>NC_021017.1:0-18556 GCF_000210075.1 Bacteroides xylanisolvens XB1A
TGGTGTTTGGTACTTTGCAAAAAGATCCATCAATGAATCAAGAGGGGCTGTTTTTAAGGACGGATAAAAGATAACCTCTTCTCTTCTTCCGCAAATAGGATAGCAGTATTCACTAATGCCAAATGTGATACCAATAGCTTTTGTTATTTAATCTTGTATTAATATCCTGTTTGTCGCTTTCAATATATATTTGTTTTCAAATATCTTTTGGATTCCTTATATTTGTTTTCCGGTTTGAAAAATCCGGAAATGTGTCATTTAGTAATAGGAAAAGGGCAAAAGTGGAACAAAATAGGTGTAGGTCTGTGATTTTTTTGCAAACGAATCTTTTTTCTTTTCTTCTTTCTCTTTTTTATCAAATTGATTTTTGTAAATTTGGCGAGAATCTGAGAAAGGACACATAGTTAATATAGTAATAATACTAAATACTCCTGTTAATATGGAAAACAAAATTCAAGAGTTGACCGATAAGATTTATCGTGAAGGCGTGGAAAAAGGAAACGAGGAAGCGCAAAGACTTATCGCGAATGCTCAGGAAGAAGCTAAGAAAATCATTGAGGATGCCCGTAAAGAGGCAGAATCAATTGTAAACTCCTCTCGTAAATCTGCTGATGAGTTAGCAGAAAATACTAAATCAGAGTTAAAACTATTTGCCGGTCAGGCTGTGAATGCGCTCAAATCTGAAGTCGCTACAATGGTAACTGACAAGTTGATAACCGCTTCCGTGAAAGATTTCGCTCAGGATAAAGATTATCTGAACGCGTTTATCGTAGCATTGGCATCCAAATGGAGCATAGACGAACCTATCGTCATCTCAACAGCCGATGCGGAATCACTGAAAAAGTATTTTGCAGCTCATGCAAAAGCTTTATTAGACAAGGGAGTGACTATCCAGCAAGTAAATGGTATCAAGACTCTGTTTACCGTTTCTCCGGCGGACGGTTCGTATAAGGTGAACTTCGGAGAAGAAGAATTCATGAATTACTTCAAAGCGTTCTTGCGTCCTCAATTAGTAGAAATGCTATTTTAAAAGAAGCGACTATGAGTAGTAAGTACTATTACTTGGTAGCAGGTTTGCCGGAACTTTCACTGGAAGACAGTAAGCTGAGCTATACAGTAGCCGATTTTAAAACTGAAATCTACAATGGATTGTCTGCTTCAGACCGGAAGTTGATCGACTTGTTTTATCTGAAGTTTGATAATGCAAATGTGCTGAAACTTCTCAAAGATAAAGAAGCGGAAATCGACAAACGGGGAAACTACTCTGCTGAAGAGCTCACAGAATATATTTCTATTCTGAGAGAAGGCGGAGAAATCAGTCCTAAAGAATTTCCGGTTTATCTCTCCACTTTTATAACTGATTATTTGAATACTCCGGCTGAAAGTACGACTTTGCACGAAGATCATCTGGCTGCTTTGTATTATGAGTATGCCATGAAGTGTGGAAATAAGTTTGTTTCTGCCTGGTTTGAATTCAATCTGAACATCAATAATATTCTTGTTGCATTTACCAGCCGTAAATTCAAGTGGGATATTGCTTCCAATGTTGTGGGAAATACGGAAGTATGCGAAGCATTGCGTACATCAAGTGCCCGCGATTTCGGACTGTCCGGTGAAGTGGATGTTTTTGAATCGTTAGTGAAAATCAGTGAGATTACAGAACTGGTGGAGCGTGAGAAGAAGTTGGATGCCCTGCGGTGGAACTGGATGGAGGATGCTATTTTCTTCGACTATTTCACTATTGAGCGTATTTTTGCTTTCCTGCTGAAGCTGGAAATGATTGAAAGGTGGATTTCACTGGATAAGGAAAGAGGTAATCAGTTGTTCAGAAGCATTATTGAGTCGCTGAAGAACGAAGTGCAGATTCCTGCAGAATTCAGATAATAAAATAAAAAAAATATATGGCAACAAAAGGAACTGTTAGTGGCGTTATTGCCAACATGGTGACCCTCGTCGTTGACGGACCGGTAGCTCAAAATGAGATTTGTTATATCTCGACCGGTGGCGATAAGTTGATGGCGGAGGTGATTAAGGTTGTAGGTTCACATGTATATGTCCAGGTGTTTGAAAGTACCCGTGGACTGAAAGTGGGCGCCGAAGCCGAATTTACAGGACACATGCTTGAGGTGACATTAGGCCCGGGTATGTTATCGAAAAACTATGATGGTCTGCAAAATGACCTCGACAAGATGGACGGAGTTTTCCTGAAGAGAGGACAATATACGTATCCGTTGGATAAAGAGCGTATATGGCATTTCGTACCATTGGTGAATGTAGGTGACAAAGTGCAGGCTTCTGCATGGTTGGGACAGGTGGATGAAAACTTTCAGCCGTTGAAAATAATGGCCCCGTTCACTATGAAGGGAACGGCTACCGTAAAAACAATCATGCCGGAAGGTGATTATAAGATAGAAGATACTATCGCAATCCTGACAGACGAAGAAGGTAATGATATTCCTGTAACTATGATTCAGAGATGGCCCGTAAAACGTGCGATGACGAATTATAAGGAAAAACCGCGTCCTTTCAAATTGTTGGAGACTGGTGTACGTGTGATTGATACGCTGAATCCGATTGTGGAAGGTGGTACGGGATTTATTCCCGGTCCGTTCGGTACAGGTAAAACGGTGCTTCAGCATGCTATTTCTAAGCAGGCGGAAGCGGATATCGTTATCATTGCAGCTTGCGGTGAACGTGCGAATGAGGTGGTGGAAATCTTTACCGAGTTCCCCGAACTGGTAGACCCGCACACAGGACGTAAGTTGATGGAGCGTACTATTATTATTGCCAATACTTCTAACATGCCGGTAGCTGCGCGTGAAGCATCTGTATATACAGCGATGACACTGGCGGAATATTACCGTTCAATGGGATTGAAAGTCTTGTTGATGGCCGACTCTACTTCCCGCTGGGCACAGGCTCTGCGTGAGATGTCCAACCGTATGGAAGAGTTGCCTGGACCAGATGCTTTCCCGATGGATATTTCGGCTATTATCTCTAACTTCTACGGTCGTGCGGGATATGTAAAACTGAGCAATGACGAAACGGGTTCTATTACATTTATCGGTACGGTATCTCCTGCCGGTGGTAACTTGAAGGAGCCGGTAACTGAAAATACGAAGAAGGTAGCCCGTTGTTTCTATGCATTGGAACAGGACCGTGCCGATAAAAAACGTTATCCGGCAGTGAATCCGATTGATTCTTATTCAAAATATATCGAATATCCGGAATTTGAAGAGTATATCAAAGGTCATATCAATGATGAATGGATCGGAAAGGTAAATGAACTTAAGACCCGTTTACAGCGTGGTAAGGAAATTGCCGAACAGATCAATATCCTCGGTGACGATGGTGTGCCGGTAGAATATCACGTGATCTTCTGGAAATCTGAATTGATTGACTTTGTAATCCTGCAACAGGATGCTTTTGACGAAATTGACGCGGTAACTCCGATGGAACGTCAGGAAGACATTCTGAATATGATAATCGACATCTGTCATACGGAATTTGAATTTGATAACTTCAACGAAGTAATGGACTACTTCAAGAAGATGATTAATATCTGTAAGCAGATGAACTACTCGAAGTTCAAATCAGAACAGTATGAAGGATTCCAGAAACAACTGAAGGAATTGATTGAAGAGAGGAAACTTCAATCGTAAATCGTAAATTGTTAAATCGTAAATAAGTAAGATGGCAACAAAAGCTTTTCAAAAGATATATACCAAGATTACTCAGATTACCAAGGCTACTTGTTCGTTGAAAGCGACAGGAGTAGGGTATGATGAGCTTGCCACCGTGGACGGTAAACTGGCACAGGTGGTAAAGATTGCCGGTGACGATGTCACTTTGCAGGTA
Source organism: Bacteroides xylanisolvens XB1A (assembly GCF_000210075.1). Taxonomy (GTDB): domain Bacteria; phylum Bacteroidota; class Bacteroidia; order Bacteroidales; family Bacteroidaceae; genus Bacteroides; species Bacteroides xylanisolvens. Next base: position 3,859 of record NC_021017.1, read on the forward strand.
TTTGAAGGTACGGAAGGTATTCCGACCAATGCCGAAGTAGTATTTCTCGGCAAATCGCCTACATTGAAAGTGAGTGAGCAGCTGGCCGGACGTTTCTTCAATGCTTTCGGTGACCCGATTGATGGAGGTCCGGACATTGAAGGACAGGAAGTGGAAATTGGTGGTCCGTCTGTGAATCCGGTTCGGCGTAAACAACCGTCGGAACTGATTGCAACGGGTATTGCCGGTATCGACTTGAACAATACATTGGTATCCGGTCAGAAGATTCCGTTCTTTGCCGACCCGGACCAACCGTTCAACCAGGTAATGGCAAACGTGGCCTTACGTGCTGAAACGGATAAGATTATCCTCGGCGGTATGGGTATGACGAATGATGACTACCTGTATTTTAAGAATGTGTTCTCTAATGCCGGTGCGCTCGACCGTATCGTGAGTTTCATGAATACGACCGAAAACCCGCCGGTAGAACGTTTGCTGATTCCGGATATGGCACTGACTGCTGCTGAATATTTTGCAGTAAATAATAATGAGAAAGTGCTGGTACTGTTGACCGATATGACGAGCTATGCCGATGCGTTGGCAATCGTATCCAACCGTATGGACCAGATTCCGTCTAAAGACTCTATGCCGGGATCACTTTACTCGGACTTGGCGAAGATTTACGAAAAGGCGGTGCAGTTCCCTTCCGGTGGTTCAATCACAATTATTGCGGTGACTACTTTGTCCGGTGGAGATATTACTCACGCTGTGCCTGATAACACGGGTTACATCACAGAAGGTCAGTTGTTCCTGCGTCGTGATAGTGATATTGGTAAGGTTATTGTTGACCCGTTCCGTTCGTTGTCTCGTTTGAAACAGCTGGTTACCGGTAAGAAGACGCGTAAAGACCATCCGCAGGTGATGAATGCTGCCGTACGTCTTTATGCCGATGCAGCTAACGCTAAGACGAAGATGGAAAATGGTTTCGACCTGACAAACTACGACGAACGTACGTTGGCTTTTGCGAAGGACTATTCCAATCAGTTATTGGCAATTGATGTTAACCTTGATACAACTGAAATGCTGGACGTTGCCTGGGGCTTGTTCGGTAAATACTTCCGTCCGGAAGAAGTGAATATCAAGAAAGACTTGGTGGATCAATACTGGCCAAAACAAAATAATTAGACGATTAGACGATTTACCATTTACGATTGAAGTTTGTTAATTGTAAATGGTCATAAAAGTTATTTCAATCGTAAATCGTAAATAGTTAAATAGTAAATAGAACATCGTGGCTATAAAGTTTCAATATAACAAAACCTCTCTTCAGCAGCTCGAAAAGCAACTGAAAGTGCGGGTGCGTACGCTTCCTATCATTAAGAATAAGGAAAGCGCCCTCCGCATGGAAGTGAAACGCTGTAAAACGGAAGCTGCCGATCTGGAGGATAGGCTCGAACAACAAATTCAAGCCTATGAAGCCATGTTCGCCCTTTGGAATGAGTTTGACGCTTCATTAATAAAGGTGAATGATGTTCATCTTGGCGTGAAAAAGATTGCGGGTGTGCGCGTACCGTTGCTCGAGAATGTAGAATTCGAGATACGTCCGTACAGTATGTTTAATGCTCCCAAGTGGTATGCCGACGGTATCCACCTGTTGGAAGAGCTGGCTCATACGGCAATTGAACGTGAATTTATGCTCGCCAAGCTGAACTTGTTAGAACATGCAAGGAAAAAGACCACTCAAAAGGTGAACCTTTTTGAGAAGGTGCAGATACCGGGCTATCAGGATGCATTGCGAAAGATCAAGCGATTTATGGAAGATGAAGAAAACCTGTCGAAATCTTCGCAAAAGATCATGAAGTCCCATCAAGAAAAAAGGAAGGAGGTAGAGGCATGATTACAAAAATGAAGAAACTCACCTTTCTGGTGTATCACAAAGAATATGAAGAATTCCTGAACAGTCTGCGGGAACTTGGGGTAGTCCACATTGTGGAGAAACAACAGGGGGCTGCCGATAACACGGAGTTGCAGGATAATATTCGTCTTTCCAACCGTTTGGCGGCTACCTTGAAGTTGCTTCAGAACCAGAAGCATGAAAAGAATGCCGTGATTGCTACGGAAGGAGGAACGGCTGCCCGTGGAATGCAAGTGCTGGACGAAGTGGATGCTTTACAGACAGAGCATGGAAAGTTGTCGCAGCAGTTGCAAAGCTATGCCAAAGAAAAAGAAGCTCTGGAAGCCTGGGGCAACTTTGAACCGGCAAATGTTCAGAAGCTGAAAGATGCCGGTTATGTAATCGGTTTCTATAGCTGTTCGGAAGGAAATTACAAAGAAGAGTGGGAAACGGAATACAATGCAATGATTGTGAACCGCATTTCTTCTAAAGTATTCTTCGTGACTGTAACGAAAGGCGGAGAGGAAGTGGACTTGGATGTAGAGCAGGCTAAATTACCTGCATACTCTTTGGCACATCTTGAAACGCTTTACAATACAACAGAACAGGCCGTTGAAGAGAATGAAAAAAGACTGGTTGCACTTTCCGAAACAGATATTCCTTCATTGAAGGTTGCTCTGAAAGAGTTGCAAAGTCAGATTGAATTCTCTAAAGTTGTGTTAAGTTCCGAGCAGACTGCCGGTGACAAACTGATGTTGATTGAAGGATGGGCGCCTGCATTCAGTCAAGTGGAGATAGAGGCTTATCTGAATGACGCACATGTATATTATGAGATTACCGATCCGATGCCGGGCGATAATGTTCCTATTCGATTGAATAATAAGGGATTCTTTGCTTGGTTCGAACCGATCTGTAAGCTGTATATGCTTCCGAAATATAATGAATTGGACTTGACACCGTTCTTTGCCCCATTCTTTATGGTATTTTTCGGACTTTGTCTGGGAGATTCCGGATATGGTTTGTTCCTGTTTCTGGGAGCTACGGCCTATCGGTTGATGGCGAAGAAAGTAACCCCGTCAATGAAGTCAATCATCTCATTGATACAGGTATTGGCGGTATCAACGTTCTTCTGCGGTTTGCTGACTGGTACGTTCTTCGGAGCGAATATTTACAATTTGGATTGGCCTATTGTTCAACGTTTGAAACATGCTGTCATGATGGATAATAATGATATGTTCCAATTATCGTTGATATTGGGAGCTATCCAGATTTTATTCGGTATGGTGCTGAAAGCTGTGAATCAGACGATTCAGTTTGGTTTCAAATATGCAGTGGCAACTATCGGATGGATCATCCTGCTGGTTTCAATGGCAGTTTCAGCTTTGTTACCGGACGTAATGCCGATGGGAAGCACGGTGCACTTGATAATCCTGGGTGTTTCAGCTGCTATGATTTTCCTTTATAACAGTCCGGGAAAGAACATATTCCTGAATATCGGATTGGGATTGTGGGATTCATACAACATGGTTACTGGTTTGCTTGGAGATGTTTTGTCCTACGTTCGTCTGTTTGCCCTCGGACTTTCCGGAGGTATTCTGGCGGGAGTGTTCAACAGTCTGGCAGTAGGTATGAGTCCGGATAATGTAATAGCAGGCCCGATTGTAATGGTGCTGATTTTCGTGATCGGTCATGCAATCAATATTTTCATGAATGTGCTGGGTGCAATGGTTCACCCAATGCGTCTGACGTTCGTTGAGTTCTTCAAGAACTCCGGATATGAAGGAGGCGGTAAAGAGTACAAACCGTTCAGAAATTGAAAAAACTGAAGATTAAAAATTAGAAATAGAGAATTAATATTTTAAGAATTAAACAATAAAAAATAGAATAAGATTATGGAAATGAATTTGTTTATCGCCTACATTGGCATCGCGATTATGGTTGGTTTGTCTGGCATCGGTAGTGCTTACGGAGTAACTATTGCAGGTAATGCTGCCATCGGAGCATTGAAGAAGAATGATAGTGCATTCGGTAACTTCCTGGTATTGACAGCCCTTCCGGGTACACAGGGGCTTTATGGTTTTGCCGGTTATTTCATGTTTCAGACTATCTTCAGCATTTTGACTCCTGAAATTACAGCTATCCAGGCATCAGCAGTTCTTGGTGCAGGTATTGCTTTAGGATTGGTTGCCTTATTCTCCGCTATCCGTCAGGGACAAGTTTGTGCAAACGGTATTGCAGCTATCGGACAGGGACACAATGTATTTAGTAATACGTTGATTCTTGCCGTATTCCCCGAGCTTTATGCAATCGTTGCTTTGGCTGCAACCTTCTTGATCGGTAGTGCACTCGTTGCATAATTTTTAGCAAGAATATTTCCTATAAAGGAGTTTCAATCCCCTTGTACATGCAGCTTTGCATGTGCAAGGGGATATTCTTTTTTCATTATAGGGCAACGTTTCTTTCCTCTTCTTAACTCATATTTTTCGCATAAAGTATTATTTTTCAAAGAATAATGTGTACTTTTGCACTCGCATACTAAAAAGAGTTTTAATATATTATATGGTAAAAGATTTATTAACCCCCGATTATATCTTCGAGTCCAGCTGGGAAGTATGTAATAAAGTGGGAGGAATATACACCGTCTTGTCGACACGGGCAAATACATTGCAGGAAAAGTTCCGCGACAGAATTTTCTTCATAGGTCCTGATGTATGGCAAGGAAAAGAAAACCCTCTATTCATCGAGTCGGATAACCTATGTGCTGCCTGGAAAAAGCATGCACTTGAGAAAGACGAACTTTCTGTCCGTATAGGACGATGGAATATCCCCGGTGAACCCATAGTCATTCTTGTTGATTTCCAACCTTTTTTTGAAAAGAAAGACGATATATACACAGAAATGTGGAATCGTTATCAAGTAGATTCGTTGCACGCTTATGGCGATTACGACGAAGCTTCTATGTTTTCATACGCTGCGGGAAGAGTGGTAGAGAGTTTCTATCGCTACAACCTGACAGAAACGGATAAGGTGGTATATCAGGCGCATGAATGGATGACTGGAATGGGAGCACTTTATGTACAGGAAGCTGTGCCGGAGGTGGCTACTATTTTTACGACCCATGCTACTTCTATCGGTCGTTCTATTGCCGGTAATCATAAACCGTTGTACGACTATCTGTTTGCTTATAATGGTGACCAGATGGCGCAAGAACTGAACATGCAATCGAAACACTCGATTGAAAAACAGACTGCACATTACGTAGACTGTTTTACGACGGTGAGCGAAATAACCAATAATGAGTGTAAGGAATTACTGGATAAACCGGCAGATGTTGTTCTGATGAACGGTTTTGAAGATGATTTTGTACCGAAAGGAAGCACATTTACCGGAAAACGTAAACGTGCGCGTGCCTTGATGCTCAATGTAGCGAATAAATTATTGGGAACAAATCTGGGTGACGATACGTTAATTGTCGGAACCAGTGGACGATATGAGTTTAAGAATAAAGGTATTGATGTATTTTTGGAATCATTAAACCGCTTGAACAGGGATAAGAATTTGCATAAGAATGTTTTGGCATTCATCAATGTACCCGGTTGGGTAGGAGACCCCCGTGAGGATTTGCAGGGACGTTTGAAGAGCAAGGAGAAGTTCGACACTCCGCTCGAAGTACCATTTATCACTCATTGGCTGCATAATATGACTCATGACCAGGTGTTGGATATGTTGAAATATCTGGGAATGGGCAATCGTCCGGAAGATAAGGTAAAAGTGATTTTTGTACCTTGTTATCTGAATGGTCGTGATGGCATCATGAATAAAGAATATTATGATATATTGTTGGGACAGGATTTGAGTGTCTATGCTTCTTATTACGAACCGTGGGGATATACTCCGTTGGAAAGTGTAGCATTCCATGTACCGACAATCACTACTGATCTGGCTGGATTCGGACTTTGGGTAAACAGCCTGAAGAACCAGCATGGCATTAATGATGGAGTAGAAGTGCTGCATCGTTCGGACTATAATTATTCGGAAGTAGCGGATGGTATCAAAGATACGATTACGTTATTTGCGGATAAGACGGAGAAAGAAGTGAAGGAAATCCGTAAGCGTGCTGCTGAAGTTGCAGAGCAGGCTTTATGGAAGCACTTTATACAATATTATTATGAAGCTTATGATATCGCTTTGCGTAAGGCAAGGATACGTCAGTTGAGTTAAGAAAGAAATTATTTATCAATAAGTAAACGAAAACATTATGAAAATCAAAGTTAGTAATGTGAATACTCCCAACTGGAAAGAGGTTACTGTGAAATCACGTATACCGGAAGAGTTGGAGAAGTTGTCTGAAATCGCACGCAACATTTGGTGGGCATGGAATTTTGAAGCGACTGAACTGTTTAGAGATCTAGATCCGGAACTTTGGAAAGAATGTGGACAGAATCCAGTACTGTTGTTGGAACGTATGAGCTATGAAAAGCTGGAAGCGCTGGCAAAAGACAAGGTGATTCTAAGAAGAATGAATGAAGTTTATACGAAATTCAGAGATTACATGGATGTGAAGCCGGATGAGCAACGCCCATCTATCGCTTATTTCAGTATGGAATATGGCTTGAGCAGCGTCCTGAAAATATATTCCGGTGGTCTGGGTGTATTGGCTGGTGACTATCTGAAAGAGGCTTCCGACAGCAATGTTGATTTGTGTGCGGTAGGCTTTTTGTATCGTTACGGCTACTTTACTCAAACGTTGTCTATGGATGGACAGCAGATTGCCAACTACGAAGCACAAAACTTCGGTCAACTTCCTATTGAACGTGTAATGGATGCCAATGGTCAGCCGTTGATAGTTGACGTTCCTTATCTTGATTATTTTGTTCATGCAAACGTATGGCGTGTAAACGTTGGACGTATTTCTTTGTATCTGCTTGATACGGATAATGAAATGAACAGCGAATTCGACCGTCCTATCACTCACCAGCTTTATGGCGGCGACTGGGAAAACCGTTTGAAACAAGAAATCTTGTTGGGTATCGGTGGTATCCTGACTTTGAAAGCACTGGGCATCAAGAAAGATGTTTATCACTGTAATGAAGGACATGCTGCATTAATCAATGTTCAGCGTATCTGTGACTATGTAGCTACAGGATTGACTTTCGATCAAGCTATCGAGTTGGTTCGTGCTTCTTCTCTTTACACTGTTCATACTCCGGTTCCTGCAGGTCACGACTATTTTGATGAAGGCTTGTTTGGCAAATATATGGGTGGTTATCCTTCCAGAATGGGTATCACTTGGGATGACTTGATGGATCTCGGACGTAACAATCCGGGTGACAAGGGCGAACGTTTCTGTATGTCTGTTTTTGCTTGTAACACTTCACAGGAAGTGAACGGTGTGAGCTGGCTGCACGGAAAGGTTTCTCAAGAAATGTTCTCTTCTATCTGGAAAGGTTATTTCCCGGAAGAAAGCCATGTAGGATATGTAACGAATGGTGTTCACTTCCCGACTTGGAGTGCAACTGAATGGAAAGAACTGTACTTTAAATATTTCAACGAAAACTTCTGGTTCGATCAATCTAATCCTAAGATTTGGGAAGCTATCTACAATGTGCCCGATGAGGAGATTTGGAAGACTCGTATGACTATGAAGAATAAGTTGGTTGACTATATCCGTAAGTCATTCCGCGATACATGGTTGAAGAACCAGGGAGATCCTTCCCGTATCGTTTCACTGATGGATAAGATTAATCCGAATGCATTGCTGATTGGTTTCGGCCGTCGTTTTGCTACTTACAAACGTGCACACTTGTTGTTCACCGACTTGGATCGTCTTTCTAAGATTGTGAATAATCCTGATTACCCGGTACAATTCCTGTTTACAGGTAAAGCTCACCCGCACGATGGTGCAGGTCAGGGTTTGATTAAGCGTATTATCGAGATCTCTCGCCGTCCGGAATTCCTGGGTAAGATTATCTTCCTTGAAAATTATGATATGCAATTGGCTCGTCGTCTGGTTTCAGGCGTTGATATCTGGTTGAATACTCCGACTCGTCCGTTGGAAGCATCTGGTACATCGGGCGAAAAGGCTTTGATGAACGGTGTTGTTAACTTCTCTGTATTAGACGGATGGTGGCTGGAAGGTTACCGTGAAGGTGCAGGTTGGGCGTTGACAGAAAAACGTACTTATCAGAACCAGGAACATCAGGATCAGTTGGATGCTGCTACTATTTACAGTATTCTTGAAACTGAAATCTTGCCGTTGTATTATGCACGTAATAAGAAAGGATATTCTGAAGGCTGGATCAAAGTGGTGAAGAATTCTATCGCACAGATCGCTCCTCATTATACAATGAAGCGTCAGTTGGATGATTACTATAGCAAATTCTATTGCAAACTGGCGAAACGCTTCCAGACTTTGGCTGCTAATGATAATGCGAAAGCAAAAGAAATCGCAGCTTGGAAAGAAGATGTGGTTGCTAAATGGGATGCTATTGAAATCGTATCTTGCGACAAGGTAGAAGACCTGAAGAACGGTGACATCGAAAGCGGAAAAGAATATACTATTACTTACGTGATCGATGAAAAAGGCTTGAATGATGCAGTGGGACTTGAATTGGTTACTACTTACACAACTGCAGACGGCAAACAACATGTTTACTCTGTAGAACCGTTTAGTGTCATCAAGAAAGAAGGTAACTTGTATACATTCCAAGTTAAACACAGCTTGTCAAATGCAGGTAGCTTCAAGGTGTCTTACCGTATGTTCCCGAAGAATCCGGAGCTTCCACACCGTCAAGACTTCTGCTACGTACGTTGGTTTATCTAATTTGTTTGAAATAAAAGTAGGGGAGTCCTTCTCCCTTACTTTCATATATAGATTCAGCCCCTGTGTTCTTTCGAGAATTACAGGGGCTGAATTTTATCTGTTTGGTTGCTGACTTGTGAAGTTTTTAATAAGCAAGAAACCATCTGAAAAGTCTCTAAAAAGAAAAATCACGCTTACTGCAACATGTCGTAGTAAGCGTGATTTTATAGGATCAAGGCTTTTCGAACAGCCCCTTGTTTGAACTTTAAAGCCTTTGAAAAACCTTCTCTTTCGATCTGTTATTTTACAGCTTCTGCAATTTTAGCCTGAAGTTCTTCTCCATGCAAACCGCGAGCGATAATTTTACCACTGCCATCGATCAATACAGTGTGAGGAATACTGTTTACTGCATAAAGCTGTGCACCTTCACTTTGCCAGAATTTCAGGTCGGACATTTGTGGCCAAGTCATATTCATCTTCTTGATTGCTTCTTTCCATGCAGCTCCATCCTGGTCGAGAGATACGCCTACAATTTCGAAGTTCTTACCTTTATACTTAGCGTAAGTTTCTACCAGATTAGGCATTTCGCGACGGCAAGGACCGCACCAGCTAGCCCAGAAGTCAACCAATACCACTTTACCTTTACCAACGTAGTCAGACAACTTCACAGCCTTTCCTTCCGGAGTCTGCATTTCGAAATCAACAAATTGAGTACCTACGGCAGTCTTTTTCTGCTTGTCGGTCATCTCTTTGATTCTTACGATTGTTTCGTCATTCTGGAAATTCGCAGGAATTTGTTGCAACAAAGCTTCATTTTCGTCAGTAGAGTTATTGTAGAACGTTTGTTTAAACAAGAATACCCCAACCGGATTGGTGATGTTCTTTTTAACACCTTCTTTGATTACTTTGTCATACTGTTCTTCCAGCTGGGCACCCTCTTTTTGTTTGGCTTCTTTCTGCTCATCACTTAAAGAAGTGTCGCCCATTGCTTCATAAATGGTATTCATTTTCTTGCTGATGTCATTGATTTGAGCTCTGATTTCCTGGTATGCATCATTGTTAGGAGTACCGGTTACAGCGTCGTTGTCCTTGGTCAGGGCAACGTTGATTTTTCCGTTTTCGAGGAAGAAATCAATCATCAATGGCTCTCCGTTCACTTCGCAAGTGACATAGCGGCTAACCACAGAATCTTGTGTACCTTCAAAGGTAAAAGTACCTTTGGTGATAACGGCTGTATCTAGTTTGGTCAAATTTCTGCCAGTAGCTTCCTGAAGATAAACGGTGTCACCATCGCTTGCACCTTCTACCGTACCTGTGACAACGTATCCGGCTTTGTTTCCGCCCGTACAAGCTACCATGCCTAACGCTGCCGTTGCAATAACTAAATAAGTTAACTTTTTCATGCTTTTGTAAAATTAGTGAATAAATATTTATGCAAAGATAGATTTTTTTTCTGTCGGGCATCGAAAAACACTGTTATATTAGATTAACACCTAGGTGAAAACCGCAGAAATGTGTACCTTTGCAGCCCAAACTTTAGTATGAATATGCAAGAAGATAAATCCATCATTGAGGTGAGCCATGTATCGAAGTATTTTGGCGATAAAACAGCATTGGATGATGTGACTCTAAACGTGAAAAAGGGCGAGTTTGTCACTATACTTGGTCCTTCCGGTTGCGGTAAAACCACGTTGTTGCGTCTCATTGCCGGTTTTCAGACGGCTTCGGAAGGCGAGATCCGAATTTCGGGGATGGAAATAACACAAACCCCTCCCCACAAGCGTCCCGTGAATACGGTATTTCAGAAATATGCCTTATTCCCGCACTTGAATGTATATGATAACATTGCTTTCGGCCTGAAACTGAAAAAGACACCGAAACAAACCATTGAGAAGAAAGTGAAAGCTGCTTTAAAGATGGTAGGTATGACAGATTATGAATACCGCGATGTGGATTCTCTTTCCGGTGGTCAGCAACAACGTGTAGCCATTGCCCGTGCCATTGTGAATGAGCCGGAAGTGTTGCTATTGGATGAGCCGCTGGCAGCGCTCGACCTGAAAATGCGTAAGGATATGCAAATGGAGCTCAAAGAAATGCATAAATCTTTGGGTATAACGTTTGTTTACGTCACTCACGATCAGGAAGAGGCATTGACGTTGAGCGATACGATTGTTGTGATGAGTGAAGGAAAGATTCAGCAGATCGGTACACCGATTGATATTTATAATGAACCCATCAACGCTTTTGTTGCCGACTTTATCGGAGAAAGCAATATCCTCAATGGTACCATGATTCATGATAAGCTGGTACGCTTCTGCGGCACGGAGTTTGAATGTGTGGATGAAGGATTTGGTGAAAATGTTCCGGTAGACGTAGTCATCCGTCCGGAAGATCTTTATATTTTCCCCGTTTCGGATATGGCGCAGTTGGTAGGCGTGGTAGAGACTTCTATTTTCAAAGGTGTGCATTATGAAATGACGGTGATGTGCGGCGGATATGAATTCCTGGTGCAGGATTACCATCATTTTGAAGTAGGAGCGGAAGTCGGACTGGTGGTGAAGCCGTTTGATATTCACATCATGAAGAAAGAGCGTATCTGCAATACGTTTGAAGGAAAATTGCTGGATGCCACTCATGTGGAATTCCTGGGCTGTAACTTTGAATGTACTCCGGTGGAAGATATAGCTGCCGATACGAATGTCAAAGTGGAGATAGACTTTGAAAAAGTGATTCTTCAGGATAATGAAGAAGACGGAACGCTCACAGGTGAGGTGAAATTCATCCTTTACAAGGGCGACCATTATCATCTGACCGTATTGTCAGACTGGGACGAGAATGTATTTGTAGATACGAACGATGTATGGGACGACGGAGACCGTGTAGGTATTACCATCCCTCCAGATGCCATTCGTATAATTAAAATAACCGATTAACAGGAAAGGAAGTGAATAAGAAGTTTATAGTCTTTTTGTCATCACGTAAGAGTTGGACTCTCCCTTACATTATTTTTTCGGCGATCTTTGTGATTATACCGCTGTTTTTAATTGTCGTATATGCCTTTACCGATGATAGCGGTCATTTGACACTCGCCAATTTTCAGAAGTTCTTCGAACATCCTGAAGCAATCAATACCTTTGTATATTCTATCGGTATTGCTATCATTACCACCCTTGTTTGTATTTTGCTGGGTTATCCTGCAGCATGGATATTGAGTAACAGTAAGCTGAACCGTTCCAAGACGATGGTCGTACTGTTTATCCTGCCGATGTGGGTAAATATTCTTGTGCGTACCCTTGCTACGGTTGCCTTGTTCGACTTTTTTAGTGTACCGTTGGGCGAGGGAGCATTGATATTCGGTATGGTATACAACTTTATCCCCTTTATGATTTATCCTATTTACAACACGTTGCAGAAGATGGATCATAGTTATATTGAAGCTGCACAAGATTTGGGAGCCAATCCGCTGCAAGTCTTTCTGAAAGCAGTCCTTCCGCTTTCCATGCCGGGTGTGATGAGTGGAATTATGATGGTGTTCATGCCGACTATATCGACATTTGCCATTGCCGAGTTGCTGACGATGAATAACATCAAACTCTTTGGTACAACGATTCAGGAAAATATCAATAACAGCATGTGGAACTATGGAGCGGCACTTTCGCTTATTATGTTGCTGCTGATTGCTGCTACTTCTTTGTTTAGCACAGACGATAAGGACAATTCGAACGAAGGAGGCGGGCTATGGTAAAGAAAATATTTGCGCAGGCTTACTTGTGGATATTGCTATTGTTGCTTTATTCTCCTATCGTGATTATCGTCATCTATTCTTTCACCGAAGCGAAAGTGCTGGGCAACTGGACTGGTTTCTCCACAAAACTTTATACTTCGCTTTTCACTACAGGCACGCATCATTCTTTGATGAATGCATTGATTAACACGATTACTATTGCTCTGCTGGCTGCAACGGCATCTACTTTGCTGGGTAGTGTGGCTGCTATCGGCATCTTTAATCTGAAATCCCGTTCGCGTAAAGCGATTAGTTTTGTGAATAGTATTCCTATTCTGAACGGAGATATCATCACGGGTATTTCGCTTTTCCTTTTGTTTGTTTCTTTAGGAATCACACAAGGATACACAACCGTAGTGCTTGCTCATATTACTTTTTGTACGCCATACGTTGTTTTGAGCGTTCTGCCTCGTTTGAAGCAGATGAATCCGAATATTTATGAGGCCGCTCTTGACTTGGGAGCGACTCCCATGCAAGCTTTGTGGAAAGTTATTGTTCCGGAGATTCGTCCGGGAATGATTAGTGGTTTTATGCTTGCATTGACTCTATCCATTGATGATTTTGCCGTAACTGTCTTTACCATTGGTAATCAAGGTCTGGAGACGCTCTCTACTTATATTTATGCTGATGCCCGCAAAGGTGGTCTAACCCCGGAGCTTCGTCCGCTTTCCGCTATTATTTTTGTTGTGGTGTTGGCGTTGCTTATTGTGATCAATCACCGGGCAGGGAAAGCGAAGAAGAAATAATTATTCAATATGCCAATACACTGATATGCTGATTGCATGGCGGCACGTTTTCTGTATTGGTATATTTGTACATTGTAAAATTATTAATTATGAAAAGAATAATTCCTGCTATCCTGTTGTTGCTGAGTTTGACGGGATGTTATAATTCCGGCGAGCCTCGCGAACGGGTTCTTAAAATCTATAACTGGGCGGATTATATCGGGGATGGTGTGCTCAAGGATTTTCAAGCATATTATAAAGAACAGACAGGCGAAAATATCCGCATCGTTTATCAGACATTTGACATTAATGAGATAATGTTGACCAAGATAGAGAAGGGACATGAGGATTTCGACGTGGTCTGCCCTTCGGAATACATTATTGAGCGTATGTTGAAGAAGCGCCTGCTTCTGCCTATTGATACGAATTTTGCCCATTCTCCCAACTATATGAAAAATGTGGCTCCGTTCATACGGGAGCAGATTAATAAATTGAGCCAGCCGGGTGAAGAAGCCAGCCGTTATGCGGTATGCTATATGTGGGGAACTGCGGGACTTCTTTATAACCGGGCTTATGTTCCCGATTCGGTTGCAGCATCCTGGGATTGTCTTTGGAATAAGAGGTATGCCGGCAAAATCCTTATGAAGGATAGTTACCGCGACGCTTACGGTACGGCTATCATTTATGCGCACGCCAAGGAACTGGAAGCGGGGAGTGTGACAGTGGAAGAACTGATGAACGACTATTCTCCACAGGCTATGGAGCTTGCGGAAAAATATCTGAAAGCCCTGAAACCGAATATAGCAGGCTGGGAAGCCGATTTCGGCAAGGAGATGATGACGAAGAACAAGGCTTGGCTGAATATGACTTGGAGTGGTGACGCAATATGGGCGATTGAAGAAGCCGATGCAGTAGGTGTGGACTTGGATTATGAAGTTCCGAAGGAAGGAAGTAATATATGGTATGACGGTTGGGTGATTCCGAAATATGCAAGGAATCCGGAAGCAGCTAGCTATTTTATCAATTTCATGTGTCGTCCGGACATTGCTCTGAGAAATATGGATTTCTGCGGATATGTAAGTTCTATCGCTACTCCGGAGATTCTGGAAGAGAAGATAGACACGACACTTACCTATTTTTCCGATTTAAGTTATTTCTTCGGACCGGGTACCGATAGCATACAGATTGACAAGATACAATATCCCGACCGCAAAGTAGTGGAACGATGCGCTATGATTCGTGACTTCGGCGATAAGACAAAAGAAGTTCTTGATATCTGGTCGCGTATTAAGGGGGATAATTTAGGAGTGGGTATCACTATTCTTATCTTTGTCGTCGTTGCTTTGATGAGCGGCTGGATGATATATAAAAGATGGCAACGTTACAGCCGCCGGAAACAACAAAGGCGCAGAAGCAGAAGAAAAAAGGTAAAGAGGAATTAATTCATTTGCTATATCATAAATCATTTGATACATCATAAAAAATAAAGCTCGGTAAGCAGAACAGTTACCGAG
>NC_021017.1:19020-46560 GCF_000210075.1 Bacteroides xylanisolvens XB1A
CAGAACAGTTACCGAGCTTTATTTTTTATTGTGTCATTACCTCCGTTTTATACCGCGAAGTATATCTTTAGTTTCCTTGTCTACACGGAGAGATTCGATAGTTTTCTGCAATGATTTATTATAAGTCCAGTTATCCAGCTTGCTCTGTTTAAGGTACTCCATTGTCTTTTCGGGGAATTTGATGAAACAGATGGATATCATCCAGGCCATAGCCATACGTGCATAATAAGCATCGTGGCTGAAAGTGTCTGCGTATGCCAGTAATGCGTCGATATGTTCTTCGTCTACATAATGGAAAAGCATCACAATCCCGAAGCGGATTTCGAACTCTTTGGGAGATATGAGGTAAGGCTGGATAAACTGCCATACAGTTTCTTTTCCTTTCTTCACGGCAGTCTTCAGTTCGCCACAAAAGATATCACATACAGCCCAGTTGTCGATACGTGGAACGAACATGCTTATGTGTTTCATTCGTTCGTCCAGTTCCATTTTAGCTAATCCGATAACCATTCCCTGAAGCATTGTCTCTTCATAAAACTTAGTATCGGTTGCTTCCACAAACATACGCCAGTTATCTCTCTTTGCGATTTCTTTAGCCAATATTCGTAGTTGCGGAATACGTACACCAAGAATATTCCCGATTCCGGGAACCAGGGCAGAATGAAATTCCTGATACTTGGAATCTACCAAATCCTGCAATTCTTTTCGAATGTTTTCTGTTGTAGTCATTTTGTATAGTTGGTTTCTTCACAAAGGTATAAAAAAAGAGCATGTCTTGCGCGCAGGCATGCTCCATTTTCTTTTTTTCAGCGAAAGGTTTGTATTACTTCTTGACCATGCTGAAAGTGAATGTTGTAACGGGGAAATTGGGGAAATTTACATCTCCGACTTTTACTCCAGTTGCTTTGATAACGAATGCCAGTTTTTTGCCGTCATAAGCATAAACGCCATTCTTTTCAGCTTCAATAGTTACTGTTATAAGATTTTCAGCCGGTTCTTGTCCTTCTTCTTGTACTTGAATCGGTTCGGTGTATTTAATTTCCAGTGGTTCAGGTTTTAGTTGAAGTAAGATGTTAGATTTACCTTCATCAAAGGTCGGTGTATAAGGAATGTTGTAGTTAATATCACCCAAATTTTCGATGATAGCTCCTGCATTTTCTTCACCGACGATGCTTTTAATCAGGTCGTCAACCGGAAGTTTCTTAATCATAATCTGATTGTCTTTTACTTCGGCAGTAACTTCGGCTCCTGCCGGTTCTTCCCCCTCTTCTGCATTTGCCTGGGGACTGACGGGGGTGGATTCCGTCAGCATTGTGCCGGAATAATTGCCATCAACATCTTTAAGGGAATATACGGGAATGTCCGAATCGTCGTCACTGCTACATGCAGTAAAAGAAGTGACCATGCTCAGTGTCATTGCCAATAAGACAAAGCGATTAAAACAACAAACTTTTTTCATTTTTAGTTAAAGTTTTCATACTGTTTAAATAATTAGATTATTAATTTCAAAATTAAGGTGTACGTACATAGTGTAAATGCTACGATTAATACAATACTGCATGAAGAAGTAAAAAAAGAAAGGCTTCTTTATGCAAGTGTTATAGTGAAGATCCCTGTTGGTGGGATCTTCGGATATATAGCTTCGTATTTGTTTTATTGTTTTTTCATGATAGACTCGCTTGGCGTTATTCCAAAATACTCTTTGTATTTATGACGGAAGTTTTTGAGGCTCTTCAATCCGATCATTTCGGGAAGAACATTGACGGAGTATTTCCCGCTTTCCAATAGCTCACGTGCTTTTTCCATACGAATCCGGTAAATCAAGTACTTGGGCGCTTCTCCTGTCAGTGCTTTCCATTTCGTAAAGAAAGCGGTTCTACTCATATATAGTTCTGAGGCGATTTCATCTATTGTCAGATTTTCCTTATCTATATTTTTTAGAATAAACTCCTTTACCTGATTGATAAGGCCGTAATTTTCCTCATCTGAAATTTTGTCTTCCTCAACTTCCAGAAACTTCTTTCCAAATATTCTTTCTAAGAATGATTTTCTGAGGAAACGGTTGTTTCTGATAAGGACATTCATTTCTGTTTTTAAATCTTCGACGTGAAAAGGTATATATAAGAATATGTCAGCCAGGGAGCTTTCCCTTTTGCTGCGTTGTCCTGTATCTATATGTAAGCCATAGAGGATAATAGGGATAACGGATGTTTCTCCTGATGTTTTTAGTCTCGATGATAGTTCATTGCCGTACATTCCATGGAGCATAATGTCGCAAATCACTAAATCCGGATATTCCTCTTTTATACATTCTAAAGCGTCCAAACCATTCTCGAAACTTTTTACGATAAAATCCTTTGATAAACGTTCTTCCAGGTACAACCTGAATTCTTTATTGCTGTCAGCGAGGACGACCAACGGTTTAGTGGAATTTCTCTTTTGTGAATCCTTGCCGAATAAAGTATCTGTTCTTTCTTCTGCCGGATTTGACTCGATTTGTATGGCGGTATGTTGGTGAACATTTTCCGGCGAATCTTTTGAAGGGAATTTTAGAGCAATAGTGTGGCTGGAATGGTTAATCAGAATCTTTCCATTGCACATCTTTATCAACCTTTTGCAGAATATATTTTTTGCAAAATTGTATTCGAGTTCTTCTTTTCGTTTGAATAGTTGCCAATTTTTACATTTATAACATTGAAGTATTTTCTTATTTTCGAAATCAGTTATTTTTATTTGCCAGTATTCAGGATTAGAGGTGATTAGCAGGGTAATAGTTTTTTTTTGTTCGGTATGGTCTATGGCATATTTTATAAATTTGTCGATCACCGGAGATATTTTGCTTTGGTCGAACCAGACGCTGGCATAATTAAAGTCTGTTTTAATGTTCAGCCCTACCAAATTGTTGGCAGCATGTGTTTTTAAAGAAGTAATTCTGTTTTTGATAAATGCTCCCAGTTCATATTCCGAGGAATTCAGCTTTTCAGTGTTTGCAAACAATTGCTTTAAATCCATCAATCTGGTTAAATGTATGTTGAGGCAATCTATGTTTTGGATAGCTAGTGATAGCTCTTTTCTGATATTTTCGGGGGAAACGTCATTATATGCTATTTTCAATGGAGTATGAACTAATGTAAGCGGAGCACGAATGCTCTCGAAAGAGTCTATAAAATATTGACTCCCTTCTTTTAGAAGATTTCTTTCTTTCTGTATCGTAATGATATGTGTTATAATCCAATAAATAGAAATACCTCCTGCTAGGAGTATTGAGGTAAAGTTTAATTGATAAAGAATGAGTATTGCTATGGCACTGTAAACGAGGGGTGACGTTTGTAATAAGTATTTCATATTATATTTTTTAGTGACGTCACTCAGATGAAATAGACCCATTTCTTTCATTTCAGAAAAAAGAGGAAATTCACTATCCTAATATTTAACATCATTTTTTTTGGGGGGGGAAGAAACGGTGAATATCCTCTAAGTAACAATAATTAATTAGTTTTATTGGTTGAATATTATTTTGTCTCCTGTAGATGTGTAGGGGAGCGTATTGTATATTGGGTATTATTGAGGAATGTCTCATTTAATACCATTCTGTATTTCCTCATAATATATAAACTGGAAAGATAATGGAGGTTAGGTTTTTTTATAAGAAGGAATGATTGGTATATTTCTACGAAGTAAAAATAATGATAAGTTTTAATAAGTAGATACTGTTGTCAGTTTTGAATGTTGGGATGTTTCTATTTGGTATTAATGATGCGATGAATGGTATGATTGAGTTGTGATTTGTTGGCAATTATGTTTTGCTCGTCGGTATACTTGCAAAAGAGATATACCATTTTTCCATTAAATACATCTCTTTTTTATTAAGACAATAGTAATATTGAATTTTCCCGCTTTTAAATATTTCTTAATGTTTCACTTGGCGCTATGCCGAAGTGTTTCTTGTATTTATTGCGGAAGTTCTTTACATCTTTTAGTCCGACCATTTCAGGTATCTCCTGTATGCGATATTTTCCGCTTTCCAATAGTTCGCGTGCTTTTTCCATACGAATCCTGGTCATGAATTCTATGGGAGCTTCCCCTGTCAGGAATTTCCATTTAATGAAAAACTTAGTCCGGCTCATGCCCGTTTCACTGGCAATATGGCTTATCTTTAGTGATTCGTTATCCAAGTTGTCCAATATGAATTTCTTTACCTTGTTGATGAGTTGGTAGTTATCCTCTTCCGGCATTTCTTCGATATCTGTTTCCAGAAACTTTTCTCCGAATATTTTCTGTAAGAATGACTTTCTAAGAAAGCGGTAGTTTTTGATAAGAACAGATATCTCGATTTTTAAGTTTTCGATATTGAATGGCATATACAAGAATGTATCGGCTAAAGAAGCATTTCTTTTATAGTCTTGGTTCATATCAATAGGAGAGCCATATAGGATAATCGGGATAATAGAAGTGTCACAGGAGGTTTTTAATCTTGATTAATGTTTTAAATTTTATGATAAGGAAGGCTTTCCCTCCAAGTAACGATGATTAATTTGATTTATTCTTTTTGTTTTCAGGCATGATGAATCAGTCTAATATGTGAATATTTGAAGAGGGGGCGGTCTGGGTTTAAATAGAGTGCTATCGGAACATATCTCAATAGCTGTTTGCTTGTGTTTTATCATATACAAATAATCAACTAATATAAATGTCTTTCCTTCTTATGGATAGGAAATTGTATTTATGAAGTAAAGGTACTAAAAAGTAATAATAAATCAATTGATTTATTTGTGTAAATGTTAGGCTTACTGCTAATATACATGTTTTCTATGACTAATCACAAATAAAAGTTGTATAAAATATTTTATTGTTATATATTCTGCTGTATATGGGTGCTGATGATTTAGAGTGTGTGATTTGTGGATGAATTCTAATTGTTAAAATGGAGTGTGAAATATTGGTAATATATTGATGGTATCTTTTTTCTTTGGTAGTTACTTCCAGTCTGTTACTATTGGCTATATATTAAATTACAAACAAGAGTCGTATGATTTTTTCACACGACTCTTGTTTGTAATTTAATATATAGCCTTTGATTGTTTATAACTTTTCAATCTCCTCCGGTGATAGCCCGGTAGCTTTATGGATGGCTGTTATGTCTACTCCTAATGACTTTAAATTATTAGCAATTTCTAATCTTTCTTCCATTTTTCCTTCCATGCGTCCTTCCATGCGTCCCTCCATACGCCCTTCTAGTTTTGCTCCATCTAATACATCATTTTGTATCATGATGGCACTAAGGTGCTCGTCGTAGGCATGTCTTTCTTCCTTGGACATATTGTAATAGATAAGTTTCTGGCGTGCTTCTTCCAGACCGGGGGCTGTTGTATCGGGGCGAATGCAACCGGTTTTCAAGTATTCAATCCACTCTTCCAATGGAGTGACGGCCACTTTATCGAATTCATTCACACGAATCAAGAAATACTCCGGAAAGATTTCTGCCGGAATCTTATGGACGATGGCGTCTTTTTCTTTAGTAGTTACTTCCAGTCTGTCTCCTGTATGTACTCCGATAAAGTGGTTTTGTCCATGATACAAATAATCTTCTCCCTTGCCGATATCGAAGTATAGAATACTGATAGAGTATATTTTTTTCACCGCATAGTAGCGTTCTCCTAAAGAAATATGTTCAGTGATTGCTTTTGCCACTCCGTATAAGATACGTTCCAGATAATAGAGCTCCCGTGTATTTTGGATCTCTACAATAATGATTTCGTCTTTACTGTTTCTGGCTTTAATATCTACCCGGTTGAATTTATCATCGATTGTTTGTTGGTTGCTTTCACTTTCCAATATCTCTATGATTTTCACGTTTTCACCGAGAAGGACAGTCAAGAAACCTTCTAATACGCCGAAATTTGCTTTTTGGCGGAGAAGTCTTTTCACAGCCCAGTCAAAGCGTATATATTTGTCTTGTTGTTCCATATCAATTTAATTTTTAGGTTATTGCAAAGCTACGACTTTTTTTTAGATAATGGCTACTCTTTGAGTTTATATTTTTTGTGAATGAATCTGTGCATATTTGGCAAATTCATCAGAAGGCAATTTAAATTATTCCATAGTAGAGAGTTAATTATTAACGCTGTCATATTTTAGTATTCCCTTTTATGTAACTTAAAGTAGGAGTAAAAATGTGGCAGCGTTTTAGGTTGAAAATTTTAGGTAGTTATTATTCTTTGTTTTTTTGTGTCACTTCAATGTCTTCCGGCCAAATAGCTTTAGTATATGCTTTTGCATCATTGCCGTTTTCTGTATAGTCTTTCGCTATATCCCCTTTGCCTTCATTAAACTTCCAATAGGCTTTTAAACCTGTAGTTTGAGGATCGACATCATACATATTCTTGTAAATTTCTTCTTGTGAACGTATTACGTTCCATATGCGTACTTCGCAGATTTCACCATTTAATTGACGAGTCATATTCTCTGGCTCACCATAGGAGTGTCCTATTTTAAACATAAAGTCTTTTCTTCGGTGTCATAAGTCACGGCTACATGATACCATTCGCTTGGTTGCAACAATTTTCCTTCGTTTGCCTTGGGGAATTATATAAAACTTATAATATTTAGTGTCCAGTATTGCATAATTGGTGCTGAGACGCGCGTTGTAATAACCTAATCAACGAAGGATCTACCTGAAAATTAACATCAATATATTGTTCGGCAGGATATGCCAACACAGCAGAAAGCTATTGCTACCCTGTTTGTTTGAGATTATTAAATGTGAAATTAGCTACATTCTTCACTTTGTCGCATCTATATATGGCATTGTCAAAAGGGAATTTTTTATGAAAAAAAGATGAATGAAATAGTGACGCTATCCACTGCGGATGGCGTCACTATATGGGTGGGATAGTGACGGTATCATGATGGGATAGCGTCACTATTTTTAAGTTTGTTTTTTACCAATTTCTTTTCACTGTACGGTAACCATAACCAATGATTACAAGGAAGCAGATGAAGGGTAGAATGAATGAAACATTGACAGCCGGTAACCAGGCTATTTGTTTCAGGTCAATGATACTTGCCTGTAGCGGTGGAAGAACAGAACCTCCCAGGATAGCCATGATAAGGCCTGCAGCTCCAAACTTAGCATCATCTCCCATGCCTTTCAAGGCAATACCATAGATGGTAGGGAACATCAATGACATGCAAGCCGATACTGCTACAAGGCAATACATTCCGAAGATATTTTGAAGGAAGATTACGCCTAAAGTGAAAATACCTCCGAAGATAGCGAGGATCATCAGCAATTTACCAGCATTGAGATAGCGCAGAATGAATGTACAGATGAAACGGCTGATACAAAATATCACCATTGCTATGATATTATATTGTTGTGATAGCACTTCCGCACTTTTCTCGTCCATACCTTGTGACATGAACAAGCGTGTTCCATACTGAATGATGAAAGTCCAGCACATAATTTGCGCGCCTACATAGAAGAATTGAGCAATTACCCCTTCACGATAACGCGTTTGGGTGAAAATGCGTTTCAGTGTAGGAAAGAAATCTATTCTATGATTCTGATCTCCATTTTTCGGCATCTTGACGAATCGTATCAGAAGTAACATAGCCACAATGATAAGTCCGATAATGAGATAAGGAGCAATCAGAACGCTAAGATCACTTTCTTTAATTGCTTGAAATTCACTGTCGTTAAGCAATGCACGGTCTTCGGTACACATCGGATGTAACTTCGCTTGAATGAACTGCATGGCTACATACATTCCGAGAAGTGACCCCATCGGATTGAAAGACTGTGCAAGGTTCAAACGCCGGGTAGCTGTTTCTTCCGTGCCCATAGAAAGAATATACGGGTTACAGCTTGTCTCGAGGAAGGACAATCCGCAGGTCAGGATGAAATAGGCAATCAAAAACGGATAATATTCTCCCGTCATTTTGGCGGGGAAGAATAAAAATGCTCCGAAAGCATACATTCCCAGTCCTAACAAAACACCGGCTTTGTAGGAATATTTGCGGATGAATATGGCAGCCGGGAAAGCCATTGCAAAGTACCCTCCATAGAAGGCAACCTGTACCAATGCTCCGTCGGTAGCACTCATCCGGAAAATCTTGGAGAATGCCTTTACCATCGGATTGGTAATATCATTGGCAAATCCCCATAATGCAAAACATGAGGTAATGAGAACAAAAGGTATAAGATAACTGATGCCATCTTTCGAGAGGATGGACTGTTTGGGGTGTTTCATGGTTGTTTCTGGTATTTTTTAAGTGTTATACAAATGGAACATTCTCTCCATCGGTTTCCATTTCTCTGTGGAACTCATTCCGGGAGCGGCTTGTTGGAAGATGGCCATATATTCTTCCCACTCCTGTTGGCGGGGAAGCGTGTTCAGGCGTTCCATTGCTGTGTCCCAGTCAAAATCAAGGGGAGTTTCGACAATCATGAACAGTCGTGTTCCCAAGATATAAATTTCCATTTCCAGAATACCGACTTCCCGGATCCCGGCTAGGATTTCGGGCCATGCTTCCGCCTGGCTATGTCTTTTCCGATATTCAGCGATCAGTTCCGGAGAATCGCGTAAATCGAGGGTTTGGCAATATCGTTTGACGGGAACGTCATAAGATTGAACCTGATAACCGGTTTTGGGTGTTTCCATATACTTTTATTTTTTAGGGTAATATACTTGTGGTGTAACGCTACGAGTTACAATCTCTCTCAATTCATGGAGATCGGCTATTTCTCCTTTTGCCATAGCCTGTGTCAGAATGTTTCCCATTGCAGTAGCTTCTACCGGACCTGCATAAACGGGAATACCGAGTTCGTCAGCTGTCAGTTGGTTGAGTAATTGGTTTTGTGATCCTCCGCCGATGATGTTTAGCTGACGGATCGGAGAGGGGAGACAATGGTTGAGCTGTTCCACCGCCTGCCGATATTTGAAAGCTAATGACTGGAGTACACATCGCACGGTTTCTGCTTTGTTTTTCGGCACTTGCAAAGCATGATGCCGACAATAATGAATAAGAGCGTTTTCCATATTTTCCGGATTCATGAATGTTGCGTCATCCACAGGGATAATGGTCGCAATCTGTGCTTCGGCAGCTTGCGGGATGATTATATCATAATTTTGTTCTTCGCCACATGCTTTCCATTCACTCATCAAGCGTTGCAAAATCCATAGTCCTGTTATATTCTGTAGGAAACGGATTTTGCCGTCTACGCCTCCTTCATTGGTGAATTGAGCTTTTCTTGCTTCTTCCGTCAATATGGGTTCATCCACTTCTACTCCCAGTAGCGACCAAGTGCCGGAACTAAGGAAAGCGATAGGATTTTCTACGGCAGGAACAGCGGCGACGGCACTGGCTGTGTCGTGTGAGCCGACAGCAATAACGTCTACGGTACCCAGTCCTGTTTCGCGGGCAATATCCTCTTTCAGAGTCCCCCTGATTGTTCTGGGGAGAATAATCTCACCGAACAGATGTTCGGGAAGACCTAAGGCGCGTATGGTATCCACTGACCAGTTCCGCGATTGGGCATCGAGTAGTTCGGAGGTGGAGGCAATGCAATATTCATTATTGGCTACTCCTGTCAGGAAATAGCTGAAGAGGTCGGGCATGAATAAAAGTTGCCGGGCAACTTCCAACTGCGCATCTTGATGCTGTTTCATGCTGTAAAGTTGAAACAGCGTATTGATAGCCATCACCTGAATACCGGTGTCGGCATAGTGTTGGCGTTCATCCAGTAGCTTGAATACTTCTTCCGGTATTCCTTCTGTTCTTGCGTCCCGATAACAGACTGGATTTCCTAACAGGTTTCCATGTTTGTCAATCAGTCCGAAATCCACTCCCCAGGTGTCAATACCAATACTTTTTACGGCATATCCTTTTTGTGCAGCCAGTTTCAGTCCGGTTTTCATATCTTCGAACAGTGCTGGGAAATCCCAGTAGATATGATTTCCTAGTTTGACCTGTCGATTGCAAAAGCGGTATACCTCTTCCAACTCCAGTTTGCCATGGTGAAGGAAGCCGGCGATAATCCGTCCACTTCCGCCTCCGAAGTCTGCTGCTAAATAAGTGTGTTTGATGGTATCTTTCATGGTATATTGCCCGGATATTAGTTGGTTTTCTTTCCTAATACGTAGATTTCCAGGTCTTCAATTTCTGCTGGTGTGAGTACTGAATAATCACCGCCGGATTGAACGATGATGCGGCAAGCCATTTCAAAGAAGGTGGCCCGTTCGTATACTTGGTCGAAGTCTTTTCCGCATACCACTTGCCCGTGGTTGGTCAGTAAAACCGAGTTATGCTTTAACATGGCTTCTACCACAGCTTTTGCCAGTTCCGGTGAGCCGGGACGATAATACGGAATCACAGGTATTTCCGAACCTACATGACAGGGAATTTCTGCTGTTACATTGAAATTTGTCGGTTTGTTCTTCATGCAGGAGACAGCCGTGGCATATTCCGATTGAAAGTGGAGAACGACATTGACGTCCGGACGTTCACGGAGAATCCCTAAATGGAATGTACTTTCCATAGAAGGTTTTACACCATTGGTAGGAGCGCCGCTGGCAATATGGCAGATAGAGACTTTTTCTTTGCCAAGTGTGGGAACCCAGGAACCCGTACCGGAAATCAATGCTTCTTCGCCGATTCTCCAGGAAAGGTTACCGCTGCTGCAAAGCATTAACTTTGCATCTCCGTAACGGTGTGCTTGTTCGATGAACTGTTCGATATGTTCGTTGGTAATCATAATTGCAAAGATAAAAAAATTAGAATTAAGTGAGTCGAAATTGCTTTTATTTAGACATAAGAACAAAAGAACATAAGGTCTGCGCTAATAGAATTATTTATAGCTGTTTATTGAAGTTGTTTTATCTTTTGTCCTTATGTTCTTTTGTCTGAATTAATATTATTTGTAGATAGGACCGTAAGTTGCGCAAGCTCTGTAATCCGCTCCTTCCTTATCCATGCCGAAGGCGTTCCAAGCTGCCGGACGGAATATTTCGTTGTCTTCTACATTGTGCATGCATACCGGGATGCGGAGCATGGAAGCAAGAGTGATTAAGTCCTGACCGATGTGTCCATAGCTGATGGCTCCATGATTGGCTCCCCAGTTATTCATTACTGAATATACATCTTTGAAAGCAGGTTTTTCACACAGACGCGGTACAAACCAGGTGGTAGGCCATGTAGGATCTGTACGCATATTCAGTTTTTGGTGGATTTCCGGGTCTATTTCTACTGTCCATCCTTCTGCGATTTGCAGGACAGGGCCTAAGCCTTTAATCAGGTTGAGGCGCATCATGGTTACGGGCATGCCACCTTTTGACAGGAAGTTGGAAGAGAAACCGCCGCCACGGAAGTAGTCACGGTCTGCCGGATACCAGGTAGTTGCTTTCAGGCAGTTTTCTACATCAGCATCCGTCAGGTTCCATGGTTCTTTCATAACCGGATTGCCTGCTGCGTCTAATGATTGGCCGGAACCGTCGAGAGTCGTTGCGCCGGAATTGATAAGATGAATGATACCATTTGCTGCCAATCCGCTCAATTCTTTGCCGGTTACACGTTTCACGGCTTCAGGACTCCAGTAAGTACGTACGTCGGAGAATATTTGGGCACGGTTGGTCAATAAATGTCCGAACAGCATAGCTACGCCGTTGCAGGCATCGTTCTCGGTAGCTACGACAAATGCTTCACGAATACCGTTCCAGTCAAAAGAAGTGTTGAGCAGAGCTTCCGGATAGTCACCGTTAGGATAGAAGTCTGTCCATTGGCGTTGTCCTTGGAAACCGGCTGCAATGGCATTGTGTCCCAAGGCTTCTTCCTTGAATCCCATTTCTTTCAATTTGGGATTTCCGGTCATCAAGTCGCGCATGATAATCGTCATCTTTACAATGAATTCCCAATCAGCATCTTTCTGTTCACGGGTTTTACGTTTTTCAGGACGGTTCTTGAAGTCTTCACCTTCGTTTGTCTTGCAATTTTTTTCAGTCCAGGCCATGGCTTTGGCGTATTCTTCGTGGTCATAGATGCCTTCGTCCATTCGACGGATGATTTCTGTGAGGTCTATTGACTCATTACGCATTCCCAGATACTCTTGGAAGAAATCAGGATTAACGATGGAACCGGCGATACCCATAGATACACTACCCATTGACAGGTAAGATTTGCCTCTCATCGTAGCTACTGCCTGTGCGGCACGTGCAAAGCGAAGAATCTTTTCCGATACATCTTCAGGGATTGTGTTGTCGTTC
This sequence comes from Bacteroides xylanisolvens XB1A, assembly GCF_000210075.1. GTDB lineage: Bacteria > Bacteroidota > Bacteroidia > Bacteroidales > Bacteroidaceae > Bacteroides > Bacteroides xylanisolvens. The sequence goes on from NC_021017.1 coordinate 31,281, forward strand.
AAATCTTGAACGTCGCGTCCGTAGATACCGAATGCGGGAAGGCCTTTTTGTGCGTGTCCGGCAAGTACAGCAGCAAGGTATACAGCTCCCGGACGTTCTGTGCCGTTGAATCCCCAGACAGCTTTCGGATAATGCGGGTTCATATCCATCGTTTCAGCACCGTAGCACCAGCAAGAAGTGACGGTAATGGTAGAGCCGACCCCTTCTCTTTCAAACTTTTCCGCACAAGCGGCACTTTCGGCTACGCGTCCGATCGTGCTATCGGCTATAACACATTCCACCGGACTGCCATCACCGTTTTTCAGGTTGCTGCTGATTAACTCGGCTACTGCTTTTGCCAAATTCATTGTTTTCTCTTCAAGGCTTTCGCGAACGCCACCCTGGCGACCATCGATTGTGGGACGAATCCCGATTTTCGGATACTTTTTCATGGTTTCTATCTATTAAAGGATTAATTAATATCTGTGCTGAACTGTGCTGATGTCTTCGCAAAAAAAATTAAAGCGACTTTCGAAGTCTTACTTCCGTCGGCAAGAACTTCTGCACCGGTACATTATTGAGAACAAAATTGGCCGCTTCATTTCCCATCATTTCCCAATCAATACTCAATGAGGTTATTCCTTCGTCAATCACTTCATAGGAAGGAATATCATTGTAAGCCAATAGGCCAAAATCTTTTCCGCATTTCAGCCCTTCCAATCTTCCTTGTTTCACCACCTTTACTACGTCTTGTTGTTTGATGGCAATATAGGCAACTCCCTTACGTACGATCAGGTTCTCAATATCCTCCTGTATTTCACAGAGAAATCCCTGTTCCTGGCAGAAACGGGTAAAATACACCTTACTGCTTTGGGGGTGTTTCAGGCTTTTTGGAAACAGAAAAACGAGCTGGCGATAGTTCTTCAACCTTTCCTTGAGCAGATTCAATGCCTGATAGAAAGAATCATCAAAATCCTGGCAGATATATGAATACTTTTCTTTTTCAAATTTGCCGAAATCGAGAAGTAATAATCTTGAAGGATTAATTTTATTGAGAACAGTGCTGAATTTCTCGTTATCGAAATTCATCACGATGTATTTGTTGTATTTTCCGATGGATTCCCGGAGGATCGTATTGAACAACCGTTCGTTGTATTGATGAAACAATAAGTCTACCTTATAGTTGATAGGCAGATGTCTGACGAAACTGTTATATAAGGCTTCTTTGAAAGGAGTATATTGGTCGAGCAGCAATAAGACATTGGTCACCTGGCTCGTCACATAATAGCCCTTGCCGGGAGTGGAGTCGATCAGTCCTCGTTCACGTAAATCAAGGAAAGCCTTGAAAACCGTATCACGTGATACTCCGTATTGAGCGCTTAACTGATTGATGGAAGGTAAAGAATCTCCTTCAAGAAATTCTTTCCTGGAAATCGCTTGGCTAAGTGTGTCCGCTAGTTGCGTAACCTTGCTTGCCTGTTGTCCGAATGTTGCTTTTTTTATCAGTTCGTTTCATATTCGAAAAATAAGTAATACTATGCTGAACTATGCTGATGCAAAGAAAGGCATTTTATTCTGAACGGAATAAATAATTTGATATGTTTTATAGCAGAAAGTAATAAAAAAATCCCCTCCGGCGGACCGGAGAGGATTTATTGCTTTTTCCTAATTTCTTGTTCGGAATCTGCTGAAAATTATTCAGCAGCAGCTTCTGTTGCAGGAGCTTCTTCAGCCGGAGCTGCGGCAGCTTCTTCTGCAGGTGCTTCAGCAGCCGCTTTTTCAGCAGCTTCAGCAGCTTTCTTTTCAGCGAGTGCTTTTGCTTTCACTTCGTTGATTTTCTTTTCTGCTTCTAGACGTGCTTTAGCTTCAGCTTTCTTAGCTTCGTCTTGTTTAGCTTTCAAAGTAGCCAAACCTGACTGTTTGTTGTTTTTCCAAGCTTCGAATTTAGCTTCTGCTTCTGCTTCTCCGAATGCGCCTTTTGCTACACCGCCCAGAAGATGTTTCTTCATGTAAACTCCTTCACGAGAAAGGATGTTACGTACAGTGTCACTTGGTTGTGCACCTTTCAGTACCCATGCCAATGCAGCGTCGAAATTCAAATCTACTGTAGCAGGATTGGTGTTAGGGTTGTAAGTACCAATCTTCTCAATAAATTTACCATCACGTGGTGCTCTGCTGTCTGCAATTACAATTGAATAGAACGCGTAACTTTTACGTCCGTGTCTCTGCAATCTGATTCTAGTTGCCATTTTAAATAATTGTTTTTAATGATTGATTTGAATTATGCTATTATCTCGTAATAGCGGGCACAAAGATACGGCTTTTCTTTTGATTGACAAACATTTCGTATCTTTTTTACGAATACCGTTTTGGATAGCGGAACAAAATCGCGAGCAGGGCGCATGCTCCCATTGTAAACGGATAATAGAGATTGCCGATGATACTGATGGGGGAGATGCTGGCAAGTCCCGCTGCAATCAGCATCTGCGCTCCGTATGGAATAATACCTTGTATCAGGCAGGAGAAAGTATCGAGGATACTGGCTGTTTTTCTTCGGTCAAGATGGAATTTCACGGCAATATCTTTGGCAATCGGTCCTGTTGTGATAATGGCAATCGTGTTGTTGGCAGTACATAAGTTGGCGATACTTACCAGGGCTGCGATGCTTAATTCGGCTCCTCTTTTACCATTGACGTGGCGGGTGAGTTTCTGGATAATGAAATCGATACCACCGTTATAACGGATTGTTTCGAGCATCCCTCCGGCCAACAGGGTGATAATAATCAGTTCTCCCATTCCTGTAATTCCTGTTCCCATGGCACCAAACCAGTCGAAGATTCCGAAGCTGCCGGTCGCGATGCCAATGATGCCACTTGTCAATATACCTATTATGAGTACGAGCATCACGTTCATTCCGGCAATGGCTGTTCCTAATACTATTATATAAGGTATAACTTTGATCCATTCAATGGTCTGTGTTTGGGTGGGAGCTGTAATGGATAGTCCCTGAAATATGTAAATTCCCAACACAATGATGGCTGCCGGGACGACAATCATAGAATTTACACGGAATTTATCACGCATTACACATTCCTGGGTTTTTGTCGAAGCGATGGTGGTGTCGGAGATAAAAGATAAGTTGTCTCCGAAAAAAGAACCGCCTACTACGACGGCTACCATAAAGGGGAGAGCTATTTCAGTTTTTTCTGCCAGTCCTACGGCAACGGGAGTAAGGGCGACAATAGTTCCCACACTGGTTCCGATGGATAAAGAGATGAAACAGGCGGCAATAAAGATACCTGCCAGCAATAAATTGTCAGGAAGAATATGCAGCGTCAGATTGACGGTGGCATCGATTGCACCCATTTGCTTTGCGCTTTGGGCAAAAGCTCCGGCAAGGATGAATATCCATATCATCAGGAGGATATTCTTATTGGCAGCTCCTACCGAGAATTGATAGATACGCTGGTCTAGTTTTAAGCCGCGTGTAATGGCGATGGCATAACAGGAAGAGACGAGGAAGGCCACTGTGATAGGTACTTTATAAAAGTCGTTGACGAGGATAGAAGTTACCAGATAGAGGCAAAGGAATACGAGTAACGGGCTTAATGCCCACCAGTTTCCGGGACGGTCTTTATGTATTTTTTCTTCAGTCATAAATGAACGTTGGGTATTTGTTTTATTCTAAAATCAAAATAGCGATGCAAAAGTAGTGTTTTTCACAGGAAGTGGCAAAAAGGAAGTCGAAAGAAGGCATTATTTCATTGATCTTTCTATAGATGAGGGAGACACTCCATAGAAAAAAAGTATAACCTGTTCCTACTTAAGCGCAAGGGATGTGTGAACCAGAAACGGCTGCCGACTCCTATTTCGGATTCGGCACCGATAGTGCCGCCAAGATGTTTGATGATACTTCTGCAAATAGATAGACCTAAGCCCGTGCCTTTTGAAAAAGAGTTGAGTTTTACAAATCGGTCGAACACCTGATCTACTTTATCGGGTGCAATCCCCATACCTGTGTCTGTGACAGCGAATTCTATCTCATTACTTTCTGCTTTATGGCGATATTCCAACATAATCTGCCCTTCATTTGTAAATTTGAGAGCATTATTTATGAAATTGGTAATAACCTGCATTAAACGCTTTTTGTCTGTGTAAATATAATATTCAGGTAAATCCGGAGCCAGCAAAACGGGTACGGGTTTATCTTCTTTTATATCATAATTGCGCATTATATCTTCGCAGAAGCTCTTGATATCCAGATGATCCATGGTGAAGTCGAGTGTTCCGGCTTCTATTTTCGATAAATCGAGAATATCGGAAATCAACTGCAAAAGAAGTTCCGTGTTTTCCTGCATAATGTCAACATAATCCTGACGTTCTTTTTTGTCATCCGATTCAATCAATAGACTTGCAAAGCCAACAATCGCATTTAACGGAGTACGGATTTCGTGACTCATATTAGCGAGAAAGGCTGATTTTAAGCGGTCCAGATTTTCTGCTTTTTCTTTGGCTACTCTTAGTTCTTCTTCAATCGTTTTTTGATGGTTGATATCGACACTGGTTATAACATGCGCTATCTGTCCGTCAATCCAGGCAAATGCTGCGCTGAATACCCGGGACCAACATTTGTCAAACGGGCGTTGGTAGTCCCAGGAGTAGACTTTGGTAGGTTGTCCGTTTTCATCAATCAAATGTTTTTTAGGGCAAAACTCACATTCTCCGGTTTTATCTTTATAAAGAGCCTGCCAGCATTTTTTTCCTTCAAAATGTTCGATGCCTCCGTAAGGAGCGGCCATAGATTCATTGGCATATAGCATATCATGAGAATCAAAAGAGTTCACATAAATGTCAACTCCCATATTATTCATGATGCTGCTTAATGTCTTGCTTGCCCGCACTTCTCTTTCTTTATATTCCCGCACTGCTATTTCCTTGGAGAGGGAGCCTAAAATGAGATGAATCACTTGAAGTTCTTCATCGGTGAAGGATATTGCATGTTCTCTGTCTCCAAATCCGATGAATCCGATAATTTTCCCTTCGGAGTCTTGGATTTGCCGGATTAGTAATGAGTCGACTTTATAAAAATCCACGATGTCTACATCATTCCAAGAAGTATTTTGGTTTCTGCAAGCATAAAAAGGTTTGTTTTTTCCATTTATACGTGCAGCATGTTGATTGGTCATTTCGCTGATTTCAAAACGTTGTCGCAGGATGTTGTCGCTATTTCCGACAGTTTCCTTTAGGTAAAAGTAGCGAAATCCATCAGTTTGGTAAATGAATCCTCTTTTAAAACCGTAGTATTCGCAAATATCTGTCAGTGATTCTGTGATTTTGTTTTCAATAGATTCACAGCCATTCAACCTTTCTAAAAAATGAAGTAAAAATGCATTGTAATTTTCTTTCTCTCTGGTCATATTGTTTTAGGCATCTTTAGTTAGATAAACTCAAAATGAGTATGCTGTTCATCTCTTTCAAATCTTCAAGCTGCTAATATACGGACTTTTTAAGAATGAAGAATACTGTTTTTGTTTTTTCGTAATGTTCCGTTTTTCTTTATTTTAGTACGGAAAGAGAATAGGATAGAGAGGATATATTTTTTATGGGTGTATGGATGTTGTATGTTTGTTGAAAATTATTAAAATTGGGAGTGTACTTGTGTTGTTTTTTTGATGATCTGTAAATGCTTGATTACTAGGGTGGTATATTTGTCGTTTTTCCTTTTAAACCAACAAGTCGTTCCTTTAAAAGAAACGACTTGTTGCACACCGAGAAACGCATCGTTTCTTTTAAAGGAACATACCTTTCCATCTTGAGATGTGTAGATTTATGTTACAGTGTTTATATTTATTGTTTTGCATCTACATTGTAGGCATTATTTTAATGCTTCAATTATATGTGGTAGCATTGTCCAAATGGTATTTTCATCTTGAGCGGTGAAGAAGTTACCATCTATCTCTGATTTCTCATCGGTAGCTGTTCCGTTTTGAATAGCTGGCTTGGCTAATGGGTGAACTGCTACTTTTTTCCCTTTGGTTATACCGGTAAAGTCAAACATCATTGCACCGGCACAATGTCCGATCATAATTTTCCCTTTATCCCCGAACGTTTTAATGACTTGCATCAAATCTACATTATAAGGCTTATCGGCATTCTGCTGAAATACAGGCACTGCATCGCCACAAGAGAAAACGAGTGCGTCAAACTCATCTTCGTGTCCCTTCAAATTAGCAATCACATCATCTACTGTCAGGCTGATCCCTGAATTTGTTTTAATCTCCTTCGTATCCGATACGGCAAATACTTTATATGAAATGCCATTCTCGAAAAATGCTTCCAAATATTGGAATAATCCACAACCATTTACCGGATTCACTGCTAAAACTGCAACTTTCTTTGCCATAATCATAATTATTTAAATGAAACAATAGTTATTATTAGTAAGTTTATTACTTTTGTGATGCAAATGTATCTTTCTTGTTTGAGAAATGCAATAACGTACTTGAAAATAAGGAAGTTACATAGAGATAACTATTGCTGAAACTCAATAAAATACAAAACGTTAAAGAATGAAAAACTTTCATCCGACGGGGAATTGTCCGATAAGAGATGTGCTTAGCCGCTTGGGAGATAAGTGGTCAATGTTGGTGCTTATTACGCTGAACGCAAATGGAACTATGCGTTTTAGTGATATCCATAAAACGATAGAAGACGTCTCTCAAAGAATGTTGACTGTTACATTGCGTACTTTGGAATCAGATGGATTGGTTGAACGGAAAGTATATGCTGAAGTACCTCCTCGTGTGGAGTATTGCCTGACAGATACAGGTGGTACCTTGATTCCTCATATTGAAGGACTGGTGGGATGGGCTTTGGAGAATATGAATATTATTTTGGACCATAGGAAAATGAGTCGGTAACATTTTTATTTTATGACAAAATAGAAAATATGGAGATAAAACTAGTAACTTCAGATAAAAAAGAATTCCTTGATTTATTACTCTTGGCTGATGAACAAGAAAGTATGATTGACCGATATTTGGAACGCGGTGATATGTTTGTTCTTTATGATGACGGGTTGAAAGCTCTTTGTGTGGTGACACGTGAGGGAGAAGGTGTTTATGAAATCAAGAATATTGCTACTGTTCCTTTCTTCCAACGACAGGGGTACGGAAAACGTTTAATAGAGTTTTTATTTGAATATTATCAGGGGAAGTGCTCTGAAATGTTGGTGGGCACAGGAGATGTACCTTCTTCCAGATCATTCTATGAACATTGTGGTTTTGCGATTTCTCACCGGATAAAGAATTTCTTTACTGACAACTACGATCATCCGATGTATGAGGAGGGTGTGCAGTTGGTGGATATGATATATTTGAAGAAAACATTTTAGTGTGTAACGATGGAAATAGATATCAATCGTTTGGTGAAAGAATATGGAAATATGATTTCCATGATTGCTCACCGGATGATTCTGAATAAAGAAATCGCCCGCGAAGCAGCACAGGAAGTGTGGTATGAACTTTGCAAAAGTATCAGTAGCTTTAAAGGCGATTCGGAGATTTCTACATGGATATACACTATCGCTCGTCGCACTATTGGTAGATATGCAGCATGTGAAAAGCATGTGAAAATGTCGGAAATCGAATATTTCCGTTCGTTGCCGGAAATTGAATATTCCGGTGGGGAAGAAGCGAAGCGGGAATGGATAAAAGAAAGGTGCGATTGGTGTATCACCGCTTTAAATCATTGTCTGAATAATGATGCTCGTCTGATTTTTATCTTTAGAGAAAATATCGGGTTGCCTTATCGACAGATTGGCGAAATCATGGAACTGAAAGAAAGTAATGTGCGGCAAATCTATAATCGTTCCATTCAGAAAATCACAGCTTTTATGAATGATACTTGCCCGTTATATAATCCCGATGGTGCTTGTAAATGTCGCATTTGCAAACCGGTATATTCTATTGATATGGATAAAGAATATACAATGGTGCAACGAATGATGAGGCTTGCCGATTTATATAGGAAGTTTGAAAAAGAACTACCGAGGAAAAATTATTGGGAGAAATTCTTGCAGTAAGTTGTCACAAAGCTCATTTGCTTTTCCACTAACTATATGTATAATTAAAAAACATATAGTTATGAGTAAAATTGACTTTTTAAAGGAGCAGATTATAGAAGCTCGCACATTTGTGAATTGTTTGATGTCTGAATTGCCGGAAGATTTGTGGTATGTTATTCCTGAAGGAACAGATTCTAACTTTATTTGGCAAGTGGGACATTTGCTTGTTTCACAGAATTTTCATACACTGACAGCTGTTACCGGGGTAAACGAAAAGGTGGGGCGGTTAGTGCCTATCCAAAAATATAATAGAATATAATATTCAATGGTATGGGAACATTGCATCGTTCCATAGAAGAGGGCTTGATTCCAGTTGCTGAATTGAGAGAACAAACGGAAATAATTCATCAAATCTGTATTGAGAATCTGGAAACTCTGAATGATGATGTTTTGGCAGAGTGCTTGCAGCCTCTCCCGTTTAAACATCCTGTTGCAGAAACTAAATATGAAGCATTGTCGTGGAGCTTTAAACATGAAATGTGGCACAGTGCAGAAATGGAAGCAATCAAAAGAGAGTTGGGGTATCCAATCGTTTGGATGGAGGGATAAATATTCGGTTATATTATCTAATCTTTATGAGCTAAAAAGCTATGCTTTATGACTGCCAAAGCTATGCTTTAAGGATGCTAAAGCATAGCTTTAAAGTGCATTATACATAGGAAGTTTGACTTATTTTCCAAGGCTTCACTTTTTCTTTAAAAACTCTTATTCATCGGTGATAGCGGGTGAAGGGTTTGTATTTCGCCCGCCTTTTATTCGGATTTCTTGTACTTCAGTTTTGTTTTGACAATGGCGAGTTATATTAAAATAGTAAGTTTCTTTATGTGAAATTTGTGTGGACGAAATACTATTCGTATTTTTAAACTTACTATTGGTAGAAGTAAGTATATAAGCTTACTTTTAAAAGTAAATAGTTTGAGATATGAGTATATATGCTGCAATTTCGGCTTATATAGTTGTTTCGACTTCATTATCGAAAGAGGCTCTTGTCGAGTTGTCTATAGGAGTAAAATGTTTTTTTAGAAAAGACAGCTGCTGATTGTGATGGTTCTTGGGGCAGATTAGTTATTGAATATGTAATGAAACACCCAAATGACGCATTGAGGATTGCAATAGGTATTGGTGGAATGAGAATAGTTGATAAAGAACTTGACATGATGGATGGTTATGAATTTATGAAGGTAATTAATGGATGTAGTACTGATAACGACAAAATTTCAAAGGTATGATTAATAAAATTTCGATAAAAGGTCCCGCCAGTTATAAGAATATGGCTGTTTTTGAAACTGACAAGAATATAAACTTGATCTATGGACTTAATGGCTCCGGCAAAAGTACATTGTCAGAATTCCTTAGAAAGAGAACTGATAATGAATATGCAGAATGTTCTATTTCGCCATTGTTAGATGAAGATACAGAAGAAATTCTCGTTTATAATGAGAACTACGTGAATGATGTGTTCTATAGTTCCGATACTCAAAAAGGTATTTTCTCTTTATCAAAGGAGAATGCAGGAGCTAGAAAAAGAATTGATGCTGCTAATGCTGCATTGCAAGTTGCAAACAGAGATTTTCAAAAACAAGAATTACTACAAGAAAAAGAATTAGAAGCTTGGACTTCAACAAAATCAATATTTGCTAATCGTTTCTGGCAAATTAAAACACAATACACTGGTGGCGATAGAGTTCTGGAGTATTGTTTTACAGGTTTGAAAAGCAGTAAAGAATTATTGCTGAATCATATTGTTGGGTTGGCAAAACCATCTAATAAGCTTGTTGATTCTATTGATCAATTGAAAGAAGAAATACAACGACTGAATGAAGCTAAAGGGACTCAAATCCCACTTATTCAGGAAATCACATTTTCTGCAGGAGACATTGAAATAGATTCTTTATTTAAAGAGGTTATAACTGGAAATGCTAATAGTCGTGTTGCTAAATTGATAGATAGTCTTCATAATTCGGATTGGGTAAAGGTTGGCTTAAGTTTTGATACAAAAGATATTTGTCCATTTTGTCAGAGGCCATATCTTGACGATGATATAATAGCGGAACTAAGGTCATATTTTAATGAAGATTATGAAAAAGCAGTAGCAGATATAGAGAGTAAGGGAAAGACATACAAAGACTCTATTGATTTAATTCCAGATATTGATGCTTTTACTAATATTCCAATTATCCATGAGTTAGAGCAGACCTTTGCATTGGCCTTTAGAGCATATAAAGAAGCGGTAAACTCTAATCTGATTGAAATACGTAAGAAGTATCAAACCCCAAGTCAAATAGTTGAATTAGAAAATACTTCAACCAAATTAGGTGTTGTTAATAGTATTGTACAGCAAGCTAATGCTATTATTGTAGAATTCAATAAAAAAGTGGTAGGTATTGATGGTGAACTTGCTATTATAAAGAAAAAATTCTGGAATAGACTGCGTTATGATTATGATCAATCTGTTACTGACTATAATAATCAAAAGGCTTCTACTGAAAATAAAATACGAGCATGCGAAACTGCAAAACAACATGTTCAAAGTTTGATAGATGAACAAAAGGCGATTATAGAAGCAGAACAGCAAAGCATTGTAAATATAGAGGAGTCCATTAACCATATAAATACTATGTTGGTTGACATGGGAATAATAGACTTTAAAATCACAAAATGCAGAGAAGAGGGCTTGTATCGTATTGTGAGAGGAGAAGATGGAAGTTCTGTATTCAAGACGTTAAGTGAAGGGGAAAGAACTATTATCAGTGTTTTGTATTTTGTGGAAACATGTCAGGGAATACTGGATAGGAGTAAGACGCAGAAGAAGCGTATTATTGTTATTGATGATCCTGTTTCAAGCTTGTCCACTATGTATGTGTTCAACATCGGTAGATTGTTGAAAAACGTTTTTTATCCTGAACTTATTAAGGATAGCACGCAGGAAACTGGCTTCTTAATGAAGCGTAAGTTTGAACAGGTTTTTATTCTAACTCATAGTCTTTATTTTTTCTATGAGATGACGGATATGCGTGAACCACAACGTCATGCGTACCAATCTTTATTCAGGGTTTCTAAATCTGTGGCAGGTAGTAAAATTGAGACTATGCATTATGAACATATTCAAAGTGATTATCATACATATTGGATGACTATCAAAGATCCTGATACGCATCCTGCCTTGATTGCCAATTGCATGAGGAATATTATAGAATATTTCTTCAATTTTGTAGAAAAGAGGGATTTGAATAATGTCTTTATTCAAGATAAATTCAAGCAACCCAAATATCAAGCTTTCCAACGTTATATTAATAGAGAGTCTCATTCTCTTGGTCAAAATATTAATGACTTTAAAGATTTTGATTACAATATATTTATGGATGGGCTAAAAATGGTTTTTCTAGAAATGGGTTATTCAGAGCATTATAAAAAGATGATGAAATTGAAATAATCACTGTAATGATTTGAAATAAACATTGAGAAGAAAAAAATAATCTATTAGCATCTTTTCATTAGCTTATAGCAAAATCAAATATCATTATAGCAAAAAGAATTATGCTTATAGCTAATGAAATATTGATCCTGGTGGAAGGGTAGGTGAAGAGTTAGCCCTTCACCCTGTATCTCCGATGAATAAAAAGTATCGGAGCAAGGTGAAGGGTGAATTGCTTATTAAAAAATACAAGAAAAAAGCCATTTGTTAAGTATTTCAGTTCCATTATGGTTATTATCAGGCACCGTAATTAATCTTAGCTTTCGTTTCCCCTTGTAGTAATATGGATAGAAAGGAAGCGATCATCATCGTCTGATTCTCCTTTTGGATCAGGATGTGAATTTCCCCCAATGGTTTATTCATTAAACCAATCTATCTTCTTTGAAAAATACATTACCATTGCAAGGATAATAAATAATCCCAAGCTGCCTGCCAGTAACGCAAAAGTTTCTAGCTGAATAAGAACAAATATATAAAGATAAAGTATACCTAATAGTCCGGACATGATTAATGACGGTTTCTTTTTCTTGGTGATTCCGAACATGTATCCGCCTACCAGTATAATAGTCAGTGCAGAAGATAACAAATAGGCAGGGTTGAAACCGATGTGTTCAGAGAAGGAGAGGAGCAGGCTGTAGAATAGGCAGAGTGCCAGTCCTACCAATAAATACTGCAAGGCATGAATGCGGGTCTTGTTCATGATTTCAGTGAAGAAGATAACTCCGAAAGTCAGTAGGATAATCAGAATGGCATACTTTGCGGAGCGCATGGACTGCTGGTACTGTTCCACCGGAATTTTGAAGTTTACACCAAAACTGGAGTTTTCAATATCCTTGATGTTCGAGGTGTTGTAGTCAGCCATCACCTGCGAGTAATTTCGGTTCAAGTTTAAGACTTGCCATTGTGCGGAAAATTCCTTCTCCGTAATATTCCGGTTGTTAGGCAGATAGTTCCCGGTGAAGCTCGGTGTATTCCAGTTGGCTTTCAGGTCTACACGGGTTGTTTTACCCAACGGGATAAAGTTGAGTGACTGTGAACCTTTCAGTTTGATTTTTATTTCGTATGGCAGTTTTTTGTTCTGCTTCAACTCCGACAAATTAGCGATCGCATGAACTCCGGTGTTAGCTATTCCTCTGTTGTCCATACCCGGCTCGAATATATAAACAGAATCTCCCAAGGTGATGCTGATTTGTTCGCTGATACCCCGCATATCGGTTAGGTTCAAGCAAATAGCCGCCCTGTCAAACTGCAACTGGTCCATGTCTATTCTGCTCTTTTTCAATTCTTCCGAACTGAATGACCCTTTCAATGTCAGTTCCGATTGATATACATTGACCTCATAGATACTTCTTTTCAGGATTTCGGTCTTCAGTTGTCCGTTGACCATAAGCTCGTCAGGAAAAAGTATCAGGTCTTTGATGGAAACCTTCTTCTCACCGTTGTTTTCAGTGACAACCGGATACTGGAGATTCAGATAAGGGCCAGTGATGGTCTGTGCAAGACTCCATTTTTCGCTTACCTCGTCGATAGCTTCTTCTTGGGTTCGTCCCCGTTCGGAAATAAGATTCTCAATCATAAACATGGGTATCATCAGGAGAAGGATTAATAATCCGATGATGACAACCTTGATTGTTTTGGAGAAACGGTGGAGGCATCCCATAGGTTGCTGCGCCTGTTGCTCATTTAAATTTTCATTGAAAGCGTCCATAAGCCAGTAGTGTTTTGATGAATTATTTATTTTGATTTTAGAAATTTCTCTAAGGCTTCAATATGCGATTTGAAAGCTTCTCTGCCTTGCGGGGTTGCCTGAAAAACAGTCCGTGGTTTTCGTCCGACAAAACTTTTGTTGCATACGATATATCCCAGTTCTTCCAGGGCACGGGTATGGCTGGCAAGATTGCCGTCGGTCAGAGAGAGCTGCTCTTTCAGAAAATTGAAATCAGCTTCCTCATTTACCATCAGAATAGCCATGATGCCCAGTCGGACCTTGCTTTCGAATGCTTTATTAATATATTGGAATGCTTCTATCATTTATGATCTCTTTCTTTCGTAGTGTAAATAGAACAATATACCATAGAGGATATGGAAACCGCCGAAACCGATGGTCCAAAACAATAATGAATGACCTTCCCAAAAACAGTCTACGACGCCCAAACAGATGAAAGCATAACCTAACCATATGATGCTGGAATAAGTAAACTTGGAAACGTTGACCAGTGCCAGCCCATAAAATAGAAGCATGACCGAAGCCAGGATGTCATAATACTCGTGCATAAGGATGGAAATACATAAAACACCTCCGGTCAGCATCGGAAGAGAGAAATTCCACAATGCCCGGTAAGTGAGGCGGCTGAAAAATTTTTGCCCTGTCTTCTTGGATTTGTAATAGGACAGGATGCAAGCAGTGACCGCAGCAGCTACCAATACGAGCGAGGCTATTATAGCCATCAATTCAAGGGCAACAATTAAATGAGTGCCCGGTGTAATAACTTGTGTGGCGATATATGCGCCAACTAATGCGTAAATGCCCGCCATGATTGCAGCGAGACCACTTAGAGAGATAAACTTTGAGGACTTTTCCATCAACTCTTTTATCTCATTTACCGATTCTAATGCTTTATCTTTATTCATATAAAAAGTACTTTGTGCTGCAAAGTAAAATAAAAGATTTCAGATGAACAAACTTTTTGCTTGAATATTTTGATAATAAAGAGTTCAATGGTATGATGAGGCTTTGATATGGTATTATACAAAAAAGAATTGCTGTCCCGTTCAACTTCTTGTTGAGTAGGGGATAGCAATTCTATGGTGTTAACGATATGTCTTTTAACTTCGTATAAGTTACTGTATCAAAAAAATAATTTACAAGGTTACGCCTGTTTTAAAGATAGCAATTTCGCGATAGCCTTTCTTTTCGTTGTTTACGAATTCACCGCTTGCTACTTTGATAATATAATCAATGAAACGTTCGCAAGTCTTTTCCATCGGTTCGTTTTCTACAATCACACCAGCGTTGAAGTCAATCCATCCCGGTTTGTTTTTAGCCAGCGTCGAGTTGGTGGAAATCTTCATGGTTGGAACAAAAGTACCGAAAGGAGTACCACGTCCGGTGGTGAAAAGTACCATGTGACATCCGCTTGCAGCAAGGGTGGTGGCTGCAACCAGATCATTGCCCGGAGCAGAAAGCAGATTAAGACCTTTTTTCTGTAAACGTTCGCCGTAAGGCATCACGCCGGATACATAGCTCTTTCCGCACTTCTGGGTACATCCCAGTGCTTTTTCTTCCAGGGTGGAGATACCGCCGGCTTTGTTTCCCGGAGAAGGATTTTCACCGACAGGCTCTCCGTGTGACAGGAAGTATTCTTTGAAGTCATTAATCAGATGGACGGTCTGTTCAAACAGTTCCTCGTTTTTGCAACGGTTCATTAGGATGGTTTCTGCACCGAACATTTCCGGTACTTCGGTCAATACGCTTGTACCTCCCTGTGCAATCAGGAAATCGGAGAACATACCCAATAGCGGGTTTGCTGTAATGCCGGAGAAACCATCGGAACCACCGCATTTCAATCCCACACGCAGTTCGGACAAAGGAACATCGGTGCGTTCGTCTTTAGAAGCCTTTGCATATAAATCACGCAGGATTTCCATTCCTTCTTCATACTCGTCACCTACCTTTTGAGTAACCATGAACTTCACGCGGT
>NC_021017.1:46897-82598 GCF_000210075.1 Bacteroides xylanisolvens XB1A
TTGGGGTGAAGCACCATGTCACGAAGAATCTTTTTCGTATTTTCGTGGTCGTCACCAAGTTGTGAGCAACCGTAGTTGTGTGGGAAAGCGACAATGGCATCCACTCCCTTACCTTCGGTTTCGCGACGCAGTCCTTCAGCCAGTTGACCGATGATACCGTTTACGCAACCTACTGTCGGGATAATCCATATTTCGTTTCTTACCCCTACATCACCGTTTTTGCGACGATAACCTTTGAATGTAAGATCTTTATGAGGAATATCCAAAGAAACCTGAATCGGGTTGTAAGTGTAATCCAACAATCCGGCGAGGTTGGTTTTGATGTTCGTTTCGTTCATCCAGTCACCCTGTTTCTTTGCCATTCGTGCATGTCCGATAGGATAACCGTACTTGATTACATTTTCGCCTTCAGCAAAATTCTTCAATGCGAATTTATGTCCGGCAGGAATGTCTTCGTTCAATGTAATTTCAATGCCATCTACAGAAAGATGCTCTCCTGCCGGGAGGTTAACAATGGCAACGGCAACGTTGTCGGCAGGATTAATTCTTAAATACTTTGTTTCCATGTAATGTACTTGTAAAGTTGTACTTTGTTGTTATTTGCTATGGTAATAGTCTATTGTTTCTACCGTTAACAAGTCGATGGGCATATAGTTGATGCAGGTCACTTCTTTCTTGAAAATAAGGTGATCGCAAAGAGCTTTGATGCCATTGGCGCCTTGCAGTTCCGGTTGCTGGGCAATGAGGAAAGAGATGCTTCCTTCTTTCAGGCAGGTGACATTCCGTTCCAGAAGGTCATAACCTATCAGATTGAAATCTTTCTTTCCGCGACTTTGCAGGTATTCGCCGACGATATAGGCTTTAGAGTTGAATGTGATTCCGTTCTTCACTGTCGGGTAGGTACGGAAGAATTCATCCAGCATCTCATTGTCTTCGTCGTTGCGTTCGGCATGCAAGTCGAGCTCCAGTATAGTACAAGACGGATGATGTTCTTTCATGTACTGCCTGAAACCGATTTCTCTGTTCTCTTGCTGGTTAGAACCCACAATTCCTTCATGTATTTTGCGGAAAATAACGATTTCCTTTTCATCCCGTGCCAGTAACATCATCATTCTGGCAGCAAAATATCCGCTTTGGCGTGAGTTCTGACCGAAGAAGGCAAGAGGAGGAACGTCTTTGATATTGGAGTCTATATATATATAAGGTATATCCAATGCCTGCAACTGATCGGTGAAACCTTTCGTATATTGCGGAGCGGTAGGAGCTACCATCACTCCGTCCGGCTGTAAAGCCAGAATGGCTTCGCTGGCATTCTCGAATGAATGGTAGTCGTACGGATCGTAATAGTTGATTTTCACCGAAGTATTGAAATCCGAATAAGTGGCAATGGCTTCGTGGATACCGGTTTCTACCGCTGTCCAGTATTCGCCTTCCAGATGCTCCGGCAGCAGACAGATAAACGTATACTTCTTATTAGAAGCCAAAGCGCTGGCGTACATGTTGGGCTGGTAGTCAAGCTGCTTCAGAATTTCTTCTACGCGTTTCTTGCTGGCTTCCGACACTCCGCTACGTCCATGAATAACGCGGTCTACTGTTCCCACTGATACATCTGCCAGACGGGCGATGTCTTTGATTCTGATCCTTTCGGGCAATTTATTCATACGATAACCTTTATTTATATAGGTTTTTGTGCTCGCACACAATAATAATCTTAATATTTTCGATACAAATATATAACAATTTTTGTAATTACGAAAATTGTTGTATCTTTGTGCCCGCACACGAAAGGTATGTGGTGTTAGTCTTTTTATAGATTAATAGTCATGTTATCAGTGTATTAACCCCTAAAATAGGGCTGGAATGATAAATTGAAAGTTCATAATATTAATAACTTAGAATTTAAAACATAAGATTATGGGAAAGAAAGTCGTTACATTAGGCGAAATCATGCTTAGATTATCAACTCCGGGTAATACTCGTTTTGTTCAATCTGACTCTTTTGATGTAGTATATGGTGGTGGAGAAGCTAACGTTGCAGTGAGCTGTGCCAACTACGGACATGACGCCTATTTCGTAACTAAATTACCGAAACACGAAATTGGACAGTCTGCTGTTAACGCATTGCGTAAATATGGCGTAAAGACAGACTTTATTGCCCGTGGTGGCGACCGTGTAGGTATCTACTACTTGGAAACAGGTGCTTCTATGCGTCCTAGCAAAGTTATTTATGACCGTGCTCATTCTGCAATTGCTGAAGCTGACGCTACTGATTTCGACTTTGATGCTATCATGGAAGGTGCTGACTGGTTCCACTGGTCTGGTATCACTCCGGCTATTTCTGACAAGGCTGCCGAGTTGACTCGTCTGGCTTGTGAAGCTGCAAAACGTCACGGCGTAACTGTTTCTGTTGACTTGAACTTCCGTAAGAAACTGTGGACGAAAGAAAAAGCACAGTCTATCATGAAACCGTTGATGCAGTTTGTAGACGTATGTATCGGTAACGAAGAAGATGCAGAACTTTGCTTGGGCTTCAAACCGGATGCTGACGTTGAGGCTGGCCACACAGATGCTGAAGGCTATAAGGGTATCTTCCAGCAAATGATGAAAGAATTCGGATTCAAATATGTAGTTTCTACTTTGCGTGAATCTTTCTCTGCTACTCACAACGGTTGGAAAGCTATGATCTACAACGGAGAAGAATTCTATACTTCAAAACGTTATGATATCGATCCGATTATCGACCGTGTAGGTGGTGGTGACTCTTTCTCTGGCGGTATCATCCATGGTTTGATGACTAAACCTAATCAGGGTGCTGCTCTTGAATTCGCTGTTGCTGCATCTGCATTGAAACATACTATCAATGGTGACTTCAACCTTGTTTCTATAGAAGAAGTAGAAGCATTGGCTGGTGGTGACGCAAGCGGTCGCGTACAGAGGTAAATAAGTTGAGAGTTGAGAATGGAGAGTTGAGAGTTTGAAAAAAACAATTCATTTAAAATAAGAAATTAAGATGGCAAAATTCGATAAAATAGCCGTATTGAATAAGATCGGCTCTACAGGAATGGTTCCTGTATTCTATCACAAAGATGCAGAAGTTGCAAAGAAAGTAGTAAAGGCTTGTTATGACGGTGGTGTTCGTGCTTTTGAATTCACAAACCGTGGTGACTTCGCACAGGAAGTATTTGCTGAAATCGTTAAGT
The DNA here is from genome assembly GCF_000210075.1 of Bacteroides xylanisolvens XB1A. Taxonomy (GTDB): domain Bacteria; phylum Bacteroidota; class Bacteroidia; order Bacteroidales; family Bacteroidaceae; genus Bacteroides; species Bacteroides xylanisolvens. The sequence goes on from NC_021017.1 coordinate 50,098, forward strand.
TCGCAGCAAAAGAATGTCCTGAAATGGCAATCGGTATCGGTTCTATCGTTGATCCGGCTACTGCTGCTATGTACTTGCAGCTGGGTGCTAACTTCGTAGTAGGTCCGTTGTTTAATCCTGAAATTGCTAAGGTATGTAACCGTCGTTCGGTAGCTTATACTCCGGGATGCGGTTCTGTATCAGAAGTAGGTTTTGCGCAGGAAGTAGGTTGCGATCTTTGCAAAGTATTCCCGGGTGATGTTTACGGAACTAACTTCGTGAAAGGCTTGATGGCTCCGATGCCATGGTCTAAGCTGATGGTGACAGGTGGGGTAGAACCTACTAAAGAAAACCTGACTGCATGGATCAAAGCTGGTGTATTCTGCGTAGGTATGGGCTCTAAATTGTTCCCGAAAGATAAAGTGGCAGCAGAAGACTGGGCTTATGTAACTGCAAAATGTGAAGAAGCTCTCGGTTATATTGCCGAAGCTCGTAAATAAGATTAGAGAGCGAAAGCTGTCTATAATAAAAAGAGGTTGATGCGACAGCCTCTTTAAAATATGCCTCGAGGGTTAGTTAGTTTAGTTAGTATATGAGGCATATTTTCATTTTGTTTAAAGGTGTTTAAAGGGGATAAGCCATCGGGATGATTCATTCATTTCGGTGGCTTGTTTTTTCTGGAGGGGAGCCGTTACTATTGCCGAAAGTGGAATGGGGATGAACCAATCTCCCAATAAGATGTTTTTTAGGTAGTAGATGTAATAACAATATATAATATGGAATCTCATCATCACGAACATAATCATCAGTTGACATCGCTCAATAAGGCTTTTATTATAGGCATCACTCTGAATATTGCTTTTGTTATCGTAGAATTCGGAGTAGGGTTTTATTATAATTCTCTGGGATTGCTTTCTGATGCCGGGCATAACTTGGGTGATGTAGCCAGTCTGGTGCTTGCTATGTTGGCTTTCCGGTTGCAGAAAGTTCATCCCAATAGCCGTTACACGTATGGATATAAGAAGAGTACGATTCTTGTCTCTTTATTAAATGCAGTTATATTATTGGTTGCCGTGGGCATTATTATTGCCGAGAGTGTAGATAAATTCTTCCACCCGGTTTCCGTAGATGGTTCTGCCATCGCATGGACAGCCGGGGTGGGAGTGGTCATCAACGCACTGACTGCCTGGCTCTTTATGAAAGATAAAGATAAGGATCTGAATGTGAAAGGAGCTTATCTGCACATGGCAGCAGATGCATTGGTGTCTGTCGGTGTAGTTGTTTCCGGCATTATTATCACCTATACAGGATGGAGTATTATTGACCCGATTATCGGACTTGGCATTGCTGTTATCATTATTGTCTCTACTTGGGGATTGCTTCACGATAGCCTTCGGTTGTCGTTGGATGGAGTACCGGTGGAGATAGACGCTCAAAAGATACAGCAACTTATCATGGAACAACCCGGCGTGGAGAATTGCCATCACCTGCATATCTGGGCGTTAAGCACAACGGAAACCGCTTTGACTGCCCATATTGTTATTGACAATATCACACAGTTGGAAGAAGTGAAACAGCATATAAAGGAAGCACTTGAAGAGGCAGGTATTCATCATGCCACTTTGGAGTTTGAAGACGAAAGGACTACTTGCTGCAAGGAATGTTGTGAGGATTAAATAAAATCCGTACCTTCGCGCCCTTAAACTAACTAACCTTTATTTTTTATGTTTACTGACTTATTGCATTCCTCTTATTTTTCCCTTTTCCTGATTGTCGCATTGGGATTTATGCTGGGAAGAATTAAAATTAAGGGGTTATCTCTCGATGTGTCGGCAGTTATTTTCATTGCCCTTCTTTTCGGGCATTTTGGTGTTATCATTCCTAAAGAATTAGGAAATTTCGGCTTGGTGCTCTTCATTTTTACCATCGGTATTCAGGCAGGGCCCGGATTCTTCGATTCTTTCCGTAGCAAAGGAAAGACGCTTATTCTCATCACTATGCTTATTATTTGTTCCGCCTGTCTTACTGCAGTCGGACTGAAATATGCATTTGATATCGATACACCGAGTGTTGTCGGTCTGATTGCCGGAGCGCTGACTAGTACGCCGGGTTTGGCTGTTGCCATCGACAGTACCAATTCTCCTCTGGCATCCATTGCTTACGGTATCGCATATCCGTTTGGAGTGATCGGCGTGATTCTGTTTGTCAAGCTGTTGCCTAAAATCATGCGGGTGGATTTAGATAAAGAAGCCCGTCGCCTGGAGATAGAACGTCGCGGACAATTCCCGGAATTGACTACTTGTATTTATCGCGTCACTAATGCGAATGTGTTCGATCGCAGCTTGGTGCAAATTAATGCGCGTGGTATGACAGGTGCTGTCATTTCACGTCTGAAACACAATGATGAAATATCCATTCCTACCGCCCATACGGTGTTGCATGAAGGAGACTACATACAAGCCGTAGGCAGCGAAGAGTCACTGGATCAACTGGCTGTGTTGGTAGGCAATAGAGAAGAAGGTGAACTGCCTTTGGATAAAACACAGGAAATAGAGTCTTTGTTGTTGACTAAAAAAGACATGATAAACAAACAACTGGGTGATTTGAACTTACAGAAAAACTTTGGTTGTACAGTGACTCGTGTTCGTCGAAGCGGTATTGATTTATCTCCGTCTCCCGATCTAGCCTTGAAGTTTGGTGATAAACTGATGGTAGTCGGTGAGAAAGAGGGACTTAAAGGAGTAGCCCGCCTGTTGGGAAATAATGCGAAGAAACTATCTGATACGGACTTTTTCCCCATTGCAATGGGTATTGTATTGGGCGTGTTATTCGGCAAAATAAATATCTCTTTCTCTGATAGCCTGTCATTCTCACCGGGACTGACCGGGGGAGTTTTGATGGTAGCTCTTGTGTTGAGTGCGATAGGTAAGACAGGACCCATTATCTGGTCTATGTCCGGACCTGCCAATCAGTTGTTGCGCCAGTTAGGTCTGCTTCTTTTCCTTGCCGAAGTGGGAACTTCTGCCGGTAAGAATCTGGTAGCTACCTTCCAGGAAAGCGGATTATTGATGTTCGGAGTAGGAGCCGCCATCACATTGGTGCCAATGCTTGTTGCAGCCATTGTCGGACATTTCGTATTTAAAATCAGTCTGCTCGATTTGCTGGGAACTATTACAGGAGGGATGACAAGTACTCCGGGACTCGCTGCTGCCGACTCGATGGTGGATAGCAATATTCCGAGCGTAGCTTACGCAACTGTTTATCCGATTGCCATGGTATTCTTAATTCTGTTTATTCAAGTAATAGCCTCGGCTGTATATTAACAGAATTTCATATAATAATTGATTGTTAAATAAATAGTTCGTATCTTTGCCGCCTCAAAGAAAAAAATGAGGTGAAACGATTGTTATTGAATATTACACGCTACTTCTTGCCGATACTGTTTGTATCGTATCTGGTAAGCTTTACATTCTTTGCCCACGTGCATGTGGTCAATGGCGTGACAATCGTCCATTCACACCCGTTTAAGAAAGGGGCGGCACATGAACATTCTACAGTCGAACTACAGCTGATTCATTGTCTGTCTCACTTAACGGCAGACGGTGCGGCTGTTGTTTTTGCTCTTTCCCTTTTTATTCCTTTCTTATTATGCTTGTTGCCCGGACGTTCGCAACACACTCACTATCACTGTCCGTATCATGGGGTAGTGGGACTTAGGGCACCCCCGGTTATTCGTTTCTCTATTCTTTAAATGATGATACCGTACCTTGCATGAGGTACGGGCATTATCTGTCTATCCATGTAAATACTTATCGAAAACGAATAACAAACGAAAAATGAAGAATTACATCTTTTCGCTTGTCTGCTTGTGCTGCACATTGTTGCCTGCCCTCGAAGGACAAGCTCATGAATATCCTAATCATCCCGAATTACGTAAGTCAGATGCCAATATCGTTGGCCATATTCTTGATAAAAATACAAAAGAGCATTTACCCTATATTACAGTCGCCTTGAAAGGTACGACCATCGGAACTGTGACCGATGCTACCGGGCATTATTTTTTGAAGAATCTTCCCGAAGGTAATTTTGTGCTGGAGGTCAGTTCGGTGGGATATAAAACCGTCAGACGGAATGTGACGCTGAAGAAAGGGCGTACATTGGAAGAAGATTTCGAGATAGAAGAAGATGCGGTTGCTTTGGATGGCGTAGTCGTATCTGCCAATCGTAATGAAACCACCCGCCGTCTGGCTCCGACACTGGTGAATGTAGTAGATTTGAAAATCTTTGAGAATACCAATTCTACGACTTTGGCGCAAGGCTTGAGCTTTCAGCCGGGTGTTCGTGTAGAGTCCAATTGTCAGAATTGCGGTTTCCAGCAAGTGCGTATCAATGGACTGGATGGCCCTTATACGCAAATCCTGCTCGATTCCCGTCCCATTTTTAGTGCGCTTTCCGGTGTGTATGGTATCGAACAGATTCCTGCCAGCATGATAGAACATGTGGAAGTGATGCGTGGAGGCGGCTCGGCACTGTTCGGCTCATCTGCCATTGCCGGTACAATCAATATCATCACCAAAGAACCGATGCGCAACTCTGGTATGTTATCTCATACGATTACGGGAATTGGCGATGGCGACGTTTTCGACAACAGTACGGCATTGAATGCGTCTCTCGTGACGGACGACCAGCGTGCAGGTCTGTATATCTTCGGTCAGAACCGCCACCGTTCTGCGTATGACCATGACGGCGACGGATATTCCGAAATACCCAAATTGCACGGTCAGACAATTGGTTTCCGTTCGTTCCTGAAAACAACGACTTATTCGAAACTTACTTTTGAATATCACCACATGGAAGAATTCCGCAGGGGAGGAGACTTATTGAACCGCCCGCCTCATGAAGCGAATGTGGCGGAGCAGACCGAACACTCAATCAATGGCGGAGGACTGAAGTTCGATTATTTCTCCCCTAACGAGAACCATCGTTTCAATGTGTTTGCATCTGCACAGCATATCAATCGCGACAGCTATTATGGTCCAGGTGACAGAGACCCTTTGGATGCTTACGGAAACACCACTGACTTGAACTGGATGGCAGGCTCACAGTATGTCTACAGCTTCGGCAAATGCATCTTCATGCCTTCCGACCTGACTGCCGGAATAGAGTTCAATCAGGACAAACTGGAAGATAACATGTGGGGATACAACCGCACGGTAGACCAGAAAGTGAATATCGGTAGTGCTTTCCTTCAGAACGAATGGAAAAATGATCATTGGGGATTCCTGATTGGCGGCCGTTTGGATAAGCATAATCTGATTGACCATGTGATATTCAGTCCGCGTGCCAACTTGCGTTATAATCCGACAGAAAACATCAATCTTCGTTTTAGTTACTCATCCGGCTTCCGTGCTCCGCAGGCTTTCGACGAAGATTTGCATGTGGAAAATGTAGGCGGTAATGTAGCGATGGTTGAACTGGCGGATAATCTGAAAGAAGAAAGATCACAGAGCTTGAGTGCTTCGGCAGATATTTATCATCGTTTTGGTGCGTTTCAGGTTAACTTCCTGGTAGAAGGATTCTATACAAAGTTGTCGGATGTTTTTGCCCTTACCGACGGAGAGGTAGTGGATGGAATTCTGACACGTACCCGTCACAATGCATCAGGAGCGCAAGTTCTGGGATTGACACTGGAAGGAAAGATGGCTTACCTGAATAAAATCCAAGTTCAGGCGGGAGTCACTCTGCAACAGAGCCATTACAGCAAACCGCACATCTGGAACAAAGAAGCTCCGGCGGTGAAGAAAATGATGCGTACGCCAAATACTTACGGCTATTTTACAGCAACCTACACCCCGATAAAACCGTTATCTATCGCTCTTTCCGGTACCTATACCGGTTCGATGCTGGTTCCCCACGAGCCGGTTCCGGGATTCCTTGAAAATCCGATAACGGTGAATACCAAAGACTTTTTCGATATCGGTTTGAAAGCTGCTTATGACTTCAAACTTTACAAGTCGATGAACCTCCAGTTGAATGCCGGCATACAGAATATTTTCAATGCCTATCAGGACGACTTCGATAAAGGAGCTGACCGTGACTCCGGCTATATCTATGGTCCGTCACTTCCGAGAAGCTTCTTTGCCGGGGTGAAGATCAGTTATTAAGATTCGGTTAAGATTTAAAATCGTTATAAATAGGGATTGTTTTGCATGGAGACAATCCTTATCTTTGCAAAAAAACAAACTAAACCCTGACTTTACTGCACAGAATAGATGTGCAAGATTACCGGATGAAACAATTGTACCTACATATAATGAAGTGGTTTTTGCCTGTACTGTTTATCTCGTACATGGCAGGAATCACTTTATTTACTCACTCCCATGTAGTAAACGGGGTAACGATTGTCCATTCGCATCCATTTAAAAAAGGCAGTGAACATAGCCATACGACGGTTGAATTCCAACTCATTCACCTGTTGAATCATGTATTGGTGACAGACAGCGGATTAATACCTACATTCGCGGTCGCTGCTTTATCTCTATTATGTATCCTGTTTATCCGCCCGCAAGTTGAGCCATATCACCGTTCTTGTCCGGGCGTCATATCTCTTAGAGCACCTCCTGTCGCTTAGTCTATCTTTTCGGGAACAGTATTCATCAGTTAGGAACAACGATTAATGATCGCTGCTTCCCTTTCCCTTATTATTATTTTTGATTTTAAACATTAAAAGACTAACGACAATGAAGAAATATCTTTTAGTCCTGGCCGGCCTGTATTGTGTCCTGTCATACGCATTGGCTGAACATCCGGACTACCCTGAACTGAAAAAATCCGATGCGAACATCATAGGCCATGTACTGGATAAGAAAACGAAAGAGCACCTTCCTTACATCACCATTGCACTGAAAGGAACAACGATAGGAACCGTGACCGACGCTACCGGACATTATTTTTTGAAGAATTTGCCGGAAGGTAACTTTATACTGGAGGTTAGCTCGGTCGGCTACAAGACCGTGACCCGCAACGTGACTCTGAAAAAAGGAAAGACACTGGAAGAGGATTTTGAAATAGAAGAGGACGCGATTGCTTTGGATGGGGTAGTGGTTTCCGCCAACCGCAGTGAAACGACGCGCCGTTTGGCTCCTACTTTGGTAAATGTCGTCGATCTGAAGCTATTTGAAACGACTAACTCTTCCACTTTATCGCAAGGGCTGAACTTTCAGCCCGGTGTACGTGTAGAGACAAACTGCCAGAATTGTGGTTTCCAGCAAGTCCGCATCAATGGACTGGACGGACCGTATACGCAGATTTTGATAGATTCCCGTCCCGTATTCAGTGCCCTTTCCGGAGTGTATGGCCTGGAACAGATTCCCGCCAGCATGATTGAACGCGTAGAAGTGATGCGTGGGGGAGGTTCCGCCTTGTTCGGCTCTTCGGCCATTGCAGGAACCATCAATATAATCACCAAAGAGCCTTTGCGCAATTCCGGCCAGCTGTCGCACACCCTTACTGCTTTAGGGGGCGGCTCCTCATTCGATAACAATACCTCCCTGAATGCTTCATTAGTGACGGACGATCATCGTGCCGGACTGTATATCTTTGGTCAGAACCGTCACCGGTCCGGATATGATTATGACGGAGACGGATTCACCGAACTACCTAAATTGAAGAATCAGACAGTGGGCTTCCGCTCTTATCTGAAAACAAGCACTTACTCCAAACTAACCTTCGAATATCACCACATGCAGGAATTCCGTCGGGGAGGGGATATGTTGGACCGTCCTCCTCACGAAGCCCATATTGCAGAGCAGTTGCAACATTCGATTGATGGTGGAAGTTTGAAGTTCGATTATTTCTCGCCAGATGAAAAGAACCGTCTAAGTATCTTTGCGTCAGCCGCCAATACAGATCGGGACAGTTATTACGGACCGGGTAACGATCCTCTGAAAGCCTATGGAAAAACAACGGATTTAACCGCTATGGGCGGCGCGCAGTATGTACATACGTTTGATAAGTGTTTTTTTATGCCTTCTGACCTCACGGCAGGACTTGAATATAACCGTGATCGTCTGAAAGATAATATGTGGGGATATGACCGCCACACGGATCAGACGGTAAATATTTACAGTGCTTTTCTGCAGAACGAGTGGAAGAACGACCGTTGGGGCATTCTGATCGGTGGTCGTCTGGATAAGCATAACATGGTAGATAATGTCATCTTTAGCCCCCGTGCCAACTTGCGTTTCAACCCGACACAGAATATAAACCTGCGTTTGAGCTATTCATCCGGATTCCGTGCTCCGCAGGCTTTTGATGAAGATATGCATATTGAAAATGTGGGCGGAACAGTGGCAATGATTGAGCGTGCGAAGAACTTGAAAGAAGAGAAATCCCAAAGTTTCAGTGCGTCCGCAGATATGTATCACCGTTTCGGAGTATTCCAGACGAATTTCTTGATCGAGGGCTTTTATACAAGACTGACAGATGTCTTCGTGTTGGGCGAACCTTATGACCGTGGCGATGGGATATTGGTAAAACCACGCAGTAACGGTCCCGGCGCGAAAGTGATGGGGCTAACGCTGGAGGGCAAAGTGGCTTATCTTTCCATCCTGCAAATACAAGCGGGACTCACTTTGCAACGCAGCCGATACGATGAACCTCATAAATGGCATGACGACGCACCGGCAGAAAAGAAAATTTTCCGTACTCCCGATACATATGGTTACTTCACAGCTACTTATACTCCCATCAAACCTTTATCCATTGCCCTGTCAGGAACTTATACCGGGAGAATGTTAGTGCAACGCATGGATATCACCGCCGAGAACGCCGAACTGGGCGCAATGCCCGAACGAAAGGCGGAAGCCATCCGTACACCCCGTTTCTTCGATTTGGGAGTGAAACTGGCTTATGACTTCAAGCTATACAAAACAGTCGATTTGCAACTAAACGGCGGAGTTCAGAACCTCTTTGAGTCTTATCAGAAGGACTTTGATAGAGGAGCTAATCGGGATTCCGGCTATATTTACGGGCCTTCTCTGCCGAGAAGTTTCTTTGCCGGAGTGAAGATTAGCTATTAGGTTGTTTCTATACGATTTTGCAGACTTGTCGAGTTTTACAGGGTGTAACTAGTCGGTTTCTCGTCAAGATTCATTAACTTTGTCGGGAAAATAAATGCTAAGCAATGGATATACCGGCTTTACACACACTAACAAACGGCATTATTATCGGAATATGTCTGTCTATATCTTTCGGTCTTGTCTGCTTCAAGCAGATGGCGCACGCCATTAATCCCAAATACAGGCGTGCATGCCATTTCTTCATCGCTGCTTCTCTCATTATCGCTGCCGGTCATTTGGCGGAGTTGCTGGTTGACGGGTTCGGCGTATACCGGTCGTTGGACTTATTCTCAATATTGGTGTTGGTGCTTGCTTCTTCGCAGGCGTTGATGTTCACGTTTATGTTGATATTGCTGTTCGACAGCAGATACGTCACTTTTGCCAATGTGATGAAGCATGCGGCGCCTTCGCTCGTTTTCATTCTGCTGTATGTGGTGAGTTGCTGCATTGAAGCGGACGTCTGTGTATATTCTTTAGCAGAATGGCGTGCGTGTGTCGTTCACAATCTCCCGTTGGCAGTGCGGACCTTGTTCGGTGTCACCTATACCGTACAACTGTTCGTTTACGTCCGCCTCTTTTTCCGTAAAAAACACCGCTACATCACGCATTTAAAAGAATTGACCGGAGAGTGTATCTCAAAACTGGAACTCCGGTGGACGATGCGCGCTTTCCTTTATGCGTTGAGTATCGGCATTGGCGCATGGGTTTTACTTGTCTGTCCGGGACCGATACCCGAGTTTAGTTTCAGTTTCCTTATCGTGGTTTTCTATCCTGCTTTTGCATGGCTGTACACTAACTATCATTACACTTACGAGATGCTACGCCGTTTTATCGTCGAACAGGATGGAAAACTGTCCCAACCACCGCTCGAAGCCGATATGGGCGACCTCATCTGTTACCTGCAATCCGGCGATAGCAACCACTTGTTTGAAGAGCTCGAAGCCTATCTGCAGAAAGAACAACCGTACCTCGACTACAACTTCAAGCGTGACGACCTGATTAAAGCTCTTGGCACAAACGAGCGTAATCTCTCCGCCGCTGTGGGGCGTGCCACAGGACTGACCTTGCAAAATTATCTTCTCCGCCTGCGCATCCGTCATGCCATGGACTTGCTCCTGCTTCCGGACTACGCGAACCACACAATTGAAGACATTGCCGGAGCGTCGGGCTTCAAGGCAATGCGCACCTTCAACCGCAATTTCCGCGAATTGGTAAAAATGACTCCTACCGAGTTCCGCCGACAAAAGTCTGTACCTTAAAGGAGAAGGCGATACTCTTTTATCATCAAATGCTGTTGTTTCCATCAATGCATAGGTAGAAGTTTCTCCGAACAATGGAATTTCCGGCAATCCTGCAAGATTTGCAGGATTTTGGCTATACAATGCAGGATTTTGGCTATACCTTTTCGTTGTTGCATATTACTTTTGTCCGAAAAGAGAACACGATTTATTCACCCTTTTAGAAAGACAAAAGAAGTATGAAACAACTAAGAATCTTTTTCCTCTGCCTTATGGCAGCAACGTTGGCAACCGCCTGTGGCGACGACAACAATGACGACAACTCTGTGCCCGTAGAGAGCATCACCCTCAATCATGAGACTCTGACCCTGAAATCGGGAGCGACCGAAACGCTGGTTCCCACCATTGTCCCCGACCGGGTGACTGCCGAATCCGTAGTATGGAGCAGTGACAAAACTTCCGTAGCCACCGTAAGTAAAGACGGACTGGTGACCGCCGTAGCTGAAGGAACAGCTACCATCACCGCCACCGCACGCGAAAAGTCCGCCACCTGCCTTGTGACGGTCAGCAACAAGACGCTTGTCACTACCGCAGCCGAACTGAAAACCGCTATTGAAACGGCAGACGGCACTGCGGATGCACCAACACAAATCATCCTCGGTAAAGGCTTTGAGGTTGCTGCGGATGCAGAGCATTTTGCCTTTTCAATAGACGGCAAACACATTGCTATCGACGGCGGAAATAATCCTATCAGCGGCGATAATTATAATATTTCCCGTACCGCTAGCGACAAAAGCCTTTTTGAGCTTACAAACGGCGCGTCATTGAAGCTGACCAACCTCAACATTTATGGAAATGCTGCTGCCCATTCAGCTGATGTCGCCTGCATATTTGTTAGGGCGTCTTGCAAACTAACGCTGGGTAACGGCTTCGAACTATATTCCGGCGATGGGTTTGTTGATGACCAGCTAATTGGTATCTCTGTCGGTGATAATGCCACGCTCATTATGGAAGGCGATGCTGAAATCTCCAAAAGCATAAAGGGGCAGGAAGTGCTTGTTGCCCCTACAGGAATACTGCAACTGAAAGGCGGAAAAATAAAAGCAAGGGAGGAGGGAACGTATGAGAGTGAACGGAGCCTCTGTCTGCAAGCTGCGATTAATGGCAATCAAGTGACCATCCCCACCGTTACGGTTGAAAACGAACTTCCGGCGGATTCTGATTTTAAATTAGATCTATATGATTACGTGTTGAGTAGTTCCACTGTCCGGCCAGGAGCCGAAACCGTTGTTAAGGGAACCGACAGCTACACCTTGACTGACAGTGATCTTATGAAGTTCCATCTGATGACTAATACTACTGGGGGCATGACATATTATGACAGTTATTTCGAACTTTATCTGGACGGTAATGCTATCAAGATACGTGCGAAATGACAAGCAGCACAGAACGTAACTAATAAATAGATATTCACTTTCCTTAAAACAATCATTATCATGGCAACAAACGAAAAAATCACGCTCAATGTTGACCTTTACGACAACATCATGACCGAACAAAAAGGCGACTACACCGGACGCGCACGCATCACAGGCAGTCTGCACAACAAAGAAATCGCAGCACGCATCATCAAGGAGCGTACCGAGTACCGGCAGGAAACCATCGAGAACATCCTCGACCTTGCCGACCAGAAGAAGGTGGAAGCCATCGCCGAAGGGAAGAGCGTGGTAGACGGTGTGGGACAGTACATTGTCACCGTACGCGGTTCGTTCCTCGGGGAGAACGCCCAGTTTGACGCCACGAAGCACTCGCTCGGTGTGTCCTACACACCGGGACAACTGCTGCGCGACCAGCTCAAAGCCGTAAAAGTAATCTGCAACGGGCTGGCACAGACGGGGCCGGTCATCAACTCCATCACCGACTCCGTGACGAAGAGTATCAGCCAGGTCATCACTTCCGGCGGTCCTGCCGTTATCAGCGGAAGCAACATTAAAATCCTCGGTGACGACCCTTCGGTCGGCATCTATCTCACCAAAGACGAAGAGGGAGCCGTCCCGTTGAAAGTGTCCGTCATCGTTCACAACGCACCGTCACAACTCACCATCATGCTACCTGCCATAGAAGCCGGAAAGCTCTATGCGCTAAGCATCACGACACAATATAGCGGAAGCAACAAGGCATTGAAAACGCCACGCTCTTACCGTTTCCCGATTCTGCTGGGTGACGAAAACGCGGGTGGCGGCGGTGGCGGCGGCGAAGCGCCCGACCCTGAAATCCCCGGAGGAGGTGAAGCCCCCGACCCGGCTGCATAAAGAAGCAGGTCACGAATGAGGACGGACAGTCCGGCTGCAGACAGCGCATCCGCCCTCATGGCAAACAAAAAAGGCGGCAGCCTTTCATAATTTACCCTTTTAAAGAAAACAGAAAGACGCATGAAACAACTAAGAATCTTTTTCCTCTGCCTTGTGGCAGCAACGTTGGTAACCGCCTGCGGCGGCGACGACAAAGACAACTCTACACCGGTAGAGAAAATCACCCTTGACAAGGACAAACTGACGTTTGTGGCTCAATGGAAGATGCGGCCATCCCATTTTCCCGAAGGTGGATTCACGGTGGTGAAAGGAGACGGATACACCTTAACCCAACTCGATCTTGAGAAAATCACCTCATTGGAAATGGACGTCACCGGTAGTTCTGTAACCTCTGAAAACTGCGAACTGGTACTGGATACAGCCGAAAATGCCATCAAGCTGCGTATCAAAGCAACAGCCTATTGAATACGTAAAACCGGAACGGCGGAAAGGGATGTGTGCCGCAGTAGGCTGGGGAGACGTGCCGCAGCAGGCTAGGGAAGCATGCCACAGCAGGCAAGGGGAGCATGCCACAACAAGTTAGGGAAACGCACCACAGCAAGCTGTGGCAATACACCCTAATTTCCCGGCTACGACAGCACAGAACACGCAAAAAGGCAGCAGTTACTCACAGACGAGAGCAACTGCTGCCTTTTTCATGTGTCACATCATATCCTTGTCTACTTCAAGCAAGTGGCGTACGCTGTTAATCCGTTTCGATTTTCCAGTCTCCAATCGTTCTCGTGGTACTGTCGAAGTTGATGCCGACCTTCACCACTTTCCGGTGGTCTGCCTCATAAGGAATCGCATACCCTTTGCTGTTAATCTGCGCTAAAGCCTCTTCTGCGGTGCCGTTCATTTTAAATTCAAGTATATAAATAGCATCCTGCATTTTGATAACCACGTCCGCCCGTCCGACAGCGCTTTTGACTTCGGTATCCACATATTGTCCCATCAAGCGGAACAGAAGATAGAATATAGTTTGATAATGTTTTTCCTCTTTGTTGTTTAGGTCGTTCGGAATAGAGGCGAAGAAAGACCGGGTGCGTTCAAGGCAAGATTCAAGGTTTCCTTTCATTAAATCACGCACAAAGGACACTACATAAAAGTTGCTTTCGCGCGTAGGTTGGTAAAGATAAGAAGGGATGAGCGACTCGATAAAGCCGATTCTTACTTCCTCGTTCGGGTAGCCTAATGTATAGGTACGAAAGAAAGCATCGTACGACTTGATTGTGAGATAACCGCTTTGGTAGAGCACCGGAATTGGGTCGGTGAGACAATCCGTAGCCTTGTCGAAGTCTTCCGGCTTGGCGTCCATACGGTCGAGCAGACGGATATCAAAGTTCATTTGTTGCAGGAGTTCTATCAGAAAGGTAGGGGTACCGGTAGAAAACCAGTAGTTCTCATAACTCTTTTGGGCAAAAGCATTAATCAGGCTGAAAGGATTGTACACATCCACACAGGATTTACTGAAATGATATCCGTCATATTGCTTCTTCAAGTGGGCACACGCCTCTTCATACGTTTCATCGTTGGCTTGTGCCATCTGTTCGACATCAATTTTCATCTGTGTCAGCAGTTCCTGTTCGGTGATACCGCAGATAGTGCTGTAATTATCGCTCATGCTGACGTTCTGAAGATTGTTAAGTTCGCTGAATATGCTCATCTGGCTGAATTTGCTGATGCCCGTCAGGAAGAGGAAGCGAAGATATTTACCTGACTTTTTTAAGGGGCTGAAGAAGTCGCGCATGATACCACGAATCTCATGCTGCAACTCATGGTTATTGTTACTGTCCAGCATCGGGGCGTCATATTCGTCCACTAATACGACAACCTGCTGCCCGGTTTGCTCATAAGCGCGGCGGATGATACCTTCCAGACGTAAACTAAATGTGTCTTCGCCTTCCTGACGTCCGTAGACGTTTTCCCAAAGTAACAGCTGAACATTGATAGATGCGCGAAGTGACTCTGCTTCCATATATTTACTGCCGCTAAAGTCGATATGTAGCACCGGATACACTGTCCAGTCTTTCTCTAACTGCTCCATGTCCAGTCCGTTGAAAAGTTCTTTCTTTCCCAGAAAATAGGCTTCGAGCGTAGAGACAAGCAGACTTTTCCCGAAACGACGGGGACGACTCAGGAAATAAATCTTATTTGTATTGACGAGTTGATAAATCAGTGCAGTCTTATCAACATATATGTAATCATTATTGCGCAAATCTTCAAAATCCTGTATCCCGATAGGATAGCGCCTGAATGTTCCTTCTTCCATATCAAATTTTTATTAAAATGTGAACGATGAATGCAAAGTTAAGAAAAAGAAGCGGAATAGCTTTCTTTGTTGCCGAAGATTTTCACGTGTCACACCATATCCTTGTCTACCCCGAATTTCTCATCCGTCTGACACTCCCCGGCAGGTTCCACATGCACCAGAATATCATAGACATTATCTATCGAGCTTTCAATACTTTTCTCCACCGCCCCGGCAATCTCATGCGCTTGTGTAATCGTTATCTGCGGATTCACCTCTATATCGAGCGTAATTATATACCGGTTTCCTATCATTCTCGACCTGACCCGGTGCGGATTACTTGCTCCCGGCACTTTCTCGACAGCTTCGAATATCTTATTATACACATTGACATCCTTCACGCCATCCATAAGCTCCACATTCGAGTCGAGAAAAATACCAATGGACGACTTGATGATAAAGAGGCTGATTATCAATCCCGTTATCGAATCGAGTATCGGCAATTTGAATATAAAAGTAAAAATCAACCCTAATAAAACTCCGGCCGAGATGACAACATCATTACGCATATTTATCGCATTCGCCGTCAGCATGGAACTGTCTATTTTCTTTCCCTGTTTGTACTGGTACGAAGCCAGCATCAGTTTGCCGACAATAGAGAATATAGTCACATAGATAGCGATAGCCGATGGTATCTCTTTCACTTCATCTGAAAAGATGCTTTGAATGGAAGATATCAGCATTTGCATACCGGCATAAAATATCACCAGTGACAGAATCTTTGTCGCGATGCCTTCCGCTTTCTCATAACCAAATACATATTTCTTTGAAGGAGGACGGTTGATGAGGCGTGCCGTAAAAATCATAACGATAGAGATAACGACGTCGGTTGCCGAGTCGATACCGTCGCCCACTACCGCCAAACTACCGGCCCATAAACCGATGATGATTTTTGATGCGGACAGGATTGCATTGCCAATGGTGCTAATCCATGAGGTTTTGATTAAGATGTTCTCTCTTGACATTGAAGTGACTCTTTATAATTAATTGTTTGATTGCGATTGGCTAGCAAAGATAAACATTTATAGGAGTCTGTGACGTCAAGTCGCAAAAAAACTTTTTCCGGGTTTTTAGTAGTTTCTATGTTTTAGTTGTATTATATATAGATGGTCAATTAAAGACAGGACAAATCATTTATTAAATAGTTAACCGCATGTTCAAAAAACTAAGTAGTTCTTTACTCATTGTATCAGCTTGTGTTTTTTCTTCTTGTACGCCCACCGTCAAGCAAGAGATTGCAATCCTACCTACCCCCGTTAGTCTGACCGAGCAGTCGGGCTCGTTTGTTTTAAAAGACGGAATGAAGATTGGAGTTTCCGATCAGTCGTTGTTTCCGGCAGTCGGGTATTTGCAGGAGATTCTCCGCAATGTCATATCGTCTTCTGTGGAGGTTACTACAGATAAGAATCAGGTAGATATGTATTTTCAGTTGAAAGATACCGGTGGCAAGCCCGGTTCTTATAAACTTCAGTCTACGCCGGAATATATCCGGGTAGAGGCTAATGACTATTCGGGTATCATTTCTGCGATTACTACTATTCGCCAGCTGCTTCCTGCAGCGATAGAAGTGCAGGGAGAGAAACAAACTTATTCAATCCCTGTCGTGCAAATAGAAGACGCACCTCGTTTTGAATGGCGTGGATTTATGCTGGATGCTTCCCGTCATTTCTGGAATAAAGATGAGGTAAAGCATGTATTGGATCTGATGTCTTTGTATAAACTCAATAAATTCCACTGGCATTTGTCTGACGATCAGGGCTGGCGTATAGAGATTGAGAAATACCCGCTGCTTACCGAAAAAGGAGCTTGGCGTAAGTTTAATAAGCACGACCGTACCTGCATGGCACGTGCGAAAGAGGAAGATAATACCGATTTCCTGATTCCGGAAGATAAGATACGCATTGTGGAAGGAGATACGCTGTATGGAGGTTATTACACTCATGATGATATCAAAGAAATAGTAGCCTATGCTACGCAAAGAGGAATTGATGTCATTCCCGAGATTGATATGCCGGGACATTTCCTCGCGGCTATCAGTCAATATCCGGAGTTGGCATGCGACGGACTAATCGGATGGGGAGAAATCTTCTCTTCTCCTATCTGTCCGGGTAAAGACGCGACGCTGGAATTCTGCCGGAATGTGTTCAAAGAAGTTTTCGAGCTTTTCCCTTATGAATATGTGCACATGGGTGGTGATGAAGTGGAAAAAGCCAACTGGAAGAAATGCCCTCTCTGTCAGAAACGTATCCGTACGGAGAAGCTGGGTTCGGTAGAAGAACTTCAGGCATGGTTTGTACGTGACATGGAGAAATTCTTCCTCGCCAACGGAAAGAGACTCATCGGCTGGGATGAAGTGGTAGCCGACGGATTATCTTCCGATGCTGCTATTACATGGTGGAGAAGTTGGGCGAAAGACGCGTTGCCTACGGCGACCGCGCAAAAGCAGAAAGTGATTGCTTGTCCGAATGAATATTTCTATTTCGATTATGCGCAGGATCAGAATTCAGTGAAGAAAATACTGGCATACGATCCGTGTTCGGATGATAGATTATCACCCGAACAGAAGAAATATATTTGGGGTGTACAGGCTAATCTCTGGTCTGAATGGATTCCGACAATGAAGCGCATTGAATACCTGATCGTTCCCCGCATGATTGCATTGAGCGAAATAGCCTGGGTAGAACCGGCTGTTAAACCAAGCCTCGAAGAGTTTTATCGTCAGCTTGTTCCGCAGTTTAAACGGATGGATGTGATGAGGGTAAATTATCGTGTGCCTGATTTACAGGGATTCTATAAAGTGAATGCATTTATTGATGAAACAACGATTGACTTGACTTGCCCGTTGCCCGGTACTGAAATACGCTATACGACAGACGGCAGTATGCCTACCAAAGAGTCTACTCTTTATAATGGTGCTCTGGACGTGACGGAGACTACCGATTTCGCTTTCCGCACGTTCCGTCCGGACGGTTCTCCTTCGGATGTGGCACATACTAAATATGTAAAGGCTCCTTATGCGGAGGCGGTGACTGCTCCGGCTGCCTTGCAGCCCGGCTTGAAAGCTGTATGGCATGACTTCCGCGGTAATCTTTGTGCAGATATTGACGCGGCTCCGGTAAAAGGGGAATATGTGGTAGAATCGGTATCTATCCCCGAAGAGGTGAAAGGAAATATCGGCTTGGTGATGACCGGTTATCTGGAAGTTCCCGCTGATGGTATTTACACCTTTGCCCTTCTATCGGATGACGGTAGTACATTGACGCTTGACGGTGAATTGCTGGGAGATAATGACGGTGCACACTCATCGGTAGAGATTATTGTGCAGAAGGCATTGAAAGCCGGATTGCATCCGATAGAGGTTCGTTACTTCGATTGTAACGGAGGTGTATTGCAGATGGAACTGGTGAATGAAAAAGGTGAAAAAGAAATGCTGCCGGGTGCGTGGTTGAAACATGAGGTGCACGCACGTGTGTGAAACTGGATGGGTAAAAGAGGGTATCCTTTTGTGAAGTGCACCCTCTTTACCTCTTTTAGAATACATCATCTATTCATATTCCAAAATGAATACATTAATGTTTTTTCAACTTAACAACCAAATAAAAGAAATGCGGGTGAATCACTTCGGCCGATTCTTATGTATGGTGGTTCAGGAGTTTGCATAACTATGCATCCCGCCAAGAACATAATTCACTCCGAAATAAGTCATTAAGACTGTAAGGAAAGCAAGAATCATATAAATATGGAAAAATAAAGGCTTGCGGAAAATGCGCAGGCTTTGTGAATGGAAGGCTGCTCCATATACAAGGAAGGTAATCAGCGCCCATACTTCTTTCGGGTCCCACGCCCAGTATCTTCCCCAGGAAACGTTTGCCCAGACTGCTCCCAAAAAGATGCCTGCCCCTAAAAAGAACGTCGCAGGATAGAGTAGCAAACGGCTGACTAGCGTCAACTGTTCTATCCGGTTATCTTGTCTGTCGTCATTTTCAGAGACATTGTTTTCCGGCTCTTTTTTTCGGAGACATAATGCCAGTATTCCGTTTAGCATGATAAATGCCAATAGGGCATAAGACATCATAATCAATGAAACATGAATGCTTAACCACGGAGAGACGAGCACCGGCATTAATGGCGTTATCTGCGGATTCATTTGTCCCAGATAAGAGACTAACAACGCAAAGCCGGAGAGCAAGAATCCGAATGGAAGTACGAATGAGAATCTTCGATGGAGCAGGCAGGCTACCAAGAGGATGCAGAGTGCCATAAACTGCATGGTTTCGTAACCGTTGCTAAGTGGAATGCGTCCGCCAATATACCAACGTAGGCAATATCCTGCTAAATGGAATATGAAAGCAAGATAGAGCGCAACAGAAAAGAACGCTCCTGCTGTGCGGGTAATCGCTTTGGCTTTCGGTGAGAGTACCCTTCTTCGCAGGCTGTACTGAAGCAGAAGCAGGAAAGACAATACTCCCAATGATAGATTAATCATAAAAAGAATCTTGCTGAACGGAATCCGGTTGTAGAGTAGTTCGGCTTTTATTTCCAGTTCGGAGAGTGGTTGCACGCTGCCATCAGTGGGTAATGGCTGAATGAATGTTCCTTTTTCCAGCATCAGGATCAATCCCACTTTTTCGTCCGTTTCTTGGATGGCTTTGGCGAGTTTGCTACCTTTTCCCTGTTCTTGTTGCCAGGTTTTCTGAAGACGGTAGACCGGACCGTCAAATAAATCGGTTAATCGGGCGTAAGGTGTCTGTAAGTTTAGCAAATGCTGCAACTCTGTATTTTTGATGTATATCAATGGTTCATTTCTCCATACTTCCGGATAGAGTAGCCAGCCACCAATTACCTGTTCAGGCGTCAAACCTTTATATGAAGCTTTGCCTGTCAATTTCTGAATGAAATCGCGCGCCAATGTATTGAATGGTACTACTCGGTCGTGATAAATGACCTGTTCTTGTGCCAAACTGTCTGCTTGTACCCGTTTCAGTGCCGGGAGAAGTTTTTTTTGTGCTTGCATACTACCTGCAAGACAGAAGAGGAACAATAGAAATACACCTCCTTTTTTCAGTAGCGGGTGACTTAGCAGGCGTCGGAAATCGCCATAGCGGGAAAATAATAACCAGATCATGGAGATACCGAGCAGAACATATCCTGCATACGTAACTCCCGTACCCCACGGGTCATAATTGACAGTCAGCCAACTCCCTTTTCCATCATCATCGAAAGATGACTGATAGAAACGGAAACCTTGTAATGTAAATATACGGTTCATTGAAATCTGTTCGTGTGACAGAACATCTTTTTGTCCGGGAAGAGAGTAGGTGATATAACTGATGTAGTCTGCCGGAGCTTCAGTTCCGGGATAGTATGCTATACGAAAACTATCCAGCTGTATTGTGAATGGCAGGTCTGCTTCTCTTCCGCTTTCCGACTCCTGAAAACTACCTGCCGTCACTCCCGGCAGTAAATGTACGTATCCTTTTTTACTGCCGGTAAACGTAATCATGGCCCCCACCAGGATAACGAGGAGGGAGCCATGAAACAACAATATGGGGAACCGTCGCCATAAAGCACGTCGGATGAGAGCAACAAGTGCAATTGCGGCAATAACTCCCCACAAACAACAAAACCAGCATGTATGATATATATTTCTCTCTACAAAATCTGTCCCATACGCTTGCTCTACAAAAGTAGCTGCAGCGAGTAGTCCCACCAGACAGATATATAAGATAATAAGTAACCTTTTCAACGGTATAATCTTTTATGATTTAAAATGGAGCGTACCCCTTGTTCTTACATTCTTTCACTCCCATACATTCCATCTCAATCAACCATCCGGGGCGACATACCGGAGCATGAACAAATACTTTGGGAGTGTGCGGGAAACGTTGGTCATACATTGCTTTAACGACTGCATAGTCGGCTATATCACGCAAATATACAATCATTTGTCCCAAATTTTCAAAAGTGCATTCTGCTTCTTTTAGCAGGGTTTCCACATTTTCCCACATCCGTTCTGTCTGTTTGCGAATGTTGCCGGGATATACCACTTCGCCTTTGTTGTTGATGCTTGCCGTACCCGAAATAAATATCTGGCGGCGGTCGCCATAATCTACATACGTGCCACGTTCAAAACTTACTCCATATTCATAAGTCGGATTCAGGTGGGTAGGTGCATAGAGAAAATGAATCTGTTCCGGTTGTAATCCTGCTACGGCATAAGTATCCATTTGTACCAGTACTTTCGGATCGGCATGGCGACCGCCGATACCGGTGCTGGAAATGTAATGTGTTTTTTCTGTCAGGTTTTGGGTAACGAAAACTTCATTACGCGCTTTCACTACTCCGGCATAATTCACGTCTACATTTTGTACAAAGAACCATGTGCGGATACAATTGTCCGCCAGTCTGCAACCTTGCTCCATGAGTTGCATCACATAGTCGTTCAATAACAGGCGGGTCTGGTATTCCGAATTGGCGGCACGATTGAATGCGCTACCACCCCAAAAGTGGCGGTAGGCACTGTGCTTCACCTCGAAAAGCCCGTTATGCAGGACTTGCGTCTGTACGTCAGTCAACAGATAGACCCATAAGGCAATCTTGGTTCCGTCCAGCGGGGGCTGTTCCACAATGGAAAGTGTGCAGCCCGAACCTTCAGTTGTCAATGCCAATAGTGTATCTGCCTGATTGGCGGCGTCACTTAAGAAATAGCGTTTGAGGATGGCGACTGCTCCTTTCAGTTCTTGGGTAAGTAAATAGTCGTAAGTGTTTAATACTGCATTCAGTTGTTCTTCGTATGTATCTTCCGGTTTAGTAGAATGAATGATGATGTGATACTCTGAAGCTTCTCCTCCTGCATTGTATTTAAAAATCTCTGTTAGTGTCTTTTCAGACTGAATATTCTGTTGTTTTTTGTTGTTCATATCAATTGTATAATAACTATTTATTCTTGTGCGCCGTTATTGATCCAATCGTCAATAAGGGTCAAAATAGGGGATGACAGTATTTCTTTAGAGTGATCGTATCCCCAAGTTGAACTAATAGTGGTATTCAATAATGTATGCAATACACTTTCTTGTGCACTGCCTGGCTTGACAAGTAACATACCGTCTACTTTCTTTGACGGATGGTTGACGAGTGCCTCATAGCTTTTGCCCTCTGTCAGATACAGGTTGCCTGCTGCCGAACTACCTCCACCATGACAGTGGGCACATGTAGTATTAAATACTTTTTCCTGAATGCCATGATACATACCTGCATCCACAGTTCCCACATCCATAAGAATAGTGTCGTCAACTGCCGTAAGATCGTCCATTGACCGAAAGCTGATTACTCGTTTTCTTAATCTATTAATAACGCATAACTCAATAGTGGTTACTTTGTCACTGACTCCTGTCATGGTTACCTGAATCTCATCATTTTCGACCGCCGGAATTGTTTTTGTGACAACGGCATACTCGCTCTCATCACTGAAGCCTGCCACTACAACACTATAACCATCGGGCCATTTATTGATACCACTGATTCTTCCGCTCATTCTCAATGTGCGTCCTTCTTCTGACAGGGTCTCTGTTTTTTCATAAATACGTCCGTCATCACATGACGTGATATATGCCAATAACAGTAGACAGCCACCGAAAAGAATGATTTTTTCATAAACAAATCCTTTCTTGTGCTATTTAGAATGTATATTGAAGTAGAATACTGGCCGAATGTACTGCCAAACCTAAATCATCGTTATCCCGATCGAGTTGGGTGTCATGACCTTTGCGGGCAATATACTGGTACATAGCTTGTAACTTCAAGTTGCAGTTTTTGAAGAAATAGTTCATGCCTACGGCTGGCATATTCAGGAAACCATTGGTGTCCATTCCGTTACGATTGAAGAAATCATAACGTGCGGCTGCCTGCAGGCGGGGAGCTATAAAATAACCACCTTGTACATAACCGCCCAGGTAATTATATGACTCGGAAATCTTTTGTCTTTTTGTAAAACCTACATTCATATAATAAACTTCAGCACCCAGATAAAGTTTGTTTTTTAGCATTGCAAACTCTAATCCCGCACGATAATCATTGGTACTTTCATTTTCACTTTCTACATTAATAGAAGTAGAAATACCAAACATAATTTTGTCTTCATTCAGCCTGTTCGGATTTCCCTGTGTGGCAGGCATCACTCCCTTCGGCATATAAGTGAAACGTCCGGCATACAGTAAAGACGGAATGTGCCAGTCATCGCTGAATGTCTTTGTCGCGGTGTTGACAGAAGCGCCCGTACCATTGAATAGACCGATTTCATACCCGAATTTGTCAGCCACTAAACCGTGAATCTCTACCCCTAAATCGAATCCGGTGCCAATGTTAGGTGTTACCGCATTCAAGGAGTAGGGGAGGATAACGGGAGCAGTGAGTGATACTGGTAAATTGGGTAACAATGTTTCTCCCAGTGTTGTCAGATAGGCATGTGAGAACGGAGTCTTGAATTTACCGACCCGGATGGCAAATTGCTTTTTCAGCTGAACATCAAACCATGCCTGTTGAAGTAATGCGCCTCCGCTGGCTGCCGCATTGATGGAAAGGTTGAAAGATATTTTATCGAAAGCCTTTCCGGTGAACCCGAGTACAGCGTAAGGAACGGAAAAACCGGAGTTGGCTATGTTATCCTGATTATATGCCTTATCTAGTCCTTCATCGTCGTACCAATTGAAGTTTGCACTGGTTTGTACGAGCAGATAGGGTTTGAATACGAAATCTCCCTTCTTGGTTTCGATCGTGAATCCTTCTCTTCCAGCCAATGATACTACACCATTTTCTGTATCTTCTTCATGTTGCGCCATTGCAGCCAAAGGCATGATGGCAGTCAGCATGGCAATGATTATAAATTTCTTCATAATTGCTTTGTATATACTACTTTTAGTTTAAAGTGAATTTAAAAATGCGATCAGCGCATCGCGGTCTTCTTTACTCATGTTTTTAAATAAGTTCTTCGATGCTTCTCCTTCTCCGCCATGCCACATGATAGCTTCTGTCAGATTGCGGGCACGGCCGTCATGTAGGAAATAAGTATGCCCGTTGACCTTTTCTTGCAGGCCAATTCCCCAAAGAGGGGTAGTGCGCCATTCGTTTCCACGTGCCAGGCCGCTTACGTAGTTGTCATTCAGGCCGACTCCCATAATTTCCGAACCCATGTCGTGTAACAGATAATCGGAATAAGGGTGAATGGTCTGACCGCCCAGCCACGGGAGTTGGGTATTGTTTAATAACACAGTACCGCGTGGTTTGGTATGCAGGGTCGTCACATGACAAAGATGACATTTGGCTTTATAAAAGTTTTGTTCCCCTTTGATTACTTGCGGATCGTTTATATTACGCCGGGCGGGTACGCCGAGACTCTGCATATAGAGATCTACATTTTCCATCTCTTCTGTGCTGACATCCAACTGGTCATAAGAAAGTCCCATCATGCTGCCTTGGTTGACTTGCGTTTGTCCTTCGCAGATTTCTTCCGGATAGCGGCTGTTGGTAACACCCATATCACTGGAGAATCCTAACTCTACCGTTAAATCGGCATGTTGGGCTTTGTTGCCGGACAATCCCAGACATCTTACTCCCCGTTCGGTGATGTAATTACATCGTCCGCTGATTCCATATTCGGGATAATTGCTTTTTGCTGCGAGTGCTTCAATTTCAATGGGATCTAATGCCATCATCTGTCCCATACCTACGTGACGTAATGGAATACGTACGGTGCAAAACAAATCTTCCGGTTTGATCTCTTCGGCATACCATTCGGATATGCTATACTGCGGTTTGCAAAGCGTGTAGGCTTCTCCATCAGGGAAAGAAAATGTTTCGTAAGTGTATTCTACGGATAGTTTGCCTTCCGGTTGTACTCCGTAGATTGCCTGGTCATGAAGCACACGGCCATAATCCTGAAAGAAAGCTCCGTTCTTACGGGATATGTAAACCAGCATGGAGGAGAAACCATAGCTGCCCGATCCGCCCTCTGTCCATAAAGAGGGTTTAGTGCGCCCTGCATTCCGGTGGCAGCTGCCGCACGAGTAACCGGCATAAACAGGTCCGAGACCGCCACCATGCCCGTTGTTGCTTGTACGTACATCGTCATATAGCCTGTCGCCTCGGGTGAAGCGTACGTCATATGCTCCTGTTATCCAATCTGCAGGCGTATCATAAGCAACGGATGAACTCAAGAAAATGGTTGATGTTCCGGCTGACAGGGCATAGCCTTCCGGGATTTCGATATCCAATACGCCAATTCCGTCGTCATCACAGGCTGAGCATGCCAACAGGCAAAAAATAGAGAATGAATATTTTAGAAAGTGATTCATTGTTTATTGACTTTATTTCAATAATATGTTTTAAACATACCAAAGAAGTAAAGGTGGATGATTGACTTCCAACCTTTACTTCTCAATAATATCTTAGCTAAGATAAGTCTTTATTGTACTTTACGTGGTTCACCGTTTTTGTAGAGAAGGAATTCTAATGTGTGGAAACCGCGTACATTCTGTGCCGACTCAACAGCGGCTTCATCATCATTTTCATTCCATTCAAGATCACTCCAGCTTTGAGAATTCAGAATTTGCACGATGGCATTCTGGTCTAAAGGCCAGCTGTCCATGTTAGGATCAAGTCCCATCTCGTCTACCGGACCGAACAAGAAGGCTTCGCTCTTTTCCCATGGCTCACGTGCGGTGATCCAAGCTTCACAGGCTTTATCGAAAGCGCTATTTGACGGGTTGTCTGCAAGAGCTATTACTGCATTGTAGAGAGCATCGTTCTTTTCTTTCAAGCTTTTATAGGTAGGTACTACTACTGCATCTACATATTGCATTACCACAGGATTCAGTACGGCGTCGGTATTGATGTTGTTGGCATTATTGGCAATATAAGATTTTAAGTCATTCTTCAATATACTTTCCAGTTCGGCACAAGCATCCATTGCTGCTACTGTTTCATTACTGGGTATATGATTACGGAAAGGTTGCGGAATATCCTGAATGGCTTTTGCCGCTTTTTGAATGGCATTCTTTACATTAGTATCTAAGGATGGATTAACACCGGCGACTACAGTTGATAAAGAGTTAGCATTTATACTGCCGTCTAAAGAACCGTAATACGCATTCCGGATGGAGTAAATGTTGTTTGTATAATCATCACGTGAATGCCAGCTGTACCAGGATTCCACAGCGTACAATGCTTCTTCTGTATTTCCCGCTTTGTATAAGTTGTACGGATCACCAATCTTGGCGGTACCGACTTCGTTGGCAATTTCCGCGCATTTATCTACGATTTCTTCTACACAGCTCAATGCACTTGCATAAGGAGAACCGTTATGAGCCTTAAAGAGAGAAGCATAACTGTCGCCTCCTTTATAACTTGAGTTCCATGCGTTATAAAGATTGGTTGCATCTGTTTTTAAAAGTGCTGCTACATTTCTCATGTAGTTATGCCAGCTTGATGCGTTTTCAGAAGTGTAATCGATGTTAGCAGGATCTACTGTCGGGTTGTCATCGTCACTGCTACAAGAAGTAGTTGTAAATGCTAATCCCCATATGAGGGCTGCAACATAAAAGAATTTTGTTTTCATCATATAAAAATTAAATAATTGATTATTTGTTATTTCTTGATAAACCATCCTATATAGGCTATTCCAATGGAAAATTCGTTTTCACTGTTATATGCTTTTGAAACGCCAAAAACTTTGTTGGTACCAATCTGACGGGTGGCATAGTCAGCTTTTATCACTAAGTTTGGCAACGCATACCAATTTAATCCCGCTGTCCACATACTTACTTGGCAGCGTTTTTCCATCGTTTGCCCTTTTTCTCCTTTTTCTTGTGGATTGTAGTATTCATAGCGGGCAAATGGATAGATAACCGGAATCTTTTTATTGCCTCCGAAGACTGAGCGGATATTGATACCGGCTTCTGCTGCATAGCTTACAGCATTCTTAGCTACCGGTGCCAGACGACTGTACGGTGATTTATTGGATAACTTGACATTTGCTTGGCTCACTCCCAAAGAGTTTCCTAAATTTCCATATAAAATATTACCACGTGCCGTTACATATTTATTGCGATATTGTGCATCTGCGGTGAAGATTCTTACCGGAATTTTTCCATAGCTTGAATAAGTCTGTTCCTTGTCGGAATTGGCTCCTGCATCTGCGCAATAATAGAATGAGGCACCTACACGTAAGCCGGGAACTCCTTTATAGTCCAAGCGGAATACATATGCGGGAGAAGTGAAATTATCTTCTTCAAAAATTCCCTGTTTACCACTGCCTACCCATGTATTGCGATCGAATCCGTTAGGGTTCAGACCTGCTACAACCATAGCTTGGTAGTCAAAACTGGCATAACCTTTTCCAAAGGAACCAAAGATTTCCAAACCATTTTCATGCCAGGTAGAGGGCAGAAGGGTGGTTTCACCCTCCGGACGTGAAGTTCCGAAGAAATTGATCGGTTCATGGTGTGCGTTGGTCAGTCCTACCGGAACAATAATATGTCCGGCACGCACGTTGAGGGAGCGATGAATCAAACGTGTGATGTGAAATTGCTCAATAGCCACTTCTCCTCCTTTTTCAACTTCGGTTTCGTATTCACCGTTTTCGGTGTTTTCTAATTCGAAAGCTGTACCTGTTCCACCGGATTCAAACTCAATCTCTGCACCGAGTATCCATTTGGAATTAAACTTATAATCAAAAGCTAAAACGAAACGGGGGATTGAAATGGTATTCCTGTTTTTCTTTGGATTACCATCGTTTCCTCCATAGAAACGGTTGATGCCATAATCTTTAAAATTAGCGACCATTTCACCATATCCACCAAAACGGAATTTAGTATAATCTTCTGTAGAAGAAGAATTACTATTTTTGGAAATTTCTTTTGTCTCCTGTGCTGAATTTGAAAGAGAAGGCAGGAGACATAGAATAACGATTGCGGTTATTTTTCTCATCTTTTTAATAATTTTATCGGTTGCAAAGTTAGATGAGGTTAAAAAATGTGGCAATACCTAATACTAGGCATAGTTATTTCTTAAATTCAGTATATGTAGGTAATTTGAGACTAAAGAGTAAAAGAAAGATAAGTATTGAGAGAATAAAAAAGACAAAGGTATATATTAGTGTGGTAATTTTTACTGATATATACCTTTGCCTGTTGTTAATGTGTAGAGTTGTCCTTCTTGTTTATTTCATCATCGCTTTTGTTTGTATTTGAGTGAATCGTTTCCTTCACAACCAGTCTTTTTGGATATATCTACCATCAGGAAATTGCTCTTTTCAGAAACGATCCGACTCAAGACAAACTACATACAAACAAAGCTAAACTTATGCTAAGGTTATTGCTTAAACTGCCATCTTTATACCTTCTTTTTTGCTGCAATACCGTTTGCACTGCTGGCAGAGGTCATATCCCAGCATGGCCCCCAAAATAAAGTCTTCTTCGGCTGTCAGTTGATTTAAGGGGCGAATGATGATATGCCGCATGGCTTCCATACATTCAGGCTTTCCAAAGAACAGGTTGATTTTATTGGTGCCTACTTCCTGTATCATATAACTGATCTTTTGATTTTTCAATCGGCGGATGGCAAATTCTTCGTGCTCTTTACTCATTGTATAAAGTACCATGTTGCGTACGCCTTTCTTAAACTCATAAATGTGATTAAGAAAAATCCGGATTTCGCCGGGGATGATTCTTTCAGTTGCCATGATGCAAAGTATTCTTTTTATGTTAAGGTAAAATTAGCTGATTTCTTGTTTCACTTGTTCAACCCATGCGCTGATACGTTCGTCTGTCTTATTGTCTTCATTGACTTCGTCAAGCGGAAGCCCTACAAACTTGCCGTCTACAACAGCGATAGAAGAGTCGAATGTGTAGCCTGCAGTGTCTGTTGCTCCACAGAATTTACAATGGGTATCTTTCAAGTCTTCATAAAGAATACCTATTGCGTCACAGAAAGTGTCGCTATACGAGTCAGAGTCGCCGCAACCGAACAGGGCTACAGACTTATGAGA
This sequence comes from Bacteroides xylanisolvens XB1A, assembly GCF_000210075.1. Lineage (GTDB taxonomy): Bacteria > Bacteroidota > Bacteroidia > Bacteroidales > Bacteroidaceae > Bacteroides > Bacteroides xylanisolvens. The sequence goes on from NC_021017.1 coordinate 79,137, forward strand.
TAAATCGCATTTTTTTAAAACTTTTACTCCATCATACCAGTCGTCCTGAAGTTCGCCTGCTCCCCAGGTAGAAGAGCCGAGCACCAATACGTCATATTCATTGACTAATGCCTCTGTTAGTTTGGAAACATCAAATACATGTGCCGAGGGTACATCTAATTTTTCTGCAATTCGGTGGGCAAGGTCTTCTGTTGTTCCGGTTGTGGAACCATAAAATACACCAATTTTATTCATCTTTGATTCGTTTTTAATGTAACGCTGCAAAGATAGAGGGTCTTGAAGAAATAGGAAATCCCCATTTATAATGGAAGATTTGTTTCCTTCTCATTATAAATGGGGATGTATGGAATAAAAAAAGTCGATATTTTTTAATGGTGGAACAAGCGGATGCCTGTAAATGCCATTGCCATATTGTATTTGTCGCAAGTTTCAATCACATGGTCATCACGTACGGAGCCACCCGGTTGTGCAATGTAGCTGACGCCACTCTTATGTGCGCGTTCTATATTATCTCCGAATGGGAAGAATGCGTCTGATCCTAAAGCTACGCCTGTCATTGTATCCAGCCATGCCCGTTTTTCTTCACGTGTCAGCACTTCCGGCTTTTCTGTGAAGAACTGTTGCCAAACACCGTCTGCCAATACATCGTCATAATCCTCCGAGATGTAAACGTCAATTGTGTTGTCACGATCTGCACGACGGATTTTCTCAATCCATGGCAAGTTCATCACTTTCGGATGTTGGCGTAAATACCAGATATCCGCTTTGTTTCCTGCCAGACGCGTGCAGTGGATACGTGACTGTTGACCTGCACCAATACCGATCGCCTGTCCGTCTTTGGCATAACATACCGAATTGGATTGCGTATATTTTAAAGTGATTAAGGCAATGATTAAGTCACGTTTTGCATCAGCAGGGATTTCTTTGTTTTGCGTAGGCATCTCTTTCAAAAGACTCTCATCAATTTTTAATTCATTTCTTCCTTGTTCGAAAGTTACTCCGAATACATCTTTGTGTTCGATAGGGGCCGGACGGTATGCGGGATCTATCTTTATTACATTGTAAGTCCCTTTTCTTTTATTCTTCAGAATTTCCAGCGCTTCGGTTGTGTAGTCGGGGGCAATTACGCCGTCGGACACTTCACGGTTGATAATACGTGCTGTTTCTTCGTCGCAAGTGTCGGACAATGCGATGAAATCTCCGTAAGATGACATACGGTCTGCGCCACGTGCACGTGCGTATGCTGTGGCCAATGGGGACAGCTTCATGTCATCTACGAAATAAATCTTTTTCAGCGTGTCGCTCATTTCTACCGCAACGGCAGCACCCGCAGGGCTGACATGTTTAAAAGACGCGGCAGCCGGCAGTCCGGTAGCTTCTTTTAGTTCTTTCACTAATTGCCAACTGTTGAACGCATCCAGCAGATTGATATAACCGGGACGTCCATTCAATACTTCGATGGGGAGTTCTCCTTCTTTCATGAAGATACGGGCAGGCTTTTGATTAGGGTTGCAGCCGTATTTCAGTTCGAGTTCGTTTGCCATTTTATTAAATATAAAATTACGAGTTACTAATTACAAATAGATAGCGACAAAATTACTAAAAAAAGACTAGCTTGCCTAAAGTTGTGCCACAAAATAGTAGCATATAATTAGTATTTGCTAACGAATGAGGGCATAAAATACCTATAAATGATGATTGTATTTCAGCAAAATATTCCGTTTCTTTGCAATCTCTAATATATAATAGGTATGATGGATAATTTACAGAAATACAAGCCAACTGATAAGATGATCGATCTCATCAGCGATAATTATTCTTTGTTGCAAGTGATGAGTCGTTTTGGACTTTCGTTGGGATTTGGTGACAAAACAGTCAAAGAAGTTTGTGAACTAAATGGAGTGGACTGTCGGACCTTTCTGATTGTTGTCAACTTTATGGCCGAAGGCTTTTCCCGGCTTGATGGGGATAAAGATGATATTTCCATACCTGCATTGATTGATTATCTGCGGCAGGCGCATATTTATTTTCTTGATTTTTCTCTTCCGGCTATTCGTCGTAAACTGATCGAGGCAATCGACTGTTCGCAGGACGATGTCGCTTTTCTTATTCTCAAGTTTTTTGATGAATATACGCGGGAAGTGCGTAAGCACATGGATTATGAAGAGAAAACCGTCTTTAAGTATGTCGATTCATTGATTAAGGGAAATGCTCCCAAAAACTACCAGATCAGTACCTTTTCCAAGCATCACGATCAGGTAGGGGAGAAGTTGACAGAACTAAAAAATATCATTATAAAATATTGTCCTGCCAAGGCAAATGAGAATCTTCTGAATGCGGCTCTTTTTGATATATATGCTTGCGAAGCCGGACTGGAATCTCATTGCAAGGTGGAGGATTATATTTTTGTTCCTGCTATTCTGAACTTGGAAAGGAGGATGAGGGAAAATGAAAAATAACGAAGTCGTTCGAATTGCTATTGCAGAAACTTCTGTGATTATTCGTGGTGGATTGACTGCTGCATTGAAGCGTCTTTCCAACGTAAAAGTGCAACCGATAGAATTGCTGTCTGTTGAAGCTTTACACGATTGTGTCCGGACGCAATGTCCTGAGATGTTGATTGTCAATCCTGCTTTTGGTGATTATTTTGATGTCGCTAAATTCCGGGAGGAAATATCCGGTAAAAGGATACGTTTAATAGCCCTGGTTACTTCTTTTGTAGATGCTTCATTGTTGGGTAAGTATGATGAGTCTATTTCAATATTCGATGATTTGGAAACTCTTTCCAAGAAAATAGCCGGTTTATTGAATGTTGTTTCTGAAGAAGAAGAGATGGATAATCAGGATACACTCAGTCAGCGGGAAAAAGAAATTGTCATCTGTGTGGTGAAGGGGATGACGAATAAGGAAATAGCGGAAAAGCTGTTCTTGTCGATTCATACCGTTATCACGCACCGGAGGAATATTAGCAAAAAATTGCAAATACATAGTGCTGCCGGTTTGACTATTTATGCTATTGTAAATAAGCTGGTTACGTTGAATGATGTGAAAGATTTATAGCCTGCGAAAGTGTTATAAAATACAAAACCGTTTGCGCACACGAAAAATGTTCGTACCTTTGCAAAGCAGTTGAGAAATTGCTGTTAGTTTATAAAGGTAAAAGAAAATATTAAAAAGGTATTAGATTAGACATTTTAAGGTATTAAAAGTTTTTTAGTTTATTCAATAGGATAAGTTTTTAATAGAAGGTAAAAGGATAACAATAGGTAAGAGGTTTTTAGGTAAAAAGAAGATTAGTTTTCAGGAAATTTGAGGTACTATGGAAAAGCCTTTTGGCTTTTCTGATGTAGTGGCGAGTGATTCTATAAAAAGAATTAGCTCGTTTTTTTTATGTATACAGCTTTAAGTATGTTGCAACATAGTGGGTTGAATGGAAAGTATTATTTAGCTATATAATAAGGG
>NC_021017.1:83770-104540 GCF_000210075.1 Bacteroides xylanisolvens XB1A
ATAATAAGGGCTATCGACGAATATTTTCATTGGGTCTTGTAGTTAGGGGGGAGAATAAAAACAAAATCCCGACGAAATCGCTTCGGCAGGATTCTATTTCATTTTTTACTTAAATGTGGCTACGTAATAAAATTATGACTAATTAATTCAATTCTGATACTGCAAAGATAGTGCGTTTCAGTATGTGTCACAATCACCTTTATGAGGTATATTATGTAGTGGTTCTCACTATTTATAGTTAGTAGCAGGTGTTTTCTCTACTTTTTTCCATTCTTTAGTCTCGAAATCATATGCTTTTATGATTCTTGCAGGGCATCCGGCGCATATAGAATAAGGTGGAACAGAATGACTGACTACGCTCCCGGCAGCCACTACGCAATGTTTCCCTAAGGTTACTCCTGGTAGAATGACTGAGTTGGCGCCTACCCATACATCATCTTCAATGATAACAGGCAGTGTGCTGACTCCTTGTTCATCAATCATCTTTTCCGCATCCTGATAATTGTGGTTGAGTCCTGTGACTGTTACATTCTGTGCCAGATTGACGTGGTTGCCGATATGAACCGGACCTATGATTGTATTTCTTAATCCGATGCGTGTATAATCTCCGATTGTTAAGTCGCCAACTGCATTGTTCAGACAGGAGAAATCTTCGACAACAGAATATTTTCCCAAGAAGAACCGGTTGAAAGGAGGGAGGTCTTTGCGGACACTCCGGTAGATGACAGAACCCTTTCCACGTTTCAGGTATATGAAATCGAAGAGCCGTATCCACCAGTTGGGGCGAGTTTTAACGGGATGCATGATGAAACGATGCACAGCCTGTTTCAAGCCGGGGTTTTCTTTAATTCGTTGTTTAAGTGTTTTTTTCTCCATATTGAATGTTTTTTCTTCTTTTTGTCTTCTACCAGATAATCAGGGATTGCCAGGCTGTAAGTGATTAATAGACCGAAGAGTGCGATCCACCATCCGAATGATAAGGTCCAATTGTATACGGTTATCAACGAAGCCCAAACGCTTACGAAGATACATAATTTAAGTGGAGAAGGTGTCAATTGTTGTACGATCCGGTTGCAGAAACTCCAGTTTCCCTCAAATATGGAAGAGAGTAAGTAAGAAGTCGTTTTCCGGATACGTTTCCGATAAGGGCAGACCGGAGCGGATTGGCAGTAAACAATTACGTCCGGTAGGTAGTCAATGTATATATTCTGTCGGAATAACTTTCGCTCAATATTGGTTTTGGAACTTTTCATGTTCTTTTGCAGCCATTTCAGATCGATTACCATGTTGGTTCCAAGCAAATAGGATGATAGTCCGAATTGTGTATTACCGGCTCTGCAAAGGCTGTTTTTTATTTCTTCACGTATGGCACAGAAGTGATTACGGAAACCTTTGTGGTTTTCTATCACCGTATGTAGCTGGACGGCTTGTATACCAGCATCGTATGCATTGTATATTTTGTCCAGAAATTGCGGAGATAAAGCAGATGCTGTATGGGATAGAAAGAGAACCAGATCGTAGTGCTCTGGGTCTAAACTGTGGATTGTCTGATGCAGATCGCTGTATGTGATAAACTCATATGATTCTTCTTTATATATATATGGAAGAAGGCTTCCTTCTGGAACGAGAATGGCGCAACGATATGCTTTTTGAGCTTTAGGGTAAGTGATATGTTTGCAATGTGAAGCTACGGCCATCACAAAGAGGTATAGCAGCAAAAGCCCTGTACAGAAGAATATCAGGTCATCTATTATGTAGATATAAGAGTCTATCATCTGGAAGGAGATTATACGTTCTCTTTTTGAATGAATGCAGTAACTGTTTTCAGAATAATCTTTATATCCAACCAGAAAGAGAATGTCTTTGCATAGGTAATATCCAACTGCTTACGTTCTTCGGCAGAAAGTTTACCGGCTTCACCTCTTTTCTCTACCTGCCATAAACCGGTCAATCCGGCCGGACCCATGAAACGGTCGATGTGCTCATCGCTTGTCAGCAATTCGGCTTCATAGAGTGGGAGAGGACGGTTGCCTACTATTGACATATCCCCCTTTAAAATATTAATAAGCTGAGGTAATTCGTCAATACTATATTTACGGATAATGCGTCCTATCTTTGTTATTCGCGGGTCATTTTCCAACTTAACGAAAGCATTGCTTTTTTCTTTGGACTTCTTGTTGATGTAGTCTTCTTCGGAGATTACGAAATCGTCCGATATCAGGAGGATTTCTTCTTCGTCGGCTTCTTCATTAATATCCGGTTCCAGTTCTTCCCCCCAGATATCCTCATCTTCCTGTTGATACTGGTTAAGAGCATTGAAATCCTTTAAATGCTTGTCGGCATCAGTGTACATCGAACGGAATTTAAGGAAGTCGAATATCTGATAGTTACTTCCTACTCGCTTGGATTTGTAGATAATGGGGCCCTTGCTTTCTAACCGGATAGCTAATGCAGTAAATATTAGGAGAGGAGAAAGGCATAATATCGCCATTCCCGAAAAGAATATATCAAAAGTTCGTTTCCATAAAGGCAACCGGAAAGCATTAATATTTTGTGTTTTAAGCTGAAGTGCCTTTATTTTCTGATCTTTTCTTCGTTTAAGGAAAGTCGATAAGTCCTTTAAAGCCTCTTGGCTCGTTTCATATTTGATTGTATTGTTAATGCCGGCTTTAAGATATTCGGATGCTTCTTCCTTAGACAAGGAATCGATGACGAGTATCATATAAAGTCCCGGATATTTTTTGCGCATGTATTGGATATCTGCAATATCTTGGGATAAGTTCACCTGTTCGAAAAATAGGGCTGCGTCATATTTTTCGCGTATTTTCTCCAATACTTTGACAGCTTTGCTACAATTGGACGCAGCATAGAATACCCCAATACTTAGTCGGGAGAGTAGTTCTATTGTTTTGCTATCTCTGCCTATATAAACAAAATATTGCATGTGTAGAAGACCCGGTATTAGTCAATAATCTTTTTGATTCGGATTTTGAGTTCCAATGGGTTGAATGGTTTCAGGATATAGTCTTCTGCTCCCTCTTCCAGTAGTCTGATTCTTTCCGTTGTACTTTCTTCGCTGGATAACATAACGATAGGAATTGATTTGAATAATTCATTGTTCTTCATGTATCTTAAAAATTCATCACCCATCATAAGAGGCATACGAATGTCTGAAATAATGAGGTCAGGTACATTGCCTTCATTAAGCCATTCTATTGCTTTGATGGGATCTTCCAAATAGGTAAAATCATACTCTTTTCCTAGATACACACCGGCCACTTTTCCGATTGTCGATTTATCGTCGACTAGTAATATTTTTTTCTTCATACGAATAGACCTTTCTATCGCTTGCTTTGTTATTTGATTTATTGATTGAGATTGTTGTCACATTATATTTGTGATACACTGCAAATATAGATATTATTTTAGAATAATCTCCATTCTGGAGAGTAAAATTCGTGATATATGTTTTTTTTCTATTAATTGCGACTAACAGTATCTTGATGAAAAAACACGGATTTCAACTTTCATGAAATCCGTGTTGATGATTGACTGTTTGGCTTATTTATAGACTCTTGATGAATCAAAAGTTTTCCACCATTCTTCATTCTTAGTACCGCCACTTGTTACCCAACTTTCGAACAGCGAGTAAGCAGATTTGATATTCACATATTCCAAAGGCCATTTGAAGTCTGTCGGAACCATGATTCCCCATGCCAGGTTGTCTTTACTGATGTAATATCTTTTGCGGGAAGTAGAGCTATCGTCGTTGTTGCCTCCGAACAAGTCGGTATTTGCTAACTTAGTGGGTTGGTAACCGACGATATGGATCTCTTTACGTTGGTTTCTGTTTCCTTCTACGAAGATGAACACATTCAGTTTGTTGATATTAAGCTCATCCACAGAAATAGGGTTGCTGAACTTGATTGTGAAACTGATATTTTTAGGATTCGTATTGGCAGAATGATCTTTAATGGTATTAATCTGTTCGTAACGGTCTCTTCCCAATGCGTTGTGAGCATCGTCAAATAATGGGATAACAGCATAGTCCTGGCCGTTCTCAATCTTATTACTATTCACATTAAAGTTTTTAGCAAGAGAGTTATCACTGAACACCACCGGTTGTGTGATAGCACTGGCAGGAACACCGTCCAGCATGATAGCAGCTCCGATGCTCTTCGTAGCTCCGGCAGCCGATAAATCAAGACTTAGCGTGAACTCTTCTGCCTTATTATCCTTGTTGATGGAAATCTTTCTTTCTTTGATAATCAAAACAAGGTCGTTCATATCGTAATCTCCATATAAAGGCCACTGGTCTTCAAATAGATAAGCGTAATTACGAGTATCATCCATGATGATCGGGAATTTAGGATCTTCTGGTTCTTCTCCTTCATTTCCATTATTCTTAGTACCCGTGCAGACATCTATCACGACTTTGGATTCTCCCATTTTAGTGAAGTATGCGCCATTTTGTACATGGAAGTTGTTCCAATGTGGGCTTTTTTCAACATGATTATCACATTCAATAACTAAATTTCCGTCATACGTAAAACCTTGTCCGGTTATAACCGGAGATTTTATCATAGAAGTATTTTCGCCTTTTCCGTAAAATTTAGCATGAGCCGTATTCATGTAAATACTTGTAGTTGCATCCAGCATAGAACCATTGCTCAAGTTGACTGTCCCATTAACAAACTCCATCGTAGGAGCTTTTAAATATCCTTGGGTAAAGTTGAATGTTGCTCCGTTTGCATAGAAAGAAGTTGTGGCTTCCAGGCTGCAAGCATTGTTGAATGTTGTATTGATGAGGCTGATGGTTGTAAATCTCATGATGTTGTTATTGGTAGCAACAGCATTAGAATTTGCAATTAATTTCTCTCCATAAATCTCTCCGTTATTTTCCAATGAGAAATTAGCTGGCAGATTTAATTCATCTTCCAGCTCGATCTTATTGTCATTCACAATTTTTGTGTTAGAGTTGATCGAGATATTTTTGCTTGATATGGTTCCTTTGTTGTAGAGCGTTGCACCGGAATGTAGAGTCATGGTGTTTGTCACAGCCAGTGTCCCCCAGTTTCTTAATGCAGCAGGCGCTCCATTGGTGAATGATACATCGTCTGCGTTTACTTCTCCTTTTTCCATGATAGTCAGCATGGAGTTTCTGATGAACGTCATGGTTCCTGATGCATTAATTTTTGCATTGTTCATCACAATGATTTCAATTCCGTTCTGGAATTGGAAAGTTGCAGGAATAGTCCATTGGGCATCTACATAAACTCTGGTTGCAATATCACCGTCATATCCGTCAAATTTGAATATACCATTATAGTCAGAGGTGATTTTGTAATTAGCATTACGCAGTAAAGTCGTTCCTGTCATTTCTGTAACTTCTTTAGCGTCAGATGGTATGGAAGAATAATCCGGCTTTTCAAATGCGAGACTTCTTGTAGCGACACCACGACTCATTAATGCTCTATTCTGTGCTGCAGATTCTGCATAATAGAGCTTACAGGTAATATTATCGCTGTTTTCCGGCACATCGAACTGATATACCTGTTCACGTCCTCTTGGGTCGGTTTGTTTCACGTAAATACCCTTTTGAGTGGGGAGCAGGCTGACAGCAGCTGTAAATTTAAAGTTGTTTTCTTTGTTAGCTGTCCTTGTAGCGAGTACGGAAGCATTTTCGTTAGTCAAAGGATCTTCTGCATATATTTCAATTAAATAAGCAAATTGCCCTCCTTCTTCATCTTTCACTTCGACTGAAACATTTTTTGTGGTTATCATGTTCCAATCGATATCATCGGGAGCAGCAAAGCCGTCTCCCATCGGGTTAGGTGTTTCATAAGACGGATCATAGAGATCCTTTCCGGAGTCCACACAACTAAACATAGTACCTGCTATTGCTATTGCAATAATGGGCACAAATTGAACTGTTTTCTTCATCATAATGTATTATTGCTTGATTGTTTGTAACCAAATCCATCACAAAAATAACTGCATATCTTTTATTGGAAATGTTTTTTCTGTTATTTTATAGGGTGAAAACAACTATACTTCCGTTTTGGTTCTTCTTTGGCTCGTTTAGGTTTGATGAAGTCTCGGTGATGATGAAGAGAAATCCCTTGATTTTCACTTTTATAAGACTGCTTAAAATGAAAATCAAAGGATTATATTAAGTGTATTTAATTTAAGACTTAGTAATTTCTCCTATTAAGCAGGAGTTCATTTTATATCGGATATCCTTGTTGGGTAATCCATGTCCCAATAAAAACATGAGCTTTGTTATGGCACATTCGGGAGTGCTGTCATATCCGCTGATTACACCTGCTTCCAAAAGGTGCATTCCTGTTTCATAACGTCCCATCTCTACTGCTCCGGAGGCACACTGTGTGATGTTGACAATGATAATTCCGCGATCGGTAGCTTCCTTTAGTTGGCGGATGAACCATTTCTTTTGCGGGGCATTTCCTGAACCGAAGGTTTTCATGACAACTGCCTTCAATCCGGGAACATGAAGCAGAGAAGTTACGATACTCTCTTGGATACCAGGGAAGAGGGTCAAAATAACTACATTAGTGTCAAATAGATAATGCGGCTTTAATGGTTTTGTCGGGTCCGGTTTCCGGATGAGATTAGGTTCATATTTGATGTGGATGCCTACCCGTGCCAAGGGTGGATAATTGAAAGAGCGAAAAGCGTTAAAATTCTCCGCATTAATTTTGGTAGTACGGTTGCCACGCATCAAATGATTTTCAAAGAAAATACAAACTTCAGGAACAATGGCCGTACCATCCGGGTTTTTGGCTGCTGCGATTTCAATGGCTGTGATGAGATTTTCTTTTCCGTCTGTGCGCAAAGTTCCGATTGGTAACTGGGAACCGGTGAGAATGACGGGCTTGCTTAAGTTTTCGAGCATAAAGCTTAATGCAGAGGCTGTGTAAGCCATCGTATCTGTTCCGTGAAGGATGACAAAACCATCAAAATAATCATAATTGTAATTGATAATCTTTACTAGCTTTGCCCAGTAAGCAGGTTCCATATCCGAAGAGTCGAGAGGGGGATCAAATTGGTAGGAAGAGATGCGGTAGTTGAATCTTTTTAGTTCGGGTACATGCTTAAGCAAATGATCGAAGTTGAAGTTTTCTAAAGCACCTGTTTCCGGATTCTCTATCATTCCGATAGTTCCACCCGTGTAAATTAACAAAACGGAAGGGGTTTCTGCTCTCATAATTGTTGAATTACTGTTAAAACGCTGGCAAAGATAGGAAAAAATAGTGATTTATGATTTATGAATTATGATTTATGAGTTTTCGAATGATTTTGTAGATTTATCATTCATGTGAACCTCCCTCACATCCCTCACACTTGATTAATTTATTAGAATTACCAATGCCCTGGATTCAACTGCTGATTCGCATAAATCATAATTCATAAATTATAAATCATAAATCATTTCACCGCTTCTTTTAATTTAAGGATGGCTTTTTCCGGGTCTTTTTCTTCTTCGAGCAGAGTAACGAACTTACTGCCGATGATAGCTCCGGAAGCGTGTTCGCAAGCTGCCTGGAACGTCGCTTTATTGGAGATGCCAAATCCTATCATCAACGGATTGTTCAGATGCATATCTTTTATTTTCTTGAAGTATGCCTGTTTTTGTTCGTTGAAATTCTGTTGTGCTCCGGTAGTTGCTGCTGATGAAACCATGTAAATGAATCCGTCGGTATGTGTATCTATTTCGCGTACCCGTTCTTCGCTGGTCTCCGGTGTGATGAGCATAATCACTTTGATGTTGTAGCGCTCTGCAATGATACGATAATGTTCTTGATAATCACGGAAAGGGAGATCGGGGATGATAACACCATCAATACCGCATTCCACGCATTTACGGCAGAAGTTTTCAAATCCGAATTGCATGATTGGATTTAAGTACCCCATGAATACAAGTGGTATTTTTACGTCCTTGCGAATATCCCGCAATTGTTCAAAAAGAAGTTTTAAAGACATGCCGTTGCGCAATGCTTGGGTAGCGGCATTCTGGATAACAATGCCGTCTGCCATCGGATCACTGAAAGGAATACCGATTTCAATCATGCTTACTCCATGTTTTTCGAGTGTGCGGATTACATTGGCAGTACCATCTAAAGTGGGGGTGCCGGCACAAAAATAAATAGAAAGTATGTCTTTCTTGTTGCTATTGAAAAGTTGATTAATTCTATTCATGACGTTGGAATTTTAAAGTGATGATTTTAATTCGTTTAAAAATGTCCGGATACGCTCCGGATCTTTTTCTCCCGGTTTGGTTTCAAAACGGCTGTTGAGATCATATCCGGCAAGCCGGGGATGCTTGAATTCTTTCAGGGCATTGGCACTGTATGAGTTGATACCTCCGCTCAAAAGGAAAGGTACATCTCTGTTATATGTGTGTAATATGCTCCAATCAAATTGATTTCCCGAACCACCATATTGCTCGCATTTGGTATCGAACAGAAAAAGATCACAGACTTTTTCGTAGTCATACACCTTTTTCAAGTCTTTGGGGCGGTCTACGGAAAAGGCCTTGATGATTTTCAATCCGGTAGAATGTAAGGACCGGCAGTATTCCGGCGATTCATTTCCGTGGAGTTGCACATCATTCAGTCCGAAACGATCAGCATACATGCTGACCACTTGCTTATCTTCATTGACAAAGACGCCGACACGCCGGGCATGAGTGGGCAGGTAAGCCGGAAGCTCGTAGACACATCGGGGAGATTTAGGATAAAAGATGAATCCCAGCATATCTATGCCTTCGATAGCCTCTACGTCCTGTATGTTTTCAGCTTCTCGCATACCGCATACTTTGATAATTTTTCCGTTAATCATAGGGCTGTCCGTTTTGAATAATTAGTTTATTGAATGGCTTGCAGGAAATTCTGTAAAGTTTCTCCCGGTCGCTGTGTTTTCATAAATGTTTCGCCGATCAGGAATCCCCGGAATCCGGCTGCCCGGAGGCGTTTAACTATTTCCGGATCGGAGATGCCGCTTTCAGATACCAGTACCGAATCTTGAGGAAGTTGTCCGGCCAGGCGGAAAGAGTTTTCTACATCGGTGAAGAAAGTACCCAGATTACGGTTGTTGATACCTACCATATCTATTCCTTTGTTGATGTACGCCAGTTCTTCGGAACTATGAATCTCTAGTAGGACCTCCATACCTAATTCATGAGCTTTCTCTGCCAGTTCATTGCACTTTTCCGGTTCCAGTGCGGCTGCGATAAGAAGTACGGCATCTGCACCGACAATTTTAGCTTGGTAAAGCTGGTATTCGTCAATGATGAAGTCCTTTCTAAGGATGGGAATTTCCACCAAAGGGCGTGCGGCGCGGATATCTTTCAGGCTTCCTCCGAAAAACTTCTCATCAGTAAGGATGGAAAGGGCGGAGGCACCTGCCGCTGCATAGGAGGGAACGATCTCTTCCGGACGCGCTTCTTCTTGTATCCATCCTTTGGAAGGAGAGCGCCGCTTGAACTCGGCGATAATACCTGATGCGGAAGAGGCTAATGCCTGCTTCATAGAGCGGGGAGTCGGAGATTCGCTGATACCTTCCTGTAATTGTTCGATAGAAATAGCCTGCTTTTGCAGGTCAACTTCAAATCGTTTGTTTGCTATAATCTCGGATAATATATCTTTCATCAGTTCGTTTGTTTTTATATTTATAATCAGACTTGCTAATCGTAAATCAAATTAACTATTCAATTCGATGAATTTTTTTAGTGTTGCTAATGCACGTCCGCTTTCCAATGATTCTTTGGCAAGAGCAATACATTCTTCAATTGTCTTTTCCGGACGAATCACATGGATAGCGAAAGCGGAGTTGACTATCACTACATTTTTTTGAGCTTCCGTAGCTGTATTATTCATGATATGATCGAAAATCTTAGCTGCATCTTCCGGTGTTTGTCCGCCATCCAGATCAATATCCTTATAACGGGAGAAGCCGAGGCTTTCGGGAGTGTAAATCTTTTCATGATCGCTGGTTGCCACTTTAAACTCATTGGTCAGAGAAATCTCATCATATCCGTCAAGGCTATGAACAACGGCAAATTTCGTCTTGCTTTCCTGATAAGTATAGGTGTAAAGGCGAAGTAACGGTAGATTGTAAACTCCTAACAATTGGTAAGCAGGTAATACCGGATTTACCAATGGACCTAGCATATTGAAGAAAGTGCGCACTGCCAATCCTTTACGAACCGGAGCTACTGCTTTTAATGCCGGATTGAATAAAGGGGCATGTAGATAAGCAAGATTGCATTTTTCCATGCTGCGACGCAGTTGGTCTACATCACTGGTGAATTTTACACCGTGTTGCTCCATTACATTACTGGCACCACTGACCGACGTTGCTCCATAGTTACCATGTTTCACAACCGGGAAGCCGGCTCCGGCAACTGTGAAGCAGGAAGCTGTAGAAATATTGAATGTATTTTTTCCGTCACCTCCGGTTCCTACGATATCAATCGGAGCGAAATCACTCAAATCGACCGGAATACGCATTTCCAACAGTGCGTCACGGAAACCGCATAATTCCTCTACGGAAATATTACGCATCAGAAAGACGGTGATGAGTGAGGCCACTTGCACATCGTTATATTTCCCTTGTGCGATGTTCTGTAGAATGGTGCGTGCTTCATCGCGTCCCAAATATTGATGTTCGAAAAGTTTGTATAGAATCTGTTTCATAAGTTTAATCGTTTAAGAAGTTTTTGATAATTTCTTTTCCTTGCGGGGTTAATACTGATTCGGGATGGAACTGAATACCATGTACATTATACGTTTTATGGCGGATTGCCATGATTTGTCCCTCCTGGCTTTCTGCTGTTATTTCCAGACAGTCCGGAAAGCCTTCCCGGCTGACTACCCAGGAATGATATCTTCCAACAGGGATTTCTTTTCCTAATCCTTCAAAAAGCAGGTCCTGACGAATGATACTTACCGGAGTTTGTACGCCATGATATACTTCTTTGAGATTTTCCAGACGTGCTCCGAAGGCTTCGCCGATAGCCTGATGACCCAGGCAAACCCCTAGAATGCTTTTGGTCGGAGCGTATCTCTTAATAATAGGTAGTAACAAGCCGGCTTCTTCGGGTATGCCCGGTCCGGGAGACAGGATGATTTTATCAAAACGATCTACTTCATCAAGCTCTATCTGGTCGTTGCGGACTACTTCTATATCTGTAGCCCCTAATTCTTTCACTACATGCAGCAGGTTATAAGTGAAAGAGTCGTAGTTATCTAAAAGTAATATTTTCATTTTTATTGTCATTGTAAAATGGTTGTTCAAATACTATCTCTGCTTTTCTGCCTAAAGAAATAGAAGCGTTTAGGCAACGGGAATCTTTTTTCAGGGAACAGCAATTATTTTTTAGGCTGACTATTTGGGACGGTTAATTTTTTAATTTGACAGCTAAATCAATTGCTTTTTTCAGTGCTCCCAGTTTATTGTTCACCTCTTGCAGTTCGTATTCATCTTGGCTGCGTGCTACGATACCTCCTCCGGCCTGGAACCAGAGTTCGTTGTTGCGGCTTACAAAAGTACGGATGGTGATTGCTTGGTTTAATTCGCCATTCAATCCGATAAAACCGATACAACCACCGTAGGCTCCACGATTATGTGGCTCGATTTCACTGATTAACTGCATAGCGCGTACTTTGGGGGCACCGCTTAACGTACCGGCCGGGAATGTGTCAATAAACGTTTTTATTTTGTTGGCGCCTTCATTCAGCATACCGCTGACACGGCTTACCAAATGAATAACATGACTATAATATTGCGGTTCCTTATAGAATACCACACGTACGTCATGGCAATTACGTGAAAGATCGTTTCTTGCAAGATCAACCAGCATGACATGCTCTGCATTTTCTTTAGGGTCGGCCAGTAAAGCCTCTGTCAATTCGCGGTCTTTTACTGTGTCTCCCGTGCGACGGGTGGTTCCGGCAATCGGATCAATGTAGGCACGGCCGTTTTCGATTTTGCAATGTGTTTCCGGCGAAGAACCAAAGATACGATATCCTCCGAAGTCGAAGTAGAAAAGATAAGGAGAAGGATTGATGCTGCGGAGTGCGCGATAAACTTTGAAATCATCTCCGGCGTATGGTTGGATAAATCTTCTGGAAAGCACGATTTGGAAAACATCTCCGCGCATACAGTGTGCGATTCCTTTGCGCACATTTGCTTTGTGCTCTTCGTCGGTGATGGGGCTGGTTACGGGGCCTGTTACAGAGAAATTGTAGGAAGCATAATTCCGGTTTTCGATGGCTGCTTCCAGTTCCGGCAAACCGCTTTCTTCTCCTTCGGACAACATTTCAACTAATGTCAGCTCATTTTTGAAATGATTGAAAACAATGACATACTTATATAATATGTATAGTAAATCCGGAGCATCGTTTTGCTCATCATGACTTTCTTTCACCGGGATATGCTCGAAGTACTTCACGGCATTAAACGTCGTATATCCGTAAAGTCCGCATACATTCTTATTATCTCCGGTCACCTGGAACTGATTGATAAACCGGTTCATGGCCTTTTCTACATTGAATGTTTTTGTCAGCGGTTCTTCCGTACGGCTATTATCGGGATAATTGGCAGTGGCAATGCCACCGTTTACACCGATGCTTGCCAAGGGACAAAGGGCTATAAATGACAGGGAATTTTCTCCGGCATGATAATCGGAACTTTCCATTAATGCGGATTGAGGATACATGTCGCGCACTTTCAGATAAATGCTGACGGGAGTATGCATATCTCCGAGCACTTGTTTGCTATGGGTAGTATAATTAAATGTTTTCATTTCTATAATTGCTTGATTATTGATTGCGAATGATGGTTGACTAATTATTTATAGCTGTTCGTTAAACGACAAATAGGTTTCAATATCTTTGTCTCCTCGTCCCGAAACAGTCAATACAACGATATCTTCCGGCTTGAACTTCAATTTTTTCAAAGCTCCTAATGCATGGGCGGATTCCAATGCAGGGATAATACCTTCGAGTTTGGTTAGTTCGTAGGCAGCTTCTATCGCTTCGTCGTCGTTGATTGCCAATACGTTGGCACGGCTTTGGGCGGCAAGGTTAGCGTGTATCGGACCAATGCCCGGATAATCCAGTCCGGCGGAAATGGAGTATGGTTCCTCTATCTGTCCGTCCTCGTTTTGGATGACATAGGTACGTGCTCCGTGGATAATTCCCATTTTGCCGAGTTGGATGGTAGCGGCGGTCATTCCGGTCTCTATTCCTTTACCTCCCGCTTCCGCCAGGATAATGCCTACCCGTTCGTCGTTGATATAATGATAAATCGTTCCGGCAGCATTACTTCCTCCTCCCACGCAGGCTATCAGATAATCCGGATAATCACGTCCTTCTTTTTCTTGCAGTTGCTTTTTGATTTCTTCGCTGATAACAGATTGCAGACGTGCTACCATGTCAGGGTAGGGATGAGGACCTACGGTAGATCCGATGATATAATAAGTGTCGGCAGGATGACAGCACCAGTCGCGGATCGCTTCGTTGGTTGCATCTTTCAGAGTCATGTTGCCGGAAGTAACGGGGATAACGGTGGCTCCCAACATTTTCATTTTCTCTACATTGATGTGCTGGCGTTCTACGTCCGTCTTTCCCATATAAACGATACATTCCATATCCATCAATGCACAGACGGTAGCTGTTGCTACTCCATGTTGTCCGGCTCCGGTTTCGGCGATGATACGCTTCTTTCCCATGCGGCGTGCCAGTAAGATTTGTCCGATGGTGTTGTTGATTTTGTGAGCACCTGTATGATTCAGGTCTTCCCGCTTCAGATACAACTTGCAACCGTACTTTTCAGAAAGGCGTTTGGCCAGATAGAGTGGGGAGGGACGTCCTACGTAGTCACGTAGCAACTGGTCGAACTCCTTCTTAAAATCTTCGCTTTCAATCACTTCGAGGTACTTATTCGTTAGTTCCTCAACACATTTGTGGAGGATTTCCGGTACGTAAGCACCGCCGAATTCTCCGTAATAGCCATCCTGGTCAACTAAAAAACTTTTCATAATCCTATCTGTATTTTTATGTTATTATTGAATCTGTTTTGAAACGGGTAAATAAAAAGAGCCCTGTCGCAGGTTGCGACAGGGCTCTTTCAAATTTGTTATATCTTTAATGAGGTATATACATACGAGCACTGCTCCCTTACGACTGTCGGAGTTGTAACGGGCGCCACCACCAATATGTATTTACTAACATTGTTCTCATTGTCTTTTGTAATTTTATGGGGGCAAATATAGACACTTTGTTTGAAACAGCAAACAAAATATGACTTTTTTTCTCTTTTGCCTTCATTTTTCTGATATAGAACAATTTTCAACCTGAACTGTTCTTATAAATATTGAATATTTAAACAAAAACAATTATGAAACAGAGAAAAGTTTTAGTAGGTATCGCTATTGCCATTTTCATTATATTATTATTGTATTGGTTATTGGTAGCAGAGGATATGAAACCCTGGTTGTCGGCTATGGTTCCTTCCGTGGCACAACAATTCTTTGCTTGATTCTGACAGGCTTCGGATAAATCATGTATCTTTGCAAGGATAGTGACTAATAACCAAAATAATAACAATAGACTAAGATATGGAAAATTTTATTTTTCAAAATCCTGTGAAACTAATCATGGGAAAAGGGATGATTGCCCGGCTGGCTAAAGAAATACCGTCCGACAAACGTATTATGATTACTTTTGGCGGCGGAAGCGTGAAGAAAAACGGAGTGTACGATCAGGTAAAGGAAGCATTGAAGGACCATTTTACGGTAGAATTTTGGGGAATCGAACCCAATCCTGCCATCGAAACTCTCCGTAAAGCGATTGCTTTGGGAAAAGAAGAGAAAGTGGATTATTTGCTGGCTGTTGGCGGCGGTTCTGTTATTGACGGTACGAAATTGATTTCCGCAGGAATCCTGTATGATGGTGATGCCTGGGATTTAGTACTTGCCGGACGCCCGGTAACTCATACTGTACCTCTTTCCACTGTATTGACTTTGCCTGCTACCGGTTCGGAAATGAATAACGGAGCAGTTATTTCCCGTCGCGAAACGAAAGAGAAATATCCTTTTTATGCCAACTATCCAATCTTCTCTATTCTTGATCCGGAAGTAACTTTTACCTTGCCACCTCATCAGGTAGCTTGTGGATTGGCTGATACCTATGTTCATGTGATGGAGCAATATATGACTACTTCCGGACAGAGTCGCGTTATGGACCGTTGGGCAGAAGGTATTCTGCAAACTCTGGTGGAGATTGCTCCGAAAATTCGTGAAAACCAGCATGATTATCAACTGATGGCTGATTTTATGCTTTCGGCTACAATGGCATTGAATGGATTTATTGCTATGGGAGTGTCTCAAGACTGGGCTACTCACATGATCGGGCATGAAATTACTGCTTTGCACGGATTGACACATGGCCATACGTTAGCCATTGTTCTTCCTGCCACGTTGCAAGTGCTTCATGAAGAAAAAGGGGATAAGCTTTTGCAGTATGGTGAAAGAGTTTGGGGAATTACTTCCGGTACGAGAGAAGAGCGGATTGATGAAGCAATTTGCCGTACCGAAGAATTTTTCCGTTCACTGGGACTGACTACACGTTTGCATGAAGAGAACATCGGACAGGAAACTATTCTGGAAATCGAACGCCGCTTCAATGAACGTGGTGCTAAATATGGTGAGAATGGAAATGTAACAGGTGCTGTTGCTCGTAGAATATTAGAGACTGCACTTTAGGCACACTCTTACATGAAGTTTATAGAATAAGAAGGTTTCCGAAAAATCCTTCTTGCTAAATAAAATGTGTACCCTAAAAGTTGGATATAAAACTTTTGGGGTACATTTCATTAGTAGTGGTAATAATGTAAAGTAGCGGGGCAGTATTATTATCTTACAGGGTATACTTCATAATCAGTAACAGCAAAAAGAGTGATTTTATAAATCCAAGGCTTTTCGGTATTCTGTTTACTATTTCTCAATATTCTCTGTTCTTGGAATTTTGAACCAGAAACAAGAACCTTCTCCTTCTTTAGATTCCGCTCCGATAACTCCTCCCAGCCGCTCTACTATGACACGGCAGATGGCTAATCCGAGACCTGTTCCTTTAATAAACGAATTCAGTTTGACGAAACGTTCGAACACCTTGTCTATTTTGTCAGCAGGAATTCCGATACCTGTATCTTTTACATAAAAGTATATTTCATCACTTGCTTCTTCAATCCGGTATCCCATTTCGATAGAACCCTTGGAAGTGAACTTTAAGGCATTGTTTGTAAAGTTGATGATAACCTGTGATAAGCGTATGCGGTCTGTATTAATAATACATTGATTTGCTCTCTCTGTGAATACGATTTGTACGTCCGGTGAAGAGTTTTTTTCTTGCATTTGTCTGCAAATACCTTCCATCAGTTCATTAATGTCAGTTTGCGCAAATGTGAATTCCATAGTACCGGCTTCGATTTTGGAAAGATCCAGAATATCGTCTATCAGTTGCAATAATAAGATATTGTTGCTGGAGATTATTTTCACGAACTCCTGTTTCTCTTCTTCCTCTTCTGTCTGGCAAACCATTTCGGAAAATCCTACAATTGCGTTTAGTGGGGTTCGTATTTCATGGCTCATATTAGCTAGAAAGGCAGATTTCAGTCGATTGGATTCTTCGGCTTTTTCCTTTGCCTCTTGCAACATTCTGTTCATTTTTAGTTTTTCTGTGATGTTTTCAAAACGAAGTAATCCGCCAATAATTTCAGTTTCTTTTTCGTCGCCAAAAACGGGAGTTGCGGTCACTTCAAAATCTACATTGTCTACTCTGATTGTATGTCGGATTATTTTGCCTTGTTCGATTGCTTTCTTGAAAGCACATTGTCCACATGGTTCATTACGAAGTGCACTGGTCTGATAGCAAATTTTTCCTGGTATGTATCGTCTTCCTTTTACCAGGCTGGCGATTTGTCTTGTTTCTTCCCATTGCACCCGGTAATTTTTATCAATATAGATAAGCCCGAAGTCAATACTTTTTAGAGCTAGTTTCTGCTTCTTCAATGCTTTTTCTAGTTCTTCTTTGGCTGCAACCAATTCTCTTTCATAATTCTTGAGTTGAGTGATCTCCCATCGGGTTGCCAGTAGCCATCTTTTTTCCCCTTCCCATGAAATAATTGATTTTACAGCAATCGTATCATGGGTGATTCCATCGGGAGTGATATATTTTTCTTCTTTGCGGTATACTTTGCCTTCTTGTACGAGTTCTTTGTCGATATTTCGGTATTTTTCTCCTCTTTCTTCTCCGTATATTTCGTAGTCAGTATGTCCGATGGCTTCTTCACTACTGATACCGGATTGAACGGCTGATTCTTTATTCCAGTAATAGTATCGGAAATCATTTGCAATGTCTTTTACGAAGATCGGAAAAGGAAGGTTGTCGAGAATATCAAAAGAAAAACGATAGGAATGATTGGTCTTTTTAATCGTTTTGTGTAATTTGTGGATTCTATATAATAAAATGCTGATGATAAGGAGTAAAATAATTACCAGTAAATAATTATAACCCCAAGGTACTTCACCAATCCAGAAAATTAACAAAATATTGTTTGCCATAAAATGTTTGATATAAATAGGGTGTAAAGATATGAATTGTTCTTTAACTATCAAAAAGATAATACATAAATCTATTATTTTTCAATGTTACATTGTGAGGATGTAATAAAATATAATGTGTAGAATGTGGGTGTATGGTATCTTATAATTCCTATATAGTATGATATTTAGAGTGATGTTGAATCTTTTTTTTAGAGGTAAAATGTATTAAAATATTAAATGATGTCTCATGAACTAAAATCATTTCTAATTTGTTTTAATAACGCTGGAGTATTTTCTATTTTTGTTCACCTAAATTAGTTTTGATAGAGTCAAAATAAAACAATCATTTAATTACGTATGCTAATAACCATTATTATTCTCGTTCTTTCGGCTGTCTTTTTCGTGAATGGCAAGGTTCGTTCGGATATTGTGGCACTATGTGCGCTGATAGCCTTACTTGTTTTTCAGATATTAACTCCTGACGAGGCACTCTCCGGTTTTTCCAATTCGGTAGTCATTATGATGATCGGATTGTTTGTAGTAGGAGGGGCTATTTTCCAGACGGGACTGGCAAAAATGATTAGTTCCCGAATTCTTAAACTTGCGGGAACCAGTGAGATCCGGTTGTTTCTATTGGTGATGTTGGTGACTTCTGTCATTGGCGCGTTTGTCAGTAACACAGGTACGGTGGCATTGATGCTTCCTATTGTTGTTAGTCTGGCGATGAGTGCCGGCATGAATCCCAGCAGGCTGTTGATGCCGTTGGCTTTTGCAAGTAGTATGGGAGGTATGATGACTCTGATTGGTACTCCGCCGAACCTTGTGATACAGAATACGTTGACTTCCGCCGGACTTGAGCCGCTTTCTTTCTTCTCTTTCCTGCCTGTCGGCATTGTCTGTGTAATTGTCGGTACACTGGTTCTGATGCCGCTTAGTAAATGGTTTCTTTCTAAAAAAGGCCAGAAAGATGATAATAAACGTTCGGGCAAGTCATTGAAACAGTTGGTTAATGAATATGGACTTTCCAGTAATTTGTTTCGTTTACAGGTGATAAAAGATTCACGGCTTTTGGGGAAGACAATAATCGATTTGGATATTCGTCGTAAATATGGTCTGAATATTATGGAAGTTCGTCGTGGTGATGCATCGCAACATCGTTTTCTGAAAACGATTACTCAAAAGTTTGCTGCACCGGACACGATGTTAGAAGTAGAGGATATTTTGTATGTGACTGGAGACTTTGATAAGGTGCAACTCTTTGCGGAAGATTACTTGCTGGAGATCTTGGACGATCATGCAACGGAAGAAACAAAAAGTACGGCTAATTCGCTTGATTTTTATGATATCGGTATTGCTGAAATAGTATTGATGCCATCTTCTAATTTGATAAACCAGACAATTAAAGAAGCTGGTTTCCGTGATAAGTTTAATGTGAACGTATTAGGGGTTCGTCGTAAAAAGGAATATTTATTGCAAGATTTGGGGAATGAGCGTATTCATAGTGGTGACGTGCTTTTGGTGCAAGGAACATGGAATAATATAGCCCGTCTTAGCAAGGAAGATGCTGATTGGGTTGTTTTGGGGCAACCTTTGGCGGAAGCGGCTAAAGTTACGTTAGATTATAAAGCTCCGGTAGCAGCTGCTATTATGGTGTTAATGGTGGCAATGATGGTTTTTGATTTCATTCCGGTAGCTCCGGTTACAGCCGTTATGATAGCGGGTATATTGATGGTGCTTACGGGATGTTTCCGCAATGTGGAAGCGGCTTATAAAACGATCAACTGGGAAAGTATTGTATTGATTGCTGCCATGCTCCCTATGTCTCTGGCATTGGAGAAAACGGGAGCTTCGGAATATATTTCCAATACATTGGTGAACGGTTTGGGATCATACGGACCGATTGCATTGATGGCAGGTATTTATTTTACGACTTCGTTGATGACGATGTTTATTAGTAATACGGCTACCGCTGTTTTGCTTGCTCCGATTGCTTTGCAAAGTGCCATACAGATTGGAGTCAGTCCGGTTCCTTTCCTGTTTGCCGTGACGGTAGGTGCAAGTATGTGTTTTGCTTCTCCGTTCTCTACGCCGCCTAATGCCTTGGTGATGCCTGCCGGACAATATACCTTTATGGATTATGTAAAAGTAGGATTGCCATTGCAGATTATTATGGGAATCGTGATGATTTTTGTATTGCCATTGATTTTCCCCTTTTAGTCTTTGATTTTTATCTTGTCAGTGGGGGAGATGAAAGAAATAGAGATTTGTAGCGCTGAATCTTTGTCTTTTTATGAAGAGTTGCATATTTCCATGCAACTCTTTTTTTGCTGTATACTATTGAATAAATAGTATTAAAATTTTAATATTCAACGATATAACTAACTGTCTTCTAATATAAATAATTAGAGTGAGGCGCTTTAAAAGATGTTAACTGCAAATCGGAAAATGCAATGTAATTTGTATAATGTTTATAAATACAATTATCTTTGTGCGTCATTGCTGGTTATTGATTAGTAGTGATTTATGTTTTTCGCAAATAAAACAAACTAAAGCATTAAAAGATTATGAAACAGAACATTGCAAAAGTATTCACTTTCTCGTTGTTGGCGTCTTCCATCAGTTTTATCAGTTGTGTTGATAATGAGAAAAACCTGTTTGATGCAGATCAACTGAAGCAAATTTACGAAGAAACTTTTCCTGTAAAAAACATCGATCTTGATGGTGATTGGACAGTGTCACGAAGTGTGATAGCGTGTGTGTCAGTTAATGGAGATCAGGGAGTAGATTATAAGATACAAATATTTGATGCCGATCCATTAAGTCCGGGAAGTACAGCAAAACTCTTAGCGGAAGGAACTGTCAATCAAAGTACGACTTTGAATGTGGTGATGGATTGTGCAACAGCGCTTGATAAGGTGTTTGTTGCACGCATAGATGAGCACAAACGCTATCTGGTTCAACCGGCAGCGATTGAAAACGGCACAGTGACAGCGCATTTTGGAGACAAAGGTACACCAACACGTTCTATGTCACGAGCTGTGGCGACTAGTATACCAGTTATGGAGGCTCCTTATACTGCTGATTTTGTTAGTGCTAAAAAGGTAACTGCTACTGTCGTTCAGGCTGGCTGGGATTTAGGGG
>NC_021017.1:104699-109505 GCF_000210075.1 Bacteroides xylanisolvens XB1A
TTCGAGGCGTGGCTGGGATTTAGGGGCAGGTTCCGGATGGGCCGGTAATTATAAAGAATATCCTGTTTTTACAGAAAGTGAACGTTGGTTTAAGATTCCGGATGGTACTTTTAATGGTGGATTTACCACTTCTGGTGTCAGTGGTGGAGCCCAAGCTGTGAAAGTAATTGTTTCTCAAGGAAGCACATGGGTTATAGAAAATAGTAATCAATTTTCTAATATCACAGAAATTATAGTTGAGAATGGTGGAAAGATAGAGGTCGCTAAAAATGGGAGCCTGGTATTAACTCAAGCTTCTTATATAACTGTGATGCAGGGAGGAAGTATTGTAGGCGACAGAGGTATTCAGATAACAAATAGTTCGGCCGGGCGTACGAACTATAATGCCGGTACGATTGATTGTGACTTTTTGAAAATTGATGGAGGGGGAAGTGGAGTTGATTTTGTGAATTATGGAACACTTAAACTGAATTCTTATAATGCTTCTACCAATGGTACCACATTGATAAATCATGGAACGATTGAAGTTGAAAATATAGATGGTAACAACAATACTAATATTAAAAACGGTTGTTATCTGAAGGCAGGAAAATTACAGTTTGGTACACTTGTTATGGGAAATACTTCCGAAGCTATTTGCAAAGAATTGACGGGTAATGGAAACAATAATAATATCGTGATGGAAGCGCAATCCATGTTGACTTGTACGGGCAAAGCTAATTTATTCAGAACAGTTACCGGTCCGACACAAGGAACTGCCTTATTAAGAATTCACACAATAGACAATACTGCCGGTTTGGCTCAATCTACTTCTAAAGTAACTAATAATATCATTTGTGAGATAACAGATCAAACATATAAAGGCGAAGCACATTATGACTGGTCTCCTTTTGCATGGTTAGTAAATAAAGGATTGCAGCAAGGTGCTACCTATTGTAACCCGGGCAAAGCAGAATTTATACTTCCTGCTGACGGTGACTGTATTAAAGAAGGATATAACTCTGATGAAGAACCGGATGATGTAGAGATCCGATATGCGGTTTATTCTTATGCTTTCGAAGATAACTATCCGAAAGCAGGCGATTACGATTTCAATGATATTGTGTTGAATGTAACTTTGCCTGCAGCCGGTAATGACGTGAAAGAACTGAAATATAAAATCGACCTTCGGGCGGTTGGTGCCGTGAAACAATTAGGTGCTGGTTTGAGAATACGAGGAATAGACAAAAATAATGTAGAAGAGGTAAGTTTTGGTGCAGGCGCTGCTCAACGTACTGGTTCATTAAATTCCGGGATATTTGAAAATGCATCTTATGAAACGAATGGTAATGAACTTGTGATTCCTTTATTTGGAGACGCACATTATATATATGGATATACAGGAGCACAACGTCCCATGTTGAATACAGGGAATGCTAGTACCCCTCTTACAGATATATACACTCTTGAAGTGAACGTCAAACTTAAGAATGCAATATCTGTCCCTAGTGTGACAGATGGCTTAGACTTCTTCATTGCTTATCAGGGGATAGGTCAAAAGAGAACGGAAATCCATTTGACTCATTTTAATTCGGCTACGGCGAATGGGCAATTGGCAGATAATGAAGTGCTCGAAGTAATCAAGGCAGTTAA
Source organism: Bacteroides xylanisolvens XB1A (assembly GCF_000210075.1). GTDB lineage: Bacteria > Bacteroidota > Bacteroidia > Bacteroidales > Bacteroidaceae > Bacteroides > Bacteroides xylanisolvens. The sequence continues at coordinate 106,332 of NC_021017.1, forward strand.
TAATACTTGGGCTCTTTGTGTTCCTGATAAATTTGCTTATCCAACAGAAACAACAGTGATAACGAATGCATATTCTAAATTTGCAGATTGGGCACACGATCAGAGCTCAACCACAGATTGGTATAAGACTGTTAGTAGTGACAAGGTGATTCAGTACTAAACTTTTCGTCATCTCTACACTTGTTACATAAAGTTTTAGAATCCCTGATTATACTGACGATTGTTTGTGTAATCAGGGATTTTGCTATCTCACATGTTTTGTTATTTCTCTCTGTTAGCAAGCAAAAACCTTTAAAATGCTGAAAATTTTGCTTGTTTTGTACAAAAACACCGTGTTTCTCATTGAAAAGCATCGTTATATTTGTGAAAAACATAAGGATAAAGTAAGCAAAAGATGCGGATAATGTCACCAAAAGCTATGGATAGAGTAAGCAAACCATTGGGATAGTGTCGCTATGTCGTAAATATTGTTAGTATTTTCTACTTTCCTTCCATTGGCTTTTCTATTTCGGTCTTTGATAATGATAAATAGAAAAGAATAAAAGGGAACTTTATTAGTATAGATAATATCTCTTTGGTGGTAAAATCTTTGATGATGTATCAAAAAGTGTATATATCGTGCCTGATTATAGAATAACGATTTGAGCAAATTCCTCTACAGTGACAGAAACTCTTTATTCCAATAAAAGGGAGGAAAGAAACGATTCCTGGTAGATTAAGAATTACAAAGTGTCAATGGTGACTTTTTGTAAACTATAGTTTCTATAAGATAGGTTTCATCAATTGTTAAGGCATTTTTTCTCTCTGTTACAATTATATATTTTAATGCTTTGTAACTATGAAGAGACAAAGAATAGTAGCTATGTTGAATAATAGTTGCTTGATGGCATAGCACGATAGAACTTCCGTAATGTACAAATCAAGCGATTTAAGGTTGAATAAACTTAAATCGCTTTTCTCCGCATCACTACTATCTGATCGAACCGCTTTTGTGACGGAGTGCCAACTATAATTTCCTTTGGAGGGAATCGCTTATCGAACTCATTAGCAGCTGATTTATCGACCTGATATATTTCATCTTCTATGTAACGTCCTTTAGCGTTGGCTAAAGCATTATCATATAATTCATAAACATGAAGAGCTGTGGCATACATATTATCTTCGGTGCGAATCCCTAATGTTTCAGCAGGAATGAATCCTTGCCGGAGGTAATAATCTGGGTCACCGCAAAGTAAAATGGCACGAAATCCCATATCGAAAGCTCGTTCTTTGGTCAGCGCAATCATTTTTCCTCCAATACCTTTCTGTTGATATTCGGGAAGAACAGAAATGGGCCCCAGACTCAATACTTCATATTGGTTACCGTCATCCGCCATGATAAATGATTTAAGGCAGACCACATTGCCGACAATCTTGCCATTAAGTTCTGCAACAATATCGAGTTCCGGTACAAACTTTGGATGGTTACGCATGATATGAAGGAGATAATGTTCGTCACATCCCGGAGAAAAATGATTCCAAAAGGCTTCCCGTGTGACATTTTCGGTTTCATTATAATCCGAAGGTTGTTCAATTCTAAGTTTTATATCCATCTTATCAAATATATAGTTACACAAATATAGAGAACAAAATTTGAATATTTACCTCTTTAAGGACGAATCTGTACATTATAGCAAGATGAGACAAAAACTCCCGATACAAAGTTTGAATATACACTAGTATCAGGAGTTTTGTGTATTGATGCATCAAGATTGTAGAGAATTAAACCTTGTTCATCTTTTGCGTGTACAGACTATTGATGATACCGTCGAACAGTCCGATGGTAGGTACAATAATTCTGGTGGCTTTTATATGAGTAGCTATCTCGAGAAATATTTCAGCAGCAGGTACAATAACATCGGCCCGGTCCGGTTTCAACTTATATTGCTTGATACGCTGTTCGGTAGAGAGCTTTCAATGTTTCATATATATCTTGCAGTGATCTTTTTTATTTTACTTTGTTTCATACTGAAAGAGAACTGTTTAAATTTTCTGCAAAAATATCAATGTGGGATGTAATCGTCATAACGATATTATTACGAACTTATTACAATGTTTATTTGTTATTTTTATATATCAGTAGAAACACTTATATTCGCAAAAGTATTGGAACAGACTCGGTTAAAAAATATAGAATTTATGAAAACAATGAATTATTCCCTTATTCGTATTCTCTTTGCACTTGTGATAGGATTGGTACTCGTGATTTGGCCAAATGCGGCTGCCAGCTATATTGTCATTACAGTTGGTGTTGCCTTTTTTAATTCCCGGTGTTATCAGCCTTTTTGGCTATTTCGGCCGGAAAAGACAGGAAGGTGAGGCGGCTCCCCGTTTCCCGATAGAAGGAATCGGCAGTTTATTATTTGGACTTTGGCTGATTGTGATGCCTGAATTCTTTGCAGATGTTCTGATGTTTTTATTGGGATTTATCCTGATAATGGGAGGAGTGCAACAGATTGCTTCTTTATCGATGGCACGTCGGTGGATGCCTGTTCCGGGAGCGTTTTACCTGGTTCCTTCATTGATTCTTATTGCAGGTATCATCGCTTTGTTTAATCCGACGGGAGCACGTAATACTGCATTTATAATTATTGGTGTGAGTAGTTTGGTTTATTCGCTTACCGAATTAATCAACTGGTTCAAGTTTACCCGTCGTCGTCCGAAGACTCCGGTGGTACATGACGATGATGATATTGAGGATGCAAAGATAATCGAATAAAAAAGAAGAGGACTGCTTCACAGCACCCCTCCCCGCAAACTTAAAACAACCAACAAAAGAAATAGATAATTTCATAACGGTGAACTGTGAGTGGTAAACGGTAAATGCGTTGCAGTGCAATTTGTTCACCGTTTATCGTTCACCGTTCTTTTTTTCTATCTCACAAATAACAGTTCCCTGTATTTCGGAAGCGTCCACATCTGGTTGTCAACAATGAGTTCCAACTTATCGATGTGGTAGCGGATTTCTTCTAGTGCCGGAACGATCGTGTCGTGGTAGGCAATGGCTTTTTCCCGTTCGCTTTCTATCTTGTTCGCAACCTTACGAGCTTCAATCATTGCATCTACATGTTCCTTGATGAAGGCTGTGCGGTCGGCAATCTCTTCAATAAGTTCCAGGTTTTTAGCAGACAATTT
>NC_021017.1:109759-113180 GCF_000210075.1 Bacteroides xylanisolvens XB1A
TAAGTTCCAGGTTTTTTAGCAGACAATTTCGCTGCCTTTTCTGCCGGGAAAAGAGATTGCATCTTATAGACATTATTAATTAAATCTGTTTGATATTGAGTGGCCACTGGAATGATATGGTTCATAGCCAAATCACCCAATACACGCGCCTCGATCTGAATCTTCTTCGTATACGTTTCCCATTTCACTTCGTTGCGGGCTTCCAGTTCTTTCTTTGTCATTACGCCGGTAGCTTCGAACATGGCAATGGTTTCCGGTTTCAGGTAGTTATCGAAGATAACAGGAACACTGGTTTCGCAATCCAGTCCACGGCGGGCTGCTTCTTTCTTCCATTCGTCGCTGTAACCATTGCCGTCAAAATGAATCGCTTTACATTCCTTGATATATCCACGGATAATTTCGAGGATGGCAGACACTTTAGGCTCTCCTTTTTCAATCAAAGCATCCACATCTTTCTTAAACTTCACCAATTGGTCTGCTACGGCAGAGTTCAATGCAATCATGGCAGACGCACAGTTTGCCTCGGAACCTACGGCACGGAACTCAAAACGGTTTCCGGTGAAAGCAAAAGGAGAGGTACGGTTACGGTCAGTATTGTCAATCAGCAATTCGGGAATCTGCGGAATATCCAACTTCATTCCCTGTTTGCCGCTAAGACTAATCAAATCATCTTTTGTACTGTTTTCAATGTGATCCAATACCTGCGACAATTGCTTCCCGAGGAAAGAGGAGATGATGGCAGGAGGTGCCTCATTAGCTCCCAGACGGTGGGCGTTGGTAGCGCTGGAGATAGAAGCTTTCAACAATCCGTTATGATGATAAACTGCCATCAATGTGTTTACGACGAAGGTAACAAAACGCAGGTTATCTTCCGGAGTCTTACCCGGTGCCATTAATAAAATGCCCGTGTCAGTTCCCAACGACCAGTTGTTGTGTTTACCCGATCCGTTGACACCCTTAAAAGGTTTTTCATGAAGCAGTACGCGGAAGCCATGACGGCGACTTACCTTACGCATCAATGACATAATCAGCAAGTTATGGTCATTAGCAAGGTTACACTCTTCAAAGATAGGGGCTAACTCGAACTGGTTCGGGGCAACTTCGTTGTGACGAGTCTTAACAGGAATACCTAACTTTAACGCTTCAATTTCGAGGTCCTTCATGAAAGCGGCTACGCGGGTGGGGATAGCACCGAAGTAGTGGTCCTCCAACTGCTGGTTTTTGGCACTGTCATGTCCCATCAAAGTACGACCGGTCATTAGCAAGTCCGGGCGTGCGGCATACAATCCTTCGTCTACGAGGAAGTATTCCTGTTCCCAGCCCAAATAAGCAACTACTTTTTTCACTTCCGGGTTGAAGTAACGGCATACGTCTACAGCAGCTTTATCTACAGCCCGCAATGCTTTCAGCAAGGGAGCTTTATAGTCGAGAGCTTCGCCGGTATATGCGATAAACACAGTTGGGATGCAAAGCGTATCATCTACAATGAAAGCAGGTGATGAGGGGTCCCATGCGCTGTAACCACGGGCTTCGAATGTGTTACGGATACCGCCATTCGGGAAAGAAGAAGCATCCGGTTCCTGTTGTACAAGCAGTTTACCAGTAAATTCTTCCATCATACCGCCTTTGCCATCATGTTCAACGAAAGCATCATGTTTTTCAGCTGTGCCTTCGGTCAGCGGTGCGAACCAGTGCGTATAATGAGTAACACCCATTTCGATGGCCCATTTCTTCATGCCGGCAGCTACTTCGTCGGCAATACTGCGATCTAGCGGAGCACCGTTGTCAATGGCGTCAATCAGTGCATTGTATACCTTGCTGGGAAGGTATTTGAACATTTTCTCCTTGTTGAATACATACTTGGCGAAATACTCCGAAGGACGTTCGGCAGGTGTTGCTACCTCAACAGCTTTCTTTTTGAAAGCTGTCTCTACTACTCTGAATCTAAGTTTTGACATAATACCTGATTTGATTTGTTGTTAAATATGTTAGAGTAAATAATTACTTTGTTATGTGGTTCCCGGAAAGGCGATCAAACCTGTCCGGAAGTTTTTTCTGTGATTAGCGGGGTAGTGATTAGTAGTAAGTTGTGCGTAGCTGTCTTTCACTAATCACTCAACCGTTCATCACTAAATTAGTTGTAAGCAGATTCTCCGTGTTCGTAAATATCAAGACCTTCTTCTTCGATACGTGCCGGAACGCGAAGTCCGTGAATCTTATCAAGCGTTTTGAAAATGATGAATCCCATGCCTGCTGCCCATGCACCTACTACCAATGCTCCGAATATTTGTGCACCGAGGAATCCGAAACCGTAGCCATAGAATAAACCTTCACTGGTGGAGAACAAACCTGTAAGAATAGTTCCTAAAAAGCCACAAACACCATGTACAGAAGATGCACCTACCGGATCGTCTATCTTTAACACTTTGTCAATGAAGTCAACGGAGAATATCATTACGACACCACATATTGCACCTATTAAGGCTGCTCCTGCAGGAGATACTGCGTCACATCCTGCTGTGATGCCTACCAGCCCTGCCAAGATACCATTCAGTGTCAATGACAGGGAAGGTTTTCCATATTTCATCCAGCTCACCAACAGAGCGAAGAAACCACCGGCACAAGCAGCCAGATTCGTTGTCAGGAATACGTGGGAGATGGCGATAGCATCGGCTTCGGTTGCTGCTGCCAATTGAGAACCGGGGTTGAACCCGAACCATCCGAACCAAAGAATGAATACGCCTAGTGCAGCAATAGTCAGGCTATGGCCTGGGATAGCTTTTGATTTGCCGTCTTTACCATATTTACCGATACGGGGACCAAGAATGGCAGCACCTACCAAAGCAATCCATCCACCTACAGAGTGAACGACCGTAGAACCGGCAAAGTCATGGAAGGTGGTTCCGAAGAGACTCATCATGAAAGAACCTTCTTCACCGTTCATCAACCAGCCCCCGCCCCATGTCCAATGACCGGATATCGGATAAATCAGTACACTGATAAAGATGGTGTAGACGATATACATGGAGAATTTTGTACGTTCTGCCATGGCTCCTGATACAATTGTAGCTGCTGTCGCACAAAATACGGTTTGGAATATGAGGAATCCTTCGGTTGGCAAACCATTATCAATGAAAGAAAGGTCGAAGAAGTGGGGCATTCCGATGAATCCGCCTGCACCGAACATCAATCCGAAACCGATAAACCAGTATAGTAAAGAGCCGAACATGAAGTCTACAAAGTTCTTCATCAGAATGTTGGCAGTATTTTTCACTCTGGTAAAACCTGCTTCTACTAATGCAAATCCCGGCTGCATGAAGAATACGAGCATTGCTGCAAGCAACATCCATACAGTATTCAATCCAAGAGCTAATTCACCAAGCGTATCGGGGCTGCTGATGCTTCTTCGGCAGGAGCGGTA
>NC_021017.1:113402-147298 GCF_000210075.1 Bacteroides xylanisolvens XB1A
CGGCAGGAGCGGTAACGACTTCGGTAATTGTTTCTGTAACTGCTGCAACTGTATCGGCAGCGGCCGTGTTTTGTGCCGACATATCAGTAGTAAAACAGCACAAAATGAATATAGTAGTGGCTATCCACAGCTTTACGAAGCTATGGCTTTTATATTTTGTATCCATAATAGTATAATCTTATTTAACGTTCTTGTTCTGCATTGTAGAGGGCTATGTCACCACGTTCGGCAGTGCGTATGCGGATAGCGTCTTCGATAGGAATGACGAAAATACGTCCGTCACCGATTTCTCCGGTCTGTGCAGCTTTGATGATAGCCTGCACTGTTTTCTCGGTATTCTTGTCGCGCACGACAATAGAGATCAAAATTCGTTCAATGGTGCTGGTGTCATAAACTACGCCACGGTAGATACGTCCTTGCCGTGCTTTTCCAATGCCTCTTACATCGTAATAAGAGAACCATTCGATGTCCGCTTCGAGTAGGGCGTCTTTTACGTCCTCGAATTTGGTCTTACGGATGATAGCTTCAATCTTTTTCATATACCTTAAATATTAGTGTGTCCTGTAAAAGAAAGAGGTATAGGGCAGCGGCAGCCATAGCAGGTTACCATACAACAAACCGATAAAATCTAAACTCTAACTACCTTTTCTAATCCCTATACGCTCTTTGTATTGTAAATTCTCTCTCTTAAAAACTTAGTCCGAAAGCAAAGTAGGCTCCTTCAGTGCGTGGGTTCACTGTTACTTTGGCAAATGTCGGTACAGAGAAGGAATCTGTGATTTTAATCTCCTTGGATGCTTCGAGACTGATGTCTGTTACGCAGAATCCACTGGTATAGCCATTATAAAAAGTCGTTTCCCAGGGAACCATACCTAAATCTACTGTCCAGTCGAGACCTCCCAATTTGAAAGGTGCGCTAAGTGCGAGGTAAGAAGAATAAGCTCTTTTGCCGTTTTCTTTCACACCGTCGGCACCTGCAAAGTTTGTGTACCAGTTGACGGCTAGCGGACCGAAATCATATCCCACTTGTGCTTCAAATACATGTGCTGTAGAATAGGCTCCATATTGGAAATACTTATTGGTTGTATAAATCTCCTTTCCGTATTCATCTACATCCCCTGTATGTGTTTTATCAAACCAATAATCCGTTATTGAAACACTAAATCCACCAATTGAATAACCGAGAGTTAAGTCAAACTCTTTTGCATCTTTGGATTCAATTCCTACTGATCCCCATGCTCCGAGTGATAAACCTTTGTAAGAGATTCCTAGTGAAGGCTGGACGCTAACTCCGCCTAAATTCTGACCGCGCCAGATGTAACCACTTACCAAATCTGCCCCAACGGAAGCTTCTACCTTATCTTGTGCCATCATTGTAGACGGGACAAGTCCTGACAGTAATAATGCTACTGTTATTACCCCCAATTTGTTGTTAATCGTCGTTTTCATCGTCTTTTTACCTTTAAAAGTTAGAAAAATGTGGATGTACGGTCCATTTGTTATATAGTAGCGCGCAAAATACTATCGTTTTTTATAGATAACTGATTATGGATAACTGATCCTGCAGGAATGATGATGTCCGTTTAATGGGGGCATGTTGAACTTTCTATTTCCCGCTATCCATTATTCATTCAATCAGAGCCAGTTCTTTATTCTTCTCATCGCTTCGATACAGTCGTTGCGTTCGCCGAATGCAGTTAAACGGATATACCCTTCACCGCTTGGCCCGAAACCTACACCGGGAGTACCGACCACATTGGCTTCATACAACATCTGTTCGAAGAATCGCCATGAAGAAAGTCCGTTCGGAGTTTTCACCCACAAGTAGGGAGCGTTGATGCCGCCGTATACTTTCAGTCCCGTGGCTTCCAGTCCTTCCTTCATGATTTTTGCGTTGGTCATATAATAGTCGATTGTTTTCTTAATCTGTGCCTTGCCTTCTGCACTGTAAACGGCTTCTGCTGCCCGTTGGGTAATATAAGAAGTGCCGTTAAACTTAGTACACTGGCGACGGTTCCACAATCTGTTGAGTGGTATGCGATCACCTTCCAGGGTGGCGGCAGTGAGCTCTTTTGGTACTACGGTATATCCGCAGCGTACTCCTGTAAATCCTGCCGTTTTTGAAAAACTACGGAATTCAATCGCGCACTTTTTAGCTCCCTTAATCTCATAGATAGAGTGGGGGACATTCTCGTCTTGGATATATGCCTCGTAAGCGGCATCGAACAGAATCAGTGTATCGTTTGCCAAGGCATAATCCACCCACTTTTTCAGTTCCGGTTTGGTTAAGGTGGTTCCTGTCGGGTTGTTCGGATAACAGAGATAAACGATGTCTATCCGTTTGTCCGGAATTTCCGGGATAAAGTTGTTCTCACTTGTGCAAGGCATATAAGTAACGTTGCTCCATTTACCCGTTTCTTCTTCCAATATTCCGGCGCGTCCGCACATAACGTTACTGTCTATGTAAACCGGATAAATGGGATCTGTAACACCTACGCTATTGTCGTGGCGAAGAATATCACCTATATTTCCGGTATCGCTTTTAGCACCGTCACTGACAAAAATCTCGGATGCCGAGAAATGAATCCCGCGTGGAGCGAAATCGTTCTTTATGATTGCTTCAATCAGAAAATCATATCCCTGTTCAGGACCATATCCGCGGAATGTATCTTTGCCGGCCAGTTCTTCTACCGCTTTATGCATTGCTTCTATACAGGCTGGAGGAAGTGGCTGCGTAACGTCGCCGATACCTAGCCGGATGATGTCCTGTTTGGGATGCGTTATCCTGAAAGTATTTACCTTTTTCGCTATATCCGAGAATAAATAACTTCCCGGTAATTTTAAAAAATGCTCGTTTACTAATGCCATCTTGTTATTGTTTTAAGTTTCTATTACTATTCATTCTCAACTCTCCATTCTCAACTCTCAACTTCTTCAACAATTTCCCCATCGAAAACCTTGGTTGCCGGTCCGGTCATTAATATATGTCCGGAGGTTTCATCCCATTCGATGGTAACTGTCCCTCCATCCATTATCACATCGCTTTTTCTTCCTGCAAGTCCGTTGATGAAGGCGGCTACTGCTGTGGCGCAGGCACCTGTTCCGCAAGCTTGAGTAATTCCCGATCCTCTTTCCCACACTCTCATCCGTATGGTGTCTTTACCGACGATCTGTGCAAACTCTACATTCGTTCTGTCGGGAAAGAGAGGATGATTCTCCAGTTCAGGACCGATTTCCGGCAGATTAATTCGGGTAATGTCATCAATAAATGTGACAAGATGAGGATTGCCCATTGATACTTTAGTAGATTGGAAAGGATATTTCTTTCCCCAATCAATCTCTCCTGTTTCTTGCGGACTGCCCATATCTACGGTGACTGTACTGACTGTTTTTCCTTCTACCTGCAATTTCAAAATTTTAATTCCCGATAGTGTATCCAAAGTTATTTCTGTTTTATCAGTCAATCCGTATTCATATACATATTTGCCTACGCAGCGGCTACCATTGCCACACATCATTGCTTCCGAACCGTCGGCATTGAAAATACGCATACTGAAATCCGCTTTATCAGAGACACCAATCAATATTAGTCCATCGCTTCCGATTCCTGTATGAAACTTGCTCCATTCGATCGCTTTCTTTTCAGGGTCTGCTATTGGATATCTGGTCGTGTCTACATATATGTAGTCATTTCCTGTTCCATGCATTTTAGTGAACTTAATTCTTGCTGTCATTTTGATTGGTATTTATTGGTTGTTGTATCCTTTTGTTTTATTACAGTGCAAAGGTATGACTTTTTGCTTTATATTTTATTAAAAAGCATGTCTAATATCTATTTATTTTCTTAGAACTTATAATCGCCTTTGATATGACTATGTTTAGTTATAATTTGAAATTATATATATCTATATATTAATAAACTGTTATTTGAGCGAATTGTTTTGCATATCCTTCCATTATATATGAAGAATATTTAGCCCTGATAATCCATTAAATTAGTTATAAAAACAAGAAATATATCTTTTTTCTTTTGACGATATGAAAGTGAAAATCCTTATTTCTCTATCATATTGTTCGCGGAGTGTTTTGAAGAACCTTTTTCTGTATTCATTGTTTTAGCACTATCATTAATATAAAAACGTAGCGATATGAATATAGAGAAACAATTAGAAACAGCAGTTAAAACCAACCATCTGGTGTTGGTGGTATTCTATGCCGATTGGTCTCCTCATTATGAGTGGATAGGGCCTGTGCTTCGAACTTACGAAAAGAGAACTGTGGAATTGATTAGAGTGAATGCAGAAGAGAATAGAGCAATTGCTGATGCTCATAATGTAGAAACAGTACCGGCTTTCCTTCTATTGCATAAGAGTCATGAACTTTGGAGGCAGGTAGGAGAGCTTACGGTAGAAGAATTAAAAGAGGTATTGGATGATTTTCAATGAATTGTCTGTAATCTTTTATTGGTATTCATAAAAAGGACTCTTTTCTTTTTTCGTTAAAAGATTGATATTTCTAAAGTGTTGGTATTAAGAGTATTATAGAAGAGCATTTTTTCATTTAAAGAAACGGGTGTTTCCTTTTAAAGGAAACACCCGTTTGACACCGAGAAACAATCTGTTTCTTTTAAAGGAAGATTCCGTTTCCTTAAAGCCAGATATTAAATTCTTTAATATGTGAATATTTTTTCTTATTGAAGCTTTTTAAGTTCTTCTTGTAAGATGACCGGTTCGTTAGTGGTGATGAAATCTACCTTTTGTTCGATCAGCCATTTCATATCTTCTACTTCGTCTACTGTCCATACGTTGACTTTCAAGCCGAGGTCGTGAGCTTCTTTGATCCATTCGGGGTGTTTCTTGATCACTCCCATGTGATAGTCCAGACCGGCAGCACCAAGTTCTTTCAGCTCTTTGGGAGACAATTCTCCGTTAAGGTAATATACCGGAGTACCGGCAGGAGCCAGACGGATAAACTCTTTCATGGCATGTAGAGAGAACGTGATATATTCCATACGGTTTTCCAGTCCCATTTTCTTCACCATGGCAATGATTCCTTGCACCGCTTTAGTCTCACGTTTCTTGTTGCTATGTGCTTTCAGTTCGAGAATCAATTGGGTTTTACAGTTTTTTCCGGTTTCCAGATACTGTTCCAGGCTGGGTAAGTTTTCTCCGTTGGATAATTTAAGTCCGGTCAGCGCATCACCTTTGGAATATTCCATCGGCCTCATCTTATATACAGGATCATGGTTAACCACCAGCTTGTTATCCTTCGCGATCCATACGTCAAATTCTGAACCGTAACAACCGATGGAGTCTGCTTTTAGAAGTGATGAAATACTGTTCTGCGATGATCCCGGAGTTTTCCAGAAACCGCGGTGAGCTATCACTTTTGTCTGTGCCTGCATGCAGCAAGCAGCCATTAGAAAGGCAGAAGCCATCATCATTTTTTTTAAATTCATTTGTTTGATCTTTTAAAAGTTTGATAGATTTAATTGGGTTTGGCCTCAAAATTATAAAAAAGATAACGCAAATCAGCCGATAATATGCTAATCTGCGTTAATCCTTGGGATTTTAGAATAGAAATGCTACAAAAGAGTGTCAAAAATAAGACTGTCTGTCATAAAAACATTCTCCGGACACGTCTGATAGTTTGCACAAAAGGAGTTTGTCACTCTTTTATTAATCAGGTATAGGCCTCTTCATGTATTCCTTTCACTGCACGTCCACTAGGTTCATTCAGATTCCTGAAAGCAATATCCCAGGCTAGTGCTTCTGCTGTGGAGCAGGCTACACTTGGAACACTGGGGACGGTGCGTGCTGCACTTTCACTGGGGAAATGCTCTTCGAAAATGCTACGATAGTAGTACTCTTCTTTGTTTTGTGGCGTATTGATCGGGAAACGTTCGGCAGCATGTTCCATTTGCTCATCGCTCACGGCAGCTGCTGTGATCTCTCTCAATGTGTCAATCCATGAATATCCTACACCGTCACTGAACTGCTCTTTCTGTCTCCAAGCCACACTTTCCGGTAACATATCGGCAAAGGCTTCGCGAACAATTCGTTTCTCGATGTTTTTTCCGGGGCACATTTTAGCTTTCGGGTTCAGGTTCATTGCCACGTCGAGAAATTCTTTATCAAGGAAAGGGACGCGTCCTTCTACTCCCCATGCTGATAAACTTTTATTGGCACGGAGGCAATCGTACATGTGCAACTTTGAAAGTTTACGTACTGTTTCTTCGTGAAATGCCTGTGGAGTAGGGGCCTTGTGGAAATACAGATACCCCCCGAAAACTTCATCAGCACCTTCACCGCTCAACACCATTTTGATCCCCATTGATTTAATGACACGCGCCAATAAATACATGGGAGTGGAAGCGCGTACGGTAGTTACATCATACGTCTCGATGAAATAAATTACGTCGCGAACAGCATCCAGACCTTCCTGAACGGTGTAGTTGATCTCATGATGGACGGTACCGATATATTCGGCCACCTCACGCGCTTTAATCAAATCGGGGGCGCCCTTTAGACCGATGGCGAAAGAGTGGAGTTGAGGCCACCATGCATCGCTTGCACCGTCTGTTTCTATACGTTTTGCCGCATATTTTTTGGCAATGGCAGAGATAACGGAACTATCCAACCCGCCCGAAAGCAATACTCCATACGGTACGTCACTCATTAACTGGCGGTGCACAGCCTCTTCCAATGCCACTTTCACATCCTCGGTTTGTGCATCATTCTCTTTGACGGTTTCATATTCTGTCCAGTCGCGCGAATACCAACGTTTCATTTTTCCCTCTTTACTATAGAAATAATGTCCGGGAAGGAATACTTCATATTCGTCACAAAATCCTTCGAGAGCTTTCAACTCGCTGCCGAAGTAGATTTTTCCCTCTTTATCTTTTCCTATATATAAAGGAATAACCCCTATCGGATCGCGGGCAATCAAAAATTCATCCTTTTCCTCATCATAAAGCACGAAAGCGAAGATACCACTGATATCTTCCAAAAAATGGATGCCTTTATCTTTGTAAAGGGCAAGAATTACCTCACAGTCACTTCCAGTCTGAAAGTTATATTTTCCCGCATATTTAGCGCGAATATCACGGTGATTGTAAATTTCACCGTTGACGGCGAGCACCTGTTTATGATCGGGAGAGTATAACGGCTGCCCGCCACTCTGCGGGTCGACAATAGAAAGACGTTCGTGTGCCAGGATGGCACTTCCGCCTACATAGATTCCGCTCCAGTCCGGTCCGCGATGACGGATCTTCTGGGCCATTTTCAGTGCTTTATCTCTTAGTTCTTTCGTTTGAACTTTGATGTTGAGTATACCTGCTATTCCACACATAACTTTAATTTTTAGAGGGGGTAATGTAATTTGTTGATTGTTTATTCGCTATTTCTAAGAAGCTGATTAGCTATTCTTAATTCGTTCCATAATTGTTATCGTTTAGTTCCACAACTGTTTCCCTTTAGTTCCATATCTGTTATCCTTTAGTTCCACAGATATGGAACGAACCGATAATAGTAATCGAGCTTCTTGTTGTACACTGTTGCAAAACTTATTGTATTAGATAAGCATCTATTTCCGCAGCAGCCTTTCGTCCTCCCGCCATGGCGCGTACCACCAGGCTGGCACCAGTCTCGGCATCACCGGCTAGGAATACATTCTTTGCAAATTTCGGTTGCTCCGGTTTCAGGAATCCCATTGCCAATAATACCATATCAGCTTCGATGACTTCCTTCTTCCCTGTTGGTTTCATCGTGGGACGTCCGCCATCTGCTGCCGGAATCCATTCCACTTCTTCCACTTCTACACCTGTCACTTTTCCATTCTTTCCGAGGAACTGATTGGAAGCCAGGCACCAGCGGCGTGTACAACCTTCTTCATGGCTGGAAGTCGTTTTGAAGACTGCCGGCCATTGTGGCCAAGGAGTAGCCGGATTGTAGCCGACAGGAGGTTTCGGCATGATTTCGATTTGAGTGACACTGACGGCTCCCTGTCTCACACTGGTTCCGATGCAGTCGGAACCGGTATCTCCGCCACCTATCACAAGTACTTTTTTGCCTTTGGCATTCACCAATTTATCTTTCGGGAAAGTCTGTCCTGCCAGAAGCCTGTTCTGCTGTGCCAGCATTTCAAGTGCGAAATGGATGCCTTTCAGTTCACGTCCCGGAATACTCAAATCACGTGCAGTAGGCGTTCCGGTACAGATGCAGTAAGCGTCGAATCCTTCCGGTAAATGATTGACGTCTATTTCTACTCCCATTTCAAACTGTATTCCTTCTGCAGCCAATATCTTCATCCGTCGGTCAATTACATTCTTATCCAGTTTGAAATTAGGAATACCGAACCGTAATAACCCTCCGGGCGCTTCATCCTTATCGAATAAAGTAACGCTATATCCTTTTAAATTCAGCTGATTAGCCACTACCAATCCGGCAGGGCCCGCACCAATCACCGCCACTTTCTTTCCGTTTCTTCTCGGCGTCTTTACCTGTATATATCCTTCACGAAAAGCCGCTTCCACGATAGCTGCTTCATTTTCGCGAATAGTCACCGGCTGATCGCAGGAAAGTTTCAACACACACGATTTCTCGCAAAGGGCAGGACAAATACGTCCCGTAAATTCCGGAAAATCGCAAGTAGACGACAATACTTCGTATGCCTCCTTCCATTTTCCCCTGTATAATGCATCCTGCCATTCCGGTTGTTTATTTCCTATCGGGCATGCCCAATGACAGAAAGGTACACCGCAATCCATACAGCGTGACGCCTGCAATTTACGGCTGTTTGTATTCAAAGTCTGTTCTACCTGACTATAGTCAGCGATTCGCTCGTTTACAGGGCGGTATCCCGCCTCTTGTCGAGGTATATTTAGAAATGCTTTAGGATCTCCCATCTTGTTATTTACTATTTGACGATTTACTATTTACTATTTCCAGACTATCTTGTCATTTGCTATTTGACTATTTACAGACTATACATTCAAATAGTAAATTGTAAATAGTCAAATTGTAAATCTAATAGTCTCTTTGCATGTCTGCAATTTTTTGTTGTAATTTTCTCATCTGTTCCTCCTGCAATACTTTTTTGTATTCGATGGGTACTACTTGGATGAACTGGTCTGCATAATGATTCCAGTTGTCAAGCATGGTACGGGCAAGTTTTGAGCCTGTGTACAGATAATGTTGGCGGATTAGTTCGTGTAGCTCCTTCCGGTAGCTGGCTTCTTCGATGAGTGACAGTTCCACCATTTCCATGTTGCAGAAATAATCGAAGTTGCCATCCTTGTTCCATACATAAGCCACACCGCCACTCATACCGGCTGCAAAGTTACGTCCGGTTTGTCCGAGGACTACCACACGACCTCCTGTCATGTATTCGCAACAATGGTCGCCCACACCTTCCACTACGGCAACTGCACCGGAATTACGAACTGCGAAGCGTTCTCCTACACGACCGTTGATATATACTTCACCGCTTGTTGCTCCATAAAGCAAGGTATTACCGGCAATTGTATTCTTTTCGGCTTCGAAGTTGCTGCGGATAGGAGGCAATACGGAGATGCGTCCGCCGCTCAATCCTTTACCCAGATAATCGTTCGCTTCACCTTCCAGTTTAAAGTTAACTCCCGGTACGAGAAAAGCCCCGAAAGACTGACCTGCCGAGCCTTTGAACTTCACATTCAGCGTATGTTCCGGCAATCCTTTGGCACCGTATTTCTTGGCAATCACTCCGGATAGCATCGCACCTATTGCACGGTCTGTATTGGCAATCGTATATTCTAAAGAAATCTCTTTCTCATGTTCAATAGCTTCCTGTGCTGCATCAATGAGGGTTACATCCTTTACAGTAGAAACACCATGATCCTGATCGATGACATGGCGGATAGCCGCGTTGTTATCAATGCGTGCCAGCAATTTGGTGAAGTCGATTAACGCATGTTTCGGATTCGGGTCATTGGCAACGGATTTGCGTTCGATCAAGTCTGTGCGCCCGATAATATCATCCATCCTGGTGAATCCCATTTCGGCCAAATGCTCGCGGACCTCCTGCGCCAGGAATGTGAAGAAATTTACCAAATATTCACTACGCCCATGAAAGCGTTTACGTAATTCCTCATTCTGTGTGGCAACTCCCACCGGACAAGTATTCTGATGGCATTTGCGCATCATTACACACCCTAATACAATCAATGCCGAGGTGGCGAAGCCATATTCTTCGGCACCCATTAGCGCCATTAAGATGATGTCACGTCCGGTTTTCAGTTGTCCGTCGGCTTGCAGAACTACTTGACCACGAAGTCCGTTCAAAACCAATGTTTGTTGTGTCTCGCTCAATCCCAATTCCGGTGAGATGCCCGCATAACGGATAGAAGAAGCTGGAGAAGCACCTGTTCCCCCTTCAGCACCGGAGATGACAATCAGGTCCGCCTTTGCTTTTGCCACCCCGGCGGCAATTGTACCGACGCCGCTTTCTGCTACCAGTTTCACACTGATTTTGGCCTGTGGATTTACATTTTTCAGATCGAAGATTAATTGTGCCAAATCCTCAATCGAATAAATATCATGATGAGGTGGGGGAGAAATCAGTGAAATTCCCGGAATGGAATGGCGTGTTTTTGCAATCACATCATTCACTTTAAATCCCGGAAGTTGTCCGCCTTCACCCGGCTTTGCCCCCTGTGCTATCTTAATCTGAATCTCGTCCGCATTAACCAAATATTCTGCCGTTACACCGAAACGTCCGGAAGCTACCTGCTTGATTGCACTTCGTAAGGAACTGCCATCGGGCAGTGGTTGGAAACGGGCAGCGTCCTCGCCACCTTCACCGGTATTACTGCGTCCGTGAATTTTATTCATGGCAATAGCCATTGCCTCATGAGCCTCTTTGCTGATAGAACCAAAAGACATGGCCCCCGTGACGAAACGATGCAGAATGTTTTCCACCGGTTCTACCTGATCGATCGAAATCGGATTACGACGGAATCCCAGGAAGTCACGAAGGAAAATAGGCTTCTCTTTTTCGTCTACCAAATGAGTATATTCTTTAAATTTCTTATAACTCCCCATCCGTGTAGCCAATTGCAGCGTACTGATTGTTTCCGGATTCCATGCATGCTCTTCTCCGTCTTTACGGAAAGCATACAAACCGGTAAGAAGTTGAGAATGGAGAGTTGAGAGTTGAGAGTTGCCATGCGGAGCCTCACTCTCCACTCTCAACTCTTCACTCTCAACTTCTCCCACTCCTTCCTTGTGGAAAGCGATGGCATCTCTGGCTATTTCTTCCAAGCGAATACCTCCGATGGGCGAACCGAGTCCACCGAAATAGGCCTTACTCAATTCTTCGCTCAAACCGACGGCTTCGAAGATCTTTGCACCACGATAAGAGCGGATGGTAGAGATCCCCATTTTACTCATGATTTTAAACAAGCCTTTGCAGATGGATTTGATATAATTCTTTTCAGCAGTGGCATAATCCAACTGAATATCCCTGTCTTTAACCAAGCGGTCGAGAACGGCAAATGCCATGTAAGGATTCAGGGCACTTGCTCCGAAACCCAGTAATAACGCAGCGTGCATCACCTCACGTATTTCACCGCTTTCTACAATCAATGCTGTTTGTACACGTTTGCCGACTGAAATCAGATGGTGATGAACGGCGCTTACTGCCAGCAATGAAGGAATAGCAGCATGGGTAATATCCACGTCACGGTCGGTCAGGACAATGTAGTTTACGCCTTCCGTCACAGATTCTTCCGCCATTTTACAGAGGCTGTTCAGTGCCTCCTGCAATCCGGCTTTCCCTTTCGCTGCTTCAAATAACATGGGCAGTTTGACCGTTTTGAAGCCTTTATAGCGGATATTACAAAGAATATCCAGTTGTGTGTTGCTCAAAATCGGATGATTCAGGCGGACCATTTTGCAATGACTTTCGCTGGGTGTCAGAATATTCATGCCGACTGCCCCGATGTATTCTGTCAATGACATAACCAGTTCTTCGCGGAGCGGGTCGATGGGAGGATTGGTCACTTGTGCAAATTGCTGCCGGAAATAGTTGTAAAGCAATTGCGGCTTATCCGAAAGTACAGCTAACGGAGTATCATTACCCATTGAATGGATCGGTTCTGCTCCGCTGCTTGCCATCGGCATAATCAGTTTTTCGATATCCTCTTTGGAGTAGCCGAAAGTGCGAAGCATACAGTCGTAGTTTTCTACATGATGAGGTACTTTGCGTCCGCTCTTCAGTTCATCCAGTTCGATTCGGTTCGTAGACAACCAGGTGCGGTAAGGTTTGGCTTCAGCCAACTGTTTTTTCAGTTCGCCATCATAATAAATTTCACCTTTTTCCGTATCTACCAGCAAAATCTTACCGGGCTGTAAGCGACCTTTTTCTTTGATGTCTCCCGGTTCGAAATCCATCACACCAACTTCCGAAGCCACTACCATCATATCGTTTCTAGTAATCAGATAACGGGCAGGGCGCAGACCGTTGCGGTCGAGCATACCTCCGGCAAATCGTCCATCACTGAAGAGAAGTGCAGCCGGTCCGTCCCACGGTTCCATCAGGATAGAGTGGTATTCGTAGAATGATTTCAGATCCTCGCTGATGGGATTCTTTTCGTTGAAAGATTCCGGCACGAGCATAGCCATGGCGTGTGGCAGGCTCAATCCCGACATCACCAGGAACTCCAGTACATTGTCCAGGGAAGCACTGTCGCTCATGCCCGGTTGTATAATCGGGCGAAGTTCTTTTATGTCACCCAAGGTAGGAGTGGAGAGTACGCTTTCGCGGGCTTCCATCCATCCGCGGTTACCACGGATTGTGTTGATTTCACCGTTGTGTGCCAGAAGGCGGAATGGTTGTGCCAATCCCCATGTAGGGAATGTATTGGTACTGAAACGGGAGTGCACCAGTGCTAGTCCGCTGGTAAAATAGCTATTCGTCAGGTCCGGATAGTAGTTGCGCAGTTGCAACGACGAAAGCATACCTTTATATATAATGTTTTTTGTAGAAAGCGAAACAACATAAAAATCGTCCTTTGTCGGAATGGATGACAGTCTGACCTTATTCTCGATTCTTTTCCGGATCAGATATAACTTCCGGTCGGCCGTTTCCGTTTCTGTAAATCCGGTGATAAACACCTGCTTGATGTCAGGTTCGTTTGCCAAAGCAGATTCTCCTAGAATTTCAGGGCAGGTGGGCACATTGCGCAGATGCATCAATGTGAGTCCTTCTTTTTCAATTTCTTCAATAATGATACTTAAAATGGCTGCCTGGTCTTTCTCATTTTTCGGCAAAAATAGCAATCCTGTGCCGTACCGTCCTTTTTCGGGTACAGGAATACCTTGCAATAAAATAAACTCATGCGGAATTTGCAGCATGATACCTGCACCGTCGCCGGTTTTGTTATCCGCACCTTCGGCGCCGCGGTGGCGCATGTTCTCTAATACCTTTAAAGCCGACTCAACAATGTCGTGTGACTTTTCTCCATGAATGTTTACCAGCATACCAACACCGCAGGCATCGTGTTCGTATGCCGCATTGTACAAGCCCATCTGTTTGGGCTGTCGTTGGTAAGGGGATCCTTCTGTTACGTTGTTAAAAAGTTCTTGTTTCTTCATTCTTACTAGCTTTATTGTATGATAATACCTAATTGAAGTGTCAATTTGTTCGGCAAAGTTAGTGGTTTAATTTCAAAATGACAGTAAAATACAAGTTTTCTGTAACGCGAAATTAAAAGAAGAGCCTGTCTTCTTCTAATTTGTAATTAAAAGAAGGATATTTACTTTTAATTTGTTAGCTCTTTTGGGTTAATGGTGAGTTAATTGTAATTTGTTTCTTTTTGAGCTAAAAATAATATATTATTTAACTTTTTGATGTGTTTACAACTTTTTTATGCGTTTCTGTCAAATAAATATGCTTTTTGTTGTCTTTATGTTATTTGTAATGTGTATATTTGCGGTCGAAATAAAAATATCATAATATGTGTGGAATAGTAGGCTATATTGGTAAACGAAAAGCCTACCCTATCCTTATAAAAGGGCTGAAGCGACTGGAGTATCGTGGATATGATAGCGCGGGGGTAGCAATCATCAGTGATGACCGACAGTTAAATGTGTATAAGACGAAAGGAAAAGTCTCCGATCTTGAAAATTTCGTCACACAAAAAGATATTTCCGGTACAATCGGAATTGCCCATACTCGTTGGGCTACTCACGGGGAACCTTGTTCCGCTAACGCCCACCCTCATTACTCTTCTTCCGAAAAGCTCGCTCTCATTCATAACGGTATTATTGAAAACTACGCCGTTCTCAAAGAAAAACTTCAAGCCAAAGGCTATATTTTTAAAAGTAGTACAGATACCGAAGTTCTTGTTCAATTAATAGAATACATGAAAGTCACTAATCAAGTCAGTTTGCTGACAGCCGTTCAATTGGCGTTGGGAGAAGTGATTGGTGCCTATGCGATTGCGATTCTTGATAAAGAGCATCCCGATGAGATTATTGCTGCCCGTAAGAGCAGCCCGCTGGTAGTGGGGATTGGAGCGGATGAGTTCTTCCTTGCTTCGGATGCCACTCCGATTGTAGAATATACAGATAAAGTGGTTTATCTGGAAGACGGAGAAATTGCTGTTCTCCATTTGGGAAAAGAGTTGAAGGTGGTCAATTTGAGTAATGTTGAAATGACACCTGAAATTAAAAAGGTGGAGCTTAATCTCGGCCAGCTGGAAAAAGGAGGATATCCGCATTTTATGTTGAAAGAGATTTTCGAACAGCCCGATTGTATTCATGATTGTATGCGCGGACGTATCAATGTGGAAGCAGACAATGTGGTACTTTCCGCTGTGATCGATCATCGGGAAAAGCTACTGAATGCCAAGCGGTTTATTATCGTTGCCTGCGGAACTTCCTGGCATGCCGGACTGATTGGCAAGCATCTGATTGAAAGTTTCTGCCGCATACCGGTGGAAGTGGAGTATGCTTCCGAATTCCGTTACCGCGATCCGGTGATTGACGAGCAGGATGTAGTGATAGCAATCTCCCAAAGCGGTGAGACTGCGGATACTTTGGCTGCTGTGGAATTGGCAAAAAGCCGTGGAGCATTTATATATGGTATTTGCAATGCTATCGGGTCTTCTATTCCCCGTGCCACTCACACCGGTTCGTATATCCACGTAGGTCCGGAAATCGGAGTCGCTTCCACCAAAGCGTTTACCGGACAGGTCACTGTGTTGGCAATGCTGGCATTGACGCTTGCCAAAGCGAAAGGAACAATTGACGAACGGCATTATCTTTCAATTGTACAGGAATTAAATCATATTCCGGAGAAGATGAAAGAAGTGCTGAAACTGAATGATACCCTGGCGGAGTTATCGAAAACTTTCACGTATGCGCATAACTTTATTTACCTGGGACGCGGATATAGTTATCCTGTTGCCTTGGAAGGTGCATTGAAATTGAAAGAAATATCGTATATTCACGCCGAAGGTTATCCGGCTGCCGAGATGAAGCACGGACCGATTGCCTTGATTGACGCGGAAATGCCGGTAGTGGTGATTGCTACGCAGAATGGACTGTACGAAAAAGTGCTAAGTAATATTCAGGAGATCAAGGCGAGGAAGGGAAAAGTGATTGCGTTCGTTACGAAGGGAGATACGGTTATCAGCAAGATTGCCGATTGTAGTATCGAACTTCCTGAAACAATAGAGTGTCTCGATCCGTTAATTACTACGGTACCTCTCCAACTTCTTGCTTATCACATTGCGGTATGTAAGGGGATGGATGTAGACCAGCCGAGAAATCTGGCGAAGTCGGTAACGGTGGAGTAATGTGATTTACAATTAGACAATTTACTATTTACGATTGAAGAATCAATGATAGATAGTAAGTTGTTTGATTGGCAGGTGGTAATTTAAATCGTAAATAGTATAGATGGAACAATTGAAACATGAATGTGGCGTTGCCATGATACGCTTGCTTAAACCGTTGGAGTATTACGAGAAAAAGTACGGAACATGGATGTACGGTCTTAATAAGCTCTACCTGTTGATGGAGAAACAACATAACCGTGGACAGGAAGGTGCGGGACTGGCATGTGTGAAACTGGAAGCAAATCCGGGTGAAGAATATATGTTTCGTGAACGTGCTTTAGGCTCCGGAGCTATTACGGAGATTTTTGAAAATGTTCAAAACAATTTTAAGGAGCTCACTCCCGAACAGTTGCATGATGCTGCGTATGCCAAACGAGTCCTGCCTTTTGCCGGGGAAGTATATATGGGGCATCTTCGTTATTCCACTACGGGAAAATCCGGAATCTCATACGTGCATCCATTTTTAAGAAGAAATAACTGGCGTGCCAAGAATCTCGCTCTTTGCGGAAACTTCAATATGACGAATGTGGACGAAATATTTGCCCGTATCACTGCCATTGGTCAGCATCCGCGTAAATATGCCGATACATATATCATGTTGGAACAGGTGGGACACCGTCTTGACCGTGAAGTGGAGCGTGTATTCAATCTTGCCGAAGCCGAAGGGCTTACGGGCATGGGCATCACGCATTATATAGAAGAACATATTGATTTGGCAAACGTACTGCGTACTTCCAGTCGCGAATGGGATGGGGGGTATGTTATTTGCGGATTGACCGGAAGCGGTGAATCTTTCGCTATCCGTGACCCTTGGGGCATCCGGCCTGCATTTTGGTATCAGGATGACGAGATAGCTGTTCTTGCTTCCGAACGTCCGGTTATCCAGACAGCTTTGAATGTTCCGTTTGAGGAAATCAAGGAACTGCAACCGGGGCAGGCATTGCTGATTAGCAAAGAGGGAAAGATACGTACTTCGCAAATCAATAAGCCGCGCGAAAATCAGGCTTGTTCCTTCGAACGTATCTATTTCTCCCGTGGCAGTGACGTCGATATTTATAAAGAAAGGAAACGGCTGGGCGAAAAGTTGGTTCCGAAAATACTGAAAGCTATCAATAATGATATCGATCATACGGTCTTCTCTTTTATTCCAAACACTGCGGAGGTTGCTTTCTACGGAATGTTGCAGGGACTGGATGATTACTTGAATGAGGAGAAAGTGCAGCAGATCGCTGCATTGGGGCATAACCCGAATATGGAGGAGTTGGAAGTTATTCTTTCCCGTCGTATTCGTAGCGAAAAGGTGGCAATCAAGGATATTAAGCTCCGTACGTTCATCGCCGAAGGAAACAGTCGTAATGATTTGGCTGCCCATGTGTATGATATTACATACGGAAGTCTTGTACCCGGTGTTGATAATCTGGTGATTATCGATGACAGCATTGTGCGTGGCACTACGCTGAAACAAAGTATTATCGGTATTCTCGACCGTCTCGGTCCGAAGAAGATTGTCATCGTATCTTCTTCTCCGCAGGTGCGTTATCCTGACTATTACGGTATTGATATGGCAAAGATGAGCGAGTTTATCGCCTTCAGGGCTGCTGTAGAACTTTTAAAGGAACGGGATATGAAAGATGTGATTGCAGCCGCCTACCGTAAATCGAAAGAGCAGGTAGGACTGCCGAAAGAGCAGATGGTAAACTATGTGAAAGATATTTATGCTCCGTTCACTGATGAGGAAATCTCTGCCAAAATGGTGGAACTGCTGACACCCAAGGGAACCAAGGCGAAAGTGGAAATCGTCTATCAACCGTTGGAGGGATTGCACGAGGCTTGTCCGCATCATAAAGGCGACTGGTATTTTAGCGGTAACTACCCTACACCGGGTGGTGTGAAAATGGTGAACCGGGCGTTCATCGACTATATAGAACAAATGTATCAATTCTAACAACCATACAACGATTCAATAATAAGAATGAGAAATGTGACATTAATCCTTGACGACGGGAGCCGGTTTTCCGGTAAGTCGTTTGGCTACGAGAAGCCGGTGGCGGGCGAAGTAGTGTTTAATACTGCCATGACCGGATATCCGGAGAGCCTCACTGACCCTTCATACGCCGGACAGTTGATGACGCTTACCTATCCTTTGGTAGGTAACTACGGTGTTCCTCCTTTTACTATCGAGCCGAATGGACTTGCCACTTTCATGGAAAGTGAAAAGATCCACGCGGAAGCGATTATCGTAAGTGACTATTCTTATGAATACAGCCACTGGAACGCTGTGGAAAGTCTTGGTGACTGGCTGAAACGGGAAAAAGTTCCTGGTATCACGGGCATTGATACACGCGAGCTGACTAAAGTGCTTCGTGAACATGGAGTAATGATGGGGAAAATAGTATTTGAAAATGAAGAATTAAGAATGAAGAATGAAGAATTTCCGTCTTATAGCGATATAAACTATGTAGACCAGGTTTCCTGTAAAGAAATTATTCATTATTTCCCTAGTGGAACAAGCAGCCA
Organism: Bacteroides xylanisolvens XB1A; assembly: GCF_000210075.1. Lineage (GTDB taxonomy): Bacteria > Bacteroidota > Bacteroidia > Bacteroidales > Bacteroidaceae > Bacteroides > Bacteroides xylanisolvens. The sequence continues at coordinate 131,800 of NC_021017.1, forward strand.
CAGCGCAGCTAATTCTTCATTCTTCATTCCTCATTCTTCATTAAAAAAAGTTGTCCTGGTAGATTGCGGTGTGAAGACTAATATCATTCGTTGCCTGCTGAAACGTAATGTTGAGGTGATTCGTGTACCTTGGGATTATGATTATAACGGATTCGAATTTGACGGACTGTTTATTTCTAACGGACCGGGGGATCCGGATACCTGTGATGCTGCGGTGCAGAATATCCGCAAGGCAATGTCAAACGAGAAACTACCTATTTTCGGAATCTGCATGGGTAATCAACTGCTTTCGAAAGCGGGAGGAGCCAAGATTTATAAATTGAAATACGGTCACCGTAGCCACAACCAACCGGTGCGTATGGTAGGCACTGAACGTTGCTTCATCACCTCGCAAAATCACGGTTATGCCGTAGACAATAATACGTTGAGTGCAGATTGGGAACCGTTATTTATTAATATGAATGATGGCTCTAACGAAGGAATCAAGCATAAAAGAAACCCTTGGTTTTCTGCACAATTCCATCCGGAAGCAGCGAGTGGACCTACGGATACGGAATTCCTGTTCGACGAATTTGTAAAACTATTATAACCCATATTCATCACGGATTATAAAAAATCTGTGTTTATCTGTGTAATCTGTGGTGAACCAGAAAGTAGAATCAATGAAAGAAAATATAAAGAAAGTATTGCTGTTGGGTTCCGGTGCCCTGAAGATCGGTGAGGCCGGTGAGTTTGACTATTCCGGTTCGCAGGCACTCAAAGCTTTGAAAGAAGAAGGCATTGAAACGATTCTTATCAATCCTAATATTGCTACGGTACAGACGTCCGAAGGAGTGGCGGATCAAATCTACTTCCTCCCGGTGACTCCGTATTTCGTAGAGAAAGTGATTCAGAAAGAAAAACCGGAAGGCATTATGCTGGCGTTCGGTGGTCAGACAGCCTTGAACTGTGGAGTGGCATTGTACAAAGAAGGTATTCTTGAAAAATATAATGTGAAAGTACTTGGTACCCCGGTACAAGCCATTATGGATACCGAGGATCGTGAACTTTTCGTTCAGAAATTGAATGAAATCAATGTAAAGACCATTAAGAGTGAAGCCGTAGAAAATGCGGAAGCTGCGCGTCGCGCAGCAAAAGAACTGGGGTATCCCGTAATTGTTCGTGCTGCGTATGCATTGGGTGGCTTGGGCTCCGGTTTCTGTGATAACGAAGAGCAACTGGATATTCTTGTAGAAAAAGCGTTCTCTTTCTCTCCGCAGGTATTGGTGGAAAAATCTCTTCGTGGTTGGAAAGAAGTGGAATATGAAGTGGTGCGCGACCGTTTCGACAACTGTATCACAGTTTGTAATATGGAAAACTTCGACCCGCTGGGTATTCATACCGGTGAATCTATCGTTATTGCTCCGTCACAAACGCTTACGAACAAAGAATATCATAAACTTCGGGAACTGGCAATACGTATCATCCGCCACATCGGTATTGTGGGCGAATGTAATGTACAATATGCCTTCGACCCCGAATCCGAAGATTATCGGGTGATTGAAGTAAATGCCCGTCTTTCCCGTTCATCGGCTTTGGCATCTAAGGCAACGGGTTATCCGCTGGCTTTCGTTGCGGCCAAATTGGGACTGGGTTACGGACTCTTCGACCTGAAGAACTCTGTAACAAAGACTACTTCTGCTTTTTTCGAACCGGCACTGGACTATGTTGTATGTAAGATTCCACGTTGGGATTTGGGTAAGTTCCACGGTGTAGATAAAGAATTGGGATCTTCTATGAAATCTGTCGGTGAGGTGATGGCTATCGGTCGTACTTTTGAAGAAGCTATCCAGAAAGGGCTCCGCATGATCGGACAGGGAATGCACGGATTTGTAGAAAATAAGGAGCTAGTTATTTCCGACATCGACAAGGCTTTGCGCGAACCGACTGATAAACGTATTTTTGTTATCTCGAAGGCTTTTCGTGCCGGCTACACCATCGATCAGGTACACGAACTGACTAAGATTGATAAATGGTTCCTTCAGAAATTGATGAATATCATGCAGACTTCCGAAGAACTGCATAGCTGGGGAAATAATCACAAACAAATAGCCGATCTGCCAAACGAACTGCTTCGTAAAGCCAAGGTTCAAGGTTTCTCTGATTTCCAGGTTGCCCGTGCCATCGGCTACGAAGGTGATATGGAGGATGGTATTCTTTATGTCCGCAAACATCGTAAAGGGGCGGGTATTCTTCCGGTAGTGAAGCAGATTGATACTTTGGCAGCCGAATATCCGGCACAAACCAATTATCTGTATCTTACTTATAGCGGCGTGGCAAATGATGTTCATTACTTGGGCGACCATAAATCCATTGTCGTATTGGGGTCCGGTGCTTATCGTATCGGTTCTTCCGTAGAATTTGACTGGTGCGGTGTGCAGGCTTTGAATACTATTCGTAAAGAAGGATGGCGCAGCGTGATGATTAATTATAATCCTGAAACTGTATCTACGGACTACGATATGTGCGATCGCTTGTACTTTGACGAATTGACTTTTGAACGTGTGATGGATATTCTGGAACTGGAGAATCCGCATGGGGTAATTGTATCTACCGGTGGTCAGATTCCGAATAACTTGGCTTTGCGTTTGGATGCACAGCATATCAATATCCTTGGCACAAGTGCCAAGAGCATTGACAACGCTGAAGACCGTGAGAAATTCTCTGCTATGCTCGACCGTATCGGTGTGGATCAGCCCCGTTGGCGTGAATTAACATCTATGGATGACATTCAGGAGTTTGTTGAAGAAGTGGGTTTTCCTGTACTTGTCCGTCCGTCATACGTGCTTTCGGGAGCTGCAATGAATGTTTGTTCCAATCAGGAAGAACTGGAGCGTTTCCTGAAACTGGCAGCCAATGTCTCGAAAAAACATCCGGTAGTAGTAAGTCAGTTTATTGAACATGCCAAGGAAGTAGAAATGGATGCCGTGGCGCAGAATGGAGAAATTGTGGCATACGCTATTAGTGAGCATATCGAATTTGCAGGAGTACACTCCGGTGACGCGACTATTCAGTTCCCGCCACAGAAGCTATATGTAGAAACTGTTCGTCGTATTAAGCGTATCAGCCGTGAGATTGCCAAGGCTTTGAACATTTCCGGTCCGTTTAATATTCAGTATCTGGCAAAAGACAACGATATTAAGGTGATCGAATGTAACTTGCGTGCCAGTCGTTCTTTCCCATTTGTCAGCAAGGTACTGAAGATCAACTTTATTGAATTGGCCACTAAGGTTATGCTCGGCCTGCCTGTCGAAAAACCGGAAAAGAATCTTTTCGAACTGGACTATGTTGGAATCAAGGCTTCACAGTTCTCTTTCAACCGTTTGCAGAAAGCCGACCCGGTGTTGGGGGTAGATATGGCTTCCACAGGTGAAGTAGGTTGTATTGGTATGGATACTTCTTGTGCCGTATTGAAAGCAATGCTTTCTGTAGGTTATCGTATTCCGAAGAAGAATATCTTGCTTTCCACGGGTACCATGAAACAGAAAGCCGATATGATGGATGCAGCCCGTATGTTGGTGAATAAGGGATATAAACTCTTTGCGACGGGCGGTACACATAAAGCGCTTGCCGAGAGCGGTATTGAGAGTACTCATGTTTATTGGCCGAGTGAAGAGGGACATCCGCAGGCGTTGGAGATGCTTCATAGTAAGGAAATAGATATGGTAGTCAATATACCGAAGAACTTGACTGCCGGAGAATTAAGTAATGGGTATAAAATCCGTCGTGCCGCCATCGATTTAAATATTCCGTTGATTACGAACGCTCGTTTGGCTAGTGCATTTATCAATGCTTTCTGTACAATGAGTGTGGATGATATAGCTATCAAGAGCTGGGCAGAATATAAATAAGATGATTATATTCTATTGAAATGAAAAGACAAAGGTCGTTCTTATTATTCGAGAGCGGCCTTTGTCTATTATTGTAGAAATACAATTATTCGATTATTCAGTTGGAAAATTAAATACTCTTGGTCTTTATTTGCTGTTTTGGACATTTTAATGTAACTTGCGCGCTTATTTAAATAATATTTTTTTTACAGGAGGATGATAGGTATGGATAATCATGTTGTAATAATGGCTGGTGGCATAGGGAGCCGTTTCTGGCCGATGAGCACTCCGGAATGTCCTAAACAATTTATTGATGTAATGGGATGTGGCCGGTCACTGATTCAATTGACGGCAGACCGTTTTGATGGTGTTTGCCCCAGGGAAAATATGTGGGTGGTAACTTCTGAAAAATACATTGATATTGTTCGGGAGCAGTTGCCGGAAATTCCGGAAAGTAATATTTTAGCGGAACCCTGTGCACGAAATACTGCGCCTTGTATCGCGTTTGCTTGCTGGAAAATCAAAAAGAAGCATCCCCGTGCTAACATTGTAGTAACTCCTTCGGATGCATTAGTCATCAATACGGGCGAGTTCCGTAGAGTGATGGAGAAAGCACTTCGTTTTACGGATGATAGCAGTGCTATTGTCACAATAGGTATTCGACCGACTCGTCCGGAGACAGGCTACGGATATATTGCTGCTGCCAACCAGCTTCAAACAGATAAAGAAATTTATACAGTAGACGCATTCAAGGAAAAACCCGATAAAGAGACAGCTGAAAAGTATTTGGCGGAAGGTAATTTCTTCTGGAATGCGGGAATCTTTGTGTGGAACGTGCGTACTATCACTTCCGTGATGCGTGTATATGCTCCGGGTATCGCACAGATTTTTGACCGTATTTTCCCGGATTTCTATACGGAAAAAGAAAATGAAACAATCAAAAAGTTGTTCCCGACTTGCGAAAGTATTTCTATCGACTATGCGGTGATGGAAAAAGCGGAGGCAATTTACGTGTTACCGGCTTCTTTCGGCTGGTCGGACTTAGGTACATGGGGAGCACTTCGCGGTCTTTTACCACAGGATAAATCGGGAAATGCTACGGTAGGAACCGATATACGTTTGTATGACAGTAAGAACTGTATTGTGCATGCCAGCGAAGAAAAACGAGTTGTTGTTCAAGGACTGGATGGATATATCATCGCAGAGAAAGATAATACATTACTGATTTGTAAACTGGAAGAGGAACAACGGATTAAAGAGTTCTCGAAATAAAGATTATTTCGTTTGTTGATATTCGTGTGGTGTCATTCCTGTCATTCGTTTAAAGAACTTCGAGAAAAAAGAAGGATTAGGGAAATTTAATTCATCAGAAACTTGATAAACGAGCAGATTGCTATGTTTTAGCAATACTTTTGCTTCTAGTATAATGGACTGGTTTATCCAGTCCATTACTGTTTGTTGACTGGCCTGCCGGATAACTGTATTCAGATAACGCGGAGTGAGACATAGCTTATCCGCATAGAAGTTCACGTTACGCTCTTTCTTGCTGTGTGTGTTGACAAGAGAGATGAAGCGTTGGAAAATCTCTTCCTGTCTTGTCAACTGTGCAGGATTCTGCTCAATGCTGTTTTGAGCGATATATTCTAAATAATAGAGGAGGCTGGCCAAAAGATGTTGTATAGCTTCTTTGCGGAATGGCGGTTCCTGCAATACTCCCCATGTCAAGGTGAAATAATGTTCCACTTGTTGCTGTTCTTGTGGAGATAGTAACAATATGATGTTTTTCTGATGATGGAGAAGGTAAGAGAAAAAATCGTCTTTTTCGGATATAGGAAGGAAATTGTGGTCGGCTGCTATCATTTGCATATCAAAATCAGGAGACACTTCTGTGATTTGAATAATGGAGTTAGGAGCGATCACTGCGATGTATCCCGGTTGGATGGTATATTCGATCAGATTAATGAGAATTCGGGCAGAGCCTTGCTTGACGAATGCGATACGTCCTTCTTTAATACGATACGGTTGACCGAGTGAGAAAAGAGTCGTTTCCATCTTTACAAAGCTATTGACGAATCCGAAATCAGAAGATATATAACGATGCTCGTTATGCCGGACAATTTTAAGATTGTCTAATAATTTAAGTGCTAACTCTATCGGTTCTTTTTGTCCCATTTTCTTTTCTCTTTTCCGGCAAAGGTAATAAAATGCGGCATACTTATTTGCTTTTTTCTGTTTTATCGAACTAATGGAACACATTTACCAACTCTTGGAAATGACCAGTATCTTTGAAATCCTTATCTTTGTCTTTCGAAGAAACCAAAGAAATAATGGATATGAAAAGAATGATTTTCAGTTTCTCCTTTTTACTGTATGTAGCAGGAGCGTATGCGCAGATAACATTGGAAGAATGTCAGCGGAAGACGCAGGATAATTATCCGTTGGTACATCAGTATGGTTTAGTGGAGAAGACAAAGGAATATAATCTGGAAAATGCAGCCAAGGGATATTTACCTCAATTTGCTCTTTCGGCAAAGGCTTCTTATCAGAGTGATGTGACAGAAATTCCGGTAAAACTTCCCGGAGTAGATTTAAAAGGATTGCCCAAAGACCAATATCAGGTCATGTTGGAGTTGCAACAGAAGATATGGGACGGGGGAGGAATCCGTATGCAGAAGAAGCAGACGATTGCAGAGGCTGAAGTGGAGAAAGAAAAACTGAATGTAGATATGTATGCGCTGAATGACCGCGTGAATGATCTTTATTTTGGAATTCTCCTGCTGGACGAGCAAATCAAACAGAATACATTGTTACAAGATGAGTTAGAGAGAAATTATCGTCAGATTACTGCTTATGTGGAAAATGGAATAGCCAATCAAGCTGATTTGGATGCAGTGAAAGTGGAGCAGTTGAATACAAAACAGAAAAGAATTGATTTAGTATCATCACGGGCAGCTTATTTGAAAATGCTTTCGCTGTTGGTAGGAGAAGCACTGTCTCCGGAAGCGGTGCTGGAGAAACCTGTACCTCAAAGTACGGTTTCGGCTGTCAGTGAGATTCGTCGGCCGGAGTTGGCTTTGTTTGATGCACAGGGAGCCGGACTGCAAGTGCAGGAGAAGGCTTTGAATGTGCGTCATCTTCCGCAGTTCGGACTGTTTGTGCAGGGGGCATACGGAAATCCCGGATTGGATATGCTGAAGAATGAATTTTCTCCTTATTATATGGCAGGTGTCCGGCTTTCATGGAATTTCGGTAGTCTGTATACTTTGAAAAATGACCGTCGGGTGATCGAGAAGAAAAGACAGCAACTGGATAATAACCGGGATATATTCCTTTTCAATACAAGACTGGAAATGACGCAGCAGGATCAGGCTATCCATTCTTTGGAGAAGCAAATGCGAGATGATGATGAAATTATCCGGTTGCGTACGAATATCCGTAAAGCTGCCGAAGCAAAGGTGGCAAATGGAACATTGACTGTGACTGAAATGTTACGTGAACTGACCAATGAGAGCTTGGCGCGTCAGTCGAAAGCCATGCATGAGATTCAACGGTTGATGGGAATTTATCAATTGAAATATACAACGAATTATTAATATAACTTCTCCGGATATGAAAAGAATAACAAAAATAGGAATGTGGGGGATAACGCTGATGATGTTATCTGCCTGCGGAAATGGAACACCTGATTATGACGCAACCGGTACATTTGAAGCTACGGAAGTAATAGTGTCCGCCGAGGCTGCCGGAAAATTGCTACGACTAGAAGTAGAAGAGGGAACAAAGCTGGAAGCGGGTGAGGAGATCGGGTTGGTAGATACGGTACAATTGTATTTAAAGAAACTGCAATTGGAAGCCAGTATGAAATCGGTAGAAAACCAGCGTCCTGATCTTGCCAAACAGATTGCCGCTACCAAGCAGCAAATTGTCACGGCAGAGCGTGAGAGGAAACGGGTGGAAAACTTGCTTGCTGCAGGTGCGGCCAATCAAAAACAACTGGATGATTGGGACGCGCAAGTCAAATTACTCGAACGACAGCTCGTTGCACAGGAATCATCGTTGCGTAATAGTACGAATAGCCTTACAGAACAAGGCAATTCGGTTGCTATACAGGTAGCGCAAGTGGAGGATCAGTTAGCTAAATGTCATGTTCAGTCACCTATCGCAGGTACAGTATTGGCTAAATATGCGGAAACCGGTGAATTGGCGGCGATAGGCAAGCCTTTATTTAAGGTGGGCGAAGTGGATCGTATGTATTTGAGGGCTTACATAACTTCCGAACAGTTGTCGCAAGTGAAACTGGGAGATCAAGTGACTGTGTATGCTGACTATGGCAACTCGGAGCAGAAAGCTTATCCGGGGGAAGTGACCTGGATTTCCGATCGTTCGGAATTCACTCCAAAAACAATTCTGACGAAGAATGAACGTGCTAATCTGGTATATGCAGTGAAGATTGCGGTGAAGAATGACGGAGCGTTGAAGATTGGTATGTATGGCGGAGTAAAATTAAAGAATGAAGATTAAAAATTAAAGTCAGGGAGATGGAGAAGGATGTACCCATAGTGGTTGTGAAAGGAGTCGGCAAGAGCTATGGAACGGTGGAAGCGCTGAAAGAGGTTTCTTTTGTGGTAGAACGGGGAGAGATCTTTGGGCTGATAGGTCCTGACGGTGCCGGTAAGAGTACCTTATTCCGTATTCTGACTACTTTGCTGCTGGCAGATAAGGGAACGGCCACGATTGGCGGACTGGATGTGGCAACAGAATATAAACAGATTCGTACGAAGGTGGGATATATGCCCGGTCGTTTTTCACTTTACCAGGATCTTTCAGTAGAGGAGAATCTGGAGTTTTTCGCTACCGTATTCCATACAACTGTTCAGGAGAACTATGATTTAATTAAAGATATCTATCAGCAGATAGAACCGTTCAGGAAAAGAAGGGCAGGGGCTTTGTCGGGTGGTATGAAGCAGAAACTGGCATTGAGTTGTGCTTTGATCCATAAACCGGATATTTTATTTCTGGATGAACCCACTACCGGAGTGGATCCTGTGTCGCGCAAGGAATTTTGGCAAATGCTTCGTAACTTGCGGGAACAGGGTATTACCATTGTTGTTTCTACTCCCATTATGGATGAAGCCCGGCAATGTGACCGGATTGCTTTTATCAATCATGGAAAGATTCATGGCATTGATACCCCCGAGCGTATTCTTCAGCAATTTGCATCCATCCTTTGTCCTCCTTCTTTGGAACGGGAGGAGGTGAGACATGAAACCGCTCCGGTCATTGAAGTGGAGCAGTTGACAAAGTGTTTTGGTAATTTTACAGCGGTAGATCATATCTCCTTTCAGGTGAACCGGGGAGAGATATTTGGCTTCCTGGGTGCTAACGGTGCCGGAAAGACTACAGCCATGCGCATGCTTTGTGGATTGAGCAAACCGACATCAGGCATAGGAAAGGTGGCAGGATATGATATTTTCCGGGAAGCTGAACAAGTAAAGAAGCATATCGGCTATATGAGCCAGAAATTTTCGCTGTATGAAGATTTGAAAGTGTGGGAGAATATCCGTCTGTTTGCCGGGATTTATGGGATGAAAGAGCAAGAAATAGAGCGGAAGACAGAAGAATTGTTGGATCGCCTGGGGCTTGCTGACGAGCGGGATACTTTGGTGAAGAGCCTTCCGGTGGGGTGGAAGCAGAAATTAGCTTTTTCAGTTTCAATCTTCCACGAGCCGAGAATTGTTTTTCTGGATGAGCCGACGGGTGGAGTAGATCCCGCTACGAGAAGGCAGTTCTGGGAATTGATTTATCAGGCAGCCGACCAGGGAATCACCATATTTGTCACTACCCATTATATGGATGAAGCGGAATATTGTAACCGGATATCTATCATGGTGGACGGTCAGATTAAAGCTCTTGATACACCTGCCCGTCTGAAGCAACAATTCGGTGCAGAAACGATGGATGATGTTTTTCAGCAATTAGCCCGCGGTGCGGTGCGCAAAGCAGATTGATTATGAGACAGTTTATAGCTTTTGTAAAGAAGGAATTTTATCATATTTTCCGTGACCGGCGAACCATGCTGATTTTGTTGGGGATGCCGGTTGTACAAATTATACTATTCGGTTTTGCCATCAGTACAGAGGTGAAAAATGTCCGGTTGGCGGTACTCGATCCTTCTAATGATGTGGTGACACGAAAAATAATTGATCGTTTGGACGCCAGTGAATATTTCACTGTTACCGCGCGTTTTCATTCGCCCCAGGAAATGGAAGCTGCTTTTCTGAAGAATAAGGTTGATATGGCGATTGTTTTTAGCGAACGTTTTGTTGATGATCTCTATACGGGTGATGCTCATGTGCAGCTGGTAGTAGATGCAACAGATCCGAATATGTCGACTTCGCAGGTTAATTATGCGACGGGAATTGTTTCTATGGTAGGTCAGGAAATGATGCCGCCCAATATGTCGGCTGCCCGTTTAACGTCGGATATAAAACTGTTGTATAACCCGCAAATGAAGAGTGCTTATAACTTTGTTCCGGGGGTAATGGGGTTGATCCTGATGCTGATTTGCGCTATGATGACCTCGATTTCCATTGTTCGTGAAAAAGAGACGGGGACCATGGAGGTATTACTGGTTTCGCCTGTGAAGCCACTATTTATTATTTTGGCAAAGGCTGTGCCTTATTTTGTGTTGTCGTTTGTCAATCTGATAACAATTCTTTTACTTTCGGTCTTTGTGCTGGATGTTCCGGTAGTAGGAAGTTTATTCTGGTTGATAACCGTCTCTTTGTTGTTTATCTTCGTATCCTTGGCGTTGGGCTTATTGATTTCATCAGTCACGCGTACACAGGTTGCGGCCATGCTGGTTTCCGGTTTGATGTTGATGATGCCCACGATGCTTTTATCGGGGATGATTTTCCCTATTGAGAGTATGCCGTTGATACTTCAGTGGATTTCGGATATACTTCCGGCACGTTGGTATATTCAGGCTGTGCGAAAGTTGATGATTGAAGGAGTACCTGTTGTATTGGTATATAAGGAGATTGGTATCTTATTATTAATGGCGACGGTACTTATTACGATCAGTATCAAGAAATTCAAGTATAGATTGGAGTAGATAAGAATAATATGTTAATGTGCCAATTGGCTGTGTTATACTACATGGCATTGACATATAAACATATCAGCAAATTGAAGAATTATTTATGATAAAGTTCCTGATAGAAAAAGAGTTTAAACAATTGCTTCGCAATTCGTTTCTTCCAAAATTGATTCTTGTATTTCCATGCATGATTATGCTATTGATGCCTTGGGCGGTAAATCTGGAAATCAAGAATATACAGCTGAATATTGTGGATAATGACCATTCGGCTATTTCACAACGTTTAGTGAATAAGATTGCTGCCGCCACTTACTTTCGTTTGGTAGAAGTACCGACCTCGTATGAAGAAGGTCTTCGAAACATTGAAATTGGAACGGCTGATATTGTGATGGAAATTCCAAGGCATTTGGAACGGGATTGGATGAATGGAGAGGATGCTCATGTATTGATAGCAGCCAATGCCGTGAATGGAACGAAAGGCGGTCTGGGTAGTTCTTATTTGTCTTCTATCATTAATGATTATGCAGCCGAACTACGTTCGGAACATCCCGAAGCAGCTACCGTTTCCGGCACTTTCCCTTCCATACAGGTTGATACGCAGGGATTGTTTAATCCGAATCTGAACTATAAGCTCTATATGATTCCGGCATTGATGGTCATGTTGTTGACTTTGATTTGTGGTTTCTTGCCTGCGTTGAATGTGGTTAGCGAGAAGGAAGTGGGGACAATAGAACAAATCAATGTGACTCCGGTTCCGAAGTTTGTTTTTATTTTGGCAAAGCTCCTGCCTTATTGGCTGATTGGTTTTCTGGTGCTGACGGTGTGTTTCATATTAGCCTGGTTAATTTATGGCATAGTACCTGTCGGGCATTTTCTGTTGATTTACTTTTTCGCGGTTCTTTTTGTTCTGGTGATGTCCGGCTTCGGACTAGTCATTTCCAACTATTCAGCAACGATGCAGCAATCAATGTTTGTTATGTGGTTCTGTTTGTTGGTGGTGATTTTGATGAGCGGTTTGTTTACCCCCATTAGCAGCATGCCGGAATGGGCACAAATAATAACGATATTCAATCCTTTGAAGTATTTTATGGAGGTGATGCGAATGATATATCTGAAGGGGAGTGGTTTCTTTGATTTGCTGCCGCAGTTCGGAATATTGTTGCTTTTTGCAGTCGTGTTTAATAGTTGGGCGGTAATTAGCTATCGGAAGAACAACTGAAGATAATAAGGGGGCAGTCCGAAAACCCTGTGGGTATGTTATGTTAATAAGGCGGCATTGCCTGCAAAGACAATAAAAAAACAGCTCGTTTCCCTTTAAGGGAGAGAGCTGTTTTTGATCCTTTTCATCACCGTCTCCGGTGAATAGTAAGTGGTTACTGTATTACTTTATTTCGATTTGTCTATTTGGCTTCTTTACTTCTTCTTCAGAGAGTTTCGGAAGTTCGATATTTAGAACGCCATGTTCTACAGATGCAGCAATTTTTTCTTTGTCTACATTATCCGGTAGAATCATTGTTTGCTGGAACTTAGAGTATGAGAATTCGCGACGCAGATAGCGACCGTCTTTCTTTTCCTCCTTGTTTTCTGTCTTCTTCTCCATACTGATAACGAGGTTATTATCTTCATCAATGCGAACATTGAAATCATCCTTCGTCATACCCGGAGCAGCCAATTCCACTTTGTATTCTTTTTCTGTTTCCAAAACATTAATTGCAGGTGCAGTAGCATTTGCTTTTACCATCCAATCGTTATCAAAGAAATCATTAAAGATACTTGGTAACCAACTTTGAGTTCTTCTAACAGGCATCATAATTTTAGTCTCCTATCTTTAAGTTAAACATTCAGTTAATTATTCTTGAACTTCGGTTTTTTCACTTCTGATGATACCGGTTGTCCCGGTTTCCATCGTCTGCTCTCGAACCGTTGTTCGCTTCCATAAGTGCAAACCTTATGCCAAGTGATTTTTGAGACTAAAATTGTCTATTTGTCATTATAATAATGCCAATTTTGCAATAATGATGACAAAATGTATTTTGTTTTTATTTATTTTATATAAGATAGATATTAATTTGATAATATGTCTATTTCTTCTCGATTAGTTTGAATCTCATTCTTAATGTTTGCCTTTCTTCGTCATAGTCATAGCTAATGATTTTGAAAGTTCCCATTTCAGAAGTATTTGATACATGCAATCCGATACAGGCACAGGCGTCATAATCTCCAATGCGGACAATGCGAAGGGTAGGACTTGCGTCAGCAGGTAGCTTGCTTAAATCTACGATGTCTTTGGCCTGTTCATGTGTCATATACTCAACAGTCACAGGTAGGTTTTGACTGATTGCTTCATTTACTGTCTCTTCAATGGACTGGATTTGTTCCGCTGTCGGACATGAAGAAAGTATATAGTCGCATTTGCTCTTTTTTCTTTCGATGTGGGCATTGCGAGAACGCGGGCAGCCAAAGGTTTTTACCATGGTTGCATTGAGTAAATGCTCTGCTGTATGCATAGGAGGATACTCCTGCTTGTTGTGGTCGTTGAGTTGAATTTGTTGTTCCATAAATTATTTCAATAACTTTTTATTTTTGATATCTTCTAGTATGCTCATTTGTTGAATTGCTATTTGATTTAATTTGATAAGTCTGTCTTTGGGTGTCAAACCTTCATTTATGAAAACGGCATTTAAATTTTCCATGTTTGATAAGCAGATAAGTTCATTGATTGAGGCATAATCACGAATATTACCTTTTAAATTAGGGTGTGTATCACGCCATTCTAAGGCTGTCATTCCAAACATGGCTACATTAAGGATATCAGCTTCGCTGGCATAAATCATGGATGCTTGCTGTGGGGTGATTTCTTGAGGGATAAGATGCTGCTTGATTGCATCAGTATGAATATGATAATTAATTTTAGATAGTTCTCGCTTTGCTGACCAACCAATTTGAGCTTGCTCTTGCTCTTTGAGACGTTGGAATTCTTTTACTATATATAACTCAAATTCAACAGAAATCCAACTTGCAAATTTGAATGCAATATCTTTGTGGGCAAAAGTGCCGCCATATCTTCCGGATTTGGATATGAGTCCAATAGCACAGGTCGTTTCTATCCATTTTTGAGGAGAAAGAGTGAATGCATTTAAACCTGCTTCTTTTCTAAACCCCTCGAATTCGAGGGGTTTAAAATGGGGGTTATATAATATTTCCCATAGTCCTAGATATTCAATAGTCATTCTATTACGTAGCCAGTTGGCAATAACAGTATTAGCATCTGTTGTCTTGTATTTAGCTATGTCGGTTAAAGAAATATAATCTGTATCGTTGATCTTTAAGATAGTAACGTCTGTGGTCTGAACTGTAATCTTTGCCATATTCTGATTTTTCAGTAAAGGTAAAGTTATATTTGGGAATAAAGAAACGTATATCACTTTTTATTCAAGGTATGTTAAACTCACTTCTAATATATAGGCATAAAAAAAGGAGCAACGCCTTGCTCCAACCTTTGTTAACCTTAAATCTAATACTATGAAAAACACATTGCAAAGATACGGACTATTGGGAAATTAGCAAATAATCCAAGAAAAATGGCATGTTATATAACATAGATTAAGAAAAACTTCTTTCGTCTTAACGGTTATTCGATATTTTGGGCGTCTATGTATGGAGTTTTTTTTATCTTTGTGCAAAATATCATATTACTAATACTTAATATAAACATGGATAAAAGAAGATTAAGCCAATGGATGTTATTGGCTGTTGTTTGCTTGAGTTTCTCAATAGGAGAAAGCTATGCACAGAAAAATGATTTTAGAAATTTAGCTCGTTATTCAAAACAAAATGCTGCACTTCCAAAGGCGACGAAGAAAGACAAACGAGTTATTTTTATGGGAAATTCCATTACGGAGGGCTGGGTACGTACTCATCCGGACTTTTTCAAATCAAACGGTTATATCGGCCGTGGAATCAGTGGGCAGACTTCCTATCAATTCTTGTTGCGTTTTCGGGAAGATGTGATTAATCTTTCTCCTGCTTTAGTGGTGATTAATGCCGGAACAAATGATGTCGCCGAAAATACACAAACTTATAATGAAGATTATACATTCGGAAACATTGTTTCTATGACAGAATTGGCAAAAGCAAATAAGATAAAAGTGATTCTGACTTCCGTATTGCCTGCCGCTGCATTTAAATGGAGAATGGAAATAAAAGATGTTCCACAGAAAATTAAATCTTTAAATGATCGGATAGAGGCTTATGCAAAAGCTAATAAAATTCCGTTTGTTAATTATTATAAGGCAATGGTGGATGAAAATCAGGCCTTGAATCCCCAATATACTAAAGATGGAGTGCATCCGACAGGCGAGGGGTATGATATTATGGAGCCGTTGATTAAGAGTGCGATAGAGAAAGCACTCTAAGGTTTATTGATGTAAATTTTGAAATATAAATGCTGTCTGATAATCAAGTTGGGCAGCATTTATTGTGAATGTGCACTTCTATGGATATAGTTGTTGAAAAGGTTTTAGATGACGTA
>NC_021017.1:148701-155258 GCF_000210075.1 Bacteroides xylanisolvens XB1A
GACGTATAGACATAAAAAAAGGAGCAACGCCTTGCTCCAACCTTTGTTAACCTTAAATCTAATACTATGAAAAACACAGTGCAAAGATACGGAGTTTTGGCAACTTTGCAAATTATAAGCTGCTAATTGGTGTTTTTATAACACTAATTAATAGATTAAATCCTGTGTTACAGGTTTGTTAAGAGTTTTATCCCTTGGCAATTCTCATGTAATATATGAAGAGGGGGAGTTTTTACCCCCATTTCTCTTTCATCAAATCTTCCAGTTTCAACAACTCGTCACGGTATTGTGCAGCTTCAATAAATTCGAGTTTCTTGGCTGCTTCCTGCATCAGTTTGCGAGTACGTTCGATACTCTTTTCCATTTGCGCTTTACTCATATACTGCACTACCGGGTCTGCTGCAATGTTCGGAGTAGAAGGTTCTACATAAGCATGTCTTTCTTTTAGCAGTTCATCCGCCTCTTTGGCATTACCGAATACCGACAAGTTTCTGGCCTTTTTAATCTGCTGCGGAGTAATTCCGTTTGCTTCATTGTATGCCAACTGTTTTTCCCGGCGGCGATTGGTTTCGTCAATCGTCAGTTTCATGCTATCCGTCATTCTGTCCGCATACATGATTACCTTGCCGTTTACATTACGGGCAGCACGTCCTGCGGTTTGCGTCAGTGAACGGTGGGAGCGGAGGAATCCTTCTTTGTCAGCATCAAGAATAGCAACGAGCGACACTTCCGGAAGATCGAGTCCTTCACGGAGCAGGTTGACTCCGATAAGCACATCATAGATTCCTTGCCGGAGATCATCCATAATCTTCACACGTTCCAATGTATCTACATCACTATGGATATAGTTACATCTTACATTATTATTAAGAAGATACTCTGCCAGTTCTTCTGCCATTCGTTTGGTTAGTGTGGTGACGAGTACGCGTTCTTCCTTTTCAATGCGGAGCTGGATTTCTTCCATTAAGTCGTCAATCTGATTAAGGCTCGGGCGCACTTCGATGACAGGATCAAGCAGTCCTGTAGGACGAATCACCTGCTCTACGACGATACCTTCAGACTGAATCAATTCATAATCTGCCGGTGTGGCACTGACATAAATTACCTGTTTCGCCATTTCCTGAAACTCTTCGAATTTCAACGGACGGTTGTCCATAGCCGCAGGTAATCGGAAACCATATTCCACCAGATTGATTTTACGTGCACGGTCTCCTCCGTACATCGCACGGATTTGGGGTACACTTACGTGGCTTTCGTCAATGACAATCAGAAAATCATCCGGGAAGAAATCGAGCAGACAATAAGGACGGGTACCGGCAGCACGACCGTCGAAATAACGGGAATAATTCTCAATTCCGGAGCAATGCCCTAACTCCCGTATCATTTCCATATCGTAAGTCACCCGTTCATATAGTCGTTTGGCTTCATATTCTTTACCGATAGACTCGAAGAATGCCACTTGTTTGGTCAGATCATCTTCTATTTCGTGGATAGCACGGAGAGTTGCCTCTTTGGTCGTCATAAACAAATTGGCCGGATAAATCTTATAGGCGTCAAATGGTGCGATAGTGACTCCTGTGATAGGATCTACTTCTTCTATACCATCAATCTCATCCCCCCAAAAGGTGACACGGAGCAGATTGTCGGTATAAGCCAGATAGATATCCACAGTATCACCTTTAACGCGGAAATTTCCACGGTTCAAGTCAATATCATTGCGGACATACAAGCTGTCTACCAGACGACGTAAAAAGACATTGCGGTCCATCATCCGTCCCCGTTCTATTTCAATGACATTTTTGTAGAAGTCCGAAGGATTTCCCATACCGTAGATACAAGATACGGAAGAAACCACTACCACGTCTTTTCGTCCGGAGAGTAGGGCAGAAGTGGCCGCGAGTCGAAGCTTGTCGATTTCGTCATTGATGGCAAGATCTTTCTCTATATAAGTATCACTGCTCGGGAGATAGGCCTCCGGCTGATAATAGTCATAGTAAGAAACGTAATATTCTACCGCATTATTGGGGAAGAAACCTTTAAACTCACTATAGAGCTGGGCAGCCAATGTCTTGTTATGGCTCAAAATCAACGTAGGTTTGTTGATATTGGCGATCACATTGGCAATGGTAAATGTTTTTCCCGATCCGGTCACTCCCAGTAAAGTCTGTGCGGGAACTCCCTGAAGTACCCCTTCAGTCAGTTGTGCTATCGCTTCCGGCTGATCCCCGGTAGGTTTGTAAGCTGATGTTAGTTCATAATTCATAGTTAAATCCTAAAAAGTGGAGCAATATTCGGTAAAATAATCGAGATAACAAATCATTTTTCCAAATAAATCCTTTACTTTGCAACATATTAATATCAAAAAACAGATTCATACAACTAGTAATACCAGAAACACATGATTTGGAATGAGAGCATTGAGTGTATGGACCGCGAAAGTCTTCGCAAGATTCAAAGCATACGACTCAAGAAAATTGTAGATTACGTCTATCACAACACTCCTTTCTATCGAAAGAAGATGCAGGAAATGGGAATAACCCCCGATGATATCAATAGTATCGATGATATTGTAAAACTGCCGTTTACCACGAAACATGATTTAAGAGATAATTATCCGTTCGGACTTTGTGCCGTGCCGATGAGCCAGATTGTACGTATTCATGCCTCTTCCGGAACGACCGGAAAGCCGACGGTTGTCGGATATACCCGTAAGGACTTGGCCTCTTGGGCGGAATGTATATCACGTGCTTTTACCGCTTACGGAGCGGGCCGTTCTGATATTTTTCAGGTATCATACGGATACGGACTGTTTACGGGCGGACTGGGAGCACATGCCGGAGCCGAGAATATCGGTGCTTCTGTTATTCCGATGTCCAGTGGCAACACTGAAAAACAGATTACCTTGATGCATGATTTCGGATCGACAGTGCTTTGTTGCACCCCTTCTTATGCGCTCTACCTGGCAGATGCAATCAAAGATTCCGGTTTGCCACGTGAAGAATTTCAACTGAAAGTCGGTGCGTTCGGTGCGGAACCCTGGACGGAAAATATGCGTCATGAAATTGAAGAGAAACTGGGAATCAAAGCATACGATATTTATGGGTTGAGTGAAATTGCCGGACCGGGTGTCGGTTACGAGTGCGAATGTCAGAACGGCACTCACTTGAATGAAGACCATTATTTCCCAGAAATTATCGATCCGAATACTTTGCAACCGGTTGAACCGGGACAAACGGGCGAACTGGTGTTTACCCACCTCACCAAAGAGGGTATGCCATTGCTCCGTTACCGTACGCGTGATTTGACTGCCTTGCATCATGATAAATGTTCTTGCGGTCGTACATTAGTACGTATGGATCGTATTTTGGGACGCAGTGATGATATGTTGATTATCCGTGGTGTAAACGTATTCCCGACACAGATTGAATCCGTTATCCTTGAAATGGCAGAATTTGAACCGCATTATTTGTTGATAGTGGGTCGTGAAAATAATACCGATACGATGGAGCTCCAGGTTGAAGTACGTCCGGAATTCTATTCTGATGAGATCAACAAAATGCTGGCTTTGAAGAAAAAGCTGGGAGGACGTTTGCAAAGCGTACTTGGATTGGGAGTCAACGTGAAATTGGTAGAGCCTCGCAGCATTGAGCGTAGCGTAGGTAAAGCAAAACGTGTGATTGATAATAGAAAAATATAAATAAGTATTAGGTATTAAGTATTAAGTATTAACCATGCGGGTGATCTTGGAACTACGGTAATACTTGTTGCCTAATACCTAATGCTTGTTACTTAATACTTATTACTTAATACTTTAATAAATATGGTAGCAAAACAACTTTCTATCTTTTTGGAAAATAAGTCAGGCCGTTTGACGGAAGTGACTGAAGTGCTGGCGAAAGAAAATATCAATCTTTCTGCCTTGTGCATTGCCGAAAATGCTGATTTTGGTATTTTGCGTGGAATAGTATCTGATCCGGATAAAGCATACAAAGCTTTAAAAGATAATCATTTTGCAGTGAATGTGACTGATGTAGTAGGTATAAGCTGTCCCAATATACCGGGTGCTTTGGCTAAAGTGCTGGGATATTTATCAGACGAGGGTGTATTTATTGAATATATGTATTCGTTTGCCAATAACAATATTGCAAATGTGGTAATTCGCCCCAGCAATCTGGATAAATGTATCGAGGTATTGAAAGAAAAGAAAGTCGATCTGCTGGCTGCAAGTGATTTGTATAAGCTGTAGATATAGCAGTAAACGATAAACAGGGAACGGTAAATAGCTGCGTTGTCTTTGAATGGGATAACACATTTGTTTGCCGTTTTTTGCTATAAAAAATAGTGACGCTATCCGATGTGGATAGTGACGGTATACTTCACCGATACCGTCACTATCCCGGGCATATACCGTCACTATTTTTTTTCTGCCTTATAACAAGTTTTTTTCTGTCTTATAACAAGGAATCTGACGTTTGTTCGTCAGGTTTATGTCAATCATGATTTCTGTGTGATTCGTTTATTACCTGCCGTTTACAGTTTGGCGTTTGCAATTCGACGTCATTTTCTCTCCTTTTGTCGATGTTTAACGCCTTTTATGTATTAAAAAACACAGATTAATTGCTAAATTCCCAGCGAATAAGTAACTTTGCGCATTATTTTTAAATAGGATGAAGAAAAATATCATTATAACTTTGCTTGCGGCGGCTACTCTGACATCATGTGGAGAGTACAATAAATTGCTGAAAAGCACCGATTACGAATACAAGTACGAAGCCGCCAAAAACTATTTTGCGAAGGGACAGTATAATCGTTCAGCTACGTTGCTGAATGAGTTGATAACCATTCTGAAAGGAACCGATAAAGCGGAAGAGTCTTTGTATATGTTGGGAATGAGTTATTATAATCAGAAAGATTATCAGACAGCTGCCCAGACATTTATCACCTATTTCAATACGTATCCCCGTGGCACTTTTACCGAACTGGCACGTTTTCATGCAGGTAAAGCTTTATTCCTGGATACCCCGGAACCACGTTTGGATCAATCAAGCACTTATCAGGCTATCCAGCAGTTGCAGATGTTCATGGAATATTTCCCGAACAGCACAAAGAAGCAGGAAGCACAGGATATGATTTTTGCTTTGCAGGATAAGCTGGTTTTGAAAGAACTTTATTCTGCAAGATTATATTATAATCTGGGTAATTATTTAGGCAATAACTATGAGTCTTGTGTAATCACAGCTCAAAATGCACTGAAAGATTATCCTTATACTGACTATCGTGAAGAACTTTCTATCTTGATTCTGCGTGCAAGACACGAAATGGCTATCTATAGTGTAGAAGACAAGAAGATGGATCGTTACCGCGAAACAGTGGACGAATATTATGCTTTCAAGAATGAATTTCCTGAAAGTAAATATTTGAAAGAAGCCGAGAAAATATTCAATGAATCACAGAAAGTAATTAAAGACTAAATTTAAATAGATTTATGGACTACAAAAAAACGAATGCTCCTGCTACAACAGTAACCCGTGACATGATGGAACTCTGTGCTGATACAGGTAATGTTTACGAAACTGTTGCCATTATTGGCAAGCGTGCTAATCAGATCAGTGTAGAAATCAAAAACGATCTTTCAAAGAAATTGGCAGAGTTTGCCTCTTACAATGACAACTTGGAAGAAGTGTTTGAAAATAGAGAGCAAATCGAAATTTCTCGTTATTATGAGAAATTGCCGAAACCGGACTTGATTGCTACGCAAGAATACATCGAAGGGAAAATATATTATAGAAATCCGGCTAAGGAGAAAGAAAAACTTCAGTAATTTATTTTCTGACGAAGAATTTGATAGTCAAGTAGTAAGTGGGATGATTATCCCTACTCCTTATTGCTTGGCTATTATTGTTTAACTCAACTACTATTTAGAATACTTATGATTCAACGAATTCAAACTGTTTATTTATTGATTGTTGCAGGATTACTGATTACAGCTATGTGTATGCCGATAGGTTACTTCATTGATACAATGGGCGAACATCCTTTTAAGGCATTAGGATTGGAAATAAACGACGCTTTTCAGTCTACATGGGGGTTATTCGGGATTCTGATGCTTAGTACTATCGTTGCCGTGGCTACCATTTTTTTATATAAGAACCGTATGTTGCAGATTCGCATGACGATTTTCAATAGCTTGTTGTTGGTCGGTTATTACATTGCTGCCCTTGCTTTTTATTTTGCGTTGAAGAATGATGCAAATATGTTCCGGGTAGGCTGGGCATTGTGTTTACCACTTATTTCCATCATTCTGAATAT
Source organism: Bacteroides xylanisolvens XB1A (assembly GCF_000210075.1). Classification (GTDB taxonomy): domain Bacteria; phylum Bacteroidota; class Bacteroidia; order Bacteroidales; family Bacteroidaceae; genus Bacteroides; species Bacteroides xylanisolvens. Next base: position 155,011 of record NC_021017.1, read on the forward strand.
ATTGGCTGTTCGTGCTATTGGACGCGATGAGGTGATGGTAAAGGCTGCGGATAGATTGAGATAAGACTTTTCCCTATATCTGGGTAATTCGTTAATATGATTAATGAAAAGCATCGCTTTATAAGAGTTAAAGCGGTGCTTTTTGCTCTCTAAAGCTATGCTTTAGCATCCCTAAAACGGTGCATTTACTGAATATCTCTGTTTTAAAGATACAAATAAGGCAACTAATTCATTGCGAGTTAGTTGCC
>NC_021017.1:156573-164762 GCF_000210075.1 Bacteroides xylanisolvens XB1A
ATTTAAAGAGTATCCCTAAAGCGATGCTTTGTAGATATTCAAGCTCCTTCTCTCGAAAGGGAGGAGGGAGAGGATTTTATTTCTTCAAGTCAAATAGGTACGTGAGCTTTATGGTAATTGTTCCATGCGCTGCACGGGCGAAATAGTCTTTCTTTGTGGTGCTGTAAAAGTCGGACAGCGCAAAGTAGTAACGGCCTTCAACGATGAAGCTACCGGCTTTCTTTGTTCGGAGTTCTACACCGCCGCCACCGGCAATACCGTAGTCGAATTTATTCTGAATCTTAACTCCATACACCGCTTTCTGTGTATTGGATAAGGTGTTCATATCAATACCTTTTATTGTTTCCGATTCGCTTATCAGAAAGCTGATTTGAGGACCTGCATGAACAAAGAATTGTAATCCTCTGTCTCGTCCGAAAGCAAGATGGGCTAGAAAAGGAATATCAATATAGGTCATTTTGCGGGTATAAGTTTTGCTCGGATCCTTCGAGGTGACTTCATATCCGTTATCGTCCAATGATACCGTTTCAAACAATTGGTCCCAACCCCTTTGTGATACATTCAATTCGACTTGTGCACCGCAAATCATGGCGAAATACTTCTCGGATATATAACGTGCCGTCAAGCCTCCGGTAATTCCCATCAAGCTATTTTGCTTGATGCTGGGAGTGAAAGAAACACTGTTTAAGTTGACACCTCCATTAACACCTACTGATAAATTGCTGCGTGCTTCTCCAATTTGGGCAGTGGCAGGAAGAGCAAATCCCGTAAGTAGGAGTGTTGCAATCAAAAATGGTTTTATCTTTATCATTTTCGTATTATTCGAAGTCAAGTTTTACTAATTCAAAATTCTTAGTGAAACGTATGAAGAACACTTTTTTATTAATAAATCCTCCCCAGTTGTTCACGCGCTGGAATTTGAATCCTGTCTGGATTGGCGTCAGGTTCATCTTAGGCAGATTGTTTTCCAATTCCGAGCTATAGAGCGATAATCCCTTCAAGAAGAAGAAACCGGTGTCGAAGCCAAGCATTGCGTAATTGGGGTATTTGCTTGCCAAATCTTTACTATACCATTTATGATAAGCGTTGGTGAATTGCACGGCTGCCGGGAACAATGTATTCGTATAGAATGAAGAGTAGAAATATACATCCAACTCAAAGAAATTTTCCAGATGATCTCTAGTGTAAGTCTGCCATTCCGGGTAGCCGAACAGGTGAATTTTTTCTGCAGGATTCTCTCTGACTAACAACGTCAGTTGAGGGAGTACCTTAATCAGTAAAACATTACTGCCCGATGTCGGGATAAAAATGTTTTCTTTATCACTGCGAAGTGTTGCTTTCAATGTTTCTTTAGTTGCGCTTTCGCTGACGGTTCTCATAGGAATTCCTTTGCTCTTCAACTCTTGTTTCAAGCCGCTGATAAATTCCGCTTTCTCCTTGTCAGCACTCGACGGTTCGATGAAAATAACGTTCGCATTAGGGAATTGGCGGGTGAAATGCTCATAAACCTCTGAATATAAATAAGATTGAGGCGTATTAATCTGATAAATAGCAGGATTTTTGAATACCTCTTCTCCTTTTTGAGAGAAAGGGATCACCAGGCGTATATCGTTCTTCTCCGCGAAGTCTGACAATGGTTTTATTTGATTCTGATGCATCGGACCGATGATGATATTCATACTCTTCATCTCGTTTTTGGCAAGAATCGTATTTAATGTAGAAATGTCTTTTCCACTGTCATATACATATAAATCAAGAGAAACGCCCGTACGTTTCAGACTGTCTACTGCCATCAGGAAACCTTCGTAATATTCCACCATGCGTTTGTCCTCCTGGAAAGGTAACAACAAGGCAGCCTTAATAGTAGACAGCTTTTGGGGAGTCTCCTTATTTTTGCGGAAAAGCTCGCTATTGCTGGGAGGAACAGCGTATGGATCTTCCTTCTGTGTAGGTTGTACGGTGGTTGCTGCCGGGTAGGGGATGCAAAGAAATTGTCCCTTTTTCATTCCCTTTTTCAGTTCCGGGTTAGCGTCAATCAACTCCTGCTCGCTGATTCCGTATTCACGGCTCACGCTGAATATAGTCTCTTTGCGCTTTACCTTATGCATATCTTTGCATCTCGGAACAACAGGACCTTGAATAGTCGATTGTTCAGTAGGCGTTTGAACTACGGCGTCAGTTTGTTCTTCTTTTTTCTGCGGAATCAGAATAACTTGTCCGATACGGAAATTCTCGGCACTCAAACCTGGGTTTGCTTCACAAATATCTTTGGCGGACACATTATACATCGTTGTCAGTTTGTACAATGTTTCTCCGGCTTGGATCGTATGGAATGTTTCTCCCTTCTGGCTTTCTTTCCCAGTAGGGATTTTGATGGTCTGTCCGGCATAGATTTTTTCGTCACAACCAGGATTCAGACGTATGATGTCTGACGTAGTGACATTATACATCTTGGAAATGGAGTATAAACTTTGTCCTTTTTCGATGGTATGCAAGAAATAAGATTGGTTTTCCTGTGCATAACTGATAGCGTATGAAACGCTTATAAAAAGCAGAAATAAGAATATTCGGTTTATCGGTTTCATCAAATTATAACTATTGGTTCTTGAAATCAAGGAACAAAGGTACAAATAATGCCCTATATCTTCATAAGATTTGAGTTAAGAAAATAATATTGTGCTTTTTTAGGAGCATATTTCGGGCGGAAACATTAATTTTGCAACATTTATGGAAGGATATGAATATGCAGGAAACAGAATATATTAATGTGTACGGTGCGCGCGTGCACAATTTGAAGGACATTGATGCCGAGATTCCCCGTAATAGCTTGACTGTTATCACCGGATTGAGCGGTAGTGGAAAATCTTCTTTAGCCTTCGATACGATTTTTGCCGAAGGACAGCGCCGCTATATCGAAACTTTTTCAGCCTATGCCCGCAATTTCCTGGGCAATCTGGAACGTCCGGATGTCGATAAAATAACAGGCTTGAGCCCGGTTATCTCCATTGAACAGAAAACAACGAATAAAAATCCCCGTTCTACCGTAGGAACAACTACCGAGATCTACGATTATCTCCGTTTGTTGTATGCCCGTGCGGGAATCGCTTATTCGTATCTGTCGGGGGAAGAAATGGTGAAATACACCGAAGAGCAGATTCTGGATTTGATTCTGAAAGATTATAAAGGAAAGAAAATATATCTGCTGGCGCCATTGGTACGTTCACGTAAAGGACATTATAGAGAACTTTTTGAACAGATACGTAAAAAAGGATATTTATATGTACGAGTAGACGGAGAAGTGCGTGAAATCACGCATGGTATGAAGCTCGACCGTTATAAGAACCACGATGTAGAAGTGGTTATCGATAAATTAGTGGTTGCAGAGAAAGACGACCGGCGTCTGAAACAGAGTGTGGCAACTGCCATGCGTCAGGGAGACGGGCTGATGATGATTTTGGATGCCCAGTCTGAAAGTATCCGACATTATAGTAAGCGACTCATGTGTCCTGTCACCGGGTTGTCTTATCGTGAACCTGCTCCGCATAACTTCTCATTCAATTCACCGCAAGGAGCGTGTCCGAAGTGTAAAGGGTTGGGAGTAGTCAATCAGATTGACGTGGACAAAGTGATTCCCGATCGTGAACTTTCCATTTACGAAGGTGCGATAGCTCCTTTGGGAAAATATAAGAATGCGATGATTTTCTGGCAAATCGGTGCTTTGCTTGAGAAGTACGATGTAACGTTGAAAACACCGGTTAAGGAGTTGCCGGACGATGCGATTGATGAAGTGTTGTATGGCTCTGACGAACGGATTAAAATCAAGAGTTCGCTGATCGGCACTTCATCCGATTACTTTGTTACCTATGAAGGAGTGGTGAAGTATATTCAGATGTTGCAGGAGAAAGATGCTTCTGCGACAGCGCAGAAATGGGCGGAACAATTTGCCAAAACAACGGTTTGTCCTGAATGTAAAGGGGCTCGCCTGAATAAGGAAGCTCTGCATTTCCGCATCCACGATAAGAATATTAATGAATTGGCAAACATGGACATCAACGAGCTGTATGACTGGTTGATGAAGGTAGATGAATTCCTTTCCGATAAGCAGAAGAAAATATCAGTGGAGATTCTGAAAGAGATTCGTACACGTTTGAAGTTCCTGCTGGATGTCGGTTTGGATTATCTGGCGTTGAACCGTAGTTCTGTCAGCCTTTCCGGTGGTGAGAGCCAGCGTATCCGTTTGGCTACACAAATTGGTTCTCAATTGGTGAATGTGCTTTATATTCTCGACGAGCCGAGTATCGGTCTGCATCAGCGTGATAATTTACGTCTTATCAACTCCTTGAAAGAACTCCGTGACATGGGAAACTCCGTGATTGTGGTGGAACATGATAAGGATATGATGCTGGCTGCCGACTATGTCATCGATATGGGACCGAAAGCCGGACGTCTCGGTGGAGAGGTTGTTTTTGCAGGAACTCCCCAGGAGATGCTGAAGACCGATACGATGACTTCGCAATACCTGAATGGAAAGATGAAGATAGAAATCCCCGCCAAGCGTAGAAAAGGAAACGGGAAATCTATCTGGTTGAAAGGAGCGAAAGGGAATAACCTGAAGAATGTCGATGTAGAGTTTCCGTTAGGTAAACTAATTTGCGTGACAGGTGTATCAGGAAGCGGAAAATCTACTTTGATTAATGAAACTCTGCAGCCGATTCTATCGCAGAAGTTCTACCGTTCTTTGCAGGATCCTTTGGAATACGATTCGATTGAAGGATTGGAAAACATCGATAAGGTAGTGAATGTCGATCAATCACCTTTGGGACGTACGCCACGTTCCAATCCAGCTACCTATACTGGTGTGTTTTCTGATATTCGTAATCTGTTTGTAGGTCTTCCGGAAGCTAAGATTCGCGGTTACAAGCCGGGACGTTTTTCCTTTAATGTTTCAGGCGGACGTTGTGAAGCCTGTACGGGAAATGGTTATAAAACAATTGAAATGAATTTCCTTCCTGACGTATATGTGCCTTGTGAAGTATGTCACGGCAAACGTTATAACCGGGAAACACTGGAAGTACGTTTCAAGGGAAAATCGATTGCCGATGTATTGGACATGACAATCAACCGTGCCGTAGAATTCTTTGAAAACGTTCCGCAAATCTTGAGTAAGATAAAAGTATTGCAGGATGTCGGACTCGGATATATAAAGTTGGGACAATCTTCTACCACACTTTCCGGTGGAGAAAGCCAGCGTGTGAAACTGGCAACGGAACTGTCGAAAAGGGATACAGGCAAGACCCTTTACATCCTTGATGAACCGACTACCGGACTTCATTTTGAAGATATCCGTGTACTGATGGGAGTACTGAATAAGCTTGTGGATAAAGGGAATACGGTTATCGTCATCGAACACAATCTGGATGTGATTAAAATGGCGGATTATATTATCGATATGGGCCCTGAAGGGGGTAAGGGCGGGGGAGAACTCCTTAGTTACGGAACACCGGAAGAGGTTGCGAAGAGCCCTAAGGGATATACACCTAAGTTTCTTCGCGAAGAACTGGGGCTCTAATTTGAAGCATAGAGTGAGGGCGTTCCCCCAATAAAGTCAACTATCTCTAATCATATTAATTAAGGCGCGGATTACATGGTTTTTATTTAATTAGAGCCGTGTAATTCGTGCCTTAATAAAAGTCATAGAGGACTTTGTCTCCCGCTAATTCTTTATTTATCAGATATAGAAAGTATAAATACAACGAAAATGAAAATCAATAAAACAAATGCCGCACGGCTGTTAGATAAGGCTAAGATAGCCTATGAACTGATTCCCTACGAAGTGGATGAAAACGACTTAAGTGCTGTTCATGTAGCAGCAGATTTAGGAGAAAACATTGAGCAAGTGTTTAAGACTCTTGTCCTGCATGGCGATAAAAGCGGATATTTTGTCTGTATCATTCCGGGAGAACATGAAGTTGACTTGAAACTGGCAGCTAAAGCATCGGGTAATAAGAAGTGTGATTTGATTCCCGTAAAAGAACTTTTGCCACTTACCGGATATATCCGGGGAGGGTGTTCGCCTATCGGCATGAAGAAACATTTTCCTACTTATATTCATGAAACCAGCCGGGAATTTCCGTATATTTATGTAAGTGCCGGTGTGCGGGGACTTCAGATAAAAATAGCTCCGGAAGATTTGATTCGTGAATCCAGAGCAGAAATTTGTCGTTTATTTGAGGAGTAGTTTAACAAATCATTGTGCAAAAACTCAAGAAAAAGTATATATTTGCAAGAAATATTTATTTAAATCAATCATTTATTAATTCTAAAAACTTATATCTATGTTCAGTAAACACCCTAAAGGTCTGATTGCTGCAGCTTTAGCTAATATGGGAGAGCGTTTTGGCTTCTATATTATGATGGCGATTTTGACATTGTTTATTTCAGCGAAATTTGGATTGTCCGAGACAACTACCGGATACATTTATTCCGCGTTCTATGCTTCCATTTATATTTTAGCTTTGGCGGGAGGTGTTATTGCTGATAAGACGAAAAATTTCAAAGGCACTATTTTAGTAGGGCTGATATTAATGGCTATCGGTTATTTGATTATTGCCATTCCTACTCCGACCCCTGTTCCTAGTATGGCTCTTTATCTGGGATTAACCTGTTTCGGACTTTTGGTGATTGCTTTTGGTAATGGTTTATTTAAAGGAAATCTGCAGGCTTTGGTAGGCCAGATGTATGATGACCCTAAATATTCAAACCTACGTGATGCCGGTTTCCAGATATTTTATATGTTTATCAATATTGGGGCTGTTTTTGCACCGTTTATTGCTATTGGTGTGCGCAACTGGTGGCTGAAGGTGAACAATTTTGATTATGATGCCACTTTACCTGAATTGTGCCATCAATATTTAGAAAAAGGAAATGATATGGCTCCACAAGCAATGGAGAATCTGACAACTTTGGCTAAGAGTGTTGTTCTTGACGGGACTCCTGTAACAGATATGGGTATGTTTGTTAATAACTACCTTGATGTATTTAACCGTGGTTTTCAGTATGCTTTTATGGCTGCTATTGGTGCTATGCTTGTTTCGCTGATTATTTATATGGCAAATAAGAAACGCTTCCCGGATCCTGCGACTAAATTGGAAACCAGTAAAGGTACTGCGACTGTGAATAAGGAAGAAATCCAAATGAGCGCTACTGAAATCAAACAACGTATCTATGCTTTGTTTGCAGTATTCGGTGTTGTTATTTTCTTCTGGTTATCTTTCCACCAGAATGGTTATTCTTTGACTTATTTTGCCCGTGACTATGTGGATTTGAGTGTTATTAATATCGACTTAGGTTTTACGCAGATCAAGGGAGCTGAAATATTCCAGAGCGTTAATCCGTTCTTCGTTGTATTCCTGACTCCATTTATCATGTGGATGTTCGGCTCAATGAAAAAGAATGGTAAAGAACCTTCTACCCCGATGAAGATTGCCATCGGTATGGGTATTGCCGCATTAGCGTATGTATTCTTGATGGTATTCTCCTTTACATTGCCTTCGAAAGAGGTGTTGGGTACTATGAGTGCTGCTGAAATAAATGCTATTCGTGTGACTCCGTGGATTATGATCGGTCTGTATTTCATCCTTACAGTTGCCGAATTGTTCATTTCTCCTCTGGGATTATCGTTTGTATCTAAGGTTGCTCCTCCTCATTTGCAGGGATTAATGCAAGGTTGCTGGTTGGCTGCAACAGCTGTGGGTAATTCACTGCTGTTTATCGGTGGTATTCTTTATACCACTGTTCCTATCTGGGCTTGCTGGTTAGTATTTGTAGGCGCAACAGGTGCTTCTATGATTGTAATGCTTTCAATGGTAAAATGGCTGGAACGCGTAGCGAAATAGAATCCCGTCATTGACTAAATAACAAAATGCCCCGGAACATTCACGATACTTGTTCCGGGGCATTTTGGTTTATTAAATATCCAATCCCATAATATAATCATTCATATAATACCCGTTGCCAATCGGGAAATCACCTTCCCGTAACTTTCTCATTCCCATGTATTCGTAAAACTGCAAGGCTTTATTATTACGATTCACGTTGAGTTCCATCAGACAAGGTTCCGGATGCATCTCTTTGATACATTTGATTGCTTCCTTAAATAAGAAACTGCCGCAATGCGTACCCTGAAAGCG
>NC_021017.1:165203-167509 GCF_000210075.1 Bacteroides xylanisolvens XB1A
AAACTGCCGCAATGCGTACCCTGAAAGCGGGGGGAGAACATAAATTTTCTGAAGATGGAATACATCTTTTTCCTGTTGCTGCACAGAGACGTATCCGCATGGCTCATTCTCTTTATAGGCGATGGAATACACATGCCCTTCTTCCTCCATTTGCTTGCGCACATTGGAAGGAGCATACATCCAGTCCATCATATAATCCAGTTGTTCAGGAGATAAAATATCCTTGTAAGTGGCGGGGAATACCTCCTTTGCCATCATATGAATAAGCTCGTAATCGGCTACCGTTGCTTTTCGAATTGTAAACATACGTACTTTCTATTTTATGGTTTAACGGGCACAAATATAGCCATTATTTCTTTTTATAATAAGGTAAGCACTCTCTAATGTTTTAATTATTATTAATTTATAGTACTTTGTAATGCAAGGTACTTAAGTAATGCATATATTTGTGCCATCTAAAAGAAGTGAATAATGAAAGTAGACAATGTAAAATCACAGATGAGGAAAGGCATGCTTGAATATTGCATCATGCTTTTGCTGCACAAAGAGCCTGCCTATGCTTCTGATATTATTCAGAAATTGAAAGAAGCCCAGCTGATTGTAGTGGAAGGCACCTTGTATCCGTTGCTGACCCGTCTGAAAAATGATGACCTGTTAAGTTATGAGTGGGTGGAATCTACCCAGGGACCTCCCCGCAAGTACTATAAACTCACTGAACAAGGAGAAACCTTTTTGGGAGAACTGGAAATTTCCTGGAAAGAACTTAACGATACAGTGAATCATATAGCCAATAGATAATCCGAAAAAGAAGAAATAAAAATGAAAAAGACATTGACCATAAATTTAGGAGGAATAGTTTATCATATAGATGACGATGCCTACCGACTGTTAGACAATTATCTGTCTAATTTGAAACATTATTTTCGTAAACAGGAGGGTGCGGAAGAAATTGTAGACGATATTGAGATGCGTATTGCCGAACTGTTTGCCGAGAAAGTAACTGAAGGAAAACAGGTCATCACAGTTTCGGATGTAGAAGAAATTATCGCCCGCGTAGGCAAACCGGAAGATTTTGGTATTGCTGACGAGGATACAGATTCACAGAAAAGAACGGAGCAAGCATCGTCCGCTAATCAAAGTAATACGCAAACCTCTGCCCAACGTCGCTGGTTCCGTGATCCGGATAATAAATTGTTGGGTGGTGTGGCTGCAGGACTGGCAGCTTACTTCGGTTGGGACATCACATTGGTGCGTATCCTGATGATTATTCTGGTGTTTGTACCTTATTGTCCGATGATTATCCTTTATATTATCGGATGGCTCGTTATTCCGGAAGCCCGTACCGCCGCAGAAAAGTTAAGTATGCGTGGAGAAGCGGTAACCATTGAGAATATTGGCAAAACAGTGACAGACGGCTTCGAACGGGTAGCAGATGGGGGTTAATAATTATGTGAACTCCGGTAAACCTCGTACCTTTCTTCAAAAGATAGGCGATGTATTTGTTTCCATTGCTGCTGTTCTCTTTAAGATATTTCTGGTAGCTCTTGTCATTCTTTGTTGCCCTGTCTTGTTCGTATTGGCTGTCGTATTGGTAGCGTTGGTATTTGCGGCAATTGCCGTGGCAGTCAGTGGAGGAGCTTTACTTTATGAGTTGTTGCCTGCCATCGACTGGATGCCGGTTGCTTCCGTCTCTCCTATGATGACATTATTAGGTACGATTGCCGGAGTTGCCCTCATTGGTATTCCATTAGGAGCTTTTTTGTATACCATCTTGCGCCAGCTATTCCATTGGTCACCAATGGGAACAGGTTTGAAATGGTCGCTATTGATTTTATGGATATTGGGTGCGGTCATTATGGTCATTAATCTTTCTGCTCTTGGCTGGCAACTGCCTCTGTATGGGCTGCACTGCTGTTAACTAAGCCTCATTCTATTAAAAAAGGATAATATTTATTCTTTTATAAGTAAATGTACCCCGATAGTGTGTCCGGGGTACATTTTTTGTTTTCCCTTATTCATCGTAAATCGAGATTTTTTAGTAAGTTTGTAAATACGTATTCAGGAAATAAAATGGGTGAACATATATGTTTTAGGAGAAACGAACGTTTAGCGACAGTCAATCCTTATTGGAGAGGAAATCCGATGGTGCGCGGGCGTTTTTTTTAACAGGCAGCATCGCTTCCGTCCGGGGATGGGCAGCGTGTTGAAATGGCGTCTTTCGCCCAATCCCCAACGCAAAGAGAAGAAGACGGTGAAATGGGACCCGAAAGTTTGTTATCTTCGCTCATGGATGCGATGGTAGGAGA
>NC_021017.1:167904-183484 GCF_000210075.1 Bacteroides xylanisolvens XB1A
TCTTTCTTTCTTCAATTAGCAGGTAAGCGAATCATGTTCGATCCGGTGTTCGGCAGTATTCCTTTTGTGAAAAGACAGAGCGAATTTCCTGCTAATCCTGATATATTTACGGAGATTGATTATCTACTTGTCAGTCATGATCATTTTGACCATTTGGATAAACAGAGTATAGCACGCTTACTGAAGAACAACCCGCAAATGAAACTTTTCTGCGGCTTGGGAACTGGTGAACTGATTCAGGGATGGTTTCCTGAAATGAAAGTGATTGAAGCCGGATGGTATCAACAAATGGAAGATGAAGGATTGAAGATCACGTTTCTGCCGGCACAACACTGGAGCAAACGTTCCGTACGTGATGGTGGGCAGCGACTGTGGGGAGCTTTTATGCTGCAAGGAAATGGGATTTCTCTTTATTATAGTGGTGATACGGGTTATTCCAGCCATTTTCGTGAGATTCCCGATCTGTTCGGAGCACCGGATTATGCTTTGTTAGGTATCGGTGCATACAAACCTCGCTGGTTTATGCGTCCCAACCATATATCGCCATACGAATCCTTGACTGCTGCCGAAGAAATGTATGCAGGTCTTACCATTCCCATGCATTATGGCACATTCGACTTGTCTGACGAGCCTTTGCACGATCCTCCGAAAGTTTTTGCAGCAGAGGCAAAGAAACGGAAGATTCCTGTGGAGATTCCCTATTTGGGAGAGATTGTAAAATTGAAAAAACAGAAATAATTAGAAACGAATAAAGAGATGAAGAAATTAGAAGTAAAAGACCTGAAAGAAAACTTTTTCGAAGCGATCGGAAAAGAGTGGATGCTGGTAACGGCGGGAACAAAAGAGAAGTTTAACACGATGACAGCAAGTTGGGGTGGCATCGGCTGGTTGTGGAATAAACCGGTTGCTTTCGTTTTTATCCGTCCCGAACGGTATACGTATGAATTTGTAGAGAAGAACGATCACCTGACTCTTTCTTTCTTAGGGGAAGAAAATAAGAAGATTCACGCTATTTGTGGTTCTAAGTCGGGACGTAATGTAGATAAAGTAAAAGAGACCGGATTGAAGCCAGTGTTTACAGAAAATGGCAATGTGTTGTTCGAGCAGGCACGATTGAGCCTGGAGTGTAAGAAGCTTTATGCTGACGGTATCAAACCGGAATGCTTTCTGGATAAGGAATCATTGGAAAAGTGGTACGGTGGTGCTCATGGCGGTTTCCACAAGATGTATATTGTAGAAATTGAAAATATTTATTCGGAGTAAGATTTAGCCGATTTATGATGGATGCAATGGAGAAGGCTCTGAACTCAAGTAGATTGAGAACAGAGCCTTCTTTTATTTTACTTTATTGGAAAGTCGTTAAGCACAGATTATATGAAATATGCAGTTTTAGTGAATCAAATAACTGTGAGATTCGTATAATCCGTGCTTTAAAATTTTACTTAGATGGAGCTTTCTTCACCCATTTGTCCAGCCATTCGAAGAATGTGCGTTGCCATAGAACCCCATTCTGCGGTTTTAATACCCAGTGGTTTTCATCCGGATAAATCAGCAACTCTGCAGGAACACCACGCATCACGGCAGCATCGAAAGCAGCCATTGCCTGATTAGCCAAAATACGATAGTCTTTTTCTCCATGAATACAGAGGATAGGCGTATCCCATTTCTCCACGAATAGGTGAGGAGAGTTGGCAAACGTACGTTGTGCCACCGGGTTTTGTTTTTCCCAGTATGCGCCTCCCATATCCCAGTTGGCAAACCATTTTTCTTCAGTTTCCAGATATTGCATTTCCATATTGAAGATACCATCGTGGGCAATGAATGCTTTGAATCGTTTGTCATGATGTCCCGCCAACCAGTATACGGAGAATCCTCCGAAGCTGGCACCTACACATCCCAAGCGATCTTTGTCTACATACGGCTCTTTTGCCATTTCATCGATAGCAGTGAAATAATCTTTCATACACTGGCCACCGTAGTCACCACTGATCTGTTCGTTCCATTCCACGCCAAATCCCGGCAAGCCGCGACGATTCGGAGCAACAATGATATAATCATTGGCTGCCATAATCTGGAAGTTCCAGCGATAAGACCAGAACTGGCTTACCGGACTTTGCGGACCTCCTTCACAGAACAGCAAAGTCGGATATTTCTTGTTCGGATCAAACTGCGGAGGATAGATTACCCATGTCAACATCTGTTTGCCATCTGTTGTTTTCATCCAGCGACCTTCCACTTTACCCATTTCCAACTGGTCGTAGATCTGCTTGTTTTCCTGCGTCAGTTGAGTAGTAGAGCCATCCAGTGCCACTGTATAAATCTCATCACCCATGCTCATAGAATGACGTTTGGCGATCAGTTTATCCCCGAAAAGAGCTACACTTTCATAATCGTACATTCCTGAAGTGATTGCCTTTACCGAATCATTGGCCAAATCCAGCGCATAAATCTGCGATTCTCCGTGCCATACACCGGTGAAATAAATCATCTTTGCATCTGCTCCCCAAACAAAGGCATCTACATTCGATTCGAATGCCTTACTCACAAAACGCTTCTCGCCAGTTTCCAGGTTCATGATGAACAGACGGTTCAAATCCGCTTCGTAACCGTCACGTTCCATACTCTGCCAGGCGATATATTTGCCGTCTGGAGAGTATTGCGGATTGGTATCATATCCTTTGTTCTCTTCCGTGATATTTTCCGTTTTTTGGGTGTTCAGGTCATAAACGTAAATATCGGAGTTGGTAGAAATCGCATATTCCAGTCCTGTCTTTTTACGGCAAGTGTAAGCCACTTTGTCCGAAGTTGTATTCCAGGCAAGTTGCTCAATGCCACCCCAAGGTTTCATTGGACTTTCATACGGTTCTCCGTTCAGGATATCCACGATATTGGAAATACCGTTACCGTCGAAGTCGGCAACAAAAGGATGTGGAGCTGTCGTCACCCATTCATCCCAATGTTTGTACATCAGGTCGGTCACGATGATACCTGTGGCTTTCGGCAGGTCCGGATATTTATCAGCAGTGCTTTCTTTCGTCTTTACTTGTGAAATAAACAGTAGCTTTTTGCCATCCGGTGAAATGGAATAACCTTCGATGTCTCCGTCGTAGTTGGTCAATTGCTTGCGTCCGCTACCGTCCGGGTTCATTTCATAGAGCTGGCTGCTTCCGTTGTCATTACTTAAGAATGCAAGTTTGGTGCCTCCTTTAATCCATGTCACTTCATTTTCCTGATACGGGGTATGAGTGATTTGCTGGTTTTCGCTTCCGTCTGCGTTCATCACGAAAACTTCGCGGTTACTCTTGTTTTCCGGTACACTGTAATACGCTACCGTATACGCAATTTTCTTTCCGTCGGGCGATACGGCGAATCCGCCGATACGTCCCATAGCCCAAAGTGCTTCGGGAGTCATGCGCTTCCCTTCGATCTTAATATCCGATTTCTCGATAAGCACCTGATCTGTTTTGCCTGCGTCTTTCGTTCCTCCGCAGGCAGCTAACAACATTGCTGCCGACATCATAAATAAATTAGCTTGTCTCATATATTTTATAAAATGTTTATTTTCTTGCGAAGATAGTGAAAAAAGGATTTAAATCTTCTTTTTCTGCCAGTTTCCTTTCTTCATATACCAGTAGCAGAACAACAGTATAAAAGTACCGTACACACATTCTGTCGTCCAGGCAAATGCGACATCCATTCGCAGATACATGATGAAATATGCAGAGTATGTGACATAGATAGCCAGTACACAAAGTTCCATAGCCAATGCAGTCCGCGTATTTCCTGTTCCTGATACCGATTGGAAATACACATTGGCAGGCACCAGTACCAGATAGGCAGAGCATAGTACCCACAGTGAAGGTACGGATGCCGCTCTTAAATCCGGGATGTCTGTATAAATGCGCAGAATCAGATCCGGGAATAAGCAGAAAAACACCAGGATCGGCAATACAAAGATATATCCGATACGGATATGTTGCTTGATAGTTCCCCGTACACAATCCTGTTCGCCTGCACCGATTAGGTTACTTACCAGCGAACCGCAGGTGGAAGCAAATGCCATTGCAATCATAAACGGTATCCCCGACACGTTGCGGATGATGTTGGCAATCGCCAATGACCGCTCTCCCAAATGTTCCACAAACAGGAAGAACATGAACCAGGTAGACAAAGAAACGAAATTCTGAATCATTGTCCACACAGAAACATTCAGTATGCGTTTCAGTGTTTTTCCATGGAATTTGGGCAATATGTTCAACGCATATTTCTTGCAGTCAATTCGTTTCCATGTATAGATGATGAAGAAAATCACCGATACCATTTCGGCCAGTGACGAACCGATGGCAGCGCCGGCAATTCCCAGTTGCGGGAAACCGAATTTACCGAAGATCAGGATATAGTTGAATACCACATTCGAAAGCACCATTACGATAGAGTTCAGCGTCAGTGTTTTGGTTTGTGTCGTACCTACAAAGAAGGCGCGGAACATGACCATGACAAAAGAAAAGAAGAACCCGTACACACGCCAGTGAATATAACTTTCGGCTGCATCGTAAATGTGAGGAGACGAAATGATATTCTTTAAGATATATGGTGAAAATACGATGGAGAATGTGAATAAAATCACTGCCATGGCAAGCAGGAAATAAATGCCCTGATAGAAAATCGGTCCGATTTCCTTGTAGTTTCCTTCTCCGTTGCGGCGGGCGATTAAGATCTGTGCGCCGATGCTGAAACCGAATGCCATCATAAAGATAGCAAGATAGTATACCCCTGCGATAGCAGAAGCACCCAGCTCGATTTCTCCCACACGTCCCAGGAAGGCCGTGTCCGTCATGCCGATCATTTGCTCCATAATCAGACTGATCAGGATAGGGAAGGTGATCGTCCAGATTTGTTTATACGAATATTTAGTTTTCATCTTATTATATTGTTTAGAGAAAGAAAGCCGGGCAACCAAAATAGGGTGTCCGGCTTTCTTAGAATATGATTCAGGAATAATTCCTTATTTTTTATTCTGTCTTTGCTGTTGCAGTAGCTCTTGTTGCTTTTGCATCGCTTCCAGGCGAGCAGCAAATCCGGTCTTTTTCATTTGTTTCGGGTCCTTCTTTTTCGCTTCAAGAATAGCCAACAATTTAGTTTCGTCGGTCGTTTTACGAAGCAGAATCATAGTACCCACGCTAATCAGCGTTGACACGAAGTAGTAATAGTTCAAACCTGACGGATAGTCGTTCAAGACAAACAAGAACATAATCGGCATCAGATACATCATCCATTTCATTGCCGCCATTTGCGGTTGCGCTCCGGTATCCTGCATAGACATCGTGTACTTCGTGTTCAAGATGTTTGTCACCGTCATCAGCAAGCAGAACAAGCTAAGGTGGTTGCCCAGGAACGGAATATGGAATGGGAATGTGATGATAGCGTCATAAGTAGAAAGGTCGTCCGCCCATAAGAAACTCTGTTGACGCAGCTCGATAGCACTCGGCACGAACATAAACAAAGCCATCAGGATAGGGAACTGCAATAACATCGGCAGACAGCCGCCCATCGGGCTTACCCCGTACTGGCTGTAAAGACCCATCACCTCCTGCTGTTTCTTCATTGCATCTTCCTGCTTCGGATATTTCTTGCTGATTTCGTCAATTTTCGGTTTCAATACACGCATCTTGGCAGAAGACATGTACGTTTTCCAGGTAGCCGGATAAACCACGACTTTCACCATGATGGTCAGAATCAACAGTACGATACCCATGCTCAATCCCCAACCGGATAACCAGTCGAATACGTTGATTGTGATAAACTGGTTAATCCAGCGAATCAACGGCCAGCCCAGATAAACCAGTCTGTGAAGTTCCCATTTCTCGTCGCGGCCTTTATCCAACGCTTTCAGCGTCTTAAAGTGGTTCGGGCCGAAATAGAAATACATCTCTGTCGGTTCTTTGCCTGTCGGATCAAAGAAAGTATTCATTTCAGCAGAATAATCTTTGATATATCCGCTTCCTTGCTGCTCCATTTTTGACTTTACGGAAACCTTGTCGAAATCCTGTTCAGCAATAAATACAGACGAGAAGAACTGATTCTTGAAAGCTACCCAATCAATGCGTCCCGGCAAATCCTGACTGTCATCTTTGGCAGCAGATAAGTTGTCCACATTGTCACCTGTTACTTTATAAGTCAGTTCCGACAGACGATTCTCATAGGTGAATCCTTTTTCCAGTTGGCGGGCGCGTTGTGACCAGTCGATGTCCACATACTTGGTGCTTGCCAACTTGTTTTCCATGCCTGTCGCTTTGATTTCAAAGTTCATCAGGTAGCTGTCCGGTTTCAGCGTATAGATGAAATCGATATAGCTTGCGCTATCCGCAGCCAGACGCATGGTAACACTACTATCCGTCTTGTTTACAGCTTCAAAGAAATAATCTTTGGTCTGGATGGCTCCTGCTTTGTTGTAGAAGTTGAAGTTCATCGAAGCATCGTCGCCGTCGAACAACATAATCGGTGTCTTTTTATCCTGTGCCATATAATCCTTCAGCATGGCTGAATAGACACGTCCGCCTTTTGTTGCGAAAGTAATTTCCGCTACATTATTCTGGATGCTGATTTTAGAATCGGTCCCATGCAAGGCATTGAAAAACAAAGCAGAAGAATCGGCAGCCGATGCAACCTCTTTTTGGCTGTTAGCCAGCGCAGCTTCTGTTTTCGCCTTCAGCGCTTCCTCCTGCTGCTGTACTACGGCAATAGAGTCATAGTATCTTTTTTGTGCAGCTATCTGTTCCTCGCTTGGACGACTCAAAAAGCTGAATCCTACCAATAATATGCCTATTAGAACGAGACCTGTGATGGTGTTTTTATCCATTCTTATTTTAATTACAAATTATAAAATTACAAACTACCGGTCGTTTACCGTGTATTGTTAGCCTTTTGCCGTTGTTTTTTCGTTTTCGATGGCAGCTTTCACAAATGCCACGAACAACGGATGAGGGTTCAGTACCGTACTGCCATATTCCGGATGGAATTGTGTACCGACAAACCATTTCAAAGCCGGGATTTCAACGATTTCTACCAAATCCGATTCCGGGTTGATACCTACACATTTCATGCCGGCAGCTTCATATCGGTCTTTATAATCATTGTTGAACTCATAGCGATGACGGTGGCGTTCCTGAATATGTTCTTGTCCGTAAGCCTGATATGCTTTCGAACCTTTCTGCAATACACATTCGTAAGCACCCAGACGCATCGTACCACCCATGTTGGTGATTGCTTTTTGTTCTTCCATGATATCAATCACGTTGTGCGGAGTCTTTTCATCCATTTCACGTGAGTTGGCATCAGCGTATCCCAGTACGTTGCGTGCAAATTCGATGGCGATGCATTGCATACCCAGACAAATACCGAAAGTCGGAATGTCATGCGTACGTGTATATTTGATAGCGACAAACTTGCCGTCAATACCCCGTTGGCCGAATCCCGGACCGATCATAACACCTGCCATGCCTTTCAAAGCTTCACCTACATTTTCATCTGTCAGTTTCTCACTGTTTACGAAATGAACTTCCACTTTGCGGTCATTGTAAGTACCTGCCTGCGATAAAGCTTCGCGGATAGACTTATAAGCATCCTGCAAATCGTATTTTCCAACCAGTGCAATATTGATCGGTTCTTTTGTCTCTGCAGCGTGACGACGTTCCAGGAATTTACGCCATGGACCTAATCCCGGAGTTTCTCCTACCGGCAGTCCCATCTTTTCGAGGATCGTGCTGTCCAGTCCTTGTGCCTGCATCAGGATAGGTACTTCGTAAATTGTTTCTGCATCGATAGACTGCACAACGGCTTTATCATCCACATTACAGAATTGTGCCACTTTCTTGCGCAGTCCGTCACTTAGCGGATGTTCGGCACGCAATACCAGTACATCCGGCTGGATACCCACACTTTGGAGCTCCTTTACAGAATGTTGCGTCGGTTTTGTTTTCAATTCTCCGGCAGCAGCAAGATAAGGAACATAGGTCAAGTGTACGCAAAGAGCGTTCTTACCGAGTTCCCATTTCAACTGACGGATACTTTCGAGGTAGGGGAGTGATTCGATGTCACCTACCGTACCACCGATTTCAGTAATCACAAAATCAAACTTGTATTTATTACCAAGCAGTTTAACATTCCGTTTGATCTCGTCTGTGATGTGAGGAATCACC
The DNA here is from genome assembly GCF_000210075.1 of Bacteroides xylanisolvens XB1A. Lineage (GTDB taxonomy): Bacteria > Bacteroidota > Bacteroidia > Bacteroidales > Bacteroidaceae > Bacteroides > Bacteroides xylanisolvens. Next base: position 176,103 of record NC_021017.1, read on the forward strand.
TGGATCGTTTTACCCAGATAATCTCCACGACGTTCCTTGTCAATGACGCTCTTGTAGATACGTCCCGTAGTAATGTTGTTCGCCTTTGTCGTTTGTATACCCAGGAATCGCTCATAGTGTCCCAAGTCGAGGTCGGCTTCGTGTCCGTCTACGGTTACATAGCACTCTCCGTGCTCGTATGGATTCAATGTTCCCGGGTCGATGTTGATATACGGGTCAAACTTCTGAATGGTTACATTATAACCTCTTGCTTGCAGCAACTTACCGATGGATGATGAGATGATCCCTTTTCCTAATGAAGAGGCAACACCACCGGTGACGAAAATATACTTTGTTTCTCCCACAGCTATAACTGTTTTAATAATTGTTTACTTAGTAGTAATCTTACGAACTTAAAAAGCGCAAAATTATAAAAAAAGGAGGAAGATTGCAGCCTTTCGTCTCTACAATTTTATTAAAAAATGCAATTTTGAAAGAATCCTATGATTTCTGAACAAAATAATGTAGCTTTGCAGCCTAAACCATAGACAAATATGATGAGAATTACTACTTTATGTTCAGCGTTTATCCTGTCAATCTTATCGTTATCGCTTTTTGCGCAGGAACCAGTCGAGGCTGCTTCACTTCCGACTGACTCTCTACAGCCTGCCCCTGAAGTGATTAAACCTGCTAAAACGGTCAAACCTTCGGCAGTTGTGGCAAAGGCCAGAGTTGTGAAAGCTGATACGCTTTCGGCAGAGCTTCAGAAATATTTAATGTTAAAACTTAATCTGTCAGGTCCGACACCGAAATTGGATACTGTTTCTTATTTATATAATAGGTATGTTGCGCAATTGGATTATTTGAATGATTTGTCTGTGCCGCCACGTTATATTCCGTCCGATCCCGATTATTTTCGTCTGTTTACACCTTTGGCATATTATTATGCTCCGATGGCTCAATACTCGAAGCTGGAATGGAAACCCATGCAATTGGATACCACTCCTCAACTGACGCAAGAGCTTTTGCCATACGATACCCTGGCATTTACCAAAACTCAACGTGCCGAGAAGATAGTCAACAGCGCGTTGATGGATCTTTATTTGGCGCGTCCGGAATTAGTTGTCACTACGGAGGATCGTATCATGAGTCGTGACGTGTTCCGTCATGATGTGAAGCCGAAAATATCTCCCAAAGCAAATGTTATTCATCTGTTTCAACCGGAAAACATGGATGATAATGTAGGAAAGGCCAATATGAAGATTAGCAGGCCTAACTGGTGGGTGACCGGAGGTAACGGATCGTTGCAGATCAGTCAGAACCACCTTTCGGATAACTGGTATAAGGGAGGTGAAAGTAACTTCTCCGGATTAGCGACTTTTCAAATTTTTGCCAACTATAATGATAATGAAAAAGTCCTGTTTGAGAATCAACTGGAAGCTAAAGTGGGTATGACCTCCACTCCGTCAGATGAATATCATAAATATCTTTTTAACACCGACCAATTCCGCTTATATAATAAATTAGGTTTGAGGGCTTTCAAGAATTGGTACTATACCATTTCTTCCGAGTTTAAGACACAGTTCTTCAATGGATATAAAGCTAACAGTGAAGAATTAGTTTCGTCTTTCTTGTCTCCGGCAGATTTGGCGGTCAGTGTCGGTATGGATTATAAATTGAGTAAGAAGAAATTTAATCTTTCCGTATTTATGGCGCCGTTGACTTACAACTTGCGTTATATTGGCAATTCTGAAGTAGACGAAACTAAGTTTGGTTTAGACAAAGGAAAATGCTCTAAAAACGACTTCGGTTCCCAGTTGCAATCGACATTGAACTGGACCATTATCTCTGCAGTCACTTTAGAGTCTCGCCTCAATTATCTGACCAACTACCATTGGGCACGTGTAGAGTGGGAGAATACATTCAACTTCGTTTTGAACCGTTATCTTTCTACTAAGCTCTATATACATACCCGTTTTGACGATAGCTCGAAACCGACTGAAGGAGACAGCTTCTTCCAGTTGAAAGAATTGCTTAGCTTTGGTATCAATTATAAGTGGTAAGTAAATCAAAAGAAATACAAATCAGGCGCGGAAATTCCGCGCCTGATTTGTATAGGGATGTTGTCTAAAATATGGGTGGTAAAATAGAACCAATGTGATAGAGGTAGAGTATTTTTTTATGTCTAGGATAGTCTTAACTATATATTTCTATTTGTGTGTAAAAAAAGAAAGCGTTTTTTCTTGTTTACTATTTATTATTTTATTTATCTTTGTCACCGAATTCAGTCCATTACCTAAGGAGTAATGGAAAAATGAGGGGTAAAAATACATGATCATTAAGAAAAATGACGATCGAAATCTTCTGCCAACAGATGTGATTGGCAGAGGCGTAGCACGCTCAAAACGATGGTTAGTGGCAATCGTACGTATTTGTCACGAGAAAAAAACAAGTGAGCGGCTTACGAAAATGGGGATCGAAAATTTCCTTCCAATTCAACAAGAAGTCCATCAATGGAGCGACCGTCGTAAAGTTGTCGACCGGGTACTACTTCCGATGATGATCTTCGTTCATGTTGATCCGCGAGAACAAAAAGAAGTCTTAACCTTATCTGCTATCAGCCGTTACATGGTATTACGTGGGGAGAGTACTCCGGCTGTTATTCCTGACCAACAAATGTTGCGATTTAAGTTTATGCTCGACTACTCGGATGAGACGATCAGCATGAGTACATCGCCATTAGCTCCAGGAGAAAAAATACGGGTAATCAAGGGACCATTGGCAGGACTGGAAGGGGAATTAGTAAATGTGAATGGGAAATCGAAAGTTGTTGTTCGATTGACAATGTTGGGGTGTGCATGTGTAGATATACCGGCTGGATGTGTAGAGCCAGCATCAGAAAATGGGGATTTGAATGATTAAATAATCAATCTTTTTATAGGGGACATGGGGGATTTTACTGCAAGAACATTACAAAAGATCTGCTTAATATAGCAGATTATCTATTTAATGTCGGTGACAAATATTAGGGGCTTGTTGTCCGATAACCTTTCCCAATTAAAAAAATCCACGAAATATTTAATTATATCTGCTTAAAAATAAAATAAGCAGTGAATACATTGGGCTTTTACAATTAAAAAATACGATAAACAGAATGAAAGGAATAGTTTTAGCTGGTGGTTCAGGCACTCGTTTGTATCCTATCACCAAAGGAGTGAGTAAGCAGTTGCTTCCTGTTTTGTAAGCGTCCAAAAATGACGTATTGACTTGTTTTTGTTTAGGCTTTACCTTTGCTGCACACTTATAAAAATATGCACAGTAGCAGTGTTTTTGAAAAGTCATGGTTCCTCTACAAGACTGTGGGTGAACTCAAAGGAATCTCAATCAATTCGTATTGTGGGGCTCAAGGAAATTTTTGTCGTGATTTTAATAATTGGTTTGTGAAGACGCGTGAAAAAATCATTCCCGTTTAGGTCGATAGTATTCCTTGCTCTGATGTCTTATGGAAGAATCACAGGTTGTGGTTTTCGGTGAATCGGTATTAAAGGGTACTTCTTCTCGTTCTAACTCCGGTAATATTCTTATCACTATCCATACTCGTGGTGGGTTTGCTATTTGTAAAAGTAACTTGGACTATTGGGGCTTAAAAGAATTGGAAGAGAAGCTGGAGACCTATGTTGACAATTTCGGGTTTGAATAACTTCTATTATCTTTCTAGTTTTCACGATATGTATTGCAAAGCTCCACGAGTTTCAGAAATCGTTCGTTCTCGTTATTCCCATGATCCTTTTTTAGGTAGATATTTATTTCTTATGTCCAAAGATCAAAAGATGGTTAAATGATCTATTACGAGCTTCATACTTATCATAAGTCAATAGCAAGTGTTTATTATATCGAGGGAAATATAGAAAAAATGTCGAAAATTCTAATAGGCTATAGATATGATATGATAGTGGACTTTACGTATGGAATGTGGCTGAATTAAATGAACATATTGGGATGGTTGATAAAACAGCTGTAATATAAATGAAAAACTATAGTTTTGATGGAGCACGGTAATAATAGGAGAATAGCTAAGAATACTCTATTGTTATATTTTCGCATGATGTTTATGATGTTAGTGTCATTATATACATCACGTGTAGTATTGCAGCAGTTAGGTATAGACGATTATGGCATATATGAAGTCGTAGGTGGTGTCGTTGGACTATTATCGTTTATCAGTGGGGCATTAGCTTCTGGATCAACTCGTTTTTTAGCTTTTGAATTAGGAAAGGGTGATAGAAGGAAAATGATCAAAACTTTTTCTTCAATCTTTATAATACATACTGTATTTGCGTTGGTAGTTGTTGTTCTGCTTGAAACGGTTGGATTGTGGTTTCTACATAATAAATTAGCTATTTATGATAATAGAATGGAAGCTGCCGTTTTTGTATTTCAGGTATCAGTTATTACATCTTTTATAACGTTTACTCAAATACCATACACAGCTTCAGTCATGAGTCATGAACGCATGAGCATCTTTGCCTATGTGAGTATTATTGAAGTTGTACTGAAATTAGCAATAGTTTATATGTTGCCTTATGGAGGATTTGACAAACTGAAATATTATGCCTTGTTGCTGTTAATCGTACAAACATTCATCGCATTGATATATAGATGGTATTGTACAAGAAATTTTGAAGAAACAAAGAAATGTATGATAATAGATTGGGGAATGATCAAAAATATTCTTTTTTATTCACTTTGGAACTTGTTTACAAACATTACTATGACATTAAAAAACCAAGGTGTTGTAGTGCTGATATCTATGTTTTTTACTCCACAGGTAGTGACAGCTCGCGCTTTGGCAAATAAAATTAATATGGCTGCCAATCAGTTTGCAGATAATTTTAGAGCAGCCTCTAATCCGCAGATTATTAAAAGATATGCGGCTGGCGATAAGGATGGAAGTAAATCATTGACTATTTCAATATCCATGTATAGTTTCTATTTGATGCTGATGTTGGGAGTGCCTATTATGCTTGTGGCCGAACCTCTTATCAAATTTTGGTTAGGGCAAGTTCCAGAGTATTCGGTCATATTTCTTCAGTTTGCTATAGCAACGAGCATTATCAATTCAATGAATAATTCCTTTTATACGGCATTGTGTGCAGTTGGAAAATTGAAATTCAATTCTATCTTTTCTGCTATTGTATCTGTGTTGGTTGTTCCTATAGGCTATGTGTGCTTTAAGCTTGGTTTATCGCCAGTATCAATTGCTATTATTATTTTGATTGATGACATGATTCTTTCATTCGTAGTAAAACCAATTGTTTTAATTTATGATGCTGAATTTAAATGGTCGGAAATTTCTAAATGTTATTGGTCGTGTCTTAAAGTTACTCTTTGTGCAATCCCTATTCCGGTATTTCTTTCTATATATCGCGATCAACTCTTTTTAAATGATTATATAGGATATTCTGTCATTCTTTTCATTACTATGTCTTGTCTTTTTTTATTTCATTTGGACCTTAGGCATTAGTAAGGTAACTCAACGAAAAATGATAAGTTTAATAAAATTGAAAATTAGTAAAAAATATGGATTCTAGTAAGACAATCATTCAGTTGCATTCTCTGTTGAAACAATATGATATTAAAAATATAGTGTTTAGCCCAGGTGGTCGTCATTTGCCACTGATTCATTCAATTGAACAAGATGATTATTTTAATACCTTTAGAGTGATCGATGAACGTAGTGCGGGTTTCTATGCATTAGGAATGATACAGAAAACGGGGAAACCTGTGGCAATATGCTGTACATCGGGAACTGCATGTATAAACTTAGCGAGTGCTGTGTGTGAAGCATTTTATCAACACCTTCCTCTTCTTGTAATTTCAGGGGATAGAATGATAGAATATCTTAACCAAAATGAGGATCAACAGTATGATCAAATTAAATCGTTTGAAGGGTTTACAAAATATCGGGTGCGCCTTCCCCGCATTGATTCAGAAGTAGATGAGTGGTTTACAAATCGAACTATCAATGAAGCTATGATTGAATTAACGCACCATGGCAATGGACCTGTACATATTGATTTTCCAATAGGAGATCCGTTTAGTGAAATATTTAAATTGGAGTCAATCCCTCTAGTTCGAAAGATAAATTTGTATGATGCTGAAACAGAAAATGTTCAATGGAGATATTTGGCAGGGCAATTGAAAGATAAACGCATTGGAGTCTTATGGGGGCAATCAGTCACTTTATCAACTAAATTAGAAGGTGCTGTCAAACGATTTGTTGAAAAATTTGATGCGGTCATTTTGACGGATTATATTTCTAATTGCCATTATCCACATACATTTAATAATACACCTCGGCTTCTTCATGCCAAGTTCCTGTTTCAAGAAGAAGAAATGTTGTTGCCAGAAGTGCTTATTACTGTGGGTGGAAACTATATTTTCAATGCTGAATTGAAAGGAATGATGAAAAGTCGTAAGGCAGAGCATTGGCAAGTTGGAAAGGAAGATAAGGTTGTTGATGGATTTAAGAAACTCACACATATGTTTGAAATGAGTGAGACTTTATTCTTTGATAAAATATCAGAAAACGCTTCTTTTGTTAATAATACTGGTTATTATGAATTTTGGAGTCAATTGGATAAGGAGGTGCCACAACCTAGTTCTGATAAATATAATGAATTGCACATAATAAGTTCTGTTCTTAAAAAGATGCCAGTAGATGCCGATTTGCAGATTGGTAATAGTTGGAGTATTCGTATGTCTCAATTGTTAGATATTCCAGCCACAGTTCGTCAATATTGTAATCGTGGAGTTAATGGTATTGATGGTTCTTTGTCTACAGCAGTGGGTTTTGGTGCAACTAATGAACGTCTTACTTATCTTGTTATTGGAGACTTGTCTTTTTTTTACGATATGAATGCATTGTGGATAAGCAGTCTTTCTCCAAATATGAGGATTCTAATGATTAATAACCATGGAGGGGCCATGTTATTTAAACCTTTTATGCGTGAGATGATGGAAAAATACCCAATGAGTAATTTAGGTAAAGATTGTAAAATAGTGACAGCAGAGGGATGGGCTACTACAACGGGCTTTGAGTATTTTGCCGTTAATGATATGAAAGATTTGGAAAAAGCAGCCAGTTTGCTTGCCCAAAAAGAATCTGACAAGCCCATATTTGTAGAAGCATTTACAAATTTCTTTGATGATACAGCTTCATATATGGACAATCTTGCATTCGAAAGAAGGAGTCTTTCTGAAAAGGTTATAGGTAGGATGAAACGTTTCTTAAAGAAATAATGATATGCACTTTGCTGATTGTGAGTATTTACTGATATTTGGTGTATTTTTTATATGTGTAATAATTTCGACGCGTGAAGGAGGTGATAGCAATAAGTGTA
>NC_021017.1:183898-186122 GCF_000210075.1 Bacteroides xylanisolvens XB1A
TTTCGCATTGAGAACTACAGGAGGATTTGCTAATACAATTCTAGAAATAGGTGGTGGATCTTATGCTTTGGTTATCTTCTTATTTTTATCGTCTTATGGCATTGCGAAATCGGAAATAAAACATCCCACTACGATTGTTGTATATGCAAAAAAGAGGATATGGAAATTGATGTTCCCTTATATTATTATTACGGTAATAGCTATTGGAATTTATTTTCTTGTAGGAGCAAATGCGGATCCTGAAGAATTGAAAGCTGCTAGGGTTAATGTTGCATTCGTAGAGTTAGGACAACATAGAACGAATTTTACAGATATATATAGATATATAGTAGGTTGTAAAACTTTTAGTAGTTCAATGTGGTTTGTCGGTGTGACACTTTGCTCATACTTAATTTTTGGGATTGCTAAAAGTCTTGCAACGATAAATGGAAAATATGAAGTGATGAATAAAAGAGGTTTTTACTCACAATCTATATTTTATTATTAACATTGTTTGCAGTGTTTACATATACACGACCTGATGATTTTCCTGCTCACTATTATCGAAATTTATGGGTGCTTGTATTAGGATTGTGGGTTGCATTATACGAAAATGAAATACTTAAGAAGTCTTTAGAGAATAAAATGGGACTATATTTTATTGTCAATGTACTGATGATATTGTGGGTGTTTATAACATCATCAGGAGATAAATATTATGTTATTTTTGTCAACTTAGGTTTCTTCTCAATTTTGCTGTCGAATGAGCTTTTTAAAAAGTTTTCATTAAAGCGCAATAGCATGATACTGTATCTTGCTGGCATTTCATATTATATCTATCTAATTCATGATAAGGTGCTTACTATAACATGGTGGTATTTTGGGTATATATCATCGATTTTAATTGTTATCGTTTGCTTGATTCTTTCAATTATAACAAATAGATTTGTTAATTATGTTTTACGTAAGTAGATGTTATTGGAAAAGAATTTTTTCTATCCTTTTTTCAGCAAGGAATAAAGTTTATGTTTTGTGTCATCCTATCCATTCTAATTTGGGGGACCAAGCACAGCTTATGTGTACTGACAAATGGATAAAGGAAAATTATCCTTCTTATCAAATTATACATTTAGGATATTTGAAGCCAACACTCAATTTATCTAATAATGCTAGGTCATTGTTAACTGAATTTTCCTATCGTTTGACCTTGGTAGTTCTTAAACTCAAAATGAAAAGAAATGACATATTGTTGGGACATAGTGGCTATTTCATGGTGGATCATCATAACGGTTGGAAGATGTTTACAGATATGATGGGGTATTTCCCCAACAATAGGATGCTGATATTTCCACAGACAATTAATTTCCATACTCCGATAATCCAACAGTTCGTTTCTAATTGTTTCGCTAAGAATAAAAATACCATTCTTTTGTGTCGAGATAAGATTTCTTATAAAAAAGCGCAGGAATTATTTTCTTCTACGCCTTTACTCCTTTATCCAGATATTGTGACCTCATTAATTGGAACCAAATCTTATAATACGGAGAGAGAAGGAGTCTTGTTCTGTATGAGAGACGATATTGAGACATTTTATAAAGAAGAAGAGATAGATAAGCTTATGGGGCGTTTTGGAAGCCTTAGAAAAGAAAAGGTTGACACAACATTAAAAGGAGTACCTTGTGAAGAACTGGACAAACACCGTGATGAAATTATATACGGTATGATTAGTAAGTTTGCTACTTACAGAGTGGTAATTACCGACCGTTATCATGGTACAATATTTTCTGCTATTGCTAATACACCTGTCATAGTTCTTAATTCTGCTGACCATAAACTTAGCAGTGGAGTTAAATGGTTTCCGGAAGAAGAATATCACGATGCTGTTCAATATGCCCAAAGCTTAAATGATGCATATCTTAAGGCCCAGGCAATATTGAGTCAAAAAGACAGAACTTATAAAAATCCGCCATATTTTAGAAATCAATATTGGGATAAGTTGAAGGATATTTTGGACAAGAAATAAATCATCTCATAAAGAATAGCATGAAAGTATTGCATATATGTACCACTGATAGTGGTGGTGCAGGGTTGTGTTGTTTGAGAATTCATGAATCTCTGTTGAAGCAAGGGGTAGACAGTAAAGTTTTGGTGTTAGAAAAAAGAAGCCCGAACGCGAGAGTTTTTGAATATGGAAGATGGAAAAATCTCTATGGAAGGCATTTAACAAAGTACTAAGGTTATTACA
>NC_021017.1:186551-197204 GCF_000210075.1 Bacteroides xylanisolvens XB1A
CGATGTTATACTCTGCCGACATCCATAATTGATGTATCTCGTTATCCCTTGATTCAAGAAGCTGATGTAATACACCTACATTGGATTAATCATTTCGTTGATTATCCTTCTTTCTTTAAAAAAGTGAAGAAACCATTTGTTTGGACTTTACATGACGAAAATCTTTTTTTAGGTATTGCTCATTATACGGAAAGTAAAAGCTATGGCGGTGATTTGGAGGCAGAGTATTATCATAAAAAGATGAAAATAGTGAAGGGCATAGAACGCTTGGGAATTGTATTCCTTTCTGAAATGATGTACAATCAATATCGTCAGCATGAAATGATTCTAAATGCCAAGACTACCATTATAAATAATGCAGTTGATTATAATAACTATTATCCGGCAAAAAAGAATATTGCCAGGCAACAAATGGGAATACCGCAAGATGCAGTAGTTTTTGTATTTGTATCTGCCGAGTTATTTGATTCAAGAAAAGGCCTTGATATATTGGTTAAGGCGTTGGAAAATATGCAAATCCTTAATGTTATGATATTAGCCATAGGGACGGTGGGAAGTTATCAAGTTTCCTCAACTGTAAATGCGATAGGTCCTATTTACAATATTGAGAAAATGTCTTTAGCTTACTCATGTGCTGATTATTTTGTAATGCCTTCTTGTCAAGAAGCTTTTGCCCAAACACCTATTGAGGCAATGTCTTGTGGAGTTCCTGCGATAGTATTTCCTGTTAGCGGAACTAGAGAGTTGATTAACAAAACAAATGGTATTCTTTGTAATGGTTTTACTCAAAAAGATTTAGAAGAGGGTATCAATAAAGCTATGAATACAGTGTATGATAGTGATGAAATACGCAAAGATGTAATAGCTCGTTTTTCACCAGAGAAAATAGCAAAGAGTTATATGGATTTTTATAATCAAATATTATTAGATAAGAAGTTATGAAAAGATTATTAAAGAACTTCTTTAAAAAAGCAACGATATTAATATTTAGGCTTAAAGGAAAGGTTTCTTTGAAAGTAGGGAAAAATACGATGTTGTATCGATGTGATCTTTCAAACCCTTATGGATACCTTAATTCGATTGAAATTGGAAATAATTCTTCACTTAAGAATTGTAGATTTAATTTATTTGAGGGTGGAAATAAAATTATTATTGGTGATAATGTATTGATAAAAGGTATGACTTTTTGGATAGAAGATAGTAATAACATCATTAAAATTGGTGATAGGACAACTTCGGAGAATCATGTTCAGGTTGCGGCATGTGAGGGGAAAAAAATCGAAATAGGAGCAGACTGTATGCTTTCGCATGATATATATTTTCGTACGACAGATTCTCATTCAATTGTGGACAATAATGGAAAGCGTATCAATCCTGCTGATAATATTAAAATAGGTAATCATGTTTGGATTGGTATGCAATGTTTAATATTCAAAGGAGTTGAGATACCAGATGATTGTATTATTGGTGCAAGAAGTATCGTTACAAAGCATAAGTTCGATAAGAATTCTCTCATTCTTGGAATAAATGCAAAGATGATTAAACAAGATATTAATTGGATAAGAAAAAGAATATAATGTTAACAACATCAAAAGACAAAAATATATGGTTCTTCAATCTGTTATTGCTGGGGGTAATATTGTTTAAGAATGCTGATGTATACCAAGATTATGTATTTGGTAAATCTTTGATAATTAGAGGAATTGGTATACTTGGGCTGATGCTGTTTTGGTATTCGTATTTTAAACTTCCCAAAATCAGTTTGGGACAATTGTGTAGAAATCCTTTGTTGGTAATGTTTATCTTTATAGGATTTGTTACCATCCTTAGGTTTGATTCTAATAGCGACTTTACCTTATATCGGAAAATGATGATGGGGTCTTATATATGGCCTTATCTCATGCCTTTGCTGCTATTAGTAAAGATGGAAACAAAATACATAAAATTTTGTTTATATTGGATTTTGGCTCAAATGTTTTTAGACTTGTTCTTTTTGGCATTCAATTTTCAAACTATTGTTTATTCAAGCACAATAGTCTTAAAATTAGGACGTTTTGATGCTTTTATAATTAATCGTTTTTCTGTGGCTGCAAATCTGATTGTAGCTATTGCAGCTTTTGGTCTCGCTTTGAGTAAATTCAAAAACAAATGGCAAGTATTAATAATAGGTACAATCATTTTATCACTTGTCTCATCCATGATGGGAGGCCGACGTTCTTCGTCATTGTTGATGATACTTTGTTTGTTTATCATATTATGTTCTTATTTAAAATCCAAAAGGAAGATTATTCTACTTGTCTTACTTGCCCTTCTAATATCTTTTAGTAATTGGAATGTAGTCGATTCTTTGGCGGATCAATTTAATGTCATGTCGGAAAGGTTGGCTGTCAACACAAGGGATGGGACAGAAACTGAATTTTATAATGACATGGAATGGTATGATTGGATATTTGGGAAAGGTATGGATGGTACCTATAAGAGTTTGTCAGTATCATTAGATGATAAATTGAATAGAAACCTTATTGAAACAGGTTATCTTAATCTTATATTGCATGGAGGCTTACTTTTATTGATTCCCTATTTGTTTTTTCTGATAAAGGCTTTGTATTTAGGTGTCTCGAAATCAAAAAATATATTTATTAAAAGTTTTGCTTTTTATATAGGACTTCATTTGGTGTATTTATACCCTGGAGGTACTCCAGCTTTGGACTTGAGATATACTCTCTTATTCTTATTAATTAATTTCTGCATCACCCATTATAGAATTTCTTCCAGTGAGGATTTTGATATCTCTAAAAAGATATTGAAAAATTAAGTAATTAGATCATAACAATCTTGCTAAATTAATGACAATAAATAAAATTTCAGTAATTACAGTATGTTACAATGCTGTAAGTGGCATTGAGCGTACAATAAAATCAGTTCTTAATCAGACTTATGAACATCTTGAATACATTGTTATAGATGGCGGTTCAACGGATGGTACTATTGAAGTAATTAATCGATATAAAGATAAAATCGCATATTTCATTAGTAGAAAAAGATAATGGTATCTATGATGCTATGAACAAAGGTATTAAAGTTGCTCATGGAACGTGGTTAAGTTTCATGAATGCAGGTGATTGCTTTGCCGATAATCTAGTCGTGGAAAGAATTTTTAAAGAAGATATTTCTTCCTATGTTAAAGTAATCTACGGTGATTTTATAGCAGAGTCTAACTTTACCTTAAATATTGTAAAAGCCAAGAATACGTGTGTGTTTTATAAAGATATGCCTTTCTGTCATCAAGCAGCTTTCTTGAGAAACGAAAATTATGTATATGATATTCAGTATCATATTGCGGCTGATTACAAACTATTTAGAAGTATTTATTCCAAATATGGAAAACGTTCATTTAAAAAGATGAAAATGGCTATAGCTATTTTTGACCTCAATGGTATATCTAATTCTAACGAGTCTTTACTTCGCAAAGAGTATCATGAACTTTATCATGAGTTTGGAGGATTCTATTATGTTATTGATTCAATTAAAAGGATATTATCTAAATTTTAATCTATGAATATTTCTGTAATAATTCCTGTATATAATATTGAGTCCTATTTGGAAAGTACTTTGAAAAGTCTGTTGGATCAAACATATAAGGACTTTGAGGTTATTCTTGTTAATGATGGAAGCGTTGACCGTTCACCTGATATCTGTGATGAATATGCAGCAAAATATAATTGTATTAAGGTTATACATAAACCAAACGGAGGGGTCTCTTCTGCAAGGAATGTCGGTATAGAAAATGCGCAAGGAGAATGGATATTTTTCTTAGATGGGGATGATTTATTGACGAAAGACGCATTTGAAACTTTGATTAAAACAGCCAATGAGACCAATTGCGATATTATAGAGGGTAATTATATAAGGGTTTTAAATTCAAAAACAATTTATACGCCTCTTTTGGATCAGGATAATTATATTGAGGATTCTATAGAGTGCATACAGAACACTTTGATGTATCAAAGGATTTTAATTATTCCTAGACTTTTTAAGAGAGAGATTATTGGCAATTTTCGTTTTGACAATAAAATTAAAATAGGCGAAGATATTCTTTTTACTATTCAAATACTACTAAATAGTTGTGTAAAGATAGCACATACGCATCAGATTATTTATCATTATATTCAACGTTTAGGGTCTGCGACGCATAATCATGAAACGATGGTTTATTATGATGTGCTTTCGGAAGCAATGGAAAAATTATTAGGGATAGATTCACCATATGGGGGATATTTTCAAATATTCAAGAGTATTAATTTGTATTTTAAAGCTGTAAAAAGTAATTCAAGTCTGTCAAAAGAAGATTACAAATGTATCAAGGGACATTTTTATCTGTTTTTTAGAGAGAAAAGATTGTCCTTAAAGTTTAGATTGCTATTTTGTAGTTATTGTGTTAGTCGGCATTTAGGTAATTTATTGCTAAAAGCAAGAATGCTGCTATTCCCCGTTTATTGATCAAAAAAAACAATTAGTTAATCTTATATACGTATGAATGTTTTATATATTACAGTCAGAAGTGATTTTGGCGGTGGTCCACGGCATATAGACCAATTGGTTGAATGGATGCCTAAGGATATAAATGTATTTATGGCATACCCCAAAGACGGTTGTCCTTATGGCTTACGATGGGAATCTAATAATAGGATTAAAGAAACTATATTTATCCCTTATCGAAAATTTTCATTGAAATCGTTATCTGAATTAAAGCACTTTATAAAAGATAACAAAATCGACATTGTTCATTCTCATGGTAATGGTGCAGGAATATACTCTCGATTACTGAAGATACTCTGTCCATCCGTTGCTGTTATTCATACGTTCCATGGTATTTCTGATGTATATAAATCTCCTGTTAAATATGTACTTAGTTTGTGCATGGGAACTTTGCTTTCACCATTTTGTACTAAATACATAGCGGTTTCTAAAGGTGAAAAGGAACTGTCTATAAAGCGGCATTTTTCAAAAGAGGACAATACACTTGTTATTTACAATGGTATAGAAAATCCTAATTCAAAACCACGAATAAAGCAAAATTGCCCAGTTATTATAGTGACACTTTCTAGATTTGATTATCAGAAAAACATGGACAGTATGCTTAGGATAGCTAAGATGCTGAAAAGTTGTTCTGTAAAATTTGTTTGGGTGGGGGATGGTCCTGATAGATTAAGACTGGAACAGCAAGCTAAAGATTGGGGGTTGGATATAACTTTTGTTGGATTTTCAAATGAGCCTATGGAATATTTAAAATCTGCAGATTGGTACATTTCGACATCTAGATTTGAAGGATTACCTTATGGCTTGATAGAGGCCTGTTCGGTAGGTCTACCTATTATCGCTAGTAATGTGAAAGGCAACAACGAAGTTGTTGTGAATGAGAAAACAGGTTTTTTATTTAAAGAAGAATCGGAAGCTGTAGAAAAAATCCGTTTAATATCTCAAAATGTTTATCCATATAGCGATTTCTCAAAAAATGCTATTCTTTTCTTCAAAGAGTATTTTACAGAAACTCAAATGATAAAAAGAATTGTATCCTTATATTTTGATATTTCTAAATCTTAAATATTGATTCTAATACAATTTTTATTCGCGATAATTCAATAGTTAAAAAACTCATTATTTTAATGCAAATTCTTCACAATCCTAATTACTACTTCCATTGGCTGAAGCTATGTAATGTTATACTTCTGCTTTCATATTTATTATTGAAGATAGCGGAGTAAATAGGGACAATCCTAAGTTGGGTGTGGAGATGGTTCACAATGCCCATACCAGTTAAAGGATTTTTTTTAATTGATAACATCTCATAATCATAAACAATATAATAGTTCCAAAATATAATTCTGTCATTACTATAATGATAGACAATTTTTCTTTTTGTAAAAATGAAAATACTACATATCTCAAAGTATTATTATCCCTATATGGGAGGAGTTGAAAATATTTGTAGGTACTTAGTTGAAGGGATGCCACAGTATCAGTCAGCTGTTTTATGTTTTAATGATCGTTGTAAAGACGTGATAGAAGAAATTAATGGAATTAAGATTTATAGAGTGGCTACTTGGATAAATATTGCAAGGCAAGCTTTATCATTATCTTATTTTACTATGATGAGAAAGGCTATAAGAGAATTTCGACCAGATATAATACATTTTCATTGGGCAAATCCATATCCTGCTGCTGTGTTACTTTTTATGTTTCCTAAAAATGTAAAACTTGTTGTTCATTGGCATATGGACATTATAAAACAAACTAAGATATATCCACTAATAAAGCCGATAGAGACCGCTTTATTAAAAAGGGCAGATTTGGTTTTGGTAACAAGCCCGCAATATAAGAATGCCTCTAATCCTTTACAAATATTTAAAGATAAAGTAAAAATCTTGCCAAATGCAATTAATGAAAAAAAATTTATTCTTCAACAAGGGGATGAGGTCGAAATTGAAAATATAAAGGAAAAATACAGTAATAAAAAAATTGTTTTTTTCGTAGGAAGACATATTCAATATAAAGGACTACCTTATTTAGTAGAAGCTGAAAGATTCATAAAATCTGACTGTGAAATTATAATAGCGGGTGATGGGCCTTTAACTGATAAACTGAAGAGTGCTTGTCATTCTTCTCGTGTGCATTTTGTAGGGCGGTTAGATGATAATGAGTTGCGCTGGCATCATTATGCTGCATCCATATTTGCTTTTCCTTCTATAACAAAAAATGAAGCTTTTGGTGTAGCACTTGCGGAAGCAATGTACTGTGGTACCCCTGCTGTAACATTTACAATACCGGGAAGTGGGGTAAACTGGGTTTCTTTAAATAATATTACAGGATTAGAGGTTTCGAACGAGGATTGTAAAGCATATGCAGGTGCTATTGATAAACTATTGATAGACGATAGATTGAGAGAGCAGTTCGCTCGAAAATCAATGGAACGTGTAAAAGAACATTTTACAATTCCTATCATGATACATTTGTTGGATTCATATTATAAAAATATGTTTGAAGATATCTATTCTAAATAATATTATAACTTATGCAGGAAGTCCAACGTTTTAACAAAGTCCTAAAGACTTTAGTCCTCTTTGGGGATCTTATTTTGCTGAACCTGCTTTTATGGGGATTTAATTGGTTTCTAGGTACTCGTTTCTGGTGTATTCATTGCGGTTCTATCTTTCAGGGAATGACTCTTGTCACTCTGTGCTATTTACTTTGCAATATGCATTCAGGTGTTATCCTTCATCGCACTGTGGTCCGTTCTGAACAGATCATGATTCGTGTTTTACGTAACATGGTTCCTTTTGTCTTTTTTTCGGTTTGTATGTTGCTTGTTTTTCATTTTCATTTTTCTCATTCCCGTTATTTCGGATTGTTTTATGTCGCTTTAATAATTGTAATTGTCAGCTATCGTTTAATTTTCCGTCATTTTTTGGAGCTTTATCGAAAAAAAGGTGGAAATGTTCGCAAGGTCGTCTTGGTTGGGAGTCATGAGAATATGCAGGAACTTTATCATGCGATGACGGATGATCCTACGTCCGGTTATCGTATACTGGGGTATTTCGAAGATTTTCCTTCAGACCGGTATCCGCAGGATGTTCCATATTTGGGACAACCCAATGAAGTAACTGTTTTTTTAGAAAAACATGTGGGAGAGATAGACCAGCTTTATTGTAGTCTTCCTTCTGCGCGAAGTGCGGAGATTGTTCCTATCATTAATTACTGTGAAAACCATCTGGTCCGTTTCTTTAGTGTACCTAATGTCCGTAATTATTTGAAACGTAGAATGCATTTTGAGTTAATGGGTAATGTTCCTGTACTTTCCATTCGTTGTGAACCATTGGAGTCATTGGAGAACCGTATTATTAAGCGTGCTTTTGATATTGTCTGCTCTGGACTATTTCTTATTACGGTATTTCCGTTCGTTTATATCTTTTTCGGAATCGCGATTAAACTAAGCTCTCCCGGTCCTGTCTTTTTCAAACAGAAACGCAGTGGTGAGGATGGCCGTGAATTCTGGTGTTACAAGTTCCGCTCAATGAGGGTTAATGCGCAGTGTGATACTCTTCAGGCTACGGAAAATGATCCTCGTAAAACACGTATTGGAGAAATAATGAGGAAGACTAGTGTAGATGAATTGCCACAATTCATCAATGTGTTGAAAGGGGATATGTCTATTGTAGGTCCCCGTCCACACATGTTGAAACATACGGAGGAATATTCCAATCTGATAAATAAGTTTATGGTTCGTCACTTTGTAAAACCCGGGATAACGGGTTGGGCCCAAGTGACGGGCTTTCGCGGTGAGACGAAAGAACTCTGGCAGATGGAGGGACGTGTGCAGCGTGATATCTGGTATATAGAGCATTGGACTTTTTTATTGGACTTATATATTATGTATAAGACGGTGTATAATGCCATACACGGAGAAAAAGAAGCATATTAGAAAATTAAAAATTAGGAATTAAAGGGCGTTTAATTATGAATTTAAGAATTATGATGAGAAGACTAAACAAGAGAAATTCGTGGCTACTATTGTTGCCATTCCTATTGGCTGCCTGCCAGTCTTATAAAAAGGTTCCCTATTTTCAGAATGTGGAAGTTGTGAACGAGGTAGAACAACAGGAAAAACTGTATGATGCCAAGATCATGCCCAAGGATTTGTTGACTATTGTGGTATCGTGTACTAATCCTGAACTTGCGATACCTTTTAACCTGACAGTTGCCAGTAATGCCGGAATAGCCGTGAGTACTTCGTCATATGTGACTACCCAACCTGTATTACAGCCTTATTTGGTAGATAATGAAGGAAACATAAATTTTCCGGTGTTAGGAGAATTGAAGTTAGGAGGCTTAACGAAAAGGGAAGCAGAACAGCTGATTATAGATAAATTGAAGCCTTACATGAAGGAGACTCCCATTGTAACGGTCCGTATGGTAAATTATAAAATATCTGTTATCGGCGAGGTTACCCGTCCCGGAACTTTTACTATTTCCAATGAGAAGGTAAATTTGTTGGAGGCATTGGCCATGGCAGGTGATATGACAGTATACGGTCTTCGTGATAATGTAAAGTTGATTCGTGAAGACGCAAACGGCAAACAACAGATTGTAACCTTGGACTTGAATAAGGCCGAAACCATTCTTTCGCCTTACTATTGGTTACAACAGAATGATATTATCTACGTAACTCCTAATAAAGCAAAAGCTCGAAATTCAGATGTAGGTAACAGTACCAGTCTTTGGTTCTCTGCCACCTCTATCCTGGTATCCATTGTCAGCCTATTAGTAAATATTTTAAAATAATAATTTGCAATGAAAGAAACAGATTTCAACGAAGCACAAGAATCTAAGGAAGAAAATATAGATGTCAAGGAACTATTGTTTAAATATTTGATCCACTGGCCTTGGTTTGTGGGGGCGGTTGTGGCGTGTTTGATTGCGGCATGGGTCTATCTTTATATGTCTACTCCCGTATATAATATTTCCGCTACGGTTTTAATAAAGGATGATAAGAAAGGTGGTAGTGCCGGAATGCTTTCCGGGTTGGAGAGTCTAGGATTGGATGGTATGATCTCTTCTTCGCAGAATATTGATAACGAGATTGAAGTTCTCCGTTCAAAGACTATCGTCAAAGAGGTGGTTGAAGATTTGGGACTCTATATTTCTTATACAGATGAGGATGAATTCCCTTCCAGAAACTTGTATAAGACTTCACCAGTACAAGTGAGTCTGACTCCGCAGGAAGCTGATTTGTTGGAGGAGCCGATGATTGTGGAGATGGCATTGCAACCACAGGGAAGTATGGATGTGACTGTGAAGATTGACGATGATAAATATCAGAAACATTTCGAAAAATTGCCGGCTGTTTTTCCTACCGACAAAGGGACATTGGCTTTTTTTCTGACGCCTGACTCGGTATTATCTTCTAAAAGAACATCGGAAGAAACTACGGATTCGGAAAAGACTACACGTAATATTACGGCAACAATTAATAAGCCTTTGGCTGTAGCGAAATGGTATTGCAAGAATATGACGATTGAACCCACTTCAAAAACAACTTCTGTGGCTGTCATATCATTGAAAAATTCGAATGTGGAACGAGGTAAGGATTTTATCAATAAGCTATTGGAGATGTATAATATCAATACGAATAATGATAAGAATGAGGTGGCGCAGAAAACTGCAGAATTTATCAATGAACGTATTAGTATTATCTCCAAAGAGTTGGGTAGTACGGAAAAGGATCTGGAAAGTTTCAAACGTGGGGCAGGTATTACGGATTTGACCAGTGATGCACAGATTGCTTTGACCGGTAGTGCTGAATATGAAAAGAAGCGTGTGGAGAATCAAACCCAGATTAATTTGCTGCAGGATTTGCAGAAATATATGCAAAATGAAGGTTATGAGGTTCTGCCTAGTAATATCGGATTGCAGGATGTGAATCTTGCGGCTGCCATCAACCGTTATAATGATGTGCTTGTTGAGAGAAAACGTTTGCTGCGTACATCAACGGAGAATAATCCTACCATTATAAACTTGGATACCAGCATTAGTGCAATGAAAGAGAATGTACAAGTCTCTTTAGACAGGGTGTTGCGTGGATTATATATCACAAAG
>NC_021017.1:197393-199894 GCF_000210075.1 Bacteroides xylanisolvens XB1A
GGCTGATTTGGATCGTGAAGCGAACCGTTATTCCCGTCGCATTAGTGAGGCCCCTGGTCAGGAGCGTGAGTTTGTGAGTATTGCTCGCCAACAGGAGATAAAGGCCGGACTTTATCTGATGTTGCTTCAGAAGCGTGAGGAGAATGCTATAACTTTGGCTGCTACTGCCAACAATGCAAAGATTATAGATGATGCTATAGCGGATGATGCTCCTGTGTCTCCTAGAAGTAAGATTACTTATTTGATCGCTTTGATATTGGGAGTCGGAATTCCGGTAGGGGTTATTTATTTGCTCGAATTGACTAAGTTTAAGATTGAAGGTCGTGCAGATGTAGAAAAACTTACCAGTGCACCTATTGTCGGTGATATCCCATTGACTGATGAAAAGCAGGGTGCTATTGCTGTATTTGAGAATCAAAACAACCTGATGAGTGAAACCTTCCGTAATGTCCGAACGAATCTTCAGTTTATGCTTGGAAATGACAAGAAGGTGATTTTGGTTACTTCCACAGTCAGTGGTGAAGGTAAATCCTTTATCTCTGGTAATCTTGCTATCAGTCTTTCTTTATTAGGGAAGAAAGTAGTAATCGTTGGTCTTGATATCCGCAAGCCAGGTTTGAATAAGGTATTCAATATATCAAAAAGAGAACAAGGTATAACTCAATACTTGGCTAATCCGGAAAAGAACTTGATGGATTTAGTACAACTTTCCGATGTAAGTAAGAATCTTTATATTCTTCCTGGTGGAACAGTTCCTCCTAATCCTACTGAATTGTTGGCACGCGATGGATTGGATAAAGCGATTGAGACTCTCAAGAAGAATTTTGATTATGTAATTTTAGATACAGCTCCTGTCGGTATGGTAACTGATACTTTGTTGATAGGGCGTGTGGCTGATTTATCTGTTTATGCATGTCGCGCGGATTATACTCGTAAGAATGAGTATACTTTGATTAATGAACTTATTGATGGAAATAAATTGCCTAACTTGTGTACTGTAATAAATGGTTTGGATTTGAAGAAAAGAAAATACGGTTATTATTACGGTTATGGCAAATATGGCAAATATTATGGCTATGGTAAACGATATGGCTATGGTTACGGATATGGAGAAACTAGCGATAATAAAGAGAAATAGAGTGCTTCAAAGTACTTTTAGAAAACGTGAGATGAAAAATGTGTAGGTCCCTAGATTCATGTGATAAACATGAATACCCTACATGTGGTAGATTAGGGACAATATAGTGTTATTGTCCTAATCTATGCCCTCGTATCAGTGTAAGAGCTGATATGATTTCCCACCATATCAACTGTCTGTGAAGATCGTTGATATTTTTTTTGTATACTGCAAGGCAATTATAATTCCCGGTATTCTGCAACACAATCAAAGCACGGACACTCCTTCATCGGATTTAAATCATGGTGTCCTACAATTAGTGCTTTGGGAAATTGTCTCCGTAACTCGCGGAGTAAGGCGAGTAGGGAACCCTGTTGATTCAAAGTACGAGTATCCTTCGGTTTTCCGTTCGCATCCAATCCTCCTTCATAACAAATACCTATTGAATGGGTGTTATGATTACGGCAGTGTGCTCCAACCTTTTCTAAAGCACGTCCCCGGTGGATTTCCCCATCGCGAGTGATGTAGAAATGATAACCGATGTCGCGGAAATCGCGATGATGGATATGATCTTGTCGGCAAGCCTCCGCCGAAAGGGATCTTCCTTCCGGCGTGGCACTGCAATGAATGATAATTAGTGTAATGGTCCGCATGGGGTTACATACAACTCTGTACTCCGATCAAGCCCCCGATAGCGGTGGCAACGGTGATGATTACTTTAATAATGAAGCTCCATACGGAGCGGGGAGATGATGAATTACTCATAATAATTAAGTTTTAAATAAATTGATAATAGTTTTCTTTTGCCATAGATTTACCACAGATCTACACAGATTCACACAGATAAATAATCGACTACTCTAGTAACTACCAATTCAATATAATCTGTGGAAATCTGTGTAGTCAGTGGTGAACCTTTTAAGCAGCCGGGTCAGGTGCTTCGCCACCTCCATCCGGTTTCGGATCAGGAGTATCATCCGGATTAGAACCACCTCCGGAAGTGCCCGGTTTCTGATATTCTGCTTGCTGCTTCAACTGACTGTCGAGTTTCAGATTATTGGTCGACAGATTACCGGTGGCACGAGCTTTCAGACGCATACCGGTAATATTCTTCTCCAACGAAAAATCTTCCAGCGTATCAGCCGCCTTACTGCGAATACCCACCCCAAAGATGGCAAGATCATCAATTTTCACCGATTTGCCGTCCAGCAACAATTCCTTGATACAATCCACCATATCCGAAAGCACACCTTTGATGACACCACCGGAATACGGTGAATTGTGCTTCGACATGTGTTCGGCGAGCTTGGCCAAATCAAACATCTCGTCGCTTACTGCACGGGCGAACCACTTACCCGCATTCAAGCCTTTCTTCTGCTGGTTC
>NC_021017.1:200300-222796 GCF_000210075.1 Bacteroides xylanisolvens XB1A
ACCCTCAAACTTCGGAAAATCAATAGTACACAGTTGCGTACGATTGTTGTCGGTTGTGTGCAATTATGATCGATTATTCAATGAAAAAACGTTGGCTATGTAGAAATATTTTGCTATTTTTGTAACTGTAAATCAGAAACTTATCCATTATGAACGAATTCAAGATACGTGCCTACGGGCGCATGGAACTGGCACAACTCTATTCTCCGGAACTTACCGACATTGCCGCTTATCGAAAAATGAAGAAATGGATCTCTCTATGTCCCGGACTTCTGCAACGCTTGTATGATTTAGGATACGAATCAAAGCGCCGTTCATTCACACCGTTGGAGGTAAGAGTGATTGTGGATGCCTTAGGAGAGCCTTAAATAAAGCATCGCTTTACGGTGTCTAAAGCAATGCTTTACATCTCCTAAAGCTATGCTTTACACAGAGAAAAAGGGTACAGCAGGGAAAGCGGGTTGCAGTAGAAAAAAAGATTCAGAGTAGATAAGGCGGGTACAATAAGTACACTTTCCCCGGTTCACTCATACACACACGTACGCGCGTAAGATCCTTTGCCATCCACACTGACTAATTTTCCATATTTGGTGAGACGCTTCAGCCAAGTGAGGGCTGTGTTTTCCTTAATTCCCATGGCAACTGCTTCTTCCAGTAACTGTGTACGAGTAAATTCATCACCCAGTTTCTGGAAGAGATAATCACGATCGGCATTAGGACGGTGGCTGATTTCTGTATTGGGGAGGAACGATAGAATATGCGTGGCATGACAGTAGAGAGGTTCCGCAAGACTAAGCACAGCATGAAAGTCTTCCTGTGAAATGGATACATCCCAACGGGTGATAATGTCATCTTTGCAGTTGTCGGCAGGAATCTCCTTGTCCGGTGTGAAAGGAGAGGTGGGAGAGGTCTTGAAGTCGTAGGGCTGCGGGCTTTCGAGAGCACGCAATACGGCTACTTCCGACATGATTCTGCATAGATTGACAGCCAGACGTGCCACAAAGCTATACATTTCCCTTCCATTAGCTACACTGGAGCGTTCAAACAAGTCGGAAAAGACGGTGTCGATTTCTTCTTTTTGTTCATCCGTGAGTTGTAGGGTATGAATGCCGTGCGATTTTATCACGCTCAACTTTTCTTTCCATTCCAGTCCCATAGCGGTGAATATCTCCTCCCAATCTATCTCGTTGTCCATAAATTGGCTGATCCATTTACTGATTCCGCACATGTAATAATATAATTGGCGGGAGTATGATCCGTCTTCTGCCGTCGGAATGAAAGTTTGCACTTGCGACGGCGTACCCGAAATCAGGACGGAAAGATAGCTTTTCTTCACTTCCCGGTATTCCTGGTCGGTGCGGCGGTTGTAGGACAAGCGGTCGTGGTCGAACGCTTTGCGCAGGGTATCGCTCCAATGACCGTGGTCCGATCCGATGGCGGTGGAAAGAGTGTCCGCTTCCGCTTCGCAGATAAGTCCGGTTCCGTCGGAGTCCATGATGTTTTGTAGGATACCCGTACCGGTGTTGTTGCCCGAAATGAGGAACATCCTGTTAGGGGGCATTTGTGGAGCCTCCTTTTTGGTTCGTTCTTTTCCCATTGCATCATACTCGGCTTTCTCTTTTTTGTATGCTTTCATCTGTATGGCCACTTCTTTGCGGATCTCGTCGTGGATAGGTTCCACGAGTAAGCGGATGTAGGAAAGGATACCTTTGCCGGAAGCCGAAGGAGCCACTACGAAACATTGGAGGCTGGGGTGATGGTATTTGCCGCCATATAGGCATCGCACGTGGCGCGACATACAAGCACCCAGGGCAGTGAGCGCTCCCAATAACATGATGTCGTGTTGTATTGGGCTGCTCCCGGCTTTTATGATACGTTGCAAAAATTCCGGCCAGTTGTTTTTCGGAAAAGTGGGCAATTGATGTTGCGGTTCACTGCCCGGCAATAGTTCTTCTTCCCCTTCTTTATCATCGGAGATATTGTCATTTCCCACCTTATTATGCGCGCCCGTGTGTGGGGGAAATTTGCGTGCTGTACCTGCTGTACCTTTTGTACCTGTGGGATGTTTGGGCATTTCTTCTATGCAGATGCTTACTCCCGTCGCTTCGGCAAGGTGGAAAGCGGTGCCCAGGTGCACTTCTCCACGTTGGGTGTGGAGTGCGTTGGAGAATACCCGTTCGGCATGTTCGCGCTGATACTTGGGAGATACCCGGCACAGGCGGTGAAAAAACTCACGTCCTGCTTCGCCGCAATCCGTTGCGATGGCGAATGACAATTGTACGTATTCAAGATAAGTGGGAGCAATGTCCGCTCCTGCCGTTTCGACTGCTTCGGTGAGACGGCGTAAAGATTCAATATCGGTCATTTTGATTTATGATTTTTGATTTATGATTTATTCGTTGGTGGTTCTGAACAATGCTTCCGGGTCGTAACTAAGGAAACAGGATCTCACGAGGTCTTTGCCGGAGAAATCTACTTTGGATTTTGTTTCGGAAGAAACTGCTGTTACCGTATTGTATGCCGTCTCTACGTACCGCATCGCCCAACTCATGTTGTCTGTGATATTTGGGATGTCATTTGTCGTGGAGGAATAATGGCAGGGAACAAATGCCTTTACACCCAGTCCGCTGGGGCTGACAAAGGTGAGTACAGGTTGTAGGAGAGGATCGTCATAGAGCATACGTCGCATTTCCACTGCTTCCTGATAAGAGTGGAGACCGTCCACATCTACTATCACCAGGTGAGACGGGGAGACGAAATCCTTACTGCTACGGCGGGTGAATGTGCCGCAGGGGGTCACATACGGTAGTAATGACGCTTTGGCGGTTCGTATATCTTCGGAGTTGCGTACTTGTTCGGTCAGGGCTTTGAGATTCTCGTTGCAAGTAATCATTTGGAAAACTTGTTCGATGGAGACTTCGCAGAAGGGGATAAGCGTGGGAGGAGTCATCAGTCGGCCTTGTTTGTCTTTGATAGGAGCGATAGGTGGCATGAAATAGGACATTCTGTAGTTGTTTGGCATCATTTTCTTTTTGTTTCAAGTTAAAATATTTATTTTTGCAAAAAAATATGAGTGTGTTTCAAAACACGGTGTAAAATTAGTAAATGCAAAATAGACATCGTCCCGACATGTTGGGATGAAAGTGAAAATAATTAACCGTTACGGTGTAATTTTAACAATAAAAAAGAATGGAAAATGAAAAAGGTTTATATGTAGCTTTAGGAGTTTACATAGGAGAGTTGCAAAAGCGTGCGGATTTGAAAAATGACGAAATATGGAAGAGCGTACACATCGGCCACTCTACTTTTAATGATTTAAAAAAGGGGCAAAACGCCCATTGAGTGATTACGTAAAAGTGGTGGAGTGCTGTCTGGATGCCTTCAATGAAGAGGAAGCCGGAGTTATCTGGGATGAATGGAGGAGAATGTATTTTCGATATAGAAGAAGAAAAGAGGAGGAGAGAGGAGAACGGTGAAAAAACAGATAAGGTAAAAGTGGCAGGCGGGAAAAAGTTTCCCGCCTGCGGTCTTTATGAATGGATTTTTTTGTAGCTTTGTGAAAAATAAGATTGATATGGAAGATTTGCAAAGATTATATCCTATCGGGATACAGACTTTCTTTAAGATACGTGAGGGGAATTTTCTCTATATTGACAAGACGGAATATGTGTACCGGATGACGCATTCGGCTTCCAGCTATCTGTTTCTAAGCCGTCCCCGACGTTTTGGAAAATCTTTGCTTACCAGTACCCTTCACTGCTATTTCGAGGGGCGGAAAGAATTGTTTGAGGGACTGGCCATGGAGACATTGGAGAAGGAATGGATACAACATCCAGTGTTGCACTTCGACATGAGTACCGCTAAATATGTGGACAAGGAACAACTGAACGCGGAACTGGAATTGAAACTCATGGCTTATGAGGAGATTTATGGACGTGTAGAAGAGGAGCTGTATGTGAATCAGCGCTTGGAAGGACTTATAAAACGTGCTTATAAGCAGACCGGTAAAAAAGTGGTTGTCTTGATAGACGAATATGACGCTCCTCTGCTCGATGTGGTTCATGAAGAGAAGAATCTGCCACAGTTACGTAATGTGATGCGTAATTTTTATAGTCCGTTGAAGGCATGTGACCCTTATTTACGTTTTGTTTTTCTTACGGGTATAACCCAGTTTTCGCAACTTAGCGTGTTCAGTGAATTTAATAATATCACCAATGTGAGTATGCTGCCTGATTATGCTGCCATTTGCGGTATCACTGCTGAAGAACTCCGTACTCAAATGGTTCCCGATGTAGAGAGTCTGGCTACCCGGTTGGGAATCACTGCAGAGGAGATGTTGGACAGACTGAAGGAAAATTATGACGGTTATCATTTTTCGTGGCCGTCGCCCGATGTTTTCAATCCTTTCAGTTTGCTGAAGGCGATGGCTTTGGGAGAGATCGGCTCTTATTGGTTTGAGAGTGGCACGCCCACTTATATCATAGAGATGTTGCGCAAATATGCTGTGTTACCATCAGAAATTGGTGGCGAGGAAGCGTCTCCCAGTGATTTTAACGTACCTTTGGAGTTGGCTACCAATTATATGCCGTTGCTTTATCAGGCCGGTTACCTTACGATAAAGGGTGCGGATTTGGAATTTGACGCATATATGCTTGATATTCCAAACAAAGAGGTGCGTGTTGGTCTGATGAAAAGCCTGATCCCATCTTATGTGAAGAGTGACAGTCATGAGGTGAACAGTGTGGTGCGTAATTTGGCGCGTAACATTGTGCGGGGAGATATGGACGAGGCTTTGAAGCTGCTTCAGGCTTTTCTTTCCACTGTGCCTTATTGCGACAACACGGATTATGAGGGGCATTACCAGCAGATGCTATATGTGATATTCTCATTGCTGGGTATTTATACCGATGTGGAGGTGCACACACTGAAAGGACGTGTGGATATGGTGCTTCGCACGAGGACTACTCTCTATCTGGTAGAACTGAAATTGAATCAAAATGCGGAGACTGCCATGAAGCAAATTGATTTGCAGCAATATGCAGATCGTTTTACTCTTTGCGGGCTTCCGGTGGTAAAGGTTGCAATAAATTTTAGTGCGGAGACTCGGACAATTGCTGATTGGGTGATTTCAAGAGGAACGTATGCATAGTTGTATTATAATTTAAATAATTTTAAAAGAGTATGAGTAGCAAGATATACCCCATTGGCATACAGAACTTTGAAAAAATCCGGAAAGACGGTTATTTCTATATTGATAAGACTGCTTTGATTTATCAGATGGTGAAGACAGGCAGTTATTATTTCTTGAGCCGTCCCCGTCGTTTTGGAAAAAGTCTGTTGATATCTACGCTTGAAGCGTGTTTCTTGGGCAAGAAAGAACTTTTTGAGGGCTTGGCCATGGAAAAGCTGGAAAAGGATTGGACTACATATCCCATTTTTCATATCGATCTTAATACGGAGAAGTATGATACGCGGGAGAGCCTGGACAGCATATTGAATTTCACATTGGAGAAATGGGAACAGCAATATGGCACCGCCCCGTCGGAAACAACTTTTGCATTGCGTTTTCGCGGCCTTATTGAACGGGCTTATGAGCAAACCGGGCAGCGTGTGGTCATTCTGATAGATGAATATGATAAGCCCATGTTACAAGCAATAGGTAACGAGGAGCTTCAGAAGGAATTCCGTAATACCATGAAAGCTTTTTATAGTGTGCTGAAGACTATGGACGGTTGCATTCAGTTTGCTTTTCTGACGGGAGTGACGAAATTCGGTAAGGTAAGCGTGTTCAGCGATTTAAATAATCTCGATGACATCTCAATGCGGAAGCAATACGTGGATATTTGCGGAGTTTCTGAAAAAGAATTGCATGATAATTTGGAAATTGAACTGCATGAACTGGCGGATGCAAAGGAGCTGACTTATGGTGAACTGTGCAATAGATTGAGGGAGTACTATGATGGCTATCATTTTACATACAATTCTATCGGAATATATAATCCGTTCAGCTTGCTTAATACTTTTAAATATAGAGAGTTCGGTAGTTATTGGTTTGAAACGGGAACTCCTACTTATCTAGTGGAGTTGCTGAAAAAACATCATTATGACTTGGAACGTATGGCGCATGAGGAAACGAGTGCCGCTGTATTGAACAGTATTGATTCAACATCGGACAATCCCATTCCGGTCATTTATCAGAGCGGTTATCTCACTATCAAAGGGTATGACGAAGAATTTGGAATTTATAGTTTAGGCTTCCCTAATCGCGAAGTAGAGGAAGGATTTATTAAATTTTTGCTTCCCTTTTATGCGAACACCAATGCGGTAGAGTCGGAGTTTGAAATATAGAACTTTAACGCGAAAATGCGTAATATTGAGAAATGGATAGTGGAGTAATCTGTGAAATAATTGATGGAAAATCCCGGCTGAAGAAATAAAACGGCTGGGATTTTTTGTTTAGGATGTCTATTTGCCATTCTTGAAAAATATCAAATGGTAGCTATATCTTTTCCGTGTGCGATAACGAAAACGCAAAAAATAACAATTTATTATGTAGAAAAAGTTGGGGGAATGCTTCGTAGTTCACAAATAATGATTAAATTTGCCGCGATTTGTAATGCGGAGTTTGCAAAATGACGAATAATACTATAAAGCATCTAGGTATTGTGGAAAACATACAAGGTTCTCATCTGTCGGTGAGGATTGTCCAGACATCGGCTTGCGCGGCTTGTAGCGCAAAGGGGCATTGTTCCTCGGCGGATAGTAAGGACAAAATCATAGATATTATAGATACCGCGGCTTCTTCCTATCAGGTGGGAGAGAAGGTGATGGTGGTCGGCGAAACGTCGATGGGCATGATGGCAGTGGTATTGGCTTTCGTACTTCCTTTCGTACTTCTTATATTTTCATTGTTTCTTTTGATGGCGTGGATAGAGAATGAGTTGTATGCAGCACTTCTTTCTCTGGCTGTCCTTATACCTTATTATTTCGTTTTGTGGCTCAATAAAACGCAACTCAAACAACAATTTTCATTTACTATAAAACCAATAAATAACTAAAAACATTATGAATTTGATTCTGATTGCAGTGATTTCATTGGGAGCTATAGCGCTCGTGCTGGCCGCTATTCTTTATGTGGCTTCCAAGAAATTTGCCGTGTATGAAGACCCGCGGATTGCCCAGGTGGGAGAAGTGCTTCCCCAGGCTAATTGTGGTGGATGTGGCTATCCCGGTTGTAGCGGATTTGCCGACGCTTGCGTCAAAGCCGGTTCGCTGGATGGTAAATTCTGCCCCGTAGGTGGACAACCTGTCATGGCACAAATTGCTGATATCCTCGGACTTGCAGCCGGTGAAGCTGAACCGATGGTAGCAGTGGTAAGATGTAACGGAACGTGTGCCAATCGTCCGCGTACCAACCAATATGATGGTGCGAAGAGTTGTGCTATTGCCGCTTCGCTGTAT
This sequence comes from Bacteroides xylanisolvens XB1A, assembly GCF_000210075.1. GTDB lineage: Bacteria > Bacteroidota > Bacteroidia > Bacteroidales > Bacteroidaceae > Bacteroides > Bacteroides xylanisolvens. The sequence continues at coordinate 207,762 of NC_021017.1, forward strand.
GGTGGGGAAACGGGATGTAGTTACGGATGTCTGGGGTGTGGCGACTGTGTGGCTGCTTGTCAGTTCGATGCCATCCACATGAATCCTGAAACGGGGCTCCCGGAAGTGGATGAAGCGAAATGTACCGCTTGTGGCGCTTGTGTGAAGGCTTGTCCGAAGGCGATCATCGAAATCCGTCCGCAAGGAAAGAAGTCACGTCGCGTGTATATCTCTTGTGTGAATAAAGACAAGGGAGCTGTGGCACGTAAGGCTTGTACAGTGAGCTGTATCGGCTGTGGCAAGTGTGTGAAGACTTGTCCGTTCGAGGCTATTACGCTGGAAAACAATTTGGCTTACATCGATCCGAACAAGTGTAAATCTTGCCGGAAATGTGTGGAAGTTTGTCCGCAGAATAGCATTATCGAGTTGAATTTCCCGCCGCGGAAACCGAAAGAAGAAGCTCCGGCTGCTCCGAAACCGGCTACAAAAGTGGAAACTCCTGCTGCAAAGGCTACAGAAGCTCCGAAAGTAACAGAATAATAACAGAAAAAAATACAGAACTGTATGTTAAAGACATTTTCAATTGGTGGAGTTCATCCACACGAAAATAAATTGTCGGCACATCAACCTATTATCACAGCGGAAGTTCCTGCAAAGGCTGTTATTTTGCTGGGGCAGCACATCGGTGCGCCTGCAAAACCGGTTGTAGCGAAAGGGGATGTGGTAAAGGTAGGCACACGGATTGCCGAACCTGCCGGCTTTGTTTCGGCAGCAATTCACTCTTCGGTCAGTGGTAAAGTGGCGAAGATTGATACCATAGTCGATGCCAGCGGTTATGCGAAGCCTGCCATCTTCATTGACGTGGAAGGCGACGAATGGGAAGAAACAATCGACCGTAGCACCACACTGGTGAAAGAGTGCGAACTTTCCGCAGAAGAGATCGTGAAGAAGATTGCCGATGCCGGAATCGTAGGTCTGGGTGGTGCTTGTTTCCCTACGCAGGTGAAACTTTGTCCTCCTCCTTCTTTCAAGGCTGAATGCGTGATTATCAATGCCGTAGAGTGTGAACCTTACCTGACTGCCGACCATCAGCTGATGCTGGAACACGCGGAAGAAATCATGGTGGGTGTTTCTATCCTGATGAAAGCGGTGAAAGTGAACAAAGCATTTATCGGAATCGAAAATAATAAGCCGGATGCTATCGAACTGATGACCAAAGTGGCTTCCAGCTATGCAGGTATCGAAGTAGTGCCCTTGAAGGTGAAATATCCGCAAGGAGGTGAAAAGCAGCTGATCGACGCGATCACCAAACGTCAGGTGGCGAGCGGCGCATTGCCTATCTCTACGGGAGCAGTCGTGCAGAACGTGGGAACAGCATTTGCCGTTTATGAAGCTGTACAGAAAAATAAGCCGTTGTTCGAACGTGTGATTACCGTGACAGGAAAGTCGGTTGCGAAACCTTCCAACTTCCTGGCTCGTATCGGTACACCGATGAAACAGTTGATTGATGCTTGCGGTGGTCTGCCCGAAGATACGGGTAAGGTGATCGGTGGCGGTCCGATGATGGGTAAGGCGCTCGTAAATATCGAGGTTCCTACTGCGAAGGGCAGTTCCGGTATCCTGATTATGAATCAGAAGGAAGCCAAACGCGGCGAAGCTCAAACCTGTATCCGTTGCGCGAAGTGCGTGAGTGCCTGTCCGATGGGACTGGAACCGTACTTGCTCGGAGCTTTGTCCGAAAACGGAGATTTTGAAACAATGGAAAAAGAAAGAATCATGGATTGTATCGAGTGCGGCTCTTGCCAGTTCACTTGTCCTGCCAACCGTCCGTTGCTCGACTACTGTCGTCTGGGCAAAGGCAAAGTTGGTGCTATGATTCGTGCACGTCAAGCTAAAAAATAACGAATATGGAAAATAAATTAATCGTATCACTATCACCCCACGTTCATGGCGGAGACAGCGTACAGAAAAATATGTATGGCGTGCTGATCGCACTGATTCCGGCTTTTCTGGTGTCTCTCTATTTCTTCGGACTGGGTGCCCTGATTGTCACGGCTACTTCCGTTGCAGCTTGTTTGTTCTTCGAATGGGCGATCGGGAAATATTTAATGAAGAAACCTACCACTACCATCTGCGACGGCTCTGCCATCATCACAGGTGTGTTGCTGGCATTCAACTTACCGTCTAATCTTCCTATCTGGATTATCATTCTGGGTGCACTGTTTGCTATCGGTGTAGGCAAAATGTCTTTTGGCGGATTAGGCTGCAATCCTTTCAATCCGGCACTGGCAGGACGTGTGTTCCTGTTGCTTTCTTTCCCGGTGCAGATGACCAGCTGGCCGGTAGTCGGACAGTTGACCGCTTATACGGATGCTACCACTGGTGCCACTCCGCTGGCATTGATGAAACAAGCGATTCATGCTGCAGATAAGAGTGCGGCTATGGATGCTTTAAACCAGATTCCGGATGCATTGAGTTTGCTGATCGGACAGAATGGCGGATGCTTGGGTGAAGTGAGTGCATTGGCTCTATTGATCGGACTGGTTTATATGCTCTGGAAGAAGATCATCACGTGGCATATTCCTGTGTCTATCCTGGCTACCGTGTTTATCTTTGCAGGTATCATGCACCTGGCAGATCCGGAAAGATATGTTTCTCCGATATTGCAGTTGCTCTCCGGTGGTCTGATGCTGGGTGCTGTCTTTATGGCAACCGACTATGTGACTTCTCCGATGAGTAAGAAAGGAATGTTGATTTATGGTGTATGTATCGGTCTGCTGACGGTTGTCATTCGTCTGTTCGGTGCTTATCCCGAAGGTATGTCGTTCGCCATCCTGATTATGAATGCGTTCACTCCGCTGATTAACACCTATTGTAAACCAAAACGCTTTGGGGAGGTAGCGAAGAAGAAATGAAAAAGTTAGAATCATCTTTAAAGAATATGTTGCTGGTACTTACGGGCGTGACTGCTGTCTCCGTAGCGTTGCTGGCTTATGTAAATGAACTGACAAAAGGCCCCATTGCCGAAGCGAATGCGAAGACACTGAACGAGGCTTTGAAAAAGGTTCTTCCCGAATTTACCAATAATCCGGTAGCGGAAAGCGATACGATCTTCAGCGAGAAAGACGGAAAGAAGAATGTTGACTTTATCGTTTATCCGGCTAAGAACGGCGAAGAATTGGTAGGAACGGCCGTCGAAGCTAAATCAATGGGATTTGGTGGCGAACTGAAAGTGTTGGTAGGCTTTAACGCCGAAGGTAAAATCTATAATTACTCGTTACTCGCTCACGCGGAAACTCCGGGACTGGGTTCTAAAGCCGACAAATGGTTCGGAGCATACGACCCGGCCAAGGGAGAACAGGCTGTGTCTCATGAAGAGAGTAAAAAGTCTATTTTGGGGATGAATCCGGGTGAAGCTCCGTTGACCGTCAGCAAAGATGGGGGAGCGGTGGATGCCATTACAGCTTCTACCATTACTTCACGTGCGTTTTTGAATGCTGTAAATGCTGCTTATCAGGCTTATAAGGCAACTCCTAATACTGATGCTGCTACAGGAGCTACGATAAAAGTTGAACTTACTGATTCGGTCAGTGCTAAATAAGAAAGGAGACAGATATGAATAACTTTAAAGTAATGATGAACGGGATTATCAAAGAGAATCCTACGTTTGTACTCCTGCTCGGTATGTGTCCTACATTGGGTACGACTTCGTCGGCCATCAATGGTATGGGTATGGGACTGGCTACCATGTTCGTATTGATCTGCTCGAATGTGGTGATCTCTTTAATCAAGAACCTGATTCCGGATATGGTGCGTATCCCGTCGTTTATCGTGGTGATCGCGTCTTTCGTAACCTTGCTTCAAATGGTGATGCAGGCATACGTGCCTGGACTGTACGCTACGCTCGGACTTTTCATCCCGTTGATTGTAGTGAACTGTATTGTGTTGGGACGTGCCGAAGCATTCGCCGCCAAGAATAACGCAGTTGCTTCTATGTTCGACGGTATCGGCATGGGACTTGGTTTCACCATTGCCCTGACATTGCTGGGGGCTGTCCGTGAATTTCTGGGAACCGGTAAGATTTTCGATCTGACCATCATGCCGGAAGAATATGGAATGTTGGTATTTGTATTGGCTCCGGGTGCTTTCATCGCTTTGGGATACCTCATTGCGCTGATTAACAGTTTCAAGAAAGCCTAATTCAATTAAATAAGAAAAGAATATGGAATATATATTGATATTTATTTCGGCAATCTTTGTAAACAACATCGTGTTGTCGCAGTTCTTGGGTATCTGTCCGTTCCTGGGCGTATCTAAGAAAGTAGAGACTGCGATGGGTATGAGCGCTGCGGTTGCTTTCGTGTTGACCATCGCTACCATCGTTACCTTCCTGATTCAGAAGTTTGTATTGGATGTTTTCGGGCTGGGATATTTGCAGACGATTACGTTCATTCTGGTCATTGCCGGATTGGTGCAGATGGTGGAAATCATTTTGAAAAAAGTATCGCCTGCTCTGTATCAGGCTTTGGGCGTGTTCTTGCCTTTGATTACAACCAACTGTTGTATTCTTGGTGTGGCTATCCTGGTGATTCAGAAAGACTACGACCTGCTGACAGGTGTTGTGTACGCGTTTTCTACGGCCATCGGTTTCGGTCTGGCACTGGTGCTTTTTGCCGGATTGCGCGAACAGATGAGCCTCGTGAAAGTACCTAAAGGAATGCAAGGCACTCCGATTGCCTTGATTACCGCCGGTTTGCTTGCTATGGCATTCATGGGATTCTCCGGCGTGGTGTAAGGATTTACAGTTGATAATTAAATAGGGGATTGGAAGCTCTGCTGTATGGCGTCATACAGCTTTGAGTTTCCAATTCTTTTTTATACCTGATTGCCACCCAATCGTACCTAAATTACTTTTCAGCAAATAAAATTGTGGCAAATTATTGCTATTCCATTTTATTTCCATACATTTGTAACTCAAACAATGATAAGCCGAGAAACTAACCATTTTTATAAAGTATATGAAAGAAAGAATTTTAGTAACAGGCGGGACAGGATACATAGGGTCTCATACTGTTGTAGAACTACAAAACAGTGGATATGAAGTAATCATCATCGATAATTTATCAAATTCAAGTGCTGATGTTGTTGACAATATAGAGAAAGTTTCCGGTATTCGCCCAGTTTTTGAAAAGCTGGATTGTCTGGACTTTGCTGGTCTTGATGCAGTATTTACAAAATATAAAGGAATTAAGGCGATCATTCACTTTGCAGCGAGCAAAGCAGTAGGAGAATCGGTACAGAAACCGTTGCTTTACTACCGTAATAACCTGGTTTCTTTGATTAACCTTCTCGAACTGATGCCAAAACATGGAGTAGAAGGTATTGTGTTCTCTTCTTCCTGTACAGTATACGGCCAGCCGGATGAACTACCGGTAACGGAAAAGGCTCCGATTAAGAAAGCGGAATCGCCATACGGAAATACGAAACAGATCAATGAAGAGATTATTCGTGATACGGTAGCTTCAGGTGCTCCGATCAATGCGATTATGTTGCGCTATTTCAATCCGATTGGTGCGCATCCTACGGCATTGCTGGGTGAACTGCCTAATGGGGTTCCTCAAAACCTGATTCCATATCTGACCCAAACCGCCATCGGTCTCCGTGAGAAACTAAGTGTGTTTGGTGATGATTATGATACACCGGACGGTTCTTGTATCCGTGACTTTATCAATGTTGTTGACTTGGCTAAAGCCCACGTGATTGCTATTCGTCGTATCTTGGAAAAGACACAAAAAGAAAAAGTGGAAGTGTTCAATATCGGTACAGGACGTGGCGTTTCTGTATTGGAATTAATAAATGGCTTTGAAAAAGCCACCGGCGTAAAATTGAATTATCAGATTGTCGGACGTCGTGCAGGCGACATTGAAAAAGTTTGGGCGAATCCGGATTTTGCAAACCAGGAACTGGGTTGGAAGGCTGTAGAAACTTTGGAAGATACTTTACGTTCTGCATGGAACTGGCAGCTGAAACTCCGTGAAAGAGGGATTCAATAAAAGAGATTTGTTTTAAAATAAACATAAAAGATTAAACAAATCGTGCATGCGATTTGTTTATCTGATGCTAATCGACCTGAAGCTGTTTATGAGTATGCGAATATACGTAAATAGTACTTATGCCTCCCCGGCATAGACAGGAAAGATTGCATAGTAGTTTTGTCGTGTTTTATTTTGTGTTTGTGTTGTGACGGTACTACGACGTGAGTCGTGGTACCGTTTTTTGTTCGCCCAGTATGGGCGAACAAAACTATGTTTATAGCTTTCCTTTGAAACAGAAAACGTCGCTTTCTCCCATTGTTTCCGGTAAAGAAGTTCCGGGGGCGAACAGTCCGAACACTGAAGAGCCGGAGCCGCTCATGGATGCGTAGATTGCTCCTTGATGATAGAGCTCTTCTTTGATTTCTTCGATAACGGGATGTTGCGGGAATACACTTGCTTCAAAATCATTGATTAGGATATCCTTCCATTCTGCAACTGGACGCAGGATTGCCTCTTTGACCGGATATTCCGGACGGTGCGGGTGGATATTTGAAAAGGCTTCCCGGGTAGAAACGAAAACGTTCGGCTTGACGATCATGATTTGGTAACCGCTTAATGAAAGCTCGATTGGTGAGAACAGGTTTCCGATCCCTTCGGCATAGGTCGGCTTGTTTTTAATAAAGAAAGCACAGTCCGCTCCCAAAGTGGCGGCATATACCTCCAGCTGTTCTTCAGATAATTCCAGCTGAAAATGATCATTGAGCAACTTCAGCATAAAAGCGGCATCGGATGAACCGCCCCCCAGTCCGGCTCCCGAGGGAATATGCTTATATAAATGAATTTCGACAGGGGGAAGATGAAACTCCTTATCCAGCAATGAATAGGCCTTTGCCACCAGGTTGTCTTCCGGATTGCCGGCTATCTCCATGCCATACTGGTGGAGGATAATCTTCTTTTCTGTTTCAGAAGAAGTACGGATTTCGAGAGCGTCTTCGAGGGCTACCGGATAGAAAACGGTTTCCAGATTGTGATATCCGTCCGGGCGTTTTTCCGTGATGGAAAGTCCCAGGTTTATTTTGATATTAGGAAAAGCGAGCATAAGGTTATTTACTATTTTACAATTTACGATTTACTATTTGCAGTGCCGCACATGACAATTAATCATGTGTTGAATGTAATTCGGGAGCAAAGTTAGTAAAATCTTCATTTTTCCTTATCCATTCTTCATGATTATATTCTATCTTTGTCGTCCCGACTGGAAAAACTCTGTTATAAAGGAGTTTGTCCGGTCGCAAAATAGTAAATAGTAAATTGTAAAATAGTAAATACCTCGATGGCCGAACAGAAAAGAAATACCCGCAATTCAAAGTCTACTAAAATACAACCGGTAAATGATTATGGACGTATTCAGCCGCAGGCGCCTGAACTGGAAGAAGCAGTTTTGGGAGCTTTGATGATTGAAAAAGACGCTTACTCATTGGTGAGTGAGATTCTTCGTCCCGAATCTTTTTACGAACGCCGGCATCAGTTGATTTATTCTGCTATCACCGATCTTGCGGTGAATCAGAAGCCGGTGGATATTCTGACTGTAAAGGAACAACTTAGCAAACGTGGAGAATTGGAAGAGGTGGGAGGCCCGTTCTATATTACTCAATTGAGTAGTAAGGTGGCTTCATCAGCGCATATTGAGTATCACGCCCGTATTATTGCACAGAAATCTCTGGCGCGTGAGCTGATTACATTTACAAGCAATATCCAGAGTAAGGCGTTCGATGAAACGCTGGATGTGGACGACTTGATGCAGGAAGCGGAAGGTAAACTTTTTGAGATTTCGCAGCAGAACATGAAAAAGGATTATACGCAGATCAATCCGGTGATTGACGAAGCCTATAAGCTGATTCAGAAGGCTGCGGCGCGAACCGACGGTTTGAGTGGTCTTGAGAGTGGTTTTACAAAGCTCGACAAGATGACTTCCGGTTGGCAGAATTCCGACCTTATCATTATCGCTGCACGTCCTGCGATGGGTAAGACCGCCTTTGTCCTTTCTATGGCTAAGAATATTGCTGTCGATTATCGGAACCCGGTGGCGTTGTTCTCGCTTGAAATGAGTAACGTTCAGTTGGTGAACCGTTTGATTGCGAATGTCTGCGAGATTGAGAGTGGAAAGATCAAGAGCGGACAGTTGGCAGGTTATGAGTGGCAACAGTTGGACTATAAACTGAAGAATCTGATGGATGCACCGCTTTACGTGGATGATACTCCGTCTCTGTCTGTATTTGAACTTCGAACGAAAGCGCGTCGTCTGGTACGTGAACATGGGGTGAGAATCATTATTATTGACTACCTCCAGTTGATGAATGCGAGCGGTATGGCGTTTGGTAGCCGTCAGGAAGAGGTTAGTACCATTTCCCGTTCGTTGAAAGGACTGGCAAAAGAGTTGAATATTCCGATTATCGCACTGTCGCAGTTGAATCGTGGTGTGGAAAGTCGTGAAGGTATTGATGGTAAACGTCCGCAGTTGAGTGACCTTCGTGAATCGGGAGCCATCGAGCAGGATGCCGATATGGTGTGCTTTATCCACCGTCCGGAATACTATAAGATTTATCAGGATGATCGTGGTAATGACCTGCGTGGTATGGCGGAGATTGTCATCGCCAAGCATCGTAATGGTGCGGTAGGCGAGGTGTTGCTCCGGTTTAAGGGAGAATTTACCCGTTTCTCCAATCCGGAGGACGATATGGTTATCCCGATGCCGGGTGAGCCTGCCGGGGCTATGTTAGGATCGAAAATGAATACAGGTAATGCAGGTTCCGTACCTCCTCCCGCGCCTGATTTTGCACCGCAGGCAGCGAATCCGTTCGGAGCACCAGGGGATGGACCTTTGCCGTTCTAGTTGCGCATTGTTTCACCACAGAGGACGCAGAGGACACAGAGTTCTTTCTTTTTACTAAGTACTCATGTTTAATTAGTTTGTGAATTAATTATACACATTTGCTTATTACGGATTTACACTTATTTTTCATCTTCCCGGTGTCCTCTGCGTCCTCTGTGGTGAAATAACGCGCAATTTTTTATCAAACCTTCTCGGTCAACCGAAAAATCTTATTAACTTTGCGAATCTTTTTGAGAAACAATAAAAAATTAAGTATATGAATATCTCTTATAACTGGCTGAAAGAGTATGTCAACTTCGACCTGACGCCCGATGAAACGGCTGCTGCGTTGACTTCTATCGGCTTGGAAACAGGTGGTGTAGAAGAAGTGCAAACCATTAAAGGTGGTTTGGAAGGACTTGTGATCGGTGAAGTGCTGACCTGCACGGAACATCCTAATTCTGACCATTTGCATATTACTACTGTTAATCTGGGAGACGGTGAACCGGTACAGATTGTTTGTGGTGCCCCGAATGTGGCTGCCGGACAGAAAGTGGTGGTAGCTACTTTAGGTACGAAACTTTATGACGGTGACGAATGTTTTACCATCAAGAAATCAAAAATCCGTGGGGTAGAATCTACAGGTATGATTTGTGCTGAAGACGAAATCGGGATCGGTACGGATCATGCAGGTATCATCGTATTGCCGGAAACTGCTGTTCCGGGTACGCTTGCCAAGGATTATTATAATATCAAAAGCGATTATGTACTGGAAGTGGACATCACGCCTAACCGTGCGGATGCCTGCTCTCACTATGGGGTAGCTCGTGACCTGTATGCTTATCTGATTCAGAACGGTCGTCAGGCAACTTTACAGCGCCCGTCAGTGGATGGCTTTAAAGTGGAAAACCAGGACTTGAATATCGAAGTGAAGGTTGAAAACAGCGAAGCTTGTCCGCATTATGCCGGTGTTACCGTGAAAGGTGTAACGGTGAAGGAGAGTCCGGAATGGCTGCAAAACAAATTGCGCCTGATCGGTGTGCGCCCTATTAATAATGTAGTGGATATTACGAACTATATCGTTCATGCTTTCGGTCAGCCGTTGCATTGCTTCGATGCCGGAAAGATTAAAGGCAATGAAGTGATTGTGAAAACAATGCCCGAAGGTACTCCGTTCGTTACGTTGGATGAAGTGGAGCGTAAGTTGAACGAACGCGACCTGATGATTTGCAACAAGCAAGAGGCCATGTGTATTGCCGGCGTATTCGGCGGACTGGACTCCGGCTCTACGGAAGCTACGACAGACGTATTCATCGAAAGTGCTTATTTCCATCCTACATGGGTGCGTAAGACGGCTCGTCGTCATGGCTTGAATACGGATGCTTCTTTCCGTTTCGAACGTGGTATCGATCCGAATGGCGTGATTTATTGCCTGAAACTGGCTGCTTTGATGGTGAAAGAACTGGCTGGCGGTACGATTTCTTCTGAAATAAAAGATGTATTCACTACCCCTGCACAGGATTTTATCGTTGATCTTGCTTACGAAAAAGTACATTCTTTGGTAGGTAAAGTGATCCCGGTAGAGACAATCAAGAGCATTGTGACCAGCCTGGAAATGAAGATTACCAATGAAACGGCAGAAGGACTGACACTGGCTGTTCCTCCTTATCGTGTAGACGTGCAGCGTGATTGCGATGTGATTGAAGATATTCTTCGCATCTATGGATATAATAATGTGGAAATTCCGACTACGCTGAACTCCAGTCTGACTACAAAGGGTGAGCACGACAAGTCGAATAAATTGCAGAACCTGATTGCAGAGCAACTAGTGGGTTGTGGATTCAATGAAATTCTGAACAACTCACTGACTCGTGCTGCTTATTATGATGGGTTGGAGGCTTATCCGTCCAATCACTTGGTGATGTTGCTCAATCCGTTGAGTGCTGATCTGAACGCTATGCGTCAGACCTTGCTGTTCGGCGGACTGGAAAGCATTGCTCATAACGCCAATCGTAAGAACGCTGATTTGAAATTCTTCGAATTCGGTAACTGTTATTATTTCAATGCTGACAAGAAGAACGAAGAGAAGGTACTGGCTCCTTATTCGGAAGATTATCACCTGGGTTTGTGGGTAACTGGTAAGAAGGTTTCCAATTCATGGGCGCATGCGGATGAGAACAGTTCGGTGTATGAATTGAAGGCTTATGTAGAAAATATATTGAAGCGTCTGGGACTGGATTTGCACAATCTGGTTATCGGTAATCTGACAGACGATGTTTTTGCTGCCGCACTCTCTGTCAACACGAAGGGCGGAAAACGTCTTGCTTCTTTCGGTATTGTAACTAAGAAGTTGTTGAAAGCATTTGATATCGACAATGAAGTATATTACGCCGACCTGAACTGGAAGGAATTGATGAAAGCCATCCGTTCTGTGAAGATCAGCTACAAGGAAATTTCCAAATTCCCTGCTGTGAAACGCGACTTGGCATTGTTGCTTGATAAGAATATACAATTTGCCGAAATCGAAAAGATTGCATACGAAACAGAGAAGAAGCTGTTGAAAGAAGTGGAACTCTTCGATGTATATGAAGGTAAGAACCTCGAAGCGGGTAAGAAGTCGTATGCGGTGAGCTTCCTGCTTCAAGATGAAAACCAGACTTTGAATGATAAGATGATTGATAAGATCATGTCGAAACTGGTGAAGAACCTGGAAGATAAACTGGGTGCCAAACTTAGATAAACTTAAAATTGTCATTATTAAAAATATAAACCAATGGGAAGAGCATTTGAATATAGAAAGGCCGCTAAACTGAAAAGATGGGGCCACATGGCTAAAACTTTTACAAGACTGGGTAAACAAATCGCTATCGCTGTAAAGGCAGGCGGTCCGGAACCTGAAAACAACCCGACGCTGCGTTCGGTGATCGCTACTTGTAAGCGTGAAAACATGCCGAAGGATAACATTGAACGTGCTATCAAAAACGCAATGGGTAAAGACCAGAGCGACTACAAGAGCATGACTTATGAAGGATACGGCCCTCACGGTATTGCTGTGTTTGTAGACACATTGACAGACAACACAACTCGTACGGTGGCTGACGTTCGTTCGGTATTCAATAAGTTCGGTGGCAATCTAGGTACAATGGGTTCTCTTGCGTTCCTTTTCGACCACAAATGTGTGTTCACTTTCAAGAAGAAAGACGGATTGGATATGGAAGAACTGATTCTCGATCTGATCGACTATGATGTGGAAGATGAATATGAAGAAGATGATGAAGAGGGAACAATTACTATCTATGGTAATCCTAAGAGCTACGCCGCTATTCAGAAGCATTTGGAAGAATGTGGGTTTGAAGATGTCGGTGGAGACTTCACTTATATCCCGAACGACTTGAAAGAGGTTACTCCGGAACAACGCGAAACATTGGATAAGATGATCGAACGTCTGGAAGAATTTGATGACGTGCAGACTGTCTATACCAACATGCAACCGGAAGAAGGGGAAGAGGAGTAAGACAGGTTATGGAATATGTTTATAAGACCCAGGGGACTTGCAGCACGAATATCGAACTGAATGTGGAAGATGGAGTGGTGAAGGAAGTTGCTTTCTGGGGAGGATGTAATGGTAACCTTCAAGGTCTTTCCCGCCTTGTGAGAGGGATGAAGGTAGCGGATGTGATCACAAAACTCGAAGGAGTGCGTTGTGGTGGCAGACCGACTTCATGTCCCGATCAATTATGTCGTGCATTGCATGAGATGGGATATTGATTGATCTTCATTTATGTAAATTATATATTGATTTGTGACCTCTGGCAATTGGTTTGTCGGAGGTCATTTTTTTTGCAGAAAGTCCTTATTTCCTTTTCTTGAGTAGTCCTTACTCAATCCTTTTATAATAATGTCCTCACAATTAGTGTATCATCTGTGTCCATAGGTCATCTACTTATTGGTCGGTATTTTGAACTAAAATTGATTCTCACTCGTTATTTATAAGTATATTTGTACTGGATAAACTATTATGCAAAAATGAAGAATATTTTTCAAGACTTAAGACGCAAAGATCATAAACGCTATCTAGGTGGACTGGATGTTTTTAAATATATTGGTCCGGGGCTACTGGTTACTGTAGGATTTATTGATCCGGGAAACTGGGCTTCTAATTTCGCCGCCGGTTCCGAATTCGGCTATTCCTTGCTTTGGGTGGTTACCTTGTCTACTATCATGCTGATTGTCCTTCAGCACAACGTTGCTCACTTGGGAATCGTTACCGGACTTTGCCTTTCGGAGGCGGCCACTAAGTACACCCCTAAATGGGTGTCACGACCTATTCTTGGCACAGCAGTACTGGCGTCGATCTCTACTTCCCTGGCGGAAATTCTGGGAGGTGCCATCGCGTTGGAAATGTTATTGGATATTCCTATTATATGGGGAGCTGTATTGACTACGCTTTTTGTCTCCATCATGCTTTTCACTAATTCGTATAAAAAGATAGAACGTTCCATCATTGCGTTCGTTTCTGTTATCGGGCTTTCATTTATTTATGAATTGTTTCTGGTGGAAATAGACTGGCCGGCTGCAACGGCGGGGTGGGTGACTCCTTCTTTCCCGAAAGGTAGTATGCTGATTATCATGAGTGTGTTGGGAGCGGTAGTGATGCCTCATAATCTGTTCCTTCATTCGGAGGTGATACAGAGTCACGAGTACAATAAGAAAGATGATGCTTCTATTAAGAAGGTATTGAAATATGAGTTGTTTGACACTCTTTTCTCAATGATTGTAGGTTGGGCGATTAACAGTGCCATGATTCTGCTGGCGGCCGCCACTTTCTTTAAGAGCGGTATTCAGGTAGAGGAACTGCAACAGGCTAAGTCTTTGCTCGAACCTTTATTGGGAAGTAATGCGGCAATTGTATTTGCATTGGCATTGCTGATGGCGGGCATTTCGTCAACTATTACGAGCGGAATGGCGGCAGGTTCTATTTTTGCAGGTATTTTCGGCGAGTCTTATCATATCAAGGACAGTCACTCGCAGGTGGGAGTTCTCTTGTCTTTGGGAATTGCCTTATTGCTGATTTTCTTTATTGGAGATCCGTTTAAAGGATTGATTATTTCGCAGATGGTACTTAGTATTCAATTGCCTTTCACCGTGTTCTTACAGGTGGGACTGACGTCTTCCCGAAAGGTGATGGGCGATTATGTCAATAGTCGTTGGAGTACGTTCGTGTTGTACTCGATTGCTATTATCGTTTCGGTACTGAACATTATGCTTTTGTTTTCATAAAATGAACATGAACTTATAAATATAGAATGATGAAAATTATTACTTATAATGTGAACGGACTACGTGCAGCCGTATCTAAAGGGTTACCGGAATGGCTGGCACAGGAGAATCCTGATATTCTTTGTCTGCAAGAGACGAAACTGCAACCGGACCAATATCCGGGAGAAGTGTTTGAAGCATTGGGCTACAAGTCTTATTTATACTCGGCGCAGAAGAAGGGATACAGTGGAGTGGCTATACTTACCAAGCGGGAACCGGACCATGTGGAATATGGGATGGGAATGGAAGCATACGATAATGAAGGACGTTTCATCCGTGCGGACTTCGGAGACTTGTCGGTAGTCAGCGTTTACCATCCTTCGGGAACGAGCGGAGATGAACGCCAGGCCTTTAAAATGGTGTGGTTGGAAGATTTCCAGAAATATGTGATGGAGTTGCAGAAGTCTCGTCCCAACTTGATTCTTTGCGGCGATTATAATATCTGTCACGAGCCGATTGATATTCATGACCCTGTCCGGAACGCGACCAACAGCGGTTTCCTTCCTGAAGAACGGGAATGGATGACGCGTTTCCTGTCTGCGGGATATGTGGACTCTTTCCGTACGCTTTGTCCGGAGAAACAGGAATATACCTGGTGGAGCTATCGTTTTAATTCGCGTGCCAAGAATAAAGGCTGGAGAATTGATTATTGTATGGTCAGTGAGCCGGTACGCCCGCTGTTGAAACGGGCGTATATTTTGAATGAGGCCGTACATTCCGACCATTGTCCGATGGCTCTGGAAATATTATAGAATGGTAATACTCAATTTACGGGTGTCTCCTCCGTCGCGAAACTCGCCGAGGTAGACGCCTTGCCATGTACCTAAGTT
>NC_021017.1:223966-241450 GCF_000210075.1 Bacteroides xylanisolvens XB1A
CAACGCTATTTTTTTTTATTCCGCCATTTACGTATCTTTGCACACCAAAAAGATAAAATAATAAGAATTCAGAATGAAGAATATACGCAACTTTTGCATAATTGCTCATATTGACCACGGTAAGTCGACTTTGGCTGACCGTTTGTTGGAGTTTACACATACCATTCAGGTGACTTCCGGGCAGATGCTTGATAATATGGATCTGGAGAAGGAAAGAGGGATCACTATCAAGAGCCATGCTATCCAGATGGAATATACTTATCAGGGTGAAAAGTATATCCTTAACTTGATTGACACCCCGGGACATGTGGACTTTTCGTATGAGGTATCGCGTTCTATTGCTGCGTGTGAAGGTGCGTTGCTGATTGTCGATGCTTCCCAGGGAGTGCAGGCGCAGACGATTTCAAATCTGTATATGGCCATTGAGCATGACCTTGAGATTATTCCGGTGATTAATAAATGTGACATGGCGAGCGCCAATCCCGAAGAAGTGGAAGATGAGATCGTTGAATTGTTGGGCTGCAAACGGGAGGAAGTAATCCGTGCGTCCGGCAAAACGGGGATGGGAGTGGAAGAGATACTGGCGGCTGTGATTGAGCGGATTCCTCATCCGGAAGGAGATGAAGAGGCTCCGTTGCAGGCTTTGATTTTCGACTCTGTATTTAATTCTTTCCGCGGAATTATTGCTTATTTCAAGATCGAAAACGGTATGATTCGCAAGGGGGACAAGGTGAAGTTCTTCAATACGGGAAAAGAGTATGACGCCGATGAAGTAGGGGTGTTGAAAATGGATATGGTGCCTCGTAACGAACTTCGTACGGGAGATGTAGGATATATTATTTCCGGTATCAAGACTTCCAAAGAGGTGAAGGTGGGAGATACCATTACGCATATTGCCCGTCCGTGTGAAAAGGCTATTGCCGGTTTTGAGGAAGTGAAGCCGATGGTATTTGCCGGAGTTTACCCGATTGAAGCGGAAGATTTTGAAGATCTCCGTGCGTCTTTGGAGAAGTTGCAGTTGAATGACGCGTCTTTGACTTTCCAGCCGGAATCTTCGTTGGCTTTGGGTTTTGGCTTCCGTTGTGGTTTCCTCGGATTGCTCCACATGGAGATTGTGCAGGAGCGCTTGGACCGTGAGTTTGATATGAATGTGATTACTACGGTGCCGAACGTTTCTTACCATATATATGATAAGCAAGGTAATATGAAGGAAGTGCACAACCCCGGTGGTATGCCCGACCCGACCATGATTGACCATATCGAAGAGCCGTATATCAAAGCATCTATTATTACCACTACTGATTATATCGGTCCTATCATGACGCTTTGTTTGGGTAAACGTGGTGAATTGATTAAACAGGAATATATCTCCGGTAACCGGGTGGAAATCTATTATAATATGCCTTTGGGAGAAATTGTGATTGACTTTTATGATAAGTTGAAGAGTATTTCCAAAGGGTATGCTTCGTTTGATTATCATCCGAATGGTTTCCGTACTTCCAAACTGGTGAAGTTGGATATCCTCTTGAACGGTGAGCCTGTGGATGCGCTTTCCACTTTGACGCATATTGACAATGCTTACGATATGGGACGCCGGATGTGTGAGAAGTTGAAGGAACTTATTCCGCGCCAACAATTTGATATTGCCATTCAGGCAGCTATCGGAGCGAAGATTATTTCTCGTGAAACCATTAAGGCAGTTCGTAAGGATGTGACCGCGAAGTGTTATGGTGGCGACGTGAGCCGTAAACGTAAACTGCTTGAAAAACAGAAAAGAGGTAAAAAACGAATGAAACAAATCGGTAACGTGGAAGTGCCGCAGAAAGCCTTCCTCGCCGTACTGAAGCTGGATTAAAAAAACACTGCCGCAAGCAATTTTTCAGAGATATGTTCTGAACAAATTGACTTGCGGTTAGTTTTTAATACACCAGGTGATTGCCTTCTGTCTGCAGAGCTTTCCTTGGCAATCACTTTTTAGGAACAAACAACTATAAATATGAGAAAAGTTCTGTCTTTTTCGGGCTTCCTGATGCTGGGGCTCGTCGTTTCGCAATTCCTGCCGATGATGGCAGGGGATGGCTATGGAGCTGTTAAATCCATATCGAATGTATTGCTCTATGTATGCCTTAGTTTTATAATGATTAATGTAGGCCGTGAATTTGTTCTTGATAAGACACGGTGGAAAAGTTACGCCCAGGATTATTTTATTGCCATGGCTACGGCTGCTTTGCCGTGGTTTATGATTGCCATCTATTATGTGTTTGTATTGCTGCCACCCGATTTTTGGAACAGTTGGGAAGCCTGGAAGGAGAATTTGCTGTTGAGCCGTTTTGCTGCACCGACATCAGCCGGTATTTTGTTTACGATGTTGGCGGCTATCGGGCTAAAGTCCAGTTGGATTTATAAGAAGATACAGGTGTTGGCTATTTTCGATGATTTGGATACGATTCTTTTGATGATTCCTCTTCAGATTATGATGATCGGGCTGCGCTGGCAGTTGATTATTGTGGTGGTGATTGTGTTCCTGTTATTATCGATCGGCTGGCAAAGGCTGAATAAATACGATTGGCGTCAGGATTGGAAGGCTATCCTCTTTTATTCAATAATCATATTTTTGGCTACTCAAATTCTTTATCTCGGTAGTAAGGAATTGTATGGGGAGGAGGGAAGTATTCATATTGAAGTCCTGCTGCCTGCATTTGTGCTGGGTATGATTATGAAACATAAGGAACATGATACGCCCGTGGAACGAAAGGTTTCTACCGGAATTTCATTTTTCTTCATGTTCCTGGTGGGGATGAGTATGCCGCATTTTATTGGTGTGAACTTTGCGGAGACTCATGCAGGTGCTTATTCCGTCACCGGTTCGCAGGAGATGATGTCGTGGGGGATGATTATGTTTCATGTGGTGATTGTCTCTTTATTGTCGAATATAGGAAAGCTTTGCCCGATGTTCTTTTACCGTGACCGGAAATTAAGCGAGCGACTGGCTCTTTCTATCGGTATGTTTACCCGTGGTGAGGTAGGAGCCGGAATTATTTTCATAGCGTTAGGGTATAACTTGGGTGGGCCGGCATTGGTAATTTCTGTTCTTACCTTGGTACTGAATCTGATTTTGACAGGAATTTTTGTACTTTGGGTCAAAAATCTTGCTTTAAGGAGTTATACTAATTAGAAAATTCTGTATATTGCAAAACTAATATTATAAAAACATTTCGTTATGACTATTTTGCGGACTATGCGGAACTTCTCGTCTATGAATATCACGGCGAGTATTCTTTTATTCCTGGCTGCTATCTCGGCAGCCATTATTGCGAACTCTTCTGTGGCTCCGGTATATCAGGAATTTTTGTCGCATGAACTTCATTTACAGATAGGAAATTTTAATTTGCTTTCGCATGGTGGGGAAAATCTGCGAATGATTGAGTTTATCAATGATGGTTTGATGACGATTTTCTTTTTATTGGTTGGACTGGAAATCAAACGTGAGCTATTGGTAGGTGAGCTTTCCTCTTTCCGTAAGGCGGCGTTGCCTTTCATTGCCGCTTGTGGTGGGATGTTGTTGCCTGTGATGATCTATTCGCTTATTTGTGTTCCGGGTAGTGAAGGCGGACATGGACTCGCCATTCCTATGGCTACGGATATTGCTTTTTCATTGGGGGTGTTGAGCTTATTAGGCAGCCGTGTGCCGTTGAGTTTGAAGATTTTTTTGACTGCTTTTGCGGTAGTCGATGATATTGGGGGAATTTTGGTGATCGCTCTTTTTTATAGTTCACATGTTGCCTATGGCTATCTTTTGGTAGCTATACTCTTTTATATTTTACTTTATTTTATAGGAAAGTATGGAACGACAAATAAGGTATTCTTCTTGGTGATTGGGATGATTATCTGGTATTTATTTTTGCAATCCGGTATTCATAGCACTATTTCGGGAGTTATTCTTGCTTTTGTTATTCCCGCTAAACCTCGTCTGAATGTAGGGAAGTACATCGAAAAAATTCGTCATACCATTGCCGGTTTTCCGGCAATGCAATCTGAAAGCATTGTGCTGACTAATGAGCAAATAGCCAAGTTGAAAGAGGTCGAATCGGCTTCCGACCGTGTAATTAGTCCGTTGCAGTCATTAGAAGATAATTTGCATGGAACAGTCAATTATTTGATTCTTCCTCTTTTTGCATTTGTCAATGCCGGCGTTGTGTTTAGTGGGGGAGGCGAATTAGTGGGAGCTGTCAGTATTGCTGTTGCTGCCGGTCTGTTACTGGGAAAATTTATTGGAATATATTTCTTTACCTGGCTGGCTATAAAAATAAGATTGACTCCCATGCCTTTAGGGATGACCTGGAAGAATCTTTCCGGAGTTGCATTGTTGGGAGGTATTGGCTTTACTGTATCACTCTTTATCGCTAATCTTTCTTTTGGGGTAGACTATCCTGTATTATTGAATCAGGCCAAATTTGGTGTATTGACCGGAACCGTACTTTCCGGCTTACTGGGATATGTCGTACTTCGGATTTCGCTTTAATCTGTCGATTCATCGTCCCCATCATCTATCGGAAGAATTTTCATGCTTTCTTCATGTGGCAATTGTTCAACTTGGCGGAGTTTTCGTTCGATAGCGCGAGTCCGCTTACCCATTACTTCTTCTAGTTGGTCGCCGGCATTTTGAAGGTTTTTCTGTACTTTTTCGAGTAGTCCTCCGAATTTGCTGAATTCTGTTTTTACAGCTCCTAATACCGTCCAAACCTCTCCCGTTCGCTTTTGAATAGCTAACGTGCGGAATCCCATTTGCAGGCTATTTAGAATAGCCCCTAGTGTAGTAGGTCCTGTGACAACTATTTTGTAATCTTTTTGCAGAGTTTCTACCAGGCTTGTTCTTCGGATTACTTCGGCATAAATGCTTTCAAAAGGCAGAAACATAATGGCGAAGTCTGTGGTAAAAGGAGGATCTACATATTTGTCGTGAATGTCTTTTGCCATTTTTTTGATGGTTGTTTCCAATTGCTTGCCGGACGATTCTATCAATGCAGTATCTCCTGCTTCAAAAGCATCATAATATTGTTCGTACACATCTTTGGGAAATTTAGCGTCGATAGGCAGATAGACGGTGCTGTTCGCATCATCCTTTCCCGGAAGTTTGATTGCAAACTCAACGAATTCGGTTCCGCTTTTCTTGGTTTTTACATTAGCGTCGTATTGTTCTGGACTCATCATCTGCTCTAATAATGCTCCTAACTGAACTTCGCCGAATGTGCCACGCATTTTTACATTGCTCAACACCTTCTTTAATCCGCCTACGTCTTGAGCCAGAGATTTCATTTCGCCTAGTCCTTTCTGCACATTCTCAAGTTGTGAGCGGACAATTTCAAATGATTGGCCAATGCGTTCGTTCAATGTCTTTTGCAATTTTTCTTCCACCATTGTCCTCATGTCATCCAACCTCTTTTCGGTCAATTTAATCAATGATTCCTGTTGACGGGCCATCATATCGAATTTCTGACGCTGCAGCTCTCCGTTAGTCAACATATTTTTGTGCAATGCATCTTGCAATTGCTGCATATTCTGATTCAGCGTTTGAGTCATCTCCAGGCGGAGTTCCCGGATGCTGCGATTCAGTTCTTCGCGATTCTCCTGCATTTGTTGGCGCAAAGCTGTTTGCAGTTGTTCCGCTTGCGTTTGATTATTACCTTTTGTAAGTGACAGTATTAGTAAGACTATCACTAATGCGGCAATAACGATAAGTAAAATTAATTCCATTAATAAGTAAGAATTTCGTTTCCGTTTTCAGTAATCAGAATCATGTTTTCCCATTGGGCGGAAGGTAGTCCGTCGTCGGTGCAGACAGTCCATCCGTCGGCATCATCTATAAAGACTTCGTAGGTTCCCATGTTAATCATGGGTTCGATGGTAAAGGTCATTCCCGGTACGATCATCATGCCCGTACCCCGTCGGCCGAAATGCTCTACGTCCGGTTCCTCATGGAATTGCATCCCTACGCCATGTCCGCAGAGATCACGAACCACGCTGAAACCGTTCTTTTCTGCATGTTCTTGGATGGCGGCGCCTACATCACCCAGTTGTTTCCAGGGTTGTGCGGCGGCAATACCTATTTCCATGCACTCTTTGGTGACTTGTACTAATCTTTGCATGTCAGGATTGACATCGCCAATCATAAACATACGGGATGCATCGGAGAAATATCCTTTGTAAATGGTAGAAACGTCCACATTGATAATGTCTCCGCTTTTCAGAATCTCATTTTTATTAGGTATTCCGTGGCACACAACTTCGTTGATACTTGTGCAGACGCTTTTGGGAAATCCTTCGTAGTTGAGTGGGGCAGGGATAGCGCCGTGGCTGGTGGTGAAATCATATACTAATACATCAATCTCTTCAGTAGACATTCCTTCGCGAATATTTTCTGAAATATAGTCCAACAGTGCAGTATTGATTTTGGCACTTTCCCGAATACCTTCTAGTTGTTCGGGAGTACGGAGTACTTTACGGGGAGGAAGTTTGTAACCTTGTTTCCTGTATTTCTGTATTTTTGCTTCTACTTCGGCCGGATAATTGGAGGGAGTAAACCGGAATCCCTTGATAAAGTTCTTCATTATGATAGCATATTTAATCGTATGACAAAGGTACGAGAATAAATGGAAAATATGCTTTCTTGTTTTCTAAAACTTTTCGATCCTCAATTATCAATAGGATTTACCATTCGTATGAAACACTAACTTGAGGTATCCATTCCCATCTTTTTCGTATAGCATTATATTGGTATTGCATCCCTGTTTTGATTTTCCAGTTTTTATTTATTTTGAAAACGACATTACTTCCCAATTTGGTTGGTTCCACTTCGGAGGGAAGCCCTCGGTATCTTCGGGTATCGAGGTTTTGTGAACCATATATGTCGAGAGACCATCTGGAGGATAATTTATATTCCATTTGGCTTTGGATATGGAAATGATTGGAATTTTCTGCAAAGTCGCTTTTACTATGCAGAATAAGATTCTTGTTTATTCTTAGCCAGGAATAAGTGGGTAAAAAGGTGGAACCTGGCTTTTGGAACATCTTGTATGTGTGAATAGAAGGTTTCGAAAAGATTGTGGAAGATTTTAAAGTGGGTAGTGTGGGATCAAAATCTACAAATGGTTTTCGAGAGTACATTTTTTGCTCTACTTTTTCGATCAGCTTTCTGTTTATCTTGATTTCCTGATCGGATTCCAACATTTGCTGAAGTCTCAATGAGTCCTGTTTGCTCCATTCTTGCCCTGCTGCGGATAAGGGGAACAATAATAAACAAAGAATATTCAATTGATATTTCCGAATGTCCATACACTGTGCTAGTAAAGTTTATTGTATGGACGGTGAAAAACAGGATATGCTGCTTTGAACGATTAGTGAATAGTAATTATTTCACATAATATGGGAATACTTTTCTTTTGTTTATGATAGTGTTCTAGCTTTGAAAACGGGTTGTATCTTCTGAATTTCCGATTCAAAGCCAAACCAGTAGCCATGTCCTTCTTCATCGACAGGGAGGAAACATAGTCGTAGATTTTCACGGTATGCACCGTATACTACTTCCCAACTTTCAGGAGGTAACTGTCTTTTGGTTCTTACTTTTTCTGCCGGAGCTTTTTTTAATGACATACCTGCTTCTATCCATGCAATACTGACTTGTGTCAGGTAGTCGGGATAATGATTCTTGCAGAAATCATAAAGGATTAATCCTCTTCTTTCCAGACTAAGAGGAGTGTCGATGACATCTGTCCGGACCAGATGGTCGAGTAGGTCATGTATAAAATGGGGGTTCTCCAAAATTAGTATACGGGTGATATTTCGCCAGGTAGGAGTGTTATAGAAACCGTCTAACAGGCGGGACATATAATGGGCTGTTTGTAATTCATCTACCGTGATTTCACGGGTTTGGAGTACTTCGTATGGAGGAAGTGGAGAGTACTGTATACCTAACTCGTCCGCTCTTCTTCGCATTTCGGTGCCCGGAAGTAATTTCAGGGATTCCAGTTGGATTTCTCCTGCGCCATACTCGGTTAAGGTACGGACGTCGTCGAAAATCTCTGATAGATGGTAGAGTGGGAGTCCGGCTATCAAGTCGGCATGAGTTTCCATGTTTTCAAGTGAACATAGATAATGGAGTCCGGCCAAAGCATTGGAGAGTTTTCCTATTCTTCGACTTTGTTCAAGCACGTTTTCCCGAAGGCTTTGGATACCGGCTTCCAGGTGCAGCAGACCTTTAGGCAGAGTGGCTAATTCCTGTTTGAGTTCATCGGAAAGTAGTGCCGGATGAATTTCCAGATGGAAACAGATGTCCGGGTATTCGCGGAATAAGTTTAATAGCTCTTTTGCCCGTTTATTATTGTAATTGAAAGTACGATCCAGTACTCGCACGTTTTTGATTCCGTGTTCGTGTATCACGTCGAGACGTTCTTTGATTGCTTCGAGAGATAAGGTACGAACTGGCTTTTCACCTCCACTGACACAAAAAGCACAGGTGTTAAAACATCCCCGGGTAGTTTCTAACTGCACAAATGGTTTGCTCCAATTGAAGAAACGGCTTTTTTCGGGAGGAACCAATTCAGAAAAGTTCATGACACGGGCAAGTCCGTTGTCCTGATATTCTCCTGATTCATTCAGGTAACAAAGTCCTGTGATTGATTTCCATTCCTTTCTTGGCTGATTCCACACTTTTAACCATAATGGAAATACTTCTTCGCCTTCTCCGCGAAACACTCCGCTTACAAATTTGTTCTTATATAAGAAAGCTTCATTATCTCCTAAAAACTCGGGACCTCCGAGTATAACACAGCAGTGAGGTAGTAATGCTTTTGCGCGTGAAACGATGTGCAGGAGTTGCTCATGATTGAATAGCCAATTGGTAGCTGCAATGATATCCGGTTGATGGCGGTAGATTTGATTGACGACACTGCCGGTGTTTTCATTGATCGTGGCGGAAACCGTACACCATTCAATGTCTGTATTATTTGCTATTTGGGCATGTAAGGCAGGTAATGCCAACGAAGAATGAGCGTACGAACTATTTAAATCAAGCCAAAGAAGTTTCATGTGGAAATTTTAATATTATCTTTGCAAAGGTACAAAAAACTTGTGGCTTGTAATGTATAGTAAATAAAAAACGCTAATTTTGTATTAATAAACGCAATAAACTAGAGAATTATGGAAATGATAAAGAAATATGCGGGTATCTTGATGATGCTGACTTTATTGGTTGGCTTTACTTCGTGTGAAAGTGAAGACGAGACAGAATTTAATCTGCCTGGTGAGTGGTATACGAATGAAGAGATTGATTTCGGGGCATATACCTGGGGAAGAGGTACGCTTATGACTTTTAACGCGAGAAATCAAGGAACAATTGGTTCTGCCGGTGATCCGAATTATTTGGTTTTTGAGTGGAGATGGATTGATGGAGGATATAATTCAATGGAATTATATTTTTATGGTGATGGCACTTATGCCTATATTTGGGGTGCGGAAGCTACCGATAGAACCTTTAGTGGAACATGGTATAATAATTGGCGGGATTTTAGGGATAGAATAGATGGACAGCCATTCTATATGCGTCGTCAATAAAACAGTGATAAAGATTAAAAATAAAGCCAGAGTCAATCATGATTCTGGCTTTGTTTTTTGAATATAGGAATTTATTTTTTCAAAAACAACTTCTTAAATTCCGCCGGATAAGGCGTCTCGAACTCCATTAAATCTCCCGTTACCGGATGATAGAAACAAAGTTTGAAGGCATGGAGTGCCAATCGTCCGATAGGGTTGGGAGAATCTTCTCTTCCATATCTTCCGTCGCCGATAATAGGATGGCCTAAATCCTGCATGTGTACACGAATCTGATTCTTTCGGCCAGTTTCCAAATCGAGTTCCAACAGAGAATATCCGTTAGCGCGTTTGATTGTCTTATAGTGGGTAATAGATTTTGATCCACCGTCATCATATTCACTGGAACTTACGTAAAGCGTTTTATCAGTCAGCCAGGAAACGACCGTATCATAGTCTTTTTCCATACTACCTTCCACTACGGCTACATATCGGCGGTCGGTCACTATCTCATGCCAGTTGTCGCGTAGTGTCCGCTGCGTTTTTTCATCTTTGGCAAACATCATCAGACCGGAAGTATCTCTATCTAAGCGGTGAACGATAAACACACGGAATTGACGTCCGGAGCGTTGCACATATTCATTCAGTATCGTGTAGGCAGTGCGCTCTTTCTGACGCTCCGTATTGACGGATAGAAGTCCCTGCATCTTTTCGACGACAATGATATAGGCGTCTTCATATACAATCTTCAGCAATCTGTTATTAAATTCTTTCTTTCCCTTTTGCTTGCTAATTTTCACTTTCATGCCTGCTTCAAGGGGAAAGTTGAATTGCGTGGTTATCACATTATCAACAAACACGACCCGCTTGCTTAACAACGATTTTAATTTCGTGCGACTTGCATCCGGCATCTTGGCAGCCAGGAACTCCATTAATTCCATGGGCTCTTTGACTGCATAATTGGTATATTGAGCACGTGCTTTTTCAGCAGGAGTTCTTCTAGGTCTTTTTTTCATTTCTTTTTTCTTTTGAGAATTTATTTTTCACCACAGATTACACAGATTAACACAGATTTTTATTACTGATTATTATAATCTGTGCTAATCTGTGTAATCTGTGGTGAACTCTTTATCGAAGTTTCAGCAACACCACATTTTCTACGTGATGAGTGTGAGGGAACATATCTACGGGCTGAACAGCCTTCACCTTATACTTTTCATTCAGTAATTGCAGATCCCGCGCTTGAGTAGCAGGATTACAACTAACATATACAATTCGTTTCGGTTCCGCAAACAAAATGACATCAATCACATCCTGGTGCATACCGGCACGGGGAGGGTCTGTGATGATTACGTCGGGGCGCCCATGCTGATTGATGAAATCCTGCGTCAGCATATCTTTCATATCACCGGCATAAAAAATTGCGTTCTTGATATCATTGATTTCTGCATTCACCTTTGCGTCTTCAATAGCTTCCGGCACGTATTCAATACCGATCACCTGGCGGGCTTGGCGTGAAACGAAATTGGCAATTGTTCCTGTTCCTGTATAAAGGTCATATACCAGTTCGTTTCCTGTTAATCCGGCAAAGTTACGGGCTATCTTATATAAATTATAAGCCTGTTCCGAGTTAGTCTGATAGAATGATTTCGGGCCGACCTTGAAACGCAAGCCTTCCATTTCTTCAAAGATGTGGTCTTTCCCTTTAAATACGTGAACGTCCAAATCGTTGATGGTATCGTTGCACTTATTATTAATAATGTATAGAAGCGAAGTGATTTCGGGGAAAGAGTCCGCTACGAATTGGAGTAATTGCTTGAACAGTTCCATTTCGTGATCTTCTGTAATCTTGCAAATGACGATTACCATCAGTTCCCCTGTGGAAGATGTGCGTATAATCATATTCCGCAGCATACCTTCCTGTGTGCGCAGATTGATGAAAGAATAATCGTGTTCGTAAGCGTAGTCACGTACTGCGTTCCGGATGCGGTTGGATATATCATCCTGCAACCAGCANNNCAATAGCCAGTACTTTGTCGAATGCTCCCGGAATGTGGAAACCTACCGCATTCATCTGATCGTATTTCACGTCCTGACGAACTTCCTCGTTTGTCAACCAGCGCTTATTTGAAAAGGTGAATTCCAGTTTGTTTCTGTAAAACTCCGTTTTGTCAGAACCGAGAATCGGAGAAATCTCGGGAAGTTCGATCTTTCCGATACGTCTCAAATTATCTTCCACTTGCTTTTGCTTATATCTGATCTGCTCTGAATAGGGGAGCACTTGCCACTTGCAGCCACCGCATACGCCATAATGTTGGCAGAAAGGAACAGCGCGATTGGGCGACAGCTCGTGAAACTTCACCGCTTCAGCTTCGGCATATTTATTCTTTTTACGCTTGATTTGCAGGTCTACAACATCACCCGGCACTACATAGGGAACAAAAATCACCAGGTCGTTTACTTTTGCGATGGCTTTTCCTTCGGCAGCCACATCCATGATTGTTACCTTCTCCAATAAGGGAAGCTCTTTTTTCTTTCTTGCCACTTTTACACCAGTCTAATAATTACTTTGCAAAAGTAGGTATTTTTTTTGGAAAAAATTCGGGTATACAGAAATATTCCGGATTGTAATGTCGAAATTGCATTTTGATAGAAAGTTTTTTCGCAAAAAGTTTTCAAGTTTGCGAAATATCCTTAGATTTGCGAACAGAAAAAAGTCATAATGTAACTTTAAACACAATATTATGGATAAAAAAAGAGTTTATACCTTTGGTAATGGTCAGGCAGAAGGAAAGGCTGACATGAAGAATTTGCTCGGTGGTAAGGGAGCCAACCTTGCTGAAATGAATTTAATCGGAATTCCTGTCCCTCCCGGATTCACAATAACTACAGATGTTTGTACGGAATACAATACGTTAGGACGTGATAAAGTGGTTGAGTTGCTGAAAGATGAAGTTGTAAAAGCGATCGCTCATGTGGAAGCGTTGATGAAATCTAAATTCGGTGATGTTGAAAATCCTTTGTTGGTATCTGTACGTTCCGGTGCACGCGCATCTATGCCGGGTATGATGGATACGATCCTGAACCTCGGATTGAATGATGAAGTGGTGGAAGGTATTATCCGTAAAACGGGTAATGCACGTTTTGCATGGGACTCTTACCGTCGTTTTGTACAGATGTACGGTGACGTTGTGTTGGGCATGAAGCCTACCAATAAAGATGATATTGACCCGTTCGAAGCTATCATCGAAGAGGTGAAGAAAGCGAAAGGGGTAGAACTGGATAACGAGTTGAAAGTGGAAGACTTGCAGGAACTCGTAAAGAAATTCAAGGCCGCTGTAAAAGAACAGACCGGAAAAGATTTCCCGACTTGTGCATACGAACAACTTTGGGGAGCTATCTGTGCTGTATTTGATTCATGGATGAATGAACGCGCTATTCTTTATCGTAAGATGGAAGGTATACCTGATGAATGGGGTACAGCTGTCAATGTACAGGCTATGGTGTTCGGTAATATGGGTGATACATCGGCTACAGGTGTTTGTTTCTCACGAGATGCCGGTACAGGCGAAGATCTTTTCAATGGTGAATACCTGATTAACGCACAAGGTGAAGATGTAGTGGCAGGTATCCGTACTCCACAGCAGATCACTAAGATTGGTTCTCAACGTTGGGCTGTATTGGCTGGCATTACCGAAGATGTTCGTGCTGCTAAATTCCCTTCAATGGAAGAAGCAATGCCGGAAATCTATAAAGAACTGGATGCTCTTCAGACTAAACTGGAAAATCATTATAAAGATATGCAGGACATGGAGTTCACCGTACAGGAAGGTAAACTCTGGTTCCTCCAGACACGTAACGGTAAGCGTACAGGTGCTGCCATGGTAAAGATTGCTATGGACTTGCTCCGTCAGGGTATGATTGACGAAAAGACTGCTTTGATGCGCGTGGAACCGAATAAACTTGATGAATTGCTCCACCCTGTATTCGATAAGGATGCTTTGAAGAAAGCCAAAGTGTTGACCCGTGGTCTTCCGGCTTCTCCGGGTGCTGCAACCGGTCAGATCGTATTCTTTGCTGATGACGCTGCCGAATGGCATGCTGCCGGTAAACGTGTGGTGATGGTGCGTATCGAAACTTCTCCAGAAGACTTGGCCGGTATGGCAGTGGCCGAAGGTATTCTTACGGCTCGTGGCGGTATGACTTCTCACGCGGCTGTTGTGGCTCGTGGTATGGGTAAATGCTGCGTATCGGGTGCAGGTGCATTGAATATTGATTATAAAAACCGTACGGTAGAGATTGATGGGGTATTGCTGAAAGAAGGTGACTATATCTCTTTGAACGGAAGTACAGGTGTAGTATATAATGGTAAGGTAGAAACGAAAGCAGCAGAGCTTTCCGGCGACTTTGCCGAATTGATGACACTGGCTGATAAATATACTCGTTTGCAGGTACGTACCAATGCGGATACTCCTCATGATGCGGAAGTTGCACGTAACTTCGGTGCAGTAGGTATCGGCCTTTGCCGTACAGAACACATGTTCTTCGAAGGCGAAAAGATCAAAGCAATGCGTGAAATGATCCTGGCGGAAAATGCAGAAGGACGTCGGAAAGCATTGGCTAAGATTCTTCCATATCAACAAGAAGACTTCAAAGGTATCTTTAAAGCAATGGCTGGTTGCCCGGTGACCGTTCGTTTGCTCGATCCTCCTTTGCATGAGTTCGTTCCTCACGATTTGAAGGGACAGCAGGAAATGGCGGATACGATGGGTGTAAGCCTGCAATATATCCAGCAACGTGTAGAATCACTGTGTGAACATAACCCGATGTTGGGTCACCGTGGTTGCCGTTTAGGTAATACTTATCCTGAAATTACTCAAATGCAGACACGTGCAATTTTGGGTGCTGCATTGGAACTGAAGAAAGAAGGAGTGGAAACTCATCCGGAAATCATGGTTCCGTTAACCGGTATCTTGTATGAATTCAAGGAGCAGGAAAATGTGATTCGCTCGGAAGCTAAGAAATTGTTTGAGGAAGTAGGAGATAGTATTGACTTCAAAGTAGGTACAATGATCGAGATCCCGCGTGCTGCTTTGACTGCCGACCGTATTGCTTCTTCTGCCGAGTTCTTCTCATTCGGTACAAATGACTTGACGCAGATGACCTTCGGTTATTCTCGTGATGATATAGCTTCTTTCCTTCCTGTTTATCTGGAAAAGAAGATTTTGAAAGTAGACCCGTTCCAGGTTCTCGACCAGAATGGTGTGGGACAGCTGGTACGTATGGCGACAGAAAAAGGCCGTGCTATCCGTCCGGATTTGAAATGTGGTATCTGTGGTGAACATGGTGGTGAGCCTTCTTCTGTGAAGTTCTGTCATCGGGTAGGTCTGAACTACGTTAGTTGTTCTCCATTTAGAGTGCCGATTGCCAGACTGGCGGCCGCTCAGGCAGCGATAGAAGGATAGTCAAATACGCTGGTTAGGTACTTAACTATCTGATAAATAGGCTGTAAATACTTGTGAAAGTATTTGCAGTCTATTTTATTTTAGATTATCATTGATTTTTAGTTGGGATTAATAGTATTTCTCTATTCCGCCAAATCCTGTGATCTTTTTATTTTCTTTCGTTTTATTGATAAAGTTGTTTAATCGCTTTTCAAATTCTTCAGGTCGTTTTCTGGCTGCTTCAATGTATGCAATTCGGATACGTTTATATGCGTCGGAAAAATGGAGATAATTTTCCCATATTGTCTTATCTTCCTTCAATCTTTCAATTATATCATTGGGGAAAATGAAAGGATCAGATAATACATTTCGTATTTTATCCTCAAATTTGGGGTGTATCATTTTATTTTCCAATAGCCACTTAAGTCTTTCTTTGTTAGCTTGCGAATAGGTACTTTTAGGGTTTCTGGGTGTGAAATGCTGAATTTTATGTTCTTTGTCGAGCGATTTTATCGTACTGTCAATCCACTCGAAACAAAGAGCTTCTTCAACAGCGTCGTTGTATGTGATACTTTTTTCGCCTGAAGACTTGCTGGGAAATACAAACCAAACTTCATTGGCAGTCTCAAAGTTGTCATTCAACCACTTTCGCCAATCTTTTCTGTTCTCGAAATACTTTATTTCTATTGACATACCCAATCGTTTAAACTAACTGTTTTATTGCCTTTACTTTCATAATAACGAAGCATTTTACACTATACAATGTCAGTCAAACGCGTCTGTGTCTGATGGCTGAAAGGCTTACCACCCGTCAAAGATACTAAATCTTAAAGAAACAGTCCTCATTACTTCTTAAATCCTTTGGCTTATTATGGTATGACAACACTCACTACATGCAATATATTTGAATAAGAATCGATAGCAAGAATTTTGTGTTGCTATATAATATGATGTACAGAGTCTCCGTTAAACATTTATTTGGTGTTTATTATAAAAAACTAACTAAATGTTTGTTTGTTCATAAAAACTGCTTTACATTTGCACCCAGAAATCAATCGACCGAATTGGGGTCTAACGTTTAATTTAAAAAACAAAGAAAATGAAAAAGGGTTTATTATTGGTAGTTGTGATGTTAGCAACTATCGCTGTAAAAGCACAAGACATTTACGTAGGCGGATCTTTGAACGTTTGGCGTAACAGCACAGGCAACACTACTTCTTTTAAAATTGCTCCGGAAATCGGATACAACTTTAATGAAACATGGGCGCTGGGTGCTGAATTAGCGTATGGACATGAGTATGCAAACAAAGTTTCTATGAATTCATTTGACTTTGCTCCGTATATCCGTTTCTCTTATTATGAAAGTGGTATTGTGCGTTTATTCTTAGATGGAACCGCTTCAATCGGTTTTGATAAAGTGAAAGATGGAGATACTTTTAAAAGAGGTCAAGTCGGTTTGAGACCGGGAATCGCAGTTAAGTTGAATGACAATTTCTCTTTTATAGCTAAGTATGGTTTCTTGGGTTATCGGAGAAATATGGATTATGATGAGGATTATGCTCCTATTAAGCATTCATTCGGACTTAATCTTACTAGCGAAGACCTTTCAATTGGTTTCCACTACGCATTCTGATAAGAAGAAAAGTAATTCAACAAAATAGGAAAGGGAGTTCTCAAAAATAGGGAATTCCCTTTTTTTATGTATAATCTCTATAAATTACGCACTTGTTAACGAAAAAGTTGTTTAATACAAATTACAATTATACATTTGCATTGTTAAACAATAAGGTCAATAAAAACCTTTAGTATTAATTTAAAACTTTAAAATTATGAAGAAGAGTGTTTTGTTTGTTTTATTTGCGCTGATTTCAGTAGCAGGTTTTTCTCAAATTACAGGTTGGAATGCCAAGGTAGGGATGAACTTTAGTAATTATACAGGTGATCTTGATCTGAATGCAAAAGTTGGCTTTAAGCTTGGAGGAGGTTTTGAATATGCTTTTAATGATACATGGTCATTGCAGCCTTCATTATTCTTGACTAGTAAAGGTGCAAAGAAAGATGGAAATAGCATTAATGCAATGTATTTGGAATTACCGGTAATGGCTGCTGCACGTTTTAATGTTGCAGATAATACGAATCTTGTAGTTAATGCAGGTCCTTATTTTGCTTGTGGTATTGCTGGTAAAACAAAATTTGATTTAGGAAACGATACAGAACGTAAAGTTGATACTTTTGGTGATGATGCTTTGAAGCGTTTTGATGCAGGTCTTGGCGTAGGAGTTGCATTGGAATTTGGTAGAATCATTGCAGGTTTGGATGGTCAATTCGGTTTGGTTGATGTGCAGAAATTTGGTAATCCTAAAAACATGAACTTTTCTATTGTTGTAGGATATAAGTTCTGATAAGAAAACACTGAAAAAATAGAGAGCCGTTGCAGAAGGTAATTCGCAACGGC
>NC_021017.1:242693-342603 GCF_000210075.1 Bacteroides xylanisolvens XB1A
TTTAATATTTCATAATTGGGAAAAACACTTCTCTTATTGGATAAAATGAGGAAGCATAACCAGTTAGTTTTATGATCGGCTATATTTATTAATCTGATAGTTTCTTCAGCTTTTTGAAATGCTCGATTACGGCTAAATAATTTTGGTCCTGACAAGCGTCGAATCTATTCCAGAGATCTCCTAAGACGACAGCCCCTCCGAAACCGAAATCCTTAATCTCCAATAAATTGTCTTCATTGATACCTCCCAATGCCATCACTTTCGAGTCGATAATCTTGGCTCTTTGTGCTTCGCGTAACTCTTCGGCAGTGTATGTTGAATAGTAATTCACTTTAGAGATACTGTCATAGATAGGGCTCATAAAAACATAGTCGTAAAAGTGCTTTCTGTTTTTTACCTCCTCCACTGAATGGCAGGAACAACTGATATGACCATAATAATCATGCGGTTCTTTGGGGTTACGCGCATTCAGGTGAATTCCCATCAGGTTGAATTCTTCTTTTAGATAAAAATGCTCATGTGTAACGATGCGACGGTGATATTTATCCGGAATAAGTGTCAATAGCCGTTCCGAATACATAGCCGGAGTCTCCGGCTTTCTAAGATGTAGGACATCCAGCCCCTCTTCGAAAAGAGCGGTAATAATCTTATCTTCTTCGACGAAGAAAGTAGGGGTGGTAACTACAATTAGTTTCATTTCTTTTGTTAAAATTGGATTGTTTAGCAAAGTTACTAATTAACTATGTCAGAAACCAACCTTTATAGTGAAAATTTGTTAGATTGCAGTGTCCGCAGGTCAATTGTCCATAGTTCGCCGGCTAAAACATCACCAAAGCCACAGATTATTTTCAATACTTCCGTAGCTTCAATGCTCCCTACAATGGCAGGAGTAACCCCCATCACTCCTTTGGGCGGAGGAGGCATCCGTTGCATTTCTTCTTCATCGGGATAAAGATCCCGGTAGTTTTTCTTTTGATTTCCGTAGTTGAATACAGAAACCTGTCCTTCAAAACCGCAGATAGCACCATATACGTAGGGCTTTTTCTGTTCAATGCAAATGTCGTTAATCAGGTAGCGGGTGGCAAAGTTGTCGCAGCCATCCACCACTATATCATATTCCTGAATGATATCATACGCATTGTCTTTCGTCAGCCGGGCAGCGTAGGGGTGTATTTCGATTTCACTGTTGAGAGCGGAGAGCCGTTCCGCAGCACAGATAGCTTTTGGTTTACCTAATTCCTTTTCGGAATAGAGCACTTGTCGTTGTAGGTTGGTGATGCTTACCAAGTCATCATCTACCAGTCCCAGGCATCCCACACCTGCACCTGTCAGGTAGAGGGCGATGGGAGAGCCCAGCCCTCCCATGCCTACAATAAGCACTTTGGCTTCCTGCAGTTTCTTCTGACCTTCTTCTCCGACTTCGGGAAGTATAATTTGTCTGTCGTATCGCATCTGTTTATCTTTTAAAATCAAAAGACTGATCCCAATCTTTCCAGACGGGTTCACGACCCAGTTTTTTCAAATCACGTTCCACTTCAACCGCCTTTCGCTCATCACTTACGTGAAATTGTTCCAGGGTTTGAGGATAACTGAAATATCCTCCCGGTTCAGTTTTACTTTCCGCACTCATGGTGGTTACGCCAAGTGTTGCCATGTGGTTTCGGATTTCTGCGCTCTCACGGGTAGAATAAGAGATATCTACATCATGGTCGAAGATTCGCATGGCGAATGTAAGTTGGGCGAGTTCCCGGTCATTCATGACTACATTCGGCTGGAATCCGCCGTTTTCAGACGGGCGCATACGCGGGAAGTTTACGCTGTATTTCGTTTTCCAGTAATGTTTCTGTAAATAACGCAGATGATAAGCCATCATCGTTACGTCGGTTCTCCATTCCTCCAGGCCGATCAGGACACCCATACCAATCTTGTGTACACCTGCCTGTCCCATGCGGTCGAAGCCGTTTACACGCCATTCGAATTTTGACTTCATGCCTCTTGGATGATACGTTTTGTAATTTGCTTTATGGTAAGTCTCTTGAAAACAGATCACTCCGTTCAGGCCATGATTGGTTAGCTCCTTGTATTCTTCCGCTTTAAGAGGCATTACTTCAATTTGTAGGTTGCTGAAATAAGGCTTTGCCAAATCCAACGCCCGGGCAATGTATGGGACACCTGCTGCGGCCGGGTTTTCACCGGTTACAAGCAGTAGATTCTCAAAAGGAGCCAACCGTTTGATGGCTTTGTATTCATTGACAATCTCTTCCTCTGTCAATATCGTTCTCTTCATCGGATTGCTGATGTGAAAACCGCAATAGACACAGGAATTGGTACATGAATTAGTCAGGTAGAGCGGTACAAACATAGAGATTGTCTTACCGAACCGTTCCATTGTATATTTCTGACTAAGGCGTGCCATCACTTCCAGATAAGGAGTGGCGGCAGGTGAAATCAGCGCCATAAAGTCGTTGACATCCAGATGCTCTTTTTTACCCAACGCACGGCGTACGTCAGCATCTGTTTTGGAATAGATGGCTTTTGTCGTCTCTTCCCAGGATATTTTTTCTAATTCGTCTGAGAACATTTTATTCAATTATAAATTAAAAATTGAAAATTAAAATGAGGGGAGAGAGGTAGGTCAGTGGCCCGACGTTTTGTTTCTCCCCACTCATTATTTATTGCCTTTGGCACTTTTCTTTAAATCGCGTGACAATCTCATTGCACAGAAATTAGGTCCGCACATCGTACAATATTCTCCATCGATATGGTGTCCTGCACGGAAATAGGTCTGCGCCCGTTCCGGATCGAGAGACAGGTCGAACTGGTCTTTCCAGCGGAACTCATAGCGAGCTTTACTCAATGCGTTGTCGCGTACCTGTGCACCCGGGTGTCCTTTTGCCAGGTCAGCGGCATGAGCGGCTATCTTGTAGGTAATAACTCCTACGCGTACGTCTTCTTTATCAGGTAAGGCAAGGTGTTCTTTCGGGGTGACATAACAAAGCATAGCCGTCCCCAACCATCCGATTTGTGCGGCACCGATAGCAGAAGTGATATGGTCGTATCCGGGAGCAATATCCGTCACCAACGGGCCGAGCGTGTAGAAAGGGGCGTCATGGCATTTTTCAATCTGACGTTCCATGTTCTCTTTAATTTTATGCATCGGAACGTGTCCGGGGCCTTCAATAAATGCCTGAACATTTTTATCCCAGGCACGGAGCACCAGCTCTCCCATGGTATCGAGTTCGGCAAACTGCGCTTCATCGTTTGCGTCGTAGATAGAACCCGGACGAAGTCCGTCACCTAATGACACGGCTACGTCATATTGTGCCAGAATATCACAGATATCGTCAAAATGATCGTATAAGAAACTTTCCTGATCGTGTACGAGGCACCATTTACTCATAATACTTCCTCCACGGCTGACAATGCCGCACAAGCGATTATCGGCAAGATGAACATTATGACGGCGAATCCCTGCATGGATGGTAAAGTAATCGACCCCTTGTTCACATTGTTCAATCAATGTGTCCCGGTAGATTTCCCAGGTGAGGTCTTCCACTATGCCATTCACTTTTTCAAGTGCCTGATAAATAGGAACAGTGCCTACTGGTACGGGACAATTACGGATAATCCATTCACGTGTTTCATGGATGTTTTCTCCTGTGGAAAGATCCATCAACGTGTCTCCACCCCATTTGCAGCTCCACAGTGCTTTCTCCACTTCTTCATCAATGCTGGAGGTAGTAGCCGAATTTCCGATGTTCGTATTGATTTTTACAAGGAAGTTACGTCCGATAATCATCGGTTCAGCTTCCGGGTGGTTGATGTTGGCCGGTAGTACAGCACGTCCCTCCGCAATCTCCTGACGAACAAATTCGGGGGTAATGTGAGTTTTAATTCCCAGTTCCTCACAATTCATATTTTCGCGGATCGCTACGTATTCCATTTCAGGAGTGATAATTCCTCTTTTGGCATACGCCATTTGGGTGATTGTTTCTCCTTTTTTAGCACGGTAGGGCAGGGCGATGTGTTCGAAACGTAAGTGATCGAGACTTTTATCATCTCTTCTCATTTGTCCGTATTCCGAAGTAATTTCAGGCAACTGTTCCACGTCACCACGACTCACGATCCATTCTTCACGCATGCGGGGCAGTCCTTTTTTGAGGTCAATGTTCATTTCTGCA
Source organism: Bacteroides xylanisolvens XB1A (assembly GCF_000210075.1). Classification (GTDB taxonomy): domain Bacteria; phylum Bacteroidota; class Bacteroidia; order Bacteroidales; family Bacteroidaceae; genus Bacteroides; species Bacteroides xylanisolvens. The sequence continues at coordinate 246,875 of NC_021017.1, forward strand.
TCACTGAACGGTCCGCTGGTATCATATACATATATTTCCGGATTTGGTGTTGCTATCTTTTCTTCGCCTTCAAAGCTGACACTGGGCACTTGCTCCACTTTCCGCATGGCAACGCGGATATTCGGATAAAGTTTACCGGGTAAATAGACTTTCTGCGAGCGGGGGAATTTTATTTTTTGTTCCATAGTTTATTTGTTTTAATCAAGAAAAGCCGTTAGAGGTGAACTTGCTTCTGCTACGAAGTCGATGGCTTGTAATCCTAATCCTGCTTCGTAAGCCTGTCTTCCGGCTTCTGTAGCTGCTTTGAATGCTTTAGCCATTTCTACCGGATTTCCGGCAACGGCTATTGCAGTATTCACTAATACAGCGGAAGCTCCCAGTTCCATTGCTTCGGCAGCATGGCTTGGCGCGCCGATACCGGCATCCACTACCACCGGGATACCTGCCTGTTCGATAATGATTTGCAGGAATTCTTTTGTCTGCAATCCTTTGTTCGTACCGATGGGTGCACCGAGCGGCATAACGGTAGCTGCGCCTGCTTCTTCCAGCCGTTTGCAGAGTACAGGGTCAGCCTGGCAATAAGGTAACACGATAAAGCCCAGTTTCACCAGTTCTTCCGTAGCTTTCAGTGTTTCGATAGAGTCGGGGAGCAGATAGCGCGGGTCCGGATGAATTTCCAGTTTCAGCCAGTTTGTTCCAAAAGCTTCGCGAGCCAGTTGTGCGGCGAAAACAGCTTCTTCCGCGTTACGTACACCGGAGGTGTTGGGCAATAACTGAATATTCGGATGAATAATATGTTTCAGCATGTCGTCCTCTTTGTTATCCATGTCGATTCGTTTCATGGCAACAGTTACCATTTCCGTACCCGAAGCCAGAATAGCTTGTTCCATTACTTCATTGGAATTGAATTTTCCTGTTCCCAGAAAAAGACGGGAGCTAAATTCGCGTCCCGCAATTACTAACTTTTCCATTCTATATATTTTAGTTGATTATTTAAATGCTGATTTTTTGAGACAGAAGAACATAAGAACAAAAATAAAACAGTAGAAATAATTATCTAAGTGCAGCTTTTATGTTCTTTTGTTCTTCTGTCTGAATTAAAATTCCATTTATCATTTGACAAATTATAGATCACTTTCAATGATTCTACGTGTTTCTTCTACCGGATTATCTGCTCCGAGAATAGTTCCTGACAGGGCTATTCCATTTACTCCTGTATGAAGTATGGCAGGAATATCCTCAAAAGTGATTCCCCCGATAGCTACAACGGGGATTTCGATATTCGCTTCCTTCATCTGTGAAAGAATAGAAGAATAGCCCTCCAAACCCAGTACAGGGCTTAGATTCTTTTTAGTGGTAGTAAACCGGAAAGGACCAATGCCGAGATAATCGGCTCCGGCACGATAGTGCTGTACCACATCTTCGAAAGTGTTTGCAGTGCCGCCGATAATAAAGGCTTCACCAAGTATTTGGCGGGCCTGGTCGATAGGCATATCCTTTTTGCCTAGATGTACACCGTCCACTTCCAGCTTTTTGGTCAGTTCGACGTGGTCATCCAGAATCAGGATTGCTTCGTGCTCTTTGCAAAGCGGCTTCAGTTGCAGGGCTACTGCTTCCACTTCTTCGAGAGGAGCGTCTTTCATACGTAGCTGGATCCATTTGCATCCGCCTTCGAGTGCCATACGTGCCGATTCGAGGTACGAATACTGTTCGGTCTGATGCGTGATAAATTGTAGACTAATCATCTCCTTATCCTCCACAAGCAGCTTTGATAATCACCAGGTTGTCGTTCTCGTGTAGAATGAAACACTCCCATTCGGTACGGGGAATCATTTTGTTGTTTACGGCGATAGCAATGCCTTGAACCGGAAGTTCGAGCTGTGCTGTCAGTTGCGTAAGGGTAGAGTCAGGAGACGTTTCCACCTCTTTGTTGTTCACTTGTACTTTCATTGTCCTATCAGAATAAATAAGTTGAAAGTAAATACAAAGAGCGTGCTTAAATGGAAAGGCGATAAGAAGAAACACAATCCCTACGTCAGTATTAACTGCCTCAGGTTCCTAGGGTATAATCTCAGCCCCTCATGGGGCACCCCTTTGTCTTTACGGGAGCAAAGTAAGCGAAAAAGAAACAGAAAAACACTAAATCAGTCGATTTTTTTTCATTTTTCTGTTGATTCCTGTTTTTTGATGGGATGAGAAAAGATAAATCGGGCACCATTTTTGTAACTCTTGTCAATCCATATATCACCTCCCATATATTGGATGGTCAGTTTGCAGATAGCCAGTCCCAACCCTGTACCCTGCACGAATTCATTCAGCTTTTCGAAACGTTGGAATACGAGTTCCTGTTTATCTTCGGGGATTCCCGTGCCGGTATCTGTCACCGAGAACAGCATACATTGCTTTTCTTCGTCCACTTCATAATCCAGCGTGATACTTCCTCCGGCAGGAGTGAATTTCAAGGCATTATTCAGCAGGTTGATAATAATCTGTTGCAGACGCAACGGGTCCGTGTAGAGCATGTAAGGCTCCTTAGGCATTTGGAGTTTGATGTCTACATCCACTGTCTTGTTCCGGTTGGTGAGAGTAATCATATTCTGGCAATGGTTCACCAGCTCGCACCATTCATAGTTGAATTGCAGTTTTCCTGATTCCAGGCGTGATATATCCAGTACATCGCTAATCAGTTGGAGCAATAAATTGGAATTAGTCTGGACGATATCCGCATATTCTTTCAATTCATCATTCTGCTCTACCGAACCGATAATCAGGCTGGAGAAACCGACAATTGCGTTTAAAGGTGTCCGTATCTCATGGCTCATATTCGAGACAAAAGCACTTTTTAATTGATTAGCTTCTTCGGCGCGCTCTTTGGCGTCACGTAATTCGATTTCAGACTCTTCCAGTTTCTTTTTATCTTCCCGCAATTGTTGCGTGGTTCTTTCAAGGTGATTTTTCAGGATTTTCGTCCGGTAATAGTAATACAGGGAAATCATCAGACTTCCTACTAATACGAGGAAGATAATCAGGATAAATTGCACTTCTGTCTTGTAGGCTACAAAGAAGGGGATAGGCTGATTGATAACCATTGAGTTGACAGGCAACTTCTTGTTTTCAAATCCCCATTCCTTTAGTTTCTTCGCGTCAAATTTATATCGGTTGGGTAAGATATTGATGCTGCTGATACCCGTTTCCTTCTGGTCTAAAAAGCGGTAAGCATATTCTCCCATATTTTTTCCCACTCCTTCATATTGCGGGACATATCCTCCGATGGCCCAATAGCCTATTGCGGTGGAAGTCATACTGAACACAGGCAGGAGTGGATTGGCTTTGGAAAAAGCATAAACGGAGTTGTTCATGTAAGTGATCCCCCGGCTGTCAATTCTCCAGATACCAAGAAGCATTGCTGTGTTTCTGGGAAGATTGCGCAATTGATTGGCAGCCATATCGAGTGTGTGGATGCGGCCGTCAATATAGGTGATGGATAACTGCGGGAAATGTTGCAGGTTTTTCTTGAACCATGCCAGTTCGGCAAGTCCGTTATAGGTATTATCCGATACAAATACCAGGTGCTCTGTGTTCGGATAGAAATCTTGTATCATTTCGATATCTTTGCTGATATTATATTCGTATGTATCACAGTATTTTACGTTGTACTCCTTCATTCGTTCCGTTAAGTTGATACTTACAGGATTATAGTTCCGCATATCGATTGAATCCTCCGGAATACGGATGCCGTTGCGTGATGCCATTGCGCAGAAAACAGGAAGCTGCTTATATTTCTCATCTTCAAGATGAAGGAAACTGCTCCATGCTTCACCACCCAAAAGAATCACTAATTTAGCTTTCGGATGTTTGTCTAAAATATCGGTTAATGTTTTTTTCCATTGGTGCGCCTGCGTTAAATCCGTCGCATTCATGTTTTCTACAATGGTCGAGTATCTTCCTCCCAATTGGGTGTAGGTTTCTATAAATGTGCTGATGTTATCGTAGGTATATTTAGTGTCAGAATTGTATGAGGTAATGAACAGGATCTCTTCCTCTGGTTCTTCTGTGGCGGCAGCGTTACAGAAAAGGGGGAAGAAAAGAAGAACGGCAATGGAGACAATATATCGTATCTCTTTTCTTTTATATAGTACCATAATTGTTTGTTATGCTAGTTTATGGGTTGCAAAAATACAACTAATGCGTTTGATATACAATAAAAGTTTGTTTTTTTAGTCTGTAAAAAAGGTCGCTGTGAAAACACAACGACCTTTTTCATAAGTATAGTTTTGCTAGTAAATCCGGTTACATTCTTTTTTCAACCACATCCCAGTCGATGATGTCCCACAGGGCATTTACGTGGTCGGCGCGGCGGTTCTGATAATCCAGATAATAGGAGTGTTCCCAAACGTCAAATCCGAGAAGCGGTTTCAAACCGGCACGTACCGGATTGCTGCCGTTGGCTTCTTTCGTGATTTTCAGTTTACCATCTTTCCCAACGGATAGCCAGGCCCATCCTGAACCGAACAATCCGACTGCTGCTGCGTTGAATTCTTTCTTGAAGTTTTCAAAGCTACCGAAGTCACGTTTGATGGCTTCTCCCAGTTTGCCTGCTGGTTCCTTCTTTGAGGGTTTCGGGGCAAATTGCAGGAAGTACAGATTGTGATTCAATACTTGTCCGGCGTTATTGAATATAGCTCCGTCCGGTGCGGTTGCAACGATTTCTTCTACCGTTTTACCTTCATATTCTGTTCCGGGTACGAGGCTATTCAGATTATTTACATACGTTTGTAGATGTTTTCCGTAATGGAAATCTATTGTTTGCTGACTGATTACAGGTTCCAACGCATTGTTTGCGTAAGGAAGTTTAGGCATTTCGTAAGTCATGGTCATCATAATTAAAGACATTAATATAGTATTCATAATGTTACAAGTTTTAATTGGCTTGTTATACTATAATAACAGAAGCCTTCTGCAAAATGTTCACAGCATCTTACTTTATTTGTAAATGTACTGTATACGTTCCACCTCTTTCGGGTGATCGCGGTTGGTCCGGCAGATCCATTGGCCCGTATTGTCATATTCATAATAAGAATTGCCGTCAATCCGGTTCCCGTATTTATCATACAGGCAAGTCAGGCATCCGGACGTTTTTTGGTTATTACCCAAAATCCGTTGGTAGACAATCTGCGATAGATAACCGTATTTATCGTATTCATAAGCATCTTTTTGTGAAATAACCTGATCCGGAGAATTGGCAAAAAGCAAGTTTTGATGTTGGGATGAAACCAATCTTCCTTTATCATCATATTTGTTGGCGGTGTATGCCTGAAGTTCTCCGTTCTTATTATATTCTTTGGTTTCGGTCAATAATCCCCGTTTATTGTAGGAGCTTATGACGACTCTTCCGTCTGCATACTTGAGCGAATCACTCTCAATACTTCCATCGGTACCGATGCGGCGTGTCCGCCGGTAGAGATCCGTTTTGGTTTTCGGATTCGTTTGTACCTCAAAGATGCAGTGACCTTGCGGGTCGTATAATCTATTCGTCTGTATTTCATTGCCTGGCTGCCCGTTCTTCATGGTAAGTGCCAGGGTGGAGACGAGCTGTCCTTTATCGTCATACGAATAAGTGGTCGAGGTGGTCCCTGTACTGTCGTTTTCCGCAGACTTTATCAATCGCCCTCCATTATAGTATTTCACGGAAGTAGGGGTGGATATGATTGTTTGCAGAATAAAAGGTGCCCGCAGTGCGTTGGCTTGGTCGCGAAATTCCTTGTATCTGTGTGTGCAAAGAAAATCCTGCAACATACTTAACGATTCGGAACTGACAATGGCAGGTTTTAAAAGCTCAAAATCAGCTTTTTCACTAAGATATTCAAGGTCATCCAGGTGCGTACGTGCTGTGGAAGTCAGGTAAGGTGATTGCTTATAGTCGTCAATGATCTGTCGGATAGCTGTTGCATTTCCTTTCTCCCGGAGGCTGTCAATTCCTTGAAACAGAAAATCGTCGTATAATGTGCGGACTTCCGAAAGGAAGGGACGTGTATCTTTATCAGTGAAGAATTTCTGCATGGCGGCATTATCAAAGAATGCTTTGAAATTCGCAGAGGTCGGATTACTCTTTACAATCTGATAAAGCCGTTTGTTCTCCGCAGTGCTGATTTGAGAGATAAACTTGCCGTTCGGATATTCCGAGATATACGTTTGATAGATGTTCAGCGCAGGTGTTTTCAGCATCCCTTCCAGTAGGGCCAGTTCGCGGATGTCCCGCACCTTTTGCAAGAGGGCGGAGTCTGCCGGATAGCCGCTTGACTGGATGCTGTCCATCAATGTCTTGCTAAAGGGAATCTGCTCTTTCGATGCTTCCAGGATGGAGATAACAGCCTGTTCCGCTTTGTCTTGTACGTTGGAAAGCTGTATTTTCTCTTCTTCGCAGATATTCGGAAAATAAGCTTTCGTAGCTTGTTCGTAACAGCCGAAATAGTTGGTGGCGGCTTGCTCACTTTGTTTGTTCCACAATTCGTTGAGAACGTCCAACAATGCCAGTTCTTCGGCATAATAGGTTTGCGTCTCGTCATCTATCTTATCACGGTTTTTCTGCCATTTGTCGGCGTCATTATCGTTCAGATACCTTAGCAGCTTTTCCAAGCGGCTCTGTTTTTGTGCCATTGCCTGTGGAATGCAGGCAACCAGAAACAAACTTAAAATAATTGATAAAAATATACTCCTTTTCATTGCTTTTTGGGGTTAGGTTAAAATAGTTAGTGATGAAAATTCATAAAAATACCTTCATTCTCGAATGAATATTATACTTTTGTATTGAGAACAAATTTGAGTGCCAAGGGTTTGTTAAAAATCCACATTGTTTTTATAATGCTGTTATGAATACCAATTATATAGATGAATTGAACGAGAGTCAGTGTGCAGCAGTGACTTATAATGACGGTCCTTCGCTGGTGATAGCCGGTGCGGGTTCGGGGAAGACGCGTGTGTTGACTTATAAAATCGCTTACTTGCTGGAGCAGGAGAACGGGTATAATCCGTGGAATATCCTTGCGCTGACCTTTACTAATAAGGCTGCGCGCGAGATGAAAGAGCGTATTGCCCGGCAGGTAGGTATGGAACGGGCACGTTATTTGTGGATGGGTACTTTCCATTCCATTTTCTCACGTATTCTTCGTGCCGAAGCACAATATATCGGATTCACTTCCCAGTTCACCATCTATGATACGGCTGATAGTAAGAGCCTGCTTCGTTCCATCATTAAAGAGATGGGGTTGGACGAGAAAACTTATAAGCCGGGAGTAGTGCAGGCACGCATCTCCAATGCAAAAACCATTTGGTCACTCCTACGGGGTACGCTGCCAATAAAGAGGCTTACGAAGGAGATATGGCTGCCAAGATGCCTGCTATCCGTGACATCTATACCCGTTATTGGGACAGATGCCGTCAGGCGGGAGCGATGGATTTTGATGATTTATTGGTATATACCTATATTCTGTTTCGTGACTTTCCGGAAGTGCTGGCACGCTATCGGGAACAGTTCCGTTATGTGTTGGTGGATGAGTATCAGGATACGAATTATGCGCAGCATAGCATTGTTCTGCAACTGACAAAGGAGAATCAACGTGTCTGTGTGGTGGGAGATGATGCGCAAAGTATCTATTCTTTCCGTGGGGCGGATATTGATAATATTCTCTATTTTACGAAAATCTATCCCAACACGAAAGTCTTTAAACTGGAACAGAATTACCGTTCTACGCAAACCATTGTTTGTGCTGCCAATAGTCTGATCGAAAAGAACGAACGTCAGATCCGGAAAGCCGTGTTCTCGGAGAAAGAAAAAGGGGAACCCATCGGTGTGTTTCAGGCGTATAGTGATGTGGAAGAGGGTGATATTGTGGCTAATAAGATTGCGGAGTTACGTCGGGAATATCACTACGGATATGCTGAATTTGCCATCCTATATCGTACGAATGCGCAAAGCCGTATTTTCGAAGAGGCTTTTCGGAAACGGAGTATACCTTATAAAATTTACGGGGGACTCTCGTTCTATCAGCGGAAAGAGATAAAAGATGTGATTGCTTATTTCCGTTTGGTGGTGAATCCGAATGATGAAGAAGCGTTTAAACGAATCATCAATTATCCGGCTCGTGGCATTGGAGATACCACGGTCGGGAAGATTATATCAGCGGCTACCAATCATGGCGTAAGTCTTTGGGCGGCAGTCTGCGAACCCTTAAGTTACGGACTGGATATAAATAAGGGAACTCATGCAAAACTGCAGGGCTTTCGTGAACTGATTGAAGGTTTTATTGCCGATCAGGCGGATAAGAACGCTTATGAAATAGGAACGGACATTATCCGTCAGTCCGGTATTATCAATGATGTTTGTCAGGACACATCCCCCGAGAATCTAAGTCGTAAGGAAAATATAGAAGAGTTGGTGAATGGTATGAATGACTTCTGCGCTTTGCGGCAGGAGGAAGGCAATCCGAATGTGTCTCTTACTGATTTCCTTTCGGAGATTGCATTGCTCACCGATCAGGACTCCGACAAGGCGGATGATGGGGAAAAGGTAACGTTGATGACCGTCCATTCGGCTAAAGGATTGGAGTTTAAGAATGTATTTGTGGTTGGTCTGGAAGAAAATCTGTTTCCCAGTGGGATGGTCGGAGATTCTCCCCGGGCGCTGGAAGAAGAACGTCGCTTGTTCTATGTAGCTATTACCCGTGCGGAAGAACATTGCTATCTATCTTTTGCCAAAACCCGTTTCCGTTACGGAAAGATGGAGTTTGGAAGTCCCAGTCGTTTCCTGCGTGATATTGATGTTGATTATTTGCGGTTGCCGCATGAAGCAGGAGTGAGCCGTGCTGTGGATGAAGGTGCGGGACGTTTCCGCAGGGAGATTGAAGGGGGATTTGCCCGTTCTACTTCTCCGTCGCGTGCGCCTTTCGGTAGTAATTCATCCGAGCAGCGTGAACGTCCGAAAGCACAGATTATTGCTCCCAGTGTACCGAGAAATTTGAAGAAGGTAAGTGCTGTTGGTGGAAGTAGCAGTGCGCAGATGGCGTCTTCCGGTTCAGCATCGGTAGCAGGAGTACAAGTCGGACAGATGATAGAGCACGAACGTTTCGGATTGGGCGAAGTGCTGAAAGTGGAAGGAACGGGAGACAATGCGAAAGCCACTATTCATTTTAAAAATGCGGGTGACAAACAACTATTGTTGCGTTTCGCTCGTTTTAAAGTGGTAGAATAAATAATAACACTAAATAGAGAGGCTCATGAAGAAACAACTAACAGTAATTTTGCTTTCCGCTTTGCTTTTGAGTGGATGTGCGTCGGGGCGTATGGGAAATCCGGGAGCTATCATGGCAGGTGCTTCTATTGGAGGTAGTCTGGGAAGTTCGATAGGCGGACTTATCGGAGATAATAATCATGGCTGGAGGGGCGGTTACCGTGGCTCTGCTATTGGAAATATTGTAGGAACCATTGCCGGTGCGGCTATTGGAAACGCATTGACGGCACCGAGACAAGAGCAGATAGAGGAGGATGCGTATATTCCTGAAGTGCGGGAAGTACGTGTGCAAAAGTATAAGAAGCAGCCGCAAGTGCAGCCGCCCATTTCTCAACTGAAGTTGCGCAAAATCCGTTTCATTGATGATAATCGTAGTCATGTGATTGATGCGGGAGAAAATAGCAAGATTATTTTTGAGATTATGAATGAAGGGAGAAAGCCTGTCTATAATGTGGTTCCTGTGGTAGAAACGGTAGGAAAGGTGAAGCATCTCGGCATCTCTCCTTCGGTGATGATTGAGGAAATTCTTCCGGGTGAGGGTATCCGTTATACGGCTTCGATCCATGCAGGTGAAAGGTTGAAAGACGGTGAAGTGACATTCCGTGTCGCAGTGGCGGACGAGAATGGGGTGATTTGTGATTCGCAGGAATTTACCTTGCCTACACAGCGCGGAAACTAGAGTTAAAAGCCTGAAATATCCGGTTTAAATATAGTGACGGTATATGCCTTGGATAGTGACGCTATCCTGTGCATATACCGTCACTATGTTGGTGGGATAGCGTCACTATCTTATATAATCATTTTGTTTGCACAGCCAATGTTTGAAGTCATGATTAGAAGTAACCTCTATTTCAGGGCGGGGCATACAAGTGTTTGGTGAAACCTAAAGCTATGCTTTAGCATCTGTAAAGCGTAGCTTTAGATAGGATAAAGCTACGCTTTTTACAGTCTTACCAATTGTTCCCTGCATTACTGTTACCGATAAGCATCTCCACACGTTGTTTATACAGATTTGCTCCTTCAGCGATATTCTTGCCGGCGTCTGCCGTTCCCATCCCATAAACAACAATAGGGGTTTGCCATGACATTCCCGAATGAATGGCACTTACCTGATAAGGACGTAATAATTCGTCCGTAGTGAAACGGTTTCTGCCTCCACTGCGATAAGCCTCGTATTCGGAACCCGTGGTCGTTACTACTGTCAGCGGTTTGCCGGCGACAGCCGGAGTCTTGGATAGAAAAGTAAAGATTTCATCCTGCCATTTCTTTAGTAATGACGGTGCAGACATCCAATAGAAAGGAAATTGATAGATGACAGCCGAGGCATCGGAAATGATTTTACTCCATTCATCTATATTGAAAGCGATTTCCTGTGACAGCTCGTAAAGATTGAAAACCGCCACTCCTTCCATGTCACTGACAGCATCAACTAATGCTTTGTTTGCTTGTGATTCTTTGATGTTAGGATGTGCCAGTAGAATCACTACTTTTCTTAAATCTTTATTCATTTTAATCGGGTATTTAGGATGATACAATACTTACTATAATATATAAGGTGTAAAAATAAGAAAAAGTTCGCGAAAACCAATATCTTAATTAAAAATAAAACAATCCCTCTTTGCTTTTGAATTTGTATTTTTGCATCCACGTTTGTAAGACGTCAGTTTAGATAATAATTTTATATATGATAGATTTTAATCAGTTTCCTTCTCCTTGTTATATCATGGAAGAAGAACTTTTAAGAAAGAACCTGTGTTTGATAAAAAACGTAGCCGACAGGGCGGGAGTGGAGATTATTCTTGCTTTCAAGTCGTTTGCCATGTGGCGTTCTTTCCCTATATTCCGTGAATATATAGACCATTCTACGGCAAGTTCGGTGTATGAAGCCCGTTTGGCACTGGAAGAATTCGGAAGTAAGGCACATACATATTCTCCAGCTTATACGGAACAGGATTTTCCTGAAATAATGCGTTGCAGCAGTCATATCACTTTCAACTCGATGCAGCAGTTCGAGCGTTTTTATCCGATGGTGGTGGCAGAAGGAAGTGGTATTTCTTGTGGTATTCGTGTAAATCCCGAATACTCGGAAGTGGAAACAGAACTTTATAATCCATGTGCACCCGGCACACGTTTTGGGATAACAGCCGATTTGTTGCCCGATGCATTGCCGCAGGGAATTGAAGGCTTCCATTGCCATTGTCACTGTGAATCTTCTTCCTATGAGTTGGAACGTACATTGGAACATCTCGAAGCCAAATTTTCCCGTTGGTTTCCACAGATAAAGTGGTTGAATCTCGGTGGTGGACATCTGATGACCCGTAAAGGCTATGATACCGAACATTTGATAACACTGTTACAAGGATTAAAAGCACGCCATCCTCATCTGCGAATTATCCTGGAACCCGGTTCGGCTTTTACATGGCAGACGGGAGTGCTGACTTCCGAAGTAGTGGATATTGTGGAAAGTCGTGGAATCAAGACGGCTATTTTGAATGTCAGTTTCACTTGCCACATGCCTGATTGTTTGGAAATGCCCTATCAGCCTGCCGTGCGTGGTGCGGAAATGGGAAACGAAGGAAAATATATTTATCGTCTCGGAGGAAATTCCTGTTTGAGTGGTGACTATATGGGATTGTGGAGTTTCGATCATCCTTTGCAAATCGGAGAACGTATTGTGTTCGAAGATATGATTCATTATACGATGGTCAAGACAAATATGTTTAACGGAATTCACCATCCTGCCATTGCTATCTGGACCAAAGAGGGGAAAGCTGAAATATACAAGCAATTTTCTTATGAAGATTATCGTGGCCGAATGAGTTGATAATCAAAATGATTGTTTTGCGGTCGATGCAAAGTGAACAGATTTCTGTGAAAAAAGTAGGCAGAATGTTTGCAGGTTTACGGAAAATCCCTACCTTTGCAACCGCAAACGAAAAAATGCGGAAATAGCTCAGTTGGTAGAGCATAACCTTGCCAAGGTTAGGGTCGCGAGTTCGAGTCTCGTTTTCCGCTCATGTTTCTTTGAAATGTTGGAACAATAATCTTTGCCCAGGTGGCGGAATTGGTAGACGCGCACGTTTCAGGTGCGTGTGTCGAGAGGCATGCAGGTTCGAGTCCTGTTCTGGGCACAAAGGTTAAACTTTAAAATTATGGAGAGGTGGCGGAATTGGTAGACGCGCTACTTTGAGGGGGTAGTGACAGTTATGTCGTGGGAGTTCGAGTCTCCTTCTCTTCACAGTTTATGAAAGTGATTTGCGGAAATAGCTCAGTTGGTAGAGCATAACCTTGCCAAGGTTAGGGTCGCGAGTTCGAGTCTCGTTTTCCGCTCTTGTTTCTTTGAAATAATGGAACTAAGTTTTGCCCAGGTGGCGGAATTGGTAGACGCGCACGTTTCAGGTGCGTGTGTCGAGAGGCATGCAGGTTCGAGTCCTGTTCTGGGCACCCATCCTTCAGAATTCTGAATGACGAAATTTAGTTTGCGGAAATAGCTCAGTTGGTAGAGCATAACCTTGCCAAGGTTAGGGTCGCGAGTTCGAGTCTCGTTTTCCGCTCCATATAGACATAAGGTTGTCAGTCGATAAGATTGGCAACCTTTTTTTTTATTTATGATTGATGAATTCTGATTTATATATGGTTGGATAATCGTTTAAAATTGGACTTTATTAGAAGTTTATCGGACGATTTTATCGATAGTTTGAATAGAAAAACGTAATTTTGCAAACGAAAAAATCAATGTACTCCCCCCAAAAAAGAGCGTCATTGATTCACACAGACCTTTAATTAATTTAACTATTTGTGATATGTTAACACAGATCATTAATGCACGCATCCTGACGCCTCAAGGTTGGCTGAAGGATGGGTCAGTTCTTATTCGCGATAACAAAATTCTGGAAGTAACCAATTGTGACCTTGCCATTATCGGAGCCAAACTGATTGATGCCAAAGGAATGTATATTGTTCCCGGCGGTGTAGAAATCCATGTTCACGGTGGCGGTGGAAGAGACTTTATGGAAGGCACCGAAGAGGCTTTCCGGACAGCAATCAAGGCTCACATGCAGCATGGTACCACCAGTATTTTTCCTACCCTTTCTTCTTCTACCATTCCGATGATCCGTGCAGCTGCGGCAACTACTGAAAAAATGATGGCAGAGCCCAATAGCCCTGTACTCGGACTCCATCTGGAAGGACATTATTTCAATATGGACATGGCAGGCGGACAGATTCCGGAAAATATCAAAGATCCTGATCCCGAAGAATATATTCCGTTGTTGGAAGAAACACGCTGTATCAAACGTTGGGATGCCGCACCGGAACTTCCCGGAGCCATGCAATTCGGTAAATATATCACGGCAAAAGGTGTACTGGCTTCGGTAGGACATACCCAGGCAGAATTTGAGGATATACAGACGGCTTATGAGGCGGGATATACGCATGCTACTCATTTTTATAACGCGATGCCCGGTTTCCATAAACGGAAAGAGTACAAGTATGAAGGTACGGTAGAAAGTATTTATCTGATTGATGATATGACAGTGGAAGTGGTGGCTGATGGTATTCATGTACCTCCGACGATTTTGCGTCTTGTCTATAAGATAAAAGGAGTGGAACGCACTTGCCTGATAACGGATGCGTTGGCTTGTGCCGCCAGTGATAGCCAGGTTGCCTTTGACCCGCGTGTGATTATTGAGGATGGAGTCTGTAAGTTGGCAGACCATTCAGCCTTGGCCGGGAGTGTTGCAACGATGGATCGTTTGATTCGTACCATGGTGCAAAAGGCGGAAATTCCTTTGGAAGATGCCGTAAGAATGGCTTCCGAAACTCCTGCACGGATTATGGGAGTGCTCGACCGTAAAGGAACGCTGGAACGTGGCAAGGATGCCGATATGATCGCTTTGGACAGAGACTTGAACGTGAGAGCCGTATGGGCAATGGGAGAACTGGTGGAAGGCACCAACAAACTGTTTTAAATCTAATAAAGAACAAAGACTATGTTGACTCAAATAATAAACGGAAGAATACTTACCCCGCAAGGCTGGTTGAAAGATGGTTCCGTATTGATTTGTGATGGAAAAATATTAGAGGTAACTAATAGTGATTTAGCGGTTATCGGTGCAACAGTTATTGATGCCAGAGGGATGACGATAGTGCCCGGATTCGTAAGTATGCATGCACATGGAGGTGGTGGGCATGATTATACGGAAGCAACGGAAGAGGCTTTCCGCACCGCAACCAATGCACATCTGAAACATGGTGCTACCGGTATATTTCCTACTTTGTCCTCTACTTCATTCGAAAGAATCTACCAGGCAGTCGATGTATGTGAGCACTTGATGAAAGAGAAGGATTCTCCGATTCTCGGTCTGCATATCGAAGGTCCATATCTGAATCCGAAGATGGCGGGTACGCAGTATGACGGTTTTCTGAAAACTCCGGATGAAAATGAATATATTCCTTTGTTGGAGCGTACGTCTTGTATCAGACGTTGGGATATTAGTCCCGAACTGCCCGGTGCACATGATTTTGCAAAGTATACCCGTTCGAAAGGAATTATGACTGCTGTTACACATACCGAAGCCGAATATGATGAAATTAAAGCTGCATTTGCAGTAGGATTTTCTCATGCTGCTCATTTTTATAATGCGATGCCGGGTTTCCATAAACGTCGTGAATATAAATATGAGGGTACAGTGGAAAGTGTGTATCTGACGGATGGAATGACTGTGGAAGTGATTGCGGATGGTATTCATTTGCCTGCCACTATCCTGAAACTGGTTTATAAGTTGAAAGGCGTGGAGAATACCTGCCTTGTTACCGATGCTTTGGCGTATGCAGCTTATGAAGGGAATGAACCGATTGATCCTCGTTATATCATAGAGGATGGCGTATGCAAGATGGCGGATCATTCTGCGTTGGCCGGTAGTTTGGCTACGATGGATGTGTTGGTTCGCACTATGGTAAAGAAAGCGAATATTCCTTTGGAAGATGCCGTGCGTATGGCTTCTGAAACTCCTGCCCGTTTAATTGGAGTGAGTGACCGGAAGGGGGCGTTAGCAAAGGGTAAGGATGCTGATATTGTGATTCTTGACAAAGAACTGAATGTACGTTGCGTATGGTCAATGGGAAAGATCGTTCCGGGAACTGATAATCTGTTGCATAAATAACCATTGAAATAACCTTTGAAAGGGATGAGGCCGTCCGGAGACTTCCTAAAAGAAAAATGCCCTTTACTAAGAACTAAACTGAATCCCAAAAGTTGGATACAAAATTTTAGGAGTTCAGTTTAGTTCTAGTAAGGGGCATTTTATAAGATCAAGGCTTTTCAGCCTCTTATTATAAAAATAAATGTTCTGTATTATATCAAAAGCCTGGTAGTTTATCAGTCTATCGTCATAAGGAACTTTCCGGACTTTCGATGTTTTTCTATTCTGAAAGTAAACTGGTTTCTATTAATTCTTTCAATTGGGCTTTATTCATAGTGCCTAATTTCATTGTCGGTTTGCCGTTCAACGGGCAAAGTAACAGATTGGGAATGGTACGAATCTTAAATGCGCTTTCCAGTTCCGGTTCCTGATCGACGTCCACTTTATAAATATCTAATTTCCCTTCGTATTCTTTTGCCAATTGGTCTAATATAGGCGATAATGCTTTGCAATAGACACACCAGGGTGCATGAAAATCGACCAGGCAAGGTTTATTCCCTTTAAAGTTCCAACTATCAGGATAAGATTGATAATCAGCTACTTTCTCAACAAAACTATCTTTGGTTAAATCTATTATTTTCATATATCCTACTATTTTTTAATGATTCGTTTTATTTTCTCTCCTGCAAAGATAGGGGAGTTGGAATGAAAGAAGGCTGGCCATTTTTCCTGTTGTGTTTACAATTCTTCCTTTATGGCTCTTTTCTAATCAAATTCTAATCTGATATGAGAGGCTTATAATCGTTTTTTTCCGTTTCTCCGGTTGCAGAATTGTAATTTTGCTGCGACAACTACGATAAGGTAATAAAGATAAATATAGTAATGAACAGAGAATTTTTAATTTCTTTTTTTCTTCTGCTGACAGGAGGAATATGTGCGCAACAGGCTACCACAGGAACATTAACGCTGAAAGAGGCGGAACAACGTTTCCTGGAACGTAACTTATCGCTGATAGCCGAACGGTATAACATTGATATGGCACAGGCACAAGTGCTGCAAGCCAGGTTATTTGAGAATCCGGTCATCTCGCTGGAACAGAATGTCTATAACCGCTTGAACGGAAAGTATTTTGATTTTGGTAAGGAGGGTGAAACGGTTGTGGAGGTTGAACAGGTCATTCGCCTTGCCGGACAGCGAAACAAGCAGATAAAGCTGGAAAAAATCAATAAGGAAATAGCGGAATATCAGTTTGAAGAGGTGATGAGAACACTCCGTCAGGAGTTGAATGAGAAGTTTGTGCAAGTCTATTTTCTTTCGAAATCCATATCCATCTACGAGAAAGAAGTGAACTCTCTGCAAGAACTGCTTGCCGGAATGAAGCTGCAACAGGAGAAAGGAAATATCTCATTGATGGAAATGTCTCGTTTGGAATCTATGCTATTTTCGCTGAAGAAAGAGAAGAACGAACGGGAAAACGAGTTGCTGACTCTTAGAGGAGAACTGAATGTCTTGTTAAATCTTCCGGGAGATACTACGGTTAAGTTATCACTGGACGAAGAGGTGTTGAAGCAATTGGATTTGTCTCAATTATCGTTTGCTGATTTGAAAGCGATGGTAAATGAACGTCCCGACTTGAAGATTGCCAGAAGTACGGTAAGTGCTTCCCGTGCCAATCTGAAATTGCAGAAATCGATGGCATTTCCGGAGTTCTCGGTGAAAGGGAACTATGACCGTGCCGGAAACTTTATCAATAACTATTTTGCGGTAGGAGTGAGCTTGTCAGTACCTATTTTCAATCGCAATCAGGGAAATATAAAGGCAGCCCGTTTTAGTATTCAACAGGCAGGAGCGGAACAGGAAAATGCTGCTAATCGTGCAGATATGGAACTTTATACCGCTTATGCTTCACTGGAAAAAGCAGTTCAGCTTTACCAATCTACCAATATGGATTTGGAACGTAATTTTGAGAAACTGATAACAGGAGTGAATGAAAACTTTACCAAGCGGAATATCAGCTTGCTGGAGTTTATCGATTATTATGACAGTTATAAGGAAACCTGTATTCAGTTGCATGAAATAAAGAAAGATGTTTTCCTCGCGATGGAAAACCTGAATACAACTATCGGGCAAAATATATTAAACTACTAATATTCATAAATTATCAAAGACTATGAACTGGAATAAATTCCTTCCTTGCATATTGCTTACTACCGTATTGGGAGCATGCTCCGGTAAAGGAGAACAACCGAATGTTGAACCGACTGCTTTATGCCTGACAGATAGCTTGTTGAGAATTGTATCTGTCGATACGGTTCACGTTCAAGAAGTGATTGATGAACTGACATTGAACGGACGGGTCACTTTTAATGAAAATCAGGTAGCGCATGTATATCCGATGTTTGGAGGCACGGTGACGGAACTGAAAGCAGAAATAGGAGATTATGTTCGTAAAGGAGATGTACTGGCAGTCATCCGCAGTGGAGAAGTGGCGGACTATGAGAAACAATTGAAAGAAGCGGAACAACAACTGTTGCTCGCCCGCAGAAACATGGATGCTACGTAGGATATGTATAATTCCGGCATGGCTTCGGATAAAGATATGCTTCAGGCAAAGCAGGAGTTGACGAGTGCCGAAGCCGAAGAAAGAAGGATAAAGGAAGTCTTTTCCATTTATAATTTCTCCGGAAATGCTTATTATCAGTTGAAATCTCCTGTTTCGGGCTTTATTGTGGAGAAACAAATCAGCAGGGATATGCAGTTGCGTCCGGATCAGAGTGAAGAGTTGTTTACGATTTCGGGGTTGTCGGACGTATGGGTGATGGCAGATGTGTATGAAAGCGATATCAGTAAAGTTTCTGAAGGTGCTTCTGTACGTATTTCTACTTTGGCCTATCCGGATAAGATGTTTGCCGGCACTATTGATAAGGTATATCATTTGCTGAATAGCGAAAGTAAAACAATGAATGTCCGTATCAAATTAAAGAATGAAGAGTATCTGTTGAAGCCGGGGATGTTTACGAATGTAAGTGTGAAGTGCAAAGCAGATGGAACTTCAATGCCTCGTATCGATTCTCATGCGCTGGTGTTTGAAGGAGGGAAAAACTATGTTGTTGTAGTAGAGCCGGATCAGCGTTTGCAGGTGAAAGAGGTAGATGTATACAAACAGTTGAGCAAGGAGTGTTATATCCGTTCCGGGCTTTCTGAGGGGGACAGGGTGCTGAATAATAATGTATTGTTGGTATATAATGCGTTGAATGCAGATTAAAAACAGAAAATAGTATGCACAAATTCATAGATAATATAGTGGCTTTCTCGCTGAAGAATAAGTTCTTTATTTTCTTCTGTACAGCGATTGCCGTTATAGCCGGAGCTGTTTCTTTTAAACATACTCCGATAGATGCTTTCCCGGATGTGACGAATACGAAAGTGACGATTATCACGCAATGGCCGGGACGTAGTGCGGAAGAGGTAGAGAAGTTTATCACCATTCCTGTTGAGATTGCCATGAATCCTGTTCAGAAGAAAACGGATATTCGTTCTACCACTCTTTTCGGACTTTCTGTAATCAATGTGATGTTCGAAGACCGTGTGGATGATTTCACCGCCCGTCAACAGGTATATAATTTATTGAATGACGCCGATCTTCCTGACGGGGTAACTCCGGAAGTGCAACCGTTATATGGCCCGACGGGAGAAATATTTCGTTATACACTCCGTAGTGATAAACGTAGTGTGCGGGAGCTGAAAACAATCCAAGATTGGGTGATTGAGCGTAATCTCCGTTCGGTATCCGGCGTAGCGGATATTGTGAGCTTCGGTGGAGAAGTGAAAACGTTTGAGGTAAGCGTGAATCCTCACCAGTTGATTAACTATGGAATTACTTCTTTGGAGCTTTATGATGCGATAGCCAAGAGTAATATCAATGTAGGAGGAGATGTCATCACCAAGAGTTCGCAAGCTTATGTTGTTCGTGGAATTGGTCTGATTAACGACTTGGAAGAATTGAGAAACATCGTAGTGAAAAACATCAACGGTACTCCGATTTTGGTGAAGAATCTTGCCGATGTACACGAATCCTGTTTGCCCCGTCTCGGCCAGGTAGGACGAATGGATGAAGATGATGTGGTACAAGGCATTGTAGTCATGCGGAAAGGGGAGAATCCGGGCGAGGTGATTGCAAACCTGAAAGATAAAATAGAAGACTTGAATCAGAATATACTTCCGAAAGATGTGAAAATCGTGTCATTCTATGACCGGGAGGATTTGGTGAATCTGGCGGTAAAGACGGTGACACATAATCTGATCGAAGGAATTTTATTGGTTACGTTTATTGTATTGATTTTTATGGCAGATTGGCGGACTACCGTGATTGTTGCTGTCGTTATCCCATTAGCCCTTCTATTCGCTTTTATCTGTTTACGGGCGATGGGAATGTCCGCCAATCTGCTTTCTATGGGAGCCATTGACTTCGGTATCATTATTGATGGGGCAGTGGTGATGGTGGAAGGAGTGTTTGTGGCTTTGGACAAGAAAGCAAGGCAAGTAGGAATGCCGGCATTTAATGTCATGTCCAAAATGGGATTGATCCGTAACACCGCAAAAGATAAGGCGAAAGCAGTTTTCTTCTCCAAATTGATTATCATAACCGCGTTGATTCCTATCTTCTCTTTCCAGAAGGTAGAAGGAAAGATGTTCTCTCCTTTAGCCTATACGCTGGGTTTTGCACTATTGGGAGCTTTGATCTTTACGCTGACCCTGGTGCCGGTAATGTCTTCTATGTTGTTGAAGAAGAATGTTCGTGAGAAGAATAATCGTTTTGTCCGTTTTGTCAATACAAAGTGTACGGCTCTTTTTGATTTATTCTATGCGCACAGGAAACTGACTATCGGACTGGCAACGGTCATAGCAGGTGTCGGATTATGGCTTTTCTCTTTCTTGGGTACGGAGTTTCTTCCACAGTTGAATGAGGGGGCTATCTATATTCGTGCCACCTTGCCACAAAGCATTTCGCTGGATGAATCGGTGACGCTTGCCAATAAAATGAGAAGGAAGCTATTAACGTTTTCGGAAGTACGTCAAGTCCTGTCACAGACCGGACGACCGAATGACGGAACAGATGCTACCGGATTTTATAATATCGAGTTTCACGTTGATATATACCCTGAAAAGGAATGGGAGAGTAAACTGACTAAAATGGAACTGATCGATAAAATGCAGGAGGATTTATCCATTTACCCCGGCATTGACTTCAATTTCTCACAGCCGATTACCGATAATGTGGAGGAAGCCGCTTCCGGCGTGAAAGGATCTATTGCGGTGAAGGTGTTTGGTAAAGACTTGTATGAGTCGGAGAAATATGCGGTGCAGATTGAGGAAATCCTGGGCACGGTTCAAGGAATTGAAGACTTGGGTGTGATTCGAAATATCGGTCAGCCGGAACTTCGTATAGAGTTGAATGAAGGTCAGTTGGCGCGTTACGGCGTTGCTAAGGAAGATGTGCAATCGATTATCGAGATGGCTATTGGCGGAAAATCGGCTTCATTGTTGTATGAGGACGAACGGAAATTCAATATCATGGTAAGGTATAGCGAGCAATTCCGCCAGAATGAAGAGGAGATAGGTAAAATACTGGTTCCGGCAATGGATGGCACAATGGTGCCTATCAAGGAACTGGCAGATATAACGACCATTACGGGACCATTACTTATTTTCCGTGATAATCATGCACGCTTCTGTGCAGTGAAGTTCTCGGTGAGAGGCCGTGACATGGGTACGGCAGTTGCCGAGGCACAGAAAAAAGTGAATGCATCCGTACATCTTCCGGCAGGATATTCGCTGAAATGGACTGGTGATTTCGAGAACCAGCAACGTGCCACGAAACGCTTGGCACAAGTGGTTCCCATCAGTATTGCTATCATCTTTATCATCCTGTTTATTCTGTTCTCTAATGCGCGGGATGCCGGACTGGTATTGCTGAATGTGCCATTTGCCGCTGTGGGGGGTATTGTAGCCCTTCTGATAACACGATTCAACTTCTCCATTTCTGCAGGTATCGGTTTCATAGCCTTGTTCGGTATTTGTATTCAGAACGGCGTGATTATGATTTCCGACATCAAAGCGAATCTGAAACTGGGTTCTCCTTTGGAAGAGGCTACGAAAGAAGGAGTACGCTCACGCATTCGTCCTGTGATTATGACAGCGGCAATGGCGGCTATCGGTTTGTTGCCTGCTGCCATGAGTCATGGAATTGGTTCGGAATCACAGCGTCCGTTGGCGATTGTTATTATCGGCGGATTGATAGGAGCGACTTTCTTTGCCTTGTTTGTCTTTCCTCTCATCGTAGAAGTGGTATATGAACGAATGTTATATGATAAAAACGGAAAGTTATTGCAAAGACGTATTTAGTTCATTTCTATTCTATGAAAAAAACGTTCATAGATTAAATTTGTAGTTTTCAGTAGGTAGAGAGAGAAAGGGATAAAAGAAGGGTGAATTAAAAAATCACCCGTACTTTTGTTCCTTTTTCTATTTCTGAAGATATATCCAGCTTTCCATGATAAGCAGAAATGATTTTCAAAGTCAGACTAAGTCCGATGCCTTGTCCGGCATAATCCCGGGTGTTACTACACCGATAGAAAGACTGGAAAATATGCTCTATTTCTTCTTGCGGAATGCCGATTCCCTGATCTTCCACCTCAAGAATGACTTGTTGCTGCTCCCGATAGAGAGCCACATTTACTTCCTTATCGGAGTATTTACATGCGTTATCAATTATATTTTTCAATGCTATCTTTAACAGATAAGGATTAGCCTTAACAACAGCTTGTTGTTCTGTTGCTTCCAAGTGGAGACGGATTCTTTTATTAAAATCGGTCAACTCTTTCAATATATCAGATAGAATGATCTCTTCCACATTATTTTTCAGGAGTTCTTCTTCCTGCCGCGAAAGAAAAAGAAGGTGGCGGATCAGGCTGGACAACCGTTTACTCTCCGAAGAAATTCGTTGCAGGGATTCAATGTATTCTTTGGTACTTCTTTCTTTGAGCAGGCTGATTTCACATTCTCCCTGAATAGCAGTAATCGGATTGTTCAACTCGTGCGAAGCATGGCTTACAAAGGATTTCTCTGCCTTGAAAGCACTATCCAGGCGATCGAGCATACTATTTAATGTTTTTATCATGTCCTCCAGCTCGTCATTATTTCCGGTAGTCTTTAACCTACGATTCAGACTGTTGGCCCGTATTCTTTTCAATTCCTTTAATATGTGTTGCAGCGGAACCAAAATACGACCGGAATATATTTTCCCGATGAAAAAGATCAGGATAGAACTGGCTAAAACGAGGAAAATGGAAAGTAACAACAGATGTTCCTTGATTTCTGTTCCGTAGGCATTCCGGGACATGACGAGTACGATGAAATTCCCTTCATTATCCGGATAATAAAGGGCGGCTCCTAACTGGTCCTTATATTTAAAAGAGAAAGGAATACTGTCTTGCCTTGCCAGTAGAAGTGTTTGCTGGTGTTGCGTGAGATACTTATTCAACGTATCACGCACTTCAGAAAGACTGTCCATGTTGAGAAGAATCTCATGAGCTTCGGGCAGGAGTTCATCATATTTTCGTTGGATAATCTGGTAACTCTGTTCGTCCACTTCATCCTTTTCCCAGTGCTTCTGTGCAGTCAGATAGGCTTTCTCACGCAGGTAGGAAGCATAGAGTTTATTGATATACTGTGTACTGAAAATATAAAATACAGCAATGATAATGACAGTGGTCAACACGCTGATTAACGTATAGAAAAGAGCTATTTTGGAACCTATTTTCATAGCCGGGATAGTTGGTGAGTTTAAGTATTCATGATATATCCTAATCCTACGACTGTGTGAATCAGCTTTTTATCAAAGTCACGGTCTATCTTTACCCGGAGATAGTTTACATAAACATCTACGATATTGGTATTGGTATCAAAGTTCTTGTCCCACACATCTTTGAGCAGGGTGATACGTGAGAGCGCAACCCCTTGATGAGTCATGAAATATTCGAGCAGACGATATTCCTTGACAGTAAGATCAATATCTATATTGCCTCTTTTAGCTCTTCGGGTATTGCAATCCAATATCAGATTATCACAGGTCAGCAGATTGGAGGTTACTTCTTTATTGCGTCTTAACAAGGCCTTGATGCGTGCCTCCAGTTCTTGGAAACTGAAAGGCTTGACGAGATAATCATCTGCTCCCGCATCCAGTCCTTTGACGATATCTTCCGTTGTACCCAAGGCTGTCAGCATGATCACAGGAGACTGGTACCCAAACGTCTGCCGATAAAGCCGGCAAAGTTCCAAACCGTTTATTTTCGGCATGATAATGTCCAGTATCAAAAGGTCGAAAGGTTCGTCCTGAAGGATTTTCCAACCGGCGTTTCCGTCATGACAGACGGTTACTGTATGTCCGAACTCTTTTAACCCCCGTTCAATGAAAGAGGCGATGTTTATTTCATCTTCAACTAATAATATCTTTGCCATCATTCAGATTGTTTATGCGCAAAGATACTTTTTTCCTGGCATCTGAAGAAAGAAATTCGCCCTACATTTAAGTGTTTCTCCTTTTTGAGTTGTACTGTTTTTCTGAAATTGCAAGGATACTTATCGCGCTATCCGGGATAATTATCCCTTTGCTTCCTGATACATAAAGCGTTTGATTGACTTTTTCGCAGTCTTTTCAAATTCCTCGAAATGGATCTTTATCTTGCTTATTTGAGAATAGTTAGGAAGCTGTTGATTCAACTCGATACGGTTTTGTTCCATCACTTTCTGAATATCCGTCTGCTGCAATCCATGAGCGAAAGCGTCATCGAAATCCGGATAAATCATTGCTACCAGCTTTTCATGCTGTAAGACAATCAGTGATTCCGCAACATACGGCATATTATTCAGCTTGCTTTCAATTTCTTCCGGATAGATGTTCTGTCCGCTAGAGGTGAGAAGCAGGTTTTTGCTACGTCCGCGAACTGTTACGTAACCTTCTTCATCCAACGTGCCGAGGTCACCGGTATGCAGCCAGCCGTTAGCGTCAATAATTTGCGCGGTAGCTTCCGGATTTTTGTAATATCCCAGCATCATGTTCATTCCTCTACATACGATTTCTCCGGCATGCGTTTCCGGGTCCGGCGAGTCAATACGAACTTCCATCCGGCTGGTTGCCTTTCCGCAAGAAGCAAGTTTCAGCGTTTCCCAACGACTGGAGCAAATGATAGGACCACATTCAGTCATACCGTAAGCGATTGTATAGGGGAATCCTATCTTTTTAAGGAAGGCCTCAACTTCAGCATTGAAAGGAGCGCCTCCGATAATAATCTCGTCAAAGTTTCCACCGAAGATTTCCATGGCGGCCTGCCGTGCCAGCGATTTGATTTTATCATTCACGATAGGCACTTTAAGCAATAACTTACCGATTGTGCTGTCTACTTTAGGAAGAATATCTTTCTTAATAATCTTTTCCACAATCAATGGCACACAAGAGATCACTCTTGGCTTGATTTCAGAGAAAGATTGAGAAATGATTTTCGGAGACGGCATGCGCGTCAGGAAATAGATGTGTGCACCTGCAGAAAATCCGTAAAGGAAATCATATACCATACCGAACACATGCCCCATAGGCAACATGGAAACGATATGATCGCCCGGTTTAACGGGAAGCATCTCGAAGCAGTAAGCCACATTCGACCAAAGACTGCGATAGGGGAGCATCACTCCTTTAGAGTAACCTGTGGTGCCGGAAGTATAATTGATAATAGCCAGTTCTTCAGGATGATCCTTCCGGTAGCAAATATGTTCCGGGCGGAAGTTCTTGGGATATTGTCGACCATATATTGCATTCCGGTGTTCAAAAGCATAAGTGAGTTTCTCGTTGCGTGATACTAATGGTGAGAAATCTGTTAGTAAAGCAATACCCTCTAATAAAGGCATGGCGTCCTCATTCAAATTTTCCCAGGCTTGGTCACCGACAAAAAGTAATTTGGCTTCGGAATGGTTGACGATATTATGAATATTATCTGCCTTGAATTCATGCAAAATAGGAACAATAACGGCTCCATAAGTAATCGTTGCCAGGAAAGTAACCGCCCAATGAGCACTGTTACGTCCGCAAACGGCAATTTTATCTCCCGGCTGGATGCCGGCACTTTCCAAGACAATGTGAAATTTAGCGATTTTACGCGCTACATCCTTATATTGAAGGGTAATTCCTTTATAGTCAGTTAAGGCATCCTTGTCCCAGTTTTTGATGATGCTTTGCTCAATATAATCAATGAACTGATGTTCTTGTTCCATTCGATCTTTGCACATTTAGTTTAAAACTGCGCAAAATTAATACTTCGCTGATGTAAACCGAATTTTAAATTCAAGTTTTACGGTTAATTAACGGAGGGGAATGAACAATTTTTACGGCTTGCTAAGGCGTTTTCGTGTTTCTTCCTTAAAACTAGTTTGTTGGCCTATTTAAAACATTTCGTCTCCACGCATGAATAAGAAACGAGTGTCTTGTAGGGACAAGAGGCTTCATGCGTGGAGACGAATCAGTTATAGTGATAGAATCAATCTTTTCGGATGTTAGTCAGAATCAGTCTCTTCTTCTTTTGATTTTTCGGAGATGAGCAGCAGTTTATCTCCTTCATGCAGTTTCAGCGTTCCGTTGGGAATCAGGAACTCATCTCCGCGCTTCACAATCATTACCAGCGTGCCTTTCGGGAGATTCATATCTTTCAATGTATCTGCTTCTTCCAACATACTTTTAGTAATGGTCATATCACTAAGATCAGAGTCTATTTCTTCCGGGAGTTCCACTCCGAAATCATTTCCAGTTTTTTCCAGTGGTTTGGAAAGATTCAAGATTCGGGCTACGAAAGAAATCGTTGTTCCCTGTACCACCAATGACACGATGGTAATAAAGAAAACAATGTTGAAGATGAGGTTCGAACCTTCTACGCCCGCCACTACCGGATAGGTGGCAAAGATAATAGGAACTGCACCGCGCAATCCTACCCAGGACACGAAAATACGTGATTTCATCGTGATTTTCCGGAATGGAAGCAAACAAAGGAATACGCTTAACGGCCGGCCGATAATAATCATAAAGACACCAATCAGCAATGCCACAGCAGCTACTTCCAACATCTCGTGCGGATTGACAAGCAATCCCAGGCAAAGGAACATGATGATTTGAAACAACCAGGTCAGTCCGTCCATAAAGGTGTAGATATCCTTACGATGCATGATTTTATTGTTTCCCACCATGATACCGGCGATATATACGGCAAGGTATCCGTTACCTTTCAGTAAGTCGGTGATGGAGAAAGTGAAAAATACAAATGCAAGTAATAAGATAGGATATAAGGCCTGATTGTCAATATTGAGCTTGTTCAACATTCGGATAGCGAGCTTTCCGAGTACATATCCGGCAGCCGCACCGACGATAAACTGGATGGCAAAAGAGCCTACGATAGCTCCGACTCCCATACCTGACGATTGAATAAACTGTATCAGGACAATGGTAAGCATATAGGCCATCGGGTCATTACTTCCGCTCTCCAGTTCCAGCATGGGACGGAGGTTGTGCTTTAAATTCATCTTCTGTGAACGGAGAATGGCGAACACCGAAGCCGAGTCCGTAGACGACATGGTAGAGGCCAAAAGCAGGGAAGTGGTGATAGGTAAATAAATATTAGACCAGCTCATATCTGATATCCACCAGATAAAGAGCCCGGTGAAAAGAGCTGTAAGTAGTACTCCGACAGTGGAAAGCACGATACCGGGACCTAAAATAGGTTTGATTTCTCTGAATTTCGTATCCATACCTCCCGAGAAAAGGATAATGCTAAGAGCGACCATACCGATAAACTGCGCGTCTTTCGCGTCGTGGAATTGCAGGCCGAGGCCGTCACTTCCAAACAACATTCCTACTACGAGGAACAATAATAAGGTAGGTACTCCAAAGCGATATCCGGTTTTTCCAACAACAATGCTGACGAAAAGTAAGATAGAACCGATAAGTAGGGTGTTTTCTGCTGTAAATATCATAGGCAATATATTATAAAGTTATAAAATTGTCGTTTTAATTCTCACCGTGCGAAGTTACACATTATTAACAACAAATAAAACCTCTTTTTAGATGTATTTTTGTGAAAAAAGGGAGTTAAATTGTCTAAAAAGACTAATTTTGCAGAGATTAATCTACATTATACTTATGGATTCAAATAATCTTACACCTTTGAGGAAAGGGGTGGTGGGGGTACAATTCTTGTTTGTGGCTTTCGGAGCTACGGTACTCGTGCCGTTATTGGTAGGGCTCGATCCTTCGACAGCTCTGTTTACAGCAGGTATTGGTACGCTTATCTTTCATGCCGTTACGCGTGGAAAGGTTCCTATCTTTTTGGGGAGTAGTTTCGCATTTATTGCGCCTATCATTAAAGCGACAGAACTTTATGGGCTGCCCGGCGCCTTATCCGGCATGGTTGGAGTTGCATTAGTTTACTTTGTGATGAGTGCGCTTGTCAAATGGCAGGGAGTGCGGGTGATTGAACGGTTGTTTCCTCCTGTTGTCATAGGACCTGTCATTATTCTGATAGGTTTATCATTGGCCGGAACGGGAGTGAATATGGCAAAAGAGAACTGGGTGCTGGCTCTGCTTTCATTGGTGACTGCGGTTGTCGTTTCGATGAAAGCTAAAGGACTTTTGAAGCTGATACCTATTTTCTGTGGAATTGTAGTGGGGTATCTGGCTGCATGGATCTTCTATGGTTTGGATTTGTCCGGCGTCAGAGATGCCGCTTGGATTGGATTACCGCAGTTTGTCTTTCCTAAATTCTCATGGGAGCCGGTGTTATTTATGATTCCGGTAGCTATTGCTCCGGTGATAGAGCATATTGGTGATGTCTATGTGGTGAATACGGTTACGGGAAAAGATTTCGTGAAAGACCCGGGATTGCACCGCACCTTATTGGGGGATGGTCTGGCTTGTTTCTGTGCCGGATTGCTGGGTGGTCCTCCTGTGACTACCTATTCGGAAGTGACAGGAGCCATGTCATTAACAAAGATTACCAATCCGCAAGTGGTCCGAATAGCTGCCATCTCTGCTATCTTATTCTCCGTTATCGGTAAAATCAGCGCATTACTAAGATCCATACCTAGTGCGGTATTGGGTGGTATCATGCTGCTGCTTTTCGGAACGATTGCTTGTGCAGGTATTGCTAATCTCGTGAATAACTGTATTGATTTGAGCCGTACAAGAAATATCGTTATCGTGTCTTTGACACTGACTGTCGGGATTGGTGGCGCTGCTTTTAGCTGGGGTGATTTTTCTTTGTCCGGTATCGGATTGGCAGCTTTGGTAGGAGTAGTTCTCAATTTGATATTGCCCAAAGAAGATTAAAAAAGGAAATCACTATAAAAGGAAGCCGGTATTCGAGAAGAAAGAATAAACGCAGGATTCCCGGTTATATATAAAAAAGATAGTGACGGTATATGATGGAAATAGTGACGGTATCATTACCGTATAGCGTCACTATCCTTATCATATACCGTCACTATCTTTTAGAAGGAAATTTGCCTGTAAAATACCCTTCTGTTCCCTTATCATTTATGATAGAAACTTCACAATATCTTCATCCACTGTACTGATACCTCCGATCCCAAATTGCTCGATCAATACGTTCTTTACATTCGGTGAAAGGAAAGCGGGAAGAGTAGGTCCTAAATGAATATGTTTCACTCCTAAAGCCAGCAATGCCAATAAAACAATGACCGCCTTTTGTTCGTACCATGCAATGTTGTATACGATAGGTAACTGATTCACATCGTCCAACCCGAAGATTTCTTTCAGTTTTAGAGCGATTACAGCCAGTGAGTAACTGTCGTTACATTGTCCCGCATCCAATACTCTCGGAATACCGTTGATATCACCTAAAGCTAATTTATTGTATCTGTACTTGGCGCAACCTGCCGTAAGAATCACTGTATCACCGGGTAGCTTTTGAGCAAATTCCGTATAATATTCACGGCTCTTCATACGTCCGTCGCATCCTGCCATTACAAAGAACTTACGGATGGCTCCACTTTTCACGGCATCCACCACTTTATCCGCTAAAGCCGTCACCTGTGCATGAGCGAATCCACCGATGAGTGTTCCGTTTTCGATGGCTACGGGTGGCTGGCATTGTTTAGCATGAGCAATCAGGGCAGAAAAATCTTTCGGTTTTCCATCTTTGCGTTCGGGGATATAATGCGCGCCTTCCAGACCGCAGGCTCCTGTGATGTAAATGCGGTCTTTGTAGCTGGCATTCGCACGTGGCGGAACAATACAGTTACTTGTAAACAGGATCGGACCGTTGAAACTTTCAAATTCCTCTTTTTGTTTCCACCAGGCATTTCCGTAGTTTCCTGCCAGATGCTTATACTTCTTTAGTTGAGGATAATAGTGCGCAGGCAGCATTTCACTGTGCGTATATACATCTACCCCTGTACCTTCCGTTTGCTCCAGCAACTCTTCGAGGTCTTTTAAATCATGTCCGCTTATCAATATACCCGGATGATTACGGACACCAAGATTCACTTGTGAGATTTCCGGATTACCGTAACTGCTCGTATTTGCCTTGTCCAGCTGTGCCATTGCCGATACTCCATGTTTTCCTGTTTCCAGCGTTAATTGAACCAATTCTTCCACAGTAATATCATTGCGGGTCAATTCGGACAATGCGTGCTGCATGAAAGCAAATATCTCCGGTGACTGATAACCCAGGTTATGCGCATGCTCTACGTAGGCAGCCATTCCTTTCAGGCCATAGTGTACGAGTTCTTTTAGTGAGCGTATATCCTCGTTAGGCGTGCGAAGCACACCGACCGTTTTTGATTTTTCTTCAAATTCCTCTTCGTTTCCATCCCAAAGACATTCGTCAGGAGCATTTTCGATCTTTACCTTACCGGCAAGTTCCTTTTTCAGTTTCAGTCCTTCTTTGATTTTTTCGGTGATCGCTACTTTATCAAAATTGGCGTTAGTGATGGTGATGAACAAAGCATCATAGATAAATTTGTCTGCTTGTTCGGAAGACTGTCCCTCTTTACGCAGATGTTCGTTGTAGACAGCAATTCCACGTACTACAAAAAGCAGCAGGTCTTGCAGGTTAGCCACTTCGGAAGTTTTACCGCATACACCTTTTAAGGTACACCCCGTACCCATTGCGGTTTCTTGACATTGATAACAGAACATACTCATAACTTTTACGTTTTTAATTAGTCCAACAGTTTATTTATTGAACGCAAAAGTAGAGGAAAGGTTTCAGGTGATTCTGTAACCAATGTTACAACAATGAATATTTTATCTCAAATACTCACAATTAGATAAATGATTTTTAAATCGGAGCATTATTGGATGAGCCGGACCAGTTCTTCTTTCTGTAAGATAGTGATATGTTTACGATCCGCTATCAATAGTCCGTCTTCCTGCATGTGTGCCAGTTCGCGGGCGAGGGAAGGGCGGGACACTCCGAAGTAATCACTCAACTCCTGTTGCGAACGGTCGAGGGTGATATGTGTCTGTTGTTGCTGTTTGTACAGGCGGAGCAGGTAGGAGGCAAGTTTCTGACGAATGGTCTTGAATGACATGAAGAAAAGTTTATCTGATAAAGTCCGTGCATAATTGGCGGAGAGATTCATATAGTTTTCCAAAAACTGCTCGTTCTTGCGGAACAAACTCAAAACACTTGGTTTAGGAAGCTCGATCACCTCTGTCGGTTCATTGGCAGTTACCTCCACCGGATAGCGGTTCTGCTCACCAAACAGGAACAGGGGGGCAATCGCTTTGGGAGCAGTTATATCTTCCACCTTGATAAGACGTCCCGAATAGTCAATCATTTCCCCACGCACACTTCCTTTGGTCAGGATGACAAGACGGTTGCACACATCTCCCTGTCGCGCCAGGATTTCTCCTTTCTTATAAGAACGTGTATGAAAACTGATCTCTTCCAGATCGGCAAGAAGTCTTTCCGGAGTGATTCCACGGAATAGCGGATTATTGACTAGTGTAGGTATCATATATCAATCGTTATTTGAATTTTAAAATAAACGTTGTCTCTTTCTCTCGTAGTAACGTAAGGCTTCCTCCCGAAAGGCGCATGATTTGGCGGGAGATACTAAGTCCGATTCCGCTACCGCCTTCTTTGGTCGTAAAGAAAGGAATGAAGATATGTTCTGCTATTTCCGCTGGGATTTCGGGGCCATTGTTCTTTATCTCAATCCATATTTCTTCCATGTCATTGCAGGACGCCTTCAACTCAATTCTCCCATCCGGCTGATTGCCGATTGCTTGAATTGCGTTCTTCAAAAGATTGATAACTACCTGTGAAATAAGATTCTCATCTGCATATACGATTAAGTCCGCAGGAGTAATCTCTGTGTGGAAACGGATATGCTCACATGGATGCTGATGACAGGCAAGTTCAACCATTCTTTCTATGAATGCTTTCACATAGAACAAGGAGGGTTCCGGTGTCGGTATACGTGTGAATTGCCGGTATGATTCTACAAAGGCAAGCAACCCTTTTCCGGTCGTACTGATTGTTTGCAATCCGTGATTTATTTCTTCGTCTTTATTCGCTGATATTGAAAGAAGCGTATCGCAAAGGGAAGTGATGGGAGTCACAGAGTTCATGATCTCATGTGTCAGTACCCGTGTCAGCCGGATCCATGAATCTATTTCTTTTTCATCCAGTTCGGTATTGATATCATTCAGGGCAAGGATGCGCAGATGCTCTTTGCGTACATTGATTTCCGACACACGGATGGATAAGTTAATCGTTCCCCGTTCATTGTGAAATATGACTTGTAGTTTGTCCCCCGGGCGACAGTTCTCTATTTTCTCCATAAGCTGCGCATCCACTTGACTTAACTGGCGGATATGTGTAAACACATTCAGCCCTAAAATACGGAGTGCTTCTTTGTTCTTCTGATAAACGGCTCCATTGTCATTGAGCACTACTAATCCTGTACTGACAAAGTCGAGAATCAGTTCGTAGTATTTCTCTTGCTGGGCTGTTTCAGCTTTCACGCTATATAAGATATGTCCCACGCGGTTGAGTGCCCGGTTTATTTCTTTGCTTTCGGGAGTACCGTTTTCTTCGGTAAAATGAAATGTATTATCATTATTCTCGAGCGCATCAATCATAAAAAGCACCTGTTTGGTGTGGAGGCGATAAAGGCGGATTTGCCAAAGTATGCTAAGAACCAATAAACAAAGACTGACTCCTAACCAGCTGTATGATTGATGTATACCGAACCACACGGACGATATACAGAAAAGTACCGTCAGCAAGACTCTGAACCAATATTGAACACCTACTTGTTGAAGCTGCACTGTCATAATCCGAACTTTTTCATCTTGTTATAAAGAGTTTGCCTGGTTATTCCCAGTTGGGCGGCTACTGCCGATAAGTTTCCTGCACAAGTGTCGAGCGCTTTCCGTATCATCTGCATTTCCATCTCTTCCAGCGTAGAAATACTTTTCTCCTGACTCTCCGTCCGTGGAATGGATAATTGGAACAATTCGGCGGGAACGAGCGGACTGTCATTGATGATAACGGCCTTTTCAATCACGTGTTCCAGTTCACGGATATTACCATACCAAAGGTGTGCTTTCAATTTATCTTTAGCGTCGGGAGTGAACTTCATCAATGTCTTGTCATATTGTTTGCAAAAGCGTACCATGAACCTTTCGGCCAATGGAATAATATCTTCTTTCCGTTCCCGCAAAGGAGGAATCTCTACATGAATGGTATTGATGCGATAGAGCAAATCTTCCCGGAATTCACCTTTCACTACCATCTCTTGCAGATTCCGGTTGGTTGCGCATATCAGTCGGATATGAATGGGAATCGGCGTGTTGCTTCCCACTCTCACAATGCTTCGTCGTTGGAGGACGGTCAGTAGCTTTGCTTGCAGGTGGTAAGGCAGGTTGCCTATTTCATCGAGAAACAGCGTACTATTATCGGCAGCCTCAAATTTGCCGGTCCGGTCGGTGTGTGCGTCGGTGAAAGAACCTTTAACGTGTCCGAAAAGCTCACTTTCAAATAAAGACTCTGTGATAGTCCCCATATCCACTGCAATCATTTCTTTGTATTTGCGGTTGGAAAGGAGATGAATCTCCCGTGCCAGCATTTCTTTCCCCGTTCCGTTTTCGCCTGTTATCAGGATATTGGCGTCGGTAATGGCTACCTTTTCAATCAATGAGTGGAGTTGCTGCATCACTTTGCTTTCTCCCCAGTACATAGGTGAGTGGGTGGTTTCTTCTTTGCTGCCCGTTTTCTTGTCGTTGTGCGTAGAAGCTGCTGCGGTTTGCAGGGTTTCCACCAGTTTTTGGTTATCCCAAGGCTTGACGATAAAGTCGGTTGCTCCTTCTTTAATCCCCCGGATAGCCAGTTCGATGTCGGCATAAGCCGTAAAAAGTACGACCGGAAGTTCCGGACGTACTTTCTTTATTTCATGCAACCAGAATAAACCCTCATTACCGGTGTTGATGCCTGATGTGAAATTCATATCCAACAAAATTACTTCCGGTGTTTCTTCCCTTATGACACTGGACAGGGTGACAGGAGAGGAGAGTGTGACAATCTTGGAAAAATAACTTTTCAGAAGGATTTGTACGGCAGTCAATACTCCTTTATTATCGTCTACAATGATGATTGTTCCTGATTTACTCATTTTCGTTTAAGTTTGTAAAGCGCAAACTTACGAAAAAGTGAGTTATAAATCATAATTCATAAATCATAAATTCTTTTATAACCACTGGAACTTCAATCCGAATGATAAACTAAGATAATCACGGGGACGGAGATAGCTATTGTTTACTGCACTGATAACATACAGGTCGCACGTACTTATTTCATAGAAAAAAGTCACCGACTTGGCTAAAAATCTACGTTGCGGATCAATATCGTATGTCAACCGTTGTCCCATGAAAACATGAAAACGTACTTTGCTGGAGAAACCATAGTAACCTTTCGGATAACGTTCCGGCTCATTCACCCAAAACTGGTCGCCAAACACGGTATTCACATAAAGCCCGCAGGTAAGAGGTTCCGTAGAGAAGCCCTTTCCGATATTAATGCTCCAGGGCATATAGTTCTGCTTGAGCGTCATGGTTACTTTGGCCTTCTTTGACGAATATTTCGGTATAAATCCGAGCAATATATCCGTTTCCCACTGATTATGTTTCCCGTAATCCCATCCCGTACCGAAAGAAAGTAATCCCATGTTTCCGGCATACTGTATTTTGGAGTGCGTCGGGATAATCCGTTCCCAGTGACTGCGGAAACGGTGAATCCGGTTATCGTAACGACTGTGTTTCACCTGCTTCGGTGTAACCGGCAATACAGAGTCCGCTCTGATGATCGTAAATATAGAATCTCCTGTGCGAAAAGTGATAATTGAATCATCTTTGATAATGAAACGGAGTGAATCAGCCTTGTACGAGTTGATGATTGTATCTGCTTTACAAGTAGCTGAAATCAGACCGGGAAGTAACAGAAGTACGGATAATACTCCTGCGCGCAAGATATAGTTAGTATTTAACCAGTTCATATTCATATTTTTCCGGGGTTATTGTAAATACCAGATAAGTACGGAGATCCATGCAATCACTGGTAACATAATGTATTCCATCATCAAAAATCACGTCATCCTGAAAGTGATGTGTGTGGGCAGCTGTACAAAACTGTATTCCCGGGTATTGTTTGACATAATGTTGGAATACTTTTGCCACATTATCATTGAATACATCTGTGTAGGGGCGTGCGTGCATACTAATGACTGTTTTTTTGAATTCGTCCTGTCTGTTCGTTAACTCTTGTTCCATAAAGGTGAAGTTCGGCACCGGTTCAGAGTAGTCATACTCCAATGCATTGGTGTTCAGACAGATAAATTTGACGTTGCCTGCAATAAAAGAGAAGTTAGTGGGACCGAATACTGCCTTGTATGTTTCTGCTCCCGTCCCCAAACAATCATGGTTGCCGATAAGGACTACATAAGGCACGTTAAGTCCGTTCATGATATCCCTTTGCCAGAGAAACTCTTTGGTTAGTCCGAAGTCACTCATATCGCCTCCGTGAATAACGAAGTCGATATCATTCCGTTTATTAATCTCTTTCACGAAATCTTCCGTTTCATCGTACCATCGTTGTGAGTCGCCCATAGTCACAAAGCGTATGGTCGTTTTACCCTGGCAGTTTGCTTCTATTCTTTCGATATTATGTGCGTTGACCTCTGTTTCGCCGCTGATACGGACGTCATATGGATGGTAATCTATCATGCCGCATCCGGAAAGTAAAAAGCACGATAAGAATACATATACATTCTTTCTCATCATAATTATTTTGTTTATAGTCTAGAAAACTAAATGCAAAGATAAAGTTTTCTATTTGGATGGACAATCGGCTAACAGGCAAATAGGACTCTTTGAACAATAAATGGGAGATATGGAACAGTATCGATTTGTCTAATAATCAGACAGGACCGTCTAATTATTAGACAATGCTTGGGAAACTAGGAAAAGATAAATGATTGAAAATGAATAGCCATTCTTGTTTGGCATACTTTCTGCATGACTAAAAACGTCAATAGTAAAACTGGAAATAAATCTATGTAGAACAACATCATAAATAAACAAGATGATACAGATTGAAAATATTAGTAAAGTATTCCGTACTACCGAAGTGGAGACGGTCGCATTAAATCATGTAAACCTTGAAGTAAAAGAAGGAGAATTTGTTGCTATCATGGGACCGTCTGGTTGTGGGAAATCCACCTTATTAAACATCCTCGGCCTATTAGATAACCCCACTGAAGGCTCTTATCTGTTGATGGGAGAAGAAGTAGCCGGTCTGAAAGAAAAGGAGCGTACCCGTGTCCGTAAAGGTAAACTGGGCTTTGTATTCCAGAGCTTTAATCTGATAGACGAATTGAACGTCTATGAGAATGTGGAACTTCCGCTCACTTATTTAGGTCTTAAATCTTCCGAACGCCGCCGAATGGTGGAAGACATTCTAAAAAGAATGAATATCAACCACCGTGCTAAACATTTTCCTCAACAGCTTTCCGGCGGACAACAACAACGGGTGGCGATAGCCCGCGCGGTTGTTACCAATCCTCAACTCATCCTTGCCGATGAGCCTACAGGTAACCTTGACTCAAAGAACGGAGCGGAAGTGATGAATCTGTTGACGGAACTGAATAGAGAGGGGACAACCATTATCATGGTGACCCACTCACAGCACGATGCCAGTTTTGCACATCGTACCGTACATTTATTCGATGGAAGTATTGTAGCAAGTGTAAAGGCATAAACAGAGAACCAACCATGAGACAAATCTATTATACTATACGTTACCTTATTGCGTGAACGCGGATCGAATATCATACGAATCATTTCCCTTTCCTTAGGGCTTACTATCGGTGTTCTGCTTTTCTCGCAGATAGCTTTCGAACTAAGCTATGAGAAATGCTATCCGGAGGCGGAACGCCTGGCACTTGTACGTTGTCAGATGACTAATCTTAGTACAGGCGAAACCGCAGGTGATGATGGAGAGATCGGTTATGACTATACTGTTTTCGATGTGGTGGCACCTACTTTGGCAGAAGAGATGCCGAAAGAAATAGAAGTAGCCAGTAGTGTCCTTTCGATGGGAAGTGCCAATATTTATTATGAAGATAAACTGTTGCCCGATGCAGATTACATCTTTGCGGATACTTGTTTCTTTCAGACTTTCGGCATACCGGTGTTGGAAGGCAATCCCAAGAATATGATTATGCCCGGAAGCGTTTTTGTTTCGGAGCATTTTGCCCGTGAGACGTTTGGAGATGAAAGCCCTGTTGGTAAAGTGCTTTCTGTTGAAAAACAAAACACACTGACCATACGTGGGATCTACAAAGATGTACCGGAAAATACGATGCTCACCCATGATTTCGTGATATCTGTTCATCAGAATGGAGGGTATCATGCAGGAGCCGGCTGGAGAGGAAATGATGTCTTTTACGCTTTCCTTCGTTTGCGCCATGCTTCGGACATTGACAAAGTGAATGCTGACATTCAGCGGGTGATCGGGAAATATACAGATTTAGAGTATGATGGCTGGAAAATTGAATTTAGCGTCCTTCCATTGGTGAAACGTCATCTGGCTTCTCCCGATGTACAAAAGCGTTTGGTCATTTACGGATTTTTGGGTTTTGCTATCTTCTTTGTGGCTATCATGAACTATATGCTGATATCCATTGCTACTTTAAGCCGTCGTGCAAAAGGAGTGGGAGTACATAAGTGCAATGGAGCCAGTTCCACCCATATTTTCAGAATGTTTATGGCAGAGACGGGAATCCTTGTCATTCTTTCCGTATTGCTTAGTTTCTTACTGATAATCAATGCGCGTGGTCTGATTGAAGATTTACTTTCCGTCCGTCTTTCCTCACTTTTCACTTGGGAAACGTTGTGGGTACCGTTGCTCACTATCCTTGTTCTCTTCATACTGGCAGGTGGCATACCGGGACGATTATTCTCCCGTATCCCTGTCACGCAGGTATTCCGCCGGTATACAGATGGGAAGAAAGGGTGGAAACGTTCGTTATTGTTTGTGCAGTTTACGGGAGTTTCTTTCGTCTTGGGATTGTTGCTGGTCACTCTGTTGCAGTACAGTCATCTGATGAGCCGTGATATGGGTATCGTCGTGCCCGGATTAGCTCAAGCGCAGACATGGTTGCCTAAAGAATCGGTGGAGCATATCAAAGACGATTTGAACCGCCAACCGATGGTAGAAGGAGTGACCGTTGCCGTGAATGGGGTGTTGGGCGAGTACTGGACACGCGGACTGATGGGAAATGACGGTAAGCGGATTGCTACCCTAAATTACAACTCCTGCCATTACAACTATCCTGAAGTAATGGGTATTAAGATTATAGAAGGTACTACACTGAAAAAGCAGAACGACTTATTAGTAAACGAAGAACTGGTGCGTCTGATGAAATGGACCGACGGAGCAGTAGGTAAAACAGTGAATGACATTCAAGGAACGATTGTAGGCGTATTCCGTGACATTCGCAATAACAGCTTTTATGGGTCGCAATCTCCTATTGTCCTGATTGGAGATGAAAATGCCAACCATGCATTTGATGTCCGTTTGAAAGAACCATATAACGAGAATCTGAAACGTCTGAACGAGTTTGTAGAAAACACCTATCCGAATATATCCTTGCGTTTTATCCTGGTAGATCAAATGGTGAAAAATATCTATAAAGACGTATACCGCTTCCGCAATTCCGTCTGGATCACTTCCGCCTTTATCCTACTGATCGTTATCATGGGATTGATTGGCTATGTGAATGATGAAACCCAGCGCCGGAGCAAAGAGATAGCTATCCGGAAAGTGAATGGAGCCGAAGCATCTCATATCCTCGGATTACTGACACGTGACATTTTATACGTTTCAGTGATTTCTATCCTAGTAGGTACTACCGTTTCTTATTTTGCAGGACAGGCATGGCTCGACCAATTTGCCGAGCAGATTGATTTGAATCCATTGCTTTTTGCTGCTACGGCCTTGTTCGTCCAATTACTGATTGTAATCTGTGTTGTTCTGAAAGCATGGCATATCGCGAACGAGAATCCGGTCAATAGCATTAAGGCAGAATAAGCCGAATAGAATAAATGGCAGAATAGGGCAGACACCGCCTTATTCTGCTACTACCGGATGCAGTTTGGAAACCTTCTTGATATAAATCATCAGACTGACAACGGCTGTAATAAACGCCAGCGCATCCGATACCGGCATACTGATCCAAATTCCTTCCAATCCCCACCAGTTAGGGAAAAGTAATAAGCAAGGCAAAAGATAAAGCAACTGACGCGTCAGCGAAAGGAAAATACTGATTTTAGCCTTGCCGATACTTTGGAAGAAGTTACCGATTACAATCTGTGCCCCTACAAACGGGAACATCAACACAGTCAGCCGGATACCGCCTACCGCCAAATCAATCAATTCATCACTATCGGTGAAGAGAGCCGATACGGCATGAGGGAAGAACTCACAAATCACGAACCCGCTGCTCGTAATCACTACCCCTGAGATAATCCCCAGTCGCAGCGTTTGTTTCACCCGGTCTATCTTTTGTGCTCCGAAGTTGTAGCCTACGATTGGCTGCATACCCATAGTCAGCCCCAACACAATCATTACATAAAGCGTCAGCAACCGATTGATGATGCCATACGCGCCGATAGCCATATCGCCCCCATAGTTTTGCAGGCTGT
The DNA here is from genome assembly GCF_000210075.1 of Bacteroides xylanisolvens XB1A. Taxonomy (GTDB): domain Bacteria; phylum Bacteroidota; class Bacteroidia; order Bacteroidales; family Bacteroidaceae; genus Bacteroides; species Bacteroides xylanisolvens. The sequence goes on from NC_021017.1 coordinate 286,632, forward strand.
TATTGATGATAATCACGATGGCACACGCACACACATTCATCAGGAATGGAGACATACCGATGGCGAAGATACTTTCTACAATCCTCGGTTTCATTTTCCAGATATTCCCTTCAAAATGCACCGTACTGTCTTTCTTGGTGAAGTGGCTCACCACCCACACCATACCAATCAACTGCGAGATAACCGTTGCCGTAGCCGCACCCCTCATTCCCCATTCGAAGTGGAAGATAAAGATAGGAGCGAGGATGATGTTAGCCACCACCGTTACCATTGAAGTAAGCATAGCCTTTTTGGGGTATCCGGTAGCGCGCATCACGTTGTTCAGCCCGATCATTGTGTAAGTGATGGGAGTTCCCAGCAAAATCACCTGCATAAAGCTGCGTGCATATGGAAGGGTGTCGGCGCTGGCTCCGAAAAAAGTCAGTATATCATCCAGGAAGATAAAAGACAGAATACCGAAGAAAAGAGAATTTGTGATACAAAGCATCAGCGTATGTGACAAAATTTCCGTAGCTCCTTTCATATCCTTCTGTCCCAAACGGATAGAGGCGAGGGTAGACCCACCAGCCGAAACCAGTGTACAGAAAGCGACAACAAGATTCATCAGCGGGAAGCTGATAGCCAGTCCGGCAATAGCCATCGGTCCTACGCCATGTCCGATGAAGATACTATCAATGATGTTATAGATAGAAGTAATCGTCATTCCGATAATCGCAGGAATGGAATATTGTAACAGCAATTTGCCGATACGTTCTTTGCCTAAAATGTGCGGGTCGTTCTTGCTCATGCGGCAGTAGATTTTGTTGGATAAAAACGTATGTTACGTTTTTTTTAGCTTTGCAAAGGTACGAATTATTTGCCTGATTCGATGATTATTCGGAACTTTGCGGCGATAGATACACAAGGTTTAACGTTTTAGGTAAAAAGCCAGTTTAATATGAATACAACGAAAACAATTGCAGCACTCTTCGACTTTGACGGTGTCATCATGGATACAGAAACGCAGTACACTGTTTTTTGGGACGAGCAAGGACGGAAATATCTGAATGAAGAAGATTTCGGACGCCGTATCAAGGGACAGACGCTATTACAAATCTATGAAAAGCATTTCGCGGACAAACCCGAAGCACAGCTCGAAATAAGCGCTGAACTCAATGTTTACGAGAAAAAGATGTCCTACGAATACATCCCCGGAGTAGAAGCCTTCATAGCCGATCTTCGTCGGAACGGTGCAAAGATAGCCGTAGTCACCAGCTCCAACGAAGAGAAGATGGCCAACGTCTACAATGCCCATCCCGAATTTAAAGGAATGGTAGACCGCATCCTGACAGGAGAAATGTTTGCCCGTTCAAAACCCGCTCCCGACTGTTTCCTGCTGGGAATGGAAATCTTTGAAGCCACCCCCGAAAACTCCTACGTCTTTGAGGATTCTTTCCACGGCCTGCAAGCCGGCATGACTTCCGGGGCAACCGTGATCGGACTTGCCACCACCAACTCACGCGAAGCCATCACCGGAAAAGCCCATTATATAATAGACGACTTCACCGGCATGACATACGAAAAAATGATATCTCTCCATAAATAACGGCATTATTTTTAAATAGTTACCTCACTTATATTATATTAATAAATGAAATAAGAAAAATAACCGAGATAAATAAAAATAGTGAGACCCACCCATCCTTTCAAATGCCTTCCAACTATCCAAGCGAAGCATTTGAAAGGATTTTTTGCTTTTCTTTCCCAGTTATGAATTAAATGTTATAACTTTGCCGCAATTTTTGAAAGCGTCCAAATGCGCAGACATCAATGACATAAATCATAATTCATAAATCATAAATTAAAAAGACATGGCTGGTTATATATCAGATGACACAAGAAAGGTGACTACTCATCGCTTGGTTGAAATGAAACAGAGAGGCGAAAAAATATCTATGCTGACTGCGTATGATTACACAATGGCACAGATTGTAGACGGTGCGGGAATGGACGTAATCCTGGTAGGCGACTCCGCTTCTAACGTAATGGCAGGTAACGTGACTACATTACCTATCACGCTCGACCAAATGATTTATCATGCCAAATCCGTAGTACGTGGTGTAAAGCGGGCGATGGTGGTAGTTGATATGCCTTTCGGATCTTACCAGGGCAATGAGATGGAGGGCCTTGCTTCCGCTATCCGCATCATGAAAGAAAGTCACGCTGACGCATTGAAGCTCGAAGGCGGTGAAGAAATCATCGACACGGTGAAACGTATCGTATGCGCCGGTATCCCTGTGATGGGACATTTGGGACTCATGCCTCAATCCATTAACAAATACGGAACCTATACCGTACGTGCCAAAGACGAAGCCGAAGCCGACAAACTGATTCGCGACGCCCATTTATTGGAAGAAGCAGGCTGTTTTGCCATTGTACTCGAAAAAATCCCCGCTACCCTTGCAGAGCGTGTAGCTTCCGAACTCACTATTCCTATCATCGGAATCGGTGCCGGCGGCCACGTAGACGGTCAGGTATTGGTTATTCAGGACATGCTTGGCATGAACAACGGATTCCGTCCGCGTTTCTTACGTCGTTATGCTGACTTGTACACAGTGATGACCGACGCCATCAGCCGTTACGTTTCCGACGTGAAGAATTGCTACTTCCCCAACGAGAAGGAACAATATTAAGATAGTATATGGCAGTTAAATTGTGGACAGTTCATTTTATGCGGATATGTGTAGCTAATTTGCTGTTGTTTATATCCTTGTATGTGTTATTTCCGGTACTTTCCGTAGAGATGGCCGACCGTCTCGGAGTGCCGGCCGCACAGACAGGAGTAATCTTTCTTTTTTTCACCTTGGGGATGTTCCTTATCGGTCCTTTCCATGCCTACCTGGTAGATGCCTACAAACGTAAATACGTATGTATGTTTGCCGCTGCCCTGATGGTAGTGGCGACGATTGGGTACGCCTTTGTGACGAACTTCACAGAACTAATCCTGTTGAGTACCGTGCAAGGACTGGCCTTTGGCATAGGCACTACTGCCGGTATCACCTTGGCTATCGACATCACCAACTCCACACTGCGGAGCGCGGGAAATGTCAGCTTCTCGTGGACGGCACGTCTGGGAATGCTTTTGGGGATTATCCTCGGAGTGTGGCTCTATCAAAGCCACTCATTCCAAAACCTGCTCACTGTATCTGTCATAACCGGAGCTGTAGGAATTCTCATGCTATCGGGGGTATATGTACCTTTCCGTGCGCCGATTGTCACTAAACTCTATTCCTTCGACCGCTTCTTATTGCTTCGTGGATGGGTTCCCGCTATCAACCTGATTCTGATAACATTTGTTCCGGGCTTACTGATTCCAATGGTACACCCTTTCCTAAACGATTTCGTACTCGGAAACGTGGGAATCCCCGTACCGTTCTTTGTCGGCACAACCCTCGGATACATTATCTCCCTGTTCATCGCGCGCCTGTTCTTTTTTAAAGAGAAGACACTGCGCTTGGTCATTATAGGAATCGGGTTGGAAATGGTAGCCATGTCCTTATTGAACACAGACCTTTCGATAGGCATCTCTTCCGTACTCTTGGGATTGGGTTTAGGTTTAACCATGCCGGAATTCCTGATGATATTTGTGAAACTATCCCATCATTGCCAACGCGGAACAGCCAACACTACCCATTTGTTGGCAAGCGAAGTTGGTATCTCCCTGGGTATCGCTACTGCGTGCTACATGGAATTGGATACAGACAAGATGCTCCATACCGGACAGATGGTAGCTTCTATCGCTTTGCTGTTCTTCGTATTGGTCACTTATCCTTATTATATAAAGAAGAAGGTAAGATAAAATAGACAGAAGAACAAAAGAACATATTTCAGGAGTGATGATTGTTTTTTGATTTTCATCATACGTATCCAAAAATATGTTCTTTTGTTCTTCTGTCTTAACTTTAATTCCTGCTCACCTGTTTTACTCCCTTCACCGTCCGTAATTTCTTGATAAGAGCCTCCAAACGCCCCGTATCACCCACCATTACCGTCAGTGTGCCAGAGAATAACCCATCGTTCGAATCAATACCGATAGAACGTAGCGTGATACCATTCTCTTTCGAGATGATCGAAGTAATATTTGTTACGATACCAATATCATCATGTCCTACAACGCGCAGCGTGATCGGATATTGCGTACCTTCCGACTTGCCCGCCCAGCGAGCCTTCACAATCCGGTAGCCGAAACGTTCGCGCATCTGGTTCGCGTTCGGACAATCCGACCGGTGTATCTTGATACCGCCGCTCACCGTTACGAACCCGAACACATCATCGCCATAAATCGGGTTACAACATTTAGCCAGTTTAAACTCCAGTCCTTTCAGATTCTGGTCAATCACCAGTACATCCTCTTTAGATGTCGTTTCCTCCTGCGCGGTTTGCAAATTATACCCTTCGGCACTCCGATAAACAATTTCATCGTGCGTATCGCTGTCCCGTTTTTGCTGCTCAATGTATTTATCCAGAATCTCGTTCACATCCAGTCCGCCATCGGCAATCCGTTGATAAAACTCCGTCACGTTCTTGAATCCCAAACGCTTGATGAGGCGCATCATGGTCGCTTCATCATACTCCAGTTTGCGGTTCTTGAATTTTCGTTCCAGCGTCTCTTTGGCAAACGCATGTTGGCGTGCCACCATCTCTTTGAGCGCCTGGCGTATCTTGGTGCGTGCTTTGGAAGTCGTCACGATGTTCAGCCAGTCCTGTTTCGGAGTCTGGGTGTTTGAAGTCATGATCTCCACCTGGTCGCCGCTGTTCAACTTCTGCTTCAACTGCACATTCTTGCCGTTCACTTTCGCGCCGATACACTTGCATCCCAACTTACTATGTATATGGAAAGCAAAATCAAGCACCGTAGCCCCTTTAGCCAGCTTGAACAAATCCCCTTTGGGCGTAAAGACAAACACTTCATCCTCGTAGAGATCCATCTTAAACTGATCCATCACCTTCATCGAGTCGTTGTCCGCGTTCTCCAACGCCTCCCGCACGGAAGTCAACCACTCGTCCAAGCCCGTTTCTCCTTTGATACCTTTATATCTCCAGTGCGCAGCCAGTCCGCGTTCCGCGATCTCGTCCATCCGTCGGGTACGTATCTGCACTTCCACCCATTTCCCTTCCGGGCCCATCACGGTGATGTGCAACGACTCGTAACCATTACTCTTCGGTATTGAAAGCCAGTCGCGCAGACGCTTCGGGTTCGGCTGGTACATATCCGTCACAATCGAATACACCTGCCAACACTCCTGCTTCTCCTTCGCCGGGTCCGGTTCCGAATCCAGTATGATACGGATGGCGAACAAGTCATAAATCCCCTCAAAAGGAGTCTTTTGCTTCTGAATCTTGTTCCATATCGAATGAATCGACTTCGTGCGTCCCTTGATGTCGAACTTCAGTCCCGCTTCCGCCACCTTCTTTTGGATCGGTTCGATAAAAGCGGCGATATACTTGTCGCGGGAAGCCTTTGTTTCGTTCAGCTTATCCTTGATGAAATAATATGTCTCTTTCTGCGTATATTTGAGAGACAAATCCTCCAGTTCCGATTTCAGCTTATACAATCCCAGCTTGTGAGCCAGCGGAGCATACAGATATGCTGCTTCGTTTGCTACCTTGATCCGGTCCTCCTCGTTGCCTGTATCCTTTATTTTGCGCATCACGTTCACGCGGTCGGCAATCATAATCAGGATTACGCGCATATCCTCCGCAAACGACAGCAGCAGATTACGGAAATTCTCCGACTCGATGGCAGGGCTTTTGGCATACAGCTCGTTCGTCTTCACCAATCCCTTGATGATACTTGCCACGTCTTCACCATATTCGGCGTTCACCTCGTCGATAGACAATACATGGCCTTTCACGATTTCGTGCAACATGATCCCGATCAGGCACGAACCTTTCATACCGATTTCCTCGGCAACGATCACTGCTGTTTGTAAATCTCTGATGACGGGATTCATCCCGAAGTTATTGCGTTGCAGACCGTTACATTGGGCCGCCTTGATAAGATGTTTCTTTAACTTTTGGCAATCTCTCCAGAAAATACTGTCTCCGGCGGACTGCAATAAATGTCGATAGAGTGAAAAAAGCTCCTTTTTTTCCTCCAATGTAAAAAAGTCGTCCATATTCAATCTTGTTAATTCGATGTAAAAGTAGTTTTTTTTCCGGTTATTCGGCAAGAAGTAAATAACATTTTGTATTTTTGGGCATCAATTAATAAAATTAGATATTATGATAACGACACAGGACAAAGAGTTGCTTGCCAAGAAAGGCATCACGGAAGAGCAAATTGCAGAACAATTAGCATGCTTCCAGACGGGATTTCCCTTTTTAAAACTGGATGCGGCAGCTTCCATCGAAAAGGGCATATTAGCTCCCGACGCAGAAGAACAGAAGGCTTATCTGGCCGCCTGGGATGCATATACAAACACAGATAAGACTGTTGTGAAGTTCGTGCCTGCCTCCGGTGCTGCAAGTCGTATGTTTAAGAATCTATTCGAGTTTCTGTCCGCCGATTATGACCAGCCGACTACCAAGTTCGAGCAGGCCTTCTTTGACGGAATCAAGAATTTTGCTTTCTATGACGATCTGAATGTGGCCTGTCAGCGAATCTCCGGAAAAGACATTCCCGGACTGATGGAAGAAGGCAACTATAAAGCAGTGGTGTCCGCCCTGCTGGAGACTGCAGGACTGAACTATGGCGCACTACCGAAAGGTCTGCTCAAATTCCATAAATATCCCGAAGGCTCCCGCACTCCGATGGAGGAACATCTTGCCGAAGGCGCTCTGTATGCAGCCGGCAAGAGCGGCAAAGTGAACGTACACTTCACCGTGTCTACCGAACACCGCGAACTTTTCAAGAAGCTCGTGACGGAAAAAGTGGACGACTTCGCCAAACGTTACGGCGTAGACTATTACATCACCTTCTCCGAGCAGAAGCCAAGTACCGACACCATTGCTGCCGATATGGACAACCAACCGTTCCGCGACAACGGCAAACTGCTGTTCCGTCCCGGTGGTCATGGCGCGCTGATTGAGAACCTGAACGACTTGGACGCAGACATCATCTTCATCAAGAACATCGACAACGTAGTGCCCGACCGTTTGAAAGCCGACACCGTTACGTATAAGAAACTGATTGCCGGAGTGCTCGTGACCCTGCAAAAACAAGTATTCGAATACCTCACGCTGCTCGACAGCGGCAAGTATACGCACGACCAGATGATGGAAATGCTTCAATTCCTGCAAAAGAAACTCTTCTGCAAGAATCCGGAAACAAAAGATCTCGAAGACTCCGTACTGGCCATTTACCTCAAAAACAAGTTCAACCGTCCGATGCGTGTCTGCGGAATGGTGAAGAACGTAGGCGAACCCGGCGGCGGTCCGTTCCTTGCTTACAATAGCGACGGAACCATCTCCCTGCAAATCCTCGAAAGCTCGCAGATCGACATGGACGATCCGGAGAAGAAAGAAATGTTCGAGAAGGGTACGCACTTCAATCCGGTAGACCTCGTATGCGCTGTGCGTGATTATAAAGGACATAAATTCGACCTGGTGAAATATGTAGATAAAGCCACCGGCTTCATCTCCTACAAATCGAAGAACGGTAAAGACCTGAAAGCCCTCGAACTTCCCGGTTTGTGGAATGGTGCGATGAGCGACTGGAATACCGTCTTTGTAGAAGTTCCTCTTTCTACCTTTAACCCGGTGAAGACAGTGAATGACTTGTTGCGTGAGCAACATCAGTAATTGTATATCTATGTTCACCACAGATTACACGGATTAACACAGATTCTTAATTACCGATAATGGTTGAGATATAAAAAGAAAAAAGGATGCATCCGAATTCAATCTGTGTTAATCTGTGTAATCTGTGGTGAAACTTAAAAAAGAGTGTTTAGAATGAATCAGATAGAGAAGATCATCGATATTGCTACTTGGAACAGAAGAGAACATTACGAACATTTCAGTGCTTTTGACGATCCTTTTTTTGGAGTGACGGTCAACGTAGATTGTACGCGCGCGTATCAGGAAGCCAAAGACAAAGGCGTTTCCTTTTCCCTGCTCGTCCTTCACCGCATCGTGACTGCCGCGGCTGCCGTGGAAGAGTTCCGCTACCGCATCGAAGGCAATCGAGTGGTGTGTTATGACAGTCTTCTGCCCGAAGCCACTGTGGGGCGTGCCGACCACACCTTTTCTTTTGCCGCTTTTGAATACGATCCGGACGAACTCGTCTTTATTCGTCGGGCAAAAGCCGAGATGGAACGCCTGCAAGCCACTACGGGACTCAACAAAGGAGGTACGTTTCATCCCAACGCCATTCATTATTCGGCTGTGCCGTGGCTCTCTTTCACCGATATGAAGCATCCCACCAATATGCGTTCGGGCGACAGCGTTCCCAAAATCTCCACCGGTAAATACTTCCGCGAAGGAGAAAGGCTGATGATGCCCGTTTCCGTCACTTGCCATCATGGATTGATGGATGGCTATCATGTAGCGCAGTTTATCGAGAAGCTCCATTTATAAACTTCGTTCTGAAAAAGACTAACCAGACTATGATATGAGAGTAAAGATACCCAGACGGGAAATCATCCTATTCTGTTCCGCCTTGCTTTTCCCCGTTGCTTCGCTGTGCGCGCAAGAAGTGGGGCAGGAGGTGAAAGAGGTCAGGCAAGACGTGGAGCAACTCCAGCAGGACGTCCGCGAACTTCGTGAAGAAGTGCGTCGATTGCAGGAAGAACTTCATGGATTCCGGCGCAACAGTTTCCCGCAATGTGGCATGGACACGGTAGCTCCTTACGTTCCCCATCGGTTCATTCACCGGTTGGGGATAGAAGCTCGGCCGCAATACGTGTTCCCCACCAATCCTTTCCTGCAAGGAGAGAACGAACGGTGGAAGCCCATCCAAAGTTCCTTTGCCGCTCATTTGAAATATTCCTTCAAGTTTCGTCCCAATACCTGTGCCGACCGTATCTACGGCGGAGCCTACCAAGGCTTCGGCTTGGCCGTCACCACCTTTGGCGACCGTAAGCAACTCGGTGATCCGGTGACGTTCTATGTCTTTCAGGGCGCACGTATCGCCCGTTTCAATCCCCGTCTTTCGCTCAATTACGAGTGGAATTTCGGCCTTTCTGCCGGATGGAAACCATACGATAACGATTACAACTCCTACAACGGAGCGGTAGGTTCACGGGTGAATGCGTATCTCAATGCAGGTATCTACCTCAATTGGTCGCTTTCCCGTTATTTCGATTTTATCATCGGCGGAGATTTTACGCATTTCTCCAACGGCAACACCAAATTCCCCAACGCAGGAGTGAACACCACCGGAGCGAAAATCGGTCTGGTGTACAACTTCAACCGTGAAGAATCCGACCTGACCAAGTCTTTGGTCAAGCCGTATATTCCCCGTTTTCCCCGTCATATCAGTTACGACCTTGTGTTGTTCGGCTCGTGGAGACGGAAAGGCGTGTACGTAGAAAGCGGGAAGCAGATAGCTTCGCCGGGCAGTTACCCCGTGGCGGGATTCAACTTTGCCCCGATGTACAACCTCAACTATAAGCTGCGATTCGGCGTCTCGCTGGACGGTGTTTATGACGGTAGTGCCAATGTGTACACCGAAGACCGGATTGTGGAGTACGATTACGATGGAGGCAGCGGCACTTCCGAACGCAGGTTTCTTGTGCCGGGCATTCAGCATCAGCTTGCTCTCGGACTTTCGGGACGGGCGGAGTATGTAATGCCGTTTTTCACCATCAATGTCGGTTTGGGAACGAATGTGCTGGGGCGTGGCGATTTGCGGGGGCTGTATCAGGTCTTTGCGTTGAAGATAGACGTGACACGTAGCTCTTTCCTTCACATCGGTTACAATCTCCAAAACTTTCAGACACCTAATTATCTGATGCTCGGCTTGGGATTCCGTTTCAATAATAAGTATCCTAAGGTGCGTCATTAGAAATGTCCGTCCGGTGGTCTGTCGAATCAAGTAAGGAATCTCAAAATGGAAAACATTATTCAAAAAATAAGAGAAATCTATCCGGTATCCGATGAAGCGCTTCAGGCGCTTCAGGCGAATATGGAACTGCGATATTATCCTAAAGATACCTATATCGTCCAGTCGGGGGTAACAGACCGCCTGGTTTATTTCATTGAAGAGGGCATTGCCCGTTCCGTATTCCATCACAACGGACAGGATACTACTACGTGGTTCACGCTAGAAGGCGACATTACGTTCGGCATGGATTCGCTCTACTATCAGCAACCGTCGGTGGAGAGCATTGAAACGCTTTCCGATTGCAAAATCTACGTCATCCATATCGACAAGCTGAATATGCTCTACGAAACCTATATCGACATAGCCAACTGGGGGCGGTATCCTGCATCAGAATGTCAATAAAGAACTTAGCCACATGTTTGTGGAACGGCTCCAGCTTTCGCCTAAAGAACGGTATGAGCAGTTCAACCGTCGCTATCCCGGACTGATAAACCGGGTGAAGCTGAAGTATGTGGCTGCCTTTTTGGGCATTTCCATCTACACGCTTAGTCGGGTACGTGCTAAAAAATAGTTTTCGGTAGGGCTTTTTTGCTTTTAAGCAAAAGAACTTCGTTTCGCAAACCGTATCTTTGCCATCTGAAAATACTAACTAACTAATAGAAAAACAGATGTCGAACATTTCTTCTTCAGCCTTTGCAGATACCAAAGCACATTATGATCTTCTTGACGGACTTCGCGGTGTAGCGGCTCTTATGGTGATATGGTATCATGTATTCGAGGGATATGCTTTTGCCGGTGGTGGCAATATCGAGACTCTCAACCACGGTTATCTTGCCGTGGATTTCTTCTTTATCCTTTCGGGTTTCGTGATCGGTTACGCTTATGACGACCGTTGGGGCAAGAGTCTCACCATGAAAGATTTCTTTAAACGCCGTTTGATACGTCTTCATCCGATGGTCGTTATGGGTGCCGTATTGGGTGCTATCACATTCTGTATTCAGGGTTGTGTGCAATGGGATGGAACGCATGTAGCCATCTCCATGATTATGTTGTCTCTTCTTTGCACGATATTCTTCATTCCTGCCATGCCGGGGGTGGGATATGAAGTTCGTGGCAACGGTGAGATGTTTCCGTTGAACGGCCCTTGCTGGTCGTTATTTTTCGAGTATATCGGTAATATCCTGTATGCGTTGTTCATCCGTCGCTTGTCCAACAAGGCGCTGACGGTATTTGTGGTGTTGCTGGGGGTAGCATTGGCAGCGTTTGCCGTCTTCAATGTCTCCACTTATGGAAACATAGGAGTGGGCTGGACGCTGGACGGGGTTAACTTCCTGGGCGGCTCCCTACGTATGCTTTTCCCTTTTTCGCTGGGTATGCTGATGTCGCGTAACTTCAAGCCTATGAAGGTGAGAGGTGCTTTCTGGATCTGTACCGTTGCATTGATTGCCCTGTTCGCTGTTCCTTATCTCGAAGGAATGGAGCCGCTTTGCATGAATGGTGTTTATGAAGCGTTTTGTGTGATTGTGGCTTTCCCTATCATTCTTTGGATAGGAGCGTCGGGCACCACTACGGACGTGCAATCGACAAAGATATGCAAATTTCTGGGGGATATATCCTATCCGGTTTATGTGATCCATTATCCGTTGATGTATCTGTTCTATGCATGGCTGATTGAGAATAAGCTCTATACGTTGGGCGAGACTTGGCACGTAGCCGTGTGCGTCTTTGTCTTGAGTATCGTGCTTGCTTATCTGTGCCTGAAACTGTATGACGAACCGATACGTAAATATTTGGCAAAACGTTTCTTGAGTAAGAAACGATAGTTTCATTGTTATGTATCTGAAAAATATTTCATAAAGCTAAAAAAGAACTCCAACCAAGTGGCGGATAAAGTCGCATTGGTTGGAGTTTTTTATCAATAGAATAAGTTTTCTCTTCGTCAGTAAGTGAGACTGATTCTATGTCTTTGCATTTTAGATGTGAAACGATATAGATTAATAGAGTTGCTTGCTCATTTTATAATTGGTGAGACACATTTGATTAGCTTTCCGTTTTTGTTCTTCATCAACCTGAAAACCTTGTTTCTCGAAAAACGGTTTTGCCGTGATGCTAACCTCCGATGTTAATCTTTTCGCACCTCTTTCTCGTGCGTATGCTTCGAGATATTTATACAAAGATGTCGCAATGCCTTGATGCTGAAAGTCCTTATGGACAAACAGCGTGTGCATATATCCGTCGTCGTTGACAGAGCCGAAGCCTACAATCACACCTTCTTCATTTTCTGCAACCACGTAATGTTGCTCTTCGAAAAGCTCACCCCAATGTGATGTATCGTCTCCGCACGAAGCCCAGTCTGCTACTTCTTCGGCTGTATAATCTTTTCGGTTCACAGTCAGGACTGTATGCTGATATAGCTCTTGTAGTGCTGGAATGTCAGACAGGTTTACTTGGCGGATTCTATTCATCTTATCTCTAAATTTCTTTTTTAGTAAACTTCTACTTTCTCTGCAATTCTCTTAGCCTTGTCGCGCAACGCATCCAAATCAGCATCGAGCGGAGCGTAGCAAAGCACCACACCCATACGACGGTTGACGCGTGTAAACGGTTTGCCGAATATACGTAGATAGGTATCTTCTTCTTTGGTCACTTCTTCCAGTCCACGATATTGAGGGCGCTCCTGGCTGGCAATCGGAGAGAGGATGACGGCACTTGCGCCTATTCGTTCTTGCTTGATGCCCGGAATAGGCAGACCGAGCACGGCACGCAGGTGCAATTCAAATTCATTCAGATTTTGTGTTCCTGCCAAAGTTACCATGCCGGTATCGTGCGGACGTGGAGAAAGTTCGGAGAAATAGACTCCGTTTTCATGGCTTAGGAAGAACTCAACTCCCCAAAGTCCTGCGCCTGTCAACGCGCGGGTTACTTTTTCTGCCATCTCTTCCGCTTCTTTCAAATGAGCAGGATCGATGTGTGCAGGCTGGAAACTTTCGCGATAGTCGCCACCTTTCTGCACGTGTCCGATAGGGGGGCAGAACAGGGTGGGGCCGTTCTTTTGAGTAACGGTGAGCAGGGTGATTTCGCTGTCGAATTTGATAAATTCTTCAATGATAAGTTCGCGGATATCGCCACGGCTTCCGCTGCATCCGTATTCCCAGGCGTGTTCAAGTTCGTCGGCACTCTTCACCAGCGACTGTCCTTTACCGGAGGATGACATCAACGGTTTAACGACACAAGGGAAACCGATTTTAGCGGCAGCTTCTTTCAGTTCGTCCAATGTTTTGGCGTAGAAGTATTTGGCTGTTTTCAGTCCGAGCTCTTTGGCGGCAAGGTCGCGGATAGCTTTACGATTCATCGTGAAGTTCACGGCACGGGCGCTGGGCACTACCTGTATGCCTTCTTTTTCGAAGTCATACAAACGTTCTGTGCGGATCGCTTCAATCTCCGGAACGATAATGTCCGGCTGGTGTTTCTTTACGACACGCTCCAGTTCTTCACCGTTCAGCATATCGAATACTTCAAATTCATCAGCCACTTGCATAGCAGGTGCTCCCGCGTATGAGTCGCAGGCAATGATGTGTTGACCTTTACGTTGAGCTGAAATTACAAATTCTTTTCCTAGTTCTCCGGAACCGAGTAACAGTATTTTCTTCATCATTTTGAGTGTTTTATATTAGTGGTGCAAAATTACAGCAAAAAAATGAGATAATAATTGTATAGGCGTTGATTATATTTCTCTTTTATATAAATAAGGAATAGTCTTCTATATAATATAAGGTGCAATGTAAATCCTGCATGAAAAACTTTCGTGCAGGATTTGGTGTTTTCTTTAGTTGAAAAGCGTATCCTTGAAAAAGACAACCAGAACCTCCTGAAAATTGCTGTGAATTTTAGTGCGGAGACGCGAAATATAGAGAAATGGATCGTAGAAAAATAGAAAATACGGCTTTAAACTTTCTTAAGGAAAACATGAAAAAACAGCGTTCGCTGTGTTCGAGCACAAAACTAGTTGTCTGTGCTACTATTTTGTATTACGGCTAAATCCTTGATTTAAAACAAAGAGAAAGGAAACTGGACGCGAAAATCCGGTTTATTGATATATTATTATCTCAAAATCTATTTTGCTATTGATTTGTAGTCTAAATTCGCCTAAATTGGTCAATCTGTAGCTATTATTAGTCTAATAAGTGTTATCGAACGACAAATTATAAAAAAGGAGTAACAATGATACAGAATTGTTTCTACATTTGTGCAGTTGTTTCTTTAACTATTTCTAGTGGTAGAAGTTTCTAGGATATAGAAAATAGTTGAACAAAAAATTAATTCAACTGTTTATTATAATATTGAAATTAGGTAAAACGCGAAAATGTTTATTCCTTATCATATTATAAGGTCAAAAAGGAGAGAAAAGAATAATATAAATAAAAGAGATTGCTTATGTCACAGATTATCGGACATATCTCGCAGGTCATCGGCCCTGTGGTCGATGTGTACTTTGAAGGTACGGATGCGGAACTGGTGCTGCCAAGCATCCACGACGCACTGGAGATAAAAAGGCCAAACGGCAAAATACTGGTTATAGAAGTTCAGCAACATATCGGCGAAAATACGGTGCGTACCGTAGCGATGGATAGTACCGACGGACTTCAGAGAGGCATGAAAGTGTATCCCACCGGAGGCCCGATCACTATGCCGATAGGCGAACAGATTAAAGGACGACTGATGAACGTAGTCGGTGATTCGATCGACGGTATGAAAGGGCTCAACCGCGACGGTGCGTATTCCATTCACCGAGATCCCCCTAAATTTGAGGATTTGACAACTGTGCAAGAGGTGCTCTTCACGGGTATCAAAGTGATCGACCTGCTCGAACCGTATGCCAAAGGTGGTAAAATCGGTTTGTTCGGCGGCGCCGGTGTGGGAAAAACCGTATTGATCCAGGAACTTATCAATAATATCGCCAAGAAACATAACGGATTCTCCGTATTTGCCGGAGTAGGTGAACGTACCCGTGAAGGTAACGACTTGCTGCGCGAAATGATCGAATCCGGCGTTATCCGCTACGGCGAAGCATTCAAGGAAAGCATGGAGAAAGGCCACTGGGATCTTTCGAAAGTAGATTATAACGAACTGGAGAAATCGCAAGTATCGCTGATTTTCGGTCAGATGAACGAACCTCCGGGCGCACGTGCTTCTGTGGCACTGTCCGGACTGACGGTAGCGGAATCTTTCCGCGACGCCGGTAAAGAAGGTGAGAAACGCGATATCCTGTTCTTTATCGATAATATCTTCCGTTTCACGCAAGCAGGTTCGGAAGTGTCCGCCCTTTTGGGACGTATGCCCTCCGCTGTTGGTTACCAGCCTACGCTGGCCACGGAAATGGGTGCGATGCAGGAACGTATCACGTCTACCCGCAAAGGTTCTATCACCTCCGTACAAGCGGTGTATGTGCCTGCCGATGACTTGACCGACCCGGCTCCTGCAACGACTTTCAGCCACTTGGACGCAACTACCGTACTCGACCGTAAGATCACCGAGCTGGGTATCTATCCGGCTGTCGACCCGTTGGCGTCTACGTCACGTATCCTCGACCCGCACATTGTAGGCCAGGAACATTACGACATAGCGCAGCGAGTGAAACAAATCTTGCAGCGTAACAAGGAATTGCAGGATATTATCTCTATCCTCGGTATGGAAGAACTCTCGGAAGAAGACAAGATGGTAGTGAACCGCGCCCGCCGTGTGCAGCGTTTCCTTTCGCAACCGTTTGCCGTAGCCGAACAGTTTACAGGCGTTCCGGGTGTGATGGTGGGTATTGAAGATACCATCAAGGGATTCAAGATGATTCTGGACGGAGAAGTGGATTATCTTCCCGAACAGGCTTTCCTGAATGTCGGCACGATTGAGGAAGCAATAGAGAAAGGTAAGAAATTGCTGGAACAGGCGAAAAAATAAAAATATAGAGTGATGAAAGAACTGCATTTGAGTATAGTATCGCCCGAAAAGAGCATATTCGACGGAGATGTGAAGATTGTCACATTGCCGGGCATGATCGGTTCGTTTTCTATTCTGCCGGGGCATGCGCCCATTGTATCGTCGCTGAAAGCGGGAACGTTGAGTTATACGACGATGGAGGGAGAAGAGCACACGATGGATATTCAGGGCGGTTTTGTTGAAATGAGTGACGGCACGGTTTCTGCCTGTGTTTCCTGACGGAAGCCTTCCGGCACAAAGACCAAGTATCTAAAGATTGAAAAAAACGAGATAATAACCTTACAGAAAAACACAGTAACATGATGAATATTAGTAAAACTAAACGGAACTTTATCTGTTGGCATACCTTATTTGCAGTGATTAGTGCGGCGCTCGGAGCTGTTATCCTACACTTCGCTCTGCCGGGGCATTATTTCGGAGGGTATCCGTTTATACCGGTTTATTTTTACTTCTTCGGGTTGGCCAGCATCTATATGTTCGACGCTTGCCGGCGGCACGCTCCGCAGAGATTGTTACTGTTGTATTTGGCAATGAAGATGATAAAGATGATTCTTTCGCTGATTCTGGTCTTGATTTATTGCCTTGCTGTACGCGAAGAAGCCAGAGCTTTTTTACTGACGTTTATCTCGTTCTATTTGATATATCTGATATTCGAAACCTGGTTTTTCTTCTCTTTTGAGATGAACCAGAAACGGAAAAAGAAAAATAAGAAGAAACATGAAACAGTTGCATAACATAGTAGCTCCGTTGATTCTGTTCTGTCTGATGGCAGCGGTCAGTTTGCCGGTTCTTGCGCAAGAGCAAGAGGGGGAAACGGTGGCGCAGCAGACGCAGGACGAAATTACTCCGAAGGAGGAACAGGAGAACACGGTTGATGTGAAAGAAATTGTGTTCGGTCATATCGGCGACTCCTACGAATGGCATATTACAACATGGGGTAACACGCATATTACTATACCGTTACCTATTATTGTTTATAGTAGCACTTCAGGTTGGCACACGTTCCTTTCTTCCCGTCTCGAAGAGAATGGAGGTACGTATGAAGGACTTTCCATCGCTCCCGCAGGAAGCAAATATGAAGGCAAACTGGTAGAGTATGACGCCGCAGGCGAACAGGTTCGCCCTTGGGATATTTCCATTACGAAAGTGACGTTTGCCTTGTTGTTCAACAGCGTATTGCTGCTCGTTATCGTGTTGTGTGTGGCACATTGGTACAGGAAACGTCCGCAAGGAGCCAAAGCACCGGGAGGATTTATCGGATTCATGGAGATGTTCATCATGATGGTGAACGACGATATCATCAAGAGTTGTGTCGGACCTAACTACCGGAAGTTCGCGCCATATCTGCTGACAGCGTTCTTTTTCATCTTTATCAATAACATGATGGGATTGATTCCGTTCTTCCCCGGAGGCGCGAATGTGACGGGAAATATCGCTATCACGATGGTGCTGGCGGTCTGCACGTTCCTTGCAGTCAATATCTTCGGTACGAAACATTACTGGAAAGATATTTTCTGGCCCGATGTACCTTGGTGGCTGAAAGTGCCTGTGCCGATGATGCCGTTCATCGAGTTCTTCGGAATCTTTACGAAACCGTTTGCTTTGATGATCCGTCTTTTTGCCAATATGCTGGCCGGACACATGGCGATGCTGGTGCTCACCTGCCTGATCTTTATCTCGGCAAGCATGGGGCCTGCGCTGAACGGCACGCTCACGGTGGCTTCCGTATTGTTCAACATCTTTATGAATGCGCTTGAACTGCTGGTGGCTTTCATCCAGGCTTACGTATTTACGATGTTGTCGGCAGTGTTTATCGGACTGGCACAGGAAGGAGCCAGAGTGAAAACAGAAGAATAATCAATGAAACGCGGTGAAAACGTGACTGAACGAATACGGAATAAACGCGCGGAATGAGGAATTAAATAATAAAAACAAGAGAAAATATAAACCATTTTAAAACTGAAAATTATGTTACTATCAGTATTGTTACAAGCCACTGCAGCAGCAGTAGGAGTTAGTAAATTAGGTGCAGCTATCGGTGCAGGTCTTGCAGTAATCGGAGCTGGTTTGGGTATTGGTAAGATTGGTGGTTCGGCAATGGAAGCTATCGCACGCCAGCCGGAAGCATCGGGAGACATTCGTATGAACATGATTATCGCCGCCGCCTTGATTGAAGGTGTGGCCCTGTTGGCGGTAGTAGTTTGTCTGTTGGTGTTCTTCCTCTAATCAGGTATATAACAAGCGGATTTCGCAGGCGTAAAACCCTGTTTCTAAATGGGGGAGATCCTCATGCAATGGGCAGCCGCGAAATCGTAAATTGTAAATCGTAAAATCGTAAATAAAGATTATGTCATTACTATTACCTGATAGTGGCCTGCTGTTCTGGATGTTTCTCTCATTCGGGATTGTGTTCGTGATATTGGCGAAATACGGCTTCCCCGTCATCATCAAGATGGTGGAAGGCCGTAAGACCTATATCGACCAGTCTTTGGAGGTGGCGAGGGAAGCTAATGCCCAGTTGTCTAAACTGAAACAAGAAGGCGACGCATTGGTGGCAGCCGCCAACAAAGAGCAAGGACGCATCTTGAGGGAAGCAATGGAAGAACGTGACAAGATTGTTCACGAGGCCCGTAAACAAGCCGAAATTGCCGCACAAAAAGAACTTGATGCGGTGAAACAACAAATCCAGATGGAGAAAGACGAAGCAATCCGCGACATCCGTCGCCAGGTGGCCGTGCTTTCTGTTGACATCGCCGAGAAAGTGCTCCGCAAGAGTCTTGAGGACAAGGATGCACAGATGGGCATGATCGACCGCATGCTGGATGAAGTACTAACCCCGAATAAGAACTAAGGAAGATGGAAGTCGGAATACTCTCAATGCGTTATGCAAAAGCTATCATTGAATACGCACAGGAAAAAGGTCTGGAAGACAGGTTGTATCAGGAGTTTCTGACCCTGTCGCACAGCTTTTGTGAACAGCCCGGTCTGCGCGAAGCGCTTGATAATCCCGTCATCACGACCAAGGAAAAGTTGGCGTTAGTCTGCACAGCTGCCGATGGTGACGGTAAATCGACCAGAGAGTTTGTCCAATTTATCACTTTGGTACTGCGAAACAGGCGTGAAGGCTATCTGCAATTTATCAGCCTGATGTATCTGGATCTCTACCGGAAGTTGAAACATATTGGCGTAGGAAAGCTGATTACAGCCGTTCCTGTCAATAAGGAAACAGAAGACCGGATCCGGTCGGCTGCCGCACATATCCTGCATGCTCAGATGGAGCTGGAAACGGTGATAGATCCTTCTATCGAAGGTGGGTTTATCTTTGATATCAACGACTATCGGTTGGATGCAAGCGTTGCCACGCAGTTGAAGCGAGTGAAACAACAATTTATTGATAAGAATAGGAGAATTGTATAATGTCTGAAAATATAAGAGTAAGCGAAGTATCCGATATATTGCGCAAGCAGCTCGAAGGAATCAATGCCAATGTGCAACTTGACGAAATCGGTACGGTGCTCCAGGTGAGTGACGGCGTAGTGCGTATCTATGGACTACGGAACGCCGAGGCCAATGAATTGCTGGAGTTTGATAATGGTATCAAAGCAATCGTGATGAACCTCGAAGAGGACAACGTGGGTGCTGTACTGTTGGGCCCGACGGACAAAATCAAAGAAGGATTCGTCGTGAAGCGTACCAAACGTATCGCCTCCATCCGTGTAGGAGAGGGCATGCTGGGACGTGTGATTGACCCGCTGGGCGAACCGCTCGACGGCAAAGGATTGATTGGCGGCGAACTGTATGATATGCCTTTGGAACGTAAAGCTCCGGGAGTAATCTATCGTCAGCCTGTGAACCAGCCGTTGCAGACCGGATTGAAGGCTGTGGACGCCATGATTCCTATCGGTCGCGGACAGCGTGAGTTGATTATCGGCGACCGCCAGACAGGAAAGACTGCCATTGCGATTGATACGATTATCAACCAGCGCACTAACTTCCTGGCAGGCGACCCTGTATATTGTATCTATGTAGCTATCGGTCAGAAGGGTTCTACTGTTGCTTCTATCGTTAATACGCTTCGTGAGTACGGAGCACTGGACTACACGGTGGTTGTAGCTGCCACGGCTGGTGACCCGGCTGCGTTGCAGTATTACGCTCCGTTTGCAGGTGCTGCCATCGGCGAGTATTTCCGTGATACCGGGCGTCATGCGTTAGTGGTTTATGATGACCTTTCCAAACAGGCGGTGGCTTATCGTGAGGTTTCGCTGATTCTTCGCCGTCCGTCCGGTCGTGAGGCTTATCCGGGTGATATCTTCTATCTGCACTCCCGTCTGTTGGAACGTGCTGCCAAGATTATCAGTCAGGAAGAAGTGGCACGCGAAATGAACGATCTCCCAGAAAGTCTAAAGGGGATTGTGAAAGGTGGCGGCTCGCTCACAGCATTGCCTATCATCGAAACGCAAGCAGGTGACGTATCGGCTTATATCCCGACGAACGTGATTTCTATCACCGACGGACAGATATTCCTTGAGACTGACTTGTTCAACCAGGGTACGCGTCCGGCTATCAACGTCGGTATCTCCGTATCCCGTGTAGGTGGTAACGCGCAGATTAAGGCTATGAAGAAGGTGGCCGGAACATTGAAGATTGACCAGGCGCAATATCGCGAGTTGGAAGCCTTCTCTAAGTTCAGCAGCGACATGGACCCGATTACTGCCCTGACTATTGATAAAGGACGTAAGAACGGACAATTATTGATTCAACCGCAATACAGCCCGATGCCCGTAGAGCAGCAGATTGCTATCCTCTACTGTGGTACGCACGGACTTCTACATGATGTCCCATTGGATAAGGTGCAAGACTTTGAACGCAGTTTCATCGAATCTCTGCAACTGAATCATCAGGAGGATGTATTGGACATACTGAAAACGGGCGTGATCGACGATAACGTGATTAAAGCTATCGAAGAGACTGCCGCTATGGTGGCGAAACAGTACTTATAATAGTGATTAGTTGGTTAGTGATAAGTGATTAGCTTACTGTCACCAACCACTAACCGCCAACTATTAATCACTATCACCAACTATTAATAATTAACCACTAACCAATAAAAAAATGGCTTCACTGAAAGAAGTAAAAACCAGAATAAATTCGGTAAAAAGTACCCGAAAAATCACTTCAGCAATGAAGATGGTGGCTTCTGCCAAATTACACAAGGCACAAGGAGCCATTGAGAATATGCTGCCTTATCAGAAGAAGTTGAACAAGATTCTGACTAACTTCCTAAGCGCGGACCTGCCCATCGAATCTCCTTATGTGCAGGAGCGTGAAGTGAAGCGTGTAGCAATCGTCGTCTTTTCTTCAAACACTTCTCTTTGTGGTGCTTTCAACGCCAACGTCATCAAAATGATGATGCAAACGATCGGGGAGTTCCGCACCCTGGGACAGGATAATATCTTGATATTCCCAATTGGCAAGAAGGTGGATGAAGCGGTCAAACGAATGGGATTCAGACCGCAGGAGACTTCTCCGACGCTCTCCGACAAACCGACGTATCAGGAGGCTGCCGAATTGGCTCACCGACTGATGGATATGTATGTGGCAGGAGAAGTGGACCGCGTGGAAATAATCTATCATCACTTCAAATCAATGGGGGTACAGATTCTTCTCCGGGAGACGTATCTCCCCATTGATATGACGAATGTGGTAAGTGAAGAGGACAGAATGAATAAGGAGGAGGTAGAGGAGCATGAAATTGCCAATGATTATATCATCGAACCGAACGCGGAAGAATTGATCGCCAGCTTAATACCAACAGTATTGAGCCAGAAGATTTTTACCGCTGCCGTCGACTCTAATGCATCGGAACATGCTGCACGTACCCTGGCTATGCAAGTGGCTACGGACAATGCAAATGAACTGATTCAGGATTTGACGAAGCAGTATAATAAGAGTCGCCAGCAGGCGATTACAAATGAGTTGCTGGATATTGTAGGGGGGACAATGAAATAGATTCCAAGGATTAATAACAATATTTTTTGATTCGGTATCCCATTTTTAAGATAAGCCTTAAAAATGGGATATTTGTATATATATTTGTGGCATAATTAGGCTTGATTATGGGTTTATGCCTAGACAAAACAAACTTAAAAATATATATAGATTATGAGAATTAAGCATTTATTGAACTTTTTCGTTGCAACGGTATTTATCGGTGTGGCAGTAGGATGTGCAGAAAAGGATTTGTATGATCCTAATTATGGGAAAGAACCTGTAAAAGGTCCTGAAGAATATTTTGGATTCGAAACACGTGGAGATGTGTCGCTTGATGTGAATTATGCATTACCCGGATTTGCGGCTCTTATTGAAGTCTATGACATTGATCCGATGGAAATTGTGGATAATACACCTGTAAAAAAACAAGGAGTGGAAGCTTTATTCAAGATTTACACAGATGAAAGCGGAAAGTTTAATGGAAAGATGAATATTCCTACTTCTGTAAAATCGATATACCTATATACGGAAAGTTGGGGATTACCAAGGTGTATGCCATTGGAAATAAAGGATGGTATGGTTAGTTTTGATATGTCAAATATAGGAGCTTCTACTGTAAAAGCAAAAAATAATACACGGTCTTATGGTTTTCAAGGGACGGTTCCTTATGTCTTGAATGGAAATAATAAACTGTATTCCTTATGTAAATGGGGAGAGGGAGGAAGTCTTGACAGTAAATATATGTCATTTGAAGAGAACGTTGGTGATGAAACGGTTGGAAGTTTGACGCAACGTTTGAAGAATTTCTTTAATCCTGATGGAATAGCGAATGTTGATAATATGAATTTAGTCACCCAATCCAGAACTACAAATATTACGGTAACACAAGATGGGACTGCATTGGATGTTATTTTCCTGAATCGGGATGCCATGTATAATAATTCGTTCGGGTATTATTATTATAAAACATCTAAGGAACCTGATATGCGCGGAATGTCAGATATGAAGAAGTATATCATATTTCCAAATGTTTCTTTCTCTGTATATGGAGGTCAGTTGCCTATTTTGAAATGTGGCAGTAAAGTACGTTTGCTCTATTTTGATGAACAAGGTAATGCTAAAGAGGAATTTCCAGCCGGTTATACGGTAGGATGGTTTATGTATGCTGATGGATATAATCAGAGTGAGAATGAAATTGATATAACAAAACAAGTTGCATCAGGTTTCTCTAATTTATTAGCTTCTAATCAGGTGTTGGGACAGCAGCGACAGAATTTTGTATCTGTAAAGGACGAGACAAGCGGCAAGGTTATTATCGGAGTAGAAGATGGGGCAAATAATAGTTATTGTGATCTTTTATTCTATGTAAATGCATCAAAAACTATTGAGGAACCCAATGACAGACCTGTTATAACTCCGGATGATGGAAATGAACCAGAAAAACCGGATGTAACTGAAACGAAGACCGGTACATTAGCTTTTGAAGATATATGGCCTGGCGGTGGAGATTATGATATGAATGACGTAATCGTAGAATATAATCGTGCCGTATCTTTTGATAAAAAGAACCAGGTAACTAAAATTGTAGATACATTTACTCCTGTACATGATGGTGCAGTGTTTGCGAATGCTTTTGCTTATCAGGTAGATAAGGGACAATTCGGTAAAATGACTTTTTCCGCTACTACGGAAGGGATACATACGGAATCTGCAACATCTTCTATTATTGTTTGTCCGAATGTGAAGCAAGCTATTCAAAAGGTATATACTATAACCCGTGAATTTACAGGCGGTTCTTTCAATAAGAAAGATTTAAAGTCATATAATCCTTATATCATAGTGAAGTATGCCGAAGGGCAAAAAGGTCGTACAGAAGTGCATCTGCCTAAGCATGAGGCAACATCTCTTGCGGACTTGTCTTTAGCAGGTACTCAAAAGGATGCTTATTACATAGATAAAGAAGGAGCTTATCCGTTTGCTATTGATATTCCTATCTTGAACTTTATTTCAGTAACTGAAAAAAAGAGTATTGATACCGAATATCCTAACTTTAAAGCTTGGGCAGATTCTAAAGGAGAAAAATATACGGATTGGTATAACAATCATGTAAATTAACTCTCAAAGCATATAACACAACATTTGGTGTTTTTATTGTTCTCTCGTCCCGGTCGTTATTTAATGAAAACGACCGGGACTTTCTTTTATCCGATTGCTTCTCATCTCTACCAGAAAAAGTTTGCTACTTTTATTTCAATCTCTATATAGTTTTCTGTACCTTTGCACAAAACAATATAACTTTCATGGAAAATAACCCGGAACTGCAGCTAGCTTGGCAGTTCATAGAAAATACAGGCACACATTTATTTCTTACCGGAAAAGCCGGAACCGGAAAAACGACATTTCTTAGACGATTGAAAGAACATACGCCCAAACGCATGGTCGTATTGGCTCCGACAGGGATTGCAGCTATCAATGCGGGAGGAGTAACGATTCATTCTTTCTTTCAGTTGTCTTTTGCCCCTTTCGTGCCGGAAACTACCTTTAATTCTTCCCAAACGCATTACCGTTACAGTAAAGAAAAGCGGAACATAATTCGTAGTATGGATTTGCTCGTTATTGATGAGATCAGTATGGTGCGTGCCGATTTGTTGGATGCGGTGGATGCAACTTTGCGGCGGTATCGCGATAGAGAGAAACCATTTGGCGGGGTGCAGCTGTTGATGATTGGAGATTTGCAGCAATTGGCTCCCGTCGTGAAAGATAATGAGTGGGAACTGTTGAGGAAGCATTACGAAACCCCTTATTTCTTTGCGAGCCATGCGTTGAAAGAAACGGTATATATGACCATTGAGCTTAAAAAAGTCTACCGGCAGAGTGACACATTCTTCCTGTCTTTATTAAATAAAATCCGGGAAAATAAGGCTGATGATGAAGTGTTGAATGAACTGAACCGTCGTTATCAGCCTGGTTTCCAGCCACAAAAAGAAGAAGGATATATTCGGCTGACGACACATAATTATCAGGCACAGAAAGTAAATGACCGTGAACTGGCATCTTTATCCGGCAAGGCGTATCATTTTCGTGCCGAGATAGAAGGAGACTTCCCCGAATATTCGTACCCTGCGGATGAACTCCTGACAATAAAGGAAGGGGCACAAATTATGTTCCTGAAGAATGATCCATCGTCCGAGAAACGATATTATAACGGTATGATTGGTGAGGTGGTCACTGTTAATGATGCAGGCATTATCGTGCGGGGGAAGGGGAATAAATCAGAATTTCAGTTGTTGCCGGAAGAGTGGGGAAATTATAAGTACGTGCTGAATGAGGAAACAAAGGAAATCACGGAAGTGATAGAAGGAACGTTCCGTCAATATCCTATCCGTCTGGCATGGGCTATTACGATACATAAAAGTCAGGGGTTGACGTTTGAGCGTGCCATTATTGATGCGCGTAACTCTTTTGCGCACGGACAGACTTATGTAGCGTTGAGCCGTTGCAAGACTTTGGAAGGGATGGTGTTGGAGTCTCCTTTGCGGAGGGAAGCCATTATTAGTGATGCTACGGTGGATAATTTCACCAAAGCGGTAGAGCAGAATAAGCCGGGCAGTCAGCAGTTGAACGATATGCAAAAGGCGTATTTCTTTGATTTGTTGAGTGATTTGTTTAATTTCTATTCGATCGATCAGGCTTATAAACGATTGCTTCGTTTGATAGATGAAGATTTGTATAAGCTCTTTCCGAAGCAGTTGGCAGAATATAAGGCATTGGAACCTCGCATCAAAGAGAAAATAGTGGAAGTGTCCCAGCGTTTTCGTAACCAGTATACCCGGTTGATACATGAGAGTGAAGACTATGCGACGAATCAGGAGTTACAGGAGCGGATTCGTTCCGGGGCCAGATATTTTCATAAAGAGTTGGCGCCGGTTCGGGCTTTGTATAATAAGACTAATATGCCTCTTGATAATAAAGAGTTGAGAAAGCTGTTGGCGGAACGTATGCAGGCGTTGGATGATGCGTTGTGGATTAAAGAGTCTTTGTTGGAGGCTGTGTCTGCAAGAGAGAGATTCGCTATTACGGATTATTTGAAGTTGAAGGCTAAAGTAATGTTGAGTCTTGAGGATGATTCTTCTTCTTCCGGTTCTTCGAAAGCGTTGAAAGAAAAGAAAGAGCGGAAGGAACGGAAAGAGCGTACACGTAGCGGTGCTGAAAAGGTGAAAGTGGAAGTGCCTACGGATATTTTGCATCCGGAGCTTTATCGCGCCCTGTCTGAATGGAGGACAGCCAAAACACGTGAGGTGAATCTTCCTGCGTATGTTATTATGCAGCAGAAAGCGTTGATGGGAATTGTGAATCTGCTACCGGATAATCCAAGAGCTCTGGAAGCGATACCCTATTTCGGAGCAAAAGGGGTGGAAAGGTATGGACTTGAAATATTAGGCATTGTCCGTAAGTATATGGCGGAAAATCAATTGGAAAGACCGGAAATAATGGATATGCTCATCTCTGATAATAGGGAAGCCGCAAGCCGACGGGAAGAGCTGAAGCAACGGAAAGAAGAACAGAAGCAACGGAAAGAGGAAGAAAAACAGAAGAAGGAAGCAGAGAAACAGAAAAAAGAAGCGGAGAAGGAGAAGAAAAAAGATACAAAATTAGTCAGCTATGAAATGTTCTGCCAGGGAATGAGCATAGATGAAATAGCCAAAGCTCGCGAATTGGTATCGGGAACCATTGCCGGTCATTTGGAATATTATGTCCGTTTAGGAAAGATTAAAGTGGAGAAAGTAGTGAAAGCTGAAAATCTGGCGAAGATTCGTAAGCATCTGGAAGAACATGAATACATGGGAATATTTGCCATTAAGGCAGCATTAGGAGACGATGTCTCCTATGCTGATATAAAGTTTGTATTGGCTGTTTCCGGGCATTAACTAATTATCTCTGGACCTAGCCCCAAACATAAAAATATCTCTGTCTTTCGTTCACAATGCTCATTCTTGCTCTTGTCAAACCATCGCAAGCAATATCAGAGATTACAGAAAAATGAAACGAAAACAGGAACACTGATATCAATCAGAATACCGTGTAAGATAGCGATGGGAATCATTTCTTTTCCCGAATATCTGCTGATGGAGGGCAGGAGTACATCCATCGAATTGACTCCTGCCGCTGAAATAGGAGCCAGTTTCCCGAAATACTTCTTGATGATTGGAGTACCGAGAAGTGCCATCATCTCACGGAAAATATTAGTCAACAGTGCGATAGTTCCTAATTCCGTAGCCAGTTGCAGCCCGATAGAAGGCTCTTTGAACTGGGTGATAAGGATAGAAGAGAGCGAATAGTATGCGAATCCGCTTCCCACTGCCATACAGTCGAACACGCTCCACTGGCGCAATAGCAGGCTTGCTAAAGCAGAAAACAGCAACGTACCGATAATCGTTCCCAACGGAATCAACAGCATTTTAGGATGCAAATGTGAAACAATCGCTTTCAGGTTCTTATTAGAACCGATACTGATTCCCACTTGCAGCATTAACGCATAAAGTATATACATTGAAACTGTGTGCGTATCAAACTGGAACTTGTTGAAAGCTCCCATGACACAACCTACACAAAAGAATAATATAACGATCAAACTTCCTTTCATTGTTCACCTCCTTCTTGAATAAACGCGTCTTTTTTCCTCTTAAAAGAAATCAGACTCCTTTTTTTATTATTCGCCTCCTTTTCTAAAAAACAATTGCAGTACCAAACGGGCAGCGATCAGGCTTCCCAATACACCGGACACGGCAAGAACAATTGCCTGCCATCCGAATTTACCGAGATTGTTTACAATCAGGCTATTAGAACCGATAGACACACCGAGAATGAAGAGCAACAAGAATATTGTAAGAGAAATTGTCTTTTCTGTCTTTTGCAAGATACTCCAGTTACGCAATACATAACCGATGCCGATTCCTAAAAACATAGTAGATATAATAGAGAACATAATGTATATATTTTTGGTTAGGTTAAACTGATTATTGACAACGCACAAGAGAATTTTCAAAGAAGATGATACATCTGCTTGAAAATCGGAAAGGAATACTGCTGTGAATAGTGAAACAAGTCAGCAGATAGTTCCTGTTAAGAAATAATAGGGTAATTTAGATGAATCCACTGAACCAATGTACATGCACGCAGCAAGACTTACAGAAAGTCGGTATTCCTGCAAGAAAAAGATTAGCGTTATGTAGTTGTAATGTTTGATTCATCATTGGTCTTTTTTGATTTTGGTGCAAAGATAATAACTTATTGCATATTTTCAAAATAAATATGCAATAAATGAAGCGAAAGAATTATTCGGAATGAAATAGATTGTTGTAAAAAGTAGTATTGTTTCCAATTCTACCACTGTCTTCAATTTGGGCACTATCCCGTATTTTGTGTAAATAGCCACTGTTCATCATTTGGGGACTCTCTTATTATATAAATAGAAACCACAGAATTCCTCTTGTAGTTTTCTGCTTACGTAAAATGATGGATAATCCTTGAATAATTGATAATCTGTCCTCTTCCTTATAAATGTTCCCAGTTCGCAAGAGCTTCTTTAAGCTTCTGTGGCTCGTATCCAAGCATTGTTCGTGCTTTATCGATACTCATTCCACTAAAACGGGGACGGGGAGTGGTTTCATTCATTTCCTCTGTCGTGACAGGATGGATAAGAGAGTGATCCAGTCCCATATAATCTGCTACCTGATAAGCAATCTCCGCAATGCTCATGCACTCAACGCCACAAATGTGAAAGATACCGTTCGTTGGATGTGCTATCAAACGCTGTACACCATCCGATACGTCTCCAACATAAGTCGGTGTCCGCCATTGATCGGATACGACACGGATTTCTTGTCCGGCTTTCAAACGGTTCATTACCAACTGGACGATATTACCGTGTTGTCCCGGCAGCGCTCTGCCATAAACGATTGCTACACGGACAATAGCATAACTGCTGCAAGTTTCTGCCACTTTCTCTTCTCCTTTCCACTTGGTATATCCGTAATAGTTGACGGGAGCGGGGATGTCTTCTTCTGTGTACAACGGTCCGGCATCTTCATTTATCTTTTCATCGAAAACAAACATCTTTCCATCGAAAACAAAGTCCGTCGATAGATGAATGAACCGGCTTTTATATTCTTCGCAAAAAACAGCCAGTTGGCTCACTGCGGTCACATTGGTAAGATAAGCCTCTTCATGATGCGTCTCGCAATAATCCGGCACGGACAGGGCGGAACAATTAATGACCACATCAGGCTGAACCTCCTCAAAAAGACACTTAATGTCCGCTTCATTCCGTATATCTGTTTCAATGAAACGATATTTCCCTACATCATTCGGAGAAATATCCGGATGCAGAGAGCACCCCGTTACCTTATATTGTGCATGAACAGACAAATCATTCAATATTTGGCGTCCGGTGAATCCATTGGCGCCGATAATCAATATCTTCTTCATTAGGTTCTATTTATATATAGTGTTATAGATATCAAGGCGCCATATCCGGACTTTTTGATGATACAATCATTGCGGAGACACGACTTTTTTTGCACATATTTCTACAAAAATAGAAAATAATATCCATTGCGCAAATAGATTTCGTACTTCCCATCTTACTTTGCTCCCGATAACGAGATTTATATGAATGGATAAAAGAAAAGAAGTATGGAAAAAGTAATTATGGGAACACGTTTGCCCGCTAAGCTTTGGTTGAATGAAGTAGAAGACTCTTGTATGTCGCAGATTATGGATTTAACTTCACTTCCTTTTGCGTTTAAACATATCGCCATCATGCCTGATGCCCATGCGGGAAAAGGAATGCCAATTGGCGGTGTGTTGGCTACGAAGGGTGTGATTGTTCCCAATGCTGTGGGAGTGGATATCGGTTGTGGAATGTGTGCGATTAAGACCAATCGAAAAGCGGATGATTTTAGTTATACGGATTTGACTTCCATCATGTCGAAGATTCGTGCGGCCATTCCCTTGGGATTCGATCATCATACTAAAAAGCAAGATCAGGAGTTACTTCCACAAGGATTCGACCTTGAGGAGATGCCTATATTGAAGAATCAGTACGAGGCTTGTTTGAAGCAGATAGGAACCTTGGGAGGAGGAAACCACTTTATTGAGATTCAGAAAGATACCGAAACGTCTGATGTGTGGGTGATGATTCACTCCGGAAGCCGTAACATTGGTTTGAAGGTTGCCAATCACTATAATAAGATTGCGCAATATTGGAATGAGAAATGGTATTCTGAAATGGTATCGGGACTGGCTTACCTGCCAATGGAGACGCAGATGGCAAAGGATTATTTCCGTGAAATGAACTACTGTGTGGCCTTTGCCTTTGCTAACCGTCAGTTGATGATGACCCGTATTTGTGAAGCCATCCAGGCTGTGAAACCTGAAACGGACTTTGAGCCTATGATTAATATTGCCCACAACTATGCAGCCTGGGAGAACCATTTCGATCAGGATGTGATTGTGCACCGAAAAGGAGCTACGCGTGCCTATGAAGGTGAGATTGGTATTATCCCCGGATCTATGGGTACTAAATCCTATATCGTTGAAGGACTGGGTAATCCGGAGAGCTTCAAAAGCTGTTCGCATGGTGCCGGCCGATTGATGGGACGAAAGGATGCCTGTCGCCGTTTGTCACTGGATGAAGAGAAAGAGCGAATGAACCAGCAAGGAATCATTCACGGACTCCGTTCGCAGGATGAACTGGATGAAGCGCCGGGAGCTTATAAAGATATTGCGCAAGTGATAGCGAATGAGCGGGATTTGGTGAAGCCGTTGGTGGAACTTGCTCCAATGGCAGTTATTAAAGGGTGATTGACAGATGTACCAAGAAGAGGAAAGCAAAGGCAATTTGGAGTATAGGTATAAAAAAAGGAGCAACGCCTTGCTCCAACCTTTGTTAACCTTAAATCTAATACTATGAAAAACACATTGCAAAGATACGGACTATTGCGAAACTAGCAAATAATCCAAGAAAAAAAGTATGTTTTATAACATTGATTAAGAATTTGTATTCTCGAATCTATTTTTATTAAGAGATTTGACTGATCACAGACAAGAGTAAAGCCTCCATTATCGTACTATTTCTTTTAGTAGCCTTAATGAGTGGCAACATACCACGCTGTTTCGTTCTTTTTCAAAGCAGCTGCACTAGTGCTTGGATCAGAAATAGTGATACCGGAGAAAGTATTGATTTTTTTTCGTTCTCCATAATAGGAGGATATTGCTGTAAAATAATACTCCGTATTCCTTTTATATGGAACTGTGCGTTTCAGTTGTTCGTTGAATTGCTCCAATAAATCAGGATCGGAGCATAGCTTTGCAACATAATCACCACAATCAAAGAATATGGAAGGTTTATATCCGTCTAAACTCTGCAAAGAAGAAATTAATTCTTCGTTAAACGTATAACGTTGATTTATTTCTTTCATAATGGCCGCCAGATTATCTATTTCCGAGCAATCTGTGACACTGATTGTTCCGCAGGGAGTGACATAATTTGAATAAAAAGAATAGAAACCATCACAAATCTTTTCATAATCTATGTTTCCGATTAAGTACTGGCCAATCTTGTCGTATGGCATGCCATAAGCCATAATTTCACTAGTGGATGCTATCAGGTGACTTGTTACGTTTTTAAGGTCATAAGCAACCTCTACTGTCGACATATAGCAGTCGTCGAAAAGGATATACTCCATCTTCAATCCTGCGCTCGATATTCCTTCGGCAAGTGTAGTAATATCCGTCTGATACTTGGATTCTCTGCCTCCGAAGAGACGTGTCATAGGTGTATTCCCATATTCCCAATGTTTTTTGACTGTTTGCAGGCTACTGCGTGATTGCGTTCTTGATACGGGGAGCCATCCCATCCCGTGGCATCCGATAATCATTGCATATCGTTTGGCGGGAGAGTAGGTCTGTACATCATTCAGGATAGAAGTGATACCCTCGGCCGTTGTATAGCTGGGAGTCGGATAATTATAGCTTTTTAAAGCCTTCTGCACAGCTGCGCCTTTTTCGTAAGAAAGCTCATAGAGAGTGGCTTTTGTAGCCGTTGTGCACATAAATACGAGAACCCGTTCGTTTTTCAATATGTTCTGTCCGATAATACTTTTCAGATCAGCAATATTTTGATAGAAAAAGGAAGTCAGGTCAGTCGACCAGGGCAGATACATAAATACAGTTTGTTCATTATCCGAACGAACCACCGGGTCGGTAGGATCAGGATCTGTCGGATCAGTGTTGTCCGTCTGCCTTGTGTCTGGAGATGTAGAAACCGGATCTTCTTTCTCACACGAAATCATGCCGAAAGAAAGAAATAATACGAAGAGGATTGATTTCATCAGACGATAATATTGTTGCATTGTTTCCATTATTCTACTAAGGATTAAATTTTCTTTTTATATATAACGTAAAAAGAGAACTTTTTGATTTGCTTTACCGGGACATAATTGATACATCTCTCTTTGCAAAGTTACTGAAAAATAGCGTAATTCCAATACCGTCATTCATAAGAAAGAACAGCTGTTCGGGAAATGGTAACTTAGGAAGTTAAAGAGGAGAGTTGACGTATGGACATAAAAAAAGGAGCAACGCCTTGCTCCAACCTTTGTTAACCTTAAATCTAATACTATGAAAAACACATTGCAAAGATACGGACTCTTGGGAAATTAGCAAATAATCCAAGCAAAAAAGTATGTTTCATAACATAGATTAAGAATTGGATATTTCAATTCAAATTTTATTAAGACTTTTTTGTTGCTTTATCGTCCTCCAATCCTTTTAGATTTCATTTCTAGTTAGGTACTCTGAAATCATTCGGAGAGCAACCGGTAACTTTCTTGAATAGCCGGCTGAAATACTGCGGATTCTGGAAACCCAGTTCTTGTGTTATCTGATTAACTGTTTTATCAGTATTCAGCAACCAGTCTTTGGCAATCTCGAAACGTTTGAACTCGATGTATTCTTTAAAAGATTTCCCCGTTTCGTGCTTCAGCAAGTCGTTGAAATATTCAGGAGATAAATGAAGCACGTTAGCGCAATACTCATTTGAAAGCACATCGACAGCTGGTGCCGGCTTCGTTTCGAAATGGTTATTTATGATTTTATCAAATTGCTTGATAATCTTTTTATTCACTTCGTTACGTGTAATGAATTGGCGTTCGTAGAAACGTACACAGTAATCCAGCAATAGCTCTATATATTTGGAAACTATTTTTTTGCTGTGGCGATCAATACAACGTTCGAGTTCTTGGTTGATTCTGTCCATAAATTCCAGAATGATCTGTTTCTCGCGCAATGATATATGCAGTGCCTCTTCAGGCTGATAAGAGAAGAAAGTATAGTTATCTATATTAAGTCCGAGCGGAGTGCCACAAATCAGATCGGGATGAAAAGCCAATATCCATCCTTTGGAGGGAAATCTTTTATTCTTTTCTTTCATACTGATAGACTCTCCGGGAGCCAGGCAGATCAAAGTACCGTCCGAGAAATCATAATACTGGTGACCATACACATAGGCCTCACATTTACACTCACTCAATAGAATCGTATAAAAGTCGAACTTGATGTCCGTATGAGGCGACAAATCAGCCTTTGAGAGATCAATGACACTCACCAGCGGATGTAGTGTTTTGCTTCCCAGACAACAATTGCATTGATGCACGGTTCCTATTTTGAGTACTTTATCTCCCATGATGTTGAGACTCCTGTAGCTAAAAAATGCTTAGTTTCTTTGTTTATATTCGTTCGGGGTGCAACCGACATGCTTTTTAAACAATCGGCTGAAGTGCTGTGGATATTGAAATCCCAGTTCATAAGCCACTTGGCTGACAGTTTGAACACTTTCCAGTATTCTTTCTTTTGCCAGTTCGATAATCCGGCACTGGATATATTCCTGTGCAGTTTTTCCTGTTTCCTTCTTTATCAGGTCTCCGAAATAATTAGGAGAGAGAC
This sequence comes from Bacteroides xylanisolvens XB1A, assembly GCF_000210075.1. GTDB lineage: Bacteria > Bacteroidota > Bacteroidia > Bacteroidales > Bacteroidaceae > Bacteroides > Bacteroides xylanisolvens. The sequence continues at coordinate 320,647 of NC_021017.1, forward strand.
ATGCCTTGTCTGCAAAATATTTCACGGATGGCAGTCCTTCGGTTATTGCCACCTGATTCTGGAAGTATTCGTCCAGCAATTGCTCGAATTTTACGATAATATCTTTGTTCGCCTGATTACGTGTAATAAACTGCCGTTCGTAGAAACGCATACAGTAATCCAGCAGCAGTTCGATGTTTCGCACGATGAGTTGCTTGCTGTGTTTGTCAATAGGATGTTCCAGCTCGATCCTGATTTTATGTATGCAATCAGTTACGATTTCTCTTTCCTGGTCTGAAAGATGCAATGCTTCATTTACCTCGTAAGAGAAAAAAGTATAGTTTTTGATATGCTGTCCTAATGAAGTTCCGCGGATTAAATCGGGATGAAACAAAACGCCGATTGACTTGGTGCGGGGAGCAGGCCTGTTGCGGTTGTCTATTCCGCTCACTTGTCCCGGTGCCATACAAACAACCGTTCCTTCCTGATAATCGTAATTCTTACGTCCATAAGTGAGGTCGCCACATTTTGCATCCTTCAGGAACAAGCAGTAGAATCCGATATTCATACGGATATATTCAACTGACCTGGTGGCTTTTGAGAAGTCGATTACATTCACCAAAGGGTGCAATGTTTCCAGTCCAAACAATTGGTCATACTGATCGACGGTTTCAATTTTTGTTATTTCATCCATATGCTTCTGTTATTAATCTGATACAAAGATAAAACATTTGAAGGTATCTTTTTAATTTCATTCAGCAAATCAGTAATATGGGTATAAGAATCAGTAATCTGTATACTACATAAACTTTCGGGCAGAAAAATAAATGGCAATGATTGCTGGAAGTAAATGATGGAATTGATATATTTGTTCCGGAGAATATAAAAAACAGGTTTTATGAAAGCATTATTTATTGGAGGTACAGGTACGATCAGTACAGATGTAGTGGCATTGGCGCAACAAAAAGGGTGGGAGATTACTCTCCTAAATCGTGGTTCGAAAAAGATGCCGGAGGGAATTCACAGTATCATTGCGGATATTAATGATGAAGAAGCTGTGGCAAAAGCCATCGTGTCCGAACATTACGATGTGGTTGCACAGTTCATCGGCTATACGGCAGAAGACGTGAAGCGTGATATCCGCCTGTTCCAGAATAAAACGCGGCAATATATCTTTATCAGCAGTGCCTCTGCCTACCAAAAGCCATTGGCCGATTACCGCATAACCGAAAGCACCCCTTTGGTCAATCCCTATTGGCAGTATTCCCGTAACAAGATAGAAGCGGAAGAAGTGCTGATGGCAGCCTATCGCACAAACGGTTTCCCCGTTACAATCGTCCGTCCCAGCCATACCTACAACGGAACAAAACCTCCCGTATCTGTACATGGAGATAAGGGAAACTGGCAGATCCTAAAACGAATCCTTGAAGGTAAACCTGTTATTATCCCCGGCGACGGTTCTTCTTTGTGGACATTGACTCACTCTAAAGATTTTGCCAAAGGTTATGTAGGACTGATGGCGAACCCTCATGCCATTGGGAACGCTTTTCATATCACTACCGATGAAAGCATGACCTGGAATCAGATTTATCAAACCATTGCCGACGCGTTGGGTAAACCTCTGAATGCATTACACGTAGCCTCCGATTTCCTTGCCAAGCATAGCGATCATTATGATTTCAGAGGTGAACTGTTAGGAGATAAAGCAGCTACGGTAGTCTTTGATAACTCGAAGATAAAGCGGTTGGTTCCTGATTTTATATGCAATACTTCCATGGCAGACGGATTACGACAAGCCGTACACTATATGCTTTCCCATCCGGAATCACAAATACCCGATCCGGAATTTGATTCATGGTGTGATCGTATTGCCAACGCAATAAGTGCGGCAGATAAGGCCTTCGAGCTTTCCTAATTCTGTGCCGAACTTACTTGATTTAATTCCGGACTGTCTGATCTAATCTATAGGACTACTTGGTTTTATTTCAGACTTCCGGGGTTTTATATTGAAGTACCTTATTTAATAAGGCGCGTTTCGTCCTTGTTGCACTTCGATTCGTATTCCGAAATTACCATTTGCTGATTTCAGTTCGAATGCTCCCCGGAAATTATTTCTTTCCCAAGGCATAGCGCTGCGGTTAGGCACTCGCCAGCCATCCTTATCATAATCTCCGTAGGTATTGATTCTCATTCCGTTTTTCAGTTTGAAAGACCCCATCTGCATAAACTGTGGAGAAGAAGACAGTCCCCAACCATATCCGTAGCCAAAGCCAGAAAAGCCGGAGAAAGAAGACGAAGAAAAAGAATCAGTGAATCCTTGCGAATAAGTAACATCTGTATTTAAACGAAAGAGCTGATTATAATCTTTCGTCATATTAGGCATCTCTAAATTAAACTTGGGAAGTTCGGGAGTTGCTACATTCATTAGCCCCATATCCAGCAGAAAGCCACCAAACTCTTTAATATTGGTGGATGGAGCATGACGAATACTATCGGAAGGAATTTCCGACTGTGCGGATGCAAAACCGACCGATAATATCAGCGAAAGAAATAGAATCAGTTTTTTCATCTTCGTAAAGGTTGATTTACCACAAAGATAGAGATTTTCAACCTGACTATTTGCTTCCGTTATGTTTTCTTAGAAAAAAACTATCTTTTCAGTTATTTACGATTAGGCGATTTACAATGTACGATTGAGGTTACTATCCTCAATCATACGATCGTAAATCGTCTAATCAGTTCATTCTTTTGATGCTTTCCATGTTTGGGCATATTCTTCCAACACACACTTGATACTTTGTCCGATTTTCACATAATCGGCCTCATTCAAATTAGCCAGTGACACACGCACACTCCATTTCGGTCCGGCAAAGCCACCGCCATTCAACAGCACGAGTGAAGTTTCGTTTGCCAGACGGAAAACCACATCCAGCGGATTGTATGTCTTTTGCAGATAAGCAACGAAGTCATCTCCGTAGAATTTCTTCGCCCATACCAGCATATCAATCTCCGAATAATATCCGGCACGCAGCGGATCCTCTACCAGTGTGAACCCCGTGTTATCCCACAACGCATGCAGGCGTCGATGAATAATTTCCTGCATCTTGGTTTTATAACTGTCTTCTTTATCCAGAAGCGAGAAGATGGCAAACAAACTCATCTGCATTTGTTGAGGCAGAGAAAGCCCTGCGGTATGATTCAGCGCAATCTGCCGGCTGTCAGCCACCATGCGGTCGATAAATTTCATTTTTTCCGGTTGCAGGCTAAGACTGGAATAACGTTTGTTCAATATTGATTTCTGCTCCTCCGACAGGCGGGCAATCATTTTGTCGTAGATGTTGTCTTCGTGTAAAGCAATCACTGCGGTTCTCCATCCCGTAGCTCCGAAATATTTGGAGAACGAATAAACGCAAAGCGTATTGTGTGGCAATTCTGCCATCAATGAACGGAAATGAGGGATAAACGTTCCATACACATCATCCGTAATAATCATCAGGTTCGGATTGTCATTCTTCACAATGTTGATGATACGTTCGGTAGTCTCCCTGCTAAGTGCGTAACTGGGCGGATTACTTGGATTGGTGATAAATAATGCTTTGATCCGCGGATCTTTCAACTTGTCTATATCTTCATCCTTATACTGCCAGGTGTGCAATCCGTCAGGAGTCATCTGGTCGGCGGAAATTTCGGTAACGTCAAACTGATAGCGTCGCAATTCCGGGATTTCTATATAAGGAGTGAACACGGGAATCATCAAAGCAATGGCATCTCCCTGATTCAACAGGAAATTCTCTTGCAAAGAATCGAACAGATAACACATGGCTGCCGTACCTCCTTCGGTGGCGAAAAGGTCAAAAGTCCCTTTCGGCGGACGGCGGTCACACATCTCTTGTGCCAAGTAATCCTGCACGATTAACTCTGTAAAATGTAAAATACGGTCGGGCACAGGATACTGGTCGCCGATGACCGATTCCGCCCATTCGTGAATCAGCGTATCCGGATCGGCAGCATGCTCCATCAACATATAATTGTAGCCCTCTTTCAGCAGATTAGCCCCCGGAGCTTTTTTCATTCTCTTTCAGGAAAGCCTCGAAACGGGCAGCTATTCCAGCCTTTTGCGGAATACCTGCTATTCCTTCTTCCAGTGAAAACGCATGGCGACATTCGCAAAGTCCGAATTGTCCCAACAGAAAAAATGCTTCGCGTGGTTCGGTAGCAATCCAGTTCGGATTACCTCTTCCCGCATTCAGCATGGTATGTGCTATTTTCTTAATGCTTTCGTCTGCCATATCGATCAGTTTGTTTTTCAGCTCGAACGGGCTGATCGTTTCCATTTTCTTGGCATAACTTTTCGTAATGGCAGGGTTATTTGTTTTCTTTTCCATAATGATATTTATTTATATAGTTTTACATAAGCAACACGATGACGACTCCCCAGATAATCAGTAGCGTATTGCCGACTGCATACGTCACTGTATACCCTAATGCGGGTGTATCACTTTCCACTGCATCCTGAATAGCTCCCAGTGCCGCTGTTGTGGTACGTGCTCCTGCCGTGCATCCCAATGAAAGGGCAGGGTGGAATTTGAACAGGTATCTCGCCATCAGCAATCCTGCGAGAAGAGGGATGGCAGTTGCCAGTGCACCGACAATAAACAGACTGACTCCGACTTCCTTGAATCCGGCTATAAAACTGGGGCCTGCAGCAATGCCGACCACTGCGATAAACATATTCAGCCCTACATTATTCAATACCCATAAAGAGGGTTCGGGGATACCTCCGAAAGTAGGATGCTTGCTGCGTAACCAACCGAACAGAAGTCCGGCAATCAATGCGCCGCCACTGGTAGAAAGACTGATAGGAACACCTCCCAGATGGATAGCCAGTGCACCGAAAAGACCACCGAGCAAAATGCCCAGCCCGACGAAAATCATATCCGTCTGATTGGTCGGACGGTCAATGTAACCCATTTGTTTGGCAGCGTCTTCCACTTCATGTTTAAGACCGGTGAGCTCGAGAATATCTCCCGAATCCACAACTGTTTTGGATAATACCGGAACATTGATTCCGGCACGCTTGATGTTACGGATACTGACTCCGTGCATAAATTTCTGTGCCCGGATTTTGGCTACCGTTTCGCCGGCAAACGTCCGGTGAGTCACCATTACGGGAAGAGTTTCCGCCGGAAAATCCAATAATTGTGCGTCGATCACTTCCGGACCGATCCAGTCTTCTTCTCCGATTACAAACTCACGGCGTCCGCTTAGTACCACTTCGTCATTTTTGCGAAGAATCAGGTTCGGATCAACATCTTTCACCACTCCTCTTTGACGAATCCGTTCTACAAACAGCCGTTTATCATTCTTACATAAATATGTTTCGAGTTCACTGACTTTCTTTCCTTTGCCGAACCATTCATTGGTGATTTTATAGGCACGGAATACCACCGGACGAAGAGCCGGGGAAAATCCGGGTTCATCAGCTTCCGATGTTCCCATTTGAGCCTCCAGTTCTTTGCAGTCGGCTTTCACCTTATCCAGTCCGCCCAGCATTTTAGGGCCGAGAGAAGCCAGAATCCATGCAGAACCGGCTGTACCGAAGATATAAGTTACAGCGTAAGCTACCGGAATCGCATTGATGAATGTTGCTTTTTGTGCATCGCTGATTCCCAATTGGTTGATTGTATCGCTTGCCACGCCGATCACGGCGGATATGGTCTGTGAGCCTGCCAAAAGTCCGGCAGCTTCCCCTACATGGTATCCCATGATTTTGGCGAGTATCCACGGTGCCACCAGGCTGACAATACACATCAGTACAGCGAATCCCACCTGTGGCAGCCCATCCTTTTTCAATCCGCGGAAAAACTGTGGACCTACCTTATAGCCGACGGCAAACAGGAAAAGCAGAAAGAACACAGCTTTCATCGGGCCATCCACAGTGATATTCAGTTGCCCGACCAACACGCCGACCAGCAGAACACTGGTGACTGTCCCTAATGAGAATTTCCCTATTTTGAGTCTGCCCAGCCAGAATCCGGCAAAGAGCGTCAGGAAAATAGCAAGTTCAGGGTGTACCCTTAGTTGATTAATAATCCATTCCATAATTAAGTTGTTGTTTTAGGTTATGTCATTTACAACAGTTATTGCGTGAAAAGAGTTTATAGTGTTTATGATAAATAGATATATAAATATCCGATGAACTTTAAATTTCTCTATTTCGCTTTTTTGTTATACTTTTGTTCTTTCAAAAATAAAACTAATCATATTCTGTATGAAATCAGACATAGAAATTGCTCGCAGCATTGAGCTGAAGAAGATTAAGCAAGTTGCCGAAGGTGTCGGAATTCCTCGTGAGGAAGTGGAGAATTATGGCCGCTACATCGCAAAGATCCCTGAACAACTGATTGATGAAGAGAAAGTGAAGAAAAGCAATCTCATCCTGGTCACTGCTATCACGGCAACCAAAGCGGGCATTGGCAAAACTACCGTATCTATCGGTCTTGCTTTGGGACTGAATAAAATTGGAAAGAATGCGATTGTCGCTCTTCGTGAACCGTCTCTCGGTCCTTGTTTCGGAATGAAGGGAGGAGCGGCCGGTGGAGGATATGCACAAGTGCTTCCGATGGATAAGATTAACCTTCATTTCACAGGGGATTTTCACGCCATCACCTCTGCTCATAACATGATTTCGGCTTTGCTCGACAATTATCTCTATCAGAACCAGGCAAAAGGTTTCGGATTGAAAGAAATCCTTTGGCGGAGAGTGCTTGATGTGAACGACCGTTCGTTGCGCAGCATCGTTGTCGGTCTTGGACCTAAATCTAACGGGATTACCCAAGAGTCCGGTTTCGATATTACTCCTGCTTCGGAAATTATGGCGATTCTTTGTCTTTCCAAAGATGTGAGTGATTTGCGTCGTCGTATCGAAAACATCCTGTTGGGCTTCACTTATGATGACCAGCCTTTTACCGTAAAAGATCTGGGAGTGGCAGGAGCTATCACTGTGTTGCTGAAAGATGCCATCCATCCTAATCTGGTGCAGACTACGGAAGGAACCGCTGCTTTTGTACACGGCGGTCCGTTCGCTAATATTGCGCATGGTTGTAACTCTATTCTGGCCACTAAATTGGCAATGTCTTTCGGCGATTATGTAATCACAGAAGCCGGATTCGGTGCTGATCTTGGTGCAGAGAAGTTCTACAATATCAAGTGCCGCAAGAGTGGACTCCAACCGCGTCTCACGGTGATTGTCGCTACGGCACAAGGATTGAAGATGCACGGAGGTGTCAGTCTCGACCGTATCAAAGAACCGAATATGGAAGGACTGAAAGAAGGATTGCGTAATCTGGACAAACATGTTCGTAATCTTCGTTCATTCGGTCAGACGGTTATTGTAGCTTTCAATAAGTTTGCGTCCGACACCGATGAAGAAATGGAATTGCTGCGTGAGCATTGCGAACAGTTGGGAGTCGGTTTTGCTATCAACAATGCGTTCAGTGAAGGAGGAGAGGGGGCAGTAGACATGGCCCGCCTGGTGGTAGATACAATCGAAAATAATCCGTCCGAACCTTTGCGTTATACATATAAGGAAGAAGATAATATACAGCAGAAGATTGAAAAGGTGGCTACTAATATTTACGGAGCCAGCGTTATTACTTACAGCAGTATTGCACGCAACCGTATCAAACTGATCGAGAAAATGGGCATCACTCATTACCCGGTTTGTATTGCTAAAACACAGTATTCATTCTCTGCCGATCCTAAGATTTATGGCGCGGTGAACAATTTCGAGTTCCATATTAAAGATATTGTAATCAATAACGGAGCTGAAATGATTGTAGCCATTGCCGGAGAAATTCTTCGTATGCCGGGATTGCCTAAAGAACCGCAAGCATTGCATATCGATATTGTGGATGGAGAAATAGAAGGATTGAGCTGATATACACTTAAAGAACACTTGTTCTGGCGCTATGCCGATAAAAATAAATCCCCGTCTTTCCCTATAAAATGAATGTGGAAAGACGGGGATGACTGTATATAGAGTCCAGTGCGCTTCTCTTTTCTCTTCATGTACACTGTACGGTTGAATTCGTACTTGTTGTGGGTGATATATGACATCATATATTTCTTTTATAGTAACAAAAACGAAATTCCGGAAAGATGGTTCGAACGGGACCGTTAATAAATAAAAAAAGGCCTGCTCCTTTCGTAAAGAGCAGACCTTAAATGGGAATTAAGCTAATAACAGTTTACAATTACTAGCTTTAAAATTGTGTTTTAGTAAGCGAAAAGAGGATATTTTTTCATTGTCTCATTGACGCGTGCACGTACTTGTGCAATAACTTCCTCATTTTCTACGTTAGACAATACAGTCTCGATCATTTCTGCAATTTCGAGCATCAAGTCTTCTTTTGCACCACGAGTTGTGATAGCAGGAGTACCCAAACGGATACCGGAAGTCTGGAAAGCCGAACGGCTGTCGAACGGAACCATGTTCTTGTTAACGGTAATATCAGCAGAAACCAATGCTTTTTCTGCCACTTTACCTGTCAGATCAGGATATTTGCTACGCAGGTCGACCAACATAGAGTGATTGTCTGTACCACCGGAAACGATGGTAAAGCCACGGTCGATCAAAGCCTGTGCAAGTACGGCAGCATTTTTCTGTACTTGTTTAGCATATTCCTTAAATTCAGGTTGCAGGATTTCGCCGAAAGCAACTGCTTTAGCAGCAATTACATGTTCCAACGGTCCGCCTTGGATACCCGGGAAAACGGCAGAATCCAGTAATTGAGACATCATTTTGATCTCACCTTTCGGAGTTTTCTTACCCCATGGATTGGGGAAATCCTTACCCATCATGATGACACCACCACGAGGTCCGCGAAGTGTTTTATGTGTAGTAGAAGTGACGATATGTGCATATTTAACCGGATTTTCGAGCACTCCGGCAGCGATCAGACCGGCAGGATGAGCCATGTCGATCATCAGGATAGCGCCTACTTTGTCAGCGATTTCACGCATACGTTTGTAATCCCATTCACGAGAGTATGCAGAACCACCACCGATAATCATTTTTGGTTTTTCACGAAGAGCGACTTCTTCCATCTGGTCGTAATCAACGCGTCCTGTTTCCTGATTCAGGTTATATTCGCAAGGAGTATAGATGATACCGGAAGTGTTCACTAATGAACCGTGAGACAGGTGTCCGCCGTGTGCCAGATTTAATCCCATGAATTTGTCGCCCGGATTCAGAACAGCAAGGAAAACAGCAGCATTAGCTTGTGCTCCCGAGTGTGGCTGTACGTTTGCCCATTCAGCGCCGAAAATTTCTTTCAGGCGGTCGATAGCGATTTGTTCGCTTTGGTCTACTACTTCGCAACCTCCGTAGTAACGTTTGCCGGGATAACCTTCTGCGTACTTGTTAGTCAGGCAAGAACCCATTGCCTGCATTACTTGGTCACTCACAAAGTTTTCTGATGCAATCAGCTCGATTCCTTTCAACTGACGTTGATGCTCTTTTTCGATGATGTCGAAAATGATGTCGTCTCTTTTCATTCTTTTATAAGTAAGATTAAATTTCTAATTCGAGATACCTATTTTAAGCGCACAAAGTTAATGAAAATAAATAAAGAATGAAGGAACAGTAAGAAAAATGTTAGTAAAAAGCGGGATTTAATGATATTTTATTCTTAAAGAATGAATCCCAGTGAAAAACTTAACGCGCTGTCACGGCGACGGAAAATAATGTTGCTCACACCCGTACTGCCGTCGGAGTTGATATTGTCATAAATGATAGACTTGGAGATGTTTCCTATACCTTGTTCGTAGCGGAAATCGAAGAAGATACGTGAGATGTTGACACCTACGCCAATCACTGCGCTGACATTGAACGGATACAACTTTTCGTGAATACCCTTTTGGTCGAAATTCTTAAAAGTGATTTCATTGTGCTTTCCCCATAGGTAGCGAAGCTTGGGACCTGCGAAGATAGACATTCCGTAAGGTCCTTTTTTCACTACGTTATATCCATATAGAACGGGAAAATCGACACTGTGCAACACCGATTGCACCGAAGCGTAATCAGGCTCGATGGCAGGATGCTGGGAACCGAGTTTGTCGAAAGTAATCTCACATTTGCTTACATTATACGACACTTCAGGCTGAATGAAATGTTTTTTCATATTGATGCGCATGAAGAGAGCACCGAAATAACCAATCTTATAGTTATTCTGCACCTCATCGATAGTTACATCTTTAATTTTCAGTTCAGACACCATGAACATGGAAGAGTTGAAGCCCGCTTTGATACCGATATTTATTTTTTTGTGTTGGGACGGTCTACTCTGTCTGCGTTATAATTCTGTCCGACAACCGGGCTGCCGGCTGCAACTAATAAACCTAAAAAAATGAATTTACGCAGCATATCCATGACAGTATCGTTCCTTTTATGATTTTTTCTTTTCTACACTCCAACCGAACTTACCGATTTTCTCTCCCAAATTGTAATATCCTCCGTGCACATATACCAGCGGATTAGCTTCCGCCAGTTCCAGCTTTCCGGTTTCGGGGTTCAGGTTCCGTTCATCGGCACGCACATTTACTACGTCGGCAATAAACATATCATGTGAGCCAAGAGAGATGATTTCTTTTACACGACATTCAATGCAAAGGGGTGATTCTTCAATCAGCGGTGCACTGACCACCGTACACTGTCCGGGTGTCAGTTTCATCTCTTCGAATTTATGATAATCACGTCCCGAACGAACTCCGCACCAGTCGGTGGCAAAAGCCATGTCTTTGGTTGTCAGGTTGATGACAAACTCCATGTTCTTTTTGATAATATCGTATGAGTGGCGTTCCGGACGTACGGATATATAACACATGGGCGGGTTCGTGCAAATCGTACCCGTCCATGCTACTGTGAACATATTATATTCGCTTTCCTCTTTTCCGCAACTGACTAGTACAGCCGGCAGCGGATAAATCATCGTTCCTGGTTTCCAGTCCTGTTTCATAGTTGTCATTTTTTTCACCACAGATTACACAGATTAACACAGATATAGATGTTATTGTCCCATAAAATAAAAATCTGTGTGAATCCGTGTAATCTGTGGTGAGCTGAAGTTAGAGGATTGTTATCTCTTCACGTCTCTGTTCTTTTTCGCAATAATGGCATTTCACGATGCAATTATCCTTATCTATCACATGAAAGATGGTGCTCATCGGTTCATTGTTGGTAATACATTTCGGATTGGCACATTTCACGATGCCACGAAGCTCATCCGGCATTTTTACCTCTTTCTTTTCCACTACCTCGTAATCGCGGATAATATTCAGTTTGACGTGCGGTGCTACTACCGAAATACGGTTGATCTCTTCGTCACAAAAGAATTTATCTGCAATTTTGATGATTCCTTTTTTACCCAGCTTCTTGCTGTCGAGGTTGAATCCGATCGTGATATTGCTTGTCATTTGTTCCACACCGAGCAGTTGCACTACGGTGAAGAGCTTTTCAGATGGGATATGGTCAATCACTGTTCCGTTTTTCAGGGCAGCTACTTGCAATGCTTGTTTATTTTCGCTCATAATAAAATATCGTTTTTAACGTCCTCTAATGTGATACCTAATACATCGCAAAGGATTGCTTCGCGGGCATACAGACCGTTTTGTGCCTGTTGGAAATAATATGCTTTCGGGTTGTCATCCACATCGTAAGCAATTTCGTTGACACGGGGAAGCGGGTGCAGGATACGCAGGTTCGGACGTGTGTTTTCCAACATTTTGTTACGGAGAATATATACATTCTTCACCCGTTCATATTCCATCAGGTCGGTGAAACGTTCGCGTTGTACACGGGTCATATACAGAATATCGGCGTCGGCGATAATCTCTTCGGAAAAGTCTGTATGTTCAACGTATTTTATTTGGTGCGTTTTGCAGTAAAGTTTGTATTCTTCCGGCATTTTCAATTCTTCGGGAGCGATAAAATGGAAAGTCGGATTAAAGTGTCGCATCGCCATCAGCAAAGAATGTACGGTGCGGCCGTATTTCAAGTCACCCACCAGGAAAATATTCAAATTTTCCAGCGTTCCTTGCGTCTTGTAGATAGAGTAAAGATCGAGCATCGTCTGCGACGGGTGCTGGTTAGCTCCATCACCTGCATTGACAATGGGCACCGGGGCTACTTCGCTGGCATATCGTGCAGCTCCTTCGAGATAGTGTCGCATGACGATAATATCTGCATAGTTACTCACCATCATGATCGTGTCTTTAAGTGTTTCCCCTTTGGAAGAGCTGGTGGCCTTGGGGTCAGAGAATCCGATTACTCGTGCACCGAGACGGTTGGCAGCTGTTTCAAAACTCAAGCGGGTACGGGTGGAAGGTTCGAAGAACAGGGTTGCTACTACCTTTCCTTGTAATAACCGGCGATTGGGGTTCATTTCAAACTGCTTCGCCATTTCGAGCATGTAGAGGATTTTTTCTTTAGAATGTTCGGCAATGGTTACTAAACTTCTGTTTTCCATTTTGTTATCTTTTATGTGGATAGAACTTGTTTTACCGGAGCGTAAAGGTACGAAGAATTTGTGAAAAGCACAGATTTTTCGTACCTTTTTTATCAGCTTTTAATCAGTCGGTTTATTTCCGTCCGCTGGCTAGTGCTGCAATGATATATTTCCCCGGTGCTCCGATTTTGCTCCAGGCCGTATTGGAGAGTAGTTTCCATACTTGGGTGCCTTTCCTGCCATAGTCTGATAACCGGAGAATTGTCTGCCTCTCCTTCAAATTAGTTACTTTGTGGCGTTCCAGACTGTCTATCAGTCCGTTCATGTTGTGTGTGGCCTGATTGTATGCATACCCCGGAATTTCAAACGAAGCATCGCTTATTTCTTCTTCTTCAGTATTTAGTTTAGTTTCCTTTAGTTTAGTTTGTCGAGAAATGTCTGCATTTTCTGAACTCACCTCCTCTTGAGTTGGAAAAATGTTAGCATTTTCCTTGTTCAACTCATCCTTGTGTATCCTTTTTCTCTGTTTGGTCTCTAATAAATAAGGTAGTTGTGAGAAATCTATTTTTCTTCGTGTCGTAGCTTCGAACCACACTCTTTGAATCTGTTCCGAAGTGAGTATACCGTGTTTCTCGTAGGTTTCTTTATGGAAAAATCCTTTTTCCAATAACAGGTCGACAATCTTTTCCATCATGTCCTCTTTGATCCCGCCACCTACTTTGCGGACGAAAATTAGATTTTGTTCTTTCCCCCAAGAGATGTAATATCCCTCTTTATAGATTTTGCAAAGCAATCTCATGACCATGTAAGAAGCTAATACTCCGAATTTGGCTTCTAATAATTCCATCACTTCTTCGTCAAAAAAGTTTGCCGGTGTCGGGAAGTAAGGTATCCCTTTATTAATCATATTCATTATTCAGTATTTTTTATTATAAACTATACAATAGCTTTCCATTCCATCAGGTTTCCGATCATGAATCTTCTCCATCCTTTTTGTTCTTCACTCCAATAGATAATAGACTCTTGTTGTGCTGTGATATTAAATTCTCTATGAAAGAATTTTTCATATCCTACCAGTGTTCCTCTTTCCAGGCAGAACGTACCATCCTGCTTATGAAAAGCTATCATTGCATTTCCATACAACATGTGTTCTATTAGTTTAATGCACTCCTGTACAATTCTCTCCGCACATTTATCCGAAATCCCCTTTTCGGCAGTAATACGTTTTTTCCATACTAATTTGCAAGCTTCCAACTTGCCTTTCTTGATCTTTTGTCTCATTTTCTTCTGTTTTTTGATTGAAAAATTAAGTTTTTATTTAAACATAAATATCCCCTGTCGGATAGTGACGGTATGCTGTTGTCATAGCGTTACTATCCTTTCATTATAGTGACGCTATGACAACAGCATACCGTCACTATTTTTTGAGAGAAATTCTTGTTGTTTTCCGACCGGTTGAAAACGGCGGCGAAGGTAGGTCTTATATTTCACTTGTCCCATTATTTTTTCTTAGTACTTGCTTTTAAGCTTTTCAGCCTGTTCTCTTTTTTCCTTTTTCTCTTTCATATATTCTTCTTCGACAGACTTTTTCAATGCCGCCAATTCAGCATGTATACTGCTAAGTTCCATTAACTTATAGCCGCCATGCTTGTGAATGTATAATACTTTTTGGTCATAGATATATTGGGCCAGATTTATCAGCTTTTTTTTCTTAGGATGGTGGAAATATCCATCAATAAAGATTCTCAAATGCATGGTGAGATAAAGGCGGATATCTCCACTGATTGCTATTCTGTTTTCCAGCTCTTCTTCACTGATGATTTCTTCCTTTGACTGTCTTCCGGGGGCTTTTTCCACTGTTTGAACATTTCTTTTTGCTTTGTTGTTTTTACTTCCTTTTTTAGATTTTTCGCTTCTCATAATTAGTTAATTTCTGCAATATTAATGAATGTTAATTTGAAAATAATATCTGGAAAGTGAAATTGAACCTGCAAAAAGATTTGTTCTTTTGTCGCTTGCCAAATAGTATATATATAAAATAACTAGTGATGCAAATGATGAATAAAAATGGATTTAGTCGATGTGGTGAGAACTACATCAATCGTTTACGAAAGGAAGGGCGTTATTCTACGGCGCACGTTTATAAGAACGCCCTTTATTCTTTCGGGAGGTATTGTGGTACATTGAATGTGTCGTTCAAGCAAGTTACCAAGGAACGTTTACGACGTTATGGTCAGTATCTTTATGAGTGTGGTTTGAAGCCCAATACGATTTCTACGTATATGCGTATGCTTCGTAGTATTTACAATCGGGGAGTGGAAGCGGGGAGTGCCCCTTATGTTCCTCGATTGTTTCATGATGTCTATACAGGTGTGGATGTCCGGCAAAAGAAAGCTTTGTCTGCCGGTGAATTACATAAGCTTTTGTATGAAGATCCCAAATCGGAACGTTTACGTCGTACACAAATTATTGCCGCCCTGATGTTTCAGTTTTGTGGAATGTCATTTGCTGATTTGGCACATTTGGAAAAATCAGCTTTAGATCAGAGCGTGTTGCGCTATAATCGAATCAAGACGAAAACTCCTATGAGCGTAGAAGTATTGGATACCGCCAGGGGAATGATAAATCAACTCCGGAGTAATCAGGAACCCATTCCCGATTGTCCGGACTATCTGTTTGATATACTTTGCAGTAACAAAAAACGGAAAGATGAAAGGGCATACCGTGAATATCAGTCTGCTCTTCGGAATTTTAATAATCGTTTGAAAGATTTGGCGAGAGTTTTACGGTTGAAATCTCCGGTTTCTTCTTATACACTGCGCCATTCTTGGGCAACGACAGCGAAGTATCGTGGAGTGCCAATTGAAATGATCAGTGAATCATTGGGGCATAAATCTATAAAAACGACACAAATCTATTTAAAAGGTTTTGAACTCAAAGAACGTACAGAGGTAAATAAAGGGAATTTATCTTACATTAGAAACTATCGTTTAGGTTGATAGTTAACGATAAAGTGTTAGAAATCAAGGGCGAAATGTTTCCGTTACTTCTTAGGTAACGGATAATTATTCGGTGCAAAGATATGCAAAAATACAAATAGTAAACAAGTAAAATCTTCTTTTTTTTCTGAATTGTTGAAATATGCAACAAAAATATATCAGGACATGATGATTCTGTTTGATCATGCCTGAAATTCCTGTACTCTGTTTCCAAAGATGCTTTTCCCTTCGCGTAGGTTAGAAAAACATCTTTGTAGGCAGTTCCTGTCCATGTTTTTCTGCTTTCATCTGTTTTTCTGTGAATGAGTACCTTATCCGTTACCTAAGAAGTAACGGAAAAGTAAGGGGTAAAAAAGTATGATTCTAACGAAAGAAACTTTAAGTGCTGGGCCTAGTATTGGGACAGGGGAAGGCGTAGCACACTCTAAACGCTGGTATGTCGCTCTGGTCCGTATGCATCATGAAAAGAAAGTAGCCGAGCGTTTAGATAAAATGGGGATTGAAAATTTTGTACCAGTCCAGCAAGAAGTACATCAATGGAGTGACCGCCGTAAAGTGGTTGAATCCGTATTGCTTCCTATGATGGTTTTTGTACACGCTGATCCCAAAGAACGTAAAGAGGTTCTTTCCTTTTCTACAGTTAGTCGGTATATGGTAATGCGTGGTGAGAGCAGTCCAACTATCATTCCTGATGAACAAATGGCTCGTTTCCGTTTTATGCTCGACTATTCCGAAGAGGCAATTTGTATGAATAGTGCTCCTTTGGCACGTGGTGAGAAAGTGCGTGTCATTAAAGGTCCCTTGACTGGTCTTGTAGGAGAACTTGTTACGGTAGATGGTAGAAGTAAGATTGCTGTCCGGTTGAATATGCTGGGGTGTGCTTGTGCGGATATGCCGGTTGGGTATGTGGAACCATTTAAATAGACACAGAATAAAAGCTACTTTGTGTCCATCTCAAAACAGTTTACTTATTTTCTAAAATTGAAATAAGCTTTTATGAAAGGAATCGTTTTAGCTGGTGGTTCAGGCACTCGTCTGTATCCTATCACCAAAGGAGTGAGTAAGCAGTTGCTTCCTGTCTTTGACAAGCCTATGATTTATTATCCGATTTCAGTCCTTATGTTGGCTGGAATCCGTGAGATCCTGATTATTTCCACTCCTTATGATCTTCCGGGCTTCAAGCGTCTTTTGGGTGATGGCTCCGACTACGGAGTACGGTTTGAATATGCCGAACAACCTTCTCCGGACGGTCTGGCACAAGCCTTTATTATCGGTGAAGACTTCATCGGGAATGATTCCGTCTGCCTGGTATTAGGTGATAATATTTTCTATGGTCAAAGCTTTACCCGTATGTTACAGGAAGCTGTTCGTACAGTAGAGGAGGAGCAGAAAGCAACCGTATTCGGTTATTGGGTTGCTGATCCCGAACGTTATGGAGTTGCTGATTTTGATAAGGATGGAAATGTTTTGAGTATTGATGAAAAACCAGAAAATCCAAAATCCAATTATGCTGTAGTGGGACTCTATTTCTACCCCAATAAAGTGGTGGATGTAGCCAAACATATACAACCTTCTCCCCGTGGAGAGTTAGAAATCACTACTGTTAATCAGGAATTTCTCAATGACCACCAATTAAAGGTTCAACTGTTAGGCCGTGGTTTTGCCTGGCTTGACACCGGCACGCACGATTCTCTTTCCGAAGCCAGTACTTTTATTGAAGTGATTGAAAAGCGTCAGGGATTGAAAGTAGCGTGTCTTGAAGGTATTGCCCTGCGTCATGGCTGGATAACAGCGGATAAAATGCGTGAGCTGGCCAAGCCCATGCTAAAGAACCAATATGGCCAGTACCTTTTAAAAGTGATAAATGAACTGGGACTGGAATAATGCCATATTCCTTTCCGGTAATTTAAATAACTAATAAACACTAATCACAGTGGAAATAATCAAAACTGCTATAGAGGGTGTTGTCATCATTGAACCTCGCCTTTTTAAAGATGACCGTGGTTACTTTTTCGAATCCTTCTCTCAACGTGAATTTACAGAAAAGGTCCGTAAGGTAGATTTTGTCCAGGATAATGAAAGTAAATCCAGCTATGGTGTTTTACGTGGTCTTCATTTTCAGAAACCACCTTATGCCCAGAGTAAACTGGTACGTGTCATTAAAGGCTCTGTCCTTGATGTGGCTGTCGATATCCGTAAAGGCTCACCAACATTTGGAGAGCATGTAGCAGTGGAATTGACTGAAGAAAACCACCGTCAGTTCTTTATTCCGCGTGGATTTGCCCATGGCTTTGTTGTTTTGACAGAAGAGGTTATTTTTCAGTATAAATGTGACAACTTCTATGCTCCCCAATGTGAAGGTGCTTTGGCTTGGGATGATCCCGCGTTGAAAATTGACTGGAAGGTTCCTGCTGATAAAATAATCCTTTCCGAGAAGGACAAACATCACGAACGTCTGGAAGAAGCCAGCTGGTTATTTGATTATAACGAAAATCTGTATTAAGCTCAATGAATATTCTAGTAACAGGAGCTAATGGTCAGCTTGGTAATGAGATGCGCCGTGTGTCATCAACCAGCTCCAACCATTATATTTTTACCGATGTGGCAGAGTTGGATATAACCAGTCGTGATTCTATCCGTAAAATGGTCAATGACAACCAAATTCATGTCATCGTTAATTGTGCTGCCTATACCAATGTAGACAAGGCGGAAGACGATTTCGCGACTGCTGATTTATTGAATAATAAGGCAGTGGAGAATCTGGCTGTTGTAGCTAAAGAAACTGATGCTACCTTAATACATGTCTCTACTGATTATGTTTTTCAGGGAGACAGAAATGTCCCTTGTCGGGAAGATTGGGAAACTAATCCTTTGGGTGTGTATGGTAAAACGAAGCTGGCTGGTGAGCATAGCATACAGGAAACCGGCTGTCATTATCTTATCTTTCGTACCGCTTGGCTTTATTCCCCTTATGGGAAGAATTTCGTAAAAACGATGCGACAGCTCACATCTGATAAAGATACCCTGAAAGTAGTCTTTGATCAGATTGGTACTCCCACTTATGCCGGAGACTTGGCATCTGTTATCTATCAAGTGATTGAGGAGAATCAACTCTATAAAGAGGGTATCTACCATTTCAGTAATGAAGGCGTATGTTCATGGTATGACTTTGCGAGGGAAATCTGTGACTTGAGTGGTAATGTGTGTAATATTCAACCTTGTCACAGCGATGAATTTCCCAGTAAGGTAAAGCGTCCTCATTTTTCTGTACTTGATAAAACAAAGGTGAAATTTACTTTTGGAATCACTGTTCCTTATTGGAAAGACTCTCTGCAGAAATGTATAAATGAATTGAAACAACAATTAGATTATTAAAATAGACATGAATTTTGCACGAAATATACTGATTACAGGTGGAGCAGGCTTCATTGGATCGCACGTTGTACGTTTGTTCGTCAATAAATATCCTGAATATCATATAATCAATCTGGATAAACTGACTTATGCCGGTAATCTAGCCAACCTGAAAGATGTCGAAGATCAGCCTAATTATACCTTTGTAAAGGCCGACATCTGTGACTTTGAGAAAATGCTAGAAATCTTCAAGCAGTATCATATTGATGGAGTTATTCATCTGGCTGCTGAAAGTCATGTAGATCGTAGTATAAAAGATCCGTTAACATTTGCTCAAACGAATGTGATGGGGACTCTCTCTCTGCTCCAAGCTGCAAAACTGACTTGGGAGATACTTCCTGAATGTTATGAAGATAAGCGTTTTTATCATATTTCTACAGATGAGGTTTATGGTGCTTTGGAATTCGATGGTACATTCTTTACGGAGGAGACTAAATACCAGCCCCATAGTCCTTATTCAGCTAGCAAGGCAGGTAGTGATCATTTTGTGAGGGCTTTTCATGATACTTATGGTATGCCTACCATTGTAACAAACTGCTCCAATAATTATGGTCCTTATCAATTTCCGGAGAAATTGATCCCATTATTTATAAATAATATCCGTCAGGGCAAACCCTTGCCGGTGTATGGTAAGGGGGAAAATGTAAGAGACTGGTTATATGTTGTTGACCATGCTAGGGCGATAGATTTGATTTTTCATAACGGAAACACGGCTGATACCTATAATATTGGTGGTTTTAATGAATGGACGAATATTGATCTTATAAAAGTTATCATAAAGACTGTTGATCGTTTGTTAGGTAATTCCGAGGGTACTTCAGATCATTTGATTACTTATGTTACAGATCGTAAAGGACATGATTTACGTTATGCAATCGATTCGAATAAATTGAAGAATGAATTAGGTTGGGAGCCAAGTTTGCAGTTTGAAGAAGGGATAGAGAAAACTGTTAGATGGTATTTGGATAATCAGAACTGGATGGATAATGTGACAACTGGTGATTATCAAAAAGATAATGGCAGAGATGATAAATCTCTTTAATAAGAGCATTTTTATATTGGTAAAATGAATTATTAAAGTTTTCTATAAACATTAATAATTAACGGGTAAATTTCTATTTTGACTGAAAATATTACACAAAATAATTCTAAACGTATAGCGAAGAATACATTACTTCTTTATATTCGGACATTTATTACAATGGCCATAAGTTTGTATACTTCACGTGTGATTTTTAGAAGTTTTAGGTATAAATGATTTTGGAATTTATAATGTTGTAGGTGGATTTGTTGGAATGTTCGCTTTAATTAGTGCTACATTAACATCGTCTACACAACGCTTCATTACATATGAATTAGGAAAAAAAGATGAAAATCATAGTCAGGAGATTTTCTCAACAGCTGTATTAATACATATAATTATAGCACTCGTAATAATCGTACTTGCAGAGAGCGTAGGTGTATATTTTTTGAATAATCAAATGAATATCCCTATATCAAGATTAACGGCTGCTAACTGGGTGTTTCAGTTTTCATTAATAACATTTGTTGTTAATATTATTAGCATCCCATATAATTCAACTATAATTGCACATGAACGGATGGCTGCTTTTGCTTATATCACTTTAATAGAGTCTATTCTGAAATTACTCATCGTTTATCTATTGATATTATCCACTTTTGATAAGTTGATAATATATGGAGCTTTAATGTTGCTGGTTTCTTTAGCTATTCGTATGGTTTATGGGGTATATTGTTCGAAAAATTTTATTGAATGTAAATTCAAATTAGTAAAAGAACGTTTTTATTATAAACAAATTTTGGGATTCTCTGGCTGGAATATAATTGGGTCCTCATCGGTCGTTTTGACTAACTATGGAATTAATATTCTTTTAAATATATTCTTTGGTGTAGCAGTTAATGCGGCTAGAGGAATTACGACACAAGTTGATAATGCTTTAAATCAGTTTGTAAGCAATTTTGTTATGGCACTTAATCCGCAAATAACAAAATCTTATGCATCTGGAAATAGAGAATATATGATGACACTTGTGATGACTGGTTCGCGTTATTCTTTTTATCTTTTGTTGATTATGGTAATACCCATTCTTTTCGAAACAGAATATATCCTTGCATGTTGGCTGAAAAATACACCAAAATATACAGTTATTTTTGTACAGTTATCTTTGATATATATGTTATGTCAATCTCTCTCAAATACTTTATTTACTGCAATGTTAGCCACTGGCAACATACGGAATTACCAAATAATTGTGGGAGGATTAGCTTTGATGGCATTTCCGCTTTCATATGGTCTTTTTAAAATGGGATTTGAGCCAGCATATTGTTATTATGCAACTATTTTTATTTCTATTCTTTGCCTTGTTGTTCGTTTAATAATGCTACATAGGATTATAGGATTGTCTATACGAATATTTTTTAAGGATGTTATAGTAAGGGTTATATTGGTTTCTATGTCTTCATTGATATCTCCATATATTATAATTAGTTTCATGACGCAAGGATTAGAACGTTTTATAATACTTTCCTTAGTGTCATTGGTAGCTACATGTATCATTATATTTTTCAGTGGAATTTCTAAGGATGAACGCACGTTTTTTATAACATATATCAAGAATAAATTTAATAAGAGATATGAGAGAAAATTCTAATATAAATAAAGCATTAGCTTATTATATCGGATATTCAACAGATGACCTGATTCGTTATAAAGCATCTTCGGGCGGTATAGGAACATCTATCATTAAATATCTCCTTTCAACGTCTGAATATGATACCTCTATGACTTTTGTTTATGATAAAGAAAAGTGCGGCTATATTCCAAAATTGATATATGACTTTAATGAAATAAATATCTGTGGTAGTGTTTATCAAGATATCGATATATTCTCTTTTTTAAAGGAGAATATATCGAGTATTAAAAATGGTATTATAGTGACTTGTATGCCTTGTCAAGTTCAAGGAATACGGTCCGTGTTGGATAGGAATAATATTAATAATTTTATTATATCATTCTGTTGTTCAGGACAAACTACTCT
>NC_021017.1:342797-368384 GCF_000210075.1 Bacteroides xylanisolvens XB1A
CAGGACAAACTACTCTTGAGGGAACATGGCTTTGTTATCGGTATATGGGTATTGATAAAAGTCAGGTGATTAATATGCAATATAGGGGAAATGGGTGGCCAAGTGGGATACAAATAGAATTGTTTGATGGTAAAAAAATATATAAAAATAATTATACTAATCCTTGGAGATTAATGCATCAGTCAAAATTATTCCGTCCCAAACGTTGCCTCATGTGCAAAGAAGATATTAGCTATAAGGCGGATGTATCATTAGCAGATCCTTGGTTGGGAAAATATAAAATTAGTGACAAAATAGGTCATACAATGTTTTTAATCAATACAGAGAAGGGATTAGCTTTTATTGAAGAAATGAAAAATAAGTCGTTATTGCGGCTAATAGATTCTTCTGTGGAAGACTATATAGAAGCTCAAGGACATACTATAATGGCCAAAGATAAAGCATCGCTAAGAAAAAAAGTTTAATAATATATTATCAAAAATGGGGAATAATATATTATATAAGAAAATCATGACATTATCTCCATTCATGCTTAGATTTCATATGCTTATAATTCGAATTGTTTATAAAATTGTTAAATAAAAATACAATGAAACCATATATTATCATTTCAGGACTTAATTTTAGAGATAATAATAGAGGAACAGCAGCTTTAAGCTATGGCTCACTTTCTTTTCTGAATGAGAGAGAATTGTTATCAAAGGAGACGAAAATTCTAAATTTTCGTTTTGTGAAAAATCTTTTTAAATCAAAAAATAGGGGAACTAATATTCAAAAGATTGATATAGCAGGTGTGAAATGGGAATGTTTAACGGTTAATGTTTTTTTTGTAGAAGCTTTGTTGTTTAAATATTTGCATGTTTGTTTACCTTTTACTAATTTAGGACGAATGATAAAGCAAGTCGAGTACGTTGCTGCAATTAATGGAGGAGATGGCTTTTCAGATATTTATAATACTACCTCTTTTCTCAATCGGTTGCCTGATATCAATTTAGCAATGAAATTTAATATTCCTGTTATTATTCTTCCTCAAACATTAGGACCATTTAGAGAGAGCAAGAATAAAGCTATAGCTGACCGTATACTTTGTTACGCTAGTCAAATTTTTGTTCGTGATAATAAATATGCTTCTGATTTGGAGGCAATGGGATTGAAGTATGAACAAACGAGGGATTTGTCATACTATATGAAACCGGAACCTTTTAACATTGAAATTAAGGCTAATGCAATAGGTATTAATATAAGTGGATTGGCTTATAGCAATAAATTTAGAACTCTTTCAGGGCAATTCTCTACGTATCCATATCTCATAAATAAACTTATTGTTGATTTCCAACAGAAGAATATTGCGATTTATTTAATACCTCATTCATATAATTATCAGAAAGTAGAAGTTGCAAATGACGATTTGGAAGCTGCACGTGATGTCTATTCTAAATTGCATGATAAGAGCAATATTATACTTATTGATCAAGATTTGATTTCGCCCCAAATAAAGTTTATTATATCTCAAATGAAGTTTTTTATTGGCACACGTATGCATGCTAATTTTGCAGCTATGTATACAGGAGTACCATTGTTTGGGTTAGCATATAGTTATAAATTTCAAGGAGCATTTGAAGCAAATGGCATTTATGATAGTACAGCCATGATAAATGATATCAGTGAAAAGGAAGCAGATGCTATAGTAGAGAGAATAGTTACAAAATATAAAAGCTTGGACTAATTTTAGCCTATATTACAATATCCGCTCTATGGCATTTATTCAATCTTGGTTAACCATTATCATTCTTGTGGCTTTTTTCGTAAAGTTGCGAATAGGCCTGGTTTTGTATCTCGTTTACTTTTTTTTGGTTCCATATTTTAATATAAATTTTTTAGGGATTTCTCTGAGCTGGAATTTTGCGAATATTTTACTTCTTATTGCTTTTGTCATAGATTATTATAAACATCACGGTAAAGTTAGGTTGGATTTACGTCCATTCTATCCATTTATTTTTTTCTATGCTATGATGCTTATTATAATGCCTTTTCAGGAGTTTGTTCCAACAGATATTGCATTGAATTCATGGCGTGCAAATATGATGACTAATTTAGTATTACCAATAGTTATGTGGAATGTGTCTAGATATGATCCTAAAATCATTAGATATAGTAGAAACTGTATGATTATTGTAATTATTGTCATCGTTATATATGGAATTTTCTTGTTGACCTTGAATGGATTAAATCCTTATGTCTATTTTATGGCACAGATTAATAATGCAGAATTACGTGAGGCTCAATTTGGTGAGCAAATGGCTCGGCTTATTATCAAAATATCATCGGTGTTCACTCATCCTATGATTTTCGGTCTATTTTTAGGCTTAGCAATGGTATATCTTTATTCTTTGAAAGATAAAATAAAACCATTATTTGTATATTTATTGATGTTTTTTATTGTTGTTTGTATTTTTGTTTGTGGCATTCGTACCCCGATAGGTGCCATGTTTCTGACTGTTTTCTTTTATCTATTAATGTTACGTCGAATTAAACCGATGATATATGTCGCTGTTATAGGATTTATTGGTTATATTATTATTGAAAATATACCAGAATTATCAGCAACAATAGATTCAATTTTTATTAAAGATAGTCGCCAAACGAATGTGGAAGGTTCTTCTATTGATATGCGTATGGAGCAACTGAATGGTTGCTTCAGGGAAATACAGGATTGTTTAATTTTTGGAAAGGGATATGAATGGTGTGGTTATTACATGTCCATTCATGATCTTCACCCTGTTTTATTAGCTTTCGAGTCTCTTGTTTTCGTTGTACTTTGTAATAGTGGTATAGTAGGCTTGTGTGTGTGGGTCATTACATTTGTTTGGTTATTTAGGGGTGTATATAGAATGAATAAGAATGTTAATGTAACATTGTTTGTGATTACATTAGCTGTTTATTACATTGCTTATTCGGCTATTACAGGAGAATATGGTTATATGAAATATTTTATTATTTTCTATACGCTATTATTAATGGAGTCGAAAATATTTATAGGTAGAAAACATTGATTTGAGTAAGCTATTTGGTTTATTAGAAATATATATGTACTACTATTTTACTGTATTTTATTAAGTGTTAATATATAAGATATGATTACAAAGGCAAGAGTCATTGCATTTTACCTTCCTCAATTTCATCCAATTAAGGAAAATGACGAATGGTGGGGAAAGGGTTTTACGGAGTGGACAAATGTAGGAAAAGCTAAACCCTTGTTTAAAGGACATTATCAGCCACGAGTTCCTGCGGATTTAGGCTACTATGATTTAAGGATGCCTGAGGTTAGAGAAGCGCAAGCGGATATGGCACGTGAGGCGGGTATAGAGGGGTTTATGTATTGGCATTATTGGTTTGGTAATGGTAAGCAGATACTTGAACGTCCTTTTAATGAAGTTTTATCGTCAGGAAAACCTGATTTCCCATTTTGTTTGGGATGGGCTAATCATAGTTGGACGCGTAGGACATGGAATAGTGATGCCCAAAAACATAAGAATTTAGATTTGATGATACAAGAATATCCTGGTGATGAGGATATTGTACAGCATTTTGATAATGTATTACCTGCGTTTAAGGATAAAAGATATATCGCTGTGGATGGAAAACCTATGTTTTTGATATACGATCCCGAAGCTTTACCTGATGCAAAACACTTTATTAATATATGGCAGAATTTAGCAAAAAAAAATGGACTGTCAGGAATACATTTTGTCGGGCTCCAAAATGCAGCTGTTAATAGGTATCAAAAGATCTTTGATTTAGGTTTTGACGCATTAGCTCCTTCAAATTTGTGGCATGCGGAGGAACAATGTAAGGGACGTTGGAGTAAGTTACTTCAGCATAAGTTACGTCAAGTTTTTCCTAATTATACCCCTCTTGATAAATATAAATATAGTGATATTATTTCTAATTTTTATACATCTTATGATTATCGGGAAGATGTATATCCATCAATTATTCCTAATTGGGATAGATCACCACGAGGAGGGCGTCGTGCAGTAATTTATACTGATTCTACTCCTGCTCTTTTTGAAGAACATATAAAAACAGCATTAGAGATAATTTCAAAGAAACAGGACGAACATAAAATTCTATTTTTGAGATCTTGGAATGAATGGGCAGAGGGAAATTATGTAGAACCAGATTTGAAGTTTGGACATGGGTATTTGGATGCTTTAAAAGAGTCTATTGGAGTGTGATACTTTTTGTACAAACGGAATTTAATAGAATAACGATGTTATTGACGTATAACTTCCTTTTGTTTAATCTATTGATAACTTGTGATATAATAATATGAAAATATTGGAACTGCATTATTCTACTGCAGCTGCTGGAGCTGAAAGGTTAGTAATAGACCTATCTAATGAATTATCTGAAATAATGAATTAGTCTTATGTACTACAGATGATGACTCAATTTTGGAAAACTCATATTATAAGAATGAGATTAGTTCTAGAATAAAATATATAAATCTAAAGTGTAAGAGTGGATTAGGGATAAAATCAATTTGGCGTATCTTGAAAATTATAAAAGAAGAAAAGCCTGATATAGTACATTCTCATGCAAATCTGATTACATTATTTTTACCCGCAATATTATTGCCTGGTATA
Source organism: Bacteroides xylanisolvens XB1A (assembly GCF_000210075.1). Classification (GTDB taxonomy): domain Bacteria; phylum Bacteroidota; class Bacteroidia; order Bacteroidales; family Bacteroidaceae; genus Bacteroides; species Bacteroides xylanisolvens. The sequence goes on from NC_021017.1 coordinate 347,447, forward strand.
AGATATTTTCATACTATACATAATCTTGCTGAGAGATGTCTAATCAATAAAAATCTAAAATTCATATATAAATGGTTTTATAAAAAGAAAGTGCAGCCGGTGACTATTTCGCAGTTGTGTCTTGATTCATATAAGAAACTATACAATATGGATAACGCTATAAACATAGTGAATGGGCGATCAAGACTCCAGCGAACAACTGATTATGATAAAGTGACTATTGAGTTGAATGAGCTAAAGATACATGATGATGATAAGATATTCGTACATGTAGCTCGGTGTGCTAAAGCAAAGAATCAGAAGTTGTTGGTAGATACATTCAATCGTTTCTTAAATGAGGGATATCATGGTGTTTTGATATTAATTGGTACAGCGTATGATTCGGAAGAAAATATACATATTCTCAATAATGCGCAAAAAGGAATATATTGGCTAGGTGCAAAAAATAATGTTGGTGATTATCTGTTACAGGCTGATTTTTTTGTGTTATCATCTTTATTTGAGGGGCTCCCAATTTCATTATTGGAAGCGATCTCTTGTGGTGTTATACCAATATGTACACCAGCAGGTGGAATACCTGATGTAATCAATAGTGAATCTAATGGATATGTTTCTAAAAGTTTTGATGCAGATGACTTTTATTATACTTTGAAAAGAGCATTTGATGATGAAAAGTATTTTAATAGAATTCATTTAGAAGAATATTTTGAGAATAATTTCTCCATGCGTCATTGTGCAGAAGGTTATTTTAATGCATTTAGTCACAATGATACAAAGTAGGTTAGAACTTAAACGTTATCTTGAAGAAGATAAAAAACGTAATCCTTTATGTTATCCGTTTTTACAAAAAATAACATATAGTGAGAATTATATAATTCATCGATATCTAAGATTACTACGTTATTACGAATATTATTTAAATAATAGGCATTGGTATAATTTTTTGCAATATAGCTATTATTTTATCATGTATAGAAGGTATGTAGTAAAAACGAATATCTGCATATTCCCAAATACTTTGGGAGCAGGATTACAAATAATGCATCCTGGATTTAGGCGTGTTGATATAATGGTTAGGGGAGGAGATAATTGTACTTTATTGCCTCTAGTTTTATTTGGTAAAAAAAGGCCAGGTGAAAAAGGTACAATTATTATGGGAGATAATTGTTATGTAGGAACTGGTGCGACAATACTTGGTCCGGTTAGAATTGGTAGTAATGTAACTATTGCTGCAGGAGCTGTGGTGATTGATGACATTCCTGATAATTGTATTGTGGGTGGGGTTCCTGCTAAAATTATTAAGTATAAATAGTGTAGTACTAAGTGAAAAATCGTATTTATTTTTTTGCAAATTTTGGGGATTGGAGTAAAATTCCATTCGGAGGCGGGGAAGTAGGTAATAGAAGAACTCTTGCTCTATTGAGAAAACTCAATTATGATATTGTTCTAATCCCTAAATATATAAGGGTTAATGATCATTCATTAATTAATTCTATTGAGTTGTTATTTAAAATAATCTCAAATATTTTTTTGTTTGCAAAGACTTTAATAAATGGACAAAGAAAGGGGGCTATAGTTCATATTGCTGGCTTTTATGGTATAATGATATATTTTGAATATTTATTAATCGCCATAGCTAAAGTACTTCATTATAAAGTCATTTATGAAATGAGAGGTGGAGGTGCTAATAAATATTATGAAGAAGGACATTTTCTATATAAATTCTTTTTTAAAAAAGCTATAAGGAGAAGTGACGAAATATTTTCTCAAGGGAAAGAAAATTTTTCTCTAATAAAGAAAATAGATACCAATAAGAGAATCTTCTATTACCCTAATTATGTTCAAGGTGATTTTTACCCTCAGCAGTATCCTCAAAAGCCGAAAGATAAAATTAATTTGATGTATTTTGGACGATTATCTAAAACGAAGAATACCGATATCGTTATTAATACTTTTATTCTGTTGGCGAAAGAGTATAATAATGTTTATTTAGAAATTATTGGAAATAGCGAAAGTCAATTCTATACAGATTATATTAATAATAAAATTAAAGAAAGTAACTTAGAGTCTCGTATAAATATTTTACCTGCTTGTAATCATAAAGAATTGAAAAAACATTTAGTAGATAAAAGTTTTTATATTTTTCCGTCAAAAGAACCACGAGAAGGCCATTCTAATGCTTTAACTGAAGCTATGGCGTGGGGATTGATTCCTATAACGACTTCACAAGGATTTAATAGAAGTGTTATAGAAAATGATTCTCTTATTGTTGAGAAATTAGATGTGAAATGCTTCGTAAATAAAATAAAGTACATTATAGATAATGATTTGATAGAACAGTTTTCATATAATTCTTATAATCGAGTTTTATCAAACTATACGGATGAAATTGTATTGGAGAAACTAAAAGAAGAGTATGATTTCTTATTTAATGTAAAGTTTACAAGTTAATTGAAATAATTGTCAGGTATTATAAATCCTATATACTTATTGGTGAAATATTTAGTAGAGAGATTATTCTCCTGTACTGAATACTGACATACTTGCTGTCATTACAGACGAGCGACAGCCTTTTATGTGTAAATATAGATTTGCATGTTACTCTGAAATGAAAGCAAGAATGATAGAGTTGATAGATTAAACAATTTGTGATTTATGAAAATTTTAGTAACAGGTGCTGCAGGCTTTATTGGGTCTAAATTAATGGGTGTATTGGCATCTAGAGGCGATGAGGTAGTGGGGATTGATAGTATAAACAACTATTATGACGTCCGATTGAAATATGGTCGATTATCGGAAATGGGTATCATATTGAATGATGAATTTGTATGGAATCAACCGATACAAAGCTTGAGGTATGAAACTTGTAGATTTATACGGATGTCTATTGATGACCGGCATGCCATGGAAGAACTTTTTGAAAGGGAACATTTTGAAAAGGTTGTAAACTTAGCTGCGCAAGCTGGAGTGAGATATTCTATTACAAATCCATATGCTTATTTACAAAGTAATTTGGCTGGTTTCTTGAATGTATTGGAATGTTGTCGTCATTATGAGGTGAAACATTTGGTGTTTGCATCTTCTAGTTCCGTATATGGTCTAAATTCGAAAGTACCGTATTCTGAGGAAGACAAAGTGGATACTCCAGTTAGTTTGTATGCTGCAACTAAAAAAAGTAATGAATTGATGGCACATAGTTATAGTAAACTGTATGGTCTTGCTGTGACTGGACTTCGTTTCTTTACTGTTTATGGTCCATGGGGACGTCCTGATATGGCTCCTATGTTATTTGCTAGAGCTATTTCAAATGGAGAACAGATAAAGGTTTTCAATAATGGAGATATGATTCGTGATTTTACATATATTGATGATATTGTTGAAGGTACAATACGGACACTGGATCATGTTCCGGTAACACAGAAAAGCTCGAATGGAGTAGCATATAAAATATACAATATAGGATGTTCACATCCAGTAAAATTGATGGATTTTATCCATGAAATAGAATCTGCCATGGGTCATGAAGCTGAAAAAATATTCTTACCCATGCAGCCTGGAGATGTGTATCAGACTAATGCTGATACCTCCATGTTGAAAAAGGAAATTGGCTATGAACCAATGGTTACATTACACGATGGGGTTGCAAAATTCATACAATGGTATAAGTCAGAGAAAAATCCTTTAAAATAATCATTGTTATCTAAATTTTTTAATTATGAATATAGCAGTTGTAGGAACTGGATATGTTGGCTTAGTAAGTGGAACTTGTTTCGCTGAAATGGGGGTAAATGTAACGTGTGTCGATGTTAACGAAGAGAAAATCAAAAGCCTGTTAGATGGTCAAATTCCAATCTATGAACCTGGGTTAGATGAAATGGTATTACGTAATCACAGGGAAGGTAGACTAAACTTTACAACAGATTTAAAAACTTGTTTGGATAATGTAGACATCGTTTTTAGTGCTGTGGGAACACCTCCGGATGAAGATGGAAGTGCAGACTTAACTTATGTTCTGGAAGTAGCACGTACTGTAGGGCGTAATATAAACAAATATGTATTGCTTGTCACCAAATCCACCGTACCTGTAGGTACAGCTCAAAAGGTAAAAAAGGCTATTCACGAAGAGTTAGAGAAAAGAGGAGTTGATATTGAGTTTGATGTAGCTTCAAATCCGGAATTTCTGAAGGAAGGTGCTGCTATTCAGGATTTCATGAGACCAGATCGTGTGGTAGTGGGAATAGAGTCCGAAAAGGCGAAGGAGCTTATGAGTCGTTTGTATCGTCCTGTTATGCTGAATAATTTCCGAGTAATCTTTACGGATATACCTTCTGCAGAAATGATAAAGTATGCAGCAAATAGTATGTTAGCTACACGTATTTCATTTATGAATGATATAGCGAACTTGTGTGAATTAGTAGGGGCAGATGTGAACATGGTGCGAAAAGGTATTGGAGCGGATACACGTATTGGTAGTAAATTTTTATATCCTGGGTGTGGATATGGAGGTAGTTGTTTCCCTAAAGATGTGAAAGCTCTAGTTAAGACTGCTGAAAATAGAGGCTATGAAATGAGAGTGTTGAAAGCTGTAGAAGAAGTAAATGAAAATCAAAAACATATTGTGTTTAATAAACTTTGTAAGCATTACAATGGTGAACTTCATGGGAAAGTTATTGCAATTTGGGGATTAGCATTTAAACCAGAAACTGATGATATGCGTGAAGCAACAGCGTTAATCACTATTAATCAGCTAATTAAAGCTGGTTGTAAAGTTCAGGTATTTGACCCTGTAGCAATGGATGAATGTAAACGCCGTGTCGGTGAAGGAGTTACTTATGCGAAAGATATGTATGATGCAGTATTAAATGCAGATGCTTTATTGTTGTTAACGGAATGGAAACAATTTCGTTTGCCAAGTTGGGGTGTTTTGAAGCGCACAATGAATAGTCCTGTAATCATTGATGGACGTAATATATATGACCCGGTAGAAATGATGGAAAAAGGGGTTACTTATTATTGTATAGGAAGATAATACTTTTCATTTTAATTCCACTTTAAACTGAGGCGAACATCATCTTTTATACTTAATAGCACATTTCGAAAGTCCTCAGACTCAGATAATTTCTTATTTAATATATATGAAACTTTGTCTTAAAACAATTATTCTTCTGAAGAATCAGAAGGATTTATCGTCATTACCCGAAGGCAAGTTGCTGATTAATACGATTAATGCTCATTCGTATAACACTGCCTTGAAAGATCCGCTTTTTCAGGAAGCATTATTAAAAGGAGGAGCATTGATTCCAGATGGTATCAGTATGGTGCTTGCTTTTAAATTTCTACGGGGTGAAAAAATAGAACGTACAGCCGGATGGGATTTGTTTCAATATGAAATGAATAAATTAAATCAGAAAGGGGGAGTATGCTTCTTTTTGGGAAGTAGTAAGAAAACATTGTCTTTGGTGTGTGAAAAAGTGAAGACTGTCTATCCCAATATTCAAGTTAAGACTTATTCTCCTCCTTACAAATCGAGTTTTACAGAGGAAGAAAATCGAGAAATGATTAATGCAGTAAATATGGCTAATCCTGATCTGCTTTGGATTGGTATGACTGCACCCAAGCAAGAAAAATGGGCTTATGAGCATTTGAATGAACTTAATGTTCATTGTCACATAGGTACAATTGGAGCTGTATTCGATTTTTTTGCAGGAACTGTGCAGCGGGCTCCTCAATGGTGGCAGAAAAACGGATTAGAATGGGTATATCGTTTATTGAAAGAACCGAAAAGAATGTGGCGTAGGTATATTATAGGAAATGTTTTATTCTTGTGGAATATTTTAAAAGAGAAAAATGGAATGATTATGGATCATAATTAATAGAGAATATTTTATGAAAAAAATAGCATTAATTTCAGGTATTACAGGACAAGATGGTTCATTTCTGGCAGAATTTTTAATAGAAAAAGGTTATGAGGTCCACGGTATTCTTCGCCGTTCTTCATCATTCAATACAAGTCGTATCGAACATCTTTATTTAGACGAATGGGTACGTGATATGAAAAAAGACCGTTTGGTAAATCTCCATTATGGTGATATGACAGATAGTAGTTCTTTAATTCGTATTATTCAGCAAGTCCAACCAGATGAGATCTATAACTTGGCAGCTCAAAGTCATGTAAAAGTATCTTTTGATGTTCCCGAATATACAGCTGATGCTGATGCTATTGGTACACTTCGTATGTTGGAAGCGGTTCGTATTTTGGGTATGGAAAAGAAGACTAAAATTTACCAGGCTTCGACTTCTGAATTATTTGGTATGGTTCAGGAAGTTCCTCAAAAGGAAACAACACCTTTTTATCCCCGTTCTCCATATGGAGTGGCTAAGCAGTATGGTTTTTGGATTACCAAGAATTATCGTGAAAGTTATGGAATGTTTGCGGTAAATGGAATCCTGTTCAATCACGAAAGTGAGCGGAGAGGTGAAACTTTTGTAACTCGTAAAATTACGTTGGCGGCTGCACGTATTGCTCAAGGTTTACAAGACAAACTTTATTTGGGTAACCTTGATTCTCTTCGTGACTGGGGATATGCTAAAGATTATGTAGAATGTATGTGGTTGATTCTCCAACATGATGCACCTGAAGATTTTGTAATTGCTACAGGAGAGTATCATACAGTACGTGAATTTACTACGTTAGCATTTAAAGAAACAGGTGTTAATCTTTGTTGGGAAGGCAAGGGGGTAAATGAGAAGGGGATTGATGGGGCCACTGGGAAAGTTTTGGTGGAAGTAGATCCTAAATATTTTCGCCCTGCAGAAGTTGAACAATTATTGGGTGACCCTACAAAAGCAAGAACTTTACTTGGTTGGAATCCTCGGAAGACATCTTTTGAAGAACTTATAAAAATAATGGTTTCTCATGATTTGAAATTTGTAAAGAGACTCTACATGCAAGAGTCGATGAATAGAGAATAATATTGCTGTCATATTAGATAAGAATTTTGAATAGTATGTGGTAGAGTATTCTGGTATGGTATTTTTTCACTGTCGTGCACATAGGTGGTATTATGACTAATTTATATCAATCATAACTAATACATATGCAGGAAGTCCAACGTTTTAACAAAGTCCTAAAATCTTGTGTCCTTTTGGGGGATCTTATTTTGCTGAACCTGCTTTTATGGGGATTCGAACAGTTTTTGGGTAACCGCTTTTGGTGCGAGAATTGTGGTTCCATCCTTCAAGGTATGGCTTTGATAACTTTATGTTATCTACTTTGTAATATGCACTCCGGAGTCATTCTTCATCGTTCGGTAGTCCGTCCTGAACAAATCATGGTCCGTGTTTTACGTAACATGGTTCCTTTTGTATTGCTTTCAGTCTGTATTTTATTACTTTTTCATTTTGAGTTTTCTCATTCCCGGCTTTTTGGTTTGTTTTATATTGTTTTGATATTAGTAATAGTAAGCTATCGTTTGGCTTTTCGTTACTTCTTGGAACTTTATCGTAAGCAAGGAGGGAATGTTCGTAAAGTGATATTGATTGGTAGTCATGAAAACATGCAGGAGCTTTATCACGCAATGACAGATGATCCCACTTCGGGGTATCGTGTTCTTGGATATTTTGAGGATTTTCCTTCAGACCGTTACCCAAGTGATGTCTCATATTTAGGGCATCCTCAAGAGGTAAACAATTTTCTGAAGCAGAATGTCGGCCGAGTAGACCAGCTCTATTGTAGCCTTCCTTCTGCTCGTAGTGCTGAAATTGTTCCCATTATTAATTATTGTGAGAACCATTTAGTTCGTTTTTTTAGTGTTCCGAATGTACGCAATTATTTGAAACGTCGGATGCATTTTGAAATGTTGGGAAATGTTCCTGTTTTATCTATTCGTCGTGAACCTTTAGAGTTACTTGAGAACCGTATAGTAAAACGTACTTTTGATATAGTGTGTTCTACATTATTTTTATGTACGATTTTCCCATTTATTTATATTATTGTTGGAGTTGCTATAAAGATGAGTTCTCCGGGACCTATCTTTTTTAAACAGAAGCGTAGCGGTGAAGATGGAAAGGAATTCTGGTGTTATAAATTCCGTTCAATGAGAGTGAATGCTCAATGTGATACTCTTCAGGCTACAGAGCATGATCCACGTAAAACAAGGATAGGGGAGATTATAAGAAAGACTAGCATTGATGAACTACCACAATTTATTAATGTGTTTAAAGGTGATATGTCTATTGTTGGTCCACGTCCCCATATGCTAAAACATACTCAAGAGTACTCTTTACTAATAAATAAGTTTATGGTTCGTCATTTTGTTAAACCAGGTATAACGGGGTGGGCACAGGTGACTGGTTATCGTGGTGAGACAAAAGAGCTTTGGCAGATGGAAGGTCGTGTGATGCGTGATATCTGGTATATTGAGCATTGGACATTTTTATTAGATCTCTATATTATGTACAAGACAGTGTATAATGCAATTCATGGAGAAAAGGAGGCGTATTAATAAAGGTTTGGTGATTAGTTGTAATAAAATAAATAAAATAGATTATGAGAAGACTTAATAAGAAATTTGGGTTGCTGTTGTTACCTTTTTTGTTGGTAGCTTGCCAGTCGTATAAAAAAGTTCCATATTTACAGGATGTGGAAGTTGTGGAACAAGTAACTCAACAGGAGAATTTGTATGACGCTAAAATTATGCCAAAGGATTTGTTGACAATTGTAGTGTCTTGCACCAGTCCGGAATTGGCTTTACCCTTCAATTTGACAATTGCTAGTCCCAGCGGTATAGCCTCTAGTAATTCAACCTTTACCACAGCACAACCAATGCTGCAACCTTATTTGGTAGATAATGAAGGAAAAATTAATTTTCCTGTATTGGGAGAATTGAAGTTGGGAGGATTGACAAAAAAACAGGCGGAGCAGATGATTGTCGATAAATTGAAGCTATATATTACAGAAACTCCAATTGTAACAGTGCGTATGGTAAATTATAAAATATCAGTGATTGGTGAGGTGACTCGTCCGGGTACATTTACTATTTCTAATGAAAAGGTTAATTTATTAGAGGCGCTTGCTATGGCAGGTGATATGACTGTTTATGGGCTTCGTGACAATGTAAGACTCATTCGTGAAGATTCAAGCGGGAAGCAACAGATTATTACTCTAGATTTGAATAAGGCTGAAACTATTCTTTCTCCTTATTACTGGTTACAACAGAATGATATTATTTATGTGACTCCGAATAAGGCGAAAGCTCGTAATTCTGATATCGGTAATAGTACTAGTTTGTGGTTTTCTGCGACTTCTATTTTGGTATCACTTGCCAGTTTATTGTTTAATATCTTAAAGTAACGTCTTAAGAGATGAAAGAAAAAAAAGTATATAATGTGGAACAGGAAGCGAATGAAGAGAAGATTGATTTTCAGGAAATCCTGTTTAAATATTTGATTCATTGGCCTTGGTTTGTTGGAACAGTTGTTGTCTTTTTGCTAGGGGCATGGTTGTATTTGCGTATGGCTACTCCGGTATATAATATATCAGCTACAGTTCTGATAAAAGATGATAAAAAGGGGGGAGGAGCAGGTATGGCATCAGAATTGGAAAACTTAGGGTTGGACGGTTTGATCTCTTCTTCTCAAAATATCGATAATGAGATTGAAGTGCTTCGTTCTAAGACTATTGCGAAAGAAGTTGTTATAGATTTGAATTTATATATATCTTATAAAGATGAAGATGAATTTCCGGCAAAGGATATGTATAAAACTTCTCCTGTGCAAGTTAATTTGATTCCACAAGAGGCTGAATTATTGGATGATCCTATGATTGTGGAGATGGCTTTACAGCCACAAGGAAGTTTGGATATAAATGTAAAGGTGGGAGATGATGAATTCCAAAAACATTTTGATAAATTACCTGCAGTTTTCCCTACCGCAAGGGGAACATTAGCTTTTTTCATGAGTCCCGATTCTTTGATTTCTAAGGGAACTGACGATGTTGATTTGGCGAAAAAAGTTCGTAATATAACAGCGACTATAAATAATCCTTTGCGTGTAGCAAGATGGTATTGCAAAAGTATGACTATCGAGCCTACTTCGAAAACAACTTCTGTTGCAGTTATATCATTGAAGAATTCCAGCTTACGACGTGGGCAGGATTTTATTAATAAGCTTTTGGAAATGTATAATATTAATACAAATAATGATAAGAATGAAATTGCTCAAAAGACAGCAGAGTTTATTGATGAGCGTATTGGTATTATATCAAAAGAGTTAGGTAGTACTGAAGAAAGTTTGGAGACTTTTAAACGAAATGCTGGTATTACGGATTTAACGAGTGAAGCTCAAATAGCTTTGACAGGAAATGCGGAATATGAAAAGAAACGTGTAGAGAACCAAACGCAAATCAATTTGGTAGAGGATTTGCGTAGATATATGAGAGGAAATGAATATGAAGTACTTCCTGGTAATATTGGTCTGCAAGATGCTGGACTCGTAGCTCAAATTGATCGTTATAACGAAATGCTAGTAGAACGTAAACGTTTGTTGCGCACTTCTACAGAAAACAATCCTACAATTATAAATCTGGATACAAGTATTCGTGCGATGAAGATGAATGTGGATGTTACTCTTGATCGTACTTTACAGGGACTACTGATAACAAAAGCAGATTTGGATCGTGAAGCTAGTCGTTTTTCTCGCCGTATCAATGAGGCTCCGGGACAGGAGCGTCAGTTTGTGAGTATTGCTCGTCAGCAAGAGATCAAGTCTGGATTGTATCTGTTGCTTCTCCAGAAACGTGAAGAGAATGCTATTACTTTAGCTGCTACAGCTAACAATGCTAAAATAATTGATGATGCTATTGCTGATGAAATTCCTGTATCACCTAAAGGTAAGATGATTTATTTAGTTGCTTTAGTTCTAGGTGTCGGAATTCCTGTAGGTGTCATCTATTTAATCAATTTGACTAAGTTTAGGATTGAAGGTCGTTCTGATGTAGAAAAGCTCACTAGTATACCTATTGTCGGTGATATCCCATTAACTGATGAAAAGCAGGGAGCTATTGCCGTATTTGAGAATCAAAACAACCTGATGAGCGAAACCTTCCGTAATATTCGAACGAATCTTCAATTTATGCTTGAAAATGATAAGAAAGTGATTTTAGTTACTTCTACAGTTAGTGGTGAAGGTAAATCTTTCATTTCAGCTAATCTTGCTATCAGCCTTTCTTTATTAGGCAAAAAGGTTATTATTGTCGGTTTGGATATTCGTAAACCGGGTTTGAATAAGGTATTTAATATTCCAAGAAAAGAAGTGGGTATAACTCAATACTTGGCCAATCCGGAAAAGAATTTGATGGATTTGGTGCAGCTCTCTGATGTTAGCAAGAATTTGTATATTCTTCCTGGTGGAACAGTTCCTCCTAACCCGACTGAATTGTTGGCACGTGATGGATTAGATAAAGCAATTGAAACATTCAAGAAAAGTTTTGATTATGTAATTCTGGATACAGCTCCTGTTGGTATGGTAACTGATACATTGCTGATAGGGCGTGTGGCTGATTTATCTGTTTATGTTTGTCGTGCAGATTATACTCACAAGAATGAGTATACTTTGATCAATGAACTTGCTGAAAATAATAAATTACCTAAGCTGTGTACTGTAATTAATGGTTTGGATTTGAAGAGAAGAAAGTACGGTTATTATTACGGTTATGGCAAATATGGCAAGTATTACGGTTATGGTAAACGATACGGTTACGGTTATGGATATGGAGAACAAACTCACGACAAGGAATAATAAATCCAACTAATATAAAGGTAAATAAACTTCGATGCTGGATGCATAGATGAGATCCATTGATGACCTCTATTTTAAGTTAATAATGTCATAGAGTACTTTTAATACTTTACACAAAAGTGAGATGAAACATGTAGGTCCCTAACTTTATGCTACACACATGAAGAACCCTACATTTTGTGGTCAGGAAATATACAGCGGTGTATTCCTGATCAACGCCCTCATGTCGGTGCAAATCCGATGTGATTTCTATAATATCAACTGTCTGTGAAGATCGTTGATATTTTTTTTGTAAAACAGTGAATGGTGCGATGAATATTTTTTGTAGCTTTGTGAAAAATCGAATTGAAATGGAAAATTTACGAAGATACCCCATCGGAATACAGACTTTTTCGGAAATACGGAAAAGTAATTACCTTTATATTGATAAAACGGAATATGTGTATTGGATGGTACATTTCACTAAATACGTATTCTTGAGTCGTCCTCGTCGTTTTGGTAAGTCATTGTTGACTTCTACATTACATAGTTATTTCTCTGGTCAGAAAGAATTATTTCAAGGGTTGGCTATAGAAAAGCTGGAAAAGGAGTGGACGGAATATCCAGTGCTTCACTTTGATATGAGTACAGCCAAGCATGCAGACTGTGAACAGCTGTTGCAAGAGTTGAATATGAAGCTAATTCGTTATGAGGAGGTTTACGGAAAGATGGAGGGAGAGGTTAATCCAAATCAGCGTCTGGAAGGACTCATCAAGCGCGCTTACGAGCAGACAGGGAAACAAGTGGTTGTGCTGATAGATGAATACGATGCTCCTCTGCTGGATGTAGTACACGAGGAAGAGAGGCTTGGCGTATTGCGTAACATTATGCGCAATTTCTACAGCCCTCTTAAAGCGTGTGATCCTTATTTGCGGTATGTGTTTTTGACCGGTATCACCAAATTCTCCCAACTTAGTATATTTAGTGAATTGAACAATATCAAGAATATTAGCATGAATGAGTCTTATGCTGCCATTTGCGGTATTACAGAAAACGAGATACTTGTCCAAATGAAAGATGATGTAGACGCATTAGCCCAAAAACTGGAGGTTACTTCTGAAGAGGTATTGGCAAAACTGAAAGAAAACTACGACGGCTATCATTTCACTTATCCGTCTCCTGATATATATAATCCATTCAGTTTGCTTAACGCTTTTGCAGATGGTAAATTTAATTCTTATTGGTTTGGTAGTGGTACACCTACTTATTTGATAAAGATGCTGGATAAATTTGGTGTAGCGCCTTCCGAGATAGGGAGAAAAACTGCGGTTGCGGAGGATTTTGATGCACCTACAGAAAGAATGGTGAGCATTACTCCATTGTTATATCAAAGTGGCTATATCACGATAAAAGATTATGATAAGGAGTTAGATTTATATACATTGGATATTCCTAATAAGGAGGTCAGAATAGGTTTGATGAAAAGTCTTCTTCCTAATTATGTTGCTAGTAAAACACCGGAAGCCAATACTATGGTAGCTTATCTTTCCCGTGATATTCGTAATGGTGATATGGATGCTGCTTTACGTCGTTTGCAAACGTTTCTGTCTACCATTCCTCAATGTGATAATACGAAATATGAGGGGCACTACCAACAGATGTTTTATATTATATTCAGTTTGTTGGGCTATTATGTAGATGTGGAGGTTCGTACTGCCAGTGGACGGGTGGATATGGTGCTTCGTACAAAGACTACGTTGTATGTGATGGAATTGAAATTGGACAAGAGTGCGGATAGGGCGATGGAGCAAATTGATCTGAAGAATTACCCCAAACGTTTTGCTTTGTGCGGATTGCCTATAGTAAAGGTGGCTGTCAGTTTTGATAGCGAACAGTGTACAATAGGGGAATGGAAAATTCTAAAAGTTTAATTATATTGCTGATTAATAAATTGTTATATACTAGTATGAATATAAAGAGCTCCGCAAGGGGCTTTTTTCTTTTCTATCCGGAATAAAAGCTTCACCTTTGCAGTGTTGATCAACAAAACGTGAATAAATAATTTGAATTTAAATCTTTAAAAAAACGTAGTATGAGTGTAATTTACAAAGTCATTACGCGCCCAACAGATCCGCGTGTTCCCAATTCTCCCAAGAGATATTATCCGCATCTGATCACTTTAGGTCAGTCTGTCAACCTGAAATATATTGCACAGAAAATGCAGGATCGTTCTTCGCTGTCTGTTGGTGATATCAAGAGTGTGATCCAGAATTTTGTGGAAAAGATGAAGGAACAGTTGCTGGAAGGTAAGTCTGTGAATATTGAAGGTCTGGGCGTCTTTATGTTGACTGCCCGTTCGAAAGGTGCCGAACTGGCGAAGGATATTAATGCAAAAAGTGTAGAGAGCGTTCGTATCTTTTTTCAGGCGAATAAAGAGCTGCGCGTTACAAAGACTGCTACTCGTGCAGATGAGAAGTTGGATTTGATTAGCTTGGATGAATATCTGAAGAAGCTTAATATGACAATTTCTCCTAATGATCCTGAAAAACCGGATGATGGCGGAGAAGAAGGCGGAGGAAATGAAAGTGGCGGTAGCGGAGAAGCACCGGATCCTGCCGCATAATGAATTGTCAATTAACGATTGATGGTTAGGGTGTTTATTTAGTGTTTAATAAAAAAAGAAAAATGTCTATGAAAAAAACGTGGAGTATTATTTTGAAAGTGATTATTGCTGTTGCTGGTGCAATTGCCGGAGTGGTCGGTGTGCAGGCAGCAAACTTGTAATTGATTATCTTATAAATAGGTATATTTATGAATGAATAACAGGCGGGAAAAATCCCGCCTGTTTGTGTTTTAGATATAATAGAGGATTACTTTCTTGAAAAATGCTCTTTTTTGTTTTGTTTCGTGCTATTTGTTATGAGTGCCGCTCCATATTTTAACAAAATAGAAATTATAATCAAACTCGTTGGCTGAATAGCGGATTTTATCTACCTTTGTACCTTAATTAAATGCGTCATTTTAAGCAAGAAAAAACATGATTCGAAAAATAATAAAGGCTCTTTGGATATTTCTGGCAGTCATTGTGTTGGCTATTGTTGTCATCTTTGTCTCTATCTCAAAGGGTTGGATTGGTTATATGCCTCCTGTAGAGGAACTTGAAAATCCGAGTTATAAATTTGCAACGGAGATTTTCTCTGAAGATGAAAAAGTGCTTGGCACGTGGTCTTACAGTAAGGAAAACCGGGTGTACACAGCTTACAAGGATTTGTCGCCTAGTATTATCAATGCTCTTATTGCAACGGAAGATGTTCGTTTTGTCGAACATTCAGGAATTGATGCCAAGGCATTGTTTCGTGCGTTTGTAAAACGTGGTTTGATGTTTCAGAAAAATGCAGGTGGAGGTAGCACCTTGTCGCAACAGCTTGCCAAACAGTTGTTTACAGAGAATGTGGCGAGAAATACACTGCAACGTCTTTTCCAGAAACCGATTGAATGGGTGATTGCGGTGAAGCTTGAACGTTACTACACCAAAGAGGAAATATTGAGTATGTATCTCAATAAATTTGATTTCCTGAATAATGCGGTTGGTATTAAAACTGCTGCGCATACCTATTTCGGCTGTGAACCGAAGGATTTGAAGATTGAAGAAGCGGCTACGCTGGTTGGTATGTGTAAGAATCCGTCGCTTTATAATCCGGTTCGTTTCAACGAACGTTCCCGTGGCCGTCGTAATGTAGTGCTTGAGCAGATGCGTAAAGCTGGTTATATCACAGATGCAGAATGTGATTCTTTGCAGGCTCTTCCGCTGAAACTAAAATATAACCGCGTTGACCACAAAGAGGGATTGGCTACCTATTTCCGCGAATATCTCCGTGGTGTGATGACAGCACCGAAACCGGTAAAAAGTGATTATCGTGGTTGGCAAATGCAAAAATTCTACGAAGATTCTATCGCGTGGGAAACTAACCCGTTGTATGGTTGGTGTGCAAAAAATAAAAAGAAAGACGGTACGAATTATAACATCTATACAGATGGATTGAAGATTTATACGACGATCAATTCACGTATGCAGCAATATGCAGAGGATGCAGTAAAAGAGCATTTAGGTGATTATTTGCAACCTGTGTTTTTCAAAGAAAAAGAGGGAAGCAAAAATGCTCCATACGCAAGATCACTGCCGGAAAAACGAGTGGAGGAGTTGCTGACAAAAGCTATGAAGCAGACGGATCGTTATCGTCTTATGAAAGAGGCGGGAGCTTCGGAACAGCAGATTCGTAAAGCGTTCGATACCCCGGAAGAAATGACTGTCTTTTCCTGGAAGGGAGATAAAGATACAATTATGACACCGATGGATTCCATCCGTTACTACAAATCTTTCCTGCGAACAGGATTCATGTCGATGGATCCGGTAAGCGGGCATGTGAAGGCTTATGTAGGCGGACCGAATTATGTATATTTCCAGTATGATATGGCAATGGTGGGACGTCGTCAGGTGGGATCTACTATCAAACCGTATTTGTATACATTAGCAATGGAAAATGGATTTTCTCCTTGCGACCAGACACGCCACGTAGAGCAAACGTTGATTGATGAGAACGGAACTCCTTGGACGCCTCGTAATGCAAATAATAAACGTTATGGGGAAATGGTGACTCTGAAGTGGGGATTGGCTAATTCTGACAACTGGATTTCTGCTTATTTGATGGGCAAACTGAATCCGTATAATCTTGTACGTTTGATCCATAGTTTTGGGGTTCGTAATAAAGCAATCGACCCGGTGGTTTCGCTTTGTCTGGGACCTTGTGAAATTTCTGTGGGTGAGATGGTAAGTGCATATACAGCTTTTGCCAATAAAGGAATTCGTGTGGCTCCATTGTTTGTTACACGCATTGAAGATAGTGATGGTAATGTGCTTTCTACCTTTGCACCGCAAATGGAGGAGGTGATAAGTATTTCAAGTGCATATAAAATGCTGGTTATGTTGCGCGCCGTTATTAATGAAGGAACAGGTGGGCGTGTTCGTCGTTATGGAATTACCGCCGATATGGGTGGAAAAACAGGTACGACCAATGATAACTCTGATGCCTGGTTTATGGGATTCACTCCTTCATTGGTATCCGGTTGTTGGGTAGGAGGTGATGAACGTGACATTCACTTTGGTAGAATGACTTATGGTCAGGGAGCTGCCGCTGCTTTGCCTATTTGGGCATTGTATATGAAGAAAGTGTATGATGACCCGACTTTGGGATATGACCAGCAGGAGAAATTTAAACTCCCTGAAGGATTTGATCCATGTGCCGGTTCGGAAACTCCGGACGGAGAGGTGATAGAAGAGGGGGGATTGGACGATCTTTTTAACTAAGTCTGAAATAAGTATTAACCCGTAGCGTTTGGGGCACTGAACTGTAGGTGTAATATCTTTAATATCTAATGTTTAATACCTAATACTTAATACTTATCTTTTAATGCATAGGTATATTGTTTGCATAGGGAGTAATTACAACAGGAAAGAGAATTTGACTTTTGCCAGACAGGAACTGACTGAATCGTTCTCTTCTATATGTTTTGCGCCCGAATTGGAAACTGAACCTTTGTTTTTTAAGAATCCGGCCTTGTTTTCCAACCAAGTGGTTATGTTCTTTTCCGATAAGGATGAAGAGGTAGTGAGGAAAATGCTGAAAGATATAGAACAAAGGTCCGGACGTCGTCCGGAAGATAAAAAAGAGGAGAAAGTTTGTCTGGACATTGACATGCTTTTATATGATAACAAAATAGTAAAACCGGAAGATTGGCAAAGGGGATATATACAACAGTCATTATCTGCCTTCCATTCTTCATTATTTATTAAGTAGATGAAATTTCTTGGAATTATACCTGCCCGCTATGCATCCACTCGTTTTCCTGCAAAACCGTTGGCTATGTTGGGTGGAAAAACTGTTATACAACGTGTGTATGAGCAAGTGGCTGGCGTTTTGGATGACGCTTATGTAGCCACGGACGATGAGCGTATTGAAGCTGCTGTCAAGGCGTTCGGAGGTAAGGTTGTGATGACTTCTGTTCATCACAAAAGCGGTACGGATCGCTGTTATGAAGCTTGTACAAAGATTGGAGGTGACTTTGATGTCGTGGTTAATATACAAGGAGATGAACCTTTTATTCAGCCTTCACAATTGGATGCGGTAAAGGCTTGTTTCGAAGATGTAACCACGCAGATTGCCACGCTGGTGAAACCTTTTACTGCAGATGAACCGTTTGCTGTACTGGAAAACGTAAATTCACCGAAAGTGGTAGTCAATAAGAACTGGAACGCGCTTTATTTTAGCCGCTCCATTATTCCTTATCAGCGTAATGCCGAGAAACAGGACTGGCTGAAGGGACATACCTACTACAAGCATATCGGACTGTATGCCTATCGTACAGATGTGCTGAAAGAGATAACCATGCTTCCGCAGTCTTCTCTGGAACTGGCTGAATCTTTGGAGCAGCTCCGTTGGCTGGAGAACGGATATAAGATAAAGGTAGGCATTAGTGAAGTAGAAACCATCGGAATCGATACCCCGCAAGATTTGGAACGGGCAGAAGAGTTTTTGAAGAATAGAATCTAATCGTATGGATCGTAAAATACAACCTGAAATACAAACCCTGAAAAATTTTCGTATACTTCCTCCCGTCCGAATGACATTGCCAAATGGTATTCCATTGACTGTTATTAATGCGGGTGAACAGGAAGTAGTACGCATGGATGTGCTTTTCGCTGGAGCCCGTTGGCAGCAGTCGCAGAAACTGCAAGCCTTGTTTACAAACCGGATGTTGCGCGAAGGTACGACAAAATATACGGCTGCCACCATTGCCGAGAAACTGGATTACTATGGTTCGTGGCTCGAACTGTCCAGCTCGTCGGAGTATGCATACATCACTGTTTATTCGTTGAATAAGTATTTGGCGAAAACATTGGAGGTGGTAGAATCCATGATTAAAGAACCGCTTTTCCCGGAGAAAGAATTGCATACTATCCTCGATACCAATATCCAACAATATCTGGTCAATACTTCCAAAGTTGATTTCCTGGCACATCGCAGCCTGTTGAAGTCGCTTTATGGCGAACAGCATCCATGTGGTAAAATAGTGGTGGAGGAAGATTATCATGCTATCACTCCGGAAGTGCTTCGTGAATTTTATGAACGGTATTACCATTCGGGCAATTGCTCTATATTCTTGTCCGGCAAGGTGACGGAGGATATTATCAGCCGGGTGACGGATACATTCGGCACTTCTTTTGGTCAACATCAACAGCCGGCATTGAAATTAAGTTTTCCTTTTACTGCCGTTTCCGAAAAGAGAATTTTTATAGAACGTGAGGATGCTATGCAGAGTGCTGTAAAGATGGGATATACAACCATCACTCGTAACCATCCTGATTATCTGAAACTCCGGGTATTGATGACTTTATTCGGAGGCTATTTCGGCAGTCGGCTGATGTCTAATATCCGTGAAGAAAAGGGGTATACTTATGGCATTTCAGCGGGGATCATGTTTTATCCGGATAGCGGATTGCTGGCTATCTCGACAGAAACGGATAATGAATATGTGGAACCGTTGATACAGGAAGTATATCATGAAATTGACCGTCTGCATCAGGAACCTGTGTCGATGGAAGAACTGACTATCGTACGCAACTATATGTTGGGCGAAATGTGCCGTAGTTATGAGTCTCCTTTCTCACTTTCGGATGCATGGATCTTTATTGCTACTTCCGGTCTGGATGATGACTACTTTTCACGTTCTCTGCTGGCTGTAAACGAGGTTACTCCTGCAGAAATACAAGATTTGGCACAACGCTATTTGTGCAAAGAGACATTAAAAGAGGTCATTGCAGGTAAAAAGTTGTCATAAATTGCTTTCCGAAAGTGGGCTGTTTGGGATAGAAATTGTATCTTTGTCCAAATTGTAATTCTAAAATGAGTAACGACTAAAACCAATGAGGAAATATCTATATACTACACTTTTATTGGCTCTCCTTGCACAAGAGGGAGTAATGGCACAAGAAAATGAAGGAAAGAAAGGCGGATTTTTCGGAAAAATTAAAGATACATTCTCCACTGAA
Organism: Bacteroides xylanisolvens XB1A; assembly: GCF_000210075.1. GTDB lineage: Bacteria > Bacteroidota > Bacteroidia > Bacteroidales > Bacteroidaceae > Bacteroides > Bacteroides xylanisolvens. The sequence continues at coordinate 367,329 of NC_021017.1, forward strand.
ATAAAGATTGGCAACTATACTTTTAAGGATGGCAGTGTCTATACGGGAGAAATGAAAGGCCGAAAACCGAACGGAAAAGGAAAAACGGTTTTTAAAAACGGTGATGTCTTTGAAGGTGAATATGTGAAAGGGAAACGTGAAGGATATGGAATTTATATGTTCCCTGACGGAGAAAAGTACGAAGGACAGTGGTTCCAGGACCAGCAGCACGGAAAAGGTATCTATTATTTTATGAATAACAACCGTTACGACGGTATGTGGTATCAGGATTATCAGCATGGTGAAGGAACTATGTATTATCATAACGGTGATTTGTATGTAGGTCATTGGGTGAATGATAAACGTGAAGGCGAAGGTACATATACTTGGGCAAACGGTGCCAAATATACCGGTCACTGGAAAAATGATAAGAAGAACGGCAAAGGTACCATGAACTGGGATGACGGCTCTAAATACGATGGAGACTGGAAGGATGATGTTCGTCACGGAAAAGGGGTCTTTGAATATACCAATGGAGATAAATATGATGGTGACTGGGCGGATGATATTCAACATGGAAAAGGTACTTATTACTTTCACACGGGCGACCGTTATGAGGGCTCGTATCTCTTAGGTGAGCGAACCGGTCCAGGAGTTTATTACCATGCTAACGGTGATAAATATGTAGGTAATTTCAAGAACGGCATGCAAGACGGAAAAGGTACTTTTACCTGGGCGAATGGTGCTGTGTATGAAGGAAGCTGGAAAAATAATAAACGTGATGGTAAAGGAGTTTATAAATGGAGCAATGGCGATGTTTATGACGGTGACTGGAAAGATAACCGTCCCAATGGACAAGGCACTCTGAAAACTGTTGCTGGTATGCAATATAAAGGTGGGTTCGTTGATGGATTGGAAGAGGGTCAAGGCGTACAAATCGACAAAGATGGTAATCGCTTCGATGGCTTTTTCAAACAAGGAAAGAAGGATGGTCCTTTTGTCGAAACAGATAAAGATGGAAAAGTGATTAAAAAAGGAACCTATAAATTCGGAAGACTCCAATAAAATGATGAATGA
>NC_021017.1:369743-377456 GCF_000210075.1 Bacteroides xylanisolvens XB1A
GCTTTCTTATTCTTCATTCTTCATTTATCATTCTTCATTTAAATGATATATTGTGAACTGATAGATTCGTTATTCATTACTCGTTTGATTGTTTCAGCAAACATGTCGGCAATGCTTAACTGTTTCACTTTCGGGCATTTCTTAGCATAAGGGATGCTGTCAGTAAATACCATTTCTGTCAGGGCAGACTCTTGCACACGGAAAGAAGCCGGATCAGACATTACGCAATGACTGGCGATAGCGCGTACAGATTGGGCACCGGCTTCCAACATGATGTTGGCTGCTTTGGTGATTGTTCCTGCTGTGTCTACGATATCATCAATCAAGACAACGTTTTTACCTTCCACGTCACCGATGATTTGCATAGATGCTACTTCATTGGCTTTTTCACGTGATTTGTTGCAGAGTACCAATGGTACGCCGAGGTATTTGGAGAAAGTGCTGGCACGTTTTGAACCTCCTACGTCCGGTGTAGCAATAACCAGATTTTCCAATTGCAATGACTGGATGTAAGGGAGGAATACAGCTGATGCGTATAAGTGATCTACCGGGATATTGAAGAATCCCTGGATCTGGTCAGCATGCAAATCCATCGTAATCAGTCGGTCGATACCTGCAACAGACAGCAGATCAGCTACCAACTTAGCCCCGATAGATACACGAGGTTTGTCTTTTCTATCCTGACGAGCCCATCCAAAATAGGGGATTACAGCCACAACGCTCTTTGCTGATGCACGTTTAGCAGCATCAATCATCAGGAGAAGTTCCATTAAGTTGTCTGAGTTAGGGAAAGTGGATTGAACCAGGAATACATGTGCGCCACGAATTGACTCCTCGTATGAAACCGCAAATTCGCCATCGGCAAAATGGGTAATGTTCATATTTCCCAGAGGACAATCCAGGCTCGCGCAGATTTTTTCTGCAAGATATCTCGAGTTCGTTCCCGAGAATACCATAAAGGGTGCTTTTTCGCTCATTTTGTAATAGATGTTACCTATTTGTTAATTTGCCTGCAAAGGTAGGAATTTCTCTTATTATTTAGAAGGACTTATTGTATAAAAAATATTTTTCTCTCCAACTTATCGGAAATATTTGTAGATTTGCTTTCTGAAAACAGTTAATAGTCAAAAATGAGTTCACGTTTTCCTTTATATATAATAGGTATAGTGTTGTTTACCTCTTTTTTTTCGTGCACTGATATGGTGCCGACCAAAGAGGTGCGCCTGATTGATTCTTTAAACGGGAAAGCGTATACTTATCGTTATCGAAGCCTGGATTCTTCTTATAAGTATGCCAATGAAGCTTATCAACAGGTAAATTTTTATAAGTCGGGGAAAGCGGAGGCATCTAATAATCTCGGATTCTGTGCTTTTATGGCGATGGATTTTGACCGGGCGGAAGCGTTACATAAGGAAGTATATAAACTGACTAAAAATGAGCTTGAACTGTTGATTGCTGATATCGGACTGATGAAGATTTGTCAGCGGACAGCTATGAACAAAGAATTTTATGATTATCGTAATAGTGCGCTTCGGCGTATGAAACGTATTCGGGAAGAGAGTGATTTGTTTGCCGACCGCCACGAGGCACTTCGACTGGATTATGCTTTCACCGAATTTTTCATTGTTTCTTCTATTTATTACTATTATCTTCAGCAAAGGCAGGAAGCCATCGCATCTCTCAATCAGATCCCGGAAGATGAAGTATTGGCAGATACGAATCAGTTGCTTTATTATCATTATATCAAAGGATCGGCTTCATTGGTGGAAGCCACCAAGCCGGAGGACAGGAAAATGCGTGAGTTTGACCAACTATATATAACCTGGAGGACTGCGGTTCAGACTAATCATCCTTATTTCGAAGGAAATGGTCTGCAAGGGCTGGCTAATCTGATGGTTTCTTCCAACAACTTCGAACTCTTTCGAACAAGGAGGGGATACGCGCTGGATCAGTTTGGTTTTCCTGTAGATTCGCTTTTGCCTTTGCGAATGGCACAGCTTGCGCTTGAAAAATTCCGGGAGTATAATGATTTGTATCAGATTGCCGGTGCGTATGTGTCTATCGGTAAGTATATGAATGAGCACGGACGTTATTCGGAAGCATTGGATACGCTTACAAAAGCGTTAGATTGTGTGAACCAACACCATATGCTTTATTATCATCATGCAGTGGATACGTTGGACAAGCTGCGTATTTATGCGGAAGGAGATACGACATATACTGGAGTACCGTGGATTATGGAGGAAGACGTAAGGACGGTGCCCGAATGGATTTCGAGGATTCGGGAACAATTGAGTGTATCGTATGCCGGGCTTGGAATGAAGTATGCTTCTGATTACAACCGAAATATATACCTGGATATTCTGAATTATACTCGTCAGGATAAAGAGTTGGAGAGTCGTTATCTTTCGTTGGAATCCGATTCACGACAAATGACGCTTGTACTTTCTTTGGTTATTGCCGGACTTGTACTGGTGGTTATTCTTTGGTGGTTCTTCAATAAGCGATCTAAAATAAGGAATCAAGTAGATGTGGAACGTCTGCAACGGATACTGGCTCTTTGCCGGGACATCACTTCTTCTATACCAATGAATGTTCCGTTAATTCAACAAGGCATTGACCAGCTGTTCGGAAAAGGGCGTCTTCAACTGGAAATTCCGGAGGAAGGAAAAGCGGCACTGGTTCCTTTGCATCGGTTGAACCGTGATGAAAAAGCGTTGGTGCACGTGCTCGAACCGTATATCGTTTGGGCTGCGGACAATGAGCAGATGGTAGAAGCGTTGAGTGACGAACGGATGCAATTGGAAAAGCAACGATATGTTTACGAACAACATATCGCGGGAAATAAACGCCAGAATTTGATTAAGAAGGCTTGTCTGGCCATTGTAAATGGGATAAATCCTTATATCGACCGTATCTTGAATGAGGTGCATAAGTTGACGGAACGAGGATATATCGATCATGAAAAGATAAAGAAAGAGAAGTATCAATACATTGACGAGCTCGTAACTACGATTAATGAATACAATGATATTTTGGCGCTTTGGATTAAGATGAAGCAGGGGACGCTTAGCCTGAATATTGAAACGTTCGATCTTAATGAACTCTTTGAACTGTTAGGCAAAGGGAGACGTGCTTTTGAAATGAAAAATCAGAAGTTGGAAATAGAACCGACCACGGTTATGGTGAAAGCTGACCGGGCATTGACTTTGTTTATGATTAACACGCTGGCGGAAAACGCCCGAAAATATACCCCGGAAGGAGGAACAATCAAAGTGTATGCCCGTACTACGGATGCGTATGTCGAGATTTCCGTAGAAGACAACGGAAGGGGGATTTCCGAAGAAGATATGGCTCGTATTATCGGTGAGAAAGTATATGATTCCCGTGTCATCGGAATGAAGAATGCAGCCGACCCGGAAGTTCTGAAAGAAAATAAGGGCAGTGGTTTCGGACTGATGAATTGTAAGGGAATCATTGAGAAATATAAGAAAACGAATGAATTGTTCCGGGGATGTGTCTTTGATGTAGAGAGTGAATTGGGGAAAGGGAGTCGTTTCTATTTCCGTTTGCCTTCGGGAGTGCGCAAAACGATGGGAGTCTTGTTGCTTTGCCTGTTGCTTCCGTTTGGGGTGAGTTCTTGTCTGCATGATCCGATTCCTCCCATGTTGCAGGAGGGCGATTCGATAGTGGTGGTTACGGATTCTGCCTATGAGGATTTGCTGGATGCAGCGTCGGATTATGCGAATGCCGCCTATTTTGCTAATGTGGATGAAAATTATGAATTTGCTTTGCAATATATAGATTCTGCTATACTCTTGTTGAACGAGCATTATGAGAAATATGCGCGTCCGGATCGTTCGCATCGGTATATGAAGCTGGTGGGGGAAGGAACGCCTGCCGAAATCAGTTGGTGGAACGAATTGTTTGATTCGGATTATCATGTGATTCTGGATATCAGGAATGAGGCGGCAGTTGCTTTTTTGGCTTTGAAACAGTTGGATGCATACAGTTACAATAATTCGGCATTTACGGATTTGTATAAGTTGCAGGGAGAAGATCAGACTCTTGAAGCGTATTGCCGACAGTTGGAACGGTCGAATACGAATAAGACAGTAGGAATTATTTTATGTTTTGTTCTACTGATTGTTTCTTTGGTCGGATACTATTTCCTGTATATGAGAAAACGTTTGCAGAATCGTTTGAATCTCGAACAGGTACTTGAGATTAATCAAAAGGTATTTGCAGCATCTTTGGTCAGACCGCAGGAACAAGAAAATGCAGAGGCACTCCAACGGGAGGAAAGTACGCTTAAAGAAATCCCGCAACGTATTGTGGATGAAGCATTCGGTCCGGTGAATGAACTACTGACAATTGACCGGATGGGAATTGCCGTTTATAACGAAACGACACATCGGCTGGAATACGCTTCTCGCCCCGGGCAGGAAATGCCGGAGATGGTAGAACAGTGTTTTAGTTCCGGAGAATATCTTTCTGAACAGCATCTTCAGGCAATTCCGCTGATGGTGGAAGCAGGAGGTGAACATCAATGTGTCGGTGTGCTTTATCTGGAACGCAGAGAAGGAACGGAACAGGAGACGGATCGACTGCTTTTTGAACTGGTAGCTCGTTATGTGGCTATTGTCGTGTTTAACGCAGTGGTGAAGCTGGCTACAAAATACCGGGATATTGAGTCGGCACATGAAGAAACACGTCGGGCTTCCTGGGAAGATAGCATGTTGCATGTTCAGAATATGGTACTTGACAACTGTCTGTCGACGATTAAACATGAGACGATCTATTATCCGAATAAAATCAAACAGATTGTAGGGCGGTTGAATACGCAGAAGCTTTCGGAAACGGAGGAGCGTGAAGCGGTGGAGACTATGACGGAATTGATTGAATATTATAAGGGAATCTTTACGATTTTGAGCTCGTGTGCTTCCCGTCAATTGGAGGAAGTCACTTTCCGGCGTACTGTGATTCCGGTGCAGGAACTTTTGGACGCTGCCGGAAAATACTTCAAGAAATCAATGAAGAACCGTTCGGAGAGGATAGAACTGGAGATAGAACCAATGGAAGCGAAAGTGATAGGAGACGTGAACCAGTTGCGTTTTCTATTGGAAAATTTGATTGATGAAGCATTGACTGTGCGTGAAGATGGATTGATACGTCTGCAAGCACGTCAGGATAATGAATATATTCGTTTTCTCTTTACGGATACGAGACGTGAAAAGAGTGTGGAAGAATTGAACCAATTATTTTATCCGAATCTGGCACGTATGACTTCCGGTGAGAAAGGGGAGTTGAGAGGAACGGAATATCTGATATGCAAGCAGATTATCCGCGACCATGACGAATTTGCGGGACGCAGAGGGTGTCGTATCAATGCTGAGCCGGCTGAAGGCGGAGGATTTACGGTTTATTTCACCATTCCGCGCCGATAAAAGGAGAACACATAAAAGTTATTAGATAAGAAACATGGAAGAACAGAAGTTTAAAGTTATTATCGTAGAGGATGTAAAACTGGAGTTGAAAGGGACAGAAGAAATATTCCGTCATGAAATACCGAATGCGGAAGTGATCGGTACGGCAATGACGGAAAGTGAGTTCTGGCCGTTGATGGAGGCGCAACTCCCCGATTTGGTATTGTTGGACTTAGGACTGGGAGGTTCTACGACCATTGGTGTTGACATTTGCCGGAATATATTCAAACGCTACAAAGGAGTCCGGGTACTGATCTTCACAGGTGAGATTCTGAATGAAAAGTTGTGGGTGGATGTATTGAATGCCGGTGCCGACGGAATTATCCTCAAAACAGGAGAATTACTGACGAAAACAGATGTACAGGCTGTGATGGACGGAAAGAAGCTGGTATTCAACTATCCGATTTTGGAAAAGATTGTAGATCGTTTCAAGAAATCGGTAGCCAACGATGCCAAGCGTCAGGAAGCAGTCATCAGTTATGATATTGATGAATACGATGAACGTTTTCTCCGCCATTTGGCCTTAGGATATACGAAGGAGATGATTGCCAATTTGAAAGGGATGCCTTTCGGCGTAAAATCATTGGAGAAACGACAGAATGATCTTATCGGACGCCTTTTCCCGAATGGAGAACGGGTGGGAGTGAATGCTACCCGATTGGCAGTACGTGCACTGGAATTGCGTATTATCGATTTGGATAATCTGGAGCCTGACGAAGAATAAGTAATGGCAAGTAATACCTCTGGAAAGTAATGAAGAATAAATGGCGTATGCCCCATCCCGCTACGATGTTCCTTCTGCTGACAATGGCAGTGGTCTTTCTTTCATGGATATGTGATATCTATGGGTTGAAAGTGACATTGCCGCAGACAGGTGAGGACATCCGTGTACAAAGCCTGTTGAGTCCGGAAGGGATCCGTTGGTGGTTGCGGAACGCTATTAAGAATTTCACGGGCTTTGCTCCGTTGGGCATGGTGATTATCGCTATGTTCGGACTGGGAGTAGCACAACATTCCGGTTTTATTGATGCGTGCATCCGCATGGGAGTAGGGAACCGGCAGGAAAAGAGGAAAATCATCTTGTGGGTGATTGTGCTCGGTTTGTTGTCGAATGCCATTGGGGATGGTGGATATATTATTTTATTGCCTATTGCCGCTATGCTGTTCCAGTGGGTGGGACTTCACCCGATTGCAGGGATTGTTACAGCTTATGTCTCTGTTGCGTGCGGGTATAGTGCCAATATTGTATTGAGTACGATGGACCCGTTATTGGCACATACCACCCAAGAGGCGGCACTGGCGCAAACGGGTTATCAGGGGAACACGGAACCTCTTTGTAACTACTTCTTTATGAGTGCTTCAACAGTAGTCATTACAGCTATTGTGTATTGGATTACTCAAAAATGGCTTCTTCCCACATTAGGAAAGTATGAAGGCAGTGTGAAAGTGGTGGCTTATCATCCTTTGTCTCGCAAAGAGCGGCGTGCCATTATGATTTCCATTGTTGTAGCAGCTGTTTATGTCGCTCTTATCTTGTGGCTTACTTTTTCTTCTTATGGAATTTTGCGAGGGGTGAACGGAGGTTTGATGCATTCGCCTTTTATTGCCGGTATTTTGTTCTTACTTTCTTTGGGAGCAGGTATTACAGGGATGGCTTATGGATTCAGTTCCGGACGGTATCGCACTGATAATGATGTGATTGAAGGACTTACGCAGCCAATGAAACTTCTTGGAGTGTATTTCGTTATCGCTTTCTTTGCTGCACAGATGTTTGCCTGTTTTGAATATTCCCATCTGGATAAATGTTTAGCTATCATGGGAGCTGATTTGCTCTCTTCGTTTGAGCCGGCTCCTTTGTCTGCTCTCATCCTGTTTATTCTATTTACGGCATTGATAAACCTGATTATGGTATCTGCTACCTCCAAATGGGCTTTTATGTCTTTTATCTTTATTCCGATGTTTGCACAGATGGGAATTGCTCCGGATGTAGCACAATGTGCTTTCCGTATCGGAGATAGTTCGACGAATGCCATTACTCCTTTCTTATTCTATATGCCTTTGGTACTGACTTATATGCGGCAGTATGATAAACAGATTACGTATGGCTCATTGCTTAAATATACCTGGAGATATTCATTAGGTATCCTGGTTACCTGGACATTGATGTTTATTGTCTGGTATTTGTTGAAAATACCGATGGGATTGTAGCCGGTACGTGAAAAAATAT
>NC_021017.1:378457-383178 GCF_000210075.1 Bacteroides xylanisolvens XB1A
ACTGAGGCCAATATCAAGTAGACAACATGTGGACGATTCTATTAAATGAAAAAATCGCAAACGCTATTTTAATAGCTGTTTGCGATTTCTCTAAGTGATTCCGAAGCGATTCGAACGCTTGACCCACGCCTTAGAAGGGCGTTGCTCTATCCAGCTGAGCTACGGAACCAGCCTTATTTGCGGATGCAAAGGTAGTGCTTTTTATGAAAATTCAAAAACTTTCCGGCACTTTTTTATTCATATTTTTCTTTGTGGCTATGAATCAGTAATTTATAAAAGAGAAATATTTTGTTTAGTTATATGGTTTGGGATGAATAAATAGGAAAACGTCATTTTTACGAAGAATAACGAAAGTTATATAGGTTTCAAAAAGGTCAAAAAAATAAAATACGGTTGTGTTTTTCTATTATAACTTCTACTTTTGGACGATAAACAACTAAAAAACACATAAAGTTATGAAGAAATTGATTTTTTTATTTGCATTTTGTATTGTAGTGACTAATGTTTTTGCACAAACCGCCCCAGAGCAATTGAAAAAAGAAGGAAATGATGCATTTAATGCTAAAAATTATCCAGTAGCGTATGCGAAGTTCAGCGAATATCTGAAACAGACTAATAATCAAGATTCTGCAACAGCTTACTATTGTGGTATAGCAGCAGACGAAGTGAAAAAGTATGCGGAAGCCGTGACCTTTTTCGATATTGCTATTCAGAAAAATTTTAATATAGGAAATGCGTATGCTCGTAAAGCTTTGGCTTTAGATGCACAAAAGAAGACTGCTGAATATGTAGCTACATTAGAAGAAGGGCTGAAAGTCGATCCTAAGAATAAGACAATGGTGAAGAATTATGGTCTTCATTATTTGAAAGCAGGACTTGCAGCACAGAAAGCTGGAAAAGCAGAAGAAGCAGAAGATTGTTTCAAGAAAGTAATTCCGTTGGATCACAAGCAGTATAAAACAAATGCATTGTACAGTTTAGGAGTTCTGTGTTATAATGACGGAGCTAATATCCTGAAGAAAGCTGCTCCTTTGGCAAATTCAGACGCAGACAAATATGCTGCAGAAAAAGCAAAAGCGGATGGAAGATTTAAAGAAGCATTAGACTATTTGGAAGAGGCTGCTAAGATCTCTCCGGAAAATGAAAATGTGAAAAAGATGCTTCCTCAAGTGAAAGCTGTAATGAAGTAATTTGACTAATCTTATAAATGATAGAGGGTTGCCGGTATGATAACGTCGGGCAACCCTTTTTTATTGCTATCTTTTTCTAATCTATACTTTTTGTGTACATTTGCCGTTCCTAAACGCTGAAATATTTTATGCACTTATATAATAAGGAACAGGCCATCAAACGGATGAATCAGTTTGGACAACACCATCGTCCTTTTGTTTTTATTATCAATTATCTGCAGGATGCATCTTATATAGAAGAGGTTGCTGCTGTTGATTCTACTGAACTTTTGTATAATTTGAATGGATTTACCAATCAAGCTACGTCAACTGAAAAGTATACACCTTCTTTTTCTGCTAAACCAGCGAACTCTATCCATTGGCAGCCTTCTGCAGAATCTTTCTATTCCTATCAACGCTCGTTTAATATTGTCCGACAGAATATCTTGGCTGGAAATAGTTTTCTCACAAATCTGACTTGTCGCACTCCGGTAGATACCAATCTCACTCTGGAAGATATTTATTATCACTCTAAAGCGATTTATAAGCTATGGGTTAAAGACACTTTTACTGTTTTTTCTCCAGAAATATTTGTGAGAATTCATCAGGGGAAAATTAGCTCATACCCGATGAAAGGGACTATTGATGCTTCCATTCCTTCTGCTGCCCAATTATTGATGAACGATCCTAAGGAGGCGGCAGAACACGCTACTATCGTAGACTTGATTCGTAATGATTTAAGCATGGTTGCCAATCAAGTGTTCGTTTCCCGGTATCGGTATATCGATACATTGCAGACTAATCAGGGAGCGATTCTTCAGACAAGCTCTGAAATTCAAGGCGTATTGCCGGAAAACTATCCGGAACATTTAGGAGAACTTATTTTCCGACTTTTGCCAGCCGGTTCCATTACCGGTGCCCCCAAGAAAAAAACGATGCAGATTATTCGGGAAGCTGAAACCTACGACAGAGGATTTTATACAGGAATTATGGGCTATTCGGATGGGATTAATTTGGATAGTGCCGTTATGATACGTTTTGTAGAACAGGAAGGAGAAAAAATGTATTTTAAAAGTGGAGGTGGAATAACCTGTCAGAGCGATGCGGAAAGTGAGTATAACGAAATGAAACAAAAAGTATATGTACCCATTTATTGAGACTATCCGGATAGAGGATGGACAGATTTATAATCTTGATTATCACACAGAGCGTTTCAATAGAACCCGTGCGGTCTTTTGGAAAGATACTGTTCCGCTTGATTTGCGTGAGTATATATCGCCACCAGTTTTAAACGGGATTCATAAATGTCGGATTGTGTATGGAAAAGAAGTAGGAGAAGTCACGTATGCTCCTTATCAGATGCGGAAAGTGTCCTCTTTGCATCTGATAGAATCCGATACCATTAATTACACTTACAAAAGCACACATCGAGAAGAACTGAACGCTTTGTATGCCCAAAGAGGAATGGCAGATGATATTTTAATCGTGAAAGACGGCTATCTGACAGATACTTCTATTGCCAATATCGCCCTCTACGATGGGTACACATGGTTTACTCCGGCTCATCCGTTACTCCGGGGAACGAAACGGGCGGAACTTCTGAATAAGCAATTGATTGTTGAGAAAGACATCGCGCAAGTACATTTAAATGACTATTCACATATCATGTTATTCAACGCCATGATTGACTGGGAGCGTATTGTATTGCCTGTAAATGAGGAACATTTCATTCTATAAACGATAATTAACTGAAATATACAGAGTATTACTGAACAAATGTCACTTTTGTACTGTTATATTTATGTGTTTTTCATAGTATTAGATATAAGATTAATTAAAGAGATTGTACTCCACTTGTGAAAGCTAAAGTACGTCAGAGACAGAAGAGTCTGTTTTTTTGATAAATGTGTTAAAGCATCGGTTTTACCAGGCCGATGCTTTTTTTATGTCCTTTTACCCCCTTTTGTAGTTTATATGAAATAAAATTTGTACGTTTGTAGAGTAATAATAGAAAATGATAAAGATGAACATACCCGTTATCTTTCAGTTTTTAAAAGATCTTTCCGCGAATAATAATCGTGAGTGGTTTAATGAGCACAAGGCAGAATATGAAACAGCCCGTGCCGAGTTCGACAACTTTTTGGCAACAGTGATTGCCCGTATTTCCCTGTTTGATGAAACTATCCGGGGAATTCAACCCAAAGACTGTACTTATCGCATTTACCGGGATACCCGCTTCTCTGCGGATAAAACACCTTATAAAATACATTTCGGCGGCTATATCAATGCCAAAGGAAAGAAATCCGACCATTGTGGATATTATGTCCATTTGCAGCCGGATGGTTCGATGCTTGCCGGAGGAAGCTTGTGTCTGCCTTCCAATATCCTGAAAGCAGTGCGTCAGTCTATTTATGACAATATCGAGGAATTTGTTGCGATCGTAGAAGATCCGGAGTTTAAGAAATACTTTCCGGTGATAGGGGAGGATTTTCTGAAAACAGCTCCGAAAGGCTTCCCGAAAGACTTCAAGTATGTCGATTATTTGAAATGTAAAGAGTATGTTTGCTCTTATAATGTTCCTGATGACTTCTTTACCCGGCCGGATATGTTGGAACAGATAGACAAAGCGTTCCGCCAGTTCAAGCGGTTTGCTGATTTTATAAATTATACGATTGATGATTTTGAATAAATAATGCCTGGAATATAAACTTTAAAATTTAACTTATATGGTAGTAGATACTTTAGAAAATCTGGAGAAATATGCGTCTTTAAATCCTTTGTTTGCACAAGCCATCGACTTCTTGAAGTCTCATGACCTCCAAGCCATGGAAATTGGTAAGACAGAACTGAAAGGGAAAGATCTGTTCGTGAATATCGCACAAACCAAGCCTAAAACAAAAGAGGAAGCCAAACTGGAAACTCATAACGAATTTATTGACATTCAAATCCCGTTGTCGGGAACAGAAATTATGGGGTATACCACTGCTAAAGATTGTGTTCCGGCAGATGCACCTTATAACGCAGAAAAAGACATTACTTTTTTTTGAAGGATTGGCAGAAACATACGTTACCGTAAAACCGGGAATGTTTGCTATCTTCTTCCCGCAAGACGGTCATGCTCCCGGCATCACTCCGGATGGTGTGAAAAAAGTAATTGTAAAAGTAAAAGCATAATCCTAATTCAATTCTGATATGGAAAAGACACTTAATCTCATAAAAAATGATCCCTGGCTGGAACCTTTTGCCGGTGCTATCACCGGGCGTCATCAGCATGTATTAGACAAGGAAGCTGAATTGACGAATAAAGGCAAACAAACCCTTTCAGATTTTGCATCGGGGTATCTTTATTTTGGATTGCATCGCACCGATAAGGGATGGACTTTCCGTGAATGGGCGCCCAATGCTACTCATATTTATATGGTGGGTACATTTAATAATTGGGAGGAAAAAGCAGCCTATAAGCTGAAAAAAACTAAAGAATGGCAATTGGGAAATTAACCTGCCGGCGGATGCCATTCATCATGGCGATCTCTACAAATTGAATGTATACTG
>NC_021017.1:383472-388401 GCF_000210075.1 Bacteroides xylanisolvens XB1A
AACCCTATAAATTCAAAAAGAAAACATTTAAGCCCGACACGAATCCACTGTTGATTTATGAATGTCATATCGGAATGGCACAACGGGAGGAAAAAGTGGGCACTTATAACGAATTCCGCGAGAAAATACTTCCCCGTATTGCTGAAGAAGGGTATAATTGTATCCAGATTATGGCCATTCAGGAACATCCTTATTATGGAAGTTTCGGCTATCATGTATCCAGCTTTTTTGCTGCCTCTTCCCGTTTTGGTACTCCCGACGAATTGAAAGCATTGATCGATGCCGCTCATGAGATGGGAATTGCTGTGATTATGGACATTGTTCATTCACATGCAGTGAAGAATGAAGTAGAAGGATTAGGAAACTTTGCCGGTGATCCGAATCAGTATTTCTATCCGGGCGTTCGTCGCGAACATCCGGCTTGGGATTCTCTATGCTTCGATTATGGCAAGAACGAAGTGATTCACTTCCTGTTGTCTAACTGCAAGTACTGGCTGGAAGAATATAAATTTGACGGCTTCCGTTTTGACGGAGTCACTTCTATGCTATATTATAGTCATGGTTTGGGTGAAGCCTTCTGTAACTATGGAGATTATTTCAACGGTCATCAGGATGATAATGCGATTTGTTACCTGACATTGGCTAATGAAGTGATTCATCAGGTAAATCCGAAAGCGATAACCATTGCGGAAGAAGTTTCCGGTATGCCGGGGCTGGCTGCAAAAATAGAAGATGGCGGTTACGGCTTCGATTATCGTATGGCCATGAACATTCCGGACTATTGGATCAAGACAATCAAAGAAAAGATTGATGAAGACTGGAAACCTTCCAGCATGTTCTGGGAAGTAACCAACCGTCGTCAGGATGAAAAGACCATTTCGTATGCAGAAAGCCACGACCAGGCATTAGTGGGAGACAAGACAATTATCTTCCGTCTGATTGATGCTGATATGTACTGGCATATGCAAAAGGGAGATGAAAATTATGTTGTCAACCGTGGTATCGCTTTGCACAAGATGATTCGTTTATTGACCTCTTCAACCATCAACGGAGGTTATCTGAACTTCATGGGAAATGAATTCGGTCATCCCGAATGGATTGACTTCCCGCGTGAAGGTAACGGATGGTCATGTAAGTATGCCCGTCGCCAATGGGATTTGGTAGACAACAAGAATCTGACCTATCATTATATGGGTGATTTTGATAAGAATATGCTGAAAGTTCTGAAGAGCGTGAAAAACTTTCAAACGACACCTGTTCAGGAAATATGGCATAATGATGGCGATCAGGTATTGGCATACGGCCGTAAAGACCTTATATTTGTCTTTAACTTTAATCCGAAACAGTCATTTACCGACTATGGATTCCTGGTAACTCCGGGAGCTTATGAAGTAATATTGAATACGGACGACGTTGCATTTGGAGGAAACGGTTTGGCAGATGATTCTGTAGTGCACTTTACTATTGCCGATCCGCTGTACAGTAAAGAAAAGAAAGAGTGGTTGAAACTCTACATTCCTGCCCGTACCGCTGTAGTGCTTAGAAAGAAGAAATAATTTTATCTTTAAATAAGAAGCCCCTGCAACTATCATTGTATATCTGCAGGGGCTTTCTCGTATATTGTGTTATTGAATGATTTAGTTCTAGTTTACCAAAAAGGTACTTGGTCCGAGAATATCATACATATCACTCACGTTGCGTGTTTTCAGTAATACTCCTTGTGGAGTATAGAATAACTGATATTTGATGTCAACGTTATCTTGGCCTACTTTAATTACAATAATAGCTTGCCATTTGGGAAACTCTACCATTGTCACATTATCTACCACCCAACTAGCGTATGGCCCGGATACAAAAGCATTATAGACTGCCGGTGACAGACGATCAAGGCTAACAAGGTCAGTCTGTGTCATCACCCATTGCCCCCGGACGTTAAACCACACATTTTTAGTAAATCCGTTCATTACAAAATTGGCGCAATAATATCCGTCATCTTGTGACCAGGCAATGCCGTTTGCTTTGGGATACATTTTCTTGAAAGTTGCCTGTACATTGCCGGGAGGGGTATCTCCAAAAACAGATGTAGATAATAGCAAAAACAGTGTGATCGCACAAATCATAAATTTCTTCATAAGCTTTGAGTTTAGAGAATTAGTTATAACTAAACAGCCTTTGAGAATATTTGTTTGAGCGATGTACATAAAATAATCCTCCGGGCATTATATAAGTGAAATGCCCGGAGGATAAGGAGTATGCGGTTCTTATCTTACTCTTTTTACTTAAAAAGTAATCTTTAAAATTTTTCCGTTATAACCTCCGACCGAAACATCTGTCGGTTTATAAGGTAATAAGCAGATTTCTTCTTTAGCACCGGTCATCAAATCAATGGCCTGATAAGACTCCATTTGAGGAATCTGCAAAAAGTCGAAGGCATGTGAAGGTACGTTGATGGCAACATCTACCAGTTGACTGTCGAAATTAATAACGAAAAACAGAATCTCGTTTTTGTATTTCCGCATAAAAGTATATTGTTTATGCTCATTGAAACGCCATCCGTTTATATTGGCATACATCAAGTCAAAGAATACCCCCTTTTTGATTGCCTGCTCTTCGTTGCAAAGCGTCAGTACTTTTTGATAGATAGAGTAGAGGTGCTTATGTTCTTCAGTAAGCATTTTTCCGTCAAACTTTCCTCCGTTACGCCAACGACGTATAGTATCTACGCTCCAATAATCGAATATGGTAGTCCGTCCGTCTCTTCCGCTGAATCCTTCGCTATCCATGCCCAGCTCTCCGAACTCCTGACCGAAATAGATCATCATAGGATTGGTGTTCATACATGCAGAAACAATTAGTGCGGGAATCCCTTTACGCGGATTACCGGCAAAGAAATCAGATGCGATACGTTGCTCATCGTGGTTCTCCAGGAAGTTGAGCATTTTTTTCTCTATTCCATTCAGGCTTTGCCAGCAATGAGTGATTGCAGTGGCAGATTCATATCCGCAGGCTACATTTCGTAATGTATCATACAATCCTACCTTATCATATAGATAATCAAACTTACCACGGAACAGATAGTTACGATATTCGCTGGGATTATAGACTTCTGCGATGAAAAGTATTTCAGGATAAACCTCTTTAACTTGAGGAATAGCCCATTCCCAAAATTCAACGGGAACCATTTCTGCCATGTCACAACGGAAACCGTCAATGTGCTTTGACGCCCAGAAAAGAAGAATGTCCAGCATCTTTATCCAAGTGTCCGGAGTTGGGGAGAAGTGGCAGGTACCGCCATTCTGATAATCCACTCCATAGTTTAATTTCACCGTTTCATACCAGTCGGTGATATTAGGCGTAGCATCAAAACGATTGTTACCGGTAGCTTTAGCCGGAAATTCCCGGTAAGGCTCTGCTGCACCGTCTTTCATATCGAACTGGGCACGAAGTTCCGCTTGCGGGATATAATAGAAATTATTGTATGGACTGAAAGATTGACTGGGGTCATCGTTAGCCCCCAATTCCGTCGTACCGTCGGGCTGTGCGTCCGAATGGTACTGGCGTGCTACGTGATTAGGTACAAAATCTATAATCACTTTCAAACCTGTGCGATGTGTACGGTGTACCAGGTTCTCAAATTCTTTCATACGTCCCTGTACATCGTTGGCCAGGTCAGGATCTACATCATAATAATCCTTGATGGCATAGGGAGAGCCAGCTTTTCCTTTCACAATGGCAGGATGATCCGGACTGATGTTATAACGGCGATAATCCGCTTGAGTGGCATGTTCGATGATGCCTGTATACCATATATGTGTAGTACCTAATTTTTTGATTTCACCAAGTGCCTTGAGCGTGAAATCAGCCATTTTTCCACACCCGTTGGTGGTAATGTCTCCATTGTAGACACAGTGGTTGTTGTTATTTCCAAACAGACGGGTGAACACTTGATAGATAATTATTTTATTTTCGTCATTCATATAGAGTAGATTATTAATATTCGTATTCATTCTTTTTTCCGATGGATAGGAGGTTACTTCCATATTTTCCCTTTTTCTTCCAACAGTTGATTAAGCACTTCATTGGCTGTATTATATCCCTGTCCGAAGATTTCTTCTGCTTTCTCCAGTTCGGTATTGCTATATCCGTATAAATTGTATGGTTCGATTAATAAATCACACTTTTCCCTTTCTGGAAAAGTATTGGCGCGGAACATAAAATGGAATGAACGCATAGCAATACTTACAATATTCATTTTGTAGTCCTCTGCCATGATGGGGCTTACGTTGACAGCCACCACCTTGTCGCACACTCTACGCAGGGTAGAGACAGGAAGATTCATCATCAATCCTCCGTCTACATAGTTAGTGCCATCTATATTGACTGGTGCGAACATAACAGGCATACAACAAGAAGCTGCGACCCGTTCAGCAATACTGCCGCGGTGAAAATGAACCATGCGTCCATGATCGAGGTCGGTTGCTGTGATAATCAGAGGAAGTTGTAAATCTTCCAAGTTTTTGGCTTTTACGTTGGTTCGGAGAAAGTCTATAAATTCACAAAGGTCAAATAATCCTTTTTTAGGAATTATCAGTTTGGTTAAATCCTGGAATTTATGTCCGGAGAAATAATCAAGAACTTTGTGGGGTTCGTTGCCATCTGCATAAAAGACACCGGCAAGTGCTCCTGCGCTTACTCCGGAGATGATTTCCGGTTTAATATCATGCTCTAAAAGAGCTTGCATAACTCCCAGATGGGCAAATCCTTTAATAAATCCTCCGCTTAGTGCATAGCCAATCTGATATTTCCGGCTATTCCTGTTATTTGTGAATACCTCCATGAGTTGCTTTCTTTAGTTCGCCACGAATTTAGTGAATTTATTGAAAGTAGGAGGAATATAATGAATAGTTTTTTTAAGAGAACGTTATAAGT
>NC_021017.1:389831-399927 GCF_000210075.1 Bacteroides xylanisolvens XB1A
AGATAGGGCTTGATCTGAAAAGTAACTGTAACCATTGTTTTTAGATTTGATTTGTAAAATATTTATCAGTGGAGTACCGTGTTTGATATTGGTATCCGTTTTCTTTTGTTGAAAATTTTACTTAAAAAGAAAGGCCGGGAGAACGCTTTTGTAATGATTTGCTTTTCAGATAGTTACATAAGTGGGTTTTGGTTTTAAACCAACGGGTCGTTCCTTTTAAAGGAACGACCCGTTGCACACCGAGAAACACCTCGTTGGTTTTAATGCAACGAGGTGCTCCTTAAAATCAAGAGATAAAGCTAGAATAAATCTCTCGAAATTTTGAAATCATAAAATAACTTGTTTGTTTTTGATGTAAATAAATAGTACTGTTGTATATTTACTTGTTTTTATCTATATAAAGAAATATACAGAGTGTCATATATGAAGAAATTTTAGATGAAGTCTATTTAACATAGTTTAAATGAGCCTCTTTTATATTTCTGATTTTATTTTATGTTTGAGGGAGATTTAAAATATAATTATAATGTAACTGAAAAGTAGAATAGGAAGGAAATCCAAGTAAAATGGCTAATAGTAGCTCCATAAAACGAAAAAGCACTAAGTTCTATCAGAACTTAGTGCTTTTTTATATTCTATTCTTATTAAAATAAATATATAGTTCTTAAAATACAAATTATATCTCTTTTTCGGATTGTATTTATTAACAGTTCCGGTTTGGTATTATATAATGGAACAAAAGTATATATTCTTTTTGCAAAAAACAACGAAAAGACATATTTTTTTTTATGGAATAGTCATCTAAATTGATTGAAAAAGTAAAATCAAGCAACATTTCTTTCCAGAATTACATATTTGATGTAAAAACACTACAAAAACAATGGATTATAATTAAGTTCTGATAGAACTTATCTAAGTGTAAAAAGTGAGTTTAAATGTTTTAGGGCTATTTAATAATTTAAAAAGAGATTTATGAAGAAAAAATTAGCGCTGCTATTTGGATACCTTTTTATAGGTATCGGGCTGATAACAGCTCAAACGCAGAAAGTCACGGGGACAGTTATTTCCGATGATGACAAACAACCTGTTGTAGGGGCTTCAATTGTTGTAAAAGGCACTAACTTAGGTACAATAACAGACATAGACGGGCATTTCACATTATTGAATGTGCCAAATTCAGCAAAAATATTACAAATCTCTTATATCGGTATGAAAACGGAGTCGGTTTCTGTTCAACCGACTGTTAGAGTTATCTTAAAGTCTGATACACAACTGATGGATGAAGTTGTTGTGGTAGGTTACGGATCAGCAAAGAAACTAGGGTCTGTAGTCGGTTCGGTAACAACGGTAAATAATAGCAAGATAGCCAATAGACCGGTTGCTAATGCCGGAGATGCATTACAAGGTCAAGTTGCCGGTTTACAAGTATTTACTCCCAGTGGAGAACCAAGTGGAAGTGTTGTAATGCGATTGCGTGGAGTCAGCTCGATCAATTCAAATACAGAACCTCTTTTTATTCTCGACGGCTCACCTATATCATCCGGAGCATTTACAGCATTAAATCCGAACGACATCGAAAGCATGACCGTATTGAAAGATGCTTCCTCAACAGCTATATATGGTTCTCGTGCTGCTAACGGGGTAGTAATAATGACTAACAAGAAAGGAAAAATGGGACAGAAAGCCCGTGTTAGTATCAATGCGCAATATGGCTGGTCGAGAATGACTGGGGATAACATAGAGATGATGAATACCGAACAATGGCTTAACCTGCAGGAAATGCTGGACCCGGGAAAAGCATACGATACTACATTTCAAAAACGGAAAAAGTTCTATATAGATAATGGTATATCTACAGATTGGGCGGATGTCTTCTTCGGAGATGCAGCTCCTACACAACAATATGATGTAAATGTGGTCGGTGGTTCCGAAGGTATCAACTATTATATTTCATTTGGACATTATGATACAGAGGGGATTATGGATGATTCCTCATTGCGCCGTGAGACTTTGCGCAGTAATGTGGAAGTAAAGGTGACCGGCTGGCTGAAAGCCGGGATTAACGTGAACCTTTCCTATCAGAAATATAACACGACAACTTTCGGAACGGAAGCTAATAGCGTTTATAATAAAGCGTATGCTGCCCGTATTTATCGTCCTGACCAAACAATAAACGAGATATTGACAGACGAAGAAGGCAACTTTACAGGCTATGGAAAACGATTGGACTATTTTGACGATATGGGATATTATAATCCGTATTACTTGGCAGAACTTCAACCGAATGACCGGAGTACGGTACGTATCAATGGCAATACCTTCTTTAATATAAACCCAATAAAAGGATTGAATATACGTACCTCGCAGGCAGTAGATGCCTTTGATTATCGTAACTCCCATAAAGCCTATCCGGAAGGCCCTTTTGAAGGGGCAGGGGTGGCGTCCGAGTCTTTCGAACGTTATTATTCATTTACTTTCACCAATACGGCGGAATATAAGTTCAGTCTGTCAGACAAGCATCTTTTTACCGTGTTGGCCGGTCAGGAGTCCATTATCACAAAGAATGAGAATTTCTCGGCAACTTCTAAAAAAATGGTAGACTCACGAATGATGCTGATGGCAGCTGGAGCAGAGTCAGAAGTGCCGATACATTCGATGTATGAGAAGGTTTTCAATTCTTATTTCGGCACAATCAGTTATAGTTTCGCTGATCGCTATTATGTCGATTTGGCAGCACGGCGGGACGGTTCTTCTCTGTTTGCCAAAAACAACCAGTGGGCAAACTTTTATTCTTTGGGAGCCATGTGGGATATGAGAAAAGAGAATTTCCTGCAGAACGTTTCATGGTTGAACAGTTTACAGTTGAAAGTGAGCTATGGAACAACTGGTAATTCCGGTATCAGCGCCTATAATGCGTTGGCATTGGTCGGATCCGGTTTGCTGTATAACGGACAACCGGGTATTGCTCCTTCTACCGTCGGAAATGATAACCTGACATGGGAAAGCATGAAAACACTGAATGTAGGCATCAGTACAAGAGTGTTTGACCGCTTTTCTATAGAACTGGAATTTTATAACCGTCAGACGGACGATATGTTGATGGGTTATCCATTGTCATACACTACCGGACACGGAAGCAGTGTGGAAAATGTAGCAAGTATGCGTAATCGAGGTTTCGATATTACTCTGGGAGTGGATATTCTGAAAACGAGAGATTTCTCATGGAGTGTCTCCGGAAACCTGAATTATAATAAGAATGAAATAACTAAACTGTTTAACGGATTGGATGAATATACCTTGCCCGATACTGGTTTAAAAATGAAGGTCGGCAAACCTTGGGGAGAATATTACTATGTGAAATGGGCAGGAGTCGATCCGCGTGACGGATATAATATGTGGTACGACAAAAATGGAAATCTGACTAAGAGTTACTCCGAAGAAGATGCAGTTTTTGTCGGCAAACAACGCTATGCACCATGGTCCGGTGGCTTTGGCACCCAGTTCGGATGGAAAGGGATTTCTGTTAGTGCCGACTTCTCTTTTATGCTAGGCCAGTATATGTTGAATAATGAGCGCTTTTTTACAGAGAATCCCACTTTTGCAGGTTCGGACAATCAAACTGTAGAAATGCTTACCATGTGGCAGAAGCCGGGAGATATAACCAGAATTGCCACTCCCGACTCCCCGATGCAGTTTGATACGCATTTACTGGAAAATGCTTCATTTATGCGTATGAAAAACCTGACTGTCGGGTACACCCTTCCGGCCAAACTGATTCAGAAAACAGGAGTAATCAGTAACGCCAGAATCTACTTTGTAGGACGTAATTTACTCACAGTGACTAAATATAAAGGATATGACCCGGAAGTAGACAGTAATATCCAATTGGGTAACTATCCCAATACGAAACAATATTCTTTCGGAGTCGAACTAACTTTCTAAAAACATAAAGAATGGTGAATATGAAGAAAATATCTATGATAGCATTGACTATACTGACACTTGGGGTGACTTCTTGTGATATGGATAAAATGCCATACGATGCTGTTCCTACAGAAGAAGCGTTAACGACCATAGTCGGTTTTGAAGAAGCACGTGCCGGTATCTATTCCGTATATTTAGGACTGACAGGAGGAAGCTATGTATTAGCTCCGGAAGTTCAGGCAGATGCCTTTAATGCAGTGGCGGATTTCTCTAATAAATATGGTGAGTTGCACCGTTGGACTTTCGAGAGTACCAACTCTACCGTAGAAACAATCTGGTCGAACTACTATGCCGCTATTGGACGTGTCAACTTCTTTATTGACGGGGTAGGTAAGATCGATGAGAATCCGGAAATCGAATTGACTGAAACCCAGAGACAACAGATTAATGTGTATGAGGGGGAAGCGTATTTTACAAGAGCATACTGCTACTTTTATCTAGCTACTTTATTTTGCCGCGATTACGATGTGGCTACCGCAGCAAGTACTCCGGGACTGCCGCTTCAGGTAAAATATGAGCCTAAACTTTCTGCTACCCAATATCCGGGACGATCTTCATTGGAAGATACTTACAAACAGATATTGGAGGACCTCGAAGAAGCCGAAGAACGAATAGAGACTGCAAAAAATGGCATTGCTGATTATGACAGGTATATTAATGGTGCATACGTGACAGTCAACACGGCTCCCAAGAATTGTGGGAATTATATCACGGTAGATGTAGTGACTGCCTTGAAAGCGCGTGTTGCCCTGCAAATGGACGACTATGAAAATGCAGCCAAATATGCAGGTGACCTGGTTAATTCGAACAGATATCCATTATCGAACACAGCAACAGATTTTGAAAGCGTATGGAAGAATGACAAGGGAACGGAAACCATCTGGCAGATTGCCATGACTAGTGCCGACGATGCCGGTGTACCTCTGGGGACTATTTTCATTGGTTATCCGACTACAAAGAAGGATTATATTCCTACACAAACACTGATTGACTTATACAATGAAAAAGATATCCGGCTAAAGACTTATTTCGGAAAATATCACTTAACCGTATCGTCAGGTAATGCGGCGGATATCTATTTCTTTAATAAATATCCGGGCAATGAATATTACAATGCATTAGGAAGCGAAACACGCTATTTGAATCAGCCGAAACCATTCCGAATTGCTGAAATGTATCTGATTGCCACTGAAGCTAATGCAAAGATTGGAACGGCAGCTGCAGTGAAAAAGGGTAATGACGCTTTGAATGCATTAAAAAAAGCGCGAATCGAGGGATGGACTGATGCAACCTACGATCAGGAAGCTTTATTAAATGAAATCATGAACGAACGGGAACGTGAGCTTGTAGGTGAGGGATACCGGTTGATGGACCTGAAGCGTTGGGGGAAAGGTGTGAAGCGTGGAAAACCGCAAAGCAAAGGACTGGTGCTTTTCCCGGGACAAGCAAGTACTGACGGACTGGATAAACTTATGGATGACCAGCGGATGCTTTGGCCTATTCCTAAAACAGAAATGGATGCCAACCCTCAATTGGCAGGTCAGCAAAATCCGGGATATTAATCAATGAATAACGTAAATTATCAAACACTTGAGTAAAATGAACTATCTGAAAATATACACCCTTCTTCTATGTGCCGTTCTGATCGCCGCCTGTTCGGACGATGAGGAACAGTTTAATTCCGGAGCGGCTACGGTAAACTTGCAGGAAACTGCAATGACGGTGAAAGAATCTGCCGGTTTGTGTACTGTGCCTGTTGTTGTGACGGGCGAACATACCGGAACTATCCGTGTGACGTTCGAATTAAAAGATCATAATGCCAAAGAGGATGAAAACTATATTGTCACAACCAAAACGTTACTTATTCCTGCCGGGCAGGAAACAATGAATTTTGAGTTTAAGACCGTTGATGACAAGCTTGTTAATGACGACCGTTCTTTTGATGTTGAAATTGCTGATGTGAAAGGGGCGTCTATTGGTGAGAACAAGCGACTGACAGTGACTATCAAAGACAATGATTCAAGCTTTTATGAAACGCTTTCAGGAACTTGGATATTTACCGGAACGGCTTCTGCCACCAATGTTTCCAATGTGCCAGTGGGATTCTCCGTTAGAATAAATACAGCGGAAGAAGGCACGGAGGCATACGAACACTATCTGGTCTGTTCGAATAAGAATGGATTTGATCCGGATAATGATATTGAATGGGAATTTAGTTGGCGGTTGTATTATGAATATGATTCGGAGGCGCAGAAAACCTACCTGTCCATTGTGCCGGGTGAAGATGTCGCTTCTTATGGCCCGTATACTATTCGTTTCAGGAGACTGGCTTTGGACGGAAGTACTTCTGACGTATATCGCGGAGAATATGATGTTGAAACTAAAACTGTCACTTTCGAGAATGCCAATTTGATAGGCGATATGTATAAGGACGGCTTGATACAAATACAGAAATTCAGGCTATTTGGCTGTAAGATGGAACACATCAGATAAAACAAGATTATTAACATAACAAATAAAAGAACTTATGAGAGCATTAATTGTCTGCATTACGCTGTTGTTCGCTTTTCTAACTTGTACCATGGCACAAATACCATCAGTCAAGGTTGAAAATACGAAAGGAGCACAGGTAAACACCTCCTCCCTGGTTAATCACAAAACACCTATGATTATTTCTTTTTGGGCAACAACCTGTAAACCATGTATTCGTGAATTGGACGCTATAAATGAACAATTGCCCGATTGGTTGGAAGAAGCCAATTTCCGTGTAGTAGCTGTTTCGACAGATGACAGCCGTTCTACTGCTAAAGCGCGTGCATTGGCAGAGGGACATGGATGGGATGATTTTATCATGTTGTACGATAAAAATCAGGAATTCATGCGAGCTATGAATGTAAGCCTGACTCCACAGGTATATGTAGTGGATGCCGATGGGAAGATTGTCTATTCACACACCGGGTACGCGCCGGGAAGTGAGCTGGAACTACTGAAAGCGATAAAAAAACTACAGAAATAGAAACTGTTATTATTCATAGATAAACGCAATGACATGACTAGAATAAGAATTCAGGTGTTGGCTTTAGTAGCGTTATCGTCTACTCTAACCTATGCGCAGCAAGATAACAAAAAAGGTTATCTGACAGGGAGCTTTGAAACGAATACGATTTACTACAAGGATGATAGTAAGACAAAAGCAGAATCTCCGGAAGATCATTTCGGTTCGAACAATTATCTGAAACTGGATTACTATCAAGGTAAGTTTGCCGTAGGTGTACAGTTGGAAGCCTATGAACCGGTACTGGTGGGATACCCGACAGAATTGGAGAAAGCAAAACTAACCAACTATTACGTATCTTGGGCCGACAAGGATTTTTCCGTAACAGCGGGTACATTTTATGAGCAGTTTGGGAGTGGACTGCTATTCCGTAGTTGGGAGGACCGTATGCTTGGTTTGAATAATGCGGTGATGGGAGCACGTTTTACCTACAATTACAAGAATATTGTAAGGTTGAAGGCCATTTGGGGAACTCCACGTTTTGGAATGGACTTTTCCGACACACAAGTACGTGGCGTAGATGTAAGCTTCTCCTTATCTGAAATGCTTAGTTGGCAAAATACATCCTTGAGTATCGAAGGAGGGGCATTGAACCGGTATGAGAAAATCAATATCGACCTCGAAGAAGAAGGGGGAAAACCTTATTCGAATGGCTTCTCGGGACGGGTAAATTTTGAACGCTCCGGATTTACAGCGAAAGGTGAATATGTGGACGGTGGCAATAAATATTATAATTTCATTCATGATGACAAACTTTATGCAAGGAAACGTGCCAATGCGCAATTGCTGGAGCTGGGATATAGCGGCAATGGGTTGGGGGTAAATCTGACCGGGCGCCGTTTGGAATGGATGAATAGTGAGATTATTGCCGGTAATGGTTCGACTTCGAATCTGTTGAATTATGTCCCGGCTATGAGTACGCAATATACCTATATGTTGACCAACTTGCATCCTCATACTCCACAAATAGGAGATGTGACAAATGCAGTTAGCGGTGAGATGGGCGGACAATTGGATGTCTTTTATCATTTCAAAAGAGGAACGGTCATTGGAGGTAAACGCGGTTTGAAATTACATGCTAACTTTTCTACCTATTATGCTTTAGAAAAAGAAGGAACAGCCCAGATAGGTAACTTGGCATTTCGTGACTTTAGTGTTGATGTGGAAAAGCAATGGACAAAGTCATTCAAAATGAACTTGCTTTATTCTATGCAAGAATATAGCCCTTCGTACGGAGCGAATAAAACGACTAATCTGTCGAATATTTTTGTAGCAGATTTACAATATAAGTTCACGCCTTCTTTTTCAACTCGCATGGAGTTGCAATACCTAACTACAAAAGAAGATCAGAAGGACTGGATGGCAGCTCTGTTGGAGATAAATTTTGCTCCGGCATGGAGCATTTACGGAAGTGATATGTATAATCACGGCAAGGATAAAATCCATTATTACAATGTGGGAGCCAGTTATGCCAAGTCACGTACGCGTATAGCCTTGAGTTATGGTCGTAACAAGGAAGGGTACGTCTGCTCTGGTGGAGTTTGCCGGACGATTCCTAAATATACAGGTGCTAACCTGACTATAACTACTTCATTTTGAGTTCATCGAAACATTTATTAATTAGAATATAGAATATGAGAAAATTTACAATGTTTTTTATGTCAAGTCTGATATGCTTGTGCGGATGTTTTACAGCGTGCAGCGGCAATTCTGACGACAATGGTGAAGAGCCGGATAACGGCGAAGTGACAGGACCTATTACTTTGACTGTGGATAAAGCCAAGATTGAAGCCAATGGAACAGATATGGCGACTTTTACGGTGACTGATGCCAATGGAAAAGTAGTGACGACTTCCGAATATATGAAGAATGTATATTTTGAAGATGTAACTACCGGTGATTATTTGGAGAGACGGACCAATACGTTCTCGGCAGTAGAGAACGGGACACATAAGTTTAAGGCATATTACCTGGACTGGGAGTCGGATGAAGTTTCCGTAACCGCACAGAATCGTAAGAATTATGAACTTTTCTATCGTAAAGTAGGTGTCTTCAAAATGACGGGAACTTGGTGTACTTATTGTCCGGCCATGACTTCGGCATTGAAGAAAGTGGAAGAGCTGATGCCGGGACGTATGGTAAAAATGGCTTTTCATTCTTCCAGCAGTTCCGCCACTGACCCGTTCCATTTGTCACAGACAAGCACAATCATGGGCCGTTTTGGAGCGTCCGGTTTTCCTACCTGTATCTATGATTTGAAAGTCATGTCGATAGACAGAAATGTGAGTGCTATTAAACAGACTTTACAAGACCAAATCCGACAATATCCGGCAACCTGTGGAATTAAGGTAAATACATCTTATAATTCTTCTATGGGTGAGATTACGGTGAATGCCGCACTGAAGTCGAGCCAAGGAGGAGAATATGACCTTGTTTATGTCTTGGTGACTGATGGTTTGACGGCATCCGGAGGAAACGAGACCTCGTACGATTATACAGTAAGAGCTATTTCCAACAATTACCTGTCGATGTCAACCGACGGACGGTTTACTGTGAAGGCAAACGAGGAGCACACTGCCGCAACTTTCAGCATTTCTAATGCAAAGAACCTGAACCCTGCCACATCACGTGTAGTGGTTTATGCATTGCGTAAAGTGGATGACGCATATATGGTGGATAATATAACCGAATGTTCTATCAATGGTAGCATAGACTATCTCTATAATGATTGAGGCTTATGAAAAAAATATACTCGACAATTCTACCAATTGTAATGATCCTTTGTTTAGCAATGCTGTCATCCTGTTCCGGCAATTCGGACGAAACGGAGAATGGGGGGACGGATGACGGCATTTTGCGTATTACAGCTGATAAGACGGCTATACAGGCAGATGGAGTAGAAAAAGTGACCTTCACGGTCAAACTGGGTACAAAAGATGTAAGTGAAGAAAGCACAATGAACCTGATTTTGGTAAAGGAATCGGGAGAGGAAAACCTGGATTATGGTGTTCGTGCTTTCAGCACTTCAGTGCCGGGTACGTATGTCTTTAAAGCCCG
>NC_021017.1:400253-419100 GCF_000210075.1 Bacteroides xylanisolvens XB1A
TATTATCATAAATTACTGGGGATGCAGTTTACTTCTGTCGGGTGCCAGGCCTGTCCGGCGCTTAGCACTACATTGAAAGCAATTCAGACTGAACAACCGGGGCGATTGGCTATCGCTTCTTTCCACATGGATTTCGGAGGAATGACGGATCCCATGAGTACAGCAGCTACCAATAATTACCGGACTAATATTCTCGGTAATTTCTCGGGACTGCCTCGTTTCTTTTACAATCTGCGTAAGGGTACTAAAGAAATGATCAGTATCAAGAGCCAGATTGAAGAAGAGCTTCAGAAAGAATTAAGTAACTATCCGGCTTCTTGTGGGGTAGCTGTTGAGTCTGTGTATAATGCTTCTGACCGTACAGTGAAGATTACTGGCAAATTAACTTCCAACGTAACAAACACTTATCGTTGTTTGATTTATCTGGTAGAGGATGGAATCAAATACTTTCAAACGAATGGCGCGAATGATTATACGCATAATAATGTGGTGCGCGCAGTGGTGTCCACATCATTGAACGGCGACCGTTTTAATGGGGAAGTAAATGCGGGAGTGGAATCTACCATGCAACGATCTTATCAGTTGGAACCGGGATGGAATGTGGATAATATGCGTGTGATAGTGTCGATGCTGACAACTTTGGATGGAGGAAAGACTTATACGTGTAACAATGTAAATGAGTGTAAACTTGGAGAATCAGCAGATTACTTGTATAACGAATAAAGAAGAGTTATGTGTATAAATGTCTATAAAATAATATTGCTGGTCTGTATGTGCTGTGTGGGAATATGCTGGATTTCTTGTTCAGGCAATTCCGATGATTCGGAGCAGACGGAAGTGATTTTGAGCGTCGATAAAAATACGTTGACTGCGGACGGAAAGGATATTATAACCTTTACGGTAATACATGCGGGAATAGATGTAACTGCTGATGCAATCATCCGTTCCGTGATGGACGGACAAACTTTGGATGGAAATACCTTTTCTACTTCTAAAGCCGGAACCTACGCTTTTGAGGCATCTTATGGCAACTATGTATCCAAATTGATAACAGTAGTTGCAAAAAGTACATCAGGTACAGTATCCAATTTTGTGAGACGCATCTGCGCAATGGAGTTCACCGGAACATGGTGCGCCATGTGTCCGGCAGGAATGACCCGTCTGAATTATTTGATAAGTTCGAGTTACGAGGGAATTGTTTATCTGATGTCATTTCATGTTGATGGGACAAGTGCCGATCCAATGACAATTGAACAGTCATCGATTCTTTCCAGAAAGTTTGCTATCTCCGGTTATCCTTCATGTGTGGTTGATATGCGTGGGACAATGGGGCTATCTGAAAACTATAGTGTCATGCGGGCTATATTTAATGAGTCTTTGGAGAAATACCCTGCTCATTGCGGAGTAGCTATCAGTTCTGTTTATAATGAGGTTGATTCCGAAGCTAAAGTTACTGTGAAAGTGACTTCGGAGAAAACGGCTGATTACCGCCTGGTATTGTATGTTGTTGAAAATGGATTGAAGTATCAGCAGAATGACGGAGGCAACTATCGGGACTATACACATAATCATGTAGTCCGCAAATTACTTTCTGCTTCTGTAGAAGGTGACAAACTGGGACAAATTGCAGAAGATAAGGAAGAAGTAAAGGAGTATACTGTGGCATTAGACGATACATGGAAAGCAGAGAATCTTTCTTTTTATGCATTAGTAATGGATGAAAACGGCTATGTAAACAATTTGGCTGTTTGCGAAGCAATAAACGGCAATGCCGATTATGAATATGTAAATGATTAATCACATTTATCACTTAGAATTATGAAGAAGAAATTAATTAGCTTATTATTTTTATTAGGGCTGGTGTTAGTTATAAGCCCTATGGTGCTATCGTGTTCGGATAAGGATGAACCTGCTGTGGAACCTGACGTGCCGGTGACCCCGGATGTACCACTTCCTCCTGTACCAACTCCAATCAGATGGGTAGAAAACGAAGTGGATGGTGGTGAACGTGGGGTAGGCATCAAAGTGACTAGCAAAACTACCAACAACTTTGTGTTTGAATGTACCCCGGGAGATAAGGTGCAATCTTATCGTTTGGATGTTTATCCTTTATGTCGTATGTATAACTACTTATTTGAAAGTGGCGGTTCAGGTGCAAGTGAAGAAGAAATCGAAGATTTGATTCTGAAAGCTCTCTATAATTCGGAGGGTGCCGGTGCTTATACTTTCAACAGGAAAACATTAGGAGATAGTTACCCGAATACAGAGTTTGACTGGACAAATTCCAAATATGCTCAATCGGAGATTGTGCCGGGAGCAGAATATTTGATTATAACGGTAGGGTGTAATGATGAAGGCGGACAAAATCCGGCTGATATGAAAATCTGTTATTTGAAAACTCCTTCAGGAGATGTAGCAGGCCATCCTCGTGTTGAAATTGATGTTAAAGCAAGTTATCAGGCAGCTGCCATTCAATATGTCCCCAATGAGGATTGCAAGTATTTCTATCAGTTCTGTGCGGATTCCGAACCTATCGATGCGTTTATTGAAGCTTATGGACAGAATATGTATATCGATTTTATGAGACACTGGACACAGACATCAGAAGATGCACAGGTACCTGAAGAAGAATTATTATATATAGTTGATTTTGGGTATAATGCCGATTCGGAAAGAAAATTTACAGCTACTACTATCGGACTGGATGAGAATAAGAATAAAGGAGATTATGTACGACAGGATTTCCAATTGAAAGAAATTCCTGATGGTGCCAAAGAAGCGAAATGCGATCTGAAGATCACAAAGACGGGGGCCTCTATTGTTAACATGGATGTAAAAATGGAGAAAACTTGTTATGCCATGTTTTATCGTATATTCAGTGCTGCTGACTGGGCACCTTATGAAAATGCCGATGAAGCAACAATGACGGCACTTGCACAAGCTTTAGATCAAGAAGGATGGGGGATTAAGAATATAAATTTCAGTCAGGAAGGCTCGTATGCAACTACAGATTACCAACATGCTCTTGATCCGAATGGTTCTTATGTTGTTGCTTATGTGGGGCGTAATGGATATGGACAATTATCAGAAGTGAAGACGGAAACTTTTTCTACCAAAGCACGAGTAATGGATAATCCGGGAGCATCTAAAGCTACGATAGATATTACCATTTCCGATCCGGGACGGACAAGCCTGAAATTAACTTATACTTATAATCAGGAAGCGGCAGTATATTATCACCAATACATTATGACACCGGATTTACTTGAAGAAGGTAATAAGGCTGAACTGATTAAATATCTGATGTCAGAAAATTCAAATATATGGGCTGCGAATGCGAATGGAGGAGTAGAAAATTTTAAATGGACCGGTTTGGATCCTGGAACGGAATACACATTCGCTTATATGGCAGAAGACTGGGATGGCGTATTGACAGATGTGAAGATTGTGAAAGCGACGACTGAAGCTATTATAGCAGGGCCGAATCCAACGATGCAACTGAATGCCTATATGAGTGATTTGAATAACTTTACAGTTCAGTATTCTATTGTGAAGGATGTTGCCAAACTATATTATACCATTACAGAAGATAACTATTCCGCAAGTGGTGATTATACTTATCAGGAATGTATGGATGTATGGAAAGAGCATTGTCTGGATTATGGTTTATCAGGTGTCAACTCAACTACTCAATCGTATGATAAGACAAGTGAAGCCAAACGACTGGTTGCTTTATGTGTGCCTATTGGTGCCGATGCTGATGGAAATGAAGTAATTGGCGACCTTTATACAGTATTCTATGATAAAGAAAAAGGTATTATTACTGATCCTTCCGTATTATTCCCCGATGCTCCGAAATTGAAAAAAGGAATAAAGGGAATAGCGAAACCTCAAGTAGTGAAGAAAGATAACCGGGTTCCTGCAAAATTGATTGTTAATGAACAAGTGAAAGTGAATACTCCGGGAGTCATGAGAAGTGAAAGTGTTATTTATCTTGATTTGAAGAAATTAGGTAAACATCCTCACTCCAAATAAACATCGGCAAAACTAATTTACCGCACGATAGTGTGTAAATCTATCGTGCGGTTTTTCTCTAATCATTAAACTTTTTATGGGTATGAGAAGAAATCAATTTTTAGGTGGCATAGGAAAATGTATGTGTTTCCTGGCTGTATGTGTTATGACATTTTCGTCATGTTATAATGACGATGATTTGAAGAATTCGATTTCCGGTTTGGAAGATCGCATGGATAAGTTAGAAGCTTCTTTGCAAAGTGTACAAACTGATATTTCCACATTGAAGACGCTGACTGATGCTTTATCTCAAAATAAATCAATTGCTTCTGTGTTGGAGAATGAAGACGGAAGTTATACAATTAAGTTTTCAGATAAGACGGAAGTAACTATTCGTAATGGTGAAAACGGAGAAGATGCTCCGCAAATAACTGTGATAAAAAACGAAGAAGATGGCGTTTATTATTGGGGAATAACCAGTACAGACGGCAAGAAGACATTCCTGAAAGATGGAGAAGGGAATATGATGCCCGTGACGGCTGCTGCTCCTAAAATTCGCATTAATACGAATACAAAAGAGTGGGAGATTTCGACAGACGGTGGAAAGACTTGGGAACCTACGGGTGTGTATGCATCCGGCGAAGGGACGGGGGATACCTCTCTTTTCAGTGGAGTAAGTCAGGATGATGATTATGCATATTTCACTCTGAAAGATGGCACAATATTAAAGTTGTCGAAATCTAAGGAATTGAAATGTGAAATATTATCGGGAAAACAATATTTTGCAAACGGTGAGGAGAAACTGATTTCGGTTGAAATGAGTGGTATTTCTAAGTATACCGTAACAAAGCCTGACGGTTGGAAAGCTTCATTGACAGGAAAGGGATTGACTATTATTGCTCCTGTTGCAGAGAATCAGTATGCAGAAACGGGGGGCAAAGTGGCAATAATGGCTGTTGCGTCTAATGGGCAAAGCATAATCTCGGAGATTCCGGTGATAATAGGTGAGGCTCCTGTTACTATATCTGTTGAAGGTCAAACGATTTCTACTACTTTGACGAATGGTGTAGAAATGTATTATTTGGGAGTGCTGGAAATTAATGAATATAGTGCAGAGGCCGTAGCTGAATTAGTGAACGGATATGCTGCCCGTATGTACATGAAGACAGCAGCTCTTGATAAAGTTCCATTGGCAGAACTGATAGGTAAGGATCCTGAAGCCGGAAAGACATATATGATTTGGGCAGTACCTCCATCTGAAGCTGGTAGTGAATATTTGCCTGATGACGTGATTGCCAGCGTGATTAAGACTGCTGCAACAGTAGAACTGAAGGTTTCGGATATAACGTTTGAAGGTGCAACGGTTTTTGCAATCAGAAAGGGTTGCGACGTTTATTATACAGGGATTTTAGATAAGCCGAATTATTCACCTGAAAGAGTGATTGAAGATCTGGCTTATGGGGGAGGAACCAAACAATATTCGGATTATAACGGACCGTTGGAAGGTAAGGTGTTAGATTTTCTTCCAAAGGTAATACCTGGAACAACGTATGTACTTTGGGCTATTCCTTATAAAGAAGAAAAAGGGTATAAAACAGAAGAACTGGTAGCTGTGGAGATTCCTGTGCCTGCGTTGACGTATGATGGGACAGCGACGATAAATATTAATAGTGTTGTTACTACGGTTTCAAGTGTAAGTGCGACTATTACTCCCGGAACTGACTGTTATAAGTTCTATTATTCTTATATGAAGGAGCAAACTCTGGCAAATTATGGTACCGACAAGGAAGTTATTTCCTATCTTATTAAAAATGGAGATTCTTCCAAAGAGGTAGAAAACTTTGAAAGAGCCTCTTTAGAACCGGGAACAAAAGGCTTTTTTATTGCAGTAGCATTAAATGAGAAAGGGCAGCTCGGGTCATTAGTCAAAGTACAGGCTGATTCCAAAGAAATATCTTATAATTCATCAATTTCGGTAGATGTGTCAATAGAGGCAGGAACTGTGTCTACGACTTTAACGTTGACCCCGACTGGAAATCCGGAAAAGTTCCGTTATGTTCACATGAAATTGAGTGATTTCAAAAGCTATCCGTATTGGGGAAATGAAGAAATGGTAAAACAAGCATTAATTATGAATGATAATGTTACTGAAATTGTTGCTGCTGAACTGAAAAATCATCAACTGGTGATCGAGGACATAGCATTTAATTCGGAATATGTATTGTTCATGATAGCAGTTGATACTGATGGTAACCCTTCTTCAACCATAACAAAGAAGGAATACACCAGTGCGAAGCCTACTTACGTGCGAAAAGACAGAGACCCGGATTTATGGAATGCCAGTGTGCCGGAAGTGACGATTGACAAGATAGAAAAGGATAAGTTCTATACCGTTTCTTACACTGTGAAACCTAAGGCTGCCTGCAAAGTATTTTATGTATTTGCCGGACCGGCAGATTATCTGACTGGTATGTATGATGAACAAATCAGGTATGTAATGAAAAACGGAGTAAAACAAACAACTACTTATTCAGGAAGTGTTTATGGAACATTACCTACTAATATCAATGTAACCTGGATGGACGAAGAAGGACGTTTTTATGAGGTTTCTAAAACCGTAGTAGAAGCTCCGGCACAATAATCTTTTTAATTTTTCTAATTTAATAATAATGATAGATGAAAAACTTATTTAATAGCTTTTATAGTATAGTATTGCTTGCCTTGTGTCTGATTGCTTTCAGTAATTGTTCGGATAGCGACGACGGGGGAGATGTCGGTGATACTGATAATGGAATCACTGCGATTGGTACTGAAACGGAAAAGACGGCTTCTATTTATGGAGAGACTGTTGAGATTTCGTTTACGGCTTCTGGAAAATGGACTCCTTCTTTGCAATATTCTACAGGAGCAGATTGGGCTGCTATAACTAATACCAGTGGTAACTCTGCTGCCGGTAAAGGGGGATTAAAGGTGAAAATTAATAAAAACGAATCCGGAAAAGAGCGAGTATTGACTGTGGTTGTGCAAGTGGAGGGATATAAAACTCCTGTTACAGTATGTACTATCACACAAGGAGGAGGATCCGGAGCAGCAGAAGATCTAGCTCTTAATGAGTATATGGATAAATATTTGAAGGAACATTATCTCTTTAAAGAAGAATATAATACACTAGATGTAGATTATGCATCGGTTTCTTATGATAATTTTCTGTCAACTTATCTTTTACCAATGAAAACTAATATTGAGGATGGCGGAACTTATCGTGCATTTTCAGTCAATGCAGGCAAGCGTTATATCTATTCTTATATTATGGAAACTGGTTCCAGTAGAACTCGTGCAAATACTCGTGCAACAAGTGTTGTAGGATCGGGACTTGGAACGTTTTTCTCTTCTTACATGCCGGATAAAACAACTATTGGATTAGCCATTGGATATGTATATCTAGAATCTCCTGCTGAAAAAGCCGGATTGAGACGGGGGGATGTAATTGTTGCTGTGAATGGTACGACTTTGAATAAGAGTAATTACCAGCAATATATGAGCACTTTGTTTTATGCAGGTGGAGGTGAAACTTTTAAGATCGGCTACAGGCGTAAAATCTTTGATGAAAACCGGGGCGGCTATGATTTGGTGGATGGAACTACTACATTAACCACTGGTAGTTACAATAATAGTCCTATCTTGAATTCAATGTTTATCAAAGACAAAAAAGAGAATAAATTCAATATCGGTTATTTAGTTTATCTAGGTTTTGATTTGAATTTTGAGGAAGATTTGAAATATGTAATTCAACAGTTCAAGACAGAGGGCATCACAGATTTGATTTTGGATTTACGTTTTAACAATGGAGGTTCTGTTGAATTAGCTCGTTATTTAGCCGCTTCTATCGCTGGTACATCACATCGTTCGAATGTATTTATGAGAATGCAACGTAATTCCGGTGCAGATGAATATATCCGTTTTGGAGATGGTGATGATCTAAATCTTAAATCTGTAAGAATCATCTGTTCGGAAGAAACGGCTTCCGCCAGTGAATTGATAATTAGTGGATTAAGAGGCATAGATTTTCCTGTGAAATTATTTGGTAGCCGCACGGAAGGAAAGAACGTAGGAATGGAAGTGCAAGAATATAAATATGGAAATAAATATTATGAATTTGCTCCAATTACTTTCCGTTCTTTCAATGCAAAAGACTGGGGAGATTATGCTGACGGTATTGACCCGGATGTCATGTTGAATAATCAAAACTCAAGCTATGAAGATGATATTGATAATGTATTCCCTTATGCTTTCGGAGATTGGGACAATTTTGATTTCAATTATCCATTATATTGGGCACTATGCGATGTTCAAGGGGTGGATCCGACTACAGGAGAACCTGTGAAACGTAGTGGAAGAGCTGGTTTGACACGTTCTTCAAAAGATGAAATCATCAGAGTACCATCTGTACCTTTGAAACGCCCTGCGGGAACTTTTGGCTCGCTCATTTACAACAAGCCGGAAGTAGAAAACTTATATTAGTAAGACTAAATCTCTTGTGAAATAAATTTTCTCTTAAGTTAAAGGGGATGCTTCTCGATAAGGTGTTAGTGAGAGCATCCCCATTTTGCTTCATAAATGTATTGAGAATGAATATACTTAAACAAATATATGAGATATATGAATATCTGTTTTATCGAACATATATATGGCAGCTTAGATTGTGGGGAGAAAAGCGGTCGCCAGAAGTAGCAGGGTTATTACTACCGACCTCATTGTTTACTTTTGTTTTTGTTGGCCCAATAGTTGGAGTATTACATTCATTGGAAGTACAAAACAATGAAGAGTTAGGTATACTTTTGGCTGTTATATTCACTTTTGCTGCTCATAGATTATTTGTTAGCGATGGACGATATTTGTCTATTGCTGATAAATATCGTAATGAAACTAAAGAAAAACAACGACAACGTATGAAACAAGTTTGGATTTTTTTAGCAATAAATCTTATTTGGGTAATATTCTGTATCTTCTTATTCATCAAAGTGATACCCCCGCCATCAAATGCAGATACTTCTAATAAGAATCCTTCTCCAGAATATATAGAGATGCTGAAAGATATAAGGGACCAACGACCACAATAGAATATGAACAGTGAAATAAATTTGTTGTATAATAGATTATAATTTAGAACTTAGAAAAATGAGAATTATTTTATTTTTATTATTGAGTTGGTACACAATCGGGAATATACAAGCACAAATCAAAGAGCCTGTAAAGTTCAAAAATGAGTTGAAAATGACATCTGAAACGGAAGCGGAAATCGTGTTTACTGCTTCGATAGAGAAAGGATGGCATGTGTATTCGACCGGGCTAGGGGATGATGGGCCTATTTCCGCTACTTTCAACATCAATGCGAGTAATCATGTAGAAACAATGGGTAAATTGCAACCTGTTGGAAAAGAAATCAGCATCTATGATAAGATGTTCGAGATGAATGTGCGCTATTTTGAAGATACGGTACAGTTTATCCAAAAAGTGAAATTTACAGGAAATGATTACTTTATGGATGGGTTTCTGGAGTTTGGAGCTTGTAACGATGAGAGCTGTTTACCTCCGACTCAAATTCCTTTTAAATATGGGAAAAAAGCAGAAGCAGATTTAATAGTTGCAAAAGGGAAAGAAGAGGCTCCGGTAAATGTGGTAGAGAAGCAATCGGAAAGTGATCTTTGGAAACCGGTAATCAATGAATTGCAAGTGTTAGGTGAAGAACATTCTCAAGAGGATAAATCTTGGTTGTATGTCTTTGTCACTGGATTTCTTGGCGGATTATTGGCTTTGTTCACTCCCTGCGTATGGCCGATTATTCCTATGACTGTGAGTTTTTTCCTGAAAAGAAACAAGGATAAGAAGAAAGGGATTCGGGATGCATGGACTTATGGTGCTTCAATTGTCGTGATTTATGTAACACTGGGATTAGCAATTACTTTAATATTTGGTGCCAGTGCATTGAACGCTTTATCAACAAATGCCGTATTCAACATCCTTTTCTTCCTGATGTTGGTTGTTTTTGCAGCTTCTTTCTTTGGGGCATTTGAACTTACTTTACCTTCTAAATGGAGCAATGCAGTGGACAGCAAAGCGGAAGCGACGAGTGGCCTATTAAGTATTTTTTTGATGGCGTTTACGTTATCTCTGGTGTCTTTCTCTTGCACAGGGCCGATTATCGGCTTTCTGCTCGTACAGGTTTCTACGACAGGTAGCGTGATTGCTCCTGCTATCGGAATGTTAGGCTTTGCCATCGCTTTGGCTTTACCATTCACACTGTTTGCTCTTTTCCTTCGTGGCTGAAATCAATGCCTAAGTCAGGAGGGTGGATGAATGTAATTAAAGTGACATTGGGCTTTCTGGAACTGGCTTTTGCTTTGAAATTTTTGTCGGTTGCGGACTTAGCCTATGGTTGGAGAATCTTGGATAGGGAAACCTTCCTTGCGTTATGGATTGTGATTTTCGGACTAATGGGGTTATATCTGTTGGAAAAGATCAAGTTTCCGCATGACGGTGATGAAAACAGGGTAGGCGTGGGGCGCTTCTTTCTTGCGCTTGTTTCTTTAGCATTTGCTGTATATATGATTCCCGGACTTTGGGGGGCACCTTTGAAAGCTGTCAGTGCATTTGCTCCTCCTGTGATGACACAGGACTTTAATTTATATTCGAATGAGGTCCACCCCAAATTCAAGGATTATGAAATAGGTATGGAGTATGCACGACAACAGGGAATGCCTGTGATGATTGATTTTACCGGATATGGTTGTGTGAATTGTCGTAAGATGGAGACGGCTGTATGGACAGATAGTAAAGTGGGTGGTATCATCAATGATGAGTATGTACTTATCTCTTTGTATGTGGATGATAAAACTCCATTGAATGAGCCTATAAATGTTGTGGAGAATGGAACGGAACGCACTTTACGAACAGTAGGCGATAAATGGAGCTATCTGCAACGGGTGAAGTTTGGAGCAAATGCCCAACCTTTTTATGTATTGCTGGATAATGATGGTAATCCGTTGAATAAGTCGTATGCATATAATGAAGATATTCCAAAATATATGGAGTTCCTGCAGGAAGGGCTGGAGCGATATGTGAAATGATGGATATTAGACATTCAGCTTGTATGTTTTGGCTTATAGCTAAAGTTTGGAATGAGAAAAAGAATAATTCTTTTTGGGCATTTTCATAGAAATACATAGAATAGTGTTATCTTTGTAAAGTGACATCGGGTTTAATAGAGCAAATTGTATAATAATATTTGTATATGACATATAAGCAGCATGAGGGCGAAAATTTCTGCTGTGATGCTCTGAATTACATGATCTGAAAATGTGAATGTTGCCCTTGTCAAGATGGGCAGATTAAGATAAAGATCCCTCGTGGATCGGCTGCCTGTGAAGGTCGCTCTATTGTTTGTTTTGTTTGTGTTTTGGTGCACCTTTTTTCTGATAAAGAATAAGGTGCACTCTTTTTATAATTATGTATATGTAATATTAAATATATTTTTTGAAGAAAAAAGGAGATGGGTGAAAAAGCTTCAATGTGGAATCTTTGGCACGGCTGTCACAAATTGAGTGAGGGCTGCCGTCATTGCTATGTATATCGGACGGATGGTAAATATGGAAAAGACAGTTCGGTGGTGACAAAGACAGAAAAATTCGATTTACCCTTGCAGCGTAAAAAGAATGGTACGTATAAGATACCTTCGGGGAATTTGGTATATACCTGTTTTACTTCAGATTTTCTCATTGAAGATGCGGATGAATGGCGTGCCGAAGCGTGGGAGATGATGCGGATACGGCAGGATCTTCGTTTCCTCTTTATCACTAAGCGGATAGACCGGTTGCAACAGTGTCTGCCTCCCGATTGGGGAGATGGCTATGACAATGTGACCATCTGCTGCACGATGGAGAACCAAGATAGAGTGGATTATCGTTTACCTATTTATAAAGAAATCTCTATTAAACATAAAATCATTATCTGCGAGCCGCTTCTTAGTCGGATTGATTTC
Organism: Bacteroides xylanisolvens XB1A; assembly: GCF_000210075.1. Lineage (GTDB taxonomy): Bacteria > Bacteroidota > Bacteroidia > Bacteroidales > Bacteroidaceae > Bacteroides > Bacteroides xylanisolvens. Next base: position 412,306 of record NC_021017.1, read on the forward strand.
AGAGGTGAGCTGGGAGAGTGGGTGGAACAGGTAGTTGCAGGAGGAGAGTCAGGCAAAGAAGTCCGAGTATGTGACTACGAGTGGGTATTGGATATCCGGCAGCAATGTATAGATGCGAATGTCGGTTTTTGGTTTAAGCAGACAGGGAGTTATTTATTAAAAGACGGACATGAGTATAAGGTTGCACGACAATTTCAACATTCGCAGGCGAGAAAGGCGGAGTTGAATTATACACCTGATAAATAAGAAATAAAGATTAATACAGATCTTTTTTTACTGAAAGCGAGGGTTGCTTAGCAATCTTCGCTTTCGTTTTATTGAGTACAAAATACGGATAATCACGTCTTTTTATAAAGATATTGTGTAAATTTTAAATTATCCATATTAATGAAACAGATAAAACTGTTACTTCTTTTAGCTTCCGCCTCCGTTACGGGAGCACTTGCGCAAAGCAATGGATTGACGGATATGAGTCAGAGCCGTTTTGCGAAGATGGCGAATACCGGAATCAGTGCCGTACATTGGACAGATGGATTCTGGGGAGATCGCTTTCAGGTATTTAGCCGGACTTCCCTGCAAAGTATGTGGAACACTTGGAACACGCCGGAGATCTCTCACGGTTTCCGTAATTTTGAGATTGCTGCCGGTGTGTGCAAGGGTGAACATTGGGGACCTCCGTTCCATGACGGAGATATGTATAAGTGGATGGAAGGTGTGGCTTCTGTCTATGCTGTCAATAAAGATCTGGAACTGGATAAGTTAATGGATAACTTTATTACTTGTGTCGTAAAAGCCCAACGTGCAGACGGTTATATACATACGCCTGTTGTTATCGAAGAACTGAATAAAGGTATTGACTCTCATGCATTAGGGGATCAGCATAAACAAACGGTCATCGGAACGAAAGTAGGTGACGAGAATGAAAAAGGAGCTTTTGCCAATCGGCTGAACTTTGAGACATATAACTTGGGACACCTGATGATGGCGGGTATTGTGCATCGTCGTGCCACCGGAAAGACTACTCTTTTTGATGCTGCCGTAAAAGCAACGGATTTTCTTTGCCACTTTTACGAAACGGCTTCTGCCGAACTGGCTCGTAATGCCATTTGCCCTTCACATTATATGGGAGTGGTCGAAATGTATCGTGCCACAGGAAATCCCCGTTATCTGGAACTTTCGAAGAACCTGATTGATATTCGCGGTATGGTGGAAAACGGAACGGATGATAATCAGGATCGTATTCCTTTCCGTGACCAGTATCGTGCAATGGGGCATGCCGTACGTGCAAATTATCTGTATGCAGGAGTAGCGGATGTATATGCCGAGACAGGCGAACAGCAATTGATGAAAAATCTGACTAGTATCTGGAATGATATTGTCACCCGGAAGATGTACGTGACCGGAGCTTGTGGTGCTCTTTATGATGGAACGTCACCGGACGGGACTTGCTATGAGCCGGATAGTATTCAGAAGGTACATCAGAGCTACGGACGTCCTTATCAGTTGCCGAATAGTACAGCGCACAATGAAACATGTGCCAATATCGGAAATATGCTTTTCAACTGGCGTATGCTGGAAGTGACAGGGGATGCGAAATATGCTGATCTTGTAGAGACTTGTCTTTATAATAGTGTATTGAGCGGTATCAGTCTGGACGGAAAGAAATATTTCTATACCAATCCACTTCGTATCAGTGCCGATCTTCCTTACACGCTTCGCTGGCCGAAAGAACGGACGGAATATATCAGTTGTTTCTGCTGCCCGCCGAATACATTGCGTACATTGTGTCAGGCACAGAATTACGCCTACACATTGAGTCCGGAAGGCATTTACTGTAACTTGTATGGTGCAAATACGCTGACTACGACTTGGAAAGACAAAGGAGAGCTGGCATTAACACAAGAGACGGATTATCCCTGGGAAGGAAAGGTACGTGTAACGTTGGATAGAGTTCCTCGTAAGGCGGGTGCTTTCTCGCTCTTCTTGCGTATTCCTGAATGGTGCGAAAAGGCTACGCTCACGGTGAATGGACAGCCGCTGCAAACCAATGCAAAGGCAAATTCGTATGCGGAAGTAAATCGTACATGGAAGAAGGGGGATGTAGTGGAGCTGGTGATGGATATGCCTGTCCGTTTGCTCGAAGCCCATCCGTTAGCAGAGGAGATTCGTAATCAGGCGGTTGTGAAGCGCGGACCGTTGGTTTACTGTCTGGAAAGTATGGATATTGCAAACGGGGAAAAGATTGATAACGTATTGATTCCCGCTGATATAAAACTAACTCCGAAAAAAATCACAATTGAAGGCAGTCCGATTGTTGCACTTGAAGGAATGGCACGTCTGGCATCTGCAACTTCGTGGGAAGGAGTGCTTTACCGGCCGGTTGTTCAGGCTGAAAAGACAGTAAATATCCGCTTGATTCCTTATTATGCCTGGGGAAACAGAGGAAAGGGAGAAATGACTGTATGGATGCCTCTTGCCAGATAATCCGGATTGTTTAGTATACAGAAATGAAAAAAATCATGAAAAAGTTATTTTTAACGGCTATATGTATCTTGTGCAGTCACTGGCTATTGGCCGGTGAGATATGGATTTCTCCCAAGGGCAGTGACTTCAACGACGGAACTCGTCAATCTCCTAAAGCCACGCTGACTTCTGCCTTGCGACAAGCACGAGAATGGCGCAGGACAGAGGATAACCGTATTCAAGGTGGAATCACAATCTATATGGAAGGTGGAACGTATGCCTTCTATGAACCGGCTTTTATCCGTCCGGAAGATAGCGGAACCAAGGAATCGCCCACAGTCATTCGTTCGGTAGGCGATGAAAAGGTGATATTGAGTGGGGGAATCAGCATAAATGGCTGGAAGAAGCAAGGGAAAGTTTGGGTAGCAGATGTCCCGGCATTTAAAGGACGTCCATTGGATTTCCGCCAGTTGTGGGTGAATGGAAAAAAGGCAGTTCGTGCCCGTGATGTGGAAGATTTCGAAAAGATGAATCGCATTTGCAGTGTGGATGAGAAGAATGAAATTCTTTATGTACCTGCAGTTTCCATTCGCAGACTTATTGATAATAAAGGGAATTTGAAAGCTAAATATGCCGAGATGGTATTACACCAGATGTGGTGTGTTGCCAATCTTCGGATTCGTTCAGTTGAAGTGCAGGGAGATAGCGCGGCAATACGTTTTCATCAACCGGAAAGCCGGATTCAGTTTGAGCATCCCTGGCCGCGTCCGATGGTGACGACGGACGGACATAATTCTGCTTTCTATCTGACAAATGCCCGCGAATTGCAGGATGTACCCGGAGAATGGTATCATGATATAGATGCCCGTAAAGTATATTATTATCCACGGGAAGGAGAGAAGATGCAGGAGGCGGAAGTGATCGTGCCTGCTGTTGAGACATTAGTACGGGTGGAAGGAACTTTGGATCGTCCTGTGTGTCATATTCGTTTCGAGAAAATTACTTTTTCCTATACTACGTGGATGCGTCCGTCAGAAAAAGGACATGTACCTCTTCAGGCAGGTATGTATCTGACAGATGGTTACCGGATTGATCCGAAAATGCAACGGAACTACTTGAATCATCCGTTGGATAACCAAGGATGGTTGGGACGTCCCGCAGCTGCTGTTCGTGTGGTTGCTGCAAGGCAGATTGATTTCGAGCGTTGCCGGTTCGAGCATTTAGGCTCAACCGGATTGGATTATGAAGAAGCGGTGCAAGGCGGTGTTGTTCGTGGCTGTCTCTTCCGCGATATTGCCGGAAATGGTCTGTTAGTCGGCAGTTTTTCTCCGGCTGCCCATGAAACGCATTTGCCATACGACCCTGCTGACCGTCGGGAAGTATGCACACAGCAACATATCAATAATTGCTATTTCACGGAAATAGGCAATGAAGATTGGGGATGCCTTGCCATTGCTGCGGGATATGTAGGGGACGTCAATATCGAACATAATGAAATCAGTGAAGTGCCTTATAGTGGCATCAGCCTTGGTTGGGGATGGACGCAAACTGTGAATTGTATGCGTAATAACAGAGTACATGCCAATCTGATTCATCATTATGCGAAACACATGTATGATGTGGCAGGTATTTACACACTCGGTTCGCAGCCGAAAAGTTATGTAACGGAGAATTGCGTGCATAGTATTTATAAGCCGGGGTATGTACACGATCCTAATCACTGGTTCTATCTTTATACGGATGAAGGTTCTTCCTTTATTACTGTACGTGATAATTGGACAGAAGGAGAGAAGTATCTGCAAAATGCCAATGGTCCGGGAAATGTATGGGAAAACAATGGCCCGAAAGTGGATAGTGTTATTCGTGAACGTGCGGGACTGGAAGCAGGATATAAGGATTTACTAAATATTCAGTAGGTATTGACAAGTCATTTAACTGTAATACGTGATTCGTTCCACAGATATGGAACTAAAGGAAAACAATTGTAGAACTAAAGGGAAACAGATGTGGAACTAAACGTCAACCACTGTGGAACGAATTATTTCTTATGATTCAGTTTGTTAGTAATAGAAAGAAAAATGAAAAAGAAATATATGATATTGCTTAGTGCCTTGTCTTTGGCAAGCAGCACATTTGCCCAGACCTGGATATGGTATCCGGGAGACTACGAAATCTGGCTGGGAAATCAAATGAATAACCGTCGTACGGAACGAGGTGCATTTTTTCCTCCTTTTTGGAAAACGGACAGTCATTATGTTGTCGTAGAATTCAGCAAGCAACTGAATCTTTCCGAGCCGGAAGAAATCTTTATTGCTGCCGAAGGAAAGTACAACGTCAAACTGGATGGAAAGCTCCAGTTCGGTATGCCGGAAACCATGTTGCTTCCGGCCGGAAAACATAATCTGAACATTAAAGTCTGGAATCAGGCTACTCCTCCCACTATTTATGTGAAGGGAAAAACAGTGAATTCAGACTCTTCCTGGCGTGTGACTTACGAAGATAAAGAATGGATTGACGAGAGCGGAAAAGCCAGTGACACATCTGCCACTATCTATATGGATGCTGGATGCTGGAACTTTGACGGAGCTACCCAACGTCCTTCCCAATTCAGTCTGATGCATGAACCGCAGCAACCTGTTACGAAGTCAGAACAGTCTGAAGGAGGTATCCTTTATGATTTTGGAAAAGAAACATTCGGATTTATCACATTGAAGAATCTTTCCGGAAAAGGAAAAATAGAAATTTATTATGGTGAAAGCCCGGAAGAAGCAAAAGATAAAGCATATTGCGAAACATTAGACAAACTCTTGCTCGAACCGGGACAAGTGACCGACCTCGCCATCCGCAGCACTTCTCCTTTGAGTAATTCTGAAAACGAATATACATTGGAGAACAGTAAAGCCTTCCGCTATGTCTATGTAACTCACGAGCCGGGTGTACAGATTGGAGAAGTCTCCATGCAATATGAATATCTTCCTGAAGAATACCGTGGAAATTTTCGTTGCAATGATGAAGAACTGAATCGTATTTGGGAAGTTGGCGCATACACCATGCATCTCACTACCCGCGAATTCTTCATTGACGGTATCAAACGTGACCGTTGGGTATGGAGTGGCGATGCCATCCAAAGTTATTTGATGAATTATTATCTTTTCTTTGATAACGAATCCGTCAAACGTACAATCTGGTTACTTCGTGGCAAGGATCCTGTAACCAGCCACAGTAATACAATCATGGACTATACTTTCTACTGGTTCCTTAGCGTATATGACTATTATATGTATAGTGGCGACCGCCATTTTGTCAACCAACTGTATCCACGTATGCAAACAATGATGGATTACGTGTTGGGACGTACCAATAAGAATGGCATGGTAGAAGGTATGACCGGTGACTGGGTATTTGTGGACTGGGCAGACGGCTATCTGGATAAAAAAGGCGAACTCTCTTTTGAACAAATCTTATTTTGCAGAAGTCTGGAAACGATGGCTTTGTGTGCGGAATTGGTTGGAGATGCCAATGGCAAACAGAAATACGAGAAACTGGCTGCTGCTTTGAAAGCAAAGTTAGAACCTGCCTTCTGGAATAATCAGAAACAGGCATTTGTACATAACTGTGTCAACGGTCAGCAAAGTGATGCGGTCACCCGCTATGCGAATATGTTTTCTGTCTTCTTTCAATATTTGAATGAAGATAAGCAACAAGCCATTAAACAGTCTGTTCTGCTGAATGACAGTATTCTGAAAATAACGACTCCCTATATGCGTTTTTACGAACTGGAAGCACTTTGTGCTCTTGGCGAACAGGATGCTGTAATGAAAGAAATGAAAGCCTATTGGGGAGGAATGTTAAAGGAAGGTGCTACCTCCTTCTGGGAAAAATATAACCCGGAAGAAACCGGAACGCAACATCTTGCCATGTATGGCCGTCCTTATGGAAAGAGTTTGTGCCATGCCTGGGGAGCGAGTCCTATCTACCTGTTGGGCAAATATTATCTGGGAGTGAAACCTGTAAAAGAAGGATATAAAGAGTTTGCTATTGCTCCTGTGTTGGGAGGATTGAAATGGATGGAAGGCACTGTCCCCACTCCAAATGGCAATATCCATGTCTATATGAACAGCAAAACGATGAAAGTGAAAGCAACAGAAGGGAAAGGCTATCTGACCATCAAAAGCCGTCGTCCACCTAAAGCAAATATCGGAACACCGGAGAAAGTGTCGGAAGGAGTATGGCGCCTCTGGATCGATTCACCCGAAGAAAGAATTGTTACCTATCATTTATAATACATTGTTAATTAGTTAGTGGAGTAGTCCTTGATTAACGGTTCCTCAT
>NC_021017.1:419491-424472 GCF_000210075.1 Bacteroides xylanisolvens XB1A
GTTCCTCATTTTAATGGGGATTGTTAATCGGGGACTTTTTTCGTAAATACCTCTAGGTTTTCTAAGGAATTTGCTACATTTGCTCTTCATAAAGAGAGAAACATTTAGTTCTTTTGGAAACAAGTAAACAAAATCCGAAGAATGAAAAACAAGATTGACCAATATACTGATACAGATGATGAGAAACTCTTCGCCTTGATTGAACAAGGTGATGAAGGAGCTTTCACCCAAGCCTATGAAAGGTATCATAAACTATTATATGTATTAGCCTATCGTTATTTAATGAGTTCTGATATGGCAGAAGATGTAGTGCAACATGTCTTTAGCCGTTTGTGGGAATTTCGTTCAGAACTACGTGTGGGAATCAGCCTAAAGAACTATCTCTTTACGATGACAAAAAATCATGTCTTGAACTTGATTCGTAATGAAAACAGCGCGATTGCAAAGAACTATGAGATGGCACAATCCGCTTCGCCTTACGAAGATAATCTGATAGAAAAACTGGAGAAAAAAGAGTTGATGTCCAGTTTTTATAAAGCTGTGGATATGCTTCCTGCGCAAAAACGGGATATTTGCTTGATGAAAGTACAGGAGGAACTGACAAATCAAGAAATTGCAGAACGGATGAATTTATCCGTAAATACTATCAAGACGCATTATTCGGAAGCGTTGAAACTTCTCCGTATCCATCTAAGTAAGATGTTAATAATTGTTGCATTTACCACACTAATGACCTTTTTGAGTGTCCATTTAATAAAGTGATAAAAATGAATAGACCTACTGATAAACAAATAGAAGAAGTTCTGGCAGGAATTGCCAGCCCGGAAGATGCTAAATATGTGGCAGAGTGGTTTGCCACGGAAGAAGGTAGCGACTATCTCGAAGCCGCTATGACACGGGATTCCGAACTGATAAAAAATGAGTATGCAGACTTGTATGTAGACCATGATATTCCTTCAAAGAAAATATTAGAACAGATACGGAAGAACATTCGCATCAAGAAGTTGAAGCGTGTCTGTTTCCGAGTTGCAGCCGTATTGATACCTGTTGTCTTAATTGTCGGACTTTATATACAACTGAACTCAAAAGTCGACCTGTTCGGCACTTCCGAATATGAGGAAGTGGTGGTAGATAAAGGAGAACGCATACAAATCATGTTTCAGGACGGAACAAAAGTATATATCAATTCTGATTCGAAACTAAGATACCCGAAGAAGTTTGCTTTGAACACCCGGGAAGTTTATCTTGAAGGAGAAGCCTATTTCGTAGTAGCTAAAAATAAGAACCGTCCTTTTATAGTCAATTTAAGTGGACCGGCAATTCATGTATTGGGAACTTCTTTCAATGTACAGGATTACCCGGAGAATAAGGATATAGTAGTATGTCTGGATGAAGGAAATATTAATCTTACCCTTCCTACGGAAAAGAAATACCCGGTGCAACCCGGCGAAAGATTAGTGTACAACAAAGATAACCAGCAGTGTACTATTTCCAAAATGAACGATATGCAACGCCTATCGATGTGGAAACAGAATGTGATAGTATTTAAAGATACCCCGTTGCCGGAAGTCATTAAAATATTGAACCGCTGGTATAATGTAGAGTTTAAAGTCGAAGATGAAAACGTTTTGAAGTATGTCTATACATTGACTTCGGACAATACATTATTAGAGAAAGTATTAATGGATTTAGAGAAAATCGCTCCGGTGAAGTTTGAGTATAATGAAGATAAGAAAGAAGTGATAGTAAAAATGAAATAATATAATCATTAGAAATAAATGGGGTATATGAATAAAGAAGTGGATTTATCCGTATCTTGTTATGGAAAAGTAAAAGACAGGAAATATGATATTGTGATATTGCCGTGGGGAGCTACTGAACCTCATAATCTGCATTTGCCATATATGACAGATTGTATTCTTTCCCATGATGTAGCAGTTGATGCTGCATTGATAGCTAAACAGAAATATGGCGTGAACTGCATGGTTATGCCACCCATCGGCATGGGTTCACAAAATCCGGGACAACGGGAACTTCCCTTCTGTATCCATACGCGTTATGAAACACAGAAAGCAATACTGACTGATATTGTTTCTTCCCTTTATGTTCAAGGTATCCGAAAATTGGTTATTATCAACGGGCATGGAGGCAATACTTTTAAAAGTATGATTCGTGATTTGTCGGTAGACTATCCTGACTTCCTGATAGCATCGAGTGAATGGTACACCGTGTTAAAGGTAAAGGACTATTTTGAAAATCCGGGTGACCATGCAGATGAAGTCGAGACATCCGTAATGATGCACTATCACCCCGAATTAGTCAATCTTGAAGAAGCAGGGAATGGAGAATATAAAACTTTTGCCATACAATCTTTGAATGAAAAAGTAGCATGGATTCCCAGGAACTGGGGGAAAGTATCTAAAGATACCGGTGTTGGCGATCCACGTGGAGCTTCCGTAGAAAAAGGAAAGAAGTTTGCGGAAGCAGTCGCAGAGAAATATGCAAAGCTCTTTGACGAATTGGTGAATCAGGAACTTTACTAGATTGCAAAAAATATAGTGACGCTATCCTTTTGTGATAGTGACGGTATCCGGTAAGTATAGCGTCACTATGTGAACAGGATACCGTCACTATCACAAAAGACTGTTTCTAGCGAATTGCCAAGAACACGAATCTATTGTTATAAGTCCTTCTGAAAATAAAATCCGGAAGGACTTTTCTTTTTATATCCCATTTTCCTACAAATAAAAACTAAACTATATCTTGCTGAAAACTAATGTATTATCATACGAAAATTTATTGGAAATAAAAAAACTTCAGAAAAAAACGTTTTTTCCCTCACCCGCTTCTTAATCTCGTGTGTCCACTAAATACAAAGAGATTAAGAACCTATTTATAACTTTAAACAAACTAAGTATGAAGAACAAAGTATTGCTTGTATTGTTATTGAGCTTTGCTGTAAGTCTTGCGGCGTCGGCTCAGAAAATAACAATGAATCTTCAACAAGTCAAGTTGGAGAAAGTCTTTTCGCTCATTACTAAACAGACAGGACTTACGGTAGCATATAGCCGTACGATTGTCAATCCCGAACGGATTGTTTCTGTCCAGGCAAAAGACAAAGACCTTTCTAAAGTATTGGATGATTTATTCGCAGGTACAAATGTAGCTTATGAAATTGGAGAGAAGAAAATATATTTGAAAGCAAAAGAAGCTCCCGTTACATCACAAGGGAGCCAAAAAACAAAGAAAATAACGGGAACCGTGACAGATACCAAAGGCGAACCAGTAATTGGTGCCAGTGTATTGGTGAAAGGAGCGGGGACAGGTACTGTGACAGATGTAGATGGTAACTTTACATTGGATGCTCCGGCAGACGCTCTTCTGGCTGTCAGTTATATTGGTTATAAAACACAGGAAGTAAAGGTTGGGAATAAGAACTCATATTCTATCCAATTGCAGGACGACACCGAAGTACTGGATGAAGTCGTAGTAGTTGGTTACGGCGTGCAGAAGAAATCAAGCCTGACAGGTGCCGTTGCTTCCATCTCTTCTCAGGAAATCAGCAAACAGGTATCATCTAATGTTGCTTCAAGCTTACAGGGGCGTACACCGGGTGTAGACATCGTGCAGCAAGCTGGTGTTGCTGGGGCAGATGTAAACATCGTGATTCGCGGTGCCGCTTCTTTTGGCGCTACCGAACCTCTGTATGTCATTGATGGAGCATTCAGTAATGCCGGATTAAGCTCATTGAATCCCAATGATATTGAATCTATCGAAGTACTGAAAGACGGTGCGGCAGCCGCTATCTACGGTTCACGTGCCGCCAATGGGGTCGTTTTGATTACTACCAAGAAAGGAAAGTCCGGTAAGCCCGTCATTCAGATAGACGGTTCGTTCGCTTTCCAGAAAACGACTAATATTCCGGAGTTCCTCAATGCATCGGAATGGAGAGAGTTTGCCAATATGGTGGCAGATAACAGTGGCTTGCCTCATGCACCGGAGAATGACAATCCCACCAATCCGAACCTGAATACCGACTGGTCAGAAGAATGGATACAGTTTGCTCCGGTATGGAATCTGAATGCCAGTATCGCAGGGGGTGGGGACAACTCTACTTTCAGCACAAGCCTTGGTTATCTTGACCAAACCGGTATGACGATTTATTCGGATTATAAACGTTATAACTTCCGCCTGAATACCTCTTATAAAAAAGGACGTTTCTCATTTTCCGAAACTCTCGGACTGACGCATAAGGATAAAACTCCTACAACAGCTTTCAACATAGCTTTACCAACGTTACCTATTTATGATGAACAAGGACGGTTTACCTCTGGTGGCCCTGATTATTACATCAACCCCGAAGATGGCAAGGCGCAGAATAAGATAGCCCCGTTACATTATACAGACCAGTTTAATAAAGTGACGGATTTAATCGGCTCTTTAAATGCCCAACTGGATATTTGGGGCGGCTTAAAATACAAATTATCGTTAAGTGGAAATTATAGCAATAAGCATAATTACACCCATACCCCCGAGTTCTATACAAAGTGGAACTCGGATGGAACTCCCGATAAAGATTATGGCAACACACGTAACAGTGTATCGGAAACAAGAGGTGAAGAGTTCACTTATACGATTGATAACTTGCTGACTTACAACAAAACATTCAACCGTCACTCAATAGACGCTTTATTAGGAACAAGCTGGATGAGAGAATACTATCGTTACATGACCAACTCTACCATTAACGATTTGGGAGGAACGGATATTACCGGATTCCAAAATGAAGATGGTAAGATTTCGGCAGGCGACAGTAATGCAGCATTGCTCTCTTTCTTCGCCCGTGTGAACTACGATTATGATAATAAATATCTGCTATCCTTGAGTATCCGCCGGGATGAATCTTCCAAATTCCATAAAGACAATAGAGTAGGTTACTTCCCCTCTGTCTCTGCCGGATGGAATGTGCACCAGGAAAAAT
>NC_021017.1:424789-430234 GCF_000210075.1 Bacteroides xylanisolvens XB1A
GAGCAAATTGAAGATCAGAGCTAGCTACGGTGAGTTGGGTGCCAACTTCCTCAATCCTTATAATTTTGACGCGATAGCTTATGGACCTATTCCTTACACAGTAGGCGGTGAACGTTATGTGACAGGACGCGCAGCCTATCTGAAATCGAAAGACTTGAAATGGGAAACTGCCAAAACCACAGATATTGGTATCGAACTGGGCTTCTTCAACAACGACTTGACCTTGTCATTAGACTATTTCGTGAAAAAGAACGTAGATTTGTTGGCACAGATAGACTTGAACCTGTCTTCCGGGCAAATCTTTGAAATCAACAGTTCACGTGAAAAACCCTACGTTAATACAGCTTCCGTAAAAAACACAGGATGGGAGTTTATGATGAATTACAGGAAACAATTGACGAAAGACTTCCATATAGATGCAACATTCAATATCGCAACGTTGAAGAATAAAGTATTATCATTGGGAGAAAACGTGCAGCCGATTACTTCCGGAGCAATGTCCAGCTATTTTAATGATGCAGCTTCCATTACCATGCCAGGAGAAGCTATCGGTTCATTCTATGGCTATAAGATTGACGGTTTTGATGCGGAAGGAAATTTCATATTTGCGGATACGGACAAGAATGGAGTAGTCAATGCAAATGATAAAGTTATTCTGGGTAGCCCTATCCCTGACTTCACATACGGTTTGAACATCAACATGGAATACAAAGACTTTGATTTGACTGTCTTCTTTCAGGGAGTGCAGGGAAATGATATATTCAATCAGAAAAAGTACACCTATTATTTTGATTATTCCAATAATGTAGTCAAAGAGGCTATGAATGGATGGACGAAAACAAATAGGAATACAGGAATCCCTATTATGAAAACCCAAAACACTAGTGGCGGAAACTCCTTGCCGAGTGAATTTTATATTGAAGACGGTTCCTATTTACGTCTGAAAAACCTTCAGTTAGGCTATTCACTGCCTAAAAAGTGGTTGGAAGCAATCCGGTTCAATAAACTGCGTGTTTATGCAGGCGTACAAAATCTGTTTACGTTGACCCAATACTCCGGTTATGACCCGGAAGTTAGTTCAAATGTATTGTTCTCACGTGGCATTGACATCAGTTCATATCCTAATGCCCGGACATTCACTTTTGGTTTTAACGCTTCATTCTGATAACTAAAAATATGATTAATATGAAAAACTATAAGAAAGTATATGCCGCATTTATCTTGGCGGGCGGCTTGATATTACATGGATGCAACGGTATCTTTGATGACCTGGCAATTAATCCGAACCAGCCGAGTATGGGAGCTTATTTCACCAGTCCGTCCGCTGTTAATGACGCAGTGATGACCATGTACGGATATATGTCTACGCAACGCTGCCTGGGAGCTTCCGGCTCTAAAACAACGATAATCCGCTCCGACGAGGCATCGTCCAATTCGGATTATGGCAAACCGGGCATGTTTGGTGCCGACTTAAATGCCAGTTATTACACTATCGAGCAACCTTATACATTGATGTACACCACTGCTTCTCAAGCATCCTACATTATTGAAACCGCCCCGTCTGTTGATTTCAGCGGTAATGAGGAACTGCGGAACGCATACATGGGGGAAGCTTATTTCTGGAGGGCATTTGCGCATTATTACCTATTGATTAATTTCCGGAATATATCTCCCATCAGACAGATGCCACGCAATGGCGATGACTATGTCCGTCCTTTGGAAAAACCTGCTGCCGTATGGAATTTTATTCAAGAAGACCTGGCACATGCGAAAGAACTGTTGCCCGTGAAGGGATATTGGGACAGCAAGAATGCCGGTCGTGTGACAAAAGCTTCCGCAGCCGCCTTATTGGGAAAAGCTTACCTCTACCGTAGTGGAATCGAACAATATTATGGTGAAGACAAGACTACATTTTACAGTGAAGCTGCCAAAGAATTTGGTGATGTTATAGACGGAAAGTACGGAACTTATGACCTGACTAAAAATTATGCTGATAATTTTGATGTCGCTCATGAAAATAATGAAGAATCAATCCTTGAGTTTCAATTCTTAGGCGATGTCGATAATGCAGGATTCAATCCGGGGCTTGCCACTTCCGGTTTGGCGTTCGATTCACGTGGACTGATGTTACCGGGGGCGGGAGTAGGTTATGAAGGCGTAGTACATAACTGGCTTTATAACGCATTTGTGAATTCGGTAGACAAGGACGGTTATACGGATATCCGGATGTTCTCCACAATGATATTCAATGATTTGGATGCGAGCATTCATTTGAGAAATGATGCAGGCGGCAATCCTGTACGTCTGGAAGGTCCCGGCGGTTATAAATGGGAAGAACTTTATCCTGCAAAGAATGGAAAAGAAGGATTTGCTACCGTGTCCAATCCTTTGGCACATTCATTCAAAGCAGGTATAAGAAAAGGGATTGATTGTTCCATGCCTACACAAACGGAAGCAGACGGGACTCCTAAACTGGTCGGTGTAGGTGCAGGCGTTAAGGAGTATGTATATAATCAGCCCCGTGCCCATGGAGTGAATTGGCGCTATATCCGCTATGCCGATGTGTTGATGATGTATGCGGAAGCTATCGTTAGCGGTGGCACGCAAGCATCAAACATGACTCCCTTGCAGGCGGTAAATAAAGTACGCGGACGTGTCAACATGAGCGAACTCCCTTCGGTAACCATGACTGATATTCAGAATGAAAGAATCCTGGAATTTGCTTTGGAAGGGCATCGTTTCTATGATTTGCTCCGTTGGGGCAAGCTAGCCAGCCGTTTTACAGAGTTGCAGGAATCCGATCCTAACTTCAAGAAGTTCATATCGGCAGATGACTTTAAAGGATTCGTCACCAATAAGCACGAATGGTTGCCGATTCCTATCAATGAAGTGAATTCTAACCCTTATATCACAGAAAATAATCCGGGATATTAACTAAGAAAGAATTAGCATGATAAATTTGAAAAATATTGCGGTACTACTGTTCAGTTTGGTAGTACCGGGGCTCGCTATTGCCCAAACAGAAGTACTTTACAATGGCATACACCTGCCTGAACAATGGCCACCCCGCTATGCGGAACCACAAAAAGCACAAGATATGCCGATACCCTATCTTGAACAAAAGCCGGGAGTAATTCCTGTAAATGTAGGACGGCAACTATTTGTTGATTCTTTTCTGATTGCAGAAACTAATTTGAATAGAGTGATTCATACTCCCCGGTTCTACGAAAGGAATCCGGTACTCGGACCTGATAAGGAATGGGAAAAGACAACCGAAGGCGGACTCTACGCTGCACCCTTCAGTGATGGGATCTGGTATGACGAAAAAGACGGGAAGTTCAAAATGTGGTACTTGGCAGGTGCAGGTGTTCTTCACAAAGGAGACAATCAGACCTTTTATACCGGATATGCCGAATCGGAAGACGGCAAGTACTGGACAAAACCTGTACTGGATATTTGGAACCAAACCAATATTGTAGATACCTGCAATCGTGACGCAGCTACTATTTGGCTGGACAAACAGGAGAAAGACCCGTCCAAACGGTACAAGATGTTCAATGTCGAACGCCGCCCCACCGACCGCAGATGGCAATTTATTTTGAAATACTCATCGGACGGGATTCATTGGGGAGAGGGAGTCGCCCAGTCCGGTGATTTATACGACCGTTCATCCGCATTCTACAATCCGTTCCGTGATGTGTGGGCATTGAGTATGCGTTACGGGACAACAGTTTCTTCCCGCTCACGCAGTTATTTGGAAAATAAAGACCCGGAAATGGCAGTAAGTTTCGCACATCGTATCCGAAAAGGAGTACCTGATAAGAATATGGTCTACTGGTTTACTCCGAGCGATAAAGAGCCGCGTCATCCGGAGTTTCCGGAAGTAGAACCGGGTATTTACAATTTTGATGCCATTGCTTATGAAAGCATTATGTTAGGATTGTACAGTGTATGGCAGGGACCGGAAAATGGAGTTTGTGCCAAACTAGGTATTCAGAAAAAGAATGAAATCTTTCTAGGGTATAGCCGTGACGGCTTCCATTTCTATCGTCCTTCTTTCAAGCCTTTCATGGCAGTGAATGAGACGGAAGGAGCATGGAACTGGGGAAATATGCAGTCTATCAATGGAGTGCCTTTGATAGTAGGAGATTCACTTTATTTCTATTCTAGCGGACGCCAAAGGAACAAGATTATGTGGGATAGCTATACATCTACCGGACTGGCTACTTTGCGCAGAGATGGTTTTGTCTCCATGCATGGAGATAAGGACGGCTATCTGCTGACAGAGAAGGTTCGTTTTGACGGCAAACATCTTTTTATCAATGCAGATGTAAAAGGTAGCTTGGCTGTAGAAATTCTGGATGAAAATGGAAAGCCATTAGAAGGATTCACACGGAAAGACTGTGTACCGATGAAGAAAACAGATAAAACAAAATTGTTGGTTACATGGAAGAAACACCAGAATATAGCATCACTTATCGGGAAGGCTGTCCGTTTGAAGTTCTACCTGGATAACGCTGATATATATGCATTTTGGATTTCTCCGTGGCAAACGGGCGAAAGCCGTGGATATACAAGCGGCGGCGGACCGGGACTGTCAACCTGTGGCATAGATGTTCCTGCAAACAAATAAAAGATAAATGACTATGAAACGTTTATTTTATACATTACTATTTTTCCTGCCTTGTATGCTGATAGCTTGCGGTGGCAGTGATGATACTCCGGATGGAGATAATAATCCCCCGGTAGTGGCTCCCCCTTGCGAAGAGCCGGTAGATTCACGGCTATTGTACAATGGTATTCGTCTGCCCGAACAGTGGCCGCCGGTACGTTCATCTTCGTCTGAACTGGAAAAAGGAATGTCACCTTTTTATCTGTCGGATAAACCTTCTGTTATTAATATCTCGGTAGGACGCCAGTTATTTGTAGACAATTTCCTGATAGAATCCACTAATCTGAAACGTACGTTCTATTATCCTGAATATTATTCAGGCAATCCGATACTGACACCAGAACAGGATTGGGAGAAAACTGGAACAAAAGGTGCGGCATTCGCCGCTCCTTTCAGCGACGGGGTATGGTATGACGAAAAGGAAGGAAAATACAAAATGTGGTACATGGCAGGTGGTGGCTCCTATGCAACTAGCGGAGCAGGAGTGACTTGTTATGCGGAATCAACGGACGGTATTCACTGGACAAAACCCACTCTTTCCGTTGTAGCCGGAACAAATATCGTTGACTATAACTCAGAACGTGACGCGTCTGTTATTTGGCTGGATAAACAGGAAAGTAATGCTTCGAAAAGATACAAGATGTTTTTAGTTGCCCGTGAATCCGGGAAATGGAGATACCATTACAAGACTTCCCCGGACGGCAAAGTCTGGCGTGCCGCAGTTCAATCGGAACCGATTGCCGACCGTTCAACAGTATATAAAAATCCTTTCA
>NC_021017.1:430675-445066 GCF_000210075.1 Bacteroides xylanisolvens XB1A
ATAGTATGCGGCATAATGTTCGGGTGGATGCGAATAAGCTGGTACGTGCGAGGGATTATAATGAAAACACCGATCCGGAAGCCGGAACAAAGAAAGCGGAAGCATTATTGAGTGCATTCTGGTTTGGTCCGTGGGCTAATGAGCAACACCATACAGACTATCCGAATATAGCGCCTGCGATATATAATCAGGATGCCACGCCTTATGAAAGCATTATGCTGGGATTCTTCTCCGTTTGGCAAGGGCCGGAAAATGATGTTTGTGCTTCGGACAACGTAATCAAGAGAAATCAAGTTATGGTAGGATATAGCCGTGACGGTTACAGTTGGTTCCGTGAGGATATGAATCCTTTCCATGCCGTAAATACGACCACCTCGGACGCATGGAATCAAGGTAACCTGCAATCCGTAGCCGGAGCACCGTTAATAGTAGGTGACAAACTCTATTTCTATCTGAGCGGTCGTCGTTTGAGAGGCACTCAAGAGATTACCACTACCGGGCTTGCCATGCTTCGTCGCGATGGATTTGCATCTATGAAAGGAACAGGAGAGTTGCAAACTTCCTTACTGAAATTTGACGGTTCGTACTTCTTTGTCAATGCCAATGTCACGGGAGAAATGAAAGTGGAACTTTTAGATCCCAATAATAAAGTAATCGAAGGATTCTCAAAAGATGAGTGCAAAGCCTTTAAAGGGGATAATGTAAAAGCGAAGATAGAATGGACAGGCAACGCTTCATTAGCCTCTTTGAAGAACAAACAACTGAAAGTGAAATTCTATATTGATAACGGTGAAATATTTGCTTTTTGGATTTCTCCTTCTGCGAATGGAGAGAGTATGGGATACATCGCTGGCGGAGGTCCCGGGTTGAATATTTCCGGAATAGATAAAACCAATTAAAAAATGAATACTATGAACAGATTAGCTTATTTATTATCATTGATTTGTATTCTTGCATTTTCTTCTTGCGAAGAGGATAAAGTATATTATCACACTGCGGCAAAGGCAGACTTCACCATTGGTGAGAATATGTATGAACTGGGACAGACTGCTGTTTTTAAAGATGCTTCCATACCCGATGAAGGAAGCCGGATAGTAGCATGGTTATGGGAGTTTGGCGATGCAAAAAAATCCGTCTCGACGGAACAGAATCCAACTTTCGTTTATCCGTCGGACGGTACATTTACCATTAAACTGACGGTGACTGATGATAACGGCTTGAGCGCCACAGCTAAGAAGGACCTTACCATCTTAGACCCGGCTAAAGCAATCAATGTAATGTGGCAGAAAGAAATGGGCGGACCTATTGAAAGTACAGTCTCACCCGCATTGTCGGCTGACGGTAAAACGGTTTATATGATTACCGACCAGACTTCCACAGGAGCATTTGACGTGAAACTTTATGCTTATGATACAGAAAACGGAACACAGAAATGGGCATTTGACGTAACTGCCAATATGAATGAACTGAATCCGGGCGGAGGGGCAAGTATGGTATATGCAAGTCCGGCAGTAGGACCGAATGGAGATGTGTATATTGTGGTTCGTGATTTGAAGCCAGCTACTGCTGAACACCCCCGTGCTTTGTTTTTATTTGCTGTAGGAAGTAATGGTAGCAGAAAATGGGCATACAAAGCTGCCGATTCTAATTTGTATGCTGTCACTCCGGCTATTGATGCATCCGGTAATATTTACTTCGGACATAGAGGAAAGAAAATAATCGTATTAAGTCCTGCCGGTGATATAGTCAAAGAAATAGCTTTAGATGTAGAAGTGTTGTCCGGTATGTCTCTGTCCAAAGACGGAACTGTCTATTTCGGCTCTTCCAAGAATACGGGATATTTCGGTTATGATTTTGCTACCGGTACTCAAAAGTTTGTCTATCAGAAAGATTTGGGTGGTACAGCATTGAAAGGAAATTCTTATACGATAGGAGCGGATGGAACCATTTATACCATAGCCGAACTGACATCAGGTGGCGCTATCATAGCTCTGAATCCTGACGGAACGGAAAAATGGGTGTACAAGACTCCGGGAGCCATTGTCAACGGTGGTGTTGTGATTGGTACGGATGGAACGCTTTATGCCAACGGTGGAAATGCTGTTGCCGGTGAAGCTTCGGCAGGTGTTTTCGCTTTGAATTCGGACGGTTCTTTAAAATGGCATTATGCTACAACGGAGGACGTTAACAACTGCGTACCAATCATCGATAACAGAGGATATATCCATATCATCTCGAACAAAGCCGTCTATTATATAGTGAAACAAGACGGTAGTTTACTTGCATCCGCAGAGTTAGGCGTTAAATGTACTTCCAGTCCGGTAATGGATTCAAGAGGATATTTATATGTCGGCATTGAAGCTGTTGCAGGTGCATCTGATATGGTATGTATCTCATCTGGAGCTACTTCCTATGCGAACTCTGGATGGCCGATGAAAGGCCAGAATCCGCAACGGACAGGTTTGCAAAAGTAAGTAGTTTAAAATGTCGACGATTATGAAGAAATATTCTTTATTGGCAGTTTTCTTATTATTAATGTGCAATGTTTCGGTATGCGGGCAAACAGGACGTATCCTTTTTGTGGATACAACATTCATTGAGAAAACAAATCTGCAACGAATACATCATTCGCCCATCTATTATTCTGGCAATCCTGTTTTGAAAGCTGATAAAAAATGGGAATTGAATATAAATGGCGACCCTTATGCCGCTCCATTCAGCGGTGGCGTATGGTATGATGAAGAAGAACATAAATTCAAGATGTGGTATTCTGCCGGTGGCGGAAAGTTATTAGGACTCGTCACTTGCTATGCAGAGTCGTCCGACGGGAAAGTCTGGATAAAACCGGAGCTGGACGTTGTTCCGGGAACCAATATCGTAGATACATTAGAGCATGATTGCGTTTCCGTGTTGCTTGATAAATTTGAGAAAGACCGGACGAAGCGTTATAAAATGTTTGTTGTAGAATTTAATAATCGCTTCACAGTCAGCATGAAACTCAAATATTCTTCTGACGGAATCCATTGGAGTGAGCCGAAAGCTCTTTCGGGAGAATTGTACGACCGTTGTGCGGCTTATTACGACCCGTTTCGCAAGAAATATGTCCTGTCATTGAAAACCATAAATGGAGTGTATAGGCGTTCACGCAATTATTTGGAACATGAAGATCCGGAAATGCTGGTTAGCCTGGCACATAGGATATATGACAACAAGAGTGATAAGTTTATCCGTTATTGGTTTAATGCCGATGCCGATGACCCGCGTCATCCTCAATTTCCCGAACTGCGTCCACAGATATACAATCATGAAGCAATGCCGTATGAGGGCTGTATATTAGGCTACTTCACCGTTTGGCAGGGACCGGAGAACAATGTTTGTGACAGTCTGAACATTCAAAAAAGGAATGAAGTCCTGATAGGTTGGAGCAAAGACGGTTTTCATTGGAACCGGGAAAACAAGAAACCATTTCTTCCTGTCAGTGAGGACTTTCATGCATGGAATGCAGGCAATGTACAGTCTACTGCGGGTAGCCCTCTGATAGTCGGAGACTCTCTTTATTTTTATGTCAGTGGACGCTATAACAGCAAGCCGAAACATGATTCCAATTTTGCCACAGGACTTGCGATGCTTCGTCGTGATGGTTTTGTTTCGATGCGGGCAGGAAGAAAAGAAGGATATATAGAAATAAAAACTCAGATTCCGGCAAATGGAAACTATTTGTTTGTAAATGCAGATGTGAAGGGAACTTTAGCGGTAGAAGTGTTGGATGATAACGGTCAGCCAATGGAAGGATTTACAAAGAAAGACTGCATATCAATGAAAAAATCGGATAAAACGAAACAGATGATTTCATGGGAAAAACATCCAGGCGTAACATCACTGGTGGGGAAAACAGTCCGGTTGAAGTTTTATCTGAATCAGGCGGATATCTATGCATTTTGGATTTCGGCATGGCAAACAGGCGAAAGTGGTGGATATACCGGCGGTGGAGGACCGGGACTATCAGACGAGGGTATAGATACCCCCATGGATAAATTGAAAAATAACTAAATATATTAAACTTAAAAAAGAAACTGTATTATGGAAAAGATTATAGGATTAATCAATGCTCCTTTTACTCCGTTTTATGAAAATGGAGAAGTAAATTATGAACCAATCGAAGCCTATGCAAAGCTACTTGTAAAAAATGGCTTGAAAGGTGTTTTCATCAACGGTTCTTCTGGAGAAGGGTATATGTTGACTGATGAAGAACGAATGAAGTTGGCAGAACGTTGGATGGAAGTTGCACCGGATGGTTTTAAGGTTATTGTACACGTGGGGAGTTGCTGCGTAAAGTCAAGCCGGATGCTGGCGGAACATGCCCAGAAAATCGGAGCTTGGGGAATTGGTGCAATGGCACCTCCTTTCCCGAAAATAGGACGAATAGAAGAATTGGTAAAGTACTGCGAAGAAATCGCTGCCGGAGCACCGAAGCTGCCCTTCTATTATTATCACATTCCTGCATTCAATGGAGCATTCTTATCGATGCTTGCTTTCCTGAAAGCTGTTGAAAACCGTATTCCCAATTTTACGGGAATCAAATATACCTTCGAAAGCCTGTATGAATACAATCAATGTCGTTTGTATAAAGACGGCAAGTTCGATATGCTTCACGGGCAGGATGAAACCATTCTTCCTTGTCTCGCAATGGGAGGGGCGCAAGGCGGAATCGGCGGAACGACCAACTATAACGGTATAAACCTGGTAGGTATCATTGATGCCTGGAAAGCCGGTGAATTGGAGCAAGCCCGTGAATTGCAAAACTTCTCTCAGGAAGTGATTAACGTAATCTGCCATTTCCGTGGGAATATTGTTGGTGGCAAACGTATCATGAAGCTTATCGGACTTGATTTGGGCGGCAACCGTACTCCTTTCCAAAACATGACCGCTGACGAAGAAAAACAAATGAAAGCGGAACTGGAAGAAATCCGTTTCTTCGAACGTTGCAATAAATTCTAACAGGAGGACGTATGAAGAATATTACTGACTATATACAACAATGGGCTAATACCTATAAGGATGATATGCAGAATAATATCATGCCCTTTTGGATAAAGTATGGACTGGATAGAGTGAATGGTGGTATATATACTTGTGTAGATCGCGACGGTGCATTAATGGATAGTACAAAATCCGTTTGGTTTCAGGGGCGTTTTGCATTTACTTGTTCCTATGCCTATAATCATATAGAAAAGAATCCGGCATGGTTGCAAGCCGCAAAAAGCACACTAGACTTTATAGAGAAGTATTGCTTTGATTCGGATGGGCGTATGTATTTTGAAGTGACAGCGGACGGTCGCCCTTTACGTAAGCGCCGTTATATTTTCTCCGAGTCATTTGCAGCCATAGCGATGTCCGAATATTCGATAGCGTCGGGGGATAAGACGTATGCGGTGAAGGCACTCGAACTGTTCAAACGTATGCAATATTTCCTGCAAACTCCCGGACTGCTTGCTCCCAAATATACAGATACGCTCCCCATGAAAGGACATTCCATCACCATGATATTGATAAACGTAGCTTCCCGAATCAGGGAAGCTATTCAAGACGAATGTCTGACACGGCAGATTGACGAGTCCATTAGCTGTCTGGAAAAAGATTTCCTACATCCGGAGTTCAAGGCATTATTGGAAACCGTAGGACCGAACGGAGAATTTATAGACTCCAATATGGGGCGTACCATCAATCCGGGGCATTGTATCGAAACAGCTTGGTTTTTGCTGGAAGAATCCAAGCTCCGGGGAAGGGATCAAAACATAAAAGAACTGGGGCTGAAGATTCTGGACTGGTCATGGGAGTGGGGCTGGGATAAAGAATTCGGCGGTATTATCAATTTCAAAGATTGCAGGAATCTTCCTTCGCAGGACTATGCGCAGGATATGAAATTCTGGTGGCCGCAAACAGAAGCAATTATCGCTACCTTGTATGCCTATCTGATGACGAAAGAAGAGAAATACCTGAAGATGCATCAACAAATCAGCGAGTGGACATATACACATTTCCCAGACAAAGAATACGGAGAGTGGTATGGCTATCTGCATCGGGATGGAACGGTCGCCCAGCTGGCAAAAGGAAATTTGTTTAAAGGACCTTTTCATATCCCTCGCATGATGACAAAAGGATATATGCTTTGTGAGGAAATA
The DNA here is from genome assembly GCF_000210075.1 of Bacteroides xylanisolvens XB1A. Lineage (GTDB taxonomy): Bacteria > Bacteroidota > Bacteroidia > Bacteroidales > Bacteroidaceae > Bacteroides > Bacteroides xylanisolvens. The sequence goes on from NC_021017.1 coordinate 436,858, forward strand.
ATGTCTGAAATAAAAAAAGAAATAAGATGATTGTATCCAATTTACAAAATAGCCAACGGGTGGAGAAACTTCACCCGTTGTTCAAACAGCTTTTCGATTATGTGAAGTCGCACGATCTGTTGCACGAGGAACTGGGAACTATCAGACTGGATGGTGATAATCTGATTGTCAATAATATCTATCCCGAATGTATTCCTGAAGGAAAGCGTTTATTAGAACTACATCACGATTATATTGATGTGCATATATTGCTTGAAGGCAAAGAAACCATTGGCTGGAAAGCCTTGGAAGAATTAAAAGTGGAAAGGCAAGCTTATGATAAAAAGAGTGATTGTGCCCTATATGGTGACGTTCCTACTACTTTCATCAATCTCTTGCCCGGACAATTCGTCATTGTATATCCGGAGGACCCCCATGCTCCGGCTATCGGTAAAGGCTGGATACGCAAACTGATAGCTAAAGTAAAAGTCTAAGTAAACAGTCTCAAAAATCTTTTAAATACAACTACCATGAAAAATAAAAATATTTATCCATGGGTAGTGGTTGCGTTACTTTGGGTAGTAGCGTTGCTCAACTACATGGATAGACAGATGCTTTCTACAATGCAGGAAGCAATGAAAATAGATATTGTAGAGCTGACGAAGGCAGAAGCTTTCGGTGCATTAATGGCAGTCTTTCTTTGGATTTACGGCTTTATGAGCCCGGTTGCCGGAATTATTGCAGACAGGCTTAGTCGTAAATGGTTAATCGTCGGAAGCTTGTTTGTTTGGTCGGCTGTAACATTCCTGATGGGATATGCCACGACGTTTGAGCAATTATATGGTTTGCGTGCAGTGATGGGGATTAGTGAAGCATTGTATATTCCTTCCGCTCTGTCCTTGATAGCGGATTGGCATCAGGACAAATCACGCTCATTGGCAATTGGAGTTCACATGACCGGACTGTATGTCGGTCAGGCAATCGGTGGGTTTGGAGCTACGGCAGCCGCTGCATTTTCCTGGCAGAGCACTTTTCACTGGTTTGGCATTGTAGGTATTGCTTATTCTGTGGTTCTTATCTTTTTCCTGCATGAGAATCCTGTCCGAATGAAAATAGAAAAAGTTGTTGCTAATGGCATTAGCAAGGGGAATTCAATTGGAAAAGGGCTATTACTGTTATTTTCAAATATTTCTTTTTGGGTGATATTATTTTATTTTGCGGCTCCAAGTTTACCGGGGTGGGCTACAAAAAACTGGTTACCAACGCTATTTGCGGAAAATCTGGATATTCCGATGTCACAGGCAGGGCCAATATCTACGATTACCATTGCTCTATCTTCATTTGTCGGAGTAATATTGGGAGGATTCTTGTCGGATAGATGGGTGCTGAAGAATATCCGCGGACGTGTCTATACAGGGGCAATTGGATTGGGGATGACCATCCCCGCACTGTTATTGCTAGGTTTCGGACATGGTTTCATTAGTGTAATAGGTGCAGGATTGTTATTCGGCATCGGTTTTGGTATTTTCGATGCCAACAATATGCCTATTCTATGCCAGTTCGTTTCTGCTAAATATAGAGGGACGGCATATGGTATTATGAACATGACAGGAGTTTTTGCAGGAGCTGCAGTAACTCAATTATTGGGAAAATGGACGGACGGTGGAAGTCTGGGCGAAGGATTTGCTATGCTTAGTATTGTCGTTGCACTTGCATTAGGACTACAAATCTACTTTTTAAGACCTAAAACGGATAATATGGAGTAATACAATGATGGTTATAGTTTGGGTTGTTATGAGTAATAAGAAGAAAAGAATATTAGTGTAAAGCTCATTTATTATCTCAAATGTATAGATATATTTGTGAATATTGCATTCGTACTATTCTTACTCTTAAACTGTTTTCTTTTTATTATACAGGATGCTAATAAACTCAATTTGCATTTTTAATAAATAATGAAACAGTTTATTATAAACGGGTCTTACATTTATAATAAACGATATTCGGGATAATTCACTAAGTAGGCACGAATATATTAAACAAAATGGGGTGAAATCTATGTAGATTCCACCCCATTTCTATTCTTTCAGACACATATTTATGTTTCTGTAAATTCTCTTTATGTCTTTATTTTTGTATATATCATATCTGTTGTCTGCTAATTGGTTACTGCAAATATACAAAATAAAAAGGGCAAAGTCAATAGCATTTTAAAATTTGATGTGATACAACACATGCCTGCACAACGGATGTTCACCAGGGACAAGCGGATGATCGAATTCCCTCACTCGTTCCATTCCTATTTTCTGCATTACACGTTCTGACCGTTGGTTGAGAAAGGAAGTAAAAGAAAAGAGTTCTTTTATATCCGTTTTATTGCGCGTATACTCCAAGCATGCATTTGCAGCTTCAGGAGCATAACCCTGTCCCCAATATTCGTGTGCTAACCGCCAGCCTATTTCTATGCCCGGAGCAAAGTCAACATCAAATGTAATCTGATGTAGTCCGGTATAGCCCATAAAAGCATGATCTTCTTTTCGTTCTACGGCATACAAACCGAAGCCACAGGTTTGGAACTCATTTTGAATACGCTGATAAAAGGCAAATGATTCTTCCGATGACAATGAATTAAGAAAAAACTCCATCACATTCGGATCGGCATTCATACGGGCAAAAAACGGGATGTCTTCTTCTTTCCAGTCGCGGAGAATCAGACGGGGTGTTTCTATATACTTTTGCATAACTATGATAATAATAAAATGCAAAGGTACAATTCTTTTTCCTTATTGGAAGTTATTCGTTATTATAAGTATTAACCATCATTCATTGAATACCCCCTTTCACATATAGTCAGTCTAGTCAGCAGCGTGATACGGATGTGTAAACCAGAAGCAGGAGCCTACTCCTTCGGTCGAATCCACGCCAATTTCTCCTCCCATTTGGGAAACAATGCTCTTACAGATAGAAAGTCCCAGTCCTGTACCCTGAACAAAAGTATTCAGCTTCACAAAACGTTCAAATACGCTCTTTTGCTTTTCTTCCGGTATTCCCATTCCGGTGTCGCGCACATAGAATTTTATTTTCTGATGGGGTACTTGTTCATATCCCAGGGTGATACTGCCTTGTTGGGTGAACTTTAACGCGTTATTTATAAAGTTACTGATTACTTGGGTGAATCTGTTTTTATCCGTATAGATATAACATTCCGGGAATGGTTCCTCTAAAATCAGTTCAACACCTTTACCCACTTTCATACCCATTGATTTGATAATTTCAGAACAAGTCTCGTTTACATCCACATTGGTATATACAAAATTGAATGTTCCCGCTTCGATTTTCGAAAGATCGAGAATGTCCGATATCAGTTGTAAGAGAAGTTCATTATTCTCTTGCACAATCTTGATATATTCCTGCCGTTCGCTTCTGCTATCCGTTTCTGCCAGAAGACTGGAAAAGCCGACAATAGCATTGAGAGGAGTACGGATCTCATGGCTCATGTTAGCCAGGAAAGCCGATTTCAGACGATCCAGTTCTTCCGCTTTATCGCGGGCAATAATCAATTTCTGTTCAGTTTCTTTCAAAGGCGTGATGTCATAATTGATACACAACATCTCAATAATGCCGTCTTGCGGACGATAATCTCTGACCACTACGTTAATGCTGGTCCATGTATATTTACCATTCTCCCTGCATACACGAACTTCTTTACGCAAACTGGTTGCCTTTCCCGTTTTCACTTCACCTACAAAGTTTTTCAGAACAGCCTGATCTTCAGGAACCACATGTGCATATACTCCGATAACCTGTGGCATGGGAATACCTTCTTTCTCTCCCAAATTCCTGTACCATGTATCTTGGGCATATCCGTCTCTTGTCAATACATTGAAATGAGCAAATCCTACCTTGGCGTAATCACCGATGAGAAGAAACAGATTCTCAAACTCCTGTATCTTGGTGTATGCATTGGTCGTTTCCGTCGTATCTATATTGATAAACAGATAGTTGATAAATCGATTTTGAGAATCATAGAGAGCAGTAACTTTAGTGTTAAGATTAATAATCCCATTTCTCCGGCTATCTACATATTGATTTATTTTGGAGAAATCATAATTGATGGAGAAATTTACATCTTCTTTCGCTCTCAATCTCTCTTTAACCTCTGAAGGAATATTGGGATTATCGAACAGATTAACTCCCAATGCCTCATTCTTGTCAGACAAGCCGAATATTTCAAGCTCTTTATCATTAATATCTACCAGATAACCGTCTTTGTCGTAAAGTTCGACGCCTGCCGGAAGATTCTTATAGATGTTTCTCAATATCTTCTCGCTGTTGTCCAAAGCTAGACGATCTTCTTTGGCTTGTAACTCCGACTTTCGCAATTCGATGCAAATACTGATAATATTAGCAAGGGAGGAGAAGCATTGATAATCCACATTGCTCCAGCTACGCTGCGTTCTTACCATATCAATTCCCATATAGCCCCATACCTCTTCTTTAGAGATTAGCGGAACTACCATCAGTGACTTGATATCCTGCATCTCCAACGTCTGACGATATTCCGCAGCTTCTTCGGGCATATCGTCCAGCGTGTTCAGTATGATAGCCCTTCTTTCAGCTATCTGATGATTCCACCAGGTAGAAGGGTCCCAGGGAATATTGCTCAAGAACTCCTGTTCCTTGGATATTCCTTCGGCGGTAACCTCATAAGTGCAATCCTGGCGTTGTTCTTTTCTGTTTATTTCGAAGATATAGATACGATCGCCCAAAAATTGGTGAAGAAGATCTCCTAATGTCTTGTTAACCACTTGAGCGACATCATCACATTGCAGAAAAGCAAGCAATGAATATGAAATATTAGTTTGTTGGTAAAGCAAATTGCTCACTTGAAAGAAATCAATGTTTCCATTCGTAGTATCGATCGGTCTGTCAATATATTGCAGAAAGCCTGTCATGTTCCTATATCCCTCTTTATCGGGCTTTTGGAAATTAATCTTAGAGTACACCCATATTTCCCCGTCTTTTGCCCGGATTGGGAACATTTGTTCGTATGTCTCCAGATAAGAAAGAGACATATATTCATTTTTAAGACGCAGTCGGTGGTCTTCACGTATTCTTTGGTGGAATTCGGTGAAACTGATGCGGTTACTTTCAAGGCCGAGTAAGTCAACAATAAAGTCAGAGCAGATATATTCTTTATTCTTCAAATCTGACTCCCACCATCCCATTTTGGCCATCTGTGCTATCTGAACGTATTTTTCATAGTCATAATTTGTTTGTTCTTTCATATTGTTTGCTCTTGTTTTCTGTTTTATATTATAAGACACTAGCCGGCAAAGATAAGCATAACTTTTAAATAATGAGGTGTTTGCATATCACAGCAGGATGAAAGTGGAAATTTGGTGCTGAAAAGTGGAAAAAGAGACGAATGAGTACAAACAGGGGATTATTTCGTCTTTCTCTTAGTGAAGAAATGAATTATATAATCTATAATATATATCAGAAGAATGAAAAATACCAGATTATTCATGTTTGCGGCATGCACACTTTTTTTGGCAGCGTGTGGCAGGCAAACCGTGAAGATTATGACTCCGCCGGATGCGTCAAATCGTGTTCTGTTTGGTGCGGAGCAGTTACAGACTACCTTGGATAAAGCCGGTTATCAGGTAATGATGCAACAGGGAGACACGACATTCTCCGATCCCGAAATCAAAACGATTCTGTTGACGGAAGTAAATGACACGACGCTCAAGAAAGAAGGTTTTCATATTTCGACGACGGGCAATCTGACCAAAGTGTCCGGCAGGGATGGGAGTGGTGTCATTTACGGATGCCGTGAACTGATTGACCGTGTGAATGATTCGGATGGTAAGTTGAACTTCCCGGAGGAACTGAAAGACGGTCCTGAAATGGTATTGCGTGGTGCATGTGTAGGATTACAGAAGATGACCTATCTGCCGGGGCATGGTGTGTACGAATATCCGTATACGCCGGAAAGTTTCCCCTGGTTTTATGATAAAGAGCAGTGGATTAAATACTTGGATATGCTGGTTGCCAACCGCATGAATTCACTGTACCTTTGGAATGGCCATCCGTTTGCGTCATTGGTGAAACTGGAAGATTATCCGTTTGCGCTGGAAGTAGATGAAGAAACATTCAAAATGAATGAAGAAATGTTCTCTTTCCTCACGGAAGAAGCGGACAAGCGCGGTATCTTTGTCATACAGATGTTTTATAATATCATTCTTTCCAAACCTTTTGCAGAGCATTACGGACTGAAAACACAGGACCGTAACCGTCCTATTACTCCTCTGATTGCCGATTATACACGCAAGAGTATTGCCGCTTTCATTGAAAAGTATCCCAATGTAGGATTACTTGTTTGTCTGGGTGAAGCGATGTGTACAGTGGAGGACGATGTGGAATGGTTTACTAAAACAATTATTCCGGGAGTGAAAGACGGATTACAGGCATTGGGACGTACGGATGAACCGCCTCTTTTGTTGCGTGCGCACGACACGGACTGCAAACTGGTGATGGACGCTGCCTTGCCGCTCTATAAGAATCTTTATACGATGCATAAGTATAATGGTGAATCATTGACTACCTACGAACCTCGTGGTCCCTGGTCGAAAATTCATACGGATTTGAGTTCGTTGGGTTCCATTCATATCAGTAACGTACATATCCTGGCAAATTTGGAACCGTTCCGCTGGGGTTCTCCGGATTTCGTACAAAAGGCGGTCACTGCCATGCACAATGTACACGGTGCCAATGCGTTGCACCTTTATCCGCAGGCTTCATATTGGGACTGGCCTTATACGGCTGACAAACTACCGAACAATGAACGTGAATTCCAGTTGGATCGTGATTGGATCTGGTATCAGACTTGGGGACGCTATGCGTGGAACTGCCATCGCAACCGTACAGATGAAATGGGTTACTGGGACCATCAGTTAGGCAAATTCTACGGAACCTCTGACGAAAATGCAAGTAATATCCGTGTAGCATACGAAGAAAGCGGAGAGATCGCTCCGAAGTTGTTACGTCGTTTCGGTATCACAGAGGGAAATCGCCAAACGTTATTACTGGGTATGTTTATGAGTCAGCTTGTCAATCCGTACAAATATACGATCTATCCGGGATTCTATGAAAGTTGCGGACCGGAAGGGGAGAAGCTGATAGAGTATGTAGAGAAAGAATGGAAAAAGCAATCTCATGTGGGTGAAATGCCTTTGGATATTGTTGCTCAAGTAATAGAACATGGAGATAAAGCAGTAGCGGCTATTGATAAAGCAGCTGGTTCCGTCTCTTCAAATAAAGATGAATTCGCACGTTTGCAGAATGATATGCATTGTTATCGTGAATTTGCGTATGCGTTCAACCTGAAAGTGAAAGCTGCCAAATTGGTATTGGATTATCAATGGGGAAAAGAGATTAAGAATCTTGAAGAAGCTATTCCTTTGATGGAACAAAGCCTGGAACACTATCGCAAATTGGTGGAACTGACGGACGAACATTACTTGTATGCCAACAGTATGCAGACTGCCCAACGTCGTATTCCTATTGGTGGAGATGATGGAAAGAATAAGACTTGGAAAGAATTGCTGGTACACTACGAGAAGGAATTGGAGAATTTCAAAGCCAACCTCGCTTTGTTGAAAGAAAAACAGAATGGAAATGCGGTGACTGAAACTGTCGAGATTGCTGCCTGGACTCCTGCAAACGTGAAACTGATCTCTAATTATCCGACAGTGAAAGTGGATGAGGGTATTTCTTTATTTGTGGATGTCCCAGGTAAGATAGAAGCAGTAGCTCCGGAATTGAAAGGAATGAAGGCGCTCCGCTTCAATGGAAATGAGCAGAGAGAGAAAGGCACAAGCATCACTTTCGAAACGGATGCTCCGGTGAAATTGTTAGTCGCTTATTTCAAAGACGACCAGAAAAAATATGCAAAAGCTCCGAAACTGGAAATCGATGCGTCAGCCAATGACTACGGTCAGGCGGAACCCGTGTTGACGAATGCTGTCCGTATCAACGGAATGCCTTTGGCAAATGTGCATGCATATAGTTTTCCGGCTGGAAAGCATACATTGATGTTACCCAAAGGTTATCTGCAAGTGTTAGGATTCACGGCTGCGGAAACGAAAGTTCGTAATGCCGGGCTTGCCGGGGATGAAGAGACAATGGATTGGTTGTTTTATTAATGGGAATTTAGCAGTTAAATGGG
>NC_021017.1:445473-449966 GCF_000210075.1 Bacteroides xylanisolvens XB1A
AGTGGTTATGCACTATTTAAGTATTAAACGATTAGAAAAAGTATCATGAAGAAGTTATTGCTGGCAGTTTTTAGTATAGCCACCACTTTCTCTCTGTATGCGCAACGGGAAGTTCCGCAGGAACGAATGGAGCAAATTTATGAGGAAGTAAAGACACCATACAAGTACGGGCTCGCAGTTGCCCCGGCAGACAATTATCATAAGATTGATTGTCCTACCGTTTTTCGCCAGGGAGACAAGTGGCTGATGACTTATGTGGTTTACAACGGCAAAGGTGGAACCGATGGTCGTGGTTACGAAACGTGGATAGCAGAAAGTGATAATTTGCTCGAATGGCGCACTTTGGGACGGGTTCTTTCTTATCGGGATGGAAAATGGGACTGCAATCAGCGTGGCGGATTTCCTGCATTGCCGGATATGGAATGGGGTGGAAGCTATGAGCTTCAGACTTATAAAGGTCGCCATTGGATGACTTATATCGGTGGTGAAGGAACAGGCTACGAAGCTGTAAAAGCTCCGCTTTATGTCGGACTGGCATGGACGAAAGGAGATATTTCTACGGCACATGAATGGGAATCTCTGGACAAACCGATTTTGAGCATCCATGATAAAGATGCCCAATGGTGGGAAAAACTAACTCAATATAAGAGTACCGTTTATTGGGATAAAGATAAAACATTGGGAGCTCCGTTTGTGATGTATTACAACGCGGGCGGCCGTCATCCAGAAACGGATTTAAAAGGCGAACGTGTCGGCATTGCGCTTTCCAAAGATATGAAGACATGGAAACGCTACTCCGGAAATCCTGTTTTTGCGCACGAAGCAGATGGAACCATTACAGGAGATGCGCATATCCAAAAGATGGGAGATGTGTATGTGATGTTCTATTTCTCTGCTTTTGAACCTTCGCGTAAATATAAAGCATTCAATACATTTGCCGCCAGCTATGATTTGGTGAACTGGACCGACTGGAAAGGGGCCGACCTGATTATCCCCTCCAAGAACTACGATGAACTGTTTGCTCATAAGAGCTATGTGGTGAAACATGACGGAGTGGTTTATCATTTCTATTGTGCGGTAAACAACGCAGAGCAACGTGGCATTGCCATTGCTACCAGTAAGCCGATGGGACGTTCGGCTGTCCGTTTCCCGGCTCCGGAGAGTAAGAATCGCCGGCAAATTATTGAATTAAATGAAGGCTGGAAAACTTGGAGAGTTGAGAATGGAAAGTTGAGAGTTGAGAGTGAAAAGACTGTGAATATACCTCATAACTGGGATGATTATTATGGGTATCGTCAATTGACTCACGGCAATCTTCACGGAACCGTTCTTTACAAAAAAGACTTCATCCTCAACAACTCTCAATTCTCAACTCTCAACTCTCAACTTAAAAAATATTTCCTTCGTTTTGACGGAGTAGGTACATACGCCACCATTACAGTGAACGGAAAGGACTTCGGTCGTCATCCCATAGGGCGCACTACGTTGACTTTGGATGTCACAGATGAATTGAAACAGGGAGTAAATCGCCTGGAAGTGAAAGCCGAGCATCCTGAAATGATTGCCGATATGCCTTGGGTATGTGGAGGATGTTCATCGGAATGGGGATTTAGTGAGGGTTCCCAGCCGTTAGGAATCTTCCGTCCTGTGGTATTGGAAGTAACGGATGAGATTCGCATAGAACCTTTCGGTGTACATATTTGGAATGACGAAAAGGCTGCTAACGTATTTGTAGAAACAGAGGTTAAGAATTATAGTAAAACAACAGAAACGGTAGAGTTAGTCAATAAACTAAGCAATGCTGATGGAAAACAAGTTTTCCGTTTGGTTGAAAAAGTAACTTTAGCTCCGGGAGAAATGAAAGTGATTCGCCAGCAGGCTCCTGTTGAGAATCCTGTCTTATGGAATACGGAAAATCCATATCTCTATAAATTGGCTAGCATGATTAAGCGCGATACGAAGACAACGGATGAAATTTCGACACCCTTCGGTATTCGTACCATTAGCTGGCCGGTAAAACGAAACGATGGAGACGGACGTTTTTACCTGAATGGAAAGCCGGTGTTTATCAATGGAGTATGCGAGTATGAGCATCAGTTCGGACAAAGCCATGCGTTCAGTAATGAACAGGTTGCCGCAAGGGTAAAACAGATACGTGCAGCCGGTTTCAATGCATTCCGCGATGCTCATCAGCCCCATCATCTCGATTATCAGAAGTACTGGGATGAAGAGGGAATCTTGTTTTGGACACAATTTTCCGCCCACGTGTGGTATGACACTCCGGAGTTTCGTGAGAACTTTAAAAAGTTGCTTCGTCAATGGGTGAAAGAACGTCGTAATTCTCCGTCAGTGGTGATGTGGGGATTGCAGAATGAAAGCACTTTGCCTCGTGAGTTTGCACAGGAGTGCAGTGATATTATTCGGGAGATGGATCCGACTACAAAGACAATGCGTGTCATAACAACTTGCAATGGCGGTGAAGGTACAGACTGGAATGTGATTCAGAATTGGAGTGGTACGTATGGAGGAGATGTGACGAAATACGGTCGTGAGCTCTCTCAAGCGAACCAATTGTTGAACGGAGAATATGGAGCGTGGAGAAGCATCGACCTACATACGGAGCCGGGAGATTTCCAGGTGAACGGAGTGTGGAGTGAAGACCGTATGTGTCAGCTGATGGAAACTAAAATCCGTTTGGCAGAACAGGCTAAAGATAGTGTTTGCGGACAATTCCAATGGATATATAGCAGTCATGACAATCCCGGACGCCGCCAACCGGATGAAGCGTATCGCAAGATAGATAAAGTAGGTCCGTTCAATTATAAAGGATTGGTTACTCCGTGGGAAGAACCGTTGGACGTATATTATATGTATCGCGCCAACTATGTTCCGGCTGCAAAAGACCCGATGGTTTACCTGGTATCACATACATGGGCCAACCGCTTTGAAAAAGGACGTCGCCGTGCCACTATCGAGGCTTACAGCAATTGTGATTCTGTATTGCTATACAACGATCTGACAAATGAAAAGGCAACCTTCCTCGGACGTAAAAAGAACAACGGAACAGGCACTCATTTTATGTGGGAAAACCGGGATATTCGTTATAACGTGCTTCGTGTAGTAGGATATTATAAAGGTAAGCCGGTGGCAGAAGACCTGATCCTATTAAATGGCCTGGAACAAGCCCCTAACTTCGAACTTCTTTATCAGGATGATAAAAAGATATTGAAAGGAGAGGCAGGATATAATTATCTGTATCGTCTCAACTGTGGAGGGGATGATTATACAGATAGCTTCGGACAGCTCTGGTTACAGGACAATACGAATTATTCGCGTTCATGGGCGGAGAATTTCAAGGACCTGAATCCTTATCTTGCCAGTCAACGTACCACCAATGATCCGATTCGCGGCACTCGTGACTGGACGTTATTCCAACATTTCCGCTTCGGACGTCATCAGCTGGAATATCGTTTCCCTGTGGCAGACGGAACATATCGTATTGAACTGTATTTCACAGAGCCTTGGCATGGTACGGGCGGAAGCGCTTCTACCGACTGTGAAGGGCTGCGCATATTTGATGTTGCCGTGAATGATTCTGTTGTATTAGACGACTTGGATATTTGGGCTGAAAGCGGTCATGACGGAGTTTGTAAGAAAGTAGTATATGCCACAGTGAAGGGGGGAATGTTGAAAATTCATTTCCCGGAAGTGAAAGCAGGACAAGCCTTGATTTCAGGCATTGCTATTGCCAGCACAGATCAGGAACTGAAACCGACGGTATTCCCTGCGTCCGGCTGGAGTTGGGAAAAGGCGGATAAAGAAGTAATGGAAAAGACTCCGAAAGAGTTACTTCCGGAAGACAAAAATGCTCGTGTCAGTATATCATACGAAGCAGAAACGGCTGTACTGAAAGGCAAATTCCAAAAGAAAGAACATCGCAAACAGATGGGAGTGTTTTTTGGTAAAGGAAAAGGCAACAGCATTGAATGGAATGTTTCTACCGGGTTGGCGCAAGTGTACGCCCTTCGCTTTAAATATATGAACACTACCGGAAAGCCAATACCTGTCTTAATGAAATTCATTGATTCAAAAGGAGTTGTATTGAAAGAGGACGTATTGAGCTTCCCGGAAACACCGGATAAATGGAAGATGATGAGCACCACCACCGGAACCTTTATCAATGCCGGACATTACAAAGTATTACTTTCGGCAGAAAATATGGACGGAATTGCTTTTGACGCATTGGATATTCAATAAATCTTTCTATCAATTGATTTCAATAAAACGGGATACGGATAAGGTAAACTTTCCGCATCCCGTTTCTTTATATTCGGATCATTTTCTTAGAAATAGAATATAGATGTTATTTTTTTATGATTCAATGTTCCGATTTTAATTATTTAAAAGATAGGAATTAAATAATCTCTATCTTTGAGGACAAACAAAAAGAGCAATAATGGAAAGTAATATACCAAAGTATGATTTGCCGGTTG
>NC_021017.1:450201-463374 GCF_000210075.1 Bacteroides xylanisolvens XB1A
GTTGATTATATTGTAGGAGAGGGATTCGCAAAAGATTTACTGAAGAGCTATAAGAATTTTCCATGTAAGATTGAATCCGGCTTATTTATTCTTTGTATAAAAGGCACTATGGAGGTGACGATCAATACCAATACCCATCATATTAGTGAAAATGATTTAATAACTTTGCCGCCTAATTGCATATTAGAGGTGCACACATTCTCATCCGATATCCAGATTTATTATGCAGGCTTTTCATCTCATTTTATAGAAAGTATAAATTTGATGAAAGCTACCCAGCACCTTCTTCCGGTAATTATGGAGAATCCGATAGTTGCTTTATCTCCACTTCAGGCCTGTAGTTATAAAATGTTCTATGAATCATCTATTCTTTCATACGCTTCACTTAGGACGCGCGAAAATAAGGAGATAGTAAAAGCTGTTCTTACCATGTTTATCCAAGGGGCTACAGAAATATATAAGTTACAGAATAATTGGTATTTGTCTTCTCAATCAAGAAAGTATGAGATTTATCAGGAGTTTTTAAAATTAGTCATGAAACATTATACAATCCATCACGGAACATCTTTCTATGCTGATGAGTTAGGACTTAGCCTGCCCCATTTCTGTTCTACAATTAAAAAGGCGGCAGGAAATACTCCATTAGAGGTGATTGCTTCTGTCATTTTGATGGAAGCTAAATCCCGTTTAAAGTCGACCGATGAACCTGTAAAAAATATAGCTCTATCTTTAGGGTTTAATAATATCTCCTTCTTTAATAAGTTTTTTAAGCAGCATACTGGTATTACCCCTCAAGAATATAGAGGACGCTAATCTTCTGTTTTTCTATCAAATGGTAATGTAACGGTAAAACAACTACCTTTCCCAATCTCTGATTTAACGGAGATATCTCCTTGCAGGTGTTCTACAATCGTTTTACAGATAGAAAGTCCTAAACCGGTTCCCTGTTTAAAAGTATCTACTTTGTAGAAACGATCAAAGATTTCATTCAAACATTCTTGCGGAATTCCCGAACCGGTATCTTCTACAAATATTTGTACTGAATCCGCATTTCTGTTATCAAGCGTATGCCCAAAATGAATATATCCTTTTTGGGTGAATTTCCGGGCATTATTAATGAAATTGCATATTACTTGTTTCAGGCGTGTAATATCTGTGTTGATATAAACATCTTCATCCGGTAATAATGACTTTATTTCAATTTCGGAAATAGGTTTCATTGCCTGTTCTTTCTCTATGTCCATCATTAAAGAGTTAAGGGAACAGTTGGAGAAAGTAAATTTAATCGTATTTGATTCAATCTTGGACAAATCAAGTATGTCGTCAATCAATCGTACTAAATGTTCGCTATTGATGCTGATTAGTCGCACGAAATCGGCACGTTCCTCTTCACTTAACTCATCATAAGTGGAACCTATAACATCAGAAAAGCCGACTATTGCATTCAGCGGCGTACGGATTTCATGACTCATATTAGCCAGAAACGCCATTTTAAGACGATCGCTTTCTTCTGCTTTTTTACGTGCCTCGATTAAGGTGTTTTCTATGTCTTTATATTCCTGAATACTCAAGCAGATTCCCACTAACCGATAGGGATGGCCGGATATGTTTGCAATATAAGTTGACTGCCCTTCAAACCATTCCCAAGTACCATCTCCCCGGCGCAGACGGAATGGAACTGTTTTGTCAAAAGTTGTATTACCACTAAGTTGTACAACAAAGGCATCAGCCATAGGTTGCCGATCGTCCGGATGAATCATATTCACATATTCCTCCATTGTCAAAGTATTATTTTCTCCTGCCGGAATACCTAAATGTTCAAAATAACGATCGTCAAGAGTAAATTCACTCCGACTTATATCATAATACCATGGATAGATTCTGGTTCTTTGCAAAGCAGTATTCAGAATATATTCCTGTGTAAGCTCTACTGTAATATTGCGGAAAAAGAATAAGATCTTGTTTAAATTAGTTCTATCCCTGATCGTTGCAAATTCTCCTCTTATGGGAAATTGTGTGTAATCAACCTGTTCTTGCATGAAGGTATGTTCAGGTAATGAATACGTATTTTCTCCCTGACGAATCTTTTCCAGAATAGTCGAAAGTATATCTTCCTTTTTATTTAGCAGTTTAAATAAACGATTGGTAGGAAAGGGAAGCATATCATTGACCGACGGATGAATATGCAGTTCTGCAAAAGCCTGCTGATTGAGTTGTATAACTTCTCCATTTGTATCAAATATAATCACTCCGTCGGGTAAAATGTTTAATAATTCATCGTTATAGAGTGTCTGTTTGTAATCTTCCATTTCTTTTATTGTTTTGTACTGAATATAAGATATATGAGACATATCTTATAACAAAGAAAACCATTTCTGTGAAGATTATAACATATTTACAGCTCTTTTTGAGCGACTTATACGGTTATTTTAAATTGCAAGATATTTAATGTTAATACAATATTCTTATTTTAATATTCGATATTCAAATATTAATAGAATGAAACTTTCATCTTTTCCAATAAAAGAAAGGGGTACAAAATGCCCTTTCGTCCGTCTACTTGATATGAAGAAAAAAGAACGAATGAAAATATATACTTTGCTATTTGGTATATTGTTTGTAAGTCCTACACAGGCACAAACAATGCATGATTGGGAGAATCATCATGTTCTCCAGATCAATCGTGAACCGGCAAGAGCCGCTTTTACCCCTTTCTCTGTACAGAAAGGAGACGGCTCAATCTCTTTAGACGGAACCTGGAAATTCCGTTGGACTCCCGTTCCCAATGAAAGAGTCATGAATTTCTATCAAACAAATTTTAATGATAAAGATTGGACGGATTTTCCTGTTCCCGCCAATTGGGAAGTGAACGGATATGGCACGCCTATCTATGTTTCAGCAGGCTATCCATTTAAAATAGATCCTCCACGGGTGATGGGAGAACCGAAAACTGACTATACCACGTATAAAGAACGAAACCCAGTAGGGCAATATCGTCGCACCTTTGTCTTGCCGGCCGGATGGGAAACGAACGGACAGACTTTTCTACGGTTTGAGGGCGTAATGAGCGCCTTTTATGTTTGGATCAATGGCGAACGGGTAGGGTATAGCCAAGGCAGTATGGAACCGAGTGAATTTAATGTCACGAAGTATCTGAAATCCGGAGAAAATCAAATTTCACTGGAAGTCTACCGATATAGTGACGGTTCTTATCTGGAAGATCAGGATTTCTGGCGTTTTGGTGGTATTCATCGTAGTATTCATCTGATACATACGCCGGATATTCATGTCCGTGATTATGCGGTACGCACTCTTCCTGCATCTGCTGGTGATTATGAAGACTTTATTTTGCAGATTGATCCGCAATTCAGTGTATATCGAGGGATGACCGGAAAAGGGTATGTCTTACAGGGAGTATTGAAGGATGCTTCAGGCAAAGAAGTTGCCACATTGAAAGGCAATGTGGAAGATATTCTTGATTTGGAGCATAAAGCAAGCCGGATGAATGAATGGTATCCGCAGCGTGGTCCGCGTAAGATGGGACGTTTGTCAGCCATTATAAAATCGCCGGAAAGATGGACGGCAGAAACACCCTATCTTTATAAATTACACTTAACTCTCCAAAATGGAGAAGGAAAAGTCATAGAACAGATAGAACAGGCCGTGGGCTTCCGCTCTGTAGAAATCAAAAAAGGACAACTGTTAGTGAACGGTAATCCGGTTCGTTTTCGTGGAGTGAACCGCCACGAACATGATCCACGGACAGCACGTGTCATGAGCGAAGAACGGATGCTTCAGGATATTCTTTTAATGAAGCAGGCAAATATAAATGCTGTGCGCACCAGTCATTACCCGAATGTAAGCCGTTGGTACGAGCTATGCGACAGCTTGGGATTGTACGTGATGGACGAAGCGGATATAGAAGAACACGGATTGCGTGGAACACTCGCAAGTACCCCCGACTGGCATGCAGCATTTATGGACCGTGCGGTCCGTATGGCGGAACGTGATAAGAATTATCCATGTATTGTAATGTGGAGCATGGGAAACGAAAGCGGTTACGGACCGAACTTCGCTGCTATTTCGGCATGGCTGCATGATTTCGATCCCACTCGTCCTGTACATTATGAGGGGGCGCAGGGAGTGGACGGAAATCCTGACCCGAAGACGGTCGATGTTATCAGTCGCTTTTATACCCGGGTGAAACAAGAATATTTAAATCCCGGCATTGCAGAGGGAGAAGATAAGGAACGCGCTGAAAATGCACGTTGGGAGCGGTTGCTGGAGATTGCGGAGCGTACCAATGACGACCGTCCGGTGATGACGAGTGAATATGCACATTCCATGGGGAATGCATTAGGAAATTTCAAAGAATATTGGGATGAGATATATAGTAATCCCCGTATGCTGGGTGGTTTTATATGGGATTGGGTAGATCAGGGAATCTACAAGACATTACCCGATGGCCGTACCATGGTGGCTTACGGCGGTGACTTTGGCGATAAGCCGAATTTAAAAGCTTTCTGCTTTAATGGATTACTGATGAGTGACCGTGAAACTACGCCTAAATATTGGGAGGTAAAAAAAGTATATGCACCGGTTGAGTTGAGAGTTGAGAATGGAGAGTTGAGAGTAACCAACCGGAATCATCATATTGATTTATCACTTTATCGTTGTCTGTGGACATTATCAGTGGATGGTAAGGAGAAAGAACGGGGAGAAATAACATTGCCGGAAATAGCTCCAGGGGAAAGTAAAACAATTGATTTGCCGGCTTTCCGATCATTGAAACCTCTTTCCGATTGCCAACTGAAAGTAAGCATTGTTTTGAAATCGGATGCTCTTTGGGCAAAGGCAGGACATGAAGTGGCCTGGGAACAATTCTGTTTGCAGAAAGGAGATTTAGCTTCTGCTGATTTAATTAATAAAGGAGCGCTTCAGGTGAAAGAGGATGATAATTCTTTATTGATTAGCGGACGTGGTTTTTCTGTTCAGTGGGAAAAGAAAGTGAACGGAAGTATGACTTCCCTTATATATAAGGGCAAAGAAATGCTGACTCACTCCGATGATTTTCCGGTTCAGCCTGTCACTCAAGTTTTCCGTGCTCCGACAGATAATGACAAGAGCTTCGGAAACTGGTTGGCTAAAGACTGGAAATTGCATGGAATGGATCATCCGCAGATAAATTTGGAATCTTTCCACCATGAAAAACGTGCAGACGGGGCGGTCATTGTCCGGATTCAAACAAGTAATTTATATAAAGAAGGAAAAGTGGTGACGACTTCTGTCTATACGGTCTTTTCAGATGGAACGATTGATCTGAAAACAACTTTCTTGCTACAAGGAGTTCTTCCTGAAATTCCCCGTTTAGGAATCGCATTCTGTCTGGCGCCTGCTTATGATACATTTACCTGGTATGGCAGAGGACCACAGGATAACTATCCTGACCGCAAAACATCTGCTATGATAGGGCTTTGGAAAGGAAGCGTTGCAGACCAATACGTACATTATCCACGTCCGCAGGACAGTGGAAACAAAGAAGAAGTGCATTATCTTACCTTGACCGACAAACAGAATAAAGGCATTCGTGTTGACGCGGTAGAAAACGCATTTTCTGCATCTGCCCTGCATTACACCGTACAAGACATCTATGAAGAAACTCACGATTGCGATTTAAAACCACGTGCGGAAGTCATTCTTAGTATGGATGCTGCCGTACTTGGATTAGGAAACAGTAGTTGCGGACCGGGTGTATTGAAGAAATATGCCATAGAGAAAAAAGAACATACGCTGCATATCCGCATCAGTAGTAAACAATGATAGCAATAAATAACTAACACAATTATAAAAGTAACAATGAAAAAAGTAACCACTTTATTATCGACCTTAGCGTTGGCAACTACCCTGGCTACTCAAAACCTTCCACAAACGGAAAGGCAATATCTCTCCGGTCACGGATGCGACGATATGGTTGAATGGGACTTCTTTTGTACCGACGGACGCAATTCCGGGAAATGGACGAAAATCGGTGTACCTTCCTGCTGGGAGCTGCAAGGATTCGGCACCTATCAGTATGGAATCACTTTCTATGGTAAACCATTCCCTGAAGGCGTTGCCAATGAAAAAGGTATGTATAAGTACGAGTTTGAAGTTCCGGAAAAGTTTCGCGGCAAACAGGTCAATCTTGTATTCGAAGCTTCAATGACAGATACGGAAGTAAAAGTGAACGGACGTAAAGTTGGTTCCAAACATCAGGGGGCCTTCTATCGTTTTTCATACAACATCACGGATTTTCTGAAATATGGCAAAAAGAATTTACTGGAAGTCACTGTTGCCAAAGAGAGTGAAAATGCCAGTGTGAACCTTGCCGAACGTCGTGCTGATTATTGGAATTTTGGCGGTATCTTCCGTCCGGTGTTCCTGGAGGTGAAACCAGCCGTAAACCTGCGGCACATTGCCATTGACGCAAAGATGGATGGAACTTTCCGTGCCAACTGCTACACAAATATTTCTAATGACGGAATGAGCATCCGTACACAGATTTTAGATAAAAAAGGAAAGAAGTTAGCGGAAGGCACTGTACCTGTAAAAGCGGGTGGCGACTGGACTTCTTTGCAACTGAATGTCTCTAACCCTGCACTATGGACTGCGGAAACTCCGAATCTTTATAAAGCTCAATTCTCCCTGTTGGATAAGGACGGTAAAGTGCTGCATAGTGAAACGGAAAACTTTGGTTTCCGTACCATTGAAGTACGTGAAAGCGACGGACTTTATATAAACGGAGTACGTATCAATGTACGTGGTGTCAATCGTCATAGTTTCCGTCCTGAAAGTGGCCGTACATTAAGTAAAGCGAAGAATATCGAAGACGTTCTTTTGATGAAAAGCATGAATATGAATTCCGTCCGTTTGAGCCATTATCCGGCTGACCCGGAATTTTTGGAAGCCTGTGATTCTCTCGGACTTTATGTGATGGATGAGTTGGGAGGCTGGCATGGCAAGTATGATACCCCCACCGGAGTACGTCTGATTGAAGGCATGATAGAACGTGACGTGAATCATCCGTCTATTATTTGGTGGAGTAATGGTAATGAAAAAGGATGGAATACCGAACTGGATGGAGAGTTTCATAAATACGATCCGCAGAAACGTCCGGTTATTCACCCGCAAGGTAACTTCTCCGGTTTTGAAACCATGCATTACCGCTCTTACGGAGAAAGCCAGAACTACATGCGCTTACCGGAAATCTTTATGCCTACGGAATTCTTGCATGGTTTATACGATGGCGGCCATGGTGCCGGATTATACGATTATTGGGAAATGATGCGCAAGCATCCCCGTTGTATCGGTGGATTCCTTTGGGTATTGGCAGACGAAGGTGTGAAGCGTGTAGATATGGACGGATTCATCGATAACCAGGGAAACTTTGGAGCAGACGGAATTGTAGGACCACATCACGAAAAGGAGGGTAACTACTACACTATCAAGCAGTTATGGAGTCCGGTGCAAATCATGAATACTTCTATCGACAAGCAATTTGATGGCAAATTCTCCGTAGAAAACCGTTACGATTATCTGAATCTGAATACTTGCCGTTTCCTTTGGAAGCAAGTAAAATTCCCGTTGGCAACAGATGCTTCCAATGCTGCTATTCAAGTGTTGAAAGAGGGTGAAGTGCAAGGCAGTGACGTGGTTGCTCACTCGGCAGGCATTTTGGATATAAAAACAAATATCCTCCCCAATGCAGACGCCCTCTTTCTGACAGCAATCGACCCATACGGCCATGAACTTTGGCGCTGGACTTTCCCGGTCAACAAACTGAATCAGCAGACTGAACAGCTTTCTCCCTTGTCCAGTCGTCCTGCTTATACAGAGACAGAAAATGAGCTTACTGTGAAAGCGAATAAGCGTGCGTTCATCTTCTCAAAGAAAGACGGACAACTGAAAGGAGTATCTGTAGATAACCGTAAGATTAACTTCGCCAATGGTCCCCGTTTCATTGGAGCCCGTCGTGCAGACCGCTCATTGGATCAGTTCTATAACCATGATGATGAGAAAGCAAAAGAAAAAGACCGCACATACAGCGAATTCCCTGATGCTGCCGTATTTACGAAACTGGATGTGAAAGAAGACGGAGGTAATCTGGTTGTTACCGCCAATTATAAACTAGGCAATCTGGATAAAGCCCAATGGACAATTAACCCGAGTGGAGAACTGGCTTTGGATTACACCTATAATTTCTCCGGTGTCGTAGACTTGATGGGTATTCGTTTCGACTATCCTGAAGATCAGGTAATCAGCAAACGCTGGCTGGGTGCCGGACCTTACCGTGTATGGCAAAACCGTATTCACGGAACACAATACGATGTATGGGAAAACGACTATAACGATCCTATCCCGGGTGAGACCTTTACATATCCCGAATTCAAAGGATACTTTGGTGATGTTTCCTGGATGAATATCCAAACGAAAGAAGGCACTATCAGCCTGACAAACGAAACTCCCGACGCATATATCGGAGTATATCAGCCTCGTGATGGCCGCGACCGTTTGCTTTATACTCTTCCCGAAAGCGGAATCTCTGTCCTGAACGTGATTCCTCCGGTACGTAATAAAGTAAACTCCACCGATTTGTGTGGTCCCTCTTCACAACCGAAATGGGTAAATGGTCCACAAACCGGACGAGTCATTTTCCGGTTTATGTAAATGAATCATATAAAGGTATCCACATTGCGTTGGGTACCTTTTTTATTTAATCTTCTGAAGTTCGAGAATGGCATTCAGTGCTTGTTCCGCCTTCTCTTTAGGCACAAAAATATGGTCGTGGTAATATGCTGCTATTACATTTGCGCTAATGTTTTTCTCTGTAAGTTTAGCCGAGAAAGCAGCTGTCAAGCCCACTGCATCTAAACTGGAATGTATATTGAGAGTAATAAGCCTGTAAACAGACTGGCAATCTATATCTTTGCCTATGGCATCTTTCAGGTCAAGAATGAAGGTCATACCTTCTTTCTCCTGAAAAAAACCGACCGGGTTTAATTCACGCATTTTATCCCAATCAAATGTCGGGAAAGAGCAAAAAACAAAGTCACGTTTATCCAATACAGGTTCCATATTGGATAATAATATATCTAAATCTTTAATACCTGACATGAGTTCAAATAGTGATGATTGCGCAAATATAACAAATATAAACAGTTACAAAACTCTTTCCCATGAAATTAATTTTCTATATTTGGAGGCAAGAATCTTATTTATTTAAGTTTATGAACTTTCTAATATTCAGGTACAATGAAACACGATAATTCTTTTCTGTTAATAATATTTTTGTTATTAGCCGGATGCGGGCAAAAAGACCGGGCAAAATCTCAATTCGAATCATCTGTACAGACAGAAGAAAGTTATCCGTTAGCAAAAGAATATATTAAAGAAGCTGTTATCACAGGAAAAGTGTTGAACCGGGACTTTTATCCTCAAGAAAGGGAATTAACTCTCATCATTCCATTTTTTTGGAAAATGGAAAATCAATATCGTACCCCCATACAAGAAGATGGCTCATTTTCATTCCGCTTTCCGGTTTATGCAAAATTAAGAGAAGTTTCCATTCGCAATTATGCAGAACATTTGTATATCCACCCGGGAGATAGCATACATGTGGAAATAGACTTCAAAGATCTTTTTCATCCCAAAGTAACAGGTGATGCAGAAAAACTGAATCAAGAAATACTGGCATTTACAGAAAGCGCCTACTATTACATACAGAATTATAGTATAAACCCGAATTTGAATATTAAGGATTTTGAGGCTGAATTAAAGAAGGAATATGACTTTCGTTTGGAGCGAAGAAACGAGTATCTGACGAAGTATAAGCCAATGGAAGATGTTACGTTATTTACTGAAGAGTTACTGAAACAGGATTATTATTACGCTTTGTTATCCTATGGTAACCAATGCCAGTTTAAAACGAGAAAAGAAATGGATCGGTATCATAAACTTCTGCCTGCAATCAATAAACTTTATAATAAAGGGATTCTTTCGGCACGTTTATATGATATTGCCGATGAAGTAGAACGCTATATAGCTTATGGGATAACTTACAAAGATAAAAAAAATCCATCTGTAGAAGAGATTATGTCGGCAGTAGGAGAGAATGAACTGAACCAGTATATATATACCAAAATGGCAGTTGGCTCTTTGAATGCAAATGATACACTTGCTTTAACAACGAGGCATACACAGTTTGATTCGATTGTAAAAATGCCGCATTTGCGTGCACAAGTGATGCAGATATATAATCAGACTAAATCTTACCTGGAAAATCCGCAACCAGTTTCCAACAATTTATTATATGGTGAGTTTCACGAAAACTCAAAGCTAAAAACATCTATGCCTTACATGGAACCCATCTATAATATACTTGAGAAGAATCACGGAAAAGTAATCTATTTCGATTTTTGGGCTAGGTGGTGTCCACCATGCCTGGCAGAAATGGAACCTTTGAAACAATTGCGGAGTAAGTATTCCACCAAAGACCTGGTCATATATTCCATATGTGTAAGTGAACCCAAGGAAGAATGGGAAGAGTGCCTGAATGAGTATTCATTGAAAAACCGGGGAATTGAATGTATTTATGCATCTGATTATTTTGGAAAAGATAACTTACAGAAAATTCGCAAACAATGGAAAATAGATAGAATGCCCTATTATCTGTTGATTAATAGAAAAGGGCAAATTGTAGATTTCGGAACTACGGCACGTCCCAGCAATCCGCAATTAGTATCTCGAATTGAAGATGCCCTTAAATAACTTTATCATTAATAGGATCGTATGTCATTTCTTTATTCTTCTTTTCTATACGAAAGCTTTTTATTTTTGATGAAAGTGATTTTTCTAGGGTTTGTTTTGCTTTACGATACGTACCGTCATTGGATGGATGTCGTGAACTAACAATAGCTCCTATAACTTTTTTATCTTTTAGATATCCTTGATTGTAGAATAAGTTCACTGTATTGCCGATTTGTGTTATAGCGTGTGCAATATCCGTTCCTTTTAGTTCTACAAAAATATAAACACAATTAAGGGGTGATGTGTATACAAATAAGTAATCACACTTTCTATGCTCTGATGAACTATCAAAATAACCATCAATTTTTATTTTATCAACTTCGGAAATATCTTTAGATGCAATAGTGAACTTACTTTTATTTTCACAAATCGTAAAACGAGAAGTGCATTTACACTTTGAATTAACATATTTATGTTCAAAAGAATCTGTATTCTTGAATACGAATCTTCTATTAAAACATTTACAACTCATTTCTTTCAATATTGCATAGTTCGTCAAAAATATATCCTAATTTGTCAGAAGCCGTATCTATGTATTCAGCTCCCAAAGATTTTATGTCAGTATCTCTTATATCTTTAACAGTTCCATCTGAATGAAAAAAGTAGGATGATACATCATCAAAATCAATTAGCGCCATTGATGGAATGAGTTCTTTAATTTTAGATAGCACCAACTTCTTTTTATTGCTTTTCTTTAATATTTCTTGTGCTAAAATTAAATTATCTACTACTGATAACACATATGGACTATGTGTCGTAATTACAATACTTCCATTTGATTTTCTCATCTTTCTCATGATCCAATCAATAAGGAAGTGTTGAGTAGAAGGAAATAAATTTAATTCAGGTTCTTCTATTACTAATATCTGTTTTTTCTTGCTTTCAACATATTGGTTAAATACAATCCACAACGGAATAATTGATTGAATTCCACTAGAAGTTTGAGATAGTTTTACTTCTTTGTTTTCATTCATTAGATATACTGTGTCACCATTGTTATTGAATGACACTTTAATGTCAAGAATGTTTATATCAATATTTTTATACTGAATTCTTGCTTTTTCGTATAAGCTACCAAAATCCTTTATGCAATCGGGAATACTAGCTCCTGCTTGAAGTAAAGAAAATATGCTATTAGAAAATGTTGAAATCAACAATCTTTCAGCTGGAATATATACTGGTATACATTCTTCATAAAGGAGTCCAACTAAGGCAGGTTTTATTAACTCTACCATTGCGCTGTCTTTTAAATCTAAGAGGTTTTTAAGACTTTTGATAAATTCTTTGTATGCAAAGTTATTTTCTTTTCGTTCTATAAATTTTAAAATAAAATCATATGACTTTGAAGTATTAGCCATTTCCATCAAATCAGCATCCTCGTAGTTACTGTGAAATTTATTTAAGCCTATTTCCCAATAGTATTTTTCATTGCTATAACGAATAATGGTTGTAGACGTAAATTCAAAATTAATATTATATTTATCCAATAACCTTAAGAAACTATTGAAATCTCCTTCTTTAATAGTCCAAAAAATCGAATTGTTAAATATTGCAAGAAGTTTTGCAATAGTACTTTTTCCACTAGAAGTATGTCCAATAAAGAAATTATATTTCTTTATTTCTATATTTGCGGATTTTATAGCCCCAAAATCTGTTACAATTAAATGTGCCATGCTCATTAAAAAATTAAAGTTATATCCCTCATATAAAAGAATAACTATTGGCAAATGTAGTCATTAATACTGGTATAATACCTAAAGTAGTTCTTTTTTATAGAAAAAAACAAGAAAAAGTTAGTAGATGTTCACTCATATTATAAATTTTCGCTAACTTCTTAATGTCTTCTTTGCCATTCACAATATGAGTACTGTCACCGATCCGGATGGATGGCCTGACTACTTCATCGGAAGAAGACTTCTCGAACAGCTTAGTAATAGGGATAAAAGACAAGGCTAATATCAACCTTGTCTTTTTTGTAGCTCCCTCATCAATTCATCTACAATATATGCATCGCTCATGAGATATAGATCTCCAAGTCGGTGGACAATGCGCTGGTAGCTTTCGCTATTATAAAATATATCAAGTGCCTGTAGACTGGAAATATGCAGACGGGTAGCAAGAAGTTCTACAATGCTGTAATATTTGCCTTGCATTACAATATCTGCATTGGGGATTTCTTTTGAGGGAGATGGGATAGGCAAAAGTATAGCATCCACAAAATGTAAGTGTTCGTCAATTACTTTTTGGTTCGTAATACAAATTTGATTGTTAGGCTCTTGATGAATCAAACGTGACAATGCTTCTTCACGAGTGTAATCACCACGCATA
>NC_021017.1:464356-466539 GCF_000210075.1 Bacteroides xylanisolvens XB1A
ACCCAATTCTGATTATATGTTCGTCCCTTTAGCTTTTCCTGCTCTTTTATATGGATAGCCTTGTGTACTAATGCCAATGTTCCCATACCTTGACCAAGTGCCTTCACATTGGCAGAAGTCAAACGAAAAGCGTTGAAATAATCAGGTTCGGTATTAACTCCTTCGCAAATAATCAGAAATGTTTGTTTCACCTCACGTACACTACTGATACGGGTTATCTTTCTTTCGATACGCGGATTTATATTTTTCCTTTTTGTAGCCGTCATGGTTTAATTTTCTTGGGTATTAAACAAGCGGGTTAAATCTCCAACAATTGGAATTGCTCCATACTTTCCTGATAAATAATCTTTTTCAAACGAAGCATCATTACGTACTTTATACTCTGCCAATGAATAAAGTTCGGTTGCACCATAGCGGTCTTTTTGTGTAAACCAAACCTGATCCCGCCGGAATATATTAGCACTCAACAAATTTGTATCATGAGTAGTGAAAATTAATTGAGCATTTTGGGGATTTGTTTCTTTTGAATTAAACAAGGCAATAATTCTACATGTAAGAAGAGGATGCATTTTAGAGTCAAATTCATCTATTATAAGACGCTTTCCATTATCCAAAGCATCAATGATAGGGTATGCCAGAGAAAAATACTTTATTGTACCTTCCGATTCATTTTTCCTGAATGGGAAAGTAATAGTTTTGACTTCATGACCTTCCTCGTCATATTGCGTATGTGTACTCACAATAGCATTATCAATTTTTTCAATATTTTCAATACCTAAATCAGCATAACGGGAAAACTCTACAATTCTCTGTTTCATTTTGATATCATCCAGTTGGATAGTTGCTGTATTCCATATTTTTTCATCGTTAGAACCTGAAATAATAGTGGTATCATTCAACCATTTCATTATCTCTACTGCTGTCGGATCATTGAATTGTGCCGCAACAGAAAGCAATAATGCATTTGCCCTTACCATTCGTTTACCTGCAAGTTCTTTACCAACGACAAACTTAGTATGAATATCAAAATTATCTTTTTCCCGATAGAATAATTCAATTTCCTTAGCTCTCTTTTTATTGGCTTTTTGATAAAGCCATTCCGAATGTACCAATGAATTATCAGCTTCAAATCCATAACGATATTGGTTATCTTCATCACAGAATATTGCTTCAAAATAACTTGGTTCGTTCGCAGTAAGTGAGTTTAACCGGAAACTTTCTATATTAACACGTTCGCCTGCTTGAATATCCTTCGATGAATTTATCACATACCACTTAAAGAACTCCAGTGCCTTTATAAAATTAGATTTACCTGATGCATTAGCACCATAGACTACCGCGCTCTTCATTAATGATAATCCGGAAGTCCCTACATTAAAGATTATATCTTCAGCCGGAACCTGTATTTCTTTCAAAGCTGATGCTACTAATGACAATGTAGACTGTTCTTTGAAAGATAGAAAATTTCCTATTGTGAATTGAATAATCATATCTTAATTGCTTTATTCGAGATTTTATCACAAATATACTGTTTATTTTATGATATAAGGATATGTATTAGGCAAATTATATTATTTTATGTCTAATAACATACATTCCCGCTTTTAAAGAAAAAAATATCCCATCCTATATCAGCACGATAGTAAGAGGTGCAATTAGCATAGTATATCACGTTTCCTTATAGAATATTAAATCAAAATCAATATACTTTCATTATAGCTTTATAGCTTTTTCTTCTTTCACCAACTTCCTCCATCTTTGAAATGCCCTCATCAGAGTTTCTTCCTGTACCAGTCCTACCATTTCGTAGTGCTCTACGAATTGTTCTATTGACTTTTTAAACATCACTCCTTTATTAAACTTATTATCCAATAGAAAAGAGTATAATTCCGCTTTCATCTCCGTTTCTATTTCCTTTTCTATAATCAATGCACTATCGTTTCCGATATAGTTATAGACTTCCGGATTCTTCCCATTACGCGGTTTGGGCAGTACAAAGCAAATATTTCCAATTTCTTTCCATGAAGTATTTTGCGGATGAGGGACAGATAGTTGATGAAGGAAGTGATAAACTGGAGTAATGTGGGAGAGATGGATAGGGATAAGTCGTTTGGCAGAAGAAGGAGAGGAGGAATGAGACTGGTTCTCTGGATCGGGTTCTAAACTTTGTCGATATCGGACAT
>NC_021017.1:468272-480337 GCF_000210075.1 Bacteroides xylanisolvens XB1A
TAATTGTAACTGTAACCATGGGATTTTTTTTAAAGTTTGTAATAAAAAAGTATGTATATACAGCCCCTTGGACTGTGAATTCCGTTTGGTTTATTGAGAATATTCCCATGGTTATCGGGACGGAATTCTTCTTTTTATAATAAATTGATATACAGTGTATTATAGATACTGTTTTTTGGTTTAAAACCAAGGAGCCGTTCCTTTTAAAGGAACGACCTGTTTCTCACCGAGGAACGCCTTGTTCCTTTTAAAGAAACGGATGGTCCCTTAAAATCCGGGAACAAAACTAGCTGTAATATTCTGATCTTTCAAAACGCATAGTTGAAATACCACAAGTAATATGTAAATATAAATAATCATTCTTATACATCGTTTGTTTTGCGCGTGTATAAACGTTCAGTATGTCACAAAAGATAATTGAATAAGTTGGATAATAATTTAACAATGTTTATCCGATAAGTCCTTTTTATAGTTATCTAACCCTCATTTAAGTGATTTATAGAACTATTTTGAACGAAACTTCGGAATCCATGTGCAATTTCAGAACGTTTTACTTTAATATATATTTATTTTGTAATTTCGCATTCGATAATCATTTATTAACGCAAGCAAAAGCAAAATATTCAATATACGCATCTGATGAAAATACAATATATAGCAATTCTACTTTTGATATGTTGGGGAAGCATTTTAAAATGTTCGGCCCAAAAGGTAGCAGTAAAAACAAACCTGTTCTACGGTGCATATTCAGGTACTCCTAACTTGGGAGTAGAGTGGGGACTTTCTCCACGCACTACAATAGAACTTGGCGCCGGACTTAACTGGTTTACACCCAATAAAGCATCTTCAAATAAAAAACTGGTGCACTGGCTCGGTACAATGGAATATCGTTATTGGACATGTGAAAGATTTAGCGGACATTTTTGGGGGATACACATAATAGGAACACAATATAACATAGCCGGTCATCACTTGCCACTTTTATTCGGGGATAATTCCAGCCATTACCGATATGAAGGATGGGGAGCAGGAGGAGGCATCTCGTATGGTTATCACTTCCTTCTTAGTAATCGTTGGAGCCTTGAAGCAAATATAGGTGCAGGATATGTGCGGCTACATTATGACAAGTTCCGGTGTAAGACTTGTGGTGAAAAGGTCGGAACAGAAAACCGCAATTATTTTGGACCAACTAAAGCTGCAATCTCACTTATATTTCTTATAAAATAATACAACCATGACAAAATTAAGATCATTCCTATACCTGTTAATCATATTCCTGACCATTTCTTCTTTATCATACGGAGAAGAAAATCCCAAGAAATGGTATACAGGAATTATACAGCCAACAGCTCTTGAACTACAGCAAGCGGGAGATTCATTACATATTCAAATACTTTACAACTTTGATAATATACAAGTCAGCTCCAATCATTCTATAGAACTGATACCAGTATTGATTGCTGCAAACCATCAGATGGAATTGCCGGAAATATCCATTAAAGGTCGTAAGAACTATCAGAATCTGAAACGTAAACTTGCTTTGATGAATACGCAGGAACATGCTTTTTACCAGTCAGAAGCTCCATACTCCATATTAAAAGGGTATGGAATGACTGGAAAAGAACAGATTCGGTACTCGTTGACAATTCCATTCGAGCCATGGATGAAGGATGCATATCTGAATGTAAAGAAAGAAGTGATGGGCTGTTGCAGGCCAGGCAGGTTACTATCAGCTATTCCTCTTTTTAGTGCTGTTACTTTGGAGAAACTTCCCGTCCCTTATCAAATCACTCCACATATTAGTTACGTACAGCCAAAAGTTGAACCAGTCAAAAGTCGTGAGATGTCATGTGAAGCATTTCTGGACTTTGTCGTATCAAAAACCGACATTAAACCGGACTATATGAATAATCCGATTGAACTAAAAAAGATATCCTCCATGCTTGCCGAAGTGAAAAATGATACAGCCATTACCATTCGTGGAATATCAGTCATTGGTTATGCTTCACCGGAGGGTTCTGTCCTTTTTAACAAACAGCTTTCCGAAGGACGTGCAAAGGCACTTGTTAATTACCTTCTCCCTCGTTTCCCTTTCTCTAAAGAATTATACAAGGTGGAATATGGTGGCGAAAACTGGGAAGGACTACGTAAAATGGTTGCAAGGTCTGACATGGCAGAAAAGGATGGAATTCTTCATATTATAGATCACATACCAGTTGAAATAAACTACCGAACGAATACCAGTCGCAAGAAATCGTTGATGTTATATAAACATGGCAATCCTTATCGGTTTATGTTGCGTGAGTATTACCCACATCTGCGTAAAGCAATCTGTAAAATAGAGTACGATGTTCAGAATTTTAATATAGAACAAGCAAAAGTGCTGATTCATAGTCGGCCACAAAATTTGAGTCTGAATGAAATTTATTTGGTTGCTCTAACTTACAAAAATGGTTCACCAGAGTTTATCGAATTATTTGAAACAGCCGTTAGCGTCTTTCCTGATGATAAGATTGCCAATCTGAATGCCGCTTCGGCTGCACTTTCACGTAAAGACACTCTTTTGGCAGAAAAATACTTAAAGAGAGCAGAGACTTCCACACCGGAATACGAAAATGCCGTGGGAGTATTACATCTGCTAAGAGGTGACTATGAACAAGCAAAGTTACATCTAAATAAGGCTGCTGAATCCGGATTGAAACAAGCAAATCTCAATCTGGAGGAATTAGCCAAAAAAGAAGAGAATATCGAATTGATGAGTAAACTAGATTATTGATTTTTTATATATTATAATTATCTTTTTATTTACAACATTTAAACATTTAACAATGATGAAAACAAGAAGTTTTCTATTATCTACATTGGCAGTTTTTATATTTGCCGGCTGTAGTAGTGAAGATGCCTGGGAAGGGAATATTCCGGGTGGTGAACTGGATGGCAAAGCGTATCTGTCGCTTTCGCTGCAAAGTCACACAGCTACTTCAAGAGCAGTGAATGTAGAAGAAAAACCGGGAAGTTCTGGGGAAAGTAAAGCAGGGGCCGTCAAAGTTTTATTATTTGACGAGGATGATGTGTGCCTTGATGTGGCTGATTTTGATGGTTTGACCGTTGGGAATAGCGGAGGAGAATCCGGTGGAACAGGGACCCCGGAAGCTGTAGCTAGCGATGCAAAATTAGTACCAGAGAAAACAAAAAAAGTATTTGTGGTTATCAATCCTTACACCGACGGGAGCAAAGGGTGGAATTTAACTACGGATGCTGTAAAAGGTAAACCTTGGTCTGCAATTAACACTGCTATTGAAGCAGTTATTGCCAACATCGCTACCAATGATAATTTCATGATGGCGAGTGCAGGCGAAGGAGCTGGCATAGAAGGAGCATTGATGGGAGTAACGGTGCATAAGCCGGATGGATATACCCAAGACAAAATAGATGCGGCAAAAAAAGAAGCAAAAGACCATCCTGCAGAAATCTCTGTGGATCGATTGAGTGCAAAAGTAGAACTTGCGGTTAAGGATCCTTTTTCTACAAAACCTGACGGTGCCAAATTTACTTTTGGCGGTTGGGAATTAAGCGTTACCAATAAAAGTGTGAAACTGTATAGCGAACTTATCACTTACGATAATGCCACGCCTGGAGCGGTTTATCGTCGGGATAAGAACTATTTAAAGAGCGAACAACCTGATATTAGTGATAATAGTACTATGGAAACTAATATGGATGCAGCTTTCAATTATCTAAAAAATATAGATAGCGAAAGTGAGGAGATGCCTGCTGTTGCACAGAGTAAGGGAACAAGTCTGTATTGTCTTGAAAATACAATGGAAGCTAAGGCACAACAATTAGGATTCACTACCAAGGTGGTAGTAAAGGCACAGTACACTCCTAATAGTTTGACTGAAAATAGTAGCTATTTTTCTTGGAAAGGAAACTATTATACATTAGAACAGCTTAAAACTGAATATAAAAACACTCCTAGTGGCGGACTAAAAACAGACTTACCTATATTCTTAAAGAAAGCAAAGCTCGTGGCTGGAGATGCCGATCAAAGCACTATAGACAATTTTATTACAAACCTTCAAGCGAACGGACTTACTGCGAAAACTGGTATCATCGGACGTTTTTGTGCCGTGCGTTACTATCATGAATCTGTTTGCTATTACGATGTCCTGATCCGTCACGATCAGAATGTAACCGAAAAGATGGCTTTAGGCCGATACGGAGTAGTGCGTAACAACTGGTATCACCTTGAACTTCAAAGCGTGAGCGGCCCCGGAACACCGTGGATTCCCGATCCGTCTGATCCTGACAATCCTACACCTCCGGGTACCGATGATGATGAAGCAGATGCATATATTTCTGTAAAAATCACTATCAATCCATGGACTTATTGGACACAAGGTGTTGATTTGCATTGATAAATGGGAATTAAAAGACACATAAAGAAATACAAAATAATCCTTGCCGCTTTTATAGTGGCAGGGATTACCGGTTGCGATGTCCTTCATGACGACCTTGATCAATGTGACCTCTTTCTAAAATTCCGATATGACTATAATATGGCAAATGAAGATTGGTTCGCCGAACAGGTGGAAGAAGTAAAGGTTTTCGTGTTCGATACGCAAGGAAAATATATACAGACACTTACTGATAATGGCCATTCGCTAAAAAGTCCGGACTATCGTATGCTGATACCCTATCGTTTGAAAGGCTGTACAGCTGTTGTATGGGCTGGAAAAACGGATAAATTCTATCAGCTTCCGACAATGGATACAGGTGATCCAATAAATAAATTAACGCTGAAATATGAGCCGGAAAACAACATAAGTAACAACCATCTTGATGCATTATGGCATAGCGGTCCTCTATTAATGTTTTCTTCGGAAAATATCAGTAATACAGAAAATGTCAGCTTGGTGCGCAATACTAATGATATAACGATAGGCATTACGCGAGGAAATAATCCGGTGGATGCTTCAAAATATGACATACAACTAATAACTGCAAACAATTTTTATGACTATAAAAATAATGTAGGTGAGAGCAGCAAGAATATAATTTACCATCCTTGTTCAGTTGAAGAGGAAGACAGTAAGACCGCCCTACAAACCCGCCTCCATACTCTTAGATTTATTAAGGATGCTGATACGACTTTTTCTATCACCGAAAAAGCGTCAGGAAAAACAATAGACATCGGAGGAAAAACAACTATAAACCTTATTGACTACCTGTTGATGAGCAAACCGAAAATGATGGGCGATCAAGAATACCTCGACCGCAGATACGAATGGGATATCAACATTCGAATCGGAGATAAGGAAGAGAATGGCTACATTGCATTAAGTATAACCATCAATAATTGGACCTACTGGTTCCAACCAACAGATATGTAAATCGTTTTTTGAAACGGAATTATGGCACGATTAAGGATGAATATAACTATCAACATAAAATTTTCGGCAAATATCCTGCTTTTGACAATGTTTGCCCTGTTTACTTACTCTTGTACAAAAGAGAACGAAGTAACAGGCGCACGTATTTACGAAGGAGAAAAGATACCGATGAGTATTAAAATGGGAACGCGCAATGCTACCACCGACAAAGATGAAGTCATAAATTCCGTACGTGCAATTGTGTTTAATGACAAGAACGAGCTGGTATACAACGACGTTTCTGATGCTTCCATAAATGTCGATAGCACATACACCGCTTCTATAAGAGCGGCACGGGGATATAACAACATTTATATCATCTGCAATGAAACATCGGAGCTTGCCGAAAAGCTCGCTGCTATTACACTGGAAAATGAAATAGAAAAAGTGACATTCTCTGCCGTAGGTATCGTTGCTCCTCCGCCCATGTATGGAAATGTGGCACGTGCCTATGTGGAATCCCGCAGTGACGGAAAAAACGCCACAGTAACAATTAATAATATTAAAATGACGGAATTGCCTGTTAGCGTAACCCGCATGGTATCCCGCATCAGCTTTACAGCTATTAAAAATATAACTAATCCGAATGAGGATTTCAAAGTAACCAAGCTCACTGTTAAAGTATGTCGTATGCCGGCCGCCACTCCTATAGAAGAAGGGCGGGCATATACGGAAGATATTTGGTCGGATGACCTTACGATATCAGGAACAGGCGAGCTTGACAAAAATGGCGATTATATTATAAAAGATAATAACTATACTATTCCTGACACAGTGGATTTTATAACAATTCCTGCCACATATATTCCTGAACACTTGCTATCCCAACCTGAAAATGCTTCTCAGGCAACCTACCTTAAGATTGACGCGCAGTGCGTACTTAAAAACGGAAGTTCTCAGGTGCTGAACTGCGTTTACCTCTTGAATATCGGTCAAGAGCCTCCCAAAAACTATAATCTGACACGAAACAACCATTATCAGATATACGCCACCATTACCGGTATGGGTGCAATGGGGTTATATGCGGAAATAGTGGCAATGGAGGAACATGATATCACCATCAACTGGAAACCTATCGACGGACTGGTCATAGTGAGTGACAAGGCAGCAGATTATGACGCGGTTGCCGATACATCCAGAAATGTGAATATCTGGAATGATGTCAGCGTTTATTCAGGTATACTGAAAGCATATCATTCGGAGACGGGATATAAGGATGTATTGTTCAAATATGGCAGCCTGATAGCCGTGCACAGCGGCACAAGTGCGGGTGAGGGTTTTATAGCTCCTACCAATGCCAGTGCATTGAACGATGTACTCTGGTATCCCGGTTCATACGATCCCTTAAGCATCAGCGGGTGGACAGATATTCCCTACCTAAACACAGACGGAATTCCTGCAAATAACACCGTAGACCAAGTTAAAGCCGGGGTGGGAGATCCCTGCAAGTTGGCCGGACTTTCCGAAACCCAGATCAAGGCTCAAAACATTGTGGATAACGGGCAGTGGCACATGGCTACTCCGAATGAAAACCAAGCCCTGATAGCGGCATCGGATAACGAGAATAATTCATACGGTTATCCTTCTTTCCATTGGCTGCTTTCCCCGCATAACCGTTATAGAGACGCGGGCGGTGTATCTCAGGGGGACCGTTCCAATGGATGGTATTGGAACGACGACGCTTCGGTATTCGAATTCTCCGGTAATTCATCGGGTGCAAGTTTCCAAAGTGGCAAGGACAGGCAAAGTGCCTATATGATTCGCTGCGTGCGCAATGAAATACCGGAAAGCAAGATGGAGGCGGGTGCCATCTCCAGTCCTACTTATCAGGGAACCGAAAAAGGTGTAAAAGCTTATTTCGGTATAAAATCCAATGTGCCTTATTGGACGGCAACGCTTGTCACGGGAGAAGGTGCGGGAACAGCGGAGCCTACTGATTTCTCGTTCGCATCGGATGGCACCATCGTACATACGACCCACGGAAGCAATACGGAAAATATCCCTGTATACGTCAAACGTAAAGAAAGTGCTTCACCGCGTTCATTCAGAGTGAAGGTGGAAGGAGTCGGTTTGGACGGACAGACAAGGAGCATACATACTGCTCACCGTCTCGCAAAGCGGATATGATTTACGTGCTACTACCGGATTAAGTAGTCTGGGTAATATATCTCAAACGGGAGGTACTTATACGGTGAGTATCCAGCTTACTCCGACGGATATCTCCATACCTGCCGGAAAACTGTTTTTGCAGGTTATTTATGGAGGCGTCCAAAAGTGTCTCAGTACTAAAGTGAATACTGAACCGAATACGTATAGTTATTCTGTCTCGATAGAAATTCCAGAGAACAGCAGTCCGAGTTCTATCAATCTTACTGTTAATATTCTACTGGCGAAAGATACCGGAGTGACAGTTCCTCTCGGCAGTCCGTCAATTACGCAAAACGGCTACTGATGTCCTCTCCTTGGATGAAAATTTGATAATAAACATATACGATATGAACCTAAGAACAAAATATAAAAGATATTTCCGGGCAGCCTGCACCACCTTGCTGTTGCTGGCGTTCGTGGGCTGTGCAAAAGATAAACTGGTAGAGTACGGTCCCGGTGACGCTACCGGTAAGGTGGTTATGGTCAGCCTGAAAGTCGGTATTCCCCCCGCTGTAGAGCCTGCATCAACGAGCGGATATTCCGCCGCTAAGTCGCTTTTTAGGGATAGGAACGATTCCGGGTTGTCGTTTACAGTGGCTTTGGAACAAGGACAAGAACCACATGAGGTAACTACCCGGGTATCTGACGGCACGACCAAGTTACACAACCTTTGGCTTTTCCAATTCGATGAGCACGGTTCCATTAAGGGAAATCCTCATAAACTGAGTGATGCAGTAACAGCCATAAATGATTTGATGACGATAGACGTCCCCCTCGTAGTATCAGAGAATCAAACCTTGTACCTGTTGGTATTAGGCCCTAAACTTAACTATGATATGAGCGGAGTGAGCACTCTTGATGAACTCAAGAATTGGAGTTTTGACTATCTTATTAATGTAGAAGGGCATACCCAATCGCTTATCACCGCAGATGATGAAGTACCGCTGGCCGGAGAAGTGTCAGGTGTCACTGTGGTGGACATCGACGGTGGTAAGCGTGGTCTGGTAGAATACAACAAACCGGCCGGGTTTGTAGGAGGCATCGAAATCGAGAGGTTGATGGCACGCGTTACCTTACGTTACAAGTTCGAGGTGGAAAATTACCGGTTACAAGGTTTGAAATTGCTGAATGTGAACAATACTATCCGGCTCACCAATCTTAAAAAAAATACCGATGCGGATACATACGCCACATTTGAAATGGATCAGTTGGGTGAGCCCGATTCCAATGGCTATTACTCGGCAACATGGTATGTAGCGCAGAATCGGCAAGGGACGGTTACAACTATTCTAAGTGAAAGCCAGCGCTACTACAAAGTGGTCAATAAGGTGCCTTCAGGTGCTGCGCCGCCACTGGGCACGCAGATAGAGGCATGGGCATACCCTACTACCGGAACAAATGAATACGCGATCTACCAGATATATGTTGGGAATAATAACACCAATAACTTCGATGTGGAACCCAACCATTTTTATAATTTGCGTACTGCCATAAACGCAGAGATAAACTCGGCGAAGAACGATGAACGGATCAGGGCATATACCATCAGCCAGTATGTGGAATTTTTTTCCAGCCTTAACGTAAAGGCTTCTGGGGCGTCATTCAGCACCCTGTACAACAAAACGGGTGCCACTTATGACCTGGATGCAGCTTATAGTGTCCGCCCGATAGTTATACAGACTCAAGGAAGGAAAGTGGAAGTGGAAATATATACTGACGAAGATTGTACGCAGAGAGCCGATAAGGGAAGCAGTTGGCTCCTCCTGTCTTCCTCTTCCAACTATACGGATGCATTCAATAATGTTAAAGAGCCATTGGATACCCGTGTTACGGCAAGTTCCATACTTCCCACTCAGGTGAAGTTTTATCTCTATAATAAGGAATACATTTATGATGATGACGGCAAACTGGTTGACCCGGGTGAATCCGATAAATTAGGAAAGCGTTCTTTATACATTAAAGTAACTACTATGCCAGAGGGTGAAGGAGAAACATTGCAAACTTTCCATATATTCAGACTGGACCAGCGCCCGGCAGTATATGCCGGGTGTTTTGGAGGAGAAAGAGACACTGACGGAAACTATACAATGGGATTGGTGCATGACAGACCGCAACGTAGTGTATACCAGTATGACGTATCATCGGGTAAAGTGGAATATGGTTACGATGGGATTGTGACAGCTGCTCATTCATACGGGACGGATGACGTGTATTATGGAAAAAACGCGACGGTAAACCTGGCCGAGAATATAAAGAACCTTACTTGGAGTGGTAATATACCTGTCCCGCAGAAAGATGCTTCCGGACATATATTGCTATATCAATATCAACACCCGGCTAGTACGTTTAGTGCAAGGGCTTGCTATGATAAGAACCGGGATGAAGATGGAAACGGACGAATAGAAGGGGAGGAGTTAAAATGGTATTTACCGGCATCCAATCAACTAATTGGCCTCTATATCGGCAGTCTATTAGATGCCAGCAGCGGGCAAACAATTACAGAAGATGGAGGTACTTCTGCCAAAAGGTGGTATTACGGGCTTAACTCTTACTATAAGACTGAGGGTGGTGCAAGGTGTGTAAGAGACATCCCTCTCCCTTCCGTTACTTATTAATGATAAAATGAAAATATAAAGAATAAAATGAAAAGAATAACTGTCATAATCTTCGCATCCCTTTTTATCTTGCTAAAGGGATATTCCCAGACAATAGAAGTCTATGAAGATTTAAGAGGAAACAAGTATGCGGCTATTAATTCGAAAGATTTGCCTAAACAAAGGATCAGAGATAAAAGTGCTGTCTTTTATAACAACATTCAATTATACGAGTACACCTCGACTGGTCAAAATACGAATCCTATTACCGATAGTGAGGGCAACCCTGTTTATACAGACAGGATTATCCGGCATATAGATAGCATGTCTGAGGCAGGCAAAATCAATAAGACTGTATCTGCATTTTTTATAGTCTCTCCGGATATCGTATATAGCGATGGCAATGATAGCGAGGGAAAAGACAGTGGAACGCAAACAATGAATTGGGCTACGGCAAATGGCTATCTTGCTACGGCAAACAGTAATAGTTATAGTACGGAGAAGAATATTGCTGTTCCCAAGGGATGCGCAATGTATCGGGGGAAAGACGGTCAGGACGCTCCGGGAACATGGCGGATACCTACACTGCGTGAAGGAAGCCTGATTATGATTTATTATAAGGAATTAGAGGCCACAGCTACCCAAGGTACCGATTGTAAAGCATTTGCCTTATCTGACATAAAACCAACCACCTATTGGTTAGCGACGGAAAATACAACTTCTTCTCAAGCATGGTCAATGACAATTTATCCTGATGCGACAAGAGTGAAATATAAGTCTGCCAGAGATCTCAAGGCAAGCTCCTATTATCTCCGTTGCATCCGGGATATTCCATAGAATAGAAATATAAGTTTGCTCATTCATTTACAAAAGATACAAAATAACTGATCAATCAAATGAAAACGATAAAAGCCGAAATATTAATGATTGAAGGAGCGCCGTTTCCTGTCATCAAAGAAATATATGATCCTTCAAATGAAAGGCGTAATGGGAACATTACACCGGAAGCTCCCATTGTTATCACCGGTCACAATCTGGATATGTTGACATGGGAAAGTACCAATCTATATCTTGTCTCTTCCGTCAATGACAGAATGTTGATAGAATGTGGCGATATCCATAAATATTCGGACGATAAGATTTATATGACAGTTCCTGATATTAATGAAGGTGAATATTTCCTGGCACTGATGATTTTGATGAAAGATAAAGAAAGTTTTTTATACATCTTTCCCATATCTTTGGTGGTACAGTTTGCTCAATCGAAATGGCACGACTGACATCCGTATGATAAAAATAACGGCAAACAACATAATTGATAAATAGCAGTCCATGGAAAAGAACCAGCCATATAAGCAGGATAAAGTATTCGATAATATATTGGAAACAGAAGAGTTTAACGTCTATACTAAAATAGACGATTTACCTCTTGATGAAAATCCTATGTATCTTGAAGAAGGGATAAATGGGATATGCACGGGAGGAAGTGCGTTATTCAATGTTTTTGGTAATAAACGACGGATTGTTTCCAATGATCTGGTAGTCATTTTCCCTTTTCAGCTGGCTTCTGTCACGGAGATTAGCAGTGACTTTTCAATGACGTTTCTAAAAGTACCCAAAAGCCTGTTTATGGATACAATAAGCGGGATATGTATACCTACGCTTGATTTCTTTTTCTATATGCGGAAAAATTTCAGTACTCCGCTATACGATGAAGAGTGCCAACGTTTCATTCACTTTTGCAATATTTTGATTTTTCGTATCAACTTACCCCGCAACTTATTCAGACGGGAGTCTATCATGCAGTTATTACGTGTTTTCTACTGGGATATATATGTGGCTTATAAAAGAAATCCGAAAGCTGCCGAATTAGTAAAATACACCCGTAAGG
>NC_021017.1:480667-490325 GCF_000210075.1 Bacteroides xylanisolvens XB1A
TGATCGAATTTCATACCGTAAGTCGGGATGTTGCGTTTTATGCGAAAAAGATGTGTGTGTCCGCCAAGCATCTTACAATGGTAATTACAGATATGAGCGGTCGTTCGGCAAAAGACTGGATTATAGATTACTCCCTTCTTGAAATAAAGGCTCTTTTACGGGATTCTGACCTTGAAATAAAAGAAGTGGCCTCACGCACGAACTTCCAGTCGAACTCTGTTATGACAAGATTCTTTCGTGAACATACCGGTATGACTCCGTCTGAATACAGGGAGAGAATTTACGTTAAAAATGAAATTGAGTTATAATTAGTTGAGTTATATATGAAATACCGCCTGTGAAGGTCGTCTATTGTTTGTTTTGTTTGTGTGGTGCACCTTCTTCCAAGAGTAGGAAAGGAGGTGCACCTTTTTTTATAGCTAAAAAAGAATAGATTAAAATGTGGAATAAATAGCTTAAAATGCTATATTTGCAAAATAGTCGCATTTTTAATATATTGGAGTATGATTTTAGAGTTTAAATTTAGAAATTTCAGATCAGCTAAGGATTGGCAGATATTAAGTTTTGAAGCCTCTGCAGATAAGATTTCAGAAGAATATTACTGTACCACTATCAACGATACGAAAGTATTAAAACTCGGTATCCTCTATGGAGCTAATGCTTCAGGAAAGACTAACGTATTGCTAGCACTTGATTTCATACGAAAAATAGCCATTTCGCCTAAGATAAACAAGATGCAGCCTATCGGGTTTACTCCGTTTCTCTTGGATGATACGACAAAGAAAGAATGTGGAGTATTTGAATTGACTTTTTTTGTAAACAATATGAAGCATCTCTATTATCTTGAAGTAGATAATAGTGCTGTCCTAAAAGAAACACTTAAATATTATCCTGGTAAGCAACCAGCCGAAATTTTCTCCCGAGAGACCATTAATGGAATCACTCATATCCGATTAGGAAGCAAAGTCAAACTCAATGTGGCCGAGCAGGAAAAGTTGCAGGTAAATACGCTTAGTAATATGAGTGTTGTTTCAGCTTATGCTACAGCTAACTTTATGTTTCCTGAATTAGAACGTGTCTATAACTATTTCTTGAAGCAGTGGTTGCCTATACTCTTGCCCCAAACGGATTTGAAAACATGGACAACAGGAGAAATGGAAGCAGAGAAGGAGAATAAATCCTTTTTATTAGATTTACTGCACCGTGCAGATTTTAATATATCCGGTTTTGATGTTCAACAAAATGAGAAAAATAAAAAAAATACGGATTTGATATTTGAACATACGATTGTAGCCAATGGAACATCTTCTGTTCATTACCTGCCTGATATACTTGAATCAGCAGGAACAATGCGCTATTATGGTTTGGGAACTATTCTGAATATATTGCTTGAAAGAAATGCTATCATACCTGTTGATGAACTTGAGAATTCGCTGCATCCGGATTTATTTGCCCATTTCATCAACTTATTTTTGGTTAATTCGACTTATTCGCAGCTGATTTTCAGTACGCATAATCTCCAATCATTAGACACCGAGGATTTACGTAAAGATGTAGTCTGGTTTACAGAAAAAAAGGATGATGGTTCAACAGACCTGTTTTCACTTGATGACTTCAATATCCGCAATGGCGTTTCGTTTCTCAATGCATATAATGCAGGGAAATTTGGCGCCAAACCAACGCTGGGCGGTATTTTTATTTCTAAAAAACGATAAGTATGGCACGCGAAAAAAGAATAAAAGAAATTCGGAAATCTTATGCGATTATCGGTGAAGGAATCACAGAGTTTTTCTATTTTGATGGATTTCGTAATGTTGAAAAGGACTTATTGAAGAAGTTCAATGTTACCCTAAAACCTGATAAACCCAAACATCCTGACTACAGTGATATCATAACGAAAGCTCAATCGCTATTAGCGAAAGAATTTGATGTCGTTTTTTGCTTGATTGATATGGATTATATCAATGCTGATAATGTACGTAAACAAGCCTATGATAAAGAGAAGTCATCATGCATCAAGGCATACAAAAATGAGATTTATTTCATAGAAAGTAATCCTGCCTTTGAATTTTGGCTATTATTACACTTTGTCTTTACCGACCGGCAGTTTCGTAACTGTGACGAAGTAATTACAGAGTTGAAAAAGAATGGTCGTCTTGAAAAGTACGAAAAAAACATTGAGTATTTTTCAAAGAACAACTTATATCTCCAACTCAAAGAAAAGCTAGAATCTGCCATAAATCATGCACGTAGCATCTCTATTGATATAAACAATCCGCACATTTCATATTCAAGGGTATTTGAAGTGTTTGAAGAACTATTACAGAAGAGATAGATAAACTATCGTTTTAATTCTATCTGACAAATTAAATAGCTTAATTTAATTTGAGTCAGGAAAATACAGTGAGTACAAAACAGAATGTTTTTCGTCTTATCTATAAGTAAAAATATAGACTGGAATGAAAAGCCGACTGAAACAACAAATATTTGCACTTTCTCTATTAGCATGGACAGCCGTATGCCCTGCCGATGCACAGCAAACACGCTCGCTTCGCGATCAATTCTTAAGTCCTTCCGATGAAGCAAAACCCTGGACCTTTTGGTATTGGATGTATGGCGCCGTGTCTAAAGAAGGCATTACAGCCGATTTGGAGGCAATGAAACATGCCGGATTAGGAGGTACTTATCTGATGCCGATTAAAGGTATTCATGAAGGCGCCCAATACGATGGCAAGGCGCAGCAGCTAACTCCCGAATGGTGGGAGATGGTGCGTTTCAGCATGGAAGAAGCAGATCGTTTGGGACTGAAATTGGGAATGCACATCTGTGATGGTTTCGCATTGGCGGGAGGCCCCTGGATTACTCCTGAAGAATCTATGCAGAAAGTGGTTTGGAGCGATACGATTGTAAACGGAGGAAAGTTGATGGCTATTCGCTTGCCACAACCGGAAGCCTATGAAAATTATTATGAAGATATTGCATTATTCGCTTTGCCGGTAGAAGACGCAGCGGACGAGATGCAGGCAAAAATTACCTGTGTCAATCTAGCCACGACAGGAAATATAAAAGCAGCTCAAACAGTGAATATGGATGCGGCGGGAGTGATCCGTTCTTCATATCCCTGCTATATCCAGTATGAATACGGACAACCTTTCACTTGCCGGAACATCGAAATCGTTTTAACTGGTAATAATTATCAGGCACACCGCTTGAAAGTAATGGCCAGTGACGACGGAGTGAATTATCGTTTGG
Source organism: Bacteroides xylanisolvens XB1A (assembly GCF_000210075.1). Lineage (GTDB taxonomy): Bacteria > Bacteroidota > Bacteroidia > Bacteroidales > Bacteroidaceae > Bacteroides > Bacteroides xylanisolvens. The sequence goes on from NC_021017.1 coordinate 483,920, forward strand.
TTAAGCAGTTGGTCCCTGCCCGTCAGGGATGGCAGAATACGGATGAGAATTCAACTCATAGTATTCCTCCGACTACTGCCCGTTTCTTCCGTTTCTACTGGACTCCTGAAGGGAGCGAACCGGGAAGTGAAGATATGGATGCTGCCAAATGGAAGCCCAATCTGAAAATAAAAGAATTACGCCTGCACCGGGAAGCCCGTCTGAACCAATGGGAAGGAAAAGCCGGACTGGTATGGCGTGTTGCTCAAGCGACTAAAGAAGAGGAAGTCGGGAAACAGGATTGCTATTCACTTTCACAAGTCATCAATCTAACAAAGCAATATACCGGTCATTCGAATGGAAAAACATTGACCGCCACTCTCCCCAAAGGAAAATGGAAATTACTTCGCATGGGACATACAGCTACCGGGCATACCAATGCGACAGCGGGAGGTGGAAAAGGATTGGAATGTGATAAGTTTAACCCGAAAACGGTACGGAAGCAATTCGATAACTGGTATGCACAGGCATTTACAAAGACTAATCCCGAAATAGCTCGTCGTGTACTGAAATATATGCATGTCGATAGCTGGGAATGTGGCAGCCAAAACTGGAATAAACGTTTCGCTATTGAATTTCAGAAACGTCGTGGCTACGATTTGATGCCTTATCTACCTCTATTGGCAGGTATTCCGATGGAAAGTGTCGAACAAAGTGAAAAGATTCTGCGAGACGTACGTACTACCATATCAGAACTCGTCGTAGATGTGTTCTATCAGGTATTGGCGGACTGTGCGAAAGAATATGATTGCCAATTCTCGGCAGAATGTGTGGCTCCGACGATGGTAAGTGATGGTCTACTACATTATCAAAAAGTAGATCTTCCGATGGGTGAATTTTGGTTGAACAGTCCCACACATGACAAACCGAATGATATGCTCGACGCTATTAGCGGAGCACATATCTACGGAAAGAATATAATTCAGGCTGAAGGATTCACCGAAGTGCGTGGCACGTGGGATGAATACCCCGGAATGTTGAAAGCCTTGTTGGATCGTAATTATGCATTAGGAATCAACCGTCTTTTCTACCATGTATATGTACATAATCCCTGGCTGGACCGCAAACCCGGCATGACATTGGATGGCATCGGACTTTTCTTCCAACGGGATCAGACCTGGTGGGATAAAGGGGCAAAAGCCTTTTCCGAATATGCTACCCGTTGCCAGTCGTTGTTGCAATATGGGCATCCGGTAACAGACATCGCAGTCTTTACAGGTGAAGAAGTGCCGAGGCGTTCGATATTACCGGAACGATTGGTTCCCTCTCTGCCGGGAATCTTCGGTGCAGAACGAGTGGAAAGTGAACGCATCCGTCTGGCCAATGAGGGACAGCCTTTACGTGTACGTCCGGTAGGTGTTACCCATTCAGCTAACATGGCTGATCCGGAGAAATGGGTGAATCCGCTTCGTGGATATGCATACGATAGTTTTAATAAAGATGCAATCCTTCGTTTGGCGAAAGCAGAAAACGGACGAATAACGTTGCCGGGTGGAGCAAGTTATAAAGTGCTGGTACTGCCTCTTTCGCGTCCTATGAATCCCGAACCTGTATTGTCATCGGAAGTGCAGAAAAAAATCAATGAACTAAAAGAAGCTGGCATTTTGGTGCCTTCTTTACCATATACAGAAGAAGATTTTTCCGTGTATGGCTTGGAACGTGACATGATTGTGCCGGAAGATATTGCCTGGACGCATCGTCGTGGCGAACTTGGCGAACTCTATTTCGTAGCCAACCAAAAGGACGAAACACGCACGTTTACTGCAAGTATGCGTATTAACGGTAAGAAACCGGAATGTTGGAACCCGGTGACGGGTGAGATGAATATTCATCCTTCCTATCGTATCAACGGAAACCGGACAGAAGTTACTCTCACATTGGCTCCTAACGAATCCGTATTCATCGTATATCCTGCGGAGGGAGTAGATGAAGGTTATGGAGAGTCCTCTCTCCAACTGCAAAAGGAGAAAAAAGACACCGCCAAAGCCCCTTTAAACATAGCTTTGGAGGCAAAGGAATATACTATAACTTTTGTAGCTAACAAAAAAACGCTCACACGAAAAAAACTCTTCGACTGGAGCCAAGAATCGGACGAACAGATACGTTATTATTCGGGGACAGCGACCTATAAAACCACTTTTCGCTGGAAAAATAAGCCGAATAAAGACCAACAGGTTTATCTGAATCTGGGAACAGTTTATAATTTGGCAACTGTTCGTGTGAATGGTGTAGATTGTGGCACAATCTGGACAGCTCCTTATCGTGCAGATATTACAGGTGCCTTGAAAAAAGGAATTAATGAGCTTGAAATAGAGGTTACAAATACATGGGCGAATGCACTGACAGGAGCTGATGAAGGAAAAGCGCCGTTTGATGGCATTTGGACTAATGCAAAATATCGCAGGGCAGAAAAAACGCTGCTTCCGGCAGGATTACTCGGACCTTTGAGTTTTTCTACCACAGAATAAAATAGATTTTTAAGGCACGGATTACGCGGATTACACGGTTTATGAGAATCGTATTACATAAAGTAACAGCGCAATCCATGTAATCCGTGCCCAATTCATTATAATATAGCTAAAGTATGAAAAGTTCAATTATTAAAACAGGTACAATGTTGGCAGGTTTTCTACTTGCTGCCTGCCTGTCAACACACGCAGAAGTAAAGCTACCGGCTATTTTTTCTGATGGCATGGTGATGCAGCAACAGACCAATGCAAACCTTTGGGGGACGGCGACTCCTCATAAAAAAGTAACAGTGACCACTAGTTGGAATGAAAAACAATATGCAGCAACAGCAGATAAAAATGGGGCATGGAAACTGACAGTAGCTACTCCCGAAGCGGGAGGTCCTTATACTGTGACCTTTGATGATGGAACCAAAAAGACACTGAATAATATTCTGATAGGCGAACTTTGGCTTTGTTCCGGACAAAGTAATATGGAAATGCCGATGAAAGGATTCAAAAACCAACCGGTAGAAAATGCCAATATGGACATTCTTCACAGCAAGAATCCACAAATCCGTCTGTTTACGGTGAAACGTACTTCTACATTCACTCCACAGAATGACGTTATCGGTTCCTGGAAAGAAGCCAATCCGGTTAGTGTCCGTGATTTCAGTGCAACAGCCTATTATTTCGGAAGACTGGTAAATGAAATATTAGATGTTCCGGTCGGATTAGTTGTAGCAGCCTGGGGTGGTTCCGCCTGTGAAGCATGGATGACGGCAGACTGGCTGAAAGCCTTTCCGGAAGCGAAGATACCTCAAACGGAAACCGAGATAAAATCCAAGAACCGTACTCCGACCGTGCTTTATAATGGTATGTTGCATCCATTAATCGGTATGACCATGAAAGGAGTGATTTGGTATCAGGGTGAAGATAACTGGAATCGTGCCCATACGTATGCTGATATGTTTACCCGATTGATTAACGGTTGGCGTGCCGAATGGAAACAGGGAGATTTTCCTTTCTATTATTGCCAGATAGCTCCGTATGATTACGGGATTATTACCGAAAAAGGAAAGGAAGTGATAAATTCGGCATATCTCCGGGAGGCACAAGCAAAAGTAGAACATCGTGTAGCTAACAGCGGTATGGCTGTATTATTGGATGCAGGAATGGAAAAAGGTATCCATCCCGCAAAGAAACAGGTTGCAGGCGAACGCCTGGCACTTTTGGCTTTAACTAAAACGTATGGAGTGGAAGGCGTGAATGGCGAAAGTCCTTATTATAAAAGCATTGAAATAAAGAACGACACCGTAGTTGTCAGCTTCGAACGTGCCAATATGTGGATTAGCGGCAAGAACTGTTTCGAATCGAAAAACTTTCAGGTAGCCGGCGAAGATAAAGTTTTTTACCCGGCCAAAGCATGGATAGAACGTAGTAAGATGCTAGTGAAAAGCGATAAAGTGCCGCACCCGGTAGCTGTTCGATATTGTTTTGAAAACTATGTGGAAGGAGATGTATATTGCGACGGATTGCCTTTAGGGTCTTTTCGTTCGGATGATTGGTAATCGTAAATAGACAAGGTAAAATATGAAAAATATATGAAGAGATTTTATCTGATTATAACCATACTGTTTGTTGGCGTGTCGGCTCTTTGGAGTCAGCATGCCAATGTCATTTGGAATACTCCCAGTCGTAATTCTTCTGAATCTATGCCCTGTGGCGGTGGAGATATCGGGATGAATATATGGGTAGAAGACGGTGATGTTATGTTCTATGTGAGCCGTAGCGGCACATTCGACGAAAACAACTGCCAGTTAAAACAAGGGCGTGTACGTCTCCGCCTGTCGCCCAATCCTTTCAAAGACGCTAAAGATTTTCGTCAGGAGTTGAAGCTGAAAGACGGATATGTAGAAATCGCGGCAGGAAACACACAGATACAATTTTGGGTAGATGTTTTTCATCCGATTATACATGTAGAGGTAACAAATGAACAACCGTTGCAGACTGAAGTCTTTTATGAAAATTGGCGCTATCAGGAACGACCTGTCAGAAAAGGAGAGGGGCAACAGTGTTCCTACAAATGGGCTCCCCCGAAAGGTACTGTGACGGAGTCCGACTTTATTTCTTTAGACAAAATTACTGATTCAACAGGAAAGGCTGAAACAAATAGGACTTCAATAAAAAGGAACCAACTTCTGTTTTATCATCGCAATCCCGAACAGACCGTTTTTGATGTAGTTGTAGCTCAACAAGGAATGAACGAAGTCAAATCTCAAATGATGAATCCTTTGAAAAACTTGACTTTCGGAGGAACTCTTTTTGGCGAAAACTTAGAATTTGCAGGCACTGCGGATGATGTATATGCCGGCACAGACTATCGTGCCTGGAAGTTTCGTTCTTCCAAAGCAGCCCGGAAAGAACATATCTGTATTGTGTTACATACAGACCAGACAGAAACAATAGAAGAATGGGAGCAGGGACTACAAACTGCTTTGCAAAGAATAGCCCCCAAAGGTAAAGTTTCATCGAAGATTATCATACAGGATAAAAAACAGACCCGTTCGTGGTGGAATTCCTTTTGGCAACGCAGTTTTATCGAAGCAGAAGGGGAAGCAAAAGAAATAACTAGAAACTACACCCTTTTCCGCTATATGCTAGGATGTAATGCTTATGGCAGCGTACCGACTAAATTCAATGGCGGACTATTTACCTTTGATCCTTGCCATGTCGATGAAAAACAATCTTTCACTCCCGACTACCGAAAATGGGGAGGTGGCACAATGACTGCACAGAATCAACGTTTAGTATACTGGCCGATGCTGAAAAGCGGAGACTTTGATATGATGCCTTCCCAGTTTGATTTTTATAACCGCATGTTGAAAAATGCAGAACTGCGAAGCCGTATATATTGGCAACATGATGGAGCTTGCTTTAGCGAGCAGATCGAAAATTTCGGTTTGCCGAACCCCGCAGAATATGGTTTCAAACGACCGGACTGGTTCGACAAAGGATTGGAATATAATGCCTGGCTGGAATATGAATGGGATACGGTTCTTGAATTCTGCCAAATGATATTGGAAACAAAGAACTATGCAAATGCTGATATTACCCCTTATTTACCTCTGATCGAAAGTTCGCTGACATTCTTCGACGAACATTACCAGCAACTAGCTTCCCGCCGAGGACGGAAAGTGTTGGATGGCAACGGACATCTGATTATTTTCCCGGGTTCTGCTTGTGAAACATATAAAATGACCAATAACGCAAGCAGCACCATCGCCGCCCTGAAAGTGGTATTAGAAACATACGGAGAGAAAGAGGAGATGCTAAAAGCAATACCTCCGATTCCATTGCGATACATAGAAATAAAAGATACGTTGAATCCGACTATTGCTCCGGTCTTGAAGCAAACAATTTCGCCCGCCGTAAGTTGGGAACGAATTAATAATGTTGAAACGCCACAACTTTATCCAGTGTTTCCATGGCGTATTTATGGAGTAGGAAAGGAGGATCTGGATATAGCCCGTAATACCTACTTTTATGACCCGGATGCCATCAAGTTCCGTTCGCATACCGGATGGAAACAAGATAATATATGGGCTGCCTGTTTAGGCCTGACCGAAGAAGCAAAGAAACTATCTTTAGCCAAATTATCGAATGGACCGCATCGTTTCCCCGCATTTTGGGGACCGGGATATGATTGGACACCCGATCACAACTGGGGAGGTAGCGGCATGATAGGACTTCAGGAAATGCTATTGCAAACCAATGGAGAACAAATACTCCTTTTCCCGGCATGGCCGAAAGAATGGAACGTACATTTCAAACTTCATGCTCCGGGCGAAACAACAGTAGAAGCCACTCTCAAAAACGGAAAAGTGACGGACTTGAAAGTTTTACCGGAAAGTAGAAAA
>NC_021017.1:490661-510426 GCF_000210075.1 Bacteroides xylanisolvens XB1A
CATCCCAATAAATATATAATTGTAAGGCTTTCAGCCTAACCGATAAATTCTCATTTAACTGCAAAATTCCCATTTTAACCGATAAATTCCCATTTAACGAATGAAATATATAAATAAAGAATTATGAATAAAAGACCATTTATCATCTTATCAGCTTTTCTGTTGCTATTTTCCTTGATAGAAAAAGGGCAGGCTACAGAAACTTACCGTCCCGAGACATCGGTTGCCGGATTCATCCAGCTTCCCGGTAGCGGGCGACAAGTCTATAATTTCAATCCGGGATGGCGCTTTTTCAGAGGCGATGTCCGGGGAGCAGAAGCGGTAAACTTCGATGACCGTTCCTGGAATGTCGTTTCCACCCCTCATACCGTAGAGTTGATGCCGGCCGAAGGAAGTGGATGCCGCAATTATCAAGGACCGGCTTGGTACCGTAAGCACTTTGTCCTCCCCGCCGAAACAAAAGGGAAACGGGTAGTGCTTCATTTTGAAGCAGCTATGGGCAAACAGATTCTTTATCTGAATGGTAAACGCATCCAGGAACATCTGGGAGGTTATCTGCCTTTTACTTTAGACTTGACCGCCAATGGCGTACAAGCCGGAGACTCCTGTCTGCTCGCTGTTTTCACGGACAACAGTGATGACAAATCCTATCCTCCCGGAAAACGTCAATATACATTAGACTTTGCTTATCATGGTGGCATTTATCGTGATGTATGGATGATTGCCAAATCTCCGGTAGCTATTACTGACGCTATTGATTCACAAATCGTTGGCGGTGGAGGTGTATTCGTTCATTTTGATAAGATCAGTGAAAAGAGTGCGCAGGTATATGTAAACACCGAAGTTCAGAATGACGACGTTCGTTCCGAGTCAGTCACTGTAGAAACGACTTTGACAGATGCGGATGGAAAAGTAATCAAACGCAGTTCAGGAAAACTTTCTTTAAAGCCGGGAGAGAAAAAAATCATCCGTCAACAGATGGAAGTAAAGAATCCTACTCTTTGGTCACCGGACACACCTTATTTATATAGGGTACAATCACGTATTAAAAAAGGAAATAAATCCATTGACGGAGGCGTTACCCGTGTTGGTATTCGTCTGGCAGAATTCCGTGGTAAAGACGGATTCTGGCTGAATGGCAAACCTTTCGGACAACTGGTAGGAGCCAATCGCCATCAGGATTTTGCATACGTAGGCAATGCTTTGCCGAACTCACAGCAATGGCGTGACGCCAAACGTCTGCGTGATGCCGGATGCACCATTATTCGTGTAGCCCACTATCCGCAAGATCCTGCCTTTATGGATGCCTGTGACGAGCTCGGCCTGTTCGTGATTGTCGCTACTCCGGGATGGCAGTACTGGAACAAAGACCCGAAATTCGGGGAGTTGGTTCATCAGAATACCCGCGAAATGATTCGTCGTGACCGTAATCACCCTTCCGTATTGATGTGGGAACCCATCTTGAATGAAACCCGCTATCCGCTCGATTTTGCCTTGAAAGCTCTTGAGGTTACCAAAGAAGAATATCCCTATCCGGGACGTCCGGTAGCGGCTGCCGATGTCCATTCAGCCGGAGTGAAAGAGCATTATGACGTTGTTTATGGCTGGCCGGGTGATGATGAAAAAGAAGACAAGCCGGAGCAATGTATCTTTACCCGTGAATTCGGGGAGAATGTAGACGACTGGTATGCTCACAACAATAATAACCGTGCCAGCCGCAGTTGGGGAGAACGCCCGTTACTGGTACAGGCTATGTCCTTGGCAAAGAGCTATGACGAGATGTACCGCACGACCGGTTTATTTATCGGTGGCGCCCAATGGCATCCGTTCGACCATCAGCGTGGTTACCATCCGGATCCTTATTGGGGCGGTATTTATGATGCTTTCCGTCAGAAGAAATATGCGTATGAAGTATTTCGCAGCCAGTCGCCGGCCAGCCTTCAACACCCATTGGCAGAATGTGGCCCGATGATATTCATTGCTCATGAAATGTCACAGTTCTCCGATAAGGACGTAGTTGTATTCACAAACTGTGATTCAGTCCGTCTTTCTATTTATGATGGAACGAAAACCTGGACGAAACCGGTGGTTCATGCCAAAGGGCACATGCCGAATGCTCCCGTTATATTCGAGAATGTCTGGGACTTTTGGGAAGCACGCGGATATAGCTATACTCAAAAGAACTGGCAAAAAGTGAACATGGTTGCCGAAGGAATCATCGACGGAAAAGTGGTATGCACTCAAAAGAAAATGCCTTCCCGACGTTCCACCAAACTACGTCTTTATGTAGATACTCAAAAAGTGAACCTGATAGCTGATGGCTCCGACTTTATCGTCGTAGTTGCTGAAGTAACCGATGATAGTGGAAATGTGCGCCGTCTGGCAAAAGAGAATATCGTTTTCACGGTAGAAGGTGAAGGAGAAATCATCGGAGATGCTACTATTGGCGCCAATCCCCGTGCGGTAGAGTTCGGCTCTGCTCCGGTGTTGATTCGTTCTACCCGGAAAGCCGGAAAAATAAAGGTGAAAGCCCGCGTACAGTTTGAGGGCACTCAAGCTCCGACAGCTACTGAAATTGAACTGGAAAGCGTTCCTGCAGAACTTCCTTTCTGCTATGAGGAACAAACTTATGAAATACAAAGGACAACACCGTCCACTCTCAATGTAAACCCGGGCAAAGAATCATCTGAAGGAAAAGTGCAACTGACAGAGGAAGAACGCCAACGGGTGTTGGATGAAGTAGAACGTCAACAGACTGAATTTGGAACTGAAAAATAGTACGATAAAAGTGATTAGCAGGTTAGTGATTAGTGATTAGCGGGGTGACCTGCCAACTTGTTTTTTATATGTTACTAAAGCACTATTCAAAAAAAAAGACTATCTTTGAGTACGTTTAATTCCAATTATAGCCATCAATGAGAAAACGGAATATTCTAATACTATTACTATCCATGATAGGCATGTATGCTTTTGCCTATCCAAATATGATTGTAGAACACTACACGGCTGAACGTGGTTTGCCTAATAATATCGTAAACTGTACATTAAAAGGACAAGACGGATTTATCTGGTTTGGTACCTGGTATGGACTATGCAGCTTTGACGGAAGTAAATTCCGTTCCTACGATAATCATGACGGCTTTTATTCCACAGATATTCCGCCGCGTAAAATTCAGCGTATCGTAGAAGATAAGAATGGTTTTCTGTGGATTAAGACTATCGACCGTAAACTCTATCTGTTCGATAAACGGCATGAGAGCTTTCATGCCGTCTACGATGATGTGAAAGAATATTCCGAGAACATTCAGATTATCAAAATTCAGACGACCGAAGAGGGCGACGTATTGTTGCTGACAAAAGATAAAAGTCTTTTGCGTGCGTACACCGACAAGGAAGGTAAAATAACGATGAAACAATTGCATGATTCGCGTCCTAACGTGAACGTGTACGACATGCGTCTGAAACACAACATATTCTGCGAAACAGCCGAATTTATCAATTGGATCGGTATGGATTATCAGATTCTGTCCCTACGGAAAGGGGAAGCGCTGAAAGACAAACCTGCCGACTTTATACAGAAAAAAGTATCTGCTAACCCGGATCAGTTTACTTGTGCCTCTTATAATTCTAAATTCTTATGGTTGGGAGACAAGAAAGGCCACATTTATAGCATTGATCCGCAAAACGGAGTGGTCAACCGTTACGAGATACCGGAAATCAAACAGCCGGTTTCTAATTTGCTGGTAACGGAATCCGGTTTGATGTACATTACCACCAACGAAGGAGCATACGAGTACAATATCGGCTACAAACAGTTGACCAAGCTCCCCTTTACCATCCCCGAAAAGGACAATGGAATTATATTCTATGATAAATATGATAAGGTATGGTTTCAGGAGGGTAACCAGGCATTGACCTATTATGATCCCCTGAACAGGAGCCATCACCGCTTTACATTCCCCAATCAGAACGCAATCGGCAATTTTGAAATGCAGGATGCCGGCGAACAAGGCATGTTCTTTATGACTCCGGGAGGAGAAATTCTTCTATTCGACAGGGAGAAACTGGAAATGACCCGTATCAACCAATTGAAGCCTTTCTCCGACGATCTTCCCAATCAGCTTTTCTTCCATCTTCTGCTGGATAAAGATGGCATCCTTTGGCTGGCATCTACGAGCAGCGGAGTATACAGGCTTAATTTCCCCAAGAAGCAATTCCAACTGCTGACAGAAGTTTCTCCATCTCCGGTGGTGCCCGAGAGATCGACTTCTTGGAATCAGGGAATACGTGCTCTCTTCCAGGCGCAAAATGGGGATATTTGGGTAGGAACCCGCTGGCAAGCCTTGTATCGCCTGGATCGTAACGGACAAGTGAAACAAATCTTCTCGGATAAGAACTATCTGTTAGGAGCCGTATATCATATTATGGAAGACAAAGACGGTAATCTTTGGTTTTCCACCAAGGGAAACGGGCTTGTTAAAGCCGAACCGGACATGAATTCACCGCACGGGTTGCGTTTTACCCGTTATATCAATGACCCCAAGAATCCGAATTCTATCAGTAACAACGATGTGTACTTTACCTATCAGGACAGCCAGGGACGCATTTGGGTAGGATTACTGGGAGGAGGTCTGAATCTAATTTCCGAAGAGAACGGAGCAATTACCTTTATACATAAATACAATGGCTTGAAACAATATCCTGCATACGGTCTTTATATGGAGGTACGTACCATGACGGAAGATGAAGACGGACGTATTTGGGTAGGAACAATGGATGGCCTGATGTCTTTCGACGGACATTTCACTACCCCCGAACAGATCCAGTTTGAAACGTACCGCCAGGTCAGCGAAAATTCAAACGTAGCGGATAATGATATTTATGTACTCTACAAAGATACTGATTCGCAAATCTGGGTAAGTGTATTCGGAGGCGGTTTGAATAAATTAGTCCGCTATGATAAAGAAAAGCGTGAACCGATCTTCAAATCATACGGCATACGCGAAGGAATGAATAACGATGTAGTCAAGTCCATCGTAGAAGATAAAAACGGTAACTTGTGGTTTACAACGGAAATTGGCTTGTCTTGCTTCAATAAAGCTACCGAACAGTTTCGTAACTACGACAAATACGACGGTTTCCTGAACGTAGAACTGGAAGAGGGTAGTGCCCTCCGTACCTTGAATGGAGATTTGTGGATTGGTACCCGGCAGGGAATCCTGACATTCTCTCCCGACAAACTGGAAACATTGCATACGAACTACGATACACGTATTGTTGACTTTAAAGTTTCCAACCGCGATCTGCGTAGTTTCCGCGAATGTCCGATTCTGAAAGAATCCATCACATACGCCAAAGCAATCGAACTGAACTACAATCAATCCATGTTCACGATTGAATTTGCCGCATTGAATTTCTATAATCAGAACCGGGTATCTTACCGATATATACTCGAAGGATATGAAAAAGAATGGCATTATAACGGAAAGAACCGTATCGCTTCTTACACCAACGTACCTCCCGGCAACTATACATTCCGTGTAGAAACCGTAGATGAAGCCAATCCGGAGCTGGTTTCCAACTGTACACTGGCCATCACTATCCTTCCACCGTGGTGGTTGAGCTGGTGGGCAACCCTTATATATGTAATTCTAGGTTTGGCAGCTCTCTATTTCAGCCTGCGCCTGGCTTTCTTCATGCTCAAAATGAAGAATGATATTTATATCGAGCAGAAGGTATCAGAGATGAAAATCAAGTTCTTTACCAATATCTCCCATGAATTGCGCACTCCTTTGACATTGATAAAAGGTCCGATACAGGAACTAAGAGAACGCGAAAAGCTCTCTCCGAAAGGATTGCAATATGTGGATCTGATGGAGAAGAACACCAATCAAATGCTGCAATTAGTGAACCAGATCCTTGATTTCCGGAAGATTCAGAATGGCAAGATGCGTTTGCATGTGTCATTAATTGATTTTAATGAGATGATAGCGTCTTTCCAAAAAGAATTCCGGGTACTTTCCGAAGAAAACGAGATCAGTTTTACTTTCCAGTTGCCGGATGAACCGATTATGGTATGGGCGGACAAGGAAAAAATGAGCATTGTTATCCGCAACATCATATCCAACGCATTCAAATTCACTCATTCCGGAGGAAGTATTTATATAACTACCGGATTGACAGACGACGGTAAACGTTGTTACGTACGGGTGGAAGATAACGGAGTAGGTATTCCACAAAATAAACTGACCGAGATTTTCGAACGCTTCTCGCAAGGAGAGAACGCGAAAAACTCCTATTATCAGGGCACGGGTATCGGATTGGCACTTTCAAAAGAGATCGTCAATCTGCATCACGGACAGATTCGTGCCGAAAGTCCCGAGGGACAAGGAGCGGTGTTTATTGTGGAACTTCTGATGGATAAGGAGCATTACCGCCCGTCGGAAGTAGATTTCTATGTGGGAGATACGGAGACAGCCCCTATTGCGGTAGAACAAGATCCTGTTGCAAATGCCATATCCGAAGACGGTACGGAGGAAGAAGAACCGGAAATCGACGCTTCATTACCGACCCTTCTGTTGGTGGAAGATAACAAAGACCTTTGCCAGTTGATAAAGCTTCAGTTGGAAGACAAGTTTAATATCCATATTGCTAATAACGGAGTGGAAGGTTTGAAGAAAATACATCTGTATCATCCGGATATTGTGGTGACCGATCAGATGATGCCCGAAATGGATGGGCTTGAAATGTTGCAATCCATCCGCAAAGATTTCCAAATCAGCCATATCCCTGTCATTATCCTGACTGCGAAGAATGATGAAGGCGCCAAGACCAAAGCGATCACTTTAGGGGCGAACGCCTACATCACCAAACCTTTCAGTAAGGAATATCTGTTGGCACGTATCGACCAGTTGCTTGCCGAACGGAAACTGTTCCGTGAACGAATCCGTCAGCAAATGGAAAACCAGACGACGACCGAAGAAGACAGCTACGAACAATTTTTGGTAAAGAAAGACGTACAGTTCCTCGAAAAGATACATCAGGTCATTGAAGAAAATATGGACGACAGTGACTTTAACATTGACACCATAGCATCCGGTATCGGATTGAGCCGTTCGGCATTCTTCAAGAAACTGAAGAGTCTTACCGGCCTGGCACCCGTCGACCTGGTAAAAGAGATTCGTTTGAATAAATCTATCGAACTGATTAAAAATACGGATTTAAGTGTTTCCGAAATTGCTTTTGCTGTCGGATTCAAGGATTCGGGATATTATAGTAAGTGTTTCCGGAAAAAATATAATCAGTCCCCTCGCGAATATATGAATGAATGGCGGAAAGGAGAGAGATAACCGATTACAAAATGCTTTCTTAATCGTCCTTTTAGAAACCTAATTAAGATTCGAAAGAATGAACAACATTAAGAAAGTATTATCAGCGTGGATGCTGGTTGCCTGTGTACTACCTGTGGCAGCCCAGTATCCTGTAATTCCGGACTCGGTAAAAGCAAGAGGAGCAAAACAAGAAGCGGAGTTTGAACGGAAATCGGATGCGGCATGGGAAAAAGCTTTGCCGACAGTGTTAGAAGAAGCAAAGAAAGGTCGTCCCTATAAGCCTTGGGCCTCCAAACCCGAAGATTTGATAAAAAGTAATATCCCGGCTTTCCCCGGCGCGGAAGGCGGAGGTATGTATACTCCCGGTGGTCGTGGAGGTAAAGTGATCGTGGTCACTTCGCTGGAAGATTCCGGTCCCGGAACATTACGCGAAGCCTGCGAAACGGGAGGTGCACGTATTATTGTATTCAATGTAGCGGGAGTGATTCGTTTGAAAAGCCCGATTAGCGTACGTGCCCCTTATGTAACGATTGCCGGACAAACAGCTCCCGGAGATGGTATCTGCGTCACCGGACAATCTTTCCTGATCGATACACACGATGTTGTGATTCGCCACATGCGCTTCCGCCGCGGTGCGCAGGACGTAGCTTTCCGTGATGATGCAGTAGGAGGGAATGCGGTTGGAAATATCATGATTGACCATTGCTCCGCCAGTTGGGGATTGGATGAAAACATGTCTATCTACCGTCATGTATACAACAGAGGGGCAGACGGACACGGGCTGAAACTTCCGACGGTAAACATTACCATTCAGAATTCTATTTTCTCTGAAGCATTGGATACCTACAATCATGCTTTCGGTGCAACCATCGGTGGGCATAACAGTATGTTCTGCCGTAATCTCTTTGCTTCCAACATCAGCCGGAATAGTTCGGTAGGTATGGACGGCGATTTTAACTTCGTCAATAATGTTGTTTTCAACTGGTGGAACCGTTCCGTAGACGGAGGCGATCACAACAGTTTCTACAATATGATAAACAACTACTTCAAACCCGGTCCGATCACTCCGATAGGTAAACCGATCTCTTATCGTATTCTCAAACCGGAAGCGGGACGTGACAAAAACAGACCGCTTTCATTCGGAAAAGCATACGTAAACGGAAATATTATCCATGGCAATGCCAAAGTTACAAAAGATAATTGGGACGGAGGCGTACAACTTAAAGAAGAGGTGGACGCCACAAAGTTTCTGCCGCTAATTAAATCGGACGAGGCTTTTAAAATGCCACCGGTAACTGTAATGGATACCAAAAAAGCTTATACCTTTGTATTAGATAATGTAGGAGCTAATTTTCCGAAACGTGACGCAGTAGATGCACGTGTCATTAAGACCGTACAAACAGGAAAGGCCATTTATGCGAAAGATGCACCGGAGTTTGTCTCTCCTTACGTGAAGAGACGGTTACCGGCTGATTCATACAAGCAAGGTATCATCACAGATATTCGTCAGGTAGGCGGACTGCCCGAATATAAAGGTGAAGCGGTAGTAGACTCGGACGGCGACGGTATGCCGGATGCTTGGGAAATTGCCAACGGATTGAATCCGAATGACCCGACCGACGCCAACATGGACTGCAACGGTGACGGATATACCAATATTGAAAAATACATCAATGGTATAGACACCAGAAAGAAAGTGGACTGGACAGACTTGAAAAACAATTACGATACATTGTCTAAACGGAAAAGTCTGTTGTAACCGGATGAAAAGAGATTAAAGTTTATTGTAATGAAAATACAAGTAAGAACGATCCTTTTAGGATTATTGAGCATTGGGTTTGTGCAAAGTTATGCGCAAACCTTTGCTTTACAGGTTAAGAATGACCAGATCACTTACCTGAATGATGATCGGGGAAACCGGATTCTCGATTTCTCTACATGCGGATATAAATCCTCCGAACAGGATATTCCTTCTGTCCGTAATGTGGTATTTGTACCCTGGAAAGCCGGAGATAATACTGCACGTATTCAACGTGCCATTGATTATGTAGCTTCGCTGGCTCCTGACGCTTCCGGTTTTCGGGGAGCCGTATTACTCGATCAGGGAGAGTTTTCCCTGTCCGGCAGTATTCGTATCTCCGCACCCGGAATTGTATTGCGGGGAACGGATAAAGAAAAAACAATACTGCTGAAAAAGGGCGTAGACAGAGGTGCGCTTATCTACATGGAAGGAATGGACGACCTGAATGTACAAGACACATTGAAGGTGCTTTCCCACTATGTTCCGGTAAACGCGAGAACATTGGAAGTCGCTTCGGGTGTTTCTCTGAAAAAAGGAGATCGCGTCATGGTTACCCGTCCTTCCGGCAAAGAATGGATTGCCTCTTTGGGTTGTGATATCTTTGGAGGAGGTATCAGTGCTTTGGGATGGAAAGAAGGTGACATGGATCTGACTTGGGACAGAACAGTCTGCGAAGTAGACGGCAACCAGGTAACACTGGATGCTCCGCTGACCGTAGCTTTGGATGCCAACTATGGAACTTCTTCCCTGTTGACTTATCAATGGAACGGACGTATTCACGATTGTGGCGTAGAAAATATGACACTGATTTCTGATTACGACAAGCGTTATCCTAAAGACGAGGATCATTGCTGGACAGGTATCTCCATTGAAGATGCGGAAAACTGTTGGGTGAGACTGGTTAATTTCAAGCATTTTGCAGGAAGTGCTGTAATTGTTCAGCGTACAGGTTCCAAAATTACCGTTGAAGACTGTATCTCAAAAGAACCCGTTTCAGAAATCGGAGGGATGCGTCGTTGCACTTTCCATACGCTGGGACAACAAACTTTATTTCAACGCTGCTATTCGGAACAGGGTATTCATGACTTTGCTGCCGGATATTGCGCAGCCGGTCCCAATGCTTTTGTACAATGTGATTCGTATGAATCTTTGGGATTCAGCGGTTCTATTGATGCCTGGGCGTGCGGACTATTGTTTGACGTAGTAAATATCGACGGTCATAACCTGACTTTCAAGAATTTGGGACAAGATAAAAACGGAGCCGGTTGGAATACGGCAAACAGCTTGTTTTGGCAATGTACGGCAGCGGAAATCGAATGTTATGCCCCGGCAAAAGATGCGATGAACCGTGCATACGGTTGTTGGGCACAATTCTCCGGTGACGGTGAATGGGCACAATCCAACAATCATGTACAACCTCGTAGTATTTTTTATGCTCAATTGGGAGAACGATTGAACAAAGAATGTGCGGAACGTGCACGTATTCTGCCCAGAAATACAAGTGCAACCAGTAGTCCTACAGTGGAAGTAGCTATGGAACTCGCTAAAGAAGCATATAAACCACGGTTGACGTTGGAACATTGGATCGGTGATAATAAGTTTGCTCCTTCAGTAGCATCAACCGGAGTAAAATCAATCGATGATATTAAAGAGAAAAAGAGCGCTGCACTTGCAAATTCTTCTTCTACTGCTGCTAAATTATTAACCCAACCGGAAGTAACTGTAACCAATGGACGTATTCAGATGAACGGTGCTCTATTGGTTGGAGGCAGTCATACCACCCCTTGGTGGAACGGAAAGCTCAAAACCAATTATCTGAAAAAGGCAAGTCCGGCCATCACCCGCTTTGTGCCGGGACGCGAGGGATTGGGATTAACCGACCGCATTGATTCTGTAGTTGACTTTATGAAACAGAAAAACATTCTTGTTTTCGATCAGAATTACGGTCTTTGGTATGATCGTCGCCGGGATGACCACGAACGGGTTCGCCGTCGGGATGGTGATGTATGGGGACCTTTCTATGAACAGCCATTCGGTCGTAGCGGTCAGGGAACAGCATGGGAAGGATTGAGCAAATATGATTTGAAACGCCCTAATGCATGGTACTGGAGCCGCTTAAAAGAATTTGCAGAAAAAGGAAATAAGGACGGACTGCTGTTGTTCCATGAAAACTATTTCCAGCACAATATATTGGAAGCCGGTGCGCATTGGGTAGATTCTCCATGGAGAAGCAGCAATAACATCAATCAGACCGGATTTCCTGAACCTGCTCCATTTGCCGGAGACAAACGAATCTTTGTGGCGGATATGTTCTATGATATCAGTCATCCTGTCCGTCGTGAACTGCACAGACAATATATCCGCCAATGCCTGAATAACTTCGCGGACAATTCGAATGTTATTCAGTTGACAAGTGCCGAATTTACAGGCCCGTTGCACTTCGTACAATTTTGGTTGGACGTGATAGCTGAATGGGAAACTGAAACCGGGAAGAAAGCGAAAGTGGCATTGAGTACAACGAAAGACGTACAGGATGCAATCCTTGCAGATCCTAAACGCGCTGCCGTAGTAGATATTATTGATATCCGGTACTGGCATTATAAAACAGATGGAATCTTTGCGCCAGAAGGCGGAAAAAATATGGCGCCACGTCAGCACATGCGTAAGATGAAAGTGGGAAAGGTGACTTTCACAGAAGCATATAAAGCTGTCAATGAGTATCGTCAGAAATTTCCTCAAAAGGCAGTGACATTCTACGCACAGAATTATCCGGCTATGGGATGGGCTGTATTCATGGCAGGAGGTTCATGTCCTGTAATTCCGTGCACAGATAAAGCGTTCCTGAAGGATGCAGCAGCCATGGAAGTGGAAGAAACAAATACGGATGAGTACAAGAAAATGGTAAAATCTGATATTGGAAGTATCATTTATTCCAAGTCCGGAACAGAAATTCCTGTTCAATTATCGTCCGGAAAGTATGTATTAAAGTACATTCATCCTGCTTCCGGAAAGATTGAAACGATAAATAAATCACTGAAAATAAATGGCTTATACAATCTAAAGGTGCCAGATAAGAAAGAAGGCATTTATTGGTTCCATAAGTTATAAAGCAAAGAATCCCGTTGAAGACCATTCAGCGGGATTTTTGCTTTTTATTGGTAATTTCTAGTAAAAGAGTGTTATAAAACATGATACTTGTTTTTTCAATCCACAAACCAGATTTTACCCAAAGTTGCGGTCGATACTGCTTAGTTTTGCAACATCAAATCAATCGAATTAATGCTATGATGGAACAGACTAATCATTCAACCGACACTTTGCTCGCTTCTTTTCAAGCGGGAAACATGGCAGCTTTTTCACAGCTGTATAACTTGCACATCAATGTCCTTTTTAATTACGGATTGAAGTTGACCATTGATAAAGAGTTACTGAAAGATTGTATTCATGACATCTTCGTGAAACTCTATACAAAGAAAGATGAATTAGGAACAATCGATAATTTGAGATCTTATTTATTCATCTCTTTAAAGAATAAGTTGTGTGATGAACTTCGCAGACGTATGTATATGTCTGATACGGCAGTAGAAGAAGTTAGCATATCCACTCCTACAGATGTAGAAGATGATTATATGGAAGAAGAGCAACGCAAAAATGAATTTTCATTGGTTAGACGTCTGCTGGATCAATTATCTCCCCGCC
The DNA here is from genome assembly GCF_000210075.1 of Bacteroides xylanisolvens XB1A. Taxonomy (GTDB): domain Bacteria; phylum Bacteroidota; class Bacteroidia; order Bacteroidales; family Bacteroidaceae; genus Bacteroides; species Bacteroides xylanisolvens. The sequence continues at coordinate 503,493 of NC_021017.1, forward strand.
AACGCGAAGCGCTTACATTATATTATATAGAAGAAAAGAAATACGAGGATATCTGCGAGATTATGAATATGAATTATCAGTCTGTACGCAACTTGATGCATCGCGGATTGACAAAGTTGCGTAGTCTGGCAAGTTAATTTTAGTAAAAAGGTAAATGGGTTGAGTACATAGACAGGATAACGCCGTCCTACTTATGTAAACGCTTAAAAAGGATGCGATATGTGCTCAAAGGTAATGGATTTTTTGACGGATGATGATTTTATCAACTATGTGCTGGGTGTAACTCCGCAATCAGCTTCCCAATGGGAAACTTATTTCAGAGAGCACCCGGAAGAGATGGCAGATGCAGAAGAAGCTAAAGCTGTATTATTGGCTCCGGCAAATGTAGACTGTGGCTTCTCAATAGTTGAAAATAACGAATTGAAAGATAGGATTATTAGTAGTATAAAAGATTTTTCGGGTATTTTGTAGATAGGTTAGTATAGTTAAGATAAAGTAGTTAGGTTAGTTAAGGCATTAAAAGATTGACGCAGTCTTTCACAGGAAGTTTAATTTTAAACACTGTGAAAGGCTGCGTTTTTTATTTGTTCTATTCAGGTTTATCGCTAGATTCCTGAATATTGAAAGCACTACTGAAACTGACAATTAATACGATGCATCCGCCCAATATACCGATAAGCATATAAGCGATACGGATATCGAACGCCTGCGAGATGGCACCGATAAGCAGGGGAGCAATCAACGAACCTATAAAACTGATACTTGACAGAATGGTAAGTGCAATACTGACCGGTGTTTTTGATTTGGCTCCCACGAAGCTGTACAAAGTAGGCACAATGCAGGATATTCCCAAGCCGACCAGCATGAAACCCAAAGAATTGATAATTACTTTCATGGCCATAGATTCGAAAACTCCTCCTAACAGGGCAGAAACAAAAAAGCCGATACAGATAAAGCTGCCCGCCAGTTGCAGGACTTTCTTCTTTCCCCAAAGCTGATAAGCATAGTTAGTCAAGAAACGGCCCGTTGCCATCATAATCATAAATACAAGAAAACCGATTTGCAATGATTTAGGTACATGAACCACTGATTCGAAATAAACGGCACTCCAGTCGAACATCGCACTTTCTACAATCAGTGCGAACAGTCCGACAAGTCCTAACTGCAAAAGCAACATTTCTGGTTTTTGAAATAACAGGCGAAAACCATTGGGAGCTTTGGCTGTATTTCTTTCCTGCGTCTTTGTATCAGAAACTTCCGTTTCCTGCGGTGCGCTCTCCTGCAAATATTTCCGCCCGGAAAGTGCAATTATAAGGATGATGATAAATATCAGTGTATAATGCCAGATGGGGGAGACTCCTGCCAAAATCATTACGAAGCCGATAAGTGCTCCTGCACATGCCCCCAGACTCCATCCTCCATGAAAAGTGGCCATAATGGTTTTACCATAGATACGTTCCACCTCAATGCCTTGTGTATTGAATGATATATCGCACAAATTCCAGCACACACCGAAGCAAAAGAGCAGAAAGCCTAATAGATAGACCTCATGGGCCAGCCCAATGCAAAGCAGAGATGAAGCGTATCCCAAGATACTGACCTGTACCATGCTCCGGCTTCCTAACTTTGAAACAAGATAACCAGCCAAGGGGATCGCAACAAATTTTCCGACAGGGATCATAAATAAAATCAGTCCCCAGTAGAAAGCATAATTTGCGGCAAAAACGTCTTTGAAATCAGGGATTCGGCTGGCCCAACTTGCCATACAAAGTCCTTGAGCGAAGAAAAAAGTCAATATGGCAAAGCGTATTCTCTCTTTTGGATGCGTAAATTGGTTATTCATGCATTTTTTATTTTTAATCGCGGCAAAGGTATCTATTTTTTTTGTACTTTTGCGCCCGATTTAAAAATATCATATTCATGAAGACAGGCGAATCTTTATTATCCATAGGTAAATTTATTGCAGAATATTCAGCCCATTTAATGGGGGCCGGAGTACACACCTCGCGGGTGGTACGCAACACAAAGCGTATTGGAGAGGCTTTCGGACTAGATGTCAAATTAAGCGTATTTCATAGAAACATCATTCTGACTATTATAGACAAAGAAACAAACGAGGCTTGTAACGAGGTTATAGACATTCCTGCACACCCGATCAGTTTTGAACATAATTCAGAGTTAAGCGCATTAAGCTGGGAAGCAGTAGACAATCATTTGTCATTGGAAGAATTGAAAGACAAATACAAGAAGATTATTTCTGCTCCGCGGATACATCCGCTTTTCGTTTTACTACTGGTAGGATTTGCCAATGCGTCTTTCTGCAAATTGTTCGGCGGTGATTTAATTTCGATGGGAATTGTGTTCTCGGCTACCATTACAGGATTCTACCTGAAACAACAAATGCAGGCGAAAAAGATCAATCATTATGTTGTATTTATAGTCTCGGCTTTTGTTGCTTCCCTGTGTGCTTCCACCGCGCTGATTTTCGACACAACTTCGGAGATTGCCATGGCAACCAGCGTGCTTTATCTTGTGCCTGGGGTGCCTTTGATTAATGGCGTGATTGATGTGGTAGAGGGATATGTATTAACAGGATTTGCCCGTCTGACAGAGGCTTCTTTGTTGATTGTCAGCATCGCTATCGGACTTTCCTTCACATTATTAATGGTAAAAAACAGTTTAATTTGATATGATAGCACTTGACATTCTTACGGATGGATTTTTTGCAGCAATAGCAGGTATAGGATTTGGTGCGATTTCCGATCCTCCTTTGCGTGCATTCAAAATGATTGCCATACTGGCAGCACTGGGACACGCCTGTCGTTTTTGTTTGATGACCTATTTAGGCGTGGATATTGCCACAGGTTCGTTGTTTGCCGGATTAGTCATCGGCTTCGGTAGTTTGTGGTTAGGGAAAAAAGTATATTGCCCGATGACGGTATTGTACATTCCGGCGTTACTTCCCATGATTCCGGGAAAGTTTGCATACAACATGGTATTTTCACTTATCATGTGTCTGCAAAATGTGAATGATCCGGATAAGCTGGACAAGTTTATGTCGATGTTCTTCTCTAATACTCTGATAGCAAGCACAGTGATTTTCATGTTGGCGGTAGGAGCTACGTTCCCGATGTTCCTGTTCCCACATAGAGCCTTTTCATTAACAAGACACTAAAACGAACTTTTATGGAGATTTTTTGGAGAACAATTGCATATTATAATTCAGCTACCTGGCTGTTACAGATAGTTATCATTCTGATTGGTATTGCATTGACCGGATTGCTTATCGGCAGACCACGTCCGTGGGTGAAAATGGCGATGAAGTTCTATATGATAGGTCTGTATACGTGGATTTCTCTGGTCTACTATTATATCTACTGTGAAGAGCGTAGCTATAATGGGGTGATGGCTATGTTTTGGGGTGTGATGGCTATCATTTGGATATGGGATACGATTACGGGATATACTACCTTCGAACGTACCCACAAATATGATCTACTGTCTTATGTCCTGTTGGCAATGCCTTTTATATATCCTTTGGTTTCATTGGCACGCGGACTTTCATTCCCGGAAATGACTTCTCCGGTCATGCCTTGTTCGGTAGTTGTGTTTACCATCGGATTGTTATTGCTGTTTGCGCAAAAGGTCAATATGTTTTTGGTATTGTTCCTTTGCCACTGGTCGCTGATCGGATTATCCAAAACTTATTTCTTTCAGATTCCGGAAGATTTCTTGTTGGCAAGTGCCACGATCCCCGGCCTGTATCTTTTCTTTAGGGAGTATTTCCTGAATAATCTGCATGCCGACACCAAGCCGAAAGCAAAATATATCAATTGGCTGTTGATAAGCGTTTGCGTCGGACTGGCCGTGTTGCTGACTACTACCATGTTTTTGGAATTGGTTCCGAAAGGTTAATCCGGAAACATAGAAGATATTCAAATCAAAAAAGAGGCCGTTCAAAAAAGCCTTGATTTTACAAAATCGTCCTTACTACGATAGGTTGTAGTAAGGACGATTTTTCTTTTAGAAACTTTGGGAACAGTTTCTTTTATATATCGTATCGTTTACTTAATTGCGTAGAATATCCGTAAGGCACACTGCATCACTGCATCAGGCAACCATTTTTTGCTCTTCGCAAACAATACCTGTATCCAGGGACCTACTTTCGTCCGAAAAGGAGGATTGGTACGTTCCACTATCTTACAGATGGCAGCACCCAACTTCCGCGGATGGCATCCATTACGTTCTTCTTTTTCTATAATCTCTAATGATTTCAGAAAACTTTCTCCGTAATCGGCATCCAGTCTTGTCTGTTCAGAAATATTCCGGTTATCAGTAAATCCGGTGTTGAAGTCTCCCGGTTCTACTACACAAACCTTTATATGGAACGGATGAACCTCTAAAGCCAATGCTTCGCTATATCCCTCCACTGCAAATTTCGAAGCAGAATAAAATCCCTGATAGGGGATTCCCATTACACCACCGATAGAACTGATATTGATAATCTTGCCCTTTCGTGCCTTTCGCATAGATGGCAAAACAGCTTTACACATATTCACTACACCGAAGAAGTTTGTATTCATTTGTATATTCACTTCTTCTTCAGTGGCAAGTTCCAATGCGCCGCCGATACCTATTCCAGCATTATTAATCAATACATCAATCCGTCCCTGCTCCGATAGAATCCGCTCTACGGCCTGACAAACGGAAAAGGAATTGGTGACATCGACAACAAGCATTTTTACATGATTCATGCCTTCAGAAGGTTTCCGGCTTGTTCCATAAACGATGTGCCCACGTTCCGATAACATTTGAGCGGTAATCTTACCGAATCCGGAAGATGCTCCGGTGATAAGTATGACTTGTGGTTGCATATTTCTTATTTGCGGTATGGTACTAACTGCTCAATTATCATTTCTCCAAGATAGCAGTCATTTCTTCCCGCCAATCTTCACCATTCTTCGGTTGGAACGTTTCAAATCCCAGTTCTTTGCCGATTTGGATATTAGAAGCGCCGTCATCAACAAATAAAGTTTCGGAAGGAATGATATTACAATCATTCACCATAAATTCGAAAATTTCGGGTGCAGGTTTCGTGTGACCGACCTGATAAGACAAATATAGTTTGTCACAATAATCATTCAACGGCTTTTTCTTCGATGAGAAATCGGGGCTGCATGCCCACGACATAACAAAAGGATTGGTATTACTTAAAATATACACATGATAGGACTTTCTCAATTCCAATATATAATCGAGCTTATTTAGATTTACTTCGTTGAAAAAGCCCAGCCATGCCTGTTTGGTTTCCTCCATCGTCAATGGACGGCCACATAAATCTCCCAGTTGTTTCCGAAACTCATCCGCACTTAGCTTTCCTTCTTCCAGTTCTTGAAAGATGCCGGTCTGGTGATATTTATCCAGCCGGGTATCAGCATCTGCCAGTCCCAGTTTGATAAATGCCTGAACCGCTTTGTCACGATCAATATCTACAATCACTCCTCCAAAATCAAATACAATGTTTTTAATCATGATATATAATTTTCTTGTTTGCTACAAAGATACGGCTTATCTTCTTAATTAATAGCCCGCATCGGCTTGATATTTGTCAAAAAAACATAGTGACGCTATCCTGTCAGGATAGTGACGCCATTTAGCAAGGATAGTGTCACTATAAGAACAGGATAGCGTCACTATATTTTGTGTAACTTATAGAAGCATAAATGCCGATTATTTTTTATATTTGCAAATCCAATCAATCCTTTGCAAAGACAAAAATAGAGTTATGAATAATCTTCGAATTTTATTGTATATGATGCTCCTTTCACTAGCTGCCTGCCATCCGGAAGGAACAAGCGTGAAGCAAGGACTGGACAAGGCTGCGCAACTGATGGAACAGGACCCTGATACAGCATCCATTATTCTTGAGACTATTCAGTCAAGCCAAATGAATGAAGCTCAACTGGCAGAGTATAATTTATTGTGTACCCAGCTCAACGAGGATAAAAACATTCCTCATTCCTCTGATAAGCAGATTAGGCAGGCGGCATCTTATTATGAGAAACACGGTGATGAATATCAAAAATCTAAAGTATATTATTATCTTGCCTGTGTAGAAAGTGATTTGGAACAGAAAGAGGATGCAGAAATCCACTTTAAGGAGGCAATCAAACTTGCCAAAGAAACAGAGGAATACGATCATCTGGCAAAAATATGCAAACGATGTAGTCTTTATTATCAGAAATATGGTAACTTTGATGAAGCACTGGAAATGGAAAGAAAGGCATACGCCAGTCAGTTGATATTAAATGATAACAAAAGTGATTCTTCGGTCATTCTGTCTTCTGCTTTAGGTATGTTTGGTGTGATGTCTTTGTTGCTTGGACTACTCTGGAAGAAAAACCGGCACGCACTTTCCCAACTGAATCTTTTCAAAGAGGAAATACTGAAGAAAGATGTCGAATCGGATAAGCTGATGTTGCGGTGTAATCATCTCGAAGAGAAGTATCAGTCTCTTCAGTTACATATCTATGAAAGTTCTCCGGTTGTCTCAAAAGTACGGCAATTTAAGGAACGGAATGTTTTGTCTTCTAAAATCCCTTCTTTCTCCGAGAAAGACTGGACAGAGTTGCTGCGACTTCAAGAAAATGTCTATGGACTTGTTTCTAAATTGAAAGAGATAAGTCCAAAACTCACGGAAGAAGATTTAAGGGTATGTGCTTTTCTACGGGAAGGAGTTCAACCGGCTTATTTTGCTGATTTAATGAAACTTACTACCGAAACACTAACACGAAGAATTTCCAGAATAAAAACGGAGAAACTGATGCTGATAAACTCGAAAGAATCATTGGAAGATATTATTAAATCACTGGGGACTTCACCACTTTAACGGAGAAATTTATTTCAGTGCAGAAATGAATGAAAGTTTTGTCTA
>NC_021017.1:510962-525292 GCF_000210075.1 Bacteroides xylanisolvens XB1A
CAGCCTATGTAAAGTTTATACTGTGTTGCAGATAAAGTATCTGCAACCTATCTGCCGCAGGTATCTGCAACGTTCCAACTATTTATCAATTAGCACATTACACGCTTTTCGTTGCAGGTGGCAGATGTTTTTACGTTTTTCAACTTTATAGTAGAGGATTACGCATCACAATTATGCTCAAAACCGTAAGTCATAAATAAAATTCACCTCTGTGCCCTCTGTGTCCTCTGTGGTGAAAACCCGTGCAGAAATAAGCTAAAACTGAAGAAACAATGAAATTACAGAATAAATAAATTTCCCCTATATATATGCTGTCTGCTTTTGTCTGTATTTAGACTTCCATTAAGTTTGAATATCAACAAATTACGGAATCATCCTGTCCGTATCTGTCCGGTTAAAAACACTTATCATATATGCATGTTCTGTAACTTTGCAAACAAAAAAATGACAGAACAATGAGTTACTTATTATTTAAAAGAGGAAACGATTTAGGAGGTTGGATTGTCTTTCTGATAGCAGCTTTTGTGTATGGAATGACTATTGAACCTACCGCAAGTTTTTGGGATTGTCCCGAATTTATTTCGTGTGCCGAAAAGCTACAAGTAGGTCATCCACCGGGAGCACCTTTCTATATGCTTGTCGGGAATCTATTCACCCAGTTTGCATCCGATGCTTCGCAAGTATCGCGCATGGTCAACTTTTTAAATGCACTGTTAAGTGCAGGGTGCATTTTGTTTCTTTTTTGGAGTATTACCCGATTGGTGCGAAGCATACTTACGGATGATGCACGGAAGCTATCAACGACCGACGTAATTATCATTTTAGGAGCAGGGTTTGTAGGAGCTTTGGCTTACACCTTCAGCGATACATTCTGGTTCAGTGCGGTAGAGGGTGAAGTATATGCCTTCTCTTCCTTCCTCACAGCTTTGGTTTTTTGGATGATTCTTCGCTGGCAGGACGAAGCAGATTCAATATCCGGCGACCGCTGGATTATCCTGATAGCCTATATTATAGGACTTTCCATCGGAGTACACCTGCTCAATCTGCTTTGTATTCCTGCTATTGTATTGGTGTTCTATTACCGGAAATACCAAGCTGTATCACTCAAGGGAGTGATCGGAACGATTGCGCTGTCCGGTCTTCTTATTGTATTGATTCTCTTTGTTTATATACCCGGAATGGCTGATATGGGAGGATGGTTCGAGCTATTCTTCGTCAATGTATTAGGATTTCCTTTCCAAACAGGATTAATCATTTTTCTGACTTTAGTCCTGTCTTTGTTGATAGGAGCCATCTACCGATTCAGAAAACGCATAGTACATACCGGTTTATGGTGCCTACTCATGCTCACCATAGGATATACCACTTATGCGGTCATATTGATTCGTGCCAATGCCAATACATCGCTTAATGAAAATGCACCGGATCATATTTTCACGCTCAAAAGCTACCTGAATCGCGAACAGTATGAAAGTGCCCCTTTACTTTACGGAAGAACCTACGCTTCCGAACCGGAGTATGTGCCCGAAGGAGACTATTACAAAGTAAAAACGAAAAAAGGTAGTGCCATATATCGACAAGATAAAGAAGAAGGCAAGTATAAAATCATCGGCTATAAAGAAAATGTGTGCTACACTCAAAATATGTTGTTTCCGCGAATGTGGAATGATCGTTTGGCTGCTTCTTATAAAGGATGGTCGGGAAGCACGAATGATGTACCCACACAAAAAGAGAACCTGACTTATTTCATTACATACCAACTCAACTACATGTATGTACGTTATTTCCTATGGAATTTTGTCGGACGGCAGAATGATATTCAAGGAAGCGGTGAACCGGAACACGGCAACTGGATTACCGGAATTTCCTGGCTTGACAATCTGCGCTTGGGAGATCAGAAGCTTTTACCGGAATCTTTGCAGCAGAATAAAGGCCACAATGTTTTCTATGGCTTGCCGTTTTTATTAGGACTACTTGGTATCTATTGGCAATGGGCACGTGGAAAGAAAGGCAAGCAACAATTCAGTGTCTTGTTTTTCCTTTTCTTTATGACCGGATTGGCGATTGTGCTCTATCTGAATCAGACTCCCGGACAACCTCGCGAACGGGATTATGCGTATGCAGGTTCGTTCTATGCCTTCGCTATCTGGATCGGGATGGGAGCTGCCGGATGCTGTGATATGCTTCGTCGGAAGCACTTTAAAGTTCTCCCGGTCAGCTTACTCATGCTGCTTTGCCTACTCATCCCCGTACAAATGGCAAGCCAGACTTGGGACGATCACGACCGGAGCAACCGGTATACTTGCCGTGACTTTGGGGCTAATTATCTAATGACGCTTCCCGATACAGGAAATCCGATTATATTCTGTAACGGAGACAATGATACGTTCCCTTTATGGTATAATCAGGACACGGAAGAGGTACGCAGAGATGCACGCATCTGCAACTTAAGTTATGCGCAAACCGACTGGTATATTTATCAGCAACAATGTCCTCTATACAATGCTCCCGGACTACCGATCAGCTGGGAACAAAATCAATATCAAGAGGGAAAGAACGAATATGTAGCCGTTCGTCCGGAGTTGAAAAAACAAATAGAAGAATTGTATCAAAAGCATCCCGAAGAAGCCCGTGACAGTTTTGGAGATGATCCGTATGAGATAAAGAATATCTTGAAACATTGGGTATTTGCAGAGAAGCAGGAGTTTCATGTGATACCTACCGATACAATAAACATTCATATCGATAAGGATGCAGTGCTTCGTTCGGGAATGATGCTACCTAAAGCCATTCGTCATTTAAAAGGAGAAGAATTGAAAAATGCGATGCCGGATAAACTATCTATTTCTCTGAAAGATATACGTCTGCTGACTAAAGTAGATTTGCTCATACTCGAAATATTGGCTAACTGCAACTGGGAACGTCCGTTATACATGGCTATCTCGGTGGGAAATGCCACTCAATTGAAGTTTGATGATTACTTTGTCCAGGAAGGATTGGCATTCCGGTTTACCCCGTTTAATTATAAAAAATGGGGAGACGCGGAAAGGGACAATGGATATGCAATAGATACGGAGAAATTCTACGAGAATGTGATGAACAGATATAAATATGGAGGATTAGATACTCCCGGACTTTATCTGGACGAAACGACTATGCGCATCTGCTACTCCCACCGAAGACTCTTTGCCCAACTGGCTAAAGAACTGGTGAAACAAGGAGATAATGCCCGTGCCCAAAAAGTATTAGCGTATGCCGAACAAGCTATTCCGGCGTATAATGTACCTCAAGTATACGAGAGTGGTTCGTATGATATAGCCACAGCTTATGCCTCCATAGGAGAAACCGGGAAAGCGATCACTTTATTGAATGATCTGATATCAGAATCGAGAGATTATATCGACTGGGCTTTCTCGCTGGGAGATAGCCGGATAGAAATGGTTCAACGGGATTGCCTGTATAAGTTCTGGCAGTGGAATCAGTGCAATGAATTACTGAAAGATATGGATAAAGAGAGGTATAAACAGAGTAATCAGCAGTTTGAAGAGAAATACATGCGACTCGCTCAACTAATGAATTATCAAAACTAAACTCAAGAAAGATGAAAACGAAAATAGTAAAAGAGAAAGAACAGGAAACTGTATTAAGCAAAAAGAATTACATCATTTTAATAATCGGTTCGATATTGATTATCGCAGGATATATATTGATGAGCGGCGAGGGGAGTACCCTTGCCGCCTATCATCCCGATATATTTAGCGAAACACGCATACGTATTGCCCCTTTAGTCTGTTTGTTAGGCTATCTGCTGAATGTATTTGGTATTCTTTACCGACCATTAAAATAAAATAAATCCTCCTAATATCATTAATATTTCAAAAAAGAGCATTCATATAAGATAAATTATTGTTTCTTTTGTCCTAATGAAATGAAAGTTGGGAAATAGTATGAGTAATAACATTGATATAAAAACGCTGGAGGCCTTTCAGGATGGGAATCACAAGGCCTTTGAGACTATTTTTATAGCATACTACAACAAAACCAAAACATTCATTGACGGATATATAAAATCGGAGCCCGATGCAGAAGAGCTGACAGAGGATTTATTTGTCAATCTTTGGATCAATCGTCATTCCATTGATACATCCAAATCATTCAATTCTTATTTGCACACCATTGCCAGAAATGCAGCCATCAACTTCCTGAAACATAAATATGTGTGCGATGCCTATCTGAACAACAACCAAGATACAGAATATAGCTCTACTTCCGAAGAAGACCTTATTGCCAAGGAACTGGAAATGCTGATTGACAAACTTGTCGGAGGAATGCCCGAACAACGGAGAATGATTTATACATTGAGCCGTAACGAAGGATTATCCAATGCCGAAATTGCCGAACGCCTGAATACTACCAAAAGAAATGTTGAAAGCCAGTTAAGCCTTGCTTTGAAAGAAATACGGAAGGTTATTTCATGTTTTTTGGTATCATTGTTATAGGATCATTTTCGTCTTCATCCTGCTTTTTTCAAAAAAATATTCATTTTCTTATTGAGCTTTTTGCCACCAAACTGTATATATAGTAAAGTGCAGCAAAAATGAAGAAAAGTAATATCAGTAAAATCATCAAAATGTTCCTCTCCGCCCGTTTTCCATCCGAAACGGAAGAAAAAGTGCAGAAGTGGATCATCAAAGATAAAAATCAGCAGGCGAAAGCTAAAGCTTCACTGGATTTTTGGAATGAATTGGACGTAGAAGCCGATTCAAATACTTATGCTTCATTGGAACGGGTAAATTTAAGAACAGGATATAATAAGGAACATCTGACCAACATAGTTTCTTATCAGAAATTTGCCCGTATTGCCGCCGTTATTATTCCTTTGTTTTTATTTGCAGGAGGAATGTTCTACTATCTTTCTCCCCACAACGAAATGATAGAAGTATCCGTTGCCTACGGAGAACAGAAACACCTGATCTTACCAGACAGTTCGGAAGTATGGTTGAACGCGGGAAGTACCATTTTATATCCGGAAACTTTTGCCAAAGATAAACGCTTGGTCATGCTTGACGGCGAAGCTTATTTCTCTGTCAAAAAAGATACCGCAAGTCCTTTTATTGTAGAAGCATCCCAACTTTCGGTGAAAGTGCTCGGAACCAGATTCAACGTGAAAGCCTATCCTAATGATGAGAAAATAACTACTACATTGACTAGCGGTAAGGTGGAAGTGAGCGTTCAGTCCCAACCTCCCCATATACTAAAGCCCAATGAGCAGCTTACATACGACAAAAAATCATCAGACATCCATATATCAATGATAGATACCAATGATACCAACTGCTGGATAGTGGGAAAACTAGTCTTTACCAATGCCAGTGCCGGAGAAATATTCCGAACCTTGGAAAGGCACTACAACACCACGATTGATAATACAGCAACTATCCCCACATCGAAACGATATACAGTCAAGTTTCTAAAAGATGAAAGCCTGGATGAAATACTGAATATATTGAAAGATATAATCGGCTTTGATTATCAGCAGTATGAAAAAAAAATAGTAGTAACCCAACCATAAAAAAGAAACAGCCTATGAATAAAAAGAACCGGGAAGTAGCTTGAGACCCTCTTCCCAGTTCTGAAATGTCTACCCTCATTCAACAAGTGACGTAAAATGAAGTATCAACATACAAATATAGAATAATGAATCGAATAAATACGAAGAAAAGAGCAGGTAAGCTCGCCATTTTTTTATTTTTTACTTTTCTCTCTCTTACAACTGTTGCACAGAATAAAGAAAAAAAGATTACCATACAAAATAAAAAGATCTCATTAAAAGAGGCTTTTGCACAAATAGAGACACAAACCGGATATAGCATCGCTTATGAACAATCGAAGCTGGATATCGAAAAGAAGCACTCTTTATCTCTCAAAAATGCAACTGTCGACAAAGCCATGACCCAACTATTGAAAGGAACGGGATATGCATATAAGATAAAAGGATATCATATTATTATCTCTTTGCAGGATAACAAGCAAAAGCCCGCCAACAATGATACACAAAAACTGACTCAAACCATAAGAGGAATTGTTGTTGATTCCAAAACCAATACGCCGATAGAATATGCCTCCGTCTGTATAACAGAAGATCCCTCGCGGGGAGGTTCGACTGACGAACGGGGAAATTTCCGGATTAATAATGTCCCGGTAGGGCGTTATAATATTCAGGCAACTTTTATGGGGTATCGCTCAAGTATCATCACCGAAGTATCTGTCACTTCTTCCAAAGAAGTATTTGTAGAGATTCCGATGGATGAAAATGTACAGGATTTGGCCGAGGTGCTTGTCAAACCGGAAATAAAAAAAGACCGGACTGTCAACCCGATGGCCATCACAGGAGGACGTATGATTAGTATCGAAGAAGCGTCACGATTTGCCAATGGCTTTGACGACCCTGCACGGTTGAGTTCTGCATTTGCAGGAGTAGCGGGAGATGTCGGTACCAATGCGGTTGCCATCCGGGGAAACGCTCCACAATTTACCCAATGGAGACTAGAGGGAATTGAAATACCTAATCCTACCCATTTTGCTGATTTATCAGGTTTGGGCGGAGGATTCCTGTCCGGTTTGAGTACGCAAGTCATCGGCAACTCCGATTTCTACAACGGAGCTTTCCCTGCGGAATACAGCAATGCCTTATCAGGAGTTTTCGATATGCATCTGCGAAATGGCAATAATCAGAAGTACGAACACGCTTTTCAAGTCGGACTCATGGGGATAGATTTGGCTTCGGAAGGCCCTATCAATAAAAAGCGGGGAAGTTCCTACCTGATTAATTACCGTTTTTCCACTACCTCGCTGGCGTCGGGCAATGACATCAACCTGAAATATCAGGATTTAGCCTTTAAACTGAATTTCCCCACACGTAAAGCCGGAACCTTTTCGATCTGGGGATTAGGATTGATCGACAGGAACAAGGCAGAGGTTTTGGATCGTTCCGAATGGGAAACGATGGGAGACCGGTCGTCGGGATCTAACAAACTGGATAAACTGGCAGGCGGGCTAACTCATAAATATGTAATTAATGAAAATACCTATATCCGTTCGTCTCTATCTGCAACCTATTCGAAAGATCATTCACTAGTCAATTTACAGACTGACGATGGAACCATTGTCCAAGTGGGAGATATTCAAAACAGCAGATGGAATTTTGTGTTCAATTCTTATCTGAACAAGAAATTCAGTTCGCGACACACCAATAGAACGGGAATTACCATTACGGAACTTAAATATGATCTTGATTATAAGGTCAGTCCTTATTTTGGATTAAACCAACCCATGGAGCAGCTTTCGAGAGGTAGTGGAGAAAGTACAGTTCTTTCGGCGTATAGCAGTTCCGTAATCAACTTGAGCAATAACCTGACAACCAGTTTGGGAGTTACCGGACAATACTTTACTTTAAACAAGAACTGGTCGATAGAACCGAGAGTCGCACTTAAATGGAAAATAAATCCTGCACATTCTTTAGCGGTAGCTTACGGTTTGCACAGCCATAGGGAAAGGCTCGATTATTATTTTGTCGAACAGGTAATCAATGGTAAAAAGGAATCAAACCGATACCTGGATTTTTCTAAGGCACATCATTTCGGATTTACTTACGACTGGAATATTAATCAAAGTCTCCATCTGAAAATAGAGCCCTATTATCAATACCTGTTCCACATACCGGTGGAAAAGAATTCTTCCTTTTCGATTATTAATTACGAAGAATTCTATTTAGACCGGATCCTGACAAGCACCGGAACAGCGAAAAACTATGGAATAGATATAACATTGGAGCAGTATATGAAAAATGGCTTCTACTATATGATTACAGGTTCATTATTCAAGTCGAAGTATAGGGGAGGAGACCGTATCTGGCGAAATACAAGACTGGACAAAAGTTATTTAGTGAACTTGCTCGCCGGAAAAGAATGGATGGTCGGCAGACTCAAACAAAATGTATTAAGTATAAACGGGCGCCTGTTTTTTCAGGGAGGGGGACGCTACACTCCTGTGGATGAAGAAAAAAGCCAGGAAGAACGCGACATCGTTTTTGACGAAAGCAAGGCATATACCAAACGTTTCAATCCTTCCATTAATGGTGATGTCTCTATCAGCTTCCGGATCAATAAGAAAAGAGTGTCTCACGAGTTCTCTCTAAAAATACTGAATGTAGGTATGCGCACCGGAATGCATTTCTATGAATACAATGAAAGAACAAGCATAGTAGAAGAAAAAGACGGATCGGGATTGATTCCGAACATCAGCTACAAAATTTATTTCTAAAACACTGAATAAGAAAAGGTTTGTTCACACAATAGACTGACACCCAACAGACAACTGCTTTCAGTAATTATGGTATAACAATCTGTAATCTATATACTAACGGGCTCTCTGAATACCTGTATATTTGCTGCGTGAAATAATTTAGTCATTAATTATATGCGTATCATATTCAAGAAATTCAGAACACGTATGATTGTAGGATGTATATTAGCTGTAATAGCGTTGCTGGCTGTGTCAGTCGTTGTTTTTATCAATCAACCCAGCTTCGGCAAAACTCCTCGCGGGGAACGGCTGGAGAGAGTCATGAAATCTCCTAATTATAGAAACGGAGGGTATGATACGCATTATGCGGAAATAGGCAACCGCTTCCCCAATATCGACCTTGCAATCCTCGAAAACGGGCAATACGACAAAGAGTGGAGCTTAATTCACCTCATGCCCCAATATATGGCGCAGACAGCCAGAGACTTAAAAGCGAAGAAAGTCCTGACCGTACATCATTCTAAATATGCGTTAGCCAAACATCGTTGGGACGAGCCTTTGAAGAATGCAGAAGAGATGAAGAATAAAGATTACCTCAATGTATTGATTCCGGAGATCGGAGAGGTCGTGACATTAGAAAAATAGCTCTTCACCCAATACGGTTAAACGTTTCTTTTCTATTTATCAGTAAAATTGGTAAAACATTCTGTAATCTGTATAGTTGAAAAACAAATTTCACTGATTAAATTTGCAACGTTGAAATACATAAGGTTGAATCCTGACTGTTTTGGACATTTAGAGATAACTACTATAAATTGAAAATTAAAAAAGTTTATGCTACGTACTATCAGACTTACAGCCGCCATTGTGTGCTTTACGCTTATTACCCTGCTTTTCCTCGACTTTACGGGTACATTGCACACATGGTTCGGATGGTTGGCGAAAATTCAATTTCTGCCGGCTTTATTAGCCTTGAATATAGGTGTCGTATTGTTTTTAGTTGTACTTACATTCCTGTTCGGGCGTATCTATTGCTCCGTTATCTGTCCGTTGGGAGTGTTTCAGGACATCGTTTCGTGGGTATCCGGTAAACAAAAGAAAAATCGTTTCCGCTATTCACCGGCAATGAAATGGTTGCGGTATGGCGTTTTAGGAGTGTTCATTATCATGATGGTTGCAGGGCTGAATTCTTTGGCTATCTTACTGGCTCCGTATAGTGCTTATGGACGGATAGCTTCCAGCCTTTTCGCGCCGGTTTGGCAGTGGGGAAACAACCTGTTGGCATACTTTGCCGAACGAATGGATAGTTATGCTTTTTATGAGGTAGATGTATGGATGAAGAGTCTTTCAATACTGATTATTGCCGTTGTCACTCTTATTGTCCTTTTCATTCTGGCGTGGCGCAATGGACGAACGTATTGCAATACCATCTGTCCGGTGGGTACTGTATTGGGATTTATATCCAAATATGCGATATTCAAACCGGTGATTGATACTTCCAAATGTAACAGTTGCGGTTTATGTGCCCGTAATTGCAAAGCATCGTGTATCAATTCGAAAGCTCATGAAATTGATTATAGTCGTTGTGTGGCTTGTATGGATTGCATCGGAAAGTGTAAGCATGGAGCCATTAAATACACTCGACGGAAACCTAAAAACGAAACAGCTACAAGCGAAGATATGAAAGCAAAGGCTGTCACTACCGAACAGATTGATAATGCCCGCCGTAGCTTCCTTTCGGCATCGGCTATCTTTGCGACAACTTCTGTCCTGAAAGCACAGGAAAAGAAAGTGGACGGCGGGTTAGCCACTATTGAGGATAAGAAGATCCCGAACAGAGAAAATCCGATTTATCCTCCCGGTGCATTAAGCGCGCGCAATTTCGCTCAACATTGCACTGCCTGCCAATTATGCGTATCTGTTTGCCCCAATCAGGTGTTGCGTCCTTCGGACAATCTGATGACGTTGATGCAACCGGAAATGTCGTATGAACGTGGATATTGTCGTCCCGAATGTGCAAAATGTGCGGAAGTATGCCCGACAGATGCTATTCATCTGACCAGTCTTGCCGAGAAATCGGCTATTCAGATCGGACATGCCGTATGGATTAAAGAGAACTGTGTGCCTTTGACGGATGGAATGGAGTGTGGCAACTGTGCCCGCCATTGCCCGACAGGTGCCATACAAATGGTGGCTTCCGATCCTGACAAAGCGGATTCTCTAAAGATTCCGGTAGTGAATGTAGAAAAATGCATTGGTTGCGGAGCGTGTGAGAACCTTTGTCCGTCCCGTCCTTTCAGCGCCATTTATGTGAGCGGACATCAGATGCACAGAATTATTTGATCTAAATCAGTATAAGATTATGGAAGAAAAAAATAAGAAAGATATAAATAGAAGAGATTTTATTAAGATTGTAGGTATCAGTGCAGCCACATCGACAGGTCTGCTATACGGATGCTCTTCAAAGGGGACTACTTCTGCAAGTAGCGCAACAGGAGAAGGAGAGGTGCCCACCGATAAAATGACTTATCGCACATCTCCAACCACCGGTGACCGTGTTTCACTTTTGGGATATGGTTGTATGCGTTGGCCGCTCAAACCTGCTCCCGACGGTAATGGTGAAGTTATCGACCAGGATGCTGTCAATGGATTGATAGACTATGCAATCGCTCACGGAGTAAACTATTTCGATACATCTCCAGCGTATGTACAAGGATTTTCCGAAAAGGCAACAGGTATTGCATTGAGTCGTCATCCCCGTGATAAATATTACATCGCTACCAAATTGTCTAATTTCTCTCCTGATACGTGGTCTCGCGAAGCCTCGCTCAAGATGTACCACAAATCGTTTGCGGAGCTACAAGTTGACTACATTGATTATATGTTGCTCCACGGCATCGGCATGGGAGGAATGGAAGCCCTTAAAGGACGATACCTGGATAACGGAATACTTGATTTTCTGGTTAAAGAGCGTGAAGCCGGACGTATCCGGAATCTCGGATTTTCTTACCATGGTGATATTGAGGTATATGATTATCTGCTCTCACGACACGATGAATTTAAATGGGATTTTGTACAGATACAACTCAATTATGTAGACTGGAAACATGCCAAAGAGACCAATACTCGAAATACGGATGCGGAATACCTCTATGGCGAACTGGCCAAACGGGGGATTCCTGCCATCATTATGGAACCACTTTTGGGAGGACGTCTATCCAAGTTGAATGATAATCTGGTGGCACGGCTCAAACAACGTCGTCCGGAAAGCAGTGTCGCTTCCTGGGCTTTCCGTTTTGCCGGTTCATTCCCAGATATTCTGACTGTATTAAGTGGTATGACTTACATGGAGCATCTGCAGGATAATCTCCGCACTTATTCTCCTTTGGAACCATTAACAGATGAAGAAAAAGAATTCCTCGAAGAAACGGCACAATTAATGCTGAAATATCCTACTATCCCTTGTAACGACTGCAAATACTGTATGCCATGTCCGTATGGGCTGGATATACCTGCTGTATTGTTGCATTACAACCGTTGTGTCAATGAAGGTAATGTCGCCAGAAGCGGACAAGATGAAAATTATGCGAAAGCCCGACGCGCTTTTCTTGTCGGATATGACCGTAGCGTGCCCAAACTTCGTCAGGCAAGTCATTGCATCGGTTGTAATCAGTGTGTGGCTCATTGCCCGCAAAACATTGATATTCCGAAAGAACTGCACCGGATAGACCAGTTTGTAGAACAATTGAAACAAGGTACTTTATAAAAGAAACGATGGAAGAATTAATCAATCTATTACATACAGGAGGATATTCCTGTACCATTGCCAACGGAGGAAAAATCCGCACTTTCACTCAACGTGGCGTAGCCGATCTATATGATTTGCTAACACAGGAACCGGAGTTTCTTAAAGGAGCTTTGATTGCCGACAAAGTGGTTGGCAAGGGAGCTGCCGCCCTGATGATTCTGGGTGGTATAAAAGAATTATATACGGATATTATCAGTACCAAGGCTTTGGAGCTATTCCGGAAATCAGATGTGAAAGTCGATTTTGCGCAGGAAGTTGATTTTATCTGGAACCGCGACCGTACAGGAGGATGTCCAGTAGAAACTATGTGTAGCGAAGTGGAATCAGCAGAAGAAATATTACCACTGATCCGCGATTTCCTGGAAAAAATCAGAAGTAGGAAGTAAGAAAGAGATAACTGAAACACGAAATAAAGTATGAAAAAAAATACAGCTTGTTAAGTCTTGAAAAAGAAAGTCCTCCTCTGCTAAAGATATTCATAGCAGGGGAGAACATATTATAATAATAGGACTTATTCATCTATTTTTCTATTTATCAATCTTCATCATCATCTTCCATATCAGTAGCAGCGGGATTACCTCCTCCTTTAGCATACCTGCTCGGACTCATCTTATAGTATTTTTTGAATACTTCCCGGAAATATTTAGTTTCAGAGAATCCAACCATGTCTGAAATCTCATTAATGGCATATTCACCCTCTTTCAATAACTCGGTAGCACGTTTCAAACGCATCACCCGAATAAACTCTGTCGGAGACTGTCCCGTCAATGCTTTCAATTTACAATAGAAACTGGTACGGCTCATGCCACTTGATTCACAGAGTACATTAACGGAAAATTCAGGGTTGTTTATATTCTCATCCACGATTTTCTTTACATTTGATATAAACTTCCAATCGAGGCTGTTAGTACCGTTTGCAGATGGAACCATTGATTTCGCTTCTATATCCAGATTGGCATATCTCATGCGCAACAGTTCCCGGTTTGCCAACAGATTAGCGATATTCGCCCGTAATATTTTCACGCTGAAAGGTTTGATGAGATATTCGTCCGCACCAATCGACAGTCCATCCAGAATATTGTTTTCTTCTCCCAAAGCAGTGAGCAACAACACAGGAATATGTGAAATCTCAATATCACTTTTGATAGCCACACACAATTCATCTCCCCGCATCTCCGGCATCATGATATCAGAAAGAACCAGTTCCGGCCAATATTCTTTGATAATAATCAACGCTTCCTTTCCGTTAGCGCAAGCTTGTACATTATATATAGAAGATAATGAACTGACCAGATAGGAGCGTAGCTCATCATTGTCTTCTACAACAAGAATCCGTCGTAAATTTGGATTATCTATCGTAGCGGTTGTCTTTGCTGGTACATTCGGAGTGGGCAGCACAGGAGCCAACGCCTCAAATTTAGAAGGTGCTTCGTCACTGATATTTTGAGAAGTCTTATTCTTTTTCGGAAAAACAATTTTGATTGTCGTACCTTGATGCTCAACACTATCTACACTAATTTTACCTCCATGAAGGCTGACTAGTTTTCCTACCAGCATTAATCCGATACCACTACCCGTCACTTTAGAGTTAATAGCATTGCTGGCACGGAAATGAAGCTTGAACAACTTACTTTGTTCACTGGCAGGAATACCTATACCTGTATCCTTGATTATTACTTTCCATGAATCATTCGTATCGGATACGGAAATGCTGACCTTGCCATTTTCCGGAGTATATTTTAGCGAGTTTGATATTATATTCTTCAAAATAGAATCCATCTTCTCCTTATCAAACGATACATTCATATAGCTGAAAGTACTCTCGTATGTATATTCAATGCGCCTGATGGCTGCATAAGAAGAAAATGTATCATATATATCATTCATATAGGTATTCAACTCATACTCGGAAATACTCATTTTAGAGGAATATACATCCGTCCGTTCAAAATTAATCAGATTGCTGACCAGTCGTAAAAGTACTTCTACATTCCTCAATGCAATGTTCGTACGAGTGATTCCATTGTCGGTAAGCGTCTCTTCTTCCAATAATTCCTCCAAAGGTGCTTTTATCAAAGTTAATGGAGTACGTATATCATGCGCCGTATTAATGAAGAACTGCGTTTTTTCATCAGATATATTCTTTTGCTTTCTTAGATTTATCACCCGCAGAACGAAATAAGATCCTCCGATTACCAACAGGATATAGCACAGGATA
>NC_021017.1:527232-530325 GCF_000210075.1 Bacteroides xylanisolvens XB1A
CAAAGGGTTATATATTCTGGTCTGATATCCGCCATACTGGCTCCCATAGAATTCAATTTCACAAAAGCAAGTGTGCCTGGTGCAGCCGGAAGAATGTAATGTGCAGCTTTCCAATACCAGGGCATTAGTTCCATCGGATAGGAAACCCCGGAAAGAAATATTAATCCTACAGAGAAGAAGGCGATCATGAGTAGGGGAGCTTCTGAATCCGTAAAATACCTGGAAGCTGCCAACCCCAGAAAAGAGGTCGCCATCAGGTATGGAATCAATAATAATACAATGTATAGTCCGTTTCCAATATTAGGGATACTGAAAAAGTGGGGGAGCAAGCCTAATAGAAAGAAAGCAAAGATAGCATAAAGAGCACAGTATACGGACGTTTTTCCCGCCACTATACGAATGGCAACTCCCCAGCCATATCCAAAAGGAGTGTAAGCGCGGATTCCTCTGTTGCTATGTTCTTCTCCGGTCACCATACCAATAACCATCAATAAAGTCTGGAAGATTATAATCATCATAACTGCGGGAATAAGATAAGAGCCATAGCCTTCCGTATAATTGTAAAGTGCAGTTCCTTCTACATGGATCGGTTTTGCCATAGCTACGGCAAGCAATCCTTGTGGTGGAAGAAATACCGCTTCATCCGACCTGTATTTGTCATTAATAGCCAGCATAACACGCGATGAAGCCCCCTGCAAAGCTTCGAAATACAGGAAAGCATCCGTAGTTGCATAAAGAGAAAATACGGCTTCATCTCCCCGAAACACTCGCTTCTCAAAATCATGAGGCAGATAGAGTATTCCCTGTACTTTGCCTTCTTTCATCCATTCTTTTGCTTCGTGATAATCCATCGCCTGGCTATAAATCTCTGCTTGGGGGGTAGCATCCAGCCAACGGATAAAATCACGACTCAATTCACTATGCGAATTATCGACTACGGCAACAGGAACATCGGTTACAATATTCGGTGCATACATATAATTGTAGAGTAATCCGTAGACAAAGATTCCTCCCATCAACACAAGCAGAACTGCATAACTGGTACTGATAGCTAGAAATTCACGACGAATGATGAATGATAACTGTTGTAACTTACTTAATGTTTTCATACTTATGACTTTCTATAGCTCGTTTTAAATGGGGAAGCAACAATAGGGCCAACAACGGAAAGATACAGAGTATCACAGCCGACGGCCAAAGATGGATAAAACCACCGCCTCCATAGAGCATGGTTTGCATCATTTCCGTAAAATGGCGGACAGGAAACAAATAGGAAGCATCCCTCACCAACGGATACATATTGGGAACCGGAAAGGTCACCCCGGACAAGGTAGCCCCCAGAGAACCTACCATAGAGACTACGCTTATCACCAACGAAATTGCCGGAAACAGCGAGAATAAAAACAGCCCTAAAGCCTGCGTCGCAATGATGAAAAGCACGGTCATGATATTCATTAACCACCAACTCCCTTGAAAAGGGATATGCAGAATACCGAACATGACATAATTAGCTAACCACCCTATCAATATATATATAATGGTATAAGGCAATAACTTACCCAAAACAGCAGTTACTATATTGCCTTTAGCAGTCGTCAACCAATCATTTGCTGTACGGAACTTAATTTCAATACCGACCGTATAGACAGTAATCAACAAGATCAAGACTTGAAACAAAACAAAGAAAAAGGGCTGACTCAAATATACCGAATAATCTAAACTTGGATTATATATCGGATGGTTATTAGCCTGCACAGGTAATAAAAAGGTGGTAATCTGATTCTGTTCTACTCCGAGAGCTACGGCTTGCATCACCACAGGGGAAAGAGCCACCGGAGCTAATGATGTTTCGAATGCCGCCATCAACTCACCGCCTACCGACAATAATGCATAGTGATAATAGTAGGAGAGTGTTGCATTTTTTCCGGTGATAGCATCTTGCTCAAATTGGGGAGGTATGGAAAGATAACCATAAATCTCTTTCTTTTGTACAGATTCACGGGCAGCCGCTTCATCTGCAAAATGCTTTGTCACTTTAAAAGTCGGTACGGCAGAGATATTCCTGGCAATAGCCCGGGAAGTAGCAGTGTTATCCTGATCGACAATACCGATAGGAATATTTTCCATCTGTCCGTTGCCAAAAATCGTAGCCATAAAGAAAAGGGTGAACAACGGCAAAACAATGCAGACGCCAAAATAAAGGCGCCGCGAAGTCATTCGCTGCCATTCTCTTAACAATACGGAACAAAAAGGGGAGTATGTTTGTGATTCATCCATTCGCTGGTTTATTTGATGTCAATTAGTCTAAAGTCAATAGCACGGACATACCGGGACGCAAGTCATCCACTTTTTGAGTCGGACGCGCATGAATCTCAAATGTACGTAAGTCATAACTTCCGGTCTGCTTGGTTGATTTCCAGGTCGCAAAACTGCCTAACGGACTTATATAATAGATTTTGAACTCTATATTTTCTTTACCGATGGCGGGTACATCTGCAACGAATGTTCCGTCCATTTTAAACTGTGGCATCAGATCTTCCCGTACGTTAAGAACGACATGTATATCATCCATAACCACCAGGTTCATAATGGGAGTTCCCGGCGCAACCAACTCTCCGCGTTTAGGAAAGATCGTTGCTATTTGTCCGTTTTCCGGAGCTGTCAACCGGGAGTCGACCAGCAAAGCCGAAACTTCATCCACCGTGCTTCGTGCAGCATCCACCATACTGGCAGCTGATGCTTTATCTTCTTTCTGTGCACCGTCTACAGCCATCTGATACTGCTCATAGGCAGCGCGTTCGGCTGCTACAGCCGCTTTATACATCGCTTCTACTTCATCCTTCCTTTGAGAAGTGACAACACTGTCTTTATATAAAGTGAGAATACGGTTGTAGGTTGTTTGAGCGAGAGTTAGGTCGCTCTTCGTTTTATTCCACAACTGCAATGCAGTAGCCACAATCTGACGACGGGTTCCGGCATCAATTTTCTTGTTT
The DNA here is from genome assembly GCF_000210075.1 of Bacteroides xylanisolvens XB1A. Taxonomy (GTDB): domain Bacteria; phylum Bacteroidota; class Bacteroidia; order Bacteroidales; family Bacteroidaceae; genus Bacteroides; species Bacteroides xylanisolvens. The sequence goes on from NC_021017.1 coordinate 530,226, forward strand.
TGCTGTACCGCTACTTGTTCCAATGCATTCACTTGTTGATACTTGGCATATACTTCAGGGCTATTAATAACGACAAGAGTATCTCCTTGGTGTACCCAAT
>NC_021017.1:530610-552637 GCF_000210075.1 Bacteroides xylanisolvens XB1A
CAGAACTAGCTGTTGTTTATGCATTAGTATAACTCCTAAGCCGGTAAAAATACCGACCGCCAAAAGGATGATAACAAAAGCCCATGATAGGGTTTTACTAGTTGGTTTCATTATTTGTTACGGTTTAGGTTGATAGTTTGCAAATTGTTCCGGTGTGCCACAAAGCGAGAGTAGATTTATAAGTGCCACATCATATTCATAATACGCTGCCAAACGAGCCACTTTTACAGTGGCAAGCATAGTTTCAGCGTCAATAACTTCGGTAGATGTTGCCATCCCTTCTGTGAACGACTTCTTTCGGATACGAACCAGTTCTTCGCTTAAAGTAATTGTTGCATTTAAAGCTTTTACATTATCCTGTGCCTTTTCCAACTGCGTATAAAGTTTATCTACACCAACAGCCAAATCGTCGCGAGCCTTCATCTGTCCCAAAGCCAGTGTTTGTTCCGTCAATTTCGATTGCCGTACTTTCTTCTCCCGATCCAGTCCGTCAAAGAGATTCCATGTAAAACCAATACCTATCATGGTACGTGGCAACAAATTACTCTGAATACCATGCGAATACAAGGTCTGTTTTCCGAAAAGGGCTATATTCGGCAGATACCCGCTTTGAGCAATCCGTACTTCTTGTTTGGCAATATGTTGCTGTAACTGTAATTGATTGAGCGTATAGTTCCCGCTGTTTACAGAAAGATCAAAAAGCATTTTAGGAGGTAGTGAATCATTCATAAAAAGGGGAGAGGTAGGAATGATATTAGCATCTGTATCCTTTTTATTTAGCAAGACTTTTAAAGCACTTTGCACCACTGTTTCTTCTTTCCGCGCAGCTTCCAATGCTCGTTTAGCTTCATCCATATTCACTTGGGCGAAAAGTCTGCCTGCTTTGTCAATCATTCCTGCTGCCTCTAATTTCAAGGCATTTTCATAATGTTTCTTCAATCCGTTATAAGTTTCTTCACGAACAGTTACTATTTGTTGTGCCAGCCGAAGCCCATAATAACTTTCAACCAACAGGTTTTGCTGGTTGGCCGACACCTGTGCCCGGCTTTCTCGTGCCAAATCAACCATCGTTCTTCCGATATTGGTGGCACGAAAACGTTTACCACCGGAAAAGAGTACCCACTCGGCTGATAAATCAACAGTAGTCAGGTTTCTGGGAGTCAGGGGAAACACCAGTGTGTTGGCTCCAATTTGATCTAGTATGGATGAAATGACCTGATCATCCGGAATAATGGAATGTACAAAGTCTTTAGCCGGATCAGTAAACTGCGATAGGGGCTGTTTTACTTCAATCTTCTCCGACATGTGCACAAACGCACCCGTAGACTGAAGACTGGGATACCAGAAAGCATTCAGTTTATCACGTTCAGCCTTCGCAATCTCAATACTCTTATCTGCAATTTTCAAACTCTGATTTCCCTGATTCAGCAGATGCAGTGATTCTTCAAAACTTAATGGTGTCTGTGCATCTATCTGACTGATGGAGAAATACAAAGTCAATAGTATAAAAAGTCGCTTATTTTTTTTCATACTGGTTAGGTTATATCTGATTTCGAGATATTCTAACAGATGAAAAGAGAGGTTTGTTCACGCTCTTTCGGTTCCAGTCCTTTTTTCATCAAAACAAAAGAGTAAAAGCAACTTTGATATTACTTTTTTCTTTCATTAAAATTTCTGTGATTTTATTTGAGATATAAAAATTATGTTTACCTTTGCATCACCGTTTCATAAGGCTTTTAAGTCGGGAAACACAATAAATATGCGGTAATAGCTCAGTTGGTAGAGCACTAGCTTCCCAAGCTGGGGGTCGCGAGTTCGAGCCTCGTTTACCGCTCTTTTGAAAATCAGGTGGTTATCTTAAATAAACTGCCTGATTTTTTTATTACCAGGATCCTTTTCTATTGAAATACATATTATAGAGGAAAAGAAACAAAACATGACTTTAGAAAATTAATGCATGAAGAATAGGGCAGTTCATGCATTTTTCGTATTTTTGCACCCTGTTTTAACACTCAAGAAAACTTTAAATAGAAAAATATAATGGCAAAAGAACTGAAAGACCTTACCAAACGCAGTGAAAACTACTCACAGTGGTACAACGATTTGGTGGTAAAAGCTGACTTGGCAGAACAGTCTGCTGTGCGCGGATGTATGGTGATTAAGCCTTACGGATACGCCATCTGGGAAAAAATGCAACGTCAATTGGATGATATGTTCAAAGAAACAGGACATGTAAACGCATACTTCCCGTTATTAATCCCGAAATCATTCTTAAGCCGCGAAGCTGAACACGTAGAAGGTTTTGCTAAAGAGTGTGCCGTTGTAACGCATTATCGCTTGAAGAATGCAGAAGACGGTTCAGGAGTTGTAGTAGATCCTGCAGCTAAATTGGAAGAGGAATTAATTATCCGCCCGACATCAGAAACAATCATCTGGAATACTTATAAGAACTGGATTCAGTCATATCGTGACCTGCCTATTCTCTGCAACCAATGGGCTAACGTTTTCCGTTGGGAAATGCGCACACGCCTTTTCCTGCGTACTGCTGAATTTCTGTGGCAAGAAGGCCATACTGCTCATGCTACTCGTGAGGAAGCAGAAGAAGAAGCAATCAGAATGCTGAATGTATATGGTGAATTTGCAGAAAAATATATGGCCGTTCCTGTCGTAAAGGGAGTAAAATCAGCCAACGAACGTTTTGCCGGCGCACTTGATACATATACAATTGAAGCCATGATGCAGGATGGAAAAGCGTTGCAAAGTGGTACCTCCCACTTCCTGGGACAAAACTTTGCAAAAGCATTCGATGTTCAATTTGTTAATAAAGAAAACAAGTTGGAGTATGTTTGGGCTACTTCATGGGGCGTTTCTACCCGTTTGATGGGGGCATTGATTATGACTCACTCGGATGATAACGGATTGGTATTACCTCCGCATTTGGCTCCGATTCAGGTAGTGATCGTTCCTATCTATAAGAATGACGAACAACTGAAACAAATCGATGCAAAAGTAGAAGGCATTGTAGCGAAACTGAAAGCATTAGGTATCTCTGTTAAATATGACAATGCAGATAACAAACGTCCGGGCTTTAAATTCGCCGACTATGAATTGAAAGGTGTACCTGTTCGTTTGGTTATGGGTGGTCGTGATCTTGAAAACAACACCATGGAAGTGATGCGCCGTGATACACTGGAAAAAGAAACAGTTACTTGTGAAGGCATTGAAACGTATGTTCAGAACTTGCTTGAAGAAATGCAGGCTAATATCTACAAGAAAGCATTGGACTACCGTAACTCCAAGATTACAACAGTAGATACTTACGACGAATTTAAAGAAAAAATCGAAGAAGGCGGATTTATTCTGGCTCATTGGGACGGAACCACTGAAACAGAAGAAAAGATTAAGGAAGAAACCAAAGCAACCATTCGTTGTATTCCGTTCGATTCATTTGTTCCGGGAGACAAGGAACCGGGTAAATGTATGGTAACAGGCAAACCATCTGCTTGCCGCGTGATATTTGCACGTTCTTATTAAATAGAAATCACACATAATTATAAAAAGGATGGAAACGATTCAATCGCTTTCATCCTTTTCTTTTTTCCTTCCATATTATATTATTTGTGACCTGTCCTAATAGTTCATAGGACATTCAATAGTTATTTCAAACTCTTTTTTCAATCCATTTCAGTTTTATTTCAGAAATATCCCTTTTCTTTGTAGCTGTAAAAAAGAAAGGAGACAAAGTTATGAAGATATTGATTGTAGAAGACGAACCCTCTTTAAGAGAACTGATTCAATGTTCACTTGAAAAAGAACGTTACGTTGTGGAAACAGCCAGTGACTTTAATTCTGCTCTACGCAAAGTTGAAGACTACGACTATGATTGTATCTTATTGGACATCATGCTACCGGACGGAAGCGGACTTAATCTTCTTGAACGACTGAAAGCTCTCCATAAACGAGAGAACGTAATTATTATTTCCGCAAAGGACTCCTTGGAAGACAAAGTTTTGGGACTGGAACTGGGAGCGGATGATTATTTACCGAAGCCATTTCATTTGGTTGAACTAAATGCACGGATTAAAAGCGTGATTCGCCGTCATCAGCATGACGGAGAAATTGATATCCGCCAAGGTAATGTACGAATAGAACCGGATAAATATCGTGTATTTGTCAACGATCAGGAAGTGGAGCTAAATAGAAAAGAGTATGACATCCTGTTATATTTTATCAATCGTCCCGGAAGATTAATCAATAAAAACACTTTGGCCGAATCAGTATGGGGAGATCATATTGACCAGGTTGATAATTTTGACTTCATATATGCACAGATTAAGAATCTTCGCAAAAAGCTCAAAGATTCGGGTGCAAACATTGAAATCAAAGCGGTCTATGGGTTTGGGTATAAAATGGTAGTAGAATAAAAAAAGAAAGAGAATATTGTCCATGAAATTAATATATTACATCATTCTTCGTATTACGCTTGCTTTGACCTTCATACTGACGGTCTGGGCTATCTTTTTTTATGTTACGATGATTGATGAAGTCAACGATGAAGTGGATGACGCTCTGGAAGATTATTCGGAAACCATCATTATCCGGGCATTGGCAGGAGAGGAGCTACCTTCTAAAACCAACGGCTCCAACAATCAATATTATATGATGGAAGTAAGCAAAGAATATGCGGAAAGCCGGGAGGATATTCAATATAAAGACTCTATGGTATATATTGAAGAAAAAGAGGAAACCGAACCGGCACGTATTCTTACTACTATCTTTAAAGACGATGAAGGACGATACCACGAGCTGACAGTATCAACTCCCAGCATTGAAAAAGATGACTTGAGAGATGCCATCCAAGTATGGATTATATTTTTGTATGTAGCTCTGTTATTCTGCATTATTATCATTTCCGTATGGGTGTTCTATCGGAATATGCGACCGCTCTATGTGCTTCTTCATTGGCTGGACGGTTATCAAACAGGAAAAAAAAATAAGCCGTTGAGTAACGAAACCCAAATCACGGAATTCCGAAAATTAAATGAGGCTGCTATTCGTTATGTAGAACGTACGGAGCAGATGTTCGAACAACAAAAACAATTTATCGGAAATGCTTCACATGAGATACAAACTCCACTTGCTATCTGTCGTAACCGATTGGAAATGTTGATGGAAGATGATTCGTTATCAGAAAAACAACTGGAAGAGCTGATGAAAACCCACCAGACTTTAGAATACATCACTAAATTAAACAAATCTCTACTATTGCTTACTAAAATTGACAATGGCCAGTTTACGGATACCAAGCAATTGGAACTAAATGGACTTCTCAAACAATATCTGCAAGATTACGAAGAAGTTTACAACTATCGTAACATAGAAGTAACTATCGATGAACAGGACATTTTCAATGTGACAATAAACGAATCTCTGGCTGTTGCTTTACTCACGAATCTCCTAAAAAATGCATTTGTACATAACATTGACGGGGGACATATCCGGATCACTGTCACCAAAAACAGTATTACTTTCCGAAATTCAGGAGTAGAAAATCCGTTGGATAAGGAACATATCTTCGAACGTTTCTATCAAGGAACTAAAAAGGAAGGATCTACAGGTCTGGGACTAGCAATAGCCGATTCTATCTGTCGTTTGCAACACTTGAGTATAAGATATTACTTCGAACAGGAAGAGCACTGCTTCGAGATTTCCAGACAATAATTTTTTATTCAGAAAACACAAAGGACACGGAGTAAAAAGTGAATAACCGATCGGTAATCATCATCTGATCTATCAGCTGTATTCATTTAACTTATTTCTCTGTGTCCTTTGCGTCTTTTATGGTGAGTCAGTTATCGGGATCGTATTTCTCTCCTCATAAACATGATATAAGAGATAGCGAAACAGATAACTGTTGCTGCAATCAGTCCCGTCAGTTGTGGCCATACGACTAAAAGACTTTGCCCCAACGGGAGCGGACTGGGAATAGCTCCCTGCACCTGTTCCATAGTCAATGGTCCCAAACTTCTAACAGAAGGCATCAATAATGTAGTGGTAGCTTCATTAAACAATTCACTCGGTGCCAAACGCATCAATCCCAAAATAAACTTTTGATAACTGATAATCTGATAAGGCGACGCCATCTGTGACGGGCTTAAACCTTTTGCCACCAAATTAACAATCATGGTATAGAATACGCTAAAGAACAACCAAACAGCCACCGATGCCAATGCAGAAGTCGCTGCCTGACGAAAACGAAGTGAAAACAAAATAGCTAAATTCAGCCAAAATGCTACATAAAAGATACTGGTAATGATGAAGAAAACAATTCGCCAAAACTCTTCTGCTGTAGGAGGAATGCCAATGGCAATCAATCCACAGCCCATTACCAAAAAGCCCAATACAAACAGCATGATACCTATTACAATTAGAGCAGCCACAAACTTCGCGTTGATAATGCAATCACGATGAATAGGCTGGGACAGCATACGGCTCAAGGTTCCTTTATTTTGTTCGGAATTGACTGCGTCAAATCCTAAGGCGATTCCTAATAAAGGTCCTAAGAAGTTAATAAACAATACAAAAGAGGGGAGAGTCCCATCTGAAACCGTAAACAACTTCAAAAATAAAAACGAGCCGTCCGGATCATTAGGCTTGATAGCTTCACCAATATTTGTGAGTGCTGTATATAGCGATCCCATGCAGGTAAGCGCTATAATACCTATTAATATAATGAACCGCCAACTTTTGACATGGTCGGAAATTTCCTTGTTGACGATCACCCAAAAAGGATGATTGACTTTATTCATGTCTTTCTCCTCCTTCCTCAAAATAATGGTTATAAATATCAGACAATTCCTGTTTCTTGTCTTTCAGTTCTGCCATATCGATCAACGCAAGTAATTGGCCATTACTAAACAAACCAACACGGTCGCACACTTTCTGTACCTGATCCAAGTGATGGGAAGAGAAAAGTACAGTCAACCCCTCTTCCTTACTCAACCAGCGAATCAGTTCGATAAACTCCTGAACACCGGCCGGGTCAATTCCTGAAGTCGGTTCATCGAGGATAATAATCTCCGGATTTTTAATAAGCACATCAGCCAATCCCAACCGCTGTCTCATACCACGAGAATATTTTCCGGTCTTTTTGGTTAACTGTTCTTCAAGGCCTACCCGCTTCATCAGTTCCATAGCTTTGGTTTTCGCCTCCTTATCAGGAATACCATTTAATCGCGCTGTATAGATCAAGTTCTCCGGTCCTGTCATATCATCATAAAATCCTACATCTTCAGGCAAATAACCTATCCTCCTTTTTACTTCAATAGGATGAGTGGTAGAATTTATTCCACAGATTTCAACTGTTCCCGAAGTAGGCTCCGTCAACCCTAGCATCATTAAGATAGTAGTTGATTTTCCGGCACCATTCGGTCCCAGCAATCCGAAGATTTCCCCTTTCCGGATATTCAGGCGAATATGATCTACAGCAGTGAAATTACCATATTGTTTGGTCAAATCGGTAAGTACGATCACTTGTTCGCTCATCATTTACCTCCTTCCATATTTACGGAACAGATAGTAAACCACACCGATAGTAGCAATGATGATAAGCACACCTACCCATCCCCATATCATCGGAGTTTTTACCGCAATTCTGAACTGCGCGTCGGCATTTACTTCAGGAGTTTTAGCCATGATAGTAGTCACATAGTCCCCGGGCAGCGCTTTTTTAGAAGCTTTCAAAGTAGCCATCACCGTTGATGTCTCTCCAGCTTTTAATGCGTCAACCTTTGAAGGTTCAAAAGTAACTTCCCAGTCTGCAGGTTTATTGGCAGACAACTGAATGTCTTTCAGTAATGAAGAACCTGTGTTTCTTACTTCCAGCTCTATTTTTTTCACATCACCAGCTGTGACATCTGTGCTTAATAACCCGCGAGGAGTAGTCAGTTCCATTTGATAAGAACCGGTGACAACTACTTCCAATTCCAATTCGGCAGAAGTTGTACCTGTAGCAGCACGTACCGGAATTTTATAGCTACCGGCTTCTACATTGGCAGGAGGGGTAATATCTATACTTACATTTTGTGTACTGTTTGCCTCTACTTGTGCAGAAGTGGCTTGTTTGTAGTTCGGTTTAAAAACGACATTCCACCCTCTGGGGGCATTAGCCATCAAAGCATATAGTTGCTGATCGGCGGTCTGATTTTTTAAAGTAGCACTGAAAGTGAAGGTTGATTTCGAATTTCCCTGCATGTTGGGCTGGTCAGTAGTAAATTCGGTTTGGTACGTTCCTTTTTGAGCAACCACCACATCCAAGGGAAGTTTAGCGTTTCCGGCATATACCACAAAATGATAATTGCCTTTATTCACTTTTAATGGAACTTCGACTTTTAAATTAAAAGTCTTTTTCTCTTTGGGAAGTACCGACAGCTGGCTAAGGCTCCAGCCACCGGATTTCATTTCGTGTTTCCAACTGGAGGACAATCCGCTAACAGAAAGATTCGCATTCATCAATTGGTCCGTGTTGTTAATAAGATCAATACTGTAATCAATTGACGCTCCGGGCGATACGGAGATTTTTGTGTAAGGTGTGTACAGAATCACGCTTTTCGGTATTGAATCATTGGCGTGTGTGTAACTCATGGGAATAACTCCCAATAGAATAGCGAATAATAAAAAATAATTTGTTCTCATAGTCATAAAAAAGTTCTTATGGTTATTTAATATGAATATCGTCAAATTCGTGTGTGCAAAAATAAACGATGTGTATATTAGTAGTTTTAAAAGAATCCTAAAGAATCTAATTTCAGGAAGAAATTATAGTGACGCTATCCTTATGGGATGGTGACGGTATCCTTTATAGATGGTGACGCTATGTTAACAGGATAGCGTCACTATATTTTTATGAGATTTTTTTCTTGATAATTCTCAAAATTCCCAAATCTTTTCAGATTCTCCTTTCATCTTTGCAATGTGAAATTAATAATAGTAGTAAAAACCAATATTTAAAAAACAACGATTATGAAAAAGTTAGTATTCTTATTAGTATGTCTTTTTACATTGCAAACAGTAGCTCGTGCAGATGACGACAAACCTATTCAGGTAACTCAAATGCCACAACAGGCCCAGCAGTTTATCAAACAGCATTTTGCCGACAGCAAAGTAGCATTAGCCAAAATGGAAAGTGATTTCTTCTATAAAAGTTATGAAGTGATTTTCACTAATGGCGATAAAGTAGAATTTGATAACAAAGGAAACTGGGAAGAAGTGAATTGCAAATATAGCGCGGTACCTACAGCTATTATTCCTGCAACAATTCAAAAATATGTAACGACCAATTATCCCGATGCTAAAATCCTGAAAATAGAGAGGGATAAAAAAGATTATGAAGTAAAACTGTCCAACCGTACGGAATTGAAATTCGACTTGAAATTTAATTTGATTGATATTGACTTCTAAACCTTTTAAAATAGAACAAAGATGAAACTAAAGATTTATACACTCTTACTGGCACTTTGCGTTACATGGAGCCTACAAAGTTGTGATAACGACGACGATAATTCAATTGCTGTTCCTACCGAACTTCAAAACGCATTTGCATCTAAATACCCTAATGCTGCAAATGTGAAATGGGAAACTAAGTCCGGATATTATGTAGCAGATTTCTATGATGAATATGAAGCATCTGCATGGTTTACCCAAGATGGAAAATGGCAAATGACAGAAACAGACATTCCTTACAGTGCATTACCGCAAGCTGTGAAAACTTCTTTTGAAAAGAGTGAATATGCTTCGTGGAAACAAGATGATGTAGACAAATTGGAGCGGACAGGCGTTGAGACTATTTTCGTAATTGAAGTCGAAAATCAGAATCAGGAGATAGACTTATATTATTCTGCGGACGGAACTCTGATTAAAAGTATCGTAGACACTGATGATGATAACACCGGTCATCTTCCCGTTCAATTGACTGAAGCAATGAGAAACTTCATTAATGAAAAATATCCGAATGCCAAAATCATGGAAATAGATGTAGAAGATGATAGAAATGACTGGGATTTCGGATATACGGAAGTGGATATCATTCATAACGGAATATCAAAAGATGTTTTGTTCGATCAGACCGGAGATTGGCATTCTACTTCATGGGAAGTACGTCAAAATGAACTGCCCGAAGCTGTCAAAAATACGATTAATAATCAATATGGAGAATATCGTTTTGACGAAGCGAAACGTATTGAAAAAGCAGATGGCACCATCTATTATCGGATCGAACTGGAAAAAATGAATGTAGATCTTGAAGTAAATATCAATGAAGACGGCATTGTCATCCCATAAAAAAGGATGCACATGCTCCTGATTACATAATTCTCACATATAATGAACGATGACATATCCGCCTGGAATCATGTCATCGTTTATTATATGTTTATTGTTGTTGCGAATGATTTCTCTTTACTGCCGATTTGGCTGTTTTATCAGTGATACTGTCCGTCTGTTGCGGTTTCACCTTTTCCGCTTCTTCCCGTTTGCGCTTATTACGCAACCGCCATTTATTCCAAAAATATAGATCACTCCATTTATTGAAGTCCTTCTTATACATGATACCTACTCCCTGTGTAGTCAAATTCGTTTTTGTATAATAGCGGTCATTCGTCTCATTATAAGCCTTCAAACGGATATCTCCCGAACGGGTAATCAACCATTCTGCTTCAAAGTCTCCTACAAAGTTAGTATTAGCCATCGGATTATCCCGATAACCGAAGTTTCCGTTTATCAATAAACGATTATTCAATAATTGTCCCGATAGAATACCTTCTACTTCCATATCCGTCCAACCTTTATCACCCGTACTCAAATTCGTACCTATATTCCAGTTATTTGTTTCAAAGACTTGTGAAAGTGCATTGTTCAACTGGCCGGAGAGGGTAGATGAGAGCACCGAAGACATCACATTCGAATTTTGATTATTATTCCGTGCATCTTCCGTATAAAACTTACCAATACCCAGCAGGTAAAGGATCTGCATATTCATCTGTTCTTCCGTACTGATATAGTTACGCACCAATGTTTGTATTTCATCCCTTTCATTTGGAAGCTCTATGCCCAGCTTGATAGTCGGACGTACCAGCATACCACTTAAATTCATGATACAATTTACACGTACATTGGGTTGTTGGATAATAGCCGAAGCATCCGGTATCAAGTCATTCAAGGAAGCAGAATTCACTGTATATGAAGCTTGTATATCCATGTTAGCATCCAGAGGTGCACCATTAAACGTTATTGTGCTTCCATCCTTGATTATAAAGTCCTTACGGATTACTTCCTGCAAGCTGAATTTATATACTCCCTGATTAATCCGATAATTACCAAACATCTTCACATCACCCTTATTATAAAATTCCGTTCGAATATTTCCCGTACCTTTTCCGCTAATATAATCTCCGGCAATAGGGTCCATGATAATTCGCATGGTGGCATCGGGAGTTGCATCCACCAGAATATTCAAACGGATATCCGTTTTCTGTTCTTCTTCCGCCTGACGTTTTTGCTGTATTTGTTCATAATATGAGATTACCTGAATAGAATCCTGAATAGTACGACGGGGTGTTTTATCTACAAACTTAATAAACTGATTACTGGTAGCCGATGCTACACTGCCATTAATATAAGTAAAGGTAGTATTTCGGTTGGTTGTCATAGCCACGTTTACGTCCAACCCTTGTGTGGCATTTCCGGCAAGTAATACATTTCCGGTACCGTATACCGTACCATAGAAAGGCATATCTGCCGATTCCTTCGTATTCATCACAAGCATATTATTTGCCTGTATCTCAAAACGATAGTTTAAGTTCTTAAAATGCTGGAAATGCAAATATCCGTTCATTCTTCCCGAATGTCCTTCCATGTCGGATATATGTATATTATTAAATGTCAATCCGGTAGGAGCTAGATGAATCGTGTCTTTTACAGCAAAATGTGTGTTCAGAATATCAAACTTCATGGAAGCGTCTGTCATAACCGCACCATCCAAATTCAATCCTTTGAATTTTCCATAGAAATGTACTTTTCCCGTCCCTCGTCCTTTAATATCATTGGCAATAGACTTCATATAATGTTCGAGGAATTTTAAGTTCAATTCATTTGCTTCAATATTTAAATCAAGTCCGCTCTCGGGTTTCAATGGATAAATAATACCTGTGACACGTGACGGAGAAGGGGATATGTCTTGAATGGATGCATCCAACCGGATACCTCTATTTTCGTTATCCCACTCACCATAAATATCCAAATCACCCAAGCGACCCTGATTAAGTGAAAAGTTCTTTATATATAAACGGGTATTCATAATAGGTTTCTTTAGCACTCCGCTTGCATAAGCTGTTCCCGTTGCATCACCTTCAAAATTCACATCGTCGGATATGCTTGCAATATCAAATACATATCCCATATTTATATCTTTTAAATCAACCTTTACAGTATCTTTAGGATTCTCGGAAAGCCGGCCGTTAATACGTACATATCTATCCTGATGGCTAAAGTAGAAGTTATTCACATCCACCCTGCCTGAATCGACCACCACTTGTGAAGCATGTATCTTCCAAAGAGTATCGTTTAAAATAACATCAGTAGGTTTTACATCTACCATCGCTTTCAACAATGGTTTTTCTCCGCTTGTACGTAGAAATTTGGCAACGGCAGCCAATTGCCCGCTATATGTCACTGCAGCATTATTCCCCCAATTCAATGTCGTACTGACATTATCATCTTTAGCTTGTGCATCCAAGGATAGATTGACTGCCCCTTTCTTTTTCAAAGAAGTCAAACGAACCTGTGCACGAATATGATCTGCAGGATTCTCGCACAGGATCATGCCCGACTCAATAAAGTTATTTTTATATTGCAGACGGGGAAAATATCCTTCTACACGCAAGCGTTGTAAGGCATCATTGAAATATCCCTTCAATGTGGAATGAGTGTACACAGTCAACGGTATATCAAAGATTGTAGATAAAATGTCCGTATTATATATATGTACGTCAAACAGAAAATTGTTATGTGTTTCAATCGGCTTCTTGGGAGGTAATATCAAAGACGGCACATACTTCCGCATAATATTCAGAATACTGGCAGGTAATGTGTGGTACTGGAATTTACCTTCTATACTTGCTTTCAGGAATTCAGAAGTCAATCTTAGTTGGTTCTCGCCGTTCTGTTTGGTAGCCCGGATATTCATATTCTGCATAAAATATGCTTTATCCGGAGCTGTAAATTCCAAACTATCCACATTGATTTCTCCAATCATCTCATCCACTGATCCACCTGTGAAATTAGCTTTCAGTTTTAAAGAGAACTCCGCATCTGGGTATTTAGTCGTAAGATTCAAATCATGTGGACGTACTTTGTTAACTACTGCAAGAAAATTAAAAGTAGGCACTTTAGACGTAACATTTACATCTCCATTCAGATAAATCGATCCATTAGGGTCATCCAACGCCACTTTACCATTAAATCCACCTTGTTTGTATTCTCCATCCAATGTGATATTTTCATATCTATATCTGCTATAATCTACCGAAGCGATCAATCCTTTCAATTCCACAGCTGGCAATTGCCCGGTAATGTGCCGCCCATGTACATCCAGATTGAAAGTGATTTCTTCCAACTTCTCATTATCCAATAACTTACCTAACTGGAAATCTTCAGTTTTAACAGCACCGGAATATGCAAACAGTCCTTTAGCCTTGTCAGAACTCAATTTTAAGTCGGTTTTTACATTTCCAAGACTCGTTTGTAATTGCCCGTAAGTAACTAGGTCCGTAAAGTATCCTGAAATCTCTCCCTGAAAACTTACATTTCCCAAACGTTCGAGAAGCGGAGGAACTCCATTATAATTGTGACTCAAATTACGCACTAAGAAGCCGACTCCACGAGTATTGGCCGAAAGCTCGGAAAGTGTTCCATATACATACGCATCTTGTGGACGCGACAAGTCCTGAAGCGACACATCCCCTCGCAAACGAAACTGGCGGTCGTCGGCCGTAATTTCCAAATGCGAACAAGTCAACTGGTCCACAGTTCCCTTCACCTCCATATCCAATGTCACCGGTTCCTTGAAATGCGATAGGATAGGAACAAAAGGAGAAATATCTTTTAGAGTAACTTGCGACGGCAAAGTACGGAAAGAGAAATGTACTTGTTCTGTAAAACGGTCAAAAGCTTTCAAACTATCATACTCTAAATGAATGGTATCCAGCTTGAGAGATGTTTCGGGCAACTCTATAGTAAAATTATCAATGTTTGTCTGCTTGTTATTGGCAACCAGTTTCAAACTCATTTTTTTCAAAGAAAAGCCGGATGCCTTTTCATCAAGGCTCAATCGCTTGATTCCTAAATTCAAAGAATCCTTACTTAAGGCTTTCAGCGATATATTGGCTATGATATTTTGAAGCTGAATATGCTTGGCGTTAAATTTTCCCGGTGTTTCCTGTTCCGATAACACATGATAGGACATCCTTCCACGACGAATCAGGATGGAGTTAATTCGTAAATCAAGTGAACTTTCTCTCTTTACTGTATCTTTGGAAGCAAAAGCATCCAAAACAAATTTAAAATTAGGAGGAGACTCCGGAGTCTCTTTCCGGAGATCGATATTAAATCCGAAGAGCTGAACACTGCTAATGGATATCTTTCCTTTAAAGAAAGGCATAATATCAAACTTAGCGGATAAACGAGTGACTTTGAGCATTTCCTGACCACTTTGATCGTCAAGCAATACATCATCAATAATAATACGGTTCAATAGACCGATATTAATTCTACCAATCACTACCTTTGTGTTTAAAACTTCGGAAAGTTCTTTAGCCACAAATACACTCATTGTTTGCTGAATGCTTGGTATATTCAGCAAAACAATAGTCCCGATATATA
This sequence comes from Bacteroides xylanisolvens XB1A, assembly GCF_000210075.1. GTDB lineage: Bacteria > Bacteroidota > Bacteroidia > Bacteroidales > Bacteroidaceae > Bacteroides > Bacteroides xylanisolvens. The sequence continues at coordinate 545,545 of NC_021017.1, forward strand.
CTCCCAGTACAATACCAACTACCCAGCGTACAGTCTTTTTCAGCGTTCTGATATGCGATAACTTTTATTTTGCGAACAAAAATATAAAATAGTTCGTTACGAATCGTAGTTTTATGATTACTTTTGCACCGTTTAATAGTTTAAATACTTATGAGTGCAATAATTTTAGGAATTGAATCCTCCTGTGACGATACGTCGGCAGCCGTAATCAAGGATGGTTATTTGCTGTCAAATGTGGTATCAAGTCAAGCCGTACATGAAGCATACGGTGGAGTAGTACCCGAGTTGGCTTCACGGGCACACCAACAAAACATCGTACCGGTAGTACATGAAGCATTAAAACGTGCCGATGTCACCAAAGAAGAGTTGAGCGCAGTAGCTTTCACTCGTGGTCCAGGATTGATGGGGTCTTTGCTTGTCGGAGTCTCCTTTGCAAAAGGATTTGCTCGTTCCTTAAACATTCCAATGATTGACGTTAATCACTTGACCGGACATGTTTTAGCTCATTTTATTAAAGCAGAAGGAGAGGAAGAAAGACAGCCTGCTTTCCCATTTCTTTGCTTGCTGGTATCCGGAGGAAATTCACAAATCATACTGGTAAAAGCCTATAATGATATGGAGATCCTCGGACAGACTATTGACGATGCGGCAGGTGAAGCAATTGATAAATGTTCTAAAGTGATGGGACTTGGCTATCCGGGTGGACCAATCATTGACAAATTAGCACGCCAGGGAAATCCGAAAGCTTTTACATTTAGCAAACCGCATATTCCCGGTTTAGATTACAGTTTCAGCGGATTGAAAACTTCCTTTTTATATTCATTACGCGACTGGCTAAAAGATGATCCGGATTTTATAGAGCACCATAAAGTGGATCTTGCAGCATCATTGGAAGCTACTGTAGTGGACATTCTGATGGATAAATTACGGAAAGCTGCCAAAGAATATAAAATTAATGAAATAGCAGTAGCCGGAGGAGTTTCCGCAAATAACGGATTACGCAATGCTTTCCGAGAACACGCCGAGAAATATGGTTGGAATATTTTCATCCCTAAATTCAGTTATACTACCGATAATGCAGCCATGATTGCCATTACCGGATATTTCAAATACCTGGATAAGGATTTTTGTTCTATTGATCTTCCAGCTTATTCGCGTGTGACATTATGATAAGTATACCTTATATATAATAGGATAAAACTAAGAAGTATGTTTGCCGAAATAATAACCATTGGCGATGAACTGCTGATAGGACAGGTTGTTGATACTAATTCTGCCTGGATGGGACAGGAATTAAATAAAATAGGTATTGAGGTTCTTCGTATTGTTTCAATCCGTGACCGGGAAGAAGAAATCATGGAAGCGATTGATAATGCGATGGAAAGGGTGAATATTGTTTTAGTAACCGGAGGCCTCGGACCTACCAAAGACGATATTACCAAACAGACTTTATGCAAATACTTCCATACGGAACTGGTTTTCAACGAAGAAGTATTCGAAAACGTAAAGCGGGTACTGGCAGGAAAAATACCAATGAATGCACTCAATAAAAGCCTGGCAATGGTCCCGAAAGATTGTATGGTAATAAATAACCCTGTGGGAAGTGCTTCTGTCAGTTGGTTCGAGAGGGATGGCAAGGTACTTGTTTCCATGCCGGGCGTTCCACAAGAGATGATTGCTGTGATGACAGAAAGCGTGTTACCTAAGCTGCACGATAGGTTTCAAACGGATGTTATTATGCATCAAACATTTCTCGTACAGCACTATCCGGAATCTGTATTAGCCGAAAAGTTAGAATCGTGGGAGAACACTTTACCGGAATGCATTAAATTGGCATATCTACCCAAACTTGGCATTATTCGTCTTAGACTGACCGGACGAGGACAAAACAGAGAAGAAGTAAAAGTTCTTCTTGAACGTGAAAAGTTAAAATTAGAGGAAATACTTGGTGAAGATATTTTCAGTGAAGAAGATACACCATTGGAGGTTATAGTCGGTGAGCTTTTAAAAAAGAAGAAATTGACCGTTTCCACCGCAGAAAGTTGTACCGGGGGCAGTATTGCCGCACGGTTGACTTCCATCGCCGGCAGTTCTGAATATTTTAATGGAAGTGTAGTGGCCTACTCTAATGAAGTGAAAATGGGGCTTTTGCACGTTTCCTCCGAAACTTTGGAACAATATGGAGCTGTCAGTGAGGAAACTGTGATTGAAATGGTAAAAGGTGCGATGAAAGCATTAAAAACAGATTGCGCTGTTGCTACTTCAGGGATAGCAGGCCCTGGAGGTGGTACTCCGGAAAAGCCGGTGGGAACTGTTTGGATAGCTGCTGGTTATAAAAACGAAATTCATACTTACAAGCAAGAAACAAACCGCGGAAGAAGCATGAACATTGAAAGAGCTGGCAATAATGCCCTATTAATGCTCCGTGATTTACTCAAATAAAGAAAAATAGGCGCCTGAAAGTGAATTATTTTAAGAAATTCTTGTTTTATACGGATAAAAGTGCTTACTTTGCGTCCTGTTTGAAATAAGTATAGATATAAAACTATAAAAATAAGATAGAAATGTCGAAGATTTGTCAAATTACCGGAAAGAAAGCCATGATTGGCAACAATGTTTCACACTCAAAGAGAAGAACTAAAAGAACCTTTGATTTGAACTTGTTTAACAAAAAGTTCTATTATGTAGAACAGGATTGTTGGATCAGCCTTAGCCTTTGCGCTAACGGGTTGCGTATTATCAACAAAAAAGGACTGGATGCTGCGCTGACTGAAGCAGTGGCTAAAGGTTATTGTGATTGGAAAAGCATTAAAGTAATCGGCTAAACGTAGAGGAGAAAACTTACAATGGCAAAGAAAGCAAAAGGTAACAGAGTACAAGTGATTCTGGAATGTACAGAACACAAAGACAGTGGAATGCCGGGAACATCTCGTTATATCACAACTAAGAACAGAAAGAATACTACAGAAAGACTTGAGTTGAAAAAATACAACCCAATTCTGAAGAGAGTAACAGTACACAAGGAAATTAAATAATAAAAGTAGTATAACCCATGGCAAAGAAAACAGTAGCAAGTTTGCACGAAGGTTCAAAAGAAGGTCGTGCTTATACCAAGGTTATCAAAATGGTAAAATCTCCGAAAACTGGAGCATACGTTTTTGATGAACAAATGGTTCCGAACGAAAAAGTACAAGACTTTTTCAAAAAATAATCGAAATAGCATATACGCTATAACTGCAAAATCCTCTCATTGGTAAACAATGAGGGGATTTTTTATTGCTTCTTTTTTTACTTTTCCAATCCTTTGTTATATCTTTGTAGCAAATGTATTATACAAACAAGTGTCAATATGGGATTTTTTAGTTTTTTTTCAAAGGAGAAGAAGGAAACTTTAGATAAAGGATTATCTAAAACCAAAGAGAGCGTATTCAGTAAAATTGCTCGTGCTGTGGCTGGTAAGTCAAAAGTAGACGATGAAGTATTAGATAATCTGGAAGAAGTACTGATCACATCTGACGTAGGTGTAGAAACAACTTTAAATATTATCAAACGCATCGAGAAACGCGCTGCGGCTGATAAGTATGTGAATACTCAAGAACTGAATCTTATATTACGTGACGAAATAGCAGCTTTGCTTACCGAAAACAACTCGGATGATGTAGCTGATTTTGACGTACCCATCACAAGGAAACCTTATGTAATTATGGTTGTGGGAGTGAATGGAGTAGGGAAGACTACAACTATCGGCAAGCTGGCTTATCAATTCAAAAAAGCAGGCAAATCGGTTTATTTGGGAGCAGCCGATACTTTCCGCGCTGCAGCCGTAGAACAGTTAATGATTTGGGGAGAACGGGTAGGGGTTCCTGTTGTTAAACAGAAAATGGGAGCGGATCCTGCATCTGTGGCTTATGACACTCTTAGTTCTGCCGTTGCCAACAACGCAGATGTGGTTATAATCGATACAGCCGGTCGCCTGCATAATAAGGTGGGCTTGATGAACGAGCTGACCAAAATCAAGAATGTGATGAAGAAGGTTGTGCCCGATGCACCGGATGAAGTTTTATTGGTATTGGACGGTTCCACCGGACAAAATGCATTCGAACAAGCCAAACAATTCACTCTGGCAACCGAAGTAACTGCTATGGCTATCACTAAACTTGACGGAACCGCTAAAGGTGGTGTTGTGATTGGTATTTCCGATCAATTCAAGATTCCTGTTAAATATATCGGATTAGGTGAAGGTATGGAAGACCTGCAAGTATTCCGTAAAAATGAATTCGTTGATTCCTTGTTTGGAGAGAACGCATGAAAAGAAAGAGAATAGATATTATCACTTTAGGATGCTCTAAAAACTTGGTTGACTCCGAACAGTTAATGCGCCAACTGGAAGAAGTCGGATATAGCGTAACCCATGATACTGAAAATCCACAAGGAGAAATTGCAGTAATCAATACGTGTGGCTTTATTGGTGATGCCAAAGAGGAGTCCATAAATATGATTCTGGAGTTTGCTGAAAGAAAGGAAGAAGGGGATTTAAAGAAACTTTTCGTGATGGGTTGTCTTTCCGAACGTTATCTGAAGGAATTGGCTGTTGAGATACCGCAAGTAGATAAATTTTATGGCAAGTTCAATTGGAAGGAGCTTTTACAAGATTTAGGAAAGGTCTATCATGATGAGTTATATATCGAACGGACATTGACAACTCCCCAGCACTATGCTTACCTGAAAATTTCAGAAGGGTGTGATCGCAAATGTTCTTATTGTGCCATTCCCATTATTACAGGACGCCATATCTCCAAACCGATGGAGGAAATTTTGGACGAAGTACGATACCTGGTATCGCAAGGCGTGAAAGAATTTCAGGTGATCGCACAGGAATTGACTTATTATGGGATCGATCGGTATAAGAAGCAAATGCTTCCGGAACTGATTGAACGTATTTCCGATATCCCTGGCGTGGAATGGATTCGGTTGCATTATGCCTATCCGGCACATTTCCCAACGGATTTATTCCGGGTTATGCGTGAACGCGATAATGTATGTAAATATATGGATATTGCTCTTCAGCATATCAGCGACAATATGTTGCAATTAATGCGTCGGCAAGTGAGCAAAGAGGATACTTACCGACTGATTGAACAATTTCGTAAAGAAGTGCCAGGCATTCACCTGCGAACAACTTTAATGGTAGGGCATCCCGGAGAAACCGAGGAAGACTTCGAAGAGCTTAAAGAGTTTGTGCGCAAAGTACGTTTCGATCGGATGGGAGCTTTCGCATATTCCGAAGAAGAGGGAACTTATGCTGCAGAAGCATACGAAGATTCTATTCCACAAGAGGTTAAACAAGCCAGACTTGATGAATTGATGGACATCCAGCAAGGTATCTCGGCAGAATTAAGTGCGGAAAAAATCGGTAAACAGATGAAAATTATCATCGACCGTTTGGAAGGAGATTATTATATTGGACGAACAGAATTTGATTCACCGGAAGTAGATCCGGAAGTGCTGGTTAAGCGTTCAGAGAGAGAACTTAAGATCGGACAGTTTTATCAGGTGGAAGTGACGAATGCAGACGATTTTGATTTATATGCAAAGATTATAAATGACTATGAATAATAAGGAATTTACATCCGAACTAGCGGAAAGATTGGGATACACAATCAAGGATACTTCCGAATTGATAGGTTCTTTGTTGTCCAGCATGACACAAGAATTGGAAGAAGGTAATGTGATTGCAGTTCAAGGATTCGGCTCTTTTGAAGTTAAAAAGAAAGCGGAACGAATTTCAATCAACCCGGCAAGTAAACAACGCATGTTGGTTCCACCCAAATTAGTACTATCTTATAGACCTAGCAATACATTGAAAGATAAGTTTAAATAAATAATTTCCCGTTATGAATGAAAGACTAACAATTCAAGACCTTACTGACTTATTGGCAGCCAAACATAGCATGACCAAGAAAGACGCCGAAGCGTTTGTTAAAGAGTTTTTTCTCTTGATAGAAACAAGCTTTGGAGAACGAAAAGACTGTAAAAATCAAAGGATTGGGAACTTTCAAACTTATTGATGTAGATAGCCGGGAAAGTGTCAATGTCAACACAGGAGAACGTTTCCAGATAAAGGGACATACAAAAGTCTCATTTTCTCCGGATGCCAATCTAAGAGATACAATAAATAAGCCTTTCGCACACTTTGAGACTGTTGTATTGAATGAAAATACAATTTTGGAAGATACTCCGATAGAAGATACAGAGGAAGAAGAAGCAGGTGAGGAAGTATCAGCACAAACTGTATTGAATGAGATTGGTGAGAATACGCCCCCCCTTGTAACGGAGGAATATGAAAGCACTGATGATGAGCTTTCAGAAAAAGAGTTGATTCAGGAAGAGCAAATAACTGCTCAACCATCTGTGGAAGACTCCATTGAAGAACCTGTTATCGTTGAAAATGTATCTACAGTAGAAGAATCTATTGAGCCATCCTCTCATGTAGAACCTAAAAGGACCAGCACAGAAACTAATATTGAAGAGAAAGTCGAACAGCTGGAAGATGAAGAAGTCCCGGAAGAGGAAGTCGCAATGGTAGAACAACAACCAGCAGCACCTATAATAGAAGAAAAAGAGGAGATCACTGCCGAGAAAATTATAGAACAAGAGCTTATGAAAGCAAATCTGCAACCTGTGGCTCCTATAATACCTCCTGCTAAAAAAGAAACGATAAAACCGGTCAAATCAGAACATGTATCCCAACCGGCTTCTAAAAAAACAGCTCCAGTGAAGGAAAAATCTCCTGTACCTTATTTAATAGCTGTTATTGTAATCGTTTTGTTATTATGTGGAGGGGTTATCCTGTTTATTTATTACCCGGATTTATTTTCTTCTTCATCTGACAAGAATGCGCTGGATATGCCACCTGTGACAACTCAACCCGTTCAACCGGAAACACAACTTTCCGATACAATTGAACAGAAGGATACCATAAAGGAAATAACTCCTGATGTACCTAAAGTTGTTACGCCCACACCACCTGTTGCTCAAAAAGAAGAAACTGCTCCTGCCAAAGCAGAACCCCAGACAGCTCCACAGCAACCCG
>NC_021017.1:552893-558108 GCF_000210075.1 Bacteroides xylanisolvens XB1A
CCGCTACATCTGCTTATTTGGATTCAGCATCTTATAAAATTACAGGAACCAAAACAAAATATACAATCAAAGAAGGAGAAACTTTAACTAGGGTTTCCTTGCGTTTTTATGGTACAAAAGCAATGTGGCCATACATTGTGAAGCACAATCCGAAGGTTATTAAGAACCCCAATAACGTACCATATGGCACAACAATTGAAATACCGGAACTTACAAAAGAATAAATAGCAATAATCCATTCACCCGATCATACAAATCCTGTATTGATCGGGTGAAATGTTATGGATGTACAAAAGCGTATGAAAGTACCTTAATCTAAAGATTTCGCATTGTTTTTTAATAAAAATTAGTTGCAATCGTTAATTATATGGCGTACTTTTGGAGGCAAAATAAGAAGCCTTACAACACACAGGAAAGGCTTACATAAAATAAAAGGGATTTAAATAATAAAATATTAAGTATTTATGGCTGAATCAATTGATATCCGCGAGCTAAATGAGCGGATTGAAAGACAAAGTGCTTTCGTTACCAATCTTACGACAGGGATGGACCAAATCATTGTTGGTCAGAAACATTTGGTTGAATCACTGCTTATCGGATTACTTTCCGATGGTCACGTTCTTTTGGAAGGTGTGCCTGGTTTGGCGAAAACTTTGGCTATTAAAACACTCGCTTCTCTGATTGATGCGAAGTATAGCCGTATCCAGTTTACGCCGGACTTATTGCCTGCCGACGTTATTGGTACAATGGTTTACAGTCAGAAAGATGAATCTTTTAAAGTGCAGCGAGGACCAATTTTCGCAAACTTTGTATTAGCTGATGAAATCAACCGTGCTCCTGCTAAAGTACAGAGTGCTTTGCTGGAAGCAATGCAGGAACGTCAGGTTACTATTGGTAAAGAAACATTCATATTACCGGAACCTTTCCTTGTACTGGCTACTCAGAACCCTATCGAACAAGAAGGTACTTACCCGCTTCCTGAAGCACAAGTTGACCGTTTCATGTTGAAAGTTGTCATTGATTATCCAAAGCTGGAAGAAGAAAAACTGATTATTCGCCAAAATATCAATGGTGAGAAGTTCAATGTGAAGCCTATTCTCAAAGCGGATGAAATTATTGAAGCACGTAAGGTTGTTCGTCAAGTGTACCTGGATGAGAAGATTGAACGTTATATTGTAGATATTGTATTTGCAACTCGTTTCCCTGAAAAATATGACCTCAAGGAACTGAAAGATATGATCGGATTCGGAGGTTCACCTCGTGCGTCTATCAATCTGGCTTTGGCTGCTCGTACGTATGCATTTATCAAACGTCGCGGTTACGTAATTCCGGAAGATGTACGTGCTGTAGCACATGATGTTCTCCGTCATCGTATTGGATTGACATACGAAGCTGAAGCTAATAATATGACTTCGGACGAAATCATCAGTAAGATTCTGAATAAGGTTGAAGTGCCCTAATTTGTAGTTATAATACAGTCAATAAGTAGTCATTAATATCTATACATGACTACTTAACTACTTACTACTTAACTACTGTATAAATGGAAACAAGTGAAATACTAAAAAAAGTTCGCCAAATTGAAATAAAGACACGAGGATTGTCTAACAATATCTTTGCAGGCCAATATCATTCGGCTTTCAAGGGTAGGGGTATGTCATTTTCGGAAGTCCGTGAGTATCAGTTCGGCGATGATATACGTGACATAGACTGGAATGTGACTGCGCGCTTCAATAAACCTTATGTGAAAGTGTTTGAAGAAGAACGTGAACTGACAGTTATGTTAATGGTCGATGTTTCCGGAAGTTTGGAATTTGGTACGATCAAGCAGTTGAAGAAAGATATGGTGACGGAAATCGCTGCCACGCTTGCTTTCTCTGCTATTCAGAACAATGATAAAATTGGTGTGATTTTCTTTTCAGACCGGATAGAAAAGTTTATTCCTCCCAAGAAAGGACGTAAACATATCTTATATATTATCCGCGAATTGATTGATTTTCAGCCGGAAAGCCGTCGTACAAATATTCGTCTTGCCTTAGAATATTTGACAAACGTGATGAAAAGACGTTGCACCGCATTTATCTTATCAGACTTTATTGATCAGGACAGCTTTAAGAATGCACTGACCATTGCTAACAGAAAACATGATGTAGTAGCATTACAAGTGTACGACAGGAGGGTTAGTGATCTTCCCCCAGTAGGACTGATGCGAATCAAAGATGCGGAAACTGGACATGAACAATGGATCGACACCTCTTCCAAAGCTGTACGCCGGGCACATCGTGACTGGTGGATACAAAAGCAGACTGAACTTAACGATACTTTCACTAAAAGTAACGTGGATGCTGTATCTGTCAGAACCGACCAGGATTACGTAAAGGCATTGTTGAATTTATTTGCCAAACGAAATTAATGGAATCAAAGATGAATAGAAATATTATTCTGATAGCATTATTAGCTCTATTGTCTGTAGGCAAAGCAGCAGCACAGTCTGTCACGGTAGAAGCAAAAATTGATTCATTGCAGATACTGATTGGCGAACAGGCGAAAGTGCAATTGCAAGTAGCCATGGATGCTAAACAGCGTGCTATTTTTCCTGCTTACACCGATACATTGGTAAGAGGTGTGGAAATTATAGAAACTGTCAAACCGGATACTCAATTCCTGAATGATCGCCAACGAATGTTGATTACTCAAGAATACATTATCACTTCTTTTGACTCTGCTCTATATTATCTACCACCAATGCCGGTTACCGTAGATGATAAAGTATATAAATCCAAAGCTCTGGCATTGAAAGTATATTCGATGCCGGTTGATACATTACATCCGGACCAGTTCTTTGGACAGAAACCTGTGATGAAAGCTCCTTTTGCGTGGGAAGACTGGTATGGATTAATTGCTTGTTCATTCCTAGCTTTACCTTTGCTTGGTTTACTGATCTATCTCATTATTCGTATACGTGATAATAAACCTATTATCCGTAAAATAAAAGTTGAACCTAAATTGCCGCCACATCAGGCTGCAATGAAAGAGATAGAACGTATCAAAACAGAGAAGATATGGCAAAAAGGACAATCGAAGGAGTATTATACCGAACTAACGGATGCACTTCGCACCTATATTAAGGACCGTTTCGGATTTAACGCATTAGAAATGACTTCTTCTGAAATAATTGACCAGCTATTGGAGTTGAATGATAAAGAGGCTATATCAGACTTGAAGCTTTTGTTCCAGACCGCTGATTTAGTGAAGTTTGCCAAACATGATCCTCAGATGAATGAAAACGATGCTAATTTAATTAATGCCATCGATTTTATCAATGAGACAAAACAACCGGAAGAGGAAAACCAGAAACCGCAACCAACGGAAATCACTATCATTGAGAAACGTTCTTTACGTGTTAAAGCTATGCTGATTTGCGGAATTGCACTGTTATCAGCAGCACTAATTGGTACCTTTATATATATAGGTCTGCAGTTATACAATCTTTTCGTATAAAGAGTGTATAACTTAATACTAAATAGTAAACTGTTAAATCATAAATAAAATGGTTTTTGCCAATATTGAATATCTGTTTTTGCTATTATTGCTTATACCATATATTGTATGGTATATCCTGAAACAAAAGAAAAGTGAAGCAACCCTTCAAATTTCAGATGCTCGGGTATATGCACATACACCTAAAAGTTATAAGAACTATTTGTTGCATGTTCCATTTCTACTGCGCTGCATTGCTTTGGTGTTAGTTATCTTGGTTCTTGCACGCCCGCAAACTACTAACAAGTGGCAGAACAGTGAAATAGAAGGAATTGATATTATGCTGGCTATCGACGTTTCTACCAGTATGCTGGCTGAAGACTTAAAGCCAAATAGACTTGAAGCTGCCAAAGATGTAGCTGCTGAATTTATCAACGGACGCCCCAATGATAATATCGGTATTACATTATTTGCAGGAGAAACTTTCACTCAATGTCCATTGACTGTAGATCATGCCGTATTGTTGGATATGATACATAATATTAAATGCGGCCTTATCACTGACGGTACTGCGGTTGGTATGGGTATTGCTAATGCTGTGACTCGCTTAAAAGATAGCAAAGCGAAATCTAAAGTTATTATCTTATTGACGGATGGTACTAATAATAAGGGAGATATTTCTCCAATGACAGCGGCAGAAATAGCTAAAAGTTTTGGTATTCGTGTATATACTATCGGGGTAGGTACTAATGGAATGGCTCCTTATCCTTATCCGGTGGGGAATACTGTACAATATGTAAGTATGCCGGTGGAAATTGATGAAAAGACATTGACAGAGATTGCCGGAACGACAGATGGTAACTATTTCCGGGCTACGAGCAACTCGAAGCTTAAAGAAGTATATGAAGAAATTGATAAACTGGAAAAGACGAAACTGAACGTAAAAGAGTACAGTAAACGAGACGAAGAGTATCACTGGTTTGCCCTAGCTGCCTTCCTCTGTGTCTTGTTGGAAGTACTATTACGCAATTCGGTACTCAAAAAAATTCCATAAGAATGTTTGTCAATCGTTATTTGTCAATCATAAAATAGTAAGAAGATGTTTCGATTTGGAGAACCTACATATTTATACTTATTGCTGCTATTACCTTTTTTAGCAGCTTTCTACTTGTATTCCAACTACAAGAGAAGAAAGAATATCCGACGCTTCGGAGACCCGACTTTATTGGCTCAATTAATGCCTGATGTATCCAAATATCGTCCGGATGTAAAATTCTGGATTATTTTTGTTGCTATTGGCTTGTTCTCCGTATTATTAGCACGCCCCCAATTCGGTTCTAAGCTGGAAACGGTTAAGCGCAAAGGAGTAGAGGTAATTATAGCTTTGGATATTTCAAACTCTATGTTAGCTCAAGATGTACAGCCTAGCCGTCTGGAAAAAGCAAAAAGACTAATTTCCAGATTAGTGGATGAACTTGACAATGATAAGGTAGGTATGATTGTATTTGCAGGTGACGCTTTTACTCAGCTACCAATTACAAGTGACTATATTTCCGCTAAGATGTTTTTAGAGTCCATCAATCCTTCGTTGATTTCTAAACAGGGTACAGCTATCGGGGAAGCAATCAATTTAGCAGCTCGTAGTTTCACTCCGCAAGAAGGGGTAGGACGTGCTATTATTGTTATTACTGACGGTGAAAATCATGAGGGTGGTGCAGTGGAAGCCGCCAAAGCC
>NC_021017.1:558381-562184 GCF_000210075.1 Bacteroides xylanisolvens XB1A
AGTAAGTGTATTGGGAGTAGGTATGCCTGATGGTGCCCCCATTCCGGTAGAAGGTACGAATGATTATCGCCGCGACCGGGAAGGTAATGTGATTGTTACCCGTTTGAATGAAGCTATGTGCCAAGAAATTGCTAAGGAAGGAAAAGGTATATATGTACGAGTAGACAACTCTAATTCAGCCCAAAGAGCTATTAATCAAGAAGTGAACAAAATGGCGAAGTCTGATGTAGAGTCAAAAGTATATACAGAGTTTAACGAACAATTCCAAGCTATTGCATGGGTTATTCTACTATTGTTATTGGCAGAAATCTTAATTTTGGACCGCAAGAATCCTTTATTTAAGAACATTCACCTGTTTTCTAATAAGAAATAGTTATACGTATGTTAAAAAGTAAATATATTCTATTCGCTGTATTTCTGTTAGCGACAGCCGGTGTCTCGGCTCAGAAAGCAGAACGCGACTATATCCGTAAGGGAAACCGCCTGTTTAATGATAGTGTATTTGTTGACGCAGAGGTAAACTACCGGAAAGCTCTGGAAGCAAATCCCAAGTCTACAGTATCTATGTACAATTTGGGAAATACTCTTTCGCAACAGCAAAAGTTTCAGGATGCCATGGAACAATACGTATCGGCCAGCAAAATTGAAAAGGATAAAATGAAGCTCGCTCATATCTACCACAATATGGGAGTACTTTTCCAAGCTGGTAAAGATTATGCAAAGGCTGTGGACGCCTATAAAATGTCACTGCGTAATAATCCTGCCGATCATGAAACCCGGTACAATTTGGCTCTTGCACAGAAAATGTTGAAAGATCAACAAAATCAGCAGAATCAAGACCAAAATCAGGATCAGAATAAAGATCAACAAAAGCAAGATCAAAAACAAGACCAGAATAAAGACAAGCAGAAAGATCAGAAACAAGATGAAAAGAAAGATCAGCAGCAACCACCGAAGTCAGAAAAAAAACAAGATAATCAGATGTCAAAGGAGAATGCTGAACAATTGCTGAATTCTGTAATGCAGGATGAAAAAGATGTGCAAGACAAAGTGAAAAAGCAACAAAAAGTTATGCAAGGTGGTCGCTTAGAAAAAGATTGGTAATATAAAGTTGATGATATAAATTTCATAAGCAATGAAAAAACTGATTATTATATTGATGGCATTGATAGCATATAGCACTCAGATGCTTGCTGATAAAGTGTCTTTTACTGCTTCTGCTCCTGACGCAGTGGTAGTAGGCGACCAGTTCAGGCTGTCGTATACTGTTACTACACAAAAAGTGAAAGATTTCCGGGCACCATCGATCAAAGGTTTTGATGTGTTGATGGGGCCAAGCCGTTCACAACAAAGTAATACTCAAATAGTAAATGGTAATGTTACGTCTACTAGTAGTATTACATTCACATATATATTAATGGCGAATAATGCCGGAGAATACACAATACCCGGTGCCTCAATTATTGCTGATGGCGATCAAATGGTATCAAATTCAGTAAGGATTAAAGTATTGCCACAAGATCAAGGTGGTAGCAATAGTAGCAGTAGTTCTTCTACACATTCCTCATCTGGTACAGGGGTCTCTAACCAAGACTTGTTTATTACAGCAAGTGCCAGTAAAACGAATGTGTACGAACAGGAAGCATTTGTCCTGACCTATAAAATATACACCAGAGAATCCAATTTACAACTGAATAATGCAAAGTTACCCGACTTTAAAGGCTTCCATTCTCAAGAAATCGAAATGACTACAAATGCGAGATGGACTCCGGAACATTATCAGGGACGTAATTACTATACGACAGTTTATCGTCAGTTCGTTCTCTTCCCGCAACAATCAGGAAAACTATATATTGATCCTGCTCAATTCCAGATGACAGTTGGTAAACCTGTACAATCTGATGATCCTTTTGATGCTTTCTTCAATGGAGGAAGTAATGTCATTGAAATAAAAAAATCAATTTCCACCCCTAAGATAGCAATAAATGTAAATCCGCTTCCTGCAGGTAAACCGGCAGATTTCTCCGGTGGAGTGGGAGAGTTCAATATTTCTTCATCTATCAACAACAAGGAACTGAAAACCAATGATGCTATTACTATTAAATTAGTAATATCCGGTACAGGTAATCTGAAGTTAATTTCTAATCCGGAAATTAAATTCCCAGATGATTTTGAAGTATACGATCCCAAAGTAGACAATCAAGTCAGATTAACCCGGGAAGGACTTACAGGTAATAAGGTTATCGAATATTTAGCAATTCCGCGGCATGCTGGAACATATAAGATTCCAGGAGTATCTTTCAGTTATTTTGATATTCGCTCCAAATCTTATAAAACGCTGAAAACAGAAGAATATGTAATAAACGTTGAGAAAGGTGCGGGTAATGCAGATCAAGTAATTGCTAACTTCACTAATAAAGAGGATTTGAAAGTATTAGGTGAGGACATCCGTTACATCAAACAAAACGAAGTTACTCTCCAGCCTAAAGGAAGTTTCTTCTATGGTTCAATGACATATTGGCTATTCTATATCATTCCCGCTCTTGCCTTTATTATTTTCTTTATTATTTATCGTAAGCAAGCTGCTGAAAATGCGAACGTAGCTAAAATGCGTACGAAGAAAGCCAATAAAGTAGCAACAAAACGTATGAAGTTAGCTGGAAAATTACTCTCCGGAAATAAGAAAGATGCTTTCTATGATGAAGTTTTAAAGGCACTGTGGGGATATATAAGTGACAAACTGAATATTCCGGTATCTCGTTTATCTAAAGATAATATTGAAGAGAAGCTAAGAAATCATGGAGTAAATGAGGAACTAATCAAAGAATTCCTGAATGCATTGAATGACTGTGAATTTGCCCGGTTTGCTCCAGGTGATGAAAATCAAGCCATGGATAAAGTTTATTCTTCTTCAATAGAAGTAATAAGCAAAATGGAGAATTCGATAAAACATTAACCCAGAAGAGATTGTGTCATGAAAAAGATATTATTTTTTATATTATTATCAATGTCACTTACTTGTTTTGCACAAGATTCGTTAAACATTGATTCTAAACAAACCAATGGAGCTGATTCTATCCACGCTTCACATACCACATTTTCCAGTAACACACTGGAAGATGCCACAAAAGCTGAAGGCGATTCCGCATATATAAAAGAAGATTATGCAGCAGCTATTCAAATATATGAAGCATTATTAAAAAATGGAGAAGCTGCTGACGTTTATTACAATTTGGGAAATAGTTATTATAAAATAGGAGAGATAGCGAAAGCTGTTTTAAATTATGAGCGTGCCTTGTTATTGCAACCAGGAAACGGCGATATACGTGCTAATCTTGAAGTGGCACGCGCAAAGACAATAGACAAAGTTGAGCCTGTTCCTGAAGTGTTCTTTGTTTCATGGATCAAATCTCTGACAAATAGCATGAGTGTAGATGCATGGGCCACATGGGGTATTGTATCCTTTATTCTATTGATTATAGCTCTTTACTTTTTTATATTCTCTAAACAGATTGTGTTAAAGAAAGTAGGCTTCATATTAGGAATCGTTTTTCTGATTGTCACCATTTGCTCTAATCTTTTTGCTTCACAACAAAAAGAACATTTAGTCAATCGAAATGAAGCTATAGTAATGAACCCAAGTGTAACAGTTCGAAGTACTCCAAGCGAGAGTGGTACCAGTTTGTTTATTCTGCATGAAGGGAGAAAGGTAAACGTCAAGGACAACTCTATGAAAGAATGGAAAGAAATTCGGTTGGAAGATGGAAAAGTAGGATGGGTACCAGCTTCCGCTATTGAAGTAA
>NC_021017.1:563354-574962 GCF_000210075.1 Bacteroides xylanisolvens XB1A
GACTTATAATTTTCCTGAAAACGATATTACTTCATCAGTTTATCGATTTCTTCAAATTCAGGTCCCATGTTCAAGTTATAGTAAACTCTATAAAGACCTTGTAACCATAAATCTTGTTGATCAGGTTTCAAAGCTCTAGCTTTTTCATAGAATGGTTTAGCTTCTTCGTAGAATTTCTTAACTACAGCCTGTGCTTCAGCATATTTAGGATCATTGATATCTGTTGTTGCTTTATCAGCATAATCCTGTGCTTTCATCAAATATACCAAGCCTACATTAGAGTATGCTTCTGCATATTCCGGATCAGCAGCAATAGCTTTCTTGTAGTATTCGATTGCATTATCATACTCTTTCATATTATGATAAAGATATGCTTTTACATACAAATACAACTTATTGTTCGGATCATTAGATAACATTCTGTCAGCAAACTCCATAGCTTTTGAAGCTTGATTAGAGCTATTATAATAATCAACCAAATTAGCAAAGAAATAATCATTTCCAGGGAACTTTAGGATACCCTCTTCCAAAGATTTAATCCAAGCAGCAGTATCACCTTTAGCTTTATAGGCATCAGCCATCAATTGCATTGCAAATTTACCTCCGTCCTTATCAGATAAAGCCATTGGGGCATATTTAATAATAGCATCTTTATCACCTACCCTATCAGCAGCCAATGTAGCATAATATGCAATTTGTGGGATAAGAGTATCATTCTTAGCCAATTCTTTATCAGCTAGCATCGGATACGAAGCTGATTCAACATATGTTGCAAAGAATTTCAAGGCTTCTTTATTCTTATCCAAGTTAAAATACTGAATACCACCATTAATCAAATTAGGACGTTCAGCCAACATACTTGAAGCATTTGCTTTCCGGTATTTGTTTTTAACTTTTCCCTTTTCATTAGGTATTTCCGCTAATTCATCACACTTAGTATAGTACTCATACATTTTCAGAATACTATTATACACTTTCAATGTATCATACGGTTTTTTCAAAAAAGCATTTTTCATTTGCTCTTCGTTGATACGTCTCTGAATAAATCCAGCAACGTCCCATGTGTCAGCAAGATCCTTCGTTTCAGGATTCTTCATAGCTTCTTTAATAAGCTGCTCAGCCTGCTTAAAATTAGGTTTTACGTCATTAGCCATACTCTTTGCTTCTTTCACATTTTTCATCTGTGCGAATGAGAAGCTAACAGCCATCAATAAAACCATCGAAAATAATACTCTTTTCATGATTGTTGTTTGATTAATTATTAATATTATGTCTATTCCTCGATTTCGTTGTTGCTTTCGTTTTCATTTACGTCTGCTACATCATCAATATCAGGAGCATCAGCATTCGGATCACTCACAATTGTTCCTTCTGCTTCTTCTGCCGGAATTTCATCTTCAAGACTTTCTGTCATAACCTTACATACCGAACCAATCTGGTCGTTACGTTTTTCTAAATTTATCAGACGGACACCTTGAGTAGCACGGCCCATAATACGAACATCAGCCACTTTCAAACGAATAGTGATACCAGACTTATTGATAATCATCAAGTCATTTTCATCAGTTACTGACTTGATTGTTACCAACTTACCTGTTTTTTCGGTAATATTCATGGTCTTCACACCCTTACCACCACGGTTCGTCTTACGATAGTCTTCTATTTCAGAACGTTTGCCATATCCTTGTTCGGAAACTACCATCACAGATTCTGTCTTCAAATCTTTGATACAAATCATTCCTACTACTTCATCCTGGCCATCATTATCCAATGTAATACCGCGTACACCTGTTGCTGTACGTCCCATTACACGAACTGCTGCTTCATGGAAACGAATTGCACGTCCATTACGATTGGCAATGATGATTTCATTGTTTCCATTCGTCATACGAACTTCAATAACACTGTCATCTTCACGGATAGTTATGGCATTTACACCATTCTGACGAGGACGAGAATACTGTTCTAGTAATGTCTTCTTTATTACCCCTTTCTTAGTACAGAACAATACATAATGGCTATTAATAAACTCAGAATCTTCCAAACTCTTCACACGCAAGTATGCAGTTACATTATCGTCCGAGTCAATATTCAACAAATTCTGAATAGCACGTCCCTTAGAATTCTTCGTTCCCTCAGGTATTTCATATACTTTCAGCCAATAGCACTTGCCTTTTTGTGTAAAGAACATCATCGTATTGTGCATGGTAGCAGGATAGATATGTTCTACAAAGTCTTCATCACGGGTCTCCGTACCTTTCGAACCTACACCACCACGATTTTGTGCACGGAATTCAGTCAACGGAGTACGTTTGATATAACCCATATGAGAAATTGTAATAATCATCTGATCATCTGCATAGAAGTCTTCCGGATTGAACTCTTCTGAAGAATAAACGATTTCAGAACGACGTTCATCTCCATATTTCGTTTTAACTTCCAACAATTCATCTTTCATTACCTGACGGCATACTTCATCATCAGCCAAAATACTTTCCAAATAAGCTATCTGCTTCATTATTTCTTCGTATTCCGCATGAAGCTGATCCTGCATCAGACCTGTCAATTGACGCAAACGCATTTCTACAATTGCGCGAGCCTGAATTTCTGTCAGGTTGAATCGCTCAATCAAGCCTGCTATAGCGTCATTAGGAGTTTTTGCTGCACGAATGATACGAATTACTTCATCAATATTATCCGAAGCGATAATCAAACCTTCAAGAATGTGCGCACGTTCTTTCGCTTTACGAAGATCGAACTGAGTACGACGAATAACAACTTCGTGTCTATGTTCGATGAAATATTTAATTAAATCTCTCAGATTCAACGTTTTTGGACGTCCATGAACCAAAGCAACATTGTTTACGCCAAAAGATGTCTGCAAAGCTGTCATTTTATAGAGTTTGTTCAACACTACACTTGCATTTGCATCACGTTTGATGTCAATAACAATACGCATACCGTCACGGTCAGACTCATCGTTGGCATTTGAGATACCTTCTATTTTCTTATCATTTACAAGATCAGCTATATACTTAATCAGTTCGGCCTTATTTACATTATAAGGAATCTCGGTTATTACGATCTTATCATGTGTCTGTCCGCTTTCGATTTCGGCTTTCGCACGCATAATTACACGTCCCCGTCCAGTCAAATATGCCTCGCGTACACCACTCACACCATATATAAACCCGCCAGTAGGGAAATCTGGTGCTTTGACAAATTCCATCAGTTCTTCTACTGTAATTTCCGGATTATCAATATATGCTTCACATGCTTCAATTACTTCCGAAAGATTATGAGGAGGCATATTGGTAGCCATACCTACAGCGATACCGGATGCTCCGTTCACCAGAAGATTCGGGATACGTGTCGGCATAACTTTAGGTTCTACCAGCGTATTATCAAAGTTAGGCTCAAAATCGACGGTTTCCTTATACAGGTCATCCATCATTGCTTCACCCAACTTATTAAGACGAGCTTCTGTATAACGCATAGCAGCAGGGCTATCACCGTCTACAGAACCAAAGTTCCCCTGTCCATCTACCAAAGGATAACGCATTGCCCATTCCTGAGCCATACGCACCATTGCAAAATAAACAGAAGAATCTCCATGAGGATGGTACTTACCGAGTACCTCACCCACAATTCTGGCTGATTTCTTATAAGGTTTGTCTGAAGTATTGCCCAATTCCATCATTCCGTATAAAATTCTACGGTGAACAGGCTTAAATCCATCTCTAACATCCGGAAGGGCACGTGAAACGATGACCGACATGGAGTAGTCAATGTACGATGACTTCATTTCCTCCTCGATGTTAATCTTTATAATTCTGTCTTGTTCAAGCATTTAAAATGATTATTAATTATACATTCTACGGTTTGTGAAAAACCACGCTAAAGTACTACTTTTCCCCGATATACGAAAGTTTTTAGAAAGAAAGTTTTAGCATGACCGGGACGACAATTCATTAAACTTTAAAATTCGAAAATAAAAAGATAAAAACGATAAATATAATATGGAAAGATAGATAACATTGGTAAAAAAGAGCTGGATATTTGTTATACCTTATATATATAATGCAAATACACCGTTTTTATGGCACGCCATTTGTAGATATAAGAAATAAAGCAAATATTGCAATACAAACTTGATTAATGCGTATATTTGCCAGTGAATAACCCTTAGAAGAAAAGGAAAAGTATGAATAATCAATTCTCACAAAGAGTTTCCGACATTATCGTCTATAGTAAGGAAGAAGCGAATCGGTTGAGAAGTAGGTATATAGGCCCTGAGCACCTGCTTCTGGGAATCCTTCGTGACGGTGAAGGAAAAGCTATCGAGATATTGTCTAAACTCAACACCAATCTAGCTGCAATAAAGCAACAGATTGAAGCTCAACTGAAGGCAGAAGCTGATGATATGTTATTGCCTGATGCAGAGGTACCGTTATCTAATGATGCGGCAAAGATATTAAAAATGTGTATTTTAGAAGCTCGTGGAATGAAAAGTAACATCGCTGATACAGAACATGTATTATTGGCTATTTTAAGAGAAAAAAACAATATGGCAGCTTCCGTACTTGAAGCAAACGATATAAATTATGTGAAAGTACTGGAGCAAGCTACATTGCAACCAGATATAAACTCTGGCATGGGCTTTACGGAAGACGATGATGATGACGAAGAAATGTCCTCTCCCCGTTCCGGCAGAGGTGGTTCGGACGAACGCCAACAAGCACAAACCGCTTCTAAGAAGCCGTCTAATGACACACCGGTACTTGACAATTTCGGTACTGACATGACAAAAGCGGCAGAAGAAGGACGCCTGGATCCCGTTGTCGGCAGAGAGAGAGAAATCGAACGTTTAGCGCAGATCTTAAGCCGCCGCAAAAAGAACAATCCGATTTTGATTGGTGAGCCTGGTGTAGGAAAATCAGCGATTGTTGAAGGTCTTGCATTAAGAATCATTCAGAAAAAGGTTTCGCGGATTCTGTTTGATAAACGAGTGGTTGCTCTTGATATGACTGCTGTTGTAGCAGGAACCAAATATCGTGGACAATTTGAAGAACGTATTCGTTCCATTCTCAATGAATTACAGAAAAATCCGAATGTAATATTATTCATTGATGAAATCCACACGATTGTAGGCGCAGGCTCTGCGGCAGGTTCTATGGATGCTGCCAATATGCTAAAACCGGCATTGGCAAGAGGAGAAATACAATGTATCGGTGCTACCACTCTTGATGAATATCGTAAGAACATTGAGAAAGATGGCGCTTTGGAACGTCGTTTCCAAAAAGTAATAGTAGAACCGACTACCGCTGCCGAAACTTTGCAGATTTTGCGTAATATCAAGGATAAATATGAAGATCACCACAATGTGTATTATACGGATGAAGCATTGGAAGCATGTGTCAAGCTGACAGACCGCTATATCACAGATCGTAATTTCCCTGATAAAGCTATTGACGCTTTAGACGAAGCCGGTTCACGTGTACATCTTACCAATGTCAATGTGCCCAAAGAGATAGAAGAACAAGAAAAACTGATCGAAGAAGCCAAAAGCAAGAAAAACGAAGCTGTGAAATCGCAGAATTTCGAACTTGCAGCCAGCTTCCGTGATAAAGAAAAAGAGCTTTCTGTCCAATTGGATGAGATGAAAAAAGAATGGGAAGCCAATCTGAAAGAAAACAGGCAAACTGTTGATGCAGAAGAAATTGCCAATGTCATCTCAATGATGTCAGGCATTCCGGTACAACGGATGGCACAGGCTGAAGGTATCAAGCTCGCAGGTATGAAAGAAGATTTGCAGGCTAAAGTCATCGCACAAGATACAGCAATAGAAAAACTGGTTAAAGCTATTTTGCGAAGCCGTGTAGGGCTAAAAGATCCTAATAAGCCAATTGGCACATTTATGTTCTTAGGCCCGACAGGAGTTGGTAAAACTCACTTAGCAAAAGAGTTAGCCAAATATATGTTTGGTTCTGCTGATGCACTGATTCGTATAGATATGAGTGAATATATGGAAAAGTTCACTGTTTCACGCCTGGTTGGAGCACCTCCGGGATACGTAGGATATGAAGAAGGTGGTCAGCTGACAGAAAAAGTGCGCCGTAAACCATACTCGATTGTATTGCTTGATGAGATAGAAAAAGCACATCCGGATGTGTTCAACATCTTGCTTCAGGTTATGGATGAAGGTCGTCTGACTGACAGTTATGGCAGAATGGTAGATTTCAAAAATACTGTTATTATCATGACTTCCAATATAGGAACCCGTCAGCTGAAAGAATTTGGACGTGGCGTTGGTTTTGCGACACAAAGCCGCCTGGATGATAAGGAATTCTCGCGAAGCGTAATACAAAAAGCTCTAAACAAATCATTCGCGCCCGAATTCATCAATCGTGTAGATGAGATAATCACGTTTGACCAGCTTTCTCTGGAAGCAATAACAAAGATTATAGACATAGAGCTGAAAGGATTGTATGATAGAATAGAATCTATTGGTTACAAGCTTGTTATTGAAGATAAGGCGAAAGAATTTATCGCCGGCAAAGGATATGACGTACAATATGGCGCCCGTCCTTTGAAGCGAGCAATTCAAACTTATCTGGAGGATGGCTTATCCGAGCTCATCATTTCCTCCTCTTTGAAGGAGGGAGATACTATTCAGGTATCTCTCAATGAAGAAAAAGGTGAATTGGAGATGAAAGTTGTCACTCCGGAATAATATTATTTCCTGAATAAGAAAATAAAATAATATGCCATAATGTCAGACCTTCGGGTCTGGCATTTTTTTTGTCTCTATCTGAACAAACATCAATTAAAATTAATCAATAGATAAACTAAAAAATATACGTATTATGCAAAAAGGTAATATTGGGGTTACAACAGAGAACATTTTCCCTATCATTAAAAAGTTTTTGTACAGTGACCATGAGATTTTTCTGCGCGAGTTAGTATCCAATGCAGTAGACGCCACTCAAAAGCTGAATACGCTTGCTTCTATTGGCGAATTTAAGGGTGAACTGGGTGATTTAACCGTTCACGTTGAATTGGGCAAAGATACCATTACTATTTCTGACCGTGGTATCG
The DNA here is from genome assembly GCF_000210075.1 of Bacteroides xylanisolvens XB1A. Lineage (GTDB taxonomy): Bacteria > Bacteroidota > Bacteroidia > Bacteroidales > Bacteroidaceae > Bacteroides > Bacteroides xylanisolvens. The sequence goes on from NC_021017.1 coordinate 570,453, forward strand.
GTTTGACTGCAGAGGAAATTGAAAAGTACATCAATCAAATAGCTTTTTCAGGAGCTAACGACTTCCTGGAGAAATACAAGAATGACGCAAATGCCATTATCGGACATTTCGGACTTGGCTTCTACTCTGCTTTTATGGTTGCAAAGAAAGTGGAAATTATCACTAAATCATACAGAGACGGTGCACAAGCCGTAAAATGGACTTGTGATGGCAGCCCTGAATTCACTATTGAAGAAATAGAAAAAGCCGATCGTGGATCAGACATCATCTTATACATTGATGATGACTGCAAAGAATTTCTCGAAGAAGCACGTATTTCCGAGCTTCTGAAGAAATATTGCAGCTTCCTTCCTGTTCCCATTGCATTTGGGAAAAAGAAAGAATGGAAAGACGGCAAACAAGTAGAAACAGCCGAAGATAATATAATCAATGATACCACTCCTTTGTGGACACGTAAACCTAGCGAACTTTCGGATGAAGATTACAAATCATTCTATAGTAAGCTATATCCAATGTCTGATGAACCACTATTCTGGATTCACCTGAATGTTGATTATCCATTCCATCTGACCGGTATCCTCTATTTCCCGAAGGTAAAGAGCAATATTGAATTAAATAAGAATAAGATTCAGTTATATTGCAATCAGGTATATGTTACAGACTCGGTTGAAGGTATTGTGCCGGACTTCCTGACTTTGTTACATGGCGTAATCGATTCTCCGGATATTCCGTTGAACGTTTCCCGTTCGTATTTGCAAAGCGACTCGAACGTGAAGAAGATTTCAACTTATATTACAAAGAAGGTTTCCGACCGTTTACAGTCTATATTCAAGAATGACCGTAAGCAGTTTGAGGAGAAGTGGAATGATTTAAAAATATTTATCAATTACGGAATGCTCACACAAGAGGATTTCTATGATAAAGCGCAAAAATTTGCCCTTTTCACCGATACAAATGACAAGCATTATACATTTGAAGAGTACCAGACCCTTATTAAAGATAATCAGACAGATAAAGATGGAAACCTAATTTATCTGTATGCAAATAACAAGGATGAGCAATACAGTTATATTGAAGCTGCCACCAACAAAGGATACAATGTTTTGCTCATGGATGGCCAGTTGGATGTAGCTATGGTGAGCATGCTGGAACAAAAACTTGAAAAATCCCGTTTCACTCGTGTAGACAGTGATGTTGTTGACAATCTTATTGTAAAAGAAGATAAGAAAGGTGAAACGTTGGAAGCCAATAAACAGGATGCAATCACAACAGCCTTCAAGAGTCAATTGCCTAAAATGGATAAAGTTGAATTCAATGTCATGACACAGGCATTAGGAGAAAATTCAGCTCCAGTCATGATTACTCAAAGCGAATATATGCGTCGTATGAAAGAAATGGCGAATATTCAGGCCGGAATGAGTTTCTATGGTGAAATGCCTGATATGTTTAATCTAATTCTTAATTCAGACCATAAGTTGATAAAACAGGTATTGAATGAAGAAGAAAGCGCTTGCCAGGCAGAAGTAGCTCCGATACTTTCTGAAATGGACAATGTCAACAAACAACGCAATGAGTTGAAAGACAAGCAAAAGGATAAAAAAGAAGAAGAAATCCCCACATCAGAAAAAGATGAACTAAACAATCTGGATAAGAAGTGGGATGATCTGAAAGGTAAGAAAGAAGCTATCTTTATCGGCTACGCAAGCAATAATAAAGTTATCCGCCAGCTGATCGATTTGGCCTTATTGCAAAACAATATGCTAAGAGGTGAAGCTTTGAATAACTTCGTAAAACGTAGCATAGAATTGATTTAATATCGCCCCTTTAAACATTACACATACTTCAAGAAAGAGCATTCAACGTTAAATACACGTTGTAATGCTCTTTTTCAATTTAAAACGATCGGTAAAATATCGATTAATTGAAAAGTATTGTATATATTTGAACACTTAATAGACAAAAAATTCAATTGTTTGATTTGGGTTATGAGAAAGATTTTTTTAGTGTTAATTACTTTATGGCTGATTATTCCGGCTATCCATGCCCAAAAAGTAGGACTTGTATTAAGCGGTGGTGGCGCCAAAGGGATGACACACATCGGTATCATTCGCGCTTTGGAAGAAAACAACATTCCTATTGATTACATTGCAGGCACTTCTATGGGAGCCATTATCGGTTCTTTATATGCCATGGGATACTCTCCTGACGACATGGTAGAACTTCTCAAGTCGGAAGACTTTAAACGATGGTATTCCGGAGAAGTGGAAGAGAAATATGTATATCACTTCAAAAAGAATCTTCCCACTCCCGAATTCTTCAATATTCGTTTTTCATTCAAGGATTCATTGAAAAGTTTGAAACCTCAATTCCTGCCTACCAGTGTTGTCAATCCGATTCAGATGAATCTCGTTTTCGTAGACCTATATGCACGTGCCACAGCCGCTTGTAAGGGAGATTTTGATAAACTTTTTGTTCCTTTCCGTTGCATTGCGTCCGATGTATACAACAAGAAACAATTAGTCATGAAGGAAGGAGATTTAGGAGATGCCGTCAGAGCTTCCATGAGTTTCCCATTCATGTTTAAGCCTATTGAAATAGACAATGTATTAGCCTATGACGGAGGTATTTATAATAACTTCCCCACAGATGTCATGAGAGATGATTTTCATCCGGATGTCATCATAGGAAGCGTCGTGTCAACCAATCCCACTAAACCCAAAGAAAATGATCTCATGAGTCAAATTGAGAATATGGTGATGCAGAAAACCGACTATTCCATTCCGGACTCCATGGGGATTTTAATGACGTTCAAATATGACAATGTTAATCTAATGGATTTTCAACGCATTGACGAATTACACGATATAGGATATAATCGAACCATCAGCATGATGGATTCAATCAAAAGTCGTATTCATCGGCGTGTAAATCTGGATAATATACGTTTAAGAAGAATGGTATACCGGAGTAATTTTCCGGAGCTACGCTTTAAAAATATCATCATCGACGGAGCTAATCCACAACAACAAGTATATATTAAAAGAGAATTTCATAAATCAGATACCAAAGAATTCACTTATGAGGATTTAAAACAAGGTTATTTCCGATTGTTATCTGATAAAATGATTTCCGAAATTATACCGCATGCAATTTATAATCCGGAAGACGACACCTACGATCTACATTTAAAGGTGAAATTAGAAAATAATTTTGCTGTGCGGTTGGGAGGAAATATATCCACTTCCAACTCCAATCAGATCTATCTGGGGCTTAGCTATCAGGATTTAAACTACTATGCCAAAGAGTTTATCCTTGACGGGCAACTCGGAAAAGTATATAATAACGTGCAGTTTATGGCAAAAATTGACTTCGCCACTGCCATTCCTACCTCATACCGCCTTATAGGCTCAATCAGTACTTTCGACTATTTCAAGAAAGACAAACTTTTCTCGCGAAATAACAAACCCGCCTTTAATCAGAAAGACGAACGTTTCTTAAAATTGCAGGTCGGATTACCTTTCCTTTCGAGCAAGCGAGCAGAGTTTGGGATCGGAATTGCGAAAATTGAAGATAAATATTTTCAGAAAAGCGTCATTGACTTTGGAAATGACAAATTTGACAAAAGTCGCTATGATTTATTCGGTGGATCAATCAGTTTTAATGGAAGCACCCTAAATTCTAAACAATACCCTACACGTGGATACAGAGAAGCTCTTGTTGCCCAGATCTTCGTTGGAAAAGAGCGATTCTACCCAGGCGAAGGAAGTACCACCAACAACAATAATAAAGACCATCACTCATGGTTGCAATTATCATACATGAAAGAGAAATATCATAATATGAGTGAACATTGGGTTTTAGGATGGTATTTGAAGGCATTATATGCCTCTAAAAACTTTTCCGAGAACTATACGGCCACAATGATGCAGGCTGGAGAGTTTTCGCCCACGCTACACAGTAAATTGACCTACAACGAAGCCTTTCGTGCCAATCAATTTGTGGGAGCCGGTATTCGGCCTATTTACCGTTTAAACCAAATGTTCCATCTTCGGGGAGAATTTTATGGCTTTATGCCCATTTATCCAATCGAAAAAAACTCGTTGAATAAAGCATATTATGGAAAAGCTTTCTCCAAGTTTGAATATTTAGGAGAAATTTCTGTTGTATGTCAATTACCTTTTGGAGACATCTCTGCATATGTAAATCATTATAGCTCACCGAAAAGGGAGTGGAATGTCGGACTAAGTATAGGTTGGCAACTATTCAATTATCGGTTCATAGAATAATTTTCTACAAAAAAAGTCGTTGAAAAGCTTGCTAGTTCGGGAAAAGTCCGTATCTTTGCACCCGTTAAAACGAAATAATGGTCGCGTAGCTCAACTGAATAGAGTAGCTGACTACGGATCAGCCGGTTACAGGTTTGAATCCTGTCGCGATCACTTTTTGAATTAACAAAATGGCCGCGTAGCTCAACTGAATAGAGTAGCTGACTACGGATCAGCCGGTTACA
>NC_021017.1:575282-581210 GCF_000210075.1 Bacteroides xylanisolvens XB1A
TTGAATCCTGTCGCGGTCACTGAAAACTTACAAATTATAGGGTCGCGTAGCTCAACTGAATAGAGTAGCTGACTACGGATCAGCCGGTTACAGGTTTGAATCCTGTCGCGATCACTTAATCCTCTGCATTTTATGTGGAGGATTTTATTTTTCCCCCATTTCATCGAAGAAATCGGCCTTTTCCATTCAGCTATTTTATATCCCGGCTCGATATTAGAAAAGAAACATGTGGTAGGTTATTTTTTTATCGAACTGATTTATAAAACAAATATGTTCCATTGAAAAAGAAAGAAAAAGCATAGCTTTCGATAGGCTAAAGCTATGCTTTTCTATGTCTAAAGCGCCGCTTTACAGAACAAAAACAACCCATATCATCTACGCAAGCTTAGAGGATAACGCAAAATATAATCCACCACAACAAACAACAGCTTTTAAGAAGCTCCTTCATCTCTAAATTCCTTATTCATAGGCTATTCAGAAGAAAGATGAAGGAGAGAATAAAAATAAAAAAATCATAGGCTGATTTAAAATAAATATCCCAATGATTAAATTTAATCATTGGGATATTTATTTTAAACACTTCGATGTTTATTATGAACTAGTCAAGAGTCCATCTTTTTTCAGCATTTAATATTCAATTCATTCAAAACCTTACGTATTGCCTCAAATGTAGTAATACGAGTAGGAACCAGCGGCAAACGAAGCTTATTTTCAATCATCCCCATCGCATTTAACATTGATTTTACGCCTGCCGGATTTCCATCGACAAATAACAGGTTAAATAATTCCGTAAATCGATGATGAATAGTCAACGCATTGGCAAAGTCTCCTTGAAGCGCCAAACGTGTCATGCGACTAAATTCACGAGGAAAAGCATTACCAATTACCGAAATCACGCCAACAGCTCCCAATGTTATGAGAGGAAAGGTGATACCATCATCTCCAGAGATTACATTAAAATTTTCCGGTTTATTTTTAATAATATCATCCATTTGCGTGATATTGCCGGATGCTTCTTTAATAGCAACTACGTTATTGAAATCACGGGCAATCCGCAACGTAGTTTCAGCAGTCATATTTACTCCCGTACGTCCCGGAACATTATACAATACGATAGGGAGCTCCGTAGCTTCCGCAATCGCTTTATAATGCTGATAAATACCTTCTTGAGAAGGTTTATTATAATACGGCACCACAGACAATATAGCATCAACCCCTGTAAAATCATCGTTTTTCAATGTTTCTACAATAGCGCGAGTATTATTACCACCTACACCCAACAGAATAGGAATTCTTCCGTTAACGCGGTCAATTACCATCTTTTTTATGGTTTTCTTTTCTTCCTCGGTCAGAGTCGGTGTTTCAGCTGTAGTTCCCAGCACACACAAGAAATCCGCATTATTCTGCAATAGATAGTCCACCATACGCATCAACGCGTCATAGTCAACGCTCTCATCCTCTTTGAAAGGAGTAATCAGTGCTACCCCCATTCCTTTCAATTTAGTCTGTATCATGAGTTTTAATTATAATCTCTAATTTATTTAGCCGCAAAAGTACGAATATTTTTCTTATCTTACGATATAAGTTTCAGAAATTCGTCTTCGCTTAATATGGTTATTCCAAGTTTTTTTGCTTTTTCGAGCTTTGCAGGTCCCATATTATCTCCAGCCAGGATAAAACTCGTTTTCGCGGAAATGCTTCCAACATTTTTCCCTCCGTTTTTCTCGATAAGTTCCTTATATTCGTCACGCGAGTGATGAATAAACACACCACTGATAACAATAGACTGTCCTGCCAACTTATCAGTGTATCCACTCAAATCTTCCTCTGTGCGATAAAGTTGCAGTCCAGCCTCCTTTAGCCTGTTAACTAACTCACGATTAGACTCATTAGCAAAATAAGCAAGTATACTTTGAGCTATTTTTTCTCCGATTTCATCGATACTTACCAATTTTTCAAGATCTGCCTGTTGTAAATCATCGATATTCTCAAACGACTTCGCAATCTTTTTAGCCACAGTCTCACCAACAAAGCGGATTCCTAAAGCAAAGATTACACGCTCGAAAGGAACTGTTTTACTTTGCGCAATTCCCGTTACGATATTCTCTGCCGATTTTTCACCCATACGATCCAAACCTTTGATATCATCAGCTGTAAGTTTATACAAGTCGGCCGTATTTTCAATTAATCCCAAACGATAGAACATATCCACCGTTTCCGGCCCTAATCCATCAATATTCATAGCCTTTCGACTAATAAAATGCTCTATTTTGCCTTTGATTTGAGGAGGACACGCTGTTTCATTCGGACAATAATGAGCAGCTTCCCCTTCATACCTGACTAATTTACTGCCACATTCGGGACAATTAACGATGAATCGAACCTTCTCACCAAGCATAAAACTACGTGCATCTTTATCAACCCCTGTAATCTTAGGAATAATTTCACCGCCTTTTTCTACATAAACCATGTCTCCAATATGCAAATCAAGCCCCTCAATAATATCCGCATTGTGCAAGGACGCACGTTTTACAACCGTTCCTGAAAGCTGCACAGGATCCAGATTAGCTACTGGTGTGACAGCTCCGGTTCTTCCTACCTGATAAGTCACCTTATTCAAACGAGTCAATGCACGTTCTGCCTGGAATTTATAAGCAATAGCCCATCGAGGAGATTTAGCTGTAAATCCCAAATTCTTCTGCTGCCTCAAACTGTTCACCTTTAAAACAATCCCATCTGTGGCAACCGGCAGATTTTTACGCTCTACATCCCAATAATTGATAAATTCAAAAACATCCTCTAATGTCTGGCACTTACGCGTCAAATCAGAGATTTTAAAGCCCCATTTTGCCGCTTCCTGAAGATTTTCATAATGTCCGTCACAAGGCAGGTTATCACCCAGCAAATAATACAAATAAGCATCCAGTTTGCGGGAAGCCACAATAGAAGAATTCTGCAACTTCAATGTACCGGAAGCCGCATTTCTCGGATTGGCAAAAAGCGGCTCTTCACGCGCTTCTTTCTCTCGATTCAACTCTTCAAACACTTCCCATGGCATAAGAATTTCTCCACGTATCTCAAAAGAGGCAGGATAATTATCACCATGCAATACAAGCGGAATAGAACGGATCGTTTTCACATTATCCGTCACATCATCCCCCTTTTCTCCATCCCCACGGGTGACGGCACGAACCAACTTTCCATCTTCATAAGTCAGCGAAATAGAAGTACCGTCATATTTCATTTCACAACAAATCTCGAAATCCTCATTCAATGCCTTACGGACACGGTCGTAGAAGTCCGTCACTTCCGCTTCTGAATATGTATTTGCCAGTGACAACATAGGATATTTATGAGCCACTTGCGTGAAATTCTTGTTTAAATCGCTACCTACACGCATCGTAGGCGAATTTTCATCTTTATATTCCGGATGTGCCTGTTCCAAATCCTGAAGTTCACGCATCTTGTCGTCAAACTCTTTATCTGAGATTTCAGGAGCATTCAACACATAATAATTATAATTATGCCGGTGAAGTTCGGCACGCAATTCCTCTATTTTTTCCTTTATATCCATATTTCTTCGATTGTTTAAGGCAAAAATACATGTTTATCTTTGAATATTTGTACTTTTGCGAAAAATTAAAAGATTATGCGTATTGATATTATAACAGTTTTACCCGAAATGATTGAAGGTTTCTTCAATTGTTCTATCATGAAACGAGCTCAAGATAAAAGACTTGCAGAGATACATATTCACAATCTGCGTGATTATACCGAAGATAAATATCGCCGTGTCGATGATTATCCTTTTGGAGGGTTTGCCGGAATGGTTATGAAAATAGAACCCATCGAGCGTTGCATCAATGCTCTGAAGGCAGAACGCGACTACGATGAAGTTATTTTCACGACCCCCGACGGAGAACAGTTCAACCAGCCGATGGCCAACAGCCTCTCGTTGGCACAGAATCTCATTATTCTTTGCGGACATTTCAAAGGTATCGATTACCGCATCCGCGAACACCTGATTACTAAAGAAATCAGCATTGGAGATTACGTATTAACAGGAGGAGAACTAGCAGCAGCGGTGATGGCGGACGCCATCGTACGTATCATCCCCGGAGTCATTTCTGATGAACAGTCCGCACTTTCCGATTCTTTCCAGGATAATTTGCTGGCAGCACCTGTATATACACGACCTGCGGATTATAAAGGATGGAAAGTTCCCGATATTCTCTTATCCGGTCATGAAGCAAAAATCAAAGAATGGGAACTGCAACAATCCCTGGAACGTACCAGAAAACTTCGTCCCGACTTATTGGGAAAATAAAATAAAGTGTAAATAAAAACGACGGTGAAGAATATGTAAATCCTCACCGTCGTTTTTATTTTGCCTTCAGTTTATAAAAATCTTGCTGATAGCTAATCGTTAAACACAGACTTATTTTTCATCCGCTATTTCCAGCTTGCTTATTCTTCCTTTACCCAAAAGACAAATAGCATTTTTCTCGCAGACTTAGCGCGAATGGTTATTGTATGTTTTCAATTACACCTCAAGCGCACCAATAATTTCCTTTACAGACTTACATCCGTGTCTTTCCAAGTAATTATTTATACCATCTTCCACTTTAATAGTAACAGCAGGATCTATGAAATTTGCCGTACCAATCTGGATAGCCGTTGCACCTGCAAGCATGAATTCGACAGCATCTCTCCAGTCCATAATACCCCCTAAACCAATGACAGGAATATTTACCACCTTAGCAACTTGCCACACCATACGCAATGCGATAGGTTTTACGGCCGCTCCCGACATTCCTCCTGTTATCGTTGATAAAATAGGGCGTTTACGTTCCGCATCAATCGCCATACCCAGCAATGTATTGATTAATGACACGCTATCTGCACCACTTTCTTCTGCCGCGCGAGCTATTTCGGTGATATCCGTAACGTTTGGGGAGAGTTTTACGATAAGTGTCTTTTTGTAAGCAGAACGCACTGCTTTCACTACTTCTGATGCTCCTTTTGCTGACACACCAAAAGCCATACCTCCTTGCTTCACATTGGGGCAAGAGATATTTAGTTCTATAGCAGGAATTTTGTCAAGTTCATTAATGATTTCAGCCGTTTTTACATAATCTTCGATCGCAGACCCCGAAACGTTTACAATCATATTCGTTTGAATGTCTTTTATACGAGGATATATATGCTCTACGAAGTAGTCAACACCCTTATTTTGCAGTCCTACAGCGTTTAACATCCCAGAAGGAGTCTCTGCCATACGCGGATAAGGATTCCCTTCACGTTTGTGAAGAGTCGTTCCTTTTACAATAATACCACCTATTCGCGTTATATCAATAAAATCAGAGAACTCTTCACCATATCCAAATGTACCAGATGCCGTCATTACCGGATTCTTCATTTGTAATTCACCAATGTTTACACTCAAATCTGCCATAGTAGTTTATTTATATTAAAAACAGGACCTTCTTTACATACACACAAGTGACCTTCTGTCGTATTTTCCACACAGCACAAGCATGCTCCAATACCACAAGCCATTGTATTTTCCAAAGAAACTTCACATTCTATCTGATTACTTTTGGCATATTTTGCCACAGCCACCATCATTGGTTTAGGACCACAAGTGTAAATCTGCTCAAATCGTACCTTATTTAATATAGAATGTTGAGTTACGTATCCTTTTTCGCCATGGCTACCATCTTCCGTAGTAGTATACACCTCTCCATATTTGGCAAACTCTTCCAGCTGCAACAAATCTTTGTCGCTACGGGCACCTAACAAGAACGTAGGTTTGTGGCCTTTTTTAGCCAATTGTTCACCTAAATACAACATGGGAGCTGTTCCGACACCTCCACCAACTAATAAGAGCTTATCAGAAGCCTCTTGAGGCATTGTGTATGCATTTCC
>NC_021017.1:581567-594756 GCF_000210075.1 Bacteroides xylanisolvens XB1A
ATTTCTGCAAACTGCCCAGGTAACATTTCGGGCAGTAATGACTGAGACGTCAATTTTAGCAATACATAGTTTGCATTCAATCTGATATTCTCGGTCACTGTCAGATCTAAAATAAATTTCTTCATGTATGGATATAAAAGTATAAATTCGTATTCCGGGTGCAAAGATACAGGAAATTGCTCAAACCACCGATTTTACTCTTTATTTTTCAGGCCTAAACGTCTCATAGGTATTATCATCAAAAAATATTCTTATTTCCGTGATTTTCCTGGCAGGCTTTTCTATATACCTAATCTCTTGTTTTACAATCTCTTTAGGGGCATTTTCAGCGTTTCTTAATGGCATTTCCTTACGATTTTCCGGAATAGCCGGCTCTTTGGACGAATTTATGAGATTCTCGTCGAATAAAGAAGGCAGATAATCGCTATTAGAAGAAGAAAAAGATGTCTCTTCTTCAGATACCATCATTTCGCCCTCTCCATAAAGCAACCATTCAAGATTTACATAGTCATACTTTTGATGAACCTTCATTATGACATCTAAACTGGGTTTATTCCGGCCATTTAAAATATGAGAGAGAGTAGATTGTTGTACTCCGATTGTTTTAGCAAAAACTTTAGGAGGAACTTTTTCTCTCTCCATTATCATTCTGATTCTGTCTTTTATTTCCATACTACCTTCTTTTTAGTACAATTGTATGTGTTATGCACCTGATTCACAAAAATACGTATTACATCATTGATAATACAAAGGTAAATATTTAGATTCACAAAAACAAATCACAAATATAAAAATATTAATATTACAAAAGTATACAATATTCTACAATTCAAATATTACGTTTGTAATTCAAATAAAAAGAGTAAATATAAACATATATCATTAATTGAATAATTTCATATAAAACACAGATATATAGATATATAACAAAGTTAATTGCAAACCAAACGCGGCTATTCACAAATATACATACTACCCAAACGAGGCTTTTATAGTACAAATTGATAAAATAATATATAATACGCTAGTTAACAAGCGAATAAACAGTAGACTATTATTTGTTAATAGCAATATAACCACATTCGTACATGTAATATTAGTATTGTGATTTCATAAATACACTATTGTGAATGCTTGTTCTTTATCACATTTGTATCTTATTCACATTAGTACTTTATACATTGATAACAGATCAAATATACAAAAGTAAATATTGATAGTTGCAAAAGCAATAAAAGGAAGAAATCAACCCATACTTTACCAATGTATATTACTATTTTTGTCTAATCATCCTTTACAATTTTCTCTAAAAAGAAAATCCTTGCGATATTTCTGTACCAATCTCCAGATATTTATTTTTTTTCGATTCTAGAAGGCTTATTTTTCGCATAAATAAATGATATACAAGAAATTAAGCCCAATAAAGTGAATCTATATTTCTATTAAACTAGAAAAAAGTCATGTTGCAACAATCAAATATAGTCTGAACTATCAAAATGACATTAATGGGCAACTTTAGAAAAAGAGAAAATCTCCATTCTCACTATAAAATGGTAGCATCAAAATCTAAAATGCTTTTTTGATAAAACTCAAGGATCAGTAAACTTTTCTCGTTAAAAAATTCAAGCTTTAGATTTAATGAAAATGTATTTTCTGAAAAGATAGGGCAATATAAAATTAAAAAAACTGTTTGTGTGATTAGCCAAACAGTAACTCTATAAAACGATGAAATAACTAATTTTATTTGTAAAAATAATCACAGAAAATAGTGAGGAGTCTTTTTGAAATAAGTATAATTGCGGAAATATAAAAAAGACATATACTCCCCATTTCTATCTATGGTAAAAGTATATGTCTGATGATATATGTAATTCTTAATTCGAGTTAATGCAAAATTTTAAACACCAGCTCGCGAAGAATATCTCCATCTGTCATAGAACTGTTTTGGACTCCTTTAGATTTTGCATCAGCATATCGTATTTCTCCAACAATTTGCATCGTCTTTACTCCACTATATTTTCGCATTGCCGCCATATAATCCCGAGCCTGCCATGGAGTTCTTAATCCTAGCATGTTTGCAATTCCCTGCTCTGATTTATCCGGTGCATAATAAGTTAACATCAAGTTGGAATAAAAGCTAAATAATAGAGACAGCGTCATTTGGATTGGATTTGTTTTCGGATTTTCCTCAAAATATTTTATTATTTTGTTCGCTTTCAATATATCCTTTTCCACTAAAGCACTGCGCAATTCAAAGTTATTATAGTCTTTGCTTATGCCGATATTCTTTTCTATCTGTTCAGGAGTAACACGTTTTTGTCCAGCAGGTAAAGTGATAATCAACTTTTCAAGTTCTCCGGTCAGACGACTTAAATCCGAACCTACAAAATCAGCAAGCATAAAAGTTGCCTTCGGTTCCATATCAACCCCTTTTCGTTTCATATATGAAGCGATAAAACCGGGAAGTTGCGCATCTTTGATTTTTTTAGACTCAAACAATACACCTGTTTTTTCCACCTCGGCAGCTAACTTCTTTCTACGATCTAAAGTTCCATGCTTATGGCATATCACTAAGATAGTGGAAAGCAAAGGCTTTTGAAGATAATATGACAACTCCTCCATATTACGCACGGCCTGCGCTTCCTTAACGACTACTACTTGATGTTCTGACATCATGGGATAACGCTTTGCGGCATTTATAATCGTTGCCACATCCACATCAGCACCATACACAACAGTCAGGTTGAATTCTTTTTCCGTTTCACTCAACACATTATCTGTTATGTAATCTGCAATCAAGTCGATATAATACGACTCTTCTCCCATCAGGTAATAGACAGGGCGATACTGCTTTGCTCTCAATTCCTTGAGGATGTCATCACAGGTCAATTCTTGTTTTGCCATATATATTTTTTCAGAAAGACCGGATTACCAGTCGAATTTCAAGTGTTTAACAGTTTTCTTTTCATCAATAATCATACGCAGAGAAGCAATGCCAATTTCAACATGCTCTTCTACATAATTTCTGGTCACCAAATTATCGCTTTTATCCGTTTTCACTCCATCGGGAGTCATTGGCTGATCAGATACCAATAATAATGCACCGGTAGGAATATGATTGGCAAAGCCACAACTAAACAGAGTTGCAGTTTCCATATCGACTGCCATAGCCCGTGTCTTTGTCAGATATTCTTTGAACGCATCATCATGTTCCCAAATACGACGGTTAGTGGTATATACAGTACCGGTCCAATAGTCGCGGCCTTTGTCACGAATGGATGAAGAAACGGCACGCTGCAACATAAATGCAGGCAACGCAGGAACTTCGGGAGGAAAATAATCATTAGAAGTTCCCTCCCCACGGATAGCCGCAATAGGAAGAATCAAATCACCAAGCTGGTTTTTCTTGTCGATACCACCACATTTTCCGAGGAATAAACATGCTTTGGGGCGAATAGCACCCAGCAAGTCCATGATGATAGCAGCATTGGGACTTCCCATACCGAAGTTGATCATTGTGATACCTTCGGCAGAAGCAGAAATCATATTTGCGTCCCTTCCTAAAATAGGAACATTAAACTGATTTGCGAAAATCTCGACGTACTTGTTGAAGTTAGTCAACAGAATATACTCTCCAAAATCCTCCAGGTTACGTTTTGTGTAACGCGGCAGCCAATTAGCTACGATTTCTTCTTTTGTTTTCATAATTATCTATTAAATTTGTGCTCCCAATAATGGGAACCATTATTTAACTTACAAAAATAATAAATGTTATCGTTAAACCTACCAGTATTCGACACTAAAATAAACGTACGAAACGGAAAAAATGTAATTTTCGACGTTATTCGTAAACGATATGTCGCCCTTACCCCTGAAGAATGGGTACGCCAACACTTTGTTCACTTTCTTATTGCACACAAAGGATATCCGACTACCCTTCTTGCCAATGAAGTAATGGTGAAGTTGAACGGTACTACCAAACGATGCGATACAGTACTTTACCGGAGGGATTTATCAGCCCGGATGATTGTAGAATATAAAGCACCACACATTGAAATAACGCAAGCTGTTTTCGATCAGATCACCCGATATAATATGGTACTGAAAGTAGATTACCTGATTGTCAGCAACGGAATGCAACATTATTGCTGCCGTATGGATTATGAACATCAGAGCTATACGTTCCTCCAGGATATTCCTGATTACCATTCTTTATAAAATAATCCGCTGTATTCACCTTAAAAAACAGCCTTGCCGACAAGAATAAAATAGCGTCACTATCCCCTCAAGATAGTGACGCTATTTGCCTACTATGGTGACGCTATCCCGAACAGATAGCGTCACTATACCAACTACCCTTCCAGACAGTCTTCAAACGGCTTTTTACTTCTGCGTTGCAGCATCTTTCCCGCCACCATCATCTGCTTTCTTTTTACTGAACCGCTCTTGCAATTTCTGCATCAATTCGTAAAAATTAGGAATATAAATAGTAGCCAATAAAGTATTCATAGCCATACCGAACACAACAGCGGCTCCCAATGCTATACGACTTTGCGCACCTGCGCCGGTAGCGAACAACAACGGCATCACTCCTAGTACAAAAGCAAAAGATGTCATCAGGATCGGACGCAAGCGGACATGTCCCGCTTCAAAAGCAGCTTCCCGAATCGAATTACCTTCGGCACGGAAATCACGGGCAAATTCCACTATCAAAATTCCATTCTTTGCCGAAAGCGCAACAAGCAGAATGATACCGATTTGCGTATAAATACTGACCGGAGTTCCCATAATCAGACAGCCAATCATAGCACCCAATAATGCGACCGGCAATCCGATAACGGCTGCCACAGGGCTGGTCCAGCTTTCATACTGTGCAGCAAGTACCAAGAAAGCAACAATTAGAGCCATCACGAGTACAATGGTAGTCGTATTTCCTGCCTGTGTTTCCTGATAAGCCACAGAAGTCCATTCATATCCAAACTCATCTCCCAGCTGTTCCTTAAATAATGCTTCCACTTCCTGAATAGCCTGCCCGGTGCTACTTCCCGGAGCAACGTTACAAGTCAGAGAAGCAGTCGAGTACATATTATAACGGTTTATTTGATCCTGTCCTAACTGTTCCTCCACTTTGGTGAAAGAAGAAAAAGGTACCATCTCTCCTGCCGCATTCGGCACACTTAGTTTCAAGACATCATCAATCACGCGCTGTGCCTGATCCCGTGCCTCAATCTTCACTTGATAGATACGTCCGAATTCAACAAAATCATTCACATAAGCCGCTCCCATATAATAGCCCAATGTAGAGAACACATCATTCAAGGCAATCCCCATAAACTGCACTTTATCACGATCAATATTCAAGAAATACTGCGGAACATTTGCCTGATACTGACTGGACACAGATCCTAAAGCCGGTTTAGAATGATAAGAAGCAAGCAACGCATTGATAGCTTGTTGCATTTCCGTCGGTCCCAGATTACGCCGGTCTTCCAACTGAAGTTGCAAACCGCCGGAAGCACCCAGTCCCGGAATAGCCGGAGGAACCATCGCAAATACTTCCGCAGCCTGAATAGTCATATACGCTTCACCATTAAAACGGTTGACTACGGCAGCAGCCGTATGCTCCTTCCCTTTCCTTTCATCCCAGTTTTTCAGTACCACAAAATAAGTTGCCGAGTTGCTCTGCTCGCCGCCACCCATTATCGAGAAGCCGGAAATGCCAATATAATTCTTCACTTCCGGATAAGAATCCAGAATTGCATTAACCTTATCTCCCACTGCCTGCGTACGTTCAAGGCTGGCTGCAGGCGGAAGTTGAACAACAGCAATAAAATATCCGTCATCCTCGTCCGGAATGAAAGTAGACGGCCAATGCATAAAGAGCAATACAGCAATAACAGTCAAGGCACCGTAGGAAACAAGAGCCATTCCGGGACGCTGAAGCAACCATTTGACAATCTTGTCATACACTCCTTGCGTCTTGTCGTATGCTTTATTGAAACCTTTGTATATAAAGAAGTTAGAAGGTTTGCTCTTTTCAAGAAACAACGCACAGAGCGCAGGAGTCAACGTCAACGAATTGAAACCGCTCAACACGGTAGAAGCGGCAATGGTCAATGCAAACTGCTTATACAACTGCCCTGAAATTCCACTAATCATCATCGTTGGAATAAACACAGCCAGCAATACAAGCACTACCCCGACAATCGGGCCTGTAATCTCTCCCATCGCTTTCGTTACCGCTTCGCGGGGGGAGTACTGCCCGGTTTCCAGTAACCTCGAAGCATTCTCCACCACCACTATCGCGTCATCCACCACAATGGCAACTGCCAGAATCAGCCCGAACAACGTCAGTGTATTGATAGAGAAACCAAATGCCGCCATCACGGCAAATGTACCAATCAACGATACCGGGATGGTAATACAAGGAATAATCACAGCCCTCCAATTCTGCAAGAACAGGAAAATAACGAGAATCACCAGCAAAGTCGTTTCAAAGAATGTGACCATCACTTCATCAATAGAAGCATGGATCACATCGGTCGTATCCAAAGTGACATTATACGAAACTCCTTTCGGGAAACTTGCCGCCAATTCCTCCATTTTAGCCTTCACTCCTTTGGATACATCCAGCGAATTGGAACCCGGTTGCTGGTAAATAGCAATGGCAGCCGTAGGTTTTCCATTCAATCGTGACACTACGCTATATGACGCAGACCCCAAGTCGATGCGTGCAATATCCTTCAGGCGAAGCATCGCTCCGTTCTGTTCGCGGCGGATAATAATATCGCCGAACTGTTCTGGAGATTTCAATCGTCCCTGGACATTCAATGTATACTGAAAAGCATTATTATTATCCTGCCCGATAGGTTGACCGATATATCCGGCAGATACTTCCACATTCTGCGACTGGATAGACTGATAAACCTGTTGCGGTGAAATATTCCGTATACGCATAGCCTCCGGATCGAGCCAGATGCGCATCGAATAGTCCCCCGCTCCCATAACATTCACAGCACCCACTCCGGGCACACGTGTCAGCTGGTCTACTAAATTCAGTTTGGCATAATTACTCAGATACAGGCTATTGTATACAGAATCCTGCGAAGTCATTGTCAGGAACATCACAATGTTTGAAGACTGTTTCTGCACAGTGACTCCTTGCACCACTACCGGTTCCGGCAGTGATGATTGCGCGATACTTACCCTGTTTTGTACCTGCACAGTTGCCATATCGATGTCCGTACCGACAGCGAATGTAATGGTCAGAGAATACGCTCCCGAAGAGGAAGAATTGGAAGACATATAAAGCATACCATCTACACCATTCACCTGCTGTTCGATAGGAATACCCACTGTTTGGGCAACAGTTTCAGCATTTGCCCCGGGATAAACGGCAGAGACCTGCACCGTTGGCGGCGTGATCTCCGGAAATTGCGCCACAGGCAATATATTGAGTGTGACCAGACCGGCTACTACAATAAGCAGGGCAAGGACAGTAGCAAATATCGGTCGGTTGATAAAAAACTTAGAAAACATAATATATAGGTTTAAAAGCAGCCTCTCCACAGCCTTCTCCCAAAGAGAGGGAGCAAGAAGTTACCTTTGTTAATTAATCGGTTTTAAGTACATCACCTTTATTGATTTCATTTGTTAGTCAATCAGTTAGCAAAGAGACTTTACTTTTCTCTCTTGGGAAGAGAATCAGGAAGAGGCTTTATCTTCATTCCGTCTCTGACTTTCATCAAAGCCTCTGTGACATACTGTTCTTGCGGAGAAAGTCCTCCCACTACCTGCCGTAAAGTGCCGTCGACCAACTGCCCTATTTCAATATGCCGGTAATGAACTATATTCGAATCATTTACAACATATAAATATTTGCCCAACTGATCGGTCCCGATAGAACCTTCTTTCACCAGCACCGCATTTTTAGCTTCTCCATAAGGTAAAGTAATGCTTACATACAACCCACTCTTCAATATCCCTTTCGGATTATCAAAATTGGCACGAACCGTCAGCGTTCCTGTATTCAAATCTACATTGGGTGAAAGATAGTCGAGGGCAGCCGGATAAGTTTCAGTTCCCTCCTTTCCCAGTTGAACCATTATTTTCTGCGGAAGATTGGCAGGTAATTGTTGGTTATCCATAGCCATCGTCAACCATTGATTATCAGCTACATTGAAGTAAGCATACATCTGATTATCCTTATAAATAGTAGCCAATGTAACCGGCTGCAACGAGCCGCCTACATAACTTCCTACATCTACCGTCGCCTTACTGATAGTGCCATCAAACGGCGCACGAACATAACAATATCCCAAGTTTGTACGGGCGGTGCTCAAAGCAGCTTCCGCATTGCTGACAGCTGCAACCCCTTCTGCCACAGACGATTCCGCCTGAAGTACCTGTATCTGACTGACAGCATCACTCTTTACAGCCTCTTTCATACGACTATAATTATTACGGGCATATTCCAGTTGAGCCTGGGCGGTTTTCAGCTCTGCTTCTGCCTGCTCCACCTTGTCTTTATATAAGGTAGGTTCAATGATAAACAACAATTGTCCTTGTTTCACCCGTCCGCCGGGGACATACGAGGTAGACTGCAAGGTTCCGTTCACTCGGGCCACAAGATTCACCGTTTTTTCAGTTGTCAGATAGCCCGGGTAATCTTTCGTCAAAGTAATATCCTCCACTATGGGTTTGGTCACGCTAATTTCCGGAGTTGGCATACCTCCCATCGCTCCTGTACTTTTCTTCTCCTTACAACCTGTCAATATAGGCAGTGCAAGAAAGATATACATCAGTTTTTTCATATCTGTTAGGTTATATATTTTTTGATTGATTTTTTTATTCTCTCCAACCGCCTCCCAAAGCCTTGTAGAGGGCTATCAGTTGCAAAAGTGAACTCCCTTGTGCCTGTACCAGCTGATTCTCGTAAGATAACAGAGAACGTTGCGCATCGAGTACGTTTTGGAAAGGCGAGAGTCCCTGCTTGTACAATTCCAGTGAAAGTTTCAATGTCTCAATCCCTTGATTACGCACTTCCCGCAGGGCGACAATCTGTTTGATTGAATTCCGGTAGCCATTCATAGCGTTGTCAGTCTCCTGTACGGCAGTCAAAACCGTCTGGTTAAACTGATTAATCGCTTCATCCAGTTGCGCTTTTGCCAGTCGGGTTGCGTTCACCAACTGTCCTCCGTTGAAAATAGTCCAGCTCAATGACGGAGCGATTTCATAAGTCATACTTTTACTTTTGGTGAGATCCTTCAAATCACGGGCGGCATACCCAAATGATCCTTTCAAGAAAACTTTCGGCAACCAATCCGCTTTCGAGGCTCCGAGCAATGCCGCTTGTGCATTCACGCTCAATTCCGCACCTCGTACATCAGGCCGTCTCAATAACAAATCGACAGGTAGCCCCACTCCGATCGGTTCCATGTAATCGGGCAGTGTTCCGCCGGATTCGAGAACCGGACGAATGTCCTGCGGATACATTCCCAATAAAACGGCCAATGTCGTTATATACTGATTGATACCCGCTTCCAGTTGAGGAATGGAGGCTTTCGTATTATACAACACAGACTTAGCCTGTGCCACATCGAGCTTGGCAACAAGTCCGGTATTATAGCGTACTTCCGTGATTTTCAAAACTTCCTCCTGCGAAGCACTGTTTTTCTTCACCACTTCAAGTTCTTGTTGCAATTCCCTTAGATTGATATAGACCGAGGCTACCTCCGCAGCCAACGAAACCATAACACCTGTGTACTCTTCCTTACTGGCGGCAAAATTCTCTTTCTGTGCTTTTACCCGCTTGCGGATACTGCCAAAGATATCCAACTCCCAACTCATACTCAACGAAGCATCATAATAATGATCCGTTGTTTGAGGTAGCGAACTGGTATTTCCACTTGTTTCCTGACGAGTCCACCCTGCATTCAGTCCGATGGAAGGTAAGAAATTACTACGTTCTATCCAAAGATTGGCACGAGCAGCGGCTATACGGTTGATTGCCATCGCAACAGAATAATTACGATCTACTGCCAGAGCTATCAAAGAGTCCAGTTTGGCGTCTTGAAATGACTTCCACCAATGGTCATCCACCGGAAGTATCTGTTGAAACACTTCCCCGCTCTCTTCCCAATCGTTAGGGAGCGGAGCTTTCAAATAACGGTTTGCAGTCTGTCCAACCGCAGTTACAGTTGAAAGAAACATAAGGAGCGATGTGCCCCACACTCGTATACTCATATCAGTTCAGGTTTTTATGAAATGAAAAGATAACAACTAAAGGGTAAGTTTGTTTACCGGAGTAAAATTGGAGTAAAACTCCCACGCGACGCAATATTATTTTGAAGTATTCGATTCCCCTTTATACGGGCACTTACTAAAACAAAAAAAGCCCCGCATTGCTGCAGGGCTTACTTTATATCTCAAAATAGTAACTTTACTTACTACTTCACTGCTTTCTTTATTCAGCAGTTTTTCTTCTGATAGCTCTTTTGGTAGTAGTTGCCGGAGCTTCTTCCACCTTGTGTTCGATTTGTACACCAGCCAATTCCGGGTCAATCATAATACGTCCGCAGTATTCGCAAACGATTACTTTCTTACGAGAACGGATATCCAGCTGTCTCTGGGGCGGAATCTTGTTAAAGCAACCACCACATGCGTCACGTTGCACATACACAATACCCAATCCGTTACGAGAGTTCTTGCGGATACGTTTGAAAGACTGCAACAGACGTGGTTCAATCTTAGTTTCCAAGTCTTTAGCTTTGTCTCTCAATTTCTCTTCTTCCTGTTTGGTTTCAGAGATAATTTCATCCAGTTCGCTCTTTTTCTGCTCCAGGTCTTTCATTCTTTCGTTAAGAATCTGATCGTTCTTGGTCACTTCAGCCTCTTTTTCTTCTTTATCAGCAGAATATTCTTTGATTCTCTTTTCGCAAAGTTCGATCTCCAATGTCTGGAATTCGATTTCCTTTGTCAAGAAGTCATATTCACGGTTGTTGCGAACATTGTCTTGTTGTGACTTATATTTTTCTACTGAAGCCTTTGCTGTTTCAATTTCTACTCTCTTGCCGGCAATAGCAGATTTCAGTTCATCCACTTCAGCTTTGATCTTGTCGATACGGGTACTCAAACCGGCAATTTCATCTTCAAGGTCTTGCACTTCCAACGGAAGTTCACCTCTCAATGTCTTGATTTCATCAATCTTAGACAACATCGTTTGCAGTTGGAACAGTGTCTTCAGTTTCTGTTCTACCGTCAACTCATTCGGATCTTTTTTTGCTTCTCTAGCCATTTTACTTATAAATATTTTATGGGATTCGTATTTATTTTACTCAATTGGAGTGCAAAATTAGGAAATAAATCCCGGATTATGGAATAAAAAATTTCTTTTGTATATTGTTCGCTTTCGTAATGACCAATCTCTGCCATCAGAATATCTTCTTCATGACCGAAATAATCATGATATTTAATTTCACCGGTAATAAAAACATCCGCTCCCGACCAGATTGCCTGTGGAAGCAAAAATGCACCTGCACCGCCGCACAATGCCACTCTCTGTATCTCTCTTCCCTTCAGCTTGTTGTGACGCAAACATCCCACTTCGAATGTCTTCTTGATGCGTTTCAAAAATTCGAGCTCTGTCTCCGATTCATCCAATTCACCGACAATTCCCGATCCCGCCTGCGACCAGTCGTTCAATAAAGGATAAATGTCGAATGCCGGTTCCTCATAAGGATGGGCAGCCAATAAAGCCTTGATGGTTTCCGCCTTTTTAAAGGAAGGAAGAATCGTTTCAATCCTCACCTCCTCTTCGTGGTGCAGTTCTCCGATTGTTCCACAGAAAGGATGCGTTCCCTCTTTTGCACGGAAAGTTCCCTCTCCTTTCAGATTGTAACTGCATGAATCATAGTCGCCTATATTTCCGCATCCGGCAGCAAACAGTGCTTCGCGTACCGCGTCAGCTTGTGCGTAAGGGACAAACGTCACCAACTTAACCAAGTTATTCTCTTTCGGCTCAAGCACTTTCAAATTCTTCAATCCGATTTTTTCGGCTATCTTATAATTGACTCCACCTTGCGCATTATCCAGATTGGTATGCGCCGAATAGATCACAATATCATTCTTTATTGCTTTCAATATACAGCGTTCCACATAATCCTTGCCCGTAATGGATTTATACCCTTTAAAAATCAGCGGATGATGAGATATGACGAGATTGTAACCCAACGCGATCGCTTCATCCAACACAGCTTCAGTAACGTCAAGACACAACAAAGCCCCTGTTGCTTCCGCTTCTGTCAATCCGATTTGCAGGCCGGCATTATCAAAGCCGTCTTGCAATGGCAGAGGCGCGAATCGTTCAAGGGCGCTTACTATTTGCTTAATTTTCATTATTTGGTAGAAAATTTGGTTGCAAATATAATAAATTAAAAAGGAATAATCATACTAAACGGTCGTTTTTTAGAGAATTTATCGTTATCCGTTTTCTTGAGACCACCGTAAAAGATATCAAACACCACCCGAAAACTATCAAATAAGACCTAAAAACTATCCGATGATAGAAATTCCCCTAAATTCCGTCGGATTCTCCCCTAGCGGGATCGAAAAAATACCTTAAACTTGCAACATCAAAATTTTAACAACGAATACTCACATTTTAAAAACAACACATATGAAAAGTTTAAGCTTCAGAAAAGACTTGGTAGGCGTTCAGGAAGAACTACTACGTTTCGCATACAAACTGACAACAGACCGCGAAGAAGCGAACGATTTGCTGCAGGAAACCTCACTAAAAGCATTAGATAACGAAGAGAAATATACACCTGATACAAATTTCAAAGGATGGATGTATACCATCATGCGCAACATCTTTATCAATAACTATCGCAAGGTAGTTCGTGACCAGACATTTATTGACCATACGGACAATCTCTACCATCTTAATTTACCGCAAGATGCAGGGTTTGAAAGTACGGAAAAGACATACGACCTGAAAGAGATGCACCGCGTAGTCAATGCTCTTCCGAAAGAATACAGAGTTCCGTTCGCCATGCACGTTTCCGGATTCAAATACCGCGAAATTGCAGAAAAACTGAATCTTCCGTTGGGCACTGTAAAGAGCCGTATCTTCTTCACACGCCAGAAATTACAGGAAGAACTGAAAGATTTCCGCTAAACCCTAACT
>NC_021017.1:596188-606476 GCF_000210075.1 Bacteroides xylanisolvens XB1A
CTATATCTACATCAGTTTCAGATTAAACAATTGATTTCATTTTTCAGTTTTATCAATAGGCAAAAGGCAAAGAGAGTGTATATTCTTTTTGCCTTTTGCCTGTTTTCATCGGACAAATATGGATAAAAATCAGTGCCGGAATAAAAACTAATTATAAAATTCTGCGTAAAACTTCCGTTATTTATTGAAAATCTGTATTTTTACTTCCACTAAATAATAAATACGATGAAAACAATTCTGACTCTACTGTTGCTGATAGTTGTGACGACCTCCTGCCAACTCAAAAAGAGTGATAATACGGAAACGGCTGTAGCCGAGTCTACAGAAATTGACAATGCCGAAGATTGCACGGCAGATACGGTCAAAGCTACTGCTATCTTCTGGATTGATAAAGCAGAAACCAAACACTGCAAAGAGTACGGCTTTCGTACCATCAAAGCCCATGTGCTCATTCGTGAAGATGGAAAGGTCGATTTGATGTCATTCGTCAAAAAACAATCCCCGGCTGTAGAGACGTACATACGCCATCATCTTTCCAAATTTAAAGTGTCGGAAAAGATGTTTGAAGGCGGGTATGTGCAACCCGGAGAACAATTCGTGCAGCTTCGCTGCTTATGGGGAATGTTGAAAGGCAAGTAATCAATGTGCTCACAACCGGAGCTAAAAGCAAAGATACCCCGTTGTCTTAGCGTCTATCTTTCGCTTTTCATCTGTACTTTGTTTTTCAGCGCATACCGTTCGTCTACCACCCTGTCGGTAGGAAAGAAAGTAAAAATAAGCCGCCACTCTCCTTCTTTATAGATAAATTTACGCCCGCTGGCTCCACGAAGAATTACTTTGTACTTTTCCCGCAGGAACGATTCGATATGTTCCGGCATTTCAGTGCCGGATGCCGAAAACTCCACTGTTATAAAAAAATGCGGAATAGAAGTTTCAGCCACTTTACGGAATATCTGATCGGTAATTGTCATTTTCGGGGTTCTTTGGTTACCTCTAATAATTTCCCATATGCGTCAAAAGATCGGCGTGAAGCCAATGAAATAGTAATCATCAGCGACAGCATAGATGCCGTAAAAGTAATCACCATAATCATCATCTGATACTTGATGGCAACATTCGGACTGCTTCCTCCCAGAATTTGTCCGATCATTGTGCCGGGAAGAGCAACCAATCCCATCACGGAAATGTTCGCAATCAGCGGACTGAAGGATTTAATAATGGCCTGTCGGATAAATGGAGCCTGCGCTTCCTGCCTTGTTGCTCCGTTCCCCAGTAAATAACGGTACAACTGTTGCTCACGTTTCAATCCGCTATAATACGTATTCAAAGCTATCACATTGCTCGAAAGCATATTACCCATCAGGATACCGAATATCGGAATAAAGTATTGGGCGCTAAATATATTGTCCAATTGAAGAACAATACCGATAAAGTACAAGCCTACCAGTACAACACTACAAAGAAATCCTACCGTAATAGGGATTAATAAGATACGATGTTTCAACTGGGTACGCACCAGTGCTGTCTGTCCGGCTACGAATATCATAATTATCACCCAAAGGAAGTTAATCCAGGGATTGTTCCATAAAAAGAGATATTTCAGATACATGCCGATAAAGAACAGTTGGATAATCATCCGTACTGTACCAATCAGGGCAGGTTTCAGTAGTCCCGTTTTAAACTTCCAAAGATAAAAGAACGGGATGGCAAGCAGAAGCAAGCCTATAAAAAGATTATAATATGATATATCAATCGTTCCCACAGTGTATTCTTAACAATTCTATCCGATTCGTATTAGAGTTCTCTCCAATCGTTACAATTCTATTAAATAATGACAACCCGAAGCAAAGTCCTTATCATGCGATACGGCCAGCACTGCTGTTCCCCTTTCCGCCTGTCGCCGGAAGAAAGACAAGACCCTACCGGTCGAATCGGCATCCAAAGCAGAAGTAGGTTCGTCTATAATAATCAGAGGTTTATTGAGCATAGCGGCTACAGCAAGCATGATGCGTTGACGCTGACCGCCCGACACTTCATTCACTCTCTTGGTATATAATTCATGTTCCAGTCCCAATTCATCAAAACAGGCAAAAAGCCTTTCTTCCGAAAAAGGGACAGAACGGTTCACTTTCAGTCCGAACGGGAGAGCTACCATCTCTTTCACCCATTCGAAAGGCAATGCCAATTCCTGGGGAATCCATGCAATCTGCCGCCTGACTGTATCAATAGTCGATTTATCCAGTACCATTCCTCCTATCCTGATTATCCCTTCTTTCAACGGAACAAAACCCATTATCGCATTCAGTAACGAAGTCTTTCCACAGCCAGATTGTCCTACAATACAGGCAGTTTCTCCCCTTTCCAATTTCATATTAAAACCGGAAACAAGAACCTCTGTCCCAAAAGCAATACAAATGTTCTCAATATGTAGCATTTAATCGTACCTTTTGAAAATTTCACCAAAAGTATAAAAAAACAAGGGCATACGTATCAAAATCCCTTTGTTTTCTTAGAAATTTTCTTAGAACGACATGTTTTGTCGTCACGTGACATTATCTTTGCTCTTGATAATTAAAATTAATACCAAATATGGGCAAGAAACGGGAAGGAATGCAACGAATGCTGGTCATTATCAATAAATTAAAAGGACCTCAACAGTATGTGCCACGTAAAGAATTGGAGAACTACGTGACACATCGCATGGAAGAACGAGATGGAACACCTGTAGACATAAGAACTTTGCAGCGAGACTTCAAAGATATAGAAGATCTATTTGGTATCCGCATCTGTTTTGATAAGAAACAAAACGGTTATTATATCAATGAGGAAGACGATTTGAAAAAGGAGCAGTACGAACGGCTTCTGCTAAACTTCGACCTATTGAATGCTTTGGACAAAACTTCCAACCTACACACCTATGTTCTTGCCGAACATCATCGACCAAACGACAGTGAATGTCTTCCGGCATTGATAAAAGCCATTAAATTCTTTCACCCGGTAGAATTCAGTTATATTTATGTACGTGAAGGAGACAAAGTACGCAAAAAGAAAGTCTTACCTTATTATCTGAAAGAAGACCAGCAAAGATGGTATCTCCTCGCCTATGACAACAACATATTAAAAACTTTCAATATAGACTGTATCCGCAATCTCCAAATCCTTTATGAGGAAACCTTCAAAAGGAATATGAATATTGATGCAAACAACTTATTTAAAGACAGCTACGGCATCTGGAATCAGACAGATATTCCAGTAGAAAATATTGAACTAAGCTATAGTGCATTAGATGGTAGTTTCTTGAAATCGATTCCTTTGCATCATTCACAAGAAATCATTACGGACAATGAGATGGAATTTCGAATCAGATTACGCCTTCGTATTACTAATGATTTTGTAATGGCATTGCTCTCACGTAGTAGTTCACTTACAGTAATTGAACCGTTACATCTTCGGGAACGAATACGGAGAATTTATGAGGAAGCAATAAAAAGACATTTATAATATAACGTTTAACATTAAAACTATGAATCTATTTAAAGCATTATTTGGTAGCAGTTTTTTTCAGCAAGAAATGAAACGTAATCAACAATATCGCGACAACTATGCCTGCTGCGATGATATTGACGTAAATATTGATCTTGCAGAAGAAATTGAAAACGAAACACAGAATGAAAAACTGGTTTTGTCTGACTATATACCTGAATCTTATTTATATGACAATGAGAATAGAGAAATGGATGATGAGATAGATTTGATAGAGTAAGAAACGAAGACTATACTTAAACCTAAAAAAAACAATACCCTAGAGTGTTATATTGCAAAATATATCTATATTTGCACTGTCATCATAAGCAATTATATGACATTACATTTTATTAGATGAAAGTGTTTTGCTTTTATCCTTATTCGGGAAATCTGGTAAATTTCAAAAGGAACAGGGATAACAATAACACTCATCACTTGTATTTTCGTATGTGTTACCTATGCGCATATCTATACAAGTGTGGGGTATTGTTTATTTGTTCCTTAGGTTTACCAGAACCTCCCGATAGATAAACAGACGACTCCACACTTTCTTTTTTATGTATAACCTCATTTTAGGGAGTCGAAATGATATTATAAATAGGATGTTTATGGAAAAAATTTCGGCAATTCCCAAACCTGAAATTGGAGTTAGAATTCTTCTTTCCCAAGAAGTTGGTGTAAAAAAACACAATGAAGATTTTTTAATTCTAACAGTACTATTCTGTTTATTCATGTTATGTTGGATATTTGCGTTTTTAAATTTTATAGGAATAGATGTTTAATAATATAAACTTTGATTATATGGAAAACAATAATGAAATAAAAAAGATTGATTCTTCAATGGTTGAATGTCCCTTTTGTAAGAATGTGATAGAAGCTCCTTCTAAACCGGACGTTATATTCAAATGTCCCAAATGTTATAAGGAGCTTATTACTTATGATAAAAGTAATGAGCCTACACTAAATTATTCACAAAATTCCACAACTCTCAATTGTAAAAATATGTCCTTAATTTATTGTAAAGATTGCGGGAAGCAAATATCAGATAGTGCTTCAAACTGTCCATTCTGTGGTTGTTCACAAAATAACATCCCATCTAATAATAACGAAATTAGTCTAAGTTATCTGTTCGTCAGCTTCTTAATACCACTGATTGGTCTGATTTTGTGCTTTACTTCATGGAATCGCCATGAAGGAAAAACAAAATCTGCTTTGATAGGTACATTAGTCGGAATCATATTTACAGCAATACTTTATTCTATTATCTAAACATATTCATTCTCATGAATAATTCTGATAAGTTCATTTTATTTAGTATCATAGTTATAATAGGATTACTAATCATCTGGGGTGTTTCTTTTCAGAAAGATTATCTCCCTGAATTCAATCCCAATGCAAGTGAAGAACAAAAGACAAACTGGATTAAGGCAAAAACAAAAGAATATATTAAAAACAATTTGTACAATAATGAAGAATATATAGCATTAAAATGGGAAGGAAGTGGTTATACTGATGATTTAGGTCATACAACTACGTATAGCACTTTTCATATACCTTCCGTTGAATGGAATACATTGCGCCTTTCACATACATTCAAAATAATCAATAAAAAAGGTTGTGAATCTCATTATTGTAAACATATTGAATTTGACAAAAAAGGGAATATTACAAATTTTGTCAATCGTATTGATGGAGAAGATTATACAGGGATAGAACAAATTACAGGTATGATACAAGGTCCATTAAGAAATAGTAATAACGAGGAGCTTATAATATGGGGAGAGGATATAGTAAGAAAACATATTTCAGAAAATCTGAATAACTCACAAAAATATATTCCTATAGAATGGACACTATATACAAAATTAACTTTAGAACGAAAAGTCTTTGATGCGTTGGATTTTACATTTTCTTCTATTAAACAAGTTGCTGATTTTCATCCTAACTGGATACACGCAGCATTATGTATTGAGCATAAATATATAATAGAAGGAAGAGATGGATATAAGCAAACAAAGCACAGCGTATTCATAATATCTCCCAAAGGAAAAGTTAAAGAAGTTTCCTACGGATATTTCTCTATTAGTAAAAGTGCAGAGGAACAGTACAAGCTATTATTTACCAATTTTTATTGATATAGAATTTGTCATGCTTTAATATTATTGTTTATGAGAAAGTATATTTTTTTATTCCTGCTTTTATGTTTTACAACAAATGTTTTAGGACAAAATACGGAAAGTTCTCAAACGGAACAACATCAATTAGTTGAATGGTCAAAAAACTGTATCAAGGAGTTTTTCAATGCAGTATCATTATCGGATACTCTCATTCATGAACCTATTGAATGGATCTTAATTGTGCAAGACGCACGTTATCCCATAAAATTGAAAATGGAGGAGCAAAAAACAGACACACTTCGCGGTTGTATAAAACTTCTTGATAGCAGAGGAGTGTTTGACCAATATTTTGAAATATCAGAAGCCCCTGATGCATTTATAGCTGTATCATTGGTTCATAATATAAAATCCAAACGTACAGGTTTAAAAGTAGAATCAGGTGAAATTACATTCGTTCTTGATAATAAAGGAAAGGTATTGGAAATCAAGGACTATGTTAGACCTATGGCAATACGCCAAATGACGACAATGCTAGTGCTTGATAAGACAAAGCAACTATTAGCTGAAAACTTAGGTAAGGATATATTAAAGTTGGAATGGAAATTTCAATCTGATACTCAAAACTGGGTATTAGAAAATGATAATAAAATTATTTACCGATTGACACCTCTTGAAATTATCTATTTTGCTCAAAAATTTATGAGAAAAAGAAATTAGATTTATTTCTATTCAATCAATAGTTCGTTAAACATTTCCTTAACACTTATGCTACGTAAAGAATTGGAGAACTACATGACACATCACATAGAAGAACGAAAACATAACTTTCATCATTAAACTAATTTTATTTATATGAAACCAAGAGAATATGAAGAGTATATCCGAGAATTATTCAATAAACAAGGATATACCACTGAATTAACTCCACAAAGCGGAGATTATGGAATTGATATTTTTGCCACAAAAGGAAGGGAAAAGATAGCGATTCAAGTAAAAATGTACGGAAACTCTAGAAAAGTAAATAGAAGCATGATAATGGAGTTACATGGTGCAAAAGATTATTTTGGATGCAATAAAGCTATTTTAGTTACCAATGGAGAAATCATGCCTGATGCTATAGAAGTAGCCAACCGTCTACAAATAGATTTGCAAATAATTGATTATCCTGACAAAACAACCAAAACAGCAGAAGGTACCCTTTATTCATCAGCCTCCCCCAAAAAAGTACAAGATATAGAATCTAAGAGCTCAAACATTTTTTTTACCAATGAGGAATACACGTTCGATTCCATTTGGGAAACATACATTATGCCACTCAAAGGGAAAACTTTGTATAATAACCGAGGAAAAGAAAATATAATCACAAACGTAGATTGGGCAGGAATAACAAGAATAACCTCACAAGGAAACCCAGGTAAAATTGAAATAGAACATTTCAAAAATGCCATTAAAATACTATTAAAAAAAGGAGAAATCACTCGGGATTATATCAACCAGAATTGCGTAAAACGAGCTTCTTCCGGTATTGTATTAATCTTGTCACAAGTACCATTCTTTAAGTTGGATGAAAACCCCTTAAGACTTACTTTTAAGTTGAAAGAATAAGTTTTACTTTCAAAAATGACAGTATCATACCTTGAAAAATGAACTTTAAGCGTAAGCACTCAGCCTGTTTCCTCTTTGATAAAATGAGATATTCGATGCGAAGGTTACGGACAGTGAAAGTGTAAACTACGAAAGTGTAAAGAAGCGATTTTCCCTTTTTTCTTTCATCGTTTAATGTAAAGTTTTCCAATTTTGATCTATCTTTGCCTCACTAATTAATTCAAGAAAAGTTATGATACTGAACGAAAGAGATGCCCGTCATGAGCATGTATTACAAGTAGCCCGCCAGATGATGACGGCTGCGCGTACTGCTCCGAAAGGAAAAGGAATCGATATTATCGAAGTGGCCCTAATCACAGATGAAGAGATTAAACAACTATCGGACACTATGATAGCTATGGTAGAAGAACACGGAATGAAATTTTTCCTTCGTGATGCCGACAACATCTTAAGTGCCGAATGTGTTGTATTGATAGGAACACGCGAGCAGACACAAGGCTTAAACTGCGGTCATTGCGGCTTCACCACCTGCGACGGACGTACAGAAGGAGTTCCCTGCGCATTGAACAGCATAGACGTAGGTATCGCCATAGGTTCCGCCTGCGCTACTGCCGCCGATTTGCGTGTAGACACACGTGTGATGTTCTCCGCCGGGCTGGCAGCACAACGCCTGAACTGGCTGAAAGACTGCAAGATGGTAATGGCCATTCCTGTAAGTGCATCTTCTAAGAATCCGTTCTTTGACCGGAAGCCAAAGCAAGAAACGAATTCATAATAATACGTAATGATGCGTAACAGGCACACTGACGACTGACGCAGACAATAAACTGATTTTATAAATAACTAAATAGATAATAGTCTAATGGGAATCATGGTTGGACTTCCCAGCCCAAGTGGCTCGGAGAAAGATTTGCAGTTGAATTTCGGCAAAAACATGACCGTGCAGGTAGAAATGAGAGCACCTCATTTGCCCGCCGAATGGCATACGCAGAGTGGTATACAGTTGACATGGCCACACACCGGTACAGACTGGGCATACATGCTGGCAGAAGTGCAAGAGTGTTTTATAAACATAGCCAGGGAAATAGCGAAGCGAGAGTTACTATTGATTGTCACCCCCGAACCGGAAGAAGTGAAAAAACAGATAGCCGCTACCGTCAACATGAACAACGTCCGCTTTCTGGAATGTGCCACCAATGACACATGGGCACGCGACCACGGAGCCATCACCATGATAGACACCGGCACCCCTTCCCTGCTCGACTTTACATTCAACGGCTGGGGACTGAAATTTGCTTCCGAACTGGATAATCAAATCACCAAACAAGCGGTAGAAGCCGGAGCCTTGAAAGGCCAGTATATAGACCGTCTCGACTTCGTTCTCGAAGGAGGCTCCATCGAAAGCGACGGAATGGGCACACTGCTCACTACCTCCGAATGTCTGCTTTCTCCCCAGCGGAACGGGCGACTGAACCAAGTAGAGATAGAAGAATACCTGAAATCAACCTTCCACCTGCAAAAGGTTCTTTGGTTAGACCACGGCTATCTTGCCGGCGACGACACTGACAGCCACATCGACACTTTGGCACGTTTCTGTTCTACCGACACCATTGCTTACGTAAAATGCGATGACAAAGAAGACGAACACTACCAAGCATTACTCGCAATGGAGGAACAACTGAAAACATTCCGCACCTTAGCAGGAGAACCCTATCGCCTGTTAGCCTTACCGATGGCGGACAAGATCGAAGAAGACGGCGAACGCCTACCCGCAACTTACGCCAACTTCCTGATTATGAACGAAGTGATTCTCTACCCGACATACCATCAGCCGGCAAATGACCAAAAAGCAAGAGAAGTGTTACAACAAGCATTTCCAGGCCATCAGATAATCGGAATAGACTGCCGTGCCCTGATTAAGCAACACGGTTCCCTGCATTGTGTCACCATGCAATACCCATTGGGAGTTATAAAATAACGAATGAATCAACCAAGTAATTATTCATCATGAAAAAGATAAAAGTCGGAATCATCCAACAATCCAATACCGCAGATATTCGGGTCAACCTGATGAACCTCGCAAAGAGTATCGAGGCTTGCGCTGCTCACGGTGCGCAACTGATTGTGCTTCAAGAGTTACACAATTCACTTTATTTCTGCCAAACAGAAAACACCAACCTGTTTGATCTGGCTGAACCCATTCCCGGACCATCCACAGGCTTTTATTCCGAGTTGGCAGCCGCCAATAAAGTAGTCCTTGTCACCTCTCTTTTTGAGAAACGTGCCCCCGGACTATATCATAACACCGCTGTTGTGTTCGACCGCGACGGAAGCATTGCGGGTAAATACCGGAAAATGCATATTCCCGATGATCCGGCTTACTACGAAAAATTCTATTTCACTCCCGGAGACATCGGTTTTGAACCCATTCAAACCTCTTTAGGAAAGCTGGGCGTACTGGTATGCTGGGATCAATGGTATCCGGAAGCTGCCCGCCTGATGGCACTGAAAGGTGCGGAACTTTTAATTTATCCTACTGCCATCGGCTGGGAAAGCAGTGACACGGACGACGAAAAAGCCCGCCAACTTAACGCCTGGATTATTTCGCAGCGTGCCCATGCCGTTGCCAATGGTCTTCCTGTTATCTCCGTCAACCGTGTAGGACACGAGCCCGATCCTTCCGGACAGACAAACGGCATCCTATTTTGGGGAAACAGTTTCGTAGCAGGACCGCAAGGAGAATTCCTGGCACAAGCCGGAAACGATCATCCGGAAAACATGGTAGTGGAAATAGATATGGAACGCTCGGAAAACGTCCGCCGCTGGTGGCCTTTCCTCCGTGATCGCCGGATTGACGAATACGAAGGGCTTACCAAACGCTTCCTCGATTAAAGTTCAATGCAGAAGTTCCCCAATAAAGTTCACTCCCAAAGACATAAGAGAGGATATTTATAAATATCACAACAAAAAAAAGGAGCCGTCTAACGAATTCTAAATATTGAAAATCACCCACGCTACAGATAGTTATAGCGTGGGTGAAA
>NC_021017.1:607875-612043 GCF_000210075.1 Bacteroides xylanisolvens XB1A
ATTAATGAGGGACTTGTCAGACAGTCCCTATTATATTTATTATGTGGGAAATGTCCCTGCTACAGTAAGGAAATAAGAAGGGCACAGAGTCAAAATCTAAATTTAAAACTCTGTGCCCTTTCTATATATTATATTTAATAACTATTTCATTGAAAAGTTATTTTCTTGTTGGCTAGGAAATTAGCTCCTCCATAAATAAACAATCCCAGAAATTGAGCCAGATATTCATTCATGTCCAGTCCTTCTACCAATAAGATAAGAAATAAAAACTGTGCGGTGTAAGCCACGGCAAAAGCAGAACAAAAGAGCAGTATCTGTTTCCAGATACTATTCTTTTTATTTTCTACGGGGAATATCCAGTATTTGCACCAGAGAAAGTTATGGATTTGAGCTATCAGATACGCTGTTATATTAGCCACCATATAGTCGCCGTCAAATGACATTTCTTTCATCATTAACCATACAACCAACGCCATAATCAAAGCGTTCATTGTACCGATGACTATAAAACGGAATATGCGTACAGATTCTTTCACTCGCCCTCTTTCAAATCTACGATCAAATTCAGTTCATCAAGCTGGCTCTGGTCGATTGCAGAGGGTGCGTCCAACATCACATCACGTCCGGAATTATTTTTCGGGAACGCAATACAGTCGCGTATAGAATCCAATCCTGCAAACAAAGACACCCAACGGTCGAGTCCGTATGCCAAACCACCGTGAGGAGGCGCACCATACTTAAAGGCATTCATCAGGAAACCAAACTGTGCCTCTGCCTTCTCCGGAGTGAATCCAAGAATCTCGAACATCTTCGCCTGCAATTTCGCATCGTGGATACGGATAGATCCGCCGCCAACTTCCACACCGTTGATTACCATATCGTATGCATCTGCACGTACAGCTGCCGGATCAGTGTCCAACATCGGAATATCTTCCTCTTTCGGATGAGTAAACGGATGATGCATAGCCATCAGGCGTCCTTCCTCCTCGCTCCATTCGAACATCGGGAAGTCAATCACCCAAAGGCAAACAAACTTATTCTTATCACGCAATCCCAGTTGAGCACCCATTTCCAGACGAAGCTCGCAAAGTTGTTTACGTGTTTTCATTACATCGTCGCCAGACAGAATCAGAATCAAATCACCCGGTTTAGCTCCAAATGCATCTTTCATTTGCTGGAGCACCTCCTGCGTATAGAATTTATCTACACTCGATTTCACCGTTCCGTCGGCTTCCACACGAGCATAAACCATTCCTTTCGCACCAATCTGCGGTTTCTTTACAAATTCGGTCAATGCATCCAGCTGCTTACGGGTATAAGTCGCAGCACCTTCTGCACAGATACCGCCCACATAAGCCGCATTATCGAATACAGAGAATCCGTGACCTTTCATGATATCCATCAGTTCCACGAATTTCATGCCGAAACGCAAATCCGGTTTATCGCTACCATAATATTTCATGGCGTCCGCCCAAGACATACGTTGGAATGGTTCATTCAGTTCCACCCCACGAAGAGTCTTAAACAAATGTTTAGCCATTCCTTCGAAAGTAGAGATAATATCTTCTTGCTCAACGAAGCTCATTTCACAGTCGATCTGTGTAAATTCCGGCTGACGATCGGCACGCAAGTCCTCGTCGCGGAAACATTTCGCAATCTGGAAATAACGGTCGAAACCGGAAACCATCAACAACTGTTTCAAGGTCTGCGGAGACTGCGGAAGTGCGTAGAACTGTCCCGGATTCATACGTGACGGCACCACGAAGTCGCGTGCGCCTTCAGGAGTAGAACCGATCAAAACGGGCGTTTCCACTTCGATGAAACCCAGACTATCCAGATATTTGCGAACTTCAATTGTCATTTTATGACGCAGTTCCAAATTGGAACGTACAGCGTTACGGCGTAAATCCAGATAACGGTATTTCATGCGGATATCATCACCCCCATCCGTGTTATCTTCGATAGTGAACGGAGGAGTCATGGCAGTATTTAGTACGTTCAGTTCGGAAACAATGATTTCAATGTCTCCGGTAGGAATGTTTGCATTCTTGCTGAAACGTTCATTAACCGTTCCTGTCACTTGAATGACGAACTCACGTCCCAATTTATTAGCACGTTCACAGAGTTCAGCATTAATTTCTTCATTAAAAACCAATTGGGTAATTCCGTAACGGTCGCGAAGGTCAATGAAAGTCATCCCTCCCATCTTACGGCTGCGCTGTACCCATCCGGACAGCGTGACTTGCTTGTTTACATCAGAGATTCTAAGTTCTCCACATGTGTGCGTTCTAAACATATATTTTTTATTTAAACGATTATCACTCGCGTTTTTATTTTGATCGAACCAAAACTGCGCAAAAGTACGCAATAATTTGTAATTCGGTGTCAGTAATCCGTTATTTTATCAGACTTTCTTTGTCAGCTTTTTCAATATTTTCTTGTTTCTATCTGTTATATTGTCGACGATGGCTTCATTCATCAATTTGATGCCATTCATATATTCCTGCGCTCTTTGGAGCACATTGGCTGCGTCCTTTTCCGATGCTCGTGGCACTACCACGCGCAATCCTCTTTGAATCAGTTGAATATTTACATTGGCATCCGTTTCCATGGGGTCACCATCAAAATGCACGACGCCCGGAGTAGTCCGGCGGATGCACAACTGCTTGCAGCGGAAAGTCTTGATACGGCTATTCTGATCGATTGTTTTATTGAATAATTGAAAGGCCAATGAAGGAACGTCCAATACGGTGAACGGTTCGAGAATGGTCACATCCAGCAAACCATCTGTCAGAGTGGCTTGCGGTGCGATATAAGCATTGTTTCCATATTGCGACGCATTTCCGCAGGCAATCAGGAAGGCTTTATACTTGGAAACTCCGTTTTCCGTTTCCAGTTCGTACGTTTCCGGCTCATATTTAAGACTTTCCTGCAGGGTTTTCTCCAGATAAGTCAATAGCCCCCGTTTACCGGCATGCGCAAACTTCAGACTGACAAACGCGTCGAATCCCACTCCGCAAGTGCAGAAAAAATCCGTACCGTTAATCTTACCATAATCTATCACATCCATGCAACCTTCGTTCAGCACTTCCAATGCTCTCTTCGGTTCCATCGGTATATGCAGATGCCTCGCCAGTCCATTGCCCGATCCACAGGGAATAATTCCCAGCGCGGTATCAGTATGCACCAACGAACGAGCTATTTCATTGATTGTTCCATCCCCACCAATAGCCACTACTATATCTGTTTTCTCTTCGGCAGCTTTGGCAGCTATTTCTACTGCATGACCGGCTCTTTCCGTATACACTACTTCCCAAGAGTATCTCGCCTTGTCTATTTTTTCGTCCAGCAAGTTAAGAATCAATTCTTTACTTTGTGTTCCCGAAATAGGATTGACGACGAATTTTATTTTTTTCATTCTTTCGTTCATGCTATTCTTGTCGATTGTAGACGACAAAAGTAATATAAATATCTTAAATTTTAATCTATTAGAGGTTTCTAATCATACGAGAACAACTTTTTTCTCTTAAAAAGAACAGATAAAAGCAAATTTTGTTATCTTTGCCCCCTGTTTTTAAACACTTGTTAAGATAAAAGGATGTAAGATCGTCAGCGAACGATCTGAGTATGAGTATAAAAATTATAATTCATGGGATTATTACAAGAGAAGTTAGCTAAGTACGACCTGCCACAAAAGTTTATGGCACAGGGCGTTTACCCATATTTCCGTGAGATAGAAGGAAAGCAGGGTACAGAGGTAGAAATGGGCGGACACGAAGTGTTGATGTTCGGTTCCAATGCATACACTGGCCTTACGGGAGATGAAAGAGTGATTGAAGCTGGTATCAACGCCATGCATAAATATGGTTCCGGTTGCGCAGGCTCGCGCTTCTTGAATGGTACGCTTGACCTGCACGTTCAGTTGGAAAAAGAACTGGCTGCCTTTGTAGGCAAAGATGAAGCGCTCTGCTTCTCAACCGGTTTTACGGTGAATTCCGGAGTTATTCCTGCTTTGACAGACCGCAATGATTATATCATTTGCGATGACCGCGACCACGCATCTATCGTAGATGGCCGTCGTCTCTCCTTCTCTCAACAATTAAAATATAAGCATAACGATATGGCGGATCTGGAAAAGCAACTTCAAAAGTGCAATCCAGATTCAGTG
>NC_021017.1:612500-613725 GCF_000210075.1 Bacteroides xylanisolvens XB1A
TGACTTGGCAAACTTGCCCGAAATCGTACGCTTGAAACATAAATACAACGCTACTATCATGGTAGACGAAGCTCACGGCTTGGGCGTATTCGGAAAACAAGGACGTGGCGTCTGCGACCATTTCGGTCTGACTCACGAGGTTGATTTGATTATGGGTACTTTCAGCAAGTCACTGGCTTCTATCGGCGGATTTATCGCCGCTGATTCTTCTATCATCAACTGGTTACGTCACAACGCACGTACTTATATTTTCAGTGCATCCAACACTCCGGCTGCTACTGCATCTGCTCTCGAAGCTCTCCACATCATCCAAAATGAACCGGAAAGACTTGAAGCATTGTGGGAAGCTACCAACTATGCATTGAAACGTTTCCGTGAAGCTGGCTTTGAAATCGGTGCAACAGAATCACCTATCATCCCTCTTTACGTACGTGACACGGAAAAAACGTTTATGGTTACCAAATTAGCTTTTGATGAAGGTGTATTCATCAATCCGGTTATTCCTCCGGCATGTGCACCGCAAGATACTTTGGTACGTGTGGCATTAATGGCTACTCATACAAAAGATCAAATAGACCGTGCTGTAGAAAAGCTAGTTAAGGCATTTAAAGCATTGGATCTTTTATAATCTACGAGAAATAAATCACTCATATCAAGTGAATAAAATAAAAGTCTGACACAAATCAATGTGCCGGACTTTTAGATAAGATTTTCGTTCCTTTCTTCATAACCAAAACATCCGGTTCGGATATTGGATTGAGCCTGTGCAAACAGATCATGGCTTTGCATGACGGAAGTATCAACGTAAAATCTGAATTAGGGAAAGGAAGCTGTTTTATTCTTACTTTCCCTAAATGAGAGCCACCAAAAGTCTTCCGGATTCTTTAATACGATGGATTAATCTGGGCAGCAGAGGATAAATCATCCTCTACTGCCCAGACTATTTGTATCCGGATTTAACTCCTTAACAGCTTCTTTGACTGCTTTACGAGTCGGCTTGCGATATACTTCCGCCTGTTGAACGGGAACAATCTCATTCACCATTTTTTCATATCCTTTTTGCTCTAACAAGTGGACTTCTTTTTCACCTGTTTCTTTTTGTTTTCTTGTTTTCATAAGGCTTTTCATTTTAAAATTCTTATTTATAGAACAGAAAACATTGAAAGATAGTTCATACTCACAAATTATTCGTGTACAAAGAAACCACCCCCAATATACCACTATG
>NC_021017.1:614778-615860 GCF_000210075.1 Bacteroides xylanisolvens XB1A
ATCTATCATACTTATTCTTTTGACAATGAGGATACTATTAAAATGAATGATACTTATGATAGATGTTTTTCACTATGTAGCATTTAATTCAAATCTGTGTTCTAATGAAACAAACTTTTGAGACGGTTGCCCTGATTTATGTATACCTTTTCTATAAATATATAAATTAAATCATATATTTGTGCTTTCATTCAACTCATCCTCTTATTAAATTATGAAAGAAAACAAATACGACAATAGCGATTTCTTCAGTCAATATTCTCAAATGTCCCGCTCGGTGGAAGGCTTGAAAGGAGCCGGAGAATGGCATGTATTGCAGAAAATGCTCCCCGATTTTGCAGGGAAAAGAGTTTTAGACTTAGGCTGCGGATTCGGTTGGCATTGTGTCTATGCGATAGAACACGGAGCAACACACGTTACCGGAATTGATATTTCGGAGAAGATGCTCGAAGAAGCCCGGAAAAGGAATCCTTCTCCATTCATTGAACACCAATGCATGGCTATCGAAGACTTTGATTTCCAGCCGGATACTTATGACATTGTCATCAGTTCGCTAACCTTCCATTATCTTGAATCTTTTACGGATATATGCCGGAAAATCAATAACTGCCTGACTCCAGGAGGCGCCTTCGTCTTCTCCGTAGAACATCCGGTATTTACAGCCTATGGCAATCAGGAATGGCATTACGACCAGGACGGAAAGCCTATCCATTGGCCGGTAGATCGCTATTTTACGGAAGGCAAGCGCACAGCAATCTTTCTGGGCGAAGAGGTTGTCAAATACCACAAAACGCTGACTACGTATATAAACGGACTCCTTCAAACCGGATTTGAGATATGCGAACTTATAGAGCCACAACCGGACGAAAGATTGCTGGATACCATCCCAGGAATGAAAGATGAATTACGGCGTCCGATGATGCTTTTGATCTCTGCCAAGAAAAAAAGTAAAGACGCAAAGCTATGAGATTCAAGGCATTGAAAAATAATAGATAAAAAACATTCGTTTAGCTATTGTTAATTAAAAAATACTCCCTATCTTTGCACCGCTTTTGAAAAGAACAACCCTTCAAAAAAGTAGC
>NC_021017.1:616676-626262 GCF_000210075.1 Bacteroides xylanisolvens XB1A
CCCAGGTTCGAATCCTGGTATCCCGACAAAATTAAAAGAATATCAATTAGTTACATACATAAATGTATTCTTTTTAACTCGATCTTCAAAGTGTCTATAATTGTCTTTTAGTTGGTAAATCGTCAATATACAATTAAAAGTGATTATTATGGCAAAACAAAAGTCTATTGTTATCTTACCACACCTAAAAGATTGTGGTGGTGATTTGAGTAAAACATGGTTCGTAGAGTATTCATGTCGCAATCCTCAAACAGATGAAATGAAACGATTCCGGGTCTATAACGGTTTTGCAAAATTAAAGACCAAAGAAGAACGTTACGCTTTCGCAGAAAAAATCATAAATGACATTAAGGAGAAATTTGCTAAGGGGGAAATTCCATTCTTAGACACAAAAGTTAGCTACAATGATGAGTTGCTATATCATAACATTGCGAAACGATGGGGTAATGAAAGAAAAGGTTCTATCGGAATACGTACATATCTCTCTGATTTCTTAGCAATTAAAAAAGTAGAAGTAATTCCTCACTCTTTTCAGACTTATAAATCCAAACTCCGCATATTTTGTGAATGGGTGGAGCAAACTGGTTTGGACAAAAAAAACATTTGTTTTTTCGAACAGAATTCAATATGCGAATTTCTATGCTATATTGTAGAAAAGCATGATGTAAGCCAGCGAACAGTGAAAAAGTACACTCAAATATTACATGGTTTCTTTGATTATTTACTAAAGGTAAAAAGGATTATAGATACTAATCCGGTACATGATATACCTAATATGGGTAGCATTAAAGATGAAGCAGCCAAACCAATTCCTGACCGGGAGCGTCAGTTACTATCAAAGCACATAAAGGAACATGATCCTCAATTATGGTTAGTGTGTCAAATGGAATATTATTGTGCCATCCGTCCAAATGAGTGCAGACAACTACAAATTGGAGACATAGACTTTGACAATCACATAATAACAGTCCCCAAAGATATCAGTAAGAATCGACAGACCGAATCGGTAAACATTCCACGCCAATTATATGACTATATATATAATATCTTGAACCTCGATACACATCCCAAAGATTTTTATATATTCTCTCATAATGGTGTCCCTGGCAAAACAATGTTGGGAAAGAATAATTTTAGATTTAGGTTTGATAAAATACGTGATCGACTCAATGTTTCAAATCAATACAAATTATACAGTTTCAAACATACAGGAGGGGTAAAACTTGTAAATGAAGGTATTGATACTTGGGAACTACAACGTCACTTTCGTCATAAATCTATTGATACTACAGAACGATACATTAGAAGAAACTTCGCTGTAAAAAGCGATAAAATAAGAAATGATTTTCCCGATATCTAACGTACAACCTACAACCTAAAAGAGGCAACGAACGCTGCCTCTTTTAGATTATTTATTTCGGCTATACACTCCCCCCACTGCAATTATCAGAGCTATAATGATATATGCTTTATTTTTATGTAAATCCCACCATGATAACTCTACGACCTTTTCTTTTTGGCTCAATATAGCATTCACCTTACTACTAATAGTATCTAATCGGTTAGAAAACTGTTGTAAGGTAAGAGATAATGTTTCATCAACTTCTGTTCGTTCCTGATCCTGCTTAGTTGCAGTAGTGATACTTTCTTTCACCGGATATTGTTTCCCTGTTGAATCCGGAGCAGATAAGTAAACAGTTGTATTTTCAATCTTCAGATCACGAAGTTTGTCAGTAGTAATTTTCGTTTGCTTATTCACATCCAGCCGTAGGGATTCTATTAAGTTTCGCAGATACAAAAAGTCCCCTGAATAGTCAATCTGCTTTTGTGTATCGATGTTACGAGAAGTTTTGCAAGATGACAACCATATTCCTGACATCAGGAATATGGTTATATAAATTAGCGCTTTCATGGCAAGATCACTGTATTACGAAGAAAATTAGAAAACTCGGAACGAACGTCAAAGCAGGGACAAGCCTTGATGTATTCTGCCGGTTCAACTTCACCGGACCCGTCCAAATCGGATGAAGTATCACGATGTCCGAGAACCTCGACAATATCATACTCCTTACATAACTTTGCTACCAGCTCACGTAAACTAGTTTTTTGAGCAATCGTTCGTGTATCAGCAGGCTTTCCAGAGGCGTCCAGTCCTCCGATATAACAGATGCCAACACTATGCTTATTATACGAAGACTCTGAAAATCCTTTGGTATTACAATGCGCTCCATCAATGCTTAACGGTCGCCCATTCTCAACCATTCCGTCAAGGTCGATCACATAATTATAACCGATCTGACTAAAGCCTCTTTGTTTGTGTATCCGGTCAATGTCTTTTGCACGTAAATCCTGCCCGGCACGTGTGGCCGAGCAGTGGATAATAATCGAATCAATAGTTTTCATTTCTTTTCCTCCCATTTTAATTAATAATCACTTGGCGGCTGCCGGTTAGAGCATCCGCGAACATCACATTTTTTTATCTCTGATTCTTTCAGCCGTAATTCCAATTCATGTTTATCATGAATAAGCTGTAACTTCTCCGCCTGTTCCTGACGAAGCTCTACATAGATAGCATCAATTTTCGTATCACGTTGAGCAATACGCTCTTCAAGCCAGGCAACTTGTTTCCGCTCGTTTTCATTCTCTGCTGCATCTGCTGCTGCATCCTCTTTCCTTGCATCAGTCTTCCGATTGACGTAGAAATTTACAATCCATTTAATTGCCTCCAAGCCTCCTAAAGCTCCGAGTATTGTTAGCCAATCGTTTAGTTCCATTTATACCTTTATATTTTCAGTTTAGACTCTAGATTCTGTCTATTCTTATTAGAATCCGTTATATGGGCACCAATGCGTTGTAACTTCACTTTCTTTTCATCAAAATCGATTGTTACACGATTTATGCAATATGCAGATTCATCACCTGTACTTCTTTTCAAATCTGAATATTTATATTGCTGTGGCCTATCCTGATCTATCACTAATTGCAATTGTTCTGGAAAAAGTGGAAGATATTCGCATACATCCCAATGCGTATGACCACCAATATGAAATAAGAATTTACAAGGAGTACTTGCGGAAAAATCTTCATTTATAGTTAATTGAGTACCATTTACATCACCACAGAAGAAAGTGCCTTCTATCACCGTTTTCTTCAAGTAAGCATCCATGATTTTAGGAAGGATCAAAGGGTCGCAGGACTTGCTCTTGTCCGAAGCGTTATTAATTGATTCATATTCATAGTTATCCGGTGCTTTTTCTGAAATAAACTCGCCCATATTCTCATTTCGATATGCTGATACAGGTTGGTGATGCGCAAGAATCAGATAATAACTAGAAGGAGTATTCTTCAGCAAGTTAATAAACCAGTTCATTTGCTTCTGTGAATATACAACACCATGCTGTGAACCTGATGGAGTTCCAACCTCTGTGTATTCATATTCATCAAAGGAAATTATACGGATAGTATTCTTGTCTACAACAAAGTCTTTATGCCAGTAACTCCCTGCGCCTTCAGGATCACCCATTACGGCTCTGGTTGTCATATACGGAGTGATATAATTAGCCTTCGCATCCGCTTGATTATGAGCGAAATCATCCGCTACATCATGATTCCCTAACATCACAAGAAACCTGTCACTTGATGCAACAACTTGTTTCATTTCGGAAGTAAGCTGCAAATCACCTGTAACAAGCGTATATATACTCTCGTCTGTGTCCATCAATTCCTTACACTTATTTAAGCCGTAGATTGATTTATGAGTGTCTGATATATGAAAGAAAGAGAATGATTCCTGAAAGCAGAACGCTTTATTTATAAACTCCGTTAAAGTGAGGCCATTTACATCCTCTCCGTCCGAAAAGCGTCCTACTGTTCCCCGGATTGGATTGATTCCTGTTAAATAAACTGCATCAGATACCGTTACAGGCAAAGGTTGCAGATTGTTAGATTTATCGGATAATTGTACTATCTTCTTTTCCATATCACCCTGCTATACATAGTTGAAAACCCTGATATGTCTTGATATAAGAAACGTCTTTTGTATCATTTGACCAGAAATCCGCCATTTGTACACGCGTGGAAAGTTTATCTACATCATTGATAGAGATCGACTTGACATAACCAGGCGCATATTCCTCACCGGATGCATTACCATCAACTTCCACTTTTATCTTCGTTGGAGAAGTTGCAGGAAAACCGTCCCCTGCCTTAATGCTACCTGCATACTGTACATTGATAAGACCGCCCATGTAGAATATATTAGCGCTTTGTACATCATAACGTCCGGAATATGAGCTCTTTAATATGTTTGCAACAAATACAGATTCGGTTGTCGAATATGTATCCAACGGACCTTCATAATACAAATGCGTCATCTCTGTCCTAATATCACCATTGTTGAAATTCTTATTATAAAGAATCT
The DNA here is from genome assembly GCF_000210075.1 of Bacteroides xylanisolvens XB1A. Classification (GTDB taxonomy): domain Bacteria; phylum Bacteroidota; class Bacteroidia; order Bacteroidales; family Bacteroidaceae; genus Bacteroides; species Bacteroides xylanisolvens. The sequence goes on from NC_021017.1 coordinate 621,097, forward strand.
TACCTGCCGCTTCCGTAGTAGTTATAATACCATCATTTAGCACGATTCCAGTCAGACTATCACAATCATATTTTGAATCAATTGAATAAAGTTTAGAAATAACACCTCCCGTTTCTTTATACCCAAGAAAATCAAGCTTAGGCTCTATACCCAAAAGTGCAGTATGACGATCGTACTCTTCTTGTGTAGCTCCAGCAGAACCTTTCAGTAATATTCCACCATCAGCAAGTACACGTCTACAGAATTCTGAAATAACCGTGCTTGCACCGGAATCGTTATAAGTTACTGTTACATCTTTTTCAGCATAAATAAGTGGGTTGTAAGATGATGCCGCTTTTATCTTCACTAAGCTACCGGAGGCACCCTCTTTCACTGTCAAGACACCGGAAGAATTGATTGAAGCATAATTGGCTCCTGAAACGATAGACCAGTTAACGCCTTTCTGTGTTGTAGACGCGGGGGAATATGATACCGAATATGTGCCGGAGACACCATCAATGGAAGCCTCACCAATTATGCTTATACCTGTTACTTTAATATCACCCGAAGGTGTGGGAGACACATCCAAGTGTGTATCGAAAGTACTATCTATAAAAAATGCAAGTCCTGCCATAATAGTATTTTTAAAAGTTATATATTTTATCATTTATTATTTCGTAGGTTAGACTTCCTGAAATTCCCGAACTATTAAGAACTTCGATGAAATGCGAAGATACCTTTGCAACATCAAATCCATTCTCTGTATAATTCATCACATCCTTTCCGGTAGAGTCAGGGAAGTGATAACCGGATTCCAACACTTTCAGGATTATAGAGGACAGATAATCGGCACTTCCCGAAGACGATGCTATTAATTTTTTCACCTCATCTGAAAGCATATCTGATGTTACCACGCCAGTTGCAAGAATCAGAGAAAGGAAATGAGCTGATATTTTTGCAACATCAAAACCTTTCTCTGTGTAATTCATCACATCTTTCCCCGTAGAGTCAGGAAAATGAAAGCCGGGTTCATTGACTTTCATGATAAACGAAACTGATTCAAGAGAATTATTCATAGCCTTTATCGAAGCATCAAGTATTTTTATCGCATCAGCGTTAGCCTTTCCTTTGTCACCCTCATAGGCTGTACCGGGCGCTTCGCCCAGATTCAGTGTATTTATTAACTCTTTTACTTCGTCAGACAGCATCTCTTCCGATATTACTCCCGTTGAAAGAATGAGTGACAAAAGGTGTGCTGAAACCTTAGCAACATCAAAACCTTTATCGGTATAGTTCATTACATCTTTACCCGATGAATCAGGAAAGTGGAAACCGGATTCCTGCACCGTGTTGACACTGTTAGTCAAGCGCCCTATATCAGAAGCGTTATTCAGGGTTTGAGCCTTAATAGTATCCGTTTCTTCCTTTTTCGCATAATCATTCAAGTCGACACCGGGGGTATCAGCCGGGGATTTCCCTGTACTGTACCATATTCCGGATACATCACAAGCATACACTATTCCCGGATAGGAATTGCCAACATAGGCATAATCCCCGACACGTGGAAGGGGAATTTTTGCTTTCAGGCTACTTTCAGAAGTGAAATATCCTTTGAAATACTTCAAAGAAGATTTTAAGGATTCAATTTCCATTGAAGTCTTCTGAAAATTTTCATTAATCGAGGTAGCAACATCTCCCCAACTAGCCGTTTTTTTTATTTCGTTTAGTTCCATACGACAATTTCACTTATCCATTTAAACCAAAATTTATATCTTCTGCCACCCATCTTGTATTGGAAGAATCTGCATCAAAGCAAATACCTGTAAGTCTAATAATGCCATGTCCTAATTTACCAAAGCTAATTTGTGTATCCCCCGTTACAACTCTCGTGTTTGTACCTTCTTTATAAACAATAAAATCACTTTGATTTGCAAACTTAATTTCGTATGTTAATATTGCCCTAAGAACATAATAAGGTAATATAATTTGCTTAATAGAACCTTTAGGTACAGTAGGCAACTCTACATAATTGGTATTCATTGCATATTGTTTATCAAACAAATCTCCATATGCTTTACCATCTTTATCCCACATAATGGCCTTGTTCGCCAGCCAACCACTACCGTCCTCATTCAAAAGAATCTTCTCATTTGCAATAGAGACCTTTCCAGAAAAGACACCACCCAAAGCATAAATGTATCCGCGTAAAACAACATCGTTCAGAATTGTGCGCCCACCATGGGTAAAAACAATCTTTGCAATACTGTTCAGCTCCTCATCGGTAGGTTGATAAGATGGATTGTCTTTATACTTTGCAACTGTTGAAATCGCTTGTTCAAGCGTACCACCCCCAAACGCAAACACGTCATCGTCATTATTATATATACCACTGATACCTGCCGTCACTCTTTGCATCCGGCCATCCTTATAATTACCCAACTGCAGTATATTAGCAAGTACCAGACCGCCAAGAATATCTACTGAACCGTCTTTTATTGCTGACGTAAGATATTCCAATTCTTGATAATGGGCCAGTTCAGAAGTGTTATCCATCATGGATGCCCCCCATGATGATGGAACAGTCCCCCTTTCCAGCTGTAGCTCGCAGAAACTACCTGTTACAGAGTGGATAGATAGAATACTTCCCGCAGAAAGTGTCTTAAAACGGCAGATATAACGTTTGTACTCATCTGTCAGAGGGATTGTTTCCGCATAACCGCCACACGAAAATGTTACACTTGTTCCTTTACCATAAAAAGAAAAGATATATGATTCCCCTGGAATAATTCTATAGAATAAGGCTTGCGTCATACTGCCGGACTTTATGACAACCTCTTTCCCCGACATGGAGATTTCGGATTCCTGCGCAACAGCATTAACAACATCCCAATATTTCAGAGATGGAGAATACAACTCCGATGTTACGTCAAGAGAAGTGTCCGAATTCAAGTTAGCCGTTTGGTAGTCACCTGTAAAACCGGAATTACGTAACAGATTATTCTTTCCAAATTCAATGCCGCCAATCGCACTATCTGCCGCCTCTTTAATTCCTTCCGGTAACCCGTCAAGACTCTGCCAACCGGTAGAACCGGGCTGAATATGTAATTTACCGGAAAGCTCATTTCCGGATGGGGACAACACTGTTACTTCCCTACCTTCAAGAGAATAGGAATCGATTCCGGCATATTGTTTAAATGAGGGAGAATCAGAACCATAGGAAGAGATAACAATAGCATTTTGCCTCTCTTTATATAGACGGTTCCCAAGTTGGCAGATATTGTCACCAGCAGCCGGAACAGTACTCCCTGTATCGCAATCATCCTTACTCAAGTCTATATAATCATCTCCAACGCCAACGACTAAACGCCAATAATATTGATTACTGACATTATCATAGATGCCTTCCTTAACATTTATATCACGGCATTGGGCCTGATCATTTTCTGCAAAAAGATTTTGTACAGCTTTACTTCCGTCATCAGCTTTCATAAAGCAACGGTAATAAGTATCGTACTCTTCGACACGAATACACGTCATTCCGGCAGGAGACAATATCTGTTGCCCGCCAACATGAGTGGAATGACGAATTTCGAGAGTATCAAAAACAGCTTTTAAGCGGATATAAATTTCATCCGCCTCAATATATGTTTTGCCGTTTTGAGGATTTACCTTGAAGCATCCGCCACTGCCTAAAATACCAGAAAGAAAGTCGCCTAATTCAATGCCTTCTTGGGCTTTTATAAGTCCTTCAGAAACAAGACCTTTCAAAAAAGTAATTAATCCGGCGGCTGTGTCACTATCTACCTTAGAAAGTTTTTTATCCAGTTCCTGTGCTATCAAATCAAATAAATCATCAACAGTAGTAAACTTCCCATCTAATTCCTGGAAGTTTACTACAATTTTGGCAAAGTTTCTCTGCAGCTTGAGCCGTACGTCACGTCCGGTATCATTCGCTCCGTTCCACGGGACTATATTTTCATAATTATTATCCATCACGCACTATGTAAGTTCTAATTCATTTCCATCAAATTCTAACAATAGAATTTGCCAGCACATTCCATATTCAAGAGTATCTGTATCTATAAAATTCAGCATATAGTCAGCAAAGCGATTTGTTTCTAAAGTGCTTTGCTTACGAAGTCGGGCATGCTCAACCTTGACTATGCCCTGACTTTTATTACGTTCATAACTATAACTCATAAAAGCAAATGAGAAGACTTCTCCCCGTTCGCTTTTCTCTTTCATTCGACGAATTGCTTCATATATTTCCATACTACAAAAGTACCTTCCAGATAAGCCTTAAAAAAGGACAATAAAAAACCCCAAGTCCTCACGGATTTTGGGGCTAGTTTCATTTAGTTTTAACTTTAAACTTGTGACAGGAAAGCGTCTCCCGACGCAAATACTCCTCTATAACAAACACATTGCAAATATACTCTCCTTTCTTGCCTTAAAAAAGGACACTAACCACGACTCACATTCCTTTCCATTCTCTCTAATTTTTTAATCCCATCACGAACAGCTCGCGAATCAACAATTAAATCTTTCTCAAGAATAGATTGAAGCAAATCATTATTCGTATTCAAAAGAACGAATAGTTTACGCAATGTCTCTTCGTCCATGATATGACCGCTAACAGTATATCGGGAGGAAGAAGATACTGAATCATCAGAATAACCACCACTATATTTACCACTTTTAGTACGTACCTGCTCTAAAATTTGTGTAGTGTTCAACATTCGGATTGTTCCATTCTTTTGCGCAACATTGAAAACATCAAGAAATTGGCGCACATGAGGATTCTCTACTCCCTCATGATTGGTCACGAATTCATTTTTATGAACGGGAATAACTCCAGAAACATCATCCGGATTTCCTGTTTTAGTATATCCTTCAACATATTCATCAGAATAACCACCGGACTTCAAGCCCTTCGCTTCATCCCGTTGCTGTTTGGCTACAGCTATCTGTGCCGCACCACTAGCTACAGCTGCCGCAGCTGCAATGGCACCAAGAGCCGGACCAACAATAGGAATACCGGCCATTGCCTTATATGCTTCCATTGCAGCAACAGCAGTACTTGCAGTAATTTGTAAAACCGATACGGCAAATTGTTTGTCTGCATATTTCCTCTTTACCTGATTTAGGGCCTCTTCTTTCTCTTCTTCTAACTTAGTTGTATCCTTC
>NC_021017.1:626539-646956 GCF_000210075.1 Bacteroides xylanisolvens XB1A
ATATTCATTATTGATTTTATTTTTTGCTATTTCGTATTCTTCCTCTGAAAGCAGCCCTTTTTTATGTTCCTCCTCAAGAGCTTTCAGTTTTAAATCTCTAATATCCTCGGCAGCGTCCAACTCATATTTTTGTATAACAGTAGCCCTATCCTTCGCTCCTTTTTCCTCAATTTTTCTCTTCGATTCTTCATATACAACCGTAAGAAGAGTAATATCCAACCCATTCTTTCGAGCTAGTTCTAATTGAGATTGATAAAAGGTTTCCAACGCTGCCAATTGTTGATCTGCGGAAGCCAAACCGTTCATCTTGTTAAACTGGCTACTGAAATTCTGAATTTGATTAGCACTATCCCGAATGATCTTATTACGTTTATCACTAATTTGTTGTTCAAGATTGAGAATGTTATCCCCTGCCTCCTTTAAGGCTTTGGCTTTGACCTCTCCATTTTGGAATTCAAGTTCAGCAACATCGTTTTTATAATCTTTTGCTATTTCGAGTCTGGAATATAGAGAGGCAATCTCAATAGCTAAAAGGCGATTTTTATAATCTTTTTCTGTCAGCTCACCACTATCATTGAGTTTAGACTGTTCAAGCAGAATATTTTTCTCTCCAGCATTAACAGTATTCAGCCTCCTGTCCCGATATTCTTTAATTAAGTTGAGACGAGTTTCTTCTGACTTTTTTTAGTGTATTATAAATTGCGCTTTGTGCCTCACTTTCCAATTTACCCAATTCAGCCAGATGTTTCTTATCTTTTTCACTTGACTGATACTTTTTGATGATTGCCAACCTTTCAACCTGAAATTCCAGTTCTTTTTGAAGAGCATCCAACTGATATTCATTCTCCGTTCTGGCTAACGCATCAGAACTCTTTTGTAGCAATAATAATTCTTCTTTATATGCGTTTTCTGCATTTTGCAAACGAGTAGTCCAAGGCTTTTTGTCTTCGCCATCCGGTGGAGGTGGAACTCCTTCTGTATTCTTTTCTACCTCTATTTTTATCAATTTCTTACGAGATTCTTCCATGTGCGCATTTAGTAGAGCCACCTCGTTATCAATAGCTCTCACTTGATTAACACCTTTATTTATATATCTATCCAAAACATTGTCAGCCCATGAATCTGTCATTAAACCTAGAGACTGCTTAAATCCATTCAACATATTAGCAGCGCCAGCCTCAATATCCTCTAAAAAACCATTATCTGGACCATTCTTTAATATATCATTTTTTTGGTCATTCAATTCAGATACTTTCTGCTGAGTTTGTTTTATTCTCCTCTAATATAAGTAAACTATCAATATAGGCATTTACAGCATTAGTGGCTTGCTCTGTATTTATTTTCTCTAAAGTAAGATTACCCAAATATTCAGGAGATAGTTCATTTAATCTTTTTATTGCAGCCTCCCTCTCCTCTTTACTTCTTTTCTCATCCCTAGCTATATTTAAGAAATCCTTAACTGATGCAGCTTCTTGATTTACAATAGAAACAGATCGTCTACGAATATCTTGAAGTTTTCTTTCCAGACGTTCACTCTCACTTAACTGTTTATTAGTATCAATAAGTAAACCAATGAGGGATGCACCTATTGTTAGAAGTAATCCCCATGGGTGTGCTTTTGCAACACTATATAAAGTTTTTAGCCCCGTGACAATTTTACCAGTCCAAAGTACTTTAGCTTTATCTGCAATAACCGAAGCATTGACAGCAATTGTATATCCTGCAATGGTAGATGTTGCAAGTATAATTGCATTTTTATATTTACTAAATATGGATACTATTTTAACTAATCCTTTGACTGTAAGACTACCGGTACTCACCATGTATTTCATAACTGGAAGTAACCGTTCTCCAAGTTCGATCCGGATTTCCTTAAAATGTTTCTTAGCTTTATCCAGCTCTGCCTGAACCGTTGTGTTTTGTACGTTATACTCATTTGTGATGCTGGTACCATCAATGAACGCCTGATTAGCTGTTTCCTGCTCTTTACGGACTTTCTCAATATTGCTAGCTAATGCACTGATAACTCCGGCCGCTTCAGCACCACTCAACTTCATTTCCTTTAAAACAGGTGCCATTTTATCCATACCACCTAATTTTCCCAAACTAGCAAGGAACTGAAGAACAGCTTCATTAGCATCCGTCTCCATCAGCGTTGTGAATTGCTTAACATCCATTCGAGCTATTTTCGCGTACTTTGCAGGCTCTTGATATAATTTTAAGATCAATCCTTGTAAAGCAGTGCTGGCCATCTCACTACGAAGCATATTTTGATCGAGCGCCGAAGCAAATCCCATGACATCAGTAATTGATAGTTTTGCTTGTTTTGCAACTCCTCCCATGCGCGCACTGAATTCCACCAAATAAGGTTCAGCAGCACTAGAATTTTGTGCAACTTCGTTCACTGCACTACCGATAGCTAACATATTTTCTTTCATTGAACGTTCGCTATCACCAAACATATCTGCCAACTTGCCAATATTCTTGATAGCATCCTGTCCTAGGTCCTCCCCAAGTGCAACATCAATCATATTAGCAGCTTCTACAAACTCCAAAACATCATTTTTCGCTGTTATTCCAAGTCGTCCGGCATCTCCTGCGAGCTCATTTAAACGTTCACGTGCAGTACGGGTATCCATCTTCTTAAACTCCTCGTTTAAATCAGCAACCTGTTCACTCGTCATACCTGTATACTTACGCACCTGGCTTTCCGCTTCCTGCATCTGTGCAAACTCATCCACACATTTACGAGCGGTCAAGGTTATTCCTGTCAATGAAGCAATTACACTCGCACCGATGGCAGCATATTTGTTAAACCCACTGGGAAATTTCGACAGAGACATTTCAGTAGAATCAATTTGTCCTCTCAATATTTTCAATCGTTCTTCTACTAAATTCAAATCGCGTTGATATGACAACCATTTTTCACTATTAGGAATTGAACGATCCATTTGCACTTTCAATGTCCGTGCTCCTTTTCTCAATTCATCATAAGTTAGACCGGTCAGTCCTACAACCTTTTTATGTTCTTTATATTCATTATTAAGCTTATCAAGAGCTGCTTTTTTCTCTATATAAACTGCTGTGTCTTTTTTGCCATCAGTCTCCATTTTAGAAAGTTCGTTTCTTAAAACAGAAATAACGTCTTTCGTTTCAACTAATTTTTGCTTTGCTTCGGCATTATCAATGCGAATAGCTATTCTAAAGTCATTAATACCAATTCCCATAAACTAATTAATTAATACACAAAAGTACCCTCCAAAGAAGCCTTAAAAAAGGACACGAAAAAGGCCCACACTTGTATTTGCGAGCCTTATGATCTAGCCATCCAACCATCGTCCACTGTCCAGCCATATACCGCCGTCCCTCCATTTCCCATCTGTCAGAATCCACCGTTTTTCCGCTTCTACATCACTAATCCGAATCGGATAGAATGTGCCTTGCCATGCTCCAGACCTTCCATCAGCATTGATAACATCCTCTATCTCTTTACAGACATAACGTTTGTTCCGGATTTCAAATATATTCCGCGTATCATAAACGTTAACATCATAACTCTTTATCTTGATGCCGTGCTTATAATCAATATCGTACATACGTGAATAGAGCATTTTATCTAAATATGCTAAGCGCAAATTACCTGTATATGGGGTGTCCTCACAGTTAAAAGAATGAGGGTAATCAATCGTGAAAACTTTAGGATTAAAATCCTTATCATCTTTGCGCTTTACGTAAAGAGTCATCGGTGACATTCCTTTGTAGTATGATACAGAAATCTTTTGTTGATTCTTATCTTTTTCCGTAGGGATGTTTTCTCCGCTTTGTATTAACTCATAAATACCATTACTTTCATCACTGGTACCAATCTTGCTTCCGGTTATTTTTGGAACTGTTACAAGTGATCGTTCAGAGTCGGGCATAAATACCGGCTCCATACCACTCTCATAAGTGATCCGTTCTATACCATAGTTCGTCATATCGGAAGGCATAATGTTTAATTTAATTTCATTTTCACTCTGCTCCCGAAGAACATCACCAAACATATTTACTTCATCTGTGTGCCATCCCCTATTCGAATCATCAGGCACCGTAATGTAGTACCGGCAACTATCATGTGTATAAAACAGATAGTTTTTAACAGCCTGATATCCGGATGAGCTAATACTTTCTACAAATTGAGTGAATTCCAGTACTGTATCAAAATCCTTTCGGGTCGCAGAAGAAAGAATATTTTTATCTATATGCTGTGGCTTGTAATATTCACTGTCAGTCGGTTCTATCAACACATTACTTTGAGAAGGGTCTTTGTCGTTCTCCCCCTCTTCTGTTTCGTATTCATCTACAACTTGCTGAACATGGCAAACCTGTGCATTTTTAAAATATTCTGCCCTGAACAGTATAGAAACTTCCTTCTTTCTATTATTGACAAGAAAACACAGATTAAAAAAACTCTCAAATTCCGTGATGAGTTCATTTATAGTCCATCCGGGAAACATTTTTGCATATTGGTTGGGGTGCCCATTTTGTGGCAAATAGAGCAAATTCCACTCCGAATCTTCCAGCTGATTAGTCAAAACTGTATATCCAAGTGCTTTCATTAACTTTCTAATATAAGCGCAAAGATACGGTTGCAGATAAATATCCACTCCTGTTTCTCTCAAATAGTTGGGAGATATAGTTGGCTTTGAAGTAGTAACAACAGTTACAGCTACCCTCCATCCATTAATCACACCCTTGTCTGTCATTACAGGAGGTATGCAATAATCCACGTCCGGATATATGCGTTTTACCAAGTTATTGATAATGCCTGTTGGAATTTCATCTTCTCCCATATCCAATGATGATACAAGCAAATCGTTTCCAATGAAAGAATTCAATTCGGAGTTTCCCGAAGCTATTTGTATGGATACTGTTGAATCTGTCCATCCCGTTATGATTTCCGTACCATTGCAATACACCCGGTTATCAGCGACCAATACAGCCTGTCTCTTGGTCTTTAGTTCGGCAATAGAGTTCAATCTGTTCAGATGTTCATATAAGTCTGCATTAATTGAGTTACTAAGCTGAAGAGTAATATCATACGTATACTCCCCATTCTTTGTAAAGAAAGGATTCTCACGTTTTACAGAAGTGCTAAAGTCGGCAGGAAGTACCACCGAAGTCCCATCAATATATAATTCAGTCATAGTCTGCTATCGTTAATCCCAAACTCAATCCATTGAATCCTCCAAACATAGAATATTCCCATTCTGTCCGCATTTTACTTCCTACAGAAAGATAATTGCAGTATTCATCCTGCCGAATTATTTCTTTCAATACACACATAATTCGCTGTAACTTGGCATAATGGAGCAATTCTTCCTCGTCAGTCTTACTACCGGAAGCAATTTTTTCACAAATAAAGAAGATTACCTGATTATCCTCCTGCCAGTTATCTTTGTTTTTAGAATCTCCTTCCGCATCGGGATAATTGGCACACAGAAGTACCCCTGTTTTATCCTTGAGTTTCTTGACCATGTGTTCCTCTTTAACTGCCAGGAAACAACAATCAATCTTATCTTCGCTCTTCTGATTAACTTTAACCTGAAGCTCCACCATTAGTTCTCTGAACCGGATGATATCTATCATAATTAAATTAAGTTATTCTGTTCAACATCTGCCATTTTAAATGTAAATTCTATAGCTTTCAGTATGCTACGGTTAAAGCTACGTTCATAATTCTGTTTTGTCACAATAATAGGGAACCAACTATCTTCATACCAGATATCTACTTCTTGGGCATTCAACAGATTATGCCATAACTTATAATCACTCTGCAGGAAAATAACCCCACTACTAACTGTATATTCATCCTTTGGTTTTACTCCGAATTTACGATCTACACCAAACATCTTCGCCGTATCACTCTCATCATTGCCTTTCATAGTCATACCGCCTACGGTAGTCATTGTTTCCGGCATATCATATACGTTTTTATACCGGAAACGTTGAACCTCTTCATATCTCGTCTGATCTACCAAAAACTTAAAAACATCACTTCCTTTCACCAATTCATAACTACGGATCATTTCATTTATATCTGGAAGAATATTCCCAACCCTTTCCATACTTACATCCAAAGTTACAGGCATTTTTTCCCCTTTATGTACATATAGTTGTTCCGGATAAACCGCTCCGGATAAAGTACGGACATTCAATAACACTTTATCACCATCTGTAAATACGCTACTTGCATACTCCATTGCACCATTACGTGTCACTTTCTCCCGAACCTCACTCAACCATCCTGGAGCCGATGCCTCTTTTTTTGTCTGCAGCCGGCTAAACATCACATAACTTTGTGAATCTTGTAGTCCATTGATAAAGAAAGTAAAGGTACCAGCAGCATTTGTCTGCCAACTTGCTTCTCCAGCACACCATACTCCCCATAAAGCCAACTCACAGAATTTGCCCAGTTTTCGCACTCTTACCTGATAGTTGGCATCCGGAACATATTCCTCTTCCAAAACCGTTTTACCTCCATACTGCACAGAGAAAGTTATGGTAGAATCCGTATCTATAATATAATCCTGCATCGTAGCACAGAACTCTTCTGCTCTAGGTCTTTGAATCACATTCATAATCTCATGTATTTGTTATGTTTATCATTCTCTGGTAACAGATTATAGGTGACCGCTCCACCGTCTCTTGCCTTCTTCATCTCATCAATCCAAACCATAGCATCATCATTCATCCATTCGGATAATAACTTGATATCCTCAATAGATGCAGGATCGCTCTCCATTGCACCACTTGCAGACACATATCCCCTGATTACTCCTGCTGGAATAATTTTCAGTTGCATACGTTTTAGGGCAATACTCATTCCCAATAATGTAACAGCTTTGCAAGCTGCAAAATGCGCTTCATTATTTTCATTCATAGTCAAGAGTGCATTCCACCCGTTTCCATATGCCTTTTTCACATAAAGCAATTGTGCCTCCTTGATGAATGGCAGCAATAACATAAAAGTACGCTCGCTCTTGTCAATAGGAAAATAGGTGTCAAAATCCGCTCCACTGCGTATCAGTAATAGCTGAGACATTTTATAAGTCCGGCCCTCCTTCCATTCCTTAATTTCAGAAGTATTGAGATAACGTATCAAAGCGTCTACTGCTTTATAATAATCTTCCATATGCCGGGCATCATCCCTATCTAATTGCCATTCCCAAGGGAGCTTTTCACTGTTATCTGTAGCGATTTTGAATTTACGCCCATCATCTTCATGACTTAGATCATTTTTTTGGTACATACGTAATGTAGCCAACAAAGCGATAGGCCGTTGTACTTTCTTTATAAGGTCTTGATCTGCATCCTCTTTTGTCTCTTTATACCAGCCTTCCACTTTTTTGTATAGTTCAACACCAATCAATGCGGAAATTTCCTCTGTTGCCAACTCAATATCAGTTATGATTTTATTGAAATCATTATTTGCATAATAATTCCCAGTCAGTTCCCGTAGTTCCCTACTACCATTATCATCCTTATTGAATATCATACTATATCATTTATTTGTTACGCTTTAATAAAGCATCTGCTTTGTATTTATCATCCAGCAACTTCATCATTACGCGGAGTAATAATGTATCATCCGCTTTTTCTATATTTCCAAAAATTCCGGATTCTGCTACGGAAAACAGAATTCCACTCATTCCCAGACTTTGCTCCTTGGGCGTGTTCGCGTCCTGTGTTTCTTTGGTAAAGATGGATTCGAACGAAATCTCTATTCCATCAATAATAAATGTGCCTGTAAGCAAATAGTGACAGAAGAAAGCAAACCATGCATATACTCCCCACTGAACCTGCTTCGGCATCATCCTAATCCTGTTTGAATAGAAATTTATTCGTTCCTGCTTAAATTCTTCCCTGTATTTACCATCAAAATCAGACTTTCCTATTTTTCCTCCTGGACAACGATAAAGAATACCGCATAAGGCTTGCAATAAAGAAGGGTCCTGTGTATCATTGTAGCCATTCATCATCATAACCGCATTACGGAATTCCCCAAATGTCAAATCACTGCCATGAGAAAGCGGACCTTTATATTGTTTCCATTCAGGTAACAGATTCTTTGTACTTGAAAAGATAAGTTCAACCTCTTTCCCCCCTTTACCTTCACTCCACATCCATCCCAGCGTCAACGCTAATTCATCAATCAAAACATAATAATCAATGCTGCTCTTTCTCCGGATGCCACGATTGGAAAGAACAAAACGGCACCACTCTCGTTTCACGTCCATTAAAGTTATTTTAGGGCGTTCAATCAATTTCTGACGCAAGCGAAGCAAGTATAACCACTCTGCAGGAAGAACTTCCTCCCAACAATCCGGAAAATCTATCTGTCTGTTTTTCATAATTACACCTGATTTGCTGCCCGTTTATCTGACGTTACATTATCCTCTTTATTGATAACCTTGCGATACATACCAATAAAAAGACCTTTCTTATGTGGAAAGTTTATTCGGACCGCATCATTCAGGGCCTCCAACGCTATTTCCTCCGGGATTTGTGTATCAGCCCCATAGAAAATCTTTAATGCATATAGCATTTGGCTGCCACTGTCACCTTTGCCGTCGATGATGATGTTGGATAACGCAGGATTCAATCCAAAGCCGCTTGTAGTAGAGCTATCAGCTATCCTTGATATTTCCGCCTGTGCTGCGATGTATTTATCTACGTTCATTTCGATTGGCTCGATTTTCCATGATTGCAGGTTTCCGTCCTGATCCACAAAGTCCACACAAGTGAAGAATTTACCTGCATTCTTTTTACCGGCCATGACATCTGCAATCCTCTTGGTAAGTTCATCCCGCAAACGGTCTATTTCTTCGTATATCTGTGCTTCTCTCCATTCTTCGTGCATGGCACGTATCATTTCTTCTTTCTGCCTCCAATACTCTTCCGGCTCATGAACAATGTATGCAGATGCAATCATATTCTCATTTAGATATTGGATTATTTCCGGAAGGGTATTAGCATCCAATAGCCAGGGAATCGAACCATGAAAACTGGAAATCGCATACATATTGCGCCCAAAACTACGCATACTATGATATTTCACAGCGGTTTCCGTAGCTGAAGGATTCCATTTATCGAAGATGCTATACAACATCATCCTCTTACTGGTATAACTGTCAAAATCCCCAATAAGAAATTGTTTCACATCTTCCAATCTCCGGCTGTCATTCTCCGGCCATACCATCCGGCAATCTGTACTGTGAAGGGCTTCCAAACGGGTTATCCACGGTTTACCGATCCGGATTGATTTGGCTGCATAGTATTTCACAAATACTCCTTTCATGTGATTGTACTCTACAAAAGCATTACGAATATAACTCCGATAATCCCATGTATCAAGCCATTCCTGTATCTCATTATCTATCAACCACTCTTGCACACGTTCGTTGTTGACTACATTCACCCGATAAAGCATCGGACCTTGACCATACATCAAACCTGTTTTGCGATCCAAAATGCCCGGTCCCAGATTATTCTTTTCAAGAATGTCACGTACTGTCTTCGGAAGATTATTATCAATTCCCCAGGGAACAACGCGAACTCCGGCTATTGTCACCGGATCACCATCCCAGTTGGAGGAAGAACCATTAAAAAAACTACTTAGTTCATTGTTACCTAAACTCATATTGATGGCATAGGTACCTACTCCAGCATCAACAAACCGGAAGCCTCCAATTTTCTCCTTTATTTCAGCCATTTCTATTTATATAAATTCTAGTTGTATTTATTATTAATGAGCCACAATATTCTTTCACTATCTCAACTAATTCTGGAATATGTTTTTCTATGATAGAATTAAACCATGGTTTAGGACGTCTCCGCCATTCTCTATCTGTTTTTTTAGTTATGACCCGCGTCCCTCCTTCCATGTTATATCCCTTTCCGACACCTAAATGCACAAATATCCCTTCTTCTCTAAATCTAAATCCAATACTTGTGATTTCTTCACCTCTCTTAGGAGACTTTCCAAAATGTCTATAATTCTGTTTTAGACTTTTTGACAGTTCTTTATCCTCCTCTATGTGAATTCCAATTGATGTTCGAAGCGCACTATCTACTTTTGCTCCCCACGCTCGAATTTTCTTATTGAATAACGCTACAGCTTTTGTATCTTGCTGCCGTTCCCACTGTTGAGTCATTCCTGTATCTCCTTCGATAGTCACATCAAGAGGCCACCTATTATCGGGCATTCGATTATATTTAACCTTTCTATTTTGCTTTTCTTCATACAATCTTTTATTCAATCCCATATATCTTAAACTTTATATGCAAAATTACGTCTGAGTTCGACCTTAAAAAAGGACACAAAAAAGTCCCGACTGTAAATACAATCGGGACTTTTTGTGACTATTTCAAACTCAAAATTTGAAATAGTCATTTAGCAGGAATCAAATTTCTTTCTATATATATTTCCTCGTTTAAATCTCCATTTTTCAGAGATTTACCATCTTTGCTACTATATTTCAGTTTTTTATCTCCGTATCTAATCACATCAGGTGTCATGCCTGTCTCTGATTCAATTTCATCAATGACTAAAAATAATTCGCGTAGGTCTTTTAAACCTGAAAGGAAATAATGTATCTCACTGTCTTTCATCTGAATCTCTTTTCTCGTTTACAACTATTCTTTGGTCATTCAAAGCTAAATCCAATTGATTACGAAGTTCTATTAGTTCTTCCCTAGCACAAGTGCATATATATTTAGAATATAAAGCAATAGTATATTCTTCCATGCACTTTATACCACCTGAATAACTACAGCTTTTTATAATTTTAAATATCGGATTACTCATAGTTTAACTCCTTTCTCTCCATTAGATTGGAGTGCATTTTGCAAACAAGCTATTAATTCAACAACTTCTTCAGCTGTCAATTCACACAATTCATAGTTACCTAGATAACTGATATTATAGTTATATTCTCCTGATTCAGTATCAGTATGTTTACGTTCACTTGTCACAAAGATGTTTTTATTAGTTATAGATTTATCCCGTTTCATAATGTACCTCCTTTCATCATTGAAGCATTGATACGTATATTCACACGGCTATTACCTACGATGAAATTCATTTCACCGTTTTCATCTTTACTCGTCCAGACTTTATCGTGTCCGGAAGTAATTAAATCACTAATTTCGTTGAAAAATTCTTTGACTTTCTTTGCCTCTACACATTTGGTGAGGACTTTCTTTTCTTTTTTCATGTTGATGAACTGTTTGACTATTAGGCAGAAAAAAACGGCTGCCATTTCCCGTGTCGTCAAACAGTTCATCAATTAACTCCAGAGAGCAAAAGAAGAATGGGAAAGGCAACCGCCATTTCATATGTATCATTTTCCGAGTATCAGAAAAATGATAAGTAAGGGCATAAAAAAAGCCCTCGAATTTCGTGAGCATTATCCGTTGCTCAATCCGGTATCATTAAGTGATAAACTGTTTGACTCTGCAAATATGCGGATAAAATTTGAGAGTGCAAAAGAAAAGTAGCATTTTTAGTGTCACTTTTCTTTTAAATGTCGATGTATTCACCAGTCATTATTTGTGTCAAGTATCTGACTTTTACCAGAAGTTGCATCCGATAATGAGACTATCATTGCCATATACTCCCTTTCACATTTCAGTTTTAAGTCCGGCCACGTCTTAGTCCATCGTTTATCCTGCATACCCTTTTCTTTATACTTTTCTCTATCAGTTATAAGTCCAAAACTCCATGTCTTTTTCCACTCCAAATCACTCGTCTCATGATTAAAATCCCCCATTGTTACTTTATATCGTCCATCTCTTACTTGAATCTTCAAAGTATAATTTACCCATCCATCAATACATCGATAAGACATCCCTCCAGGTGCAGCATATTTAAAAGTAAGCCCCCGATAAAGTACCCGTTGTCTTTGTATCTTTAAGTCTCGATCTTTGCCAGAAAAAAGACTATGCAAAAAATGAGTAAAGAAGAATTCATTGAAATCCTGTCTCGTCAACAGCGTAGCGGTTTGACGATAAAAGACTTCTGTATAAATGAAGCCTATACCGAATCAAGCTTTTACTATTGGAAAGGAAAGTTTGGCCTATCGAGGCGTTATCATATGGATAGGCATTCTTCCTCTTTAGAGGAGTTTGCACCGGTTAGCCTCACCTCTTCACCTGCTTCCCACTCTGCCTGTGATAGTGGCGCTATACAAACGGGTGAGATCCGGATAGAGTTCCCCGGTGGTATTATCGCCCACTTCAGTGGTATGGCTGAATCCCAGGCGGCCATGCAATTGCTCACTCAACTCTGCAATCGCCATGTTTTGCCTGAATGACACGATGCGCTACTTTCTCTGTCCGGGTAAGACAGATATGCGTAAAGGTATGAACTCATTATGCGGGGTTGTTCATGATAAAATGGGATATGATGTCCGTTTAGGTGATGTGTTTATCTTTATCAACCGCCAGCGCACTACAATGAAACTGCTACACGCGGAAGATGGCGGACTGGTTTTGTACATAAAACGACTTGAAGAAGGCACTTTCCGCCTTCCCTCTTATGACAAAGAAAGCAAGTCGTACCCTATGCAGTGGCGTGACCTGGTTCTGATGGTAGAGGGAATCAACGACGAACCTTCCAAAAGGCTCAAACGTCTGAAAGCGTTACGAAAAAGTGACATGCAGTACTGAAAAACAGCAGGTGAAACCTTGATTATACGGTTGCTTTTCTGTATTTTTGTATTGTTCAAAACAGGTATGACGAATGACTCAGACAGAAACATTAGAACTTTTGGTGGCCACACTCCAGCAGGCTAATAGCTCCCAGTCTGAGTCAATCGAGCGTCTGACCCGGCAGAACGAACAGCTGCAAAATAAGCTTCAGGAACTGCTGGCTCAGGTAGCCTGGTTAAATCGTCAGTTATTCGGCCGTAAGAGCGAGAAATTAGCCCATCTGGATCCGAACCAGCTATCACTGTTCGATCCACCTGTTCAGCCGTTGGAACACGAAATACCGGAAGAAGCCGCAGCCCAAGAACCTGTCTGCTCGACGACTCCCAAAAAGAAAGTGCGTCAGAACCGCAACATGTTGGATGGCCTTCCTGTAGTGGAGATTGTCATAGAACCCGAAGGAGTCGATCCGGATAAATACAAGCGCATAGGCGAGGAACGCACACGTACACTTGAATTTGAACCGGGCAAATTATACGTAAAAGAGATCATACGTCCCAAGTATGGCCTGAAAGACAATATAAGTTTGCCTCAGGGGCATCAGGGCAGTGTTATTATAGCCCCTCTTCCGCTATTGCCTATCTACAAGGGACTTCCCGGTGCCAGCCTGCTCACTGAAATCCTCTTGCAAAAATATGAATATCATGTACCATTCTATCGTCAGGTGCGTGAGTTTCACCATTTAGGCCTGAAGATCTCGGAAAACACGCTTCAGGGGTGGTTCAAACCTGCCTGTGAATTACTTAAACCTCTCTATGAAGAGTTGAAGAAACAGGTATTGAAGGCCGACTATATCCAGGTGGACGAAACGACATTACCGGTTATCAACAAACAGAATCATAAAGCGGTTAAGGAATACTTGTGGATAGTCAGGGCGGTTATGGATGGATTGGTCTTCTTTCATTATGATGACGGTTCCCGCTCACAGGAAACAGCCTGGAAATTATTACAAACCTTCAAAGGATATCTTCAAAGTGACGGCTATGCGGCCTACAACATCTTTGACGGGTAAGAAAGAGGTGTGCCTTGTCGGATGCCTTGCCCACATAAGGCGACATTACGAGGTTGCCAAAGAAGAGAATGAATCCCTGGCCGGATATGTTCTGGCTCAAATACAGCAACTCTATCGGATCGAACAGATTGCCGACCAGGAGGAACTCACTTATGAGCAACGCATGCTTAGAAGACAGGAACAGGCACTTCCCATACTTGAGCAACTGGAAAAATGGATGGAAACAGCCTATCCGAAAGTGCTTCCTAAAAGCCGGATGGGGCAAGCTATCGCTTACGCGTATCAACTTTGGCCACGTATGAGGAATTATCTGAAAGACGGCAGGCTTAAAATAGATAATAATCTGGCCGAAAATGCGATTCGTCCGATAGCCTTATCAAGAAAAAACTTCTTATTTTGTGGAAACCATGAAGCCGCGCAGAACACTGCCATAATCTGTTCGCTCTTGGCATCATGCAAAGCCTCCAACATTAACCCCCGGGAATGGCTCACGGAGGTGATTGCACTATTGCCGTATTATGCAGCCAACAAGGAGAAAGACCTAAAAGAGCTGCTACCCCATTGCTGGGAATCGGGAAACTCCAAAGAACTCTAATAATACTCTAACGAAAAACAAGAATATAAATACAGAATCACTATAGCTTTGTTCGATTTGCTATAGCGATTCTTTTTTATACGGGTACTTTATCGGGGGCTTACATATCACATATTCAAATAATACTCCCGCGTCAACGCTATATATTCCTCACTATACTGATGACGCGCCAATTCCGTCAACAACTCTTCTACCACACACTCCCGATTGGAAAAAGAAAAAGCAATCAGCGTACGTTTTGGAATACCGCCGGGCTTAGTAATTACATTGAGCTGACGAATCGCATACAACTTATTCATAGAAGCTATCGCCTTTACCCGATCAACCACATCTGTCGGAATCACGGCCGTAAAAAGTCCGTCTGCTGCCAATAACCTATTTACCCCTTCCAGCAATTCTTCGTAGGTTAGAGAATTATTGTGACGCGCTGCAGTTCGCTGTCGATCCGGACACTCCAGCGAATCGACAAAATAAGGAGGATTTGAAACAATCACGTCAAATTTATCCGAAGACCGGTGTTTCTTAAAGTCAGCCTGCACCACTTCTATCCGCTCCTGCCAAGGAGAGCGAGCCACATTTTCCCTGGCCTGTCCGGCCGCCGCCTCGTCTATCTCCAATGCCACAATCTTTGCATCCGGCAAGCTGCGTTGAGCCAACATTAAAGCCACCAAGCCCGTCCCCGTACCAATATCCAATATCCGGCGCGCGCGCTCAACCGAAGCCCAAGCTCCTAAAAGCACCCCATCCGTACCAACTTTCATGGCACATTGATCGTGCCACACTGTAAATTGCTTAAATTGAAAATAAGGATTCGACATTTTATCCGTTTGTCTTAAAGCTGTTTTATTCTACTATTTTATTGCAAATCGCCAAAAATAAATAATAATTATGGAATACTCCCTCTACAAGCCGATATTTTGGCATTGTTTTTGTGTTTTTATTCTGCGCAGTGCTTTATTATTAGAGAGAATCAATTAACTTTGCAAACGATTTATGCATATCAGTATGACATAAACTAAATTAAAACGAAAAGATGAAAGAAAGATATTTATTGGAAGATGGAAGCGATAACAGCTTCTCGCTAATCACTGACTATGATGGGAACGACGAACAGGCATTTGATGTAAATGTGAAATCTGGTGAAATTCTTCCGGTACTCCCCCTACGTAACATGGTGTTGTTTCCTGGAGTATTCCTGCCGATCACAGTGGGTCGTAAGTCTTCTCTGAAACTCATACGCGACGCCGACAAGAAACATAAGGATATTGCTGTAGTATGCCAGAGATCGGCACATACAGAAGATCCGAAGCTGGAAGACTTGCACAACATCGGCACCGTAGGACGAATTGTGCGGATATTGGAAATGCCCGATCAGACAACGACTGTCATTCTTCAGGGAATGAAACGTCTGAACCTGACAAGCATTATCGAAACTCATCCGTACCTGAAAGGTGAAATAGAACTTTTGGAAGAAGACATTCCAAGCAAAGACGATAAAGAGTTTCAAGCCTTGGTGGAAACCTGCAAGGACTTGACAATGAGATATATCAAATCGTCAGATGTGATGCATCAGGATTCGTCATTTGCTATTAAGAATATCAACAGTCCGATGTTCCTAGTCAATTTCATCTGCTCGAACCTGCCGTTCAAGAAAGACGAGAAGATGGACTTGTTAAGCATCCACTCATTACGTGAACGCACATATCACTTACTGGAAATCCTGAACCGCGAAGTGCAACTGGCAGAAATCAAGGCATCCATCCAAATGCGTGCCCGCGAAGATATCGACCAGCAGCAACGCGAATACTTCCTGCAACAGCAAATCAAGACTATCCAAGATGAACTAGGTGGCGGCGGCCAGGAGCAAGAAATAGAAGAAATGCGCCAAAAGGCAGAAAGAATGCGTTGGAACGCAGAAGTCAGGGAAACATTTATGAAAGAACTGGCTAAACTGGAACGCACCCATCCACAATCTCCGGATTACAGCGTACAGCTTAACTATCTGCAAACCATGCTCAATCTTCCGTGGGGTACGTATACAACTGACAATCTGAACCTTAAAAACGCAGAAAAGACGTTGAACAAAGACCATTACGGACTGGAAAAAGTGAAAGAACGCATTTTGGAGCATTTGGCTGTATTAAAGCTGAAAGGTGATATGAAATCACCGATTATCTGCTTATATGGCCCTCCGGGAGTAGGTAAAACATCTCTTGGAAAATCCATTGCATCTGCGCTCAAACGGAAGTATGTACGTATGTCTTTGGGCGGCGTGCATGACGAAGCTGAAATCCGCGGACATCGGAAAACTTATATCGGCGCCATGCCCGGACGAATCATCAAGAGTTTGATTAAAGCCGGCGCATCCAATCCTGTCTTCATCCTGGATGAAATAGACAAGGTCAGCGCCGACCGTCAGGGAGACCCCTCTTCCGCATTGCTGGAAGTGCTCGATCCGGAACAGAATACTGCTTTCCACGATAACTTCCTGGATGTAGATTACGACCTCTCAAAGGTATTGTTTATCGCAACAGCCAACAACCTGAACACAATCCCCGGCCCATTGCTCGACCGTATGGAATTGATTGAGGTAAGCGGATATATCACGGAAGAGAAAGTAGAGATAGCCCGTAAGCATCTGCTTCCCAAAGAGCTGGAAGCCAACGGACTTAAAAAGACAGATATCAAGCTTCCCAAAGAAACACTGGAAGCTATCATCGAGTCATATACCCGTGAGAGCGGCGTCCGTGAGCTGGAAAAGAAGATTGGTAAAATCCTTCGTAAATCAGCCCGTCAATATGCTACGGACGGTTATTTCGCCAAGACAGAAATCAAACCGTCGGATTTGTATGACTTCCTGGGAGCACCGGAATATACACGTGACAAGTATCAAGGAAATGATTACGCAGGCGTAGTCACCGGATTGGCATGGACAGCCGTCGGAGGCGAAATCTTATTTGTAGAAACGAGCTTGAGCCGTGGCAAGGGCGGACGTCTCACACTGACCGGTAACCTGGGAGATGTGATGAAAGAATCTGCCATGCTGGCACTTGAATATATCAAGGCACACGCTTCTATCCTGAATCTGGACGAAGAAATCTTCGACAACTGGAATATCCATATCCACGTTCCCGAAGGCGCAATTCCGAAAGACGGTCCGTCGGCAGGTATCACGATGGCTACTTCTCTGGCTTCTGCCCTGACTCAAAGAAAAGTGAAAGCCAACATTGCCATGACAGGCGAAATTACCCTTCGCGGCAAAGTGCTTCCCGTGGGTGGCATCAAAGAGAAGATATTGGCAGCCAAGCGTGCCGGAATCAAGGAAATCATCATGAGTGCCGAGAACAAAAAGAACATAGATGAGATTCAGGAGATTTATCTGAAAGGACTGACTTTCCACTATGTAAACGATATAAAAGAGGTATTTGCCATTGCGCTGACCAATGAGAAAGTGGCGGATGCTATTGATTTATCTGTTAAGAAACCCAGCCAGGAATGACATTTGAGTTACAATATACAGACACTAAAAGTAATGCCCGTGCGGGTCTGATTACCACAGACCACGGGCAGATACAAACACCGATCTTTATGCCGGTGGGCACACTGGGCACGGTTAAGGGAGTACATCTGACCGAATTGAAAGAGGATATTCAGGCGCAGATTATTCTGGGTAATACCTATCACCTCTATTTGCGTCCGGGACTGGACGTGATCGAGAAAGCAGGCGGACTGCACCGTTTTAACGGTTTCGACCGCCCGATGCTGACTGACAGCGGTGGTTTCCAGGTATTCTCTTTGGCCGGAATCAGAAAGCTGCGTGAAGAAGGAGCTGAATTTCGTTCGCATATCGACGGAAGCAAGCACGTCTTCACTCCGGAAAAGGTGATGGACATAGAACGCACCATCGGAGCGGACATTATGATGGCTTTTGACGAATGTCCTCCCGGTGACTCGGATTATGAGTATGCCAAAAAGTCATTAGGTTTGACGCACAGATGGCTCGACCGTTGTATACAACGTTTTAATGAGACGGAACCTAAATATGGTTACAACCAGGCTCTCTTTCCTATCGTACAAGGTTGTGTCTACCCCGACCTGCGCAAACAATCAGCAGAGTTTATCGCGTCCAAAGGGGCCGACGGGAACGCTATTGGCGGTTTGGCAGTAGGCGAACCGGTAGACAAGATGTATGAAATGATCGAGATTGTTAATGAAATACTTCCCAAAGACAAACCCCGTTACCTGATGGGTGTCGGAACTCCTGTCAACATTCTTGAAGGAATAGAGCGTGGCGTGGATATGTTTGACTGCGTTATGCCTACACGAAACGGACGAAATGGCATGTTGTTCACCAAAGATGGCATTATCAATATGCGAAACAAGAAATGGGAAACCGACTTCTCTCCCATCGAAGCCGACGGGGCTTCCAGCGTAGATACGTTGTACAGCAAGGCTTATTTGCGCCATCTTTTCCATGCGCAAGAGCTACTGGCCATGCAAATTGCCTCGATACACAACCTGGCATTCTATCTGTGGCTGGCAGGAGAAGCAAGAAAGCATATTATTGCCGGAGATTTCTCGACCTGGAAGCCGATGATGGTCAAAAGAGTATCAACTAGATTATAAGAAATGAAAAGCAATCGATTTATAAAACGGCTGGACTGGTATATCATCAAGAAGTTCTTGGGGACATACGTATTTGCTATTGCATTGATCATTTCTATTGCAGTGGTATTCGACTTCAACGAAAAAATGGATAAATTGATGGAGCATGAAGCTCCCTGGGATAAGATCATCTTTGAATACTACATGAACTTTATCCCCTATTTCTCCAATCTGTTCAGTCCGCTGTTCGTATTCATTGCTGTTATTTTCTTTACCTCCAAGCTGGCAGAGAACTCTGAAATCATCGCTATGTTCTCCACCGGCATGAGTTTTAAGAGGATGATGCGTCCTTATATGATTTCGGCCGCTATCATTGCGCTAACCACCTTCACGCTAAGTTCGTACGTGATTCCTAAAGGAAGCGTGACGCGTCTGAACTTTGAAGACCGGTATATCAAACCCAAAAAACAAAATTCGGTAAGCAATGTACAATTAGAGGTAGACAGTGGGGTTATAGCCTACATTGACAACTATAACAATGCCATGAAAACCGGTAACCGTTTTTCATTGGATAAATTCGTCGACAAGAAGCTGGTTTCGCATTTAACTGCACGCCGTATCACTTATGACACTGCAACTGTTCATAAATGGACAATTCACGACTATATGGTACGCGAATTAGATGGTTTAAAAGAAAAAATCACTAAGGGAGATCGAATCGACTCAATTATCAATATGGAACCTTCTGACTTTCTCATCATGAAAAATCAGCAGGAGATGTTGACCAGCCCCGAACTAAGTGACTATATAGAAAAACAAAAGCGAAGAGGATTTGCCAACATCAAGGAGTTTGAGATTGAATATCACAAACGCATTGCCATGTCGTTCGCTTCTTTCATCCTTACCATCATCGGTGTATCGCTTTCATCCCGGAAAACAAAAGGTGGTATGGGGCTCCACTTGGGTATCGGATTAGGGTTAAGTTTTTCTTATATCCTGTTCCAAACGATTACCTCCACCTTTGCTGTGAACGGAAATGTGCCTCCTGCCATTGCAGTCTGGATTCCCAATATCCTTTATGCAGGTATCGCATTCTTCCTATACCAGAAAGCACCCAAATAACCAGAAAGCAACAAATAAAAGGATTGCAAGCCTTCCGCAGTCTTCAGGAACTCGATCCGCAGACTGTCCCAAGGTTTCGGATATACCGCAGAAAGAAAGATATAAAAATAAGAAGTTCCGCCTATTCCTGCTAATGCAAGTGTAGGCGGAACTTTTTTGTTGTATCCATTTCCTCTTTTGTCTATTCTCCATTGTTTTCACCTGACGGTGATCCGGAAAATTCCTCTTTCTCCTTACATTCCTAAAATCGTTAACCGATTTCTTTTACATAAGCAGAAAGATCTGCAGCAGAGATGTTTTTGGCTATAATTACACCATTTCCATCCAATAAAT
>NC_021017.1:647262-650116 GCF_000210075.1 Bacteroides xylanisolvens XB1A
TCGTCAAATGAAACAGAAACCATTTCCACATTATGAGAAGAACGAAGCGCATTGCTTAAACTTACGTTTTGCATCCGGGACTGCGCGTCATAACTTGCCCAGAAACTTAGCAACACATATTTGCCTTTCAAATTTCCCAACTTAAAGGCGGGTTGCTCATTTGACGTAGATTCGATCTTAAAATCAGGGGCTACGTCGCCCTCACTCAAACCTCCGGTAGGTTTGTCTTTCTCAACGAAAGCGGTCAAGGAACAAATCAGTAATACAACAAAAATCCATTTTACATGCTTCATGTAATTCGGTTTTAGTTAATACTATCCGGGACTGTCCTTAAACAGTGGTTTCTTCCCGAAACGTTGTCTTTTCAGGCATCAGGCGAAGAGGAATCCGCTGATTATCAGAGCCTTTATTTTTGAAACCGGGTGCAAAGGTAAGTAAATATTAAATTAACTTCCAAGCAAATAAGCAAAAATCTCACTTTTTGGGTATAACTTTTTATGTTATTTAGCATAAAAACGAACTTTTTTCTCTACTTTTGCAGAGTTAAAGTCTATTTTTTATGCAACCATCAAATACTGAATTGATTCTGATTCGAGTTACCGGCGAAGATCGTCCGGGACTGACTGCTTCTGTGACTGAAATCCTTGCCAAATATGATGCTACGATCCTTGATATCGGCCAGGCAGATATTCATAATACATTATCGTTGGGAATTCTGTTCAAGAGCGAAGAAAGACACTCCGGATTCATTATGAAGGAACTCCTGTTCAAAGCTTCTTCATTGGGAGTGACCATCCGATTTGAACCTATCACCACCGAACAATATGACAACTGGGTAGGCATGCAAGGGAAAAACCGCTATATCCTGACGGTATTGGGACGTAAACTTTCCGCCCGCCAGATTTCTGCCGCTACAAGCATATTAGCCGAACAGGGCATGAATATAGACGCTATCAAGCGTCTGACAGGTCGTATCCCGCTGGACGAATGTCAGGCTGATACACGTACTCGGGCTTGCATCGAATTTTCAGTAAGAGGTACTCCGAAAGACCGCATTGCCATGCAGGAGAAGCTGATGAAGCTGGCCAGCGAACTGGAAATGGACTTTTCTTTCCAACAGGATAATATGTACCGCCGTATGCGCCGCCTGATTTGTTTTGATATGGACTCTACCTTAATCGAGACAGAAGTGATTGACGAACTGGCTATCCGTGCCGGTGTAGGCGACGAAGTGAAAGCCATCACGGAAAGCGCCATGCGTGGAGAAATAGACTTTACAGAGAGCTTTACCCGTCGCGTAGCCTTATTGAAGGGGTTAGACGAATCGGTAATGCAGGAAATAGCCGAGAACTTGCCTATCACAGAGGGTGTAGAGCGACTGATGTATGTATTGAAGAAGTACGGTTACAAGATCGCCATCCTTTCGGGAGGATTCACTTATTTCGGCCAGTACCTGCAAAAGAAATACGGTATAGATTATGTCTATGCCAACGAACTGGAAATCATCGACGGCAAACTAACCGGACGTTATCTGGGGGATGTAGTAGACGGAAAACGGAAAGCCGAACTGCTCCGCCTCATTGCACAAGTGGAAAAGGTGGATATTGCACAGACCATCGCCGTAGGAGACGGAGCCAACGATCTCCCTATGCTGGGGGTTGCCGGACTAGGAATCGCCTTCCACGCCAAGCCCAAAGTAGTGGCCAATGCCAAGCAATCAATCAACACTATCGGACTGGATGGAGTGCTCTATTTCCTCGGGTTCAAAGATTCTTACTTGAATATGTAATTAGACCAAAAAATAGATTATCTTTGCTGACAAATAAAATAAAAGAATGAAGTTTTCCGAACTACAATTAAATGCAAATGTGCTTGAGGCGCTTGATGCCATGCGATTTGACGAATGTACGCCTATACAAGAACAAGCAATTCCAATCATACTTGAGGGTAAAGATTTGATCGCAGTAGCACAGACAGGGACAGGTAAAACAGCAGCGTTTCTGCTTCCTGTATTGAACAAATTATCTGAAGGTAAACATCCGGAGGATGCGATTAATTGTGTCATCATGTCTCCTACCCGGGAATTGGCTCAACAGATTGACCAGCAAATGGAAGGATTTTCCTATTTCATGCCGGTATCGAGCGTTGCTGTATATGGCGGAAATGACGGGATATTGTTCGAACAACAGAAAAAGGGACTCACATTGGGAGCTGATGTTGTCATTGCTACTCCCGGACGTCTGATCGCCCATTTAAGCCTTGGATATGTAGATCTTTCCAAGGTTTCTTATTTTATTTTGGATGAAGCAGACCGGATGCTCGACATGGGATTCTACGAAGATATCATGCAAATAGCCAAATATCTGCCGAAGGAACGACAGACTATCATGTTTTCAGCCACAATGCCGGCAAAGATACAGCAATTGGCAAATACGATCTTAAACGATCCGTCGGAAATAAAGCTCGCTGTTTCCAAACCTGCGGAAAAGATTATTCAGGCGGCATACGTCTGCTATGAAAATCAAAAGTTAGGCATCATACGCAGTCTTTTTATGGATGAGGTTCCGGAACGTGTGATTGTCTTTGCTTCTTCCAAAATTAAGGTTAAAGAAGTTGCCAAGGCGTTGAAATCAATGAAGCTGAACGTAGGTGAAATGCATTCGGACTTGGAACAGGCTCAACGGGAAACGGTCATGCACGAGTTTAAAGCCGGACGAATCAATATATTGGTAGCTACGGACATCGTTGCACGTGGTATTGATATTGATGATATCCGCCTGGTTATCAACTTCGACGTGCCCCACGACAGCGAGGACTACGTGCACCGCATCGGCCGTACAGCACGTGCCAACAA
>NC_021017.1:650541-655295 GCF_000210075.1 Bacteroides xylanisolvens XB1A
AGCATTGAGAATTTTCTGGAGAAAGAGATTTATAAGATTCCTATCCCTGAAGGATTGGGAGAGGCTCCGGAATACAAACCGCGTTCGTTCAACAAAAACAGGAACGGGAATTTCTCTAAAAGAAAAGATTTCCGGGGAAAAAGAAACAACGGAGGGAAGAAAAGCAACTACCCTGCGCCCAGACAGAAATAAAATCTGTATTTCTTTGTTTGGACAGAATCTGTATTTCTTATTTTGAGAAACCTGATTCCTATTTGGATAGAATATAGAGTCCTTATTTGGATGAGGTAATCTCCAAATCGCCTTTAAAGCTCACTTCCATATTTACAACGCTATATATGGAAGTTTCCGGAATGGCTAAAACTGCTTGATAATGAAAACCATTCCGGTTTACTTTCACAAACTTTGTATCTGACAGGATTGATTGCGCCAGAAAATCCGCAGGAACCACTTTGTCGAACATCTGTTTGGTTATATCGCTGGCAAACAGGCTCTTTTTACCTTCGTACACACAGATGTGCATCACATTATCATAGTACACATTATCCATACTAATCCCGTCTTCGGAATAAGTCGTCTTGATGACTCTCATTTTAGATGGATTGATATATACGTATGCACGATAGCGAGTGCCGTTGTAAGTCACTACACTATCGCGTTTGGTTACTTCCGTATAAGTCGGAACCACAAGTTCCTGACGGACAAAATAGATAGAATCATTGAGGTCTTCGGATTTATGCAGTTTTATTACATTATCCGTAATGGAATGAAACCAAAATATATGTTCTCCCTGTTTATCAATCTTGTAATAAGTGGTATCATTTCCATAAGTGTAAAGAATGTCCCGCATGATTTTAAATGCAATGGGAGTACTTTGTGCGTCTGCATAGTAGATGGTATCTCCTTCCACACGCATCAACGGGCTCTCCGTTTCATCGTCCAGCCAAATTCCCTGCAGTAACTCTTTTGCGCTAAGATCCTCTTTCTCCTGTTGAAGAGAATGGGGACTCTTATTGCCGCTACATGCCGCGAAAAGGATTGCCATTAACGATACAGCCACATTTTTCATCATCTATCTTAGTTTTGTATAAAGATACTCCTATTTTTTTATTTACCAATACAATGGTAAACAAATCCGAGCTCTTCCATCTCTTTTTTATCATATATATTACGTCCGTCCAACACAATCTGCTGGGCCATCGTCTTCTTGATAACGGCCCATGAGGGCAGACGGAATTCTTTCCATTCGGTAACCAGCATCAATACATCAGCATCCAACACTGCATCGTACATATCACAAGCATAATAGATTTTTTCTCCAATTCTACGCTTGCACTCTTGCACAGCAGCCGGATCGTATGCACGCACCCGACAACCAGCTTCCAGCAATTTATCGATCAGGACTAATGCCGGAGCCTCACGCATGTCATCCGTTTCCGGTTTAAATGCCAGCCCCCACAAAGCAACAGTCTTACCTTGCAAATCACCATTAAACTGTTTCTTTAGCTTCTCAAACAGGACGCTTTTCTGTTGTTCGTTCACTTCTTCCACAGCACTAAGCACCCGCATACTATAACCGTTCTGTTCCGCAGTCTTAATCAATGCTTTCACGTCTTTAGGAAAACAGGAACCACCATATCCGATGCCCGGATACAGGAACTTACGTCCAATACGGGTGTCCGAACCTATTCCGCTACGTACCATGTTCACATCCGCACCAACGATTTCGCATAAGTTTGCGATATCATTCATAAAACTGATACGGGTTGCCAACATCGAGTTTGCCGCATATTTAGTCATTTCTGCAGATGGAATATCCATGAAAATCACACGGAAATTATTCAATAAGAATGGCTTGTATAGCTTGGACATCAATTTCTCCGCACGTGCCGACTCCACTCCCACTACCACACGGTCCGGACTCATAAAGTCACTGATCGCATTTCCTTCTTTCAGGAATTCCGGATTAGAAGCCACGTCAAAATCAACTTTCACGCCTCTCTTATCCAATTCTTCCTGAATAACCGCACGAACCTTACTGGCAGTACCCACCGGAACGGTACTTTTGGTAACTACCAGTTTATATTGTTTCATATTGCGACCAATGGTACGGGCCACCTCCAACACGTATTTCAAATCAGCGCTGCCGTCTTCATCCGGAGGGGTGCCAACCGCACTGAATATAACTTCCACATCGTCCAGACAGCTTTCCAATGAGGTTGTAAACTTCAATCGCTTTGCTTTCATATTACGGAGCACCATCTCTTCCAATCCATTCTCATAAATCGGAATATTCCCCTTTTGCAAAGATTCGATTTTCTCTTTATTTGTGTCTACGCACGTTACATTCACGCCAATTTCGGCAAAGCATGTACCTGATACCAGCCCCACATACCCTGTTCCCACGATTGCAATTTTCATACTTAATCTATTGTTTGTTTAGAAATTCATTCAAAATAAGCGGCATCTTTAAAGGCAGTTCCCTCTCTGTCTTTCGCCGATAATACCATTTGCGAATCTGCCAACGGCCAGTCTATCCCCAACGTTTCATCATTATACAAAATAGAAGCTTCTGCCTGCGGAGCATACTTGTTATCTACCTTATACGTAAAAACGGCTTCTTCGCTCAAGACTGCAAAGCCATGAGCAAAACCACGGGGAATGAAAAATTGTCTCTTGTTTTCCTCACTAAGCAACACGCAGATGTGCTTTCCAAACGTAGGCGATGACTTACGCAAATCAACGGCAACGTCCAGCACTTTTCCTTTAAGAACACGAACCAGTTTCGCTTGACTGTATTCTCCTTTCTGATAGTGCAATCCGCGTAACACGCCAAAAGATGATTTCGACTCGTTGTCCTGTATAAAATCTACGGGACCAATATTAGCATCAAACTCTTCTTTCTTATAGGCTTCCATAAAATAGCCCCGTTCATCGGAGAAAACTTTAGGCTCTATCAGCCATACTCCGTCTATTTCCGTCTGTATATAGTTCATTATTGATAGTGATAAATAAAACGATGCAAAAGTAGTGAATTTTTCGAAGTTTTCTGGGATATATTCAATTTATCTCGTAATTTTGCAGACATGATTGAATTGGCACAACATATAGAGACTTTACTACTGGAAAACGATTGCGTCATTGTTCCGGGGTTTGGCGGTTTTGTAGCGCATTACTCGCCTGCAACCCGTGTTAAGGAAGAAAATATATTCTTACCTCCTACCCGCACAATCGGCTTTAATCCTCAATTAAAACTGAATGACGGCGTATTGGTGCAATCTTATATGTCAGCGTATGACACGAGTTTTGCTGACGCCAGCCGCATAGTAGAAAAGGAAGTAAACGAATTCATCGGTCTCCTTCATGAAGAAGGAAAAGCCCATTTGGATAATATAGGCGAGATTCACTATAACATTTATGGTAACTATGAGTTTGTTCCTTATGACTATAAGATAACGACTCCTTCATTATACGGTCTCGACTCTTTTGAAATGCATGAACTTTCCGTTCTGCAACAGAAAGAAAAAGTATGGATACCGGCTCATCCGGAGAAGGAAAAGAAGACTTTTGAAATTAGTATCAATCGTGCATATCTTCGCAATGCTGCAGCAATGATTGCTGCCATCGTATTGTTCTTTGCCTTTTCAACTCCGGTAGAGAATACAGACGTTCAAAAAAACAATTATGCACAATTATTACCCAGTGAGCTTTTTGAGCAAATAGAAAAGCAATCGGTTGTAGTAACTCCTGTGTATGTTAAGAGTGATGCAATGCAACAAGCTAAGAAGCTTTCCGCTACTGCTTCAACTTCTTCTTCAACGAAGACTTCATCCACTAAAAAGAATACAGCGGATAAGACTTCCAAGCCAATCGCAGTTAGAGAAGTGAAAGTGGCCAAACAGGAAACGGCAGCTACTACTTCCGCTACTGCCCCTGCTGCGGTTAAATCTCCAGAAAGTGCCAATCATCCTTTCCATATCATAGTGACAGGAGGAATCAGCTTGAAAGATGCAGAAGCCATAGTAACCCAATTAAAATCAAAAGGGTTTGCTAATGCAAAAGCGCTGAACATGGATGGAAAAGTACGTGTCAGCATCAATTCATTCGACAACCGCAATGAAGCGACCAAGCAATTACTTGAGCTAAGAAAAAACGAAACTTATAAGAATGCCTGGTTACTGGCTAAATAAAAATCCCTTTTTAAAAGCATGAAACGAATTCTTTGTCCTAAATGTGAGAATTACCTTTTTTTGATGAAACCAAGTATAGCGAAGGCCAATCACTGGTATTTGAATGTGAGCATTGCGGCAAGCAATTCAGCATCCGGCTTGGAAAGAGCAAAGTAAAGGCTCTTAGAAAGGAAGAAAATCTGGAAGAAGAAGCTGAATCCCATAAAGAAGAATTCGGATATATCACTGTTATCGAAAATGTATTCGGTTATAAACAGATATTGCCCTTACAAGAAGGTGACAATGTCATAGGCCGCCGTTGTGTG
Source organism: Bacteroides xylanisolvens XB1A (assembly GCF_000210075.1). GTDB lineage: Bacteria > Bacteroidota > Bacteroidia > Bacteroidales > Bacteroidaceae > Bacteroides > Bacteroides xylanisolvens. The sequence continues at coordinate 655,037 of NC_021017.1, forward strand.
GGAACTTCTATCAATACGCCCATTGAAAGCGGTGATATGAGCATGGATCGACGCCATTGCATCATCAATATCAAACGCAATAAGCAAGGAAAACTTGTTTATACATTACGGGATGCTCCCAGCCTGACAGGTACTTTCCTCATGAATGAAATCCTAGGGGATAAAGATCGTGTACGCATTGAGGATGGCGCTATTGTGACTATCGGAGCTACTACATTTATCTTGCATGCGGCTGAACAAGAATAATCACCTGACAATA
>NC_021017.1:656888-660259 GCF_000210075.1 Bacteroides xylanisolvens XB1A
ATATCCGGTCTTCTAATTACAGAATACCTTTCACAGTTTCAAGCATTCCTTTTTCCTGGATAGAATCCAAGTTTACTTTTACAGCTTCTGCCAATCCCGGGATCTTATTCAAATCTTCTCCCCAGATAAAGTCAGCAGCCAGAACACCTTCGGTTACTTTCTTTGTACAACCGGTTGCCCAAAGTTCTTTCAGCAGGTTCATGATTTCAGGAGCATCATTCGGTACAATTTCAGCACCGTCAGCACGTACACCACCTTTATAATAAGTAATGATAGCAGCCAAACCAAGTACCAGGCCTTTAGGAAGTTCGCCTTTACGTTCGAGATAAGTCTTCAATCCCGGTAAATCACGAGTTTCATATTTTGGGAAAGAATTCAGCATAATGCTTGTCACTGCGTGATCTACGAATGGATTGTTGAAACGTTCCAATACGTCGTTGGCGAATTTCTCCAACTCATCCTTCGGCAAATTCAATGTTTCCATCAATTCATCGAACATTACTTTGTGGATATATTTACCAATAACCTCATGTTCACAAGCTTCACGCACAATATTCACACCAGAAAGATAAGCAACCGGAGAAAGAACAGTGTGCGGGCCATTCAACAGAGTTACCTTACGTTCGTGGTAAGGAGCTTCCGAAGGAACAAACAACACATTCAATCCTGCCTTATCAGCCGGGAACTCTTTGGCAACTTCCTGCGGAGCTTCAATCACCCACAGATGGAAGATTTCAGCCTGAACAACCAAGTTATCATCGTATTGCAGTTTTTCTTTGATAGCAGCAATATCTTTGCGCGGGAATCCCGGAACAATACGGTCTACCAATGTTGCATATACGCCACAAGCTTCTTCAAACCAAGTCTTGAACTCATTACCCAGGTTCCACAATTCAATATATTGATAAATAGTTTCTTTCAACTTATGTCCATTCAGGAAAATAAGTTCGCAAGGGAAAATAATCAAACCCTTTGTTTTATCACCATTGAATGTTTTGAAACGATGATACAGCAATTGAGTCAGTTTACCTGGATAAGATGAAGCAGGAGCATCTTCAAGTTTGCAAGACGGATCAAAAGCGATACCAGCCTCTGTAGTATTTGAAATAACAAAACGCATTTCAGGTTGCTCTGCCAATTTCATGAACTCGTCATTTTGAGAATATGGATTCAGTGCACGACTGATTACATCGAGCATTGTCAAGCTGTTAACAACTTCGCCTTTATCCAATCCTTGAAGATTAACATGATAAAGATCGTCTTGTGCATTCAGCATATCGACCATACCTTTATCAATGGGTTGAACCACTACTACGCTGCTGTTGAAGTCGGTTTTCTGGTTCATGTTGTAAATAATCCAATCAACAAATGCACGCAAGAAGTTACCTTCGCCAAATTGGATAATACGCTCCGGACGTTGTGTTTTAGGAGCAGTTTCTTTGTTTAATGCTTTCATGTTAGTTGTAATTTATAAAGTTGATATTATACAAATTCAAAATAAAAATCAATATTCTCCTTAATCAGGATGTCGATAGGCATATACTTTACAGGTTCAACAGACTTCTTAAACACAACATGGTCGCACAGAGCCTTCACCCCGCAATACCCTTGCAATCCCGGACGTTGCCCGATTAAATAATGCACATCACCTGATTTTAGCAACTCTACATTTGCTTTCAGAAGGTCATATCCTATCAGCCCTTTCATGCTACGTCCCGCATGACGGAGATACTCTCCCAACTGATACACTCTGGAATTAAATACAACTCCCAGCGCAGCCTTCGGATGTGCCCGGAAAAACTCATCTAATGTCTGTTGATTACTTTCCTGATCGGATTTATTGAGTATAACCTCATGGATTACCAGGTTGTTATATTCCTCGGCTATGTAACTCATAAAACCGTCCAAACGACGTTGCATCTGTATTTCAGCCGGATTATCTTTATTATTACTTAAGAACAAGACTAACTCCTGACCTTCTCCTGCCGAATAGTTGCGCATCAATATTTTTGCTGCAATATATCCGCTCTTATAGGAATCCTGCCCAATATACGTCAAGGCTCTCGCTTCTTCCATATTGAAATCAACAAAAGCATAAGCTATCTTATTTTCCTGTAGATAAGCTGTCAGCGCCAGCGTCTCTTCCCGGAAATTCGGAGAAATCAACACTGCGTCTACATTCTTTTCTTTTATAGCAAGGCAGGCTTCCTGATAACTTTTCTCATCTCCATGATGGTAACACAGATAATCTATACCCACATTAAAAGGACGCAGCTCTTGCCGGGCACGCTCAATCCCCCCGACTACCGAATGCCAATAGTCATGTTCTATATAATAAGGTATCAGGCAGAGGAAAGAATATTTCTTTTTAGCAGCCAAACCGATAGCAAACACATTGGGTTGATAATGAATCTCATCCAGTACCTTTTGTACTTTAGCTTTGCTTTTGGGAGACACGTCGCCACGATTGTGCAACACCCTATCCACCGTTCCGGCGGAAACACCGGCCATACGGGCTATGTCTTTAATGGTATAGTTCTGGTCCTCCATAGTGCTAAAACTTAAATATTATAAATAATCGCTGCAAATATACGAATTATTTTGTTACTCCAAGTAAATTTTCTATTTTTGTGTTCGATAACGGTTAATAAAACTAAAACGAGATTTACGCCTATTAGCTTTAAAATCAATACGATATAGGTATAAATACAGAAAGTAATAATTTTATATACTTAAAACACAGTAATAATGAAGAACTTCATGGACGAAAACTTCTTGCTGCAAACAGAAACCGCGCAAAAGTTGTATCACGAGCATGCGGCTAAAATGCCGATCATCGACTATCACTGTCATCTCATTCCTCAAATGGTAGCTGACGACTACAAGTTTAAATCACTGACTGAAATCTGGTTGGGCGGTGACCACTACAAATGGCGTGCAATGCGTACAAACGGCGTAGATGAACGTTTCTGCACAGGAAAAGATACCACAGACTGGGAAAAATTCGAAAAATGGGCGGAAACAGTTCCTTATACTTTCCGCAATCCACTGTACCACTGGACTCACCTCGAATTGAAAACTGCATTTGGTATCAATAAAATATTGAATCCGCAAACAGCACGCGAAATTTACGATGAATGTAACGAAAAGCTGTCTCAACCTGAATATTCAGCTCGTGGAATGATGCGTCGCTATCACGTAGAGGTAGTTTGTACTACGGATGATCCTATCGATTCACTGGAATATCACATCAAAACAACGTGAAAGCGGATTTGAAATCAAGATGTTGCCAACTTGGCGTCCTGATAAAGCTATGGCTGTAGAAGTCCCTGCTGATTTCCGTAGTTATGTAGAAAGACTGGTGCATAACT
>NC_021017.1:660623-664257 GCF_000210075.1 Bacteroides xylanisolvens XB1A
AAGCTATGGCTGTAGAAGTCCCTGCTGATTTCCGTAGTTATGTAGAAAAGCTGGCAGAAGTTAGCGGTGTTACTATCTCCAATTTTGATGATATGATCGCTGCTTTACGCAAACGTCACGACTTCTTCGCAGAACAAGGTTGCCGTTTGTCTGACCATGGTATTGAAGAATTCTACGCAGAAGATTATACCGATGCTGAAATCAAGGCTATATTTAATAAGGTATATGGCGGTACAGAATTGACCAAAGAAGAAATTCTGAAATTCAAATCGGCCATGCTTGTTATCTTCGGTGAAATGGACTGGGAAAAAGGATGGACTCAACAGTTCCACTACGGCGCTATCCGCAATAACAACACCAAGATGTTCAAATTACTGGGCGCTGACACCGGTTTCGACTCTATCGGTGAATTCACCACAGCCAAAGCAATGGCTAAATTCCTTGACCGTCTGAATACCAATGGCAAATTGACTAAAACAATCCTTTATAACCTGAACCCATGCGCAAATGAAGTGATTGCAACTATGTTGGGCAACTTCCAAGATGGTTCTATCCCGGGAAAAATTCAGTTTGGTTCGGGATGGTGGTTCCTCGATCAAAAGGATGGTATGGAAAAACAAATGAACGCCTTGTCTGTGCTTGGTCTCCTAAGCCGCTTTGTAGGTATGTTGACAGACTCTCGTTCTTTCCTGTCCTACCCGCGTCATGAATATTTCCGCCGTACATTATGTAACTTGGTAGGACGCGACGTAGAGAACGGAGAAATCCCTGCATCTGAAATGGAACGCGTAAACCAAATGATTGAAGATATCAGCTACAACAATGCTAAGAACTTCTTCAAGTTCTAACGGATTAGTAGTTACACTATAAAAAAGCCGCTACCAAAGTCGAATATGCTTTGAGTAGCGGTATTTTTATGTTCTATTATTACCATTCATCCAATTCCACAACCCAGGGCTTATCTTATGCATTAACAGTAGATTCACAACACAAACCACAACGCCGACAAATCCCCAAAGCAATGTTTCATTCAGCGTATAATAGTCTTTAACCTGAATAAACACCCAAATACAATACGGTAAACATAACACCGATGTAACAATAACAGGTATATACTTTCTTATTACCAAAAACTGAATGATATGCACTATCAGGTGCAAACCAAAAGCAATCAAACAACAATACCAAGCCGTCAAATCATTCATGCAGATTGACATAACCGTACAGGCTGATATAATTATAAACTCTTCCAATACCGTCAAGGCAAAAACCGGCGCATTACTCAAAGAATCTACTTTATCTTTCATAAAAGGGAAGCGCATGTACAACATAGCCTTGTTCTTATCCAACCATGTCGGAAGCATTATTATCTCTTCAAATTCATGAATCATGAATACTATGGGCAATAAATATAGGTATTCCATCGTTTTTATTCCTTATTATCATTCAAGTATTGATATACAAAAAAAGAGGCAACCTTAGTTACCTCTTTTTAGTACACCCTCAGGGACTCGAACCCTGGACCCATTGATTAAGAGTCAATTGCTCTACCAGCTGAGCTAAGAGTGCAACATATTATTTTTATTGCAACCTTGAATTTGTACACCCTCAGGGATTCGAACCCTGGACCCACTGATTAAGAGTCAGTTGCTCTACCAACTGAGCTAAGAGTGCTTAATTCCTCGTTTGCGGTTGCAAAAGTAGGTCTTTTATTTTATTTGACCAAACAATCATGCAGCTTTTTTACTATCTTTTTTTCGTCTTTATTCGAACACATAAAGCTCGGAAGGCGTATTTCGCTTTAAAGCAAGTAGTTGCACATCTTTACCTACAAGAATACCTTTGTTCTTTAATTTCCATTCCACCGTTTTATAAGCTAGCTCCGGATGATTATTGTCTTTACTCAAATGACACAACCAGATATAGCGCAAATGTTCAGAGATATTTTCCGCTAAAAACTCCGCAGTATCAGAGTTACTCATGTGTCCGGTCTTACTTGCAATCCGCTCCTTCAAATATTGAGGATAAGGCCCCATTTTGAGCATTTCCTCATCATAGTTAGCTTCAAGTATCAGATAATGGGCCTTACTGATATAATGGGCAGCTGTAGGAGTAATTTCTCCAAGGTCCGTTAAGAAGGAAAAGACTTTGCCGTCGATTTCAATGCAGTACCCCACATTGTCCGTTCCATCATGCGGCACTTCAAAAGATTCGATATGAAAATCCTCCAAAGTCATCGGCTCTTGCTTTTCCAGGTAACGAACTGACGAACTCAATTTCTCCGTCATACAATAGCTACGATTAATTCCAGCATGAATACGTGCGGTTGTATAAACAGGAATATTCAATTTTTCTCCCAGATTACCCACAGCTTTGATATGGTCAGCATGATCGTGCGTTATAAATACCGCACGAATACTATCCATCAAGATATTATAATCTTTCAGTGTTTTTTTGATAGTACGTATGCCGATTCCGGCATCTATCAGTATTCCATAGGTTTCAGTACCCAGATAATAACAGTTCCCACTACTGCCACTCGCCAGGCTTATAAATTTTACTTTCATGTTTTATCCTCTTTATTAAAATGCAAAATGCCGTCAACTTTTACAGCAAAGTGACGGCAAATATACATAAAAAAGAATAGAATTACCGAGAAGATTCCTTCTTTTTGTCGATGGATTCGGTGATTTTCGCAAATAATAGTAGCGCTACAGCGGCAATCAGACCAATAGCAGCAAAGTAATACCATATATAATGGGCATTTGCGCTAGCTGCCTCCCATGCCGCCCGTGTCTCGAACAAAGCAGGATCCGGACAGTATTTGGTAAGCAAAATTCCCGCCAGACCAAAACCAAAGATGGAAGAAAGAAAGGAATGTAAATGACTGAATCCTAAATACATTCCTTCTTCGCCTTTAGGAGCCTGCAAAGAGAAATACTCCAGATAACGCGGCGAAATAAAACATTCGGCAAGTGCTTGTACCACTATACCTGCAATCATCATCAGGGTAATATTGCTCATGCCTGTAATAAGATCATTTCCCAGCAAGTTTCCATATGCCATCAGCAACGCCGAAAAAGGAATCAAAAACATTCCCACATTCATCGAAGTAATCGCACTGCGTTTTGCCATCAAACGTGTGATAAAGCTAACGCAACAAACCACCACAAAAGGATTCACATTAGCAATCCAGCCCGGTTTCGCCGTCTCGCCGGCCAATCGGATCACATATTTAGGCATAGTGGCGTAAAGTTGCTGTTGCACCATCCAGAACCCTGTAACAATCAGAATAAGAATCAATAAACGCCAGTTGGTGATGATTCGCATAAATCCTTGCCCAATCTCACGGAGACTTTTTCCTTCACCAGCCGTGTGCGTTGATTTATAAAGGAGAATAACAGCAAGCAAAGCAATAATTGTCATCGCACCGGAGAAATAATTAATATAGATATATGCCTGCTCACCAATGACATTACGCAAAGGATCGATAATTGTTTTACCGGTAAAAGCACCTACATTTACCATCATATAAAAGATGGAATAACCACGCGCACGCGTTGCCTCCGTTGTTTCTTTGGCCACAGATGCAGAAATGATGGACTTAATAAATGATCCTCCCACCATAAGTACA
>NC_021017.1:664657-676801 GCF_000210075.1 Bacteroides xylanisolvens XB1A
AAGACCGGCACAATGATCCACCGGGTATAGCTATCGGGCAAACCATTAAATTGAGTAGTGACGCCGTAACTAACCAGGCCGGCAGCTTCCAGCAAAGTAGGAAATACTCCCCAATCCTAAAATATCCAATGGATAATAAGGAAAATGCTATAATCATTGACTTCCGGAAACCGATCTTATCAGCATAAGCACCGGAAAAAATAGGAAGCAGATATAACCCGCCGGAAAAAAGCCCGGAAATCATACTTGCTTCAAAATCATTAAAACCTAAAATGGAAGATAGATAAATAGTGAGAACGATGAAAACGGCATAATATGCCATACGCTCAAACAGTTCGACTGTGTTGCTGACCCAAAATGCTCTCGTAAAGCCTTTAGCAGCACGCTGAGGGGAATTGTTCATGTATTTATTAATTTATTAAAATGTTAATTTGAGACAAAGATACGTTTTTTTGGCTTACTGTCCGTATCTTTGTTCAAAATTAGGTAATTAAAAACTATGATTATAGCTGTTGATTTTGACGGAACGATTGTAGAGCATCGTTATCCACGCATTGGTGAAGAAATTCCATTCGCTGTTGACACATTGAAGTTATTGCAACAAGAAAAGCATCGTTTAATACTATGGAGTGTGCGTGAAGGGGCACTTTTGGACGAAGCTGTCGAATGGTGCAAAGCCAGAGGTTTAGAATTTTATGCCGTTAATAAGGATTATCCTGAAGAGCAAAAAGGCCATCAGGGATTTTCACGAAAGTTGAAAGCTGACATGTTCATTGACGACCGGAACTTAGGCGGTTTGCCGGATTGGGGAGTCATTTATGCAATGATTAAAGAGAAAAAGACATTTGCAGATGTCTATGGCCAAAACGGAGAAGAGGAAAAGACGCCATCAAAAAAGAAAAAAAGATGGCTGCCTTTCTAATAAATAGATAAATAGCAAGCCGACAGATATACAAAAAATAGATGATGCACTCTTATCCGACATGATTAAGAGTGCATTTCTATATGATGAAATAACTTATCTCCCAACATGGAACGGCCATTTACTACGATTCTTTGTTTTCCCACTTTTCCCTGAACTCCCATAATTGCTCAATAGTAGGATAAAAAGTCGGATTTTCCCAGTTTTTGGAAATCATAGCAATCAACGATTCCAAATACGATTTACCATCAATAATTGTAGTACATTGATTGACCTGATATCTTTCAGTTGGATAATTCTTTGTTTCGATCATCTTTTTTGCCCAGTTCAATAACTCCTGAACAGCTTCATTGTCATAAGTATGTTGCGCCATATCTTTAGAATTTTCCACAAAGATACAAAGTTTATTTATTCATAAACAAGGAATAACCGAAGAACTGGCAGAGATTCTACAAGTTGTGCTATCAGCAAAGAACAATTTCAATATTTTTTATGTTTATATAAATAAAGATAAACTTAAAAATAGAACGACTTATGATTTATGATTTCTTATTCCCCACAAAATCGAATACAACAAAAGTGTCTTTGTTGCTATTGGCTGTCCGGATCATATTCGGCATATTATTAATGAACCACGGTATCCAAAAATGGAGTAGTTTCCAAGAGTTGTCAACTGTATTTCCTGATCCGCTTGGAATAGGAAGTCCCCTGTCTCTCGGATTAGCTATTTTTGGTGAACTTGTGTGTTCAATGGCATTTATTGTAGGCTTCTTGTATCGCTTAGCCATGATCCCGATGATTTTCACGATGATAGTAGCTTTCTTTGTAGTTCACGCAAATGACGTATTTGCTGTTAAAGAACTAGCTTTCATTTATTTAGTGGTATTCATATTGATGTATATTGCCGGTCCGGGTAAATTTTCAATAGACCATATCATAGGAAACGAATTGTCAAGACGAAAATCAAGAGCATACAAAAATTAAAAATAATCCCCCTGATTAATTAAAAAATATTATATTTGCATACTTGTATGAGAGAAATTATCAATATTTTTTATTAATCAAAAATGTTTTAACATGAAAAGAGGGAAACTGACTTTAGTCGCAGTAGTGCTTAGCGGTAGCTTATTATTCAGTTCTTGTGTAGGATCATTCAGTTTATTCAACCGCCTGTCTTCTTGGAATCAATCAGTTGGAAACAAGTTTGTAAACGAACTCGTATTCCTTGCTTTCAACATTGTTCCGGTTTATGGCGTAGCTTACCTAGCTGACGCTTTAGTTATCAATTCTATCGAATTCTGGAGTGGTTCCAACCCGATGGCTAATGTAGGTGACGTAAAGAAAGTAAAAGGAGAGAACGGCAACTACATGGTGAAAACTCTTGAGAATGGATATTCTATTACTAAAGAAGGCGAAACTGCTTCAATGGATTTGATCTACAACAAAGAAGCTAACACATGGAATGTTGTTGCAAACGGTGAAAGCGCTGAATTAGTAAAAATGAACAATGATGGCACTGCTGATTTGTTCTTGCCAAATGGCGAAAAGATGAATGTAACGCTGGATGCTCAAGGCATGCTGGCAGCACGCCAGGCTACAATGAGCAATTTTATGTTTGCCGCCCGCTAAAAATAAAAACAAATACGAAGGAGATGAAACATCATATAGGAGTTTCATCTCCTTTTTCAATCTTATCTTCTTCTATCAAGAATCTTTTGTACTATGAATAAACTATATACACTTATCTATTCTGTTCTAATCTTCACCTGTCTATCTTGTCAGCAACAAACTCCTCAAACTCAAATAGAACAGACAGCCATCGATTTCTGTGAAGCCTTTTATAATTTCAATTATACGGTCGCCAAAGAATGGAGCACGCCTTCTTCTCAATCTTATCTTAGTTTCTTAGCATCTAATGTCGGGCAAACCCATCTGGAGCAACTTAAGACACGAGGCGCTGCAAAAGTTTCTGTTATTTCAAGTGAGATAGATGCTAATTTAGAAGAAGCGTCGGTTGTCTGCCAAATCAAAAATGCATTCGTCATTCATCCCATCGGGGAAAAATGGAATACGTAAGTTCCCTGCAAGATACGCTCGAATTAGTAAGAGTAAATAATAAATGGCTGATTAGAAAGGATATCCCACAGCAAAATGGAAAGCAAAGTCACGACTGAATTTAGGATGAATGATGGGGAAATGCTCTTTCCTCGTTTCATAGGCAGGATTGACAGCTTTCATACCTCCGTCAAAACGCAAAATAAAGAAATCCAAATCCAGGCGGAGACCTAATCCGTAGGCCACTGCTATTTGCTTATAAAACCTATCAAACTTGAAAACCCCTCCCGGTTGATTGGCATAACTCCGGATGGTCCAGATATTACCAGCATCAATAAATACCGCCCCCTGAAACTTCCAGAATAACTTGCTTCGGTATTCAATACTGGCATCCAGTTTAATATCTCCGGATTGATCGAGCAAATTCCCATTTCCTGCAAAAGAGCCCGGTCCCAAATCGCGAACACTCCATCCGCGGACACTATTGGCTCCACCAGAGAAATATTGTTTCTCAAACGGAATAGTCTTCGCATTTCCATAAGGTACAGCTATTCCCACACCAGCATGAAACGCAAAAGAGTTACGATAATCGATTCTGATATTCTTAGCAAAATCAAACTCCCCTTTCAGATATTGAGCATAAGGAATTCCCAGAATAGCGTATTCACCATTACTGTTCTTCCGAATGTTTGCAGCCTTTGACAGAGCATACATTACATTTCCCGCCGATTCGAAATTAAAACGGATGGAGTATGAATTAGAAGCAATCGTATTATTGATAATCGATCCTCCCACGCTATTATAATTATAGCTATATCCCATATTTATAATCAGTCGATCCTGATAATTATACTGGAATATATGGTTCTGTCCTTTATTTATATAGTCTTCTTTAAACCTTTCAGAGATACGGGGCAAATAAAGGAAAGCAATATTTATCAAATCAATACGGTGTTGTATCTTCTGACGTTGTGTCCACTTGTAACTCCAGTTAGCAGAAGCCATCGTACGCAAGAACTCCGGTCGCAACTGATAATTATACTGTAAACCAAACTCTGTTGTAGCCCTGATTTTCCGTTTAAAATCAGAGGAAATGAAAGGGAACAGAAAATTAGGGAAGTTGATACTCGTTTCCACCCCGTACTCTGTATAGTTATTATTCGAATAACCTGCCTGAAGTCCGGAAATGACTTCATACGCTCCACGGAATTTTATCATAAAAGTTTCCGATCCGCGAAAAAGGTTCCTGTTTTGAAAAGAGGCGGAAGCAGCCGCTCCCAAGTCACCGGCAGAATTAGTTCCCTCTACCTCGAAAGCCACTGATTTATGTTTGCTCTTGGTCAGCATCACATAGCAATCGAGCATCGTTGAATCTCCTATTTGAGTCTCAATAAAACGGATATTCGTATATTTCAATGCCGATAAACGTCCAAAACTGGAATAGGTCTGCTGCACATCGCGCTCATTATACAGATCACCGGAAGCAAACCGAAGGTTATCCGTAAGAACTTTAGGACGCAAATAGAGTTTATCCTTATAGTAAATCGGATATCCCTTATAATGTACCGAATCATTGATGTCCACACTGCTCATTGCCGAGGACTGCAAAACATCATAATCCGTAATAAAATTAATCTTATTGATCCAATATTGCCGATGTGCTCTTGCAGAATCATTCGCATGAGCTTTATACATCTGCAAATGTTGAGTCAGATCTACATTATAAGTATTACGAACGGTATCGGCAGTATATCCGATATAATCCTTATTAAACTTATAGTAACCATTCCGAAGTAACTTATTCGTGATACGTTGCCTGTCCGCATCCAATACATTCACATCAAAATACATTCCTTCCTTCAGCAAACTTCTGGCAGAATCCTGTTTGAGAAGCGCAGCTATTTTAGGATCATAAATATCATATTTGATAGATTGAACAACGTATGGCTTGCCTGCCGTTACGTCATAATATACTTTGATCTTTTTCTTTTTTACTTTGGTCGAACGTTTCACTGTTGCCGCCATATATCCCATATTATGCACAGCCTTAGTGATTTCTTCTTCAGAACGTTGCGCTTCGTCCTCGCTATATATTACGGGAGCATCCCCTATTCTTCTCAAGAACTTATTCCCCCATTTGGTCGAATCACGCCCCGACAGATTGTATACATAAAGTTGGGTCTTTATCAGACTGAACCACTTGGCATTAGGATTTTGGCGAACATACATGCGCAAGGAAGAAGGCCGTATATTTTTTTGGTCCGTACGAATTTTGACTTCATCCAGCAAATAAGATCCATCCGGCACAAACTTAGTGGTAGTACACGAAGCAAGTGACAAGACAGCAGCAGAAGCAAGCAAATAAAGAAAATTTCTCCTCATACGGTTTTACATCGATAGCATGAAAAATGCGCTTACAAAGATAAATTATATTTTCTGACGGGGAAAATAATTTAAGAAAAAGAGAGGAAAGTAAGGATAGATTGGAAATATCTTTATAGCTTTGCAAAAGAATATCAAATCTATGGCATCATTAAGTAAAAACAAAATAAAGTTTATCCACTCGCTGGAACTGAAGAAAATACGTAAAGAAGAGCGGGTATTTCTGGCTGAAGGTCCTAAATTGGTAGGCGATTTACTCGGACATTTTCCCTGTCGTTTTTTAGCTGCCACTCCCTCCTGGTTTCAGGAGCATCCGGGTATTGACGCAAGTGAACTGGTAGAAGTTTCACAGGAAGATCTTTCACGGGCCAGTTTATTGAAAACTCCCCAACAGGTACTTGCCATTTTCGAACAACCACAATATACTTTGGATCCGGAGGCAGTTCGTTCATCACTTTGCCTTGCATTGGACGATGTACAAGATCCCGGAAATCTGGGTACCATTATCCGTTTGGCCGACTGGTTTGGCATCGAACATATTATCTGCTCGCAGAATACGGTAGATGTATATAACCCTAAGACCATACAAGCCACTATGGGTGGAATTGCCCGGGTGAAAGTACATTATACTTCCCTCCCCGATTTTATCCGGTCGCTCGGAGATACTCCTGTGTTCGGTACGTTCCTGGATGGAAAAAACATGTATGAACAACCATTGTCGGCCAATGGCTTGATCGTAATGGGAAATGAAGGGAATGGCATAGGGAAAGAGGTAGCCACATTAATCAACCGAAAATTATATATCCCCAATTACCCGGCAGGCCAAGAGACATCCGAGTCTCTGAATGTAGCCATTGCTACCGCAGTAATCTGTGCCGAGTTCCGTCGACAGGCTGCATGGAAGTAAAATCAAAAGGATAAAACAAATAAGGAAATAAAGCTTCCCCCTTCTTTTCTGCTTCCTGCAGATACTCATTAAAACATTGGGAAGATTGATTCGAAACACTGGGAAGATTGATTTGAAACACTGGGATGTTTTTTAAAATCATCCCAGTGTTTTTTATTTCTTCCATCTGACTTTCAGAAAGCAGCACAATCACTCCCGGCATCCATTCAACCGACTCAATCTCTTCGGTCAATGGGAACACACCTCGGACAACTCCTTCGTCAGTGATCTCCACTACCTGCTGCTTCATATATCCGACGGCAGGTATCAGCAAATAATGAGAAGCAAAGCGTTTCATTACAATCAGTTGTTTGAACGTCTTTGTTGTTGCTTCCTGCGTTGATTCATCTGGCGTTCTTTTCTTTGCTCTATCCGTTCCTTTTGGATATGCTGTTCCACCTGAATCTGCTCCGGCTTCTTCTCACGATGAGTTCCCGTACGACGACGGTTCATCTCTTCCGGTGTCAGACGCTGAATGTCATCTTTATTCTTGTCTATGACCTTATGTAAAGAGTCGGCATTTTCTTTAGTAGCTATCTTCTTCAAAGAATCCGCTTTCAATGCTTCTATCTTATTCAAAGAATCGCGTACGGCAAATGCGAGCGTATCCGTACAATGATAACGAGTCATCATGAAGCGGTCGGCCAATACTGCCCCGCCTTTTTCCTGGCTATCCATCGGATAATAAATGAAACCTTTTATTTCTTTCATCGAACCTAATGTGTCTGCAAACAAACGAATTTGTTGCACACCCGGTTCAGTCACCGTTTTCCAATGATTGATCGTATCTTTTTCATAAATCACCTGCATAGCCATAGTGACACCTCTTAAAGAGTCGGCAAGCATCGGTTCCAGAAAACGATACCGCACTTCCCATACCAGTGTATCCCGGTCTTTGTAGTTAGAGTCGGTCGGCAAAGTAAATACATATTGATTATCCATCATTTCACCGGTCAGACGTACCATACGCTGCCACGGCCAGACATCGATGCTATCACCCTGCTTGGTCATTTTCGGTTTCTTATCACGCTTGGCTATCAGGTCGCCAACAAGTTCCTGTTCGTCTTTCAAGCGTTTTTTCACCTTATCATAAATTTTCGATAAAATCTCTGTGTTACGGGTATACCAAACCATGGATGAGTCAAATGCAGCTTGTGTAGTCCCGTATTTCTTGAAAACGGCGTCGATATACAATGCTTTCTTATAGTTCTCACTATAAGGCAAATTATCTCCCATAGACTTTGCCACATGATAATCATACAGCAAATTCTCCATCTTCGATTCCGAGATTACATCACTGGGTCTTTTCACTTTACACCCGGCTACCGCAAACACGAACATGCAGATGAGACACAGATGAAACCGAAATTTATTTTTCATGATCCGTAGCTTCCTTTTTATCTTTATCCAGTGAATGATAAGACTCATTCAAATATTTACTATAAAAGAGTAACAAGGCAATGATACCGCAACTGATAGCGGCATCCGCAAAATTAAAGATCGGACTAAAGAATATAAAATGCTCTCCACCCACAAACGGCATCCATGTAGGCCAGTTTGTATCTATAATCGGAAAGTAAAACATATCCACCACTTTTCCGTAAAACCAGGTAGAATATCCACCACCTTCGGGCATGAAACTGGCAATCTGCGAATGAGTGCTTTCATTGAAAATAACTCCATAGAACACACTATCTATGATGTTTCCCAAAGCACCGGTCAGAATAAGAGCCACACAGACGATATAACCTGTTTTAAAACCTTTCTTTATGATTTTATAGAGATACCACCCTATCAATGCTACCGCAACAATGCGGAATGTTGTCAGGAATAACTTGCCGAAGATTTCCATACCGAAAGCCATCCCGTTGTTTTCGGTGAAATAGATATAAAACCAATCGGTCACACGTATACTTTCATGCCAGTACATGTGAGTTTTAATCCAGACCTTGATGATCTGGTCAATAATCAATACGGAAAAGATAACGAGAAGGGCAATTCTCCCCTTCGTGAATAGTTTCTTCATGTGTTTATTATAAGTTAAACATAACGAGCTACAAGTGCCGTGCGTAAACTTTGCGCAGCTACTTGTAGCTCGTTACCTGTAGCCTACTTGCTATCTGTTATTTTTTACCACTGTTCTTTGCTTCAATGCTTAATGTAGCATGAGGAACAGCACGCAGACGCTCTGCCGGAATCAACTTTCCGGTTTCACGGCAAATGCCGTACGTTTTATTCTCAATACGTACCAAAGCAGCTTGTAATCCTTGGATAAACTTCAGCTGACGTTGTGCCAGTCGGGTCGTTTCTTCCTTGGAGAGCGTATTAGCTCCTTCTTCCAATACTTTATACGTAGGAGATGTATCGTCGGTATCATTACCGTCCAGTCCCATCAAACTTTTCTTCAACTGTTCATAGTCACGTTGTGCCAATTCCAGTTTCTCCATAATAATGGCACGGAATTCCTCGAGTTCCGCATCCGAATATCTAGTCTTTTCTGCCATAACTTTACAATTTTAAAAGGTTAATCAATATAGTATTAGTCTTTTATCACGTTCACAAACAATGAGAAGTCGTCAAACTCCAGCATTGTTCCGTCTTTCACTTCATCTACAAGTTCAAGAGATGTGCCTAAAACCTGGTTACAAATATAAGTATTATATTCATTTACCGCATCATCTGTTTGCGTATTTTTCGAGATTGTTATTTTTATTTTGTCTGTAATCTCGAAGCCGCTTGACTTACGTATATTCTGAATACGGTTCACCAGTTCACGGGCAATACCCTCGCGACGCAGTTCTTCGGTAATGGTCACTTCAAGCGCTACTGTCAGTTTGCCTTCATTGGCAACCAACCATCCCGGAATATCTTCACTAAAGATCTCGACATCTGATGCTTCAATAACAGCTTCCGCACCATCCAGGTTTAATGTATACTTTCCGTTTTTCTCCAATTCACCGATGGCTTCCTGTGACATTTCTGCAACAGCAGCAGCTACTGCTTTCATTTGCTTGCCAAATTTCGGTCCCAGTTTCTTAAAGTCACATTTCACTTTTTTCACCAATACACCGGCTGCACCATCAACGAATCTGACTTCTTTTACATTCACTTCATTCATAATCAGGTTCTTCACAGCTTCGATATGAGCTTTCTGCTCTTCATCTACCACCGGAACCATGATACACTGTAGCGGTTGGCGTACCTTGATATTCACCTTGCGGCGCAATGCCAACACCATAGATGTAACATCCTGTGCCATTTGCATGCGGGCTTCCAGTTCCTTGTCTATCATTTCTTCCTGATATTTCGGGAATTCGGCAAGATGGACAGAAACTACATTGTCGCGTCCTGTTGCTGTAATCAAGTCAGTATACAACCGGTCTGCATAGAACGGAGATACAGGAGCCATCAGTTTGGCAACTGTTTCGAGACAAGTGTACAATGTCTGATAAGCAGACAATTTATCCTGTGTAAATTCACCACCCCAGAAACGTTTACGATTCAGGCGAACATACCAGTTGGACAAATTATCATTCACAAAATCAGAAATCAAACGTCCTGCCTTTGTCGGTTCATATTCATTATAGCATGTATCTACCTCCTTTATTAATGTATTCAATACAGATAAGATCCAGCGGTCGATCTCCGGACGTTCTGCCATCGGTACATCCGCTTCTTTATACTCAAATCCGTCTACATTCGCATAAAGCGCAAAGAATGAATACGTATTATATAAGGTACCGAAGAATTTACGGCGAACCTCTTCCACTCCTTCAACGTCAAATTTCAGGTTATCCCACGGAGAAGAATTGGTAATCATGTACCAACGCAACGGGTCGGAACCATACTTTTCAATCGTAGTAAACGGATCGACAGCGTTATTCAAACGCTTGGACATCTTGTTACCGTTCTTATCGAGTACCAAACCGTTAGAGATAACAGCTTTGTAGGACACGCTGTCAAATACCATGGTAGCGATAGCATGCAAGGTAAAGAACCAACCACGAGTCTGGTCTACTCCTTCCGCGATAAAGTCAGCCGGATATACCTGACGGTTATCCAACAGTTCTTTATTTTCGAACGGATAATGGATCTGTGCGTATGGCATAGCACCCGAATCGAACCATACATCAATCAAGTCTGATTCACGCTTCATCGGTTTGCCGTCTTTCGATACCAATATGACGTCGTCTACATAAGGACGGTGAAGATCAATCTTATCATAATTTTCTTCCGAATATTGACCCGGCACAAAACCTTTATCCTTGTATGGATTGGATTTCATAAATCCGGCAGCTACCGATTTCTCGATTTCATTATAAAGTTCTTCTACAGATTCGATGCATATCTCATCCGTATTATCTTCTGTACGCCAGATAGGTAATGGAGTACCCCAATAACGAGAACGGCTAAGATTCCAGTCATTCAGATTTTCCAGCCACTTGCCAAAACGGCCGGTTCCGGTAGATTCCGGTTTCCAGTTGATGGTTTTATTCAATTCCATCATTCGCTCCTTGCAAGCGGTAGAACGGATAAACCAGCTATCCAACGGATAATAAAGTACCGGTTTGTCTGTACGCCAGCAGTGCGGATAGTTGTGGACATGCTTTTCTATCTTGAAAGCCTTGTTGTCTGCTTTCATCATCATGGCAATGACAATATCCAAAGATTCGGCAGCTTGCGCGGCTTTCTCATCGTATTTGCCATCCACCATAAATTGAGGATCATAAGCATTTTTCACCCATGCACCCTGATATTCTTTGTATTTATCTACATCAACACATTCTTTTACGAAATTCTCATCCAGCTCATTCAACAGATAGAATTTACCAGTTAAATCCACCATCGGACGAGTTTCGCCTTTCTTATTAATCATGAAAAGTGACGGGATTCCTGCAGCACGTGCCACATTCGCATCGTCTGCACCAAATGTAGGTGCAATGTGAACGATACCTGTACCATCTTCTGTAGTAACATAATCACCCGGTATCACACGGAAAGCCTTATCACTAGGCTTCCAGTTGCCATCTTCGGATACCTCAACCGGTTTCACCCAAGGGATCAACTGCTCATATTCCATACCGACAAGATCCGTGCCTTTGTATTCGGCAATCACTTTAAACGGTACAAGTTTATCTCCGGCTTTGTAGTCCTCCAATTTCAGATCAGCAGCTTTTGCATTGAAATGTACATTCAATAAAGCTTTTGCCAGAACAACCGTGATAGGTTCTCCGGTATAAGCGTTGTAAGACTGTACAGCCACATAGTCAATCTTCGGTCCCACACAAAGAGCCGTATTTGAAGGCAATGTCCATGGAGTAGTTGTCCAGGCGATAAAATAAGGAGTTCCCCATTCCGTCATTTCCGGTTTAGGATTCTTCATTTTAAATTGGGCAACGGCCGTTGTATCTTTTACATCCCGATAACAGCCCGGTTGATTCAACTCATGTGAACTCAATCCTGTTCCTGCAGCCGGTGAATACGGTTGGATCGTATATCCTTTATACAACAATCCTTTTTTATGCAGTTGCTTCAATAGCCACCATAATGTCTCAATATAGCGATTGTCATACGTGATATAAGGGTGCTTCATATCCACCCAATATCCCATCCGATGAGTCAGGTCTTCCCACTCCTTGGTATATTTCATCACGTCTTTCCGACAAGCCGCATTGTAGTCGGCAACAGAGATTTTCTTACCAATATCTTCTTTTGTGATACCTAATGCCTTTTCTACACTTAGTTCCACAGGCAGTCCGTGCGTATCCCATCCGGCTTTACGCTTCACCTGATAACCCTTCATCGTTTTGTAGCGACAGAAAATGTCCTTAATGGTACG
>NC_021017.1:677258-690448 GCF_000210075.1 Bacteroides xylanisolvens XB1A
AAACACGAACGAAGGACAGCCATCACGTTCTGTCATACTCTTGGCGAAAACCTGGTTCTCGTCCCATTTCTTCAGCACATCTTTGTTCACCTGCGAAAGGTCAAACTGCGAATATTCAGTAAATCTCTTACCCATAGCTGTCTACGATTTTACTATTTACAATTTACAATTTGAGGGGTATCCCCATTTTTAAGGGTGCAAATTTACAAAAACATTTGTTTAGTTGAGCAAAAAGCTAAGACTTTTAATCGGATTCGTGTGAAGTTAACGATTATAAACTGCCTACAGCCTAAACAAAACAGGTATCTCCTTGTTTTAGTGGGAAACCTAAAAGCACTTTAACTTATGAATTACGGTATTAGCATTTTATTCAGAGCAATCCCTTTGGCGATGGCTATTTTTTGCTTCGGATACGGAGCGTTCATTTATGGTTATGGAGATGACGGGAGTCGTGTTGTGGCCGGTCCTGTTGTGTTTTCACTCGGTATGATATGCATTGCACTGTTTTGCACGGCTGCCACTATCATCCGGCAAATCATACATACTTATAATAAATCGGCCAAATACATTTTGCCGGTTATAGGCTATCTGGCAGCCATCATTACTATTATTGGAGGCATCTGCATTTTCAGTAATGCCACTTCCACCTCTGCATTTGTTGCAGGACACGTTATCACCGGCGTTGGATTTATTACCACTTGTGTAGCTACCGCCGCCACCTCTTCTACCCGATTCTCTTTAATTCCGAGGAATTCAAAAGCGACAAGTAATGAAGTTCCGGAAGGAGCTTTTTCCCTTAATCAGAGACGGGCATTGGTCATTGTTGCCATCATCGTTTCGCTGATCGCATGGATATGGGCATTTGTATTATTAGGCAACAGTCATTCTCATCCTGCTTATTTTGTGGCGGGGCATGTAATGGTCGGTCTGGCATGTATTTGTACCAGTTTGATTGCACTGGTAGCTACCATAGCACGCCAGATACGTAATGATTATTCAGAAAAAGAACGGAATAAATGGCCGAAACTGGTTTTATTAATGGGATCTATCTCTTTTGTATGGGGATTATTCGTGATTTTGGCGGATTCCGGAAGTGCAAACGGTACCACCGGATATATTATGCTCGGGTTGGGGTTAGTATGTTACAGTATTTCCAGCAAAGTAATCCTGCTGGCTAAGATATGGAGGCAAGAGTTCAAATTAGCCAACCGTATTCCTATGATTCCGGTATTTACGGCATTGGCTTGTCTGTTCCTGGCGGCTTTTGTATTCGAGCTTGCTACTATACATGCTGATTATTTCATTCCGGCACGTGTTTTGGTAGGTCTCGGAGCTATTTGCTTTACGCTGTTTTCTATCGTTAGTATATTGGAGAGTGGCACGTCTTCCAAATAAAAAAGTATTCTATAAAAAGGGCGTCACTATATGCCCCGGATAGTGACGCTATCCGGACAGCATAGCGTCACTCTTTTTATTTCTTGTATCTCACCTCATACAGGTCATTCCTGCGGTCTTTCAAGTTGCGTACACTACCATAAGTATGCAGTTCGTTCAGCAAATCCAGATCAACATCCGATACCAAAATCATTTCGGTGTTAGGAGTTGCCTCCGCCCTCTTTCCGTCCGTTGGAAAAGCAAAGTCGCATGGGGTAAATACCCCCGATTGGGCATATTGAATATCCATATTGTGCACACGGGGAAGATTTCCTACACTTCCGGCAATGACTACAAAAA
Source organism: Bacteroides xylanisolvens XB1A (assembly GCF_000210075.1). Classification (GTDB taxonomy): domain Bacteria; phylum Bacteroidota; class Bacteroidia; order Bacteroidales; family Bacteroidaceae; genus Bacteroides; species Bacteroides xylanisolvens. The sequence continues at coordinate 678,993 of NC_021017.1, forward strand.
CATTCATTCTCGATGGCACGTGCCTGCGCACAAACACGAACACGGGAATAGGCATTCTGGGTATCTGTCAGGAAAGGAACAAATAATATCTGCATTCCCTGATCTGCCATCAGGCGGGAAAGTTCGGGGAACTCGACATCATAACAGATCAAAACTCCAATCTTTGCACAGTCCGTGTCAAAAGTATTCAGAAGTTTACCACCATTAAGTCCCCAACTTTTTATTTCATCGGGAGTGACGTGTAATTTCTCATACATTTCGTAGGTTCCATCCCGTCGGCAAAGGAAACCTACATTATAAAGCAATCCGTCCTCTTTTACGTATGGCATACTTCCGGTTATAATGTTGATATTATAGCTAATAGCCAGATTCATAAACCGTTCCCGAATTTCATCCGTATACTTTGCCAATCCGCGAATAGCCTGCGATTCTCCTTTATCGTTATACTTCGACATCAAAGGAGCATTGAAATATTCCGGGAAAAGAACAAAATCACTTTTATAATCAGAGACTGCATCCACAAAGAATTCTACTTGTTCGAACAGGTCATCCAACGTTTTATAACTACGCATCTGCCATTGCACCAGTCCTACACGAACCGTAGTTTTGGGACTGATATATTCTTGTGTAGGTGGCTGATAATAAATATTATCCCACTGCAACAAACAAGCATAATGTTTTGATTCTTCATCATTTGGCAGATAATTAGTCATTACCTTACGAACGTGAAAGTCATTCGACAACTGGAAAGTAAGTACCGGATCATAAATCTCGCGTTGACGTACCCGTTCGATATATTCTTTCGGACGCATTTTGTCAGCATATTTATGATAATTCGGGATACGTCCGCCAAACATGATTGCTTTCAGATTCAATGTTTCGCAAAGCTCCTTACGATATTCATACATACGACGTGCGAGACGCAAACCACGATAGCCCGGGTGGATGAATACTTCAATGCCATACAGGATATTTCCTTTAGAGCTATGTGTATTGAATGTTTCCTTACCCGTAACCTGTGCATACGTATGGTCGTTCTTTACTTTATCATAATCAACAATAATGGAAAGAGCACAACCAACTATTTTATCGTCAACGACTGTGACGATCTGACCCTCCGGAAAGATTTTAATCAACTTCTGAATCTGCTCACGAGTCCAAAACACATCGCTACCGTCAGAATAAACACGGGTAAACGATTGGGATAGTTGTACATAATCTTCTATTTGCAGATTGCGTATCTGCACTTTATTAATTTTTATCGGATGTTGTTCCATAACAATACGTGTTTTATAAAAGATAGTGCAAAGGTATAGTTAATCCTTTAATTGTGTTTTGAAACCAAGAAAAATTAATAATAGTATTTTATGTAAATTGAGTTATTCAATTCAAACTTATATACTTTGACATTACTCTAACTCTAATATTTCTTTTACTTCACCTTCTCCTACGTGCTTTCGTCCTTCTCCAAAGGTAAACTTAGTGCCTTCAGAAAAATTATCTCCTAAAGCTCTTCTAATAAGAAAAGCTATTTCAACTACCCCCTCATCTCCGGGATAAAAAGCCTCCCTATCAAGCAAAGTTATTTGACCAGAAGTTTTCGTCTCCTCAATAAAATCAAATAAAGGTCGATACCCACTATAAAATGGGGTTCTACGACCATCCTTATATAACCTTATACTAGCTATAATTCTAATCATAATAGTAACAATATAAAAAATAATCAACTAATTTGTGAGAATAAAGAATGGCGGACAATGTTAGCTATAAGTATATTCATCAAAGTTATTCTAATAAATTGAAAAACAAAAAAAATCAAATAGATATTTTCTAACATCAATTCATTTAATAGTCAAAAGGAATAATCGAACGATAATATCTTTTACACAAATATATATTTTATCTCTGGAAAAATTTAACGAATGAGGGAAAATAATGATGGCGGCACTGGTGTTCAATGACTTATGAGGACTTATGGTGAAAGCCTCGCCGATGCGAAAGTGCAAGGAAATGAAAGGTAATGAGGGCGAAGGGTTTTCAAATCATTACCCGATAACGAGGTAAGGTTATAGGGCGTTGGAGTCTATTTCTACTCTCTGCCATATTCTGCATAACAATGTACAACTCGCTGATAACTAATTTTGTAACCAAAAAGAATTGGATTATGCGAAGTACATTTAAGGTACTGTTCTACGTGAACGGAAGCAAGGAGAAAAACGGTATTGTCCCTATTATGGGGCGAGTTACAATCAATGGCTCGGTGGCACAATTCAGTTGCAAACTGACTATTGCAAAAACAATGTGGGATGCCAAAGGTAATCGGGCAAAAGGCAAGAGCAAGGAGGCACGGGACATCAATTTGGCTTTGGATAACATCAAGGCTCAAATCATCAAGCATTATCAGCGCATCTCGGATAGAGAAGCCTATGTTACTGCCGAAATGGTACGCAATGCCTATCAGGGTATAGGAACTGAGTATGAAACATTGCTCGGGGCGTTTGATAAAGACAATGAGAGTTTCAAGAAGCGTATCGGCATAGACCGTGCTGCAAGTTCCTATAAGGTGCGTGTAAGGTCACGAAATCATTTGGCTGCATTCATAAAAAAATGCTACAAGCGTAGTGATATTTCCATGCTTGAACTTACTCCCGATTTTATCAAGGAGTATGAAATTTATCTCTCTACTGATGCAGGACTACATAATGGCAGTGTATGGTCACATTGTATGTGGTTGAAGACAATTGTTTCTAAGGCTCATTATAATGGACTGACACCGAGAAATCCGTTTGCTCAGTATCGGGTTAATCAGAATATCAAGGAGCGACAATATCTTACAGAAGATGAAATCAAGGCTGTAATGACACACGAGTTTGTGGATAAGAAATTGGCTTACATCCGAGACCTGTTCGTGTTTGCAAGTTTTACAGCCTTGTCATTCGTGGATATTAAGGAACTGACTACCGATGATATTGTAGAGATTAACGGAGAGAAGTGGATTCTATCTAAGAGACACAAAACAAAGGTCAATTTCCAAGTGAAGTTGCTAGATATTCCGTTACAGATAATCAAGCGTTACGAGAGGTTTCAAGAGAATAAGCTGGTATTCCCAAATCTCAACTATTGGAACATCTGTAAACCACTGAAAAAGATGATAAAAGAGTGCGGTATTACGAAGGATATTTCATTCCATTCAAGTCGTCATGGGTTCGCTACGCTTGCTCTGAGTAAGGGTGTTCCTATTGAGAGTGTGAGCCGAGTGTTGGGGCATACGAACATTACCACGACACAAAAGTATGCCAAGATAACCACCGAGAAAATCGACAAGGATTTGACGATGTTCGGCAACAGACTTAATCAATCTTTTAGTGAAATCTCAATAGCAATGTAACTATGGAACGAGCAATTATAACAATCAGTGAAAGCGGTATAGTGAATATTCCAAGCGGTAATGTTTGGATGTCTGAGATGGAATTGGTGGAGTTGTTCGAGGTGATAGCCCCGACACTCCGAGTTGCCATAAAAGCAATATACAAGAGTGGAACGCTTTGCCCTGTAAACACTCAACGATGCGATTTGGCAACGCCTAAAAGTTGGTCTACATTCTATAATCTCGAAATGGTCTTTGCACTTGCATTCAGATTGAATACCTATGAAGCGAGCTGGATAAGGCAAAAGGTATTGGAGGGTTTGTGCAAACAGAAAGAAAATAACATAGGCATATTGATTTTCCTAACACTATTATCTTCCCAAGATGTTGTTTTGTCATAAAGCTGTTATAAAGAAGTGTTCTTTTATATGTTGATTTGCATAAAAAAACACCTATTAAGCTAAGAATCTTGGGACAAACTTTGGCTAAGTTGATAAGAAGAATTATCTTTGTAAAATAAATTAGGGTTAATAGAACCTTGATTTGACAAGTAAAGAAAAATATGAGTATGAGATATCCTTTGTATTATTTAAATTGCGATGAATTTGAGAATTTAGTTATCCTAATATGCAATCACATATTAGGCTCTGCGACTATTCCATTTGCAAAAGGTAAAGACGGAGGAAAAGATGGTAAATTTATTGGTAAAGCCAACAAAATCCCGAGTGAATCTAGTCCATGGAATGGGAAAATCATTATACAAGCTAAGCATACAGAGAAAATTAATGCATCTTGTTCTGAATCTTCTTTCAGTCGGATTATAGAAAATGAGGTAATAACTGCAATCGAATCTTTAAAGAGTCGTACTGAAATAGATTTCTATCTTCTTTTTACAAATCGTTCTCTTTCTGGAATTCAAGATTCTACGATATCAAAGAAAATTAATGATGCAACAGGTATTCCCACTATATTAATTGCCGAGGAAAAAAATTCAAAATGTATTTGAAAGAGTATCCAGATGTCGTACGTGCTGCGGAATTAAATCGTTTGCTTTTGCCTTTTGAATTTGATGAATCAGATTTGCGTGATGTTATCATTTTTCTGCACAAGCAAATTAAAGAGAACAAAAAGGTTGTTGCTCAAGCAGGATTTGAATATCCTGGTTTGGATAAAAAGAATGAATTGAACAAACTTAGTAAAAACTATTTTGAGGATGTTGTCAAGAAAAGTTTAGAGGATTTTGATAAAATACGAAAATTTTTATCGGATTCCATAAATCAAGACATTGAGGAGATTTACGCCGATGCAGCAAGCGAGTTAAATGCAAAAATAGCTTTAAAAAGAGAACAGTTTTATGAATTTGAACAGGTTCTTGAAACATGCTATGATAATATGGTACGAGACAATGCCGACATACTTAAAGGCAAAAAGAAACTCGTTCGCACCTTGCTTCATTATATGTATTGTAACTGTGATATTGGTATAAAAGAATGATTGCGCCTAATAAACATACAGATATTAAGACATCAGTACCTTACATTGCAGGTCTTACACTTAAAGAAGTTGCAAAGAACGGTATAATTAAATATGATGATCTTAAGCGCTCGGTCACTACTAAGGTCGGACAAAACTTAGGAGACTCATTTGAGTATGCGGTCTCATTCTTGTTCTTATTGAATAAGATAGTATATAACCAGTCTTCGGACTCTTTTACTTTGACATTATGAAACTAATTAAAGTTTTTTCAGATGGCCCATTTAAGAATGTCAAGTTCAATGAGGGTTATAATATTGTATTGGCTACTATACATGATAAAGAGAACAAAAAAGACACTCATAATCTTGGCAAAACGTCTTTGTTGGTTGTTATTGATTTTTTATTATTATCAACATTTACAAAGAAATCGCCAATTTTAGCAAATCCAATATTTTCTACACAAACATTTTTTTGGAGCTTTTACTAAACTCAGGGAAATACCTTGTTATTCGCAGAGGTATTGAAAAACCCTCAAAAATAAGTTTCAAACTGAATGAAATTCCTTTAACTAACTTTGATATTCCAACAGAATGGGATGAAGAGAATGTAGCGTTTGAGGAAGCTAAGGATATGTTAAATACATTTTTAGGCTACGATGTGCTGACTAATTGGCCATATCGTAAGTCTATATCTTATTTCCTTCGTTCTCAGAAAGATTACTTAGATGTATTTCAACTTAATAAATTCAAGGGTAAACACATTGGTTGGAAACCATTTGTTTTTGACCTTTTAGGATTTGATGGCAGCTTAGTTGAAAAGAAACTCCACTGTGACGATGAAATAGTAGAAAAAAAATCAGAGATTGCGACTCTTCAAAAACAAGCCAGTATAGACATTGCTGAACGTGATAAGATTATTGGTCTTATTGAAATCAAGTCGGAAGAGAAGGACCGCACGGAAAAGGAAATCGATAAATTTAATTTCTATAGCCAAGATGTTACGGTGACACGTGAACTAATAGACTCTATTGACACGCAGTTACAAACTCTCAATTCTGAAAGATACCGTTTGGGATATGAGATCAAAAAGATTAATTCATCGTTGGAACAGACATCTGTAACCGTTCGATTAGATAAATTAAAAGAACTGTATAATGAAGTCGAACTCTTCTTCCCTGAATCATTATCAAAACAATATGAGGAGTTAGAGCGATTTACTGATGCAATATCTTCTGAAAGACGAAAATATCTGGAAGAGAATCTGTCTTTCCTAAAGAAGGAGTATGCCCAAATAAATGATGCAATAAAAGTAAAAGAACAAGAACGCAGTGACAAGATTTCTATTTTAACAGAAGTTGATGTATATGATAAATTCAAAGTTTATCAAAAAGAATTAGCATCTTTAGAAGCTGAATTATCCCTTTTACAAGAAAAATTACGTTTGATAGACAATTCGTCAACTATTAGAACAGAAATAGAAAAACTTAAAGACGAAAGGAAAGAGTATATAGATAAAATTCGTGAAGCTATTGATGGTCGAGCTCATGCTGACATCAATAAGATTTTCAACCAAATTGTAACGGAAGTAACGGATACAAACGCTATTATATCAATAAAGCAAAACTCGGACGCAAATGTTGAATTTGAGGCTGATTATCAAACAACAACCCATGTTACTACATCGGAAGCAGATGGAACTTCCTATAAGAAGTTATTGTGTGTTGCCTTTGATATCGCTTTATTGGTCTCTTACTCATCGCATTCTTTTTATAGATTTGTTTATCACGATGGTGTATTAGAAGGATTAGATGACCGCGTAAAACAACGCCTTATCATGGTTACACAACGGATTTGTTCTGAATATGGATTACAATATATCTTATCATTAATTGATTCGGATATTCCTAAAAATGTAGAAGATTCTAATCAAGAATTTCCAATGGATGCTGTTTGCCTCAATCTTAATGATTTAGATGACAGCGGAAAATTGTTTATGCGTAGTTTTTAATACTCAGATAGGGAATATAAAAAGGCGTTTACTTCCAATGATTTGTGAACGCCTTTTTATATTAGACTGCCCCATAGTGCTATACATGAAAAACGTCTTTTGAGTTAAGAGTGCTGATGGTTAGGTTTACTTGTTAACACAAGCTTTTTCTATTAATTTTATAATTTGATCCGATTTAAACATGTATGACATTTGTTGATGCACTTTATCTGGATTGGTCTCAATATTTCCCGCATTTATACCGATTAACATTACTGGTCTATAGAATTCATCAGGAGCTTTTAACCCATCTCCTATCTTGAACCCTTTTTGAATTGCGAATACAGGACTACCAGAAGCACCAGAAGTGCTAAATGCTTCATATGCTAATGCATGACCATTATCTCTCCCGTTGAACGAATAATCAAGACGAGGATCACTGGAAATGACTCCGCTTCTTAATATTGGCATATTATGCTTGTGGTCATAAACAATAGGGAATCCTATGATTGCTACACTATCACAAATACTTAGGTCTTTCTCAAAATTTTCAGAATTTGCTAACATTGAATATTCGATGCAAATAGGAGTCTTCTTAGACCAGCAATCATTAACTTCAATATTTGTAATACATGCAATGTCGTCTATATCATTTTCGGCAAATAGCATATTGTATGATTTCATTTCTATTGTTTCGACCTCAACATTTTTAGTCGTTTCATTATAGTCGCGACGATCAAATGTGATGCTCAGCAGCTTGTACCCTTGATATTTGGTTTCTTTCCAATCTGGTTGTACCACATGTCTATTAGTTATAAGAAACAACTCATTCTCTTTAACAATAAAAAAACCTGTACCTTGTATTGATACATTGTCAGTTCCATTAGAAATGACTAATGTGATTTTACTTACTGCGTATATATATGTATTATTCAATCCGTGATGCATATTATTATAAGTTAGTTATCTTACTGCAAAGGTATAGTAATATTTGTAATTAAGGTTTCTTTTAACCAAAAGAATGAGATATTTATCATCCTATCGCATTCATGCTCTATCAAATCTTGGTAGGTAGTCACTTTGTGGTACTTCTTATTGGCTGTGGAGATGGAGTTGAAAGTTTCTCCGTACAGTCAATTTTGGCTCGCTCGATGGCAGACAAGTCCATCGACGACATTGAGCCTTTGGTCTCGGCTACGAAGAAGATGTGCGAACCTTCTTAATGGACCAATTGGGAACAAAGTTGCTTATTGAGAATGCGAAGGAAGAAATTAATTAACCTATTACGCAATGGGGTACTCTTAATTCACATTATCTTTGTTTGCTATATTATAGTAGGTATATACTTTTGTAGTGTACTTATTCTATACTTTTAAACTGTGTTTTAAGCTCATTATAATCGAACACATAAATATCAATATCAGGCGCAATTGATTGATAATATTCTTTGATATTTTTACTAACTGCATCAGTATATTTTTCCAAAACAAATACAATTATAATGTGTGGATTCTTTTTTAAAAGATTCTCCTTATATCTAAGAACTTGCTGATATGTATCTCTTAATCTATTAATGGTAATATTATTCTTTATATACTTACACTCAACAAGATATATTCTATCACTAATTGCACCTATTGCATCATACCTATATTTGCCAATTTTTACTTCCTCTGTAAACTTTGTATTGTAAATTGTATTTAACTTTTGTATTGCTAAATGAGCTGAGTTTTCTGCAGAAAACGCTAATGCACAAATATTTGATTTCTCGTTTTTAATAACTTCTTCAGAATCCTCTATATTTATGGGCATTTGCTCTTCGTATTTAGAATTCTCTGTTGCCTCGCTTAAATATTTTGCTTTACGTTCTGCGTTTGTAAGTTTGACAAAATTATCCTCATTCTTAAAATCGGTAGGACCATACAATTTCTCATGATGATAGCAAACCAATAATACAAAAACAACGAAAATGACTACAGGGAAGATAATAATAAACCAAATAAATGGTAGTCGTTCTTCAGCACCATTTAGTTTATCTAGCCCAATGGAGAATACTAGCCCAGCTATCAAATAGCATATAGTAACAAATAACGCAATTACTCCAAGAGGATTTCTTAAAAAATTCTTTATATTATCCTTGTTTAGCATAGTTTCTACATCCATTATTCTTTTATGTTTTCTGCAAAATTACTTATAATTTCTCAAATCTGTTATTCTCAGTTGAGAATTATTATCTTTGCAGAGTTAGAACGATAATTTTATTAGTGAAATGGATATGAATAATATACAAAGGACACCAGAACAACAGATAGATGAAGCTGTAGAAATTTCAAAAGCATTATTTTTACCCAATGCAAGGAATCCGCACGAAGCTGAGAAAATTAAACGCAATATAGAAGCCGCAGGAGATCACTTGAAATCTTTAGTAGCGATTGTTAATGATGCAGATCTTTTTAAGGCATTAGTATATGAGATAATGTCAAAAATGAGATAACTAAATAGCCTGCGACCTCGCATGCTATTTAGTTATAAAGGTTCTAAAATTATTATTCCATCTCCAAGAAACCCATCAGGAAAGCATCGGGGAAGATGAATTTCTTTTCGCCGAGGGTGAATTTGATATGGATAAATTTCTCGTTCTTGTTGATTTTTTATAACCGTTCCTTTGCCGAACTTTTTGTGAAGTACGTTGCTATCTACCGTCAATACCTCTAATTGAGATTTGATGTTGTCAATTTCGACATCATGGGGAGCAGCAGAGTGTATTGGCGATACTGGTGCTGCCAACCTCACAGATTGCGGTTGAACAATGGGCTTTGATTGAGGTTGTTCCACCTTTACAGCCGTTCTTTGCTGTTCTGCATGCTTATCCTCAGTAGTTTCACTACTCCTTGAATATGCACTATAATCAACCTTGTTCATTGAGGATTGCTGATTATAGAACAGTTTCTCATATTGAGTCTTGCGAATTGTGGTATCCCAACCGCCGACCTCGTCATTGGTATGTTTGTCAATACCTGTATAGGTAAGACTTGCATCCTCGTAACGTTTGAATTTGAAGATGGCGTCGTTCATCAACGGTGCGTTGAACACGCCAAGAGAGCAAAGCATATTGAAGTCCTCGACACTCAAGCCTGTAACCTTTTTGAATAAGCCTGGCTCTAACTGCGTGATAACATCTTTCAGGCATCGCTCGCGGTAGTCGGTCAGGTACATAAATACAGGGATTCGGGTAGCAAACTTTATCAGTTTCTCCTGAATCTGTTTGCGTTTGCTCTTCATCTCCTTTTCCTCGGCAGAGATTTCTTTTTTCTCTTTTGGTGTCGGGTCGGGGTTCTCTTTCTTCGCCTTCTTTACAGCTTCTGATTTATTTATAATGGTAGTAAGGTCGCTGTTCAAGTTGCGGAAGCCCTCAATGTTCATCAAGGCTTTCATTGCTTCAGGGCTTGCAAGCAAGCGTTTCAGCGTGTCGTTATCTACATTCACAAGCAGAGCAGATTCCCAACGCTTTGCGAGTAGTGTAGCCGATGTTCCAGCCAATGCAATATCAAGAATATCTTGTGCATCGACCTCCTTCATACTGCTGCCGTCGTATGCAAGTACGGGCAAGAACTTTATAAATTCGCCTACCTTTGCTTCGGGATTGCTCTCGTTAATGTCGAGCCGGCAGCTATAGTCGGATATTTGCCGCAAAGCTCGGTCGAGTGCAAAGTCGAATACATAGCACTCGTTCTTCATTATGGTCTTGCTACCTTCTTCATTCTTCACCTCCCAAGGACTCTGCACGCGGAACGCAGCCTGAAAATAGGTTTCAGGGCTTTTCAAATTACGGAGCATAAATATACCAGTCCAAGGTTTAACTGTTACACCCGTTGTCAACTTACCGCAAGTGAGCGTAATGGTCTTTGTTTCCAATGGATCGCCCATATTGGCTTGCACAGGATGTAGAGCATCAAGACCGATGCCGGCTGCTGTTCCGGCACAAACTACTACCTTATAGTCGTGGTAGAACTTGTTTTGCCTTTGAGCAAGCAGATTAGCCATTGCAAAGCACGAAGCCACATTTGGCAAAAACCACAATGTGTGCGAAAGCACATTAAGCAAGCGTGTATCGCTGAATGGCATTGGAGGTCGCTTGTCTTGTCCGAGTTTCAAATCATCGACACTTGCAGGCAAATAACCGCCACGAATAAGGTCGAGCCATTTCTGTACCTCATTCTCATATTTGAAACGGGCATTCTCGCCTTTGCCCTCTGCTGCAAAGAACAGATTGAGGTCGAACTCGTCAAACTCTCCCTGCTTGGCAACCTCCTGTATCTCGTCAGGCATACGGTAGGTAAGCATAACCATTCGTGGCAAGGCAAGATACGGATTACCGCTCCTTTTCCACTCTGCTTTTGCTCGTTGCTCGTCAGAGTAAGTCCAGTTGAATATCTGCTCCTCTATAAATTCACCGTTATTTATTGCTCTGAATGGAGTACCCGACAAGAAGAGATAGTATCGTGTGGAGATAGGCAACCATGTTTCATTGATGGCGTTGCTTGCTTCATCTTTCTTGTATTTCTCGGCATCGAAATCTACGGCATTCTCTTCATCCTCTTTCTCGAACAGCTCTTTTGCTCGCTCT
>NC_021017.1:691019-693930 GCF_000210075.1 Bacteroides xylanisolvens XB1A
ACCAAAGTGGTATTCATCGAAGATAACCAAATCCCAATTTGTGGTGTGTATAAATTCGTTCTTGGTCTTAATGCCTCCACTCTCATTTGTGCCTAGCAGGTCTTGGAACGAGCCGAATACCACAATAGGCTTGGACTTGTCGGCTCTGTGGAACTCTTGATCTATGTTCAGGTTGTTATTGCGAGCATCTTTGTTGGAGATATATTGCCAACCCTCAAAGTCTATATGCGATACAAGGTCTTCACGCCAAGCCGATTCAACAGCGGGTTTGAATGTAAGAATCAATATACGTGACAAGCCCATCTTCTTTGCCAACTGATACGATGCAAAGGTTTTTCCGAAACGCATCTTTGCATTCCACAGGAATTTTGGTGTGCGGTTAGGCTCTTCTTTCAGTGCTTGCTCAAAGTAAGTCCTTGTCTGTTCCACTGCACGGAACTGCTCTGGGCGCATAGTGAAATTCTGCGTTCTATTCTCTACATTGTCCATTCCTATGCGGAGCGACAATATAGCGGCCATTACATCGGCAACGGTACACTTAAACCATTCATCAGTCTTGTCGAGTGGATTAAGACGAGAGTGCCCTTTTCGTTCAAGGAGTCTATGCACATCCTTGTCCGTAAAGCAAGAGCCATCATTAGTCATTGCCGACTCTACCAATACAATCTCATACGCAATTTTGCTTGTATGCAGTTGCTCATCGATACGTTCCTTCGCAGTGCGATCGGTATAGCCGACTTTCAAATAACCTTTGTGAGAATCTACTCCCGGCAATCGATAGGCATAGATGGTAGGAGTAATCGTTGGGCGTTGGGGAAAGAAGTTGTGTTCCATAATATTACTCCATTGAAGTTATCATAGATTCAATAAATTCAATCTCTTCTTGAGTCAAATTGTACTTTTCATACAATTCCTTATCAGTCCAAGATTTAGAGAAATCTTGAATTGGAACAAAATGATAAATAGCTTTTGAAGCACCTTGGTCTTGTTTTCTTATACTTATCAATGCTCTAAAGAATTTTGTACGGAGATAATTGTCTGCATTATTAGCCTCATTCATAGAATGGAATGGGCCTACTTGAACGAATGTTTCCGTACATAGGTCTTTCGGTGAGGCAATAACCGTTGTAGGAGTAAAATCACCAAATTCACCACTACCAACGTTTCGTGGAATAAAAATCTTATAATCATTTAGGAGGTCTCGTTTGGGCAGTGGATAATCTTGAGGTATATATCTATACACTCTTTTCAATCCATCTAATCCTAATATTCTTAAGTCTCCATCAGATGCAACTTCTTTTATTGGAGGCAAACCATATTTCGAAGGATCTTTAAAGAAATCTCCTCTCAGTCCATATGGTTTCATAGAAGATACAATTGTCTCAAACGATTCTTTCTCAATATTATTATTAGCCCACACTTTTCTCATAATAGAGATAAGCTTGTTTTCTCGAATAAAAATAGTCTCACCCTTTTCAACCAGAAATCTTTGTGATTTTTCAATCTCATTACCTTTGTGTTTGTATATTTCACACTCTCCAGAATACTGCTTATCCCATAGGAAATAACATACACCACCTTTTATTTCAACACCACTAAAACATTCGGATGCATCTGCATAATCATGTAATACTCGTACACGCTTATCATTAATCATTTTGTCACGGAAAGCATCCAACCCCTTACCGCCAGTATACCACCTTGCAGGAATAATCATAGTCAAATAACGAGGATTAAGTTTCATCGCTTGCTCTATAAATAAGTTATAGATCGGCTTTGCACTAGCTTGTGCTCCTCCGTCACTTAATTGGTATGGTGGATTACCTATAATCACATCGAATTTCATATTGAATACCTTGTTTACATCTAAGTTGTGGATAAATTGATAAGCGTGGGTTTCAAGTTCAACACCACGGTCGTACTCACTCTGCGAAGCACCGCAATAGATACATTTGCCATCTTTCCAAGTATGCTTGATACGTTGGTAAATGATATTTCCTTGCGGTTTGTCTTCAGGAAACTGATATGCCGAAAACTCGCTGCTTGGGAACTTGCTGCAATAGACACTGCGACGAGATAGCAAACTTGTAAGTTCCGTTATGGCAATGCCAAACAACTGCTTTGAGAATATATGCTCAATGCGTTTTTCAAGGTCGGGAATCTGCTTCTCAAGTCCCTTAATCAACCGCTTGGCTATTTCACGCAGAAAAACTCCACTCTTGCAACAAGGGTCAAGAAATGTTGTGTCGGGGTTCTCGAACAACTCCTGTGGGAGCATATCAATAATCTTGTTTGCCAATTCGGGAGGGGTGAACACCTCATCATTACTAAGATTGGCAATGCACGAAAGCACGTCGGGATTATAGACGCTTTTGAACAAACTATTCTCCATAATCCTGAACCTTTTTGTAGTGAGTAATATATCTTCTTAGGAATATTCCCCCTTCCTCTTTTTGCTCCTCAGTGAGTGCGAAGAGATTACCTTCGCTATTGTCGTTGTAGAGAAGAAGATCGGACATCGTATAGTCGGAGCGTTGCATTTGAGTGCCACCAATTAATGTCCATTCGGAAAAGACTATTGGTGCAGAGGTGTCTTTGCCTTCGGCGTCAACGCACATCAACGTCAGAGCATTACCATTGATGATATTTCGGCTAATGATGAACTTGGCAGCTTCGCGAGTCTCGTCCGATACCTCGGTTTTGCAATGATCGGTATATTCCTCGTTCCAAATTTTATAAAGACGCTCACGACAAGCAATCACATTGTCGTTCATTATATCCACACCGTAAAGGCTACCAATAGCGACAATGGCTTGTTTTTCATAATCACGAGGACTCTTTTTGTATTTCCTGCGAAGTTCGGCAAGTTTGCGTTTGAGTATAACAGCCAAGAAATTACCATCACCACAAG
>NC_021017.1:694242-697723 GCF_000210075.1 Bacteroides xylanisolvens XB1A
TCTTTAGATTTTATTTGACTCATATTCCATCTTCCTTTCTTCTCTATGTAAGAGATACTATAAAAGACGGAACTCGCTGATTATTAGACTAAATTCAGTTTTTATTCTCTGTATTTGCTAAACAATCACGCACATTTATATGGCTGTCAGACTTTTTATTGGCTCTAAAATGGTGTTAGTTGCTTTATTTTGCGTAATTTTGCAGTAAATTAAGTATCTCTTACATAGAGAGCAATCATTTTGCTAAACATCTTCGCTTTCTACAAATCCTTTAATATCTGAGCATTTGCTCTATCGACTACGGCATTATCCAATGATGCCAGATAGATTTGCGTAGTCATTTCCGAGTCGTGTCCCATTCCTTCGCTAATGACAGATATTGGAATGTTCTTACTTTTGGCAATGCTTGCCCAAGAATGACGGGCAACATATAGAGTTAAAGGAATGGATAGCCCAACCATCTTTGCAATCTCTTTCAACGACTTATTGGTACGATAAAGCACATTCTTGTATTGGTTGCGGTTATCGTATGGATATTTGAGAATAGGTAGCAAATAGGAGCTGTAGTAATCAGCATCGTACTTCTCTACAATCTCCTGCATACACTTTTCCCAACGAATAAAGAGTTGTTGCCCTGTTTTGCGTCTGCGGTACGATAGTATGCCATTCGATAGATCTTTCTTCTTGAGATACGCCATATCAATAAATGACATACCACGAGTATAAAACGAGAAGAGAAACATATCCTTTGCAAAGTCCAATGATGGTTGCAATGACAAATCAAGATTTTTAATCTGCTTGATTACCTTTAATGAAATGGCTCGCTTTATGGTCTTATCTATGCCTGTATAGACGTGTTTGAACGGGTTTCGATTGGTGGTCAAATCCTTTTCAACTGCACGATTATAGACAGCTCGAAGTATTCGCATATAGAACGAGGTACTATTCTTTGTCAGTCCTTTGTTACGCAAATAGGCCTCATACATCAACATTAAATCCGAATCAATATCTTCCAATAGCACATCTTTATCCTCTCTAAACTGCATAAAACTTTTGAGCGTACAACGATAGGTTTCTGATGTGCGTTGCTTACCCATCTGCTGTAGCTGGGCTATAACACTCTGCATAAAGTTGAACAACGATTGCTCATTGGCTTGCTTCTGAAAGGTTGAGATAATATCATCGGCAGTGTATTTTACTCGCTTATTCTCTAATTGGTTGATGATACTATGTAGGCGTTTAATATCCCAATCGATGCGTTCTTCAATGGATTGTAGATAGTTCTGTCGGCTGTCATTGGTGGCGATTATTACATAGTTATCTTTATCCCATTCATGCATAAAGAGTCGGTAATCCGTCTTTAGTTGACGGATTACACGATTCTGAATGATTTGATAATAGATTGTTCCCTCCCTGTTTTCATTTATCGAGGGTCGAAACTTTACCTTGATACTTGCCATAGGCTCACGGTTTTGATTTCTTGTTTGGATTATCCTTTGGCTGTTGCTTGTCCTTAATGGATTTGGCTTTGCTTTCTTGCTCCTTTGCTGCTTGCTCTTTTAGACGTGCTTGCTCAGCGAGAGCTGCTTGTTTGCGGACAGCCTCTTCGTAGTTCTCCACATCCTCACGCATCTGCTCAATTGCTTCGGTGTTGCGGTTGAGTTCAAAGATGTCCTCCAATGTCGCTATCTGTTCAGCGGAAGCATCGCCTTTCATCTTGATGTAGCGGTATTTGAGGGCATCATCATCTCTCTGAATGTCCGGTCTTGACAAGTGATATACTGCTGATACTCCTGCTGCCATAAGGAAGACAATTATTGATAAGAGAATCCAAGATTCCTTTGTATAAAGGGCAAACGAGTGTCGTTTCTCGTCAATATTGTGCTTTACCTTTATTTCATCCATCTTGTCAATAGCCTCTGCAATCTGTTGTTTTACACCCTCAAAGTCGGGTTGTTCTTGCTCACTTATGTTATCCATTCGCTTGTTTATTTTGCCAAATTCATTGACAACAAAACCTGCGAGTTTATTGGTCTTAGCATCATAATACTCCTTGTTTTCCCGATTGCCATTCTCGATTAGCTCCTTAATCGGAGTCAAATCTACATTGGCATTTACAGTTTGTTCTGTTCGTTGGCTTTTGCTTATGGTCAGCAACTCTTCCAACATTGCGATAATGATTGAATTATTTTCCTGCATATTATTCTGTTTTAGTGGTTAATGATTAGAGTTTGAATCCTCTTGTTCTCTTTTTCTTCGGCTTCTGCTGCATTAAGCGGCGAAAATCTGCCTCTTCCTGGCTATCCATATCGGGCGAAGATGTGAAGTCCAACAAGCCTAATGAACCGCTGATAAACTCAGATCCTTTGTTATCGAAATGGCTTATCTGCATATGATGCGGTTCATATTGTCGCTGATATTCCGATTGATTGTTACCATTCAGAGCCTTGTCAATCTTTGAATAACTGAAACTGCGGTCTATCTTCGAGCCGTTGAAGTGGTAGCCATTCTTGGTAAAGACTATGCCTTGTACCTCATTGGTGTTGCCCTTATACTTGAAGCGAACATCTATTCCTTCGGCTTTCAAGCGCTTCAGCAGTGTAGTCCAATCCGAGCATCGTGCAACCTCCCGTTTGAGAACTTGGTATATCTCGTAACGGGTTTTGTCAGGCTCTTTAAGTCGGTGCGTTTTTACCTGTTCTTTGCCATTTGCGTAGTATAGCCCGTATTTGCGTGTCAGCTCCTTGCAGATGCGTTCACTGCGGTAACGGTCGTTCTTGTCGCTGATGGTTTTGCTGTTATTATCTACTCGATTAAAGGCAATATGAATGTGCGGATGCTCCTTGTCATAGTGCCGTCCGATGATATATTGCGTATCACGAATACCCATTTTCTCCATATATTCCCTGCTTATCTGTATCATAAGTTCGTCTGTTAAGCGTGGTAAATCCTGCTTTGAGAAGCTGAGTGAGATATGTCCGATAAACTTATCCACTCGTGGATTAAGCCTCGATTGAGCAATAAAACTTTTGGCTATCGTGCTGTTATCATTGAACAGTACCCCTTGACAATCTATAAGCGTGGCTTGTTTCTTCTTGTCGAGGATATAATCAACAATTCCTCTGGCTCCAGAGCCTTTTACAATCTTTGCCATCATAGGCTGATATGGTCTATAATGTTTTCCAATGAAAGCAGCAGGTGTTGGCATTGCCCGTAGTGCAGCCTTACGCCTTCGCGATGAGCCTTGCGAGTGAGCTGATTGAGATTGTTTGCCATACCGCATAACTTGCGGATATAGTCCGCTTGTTCGGTGGTAAGGCGTGCCTTGATATGGCAATCACGGATAGCCATTCTTACAATCTCACTTGCCGATACTCCGGCGTTCTTGGCTTTCAGTTTCATAGCGTAGTACTCTTCGGTCGCCATCTTTACCGTTATGCGGTACTTACGTTTTTCGGCCAACTTCTTCGTGGGTCGTCCT
>NC_021017.1:697995-702191 GCF_000210075.1 Bacteroides xylanisolvens XB1A
GATAGACCGACGGGATGTCCTCTTCTGCGACCTTCAGGAGTGGAAGCAAGTGGTTTGGTCTGCCCAAAACATAAACTTGCTTCCACACTAACCGAAGGTCAATCAGTTTTGAGTGCCTCAAAATGAAATACCGTTGGAATAGTTCTTAAATAGAATGGATTAAGAGGTTACATTCCTTTCCAATGCTCGAAATCTTCTGAATAGAGTTCAATGTGATGGCGAACGATGTTCTCCAATAGTCCCGACATGCTCATTCTATCCTCACCGATTTTGCAGGCGAACTTGTCGAGCATTTTTCGCAACTTACCGCTGATGAATACTGGCTTACGGTCTTCAATCTTGTAAGCACGCATAAAGGTGTTACGATACTCCTCCAACGAGAGTTTGCGTTGCTTACTGCTCACTCTGCGTTGGATGGGTGATGTCGGTGGCTGTTCCTCGGCATTAACAATAGGTGAAATCTCTGTAGCCACCTCTGCAACGGAAGACGCTGCTTCCGTTTGGGCTTGTTTTGCTACTGACGGTAGAGGCTCTGGCAGAATGTCGTCAATGGATGATCCTACGGATTCCATTGTTTGCAAATTCTCCATATCTGAGCTATTACCCTTATTACTCCTGTAAAAAGACCTTGTAGTCATTTGGTCGATAATTTCTTGACACTGTTCTTGTGTCAACTCAACTTGTTTTTTCTTCATACTTATCACTTTTTGAATGTTCAACAATATGGTCTTTGTGCACAATCTTGACCGATTATCTGCTGCAAAGAAAATATGTATACAATTCTAACACAACTAATTAGGTCTATATAGGCAATTATGAATTGTATTGCATTTAGGGGTGATTCGTAGGCAGTGCCGACTGCATAATTCTTCCCAAGTTGAACGGGTAATTATGGATTAGGACGAAATGCTTAATTGAGGAAATTAAGGTCTTAAATACGTTAGCGGATAGACGGACTGCCGAAGCGTCGGGAGTTGGTCTATCCGCTATACTGCTATTATATAATTAGCGGTCATACGTTTCGGCTGTTCGGAGCAGAAGTTTGACAGACGGATAAGCATCGGTCTGACAAACGACAATGAGCGGAAAAGATCCGAGACGGATAATCGCTTGGGGATATTCTTATATAATATTGGTTACAATGTTATGTATGCTTATGAATGTATCATCATATACATCTAAAAATGCCACGAACTGTGCCACATACTGCAACAGGCTCACCGTATGATTGAGGTGTGATAACTTATCTATTACTTCGCACCAACAAAACGAAATTGCATATGAGGAAAGAGCCTATTTCGATGACTGATTATCGTGCCTGTGATGAAACGATATGACAAGGAATGACACCTATTGTTAGTGCCATTGAAGTATAAAAATCTCTTCCTTATTTAGCAGTGCGAAACAAGAAAACAAGTGAAATAATATAAAACAAAAGTGTATGGATTTAATCATTTTTGAGAGAAAGGCATTCGAGGAATTTGCCACGAAGATTGAGCAGTTCATTCTGCGAGTATCAAATTCACCCGTTGTCAAGAACGGGAAGAAAAAGACAAACAATTGGCTCGACCATCAGGATGTTTGTCAGCGATTGAAGATAAGCAAGCGTACATTGCAGACCTTGCGTGATAACGGGACACTAGCCTACACCAAAATCGGCAACCGCACCTACTACTTGCCCGAAGATGTAGAGAGCATTGTAACAAAGGTAGAGGACAGACGAAAAGAAGCCAAGTGGAAAGGACGAGAAATCTAATCAATGTATAACAATAAAACCATTTGAACTATGTATCAAGAAATGCGAACAAAAGACGATGCGTGGATGCAGTCCATTCACGAGAGTATCGACCAACTATCGGAAATTCTCGATAGTATGCCCAAAGATGGTGCAGCCTTGCAAAACGATGATGAGTATTTATGCGACAAAGAAGTTGCGTATATGCTTAAAGTGAGCCGAAGGACATTGAGCGAATACAGAAGCAATGGCACATTGCCTTACTATGTACTCGGTGGCAAAGTTTTGTACAAGCGAAGTGAGATTGAGCAGGCATTGAAACGGGAGTATAACGGCAAGCACCTGATGAATAACAGCGGATAAACCTATCTATATTTTTGGAGGGAGTGAAATTTACCGCTTGCCCTATATTCATCTGCGCAAAATGATAGTGCCGCTATGGATAAAAGTAAGAACAGCATACAAATGGGTTATCAATGTAAGACCCTTTTGTATGCTGTCTGTTTATCTTTATCTACATTTTCGTCAGTCGCTCATTTCCGTTGCCGTCTGCATTTTTGAGTACAGACATTGAAAGGGGAAAGGTTTTCGGGCTGAATACTCTCCGTAGGAGGAAGATTAAGTCCGAAACGGCTTGCCGCCCGACCTTTCAACTTTCAAGGGCTGATGTACTACCTTTGCAGACGAGCAAAGGAAAGGGGCGAATGACAGAATCGGGAAACTCATAATATCACAGATTGATGATAGACCAAATCAAATATTACCCTGCAACAATGAAAAATGCACCATCTTTTTGCTCGTTCATAAAAAAGTTGTACCTTTGTTCCAAGATGAGTTGTACATCAATGCAAATCATGCAAGTATGTAGAAATCAGAACAGTTGCCAACTCATTACCTCGTTCTTGAACTTTTCGCATAAACTTTTTATTCTTAGCGGATTATGAGATTATTCCAAATATATATTTTATTGTATTATCTATTTTATGTATTCTTTTTCTGCAAATTCCAAAGGTGAAGAAGCACTCCTTCACCCACAAAATTCTTATTTACTGGTAATTCAGAAGAAAAATGAAGGAGTAGATTAAATAAATGTTTCTTATATATAGAGAATACAGCTTAAGCAGAAAGAAAAAAAGCAGCGTTTTAAGAGAAGGAAAGCGGCGCTTTAAGTAGGCTAAAGCATTGCTTTAGCTGCGGAAAATAGCTGCTTTTATTTGATTCTACTTCTTCTATCCACTTCTCTCTAATCTGGAAAATTTCAAAGATAAAACAATTAGATTTTCCAAAGAAATATTTTTTAAGCCAGAAACGGATATGAGAAATCATTGTAATAATCATGTCTTTTATTACATTGATATTTCGAAGTCAATATGCTCAAGACAGAATCAACTTTTGAATCATTTTCATATAGGATGAGCATATAAATACTATCTTTGCGAATATCAATCATGATAAAAGAGTACCCCAAAAGATAAAGAAAAGATATGAATTCCAACAAATTCTCCTATCAAGGACAAATCGAGACTATTCTTCATTATCTAAATTCCATGATACAAAAGAATTGGACAGGTAAAACTGCTGATGAGTTCAATCGTTTGATGTCTATACCAGAATTAGCTAAAATAGCATGCATGTCTGCTCGCAATCTTCAGCTGATGTTTAAAGCTTACACTAGCGAAACAATACATCAATATATCATTCGCACACGTATGGAATACGCCCAGCAATTACCCAAAGATAATAAAAAAAGTATAGCTGAAATATATGAATATATTGGATTTGCTAACCAGTCAGCTTTAAATAATACACTTCAAAAAAAATACAATCTCACTCCTCGAGAACTACAAAAGAAATTATTGGAAACAAGTCATACTTATCCTTCATGTATTTCTCCTTACCGCATAGTGGAATCAGAAACAATACCTGTCTTATTTTTATCTTATATTGGCAATTATGACACTTGTAGCACAGTTGCTTTTGAGACATACACTTGGGATTGCCTATATAAATATGCTAAAGAAAACTCTTTATTACCAGATAAGGAAGATTATTGGGGGATAGCTTATGATGATACAGACATTACCTCATTAGAAAAATGCCGTTTTTACGCTTGTATAGCCATTCAAAAAAGAGTAGGATCCAATCCTCCTCTTACTAATCCAATAAAACATATGGATTTACCTCAAGGTACATACGCAGTTTATATTCATCAAGGAGATTATGCATTGTTAGATGCCTTCTATGAGATAATATTGAAACAATTACCGCAATCATATTGCTTAGGAGAAACTCCAATCTTGGAACATTACTTGAACTCTCCCGCTGACACAGATGTGAAAGAGCTTCTTACTGAAGTTTGGATTCCAATCATTAAATAATTTTGTATAAGGGTGAAATATCACTCTTATACAAAATTAGTAACTATCATGCCTGGTATACACTCTTTATCAAAGACTTAGGA
>NC_021017.1:702601-714975 GCF_000210075.1 Bacteroides xylanisolvens XB1A
CTTTATATGCATAAGATGAAAGCAGCGGCCCTGCTATTGTTCGCAATTGCGAGTCTCTAAAATCATCACTTTGATTTCTGCCTAAACCAACACGTGTAGAATGTAAAATAATTGATTTATTTTCTCTATCACGACAATCTTCAACAGCTTCTTTTAAAACAAATTCTTCCTCCAAAGTATTATAATCTAAATTCTTATCCTCAACAATGAATTTTAAAACATTATTTGGTCCGAATTTTATTGTGCCATCATCAAACTGCGCACTTCTTATCAAGATACCATAATATATATCAGTACTATCAGATAAGCAAAGATCAATACCTCCTCTGGTGCCACCTTTAATTTTTGAATTCTTCGTCATGCCTGTACGATGAACATAAAATTTTCCATAATTATTCTTTTGCAGTTCATTTCCATGCACAAACCCATCATTAAACTTTGGGTGCTTAAAATAAGCTTCTACTTCAATTGGGTAAATCCGCAACCCATTACTCAACTCAAACATATAATTTGTAACTATCAATTTATTAATTGTTTGAAGCTGTTTCTCTATTTCCTTAAAGTCACTACATTGTATTAAAATTGCAATTTCTTTTTTCAAAGTATCCATGATTATTATAATATTAAATTTCTTTGGGTAAAGATAATCTTTTTAGTAAAGAGTTGTCTGAATATATCAACTTTTTTTATTTCTCACTTAGATGATATCAAATAGTCAACAACAGAGTCCCAATTCGGATACTGCTCCGAACCAAATAATATCAATTCACCACTAAAATTTTCCGCACCATTTTTGAGGCGATCATCTATCAAGAAGTCTCCTTTGTTTAAATTTTTATGATGGCTAAGAATTAATCGTTTATAGCTATATGTACCTAACCATTTTTTCACCCATACAAGTTTATCCGACCAAGCAGAAGGATTATTCCAAGGTGCCGTGGAAAGAATGTACACATCATAAAAACGTACTAAACGATGGAAAGCATCAATTGCTCCTTTATATGGATACATTTTCGCAAAAATGTTAGGAACTTCATCATATCGTCCCTCATATTCTTTCTTTTCGTATTCACTCAATTTGTTAATACCTGATTGGAAGTCAACTAATACATTATCCATATCAATATAAAGTATAGGTTTGAAAGTCGATAACGCTGATATCATACAATTTTTATTTTATAAATTTTGAATTTAATGAATTATCCCGTAGTGATGCTATTCTTATCCTGTTGACAACAATCTGACAAGGCTACCATTTATCCATCGATTCAGTTTTACACCAATCAAAAATAATATTGTAAATCCAATAATTAGTTCCATATTTCTTACTTATTTTATTTTTTCTACTTATTATTTAGTCACAGTCCAAGACAAACAATTCAATGCACCTCCCCATTTCTTTATAATCGGAGCTATATTAATCTGGTAAATTCGTCCATCATAGGAAGGATGCAATTCTTTTATCTGGCTTAAAGCCTCTCCATCTGTAGGTAATCCAAGTCCGGGAATTATGATTACATCACGTGTCTGAAGCATATTTATATATGCCCAACTATTTTCATCATACTTGCTAAGTTTTAAATCTATAACGGCAAAATCGTCACTCAATCTACGTCTCATTTCTCGTTCTATCTCTGGAGGATAAACTTTCAAGTTGACCAATATCTTACCATCACCAATATTATGAATAATTCCATCTGTATGACCACAGATATCATATTTGTCCCATGGTAGAAATACAATATCTGCTCCATAAAAGTTTTCCTTTAGTATTGCCAGTACTTCGCTCTGGTCAATCTGTGAATTTTCCTGAAATACCTTTTCTGTCATGATGACAATTGGTTTCCGACCTCTCATACATGATCCTATCCACTTTGAATTCGCTTCACACACGACTACATTTCCCCCATCAACAATAAGTGGAGACTGTGTAATATCCATATCTCTACTCATAGCTTTAAGTACAGGAATAATATTAGTTTTGTACTGTGGCTTATCCTTCAAATAATCAGGTTCATAGCGAAATTGAATATAAGACTTAAATCCCCACTGTATTGGCATATAATCTCGACACCAATAATCTTTAGTGTGTAGTAATGTACCATGCTCTATATGGTGGTAAACAAGAATGTCTGATATTTCTTTATAAACATTGGGATAATGCCAAGCAAAAAGACTTGAGAAATAAATGGCATCTTTATACTGTTCTGTAACCATAATCTTACCTAACGAAAAACCAATAATAATATGTTATAACTAGAAAAATGCCATTTGGCAATATCCATAGCTTAAAACGATCTCACAAATATCACAATGCAAAGATAAGTGCATAGCCAAACAATCTATTTACTCAAAAATGCAAAACGATTCGTATACCTTCATTTAAATGATTTTACATGTGATTATCTATCAATAGTATATAAAACAATTATGACACCATACCATTTGGTACGATGTCATAATCTTAGTAGAACCATGCCAAGAAACCGAAGTCATAATGACATGATGAAATTACACTAACCTAATTTATTTATTTTTCTTCCAAAGCTTGCTCATATCTTCCAGTGTCTTACCTTTCGTTTCAGGCACCCAACGCCAAACGAAGATAGCAGCAGCCACACAGATTATGCCATATAAACTATATGCAAACATCGGGCTGAAGTCGTACAGTGCCGGGAAAGTAGAAGATACAATGTAATTGAATATCCATTGGAATGCTACGGCGATTGCCACCGCTTTACCACGGATGGTGTTCGGGAATATTTCCGAGATCAACACCCAGCAAATCGGTCCCCAAGACATCATAAAGAATGCTGCATACACAATCACTGAAAGTACCGGGAGAACACCCTTTATTGCCATGCTATCACACATTGCTACCGCAAATGCACCTACAGCCATACCAATAGAACCGATTATCAATAGTGGTTTACGTCCGAAGCGGTCTACAGTGAAGATTGCAACCAATGTAAAGACAATGTTTACAATACCCATAATAACTGTCTGCATCATGCCACCTCCTTCTGCACCTGCATTTTCGAAAATACGAGGAGCATAATAAAGTACCGCATTAATACCGATAGCCTGTTGGAATACAGAAAGCAAAATACCGATCACAATTACTGCCACTCCATAAGTAAAGATTTTCTCTGTCTTTTCATGAGCAGTAGCTTTAATATCATTAAGAATTTCCTGTGCTTTTGTCTTACCATTGATCTTTTCAAGAATCGAATAAGCCTTTTCATCCTGCTGTATCAATACAAGATAACGAGGAGTCTTGGGAACAAAGAACAATAACAAACCGAAGAAAGCGGCAGGGAAAGCTTCCGAACCGAACATGTAACGCCATCCTTCATAAACGGTCCACATATCAGATTCAGCACTAACAGACAGTACACCGGCTGCATCTTTCAAAATAATAGGATTTTGATGGTCGCCCATAATCAGGAAATTCACGAAGTATACTACCAACATACCGAAGATGATAGCAAACTGGTTACACGATACAAGCGTTCCACGAATATTAGAAGGAGCAATTTCAGCAATATACATCGGACAGACTGCAGAAGCCAGTCCAACACCGATACCGCCCAAAACACGATACAAATTAAAAGCAATCAGCAAATCCATGTTCGGCTTTCCATATTCGAAGAACAAGACTTCCGGATAATAGGAACCTAATGCTGAAAGGAAAAAGAGTACGGCAGCAAGCCTTAGAGAATTACGACGTCCCAAACGGGAAGCAAATATACCGGAGATCGCACCACCCAGTACACAGCCAATTAATGCACTGGAAGATGTGATTCCATGCATTACTTTATTGTATTGAAAATCAGAGGCCGAAAGGAAAAAAGCCTCCAAGCCTTTCTCCGCACCGGAAATAACCGCTGTATCGTATCCGAAAAGCAGTCCTCCCAAAATGGCGACAGAGGTTATCGAATATAGGTAGAGTTTACTACCCTCGTTCGTTGTATTAATCATGGTTATAAGTAGATAAAGTAGTGTTGTAGTAGTTGGATTTATATCACCACAGATTTCACAGATTGACACAGATAAAATTCAAAATAAGAGAGAAGAAAATTAATCTGTAACAATCCGTGTAATCTGTGGTGGGATTAATTAGCAATACATATTCAGAATTGCTTCATAAAGCTCTTGTTTACCGCTAGTCTGCTTCGGTTCACCGTTTGCTTTAGCATAAGCAACTACATCTTCCAAAGTCAACTTGCCATCTTCAAACTCCTTACCTTTACCGCCATCAAATGAAGCGTAACGGTCAGCCAACATTTTCTTATATGGAGATTCGTTCAGCAGAGCAGCTGCGCTTTCCAATGCACGAGCCATAGCGTCCATACCTGCGATGTGAGCGATGAAGATATCTTCCAGGTCAGTAGAGTTACGACGAGTTTTAGCGTCGAAGTTTGTTCCACCGTTACCCAAGCCGCCGTTGCGGATAATTTGCATCATAGCTTGTGTCAGTTCGTAGTTATCAATCGGGAATTGGTCTGTATCCCAACCATTCTGATAATCACCACGGTTAGCGTCAATAGAACCCAACATGCCGTTGTCTACTGCTACTGCCAATTCGTGTTCGAAAGTGTGACCAGCCAAAGTTGCGTGGTTTACTTCAATGTTCACTTTGAAATCTTTATCCAAGCCATGAGCTTTCAGGAATCCGATTACTGTTTCTGTATCTACATCATACTGATGTTTTGTCGGTTCCATCGGTTTCGGTTCAATCAGGAAAGTACCTTTGAAACCACGGGCACGAGCATAATCACGAGCGATGGTCAGCATTTTTGCCAAGTGTTCTTTTTCACGTTTCTGATCTGTATTCAGAAGAGACATATAGCCTTCACGGCCACCCCAGAATACATAGTTCTGACCACCCAGTTCGATCGTTGCATCGATTGCATTCTTGATCTGAACAGCAGCACGAGCTACTACGTCAAAATCAGGGTTAGTAGCAGCACCGTTCATATAACGTGCATGGCCAAATACGTTGGCAGTACCCCACAACAGTTTGATGCCTGTTTCAGCTTGTTTCTGTTTTGCGTATGCTACGATTGCTTTCAAGTTAGCTTCGTATTCTTCGATGCTTGCACCTTCAGAAACCAAGTCTACATCGTGGAAACAGTAGTATTCGATACCCATTTTCTGCATGAATTCGAAACCTGCATCCATTTTATCTTTTGCAGCTTGTATAGCGTCAGCATTACTATTCCAAGGGAATTGTTTTGTTCCGCCACCGAATTGGTCGCCACCTTCAGCACACAAAGTATGCCACCATGCCATAGCGAATCTCAACCAATCTTTCATCTTCTTACCGTTGATAACCTTTTCAGCATCGTAGTAACGGAATGCCATCGGATTCTTACTATCTTTACCTTCGAACTTAATCTTTTCAATTCCCGGGAAAAATTCTTTTGTTGCCATAATTCTTTTATTTTAAAATGGTTATTATTTAAATTGTTAATTATTTATCTGAAGACAGAACCGGAGCCGGTATGTTACCGGTCATCGACTTTTCAAGACGGTATTTCCATTTTGCGTACGCGTCAGCATATTCCTGTCGTTTTGCCACATTAGGCTCAATCACATCCAGTTTGTCAAGCGTAGCAAATGCCTCATTGTTATCCTTGTAGATACCTGCACCGATGCCCGCACCTTTCGCAGCGCCTACGGAACCATCCGTATCGTAAAGCTCGATAGTAGCTCCTGTGACTCCCGCCAAAGTATCGCGGAAGATAGAACTCAAGAACATATTAGCGTGTCCGGCATGGATCATCTTCACAGGAATTCCCATTTGCTCCATGATATCAATGCCATATTTAAAAGAGAATACAATACCTTCTTGAGCGGCACGAATAATATGATGTTTGCCATGCGTATTAAAATCCAGTCCACGGATACTGCAACCGATTTCTTTATTGTTCAGCATACGTTCGGCACCGTTACCAAAGGGCAGAATACTGATTCCCGCACTGCCGATAGGAGCTTTGGAAGCCAATACATTCATTTCATTATAAGATATTCCTTCGGGAGCAATGTTGCGTTTCACCCATGAGTTGAGAATACCTGTTCCGTTGATGCAAAGCAATACTCCCAAACGTGTCTGATCTATGGTATGATTGACATGCGCAAAGGTATTGACGCGTGACTGCGGATCATAGTTCACTTCACCGTTCACGCCATAAACCACTCCCGATGTTCCTGCCGTAGAAGCAATCTCTCCCGGATTAAACACATTCAAAGAAAGGGCATTGTTAGGCTGGTCGCCTGCACGATAAGTAATCGGTGTCCCTTCTTTCAGTCCAAGCTCTTTGGCAGCTATTGCATTTACACGTCCCTGCTCTGCAAAGGTCGGTTTAATATCTGCAATCAAAGAAGAATCAAATCCGTAATAATCCATTAAGAAATCAGCCACCCGGTTGTTCTTGAAATCCCAGAACATACCTTCCGAAAGTCCGGAAACAGTTGTGCAGATTTCTCCACTCAACTTCATGGCAATATAATCGCCCGGCAGCATTATCTTATCAATCTGCTCATAGATGGCAGGTTCGTTTTCTTTAATCCACGCCAACTTGGAAGCGGTAAAATTTCCCGGTGAGTTCAACAAATGAGAAAGACATCTCTCCTCCCCGATTGTCTCAAACGCTTTCTGACCGTATGGCACCGCACGGGAGTCACACCAGATGATAGCAGGACGCAATACATGCTGATTCTTATCAACACAAACCAATCCGTGCATCTGATAAGAGATGCCGATGGCTTTAATTTCAGCGGCACTAACTCCGGATTCGGTCATAATAGCCTGCGTGGACAACTTTAAGTTTTCCCACCAACTTTCAGGATCTTGTTCCGCCCATCCGGGATTCACTGCAATAATATTCGCTTCTGTTTTCGGAAAAAATGCCGAGGATACACATTTACCAGTCTCCGCATTTACCAAACTCGCTTTTACAGACGAGCTACCTATGTCATAACCTAATAGAAACATAATTTTATTTACGATTAAACGATTTACTATTTACGATTTACGCTCAATGTCCGACAATTAATGCTTTAACATCCAACGCCTAATACTTAATACTTGATACTTAATACTTGAACAGGGTCTACCTTCTTACCTTATTATATATCTTCTTATCAAATTTATAATAACGGGCAGCACGGTGAGCCACTCCTTGTTGTTTTTCTTCCAAAGGAACTACATATTCCATCATTGCTATTTTCTTATGGAAGTTACGCACATCCACGGCTTTGTCGTATACTAATTCAAAAAGAGTCCTTAATTGTGCGGCTGTAAATTTACGCGGAAGCAGTTCGAACAACATGGAAGGATTAAATTCTACGAACTGACGAATATAAGTCATTGCCTCCTTTATAATCAGATTATGGTCGAAAGCCAGTGTTTTCACGTCTTTCAAAGCGACCCAGCAAGCCTGGTGATCGTCCAGATTCTTATCCAATGTACGGTCTATCTTCACCATCGACAAATATGCAATGGTAACAATACGCTCCACTTTTGACTGCATAGCTCTTTCCAACCAACGTACATCTTTCGGATTACTCGTTCTGTTTTTAGAACCAAATGCTTTAAACTGCATCAGATTCACATTTTTAAGTCCTGTCAGTTCATACAAAACTCGTTGTGCAGCTTCATCCAGGGCTTCATCCATATAGATAAGACTTCCGGGAAGTTTCATATCATGATATACTTCTCCATTATCCTCACCTGCACGTTTTACAAGCAACACTTTCAGTTGTTCTCCGTCAAAACCAATCACTACACAGTCCACTGATATATGATTGTTTGCTAAAGGTGTATTTTTCTGTAAATTTTGCATATCTATTTCTTTAAGACGATGCAAATATAGAGGCTAAAAACCATCAAAACAAAAATAAGAACTATGCTATAAAACATTGTTTTTCATATAAATACATATCATACATTCTACAATATGAATAGTTAGTGTTATCTTACGAATTACAATATGTATTTTAGTATTTCCACGGGTGAGTAATTGTATAAAGTACAAAAACTAGATGGACGCTTTATTATCAGTACTTTTCATATCTTTTCCAACAGATGCCCGGAAAGGTACTTATTGTATTTTAAACGATATGTCATTTTGTACCTTATCGTTTTTTATTCTATCTTTGTCGGGTAAATATTAAAAAATCTAAAATGGAACGTCATCCAGTCATTTTATCCATTGCCGGCTCCGATTGTTCGGGAGGCGCAGGTATTCAGGCAGACATAAAAACAATCTCGGCTTTAGGAGGCTATGCAGCATCGGCTATTACTGCCATCACCGTACAAAACACACTGGGGGTACGTGCCGTACAGTCCATTTCTCCGGATATGGTTCGTGGGCAAATAGAAGCCGTGATGGACGACCTGCAACCGGTTGCCATCAAAATAGGAATGATAAATGACATTCAGATCGTTCGTGTAATTTCCGACTGTCTACAAAAATATTCGCCTGCATACGTCGTTTACGATCCGGTAATGGTGTCTACCAGCGGAAAGAAACTTATGACAGATGAAGCGATAGAAGAAATCAAAAAAGAACTTTTACCGCTTGTCACATTAATCACCCCTAATATTGACGAAGCAAAAGTACTTACAGGTAAAAGTATTCACAACATTCAGGATATGCAGACCGCTGCCAAAATGCTGACGGATGATTATCAGACTAATATCTTACTAAAAGGCGGACATCTGGAAGGAGACAATATGTGCGACCTTTTGCATACGTCCGAATTTATCTACCATATATATGAGGAGAAAAAAATAGAAAGCCATAATCTGCATGGAACGGGATGCACCCTCTCTTCCGCTATTGCCACCTATCTTGCCAAAGGCTACCCCATGCGAGAATCCATCCAGCATGCGAAAACATATATCACTCAAGCCATTATCGCAGGAAAAGAATTGAATATCGGCCATGGTAACGGCCCTTTATGGCATTTTCCGGACACCGTTGCACAAATGTGTACTTTTTGTGCGGTTGTATCATAAAAATACGTAACTTTGCACCCGCAATTAAAAATCAATTAAATAATAAAAATATGAAAGCATTTGTATTTCCCGGTCAAGGCGCTCAATTTGTAGGAATGGGTAAAGACCTGTATGAAAACTCAGCTTTAGCAAAAGAATTGTTTGAAAAAGCAAATGATATCCTCGGATATCGCATTACAGATATCATGTTCGACGGCACAGACGAAGATCTTCGTCAGACAAAGGTTACTCAACCTGCCGTTTTCCTTCACTCTGTTATTTCTGCTCTTTGCATGGGCGACGACTTCAAACCGGAAATGACTGCCGGCCACTCACTTGGTGAGTTCTCTGCATTGGTTGCTGCCGGTGCATTGAGTTTTGAAGATGGATTGAAACTTGTGTATGCACGTGCAATGGCTATGCAGAAAGCTTGCGAAGCTACTCCTTCCACCATGGCTGCTATTATCGCATTGCCGGATGAAAAAGTAGAAGAAATCTGTGCAGCAGTAAATGCAGAAGGTGAAGTTTGCGTACCGGCCAACTACAACTGCCCGGGACAAATCGTTATCTCCGGCTCTGTACCGGGTATCGAAAAGGCGTGCGAACTGATGAAAGCTGCCGGAGCCAAACGTGCTCTTCCGCTGAAAGTGGGTGGTGCTTTCCATTCTCCATTAATGGATCCTGCTAAAATAGAACTGGAAGCTGCTATTAAAGCTACCGAAATACATACTCCTAAATGTCCGGTATATCAGAATGTGGATGCGCTTCCTCACACTGACCCTGCAGAAATCAAAAAGAATCTGGTTGCCCAATTGACTGCTTCCGTACGTTGGACACAATCAGTAAAGAATATGGTTGCTGACGGTGCTACTGATTTTACAGAATGTGGCCCGGGTGCCGTACTTCAAGGATTGATTAAAAAGATTGACGGTACTGTCAATGCTCACGGTATTGCATAAATATCCGTAAGACAGACTTCATCTTTAAATGATATAGAGCGTGTTGGTAATAGTTCCAACACGCTTTTTTTTATATGAAAACCATAAATGGAATACAAACGAACATGTTGTAAAACACCCTGATACTTTTCTTTTCCGGCAAACTTTCCGAATCTTTCTTTTGTTTTTATTATAGGAATCATTTACTCAAATTTATGAGCCATGAAAATACATGAATATCAAGCGAAAGAGATTTTCTCCAAGTACGGAATACCTGTCGAGAGGCACACTTTATGCCGTACTGCCGCAGGCGTCCTGGCTGCATACCGGAGGATGGGAACAGACAGAGTGGTTATAAAAGCACAAGTATTAACCGGAGGCCGAGGAAAAGCCGGAGGAGTAAAACTGGTAAACAATACGGAAGATGCTTATCAGGAAGCCATGAACATTCTCGGAATGAGCATTAAAGGTCTTCCTGTCAATCAAGTTCTGGTCAGCGAAGCGGTTGATATTGCTGCAGAATATTACGTCAGTTATACCATCGACCGGAATACACGTTCTGTCGTTCTGATGATGAGTGCATCCGGTGGTATGGATATTGAAGAGGTAGCCCGTCAGACACCGGAGAAAA
This sequence comes from Bacteroides xylanisolvens XB1A, assembly GCF_000210075.1. GTDB lineage: Bacteria > Bacteroidota > Bacteroidia > Bacteroidales > Bacteroidaceae > Bacteroides > Bacteroides xylanisolvens. Next base: position 713,178 of record NC_021017.1, read on the forward strand.
TCATCCGATATTCAATCAATCCATTCATTGGCCTCCCCGACTATCTGGCAAGGCGTTTTGCTTTCACTCTCTTCCCCCAAATGGAACAGGCAGGTAAAATGGCTGCCATCCTTCAGGAACTTTATAAAATCTTTGTGGAGAATGACGCGTCGTTAGTGGAAGTAAATCCGCTGGCACTTACAAAGAAAGGTACGTTAATGGCCATTGACGCAAAGATCGTTTTTGATGACAATGCGCTCTATCGGCATCCGGAGATTCATGCTTTGTTTGATCCGACGGAAGAAGAAAAAGTGGAAGCAGATGCCAAAGATAAAGGATTCAGTTATGTTCACATGGACGGCAATATCGGTTGTATGGTAAATGGCGCCGGACTTGCCATGGCTACTATGGACATGACTAAACTTTACGGCGGTCAGCCTGCTAATTTTCTCGACATCGGGGGCAGCTCCAATCCTGTCAAGGTTATTGAAGCTATGAAACTCTTATTGCAGGATGAGAAAGTAAAAGTGGTCCTGATTAATATTTTCGGTGGGATCACTCGTTGCGATGATGTAGCAATGGGACTTCTTCAGGCATTCGAGCAGATAAACAGCAATGTCCCCGTCATCGTCCGGCTTACAGGCACCAATGAACATATCGGACGGGAACTGTTACGGAATTACAGCCGTTTCCAAATAGCCACAACGATGAAAGAGGCTGCTCTTATGGCTCTGAAAGCATAATACGTACCAAATCACTAAAAAATAAAGCAATTATGAGCATACTAATAGATAAATCCACCCGTTTGATTGTGCAGGGAATCACTGGCAGAGACGGGCTTTTCCATGCCAAGAAGATGAAAGAATATGGAACCAATGTGGTCGGAGGTACTTCTCCGGGCAAAGGAGGAATAGATGTGGACGGAATCCCCGTATTCAACACCATGTATGACGCTGTCGAGCAGACAAAAGCTAATACCTCCATCATTTTCGTTCCGGCACGTTTTGCGGCAGATGCTATCATGGAGGCAGCGGACGCAGGCATCCGGATCATAGTCTGCATTGCAGAAGGAATCCCCACACTGGACGTGATTAAGGCACATCAGTTTGCCGAACAAAAAGGTGCCATGTTGATCGGGCCTAACTGTCCGGGACTTATCTCTCCGGGAAAAAGCATGGTTGGCATCTTACCGGGACAAGTCTTTTTAGAAGGAAATGTAGGTGTCATCAGCCGTAGCGGAACACTTACTTACGAGATTGTGTATCACTTAACAGCTAATGGAATGGGACAATCTACCGCTATCGGCATCGGGGGCGATCCTGTTGTAGGGCTTCACTTCCGCCAACTGCTGGAAATGTTTCAGAATGATCCGGAAACAGAAGCAATCGTCCTGATTGGAGAGATTGGAGGAAATGCGGAAGAACAAGCGGCCGAATATATTCGTAATAATGTAACTAAACCTGTGGTAGCATTTATTGCCGGACAATCAGCTCCTCCGGGAAAACAAATGGGCCATGCAGGCGCTATTATTTCGGGAAGTTCCGGTTCGGCAAAAGAGAAAATTGAATCTTTGGAAGCAGCTGGTATCCGAGTGGCACAAGAGCCTTCGGATATACCCAAACTATTGAAAAAGTAACCTCCAAAAGAGAATAAAGAAAGCCGCAAAAGATACACCGAAGAATATCCTGAAATTATAGGAACAAGAGCTGGTAGACCTGGAATTGGAACTCAATAATATGGTGGATGATGAAGAAGATAATAATGAGGATTAACAGAAGAAGGGCGCGCTAGTTTCCTAGTGCGCCCTTCTCTATTACTG
>NC_021017.1:716354-723762 GCF_000210075.1 Bacteroides xylanisolvens XB1A
TATTTATTCAGTATTAGTTCTTTGGCAATGCTTCTTTCACTACCATTGAACGACCTACATATTCTGCACCGTTCAATTGTTTGATAGCGTTGTTAGCTTCTGTATCATCCGGCATTTCGATAAACGCAAAGCCTTTTGATCTTCTAGTTTCACGATCTGTGATTAACTTTACTGAAGCAACTGTTCCATACTCTTCCATTACATTTCTCAAATCCGATTCCTTAACATTATAGCTAAGATTTCCAATGTACAAATTCATAAAATACAAATATAAAAAATTAATAATTCAATAAGAAAGTTTTAGGAAGATCTTAATTAGAAATGGATATGCTCAAATAAATGAGAAGATACACGTAAAAAAATCAAATCGTAATAAACCTCTTTATTGTTGTTGGTACAAAGGAAAGCATTATTTGGAGATAATGCACTATACTCCCTCCTTTTTCTTTTCTCAAAACATCTTTTTTATGAAAATAAGCCAATACTTAACGTTTAAACTCTATTATATCAAACTATCTGCCACCAATTATCTGATTAGCCTTCTATAGTTTCTTTGTTATAAGCTCTTTGAAAAACAAATACTTATAGTTAAATTCTGCATCAGAAAATTAAAGGCTACCTTCTTTGAAACAGAAGATAGCCTTTATTATATACCAATTTACGTTTGCAGATTATCCACAATGGAAATACTTATGTACGAGATCTAACATCTCCATCGGCTTTCCTTCCAAATCCGCACGCAACGTTTTATCTTCGTAACTGCGAAGTCTGCGGATGATACCATCAATCATTGCCGGACTAAAGACATTGTATTGTTCAAAGATTGCCCGTTGTTGCTGCAGGCAATCAGCAGAAGCCTCACAGCTATCTGGCAGTTGTGCCAGTGAATTTAGTTTATCCTCATTCTCTTTCTGATGGATATTCACATTTACATACGTCTTTTGAGCGATATCCAATGCATTTTCAATTTCAAAGCCATGACGGCAGGCAACAGCCAAACCGGCCAACAGTTGATACAAATCTGCCGAACCATCCGGAGAACGCATTTCTACAGTCTGCTTCTGGCTGGTGTCAAAATGGCTTTCGGCTTCCAACGGATTAGCTAATGTACACATATCTGTTTTTGCAGCCCATCCCAATGGCACACGTACTAATACGGAACGGTTACGATCTCCCCAGCAAACATTGGTAGGTGCCTCCTGATGAGGAACAAGACGGAAATAAGAAGTAGGATTGGTATTTCCAAAGGCAGTGATTGAAGGAGCAAGCACCATCATTCCGGCAATTGCTTTACGCGCTGTTTCCGACAAAACGCCGTCTTTCAACATTTGGTTCTTTCCGTCTTTCATGATACGCATGTGTACGTGCAAGCCCGACCCTGCCTTACCGGCTGTAATTTTAGGAGCAAAGGTCACATTATATCCATATCTGTATCCCAGATTACGAATCACCCATTTGGCAATCATCAACTGATCTGCCGCCTGCGATACAGGAACCGGCAGGAACTCAATCTCATTCTGCTCATAAATATAGCCATCCAGCGTAAAATTACCCACTTCGGAGTGTCCATACTTTATTTGCCCGCCTGTTTGCGCGATATAAGACATACATTGAGTACGGAACTCATTAAATTTAGCGTATGGACCCGATTCGTGATAACCACGTTGGTCGGTTGCCTGAAACATACCTGTATCCGGGGCTATTACATAATATTCCAATTCGCCCATTGCCTGAAATTCCATTCCGGTAACTTCTGTAAAAGTTTTGCTTGCTTTGTAAAGGGTGTGTTCTGGTGCACTTTCGAGAGGTTCGCCGTCTTTGTTGAAGAAAGAGCAAAGCATAGACAGCGTCGGAATCTCGGCAAACGGATCAACGAATGCAGTGCAGAAACGGGGAATCACATAAAGGTCACTACTGCCCGCTTCTATGAAAGAAAAAAGACTGGAACCGTCTACCCGTTCTCCACAAGTAAGAATAGCTTCCAGATAGGCTTGATTGTTGATAACAAAGTTCAGGGTTTTCAGACGACCGTCTCCCGCCGGATACATGAAATTGACCATGCGGATATCTTTTTGCTGGATAAATGAGATAATGTCGGCTTTGGTAAACTCTGAAGTTGGCTTTTGAAGGAATGCTACCAACTGGTTAGCATTCATTGACAAATCTTGATTCATAATCGGTTGTTTTTCGTTGTTGTATGATTAAAACGGTTTGTTAAATGCCAAAGATAACGAAAAGATTCTACTCCTTAAAGCGTTTTAAATCTTTCCGGCTAAAAATCCATTCCGGAGTATATAGTTTCCCCGCATCCGTTTCCGCTAATTCATACCAGGGGGAAAGGCTGCGACTGACAGGATTTACAAGAATATGAATCTGTTGTGCAGGCATATAGCTCTGCGCCAACAAGAACACTTTCTTTTTGGTAGTCGGATGAACAGCAACATCTACAACAATGACCGCATGTCCGGGTGAGCCGCCTTTAATAAACACATCACCGGGTTGCAGGGAAGTATAAGACACAGTCTGAAGCTCGCGGGATAAAGAAGCCGTTCCGGCATACATAAAGACCATATCGAGATAGTTACGGAAAGTTTTATAGGAATAATCCACTCCTTTACCCGCAGCATACCATTGCACTTGATTGCCGCTGACTTTTATCCGATTTCCTTCCGCCCATTTCTTGTACCCGGCAGGGAAACCATTGGTGAAGTTGAATTTTATTTCTCCATATCGTTTATGTTTCCACAGATATTCCGCCCGCAAACGCATTACCGCATCGGCACACTGTTGCAAATCACGGTTGCCTATCTCCATATCAATTACAGCGTAGGCTGCAGACTGATTTGCCTTTTCTTTTCCATTATAAAGCATCACTTTACTACCTTTCGGCATCAAAGGCAAATTACGTAAGTAACCTGTAAACGAATGATCGGAACAAGCCTCCCTGACATATCCCGTCGGAGGAACGATTCTTGTAGCAACCGTTTCTTGTCCCCACAATTGCAGGGATGTACAAAGTAACCCTATATATATTAGTAAATACTTCATAACGCTTCTCTTTATATTCTGTTCCGGACAAATATAAGTAATTATTGTTTAAAAAGAGGATGAATGTCTATTTTTATTTTAACTTTGTACAAAGACCTACATACATAACTAAAATTGATAAGCTATGGACATCCAAACATTTATTCAGAACTTCAAGGAGGCATTCGGAGAGAATGCCGAATTACCTCTTGTATTTTGGTATTCGGATATACTGGAAGGAACAGCAGAGAAAATTAACGGTTGCTTCTTTAAAGGTATGAAGACTGTCAGAGAAGGTGGTACTATCAGCTTGAATGCAGAAAATATCGGTTGCGGTGGCGGCAAATTCTACACAGGTTTTACAGAAATGCCTGAACGCGTACCGACTTTTGTCTCACTAAAAGAACGATATAAACAGACTCCGGAAATGGTCATTGAATTTATCCGGCAACTCGGAGTGCCGATGGCAGAAAAGAAATACCTTCATTTTGCCCGTATAGACAAAATAGCTAATCTGGAACAAATGGAAGGCGTCATGTTTATCGCCAATCCTGATATGCTTTCCGGACTGACTACATGGGCTTACTATGATAATAATGCCGAAGATGGCGTCGTTTCCTTATTCGGTTCCGGTTGCAGTTCCATAGTGACACAAGCCACTCTTGAAAACCGCAAAGGAGGCAAGCGGACCTTTATCGGTTTCTTCGATCCGTCGGTGCGTCCGTACTTTGAAGCGGATAAGTTGAGTTATACGATACCTATGTCCAGATTCAGAGAAATGTGTGGGACTATGCGCCAAAGTTGCCTGTTTGATACGCATGCATGGGGAAAGATCCGGGAAAGAATGGGTGCCGAATAAGGCTAAAATACAAACCAAATAGTTTCAAAATATGTTTCAAGCTTTGAAACTGTTTGTTTCTCGGTGTGAAACGAATGGTTTCAAGCAGTGAAACAAACAGTTTCCCATAGTGAAACAAAGTGTTTCAAATAGGCTTGAAACTTTTCTGTCCCATTTTTAATATCATAAAGTAAATGCTTAAATTAGTTCGTATTATAAGTTGTTATTCAAAACGCAACGAAGCCTCCTTTTTTCTATTAACTAATTTTAGACAGTTACTTAAGCAAATAGTTCTTTGCCAGGATTAAACCTTTTCTACGGAAAGAAGTCTAATTTTTTAAATATTATCGTTCTATTAAACATTAAAGTTATCAACGAAAATGGAAACATCTGCTAAACTCTATTCACTGAATTACAGCAATGTAAGAACTTACCTCTTTGCCCTGCTATTTGTGGTAGGCAACATTGCACTTCCACAAATCTGTCATCTTGTACCATACGGTGGCCCTACTTTATTGCCGATCTATTTTTTCACGTTGATCGCAGCTTATAAATATGGCTTTCGTGTGGGATTACTGACAGCAATTCTTTCTCCTGTCATCAATCACCTGTTATTTGCAATGCCATCGGGAGCTGCACTCCCCATTATATTGATAAAATCCGCTTTACTTGCCGGTACTTCCGCCTTGGCTGCACGAACACTGAAATCCGTTTCTTTATGGGCTATTCTCGGTGTCGTTCTCTCCTATCAGATTATAGGAACTGCTTTTGAATGGGCATTCATCGGAAATTTCCATGCAGCAGTGCAAGACTTCCGCATTGGTATTCCCGGTATGTTAATTCAATGGTTTGGCGGCTACGCCCTACTGAAAGCGATTGCAAAACTCTAAAGTAAAATCAAAAATGGACAGAAGGGACTTTTTAAAAACAGTAGCCATAACCGGTGCCGCATTGAGTATTCAGCATTCGGAGGCAATGGAGATATTAACCCAGACTATTAATAATACGAACGGAGGCAATCCGGACTTGGTAGCCGTCATGGGTGGAGAACCGGAAGCTATGTTCCGCCGTGCTATCAGCGAACTGGGCGGTATGAAACAATTCGTCAAACCGGGACAGAAGGTGGTCGTAAAACCTAATATCGGTTGGGATAAAGTGCCGGAACTGGCAGGAAACACCAACCCGCAACTGATTGCTGAAATCGTGAAACAATGCTTTGCTGCCGGAGCTAAAGAAGTGACCGCATTCGACCATACGTGTGACGATTGGCAGAAGTGCTACAAAAACAGCGGCATCGAAGCTGCGGCAAAAGCTGCCGGAGCAAAAGTAATGCCTGCTCATTTGGAGTCTTATTACAAGCCGGTAAACTTACCCAACGGTCAGAAGATGAAAAAAGCAAAGATACATGAAGCCATCCTGAATTGCGATGTATGGATCAATGTTCCCATCCTGAAAAATCACGGGGGCGCCAATCTGACTATCTCAATGAAAAATCACATGGGAATTGTCTGGGACCGTGGATTTTTCCACCAGAATGACTTGCAGCAATGTATTGCCGATATCTGCACACTGCAAAAGAAAGCTGTGCTTAACGTAGTGGACGCTTATCGTATCATGAAAACCAATGGCCCGCGAGGACGTTCTGCCTCGGATGTCGTATTAGCAAAAGGACTGTTCATTTCACCGGATATTGTAGCAGTGGACACGGCTGCTGCCAAATTCTTCAATCAAGTACGTGAGATGCCACTAGATACTGTGGGACACCTCGCTAAAGGAGAAGCACTGAAAATAGGAACTATGAACATTGACAAGCTGAATGTCAAGCGAATTAAGATGTAAAATAACAATGTTAAGAAAGCTACGTATTGGAATATCAGCACTTTTATTTGTGCTGATTTCTTTCTTTTTCTCGATTTCGCAGAAATATTACCGAACAGTTTTCATCGGCTGGCACATTTGCAATTTATTCCAGCTGTCCTTTCACTAAGTATAGGTATCTTATTATTTCTCATTGTGTTAACGCTCTTGTTTGGACGCGTTTATTGTTCTACAATTTGCCCTATGGGTATTTTGCAGGATGTCATTGCACGCATTTCAAAATCAACAGGGAAAAAGAAAAAAAGATATAGTTACAGTCCCGCAAAAAACAAATTGCGTTGGGGCATACTCGGGCTGACAGTAATCGGGTTTCTATGCGGATTTACATTTATTGTAGGCCTACTCGATCCATACAGTGCGTATGGACGTGTGGTAGTGCATATATTCAAACCTATCTACATGTTGGGGAATAATCTGTTGGAATCCGTCTTTTCCAAGTTCGACAATTATACATTTTATCAGGTAGATACCTCTGTTTTAAGCATTTCTTCTCTTCTCATTGCTATTATCACTCTGGCAGTTATTTTTGTAATGACATGGAAACACGGGCGGACATGGTGCAATACGGTTTGTCCCGTAGGAACAGTATTGGGATTATTGAGCCGCTTTTCATTATTTAAGGTCCGTATCGATACTGCGAAATGTAATGGATGCGGGCTTTGTGCTACCAAATGCAAAGCCTCCTGCATCAATAGTAAAGAACATGCCATTGATTATAGCCGCTGCGTAGATTGTTTCGATTGCCTGGGAGCATGCAAGCAAAAGGCATTGGTCTATAACCCTTCTTTAAAGAAACAACAAGCAAACGTAGAAGTCCCTGTGCCATCATCACCGGACACGGATTCATCCAAACGCCGCTTTTTGGTTACCGGTCTTGTTACTGCCGGGGCTGCTCCCAAACTCCTGTCCCAAGCCAAAGAATCCGTTGCAAGACTGGAAGGCAAAAAGGCTTACAAAAAAGAGAATCCAATCACTCCTCCGGGATCTATCAGTCGGGAACACTTTCAACAGCAATGTACATCCTGTCATCTTTGTGTCAGCAAATGCCCTTCTCATGTCCTGAAACCTGCTTTTATGGAGTATGGTTTGGCAGGCATAATGCAGCCGACCGTTAGTTTTGAGAAAGGATTTTGCAACTTTGACTGTACTGTTTGTGGAGACGTTTGTCCCAATGGAGCAATTCTTCCCATAAGTGTAGAACAAAAACATCTTACACAAATGGGATATGTTGTTTTTATCGAAGAAAATTGCATCGTTTATACTGATGGAACCAGTTGCGGAGCGTGTTCCGAGCACTGTCCTACACAGGCTGTGGCAATGGTACCATATAAAGACGGATTAACGATCCCTCATGTAAACAAAGAAATATGTGTAGGTTGTGGAGGATGCGAATATGTTTGCCCTGCCCGTCCATTCCGCGCTATCTATATCGAAGGAAATCCAGTGCAAAAAGAAGCAAAACCTTTTAAAGAAAACGAAGAACATAAAGTGGAGATAGACGATTTCGGATTCTAATCAGTACACAGTGCCGGTGCAAAAGATTCCATCCGTATATTTGTGCTCTATTGTGATATATTTAAATGCGGATAACAAAACTTTATACTTACGCAATTAAAGTTCCATGTTATCCGCATTTATTGTGTTCTATGGATAACAAAAAACTAC
>NC_021017.1:725041-733618 GCF_000210075.1 Bacteroides xylanisolvens XB1A
GAAACGGCAAAAATCCAAATGTATATAATTATATAGGTCATAACAGTGCACTTATCATTGAAAAAGCAATGGAAGTAGAAATGAGGGCCGAACTTTATGAATTTCTACTGGAAAATAAATACTGCCACGGCATCATGTTCAAAAAATCAATGGAAACTTTTGTCGAACATTATAATATGGTAGGGTTAGTGGAAGAAGAAAGTTTGATGAGGGCATTTCAGAGGTGGAGAAAGATGGTGAAGGAGGAGAAAAATAGGTGATTCTTTTATAGGGTGTCACATAAAATGAGACACCCTGCTTTTACTTTTGCACCAAACTTCATTAATAATCAAAACAAAAGTAGTATGGCAATAAAAAAGTATCAAATGAGTTTATGGCTAAGGTCCTTAACGATGTAGCTTGGAAAGCCTTGTCTAACACAAGTAATAAAATCCTTTTTCATGAGGAATGTATTGAGCATTTTAAAAATTATTGGGATTGGTCAGAACTTTCAAGTAATACTGATCTAAAGTTGAACTATTATCTTATTGACAAGTTTATCGATTTATGGGATTGGAGTGAAATAATCAATCGATATTATGATGATGCGTCACTCTATACTATCGACTTTCTTGAAAAATATGTTGATAGAATACCCACCAACAACTTGCAAAATTCATATTTATGGTATTCCATCGTAAAAAGACGGATGAAAGAATTGGCTTTTGAGATTGTTTCACAATAATTATTCACTACGTGAACAAAGAGGAAAAATTGTCTTGCTAAAGCTACCAGTAGCTATAAACGTTGAAAATATTTCAACGTTATATAAATATCAATTAAATCAAAATTATAATATAGAAAACGAGGCAATCTTTTCGTATTTTTGTATTAACAAAATAGTTTAAATATGGAATTGAATGATCTTTTAATGGAAATAAGCAAGATTTGCCTTATTGAGCAAGAGCGAATGAAGCATAAGCAGCGAAAAGGCGATTGTTTTAACGTTTTCAACACTCTTGGATTACGGTCTAACGAAGTTAGATTGCATTCCGCATTCCTTGCAGAATTGTTAAATCCTGACGGAAATCATGGCCTAAAAGATGCTATGCTTAAAGAATTTCTTGCAGCCATTGGCTTAAAACGAGATTATATATCTAATTGCAATACCAATATAGTCGAACGATATATTGGTGAGCGGACAGAAACTACTGGTGGACGGATCGATATAATCTTGGAAGATGGTGAATATGCTATTATCATTGAGAATAAAATATATGCTATTGATCAATACCATCAATTACTGCGATACAATAACTATGGTAAACAACGTTTTCCGAAAGGCTTTAAGTTGATTTATCTTACACTTGATGGTCATGAGGCAAGCAAAGATTCATTAGGAGACAATGAGATTGACTATCACTGTATCTCGTACAAAGGACATATCCTAAATTGGTTATCAAAGTGTGTGATGTTAGCATACGACAAACCTCTGGTACGAGAGACAATTTCCCAATATATTACACTTATTAAACAAATCACAGGACAAGATATGAATAAAGATAGTAGTGATAAAATCGTAGATTTAGCCATCAATAATATGGAAGCAGTAGTTGCCTTGATGGATAACAGAGCTGAAATAAGTAGCAAATTAAGAACAGAATTCATTTTTAAACCGTTAAAAGAATTCGCAGTTAAAATGGGGATGGAATTTAAGCTCATCAAAGAAGGAGACGAAAGTCCGGCTCTAAAATTCAAAATGCCCCAATGGTCCCATTACATAGTCATTACAAGAGATGATGGAAGAGATTCGGATTGGAAGAACCTTTATATCGGTATTTCACAAAGTTCACTGCTGGGGGCTAAAGAATTACCAATACGGCAATTATCATGTTTTTCAGAATGTAGTAATACGTACTGGCCTTATGGATGGGAATGGATTCTATACACCGATTGGCATTCCACCAGTAGCTACTTACCAATACGCATAGGAGAGGTCTCAAATTGGATTATCTCCAAAATCAGACAAATCATAGAAGAGATAGAAGATAAAGGTTTGCCTATGTAACAATCCGAGAAACTACAATTTATGTCACTCATACAAAAATATATTTGGGTCATAGAAACCATTTACCGGACCCGTCAAATCTCATTAAAAGAACTCAGTGAGAAATGGATGGACACGGAAATGAGTGGCGGCTCATCTATATCGCGCCAAACATTCGACCGCTGGAAAACAGGTATTTTAGATATATTTGGGATAATTATCGATTGTAATCTGAAAGCGGGTTACAAATACTTCATATATAATCCTGAAGTGTTAAGAGAAGGCGAACTAAACAAATGGTTGCTCGATTCATTCTCCACTATCAATACCCTATCACAAAGTATTACACTAAAAAATAGAATTCTCGTAGAAGAAATCCCCTCAAGTAAAGATTTCTTAAAAGACATAATCGGGGCCATGCGAGATAATAAGATAATAGAGCTGACTTACAAAGGCTTCCAGCGGCATCATGCCTGCACCTTTCCTATCGAGCCTTATTGTTTGAAGATGTTCCAGAAACGATGGTATATATTGACCCATAGTATCAATGATGATGAAATACGACTGTACGCTATGGACAGAATAGAGAGCGCCAGTGTGACCGATACATGCTTCACTTTGCCAAAGGACTTTGATGCTAAATCCTATTTCGCTTCTTTCTTTGGAATTGTGCTTGATAAGGATATTAAGGAAGAAAAAATCGTGTTACGTGCTGACAGATATCATCAACATTATCTTCGCACACTTCCACTTCACCCTTCACAACGGGAAATATACACTTCTGATGAATATGCAGATTTCGAATTGCATCTTCGACCGACATACGACTTCTGTATGGAGTTACTAAAAGTTGGCGCAATGATTGAAGTATTAGAACCCCAATCACTTCGTCATCAACTTCATGGCTGTATTAAGGATATGTGGAAAATATATGAAAACGATTAATGAAAGTCATTTAAGTGTTGATAGTTAGTACCAAAGATTGCATTTTAATTCTTATAAAATAAATAATAATGAAAGTATACACTCACTTCTATCTAATGGATGAGAACACTGCTATAGGTTTTCGATGGAGGACATTGTTACAATATGGTAATTCATGGGAGGTTATCGGATCAGTGGTAATGAAAAATCCAGGTGGTGCCAAATTTAAATCCCCCACCCACCAAGCAATTGACGATGCCGAAACGTTAAGACAACTCCGGCACTTTGACGAAAGTAAAGACAAGTGGTATGAATTTGGTAGTGATACCACAATTGACTGTGTAGGCGATCTCTTTGCTTTCTACTATGATCTGCCAAGCCGTGAAGATTTGAACGGTGTGATACAAATTTTTAATCTCTTCTATATCAAAGAAGCAGATTTAAGTAAGGCTTTGGTATATTCAGAAGCAACCAGCAATACATTTCGTTTTGCAGATGAAGAAAATGTGACCAATTACGACATAGAGCACCTTGTTCCTCCAGTCTACCTTGGCTTTGGAAATTTGGCTTGGCATAAAAGATATAACCAAAAGGCTGAACAGTTTTTCAATGCCGCTATTAATAAGTGTGGAATGAAATATCTTGACCCTATATTCCAACACAATAATTTTACGCATCCACTTTATCTCATGCGTTATGCAAAGAATAAACCCAAGTATATAAGGTATCGGATGAAGTTCAAACAGAATACGTTGATACCAACAGGCGTGGAAAATGCTATCTCTGATGCAAGATCAACCTTAAGCAAACATATACCTAATATGGAAAGAGCTAAAAGGCAAGAGCAGAGACAAAAGATCGCAGATGAAGTTTTCAACCATTTGAAAAATCAAAAAGGGTATCAGGTGGTAGCAATAAAAGGTAAGAACGGTATTTCACTGTGTAATGGTGCTGTACGGCTTGTTATTAATAGTAACAAAAATGAAGCCGTACATCTATTTGTTAACTGTGGGACCAAAGGCATGAGTAAAGAAAGCATGAAATCTTTTTTCAACAAAATGGAAAATTCGTTTGGATTCCAGCGAGCATATGATATACAAAAATACGAAAATAGAATGCATCTTTCATTTGCAAAATTGACAAGCCAAAATCCACTTGAGAAGATAGAACAAATAGTATCATTTGTAGAAACATCGTTATCTAATGAAAAATAAATATCTTTTTCTCGATTTTGACGGTATACTCAATTCTAATAAAAATTATCGAACATTGCAGATGTTGGGTATACCTACACGAGATGAATATGGTACTATCTTTGATCCCCAATATGTAGAATGTTTGCGTGACATTATAGATATATTTGCTGGAACCTGTTATTTGCAAAAATGTTCGGTCAACTCAATAATCGTGAAAGTCTCCGTTACTTGATTTTAGCTTTGGAAACACATCAAAGAAAGCGTTATCATTTTGGGGTTGGGGCGTGAACTCATAGCCAAAACTACGCTTGTATCTGCCAATCAAAATCGAGATTAATCATGAGCCGAATGCATACATATAGAGCGTATGACTCATGCAAGGAACTTTATTGGATTAATCTTACAGGATCTTTCCTTGTCGTTAGAACGAAGTCAGACCTGAAGTGCAAGTCTGTAAATGAAAACGTAGAATGTCGGAAAATATCCCTTCTAATGTCATAAATAGATATTTCTCTAAAGAAACTGACATTTCTAATGACATAAGAAGAGCATTATTAACAATAGGGGTTAATGGAAAATATGAGTACTATGAATATTGGTGGTCTTTTTGGTACGTTAGCAATGCAAATAAGAGATGTTTAATTGATAAATTTAGGGAGCTTGAATATTATATTTATAGCGATTGTAAACTATACTTCAAAGAATTGGTATTAAAACTAATAGATAATTCTCTAAGAGATATTATTGAAAATTTTGTTCCACCCCATAATATGCCAAATTGGAAAATACAACTGATAAAAGACCCAGCGTTACTTGATAAAAACACTTCTCATTATATAGCAATTCCTGAAGATAACTCATACTGCTACTTATTAAAAAGTAAACGTCCAAGGGATATTGATGGGAGTATTAAAATAAAATAACAGAATAGGCAAACCAGGATTATCTAAAAAGACAATCCTGGTTAAATTTAGTAGTTCGAAAATAGGAGAGCAGACTCATTTGGATCAATATACTTAAACGATTGGGGAGCAGCAAAAGCCTTAAATAATTCGAATGGATTAATTGGTTCTTCATAAAGACGTGGAGAACTGATTTTCAAGGCATACCCATGTGTACGACCTTCAAAGTATTGGTCAAAAAAATCCTTAGTGATACCTGAATCCTTATGAGTCTGGTCCCATAGTGTACTAGGGGTATCATTTAGAATATTCTCTACTGTAAATTCCCCAACAATCATCCCAACAGGCTTTGTTGAATAGACCACTACTTTATCTACACTCCTTGTGAAAATAACTTTTCTATATTCATATTTTTTCTTTCCTGTAAAAATTTCCTGTACAAATTCAGGTTTAATCGATAATAAGACTTTCATTTATTTTTCCTCTTGATATTATATTCTTAAATTGTTCATCATTTATTTGCATAAATCCCCAATAGTCACCAGCCGAAAGGCCGACCTGTTCAATAAGTTCACCACGGGTAACTCTTCTATCAAATGCAATATTATAAGTCATTTTTATAAGAGTCATCCCATATTCTGTATACCATTTCCGTAGCTCATTTTCATTAAATATACTATAAGCGTTTGCATATTTGATAAATTCCTCTGTAGATTTAAAATCAGAAGCCTTTTTTATTTCTTCTACAATACAGATAGAAGACACAACACTACGATAATATGCAGCCCCTTTTTCGTCTTTCATTCGATAGATTAAAAGAATATCTCCTCTTGACAATTGATCAATATTCCTCATTTTACACAAATAAATCTTATGTATGCTATTTGTGTAAGCAATGTCTCGCACAAGAAAAGATTTATCACGTTCCTCATTATCTAAAATTGAATCAGGAAAGAGCGGAGTATGATATTCAGGTTTTATTGATAGAATAAACTTTCGTACTTTTGAAGTATGAATATAAGGATAATCATACAACAAATCTCCTGAATATACTTTCATAGACTTTACAAATACAAACTCCGGTTCATCCTCATGACCTTTAGTTCCATATACAAGGAATCCATATCTCTTTAACAACCTTATAAGCCCTTCATGTTTCCTGTATATCGTCACATATATTTCATCCGCATCAATATGAAGAGCAGCTACCACTATTTTTTTTACAAATTGTTCTCCCAACTTAGTATTATGAGCTTCTATTTTAAAAGTTCCAACTTTTAGTCTATTAGCTGCAGGCATTGGCGGACATACATCTGTTATATCTTCTAATTCCTGTTTTAAATATAGAAAAGCTTGCAACATCCCTTCATTATTCTTTTGAATAAAAGCCTTTGCATTATCTTTCTTTTTCTTATTATACCACTTAGAAAATTCGGGATAATCTTCCTTTAAAGAATTAAAAAAGGGATCAGATAAACTGATATTGCAAAAACTTTGTTGCTCCATAGCTTTTCTTTATTACTTATACGTTTGTTCTATTATTCTTGTTATGCGATACAAATTAACGAAAAAACTTCTAGAAGTAAAAGGAGAAGATAATAAATCTTCTAAATGAATAACATCCAAAATCTAGAATACCTTTAAAATATTTGATAAAAAAGACTTTATCTGTTTTAGAGGTGATAGTGAAGCAAGATGATAGAAAATGAACATAGTACATATTTTAGTTTATATCATTTAAACTGAAAATATGTACTATATATTCTTTTACCCTATAATACTTTTAATGTAATCCGTAGGACATACATGATAGAAGTCTTTGAACTTCTTTCCAAAATATTTAGCATCACAATATCCCAGCATTCCTGCAATTTCCGAAACAGTGTACTGTTGGGAGGCTAGCAGTTTAAGTGCCCTGTCCATTTTGAACGAATAGATATAATTTTCCGGAGGATTCCCGGTTATCTCTCGTATCCTGCTATAAAAAGCAGTACGGCTCATTCCTATATCAATACTTAATTTATCTATTGTATATTTATCAGTAGAGAGGTTCTTTTCCAGGATTTTATTGACTTTATCCATAAATATCTGATCCGTATTTTCTGTTTCCATTTCTTCTTTGGTGGGGACCATTGGAAAAACAGCATCTGACAAAAACAATTTGACCCGTTCACGCAAAACCATGCGGTTTTCTACAAGCATACGTATGTTTGCCCTTAGCCTGCAAATGCTTTCTGTTCGTAATTCCAGACGATCCGCCCCACTTCCTAAATGGGACAAATAACTTTCGTTATCAAAGGCCCTTATCAAAAGGACAACCGGTATATACCCTATCATTTTATCTGTTTTGATCCGGAAACTAAGTGCATCTCCATTTGTTCCGTTTACATTATCGTCAATAATGATAGCATCAGGATTTTGGCGGACTACTGTATCCTTCAGCAAATCAGGATCTTTCAAAACTGAAATCTGAAAATACCGCGATAAAGCTTTCCTTAAATAATTCCTGAATGCCCCGTCCGCCATTACCAATAAGATATGGGATGTATCTTTTGTTTTAGCATTCGGGGTATCATCTTTATCACTTTCAGAAGATTTTTTAGCCTTATTCTTCGTATTTGTTGAAGAATGTTTGATAACCGAACATTCCTGATTCCGGCAATGACAATCTGTTGGAATGACAATTTGGAAAGCAAATGATTTGCCATGTCTATATCCGTTTATTTTTCCACCATGCAGGCGAATGATTTTTCTTACAGTCCACAAATCACTATACCCATATATAGGAAATATGACCGGAATAAAAGGAAACATTTTCCCTACTCTTTTGTCTGCTATCTCACAATTAGTAATCTGCAACTGCCAGGAATCTGTTGTATGTGTTATATTGATTGATATGCAACAACCTAAATCGGAACCCAAAATTAGTTTGCTTATAAGATGCTGAAGCGCTGCCGTCATAATGTTTTCATTGATTCTGCAACTGACGCAATCCGAACATTCGCTGACAGTCAGTTGTATACGGCGCGAATCAGCATAAGGTCGACATTGATTGACAATAGAAGTAATATAAGAAGAGAGTTCCAAATTTGCCGTTGATGTCTTAGGAAGTATTTTTTTGTTTACCTTATTGAGGGTTACAATATTCTGATTGCAATATATGATGTATTCGGTATATCCCAATGCCTCTTCTACTTGTTGGGAAAGCGATTCGGGAAGATTACCGGTTTTAAGTTCTTCCAATTGATTTCGTAACAATATCAACGGGGTATACGTAGTATGGAGCATGTTCATA
Organism: Bacteroides xylanisolvens XB1A; assembly: GCF_000210075.1. Classification (GTDB taxonomy): domain Bacteria; phylum Bacteroidota; class Bacteroidia; order Bacteroidales; family Bacteroidaceae; genus Bacteroides; species Bacteroides xylanisolvens. The sequence goes on from NC_021017.1 coordinate 733,385, forward strand.
GCTATCTTAAGTTTTTCATGTGACAACAACTGAACATTATACTCTACCGCAAGATACGCAAACAAAACAATAAATAGCCCAATGCCGAAACTCTCTACAGGAACTGCATAACCAAGCAATGACAAATCAGGCAAAATTACGCCAATAGCTTGTTTACTGTTTACTAAATTGGCTCCACTATCTATAGAAAGTAAAGCGCGAAAGTTTAATAATAAACTCAGGTAACAATCATTC
>NC_021017.1:735059-747128 GCF_000210075.1 Bacteroides xylanisolvens XB1A
TATAGGATTTGATTAATACTTACATTTTCAGCAAAACACGTTTGATGACCTTTTAACGTGTCTAAATCCGGCACAAGTATAAACTTTTCAACATCCACATATGAGGTGGATTCTAACAAAAACAATGGGTATTTTCTATCAAAAGTGGTAACAATATCGTTTGTTACCGAAATCTCAAGGGATAGATTCTAAAATCATCATTTCATTTGGTAAAACATAGTAATTGTAAAATATTTTATCACAAAACAATACAACCACACGAACATATAGTTCCACTTAATCATTAAAATAATGAAATAAGTAGAATTATCAAGCCGCGTATATAATTTGAAAATAATAGACTTCTGATAAGTACTGTCAGATCATAGTTTACAGGAATACCTCATCATAAGACGGAATAATCTTTGCATCGTAAACGTGAGTGGCCGCAAATACATCGTCTTTCTTTATCAACAACCAGTCTTTATCCTGATCATCCATATTGGTATGTATAAGGACAAATAGCCCTTTGAGTTTATGCCCGTGTAACTTGAATTCAAGTATTCCATTTTTAATAGCAGCGGAAATGTTACGATTATTACCAACGTAAGCATAGGTTCCACTATCCCATATTTCCACCGTACCTGCTCCATAGTTACCTTCCGGTATAACTCCTTCAAAGTGCGCATAACTCAAGGGGTGGTCTTCTACTTCTATGGCCAACCTCTTATCTTTTGGATTCATGGAAGGTCCTTTAGGCACCACCCAACTTTTTAATACTCCATCCACTTCCAAACGAAAATCGAAATGAAAATGACTGGCATCATGCTTCTGAACAACAAAAACAGGCATTCGATTGGGAGTTTCCACCGTATCCGCCATCGGTTCCGGTGTTTTACCGAATTGCCTTTTTGCCCGGTACTCTTTGAGGTTAATCATAGAGGCTTCAACCGCCTGCTTTTCTACCATTTTGATGTTTTTTCCTTCATCGGGAGAATTCTTTGCCATAATCTGTATTTTTTAGGTGAATAAAAAAACGAATGATTCAATGTGACAACAATCAGTATATCTGTTTGTTTGTCGAAATTCATCTATTTTAATGGCTTTAGAACTGCATTTAAGTTTGCTAACTTATTTTTAGTCTTCTCCCTTTCTTACTGCCTGCATAGTGGGTACAAAAATCCCTTTCAATCGTCCTTTTATAAAAGTATAAAAGCAATTGGAAGGAAATGAATAAAAAGAGATTAATCGGATATCTGTTCGTCACGATGTCTGTTGGTTGTATTCAGGCGCAGGAACAGAAGTCTTCTGTACCCGAATACAAGCTATGGTACGACTGTCCCGCACAGGTATGGACCGAGGCATTACCCCTTGGGAATGGTCGTTTGGGGGCCATGGTATATGGAACACCAGGCACAGAACAAATACAACTAAACGAAGAAAGCATTTGGGCGGGACGTCCCAATAATAACGCCAATCCGGATGCACTGGAATATATTCCGAAAGTGCGTGAGCTGGTCTTTGCCGGAAAATATCTTGAAGCACAGACACTGGCCACAGAGAAGGTGATGGCAAAGACTAATTCAGGAATGCCATACCAAAGTTTTGGTGACCTGCGAATCGCTTTTCCAGGTCATACACGTTATTCCAATTATTACAGGGAATTAAGTCTGGATTCCGCACGTGCAATCGTACGTTATGAAGTAGACGGAGTGCAGTATCAACGCGAAACGATTACTTCATTTACCGATCAGGTAGTAATGGTACGACTGACCGCCAATCGTCCCGGACAAATTACTTTCAATGCACAACTCACTTCCCCTCACCAGGATGTTATGATCGCTTCTGAAGAGGGAAACTGTGTGACACTCTCGGGAGTCTCTTCCTTGCATGAAGGATTGAAAGGAAAAGTAGAATTTCAAGGCAGATTGACTGCTAAAAATAAAGGTGGGAAAATAGCTTGTGCCGATGGAATACTTTCTGTTGAGAAAGCCGACGAAGCGGTTATCTATGTATCCATTGCAACTAATTTCAACAACTATCAAGACATCACCGGTAATCAGACAGAGCGGGCAAAGAATTATTTGGCGAAAGCAATGGTTCATCCGTTCATTGAATCGAAGAAGAATCATGTTGATTTTTACCGACAATATCTGACACGCGTTTCTCTTGATTTGGGACGAGACCAATATGCGAATGTAACCACCGATAAGCGTGTGGAGAATTTCAAAAACACCAATGACACACATCTGGTTGCCACCTATTTTCAATTCGGACGTTATTTGTTGATCTGTTCTTCCCAACCGGGAGGACAACCCGCCAATTTACAAGGAATTTGGAATGACAAATTATTCCCTTCCTGGGATAGCAAATATACTTGTAACATCAATTTGGAAATGAATTACTGGCCTTCGGAAGTAACGAATCTAAGTGAACTGAATGAACCGTTATTCCGTCTGATAAAAGAAGTGAGTGACACAGGTAAAGAGACGGCTAAGATTATGTATGGAGCCAACGGATGGGTGTTGCATCATAACACGGATATATGGCGTATTACAGGAGCAGTTGACAAAGCTCCTTCGGGTATGTGGCCCAGTGGTGGCGCATGGCTTTGCCGACATCTTTGGGAGCGTTATCTATACACCGGAGATGTGGAATTCCTGCGTTCTGTCTATCCGATACTGAAAGAGTCCGGACGTTTCTTTGATGAAATTATGGTGAAAGAACCCGTACACAACTGGCTGGTAGTCTGCCCCAGTAATTCACCGGAGAATGTACATTCGGGAAGTAACGGGAAAGCTACTACAGCTGCCGGATGCACCATGGACAACCAATTGATTTTCGATCTTTGGACAGCAATTATATCTGCTTCTCAAATACTGGATACAGATCAGGAGTTTGCCTCTCATCTGACACAACGTCTCAAAGAAATGGCTCCCATGCAGGTGGGACATTGGGGGCAATTACAAGAGTGGATGTTCGACTGGGATGATCCGAAGGACGTACACCGTCACATTTCTCATTTGTACGGACTCTTCCCCAGCAATCAGATTTCCCCTTACCGTACTCCTGAACTATTTGATGCAGCACGTACTTCTCTGATTCATCGTGGCGACCCGTCGACCGGGTGGAGCATGGGATGGAAAGTTTGCCTTTGGGCACGCCTGCTTGATGGCGACCACGCCTACAAGCTGATAACTGACCAGCTGACTCTCGTACGCAATGAAAAGAAAAAAGGAGGCACCTACCCTAACCTGTTCGATGCGCACCCACCATTTCAGATTGATGGAAACTTTGGTTGTGCCGCGGGTATTGCAGAGATGTTGATGCAAAGTTACGATGGTTTTATATATTTGCTTCCTGCGCTGCCTACCGTTTGGACAGAAGGTTCTATCAAAGGAATTATTGCCCGTGGAGGTTTCGAACTTGATTTGAGTTGGAAAAACGGGAGAGTCAGCCGGCTGGTTGTCAAATCTCATAAGGGAGGAAATTGTCGTCTACGTTCGCTCAATCCATTAACCGGGAATGGCTTGAAGCGTGCCAAAGGTGAAAATCCGAACCCTCTTTATGCAGTCCCCACCATTCCGGAGCCATTGATTAACGAAAAGGCCAACTTGAACAAAGTGGAAATTGCAGAGACATACCTCTATGACCTACCTACCAAAGCAGGAAAAGAATATGTATTGATTGGAAAATAATAACTCGACCGATATGAACAAAAACTTATTGAAACTGATTGTCGCCTGTGGAACTGCTTGTTTCCTAGCTTGCGCAGCACCTCAAAAAACAGAAACGGAAAAATGGAGTGAACGCATGGCACGCTCCGAAATGAAACGTTTCCCCGAACCCTGGATGATTGAAAAAGCTAAAAAACCACGCTGGGGATATACCCACGGATTAGTAGTGAAATCCATGTTGGAAGAATGGAAACATACCGGGGACAGCGTATATTATGAGTATGCCAAGATATATGCAGATAGTCTGATCGATGCTGACGGACATATCAAAACCATGAAATATCTTTCATTCAATATTGATAATGTCAACGGTGGAAAGATTCTTTTCGATCTTTACGCACAGACTGGAGACGAACGCTACAAAATAGCCATGGATACTTTGCGTAAGCAAATGGCAGAGCAACCCCGTACCAGTGAGGGAGGATTCTGGCATAAATTGAGATATCCTCATCAAATGTGGCTGGACGGAATTTTTATGGCTTCTCCTTATCTGGTTCAATATGGTGCTACTTTTAATGAGCCCGCTTTATTTGACGAAGCAACAAAACAGATTCTTTTGATAAATAGCAAGACTTATGATCCTGCAACAGGGCTTTTTTATCACGGATGGGATGAAAGTCGCGAACAGAAATGGTCAAATCCTGAAACAGGTTGCTCTCCTAATTTTTGGAGTCGCAGTATCGGATGGTATGGAGCTGCTATTGTAGATGTACTGGACTTCCTGCCACAGGAAACAGCCGGACGCGACAGCATTATACAAATTCTGCAGGGATTGGCAAAAGCGATTGTGAAATACCAAGATCCTTCATCCGGAACCTGGTATCAGGTAACCGATCAGGGAGCACGTGAAGGTAATTATTTGGAATCATCTGCCACTGCCCTGTTTATCTATACGCTTGCCAAAGCTATCAATAAAGGATATATTGGCAACGAATATATCGAACCGACACAAAAAGCCTTTGACGGAATGGTAAAGACATTTACCCGTTTGGAAGAGGATGGCAGCTATACAATTACCAATTGCTGTGCTGTTGCAGGATTGGGCGGAGATTCAAAAAGATATCGTGACGGCTCATTTGAGTATTATATCAGTGAACCGATTATAGAAAATGATCCGAAATCGGTAGGTTCATTCATCTTGGCTGCTATTGAGTATGAGAAAATGACTAAAAAATAAACTAAAAACGATAAAATACAATGAGAAAATTCAAGATTATTCCCCTTTTGTTGCTGCTATTGACAATGGCAACTTCGGCTGCAGCACAGAAGAAAACACAAAAGACGTATATCCCCTGGGACAACGGCAAACTCATAGTTTCCGAAGAGGGACGTTACCTGAAACACGAAAACGGTGCTCCTTTCTTTTGGTTAGGAGAAACCGGTTGGCTATTGCCCGAACGCTTGAACCGGGATGAAGCCGAATATTACCTGGAACAATGCAAACGTCGCGGATACAACGTGATTCAGGTTCAAACGTTGAACAATGTTCCGTCTATGAATATCTACGGACAATATTCGATGATTGACGGATACAACTTCAAAAAACATCAATCAAAAAGGCGTATACGGTTATTGGGATCACATGGATTACATCATCCGTACAGCAGCAAAGAAGGGACAATATATCGGCATGGTCTGCATTTGGGGAAGCCCGGTGAACCGGGGCGAGATGACTGTAGAACAGGCAAAAGCATACGGCAAGTTTTTGGCAGAGCGTTATAAGGACGAACCGAATATTATCTGGTTTATTGGTGGAGATATCCGTGGCGACGTGAAAACTGCTGAATGGGAAGCTTTGGCAACCTCTATCAAAGCTATCGACAAAAATCACCTGATGACATTCCATCCACGTGGAAGAACAACTTCCGCAACTTGGTTCAATAACGCTCCCTGGTTGGATTTCAACATGTTTCAAAGCGGACATCGTCGCTACGGGCAACGTTTCGGAGATGGTGACTACCCTATCGAAGAAAATACGGAAGAAGATAACTGGCGTTTTGTAGAACGCAGCCTGGCCATGAAACCCATGAAGCCTGTGATTGACGGTGAACCGATCTATGAAGAAATACCTCATGGTCTGCACGATGAAAACGAACTGTTGTGGAAGGATTATGACGTACGTCGTTATGCTTATTGGTCTGTATTTGCAGGTTCTTTCGGACATACTTACGGTCATAATTCCATCATGCAATTTATCAAACCGGGTGTAGGTGGTGCTTATGGTGCAAAGAAACCTTGGTATGATGCGTTGAATGATCCGGGCTACAATCAGATGAAGTATCTGAAAAACCTGATGTTGACTTTCCCGTTCTTCGAACGCATACCCGATCAGTCTATCATCACAGGACAGAATGGAGAACGTTATGACCGCGCTATCGCTACACGTGGAAATGATTATCTGATGGTATACAACTATACCGGACGTCCGATGGAAGTTGATTTCAGCAAGATTAGCGGCGCAAAAAAGAATGCCTGGTGGTACACCACGAAAGATGGTAAACTGGAATACATCGGAGAATTTGATAACGGAGTGCACAAATTCCAGCACGACAGTGGTTATTGCAGTGGAAACGATCATATTCTGATTGTAGTGGATAGTAGTAAGAACTATGTAGAGAAGGCCTGGACAGAATTACCAAATGCACAACAAAAATGGGCTAAATAATTTTGTATTATTAGGCACAGATTACACGGATTTCACGGCTTTCAGAATGACAGATAAGTAAAACGACAGCGTTAATCCATGCAATCCGTGCCTAAATTTATTATATAAACGAATTATGAGAACATACTTATGAATAAAAGAATAGTATCATTTTTCTTTCTTCTGCTCTTTGCAGGTTCACTATACGCAGCCATAGGTATAACTGACCTGCGAACGGAGCAGTTGAAAAATCCGGCAGGTATCGATGTGCGCCAACCCCGATTGAGTTGGCGCATCGAATCGGATGAACAGAATGTGATACAAACTGCGTATCACATTCTTGTCGCATCTTCCCCGGAGCTATTGGAACAAGGGAAAGGAGATATTTGGGATTCAGGAAAGATTGAATCTGACGCTTCCCAATGGATCACTTATCAGGGAAAAATATTAAAATGTAATGCTCCCTACTATTGGAAAGTGAAAATAGACACCACCAAAGGTGCAACAAATTGGAGTGCTCCGGCTTTCTGGACCACCGGACTATTTAATGAAGCAGATTGGCAAGGACAATGGATCGGCTTGGACAGGGCCGCTCCCGGAGACAGCGAAACACAATGGAGCCGTTTGGCAGCCCGTTATCTCCGTAAAGAGTTTGCAGTAAAGAAAAGTGTGAAACGTGCCACAGTACATATCGCCGGAATGGGATTGTACGAGTTGTTTATCAACGGACAACGCATCGGCAATCAAGTACTGGTACCTGCTCCTACCGACTACCGGAAAACAATTCTGTACAACACATACGATGTTACTTCACTGCTTCAAACAGAAAATGCTATTGGAGTAACTCTCGGAAATGGTCGCTTCTATACGATGCGTCAGAACTATAAACCGTATAAGATACCGACTTTCGGTTATCCTAAACTCCGGTTGAATCTGATTGTGGAATATGCAGACGGCAGCAAAGAAACGATTGCTACAAACACTTCATGGAAATTGACTACTGAAGGTCCTATCCGTAGCAATAATGAATATGATGGCGAAGAATATGATGCCCGTAAAGAGCTAGGAGCCTGGACTCAAACCGGATATGATGACAAAAACTGGATGCCGGCCCAACGTGTCAGTATTCCTTCAGGAACATTGCGCGCACAAATGATGCCGGGCATGAAAGTTACAGAAACCCTGAAGCCCGTTTCTATTAAAAAGCTTGGTAACAAATATATCCTGGATATCGGTCAGAATATGGCGGGCTGGGTACGTTTCCGGATAAAAGGACAGGCTGGCGATAGCATCCGTCTCCGTTTTGCAGAAAGTCTGCAAGACAATGGCGAACTTTATACAAGAAACTTCAGGGATGCCCGTTCTACAGATGTATATGTTGTCAGCGGACGCGAAACAAAAGATGCTACCTGGGCACCTCGTTTTATTTATCATGGATTCCGTTATGTAGAAGTCAGCGGTTATCCGAATGCGAAGGCAGAAGATTTCGTTGCCGAAGTAGTAGAAGATGAAATGGAGCATATCGGTACTTTCAACTGTTCTGACGAAACTCTGAATAAGATTATCCGTAATGCATTTTGGGGAATCCGGAGCAACTATAAAGGGATGCCGGTTGACTGTCCGCAACGGAATGAACGCCAACCATGGTTGGGTGACCGTACCATGGGCTGTTGGGGAGAAAGCATGCTTTTCGATAATTACGCCATGTATACCAAATGGACGCGTGACATCCGTGAAGCACAACGGGAAGACGGCTGTATTCCTGATGTAGCCCCAGCATACTGGAACTACTACTCGGACAATGTGACTTGGCCTGCCGCTTTACCAATGGCCTGCGACATGCTTTTCACAAACTTTGGAGATAAACGTCCGATCGAAGAGAATTATCCGGCTATCAAGAAGTGGGTATCTCATATCCGTGAATACTACATGACAGAGGATCTTATCATCACCAAAGATAAATATGGTGACTGGTGCGTTCCACCCGAATCACTGGAGTTAATTCATAGCAAGGACCCTTCCCGCAAGACTGACGGAGCTCTGATCGCAACCGCTTATTATCTGAAAGTATTACAACTGATGCACCGCTTTGCAAGCCTGCAAGGGCTGAAAGCTGACGCAGAAGAATGGGAAGATTTGGAACATCGCATGAAAGACGCATTCAATGCCCGTTTTCTTCACGTAAAGGAAGGTACCTCTCCCGTACCGGGACATACCTTATATCCGGATAGTATTTTCTATGGTAACAACACAGTTACTGCCAATATCTTGCCACTTGCTTTTGGTCTAGTGCCAAAGAACTATATCAATGAAGTAGCTAAAAATGCCGTAACTTCCATTATTACAACCAACAAGGGACATATAAGTACCGGAGTGATCGGCGTACAATGGTTATTGCGTGAATTGAGCCGTCGCGGCCATGCCAATGTAGCTTATCTACTGGCTACCAATAAAACATATCCTTCCTGGGGATATATGGTTGAAAAAGGTGCTACCACTATTTGGGAGTTATGGAACGGTGATACGGCAAATCCTGAAATGAATAGCGGTAATCACGTGATGCTTTTAGGTGATTTATTACCGTGGTGCTTCAATAACTTGGCAGGTATCCGTGCGGACCGCTGGAAGTCCGGTTACAAGCATATCGTCTTCCAGCCGGCTTTTGAAATTCAGGAGTTGAGTAACGTGGATGCATCGTACATAAGTATCTACGGAAAAATAACCAGCCGATGGACAAAGACTCCCACACATTTGGAATGGGATATCGAACTTCCCGCCAATACGACGGGGGAAGTACATCTTCCGGATGGACGGAAAGAAAAAATCGGATCAGGAAAATATCATTTCAGTGTAGACATTCCCACCCGGAATACGGCTATTCTGACTGATGAATTTCTGTACGAAAACGCTTCTTTCCCCGAATGTCACGGAGCTACGATAGTAGAGCTGAAAAATGGTGATCTCGTAGCCTCTTTCTTCGGAGGAACCAAAGAGCGCAATCCGGATTGTTGCATCTGGGTATGTCGTAAACCTAAAGGCTCTAAAGAATGGACCGCCCCCAAACTTGCTGCCGACGGTGTGTTTTCACTCAAAGACTCACAAGCAGTATTAGCTGGAATCGATTCAACCTGTACCCCGGTGAAAGATGCAAAAGGAACACTTATTGCCCGCAGAAAAGCTTGCTGGAACCCAGTTCTTTTCCAGATTCCCGGAGGTGACCTGATTCTGTTTTATAAAATAGGTTTGAAAGTGAGCGACTGGACAGGATGGCTTGTCCGTTCACGCGACGGAGGAAAAACCTGGAGCAAACGCGAAGCGCTTCCGAAAGGTTTTCTTGGACCTATTAAGAATAAACCGGAATATATCAATGGGCGTATCATCTGCCCTTCCAGTACGGAAGGAAGTAACGGATGGCGTGTCCATTTCGAGATTTCCGATGATAAAGGCAAGACCTGGAAGATGGTCGGACCACTGGATGCCGAGTTATCTGTCCCCACCCAAAATCGTAAAAAGGGAGGTGTGAATGTGGATGACCAGGAAGGCGGAGAAGCGATCGAAGGAGAAGGAGCCAAACCTGTTTATGCAATACAACCCAGTATTTTGAAGCATAAGGATGGAAGATTACAGATACTCTGTCGTACACGTAACGCACAGGTAGCAACTGCGTGGAGCAGTGATAATGGTGACACATGGAGTAAAGTTACGTTGCTGGATGTCCCGAATAATAATTCCGGTACGGATGCCGTGACAATGAAAGACGGTAGACATATCCTTATCTACAATAATTTCTCTACATTGCCCGGAACTCCGAAAGGTCCGCGTACTCCGCTCTGTGTGGCCGTTTCAGAAGATGGTATCAATTGGCAGCCTGTTCTTACATTAGAAGATAGTCCGATCAGCCAATACTCTTACCCTAGCATTATTCAGGGGAAAGACGGGAAGCTGCATGCCATTTATACATGGCGCCGTCAACGAATTAAATATGCAGAGATAGATCCGACGAAGTTTTAAATATTGAACGATCATCTGAATGAAATCGACCGCTCCTTTGCCCGCAAAAGAGCGGTCGATTCTTGTATTTATCCATTTTATACTTTACATTTGCCAATAAATAAAAAATAACGATGGCAGATAATTACATAGAAAGACAACAGGAACAATACGAAGCCCGAAAAGCTGCTTGGAAACAAGCACAAAAATATGGTAAGAAGAAACTAACAGCAGTACGTCCGGCTGAATCGAAGTCTCACACTTCAACGGTTTCAAAACCGGAGGATTCAAAAAGAAGAGTATTTATAACAGGCGGAGCGGAAGGAATAGGCAAAGCAATAGTAGAAGCTTTTTGCCTAGCTGGAAATCAAGTTGCCTTTTGTGATATAAACGAAACATCGGGACAGGAGACTGCGAAGGCAACCGGGGCTATGTTCCATAAGGTCGACGTAAGTGATAAAAACGCACTTGAAAGTTGTATGCAAACCATTCTTGCCGAATGGAACGATATTGATATTATTGTCAACAACGTCGGTATCAGCAAATTTTCTTCTATCACAGAAACAAGTGTAGAGGATTTCGACAAAATTCTTTCTATTAACCTGCGTCCTGTATTCATCACTTCCCGGCTGCTTGCCATCCATCGTAAAAAGCAGCCCTCTCCCAACCCATACGGCCGAATTATAAATATCTGCTCTACACGTTATCTGATGAGTGAACCGGGAAGTGAAGGGTATGCAGCATCGAAAGGTGGTATCTATTCTTTGACTCATGCATTGGCTTTGTCTTTATCCGAATGGAATATCACCGTAAATTCCATTGCTCCGGGATGGATACAGACTCATGATTATGATCAACTCCAACCGGAAGACCATTCACAGCATCCTTCACGCCGGGTAGGCAAACCGGAAGATATTGCCCGCATGTGTCTGTTTCTCTGCGAGGAAAACAATGATTTCATCAATGGAGAAAACATCACTATTGACGGGGGAATGACGAAAAAGATGATTTATATTGAATAAAAATCTATCACTTTAATGAATACTATCGTATTTGTTAAGGTCTTTTGGGCACGATAACAAATACGATAGTATCCACTATTTATTGCATTAATATTCTTCGAGCAACTTCCACTCCAGTTTTCACTATCGAAGCAGCATGATGGAACTCCAACATATCATACGTATCGCCGGAAATTTGAATTAAGATATCCGGCTGACAACGTTCTATCTGATAACGGGTGATTTGCTGCATCATCATCCTGGAAGATTCTGTCAACAGATTATAAGGAGATACTTTCTTTTTCTTTCCGGTATCAATGGGTGCATTCACATCGACAGCTATCAGAATGTCTCCTTCAGTGCGTTGCACATGACTCAATGGAAGAGGATTCAGAATACCTCCATCAATCAATACCATACCGTCTTTTCTTAATGGGCGGAAAAGCATAGGGATAGAAATAGACGCACGGATAGCTTCATGTAAGCTCCCTCTGTCAAACCTGACTTCCTGATCGCGGACAATATCCGTAGCCATCGCTACATAAGGGACAGGCAGGTCTTCAATATTCATGTCCGGAATAATTTGTTTCAGTTCTTTAATAAAACGGTCACCTTTCACTAATCCATCCCGGCTTAAGGTAAGATCCGCCAATTCCCACATCTTGCGTTTGTCCCAACTATACAGCCATTCTTTACATTCTTCCATTTTTCCTGAAGC
>NC_021017.1:747440-754306 GCF_000210075.1 Bacteroides xylanisolvens XB1A
TTTTCCTGAAGCATACATTGCCTCCCACCATTGCTCCCATGGAACTTCCTGCAATGGAAGTAATCTCAAAGTTGTGACGAAGTAATTCTTCAATTACTCCTATATGTGCTATTCCACGTGCTCCACCCATGGAAAGGACTAATGCTACTTTTTGCTTATCCATATCATATACATTTCTGTTAGCCATCTACAAAATAACACATTTTCTGCGAAAAAGATGTTTAGTAATCGTGAAGAAATAAATTATAGCAGTGTTTTAGGGGAACTAAAGCATAGCTTTAGATATGATAAAGCTATACTTTGTCAGTTGCAAAGCATAGCTCTATTATATTCTTCTATTATCCCGGAGATTTTCCGGTTATGTAGGAGGTTAAGGGTTTACCCTCATTTATTTCTTTCCTTGAGCCTTCTTTTCTGCGTTTCGCTTATTCACGTAATCTTTGAACATCTGCCGCCAGTTGCGACCATGCTCATTGAAATACTGTTCGCATTTGGTTTTATAAATTTCGAAGATAGCAGAAATCTGCTTCATATTCTTGTAGTCAATAGCCTGTTCGCGAGCCAGTTTCAACTGTTCCAGAACAAAAGTCGTTTCCTCCTCCGTCATATTGGGCACGATGGCCTGATAACCTTTCAAGGTAAAAGCAACTTTACCTACCGTGTATTTATCCAGGATTTGTTCAATCTGTTCTTCCGTCAATACTCTGTGTAAATCTTTCATTAGCCTTTCATGCACTTCTTTCGGCATAGCAGAATCTGCAATCATTTCACGGTCGAGCTTGGAAAGCGGTTTGCCTGTCAGAGGATTGATACCCTCGGGGATTGTTGTATAAGGGTGCTCATTGTGCCAGTCACGCACTTTACGAAGATGATTATAAATGGCAGTTACTGCAAAACCTGCTTTTTTATCATCGTTCAACTCTAAAGAAGCTACCCAGTCGATGGCTTTCTTTTCGAGAGAAGCATCTGATTTTAAATTAGCAAAAGCCTTCTTGTCAAAATAAGCAGCTACCTTGTCAAAAGAACGGATGGCGCCTTCAGGAAGCAAAGCTCCTTTTTCACCAAAACTATACATAGCGGATTCCGGTTCAATGGTGACCTTGCTTTCATCCAACATCTTTTTATCCAATTTGAATACTTCTGCGAAGAAGTCATAAACAGCATTCCGCTTATTCGGGCCAAAGTCATGTTTCTCTTTGGGAAGATGTACATTCGTTACTTTATCTTTTGCCTGGTAGAATCCGTAAATTCGTTGCAGATAAGGAAATTCAAGAGTAGGAACACTGGCCGTCCAGTCGCCGCCATCCGATACGATCAGTTGTGGACGAGGAGCAAAAGTAGCGGCTAATTCCGCATTACAGGTTCCTCCTGCAGATAGTTGAATAGGCATTCCGCTTTCGCAGGGACAACCACCGTCGAAGTGAGAAGCCAGGCTCACCACCGGAGCTGAAGCGGTGAAACGATCATCTAATACGCTCAACAATACAGTATGGGTACCTCCACCCGAACCGCCATTCGTACCGATACGGCTGGTATCAATGTCCTTACGGGAAGCAAGCATGTAGTCAAGAATCAGTAAGCCGTTCATTGCCTGAATAGTGTGCGCCGCACTACTACGGTGTGCCGCACTGCCCACTTGCAAAGCCGACTCTCCCCATCCGAACAAATCATAGTCTACACAAACAGCTCCCATACGTGCTAAAGTTCCCATACGTTGTTGTTGGTCTTCCCGATAACGTCCGCCACCAAAATGTCCGTTAGGGCAGATTATCAACGCATGTTTTCCTTTCGATTGGGGCGTATAGATAGAACCGCAAACGTATAACCCGGGAAGTGTTTCAAGCGCGAAATTCTGCACGGTATAGCCATCAAACTTACGTATCTTTGAAAGAATAGGTTTGGATTTGACACATTGAGCCAACAAAGGATCGATACCTAAACGCTGACGTACCTCTTTTTTCAGAGAATCGGCACGAAGTTGAAAGGACTGTTGGTCTGTATAGAGTGTATTCAGATAAGCCAGCATCTTCTCTCCGTCTGCATCTGTACGACGTGGATACTCGTATGCTTTCAGCTTATACATATTTCCTTTCTGCTTAACAAATTTATAATCGAAAGGTGCCAATACATTCGTCAAGGATTCTTCCACGGAATAAGGACGAATACGGAAATCGGCATAAGGCAGCACTTTTCCCACCGTATCAATGTCATATTTCAAACGGACTCCGAAACGGTTCTGTATATCCGTCAGTACTTCATTCAAGGGACGGGCAAATTCTGTCTCGTATGTTTGCGTCTGGGCTTCGGCCGAAAGAGATGCGGCAAGAAGCATAGTAAAAAGGATTCGTTTCATTTATTTTTAATTTATGTAAGTTGTTTTTTCACCACAGATTACACAGATTTTCACAGATTTATTATTCTTATAATTTAGTCGAATTAAAAATCTGTGTTAATCTGTAGTATCTGTTGTGTGCTTTTAATTACTTCACCATTGACGATTACGTCATCCATCGTGATACGTTCACAATTTTCGAAGATACATTTCTGTTTCCCTCCCTGAATATGAATATCACGCAAAACAATGTCAGATATCGGCGCTTCTTCCAAGCCCACTATTTTGATCGGAGTCTTTACGTTTGTCACAGTCATTCCGCTGATATGTACGTTACGGAATATCGGAGTGCGTTCACTCTTAGGTTCGGCAGGCATTTTACTGTATTTCAAATTCAATACGACAGCTTCCTGTTTAATGTTGCTCATTACGACGTTGCTGACACGAATATCTTCAACGACTCCTCCCCTTCCACGGGTTGACTTAATACGAATTCCACGATCTGTTCCGTCAAACACGCAATTGGAAATAGTAACTTTACGCACACTCCCACTCATCTCGCTGCCGATAACAACACCTCCATGACCGGAAAGCATGGTACAGTTGGTGATAGTGATATTCTCGCAAGGTACTCCCAAACGACGGGCCTGCGCATCTCTTCCCGACTTGATTGTGATGCAATCGTCTCCTACTGATATATGGCAGTCGCTGATATGTACGTTGCGGCAGGATTCCGGATTCACTCCGTCCGTATTTGGTGAGGGCGCATTATCTATGGTGATCCCCTTTATGGTTACATTGTCGCAAAACTCCGGATTGACCGTCCAGAAGGGAGAATTTATGATTTTCACTCCTTCAATCTTTACTTTCTTACAACGAACGGGCTGAATGAACGGAGGACGGAAAAAGCGACGTTGCAATGTATTTACATAATCCTTGTTCGTTTCAGCATAAATTGCTGTCGTATCATTTGCTGCATCCCACATTGGCTGATATTTATTCACATCACGCATGCCATTGTCTTTCAAATCAATCATGACACGAAAGAACTCCATCCACCATTTCTTTCCTTGTCCGTCCAAAGTTCCTTCTCCTTTGATCGTAATATTCTCGGCATCTACCGCATAAATCAAAGGCTGGAAACTTTTCATCATCACTCCTTCATGACGAACCTCGACAAAAGGAAGATAGTCATCAAAGTTATCGGAAAAGAGCAAGGTAGCTCCGGCTTCCAACTCCAGTGTAATATTACTTTTCAGATGGATACTCCCCGTCAGGTAAGTTCCGGCAGGAAAGAAAAGAGTACCTCCGCCACCACGGTTCAGACGGTCAATCGTTGAATTGATTAGCTTTGTATTAAGAGTCTTGCCATTTGCTTTTGCACCGGCCTTCAGCATATCTACACGCTCGGCACGAAGAACTGTGGTTGCACAGAAGCAAAGAAAGACAAAAAGAGTTGTTCGTAAATTCATAATCGATATTATTAAAGTATATTTCATCGTTTCCTTCTAAAAAATCATGCTAATAGAATCTTTTTTTCTTCCCAATGTTTGAAGACAATCATTGAGATGTTTTTTTTCAAACATGCTACATGATTAAAATAAAGATGCTGCATGATTTTTTATACGAATACATTGTTTTTTAATTCTACAAATATATACAAAAAGGTTCTTTTATTTTGCACAAACCAATTGATATGTTCCGCTCTGTATTTCTTTCGGTTCTTTTCCGCCCGGGAGATAAACAACAGCGGTAGTATTCACCGGAACAGACACGTTTAAAGTGAAAGTCCCATTCTCACAAGTCCAGTCCACATTAATGGTACCGTATAAAGTTTCATACGACGCTTTGACATATTTCAAATCTCCCACAGGTTGGGGAGCGATGATGAACTTCTGATAACCTTGTTTTGGAGTGGTAGAAGGACGAATACCGACCAGTGAATTAAAGAACCATTCATCAATCTGTCCCATCATAAAGTGATTCCAGGAAGAACCTTGACGGGGGTCCCATTGCTCGGTCAAAGTTGTAGCGCCGAATTTTAACTGGAAACCATATCCGGGAGCTTCTTCATGATTGAACATTTTATAAATAAGTTCATGTTCTCCATTACGCGCCAATGTCTGAATCAGATAACGGTTTCCCACATCACCGGTAGTCAAACGGTTGCCATGTGCTTCCACATCTTTTATCAGATTCGCGAATACTTTCTCATTCAAATCTGCATCCGGTCGGTAGTTATCTTGTTCATCTGCATCCTGCGTCATTTGGAGGAACAACGGAAGCGCATTACTGCATTGGCTTCCTGTACCATATTGTGCCGTATCTTTATGAAGAAAACATTTATTAAATGCAACCATTATCTCCTGTGCCAACGAAGTGTAATAACGAATGTCAAAGTCATTACCCACCATTTTCGCGGCTTGTACCAAATACATGACTGTCATGTAATAATGCGCAGTAGCCACCAAAGGAACGGGTGTATTCCGTGAGAATCCCGCACGAAAATCTCCGTAATCATACCAGTCTCCCAATCCGAAAGAAAGAATACCTGTATCTGCACGAGTCTTGAGATAATCCACGTAACGACGCATATTCGGATAATATTTCTTAATCAATGAATCGTCTCCATAAGTCTCATAGTACATAAAAGGGAAAATAACCAAAGACCCACCCCACTCCGGAGATTCGGCAAAAGCATCCATACCCGGACCTTCAAAAATCACGTATTCCGGAGCAGTTGTCGGCATGGCTCCGTTGGAATGTTGTGCATCTGCCATATTCTGCATAATCTGCGGAGCGTATGCTGTCAAATCATAGTTATACAACAAACCCGGACCATTCAGATGTACCTGTTCCAGCCACCCAAGTTTCTCACGATGCGGACAATCCGTAAACACAGACTGCATATTGCTGCGAACCGCTTTCTCGATCAATCGATGGGCAGCATTAAATATCCGGTTGGATGATTCGAAAGTGGAAACTTTCTTGGCTGAATTATATACGAAACAGGATTGAATATTCTTTAATACAGGCAATTTCTGCGGATTCTTCTGTCCTTTTAAGACAGCACCCTCTACCTGAATATATCTAAAACCGTAATAAGAGAAACGAGGGTGCCAGATTTCATCGCCTTCCCCTTTCAGAATGTATTCGTAATAGTGTTGACGCCCTGTCTGACGCTGATTGCAAGCACCTTCCTCTGTCAATGCTTCGGCTACAATCAAAGTTACTTTCTGACCACGTTTGCCACGTACTTTTATTTCCGGAAAGCCAGCCAAATTCTGTCCCATATCCAACACAAAAGCAGAAGGATCGACTGTTCTCTTAGTTGATACAGAAGCTGATGCAACTTGGTCCGCATTTAGTTTGGTTACCTTTTGAATATCATACCGTTCCATGATTTTCACTGGAGCCGCCATCTGTGGACGAAGTATTCCTTTAGGAGCTTCCTGTATGACTACCGGACGCCAATGACTGTCATCAAAGCCAATCTGATTCCATCCTTTCTGTTCACGACGCGCATCATAATCTTCTCCTCCATATATGCAATTGAAGGTTACCGGACTAAAATCATATTTCCAATTATTATCGGAATGAACCGTCGTACATGTTCCATCTTCGTAGTTAATAACCAGCTCAAATAAAAGTGTGGGAGGACCAAAGCTGATCTGTAATTTGCGATAACGCCCCCCCTGCACATTATAGAATCCATTCCCCAATAAGATTCCTACGACATTTTCACCACGCCGCAATTGTTCCGTCACATCGTATGTGTTATAGTAAACAGTTTTATCATAATCACTCCACAATGGGGCAAACTCACTGTTACCCATCTTTTTGCCATTCAAAGAAAACTCATAGAATCCCAGACCACAAACGTATGCCGTTGCCTCCACTATTTTCTTGCCCGGTTTACGGTTTGCACCCCCTTCTTTCGCATCTCCTACCTGGAATGTTCTTCTCAAACAAATACTTTTCTTTGCCAAAGTGTCCACTGCTTCCCAAGCAGCTTTCACTTCCGGTTTCTTCAGCTCTCCACCGTGGAACTTACGCCCTTCCGGTAAATGAGCATTTTGTCGGGTAATAGCTCCAATCCACTGCCCCGAAGATAACCTTTCGGGTACTGCCCGGAATTTCGCTTCATTGCTCCACTCGGAAGGTGTATCTGTTTCATCCCAAACACGAACGCGCCAACTATAATTAAATGAGTTATCAGGACGTATATCTGCCCCCTTTGTAGAAACTAACTGGCTCTGCGAAGAATAAACCTTCCCACTATTCCAAACGGAACGCCCTGTAAAAGCTTCCCGAATATCAATCTCATAGGCAGATTGTCGTGTCCCATTTTCCGGCGATTCCATCACCCAGCCCAAACGGGGTGAACCTTCGACCACTACCAGTCCCTCCTGCATCTCACAGGTAAGACGACTGATGGTTATATTCTTCGCCTGTACAAAACAAGACAAACAAATTAGCAATGAAAGAAGAATCTTTTTGAATTTCATTTTTCAAGTATCTTTTATTTGTTCGA
>NC_021017.1:754719-769050 GCF_000210075.1 Bacteroides xylanisolvens XB1A
AAGTGCATTTTCACAAACGATTTTTGTCAATGTATTCGCCTGCCCTACTTCCTTACCATCTACAAAAATGCGCAATCCTTTTCCGCAATGATAGCGATCACCATTCTTATCCCAAAGAATCGTCAGATTATGACCATGATATAATACATTATCCAGGCAGAACCAATCCCACTTGTCGGCAGGAATTAAGGGGTTCACTTCAATCGTATTATCCAAACGTGGACGAAGTCCGATCAATCCTGTAATTATCAGGTCGTTGAAAGTGGAATGGTTATAATAACGGCTACGTTCCTGATCTCCTTTCAGCCAATAACCGGTCACCTCATCCAAATATTCACCAATATAGGGACGACCACGATGATACTGTGATTCCACATACAATTCCATCTGACGGAAATATACACTGTCAGACAATACAGTCTGCGGATAATTATTCATAAAGTTAGCCATTGCTGTCAATGTCTGTGCGGAAGCAAACGGCCAGATAGCACCGTCCCATTCACATTTGCCTACTCCACGTGTACGGAACTCCGGATGACGACGTTCTGCAGTTGTCAATCCATAAGGAGCAGAGAAGCCTTTTTCATCCATAATTTCTTTCCAGGCAATTTCATACTTTTGGGTGGTATCCGGCAGGTTGAAATACCAAGGAATATATCCGATTGCTTCACGCACATTCGCGGAAGAGTCCGTACGCATCGTCTCAAAAAACTGATGACGTGTATTCCACAATTCATTTTCTACCAGATTTTTCAAAGTATCTGCTCTCATGCCATATTTCATAGCCATCCCCTCATCACCGGAAAGAATTCCTATACATGAAAGTGCTTTAGCATTGCCATACATATAACTATTGATTGTCGGCCGGGCATATTTCTTCCTCCGTCCGCCACTGATTGATTCTTCCATACCATCCTGTACGTCACCCTGCCAATACAATCCGTTCTTCAAACGGTTCGTACGTTCCCAACGCTGGTATTCGGTTTCCAGATCTTTCTTCATATCCAGCAGATAGTCCTTATCACCATCTACCATGTAACGAGCCAAAACAGCATCTGCGTTCCATGAGCTGAACTTATCCATTTTCTTCATCGGACCGCCATCATTGCCACGATACCATGTATGAATAATCTGATCCAAATATTTCGGATCACGCAACCAACGGCTTTCATAAATGTGATGTCCAATAGCACAAGCAATCAAATTATATTTATCAGAATAAGAACGCTGAACGAGAAACTCGGTCATGCCATAGCCAACAGGAGTCTCCTTGATATGCTTACGCAATGACCACCAACGATAATAATACATTTCTTCAAAGTTATGTTGCGGACACTCGAACAAAGGAATATTTTCCTCCATCCATTCCGAAGCCTTTTCATTGGGAATTGCCTGAACAATATTTTCGTCTTCCATACCGTTGAAATAGTCTGCATAATGACTGAAGTCAGCATACTTTAAAAAAGCAGAAGACGCATCTTTATCTGCAGAAGATGTTTTCACATTGGCAATGCCATATTCAGCCAATAGATCTTGCGCACCTGCATTCGGCAGATCATAAGTCTGGTCGGCAGGAGTATCTACAGTCGGGAATGTACGAGGTACGCCAGTACGGAATACGATTCGCTCCACAGCAGCCACGGGCGCATAGAACATACGCAGCCCTACTCTCTTGCCATCTACATATACTTGAATATTACGATCAACAGTAGAAAGGACTGCTTCTACATGATAAACCTTTCCTGCTTCATATTTCATCATATTTGCAAACCGGGAGCCGCCTTTCAATCGGAAAATGCCATCATCAGTAAGTTCCATACGAGAACAGGCTATTCCATTCTCATCCAGAAATTCAATCTGGAGTGTGCCTTTATTATTCTGGCCGGCTTTCAAATCAAATGATACTTTCAATTCTTTAGAAGCCGGAATTTTACGTTCCACTTTGGCATAATCAAACGGATCTTTATCCTGCAACTTCAACCATTGATCCTCCAAAGAAACAGGGGCCCAAACCGGGGAATAAATATTCCAGTCAGTCAGTTCCGCAATTGATTTATTTTTAGAGAAATCATCATCCGCATGTGCTGAAGCATTTATTTCCACCGGGACAGGAATACGGGAAATCCACATATCTTCCTTGTTCACACTGTAAGAAACCCACAAATCACCATCGGCAGGTACTCCATTACCTTCCTGAATACCACGCGGATATTGAGGACCGTATGATTTATAATTTCCTCCATAACGCATGGGAGTGATTTCACCATGCACCAGATTCAATGTTGTATATTCCAATCCATCTTTACTCAAAGATATAGCCAGCGGCCAACGAAATTCCGACGGATTATATACAGTAGCGTATGTACCATCACTTAAACGCTGTCCCCAAATTTTCGCGTTGCTATTGACGAAACCTTTTGCACGAAGCACAGGCTCTGCCCAAGTATGTCCGCCATCCTCACTGATAGAGGTAAGCGCATGTTTCCAAAGACTGGCAATACGTCCATCCGGCAATGTATAACAATTGAATGCTTTGTATCCTTTCTTCAGCGGGAGAATAGGATCTTCACGGTCGGCTTCTTCCACCCACTGCATCATATACAGCGGATTGTCAAGAATTTCCTGGCAAGCCTTCACAAACTCACGATCCTTGCTTTTCTTAAAATACGGATAATCAGTATTCTTTTCATTAAATCCATGATTATAATAAATGAAATAGATCGGTCCGTAAGAACCGTCTTTCTTTATTTCACGAACCACCCGGCCAATACCGTTTCCATCATTGGGATCATCTTTTTTATCCAAAGCAACTCCATAATTTCCCATTGTAATCAGCTTGCCGGATTTAGAAACATAGAATCCGACACGCTGGTGCATAATGGCAATCAGATCTTTGGCCTGCACACCCGGACGAGACTCTTTGGTGTATCCATCGGGAACTTGATAAGGAGGAAACACAATTTCCGGATTTGTCCAGCGATATCCATCCTTCGATGTCATCAGAAAAGTCTGTGAAGGCGGTACGTGTTCGTCAGAAGGATCTGCCAGGTATTGATAGAAAAACTGTCCATTCCAATAAGCCAGCATCGGCTGATGATTATACGTCCATCCATTGCCGTTCGAAGCATCGGGATGTTCACGATTGGCACGTACCAACTGAATGTTATGTACTCCGACTACCGGAGACAGTTGTCCGTCGTGACAAGCAGGGTTCGATAATTCTTTTCCTGTATAATGAATTCTATCTTGTGCAAAGGCTGTAGTAGTCAACCAACCGGCAGCCAGTACAAAAAGAATTTTAGCAGAGTTGTTCATGATTTATTCTGATTTAAAATTGTTTCCGGATTTATTTCTTTTCTTCCAGCAATGCTTTTACGACTGATTCCGGAGCCGTAAATATGGTTCCATGCTTATGCCCCACAGGGATGCTTACCTCTTCTGTTACATCTGTAAAGTTCCGGAAATCCTTCGTACGCATAGCGCCATATATTTTTTTCTTATATACATCAAAATAGATTAGATAATCGTCTCCCACTTTCTCTACAGACGGTCCTTCTACAAAGGATTCAGTGAAAGGCTGGGATGCGGGCGAATAAGGACCGGTCATAGAATCGGAAAAAGCGATTTTCAGATTACGTTCCGGTCGGGTGTTATCCTTGAGCACCATTACATAGTCATTCTTTGCCCGTTTCACGATAACGGCATCAATGGTGCTGAATCCCGGATCGTACAAAAGTTTTGCTTTCGAAACGGTTTTAAAATCTTTTGTAGTGATATAGTATAAACGATGATTATTATTCTCTTCTTCTATCCCCTTTTCGAAACGTCCGGGGACACAGGAAGCCCATACGACCATGAACTGATCGTTCTCGTCGTCATAGAAAATTTCCGGAGCCCATACATTAATGGTAGTCGGTTCGTTTACCATTACAGGAATCATCTGTTGTTCCGACCAATGGATCAAATCTTTAGAATGTGCGTAGCCAAATCCTAAATCACCTTTCCAACTTGTAGTCCAGACCAAATGGTAGGTTCCATCCGGAGTACGTACCATCGAGGGATCCCGCATGAGCTGGTGCTGTCCCAGTTCCGGCTTTAGCCAAACTCCCGGAATACTGTCCCAGTGAATTCCGTCCTCACTATATAAGTATCTTAACCCCTCATCAGCCGGTTCATGAAACGAAGTGAACATGTAGTAGTCTTTGTTCCCCCCACAAGAAGCCAGAAACAGAAGACTTATTGCGGCTAATGTATTTCTTAACTTTTTCATTTCTATATTCTATATTTGTATCTTTTATACAGAGGAGACGATGGAAAGCGCCGTTTGTACTCAAATATACTAGAAGAATCAATAGATTCAAAATTTATATACGATAAAAGGGCGACTCTCCGAGCCACCCTTTCCACCATCAAACAAACTAACCATTTACAATGGGAAAGAATTTCACTTCTTTTTATAGTATCTTATTTTTTAATTATATAGAACCTCCACGGGCTTTTATACGTTTATACCATTCCTCTCGTTCTTTCTTCAGGTCATATCCACGTTTAGCCAGATAGTTGTTGATACGTCCTTTGTATTTTCCGAAAGCAGCGTGTTTCTTATTCGAATTTTCTGCATCCAACGCAAATTCACGAGCCTCTATCAACCAAGCATAGATTTGAGCTTTTTCTTCTTCTTTCAAAGTAGGAATCATGTCCAGATGTGAGTCATAAGTCACTTTTACTACTCCATAAGTCATGCCATCCTTAACGGCTTCTATTTGCTTTTCATCAAGAAAGAGAGATAAATTGGCAGGAAAAGCGAAATGTGAACGATATAGCGCCGCATCTTTTTCATTTTCCGCAGCTTTCAAAGCTTCATTTTTAGCCTCACCAGTCAACCCGGATTCTTTTACTTTCTTGACTTTCGCATCCCGCACCTCATAAATATCATTTAATTCGAAGTAACGATTGGCTATGACATTGCGAACATCTTCGGCTATTTTCGCATCTGTAAGTCCGAGTTTATCAACGATCTTTTGTGATCGGCCGACAATAGACTTTACATATTCAGGATCACGATTCTCTTTATTTAAGTCGACTGCCTGCGCAGACATCCAACCGGAAATAAAAAGCAATGATAGTATCAGTATCTTTTTCATAATTACATTAATTTTCCTTTTTCAGCCAATGTATCGTAGTTGTTCTTCATATCTCTCCAATCTACTTTATGCTTTGTGCTGATACCGTTGATATATTTTTCAATATTCGTATATCCGTCACCAGTACAGTCTTTATTGGCATCACTCGGATCGTTCGGATTTAATCCGTTAGCAATTTCCCATTCGTCCGGCATACCATCTTTGTCTGTATCAACATAAGGAGTACCTTTGTATTCAGGATACCCCCCCATCTGGCGAACATCAGTAATAATACCCTGCTTATAAGAATCTTTCGGCAAACGACGATACTTGAACTGTCCGTCTTCCCCCATTGACTTAGGAGACAAACCTGTCAAGTCACCATAAGCGTCTTTAGGAAGTTTCTTTTCATAATAAGGAATACCTGTTCTTACTTCTTCAATCACACGTTCGTCAACAATATCACGACAAGGAATATTCGCACCTACATGTTTCAATACATAGTCATAAGCATCTTTAGCCCCCATGATATTGATATACGGCATCTCGAACGGCTGGTAGCTACGCATGTATTCAGTATATCCGTCAGTGTTCGGTTGAGTTTCAATCTGAATACCGCCATTCCAGTTGTCTTTAGTTATTTCAGGATAGCCTTCCATTATATTTCCGTCGGCATATACTCGCCCATATTCTTTATGATCCAGCTTACTACGTCCTGCTTCCGGTTTCAAGATACGATGTCCTACATTGGAATCCTTAGGAGTAGCAGGTCCCGGTTTGTAGTAGTTGTTAATCATATTGAACATCGCGGTATAATCACCACCATCAGAAGAACGGTGCACCCAATTGAATACTACATTATTAACGAAATTGAATATGCCATTCCAGCCGATAGAAGGATTACGTCCGGAGTTACTAGCCCAAAGGTTACGGGCAAATGCACAGTTCTCACCACCTAACGTACTACCAAACGCATGATTGTATGTATCTAACGCTTTTGCCGAGATAGTATTTTGAATAGTTACGTTTACAGTAGGAAGTTTCAAGTCTTTGCTTTCATATTGTCCTTCACTCGGGTCGTACATGTGGCGATAGAAAGAAATGTTTTCATCCAATCCCCACGTACAGGAGCAGTGGTCGATCATTATATTACCAACAGGGTTACCTCCGAAAGAGTCATCACGATGCCATACTTTCGTTTCTCCACGACGGAAACGCATGTGACGTACAACAACATCATGTGTATCTACCCAAAATGACTCGCCGGCAATACAAACACCGTCTCCCGGAGCTGTTTGCCCTGCAATGGTTACATAGGGAGCACGGACGATAATCGGAGATTCCAGACGGATGATACCGGCAACATTAAATACGATAATACGTGCACCACCAGTTTCACATGCTTCACGGAAAGAGCCCGGTCCACGATCATTCAGATTTGTGACAGTTATCACTTTACCTCCACGACCACCGAAACTGTACATACCACCACCTTCAGCACCTGGGAATGAAGGGATATCAGCCTGTGGCAAATCGTACGGACGACCAGCCCAAGGAATATATGGACGTCCTTCTCTAGCTTCTTTTTGTACTATCGGCAACGCTTTTGCCCATGCTTCATCAGAGCGTTTCCGCTCTTCAGTCATCATTTTTGTATAGTTTTCTTTGGCTTCGCCAGATATTTGTGGGTATTGCGCCCATGCAACGGTCGGAGTCAACATTGTTGCAGCAAAAACTGCTAAAAGTACCTGTTTCTTCTTCATTTTTATTTGGTTTTGTGAAGTTGTTAATTCAAAAATACAATAATAAGACGAAAGAAGAAAAGATTTGTAATCAGTGATGATGATCTTTTATCAAATGCGGGGGAGAGAAACGACTTTCCAGTCTCCAATGGTCCGTGTAGTACTATCGAGAATCACTTTGCTGAAAAGTGTCTTTTTCTGCCGGTCATTTCTCTATCGGAAGAAAAAACGACGAAGGAAGGAATGTGTCACACACGAAATCCGAATAACCGGAATAGCTTGGTGTAAAAGAAAAGAGGGAATCTTAAGATTCCCTCTTTTCACATTTTCTCTTCTATTAGCTGCCGTCAGAGAGCCGGATCGGGAGCTTCGCCACTGTCGCTGCCACCGGAAGGAGGAGTTACTCCACCGCCTTCATCAGGATCGGGAGCTTCACCTTCACCAGGCGTTATCGTTCCGTTGCCTCCGGAAGGCTTTGAGGGAGCCGTAATACCTTTACGACGATTATAAGCAGCTTTTGTTTCGGCTATGACTTGGTTGAGAGCAGTAAGAAACGCTGAAGCTTCCGTTATGGAGGGAGTCAGTATATTGACAGCGGTTATGTGCATCACCAAGTCATCGTAGAGTGAATCAAGCTGCGCACGCACAGTCTTTGAGTCCGCAACCGATTCTGCTGTACGAGTAACGGAACGGGCGTCTGTCAGTGCCGAATAGTTTTTATTGGCGGTTTCGAGTGCCGTTAATATGGCATCCAAATTGAGTGCCGTAACGGCGGTTTTCACGGCTTCCTTGCGGAAATCAAGCAGTAGTCCGCTGATGGCTGCCGTTTCCTCCATATTGCGCATGCGTGCCAGTCCGGTATAAGGGCGCACCGTGATTTCCAAGGTATTATATGCATCTCGTTGCGCTGCCAACGGTGAGTTTTTGGCCGCACGGACAGTAGCCAACAAATAACTGACATACGAATCGCGTTCGGCATCCAGTTTCAGTAAATCCTTTGTTTCGGCGTTGGCCGTGGAACGGTTCACCAGGTCTTCCATTTGTACCAACTTCGGCTTGATGCTGTTCACGATGTTTGTTACTGTCAGTTTGGAAATACTTCCTGCGGTGAGGAGTGTCAGCACACGATTCATGAAATTGGTGTACTCAGTGTTGTTCAGTTGTGACAGTGTGATACCGTCTGCTTTTTGATAACTTCCCATAATTTTTTCTTTCGGGATTCATACTTGTTCTATCTATCTCTGAAAAATTCGAAGTCCGGACAAGCCCGCGAAATGGTTGCTGTAAATTCGCGGACGTTTTGCATACCTGTGAAAGCATTTTTTAAAATTTGCAGGCGTTTTTCAAGCTTGCAAAAGCGATTTAAAAAGTTTTCCGGCATTTTACAAGCTTGGGAAAGCGTTTCTGGAAGTTTGCAGGCATTCAGCAGGCTTGGGGAAGCGTTTTGAGAAGTTTGCGAAGGCAAAGATAACTAAAATCAGCTGATTTAACGAACAAAAATTCACCAATTCCTGCCGTCTTCTCAAAGAAAAGAGGGAGGAACCGGTGAATTTCTATGGTTTTCGATGCCGAAGCATCCTGTGATTCATCTCCGATGTAATTATCCCTGCACCGAAATGCAGGGTTCTTATCGAAGGAAGTTGAGTTTTTTATTCAGCCAGCGGGTCAAAAGTACCGTTTGCGCCACCGTTGTTGTAATCTCCCCAGCCGATGGTTTGCAGCAATGTACTATTATTACCCTGGATACCTTGATGGAAACCAAGGATATAATACCTTGGAAGGAACGCGATATACAATGGAGAATGGCTATCATCATAAGAATCGCCTTTCTTTGTCTTACGGGTCAAATAATTTGAATAAAATTCTTTCAGCCTATCCTGTTCGCTGGCAAGATCCTTTCTCAAATCCATTGCAGCCGGACGGGTAATTCCAGCTTTTACTAACGGATCGTCGTCAACATTTGTTCCACCAATGCCACCGTTTACAGTTGTACGGAATTCAAGATTCTCGCGACGTTGTCCGTTGAGTGGCTTAAAACCAAGATATGTACATGTGTTTCCACCCCAGCCAGTCAGTTTCCAAGTAGCAGGCGCACCTTCAGGAAGTTCTATGCCGCCATCAAACAACATCCAGCGACGCATATCATCGAAACGTTTTCCTTCGTATGCCAATTCAATTTGACGTTCATACATGATAGCTGCCATACATTTAGCTTGGTCACCGTCCAAACCTGCTTCCAATCCATAATTATTTTCAGCTTTATAACCAACACGAGCACGGATTTTTTGTAATTGATCAACGGCAACTCCCATCTCACCCGCATTACATGCTGCTTCTGCATAATTAAGTAATACTTCCGCATATCTAATCTCTATATACGGCGCGGCAGAACGTGTGAATCCCCCGGACTTTTCATCATAGACATAACGGGCAATAGCATTCACATCTCTGTCATCAGAGCGTTTACGTACATAAAAACCTTTTACATCATTAAGGAGACCATCAGCGCCATAGGT
Organism: Bacteroides xylanisolvens XB1A; assembly: GCF_000210075.1. Taxonomy (GTDB): domain Bacteria; phylum Bacteroidota; class Bacteroidia; order Bacteroidales; family Bacteroidaceae; genus Bacteroides; species Bacteroides xylanisolvens. The sequence continues at coordinate 764,101 of NC_021017.1, forward strand.
CACACTGCTATTGGCTTCAATATCATCTACATAAGCTGCATCCGTATACCAGGTATAGTTCCAAAGTTCATAATCAGGACCATTGTGCGGGTATCGGTTCCCTTGTGTCGTAGGATTACCGACAAACGACCAACGAACTCCCGGGAAAGCGAATGTACGATAGAAGCGCGGATCACGATCGACGAAAGGAAATTCGCGATAATAAGGTATATCTGATTTAGTTAACGTATTGTATGTTTCACAAGTTGCAGGTATCTTGCCGTCAGACATAGGAAACATATCTACCAACATGGCGGAAGGTGTTTTGCCACCTCCTCCTCTAGCATTGTACGGCCGGATGCCATTTTCCCATGTATTATTCTTACGATAATCAGGAACTCCTTCCGTCAGCGTGTTGTGTAGCGTTACAAATACAGCTTCTTGACTCGGCACTTCAGTAAAAAGATTAGCCCAACCGGAAGCGTTCACACCGGGATTACTTTCATTAGCCAAGCCATATCCGGCAGCTGTCAGCACGTCAATAGATCTTTTTATATCATTGTAAGCCTGTGTCCAACGAGACAAATCATTGGAGCGATTAAATAACGGACTGGCATATAGTACACGTACTCGACCCAACAAAGCCACTGCTGTACCGGAAGTAACACGACCGTAATTATCACCAGACATCCATTGTCCGGCTCCCGTAAAAGGTGCTAACAATGTTTCAGCTCTCTCCAAATCGTCACAAATAAATTTGAAACAATCCTTTGCGGAAGAACGGGGAACAACAGAACTTTCAACAGGTTCCTGTACTTCCGTAATGATGGGCACACCACCATACCATTTCACCAAATTATAATAGCACCATGCACGAAAGAAGTAAACCTGCCCTAACAACTCATTCTTTTCTTCCTGCGAAAGCGTGCTTCCTTCAATGCCTGCAATGACATCATTAATATTACGAATACGTCCATAAGCGGAAGTTATAGGATCACCTTTCGTTCCTTCAAAGTAATCAGGTACAGGATTATTTCCGGTTTGATAAGTCAACGGCTTGAGTGGATCGACAAAAGCACTGAATCCACTATATTCTTCAGTCGACTTAGATTGGTCGTCTGCTAAACCGGTACTGTTATACATTGAACTGGGAGTAGCCTTAGGATCTGGCAGACATACTCTATAAACATCTGCTACACGTCCCAGTGCACCACTCCAATAATTATAAGCATCGGCAGTAGTGCTGTCAAAGTTCTGCTTGTCTTGCATGAACTGGTCGCTACAAGAAGTAAACGCAGTCATCGCCCAAAAAGCTACGCTGATACGGAATATATTTTTTCTTTTCATTTTACTGTTCTTTTAGAATGTTAAATTAACACCAATCGTGAATTTACGCAGGGTAGGATAATTCCCATAAGTAGTCATCGGATCAATAAAATTATCCGGATAAGGATTATAGAAACTTAATAGATTCTGTCCTGTAATGTTAAAACGGCAACTTTCGATACCTATCATTTTTGTATATTTTGACGGTATACGGTAAGCTAATGTAACGCGATTCAGTTTGACACGTGTTCCGCTTACTCTCCAGAAAGAAGAAGTTACTGCATTCACGCTGCCCCATCTCAAGTTCGGATATTTTCCATTGCGATTGGCTTTCACCACTACATTACCTGCTGCATCTACTACGTCGTTATACACAAACATATTGTCTGTAGTCCAGAACGAAGGCATATTTGCATATTCCAAATCATTATACTTATTAGCCGATGTTCCTTGGTTTCCTAAAGAAATTGCATCATCAGGCAAGAAACTATAACCACCCCAGCTCGCATTAAACTGAGCTGTCAAAGAAAGCCCCTTCCATTCTGCGTTCAGGTTCATTGTCATGCTGTAAGGATTGCTTCGATTAGATAACCGTACTTGGTCATCTTCAGAGCTAACCACACCATCCGGTCCGGCGTATGTACCATCATCTTGTCTGGCTCCACGCACGTCTTTATAAATCAACATACCCGGTTTTACATCTTCTTTAACGTTACCCATATAGGAAGTAATATTGTACTTGGCAAAATACTCGTCAATATCCTGATAGCTGCGGAACATACCGATACACTGCATACCCCAGATGCCTTGATCCAAACGATCACCCTTCTTATAGCTCTTATAAGTAGGCTTCTGATCCCAGTCTCTTACCAAAATCTCATTATCACTATACCCGGTGTTCAACTGAATTTTATACTTAAAATCCTTACCTATCTTGTCTCTCCATGTAGCAGACAGTTCGACACCATAAGTATTCAATTCTCCATAATTCACTTTCGCAGAATTAGCTCCCACTGTAGATGGAACAGAGGCATTATAACTAAGCAACATCTCACGGTTCCATTCATAGTAAGCGTCAATATTGAATGATAAACGATTATCGAGAACATTGAAATCAAGCCCCAAATTACCTTTATAAGATTTATCCCAATGAGCATCCCGATTGATTGCTGCATTGTTTTTATTCATTGTGAGGTGACTACCGGCATTGGCCTCTGTACTAGTGCCAAATACTGGCCCTTTATCCTTATCTGTTCCGTAAGTCTGCAACCATTGCCATGCTGTTGTATTATCACGACCGGTCAAACCAAAAGATGCACGCAACTTTAAGTAATCAATCCATGTAACGTTCTTAGTAAACCATTCTTCTTGTGAAACCACCCAACCAGCAGATACTGACGGGAAAAATCCCCAATAATTTTCAGGAGCAAACTTGGTGGAAGAATCCGAACGAAGCAGGAACTCCAGTAAATATTTGTTATCATAAGAATAATTCAAACGACCGATATAAGATAAATTACCCGACTCAAAACGAGTGAATTCTGTACTAGGAGTACTATTCCAGTCTACCGAATTAGATTGTCCTGTCGTAAATTCGTATGGGTTAGTAACCATACCGTACAAATATTCTGTTTCTGATTCAGACTTTTCAATGGAGAATAAACCTCCTACAGAATGTAGTCCGAAATCCCTATTATATGCTGCAGTAAAGTTCATCTGATAGTTATCCGAACGAGTCATGGAACGAGACAAATATCCAGTAATATCACTTGTACTGGAGTTAACCACCGGTTTTCCACTATTTGCCAAATAAAAACTAGTATTTTCAAATGCACTGTTATCCGCTCCTTCAATTGGAGTATACAAATGTTCTCCACTACCAGAACGAGTCTCCAAATAATAAAGATTATAAGAAGTACCATAATCATTTGTCTTATTCGTATTGACACTCTTCGAATAAGTAAACTTCAATTTCAGTCCTTTCAACCATTTATTCCATCCGAAATCGTATTCCAACCCGGCATTAATATTCATGTTTGATGTCATGTTTCGTTTATAGTCGCCATTATTCTGAAGTACATTGAAATTGTAATTCTGAATATTACTTACCGATGAATTAGTAGGACCGTAAGCAGCTACCGCATATTCACCCACATATTCGGGAATATAATAAGGATGTGTCAACAGCGTATTGTAATCTTTCTCTGCAGACGAACCTCCGACCTGATTCAGAGGAGTATTTTTCTTTCCATAATCACCGGAGACCTGTACATTCGCTTTTATCCACTTGCTGATTTTCACATCTACACCAGCACGGTAATTCCAACGATTGTAATCCAGCTTACCTAAGTTACCATCCTGATCAAAATAAGAAATTCCGGCAAAATAACTGGCTTTTTCAGTAGCACCGCTCAGGTTTACACTATGCTGCTGCGTCAATGCGGATTCCCAATATTTATCCAGTAAATCATAGTGCAAACTTTTCATGGCATTCAACTCATCCTGCTGAAAAATAGCTCTTAACGGATCAATACTTGTCTCCGTCGGGTCAGCCATACGTACTGCATTCCATAACTTGCCATACTCATACGCATTCAACATCTTAGGACGAGATACTTCATCTGTAATACCAAATGTTCCATTATATGAAATTTTAGGCGCACCTAACTTTCCCTTTTTTGTGGTTACCAGAATAACACCATTTGCTGCACGAGCACCGTAAACTGCTGCAGAAGCATCCTTCAAGATAGAAATACTTTCCACAACTGATGGATCTAAGTTGTTAAACGCTTCCGCACCCAAATTAGTATAAGTACTTCCCACTTTTACTTCCGTAGGATAAATGTAACCATCAATAACATACAATGGCTGCAGGTTGGTACCTCCCATTTCTTCCAACTCACCATTCTGACGAATAGTAATCGTAGCGTTTTGTCCCGGACGAGTATCACCTCCGTTTACAGAGATACCATTTGCCAAACCGCTCAATGTACTGGCCAAACTTCCACTTGAAATATCCTGAATATCATCAACGGGAACAGTGGCGATAGCACCAGTCAAATGCGCTTTCTTCTGCGTACCATAACCCACAACTACAACTTCATCCAATTGCTGCGTATCTTCCTTCAAGATGATCTTTGTCAATTTGAATGGAGCAGAAAAACGTTGTGGTACATATCCTATATAAGAGATTTCCACTTCCTTACCATCAGGAACATTCAATGTGAAATTTCCATCTAAATCCGTTATTGTTCCCACTGTTGTTCCTACAACCTTTATGGCAGCTCCAATAATAGGTTGCTCGGTCTCATCCAGCACAACTCCTTTGAATGTTTTAGTATTCTGTGCTATTGTCGGCAAAGCCATCACAAAAGCTAGAAGCAGGCTGATACTGATTCTATATATATTCTTATGTTTCATCTTTATCGTATTCTAGATTTATTATCTTTTTAATTTAACCAACGCGGGTCGCCACTACCATGAGCAAATACTTCGGGAGCACTCGGAGTAAAATCACCGTTTGCAGCATCAGCGAATCCCGGATCCACGCCATAAGCAGAATTGCTCTTATCACCATCCGCACGATTTGAAGTCTCATCCAGTGGCAATGCGCCATTGTACCAATAACAGTTATTTTCAAAAGTT
>NC_021017.1:769298-774396 GCF_000210075.1 Bacteroides xylanisolvens XB1A
TGAAATTTCCCGAAAATGAGTCAATAAACAAATTGTTCTTTGAAATTACCTCATTATGTGTCTGTGACCAACCATTGCCATTAAAACTCTGTCCGGAATAGGAGAGATTATAGAATGTATTGCTTATAAATGTCATCGATCCTCTTGACCAACCATCATAACTGGTTGTTTGTCCACCTCCATAACGTAAAAAACGAGAACCGTTTTGGTTATGACTATAAATCGTAGAGTTACTTATTTCGAAGTCTTTCACAATCGAACTGCTAGAGTTAAAGTTTATCAGGTCAGCAGCTTGATAGCAATCTATTACACAATTTCTGATTGCAAAATTTTGAATACCATACTTCTTTCCGTTAATGTGAACTAAGTATTTTCTAACAGCCTTGATATTGCAAGATTGAATAACCATAGGATTAGTTACTTTTCCATGATCGGTTCTCTTTGTATCCAATATCTCTTCCGGAACATCACCAAACTTTAAAAAAGCCCCATCTGTCACTACATCACAATCAAAGTTGATAAACTTCAAGGCTAATCCTCCACCACAAGTAATAATAGAAGCCGGAGCAGTGAATTTCACATTCGCATTCCCGCGTGTTTTATTTCCGCGCAACTGTACATTATTTACGCCAAAGTTCAAATCTCCTGAAATATAATACGTCCCTCCTGCTTCCAGTTCGAAAGCAACTTCTGTATCTTTTCCCGTAGTCACCGGATGTTCAGCAAAATATGTAGTCAAGTCTGTACCATTAGGAACAAGCGTTGCGGCAACAAGTGTAGACCAACTGATTTCAGTGGCGGAAACGGAAGCTGTATTATTCAACTTTTCATTCCCCAATGCTGCAATCTCAACCTTATAGTTCGTATCTTCTACCCAAGGACATACTACAGCCGTCCCGTCTACAATACTGTCCTTCACTACAGCTACAGGATGATCAGGGTCATCTACAATGTACATAGAAAATTTATAACCACCTGCCCCCATAACAACAGACCAAGTAACTTTTACATTATTTTCAGTTGTAGCCAGTTTTTCAAAAGCCACATCCGATGCTTTCGGCGAATCCAATTGCGTATTCGTCACGCCACCGGAGAAGGTTTCTTCATCAAAACCATCTCCAGCACAAGAGCCCATAAATAAAATCATCGATAAACAAGCTATGCTCCCGACAACTTTCATTTTAATCTTCATCTTACTCTTCATAGATTAAATTTTAATTTAAACAAAAATAATATATTATATCTTCAAAATCTAAAAGTTCTTTTAAGGAAAGACGTACAATCAAAAAATATGTAATCACTTAAAAGAATAAAAAAATAGATTTTGCACTTTTTTCTCTCTTAACTATATCATAATATCCTCCTATCTCTGTTGAAACACCTCTTTCAAATACTTAATATTCGTACCATAATTCTTTTTCACGTTCCGCACGTCATTCTTGTCACGCGAACGTTCTACCACCAGCCATCCACTCCATCCCATCTTATCCAGTGTCTTTTTCACCTTATTCATGTCCAATCGTTCATTATAAGGTAAAGTCACTCCATCTGTGTCCGTACAGTGAATCTGGCAAATCCTCTTTTTCCCCAGAATCTTCAACTCCTTGCACAAATCCCTTCCATTCTCCAATGCATTTTGAAATTTAAAATAGATCTTGATTCCGGGAGAATTAATTTCTTTCAGTAGTTTCACATCTCCTTTTGCATCCAGTTGAGTTTCAATACCAATCACCACTCCTTCAGAAGCTGCCATATCTCCTACCTCCTTCAAGCGTTTTACAACTTCTGTCCGTAGTGCCGGAATCTTTTCCCATCCGGCTTTGATTCCTCCCAAAGGAAGAAAGGCTACTTTGGCATTCATCACTTTCATGGCATGAAGGCAATCCTGAACTAAATCTTTATAATTAGCTCGTTCCAGAAAAGACTGTCCATAGAAACCGGACATAGCAATAGAAGAAACTTCTAATTGATATTTTTGAGCAGTTTCACGAAATAATTGCTGGAAATGGGGCTTGCGCAATTTATTATCAAACATTTCCCTCTTGCCAAGGCCACCCATATCCAATTCTACACCGTCACCATTCAATTCATGTACCAATTGGAATGAACCGATTTTCTGACGTTTCAGAATCATCCAGTCACATACGGCTATTTTATAACGTTGTTCCTTTTGCTGCGATCCGGCAATTGCCAATAGAGGAAAACACTCTGCAAGTATCAATATCCAAAGGATATGTTTAAATAAATTTCTTCTCATTTTTTATTTTATTGCATACGATTTACATAGTAGACGTATGGAATAGATTTTTGTAATCACCTATAAAACAGAGAATAACTAAAAATACTACGGAGTATAATTTAATAAAAGTAAGATAGTGACGGTATCCAAGACAAATAGTGACGCTATCTTGGTCCGATACCGTCACTATCCCGGGCATATACCGTCACTATTTTCGAAGAAGTAATAACAGAAGTAAATGTAAAAAAATGGGCTGCCGGACTATTAGAAGTCCGACAGCCCTGTCAACCCAAAAACGATACCTATGAAACACTGTGTGTTATTTCAAATCAAACTTTAAATATTTGCCGTGAACAAGTTCATCATGTGTGATATGATATTTATTGAACTTCTTGCCATTCAATAGTACCTTATTAATATATAAAACTCCTGGTTGAGTACGATTGGTTTCAATCACCAATTCGTTTTCTTTATACCATTTCGGATCTAACCGGATCGTTACCTTATTAAAGACCGGAGTCGTCAATGTATATTCGGGCAGTCCGGGACAATCCGGATAAAAACCGATCATATTGAAAATAGCCCAGGAAGACATCGTTCCCGTATCATCATTTCCTGGAATACCATCAGGTTTTGTTGTAAAGTACTTATCTAATAAACGCTGCGTCTCTTTCTGCGTACGCCATTCTTCACCTTTAAAGTATGAGAATAAATGAGCATAAGCAATATCCGGTTCATTTGCCGGGTCGTAAAGTCCTTCGTCAAAAACCATTTGTAGTTTATCGATAAAAGGTTTCTTTCCCCCCATTAATTTCGCCAAGCCATATACATCATGTGGTACATAGAACGTATAATTCCAGGAACTACCTTCATGGAAACCGGGATTCGGTTCAAAGTTCTCTCCTTGTCTCGGATTAAACGGGCTATAAAACGTTCCATCGGGGAGAATCGGACGGAAAGTACCAAATTCTTTACTATAATAATGTTTGTATCCTAAAGAACGTTTATAGAACATCTCTGCATCTTTCTTTTTACCTAAAGCAGCTGCAAAACGAGACAATGCAAAATCGGCAATATAATATTCCAATGCATGAGAGACGGAATTGTCATACTGTTCACGAAGGGGTACATATCCTTTAGACATATAATCATCATTATCAGGACGCATCAAGTTTTCCGCCCCCGGTAACGTAGCAGATTTGTACATTGCCTCATAAGCCAAATCAACATCAAAGTCACGCAAACCTTTCATCCAGGTATCTACAATTACCGGAATACTCGGATCACCTTCCATTGTCAATGTTTCTCTGCCATATAATTCCCACTTAGGCAACCATCCATGTTCACGATACATATCAAGCATTGTGCGCACCATTTCCATCTGACGTTCCGGATAAACCAAGGTCAGCAATTGATGAACATTGCGGTAGGTATCCCAAAGAGAAAATACGGTATAGCGATCACCTTTGGTTGTCAGGATTTTATCACTTTCCATTGCCGGATATTCTCCGTTTACATCCTGCAAAATATTAGGATGAATCAGCAAATGATAAAGCGCTGTATAAAACACAGTCTTTTGGGCATCTGTACCACCTTCCACTGTTATGCGTGACAAGTCATCATTCCATTTGGAACGTGCTTCCGCATGAATCTTCTCAAAATCCTTTCCAGCCTGTTCACGATCCAGATTCAAACGGGCATTTTCTATGCTTACAAAAGAAACTCCCATTTGTACTTCTACTTGTTCACCTTCTTCTGTATCGAAGGAGAAATAAGTACCAATGTCATCTCCTGCTATTTCTTTTCCGTAGCGAGTATAAAGTTTATACTTTCCCTGATCCTTATCCCATTCAGCCTCAACCCCCATCATCGGACGTTGTTTCTTCCAATACCCTGTTGCAGAAGGATTCTTCTTAACCCGCAATACAAAGTAAATGGGGAATACAGCTTGAGGATTATAACAAAATGTACCAAGTAGTTTGACTCCTTCCACTTCGCTATCGCTTACACGACGAAGCATAGCGCCACTCTCATTCGTTAACCCCTCACCCAGATTCAGCAGGATGTGGCTTTTCCCTTTTGGGAAAGTAAACCGGGCAATACCGCTACGCGGAGTAGCCGAAACTTCTGTTTTTACATTATATTTAGTCAGATAATTAGAATAATAGCCCGGTGAGGCCTGTTCATCCTTATACTTACTACCATATTCTTTATAATCCACATTCAGTTCTCCGGTAGTAGGCATCAATAATAAAGAACCTAATTCCGGACAACCGACTCCACTCAAATTCACATGAGCATATCCGGTAAAGAAACAATTTGTATATTCATAAGGCGTAGACCACCATCGGGCATCTTTATCGTATGTGTTTTCGGAAGATCCCATCACATTGAAAGGAACCACAGACATCATACCATTGGGGCAAATCGCTCCCGGATTGGTCGTTCCGAAATTTGTAGTTCCGATAAAAGGATCCACATAATCTATCAAAAGACTTTTATCCGTATTTTTAAGGGGAGGGCTCCCCCCTTCCCCCGCATAGGCGGAAAGAAGGGAAAAAGCAAGTGTGTAAGTTAATATAATACGTTTCATATCTTTATTAAATGATACTCGTTCGTTTCGTAAAATCAATAATCTCTTTTATATATCCGAAGGCCATACCTACCACAGTATCTGCCGCACCATAATAAACAGCAACACGTTCACCATCTTGCAAAGCAGCACAGGGGAATACGACATTAGGAACGTCACCTTGAAGTTCGTAAGGAGCAGCCGGACCAAGCAGATATTCACGTGTACGGTAAAGAACTTTTTCCGGATGATCTTTATCCAATATGGCAGCTCCCATAGCGTAACGG
>NC_021017.1:774953-785559 GCF_000210075.1 Bacteroides xylanisolvens XB1A
AAAATACTATTAGATGAAGGAATATGATAACGTCCGATAACTGGATTTTGTGAGTAACGCCACATAACGTCCGTACATCCGACAGGACGATCTTCCCAAGGAATTTGAATTTTATTCATAATCGTTGATTTTATATTATTTATTTTTTGAGTCATCATACGTGAAAGGTATGAAATAAGTAATCAGAAAAGCTGGAATAGTTGCAATTAACACATAGATAAAGAAATTACGATATCCTAATAAGTCACTAAGATAACCACTAACCATTCCCGGAAGCATCACTCCCAGATTCATGATTCCTGAAGCAAATGCGTAATGTGACATTTGATGTTTGCCTGGAGCAATCTGTTGCATCATAAACAACGTCAGTCCGACAAAACCAAAGCCATAACCAAAATATTCCATTGTTATACAAGTTCCGATCAGATATACATTAGTAGGCTGTGCAACTGCCAAAAAAGTATAGGCTACAAACGGAAGATTAAAAATACAGCAGAGAGTAAATAGTGTCTTTTTCAATCCGAACTTAGAAACATAAATACCTGCCAACAATGAGCCTAAAACGAAAGCAGCGGAACCAAAGATACCATTTAGCGTGCCGATCTCTGTTAACGACAGTCCTAAGCCGCCTACATCCCTTGAAGCACGTAAAAACAGCGGAGCTATTTTCATGATAAAGCCTTCTGCCAAACGATATAAAATAATAAAACAGATGTAATAAAGAATATGCTTTTTAGTAAAGAAGTTAGCAATGACTGCTACCAATTCGTGCCCAACCTCCGATGCAGTTTTCTTTGTTGTTGACGGAACCTGTGTAGAAGGTAACATTTTTATATGATAAATACCGATCAGTACCATTATTGCCGCAATTACGCCGAAAATAATCATCCATGCAGATGAATATGCTCCTTTGTTAGCATCTATCGAAGCACCTTCTATTGCTCCGAAGTGCTCTGCCAATGCTCCTGCCATAGCAACTAATCCTCCATTAGCAACCAATTTGGCTACATTATAAAAAGCACCCTGCACTCCGATATATTTTGCCTGATCTTCTTTGTTCAATTCAGCCATATATACACCATCACAAGCAATATCGTGCGTTGCTCCACTAAAAGCAATCACTGCCATCGTAGAGATACTTATGGCGAAAAAGTAATCGAAAAACAAAGAAAAGGCTACTACTCCAAACAATACACCACTCAATAATTCTGTAATCAATACGAAGAATTTTTTCGTCCGATACATTTCAAGAAAAGGGCTCCACAAAAATTTCAGTGTCCAAGGCATCATAATCAGAGAAGTCCAGAATGCAATTTGCGTATCCGAAATTCCAAGATCCTTAAACATGAAAACAGAAACCAGATTAATAGCAATAAAGGGAAGTCCCATTGCAAAATAAGCAGTAGGTACCCAGCAAGCCGGGTTAATAGTTTTTCGTTGAGAAGCAGTTTTATTCTGTTGCATAAATCATAGTATATAGATGAAAAAAAACATTTTTCTGACCCATCTATATATAATACAACTAAAAGGGGGAAACTACTAACGTCTCCCCCCTACTTTTTTTATTTTATTATCACTTCGTCTATAAAGAACCACGAAGGATGGCCTACACCATAATGCCAAGTCGGACATTCTTTCGTTCCGGTGACTTCTACTTTCACATAACGAGTTTTTATCGGTTCGGCTGATTCAGCCTTGACTCCACGGAATTTTACCTCACCGGTACGTTCTTCCGGTAAATCAATCGTTTTCCAATGTGTATAATGCTCACCGTCTTCAGCATATGAATAAACCACCTTTAGAGGAAAAAGAATCCAGGCCCCTATTTGATGAAGAAAATCTGTTTCCACACTTTGTATCTCTTTTGTTTCGCCCAAATCTATAACAAATGCACCATCGGTTCCTTCCCAACCAATCCAGCTATCAACAAAGGTTGCTCCACCAAACAAACCGTCAACCAATGCGTTCTTTCCTAATGCCGCATATTTTCCGGTAGGAGGAATTAGATAAGTAACTTTTGCACCCAAAGCTAAACTTCTTTCTTTCTGCGGCATGTAACGTTCGCGATACAATTTGCAATAGTCTACCGGTGAATTGGAACGCTCATTCAATGTAGGAACTTGAAACTCTTTCACGCGTTCCTCAAAAAGGTCTAACTTCTTATTAATATCTACCAAATCTTTTTCTGTCTCTGTTCGTGCAATCTCCAGTTCTGAATACTGAATTGGCAGACGTGCCCGTTGAACTCGTTTTAAGAAATCGGGTTCTGCTGCAACAGCCTTTTCAGCCAAATCAAATAAATGATTATAACGACGCATCAAAGCAGGCTTTAACATGCCATATTTATGTGATACAGGTGAATCATATATCCACAACCTCTGTCCACTACCAATTAATGCGCCTTCCATTATCTTTATGTACTAATAAAGATATGGCGCTGCTTCCCCATAATATCCATGCAGAAAATGTTGCATCAATGAGTCTACATTAACTTCTGGATTCCACATTAACTTTGACACTAAATAAGCGCGAAGTTCTGCAAAATCTCCTCCCCTGCTCCCTGCTATTTGAGAGAAATGCATGGTGGCATGATTCTTTTTGAAAAGACGGATATTGTCCTGTAAAATATGGAAATTAGGAAATGGAGCCAGATAATTATCAAAGTTAATACCGTAATCCCACACGAAAATATTATTGGTAATCTTAGACCATCCTTCCATGGCTTTCACAAACTTTTTTCCCGAAGCATTCTCCGTCAAAGTTACTTCACGGTCACAGTCAATATCACATAACATAATATTCACATTCGGCAAAGGTTTCACATGTTTCGGAGGATTCATCGTATATAGATAAGCCAATGTGGAAAATTCTTTATCCGGAAAACGGGCAGCCAACTTATTCAGAAAAGTGATGATACTTCCTGATAATGCTCCTTCATAATCATCAATTGCCTTACAAGCATCACACGTACAATTTGTATAATTACCATCATTCTGACTTACAGACATGATATGTTTATCTGGATTTGCTTTGAAAATAGAATCAACACGTTGAGCAACAATCTCAAAAACCTCCGGATTACTCAAACACCACTGACTGGCCTTTCCCGGGTGGCGTTTTCCTTTGAAGTAAGAATAATATTCCGGATGTTCTTTCCCATAAATGGATGAAGGCAGAAGCTTATCAAAAGTATGCACCCAATAACCGGCAGCAAACACTTCATTCGGTTCCTCTAAACGATTCCACCACTTATAAATAGAGTCTGTATGGATAGCATAACATTGTGTCTGACGGTAACGAAAGCCCGGATTCTCGACTTTATTAATGAAGGGTAAGTTCACCGTTTTTGAAGGGGTAAGAGAATATTCATTCTCTCCCCAATAATCGATACCCAAATATTGCTCTAATAAAGTAACAACCCCATATACAACACCGTTTTCTTTACCAGATATTTTTAGAATACCATCTTGAGTAGAAATAGAGAATCCGTCCTCTGTTACTTCCGCCGGAGATTGACCACCAATGAGAATATCTCCTTTTCGAGGAGTTTTATCATTTTCAATAGGAAGTGCAACTCCCGAAATTTCAGTAAGAAAACGTTGTAAGAATTGCGCTGACGTCTTACTATTTGGCATCTTGTCCTGCACAATGATGCGAGCACTACTTTTGCCATCTTTTACGAGTGTTATTTGTGCTGAAACAGTACCACATACCACCAGCAAAACAGATAATAACCAATGTTTCATGTTTGTTAGAATTTAAGTTTATATGAGCATTTACTAGAAGTACAATTCAGGAGAATAAAGTTCTAATAAATTATGGATACTTTAACATATAAAAAAGAGGATATGCCTCTGCGACATATCCTCCTCTTTCAATGATTTATTAGCCTAGAACATTTTATTTATCAAATCGGATATTATGTTCCCACCTTTGAAGTGCACCATTAGATGTTGCATTGTGTCCGTTTCCTGTAGCATCTCTAAAGGAAGTGCCATCTCCTTCATCCATTGGCCAAAGGGCAATCAAATTAGGATTCTTAGGATTTACTTCAAAATACATATTGTTTGCGATCTCCGATTCTGTACGAGCTACTTTCCATAGGCGAACCTGACTCATAGCACAATTATTACGGAAATAGCTACCACTATCCACTATTTTCATAAAATCAAAGCGTACGCTTCCACCTTTCGGTGCAGGAGGATCAAAGAAGGTATCTTGTTTTCCATTCCTATAAATGGTAAGTGTTGTTCCATTATAAACGAAAGCCCAATGATACCAAGTGTTTGCTTCCAAATCACTGGCTGTTTGTTTTTGACCTCCCAAAGACTTTATCTGTAGATAATTGTAAGGCCTATTGGCATCTCCAAAACGGATATAGATTTCATGATCATTACTTCCGGAAGTGAAAATAGCCTGATTATTTATACTATAACCATCCATACGTACCCATGCTTCCAATGTCCATGCATCTACTGTAATTCCCCAATCCGTTTCAGGAAGTGTTGTTACATTTCCGGCATTACCACGTAATACAGGAACAGAAACATTCAAAGGCTTAGCTAATACATAAATAAATTTACTTTGAGCTTTTGATTTTACAATATTACCTTTTATAACATTTCCTAATGTAAGAGGAATGGCATAAGTAATACCATTAGTCACAAAATCATCCACATGAAGTCGATAATTGGCACTAATTTCACCTGCCGGAATTATCACTGTCGCATTCTTTGGAAGCATATCGGCTGGCAAGACTTCATATTCCGTACCGCTAGTTGCATTGTATTCAGCCAGTAATTCAGGAGAGAACTGGATTTCCACTTCCACATCTTCCATAACTTTTTGAGCTAAACGCACAACAACATTAATGTCTGCACCATCATCCATGGTAACAGTAGTAACATTGTTTGTACCAGCCGCATCTGTTATGTAAAGGCTGTTTGACTGTGCCTTGTATTCTGCATTCTCACATCCTATAAGAAAGAATGCTGACAATGCAATCATAAGACTTGATAAATAGATATATTTCATAATTTTTATTCTTATAAAATTCGTTTAATCATTATTCTTCGTTGGCAGCATTCATGCGATCATAGAAATTCCTATATATGTTTGTAATTCCCTGACGCAAGAAATAATATTCCGGTGAACCATCATAATCGCCCTTACCTTGTGCATAGTCAAAGCCTACACGATAAAGACCACATCCACCAATTAACTGGTCTATTTCATAAGGTTTTCCATTAACAGTATAAGTATTTTTATATACGTAGTTTGACATACCCAGGAATCCTCCTCCAGTATTAGCATACGATTCAAAATTCTCGGTAGCTATGGTTCTACGGACAATTTCATCCGGAGTAATAATCCCCTGTTGTATCCAATCATCCATATCACGCAACACGCCTGTCATTCTATAATCTGCCATTCCACCATAAGCTTGCAATACAAAATAGTCTACATAGTATGAAAGCCATTCTTTATCCATACCTGTTCGGATTCCAACCTCACCGTCAATCAAGAAAAGAAGGCGTTTCTCTGGCATAGGGCGATCTCCACGATCGCGGTTAGGATCCATAGCACCATGTCCAAACCAGTAGGAAAGTTCCTCGACAAAAATAGTTCTCTGTACTTTATTTGACCAAAGCGGACCAACTCCCATTCCACCACCAGGCTCATAATCCCAGTCATAACCATCATATCCACATTCAAGACAAGCTTTATAAATATCCTCTGCATAGGCTTTAATTGCAGGTCTCACCTTTTCCGGATCACTACTGGTTCCAGCTTCATGATAAATTTCTTTATCTGGAAGGTCGTCGCCTATATTTTGAGAAAATAAGGTAACAACAACCTTTGTGCCTTTCACTTTTTGTACATATTCCATATCAGCCTTTCGCTCCGAAGTTAATTCAAATTTCGGATGCCCACCCCAGTTGGAAGCAATGGTTACAGAATCAGGCAGACCTCTCAAGCTATTTTCACCGGTAGGAGAAGTTCCTGTCCAATTGTCGAACCAAACGAACACTTGTGGAAGTCCCGGTGTTTCTTTCCACTTGCGCAAAGCAGCATAATATTCATCAGTTTTAATTGTTTGATTCAAATCAACATCATTAATAGATTCCACATCCGTACATCCAACGAAGAATATAGCGGCAAATGCAAATCCGAATGCATTTTTTATATGCTTTATATTCATATTCTATATTTTATCAGGTTAAAAATTAATTCTTTTTCGCCCACCACAAATCTGTAGCTCCGGTGTCCGGACCACCTAACATAGTTGCAATAGCTGCTTCTACATTGGCTGAGTTACTAGATTTTTCCGTTGTAGGATATGGTAAACGACGTACCATACGTTTACTATCAATATCACCGATATAACCAACAGAACTTAGATTATCTCGCGCCGTAAACAATTCAGGATAACCAGTTCGGCGATAATCACACCACGCTTCGATTCCCAATGGATAGTTGGCAATCCATTTTTGAGTAATAATCTTCTGAAGTTTATTACTTCCGTTTTCCCATGCAACAGTAGGAACATCAGTAAATGAAATATTATTTTGAGAGTTCCATCGATCTGTATACCCTTGAGGAACAACTGTACTTGAAAGATAATCGCCAATCTCTACGCCATATTGATTCATTGAAATTTGAATACCTTGTTCATAGTAACTCTTAGCTGCCGCTGTTCCACCTGCAATCCATCCTTGTAAAGCCGCTTCAGCTTTTAAGAAATAAGTCTCTGCCGCATAAAAAACTGGCATAGGAGAAGCATCTGTTACAGCTGGTTTAGAGTACCTTGCAGCACTACCTTCAACGCTTTTACTTGTATCTTTAATACCCATACGTACACCACGATACTCTCTATACGAAGTCGAAGTATTCATATATTTGCTGATACGTGGATCATTATATCCATTCATGTATGCAGAAAGTGTTGCATTGATAGCTAAATCACCCCAATCTGAAGCAATCCAAAATGGGTTATATGGCATAGATGGAAAAAAGGCATTATCATCATTAGATTCTATTACTCCGCCATCAATCGCTTCCGCCATCATTTGTTTGGCATATTCTGTATCTTCAGTATTAGAAGCGATACGTACGGCCATACGAAGTTTTAAAGAGTTAGCGTATTTGATCCATTTGCTAAAATCACCATTATATATGATATCATATTCGGCAACAGGTACCTCTTTTCCTTCATTTTCCTGAACAAATGCCGAAAGTACATTGATACTACGTGTCAAATCATCAAACATATTATGATAGAGTGTTTTCACATCGTCATATGCCACTTGGAATTCTCCTTTTCCCATTTCAGAGTAAGGGATAGGACCATAAATATCAGCTACACGAAGCATAACACCGACCCGCAGAATAGATGCCCACGCATAAATATATCCGGTACCTCCTGTAGATTCTTTTATTGTCTGGAAATTCGGATAAAACTCTGTAAACATATCTTTATAAGGAACATCTACCCAGTCAGCACTAGGATTGAATGTTCCAAAATTAGTACCATTCCAAGGAGCAGTTGTTGCAAAATACCCGCCATACTGCCCTACCATTTGTTCAGTGTGTTGACTGTTATTTTCCTGACAGGCATTCAATAAGCGAGTCATAGCCACAAACAACGTACCGACCCGTTCCGTCGGAGTCATATCTTCGGGATACACGTCTGTTGGATGTGTGTTTAATTCGTCAAAGTTTCCCGTACATGAAGCGAATAGCAGAGTAGTAGTGAAAGCTGCCACGCTTACAGTCTTAATTATATTGAATCTTTTCATCATTCTTTGCTTTATTAGAATTGTACTTTTATACTAAATCCCATGTTTCTCAAGCTAGGTTGCATGAAATAATCCACACCAGTATAGAATGTACTGGTAGATGACGCAACCAATTCAGGATCGAACGGTGCCTTGCAATATATCATGCCCAGATTATTTCCGATTAAACCTAATGTTACATCAGCAATGTTATACAACCACTTTTTAGGGAGTGTATATTCAAGACTAACCTCCTGCAAACGAATATTGGTTGCTTCATATACATAGTGGTCACCTTCACCAGTACCAGCCGCTACTATGCCGAGATAATCCTTAGCGGATACATTTCTGTTATTGATGGTTACTCCTCCAGCCTGACGAAGTTGTGCGCTATATTCGGAAACACCACAACGATCAAGGAAAGCTTGTGTATTAGATACAACCAAACCACCAAAACGTCCGCTTAACAATATATTCAGACGTAAACCTTTATAAGTAAATGAGTTTCTCCATCCTAAATTAACCTTTGGAAGCAATGAACCGATTTTCTTATATTCGGTTTCCACCATACTTGGCAAACCTGTCTTGGCATCCAAATAGATATAACCATTATTATCGCGTTTAAAGTCACGGTTGATATACAGGTCTCCCATAGAACCACCTTCTGTCAGGCGTACTACCGGTGAAGTAGAGCCTCCTAATCTTGCTTTGTCTACATAAGGCATTTCAATCGGTTCCCCCGTAATTCTGTTTGTAACACCATCAGCCAATCTTTTAATTTTATTCTTATTATAAGTAAAAGTAAAATTACTGGACCAACCGAAATCACGCCACTCATTTTTATATCCTAAGGCCATCTCTATACCTTGGTTCTGTACACTACCTGCTTGGATGTTAACAGCCGTATACCCAGAACTTGCCGGAAGAGGCGCAGCGAATGTTTGGTTACGTGTATCAGAGTTGTAATAAGTAATATCAAAATTCAATGTATTCTTGAAGAAACGCATATTCAATCCCGCCTCATAAGATTTAGTAATTTCTGGTTTCAAATCAGAGTTTGGATACAAAGATTCTGCTTTATATTGGTCAAGCTGATCATCATAAACATAACGTACCTTTGTCAAATATGGATCATAGGCATTACCCACCGAAGTGAAAGAAAAACGTGCTTTTAAGAATGAGAACCATTCAGGCAAATCAATAACTTCACTCAAAATGCTTGAAAGACCAATAGAAGGATAGAAAAACGGTTTATTTCCTCTTTCTGAAAGAGCCAGAGAAGAATCCCAGTCAGCACGTCCGGTGAGACTTAAGTAGAGAAAACTTCTCCAGCCTATTTCCGCATTAGCAAAAACTGATTGTGTCTGACGCTTTAAACCATCAGCATCTACTTTATAATAACCACTGCGTGTAAGGTTTTCGATGGTAAAATGATTAGTTACATTGTTCAAGTCTCCATGCAAAGAAGTCAACTCCATACGAAGATCCTTAATAGAAGCACCCAAATTGGCCGTTACATTAAATTCATTGAACGTTTTATTGAAGTTCGCCAATACATCAGCATACACTTGTCTGTCTAGACGGTTTTCTTCTTTATATCGCCCTTTTGGACCGGCAAAATTACCGACCGTACCTGCGTGGAATTTTTCGGTGTATTTACTTTCGGTGTTATCGATGCTCACACGTCCTTGTACATTTAGCCCTTCAATGATATTATATTGTAGACTAGCAGCCAATTTATAACGTCTTCTATCGTTCTCACGATTCATACGATTCATAATCCAATAAGGATTTTGAGACGAAACACCGCCTAAATCACCATATGGCCAATACTGAGTATTTACACCCGACAAATCATCATAACGTTCGTATACAGCTACATCAGAAAAATCTTCGCCACGTGGGAACAAGTACAAAGAAGTAAGTGGGTTAAAATACTGCCCTTGCGATACCATATTCTTATCGTTTTGAATAATATAGTTAGCACTTGTATCCAAAATAAACTTATTATTCAAGAAGTTGGTAGTATTACGGAATGAGAAATTATATCTATCATAGTCATTATTGGGCATAATGCCTGTTGCATTAGTTGTGGCTACAGAGATATAGCTTTGACTCTTATCATTACCTGTAGAGAGAGAAAGTGCATTGGATACATTGCTTCCTGTATTAAAAAAATTTGCAGGATCGTATCTCTTATCAGTTTCTAATCCCCAGCTCATCATTTCACCTGTCATATTACCATAAGTGTTTTGAAACTTAGGCATCATCATAGGATCACTGAATGTGGTATTATTACTATAAGTCACGGTTGTCTTATCAGCACGTCCCTTCTTGGTAGTAATTAATACTACTCCATTAGCTCCTTCATATCCATACAATGCAGCTGCAGAAGGTCCTGTCAACAACGACATGCTCTCAATATCATCCGGATTAATGTCAGCTATTGATTCACTGCTCGGTTGTGTAGCCATAGCTCCATCACCCCCGGAAGAAGCACGATTATACATTGGAATACCATCAATCACATAGAGAGCGTTATTATTCTGCGTAATAGATTTAGCACCTCGCATTACAACCTTTACACCACCGCCTGGACCTGAAGCACTAGAATTAATCTGTACCCCTGCTGCTTTACCAGCCAGTGCTCCCATAAAGTTAGTACTCTTTACAGTTGTAAGTTCATCCCCTTTCACCTGTTGTACATTATACGTCAATGCTTTCTCTGACCGCTTGATACCCAATGCAGTAACAACTACTTCATCCAATACTTGCGTATCTTCTCCTAGGGTAACTTTCAAGGGTTGTGCGTTGGTAAGTGTGATTGC
>NC_021017.1:787034-791723 GCF_000210075.1 Bacteroides xylanisolvens XB1A
CAATCACGCTTGCCAACGCACAACCTATAAAAGTAACCTTAGGAGAAGATACGCAAGTATTGGACGAAGTAGTTGTTACTGCATTGGGTATCAAGCGTGCAACTAAGGCGTTAAGTTATAATGTACAAGAGGTAAAAGGTGACGAATTGACAGCTGTAAAAGATGCCAATTTTATGAATTCACTATCAGGAAAGGTTGCCGGTGTTCAGATTAATAGTGGTGCAACCGGTGCTGGTGGTGCCACACGTGTTGTTATGCGTGGTATGAAATCTCTGACTAAAGATAACAATGCATTGTATGTAATTGACGGTGTACCTATTTTTAATACAGGAAAAAGCGGTGGCGAAGGATTATTTGGAGAGATGGGAGGATCAGATGCTGTTGCTGACTTAAATCCGGACGATATTGCTAGTATTAGTATGATGACCGGTCCTTCTGCGGCAGCATTATATGGTTCTGCTGCGGCAAACGGTGTTGTTTTAATTACTACTAAAAAAGGCCAAACAGAGAAAACTACCATAACAGTATCCAACAGTACTACTTTCTCTAAAGCATATATTATGCCGGATATGCAGAACCGTTATGGTACAAGTTCCGGATTATTCAGCTGGGGAGAATTGACAAACCGTCGATATAACCCATCTGACTTCTTTGAAACAGGCTCCAATGTTATCAATTCGGTAGCATTATCTACAGGAAATACCAAAAACCAGACCTATCTTTCTGCTTCTACAACTAACTCCGGTGGAATTCTTCCGAATAACTCCTATAACCGTTATAATTTTACGGCACGTAATACCACCCATTTCCTGAATGATAAACTTACTCTGGATATCGGTGCACAATATATCGTTCAGAACAACAAAAACATGGTTTCTCAAGGACAGTATTATAACCCTCTCCCATCACTGTATCTATTCCCTCGTGGAGACAACTTTGACGAAATTCGTTTGTATGAACGTTATAATACTAACTACGGCTATATGGAACAATATTGGCCTTATGGTGATGCAAGTTTGTCATTACAAAATCCATATTGGATACAAAATCGCATCAACCGTACTTCCAACAAGAAACGTTATATGATGAACGCTTCTTTGAAATGGCAGGCTACAGATTGGCTCAATGTTGTCGGTCGCGTCAATCTGGACAATTCCGACTACCGGAATAAAAACGAAAAATCAGCTTCTACATTAACAACATTCTGTGGTGTAAGTGGTGGTTTTGAAGATGCCATGCGTCAGGAACGTTCTTTATATGCCGATTTCCTGGCTAATATAGATAAAACATTTGGTGATTTTCATTTAACAGCCAATGTTGGTGCTTCCATATATCATACTTCAATGGATCAGTTATATATTGCAGGTGACCTGGTTATCCCCAACTTCTTCCAGATCAACAATATTAATTTCTCTGCCAACTATAAACCGGATCCTACCGGATATGAAGATGAAATTCAAAGTATTTTTGCCAGTGCTGAATTAAGTTGGAAAAATCAACTGTATCTAACTGTAACCGGACGTAATGACTGGGATTCAAAACTCGCATTCTCCAAACAAAAATCGTTCTTTTATCCGTCAGTCGGTTTATCGGCTTTATTATCAGAAATGGTTAAACTACCAGAGGTGATTTCTTATGCTAAAATACGCGGTTCGTATACAGTGGTAGCCTCTTCTTTCGATCGTTTCCTTACTAATCCGGGGTACGAATACAACAGCCAGACACATAACTGGGCGAATCCGACCGTATATCCGATGGACAATATGAAACCTGAAAAGACTAAATCCTGGGAAATCGGTTTGAACTTGAAATTCTGGGGAAATCGTTTTAATTTAGACGCTACTTACTATCGTTCTAACACACTGAACCAAACATTTAAGGTAGATATCCCCTCTTCTTCCGGATATAAACAAGCGATTGTACAAGCTGGTAACGTGCAAAATCAGGGTATTGAATTAGCTTTAGGATTCAGTGATAAATGGGCAGGATTCGGATGGTCTTCTAATGCGACCTTCACTCTAAACCGTAACAAGGTGAAACGACTGGCAAGCGGTAGCGTGAATCCCGTGACAGGAGAAGCTATCCAAATGGATGAAATGAATGTGGGTTGGTTAGGTAAAGAGAATGTAGCTCCTCGCGTCATCCTGACAGAAGGAGGTTCCATGACTGATATCTATGTATACAACCAGCTGACAAAAGACAATAACGGTAATATAAAAGTCGATCAGAATGGTAATCTGGGTATCACTTCATCAAACACTCCGGTAAAAGTAGGTAATCTGGATGCTGATTTCAACCTCGGATGGACCAATCATTTCACTTATAAAGGAATTGATTTAGGAGTTGTATTATCAGCCCGTGTAGGCGGATTAGCTTATTCGGCTACTCAAGGTATTTTAGATTATTATGGAGTATCCGAAACATCTGCAACAGCTCGTGATAATGGTGGTATACCTATTAATAACGGCAAAGTTAACGCCCAAAAGTATTACCAGACTATTGGTACGGGTGAAGGTGGCTACGGTCGTTATTATCTATATAGTGCAACCAATGTACGTTTGCAGGAATTGAGTCTAAACTATACACTTCCTAAAAGATGGTTTAAAAAATGTGGCGAATGTTACTTTGGGTATTGTAGGACGTAATTTATGGATGATTTATTGTAAAGCCCCATTTGACCCGGAATTGTCTGCCTCTACCTCCAGTAACTATTATATGAATGTAGACTACTTTATGCAACCCAGCTTGCGTAACTTCGGTTTTAATGTGAAAGTTCAATTTTAAAAGAAAAAGCTAATGTTATGAGAAAATATTTAAGAAATATCACAGTCGGTGCCGCTCTGTTGTTACTGGCAGGAAGTTGTACCGATAAATTTGAGGAGTATAATACGAATCAATATCAAATTCATGATGCAGACCCTGCGACTTTGATGAGATCTATGATTGAAACAATTGTGAATATTCAGCAGAATGACTCTCAAATGCAAGATCAGATGGTGGGACAGTTAGGTGGCTATCTATGCTGTTCTAACACATGGAGTGGTACAAACTTCAGCACATTCAATCAGAGTGATGCCTGGAATGCTACCCCCTGGAACACTCCGTTTGAAAAAATATATGGAAACTTTTTCCAAATACAAGAAGCGACAAATTCTACGGGACATTATTATGCTTTTGCGTGTATGATACGTGCAATAACAATGCTTCGCGTTGCGGATTGTTATGGACCGATGCCTTACAGCCAAGTAAAGAAGGGTAATTTCTATGTATCTTATGATACCCAGGAACAGGTCTATACCAGTATATTAAGTGATTTAGCCAATGCAGCCGATGTTTTGTACAACTATTATGTAGAAACAAATGGTAATGCCCCATTGGGAGCCAATGATCCGGTTTTTGATGGAAATTATTCAGGTTGGGCTAAGCTAGCCAATTCAATGCGTTTACGTGTTGCAATGCGAATCAGCGGAACATGGCCTGGCATTGCTCAAGAGGCAGCTGAAGCAGCAGTAACACATAAAGCAGGATTGATTGAAAGTAATTCGGATAATGCTATGCTTTCTTGTGGCACGCAGAGTAATCCCTATCAACTGGCAGCTGTAAGTTGGGGTGATCTGCGTGTGAATGCAAATATTGTAGATTATATGAATGCATATGGCGATCCACGTATGCCGAAGTTCTTTAATAAGTCTACCCTTGCCGGGAAAACAGATAAATATGTAGGTATGCGTACTGGAGATGCTGATTTTAAAAAGGCAGATGCAGCAGGATTCTCTATTCCTGCATATACGGCAACTTCTAAATTAATGGTTTTCTGTGCTGCAGAGACAGCGTTTTTACGTGCAGAAGGAAAATTGCGTGGTTGGAATGTCGGTTCTAAAACAGCAAAAGCCTATTACGAAGATGGTATTAATTTATCAATGGAACAATATCAGGTTTCAGCCACTGAATACATGAAGATTGACGAGGCTCCTGTCGTATCACATGAAAGTGATGTTGTGCAAAATGCTACTGCTACAATTACCAATACTGTGAGTGTAATGTGGGATGACAGCGAGGCTGACAACGTAAATGGAAAGAATTTCCAACGTGTCATTACTCAAAAATGGATCGCCAATTATCCATTAGGATTGGAAGCATGGGCTGAATATCGCCGTACAGGTTATCCGGAACTTTATCCTTGTATCGACAATCTATCAGATTGTGGTGTGAGCAGCCAACGCGGTATGCGTCGTCTAAGTTTCCCTTATACAGAGGCACAAAACAATAAAGCCAATTATGATCTGGGAGTAGCAGAACTAGGCGGTGCTGATAACGAAGCTACTGACTTAAAGTGGGCTAAAAAGAACTAATTTATATAATGCATAAAAAGGACTTTTATGAAGAAAATTTATTTATTATACATTGTACTCATATCACTGGCAACGACCTCATTGATCGGTTGCAGTGACTGGACGGAGTCAGAAGCAAAAACTTTTCCCGAATCGATCGTATCGGATGAATATTATGCGGCCTTGCGTGCCTATAAACAGACAGATCACCAAGTTGCATTTGGTTGGTTTGGTGGCTGGAGTGGTGAAGGTGCCTATATGAAAAGTTCTTTAGCCGGTATTCCTGATAGTGTAGATATTGTTTCTATTTGGGGAAATTGGTCGAACATTACAGAAGCTCAAAAAAAAAGATCTGGAA
>NC_021017.1:792001-805699 GCF_000210075.1 Bacteroides xylanisolvens XB1A
GTGAATGATTTTTGGGGATGGCCTTCCGATGAATCAAATAAGGAAGCAATAGAAGCATCCATTCGCAAATATGCAAGCGCCATTGCCGATACAGTAAACAAATATGGTTACGACGGCTTTGATATCGATTATGAACCTAATTTTGGCAACCCCGGTAATATCGTAGACGAAGACGATAGAATGTTTGCATTTGTTGATGAACTAGGCAAATATTTCGGTCCGAAATCAGGAACTGGTAAATTATTAGTTATCGATGGCGAACCACAGAGCATAACAGGTAGACCTGAAGTCGGGTTATATTTTGACTATTTTATCATTCAGGCTTACAATAATAGTAGTCCTGGCAGTGATTCTAAACTCGATAAACGTCTTATCACAGGCGGCGTAGCAGGTGCAGGACTTGTTCAGACGTATAGCAGTGTCATGTCTGAAGAACAAATCACGAAGATGACCATCATGACCGAGAATTTCGAGGCTACCGATGCTGCTATGGACGGTGGATATGATTACACTGATCGTTATGGTAACAAAATGAAATCTCTTGAAGGAATGGCACGCTGGCAACCAAGTAACGGATTCCGTAAAGGTGGTGCAGGAACCTATCATATGGAAGCAGAGTATGGAACTTCACCAGAATATAAAAATATACGCCGTGCTATTCAAATTATGAACCCGTCATCACATTCATTACTTAAAAATTAATGTAAACTATGAAACGTATGAATTATATAAAAATTTTATGCTTCTCCGCAGTCATAACAGGCTTAGGAAGTATAGTAAGTTGTGGAGATGCAAAATACGATACTTTAGATACACATGCTTATATTGAAGAAGCTCTTTCCAGTACAAGTCAAAAAGTGACCGTACAGGCTACTGGAGAAAGTTTTACTACCCTAAATGTGCATCTTAGTAATCTTTCTTCTACAGATAATCATTATAAATTGGTTACAGATCAATCAGTACTGAACACTTATAACCATATTAATGGAACCGGATATATAATGTTGCCCAAAGATTATTATACGTTGCCGGAAACGATTACTGTAAAAGCAGGACAATATGCAGCCGATGCCCTCTCCATCGCTTTGAAAGCTTTCAGTCAGGAAATGATGAAATCGGGAGAATCATATGCACTGCCTGTAAAACTAGTATTGCAAGATGGAAGTATTTCACCGATGGAAAATACCGGAACCTTTGTTATTTTGGCAGAAAGTATTATCGAATTTTCAGCTCCAATGTTTGTTGGCGCTCCTAGTTTAAAAGCTAATAAATTCACAGAATCTCCCGAAACGTATTCACAATATACGATAGAGGTTCGTTTTCAGGTAGCCAACACAGCTGACCGTGACCGTGCAGTCTTTAAAAACGGAGGAGATGATGCAAACTTCATCCTTTTACGTTTTGAGGATCCTCAAAGTGACAATGAAAATTATAAGGCACATTCATTAGTACAGATTGTAGGACGTAACCGGCTTTATTTGAATCCAAGTAATTCTTTCAAGCCAAACGAATGGCAACATTTAGCATTGGTCTGTGATGGTTCCAACTATCGACTTTACATAAACGGAGTTGATTCGGGTGTGTTGAGTATACCAACAGGAGCAACAACTTTCTCTGATGTAAATTGGTTCTGCTTAGGTGATGATTCTTATAGTAGATGGGGAAACTGTAAAATTTTGATGAGTGAAGCACGTATTTGGTCCGTAGTTCGTTCCGCTTCTCAAATTCAGAATAACATGACGCAAGTTAGCCCTAAATCTGTAGGTTTGGAAGCTTATTGGCGATTCAATGAAGGACAAGGTAATGTGTTCGAAGATGCAACCGGTAAAGGTCATACTTTGACAACTTCTGCTACTCCTACCTGGATTGACGGTATTTTATCTACAGATAAGGCTACTGAATGGAAATAGTAAAAATTAAATTGTATATGTATATGAAAAATATATTTCAATCACTATCAATAGCAACTCTACTCGGCTTGTTTGTCCCATTCATTTCGTCCTGTAGTGATGATGAAGAAGTTTTTAACGAGTGGAATGCTACGTATGTGTCTCTACAGAGAAATGACTATTTATCGGGGAATGTAAAAAAGTTCAATCTGACTCATGATGCGAATGGAATCGGAGGAGATGAAATTAAGATGGCTTTTACTGTAAAAACACAGAAAGCAGTCTCTACAGATATGGTTATCGCATTAAGTGCAAAAAGTGAAACAGAAGGGCTTGATGCAAGCCAGATCGTTTTAAGTTCCTCACAGGTTACTCTCAAAGAAGGACAGATGACTTCTGAAGAAATCACTGCAACGGTCGATCCAACGATATTCGCCAGTATCATGGAAAAAACAAGTTTCTCTTTCAGTGTATCAATCAGTAATGTAACTACCAATGATAAGAACACTGTCATTAGCAGTAATTTAAGTATCTTACCTGTCATCATTAATAAAGCTGCCTACTGTAATCTAAAAAGTGGTACTCCTAGCAATAGCCAACTTATCAGTAATCGTGTAGGTTGGATTGTTAATGTGGAAGAAGGAGTAGACGGCGCGCCTAATAATTTAATTGATGGCAAGACTGGAACTGACGTTGCTCTAAATAATAAAGGCTTCTGGTTCACCGTTGATTTAGGAGAAACTAAGGTTTTAACAGGCATCAAAACGAATCACTGGGGAAATGCATATGCTCCTAGAGAAGTGGAAATATTACAGTCTGAAAATGGTATGACATGGAAATCATTAAGTTCATTAGCAATACCCGGTAGTAGTACACAAAACATCACGTTCATCTCTCCTATTACTACGCGATATCTAAAATATCAGATTATCACTATCTCTACAAACGGTCGTACGGATGTTACAGAATTTAATGTTTACGAACCCAAAAGTGAATAAACATAATGAATAGGTAACATAGAAATGATAAAATAGAGGGTAATCCAATGGATTACCCTCTATTTTAGAAACATACTTCACAAACATACTTCCAGACTATCAATCTATCTCCCAAAAGAATACTCCAGATCTCTACTTGTTAGTTCATCTTTGTACATCTTTCTTATGACTTATGGTTTTGAATTAAATTTCTCCTACTGAATCTTTACGCTATTATCCGGTTTCAGCCGTTTCAGTTTTGTTCGTAAACGCCTTGATAAAGAGCGACATTGATATGTCGGGTTAAAGTCGTCGACATGCCGGGTTAGTAAATCAGAGTCTCTATTCGCATAAAACGAAGGCTATGTTTCACTCAAACAGCGGCTCTATTGAAGGTAAATAGAGACTCTAAAAAAGAGACTATTTACATCTCCTTTTTGTTTTCAGGTTCGCGTTCAGCCAAAAGCACCGATGAAAAGGAACTTTTTAAGTAGACTGAAAGCTGAATGCGGTTTTTAACTAATTCTATTTAGATGGGCTCACCACGGTGAAGTTTGTTCAAAACTGCACCAAAACAAAATTTTCGATCAAACACTTGTTTCTCTAATGATCTAAGAAAGCCATAAAGGAAAGGGGGATTCTTAATGAGTTAAGAATCCCCCTGTAAAAAGACTTATTTATATCTTATTTCTTCATCACCCGAATAATCCGTCCGTCTTTCTTATAAGAAAAATGATTTGTATGCATCAAAACATTCAGTATTTCATCAGCAGTGCTATCAGTAGAGAATTCACCGGTAAACCGTTCTGATTTCAAAGCATCATCCTTATAGATAAATTTAATATCATACAACTTCTCCATAATATTGGTTATTTCCAATAAAGAATGTTGCTTGAATTCCAACTTACCTTTCATCCACAGGAGCACATCCGTAGGCTGGTTATATTCAATCAACTCTGCCTGATAAGTATCCGTATTCACATTCAATGTCTGTCCCGGTTTCAGTAAATAGCCATTCTCTTCCGTTCGTGGAGAATCCACCCGCACCAAACCTTGAAGCAAGGTAGTCACTACCCTATTCTCTTCTTCACGCGCACGCACATTAAATTTCGTACCAAGCACACAAGTCTTGATTTGTTTACTGTTTACGATAAATGGAGCATGTTTATCATGGGAAACCTCGAAATAAGCTTCACCCGACAAATCGATTTGGCGATCCGAACTCCAGAAAGAATTATGATAAACTAATTTAGAAGATGCATTCAGCCATACCCTACTACCATCCGGCAGTACAGTCTGTGCTCTCTGTCCGGCAGCAGTTATCACCTCATAATCTGAAAGTTTATTGGAAAGTAATCCCCAGGCAATTCCACCGGCAAAAACAAGTCCGGTAAGAAAAGCAGCAGACACAGTAGCATAACGTCCCCAACGGATTGAGATATTTTTCCGTTTAGTCTTTTTCTCCTTTTCTCTGATAGCCGACTTAAATTTATCTAATGACGCCTCTGTATCTATAGCATTCATCACCGCTATACGTTCACCTACAAAAAGAGTATAATAAAGTTGCTCTAAAGTTTTCCGATTCCCCGGTTCTTCCTCGCACCAAGTTTCCACCCGGGCAGCTTCTTCATCATTACATTCACCCTGCAGATAATTCAACAAGATAGTTTCATCCATGCTCATTTAACCTTTTTACAATAAAAAAACTATAAAACCTTTGTAGTAATACAGTTGTGAGTACAAATATACTAAACGAAAAAAGAAAAAATATTTTTTCTCGCATTTTTATTTCATTTATCTACTTCTTTCATTATTTTTGTCTTACATAAATTAAAAGAGAATGCCACAATCTCCGATATATTTGGATATTAATAATAATAAGTCCGTCATCACTGCCTTAAAAGCAGGAGAGGAAAAAGTTTTTGACGTCGTCTACAGACATTATTTCCGTAGGCTATGTGCTTTTTGTTCTCAATACGTAAGTGAGCAGGAAGAAATAGAGGAGATTGTGCAGGAAACAATGATGTGGCTGTGGGAAAACCGTTGTACTCTGATGGAAGATCTGACACTCAAAACTCTTCTTTTTACGATTGTCAAGAACAAAGCCCTCAACCGTCTTTCCCATTTTGAGATTAAACGAAAAGTACATCAGGAAATCGTAGATAAATATGATAGTGAGCTCAATAACCCGGACTTCTATTTGAGTGATGAGCTTTTCCGTCTATATGAAGAAGCATTAAAAAGACTTCCGAAAGAATATCTCGAAGCCTACGAGATGAACCGTAATCAACATCTGACGCATAAAGAAATTGCCGAGAAACTGAATGTATCTCCACAAACGATTAATTACAGAATTGGACAAGCTTTAAAGCTATTACGAGTAGCTTTAAAAGACTATCTACCTTTATTCATACTTATTTTCGGACCTAATTTTTTCGAACAATCATGAAATCAAACTTCGTATTTAGTAGTTCAAGCCTGTTTATCGGACTTTTTCTTTTCTTCTTCACAGAAAATGTATGTTCACAAGAATCTGCTGACAACTGGACTCTTAAACAAGCCCGCCAATGGACACAGAAGCAAGAATGGGCGAACGGGCTGAAGGCAATGCCTCATAAGACAACCGATTATCAGGAGTTTGCCTCACAATATCACAAGAACAAGAAAGTGTGGGACAAGACTTTCCAATGGCTAGCTACCCACGACCTCGTAAATATGCCTGCCGGACGATACGAAGTAGATGGTGAACATTGCTACATCAATGTGCAGGATGCAACAACACAAGATGTCAGTAAACGTAAAATTGAAGCACACCGCCACGGCATCGATTTGCAATATGTAGTAAAAGGTACCGAACGTTTCGGAATTACTTCAGCCGAATATGCGGAGCCTATCACCGAATATAAACCGGATGTTACTTTCTACAAAGCCAAAAAAATAAAATATGTAGATTCCACTCCGGACACATTCTTCATGTTCTTCCCTAAAAACTTCCATCAGGCATTAGTAAAAGCCGGGAAAGAACCGGAAGAGATACGAGTAATCGTTGCTAAAATCGAATATATCCCTTAAACAAAAACATGAGTGAACTTTTAGTCTATAAAGCCTCTGCAGGTTCGGGTAAAACATTTACCCTGGCCGTGGAATACATCAAACTATTAATTTTCAATCCCCGTGCCTACCGGCAAATTCTCGCTGTAACCTTTACCAATAAGGCAACAGCAGAAATGAAGGAACGTATTCTTAGTCAGCTTTACGGCATACAGATAGGTGATAAAGATTCGGAAGCCTATCTCAACCGTATCAAAGAAGAGACAGGAAAAACAGAGCAGGAGATACGGGAAGCGGCAGGCATTGCCCTTAGCTATATGCTGCATGATTACAGCCGGTTCAGGGTAGAGACTATCGACTCATTTTTCCAATCTGTCATGCGTAACCTCGCACGGGAGCTGGAACTTAGTCCGAACCTGAATATCGAGTTAAACAACACCGAAGTTCTTAGTGACGCCGTAGATAGCATGATCGAGAAACTAGGTCCCACTTCCCCTGTCCTCGCATGGTTATTAGACTATATCAATGAGCGAATTGCCGATGATAAACGTTGGAATGTATCAGACGAAGTTAAAAGTTTTGGACGCAATATTTTCGATGAAGGCTATATTGAAAAAGGAGAAGGACTTCGGCAACGACTGCGTAATCCGAACACCATCAAAGAATACCGCAAACAACTGAAAGCTCTGGAAACGGAAATACTGGAGCAAATGAAAGGATTCTACGACCAATTCGAAGGAGAACTAGATGGTCACGCATTAACTGCTGATGATCTGAAAAACGGTTCACGCGGAATCGGAAGTTATTTCCGTAAACTGAATAATGGCGTTTTAAG
Source organism: Bacteroides xylanisolvens XB1A (assembly GCF_000210075.1). Classification (GTDB taxonomy): domain Bacteria; phylum Bacteroidota; class Bacteroidia; order Bacteroidales; family Bacteroidaceae; genus Bacteroides; species Bacteroides xylanisolvens. Next base: position 798,754 of record NC_021017.1, read on the forward strand.
CAATGATATCCGTAATGCCACAGTAGAGAAATGTCTGGAAGATGCCAAAAATTGGGCAACCAAGACTTCTCCCCGTTATGCGGATATCATCAACCTGGCTAATTCCAGCCTTATACAAATTCTGGAAGATGCTGAAAAGTTGCGTTCCAAGAATAATTTGTTACTGAATAGTTGCCGGTTATCCTTGCAACATCTCAATAAAGTGCAACTTCTCGCCAATATCGACGAAGAAGTACGTCAGTTGAACCACGACAACAACCGTTTTCTGTTGTCAGACACGAACGCCCTGCTTCACCAACTGGTGAAAGACGGTGACTCCTCTTTTGTATTCGAAAAGATAGGGACAAATATCCATAATGTCATGATAGACGAGTTTCAGGATACCAGCCGAATGCAATGGGGCAACTTCAAACTGCTTTTGCTCGAAGGGCTGTCTCAAGGAGCAGACAGTTTGATTGTAGGAGACGTCAAACAGTCCATTTATCGTTGGCGGAATGGTGATTGGGGAATTCTCAACAGCCTGAATGACCACATCGAGCATTTCCCGATCCGCGTCAAGACGTTAGCCACCAATCGGAGAAGTGAAACGAATGTCATCCGGTTTAACAATCGAATCTTCACAGCTGCTGCCAACTATCTGAACGGAGTGTATAAACAGCAATTAGGCAAAGATTGTGAGGATTTGCAAAAAGCCTATGCCGACGTTGTGCAGGAATCTCCCCGAAGTACAGAAAAAGGATATGTAAAAGTCTCTTTTCTCGAACCCGACGAAGAACATGATTATACCGAACAGACATTAATTAGCTTGGGAGAAGAAGTGCAACATCTCCTCACCTCCGGAGTACAACTGAATGATATAGCCATCCTGGTACGAAAAAATAAAAGCATTCCTCGAATCGCCGACTACTTCGATAAGGAGCTACACTATAAAGTGGTATCAGACGAAGCCTTCCGCCTTGACGCCTCTCTTGCCATTTGTATGATGTTGGATGCACTGCGATTCCTTTCCGATGAAAATAATAAAATAGCACGTGCCCAACTGGCCGTAGCCTATCAAAACGAGGTTTTACAGAAAGGACTGGATTGGAATACTCTCCTACTCCTCCCTGCCGAGAATTATCTTCCCGCCGCTTTTCTTGAAAAGACAAAGGAACTAAGGTTAATGCCTCTCTATGAGCTTTTAGAAGAACTTTTCAGCATATTCGAGATGAATCTTATCAAAGATCAGGATGCTTATTTATTCGCTTTCTTTGATGCGGTGATCGATTATCTGCAAAGCAACTCTTCCGAGCTAGACGGATTCATCCGGTATTGGGACGAAACATTATGCAGTAAAACAATTCCGAGTGGAGAAGTAGAAGGTATCCGGATTTTCTCCATACACAAATCCAAAGGATTGGAATTCCATACCGTACTCCTTCCTTTCTGCGACTGGAAACTGGAGAATGAAACCAATAATCAGCTTGTATGGTGTGCCCCGCAAACAGCACCATTCAATACATTGGATATTCTTCCTATTAACTATTCCACCCAAATGGCTGAATCGATTTATGGTAACGACTACCTGCAAGAACGTCTTCAACTTTGGGTAGATAATCTCAATCTACTATACGTTGCTTTTACCCGCGCTGGAAAAAATCTCATTATCTGGAGTAGAAAAAGTCAAAAAGGTACCATGTCCGAACTATTGGCAAACACCCTACCGATAGTAGCCCAAGAAGAAGGGATTGACTGGGAAGAAGACTGTTATGAGCAAGGACAACTATGCCCTTCCGAAAAAGAAAGAATCAAGACATCCACAAACAAGCTAACCCAGAAACCAGAGAAACTCCCTATTCGGATGGAATCCATGCGGCATGATATTGAATTTCGTCAGTCCAACCGCTCTGCTGACTTCATTCAGGGCATTGAAGAAGAAGATTCGGACGACCGCTTTATCAACCGCGGACGTATGTTACATACTTTATTTTCTGTCATCGAAACTGCAGAAGATATCGATCCAGCCATCGAACGGCTTATTTTTGAAGGAGTTATCAGAAATGACGAGAAAGAAAAAGTGGCTCGTGAAGTTGCAAAGAAAGCTTTTTCTTCTCCTGAAATTCAAGATTGGTATTCCGGAAAATGGACACTGTTTAATGAATGTGCTATTATCTATAAAGAAAAAGGAATTTTGCAAACCCGTCGTCCGGATCGTGTAATGATGAAAGACGATCAGGTTGTTGTAGTCGATTTCAAGTTTGGTAAGGAAAATCCTAAATATAACAAACAAGTGAAAGGATATATGCAACTTCTTACCAAGATGGGATATAAGAATATCACCGGCTACTTGTGGTATGTGGATGAAGAAAAAATAGAAAAAGTATGAAAGCTGTTCCTCTCATCGGCATTGCCCGCCATCGACTAACGATTGACGGTGAAGGAGTTACAACATTAGTTGCTTTCCATGGCTGTCCGTTGCGTTGCAAATATTGTCTCAATCCAACTTCTCTACAGCCTGATGGCGTTTGGGAGAGATACGATTGTAACCAACTCTATGAGGAAGTACGCAAAGACGAACTTTACTTTCTGGCGAGCTGCGGAGGAGTCACATTTGGAGGTGGAGAACCATTATTACAAAGCGAATTTATCAGGCAATTCCGCCAACTCTGCGGACCGGAATGGAGAATCACTGTCGAAACCTCTCTCAATGTTCCGCAACAGAATGTAGAAGAACTGATTTCTATTATAGACAATTACATAATCGACATCAAAGATATGAATAATAACATCTATCAGCGATATACCGGAAAGAATAATGAAAACGTCTTAGGTAATTTGCGATATTTAATCGGGAAAGACAAAGCCAAGCAAATCGTTATTCGGACACCACTCATCCCTTCCTATAATACGGAGAAGGATATTGACCAAAGCATAGAACTTTTGAAAGAAATGGGAATCACCCAATTCGACCGATTCACCTATAAAACCCCTAATGATTAATGCCATGGCAAGAGGAAAACAAACCTGTAAAATCTTAAAAGAGATTCGTCGGCAGATAGCCGAAGCGAATGATATTGAATTCATCACCTCTGAATGTCAGTATCAGGGAGATTGTTTGGGTACTTGCCCCAAATGCGAAGCTGAAGTTCGATATTTGGAGCAACAACTTGAACGAAAACGCCGTGTAGGTAAGGCCATCGCTCTGTTTGGACTATCAACTGGTATACTTACAATAATACCTCCTACTTCATTGGACGCAGAAACACTGCAATGCCCTAAAATGAATTGGACCATTACTGCTGACAGCCTGATACAAGAAAAAGACATGAAAGGGGAAGCCCCCTTTTATGGTCCGGAAAAGCTACCGGAATTTCCCGGAGGAACAGAAAAATTTATAGAATTTCTGAAAGAAAATCTTCGTTATTCAGAAATAGATAGTATTGCTAATAATACATACACTGATGTAAAATTCACTATAGATTATGACGGACAAGTTATCAACCCTAAGATTACCCGCAAGATACACCCCAAAGTTGAAGCTGAAATATTAAGGGTCATGTCTCTCATTCCTCGTTGGACACCCGGCATGTTGGCAAATGAGACAGTACAAGTGACATACAATCTGATGCTTTCATTCAGTGCGATGTATAGCCCGGAATTGAGAATCACTTATACTCGTATAAACTATCCTGACGTTTACGAGAAAGTACCTGTTATGCCCGATTTTCCTGAAGGCCAGCAAGCTCTCATGGAATTTCTTGCAAAAAAGATTCAATACCCTAATACAGGAACAGAAGGTAATGGTGTACAGGGGCGTACTATTATTCAGTTCATCGTTGATAAAGAAGGAAATATAGTCAAACCAAAAGTTTTACGTGGCGTAGATCCTTATCTGGATAAAGAAGCTTTACGCGTCATTAATCAAATGCCTAAATGGAAACCGGGAGAACTGGAAGATGGTACTAAAGTTGCTGTTTATTTCACCGTACCTGTTATGTTCCGATTACAATAAATACAAGAATCAGAAAATAGTTTAATCAATATGCAATCATTTCTCCAACTAGTCGCTCATGATTTATATACCAAGATAGGAAACGACCTGTCACGTACGGTACTCGTTTTCCCTAATAAACGTGCTAACTTGTTCTTCAATGAATATTTAGCAGGAGAATCCGATAAACCGATCTGGTCACCAGCTGCCATGAGTATCAGCGACCTGTTTCAGAAACTATCCGTACAGAAAAGCGGCGATCCTATTCGATTGGTCTGCGAACTTTATAAAGTGTTCAAAGAGGAAACACGGAGTCAGGAAACATTGGACGATTTCTACTTCTGGGGCGAATTGTTGATTAGTGATTTTGATGATGTAGATAAGAATATGGTCGATGCCGACAAATTATTCAGCAATCTACAAGATTTGAAAAATCTGATGGATGACTATGAATTCCTTGACAAAGAGCAGGAAGAAGCCATACAACAGTTTTTTCAGAATTTCTCCATTGAAAAACGGACCGAACTAAAAGAAAAATTTATTTCCCTTTGGGACAAGCTAGGTACTATCTACCATCGTTACCGTGCGAACCTGACAGAGTTAGGCATTGCTTACGAAGGCATGCTCTACCGGAACGTGATCGAACAACTCGATACCGACCAACTCAAATACGACAAATACATATTTGTCGGGTTCAACGTTTTGAACAAAGTAGAAAGTGACTTTTTCAGAAAACTGAAAGATGCGGGCAAGGCACTCTTCTATTGGGACTATGATATCTTCTACACCCAACAAATCAAAAAACATGAGGCCGGAGAATTCCTGAAACGTAATCTCGAGGAATTTCCGAACGAACTCCCGGAAAGCTTTTTCAACACCTTTAAAGAACCGAAGAAAATACGTTATATTTCCGCTTCTACCGAGAATGCCCAAGCACGTTTCCTTCCCGGATGGATTAAGGCGATAACAAACGATCATTCACAAATTACCGTAGAAAAGGAAAAAGAAAATGCTGTAGTGCTTTGTAATGAAGCTCTGTTGCTTCCCGTACTTCATTCCATTCCGCAGGAAGTGAAGAATGTCAATATCACCATGGGATTCCCATTGGCTCAAACTCCTGTTTATAGCTTTATCAATGCCGTAATGGAACTGCAAACCAATGGTTACCACTCCGATACCGGCCGATTCACTTACGAGGCAGTATCCGCCATATTGAAGCATCCCTATACCCAGCAATTATCATCCCATGCCGGTCCCCTGGAACGTGAACTGACCCAAACAAACCGTTTTTATCCACTTCCGTCAGAACTTAAACAGGATGATTTTCTAACTACCCTCTTCACTCCCCGTAATGGTATAAAAGAACTATGCGATTATCTGATCGAATTAATCAAAAACATTTCAACCATTTATCGGAAAGAAGGAGAATACAATGATATCTTCAATCAACTATATAGAGAATCGCTCTTTCAAAGCCATACCAAAATCAACCGTCTCTACAGTTTGATTGAAAGCGGAGAACTAAATATACGCACCGATACTCTGAAACGACTGATTACCAAAGTACTGACATCTTCTAACATTCCTTTCCACGGAGAACCTGCTATCGGAATGCAAGTCATGGGAGTATTGGAAACACGTAATCTGGACTTCCGGAATCTCATTATATTGTCTCTCAACGAAGGACAACTTCCAAAATCCGGAGGAGATTCCTCTTTTATTCCCTATAATCTCCGGAAAGCATTTGGCATGACCACTATCGAACACAAAAATGCAGTGTATGCCTACTACTTTTATCGACTGATACAACGGGCAGAGAATATCACGCTACTCTACAATACTTCTTCGGACGGTCTCAACCGTGGAGAAGAATCCCGCTTCATGCTGCAATTACTTGTAGAAGGTCCACATGATATCACTCGCGAGTATCTGGAAGCCGGACAATCTCCGCAAAGTACCCAAGAGATACGAGTAGAAAAAACACCTGAAGTACTAAGACGAATCTATCGTGCTTACGATAGCACTCATCCAAATTCACTGGTTCTCTCTCCTTCCGCCCTTAATGCTTATCTGGATTGCCGGTTGAGATTCTACTACCGCTATGTAGCGGGCTTGAAAACACCGGACGAAGTGAGTGCTGAAATTGATTCCGCTCTATTCGGAACCATTTTCCACCTCTCCGCCCAATTGGCATACACCGACCTGACTGCAACCGGAAAAACGATACAGAAAGAAGATCTTGAACGCTTATTACGCAATGACGTGAAGCTACAAAGCTACGTTGACCAAGCCTTCAAAAAAGAATTATTCAAAGTTTCTCCCGAAGAAAAACCGGAATATAACGGCATACAACTTATCAACTCCAAAGTAATTGTTTCCTATCTGAAACAATTGCTGCGTAACGACCTTCAATATACTCCTTTCGAAATGGTCGCTATGGAAAAGAAAGTTTCAGAAGAGATTACTATACAAACAGGACAAGGACCGTTCACTCTCCGTCTGGGTGGCACAATCGACCGTATGGATGCAAAAGAAAGTACCCTGCGGATTGTTGACTACAAAACAGGAGGAAGCCCTAAAATACCTGCTAATATCGAGCAACTGTTCACCCCATCGGAAACACGCCCGAACTATATTTTCCAGACTTTTCTGTATGCTGCTATCATGAGCCGGCAACAATCGTTAATGGTAGCTCCTGCTCTGCTCTACATCCACCGGGCAGCATCGGAAAACTATTCGCCTGTTATTGAAATGGGAGAACCTCGTAAACCGAAAATACCGGTAAACAACTTCGCTTTCTTTGAAGATGAATTCCGTGAACGCCTGCAAACATTATTAGAAGAAATATTCAGCGAAGAAGAGCCTTTTACGCAGACAGAAGATACTAAAAAATGTTCGTATTGCGATTTTAAGGCTATCTGCAAACGATAAACCGAAAATAGAATATACCAATTAAATAAGGGCACGATTTACATA
>NC_021017.1:806946-819614 GCF_000210075.1 Bacteroides xylanisolvens XB1A
TACATATTCATGCAAACCGTGCCCTTATTATTTCTAGTCGTATTATCTATAGTTATCTTATTTCTCCAACAATGGAATTGAGAAACTAAATGTAGACCCGTCTCCCTTCTTTGAAGTAAACCAAAGTTTACCGCCATTTTTGACAACAAAGTCCTGACACAATAACAATCCGAGTCCCGAACCTTCTTCATTGTTTGTACCAAAGGTACTGAAATGAGTATCGGTATGCAGCAACTTCTTCTGATTTTCGTCATCAATACCGCAACCACTGTCTTTCACACTTACGATTGCCATACCGTCTTCTTCTGCCAGTGACACCACTACTTCCGAACCTTCATTGCTAAACTTAATCGCATTACTGATTAAATTACGAATCACCGTCTTAATCATGTCAATATCAGCACGAACAGCCACATTCTCTACAGGCACATCTTGTACTATCTTAATATTTTTCAGACTGGCCACCATCGTAAAGATTTCACTTACGCCCTCTACGACTTCCACCATATTAATATCCTGATAAACCACTTTCAGTTTACCAATCTGGCTCTTCGTCCATTTCAGCAGATTATCAAGCAATGAGAATACATCTTCTGTTGTCTGATTAGCCATTGTCAGCAATTCATACATCTCATCACCAATTGTTTCGCTTGGCAGATTCAGAATCAGCATATTCAGCACCATCTTGATAGATCCCATTGGTGAACGCAAGTCATGTGCAATCACAGAATAGAGTTTGTCGCGTCCCATGATCGTCTTACGCAACTCTTCCGTTTGTGCAACAATGATTCTTTTCGCTGCAACCAACGAAATCTGGTGCGTCACACGAATAATCAATTCTTCTTTATTGAATGGCTTTGAAATAAAGTCATTACCACCCACCTGAAATCCTTTTACGATATCCGCCGTACTATTTAGAGCAGTCAGGAAGATAATGGGAATTTCAGCCATTTCGGGGTCTGCTTTCATTTGTTGAGCTACCTCAAAGCCACTGATATCCGGCATCATTACATCCAGTAATACAAGATCCGGATTTTCCTTCTTCACTTGTTCCAACGCCTGTGTTCCATTACCGGCAGTCACAATTTTGAATTTCTCGTTGGTCAAAAGTACCTTTAATAAAAGGACGTTTGATATTACATCGTCCACAATAAGGACTTTATATTCAGAAGGATTAATTTCCATATTCATAATTTTCTTTTTTTATGCTTCAGACATTTTTAAAATATTCAATCATACGCTTCAGCCCCTCTTCAAGTTCAACAGTAGGCTGCCAGCCCAATTTCTCTTTAGCCAATGTAATATCCGGTTGGCGTTGCTTCGGATCATCATCCGGTAAAGACTTAAATACAATCTTCGAAGATGAACCGGTCATACTAATGATCCTTTCCGCCAATTCCAATACCGGAAATTCATTCGGATTCCCCAGGTTTATAGGACCTGTAAACTCGTCCTCCGTATTCATCATTCTTATCATTCCTTCAATCAAATCATCAATATACTGGAAGCTGCGTGTCTGCTTCCCATCACCATATATTGTTATATCTTCATTATTCAACGCTTGAAGAATAAAATTAGAAACAACCCGTCCGTCATTCGGCAACATTCGCGGACCATACGTATTAAAAATACGGATAATCTTCACACGCACATTGTTCTGACGGTGATAATCCATAAATAATGTTTCTGCGCAACGCTTTCCCTCATCATAGCAAGACCGGTAACCTACCGGATTCACATTTCCCCAATAGCTTTCCGGTTGCGGATGAACGATTGGATCTCCATATACCTCACTCGTAGAAGCTTGCAGAATCTTGGCATCCAGTCTCATTGCCAATCCCAGCATATTAATGGCTCCCATCACAGATGTTTTGGCAGTTTGAATCGGGTCATGTTGATAATGAATGGGAGATGCCGGACAGGCCAAATTATAGATTTCATCTACTTCAGCCGAATAAGGATAAGTGACATCATGCCTCACCACCTCAAAATGATGATTATCCATCAAGTGAATGATATTATCTTTCGAACCCGTAAAAAAATTATCCAGGCATATCACGTCGTGACCTTCGTTTATAAGCCGTGTACAGAGATGAGAGCCTATAAAACCGGCTCCGCCACTTACCAATATTCTTTTCATTCTAAATATTTCTATTGTTTACTAAAGAGACGCTGTCTCTTCGTTTTGTTTATGGTCACAAATGTAACCGATTTGCTTAAAATAAACAATTTTCGGAGAGGATATTTTAAAAAAAAGAAGATTTAAATAGTTTCAATTTCCGAAACAACTTGCCACTGACAAATGTTTATAATAAAAAAGTATTATTTATTAGAACTATTATGATGACAAATAATCCAAATGCAAACCTCATAGAAGCGATGAAGGAAAAGTTCCCGCTCAAAGGGCAACTGGCAGATATGTTAATGGACACGCTATACATAGGAAAAGAGGCAGTATATAGAAGATTGCGCGGTGAAGTACCTTTCACCTTGCAAGAGTCGGCTCTTATTTCAAGAAAACTGGGTATATCGCTAGACAAGATTATAGGACTAAGTTTCAAATCGAACGCCATGTTCAATATAAACATTGTAGATTATGACGACCCGTTCGAGAGTTACTACAATATCCTTGAAAAATATGTCTCGCTGATCAATACGATGCCGGATGACCCGAATTCTGTAATGGGAACTTCTGCCAACATTATTCCCCAGACTCTCTATCTGAAACATGAGCTTCTGGCAAAATTCCGTTTATTCAAATGGATGTACCAGAATAAATATATTGATTGCAAGAGCTTCGAAGAGTTGGATATTCCATCGAAATTGGTCAATATCCAAAAAGACTATGTAGCAATGACACGTCATATCCACTCCATAGACTACATATGGGATAATATGATTTTCCAGCATCTCATCAACGATATCCAATACTTCGCCAGCATCCATCTCATTTCCGACGAAACAAAAGAAGAAATCAAAAAAGAATTATTCTTATTGGCGGATGAACTGGAAGAACTGGCTATCAACGGTAAAACAGCCGGCGGCAATCGTGTACGCATTTATGTGTCGAATATCAACTTCGAGGCAACATATAGTTATGTAGACATCAATAACCTGCAACTGAGCCTCATACGTATTTATTCTATCAACTCCATTACCACGATGGACAACGAAATTTTCTGTACCTTGAAAGAATGGATTCAATCTCTGAAAAAGTTCTCCACTTTGATATCCGAAAGCGGCGAAATGCAGCGTATTCAATTCTTCAAGCAACAGCGAGAAATTATTGACGCTCTTTAATTTTATTTTCGCAGATTAGAACTTCAAAAAAAATTAAGTTCCAATAAATGAAAGTAGATAAGAATCTTATCTACTTTTTTTCATTCCCTGTTCCCATCCTACCCACTTGATTCCCAATCAGAAAAAGACCTGCACATTCATCTCTGTTTTACCACACAAATCTTTCAAACACAAGACGTAATTTTGCATAGAATGTATCACAGAGATTATTAACATTAAAATTAAAGGAACAAACAATGAAAAACGGTATTCTAAACGAATTAATATCTACAATGAGGGAGCGAATTCCTCAAGATATGAATCTGGCCAATACTTTGGCTGACATTTTATGCATGGGAAAGGAAGCTGTCTATCGCAGATTGAGGGGTGAGGTGTCTTTTACAATAGACGAAGTAGCGCTGCTTTCTCAAAAACTCGGCATTTCTATCGACCAGATTGTCGGTAGCCATGTATCTAATAAAGTTACTTTCGACCTGAACTTGCTTCATGCTTCCAGTGCGCTGGAAAGTTATTACGAAATAATCAACCGTTATCTGCAAATTTTCGACTATGTGAAAACAGATAATACGACGGAGGTGTATACTGCATCCAATTCCCTGCCCTTTACACTTTATTCTTCCTATGAGAATTTGTCTAAATTCCGTCTTTGCCGATGGATGTATCAGAATGGAGATATAAAGACGCCACATTCTTTGGAAGAGATGTCTGTGGATGAACGGATCGTCAATGTGCATAAGAAGCTGAGTGAAAGTATAAGACAGTGTCCAAAAACGTTTTTCATCTGGGACACAAATATCTTTTATTCTTTTGTGAAAGAGATCAAGTACTTTGCCAGTCTGAATCTGATAAGCAAGGACGATGTCATGCATTTAAAGGAAGAGCTTCTTCAGTTACTTGGCGTGGTAGAACATCTGTCCATAAAAGGAGAGTTCAGCGAAAACAAGAAAGTATCTTTCTATCTGTCCAATATCAGTTTCGAAGCCACTTACAGTTATATCGAGAAACATGATTACCAAGTCAGCCTGCTGCGGGTATATTCTATCAATTCGATGGATTCGCAAAGCTCGTATATCTGCCAGATGCAACGCAATTGGATTCAATCGCTGAAACGCCACTCTATTCTGGTTTCAGAAAGTGGAGAAGCACAGCGTATCGCTTTTTTACAAAAGCAATTGGAAGTTATCAATACGTTGTAAACAATTGTAGATTTTAGGATATAAAAGAAAGAGATGTAAAAGACGAGCTGTATCAGAATGAAGACAAACAAGATTCTGATACAGCTCTTTTCTTTTAGCTTTTATTCTATTGTGCGCACACAACGATACCAAGCCCAATCTGTGGATTCTCCAGTAGTCCATGCGCCGAATTCACCATTATTATGTCCGACCACCCAATAGCCGCCATCGCGTGAAGTCAATGTCCAATGTACAGCGCTAATCTTCTCGAATCCGCTCCCTGTCCAAGTAGTCGAACCACCGAAACCTTGGTTTTCAATGCTGGTAACGGCCCCTCCCATACTGAGCACCAGATACATCTCACGCTGGGTAGGCAGACGCCAGCCACTCCCTTTGTTTTCGCATGCCGCTTTTGCTTCCGACCAAGTTTTACCATTACTACTGGTATTTTCAATCTGAAACTTAGGAGCAATCTTATTCATCGCGTCACTTGTACCCGGAGTTTCACCTGAAGCAAATAATACCGAAGGATCCGTTCCTCCACTGGCATCACGAGAGACAATAGTGACCCCCGAGGATTCTACCGTTAGATAAGGGTACTTCTTTCCACTATTTGTATTATTCCTCACGCAACGGAAATAATTATTCTTGCTAACAGATTCGGAATCCAAAAAACCTGCCGACATCTCCATCCAAAAACGGGTAGCAGAGCCTTTAGCCTCATAGTATGATGAAGTCCAGTAATTACCGGTCCAGTTTTGATACCACCCATATATATTCTGGCTATCATGATTATTATAATTCTCTGCATTGCCACCCAAAGCATTTTCATAAGCGAATGACAGCAACAGTTCACTGGCAGTAGGCAGACGCCAACCATCGCCTATATTCCTACAGATATCCTCCGCATCGGCTACATTTTCCAACCGTCCCACACTTTGCTTCGTCTCGCCTATTTCCTTATAATATAGCCTGTTATCAAACCGAAGTGGATAAAGATAGAAAAGAGGTTCCCCTGCAGTTGTGTAAGATTTGGTTTCGGATACCATCTGAAGGTCAATCGTACGATAAAACGGGAATTCTTCATCCGACACAGTATGCATTACATTTCTGAACGTGATTCTTATCGTTCCACTTTTTCCCTCTTTCCACTTGCCAGGGTGAAGCTTCAGCCTAAAATCGTATCCGTGGCCAACCACATCATTACCCTTTCCGTCATCATAGCCTATGATAGACTCAAGATACATCTTGTCGTCCGCATTCTTTCTGCCTATAATTACATCATTATCCGAATCGGTCCGAATCAGTCCGGTACCATCATCGTTCGTTATATTCAATTCCTCAATATCCATAATTTCCCAATTGTTATTGACAAACAATTGCAAGTATTGCTCCGCACCCAGATTGACTTTATAAGTACGGCTATTGACTGTAGTGGGAATATATCGGAATGAGAATTCCAACTCCCCTTGATTGATGGGGAATTGTACATGAGTGAGGTATCCCTCCTTATCGTACAGGCCGAATAAGATGAAATCCCAACGCCACCACCAACCTTCACCATCTTCAACAGTACCATCACCTGCTCTTCGCGGATTAGGCTGTATGGTAAACGCCTGCACCCTTTCACTGAATGGTACCGTATTCGTCCTGTCTAATTGCGGAATTAAACCGCCGGCATTGTATTGGATCATACCGATATCGTTAGCGTCAAAAAGTTTACCTTCTATCTTATCCACGGAAAACATGACATACACCGTCTGCGGTTCGAGAGGGAGTTCGTCACCATCGGGATTTCTAATCGGGAAAAAAAGACCTCTCTCCAACACATTTCCGTATGCATCGACAAATTTGATAATTCCCGGATCTATCGTATACTGCGTCACTTCAATATTGTGAGTCAAGCGCCCTGCCGTCAACGTAACAGTAGCCTTACGCTCAACACCTATATTATCATTATTAAAATAAGGAATCTTCAATTTGAGTTGGGTATCATCGTTCGCAACGCCCGACGCCGCATCGGCTCCACCTTCAAATTTGAGCCAGTCGCTCCCTGCAGTAACGGTGGCCTTCCAACCGCCGGGATTGTCAGTAAAAACGTCTATGGCATAACTATTATTCTGGTATTGAGTTACAGCGACCTCCGATTCACCCACTCCGAGCATATATTGCCCATTGTAGACTACATCTTTGACCTTATCACGGTCATAGTGTATCAATCGGAATTTCAGGTTGGACATGACTGTATAAGATGCCAACGCCTCGCTAAAACTTTTATAACCGATTCCCAACGCCTTAGTAATGGTAATGATGTATTTATGGTTTCGCTTCAAGGACAAATATTCCACCTGCTCTCCTGTATTTCCGGTTTTGGTAAAATCCACCCGGTAAAATGTCGATTCGCCCGTACCGATTCTTCCTTTCACAATCAGGCAAGTAGCATTCTTACGGCTCGCTTCTCCATCTTGTCCCACACCACCGACATCCTCTGCTGCTATAGATTCAAATGTATAAATCTCCCCTTCGTAGGGTGTGTTGCCATTTACGGAGTAAAGAATTGCATCCCCTTCTTCCGTCATTTTACCACTGTTCACAGGGAGAACCGGAGTATCCGGAGCCGGGTCAGTAACCTGCCCGTTCGTGTTCCATGCCGGAGCAATGTATCCGGTGGTATTGTAATTAGCCAGGTAAACCTCTTCGACCGTGAAATTCGAAGTGGCACTGTTATTACGGATATCGATGCGCGCCAGCATACGTTTCATATTTATGCCAGTTATCGGATCCATCGAAGGAGTGATTTTGCTTATTACCTTCTCCCCGTACATCGGAATCCGCGTATACCCATCAGTCGTCGAACCGTCTGCCAGCCATTTGCCGGTCTGGGCGTGGAGCATCTTTTCCATTGCCTCAACCTTGGTGGTCGTTCCCTTTATGAAGCCCGGCACAATATTATCAAGTTCCTTATTTGCCACAACCACGATGCAAGTAGATGCGGTAGTGGGAGAAAGCACAGCAGAGAAACTCACAGTGGAATTGTCAGCCAAGTCCTGAGTAACTCCTGTAGCGCTGACGCATTCCAGGTATACCGCCGGTGTTTTTGACATATCAAAAACAAGAATATCCACCGTTTCTATTTCGTCTTCTTTCTTTGCTGTTCCCGTTCCAGTCATCGTACGCGAAGATACGGACGGGAGGTTTACATCGGGAACCGTTAATGTAAACCGGATACCGTTTCCTGTTGGAGAAGGTGTCGACCCTAATTCTTCCTGTACGCATCCGGTAAGCCATACCGTCATTAACAAAACAGGCAAAAGATAGCACCTTCTTATGATTGAAATCCCATATTGCATATTTCTATTTCCTTTCCTTAAACTTTAATATTGCATATTCGCCATTATGGCGCGGTCAATGTCACCGCTATTGGCAGATTATCACCATTCGTATTGGTTAGTGTGAGTGTAGCCGTATCACCGGACACAGCATCGGCTCTAAAGTAGAAGTAAACCACATCACCACTCACGCCACTTGTTTCGAGCATTGTCTCACTGTTAAGCAGAATTTTATCCGGATCCTGTATCTGGGTTATCTTCCACTCCCACGTTCCCGGGTTGCCCGAAGTAAAGACAAGCTTGCGACGTTGCATATTTCCGGTTCCACCATCACTGCCGTCCAATTCTACGTTCGAGGTCAACCACTCTCCGTCTTCTTTCCACTGGCTCAACAGTACATGATGCCGCAGATTACCGGCATTGATATAAAAGCCTGTTTCCCGCTTAGTTCCGGTTCCGGAGTTAAATCCGGGCATCACAACCTGGATATTATAGGTATATACACCTCCCGAAAAGGATGTCTCGGCCATATTAACCGTTGCCCACGTATCCATAGTACTTTTGTTTAATGACGCACCCGGCAGATAGCCCGTATCCGGATTGGCATCATAATTCGTTTTCGCTTCTATATTGACAGTGACACCATCACCAGCCGTCTGTACCTTGGTCTGCGATAACTTGAGATAATATTGTTTGTCGAAAATCACATTCACCGGGCTTTCCGTCCATTCAAGCGGCGTGGCTGAAAGCTGATAGGTTTCGTTGGATATCGTAAGATTGTAGTTGATGTACTCGCCCGACTCCCAAGAGTGCGGGTTCTTGGCGATAATATCACTGAACAGGAATTCCCGGTCGCCAAAGTTGGTGGTAACAACGATTTTGGCGGTTGCGGAGAAAGCGTCGGTCGGCAACATGAGGAATGTATCCCCCATCAAGGTGGCATCTTCGGTCACCGTTTTGTTATCGGTGAGAGTAGAAACGACCTTCCCGGTGGCGACATCGCTCCAGACAAACTTCGGTTTGCCGTTTTTCGTCGTGGTGGTCGGAATTTCAGTCATGGCAAGTTTACCGCTTTTTCCCACATTCTGGAATTCTATTTTCTCGATAGTCACCTCATCCGGTACAGGAGCTACTTTCTTGAATGTAAAGGTAACCTTAGTCAATGTGTGGTAGAAGTGTATATTCACACCCTCAACCCATACAGGGCCCGATATAGCCGCCAGTACATCGACATGATTGGCGGCGGATGCATTCGCTGTATAATTCAGCACCATTTCTCCGGGATCAGTGAAACTCGCAGTCGGCGCATTCGCATCGTTGTACGGATACCAGGAGAAGAATTTCATGCTCGCATTCAGCAATCCGGGCCAATATTGCAACGGCGAGATGGTGGCTGTCAGGTCGGCGTTAACCGTGGCACTTGCATTGAAGTATGGTTGGGGAACGGAAGCATTGGGAGTCAGTGAGCCGTAAAGACCGAAAGTCTCTTCTTTCAGATCAGTATTCGAAGAGATTGCCGCACCACGAGTGTAGACATAGCCGCCTTCTCCGATACGTTGCACAACAATTAATTCCTTATCACACGTCATCTCTTCTCTGACACACGAAAAGAGGACAGCCGAAAGGACAGCCATTGCCATAATCATCTTAATATTATTTATAGTCTTTATCATCTTACTTCTTTTCCGAAATTAAAAACAATCAACGAAAGATATTACAAGTCCATATCCAGATCAATGTCTTGTCTTTCACCCCAATCTTCTACGCTTATCGTCAGTATTTGAATACCTATTTTTCCTACGCGTGCCGTTACCTGATACACATTGTTCCGACGGATCTCTGTAAAAGGTTGCGCTGTCGGACTGCCTGTACCGTCAACCTTTGTTACGCTTTCAATTACTTTCTCGGTTATTCCGGTGACGTCCGAAGGGCCTTTCGGGACATTAGCCATACTGATAGACAGTCGGTCGGAATAATCCGACTTGAATAGACGTTCGGCTGTGTAGAACGAGCAAAGCAACTTCCGGTTTTCAGCTCCGGGAGCAGATGAATATGCCCAAGTTTCTGTAGTCGCAGCTGTCCACTTATGCGTTAACAAATTGCTTTCCGACACGTCTTCCTTCACTTTTCCGTAGTTTTTTGAAGAGTCGGTGTTATCACGCGTGCCGTTGTCCACGTTTCCCATCACGAAATAGCTATCGTAGGAGAAATTGTGCAAGGTGACACTAGTGCTTCCGGCAATATATCCGGTCACCGCCCCACCGTCTATAGCTTCGATAAAGACATCTACCCGGGCTACAGCACGTTCGATCACCATTTGTACTGTTTTGGTTTCATCAGGTGCTATGGATATATCCCGGATCACTCCTGTCATAGGCATTCCGGTTGCCGAAATAATCTGCCCGTCACTATTCAGTATGCTGGAGATATCGTAAATCATCTCCTGCAACGTCAAAAGATTGGCTATACCGTCAAGTTTGCTTGTGAGGCTCTGCGGTTCGTTGGCAATAACTACGACCAGGATATCATTACTGGACGTCACTTCGAGAAGTTGCGCATCTATATCAGTAGCTGTCTCCGGAGTACTCAACAGGATGTGTTCATTCACATCCAGCCTCACGCCACCGGGCGTGCTGCCGAATACGATAAACCGCATGGAGTTTATCTTCTCCTGTTGTTCCACATCCCCATTGTTCACCAAGTCGATGCTAAGTTGCGCCCGGGTAGTATGGGCAGGCAACTCATAAGCCACATCAGCTTCTCTACTACATGAGAACAAAAGGATGGTGGATGCCAGACAAATGATATGTAATAGCTTTTTTCTCATTCTTAAACTTCCATCCCGTGGAGCCAATGAATCCAGTTCCCCACGACAATACCAATTTGAAGGAATCCTCCTCCGTTTTTTTCAACAACTGTAAATATCAGGTTCCATTCACTCTGCCTGTCAAGATATTCCTGAAAGGGAAGCTCCGTTCCGTCGTAACGGGAAACCGGCCGTGCAATACTCAAGAGTGTCATCAGATTATAGCTCCAGACTTCAGCTTCGGTATTCGCATCCCTTATAATAAATTTATAATCCCATCCACTCCTGTTGAGCAAACGCATCGTGTTCAGGCGTGCGGACATAACCACGTCGGATATTTCACCCGGACCTGTATAGTAAGGCACATAAGTAACCGGCCCTTGTCCTGCGGGTTCGTTTTCCCAGGAATAAACTGCATTTTCCGGCGCCTGAATTTCAAATGTATATTGTGTGCCATCCACTTTATTTTCCTCATATCCCATTAACGCGAGATTAAACCGATTGGTGTCACGTATCAGGTTCACCGGATAAATTTTATGGTCGGTACTGGATGGCAGGTGGTCCACTTCTACAACCTCTCCGAAGTAAAGATGCTGAAACTCGAAATTAACAACATCCGTCTCTCGCTTCAGGGATACAATGACCTGTTGGAGGGTGCTAGTTCCCGGTGCCAGTTTATTACCTGCATTGTCCGAAAGACGGAATCTGTCAGACAGACTTCCGACGGTCAGTACTTTATAACTTCCGAAATCGAGCTCGTCGGTCAACGACATCCGGTTTCCACCCACCAGCGCAGCAACCTCGGCACTTTTGGTGAAAAGCAATTTATCATCGCTGTCGAACACAAGTACATCCACCGATTTAACCTGCGGATTAAATGCATCCGCATATTCCATATTGTAGTCGAATACAAATTCCAACCAAAGCTCGCACCGTGGAAGGTCTTCGCGTATACTGTCGCACGAAGCCATACATAGCATCGAAGCAACGATAAGGAACAGCGATTTAGTTTTTCCGAACATATCTTTTTCTTTTAGGAGGCAACCCTATCGGTTTGCCATTTTATATTGTCAGAGATCTCTATTTTGTGACCTCCGGTTATTTCCTCTTTTAGGGGCGCGCTTTGCATTTCATTGCATCTCGGATGCGCCGGTATATTTCAGTGCTGTTTTTGGGAAGCCTGTCACCGGCTTGTTTTTACTTTTTTCGGCGGTCTGTTCCGCACAGAATATCTATTAAAAAAAGTACAGGGCAGGCAGTCCGCACTGCCCTGTTTTCTTTGAAAGTAAAGAGGTTCTTTAGATTTCGAAATTTGTAGTCCAGTATATCCACGGAGCAACTTTAATCTCAAAGTGGAGATAAGCACCTTTCTTATCGATATCTTCTTCTTCATCCGGATCTTCGGGTCCACCACCAGGATACCACGGTGTACCGTTACCATTTACCTTTGTCAGCGTAAGCGTATAATAGTTATTACGTACTACACCGTATTTTCCATACTCCATATAAGAGTTGGCTGCATTGTCATGACGAATCTCATAGTAGTAATAGTTGAGACTCTTTGGATACCAATAGATGCAACCTTCTTTTTTACACAGTTCACCACCATTCTTAATGTTGTTGTCATCAAGAATAGTCTGTGTAAGAAGAGCAAAACTACCCGGATCATTGGTGGTAAGTTCAGATTGTATCTGAGTATAGAACAGTTCGCATGCTGTAACCAAGAGTTTCTCCTGGGCGGTCATAGGGTCTGAGTTTGTTTGTTTAGCTTTAGCAGGTGTATAAGCAGCCAGCAAGTCAGCAAAACTTTTGAAGTTTACAGAGTTAGTTCCGTTAGGAAGACGATACCAGTCATCTCCCAAAGTAAATTCACCGGACTTCCAAGGTGCATACTGTCCCTTAAGTACCAGACGCGTAGCCGCACCGAACTTCTGATATCCTTCAGCCATCGTATTCTCGATACAGTATTTATAATTATCACCCGCATCTGCACTTTCAGCAACCCACTCTACCTTAGGTTCGCGGTTAGCATCAAGTGTATTCTTAACAATGCCTGTA
>NC_021017.1:819899-823981 GCF_000210075.1 Bacteroides xylanisolvens XB1A
TTTTGTAGAATCCGGTAGTATGAGATGACGCTGTGGTAGTCTTCTTTGCAAAAGGATAGAACAGAGAGTTATAGTAGTCTATAGTCCAGTTTCCAAAATCAAATTGTCCAAGACTTGCATTTGTTCCATCTTCAAAAGGTCCAACTGCTAATGGACTGCCAATCATAACTTCCAACTTTGCAGCAAGGCGTTCTATCTCAAGAGTAGCCGGATTACTTTTCGCTGCATTCTGAGCTTGCGCTTCCGATTTATAGTCACTGACCAAAACAATCTTGTCCGATACATCGAGCAGACATTCATCTTTCCATGCATGATTGGATGGATCCGAATCGGAATCATCGTAGAATCCGACATTAATCATTGCACAACCATTGGAGTGTACAACCTCCTCTACCAGATAAGCATTGTTGGGCTTAGTATTGTTTTCAGGAACTGTAACCATTGCATTGATGGTAGCATAGGTTGCACCCTCTGAAAGGTTATCCAAGCGATCCTTTAATTGGTAACCCGGATTGGCTATAACAAGCAAATACTTAGTATTCGGATCCACTTTAACCGGAGTATTCGGAGTCGTAACTCCACTATTTGTTCCGAAAGAACCTGATCCCAATACCGTGGCATACTTAGTTGCCTTTTCATCCTTAGTCACCACCTTACCCGCATCGAACGTAATCACATAAAGCTCATTAATCGCGCTTTCTGCAGGCAAAGCCGGCTGTTCACCAGAAGCACGTGAACCAGGCACTTTTGGATTAGTCAGACTAATTGATACGTAAGCTACATCATAACCTGCTCCCCCTTCAACCTCCGGATTTTCCTCCAGATTCTCATTTGAACAACTTGCTAATGCCACAACGGCCAGCAACGAAACTAAAATTGATTTAATCTTTAGCATAATACAAAAAATTATTAGAATTAATACATATATAATTTCCCACTTAATTAGTAAGTTTTACTTACCATTTTTTCTCATCTCGGCAGCATTAGCCTTCTTCCTGACTAATTCTTCCAGATTGCCCCTAGCTGCATCCAGACCTAACTGCTCTGCGACCTTCAAATACTTCTTCGATAATTCATAATCTCCCTTCATTAACATTAATATTCCCATAGCATTATTATATTCCGGCAAATTCTTATTCGAATTCACCATACCCAGATAACGTTCGGCCGAAACCAAGTCATTGCGTGATAAAGCGGCAGTAGCAGCATTTATATTTGCAATCTCACTCTGCGGATACATCCGTACAGCCGTTTCGAACACATCAATAAACTCTTGCGAGCCTGTCGGATAGGTATTAGCCACCAGAAACATTTCATTCAAGCTCAAATTCTGCGGACGCGTCTTGATAATCTCTTTCGCTTCCTCCACACTAAAATTCCTCACTTCGTAATTCACTTTGCAGATAGCCACACGCAAACTTGGAAAAATATACTTCAACAAGTATCGGTAAGGTGTTCCTCCGTGAAGTTGCATCAGTTTTGTTTCTCTTCCTTTTTCAATAGGTATATTCCTGATAATAGCCAGCACTTCGTCTTTATATTCCAATTCGATTGTTTCAAGCGCCTTCTCCAGTCCGTCCCAGTTTTCACCTCCAAAGACAATGTAGTATTGGTTTCTCGGAAAATCGTATCTGTGTGCCAGATAATCCCGAAGCGCCATGGCACGCCCTTCAGACAGACGTTTGTTCGCTGCCAATGTTCCTTCCGGAGAAGCATAACCGATAATATCCAGACGGTTCACTTTCACATTCGGATCGGACTTCAGCTCATCGATCATCTTGCGGATTTTAGCTAGTTCCTGAGGGTTATTCATGTATTCGGGACGAATATTGACTTTATTCACCTCGAAATCCAGAAAACATTCTGCTTGAATATCCCGTTGTTTGATTTCTTCCACTTTCGGTTGCAGATAAGCAAACTGAGGAACCGCTACGTAAGGCGTCCATACACGTTCCAACGTCACTTTGCCAAACTCCTCTATGTTCATCAATGCCGTTTCGCCGCAACCACATTCATCACGCTGCACGTCCAAGCGCGCATCCTTCATCCATGATTCGAACGGAACCAGATATTGATACCGAATCGTATCATTTCTTAGTTTTCCAGCTTTTTCCACTATATATGGCTTCTCGTAGTTTCTTTTCTCTTTGGCGCTCATCAACGCAAGCTCACGCTCATACGCCAGATACTCGTCACGACCTTTAATAGAAACTTTCGGAAGATTCTGAGTACGTCCGGGAGTCACCAGCCGCGGAATAAAATCCATTCCCCGGGCAGATTTCACTTTCACATTATTCAAAACAAAATCTATATCGACATGAATAAAATCACCTTTCTGTTCCAACCGCACCGGATTCACAGTAATGACACCTTCGTAAGAGCGGGATTGAGCCATAGCTGTGTTTATATTCAGGCTGCAAACCACCAACATACACACAAGGAAACCTATTTTTCTTATTATCATACTCCTCATTATTTAATTACATAAATAAGTGACACACTTGCTTTAGTAGGCCCGAAATAGTTTTTGCTGCTTTCCTTTAGTCTCGTACCACAAGTAGCGCAAGGATACTTGTCATATACAATGTGCGCATATCCCACTCCGACAGATGTTTCTATACTCCAGCGTTTTTTCAGAATCCACGAATATCCTACGGAAAAGCCACCACCATAAAGATATCCTTGATAACGCGTATGCTGCATATTGTCACTGATAAAAGACCAGTCGGGCCATCCCCCTACATTGAAATCGGCATAATGTCCATGCATTCCGACAAACATACGGCGAAAACTCTCACAAAACCAGTAACGGACTTCAGGTTGTATTCCCCAATGACGGAGGCGTTTGCCGTCGGAAAGTTTCCACGGATTATAATTGACCGGAATATCCAGCGTCCATTTACGCGCCAGTCCGATCTCCAGTCCCAGATTCATGGTAGTAGTAGCGTCATATAGCAGATTGCTTTTCAGCGCAACCTTCTGGGCATGCCCCTCGGAAATGGCACATCCGAGCATGAATAATATGAGTATAGCAACTTTCTTCATTTATATCACATTTACTGTTGTTTATTGCCCCAATTGAGTAACATCTATTTTTATGCGTTGCACATTACTGATGCCCGTTTTAACGGAAGACACCATTGTTGTGAGATGTACGATTCCGTTTCTGGAATCCGCCTCTACATTGGGCAATACCTTAATATAGATCTTACCGTCTTCAACGATAATGCGTTCTTCTCCTGTATGTCCCTCCGGCATTACGGAAGAATACAGACGAATCCAATTTTTAGCACTTTCATCCACTTCGCCCGTAAGGCAGAAATAATCGATTTCATACACCTCCGAATTTAAATTTCCAGTAGGCATGAGCTGAAGTGTACTTCCCGTAGCAGGAACAGCTTCCCTTTGTCTAATATGAACTTCTTTTTCCAAATTTCCTGTTTTTAATGTTATAAATTCATGGGGATAGTTTCTTGAGTGTCACTATAAGACAGAGAGCCAAGCAAAGGATTGCTCAACGGCTTAGTCAACAACCTGGCATATATATCCGCACAAGTTGTCACCTTCGATGTTAATTGAAAGAGAGTGCCGGTCACATTCGACCCCTGCACACACATCACAGATAATAAAAAAATCAAATATAAAATACTGATTGTAAGTTTTGTTATTTCTCTCATTAATTCTCTAATATACTTTCTTCTACTTCTTGTATATCTCTCTTATTTCTCTTTTTGCTTTTCTCTCAGGACAATATTTTTGTCCAAATCTCATATTGCAAATTTCGGAATATTAAAGGAGATACAAAATTGTATTCATTTCTGTTACAGAGAATCAACTTAGAATAAAGAGGCTAATTATGCAGGTAGCGAACAAGAGGGTTACGAAATTCACAACAAAAATATTTAATATCCTCATTTCTTTCGATATGCGAACATTAAAAAAAATCCCAAGTTTCTCTCATAAAAACTTGGACAATGGAGGGAAGTTATAGTTTTCTGTGTCATTTAGACACAACTTAGGCACAAATTAGACAAAAGACATAGCTATTTTACAACAAAATAGCCCAATAACTTGTATAATTT
>NC_021017.1:824226-841661 GCF_000210075.1 Bacteroides xylanisolvens XB1A
GTTTCCGTAGGTGCCACCTCATCAGGAATACTGAATTCGCGATTAGCAAACAGATCGGCAAGTCCTGAAATTTGTTTCAGACGCAACAATTCATCACGGTCCATACCAATATTTTTCATTATCCATTGATCGGACATACCTGCCTTGTCAAGTTCCGCAACAATGTTGCACATCAATTCAATGTTATGCATTCCACGCGCACGGTTGTGCCGGATGGTCGAACTCATACGGTTAGACAGGTCTTTGTCTATCACCACAATCGGCAATAAGCCGTTTTCACGCTTATAGATTCGTTGGGAAGTTTTCAATACCGTATAGCGATGGTAGCCGTCCACCAGTATATAATAGTCTTCATCTTTATTGTAGTAACATACACATGGCATTGTAAAGCCATCTTCCCAAATAGAAAGTTCCAGCAACTTCATTTCAGGCGGTGCAACGACATTCGGATTATAATCGTTCGCATATACTTTTTCTACGGGTACCGCTTTTACCTCGTAAACAGGGCTTTTATCTACACTCATGATACTATGATTCTATATTGTTCCATAATTTGACTCCTCTTACTCATCTCCTCCTTCGTAGGTGAGAATCCCATATATTTGCAGGCATGGTCATTTTTAAGAATACAAACACACATTCGCTTATACGTGGGTATTTCTTTGAATTCCGGAATGTCGATATCATCCTGATATTCCATACGTACCGGTTTTTTCAACGTTTTGTAGTTACTGTTGTCCATAACGATAATCGGTACTTTCGCATCAATCAACTTTTGGATGGTAGCATCACTTAGACATCCACCTTTTGTCCGCCAGAAATTCACGCTCACTGAAAGTTTACGAAGATAGTTTTTCCTCGCCCGTTCCGGCAAAGTGGACAACAAGAAATACATAAACTCTCGCCATGTATATCCTTCAGGAAGTTTCACCGACTGCCATCCCATCGCATGAGTACCGCCATACATACCGGTAAAGTTCACACCGTTCACCCTTCCGACCATTTTGCCCCAGGTATTGGGATCTAGCACCCGGTAAAGTTGCAGACTCTCTTGCGCTTCGTTAATAAAAGGACTTGCTACACGCTGACGCTCCAAATTGACTCCGGCACGATAGTAAAGGTCATATAAAGTATTATAATCCCACTGGAATTTTCCATTGGCCGTCCATACATCCGTTGTCTTCCAGTCGAATATAGGATAGGCATTATAAATATCATTCCCTACTTTTGAAGTCCATTTGTATTTATGATACATCTGGAATTTACGGCTCATATAGATACATCTCCATCGGTTGAAACTCTCCTGTGTACGGATTCCGATCAGACAACAAGTGCGCACTGCGTCATTTTTAGTATGTATCCATTGCGCAAAGCGCATCTGGAATTCATAATCCCACATGGTTGTATTATAAAAAGGAAAATCATCTTTAGTCATTGCCTTTTTAGGCATGGAACGAACCCATATATTCTTTTTATTATCTTCCCAGGGACGCCAAAAGGATTGATACATCGAGGTACAGGTAGCCACACGGAAAGGAATACATACCCGGTACACATCCAGAATATCCTTGTTAGCTTCCAGCATCCGGTCCACATAGTCGATGGTCATTTTATACTGGATTTCATAATCCATGTGAAAAACTCCCAAACGTACCTTCAGGTTATTCTTCCGGATATAATCGATACACATATTCAGCAGTACCCCGCTGTCTTTACCTCCGGAGAATGACACATATATATTATCAAATTCATTAAATATAACTTTCAGTCGTTCTTGTGCTAATTCATATACATTCTTTGTGCCTGCTATTTTCTTTTTCGCCATAAGTTATCTATACATTTTTACATACCGTGTCCATTTCTTGTCCATCGATACAAATTCAAACTTTTCAAATGTTTCTTTATCTTGTACCAGTGTGACCGAATTGAGCAACCAACTCTCAGGCCCGAATTCCGCAATAACGGCAGGCAACAAATGCGACAGGATTTCCTCCCGTCCGGCGTCTTCTGCCTTTACATAATAATTATTGATTACAGCTTTCTTCCGGCTTTTCTGTTCCACCGGCACGAAGCCCACCACTTCTTTATCTTCAATCGCAATAAACCACACATACTCTTCGCCCGTCTTGAAAGGGTAATTATTGTTTGCGCGTATCACTTCGGGATCCATCACCATCGGCGCCACAAGCCGATATAAATGTTTGTCTTTTCCTTTTAATCGTATTATCTGTATCATATCATTCAAAAATGGACACACAAAAATAAGGAAAAAATATCAAATTCGTCATTTCTGTTCCTAAAACATTTGTTTTTCATGTTATTATCTCTATATTTCGATATTTTTGAAATCACCCGTCCGTCATTCCTCTCTCACGTTTAAAGTAAGTCAGTATGGTGGCAAAGCTTAGATATTCCCGCCCGGGAGTATGCGACCGGCTTTGAAATTGATAACGGGCAAAGATGACTTCACATGCCAGTTTATATTTAAAATGCAGCTTTAAGCGGTGCTGTAAAAACTCAAACACCCGACAGAGATATACAAACACGTCTCCCACTTTGTCATTGGGAATCACTCGTGGCTCACGATGCGTATCCAATATGTGTTCCATTTCACTAAGAACATATTCCAGCTGCTCTATTTCCTCGCTAGTGTTTTGCATTGTACATTTCATTTGTTCTATTTTCTCTTCCTGACGAATGTACTGTTCACGCTTTCGTTGTAAACGATCTTTTATGATCTCTATTCCTTTTGACATTATAAAATTTAGTTATATATAAACGGTTTGACCTTACTGATTATTAACCGGCAAAAATGCCATATAAAATCTAATCTCACATGCAAATATAGAGAAGATTGTTTAAATAATTAGATTTTTATTTAAAAATATTCATACTTATAACACATTTAAATTACCGGCATCATAAAATCGGTTTTTCCTTCCAATGAAACGAATCGTACTTTTGCGGAATATTTAAATATTTTAAACAATGGATATGACTGGCTGCTTCATGGCTGCCATGCACTATCCGAAGTGGCAGTAGCTTATTTTCCGAACTATCAGTATAATTGTTCAGCGGTGAAAGCATTCCGTCGGATCATCAAAGAACATGCAGTATTACTGAACCAACTCACGGAAGCGGGATTCACCCCGCATACCACAACGCTCACTCCTCAGCAAATTGCGATTATTGTAAGGTTCTGGGGAACGCCTGCATTAGTATACGAAATGATAAAAAAGAATTCATATCTTGCTGTCCCGAAAATGGGGAAAAAGATATAATGTATTTTAATACATTCTTTTTTTCATTTATATATTAATGGATGAAGGGGTGGTCGAAGTGCTAATATAGGCATGCCGGCCTCCCCTTTTAACAGGGCGTTTGAGCAAGAGTAGAAGAAGGCAGACAGAGAGGTCCAAAAATATGGGCAATAATCAGGGGTATTGGACACATGAGCCAATATTAAAATATTTAGCCGTTCATAACCGTAAAATTGTACACCTCAACCAACCGGACTACCTGTCAAATAAGGCATTTATGAATGAATATGATTATTAGAAAAGAAAATGAGTGAGATAACAAACCCACAGGACGCCGAACTCGAAGAAGTCGTGCTCGGTGCCTGCCTGCTGGAAAGCAAAGCTATTACACTGGTTGCCGGCATATTACGGCCGGAAGTATTTTACACTGAAACGAACCGTGAGATTTATGCTGCCTTGCAAAGTATGTACCATGCCGGGCAAGTAATTGATATCATGACCATAAAAGAAAAATTTGCCCGGCGTGGCAAGCTCGAATTTATAGGAGGGTTTTATACAAATTGAATAACCGATATGCCATCTTTATGCCCAAACAAGTTACTCGACAAACTTCTTGGTTGCCAATATTGGAATAGCACTCATGATGCTCTATCAATCAAGTATTTACGACAGTCCGTCACTTTAAACAAAAATCGTCAATTAAAAAGTTAGACAAAATTTGGTCAAATATTCCTTTTTATTAATTAAAAAGGCTACAGTTTCACAAACTAATATTGGATTTCAGTCTCTTTTCCATATATTTGCGCCCGCATTTTTATTATTGGATCAACCTCCTTATTCAATTTACCAAACTAGATAAAACAAATGGAAAATATAAACGCAGTAATTACAGGAGTCGGAGGATATGTACCCGATTATATCTTGACCAATGATGAGATTTCAAAAATGGTAGATACCACCGATGAATGGATTATGGGGCGTATTGGTATTAAGGAAAGGCGTATTCTGAAAGATGAAGGACTGGGAACTTCTTACATAGCTCGTAAAGCTGTCAAACAACTGATAAAACGCACCCATACAAATCCGGATGATATTGATCTGGTAATTGTAGCTACAACAACTCCTGATTACCGCCTTCCTTCCACTGCTTCTATTTTATGTGAGAGACTGGAACTGAAAAGAGCTTTTGCTTTCGACATACAGGCCGTTTGCAGTGGTTTTTTATATGCATTGGAAACAGGAGCTAACTTTATCCGTTCCGGAAATTACAAGAAAGTGGTGGTGGTAGGTGCTGAAAAGATGTCGTCAATAATAAACTATACCGATCGGGCAACATGTCCTATTTTCGGCGATGGCGGAGCAGCCGTCATGCTTGAACCTACTACTGAAGATTTGGGTATTATGGATGCTGTGTTAAGGACAGATGGTAAAGGATTACCTTTTTTACATATTAAAGCCGGTGGTTCCGTATGCACCCTTTCTTATTATTCATTGGATAATCAAATGCACTACATCTATCAGGAAGGACGCACTGTATTCAAATACGCGGTATCTAACATGGCAGATGCCTGTGAATCTATTATTGCAAGAAACCATCTAAGCAAAGACAATATCGACTGGGTGATTCCCCATCAAGCTAATCAACGCATTATCACTGCTGTAACACAACGTTTGGAAGTTCCCGCCGAAAAGGTCATGGTTAATATTGAACGATACGGCAATACCAGTGCAGGCACTCTCCCACTCTGCCTTTGGGATTTTGAAGATAAACTCAAAAAAGGAGATAACCTAATTCTCACTGCATTCGGAGCAGGATTTGCCTGGGGAGCTATTTATATAAAATGGGGATATGATGGAAAAAACAGATAGCGATTAATCGCTATCTTCCAAATAAAAAATCCTCTGATTTACTAGAAACCAGAGGATTTTTTTATTTGGAAAGTGCGGTGCGTACGGGACTCGAACCCGTGACCCCATGCGTGACAGGCATGTATTCTAACCAACTGAACTAACGCACCAAAATATTCACTAAAGCATCTCTCTCGATTGCGGATGCAAAGGTAGATATTTTTTTGAAACCTGCAATAGCTTCAGTATCTTTTTTCTGAAAAAGTGGATTTATTAAGAATTATCGTGTACATTTGCAGCTACTAATAAAATAGAAAATAGAATGAAAAATACACCAATTGAACGACATCTGATTGATGAAACTATAAATGAGTTTCAAATTGTCGATTTTTCAAAAGCTACCATTCGGGAAGTGAAAGCTATTGCTTCGAAAGCAGAAGCTGCATCGGGAGTTGAATTTATCAAAATGGAAATGGGCGTTCCGGGGCTCCCTCCTTCCGCAGTAGGTGTGAAAGCAGAGATTGAAGCGTTACAAAATGGCATTGCCAGCCTATACCCCGATATCAACGGATTGCCGGAACTGAAAAAAGAGGCGTCCAACTTTATCAAAGCATTTATCAACGTGGATTTAAATCCGGAGGGATGCGTACCTGTCACCGGCTCAATGCAAGGCACATTCGCTTCATTCCTCACTTGCAGCCAATGCGACGAAAAGAAAGATACGATTTTATTCATCGATCCCGGATTTCCGGTACAGAAGCAGCAGTTGGTAGTAATGGGACAAAAGTTCGAAACGTTTGATGTATATGACTACCGCGGAGACAAACTGAAAGAGAAACTGGAAAGCTATCTGAAAAAAGGAAATATATCAGCTATCATTTATTCGAATCCCAATAACCCCAGCTGGATTTGCCTGAAAGAGGAAGAATTGCAGATTATCGGTGAATTGGCAACGCAGTATGATGTGATTGTTTTGGAAGACTTGGCTTATTTTGCCATGGACTTCCGGCAGGATTTGAGCAAACCATACCAACCTCCTTTCCAGCCATCAGTAGCCCATTATACAGATAATTATGTATTATTGATTTCCGGTTCGAAAGCATTCAGCTACGCCGGACAGCGTATTGGCGTAAGCTGTATCTCTGATAAATTATACCACCGAAGCTATCCGGGACTGACCAAACGATATGGTGGCGGTACCTTTGGAACTGTTTTCATCCATCGCGTACTTTATGCACTTTCATCAGGAACAAGTCATTCCGCACAATTCGCCATGGCTGCCATGCTGAAAGCTGCCAACGAAGGACAATATAACTTCCTCAACGAAGTGAAGATCTATGGTGAGAGAGCACAAAAATTGAAAGAAATCTTCCTCCGTCACGGTTTCCACCTGGTATATGACAACGACTTGGGCGACCCGATTGCGGACGGATTCTATTTTACCATCGGATATCCGGGAATGACCAGCGGCGAACTGGCCAAAGAACTGATGTACTACGGAGTAAGCGCGATCTCATTGGTTACAACAGGAAGCCATCAGGAAGGATTACGCGCGTGTACCTCTTTTATTAAAGACCATCAGTATGCGCAACTGGACGAAAGAATGAAACTATTTGCAGAAAATCATCCGATAGCCTGATTATCTGACATAAGATATTCATAAAAGCCATTCTTTAAATGAAAAAAAAACGGAAATAACGATTGTTATTCCGTTTTTTTTCTTACATTAGTGGCATGAATATCGACTCTGACATATTTAAGATTCAATCGAATAATGTGTTACCATCAAGAGGAAGGATTTTAATATCTGAACCTTTTCTGCGTGACGCAACGTTTGGCAGGTCCGTAATTTTACTGGTCGATCATACGGACGAAGGAAGTATGGGATTGGTTATCAACAAACAACTGCCATTATTCCTGAACGATATCATCATGGAATTTAAATATCTGGACGAGATTCCTCTATACAAAGGTGGACCGATTGCCACTGATACTTTATTTTACCTCCATACACTATCAGACATCCCCGGCTCTATCTCTATCAGCAAAGGACTTTATCTGAATGGAGATTTTGATGAAATAAAGAAATATATATTACAAGGAAATAAAATCAGCGAATGTATCCGTTTCTTCCTGGGGTATTCCGGATGGGACAGCGAACAGCTAAATAACGAAATCAGAGAAAACACGTGGCTGGTGTCTGAAGAAGAAAAATCATATCTGATGAAAAACAATATCAAGGATATGTGGCGGACTGCTTTAGAGAAGCTAGGCAGCAAGTACGAAACGTGGTCACGCTTCCCACAAGTGCCTACTCTCAACTAATATTTATTTCTTAGGATTCAAACATTGGAGGAGCAATGCATCTTTGTAGCAGCCCTCCACTTGCAGCCAGTTTTTCAATAATCCGCATTGAACGAAGCCACAAGACGTGAACAGCTTTACACAAACGTCATTATCTGTCGTGACATGTGCATAAAGCTGACTTAAAGACAGAAAATCAAAAGCATATTCACAAAGCAGCTTCAATGCGTCGGTGGCATACCCTTGCTGACGATAATCCTTATGCACGGCAATTCCTACTTCTCCCCGCGAATGAAGGGGAACGAAATCCGTAATATCAATCGTACCAAGGATACACTGGTCGGATTTGCGTACCATCATCAAACGTAATTGCTTATCCGCAAACACATCACACTGCGAACCTTCAATATATTGGCGCAATACGTAACGGGAGTATGGAACTGTAAAGTTACTGATGTCCCACATCGAAGGATCATTTTCCATCTCATACATTATATCCATATCTTCCGGTTCTACCGCACGAAGATAGATACGATCGTTCATCAAGAAGGACTGTCTCATAGCTTTTCTTCTTTTGCAATGTGAAGTTCGTTACGCAATCTCTTCTCACTGGGCAGGCAGAAAAGTGACGCCGTGAGGCCAATCAGCATACAGAGGTTACCCGTACTGCTCAACGTCAGGTAGTAACACAAAAGGTTCACCACAATAGCTACTTCAAGCACTCCCAAGCGAACAATGTTCCATTGCACATATCGCTTCAAGGCAAGCGTGATAGTCATGTGATCTATCTTTTTCTTAAGCACCAAGCTAAATAATTTGAGAGAAAGAGGCACACACAAAGCAGTAAGCAAAATGCCGACCGTCTCAAAATAGTAGATAGCCGGTGCGTTATCTACCAAACCTCCTACGGGAAAGAGTTCAAACTCTCCTGCCCCAAGCAAAAATGCCGGGAGCACCCAAAAGAAAACATAACTGATATTCAAATTTCTGACAGCTCGTTTTATCTGTTCTTCCATGTTCGTTCTTAAATGATTAATAATGATTATACAGTTCCGGTAAAAAGCGTCCGGTTCACAATGCTGCGTCCTAAAGTCACTTCATCGGCATATTCAAGTTCATCACCAACCGATATGCCACGGGCTATCACACTTAGTTTAACCCCTAGTTTATCCAGCTTGCGATAGATGTAGAAGTTGGTAGTATCCCCCTCCATCGTGGTGCTCAACGCCAAAATAACTTCTTTGATTCCACCTTCAGCCACCCGCTGCACCAGGCTTTCAATTTGAAGGTCACTCGGTCCGACTCCGTCCATTGGAGAAATGACTCCTCCCAAAACGTGATAAAGCCCGCGATACTGCTGGGTTGCCTCTACCGCCATTACATCACGGATATTTTCCACCACACAGACAGTGGAAGCATCCCGTTGCGGATTAGCACAAATCTGGCAAGTTTCAGTATCGGATATATTATGACACACTTTGCAGTATTTCACCTCACGTTTCAATGTTATGATAGAATTTCCGAATGCTTCCACCGTAGCCGTATCCTGACGGAGCAGATGCAGAACAAGCCTCATAGCCGTCTTACGCCCGATACCCGGAAGTTTGGAAAATTCGCCGACTGCCTTTTCAAGCAGTATAGAAGGATATTGTTGGTTCATAGATAATATTTGCTGTTCTATCGATAAAACCTTGCAAAGATACAGATTATTGTTTTTAATACCTACAAAAATTGCTACCTTTGCATCTGTTATGATGATACTTGTCACTATTCTTTGCTACTTCGCGGTATTATTACTAATAGCCCGTATCACCGGACGTAAGGGAGGATCAAATGCAGCATTCTTCAAGGGAGAGAACCAATCACCTTGGTACATAGTCTCTTTTGGAATGATTGGCGCCTCCATCTCCGGAGTCACTTTCGTCTCTGTACCGGGAATGGTGCGCGGAATGGATATGACGTATATGCAAACGGTACTCGGATTTTTCTTCGGATATATGGCCGTAGCCCATATCTTACTTCCTTTATATTATAAATTGAATCTGACAAGTATCTACGGATACCTCGGCACCCGCATCGGAGTGCGTGCCTATCGCACCGGTTCCTTTTTCTTTCTGCTGTCACGCATGTTGGGAACCGCAGCCAAACTTTATCTGGTATGCCTCATTCTCCATACGTATGTATTTCAGGAAATGCACGTCCCCTTTTGGCTGATTGCTGTCGGTTCGGTTGCATTGGTATGGATATATACTCATAAAAGCGGAATAAAGACCATCGTGTGGACAGATACCTTGCAAACATTTTGCCTGATTGCCGCTCTGATTTTTATCATCTACTTTACAATCCAAAGATTAGACCTTAACTTCAGCGGCATTGTGCAAACAATCCAAAACAGCGAACACAGCCGTATTTTTGTATTTGACGACTGGATATCCCGACAGAACTTCTTCAAACAGTTTTTCAGTGGTATCTTCATCGTCATCGTAATGACCGGACTGGATCAGGATATGATGCAAAAGAATCTTTCTTGCCGGAACCTCCGGGAAGCACAAAAAAACATGTACTGCTACGGCTTCTCATTCATTCCGCTAAATTTCCTTTTTCTATGCCTGGGAATTCTATTGATAGCGCTAGCGGGACAGATGCAACTCGAACTGCCAGCCATGAATGATGATATACTACCCATGTTTGCAGCCCAAGGTTATCTGGGACAATCCGTATTGGTACTTTTTACAATCGGCATTATCGCAGCAGCTTTCAGCAACTCGGATTCCGCCCTGACAGCCATGACAACCAGTGTATGCGTAGACCTGCTGAATACGGAAAAAGACACAGAAGAAACGGCACGTCGCAAAAGAGGCAAAGTGCATTTATCGTTATCAGTCTTATTGGCATTCTTCATCTGCCTGGTAGAAATACTTAATAATAAGAGCGTTATTGACGCCATATATATCATCGCCTCCTACACATACGGCCCCCTGCTCGGAATGTTTGCTTTCGGACTTTTTACACGCAGGCAAACGAACGACCGGTGGATTCCTCTCATAGCCATCTTTTCACCCCTGCTCTGCTATCTTGCCGACTGGTGGATTGGAAAAGAAACCGGATATAAATTCGGTTATGAATTGCTAATGTTAAATGGAACGCTTACCTTTGCGGGGTTAATCTGCATGTCTAAAAAAGGGAAAAACGATGTTACAAAGAAATAAATGACAAGAAAATGGAAATAACAAGTGCTGAATTTGTGATTAGCAATACGGACGTGAAGAAATGCCCGGCCGGCATTTTCCCGGAATATGCCTTTATAGGCCGTTCGAATGTGGGAAAATCAAGTCTTATCAATATGTTGACCAGTCGTAAAGGTCTGGCCATGACCTCCTCTACTCCGGGAAAAACGATGTTAATCAACCACTTCCTTATCAATAAGAATTGGTATCTCGTCGACCTTCCGGGATATGGCTACGCCCGACGCGGACAGAAAGGGAAAGACCAGATACGCACTATAATCGAAGATTATATTTTGGAACGGGAGCAAATGACCAACCTCTTTGTCCTGATAGACAGCCGGCTGGAACCTCAAAAAATAGACCTCGAGTTTATGGAATGGCTGGGCGAGAACGGTATCCCTTTCTCTATCATCTTTACCAAAGCCGACAAGCTAAAAGGTGGACGTTTAAAAATGAATATCAATGCCTATTTACGTGAGTTGGGCAAACAATGGGAAGAGCTCCCTCCTCACTTCGTATCTTCCTCGGAAGACCGCACAGGACGTATGGATATACTCAACTACATAGAAAACATAAACAAGGATCTCAATGTTAAATGAAAGAAGAATGAAAATGAAAAAGAGTTTTTTACCTATTGCCTTTATGGCAGTATTTATGCTAACGGCAACTAACAGCCAGGCGCAATCATGGTCCGACTTATTTAATAAGGACAACATTTCAAAAGTAGTAAATGCCATCACCGGAACCACCGAATCTATCGACATGACCGGAACATGGAGCTACAAAGGTTCGGCGGTAGAGTTCGAATCGGATAACTTACTAATGAAAGCAGGCGGAGCTGCCGCAGCTACTATGGCTGAAAATAAGCTGAACGAACAATTAAGCAAAATAGGTATTAAAGACGGCCAAATGAGCTTCACTTTCAATGCCGACAGTACTTTCACCAGCACGGTGGGTAAGAAAACATTGAAAGGCACTTACTCTTACAATGCTTCAACCAAACAAGTTGATTTGAAGTATTTGAAACTTCTGAATCTGCACGCTAAAGTAAATTGCAGTTCCAGCTCACTGGAGTTACTGTTCAACTCGGACAAACTGTTGAAACTAATGGCTTTCATCGGTAGCAAAAGTAGCAGTACCGCACTGAAAACAGTTAGTTCACTGGCCGAAAATTACGATGGAATGATGCTCGGATTCCAACTCTCAAAATAGCAAAAGAGAATCGTTTAATACTATTTCGCACTCCATAAAGTATATTTTAGGGGAAAAGCATTATCTTTGTCGTTTGTAATCAAAAAGAGAAGGAAAAATGAAAAAGATACTTTTTTTAATGACGCTGTTAGTAATGGGCGTAAGCTTTGCATTTGCACAAACAAATGCAGATATCAAGTTTGACAAAACAACTCACGATTTCGGTAAGTTTTCTGAAAACAGCCCGGTTGTCAGTTGCACATTTACCTTTACTAATATCGGCGATGCCCCGCTGGTGATCCATCAGGCTGTAGCCTCTTGCGGATGTACAGTACCCGAATATACAAAGGAGCCCATCATGCCGGGTAAAAAAGGAACAATCAAGGTGACTTATAACGGAACAGGCAAATATCCGGGACATTTCAAAAAATCAATCACCTTGCGTACCAACGCCAAAACAGAGATGGTAAGATTGTATATCGAAGGCGATATGACGGCAAAAGATGCAAAGTAGGAAAAAATAGACTATTACATAAAGGAGAATCTTTCGGTTCTCCTTTTTTTTTGTTTACTTTGAGGACGGAAATGTAAATTAACACATTAGCAAATTATAAAAACTATGAAACAAGAAGAAGACAAATTCACCGGGTTACCCGAGAATGCGTTCAGAGAGTTGAAACCTGGGGAAGTGTACAACCCGTTGATGGGTCCCTCTAAAAATTATCCGGAAGTTAATATCTGGTCAGTAGCATGGGGTATTGCCATGGCAATCCTTTTTTCGGCCGCCGCTGCCTATCTGGGGTTGAAGGTCGGACAGGTATTTGAAGCAGCTATTCCAATTGCGATCATTGCCGTAGGAGTTTCCGGAGCTGCCAAAAGAAAAAATGCGTTGGGCGAAAATGTGATTATCCAGTCTATCGGAGCTTGTTCCGGAGTAATCGTTGCCGGAGCGATCTTCACCCTTCCCGCTCTTTATATTCTCCAAGCTAAATATCCCGAGATGACGGTTACCTTCATGCAGGTATTCATCAGCTCTTTATTGGGTGGCGTATTGGGTATTCTATTCCTGATTCCTTTCCGTAAATACTTCGTCAGCGACATGCATGGAAAATATCCTTTCCCGGAAGCAACAGCTACTACACAGGTGTTGATCTCCGGCGAAAAAGGGGGCAGTCAGGCCAAACCGTTATTGATGGCAGGTATGATCGGCGGATTATATGACTTCATCGTAGCGACATTCGGATGGTGGAACGAGAATTTTACTACCCGTGTTTGCAGTGCCGGAGAAATGCTGGCAGAAAAGGCAAAATTAGTATTCAAGGTAAACACCGGTGCCGCTGTGCTTGGTTTGGGATATATCGTCGGACTGAAATATGCTTCCATCATTTGTGCCGGTTCACTGGCTGTGTGGTGGATTATCATTCCGGGAATGTCTGCTATCTGGGGTGACAGTGTACTGAATGCATGGAATCCGGAAATCACCTCTACCGTAGGTATGATGAGTCCGGAAGAAATATTCAAATATTATGCCAAGAGCATCGGTATCGGTGGTATCGCTATGGCAGGTGTGATCGGTATTATCCGTTCCTGGAGCATCATCAAGAGCGCTGTCGGGCTGGCAGCCAAAGAGATGGGCGGTAAAGGGAATGTAGAGAAAAGCATTATCCGCACACAACGGGATCTTTCTATGAAAATTATCGCCATCGGTTCCATCATCACACTGATATTAATCGTATTATTCTTCTATCTTGATGTCATGCAAGGGAATCTGTTGCATACATTGGTAGCCATTGTTCTGGTTGCCGGGATCTCTTTCCTGTTCACCACAGTAGCAGCTAATGCCATTGCGATTGTTGGTACTAATCCGGTTTCGGGAATGACATTGATGACACTGATATTGGCTTCCGTAGTGATGGTAGCTGTCGGACTGAAAGGTCCTTCGGGCATGGTTGCCGCATTGGTAATGGGTGGCGTAGTATGTACCGCGCTGTCGATGGCAGGAGGTTTTATCACCGACTTGAAGATTGGTTACTGGCTCGGAAGTACGCCTGCCAAACAGGAAACATGGAAGTTCTTGGGAACAATCGTATCGGCTGCAACAGTAGGCGGTGTAATGATTATCCTGAATAAGACATACGGATTTACAAGTGGCGCATTGGCTGCTCCGCAAGCAAATGCGATGGCGGCCGTGATCGAACCACTAATGAGCGGTGTAGGTGCACCCTGGTTGTTATATGGCATTGGGGCTGTCTTAGCAATTATTCTGACTCTTTGTAAAATTCCTGCATTAGCTTTCGCATTGGGTATGTTTATTCCATTGGAACTGAATGTACCGCTGGTAGTGGGTGGAGCAGTGAATTGGTTTGTTACAACTCGTAGCAAAGATGCATCTCTGAATACGGAAAGAGGTGAAAAAGGAACTTTACTGGCATCCGGTTTCATTGCCGGAGGTGCATTGATGGGAGTAATCAGTGCCGCGATGCGCTTTGGTGGAATCAATCTGGTTAATGAGGCATGGTTGAACAATACTTGGTCAGAAGTGTTGGCATTAGGAGCGTATGCCTTACTGATTCTTTACTTTATAAAGGCTTCAATGAAAGTTAAATAAATCATTATGAGGAGACTATTATCCATTATAGTATCACTTGTAACTGCCATATCATTTGCGCAGCAGCCCGTCGAGCTACCTTTGTGGCCCGACGGTGCTCCCAACTCCAGTGGACTAACCGGAGAGGAGCAGGAAACGCGTCCTCATTTTGTCACGAATGTCACGCATCCCACCCTGACGGTCTACCACCCGGAAAAGCCGAATGGAATGGCTATTATCATGTGTCCCGGAGGCGGGTATCGTGGATTAGGCATGGATGGTGAGGGGTATGATATGGCTCCCTGGTTCTGCGGACAAGGTATTACCTATATAGTATTAAAATACCGGATGCCGAACGGACATTGGGAAGTCCCCGTATCAGACGCCGAACAAGCCATTCGCATGGTACGTCAACATGCCAAAGAATGGAATGTCAATCCTTACAAGGTGGGATTAATGGGAGCCTCTGCGGGAGGGCATTTAACTGCTACACTTGCCACTCACTACAATTCGGAAACACGTCCGGACTTTCAGATATTACTTTATCCGGTGGTTACGATGATGCAAGTCACCCGTGGAAATACAAGAACTGCATTGCTCGGCAAAAATCCAACAATGGAACAAATACAGAAGTTTTCTGCCGAATTGCAAGTAACGCCCGATACTCCACAAGCATTTATCGCTCTTACCTCCGACGACCCTTCCGTACCACCTTACCACGGAGTAAACTATTACCTTGCTTTACAGAAAAACAAGGTTCCGGCAACTCTCCATGTTTATCCTACCGGAGGACATGGCTGGGGATTTAAGGATCATTTTAAATATAAGCAACAATGGACACAGGAATTGGAGAAATGGTTGCGCGACGGCGTTGTATTCCCGGAAAACCCCGAACCCATGTTACGAATCGGGAAATCTTACCTGGGAACTAAATACGTGGCTAACACATTAGATCAAGACGGAGAAGAATCATTAGTGATCCGGACTGATGCCGTAGATTGCCTCACTTTCGTAGAATACACGTTGGCACAGGCACTCGGTTCTTCCTTTGCCGACAATCTGCAAAAAATACGTTATCGGGACGGCATCATCAACGGTTATCCTTCCCGGTTGCATTATACTTCCGAATGGATAGAGAACGGAATCCGCCACGGATTCCTCACCGATATTACTGCCAAAAACAGTGCGCATACCCAGAAAATCTCTCTTTCGTATATGTCTACCCATCCCAAGCAATATAAAAAATTGGCTGATTCGCCGGAAAATGTACGACAAATGGCCGAATATGAAAAAGCAATCTCCGGAAAAGTCGTACATTGGTTGCCGAAAAGCGAACTGCCGGAAGCCGGATTGCCCTGGATCATGAATGGAGACATTATTGCTATTACAACGAAGATGCCCGGACTGGACATTGCTCATGTGGGAATAGCAGAATATAAAGAGGGAAAACTGCACCTGCTGCACGCTTCTTCTACATTGGGAAAAGTAGTTGTCAGCGACGAACCTCTCAATCACATGCTAAACAACAATAAATCGTGGACAGGCATACGTGTTGTCCGGATGTCTCACTCTAAAAATAACTGATTATGAAACGAGTAAAACATTTCCTTCTCGCCTCGTGCTTATTCCCCACTTTGCTGGGAGCACAAGAAATGGCAAGCGCCTATTTTCTGGAACTTACTCCGGACGCCCAATCGGCAGGTATGGCAGGTACAGGATTAGCTACCACCGACAACGGTAGTACAGCTATTTTTCATAATGCTTCTACCATCGCTTTCTCACAAGAAGTGATGGGTGCGAGTTATTCATACGCTAAGATCAACCAAGATTATGCGCTACATAGCGCCTCTCTTTTCTACCGGATCGGAAGGGAAGGCATACATGGATTTGCTGTAGGTTTCCGGCATTTCAAAGATCCTAAGGTGCTCGATTACCGTCCTCATATCTGGGATTTAGAAGCTGCTTATTTCAGAAATGTAGCCAAAAATCTGTCTCTTTCATTAACGTTCAGATACCTGCAAGCCAAAGCCGCGGAAAACGCAGACAGCAAGAATAGCGTTTGTCTGGACTTCGGCGCGACCTACTATCGCAATATGGCTTTATTGGACGAAATGGCTTCCTGGAGCATTGGTTTCCAAGCTGCCAACTTAGGCAAAAAGCTGGACGGACAAAAGTTACCCGCCAGATTAGGATTGGGAGGTACAATCGACCTGCCATTCAGCATAGAAAACCGTTTGCAGGTTGCGCTCGACTTCAACTATCTGCTCCCTTCTGAAATCCGTCATCTCCAGGCTGGCATAGGAGCCGAATATAATTTCCTGAAATATGGTGTTGTCCGTGCGGGATACCATTTCGGAGACAAAGACAAAGGAGTAGGCAACTACGGCACCCTAGGCTGCGGAATAAACTTCTGGCCGATACGTGCAGACTTCTCATACGCCTTGGCTGATAAAGATTGCTTTATGCGCCGCACCTGGCAACTGGGAGTTGGAATAGTTTTCTAAGTTCCTCTTCGAGGCGTTGCTTCACTTCGTCCATCGGCACATCGTGCTTTAATTCCTGACGAAGAGAAGTGACGCCTTTATCTATAAATCCGCAAGGGTGGATATAACTGAAATAACGTAAATCGGTATTCACATTCAGAGCCAGTCCATGCATCGTGACATAATGGCTGCTCCTCACTCCGATAGCACAAATCTTACGCGCACGAGGCGTATCACCTTCCAACCAGACTCCTGTCGCTTTCGCCAAACGTCCGGCCTCAATGCCATAAGAAGCACATACCCGAATCACCGCTTCTTCCAGCAAATGAACGTACTCTTTCAATCCTAACTGAAATTCTTCCAGGTTTACTATCGGATAACACACCAGTTGTCCCGGACCATGATAAGTAATGTCCCCTCCCCGATCAATATGATAAAGGGTGGCATCAATTGCTTTCAGTTGTTCATCACTCAACAGCATATTATTTTCTTTCCCGCTACGTCCTAATGTATAAACATGGGGATGTTCGCACAT
>NC_021017.1:841969-851915 GCF_000210075.1 Bacteroides xylanisolvens XB1A
GGGGATGTTCGCACATCACAATACGGTTTTCATAACTCTCGCCCTGAACTTTTGCCCGGACAATGTTATCAAACCATTCTGTCTGCCGTTGCCATGCTTCGGCGTATGGTATCAAATTCCAATCAATAAAAAATGTTTTCATAAAAACAAAGGTAAGAAATAAAAAGAAAATGCGTACATTTGTTGGCCCAATATAACAAACACAACTATGAAAATGGACTTTCCACAGGTAGACTTGCCTACCGAAGTATTAGCATGGACGAATGTAACAGAAGACATTCTCAATATTTACAAGCAATCTTGCCGGTTGCAAGCATGTATTGTTGCCATCTGTACCGAAGGTTCGATGAAAGCCTCCATCAATCTGCTTGATTACGAAATTCACCCCAATGACTTAATAACATTATTACCGGGAACAATCATTCAGTTTCGGGAAAGAACGGAAAAAGTATGCCTTTGCTTTGCCGGCTTCTCTGCTCATTGTACCGGACGGATCAATCTGATGAAGAATATTGGTAACGCATACCCCAAACTGATAGAACAGCCGGTAGTTCCTCTTAATGAAGAAGTAGCCAGTTATCTGAAAGACTATTTTGCTCTATTATCACGGGCCAGTTGCAATGAGAACTTCGAAATGGATTCTGAATTGGTCGAATTGTCTCTTCAGACTATCCTGACAAGCATACGACTGATATATCATAAATTTCCGGGCGAAAACAGCAGTTCGAACCGCAAAAAGGAAATCTGCCGGGAACTGATTCAAGCCATCACCGAGAATTATAAAAACGAACGTCGTGCACAATTCTACGCAGATAAACTAGGAATATCTCTTCAACATTTAAGCACGACTGTGAGACAAGTGACAGGTAAAAGTGTTTTGGACACCATTGCTTATATCGTTATCATGGATGCTAAAGCCAAACTGAAAGGTACCAATATGACTATCCAAGAGATAGCATATTCTCTAAACTTCCCCAGCGCCTCTTTCTTTGGCAAGTATTTCAGACGATATGTAGGAATGACACCATTGGACTTTAGAAACAGATAATTTTCACGAAGAACGATAGAAAACATAAATGGTGAGTTGCAAAACAATGAACGGTGAATAAATTGCGCATTATCCGCAAAGTATTCACCGTCTATTATTTACAGTTCGCTGTTCATAAATAACAGCTTGCCATTCATCGTTTACAGCTTACAGGTTCCTGTCTTTTTATAGTTCGTTTCTTATTTTCGTCCCAAACTCAACGAATTGAGCACTACGCTCACACTGGAGAACGCCATTGCGGCACTTGCCAGCATCGGATTCAACAGCAAACCATTCAGCGGGAACAAGATACCGGCAGCAATAGGAATACCAATCAGGTTGTAAATAAACGCCCAGAAAAGATTCTGATGAATCAGTTTGACCGTCTGCTTTGACAACTGGAAGGCTTTAGGAAGCAGCAACAAGTCCGATGTCATCAAAGTCACCATAGCCACGTCCATAGCAATATCAGTTCCTTTTCCCATGGCAATGCTGACGTCAGCCAATGTCAGTGCCTGCGAATCATTGATACCATCGCCCACCATCGCAACCTTCTTTCCCTGCATTTGAAGCTCACGTACAAATTCGGCCTTATCGTCCGGTAGAGCGTCGGCAACAAAACGTTCGATTCCTAAACGGGAAGAAACGGCTAGTGCAGTCCGTTGTCCGTCCCCCGTCAGCATACAGATGTCAATCCCTTGACGTTTCAGTTCCTTCACTGCTTCGGCAGAAGTAGCCTTTATCGGGTCGGAAACAGCAATGATAGCCAGCAACTCGTTTTCACGTCCAAAGTAAATGATGCCGTTACCGTCCGATTCATAGTGAACCAGCATTTCAGCCATCACATCGCTTACTGTCGCACTGAAATCTTTCAGGAGTTTATGACTACCTACCCAGTAAGTATGTCCCTCATACGAGGCTTTGATTCCTTTTCCCGTAATGCTTTCAAAGCTATCCAACGCGGCAGGTTTTATTTTTTCTTCGTCCTGAAGCGCAGAGACAATAGCGCCGGCAAGCGGATGCTCCGATTTCATTTCCGCAGCTAAAAGTACATCTTTGAAATGTGGTTCCTGCGACTGCGCCCATAACCATCCGGTAGCTGTAGGATGTCCTTCAGTCAGTGTTCCCGTTTTATCCAGAACAACGACATCTACTTTGCGCATTTGTTCCAAAGCCACTGCATCTTTAATCAGAATATGCTGGCTGGCAGCTTTACCTATACCCACCATCAACGCAGTAGGTGTAGCAAGCCCCAAAGCACATGGACAAGCAATGACAAGAACAGAAACAGCCGACAAAATACCATAAGAGATATATTCACTACCACCAATGGTGACCCACAATACAAATGTCAGAATGGCAATGCCCAATACGACAGGTACAAAAATCCCCGTAATACGATCGACAATGCGCTGTACGGGAGCTTTGCTACCCTGCGCTTCCTGCACCATAGAGATAATACGGGCAAGCACGGTTTCACTGCCTACCTGTGCGGCACGAATGATAAATGAGCCACGCTGGTTGATCGTCCCTGCCAATACTTTATCACCTTTCTTCTTTTCTACCGGAACCGGTTCACCGCTAATCATACTTTCATCGACATACGAGTCGCCTTCGGAAAGCTGACCGTCCACAGGTATTTGCTCTCCCGGGCGTACAACCACCAAATCACCTACCTGAAGTTTTTCAATCAAGATCTCCTCCTCCACTCCATTGCGCAGAACACGAGCCGCTTTAGGCTGCATTCCCATCAACTTACGAATGGCTGTCGAGGTATTTCCTTTGGCACGTTCCTCCATCAACTTTCCGGTAAGAACGAAAGCGATAATCACCGCAGAAGCCTCATAATAGACATGCGGTTCCAATCCGCGGTCATACCAGAATTCGGGGAAGAAAGTGTTGAACAGACTGAACAGAAAAGCAATGGAAGTACTAAGCGCAACCAAAGTATCCATATTGCTCCGTCCTAATT
The DNA here is from genome assembly GCF_000210075.1 of Bacteroides xylanisolvens XB1A. GTDB lineage: Bacteria > Bacteroidota > Bacteroidia > Bacteroidales > Bacteroidaceae > Bacteroides > Bacteroides xylanisolvens. The sequence goes on from NC_021017.1 coordinate 844,969, forward strand.
TAGCCTGTTTCCAGGCTCCGGTGAAGAAACCGCCTCCGAAAAAGACCATAACAGGGATAGCAAGTACCATTTGAATCTCATTAGAGTATGGCACATGCATCAGTATCATGGAATATACCAATAACGGTACTACCAAAATCCACGCACCAATCACCTTCCACTTCAAACGAGTGTAACGCTTATGCTGTTCCTCTTCCCGGCGTTCTTCTTTGTGGGCTTCTTCCACAATCAGATCATAACCTGCCGCAAGCACAGCCGCACGAATCTCTCCGGGAGTCAGCTGCTCTTTCTCATAAGAAACGGTCAATGTATTGGTAGCAAAATTAACGGAAGCCTCAATGACTCCCGGCAATTTTTTTACTGTTCTTTCTACATTATTGGCACATCCTGCACAATGCATATTAAGCACAGGAAATGCCTTTTTTGTTGTGTTACCCATATAATTATTGTTTACGGCCTTCCCCTCCTCTCGAAAAAGAAGTTGGGGAAGAACCCTTGTTTGTTTATAGAAACAAGCTAATACAGGTATTTGTTCAATTACTTCTTATCAGCCTTCTGATCGTCTTTCTTTGTTTCTTTTACAAATTCGGCTTCATAACTGAACTTATTAAACCCTGCCTGCAACTTCTTTACATTCGTTTTTTCAGCGTCATACGTAATGGTTACCATTTTCGTTTTTACTTCGGTCGAAATATCCTTCAGCCCTTTCTCAAAACGCATATTGTCCTTTACTTTCTTTTCGCATTTCTCACAGTGCATCTGCGACACTTTAAATACAACAACACGAATATCTTTTGCCAATACAGCTGTTACACTCAAAAGAGCCACCACGCAAGTGGCCATCCATCTTTTTGTTCTCATTTTTCTTATCAGTTTAAAATTAATATTCTTTATTATGCAATCGTTTCTTTCATTCGCTATTTCCTGCTTTTACTCACTATTTCTAGCTAAGTTAAAACGTATTCCGATATATCCTTTTGCTCCGTGCACCGGTCCCCAAATCATGGTAGAATCAAAATTGTTCCCCCAGGGATTTGCCGCATCGATAATCGGATTCTTTTGTTTGAAATTTGTCAGGTTCTCGCCTCCTACGTAGATAGACCAGCGGCGGAAGTAACGGGTCACCTGCAAGCTCAACTGCTCAAAACTGCCATAACGACGTTCCCAAGACAACTGTCCGTCTCCCAACTCATAAGGAGTAGGCATCCTGCCGCCGCCATTCAGTTGCAGTGTGGCGTCAAACTGCCATATTCCCAGCGGAGTTTGGTAAGAGGCCGTGAGTAGTCCTTTATATTTGCTGGTCAGCGGTTTCTCCATTCGTTCACCTTTGTAGGTCGTTTTCGCATCCGTGAGCCGGTAAGCACCTGTCAGGGTGAATCCTTTGAAGAAAGGATAACTTGCTTCCACTTGGAACACATGCGAATAAGAGCGTCCATCCAAATTGTAGAAAGCTACTTCATGGGGGTTGCTATCCATATCTACGATCACTTGTTTCAGGAAATCCGTATAATAGTATTCTGCATTCACATTCAGCGTTTTGCCGAATATAGGGATATAAGTAGAGACGCTGGCACCGTAATTCCACGCTTCTTCCATATCCAGGTTCTTTGCTATTTCCACCTTACGACTGCTGGAAAGCAGGTAGTTGTTTTCCGCCAACACATGATTGGTACGATACCCTTTTCCGGCAGAAAGACGGAAATTCACATAATCATTCGGATTGTACTTAAGATGCGCACGCGGAGTCACGAAGAAACCATGTTGGTTACTGTAATCACCACGCAGACCGGCCATTACCATCCATTTATCATTCAGGTTCAACGTATATTGCACGTAAGCACCGGGAACAGCTTCCTTTTCAAAGGCTTTGAGAGGATTGTCCGTTGTATTTTCCAAACGGTAATGTTGGTCATAAGCGTCATAATTGAAGCTCACCCCTGCGGAGAAACTATTTTGCGGATTAAATTCTGTTTCAAACATCAGCGAAGCATAGACGTTGGTTTGATCCACATTATACAGTTTGCGTCCATACGTAGCATCCTGATTATGTAAAGTGGTGGAAAGAATCAAAGCCAGGTTCGTATTCTTCTCCTTATTAAAGATATAGGCATTCTTGGTGAAGAATTCATAGCGTTCTGTATCGATCCCTACTTTATACAGATCACCGGAGTGCATTGTTCCTCCATGATTGGCCTGTCCGCTGGTACGTGTTTCAGAAAGGGCTTTGATACCTGCCTGAAAAACATAATGGTCGCCCATATATGCCCACCGGTTCCACACATTATATTGTTCCACCTGCGGAATATCCACAAATCCATCATCATTACCATCATGCGCCTTGGTCTCATTTTCGTAATGTGCCAGCAGAGAAGTGCTCCATCGTTTGGAAATTTTCAATGTAGCGTCCGCATTGGCTTCATACCGGTTGGTAGTGCTTGCAAAAAGATTGGCAGACACCCAATCGGCTTCCGGCAACTGCGGTTTCTTAAATTCTACGTTTATCTGTCCTGTGATGGCTTCATAGCCATTCTTTACCGAAGATGTTCCTTTGGAAACCTGTATGCTTTGCATCCACGGGCCGGGGACATATCCTAATCCATAAGGAGCGGCGGCTCCCCGATAATTCGGAATGTTTTCCGTCAACATCTGCACATAAGTGCCGGACAGCCCCAACAATTTAATTTGTTTGGCTCCTGTTGCCGCATCGGAATAACTCACATCTACTGAAGGGTTCGTCACAAAACTTTCCCCCAGGTTACAACAAGCGGCTCTACTCAATTCGGCACTGCTTATCATGTCTTCGTTCATCACGCTACTGCGCAATTTCATCGTTCCCAGTTTACGAGTGACAATATTTACTTCATTCAGTTCCACTCCATCACGAAGCACAATATCCAGTTGTTGATTTTTACTGCTCACATGAATCGTGTCGTTCTGAAAACCGATAAAACTGACAATCAGCATGTGGCTTTTGGAAGGTTTAGTGATAGAAAAACTACCATCCTCTTTCGTTGTCACTCCTTGTCCTGTATTCATCCAGAACACATTGGCACCCGGAATAGCCTCCCCGGTACTATCTTTCACTGTTCCCCGTACTTGCGCATATATATTGCCGGCAAATAACAGGAACAGTCCTATTATCATATATTTCATTCTTTCTAAAGTTACTTTCGAGATACAAAATTAATTCATTTCTCATGCAACTTAGTTGCATTCAGTGCTGCTTTACTTTCATGTTCTATTGAAAGTAAAGGATTAAATAAGAAAGAAATAGTGGCTAAATAATGTAAGTGGAATATAACGCCAGCATCTGCCTCGAGCAGAGAGGTGGCGGAGAGGTCAGACTATCAAATTCTACCGGTTTATCCGCATAGGTCGGAGTCAGCAGATAGCAGAAATGCTCACATAAAAGATCGACTGCCAAAACTGATACGGTCAGTTCCGTAGAGTGTTTCATCAGGTCGAGCTTATAAATCGTAGCCGTACAACCTTTTTCTTTGCAGTTTTTCTTTGAATCGCAAGTATGAGACTTTTTACACTTCGGACAGCCTGTATCACAGCAGCTCTGCACTGTCTCACAACGGGCACAGCAATAACGCACAATAGAGACTCCGCCTCCTGAATAGATAATCAGGAGAGAAAGGATTAGTGCTGTTATGTAGGCTAGTCTTTTCATTTCAGAGGACAAAGATAAGAATAAAAACAAATTTTCCTATCTATTTTCGTAATTAAGATTCAATCCTCATTCAAAACTATAGATATACATGCATTTCTTACCGGTTCTTCCCCCAATAACCTCGTATTCCATCATCAGTAGATTGAATACCAATTCATTGCAGACATATTTCCCGTTCATTATTTGGCTATTTTAGGGTCATATCAGCACTATTAACTCTTTTTACTCAACAATAAAACCTATCTTTGCCACGAATAAATTCATTGTTTTTTTAAGTAAACGCTATGCTTACATATCTACTCCTCATTATCACTCTTTATCTGGCAGGGAATACCTACATATTTATCAGAGCGACGCAGGCTCTGAAAGTAAAACCGCTTGGAGTAAAATTACTCTTAACCGTTTTATTTTGGACATGTGCCTTATCTTTCTTCGGCACGATGTTAGCCCGTAACCTGGAAATGCCTGTCCTTATCTCCCATTCGATGTACATCATTGGAACAAGTTGGCTGATATTTACCCTATACATGGCATTATTCCTGCTGTTGTTTGATATATTGAGATTATTCAAGGTTGTCTGCAAATATCGTTTTTATCTGTCTTTGGTGTTTACATTAGGATTGCTGGGATATGGGCTATACAACTATCACCATCCGGAAACCAATATAGTCAACATTTTAACTAATAAACAAAATGAAGATACTTCTCACGCAGTTAAAAATCGTCGCGATAAGCGATGTTCATCTGGGAAACGGCACAGGAAAAGCCTCACTGAAGAAGTATGTGGAAATGATAAATGCACAGCATCCCGACTTGATACTGATTAGTGGCGACTTAATTGATAACAGTGTTGTACCTCTTTATACAGAGAATATGGCGGAAGAACTGGCCGAGTTGAAAGCTCCTATGGGCATCTACATGGTTCTTGGTAATCACGAATACATTAGTGGAATCGATGAAAGTATCCGATATATAAAGAATACTCCGATACAACTTTTGCGTGATTCAGTAGTGACACTCCCCAACGGCATACAACTGATAGGCCGCGATGACCATCATAATCGCAAACGCCGTTCCCTGCAAGAACTGATGGCGAATGTTGATAAAAGCAAACCTATCATCTTGCTGGATCATCAACCCTTCAACCTGAAAGAAACAGAAGATGCCGGCGTCGACCTGCAATTCAGCGGACACACACATCACGGACAGGTATGGCCTATTAATTGGGTGACTGATTATATATTCGAGCAAAGCCACGGTTACCGCCAATGGGGAAACAGCCACGTGTACGTGTCTTCCGGATTGTCTCTTTGGGGACCGCCTTTCAGAATAGGAACGCATAGCGAAATGGTTGTTTTCAACTTCCAATGAATAATATGCAGTTTTGTCACATATGTTACAGTTTCTAAATGGACGTAGATACCCTTATCGAATTTCTGAAAATGAAAGGGAAATTTATGCCTGCTGAAGATGGATTCACCGTGGATATCACTAAAGTTTGCAAGCATTGACGTGTGGATGGTATCCGGCAATCCTGTTTTAGAGGATAAATAGCTGCAAATTTTTCTGTTTTTATTAGCCCGATTCACGAATTTCATCTATATTTGTCAATAGTGAATGATAATACAAATGTTGAATTTATAGAAAAAACGGGTATGAAAAAACAATATGTCAGTCTGCTTGCAATTATACTTTCGGTAAGCGGCTTTTTGTTTTCTTGTCATGACAAGATGAACAAAAACACAGGTGCGTTACAGTTTGATAGCATTCAAGTGAATGAGACAGCACACCTCTTCAGTGATACAGCCAAACCGGCCTGCAATATTATTATTAATTTTGCCTATCCGGTAAAATCATCGGATGATATGCTGAAAGATAGTTTGAATTCTTATTTCATTTCGGCCTGCTTCGGTGATAAATACATCGGCGAAAAGCCGGAAGAAGTTGTAAAGCAATATACCGAGAACTATATCAGCGAATACCGCCGCGACCTCGAGCCGATGTATGCCGAGGACGAGAAAGACAAGGAAGACGAATCTTCCATCGGAGCTTGGTATTCTTATTATAAAGGTATAGAGAGCCACGTACAACTGTATGATAAAGACCTGCTTGTATATCGTATCGACTACAACGAATATACCGGAGGTGCACATGGCATTTACATGGCTACTTTCCTGAACATGGACCTCACCCTGATGCGCCCGCTCCGTCTTGATGATATTTTTGTCGGAGACTACAAAGACGCATTGACCGACCTGATCTGGAACCAGCTCATGGCGGACAATAAAGTGAACACTCACGAAGCATTGGAAGATATGGGATATGCTTCCACCGGGGACATCGCTCCGACAGAAAATTTCTATCTAAGCAAAGAAGGAATCACCTTCTATTATAATGTATACGATATCACTCCTTATTCTATGGGACCTGTAAAGGTAACAATCCCATTTTCTATGATGGAGCATTTACTAGGCAGTAACCCAATTCTAGGAGAACTGAAAAATTAAATTTCATAAAAAGCTGAACACCAATGAATATCCTATTGTTATCACTCCCGTGTGACAGAATAGGATATTCATCCACATCTATCATTCAAAACTTATAACTCAAAACTCAAACAGTGGAAATCATACTGAAATATTTTCCTGATCTGACGGAAGAGCAGCGCAAACAGTTTGCAGCTCTATACGACCTCTACATTGACTGGAATTCTAAAATCAACGTAATCTCCCGCAAGGACATCGAGAATTTATATGAGCATCACGTGCTCCATTCGTTAGGCATTGCCAAAACAATCCAATTTCGCCCCGGAACCAGCATTATGGACCTGGGTACAGGAGGAGGTTTCCCCGGTATTCCTTTAGCCATCTTATTTCCCGAAGTGACATTTCACCTCGTGGACAGTATCGGCAAAAAAGTACGGGTAGCAACCGAAGTGGCAAACGCTATCGGACTGAAAAATGTAACATTCCGTCATGCCCGCGCAGAAGAGGAGAAACGAACGTTCGACTTTGTTGTCAGCCGTGCCGTAATGCCTTTGGCGGATTTGATTAAGATTATCAAAAAGAATATCTCTTCAAAACAACAGAATGCATTACCCAACGGACTGATCTGTCTCAAAGGTGGCGAACTGGAGCATGAAACGATGCCGTTCAAGCATAAAACGGTCATTCATAACTTGAGCGATAGTTTCGAAGAAGAGTTCTTTCAAACTAAGAAAGTGGTATATGTTCCGATTTAAACAAGACTATATGTTCTGATAGATGATAAA
>NC_021017.1:852385-853499 GCF_000210075.1 Bacteroides xylanisolvens XB1A
ATCATAAAGAAACCATGAAAATAAAGAGATTTGAATTTAATATGTTTCCCGTAAACTGCTACGTATTATGGGATGACACTAAAGAAGCAGTCGTAATCGATCCCGGCTGTTTTTATGAAGAGGAAAAGCAGGCTCTGAAAAAGTTCATTCTTACCAATGAGCTGAATGTAAAGCATCTGCTGAATACTCATTTGCACCTGGATCATATCTTCGGAAATCCGTTCATGCTGAAAGAATTCGGATTATCGGCAGAAGCAAACAAAGCGGATGAGTACTGGATTGACGAAGCACCGAAACAAAGCAGAATGTTTGGTTTTCAGTTACAGGAGGAACCTGTACCACTGGGCAAATACCTGCATGACGGAGATATTATCACTTTCGGACATACCAAACTGGAAGCGATACATGTGCCCGGACATTCACCCGGTAGCTTGGTGTACTATTGCAAGGAAGACAACTGCATGTTCTCCGGCGACGTCCTGTTTCAGGGCAGTATCGGTCGTGCCGATCTCACAGGAGGCAACTTCGATGAACTGATAGAGCACATTTGTAGCCGTCTGTTTGTCCTCCCCAACGAAACTGTCGTTTACCCCGGACACGGTGCTCCTACGACGATCGGAATGGAGAAAGCTGAAAACCCATTTTTTAGATAAGAGAAGATTTAATGAGTTATGAATTCTGATTTATGATTTGCCGTGCGGATGGAGTAGGTGTTGCGGCTAATTGAGGTTTATAAATCGGAAAAACATAAGAAAGCATAAATCAGAACTCATAATTCAGAAATCATTAATCATAAATCATTAAGACATGAAAACCGATTTGTTAGCTAGCCGTCACATCGGCATCAATGAACAAGACACAGCCCTGATGCTCCGCAAAATTGGCGTGAACTCACTGGACGAACTGATTGATAAAACAATTCCCGCCAATATACGGCTAAAAGAGCCGCTGGCATTGACTAGTCCGCTGACGGAATACGAATTTGGAAAACATATCGCCGAACTGGCAAATAAAAATAAACTATATACTACGTATATCGGTTTGGGATGGTACAACACGATTACCCCGGCTGTTATCCAGCGGAATGTATTCGAAAACCCGGTATGGTACACTT
>NC_021017.1:854058-858984 GCF_000210075.1 Bacteroides xylanisolvens XB1A
CTTACACTCCTTATCAGACAGAAGTGTCGCAAGGACGCCTGGAAGCGTTGATGAATTTTCAGACAGCCGTGTGCGACCTTACTGCCATGCCACTTGCCAACTGTTCACTTCTGGACGAAGCAACTGCCGCTGCCGAAGCCGTGAGCATGATGTATGCCATCCGTTCCCGTGCGCAACAGAAAGCCAATGCGAACGTAGTCTTTGTAGACGAGAATATCTTCCCACAAACATTGGCTGTTATGACTACACGCGCTGTGCCGCAAGGCATCGAACTGCGTGTAGGTAAATATAAGGATTTTGAACCTTCACCGGAAGTGTTTGCCTGCGTTCTACAATATCCAAACTCGAATGGAAATGCAGAGGATTATTCCGAATTTACAGAAAAAGCTCATGCCGCAGATTGCAAGGTAGCTGTCGCTGCAGATATTTTAAGCCTTGCCCTGCTGACTCCTCCGGGAGAATGGGGAGCAGATATTGTATTCGGAACTACACAACGTTTGGGTACTCCAATGTTCTATGGTGGTCCGTCGGCTGCTTTCTTTGCTACCAGAGACGAATACAAACGGAATATGCCGGGACGAATCATCGGATGGTCTAAAGATAAATATGGCAAACTTTGCTATCGGATGGCTTTGCAGACACGTGAACAGCATATCAAGCGGGAAAAAGCAACTTCAAACATTTGTACCGCACAAGCATTATTAGCTACCATGGCAGGCTTTTACGCTGTTTATCACGGCCAGGAGGGTATCACCACAATTGCGTCGCGCATCCACAGTATCACTGTATTTCTTGAAAAGCAACTGAAGAAATGTGGATACACACAAGTCAACGCTCAATATTTTGACACCTTACGTTTTGAGTTGCCCGAACATGTTTCGGCACAACAAATCCGTACCATAGCGCTTAGTAAAGAAATAAATCTGCGTTATTATGAAAATGGTGATGTCGGTTTCAGTATTGATGAAACAACAGATGTGGCAGCCGCCAATGTATTGCTCTCTATCTTTGCCATCGCTGCCGGAAAAGATTATCAGAAAGTAGACGATATCCCGGAAAAAAGCAATATCGACAAGGCTTTGAAACGGACAACTCCTTTCCTGACGCACGAAGTATTCAGCAAATATCACACGGAAACACAGATGATGCGTTATATCAAACGTTTGGATCGCAAAGATATTTCGCTTGCACAATCGATGATTTCTCTCGGTTCATGCACCATGAAGCTGAATGCAGCTGCGGAAATGTTACCTTTAAGTCGTCCCGAATTTATGGGTATGCACCCGCTGGTTCCGGAAGATCAGGCAGAAGGATATCGGGAATTAATTAAGAATTTAAGTGAAGATCTGAAAGTTATCACCGGATTTGCAGGGGTGAGCCTGCAACCCAATTCGGGTGCTGCGGGAGAATATGCAGGACTTCGTGTAATCCGTGCTTATCTCGAAAGTATCGGTCAGGGACATCGGAACAAAGTCCTGATTCCGGCTTCAGCTCACGGAACAAATCCTGCGTCAGCTATACAGGCCGGATTTGTGACTGTCACCTGTGCATGCGACGAACAAGGAAATGTAGAAATGGATGACCTGCGTGCCAAGGCTGAAGAAAATAAGGATGAATTGGCAGCGCTGATGATTACTTATCCTTCTACACATGGTATCTTCGAAACAGAAATAAAGGAAATTTGCGACATCATTCATGCCTGTGGCGCACAAGTATATATGGATGGAGCCAATATGAATGCCCAAGTGGGATTGACCAATCCGGGATTCATCGGTGCGGATGTCTGCCACTTGAATCTCCATAAAACATTCGCTTCCCCTCATGGTGGCGGAGGTCCGGGAGTAGGTCCTATCTGTGTGGCCGAACATCTGGTTCCTTTCCTTCCCGGACATGGAATCTTCGGCAATTCGCAGAATCAAGTATCAGCTGCTCCATTCGGTAGTGCAGGTATTTTGCCTATCACGTATGGATATATCCGCATGATGGGTGCAGAGGGATTGACGCAGGCCACTAAGATCGCCATCCTGAATGCTAATTATCTGGCTGCTTGCCTGAAAGATACGTATGGAGTTGTCTATCGGGGAGCCAATGGTTTCGTAGGACACGAAATGATTCTGGAGTGTAGGAAAGTACATGAAGAAGCAGGTATCTCGGAAAATGATATTGCCAAACGTCTGATGGATTATGGTTATCATGCTCCTACCCTCTCCTTTCCTGTTCACGGTACATTGATGATTGAACCGACAGAAAGCGAGAGTTTGGCAGAACTGGACAATTTCGTAGATGTCATGCTGAATATCTGGAAGGAGATTCAGGAAGTGAAGAACGGCGAAGCTGATAAGGATGATAATGTGTTGATTAATGCTCCGCATCCGGAATACGAGATTGTTAGTGATCGTTGGGAACATTCGTACACACGCGAAAAAGCGGCTTATCCGATAGAAAGTGTACGTGATAACAAATTCTGGGTCAATGTAGCTCGTGTAGATAACACATTGGGAGACCGTAAGTTACTACCAACTCGTTATGGCACTTTTGAATAAAGGTGATTTATTGTAGAAATCAATTCATTAGAAAAGATTTTTAGAAGCGTCTCAATAAGAAATAATCCCGGGGCTCAATGAATGTAAGCCCTGGGATTATTTTTATCAGCCCAAGACTGAATAAACAAAAGCCCTGGGGATGCATCAAATATCCCCAAGGCTCATATTTTGTGATATGGAATGTAAATCCAACTACAATTCTGAATATTTTTTCTACTTGACAATCGTTACCGTATCAGCCTTCACCTTTTTCTCTTTCATCGGAATCTTCGAATCAGCATACCCCAAAGCTACGCAACCATAGACTTTATGATTGGCAGGAACACCTAAAGAGGTAATATATTCACGAACTTCAGGATCATCACACGTTGTGCCCAACTGGTTGATCCAGCAAGAGCCGATTCCTAAAGAATGGGCAGCCAGAAACATATTTTCTATTGCACAAGCACAATCCATACCAGCCCACCATTGTGTAGGTTCATTGGATACAATCACCAAAGTCGGAGCATGATAATAACAACAATAGGTCTTGCTATGCCCACGCTCTTGCAAACGGGAATCATCACTTTTTGCAAAAGCTCCTTTAATGCGCTCATTCAGTTCTGTCAATTTATCTACATTTTGAATAGCAGTAAAGTGCCATGTTTCCAAATGCATTCCACTGGGTGCATAAGTTGCAGCTTCCAGAATAGCCTGCAAATCTTCTTCTGAAACTTGCTGACTAGTATAAGCCCGTACGCTACGACGTGCTTTAATGTTCTCTAAAACTTCATTCGTTTTCATGGATAACAAGTTTTTTATATATATCGAATCAAAATTTCACCACAGAATTCTAATTTATCATTTACCTTTTAACTAGCCCAATCTTTGCATTCAGTTTGAAATAATAGACTCCATTCTCTCTCTCCAAAAATCCGTATTTATCCTTCTCCAAAGATCCTTTTTCCAAACGGGTATTTTGAAACAAAAAGTCTTCCATTACTTGCTTTTCTGATTTATGATAACAGAGCACCTCTCCACTTCCGCCCACCAACAGAATACCTTCCACAGCCGAATCCAATCCATTATAAATCTTTGCGGGACGCATACCTAAAGCTAATGCCAACAAGAACTGCTTCATCTTAAACTCATAAAACTTGTGCTTGTTTATCAGTTCATCTTTAATCTTTAACGGATTCATTTGTTTGATAACTTCCGTCAGCTCGCTAATACGAGAGATACCATCCAAATGCATAATACGAACCATTTCTGTCAAGACACGTGGAAAATGCAGGTCAATCATTAGAAGATTGCTACGGAATACCCGGTCGGCTACATCAGAATATTTAAGTACACCGCCCAATCGTTCGATCATCATCATTCGCTCGGCAACCTCATTGGGAGATTCAGGCAAAGCATTGATTTTATTCACTGTGGGAGTGGCAAATTTGACTCCACTCTGTTCCAGTTTTAGATTTGCAGCACGTCCTCCGTCCAGTAACGGATTCATTACACCCAACCGTGAACGAACATTAAAACCTCTAAACGGAGCTTCCGGATGCCAAAATGCAATGGAGAAATCAGTACGATCTTCTGTTTTTGCTTCCAAATCGAAAATGGCTGCTTCATCTAAAAACTCTTCTACTCCTTCCGGAGAGGTTACGTCCTCTTCCGAAGAAGATTTCACAGCCCGCAATATCAAATCAGCTACAATACCAAAGTCTTCGCGAGGCATGAATTTAGTTCCGCTCTCTGCTTCTATACGAATCGTATCTTCCTCAATATAATATTGACGTGTTCCATCATGTTCTTCCCGTTGAATCATTGCAATAGGCCAAGATGTTTCTCCCGCCTTTGCGTCTGCTGTGCCTAGCACTACTTTTCCGTCTGTCAGGAGACGAAAGAAAGAATAGAGTTCGCACCATTCTTTTTTGGTTGCTTCGAATGCCATATATCTTTGTTCTTCTTTATTTTACTAATGTTCTTTTTATCCTAATTTCACTAAGAAATTTCTATCTTCACAATGAATTGCTTACTGATTAATAACCTGCGGTAAGGTTACAGGCAACGCAACAGGAGGTACTATATGAGTTACTTCCTCCAAAGGAGGAAGCTTGCCTACTTGTGCAAACAGGGAGTTTCGAATCCATTCTTTAGGAGTGACTATGATAAATCGTCCCGTCCAGCAACCATCAAAATAGGAAGGATTGCCCGGCTGTTTCTTTATTGGATAGCAGATATTTTCTCCTTTACTCCGCATCTCCGGCGAACGTCCGGGGTCATTTACCCACACATGTTTATCGTCAATGCCACGAAGCACCATCCAGTGCCCTCTCGGACCGGGACGCAAACCACGAACTGCTCCTGTATATCTCACATTCACAAGCACAGGTATACCACGATC
>NC_021017.1:859289-869020 GCF_000210075.1 Bacteroides xylanisolvens XB1A
AAAATGTTCGGCACTTATCATATTTTCATAATAACGTGTCAAAGAATCAATTTCAAAAGAATAATATCCTCCCTGCCCTATCGATGTACGACGACGGAAAGGGGCACGTTTTTTCAGAAAGTAGTTACGCTGATACTCAATCAGTTTCTTTTCTGCATCCTGGGCTGTACGTTGTGTATCGGTCGTCATGCCTTTAAAGTAGTCAAAGACCATTAACGAAGAAGCCAGAGAGCAATGCGAGTAAGGACATCCCGTGATTTTCTGCGAATACCACGGAACAGGGATATTATTAGGAGCGAGCTTTTGAGTCTCCTGTACTTGTGCTTGCGTCTGAACGCTTATCAAAGCAAAGAAGCTTAAAAACAAATTGAAAATTATATGATATTTATTTCTCATGCAATATTTTAAATATCTTACTTACAATACATTCTCATCATCAAGAATACGAGCTGTCTCCACCTTTTCCAAACGAGCACGCAATTTAGGCATCATCGAACGACGAATACGTAACGTCATACTACAATCCATGTCATACGACTGATTGAGAATTTCCGGTTCCTCCTCTTTCACAATGCGCATCACGTCATTCATGAAAGGATATTCAAACATTACCGTCACGTCTTCATCTACTGTCTTTTCTATAATTGTAGCGGCAGCAATAGCTTCAGCAGCGGCAGCCTTGTAAGCCACGATCAATCCGCTTGTCCCTAACTTGATTCCTCCAAAATAACGAACTACTATAATCAGGATATCCGTCAGTTCATTTGAATTTATCTGTCCGAGAATGGGTTTTCCCGCTGTTCCGGAAGGTTCTCCATTGTCATTGGCACGGAAATCCTTTCGTGCAGCTCCCAACATATAGGCATAACATACGTGTCGTGCGTCATAATACTTTTTCTGATACGTTTCAAGATGTATTTTTATCTCATCGAGAGTACGCACAGGAAGGGCTATAGCAATGAACTTGCTTCGTTTTTCCGTATAAATACCTTCGGAAGGTTCAATGATGGTTTTATAAGTATCTTCAGCAGTCATGCTGCAAAGATACGGCTTTAATAAGAAAAGTCAATCTATCGTTTGGAAATATTAATGTTCCACTTATCGATGAGATGTAGCTGGAAATATAAAAATCTTTGTTGGCAGATTTTCATCTATAAGATAGTGACGCTATCCAATAAAAATAGTGACAGTATACCACAAGGATACCGTCACTATCCCGGGCATATACCGTCACTATTTTTTTTATCTTAATCGGGTGTTACATTTATTGATATAGCTTACATCAGCAACGTCTTTTTTGCATCATCCGATAGAATTTCCTAATCCAATTTATGAATTACCAACCCCGAACGAAGTTTAGGTTCAAACCAAGTTGTCTTCGGTGGCATGATATTACCTGTATCTGCAATATCCATCAATTGTTTCATAGATACGGGATAAAGAGCCAGAGCCACTTTCATTTCACCGCTATCCACACGTTTCTTGAGTTCTCCCAATCCACGGATGCCGCCCACAAAATCAATACGCTTGTCCGAACGCAAATCCTTTATACCCAAAACTTCATCCAAAATCAGGTTGGAAGAGATGGTAACATCAAGCACGCCAATAGGGTCGTTATCATTGTATGTACCTGTTTTGGCTGTCAGACTGTACCATTTACCACCCAGATAGAGTGAGAAGTTATGTAAGCCGGATGGTTTATAGATATCCGCACCCTTCTCTTCTACTATAAAGTTTTTATCAAGTGCAGCCAGGAATTGCTCGGGAGTCAAACCATTGAGATCTTTCACTACACGATTATAGTCGATGATGGTTAGCTGGTTTGCAGGGAAGCAAACAGCCATGAAGTAATTATATTCTTCATCACCCCGATGATTCGGATTTTGCTTTGCTTTCTCTGCTCCCACTAGTGCAGCAGCGGCAGAACGGTGATGTCCGTCGGCAATATAAAGAGCCGGCATTTTAGCAAATTCGGCAGTAATAGCAGCAATATCCTCATCTTGATCGACAATCCAGAAAGTATGTCCAAAACCATCCCCCGGAGCGATGAAGTCATAAACAGGCTTGCTTGCCGTATACTTCTTGATAATAACATCCAACTTCTCATTATCCGGATAAGCAAAGAAAACAGGTTCGATGTTAGCGTTGTTCACACGGACATGCTTCATACGGTCTTCTTCCTTGTCACGACGGGTAAGCTCATGTTTTTTGATAATCCCATTCATATAATCGGGAACGTATGCACCAACTACCAATCCGTATTGCGTTTTCCCGTTCATCGTTTGGGCATAGATATAATAATTTTCCTTATTATCCTGCACCAACCAGCCTTTATCCTGGAACAGTTGGAAATTCTCGGCAGCTTTAGCATACACTTGTTCGTCGTGTTCGTCCGTACCGACAGGGAAATCTATTTCCGGTTTAATAATATGATAAAGAGACTTTTCGTTACCTTCCGCTTCTGCGCGGGCTTCTTCTGAATTCAATACATCATAAGGACGTGAAGCGACCTGTTCTACGAGGTCTTGCGGAGGACGAATGCCCTTGAAAGGTTTAATTATTGCCATGATATTAGTATTTTATATGTAAAAAATTAAAGCCACAGACTTATTGAAAATCTGTGGCTCAAATATACTACTTATTTCTAAAAGAATCTTATTTGTTTACTCTAAATTTCTCGCAACCATCTTTCAGGAAGCCTACAATTTGTTGAGCGGCAGCAATACCGGCATTGATATTTGCTTCAGCAGTTTGAGCCCCCATCTTCTTTGGAGTTGAGAAATAACGTCCGGCAAATTTCTCTGCAAATTCTGCGTTAGCAGCAGGCATAATATCTGTGATATATTTGAAATCTGCACGATCTTCCATCAATTTAATCAGTTCTGCTTCGTTGATAACTTCCTTACGGGCAGTGTTTACCAACATAGCACCTTTCGGCATATCTTTCAACAGAGCATAATTGATAGAATTTTTCGTTTCGGCAGTTGCCGGAATATGAAGAGATACCACCTGACAAGTCTTATACAGTTCTTCTGCCGAATCAAGTGCTTTCACACCATCTTTTTCGATTACTTCTTTCGGGCAGAATGCGTCGTAAGCATACACTTCCATTCCGAAACCTTTGGCAACACGGGCTACATTACGACCTACGTTTCCATAAGCATGAATACCCAGTTTCTTGCCCATCAATTCTGTACCGGAAGTTCCGTTATAGAAGTTACGGACAGCATATACCATCATACCCAAAGCAAGTTCGGCAACAGCATTAGAGTTTTGTCCCGGAGTGTTCATCACACATACGTTGTGAGCAGTGGCAGCAGCCAAGTCAACGTTGTCATATCCCGCACCGGCACGTACTACGATTTTCAATTCTTTGGCAGCATCAAGCACCTCTGCATCAATAATATCACTACGGATAATGATAGCATTAGCATCTTTCACTGCATCCAGCAATTGAGCCTTATCTGTATATTTCTCAAGTAAAGCAAGCTCGAATCCGGCCGCTTCTATTTCTTTACGGATGCCGTCTACTGCAACTTTAGCAAACGGTTTTTCTGTAGCTACAAGTACTTTCATAATTTAATTCTATTTATAAAAACTCACCACAGATTACGCAGATTCTCACAGATTATAGAATTTAGGAATCTGTGCTAATTCGTGTAATCTGTGGTGAAAATAATATATTAATGAAGTTTTTCAAATTCCTGCATGCAGTCAATCAAAGCTTGTACGCTTTCTTTCGGTAAAGCATTGTAGCAAGATGCACGGAAACCACCCACAGAACGATGTCCTTTGATACCTACCATACCTCTTTCAGTGGCAAACTTCAAGAAGTCAGCTTCAAGGTCTTTGTATTCGGGAGCCATCACGAAACAGATGTTCATGCGTGAACGGTCTTCTTTGGCAGCAGTACCCACGAACATTTTGTTGCGGTCGATTTCAGCATACAACATATCCGCTTTTTCAATGGCACGACGTTCCATTTCTTTCACACCACCTTGTGCTTTGATCCAACGAAGGTTCAGCAATGCAGCATAGATGGGCACTACCGGAGGAGTATTGAACATAGAACCATTATCAATGTGTGTCTGATAATTCAGCATTGACGGAATGTAACGAGAAACCTTACCTACAGCATCATTCTTAACAATAACGAATGTAACACCTGCAGGAGCCAGATTCTTTTGTGCACCACCATAAATACAGATATATTTAGAAACGTCAATCGGACGTGAGAAAATATCAGAAGACATATCGGCAACCATCGGAACCGGAGAATCGAGGTCTTTCTTCAATTCTGTACCGTAAATCGTGTTGTTAGTAGTGATGTGGAAATAATCTGCGTCTGTCGGGATTGTGTAATCTTTTGGGATATAAGTATATGTAGCTTCAGCAGAGGAAGCAACTTCTACAACTTCACCAAACCCTTTAGCTTCTTTCATTGCTTTCTTAGCCCACACACCAGTGTTCAGGTAAGCAGCTTTTTTTCCAGGAAGTTATAAGGAACCATGCAGAACTCCATACTAGCACCTCCACCCAGGAACAGTACCGAATAGCCTTCGGGAATATTGAGTAATTCCTTGAATAATGCCTCTGCTTCGTCAACCACAGGTTGGAAGTCTTTGGCACGGTGGCTGATTTCCATCAAAGAGAGACCAGAGCCGTTGAAATCTAAAATAGCCTTCGCTGTATCCTCTATCACCTCACGCGGAAGAATGGAAGGTCCTGCATTGAAATTATGCTTTTTCATTTGAAGTTTGTTTTTGGTTTAACAATTTCGTTACTTTTGTCTTTTGACCTTGCGAATTTACGAATTTATTCCCATCGCACAAATCTTTCCTTATAAAAATACTGTTTTAAAGCAGATTTTCCTTTCTTTTTATTGGTTTATACAGGATATATACACCATATTGTTATCTATAGATGTCAAGTATGGGATAAAAGTCGAGATTGAAATAGAACCGGAGATATTGATGATAAAACAAAAGATTAATGCAATAAAAATGAATATTTATAAACTACAACAGTGAATTCAGCTTAGATTAACAGGGAAATGAAGTGAAAAGTAAAACATCTTTGGAAATAATGTAATCATCCCTATGCTCAATGACTAGTGAACATAGGGACGATTGTAAATAATAAAAGAGGACTTTAAGAGTTCTATATTACAAAAAAAGAGTTTTACTTCGCTTCCTCAATAATAGTCTTCATTCCTTTTATTTTCTCTCCTTGAATCAGATTCAGGAGTTGCTTCACCTTAGCTCGGCGAACGGCAACGAAAGCATAATGTTCTTTGACATCAATCGCTCCGACATCTTCGCGAGTCAGATTTCCTTTTTTATATAAGAATCCGGCAATATCGATCCGACTAAGTTTCTCCTTCTTTCCTTTACCTATATATATAGTAGCCCAGAGCGATTTCGGAGGCCGGGGAGGGTTTTCAGGCAACACTACTATCTCCATTTCTTCCGGGATATAAGAAGGAAGTTTCTCTTCGGTATGAAGAATCAGATAAGACGTTCCGGTCGCATCCCAACGTGCTGTTCGTCCGTTGCGGTGCGTAAAGGCTTCTTCATTGACCGGCAAATGATAATGGATAATATGTCCGACTTCCGGAATATCCAGTCCACGAGCAGCCAGATCGGTAGAAATCAATACATGACAACTGCCATTACGGAACTTGTAAAGCGCACGTTCACGGTCCGGCTGTTCCATACCACCATGAAAACGTTCTGCGAGTAGTTTTTTATCCGCCAATAACTGATGTACACGGTCCACCGCATCCCGATGATTACAAAACACAATGCTCGAACTGCTCCCCAATGTACAAAGCAGGTTATATAAAGTATCAATCTTATCTTTGGAAGGCGAAAGCACCTTCATCAATTTCAAGCGCGACTCTTGTTCTTCAGAATCGTCCGAAAGGAAGTTCAACTTAACTGTGCGGTTCAATCCTGTAAATTCGGGAATCTCTTCGGCATCGGTAGCTGAAAGCAACATACGTTTTTTTAATCCCGGAAGCTGGGTGATAATCTCTGCCATTTCATCGTGGAAACCAAACTCCAACGATTTGTCGAACTCGTCGATAATTAAAGTTTCAATGGTTTCGGGATTGAAATTTCCTTTAGACAGATGGTCGGTGATACGTCCCGGAGTACCAATGATGATAGCAGGATGATTGCCCAATATACTTTTCTTTTCTTCGGCGATAGGATGCCCACCGTAACAACAGCAGGTTTTCCAGGAAGTCCCCATTGCTTTGAATACAGAATCTATCTGTAAGGCCAGCTCACGCGAAGGAACGAGAATCAAAACCTGCACGCTGTCATCGTTCGGTTTTAGAGTAAGGAGTAAAGGTAACAGATAAGCCAATGTCTTGCCCGATCCTGTCGGTGACAACAGTATAACGTCTTTTCTTCCGGTAGCTTGTTCAAGTGATGCTTCCTGCATCGGATTCAGCTCCTCAATCTTCAAATTGCGGAGAGCCGACTGTATAATTTCATTTTTCTCTAACATGGGGGCAAAGATACAAAAAGGAAAGAGTACGGAGATAAAAATGCAATCAAACTTTAGCCATGCCGGTCAATATATAATAACCTTTCAGATTATTCTCTTTCATGTAAATGGTTACTTCTGCCCTACAAGCTGTCACCAAGGCATATCCCGTTAAACTTGAACTCATAGCTTTGACAAATGAATACTCTGTATCATTGTGAATAAAAGATATACGATGATATTCCATAACCTATTGTACTTTAATAATTCTATTGTGTAGCCAAATATACGAATATAATAGATAAGTACGGATAAAAAAGGAGAACTATCTTTAAAACAGACATAAAATAGATACAAACCATAACGGAAAGACATTATGAGATAATAGTAAAAAAAAGCGGGAAATCGAAGAAGCATTACTGCTTTTCAGATTTCCCGCTCTGTGTTTATGTAACCTTTCCGGTCATTGTTCCGACCGGTTTGTTCTCTTCTGCGAATTATCCTCCGAAGTTGTCGAACATCAGGTTCTGTGCCGGAACGCCAAGATCGTCGAGCATCTTCTCAACAGCTTTCGACATCGGACCAGGACCACACATATAGTATTCAATATCTTCAGGAGCTTCGTGATTCTTCAGGTAAGTTTCGTAAATTACGTTGTGAACGAATCCCGGAGTGTACTTCACGCCTGCAGCATCAGCAGCAGGGTCCGGACGGTCGAGAGCCAAATGGAAAGTGAAATTCGGGAAGTCCTTTTCGATTTGCAAGAAATCTTCCAGATAGAACACTTCGTTCAGCGCACGGGCACCGTAGAAGTAAGACATCTTACGGTCAGTAGTATGCAATGTCTTGGTCAAGTGCATGATTTGCGCACGCAACGGAGCCATACCGGCACCACCACCAATCCACATCATTTCCTTCTTAGAATCGAAGATTGGGTGGAAGTCTCCGTAAGGACCGCTCATTATTACCTTGTCACCCGGTTTCAGGGTAAAGATATAAGAAGAAGCGATACCCGGCATTACGTCCATAAATCCAGGACCTTGTTCTTTCGGTTTGAACGGCGGAGTAGCGATACGTACTGTCAACATGATACGGTCACCTTCGGCAGGATAGTTGGCCATAGAGTAAGCACGGATTGTTTCCTCGTCGTTCTTACACTTCAGACCCAGCAAACCGAATTTCTCCCATGCAGGAAGATATTCATCACCAATCAAGCTCTTATCAATGTCCTTGTCATAGTCCATTGAGAATTTAGGAATCTTAATCTGTGCGTAAGAACCCGGGATAAAGTCCATGTGTTCGCCTTTAGGCAGAGCAACGATGAACTCTTTGATAAATGTAGCCACGTTCTTGTTGGAGATTACTTCGCACTCCCACTCTTTCACGCCAAGTACAGATTCGTCAATCTTGATTGACATATCGCCTTTCACTTTCACCTGACAGCCCAGACGCCAGTGGTCTTGCTGCTGTTTGCGACTGAAGTGAGGAACCTCAGAAGGCAGAATTTCGCCGCCTCCTTCGAGTACTTGGCATTTGCACTGTCCGCAAGATCCCTTACCACCACAAGCAGATGACAGGAATATCCCATTTACAGACAGCGTATTCAACAAAGTAGAACCGGAAGCCACTTCCAATTCCTTTTCGCCGTTGATTGTCAGTTTTACGTTTCCTGACGGCACCAGGAAATTCTTGGCAACCAACAAGATTACAACAAGCAACAGAATAACCACAAGGAATACCCCAATGCTCGCTAATATTAAATTCATATCCATTGTCTTATTCCTTTCTTTTTAGATGTTCAAACCAGAGAAACACATAAACGCGATTGCCATCAGACCTACTGTGATAAATGTGATACCCAAGCCCTTCAACGGAGCAGGTACGTCAGAGTAAGCCATTTTCTCGCGGATAGCAGCCAGACCTACGATAGCCAGCAACCAACCGATACCAGAGCCTAATGCATAAGAAAGGGCATCCCAAATATCACCAATGTATTTCGGATCACTCGGACCCAGATTGATACGTTGTTGCATAAACAGAGAGGCACCCATGATCGCACAGTTAACAGCAATCAACGGCAGGAAGATACCCAGCGAAGCGTACAGTGACGGAGTGAAGCGTTCTACCACCATCTCCACCAATTGCACGATACCGGCAATTACGGCAATGAAAAGAATAAAACTCAAGAAGCTAAGGTCGACACCTTCAATGATAGCATTGGCAGCCAACACCTTAGTTTGCAACAGGTAGTTGACCGGAAGCGTCACCAGCAACACGAAAGTCACGGCGATCCCCAGTCCTACGGCAGTCTTCACATTCTTCGAAACAGCCAGGTATGAACACATACCCAAGAAGAATGCGAATATCATGTTGTCCACAAAGATAGAGCGGACGAATAAACTTAATAAATGTTCCATAATTCTTTTTGATTTATGATTTATGATTTATAATTTATGATTCAGCAGACTTATCATGCGACTATGACTATAAAGCTAGACATAAATCATAATTCAGAAATCAGAAATAATTAATTACTTTGTTCTTGCAATTCTTTATGACGTGCACGTTGATACCAGATAATGCATGCTACGATAATCAATGCCATCGGCGGCATCAACATCAAGCCGTTGTTTACGTATCCGATATTTTGAATCGGTTCATAATTCAGGATATTGAAACCAAGCAATGTTCCCGAGCCAAACAGTTCGCGGAAGAAAGCAACGATAATCAGAATCTTGGCATAGCCTAAACCATTACCTACACCATCCAAGAAAGACTCCCAAGGACCGTTCTGCATGGCAAATGCTTCCAGACGTCCCATCAAGATACAGTTGGTGATAATCAAACCTACATAAACAGAGAGCTGTACGCTTACGTCGTAAGCAAACGCTTTCAGGATTTCACTTACGATAGTTACCAAAGCAGCTACCACAACCAACTGGACGATGATGCGGATGCGGTTAGGAATCGTCTTACGCAACAGTGAAATAACAACGTTGGCAAATGCAGTAATCACCGTTACTGAAAGTCCCATCACGATGGCAGGCTCCAGCTTTGCAGTAACAGCAAGTGCAGAACAGATACCGAGCACCTGTACGGTTACCGGATTATCAATTCCCAGCGGAGCAGAGAATACTTCTTTATTTTTCTTTGAAAACAGTTGTCCCATATTCTATCTTTCTCCTCCTTATTATTTAGTTAAAAAACTCAAGTAACTATTCAGGCAAGACTTCAAC
>NC_021017.1:869328-905500 GCF_000210075.1 Bacteroides xylanisolvens XB1A
ACTGAAGTGATTGTACCACCGGAGATACCATCCACTTGGTAATCAGGTTTCTCTACCTTGCCATTTTTTACGACTCCCAAAGTGATAGCTCCATTTTCCAAAGTCTTCTTACCTACAAATTCATTTTGGAAATGGTCGGTTGCAATTTCAGCACCCAGACCCGGAGTTTCACTAGCGTGTGAGAAGTAAGTACCGTAAACGGTATCTTTATCTTCGTTCAGTGCAACGTATCCCCAGATAGCGCCCCAAAGACCGGCACCGTAAACAGGAACTACATATTTAGTCTGACCGTCCACTTCGCATACAAACACGTGCAGACGTTGTTGTTCTTTTGCTTCTTTCTCGTAGTTGGTAGCAAATTCGCCCGTATTTTCGGTCAGCGTACCGTCTACGTTCATCAGCATATCCCCTTTCACATATTTCTGATATTCAGCATCCGCATCTTCCACATTCTTAATGTTCAATGCAGCGAGGATTTGTTTCTTAGTGTCCAACTGCACATTCTTGTCTTGTGTAGATTTCAGTGAAGAACTAACGAATGCCAGCAGGAATGCTACGATAATAACCATTACCGAAGCATAAATGATAGTATAACTATTACTATTCGTATTCATTTTCTTTCGGTATTTATTGGTTAGACTTGATAGTGCGTTTCTCGCGACGGCTGATATTGCTTTGTACTACACAGTAGTCAATCAGCGGAGCGAAGATGTTCATCAGCAGGATGGCAAGCATCATACCTTCCGGATAACCCGGATTCAGTACGCGGATAACGATAGCCATCACACCGATCAGGAATCCGAAGATATATTTACCTCTTTCTGTACGTGCGGAAGTCACAGGGTCAGTAGCCATAAATACGGCACCGAAGCAGAAACCACCAAGAACGAGATGTTCGTACCAAGGCATTTGAGCCATTGTGTTGTTTTCCATGCCGATTGAGTTGAATACCCATGCCATGAATGCGCCACCGACGAATACGGAAATCATTGTCTTCCAGCTTGCAACACCTGTCCAAAGCAGGATAACGGCACCAATCAGGATAGCGATTACGCTGGTTTCACCAATAGAACCCGGAATCAGACCTGTAATCATATCCATGTTGAACGCAGGAACACTACCTGTTGTAGCAGCTTGTCCCAGCGGAGTGGCAACGGTGAGTCCGTCTACGCTTTGTCCTAAACCGAAGATGCTGTCTCCTGACACCCAAACAGCATCACCGGACATCTTGGTCGGGTATGCGAAGAACAGGAATGCACGAGTAATCAACGCAACGTTGAATACGTTCATACCTGTACCACCGAATACTTCTTTTGCGAAGATAACAGAGAATGCAGTAGCTACGGCAAGAATCCACAGCGGACAGTCTACCGGAACGATCATCGGGATCAGGATACCGGAAACAAGGAATCCTTCCTGGATTTCTTCTTTCTTCCATTGAGCTACGACGAACTCAATGCCAAGACCTACTACGTATGATACGATTATTTTAGGCAGTACTGCCAGGAATCCGTAGATAAACATTTCGATGAAGCTGCCAGTAGCACCTGTATGAGTGAAATGCTGGTAACCTACGTTGTACATACCGAACAGCAAAGCCGGTATTAACGAAATAACCACAATCGACATGATGCGCTTGCTATCGATTGCGTCATGTATGTGCGTTCCCGTTTTCGCAGTCTTGCTAGGCACGAACAGGAATGTTTCGAAGCCGTCAAACACCGACTGGAATGCGTGGAATTTGCCGCCCTCCTCAAAGTTCGGCTTTATCTTATCGAGATAATTTCTTAACGCTTTCATTTATTTAATTGAAAATTGAAAGTTGAGAGTTGAAAATTGGCTGTGCTGGGTTTATGCTGTATCCACAGAGAGCCGTTTCGCAAGATTTCAACTATCGCTTATTTTAATTTTTATTATTTAATCTCTTATTCGATTACGCCATTTCTGAACGGAGCATATCGAGTCCGGCACGAACGATGCGTTGCAGTTCCATCTTTGAAGAGCAGACGAATTCGCAAAGGGCGAAGTCTTCAGGAGCTACTTCGTAGATGCCGAGTGCTTCCATACGGTCGATGTCACCAGCGATAATTGCTTTAATCAGATATTCGGGCAGAATGTCCATTGGGAATACCTTATCGTATTCACCCGACATAATCATGTGACGTTCGCCACCTTTGATACGGGCATCCAACGTATATTCCTTCTTACCCATCAACCAGCTGAAATAAGAACGATTGGCACTGAACTGGTTGAAACGCGGCATGATCCATCCAAGCATTTCGTGAATGTCGTCACCTTCGGGGATAACAGTCAGTTGGCTATGGAATGCGCCCAAGAATCCGTTCGGAGATACTTGCTTTCCTGTCAGCACGTTACCGCTGATGTAGCGTAAGTCTTTGTCTTTTGTTACATTGCCGGCAAACACGTTGGTGAGCAATGCACCTACCTGTAGTTTGCAGTATGCAGGTTTCAACACTTCGGAACCTGTCACAGCTACTGTACGGGTGAAATCTACATGGCCTGTATTGAAGAGGCGACCGATGAAGATTACGGCTTGCGGATCAATAGTCCATACCGTTTCGCCCTTGGATACGGGGTCGAGGTGGTTGATCTGAACGCCTACATTACCTGCAGGGTTCGGTCCGTCGAATGCGGTGATTGTAACGTTCTTAGCCTGTGTCAGTGCGGCAGCGTTCTGTTTCACACTGATGTTCAAGTAGGTTTTTGCCAGTTTGGCAAGAGCATCAAGCCCTGTCTGGAAGTTTGCTTCTTCGCCTTTGAGGGCGAACTCGAAATCCGGAGCCAATGGATTGGTATCGAATGCGGAGATGAAGATTCCTTTCGGGGTTACCGTCGGATCTGCAATGATGTCATAAGGACGCTGTTTGATAAACGCGAAAAGTCCGGCTCCCAACAGAGCGGATTTCACAGCTTCAGCATCCATCGAAGCAACATTCTTTTTCCCAAAATCTTCATAGTCCTGCTCTGCAGCAGCTTCTACTACGATGTTCAATACCTTACGACGAGCACCACGTTCTACACTCGTCACCACGCCGCTCACCGGCGAAACAAATTTCACTTCAGGATGATACTTGTCGATAAACAAGGGTCCACCAGCCATTACATATTCCTGCTCTTTCACAACTACCTTAGGCGTCACTCCAGGAAAGTCATCGGGTACAAGTGCGTAGAATCCCGGTTCTTTTACTGTTGCGTACGTTTCAGCAGCTTTTCCTTTCAGGTTTATGTCAAGGCCTTTACGTAACTTTATTACATTTGCCATGCTATATAAAATAATGGTTTCATAAATTTGCCGCAAAAGTAATAAATAAGATTGGGATTCGGTAGGAAAAAAGAAAGGAATTACGGAAAAATATCCGTAATTCCTTTCGTGTTCGTGCACGTAATCTTTTATCTTTTGTTCCGAAACAAAAGACAGAAGCAAAGAAAAAGAACTATTCAGCAAACATAGGATCCCAAGCAGGAAGTCGGATAGGCTTCTGTTTCAACACCTCGAGAGCTTTTTTCGATGCATATTTCGTTTCTACTACTAGACGGAACATATATTCGTTAAACCAATCATCTGTCATAATGAGATAACCCTGATAACCGGCAGCAGGCCCCCAACTATTTTCAACCATCCATTTCGTCGGTTTTCCATTTTTGTCAAGATCGACGGCCATAAGAGTCATGGCGTGACTGGAGCCACTGGCAAAACTTTGGATACGTTGCTTCTTGTTCATGCCAAAAGAAGTACCCATAAGAGATTCGTAGTCGTAGTTTTTGACATCCAGTAGACCACGGTCAGAGTTTAGAAACTTACCTACATCGCAAGAAAAATACATCATTGTGCTATCCTTGAGAGAAGAAATAGCCATTTCTTTGATATCCTCGATGGGGAGATTGACATACGTCCAGTTTTTGCCGTCGTAACGGTGGCGGTCGTAGTCTATCTCATAACACTTATAATATTCACGGCTCGGATCGTTCATTAACATGACATAATTATCAATCAGTTTTTCGTCACCATACTTTTTCAGGAAAGAAAGTGGAGTGTAAGTTTCGGTAGACACAGGCTCACCCTTAGCGTTATATTCAGTCCAGGTAAATTCAGTAGGAGGAACACCGAGATTCAACACTAACATGCGGTAGATGGTGCTCAACATCTCTGTTTTTGTTTTCTCAAGGGCAGCAGGCTTGACACCTTGCGCAGCGAGATCACGGAGTTGAAGCCCCTGTTCACGAAGTTTCAGGGCGATCAGACCTGCCATACGGGAGGTATTTTCACTACTGTTGGTTTCCGGCATCACATCTTTGGGAACAAGCCCGTATTTACTGACAATATCGGCTACACCGGTGAATGTTCCACCGTCACTCAAAGGATTACGGAAGAGCCATTCCACCATTTTATCATCCATCGGCTTACTGCTGGTATCGATAATACCTTGTAGAAAGAGGTTGGCTTTCTCCAGTTGGTCGAAGAAGAAAGGATAAGTTTGCGAGAATTCGAAGGAACCGAGGTTATGCTTGGCGATCGCTTTGGCACGCATCACATTCAAACCTGTAAAAAGCCAGCAACGACCAGAAGATTTTTGGTCGGTGATACCTTTAGAAGACACTTTGATAGAAAAATGCGTATCCATGCCTTTCAGGTTATCCTGGTTGAGAGCCAGTTTACGGATGTCGTTGTTGCCGATGGCGTTGCGAATAGCCTTGTCGGTGGGAGTGTTTGCATAACTCTGCTTGATTTGTTGCATCATGGAGTCGCTGATGCCTCCTTTCACTTCTTGCGCTTGTGTAGAATAAGAAAAAGCACAGAAAACAAAAATTGATAAAATCTGTTTATTCATTTGATATAAATAATTAATTAATAGGCTGACGGATCATGATATGCTAACAAATATTGTTTTAGTGTATGGGATTAAATCATGCAATTTTATTTACCAGCATATCGAAAAACATCTTATTCTGCAAAAATACGATTCTTTTTTAGATTTATTATCTAAGAACATCAAAACTAATCGGAATAAAATAGTTTTCTTTGCAGTCGAATTCCTCAAAGAGAAATATGAAGAAATATATAATAGGAATATTGGTGATGCTTCCATCCATCAATATGATGTCAGCTACGGCTGATAGTACGGCAGTAAAAAGCGATGAACTGCAAATGTCTACAACTTCTATCAGTGATACTACTCCTACAGATTTTGAAGGCGCCCCGTCAGACACCATTCCTGCCCTTTCCAAGCGCGAGTTGCGTCGCCAGCGCGTGGCAAACCGGAATTTGCACTATAACATATTAGGTGGTCCCAGTTATACGCCGGACTTCGGTTTATTAGTAGGCGGTAGCGCACTGATGACGTTTCGGATGAATCCGAGTGATACCACTCAACGGCGTTCAGTAGTGCCAATGGCCATCGCCTTGATGTTCAAGGGCGGCTTGAATCTGATGACGAAACCACAGCTCTTCTTTAAAGGCGACCGTTTCCGTATCTTCGGAACCTTCTCTTATAAAAATACAATCGAGAATTTTTATGGCATCGGATATTCCACTAATAAAGATTATGAACGTGGAGAAGATACCAGCGAGTACCGTTATAGCGGCATTCAAGTAAACCCCTGGTTCTTGTTCCGTCTGGGAGAAAGTAATTTCTTTGCAGGTCCTCAAGTCGATTTGAACTATGACAAGATAACTAAACCGGCTGCGGGGATGGTTAATGAGCCCTCGTACATTGCGGCAGGAGGTACGGAGCACGGATACAAAAATTTCAGTTCGGGACTCGGCTTCCTATTGACGTATGACACACGTGATATTCCCGCCAATGCTTATAGCGGAACTTACCTTGACTTCCGGGGAATGATGTACAATAAAACGTTCGGCAGTGATAATAATTTTTATCGATTGGAAATCGATTACCGCCAATACAAAACAGTAGGACGCCGCAAAGTGATAGCCTGGACAGTGCAAAGCAAAAACGCATTCGGAGATGTACCCCTAACAAAATATGTACTTAGCGGGACCCCCTTCGATCTTCGCGGTTACTACATGGGACAGTTTCGCGACAAGTCCTCGCATGTCATGATGGCCGAATACCGCCAGATGATAAATACGGACAAAAGCACTTGGGTAAAAAAGATGTTAAGTCATATAGGATATGTAGCCTGGGGAGGATGCGGATTCATGGGACCCACTCCGGGCAAGATAGAAGGTGTGCTTCCCAACCTCGGATTGGGATTACGTATCGAAGTTCAACCCCGTATGAATGTACGCCTTGATTTCGGCAGAGACATGGTGAACAAGCAGAATTTGTTCTACTTCAACATGACAGAAGCCTTTTGACGCCATTTACGCGACAAATTGTGCACAATTTACAAGAAAGATTGTAAAATAGATAATAAAAGACTGCACATAAATGAAATTAATCCTTATATTTGCGCAAGCTATAACACAGCAAGAGCAAATAATAGGATTTTTTTATGAAGCAATTTATATATTTTTTTTCGGGGTTATTACTTCTGTTCATCTCTACCACCCGTGTAGTTGCACAAGAAGTGTCTGACTATTCTCAACTAAGTGAAGAAGATTATAGTAAAATAGTTCTCCCCCCACTATCAGTTTTATTCGAAAATGCCAAGAACAGCCCCATTTATGAGATGGCGGACGTAAAGGCGAGAATTGAGCGCAAATTACTCCAAAAAGAGAAATGGTCATTTCTAGGTTTCTTCAGTTTACGGGGGAGCTATCAATACGGAATGTTCGGTAATGAGTCCACCTATACGGACGTGGCAGTCGCCCCATATCTTACCTACTCCACTCAAGCGCAAAATGGTTACACAGTAGGTGCAGGTCTAAGTATTCCATTGAACGATTTATTCGACCTCAAAGGACGTGTCAGTCGGCAAAGACTCACACTGCGGAGTGCGGAACTAGAACGAGAAATGAAGTATGACGAAATCAAAAAAAGTATTATTGAAATGTACACAATGGCAATTTCGCAGATGAAAGTTCTTCAAATGAGGAGTGAAAGTTTGGTGCTAGCTAATGTGCAATACGAAATTTCTGAAAAGAACTTTGCCAATGGTACTATTGAGTCTACCGATTTATCTACAGATAAGGAAAGGCAATCTCAAGCCCGTGAGGCATATGAGAATAGCAAGTTCGAATTAACAAAGAGTTTAATGATACTCGAAGTTATTTCACGCACTCCCATCATACGAAAATAAAAGATTAAGATATGAACTATATCATTTCTATCATACGAGCCCTATTTCGTCATCGCTGGCTGATATTGCTAGGAACCACTTTCTTCACATTGCTGGTTATTTACTACACACGACATATGCAAGGAGGATATGATGTAAAAGCCACATTATACACAGGGGTAGCTTCAGGTTATAATCTAGAAAGTGACAAACGCACAGACTGGGCAACAGTACAAAACTCAATGGACAATTTGATCAGCATCATGCAGGCCGAAAGTACGTTGAAGAGAGTATGTCTACGATTATTTGCGCGAATTCTTATTCAGGGTAACCCGGATAAAGAAAATAACGGTATTACCGCTTCCAGCTATAACTATACCTACAATCACTTGAAAAATAGTCCGAATGGAGCTGAAATTCTAAAACTAATCGACAAGTCGAGTGAAGATAAGACAGTAGCTAATCTGGAAAAATATATGCGTCCACATAGAGATAACTATATCTATGGATTATTTTACTACAATCACCCTTTTTATAGCTATAATGCCCTGAAAAACATCAAAGTACAGCGTCGATTGACCAGTGATTTGTTGGATATCAGCTATTCATCCGGTGATCCAGGCATCGTCTACAATACAGTGAGTATCTTAATGGACGAATTTGTAGAAGAATATCGTCGCATTCGTTATGGAGAGACGGACAAAGTAATCAAATACTTTGAAGAAGAGTTGAAGCGCATCGGAAAGAAACTAAACTTAGAAGAAGAAGACCTAACAAAGTATAATGTAGAAAAACGCATTATCAACTACATTGACGAGACCAAAGAAATAGCCGCCATCAGTAAAGAATACGAGCTGAGAGAGCAAGACGCACTTTTTGCTTTTAATAGTAGCAAATCCATGCTTGAAGAACTAGAAAAGCATATGGACAGTAATGCAAAACAGGTGCTCAAGAACATGGAATTTGTAGACAAACTGAGAGAAGCTTCCAGCATTACCGGCAGAATATCGGAGGCTGAAGCGATGACTGTTTCCTCAAAAACAGACGATCAGACCTTGATAAATGAAAAGAAACGGCTCTCTGAAATCAAACAAGAATTAAATGACTTAACATCCTCCTATATCGGCCATAAATATACCAAAGAGGGCGCTTCGAGAACCAATATCATCGACCAATGGCTGGAACAAACGCTACTATACGAGAAAGCCAAAGCTGAATTACAGATTGTACAGAATGCACGCAGTGAATTGAATGACCGATATGTTTTTTTTGCACCGGTAGGTACTACCATCAAGCAAAAAGAGCGCATGATAAATTTCACCGAACGCAACTACCTCACTGTACTTCAAAGTTATAATGAAGCCTTACTGAGAAAGAAAAATCTAGAAATGACTTCTGCCACTTTGAAAGTACTCAACGAGCCGACTTATCCGATTTCGTCCAACTCAACCAATCGGAAACAGATTGTTATAGCTGCCTGTGCAGTCAGTTTTCTCATCATAGTCGCTTTGTTGTTACTAGTCGAAATGCTTGACAGAACTTTACGAGATGCCAGCCGTACCAGGCGAGTCACCGGGTTTAAGGTAATAGGCGCTATTCCCAATACAAGCCCCTCTCGCTATGGAGGTCTGACCAAGACTTATGTTCAGCTTTCCGTAAAAGAATTGAGCAATTCGCTACTTCGCTTCCTGACTAAGCGCAAGTCTCCCGGCGTATTCATCATCAACCTTTTCAGCACCAGTGACAATTCCGGAGAAGAAGAATTGGGAAATTTAATCTGTGGATATATGCAAAGCCGGATGTTAAATGCCAGGTTTATCACCTATGGAGTAGATTTTAATACAGACTCGACCCAATTTCTGCTAGCCAAGAGTATTACAGACTTTTACACTTTGCAAGGAGAAGATGTGCTGATAGTTGCTTATCCGCCATTATCGACCAGCAATATTCCGAGTGCTCTGTTACATGATGCCAACGCCAATATTCTAGTAGCTTCGGCAGACCGTGGCTGGAAAACTATTGATAAACAGCTTTGCGAACAACTTACGCAGCAACTGAGTAAGACGGATGTCCCATTCCGTATATGCCTCACAAATGCGAACCGTGACGCAGTAGAAGACTTTACCGGACAACTTCCACCCCATACATTACTGCGTAGAATCGGCTATCGTCTCAGTCAGTTATCATTAACAGAAAAAATCATATTCAATCTCAGAAGAAAAGCCAAAGAAGCAGCAGACGAGGACGATGACGAATAAAGTAACCGCTTTCCACCTCCTGCTTGCCGCACAGTTCGCGCTAATCGCAGCAAGTATGTTCGTAAACATCAAGATAGGATTATTCTCAATGGTGCTTATCTTATTGTTTACTACGATCTGTCTGATACAACTCGGCAATGACGAGCGCACTAACTGGAAACCCGGACAAAATATAATGACCTATTTCTTCATTGTCTGGTTATTGTTTTATATACTGGAAATACTGAATCCAAACAATGTTATGGCAGCCTGGAATATTAACCTCACTCCATACGCTCTCACCCCCTTGATCTGTGCATTCGTCGTTCCGATCGTAATACGTACCAAAAAAGATATTGAACTATTATTAATTATATGGTCAATATTTGTTTTGATATTCACCCTAAAAGGTTATTGGCAGAAGAATCATGGATTCAGTTCTAAAGATCTTTATTTCTTACACGTAGTGGGAGGTGCACGTACTCACATTATCTGGTCAGGCATTCGCTATTTCTCTTGTTTCTCTGATGCAGCCAATTATGGTGTTCATGCTGCCATGTCTACTGTGACCTTTGCCATTGCCTCATTCTTTGTTGACTCCAGATGGAAACGCATCTACTTCCTTTTTATTGCTTTTTGCGGCATTTATGGAATGGGAATCTCCGGAACACGCTCTGCCATGGGCGTTCTTATGGGTGGCATGCTGATGATAACCGTCATAGCAAAGAATTGGAAAGCATTACTGGGAGGTATATTCATATCTATCAGCATTTTCGCATTTTTCTATTATACCAACATCGGGAGCGGAAACCAATACATTCACAAAATGCGTTCCTCTTTCCATCCTACCGAAGATGCTTCATACCTCGTACGTGTCGAAAACAGGATGCGAATGAAAGAATTGATGGCAAAGAAGCCTATCGGATATGGTGTTGGGCTTTCAACCGGAAATTTCGAACCGAAAGAGCAAATGCCCTATCCTCCGGATTCATGGTTAGTCGGCGTATGGGTAGAAACAGGAATTGTCGGACTCATTCTTTATCTGGGTATACATGGCATTCTATTCGCTTGGTGCTCATGGCTACTGATGTTTAAAGTACGCAATAAGAGCTTGCGCGGATTAGTGGCAGCCTGGCTTTGTATGGATGCCGGTTATTTCATAGCGGCCTATGTCAACGACGTAATGCAGTATCCCAATCCATTGACTGTATATATAGGATTCGCACTCTGTTTTGCCGCTCCTCATATAGACAAGCGCATCAGTGAAGAAGAGAAAGAAAAAGAACTAGTAGCCACTCAAAAAAACTGACGAACAAATATGACAAACAATATTCCAGACATATCATTTATCACAATCTGCTACAACGGATTCAAAGACACATGCGAACTAATAGAATCACTACAGAATAAAATACATTCTGTAAGTTATGAAATCATCGTCGTAGACAATGCTTCACATGAAAACGAAGCAGCTAAAATACATCAACTGTATCCCACCGTTGTCGCTATCCGCAGCAATGAGAACAGTGGTTTTTCCGGTGGAAATAATATCGGCATCCAGGTAGCAAAAGGTAAATACATATTCCTTATTAATAATGATACATATATTGAATCAGACCATATCGCCTATCTCGTAGAACGCCTTGAAAGTCGACCGGAGATTGGAGGTGTATCCCCCAAGATACGCTTTGCATTTCCACCCCAGCATATACAATTTGCCGGATTCACTCCCTTGTCGCAAATCACCCTACGTAACCATATGCTGGGCTTCGATTGTCCAGACGATGGAACATTCGACACTCCCCACACCACCCCCTATCTGCATGGGGCAGCAATGATGTTTAAACGGGAAGTCATTGAAAAAATAGGAATGATGCCCGAGATATTTTTTCTCTACTATGAAGAACTAGACTGGAGCACAAGCATGACCCGTGCCGGATATGAACTGTGGTACGATCCCTGCTGTACCATTTTTCATAAAGAAAGCCAGAGCACTGGGCAACTTAGTAAATTGCGTACTTATTATCTGACACGCAACCGCCTGTTCTATGCCCGGCGCAATCTGAAAGGGTTCAACCGCATCGCCTCCATTATTTATCAGAGCACCGTAGCTGCTACAAAGAATAGTTTGGCTTTCATCCTCAAAGGGCGTTTCGACTTGGCGGCAGCCATATTCTATGGAGTAAACTCCGGACTTCTTCGCCCGTCATCCGACAAAAAGAGCGTTGTCTCACCCGATAAATAAAACGTTGTGTCATAAATTCCAAATACTATGAATATCGTCGACTGGATTCTTTTTGTACTTTCGCGCTTTGCGTATGTTATCTGTTGCTATACGCCATTGCTTCCAAGTTCTACCGGGTCCCTGAATTTCCGGAAGCCCGCACCCTACGACGTTTCGTCATACTCTTCCCGGCTTATAAAGAAGACCGGGTAATCGTCTCTTCCGTACGCAGTTTCCTGAGACAGGAATATCCGAAAGAAATGTTTGATATCATCGTTATCTCCGACCAGATGCAGTCTGCCACCAACGAGCTCTTGCGTTCCTTGCCTATCCGATTGTTGATAGCCGACTATAAAGACAGCTCCAAAGCCAAAGCACTGACAATGGCAATGGATGCCATTGACGGAATACCCTACGATGTAGTAGTTATCATGGACGCCGATAATCTGACTTCCCCGCACTTCCTGACAGCGGTAAACCGTGCATTCGACAGCGGTGTGCGGTGCATACAAGCCCACCGAACCGGCCAAAATCTGAATACTGACATTTCTGTTCTGGATGGCATCAGCGAAGAAATTAATAATGGCATCTTCCGCAGCGGACACAATGCACTAGGACTTTCAGCCGCATTATCCGGTTCAGGAATGGCTTTTGAAGCCGACTGGTTCCGGAAAAACGTCCGACTTCTTGAAACGGCAGGCGAAGACAAGGAATTAGAAGTACTTCTTCTGCAACAGCGCATTCACACCACCTACCTACCGGAAATACCAATTTATGACGAAAAAACGCAGAAAGAAGAAGCCATCAGCAATCAGCGAAAACGCTGGATAGCTGCACAATTCGGCATTCTCCGCAGTTCATTGTCCGGATTACAGAAAGCAATCCGCCAAGGTAACATTGACTACTGCGACAAGATAATTCAATGGATGCTACCCCCAAGACTGATCCAAATAGCAGGTGTTTTCGGACTGACATTTATTTTCACAGCCATCGGTATCTGGCTAAGTCTGAAAGGCGATTCCGGAAACGAATGGATGATAGCCATAAAATGGTGGATATTATCCATAGCCCAGATAGTAGCAATGATATTGCCCATACCTGGAAATCTGCTAAACAAACGATTGGGTAAAGCAATTATAAAAATCCCAATACTGGCACTCACTACCATCGGCAATTTGTTCAAGTTGAAAGGAGCTTATAAAAAATTTATCCATACAGAACATGGAGAAGGCCATTTTTAAAGAAAATTTTCTTGAAAAGCAAGAGAATATTTATAAAAAAATGAGACTCCCTAGAAACAAAAAACTTATATAAAAGAGAAAACATCACCACCACTAAAAAAGAAAGAATATGAAAATAGCCATTGAAGCACAGCGCATTTTCCGCCCCAACAAGCATGGAATGGATTTTGTTGCTCTTGAAACAATTCGGGAACTACAAAAAATGGATCATGAAAATGAATATTTCATTTTTGTCAGTCCCGGTGAAGACAAGTGTCTGGAAAGTTCCGATAACGTACATATCATCGAGCTGAAATGCCCTACTTATCCATTGTGGGAACAGGTAGCACTCCCGCGTGCAGTAAAAAGCATCAAGCCCGATTTGCTGCATTGCACCAGCAACACGGCTCCTCTACACTGCCCTGTGCCTCTGGTTCTAACATTGCACGATATAATCTATCTGGAAAAGCGCCAGTCGTCCAGCCTGTCGTGGTATCAAGAGATGGGATGGCATTATCGCCGGTTAGTCGTTCCGCGCATACTCCCCAAGTGCGAGAAAATTATTACCGTTTCGCAGT
Organism: Bacteroides xylanisolvens XB1A; assembly: GCF_000210075.1. Classification (GTDB taxonomy): domain Bacteria; phylum Bacteroidota; class Bacteroidia; order Bacteroidales; family Bacteroidaceae; genus Bacteroides; species Bacteroides xylanisolvens. The sequence continues at coordinate 882,791 of NC_021017.1, forward strand.
TCGAACGGAAACGGATTCTTGAAGCGTTACATCTGCCGGAAAAGCAATTAGTAGCTGTATATAACGGGTTCAACAGTCATTTCCATTTGCAGCCCAAAGCTCCGGAAATTACCCGGAAATATATCGATGCAGACGAATATCTGTTTTTTCTAGGAAACACGGATCCGAAAAAGAATACTCCGAGAGTACTGAAAGCGTACAGCGGATATTTGAAAAAATCGGCAAAGAAGTTACCATTACTGATTGCCGACCTTAAAGAAGATGCCATTGACCGGATATTGGAAGAAGAAAAGATGATGGATATCAAAAGTTATCTCAGCTTCCCCGGCTACATTGAGAATACCGACCTTGCAGCGCTCTACAGTGGTGCATTCGCATTTCTATATCCCTCACTTCGCGAAAGTTTCGGTATCCCGATGCTGGAAGCGATGGCTTGCGGAACACCAATCATTGCAGGAAATACTTCAGCAATGCCCGAAATTGCAGGTGATGGGGCTTTATTGGTTGATCCATTCAGTCCCGAAGATATCACAGCAAAAATCTTGAAACTAGAAAATGACGGGACATTCTACCAGCAACAAGTGGAATACGGGCTTAAGCGCAGCCAGATGTTTTCGTGGAGAAACACAGCAGAATCGTTATTGAGTATATATAAGGAACTTTCTTTATCAAACATCTGCCCCGTGTCTAAGTAAAACTCACCGGAAAATAACCTAAGAAATGATAAAACGAGAAAAGACTTGTGACAAGTATTTATGTACTCGGTCACAAGTCTTTCTATAGAGTACATTACATTTTTGAGCAGAATTCTTTCACTTCGAAGCACGGACACGCTTTAATCCACTCTTCGGGTTCGATCTCTCCGTTTCCGTTCAGGTCCGGACTTAGATCCCGATGTCCGCACACCCGGCAACCGGGATAGTCGCGCAGGAGTGCAAGGATCAGCACCCGCATCGAATGAATCTGCCATTCGGTACGTGTATCGGCGGGATGACCGTGGCAGTCAAGTCCGCCCTCATAACAAATGCCAATACTGTTCTGGTTGTGTCCTTTTGCGTGCGCACCGATTCGTTCAATCTCACGGGTGGTCTTTATATCTCCATTTTTACGGATATAAAAATGATACCCCGTCCCGTTGAAACCACGCCGACGGTGGCACACTTCCAAATCATCTTCCGTAAAATCCCTGTCCGCCCTTGTGGCGGAACAGTGGATCACAATCAAGTTGATGGTTCGCATAAATTCATCCCTCCGTTTCAGTGACCATCTGTACTCGTTGCACACATTCCTTGCTACTACACTGCAGAGCCGCAGCTTGCGTCAGCTGTCCTCTCAACGAGAAAATCTCCGCGTGCATCTCTTTCACTTTCGAACTAAGGTCGAAATAATCCTTCAACACTTTCTCCAACTGCTGCATCAGAAAAGTATACTGGTCTTTCACTAGTTCACTGAACTCTTTCACTTCTTGCGCCATCATCTGGCGCTTCTTGCGGCTACTGCCCAGAAAAGGCAGAATCGTCATGATGATTTCGATAATTTTATCTAACATTTTAATAGATTGAGATGATAAATTAATAAATTGAGAACAGAGTCAATCAAAGCGGTTTATGCTGCCGGATCCGGAGCTTCTCCTCCACCGCTACCACCACCGGGTTCTCCCCCATCGCCTTTACCATCATCATCGGAGCCGTCACCGCCGTTTCCTCCGGCAGCGGACTTCTTCTCCGTATACAATTCGAACATCATGTTATTATCCCCGCCACGAGTAGTTGCCGTGCTGTCATTGGCAAGACGCAATGAGTTGTCGACTTTGAAACGGAGATTGATGCGAGTGATATTTTTCACCGTACAATCCTTTTCCTGTTCCACACCCGGACAGGTCAGCGTGGTATAAAAAATACCCAGTCCATCCACTTTCACCTTATTCCCTGCCACAAGCACTTTTTTCATCGCACGGACAAAGGATTTCATCACATGCGACACGTCTTCCACCGAAAGCGACCCGATAGACTCGATTTCCTGTGCCAGTGAATCAATTGAATAGATTTTCGACTCTCCAGCCTTAGGCTTGAGAAGATACATCATCGGTGATTTATCATCACCGAGCCGTTTTCTGCGCTTGTAGCGCACAACTGTAACTGTTGCCATATTTAAAAATTGTTTCTACGAAAAGAAGTACATTCTCCCTTTCTGTTGATGAAACAAAGATACGACAACACATTGACGACTTACCGGATTGCACCGGACTACACCGGATTATGCCGGATTAAAACGGATTACACCGAATTATACCGAAATATGTGGAAATATGTAGGAATATGTAAGATTATTCCCTAGTTTTCAATGATCCATTCTCCAATAGTTCGCGTACTACTGTCGAAATTAACTCCCACTTTGATAACTTTCCGATGATCTGCCTGATAAGGAATCGCATACTGCTTACTATTGATCTGTGCCAACGCTTCTTCAGGAGTACCGTCTACTTTGAATTCAAATACATAGATAGCCTCCTGCATCTTTATCACAACATCAGCCCTGCCAACAGCGCTCTTTACTTCTGCATCCACATATTGCCCCATCAACCGGAACAGGAGGTAGAAGATGGTCTGATAGTGTTTCTCCTCCTTATTATTCATATCATTGGGGATAGAGGCGAAAAATGATTTGATCCGCTCCATACATTGATCCAGATTGCCGACCCGTAAGTCTTTGATAAACGATACTACATAAAATGTATTCTCGCGAGCAGGCAAATGCACATAAGCCGGCATTAATGATTCGATAAAGCCTTTCCGAACTTCTTTGTTAGGATAAGCCAACGTATAGATCTGAAAATCCCGATCATATTCTTTAATAGTGAGATAACCGCTTTGGTAAAGTACCGGAAGCGGGTCTGTAATGACATTGGTAGGTGCATCAAACTGCTCGGCAGTAGCCGAAACGCCATCCAGTTGACGAATATCGAAATCGCTTTGCTGCAAGATGTCTATCAGGAAAGTGGGAGTGCCGGTAGAGAACCAGAAATTGGCATATTTCTTTTGAGCAAATGCATTAAACAAACTAAACGGATTGTAAATGTCTTCACTATTTTCACTGAAATGATACCCATCATACTGTTGTTTCAAATGTATACACGCTTCATCATACGTTTCACCGTTCGCCTCGGCCATCCTTCTTATATCTTCTTCCAACTGTGTACGCAATTCATTTTCCGTTATACCGCAAATGGCACTATAAGCATCTTGCATACTTATGTTCTGAAGATTGTTCAATTCACTAAAGATGCTCATCTGACTAAATTTACTGATACCGGTCAGGAAAAGAAAACGAAGATATTCTCCCTGCGCTTTCAACGGACTGAAAAAGTCGCGCATGATGCCACGTATTTCAGCTTGCAACTCCTCATTGTTGTTGCTATCCAACATAGGAGAATCATATTCGTCTACAAGTAACACAACCTGACGCCCGCTCTGCTCGTAAGCACGTTTGATAATACCTTTCAGACGGAGACTGAAAGTGTCTTCGCTCGTGTCACATCCGTAAATTCGTTCCCATTCCACCAAGCGATTGTTGATAGCGGAGCGCAGCATCCCCGCATTCATATACTTACTGATACTGAAATCAATATGCAACACGGGATAAACCGTCCAGTCTTTCTCCAACTGTTCCATCATCAGCCCCTTGAACAGGTCTTTTTTACCAGAGAAATAGGCTTCAAGAGTGGAAACTAACAGACTCTTTCCAAAGCGTCGGGGACGGCTAAGAAAATAAGTCGTATGTGTATTTACCAAACGATAAATCAACTCTGTCTTATCAATATACACACAATTATCATTGCGTAGTCTCTCGAAACTCTGTATCCCTATCGGATAACGCCTGAATATTCCTTCCATCCTTTTTCTATGCTTTTAACGTGAAACGTAAACAAAGATACGATAAATTTCAAGAATCGGTATTCTATTAGTATCAATTCTTTTATGAATACGCCCGAACATCCGCTCTCAAAATTTGCCTATTCCACTAAAAATGAGTAACTTTACTTCAAATATAACAATCTAAAGGCACAACTATAAATGAAAACAAAAAACAAGATTCTCCCCGAACAAGAAGAAGAAAAAACATTCCAATACCGCACCTATGGGAAAGGCGAGCTCGCCTTGTTGTACCTCCCCAATATCCTGCAACAAAGCGCAGTAGACCGATTCAACGAATGGATTGAAGCTGCACCCGGACTAAAAGAACGGCTCCTGGCCACCGGCATGAATCCACGCAGCAGATACTACACTCCCGCACAAGTAAGGCTCATCGTCGAAGTACTCCAAGAACCCTAATTGAAGTATTAAGTATTAGGTATCAAGTATGGTAAACGCATCGCAACAATGGATAACATCATAATACTTAATACTTGATACTTAATACCTAATACTTTAAAACAGCTCTTTTTCAGGTAGCCAGCAGGAGTTGTCGAACATTGTATTTCGGACACGCTGGTCAGCGGAGAGAGAAGGGTCGTGAGATTCTTCACAGGGCAGGTATCGTCCGCTTACGGGATCGTAGACAAAGGATGCCATTCCACCGACACCAAGATGCTTGAATTTCACCTTGTCCACGTATACGCGTGTGGCACCAACCTCCTTGTCACGTTCCACAATGATACCGTAATCCGCTTTGTTATAGAAATCGGCAGAGCCGTTGATGTCGTACATTTCCACACGAGGGGTAATGCCCGTGACAGGATTACGGTTCATTTTACGAGGATGGACTACGACCACGAGCAGGCAATTATGTTGCACGGCAAATTCTGTAAATTTATTCAACAGGTTCGAAATATATTGCGTTTCCGTCTGTCCAGGCTGCGGGTTATGGTCGAAACGGTTGAGCGGGTCGAAGACAATGATGCGGCAGCCACGGCGGACAACGAGTTCATGAGCCTTAGCCAGTACACGATCCGGAGAAACATTACCTTTCAGAGAGATATGAGAGACGTTTTCAGTCAGAAAATCTTCCGAGTTCGCAAGGAGTCCCTCCGTCATGCCACAGCCGTTTTGAAAACGGTGTCCGGTGAGTTTCTCAATCAGTTTGCGGAGATGATAGACGATGGGGGTATTTTCCGGGCTAAAGAACCCGATTTTCCATTGATGCCGCAGGCAGAGACGCAACACCAATTCGTCCACCCACTCGGATTTTCCTGCACCGGGAACTCCGGTGACGTAGACACTTCGCCCACGTTCATACGTGCAGATCTTATCCATCTCCTCCCATCCCGTTTCCGCTCCGGGACCGAAGCCGTTGTCGAAAAGAGCCCGCAGATCGTCATGCAAGTCGGCAGCGGTGAAGATACCTTCGAGCGGAACTTCTGCTGCCTGTTCGATGGCGATACGGAGACTGGCGATACCATATTTGCAGAGATGCTCGTTGGCATCTTTACACTCCGGACCGTAAGTCACCACCCGGCAGCGTTCAGCTCCCAGCCGGTTGATGAGTTCATTGCGCAACCGGATTCCGGCAGAATCAGCATCAACGGCAATGATGATTTCTTCCAGGTCCTCGAAGTGCGTCTCCATAAAACGGTCGAGCCAGGAGAGGTTCGAATTGGCTCCGGCCGGCACGGAGATGGCGCTTTTGAATCCGGCGGCGATGGAAGAAGCAGCATCCAGTTCCCCCTCGTGGATGATGCAGGAGGTTTGCCCCAGGATGGAGTCGATGTTGTAGGGAATCAGTTCGGCACCCTGCACCATTTTGAAAAGTTTCGGGAGAGCGCGAAATTTGGTGTTTATCAGTTGTTCCCCTTCAAAATAGTTGAAGCAGATGCAACGTTCCTTTTTGCCGGATTGCGGCATAAATTCTTCCTGTTCGGTGATGCGTAGGGCGGCTATGACGGACTGCGGGATGCAACGCGTCTCCACCAGCCAACGCTCCGTGTCTTCGGAAAGCGTGGTTTTCGAGGCATCAAACACTGGACGCTGAAAATGCTGCGGAATGGCTGCTGCACGACGCTTGCGGGCTGCCACACGTTCGGCATTCTTGCGCTCTTCCACATCATCGGGAACATAAAAATCAGCGCCACAATGATAACAGTGACAGTGGCCCGTGTCGACGTTGACACGTAGCGAACGGTCGCGTTTATTCTTGCGGGTAGGAAGACATTTTTTACAAATCGTCTTGAGGACTCCACTCGATTTACCGTGGATGTCGACATCATAGTTGGCAAAATTTCTCATATTTTTTTCCTTTTTTCTAATTAAAAAATAGTTTAAAATAATCATTCACACGCAGAGGACTTACCTGCCGGACGAGTGTCTGCCACCTGCCGGACGAGCTTCCGTTACCTGCCAGACGAACATCAACAACCTACCAGACGAACATCGGCAACCTACCGGACGAAGCCAGTCATCTGCCGGATTAATGCGCCCATCTTTTCTTCACATCATCCCACACAGCTGATGCATCGGGACGTGGCGGCGCATCAACCGGAATAAGATGTCCCAGATACGTTCGCCGCCCGTCGACGACGCTTTCAAAGCGGTTTACATCCTTGTCGACCGTATTCTCAAGCTCTTTCAGCAAGGTTTCCCTCAACGTGCGACAAGTAACGGAACCGGCCGCGATATAATTTGAAAAATACCGTTTCACGTCCTCCGGAAAAAGCAGTCCCGCTCCTTTGTCATAAAGGCGGATATGTTTTTTGAAGATTTCCAAAATAAGTTTTTGATGGTCTACAAAAAGCTTTCCCAAACCGGAATGCTGCCCGGCCAATTCCATATATGACTGGAAAGTAGAAAGTTGGTCCACCAACTTTTCCCAAGGCAACACGGGTTGTAACGGGCCATGATTGCCTTCATCCGCCAAACGGCTCACAAGAGACGGTGTTTCTATATTACTCCTATTATTGTTTACAACAGAAACACTTCCTTTACTCTCCTCTTCTTTACTTTCCTCTTCTCTCCTCTTCTGGTTTTCAGTGGGTTTTCTCCCTTTACTGACGGGCGTTTCAGCACTTTTTGCCACCTTTTTCGGACGCCCTCCTTTTTTACCGTTTTCGATGTCCATTTTCCGCTTCTCTTCCAAGCTTTTCATCACCCTATCCAAGTAAGAAGAACGAAACATCTGTCGTTCCTCATCCAGTTCGAAGAGATCGAATTCGCGAAGTACCCGCTCCACCGCAACTTCATCCACATCATACCGCCGGGCCATGGCCTTCAGTAAAACCGGTTTGCACGACGCCTCATAAGCATCTTTAGTGCGCAGATGCAACAGCAACATCACGTAAATTCCGAGTGCTTCCGCGGCATTCATCTCTGACATCATACAGGCAATATTGTCGTCATTCAACAAATTTACCTCCAAATTGAAATACTGATCTTTCTTCATTTTCATTTATCATTTATTATTCCACATTTAATACTTCCGGGGCGCAAAGGTGCAAAATGTATTTTATTCCAGCTATCGCAAAAATGAGAGAGGGATTATATATTTTTTATCCGACCTTTGCCAAAAATTATTAATAATCCCAAACAATATGGACACAAAACGCAACCAAACGTTGGAAGAAATAGAAGAAAATAAAATAGTGAACGAGCATTACCAGAACAGAGTAATGCTGATAAAAAAGCTCTTGAAAACGTCACGGCTAGCCACAGTAGACCTCTGCGTGCATATCGACATCAGTGAAGCCTCCTACTACCGTTACATAAATTTCACCAGCTATATGAAAGCAGACATTTTCATACATGCTTGTCTCTTCCTCAAGCAATATATTGAAAGTCACCACATTCCTTATACCCAAGAAGAAAAACGGCTTATAAAAACATTAGACCTGTTTCAGATTTCCTCAAATAGCAACTTAAACTACAATTAAAACACAGAAAAGGAGAAACTTATCATAAGTTTTATTACATTTGCAATGTAATAAAGGTCTTTAAAACTTAAAAAATGAGTGATAGCGAAACAGGCAGCCCATCAATAAAAGCACTGATCGTTTTCAGAGAAAACGGAGAAACCGACAATCTATTTGTTCCTATCTTATGCGATGCTATCAGAATGGCTGGAATCAATGTAAGATACTCCCAAAAAGAATTCTGGGAATCGGATACGACTTATGACATCATCCATTTCCAATGGCCGGAAGAACTGGTGGGATGGACATGCAAAGACCCCGACGTCATCCGCCGCCTGAAAGAACGCATTGATTTTTTCCGCTCGCGAGGAACTCATTTCATATACACACGGCACAACATTCACCCCCACTATGCAAATGATATCATCAGCCGGGTCTACGACATAATCGAATCGGAGAGTGACACCGTAGTGCACATGGGACATTACAGCCAGACAGAATTCATACAAAAATATCCCGACAGCAGGAACGTCATCATCCCGTACCACATCTACCAATACACCTACAAAGAAGATATCAGCATAGAGCGCGCGCGCCAATATCTGAACCTGCCACAAGAAGCATTCGTCGTCACCGCCTTCGGGAAATTCCGCAACCGGGAAGAAAGACGTATGCTGCTCGGAGCGTTCCGCGACTGGGACAAAGAACGGAAACTACTGATAGCCCCTCGCTTATGCCCCTTTTCAAGGCGCAATAACTATGGCAGAAATATCCTCAAACGATGGGCTTCCCGAATTGGCTACTATGTCCTCATGCCGTTGTTAAACCGTATGTTCAGACTACAAGCGGGAGCCAACGACGAACCGATAGACGAGTGCGACCTCCCTTATTATATGTCTGCCTCTGACGTGATATTCATCCAAGAAAGAAATGCACTAAACTCCGTAAATATTCCTCTTGCTTTTCTTTTCCACAAGATAGTCGTAGGACCAAATACCGGCAATATAGGCGAACTATTAAAAAACACAGGCAATCCGACTTTCAATCCGAATCATAAAGCCGATATCATACGGGCACTGAAAATGGCCTGGCAGTTATCTACTTGGGGAAAAGGAGAAATGAACTATACCTATGCACTAGAAAACATGAGTATAGATAAAGTGGGCAAACAATATGCCGAAGTATATAGAGATTTGAACAGCAGATTGTAATGCTGCTGCCAGTATCAATAATTTATCAGAATACGAAATGCATGAAATATAATGAAATAAAAGTCAGTGTCGTCATTCCTGTCTATAACACTGAAAAATATGTTCGTCAAGCAGTAGAAAGCGTGATGTATCAAAGCTTGAAAGAACTGGAAATAATAGTTGTAGATGACGGATCAACAGACAAAAGTTTAAGTATAGTAGAAAAACTGGGTGACACTGACAAACGTATACAAATATATACACAAGCGAATCAGGGACAATCAATTGCGCGTAACAGAGGGATCTCACACGCACACGGAGAATATATCTATTTTATGGATAGCGACGATCTGCTGGAAGAAGATGCTTTGGAATTGTGTTATCATAAATGCAAAGAAGAAAAACTTGATTTTGTATTTTTTGATGCTTTAGTTTTCTTTGAAAACAACGTTGAAAATGCTCCAACACTGAATTACAAACATACAGAGAAATTAGAAGACAAAATCTATACCGGCCAGGAAGCACTTGAAATTCAATTACAGAATAAAGAATATACTCCTTCCGTTTGCCTGCACTTTATTCATAGAAACGTGATAGAAAAACATAATCTATCATTTTATCCCGAAATCGTACACGAAGACCAACTGTTTACTACCTTGCTTTATCTACAAAGCACGAAAGCAGCTTGCATTAAACGAACTTTTTTTCATCGTCGTATGAGAAAAGATTCTACAATGACGAGTAAATTCGCAATGCGGAACATAAAAGGATATCTTGTCGTCACAGAAGAGATTCTTAGCTTTAGAAGACAGACTACCGAAGATAAAAATAAAGAAATTATTGATTTATATTTATCTCAAATGCTTGACGCTGCCATGTGGCAAGCACATTCACTAAAATTACCGGAGCGGATCAAACTCGCACGGTTGTGCCTGCAAAAATATAAAAAGTATGTATCGACAAAAACGATAGGGGCATTACTTTTCAAATTCCTATTTATAAACCATAAAAAAACGGTCGACAATGGCTAGCAACATTAAAAATCAACTCTTTTCAGGAGTGTTCTATACCGCACTGGCCAAATACAGCGGCATTGTCATTTCTCTTGTAATAGCAGGAATACTGGCCCGCCTCCTATCTCCGGACGACTTCGGAATCGTAGCCGTTGCCACCGTAATCATCGCTTTTTTCAGCCTCCTCACCGATATGGGAATATCTCCCGCTATCATACAGCACAAATCACTGACAAAAGATGAACTATCAACTATTTTCTCGTTTACCGTATGGACCGGCATCGGAATCAGCATCTTGTTTTTTGCAGCTTCATGGATGATTGCCGACTATTACGAAAGCGAAATCCTGCGGACACTGTGTCAACTGCTGTCCGTTAATCTATTCTTTGCCTCCGCCACCATCGTGCCGGGAGCACTATTCTATCGGAACAAGGAATTCAAATTCATCGCTATCCGTAGTTTCGTTATCCAGATTTCCGCAGGTGCGGCAGCCGTGACTGCCGCCCTCTGCGGAGCAGGATTATATGCACTGATTATCAACCCAATAATATCCAGCATACTCATATTCGTCATCTCCTACCAGCGCTATCCGCAACGACTGCGTTTCACGCTGGGGCTGACGGCGCTCCGGAAGATATTCTCCTATTCCGCCTACCAGTTTCTATTCAACGTCATCAACTACTTCAGCCGCAATCTGGACAAATTACTGATTGGCAAATACATGAGTATGTCCGACCTCGGATATTACGAAAAATCCTATCGCCTGATGATGCTTCCCTTGCAAAACATCACCCAGGTCATCACTCCTGTAATGCACCCCATCTTCAGTGATTTCCAAAATGACAAAGCAAAACTAGCCACCTCTTATGAACGTATTCTCCGATTCCTCGCTTTCATCGGATTGCCTCTTAGCGTGCTGCTCTTCTTTACAGCAGAGGAAGTAACGTTGATTATTTTTGGAGTCCAATGGCTGCCCTCCGTACCCGTTTTTCGGCTACTCTCCCTGTCCGTAGGAATTCAGATCATACTCTCCTCGTCCGGTTCCATCTTTCAGGCGGCAGGCGATACACGGAGCTTATTTGTATGCGGAGTGTTCTCGTCTGTGCTCAACGTGACAGGCATACTGCTCGGAATCTTCTATTTCGGAACGCTGACAGCAGTGGCTAGTTGCATTGTGGTGACGTTCTCCATCAACTTTATACAATGTTACTGGCAAATGTACCGGATAACCTTCCGTCGAAGTGCGTGGCCATTCATTCGTCAGCTTATTTCTCCGTTCATCATTAGCATTTTGATAGCATTAGCCCTCATTCCCATGCAGTATGCACTGGAAGGGATGAATATTTTTGTGACAATTATAGCCAAAAGTATCGTTAGTTTTATTATCTTTGGCATTTATATACAAATGACGCATGAGTATGACATTATCGGCAAAGTGCGAAGCATCCTGTGTAAGAGATAATAAAAAGAACAGAATAAACAATATATAGAGATTTGAGCAACCAATGAAAGCCTTATTCCTTATATTCCACGGCTTCGACAAAGCCAACGGAATTAGCAAAAAAATACACTATCAGGTAAAAGCCCTCAAAGAATGTGGGTTAGATGTTCGTTTATGTTATTATGACATAAGCCCTTCCGGTGAACGCCGCTGGATGGCAGACAATGCAGTGATTGCTGAATTGGGACAAGGAGTGTTTGCGAAAATTCGGAAACGGTTGGGCCTAAACTGCATAGCAAACTACGTACTTCGCGAAAATATACATTTTGTCTACATCCGTTCATATCATAATGCAAACCCTTTCACCATAAATATGGTGAAACGTATGAAGAAAAAAGGAGCAAAAGTGGTCATGGAGATACCGACTTTTCCTTACGATCAAGAGTACATCACATGGCCTATGAAATTCAAAAGGCTCACAGATCGTTGTTTTCGTCATCGCCTGGCCTCTTTCCTTAATGGAATAGTCACCTTTTCAAACGCTAAAAATATCTTTGGCGAACGAACAATCCGCATATCTAACGGAATTGATTTTGATGCCATTCCTATGAAGAAACAAATGAATGACACGACACATGAGCTACATTTAATAGGAGTAGCTGAAGTACACTATTGGCATGGATTCGATCGACTTATCCGTGGATTAGCTGAATATTATTGTACGAATCCTGACTACAAAGTTTATTTTCATATCGTGGGACCATTATCCGGCGAACGTGAAAAGCAAGAAATCCTTCCCGTCATTCGTGATAATAAACTAGAATCTTATGTTATCCTCCATGGACCACAGCATGATCAGCAACTTGACGCCATGTTTGAGCAGGCAGATTTTGCTATCGGTAGTTTAGGCCGACACCGCAGTGGTATCACACATATCAAAACTTTAAAAAATCGCGAATATGCTGCACGAGGATTGGCATTTACTTATTCAGAAATCGACGAAGATTTTGATAAGATGCCTTACATTTGGAAAGCACCACCAGATGAATCACCTATTAATATTCAACAGTTAATCAGCTTTCAAAAGTCTCTGACTATGACTCCGCAGAATATTAGAGAATCTATCCGTCCATTGTCCTGGACAGCGCAAATGAAAAAAGTCATCGATGAATTGGACATCAGACCACAGCATACAATACTTGAAAAGTAATCCGATGAATAAAAAAGTAAAAATAGCCTATTGCATCCCCTCGCTCTATTATCCTAGTGGAATGGAACGTGTACTTACACTAAAAGCAAACTATTTTGCAGAACATTTAGGGTATGACATACACATCATATTGACCGATGGAAAAGGAAAAGAACCTTACTATAAATTGTATCCATCCATCACCACCCATCAGCTCGACATCAACTATGACGAATTGTATGGCCTTTCCTTACCGAAACGAATTCACCGATATTGGAGCAAACAGAAATTGTTTAAAAAAAGGCTGGAGACATGCCTCAATGAGATTGAACCGGACATTACCATCTCTCTCTTACGACGTGATATAAACTTCATCAATAAGATGAAAGACAAAAGCATTAAGCTTGGAGAAATCCACTTCAACAAGTCCAATTACCGGGAATTCAGCGACAACTGTCTTCCTGGTATCATTCAGCGTGCCGTCAAGCAATACTGGATGTGGCAACTCATCAGGCAGGTGCGACAACTCAAAAGTTTTGTCGTCCTTAGCCATGAAGATGCTGCCGAATGGACAGAGCTCAATAATGTAACCGTAATCTACAATCCACTCCCGTTTTTGCCGGAACAACAATCGGATAACACCCCCAAACAGGTCATTGCCGTAGGCAGATATGTCCCTCAAAAAGGATTTGACCGTTTAATATCTGCTTGGAGCATTGTCAATAAAAAACACCCGGACTGGATTCTCCGTATCTATGGTGATGGTATGCGGGAACAACTTCAGAACCAAATCTACGAACTAGGAATTAGCCCCAGTTGTATTCTGGAGCATAGCACACCGGATATTGTCGATAAGTACTGTAAAAGTTCTATCTTCGTCCTTTCTTCGCGTTATGAGGGATTTGGCATGGTTATTATAGAAGCAATGGCATGTGGAGTACCTCCCGTCTCATTTACATGCCCCTGCGGACCGCGTGATATCATCAGCGACGGAATAAACGGACTATTAGTAGAAAACGGTAATATAGAGGGATTAGCAGAGAAAATCTGCTATCTGATAGAAAACGAAAATGTACGACGAGAAATGGGACGGCAAGCTCGAATGGATATAGAACGTTTCAGGATCGAACCAATCGCAGAACAATGGAAAACATTGTTTGAAAGTATCATTGAAAAAAATAAAGATTTATGAAATGGTATACTAAATATCTGCAAGTTTACGAACAACCTTTCGATTCAGCACCAAAGGAAGCAGTAGATTTCGTAAAAACTAAATTGCAGAAATTATCGGAAAACAAACAACCCTTAGCATCTGTCATTCTCATCTGCTATAATGAAGAAAAGCGTTTGCTAAGTTGCTTATGGTCGCTTTGTGACAACATCTGTGACTTTCCGATTGAAATTCTGGCTGTCAACAACAATTCTTCCGATCGAACTGAAAGTGTGCTCCAACAGTTGGGAGTCACTTATTTCAATGAGCTTAAGAAAGGACCGGGACATGCCCGCCAATGCGGATTAAACCAAGCAAAAGGAACATACCATATCTGTATTGACACCGATACCATGTACCCGAACAATTACATCAAGACACATGTAAAAAAACTAATGCAACCAAACGTAGTCTGCACGTTCAGCCTTTGGAGCTTTATTCCTGATGAGCAACACTCTAAATGGGGATTATGGTGGTATGAATCATTAAGAGACTTTTACCTGCGCATTCAAGCCATACAGCGTCCGGAACTTTGTGTACGCGGCATGACATTCGCATTCAAAACAGAATTAGGCAAGCAGTTAGGATTCCGCACAGATATCATTCGTGGTGAAGACGGCTCACTGGCTTTAGCGATGAAACCTTACGGAAAACTCGTCTTTATCCATTCTTCAAAAGCACGGGTTATAACCGGATATGGAACAGTAGGAGCAGATGGAGGACTGTTTAAAAGCTTCAAAGTGCGTTTTATCAAAGGATTAAAAGGTATTGGAGGATTATTCACCAGAAAGAAAAAATATAAAGATAAAGACAATAATTTAATCAAATAAGCAAATGAAAATAATAAGAAAAATTATTCTAGTTGTTATTTGTGTAATATTAGTTGACTATATATACCAGTATAATCAATTTCAAAAGTATAATCAGGCTCCATTAATTATCAAGACTCCGGAAGGTAGTAACCAACCCTATCACCCATCAGTAATATACATTCCGGAAGGATGGAATGGATATAAATACTGGATGGCGGAAACTCCATATCCCTTAGGTGAGGATGGTGATTGGAAAGGATTGCCTCCATATAGAGAACGATGGGAAAATCCATGTGTGCATGTATCTAAAGACGGAATACATTGGAACGATTTTGAGGACTCTCAAAATCCAATAGATGATTTAGACGAAAACAATATTATAAATAAAGATTATTTTTCAGACCCACATTTAGTCTTTTATAAAGATACTTTAGAGTGCTGGTACCGCATCAGCCATCAAAAAAATAATGCTACTTATATATTACGCAAATATACTCTCAATGGAAAAGACTGGTCTCCCCGAGAGGTGATGATAAATCTACAAGATACCTCTATCATAAAAAATGAAACAGGTAATATGGTTATAAGCCCTGCGATACATAAAGGTACTAATGGATATGTAATGTGGTATGTGAACAGTATAGAAAAGCCAAGAGAAATCTGTAGAAGTTTTTCTACAGATGGGAAAAAGTGGAGCAAAAAAGAAACATGTCATCTACCTGACAATTCTGTTACCCCTTGGCATATTGATTTAGCATATATAGACAAAATATATTATCTAGTTATATATGATTATGATACTAATAACCTAGTATTATACTCCAGTTCCGACGGCTTATCATTTAACAACAAAAAATATATATTATCCAAAGCTCCAATGCTGGGTTCTTTTTATTCCTATGGTTTATATCGAAGTTCACTTATTAAGGACAATGAAAAATATAAGCTATATTTTAGTGCTTTTGAGAAAAAAACTGCTATAGGACTAATGGAAGGAAATTCAATAAGTACATTACATGCTACTTCTGCAGAGGGAAATTTTATATCTTTCTGCAAATTTCCAATTGTATATTTGAGGAATAAAAAACAGTCGCTAAAGGAATTATTTCAATAGCATAGTTGAAAACAAACAATATAATTATGATTGGCGGCACCTTAAGCGTATTTAAAAGTATTTGCAGACAAAATAGTGAGATAGAAATATGAATATAAAATTATTAATCAAACAATTTACATTCCCCTTGTCGTTAATATTACTATGCTATATTAATTTACAATACATGCACTACTCAATTCTTATTGATAAATATTCTCTTACTCCATTCTCATATCTGGAGAATATCATTCATGCTTTTATCGATATATGCCTATTATTCTTTATTCCACTTTATCTAATTGGAAAAAAGACTTATTTATTTTTCATTCCATATACTATCATTACAATACTGGTAATTGTAAATGTATCTTATAGTAGATTCTTCTACACATATATGCCTCCAATATTATATGGAGAATTCAACAATCTTGACGGACTATCAGCTAACGTATTTGCAACTATTAGGTTCTCTGACATTACAATACTAATAACAACTCTTGCAAGTATCTTATCTTATAAACAATTTCATAGAGCTTATTCTGAAATAAGAAGAAAGACACGAAGAATCTTTTCCCTTTACATATTAGGAATTGCATTTATTTTATTAGGAGGATTAATAGCTACAGCAACAATACATTGGTCATCATTAAACTACAAGTATGTTCACCCTTTTAAAAATAGTCCAACAGAAAGTATATTCAAATTCGGAATAATTTATGGGACCATTATACAATGTGCATCAAACAACAAACAAGACTGTAACCCAGAGGAAGTGGCAAAACTGGAACCATTCTTTTACGAATCAAAATATAGTATTGAATATCCACCAAAAGAAAATATTATTCTCATTATAGTAGAATCCCTTCTTTCGTTCCCTACAGATCTAAAAATAAATGGAATAGAAATTACTCCTACCCTCAACAAATTAGTAGAAAAAGGAGCATACTACAATAATAACATGACTTCTCTGATACAATTAGGCGAATCGAGCGACGGACAATTCACATACCTCAACGGACTTATACCCAAAACAAAAGGTGTTACCATTTACGATTATTTTAATAATACTTTCGTGTCCTTGCCCAAACTTTTAAAGAAACAAAAACCTGGAATCGAATGTAGAATGGTTATTCCTACTTCATCTAAAACATGGAGACAAGATGGAGTATGTATCCAATATGGGTTTGATAAACTCTATTCACGAAAGGAATATACATTGAGTAATTATAAAGAAAATTGGTTAAATGATAAGCTTCTTTTTGAATATGCAGCAAGCATAGACAAAAATAGCAAACAACCTTTTTTCTCACTTATCCTCACATCATCAACGCATTCTCCATATACCAAAGCAGTTGAAGACTACCTCATTCCATTCCCTGACACATATTCAGAAGAATTAAAAAATTATCTATCTAATGTGCATTATATGGATAAATACTTAGGTAAGTATTTGAATTTCTTAAAAGAAAATCATCTTTACCACAATTCTCTAATTATAATAGCCAGTGACCATTCCATTTCAAATGACTGGCTTAAATCCAAAGAAGAAGATAATGTTTCTTTTCAAATCCCATTGTATATTGTAAACTCTCCACAAAAGATCGACAAAACAAGCGATTATGTTATCACGCAAGCTGATTTATTTCCAACCCTTCTTGATTTGGGGGGTATTCATTCTGAATGGAGAGGAGTAGGAAATAGCTTACTTTGCCCTGATTCCATTTTGAACACCGAAAGAGAAAAAAAACGAATAATATATAGAGAAAAAATTTCTGATATTATATTAGATAGTGATTATTTTAAAGGAAAGAAAATATCTAAATAAATACAGCTATGAACGAAATCATCACTCTTTGTCTTGAAATAATTTTCTGGTTTGCCTTGTTCATTGTGTTCTACACATATCTGGGCTACGGAATTGTGCTTTACGTTCTCGTCAAGTTGAAAGAACTTTTCGTGAAGCCTGTGAAGCGTTCGTTGCCGGCATCGGACGCTGGTTTGCCGGAAGTGACTCTCTTCATTACAGCATTCAATGAAGAAGATGTTATAGACGAAAAGATGGAGAACAGTCTTGAACTGGACTACCCTGCGGACAAACTGCATATCGTATGGGTGACAGACGGAAGCAACGACGGTACGAACGAACGACTGAAAACCCGTTGGCAGGGAAAAGCGACCATACACTTCCAACCCCTACGACAGGGTAAGACAGCCGCAATGACACGTGGAATGACGCTGGTGGACACTCCGCTCGTCGTCTTTACGGATGCTAACACTATGGTAAACCGGGAAGCAATACAGGAAATCGTACTTGCTTTCCAAGACCCGAAAGTGGGCTGCGTGGCCGGCGAAAAACGGATCGCCGTACAGACCAAAGACGGAGCCGCTGCCGGTGGGGAAGGTATTTACTGGAAATACGAATCAACACTGAAAGCACTTGACGCCCGCCTCTACTCTGCTGTAGGAGCAGCAGGCGAACTATTTGCCGTGCGTCGTGAACTATTCGAAGCAATGGAACCGGATACGTTGCTCGATGATTTTATTCTTTCGCTCCGGATCACCATGAAAGGTTATACCATTGCTTATTGCACCAATGCTTACGCCATCGAAAGCGGTTCGGCAGATATGCGCGAAGAAGAAAAGCGGAAAGTGCGCATCGCTGCGGGAGGATTGCAGTCCATCTGGCGACTTCGTCCGTTGCTGAATCCTTTCCGCTACGGGACACTTAGCTTTCAATATACGTCTCACCGGGTATTGCGATGGTCTATTACTCCGTTCCTGTTGTTTGCTCTCTTCCCGCTGAATATTGCGATTCTGCTGTTAGGCGGTTCCGCGATATTCTACGGAGTGCTGCTTGCCATGCAGGTTCTTTTTTACGGATTGGGATATTGGGGATATTATCTATCCACCAAACAGATAAAAAACAAGTTGCTTTTTATCCCCTACTATTTCTTATTTATGAATGTCAATGTGCTGAAAGGCATCCGTTATCTGAAAAAGAAAAAAGGAAGCGGAGCCTGGGAAAAGGCGAAACGCGCTGAAAAGTAAAACAAATGCTATTATCTTTTGTTATCCTTACTATAAGACATTAGTCTCTATCATCTAATAAAAAACAGACATGAACAGAATATTACATGATGCGAATAACGCACAAAGAATATTGAAACTGACGGCAGATACAATGCTATTGGTTGACAGGCACGGAGTCTGCGTAGACATTGAGCCTCATTGTGATCTATGGTTTCTGCAAGAGGATATACTTTTAGGAAAAAATATATTTGAGCTTTTACCAGAATATACGAGAGAGAGGGTGATGCCCATCTTCCAGATTGTACTCGAAGAACAAAGAAGCATCAGCAAGAACTTCAAGTTGGTGCTGAAAGGCGAAACTTTTTACTTCAAATGCCTCATGTTCCCTTATGACGGTATGGTGCTTTGCCAATATCGCGACATCACGCAAAGAAGCAACGTAAAAAGACAGTTGGAACAGGCAAATCTCACCCTGCGGGCTATCCAAAAGGTAGCCCAGATAGGACAATGGACGTACAATACGAAACAGAATATTTTTCATTATCTTGGATATACCGGTGTTTTGTGCGAGGAAAATGTGCAAAACCTTGCCATTGAGAAATATGTGGAACTGATTGTAGAAGAAGACCGTCAGAGTTTTATGGAATGGTGTCGGGTGAACGAAAAAGAACTCAACATGGAAAGCATCAGCTACCGTGTCCGCCTGAACGGAGAAATCTTCTATATGCGTATCCAGACTTATCTGCGTGAACAACGCTCCGACGGTAGTTTCAATATCGAAGGCTATATCCAGAACATCACGGACATACAGCATCGTAGAAATGACATCAATACACTGACTCATGCCATCAACAACGCCAAAGAAAGTATCTTTGCCGCCAAGCCCGATGGCACGATTATCTTTGCCAACCGTCGTTTCCTGTACAATCATGGTATTTCAGAAAACGAAGACATCAGTCAATTAAAGATTTACAATGTCGCCGCAGATATGCCTACACAAGAGGCTTGGAACGAACGTTGCAAAGATGTCATACACGGTGGCAGCAGTAACTTTGTGGCTCATCACCCATCTAAAATCAATAAAGGTATATTGGCTTATGAAGGCACGATGTACAACGTGACCAATGATTCCGGAGAAGAAAGTTACTGGTCGTTTGCCCATGATATTTCCGAGAGGATTCGGTACGAAGCCCAAATCAAACGGCTCAACCAAATCATGGATACAACCATCAACAATCTCCCTGCCGGGATTGTAGTGAAGGAAATCAACAACGACTTCCGATACATTTACCGGAATCGGGAGGCCTACAACCGCGATCTTTATAAGAACGACCCTGTCGGCAAGAATGACTTCGATTTCTACCCGCCTATCGTAGCCGAAAAGAAGAGACAAGAAGATATCCAGGTGGCCACCACCGGAAAAGGTCTGCACTGGACTGCTGAAGGAAAGGACAGAAACGGAAACATGATTATCCTCGACAAACGGAAAATCCGGGTGGACGGTGACGAATTGTCTTCGCCTATCATCGTCAGCATCGAATGGGACATCACGGAGCTGGAAATGATAAAACGGGAACTTCAATCGTCGAAAGAGAAAGCGGAAATGTCTGATAGCCTGAAGTCGGCCTTCCTCGCCAATATGAGTCATGAAATACGTACGCCGCTGAATGCTATCGTAGGTTTCTCGCATCTCATTGCCGAAAGCGACGATGCGGAAGAACGGAAGACGTATTATAACATCGTAAACGCGAACAACGAACGTCTCCTGCAACTTATCAACGAGATTCTCGACCTCTCGAAGATTGAATCGGGAACCATCGAGTTTTCCTTCGGACCGGCTAGTCTCCATAATCTCTGCCGGGAAGTGCACGATGCTCATATATTCCGTACTCCGCAGGGAGTAAGCCTTGTCTATGAATCCTCGGACGAAAGTCTGATGATTGAAACGGACAAGAACCGGGTATTCCAGGTGATTTCAAATCTGATTGGAAATGCTGTCAAGTTTACGAAGGAAGGAAGCATCAGTTATGGTTACAAACTGGCGGACAATCAGATTGTATTCCACGTAACGGATACCGGAACAGGAATTGAACCGGAGAAAGTGGGGCGTGTGTTCGAGCGTTTCGCAAAGCTGAACAATCATGCGCAGGGTACAGGATTGGGGTTATCTATCTGTAAGTCTATTGTTGAACGGCTCGGTGGAAAGATTTCCGTCAACTCCGAATTTGGCAAGGGGACGACGTTTACATTTACTTTACCATACACGATTGCAAATCCTGCAAATGTGGATTCTTCAAAGAAAGAGAATGGTGAAGGGAACATTGCTGGAATAGCATCTGCCGGAAAAACTGCAGATTCGAGTGTTGACAGTTCTGCAAATACACGGCATGCCTGTATTTTGGTTGCCGAAGATACGGACAGTAACTTCGACTTATTGGAGGCTATTTTAGGTAAAGATCACCGGCTTATACGTGCGCATGACGGAATGGAAGCTGTCACGATGTTCGATGAAGTGAAACCGGATCTTATCTTGATGGATATCAAGATGCCGAATCTGGACGGACTGGAAGCTACAAAAATCATCCGTGAACTGTCTGCCACTGTTCCTATTATTGCTCAAAGTGCCTTTGCATACGAACAGGACCGGAAAGCGGCTGAAGAAGCGGGATGCAATGATTTTATAGCTAAACCAATAGCGGATGATAAGTTGAAAGCAATGATTCATAAATGGTTGCTTCCTTCGTAGAGAGCTTAATCCCTCATGATATAACCAGCAAATAATTTAGATTAAATGAAAGCCTTTTACAGACTGTTTTATTACATATCCATCGTGCTGACCAGTATTTTGGCAGGAGTTACCATTGCGGGTGCTTTCGTAGGCAATGCCGCACCGGATAGTTTCAAATTTATGCCTTTCATCGGTTTGATACTGCCGATACTTTT
The DNA here is from genome assembly GCF_000210075.1 of Bacteroides xylanisolvens XB1A. Lineage (GTDB taxonomy): Bacteria > Bacteroidota > Bacteroidia > Bacteroidales > Bacteroidaceae > Bacteroides > Bacteroides xylanisolvens. Next base: position 904,552 of record NC_021017.1, read on the forward strand.
ATTGGCTAATCTTGCTTCTGCTATCTACTGGACGATTCGTTGGCGGTGCTGGGTTTTCATCCCTCTGATTGCTATATTCAGCAATTGGGGGTATATGAGCTGTGTATTACAATCGCCTTTTTTCAGTCCGGCTTCGTCACCGATGGTTAAAATGAATGTATATACTCCGGGGGTGTTGACGGTTGCTACTTACAACGTCGATGCCTTTAACCACGAGCATACCGGCTACTCATGCAAGGAGATTGCTTCTTACATGAGAAACCTGCAAGCAGATATTCTCTGTTTTCAAGAATTTGGCATAAACGATGAGTTTGGCATCGATAGTATATCCGCAGCTCTTTCTAATTGGCCGTATCATTATATTCCTTCTTCGCCCGAAGGGAAAAATCTGTTGCAACTGGCTGTTTTCAGCCGTTATCCTATCAAGGAGGAGCATCTTATCATCTATCCTGATTCGAAAAATTGCAGTCTTGCATGTGATATTGAAATCAATGGTCGCACCATCCGCCTGTTCAACAATCATCTCCAAACAACGGAAGTAAGCCAGAACAAGCGCAAACTGGAAAAGGGACTTCGTACGGATGATTCCCAAAGAGTGGAACATGCTACCCTGGGACTTATCGACGGCTTACATGAGAATTTCCGGAAACGGGCCGTACAAGCTGATCTTCTCAAGCAACTGATAGCCGCCTCCCCCTATCCAACTCTAGTCTGCGGTGACTTTAACTCTCTGCCGTCTTCGTATGTTTATCACACTATAAAAGGTGATAAGTTGCAGGATGGCTTTCAAACGAGCGGACATGGGTATATGTATACTTTCAAGTACTTCAAGCATCTGTTGAGAATCGACTATATTCTCCATTCACCGGAACTGAATAGCACGGATTACTTCTCGCCGGATCTTAATTATAGCGACCATAATCCGGTGGTGATGAGGATGAAATAAAAA
>NC_021017.1:907350-912768 GCF_000210075.1 Bacteroides xylanisolvens XB1A
ATATAAATATTCTAGAATGTAAACTTAACGCCTAACTGCATCTGCCATGCACTACCTGTAGAAGCGTATAATCCCATTTAGAATTTTTCTGGAACACCTCGCGAGAAGATGCATTCATCTGATAAGTAAGAGGTTCTCCTACCTTACTTGCTGTTTTAACAACCTTACATTATCATAACTCTGCAAACCGCAAGAGCGATAAGCCCCCCACTTCGAATTTAATAAGTTACCAATATTCAACATATCAAGACTTACTTGAATACCGTACTTACGGCTACCAATCTTAGCATAAAAATCCTGTGCTATCTTCATGTCAAAACGGTGAATCCACGGTTCTAAAGAAGAAGCACGTTCTACATACTGCCCCTTGTGATCATTCAAATAAGAGTCATTATTTACATAGTTCCAAAAATCTTCTTGTTGGTCTACCGCCGAATAAGTCACATTATTTTGTTTATCTTTAATATCCACAAATGTCATTTCTTCTTTAGAAGCAGGCACATACATCAAATCGGAATAGTTTCCGTCACCGTTCATATCATTAGAATAGGTATAAGAAAAACGTCCTTGTTGGTAACCTGTATAGAACAAAGAAACAGTCGTTTTCATATTCGCATAAGCAACTTCATAAGAAGCATTAGCTATCAAACGATGCGGGGTAGAAAATAAAGAATAAGAGACACCCGGATCATTCAATGAATTAACTGCAACATTATTCTGCCATACTGAAGCCGCCGATGAACCTGGATTTGCCGTCATATCTTTAGCCATTGTATAAGTGTACCCAAATGAACCTGTAAAGCCAAAATCAAATTTCTTCGTTAATACTGCATTAAAAGAATATTGATAACCTTTTTCATCCCCATTAGTCAACTGTATAACGGTTTTCGTCTTAGGATTGTCATAGTAATTATTCTTAGTCCAATATACACGTCCCGGTTGTTCATTATAGGTTCCAGAAGGGGCCTTTTCGTTCATATTCTTCTGAACAACATTATATATATCACGTGTATACATAGCACCAACAGAAAGCATAAATCCATAAGGTAACTGAAACTCTGCATTTACATTACTACGCCAAACTTGAGGCATTTTAAAATTCGGATCCACATAAGCTATAGCACCGGGGACCTCATTTCCCGGAGTTGATGGAAACATATCCGGATTTTGGGTAAGAGTTTCTTTATAATTTGGATTAAAAGCAAAGTTTGCCGGTAATTCCGAAGTCTCAAATTCAACCATATTTTGCATCTGACCTGCATTTGTCGGTTGGTTAGTGAACCATACAAATGGTAATAACCCTGTAAACAAGCCTGTACCTCCAGTCAAAACAATAGAACGGTCACCTTTTATATCCCAATTAAATCCTAAACGAGGAGATATTAACAATTTACTTTTCGGCCATTCGGATACGTCAACATTCGTTCCATTAAATGACTGTTCTTTGATAGCCGCATTCCCTAACAAATCATCAAAATATAACGGTAAATCAAAGCGTAATCCATATGTCAATTTTAAATTAGGTGTAATAGAATATTCATCTTGTGCATAAGCTCCCAACATACCAAATGTCAGTTCAGCTCCCGGAGCGTCTTTTCCATTATATCCATAAGTAATGCCATACAGCATCGGTTTTTCTCCCGTCATAAAATCGTCCATTGAAGCATAACGATAATATCCATAAGGAGCACGTAAATATGAATTCATGAAATACTGTCTTTCAAATGTTGCACCGGCAGTTATCAAATGGTTTCCTTTATTAATAGTTACATTGTCAGTAACACTAAATACATTATTCTCGACATCATTAAAAGGAGTAAACAATTCTGTACCCAATGTCATATACTGCTTACCGTCCTTGTAAATATCAACCATTGGAAACGCATCTCCCTTAGTTGTACGAGAATCTCGGATATGGGTATAAGTCACTAATAATTTGTTTTGTACTGAGGAAGAAAAATTGCTATTCAACTCACCGGAAAGAGACGTTACAATATTTCTAAAACCATAGTTGGAATTTCCAAATGCAAATGCATCAACCCCATAACGGTTTGAATTAGCTTTAGTGATTACCGAAGAGGTTGAACTAATACTAGCATCATTTTCTGATTTCACTGTGTTAAAACGTAATGACAGTTTATGACTTTTATTAATATTCCAATCCAAACGAGCCATAAGCTTCCAATTTTTACTCTCGAAATCATCAAATTTATCATAACTTCCCGGATCATATCCATATTTATCCTTTACAAAATCACTTATTGTCTTCAAATCCTTTATCCAAGTTCTAGAAATATGATTTTGATTATCCCCACTTCCACCTTCTTCTTGACTAGGAGTCCACAAAATACCAGGGCTAGTACTATTTTCTAATTCTCCATTTACAAAAAAGAATAGTTTATTTTTTATTATCGGAGCTCCTAATGTAAAGCCATACAAACTGGATTTATAACTTTCCACATTAGGAACGTCAACATCGTTAATAGATTTTCCTATAAAATTCTTTGGTTTCTGATATGTATAAACTGTTCCCTTTAATTCGTTTGTACCACTCTTGGTTACAGCATTAATAGAAGCTCCCGTAAAATTGGAATACGTAACACTATAAGGAGAAACATTAACGCTAATTTCATCAATTGCATCAAGTGAAATAGGCTGCGCATCTCCACCCGGCAAATTATTAGTACTCAAACCAAAATTATTGTTCAAAGCTGCACCATCCACAGTTATTGTATTATAACGTCCATCACGTCCGGCAAAAGAATTACTGCCACCCGCATAAGGAGAAAGTTTAGTAAAGTCAGTAATACTACGATTAATAGTAGGCAATGTCGTTAACTGACGCTCACTCACATTCGTTACAGTCCCCATCTTCTCTACTGTTTTCTGTGCTGTTACTATAACTTCATCCAATAATTCAGAACTTTCCTTTAAAACTACATTTAAAGTGTATACTTCTCCTAACGATAAATTTACACCTTTATAAATAGCAGTCTGATAACCAACATAAGAAACTTCAACTTTGTAAGGACCACCGGTACGCATACCTTGCAAATTAAATTGACCACTGATATTAGTCACTGTACCATAACGTGTACCTGACGGCTCGTGGATTGCAACCACAGTCGCTCCAATGATAGGTTCATCTTGTGCTGTAACCTTACCACTCATACTAGAAGTGGTAACCTGCGCACTAACGGTAGCAATGACCATGAGCATCGCCGCTACTAAAAAAGATCGCATTCTCTTTAACATAAATGTAGTTGATTAGTTAATATAAATTGTTTGCTTTTAAAAACTGTGCACAAATATAATTAATAATATTTAGAACTACATTACGATTATACTACAATTTTTTAAGAGAGATAAACGTTTTCCCTTGTTATAAAACGATAAAGGCTCTACAATATTTGCAGAGCCTTTTATTTTGAAACAGAAAGCATTATAAATGCTTCAATCTATTACTTTATACTAGTCAGTCATTAACTTTCTATAACGAACGCGTTTTGGTTCTTCATTTCCCAAACGTTTCATTTTGTTTTCTTCATATTCTGAATATGAACCTTCGAAGTAGAATACATTGGAGTCTCCTTCAAAAGCAAGGATATGTGTACAGATACGGTCGAGGAACCAACGGTCGTGCGAGATAACTACTGCACAGCCGGCGAAATCTTCCAAACCTTCTTCCAAAGCACGCAGAGTGTTTACGTCGATATCATTGGTAGGCTCATCGAGCAACAGTACATTACCTTCTTCTTTCAAAGCCATCGCCAAGTGTAAACGGTTTCTTTCACCACCGGACAATACACCGCAGAGTTTTTCCTGATCGCCTCCGGAGAAATTGAAACGGGAAAGGTATGCACGCGCATTCACGTCACGTCCACCCATGCGGATCAACTCATTACCACCGGAAATTACCTGATATACGCTCTTATTCGGATCAATATCTCTGTGTTGCTGGTCTACATACGCCACCTTTACAGTCTCTCCTACTTCAAATTCTCCTTTATCCACTGTTTCCAATCCCATAATCAGGCGGAACAATGTCGTCTTTCCCGCACCATTAGGGCCAATCACACCGACAATACCATTAGGAGGAAGCATAAAGTTCAAATCGTCAAACAACAATTTATCACCGTATGCTTTAGCCACATGTTTGGCTTCAATGACCTTATTACCCAGACGGGGACCATTCGGAATAAAGATTTCAAGTTTCTCTTCTTTCTCCTTCACGTCCTCATTCAGCAATTTGTCATAAGAGTTAAGACGTGCCTTACCTTTCGCCTGACGGGCTTTCGGAGCCATGCGTACCCATTCCAACTCACGTTCCAGTGTTTTACGACGTTTGCTGGCGGTCTTTTCTTCCATTTCCATACGTTTGGTCTTTTGTTCCAACCAGGAAGAGTAGTTACCTTTCCAGGGGATACCTTCACCACGATCCAGTTCAAGAATCCATCCGGCAACGTGATCGAGGAAGTAACGGTCGTGCGTCACAGCAATAACCGTACCTTCATATTGTTGTAGATGTTGTTCCAACCAATCGATAGACTCTGCATCCAAGTGGTTGGTAGGTTCGTCCAGCAAAAGCACATCCGGTTTCTGCAGCAACAAACGGCAAAGAGCTACCCGGCGACGTTCACCTCCGGAGAGATTTTCTACCGGCTGATCTTCAGGCGGACAACGGAGAGCATCCATCGCACGCTCCAACTTGCTATCCAGATTCCATGCATCAGTTGCATCAATGATATCTTGCAATTCACCCTGGCGAGCAAAAAGAGCATCCATCTTATCCTGATCCTCATAATACTCCGGTAAACCAAATTTCTGATTGATCTCTTCGTATTCTGTCAGTGCGTCAACAATGGGTTGCACACCTTCCATCACTACTTCTTTTACTGTCTTTGTGTTGTCTAAATAAGGTTCCTGTGCCAAATACCCCACGGAATATCCCGGAGAAAACACCACTTCTCCCTGAAAGGATTTCTCCAAACCGGCGATGATCTTCAATAACGTTGATTTACCAGAACCGTTCAAACCGATAATACCGATTTTCGCTCCATAGAAAAACGACAGGTAAATGTCTTTCAGCACATTCTTATTAGGAGTGAATGCTTTGCTCACTCCTACCATTGAGAAGATAATTTTTTTATCGTCAGCAGCCATAATGTATGATTATATATTGTTGATAATGGCACAAAGATAAGAAAAATGTTTGAATTCTTTTGGAGTTATAAAAAAATGTTCTACCTTTGCACCCGCATTCGAAAGAAAGCACTGAAGGATTGATTCGCTAGCTCAGCAGGTAGAGCACAACACTTTTAATGTTGGGGTCCTGGGTTCGAGCCCCAGGCGGATCACGAAACATAAAATTAATCCCTTGATAATCAGTCGTTATCAAGGGATTTTTATTTTAATATT
>NC_021017.1:913056-928000 GCF_000210075.1 Bacteroides xylanisolvens XB1A
GATTTTTATTTTAATATTCTTCACATATACTTATTCTACAAGCATAGAGCGACACGGTAATTCGATTATAAAAGTAGTACCTATCCCCAGTTGGGAATCGACTAATATCCGCCCGTTCATCTTCTCGACGATCAGTTTGCAGATAGGTAAGCCCAGACCGGCCCCTTGAGCAAAGGAATCCAATTTCTCAAACCTTTCGAATATCTTTTCAAGCATATTCTGCGGGATGCCCCGACCGGTATCTTTAACACCGATTCTGACAGATTGGTGGTCTACCTCATAGAAGACTTCCACATGTCCGGTGGTAGTGTTCTTTAAGGCATTCGAAAGGAAATTACTCAAGATCTGTTTGATACGCAATTTATCCAGTTCTACCAAAGAATCATGTGCCGGATAGTTGGTCAGAAGTTCAACGCCGGATGGTACTTGATGAGCATACTCCGCTACACTCTCGTCAAGAAGCTCGGTAAGGTTAACCCAGTCCGGACGCAATTCCAGATAACCGGATTCTATTTTAGAAAGATCAATTACATCATTAATCAGATTTAATAATAGTTTGTTGTTATGTCCAATCAGAGAATTATATAGTTCCTTTTCCGCTGCACTTTCCGTACTAGTCAACAGGCTTGAAAAGCCGACAATAGCATTTAAAGGAGTACGGATTTCATGACTCATATTAGCCAGGAAAGCAGACTTTAACCGATCGGACGCTTCAGCTTTATCACGTGCCTTGACAAGCATTTCTTCTGTCCTTTTCAGTTCTGTGATATCATAATTGATGCTGATAATTTCGATAATCCGGTCTTGCGGGGCATATTTCTTTACTAACAGATTGACATGCGTCCATGTGTATGTGCCATCCTCCCTAAGGACACGCATCTCTTTGCTAAGTTGGGTGGTAAGTCCCTTTCGTGCGTCGTCCAAAAAACGAATCAACAAGGCACGGTCATCGGGGTGGAAATGCCGGTATGTGCCAAAGATGTCGGACAACGGAGTTTCATCCGCTTCACCCACATTTCTGTACCAGCTTTTTTGGGCATAGCCGTGTCCACTCAAAATATTGAAGTGGGCATAACCGACCTTGGCATAATCACCGACCAGTTCAAAGAACTCCTCAAACTCCTGAATCTTATTATAGGCTACCGTTGTTTCTGTCTTATCCGCATTAATCAATAGATAGTTTATTGGCTGATGCTCACTATTATATAATGTAGTCACTTTAGTCATCAGATCAATCGTACCCTGTTTTTGGGTATTCTGATAATACGATCCGACCTTCGAGAAGTCATAACGGAAAGTAAAGTCGGCATCTTCATTTTTCTTCAGCCGTTCTTTCATTTCTTTCGGAAAAATAGGATTATCAAAAATATTGATACCCAATACGTCTTCTTTCTTCTCTATATGAAACATTTCTAATTCCTTATCGTTCAGATCCACCAATACCCCATCCATATCATATAACTCGATACCAATAGGCAAATACTTGAAAATGTTAGATAAGAGACGCTCACTGTATTGCAAAGCTTGGTAAGCAGATGCCATATCAGGACCATCTTGCACTTCGGATATACCATAAATGATTTCGTTTCCGCCTTCATCCGTTTCTTGAAAGCATACCTTGCTACGTACCCAAACAGATCCTTTCACCGTATCAAGCAAATACACCACCTCCGGCCATTGATACACACCAAAGGAATGAAAAGTTGCAGAATGTTGCTCCTCTTTCAGAATACGTTTATTGAAATCTTCAAAACTGATAACTCCGGTCTGATCCAGACCTAATAACTCTACTATAAAGTCAGAACATTCATAATTCGCAGTTGATAAATTGGCTTTCCACCATCCCATATTAGCGTTAGCCATCAACTGCGAGAAAAAGGTAAAATCTTGTAGTCTATTCATAACGCTATTTATCATTTTATTATTTTTCGGGCGCAAAATATAGATTAGCGACAAATCTAACTTTCAGAAAGACACTTTTTTAGCATATTATAAGAAGATTATTTGTGATTAAACTAAAAAATTTCCGGTTGAAACTTTCTCTAAAAGAGATTATTTCAACCGGAAATTTTACAATCGTCAAGTTCCTTATTTTACTTTTTCAAGGACTGATAAACAGCTTTTGCCATCACTTTAGCCCCTTCTTCATTCGGATGGATCTTATCCGGAAACAATTGGGGCATTCCGTCCATTGCTGCGTGAAGATCGATGACAGACAAGTTATTTTTCTTGGCAACCTTCTTTATCATCGGAATGATTTGTTTAGAGATGATATCATCGTTGATATTATCACCGGTCTGATAGGCTTTAGAAGGATAACAAAGATAAATCTTCGGTTGAGCTGGCAGCGCTTTGAAAGCATCGACCATTGTTTGCAGATCTTTCGTGAAGTCGGCCTTATATTTCCAGTTGAATGATTTACTGTCATTCGTACCCAACTTGATAACAACGATATTAGGATTGAAAGCCAGCGCATCCTGATAAGCTTTTTCATTCATATAAGGATGATCGCCCTTGTTCAGCAGAGTGCGGGCACTGACTCCGAAATTCTTTACCCAATAAGCCTCTCCCAACATACGGCTCAACACGGCCGGATAACTGTCACGATCACGATTCTTGATACGTGCTCCATACGTAATACTATTTCCAATGCAAGCTACACGGATAGCATCTTTATGAGGAACTTTGAAACTACGGAGCCAAGACGTCAGTTCGTCCAACATTTCATTCTTATAGAGGAAACCCTCGCGAATTCCCCATCCATGTCCGCCGGAAGGGTAAATATGAAGTACCGAAGGAACATTGTTCTTGTTCAGCGCCAAATAATAATTAACTCCGTTAGCAGGCGGAACGACTTTATCATCATCACTATATACGATAAAAGCACGCGGTGTATCTTTCGTCACTTGCTTTTCATTAGAATATTCAAGTTCCAATTCAGCAGAAGCATCTTTTCCCAAAAGGTTGTCGTGAGAGCCCCTATGGGTATAAGATTTATCCATCGTAATCACAGGATAAAAAAGAATCTGAAAGTTCGGACGAAGTTCGGGCTTAGCATGAGTGGCAATGGTAGAAGCCAGATGTCCACCGGCAGAAGAGCCCATGATACCAATGTCATTCGGGTTCAAATTCCAGACATTGGCACTGTCACGCACCAATTTCATTGCTGCTTCAGCATCCGAAATGGGTAATGTACGATCACCGTTCGGCATCCGGTATTTTAGCACAATCAATGCAATACCTTGTTTATTAAAGTAGGGAGCCCAATCACAGCCTTCGTGTTCGAATGCCAAATGTGAATATCCACCTCCCGGACACGCAACCACAGCACGCCCCGTTGCCAGTTCCGGCGCAGGAAGGAATACGCGAAGTGAAGGTTGTTCAATATCAAAAGGTTTCGGAACATTTTGCGCTACCACTCGTGAACCAGCAAAAAAGAGAAGCAGCAAGATAAAAATAGTAGAAAATTTCTGTTTCATAGTATCTATGTACTTTGATTAATGAATAATTAGATGCGCGAAGATAGTAATTTTGCGTATCTTTGCAGCCCATTTTGATTAGAAAAATTATATGCAAGGAATAAAGAATCTGACACAAGGCCCTATCAATCGTCAACTGTTTAATCTGGCAATGCCGATCATGGCAACGTCGTTTATCCAAATGGCATATAGCCTCACAGATATGGCGTGGGTAGGACGACTGGGAAGTGAAGCCGTAGCCGCCATCGGTTCTGTCGGAATCCTGACCTGGATGTCCGGTTCTATCTCCTTATTAAATAAGGTGGGATCTGAAGTGAGTGTCGGACAATCCATCGGTGCGCAAAGCCAGGAAGATGCCCGCAGTTTCGCGTCTCATAACATCACGATTGCTTTGATTATTTCCATCTGTTGGGGCACACTCCTTTTTATATTTGCAGAACCTATCATACGCATCTATGAACTCGAGGATCATATTACGGCCAATGCCATCCAATATCTGCGGATTGTTTCTACCGGATTACCTTTTGTCTTCCTCTCCGCCGCCTTCACCGGAATTTATAATGCAGCAGGGCGCAGTAAAGTCCCGTTCTTTATCAGCGGCACAGGATTGATACTGAACATCATTCTGGACCCGCTCTTCATTTTCGGTTTCGGGCTGGGAACCAATGGTGCGGCATACGCTACCTGGATTGCGGAAGCAAGTGTTTTCCTGATTTTCGTTTATCAGTTGCGTTGCCGGGATGCCCTGCTTGGCGGTTTCCCTTTCTTCACGCGGCTAAAGAAAAAATATACACGGAGAATCTTTAAACTGGGATTACCCGTAGCTACTTTGAATACGTTATTTGCTTTCGTCAATATGTTCCTTTGCCGCACCGCCTCGGAACAGGGAGGACACATCGGACTAATGACTTTCACCACCGGAGGGCAAATTGAAGCAATCACCTGGAATACCTCACAGGGATTCTCCACCGCACTAAGTGCCTTCATCGCCCAAAACTACGCCGCCGGACGAGTGGAACGGGTACTTAGAGCCTGGTATACGACTCTATGGATGACGGGAATCTTCGGAACATTCTGTACATTGCTATTCGTGTTCTTCGGGAATGAAGTTTTTGCCATATTCGTCCCCGAACAGGCGGCCTACGAAGCCGGAGGTGTATTCCTCCGTATCGACGGATATTCGCAGCTTTTTATGATGCTCGAAATCACCATGCAGGGAGTATTCTACGGCATCGGACGCACCATCCCTCCTGCTATTATCAGCATCAGTTGCAACTATATGCGTATTCCGCTTGCCATCCTGTTTGTACGGATGGGTATGGGAGTGGAAGGAATCTGGTGGGCAGTCTGCATCACCACGGTTGCCAAAGGGTTAATTCTTTTGAGTTGGTTCATTATTATTAAAAAGAAGTGTTTGAGTATTCCTTCAACGATAAAAGGATAATTATCATTTCCCTTTATTAACAAACAAAGGGGCTCATCCGAGTTATTTTAACTTAAAAAGTACACGCTTGCCAAATAATATGTATCTTTGCATTGTTATTAATAATGCGAAGTGATTCGTATAAAAACATTTTTTATAAACCAATTAAAAAACATCAACATTATGAACAAGATGAAATTTATGGTTCTCTTCATGAGTATTGCCATGATATTTGGTAGCTGTGGAAGTATGAACAACACTGGTAAAGGTGCTGCTATCGGTGGTGGTTCGGGCGCTGCACTAGGTGCGATCCTGGGAGGTGTTATCGGTAAAGGTAAAGGTGCTGCTATCGGTGCTGCTATTGGTACGGCAGTAGGTGCAGGTACAGGTGCTCTTATCGGTAAGAAGATGGACAAAGCAGCAGCAGAAGCAAAACAAATTGAAGGCGCACAAGTAGAACAGATAACAGACAACAACGGATTGCAAGCCGTGAAAGTAACATTCGACTCGGGTATTCTTTTCACTACCGGTAATGCAAATCTAAGTGCTGCTGCTAAATCTGCTTTAAGCAAGTTTGCCAACAATGTGCTCAACCAGAACCGGGATATGGACGTGTCTATCTACGGATATACCGACAACCAGGGCTGGAAGAACAGTACTGCTGCACAAAGCCAGCAAAAGAACCTGAACTTATCACAAGAACGTGCGCAAAGTGTGTCCAGTTACTTGTTGAGTTGCGGTGTTTCCACCAATCAGATCAAGAGTGTACAAGGAATGGGTGAAAGCGATCCCGTTGCAAGCAATGACACTGCTGCCGGTCGCGAACAAAACCGTCGTGTAGAAGTATACATGTACGCAAGTGAGCAAATGATTAAAGATGCACAAGCAGCTACTCATTAAAAAATTACTGCGCTATACGCGCAACCTGCTGATTTTCTTCTTTGCATCAACGCTACTGGCAGTGATTATTTATCGTTTCATGCCGGTTTATGTAACTCCGTTGATGGTTATCCGAAGCGTTCAGCAAGTTTTTTCAGGAGATAAACCCACGTGGAAGCACACGTGGGTTTCTTTTGATAAGATATCTCCCAACCTGCCGATGGCGGTCATAGCCTCCGAAGATAACCGTTTTGCCGAACACAACGGGTTCGACCTCGTAGAAATCAAGAAAGCGATGAAAGAAAACGAAACACGCAAACGGAAACGGGGAGCAAGCACCATCAGTCAGCAGACAGCCAAGAATGTGTTCTTATGGCCGCAATCGTCGTGGGTACGCAAAGGGCTCGAAGTCTACTTTACGTTTCTCATCGAACTCTTCTGGTCGAAAGAGCGAATCATGGAAGTCTATCTCAACTCTATAGAAATGGGAAATGGCATCTACGGCGCACAAGCAACCGCAAAAAATAAGTTCGGAACAACAGCCGACAAACTGACCCGGGGACAATGTGCACTCATCGCCGCCACCCTCCCCAACCCGATACGATTTAACTCGGCGAAACCTTCGTCATACATACTAAAACGACAAAGTCAGATATTACGGCTAATGAATCTGGTTCCTAAATTCCCACCGGAAGAGAAGGCCGTTGAAAAGAAAAAAAGCAAAAAAAAGAAAAGCAAATAACAAGAAAGAATTTATAACCTAGTTTAATTTACGATTAGACGATTTACAATGTACGATTGAAATAACTATTGGAATCATAAGTACTTATCTTTGCATGAGTATTCCCTCATTCACAATTCAAACTTCAATCGTACATCGTAAATCATCTAATCGTAAATAAAATAGGTTATAAAAAAGGAAGGAGCAATGAGAATCTATCTTTTTGCTCCTTCTGCTAATAAGCTTGTTTGTATGCGTTATCCTCATTTATACAAAATCTTTCAATTCCTGTTGTAAACGTTGACGTGTGAAGAATATGCGGCTCTTCACTGTGCCTAATGGTAATCCTAGTTTCTCTGCGATTTCGCGGTATTTAAAACCAGATACGTGCATAGAGAAAGGAATCTTATACTCCCGGGGGAGTCCGTTGACGATGCGGTGCATTTCTTTCAGGTCGTAAGCACCTTCCGTACTTTCAAATCCTGAATCTTGTGGCAGATTTAAGTGATAATAATTATCGGTTGTGTCAACAAAAGTTTGATCGCGTACTACTTTACGGTAGTTATTTATAAAGATGTTACGCATAATAGTGTACATCCATCCTTTGAAATTTGTGTCCGGAACATATTTTTCTTCATTATCTAATGCTTTTAAAGATGTTTCCTGCAATAAGTCATTTGCTTCTTCACGGTTGGCCGTCAATTTATAAGCAAAACGAAGCAACTCTTCCTGTACTCCAATTAAATCTTTTCTGAAACTTAAACTTTTCATACTTTAATGGTTTTATGGTTAATATTTCGTTTTTCTCGATGTTTGCAAGTTTAAAGGTATTTTGCTTATCAAGCAGGGTAGGATCCGTTATTTTTTAGGGTGAAATTCTATCAATTGACAGATTTTGGGTGCTTTCTGACAGTTTTTAGGTGGTATTAGCGAAATTTACCCCCTACTACTTGGTTAAAAGAACCAAATAGATTACTTTTGATTTTATATTATTAAATAAAACAAAAAGCTATGACCATACTTATTATTGTAGGGATTATTGTATTGCTGGGCATCTTCTTTGCTTCCATGTACAACTCATTAGTGAAATTGAGAAACAATCGTGAAAATGCGTTCGCCGACATCGATGTACAGTTGAAACAACGCCATGATCTCATTCCCCAACTGGTAGACACCGTGAAAGGATATGCCGCACATGAAAAGGAAACGCTCGACCGGGTGATTCAGGCACGTAACGGTGCAGTGGGCGCAAAAACGATTGATGATAAGATAGCTGCCGAAAACCAGTTAAGCTCTGCTCTTGCAGGATTGAAAATCACTCTCGAGGCTTATCCCGATTTGAAAGCTAATCAAAATTTCCTGCAATTACAGGAAGAAATTGCTGATGTAGAGAATAAACTGGCTGCTGTCCGCCGTTACTTCAACTCGGCAACTAAAGAATATAATAACGCCGTACAGACATTCCCATCGAATATAGTAGCAGGAATGACCGGATTCCAAAGAGAAATCATGTTCGACCTGGGGAAGAATGAACGTGCGAATCTGGATCAGGCACCTAAAATAAGTTTCTAAACTCTTTATTCACACCGTCCACTCAATTACAAAAGTTGAACACGCATGCAATACGTCGGAATCCAAACACAGCAGAGCCGGAATAATCTGCGCTCTGCGTTTCTACTGTTCCTGTTTCCCTGTCTCGTGGCAGCACTCCTCTATTTATCCTGCTACCTGTTGGTTCTTTTTGGATACGGAAAGAGTATGGAAATAGAAATAATGCCAATGGTCAATCATTTCTTTCTCTCTTCGTTGCCATACACCATGGGAATCGTAATCATCTGGTTTCTGATTGCCTACTGGGCCAACACAAGCATTATCAATTCTGCCACCGGTTCCAAACCGCTGGATCGTATAGAGAATAAGCGCGTTTACAACCTGGTAGAAAACCTATGTATGTCGCAAGGCATGAAGATGCCGAAAATCAATATCATCTATGACAGTTCTCTGAATGCATTTGCAAGCGGCATCAATGAACGTACATACACTGTTACCCTCTCGGAAGGTATCATCAAAAAACTGAATGATGAAGAACTGGAAGCAGTGATTGCGCATGAGCTAAGTCATATCCGCAACCGTGACGTGCGCTTGCTGATAATATCCATCGTCTTTGTCGGTATCTTTTCCATGCTGACAGAAATCACCCTATATACCATCACACACATACGTGTACGCAGCAACAGCAAAGGTAGTGGCGGCATTTTTCTTTTCATTCTACTCGCTTTAGTGATAGCCGCCATCGGTTATCTTTTCTCAAGCCTGATGCGTTTTGCCATTTCACGCAAACGCGAATACATGGCAGACGCGGGATCGGCAGAAATGACAAAGAATCCGTTGGCACTGGCCAGCGCTCTCCGCAAAATATCAGCAGATCCTGCTATCGAGGCAGTAGAGAGGAAAGACGTGGCGCAATTATTTATACAGAATCCTAAAAAGAAATCGAAAAGCATATTCAGCGGAATCAACGGATTGTTTGCCACTCATCCTCCCATTGAAAAACGAATTGAAATACTGGAACAGTTCTAAAAGCCTGTTCTAATTTTCTTCCCAAGCGTTTTTATTCAAAAGTTGATTATGCCCTTAATTGGTCTAAACTTATAAATAACAGGGATTTCTGTTTAATTTTCATTAAAGGAAACAGAACTATCCCTGTCTTTTTCTTATATTTGGTTGTTATACATATATACATCAACCTAAATACAACTGATATGAGAACGAAGAAACAAATCTTTATGCTGTTACTAGCCTTGCTAGTGGGCATCCCTACCCTTTCGGCTCAAAGTAAAAAGGAAAAGAAAGAACAGAAGAAAGAAGCCGTAAAGAAGCTGATTGAATCTGAAAACTACAAGATAGATGTCAACACCGCCATGCCGATGCGCGGACGCTCCATCCCTTTGACATCTTCCTACTCACTGGAAATCAGAAACGATTCGGTCATTTCTTATCTGCCTTATTATGGACGGGCTTACAGCATCCCCTATGGCGGAGGCGACGGGCTAAATTTTAAAGCTGTGCTCAAAGAATACAGTATGGAAATGGATAAGAAAGGAAATGCCGTCATCGAGTTTATCGCACGCAATCCCGAAGACAGGTATGAATACAGAGTCAAAGTATTCCCCAATGGTTCGGCAAGCATTGATGTCAATATGCAAAACCGTCAGTCCATTAGTTTTCAGGGGGAGCTGTATATAAAGGAAGAAAAGTAAGAAACAAAAAACAAGTAAGAAGAACGGACTGAATAATTTTGTATTATTAGGCGTGGATTGCACGGATTACACGGTTGTTAGAATGATGATTACCATACAGCAACCGTGTAATCCGTGCCTAATTTTATAATATAAACTATTAATTCTTAGCTATCCGATAGAAACAATATGAACACATTCACTCGGGCAATATCTTTTTTATTCTTCCGGCTCTTCCCCACCTTTTAATATAGGCAGGCAAATGTGATATTTCACAGCTAAGATGCGAGTCAGAAATACGGCTGATCCGCCAATCAACTGACAAGCGTAGGACTCCATACCTGCGAGATCGCAAATCCAATATGCAATACCGCCTACGACGCAAGCCATTGCGTAAATCTCCTTTCGGAAGATAAGAGGTATTTCATTGATAAATACGTCACGAATCACCCCACCGGCTGCTCCCGTAATGCTACCCATGATAATCGCCACCCAAAAAGGATACCCCAGAGCAATGCTCTTGCCTACACCTACCACGGTAAACAGTGCCAGACCGATGGTATCGAAAATGAAGAAAGTATTATTGAGCCGGATGAGCCAGCGTCCGAAACAGATGACCCATAACAAAGCCAGTCCTGTACAAATCAGATAGATAGGGTCAGTCATCCATCCCGGTGTCACGTCGAGCAGTACATCACGGATGGTACCGCCGCCGATAGCCGTAGCAAGTCCTACCACATAAGCGCCGAACCAGTCGAAACGTTTCGCCGAAGCTAGCCGGATACCACTAATAGCAAAGGCAAATGTGCCTATAAAAATCAAGAATTTGAACGAATGTGGGCATATATTTGTTATTTTGTATGCAAAGTAACGAATAAATTCCGTAAGAAAATGTACTTTTGCTTCACGAATTAAACCGAATTAGGTAGAAACAATATGAAAATAACAATTGTTGCGGGGGCACGCCCCAATTTTATGAAGATAGCTCCCATTACACGCGCTATTGAAGCCGCACGGGCGCTGGGTAAAAGTATCTCTTACCGACTGGTTTATACAGGAAGGAAAGACGATACGAGTCTGGATGCTTCTCTCTTTTCGGATCTCGACATGAAAGCTCCTGATGTATATCTGGGAGTGGAAAGCAGTAATCCAACGAGTTTGACAGCCGGAATCATGGTAGCCTTTGAACAAGAACTGACGGAAAATCCGGCACACGTAGTCCTTGTGGTAGACGACTTGACCGCAACCATGAGTTGTGCCATCGTTGCCAAGAAACAAGGCATCAAGGTAGCGCATCTCGTAGCCGGAACCCGTTCTTTCGATATGAAAATGCCGAAAGAAGTCAACCGCATGATTACAGACGGACTATCCGACTATCTGTTCACAGCCGGCATGGTTGCCAACCGCAACCTAAACCAGACGGGAACGGAAAGCGAAAACGTATATTATGTAGGCAACATTCTGATTGATGCCATCCGCTATAACCGGAACCGCTTGCTCAAACCGATATGGTTCTCCGTCCTGGGACTGCAAGAAGGAAATTATCTCCTATTTACTCTCAACCGTCGTGTATTACTCGGCAATAAGGAGAATCTGCGTCAGTTGATGAAAACAATCATCGACAAGTCCGCCGGTATGCCTATCGTTGCACCGCTACATACCTACGTACGTAATGCCATTAAAGAGTTGGACATCGAAGCTCCGAATCTCCATATCATGCCACCGCAGAACTACCTATTCTTCGGTTATCTGATAAACAAGGCGAAAGGAATCATAACAGATTCGGGAAACGTAGCCGAAGAAGCGACCTTCCTGGGTATTCCTTGTATCACACTCAACACGTATGCCGAACATCCGGAAACGTGGCGCATGGGCACCAACGAACTTGTCGGAGAAGATCCTGCCCTGCTTGCCAAAACCATGGATACACTGATGCACGGTGAATGGAAACGTGGCGAACTTCCCGAACGTTGGGACGGACGTACCGCAGAGCGTATTGTACAGATACTTACGAGCAAATAATATTTACCCGGCATGTTCCATTCCGTTTCCCGGCATGGGACTGTTAGTTTCAAGCAATGAAACTAATAGTTTCACACCGAGAAACAAAGTGTTTCACACCGAGAAACCAACAGTTTCATGCCGGGAAACAAAAAGTTTCAAGGGTCGAAACAAAAAGTGCCCTACAACGGGAGCAAAGGTTTCAAATACCGAAACCGGGAGAACGAAATGCGGAAACGCCCTTATCAAAAGGATTAACAGCGGGATGTTCCTTGAATTATCGGACGATATATGCTTGTAAACAACAAAAAACGATGGGTAAAAAAAGTTATATATTCTGTTATCCTTAGAGTTATTTGTTAACTTTGCAGCCCTACTACGAACGTTATGATACAACGATATAACAAAATACTTATACTGTTCTTACTCGTATTGGTAGCTTCCAATGCTTTTGCGCAGCAAATTAAAGGGGTAGTCACTGATTCGATTACCCACGAGCCATTGATGTATATCTCTGTTTACTACCAAGAAAAGAGAGATATGGGTACCATCACCAATATTGACGGAGAATACAGTCTTGACACCCGCAGAAACGGAGGAACACTGGTGTTCTCCGCTGTAGGTTATATCAGTAAAACGGTTCGGGTTGGTTCCAACAATCAGACAGTGAACGTTAAGTTAGCTCCGGATAATGTGCTCCTGAACGAGGTTGTCGTGAAACCTCAAAAGGAGAAATATTCCCGCAAGAACAATCCGGCAGTGGAATTCATGAAGAAGGTAATCGAACACAAAAAGGCACAAGTCCTCGAAGTGAACGAGTACTATCAGTACGACAAGTACGAGAAGATGAAAATGTCTATCAACGACCTCACACCGGAAAAGCTCGAAAAAGGTATCTACAAAAAATATTCATTCTTAAGAGATCAGGTGGAAGTGTCGGAAACAACCAATAAGTTGATTCTCCCTATTTCCGTACAGGAAACGTCCTCGCAAACCATCTACCGCAAAAATCCCGAAAACAAGAAAACGATTATCAAAGGAAAGAACTCCAATGGTATAGAAGAATTTTTCTCTACGGGAGATATGCTCGGCACCGTACTGAAAGACGTATTTGCCGACATCAATATCTACGATGATGATATCCGGTTGCTTCAGCAGCGTTTCGTCAGTCCGATCGGTAACAATGCCATCTCATTTTATAAATATTATCTGATGGATACATTGATGGTAAACAAACGCGAATGTGTCCACCTCACTTTTGTTCCGCAAAACTCGCAAGACTTCGGATTCACCGGCCATCTGTATGTATTGAATGATTCTACATACGCCGTTCAGAAATGTACAATGAACCTGCCTAAAAAAACCGGAGTCAACTTTGTCAACCGCATGGACATCACGCAACAGTATGAGCAACTGCCCAACGGCAACTGGGTATTGGCGGATGATGACATGACCGTAGACCTTTCCTGGAATTCCAACAAAACAGCAGGTGGATTGCAGGTGGAACGAACCACGAAATATAGTAACTATAAATTCGATCCTATTGAACAACGACTGTTCCGGTTGAAAGGCAGCGTAATAAAAGAAGCGGATATGCTCTCGAAAAGCGATGAGTACTGGGCGAGTGTCCGTCAAGTACCATTGACAAAGAAAGAAAGTTCGATGGACGTATTCGTCAACCGTCTCGAACAGATTCCGGGATTCAAATACATCATCTTCGGAGCGAAAGCACTGATTGAGAACTTTGTAGAGACAGGAAGCAAAGAGCATCCGAGCAAAGTGGACATCGGCCCTATCAACACCATGATTTCGAGCAATTACATTGATGGTACCCGTTTCCGGTTGAGCGGTATGACTACGGCTCATTTCGACAAGCACTGGTTCTTGAGCGGATACGGAGCGTACGGTCTGAAAGACGAACGCTGGAAATATAGCGGAACGGTGACTTATTCGTTCAACAAACGCGATTATGTGGTTTGGGAGTTCCCGAAACATTATCTTTCGGCAACGTACAGTTATGACGTAATGTCTCCGATGGACAAATTCCTGTTTACGGATAAAGATAATATCTTCCTGTCGGTCAAGACAACGACAGTAGACCAAATGTCGTATATGCGCGACGCCACCATTAATTATGAACTCGAAACGCTGACCGGATTCGGAGTGAAAGCCATGTTGCGACACCGTAACGACGAGCCTACCGGCAAACTGGAATATCTGCGTAATGATGCTGCACAAACCCGTGTGCACGATGTCACGACTTCCGAAGCTAGTCTGACGCTGCGCTATGCGCCGGGCGAATCATTTGTCAACTCCAAGCAACGCCGCGTGCCTGTGTCGCTGGACGCTCCTATCTTTACGCTCACTCATGCCATGGGTTTCAAAGGAGTATTGGGTGGGGATTACAACTTTAACCGTACGGAAGCAAGTGTGTGGAAACGTTTCTGGCTCCCGGCTTCCTGGGGAAAGATTGATTGCAGCGTGAAAGCAGGTGCAGAATGGAACACAGTTCCTTTCCCGTTGTTAATCCTGCCGGAAGCCAACTTGTCCTACATCACCCAGCGCGAAACGTTCAACTTGATTAATAACATGGAATTCCTGAACGACCGTTACGCTTCCATGTCATTATCCTACGACATGAATGGAAAACTCTTCAACCGTATTCCTCTTATCAAGAACCTGAAATGGAGGGAAATGTTCCGTGTACGTGCTTTGTGGGGAACATTGACGGACAAGAACAATCCATTCAAGAGCAACAATCCCGATTTGTTCCGTTTCCCGACACGTGACGGTAAGTTCACCAGTTTCGTGATGGACCCGAAAGTGCCGTATGTCGAAGCAAGTGTAGGTATCTACAACATTTTCAAGTTGCTGCACGTTGAGTATGTACATCGTTTCACTTATCGTGATAATCCGGGTATCAACAAAAACGGTATCCGCTTCATGGTATTAATGGTATTCTAGAAAATTATGCAACCACTAGCAGAACGGTTACGGCCAAAGACTTTGGATGATTATATCGGTCAGAAACATTTAGTTGGACCGGGGGCTATCTTGCGGAAAATGATTGACGCAGGACGCATCTCTTCGTTTATTCTCTGGGGACCTCCCGGAGTGGGTAAAACAACCCTTGCGCAAATCATTGCCAACAAACTGGAAACACCTTTCTATACGTTAAGTGCCGTGACTTCCGGTGTGAAGG
>NC_021017.1:928294-930566 GCF_000210075.1 Bacteroides xylanisolvens XB1A
TGACTTCCGGTGTGAAGGATGTGCGCGAAGTGATAGAACGTGCCAAGAGCAACCGCTTCTTTTCACAGTCCAGCCCGATTCTGTTTATTGATGAAATCCATCGGTTCAGCAAGTCGCAGCAGGATTCTCTGTTGGGAGCGGTAGAGAACGGAACAGTCACGCTGATTGGCGCAACAACGGAGAATCCGTCGTTTGAGGTCATCCGCCCTCTCCTGTCCCGCTGCCAGCTTTATGTGCTCAAATCTTTGGAGAAAGAAGATTTATTGGAACTTCTGCAACGTGCCATCACCACGGATGCCGTATTGAAAGAGCGCAAAATTGAATTGAAAGAAACAACAGCCATGTTGCGCTTCTCCGGTGGAGACGCCCGCAAGCTGCTTAATATATTGGAACTCGTTGTGCAATCGGAAACGGAAGAGACTGTCGTCATCACCGATGAAATGGTGACCGAACGGTTGCAACAAAATCCGCTGGCATACGACAAGGATGGAGAGATGCATTATGACATTATCTCCGCTTTCATCAAGTCTATTCGTGGCAGTGATCCCGACGGAGCGATCTACTGGCTTGCCCGTATGGTGGAAGGAGGCGAAGATCCTGCTTTCATTGCCCGCCGACTGGTGATTTCGGCTGCCGAGGACATTGGTTTGGCAAACCCGAACGCACTGCTTCTCGCTAACGCCTGCTTTGAAACATTGATGAAAATCGGCTGGCCCGAAGGACGGATTCCTTTGGCTGAAACAACGATTTATCTGGCTACCAGTCCGAAGAGTAATTCGGCATACAGCGCGATCAATGACGCACTAGAGTTAGTCCGTTCAACCGGTAATCTGCCTGTCCCCTTGCATCTGCGCAATGCTCCGACCAAACTGATGAAGCAACTGGGCTACGGACAGGAATATAAATATGCACACAGCTATGAAGGTAACTTTGTCAAACAGCAATTCCTTCCGGACGAACTGAAAGACAAACGGATATGGCAACCGCAAAACAATCCGGCAGAGCAGAAGCATGCCGAACGGATGATACAGTTGTGGGGAGACAAATTCAAGAAATGATATTTTCAGGCATAGATTACACGGATTACGCAGATGCTTCATGCAAAGCATATTTTAAGAAAACGTGAAATCCGTGTAATTCGCGCCTATAATATCAATATGTTGTTAAGAAAACACGTATAACTTATTATTAATATTGAAATTGAAATGAAGATTGTAGTTTTAGACGGCTTTGCCGCCAATCCCGGAGATTTATCCTGGGAAGGTATGAAAGTTCTTGGAGAATGTACAATTTATGATCGTACAGCTCCGGAAGAGGTATTAGAACGTGCAGCCGGTGCAGAAGCAATTCTGACTAACAAGGTAATCATCAATGCAGACCACATGGCTGCACTGCCCGAACTGAAATATATCGGTGTATTGGCTACCGGATACAACGTGGTAGACACAGCTGCTGCCAAAGAACGGGGAATCGTCGTTACTAATATTCCTTCATACAGCACCGCTTCCGTTGCTCAAATGGTATTTTCGCATATCCTGAACATCACTCAACAAGTGCAACACCACTCCGAAGAAGTGCACAAAGGCCGTTGGACAAACAACAAGGATTTCTGTTTTTGGGACACTCCGTTGATGGAACTTCGGGATAAGAAAATCGGTCTGGTAGGATTGGGAAACACCGGATATACCACAGCGCGTGTTGCTATCGGATTCGGTATGCAAGTGTACGCATTGACTTCTAAATCCCACTTCCAATTGCCACCGGAAATCAAGAAGATGGATTTGGATCAATTGTTCAGCGAGTGTGATATTATCAGTTTGCACTGCCCGCTTACGCCGGAAACACGCGAAATGGTGAATGCACGCCGTCTTGCCATGATGAAGCCGACAGCCATCTTAATCAATACCGGTCGCGGACCGCTTATCAACGAACAAGATCTTGCAGATGCTTTGAACAGCGGTAAGATTTATGCAGCCGGCGTAGACGTGCTTTCTACCGAACCGCCTTGTGCCGACAATCCATTGCTGACAGCAAAGAACTGCTACATCACTCCGCACATTGCCTGGGCAACCATAGAGGCTCGTGAACGTCTGATGAATATTGCAATCAGCAATCTTCAGGCTTACATTTCTGGCAAACCGGAGAATGTAGTCAATAAATAATTAGCATTAGTGTAATTCATAACGAGGGTGTCATAATGCCCGAAGTGTTTAGGCACACACGTTAAGTATAAAATATATAAAAAGCTCCCTTTATTTTATCTCTCTACCAT
>NC_021017.1:931850-943575 GCF_000210075.1 Bacteroides xylanisolvens XB1A
TAAGGGGAGTTTATTTGTTCCGACTAGAATCTCTATTTCAAAATTCTATATGGACAATGTATGAGTGTATGGACAAAATTATTAGTACACAGACACAAGACTAATATACAAATTAATATATTAGTATGAGTGTCCTCCTTCATCCATTTCTTTCTCGGTAATCTTATGCCGGTCGATACTACGCCAAGCGTAGAAAATATAAGCAATCACGAACGGAACAAGAATAGAAACATAAGCCATTGTCTTCAGTGTAAATTCACTGGAGCAGCTATTGGCTAATGTTAATGAGCTTTGCAGGTCAGTGTATGACGGATAATAGGCAGTGTTGTTATACCCTGCTACCAGTAGCAAAGACAAAACAGTCAGCACCGTACCGATTCCTGCAAACCAGATACCTTTATCAAAAGTCTTTTTAAGCAATGTCTTTCCGATACCGAAAAGAACCAGTACCACTCCAATCAGGAATAAAGCCAGCACTACCGGCATTTCGATAAAGTTTGTGAGATACTTGTATGGCTGCATATAAATCTCCTGTGTTTCCGGGTTAACAGCAAAGCCTTCGGACACCAATGTACGAATGACAAACGACAAAAAGAATACAAGGAACAAGACTGTGTTATTGCGTACTGCACGACGACATTTGTCGGTCAGTTCTTTGTCATCAATATTATTAATGAAATAGAGTGCTCCCAATACACGGGCAAGGAAGAAGACAGCCAATCCGAGAATTACATTCCAGATATTCGTCAACGCATCCAATCCGTGCCAGCCATTTCCCCAATGACTGATTACCGGCATAATAGTGTCTGTCATATTGGCCTTATTAATATAGAAATCAGAACCGGTGAAGAAAGTAGCCACCGCCCCGCCAAGTAACACAGGACCCACTACCCCATTAATCACCAAGAAAGTCTGATATGTCTTTTTACCTAACAGATTTCCTGCCTTACTCTGAAACTCATAACTGACAGCCTGCAATACAAAACTGAAAAGTATAATCATCCAAAGCCAATAAGCACCACCGAAACTGGTACTGTAGAACAACGGGAAAGAAGCAAAGAAAGCTCCTCCAAACGTCACCAACGTAGTAAACGTAAACTCCCACTTACGCCCGGTAGAATTCACCATCATCTTACGATGCTCTTCGGTTTTACCCAGACAGAACAATAATGAATTACCTCCCTGCACAAACAATAAGAACACGAGTATGGCTCCCAGCAAGGAAACGACAAGCCACCAATATTGTTGCAAAAATATATACATAAAATTCAAGTATTAAGTAATAAGTATTAAGTATTATGCGTCCGGTCCTTTCTTGATAGCTTTCACCATAATTCCGACACCTGCAATCAGCATCACTGTAAACAGGAGCAGGAAGATAAAGAACGTAGTTTGCACGGAGCTTACATCCAGTTTGGAGATAGCAGCCATCGTAGGCAACATATCACGGATAGCCCACGGCTGACGACCACATTCGGCAACCACCCATCCGGCTTGTCCGGCGATGTAACCCAAAGGAATTGTCAGCAGAGCAATCCAGTGCATCCAGCGCATCTTACTCAAATCCTTTTTATAGATAAAGAAAAGAACGACTATAAAGAACAGGATGAAATATCCGCCCAAGATTACCATTATACGGAATGCGTAGAAGTTGAGAGGAACATTCGGAACCAGTTGGTTCACGTCTTTGATATATCCGTAGCCAAAATAGGGAATATTTTCCTGCAATACATTATATGCAATCTTTGCATCCTCCTCGTGTCCGGCACTCTTTGCAGCACGATAGGCAGCTAATGCGCCGATAGCCGTTTTACCACGTTCTATCTTCTCGGCAGCAGAGAGAGCCTTCGATCCGTCTTTCAACTGATACCCACCTTCGATGATATTCGTAATGCCCGGAACGTAACCGTCCACATTACGCTCGGCAAGGAAAGAAAGCATACTCGGGATTTCAAAACGGAAGAGGAAAGGATCTTTCCCATCGTTGTAAGTCTTCTTTTCAGGGTTCAATACTCCTATTCCGACCAGACCGACATTCGTTCCGCCTTCATACAGACCTTCCACTGCTGCCAGTTTCATCGGTTGTGTCTGGGCAATCTGATAACCGGAACCGTCACCCGTCCAAACAGAAAGCAACGATGCTACCAATCCGAAGATTGCACCAATCTTGATACTGGCCAGTGCAAACTCACGATTTCGTTTCTTCAGCAAGTACCAACAACTGATACCGACCACAAAAATAGCACCCAACACCCAGCCGGACAATACCGTGTGGAAGAACTTATTGACTGCTACAGGCGAGGTAGCCACCGCCCAAAAATCGACCATCTCATTACGGACAGTGTCAGGATTGAATTCCATGCCTACCGGATGCTGCATCCATGCGTTGGCAACGAGAATCCACCACGCGGAAATCGTAGCTCCCAATCCCGTCAGCCAGGTGGAAGCCAAGTGGAAACGTTTACTTACTTTTCCCCATCCGAAGAACATGACCGCGATAAACGTAGCTTCCATAAAGAATGCCAAAATACCTTCAATAGCCAACGGAGCACCGAAGATATCCCCTACAAACCACGAATAATTGCTCCAGTTCGTACCGAATTCAAACTCCAGAATCAAACCCGTTGCCACACCGATGGCAAAGTTAATACCGAAAAGTTTCATCCAAAACTGGGCAGTCTTTTTCCAAAATTCGTTGCCTGTTTTATAATACAGCGTCTCCATGATTCCCATCACCACTGCCAGTCCGAGTGTGAGGGGAACAAAAATCCAGTGGTACATGGCTGTCATCGCAAATTGGGCTCTCGACCAATCGATCAGCGAGGTGTCAATACTTTCAATCATAATCCTATGTAGTTTAAGAGTTAAAAATCAGTAGATTTATTGGGGATGGCACGTTCTATCAGTTCATTTCCCACGTATGTACCTTTGTCGGCATCCGTTGGGTGGTCGCCGAGGAAATCAGGGAAAAAGAACATTTTGAGGATGAAGAACATGACGAATAATTTCAGCAAAATAATAACCCATAGGGTACGTCCTAAGGTCATACTACGGAAACCATCCAAATAGAAGTTCCAGATCGTAAGCAGTGTATTCTTCATATGTTTACGTTATAATTTGTAATGAGTACAAATATACATTTTTTATAATTAAAACAAACAAGTAGTCAAAAAAGTTGCAAGATTTGTCGTGTTTTTCTTCAAAAACCTACCTATCGACAGAAAAAAATCATTTAACGGCGAAATAACGTCATCCGTCTATCGTTTTTGCGGCATATATAATATGTACGTACCTTCGCTAACAGTAAATCAATAGAAGTATGAATATGATAAATGTAAGAAGATTGACAGTGATGACATTTCTTGGAGCAAGTATGCTGTCCGGCATATCTGCCCAGGTTTCTCCGCTGCAAGTCGATACGCTGAAAGAAACGAAAATCCCGGATCAATGGGACTTGCAGTCATGCATCGACTATGCAAAGGAGCAGAACATTACAATTCGCAAGAACCGGATCACTGCGGCCAGCACGCAGATTGATGTGAAGACAGCTAAAGCTGCCTTGTTCCCCAGTCTTTCGTTTTCTACCGGCCAACAGGTGGTGAATCGTCCGTACCAAGAGACAAGTAGCCGGGTGAGCGGTAGCGAGATTATCAGTAGCAACAGCAAAACGAGCTACAACGGTAATTATGGACTGAATGCTTCGTGGACTCTATATAATGGTAATAAACGGTTGAAAACCATCCAACAGGAGAAGTTGAATAATCAGATGGCCGAGCTGGATGTGGCGACTTCCGAAAATAATATTCAGGAGTCTATCACCCAAGTATATATCCAGATTCTTTATGCAGCCGAATCTGTGAAAGTAAACGAAAACACCCTGCAAGTTTCCATTGCGCAGCGCGACCGAGGACAGGAACTTCTGAATGCCGGAAGTATTGCCAAAAGTGACCTCGCGCAACTGGAAGCACAGGTGAGCACCGACCGATACCAACTTGTCACCGCGCAAGCCACTCTTGAAGATTACAAATTGCAACTGAAACAACTGCTCGAACTGGATGGGGAGAATGAAATGAACATCTACCTCCCTGCCCTGTCCGACGAAAATGTGCTGGCTCCGCTGCCTACCAAAAGAGATGTGTACATCAGCGCATTGAGCCTTCGTCCGGAGATTGAAGCGAGCAAACTGAATGTAGAGGCTTCTGAACTGGGTATCAATATCGCTAAATCGAGCTATTTCCCTACCATCAGCCTTAGTGCAGGAATCGGAACCAACCATACCAGCGGTAGCGATTTCACCTTCGGAGAACAAGTGAAGAACGGATGGAACAACTCTATCGGACTGTCTATCAGTGTGCCTATCTTCAATAACCGTCAAACGAAAAGTGCCGTACAAAAAGCTAAATTGCAGTACGAAACGAGCATGTTATCCTTGCTTGACGAACAAAAGGCACTGTACAAAACCATTGAAAGCCTTTGGCTGGATGCCAACAGCGCGCAACAGCGTTATGCTGCCGCAAACGAAAAGCTGAAAAGTACACAAATCAGCTATGAGTTGATTAGCGAACAGTTTAATTTGGGAATGAAGAATACCGTAGAACTCCTTACTGAAAAAAATAATTTGCTGCAAGCACAGCAGGAACAGCTTCAGGCTAAATATATGGCTATACTGAATACGCAGTTGCTGAAGTTCTATCAGGGAGATCAATTAGCAATCTAAATAAAAGCATAATAAACGAATGAAAACAAAAAAGATTATCCTAATCGCCGTGGCAGTCGTTGTGGTAGTGGGTGCAGGAATCTGGTTCTTTGCAGGTTCACCGGCCAAACACAAAGTCACGTACGCCACTGCTAACGTCAGCAAAGGCGATATTTCAAATTCGGTGACTGCTACAGGGACCATCGAACCGGTGACGGAAGTAGAAGTCGGTACGCAGGTGTCCGGTATCATCGACAAAATTCACGTAGATTACAACTCGGTAGTAACCAAAGGACAGCTGATTGCTGAAATGGACCGCATCACATTGCAAAGTGAACTGGCCTCACAGCAGGCAACTTACGATGGTGCGAAAGCCGAATATGAATATCAGAAGAAGAATTATGAACGCAGCAAAGGCTTGCACGAAAAGTCACTGATTAGTGATACGGACTTCGAACAGGCGCTCTACAATTATCAGAAAGCGAAAAGCAGCTATGACAGCAGCAAGGCATCGCTCGCGAAAGCGGAACGTAATCTGTCTTACGCTACCATTACTTCACCGATTGACGGAGTTGTTATCAGCCGTGATGTAGAAGCAGGACAAACCGTTGCTTCCGGATTCGAAACTCCGACTCTGTTCACCATTGCTGCCGACCTGACACAAATGCAGGTAGTAGCCGATGTGGATGAAGCGGATATAGGCGGTGTAGTGGAAGGTCAGCGTGCCAGCTTCACGGTAGATGCTTATCCGAATGATGTATTCGAAGGTGTGGTTACACAGATTCGTTTGGGCGACGCAAGCAGTACGAGCAACACGAGCAGCACTACCACCGTAGTTACCTACGAGGTAGTCATCTCTGCCCCCAACCCCGACTTGAAACTAAAACCGCGTTTGACGGCTAATGTAACGATCTATATTCTTGATAAAAAAGATGTGTTGTCCGTTCCGAACAAAGCCTTGCGATTCACACCGGAAAAACCGTTAATCGGCAATAATGATATAGTGAAAGATTGCGAAGGCGAACACAAACTTTGGACTCGCGAAGGAACTACATTCACCGCTCATCCGGTAGAAGTGGGAATCAGCAACGGCATATCCACCGAAATTATCAGTGGTATTCCTGAAGGGACAAAGGTGGTAACAGAAGCTACTATAGGTGTAATGCCCGGTGAAAACATGGGACCTGAAGGAAATATGGAAAATGGCGGAGAAAGAAGTCCGTTCATGCCGGGTCCTCCGGGAAGTAAGAAGAAAAAATAATTATTCAATGTGCCAATAACAAATTGGCGCATTAGCACATTATTGACGATGAAAAAAGTAATTGAAATACAAAATATCAAACGTAACTTTCAGGTAGGCGACGAGACCGTTCACGCATTGCGGGGCGTTTCGTTCAATATCAATGAAGGGGAGTTTGTCACCATCATGGGTACTTCCGGTTCGGGGAAGTCTACGCTGCTTAATATATTAGGCTGCCTGGACACCCCGACCAGCGGAGAGTATCTGCTCGACGATATTCCCGTACGTACGATGAGCAAGCCTCAACGTGCAGTACTAAGAAACCGGAAGATTGGATTCGTGTTCCAAAGCTACAACCTGTTGCCTAAAACAACGGCAGTGGAAAATGTGGAACTACCGCTGATGTATAACTCTGCCGTCAGTGCTTCCGAACGTCGTCGCCGCGCTATCGAGTCTTTACAGGCCGTAGGATTGGGGGATCGTCTGGAACACAAATCCAACCAGATGTCCGGCGGACAGATGCAACGGGTAGCCATTGCACGTGCCTTGGTCAACAATCCGGCAGTAATTCTTGCCGACGAAGCGACCGGAAACCTCGATAGCCGTACTTCCTTCGAGATACTTGTACTGTTTCAGAAACTTCATGCAGAGGGACGTACGATTATCTTTGTGACACATAATCCCGAGCTTTCGCAATATAGCAGCCGGAATATCCGTCTGCGTGACGGGCAGGTTATCGAGGATACTGCCAATCCGAAAATTCTGTCTGCCGCCGAAGCACTGGCGGCATTGCCGAAGAATGACGAGGATTAATTAATGTGATAAGGAGTAATGAAGTTATAAGAAGCAATTCATGTGATAAGGAACAATGAAGTTATAAGATGATATGCTTAGAGCATCACGCCAACATTTTACAGTCTCATAACTTTATAACCTTATAATAGCCTTATACCTTCAGAACCCCATTAATAACTCCATAACTTTATAAACATGAATGGAACTAATTTATTTAAGATAGCTCTCCGGGCATTGGCGAACAATAAGCTGCGTGCTTTTCTAACCATGCTCGGTATCATTATCGGTGTTGCTTCCGTCATCACGATGCTGGCTATCGGACAAGGTTCGAAGAAAAGCATCCAGCAGCAGATTTCCGAGATGGGATCGAACATGATTATGATTCATCCGGGAGCCGATATGCGTGGAGGTGTCCGGCAGGACCCGTCTGCGATGCAGACCTTGAAGCTTGCCGATTACGAGGCCTTGCGCGATGAGACCAGTTTCCTGTCTGCCATCAGTCCCAATGTCTCGTCATCGGGACAGCTTATTGCCGGTAACAACAACTATCCGGCTTCGGTGAACGGTGTCGGAACAGAATATCTCGATATTCGCCAACTGACTGTTGAGAATGGAGAGATGTTCACAGAAGCCGACATACAGAGTTCGGCCAAAGTGTGCGTGATCGGAAAGACCATAGTAGACAATCTTTTTCCGGACGGAAGTGATCCGGTAGGTAAGATTATCCGTTTCAGCAAGATACCTTTCCGTGTGGTAGGTGTGCTCAAAGCAAAAGGGTACAACTCTATGGGACAAGACCAGGATGCCGTAGTGCTTGCGCCATATACCACCGTAATGAAACGTCTGCTTGCCGTTACGTATTTGCAGGGAGTATTTGCCTCTGCCCTCACCGAGGATATGACGGACTATGCAACTGACGAAATCAGTACAATCCTCCGCCGCAACCATAAACTGAAGGCTTCGGATGATGATGACTTCACCATCCGTACCCAACAGGAATTGAGCACGATGCTCAACTCAACCACCGATCTGATGACCACACTGCTTGCTTGCATCGCAGGTATTTCGCTGGTAGTGGGTGGTATCGGGATTATGAATATCATGTATGTATCCGTTACGGAGCGTACCCGTGAAATCGGTCTGCGTATGTCTGTTGGCGCACGCGGGGTCGACATTCTAAGTCAATTCCTCATCGAAGCCATCATGATTAGTATCACGGGAGGTATTATCGGAGTGATTATCGGCTGCGGAGCCAGTTGGATTGTCAAGAGCGTAGCGCATTGGCCTATCTATATCCAGCCGTGGAGCGTATTCCTCTCCTTCGCAGTATGTACAGTTACAGGGGTCTTCTTCGGATGGTATCCGGCTAAGAAAGCAGCAGATTTAGATCCGATAGAAGCCATCAGATACGAATAAAATGGATAATTACCAATAAAAGAATTATCTTTGTCTTTATGAAACAAACCTTTACATCCGCACGTCGTCCCCTGGAAGTACTGATACACATTATCAGCTGGGGGATTATGTTCGGTTTCCCGTTCTTCTTCGTCGAACGTGGGAACGGGAACATTAATTGGATGGCTTATACACGCCACCTTGCCGTACCACTCTCTTTCATGATTGTGTTCTACGTGAATTATTTCATTCTTGTACCCCGCTATCTTTTCCAGAGTCAGGCCAAAAGATATGTGGTCTACAATATTATCTTTTTATGTGCCATCGGTGTGTTGCTTCATCTCTGGCAAAGTCTGACGTTCGATCCGTCATTCGCTCCCAAATCAAAAAGACCAGGGATGCCTCCGGGATGGTTGTTTTTCCTTAGGGATATGTTGAGTCTCGTATTCACTATCGGACTAAGTGCCGCTATCCGCATGAGTGCCCGATGGACACAGAACGAAGCTGCCCGAAAAGAGGCGGAACGGAACCGTGCGGAAGCGGAACTGAAGAACCTGCGAAACCAACTGAACCCTCACTTTCTGCTGAATACGCTGAATAACATCTATGCATTGATTGCATTTGATTCAGACAAGGCGCAACAGGCAGTTCAGGAGTTGAGCAAACTGCTTCGTTATGTGTTATATGATAACCAGCAGACATACGTTCCTCTCTGTAAGGAGGTCGATTTTATCCGCAATTACATCGAACTGATGCGCATCCGTCTGTCCGCCAACATGCAGATGATTACTAAATTCGATATTCAGCCCGACAGTCAGACGCTCATTGCTCCGCTTATCTTTATCTCTTTGATAGAGAATGCTTTCAAGCATGGCATCTCTCCTACTGAATCGAGTTTCATCAGTATTCATATTTTGGAGAATGATAAGGAAGTGATTTGTGAAATCCGCAATAGTAATCATCCTAAGACAGTGGAGGATAAGAGTGGCTCGGGCGTGGGATTGGAACAAGTCAGCCGTCGGTTGGAGATACTTTATCCCGGAGCTTATACGTGGTTGAAAGGCGTCTCAAAAGATGAAAAAGTATACGAATCGAGATTGAGTATCAAGATTAGAGAGTAGAAAGAAAGACGTTCAGTATAAAACGTCAAGTACAAATGTTTAGTATAAAGCGTCAAGTACAAGATTTTAGATATAAAACTTTAGATATAAAATAGTATGATGTTACGTTGCGCAATCGTTGACGATGAGCCTTTAGCTCTTAGCCTGTTAGAGAGTTATGTGAATAAGACTCCGTTCCTGCAACTTGCAGGAAAGTATTCCAGTGCGGTTCAGGCGATGAAAGAATTGCCGGGCGAAGAGGTCGACCTCCTGTTTCTGGACATTCAGATGCCGGAGCTTAACGGTCTGGAGTTCTCGAAGATGGTAGATCCGCATACCCGTATTGTATTTACCACCGCTTTCGGACAGTATGCCATCGACGGTTATCGTGTCAACGCACTCGATTACCTGCTGAAACCAATCTCATACGTTGATTTCCTGCAAGCTGCCAACAAAGCTCTCCAATGGTTCGAACTCGTGCAGAAACCGGAAGAGATAGACAGTATCTTTGTGAAAAGTGACTACAAACTAGTACAAGTGGACTTGAAGAAAATCATGTATATCGAAGGACTGAAAGATTACATCAAAATATATACGGAAGACGCTCCCAAACCTATCCTGTCACTGATGAGTATGAAAGCCATGGAAGAGCTCTTGCCATTCAGTCGTTTCATACGTGTGCACCGCTCCTTCATCGTACAGAAAGATAAAATACGTGTGATTGACCGCGGACGTATCGTGTTTGACAAGACATATATTCCTATCAGCGATAGTTACAAGCAAGTTTTTCAGACTTTTCTTGACGAAAGGAGCTGATTATTCATTATTTTATCGGTAAAAAGTGATTTTTGTCGATTATAGTTTGCCAAAATCCGTTTTATATCTACCTTTGCAAAGAACAGAAAGGGATTGTGAAATTCCAAGAATAGAATAGTTTAGTTAAGTCTAGTTTAGTTTTTGTGTTGATCGGAAGCCTGCGAGCGAGCATGAGCTTCCGATTTTTATCTTATTGATATACAGCATATTAAAAACACAATCGAACTATTTTTCCTATCAATTAGTAGTCTATAATAGAGAGCAAAAACGTCACTTTTGACGCTATAAAATGGTCGGATTATGGTCGGAAAATTCCCCGATTAGAATCTGATTATAAGTAAATTACAATAGGATGTTAAAAAAATAATGGTCGAAAACGCCATTTTTACCCTAAAAACACAAATTATGGCTACATTAACATTGGTAATAGTTCCCGCAAAAAGGTTATCAGACGGGACACACAAAATAAGAATTCGAGTCGCACACAACTCTGAAACGAGATTCATCACCACGGATATAGTGGTAAGGGAAAACGAGTTTAAGAACGGTAAAATAGTACACCGTCCAGACAAGGATTTTCTCAATACAAAATTACAACAGCTATACAACCTTTATTTCAAGCGATACATGGAACTGGACTACCCTGATTCGCTCACGTGCACGCAATTAGTCAAAATGATAACTAACCCGTTAAACGGAGAAAAGCATCGTAAGTTCGAGGATATCGTGGATGAATATCTGTCCCAAATAGATGAAGAAGAACGTACCAAGACATACAAACTCTATCGGCTAGCCACAAACAAGTTTATGCAATTCATCGGGAACGGTTCTCTCATGGAACATATTACCCCTATCAGAATGAACCAGTACATATCATGGCTCAAAAAGACAAAGCTGTCAAGCACCACAATCAACATCTACATAACCCTGCTAAAGGTTATCATTAACTATGCTATAAAGATGAGATACGTTACCTACGATATCGACCCTTTCATTACAGCCAGGATTCCATCAGCCCAAAAGAGAGAAACCCAAATTACAGTGGAAGAACTCAAGACAATCAGGGATGCAAATTTAGAGCATTACAATCTCAACGTCACACGGGACATTTTCATGCTTACTTATTATCTTGCCGGCATGAACCTAGTAGACATACTAGCATACGATTTCCGGACGGATGAAATAAACTACATCCGAAAAAAGACCAAAAACACCAAAGAGGGGGACTCCCTGATTTCCTTTTCCATTCCCGAAGAAGCAAAGCCCATTATAAAAAAGTATATGAAAAAGAATACAGGGAAAATTATATTCGGGAAATACAAGAACTATACCTCCTGCTATAACCTGCTGGCTAGGAAAATCAGCCAACTGGGCAAGGTGGCAGGAATCAGGCATAAATTCACCCTGTATTCAGCCCGCAAATCTTTCGTCCAACATGGATATGACTTGGGAATTCCTCTTAGTACACTGGAATACTGTATCGGGCAATCAATGAAAGAAGATAGACCAATCTTCAACTATGTCACAATAATGAGGAAACACGCTGATAAAGCAATCAGGGAAATACTTGACAACTTGAAAAATGAATAATCATATATAAAATAAATCACTAAAAATTTGCATAATAAGCAAACGCTTATTATCTTTGTAGTGTCAAATAAGAGTTCTTAATTTTAATGTTTA
>NC_021017.1:943885-959590 GCF_000210075.1 Bacteroides xylanisolvens XB1A
GTTGTAATTAACATCCCTCCCTTCGGGGAGGGACAAACATTAAAAGCTATGATAGATTGGAATGATTGCCTGCCAACAAAAGAAATGCAGGCTGACTTTGAAAGATTCAAAGAACTAAAAACCACAGAAGAAAAAGAAGCTTTCAAAAAGGAAATGCAGGATAAATATAATAAACTACCGGAAGCCCAAAAGGAAGCCTACAAAAAAGCATCTGAAGCTGGGCTAAAAGCAACGGTAAATGCCTGCAATGATTATATAGAAAGAGCGGAAGAAGCCATATTACGTGATAAACTTGGAGAATTGCCCGAAGCAATCTCATTCAGTTATATTGCAAAGAAATATTTTGGTAAAAGTAGAAACTGGCTATATCAGCGTATTAACGGAAATATAGTCAACGGGAAAAAGGCTCGCTTTACTGACAATGAACTCAAAACGTTCCTGAACGCTTTGAACGATGTTAGCGAAATGATTCATCAGACATCNTTAAAAATCAGTTAAGCTCTTATTTGACACCATCCCTGCATTGAGCCGATGCAGGGATTTTTATTGTCTAATCGAAAAATAATTGTATCTTTGCAACATCAAGATAATACGGACATAATTCGGATTATTTTGGTTTGACTTTGGTGAGGGGGTGGTTCCCCTCACTTTTTTTATATCCACGATCGAACTTTTCATTTATATATTAGTACTATCTTATGTAACCCTTCTTGAGAGTTTGTTGATTCGTGTGTTGTTGATAGGAAGGATTACCAAAAAGGCAGCCTAATAAGCTGCCTTTCATTTACCTTCAATCCAATTATTTACTTACATCCCAATCAAAAGAATAAACATAACCACTGATAGGTATATTTATAGTTAGAATCTTTCCCTTTTTTCTTTTAATGTTCATATATCCTATTATACCCTCATTGGGATGTACTGTTGTCTTCTTTAGATATCCTTGCCTTTTTATTTCCCTATCATTATCCATCATTTTACCCAATGTTTGTAGTTGATAAGATGATGCCATATTAGCTTGAAAAGCCGCATTTGCATCATAATGGTTGGTCACTGTTGTATAAGCGGTACCATTTGACGAATACGATGTGGAATAAGATGTAGAATATCCGGCACTTCCTGCACTAAGCCCAGAAGAAAAGCCATATAAGGCCATAGCCCAGTTTTGAGACTTTCTTATCTTTTTCTGAAAAGCTTCATTTGTGTATACCATTAATTGATAATTATCTCCTCTATTAGTCAGCAAATGAGAAGTAACATCGTCCGGCGTAAATATGACCGACGAATCACACTGATTCTTGATGAAAACATCAATCCGATAATATTTTCCATAATCATCCTTCGTTTCATAAGTCGTAAGGCCAACGATAAAACCATTCGCATTTCTATATGCCCAAAGATTCCCATCATTATATTCTGTCATAACCGTAGAATCATTTTCTGATAGAATTAAAGTTTGTGCTTTGGATATTATTGAAATACACGCAAAAAGAAATAAACATATATATTTCATACCTTCAATATAATTTATATAAGTTACATCATAAGATTAGATTAAAATGTAAATACGAAATTATAAATAATATGTGAAATATCCAAAAAGAATTTAGCAGTATAAAAAATAATGGAGAAGTAATCTACGAATACTAGTATATTGTATTTCTTTTTTCATTACCACATAATCAAATTACAGCTTATTCCCACCCCAACATACCAACCGCCCGGATAACTATATCCTGTCTGTAAGCCTAATCCCCAACGTTTTTTCTTCTGTAAAGGTGAAAGAGTAATAATTTCCTTGTCTCTGTACACCTCCATGAAATCAAGACTAGGCTTATATCCACTAACTATGGCCCGGTAATTATCAGTTTTATATTCCTTGCTTACAATAGGTACAAGTACCGGAATTGAGTCACCTTCTACGGTTCTGTCAGTCGTAGCATCTATCAAGATAGGTAAATATACCGTATCGATACGCTTTGGAGTTCTCTTTGCCGGTTTGGGTATTGTGTCTCTTATTGTGTCCCGAATACGTACAGTATCTCCTTTAATGTAGACCGTTGACGGATCGTGCGGATTACACTGCATCCACACGATCACGCCAAGCAACAGGCAGACTAGTATCCACGGAAGAAACTTCATATGCCTAGATATTTACAAATGCCTTTCACATGAAGAGAAACAATAGTCCGTTTCCCCTCCTCTGACAGCAAGAAATCCACATCTTCTTTGTTATCCTGAAACAGATTCTCCGTCAGAACAGCCGGACACTTCGTATGTTTCAAGATATAAAAACTACTCTCCTTATCTGGATCACCGTCTGCCATATCCTTCCGTATTTTCATTCCAAACAAACATTCTTCAGCAGTAGCATACAGACAGTCAGCCAGCTTATCGGCTTTTGTCTGTCCCACACTGGTCCATGCTTCCCAACCACGTGCTTGCATCCAATTTGAACCATTACTGGCTGCATTGCAATGGATAGAAATAAGAATTGCTTCAGAAGTCTTATATTCATTCACTCGCCTACAACGTTCTGACAAAGGAACATCTATTTCCTCTTTCACGACCAGTTCCGCATCAATACCTAATTTACGCAATTCAAATACTACACGCCCAGCAATTTCACGAGTATAAGAGTATTCCCTTAACCTACCATCCGGAGAACACTTACCCGGAGTATTGCTACCGTGACCGTTATCAATCAATATTTTCATATCTTTCCTCTTTATCTAGTTCGTTTTCGATTCTATCAATAATTCCTTGTACGTGCGTAGGCGTAGCCCGCTTAAATTCAAAACGTATTACATGATAAATTATACGAAACCCTTTGTTTCTAGGATAAGCAATAATCAGATTCTTAAATGCGTTCTGAAGATATACATAAGAAAATACATACGTAATAGTCTTAATAACTAACAATGAGTTCTCACCGTCTCCTATCAAGCTCATAAAGGAGAAGACTACTTCAATGATTATAAGATAGAGAAGAAGTTCAACCAAGGCATTTTTAAACTTATCCCACTTAAAGTTTTTACAACGTATAATTGAAACACCATCAGCCCTCATTCCGCACCAAATATTAAATCCAAACATTATAACTAATGCTATAAGAAAACCTTTAGTCGGCGTTAAATAAGCAAGAAGAGAACTGAACATCGAAACGAAAATAATTCGTATCTGGTCTACATTAAATAGCTCATATAACCATCTCATAATATTAATCATAAAGTTACTACCAATATTGAAAACACAGTAATCAGCCCAGGAAGCAAAACAGTAGCTAATGCGTCAAGCCAATCAAAGATGAACCCGCACTTTTTCTGAATGTACTCAACCACTATTGCAGCAATGGCGGTTGTCGTTAAAGAAACAATAGCAGATTTACAGAAATCAATGCCTAATAGAAGGAAACAGAAAACAAGCATTACAACAAAGACGAACATCCCGGCTTTGACGTGTGCCGGTCGGTTAGATTGCAAAATCCAATCATACAATACTTTTATACCCATACTCATAACGTTTAATTATTAATAAAATATTCTGTATGGAACAAATGTATTGAGTATAATAACGAGTTTTACAAAAATGAAAAATCTTGGAAATCAATTCTATGATAAATATCTATAAAACAAGACATTATAATTTTCACTTTTTCCATAAATAAAAAAGGGATGCTTGAAAAGCACCCCTAAAACAACCAACAGATTGAACTATTAATCCGTAAACATATACACGGAAAGATCAACCTTTTCTATTTCGTCTGAAATTGTATCTCCATACATTGTTAGACACACCCGATAACGGTCAATACTTCTTTGAATCTGTTGCAAGGTAGGTTTCTCGGGATATTCCGAACTGGCAAAAGTTACAAGTTCTTCACCATTCTCATTGGTACCAACCACCCGGAAGTGATGACGTACAACCCAGGTTCCGTCCGGCTGTTGCTCGATAGGCTTAGCAATCCCACGCGGTAAGATATTTTTTTGATCCATGTTTTTTGATATGTTTAATTAGTTGTTTTCTATGGTTATATTTATTCTTCAATACAAACTTTTCAAAATGTCCTTCGATATAAACATATTCCCACCATTCAGGAAGCAACATCGCTGCAATTTTACGGCGGATATTGTACGTTGCAAAGTGTTTCATCAGGCCATAATAAGAGTTCATCGTACTCACAAACTTCTCAACATACGCTTCTGCAAATCCATTTTCAGCTATTCTATTAAATTTCCTGACAGCGTTATATGTGTTACCAACCACCCTGTTAGATACATAAATTCTACCCGGCAAAATGAACGCCCCAACAAACAAGACTCCTTTTTTATAGTGCTGAAGATACAGTTTGCGTGGATGCAACCGTAAAAGGAGTTGTTCCTTCAGGAAACCATCAAGAAGATGGACTTTAGACAATATTTCTTCCGGTGATTTCACTACGATACAAAAGTCATCAACAAAGCGTACATAATACATGAATCCCAATATTTCCATCACGAAATAATCATATACAGACGCCAGAAAGTTGGCTATGAGTTGTGACGGCAGGTTCCCGATAGCCACTCCCCTGTCAGGATCATTATGAAACAGACTCTTATTACTGGGAAGTCTGTCCCACATGGAGACGGGAGAGCGTCTGATACACTTATTTTGTGGACAATGAAAGATAGTAACGGCTAGAAGGTAAAGCAAACATTCAATATCATCACCTTTATAATTGTCCCTTACGAATATGTTCAGCATTTCCCATACCAACGATTTCGAGATAGACATGAAGAAACTGAACAGGTCATCTTTGAAAATGTACGCATCGGCAGTATAATTCTCACTGACCTCGACTATCATGTTATTCAGATAGTGCACGGCAGACAAGCATCCCTCACCCTTCCGGCAGTTCTTGGAGACGTTTCCTTGTTCCCGGAAGCGTTCCTCTAAGATCGGCTCGATACGAAGAGCGATCCAGTGATGGACAACGCGATCAATAAAAGCGGCGGCAAAGACTTCCCGATATACAGGGTAAGTCCGTATGAATACTTTTGAAAAGTCCGGTACATATTCACCGTAAATAATAGAATACCATAGCCGCACCAATGCAGACTGATAATCATTATAAAACTCAACACAATCCGTACTCGTTCTTTTCTGCCTGGCACAATCTTCGGATGCTTCGAAAATACTGCTAAGAAGTATGTCATAGATTATATTACCTGTTGCGGCGAGGGGACGAACCCGGTTCGCGTTCTGGCGGTTGTTCGTGTTGACGTTGCCGTTGTTGAAGTTCACGTTCCAACTGCTGGAAGCCGTTGCATCCGCTATCTTAGTCTTTCCCGGCTCATCACCGGGGGGATGCCCAATAAATAATTCTAATTGCTCACTCATAATCCCCTTGGCGATTATGACTCCGGCTTTGCGACTTGTTGCGATCCGTTAGCGTTTTGCCGTTGGAGATCTGCAACCGTTTTTTTGTACCAACCGGTACTTTGCTTACCGATGCTCTCTGCAAGCAGACAGATTTCGGCAGTTTGAGTCAGGCTGGTCAAATGTCGTTCTTCACACACTCTTAGCAGTAATTTCAATGCATCAAACTCACACAAAAACTTCATCAGATAATCTGCACGGTGCTCAAGGTTCATATCTGTATTTGCATAACGGATATATTCGCAACAATGGACGGCAAGCATCATCAACTCCGTACCAAATTCATACCGGAACGCCTTGGGGAATTGTTG
Source organism: Bacteroides xylanisolvens XB1A (assembly GCF_000210075.1). GTDB lineage: Bacteria > Bacteroidota > Bacteroidia > Bacteroidales > Bacteroidaceae > Bacteroides > Bacteroides xylanisolvens. The sequence continues at coordinate 949,615 of NC_021017.1, forward strand.
CCGGGCATCAATGATAAGGTTCAGAAGCTTATACATCGAATTTGATATAGGAAGGTCTTGTGTAAGTGCCATGTTAATTTTTTAATATTTTAATGTATGTATTAGAGGGCGCAAAGTTAATAACTGTAAAGCAATTAACACAATTTTAGCTCAAAAAAGTGAAACTAAAAAGCCCCTGCCGGGGCTTTTATTTAGCTAACTCTCTAAGGGATAAAGAATTAAAGGGATAAAGTGTTTATTGCGGCGAGGGGACGAACCCGGCCCGCGACCTGGCGGTGGTTCGTGCTGACGCTGCCGTTGTTGAAGATCACGCCCCAACTGCTGGAAGCGTCATATTCGGTACTAGACCAATACCAATCGTTTGTAAATATATTTTGATTACCAAACATAGAAGTTATGAGCTCATTGATTTCGGTTTTATACTTGGCCATAAGCATAAGTTCACCCAATGCGGGCAGGTTCCACACGGTTGTATCTTCAATTCCGTCAGATTCAAGCGTACAGGCTTTATAGGCTCTGGCAACTTCGGCGGCAGGGGCGCCGACAGTTCCCTGGGTGTCCTTGACGCCTGCAAGGGTTTCTATTATAACATCGGTATTTTCCTTGCCGTCGAAGGTATCATAGAGTCCTTGGTTACCACTGCCGTAGTTTTTCAGGCCGCGTAGGTCAGTTCCGTAGCCACCCCATTTGAACGTTTTATTGCCGCCTGCGTCAACGCAGTCACTTTTGGCGATAATGAACTGGTGGCATTCGGCGCGAAGTCGGATGCCGATACGGATATACTTGGAGCGATTATTCGCGCTCATGGAGTTCCATTCGGAAGCCGTGAAAAAGACTTGTTCACCGTCTTCAATCCGGAGCGTAGCCAAAGAAAGGTCAAGAAGCGTACCTGACCATTGCATATATTTGGCGATGTCGCTTGCGGGGGTGTTTTCATTCACGGTTGTAAAACCTATTGATTTTAAGGCTTCTATCTGGTCTTGTTTATTCAAGCGCAGAAGCATGGCGCTGGCGATATTTTTATCCATTTTATTGTATAATATTAAGTTAATACTATTCGGAAGCAACAGCTCTCACATGAAGAAGGGCTGAATTTTTGTTTTGATTCGTAATACGCCCGGTATTCAGTTCGAACGCCCAGGCGGAGTTAGTATCCCAAATTGTTGATGACCAGTAGTATTTATCAGTCATCAGCATACTGTCACTACTCCAAAAGGTACGCATCATCTCATTGATTTTATCACGGTAACGATACATCAGAAGCATTTGACCGGATGACGGAAGGAACCAGTTGGATTCATCCTCGATACCGTCACTTTCCAAAGTGTAGGCACGGTAGGCGCGGGCGGCTTCGGCAGCTGGCGCACCGATCACACCACTATTATTTTGGTCTTTCAGAGTTGCGATAATGAGGTCAGTATCTTCCTCACCCGTGAAGCAGTCATACATGGCGCCCAGTCCTTTTTGATTCAGGCCGTCTATGGCTTTGCCCTGACCGCCCCAGTAGAAGGTGGTAGTCATGTCGGCATTATAGCACTCCTGGGCGGAAATTACGAAGGAGTGTCCATGCGCACGGATACGAAGACCGCGTTTGATAAACAACTGTTTGTTGGTAACCGTGAAGGAATCCCATTCCTCACGGGTGAAATACCATTTGGAGTTATCCGAGATGCGGTTACAGGCAAGATTCAAATCAAGCAGGCCGGCAGCCCACTTGATACGTTGTCCAAATTCAGAGGCGCGGGAGTTCTCGGTGATATCCGAGAATCCAACGGCGTTCAGTGCGACCACCTGCGCCTGTTTGTTCAAGCGAAGCAGCGTTGCGCTTTGTTCATTCGTCATAGTTACTTGTTAATTAAATCATTAATATCCATATTGTCTTCAGCGAAGCGTTCGAGATATTCTTCGTAAGTTTCGCCGTTATAATATTCAAGGACTTCATTGATGTTGTCCAGCGTTACATTATCGTAGTACGGTTCCCCGCCATAAGACTCATTATTGAACCAGTTGATAAGGTCGATGTAGGCATCGATGACGGTAAGGATGACAAGGCCGTCGATGCCGGATTCAAGGGATTCGATTTCATCCGTTTCACGGATAACCGTCAACTCGTACGTGCCGTTGACCACCGGTTTATCCTGTCTGTTACCGTCCTCATCCATACCAGCAACTCCATATTCGAGAATGGCAAGAAGCTCGGAGCCGTCAGCCTTCAGTGTCATGTTCGAGATACGGAGCATGGAAAGTTTACGGGATTCCGTCTGTGAAGCGAGGACGTCACGGAGCATCTGGATGGCGTCAAGTTTAGGCGACGTTTCAAGACGCAGACGTTGAACGTTCGGCATAGATTCTATTTGCAGGCCGGACGGGGCGGAAAGACCGGTATAGGTCAGTTCAGGAAGACCGACAAAACGGAGGCTTGTCATTGTTGGTGGAAGAGAGATGTCATTAATCGGAGAAGTCTCTGCAAGAGTCAGGTTTTCCAATACACTGCCCTCGGTGTGGATATGCTCAATACGGGGACACTTGGAAGCATCAAGGCTCTTTGCTCCGGTATTCCTGATATCAAGTGTGGTTAGGAACGGCAAGTCTCCGAGCATATATGCCGCCAGTTTATTGTAACCCATACTACGTTCGACATGGTTTTCTCCACCTGTGACAAGGGTTTCCACAAGACTCATGACCGAGAAATCGAAGTTGTCACTAAGCGTCAATGCGGAGAGATCTATACTACTCATCCGGTCGGCTTGGTAGATGTACAGCAATGCACCCTCATCTTTGGCAAAGTTGGTGAATGTGTAGCTTTGTCCGGCTTCGAGGTAACAACTCTCCGAGAGGTTGCCCGATGCGTCATTGCCAACACCGAAGTAACCGGTTGCCGCTGCCATGATAGTTATTGTCGCATCTGCACCACAAGCGATACGCCCGGACAGAACACCGCTGAAGAAGTCTCCGGTCTGGTAATAACCGTCGCGGATGCGCCAACGAGTACGGATAAATGCCGGAAGCGATGTCAATCCAAGCCCTTGCAGAGCGTAGAAGTAGATAGCATCCGAGGTGGCGGTGTACTGGATATACTTCCGGTAGCCATCGTAAGAGCTGACCACTTTCGGCCATACCAACTGCCGTTTGGTACAATAAAAATAGATAGCACCATCCGGTGAGAAAGGTTTCATCATTTGACCGTCCACTTCTATTTGGCAGGAGCGCATAGCCGCGATGACCGTGCGCAGGTCTATGGTGTTTCCGTCGACAAGCAACACCTCCTGCTGTTCCCTACAACACACCCAAAGGATACTGTTCCACCCTGCAAACGGGTTGGTATACGTATCTGTCGAGGGTTTGCCGGGGTCTACTTCGGGGTCGGTATCGCAACCGCCGTCATTGTCCTTGTCGTTCACACCGTCAGCATCATATATCTTGTTAAGATACATGATAAGCGCGTTCGGTGAATAGACGCCCTTGGTAACGCTCGCCCCGCTTTCCAAGAACCACATGGGCTGCATATTCTTTGCTTGCTGGTCTTTGCCGCAGGCGTAATCGGTAAAGCCGTAGTAGCTCATCACTGATTTGGGGTTGGCGTGCAGACGCAGATTATTGCGCCAGTTCTCCTGCCACTGGGCATCGTTGTCCTTGTTACAAGTATCACAGAAGCGCAGCATATTATAGAGCTGGTAAGGCACTTTCTTCCCGAGCGCATAGTCGATGGCGAGCTGGTCATTGTCAACCATACACTCGAAATAGTATGTCCATGCCGGGAATGTGTCGCCGGATATTTCACCTTTGTCGATGAGTTTCTGAACCCAACTTGACTTCATTGAGCTGGGTTTCATCATATCCTCAACGGAAGAAACACCGCGCCACCAACACATCCCTTGGTACACGAGTAGTTCAAAACCTTCAACGGGGTTCAGTACATCACCCTCAATGAGCCATTTGCCATCTTCCTGATACATTGAACCGGTTGTATCCTTCCATGCGCCGTCAACGTAACGCATGAAGCGGTAGTCACGCCCGCAATACAAAGACAGCAGGTAGAGCATACCCGTATCAAGTCCGTCTGTAGCCTTGAAGCGTTCCTCTATCTGGTCAAGCGTTTCCTCTGCGCGGCCGAAGAACTCGACAAACGATGCGTCCTGATAGTTCAGACAGCCGAGGTTGTAACCGGGAGTGTTCATGAACCCAAGGGCGGTCTGTTCGCCTTTGTCCTCTTTCCAGTTACCACGCGCCTCGAAGTAGACATTCTGCAACGTGTCCGATGTGGAACGGAACACGCACACCGGGTGGTTGGCGGTCGAGTGATTCATCTCCAAGCCTTCGATGTGTATGTCACCCAAGTCATATGTGCCGTCAAAGAAGCGCTGGGCAGGGGTCAGGTAGTCGCCACCGAGAGAGCGGTAGGTGTAGTTCATCATGTCGCAAGTGCCGCAATCGTTCACACCGCTGGAATCAGAGAAGTCTATCTTGACGGTGATGATATCCACCGGGATGGTATTCTCGCCCACACGCACTTTTTTCTGCTTGAAAAGAGCGTAGGTTAACAGTGCATCAGCATTGGTATAGTCCGGGAACAACGGTACAATCTCCTTCGCCTTGCCGAGATAATAACGGGGATTTTTCTTGCAACGTTTGGCTGATGTGGTTCCCTGCCTGCGTTTGCGTACGCCGCGTGCCACAAATGAACGCCACGGATGAACGGGGTCGTAGTAATAAAGGTCGACGGTGAAGTTGTCGCTTGTCGAAACACCGTTGTCAAACTCATTGAAGCTTTCATCCGATGCTACTTCCACAATATAGGGAATACCGCGCGCATAAAGTTCTGCGGCACTAGGACGTAACATCGTCGTGCCTTCAGCGGTCTGTGAGACAAGCACATTCTCAAACTCATATTCCTTGACCATTATTTCCGTGTCAGTAAGCCGGACAAGGTAGTTCTTATGTGCTTGCGCCCACTCAAAGTAGGTGTTCCACGCACAGAGGTTATAGAGGTAAAGGTCGCCTCTCTCTCCATTGAATTTGATATTGCGATCCTGGAAAAGATTGCCGGTGCCACCCACATAGCCGAGGGCCGCGACACGTTCGCCATCAAGGTAGAGACATATCATTGAATACTTGATGCCGCCACGTTCAATGTATATGCTTGTAGGCTCTACGACAATAGCGGCGGTTATCTCCTTGCCCTGCTCGTAGGAGCGTTCCTCACGCGACCTTATGCCGTTCTTGCAGTAGATGCCCACCTTTGAGCCGGTCACATAGAAGCCGGCGCCGGAACTCTCGTCGTAACACTCCATCAGTTTTGCGTTCTTGTCCTTCACGTTCTTGGTCGCAAAGGTGAACTGTATCGCCCCGCCCGTAGCCTCCAACATCGAAGAGCCGAACATATAATGGTTGAGCTGTCCGGTTACATTTTCCGCGATGCGCAGGCAATTCTTGCCGAGGAAGGTACCGAATCCGTTGCTGGTAAAGTTTGCACCGGCCAGTTTCAACTCATAACCGTTCGACGTGATGCTATGGTCTGCTTCATCGTTGGAGCGTCCCGAAAAATCAAAGTCGTAGATAGTACCGGAAGTCAGTTCGGCGTCGATGGCCGATCCGTCAACAGTAACAATGATATTGTCACTCGATACAGCACTGACAATAGCATTATAGGTTACCGCTGTGCCGTCAGCATACCCTTTTATCTGCTGTGAAACAGAATAACTACGAGTATTAAGGGCGAGAAGCTGCGTGAATTGTATACCATTAGCAAATATGGCGACATGGGACTGCGACTTGCCGGGGACGTAAACCGCGACATCGAGTTTCAATGTGTCGTACAGGCGCACTGTACCGCCGGTCGTATCATCGTACCGTAACGACACTATCGGAGTTTCATTCCCCTCTTCCACCACCATTACAGCCGTGTAGATGGTATTGCCTTTTGCACCGCTGGCTATATCAGTTCCCTGTATGCGGAGCGGGTAGCTGCCATGTGACAAGCCCAGTTCTGACGGATGCAGGGTAATGGAATGGGTAAAACTGTCATTGACGGCGGTTGTAGCAAGAAGATGCCATTCTCCATTAATCTTGATGTCCACCCGGACGGAAATGCCTTTATCCGACTGGTTGTTGGCGAACTTGTACAGGGGGATGGTAACGCTTCCTGTTGTCGGAGTTACGGGCGTGTCCGGGCTGTATTGCAACACTTGCACGCAGGTACAGGTTATATCAACGGCAGTAACCGAAATGTTCTTGCTTCCGGTATTCCCGGAATCATCGGTAGCCACAAGCTTGAACTTGCGGGAACCCGCAGCTGTGAAGAACGAAGTGAAGTCAAGCTCGAACGTGTAATCGGTCAAATCACCGGAACTCGGTCTGTTGACACGTTCCGCCCACACGGTCAGACCGCTGTCACGGTCAACTATCTCAAGCGTTTCAATGGAATTCTCTGTTTCAATGCCACCGCCGCTAGTCACGGAACGGACAGCCGCACGTCCCTTGATAGGTGAACCGTATGCCCCGTAAACGGGAGAGGATTCAAAAGCAATGGCCACAATAGTACCACCACCTCCTCCACCACCGCCGGTACCGACAAGAAACTGTTTCTCTTCGCCGACACCTTCGCCTTTGGCGTTGACCATTTGAATTTTGACAACGCCTTCAGTCTCGGTGTCAAGAGAAAAGTCCACAGGGATGCAATCATACGCACCACCGGTTGAGAGGGCTTTATCGCCCCCCTCTTCGGGAGCATCACCAAGTTCCACTTTCGAACCTTCACCGCCAAAGTTCTTCCAAAGTGCCACCTCATTAAAATCAGACACCGCACCTTGAAACTGCCGGGTTTCCATTTCGTATTCACCCGTTTTATAGGTAATGATAAGTCCTGTCCTCTCATAGTTGATGCCTGTTTCCTGCTGGCTAGATACAACGGCGGCAATAGCGGTTTCAAGGGTATAGTAGCCGTCTTTCAATGGGCGGATCTCATCAACAATGACGATGGGGTGTGTTACATCGTCAGCGGGCGTGCCGCTCTTCATATCCTCAAGGGCTTGCTTATCCTCGGCGGACAAAAGGCCGGCTTGTTCAAGGGTAGCAGAAGGCAGACGGAAGCTGTCATCCGTTTCTTTACCGGTTGTTTTGGACACTTTCTTAAAATACACATTGAGATAGGAAGCGTCAGACAGGACGGAGAAAGAACCCGGTTTGATTATATCGGAAGGGATATTTTTCATTGTATCTTCCAAAGACTTTCCACGGTTGCCGGGGAAAGCTTCTTCTTCACCTTCCCCAAGAGACAACGGTTCAGGCAGACATTCAGAAGGAACTTTACTTTCTTCGTTCAAAGGAGCGATACCGTTCGCTTTTCCTATCCTTTCCTCAAAGTCATTTATTACAGAGGTCCATTTGCCCCATGTAACACTCTCATTGGAAACAATACCTATTCGTGAGTTTGTACAAACTGTACCTAAATATACACCTTCGGCATTGTCTGACATGGTAGCCAGTTGTATACACGAAGTGAATGATTGACAAACCTTATTAAGCTCCAACCGTTCAATTTGTATATTTACAGGAATCTTAGACGAATCAACAGACAAAATACACCGATAATTCCCAATAGAAGAATCCCCGGAATACATTGTTTTTAATTTATCTTTAAAGCTACCAATAGTAGTAAAAGAGCCAATACTTTTAAATGGGTCAGTCAAAGGATTGGATTTATCAGACACTCCTGTTATACGTTTCAATAACTCGGCGTCTCCATCCGATAAATCTTTTGCAATCTTATTGACATTCTCCACTAATGCATCAAAATCACCATTCACCATTTTAGCAATGGTACTTGAAAGCAAATCAATAGATATTTTCCGACCGCCACTAACTTCAACGTACATATCTTTGGATAGCTCTGTTGTATCAGTCAGTTGCTCTATTGTAAGACTGTTTGTCTTCAACGCTTGTAACACAAGGCTAATAATCTGTTGTTTTTCTGTTTCTGTCATAATTCTCTTTTTTAATCATTTTCATATACCCATACAAGCTCAATGGTCATACCAAGATTATCTATGTCGCAATCATAGACATTATCAAGATAAAGTTGGAACTCCTTCAGAGCACCAATATCTCCACCGTTAATACCTTTCAAGACACATACACCATCCCTACTGATTACATTCCCTTCAATGAGGTTAGTATACGAATCTCCTTTATATAGTACAGCACGCAAATTTATCGAACCGTTGTCCAAATCGTTCTTTAGTCTATCCAGTCCATTAACTGTAAGTTTACCGTAACCTCTTCTACCAATATACTTGTTATCTATGTCAGTCGTCTTGATTGCAATCAAATCCCAATATGAATTTTCATCAACACCTGGGTGATGAATACTGTTGACAGTAACCATAGTATCACTATTAATAGAAACTCCAGTATTAGGAATAGCCTTAGTCATATTGATATATGCTCCGACCTCTGCAACCTCACTTTCTGAACCATACTTGATACTACGCATTCCTTCATCATCTGCTATCCTATAAGCACCGCTTTGTACACACCTCATAGCAAGCTGGTTATTCCATTCCAAAACTGGATTCATCGTTCTTACCTTCTGTAACATTTGATTGAACACAAAACTCTTCAATCCCTCTATTTGCTGGTTAAGTTCCGGAACATTACTTTCCTTTCTGGTATATCGAACACCATCAAAGTAGACGTAATTACAGCATAAGACACGATTCAATAATTCAGCAAACCACACAGGGCATCCCATCCCATTTCCAAGCGTGAATAATACTGTTGTATATTCGTGGCTGAATAGCTCAACAATATCCTCATCAGAGGTCACGAACTGCTCATTATCCACACCGAACGTCCATCCGTTATCTTTGAAACCACCAGGAACGCGAAAATCAAAAAAGTATTGCATCCCATCTATCCACCAGACAGCATCAAGACGCTGCTTATTATCTTTCATTGAATACTGAATAAGGCTGGTTTCTGATAACTCACATTCATCGTCCGTAACTTTAAAAATCTCACTCGTATTCCCATTAACTGTTACAGTATAGTATCCACATGGAAGCAATGAAATGTTATAGAAATAAAGAATCTTATCATCATTCATCTTCCATGAGCTTAATGATACAGGTGTAGATATATTACTTAAAAGATTATTAATGTAAACTATAGGCTCCTGCTCTTTGGCTGTCAAAATCAATTCAACAAAAATCCTGTCTGTACGTGCGAATAATTGCACATATTTACTCTTCGCTCCAAATTTATCGGTAGACGGAGAAAAAAACAGTGGGGTAAACGGGCTTATAATCATATTTCTAGGCTTTTGTTATTGAACGGACAAATAAATCATACTTCACTCCCTCGTTTCTCTCAACTGTACTACTCACCTCTTTGATGTAGCCCTCGTAAACTAGATCATCTTTTAAGATTTTAATCGTTTCATCATCTGTTGGTGGAATATCTTCATTATAAGTTGTGAATGAAACATCTCCACAAGTTATAATACCACTTTCAACGTTAAAATCATCTTTCATTCCTATACCATTGACAACAACATCACTATTACCGTCAGAAGAAGAATAAGATAGTTTTTTAGTGAACATACCAATATAGCCGGCATTTGCTTGCAATATGCCTCCTTGCCAATACATGGTATTAAACATCGTTTCAGGATCAAGTACACCACTTATTTCCCAACCGCTCCTTATAAGCCTATACTCTTTATATGTTTGTACTCCGCCATTATCATGTAATGTAGTACTGGCACAAACAAAAAACACATCATTGTCACTTTCACTATCCGTTGTATCTTGGCCTCTCTTTTGCGATAAGAATTCAATTCCATAAACATCAGCACGGTAAGGGCTAATCAACTCTAATACATTATCAGTTATATCAATGCCAGTAGTATATTCAGTAGTAAATCGGAATTCGTCACGACCATTCATACTTTCATAGTCCTGTTTATCATATCCTACCC
>NC_021017.1:959883-974008 GCF_000210075.1 Bacteroides xylanisolvens XB1A
GAATATATTCTTGATGAATCAACCTTATACTCAAAACTAGAAAAGCTGCTGTTTAAATCCTTTACATTGTTATCACTAAACAATTTGTCCCGGTGTTTAAAAAAAACAGTGACACCATTGATCACAGGCACAAAGCCAAAAACTGTTTCCATCCAGTTTTTAAACTTTGTATAAGAAGTATATAGCTTAGCTTGGGGGATTCCACGAATACTTTCAGCAGCTAATATCACGCAATTATCTAACCTTTCATCAACACCTGAAGCTATTTCACCATAGATACCTTCATTTCCACCATTCATGCTTTTAAGCAATCGGTTTAACACATCAATAGGTCTTATTGCATCCACATAGATAGGGTTAGCTCGAGAAGTAAAGCGTGTCTCAAATTTGAAATTACGAAAATAAATATTGCCAGTAGAAGCATTAACTCTGTTAAATGTTACCTTCAAATCAAAAAATAAAGCCTGCCCTTTAGTCAGATGAATCTTGATGGATTCATTCAGATTACTTGGAGTAACATCCCCCTTATTATACCCCCATCTTTTCAACTCGACTAAACGACCATCTTCGTAACGCCCACCTAGAACAATTTCAGCTTTAGTTGTATACGCATCACTATAACTGATATAGTATTCAAAACTAAAATTCAATACTATATCAATGTCGGACAAGGCTTTAACAAATACATTTGGATCATCTTTCGATTCCTGTGGTGCATCATAAAACTCAAGAGGTGAATCCCGTGACGGAAGTTCACCACCTGAAATATATAAGGGAAGCGAATATGTTATAGCTTCTACATATATTCCTTTGTCAATTACAATATATTGCAAAGAAGCATCATTTTCTACAGTATTACCACCTAATGTATGCGGTTGACTATAATTCATACTTACAGAATCATAATAAAGCTGATATACATCTTTTATCTCATCTACCGAATATTCGTACTGCGTTCCTTTGTTAGCCTTTATGATATTAGCGACACTATCATCTATCGAATTAATAGAAACAGTATTTCCATCATAGGTCAATGAACCGAAATCCAGTCGGCAACTGAAGAATTCTTCATAAGTATGAGAATTAGTTATAGTATAAACAGTGATACTAGCATTAGAAGCCAGGTATTTGCTCAAATACTCCTCCAATATGAGATCATAGGCTTCTCCCACAAACTGGAATTTTGAAGTAAAGGTTCTAGTTATTCCTTCAAGTCCGGAGCGTTTACGGGAAAACTTTATTTCATCCCAATTCTGAATACAAGATTTGGGAATATCATAAGAAATACTATCAACGGTAAGTACATATTTACAAAGCATTTTAACTCCTTTTGAACGTTCACGAGCAAATATATAGAAAAAGCCAACCGGTTTCCCGATTGGCTAAATTCTTGAAAATCATGCTTTGCTAAAATGCAATATAACTATCTGTTTTTCAAAACAATATCTATACCAAGGAATAAAAAGGACTTTTCAATGTTCTCCATACTAATTTTACCTTTTCCTTTCAAAAAAGCATTCAAGGGGCTTTTGTTTATCCCTAAATGGTTAGCAAGTTCTACCTGTGTAATTCCTCTCTTTTTTAGAGCCTCGAGTATTGCTTCTCTAAACATAAATATAGAATATAAAGATTCATTTTTAATCTATCACTTTATCTGAATAATTAATATGTATAACGATATCTTTAGCTAAAGGAAAACTGTTCTTTTCGTACACGAAAATTTCTCTTCACTTTTGGAGCAAGAGTTTTTCTTAAATTGGCATCATTATCACAAACTAATTTCTTTTTCATAAATTCTCCTTTATTTAAGATGCAAATATATAATTCCTAAATGATAATTAGTCTCAAAATAGATACAAATTCAATCTCTATTATAATTATTTTTAGGAGAAACAATATTTAATCAGACATACACCATCCATTGTCCCCATTCCACTCCCACATAATTTGACCTTTAGAATCAGCGACAACACACAATTCACCATATTCACCATTATTTGCACTCTCACAGACTTCCTCTGCTGTTCCAGACAGAAGTATATACTTAGACCAATTAGGAATAACAAAATTAGGATCTTCAACAATTTCATTTATAAATCTGGATATCCGACTATCCAATAAATGATATATAGAACTATCTTCAGAAGAACACAGGTTCTTCAGTAAGCTATCTATTTCCCGAAGCTTAATATTAGCCCTTTTAATAGCCACTCGAATATCATGTACTTTTTTCTCGTTACTGACAATATGCAAACGTTCACGTTGGGCTTCAATATGATTTAGTATAATGTCCCTTTGTTGTATCAATTCTTCCTTTGAAAGATTCACGATACTTTCTTTATATCTTTCCGCAAAAGTTTTCATCATAAATATTGAGTTTGAAAATCACCTTTAATAATAATACCTTGAAATAACATACCCACCAAATAAAAATCACTATCTACCATATTCAATGCCGTTGTCAGTTTACTATGGGCATCAACAGAAGATATGCCAGGCATTATTACAATAGAGTTATCTGCAATTATTCTATATATGAATATCATAATTTATTTCCTTTCTATTCTTTAAACGTTTCTTTTATTCCATTTTTCAATAATTTCATTTTCATGCTGCTCAAATTGAGGCGCAAACGTAAAACCGTCGCTATTTTTCTTGCAAAATACAGTAATCTCTATAGCAGGATTTACATAGCAATTATCATTCTTACATGATAAACAGAGTGATGCAGGTAAATATTGACGTTCTAACACTGGTATTTCACCACAAAATGGGCATGGCAATATTACTTTTTTATTCATTTCTATCTTTAATTACTCCTTTTCAAACATACTAAAAAACCTATATCCATTCAGGCTTTACCACTTCGTATCTTTCTTTTAAGTACTCATCCGTTCTACCATCCGGGCGTTGTTCTGAATAGATTATTTGCCCCGAATCCCATTCAATATCAGACCATCGGAATCCGTCTTTTAACGGTTCGGGAGTATAATTTCGAAATATCAACATACCGCGTTCAGTACGTTCTATAATACTATCAGCGGTATCATATCCATCAATGCCATCCCACCCCGGTCGATTAGTCGGTCGGTAAATTATGCCATCTTCACGTGTCGGGTCAATGTCTGTGATTACTCCTTCATAACCAGAACAAGTTTCTATGAACTCTGCCCCAACATGAAGCCAGTATGGCAGTGTGAGCATTAGTGCGAGTTGCCGCTCTTTTTCTTCAGCAGCTTTCTTTTTCGCAAGCTGCATTGCTGCCCATCGAGCGCGTATCCTCAACACAGAGGAACTTACTTGCCGAAAAAGACGACAGGTGATTGTTTTGTATGGATCGAAATATATATTTTTCTTGTCACAGAAATATCGTAATCCATCAACAGGTTCAGCATCGTTGCAAAACTCGCAATCAGTGCATGATTTCTTTCTTCTTGTCATATTTAAAACTGTTACATTTCTTTGTTTTTATTAACTTAATACCTACTCAATAAGTTGTAAAACATTCGTTTCTTCTCAATGTATTTAAGTCCGTTCCTGCGAAGCCCCCTTTTAGTCCTGGACACAATCATTTGACAATCTCTAACGCCAACATATATGAAACACGAATGATGTCTTTTAGTTTCTTTAAAAGCCCACCAAATTGCTTCACGGCAATATCTGTAACTATCATTTTGAACACCTTCATAGCCTTTTCGCATTATGAAATGTCCAATTTCGTTAGCTTCTTCTTCTGAATAGCAAATTGTAAATATATTATTCATATCTTTATTATTATATATGTTCACTAAAATCCTTAATACGCACATCTATCTGCTTTACCACTTCCTGTAAGATGCTAATACATTCATCAACCGGATATTCAGCTAACAGATCGTCAATATTTTGAATGATATCATTGGCTGCAATACTATTACTCATCTATTCTGTTATTAGTTGTTTCCAAAATGGAAAACTCTGATTCATATTTAAAAATTGGGGTTCTCTAATGCTTCTGTAAGTTCTTCTTCAGTAATGCTCTCACAGATGTTTGAATCATCTATGTAAACATTATATCCAGTCTCATTGCGAGACACTTCCAATACACGAACTTCACCGGTTGGTGATTCTACTCTATAAATTGTTTTCATATTTTCTGAAATTAAAGGGTTAGAACATAGTATCATCACACACAATAGCGTCACCGGCTATATAATCATCGGGAAAAATAGCACTATTCATTAATGCAATCCGGGTAGCCTCAACATTCAACTCAAAGTGGAATTTACCCTCCTCATTCATTATCATTATTTTATTAGGGCAAATATCAATGACTTGAACATAGCCATTTACTAAACTCTGCGCTTCATTTAGGGTAAAGCAGTTCCCATTCACCGGAGAAATCTCAACTGTTTCTCCGGTAACTTTTAACAAAGTGGCTTTCATATGCTTACCCTTCTGTGGTTAATGTCAAACAGATACTTTCAAGCATATCTCCCTTTTGCTTTTCCAGTTCAATACGGCTTGTTAGCTGCTGTAATTGTTGAGAAAGCATTTTTATATTGGCAATATTACTCCCTTGATTAGTATGGGTGTTGAGGCTGTTATGTGTATCACCGATGAACTGATTAGCCTGTGCTATGAGGGTAGCAAGCTCTTGCCTGCTATCCTCTTTTCTCTTTGAGTAGTATTCTAATGAAGTCATATCAATACACGGTTACAAGGTTCTCAATTTTGAAGCTTCTAAACTCCTGCTTATCAACATCGAAGTAAGAGAAAGTTTTATAAGAAGGCTTTGTCATACGTTTACCCTTATTTGTTGCACCTGCAGGCACATTTTTAAGAGTACCGATAGCATAGCGAATACTGCCATTCACTTTCTCATAGGCGAATTTAACTTCACCGCTTCTCATTCTTTTAGCAAGTCTGTAAAGCTCCCACGCTTTTAGCAGACAATATTTCCAACTCTTTTTTGTTGTTGAAAGGAGGTGATGAGCATACTTCATCACTCTGGCTCTAAAATTAGACTTTGTTTCCATAATTCACTTTTTTTGGTTTGACTTTTATGTTATTTGGTATTGCAAATATAGTCAAAAGTTATGTAATAGCATAACTTTTTCAAAAGTTTTTTTTCTTCTGAAATCGAATTAAAACCTTATTTAACTCTAATAGGAAATCTCCTGAAGTATAAACTTCCGAGCAGAAGAAATACGACTTCTTACAGTTCCGACAGGAATGTTCAGGATTTCACTTATCTCATCATAAGAATACCCACTAGCATAATACATCACACTATCAATACAACGGGATTTTTTAGCACACCGTTGTATTGTGGAAACCAAATCATCAAACAGTATTGAATGAGCTGTACAGTTAGAAATGGCACTTCCGTCTACCATATCAAGCCCTGTAAAATGTATAAGGGAATTTCTATTGTATCTTATTATATAAGTATTCCTCATTATAATAAGGCACCACGGTTGAAGTGGTTTAGAACAATCAAATTTATCACGATTCACAAGTAGCTTATAAACTGTATCACCGGCTAAGTCTTCAGCATCTTGCATGGAACAGCAGAATTTTCTTGCCACCTTTAATATCCAAGGATATATTTCTGATAATTCCTTTTCAAAGTCCATTGTCAGCCCTCCTTATTAGGTGTATCTTCGGTTCGCCATTAATGCACCTTTCCACATATTTCCGGTGCATGATACTTTGTTCGTGCATTTCCTTAGCAGAACGCTCGATTGAACTAATAAGAGTGCCTATATCGGGGGGCAATAAGGCAATCATTTTTTTTACCTCGGACACTTCTGCTGTTATCCGATTACACTTCGTCTCTAATGTACGTAATTCTGACAATAAAACATTGTATAAACGCCTATTTATACAATGGATGCTGTTTTTTCTATTCATAAAAAAGTCGTTTGTGATTCTAAAGGAGATGTACAAACGACTGTATGAAATAATTCGCTTTAATTAAAAATTAATCGAATTACAGCATATATGTAATACCGATATTATCATGTGCTTCTTTTCCTAATCGATATTTCAACATCAGCTTGATGAACGATATTTGCGTAGACAGCAGCATTAATTACACGAGAATCAATACTCATTTTAAAAAATGTCATTAGAAAAGCAATCTCAGCATCAAAAGAAGAACGAATCTGTTCAGGAGTAGCCTTACTTCCTTTATGTTCCTCACTGCGTCTTTCCTCATTCCGTTTTTGCTCAAAAATTGCAGAATGAAGTAAATAATCAATCTTCGATATTACTTGTTCATCACTCATATTTCGGGTATCTACATTTAGTTGCCCCAATACCTGACGAACATCATCATAAAAGCCAAGAGAAACAAGAGCCTGACAAATACGAAGACTCAATAGTTTGGCACGTTCCTTCAGCATATCCTCTTTGTCCATTACCATAGCCTTCATATTTGAAGGATTAACAATACTTCTGTATTCGACAAGTAATTTAGACGCTATTTCTTTAAGCGTGCTTTCGGACATAGATTTGCAGTCCGAAAGCAAACAAACATAGTTTCCGCATGAAAGCTCAATGAAATCATTCAATGTTATTTGATTTAATCTTTCAATCATGACTATTTCAGTTTAGATAACTTATACAGTTCAAATTCACGGTTAGAAGCATCCTGACGCTGCATTTTAAGACTCTTCATCAAAAGGAAATTTGTTCTATCAACCCTTTTTTCTAATCGGGAATAATCATTGAAAACAATGGTATCACCGGAAGAAGATGCAAAATATGTCGGTGAAAATGTAGGAAAGTCCCAATCTGGCATATCAAAATTAGAGATATCTACCTTATCAACATCAGGAAAGACTTGCGCACCTTTAGGAATATCAACTAAAGTTGGAGTATCAGGAGTAATCCATGCTTTTCCAGAATACATGATAACTTCATGTTTACCGGCATCACCAACTAAAGCGGCACCGCCGGGATGCCTATCATTACCTTGAGTACCGTCTGCATAGGAAGGAATAGGAGTTGCAAGAATAGTTGCAACCTGAATTGCTCCCATGGCACCAATAACAATAGATAAAGGAATATTCGGTAAAGCTTCAGTTATTGCCAGTGCAGTGGCTATTCCAGCTTGAGCGACACTAGTCGCCTTTTCCCAAATGGCTTGTTTACGTGCCATTTCTTGTTTTTGTTTTTCAAGTTCAGCATTCTTAGCTTCAGTTCTTTCCTTGGCCGCACGCTTACGAGCTTCTGCTTCTTCTTCGGAGATTGCTCCCGAATCAGCTAGATTCTGTATTCGTTCTACATCCTTATCATATTTCTCATCATTAGCTTCCTGCTCTTCTTCTATTTTCTGAATCTGACCATCATAAATAGTAGAGACTAGATCACCAATAGCACCCACTGCTTGAGATGCAGTTTGAAGCCATTTTTTCAGATTCCTCTGACGTTCTTTCTGTGCTTTCTCATCCGCTTTAGTAACTTTATTGATAGCATCTATTTCCGCTTCTGCTTCTTGCTGGGAAAGGTCCGCTTTCAATTTCTGTAACTGCTCTGCAATCTTTGCCCTATCCTCTGCACTCAAATTTTCGTTTCGAAGTTCCAAC
The DNA here is from genome assembly GCF_000210075.1 of Bacteroides xylanisolvens XB1A. Classification (GTDB taxonomy): domain Bacteria; phylum Bacteroidota; class Bacteroidia; order Bacteroidales; family Bacteroidaceae; genus Bacteroides; species Bacteroides xylanisolvens. The sequence goes on from NC_021017.1 coordinate 967,458, forward strand.
TCCAACGCATCAATTGCAGCTTCGGTTGTTTTACGTACATAATCTAATTTTAACTGATACTCAAGTTCTGCATACTCTTGCTGGGTTATTTCCTTAGAAGCTAACTGTTTTTTAAGAGCAAGCGTATCCATAACATATGCAGCATCCCGGATTTCCTGCTCATGCGCTGCATTCTCTGCTATTAATAGCACCTGATCGGATGCATGTCTTTCGTAAAGTTCTTGTTTCTTTTTTGCATATTTGTCGTCAATGAGAAAAACATCTTCACCTGTTTTCTCTGCTGCATCAATTTCTGCTTCACGTTGCAATTCCAACTGGTGCAATTTCAAATCAAGTTCTTCCTGGGACCCCTTTTTTACAACAGCAAGAGCGTTCTCAACATCCTTCTTCTCACGATCAGAATTATACTTAATAGTAAACTCATCTAGCTTTTCCTGCATTTCCTTAGCTAAATTCTGACGTGTAGCAATTTCCTCTTTGCTATTACCCTTGACGGCAGCAATCTTCTTCGAGTAAGCAACACCAATTTTAGCAAGTTCTTTCTCCAGTCCCTCATCCATAAGAGCTAGTTCTGACTCCTGATAAGTTTCATGAATTTTCAGCTTCTCTTTGAGAGCTTTTTCCTGTTCACGTTTTTCTTTATCAGTAAGTACCTTTACTGAATTCCCCTTTGTACCACCATTCTCTTTCAAATCAATGGTATCAAGTTGTTCAATAAGAGATTCTGTTATTGATGAAATAGCCTTCTTACCTGCAGCAGCTTTAGTTGCAACATCGATCTCATCTTTAATGACATTATTTGTGCGTCTCCATGAGGTCAGAATTGTAAAGAATCCCCTGTCTTTCAATTCTCCTTCCAATTTCTTACGATTATCTATAGCTAATTGATAATCACTATTTTCATATTCCAAACGAGACTTCAATGTTTCAATATAATCCTCTTTAGCCTTTTTGGCCGCCTCATCAGCAGACATTCCTGAATTTATATATTCTTTATACAACCTCTGCATATTTCTAGCATTCTTCTCCAAAATATCAGATTTCATCATCTCTTTCTGTGCAAAGGCAACAGCCTTATTGTCTGCTTCATCTTGTAATTCAGAATACCCCTTCAGCTGTGTAGCAACATTCCTCAACCCTCTTGCCAGAAAATCCAGGACATCCTTCATTATACCCTTGGAATCATAGAAGGATAACATAAATGCTTCCCACGCAGAAGAAAGTCCCGCAATAGAACCTTTAACATTGTTACTCATGGTATCTGCCATATCTGCTAGTTCTTTATCCACGCCTGTAATTTGGTCCCTCAATGGAACAATTTTATCAGAAGCTGTAAGAAAAGCATTGAAAGCGGCGACACTCCGTTTATCTGTTAATTCTAAAGTTGTATTCAAATCTACACCTTGTTCTTTCAGTTTCTTTAAACCAGCAACCAACTCAGGCAATGTTTTTACAGGTTCTCCAAGTGCTTTAGCTAATTTGCCATTGCCATCAGCCAAATTCAACAAAATATTACGAGTGGCTGTTGCAGACATTGAAGCATCAAAACCTGCATCTGCAAGCTTTCCTAACAATGCCAAAGTATCTTCTATTTGGAAATTGAATGCCTTTGCAACTGGACCAACAATAGGCAAGGCGGTAGCTAGGTAAGAAAAAGATAAGGCACTCTTTGATGTAGCAACAGCCATAGCAGATACATAACGTTCTGTTTCTTTAGTGCTAGCATTAAACATTCTCAATGCAGCACCAGACAATGCGGCTGCATCCGAAAGTTCAGCTCCAGTTGCTTGTGCGAATCGTAATATGGCACCTGTCGAATCTAATATTTCACGACGTGTAAAACCTAATTTGGCTAATTCTATTTGTAGTTCAGTAGCTTGTGCAGCTGTATATTTCGTTGTTGCTCCTAATTGACGCGCATCAGTGGTTAATTCTTTGATATTGTCAGCCGTCGTACCTAAAATCGCTGCAAGTTTGCTATTAGCAAATTCAAATTCAACAATGGAACCAACGCCTTCACGCAGCTGCGTAAACATCTTAACAATCCCTCCAACAACAGCTTGTGCACCAATATATCCAGCAGCCCATCCTTTCAATCCTGCACTAACTTGGCTTAGCCCAGGAGCCATCTCCGTTTTAAGCATCCTTCCTGCATTCCGGGCAATAATACCCATATTCTGCATGGACTTATTACCGTTCTGTATCTCAACCCATGCAGCCTTTACTTCTTCCCGGTATGCACCAATTGTCATTTTCTGTTGACTATATCGATCGGAATTTCGCTTTATGTAATCAGTGTTGATTCCAATAGTAGAATTAAGACGGGCAAGTGTACGAATATAGTTTTCATCCGTATCTTTCAAAACATCAACAGCCTTTTGCAGCTGCTTATTCATTTCCTTTGCTTGTGAACGGCTATGTACTTCCTGATTAGTCAAGATAATAGCAGTTCTGATAAGTTTCAAACGTTCTTCTTCAGATAGAACAGCTTTCTTACGAGTAGCATTACCGGCATTCTGCGCTTTTGTCAAGTTAGCTTCTGCTTTAGCAGCCTTTTCCAAGGACACAGCATTATCCGAGTTTGCTTTGGTTAGTTTCTTCAGTTCAGCAGCAGATAATTTCTCTACATTTAGCTTTTCCTCTATCTTCTTACTGACAGTTTGAGTTATTTCAGACTGTCTTCTAAGGGCTTCGGTTAATTCAGCAGATGCAGAACCAGCCGTTTTTGCTTGGGTATTATAAAGATTACTCAACTTTTCAAGATCAGCAACGCCTTCTACATTTAGTTTCAAACCTTTTGCTAATTCTTTGGCCGCATTAGCATAATCAGCCCTCACACGCTCAATAGTATTATCAAGCTCCACCAATTTCTGCAAATCGCTCTCATCAACGAAATCTTTTAATTTTAAATCTGCCATAATTACAGGTAATGTCTATATTCAACAATCTTTCCTTTTATCTCAACTCCTAGTTTATCAAAAGCATAGGTACCATCTTCTTTCTGATAAACGACATACATGCAACCATCCAAGACAGCTGCTTTCTTTGCCAGATCACTGATACGTTCCAGTTCACTCTGCATCTTTTTTATTTCGCAACTACAAGCCATTTTCTACCGATATCCACATTCTGAAAAGAAACGTTCCATCCAGGGACGGAGATACATAATATTAAAGTACTCTTTAGCTGTATCACCAATGCCTAAAATCTGCTCACCGTATTTCTTCTCAATAGAACTACCGTCCGTAAATCCTTTCGTTGAGAATCGAAGCCCGGAATCAATTCTATCGGCAGTTATGCTATCATAGAAAGTACCAGTAATAAAGAGGTTAGGTACCTCAACCGGACGCGGTGGCAAATAAAGCATCTCACTTCTAAGAGGTGGAGTTATCCTCTCCTTCCATCGTTTATATTGTTCCGCACGGTTCTGCCAGGGACCGGGCTCGTTAAAATAGGTGTCAGTATCATAATCAGGATTCAATAGATGTTCAGTACCGTCCAGACCGGAATATAATTGCTCCTGAATGCAATCAACGAGCACATTCTTATGTTCTTCCATACACCTAATACATTCCTCTTCAAACCCGGATGCAATGGAATGAATAACTCTATGTAATTCATCAAAATCTGCCATACAGTAAAAATATAACGGGCCGGGCTGTAATCACACCCCAGCCCGTCGGTTACTTAGTTATCGCATCGTACACTTCCGAGAGCTTCTTCTTGCGGTCAGCTTCCTTCAGTTCCTGCCACACGACTTTAATGTGTGCATTAATAAACTCTTCCTTCGTCATGCCCTTCACAGCAACCTCGACGAACGTAACATTATCTACCTTCATGACACCTGCTCGATACCTCTAATTCCTTTTTCATACAATACAGAAGGAGCTTTCAACGAAGGAACCGCCCCGGCTTTAGGAACAATGGTAATGATACCATCCGAATATGTAGCAGAAGTTACGTTATTCATAACTTCAGCAGCACCATCAGCAATAAGACTGCCAAATTCTTCTGTACGGTCATAACCACCAACAACTTCAACTATTTTGTAAGTATTTTCGGCCTCCAACTTTTGAAACACAACATCAACCAAGCCTTTAACGAAATTCTTGGGATTGAAGTCTAACTGCACGTAGTCAAAGTGCAATTGGCTGTCTTCCACATCTTCATGTGAAAAACTAACAGTCATCGCAGACTTAGCACTACTGGTCGGGTACTGTGTCACGGTCGGGTAAACAGTAGACATCGGAATACCGGCAAGGATATCAGTGTCATCATTATAACCGATTAACATATTATCCTGATTCCAAAAGTAAACGTCCCATCCTTTATTGGCACATTTCAGAAGCTGGGCATTCAAAACCTCATCAAATTTCTTCAAAGTGAAGGTGTCTGTTTGAGCGCTAAGCCCGTTGTATTCACTTGCACCGTACCCTACAGCATTAACTTGGGGCTCTCCACCATTCTTGGCATACTCCAGAAATGGCAAAATAGGGTAAATACGCCCGGGACGGTCTGCATGGCACAATTCGAGCAACTTCTCACCTGTTATATCAGCAGGGAGTTTGACGCCATGTTCTGTCAAGATAGCACCTTTGACTTTTTTCCAGTCAATGCTACAAGCAGAACTACCAGTGTTCATCCGGGAACCCTTACACGTTCTAATCTTTCTCATTTTCTTCTACAATTAAGATTATTAATTTTTATTTCCATCGAGCGTATATTTATGGCATCAATCGGCTCGCTCACAGCCTCACCGGAATCTGTATAGGCTCCGTATCTGCCATATGAATAGTTTTCTGAATAACTATGTTTCACTTTTTCGTCATAGTCGCAGTCGAACCGAGAATCTTCATATAATACTTCCAATAAACGTTTATAGATTGGCCGAAGGATATTTTTAAAAGATGTGATTCTGCGCATCTCATTGCTCCACTCTTTACAAGAAGAACATGCTATAATTAACGAAACCTTTGCTTTTGAAAAATAATCCGCGTCACCTCTATCTTCACTTATTGGAGTGAATAGTGCAACCAATGGAAACTTCCTTTCAGACTGGGCAGAAGACTTACTGTATTCATCTAAAATATCTTTGATATATTGACTGCTACCGAAGATGTAATTCAATCTTGGGGACTTCACTACTTTAGTTCCCCCTTTCCCATTTGGATAGAGGATTTCAAGCCCTTCTGGAAGTTCCTTTACAATCTCCTCAAACAGTTCTGTTATATCTAAATCTATCATAAATTGAAAGCATTAATTGGGGTCAAAAGATTCTTGGTTATTTTCACATCAAAAGGACAATCATTCGACATAGCCCATTCAACAAACTGTTTGTTCTTCTCTACCATGCTATTCCATGTGCTTACTTGTCTCTTCAAAGGAGCTACATATTCATTAGCGCATTTCAAACGGACAAGCCCGGTTATTGTAGCCTGTGTGTTTGCGTCACGAAGAATATGATAAAAGACATAGTCAGCGAACGGTTCACACAACTTCTCGCACAATATTGCATATCCGGACTGGGGTTCTTCTTTCTCTTCTGAAATATCAACTTCATTTGAAGAATCTTCCTTTTCCCGTTCAATAAGCTCCAAATAATCTGTGATAGCTTGGGAAAGAGTCACACCAACAACATTCCGGAGAAATTCGGGCTGAAATGCCTTAATATACCCATTTATCACCTCATTCACAGCAAGAGATTGGGGCGAAGGCATTTCAGCGACCGAAACATTCTCAATATGCCTGGGACCTGACATAAAATATGAAACATCAATCAACATAGCGATAGTTATTTAGAAGTCTTGCCTTTCCCGGTTTTCTTTTCATCTTCCACGGAAACGGCTTTATCATCTGTAACAGTTACCTCCTTGGCATCTTCCTCTTGCAAATCTTTTGAATCGGCAACCGGAAGATTCTTTTCATCAGAAGGCACCTGTACTTCAAGTTCTGCAATGCGAGCTTTCATTGTTTCACGCTCTTCTGTCAGTTCAACAATTGTCTTATCTTTCTCTGCAATGGATGCAGTAAGCCTGCCAATCTCTTCATTTTTCTCTGCAAGCATACATTCCAATGTCTTTCGGGCATCTTCTTCTGTAACAAGACCACATTCGGAAATAGGGATGAGTTGAATCATCCCTCTATTAATCCGAATGCGTTGCTCTTTAAGCACATTGGTTACATCCTTATCGTTACCTCTAAGTATGTAATCCATAATCCTACGCTTTAGTTATTGCAGTCTTCAATGCGGCCAAATCCCCATAAGCGAAAGCCCATGGCATATAAATCGGGAAGATAACTTCTTCTTGTGCCATCAGCACAACCTCGTTGCAAAGCTTGGTCTCCACATCTTCAGCCCATTCAAGTGTCAAAGTGGTATAATCAACCAAATTTGCGGCTTGGTTGAAGTCACCCAAAAGATACTTACCGGGAAGAATACCACCGTACTCGATAATCGGGCGACCGGCAATATATTTCACCCCATCAACCATTTTAACGATACCAAGATTACGTCCTGTCGTATCTTTCTCTGATTCCATACCGTTAACAGT
>NC_021017.1:974191-1009600 GCF_000210075.1 Bacteroides xylanisolvens XB1A
CGGGAAATACTGGGCATATGTCATTGCGGCGAAAGCTGTTTTCACTACATCTTCAGAGTTGGGTTCCTCAATGTTCTTAAAGCCGGCTTCATGAACACTGAATGTCATTTTATCCGTAGCCGTTTCAGCACCGGAGAACGCGACGCCAGGAATAAGGATACGACCATCTTCCATTTTCACAAGAGCGTGTGTTTTGTTCAGTTCTGTAAGAACAGCGGCACCAGCGAACGTGATGCTCATTCCATCAAGAATCAAATCCTGTGGTTCTGCAAACTCTACAATCACATCCTTATCACCGTTATATCCGGTAATAGCTTTTACAGCACCGGCGGCACCTGTAACAATGGCTGTACTAATAATCTTCTCTACAGAAGTCACCCCAGTATTATTAATAATACCAAGCAAATTCTCACCATTACCGTCACCAAACAAAATGTTCCAGTCTTCTGCCATCCAAACAGCTTCAGGAAGCATGTTCAAGATGTAGGAACGAATGTACACTCTTGATTTCAACATACGTTTTGAGATACGGATATGAGTACCAAGGCGCTTAGTTCCTGTCTGTATCTCTTTTACCTTGATGCTTGATTCAGGCAAACGACCGTTCTCTGTTACAAAACGGGCATTGCGGTTGAAAGCATATACTTGCGCATAGGCGAGTTGAGGATATGCAGGATCAGCTGTCAGCGTCGTTAATACATCACGCATATGCAACTTTTTGTTGGCAACCTGAGTCACAACACGTTTCTGTTGTTGAGTAATCAACAAATCACCGGTGTAATTGTCAGTCATGGAAACGACATCTTTCAAGGAGAAACCGTCAAATTCTCCTGATTTGCGTGTTTTTCCTTCTGCGAAATCTCTGAATTTTTCAGAATCAAGCATCTCGTTCAACTTCTCATCGAACTTGTTGATAGCATTCATAGACAAGCCCTTTTGTTTCATTTTCTCAATACTTTCTCCAAGGGTCTTTACTTGGGCAACGAGTTCTTCATTGTCTTTAACCAATTGCTGGAACTTCTCATTGTCATAGGATTTCAGCAATTTATTAATATCGTCAAACTGTTTTGATACCTCATCCGGTGATGCAATTCCTTCAAGGGACTTGTTTACTACTTCACACATCATGCCGACGATGTTTTCCATAAACGCCTTCTGTTCTGCCGGCAAGCCGTCCGTTTTCAGATTAAAATCTGATACTGTAAATTTTCTAATTGGCATAAAATTTAAATTTTAAGTTATTTATTCTCGAAACAGCTATTCAAACTTTTGAAATCGAATAAAGTGCCATTATCAGCGGCTTTAGACGTTACTTCATCGTTCCCATTTTCCCCGTCATTCTTTTCTTGAGTGTCAACAGACGGCTCATTTTTTCCGGTGGTATCTTCAGAAGTGTTTTGCAGAATAGCATTCGAACGATATACTTTTCCCCAACAGTGGGGACATCTTACATAATTCATAAGGTCTTGCAGACCCTTTTGAGTAAATTCTTTCTTTTCTGATTTGACAGAATCAATAAGAGAAATTACTTGGATTCTAATCTCCGGAGTGAGCTTCTCCATTTCTTCCCTTACAATGTCCTGTGTTATCCATCTCTGATAATCAGCAGCATAATCCAGTACCTGTTGGGCAAAGGTGTGCTCCGTTTCTGCATCATAATCAAATTGATGACCGCAATGAGGACATGAGACAACGGCACCGCCGTTGAGGCTCTTCAGTAATAAACTTAATTCCATATCGTAACCTTTTAAACGTTCATCACTATATCCATGCTGCAAGAACGCTTTCCGAACGAAATCAACAGCCTCTTTTACCTGGTCGGCAGTAGCAGACTTGATATTCACAAGGAAAGTCTGTGGATTACTCCCCCAACTTGTCAATGTTGAATATTCCATCATACGCCATTCAAGCACCTTACAGGGATCGACAGAATCCCTTTTGATGGCTTTTACTCCGATAGAATGTTCAAGGGTTCTTCCATTCTCTGCAAACAGCTTATAATCAGCCAACGTGTCACGTCCAATCTGTTTTTCAAGATTCAACTGACCAACCATAACCAAGTTACCTTCTGTTTCCTTACCACTCAACGGAACACCTAACAACTGGTCTGTACGATGATTCAGGAACCAACGCATCCGGCCAATATTTTCTTTCAATGTCTTGTTGAATGACCCGGGCATAGATATGTCATTTTGTGAGTCCTTCACACCGATACCATTCACCGCAACGGTAACGATACCCTTCTCATCAACATCATTTGCCTTTGTCTTGTACTGAAGGCTTTTGATTTTCTCTTCCATCTTTTTCATCTCCACTTTTAGTGTTAAAAACTCGATTTACTTTATCCAGTTCCTCATCTGACATATCAAATTTCAATTTGTCAAACAAGGGATTTTCTATCATACTTTCACCTATTTGGGCACGCCAGTCATTGAGCGTTATAAGCCCACATGAGAATTGTTCACGACAACGTTTATTTATATTTGTCTTTACGTCCTCGGATTCTTTCAATCCCTCCTGCAAACAATCAACATCAGAGAAATCACAATCCAAATAATATCCCCCTCCTTCAAGACCAAGGAAAGCTGTAAAATCCTTGCAGAATTGTTTGGCCATAGGAATAACAGTTGAACAATATACGCTCTTTTCAGCAGTAGCCTGATTGCTAAATGTGGACTGGTCTTTTCGCGGAACAAGAACAGCAGGGATGCCGTATGCCCCTGCAATATTTATTGCATCAGCCAAAGTCTCTTCAAACGGCTGTAACTCTGCAATAGAAAGATTAGTACGAACAAAGTCAATATCTGCATCTGAAATACCATAAGGTACTTGGCCCTTCCTTACACCATACTTCTCAAAATTTTGCTTCAAAAGCTGTTCCTTTTCATCGTCAGTCAACGCTATTGAACCGGTAGCATCAGTTTTCTTACTTACAATAAAGCCCAATCCACCCCGCTTTACATAAATCACATTTCTAGCTTCATATACAGCTATTAGATTTGACATTGGCTTATTTTGGGAAGCAAGACGACTTTTGGACTTCAAGAACATAGCCCCTGAATAGAACTCTGCACTTCCGTCTCTATCATGCCATATTTGGTATGGAGGAATTTCCAAACTACCATTCCAACCATACTCCAAACGATAGCTACGAATAATATCTTCTGTTTGGGCAATACCAAACAATGGCATATTCCCATAAACAGGTTCTACAATAGTCTTATCAGAAGGTAGCACCCAATAATTATCGCAATATCTCCATTTTTCAGCTGTAGAAAAGACATCAGGCATAGCGGCACGAATAAAGCTATTCCCTGTACACAATTTATAAATATGGTGCTGATAAATCAATTCTTTCCAACGCATCAAACAATTAGGACGACTAAGTATGCCATTCATTCGTTTATTCGCCCATACTATACTGTCATCCTTAGTTTTCTTTAATTGAAAATTAGCACCTGCAATTCGCGATGCAATATAATCGATCGGGAAAAAGACTTCAGGTATCGTACTGAATAGTGTTAGATAGTTACTACCCGCTACAATAGGACTAGTAAGGTCCTCAATGTATGCAACTGACCATTTTTCAGCCTTGCCACTTTGAGTATCTATATCCTTATTCTCAGATGAAGTAACTATTTCAACTTCACCTTTAGTCTTAGATTTCTTTCCAAATAGATTATCAAAAAAAATATTCATTGGGTTCCTTTTTGAGCAAAACTAAGTAAAAAGGAAAACCGTTTTCCAAAACCCTAAAATCTTGAAATTACGAGAGCATAGTAATTTTAGTATAACACATTTATTTTCAAATATATAAAGCACAAATCAATTCAAACCTAATTTTACAACGAACTGTACTAACCCACTCAAAACAGCACTGGCCTCTTTGGTTTCACTATCTTTATTATAGTCCATCAGGTTATTCATGAAGGCAACATATTCCGTATCAGATTCTATTTTTGATGCAGAAAAAAGAATACTATTTTTCACATAATCAGATGTTGCAGCAATACGCTTGTCTACATCCGGGAACTCTTTCATTACACGAATCTCTTTGCTTGTACTAGAACGGAGTTCCCGGATAAAAGGGAAATAAGCATCCGTACATTCAATTACACATGAATCAGATTCATGGGACAAAATAGAAGAACGTATATCTTCTGTTGAAGTAGTATCCATAAATACGACATCAACAATATGCCATTTATTCCCACATCTAAACGCTTGTATAAGGACAAATTTCCCATTAACATTCGGCATCACATATAGAATCTTCTTAGTGTATTTACATTCGGTATCTGGATTAAAGAAATTAATAGTGCCATTACAAGCATACAAGTTCCTTTTTCGTCGGTTACTAAACTCTATATACTGCTCACTACACAAATCCACAACGACATATCGGAACGTATCAGACAGGTGCCCATGCTCCTCATAAGTCTGCAAGGTAGTTTTATTCTTGACCTTAGTTTTAAGAATGGCACCGTTAGCATCTTTCTGTACGCTCATGTAGTCCTCAATAGATACCGAACATGATTCGTCAATGTATATCTCTATACCGGGAACAGTACAATCAAAAATGGCATTAATAAACTCACCGGTCATGGCAACACTCGGATTCTTGTTGCCTACCTTATCTTCAATCTCGAATCCTTCTTTCTGCAATGTATCTATGAATAAGTCCATCCAGGAACGCTTCTCATCGTCAATGCTGTTTGCCGCTTTCGTTGATGCATCACCATGTACATATAACCTATCAGAATATTGGATAGATTTCAGATACTTTGCAACAAGTTTGGAGGCTTTCTTTACTGTATTGTTTGGGCTTTCAGCGCACGTTTCATGGAATTGCCAAACCTTGGTACCAGTTGTGAAATCGACCTGCCAATATGATACACTGATATACGGAAGCACGTTGTTATCGACAGAGATATGAATAGGTAAGTCCGGAACATACTTATGTTCACCGGAATGTTTGCCACGATTGAAGGAACCGAAGAACTCACTACCGGTACGAATGACACCCCATTCTCCCAATGCGTACACATTGTAATAGTCCGGATCGTGAACTCTATCATACTCAAAGTCGGCAACACATTGCTCATCATAGAAACCATACGCACCGTCAGGACTACCGACCACCCAAAAATTATTCAAATAGGTAGATTGGATAATAACTGTATTAGGTGCCTGTTCCTCGATTTGCTTAGTACGAAGATTAAGTATTTGCCTGGGTGCATTCTTCTTTACGGATTTGACCTTGGTAAGTTCTTTCGGCAACTCTTTGCCGGCAATGGTAACCGTCATCGGTACATCATGCCATTTATCTTTATCAATAAACTCTTTCTTTATCCAATGGCTTTCACTAATCGGGTTGAAGGTACAAATAATCTGCTGCCCTTTCTTACCACGCAAACGCTTACGTAGCTGCTTGAAATCCGGATGCTCGAACTCTGACCATTCCTCTAACTGAACACGCTTATAGTTGGAGATACCTTTTATCTTTTCCGGATCGTCAAGACCGGAAAAATCTATCTTCGCACCATTAACCAGACACTTAATAGTATTCTGTTGGAACTTGAACAAATGGGATATGCCAAGACCGGCCGCAGCGACTTTATAATCTTCATAAATGGTTTTGAGAATAGAAGCTCCTACCTTACGCATAACAAGAGTGTTCTCACCGTCCTGTAATGTCTGTATCAGTATGGTTTGTGCCACACTGTACGATTTACCGGAAGATGAGCCACCATACAAGATAATGAAACGGATAGTCTCATCATTCAAGTACTTCAATAGATAAAATCCGTTAGGATTTAGCTTCTTATAATTTATAACCATATTGTTCTAAAAGTAAGGTTTCTCCGTAGGGTGAATACCGGATTTTGCAGTTAAAATTGTTCTATTCTTCCGAATTCTCATTATCTTCAAATCCAATACGAAGTTCACCGACTTTATTTCCGTCTCCACCTTTGATGTTGACATTCTTATCGGCTTCCCATCCATTCCAGGCACCAAGAATCCGGGCCGCTTCTGTTTTGCCATTGAACTCATAGGTAACCTCTCCTCTCTTATTCTGTATCTTCTTCAATGCGTTACGGGCACGTTTGGGAAGTTGGGAAGGAGTTCTCATTTTTGTTTTCCCGGTTGCAGGGTCAACAAAATGAAGATCATCGGGATTGGCAAGTACTATATCCATTAATACCCTCTCAACAGTTTTCCTCTCTACTTCAGACTCTTTCGCTCTCTGCGCCTTAATCTCATTTATCCTTGTACTAACCTTGCTATTTGCTAATAGTCTACTGGCAGCGCTCCAAATCGTTTCAGGCTTCATGTTGGAAGTATTATAAGACATTCTATATGCTTCACTTGCATTACCTTCTGTATCAACGTAATATTTACAGAATTTCTCTTGCTTAAATGTTAATGGTTCCTCTCGCTTTCCCATATCAATTATTGTTTATTCCTATAAGAAAAAGAAGCTGCTCTCTATCTTTTAAAAGCTCATAGGTGGCAAGTAATGTACTGCCGGTTGTTAATATGTCATCGTACACTATTATCTTCTTTTCCCTTATCGGACGAAGAAGAAAGAATTCCGGATTCAATCTATCTTTAGTTAGGCACTGAATTGCATTCTCATAGAATGGTATTTTCACCGCCCCAGCTATTTTCGTGCAGATAGAGGTTGCAAAATGAAAGCCCTCGTAGTGTCTCCGTCGCGGTGTGGTGACTATACACCATCCTTCACATCCCCCTACAATGAAGCGGTGGAGAAACTCACACGCTCTCTCTGCAAAGAATGATGCAAGTTCCTCCGACTGTTTAATTTCTGAAAAGCTGGTACCAGTCTTGGAACGGGTGAACTGGGAGATGTAATAGATATCACCCTTTTTATGAAGTGATACCTTTTCTTTCAGATCACATAACCGTTCCTGATGAGACCAGCTCTTATATTTCACCGCTTCCGGCTTATCCCAGTCATCAATACGACATATCTTTCCCTTTCCTTTCATCAAAGATCTTCTTTACTCCGTCCTCGACAGATGTGTAAGACAAAGGTACTAAATAGATATCCCGGTTCACCGACTGCTCCAAATTGTCAAAATCCCGTTTTTCATTAATTAGCTCAATTTCAAGCGGTTTGTAGTATTTTACTAAAGAAGCAAAATACATAGTAGTCACAGGTTGGACGTTACAAATATTGATAAGTTGCCGGTTACAACCCACCGAATAGATAAGCCCCTCAATGACATCATCTATGTAAGTGAAGCACCGGATATTCTGACCACAGTTGTATAATGACACGTTTTCCTTTTCCATCAGGAACCAGAGAAGAGTTCTTTTTCGCGGATTAGGTCCATATACATTATGCAGCCGGCACCCGGTCGCAGCCTTACAATAGATAGATGCATACTGTTCATCGAAATACTTACTTATTCCATACATGGAAGTGGTATTCTCCGGATTAGCCGTTGACGAACTGGCATATACTAACTTCACACGATTTTGATTACAAACATCAGCTATTCGCATGAAAGTATCAATGTTATCCTTCCTGATTTGTTCCAGGTTTCCATTAAACACACTGGTTTGCGCCGCCAAATGGAACACACAATCAATCCCCCCATTCTTCAGGAGCTCACATACTTTTGTGGCTTCAGTACCAGACTTTCGATCAAGTCCTATGACTTCAACACCTCTTTTTGTCAATTCGCGGCAAAGGGCTTTTCCTATAAACCCCTCACTGCCGGTTACAATTATTTTTCTCATCATCACAAAAAATAAAGGTGTATCGAATAAACAATACACCAAAGGTTCAACAATTATATAAATTTCAGTTCTTATTATTACAATCTTTCCTTACCTTTGCAATATGAATAAAGACAGAAAAAGAGTTCTAATAATAGGTAACGGATTTGACCTTTGTTTAGGCAGAAAGACTTCATACAAGGACTTTTGCCAATCTGAATTTTGTCCCAAAGACTACCCATCTCCTTTAATCAAACATCTAAATGACAAATGGAACGATAATTTAGATGCTGTAAAATGGTATGATTTGGAGAATGAGTTATACAATTATTATATAAGAATCAAAAACAATAATGGGCAAATAATAGACCTATACAACGATAAAGAAAGGAACGTTTTAGAACAAATTCAAGCAAATGGACCAGTCACAGATTCTTATGAATGTATAAAATCTAATGTAGATATTGTTAATAATCTGTTAAAAAACGGAATATTAATCTTGCCACGCTTTTCTTGTTATATCAGTTTCTCGCATGAAGATATATTAAATCCTCCTATTGAACGAGACCAAAAAGCCTTACAACTCATAAAAAATGGATTAATACAATATCTCATAAAAGTGCAACAAGAAACTATTAACGAAAATTCTATAGCTGCAATTGTCGCAAGAGCATTTATGCAGAATAAATCAAATGATCAAATTGTCATATATTCTTTTAACTACACGAGTTTTAGTGAAGTAGCTCCTAATTCCAGTTTTGCAATGGAGTTTAATGATACAATAAACTATGTACATGGATGTATCTTAGATAGAAATATTATATTAGGAACAAAAGACGAGAAAATTATTCATAACTATGACTTCATACAGAAATCATTTGATTCTCAATATAATCCTCCTGCTATGGTATATGATTTAATGGATGCTGATGATATTACAATATTTGGGCATTCATTAGGCATAAATGACAGCCAATATTTTAAAGCCTTTTTTGAAAGACAATCTTCATCCACTAATCCCCAAAAGAAGAATATTACAATATTCACTAAAGACGCAAAATCGGAAATTGAGATAAAACGCTCACTACAAGAAATGACAAATTGGAATTTGACATCTTTATATGGATTGAATAATCTCCAAATAATTAAAACAGATGAATGTGTCAATAATCCAACCTTATTAAGAAAATACATCAAAATGTATGTTGACAATGAAGAAGATATTGACAGTATAATTCATATCTAACTATTATGTTACTATTATTCTGTACTATTGTTATTTACTCCATTTACTACCACAGTATACACATCGGTCATACTCTCCATAGCTAACGACTTGATTCCTTTCATTTACGACCAAATTACACAAGCAGATATCGTCCTCTGAATTGATATTGGGATACTCCCAAAATGACAATTTCCCTTTAGCCGGTATCGGCTCTGGAAATAATATAGGATTAGCTAGTACCCAGTTATAAATAGGATTTTCATAATAGCCTTTACTATCATCGGATTTCTCTGCCCATTTAGAAGGATGATTAATAGAGCATCCAATTATTTCTACACTTCCAATGATAGCAGAATTGACAATGCCCTCTGCGCATATTATTTTTCGTTGAAACTCAACAGGCAGACTATCCCATTGAGCTTTTGTAAATACACTATTGGGATTTCTCATTTCTACAGGTTTCCCACTTGCATGGATTAACACTCTATGCCCTATGTATTTCCATGGACACGCCCAGGTACGGTTCTCGATATCTTTGATACCATGAACTATCAAAGAAGCCCATGGTTGTTTTATTGTTATTGCTTTCATATATTATTTTTTATTATTACATTTGGGCTTCATTTGCAATGTTGCAAATGACTAATTTTTTTAATTATGAAAAAATTAATTAGAAAAAGCATTCTATAGCTTTACTACCGTACGGCTATGGCAATGCTTAAAATTGAGTAGACGGTAGGTTGGGACTTTGTGCAAAACTGTATTGACCTTTTATAGTGGTTAATAGAGAAAATTACTTAGCACAGCTAAGTCCCTAAATTTAGGTGGTTATTGCACAAGGGTTCCACCTCTTCCCATTCCGAACAGAGAAGTTAAGCCTTGTAGCGCCGATGGTACTGCGTAACAGTGGAAGAGTAGGTCGCTGCCATTTTCTTTCAAGTCCTGTTGTCTTTATAGACGGCAGGGCTTTTATCTTAAACTCAATTTGATTCATATCTGAATTTTATTTAGTCAATCCAAGTAAGTCAAACGCCTCTTTCTTCGTTATCTCAATAAAGTTCTCGTCTTTCGGTTCATGTTTATCGTCCAAATGAACAACGACGGCATCACCTACTACCTCTAAGAAAGGTGTGTGGAACTCACCATAATAATCTATCCCTATCTCATCAAGAAGTCGAAAAGCTGAATAAGAATCGAGAGAATTAAGGAACTTCTGCATTTCCTTTCCGGCTTTCGTTCGTTTAGATGGATAGAACAAACCTTTGCGCTTGACATCTTCCTTCCACACAGCCAAGTCCACTTCTTCCGGATTAAGAAAATAGAAGCCTATCGGAATGGGAACTCTCCTTGCTCCTTGATCTGTAAAACCAGCAAACTTTTCATAAGCATAAGGAATATGCTGCCGAAGAAGCTCCTTGTTTTCTTCTTTGGTTTTAAGTTCCTTTTCACGCTACTCTACCATCTTTTGATAGATAGAGCTTTCTTTGTTTACTATTTTGTAGTACATATTCTTATTCCTTTCTAATTTGTTATAAATCACTTTTTTATTACAACTGCCATAGTGCTAACAGTTGTTCCACTTTCCTTGAATTCACCGGCTCCGATTTCAAAAACTTCTCCATGAACTTCTTCCAACCATTCCCGGAACTCAACACATTTCTTTTCAGACGCAAATTTCCAATGCCGGCTGGTTATAGCCGCAAGAGTTCCACCTTCTTCCAAGCGTTCATACATAAGTCTTACATGGTCAATATCCTGATTACCGGAAAATGGAGGATTAGCAATAATCTTAGTGTAATGCCCTACACTGTCTTTCGTAAAATCTTCATCAAGCAATATTACGTTATCAAGTGTATGAAGAAACTCTCTGTTTTCCGGCATCAGTTCATAACATTCAACTGTTACTGACGGACACGATCGATGAATCGCTTTTATCAAAGCACCACGTCCGGCACTTGGCTCCAACACCGTATCAACCTCATTTATTCCCCCGGCAAGCATTACCAGCCAGTCTGCAATATCAGCAGGTGTTTCAAAGAACTGAAAATCTTTTTGCAAATCGCATCGCTTACCTTCTTTCAAGATGGAGAACACACGTTCCGGATTAAAAGGAAATGTGAATCCCTGTATCTTACCTCCCTGCCATGAGCCGCCAGCTTCTTCTATCCATTTCTTTGCTTCAGCGTAGGATTTCTTATTGAATTGTACTTTCGGAAGTTTAAGAACACTATCCTCAAGAGTACAATGCTTCAGTATCTCTTCCACATTCCATTTCTTACCTTCATCAGCCTGGCTCTTCCTTTCATCAACCGGAGCGTCCGGCGCTAACAGTGAGGATATTTTCGTAATAACCATATTACTCGCATCCATAAAAGTATTAACACAGGAAAGCGCTTCCATAAGAAATTCAGTATCAACATATCCGGCAGCGTCATAAACATCTATGCCTTCAGTCATATCCGACAATTCATTGAGCTGGGCTACACTACCACGTAACGTTTTTATTAAAGTCTCTTTGTTGTTCATCATAACTTTTTTGTAAATAAATTCTTGTTGTATCTACACTACCATGACCAAGAAGGTCTGCTAATTGAATTACATCTTTGGTTTTCTTCAGGAACATTTTAGCAAAGAAGTGCCGGAAGGCGTGAGCGTGCATTTTTTTCGAATCGATACCACAATGTTTACCCCATACTTTCAGATGCTGTGAAAGACCTCTTTGAGTCAACGGCCCGAATCTCCCAACAGCAAGAGTACCGGACTTGCCTGTCTCCTTTATATAGTCCTTCACTTCCCTCTGCAATTGCTTCTGGAAAAAGAAACGCCGATACTTGTTCCCTTTCCCTTTCAAAACAACTTCGCCGATCGCTATATCCTCCCACGTGAATTGCTGAAACTCCGAGAGCCGAGCTCCTGTAGTACCCAATACCTTAATGAAGAAATAGTAATCCTTGTTGAGTTTAGTTTTCAGATACTCCAGTAACCTATTATATTCCTCTTCTGTCGGCACATTGTTTACATCCAACTTGCGTTTCATTTTAGGTCGTTTCAGTTCAATAGGTTTCTTCACCCATTTGGAGAACTTCTCAATGGCTGTAATACGTAATCGAATGGTAGCTGGAGAAAGTTTTTCCTCTTCAAGGCTTTTGATAAATCGCCTGCAATTGTCCATATTCAGTTCATTAGCGTATTCGAAGTACTGCTTAAGAGAAGTGTGATAGATATCAACTGTATGTAATGAATAATCATTATTATCAGTCAACCATATTATAAAATCATTAAGCAGTTTCTTATTCTTCTCTGAAATAACCTCAAGTTTCTCCAAAGGCTTTACAGCCTTTTCCCGTCGGCCATATCCGATTTTAAGATAAGACAATAAATCACAAACAGCCGCGCACATAAATGAATGGCGCACCATAACATCTGCATTTTTATGTTTATATTTCAAATAACCGCGACGATTGATTTCTTCGGAATTTTCAAGAAAATCAGTCACATATTTGATGTATTTCCCGATGCTGTCATAGCTCCTACCCGTCGTATACAGGTAGGATATGTAATCTACCAATATTTGTTTTCGTTTATCATCCATTTTTTTGATTTGAGAGTTAATACTTCTTCCCGTGCATCTTTTCACGGAGTTCGTTATACTTCATTTTCTGCTCGATGTGCCAAAGCAGGTCTATATCTAAGTGCTTGGCAAGCCCGAAGATTGATAGTATCATATCATTCACGGCTGTAGGTAAATCAAATATTCCGTCATACCTAACAGGAAGTGTAGAGATGGAATAGATTGATTCGGTGAAAGTTTCGTCTTTACAGGCTTCTGCCATATCTTCAATACAGTCATCAATATCTCCGTTGGCAAGTTCAAGGTTTATTCCTCGAAGTCCTGCAAGATCAAGCAAGCGGATAACAGCATCAGCTAATTCTTCTTCGATTGAACCTTTAATGGTTTCGTTATATGCAACTTCGTAACCGCGCTCTTTGGGAATGTCAGAATCCAATCCTTGACAAATGCGGCTGTTAGCAATCTTCTTATTATACCGATCAACATTAGCACGCCTTCCTTTTCTATCTGCTTCCACAGCTTCCATCAGTTCAGAAATCACAAGGCAAAGAAAATGATTGTTACTTAGCTCTTGATCGTGAAACCCATGTTCACAAGCTGTTTTATATGCTTTGTCTCTTAATTCATTTAAATTCATTTTACTCATCCTTGTAATGCTTAAATATATCTATCCAATTCCTTTTCTAATAATTCTCCATCTATTTCAGGAAACAGCCTCAGAACTAAATCCAAAGATTTGCAATAATTGTTACTGTATTCTTCAGTATCCATTAATCGAAGTACCATAGAACAAAAGATACTTTTTGTGTCTTTTAATTCGCCTTTCATCAGTAATTTTGACAGTTCGATAATTTGACCAGTAGGATTATGAAAACTTCCGTTTATATATTGAAAAATTAGTCTTCCTTCAAATTGGCATATTTCACAATCTAGTTCACAATCAATGTACTCTATTTTACCATTTATGAATTCACAATAAACACATTCACTATTAGAAGCAAATAAAATTGCAAAATCATAGATATCATCACTATTACCTACAATTATTGAAGTAGATTCAAGAGTTTCCGAAACACCATTATTCCACTTTGCATCTTCAATAAGTTCCCTCACATATTCTTGAACTCTTGTGATGTTCTGCTCTATTAAATCTTTTTTACTCATAATTTCAATTCAATTAAGTTCGATTATTTTTTTGCAATATTCTCCCAAAAAACAGCACCTTCAGGAGTATTATAAAAAGGGAATGAAATAGCTAGAAACCGATGAAAGCAGCAATCAACATCTAACAAATTGTTCATCCGTTCTTCATTTGTCATTGAGAAGTCAGGACACTCAATATTAAATGTCTCATTTGCTCTTTCTGTATTATATTTCCATTGATTGAAAATACCTAGTCTTTCTAATTTTTCTATTTTTTCATTCCTCTTCATATTGATTGACTTTTAATGCTTTACATCTATAAAGGTAATCGTTATTGACAAGTTTAGCAAACAGAATCTTCGCCATTTTAACGCCATTTTACCCGGTCTTTTTCTTCAACAAATCAAATATTATCCTCTCACCCTCTTTTAAACCATCAAGATAGCCTTTTGCATGTTCACCGGCATTATACACTATAAAAGAGAGGATCAACAAAAACAGTCCGAGCGAACGATGCCAGTATGGAAGTTGGACTGTGAACGGCTTGATTGTTATAGAAAAGTGTCCTACATATAGCAGGAACACAAACAAAATCACACATGAAATAATTGTTGTTTTCATATTAATCTGTAAATAAATTAAGTTGAGTTGTAAACTCGGGTTTATAAATTCTAAATTTACGGTTAAAGAAAGTCTCAAAGGCTGTTACAATTTCAGAGATGGTATTATCAGCAATTCCTAATAATTTATCATCGGCAACTATAAGAGATAAAGCCTTGTCAAGAGTCATTTTCTTCTCAATAAACAGGGAATACACCAAATATCTACGGGTATATTCCCCAGCCTTGAGTGACTCAACTTCTTCAGGAGTGGCCTTTCTCTTGTACAATACTTTATACCAATGTGTTTCAGCAGTACGAGCACGCTTTTGTCTCGGTAACAAGTCATAAAACACGGCAATTTCATTCTTTTGGATACACTTATGTTTTTTACGAACACCATACATCACATAAGGAGTGTTCCAATCAAGATGAGTCTTTCGATATTCAAGCTCCAGCTCTCGATCAATAAGATCTTGCTCAAAGTCTTGTTTCATTAACCATTCCTCGAACCAGGCAGCAAGTGCTTCTTCTCGATCATAATAATCTTTTCCATTTATACATAAGGGAATCATAATAACTCTTTCTATTGCATTTCACGTTTAAATCTTTCCTCTAAATCAAAAATGGTTTCTCCACTATTACGCCGATAGGGCCTATCGGTATTTAACTGAAGTTCTTTCAGCTTTTTCCAATACCATGGAAGGTACAAATACATATTCTTCAACTCCTTCAAGTTCTTATTTCCACAACACCAGCAACTCACACGATCAAGTAGCTCATATAGCCTTACTCCATCCTCATGCCAAACAAAGCCTTTTGTGTAACAATACTGGAGTGCATCTGCTTCAGTAATGCCCCAATCACGAAGTGGTAAAACCCGATTTGGTCGTTTTTCCTTTTCAAAGCGATGCATCTCATCGGCAGCAATACCGACATAATCAATTCCATCTTTTGTGTGAGCTTTCAACGCACGAAGTTTTTCACTCGTTCCCCACCGACATGTTCCCCCACACCAACTATATCCTTTTTTATGGATAATATTGGTCCCTCTTTTCTTAACCGGCCTTTCAAACATTGTCCAAAGAAAAGGTTGCTCCGGATGCAGTTCTGTATATTTAATGCCAAGTTTTTTAAGAATTGGAAGAACAGCATCACGAGTGTTATAGATTGCCTGAAATTCCATACCTGTATCATAGAAAACGACTTCATCCAACTGATATCCTTTATCTATTAGCATGAAAAGCATTGCCAAGGAATCCTTTCCAAAGCTGACTGAAGCATAATATTTCATACAAAAAATTTAATAGACAAGTCACTTTTTCTTCTTTGCCCTCTGATTATTAATCTGTGACATACACATACGGCACCAGGAAGTCAACAAATGATATTCCTTACCTTTTCTCACCACTATACGATTGTAGAACCGGTTCAAGTAGAAGTAATTTCCACAATGGGTACATCTTTTCATTTCACGTCCTGAATCATCTATAATCCGATTACGCGGCTTACGACGAATTAGAGTACAACTTTTACACTTCTCATCAGTTTCGCGGTGCCGCCGGCAATGTGATAAGGATTTTGCTCCACATTTAGCAAACACCTTACAATCTCTACGAGGTATTGATTGACACACATTCATGGCTTCCTCGCATTCAAGAATTTATTTACTACACGAGAAAGTACATCCTCATTCTCCGGCATCAGCCATTCTTTTGCAACGTTCCAAGCAATACTCATAGCAGGATTGAAGTTATCCTTCCTGACTGTGTGATGAGACAAACGTCCTTCAGTGGGCTTCAAACCCTTATCATGTAAGATACACAGTCCATTCTCGAAAAAAGCACAATACTCCTTACCAGCAACGGGCTGAATCATCGGAATAGCAATATTAATAACCCCTAAGAATATACCAGCAGCCCAGTTCGTCAGTGCTAACCTGTCGGCATAACCTGCATCAATAATTCGTTCAATATCATCAGGAGTACCTAAACATGGCGTATGACATTGTTGTTTACAAACACTGCATGAGCATTGTACAGGTACACGACCTGAAGCCCTCATTACCCTTTGTAATGAGGTTTCTTTTGATAATTCTCTCATAGTAAATTATTTGAGATACTACAGATTATTAAACATCGCCCCACAGCTTTACTGCAAGGTCATAATTCTTTTGAGCTTCGTTTACATCTTTCTTAGCATAAGTTAAAGTGTAAGAGTGCATACGTGGATACTTCCCAGATTTGACACCTGCATGATACTCCTTTGCGACTTCTAATTTATGCTCATAGAAATCTATGCTTTCAGGCATTGACAAATTTATGGTATTAGCTCTCTTATCCCAATATTCTGCTTTACTTTCGTGTTCTGCTGCTTTTTCGTCAAACTGAACACTTTTACCCATATTGTTCCAAGCATCGTCTATCGCTTTTCTATGTCGCTTTTCGCTATGATGTCCTACTTTTATAGGTTCACCAAGGGAAAGAAAATCTTTATCTTTGTTGGACTTATTATAGTATTCATTACTTCTCTGTACAGCAGATGCAGCCCATTTCCTACGACGTTCCGCTCGTCGCTTCGCCCATTCTTGAGCATTAAAGCCGTCAGCTCTAACAATGGAGTAATAGTAAAATCCATCTTTCTCGAAGATTAGATTAAATACTATACTTTCGTTCTCCTTACCGTACTTGGTGGTAACCTCAATAGTTTCACCTTTTTCATGCTTCTCATCACACTTTGCCAAAAATACATTTGGCGCAAATTTGTAATACGTGTTCATTTTCTTAATTAAATTGGTTTGACTTATATGAAAAATGAGAAACCACAGCTACTTAGCCGTGGTTTCATCATTAAATAACTTTGGTTGACTGGATTGAACCAAATCATCGAATAAACCAGGAACACGAGGTTGTAACGCCTTGTATTCTTCCCGAAAGAATTCTTCTTTGGTTCTCCCATGTTTTTTACCCTTTCGTGTATGTACATCGAAAGTGTAGTCTGGAATAGGAATAGGATAACGCCTGACATCATTTATCCACTTTTCTATATCAATATCCTTTCTATCATAAATGAAGTTTTGCAAATGATCCGCATCACGATTCTTTCTACATTCACAAAGGAGAATGACAGCTTTACTGACAAATATCCTCCCTTTGGGTTCAGTAGCAGTCTTGTTTACCAGCTCATGCCCCTGCCATAATGCTTCTATCTCTTTCGTAATGATTCCAAAGCAGTCTTCAGCACTAATGGTAAACAGACGCTTCCACACATAGTCGCGGTACCCACTCGCCCAAAGTTCCAATGCAAAAAAGCCGGCTACCCCGGTGTCGGCTCGCCTGATGGCTTTCTGCATTGCAGAACTCACCTCAAAGAAATCATATCCGCAAACTGTTCTTATAATCATAATTCTAATTTAATGGTTTGACTTTTAGTTCATTACATCAGTAAAATTAGCTAAAAAAGGCGAATATGACAAACAGAATGGACGCCATTTAAACGCCTTTTTTACAGACTATTAGAATTTGAATTTGCATGATATATTATATTGAACGAGCTGCTTTGTTTTGTCTTTCCCATTAGTGGTTGCACTCTTTAGCAAAATACTATCACCAAAATTCTTTTTGATAAAGAGGATAGATTTACGTTCCTCTTCCTGATTCCTTATAGAAGCAAGCCCACCAGCGTTTACAAAAGTGTTCTTTTGCTCAAAATTATACCGCAAATCGGTTAAAACCTTACGTTCTTTGTACTTCATGTAACAAGAAATCCAAAAATCTTCCTTCAAACGTATTTCCTCATTCCACCAAGTGTTTTTGTTATAGATTACTCCATAACTGCAACCGGTTATCATTTTCGAAAGAGAAAGAAAAGCGGATTCATCATACATTACCGGCGATATCCGAGCGGTGAAGCCAAACAGATGTACATCCATCATACTGGCCATCTCAAATAATGACTGAATGATATTGGTTATCTTATCTTTATCCTTTATCCGGCTAGGTTCTCCTTTTTCCACATAAATAGGTTTGCAGGCATGGACATCATCATCAAGCATGAAAAGTTCTCCAAAATGCTTTGCCATCCAGTTACGTTTCGGGATGAGGCCCATAACGTCGTCAGGATGAGTAACAATTTCACATTCCGGGTTAAATTGTTGATATAAGTCAGCTTGACTTTCAGCAACGCAAATGATAGGATCGTTCACCAACTTTTTAGCGAACACCCGGTCATGGCGTTTATGACTTGGTATTACTATCTTGCAGGGCATGGCGAACGTCTTTTATATCAATTACATTGGATTTACTTATTTTCCCGGTTTTGTACGACTTCATGTGCTGCATGTCCAGCCTTTCACGAAGCCAGTTGCTATCTACCTCATTACTTGAGGTGATGATAAACAACTCATGTTTTTCGTCATACTTTGGAATGAGAGGATAAATGGCTGTATCATCCGTGATGGCATCGAAGCGCTCTTTAAATTCATCCTCTTTCTTCTCCGGGGCAAATTCGATGCCCCAATCTTGGAGTTCCGCCTTATTCCACTCGTTTTCCATAACGTCCAAATCATTCTCACCAAAATTGACATTATCTTTAGTGGCATATTCCCTCAACTTCTTAACGGGGGTATCAGGTGCCAGAATTTTACAAGGCAGTTCTTTATAACCTAACTCCTTGCAAGCTCGCAAACGTAAATTACCACAAACAACAATATATCTGCCATCATTGTAGGGAAAAACTATAAGTTCTCGAAGCTCAAGCATCTCTGGCGAATCCTGAATGCTTTTCTTCATCGCTTCAAAGCGGTAATCACGAAAAAAACGTGGATTTTTCGGCAATCCCGTGAGCTGCCCCTTATTAAAATCAAGTAGGCAGACTTGAATAATCTCTGTCATAACTAACTATATTAAAATCAACAACACAAAATCAACAACACAAACAGTCAGTAACAACACCTAATCATTTTTTCTATCATCGAACTCTATCTTATCTTTGATAAGCTGTTCAATGTCCTCACAACCAAATCTTTTTAAATAGGCAACAAGGTAAATTATCATCTCGGCTGCTAATTCTTCATCTTCCGAATATTTAGGAAGATTATCACTCCTATATTTAGAAGCAATATCGAATTTTCTCCAAACGGCTTCAATTCTTATGCTAAACGCTTTTCTTGAGCTATGCTCATTCATCTTAAAGCGCTTCCTCATGATATTCAAGCATCTCTGGGCAAACCTATTCAATGTTATCATATCGATCGGGTTAAATTGTTAGACTATGAATAATCTCACACGATTCTATTAGGTTGGTCTCTGATGCGAAACCAATGAACATATTCTTTACCTATCAGCATACTAATTATTTATTTTGAGGGTCTGTTGTATCCAAATACTTCCTGTATTCCAATTCTGTTTTGGCAAGATTGATTACGGTATTAACCCCTTGGAAAACTTGTTTTGCTTGGCTCACTTTACTAGGATCTTCTTTCACATCCTTAATTTGTTGAAGAACCAAATTCCTCAAATCTTGTAAAATGGTAGGGTTCACTGTAGACACCTTATTCAACCGTTCATTTGCCAACACGACAACAGTATTTGTTATTGGCCGGAAACGGTTCAACTTGGAAGCCAAATCAAACATACTAAACACTAACACTTTGCCATTATTCAAGTATATCTCAACTTCGGTACCATCATCACCGGTACCGTCACAGTAATTGAGAATTACAACTTCTTCATTCTGATAAAGGAATGGTTTATTAACCATTTCTTTCAATCTATCTATTGCTCCATCAGTCATGATTCATTCTTTTTTGTTGCTTTATTAATTTGTCTATTCAAAGCTCCTTTTAGCTTGATTAGGTACTGAACATCTTCCGGATATCGGGCATACAAAGAATTCTCTTTTTTTAATTGTTCAGAACGACTAATCATGTAAAGGTTCTCAATGGAAACGTTTTGCCTATTGCCATCCTTAAACTGAATATTATAACCAGGGGGGATTTCTCCATTATGCTCAATCCATACAAGCCGATGTTTAAGTTCAAAGACATTCGGTTCGGCAGTTTTCACTTCAATGTAACCGTCACGAGTTATGCGTTCATAACCGACTGGTTTATGATTTTTTGGGATATGTCCTTTCTTAAATTGAGTAGCTTTCGTTTTTGCTAATTGTTCCTCTGACATATATTCCGTTTGCTTACGTCCCTTGTTCATCGGTTGGTGGCCTTTAGGAAAGAAGCTTTTAGAAGCGCATTGAAATTTAAATTCTTTAGATTTAAAGAGCCGTAATTTAAATGCAATTCCATTTACAGCAGAATAAGTGATACCTAATATCTGTGCTATTTCCTCATTAGTATGATTGGGATACAACTTTTTCAATTTATCAAGTCTCTCACTATTCCAAAACGAGATTCTCGGAGAGCGCCTAAGTTTTCGAATCAAGGCCTTTGTTTTAACAGCACTAAGTGTTTTATCAAGACGCCTAGCAAGTTCTTTTAAATCAGCAGTCGGGTACTCACTGTCAAGTATAGCAAGTTGTTCGTCAGTCCACGTTTTCATAAGTGCGTCAATAAAGAGAGGAAACCACTAGGCTTCCTCTGTGTTATCGTTATTTAGTTCTTTCAGTCTTTCTTTGAGCTTCTTTTCTTTCTTATCATATGAATCCGCAAGTTTCTTAGAGAGTGCTTTGAAATCATCCGGATATTGTTCTGCAAAAAGGATTTTCTGACACTTTTGCAAATAGGAGTAGAAATTCACATTATTCGATGATAAGCATTCAGCAATAAAGGCTCTATACCATTGGTGTCGGTCAGCTTGGTTGTTCTTGACATAATTTACAAAATCACTCTCACCATTCCATTTTTTCAAATTCAGTTTTTCAAGATAAGTACTGCTACAACCGCTAAGAACCAGCACATCAAAAACAAGTTGTTCATTTTCAGAGAATTCTTTTGTTCTCTGATAATATGTTTTCTCTTGCGCCCACTTGCGCATTTCTTCAGCAGACTTCTCCTTGACTATATCCTTCGCTCTTTTTAATTGGGCGTTTATTTTTTCCCTTTCTATCTCTTTTAGATCGGCAACGGCGGAAGTAGAGGAAGCCGTTTCTTTTCTAACATAATAGAAACTAACGTTAAATTCGGGAGAATAATGTCCAAAAAATGAAAGACAACGATAAACTTCTCCATCTTCAAGCATTTTCAAAGTGCGTTCATCATCTTCTGAATACCAGCACTTACATCTAAAGATTTCATCAGGATCAACTATTTCAAATCCAAGTTGTTTAACAGCTTCCAAAGTTTTTTCATAGAAAACCTTTCTATCTTCCTCCCCAATATGTATCGGGACGTCTAGCGATAATTATTGTTTTTCCAAATGAAAGAGGTTCGCCAACTTTAACAAGATGTTCATATTCTAGTTGAATTTTCCGCGTCACATAAGCAATCTGTTTTTTCTCATAGCAAGCAGCATTGATACATCTAGCATCCTTACTATTCATTTCATAGAACAAACAACCATGATTACACGTATTATTCTCACATTGAGAACATGATTTAATATCAGTATTTTCCCAATTATCGGAATCATCTTTAATCCAAGGTGCGTTACCAAGCTCCATGAAAGAATTACTCACAAATTCTCGAATCATAGCAGTAGTACATTGTTCTTCCTCCTCCTCATGAAACTCTTTTTGAGTATCTTCATCCAATTTAGAAAGAATCATAGCACCGGACAATGGTATATCTCCATTTCTTACCCGCTCTTTTAGTTCAGGAATAAGAGAATTTAATTTAATACGGTCAAAAACAAACCGGGTAGACTTTCCTATTTTAAGAGCGATATCTTCCAAAGTTCGTCCTTTTTCAGCCAACTGCGCAAAGGCAAAAGCTTCTTCGATGGGATCAACATCTTTTCTTTGAAGATTCTCGGTAATCATCGCTTCAAAAGCCTCATCATCTGTCATTTCTCTGACAATGCAGGATATTGTCTGAAATTTTTCCGACTTTTTTCGATGGGCTTTGATTTTTGCAACATTCGCTTCATCTTCCTTTGCTTTCAAAAGTGACACAGCCCGGAAACGACGCTCACCGCAAACAATTTCGTATGTGTAAGGTAATGGGGTAACATCTCCGGTTTCTAGGTTAGTCATCTCCTCGGATTTAGCAACTCTGACAGTGATAGGTTGCAATAAACCTTGCTTTTCAATGTTGCTTGCAAGCTCTTCAAGAGCTGCTTCATCAAAAGTCTTTCTCGGATTCAAAGGAGAAGGACTGATAAGGTCAATTCTAATGTTTTGTACTTCCATAATTTAATTATATTGGTTTGACTTTTAATTCATTACATCAGTAAAGTTATCGTAAAATGACAAGTTATGCAAACAGAAACTTCGCCATTTTAACGCCATTTTCATGCGGGCTTATTACGTATTTGAATGAAGCCACGTTTTTCCGTTTCCCGAAGCAATTCCATATCTTCCTCACGGATATAACAATCCGTTTCACCATTAACAGTTGTGTGATTAGGAATACCAAAAACGCTCCCGTATTCTTCTTTTCACTTCAGGAATATCTTCAAGTTTGATATGCCTAGTGTTCCAGTAAATTGTCACCTTCTGCTTCTTGTTTGCCATTTTCTCTTTTGTTTAGATAAGAGATTATTTCATTTGAGAGACTTAACGCTTTAGCAGCTTCTTCATCTCCTTGCTCAACTCTAAGTTTGAGTTCGTTCCGGTATTCTTCATACGACAAGCCACTTGTAAAACTCGTTTCCCCTGACAATTTAGCCTTATGAGTATTCCATGACTGATTATCAGCAACAGCACAACGTTCTTTGTTGTATTCACGAAGCCATCCCATAATGATAGAACCATCAATACGATTGTAATTTTCACCATATTTCATTTTCATTGCATTCTTGAAACACAGTTTAAAATCATCAGTTTTCATATAGGGATATTCTTCAATGATTAAATCTACTGTAGTAGCAACTTGGGTAGCAGACATTGTATTACTAACATTGAAAAACTCCAAGGCATCAGCTATCAATATGACCAGCACTGCTCTAGCCTGTGGTTCACCAAACTTTCTTATGATAGTGCCAATAGAAGGTTCATCACTTTGAAATACATCTTCAACCTTCTTTGGACATAGAGCTTTGCAGTAGTTCTTCGGCGAGGTCCGTAAGACTGCTAACCGATTCTCTTCTTGTGGCCGCAGTATCAGTTCGTTTTCCATTATAGTTACCTTCTAAAATATTTGTAAATTTTGTAGGCAAGAATATCCAGTCAAAAGTGCACCTCCAATTTTTATCGTTTTGTCCAAGCAAGAAAGGACTGTCTAAAACCAATTGGAACACATCGAATATAGCTTGCTTCCCGTATTGTGCGACACGTGCTTTAATAGCTTTCTTTCGTTTTGCATCTATGGACTTTATAGCAGGAAGTTTACCTTTAAACGTGGAATTAAAATAATCCATTAGCCCACCCCAATCAATCTTTTCCTCGGGGAACAAAGAAAGCTCGTCTTTCTTTGATTCTCCTTTAGGAGAAGTTTCTTTCTTTTTTAAATGAGAATCATTATCATCTACATAATCATTATCATATTCATTATCATTATCGGGTTTTGTGGGTTCTTTTGGGTTTCCAAATAACCCAGTGAGTTTTGTGGGTTCTTTGGGTTCTTTTGGGTTTTCACTTTTCGGACGTCCCCCCTTAGAACCATTGCTCTTATTCCTTTCCACAATAGACATATACTTTTCAGTATCCCTGTCTATATCTATCTTTATAAAGTTGAAAGCAATATTTGCCATAGGTTTCAACCCCCGAAGATTTCCCGTTGTCGCATACTCAATTATGCTTTCGTAAATCTCCAGCCTGACATCATCCGGCAAATCCTTGATTGCTTCTCTCCACCCTTTATAAAAGATGAATGAATTTCTTTCCATATTTTAAGGGATTATACTCCGATTAGTAATAAAACTCACAGACCTTTTGCTTCCTTCAGTTTTTTCGCTTCTTCCTTGTAATGAGTAATCAGCTTTTCTAATTGAAAGTCACTAAATTGCTTAGTAACATTTTTCTTGGCTTCCAGGATCAGCACATTTCGTTCACCATACTTGGCAACTAGACGTCTGCGATAATCCTGAATATTTCCTTCCATGAAGCGGTTACAATGTGAACATTGAGCATTGCAGTTCATTTCATCAAAGCGAGTACTCATGTGTTGGCGGTTGATGTAATGACCGCAATCTGCTTTATTGAAAGGCTTTATTTTACCACATGAAATACACTGAAAATATCCATTAGGCATCGTATCACGATAACGGATGAATAAACTAAATATCCTGTCTAGTTTATCGACAAGATCAGGTTTCTTCTTGACCTTAACACCTTCTACCTCGAAAAGAGGCTTTTTCTTTTCTTTCTTCTTGTAATTTCTCCACATGATAATTAAAATACTACATTGGTTAATTGACGGCCACGACTCATTATACACCATTTTCCCTTTTCAGGCTGTTCTATGCGTAACTCTTCAACACGCCCAAAACGCCGGAAATTCCCACTCAAATCAACAACCCAACCCTCTTTACCTTGGCAGGGACGAATAACACGACCGACCATTTGATAATAGAGGGAAAGGGATTTGGTTGGACGTGCAAGAACAATCGTATCAAGCTCCGGATAATCGAATCCGGTTGTAAGTACTCCGACATTAGCAACAACTTTTATTCTTCCATCTTTAAAACCTTTCAGAATTCGTGCCCTTTCTTCCTTTGGAGTAGAACCGCTAACGATCGCACAATTAGGAATTTCGGAAGCCAGTTTTTCAGCTTCACGAATAAACCTCGTGAATATTAAAATACCTTTGCGTGGTATGCCCGATTTGGGGTTCAACAGACGTTTTGTCCATCCAACTATATCTTTGTATATGTCCACACGTTCAAACTCTTGCAGAAGACTTTTTTCATCGTAATCTGCACCAGTAGAATTAGTCCTGACTCTACTTAAATCCAACTTTGTAATATCATAGTATTTCAAACTTGCGAGAAATCCTTTAGCAAGTAGTTCACTCACCTGACAGTGATAAATAACATCAGTGAAAACCTTTGGCCGGGTACGAGTTATAAATTTAAGCATAGCACCACCTCTTCCTGAACATAATCTGTAAGGAGTCGCTGTCAGCCCAATAACTTTCCTTTGCTCATCTTCAAAGAATTCCTTATACATTCCTTTCTCCGGATTCACTAAATGACATTCATCAATCAGAACGTGCTTGAAATGTTTGAAGAAACTCATATGTTTCATCACACTACCAATCATAGCAAACGTAATACGATTGATATCCTTTCTTCCGGCAGAAGCTGAATAAACTCCACAATCGAATATGCCGTATGATTGAAGTTTCGCAAAATTTTGTTCGAGTATTTCCTTGCTAGGCTGGAACACTATCAGCGGCCCGTCTATCCGTGCAGCTATATTGGCAATGACAAGGGACTTCCCGGCACCAGTGGGAAGAACTATCACGTAGTTTTTCTTTTCCTTGGATTTAAAAACGCTGACCGCTGCATCACTAGCACTTTTTTGGTAGTCTCTTAACTGGTATGTCATAATTTGATGTGATATTTATGAACTTTCGAATGACAGTCACCACAAAGGGTAACGAGACAATCAAGATGTTCAAGCTCATGACCAACGATTGATTTTCCGTTAACCCTGTATGTTTTGTGGTGAATCTCTAAATTAAAGTCTTTACCGCACATCTGGCATTTATGTCCGTCCCTAATACGAACTTTACGCTTGGCTTCTTCCCAATCTGGATTATTCACAAGCCGCTTCACATAGTTGGACTTCCTGCCTTTTTTGTGCTGCAATCTACTCATCGTCTTCCGGTTCTTCTTCAGGAAGTTTATCGGACAGGTCTTCTTCGAACTTGTCCCCATAATCTTCTGTATCATCAATAGGACGTTCTACTTCAGGATATTCAATACCAAACAAATCAAGCATCGCTTTTCTGTTTCGATCTTCCTGTGCCCAAAGAGAACGTTTGTCCCAATCAGGAATTTTTTCAGCTTTCACAAGCTTAAACTCACCGTTCACCCATGAATAATACAGGAAATATCCATCAAGAGCAAACCGGATCGTATTCTTACTTGAAAGATGATACTCCCTCGTCCCCTTTTTGACCTCGGCAGCCAGGTCTTTAATTTCAGTCTTAATAGAAGCTAACCTGTCTTGTGCATCACTCTTAATTTTCTTCGCACGTTCAATGGCTTCCAACAGTTCACGTTCGCGTTTGGGGACCTCATTCTCTTGCTTGATGCAATACTCTTCACGAATTTCGGAAATCTCAAATTCATCCAGTAAACGTTGTGTCACCTCACTTTCAGGGAATGTAGCATTGAAATGCTCATTCACCAACTTTATCAATTCATCTACATTCGTAGAACCCTGAAATAAAACAGGGGGAAATTTTTCCCGAATAGAATCGGGAACTACAAACTCGATTGTCTCGGGTTCGTAGTTTCTCAAATTTGCAATCATAAATTATAAAAGGATTAATTAGTACCGGTTTTGGTACTCATGAATAAAATCTAAGTAATGCTGGTCTTCAGGCAATGGAAGTGTAATACCAAACTCGGTGGCCGCATCTATTTTCACGCTTTCCATGAAATTATGCATCTCTAAAGTATTAAGTTTACTTGTTCCTCGCACAATAGTTTCCACCTTACCATTCACATGAACCTGTTTCACAAGAAACTTCTTACAATACAAGTCATGTATATCCTGAACTCCAGCAGCAGTGCTCCAATACTCTTCACCTGTGTATTCACGCAAACAGGCACCAATACACTGAAACCATTTCCACATGAGAGCATTTTGATTTAATGTTCTCGGCTGTGTTTTTTTCTTAATGGTTACAGTGTATTCTCCATTACGAAGTGTGCTGCACATGAACTCGAAAGACTTATCCATTTGGATTTTGCCATCTTTCTTCGTCAATGTTGCTTCCATAACCTATCAGAATGGCAAATCGTCCTTGGTCGGTGGTAGCGGTGGCGGGCACTCATTCACCGCACTTCGAGTCTGATTATTGGTGTGTTCCGGAAGAGGTGGCGGTGGTGGCGCTTGTTGAGGCTTAACAGAAAGCATCTCCATATTATCAACAAAAAGTTCTGTAATATACCGTTTAATTCCTCTGCTATCATCATAACTCCGAGTTCTTATCTTTCCTTCCAGATACAACTTGTCTCCCTTATGGACATACTTCTCAACAACATCGGCAAGACCACGCCAAACAACAATATTATGCCATTCAGTTCTTTCAGGAACCTGTGTTCCATTGGCAAGGGTATAGCCTTTTTCAGTGGTGGCAAAGGAGAAAGTGACCACTTTAGAACCAGCTTCCAAAATTCTAATATCGGGGTCTTTGCCAACGTGCCCGATAAGCATCAATTTGTTTAAACTCATGATTTATCCTCCCTTATTGTTACACGGATACTATCAGCTTTAGGAACTGTTTTGATATACTTAGAATATAATTCCGGATGGTCAGCCTGAAACTTTTTAGTATCAAAATTGTCACTCGTAGAAGCGGGTGTATAACTAACTCGCAATCTTCCGGCATCCCATGACTTGACACCATTCTCACGCATAGCAGTTTTCAATTTTGCTTTATAATCTTTCTGAATCTTGGTTAGATCTGCAAGTTCTTCCTCAATCCCGATTATAGTATTTACAAGCTGCATTGGAATAAGTAACTTGTCATCATCAGGGGCAGGAACGGGAAGATCGGATAGATATTGCTCACCCTTCTTCTCGCATTCCATTAACTTCTTGACTTCTTTATCAGGCTTACGAGGAATTACAACCAATTCATGTTTATCACCACGTACCCAAATGCCGAACAATTTATCAACTTTGAGTAATGGATTTTGGAGTTCAAACAGATAAGCATAGATTGACAACTGCCAACTTAAATACTCCTTATCAAGATGCAGCGTAGTTTTAATGTCAACAAGACTAATTCTACCGACTTTCTCCCAAACGCAATCTATATTTGATGCAAAGTATTCGTTATCAGAAACGGTATATTCATTGGCAAGCGCCTTATATCCGGCATTTACCCTCATTCTGATGTAATTCTCTGCTTCAATACTTTCAGGCGGTAAGCCTGTTGCATCAGCAAACTGGCATTGAGCATGAATAAGGCTACCCTTCTCAGCAGCTCTCTTCAATACAAAATCCGGGACATCTTTATATTTGTCAGGGAACAACTGCCGGCTAATCATACCGGTTATACCTTGCAACTGTTTTTCACCGAGCATATAAGTGTGGTTTTCCTCATTGAAAACCACACTGGATTTCACTAATTCTATCATTATTATCAATTTCTAGGGGGATACGTTTTCTGCATGTCAATAGTTATGTTTCTGAACTCCTTATTATTGTGAAGTTCAGGATGCTCTGCCCAAACTCTTTCAAGCTCTTCGCGGCTTTTAACACCAGTCATTTGTTTAATTGCACGATCCAGGTCTACACCAGTATATACTTTGCCCGAAGCATTTGAAGCAGAAACATTAGGAGCATATACTTTTTCCTTCGTATTACCATAAGCAAAACGAACACGGTTTTTATTGTCCACAATAACAAGTAGAATAATCTCCTTTTGCTCGTTATAGCCAATCTCTTTCACACTGAATTTAGTATATAGAGCAGGAGAACCTGTTTTGCTCTGATATACTTCATTTTTCTCAAGTGGAACCCAAATGAAAGGACCCGTATAAAGTTCACGCCCAATTCCCCAGTTAAATCCTGCACGTTTAAAGGCGTCCGAAGCCTGCCCTTTCTCTTTTTCTGTGCTGGATTCTGTCCCAACATCCTGTTTACTCACCCATTCCTTCTTTTCATTATCCCAAATGGACAACGTACAGAATAGATTCCCATTAACGACATCATGGTGCCGTTTCCAGTTCATTTCTCCGAACACTTCATCGAGTATTCTCATGTCTACTCGAGCATCCTTGTATAATAGCAAGGAGCAGCCCGAACCGTCCGGTTTCATAGTACCAACTCTACATTCAATTTCAGAAGCTAGAAGCGGTCTAATAGAGTTTTTCTTCTTCTCTTCATTCTGAACCGTTGATACAGTGTTTTTTCTCGCTGTCATAATTCTAATTTAATGGTTTGACTTTTAGTTTATTACATCAGTAAAGTTATCGTAAAATGACAAGTTATGCAAACAGAAACTTCGCCATTTTAACGCCATTTTCAGGTAGTAAAAACTGCCTGTACGATATTGTACAGGCAGAAAAATAAGAAAATGAATAATCCAATGTACCTTATGGAACGGCTACGCTTTGAAGGGTGTACGGCTCCCTGATTTATACATAATGTAAATGCTAGTGGACGGAACCGGAGTCGAACCGGTCTCACGGAATATTGGTGCACCTCACCGCAGTTTCAACCAACGATATACATATCCGCCCGATTAATTAAAAAGGTGCACTATCTTCACAGACCATACACCCCAATCACAAACACAAAACAAAACTCATGAACTACTATAATTTAATTAGGATCAGAAGGGTGAATGGCGTGGGGATCGAACCCACATCACGCATATCTGCGTATGCTGCCAATTACACCAGCCATCCGTTTTAAGTGAACTATTCTCACGAACCATTCACCTAGAACACAAACACAAAATAAAACACGACATTAACTATTAAATAGCACTCTCACGAGCTTCTTGCTTCCGGATAGCCGTTCAAAGCACACCGGAAAAGTATAGAACAATTAAAACTCAAATAACAGGGGCTTTAACCCTACAGCGTCCTTTTCGCTGGCAACATTAGTTAAACATAAAAAGAAAAATTCTCTGTGAAGGAACCCGGACTCGAACCGGGATGATAGATTACCTATGTATGACTTTCTTCAATCTATCTGCATACTTGCGTTTACCAATTCCGCCATTCCTTCAGGTCGTAGCCAGACGCTTCCGGCTACATTGATTGTATATATAATGCAAATATATTTTCACCCTCACGGGTTACTTAACTCTGATTGAGTTGAGCCGGGAAACGGATTCGAACCGCTGACCTCATGTAGAAACATGCGCTCTAACCAACTGGGCTATCCCGGCAGATGCCCGGCGAACCGGGCTAAATAAACATGACAAATACTAAAATTAAGCAATGCAGACCTTCACAGGCTATCTTTATTTTGTTTCCTATCTTCGTAGTATCGAAAACAGATATAATTCACTGATACGACAGTCACCAATACAAAAGCAGCAATAAATTCTTTCTTGCTAACTTCAATGCTATCTATAAGATACAGTGTTGTCCATAAGGCAATGAACATCATGGCATACTGTATCACTTTAATCTTTTTCATTTCTTCCGTTTTTTAGATTTAACTTTCCTTCCCGCACATCGGCAATGAAGTAATACTTGAGCAGCATTACAATGCCACTTGCCGTTTTGAACATTAGTGGGCTTATCACTTTCAATCTTACCCGCTTCTATAAGATTCATCAATTTCTTTTCCCCACCCACATAATACGCAGACTTATCTTTTCCAAACGTTTCTGTAGAAAACAGACGGAGAATATTATCTAGCAATATTTCAGCCATTTCACCTCTGATCATCTCAACAAGCAAGGTAGTTATGCAATTCTGGTTACTATAAACTGCATATTTTTTACATCTGACTTTGTTTTCCAAGCCATTCCTTCAGCTTTTTCTTTATAAAGCCGAGCATTCAATGTATTAGTTACAGACGGTTTCTGAACGATAGGAAATACTTCTATTGCACCAACATCCATACTCCGTAATACATCAATTACGTTACGTCTCTGAATATCCTTTTCCATACAATCTAATTTTAAATTAAACATTGAAGCGATGAACGGATTCGAACCGCCGACCTCTGCTTGTGGTGCTCTTCCATTAAGCTAAGAGTATTTCTTGAGAGACTCGAACTCTCAACCATCCACCACACACAGCGCTCTAACCTGCCTGAGCTACATCACCTTTATATACATAAAGCAAATACCTCGATTTGCCGACAAACGTCTAACTGATTTAGTTTTACAACGATACGGCTTGACCATTAACCACAGCATTATATCGTTGAGAAGCCCGCCTACGTCAGTAATCCCTTTCGGCACGTGTCGGCTTCCAAAACACCATTTTACCAATATGTCAAAGAACTCTTCTCTGTTGTTCCCAGTCTCCCTTCAAGGGCAGGCTCAAAGACCGGACTGGGTACCGGATAACCGGCGGTTTGGTTTGACTTTAGTGAGGGTTAGAGAATACTTTGGTTGTTCTTCAAAACTATGTCCATTAAGTTTCGTTGCGATTCAATAAATTTCTTCAAATCATCACATTGGGAAACTTTCTCTCTATAAAATCCACGTTCTGATTCTAAATCTCGTTTGAGTTTTTCATTTTCACCTCTCAAAGAGCTGATCAACGCGTCTCGTTCTTCAATCACAGCTTCATATTTGTCTCGCTGTATTTCTAGTTCGGTTCTTTTATCCATTGTTGTATAATTTGATTAATCTCCGACGTAATGTGCACCGTAATGAGTACTATTTGGGTTGTAGTAAGCGGAAGCGGGAATATTAAGGTTATTATATTCCTTGCTAGGTGTAGCTTTGGCAGTCTTGCTCATAGCTTCATGTCTTTCAGCTAAAAATTTATCAGTTCTTGATTTCACTGCTTCCGGTGAGAAACTTTCTTGGAGTTTTGCGAAGCTCCATGCAGATTTTAAACACTCTGAAAATGTTTTTCCACCCTTCTTGTAATTGCGGTGTGCAGACTTCATTATTTGTGATAAATTGTAGCTCATAATCGTTATTTTTTAATTGGTTTTATCAATCATTTTTTGTATGTTTGTATGATTGATTGATTTATGATGCAAATATAATCGCATTTGCGTTATTTTAAAAACAAAAAACTTTTTATTTTATCGCATTTGCGTTTTATTAACTTTTGATTGATTGGATTTATGACAAATAACAACACTATTAATGGAAGAATTAGAGAAATAATTCTGTCTGCCGGCATTACAGATAGCGCATTTGCGAAAAGAATTGGTGTAACACAATCTGTAATAGCATCAATGTTTCAACGTGGAACAGAACCTTCCGCTAAGGTATTAACTTCAATTCTACTAACCTATGAAGATATTTCTGCTGAGTGGTTACTTCGCGGAAAAGGTCAAATGCTACTTTCAGAAGTAACACCTGACCCAAACATAGAACAAATGAAACGCTTGGTAGATACGATCACTACCTTGCAAGGTATAATCACCGAACAAACTAAAACGAATCAGTTACTCACAGAAGAACTTAAAAAAGCCAAAGGAGAACTGACTATGTTGAAAAATGAACGAAATGTAGGATAAACTTATATACGTATGAAAAAAAAAATTTTAATACTATCCTTCTTATTTGTGCTTATATTTAATTCATGCTCTGATGACAGTATTAATTTAGCAGGAACAACATGGACTTCTGTAAAAGACTGGTACGGAAAAACTCGATTGTCTTTTGAAGAAGGCACTCCTTATTTAAGATCTTTTTTTGCTATATCTTTTGACTTGAAATCTTTCACAATATATAATGTTGCAGATGATAATGAGGATTTAGAATATGAATGGAAAGAAACGGTATCAGGTAAATACTCTATAAACGACAATATTGTGAATCTAATAGTAGAAAAAGACAATTTAACAATTCCCTGCGAAATAGAAAAAGATATAATGTATTACAGTAATACTAGAATGAAACTATATAAACAATAGAATAATTATTTTTTCAAATATGCGCCCAATTAGAACTGTACCCTCAAAAGATGAAAGAGAATATCCTTTAGTTATAACAGCTGAAGAAAAGGATAAAGTATTAAATTATATTTTGGTTGTAGCAAACGGGAAAAGAACAGCTAAACTAAATTATAAAGATATACCAGACCTTAGGATCAGTAAAGAACAATATGAAATAGTTTTAGAGGAGTTCAAAAAAGGAGATTTATTGACTATAAAGGATATGGTATTGAATATCTTACGTTGAATTTTGAAATATTCAATTTTGCAGAAAAAGGGGGATTCACTGTTGAAAGAGACTTATACATATTAAGTTTTGATACATTTCAAATGCAGCTAGAACGATTAGAAAAGGAGTTAAGCCCTGATACAGCAGCGAAAGTTGATGATGTTGTCGGAAAAGCCAAAAATATAACTGAACTACTGATAGGGCTCTCTGCTCTAGCTGAAAAAATGAATCTCTAAGATTTATTATCAGGATCAGTTAATAGGAACTCCAATATAGAAGCTGCACGAAGCAGTCTTGAAGCATATAGAGTTGCATCTGCATCCGGGTTGTATTGATAACGCCTAGTCTGAAACTTTTTAAAAGTAACAAAGCCACTAGACATATCATTAGCAAGTGTTTTCAAGCTTGATATAGTTTCTTTTACATTTTGGTCATAAGACATTTTTATACGCATACGAGCGGAATCATCCACTTTTGCACAACACTGGGGATAAAAGGCTGTTGCATTATCTTCTTTAGAAGATTGTTTTTTACTTATCCTTCTTAGGACATTTTTTAATAACGATTTCATAAACGCACTATTTTAGTTTGACAATGCGCAAATATAATATTTAAAGTAATATAAAATATGAAATATAGAAATCTTGATAGTACATAAAACATCAAATGGTCGAATTATGGTCGAACCATAAAAAAAAGCAGGACTATATAATTGATATACAGAATATACAACTAGATTTCCAAAAATGTGTCTAGTTTAGTTTTTGTGTTGATAGCTCCCTCGTCGGCGGACGAACTAGGGAGCTATTTTTATATATTACAGGAATATTATTGCACAAAATATACATATTTTCCATAACTTTGCAGCGATAAAGTCTCACACAAATGGAATATAGCGTAGAAGAACTAAAAAATGCATTAATTGAGAGATGCGAAAAAGAGGGTATTCTATATGCAACGGTGGCAATGGATAGACGTACCAAAGAGATGATTCTTCCTGATACTTTAGAAGGAGCCCTGAAACATCCGGAATACTTTGTATGTACCTGCAGGAGAGTGAAAGATCAATATATAGTGGAGGAGATTACCAAAGTGTAATCCTCCTCCAATCTTTTATTCTTATTTTCTTTTTT
Source organism: Bacteroides xylanisolvens XB1A (assembly GCF_000210075.1). Classification (GTDB taxonomy): domain Bacteria; phylum Bacteroidota; class Bacteroidia; order Bacteroidales; family Bacteroidaceae; genus Bacteroides; species Bacteroides xylanisolvens. The sequence continues at coordinate 1,008,669 of NC_021017.1, forward strand.
ATTCGCCCAATTCTCCCAGCAAATCGTAGGAAGGAGCAAAGAAAAGCGTTCCTGTTACAGCTGTGCTGAAGTCAAGCAAACGATCGGTATTCCCTACCGGATTGCCGATGAACATACTTTCCAACATCTGCCGGGTCGTACTGAACGTACTTGCATAACCGATGAAGTATGTGCCATATTCTCCCTTAGACGTATTGGCAAACGGCATGTTGGCACGTACAATTTTCAGGTCATCACCAATATTAGTGACGGCATTATGCGCATTTTGAGGTTTCTCCTCGTCAGACAGCTCGACATCGTTAAACTTACGACGACCGATCACTTTCTCCTGTTCTTCCACAGGCAGAGCGTTCCATGCAACCATATCGTGAATGTACTTCTGTACAAAAACATAACTTCCTCCTGCAAAATCAGCATCCTCTTCTCCTACCACCGCAAAATGATAAGGATTCTCATCAACTGCCGGATTCTCTGTTCCGTCTACAAAGCCGATAATAGCCTTGCCGTCCATATATCTGAAACCGTGAGTTTCATCGACAGGTTCAACTACGCCCTGGAGCTTCTCGTCAATGATGGAAGCAAACTCAAAACACAACCCCATCTGTTTTGCACGGATATGAAACAAGATGTCGCCCGGAGTAGAGACTGCCGTGTGCTTTCCGCCTTTGATCTCTTCAAAAGTGTTCAGTTCTTTCGGCTTTCCCTTTTCCGGGAAAAGACGGCTCCAGGCATCGGCGCCAAAGCCCATCGTACAACTGAACATCAGTTCGGGGAAACGATTACGCATGCTGCGAATCATGCCCGAGAAATTAGCGCATACATCTTTTACTTTATCAAGAGTTTCGGGAGTATCTTTTAGAGTATAAACAATAAAAATGACATTTTCACCTTGTTTCCCGGCTACGTCCTGCGGGATATTACCTCCAAATGAA
>NC_021017.1:1009961-1012254 GCF_000210075.1 Bacteroides xylanisolvens XB1A
TTTTTCTGTTAGTTTCGTCAACGAAACAGTTCTAATTCATTTTTTTATTACTATCGTCAATATATGCGGCAGCCGCTTTATCCACAAATAGCTCTACATTCTGCGCGTGATGAGCTATATAGGCTGCGGGACCAGTGTCTCCCGAATGACAGATTTCTTCTACTACGTCGACTTTATTTTTTCCGGTAATCAGGAAAATGACATAGCGGGCATTCTGAATGGGGTATCCCGTCATTGCGATGCGTTTCTGCCCGTTACGGGGATGGGCGCTGACTACATAAATAGAGTTTGAAGTCAGCAAATCTTCTTGTCCGGGAAAGATGGAAGACGTGTGTCCGTCGTCTCCGGCCCCCAACAGTACAATATCAAATTCGGGCCAGCCACGCTTCAGCGGTACTTGCTGCCGGACTAACTCCGAATAACGGACCGCTTCTTTCGCAGGCTTCGCCTCTCCACGAATACGGAATACATTTTCATACAAAATAGGAGTCAAACCCAAAAGAAGGTTGCGCATCATTCCGTAATTACTGTCCGAATCATCGGGAGGCACACAACGTTCATCCACCCAATAAATCCGCATACGATCCCACGGGGTAATATCCATGTATTCATTCGCCCATAAATCGAACATCAGAGCAGGTGTGTTGCCACCGCTGACTGCGATATTGAACACTCTGTCCGGCTCTTCATTCATGATTTCCACCAAGCGGAGTATCAATGCTCGTGAAGTTTCAATAGATGAGGGAAAAACTGATAGTTTCATAATTCACAATATTGATCTGTATTCGTCAAATTCTTACAAGGATTCGTCCAGTCGGCCCCATGTTCGTGCATCATCGCTTCGCTTTCCAGAGGTCCCCATGTACCTGCGGGATAACCGTAGAGAGGTGCATCAGGGTTGTCTTTCCAATAACGGAGTACCGGATCGAAAAATTTCCATGAGGCTTCTACCGCGTCACTTCGAGTAAATAAAGTCGGATCACCCTGTATGCAGTCGTCTATCAGACGGGCATAAGCGTCGCCACTGGGTACGCCGCCCAACTGCGCGTAACTGAAATCCATCATCACCTGGCGCACTTCAAAACCTGCGCCGGGGACTTTCATTCCGATTTTGAGCACTATTCCTTCATTCGGTTGCAAACGAAGAATCAATTTATTAGCCCGCGGACAGTTGCCACCGGCACAATGAAACATCTGATGAGGTGTCTCACGGAAATGAACGACGATTTCCGTTACTTTCGTCGGCATTTGTTTACCTGTACGAATGTAGAACGGAACGCCACTCCAGCGCCAGTTGCTAATGCCCAGTTTCATGGCAATATAAGTATCCGTGCGCGAATCGGGAGCCACTCCTTTTTCTTCACGGTAGCCTTTTTTATTGCCGGAGGCTGTATATTGTCCACGAACGATATGTTCGTTCAAATCCACTTCATTCAACGGGGTGAGAGATTCGTAGACCTTCACCACTTCGTTGCGGAAATTGTCCGCGTTGAAAACAGCGGGCGGTTCCATAGCCGTAAGGGCTACGAGCTGTATCAGGTGATTCTGCACCATATCGCGCAGCGCACCTGCCGTTTCATAGAATCCGCCGCGTTGTTCGATACCCAGATTTTCTACGGCTGTGATTTCTACGTAGTCGATATAGTTACGGTTCCAGAGAGGTTCGAAGATGCCGTTGGCAAAACGGAAAGCCAGTACATTCTGGGCTGTTTCCTTACCGAGAAAATGGTCGATACGGTAAATCTGATGCTCATTGAATACAGAGGCATACGTTTTATTCAGTTCACGTGCCGATTCGAGATCATAACCGAAAGGTTTCTCGACGATGATACGTGAATGGGGGGTGTTGAGTCCGGCAGCTTTCAGGTACAAGGGCACTACTCCGTACAATGACGGCGGAGTGGCTAGGTAGAACAGCAGGTTGTCCGGGTCTACCTCACCGGTCAAGTCGACCAGACGTTGGCGGAGTTGCGGGTAACCTTCTTCTTTTGCCGGGTCCATCGGTAAATAGTAGAGATGGGAGACAAACGAAGCCATCAGAGCTGTGTCCTGTTCTTCGGACTTTACGAACTGTTGCAGTTCTTCTAAGATATAGGAACGGTAGTTATCGTCAGAGTAGACCGTACGCCCGATACCCAATATAGAATACTCTCCGGTCAACCGCTTTTCACGGTAGAGGGAGTAAAGGGCGGGCATCAGCTTACGCTTGGTCAGATCACCCGACGCACCGAAAATTATCATTGCAAATTTATCCATTTTTCAAGAGTTGTTTTAATTTCTGTTTTGAGATGGT
>NC_021017.1:1012716-1016104 GCF_000210075.1 Bacteroides xylanisolvens XB1A
ATCATTTCAAATTCCCATTTATCATTTCAAAACTGTTTTCTATTTAAACATTATATGTACCCGATTTCGTATCTCCTCCGTGACCTGTCCAGTTCTCGTGGAAGAACTGTCCACGCAACTCGTCTTTGCGCTCGAAAGTGTGCGCACCGAAATAATCGCGTTGTGCCTGCACAAGATTGGCGGGCAGATCGGCAGATGTGAGCGAATAGAAATAGTTCAGCGCAGAAGAGAAAGCAGGAACAGGAAGTTCTTCTTTCATGGCTTCCGCCACCAGGTTTTTCCATCCGGGAAGCAGCGTTTTCATTTCTTCTTTAAAATAAGGAGCCAACAACAAGTGTTTAGGCTTGTCGGTGGCTTCGAAGGCGGCAGCAATGTCGTTCAGGAATATACTGCGGATGATGCATCCCCCACGCCACATGCGGGCAATGGAAGCCAGGTCGAGATGCCAGTCGAAAGCGTCGGAAGCACGTTGCAACACGGCGAATCCCTGGGCATAAGAGACGAGTTTGGAAGCATAAAGAGCAGAAAATATATTCTTTACGAGTTCCACCTTATTATATATAGGTTGTGTATGTTGACACTGATATTGTCTGGAAGCCAGATGACGCAAGTCTTTCTGTGCAGAAAGGCTTCGTTCGAATACCGCTGTGGCAATCAATCCCAACGGCATACCGAGTTCCATAGCGTTGATGACCGACCATTTGCCGGTACCTTTCTGTCCGGCCGCATCCAAGATTTTATCAATCAGATACCCTCCAGATTTGTCTTTATGCCGCAGGATGTTGGCGGTGATTTCAATCAGGTAGCTGCGTAGTTTGCCTTCGTTCCAACGGGCAAAGACATCAGCCATTTCCTCATTGGTCAGATCCAGCAACTTTTTCATCACCCAATAGGCTTCAGCAATCAGCTGCATATCACCATATTCGATACCGTTGTGAATCATCTTCACAAAATGACCCGATCCGGCAGGGCCTACCCATTGGCAACAGGGAGTGCCGTCCGGTGCTTTTGCCGCAATGCTTTGAAGGATCGGTTTCACTTCCGGCCATGCTTTCTCCGAACCGCCGGGCATGATAGAAGCTCCATTCAAGGCTCCTTCTTCACCGCCGGACACTCCGCTACCAACAAAGAGAAATCCTTTCGACTCCGCCAGTTTGACGCGACGGTTGGTATCTTCGTAATTGGAGTTACCGCCATCAATAAGAATGTCTCCCGGTGAAAGCAACGGGAACAGCTGATCCATCAGTTCGTCAACCGGACTTCCGGCACGAACCATCATCATTATCTTACGGGGAATAGCTATCGAATCTACAAATGCTTTTATATCTGTGAATCCTTCGATGTTTTTACCTTTTGCACGACCATTCATAAAGCGACCTACCACTCCTTCCTCTACTCCGGGAACGGTACGGTTATATACCGATACATGCCACCCCTTACTCTCCATGTTTAAAGCAAGATTCTCGCCCATCACAGCCAAGCCGATAAGTCCGATATCTGTTTTATTCTGATTTGCCATAACTTATATATTTTGAATATTCTTTATCTTAGTAACAGTTGAAATGCACATTTGTTCGCAATATTTTAGATTAAAATATTATTTTTGTGGTCTACAAATAAAATCAAGGATGAAGAAGATCAAAATCGGTTTGTTGGCACGCATCGTAATCGCCATCATTTTGGGTATTGCCATCGGCACTTTTTTCCCGGCTCCGCTAGTGCGAATATTCGTTACTTTCAACGGCATTTTCAGCGAGTTTCTCAATTTCTCTATCCCGCTGATTATCGTCGGACTGGTAACGGTGGCTATTGCCGACATCGGAAAAGGTGCAGGAAAAATGCTGCTCGTGACGGCTCTGATTGCTTATTTCGCCACCCTGTTTTCGGGATTCCTCTCCTACTTCACAGGAGTCACCGTGTTTCCGTCACTCATCGAACCGGGAGCGCCGCTTGAAGAAGTGAGCGAAGCACAAGGAATCCTCCCCTACTTCTCCGTCTCCATCCCACCGCTGATGAACGTCATGACGGCCTTGGTATTGGCTTTCACCTTGGGCTTGGGCCTGGCATCACTGAACAGCGACGCATTGAAAAACGTGGCACGTGATTTTCAGGAAATTATCGTACGAATGATTAGCGCAGTCATTCTGCCTTTGCTGCCGCTTTATATCTTTGGCATATTCCTCAACATGACACATTCGGGACAAGTATATTCCATCCTGATGGTGTTTATTAAAATTATCGGAGTCATCTTTGCTCTTCACATCTTCCTGTTAGTTCTTCAGTATTCCATCGCGGCATTGTTTGTACACAAAAACCCGTTTAAATTACTTAATAAAATGCTGCCGGCTTACTTCACGGCATTGGGCACACAGTCTTCGGCAGCCACCATCCCTGTAACGCTGGAACAGACCAAAAAGAACGGGGTATCTGCCGAAGTGGCCGGTTTCGTGATTCCGCTCTGCGCCACCATTCATCTGTCGGGCAGCACACTGAAAATCGTAGCCTGCGCACTGGCATTGATGATGATGCAAGGAATACCGTTCGACTTCCCCTTGTTTGCCGGATTTATCTTTATGCTGGGCATCACAATGATAGCCGCTCCGGGAGTTCCGGGCGGAGCTATCATGGCCTCTCTGGGAATTCTTCAATCCATGCTCGGCTTCGACGAATCGGCACAGGCTTTGATGATTGCGCTTTACATCGCAATGGACAGTTTCGGCACAGCCTGCAACGTGACGGGCGACGGAGCTATCGCTTTGATTATCGACAAAATAATGGGGAAAAACCGTGCTGAAAGACTGTGCTGAAAAATAATTGGGTAGTAGCTTGGCTGGCTCACAAAAAATGCCGACATTTGCACCCACATTTTCAATTATATTAAATAATAGCGTATGAAAAAAGCCCTAATTTCAGGCATCACCGGGCAGGATGGTTCTTATCTTGCCGAATTTCTATTGCAAAAAGGTTACGAAGTACACGGTATACTCCGTCGTTCTTCTTCGTTCAATACAGGACGTATTGAACATTTGTATTTTGACGAGTGGGTGCGCGACATGAAACAGAAACGTACGATCAATCTGCATTATGGGGATATGACAGATTCTAGTTCGTTAATTCGTATTATTCAACAGGTGCAACCGGATGAAATCTACAATCTCGCTGCTCAAAGCCACGTGAAGGTTTCATTCGACGTCCCGGAATACACAGCCGAAGCGGATGCTATCGGTACGTTGCGTATGCTCGAAGCGGTACGCATCCTGGGACTGGAAAAGAAAACCCGCATCTATCAGGCTTCTACTTCCGAATTGTTCGGTAAAGTGCAGGAAGTTCCACAAAAAGAGACAACTCCATTCTATCCCCGTTCTCCATATGGGGTAGCCAAACAATA
>NC_021017.1:1016435-1023990 GCF_000210075.1 Bacteroides xylanisolvens XB1A
CGTAAACGGAATCTTGTTCAATCACGAGAGCGAACGCCGTGGCGAGACATTCGTTACCCGTAAAATTTCGCTTGCTGCCGCACGTATCGCACAGGGCGAACAGGACAAACTGTATCTGGGTAATCTGGATGCACGTCGCGACTGGGGATATGCCAAGGATTACATCGAATGTATGTGGCTGATCCTGCAACATGACGTTCCCGAAGATTTCGTAATTGCTACCGGAGAAATGCACACAGTACGCGAATTCGCAACGTTGGCATTCAAGGAAGCAGGCATCGAACTTCGTTGGGAAGGTGAAGGCGTGAATGAGAAAGGTATCGACGTAGCTACCGGAAAGTCTTTGGTAGAGGTTGATCCTAAATATTTCCGTCCGTCAGAGGTGGAACAACTGCTGGGTGACCCGACTAAAGCAAAAACATTGTTAGGATGGGATCCATGCAAAACATCATTCGAAGAACTGGTAAGTATCATGGTGCGCCACGATATGGAAAAGGTGAAGCGGATGATTGCTACCAAACATTAAATGAATTTCATTTCACCACAGATTAACACAGATTTCCACAGATTATAGATATAAAAAAATTCTGTGGAAATCTGTGTTAATCTGTGGTGAACTAATAAAAGATAGAATGGAAAAGAATGCAAAGATATATATAGCAGGACACCGCGGACTTGTGGGATCTGCTATCTGGAAGAATTTGCAGGATAAAGGATACACCAATCTGATAGGCCGCACGCACAAAGAGCTTGACCTGCTGGATGGAATGGCTGTCCGTAAATTCTTCGATGAAGAACAGCCGGAATATGTATTCCTTGCCGCTGCCTTTGTGGGTGGTATCATGGCGAACAGCATCTACCGTGCCGACTTTATATACAAGAATCTGCAGATTCAACAGAACATTATCGGAGAGAGTTTCCGTCACAACGTGAAAAAGTTGCTCTTCCTCGGTAGTACGTGTATTTATCCACGCGATGCCGAACAGCCGATGAAAGAAGATGTATTGCTTACTTCACCGTTGGAATATACCAACGAGCCGTATGCAATCGCCAAAATTGCCGGACTGAAAATGTGCGAGAGCTTCAATCTGCAATATGGAACGAACTACATCGCCGTGATGCCGACAAACCTTTACGGCCCGAATGATAATTTCGATTTGGAACGCAGCCATGTATTGCCTGCCATGATTCGCAAGATTCATTTGGCACACTGTCTGAAAGAAGGAAACTGGGAAGCTGTACGCAAGGATATGAACCAGCGTCCGGTGGAAGGTGTCAACGGCGACAGCTCGAAAGAAGATATTCTGGCTATTCTGAAAAAATACGGAATCAGCGAAACAGAGGTCACTCTCTGGGGTACGGGTACTCCTCTTCGCGAATTCCTCTGGAGCGAAGAAATGGCGGATGCCAGTGTCTTCGTTATGGAGCATGTGGACTTTAAAGATACCTATAAAGAAGGTAGCAAAGATATCCGCAACTGCCATATCAACATCGGAACCGGTAAGGAAATCACCATCCGCCAATTGGCCGAACGGATCGTTGAAACAGTAGGTTATCAAGGTAAACTGACCTTCGACAGCAGCAAACCGGACGGTACAATGCGCAAGCTAACCGATCCTTCAAAACTGCATGCACTGGGCTGGCACCACAAAATTGAAATCGAGGAAGGCGTACAAAGAATGTACGAATGGTACTTGAAATAAGAAATGAAGTTACTGTAAATATGCTATTAGCTGAATGTTTTTTGCTAATAGCATATTTTTTTTAGCTATAATGATAATTAAATTAGCTATAATGATAATCAGTTTTGCTATAATGATAATCCAATTAGCTATAAGCATAATCTGTTGAGCTATGAGCATAATCTTTTTTATACTACGAGTCAATCTTTATATTATAAGTTAATCCCTTTTGTGATAAGCCTTCATCCAACTAAGCATCATTTATCCAACCATAAACACCATTTATTCAATTATAAGCCTCATCCATTGTATTTATAACGTATCGCCACACAAATTCCCCCACTACTCTCTCCCCCATTTCCAAAAATTCTTCACTCTTAATTCTTCATTCTTAATATAATTGCTATATTTGCACAATTTAATACCAAATGTGCAAAAACAATGGAACAAAGTTTTATAGCCTATATTGAGAATAGCATCAAGAATAATTGGGATTTGGATGCCCTGACCGATTATAAAGGTGCAACTTTACAGTATAAAGACGTAGCTCGCAAAATCGAGAAACTCCATATCATCTTTGAAGAAAGCGGAATCCGCAAGGGAGACAAGATTGCCGTTTGTGGAAGAAACAGCTCTCACTGGGGAGTTACTTTCCTTGCCACACTGACGTATGGAGCCGTTATTGTACCTATTCTCCATGAATTTAAAGCAGATAACGTACATAATATCGTCAACCACTCCGAAGCTAAATTACTGCTTGTAGGAGATATGGTATGGGAAAACCTGAACGAGTCGGCAATGCCGCTATTGGAAGGTATCCTGATGATGAACGACTTTACCCTATTAGTGTCACGCAGCGAACGACTCACGTATGCACGCGAACATCTGAACGAAATGTTCGGCAAAAAATATCCGAAGAATTTCCGTAAAGAGCATGTCGCTTATCACAAAGACGAACCGGAAGAACTGGCAGTTATCAATTATACTTCGGGAACAACGAGTTATTCCAAAGGAGTAATGCTCCCCTACCGCAGTCTGTGGTCGAATACCAAATTTGCTTTTGAAGTGTTGGAACTGGAAGCCGGAGATAAAATCGTTTCCATGCTTCCTATGGCACACATGTACGGATTGGCTTTTGAATTCCTTTATGAGTTCTCCGTAGGTTGCCACATCTACTTCCTCACCCGTATGCCAAGCCCTAAGATTATCTTCCAGGCTTTTGAAGAAGTGAAACCCAGTCTGATTGTTGCCGTACCACTCATCATCGAAAAGATAATCAAGAAAAGCGTGCTTCCGAAGTTAGAAACTCCGGCGATGAAGATATTGCTGAAAGTGCCTATTATCAATGACAAGATAAAGGCAACAGTGCGCGAAGAGATGATTAAAGCATTTGGCGGAAACTTCAAGGCAGTCATCGTAGGAGGTGCAGCGTTCAATCAAGAAGTGGAACAGTTCTTGAAAATGATTGATTTCCCTTATACGGTTGGATATGGAATGACGGAATGTGGCCCGATTATCTGCTACGAAGATTGGAGAAAGTTCAAACCGGGTTCTTGCGGAAAGGCTGTGCCACGGATGGATGTACGGGTATTGTCATCTGATCCCGAAAATATTGTTGGTGAAATCGTATGTAAGGGCCCGAATGTGATGCTGGGCTATTACAAAAACGAAGAAGCCACTCAAGAAGTCATCGACAAGGACGGTTGGTTGCATACCGGCGACTTAGCTTTGATGGATGAAGAAGGTAATGTTACAATCAAAGGACGAAGCAAGAACCTGTTATTGAGCTCCAGCGGACAGAATATCTATCCGGAAGAAATTGAAGATAAGTTGAACAACCTGCCATACGTGGCTGAAAGCATTATCGTTCAGCAAAACGAGAAACTTGTCGGACTTGTTTATCCCGACTTTGACGATGCGTTCGCCCACGGCCTGAAGACTGAAGACATCGAACAAGTAATGGAAGAAAACCGCGTGACACTGAACACCATGCTACCGGCATACAGCCAGATATCCAAGATGAAAATCTATCCGGAAGAATTTGAAAAGACACCGAAGAAGAGCATCAAGCGTTATTTGTATCAGGAAGCAAAAGGCTGATAGATTGTCAGCTGCATAGAGAAAGATATAACTTAAACCGAAAAAGAGAAAGGAATGAAGATAAAGAAAACAATACTTACGGCAGCTATACTAATGGCTGCCGTTTCTTTACCGGCACAGAACAAGAGTGCAGGGATCAATATATCCATCTGGAAAGATATATGCACGCAACCGCATGACAGTACACAGACGACCTATGTAAACATCGGCCTCCTGTCTACCATGAACCGTCTGAACGGTGTGGGTATCAACGCATTGGGAAGCGTGGTTCATGGTGACATGAACGGAGTACAAATCACCGGATTAGCCAACTTGGCAGGGGGTACTATGCGAGGCGTTCAGCTGGCTGGTATCAGTAATATCAGCGGCGATAACACCGTAGGGCTTTCTGCTGCCGGATTGGTAAATATCACCGGCGACAAAGCACAGGGAGTAGTCATATCCGGGCTAACGAGCATCGGAGGAGACAACAACTCGGGATTAATGATTAGTGGTTTCATGAATGTGACGGGCAATATGGCTTCGGGCTTACACTTTTCCGGAGTAGCAAATATCACCGGACAGAGCTTCGGTGGTTTGATGGCTTCGGGACTTTTAAATGTAGTAGGCGAACACATGAACGGTTTGCAGATAGCAGGAATTGCCAATATAACCGCATCAAAGCTGAATGGAGTGCAAGTAGCATTATGCAACTACGCAACGAAAGCGCGCGGACTTCAAATTGGTCTTGTCAATTACTACAAAGAAGATATGAAAGGTTTCCAACTTGGTTTAGTGAATGCAAATCCTGACACAAAAGTGCAAATGATGGTATACGGTGGAAACGCAACGCCTGCCAATATCGGGGTACGGTTCAAGAACCAGTTGTTTTATACCATATTGGGAGTGGGTTCCATGTATCAGGGATTGAATGATAAGTTTTCGGCCAGCGCATCCTATCGTGCCGGTCTGTCTTTCCCCCTTTACAAGGGGTTATCCATCAGCGGAGACCTCGGATACCAGCATATCGAGGCTTTTGATAACAAAGATGAGGTCATCCCGAAACGCCTGTACGCACTGCAGGCACGTGCAAATCTGGAATATCAATTTACCAAGAAGTTCGGCATCTTTGCAACAGGTGGATATGGGGTAACCAGATTCTATAATAAATCGAGCAATTACGATAAGGGAGCTATTATCGAAGCGGGTATTGTTCTTTTCTAAACTTACCAATTAACGTGAGATGTACATGACTGTAATTAGAGAATACCGGGAAACAGACAAAAATGCCGTAATAGATTTAATCAGACAGAACACACCTGAATATTTTGCGCTGGAAGAAGAAGCTGATTTCAGCAATTATCTGGATAGTGAACGTGAGCTGTATTTTGTTCTTTTGCTTAACAAGGAGATTGTCGGATGTGGTGGAATAAACTTCACAGATGACAAAACCACTGGAAAAATAAGTTGGGATATCATACATCCCCAGCATCAAGGTAAATCACTAGGAGCACAATTACTAAAATATAGAATTGAAAAAATAAAGTCTATTAATGGTATTCAAAAAATAACTGTTAGAACTTCACAATTAGCTTATAAATTCTACGAAAAACAGGGATTTACATTGAAAGAAATAAGAAAAGACTATTGGGCCAAGGGTTATGATATGTATATAATGGCCATTGATTTATAATAAAAAAGGGGCACTCGAATGGTCCCTAAAAAGAAAATCTCCCCTTATTATAGTTGAACTGCACTCCTAAAAGTTAGATACAAAACTTTAGGAGTGCAGTTCACTTTTATCTATTATACCTTTTCTTTAATCAAACCTGTACGATAAGCAACGAGCAATTTCTTCAAATCCTGTATTTGAGTCACCAGTTCTTTTCCTTTATCGGTATCTTTCACCATCATCCGTTGCGAATTGAATTCCAAGACAAAGTTGGTAGATTTGATATCAAGTCCCTCTTCAATAGCTTTCTGACGAGACTGGAACGGCTCGTGCTGCACAAGCTGCATACCATGAGAGTGATAAACAAGCGTATATCCCGCAATTCCCGTTTCCGGCTGATAAGCTTTTGAGAATCCGCCATCAATAACGAAAAGCTTGCCATTGGCTTTCATTGGCTGTTCTCCCTGAATCGTTTTCACAGGCACATGACCGTTGATGATATGCGAATGAGGACCGGAAGCTCCAAACTCTGCCAAAATTTGATCGCAGACATCTTCCCGGTTACGCAATGTATAATAATAACCTTTCTTCTCTTTATGCAATTCTTTATCTTCTACGAAATAACGCTCAAAGGTTGCCATCTTATCCTTATCGAACAAGGGAGCTTCCGGACCACACCACATATACCAAATGTAATCCATAGCAAATTCCTTATCCTCCTCCCCTTCTTCATCGAAATACGCAGTACGAATCAGTTGATCGGCTTTATCCAGCAATTTACGCCCCCAATACTCCTTACCACGTATTTTGACATGCTTAAAGCTGCCATCCTCATTCAGAGGAACAGAAGCGTGATAAAGAAGATTCGAATTTGAAACCAGATACATTCCGCCGTATGTAAACAGGCAACGCATGTGTTTCTTCAGCTTTTCACTATTCATAAATGAATAATGAATCTTTTCTACCAATTCGCGTTCTTCTTCCGTCAACCGGTAAGGATCGGCAGGATCTACGGTCGGGAAGTTGGTATCGCGCAAAGCGTATTCTTTTCCTTCGTATACAAAGACGCCACGCTCAAAATCAATCTTTTCCAGCAGTTTGCGGTTGGTCATCCCGAACTCCGGACGACGATCGATGATTTCGGCTTCCAGCTTAAACTGGATAATGGTAATGGCTTTATGCATTTGAGTGATCAGGCGCAAAGTCTTTTCATTATAATGAGCGTCGGCAAAGTTCATCTTCGGCATGAAGATGGTGCAAGGATCATCGGCATACGTATCCATTGCAAAAGTAGCCAATGGAAGCAGATTGATTCCGTATCCGTCTTCAAGCGTGCCCAGGTTGCCGTAGCGCATGGACATACGTATCACGTTGGCAATACAACTATCGTTACCGGAAGCTGCCCCCATCCAGAGAATATCATGATTTCCCCATTGAATATCGAAGTTATGGTAATTGCACAACGTATCCATGATGATATGCGCGCCAGGGCCACGGTCGTAAATATCGCCTACGATATGAAGAGAATCAATGGTCAGACGCTGAATCAGATTGCACATCGCGATAATGAAATCGTCGGCACGCTTGGTAGTGATAATCGTGCTGATAATTACATTGATATAGGCATGCTTGTTCGGCTCGATGGACGATTCGTGCAATAATTCCTGAATAATATAAGAGAACTCGGCAGGCAGCGATTTACGAACCTTCGAACGGGTATATTTGGAAGATACATTCTGACAGACCTTCACCAGCTGGTTCAGGGTAATCAGATACCAATCATCCAGGTCCTTTTCACGGGCTTTCACTAATTGAAGTTTCTCTTCGGGATAGTAAATCAACGTGCAGATTTCTTTCTTTTCAGCCTCGCGGAGAGTGTTGCCGAATATTTCATTTACTTTACGTTTTACCGCACCTGAAGCGTTTTTCAGTACGTGCTGAAAAGCCTCGTATTCTCCATGAATGTCAGTCAGGAAATGCTCTGTCCCTTTAGGTAGATTTAAGATAGCCTCCAGATTGATTATTTCCGTACTAGCATCGGCAATCGTAGGAAAACTTCGGGAAAGCAGTTGCAGGTAACGGAGATCGCCCACAATGCTTTCAGGAGTTATGTTACTTTGAG
>NC_021017.1:1024436-1030979 GCF_000210075.1 Bacteroides xylanisolvens XB1A
GTTACTAATTACGATTCAGCAATGTACCATTCTCAATTTAACAAGAACATCAACAACACTTGGGCGATAATTACCCGCAGGAACATACATAGCGGATAAACAGTCGCATAGGCTACGGATGGGTTGTCGCCGGGGATTGTATCGTTTACATAGTTCAGTGCCATCGGATTTGCCATACTTCCGCACAACATACCGGATACAGAACCGAAATCGATCTTCATCATCTTGAAGGCCACGAATCCAACCAACACTGTTGGAATGATAGTCAATCCGGCTCCCAAACCAATCCATAATAAGCCTTCCGGACGGAATACGGTATCGAAAAAGTGAGCTCCGGCATCCAGTCCCAGACAAGCAAGGTACATGGAAAGTCCCAAGGCACGCAACATCAGGTTCGCACTACGGGTGGTATAGGTAATCATGTGTATCCGTGGTCCAAAAGTCCCCAGAAGGATACCGACAATGATCGGTCCGCCCGCTAATCCCAACTTCACAGGAGTACTGACACCCGGAAAAGAGAAAGGAATAGCCCCCAGTGCCAAACCAAGCACGATACCGATAAATATAACAACCAGATTGGGCTCTTTCAAGCTTTTCACGGCATTTCCCAATACTTTCTCCACATTCTGGATAGCAGCAGCCTCGCCCACCACTGTCAGGCGGTCGCCCAACTGAAGTATCAATCCTGGAGTAGCAAGCAGTTGCACCCCCGACCGGTAAACACGGCTGATATTAATTCCGTAATGGTTTCTCAACCGGAGTGCACCGAGTTTCTTACCATTCAGTTCGGGACGGGTGACAACGATACGCTGCGAGATCAATTCGCTGTCAATCGCATTCCAGTCAATGTCCTCTTTATTCCAATCCGTATTTTCCTGTTCACCAAAAAGCACTGTCAGGGCCAAAGCGTCTTTTTCCGCAGTTACCACCAGCAGACGGTCACCTTCTTTCAGAATTTTGTCTGAAGTCGGAATACTGACATGTCCGTCACGCCACAAACGGGATATGACAAACTTCGGGTAACTCATACGAGCTATATCCTTGATACTTTTATTGAAAATAGCAGGATTGTGTACTTGAAACGCTGCAATATAAGTTTTGTTCGCATCGTCTTTCTCTTTTATCTCCAAGTCTTCTTTGCGGACCAATACTTTACGGATTAATAAAACGGCAAGAATTACGCCGACTACTCCCATCGGATAGGCCACCGCACATCCTAAAGCAGGCGTACTGCTGTTTATTCCCATCTGTTTCAGAGTTTGTTGCGCAGCTCCCAATGCCGGAGTGTTTGTCGTTGCTCCACAAAGGATGCCCACCATATCAGGAAGAGAGACACCCGTTGCATAACTAGCCACCACCGTCAACAACGTTCCCAGCAGAACGACTCCCAACGCCAACATATTCAGCGTTACCCCGCCTTTACGGAAAGAGCTAAAAAAAACCGGGACCGACTTGTAGCCCGAGGGAATAAACGAAAATGACCAGTCCGAAACTTTCTGCGTAGTTTAACATCTGCGGATCGACCGAAAGCCCGAAATGGCCGGCCAGGATACCCGCAAAAAAAACAAAAGTGACTCCTAGGGAAACTCCCCAGAAATGCACTCTTCCCAAGCCCAAACCAATGGCAGAAATCAGTGAAAGTACCACAACAGCCTGTAAGGCAGAATGTTCGATGAATAGACTATATAACCACTCCATGTATATAAAAACTAATAGGGCGCAAAGATAAAAACTATTTAGTCCGGTTCAAAACTTTTAAGCTTTCATTTCGCGCCCCAATTATACCCTGATTCATATATCCTGAAATCTTATTGATTACCCTTTTACACTGTTACCTGTTATTTTGTTTCTAATATCTGTTATATTTCTATCTTAACAATCTTATCCTTTCTCTTTTTACCCGCATCTTGTTATCCTTCCAAAGATGCTTTTTTACCTGTTTCTTCCTTACGCTTACCTATCTCTTTATCTTTTTCTAATTTCTTTATCTCTCCTAATTTCTTAACCTTTTCTTATTTCTTCCTGCTTCACGTTTCTTCCTGCTTTACGCTTCATCTTGCTTTACGTCTCATCTTTTCCCTTGAAACTCCACAAAGTTATTTCGTCCGTCCAGATAACCGCTCAATCTGTTTCCACCGATATATACATCATCCAGGTATGAAACATCATTCGGTCCGTATGACATACGAATGGAAGTCTGTGCATAATTTTCCCAACTCCAACGGAAATTATATTCATATTGATCGACTGTTCCATTAGGATATTCCACCCGTATATAGTCGATTCCGGTACGGTCTAAAAAGAAATCCAGTTCCTGACGGCAATAGTTACCGTCCATGTCGCGGTAGAAACTAACCCAGGTACGGCTACATAAATCAGCCGAACGGTTATAGTACCCTGCACCATTATTATCATCATCATAGAAACTGTCTATTTCCACTTCGCAAGAGGTAAAACTTACCATCAATATAGCCATCAACGCCAAACCGAAGTATTTAAATGTGCTCGTTTTCATATTCCTTTATTTTTAATGGTTCTCTAATTATTATATATCATTTATCTTTCGATAGAACAAAAGTAGAGAATGAATTTTCCCCATGAAACTGAAAACTCCTACTTATCAGGAGGAAATTGCCTAAATCTAGGAGTAAATCCCTCCGGCGAAGTCTATTTCAAAGAATTCTTGTATCTTTGCCTCTTGCTAACAACACATGAAATTATCCGTCGCATGAAGTCTATCAAATCACATATCACCCAATTATTGAAGTCTCTCAATGAGGGAGTATTCGAAAAAGAGCATACCATCGCACTGTCTCTGCTATCCGCCATGGCAGGGGAAAGTATCTTTCTGCTGGGCCCTCCGGGAGTAGCTAAAAGTTTGGTAGCACGCAGGCTCAAACTGGCATTTAAAGACGCAGATGCTTTTGAGTATCTGATGTCCCGCTTCAGTACACCGGACGAAATATTCGGCCCCGTCTCCATTTCAAAATTGAAGGATGAAGATACGTACGAACGCATCACAAAAGGATACCTGCCGACAGCATCAATTGTCTTTCTGGATGAAATATGGAAGGCCGGCCCTGCTATCCAAAATTCCCTTTTGACGGTAATCAATGAAAAGATATACCGCAACGGACAATTTACGGTGCGTGTACCCCTGAAAGCATTAATTGCCGCTTCCAACGAACTGCCGGCAAAAGGTGAAGGACTGGAAGCCTTATACGACCGTTTCCTGATCCGTCAGTTTGTCGGATGTATCGAACAGGAATATGCGTTCGATCAGATGATTTCTTCTACGCGGGAAATAGAACCTGAAATCCCTGAAAAGCTCCAGGTGAACGATGAATTATACAACCAGATACAAGCTGAAAGCGAAAAAGTAGGTATTCACTATACCATCTTCGAGCTGATTCACAATATCAAACGAGAAATTGAACAATACAACACAGGACGGGATGAAAACACCCCTCCTATCTATGTATCCGACCGCCGCTGGAAGAAAATAGTAGGTCTGCTCCGCACATCAGCCTATCTGAATGAATCTCCGGGAATTCATTTCTCCGACTGCCTGTTGATGAGCGCCTGCCTATGGGATGAAATTTCGCAGCTCCCCATTATCGAAGAAATTGTAGAACAGTCGATAGCACGGGGCATCAATACCTATCTGTTAGGAGAAAAACGGCTGGAACAAAAACTGGACACACTGAAAGAAAACATGAAGTCCGAACACAGCCTGCGTGAACTTAGCGATCCGGGAATTCAGGTCGTAGACACCTTCTATCATCGCATAGAAGGTTATCACATTGCCGGAAATCTACTCATTTTTGCTTCCGATTACCAGTCTTTGAAGAAAGACAGCAACCGGCTGTTTTATATCCAGCAGGATAAATTCCGTCCGGTCAACAAAATCCTGAAAGCCTACGATTTTGTAAAGAACAGAAATATCGCGCAAAAGAATATCTATTCCCTCCGAAAAGGAAGACGGTCTGTTTTCGTCAACAATCAGGAATATCCGTTACTATGTTATGACAATTGTGATCCTTTGCCTGCACAACAGGATGGCAACACTCCGTTCGAATTTACATTGCAGGAAGTGATCGACTTGCTGCATCAAATGGAAGTGGAATATAAAACAATCTCCGAGCGGGAAACAGCATATACAAAGGAGCATCTTTTCTTAAGCTCATCGCAAAAAAGCAAGATCAAACGAATTTTAGGAGAGACTGCACATATCATAGAGAATTACCGGAACGAACTCCGCATCATCGCTCACGCCCATGAACAAGAGAACAGAGAGTATTAGGCTCAAACACCTGCAAGACATTTATTATGAGAAATTGCAGGGAATAGCCTACGATGTGTACGACGAACAACTGCACAACCTGATTATCCGTCCCGAAGAACTGGATGCGGACATTCACCGGTATTTTCGTCACACGCAACCCTCCCTGCAAGATTTCTACTCCCACTACGCGTCGCAATGGGAATACTTTCATGAAATGAATGAAGCATCCGACACCAAGTTTCTCCAATTCCTAAAAAACAGCGCCTACCCGTTCTCGATGAAATATCACCTGGTAGACCTCAACGTAAAATACTACCTCCAGCGTTTTGACGCAATCAGCCCGCGCTCTAAAGAATGGAAAGCGTTGCGGACTCTCTTCTTCGACAAATGGCACACACTGCTCTCGAACAACGAGTTCAACTATCAGATGGAACATATCGAGCGGCTTTGTGATGATTTCTACCGTCTTCAGCTATCACTTGCCAAAAATCTTCCGGTACGTGGCGGCTCACGCCTCGTCTGGTTACTCCGCAACCATAAACAGATAGCAGAACAGATTTTAGAATACGAAGAAACGATCAAACGAAATCCCGTTATCCGTGAACTGGTAGAAATCTTGGGCAAGAAACACCAAAGCAGCCGGAAACGTTTCAAAATGACTGCCGGTATTCATCGGGAACAAATTATATCTCATGCCACCCGAAGCGATATTACAGGTATTTGCGAAGGAAACGACTTAAACAGCCTTCTTCCCTTGGAATATTGTTATCTGGCCGAAAAAAGTCTGCAACCCATTTTCTTTGAGCGTTTCATTGAGAAGAGATTGCAAGTCATCGACTATCAATCACACGAAAAGCAAACCATCAACGACAAGAAAACAATAGGGAACGAAGTTTCCGAAGAAGCCGAAGGCCCTTTCATTGTTTGTCTGGACACTTCCGGTTCCATGGCAGGCGAACGGGAAAGAATCGCGAAATCCACCCTACTTGCCATTGCCGAACTGACGGAAGTGCAACATCGAAAATGTTACGTCATCCTGTTTTCCGATGATATCGAGTGCATTGAAATCACAGACTTAGGCAGCAGTTTCGATCGCCTGGTCGATTTCTTATGCCAATCCTTTCATGGCGGAACCGATATGGAACCTGTTATCACACATGCTTTGCGAAAGATCAGCGAAGAAGGATATATGGAAGCGGACATTATCACCGTATCGGACTTTGAGATGCGTCCTGTCGATCAACTACTATCCCGAACCATCGAACACGCAAAAGCGAAACAGACAAAGATGTACGCTATTTCTTTAGGTGGCAAGAGTGCCGAGACCAGCTATCTGAAATTATGTGATAAATATTGGGAATATAGCATTCAAAACGCCGAAAGTCTTAATAAAAATAGAATCGAGGAATCAAATATTTAATCAATGTTATAAAACATCTCTTTTTTCTTGTTTTATTTGCAAAGTTGACAGAAGTCCGTATATTTGTACTGTGTTTTTCATAGTATTAGATTTAAGGTTAACAAAAAGATTGGCTGTCTGGGATAGATAGCCTTTTTTTATGTCCTTTTCTTACGTCAAATATACCGTCACTATCCCATCCGGATGTTTACCCTATCCCATGAAGATACCGTCACTATAATAAGCGGATAGCGTCAATATGTTTCAAGTTCCCATTCCATCGATAAAAATTAAAAGCTTTCGAAAAAAAATTCTTCCGTTTAACATTTGAAACATAGCAGGTTATCTCATTTTACAAAAAATAGGTAAAAAAAATCTTGCTAAAAGATTTGCGTAGTCCAAAAGTTCCCCCTATATTTGCACCGCATTTGAGAGAGAATGCGGGTTCAAGGAAGTTTGGGTGAGTGGCTGAAACCACCAGTTTGCTAAACTGACGTACTCGTAAGGGTACCGGGGGTTCGAATCCCCCAGCTTCCGCAAAAAATCTCAATATAAAAAAGAGCTAAGTTTTAAAGACTTGGCTCTTTTTAATCTATCAAACTCCGGTGGGTTCGTCTAACGGTTAGGACACATGCCTCTCACGCATGTAATACGAGTTCGATTCTCGTACCCACTACTATCTGATTATCAGCCTCTTACTAGCAAGTAAGAGGCTTTTTTATTGCCCTATATCTATATCAAAGTATCGTTTTTAGGCGTTATAAAGAAGTATTTTCAAAAGAAAAATGCAAATTTAATGCAAATATTCATCTTGAATTATTATCGTGCTATCCCATTAATGTACCTACCTATAAAGAAA
>NC_021017.1:1031206-1035776 GCF_000210075.1 Bacteroides xylanisolvens XB1A
AAATGCAGTTAAACTACATTTCCTCTTTTTCTTTATAGATCTCAAAGCAAGATTCTTTATCTATTCTCAACCGGACTCTTTCTTCCCTCCTCTGCCCGGCCAGGTTTACGAACAAGTTGAAATACAGTTGGCTGAAAGAAAGGTCGGAACGATCATAGGTTATATCAAATGTCCAAGTTCTACGGAAAGAATCGAAAGTAGCGAATGGTTGCTCACCTCCTTTACACATAAACACTTCCGGGAAAGACGTAGGCGGATAAGGCTGGAATAAGCCCGCTAATTGGGCATACACATAGTCAATCATCCATTCGTCTCCCGTCAAGGTCAATTCCCCTTTCAAGCGGAGTTTGATTGCATAACTGGCAGTCACATCAGACGAGGTATAAACAGGGACTTGACTTTCTACCGGATAGTTACCGTCTTTATATCCAAGGCTCATCGTTAGTTTAGACCGGCCGACGCCATTAAATCCATCTACTTCCTGATCCGCCAACTGATTTTTCAGGTTAATCATAAATGTCAGTTTACCGAGAGTCGGGTCACCCGGATACTGCGCAAGCGTGTCCAACACATAATCTTCGGTATTATAACTTCGGGCTATCAAATCTCCCTTTCCTGCCTCCAAAGCCGGACCGCCTCTTTCCACATCCACGTTGCCAACCGGATAATAAATAGCATCATTATCCCTTACGCAGCCACTCAAACAAAACAGCAACACTGCCAAGCCTATTATCTTATTCATAATCACCTTACTTCTTGATTTTGCGGACAAATATACATCTTTTTTATACCACCCTTGATTTATGTCAACCGTTTTTAGTATTTTTGCACACATCAAGACAGAAAAGACATGGATACACTATTAAGAGAGACTGTAAATGCTGTTGTCAATTCCCGCTTTCCGGAGATGAGTATAGAAGGAAGACGGCAGATAGAAAGCATACTGATTCGTGAAGAATTCCCCAAAGGAGCCATAGCGCTCAACGAAGGAGAAGTAGCCCACGAACTTGTTTTTGTAGGAAAAGGCATGCTTAGGCAGTACTATTACAAAAACGGGAAAGACGTGACCGAACATTTCTCATACGAAGGATGTATCGTGATGTGCATTGAAAGTTTTCTGAAACAAGTACCCACCCGGCTAATCGTGGAAACTCTTGAACCTTCCATTATTTACTTATTCCCCCGCGACATGATACAAAAATTAGCGAGGGAGAACTGGGAAATCAACATGTTCTATCAAAAGATATTGGAATACTCTTTAATTGTATCACAGGTTAAAGCAGACTCCTGGCGTTTCGAATCCGCTCGCGAACGCTATAACCTCCTGCTCGAAACACATCCGGAAATCATCAAACGCGCTCCTCTGGCACACATCGCTTCCTATCTTCTGATGACACCGGAGACACTAAGCCGTGTACGCTCCGGTGTTCTATGATTTTAGCGACTTTTCCGGTATTCTTTTGGAGACATACCGGTGTAATGCTTGAAATATTTCCCAAAGAAAGACTGGTTTGCAAAATTCAGCCGGTCGGCAATCTCCTGTATATTCATACTTGAAGAATTCAGGAGGGCTTTCGCTTCCAGAATCACCAACTCGTCAATCCACTCTCCCACCGTTTTTCCGCTGACTTCTTTCACGACTCCCGAAAGATGTTTCGGCGTCAGACACAGTTGGTCGGCATAATATTTTACGCTGCGTTCAGACTGGTAAGACTCCACCAGAGACTCATAAAAGCGTTCGAAGATATACTCTTTCCGGCTTTTATTCTTCATCGTAGTAGCGTTTGCAGGTGCATGATTAGTAAAAATAGTGCAAAGCTCGAAAAAGAACCCCTGCATCAGTCCCATTACCACTTCCCTACGATATAAAGCTTCCTTATTCCTCAACCGTTTCCTGATAAACGCGTGATACTCCTTCACCACCTCCTGCTCGTGCGGAGTGAGGTCGAAACACGGATAATCTTTCAGATAGAAAAACAAAGAAAGCACATTTCCGATCTTAGGCAACGTTTCCAGCAAGTTCTTCGACACAGCAAAGAAAATGCCTTTAAAATCGGGACTGAAATACCGCTGCTCGATAATCTGATTAGGCAGTGCTATCACCATCAATCCAGGACACAATTGAAATTCACGCAGACTAATCTTAAAAGTACCGGTACCCTCCAGACAAAGCCCCACCGTCAACACTTCCAGTTTGGTAGGCCCGTTATACAACGATATAACGCTCTCCGTATCGAAAAGCGCTATATCATTATCAACAACATCAATGTTGTCGGCATCTATATGTTTAGAATGAACTACCGAAGAAATACCTACTTTCGGAACACTTTGAATATCCATACTCTCTCTTTTTTTGGCGACAAATATACCAGCATTTAATCAGATATACAAGCCAATCGGGAGCATTATCGGACATAATGAACACTTTTAGATACTTATCGAACAGACCGGAACAGATATTCATAATCACGTTTGGCAGCCGGCACCGTCCACTTTTCCGGGACAAACTTCCACTGATTGAGCGCTTTCGGGTCCATCGTTCCTTTCTCCTCAATGTAATTCATCAGGTAGAAACGGAGATCCTTATCCGTAGAGAAAATAATGCGGTCTTTCAACTTCTCCTGCGGGATGCCCGCCCCTTTCGTCAGCAATTCTCCGCCACCATTGCCACGGTAAGAATTCAAGGCCACCTTATATATCTTATCCATGCGGAAAGGAGAACCATCAGCCATGCTTGTAATCGTTATCTTCTCGCCCTGCGGTTTAGTGACATCCACCGTATAAATAATGCCCGAAGCCGAGTCGAAATTAAAACTATAATTCTGGAAAGACGCTCTATCCTCCGCACCTTCACGACGTTTCTCCTTGAACCAGAGCAGATGATCTTCCGGCGATTTCATCCGGTTCGTCCACATATAATAAGACATCTCCAAGAAATCCTTAATCTCCTTTCCGGACAGAGTCATCACATACAGCATGTTCTCATACTTATATAAATTGAACATATCACTTACAAATACATCCCCCTTCTTTATTTCCGAGTCAAACGAAAGCGGAGCGGCAAACGAGATGTCGGCACCGGTGATGTCGAGCTGCAAGGTATGTATCAGGTCGATAAAAGGCAGAAGGGCCGAAGAAAGCAGGATGAGTGGAGATACTTTCGGTAAAAGTGCCGATCTTCTTCGAAACGAACTTCTGCACCGTTTCATATTGCGGGGCAAAACGCTTCATAAAGTCCTCGCTGATTCCGTAAGCCTCCGTTTCCGTCAAGACACCCTTGATATCCTTGCTCTGCACCTTTCCATCTTTCAGTTTCAAGGTCACATCTACATTAGACAAAACAATCCCATTGCTGGCCGGATCGATAATCAACACCGAGTCTCCGGCAACATTCATCACCTTCTTACATTCGCGGGAATGATCGTGCCCCATCAATACGATATCGAATCCCGGCACATTCTTCGCTACGTTGAGAGAAGCGTTCTCGTTGTATTTGCCCGACATTTTGAAAGCCTCCTGTCCGGCATGGAACAAGCCGATCACCAAATCCGGGTTCTCTTTTTCACGGATAACCTTCATCCATTTGCGTGCCGTCTCTTCCATATCGTCGAAACGCAATCCTTTCCACAGGTTTTCGGAGAGCCATGCAGGGATGGCAGGAGTAATCATTCCCAATACCACGATCTTCACGCCATCACGTTCCAACACTTTGTAAGGAGCCAGATGGGACTGTCCCGTAGATGTATCTATGATGTTGGCACCCAACACTGGGAAATCACAAGTGGTGATCCAACGGTCGAAAACGGCACGTCCCGTTTCCACGTCATGGTTACCCATGTTGCCGGCATCATACTTCATGTAATTCATCATTTCCGAGCAAAGATGGGGAGACACCGTATCTATATAATTATAGTAATAGGCAGTGGGCTGTCCCTGCAAAATATCGCCGTTATCCAGCAATATCAGATTCTCCTTATATTGTTCGCGCTCTTTCTGCACGAAAGAATAAACCCGTGCGAGACTCCCCTTCCACTCGTGGCGGGTTATAAAATTATAAGGATAATAATTGCCATGTACATCACTTGTTTCTACAATCTTCAGTTTCACCACCTTTTCCTGCGCCGCAACAGACAGAGCGAGGCAGAGAAGCAAGCCATAAATTAATACGATTCGTTTCATTCTTTTTCTATATTTAGATTTAACGGATGAGAGAATACAAACCGCGCCCCACCGGTATAGTCAGGGTCGATCCATATACTTCCTTTCCATTTGTGCACAATCAATTTACAGATAGACAATCCCAGTCCGGTACCCTGGGCATATTCATTCAGTTTCTCAAAACGCTCGAACACAAGTCCCTGTTTTTCTTTCGGGATGCCGCATCCGGTGTCCGTCACCGAGAAGACAGCCATTTGCGTTTCCTCGTTCACAGAAAAGTCCAATGTGATCTTACCGCATTTCGTAAACTTGTTGGCGTTGGACAGCAGGTTAATCATCACTTGCTGCATACGCTGCACATCCGTCACCATCCGGAAAGATTCGAAAGAAGTGGTAAACAAGAACTGGTTTT
>NC_021017.1:1036044-1042177 GCF_000210075.1 Bacteroides xylanisolvens XB1A
GAACTGGTTTTCCGACGACTGCCGCGAAAAACTAACAGACGCCACCACCTGGCTGCACAACTGCACCACGTCACATTCCTCCCAAGTCAGCGTCACCCGGTTGGCCTCCAAACGCGAAAGGTCGAGAATATCGTTAATCAGCCGAAGCAACAAATCCGAATTGGTTTTGATAATCTGATAATAAGACTGCTGTTCCTCCTCCGTGCTACCGCCAACGGCCAATACATCCGAGAATCCTACAATCGAATTCAACGGTGTCCGTATCTCATGGCTCATATTGGCAAGGAAAGCACTCTTCAGACGATTGGACTCTTCCGCCCTGTCTTTTGCTACGCGCAAGTCCTTCTCCGATTTCAGCAGCTCATCCTTCAGGCGTTTCGTACGGAAATAATAGAAGAGAGAGATGCACAAGCCGAGCACCAGAATCACAAACAAAGCACAGGCAGACCATATCTGATAAGTATATTGCTGATAGAACGAAACCGGCTGGTTGACAAGCTGCACTTTAAAAGGCAATACCGCCGGGTCCAGCCCCCATTCCTTCACCTTCCGGCTATCCAATACCGCTTTGCAGCCGATTACCGAAAGATGTTTCGCCGTATCCTGCGGGTGCGTATCCATCCGTACAGACTCCATAGCCATCTCTCCACCCACTTTCCGGTAGTCGGGCAACACCCCTCCTATCGCCCAATGACCGAGACTCACCGATGAAGGGGTAAAAGTCGGAATGGTAGGGGTAACTTCCATCATGGCATACGTGGCATTTCTCATGAAATACCCCTCGTTCATATCCACCCGCCATGTTCCCACCAGGATCACCGTGTTTTCGGGCAGTTGCCTCAACTCCTCAACGATGGTATAAATAGAATGTTTCCGTCCATCCATCAGAATCAAATCCAGATCGGGGAATTTCTTCATTTCTTTTCGCACCAATGCTTGCATGGTCACTCCGCCATACGTGTTGTCCGAAATAAAGGCAATGTGTTTCGTTTTCGGATAGAAGGCTTGAATCATCCGGAGGTTACCTTCTATATCATATTGGTTGATAAATCCCGATTTGAGTTCGGGGATATTCAGATGGTCATCGAAGAGATCGACTGATTCGGGCATCCAGCTATCCAGGCTTCCCACGGTATCTTCCGGCAATATCACCACGTTGCTACTCGCCAGACTGCACATCACGGGCACTTTCACCTGCATTTCATCCCGCTGCGACAAATAAGCGGCCCATGCTTCCTGACCTAACAAGATAATCTGCGCCGGATGCTTTTCCCCTTGGTATTTAGCAAGAATCTGTGTCATCATTTTGCTCCATAGCGGAGCTTCCGAGAAGCTTTTACAGTTCATATTCTCGATGATGATGTCGCGCTGTCCTCCCAACTTACTATATTCATCCATATAATCGGAAATAGTGACCGATGTTTGGTGCGCTGCCGGATTATAAGAACAGATAATCAGAATAGGTTTCTTATCGTTAGAGACAGCCAAGACCTTCGATGACTGCAGGAGCCAAAGAAAACAGATAAAAAAATATCCAAGACGTCCCAGCATAATAATGCAGTTTTGATGTGTTAATTCATTAATTGAGTTGCAAATATAGTAAAACTTGTCGGGTTTAACAGATTTATATGTATTTTTGTCGCTCATTTACTGTCAAAAAATACAAATTATGGAATTATTTCACAAGATGATTTCCGGATTTCTGGGCATACCGGAAAGACAAATAAGCAGCACGCTCCATCTTTTGGGCGAAGGTGCTACGATTCCTTTCATCAGCCGATACCGCAAAGAAGCCACTGGCGGGCTGGATGAGGTGCAAATAGAGCAGATCAAAGAGCAACACGATAAGTTGTGCGACATAGCCAAACGGAAAGAAACGATTCTCGGCACCATCACCGAACAGGGCAAACTGACTGCGGAACTGGAGAAACGCATCAACGACACCTGGAACCCGACGGAACTGGAAGATATATACCTCCCTTACAAACCCAAACGGAAGACACGTGCCGAAGTGGCCCGCCAGAAAGGGCTGGAGCCGCTTGCCACCATCCTGCTGTTGCAACGGGAAAACAACCTTAGCGCCAAAGCTGCTTCCTTTGTAAAAGGTGAAGTGAAAGATGTGGAAGACGCGCTGAAAGGTGCGCGTGACATTATCGCGGAGCAGGTGAACGAAGACGAGCGTGCCCGCAACGCGGTACGTAACCAGTTTGGGCGACAGGCAGAGATTACGGCCAAACTAGTCAAAGGAAAAGAGGAAGAAGCAGCGAAATACCGCGATTATTTCGATTTCTCCGAGCCACTGAAACGTTGCACGTCCCACCGTCTGCTCGCCATCCGCCGGGCAGAGTCGGAAGGGTTGCTGAAAGTGTCTATCAATCCCGACGACGAGGCCTGCATCGAACGTTTGGAACGCCAATTCGTACGTGGCAACAACGAATGTAGCCGGCAAGTGGGCGAAGCCACGACGGATGCTTACAAACGGTTGCTCAAGCCTTCCATTGAGACAGAATTTGCCGCCCAATCCAAAGAGAAAGCCGACGATGAAGCAATTCGCGTATTCACCGAAAACCTCCGCCAACTTCTTCTCGCTCCGCCATTGGGACAAAAACGGGTGCTCGCCATCGACCCCGGATTCCGTACCGGATGTAAGGTGGTTTGTCTCGACGCACAAGGCAATCTGTTGCATAATGAGAATATCTATCCGCATCCTCCGATCAACAAGACCGGCGAGGCTGCTTCGAAACTTCGCAAGATGATTGAGGCCTACCAGATAGAAGCCATCTCCATCGGCAACGGAACGGCAAGCCGGGAGACGGAAGATTTCATCAACAGTCAGAGTTTCGACCGTCAGATACCCGTGTTTGTAGTCAGCGAGCAGGGGGCTTCCATTTATTCGGCTTCCAAAATTGCTCGTGACGAGTTTCCGGATTACGACGTAACGGTGCGTGGGGCAGTCTCCATCGGACGCCGCCTGATGGATCCGTTGGCAGAGTTGGTGAAGATAGATCCAAAGTCTATCGGCGTGGGTCAATACCAACACGATGTAGACCAGACGAAGCTGAAGAAAGCACTCGATCAGACGGTAGAGAATTGCGTGAACCTGGTCGGGGTAAATCTCAATACGGCAAGCAGTCATCTGCTTACCTATATTTCCGGCTTGGGCCCCCAACTGGCACAGAACATTGTCAATTACCGGGCAGAGAACGGAGCTTTCAGTTCGCGGAAAGAACTGATGAAAGTGCCGCGCATGGGCGCCAAAGCCTTTGAGCAATGCGCAGGATTTCTTCGCATCCCCGGAGCTAAAAATCCGTTGGATCATACCGCCGTGCATCCGGAAAGTTACCACATCGTAGAACAAATGGCCAAAGACCTGAAATGCACCATCGACGAGTTGATAGCCGACAAGGAACTTCGCCGGAAGATCAATATTTCCGACTACATCACTCCTACCGTCGGCCTGCCTACCTTACAGGACATTCTGCAGGAGCTCGACAAGCCGGGACGTGACCCGCGCAAGGCTATCAAAGTCTTCGAGTTCGACAAGAATGTACGCACCATAGCCGATTTGCGCGAAGGGATGATTCTTCCGGGCATTGTAGGCAATATCACCAATTTCGGGGCGTTTGTCGATATAGGAATTAAGGAGAACGGCCTTGTGCACCTTTCTCAATTAGCGGAACGGTTCATTTCCGACCCGACAGAAGTGGTGTCCATCCATCAGCACGTCATGGTGAGGGTGATGAATGTAGATTATGACCGGAAACGGATTCAACTTAGCATGATCGGGGTACCGCAAGACTGATTGCTTCTCTTTTCTCTCCCCACCACACGATCAGAATCGTAAATACAATCATAAGTACTGTGCAAATGAGCGAGCCTTCAAAACCGAAGGCTCCGCCATTCAGTACGTTTTCTTCGGGCATACGCAAAGT
This sequence comes from Bacteroides xylanisolvens XB1A, assembly GCF_000210075.1. GTDB lineage: Bacteria > Bacteroidota > Bacteroidia > Bacteroidales > Bacteroidaceae > Bacteroides > Bacteroides xylanisolvens. The sequence goes on from NC_021017.1 coordinate 1,039,977, forward strand.
CAGCATACTGGTGGTGAAGTTGTTTCCGCTTACCTGATAACCGAGGATGGGGCCTTGAATCCAATTCCAGAAAAGATGAAGCGAGATAGGGAAACACAGGTTCCGCGTATATAGATAGGAAGCTCCCAGCAGCATACCTGCCAGCAACAGGTTGAGCATAGGCAGGAAAGCTATTTCGGGATTGAAGATGTGCATAAAGGCGAATAACGCTGCCGAGATGAAAAGCGCCAGGAATTTATTCATGGTGGTATGCAATAGGCGTCCGAGGATATAGCCGCGCATCAGTATCTCTTCGAACAAGGCGACCAGCAGGAAAAACACCCACGAGCCCAGCAGCTCCAACGGCTTGAACTGGAAACCGGTGACTTCTATCTCTCCCAAGACGAACGAGATTCCGAAGCCGAACAGATAGAGCAGGATTGCCATCAGGAAGCCATACCACAGTCCCTTGACGTGTCCTTTTAAGGAGAGCCCCAAATCAGAAAACGGACGGCGTTCGAAGCGGAGCATAGGAATGGCGGCGGTCAGAACGGCGAGCAGCATACTGGCTTCGAGGATAATGTATCCCATCACTCCCGGATGGCGGGCTTCCACACCCAACACCAACGACAAACATCCGCGGGCCAGCGTACCATACAATCCAAGAAGGATGAAAAGTATCACAATAAACAGCGGGATACAAGCCCACACAGGAAGTCTTTTGGGTTCTTTGCCCCCAGCAATGTTGTCTGCCTCCATTTTTACAATTTGTTAATCCGGCTACAAAATTAGATATAAAACATAAAAAAACATCATGTATTCTCTATTTTTCCTATATTTGTCAGAACAAATCTACAAAATTATGAAAATAAAACTACTATTGATAAGTTTCTTATTGGCCGCTAATGCGTTAGGAGCAGCCGCCCAAGTGAGTAAAACGTATTATGTGAGTAAGCCCGGCACGCTGATTTCCATGATGACTGAAGAGGAAGCCAACAGTGTCACCCATCTCACACTGACCGGCAAACTGAACGCGGAGGACTTCCGCCATCTCCGTGACGAATTTGATAATCTGAAAGTATTGGATATTTCGAACGCTGAAATCAAGATGTACAGCGGAAAAGCGGGCACTTATCCCAACGGGAAATTCTATATTTATATGCCGAACTTCATTCCTGCATACGCTTTCTCGAATGTGGTGGACGGAGTGACCAAAGGCAAAGCCACGCTGGAGAAAGTGATTCTTTCGGAGAAAACAAAGAATATCGAAGATGCCGCCTTCAAAGGTTGCGAGAACCTGAAAATCTGCCAGATCCGCAAGAAGACAGCTCCCAACCTGTTGCCGGAAGCGTTGGCAGACAGCGTTACCGCTATCTTCGTCCCCCTGGGCAGCAGCGACTCTTACCGCTACAAGGACAGATGGCAGAACTTTGCCTTTATCGAGGGGGAACCGGTAGAGACTACCCTGCAAGTGGGCGCCATGGGCAAACTGGAAGAAGAGATCCTGAAAGCGGGACTGCAACCCAGAGACATCAACTTCCTGACCGTTGAGGGCAAGCTGGATAACGCCGACTTCAAACTGATCCGCGATTATATGCCGAATCTCGTCTCTGTCGATATTTCCAGAACGAACGCAACGGCTATCCCCGACTTCACTTTCGCACAGAAGAAGTATCTACTGAATATGAAATTACCTCATAATCTGAAATCTATCGGACAGCGTGTATTTAGCAACTGCGGTCGCCTTTGCGGTACGTTGGAGCTGCCGGCCAGTGTGACGGCTATCGAGTTCGGTGCTTTTATGGGATGCGATAATCTCCGCTATGTGTTGGCTACCGGAAATAAGATTACGACGCTGGGTGATAATTTATTCGGGGAGGGAGTTCCGAGTAAGTTGGTTTATAAGAAATAAATATACGATTTATTTTATGAGTAAAAAAATAGAGAGGGTGAAATAGAAAACCTATGCACCCTCTCTCAAATAAACTAATCCTCTGTTTCTTACAGACTCATCGCATTAGCTCCAAATACGCCTGCTACTGCTGACGCCACCGCGATGACTACTTTCAAAATCATATCCCAAAGGGATTTCTTACTTGCCATAACTCTACACACCTCCTTTCCGAACTCTTTAAATGATTCATTACTTCCTATGACCTGCACACTACTTCCTAAAAAACCAAACTCCGCTTTCACCTCAAAACACGGACACGCCTTGATCC
>NC_021017.1:1042497-1052285 GCF_000210075.1 Bacteroides xylanisolvens XB1A
CATCTCCAAGTCATCCGGGGTGAGAGAACGGTCGGCACGGGTGGCGGAACAGTGGATCACGATCAAATTAATCTTTCTCATCATAGTGCCACTATTTTTCTTATCAGTTGTAAACATTATCTGCACTCTACGAATTAAGCTGCCGGATCCGGAGCTTCACCGCTACCGCCTCCACTACCTCCACCGGAGTCTCCGCCACCTTCATCACCGGGATCTTCACCATCGGTTTTCTTTTTCTTGGGCGCGTCGAGATCCAGAAACTCGATTTTCTCACCGGCACGGGTAGACGTCAGATTAGGACGGACACTGCTCGAAGGACGGAAATTGATGTTCACCGTCTTGATGTTCTTCATCGTACACTCATCTTTCGTGTCCACTCCCCGCGTGGTAGCGGAAAGGCTGAATACACCAAAATCATGGATATTGACGGATTTACCGTCGAACAGCGCCGTACGCATCGCTTCTACGAGATTAGTCAGCACACTCTGAATGTCACCCAGCGACAGGGAACTTTTCTCTTTCATCGTGTAAGCAAGTTTATCCAGGTCTACACTCTGTCCCTGCGTCACAAGTTGCGGATGATACTTCACCACCCCATCAACCTTTCTCGGGTCTTTACGACCCATTCTTTTAAATGGTATTGCCATGATAAATTAAAAATTGAGAATTAATAATTGAAAAATAAATATTACAAATTGCGGTTGCCGCAATCAATATCGGAAGAGAGGAACGAGCTCTGTTTCTTTTTCTTTCGACACCTCAAAGGTAGTGTATTATAAGAGGATGAGATGACGTACTTTGTCTTACTTTGACCTAGTTTGTCTTACTTTCATTCAGAATGTATTTACTTTTATTCAGAGTGATTTTATTTTACTTATATACTTGGACAAGCGGGAGATTTTCCGTATATTTGGAATACGATAAAATTAATTTTCCGAAGATATGAAAGCAGAAAAAGAAGAGATAGCAGAGGAGCCGTTTGTCATACGTCCGTATTTGAAATCGGAGCTGGCACATTTATATAATCCATATGTACCGTTGGTGTATGCCATGCGAAAAATGAGGGAGTGGATCAGAAATAACAAGGAATTATATGACGCAATGTATAGCGGCGGCGAAGGAAAAAACGACCACGCTTATAGTGCAAGGCAGGTGCGGCTCATCGTGAGGTATCTTGATGAGCCATGAATCTCTTTAGGGCAAGTGCTGATTAGCTATAACGAAAATAAAATTAGCTATAATGAAATCGAAATTAGCTATAATGAAATCAGAATTAGCTATAATGAAATCAAGATTAGCTATAATGAAAACAAAAGCGGTTATGGGGGTATTCTGTCCAATATCTGTTTTATAATGCCAGCCCTGCAACTGTGCCCTGTCGACATTATGATGGGACTCCGTATAATACATGGTATCTTGAGGACAAACAGGCTGTGTGTTTTCTTATTGAATGCTGTTAGTTTTCTTACTTAATAATGTACACGTGCGCAGGCGCGAGAGAATATTCTTTTTATATAGAAAAAGCGTGTAATTGAGGTGGAGGGGTTCCACCTCAATTACACGCTTTTTCCATCAAATAAAATATATAAAGAGAATAAAAAGTATAAGTAAACGATAGGAACAAAATAAAACGTACCTTTGCGTCTTTTTAGACCAACATTTTTTAACACTAATCAAATAACACTTAAAATCATGAGAAAAAAGACATTTTTTCCGAAGGCTTCGTTTACCAGAACAAACAGGCTGTAACACTCGAAAAGGGAGAATTTCCCCAAGTATCCCAGTTTATCACGCAAATGCTTGGCACTGTCAACAATTTGTATACCAACAGAATAGAGGTAAGTCCAGGCGACCGCAAGAAGTTTCTCCTCCCCTTTGTCCATCTCTGTTATGACCATGACTCTGTTTTTAACATTAAAAGCCCCAAATACTTTGCAGAGTTGTTGTTTATGGCTGTTGATTTCAAGAAATCGGATGATTCGGACGAATCATTAAGCGTGGAAGAGATTGATTATGAGATACAAAGAATGAAAAGAACGCTTCTTGAAGATTAACACGAAAGAACCGACTGTTAAAAAACTGCTTTTTGAGTACCAAAAGCAGTTTTTTTATTCTATATGAAAAGCCGTCCTTTGCAGTGTGTTAATATTGACACGACTTACATTCATATCAATAATTAAAATGGAAAATATCTCAATAACGACATACAGGGGATTATCACTCGTATCAGGAAGTATCAGTATCCGGCAAATGTTCGAATTTATCCGGGGAGAGATCTATCGCGACAGAATCCGGAGACTCCGGGAAGCAATGGATGCAGGAGAAACGGTGAAAGCAGACCACATGAAGAAGCAACTGCCCTACTGCACCATCACGGCTACTTACGCCAAGGAAAGGCTAGCTTACAGTCTGGACAAGTATCAGGACATCATCACGCTCGACTGTGACGATATGCCGGCAGAAAAGATCCCGGAATTCCGCCAACTAGTGAACGATTGCCCCGACACGCTAGGCAGCTTCGTCAGCCCCCGGATGCACGGGCTAAAGATCTTCGTCTATCTTACCGGCAATGAAGCGGAAGCCTTACGCACCGAACTGAACGCATTGGGAACCGTAGACTTCCTCACCCTCGAACGCTACCACCACCGCATATACGCCCTGGCAAGCAGCCAATATGAAAAGCTGCTCAATACCAAAGTAGACACCAGCGGAAGCGACCCGGGACGCGGATTCTTCGTGTCGCACGATCCGGACGCTTTCCTCTCTACCGAACGACTGGAAAACGTAAAACCGCTGACCGTAAAAGTGACACTGCCCACTGAAGAAGAATGTAAAAACAAGAAGCGCAAGAATTCGGGAAAACGATCCCCGCTCCTCCCCGTGCAGGAGAATGCGTCGCCCATCGACCTGCAAGTGCAACTCGACTTCCGCAAGGCGCTGGAGTACACCAAACGCAAAGAACGTCTCGAGATAGGCAACCGGGACAATTTCTTCTATTGTCTCGGCAATCAGTGTTACCACCGCCATATCACGGAAGAGGAAGCCGTCAGTCTGGCACACAGTCATTTCGGCGACCTACCCGACTTCGACCTCGAACTGCCCTTGCACAATGCTTACCAATACACCTCAAAGACCGATCAGGCAGAAGAAGAAAGCCAACAACCGAGAATATGCCAGGTCATCAAATTTATGGACGAACACTACGAAATCAGGAGAAACGTGGTGAAAGAGCAAATCGAGTTCCGGAAAATAATACCTGATCTCCCTAAAACAGAGCAGCCGCCTTTCAGTACATTGCGCACAAAGGATGTCAACACATTCTATATCAACGCACAGATGAAGAAGATATACAGTTCGCAAGCTAATTTGAAAGCACTGGTAGACTCGGACTATGCAAAGCCGTTCAACCCGTTTATTCATTATTTCACCTCACTCCAGACATGGGACGGGAAAACAGACCACATCGGCCAACTGACAAAAACAGTGAAAGCGGCAGACCAGGCCTTTTTTGAAGACAGCTTCCGCCGCTGGCTGGTGGGAATGGTGGCATGTGCCATCGACGACGAAGCGCAAAACCACCAGTTGATGCTGCTCCACGGCGCACAGGGAAAAGGCAAGAGTACTTTTGTCCGCCATCTCCTCCCACCGGAGCTGAAGGATTATTATCGCAACGGCATGATTAGTCCCGACAACAAAGACCATCTCCTGCAAATGTCGTCCTGCCTGCTCATCAATCTGGATGAGTTTGATACGCTCTCTCCCGCACGCATGCAGGAGTTGAAAAGTCTCATCACGCAAGATGTGATGAACGAACGGAAGGTTTACGACATCCAGAATTATACGTTCATCCGCCGCGCATCATTCATCGCCAGCACCAACAATCCGCACTGTCTGCCGGACATTGGCGAGAACAGGCGCATCCTGTTTAATACGTTGCTGGAAATAGATTATCACACGCCTGTCAACCATCAGGGGATATATGCACAAGCATACGCACTCTACCGGCAGGGGTTTCAATATTGGTATGAGAACCAGGAGATTACGTTTCTCAACAACCGCAATGAGGCGTTCCGCCAAAAAGATCCGGTAGAGGAGAATCTTTTCTTCTATTTCCGGGCAGCCAGACCAAACGATATACAAGCAAAATGGTATCCTGCCTCCCAGCTGCTGTCGGTATTGAGCATGAACGGACGCACACAAGCCAACGCACAGATGAAACAAATGCTGGTCACGGTATTGGAAAACAACCATTTCCACTCACGGAAGACCTCCAACAACATCACGGAATATTGGGTGGTGGAGTATTCGGCCGAAGAGCGCAAAGAAAATTCAATACGCCCGCAGCTTCCGGTGCAGACGGGGTTGGAGTTGTAGTTTTCCCGCGAAATGGCAGTTTTCCCACGGATAGTCGTTTTTCCACAAAATAGCTTTTTCCTCCGGATAGTCGTTTTTGCACGAAATAACAGATAAACGGATAAATTAGTGGCATTAAACGTGTCACATTCATCCGTTTTCCGTATATTTGCTCGATATGAATGATGAATAAAGAAAGGAATCGCAATATGATGAAGCAAATACCATACGGATTGACGGATTTCGGTCGCATCCAAAAAGAAAACTATTATTATGTGGATAAGACGATGTTTATCGAAAAGATAGAAATGCAACCGTCTTATCTGTTCCTGATCCGCCCCCGGCGCTTCGGGAAAAGTCTGACGCTGGCAATGCTGGAGGCTTATTATGACGTTCGGTATGCCGACCAGTTCGACGAATTGTTCGGCCATCTGTATATCGGGCAGCATCCTACGCCGATACATAACCAGTTTCTCATCATGAGATTCAATTTCTCGGAAGTGAGTTCGAATATCAATGAGGTGGAGGAATCTTTCCGGTTGCATTGTTGCGGGAAACTAAGACATTTTCTGCAAAAGTACGAACATATATTGGGAAAGGAGATCTGGAACGTGCTGAACGAAGAAACGCTCGAAGAACCGGGAGCACTGTTATCTGCCATCAATTCGTATGCCACCCTCAAGGGAGACATTAAAATCTACCTCCTGATTGATGAATACGATAATTTCACGAATACCATTCTTTCTACTTACGGCACGGACTTATATCGAAAAGCGACGCATGGCGAAGGGTATATCCGCAGGTTTTTCAATGTAATCAAAGCCGCCACGACAGGAATGGGTTCTGCCGTCAACCGTTTGTTCATCACAGGAGTAAGCCCGGTGACGATGGACGACGTGACAAGCGGATTCAACATCGGAACGAATATCACCACCGACCCGTGGTTTAACGACCTTGTAGGTTTCAGCGAGAAGGAATTGCGCGAGATGCTGACGTATTATAAGGAACAAGGCGCTCTCCCGATGTCGGTAGACGATGCGGTGACAATGATGAAGCCTAACTATGACAATTATTGCTTCAGTGAAAATAAATTAGCAGATTGTATGTTCAACTCGGACATGGTGCTCTACTGCATGAAGTCATTGATATTGCACGGAGTGAAACCTAAAGAGATTGTAGATCCCAATATCCGTACGGACTTTAACAAGCTTGCCTACCTTGTCCGTCTCGACCATGGACTGGGCGAAAACTTCTCCGTCATCAAGGAGATTGCGGAGCAAGGCGAGATAGTGACTGAAATAGTCACCCATTTCTCCGCATTGGAAATGACGGACGTGGGCAACTTCAAATCTCTGCTGTTCTATTTCGGACTGCTTTCTATCAAAGGGGTGGATATGATGGGGCGTCCCATCCTGCACATTCCCAATCTGGTGGTTCGCGAACAGCTATTCAATTTCCTGATTCAGGGATATGCCCGTCATGACATCTTCAAGCTCGACGTGAACCGTCTGCGCACTCTGTTTGAGAATATGTCTTTCAAAGGAGACTGGAAACCGTTGTTCGAATTTCTAGCAGAGGCCATTCGGGAGCAGAGCCGGATAAGGGAGTACATAGAAGGGGAAGCTCATATCAAAGGATTCCTCCTCGCCTATCTAAGTATGTTCCGCTATTATCAACTATATCCGGAATATGAGATGAATAAGGGTTTTGCCGATTTCTTCTTTAAGCCCAGTCCGGCGGCACCCGTATCTCCACCGTACACGTATCTATTGGAGGTGAAGTATGCGAAAGCAGGAGCATCGGAGAAAGAGATACGCGCGCTTGCCGATGATGCGCGGGAACAGTTGATTCGCTATAGCAAGGATGAATGTGTGGCAGAAGCTCGTGAGAAAGGGGGATTGAAACTGGCAACGATCGTATGGCGCAGTTGGGAATTGGTGCTGATGGAAGAGGTATAATAAAGTACTTGTCACATCACAAACACCGATTTAGGTATGCACTCACCTCCACATCTGATATTGGGCTAAATAAATAATCTCATCAGAACAGGTGAATGGAATCCTATCTATAAAAATCAGGCGCGGATTGCACGAATTGCACGATTTCTTTAAAATCAGAAACGTGTTATCCGTGTAATTCGCGCCTAAGTTTTATACGATGGTTACGACGTCCAAGACGGGAAATTACTTGTCCCCGTACATCTTCGCTCTCAATTCCTTGATGTGATCGGACGTGATATATTCGTCATACTCCATCATCTTGTCGATGATACCATTCGGTGTCAGTTCGATGATACGGTTGGCAACCGTCTGGATAAACTCGTGGTCATGAGAAGAGAAAAGGATGTTTCCCCTGTATGTCTTCAGGTTGTTGTTGAATGCCTGGATAGATTCCAAATCCAAGTGGTTGGTCGGAGTGTCCAGAATCAGACAGTTTGCATTGCGGAGCTGCATACGGGCAATCATACAACGCATCTTCTCACCTCCGGAGAGTACGCTTACTTTCTTCAACACCTCTTCGCCGGAGAAAAGCATACGGCCGAGGAAACCTTTCATATACACTTCGTTTCCTTCGCCAAACTGGCTCAACCAGTCCACCAGGTTGAGGTCGGTATTGAAGAAATCGGTATTATCCAGCGGCAGGTAAGCAGTGGTGATAGTTACCCCCCAGTTGAAGGTACCGGCATCCGGCTTCATGTTTCCGTTGATGATTTCGAAGAACGCAGTCATCGCACGCGGGTTGCGCGACAGGAATACCACTTTGTCACCTTTCTCTACGTTGAAGTTGACGTCGTTGAAAAGCACTACGCCTTCTTCCGTCTTCTTGCTCAATCCGGAAACTTCCAGAATCTGGTTGCCCGGCTCACGTTCGGGAGTGAAGATGATGCCCGGATACTTACGTGAAGAAGGTTTGATTTCCTCTACGTTCAGTTTCTCCAACATCTTCTTACGGCTCGTGGTCTGCTTGCTCTTCGCTACGTTGGCACTGAAACGGCGGATAAATTCTTCCAACTCTTTCTTCTTCTCTTCAGCCTTCGCCTTCTGGTTCTGCTGCTGACGGAGAGCCAACTGGCTGGATTCGTACCAGAAACTATAGTTACCGGCAAACATATTGATTTTTCCGTAGTCGATGTCTACGGTGTGCGTACATACAGAATCGAGGAAGTGACGGTCGTGGCTCACTACCAATACGGTATGCTCGAAGTTGGAGAGATACTCTTCCAACCAGGTCACTGTCTCCATATCCAAGTCATTGGTAGGCTCATCGAGCAAGAGATTGTCCGGATTTCCGTACAATGCCTGCGCCAGCATGACACGCACTTTTTCCTTACCGCTCAACTCACCCATCAATACATAATGCTTATCTTCTTTCACGCCCAGTCCGCTCAACAGCATGGCTGCGTCGCTTTCCGCATTCCATCCGTCCAACTCGGCAAATTTCTCTTCCAACTCGGATACTTTCAGTCCGTCTTCATCTGTGAAATCTTCTTTCGCATACAATTCTTCGCGTTGCTTCATGATGTCCCACAACACAGTATGCCCCATCATCACAGTATCCATAACGGTATAAGAGTCCCACTTAAAGTGGTCCTGGCTCAACACCGAAAGGCGTTCGCCCGGTCCGAGCGCAATGGTACCCGTTGTCGGGTCCAAATCTCCGTAAATCGTACGAAGGAAGGTAGATTTTCCCGCACCGTTAGCACCAATAATACCATAACAATTACCACTCGTAAACTTCAAGTTTACGTCATTAAACAACACTCTTTTACCAAACTGTACCGAAACGTTCGAAACTGTAATCATCTTCTTTATTTACTATTTTACTAGTTACTATTTTACTATTAACTATTTTAGCGTGCAAAGTTAGACATTTAAAATGAATTATGAGCTATCTGATATGTGCCAATCTGACATAAAAGTGTTACCTTTGCTGCGTTTTTTGGCAAAACAGCCAACTTGGCAAAGTTTTTGCAGACAAAATCAATGACATCCGGTCAGCCCGGTATGTTTATTGGCGTTATTTTACCAAGTAAGATAACGTGTGTGTTAAATAGTAAATAGTAACTAGTAAAATAGTAAATACCAAGATGGATCCGAAAGAAAAAAAAGTGAAGGAAGAAGAACTGAACGTTGAGGAAACTCAAAACCATGCGGAAGAACAACCGCAAAACGAACAAGCGGAGGACGCCACTCCCCTGACTCATGAAGAAGAGTTGGAAAAAGAACTGGAAAAGGCCCAAGAGGAGATTGAAGAGCAGAAAGATAAATACCTGCGCTTGTCTGCCGAATTTGACAACTACCGGAAACGCACCATGAAGGAGAAGGCCGAACTGATTCTGAACGGTGGCGAAAAGAGCCTTAGCAGTATTCTTCCGGTGGTGGACGACTTCGAACGTGCCATCAAAACAATGGAAACGGCAACAGATGTCAATGCCGTAAAAGAAGGAGTAGAACTGATTTACAATAAATTTATGGCTGTCTTGGCACAAAACGGTGTGAAAGTCATCGAAACAAAAGACCAACCACTGGACACTGATTACCATGAAGCCATCGCGGTAATCCCCGCACCGTCGGAAGCACAGAAAGGTAAGATTCTGGACTGTGTGCAAACGGGATATACACTGAACGACAAAGTGCTCCGCCACGCTAAAGTGGTAGTAGGAGAATGAGGAGATTTATGAATTATGATTTATGATTTATGGCTGCGCTATTGGTCTGCAGAGTAAATCATAAATCAGAATTCATAAATCATAAATCTTTTCAATCATAAATCAATAAATGGGCATGGCAGAAAAAAGAGACTATTACGAAATATTGGAGGTGACGAAGACAGCCACAGTAGAAGAAATAAAGAAAGCATACCGTAAGAAAGCAATTCAGTATCACCCCGACAAGAATCCGGGCGACAAGGAGGCTGAAGAGAAATTTAAGGAGGCGGCCGAGGCATACGACGTGTTGAGCAATCCGGAGAAGCGTTCGCGTTACGATCAGTTCGGTCATGCGGGAGTGAGCGGTGCGGCAGGAAATGGCGGTCCGTTCGGTGGTTTCGGTGGCGAGGGAATGTCGATGGATGACATCTTCTCTATGTTTGGCGACATCTTTGGTGGCCGCGGCGGCGGTTTCGGGGGAGGCTTCGGAGGATTCAGCGGATTTGGCGGCGGTGGCGGTTCACAGCAACGCCGGTATCGCGGCAGTGACCTCCGTGTGAAAGTGAAGCTGACGTTGAAGGAAATCTCTACCGGAGTAGAAAAGAAATTTAAACTCAAAAAATATGTGCCGTGCGACCAGTGTCATGGCACGGGTGCCGAGGGTGACGGCGGATCGGAGACTTGTCCTACTTGTAAGGGTAGCGGCTCGGTGATCCGTAACCAGCAGACCATTCTGGGCACGATGCAGACTCGCGTCACTTGTTCTACGTGTGGCGGCGAGGGAAAG
>NC_021017.1:1052857-1106662 GCF_000210075.1 Bacteroides xylanisolvens XB1A
TATCATATTATCATATATAAGGTATAAGTGGGCTGCAATCTTTTTTGTGGCCCACTTTTTTTATGATATTCTCTAAATAGCCCCCCCTCTCGCACAATCTTTTCATATAGTTTACCTAAATAAGGCGCAATATAGGGCTATCCTAAAAAAAATGGCATATATTTGTATAACAAACAAATAGATCGGCATAAAATAATTATCAACACTTTAAAATTCAAATTATAAAAAACGAATTTATCAAAGAAACATTATTTAGTCGTTCCATAAAAAAACAATAACTGTTTAACTAAACTATATATTTAAAGAATGGCAGAACCTTTTAAAAACATGTTTAACGAGCAATTTTTCGATCTGTTTACGAAAGATTTGAAACTTGTTATCGACGATTTTGATGCTTGCGAGTTTGTATCTCAAGTGATGGACGATGAATGGGAAGGCAGGGAACTTAAACAACGCTGCATGCACATCACAACGGTGCTAAGAAAGTTTTTACCGGCAGATTACAAAGAGGCGATCGCTAAGATACTTGAATTGTTGGATCATATAAAAAAGACACGGCCTGATTTCTCGGTGATAGACGACACGAAGTTTGGTTTGACTTTAGAGTATGGGGGGATTCTGGATAATTATGTCGAACAATATGGACTGGACGATTACGAAACTTCTGTCAAGGCGATAGAGAAAATCACGCAGTTCACAAGTTGCGAGTTTGTGGCTCATTCTTTTATTATCAAATATCCGGATCAGATGATGAAACAGATGTTGGTTTGGTCGAAACACGAACATTGGGGAGTCAGGCGGCTTGCGTCAGAAGGCTGTCGTCCGCGTCTTCCCTGGGCGATGGCGTTGCCGAACCTGAAAGAGAATCCTGCGCCTATCATTCCTATTCTGGAAAATCTAAAAAATGATCCGGCAAGATTTGTGCGATTGAGCGTTGCCAATAATTTGAATGATATTGCGAAAGATAATCCCGAAATCGTTATTGATTTAGTGAAGAAATGGAAGGGAGAATCGAAAGAGGTGGATTGGATTATTAAACACGGTTGCCGGACGCTCTTAAAACAAGGCAATCCGGAAGTGATGGAGTTGTTTGGCTTCAACTCTACTATCAGCAATATCTGTGTGGAGGATTTCCAAATTTCAAGCCCGGAAGTGAAAGTCGGGGATTCGTTGGAGGTTAGTTTTAAACTGTTGAACAAGAACGATCAAACAACCAAGATACGACTCGAATATGGAATCTATTACCAAAAAGCAAATGGAACGTTGACGAAGAAAGTGCATAAAATCAGCGAGAAAGAATATGTCAGGAACTCAACCACGCGAATCACCCGAAAACATTCTTTCCGGGTGGTTACAACGAGGAAGCTCCATCTCGGACTTCATCAAATTGCTATGATTATCAACGGGAATGAATTTGAAAAATATAGTTTTGAGTTGATTGAATAATAACTGCTGTTAATACCCCGGATTCTGCTTCAACTTCGTATTCATCACCCGTATTTTCTCCGGTATAGGGAACACGGTAGTATATCCGTTTCCCTCATCCGGCAATTGCGGACGGCTACTGTAAGCTCTTGTAAACTTCCCGAAGCGAACCAAATCTTGACGTCTCCAACCTTCCCAAGCCAGTTCCAGTTGGCGTTCGGCAAGGATATTCTCTAAAGTGGCAGTGCGAAAGGAGGCATTGACGCGGCTACGGACTTCATTCAGTTCTTCATCTCCACTGGCTCCATTGCGCACTTTCGCTTCACTCTTCATCAACAGAGCATCCGCGTAGCGGAACAATACAATATCATTCTCCATCAACTTACCGTCTTTTGTGGCAGTCGGGTCAACTTCGTACTTCTTCATACGGGCTCCTGCTGTTTGTTCATACGGGGTATCTGTAATATCCAGAGCTACTTTCCAGGGCAGATACTCCAATACGGTGCCATCATCCAGCTTGATGATGTTTCCTTTCAGGTCGCGCACTACTCCCGCAAAATAGCAAATATCAAAGCGGGGATCTTGTTCGGCTGTTTCATAACCGAAGGTTTGGAGGGCTTCAATAGTTGCACTGGGGCCGTTCTCACCGCTTAGGCCGTACGCCTTGGCATGGTTGTAGTGGCGGGAGCGGAATAGATATTGCATTTGATTGGTGTACAAGGTTTTATTCATCGGAATGGTAAAAATATTCTCTATCGATGATTCATTAAAAATGGAGAAATTCGTTTCGTATTTTGGTTCCAATTCATTGTAGCCCATCGCCTTTAGCTGGTCACAGTAGTAGATGACTGTTTCCCACGCATTGAGTTCGTTGCCGTTCACTGTAAACTTTATGTTTTTTCCGTCCGGACGTTGTCCGTCTGTCCAATCATTATCCGTATAGACTTCGGAATTCAGAGCCAGTTTAGCCAATAGGAAAGTGACTACCGGACGGGTGATACGGCCATAATAAGGACCGGACTGGTTACTGTGCGCATCGCTCAACAGAGGAGCCGCTTCCTGCAATTCCTTGAATACAAACTCAAAAACCGTTTTCCGTTCACTCTGGACAACATCTTTCATTGCCACTGAAGAGGATTGAACCAACGGGATGCGTCCGAACAAATCCATCAGATAATAATAATACATGGCTCGCATGGCCTGCACTTCCGCCCGGTATGCCGGAAGTACAGCATCGGAATGGGTTTCGGCAAACTTGTCTATCCGTTCGAGCGATTTGTTGCTTAGCATGACGACTTTGTAAAGATATTCCCATGTAGCTTGGATAGCGTCATTCTCTACTCCCCAATCGTGCAGGTAAAGTCCTTGCCAAAAGCCGCCATCGTACCAGTCGCCTCCACGGGTGGGGATAATGGCTTCGTCGGAAGTGAAAGTGTTCAGGTCGTAGACTCCCCTACCCGTTCCCTGCAATCCCTGACTGTCGCTATAACCGCCTATGTAAGTATAAAGTGAAGCTACCGCATTGAGATATACTTCCGAGATCGTATTGTAGACATCCTCTTCCGGTAGTTTGTCTTTCGGATTTTCCTGTAAGAACTTATCACAGGAAAATAAGGTTAGACTCGTCACCAGAAAAAATAATAATATTCTTGAAGGGTAGATTATTTGCTTTGAGAGTCGTTCTACTCTCCTTAAAATCGGCTCTGTATTTTGTACTAATTCTGTTTTACTCTGCAAAAGAGATTCTGACTTTTGCGACAACTGTTGACGACTTTGTATAAACAGTTCAACCTTCTGCAAAAACTGATTTCTATTTTTCATATATCGTTTCATCCTCTCCTCCTCCATTAAAAGTTAATACTCAATCCTAAGGTGTACGTCCGTGCCAACGGATACCCCCGTTTATCGTCCACGCCCAACGTTGAGTTCACCGTGGAACTGTTAATCATGGGCGAAAGTCCCGAATAACCGGAGATGGTTGCCAGATTGTTGACAGTAAATGCTAAGCGCAGGGAACGGACGTATTTCTTTAGTTTCTGCACCTTCTCAATCGGCACGTTCCAGCCCAGCGTCACATAGTCGAAGTTGACGTAATCTCCCTTTTCCAGCCAATAGTCGGTGGCAGTCTGATCCTTGATGTTCTGTTGCGGAGCTTTCTTCATTACATTGTAGTCGGGGAAGATATTCATGTTCATATAGGTCAGGGAAGTTCCGTTGTAGATTTTATGTCCGAAAGCTCCGTTTATCTGCAAAGACAGGTCGAAACGCTTGTAACGGAAACTGATGTTAGATCCCAGAATCGTTTTGGGTACGGCTTGTCCTGCCACGTAGCGGTCTTCACCATCTTCCAGACTGACGCCTCCGCCATTCAGGTCGGCAATGCCATAGGTATATCCACCGTTTCCGTCGGACTCCAGTCCGGTGCTGTGAGGGAGATAGAACACGCCCAACGGTTGCCCCACCATCTGATAAACGATGTGGTTGTAGCCGCCGTGGAAGCCGGCTCCATCAAGGCTGGCAAGACTTTTATATTCGGAAGCGGAAAGCATTTCGCCGTTATACATACCGCTCAATGAAAGCAGTTTGTTGCGCTGAAAGGTGATGTTGGCATTGATATTCAGTTCCATGTCCTTCGTTTTCAAAGGGGTGATACCGATGGCGATTTCCGTACCCCAGTTGCGCATGGAGCCGATATTGGCAAGCAAGGTGTTATAGGTGAAAGGGGGCACGCTTACGTTGTAAAGGTAAAGCATATCCGTGGTGCGGGAGTTGTAATAGTTGGCGGAAAGCAACAGGCGGTTGCCGAATAAAGCGATGTCGAAACCGGTATTAAAGGTATGTTTCACTTCCCATTTCAGATCGGGATTCGTATTCCGGAGATCTCCCAAAGATACAATGGCGGAGTTTCCGACGGGGACGACACCGTTCGGCTTGACAAGATTCAGTGTTGTGTATGAGTCAATCCCGCTTTGGTTACCTGCCAGACCGTAACCGATACGGAATTTCAGATTGTCTATCACGGGGAATTGCTTCATAAATTCTTCTTCACTAATCACCCATGCCGCGGATGCAGAGGGGAAAAAGCCCCATTTATGGTTGGCTCCGAATTTGGAGGAAGCATCTGTACGGGCGTTCAACGTCAGTACGTAGCGGTCGGCGTATGTATAATTGAAGCGTCCCATGAAAGATGCCAGGCGCGGTTGCTCGTAGTAGGAATTAGTGCCTTCCCACAAACGGAGCGCTCCTGCCTGAAGGTTATTATACCCGAACTTATCGGTGCTGAAATTGCTGACTGTGGTATAATAGCCTGTGTAAGTCTCTTTCTGAAGTTCGGCAAGTGCCAGTACGTCAAAGAAATGCTTTTTCCAGTTTTTCTTATAGGTCAGCATCATGTTTCCCAATAAGGATTCGCGCTTTTTGGTTCCTTTGTATGCCTGACCGTTCGCCCAGACGGAAGTGGGGAGGTATTGCGAATTTTCTACGATATTGTAAGTATAAGCTCCGAACAGGCTTAGTTTCAGTCCTTCCATCAGATTGAAAGTGAGACGGGCGTGCGTACTGATGTGCGAAGTGGCATCATCGTCCTGCACTTCCATCCATGCCAATGGATTGGTGATTTGGCTGGCGGTCGTTATTCCGTCCCACGAATTGGTGACGGGGTCTTTATGATTGGGATAGGTAGGATTGAACGTAGCTGCCGAATAGAACGTTTTCTGATAATCTACCAGGTTATGATTCTTCTGAATGGAGCCGAACATTCCCAGTTCGCAGTTCAGGAAGCCGTCGAACATTTTCTGATTCATGTTCATATTTGAAGTGAAATTCTTCATGTCTTCATTCAGAATCACTCCCTGACGATCCATAAAACCGAGGGAAACACGATAACTGGACTCACTGGAACCGCCATAAAAGGCGATATGATGATTCTGTTGCAGTCCTGTCTGCTCAATCTCTTTCTGGAAATCGGTATTGTTCCCTTTGTCCAGAATGGAAATGCCTCGTTCCGATGCTACGCGGCGGAATTCATCACCGGACAGCATTTTCAAATTCTTGTAGACGGTGGAAATCCCGAAGCTACCGTTGTAAGCCACCTGTGTCCTGCCACTCATCCCTTTTTTGGTGGTGACTTCTATCACACCGGATGCACCTCGCGAACCGTACTGTGCGGTTTCGGAAGCGTCTTTCAGGATGGTAAAACTCTCAATATCCGTAGGGTAAATGGAGGTAAGCATACTCAAGTCGCCAAATACTCCGTCGACGATAATCAAAGGGTCGTTGCCGCTGGTCAGTGAGGTAGTTCCCCGCAGGCGTACCGCATCCAGAGCCGCCGGTCCGTTGGAACCCCGCTGGATGGTCAAACCCGGCACACGTCCACGGATTGCTTCCAAAGGGTTCGTTATCTGGTCTTTGTTCATCTGTGTCTCCGTGATTTTCTCTACGGAGCCGGACAGGGTTTTCAAACTTCCGGTGGCATATCCTACGGTAATCAATGAATCTATGGGCGCGACGGGAATCTTCTGTGCCAACGTGCCCTCGCACGGGATTACCAGAAGAAGAAGGCTGTAGAAAATGAGTCTAGCGTGTTGTACCATATTCTTAGTTTTTAAGGTAATAATACAAATATAACAAAAAAAGAGGGAATCTGGTTGAGTAGATTCCCTCTTTTATTTAAATGATATTGACAGGTTGAAATCAGCAAGTCCGGATGATACGGATTACACGGTTGCTTTAGGCCGGAATAATCCTAAAAAAACGCATCATACGTATTATCCTTATGCCTGCAATATTTATTTCACAATAATCTCATCCGTAAATATCCAGCCTCCGAATTCACTTCCGGCCTGTGCCTGATAGCGTACGTATCTTCCTTTGGCTTCGCCCTGCCATGAAATATCCGTAAAGCGGATGGGTGTTTCTTTGCTCACTTCAAAGTGTTGTTTGCGCAACTCGGTGAAATGGGTTCCGTCATCGGAAATGGAAATCACCACAGTCTCCGGCAGGAATACTTCCGCGCCTACCACCTGCATAAAGGCGGCAGTGACAGAATGGATGGAGGTTTCTTTTTCCATATCAATCGTCACATCGAGGCGGTTGTCCGAGATGAATCCTTGCCACGAGCCATCACCATAGGTCCAATCGCCACGTATGCCGTCCGTCAGAGCGGTGTTTCCCTGTGCCGGATAATGGGAGCTGTAAGGTGAATTATAAATCACCTTTTTACCCAATGCCAGATGGCTGACCGATTGAAGCGACTCGGGACGGCTGCCGATTTCTTTTTTCAAATCGAAAGGATGGTATCCTTTTGCCTGCAAATCGGCCACTGCCGACAATGCACGGGTATGGAAATCCGGCCATGACTTACGTTCCGGAGCCGACCAGGCTGTTTCCGCCAATGCCAGGATTCGGGGGTAAATCATATACTCCACGTGTTCGGGAGTGGGAATGTATTCCACCCATAGGTTGCCCTGCACACCGTAGACCAACTTCGCCTGTTCCGCAGTTAAAGAAGCGGGAACGGGATTGTAAGAATATACTTTCTTCAACGGCAGGTATCCACCGATGGCTTCCGGCTGCGAATATGGGGCATCCTGATAACTGTCCAGATAGCAGTAGGCACCCGGCGTCATGATGGCACGATGGCCGGAGGTTACGGCAGCGATGCCACCCTCTTCTCCACGCCATGACATGACGGTTGCGTTGGGGGCAATGCCTCCCTGCAGAATCTCGTCCCACCCCAGCAGATGACGTCCATGATTGTTCAGGAACTTCTCAATGCGGTGTATCAGGTAGCTTTGCAGCTCGTCTACATTGGCAAGATGCTCGTCCGTCATTCTCTTCTGACATTTCGGGCAGGTCTTCCAAGCCGACTTGCCGGCCTCATCGCCACCGATATGAATGTATTCGGAAGGGAAAAGTTCCATGACTTCCGTCAACACATTTTCCAGAAACGTGAAGGTTTCTTCATTGCCGACACAGAAATCGGAGTTCTTGTAAGGTTCACCCGAACAGGATAACTGCGGGTAGGCTGCCAGCACTTCTTCCGAATGGGAGGGCATCTCAATCTCGGGAATCACCGTGATATAATGCTGACGGGCATATTCCAAGATTTCACGAATATCATCCTGGGTGTAATAACCGCCGTAAGCTCCGGGAGCATCGAAACGGACATATTTACGTCCGCCGTTCCACCATTGCTTCCAGGTGGGATCTGTACGCCAGGCCGCAAATTCGGTCAGCAAAGGGTATTTCTTGATTTCTAACCGCCAGCCTGCCGCATCGGTCAGATGCAGGTGCAGACGGTTGATTTTGTAATACGCCAGTGCGTCTATCTGTTTCTTTATAAACTCTTTGGTAGAAAAGTGGCGGGACACGTCCAGCATCAGTCCACGGTAAGCAAAACGGGGAGTGTCTTCTATCTCGACAGAGGCTATGGAATAGCTGCCTGCCCCCGAAGGTTGTGCCAACTGCAACAGGGTTTGCAGACCATAGAATAATCCGGCTCCCGAAGTGGCGCGTATCAGGATTTGTTGCGGAGTGACGGAAAGGGTATAGCTTTCCGGCGATGGCAACTGGTGGTTCTTTTCAGTTATCAACAGAGAAAGTATATTCTGCGTATCCTTCTTTTTCCCTTTCTTCAAATGAACCGGCAATGCTTGCAAGCAATTTTCCAGAAGCTGCGCTTCTAAACCCTGCAAGTTTATATAAAGTTTTGTGTTCTCTGACAGTAAAAAACAGCCCGTCCCCTGCTCCATTTTTAATGGGACAGGTATGACGGACTGTGCTTTGAGGGAATGTGCGGTTAAGCACATTCCCAATACCCATAAGAAAAGACAAACTTTAGCGTATCTATTTCTTATATTCATTAATCTATCGTGATTTCGTCTACAAACAAAAATGCCGGACTATCTTTGCCGCCATGCCATGCCGGCATTTTACTTTCAGACAAGGCAACCACTTTCACGTATTGAGTTTTCACCGGGCTGAATGACAGTTTATGTTCATAGATACCATTCTTATCGCTTTCTTTCATAGCAGGATACTCCTCGGAAGCAACTTTGGTAAAGTTCTTGCCATCGTCCGAAACTTCTACGGAAAGTCCTCGCGCGTCAAACACCCAGTCGCCCTTCTCCACGCAAGTAGAAATAGCAACGCTCGAAATCTCGGTAGGCTGCTGAAGATCGATAGTCATGTCCATATCGTTCTTGTAGAACGCAATCCAACGACCGGTTTTGTAATTGCCATTTCCTTTCAAGCCGTCTACTAATGTAGATTCGCCTTTGAACATGTATTGCTTGTTGACCGGCTGGTTGGCTACAATCGGCTTCATGCTGGATTTGCTGAAATTAACCTTTTCAGAAACCACACGGCTATTTCCGGTAGGACGGACAGCAATGGCAGAGAAAGTTACATTTTCCTTGATTTTCAGCGGGCTTTCATAAAGCGGGGAAGCAGCGGTAGGTTCCGTGCCGTCCAAGGTGTAATGGATAGGCGCATTGTCAATGGTAGACAAAGTGATGTCCAGTGTACCGTCCGTCGGGTTCGGCGTGTATTCGGCAGTTACATTAAATACATGTTTGGCATAGTTGTATCCTTCCGCATCGTACCATTTAATCAGGCGCGGCAGACGGGACAGGAAGTCTTCATAATTCTTCTTGTCGGGAGCCGACCACTGGATTTCGGACAAGGCAGCCCAACGGGGCAATACCATATACTGGGCATGAGAGAAAGTAGGAATGTATTCAGTCCAGAGGTTAGCCTGCACGCCTTTGATATATTTCTGTTCTTCCGGAGTGAGGGAAGCCGGCATCGGCTCGTAGCTGTACACTCTTTCAAGAGGCAGGTAACCACCAATACCGAGAGGTTCGTTCTCCGTATCTTTTGTCTGGTAGTAGTCGAAATACAGGTAAGTGTTCGGAGTCATGATAACATCGTGTTTCTGCTTGGCTGCTTCGATACCACCCTTTTCACCACGCCATGACATAACAGTAGCGTTAGGAGCAAGTCCGCCTTCGAGGATTTCATCCCAACCGATGATCTGACGTCCGTGGTCGTTGAGGAATTTTTCGATATGGTTGATTACGAAGCTCTGCAGACGTTCTTCCTTGCTATGCTTATCATCCGATTTCAAGCCCAGCGCCTTGATACGTGCCTGACATTTCGGACATTTTTCCCAACGTACTTTCGGACATTCGTCACCACCTACATGAATATATTCTGAAGGGAAGATTTCAATCAATTCGCTATATACATCTTCGAGGAATTTCAAGACTTGATCGTTTCCGGCACAAAGCACATCTTCAGATACTCCCCATTGTCTCCATACTTCGTACGGGCCACCGGTACATCCCAATTCGGGGTAAGCGGCAAGGGCAGCTTGCATGTGTCCCGGAAGGTCGATTTCGGGAATAACTGTGATATAACGTTCGGCAGCATACGCTACTATTTCTTTCGCCTGCTCCTGGGTATAGAAGCCACCGTAAGGTTTGCCGTCGTATTCACCGGAGTTACGTCCGATGACTGTTTCTGTTCTCTTGGAACCGATTTCTGTCAGCTTCGGATATTTCTTGATTTCCAGACGCCAGCCCTGGTCTTCGGTAATATGCCAGTGAAAACGGTTCATATTGTGCAAAGCCATCATATCGATATATGTCTTCACTTCATCTACGGTAAAGAAATGACGGCTGGTATCGAAGTGTGCACCACGATAGCCAAAGCGGGGAGCGTCATTGATTTCTACAGCGGGCATGGAAATGTCTGCACCGACAGCCACAGGCAATGATTTGTGCAGGGACTGGATGCCATAGAATACGCCGGCCTCGGTAGGACCAGTAATCGTGATTCCGTCACCGGCAACTTTCAACTGATAGGATTCCGGATTTTCGTTTGCCGTGCCCAATGTCAGTACGATTGCATTCTTACCTTCCGTTCCGGCTTCGATAGCGAAATCTTTTCCGGTAGCGGTTTTCAGATAGTCGGCCAGGAATTGTGCGTTGCGTTGCATCTTCTCGTTTCCTTCCGGATAGAGGATTTTCACACCGCTCTTCAGAATGAAGGGATTTCCTTGAGCTGTTACAATTTCTTGTGGCATGGGGATGATCTGGTAGTTGGCTTCCTGTTGCGCCGATTGGCAAGAGGCAAAAAGTCCTGCTAGTGCCAGACATC
This sequence comes from Bacteroides xylanisolvens XB1A, assembly GCF_000210075.1. Taxonomy (GTDB): domain Bacteria; phylum Bacteroidota; class Bacteroidia; order Bacteroidales; family Bacteroidaceae; genus Bacteroides; species Bacteroides xylanisolvens. The sequence goes on from NC_021017.1 coordinate 1,063,445, forward strand.
CGGTTAACTTTAAGAGTTGTTTCATAAACTAAAAAATTAAGTGTTAAGTTATTAATAAATTAATTATAGGTTTCACGAATATGATTGATTGTCAAAGGCAACTCCTCTCCTTTCTTTATTTGGGGAGAAGTGATGACAACTGTCTTACGCTCTCCGGGAAGGAGGTCGAAAAAGTTGTCACTGAAACGGGCTCCCTGCAAAGGGATTTCAATAAAGACGTCTTTGGCAAGACAGGGAGAAAGCAGGGTCAATTCGCACACGCCGTCTTTCTGTTTTATCTTGCAGGAAACGGTTGTCTTGGGCAGAAGCAGGTCTTTCGTCTTTCTAAAGAAGTAGACTGTTTCGGCTACCGTATGCCCGGACTTGTCTTTCAAGGTCAGTTGCATGAAGTGGTGCTGTTGTTCTTTGGATGACAGCCAGGATTCTATTTTCATGCGGTAAACGCATTGGGAGGAGTTAGCCGGGATTGCCAATGGTTTGAGTTGTATCGGTTTACCTTGTTTCTTTCCGTCAAAGTCTGTGACTCTCATTTCCAACGTCATGTGGTCTTTGGTGTCCGGACAGTCGGATATCAGGTAGATATTGAGACTGTCGTTCTGCTGGATAGGGTTGATGAGGATGGGAGCAAAAGCTCGTTTGGCCTGATAATGTAGGGCTTTCCAGTTGCCATAATAGTCGATGCTCGACCAGGATACTACCGGCCAACTATCATTCAGTTGCCAATACAGTGTACCCATGCAGTAGGGACGGTTCCGGCGGTGTGCTTCCAGCCCGTGACGCATTCCCTGTCCTTGCAGCACTAGTCCGACGTAGACAAAGTCTTCAAATTTTTCGGGAATGATATAGTCACGTTCCATATAGGTGCGAATCAGGGCATTGCCAATGCTGCTTTTCTGATGGGCATTCATCACCTCCGATTCGATTTGATAATCTTCAGGAGCCGCAAAGGTGGCAATAGTCTTCATCTCCGGGAAGGACTGGAAACCGAATTCGCTCATGAAACGAGGGAGGTCTGTATCTAGTGATTCGAAAGTTTTTTGGGCATACCATACTCCCCAGTTGTGGCTGTCTCCTATCCCCCATGATTCGGGGCGTCCCCAATTGGCTAAATACGGGGAGCTATGTATATAAAAACGGTCGGCATCCAGCTCTTTTACCTTGATAGGAAGGAGTTGGCGGAACAGTTTGTCATAGCCTTGGAACATTTCCTGATAGATTTCCGGCGTGAATTTCTTGTCGAATCCCCAATATTTCAAGGCTTCCAGTATTTCATTATTGCCACACCACATCGCCAGGGAAGCATGATTGCGAAGACGGCGAATGTTGTAGCAGGCTTCTGCTTCTACTCTTTTCAGGAAGGTTGGGTCGGACGGATAGGGAGTGCAGGCAAACATAAAGTCCTGCCATATCAGTATTCCGTTTTCATCTGCCAGGTCATAGAAACGGTCGTCTTCGTAGGTCCCGCCTCCCCACACACGAATGACATTCATGTTGGCTTCTTTGATGTCCCGGAATAAGGTTTGGTAGCGTTCGGTAGTGACGTTGGTCAATAGGGCATCCTGGGGAATGTAATTGGCTCCTTTGGCAAACATCGGAACGCCGTTTACTTCAAAATAGAAGGATTCTCCGTCCTGATCTTTTTCATTGACGAGACGAACGGTGCGCAGTCCTATCCGGTGGGATTGTTGGGCTACGACTTTATCTTCTACGATTATTTGAGCGGAGAAATCATACAAGGCGGGCTTTCCCCAGCCATTCGGCATCCAACGTACCGGCGACAGCACTTCGGAAGGAATAGATATATGATTGATTCCGGGCTGTAGGGTGATTGCCTGGCTAATGCCTTTTTCTGTGTTTCCTTCGAAGGAGGTATTGATTCTCACCTCTGCTTGAAGTGCTTGAGGGAGGATATTATTTATTTCCAATTCGTTGGATAGTTTTGCCAGTTGGTCGGTCAGCGAGAGTTGCTTTACGTGGTAGTCGCTGATAGAGGCTGCGTCGTAATAACGGATGGTTACCGGACGCCAGATACCACTGGTCACCATGCGGATTCCCCAGTCCCAGCCATAACTGTAAGGGGCTTTACGGGAGAATACGCTTACATGTTTTTCGTGATGATCGTTGTCTGCCGGATAGTTGAATCCGTTAGAGTTATATTGAGGCATTGTCTGCCGGATGGGTGAATGAAAATAGATGTGAAGAAGGTTTTCTCCGAGACGGAGTTGTGACTTGACGGGTATCGTATAACCGACGAACATGTTATCCGCTTTCAACAACAGTGCTCCGTTGAGGTATACATCGGCGTATGTGTCAAGACCTTCAAAGACTAATTGGGCGTCGTCCCGTTTCAGTTGCTCGGGGGTAACTGTAAAAGCAGTCCGGTACTCCCAGTCTTCATTTTCCACCCACTGAATCTTCTGTTCATTGATACCGTAAAAAGGATCGGGAATTTGTTTATGATAGATAAGATCCTGATGAACGGTGCCGGGAACCTGTGCCGGTCGCCATAGCTCCGTGCCTGCCTGGGAAAATTCCCAACCTGCATTTAAAACCACAACTTCGGAATTGTCATTGCTCTGCGCATATGCCATACTGCAACAGCATAGTAGTCCACATGCTATTTGAGTCTTTTTTCCGATTAAATTAATCATCATAGTGGGGGCATTAGATATTAACGGTCTCAAAGATATTACTTTTTCAGCAAATTTCACTGATAATTTAACAAAATATGTTGTTTTAGCGTGAGCTGTCCAGAAAGCCCCAATTAAATCGGCTAAAGTTTCAGCTTATAATTAGTTAAATAAAGAGTAGTATTCTGTCCTCAAATGTATGCTAAAATGGCGTTTTTTTTATTATAACGATATTCTTTTTCATTATAGCTAAATCTTTCTACCTATAAATCGTAAGCATAGATTTAAATCTTCGGACTTTCGGGACAGACTCTTTATTCCTTTATTATATCTGTCAATTTTATCGCTTGAAAGGTTATATGTGCGACGCTACTCTCATATAGTATACCAATTGTCTCTTTATCAATCATTGTCAGACAACTATACCCCCATCCTTCTGCCTCGTCGAGCATTAATTGATGTTCCGGCAACCAGGTAAGTCCTTTGTCCAGACTTACTTTTATTGTTATATGATTACGTCCTTTGGTCGTATTCGGGTTCGAAAACAGCAGGATATCTTTGTTTAATATGTTGTCTTTGGCATCTACATGAATCAGACTAGCCATGCATACCGGTTCCTGAAGTGCTTGGCGGGAAGATGGGTGTTCTGTCCATATTTCTCCCAAATCTTTCGTTATGGCAATAGCCCGGCTTCCTCCTCTATTATCACGCATATTCAGCATCAATACTCCCGGTTCTATTTCCGCCACTTGCGCTTCCGTTGTATTGGTTCGTGCCATATTGTGCATTTTCCATGTTTTCCCCCGGTCTTTACTATACATGATTCCTGCATTCGGAACACGGGTAGAGTCTATAAATTGCGTTGGAAATACCAATGTGCCATCACTCATCGTTATTCCACGTCCGGGACCTTGAAGCAGGAAGTACCAGGAAGGATCTTTCACCTGCTCTGTTATATTGATAGGCTTCGACCAGGTTTTACCATCGTCTGTGCTTTTAGCCAATACCAACTGTGCCGTATGATTCAGATCCATTCCCGGATGGGAACTCCACCAGGCGCGTTGATTACCCATACCATGTGTCCATGCGGCAACCACCCAGACGGTATTCGTCTTAGTATCTACTAAAATAGAAGGGTCTCCTACCCCATTCTGTGCTTTAGGCAGACCACCATACTCGCCAAATGAAAGCGGAAGACGCATCTTCTCCCAATTCTTTCCTCCATCGATGCTACGGCTCAAACCCACGTCAACATATTCCTGTAAATCGACACTACTGTTGTATCGAACATCATACACGCCTAATAAGGTTCCTTTATTGGTAGTCACCAACCCGGGAATACGGAAAGAAGCAGAACCGTCATCACCGGCATGACGAACTCCAACTGCCATCCGGTGAACGATATTCTTTGGAGAAATAGATTTACAACATAGTTCTTTCCCATCTGCTTTAACGGCACACAATTCAGAGAGTATCTTAGTCTGCAAAGAGGCATCTTTTTTCATCTGCAAACTAATCCAAAAATAGTTTACACCCGGAAATAAATTGTAATTACCTTTTAATACAACTTTTTCTGATGATCCCACCTCTGCACATTTGATCGAATAGGAAGGAATAGCCGCCAATGTCCCACCCGGACGGTGGCTGGATATGTACTCTACTGGAGCAAAGCGATTTTTGTCTTTGTCCTGCAACGCCTCTGTTCCTCCATAATAGAGTTTGATTGCCTGAATATCAGTCAGATTCGTACTTTTACTAAAATCTAAAATGATTTCATCGAGCTTCTTGCTTTCTTTTGCATCCAAACGAAGATAGAACAGAACATTGTCTTGCCGCTCTATCAAAACCGGGATTTGTGTTTCATGGATAAACACTGTGTCTGAAGCTTTTACGTCAAAAGAATAGCCTAATAAGACAAGGAAAAGTAAATAAAAAATTCTTCTCATAATGGGGGTATTAGTTAGTTTAACGCGATAAAGATAAAACTTTTCTACCATAATACAGCTATGCAAACAGTTAACTTTCATTTTTGTTTTGGGTACTTTGCAAAATTTCTGTTTTTTGATTTATCAATGATACTTTGGTATACTTGTATTTCCTCTTTTACTACTCTTTTTTATTTTCACCTCTCTATTATATTGTTTTTCATAATAGCATAATCCATTTCAAAATGGTAGGGTGTTTTCCGTTTGTTATTCTTTTTAGTTCTTTTTTATTGTTTTGAAAATCAATAGCTTACTTGCTTTTCTCTTTTTCTGGCATACCTTTAGCATTACTTATGGCAAATAATTAGGATTATTAATCATTTAAAAGGTAAAAACATGGGAATAACACTATCATTTATTTTCTGCCTGTTAAGCGGTTTCGCTTGTTTCTGGCTATTTTGGAAATGTGTAGACTGGTTTGAGAATATTTAAAGAAAAAGGAGAATTGATTATGTACACAGCATTATTCGTATTAGGTATTGCGATCTTCGGTTATTTGATGTACGTGCTCGTCAAACCCGAAAAGTTTTAAAGTAACACACACAGTTTAAGGTAAAAAGTATATGAATATAGAAATTTTAGGCGTGGTTGTTTAGATAGCCTTGATGGTGATTCTGGCTTATCCACTGGGAAAATACATTGCCAAGGTCTACAGAGGAGAAAAGACTTGGTCTGATTTTATGGCTCCTATCGAAAGAGTCATTTATAAAGTTTGTGGAATCGACCCCAATGAAGAAATGAACTGGAAACAATTCCTGAAAGCATTGTTGATTTTGAATGCTTTCTGGTTTTTCTGGGGAATGGTACTCTTGGTTTCACAAGGATGGTTGCCCTTAAATCCGGACGGCAACGGACCGCAGACTCCGGATCAGGCATTCAATACCTGTATCAGTTTTATGGTGAACTGTAACTTGCAGCACTATAGCGGTGAAAGCGGACTGACTTATTTTACTCAACTGTTCGTCATCATGCTTTTCCAGTTTATTACCGCAGCAACAGGTATGGCTGCTATGGCAGGTATTATGAAGAGTATTGCTGCAAAAACAACCAAAACAATTGGTAACTTCTGGCAATTTCTGGTAATAAGCTGTACACGTATTTTATTGCCTCTTTCTCTGATTGTAGGTTTTATCCTGATTCTCCAGGGAACTCCGATGGGATTTGACGGTAAGATGAAGGTAACTACGATGGAAGGTCAGGAACAAATGGTTTCTCAAGGTCCTACGGCTGCGATTGTTCCTATCAAACAATTGGGTACAAATGGTGGTGGTTATTTTGGTGTAAACTCTTCTCATCCGTTGGAGAATCCGACATATCTTACTAATATGGTAGAATGTTGGTCTATCCTGATTATCCCGATGGCGATGGTACTTGCACTGGGATTTTATACCCGCAGAAAGAAGTTGGCTTATAGTATATTCGGAGTAATGCTTTTCGCTTTTCTGGTAGGCGTATGTATTAATGTCAGTCAGGAAATGGGCGGTAATCCACGCATTGATGAATTGGGAATTGCGCAGGATAATGGTGCGATGGAAGGTAAAGAGGTTCGTTTGGGAGCCGGAGCAACGGCGTTATGGAGTATTGTAACTACTGTAACCTCTAATGGATCTGTGAATGGTATGCATGATTCTACTATGCCGCTGTCCGGAATGATGGAGATGCTGAATATGCAGATTAACACCTGGTTTGGTGGTGTAGGTGTAGGATGGATGAATTACTATACATTTATTATCATTACAGTGTTTATCAGCGGTTTGATGGTAGGACGTACGCCGGAATTTCTCGGCAAGAAAGTGGAAGCCCGCGAAATGAAAATCGCTACGATTGTAGCTCTGCTTCATCCGTTTGTCATTTTGGTATTTACAGCACTCTCAAGTTATATTTATGTGCACCACCCTGATTTTGTGGAAAGTGAAGGGGGATGGTTGAACAACTTGGGATTCCACGGTTTGAGTGAGCAACTTTATGAGTACACTTCTTGTGCCGCCAATAACGGTTCCGGTTTTGAAGGCTTGGGCGATAACACTTATTTCTGGAACTATACGTGTGGTATCGTTCTGATCCTGAGTCGTTTTATTCCTATCATCGGGCAGGTTGCCATTGCCGGATTACTGGCACAGAAGAAATTCATTCCGGAAAGTGCCGGCACATTGAAGACCGATACATTGACTTTCGGAGTCATGACATTTGTGGTTATCTTCATTATTGCTGCGCTGTCATTCTTCCCGGTACATGCATTGAGCACAATTGCTGAACATTTAAGTTTGTAATACTGAATTAGAGAAGATATGAAAGATAATAAATCAGCTTCTTTGTTTCCAAAGGAGCAAGTTATAGAAAGTTTGAAACAGTCATTCGTGAAACTGAACCCACGGATGATGATAAAGAACCCGATTATGTTTACAGTAGAAGTGGCTACAGTAGTTATGCTGCTCGTAACGCTTTACTCCATTGTAAATTCTTCACAAGGTTCGTTTGCTTACAACATTGCCGTGTTTATCATTCTGTTTGTAACCTTGTTGTTTGCCAATTTTGCCGAAGCTATTGCCGAAGCACGTGGTAAAGCACAGGCCGACAGCTTGCGTAAGACTCGTGAAGAGACACCGGCAAAGAAAGTGGAAGGCAATAAAATTGTTACCGTCAGTTCTTCACAGTTGAAGAAAGGAGATGTGTTTGTTTGTGAGGCGGGAGACGTGATTCCTTCCGACGGTGAGATTATTGAAGGCTTGGCTTCTATTGATGAAAGTGCTATCACTGGCGAGTCTGCTCCGGTGATCCGTGAGGCAGGTGGCGACAAGAGTTCCGTAACGGGTGGTACGAAGGTATTGTCCGATCATATAAAGGTACTGGTGACTACTCAACCGGGAGAAAGTTTTCTTGATAAGATGATTGCATTGGTGGAAGGTGCTTCCCGTCAGAAAACCCCGAACGAGATTGCGTTGACTATTCTGCTGGCAGGTTTTACGCTTGTTTTCGTCATAGTGTGTGTTACCTTGAAACCGTTTGCCGACTATAGTCATACGGTCATCACCATTGCTTCGCTTATTTCTTTGTTTGTGTGTCTGATTCCGACAACTATCGGTGGACTTCTCTCTGCCATCGGTATTGCCGGTATGGACCGCGCGCTCCGTGCCAACGTGATTACTAAATCCGGTAAAGCAGTAGAGACTGCCGGTGATATTGATACGTTGTTGCTGGATAAAACGGGTACTATCACCATCGGTAACCGTAAAGCAACTCATTTCCATACGGCTCCGGGTGTCAATTTGCACGATTTTGTAGAGACTTGTCTGTTGTCTTCCTTGTCCGATGAAACGCCGGAAGGTAAGTCTATCGTAGAACTGGGACGCGAGTCGGGCATCCGTATGCGTAACCTGAATACAACGGGAGCACGAATGATTAAGTTTACGGCTGAAACCAAATGTTCGGGAGTAGACCTGGCAGATGGAACTCAAATTCGTAAAGGTGCTTTCGACGCTATCCGTAAGATGGTGGAAGGTGCAGGAAATGAATTCCCAAAAGAAGTGGAAGAGGTCATCTCTTCTATCTCCAGTAATGGTGGTACGCCGTTGGTAGTATGTGTAAACAAGAAAGTGACCGGTGTCATTGAGTTGCAGGATATTATCAAACCGGGTATTCAGGAACGTTTCGAACGTCTGCGTAAGATGGGAGTGAAGACGGTCATGGTGACAGGAGATAACCCATTAACTGCAAAATATATTGCCGAAAAAGCCGGTGTGGATGATTTTATCGCTGAAGCTAAACCGGAAGATAAGATGGAATATATCAAGAAGGAACAGCAGGCTGGTAAATTGGTTGCAATGATGGGAGACGGAACGAACGATGCTCCTGCTCTGGCACAAGCCAATGTAGGTGTAGCCATGAATAGTGGTACACAGGCTGCGAAGGAAGCCGGTAATATGGTCGATCTGGATAACGATCCGACAAAACTGATCGAGATTGTGGAAATCGGTAAACAATTGCTGATGACACGCGGTACGCTGACCACTTTCTCTATTGCCAATGACGTTGCAAAATATTTCGCAATTGTTCCTGCCTTGTTTATGGTCGCTATTCCCGAATTGGCAGCTCTGAATATCATGCATCTGCATAGTCCTGAAAGCGCCATTCTTTCAGCGGTCATTTTTAATGCGATTATTATTCCGATTCTGATTCCGCTGGCTTTGCGTGGCGTGCAATACAAACCGATAGGTGCAAGTGCTTTACTTCGCCGTAATCTGTTGATCTATGGTTTGGGTGGTGTGATTGTTCCTTTTGTGGGAATCAAGTTGATAGATTTATTGGTAGGTTTATTCTTTTAATTAAAAAACAATAGCAATGAAAACTTTATTGAAGTCATTAAAAATAACACTTGCTTTTTGTGTCTTTTTCTCCGTGTTCTATATACTTATCTTGTGGTTGTTTGCGCAGGTTGCAGGTCCTAATAAGGGAAATGCCGAGGTAGCTACGCTGGATGGAAAAGTAGTGGGGGCAGCCAATGTGGGTCAGATGTTTACAAAAGATATTTATTTCTGGGGACGCCCGTCTTCTGCCGGTGACGGATATGATGCTACGAGTTCTGCAGGTAGTAATAAAGGTCCTACGAATCAGGAATATCTGGATGAAGTGAAAGCGCGTATTGATACTTTCCTTGTACATCATCCTTATTTAGACCGTGCGGATGTACCTGCCGAAATGGTTACAGCCAGTGCTTCGGGGCTGGATCCTGATATTACTCCCCAATGTGCATACGTACAAGTGAAGAGAGTGGCACAAGCACGCGGATTAACAGAAGAACAAGTAAGAGCGATTGTTGATAAAAGCATCGAAAAACCGTTCCTGGGATTGCTGGGAACAGAAAAGGTGAATGTGCTGAAATTGAATATAGCTCTTGAAGAAAGTAATAAGTAGATGAAGATCAGGAGCAGCGTTCCTGTCCGAATCGTTTGGGTGATACCAGCGGTTCAAATAAACAGGGGGGGATGGGGCGCTGCTTTTTTACAGGAACATAAAATAGAATTAGATAAGAAGTATGAAAAGTTTTTTTAGTAAAAAGAGTATTTTAGGAACAATGGCTGTAGCGGCCGTATGTATGTTGGGAACTGGCAATGCACAAGCACAAGAGTTTACTATACAAGGTGATTTGGTAAGTTCGTATGTATGGCGTGGTATTTATCAGGGTGGTGCCGCTTCTTTTCAACCGACTTTGGGAGTTAGCGTAGGTAATTTCTCACTTACTGCATGGGGATCAACCAGTTTGAGTGAGAGTAATAAAGAAATTGACCTCACTGCAGCTTATAAGTTTGGTGAAGCAGGACCGACACTTTCAGTAGCCAGTCTTTGGTGGAACGGACAAGCTGATGTAGCCAATGGAGAACTAACAAATGATTATTTCCATTTTAAGAGTGGCGACACCGGACATCATTTTGAAGCAGGATTAGCTTATACGCTTCCTGTTGAAAAATTCCCGTTGTCTATTGCATGGTATACCATGTTTGCCGGTGCTGACAGAAAGATGACTGACAAGGGGGAAGAAAAACAGGCATATTCTTCTTACGTAGAACTGAATTATCCGTTCAGCGTAAAAGGGGTAGACTTGAATGCTACCTGTGGAGTGGTTCCTTATGAAACTCCGCAGTATAATGTGAATGGTTTTGCAGTGACGAACCTTGTTTTGAAAGCAACGAAAGCTATCAATTTTAATGATAAGTTTTCATTGCCTATATTTGTGCAAGCTATATGGAATCCGCGTTTGGAGGATGCCCATCTAGTATTTGGCGTAACTTTAAGGCCATAAAATAAACTCATGAATTTTTGTGAACCCGTGGTGATCGTGATGATTGCTACGGGTTAGGATGTTTAAAATAACAGAGCAACATAATGGATGATAGAGAACAAAGTGTACAGCATTTTCTGGATCTGATAAAGAGATCTCAGCGAGGTAAGTTTAAGGTCTATATCGGTATGATAGCCGGTGTGGGAAAGTCATATCGTATGCTTCAGGAGGCACATGAACTGTTGGAAAATGGTGTGGACGTGAAAATTGGCTATATCGAAACTCATGGACGTGCCGGGACCGAGGCGTTACTGCAAGGGCTCCCTGTCATTCCGCGTCGCAAAATCTTCTATAAGGGGAAAGAGTTGGAAGAAATGGATGTGGATGCGATTATCCGTATCCATCCGGAAATAGTAATTGTGGACGAACTGGCGCATACCAATGTAGAAGGCAGCCTGAATGAGAAACGTTGGCAAGATGTGATAACTCTGCTGGATGAGGGAATCAATGTGATTTCGGCAATCAATATTCAGCACATCGAAAGCGTGAATGAAGAAGTGCAGGAGATTACGGGGATTGAAGTGAAAGAACGAGTGCCCGACAGTGTGCTTCAGGAAGCGGATGAGGTGGTGAATATTGACTTGACGGCAGAAGAACTGATTGCCCGTTTGAAAGCGGGAAAGATCTATCGTCCGGAAAAGATTCAGACAGCATTGGATAATTTCTTTAGAACCGAGAATATTCTTCAATTGCGTGAGTTGGCTCTGAAGGAAGTGGCGTTGCGGGTAGAAAAAAAGGTGGAGAATGAAGTGATGATGGGAGTAGCCGTCGGACTTCGGCATGAGAAGTTTATGGCTTGTATCAGTAGTCACGAGAAAACACCCCGGCGAATTATCAGAAAGGCGGCAAAGTTGGCAACCCGGTATAATACTACTTTTATAGCTTTGTATGTTCAGACTCCGAGAGAGAGTATGGATCGAATTGATTTGGCCAGTCAACGGTATTTGTTGAATCATTTTAAACTGGTGGCGGAACTTGGGGGAGAAGTTGTCCAGGTGCAGTCGAAAGACATTTTGGGGAGCATCGTCAAGGTTTGTAAAGAGAAACAGATATCGACAGTGTGTATGGGAACTCCTAATTTGAGGTTGCCGTACGCAATTTGTTCTATACTGGGATATAGAAAGTTTTTAAATAATTTGTCGCAAGCTAATGTAGATTTGATTATACTTGCATAATATTAATCGTATGAACGTTATGAATATTAAAACGAAACTGATTCTTGGCATTGGGATGTTGGCAGGAATGATTATTTTGTTGGTAACACTTTCAGTAGTGAATCTTCAAACTCTGACTGCGACAGAGCCTGATAGTCCTGCTGCTATGCCTGCCTTGGAACGTGCATTGCTATGGATCTCCATAACAGGGGGAATCTGTATCTTGACCGGACTGATATTGCTTTATTGGTTACCTCGTTCTATCAGCAAGCCGATTAAGGAACTGAAAGAAGGAATTCTTGAAATAGCCAATCATAACTATGAGAAGCGTCTCGACATGAGTGACAATGAAGAGTTCCGTGAAGTGGCTGACAGTTTCAACCGGATGGCGGAGCGTTTGACTGAATATCGTGCCAGTACTTTGTCGGATATTCTTTCTGCTAAAAAGTTTATAGAAGCTATTGTTAACAGTATTAACGACCCGATTATCGGTCTGAATACAGAACGTGAGGTTTTGTTTATCAATGATGAAGCCTTAAGTATTCTGAATATGAAACGGGAGAATGTGATTCGTAAATCGGCAGAGGAACTTTCTTTGAAGAATGACCTGCTCCGTCGACTAATTCGTGAGTTGGTGACGCCAAGCGATCAGAAAGAGGCTTTAAAAATTTATGCGGATAATAAGGAAAGTTATTTTAAGGTCTCTTATGTCCCGATCATTAATACGGAGGCTGAAAAAGGGGAACCTCGCAAACTGGGTGATGTCATTTTACTTAAGAATATCACGGAATTCAAAGAACTGGATTCTGCCAAGACTACATTTATTTCAACGATCTCTCATGAATTGAAAACTCCGATTGCTGCTATTATGATGAGTCTACAACTGCTTGAGGATAAGCGTGTCGGTGCACTGAATGATGAGCAGGAACAGCTTTCAAAGAGTATCAAGGAGAATAGCGAACGTTTGTTAAGCATCACCGGAGAATTGCTTAACATGACGCAGGTGGAAGCTGGTAAATTACAGTTGATGCCGAAGATCACCAAACCGATTGAATTGATTGAGTATGCGATTAAAGCTAATCAGGTGCAAGCGGATAAGTTTAATATTCAGATAGAAGTGGAGTATCCGGAGGAGAAAATCGGTAAACTGTTTGTCGACAGCGAGAAGATTGCTTGGGTATTGACGAATCTGTTAAGTAACGCTATTCGTTATTCAAAAGAAAACGGGCATGTGGTTATTGGTGCCAAACAGGATGAAAACTGGATTGAATTGTATGTCCAGGACTTTGGCAAAGGCATTGATCCGCGTTATCACAAAAGTATCTTCGACCGTTATTTCCGTGTACCCGGAACGAAAGTGCAAGGTAGTGGCTTGGGGTTATCTATTTCCAAGGATTTTGTGGAAGCTCATGGCGGTACGCTGACGGTAGAGAGCGAATTGGGTAAGGGGAGTCGGTTTGTGATGCGGTTGAAGGCATAGTTTTGAAGGAGTCTATGAAAGAATTAGACTTCCGACAGGCATGAAATCTGCTTGCCGGAAGTTTCTCTGTTCTCTCTTTTTATCGTTTTCTTCTCCTCCAGCATATCCAAATACCACACAGACCAATAATAAATGGGATGCCATAGCAATAGATAATTTTGATAGTAGATAGATCCATAGGAGTCAGGCTGATATCTTTGTCGAGATAAGGGGCTCTGGAAGAAGATACCGGAAATTTATTATAGCATAGCCAACGGAATGAACCGGGAATCATATTGAAGTTGAATGAATAGATACCCGGTCTTGAGCTTTTTTGTAGTTCGGCATTGCTGAAACAGTCTGCATCCCCCAACACAATGATCCGTTGTTTTTTATCTTTGGCTTTAATCTTGCGGGTTAACGCTATTGCCGTGGGATAGGCTCCTAACTTTTCACCTTGAAGAGAGTCTAATGAAAGGGAGTCATTCAAAAAATCTTTTGTTTGATACTCAATCCATGTCTGTTGGGCGTTGCTTTGTAATAAAACTATTGGATGGAATTTTGTTGTATCGACAACTTCCAGAGCAACAGCCGATGGCATGGTGACTGCACTATGCTTCTGCCTGTCAACCATACGTTTGTAGAAGCCTCCTATACTGTCGGCGGCTATCTGGGTAGCTTTCGCGAGAACGAGGTCTCCGGGATTAACATCAGAAGGTTGTGCAATGATTCCCGGCAACAGTTTTAAACCAACTTTCCGGAGTAAAGGATTCATTACTTCCTGACGTCCGACGTCGCCCATAATCATCATATTACCTCCGCGTTCAAGAAAACGGTCTATGATTTCTTGTTCTTTGGAACTCATGGAAGAACGCATTTCAGCAATAAGTAATATATTGATATTACTTGGTATATCATTCATATCCTTTAGATTCAGTTCCACCAAATCAAAACCTTGATTAATCATGGAATAACGAAAGCGTCCATGTGTGGCGAAAAGTGAGTAATCCTGATCTCCCTTTTTAGTGGTGGAACGTTCCTGATGTCCTGTGATGGCGCCTACCTTCACAGGAGTAACAAGCATTTTCTTCAATGCTGCGGAGATTTCTGTTTCAGAAGGGTGATATTCCATATCGTCGAACAAACGAAGGCGGGCTTGTTCACCGGAGCCACGTTCAACAACCCGCACAAATCGATAATTTTCTTTAGCCAAGTCTATTTTTTCTTTCAGTTCTTCGGCGCTTTTAAGCTTTTTAGGATTGAAGTTCTTCTTCTTGGCAACTTCATAAGCTATCTCACGAATGTTTTTATTCGGATATTGGCGATAAAGGGTGCTGTCTTTCGGTGTAGAGTAATAGTAAACATACTCCATTTTTATCTCTGGTTTGAAACGTGTGTACATTTTGAAGCGTGCCATATCCTCTTTTTGCTCTCTTGGAGAAGCGACATCAAATTCTTTATCGAAAATATTGACGTAAGTTGTGATCGTCATAGGTCCGGACAATTGCTCCATTACTTTCTGGCTTTCTTCTGAAAGTGTACGTTGTTTGCTGCGGGTAGCATCATAAAAGCCCATCATTGCCGGACGGGAACTGACAAAGCCGATAACTATAATGGTACATACAGCTAAGGCATAGCGCATTGTTTTTGAAAAGAGTGAGCGACGTGTTTTTTCATTATTCAGTTTAATGACCGATAGCCAGAGGAATAATAAAATTACGGCAAGGAAATAGATAACGTCATCGCTACATATCAATCCTCCAACCATCTCACTGGCACGTCCTTTAATGGATAGCCAATAAGTAATTTCTCTAAAGAATATGGACTCCTGTCCAATTCCTCCCACATAATTGAGAAATGCTAATGCGGAAAGGGTGGCAACAGCTGCCACAACCTGGTAAGATGTGAGTGTGGTCATAAAGAGACCGATAGAACAATAGGTCAGTATCAACAGAAACATGGATAACAATCCCGCCAAGATAAGTGTAATATCGACATGCGGCACGGAGATAAACATTACGATTGTCGGTAGGGCAAGGATGATGACAAAGATTAGGGCAAATACCACCATTGAAACAAACTTGCCGGTAATGATTTGAACACTGCTTACCGGTGATGAATAAAGTAGTTTGATAGAACCTGATGAATATTCACGACTCATTAAATTCATGGTTAATAAAGGAATATACAGATAAATGGTTTCTTGTATTACTTCATATATTCCTTTGAGACCAAGGACAAAACCGGCTGTGACGCTAAAAGTGATCGTGTTGCCCAATGCTTTTATTTTTACTATTTCCGTCAGGATATTCATAAAGTCGAATCCTACCTGGCATGTAAATGCGACCAGCAGCAACCATGCGACCGGTGAGTAAAAGAGTACCGCTAGTTCGGTACGGGCTATTCTAAGTATAAGTCTTAAGTTCATCTTTTTCTCTTATTAATTTCTTCTGCGGAAAAACCAGATGCCAACTCCTATAAGTAAGAGGATAGCTGGTATAATGATTATGAAAATAGTTTTCATTGTACCAATATCTTTCACTCCGATCGAAAGTTTATTGTCGGTACAATGGGGACGGCGTATGTCGATTGGAAATTCTCCTCCGGAAAGCCAGCGGAAGCTTTCGATAATCAGATTAAAGTTTCCTGATCTATATCCTTCGCGTGAAAGAGTCAGTTCGGTGTTGCTTATGCAATCCGCATCACCAGAGATGATAATACGCTGCTCTTTATCTTTCAGTTGGCGTGAAAGGGCATAGGCTGTGATATAGGTTTGTTCTTTCTCTCCTGCCGAAGCATTACATTCTACTGGTGATTCCTGTAAATCTGTTTGTTCTTTTTCAATCCATACACCTTTGGCATTTGTTTCAAGAATCGGAGTATATTGGAAGCCGTAATCGTTGTCGGAGCATGTAAGGGCTACACATCCGGGCATAGAGACACGTAAATCATATTTGGGAAAATCATCTTTGAATCCGAATGTAAGTTTTCCCGATTCACGGGTTGCCTTGGCTAGAATCAGATTAGGAGAGAAATCAGCGGAAGATTGTGCCAGTTGGTATTCTTCCATTTTGATACCGAGTTTGCTTAAAAAAGGATTCATAACTTCTTGCCTGCCTGTATCGGTGAGAATAAATAAATTACCTCCACGAGCCAGGTAAGCCTCCAGTTGATTTTCTCCTTTTTCAGTAAGCGGAGTTCTCATTTCTGCAAGAACCATAATATTGATTAGGGAAGGAATGGTGTCTCCGTGAGAAATGTCGATCTCGCAGACATCAAAGCCTTGATTAATTAAGGCGGCTCTAGAATATTTCTCAATGGAGAAGTTGCTATAATCGCGGTCACCGGATTTGGACACCTCACGTTCACCGTCTCCTTTGATAAAGGCAACAGTGGGAGGAGTTGAAATCATCTTTTTGATGGCTGCTGTAATTTCCGCTTCGGATGGCGTTGCATCCATATCTTCAAAATCACGGATGAAGGTACGTTTTCCATCTTGCGTTTCCATAATGCGAACAAATGTATTTTGTTCTTCACGCAGGTCGATGATTTGGCGGATTTCTGCCGGGGATTTGAATAAATGAGGATTCAAGTTATAAATCATGGTCATATAATCACGCATCTCATCTACTGTTTTGCCTTGAAACTTAGGATTATTTGCAACGCCGTTGGGGGCGAAATCATAATAATAGACATATTTCACTTGCAGGTCCGGTTTAGCGAGACAATAAGGTTCGAAGATTGTTTCATTCGCTTTCTTCATGATAGGGAGGTAGCGATATGATTTGTTATCAAGTAGGTTAACATAATTGGTAATAGTTACCGGTCCTGTCAATTTTGCTAATACGTGTTGGCTATTTTCGGTAAGTGAGTTTAGTCTAGTGCGTGTTGTATCCCATACCTTAATCATTCCCGGACGTGAAGTGAAATAGCCAATTGCCATTGCTGCGACAAAAAATCCCAGATAGCTGATTGCTTGCCGGAAACGACTGATAGTGCACCGGTCGGATGTAAGTTTGAAAGTGGTAAATGTCAGGAAAAGGGTTACTACGACCACGAAATAAATCACATCTTCACTCCGGATTACTCCATTCAGCATATCGATTGTTCTTCCGTTTATTGACAGCCAATAAGTCAGTTCGCGTATAAGATCGTATTCCTGGCCGATACTTCCTACGAAATTCAGTATAGCTAATATAATAAGAGTCCCAACTGCTGCTACTACTTGATAAGTCGTGAGTGAGGACATAAAGAGCCCGATAGCGCAATAGGCGCATATTAATAAATAGAGTCCTAGAAGGGCGACTAGTACAGGAGCCCAATCAAAAGAAGGGATTACCAAACTGCCATAAATAGCACTGGCTATCGGGACAAGCATCAGACAGCAACCAAATCCGATGGCTGCAAGATATTTACCTAATACGATCTGACCACTGGTGACTGGGGATGAATATGCCAGTTTGATTGAACCCGATGCCGTTTCGCGACTGATGAGTCCCATTGTCAACAATGGAATATAGATGTATATGTTTGATACGACGGAGGACAAAAAGCCGTAACTACCTAAGAAGCAGATACCGCTCAAAGATACTTCCTTGCCGCCTGACAGATCATAGTCGGTCACTATATTCTCCATCAATGACGTAAAACTTGCTGTTGTCAGGAATGAGAAAACAATCAATATGAACCATGCAATCGGCGAATAGAATAAAATAGCCAGATCGGTTCGGGCAATACGCATTATAATCTTTAAATCCGTCATGTTAGATATTATTTTTAAGTTTTCCCGATAGTTGTGCAAAGATTATGTCAAGAGAGCAGCGTTCCATCGTGATTTCTTTCAGTCGCCATCCGTTTTGTATGCTTAAGGCTACTACTCGTTCAGTTATGTTTTCATCGTCATCAAAGCGTATCCGGAATGTACCGGGATAGAGTTCTTCTATATTCAACACATGTTCTATCTTTGCTAGTTCTTCTATAGAAGGGGGAAGGGCAAATGTAACGGTGAAACTACTTGGAACCACATAGTTATCAAAGTCTTTCATGCTACCTGAAAATACGACTTTACCATGTTCAATCATGCGAATATCATTGCAGGTAGCTTGCACTTCCGACAGGATATGAGTGGAGAGTAGGACAGAATGATCTTCAGCAATTTCTTTAATCAGATTGCGTATTTCGACAATTTGGTTAGGATCAAGCCCGTTTGTAGGTTCATCAAGTACTACGAATGGAGGATTATGTACAATAGCCTGTGCAATTCCTATTCTTTGTTGATACCCGCCTGAAAGATTCTTTATAAGTCGTTTGCTAAAATGGGCAATAGCGCAACGTTCTTTAGCTATTTCTACAGCTTCACGAATTTTTGATTTCTCCATTCTCCGCAGTGTGGCACAGTGTATGAGATATTCGTCGACAGTCAAGTCCGGATGGAGAGGTGGTTTTTGAGGTAAGAAACCAATATGTTTTTTTGCTTCAACCGGATTTTTTCGTAGATCGATGCCATTGATAAATACATCTCCTTCCGTTTGATTTAAAACTCCACAGATGATATTCATAGTGGTGGACTTACCTGCCCCATTAGACCCTAACAGACCTAATATTCCTGTTTTTTCAATAGAAAAATTGATATCGCGAATGGCCCAATCTACACTATAACGATGAGATAAGTGTTTAACTTCGACAATAGGATTACTCATACTTTTTATTTTAAATGATTAATAGATTTCTTATTCATATTACCATGTAACTCCTCTTGAAATATCCATCCGGTTCGATTTGATCTTTCTGAATTTCCAGGAGAAATTTATGGTAAAATACCGCCCGAAGTTTTCTCGGTCAATATAACTGGTATAGTTATCTTTCATTTGGATAGCTATGAAATTCACATTTTATCTGACATCGGCCTATATTCGCGTATGCTTCCATCGTTTGTAGTACCTTCGTAGTTCGATTTCACTTTACCAAACCGATAAGCAAAATTTATGGTGAAAAACCGTCCATAATAATTTGTCCACGTGTTTTGAATGTAGTTGGAATACATTTGGCTGTTGAAAGTCCGATGACTATTTAGTAGATCATATGCGGCAATACTAATGTCTCCTTTGCGATTTAACACTTTACAGCCTATGTTCAAGTTTAGGGTGTGATTGCGGTTAATCTCTTTATTGATTCCATAATCACGGCTGAAAATGAAATTATAATGACTACTTAGATAGAAGTATTTACATATTTGGCTTATATCAAATGTTGCTCCTGCCGTTTGATAGAATGTTTTACTTGTATAATTTTCAGTATTGATGCTATGTACATAATGAGTATTGGCACTGATTGTTATTTTTAATCTTTTAGTTAGATTACAGAGTAGAAAATGTTCGAGCGATGGATCATAGGTACGTGTTGTAGTCTTATTTTCTCCTATATAATATGGGTTATGTTCGTAGTTGAATCCGGTAGATAAGGCATATTTGGATTTTATACTACGTATAGGAGCCTGCCATATCAGTTTGCCTTTTATGTCCCAATATCCTTCTACGTTTTCAAAACTAATTAGAGAACTGTGTGCAGGTGCTGTGTATTGCAATCCCGATAGATAAGTTTCGGCATTGTAATAGGTTGTCTTTGCAACAGGAGAGTGTTGGCGGATAGAGGCATTGATAATAACACCTATGGTGTGGTTATGTTTTCCTAACATACGATTGCAATTGAAGAGGAACGAATGTAGATATGATTGTTTTAAGTTGGGATTTCCACTGCGCAGCATGTAAGGATTGCTGTTATCTATTTGTGGGCGTAACTGCACTATGTTTGGTGCAAAATTATGCAGTCTGTAAGCGGCACTCCATGACTTTGTTATATCTGTATGCACAAAAGATATTGCTACTGTTGGAGAGATGAATGTTTTACGGTAGTTGTCCATTTCTTTTTCTTTCCGCTTAAGTGTAGTTTCCTTCAGTCCGGCTGAAATGTCACAACTTGTTTTTTGAAAGGGAAAAAAGTGAAATGAAACTTCCTGTTTTTGTGTCAGGTTATTTATTTTATAACTATATGTATTGGCTTCGTCTGTTTGTGGATTTGTGGGGCTCAACATATTCCAGGCGAATTGGTGTTTCCATCCGTTTTCGTATTTAACGGAATAGTCAAAAGATATTTGGGTGTCATTTTCTGGATTCAGTATATATATTAATTGCGCATTGCCGTTCCACTCCGTATTGCGGAGTTTTGATGGAATAGTCAGATAAGTTTGTGTTGTCGAACTTTCTAATGTGTCTATCCGTAATGAATGATTTTTGCCTTTATTTATATCTACTGAACTTTCTAATGTATATCCGATTCTGTCGGTAATACTGTTGACATAACTGACATCTTCCTTCACATGAAAATTCTTGTTTAGATTATCGTAATGCATCAGGCTTTTCGATGTTTGAAGATTGTTTTCTTCATTATAGATGTAAAGCGATTGCCAATCTTTGTTGTTGTTATATGTTATAAGCTGGTTCCAACGGAATTCTCCCCATTTGTCATTTGAATTGGAGAAAGAAAATTCGGAATAGTGATTTTGTTTTCTGTCACTGTTGCTATTTTGTTCTTCATAAAGGCGCTGCTGATAATTGTTGCCAGGAAAATAATGTTGTTCGGATCGTGTATTTGTATTATCGCGATTATATCCGAAAGTGTAAAATGCTCTAAATGTACCGTATGTTCCATTTTCTGTGTCCCATGAGCGTTCCGTAGCCAGATCTGCATAAGTCGTTTCGTTGTAAGTACTACCAGGATCGGAAATGGAAAGAACATTTTTGATATTATTTGATTTTCGGTTGATATTATTGTGAAATACATTACTTGTGAGTAAAAATTTCTCGGAGAAAAAGTTAGTGGTGAGTCCGAGCCCTTTACGGAACTTTCCTCTGTCGTTCTTTGAGTCCATGTTGCTGCCTGTACTAGCCAATAGGTGTGCTTTCCATGAGCTGATGAGTTTGCTTTTGGTTTCTATGTTGAGCACTCTGGTGAGATCCCCTCTGTACATTAGTTTTTTTGTTTTCGTATTTTCATATTCATCATAAGCCTTGATTTTTAATACATCTGTTGCAGAAAGATTCTTTAGTGCTGCCATTGGGTCACTTCCGAATATTAGTCTGCCGTCTATATAAGTTTTGGTTACTTGTTTTCCCATGATTTTGACGGAATGGTCGTCAGTCTCTGTTCCGGGAAGTTGCTCGACTATATTCATAGCGACATCCCCTTCTTGTATGTTGACTGCCTTCGGGTTGAATATTAGCGTGTCGCCATTTTGGGTCACAATGGGGATTCTGCCCTTGATGGTGACTTCCTCCAGTTGGATGGATTCATCCAAAATTTCTATGTAAAGATTAGAATTCTTTCCAGCTATTATATTTAATTCTTTTTCAACTTTCCGACACCCTATTGCAGTGATAATGAGTTTTGCTTTTCCTGTTTTTATGGGTTTGAAACGGAATACTCCATTTATGCTTGTTGTTTTCAGTGTGTCTTTTGCATAGATCAAAAAGATATTGGCACCGTCTAATGAACCATTAGACCCATTTTCTTGTTTGTGTATAATAAATCCCGATAGCTCATTTGTTTTATCTTGAGCATTTATCGGTAAAGTAATGTATAACAATAAAAAAATAGAAATAAATTTTTTCATATTGCTGTTTTATAAAAAGTTTAGTGATAGTGTGTGGTTTTATTTGTCTAAGGCTTGTGAACTTTCTTTTAGGAAGAAGTTCACCACCCTACGGCCTCCAATTCTTTCTTGTTTTGTTTCATAACCCAGATAACTTGCTTGGAGAATTTTTTTGTCGGCCTTAGAAATGCCTATACTATATTCTCCATCAATATCAGTTATAGTACCATTAGTACTACCCACTTCGATAACGCTCGCGCCTATTAGTACCTCTTTTCCTCCTTCAGTATAAACAACCCCTGTGATTTTCTGACTGAAAAGGACCATTGGGGAGATCGGAGATTGAAGTTTTTTGTTTTTGAAAAACTCAGTACTTTTATTGTCTCTTGCCTTGATTATTGGAGAGGAGGGGGCTTCTTGTGCAAAAGAACACATCATTATAGTAAATATGAATACAATGAATAAAATAATCTGCTTCATAATATAATTTTTTTTATTGTTATACATTTTACTATCACTAAACTTTTTATAAACATACACGTTGAATGGTAGAGGAAAGGCTAAATTACCCTGTCAATCATCGCTATCAAATAATCGCATTTTCCACGTTCAATATCATTACTAGCCAAAGAACGAGCTTGTATCAAATAGCGACGTGTACTTTTCAACTTATCATAGCAAATGGCTTCGATATCCGTACCGACATAGAAATTGACAGCAGTCATAGGTTCCATACCCGATTGCTCTTCTGTTGCAGATATAGAGGCAAAAGTTGTCAGCAACCCTAATGATTGTAACTTATGATTAGTTTGCTCGTTGAGAGCAATGGAAGTTATTCTTGTTGATACAGCCTTGTCAATAGCCTTTAATGTCGGACACATTCCTTTTAAAGAATTGATATATACAGACAGTTGTGCAATCATTGGAGCACTTAAAGGTTTCCCATTTAAAGTTTCTTTGAATAATTGTTTCTCTATATCATTCAAATATGCTTCTTGGGTATAAGGTCTAGTTGATTTCTCTACACTCAATCCCATACGCATCAAACGAAACATCAAAGACATCATTGGATACCCGTTATTGTAAATCCATGCTGACATATCAGGATTGACACCACCTAAACGCAAGAAATCCTTATTAGAGTCCAGCCAACTTAAATCATAGAAGGTACTGAATATCTTTTGTAAGACTTTCTTTTGCATATCTGCCGATACCGGTTGATATGAAGGAACATTGCTTTTTTCGTTGGCTTCATTGATATAAATACCTCCGATATAAGAAGATACAGGTGACAATGTTTTATTGATTAATTCAATAATCACAAAATCAGGAAATAGCTCCCGGTAATCATTGGGGATATTATCGTCGTGAAACCAGGCAGGACTATTTTTAACTACATATTTCACATGAGCGATTTGTGCATCTAAAGAGGCTATCGGATCATTACCTAAATCATAGTTTTGGCAACGCGGGTCTGTAGCATAAGCTGGTGAACGCTTTCCATAGAAATAGCGTGGATCTCCATCGTGTTCCATAGCCCATTTCTTCAACATGTCTGATTCATTTTCACTGGTGGCGGCATACAGATATTTGAGCGTAAATGCATCACATACACCCGGTTTGTCGACAATCAATACCACTCCTTTTTCTTTATCACCGGGCTGTGCCAGATAATTGTATAATACGTTGTCCATGACTGAAGCTGTGATACCATATTTTTGAGTAAATTCAGGAGAACGCAGTTCCTCAGGGGAGTATGCTGCAGAACCAGCCAAATTAGTTGCCAATCCCAAACTAAGACCAAATGCTTTTAGCATACGTGCTGTCAGATTCTCACAGATCACCTCATCGGCAATGTAATAAGTCCGGAAGCGCGGATCAATCTCTGCCATTTGGTATACTCCATTACGACGTACGCTGACGGCAAGGTCGCGTGGTACTCCTATCTTGGTACTTAAGATTTCTCCAGTGCGTAAGTCAGTGACATTGTATGCGGTAACTTCCGAGTTGTTGTTATTCAGGAAAGCAATCGTATTTATCATTGGGTTATTAGCACGGAAAGTTGAATCTTTCTCATATGGTTTTATTATGATTGGTTTTCCTATTCCTAAGTCTTCAAATATTATATTCCATTCATCTGCACTTTTTTGGATGGCTTTTACCCAGCTATCTTGAATCAGAGTGTCGATGTAGAAGACAACAGGTTGTTGTGTCGTTATATTACGGCGTGTTACATAGTATCCTTTCTTGAAACGTTTTTCATTACGATAGTCTGTGTATGATATATAACCTGTTCCTACACGTGGGTTGGCTTCGCGGGTGTTCATTTTTTCTTTCGACAGTAGGGCTAGTGTTGTTTGTACCGACATGGTTAATTCCGGTTGCTCTTTGGAGACGAATCCCATGATGCTGATGCTCAACTTTGCAGTACAGTTTTGAGTGATACTGATACAATTGTCGAATGCGTCTGCAGAGTCCACAAAAGATGTTTTACTTTGAGGGGAAGCACTTACAATTGTGAGCATACCTCCATAACTGCGTCCGCTAAGATTGAGTACATCTTTATTGGAACAAGAGAAATAGGAAGTGGCATTAAATACAACAGCCGTTGAATCGCTGGTGTATCCTTCAATTGGAAATGCTTTGTAAATAGCATTACTACGAGATAATGCAAAAGCCGCTTCTTGATTATCGTCCTGTTCGTTGAGGCGAACATTGTATTTCGGATCTCGGAATAATATTAATGAATCGGTTTTATCAATAATCAGATACCTGCTTTGAGCAGCTTTTGTGCCCGCCAGCGAAATGTCACTTGCAGTAGTGATGGCAGAGTTTACTAAAAAATCCCGTCCCATTAATTCAATCGGTAGTTCCAGATAAATCTTATCCTCGTACTGATGAACTGTGATTGTCCCTTTATTGACTGTATGTTTCTTCTTATCTTTGAAAAGCTTGTCGTAGACACTCTTTTTTTTCTTTTGAACACTGTCAGTCTGTTGTTCGGTTTTTGCTTTTCCTTTTTTCTTTTTGGAGCGGGCATTGGCTTCATTTGTTGATCCGATAATCAACAAAATTGGCATCAACCATAAAAATAGTATTTTCATCTTTTGTCCCTCCCTTATTTTAAGTTGATGTCGAGCATCTTTAATAATAATTCATAGTGAGCTTTCGTCTTCCCTGATGCACTGGCTGCCTTTTGTTTCATCAGTTGTTTGGCTTTAGCTATATATGCGTATACATCTGCTTGTGTAACTTTAGCCGTCATAGAAAAACGATTCAACGGTCTCCATTCAAAACCTGCTACAGGGTTGTGTATAACATCCTCTTTGATAGCATGTCCTTGGCAACAAGTATATCCGAACTGGCGGTGATTGATGTCAAGTGGTTTTTCTCCGGCCAATGCTTTCCCAGCTCCTTTGATTGTGAAACCGGCAGTTTGCATCATCATGTATATATATTGTTTCTGGAGATTCATTTGGGATTCTGTTAATGTACATCCGGAAATGGTCGGTTTCCATACAAAATTGTATATCATGTTGAAAGCCTCGGCAGCAGTAAATGAATCTTTTTCTAATCCTTCGTATTGTGATACCTGAAAAGGTACAGGCAGTATATATCTCAACATGAAGTTTTGAATAGTTTGTTTAGGGGAACCGGAAATTGGGAATTTAGTTAACAAGTTTTTGTTGTCAAGCCAATTCAGATCGTTATAAATCTCGAATAGGTAATTCAGGGCTTCTTTTTGTTGTGCCTTTGGGATCTGTGCAAAACGTGGCATTGTGTCCCCTTCTTTAACTTCGTTGACAAAATAGCCGCCTACATTGCCTGCTACATGGGTAACGTACATTGCAAGTTGTTCTACGATACCAATAAATAAATCTTCACGGTATTCGTATGTATCGTCACCTTCGGAAATCCAACTTTCCAGATTATTCATGATATACTTAAGGTTCTTGATGCCATATCGAGTTGCTTTCATAGAGTTGTCACCAATATCTTCCGTTTGTGAACGGGGATCAACAACTCCATATACTTGTTGTTTTCCATATCGGTACACTGGATTCTCTTTAATGGCATCACTGATCCATTTGCCTGTTATAATTGCTTCTTCCTCTGCAGAATTAACATTGAATACTGGAGTATACGTCCATTTAATGAGGTATTTGTCGTATTCACCAAAGCGGGGAGGAGTCAATTTAACGCCACGTTCTTTATCGCCAGGTTGTGCTACATAGTTGAAGCGTGCATAGTCCATGATGGAAGGAGTGGTACCATACTTCTGTGTGAATTCCGGTGAACGTAAAGAATCTACCGGGAAGGTGGAAGAAGCTCCCATGTTATGCATAAACCCTAAACAGTGCCCGATTTCATGTGAAAGTACATAGCGCAACGCATCTCCAACCATTTCATCCGGAATATTGACTGTGCGTACATCTTTATCGGCTTGTGCTGTTTGCACGAACAACCAGTTGCTGATAAGTTTGATGACATTGTGATATAGATATACGGAGGCATTCAGGATTTCTCCGCTTCGCGGGTCTACCCATGATGGTCCCATTGCATTTTCAATGCTTGATGGAGCATAGCGGACACATGAATATTTGATATTGTCGGGATCGAATTCCGGATCATCTGTCGGGAAATCTTTGGCTGCTACAACATCTTTGAATCCAATCTGTTCAAATAATTCATTCCATTGGGTGACTCCTTCCCGCAGATATGGTTTCCATTTCTCTGGGAAAGTATTATCGATGTAGAAGACAATCTGTTTAGTGGGTTTCACTTTCTCTCCACGTAAGTAGGCGGCGGTGTCGGACGGTTGTATATCCCATCGATTGGCATAGTAAACGGGTACGGTCGTTTTAGCTCCTTCGCCTAGTTGTTCGCGTCCGGTAAAAAATACACCGATCCGGTAATCTGCCATACGTGGACGATAAGGCTTTTCTTTTAACAGCATGATGGAACGTGTCATTTCTGCGGTGAATGGACGGTCTTTTATGAGTGATGTTCCTTGTGAATTGCTGACAGAGAATGTATATGACAGACAGCTTTTAATAGAAACATTATCTTTGAAAGCCTTGATTTGTGAAATGTACGAGCAGTCGGATTGATAATTCTCTGTACGATTGTACATTCCATAAATAGAATTTTTGTCGAAGGGACTCATCTTTTTATTGTCGCCCAGGAAGACGCTGCTCATATCAAAAACGATAGCAGTAGAGTCATTATTGTATGCTTGAATCTTTTGGTTGCTTAAAATTGCTCCCAGTGTACTTTTGCGTAAAGCTTCATCAATTTGTGTGTTACCAGTAATATAGTCAGTGTTTACCTGACGTAACTGTACATGTGTTTTATTGCGTGTGAATACTACGTGAAGAAGATCGGTCGGCTTGGAACCAACTACTGCATTACCATTATCAGAGATACTGGTAACGGTGGAACCAATAAGCATATCTTTATTAATTAAATCCACAGGAAGTTCAAAATATACTTTTCCATCCAGCAGATGGAGAGTAATCAGTCCTTTGGCTATTTCATGCTTTTTCTTGAATAGTTTGTCATATTCACTTTCTTTTTTAGCAGGAGTTGTTTGTTCTGTTTTTGCCTTCTTTTTTTTCCAGAAGAATGGAAATTTACGCTGTGCGTCAATGGTGGTAGACGAAGCTACCACCATTGCTGCAAGTAAGAGGATTTTCTTTTTCATATCAGTTCTTTAATGTATTTTTATGAAATTAGATTAATATCCGGTTGTTGTTACATCTAGGATTTTACCAAAACCATCATAGATTAGGGCTTTAGAAATATCCAAGGTTCCTGCACCGGCCTGTTTTCATCGGAACAATTGAGACTTTTCCGTTAAATTCTGCGGATTGGGTCACAATAATGAGGGCTTTGTTATTCCATGCATTTGGGGCAATAGTTGGTGGATTACCAGTCATTACATTAATTTGATTGGTATATTGCCCTTGTTGATATAACTTGGCCTTTGTAATTTTTTCTCCGTTACTGGGGGTAAACTGTGAGGTGGTGGAGACAGATACTTCATTTCCCATACCGTAAGTAAATGAGTATATAGCTGCATCTGTTACTACATATAATACATTATTTGTATGTCCGAAGAAAATAGATACAGCTTTGTCTAGTAAGGTTTTTCCTGTCGTTGGAATAATATATTTGTTTTTTGCTGCTGCTGGTTGTTCTGGTGAAGTCACAATCCATCCCTCCCAATTATCAGGATCTTCATAGTAGCCTTCTTCTGCTTTATATTGGCTTAAAGTGTAAATAGCATAATTTCCACTATTATCGTCTTTAAGTAAGAAAGTGGCCAATGAGCCATCTTGAGAACTTGTTGCGGCAATAGCTGTTTGACTCCCCATGTCATTAGGATCGAAATCCGGATTTGAGATATACGGAGTACATGTGTTATAACTCGTGCCATTTAAGGAATAAAAGGCACCTTTGGGTTTATCTAACCATACTAAATGGTTGTCTCCAATACTATATGAAGAATTTGCTGCATATACATTGTTATTGATTTCAAATCCATTAAAAACAGAATTAGGCATAGAGAATTTGTTACCTGCTACGTTTAAGAATGAATATAGTCCATTATTTGTATAAGCGATGAAAAGTTGTGAAGAACGAATATAAGATTTTACTTGAAAATCGGTGGGGCAATATAAAAATATTTTTTCATCTTCCCATGTCCCGTTTATTGAATAGTCCTTACAGTTGAAACGAATGCTTTTTCCTGTGGAAGAAATAGCCCAAATCTGATTTAAGTGAGAACTACCAAGTATTGCTGTGTTCCCCATCACCTCATAGGTTAATGAAGTCAATAATTCATCATATGCTGCTCCATTAGCAGTTTCTAGTATGTGACGGAATATTCTTTCTTCTTTTGTATATTGATTTGTTATTTGAGAATTGTTAATCAAAGTAAAATCTGTTGTTGTTCCGTTTTCACTATCTGCGATCAACAATCCGTCTAGGAAGCTACTTTGTACATATAATTCCCAAGAATAAATATATTGTAAGTTATCATTTGCTACATCTGTTACAGTCAATTTTAACGTATAGGCTCCATTTGATATAGGACGATTTATAATACCATGAAAGTCTTTTTCTGTACCAATAATTTCATAAACAGGATTATTAGTTGAGGGTTCCTCGGTTACAGCCCATTCATAGCGCAAATTAGAACCATCAAAACCATCTTGGGTAATAGATGGTACAATATCGACAGGAGATTGATAACCTACGTATATTGAATTTTCTTGATTTTTATCGTTTATACTAATTTGTACTTCTGGAATAAGGTTTGTTACAAATGAACTTTTATCCTCATAACAAGAAGTAAACCAGAGAATATTAGGCAGCAGTAATATTATTAATTGAGTTATATTATTTTTCTTCATAATTTTATAGAATTATATAAATTAATATGTTCTGGCTTCTATAATTTGTCCTTTCAAATTACCTTCGTTATGAACTAGGGGGGTATCGGGATGTTCTTTCTGATACTTTTTTAGATAATCCGCTAATTTTGCAGCATAAGCTTCATATGATTTGTCTGTTACGAATAATCTATAATTGGCGAGATATTTATATGTAAAATATGTTGGTCTCTGTGGTTGGTCAGGATGCGCAGTCATATCGTCCCAATCATCCCAGTCTAAAGCTGTTACAATTGTTTTTAAAGCATTGGAACTATAAGCTGTTGTAGAATAAGAGGTTGGAGCTAGGGATGATTTTATTAGTGAATTATATGTCATCCATACATATCGTTCAGTCGCTGGAGGGGCAATGATATTGTTGTTCCAACTTACTGTTGCTGTGATATATTCTTTAGGGCCTAACCCTAGAGTTGATGACTCCTTTAGCTGGATATAAAGTTTATATGATGCTCCATTTTGTATTTCATCAGTATTAAACAGCCTTATTTTTATTGTTCCTTTTAAACTATTTGCGGGAATCACTGCAGCAGTTATTTCATAACTGTTTTCGGGGGCAGTGGTTTCCTCCGCATTGATTACATAATTCACAGTACGGTCTTCTGTCGATACATTTCCGACCAAAACTAAAGGCAATTCATATTCACCATATTCATCAAAGGGATTCTCCAGAAAAGAATAATTCCCTTTAAATATGTCGGTTTCTGCATCGTACTCATTCGTAGAATTGAATCTGACAGCATTATATTGACTGTCAAAATATGGTATTTCTTCCTTGCCGCAACTAATGAGGCATAAAGAGAAACAGCTTATCGCTAAGACTGATTTTATAATTATTTTTTTCATATTAATATTGTTTATTGTACACGACCGGATTGTATTTCGAAGGTAGGATAAGGCAATAAATATTGCGTATCTGTCATCTCTTCACTATAATTAGGAATAGATTTACACCCTGTTCGCTTATAGTAATAGAACATGACACCTTCGGAAATGAATTCTTTGTGATATTCTTTTTGTATTTCTTTTATGATTTGATCTGCATTTAGATTTTCAAGAGGGGTGCTGATACCTCTGTTTTCGCGAATCTTATTTAGCCTTTGTAATGCCATGTCAAGATTTGGGGTTGCACTTGTTGCATAGCATTCTGCAGCAATATAGAATATTTCAGGCAAGCGTATTAGAGACAAGCGGTTCTTATTGAATTCGTCTAAACTTGCTTGATGAATTTTCATAGGGACATATCCTCTGGAATCACTTTGGGTTTGATCTAACATTCGTGTGAAACGAACATCTGAATTTATGCCTTCATATATATTTTCAACATCTGTTGGAGATATATACATAGCTGTATAGTCTGTGTTGACGAAGTTGGGTATTATATATGAGGTAATTTTGGACGTAACGTCTGAAACATTTAGGCTAAATAAAGCTTCGGATGCTAGAGAACGGTTAGATTGAGAAATTTCTGGTAACAGGTAGGAGTAAGTGTACATATCGTCCATAACAATTCCATTATCACCGATAGCTGTGATTATCTCTTCAGTAGCATTTAAAGCTTTGTCTATGCTTTCTTTACTGCCTTCCCATAAATATACACGTGCTTCCAATGCTTTGACTGCATAATAATTGAGTCGTAAAGTTCTATCTTTGAAGAAACCATCTGCATCTATACTTGTGTAATAAGAAGCCGGATGTTTTTTTGTGATCGGGTCGTATTCCTTTAATAATTTTTCTGCGGCTTCCAAATCGTTGATAATCATTTGAAGTGTCTCTTTTCCTGTGCGTTGAGGAGTTGGGATCGATGATAAAGTTGTTACATATGGAATCGTTTTTTTAGAGTTTAGTTCTGCGGAACGGTTTTTCCAATCACCATATCCATATAGGCGCAACAGATCAAAATGTATATATGCACGAATGGCAAGAAGTTCTCCTTTGATAACATGATAATAGACTTCGTTCAGACTTGACTCCTGTCCTTCCATATTAGTTAATGCTTCATTGGCATTGGCTATTACAGAATATGCTTTAGCCCAGATATTTTCGATGTCCGAGAATATTTGTGTGTGGTCGTAATTGAATTTTTCATATTCTTGCATTTCTCTACTATTACTTGAATTGGAAGTCACAGGATTAAATTGATGACCTAATATTTCAATTGCATACCAGGATAATTCTTTACCATAAAGGGCATTGTCTGTCATGCTAATATAACAACCTATTAAAGATTGTTGGAATCCGGCTAGAGTGCTATAATGATCTTTTTCTCGAATTTCAGACCCTGAAGTAACATCGAACCAGTCGCTGCAAGAGGATAATGTTACTACGGACGTTAATAGGATTAATATGTATTTTTTCATCTTTATAAAATTTAGAGAGTGGCTGTTAATGAGAACGACATATTTCTTGCGAAAGGATAATTTAAACCTCGTTCTATTTTTATAGAAGAGAACGTTGCAATATCATTTAAATAGAATGATAAACGCAGACGTTGCATACTTAATTTCCTATAAATGGAACTGGGAAACTCATAATATGCACTGATGGAAGAGAGTGATAATTCACGCCGATCCTGTACAAAGCGAGTGGTAGCACGTGTAGTTGTTTCAGAATTAAATTTCTTGTATGGTGTTACTTGTCCGGGAGTAGTCCAACGACCAATTAGCAATCGGCGATCCACATTGTAAGCAATATTTGCATTTTCTACCCGACTGACGAGGGTTGAATTATACATTTGACAACCAGCAAGATAACTTATAGTAGCGCTTAATCCGATACCTTTATACTCGGCTGTGAAACCGCCTGTACCACGATACTTAGGATCGGAGTTACCAGCAGCGACCATATCATTGGCTGAATAAGTATAGGTGTAGGTACCATCTTTTTTAATGTATATTTCTTGTCCGGTTTGCGGATCAATACCGGCTGAAGGAACTGCCCATATTGTTTTCATAGATAATCCGTCTTGATACATTAATACAGGTGCAGAGGTATTATTATCTTCTGCTTGTTTCATCATTTTTTCATTGTAAGCCCGCATACTCTCTGACAAACGAATTATTTTATTTCGGTTATAGGCAAATGTTCCATATACATTTACAAAACCTTCTTTTCCTTGCCATATTGTATAATTAGCTTTAGCTTCAACTCCAGAATTACGTACCAATCCTAAATTATCTTTTACTATTGCGAACCCTGTAGAAGTTGGGATTGTTACATCGGTTAACATATTCTTGGTATCTGCTGAGTAATAGTCAACAGAAAGGGATAATCCGGCAACTCTCATATCAATTCCTATATTATGATCCTTTTTCTGTTCCCATTTTAATTTGGAGTTAGGCATAGATGCTAAATAAGCTCCTGTAAATTTGCCAGCTAAGCCTCCATATACGACGCCTGTGTAATAATTATATGTAGCAATTGCTGCGTTGGTATCAAAGTTTTGATTTCCAGTCAAACCAATCGAGGCCCGAAGTTTTAACTGTTTAATCCATCCAACACCTTTCAAGATGGCTTCATTGTGCAGGTTCCATCCAATACCAAAAGACCAGCTATTGGCCCAACGGTTATCTGAACCGTATAAGGAAGATGCGCTTTCCCGAACAGTTGCATCGGCTAAATAACGATTGTCATAATCATACGAAGCGGCTAATAGGAAGCTGGCTTCACGGTTAATTGTGGAATAACCAGTAGGGGTACTGTTTTCTGCATATTGTTTTGCGAATGAAATATCTGCCTTCTGATTATTGGGGAAACCTTCTGCCGTGTGTCGATATGCTGATGATTTTTCTCCGGAGATAAAGGCACCGGCATTTCCAAAGATAGTATGTTTACCAAATTGATTATTATAGTTTATATTCAAGTCTCCGGAAATAGAACTGGATTTACCATTTTCCATAATATACTTACCACGCTTAAGTATATCATTAACATTTGCAAAAATGGAATGTGAGGCGGGATAGAAATCATCCATATCATTTCGTTTTTCAGAGACTCCTATACGTGCTGTTGCTTTCCAGTTTTTATCAACTTGCCATTCTGCATAAAAATTATTGGTGAATTGTAAATAACTGGAAGTAAAGCTGGTTCCGATAATAGAATTATACATAGGGTTAGCTACTTTGCTTGATGTTGAGCCAATTTGTTCTACCCATTGAACTATATTCCCATTTTCATCAGTTGCTTGCCAATATGGATTCATTCTGGAATATTCGCTAAATTCTCCATAAGGGGACTCATTACTTTTGTTAGATATGATTGATAGGATATTCTTTAGTAATAGTTTGTTATGTCTGTATGATAAATTTATATCACCCGATATATTGCGGCGGTCAGATCCCTTCATAACCCCAGTAATCTGATTATAAGTAAGGTCTAAGATTGCACGTAAATTTTGGGAATCGCCTAATTCTATATTTAGGTTATGTTTATGTCCTATGCCAGTGTGAAGTGGCTTGGATAACCAGTAGGTATCTAATCCTTCTAATGCAAGTTTTCGTCGTCCATTATATAATTGATCTAATTGGATTTGTGTATTGGCGCTACTACTTGTATATACTCCGTCTAAACGTTCTGCTTCCAATTTTTCAAATGCATTACAAAGGTCATAACTGGTTAAATCCGGCATTTCCAAAGAAATACTACCATTATACGTAATACGCTGTTGATTTCCGGTTAAACGTTTTGTTTCAATAACAATTACACCATTGGCTGCTTTAGAACCGTAGAGAGCTTTTGCTGAGGCGTCTTTTAAAATTGTAATGCTTTCAATTCGGTTCATGTCCATGTCCATTATTGTCTCAGCAGTTGTTTCAAAACCATCAAGAATGAATAAAGGTTGATTGGGTTGATTTTGATAGTTGCTGCGCAAAGAACTGCTTTCTGTCGTTGGAAAACTGGAAGTTCCACGCATTGACATATCCGGAACACTATTGGGATTGGAGCCCATATCAAAATTATCTGCAATGTATATTGTAGGATCCAGATTTTTCAAACTCTGGAACACATTCTGATTTCCGACACGCATCAGATCTTTGCTCGAAATAGTAGTTGCTGCTCCAGTAAAACTTTCTGCTTTACGAGTATAAATTCCAGTAACGATAACTTCATCTAATTTAGTATCACTTTTTAGAGTAATATTTTTTCGTACATCATTCCGACCACTATTAATCATTACTTGCTGAGTAGACATTCCGATATATGAAAAGGTGATAGTACATGCGGTATTAGCTGGAATCTCTATATTATATTTACCATTATTATCTGTTATGGCAAAGCGTTGAAGATCACTAATCACAACATTAACACCGGGCAAAGGATATCCTTCTTCATCCGAAACGATACCTGTTGCGATACGTTTGCTTCCTTGTTGTTCCACTTTAGAGATAGTGACAATATCTCTTTCCATGCTGTAAGTGAGACCCGTGCCATTGAGTACGGTACGTAGTACGTTATCCACAGTTTCATCTTTTACATGGATAGTGATGGGTTTCAGTGACTTTGTCTGTTCTGTATTGTAGACAAAGCTTAATCCGGTTTGTTGTCTTAAAGCATCGAAAAAATCTTTGACAGTGACAGATTCCAGATTTAAAGTTACTTTTTTGCCACTTTCTGGAATGGCAAGCATCATTGTGGGTAATAGTAATAATACTACTACCAGAGAAAGTATTCGGATTCTTTCTCTACTTTTTGTCTTTCTCATTCTTTCTTCTTGTTTAATTAGTAATTAATTGTCTGTGATTAAAATTTCTCTTCCTTCTATTTTTATTTGTAAATTCGTAGTACGTGCTATTGCTTTTAATATCGGGCTGATTGTGGCATAACGATCCATATTACCAGTAAATCGCAGTTGTTTAAGCTCGGAAGTGCCAAAGGAAATATTAACATTATACCAATGTTCTAGAATTTCGACAATATTTTCTAAAGTACGATTTTCGAAAATAAGTCGTCCTTCATTCCATGCTATGTAGGGAGTGAGGTCTACATTGTATATAGATATATTGTTACCTTTCTGTTCAATGTGTGCCAATTGGCCCGGCTCTATGAGTTGTTCCTGTGTACTTCCTTGAGGAATAATACTGATACTCCCTTTCACTAATGCGACTTCTGTTCGTCCAGAGGTGAATGTATTAACATTAAATTCTGTACCATACTGTTTGATTATTCCTTGGTCAGTGACAACGTAGAAAGGACGAGCATCTTTGGCTATTTTAAAATAGGCTTCCCCTTTTAGATAAACCGTGCGTTTAGTCTTACTAAACTTTACAGGATACCGTATTTCTGTATTATAATTGAGGTGTACGGTTGTTCCATCTTCAAAGGTTACTCTGAATTCGTTTCCCTGTTCAGTTGTTAATGTGTTTTTTTCTACTATTTCAGGCTGCTGTTTTTGAGATATATCTATATTTATATTGGGTGTTGATGGATAGATGAGCGCACCATTTTGAGCTATAGCAGTTGTGGAATGATTAACCTTAACTGGTGTTGGATATGTTGGAGTAAGCGATTGTTTGTCATTCCCGGCTAAAATTAATGTAGCTTTAGGAATTCCTGGCTGTATGGCATCTCCTAAGGCTAGATTGTCAGATATTTGTTTTTCGGAAGCAATATAAAAGTACCATCCTCCTGCTGCTATTATTATAGGTAATATTAAAATAGCTGCATATTTCAGGAGAATTGATGTGACTGATACTTGGCAATATTTCTTTTTGAAATGTTTCCATGCCTGATGTGAGTTAATCTGTGTATATGCCTCGTAGCGCTTACGAAATGATGCGCTTGTTCGTAAACGATTGAAAAACTCTTCGTGTTGTGGAGAGGTCTTGATCCAATTGTCAAGTTGTTTTTTCTCGTGCTCTGTAATATCACCGAAGAGATATTTGGCTATTAATTCTTCTGTACCAGATTTTATTTTCATATATTTATTGTCTTATCATTTGTTAATAAGACAACATGAAGATTAAAAAGAGGTACAAACTTTCTAAAAAAGATTATTTTGGTTACGAAAAAAACTTGGAACTATACAAAATGTCACATAAGGGGAGCAAAAAATAGCATGTGCCCATCTGTTCTTTGATAGATTGTATAGCTCTTTTCTTTTGTGTTTTTACTGTTTCAATCGAAATTCCTAGTGCAGTAGCTATTTCTTCATTCTTTTTTCCATCCATATGTAATAAGAATATTTCCCGGCAGCGTGTTGGCAATTTATCGATAGCACGGAATAGTAGTCGGTATACTTCTTCTTCATTGGTATCTTCTTCTTCTGTGATTTCTCGATAAGTGCTTGCCAAGCGTTCAAGATAGAGAGATTCTACATTCTGATGTTTTAAATAATTAAGAGAGGCATTTCGTATAGAATTATAAAGATAAGTTCGGAAAGAAGGCAATGATAAGAATCTCATTTTCTTTTCCCACATAGTTGCAAAAAGATCCTGTACAATATCTTCGGCAGCTTGTTGGGAAGAGAGAAAGTTGATGGCATACAACACCAATGCTTTATAATATTCATTATAAAGCTGATGATAAGCGGCTGGGTGTTGCTCATTTATACCTTTTATAAAGGAACTTTTCTCTTCGTTCATGGTGAAATATTATGTTTTATGCAGCAAATGTATAAAATATCTAGGATAAAAGAAGTCTTTCAAACTCTATAGTGTTTGTGAATGCTTCTTTTTTTATTTTTGCTTGTCTGTATAACTTCATTTTTTTCTTTGGAATAATATAACAGCAAAAAAACGCGACTCTGTTCTGAAACTTTAGAGAATCAATGTATTATAGTCTCTCTAAAAATCTTTATATTTGCAGACCGTTTGGAAACGATAGTGAATAATAAACAATACAATAACTTAAAAAACAACCAAAATCAGATGAAGCAGGATATGATTGTTATCCTTGACTTGGGTAGTCATGAGAATACGGTGTTGGCTCGCGCCATCCGTGCATTAGGAGTTTATAGTGAGATTTATCCTCACGATATCACAGTGGAAGAACTGAAAGCATTGCCCAATGTAAAGGGTATTATAATTAATGGTGGACCGAATAATGTAATTGATGGCGTTGCTATTGATGTAAATCCGGCTATCTATACTTTGGGGATTCCCGTCATGGCTGCAGGTCACGATAAAGCAACTTGTGAAGTGAAGTTGGCAGAATTTGCGGATGATATTGAGGCTATAAAGGCGGCAGTGAAATCATTTGTTTTCGATGTTTGTAAAGCTGAAGCTAACTGGAACATGAAGAACTTTGTCAATGATCAGATAGAGTTGATTAAGCGTCAGGTGGGCGATAAGAAAGTATTGTTGGCTCTGTCGGGTGGAGTTGATAGCTCTGTGGTAGCAGCTTTACTTCTGAAGGCAATTGGTAACAATCTGGTTTGCGTACATGTTAATCATGGTTTGATGCGTAAGGGAGAGTCTGAAGATGTGGTTGAGGTATTCAGCAACCAGTTGAAAGCAAATCTTATTTATGTAGATGTAACCGATCGTTTCTTGAATAAACTGGCAGGTGTGGAAGATCCGGAACAGAAACGTAAAATTATTGGTGGTGAGTTTATTCGTGTGTTCGAAGAAGAAGCACGTAAGCTGAATGGTATTGACTTCTTGGGGCAAGGGACTATTTATCCGGATATTGTGGAAAGTGGAACGAAAACTGCTAAAATGGTGAAGTCTCACCATAATGTAGGTGGGCTGCCTGAAGACCTTAAGTTCGAGCTTGTGGAGCCGTTGCGCCAATTATTTAAAGATGAAGTTCGTGCTTGTGGCTTGGAGTTGGGATTGCCTTATGAGATGGTTTACCGTCAACCTTTCCCTGGTCCAGGTTTGGGCGTACGTTGTTTAGGTGCTATAACGCGTGACCGTTTGGAGGCTGTACGTGAGTCCGATGCTATTTTGCGTGAAGAGTTTCAGATTGCCGGATTGGATAAAAAGGTATGGCAATACTTTACAGTAGTACCCGATTTTAAATCTGTTGGTGTACGTGATAATGCCCGTTCTTTTGATTGGCCGGTGATTATTCGCGCTGTCAACACGGTAGATGCTATGACGGCTACTATCGAACCGATAGAATGGCCTATCCTGATGAAGATAACAGACCGTATACTGAAAGAAGTGAAGAATGTAAATCGCGTTTGTTATGATATGTCTCCGAAACCTAATGCGACTATAGAATGGGAATAGAGAGACTTTTTAAGTGATATTTCGATAGCCTCAATTTTTTGTAAGTTGAGGCTATTTTTTTAATATGTTGAACCTTGCCACATTGAATTTGACGGATGTTTAATCTGATTGATATATGATTTGCGTTGGTGTAAACCGGCACCAATTGATGTATAAAAGAAAAAGGCACCCAGAAGTGGAAGCCTCCCAAATGCCTTATTCTTATCAAGTAGCGGGACCCGGGATTGAACCGGGGACCTCATGATTATGAACCTGCGTCTTCCAAAGGCTAAGCCTTTGAAAGCTACCAGCAGAGCTACTGAATATAAGTCATTTATGAAGATTTTGGCTTTTGCTAAATCTTATATCTGACTTCTAAAATATCTCCTATTTGCTTAGCGGTGTAAACCGTAGCGCAAACCAAAATGTGACAATAATATGTTACGTTATGGATGCTAATATAGGCATTATTTGTTTTAAATCAAAAGTTTTAGCTAATGGAGAACATCCGTTAATGTTGAGAATTAGCCAAGGTAAGTTACGTTACTTTAAATCTTTGGGAATTTCAATCAAAGCTTCTTGTTGGAATTTTGATAAGGAAGAACCTAAAAGAAACTATCCCAATCGTGAACAGTTATTGAATATCATGAATCAAACGAGACAAGAATATGTCAATATGATGTTTGAACTGAAAACACTTGGTAAAGACTTTACTCCACAATCTTTGGCTGAATACGTGGAACGAAGTTGTAATAAACAGAATGTGGGAGATTATATTCAATACATCATACAGTATATGACTGCCGAGAAACGGTTAGGTAATGCCAAAGCTTACATTAGTTGTTATAATTCTGTATTGAGATTCGCAGGTAACTTGGATATACCTTTCACGGATATTGATGTAAATTGGTTAAAGCGTTATGAACTTTATCTTCGTAAACGTGGTAATTCTGATAATACGATTGGAATACGAATGAGAGAATTACGTGCTGTTTATAATAAAGCAATAGAAGATAATGTGGTGAACGAGAAGTATTATCCTTTTGTAAAATTCAAAATATCTCATTATCGCAAGGGTAAATGTAAGAGGGCAATTACTAAGGCTGAAATACATAAAATAATGAATGTTGATTTAATGGAGATAACAACTTATTATAGTCCATTACTTTATTTGACTAAAGACTTATTTTCTTTTAGTTATCTTGGTTGTGGTATGAATATGATTGATATAGCATATTTGAAGTATTCAGATATTGTGAATAATCGAATATGCTTTGTACGACATAAGACAAAGCAGCCTATTACATTTCAACTTTTACCTCAAGCTGTACAAATTGTAGATAAATATAGGAAACCAAACTCACAACTGAATGATTATGTTTTCCCAATATTAGACCGTAATTTTCATATTACTGAACAACAGCAATATGACAGGATTAGAAAAGTGATAAAAGGCATGAATAAAGCTCTTAAAAAGATAGGGGCTCATTTGGATATTAGTATTCCGCTGACAACCTATGTTGCACGTCATTCATTTGCAACGGTATTAAAACGTTCTGGTGTAAACATCGCATTGATAAGTGAATCATTGGGACATACAAGTTTGTCAACGACACAGTATTATCTTGATAGCTTTGAAAATGAGCAGATAGATGAAGCAATGAAGAATCTTCTTTAAAATAAAATGTCGCTTTGCTTTTATGGTGAAGCGACATTTTTTATTTTTGTGACAAAGTTTGAAAATATGGAATATCAAATAATACCAATCAATACGATAAAACGAATCGAATCATGGCTGAATAGTGAAGTGGGATTCAGCCGTTCAATGTTTCATAATGAACTGGACTATATATCTGATGTGTATCTTTTGGGTAATAAGTTCCCAATAGAAATACAGGATTTGTACTTGTCAATAAAGAAGGAAGAGCAGGAGATTCCCTATCCAAATTGTGGGACAGATGAGGACAAATATGAATTTAGCATGACTGTGGGACAGAATTTAGTCCTTGAAAGTGGTAATTTTAAAGCCGAGTATATTGAAACGTTGTGGAATACATACAATAAAAATGAGGACGAAGCCTATGAACAGCAAGACCAAGATGTATTTTACGCTATTCTTCTTATTATAAGTATCTACTATAAATACACACAGACCAATGGCTATTTTGATTTTGAGGATTATATTGCTGACCCAACGCAACTAAAGTATAGTTATTCTGTCAGACCGGATATGCTACGTCTTTACAAGATGTTTCATGAGAAGAAAAAGACCAAGAGTAATATTGTCACGATTGAATATAACAAACAGAAAATAGAGCTTACGAATGATGATAGTTGGTTTCTCAATATGATAACTCCATATCTTGATAAATATTTAGGAGTTTCAACTTTGGAAGAAGCGGAAACGGAATTGGATAAAGATTATCCCAGTATAGGTAAAAGAGGGAGGAAGCGCGAAAATGCGATACTTGATACGATAACTCTTAGTATATATAACCTACTACGCCACTCATCATTTGCAGCCAAAGGTAAAGGATTAACAGATAACGAGGGGAATTTTATTCTTGAGTTACTGAAATATCTCAAACTGATTGATGAGGACAGTCCTAAAAATGACATATTGAATTTGCGGGCTACAATCAGGAACTTACAAAAATATGAAGTTCGTCCAAATTGGTGGAAAATCCCCATGTGCAAAATGTCTCCCAATAATCCAGTTGAACATTTAAAATCATATTGGTAAAACATATAAAGATAAAAAATGATAGCCTTTATTTAATTGATGATTATTGTGCAAATACATATAATTTGTTGATATATTGTGATTTATGATATTTGTGATTACATAAAGAATTAAGCATAAAAAAAGGGATTTCTTTATGTTTTTTTCTTCATTTCATACGCTTCTATTTCTCCGTAGTTTTGCAGCGTAATCAAAGACAAAGGTGCGCACCTCGTTTGAGATTCATTAATGTTTAATTTTTTAAAATGAAGATTATGAATTTAGAATTTGGAGAAAAAAAAGTAGTTAAGTCTTATGACAATGAAGGTGCAATGCAAACTGTAAAGGCAATGATGAAAAGAGGTGAGCAATTGAATGTTAAGTTTTACACTAACAAGGATAACTATCCATGTGCTTGGATTGAATCCAAAAAGATTCAAGGTTTCTGTTTGATATTGAATCAAGAAGGATTAAGTTGGTTACGTACTTATTTGGAAACAGGACAAGCGGAAGATTTTGGTTTTAATCCTAATAGTGTTACGGCTTATAGTGAAGGAGAAGATAAGGATTTTCAACTATCAATTTTTAAGCAACTGATTTTAGCGGGAAAAGCATTACAATTTGTTCCTACGTTTCGTGAGTATGGAGCGAAAATTACTGCCAGTGCTTTTTTCAGAAAAGGAAAGATTTTCTTCCGGTTGGAAAGGACAGAAGAGTTATATGATTATTTATTGGAAAAAGAATTGATAGCATAATTGAATTATTAACGGGGGAAGGCGCAATTCCTTCCCTATATTTATAAATCTATTAAAATTTAAAATTATGAAAAAGTTAAATGTAAAGCCAGTAGAAGAGTTGTCCCAGTTCATTAATGAAGCTAATACTCCTGGAAATTTGTTGCAAGATGCACCTGATTTTGATGCAATCAAGCAGGAAGAATACGAAAATGAAGGAATGGATGTGATAGACGTTAATGAGGAAGATGACAATAGAAATTAATCTTAGTGAGCTCGGTAAGGTGCAATACCTTACCGAAGTTCTTCCCGAAATTCCTACGA
The DNA here is from genome assembly GCF_000210075.1 of Bacteroides xylanisolvens XB1A. GTDB lineage: Bacteria > Bacteroidota > Bacteroidia > Bacteroidales > Bacteroidaceae > Bacteroides > Bacteroides xylanisolvens. Next base: position 1,105,542 of record NC_021017.1, read on the forward strand.
ATACTATTCTTTATAAGAAGTTGACCGGACTTGGTGCTACCTATGGAGAAATCACAGCAAAACGTAACTCGATTATCATTGAGCCGAATGTTCCTGTTATAATTGGTAAGTGCAATGACCCTAAGCATAAAGATGATAATCTGTTCGGAGTATATGAAGGTGTATATACTGACGATATTGTAAACTACTTGGAGAAGAGCAAGAAGAAGTATTATAAGATACTTACTACTCCCGAAAGTTTTCAGAAAGTAAAGGACGCATTTGAAGAACTGGAAATGAGTGCGCATTGTTCTTGTTTTCTTCTGTTTGATGAATGTCATAAGCTAGTGAAGGATGCGGATTACCGGAGTGACATAACACTACCGATAGATGATTTCTTTAAGTTTGACCAAAAAGCATTGGTTTCTGCCACACCGATAGAATTGAATGACCCTCGATTTAAGGAGCAGAACTTTCAGACGATAGAAATACAGCCGACTTTCGATTATAAAAAGGAGATTTGGCTTCATCATACGAATAATACGCTGCAAGCATTTAAAGATACACTATCCAAGCTAAACAATGAGGAAGCTGCACCACTTCCGATTTGTGTGTTTATCAATTCAACTGATATTATATATTCATTGATGAAGCAACTAGATTTATTGGAAGATTCCGCAGTCTTTTGTGCCCCAAAGAGTGTTGATAAGTTGGGAAGGAATAAATTTACCAATGCCTATGAACAGTGCAGCATTGATAAAATGAAACGGTACAATTTTTTCACTAGCCGTTTTTTCAATGCTGTGGATATTGAGTTAGAACAGAAACCTCATGTAATAATGTTAACCGATGTTTACTTTGCAGAACATACAATGATAGACCCTTATACTGATGCTATCCAAATGGTTGGACGATTCAGAAATGGTGTATCATCAATTACACATATTAGTAACGTTAAAGAAGGTATACCACAAAGAACGAAAGAAGAAATAAAAGGATATATTGTTTGCAGCAAGGAGATATATCGAACAATGAAGAACTTTTATGATTGTGCAGCAGACAGGGCTTCCCGTGATGCTTACCGTGCTGCACTGGAAAGTCTTCCTTTTAATAAGATGCTTGATAGGAACGGGAGAGAGAAA
>NC_021017.1:1106957-1118791 GCF_000210075.1 Bacteroides xylanisolvens XB1A
AAGGCTCTCTAAACGAGGCATACGATAATTGTTATTCATTTATTTCTTATCAACATGGATTTTACTATTCGATAGGTGACTTTGAGCGGTTAAAGAGGGAAAATAAATCTCAATCCATTAAAGACAAGCGTAAAGAGATAGTCCGCCAGTTGGAGATGTTGGGAAATTGTGCTACTGAAATGGAATTGGAATACAAGCGGGATTTGATTGCGGCTGATTCATTTATTGTTGAAGCTTATGATACGGTAGGTAAAGAAGTGATTGAACAACTCAAATATTCCAAAAAGAAAATCACGGAAGCCATGATACAGAAGCAATACAGTGAGAAGGCAACCGGAACAGAGGTAATCCGCTTAATAAAGAACTCATTTACTGTTGGTCAAAAATACACTCGTAAATATATCAAAGAAGAAATAAAGAGAATTTATGCTCTATTGAATATACATCCCCCTAAAGCCATAACAAGTAAGACTATAAGCGATTTTTTTATGGTGTCCGAATGCAAAGTCAGAGGTGAAAGATGTTATTTGCTGATTGAGGAAATATTATAATGCGAAGGACATTTTTTTTAAGAAAAGTACTTTTATAGACCCTGTTCGAAAAATGTCCCTTACTTTGAAATAATCGACTAAAAGAATAATTTGGTAGCAAAAAGGAGATTCGCTCCGTGATGAGTGAATCTCCTTTTTTGCAAAGGTTAATTTTTACATGATAAGAGTAACCTTTGGTGGTATGGGACGAGGTTTTTCCACGATATTTACCTTCAAGACTTTAGCTAAATACTTCCAAGTACAAACAGTTCCTTCCGGTATTTTTCGTTTTTTTAGTGCTGCTGCTAAAAATGGTAATGCGCTATAATGGTCGATGATTTTTCCTACTATTTTTTTATTATATGGTGGTATTGTAATGTTTTGTGATGCGAAAAAATCAGCCATTGGTATATATACCTTTGTATAAACTTCGTCATCATCCTTTCCTTTGGCAATATCTATTTTGAATAAATGTGCGTTTGTAAGTGTGTATCCGTTTTGCTCTTCTTTTATCAGTTCTTTGTCGATACACTGATTGAGATAAGAATCTAAGGTCGGGCGGGATATATTTAGTTTCTTGCAGATTTCACTTTTGTTGTATCCTGTGTAATTGGTGTTGTTTAGGCAGATACATTTTAATAAGATGAGGAAAGCTTTGAGTTTGTTAGGAATGTTTTCTTCCAATAAATCCAAGTCAATTCTAATCCAGTCAATTTGCGGTTTGTATAGATAATACGTACAGGTATTGAACACGCCTTTGTTACCAATGTTCTGTTGTGTATCTTTCCGTAGTAACCCTTTCTTTATTAGTTTCTCGATATGCTTGGATATATATTCGGTCTTGCTTATTCCTGTCAATTGGGATAGCGTTTCAAGCTTTACGTGTGAAATATAAGTGTTGTAATCTGATTTCGCTAATAAACAAAAATAAGTATATGCTTCATTTGTTGTAAGCCCTATGGCTAGGCTTGCCGGTATTATTCTGTATCCCATAGTTGGCAAATGGTTGTCCGTTGATAAAATAAATAATCTTCTTTTTTAATAATCTGTTGAAATTGGAAGTTCCGAGACTTATTTTGGCTTCCTTTCTGTCTATATAAGTTTCATTGGTTAGTTGATTTACATACATGAAAAAAATAAGATTTAGAATGTGCTTTTGACTTCTGAAAGAAGGCAATGCTTATTAGTTATTTTCCAATGGTTAGTAGTATAGTCCACCCTGTTTTTTTACATGAGCGTGCCCCTGTTTTTTTACAAGTTGTTTTTTCGGAGTATAAGGATATTTTTCTGCAACTTTTGCTAGTCGTTCGAATAGTTCGGGGTATTTCTTTCTTAAATAATCTCTGTCTATTTTGATTGTTACTTTGCGATGAATGATGTGCTCTGTTGTTTCATCTGTAAGGGTGGTACTTGTGTCAGGTGCTATTGGGATTCTTGTCTCAATCATGGGATTTTAAATAAAATGTTTTTCTAATGTGGTTAATCTGTATTCTTTGTTTCTGATAGCCTTGTGTCTGTATCCATACACCGATATGGACTTTATTATCTCTGATTCCGTATTTTAAGGCTAATTCACGTAATTCTTGATAGGTATATACTTCTGACATGGTAGGTAATATAAAGAAATTTTCATAACCACAAGCGGTAGGGCAGACGTCAAATTGCCCTACTTTTTATGGTTATGCTACAAAAATGAAAAAGGTCGTCTAATACTAGTATATAGGCGACTGCAATAAAATCTATCAGACATGGCTTTATCTATGAAAGACTGCGAAGAAATGAATTTACCACATTGATAGTAATTGGGAAATGGAGATAAAAAGCCCTCAATGCAATACGGTAATCCTTCCTTCATGGGATACACAAATTTACGAATAATTGGGGAAGCTAAAAAATGAATGATACTCATTTTTCAAACATTGGTTGTATGGTTATGCCACATTCTGTAATGGTCTAAAGTAGTTCCATTTGTGGAGAGTAGAAAGATATGCGTGCAATAAAGTATAGGTACTTATATATAATCCCCCCCCTACCTATAAAAATAGGAGCTTAAATATATATCAGCTTATTTCTCCTATGATTTACTGAATTGAAAGTTACATGAGCGCATGAACAGTACCCTCTAACACCCCCCGAGGGTAGTTGGAGAGAAACGAAATATCTATTCTCCACGTAATCAATTTATAAATCATTTAAAATTTTATTCGTTATGAGAAATCTACAAATTATTGGCAATGTGCCACAGGTAAGAAGGGAAAGTAACTTTGGTGAGTATGCAGAAGAAGCGGTAATAATCGAAGAGCCAGTAAAGCCCAAAAGGGTAAATCACTTTATAGAAGCAAACTCTGTGGAGGTTACTTTAGACCATTTAAAGAATGATAATGTGATACCAGTTTTCAGCAAGGATAATGAACTGACTATTTCGCATCCACAATTCATTGAAACGGTTTGGGAAGCGGCTAATTCATTTTATAGTGGTGAACAAATCGAGCAACCAGATATAAGGTGCAGTCATGTGGTAAAAGGGAGACGTCCAGAGTCCATTAACAAGCCAAAGAACCTGTTAACGGAAGCTGACACTACCCAGTATTACGAAAGATGTGCTTTTGCCATAGATATTCCATCTATTTATGAAAATGTATCTGGCAACAGGCTTAATCTTTCTATAGTTGGCGTTCGTGCCTTGAATAGAGAGAATCTGGCAACTAAGAAAAGTCCTGAATTATTCAGACTGGCGGTTTCATTCAAAAATACCGTATGCTGTAACATGTGCGTTTTCACAGACGGATATAAGGATGATATAAAGGTAATGAGCACAAAAGAACTGTTTAGGGCTACATTGGAACTACTTAATAATTTCAATACAGCCAAAAACATACATTTGTTGCAAACGCTTGGTAACTCATATCTCACAGAACATCAATTTTGCCAATTACTTGGAAGAATGAGATTTTATCAATCATTACCACAAGGCTATCAAAAAGATATTCCACGTATGTTATTTACTGATACACAGGTTAACAATGTGGCTAGGGCTTATATCAATGATGAGAACTTTGGCAGCTTGGGAAATGATATAAGTATGTGGAAATTGTATAATTTGTTAACTGGAAGCAATAAGTCAAGCTACATTGATAGTTTTTTGGATAGAGCGATAAATGCAACCGAAATAGCAACGGGAATAAATGCCGCTTTGCATGGAGACACTAAATATAAGTGGTTTATTGATTGATTAAACAGGGGAATATTCAGAAATGGGTATTCTCCTATTTTATTAACTACGTAAAACAAAGAATCATGTTTTATTATAAGATACTTGTTTGGCTCTTTTTTGTGGCATTGGCTATGATTAGTGCGTGTGTGCCGTTGATATGGCTTGTGATTTTTATAGGTTTATGGGATATTGAAGAAGCGAATAATCGTCATTAACTACTTATTGTGTTCAAAACTGGAATGTGTTCAAATAAATCTGCAAAGGTGGTTTGAACACATTCTTTCATGTTATCAATTTAATCAAAGAATAAAATGAAAACAGCCGTAATATACGCTCGTGTTTCGTCAAGTAATGACAGACAGGACACGAGCAGACAAATAGAGGATTTAAAGAAATATGCTATCTCACAGGATATAGAAATTGTGAATATATTCCAGGAGCATATTTCAGGTGCAAAGAAAATAGAGGAAAGACAGATTTTAGGGGAATGTTTAGAATACTGTAAACGTGAATCTGTGAATATCCTACTTTTGTCTGAATTGTCAAGACTAGGAAGAAGTACATTACAGGTTCTTCGCTCTTTGGATATATTGCATGAATCGAAAGTGTCGGTTTACATACAGAACTTGGGCTTATATACTTTGCAACCAAATGGGGAAGTTAATCCAATAGCTTCTATCATGGTGACAGTACTTGCAGAAATGGCAAATATCGAAAGAAGCAATATTCAATACCGTTTGAATAGTGGTAGGGCAAATTATATTGCCAAAGGTGGTAAACTTGGCAGAAAGACAGGTTCAACCAAAACGGATGATAAGAAAAAAGAGGAATATAAAGAAGTCATTGCTTTACTAAGAAAAGGCTATTCAATCAGAAATATAGCTAAGCTACAAAGTATTGGTATTTCCACCGTTCAACGGATAAAAAATCAGTTTATAAAGCCATAAGCATGAAATATCGGTGGGGTGGAAAAATTCAGAGATTTAGTTTTTATATGGGTGGTCTTGAATTTTTCCACTACCATGGATTTATAAAGAAGGGATAGCTCTCAACTTTTAATAAACAATAGTTCTTGCTATTACGAACGCTTTTCGTAACTTTGTGGCAATTTCAGATACCTAATGTGTTAGGTCTGAAAGGACATATTACGAAAGGTGTTATTGAAATTATCTTCCATTCTCAAATCTCGCAAATTTGATAACGGTACGAAGATGATAGCAATAGCACCACACCATTTGATATATACCTACCTTATATCTTTAAGGCTTTAGATATTGTCAATATTGGTGTGGGCTATTGTTTTATCCGTACCAAAGGCAATGCGAGAGCCAGAGAATGAGATAAGACAATACGTTCCACACCTTTTTTATTGTATAACAGTATCTAAAGGGAACAGGGTACATAAATGTGTTGAATAATATGGAAACAGATATATAATTATACCTACTGTAGCAAGGCTTATTAAGCAATGTTGCCAATTTTGAAAAACAATCATAATCCATTTCTATTAAAGAATACCAATTTTTATATTTATGAGAAAAATTCTACCAGTCATAACATTCATATTAGCAATATGGCAATGTACCTATTCATATTCTAAAGATATTGTATTTCCTAACGTAAAACATGCATCTCAAAATAATATTTTTATAAAGAAAATAACGATATTGAGTGCACATACACAAGTGGATTTCCTGTACAGGTCTAATGAGAGTAATTCACGTTATATCTATTTATCACTCCCTAAAGATGGAAACAACTCTATGTATTTAAAGGTAAAGAATATGAAGTATAAACTTTTATTTACTAATGGAATAGCCAATAAAGATGGACAAACGGTATGTCACCCAGGGCAAGAAATTGAATTTTCTGCAATTTTTGAGGCTATACCTGAAAACACAGAAGAATTGGATATAATTGAAGGAGACACAGGGTCTTGGCATTTCTTTGGAGTTCAATTAAAAAGCAATAATACTAATCAACAGGAATTGTGTCGACTTAGTATTATTAACGCTTACGAAAATGACAGAGACATTACTTCTATTATTAAGAGCAGAAGGGCGTATTTAACGTTATACTTAGATAACGGTGAGCTTTGTTTGGCTAATGTACATCCTTTACATAACAGCCAATCATGGGGGAAACTGATTGTTGAAGACTATGAGAGAGCAAGAACTAATGATGGGAGTATAGATAAAATTAGTTATGCAAAATGGTACTATCAAAATTCTTATGATAATAAAACAGGTGTTGCACTAGTTGCAATAGGTCAACGAGAATATACTAATATGGCTTTTGTACAAATCTCAACAGATAATAAAATTCTGCATTACACAACAGAGATTCAAGGGAACATGGATATTATACAACGAGATGAAAATGTGAAAACGCATACACCCAAATCAAAGAATTCAAATACACCAAATAAACGGAGAACATTACAAAAGAATCCTAATTTTAAAATTGAATAAATATGAATAAGAATATATTTTTGATACTTGGTGTTATATTAGCATTCTTTAGTTCATGCCAAAAAAATCTGAAGGATATTATACATGATACAGAGAGTGCAACATTTATAATCTATACTTACGATGAATACGGAGCTCCATTAGGTAGTGGCTCTGGCTTCTTTATTGATAGTGATGGTACAGGGATAACAAATTACCACGTGTTGGATGGTGCTGTAAAAGCAATGCTTAAAACTAGCGATGGGAAAGAGTACGAAATAGATAAGGTATTGGCTTCTGATAAAAAATGGGATATTATTAAGTTTTCGATAATAGCTCTATCTAATCAAAAATTTCCTTATTTAGAATTTGCTACTAAAGGCACAGAACAAGGAGATAGAGTTTATAATATAAGTAGTCCTTTAGGATTAGAGAAAAGTGTTTCTGATGGAATTGTGGCGTCATTAAGGAATGATAAACAACATGGTGATATTATACAGGTAACTGCACCTATTTCTCCAGGAAGCAGTGGTAGTGCATTATTGAATGAAAAAGGGGAAGTGTTTGCTGTTGCGACATTTAATCGTACAGGAGGGCAAAATCTTAATTTTGGGGTATCTATAAATAAAGAAAGACTTACTGCATTGACGAGTAATGATTTTAATCGCTTTAATCCCAAATTTAACAATAAAGAAAATTTTATTATCTTGAATATACCTAATGAAAGGAATAGTGAAGTGGTTTTGAATGCTATAGAATTTAAAGATGATGTAACAATCGCATATCTTTCATATACGAATCTGAATCTATCTATGGGGGAAATGTATATATGGTGCGAGATAGATAAAGGCGATGACGGTTTTCTTATTCACGACTTAGATAACGATAGTAAATATTATGTTACTTCATCAACGATAGGAGTAGATAAAATGAATGGGACAAAAGTATCTTTGGCTTCTAATTATAAGTTCAAAGTGTTTTTTCCACCAATCAAATCGACTTTGCATAAAATTAGTATTACTTATGGAAATACCTCAAGAGGATGGCAATTTAGAAATATTGATTTAGATAAATACAAATCAAATTTTACTGTTGATATGGATAGTTATCAAAAAGAATATGCTTATTCTACTATGCATGAAGGAAACTTTAATGAAGCTATTGATATATTTACAAGTATATTAAATGAGAAAGCCGAAGATATTCAATCTCTAAATGCCTTAGGTATAATATCTTATGTTGTTGATAACAATAGAGATGCAGAATCTTATTTCAGTCAAGCAATAGAATATCATCCTAATAATCCAATAGGATATATAAACCGTTGTCACCTATATAGGTCTCAAAAAAGGAATGAAGAAGCTTTGCAAGATATAACAAAAGCGATAAATTTGAATAATGCACAGCCAGATAATTATACTCAACGGGCATTTATTTATATGGATATGAATATGTGGGATAAAGCTGAATCTGATTGGACTAAAGCATTGGATACAGATGATTTTAAACGAGATGCAATGGCGTATTATAATAGGGCTATCTGTCGTATCTACTTGAATGAGAAAAAGGTAGCTTGTGAAGACATTCAGATTGCATATAATCTAACTAATGATACAGAATTAGAACAAGAATTGAATGACTTGTGGAATAAATGTGGTTGTTATTGATTAGGAAATATTTATGCATAGTTATACTACTATTATGTATTGGTAATAAGAATACTGATACACTGATTACTGATAGCCTATCTATATATGATAATCATCCTACTTTGGATATATCAGAAGCTAAGCATTTACAATGGGTAGATTCTGTATTAGGAGTAAAAGGTGTGAAACTGATTGATTACAGAAATAGGATATACCAATATAATGATACAAGGTTTTATTGGAATAGGACTTTTGGTTATTTCTTGGTATATCCCTCTAGCTTTACGCATGGAGAAGAATCAGATTTAAGTAATGGCAATCATTTCGTAAATGAAGATAGTACAATCTGTTTGAATGTGTATGCTACATACTTCGATGTTTTTAAAGATGATTATTCGCTTCATGAATGGTTTGATATAATGATTGATACAGAAATAGAACAAGGCAATAGAATTGTCAAGAAAGATATTACAGACCATAGTTATACTATTGAAGGCAATACTAAGGGTGATAGATATTTTTACAGTAAAGCTATTTGTAAGAAGGCTTATGAGCGTGAGATTATTGTAACAGTGAAGTTGGAGTATACGAGGTCTGTTAAAAAGCAAGCAGAAGAAATAGTTGACAACAATATTCACTTATATAATCTACCAAGAGAATAATAAAATTGCAGTTTATTTCTTTAGTTGAAATTGATGTTAGGAATGATATGAGAAATAACCAATAATACATTTGTCAAATATTATTTTAAGTACAAATATGGAAGGTTGGATAGTGTTAGGATTAATATTGATAGTTATCGCATATCTCTTTGGTAGAATAGGGTTCGCTGTTGAGGAAGACAAAGAACGGTCAGAATATGCAAAAACAAATGAAACTATAGATAAGGCGATTAATGCAGAAGATAACAAGACACGGAATTTAGTTATCAATACATTAAAAGAGATTGGTTGTCAACCAGAAGTTGATGATAAGGATAGAATCTGTTTTAAATACCAAGGTGAGGAGTTTTTTATAGATGCAGATAATGACTATCTGTTTGTCACTCTTTGGGATACTTGGTGGCTATGTGTCGATTTGGATAATGCCAATGTTGAGCATTTGAAGGAAGCAATAAATCTGAATAACATAAGAAATATTGTTTCCACTGTTTATTCCATAGATGAAGATAATAAGCAAATGGGAGTACATTGCAAGGCAGTAATTCTATTTGTTCCTTCCATAATAAATATAGGAGATTATTTGAAAATTGTACTGGATGATTGCTTCAAAGCTCATGACTTACTAAAAGAACAGTTTATACGTCTTAATTTTAAACAAGAAAAACATGAAAGCCCACGGGTAGTCGTTAAAGGATTTAATTAATAATATCATGAAGAAGTTTTTTAGTTCCATATTTAATGCTCATCCTCAAGTAAAGAACATCTCTAAAGATAAAGAGGATGATTTGATTGATAGATTGGAAAATGAAACGTATCTATCAAATGAATTTAGATTTCAACACCAAAATGAAAAGTATCAATTACGAGCCACTCCTAATGAGAAAGTAACTTTAGGAGTACTACTTAATAGAACTTTTGACATAAGGCAAGAAGAGGTTTCTGATTTATATATTGTCACAGACAACATTCATGAGAAAAAAGGGATACTTGTTGTAGACAGCAATGAAATCTGGAGTTTTGATTTATGCAATGCAGTCCTTATCAAACAGGACAATGGAGATATGGGCTATAGATTTAGTGAAAATGTCATTTTGTCTATTTCCTATAGGAAGGGATATGTCAAACAAGAAGATGATGATAAGTCCATTAGCAGAGTGAACGACAATATCATTGTACACCTAAGAGGATGTGGAGGTGGAAAGGAAACATGGTTTATCCGTGCATCTATCATGTTACCAACATTCAGCCATGAAGGAGATAAGACATATGCCAGAAATGCGAATCAACCTCAAACACTGAGTGTTTTGTTTGCCTATGACCATACAAGCCCACAGCAAAGGATAGAGGAATATAAGGCTATTCATGACAAAGCAATTGAAAAATTCAACAATAGAGAAGAATTGGATTTTTATGAATATTGTATTATGTCTCAAATGACGCTTGCCATTGGAAAGGATTTTTATTGGGGTAATGAAGTTTTGAAAGAAAATAGATATTGGGATGCAATTGTGTATTTGGAAAATGTATATCATGCTTTGAGAGAAAGTTGGCTAAGGGGTAGCATTACAGATGATGATAAAAGAATGTTTTATCAAACCTGTTATCTCATTGGATATTGCTATGCAGAAATGGGTTTATATGAGAAAGCCCTTTTCTTTCTGGAAATAGTTCGTCCCTTAAATAACATTAGATACAACATAGAATACATAAATTGTTTGGCAAATAGTAGAGATATAAGAGCAATTAATACAATCCATAATGAACTTAATCAATTGGCGCAGTTAAAAGAAAGTGAGATTACGGATGGCATTATATTTTATCACAATTTCCTACGTAGGAGAAGAGCATATACTTTTGTTGATATGGGACGGTTGGATGATGCAGAGGAAGCATTTAAGGAAATGCTGAATGAAGATGCAAATAAGGAATATGCCAAAGGTGAACTGGAGTATATTCAAGAATTGAAAAAACTAAAAGGCATAAATAATATTGCATCAGAAGAATAATATGAAGGTAGAATTATTAAATAAGAAATAATGGGAATTATATTACTTAAAATGCCTCAATGGCTAATTAGTGTGTTTAATTGGTTTACACTATCTTCTATGAAAAAGATAATTATTACCCAAATGCTCATAGCTATTATAATTACTATGTTTGATAAGGCATGCGAGATAATACTAAAAGGACCTTGTGTTTGGGATATACAAGATGTTGTGGCATTCATTATATTAGATACCGTATTAATAATTAAACAAATGAATTATTTGTAAATATTGAGTAAAACAGCATTTGAAGAAATTCATTTGCTGTTTTTTTTATTGTTCTATCAATAATTACAACACATCTTTTACAACAAGGCTTGTTAGAAAATATATATAATAAAATCTGATTAATTAATTTGTTTTTTGTACATTTGAACACAAAAATACATCATACTAATAGTAAGCTTCAAGTCAACATGAAAAAGATTATTTTTATAATGTTATTAGGATTAGTCTGTAATACAATTAATGCCCAAATTGTAACTAAACAAGAATTAGAAGAATATACTAATATAGGGGATATGTCTTGGTCAGCTAAGGCTAAGGAGCTATCTAATGAATATAAGCTGAATGAATTGGGTGAACTATCATTATCGGTTATAAAAGAGTATAAAGGTCAGTCCAAATCTCAATTATATCGCAAAATTATAGATTGGGTCATATCTATGTCTTCTGATGCAAAGTCAGCTATACAGGTTTCAAATGAGGAAGAAGGAACAATCATGGCACGTTGTTATCTGCCTAATATTGCAAAACGGACTATGGGAGATAACTCATATAGAGTAAGTATTCGACCACTTATTAAATTTGATTTTAAAGAAGAACGTATTCGAATGACATATACTTTACAGAACTATGAGGTATTGAAGATAAATGACGATAGTGGATATGTCATAATGTTTGGTGGTGGTTTTGGTGTAACAGGTAATGGCGTTACTAAAGATACCCAAATATGGGCACTTTCTGATTGCTTTCCATTTACAGAAAACAGACAACATCCTAAAGTGACCTCATCACGAGCTTTTGTTTATTCACTATCATGTTATAAAATCCTTGTAGACAAAATTGATACAGTTCTAAAGAAGCCATTGCAAACAAGTAATGATGATTGGTAATTATCCTATAAATGTAACTTTGACATTTTGAATTAATATCTCTTTGGTATGGTGGTAACTAACATGGTTATCACTATTTGAAGAAATTCATTTGCTGTTTTTTATAGAATAGCAATGTCGTGCAATTGTATTATTAATCTTTTCAATTAAAATTTGAAAGTAAAATAGT
>NC_021017.1:1120234-1131110 GCF_000210075.1 Bacteroides xylanisolvens XB1A
CAAAATAGTATCTTTGTAGAGATAAAATTTGTTGAACCATGTTACATTGAATTTGACGCTGGCGCAAACCATAGCGCAAACCGGAGCTAAAAAAGAAAAAGGCACCCAGAAGTGGAAGCCTCCCAAATGCCTTATTCTTATCAAGTAGCGGGACCCGGGATTGAACCGGGGACCTCATGATTATGAATCATGCGCTCTAACCAGCTGAGCTATCCCGCCATCGTTTCTCGATTGCGGGTGCAAAGATAGATGATTTTTTATAATCTCCAAAACAATTCATAACTTTTTTGTGTTTTTTCTTTAAGAAAGGGTTTGATTTTCCCTATAAACAGGAAGTTTGAAGCTCGATAATGAAAGAATAATTAAATAAAGTGTCTGATTTATGCGGCGTATTTAGAAAAAAGTATTTATCTTGGCACACGTAAAAACAATTCGAAATTGCTATGAAAAAGGAAAAGATTCATTTGGAGTATTTGTTGAATGCAACGTCTAAAAATATTCTTTGGGGAGCTATTAGTACACCGACCGGGTTGGAGGACTGGTTTGCCGACAAAGTTATTTCTGACGATAAAATAGTAGAGTTCCATTGGGGGAAGACAGAGCTGAGGAAAGCAGAGATTATTGCCATTCGCTCTTTCTCTTTTATCCGCTTCCGTTGGCAGGATGATGAAAACGAACGCGATTATTTTGAAATCAAGATGACTTATAATGAGCTGACTAGTGACTATGTGTTGGAAATTACCGATTTCGCAGAGCCGGATGAAGTAGCCGATATGAAAGAATTGTGGGAGTCGCAAGTAGCTAAATTAAGAAGAACTTGTGGTTTTTAGTTAACTTTCAACTAAAAATTTTCGATGCTCCTTTTTTTGTGCTAATTTTGCATCCTAATTGCACGAACCTATTAAGATGCTACGCATAAAGAAATTAGATATATTCATCGTAAAGAGTTTTTTGATGCTCTTTATTGGTACATTCTTCATCTGTCTGTTCATATTCATGATGCAGTTCCTGTGGAGATATGTAGACGAATTGGTCGGAAAGGGATTGGAGATGAGCGTAATGGCTCAATTCTTCTTTTATTCCGCGTTAACATTAGTGCCGGTATCGTTGCCATTGGCAGTGCTACTGGCTTCTTTGATTACTTTCGGTAACTTTGGCGAGCGTTATGAATTGCTTGCGATGAAAGCCGCAGGTATTTCTCTCCTTAAAATCATGCGTCCGCTTGCTTTCTTCGTTTGCGGGCTTGTCGGTGTCTCATTCTATTTCCAAAATGTAGTAGGTCCTATTGCCCAGGCTAAATTGGGAACCCTGATTCTTTCGATGAAACAAAAATCTCCGGAGTTGGACATTCCGGAAGGAGTTTTCTATTCTGAAATCAAGGACTATAATTTAAAGGTAGCAAAGAAGAACCGGAAGACCGGTATGCTATATGATGTGCTGATTTATAGTATGAAAGATGGCTTTGAGAAAGCACGTATTATATATGCTGATTCCGGGCGTTTGGAGATGACTGCGGATAAACAGCATCTTTGGCTGCATTTGTATAGCGGAGATTTATTTGAGAATCTGAAAGCTCAAAGTATGAAATCGGAGAATGTACCTTACCGACGTGAGGAATTCAGGGAAAAACATACCATTATTGAGTTTAATTCCGATTTCAATATGGTTGACGGTGAGATTATGGGTAAGCAGTCCAGTGCTAAGGACATGGCGCAGTTGCAGAGTTCCATTGACTCGATGACGGTTGTGGGAGATAGTATCGGACGACAGTATTACAGGGAAGTGGCAGAAGGAAATTTCCGTCCTTCTTATGGATTGACAAAAGAAGATACGGTCAAAATAGAAAAGGCGGATATTCATGAATATAATGTAGACAGCCTTTACGAAGTAGCCTCTTTAACGCAGAAACAGAAGGTGATTTCTTCCGCTGTCAGTCGTGCGGAGAACGTGGCTAACGATCTTGGGTTCAAGAAATTCACGATGGAGAACAATGATTATAGTATTCGAAAACATAAGACGGAATGGCATAAGAAGATAACGATTTCACTTTCTTGTCTGCTGTTCTTCTTTATCGGAGCTCCGTTGGGCGGTATTATCCGTAAAGGAGGTCTGGGAATGCCGGTCATCGTATCAGTGTTGGTGTTTATCATTTATTATATCATTGATAATACAGGATATAAAATGGCCCGCGACGGTAAGTGGATTGTTTGGATGGGGATGTGGACAAGTAGCGCAGTCCTTGCCCCGTTAGGAATCTTCCTTACTTATAAATCGAATAAAGACTCTGTGGTGCTTAATGCAGATGCCTATATCAACTGGTTTAAAAAGATTGTGGGAATTCGTAGTGTGCGCCATATATTTAAGAAAGAAGTGATTATTCATGATCCTGATTACGTACGTCTGACGGGTGATTTGGAACAACTTTCGGCAGAGTGTAAAGCGTATGCCGCCAGGAAACGATTGGAAAAAGCGCCGAATTACTTTAAGTTGTGGATGGCGAGTGAGGATGATAACGAGGTGATGGCAATCAATGAAAAGCTGGAAGCGTTGGTTGAAGAAATGTCCAATACGAAATCTGCCACTTTGATCGGTGCATTAAACAATTATCCGGTTATTTCCGTTTCTGCTCATGTGCGCCCGTTCCATATATATTGGTTGAATCTGGTAGCCGGAGTCATTTTCCCTATCGGTTTATTTTTCTATTTCCGCATCTGGGCGTTCCGCGTTCATCTGGCTAAGGATATGGAACGGATTATAAAGAACAATGAACAAATTCAATTCATCATACAGAAAATCAATAAATAAGTGTTATGAAAGAGACTATTAAAATGGATAGAATAGAAGATGCGATTGCCGACTTCAAAGAAGGCAAGTTTGTCATAGTAGTGGATGATGAAGACCGCGAAAACGAAGGCGACTTGATTATTGCAGCTGAAAAGATAACTCCCGAAAAAGTAAATTTCATGTTGAAACATGCACGTGGCGTACTTTGTGCACCTGTCACAGTGTCTCGTTGCAAGGAGTTGGATTTACCGCATCAGGTAAGTGATAATACTTCCGTGTTGGGAACTCCTTTTACGGTTACTATTGACAAATTGGAGGGCTGTACAACAGGTGTTTCCGCTTCCGACCGTGCCGCTACTATTCAGGCGTTGGCCGATCCGACTTCTACACCGGCTACTTTCGGGCGTCCCGGACACATCAATCCGTTGTATGCGCAAGAAAAAGGAGTACTTCGCCGTGCCGGACATACAGAAGCTACGATTGATATGGCTCGTCTGGCAGGACTTTACCCCGCAGGTGCCTTGATGGAAATCATGAGTGAAGACGGAACAATGGCACGTTTGCCCGAACTCCGTCAGATGGCAGACGAACACGGACTGAAACTGATTTCTATCCATGACCTGATCGTTTATCGCCTGAAACAGGAATCCATTGTAGAAAAAGGAGTAGAAGTAAATATGCCTACCGAACACGGAAAGTTCCGTCTGATTCCTTTCCGCCAGAAATCAAACGGATTGGAGCACATGGCTATATTTAAAGGAACATGGAGTGAAGACGAACCGATCTTGGTACGTGTCCATTCCTCTTGCGCTACTGGGGATATCCTTGGCTCACAACGTTGTGACTGTGGAGAGCAGCTGCATAAAGCGATGGAAATGATCGAAAAAGAAGGAAAAGGCGTGGTGGTTTACCTCAATCAGGAAGGACGTGGCATCGGTCTGATGGAAAAGATGAAAGCATATAAGTTGCAGGAAGACGGTATGGATACCGTTGACGCGAATATTTGTTTGGGACACCTTGCCGATGAGCGTGATTACGGAGTAGGCGCACAAATCCTTCGTGAACTGGGAGTACACAAAATGAGACTTTTGACAAATAATCCGGTGAAACGTGTTGGTTTGGAAGCATACGGATTGGAGATAGTAGAAAATGTACCTGTTGAAACAGTTCCTAATCCGTATAATGAACGATACTTGAGAACAAAGAAAGAAAGAATGGGGCATACTTTACATTTTAATAAGTAAATTGCCAATTTGTTTTCATATATCAAATATTATCGCTTATTTTGCAACGATTTTCACTCAACAACAATAAAATAGATACAAAATGAATCAATTATCAGATCGTTTGAACAGCTTGTCGCCATCGGCGACGCTTGCCATGTCGCAAAAGAGCAACGAGCTCAAGGCACAGGGTGTTGATGTTATTAACTTAAGTGTAGGAGAACCGGATTTTAATACTCCTGACCACATCAAAGAAGCTGCGAAAAAAGCCATAGATGATAACTTTTCTCGTTACTCTCCGGTACCGGGTTATCCGGCTTTGCGCAATGCTATTGTTGAGAAACTGAAAAAAGAAAACGGTCTGGAATATACAGCCGCTCAAATTTCGTGTGCCAATGGTGCCAAACAATCTGTTTGTAATACCATCCTTGTATTGGTAAATCCGGGTGACGAAGTCATCGTGCCGGCTCCTTACTGGGTAAGCTACCCGGAAATGGTGAAAATGGCAGAAGGTACTCCCGTAATTGTTTCGGCAGGTATCGAACAAGATTTCAAGATTACTCCGGAACAGCTGGAAGCAGCCATCACTCCGAAGACAAAAGCATTGATTCTTTGTTCTCCGTCTAATCCGACAGGTTCTGTATATACAAAAGAAGAATTGGCCGGATTGTCAGCAGTATTGGCTAAACATCCGCAGGTGATAGTAATCGCTGACGAGATTTACGAACATATCAATTATATTGGTGCCCATCAGAGTATCGCTCAATTCCCTGAAATGAAGGAACGTACAGTGATTGTAAACGGTGTATCCAAGGCTTACGCTATGACAGGATGGAGAATCGGTTTCATTGCCGGTCCGGAATGGATTGTAAAAGCTTGCAACAAGTTGCAAGGTCAGTACACTTCAGGTCCTTGTTCTGTTTCTCAAAAAGCTGCTGAAGTGGCATATACAGGAACACAAGAACCGGTAAAAGAAATGCAGAAAGCATTCCAACGCCGTCGTGACCTGATTGTGAAGTTGGCTAAGGAAGTTCCGGGATTTGAGGTAAACGTTCCGCAAGGTGCTTTCTATCTGTTCCCGAAATGCGATGCTTTCTTTGGAAAGAGCAACGGCGAACGTAAGATTGCAGATTCGGATGATTTGGCAATGTACTTGCTTGAAGAAGCTCACGTGGCTTGTGTAGGTGGTGCCTCTTTCGGTGCTCCTGAATGTATCCGTATGAGTTATGCTACAAGCGATGAAAATATCGTAGAAGCTATCCGTCGTATCAAAGAAGCATTGGCTAAGTTGAAATAAGAGTTCACCACAGATTACACAGATTGACACAGATTGAAAAGAGATTGTCTGTCTGAAAAATATTAGATTAATAAAATCATCCTTACTACAGTATGCAGTAAGGGTGATTTTTTGTTTAAGGAACTTCTTTGTATTTTTCTATCCGTGTGATTGTGAATTAATCTGTGTGAATCTGTGTAATCTGTGGTGAAGAAAGAGCAATAAAAAAGGCTGCCTTCCATAGAAAGCAGCCTATACTCTTTTTGTAACTTGTATTATTCAGCCGGGTGAATTGCTTCAGACGGACAAACGTCTGCACAAGTACCACAGTCAGTACATACATCTGGGTTGATAGAATAGATATCACCTTCAGAGATAGCTTCTACCGGACACTCGTCAATGCAAGTTCCGCAAGCAATACAATCGTCACTAATTACGTATGCCATTTTTCTAAGATTTAAATTATTAGTACTAATTTCTCCGGCAAAAATAAGGCTTTTATTGATTGGTTGTTATGCTTCTATGTTTAAATTGACTTAATTTGTACGTCTTCTAAATAAGCTACCTCCCTATAATCTGCTATATTTTTCGTATTTTTGCACTCAAATTACTAATATATAGCGATTATGCCTTTAAATTTACCCGATAAACTACCTGCGATAGAGCTTTTGAAGGAAGAGAATATTTTTGTGATCGACACTTCCCGCGCTACGCAACAGGATATTCGTCCGCTACGGATTGTGATTCTGAATCTGATGCCGTTGAAAATTACAACGGAAACAGACTTGGTGCGTTTACTCTCCAACACACCTCTTCAGGTGGAGATTTCATTTATGAAGATCAAGAGCCACACGTCAAAGAATACGCCGATAGAACACATGAAAACGTTCTATACGGATTTCGACCAGATGCGTCACGAGAAGTATGATGGTATGATTATCACCGGAGCTCCTGTAGAACAGATGGACTTCGAGGAGGTGACCTATTGGGATGAGATTACGGAAATCTTTGATTGGGCACGTACGCATGTCACTTCTACCTTATATATATGCTGGGCTGCGCAGGCCGGATTGTATCATCATTATGGAGTTCCTAAATATCCGTTGAAAGAGAAGATGTTCGGTATCTTTGAACATCGGGTATTGGAACCTTTCCACTCCATCTTCCGTGGTTTTGATGATTGTTTCTATGTGCCGCATAGCCGTCATACAGAAGTACGCAGGGAAGACATTCTGAAAGTTCCGGAATTGACGTTGCTTTCCGAATCGGAAGATGCCGGTGTCTATATGGCAATGGCACGGGGCGGTCGTGAATTCTTTGTCACGGGACACTCCGAATATTCTCCGCTGACACTGGACACGGAATACCGTCGCGATCTCGATAAAGGCTTGCCGATAGAGATGCCCCGCAATTATTATATAGACAATGATCCTGAAAAAGGCCCGTTGGTACGTTGGCGTGCTCATGCCAATTTGTTGTTCTCCAATTGGCTGAACTACTTCGTTTATCAGGAAACACCTTACAACATCAACGATATTAAATGATAAAGCAGCGTAAAATAGAACTTCTCGCTCCGGCGAAAAACCTGGAATGTGGCATTGAAGCTATCAATCATGGGGCAGATGCAGTATATATCGGTGCTCCGAAGTTCGGTGCCCGTGCGGCGGCTGTGAACTCATTGGAAGATATTGAAGCATTGGTGCAGCATGCCCATTTGTATCATGCACGTATTTATGTCACGGTCAATACGATTCTGAAAGAAGAAGAGTTGAAAGAGACGGAGGAGATGATTCATGCACTTTATCGGATTGGCGTAGACGCACTGATTGTGCAGGATATGGGGATCACGAAGTTGAATCTTCCTCCGATACCGCTTCATGCCAGTACACAAATGGACAACCGTACACCGGAAAAAGTAAAATTCCTTTGGGAGGCGGGTTTCCGGCAAGTAGTCCTGGCGCGGGAACTATCGTTGCGTGAAATAAAGAAGATACACGAAAATTGTCCGGAAGTGCCTTTAGAGGTATTCGTACATGGGGCACTTTGTGTCAGCTATAGCGGGCAGTGCTATGTCAGCCAAGCCTGTTTCGGTCGTAGTGCTAACCGGGGGGAATGTGCGCAATTCTGCCGGTTACCTTTTAGTCTGGTAGACGCGGACGGGAAAGTGATTGTCAAAGACAAACATCTGCTTTCCCTGAAAGATATGAATCAAAGTGACGAACTGGAGCAATTGCTGGATGCCGGAGCTTCCTCGTTCAAGATAGAAGGGCGACTGAAAGACGTTTCTTACGTGAAGAATGTAACGGCCGCTTATCGTCAGAAGCTGGATGCCATCTTTGCCCGTCGTCCGGAATATGTAAGGGCTTCTTCGGGTACGTGCAATTTCGAGTTTAAGCCGCAACTGGATAAGAGTTTCAGCCGTGGATTCACACATTATTTCCTGCATGGACGTGACAAAGAGATTTTCTCTTTCGACACTCCCAAGTCGTTGGGCGAGGAGATGGGGACTGTGAAGGAGATTCGCGGCAATTATCTGACGGTTGCGGGACTTAAATCCTTTAACAATGGAGACGGTGTTTGTTATATCGACGAACAGGGACGTTTACAGGGATTCCGCATCAACCGGGTGGACAGCAACAAACTATATCCACAGGAAATGCCTCGCATCAAGCCTCGTACCACATTATATCGTAATTTCGACCAGGAATTTGAACGAGTGCTTTCCCGTAAGTCTGCCGAAAGGAAAATCGCAGTGCGAATGTTGCTTGCCGACCATCATTCCGGTTTCTCTTTGACATTGACTGACGAAGATGATAATAGCGTCACAATCACCCTTCCACGTGAGAAAGAGCCGGCTCGGACTCCACAAACGGACAACCTGAAAACGCAACTGTCCAAATTGGGGAATACGCCTTTCGAAGCAAAAGAAATAGAAATCTCTTTTACCGACAACTGGTTTCTGCCGGCTTCGGTATTAGCCGATTTCCGCCGGCAGGCAATCGACCGGTTAATAACTGCCCGTCGAATCAATTACCGTCAGGAATTGTTGGTATGGAAGTCAACCAATCATGCTTTTCCACAAACGACGCTAACCTATCTGGGGAATGTCATGAATACTCGTGCAGCCTCTTTCTATCAGGAGCATGGGGTTCAACAGGTAGCAGCGGCTTACGAAAAAGAAGCGATGGAAGATGCGGTACTGATGTTCTGCAAACATTGTTTGCGTTACAGTATGGGATGGTGTCCCATCCATCAACGGGTACGTTCACCTTATAAAGAACCCTATTACCTGGTGTCAAATGACGGCAAACGTTTTCGTCTGGAATTTGATTGTAAGAATTGTCAAATGAAAGTAAAAGCGGCTCAATGAGAATCATTATTCACAATTTTCACCACAGTTTTCACCACAGAGGACGCAGAGGACACAGAGGATATAGTGGAGGTGACATCTTCACTCATTCTTCTGATACAGACTGTTTGAGTGTTTTTGGGAAAAAGTGTAGAAAGTTTTTCTCTTTACCCTCTTTATCCTTTTTATCCTCTGTGTCCTCTGCGTCCTCTGTGGTGAAAACTGTGATGAAAACAGTGATGAACCTACTACTATGTTTACTTTTGCTCTCATCTTGTTATTATAAAGCACCGGCTTTGGATTCGGAAGAACTGTCGAAGAAGACGAAAGACTCGTTGACTTACTTGTACGAACGGCATTATACATGGAATACAAACTTGGAAGTAGTCGATGATTCCATCTCTTTGGAATGTCTTCCGATAAAAGATACTTTTATTCAGTTGAATAAAGGGGATAGGGTAGTGGTGGCAGAGTTTGCGGTTCACCCTGCCGATAGTGTAGACAGTGTTTGGGTGAAGCTGGCTCACACACAGGATGAACAGGGCTGGATACGTGAAAAAGAACTCAAGAAGTCATTTGTGCCGACTGATAGTATTTCGCAGGCCATTCATCTTTTCAGTGATACGCATGCTTCTTATTTCATTATCATCTTCGCTTTATTCGTCGGTGTATATTTGTTTCGCGCTTTTCGTCGAAAGCAGTTGCAGATGGTCTATTTTAATGATATAGATAGTGTTTATCCGTTATTTCTCTGTTTGTTGATGGCTTTCAGTGCAACGATTTACGAATCGATGCAGGTCTTTGTGCCGGAAACGTGGGAGCATTTTTATTTCAATCCTACTTTGTCGCCGTTCAAAGTTCCTTTTATTCTCTCTGTCTTCTTGTTGAGTATTTGGCTGTTTTTGATAGTCGCTTTGGCGGTGCTGGATGATTTGTTTCGACAGTTGACTCCCGCTGCAGCTATCTTTTATCTGCTGGGGTTGATGTCTTGCTGTATTTTCTGCTATTTCTTCTTTATCCTGATGACACATATTTATATCGGTTATCTGTTCCTTGCCTTTTTTATGCTGGTTTTTGCGAAGAAAGTCCATCGGAACATTGGGTATAAGTATCGTTGTGGGCGTTGTGGGGAAAAGTTGAAGCAAAAAGGTGTATGCCCCCATTGTGGAGCTATCAATGAGTAATTTTATTATCTGTTTTATTCTTGAATAACTTTTCAAATGATGGAAATCAGATCTACCGAAATAAAAGATCTCCCTTTAGTGATGGAGATTTATGACTATGCCCGTGCCTTTATGCGTGCAACCGGAAATACTACTCAATGGATTGACGGTTATCCTTCTGAAGTATTGATTCGTCAGGAAATTGAAGATGGACATAGCTTTGTCTGCATAGATGAACAGGGAGAAATTTTGGGGACTTTTTGTTTTATCTTGGGAGACGACCCTACTTATCAACAGATTTATGAAGGAACATGGCTCAATAATGAACCTTATGGAGTGATTCATCGGCTGGCAACGAACGGAAAACAGAAGGGGGTATCGGAAACCTGCTTGAACTGGTGTTTCGAACGTTGGCCCAATCTCCGGGTAGATACTCATCGGGACAATAAAGTTATGCAGCATATATTGACGAAGTATGGCTTTCAACGTTGTGGTATCATTTATGTAAAGAACGGTACAGAGCGTATCGCTTATCAAATGACGCGTGTACCTGATGGAACAGAGAAACTTGCTTGATTGTGGTGGAGTGTAGTTGAAGTGTATTAGATGTGGACAAGATAATCTTAGATATAAGCAAACCAATAGGAAACTGTAGGTAAAGTAATGCCAGGACACCGGTATAGTTCCGTTAAGATGCCGGTATAGTTGTGTGAAGGTACCGCTATCTTTACCTTCCCACGGCCGTGGTGACTTCTTCCCACAGCCGTGACGAGATCTCTCCACGGCCGTGAAGAGAAGCTACCACAGCCATGGAAAGGTAAAGATAGCGTAGGGTTAAGAGAACAATACCTATTGGATTAATTAAGTATAACGGCTTTATAATGCATACTTCATAGAGGCATACGTTCTTCTATCACGTATTCCATGCCATCAATCTATAAGAGACAGGCTGACAATAAAAGTCCGAATCTTTTATTGTCAGCCTGTTTTTGGGTTATTGTCAGCACTTATTGTCAGGTGTCAATGAATTGATAATCATTGTTCTATATGGATAAAATCTTTAGCTGACAATAAAATGACT
>NC_021017.1:1132177-1200709 GCF_000210075.1 Bacteroides xylanisolvens XB1A
TATATCTATGAGTGAAAATGATTAGAACCGGCAGCGGAGATCTACTCCAAATTGCATTGGGCGTCCTTTCTGCATAAAACCTTTGTTCATTGTTTCGAAATAGAAGGCGGCATATTCTTTATTCAGGAAGTTGCGCGCCCAGAAACTAATCATTGCGTCACCGATTTCCAGATTCGTTCTCCAGTTGAGTGTGCCATAGAAAGATTGACTGACATCGTTTTGTTCAGTCCAGTAGATGCGTCCGGCAGCGTTATAATTAGCTTGGAATACAACCCGGTCGAAGATAGAACGCGGACTGCAGGTGATGGCGTATTCTCCTCCGATATTTAAGGTGTGTTTGGGGACGAAGGGAACATATTTGCCATTATAATCTGCAGTTACTTTAAAAGTGCCGTCTTTTTGCTCTTCGGTGATTACATAATCCGTAAAGGTGGCATACGTATATCCGTAACTGACATTCAGGCTAAGTTCTTTTGTCACACTGGCACGAAGGGCTGCTTCTGCACCATAGCTACGGCTTTTTCCTGCATTGATAGTGATACGTCCCAGACCACTTTCTGCAAATTGGGAGAGTTGTTGGTCGCGGGTATCCATGTAGAATGCTGCGACGTCAGCCCAAAGTCTGCCTTCCCATAAAGTAAGGTGGCTACCTGCTTCGTAGTTCCACGAATATTCGGGTTTGTAAGTAGTGGATGCTTTTACATCAATCTCTTTTGTAGGCACCATTTGGTCCATCATATTAATGATGGTTTTTCCCCAGGTGGCATCTTGCCCTATTGTCGGACTTTCTTTGATGGCATTCATCATCGAATTTTTCAATTCTGTTTGTGATAAGTCAGAGAACATCTGGATGTTATATCCTCCTGAACGATAGCTCCGGGTGACGGTGGCATACACATTATTTTGATTTTTCCATTCATATTGAATAGCAAATTTGGGTAGGAGCTGTACATAATCAGTAGAGAGCTTGCCAACGAAAGAGGCAGGGGCTTTCATATTCTGATCAGACAAGTTTATTTGGTTGGGTCCCATAGCTAAGTGAAAATCAAAACCAAAGTCGATAGGAGTGCTAAGAGAATTATACTTCATACTGATTTTCTCGTAATCGAGCCGGAGGCCGGCTGTAACGGACAGTCCTTCTATGAACAAGTTGTTGAAAGTAGACTGATGATAAAGTGCACTGCTAAGAGTCGGGGTGTCGAAAGTTCCTCCTACGCTTAATGACGGGTTGTGCACAGTCATTCCCATGGTGGGAGCTCCGGGTTTGGCAGATACTTCTTCAAAAGCTGCATTGGCGTTGTTTTCAATGACCGACTTCACTCCTTCTTCTTTAAACAAGACAGGTCCCGTAGTATGCAGCCATTGATAGAATCCGAAAGCTCCCGTAGCCCACTGCCATCTTTTTCCGGGTTTGGCTTTCAACACAATCTCTTCGGAAATGGTGTTTGCACGTTGCTTTTGCTCAATATTGAAAATATCTCTTTCTGTGAAATCCTGATCGAGAAACATGCGGTCGTTCAGGTTCTGATAACCTGTCACGGCACTTAATATAAAGTTGTTGGCTTGATATTCGATGTTAACACCGGAGTTGAGCAATCCACGGCGGTAACTGCTGCGGTCGTTATATGAAATCTTATCGATATAATCTGCCCGGTCTTCTGTCATTTCTTTACCATTTTCTTTCGCTTTAGCTATTGCACTGGGGGTAATCCCGGTATAGTAATACGGATATCCGCCCTGATCGCTATATTCATAGCTAAGGGCCATGTCTATTTTCAGGTTCGAAGTAGGCAGGTAAATACCACGGAAACGTCCGCCACCGGCATTGCTCTTGTCTACCTTTTCGTTGTTTCTTGCCGAATTTTCAAAGAAGCCACCTGTGTGTTCGTAGAAACCTCCGGTAGAAAAAGCGAAGCGGTCGGATGTCCGATGATAGTGGGTGAGTGACACATTATAATTATTGTAAGTTGCTGCTCCCATGCGGATATCAGTACCTTGATAAGTGAAAGGCGATTTTGTGTGCACTTTGATAAGTCCTCCCATCGTATTACGTCCGTAGAGAGTACCTTGTGGTCCGCGGAGAATATCAATACGTTCGATATCAGCATAGTTGAAGTCGAAAGCGGATTTGTCGATATAAGGGATGTTGTCTACGTAAAGTCCTACGGACGGAGTGTTGATACGTGAGCCGATTCCGCGGATATAAATGGAAGTGGTCAGTTTGGAACCATAATCGGGGATAAACAGATTAGGGACGATGCCTGTCAGGTTTTTCACAGAGTTCACCTGATTGGCACGCATATTATCTTGCGATAAAACAGTGGCTGCCACCGGTAATTCACGCAACTTACGATTCTCTTTCGGAGTGGCAATCACTACCACTTCTTCGATGTCTACTATTTTTAGTGAGTCTTTCGGGAAATCTTCCGCCCATGCTGTCCCTGTCGTCAGGAGCATAAGGGCAATCATAATATTCTTTGTCTTCATCTGCTGTTAATTTGTCTGCTGCAAAGTAACGGCAAATATAGACAATGGTCAATCCTCATTTATTAGGATTTATTTCACCACAGTTTTCACCACAATTTTCACCACAGAGGACGCAGAGGACACAGAGGGTATAGTGAAGGTAACATCTTCACTCATTCTCTGATACAGACTGTTTGAGTGTTTTTGGGAAAAAGTGTGGAAAGTTTTTCTCTTTACCTTCTTTATCCTTTTTATCCTCTGTGTCCTCTGCGTCCTCTGTGGTGAATCAGATTCGGTCCGCTTCTATATACCCGTTCATTACCGCATAAATAGTCAGTCCGGAGACGGACTTGATGCCTAATTTCTCTGTGATATTTTTCCGGTGAGTGATAACGGTGGTCAGGCTGATATTCAGTTTATCTGCTATCTCTTTGTTGATTAATCCTTTGGTTATCAGTACGAGCACTTCTATTTCACGGGAAGATAGAATCTCCTGATGAGGCTGCGCCGGAGGCATGGATGGCATGTCTTTCACCGGATAACCGTTGTGGTGGGCGTGTTGGTGGAGTTTCAATATGTTTTTCACCAACTCTTCCTCGGATTCATGGATGTTGAGTACAGGCACGCCGGACAGTTGGAATTGCGGACTGTCGCTTGCCAATACAATTGTTTTTCGTTTCCGGGGGAGAAAGAAAGCATTGTGTTCCACATAAATCTGTGCGGAAATGAAATAATGGGCATACATATCCGGCGTATCGTCCATCAGTTCACTGAATTGATGGAAGGTACGTATGGTTGCCATAGGAATCATTTCCTCCAGGATTCCTTTCAGGCCAAGGCAAGTAAGGGTGTTGGATTCAATGATAGCTATTTCGGGTTGATGATTCATTTTCATGTAGTTTTAGTTAACGATTGAAATAATTGGCTACGGCTTCCGCACACCGTTCTCCATCCACTCCGGCAGAAACAATCCCTCCGGCATAGCCTGCACCTTCTCCGCAAGGGAATAATCCGCGAACGGTTGTATGTTGCAATGTCTCTTTATCGCGTACGATGCGGACAGGCGAAGAAGTACGTGTCTCTACACCGATCATCACCGCTTCATTAGTGAGGAAGCCATGACTGTAACGTCCGAATTGCTGGAAACCGAGAGATAATCTTTTGCTGATAAACTCCGGCATCCAGAAATGAAGCGGAGAAGAAATCAATCCCGGGCTGTAAGAAGATTCGGGTAAGTCGTAACTCAACTTCTTGCGGGTAAAGTCCTGCATACGCTGTGCTGGTGCTGTCTGCCTTCTGCCTCCTTGCAACCAGCATTGACGTTCCTGTTCTTCCTGAAAGTAAAGGGGAAGAAGTTGAGAGTTGAGAGTTGAGAGTTGAGAGTTGTTTAGAGATGGGTTAAGAGCCAGTAGCTGTTCATTTCGTTGCGCAGCTAACTCTCCATTCTCCACTCTCCACTCTCCACTTATTAAATCCTCCGGTTGCACTTCCACTACCATGCCCGAATTACTCCATCGCGAGCCACGATTAGAAGGAGACATTCCGTTCACTACCACTTGCTCCGGTCCGCTGGCAGCAGGAACAATGAAACCGCCGGGGCACATACAGAAGCTATACACTCCTCTGCCTTCAACTTGTGTGACGAAGCTATATTCTGCGGCAGGCAGATACTTGCCTCGTCCCTCCTTATTATGATATTGTATCTGATCGATCAACATTGCCGGATGCTCCAAACGGACACCGACTGCAATGCCTTTCGCTTCAATCGCCACATGATTCGCAGCCAGCCAACGATATACATCTCTCGCCGAATGTCCGGTTGCCAGTATCACAGGTCCGAGAAAAGTCTTTCCTGTATTTGTTTCGATACCTTTTACTTCGTCATTCTCGATAATCAGTGCCTCCATTCGTGTCTGGAAATGTACTTCTCCGCCACACTCGATGATGGTATTCCGCATATTTTCAATGACACGTGGCAACTTGTCTGTCCCGATATGCGGATGCGCGTCTACTAATATCGCTGTAGAAGCCCCATGCTGGCAGAATACATTCAATATCTTATCTATATTTCCTCTTTTCTTGCTTCGGGTATAGAGTTTTCCATCCGAATAAGCTCCTGCCCCCCCTTCGCCAAAACTGTAATTCGATTCCGGGTCAACCGTGTGTTCCCTGCTGATTTGTGCTAAATCTTTTTTTCGCTCGCGCACATCTTTTCCGCGTTCGATAACAACGGGACGTAACCCCAGTTCGATGAGACGCAGGGCTGCAAATAGTCCGCCGGGACCTGCGCCCACGACAATCACTTGCGGCTTTCCCTCTACCTTATTATATATAGTATGCTCGTATTCATTATCTTTAGGCATCTCACGGATATATGCTCGTACCTTCAGATTGACGAAGATAGTCCGCTGCCGTGCATCGATGCTTCGTTTCAAGATTCGGGTAGCGGTGATGTCACGCAGGTTGAGGCCTTTTTCTTTGAAGAGATATTCTTTCAGCTTCTGTTCGTTTGCTGCGATTTCGGGAAGTATGCGGAGTTGGAATTCTTGTGTCATTTAGTTATTATTGATATTGTTTTCGATTATAAAATAGATAAAGCGGATAATGTATGCATCAGTGCCCTATCCGAATAGAGCCCTGAATGCTTCCTCCACCTTTCTTACCGGCACTAATTCGATCTTCAGTTTCGTAGTGTCAATACCTTGCAGATTGTATTTTGGCAACAAGAACCGTTTAAAACCTAATTTTTCGGCTTCACCGATACGTTGCTCAATTCGATTCACAGGACGTATCTCTCCCGATAATCCGATTTCTCCCGCCATGCAAACTTCCGGCTCAATGGCTGCGTCCATATTGGAAGAAAGGATGGCACTGATAACCGGCAAGTCGATAGCCGGGTCATTCACCTTCAGTCCTCCGGCAATATTCAGGAACACATCTTTCTGTGCCAGCTTAAATCCGACACGCTTTTCGAGAACAGCCAGCAGCATATTCATTCTTCTTAAATCGAAACCGGTTGCCGAACGTTGAGGATTTCCATAAACAGCAGAACTGACCAAAGCCTGTGTCTCGATCAAGAACGGGCGGATTCCTTCGATAGCGGAAGCAATAGCCACTCCACTCATTCCCTCATGATCCTGACTAAGCAAAAGCTCGGAAGGATTATTCACCTGGCGCAACCCATCCTGACGCATTTCATAAATCCCTAACTCTGCCGTACTGCCGAAACGATTCTTGATGCTGCGCAGAATACGATACATATAATGCTGATCGCCTTCAAATTGAAGGACGGTATCTACGATATGTTCCAGCACTTTAGGTCCTGCAATACTTCCTTCCTTATTGATATGACCGATCAGCAACACAGGAGTATGCGTTTCTTTCGCGAAACGAAGAATAGATGCCGAACACTCTCTGACTTGCGCAATACTTCCGGGAGATGATTCGATACTCTCGGTGGAAATAGTCTGTATAGAGTCAATAATCACTAAATCAGGATTCGTATTCTTGATATGCACATAAATTTGTTCGAGTGAAGTTTCACAAACGATCAGGCAATCGCTGGAAGTATCAGAGAGACGGTCGGCACGGAGTTTAAGCTGTCGTGCACTTTCTTCACCGGATACATAAAGGATTTTCTTTTCCGGCATGTGCAGTACGGTCTGCATGACGAGCGTGGATTTACCGATTCCCGGCTCACCGCCTATCAGGACAAGAGAACCCGGCACAAGTCCGCCACCCAATACGCGATTCAATTCATCATCGTGCATATTGATGCGTGGCTCGTCGTCCGCTTCAATATCGCTAAGTGCCAGTGGTTTGGGTTTCTGTGTTTCAATGCCCGACACCGGACGGCGGTTGGTAGGTTCTTTCCGTACGATTTCCTCAACATACGTATTCCATTCTCCACACGACGGACATTTACCCACCCATTTCGGTGAATCCTGTCCGCAATTACTGCATACATATACGGTTTTCTCTTTTGCCATATTCTCTTTCTTTAATATAAAAACCCGAATGTCCAGAGTGGAATCTTGTTCCCAGTCGAATATTCAATATCATCTGCGGCAATAAATGCCTGTTTAGTGTTAGCTATCTGTTTTCCGTCTTTGCTTTTTCCGCCAACTTCTATCGTATATTTACTGTCTATCGTATAATCTGCGTTACGTGTGCAATATTCCACACGATGTTGATAGGCGAGTTGGTTTACCATGAACACCTCTCTCAATGTTCCTTTGTTTACATCTTTAAAGGTCAATGCATAAAGCAGGTTGGTATTTTCCATATAAATCTTATCCGGTTTTTGTAACTTTTTGATAGAGTCATTATCCGAATAAAGAAGGTGGATTAATTTAGCTCTGTCCAGATACTGTAAATAGGCCAAAATAGTAGTACGTGAAAGTTCTGCCATAGCAGAGAGTTTAGTGATGTCCACCATAAAAGGCACTTCGGAGGAGAGGATTCCCAGCAGACTTTTTAGTTTTCGCACGTTACTGATGTCCACTCCGCATTGCTGGGGAAGTTCGATTTCGAGTATCAGGTTGGCTATATTTTCGATACGTGTGTAGTATTCCGCATTTCCTTCCAAATAAAAAGGATAGTATCCATGTTTCAAATAGTCTTCAAAATAGGCGAGGGGACGGCATTGGGAATTCACTTCATTACAAATTCCATCACTATTGTCCAATATCTCTTCCAGCGTGTAAGGGCGGATGTCAATCTGATGGTATAAATTCAGATATTCACGGTAGGATAGCCCTTGCATATTATATGATATGCATCGACGAGACAAGTCGGCCTCTGCATTCAGCAGTTGGAGTAAGGATGACCCGGTGAATACTATTTTCAGTTCAGGAAACTCATCATATATATTTTTAATTTCCTTGCTCCATGACGGATATTTGTGCACTTCATCCAAGAACAGGCATTTACCTCCTTTCAGGTAAAACTGTTCGGCGAGTTCGCTAAGAGAATGCTGTGTGAAATACAGACTATCTAAACTTGTATATAAGGCACTTTGGCTATCATTGGCATAATGAAGTTTTAAGTATTGAAGCATTAAAGTTGTTTTCCCAACTCCGCGAGCTCCCCGGATAGCAATCAGACGGTTATCCCAATTGATTGTATTCATCAGGCTTCTGATATAGGTTGTGGAAGTAGCTGTTAATAACCTTTTGTATCTTCTGATTAGTGTATCCATATCTTTATTTGTTTTCTATGGAATACAAAAATAGACATAATTTGTTCAACGCGCAAAACAAATTCAGATAAAATCTGTTCATCGTATAAAACAAATAGAGGAATTTACAGAGTGATCTCTCCCGCCATCGACCGGTTCATCCGGTCGCGTACCTCGTCCGGTGTATATCCATGTCCCAGTAAGAACATTAATTTAGTCACAGCAGACTCCGTCGTACTGTCATATCCGGAGACAACACCTGCCTGCAACAACTGGTATCCCGTTTCATAACGTTCCATCTCTACCATTCCTGCGCTGCATTGCGTCACGTTGACAATTACAATCCCACGTTCGCTGGCCTGGCATAGCCGGCGTATAAACCATTCCTTCCGGGGAGCATTTCCCGAACCGTATGTTTCGAGCACGACAGCCTTCAATCCGTCAATCCCCAGAATGGCGGCAATCACATTTTCCTGGATGCCCGGGAAGAGTTTCAGTACCACAACATTGGTATCTAGCAGATAATGAGGCTTCAATTCCCGCTCTTCACCATTTACGTGAATCTGCACATTATTATATTTGATATGGATTCCGGCTTCCGCCAATACCGGGTAATTGAAAGAACGGAACGCGTTGAAGTTTTCCGCATTCATCTTGGTCGTGCGGTTTCCCCGCATCAGATGATTTTCAAAGAAGATGCACACTTCCGGTACGAGCGCCCTCCCTTCCTTGTTTTGTGCAACGGCAATCTCGATGCTGGTCATCAGGTTTTCCTTTCCGTCCGTGCGGAGTACACCTATGGGAAGTTGTGAACCTGTGAGGATAACAGGTTTATCGAGCCCTTCGAGCATAAAACTTAATGCGGAAGCAGTGTAAGCCATTGTATCCGTTCCGTGCAGGATGACGAAGCCGTGGTAGCGGTCGTAATTTTCATGAATGATGCGTACCAGCTTCCGCCACATATCCGGTTCCATGTCCGACGAATCCATTGGAGGATCAAACTGATAGGTGTCAATCGGGAAGTTGAACTTTTGCAGTTCGGGGATATACTTTTGCAGTTGCTCGAAGTTAAAGTTCTCCAGAGCACCTGTCGCGGCATTCTCGATCATGCCAATTGTTCCACCGGTGTATATTAGCAATACGGAAGTATTTAATGGATTCATAAGCTGATTTTGTGCGATTGTTTTCGCAAATATAATAATATATTTGATATATGAGTAGCAAAATGTCATAAAAGTAAAGGCGGATGACAGGACGAATAGAAGACGGAAGATTCTTTTTATCAGAAAAAAACCGAAAAAAGTGATAGATTGAACGTTTTTATTATTACTTTTGCGACACTTATCAAAAACAAGAGTAGAAACAAGGACTATGATGAAGTACTATCCACATACAGTCACATCCATGTGTACCATGACCCTTAGGGGTTAATGGATAGTTTTTGTGTATCTACGTGATTCACGCTTGTATAAGCAGGCAAAATTCAATTTCAATTTTATTCGTAAACAACCAATCGTTCTGTAAAAAGTAAACTGCAGGACATTGCATTTAAATAAGTATCTTCATGAAAGTAATGAAATTCGGCGGGACGTCCGTAGGTTCCGTGAACAGCATTTTAAGCGTAAAGAGAATTGTAGAGTCGGCAAGTGAGCCGGTAATTGTAGTTGTTTCCGCATTGGGAGGCATCACTGACAAATTGATAAATACATCAAAGATGGCGGCAGCAGGAGATTCAGCCTATGAGGGCGAGTTCCGCGAAATCGTTTACCGTCATGTGGAGATGATTAAGGAGGTGATTCCTGCCGGAGAAAAGCAAGTGTCGTTGCAACGTCAGATTGGCGAACTGCTGAACGAGTTGAAGGACATCTTCCAGGGAATTTATCTGATTAGAGACCTTTCCGCGAAGACCTCGGATACAATCGTCAGCTATGGTGAACGCCTTTCATCCATCATCGTTACCGAACTGATTGACGGAGCTAAATGGTTCGATTCGCGCACTTTTATCAAGACCGAAAGAAAACATAGTAAACATACGCTGGATACCGACCTGACTAATAAGTTGGTGAAAGAGGCTTTCCAGTCTATCCCTAAAGTGTCACTGGTGCCGGGATTCATCTCTTCGGATAAAACGACAGGAGATGTGACGAACCTCGGACGTGGTGGATCGGACTATACGGCTGCCATTATTGCTGCGGCTCTGGATGCGGCAAGTCTGGAAATCTGGACGGATGTAGACGGATTTATGACGGCTGACCCGCGTGTCATTTCAACTGCTTATACCATTACGGAATTGAGTTATGTAGAAGCGACCGAACTTTGTAACTTCGGTGCAAAGGTGGTTTATCCGCCGACTATCTATCCCGTATGTCACAAGAATATTCCTATTATAATAAAGAATACCTTCAATCCGGACGGAGTGGGAACGGTTATCAAACAAGAAGTTTCCAACCCGCAGAGCAAGGCTATCAAAGGTATTTCCTCCATCAACGACACCAGCCTGATTACTGTTCAGGGACTCGGTATGGTAGGTGTGATCGGTGTAAACTACCGCATCTTTAAAGCATTGGCTAAGAACGGAATCAGCGTATTCCTCGTGTCGCAGGCTTCATCGGAAAACAGTACTTCTATCGGTGTGCGTAATGCCGATGCCGACCTGGCTTGTGAAGTGCTGAACGAGGAATTTGCGAAAGAAATAGAGATGGGCGAGATTTCTCCGATTCTTGCGGAAAGAGATTTAGCTACTGTTGCTATCGTAGGCGAGAATATGAAACATACCCCGGGTATCGCCGGTAAACTTTTCGGTACGCTGGGACGCAACGGTATCAACGTAATTGCCTGTGCGCAGGGAGCTTCAGAAACAAATATCTCTTTTGTGGTCGATTCCAAATCTCTGCGTAAATCCCTGAACGTTATTCACGACTCTTTCTTCCTCTCCGAATATCAGGTACTGAATCTCTTTATCTGCGGTGTCGGTACGGTAGGTGGCAGTCTCGTAGAACAGATTCGTTGCCAACAGCAGAAACTCATGATGGAAAACGGATTGAAACTCCATGTGGTAGGTATCATTGATGCTGCTAAAGCAATGTTCAGCCGTGAAGGTTTCGACCTTTCTAATTTCCGTCAGGAACTGTTGGAAAAGGGTAAAGACAGTAGTCTGCAAACCATCCGCGACGAGATTATCGGAATGAACATCTTTAACTCCGTCTTTGTAGACTGTACGGCGAGCGCCGATATCGCATCGCTTTACAAAGATTTCCTGCAACACAATATCTCTGTGGTAGCAGCCAACAAGATTGCCGCTTCTTCCGCTTACGAAAACTATCGCGAACTGAAAACAATTGCCCGCCAACGTGGTGTGAAATATCTGTTCGAAACAAACGTAGGTGCAGGTCTTCCGATTATTAACACGATCAACGACCTGATTCATAGCGGCGACAAGATTCTGAAGATTGAAGCAGTGCTTTCAGGCACACTGAACTACATCTTTAATAAGATCAGCGCCGATATTCCTTTCAGCCGTACCATCAAAATGGCACAGGAAGAACGCTATTCCGAACCGGACCCGCGTATCGACTTGAGTGGAAAAGACGTCATCCGTAAACTGGTGATTCTGGCACGTGAAGCCGGATACCGTCTGGAACAGGAAGATGTTGAAAAGAACCTCTTTGTCCCGAATGACTTCTTTGAAGGTTCTCTGGAAGATTTCTGGAAACGTGTTCCAAGTCTCGACGCAGACTTTGAAGCTCGCCGCCAGGTGTTGGAGAAAGAAAATAAACACTGGCGTTTCGTTGCCAAACTGGAGAACGGAAAAGCCTCTGTCGGCTTACAGGAAGTAGGCGCCAACCACCCGTTTTACGGCTTGGAAGGCAGCAACAACATTATCCTGCTTACTACAGAACGCTATAAAGAATATCCGATGATGATTCAAGGATACGGTGCCGGCGCCGGAGTAACGGCTGCCGGAGTATTTGCCGACATCATGAGCATCGCAAACGTTTAATTAAATGAAGAACTAAAAATGAAGAATGAAGAATTACTATGCAGCGTAATGGTGCAGCCAATTCTTCATTCATCATTCTTCATTCTTAATTTTCAAAAGAAATGAAGCATATCATTATATTGGGAGACGGAATGGCCGACTGGCCAGTGAAGTCATTAGGGGACAAGACGCTCCTGCAATATGCGAAGACGCCATATATGGATCAGTTAGCCCGAATGGGGCGTAACGGCCGCCTGATTACCGTGGCGGAAGGTTTCCATCCGGGTAGTGAAGTAGCCAACATGTCAGTGTTGGGATATAATCTTCCGAAAGTGTACGAAGGTCGTGGACCGCTGGAAGCTGCCAGTATCGGTGTGGATTTGAAACCGGGCGAGATGGCAATGCGTTGTAACCTGATTTGTGTGGAAGGAGAAATTCTGAAGAATCACTCCTCCGGACACATATCTACAGAAGAAGCGGACGTATTGATTCAATACCTGCAAGAGAAACTAGGCAATGACCGCGTACGGTTCCACACAGGAGTCCAGTACCGTCATCTATTGGTTATCAAGGGAGGAAATAAAGAATTGGACTGTACTCCTCCGCACGATGTTCCTTTGAAACCTTTCCGCCCATTGATGGTGAAACCATTGGCCCCGGAAGCACAAGAAACGGCAGACCTGATTAACGACCTGATTCTAAAATCACAGGAACTGTTGAAGAATCATCCGTTGAACCTGAAACGCATAGCTGAAGGTAAAGACCCCGCCAATAGTATTTGGCCCTGGAGCCCCGGTTATCGTCCGCAAATGACTACTTTCTCCGAAACTTTCCCGCAAGTGAAAAAAGGTGCGGTGATTTCGGCAGTCGATCTGATAAACGGAATCGGTTATTATGCCAGATTACGTCGTATTGCGGTAGAAGGGGCAACCGGTCTGTATAATACGAATTATGAAAATAAAGTGGCTGCTGCATTGGAAGCCTTGAAAACCGATGACTTTGTCTATCTTCATATCGAAGCCAGCGATGAGGCCGGACACGAAGGAGACATCGACTTGAAACTTCTCACTATCGAGAATCTGGATAAACGTGCCGTAGGACCTATCTACGAAGCAGTGAAAGATTGGGATGAACCGGTAGCAATAGCCGTATTGCCTGACCATCCTACTCCCTGCGAACTTCGTACGCACACTTCCGATCCTATCCCGTTCCTTATCTGGTATCCGGGAATTGAGCCGGACGAGGTGCAAACTTATGACGAAATATCTGCCTGCAACGGTAGTTACGGTGTGTTGAAAGAAGACGAGTTTATTAAAGAATTTATGAAATAATGTTCACCACAGATTACACAGATTCGCACAGATTTAAAGTGATAAGAGACTTTTGTATTATGTAATAATAGAGAAAATATCTGTGTAAATCTGTGTAATCTGTGGTGAGCACTAAAAATATCATTCCATGAAATATTATAGTACGAATAAACAAGCGCCGGTGGCTTCTTTACAGGAAGCAGTTGTAAAAGGTCTTGCAGCCGATAAAGGGTTGTTTATGCCTATGTCTATCAAGCCTCTTCCACAAGAGTTTTACGATACAATTGATACGTTGTCTTTTCAGGAAATAGCTTATCGTGTAGCCGATGCTTTCTTCGGTGAGGATATTCCTGCCGACACCCTGAAACAGATTGTATATGATACCTTAAGTTTTGATGTACCTTTGGTGAAAGTAGCGGATAACATCTACTCGCTCGAACTTTTCCACGGACCGACACTAGCCTTCAAAGATGTAGGCGGTCGTTTCATGGCGCGTCTGCTGGGATACTTCATTAAGAAGGAAGGACAAAAGAATGTAAATGTACTGGTAGCCACTTCCGGTGATACGGGAAGTGCTGTGGCTAACGGTTTTCTGGGTGTGGACGGTATTCATGTATATGTGCTCTATCCGAAAGGAAAAGTCAGCGAAATACAGGAAAAGCAATTCACTACACTGGGACAGAACATCACTGCGCTCGAAGTGGATGGAACGTTTGATGACTGCCAGGCATTGGTAAAAGCTGCTTTTATGGATAAGGAGCTGAATGAACATCTGTCATTGACTTCTGCCAATTCCATCAATGTAGCCCGTTTCCTGCCACAAGCATTTTATTATTTCTATGCATACGCTCAACTGAAGCGTGCCGGAAAAGCGGATAACGCCGTCATCTGCGTACCTAGCGGAAACTTCGGAAATATCACCGCAGGATTGTTCGGAAAGAAAATGGGATTGCCTGTGAAGCGTTTTATTGCTGCCAACAACCGCAACGATATTTTCTATCAATATCTGCAAACTGGCAAATACAATCCCCGTCCGTCTATTGCAACAATCGCTAACGCTATGGACGTGGGAGATCCTAGCAACTTTGCCCGTGTACTTGATTTGTATAATGGTTCGCACGCTGCTATCTCTGCCGAAATTTCAGGAACAACTTATACCGACGAACAGATCCGTGAAACGGTGAAAGAAACTTGGAAAGAACATCATTATCTCCTCGATCCTCACGGAGCTTGCGGATATCGTGCATTGGTAGAAGGCTTGCAAGAAGGCGAAACGGGTGTATTCCTTGAAACGGCTCATCCGGCCAAGTTCCTTGAAACAGTGGAAAGCATTATCGGTGAATCAGTAGAGATACCTGCCAAGTTGCAGGAATTTATGAAAGGCGAGAAGAAGAGTTTGCAAATGACGAAAGAATTTGCAGATTTCAAGAGCTATTTACTTTCATTGTAGTCGGTCTTAATAGGTTGTTAT
Organism: Bacteroides xylanisolvens XB1A; assembly: GCF_000210075.1. Taxonomy (GTDB): domain Bacteria; phylum Bacteroidota; class Bacteroidia; order Bacteroidales; family Bacteroidaceae; genus Bacteroides; species Bacteroides xylanisolvens. The sequence goes on from NC_021017.1 coordinate 1,146,583, forward strand.
ACAGTGATCTATGAGGCGTTGACAGTCTATTGAAATGAAAGAAAGATTCTCACCGCAATGAGAAAAAGTTCTCATTACTATGAGTATTTTTTCTCGTCGCAGTGAGAATTTTTTCTCATAGTGATGAGAATGTTTGAGAATTAATATCGGTTTACATAGAAGCTAGAAACACTAAATACTCTCCCGTGCATTGAATGGTAAAACGATTGCTTGTAGCTTCATTAAGAGTTCCTTGCCACCAATTCGTAAAGTCGCTAAGCGGATAAACCAATCCTTCCCCTTTCAATCCTTTCGCTCCGAAATTGATAATGGAAATTTGCTGGCCTGTGTGAGAAACGAAAGTCTGCGTGCCGCTTGCCGGAATAAATACTCCGTAATCCGTAACGGTTCGTACTTCCATACCGCTTTTCATATAATCCAGCAGCAAACTGATATTTCCTAATGTGTGGTCTTCCCGTTTTCCGGTAGCACCGACGATGGCTATTCTCTGGTAGCCTTTTTCTTGCAGGAAGTGGACAGCCTTGGTTTGGTCGTTTGTTTCCTGATCGGCAATATGGTGAATAATGTCCGAAAAGCGTGTTTTGTTTTCCGGCGAAAGAGAGTCTCCGTCGCCAATAATAATATCGGGAGTATGTCCACGTAAGATATATTCGTTGGCTGCTCCATCGCAACAAACCACGAATTTAGCCTCTTCCAGTATTTTCAGGGGAAGCACATGCGTAGGATATTCGCCGTTGGCAAGTATGACGGCTTCGGGAGTATAGTGTTCACTTATCATTGTACGCTCATTAATTTTTTCCATTTAAAGTAGCCAAAGATAGCTATAATGGAGTAAAGTCCGTATAAAGCAGAAGTAAAATAAAGGTCTTTATAGATATAAAGTCCGCAGCAGACAATATCCACAAGAATCCAGGCAAACCATTGCTCGACGTATTTACGCGCCAGCATCCACATGCCGACAATGCTCAATGCCGTAGTAAAACTATCCAGCCAGGGCACGTTGCTGTCCGTATATTCGATCAGTATCCACGCAATGCCGATAAATGCAACAATAAATACCAGAAAAAGAGGTAAGTAACATTTCCATGGAGTATGCACGATAGGAAGGTCTTTGGGTTTGTCACCGATTGAAGCATCTGCTGACTGCTGACTTTTTTTCTTTCTGTGTCCCCACATCCAGAAGAACCAACCATAGATGGCAGCTATCAGATAGTAGATATTGATACCGAAATCGGCATACAGTCCTGCTTTGTAATATACGAAGATATAGATGGCAGGCATCACGATACCTGCTATCCAAAGGTAGATACTTGCCCGGTACTCCAACCAAAGGTAGACTAGCCCGACAATCGTACCGAATATTTCCAGAAAATTCAATTCCATAGCCCTGTGGTATTAAAAGCGGAAAGAAACATGTCCCATAACGTTTGTTCCTGCCTGCGCTGCATATCCGGCATAGTTTCCCCGATTCTCCACCGTATCGGTGTAGTCGCTCGAGGCCCAACCGTTGTTTTCATATTTTTCATTAAACAGATTGTACACAGTGAACCCTACCGTGACTTCTTTCAACACCTTCTTGGGACGGAAGCTGTACGCAAGATTGAGGTTGCTGACAAAATACTTATCAAGAGCCAGTTCTTCAACTTCTGCGTTTGTCATATACTGTTTGCTCACGAACTGTGATTGCAGGGCAGCTTCGAATCCCTTATAATTGAATGAGAAACGATTGTTGAGTAGGAAGTCCGGTGAGAAAGCAATGTGAGTGTCTTTATGCTTTATCTGAATAGTCGGGAGAGAAGTAGAGCTACCGTCGTCATTATAGTGGTAGCCCGGCAGGCTCTCTACGAAATCCTGAATACGGTTTTTGCTCCATGTAGCGTTGATATCCCATTGAAACCATTTGCACGGTTTGATTCCCAGCATGATTTCGATTCCCATGCGATAACTGTCCGGCACGTTTTCGGTCAGTGCTTCACCTATATCGTTTAAGGCTCCGGTCAGAACCAGTTGGTCGGTATAGTCCATGTAGTAGAAGTTTGCACCTGCTGTCAGCCATTGGTTGGCGAAGGTATATCCTGCTTCATAGTCGAGCAGCTTTTCTGCTTTGGGGTACGAGTCCGGATCACCATCCGTATAATTGTTTCTTGTTGGCTCTTTTTGAGCAACCGAGAAAGAGGAATAGACACGATGGTTGGAAGTGATGTTCCAGTTTAATCCTACTTTCGGATTAAAGAAATCGAACTTTTTATCTACTGCCAGTGGACGCAGCGCATTCTTACTCCAGTCATATTTATCATTGTTTCCGTCGATGGTATAGTTGATGTGGCGATACTGGAGATCGGCATAAGCACTTAGTCCTCTAGTAAGATCGTAGTTCGCTTTCAGATAAATATTTCCATCGGTCTTCTTGGATTTGTTGCGGTAATATTCATGGTCGGGAGATAGAGAACCTACGTAGTTTTTCACCCAGGGAACTCTTCCGAAGTTATTGCCCCGGTATTGATTTAATCCGCCGCCCAGGGATGCACTTAGCCTGTTGGCTGTGTAATTGAGAGAAAAAACGCCGCCGCCGAATTTGTTGTCCATCTTCTTTTGACGGACTAAATCGCTTTTAGATACTTCGGTTCCATCTATTGTAAATGATTTTAAACCATATTCTATGAGGTATCTGCCGTCTTTGTACTCTTCGTAATAACCGTCACCTTTGGTATAATGTAAGGCAACGTTCAGATTCCAGGCTGTCGAGAAAGTATGATTGAAGAGAAGCTGATAATTCTTTTGCAGATAATTATCTGTTTGGTCGTCGTAATAATATTTTTTGCCGTTGGCATCAGTGTACATTTCCCCGCAAGGATTGTAGCGTCTGCCGAATTTTTCCATTTGCTCTTTTGTTGCGTATCCCCAAGCATGATATGTTTTTTCTTTTCCGGCAAATGCAATGAGCTTCACAGATGTGTTTTCTGCAAAATAACCTCCTTGCAGGTAGTAAGAGTTCAAGTCCACCGAAGCACGGTCTATGTATCCGTCCGTACCGATATTGGAAAGGCGGGCGTCAAACGTCCAGTGGTTATTGAGTAGGCCGGTTCCCACTTTCACTGTTTCCTTGTGCGTGTTGAACGAACCGTATGAACCATTGAATTCGGCGTATGGTTTCATAGATGCACCTTCGGTTTGCATATTGACACTGGCTCCGAAAGCACCTGCTCCGTTCGTCGATGTACCTGCTCCGCGCTGCACCTGCATATCTTTTACGGAAGAAGAAAAGTCGGGCATATTCACCCAGAACAGGTTATGGCTTTCGGCATCGTTCATCGGTATGCCGTTTACCGTGATGTTGATTCGTGTGCCATCGGTTCCACGTACGCGAAGTGTCGTATAGCCGATACCAGCTCCTGCATCCGATGTGGTCAGTGTGGAAGGAGTCATACTTAGCAGATAGGGGATATCCTGTCCGAAGTTTACCTTTTTGAGTTCTGCTTTGCCTATATTGGTGAATGCCACGGGAGTTTTGGCTGTGGCACGTGTGGACACTACCTGCACCTCTTGCAGGTTTACTACTCTCATACTATCCTTTGCACTCGTCTGTGCATGAACAGTGATACCTGCGCCCAATAAGGCGACGGCCATCCATACAATTCTTTTCATTTTTGCTTACTAATTAGTTCTCTACGCCGGCATTACCCGGATCAGATTCTATGGGTATGTTCTCAGCCCGTCATGTTAAGGCACCCCTACCAGTGAATCGGTGACAAAAATACTGCTTTTGCAGGAGGAAAGCAAAAAAAACTTTTAGATTCACTAAAAACAATATAACTTTGTAAATTGTTGAAATAACAAAACTGCATTTATTCACTTAATATATATTTAATTATGCTACTATTATTGCAAGCAACACAAGCTGCGGACTCTGTGCAAGTGGCTGCAGACGAATTAATGAAAGAGGCGATTGCCAATGCTGACGGATTGGATAAGCTTTCGCTGATTACTCAACAATTGATAGACTTCGGTATTCGTGCCGGAGAACGTATATTGATTGCGGTCCTTGTCTTTGTCGTCGGACGTTTCCTCATCTCGCTGCTCAACAAATTCATCAGGCGTCTGATGGATAAACGAAAAGTAGATGTAAGTATCAAAACTTTCGTTAGAAGTCTGGTCAATATTCTGTTGACAATCCTGTTAATCATTTCTGTTGTCGGTGCCTTGGGAGTTGAGACAACTTCATTTGCGGCTTTATTGGCTTCCGCCGGTGTCGCTGTCGGTATGGCTTTATCCGGTAATCTGCAAAACTTTGCCGGTGGACTGGTTATTCTTTTGTTCAAACCTTATAAAGTTGGCGATTGGATAGAAACACAGCAGGGATCAGCCGGTACAGTAAAAGAAATTCAGATATTCCATACCATCCTTACTACTGGGGATAATAAACTGATTTATATACCGAATGGTTCATTAAGTAGTGGAGTAGTGATTAATTACAGTCACCAGGAAACCCGCCGTGTAGAATGGATTATTGGTATAGATTATGGGGAAGATTACAATAAGGTTCAGCAGATAGTTCGTGATATTCTGGCTGAAGATAAACGTATCTTGAATGAACCTGCTCCGTTTATAGCTCTTCATGCGCTAGATGCCAGCAGTGTGAATGTGGTGGTACGTGTATGGGTAAATAGCGGAGATTATTGGGGTGTTTATTTCGATACCAATAAAGCTATTTACGAAACCTTCAATGAAAAAGGTATCAACTTCCCTTTCCCACAGCTTACTGTGCATCAGGGAAATTGATTGTTATACTCTGATAATTCAAAAAATAAGGGAGTTGTACTTAACGTGCAACTCCCTTATTTTTTGGAAAACTTGTCTGGTGTGATTGAATAAATCTCTTTTTTATTTTATACCGAAATCTTCGGCTAGTTCATATCTATCTTCTTTGATTCCCAGTACATGATTAATTTTTCTCCTTTTCTCGAGATCTTTAAAGTAGTTTTCCACAACCTGATAGAGATCGAAGTTAGTGGTTGATCCTGCGGCTAAATCGAGTGATTCCACCATCTTTTCTACGGCTTGATGGATTTTCTCTGCGTCTATCAGATGCAGTTCGTTGCTGTGTATTAAATATTTTTCCATGACTGCAATGTTTTTAATGTTATATAGGTATAACATCTTGCAGTCATGGAAAGTTCAATGATTGAATGTTAGATTTTGGCAAGCGCCTGATCCAAATCCGCAATCAGGTCATCAATATGTTCCGTTCCAATTGATAAACGTACGGTGCCCGGATAAATCTCCTGTTCGGCGAGTTCCTGTGCATTGAGCTGTGAATGGGTAGTGCTTGCCGGGTGGATCACCAATGATTTCACATCGGCAACATTGGCAAGCAGGGAGAAAATCTCCAGGCTGTCGATGAAGCGGTGTGCTTCCTCTTGTCCGCCTTTTACCTCGAAAGTAAAAATGGAACCGGCACCATTCGGGAAGTAACGTTGATACAGTGCATGGTCAGGATGATTGGATAATGACGGATGGTTCACTTTCTTCACTTTCGGATGATTGTTTAAGAAATTCACTACCTTCAATGCATTTTCTACATGGCGTTCTACGCGCAAGGAAAGAGTTTCCAAGCCTTGCAACAGGATAAAAGCGTTGAATGGACTGATGGTGGCACCTGTGTCGCGCAGCAGAATAGCCCGGATACGGATGGCATAGGCAGCCGGACCGGCTGCATCAACGAAGCGTACGCCATGATAGCATGGATCAGGTTCGGTTAGTTGTGGAAATTTGCCGGAAGCTACCCAGTCGAATTTGCCCGAATCTACAATGACTCCTCCTAATGACGAACCGTGTCCGCCAATGAATTTTGTTGCGGAATGTACTACGATATCTGCTCCGTGTTCGATAGGGCGGATTAAATACGGGGTACCAAATGTGTTGTCAATAATCAAAGGTATTTTGTGGCGGTGGGCTATTTCAGCTACTGCCTCTATATCAATGATATTTGAGTTCGGATTTCCCAATGTCTCGATAAATACGGCTTTCGTATTTTCCTGAATGGCTTTTTCAAAGTTCGATAAATCACTTGGATCAACGAATGTTGTTGTGATGCCATAACTGGGTAAGGTATGAGCCAGTAAGTTATAGCTTCCTCCATAAATAGTTTTGGCTGCCACAATATGGTCGCCTGCACGAGTGATGTTCTCGAAAGCATAAGTGATAGCAGCGGCACCCGAAGCAACTGCCAGCCCTGCTACTCCTCCTTCAAGAGCGGCTACGCGTTGTTCAAAAACTCCTTGAGTGGAGTTGGTCAGACGACCGTAGATGTTTCCCGGGTCCTGCAGGCCGAAACGTGCGGCTGCGTGAGCGGAGTTGTGAAATACATAAGAAGTAGTCTGATAAATAGGTACTGCACGGGCATCTGTTGCCGGATCTGCTTGTTCTTGTCCTACATGAACTTGTAAAGTCTCGAAATGTAAATTCTTTGTTGCCATAATCGTATATTTTTTAAGTTTAATATTCTTTCTTTATTTTCTTGCAAAGTTATTGGATGAAGATATATCGAACAATATATATCTAAAATATAGAAAATAATGCTATTTTTGTGCCATTATATGGAATAATATAACTGTGCTATTCCTAGAAATCACCTTTTAGAAGAATATTTTTCTTATGGATACTTTTGATAAACTGGATAGAGTCGATTTGCAAATACTCCGTACTTTGCAAGAAAACGCCCGATTGACGACAAAAGAGTTGGCTGCACGGGTGAGCCTTTCTTCAACTCCTGTTTTTGAACGTCTTAAACGGTTGGAGAGTGGAGGATATATAAAGAAGTATATTGCCGTATTGGATGCGGAAAAGCTGAATCAGGGATTTGTCGTATTCTGCAGTGTGAAGCTTAGACGTCTGAACAGGGATATAGCAGCCGAGTTTACACGGATTATACAGGATATTCCTGAAGTAACCGAATGTTATAACATATCAGGAAGTTATGATTACCTGTTGAAGATTCATGCTCCCAATATGAAATACTATCAGGAGTTTATTCTGAATGTGTTGGGGACGATTGATAGCTTAGGATCACTGGAAAGCACGTTTGTAATGGCTGAAGTGAAGCATCAATATGGGATACATATTTAGTTCGTTGTGTGATAGTCTGAAATTTATCTTGTATATTTGCTATGTAATATAAATCCTCTTCTGCTGACACAATGAATTCAAAAACATATCCTCGCACCAATGATTTCCAGACTGTTTATCTGAATACAGTGATTAAGAATCCTGCCATTATGGTAGGTGATTATACAATATACAATGACTTTGTAAATGATCCTGTTCTTTTTGAGAAGAACAATGTATTATATCATTATCCGATTAATAAAGACCGATTGATAATTGGCAAATTCTGTTCCATTGCTTGTGGAGCCAAATTTCTTTTTAACAGCGCAAACCACACATTGGGTTCTTTATCCAATTATACGTTTCCTATCTTTTTTGAGGAATGGAATTTAGATAAAGGAGATGTAACTTCTGCTTGGGATAATAAAGGGGATATAGTAATAGGTAATGATGTCTGGATTGGATATGAAGCTGTTATCATGGCAGGAGTTCATATCGGAGATGGAGCGGTTATTGCGTCGCGGGCAGTGGTTACTAAAGATGTTCCTCCTTATACGATAGTAGGTGGGACACCAGCCAAAGAAATCCGGAAGCGTTTTGATGAGAATACGATTGTCCAATTGCAGAAATTGCAATGGTGGGATTGGAGTATTGAGAAGATATCCGAATGTATACCTTATATTACAGGTGGAAAGATTGAAGAACTGATAAAAAGATAAACAGTGTGTATATATGAAATTTACAATAGAGCCCGGAACTTCTGCTGATATAGATGAACTGGAAAAGCTGTATGATGAACTGAATGATTATCTGGCTGCTACGACTAATTATCCCGGGTGGATAAAAGGTGTTTATCCTGTTCGGGAAGATGCGGTTGCCGGTGTAAATGATGAAACGCTTTACGTAGCAAGATATGATGGAAGAATTGTCGGTTCAGTCATTTTAAATCATCAACCGGAAAAGGCTTATGAGAATGTCAAATGGAAAATAGAACTGGACTATAGTCATATCTTTGTGATACATACTTTTGTTGTACATCCTTCTTTTTTGAAAATAGGAGTAGGGCATGCATTAATGGATTATTCATTGGAATTGGCTCAAAGTTCGGGGATAAAGTCTGTGCGGTTAGATGTTTACGAGAAAAATCTTCCGGCTATTTCATTGTACGAAAAGTGTGGGTTCGAATACATTGATACCGTAGATTTAGGATTGGGTCATTACGGTTTAGAGTGGTTCAAACTTTATGAGAAAATCATTTTATAATCCCTTCCTTACATTATGCATTCATTGTTATAATTCAGTTGCTCTTAGATTTATAGAATAATAAATATCACATCATAGACATGAAGAAACTAATTATTGTATTTGTTCTTTTATTATCAGCACTCTCTTGTTTCTCACAAATAGAGTTTTCGACTTGCCTTTTTGATGCTTCAAGAAACAGAGTGATACCGCTAGCCGTCTATCAGCCGCACAAAGTGAATTCGAAAACAAAAGTCATTATATTTAGCCACGGCTACGATGGAAATAAAAATAATAAGTCCAATCAGACTTATGCCTATCTAACACGATTCCTTTCCCAGAAAGGCTTTTACGTAATAAGCATACAACATGAATTGGCAGATGATCCTCTTTTGGCCATGGAAGGTAATTTCATGGAAACACGCATGTCAAATTGGGAAAGGGGAGTGGCAAATATTCTTTTTACTATTCAGGAATTTAAGAAATTGAAGCCACAATTAAATTGGAATGACTTTATATTGATAGGACATTCCAATGGCGGAGATATGACCATGTTATTTGCTACCCGATATCCGCAGTTGATAAATAAAGCCATATCTATGGATCATCGCAGAATGATAATGCCTAGAACACGGAATCCTCGACTTTATACGTTAAGAGGATGCGATTATGATGCGGATTCAGGAGTATTACCCACTGAAAAGGAGCAGGAACAATTCCGGATGAAGGTTGTGAAATTGGACGGAATAACGCATAGTAATATGGGGGAGAATGGAACGGAAGAACAACACAACCTTATCAATCAGTATATCTATGGATTTCTTACACGGAGATAACTGATGTATTATATTTATTTTATCCAATGGTTTTAAATCGGAAGCCTGTTTTTCTTATAACTTTGCAACTGATTTTAGAAAAAGAAGTTTGGGATGATAAATAAATATGAAGAACGACTGGGGACAGAGCGCATGTTACCGCTTGTTTTTAAGATGGCACTTCCGGCTGTGGCAGCGCAATTTGTTAATTTGCTTTATAGCATGGTCGACCGTATTTATATTGGTCATATCCCTGGGATTGGTACGGATGCATTGGCGGGTGTAGGAGTAACGACTTCTCTTGTTATACTGATTTCTTCTTTTTCAGCGATAGTAGGAGGTGGCGGTGCGCCGTTAGCGGCTATCGCACTCGGACAGGGGGATCGTTCACGTGCCGGAAAAATTCTGGGTAATGGTTTTATCCTGCTGATACTATTCACCTTGTTTACTTCTCTCATCGCATATACCTTTATGGAGCCGATTCTACTCTTTACAGGAGCTTCAGAAAATACATTGGAGTATGCAGTCAACTATCTTTCTATCTATTTATTAGGAACTATCTTCGTAGAAATATCCACAGGATTAAATTCTTTTATCAATGCACAAGGGCGTCCTGCTATCGCCATGTACTCGGTATTAATAGGAGCACTGTTGAATATCGTCCTCGACCCGATTTTCATTTTTTGGCTCGATATGGGAGTAAAAGGTGCAGCTCTGGCTACAGTGCTTTCACAGGCATGTAGTGCAGTGTGGGTTTTAACTTTCCTTTTCTCCCGGCACGCCTCTCTCCCTTTAGAAAAACGTTATATGGCGTTGAACCGGGAAATAATACTTTCTATATTTGCTTTGGGCGTATCACCGTTTATTATGGCAAGTACCGAAAGCCTGGTCGGCTTTGTTCTGAACAGCAGCCTGAAAGATTTTGGAGATATTTATGTCAGCGCATTGACCATCTTGCAAAGTGCGATGCAATTTGCAAGTGTCCCATTAACAGGATTTGCGCAAGGGTTCGTTCCTATTGTGAGTTATAATTATGGGCACGGCGATAAACAACGTGTCAAAGACTGTTTCCGTGTCGCATTGATAACCATGTTCTCATTCAACTTACTGCTGATGTTGTTTATGATTCTTTTCCCCTCAACAGTAGCTTCCGCCTTTACGAGTGATGAAAGATTGATAGAAACAGTCCGCTGGGCAATGCCTGTTTTCTTGGGTGGTATGACTATTTTCGGATTGCAACGAGCCTGCCAAAATATGTTTGTAGCCTTGGGACAAGCAAAAATTTCTATTTTCATAGCCTTGTTGCGCAAAGCAATCCTATTGATCCCATTGGCATTAATATTGCCACATTTTATGGGAGTAGCCGGTGTATATGCGGCTGAAGCAATATCCGATGCGACAGCGGCAATTTGTTGTACTTTGTTGTTCTTCTGGCAGTTCCCCAAAATATTGGGAAAAATCCAAAGGAGCACTTTGCACATAAGCTAAATTTCCTGATGTTTATCCATAAATAGAACTAATTATGTAACGGCTTACGTATTTTTGCGAAAAATGTTTGTTCATATTATAAAAAGCTAATATATTTGCGTAATCAATTACGTATTTAGTGACGCAACTAATAAAAACATGGACTTTTTTAATCAGACAGGCAAATTAGCCATCGGTAGCAGATTACGCATGTTGACCGATAAAATAACAGTAGATGCAGCCGCCATCTATAAAATGTTTGGAGTAGACCTCAAACCGAAATGGTTTCCTGTATTTTTTGTATTATCACGTGGGGAGGCAAAAACCATTACGTCCATAGCCAAAGAGATTGGTCATTCTCATCCTTCCGTGAGTAATATTATTAAAGAAATGGTAGCTAAAGGATTAGTGAAGGAGACAAAGGACAAATCCGACGGGAGAAGAAACATGGTCATGTTATCTGCCAAAGGAAAAAGAATGTCCGACTCTTTTTCGGAACAGTGTATAGATGTTACGGCAGCTATTGAGCAAATCACGCAGCAAACCCGGAATGACCTTTGGGAGGCTATCGAAGAATGGGAGAATCTTTTGTTGGATAAATCCCTGTTGGAGCGGGTGAAGGAAGCGAAAAAGGAACGAGAGAGTAAGGACATCAAAATAGTTCCTTATGAACCTTGCTATCAATCTGCCTTCCGGACCCTTAACGAAGAGTGGATAACTGCTTATTTTCGGATGGAAGAGGCCGATTACAAGGCTTTGGATCATCCAAAGGAATATATTCTGGATAAGGGAGGAGCTATTTTGGTGGCTCTTTATAAAGATGAGCCGGTCGGTGTATGTGCTTTGTGTAAGATGGATCATCCGCTTTATGATTATGAGTTGGCCAAACTGGCTGTCAGCCCTAAGGTTCAGGGCAAAGGTATTGGAGTACTGCTTTGCGAAGCAGTTGTAAATAAAGCGAAGGAGCTTGGTGGTAAAAGAATCTTTATAGAGAGCAATACGCGTCTGAAACCGGCTATCCATATTTATCATAAGTTGGGCTTCAAGGAACTTCCCGAATATCACACGACTTATGAAAGAGGAGACATACAGATGGAATTAATGATTGAAGAGTGAAAATGAAAAAGGTGGATGGTGAATTTATTAAGGGGCGCATTGCCCCTTCATTCCAGTTCCTGCGCATAAATGTTGATAGCGCGTAATGCCTTTGATATTTCAGTCGGGGTGATTCCCTGACATTCTATTCTCAACACTTTTTCCCAGTCCTCCATATCTACATTCCATTTGTAGATTTGGGGACATAGGGTGAACAGCGCTGCGATATGTTTTATATCCCGTGCATTTCTAACCGAGGTTCGAAAAATGAGTATTTGCTCTTCCATAGTTACTATCAATTACTTTTGTTTTCAGTGCAAAGGTAGGTTTAAACAAGGTTCTGTATAGGATTATTCGACGAATGCCCTGATTACTCATGACGAAATAAGTAATCGGGGAGATTAACTTCATATACTTATCCTTTGAAAAGTCAGTCATCTGTACCTGTCAATATATAAAAAAGTGTATCTGTTCTCGTCTTTCTTTTTTGATTTACTTTGCAGTGTTGTTTTAATCTCCTAATATACTTAAAGGTTATGAAGTTGAATTTTGCTAAAAGAATGTCTTATATAAAGGCTTCGGAAATAAGAGAAATATTAAAAGTTACCGAACAGGAAGATGTGATTTCGTTTGCAGGTGGTCTGCCTGCTCCGGAACTTTTTCCGATAGATGAAATCAATGAGATCAATCAGATCGTATTGAAAGAGGCAGGTACGAAAGCGCTCCAATATACCACAACAGAAGGTTATGTCCCTTTGCGCGAATGGATTGCCAACCGGATGAACGAACGTTTGGGCACGACTTTCGATAAAGATAATATTCTGATTACCCATGGCTCGCAACAAGGATTGGACTTATCCGGAAAAGTTTTCCTGGACGAGGGAGACATCGTACTTTGCGAAAGCCCTACGTATTTGGCTGCAATCAGTGCATTCAAAGCGTATGGATGTAGCTTTATTGAACTTCCTACGGATGGGGACGGTATGATGATGGATGTTTTGGAAGATGTTTTGAGCAATACTCCTCATATAAAGCTGATATATGCAATACCTACTTTTCAAAATCCTACAGGAAAAACGTGGAGTTTGGAAAGACGCAGGAAGCTGGCTGAATTATCCGCAAAGTATGGTGTTGCGGTTATTGAAGACAATCCGTACGGCGAGTTAAGGTTTGAAGGAGAGTCTTTGCCATCTATAAAGTCTTTTGATGAGGCTGGAAATATCCTGTGTACAGGTAGTTTCTCGAAAATATTCTGTCCCGGTTTCCGGATTGGCTGGATTGCGGGGGATAAAGAGATTATCCGCAAATACGTATTGGTCAAGCAAGGTACGGATTTACAATGCAACACTATTGCCCAAATGACCATCGCCGAATACCTGAAGCGCTATGATATTGATAAACATATTGCCAAAATAGTAGAAGTATACAGAAAACGCAGAAATGTGGCGATTGAAAGTATAGAACGTTATTTTCCTGATACTATAAAGTTTACTCGTCCCGAAGGCGGATTATTTACATGGATAGAACTTCCCGAAGGGATTTCGGCACGTGATGTTTTAGTCAGAAGCCTGGAGAAAAAGATTGCTTTTGTTCCGGGAGGCTCCTTTTATCCGAACGGAAACAAGGAAAATACGCTTCGGATCAACTACTCTAATATGCCCGAAGACAAAATAGAGAAAGGACTTAAAACCCTCGGCGAAGTGGTAAAGGAGTATATCAGTCAATCAAAATGATTCTTTGATAATGTTTCCCAAAACCTGCAAGCGTTCTTCAATGAAAGCACTCCATTGCTGACCGAAACTCAAGCGCATACAGTTTCTGTACTGGTCGTGCAGAGTAAACATGCGTCCGGGAGCAATGCTGATCTTATGTTGCATCGCTTTGTAATATAGCTCCGTGGTATCAATCTTTTTATTCAGTTCCACCCAAAGCATAAAACCTCCTTGTGGAGTGATGATTTTAGTGTCTTCGGGAAAATAGTCGGTAATAGCTTGTGCCAAATGAAGACTATTGGAATGTAGCTCATGGCGCAACTTGCGTAAATGATTCTCATACCTGCCGTTCTCCATGAAGTTGGCAATGGCTTCTTGGTTGAGGGTAGGAGTGGATATTAAATGAATATGTTTCTGACGAATAATAGCATCCTTAAACTTACCGGGGGCAATCCAGCCTACCCGATAACCGGGAGCTAACGTCTTTGATACAGAACCACACCATAACACAAGTCCCTTTTCATCGAAAGCTTTGCATGGCTTAGGGCGTGAATGTCCGAAGAATACATCGCCGTATAAATCATCTTCAATCAGAGGAATATTGTGTTCCGCCAACATCTGTACTATCTCTTTCTTATGTTCATCGGGCATGCAACTCCCAAGCGGATTACTGAAATTACTGATAAGCAGGCATAGATTGATCTGCGGCAATACTTTTCTTAAAGCATCGGGTTCGATGCCTGTTACAGGATTGGTCGGCAGTTCCAGCACATGAAGCTCCATACTGTTGGCCAACTGTAATATCCCGAAATAAACAGGACTTTCAACAGCTATCGTGTCTCCTCTTTGAGCAATAACAGATAATGCTAAAGAGATGGAATTGGTTACTCCTGTGGTAGTAACAATATCATCTTCGGTCAGATTTCCATTCCAGCTATACGCAAAACGGGCAATATAGTTTCTCAAACGAATGTTTCCTTGAGGGTCTTCATACCTAGTGCCGTTCCCCGGAAGTGAATACATGGCCTTGGTCAGTTCTTTATTGAGTTTGGCAATAGGCAATAAAACATCTTCCGGTATTCCCAGCGAAAAACGGGTGATAGACGAATCTTCGATGGAATGATATACTTCCATGATTAAGTCTGCTTCTTCCTTTCCCGGAGATTGAGCGGAAGGCTGCGTTGTTGCCGGCGCAGACAAATTTAGTGGCTTATAATTGACAATGTACCCTGATTTGGGGCGGGAAATGATGAATCCTTCCTTTTCCAGTTCATAATATACCTGAATGGCTGTATTTAAACTTACGCCATATTCATTGCTGATAGTACGTAAAGAAGGTAATTTCTCGCCTGCTTTCCATATACCTGTTTTTATTTGCCAGGCGATAGTGCCGGCTATCTTTTGATATAGGATTTCTCTTTTCATGTTTATTCTGTACTTGGCAAAGATACAAAAATGATGTCTGTATCTGTTGTTGTTTGATTGCAAATAATTCATTCAGTCATTTTTTATAATTGCTTGCTATTCAGTTATAAATTTATTCCATATCATTATATTTTAGACATGACAAGATTATCATTGAAATATATTTCAACATATACATTCCTACGATAGAAGCGTCAAAAATAAAAGAGACGAACAATTTTCTTAATTTAAGTTTAGGACTTCAACAGTCGATTCGTTTCTCGGTGAGAAACACTTCGTTTCTCGGTGTCGAAAAGGTTGTTTCTCGGTGAGAAACGGGTTATTGGTTTTAAAGGAAAAGCCCGAATAGTAACCGCCTGGATAACAGTGTTTTACAAAATAACGTTATCTATCAGAAATACATAGGAGTTTTATTGACATTTTTTTTGCAATACCGTTTATTTCTATTGCATCTATTACTGTAATAATATTTACATTAGAACTAAAATATGGCATTTATAAAAGAATCTGTTTCATTCCTTTCCGTACCGTTTTGAATCAAATAACAATAATTGGAGCTTGGGAAGAATCTACATGATGAAGTAGATGAAATCAACATTTATAATAGTGGCATTTCTATTCTCGTCACCTGTTCTTCTTCGGGTACATTGGGATTGCTGTAATAATATTCAATGGATGTTCCCGAAAGTTTGTAACCGTTGGTTTTTATCCATTCCATCATTTCGTTGTACAGGACAGCCAATTCACTGTAAGTTCCTCTATGTAGACAGGAAACTATTTTTCTTTCCGGTATCGTTATGGAGCGTATATCCCCTTCACCCTGTAATTCTTTGGATGACTTTAGACCAATAATCATTTTGATATTGTGTTCCGTCAGACTTTCAAAGTTGGGATATTCAACGTAGGGGATGTCGGTAGTGACTTCACCCTGTTCCTTAAATAAAGAGTCTATTTTTACAAAGTTCTTTCCGATAGCTTCCGACATTCCGTTCATATCTGTTTGTACTTCAACAGCCAAAGCGGGCTGTTTCGGTTGCTTCAATAGCATGATTTCTGAAATTTTTCCCATAATACATTGTTTTTAGAGGGTTGATAATTAATTATTTCTTGATGACCGGAATATAGATGTCGGTAATTAGTTCTGTTCTAAGGGTGGAGGCAGGGCGGTTCATATACATTTCAAAGCTAAAGGTGCTTTGAGGACGATATTTACTTTCCGGGAACCACTCTTCATAAATAGTCCGGTAGAATTTATGCAATAAAGAGTAGTCACCGATATGCCTGAATATAGCATAACGACCACCGGGAACTTCTATCACTCCCGGCTGGAAATCATTTTCTTTGTTATCGATTATGACCCCGAGATAGAAGCGACATTTATCTATTGGGGTGATGGCCGGGTCGTCCATACTAAGGCTGACAAACTTATCATTCGACTTTTCTTCATTGCGCTGTCTAGCATAGTTGGTGAGCCTGTCCCATATTAATTTGTATCGGAGTTCATCCTTATACTTTTCACCCACCTCGATACAAAATACTTTCATCGGCAGAATCGACCGGATTTCAGGAGTGATAACCGCATGCTGTTCGTCATACATCGGCTTATACTTCTCCCTATATTGAGAGGTTGACACTCCAAAATGTTTTTTGAAGGCTTTTGCCAGACTGAATTTAGTCTGATAGTTTGTTTGCTCCGAAATCTGATTTAATGTAAAGTCGGTGGATACTAACAGATGTGCTATATGTTCGAGGCGCAAACGTTGTATGTAGCTTCCAATATTTTCTCCGGCAACGGTTTGAAACACTCTTCTGAAGTGATATTTGGAAAGTCCGCTTATCGTACTAAGTATATCTGCATCTAAACTATCGAATAAATGATTGTTGATGTAAACGACTATATCCTGAATCTTTTGGTGATGGATATTACTGGTTTCCAACTTCTGTTTCCATCGGTTCAGTTTGGGGAGCCGTTCGTTGAGTATTCGTCTAAGTTCCTTCGGCGAATAAGCGGTATCTGCATATTCATTGTACTTATCGGTGTATTTTATCCAGATATTAATCATTTCCGACATCGGAATGTCGACGATATATTTTCCATCTTTCAGGCAGTAGTAGCAATATTCATCACTTCGGGAACCGTCGGAGTTAGTACCCAGATATTTCTCTATATCAAAGCGGAGAGGCATCCCGCAACTTTGACAATACCTTTTATTTATATCTGATTCAATCATCGGTTGGGTTTTCGTTTGATGGATAGCAGTCGCTCCATATCATTAAATAAATAAGTGTCTTTCAATTCGAACATAAGCCACTTCCCATCGTGGAAAGTCGTCGTCTCATCGTATATCTTTTGAGTCTCATTGGAGAATACTTCTCGCAGAGATTCAAATTTGGCACGCTCATCTTTACCTAAAATGACCATGAAGCCAATCGTTTGTTCTTTGGCGTATAGGGCACACAGCGTTTTTCCGCCTTTGCGATATTTATATTCGTATATCCATTTTTTCCCTCCATGGTTCCATAGTTGTTCCATATTGTACTTTTGCTCGATAAGCTGGCAAAGTGAAGTCCATATATCATAAAGTTCCTTACCTATCAAGGCTTCCAGTGTTTCGGGAGTGGGAATCTGCAAAGTTTCTTTCATGGTATTCTGTATTTACTTTTGATTATCCATATCACAAAGGTAGGCTGATTTTCTAATAGATCGTTGTCCAATATAGGCATTTTGTGTGTAGCTGGTGAACAATCTGCCCGGAAATTAATTTATTTTGTAAAAGCGAAATATTGGCAGTATAACCTTTATCTTTGCATTAATTTAAAAACAAAGCCCCAATTAAAGAAAATGAAAACAATATTATTAGCAGTAGGTACGCTCTGCCTCATGGCAGGTTGCTCGTCAAAAGTGGCAAGCTCAAAAGGAATCGTTAGTGATGCAACCATGAATACGGTAACGATTGTTACTGATAAGAATGATACCCTTTCGTTCAGTACGATAGATGCAAATAAAGATGAAGTCAACGGTTTGCTTCTGAATGATACGCTGGAAGTGTTCTATACCGGAAAATATACACCGGGAATGCCGGCTTCTAAATTAGTTCAGTATCCGCAATCTCCGATTGTGGGAGGTGATCGGGATGAACATGGCTGTATCGGTTCTGCCGGATATGTATGGTGTGAAGTGCAAAAAGACTGTATCCGCTTGTTTGAGAAAGGAATCCGCACGGAATCGGTGGACGATAGCAATGCTTCTGCCTTTATTGTGTTTAGTCCTGACTCTACGCAACTGGAACTTTTCTTTTCCAATAATCAGCCCAATGAAATATTGGAGAGACGTGGCCTGCCTTCAGGAGGTTATGCATGGAACGTGGAAGATGACGATACGAAAAATGTACGGCTAATAGATGGTTTGTGGACAATCAGCCAAAGAAATAAGTTAATTTATAGCCAAAAGGCCGGAAACTGATTTTAAAAGCTCCGGCTTTCTGACGCTCTGTTTGTAGAGTAATGTTCTAGGTAATTAAATTAATAAGTGGATATCAAAGATGCTGAATATATAAACTTCCATCATAATCTTTGTATTTAGCATCTTTGTATATATCAACCGGTTTGTTACTGTAATCAAGAATGGTATCTTTGGAGATTTGTGATAAATTTGTAGCCAAAATACCACTTCCCAAAATGCCCGGATTACATAATATACTGTCTTTTCTTATTGAATTCATAGTAAGCTCTACACCTATGTAATCCTTGATACCTGCCTTTTCCAGACTGGATACAATATAGTTGTCCAAAGATTCTTTATCATCTTCGGTCATGAATCCATACCATAATAAACACTTCATTCCTAATTGAGTAGCCTGTATCAGGATATCGAGATAGGTTACTCCTGAATCTCCTTTCTTGTCTATTTCGTAAGGATCGATATGAATGAAAGAGGATGAAGGAAGTGAAGGCAATAGCTCTATGGTACCTCTCGAAGAGTCGGCATGATGCATCTCTACAGATGCACTTAATCCGACTTGTTTGGCATAGGTACCCACATTTTCCAACGCACTCTTTTCTAAATCAAAGAATACAAACCTTTTTGCTTGCTTCTCTAATACATTCATTGCCAGGGCAGGAGAACCCAGATAATTTCCTTTTGCCATTTCTGTACTTTCCAGTTGGTAATAAATGGAATCTTTTAGAGATTTGTCATCATCTGCTTTCTCCAGGAAATGATAGATACCATATTGCTGCTCCGGAGTTTGCGTCATGGAGTAGATGGCACATGCGGAATTGGTTTCTACATATACTTGTGGGGCTTCATTTCTAAGAACTTCACAGAGTATCAGATGTTTCAGTACATCGGGTTGTTTTGCGAAATGAGTGTAAGTTGCCATGTGGATACATCTTAATATTTATAGAACATAAAAGAACTGCAACCGCTATCCTTTTTAGGCATTCATTAATTCATGGATTTCATGAATATGCAGGTGCAAATGACTTAGATAACCTTCTATCATGTCTTGTAGCGTAACCCTTGTTCCTTCAAAGTCACACCAGTAGCTATCCAGTTTTGTCTGATCTACAGATTTTATAACCTGAATGATATGCAGGTTAAAAAACTTCCATAGTTGAATCAGGTTATTCCAATCTTCATTTTGGTAATCTTGTAATGCTATCCACAGATCATTATCCTGACGGTAATCGGGAAAGAAAAGCAAATCTTTACTGTATTGCAATCTGACCATGCGTTGGTGATTGTTTGATGCCGAATCAATCAAATGTCCGAGAATCTGTTTGATAGTACGATTTTGTTTATTACGTTTCAACGTGATCGTATCATTTTGTAGCCCGGTTAGTATTTTCTCTTCAGTTTCTATCACATGATAGATTCCTTCTGTTATTTTGGAAAAATCAACGTTTGACATACCATTCTTTTCCTTTAGGTGTTTATAGCAAAATTGCTAATAGTACAAATATAGATAAATGTATCGATATTTATAAATTAAACGGAACTTTTCAATTCTAATTTTATCCCTCTTTCTTAAACCACCTGTAAAACCATTTACCGACTTTCTCGTAATGTCGGGTTTCGGTATCAGTATATAGCTTGGAGAAGAAAGACGTGTCCAACGGCTCTCCCGACTGGTTAGGATACAGCACGATGAAGCTATTGTTGGAGAAATATTTCCCAAGCTGTCTCGGTAACTTCTCAAAAGAACTGTCATACGAAAGAGTTCCTGGTCGTGCACTGATAATAACCAATAAATGATCGTAACTTACCTGTCCTGTCAATACCAGCAGGTCATTCCAGTCCTCTAAGAGAGAGAAATCGGTAAGCGTCTGTTTATGCCTTTTCTTTATCCACGCTTGTAGGCGGATGGTAGTCTTTTCATTGGCAAAGAAGTGTACGCGGCATCCAAGAGTGCTCCCCATGCGACAAAAGTGTTCCATCCAATGCGGAAAGCCGGATTCATATTCGGCTTTAGGAGGGACGGCAACGACAATCCGTTTGATTGTATGGACCGGTATCAGAAATTTAGAGATAATTATTTCACAGTTTAATCCGTTCAATAAGTGTTCGGCAAGTATTCCAAAGTATGAATCTGTGATGTTTTTCTTGCGGTGCAGGCCGGTGATAATACTCGTAATCTCATTCTCCTTGACTGAATGGATAATACCGGAAGCTATATTCAAATCATACCGGGTGACCTTTTTGAGTGGTACATTTGCTTCCGTTGCTATCATTTCGGCTTTTTCCAGATAATGTTTGCTTCGAATTCGTAGATTATCAGAGTTATTATCGTCGTTGATGACATTTAATGCCAGGAGATTATCTTTCAATTTGGGGTCACGTATGACTAGAGAAAGATTCACCATGTCCTCGATAGTGTCCGGGTTGGCTATGGATATTAAAATCTTCTCTGTTTCTTTCGACGATTCATTTTCAGGTTGTGAATCATCCATTGCCATTTTTCTGGCTGCCCGTTCGGTAATCAGTGAACTCACTACGCAAGTAACCAGGATAAGCAAGACTGTTCCGTTTAGTACATCATCATTCAATAACCGTTCGCCGGTGGGCAGAATAATGTTGTATCCAACTAACACAGCCGCCAATGTGGCTGCCGCCTGTGCATTACTCAAACCATACATCAGATTTCGTTCAAGAACAGACATCTTATATATCTTTTGAGTGAGCCAGCAAGCAATCCATTTGCCTGTCAGCGCCATGGTTATCATCACGGCGGCAACTTTTAAGGCATCCCCCTCTCCGAAAAGAACACGTAAGTTGATTAACATTCCCACTCCGATAAGGAAATAAGGAATAAAAAGTGCATTACCAACGAACTCTAAATGATCCATCAATGGAGAGACGTGGGGGATGAGCCGGTTAAGTACCAATCCTGCGAGGAAAGCTCCCAAGATACCTTCCATACCAACAAGCTCCATCAACCCTGCTCCTAGAAAGACCATCGCAAGCACGAAAATAAATTGCATCACGTTGTCATTGTACCGGTGAAAGAACCAACGACCGATGCGCGGAAAGAAATAAATGATCAGTGCCCCTAGAAAGATTACTTTTACCACCAGCCAAATCCAAAACAATCCTCCGGTTTCTCCTTTGAACAATCCGCCTATAACAGCCAGTACCAGCAGCGTGAGTGTATCCGTTACGGCCGTTCCTCCTACGGCAATACTTACGCTACGATGGCGTGATATGCCGAAGCGGGTGACGATAGGGTAGGCCACGAGCGTATGGGAGGCATACATGCTGGCTAATAATATAGAGGTGATTACACCATATTTCAGATAAGATACATTGGCCACGAATCCAATCCCGATGGGAACGATAAAAGCCAGTAAACCGAGCACTAATGCTTTGTTTCGCGTCTCTTTGAAATCTCCCATATTCATTTCCAGACCAGCCAGGAACATGATGTAATAGAGTCCGACTTTCCCGAATAACTGAAAGCTGCTGTCTCGTGCCAGGATATTAAATCCATGTTCGCCAATAGCCAGTCCTGCCAGGATCATACCGATAATATGAGGGATGCGCAGTTTATTCAATAATATCGGAGCAAACAATATAATTAGGAGTACAAGGAGAAATATCCATGTAGGGTCGGTGATAGGGAATGTTAAATCAAGGCCAATCCAATCCATAATTTGACGAGTTCGTGATATTTGTTCCGCAAAATAACCTAAAAAAATGCTTCTAAAAAAGCATTAGTTAATAAAATTAGTCATTTATTTTTTCTCCAGATTCATGATTGCCGGAATGAAGAATGCAAGTGTTCCTGGGACATACGTTTTTAAATATACGATGATTTTATCCGTGTGTGCGTTTTGGGGTGTATAGTGATTTTATCCGGCTCTACTTTTAGCAATAATAGTAGTGCCGGATATGTCTATTTTTCGAATCCTAAATCATGTTCTTGTATTCCTCTTGTTTTTTCTTGGGTAACTTCTTTATAACTTCTTCTACCGAGTGGCTAATCAACTCCTTTATGAGTTTATCGGGAACATCTCCTTCCAAGTAAACGGTTATCCAATGTTTCTTATCCGAAAAAGGTCCCCAAAAAATGTCTTCGTATTGTTCTATGAGCTCTTCTGATTTATCAGGATTACATTTCATATCCGCCCAGAATCTTCCGTTTTTAGGACGTAATGTAGCAAAAGTGAACATTTTATCCATAACCTTGAAAACCAAAGTATGTTCATCAAACGGCATACATTCTGTTGCTCCTTTGACTGACAGGCAATATTCTCTATAATCTTCGATATTCATGACTTCTCTTTTTTGATTCATTCGTTGTACAAATATATCACTTTCTGTTTGCTTTTGAAAAACATGTTTCTATCTCAAAGTACCCGTTTCAATTTCGCCCTTATCCGGCTTAAACTTACCGGAGTTATTCCCAGATAAGAAGCAAGACACTCCAATGGTATTCTCTGTAATAGCTCCGGATTATTTTGTATCAGTTTCATATACCGTTCGGACGCGGTGGTGAATAAGAGAGAAATAAGTCTTTCCTCTGTTTGCAGGAACTCTGATTCGGCAAACTTGCGCCCCCAGTTGGCAATATGGATATCTTCCTTGAATAATTCGTGTAAGTCTTTGCGCTTTAATAGATACAACACCGAGTTTTCCATCAGTTCCATTGACTCATACCCCTGTTGATTATTTACATAGCTTTTCAATGAGACAATGGTTGACCCTTCTTTCCCAATCCAGAACGTTACCTCTTTTCCGTCTACGGGAATGTAAGCTCTAGCAATCCCTTTCTCGATGAAAAAGATATTCGTTTCAGTCTTGCCAGCCTCCAATATATGATAACCTTTGGGATATGTGATTTTTGACAGATGTTTGACCACCTTATCCGCTGAAGCCTCCGGCATCCGATATATCCTGTTTATAATCTCGTGTATATCCATATCGCATTGAATCATTATTCTGCAAAAATACAAAAAGTTATATTAGGAAAAGAGATTTGATGATACTCTTACACCGTCGTTTCTTATCAAATGTAAAGTGAAAGCTCCGGGCATCTTGTTAATTTTGCAGTCTAATATTAAAATAGAATGATATGAATTGGATTATATTGATTATTGCCGGACTGTTTGAGGTTGGTTTTACCTTTTGTCTAGGCAAGATTAAAGGAGCGACAGGCACCGATTTTTATTTGTGGGGAGCGGGATTTGTAATCTCTGTAACCTTAAGCATGTTCCTACTGGCAAAGGCTGCGCAAACATTGCCTATCGGCACTGCATATCCTGTTTGGACGGGGATAGGAGCGGTGGGGACTGTATTGATCGGTATCCTGTTCTTTCATGAACCGGCAACTTTGGGTCGTTTGTTTTTTATGACGACTCTGATTATTTCAATCGTAGGGTTGAAACTGATATAACCAGACGAATAGGATTTAGTTTTAATAGATAGAAAAGTGTGATAAGGACTTTTTCAGTGTAAGTCATATATTGTTGAAAAGATTCCATCCGGTATAATATTGAGGAAGTTTGGAATTGACGAGGTCGATTATGTAATATATGCTTTCGTAATTCTGCGATTATTAGGCATTTATAAGAAGTCGTTTTGATGGGAAAAAGTTTGGTTTCTAAAATAAATGTATATATTTGCAGAATGTGGGACGCATCTCGTCCGGATTCGAAACTAAACTAAAATTCTATTTACTGTTATCTATTAAACATGAAATCCACTGATTCTGAACCTCAAGGGGGCGGTATGGAACTGGAACAGTACCGTACCAGCCTCGAACAGATGGTTGAAGAGAAATCTAAAGACTTGATCGCTATTCAGGAGAATCTCGAAGCAACCAACCGACGGCAGGCATTATTTATCAAGGTACTGCAAATTTTGTAATTGGAACCGGATATACCTACTGCTATGAATATGGCACTGGCCGAAATTGGCCGTTATACTGGTGTCGACCGTTTGGCGACATGGGAAAACCACCTCGACGGAGTTACGTATGGCTGCACCAACGAATGGTGCAACGACGGTATAGAACCCGCTATCGATTACTTGCGGAGTATGACCATTGAAGCGGGAAAACCCTGGTTCGACATGCTGGAAGAAAACCATATCATTTGTACGTCCGATATTTATTCGCTTGATCCCTTTATTACTCAAATGCTCGAAGTGCAAGGCGTAAAAGCCATTGCTGTTTTTCCCCTGTCACAATTGGGAGTACATTTCGGCTTTCTTTCGTTCAACTTTTGCTGGAACAAACAATGGGATGAAAAAGATGTGGAACTGATGAGCCAGATATCGCAAATTGTATCTACTGCTACTAAACGCTGGCAAGTTGAAACATCGCTGCAACAGTCGCAGCGAACCATGCAAAAGGTATTGGACAATATCAATGCCAATATTTTTGTGAGTGATTACGATACGTTGAAAGTGATTTTTGCCAATAAGCCTTTCAGGGAAGAAGCAGGAGAAGTTCCGGAAAATGCGGAATGTTGGAGAATGTTGAATGCAGGTCTGGAAAATGGGTGTAAACACTGCCCGAAGCCGAAGTTGCTCGATGCCAACCGTAAGTTTACAGGCGTTCATTTTTGGGAAGACTACAATCCGGTCACCAAACGTTGGTATACCATCCAGAGCATGGCAATAAAATGGCTCGACGGACGTTGGGCAATCATGGAACTGGCTACCGATATCACCACCCGCAAACAGGTGGAACTGGAGCTGATTCAAGCTAAAGAAAAAGCGGAAGAATCGGACAGGCTCAAATCAGCATTCCTTGCCAATATGAGCCATGAAATACGTACTCCTTTGAATGCCATCGTCGGTTTTTCCAGTCTGCTTGCCGAAACCGATGAGGCGGAGCTGCGTCATGTATATATGTCTTTAGTGCAGGAGAACAATGAGCTGTTGCTCAACCTTATTTCCGACATTCTGGACATCTCCAAAATCGAAGCCGGTATGATAGATCTTGTTATGGGACGGGTGGATGTACCACAACTTTGCCGGGAAGTGATTGCTACCTTCTCACACAAAAAACGTGACACTGCGGTCGAACTGCGGTTTGATGAAAATTCACCGCAGATTGTGATTGATGCTGATAAAAACCGAATCATGCAAGTACTCTCTAATTTTCTGACTAATGCCTTGAAGTTTACGACTAAAGGCTCAATCACACTTTCCTATTCATTGGAAGATGAGAGTCAGGTGCGTTTTTGTGTAACGGATACGGGCAAAGGGATTCCCGATGAACAAAAACATGAAATATTTAATCGTTTTGTAAAATTAGACTCATTTGTATAAGGTGCCGGATTGGGATTATCCATCTGTCAAAGCCTGGTCAATAGGATGGGCGGAAAGATTGGAGTCGAATCCCGTGAGGGGGAAGGGTCGTGCTTCTGGTTCACTCATCCGTATGTTCCCGGTGCTTAACCAAAAAAAAGAGATTGCATATTGAAGCAAACTACGTATATTGTTCCGCAAAGTACGGGACGAACAAAAAACAATAGTTTTCTTGAGAGAGGTGTCTGCAAACTAAAATAACCCATATTTTGTTGTCTTTATACAGTATTGAGTTTTTAGCAAATAAATATATAAATAATGATGAAGATGACAAAGAACTTATTGCTAGGGATTGCTGCCGTATGTGGCAGCACTTTTCAGGCTGTAGCTTGTACGGGAATCTCGCTGACATCCCGTGACGGCAGTTATGTGCAGGCCCGTACGATTGAATGGGCGCGCGGTGTGTTGCAAAGCGAGTATGTGATTATTCCACGTGGCCAACAGCTCACGTCATTCACTCCTACAGGTGTCAATGGACTAACGTTTACGGCAAAATATGGAGTGGTTGGTCTGGCTGTTGTACAAAAAGAATTTATTGCCGAAGGAATCAATGAGGCCGGACTTTCGGCCGGACTATTTTTCTTTCCTCATTATGGGGGATATAAAACGTATGATGCTGCACAGAACCAGCGGACACTGGCAGACCTTCAAGTGACGGAGTGGCTGTTGTCGCAGTTTTCCACTATCGACGAGGTGAAGGCAGCCCTTTCTTCTGTACGTGTTGTAGGATTGGAAAAGACAGCGGTAGTACATTGGCGTATCGGTGAACCGTCGGGGCGTCAGGTTGTGTTGGAAATTGTAGGTGGTGTGCCGCATTTTTATGAGAATGAAGTAGGAGTATTGACGAATGCCCCCGGTTTTGAATGGCAACTTACAAATTTGAACAATTACGTCAATCTTCATCCGGGTGACGCTTCCGTGCAAAAATTGAGCGGTATTACGTTGCAACCTACTGGTGGCAACTCCGGTTTTCTCGGCATTCCGGGTGATGCCACGCCTCCTTCGCGGTTTGTGCGTGCGGCCTTTTACCGGGGGACAGCTCCGCAACGTGCCACAGGCTTTGATACCGTGCAGCAATGTTTCCACTTGCTTAATAATTTTGATATTCCTATTGGTATAGAACATTCACAGGGTGATATTCCGGATATTCCCAGTGCTACGCAATGGACCTCAGCTATCGACCTCACGAACCGGAAGGTTTATTATAAAACAGCTTATAACAATTCGATACGTTGCATTGACTTAAAAGCTATTGATTTCTCAAAGGTAAAATATCAATCACAACCGTTGGATAAGATACAGGAGCAGCCGGTTGAAATGGTTAAGATTCCCCGGTAAAATATGGAACGGTATGGAGGTGCTCTTGTATAATAGTTGCTCGCATTAAGAATGCTCTCAAATAAATGTTGGTGACGTTTTACCCTCACACCCTCACCCTTTGTGCTCAATCCATTTATTCATCGGGGTTACAGGCGTGAGGGTAAAGGTGAGAGTAGGTGAGGGTAACTTTTTACTCTCACTCTGTCTCGTCCTGATTTGAGTTGACCAATCTTATTCCGTTTTTACACTAACTTCTTTATTATTACCATAATATCCACTTCCCGGCACATAAATCGGCTGCATGGCTCCACCCATATTTTTCAATTTACCCTCGTCGCGCAGACGTCGGATATGTCGCATGGCTGTACTTCTTGTCATTCCGCAAAGATATTGGAAGTCGTGTCTCCGCATAAATGGATGAGTACGGAAGTACTTAGTCAGTTGCAGGTCAATTTCCTCGTTCGTCAGTTGGGTGAAATCCAGTCCACCTTTGAGGTTTTTCACTTTAAGAACGCCGAATTCGTTTTTCAATGTCTGGTCGGCACGAAACTGAATGGCCTTTAGCTTCACTTTGGTCACTTTCCGTTTTGTGTCTACCGTTACAGGTTCCGTGGTCGTCAGGCAGGGATGGAAATAACCGATGCCGTCCAGATGAACTTGGCGTCCTTCCGCCAATTCCTGTCCCATGATGTGTGAAAGCGCATCAAGTACGGCTGTGACGTCTGTTTCTGTCAGTGAACAACGTTCTTGAATACGTCGGCGCAGTACGTCGGTCCCTGTGGAACCGTTGTATTTGATGCGCGGATGCAGGGTGTTTCCGTTTTCTCCCTGCTGTTTGTTTGAAGGCTTCGGGTCTTCATACCAATCGAATAATATTGCCATAGCTCTATATTTGTTTTAAATGAACTCTTCTTGTTATGTATTCTCTTAGATAGTAATACATTAATGCTTAATGTTTCTTTTGTTAAACTCTAATGATTTGCAAGGGCTCACCCATGTGAACAAGGCTGTTTACGTCTGTAGACGTTTTTATTTACAATTGATAGCCTGTTTGTTCACACGGGTGAGCCCTTGACAACTACTAAGCAAAGATACATAAATAATAAGGCAAATGCAAATAATATGCAGGTATTTATCGGATAAAATGCTTGTTTACCGGAGGATAAAAGCGTATCTTTACAGGAATTAAATATGTAGATGTGATTGTAGAAAAAATAGACAAAAATAGGATGAAAGTTACTTTAATCAGACAAGACAACGGGAGCGGAAAAGAAACTCTTAGCATTTGTGAGACAGGCACACTATTCGACAAAATGAAGACGGAAACTAAAGCGGGACATATCACGGCTTTGCGGGAGATTATACCGTTGCTGGAAGGTACGTATGCCCGATACGAACATATTGATAAATTGCCATACATTTATTCTGCTGTGGAATATACCCGTACCAAAGAGGGCGAACGGAAAATGAAGCAGTACAACGGTTTGGTACAGTTGGAAGTGAGCCGGTTGGCCGGTGGCTCGGAAGCGGAGTTTGTGAAACGGCAAGCGGCACTTCTGCCACAGACTTTTGCCGCTTTTTGTGGCTCCAGCGGGCGTAGCGTGAAAATATGGGTGCGTTTCGCTTTGCCGGATGACGGAGGGTTGCCGGTCAAGGAAGCGGAGGCGGAATTATTTCATGTTCATGCTTATTGGCTGGCTGTGAAATGTTATCAGCCGATGTTGCCTTTCGATATTGATTTGAAAGAACCTGTTTTGGCACAGAGATGCCGTATGACGCTGGACGAATCTCCTTATTATAATCCGGATGCGGTGCCGTTCTGCCTGGAACAACCGCTTACGATGCTGGGAGAAGAGACTTTCCGCCAGCGGAAACAGGGAGAGAAAAATCCGTTATTACGGTTGCAGCCGGGATATGAGTCGGCGCAAACATTCACGAAGATTTATGAAGCGGCCTTGAACAGGGCACTTCAGGAAATGGAGGATTGGAAACGTGGGGACGACTTGCAGCCTTTATTGGTTCGCCTTGCCGAGCATTGTTTCAAAGCGGGGCTTCCCGAAGAGGAAGCGATACGACAGACGATGATTCATTATTATCGCGAGGAAGAAGAGCAGGTGATCCGTTCGATACTGCATAATCTTTATCAGGAGTGTAAGGGATTCGGCAAGAAAAGCAGTATCAATAAAGAGCAGGAGACGGCTTTTCTGTTGGAAGAGTTTATGAAACGTCGGTATGAATTCCGTTACAATACGGTGCAGGACGATTTGGAATATCGGCAGCGCGATTCTGTTCACTTTTGCTTTAAGCCGGTGGATAAACGGGTGCGCAACAGTATTGCGATCAATGCTTTGAAGGAAGGCATCAGTGCGTGGGACCGTGATGTGGATCGTTTTCTGAATTCGGAATGTGTTCCTTTGTATAATCCTGTGGAGGAATATCTTTATGAGACAGGTCGCTGGGACGGGAAGGATCGTATCCGTGCATTGGCTGGTCTGGTGCCTTGTGATAATCCGCATTGGCAGGAATTATTTTACCGCTGGTTTCTTAGTATGGTGGCGCATTGGAGGGGAGTTGATCGGCAACATGGTAATAATACTTCGCCTTTATTGGTCGGTTCGCAGGGGTATCGCAAGTCAACATTCTGTCGTATTATTCTGCCGCCGGAGTTGCGTTTCGGCTATACGGACAGTATTGATTTTAAAAGTAAACAGGAGGCGGAACGCTATTTGGGACGTTTTTTTCTGATCAATATTGATGAGTTCGATCAGATTAATGTCAGTCAGCAGGGGTTCTTGAAGCATTTGTTGCAGAAGCCTGTGGCGAATCTGCGCAAACCATACGGTAATACGATTCGGGAAATGAGGCGTTATGCTTCTTTTATCGGTACCAGCAATCAGAAAGATTTGCTTACCGATCCTAGCGGTAGCCGCCGTTTTATTTGCATCGAGGTGACGGCTCCTATTCAAACGAACGTTACCATCAATTACAAACAGCTGTATGCTCAAGCAATGGAGGCGATTTATAAAGGGGAACGTTATTGGTTGAATGATGAGGATGAAAACATATTAAAACAGACTAACCGTGAGTTTGAACAGGTGAGTCCGCTGGAACAGCTGTTCCACTGCTATCTTAATCCCGTAGAAGAGGAAATGGAAGGCGAATGGCTGACTGCCATGCAGATTTTGAATTATTTACAGACGAAAACACGGGATAAACTGGCTATTAATAAGGTAGGACAGTTTGGGCGTGCACTTCAAAAACTGAATATTCCTTGCCGTAAGTCTCGTAAAGGGACGCTTTATCATTTGATGAAAGTAGAGTAATTGATAAAGGTGGTGTGAAAGGGGGCTTTGTCAACCAAAATCAGGACGAGACAGGGTGAGGGTAACTTTTTACCCTCACCTACCCTCACTCTTACCCTCATTACTGAAAGGACGATGAATAGGGGAATGCAGGGAAAGTGTGAGGGTGTGAGAGTAAATCATGTATAAAAAATAATTGGAGATTGAATTGAGGGATAGGTTTTCCCACTTTCTGCTTTATATCACTTTGTACGAGTATGAAGGCCAATGCTGTTCCTAAGAATTGTGTGGCGATCGGCAGTCCTTGCCGGGTAATAAAGTATATTGAGAACGATTGATTGTATGGAGGAGTGGGAGGGGAGATTGTCTTTTCTATGTAAGAATAGCAAATTTCGGGTCGTTTATCAGTGATGCGTGTAGTAATTTTGCGGCATTGGAAATAAGAGTGCGAGTATAAAAACGAAAATATTATTAGCTGTTATTTCAACTGTAAATATAATAAACGTATCTTTGGAAGTATGGAAGATAAAACGAATGTGATTAAGATACAGCGTTATCATTCTCCTTGTGGTGATTTGATGCTTGGCTCGCTGGAGGATAAGCTTTGTCTTTGTGACTGGGCGGCTGAAAGTCATAGGGATATCGTAGACAGGAGATTGCGGAAAGTGCTGAAAGCTGGTTATGAGGAAAGTACGTCAGATGTGATACAGGAGGCGATGAGCCAGTTAGATGAATATTTCAATGGCGAGCGGACTGTGTTTGAGGTGCCTTTGCTTTTTGTTGGTACGGAGTTTCAGAAGAGTGTATGGTATAAGTTGTTGGAGATTCCATACGGTTCGACTGTGTCATACGGTGAGCTGGCAAAACAACTCGATTTGCCGAAAGCTGTCCGTGCTGTTGCTGCCGCTAATGGGGCGAACGCTATTTCTATTTTTGCTCCGTGCCATCGTGTCATCGGTAGTAACCGCACGCTTGTTGGGTATGGAGGCGGATTGCCTGCTAAAAAGCGGTTGCTGGATTTGGAATTAAATGGCAAACCTCTGTTATGAATGAGCAAAAAACGCTTGACTATGCACGTATTGCGCAGGCAATCGGGTATATAAGGGAGAATTTTAAAAGGCAACCGGGATTGGATGAGATTGCCGGGGAGGTGGCGTTGAGTACAGCGCATTTCCAACGTATGTTTACGGAGTGGGCGGGAATTAGCCCTAAGAAGTTCTTGCAATATACTAGTATTGAATATGCCAAGAGAATCTTGAATGAAACTCATGCGTCTTTATTCGATGCGGCACAGGAAACAGGGCTTTCCGGTACGGGCAGATTGTATGACTTGTTTGTAAATATAGAAGGGATGACGCCGGGCGAATATAAAAACGGAGGTGAAAGTCTTTCTATCAATTACAGTTTTGCCAAAAGTCCTTTCGGTGAAATCTTCATTGCGTCTACCGATAAAGGTATTTGTTGTATGGAGTTTGCAGACGAACATGACGCGGCTTTTAACTCTTTACGGAAGAAGTTTCCTAATGCAAAGTTTACCTCGATTGTGGATGAAGTGCAGCAAAATGCTTTATTTATCTTCACGCAGGACTGGAGTAAACTCAAAGAAATAAAATTGCATCTGAAAGGTACTGACTTTCAACTAAAGGTATGGGAAACCTTACTGAAAATTCCTGTCGGTGGCTTGACTACTTACGGAGATATAGCCGTAGGAATCAATAATCCGAGAGCTTGCCGGGCTGTTGGAACGGCTGTCGGTGAGAATCCCGTAGCTTTCCTTATTCCGTGTCATCGGGTCATTCGTGCTTCCGGTGAGTTGGGAAATTACCATTGGGGAGAGATTCGCAAGACTGCAATGATTGGTTGGGAGGCTGCAAAAGGTGAGGTAAAGAGGGGATTATAGGGAAGAATGAAGGTGATTTTAGCTCATGTTTTTTTTAGGGCAATGCTGTTTCTTATATTATTAATATATAACTAATTTGATTATGAAATTATTGGTATTCCTTGCTAAAGGGTTTGAAACGATTGAGTTTAGTGCTTTTATAGATGTTATGGGATGGGCAAAGACGGATTTTGATTGTAAAATAGATGTTGTGACCTGTGGTTTGAATCAAAAAGTGATTAGTTCTTTCAATGTTCCTGTTTTGGTGGATAAAGTCATGGATGAAGTGTCTGCAGATGGATATGACGCGCTTGCGATACCCGGCGGATTTGAAGAATTCGGATTCTATGAGGAGGCATATAATGAACAACTTCTGGAATTGATACGACTGTTTGACTCACAAAAGAAATGGATCGCAACAGTCTGCGTGGGAGCTTTGCCTGTTGGGAAAAGTGGAGTGTTGAACGGTCGGAAAGCAACAACTTATCATCTTAGAGGTGCTCATAAACAGAAAGTGCTTCAGGGATTTGGAGCAACTATCGTAAATTCTCCCATCGTGGTGGATGATAATATCATAACTTCTTATTGTCCTCAAACATCATACGGGGTTGCATTGCTTTTATTAGAGAAGTTGACCTCTCATAAAGAAATGGTTTTAGTGAAAGATGCTATGGGATTTTAATAAGTTGCATTTAAGCACTGCACTCGGTTTTGAGTTCGCTATGGATGATGCTTCTCACTGCTTTTTCATGTTTGAATAAATAATAATAAGTGCTTGCGGTAAGAAAAGCCAGAAACCGGATATTGGTTCGACTATGCAACCGATTATGGTGAACAGTAGAATGAAGTAACCTAAAAATAAAGGTGCCGGTTTTTGTTCTTTTCTGATATAGTATTGAAGTGTCTCTCCCCAAAGAATAAGTATTATTCCGCAGATTAGGAACCAGAAAGCAAAGCCCAGGTTATGATTTTCTCCAATAGAGTCTATTAATCCATTGTTAAGCATTTCCGTAAAAGCTTCTTTTCCAAGAAATAACGCATAAATGGTATGAATGACTCCTGTTGCTGTTAAAAGTGTTCCACTATATTTCCAAAGTTTCATGTTCTTGCCTTTTTAGTATTTTATTGGGATGTACACTTCTACAGAATTTGAAATTTAATCCGTTTTAACATATCATCCGGTTCTTAATAAGTTGCTCGATAACGCAAATATAAGTAATCATGTACGATTCCCAACGTATGATTTCGACATTTGTGTTTGTTTTAGATTCTTTATACTTGGTCATTCGTTTTCTTGTTGTGATATCTGTGGACATGAGTTGCTTTATAAATATCCTTTAGTTCTTCTTTATTGTATTGAAAATTATATCTTTGTATTTCAGATAGTTGGATTTATGGAGTTTATAAAAGAGGCTGGCGTCTCACCACAAAAAAGTATGGATATTAAGAATGATAAGATCACAATAAAGCCTTTGCGTGATAAGGATGTAGACATTTTCAGTAAATGGTTGGCTAAAGAATATATTTATAAATGGTTCTGCCCTGACGGAGAAGAACATAAAATGGCTTGGTTGGATGAGGTAAATAATAGAAATACCCAATATCATTATATGAAACATTTCATTGTTTATTATAATGATAAAGCCATTGGCTTTTGTTTATACTTGGATTGTTATTTTGAAAAAGAATATATACCGGAACATTACGGAAAAACTGTCGATGAGAAAGAGACAGTCTTTGAAATAGGTTATCTCATAGGCGAAGAGGAATATTTGGGTAAGGGCATCGGGAAGATTATTGTAAAGAAGCTGATCGGGGAAATTGCCGAAATAGGAGGGAAAGAGATATTGGCTGACCCTGATGAGGCTAATGTTTTATCCATAAGAACATTGTTAAGTAATGGATTCGTAAAAGTAAAAGATTGCGATTATAGGTATTGTCTTAAATAGATAAGAAAACTTCTTTTGAAAGAAGTTTTCTTATACGGCCATTCTATTTATTATTTGAATACAAAGTTGCTCAATAGATAACTCAAGAAGTTACCATAAATGATTATCTTTTATCTGACTTGTAAACTCATTTATAGCATCATATCTCAGCTTCGAAACGGAAGAATTTACTTTCGCTATTTTCTTCGTCAAAAATCTTTCGATGAAATTCATTTTGTCAAACTGAAACTCGCCACCTAAAATGGCTTTGGGAATCGATAATCTCTGCAAGAACTCCGGGAAAGCCTTATTCATTTCTTCCGCTTCTTGCTCTTCGTTCATACAACAGATGAATAACCCTATTACTTTTTGCTCTAATAACAGTTGATTATTGTGACAGAATTGAGTAATTTTTCGGTTTGGAGAGCCCGCATAAATGGCTGTTCCGAGAATTATTCGATCGTAAGTTCGAATATCAGGTCTCGGACACTCTTTTAATGAGATGTAGTCAACTTTATTAGTCAACTTTTCTCCGATAAGGTGTGTTACTCGCTCGGTAGTTCCATGTTTTGAATAATATATGATAGCTGTTTTCATTTTCAACAGGCATAAGCGGTTTTAAATAGCCACTAATAAGTGACATGGTTATCCTTTGTAAAGGTAGAGACTTTATTCTGACTAGCAAACAGTTTTCGATATAATTAATCTATATCTTGTTTTTCTCATATTTGAAAAGTATGTTCCCCATCTCAAAACGAGATAGGGAGCATTTCTTAATATATAATTAATGTACAGGTGCCAAGATTGATTCCATAATACCTGTACATATTGAAATTCCTATTTAATATCCCGGATTTTGATACTCGCTGCCATTGGTGATTGTTGCAGTAAATGTAGTTGAAATGGGACGTAATGCATAATTCGGGTGAAAGAATTGTGCTAAGTCCGGATGAGTATTCTCCAGATACTCCGAGTTCTTAAACATTCCTGTCCGTTTCAAGTCGTAGAAGCGGCAATATTCTCCGCAAAGTTCACGGCCTCTTTCGTCTAAGATATCACGCACCGTAATACTTCCTGTAAGCCGATTTGCTCCGGCACGTTCACGAACCTTGTTGATATAACCGGCTGCATTTGCACCACCATTCAGGTAAATATCAGCTTCTGCCGCAATCAAATAAACTTCTGCCATACGCATGATAAATGTCGCATTCAGATTACCATTTCTCTGTTTGGAAGCATTGGCTACATAATAATTACTGCTGTTATGCTTATTCAGTGACGGATAATAGTAGCGGAACTGGTTCTCGTTTGTGCCGTCATCCTTGTAATTGCCTGTGACGTTTGTATAAGCATAATTCATGTTCACGTTATTATTGTCATTACTATATACATGGTGATAATCAATCAGTAAGTAATCAGAAATATGTTCTTTTTGCTTTTCTGTAGCATAATCAATGTCTTGTGGCATGATAAACTTAATGGCTAAGTCACCTTTATTCAGAGCTTTGCCAATGACGGTTTCTTCTTTGTCATACATATGTACGGCACTCTCATCCCACGTGTAATTCTTGTTCGCGTTCCATTCAGTAGTGAACGATTCATGAAATCTGGGGTCCAATGTTCCGTCTTTCTGTACATACAAACTCAACAAATGCTGAGTGGGCATAAAGATACCGGTAATTGAGCCTTCCCAAGTAAGGCGTGTTTCCTGATTATCTTCACGAGCACCGAACTTATTGATATTGCATAAGAAATACTCATCGTTGCGATTTAGCTTGTAATTTCCGTTGCTTGATCCGTGACCGTCTGCTCCTGCATACCAGCGATGTTTCCAGAGAGCTTCTTTGTTTTCCCAGTTATTGCTCTCTTTGAATACTTCGCTATAAGATGGGTACATATACGTATTGTATTTCCCACCGCCAGTTTCGCAATCGGTAATCAATTTTTTGGCTGCATCCAGAGCTTCCTGCAAATATTCGGTGCTTCCATATTCGTACGTCTGCAAGCAGGCTTTAGCCAGAAAACCGAGAGCGGCTTTCTTCGTCGGGGTGGTAGTAGTTGCATGCGTACCTGTTGGCAACCATTCGGATGCGAATCTTAAATCGGGCAGGATTACTTCCTGGTAGATGGTCATCGGATCGGTGCGGGTGGGGGAGTAAGTCAGTGTTTCCGCTGTTATCGGTTCTGTGAGCATCGTCACTGCTCCGAATTGTTCCACTGCATTGAAATAATAGACAGCTCTAAGAAAACGGGCTTCCGCAATCTTGGCATTCCGCTCCTCTTCCGTGGTGTAGGGAGGTTTGTCTCCTAATGCGATAGCTTCGTTACAGGCTCCCACACCGTCGTATGTCCCGTTCCACCAATTATTGGTGTAAGTCGTATTGGGTGATGTTCCTGCGAAAAACCAGAACCACTGTGTGTAACTTGTTGATTCGTTGGCTTTATACGTCCAAAGATCGGTGTCGCCTTCAGTCAGTGACATCCAGTCCGCAGAACCGTAGTAAAACCTTTCCATAGCAAAATAACACTGGTTAATCAGGGTTTCATATCCATCGATGGAAGTAGCCAAAGCCTCTTTGGTAAATGCGCCCGGGTTGTATTCCTCCAAGGTGCAGGAATGTAGAGATAAGGCCGAGAACAGCACACTGCAAAATATGAATTTTATATATATCCTTTTCATGATTATAATCTTTTGTTAGAATGTCAAATTAACGCCAAAAACAAATTGCCGGTAGGTAGGAAATGCATCCGAACCGTTGGTTTCGGGATCAGTATCTTTCAACTGCTTATCTTTTACAAAGATGAACGGATTGTAGGCTGTGGCATAAATACGGCATTTCTCCATTAAAACTTTGCGGGAAATATTGACGGGTAGTGTATATCCCAGCGTGATATTCTTAATCTTAATGAAGGAGCCGTCGCGCACTCTTAATGAAGGATATACGGTTTTTTGTTCGTCTCCCGTTCCGGGACGGGGGAAATAGGCTCCTTGATTATCCTCTGTCCAGTAGTCTACGCCTGCCAGTTGATTCTTGGTTACGCTCTGTTCAGCGGTATAATAACCGAGCAGGTCACTGTTGATTGTCTGTCCGTAACGTGCCATGGCAAAGACGGATAAATCAAAATTCTTGTAGGTGAAGGAATTGCTGAATCCGATGATCCAGTCCGGATTGGAATGTCCTAGAATTTGCCGGTCTTCCGTACTGTATTTATGCACACCTCCATCGCCTTTCTGGTCTAAGGTTTCTATCTTGATGAATCCGGGTTTTACACCGTAGGCATCTAATGTCTCCTGTGGGGTATCGGTTCCCCAGATTCCGGCATATTTATATCCGTAAATAGCTTTAATCGGTTCACCGACAAACAGGTTTTCAGCAATCAGGTCACCGTCAGGCAGGTCGTCTATTTGTTCCTTGTTCCAAGTGACGGATAAGGTCGTGTTCCAGGTGAAATCTTTGTGCCGTATGTTGTGCGAAGTGATCGTTGCTTCCACACCTTGATTACTGGTCTGGGCGATGTTCTGCCAGATGGCCAAAGGCGATCCCCATCCGGT
This sequence comes from Bacteroides xylanisolvens XB1A, assembly GCF_000210075.1. Lineage (GTDB taxonomy): Bacteria > Bacteroidota > Bacteroidia > Bacteroidales > Bacteroidaceae > Bacteroides > Bacteroides xylanisolvens. The sequence goes on from NC_021017.1 coordinate 1,184,241, forward strand.
CAGACCGCTGGTGATGGGTAATGTACGTTTGAATAATAATCCTTTGGTTGTCGTTTTGAACCATTCTACCGAGCCGTCGATGCGACCGTTCAGGATACCGAAATCCAACCCTATATTCCAGTTGTATGATTTTTCCCATCCGAGATCGGAACTACCATAACTATCAGCGTATTGCGTGAAAGGAACGATCTTCCCGTTAATGGAAATTCCCGAAGCTGTATATACATAGGCTTGTGTTGTGGTGCTGTATGCGGTGGTTCCTCCCGAGTTACCCATGATGCCGTAGCTCACTCTCAACTTCAGGTTGTCCAGCCAACTACGTGTCTTTTCCATAAATGCCTCGTCTGATATTCTCCACGCCAGTGCGCCTGCGGGGAAGGCATCCCATTTATGTCCGGTAGAAAATTGTGAAACACCGTCCCAACGGGTAGAGAAATTAAACAGGTATTTGCCCTTGTACGAATAGTTCAGACGGAAGGCAAAAGACATTTTCTGTGTCTGTGCGAAGTCGGATTCCACATGTTGGGAAGTACCCGATGTCAGTCGCCAGAAAGACCATTGATCTACCATCTGACCGCTGGCGGCAGCCATGCTACTTTCCGACTGGTTCTTATTCCAGGAAGTAATCAGTGAACCTCCCAGATTATGGTCTTTGGCGATGGTTGTGTTGTAAGCGAGAATATTCTCCCAAGTGTAATTCCAGGCATTGTTGTTGGTGATGGAAGCATGCGGTGAACCTGCATAAGACGGACGGTTGGCATTGCACTTCTCTCCCCAGTATTGCCCGCGGCGTGAGTGATTCAACGTACCATTGACACGACTGGTAAAAGTCAGGTCTTTGACGGGAGTTAGTTCGACATAGCCGCTCATATTCAGGTAGGTAGAACGTGTGTTGTCTACATACTGGTTCTCTATAAAATCACTCATCGGGGAATATTGTCCTGTGATGTATTCGTGATTGATCTCCCCTTTTTCGGTATAAGCATCACCCAACGGGATGGCGGAGAGAGATTTGGTGAATGTGTTTTTTACGCCGGAGTTCAAGTCCCGGTAGACTAAATTGGAGGTAAAGCCCACCTTTGCCCATGAAAATATCTGCTGATCCAGATTGAGGCGTAACGAATATCTGTTCAGATTTTCGTTATTAAGTAAACCTTCCTCCCGGTTGTAGGAAGTCGAAGCAAATAATTTTGTCTTTTCAGTGCCACTGTTGACCGAAAGACTGTATTTCTGTGTGGTAGCCGTGTTGCCCGACACTTCATCTATCCAGTCTATCCATTTGCCGTCGTTGTATGCATCTATAAAATCCTGTTTCCCCAGTAGGGCGGACATATCGGTAGGATAGTCACCGTTTTTATATTTATAGGCTTCTTGCTGGTAGGTGACCCATTCATCCCGCGTCATCCCATGTCTGTAGTTGGGTGAACCGCTGAATCCGTAATAAGCATCGAAGTTTACGGTCGCTTTTCCCTCTTTTCCTCTTTTGGTGGTGATGATTACAACGCCGTTTGCTCCTGCGGAACCATAAATGGCGGTGGAAGAAGCATCTTTCAACACATCTACACTCTCGATGTCCGACGGGCTGACCTGGCTATAACTGCCGGGGATTCCATCGATAATAAACAACGGTTCGTTGCTGCCATAAATAGATCGTGAACCACGTAACAGGATAGTGACATCACCTCCTACCTGTCCCGAAGTCTTGGTGATATCCATTCCGGGTATCTTGCCTTGAAGGGCTTCCATCACATTATTGGTAGGAGCGGCCAGTACTTCTGCACTTTTGACGGAGGTTACCGCCCCCGTCAAATCCCGTTTTTTGACCGATCCGTATCCTACCACCACTACTTCATCAATCAGTCTGGCATCTTCCGTCAGTATGATTTCCAGCTTGTTCTTGTTGCGTGTATTGACTTCCTGCTCCGTGTATCCCATATAAGATACCTTTAATACTGCATTGGGCGATACGCGCAGTGTGAACAGTCCGTCTACATTCGTAATCGTCCCGTTGCTGGTACCTTTTTCAACGATATTTGCTCCGATAATTGTCTCTCCTTGAGAGTTTTTCACTATACCCGAGATCGTTCTGCTCTGTTGGCAATAAGCCCGTGTTGATCCAAGTATCGATAATGAACCTATTAATAGGAATAATAGGTAAAAATTCATTCTATAAACAGTCTTTAGGGGATTATTCTCCCCTATGTTTGTTTTATCAGAAAATGATTTCATGCTTTTTGTTTAATTGTATGTTTACTAATTTGTTTTTGGATAGCTAAATTTCAGGATGATTTAAAGCTATGTTTCGATTGTAATGATTTTACTTACCCCATAGGCTATTAGATTTTATTGGTTAAATGATGATTGTTCAGAATGTCAATGCCAATTGAACATTATTCTGTTACTGTTTTGAATGTGGCGCCACGATTCATGTCAGTAAAAAAACTGACAGGGCAAAATTATGCATATAGAACTGGGGATTGAAAAAAATAAAGTTGACTTTTATCAGGACAGAGTTGTTTCTTACTACCTGTTGTATATTTGATTTTATAAGGTAATATTGTTGTTGATTAAACCTTTACCCGTCGTAAACTTTACAGTAGTAAAGTTTTAGAAGTAGATAAGAATGATAAAGACTGGGATAAAATAGATCTAATTAGGTTATATTCAAAAGAGAAACAGATAGAAAGCTGTCTTTTTCAAAGGGCGATATGTAGTTGCGAATTTTATTTTCATTATCTTTGTCTCAATGTATTTACTAAAGCAACAATGATATGGATATTAAAGTAAAAGACAAGGTGAATCAAAGGCATGTCGGTCGCAATCTGCAAAGAATCCGTGTATATCTAGGTATGAAACAGGAAGCGTTGGCTTCTGATCTGGGTGTTAGTCAACAGGAGATCTCGAAAATAGAGAAACAAGATGAAATAGAGGATGGATTGTTAACCAAAATAGCTGAAGTCTTGGGAATATCTACTGATGTCATCAAGGATTTTGATGTTGAAAAAGCCATTTGTAATATTAATAATTATAAAGATGCTACCATTTCTCCGGGAGCAATTGCTACTGTTTATGCTCATAACCAACAGATTAATCCTCTTGAAAAGGTGGTTGAACTGTATGAACGCTTGTTGAAAAGTGAACAGGAGAAAATAGAGATTCTAAGAGAGTGCATAAAGCAGGGCAAATAATCAACAGACTGGAATATGGAAACGGAAAAGTACACAAATACTATTCATCTGGGAAGAAAAATTGAACGGGTGCGTCGGCTTCGGGGAATGACTCAAGCGGAACTCGGTGATCTGTTAGGTATAACGAAACAGGCTGTTTCAAAAATAGAACAAACAGAGAAGTTTGACGATGAACGATTAGGCGAGATTGCTTCAGCATTAGGCGTTACTGTAGATGGCCTGAAGAATTTTAATGAAGAGACAATCTTGTATAATACGAATAACTTCTACGAGAATTGCGGTGTTAAAAGTGCTGTCAGTAATACAGGTAATAATCAGACCTTTAATAGTTTTCCTGTTGAACAGGTAATTGAGATTTTCGAAAAGCTGTTGGATAAACAAAAGGAGCAATTTGAAACTTTAAAAAAAGAGAAGAAATAAATATCTCCAAGATATTGAATTTTATCAGTCGTAATTATACTCCTGATGCAATGATAGCTGAATTGATTTCTTCAAAAAATAAGGAAATAGATTGGTTGAAAGAAGAAATTAAGTTTTTAAGAGGGGAAAATGAAAAATTGCTGCTGATTGTGGGTGAAAAGATATGAGATGATGTTATCATAATTATGTGATACACTTCTGTCTGTTGTTTATATAGGTAGTTATCACCTTTATGTTGTAAGCATAACTAAGATCTGATTGAAACTTTATAAATAATATTTTTACTGTAAATGTTGAGGTATCCAAACTCTTTTTAATTCAAGGAGTTTGGATACTATTTTTAAGTTTACTGCATTATGGTGTAGTGTTCATAACACAAAGGCAATTATTTCGGGTGACAAGATAATATCTTTTTCTTTGAAAAAAATATCACAAAATTTTATTTGAAGGCTAATTTAGTTATTCTGTGTCCTTATTACTTTTTGTATCATTAGTATGATCCATACAGATATAACAAAGGGAGCGGTTAAGGTAGTGATACCCAAACTCATTCCTAGAATCTGTAATACGGTGGACAGTAAGACAGAGCATCCTGCCCATACGCCATTTTTCCAGCTCGTTCCTCCTAAAGCTATGGCACATAATACGCCATTATATCCCATTAGACCGGCATTTAAGTTTGTAGTATCCACTTCAAGTAAAATGGCTAGGGGAATAGGAAGAAGTGCTCCTAAGATGGTATAGAGACTTGTCTTCCGAGAATTAATCAAAATGCCTATAAGGAAAAATAATCCGGATAGAACTGTATTTCCCTGAAACATGACTTGCCCTATACCTAAGCAGAAGGCTTGGAAATAATTAATATTCTGTGTGGTATCAATAACCGTATCAGAAACTGGTAGTAGATCTGGTATAAGCCAGCTACAAACTCCCAACATTCCCCATACAGCAAGAATGAAAGGAGCAGTAAAGCCAGGGAGCAAACGTTGCTGACTGAAAAAATAGGCAATCCATGTGGAAAGGGCCGAAGCGATAATCAACATGATTAAACTTCCTACCGATAATTGCAGAAATACGCCAACTGCTATACCTACTAAAGTTCCATTAAATCCGTATAATCCATTTTTAATATCATTATGCTTATATCCCGAAAAATAGGCTGTCAGTGTACTTATTATATTACCACAGACTGCTAGTATTCCCATTTGCCATGAGTTTAGAAATATTCCAATTAGCATTAATAATCCGGATAGCGCATTATTCTGAAACATCACTTGTCCTATTCCACGTCCCAGAATGAGCAATAAATTGTGTATAAAGATCATTTGTGTAAAATATTGACTGATAAAATGATGACAAAAGTACAATCTTCTATTGAAAATAGCAAGATCAAGAGATGTGTAATAAAAGATTGTGAACTTATATGGTACTAGTAAAATTTTGGGCTCAGTTGTAATTCTTGGGGGATTTGGTTCAGGACACAGCCATATCCTTAAAAAAAAGATTCATTCCGGTACGGAAATGAACTGATCCGTACGGAAAGAAATTAAATAATATAGTTTAGATTTTTCTCTACTGTATAAACAATCTATCTGAGACCCGGGTCTCAGCATCTATGACACCCGGGTCTCAAGTATGCCAACACCCGGGTGTTAGTACCATTGAGACCCGGGTGTCAGATAGAACTCTATTACTAAGCGTTTTTTCTTTGTTACTAGAGTAAATAAAATTCCGATGCATCTAATATTTATTCAAAACTGTGCGGAATGAATCTATTTTTAAGGATGTGATTGCCCTGAATTAAATCCCCCAAATTTTCAGACTGAGCCAATTTTGAACTTCTTTGTGAACAGGAGTACAAATGCAGCAGCAGAAGCATTTAATGCTAAAATCAAAGCATTTAGGGCATCATTTAGAGGAGTAGTGGATATGAGCTTCTTCCTTTTTAGGCTAGCAAAAGTATATGCATGAAGGGAATTGACAAAACTTAATCCCCCAAGAATTACAACTGAGCCCTTGAAACGGCTATTTTCTGCTATCTGCCAGAAAAAAGAAATCCCCGATAACGCTTGATTATCAGGGATTTGCTTGACTTTTTCTTTTGTTTTCAGTGATCCGCCTGGGGCTCGAACCCAGGACCCCAACATTAAAAGTGTTGTGCTCTACCTGCTGAGCTAGCGAATCAATCCTTATTTGCGAATCAGTTATTTCCTGATTGCGGGTGCAAAGGTAGTTACTTTTATTTAATTTGCAAGCATTCCGTAGAAAAAAGTTTCAATTATTTTTCCTCGTTATGGCTTGTTTCTTGATTATCAGTAGTTTCGGCTTCATCATATTTTATCTTTTCTTTGTTGATAATAAAGCGTTGGTAGTAGGAGAGCATTAAAGTTGTTAGTGGTAAGGCGATGATCATGCCGAGCATTCCCATTAATGAACCCCAGATGGAAAGAGATAAAAGGATGATGGCAGGATTCAGTCCGGTAATCTTTCCCATGATTTTGGGGACAAGGAAGGTATCCTGTATGATTTGTACGATTGCAAAGACAGCTAATGCACATGCAATGATAATCCAGAAGTTCTGTCCGGTGTCGGCAGCTTTGAGGATTGCTAATAAAATAGTGGGAAGGAAGCCGATGATTTGCAAGTAGGGAACCATATTCAATGCTCCGATGAAAAGTCCCAAAGCAATAGCCATGGGGAAATCGATAATCAGGAAACCAATGCTGAAAAGAATACCTACGCAGAAAGCAACCAAGGCCTGTCCACGGAAATATCTGTTCATACCATCCTGTACGTCGTGAACCAGATTGGAGGCAAACGTACGGTATTTATTGGGTAGCAGATGCAACCATCCTTCAGCTATCGCTTCGTAATCCAATAATATAAAGATTACATATAATAATATAATGAAGGAGGCAAGAATGCTGAATAGAATGTTGAGAGATTCTGCAAGCAAAGTCCACACTCTGGGGACGGTATCCTTGATTGCCGCCAGGATATTCTCTTCACTTAATACACGGTTCAGTGCTTGAAGATCGATATTTTCGTGGATAAATTCAGAAAGACTCTTAGGTACATTGTTTCCGGCTCCATTGGTGAGGTAAGTCACCAGCAAGTCGTTCATTCTGCCTATTTCCGAAATCATCGGCGGCACTAATAGGTAGAATAAAGTGACTCCGATAACCGTAATAAGGAATAAGGAACAGAAGATGGAAATAATGCGGCTTTTCAATCGTAGCTTATACTGGAAGAATTTGACTAGCGGATAGACCATATAAGCTATCAGCCATGCAATAAAGAAAGGTAATAACACTCCGCTAAGGCGTTCTACAAGCATTAATATTCCTACAACTAACACACATCCGATAGAACCGCGTATAAAACTGTCGAATGTTATCTTTTTCCTTTCCATAATCTTTTTCTTTTATAGAGTTTATACTTTCTGCTCATCTTCCCCTCGTGCGCGGAGATAACATTCCCTGCACAGAGGCTCGTATTCGGCTGTTTCGCCTAAAAGAACCTGTTTCTCATTCTTGACAGTACGATGTGAGAAAGAAGCCAGCTGGCCACATTTCACACAGATTGCATGAACTTTGGAGACTTCATCGGCAATGGCGCACAATTGCGGCATTGGTCCGAACGGATTTCCTTTGAAGTCCATATCCAACCCTGCAATGATAACACGGATTCCATTATTGGCGAGCTGGTTGCATACATCAATCAAACCACTGTCGAAGAACTGTGCTTCGTCAATGCCTACTACATCTATCTCGGAAGTAAAGAGTAGGATACTGGCTGACGAATCGATGGGAGTGGAGGCGATAGAATGGCTGTCGTGAGAGACTACATCTTCTTCTGAATAACGGGTGTCGATAGCCGGTTTGAATATCTCTACACGTTGTTTCGCAAATTTCGCTCTCTTCATTCTACGAATCAATTCCTCTGTTTTTCCGGAGAACATGGAACCGCAGATTACTTCGATCCGGCCTCTTCTTCTAGTCTCCTGTATGTGGTCTTCTGAAAATAATACCATGAGATTTTGTGTTTTCTTGATTAAGTAAATATGTGGACAAAGGTAAGCAATTCAATGTGCAAGAACTGTTAAATTATCCATTATTTTAAGTTATTGCATAAATTATTCCTACATTCGCACCGTATAAACAATGGACTGACATGAAACAGAAGCTATTAACAGATATTGAGTTGGATGTTCATGAGTTGAAGTATCTCATGGATTCATTTACCAAGGAGCCGACTCCGACTTTGTCTGAACTGTTGAAGCGGAGCATTACACGGATGCAGGGACGTTTGGATGAACTGCAGCAGGAGGTGGATGCTGTTCAGGTAATTTCTCCGTCAGCTGTGGAAGAGACAGCGGAAGAGGAGGATGAAGTTGCCGGGTCTGAAGAGGATTCCCCCGTGATTATACAATCTCTCGAATCGGTTGTTGTGAAAGAAGATGAGGAAGGAGAAGCCATTGTTGCGGAAGAGAAACCTGTCGTAATAGCGGCAGCTGCAGAGACAGCAGCAGAAGCAGCAGCAGCAGCAGAAGAAGAAGAAGAAGAAGAAGAAGAAGAAGAAGAAGGGAAAAAAGAGGAACCGGCAATTGTTGAGGAACCTGTCGTTGAAACTGTTGTGAAAGAGGAAGAACCTAAATCGGCTGTGTTGGGAGAAAGTCTCAAACTGTCTGCTGGCTTGCGACATGCTATCAGCTTGAATGATTCTTTCCGTTTTTCTCGTGAACTGTTCGGAGGCGACACTGATTTGATGAATCGGGTTATCGAACAGATATCAGTAATGAGTTCCTACAAGACTGCAGTCGCATTTCTGTCCTCGAAAGTCGAATTGAATGAAGAAAAGGAGGCGGTGAACGACTTTCTGGAACTACTAAAGAAATTTTTTAATCAATCAGCATAAAACAAAAACAAGATGGGAAAGCTATATGTGGTGCCTACGCCGGTAGGGAATCTGGAGGACATGACTTTTCGGGCTATCAAAGTCCTGAAAGAGGTCGATCTGATTTTGGCGGAGGATACACGTACTTCCGGTATTTTGCTGAAACACTTTGAAATAAAGAATGCAATGCAATCTCACCACAAATTTAATGAACATAAAACGGTGGAAAGTGTTGTTAATAGAATAAAGGCAGGTGAAACGGTGGCACTAATTTCGGATGCCGGAACGCCTGGAATTTCCGATCCCGGATTTCTGGTTGTTCGTGAGTGTGTACGCAACGGCATTGAAGTGCAGTGCTTGCCGGGAGCAACCGCTTTTGTTCCGGCACTCGTTGCATCGGGATTGCCGAACGAGAAGTTCTGCTTCGAGGGGTTTCTCCCCCAGAAGAAAGGACGGCAGACACGACTGAAGACATTGGCGGAAGAGCACCGTACGATGGTGTTTTATGAATCACCCCACCGTCTGTTGAAGACGTTAACACAGTTTGCCGAATATTTCGGTGCTGAACGTCAGGCAACCGTGTCGCGTGAAATATCCAAGCTCCACGAAGAAACAGTTCGGGGCAGTTTGGCTGAATTGATAGAACACTTTACCGCTACCGAACCCCGGGGCGAGATTGTGATAGTATTAGCAGGAATAGATGATTAAATAATTTCATTAAAAAACGTAAAACGTAAACGTATGAAAAAGTTAGCTGTTTTATTTGTATGCGTAGCCATGTTAGCTTCGTGTGATAGCTTTAAAGGTGGAAGTAAAGACCTGAAAGCTGAAAATGATTCTCTTTTGATGGAACTGAACCAGCGCAATGCTGAACTGGATGATATGATGGGTACTTTCAATGAAGTTCAGGAAGGTTTCCGTAAGATCAATGCTGCCGAAAGTCGTGTTGACTTGCAACGTGGAACCATCACTGAAAACTCTGCCAGCGCCAAGCAACAGATTGCTTCTGACATCGAATTCATCTCTAAACAGATGGAAGAAAACAAAGCGCAGATTGCAAAGTTGCAGGCACAGTTGAAGAACAGCAATTACAATTCTGCACAGATGAAAAAAGCTGTTGCTGCTTTGACTGCTGAATTGAACGCTAAACAACAACGTATCGAAGAACTTCAAACAGAACTGGCTTCCAAGAATATCCGTATCCAGGAATTGGATGCTGCTGTCAGCGACTTGTCTGCTGCTAAAGAAACGTTGGCTGCAGAAAACGAAGCGAAAGCTAAAACCGTTGCTGAACAGGAAAAGAGCTTGAATGCTGCCTGGTTCGTATTCGGTACTAAATCTGAATTGAAAGCTCAAAAGATTCTTCAGAGCGGAGATGTATTGAAGAGCGCTGATTTCAATAAGGATTATTTCACTCAAATCGATATCCGTACAACCAAAGAAATCAAGTTGTACTCTAAACGTGCTGAGTTACTGACTACTCATCCGTCCGGTTCTTATGAATTGGTAAAAGATGACAAAGGCCAGTTGACATTGAAGATTACTAATCCTACTGAATTCTGGAGTGTATCCAGATACTTGGTTATTCAAGTAAAATAAGGTAGACATCCCTTTTTGAATTGCCAATGTGCTGATTCCTGGATTCAAGAAATTAGCACATTGGCTTTTTTGTTTCTTATTATACGCATAACTACTGATGAAATATAAAAATCTTTTTTTTGATCTTGATGATACCATCTGGGCTTTCTCTCAAAATGCCCGTGATACTTTTGAAGAAGTATATCAGAAATATTCATTCGACCGTTATTTTGATTCGTTCGATCATTATTATACCCTTTATCAGCAAAGAAATACCGAACTTTGGATTGAGTACGGCGAAGGAAAAATAACGAAAGATGAATTGAACCGTCAACGTTTCTTTTATCCTTTACAGGCTGTGGGAGTGGAAGATGAAGCGCTTGCCGAACAGTTCTCGAAAGATTTTTTCGCGATTATTCCCACTAAAAGTACTTTGATGCCTCATGCAAAGGAGGTATTGGAATATCTTGCTCCTAAATATAACCTCTATATCCTTTCCAATGGATTCCGTGAATTGCAATCATGCAAGATGCGGTCGGCAGGAGTGGACGGGTATTTCAAAAAAGTGATTCTTTCGGAAGATCTCGGAGTGTTGAAGCCTTGGCCGGCAATATTTAATTTTGCCTTGTCTGCCACTCAATCCGAATTGCGCGAATCCTTGATGATTGGTGACAGTTGGGAAGCGGATATAACCGGAGCGCACGGAGTAGGGATGCATCAGGCTTTTTACAATGTGACGGAACGGACTACTTTCCCTTTTCTTCCCACTTATCACATACATTCCTTGAAAGAATTAATGGATTTATTATAGGTTTTCTGGATTAAGTCGTATTTTTGTTGCGTTTTAATTTTGCATAAAATACGATATAATCATGGATAGTACGCTTCTGCCTTTTGCCTTACTTTGTTTCACTTCATTCTTTACATTGACCAACCCATTGGGAACGATGCCTGTCTTCCTTACCATGACTCATGGTATGACGGATAAGGAACGTCAGTCTATCGTACGTCGCGCCACCATTGTGTCGTTTATTACAATAATGGTATTTGTCTTTGCCGGGCAGTTTCTTTTTAAGTTTTTCGGTATTTCTACCAATGGCTTCCGTATTGCCGGTGGGGTGATTATCTTCAAGATCGGCTTTGATATGCTTCAAGCCCGTTATACACCAATGAAACTGAAAGATGAAGAAATCAAAACGTATGCGGATGATATCTCCATTACTCCTCTCGGCATTCCTATGTTATGCGGTCCCGGAGCGATTGCCAATGCTATTGTCTTGATGCAGGATGCACATTCTTATGAAATGAAGGGAATTTTGATCGGCACTATTGCCCTGATTTATCTGCTGACTTTCTTTATTCTTCGTGCTTCTACGAAATTGGTAAACGTATTGGGCGAGACGGGAAACAATGTAATGATGCGCCTCATGGGATTGATTCTGATGGTAATTGCGGTGGAATGTTTCGTCAGCGGATTGAAACCGATTTTGGTGGATATTGTGAGAGAGGGGATGCTTCCTTGATGATAAAAGATAGAAGGGTTGAAGAGTCCTTAAAATGAAATTTATCTTTGCTGTAAAAAATGAACTACCCTTATAGAAGTTAATAAGATATATATAAATAAAGCCGTAAATGGATGACAACTATCAGGAATATTTTATTTTAAATTACTTTTGTAAAAAATAGATTCCCGAGTTTTTTTATAACCCCCTTAATAGAAATGAGACTAAAACTCCAAGGCTTGCCAAAGAGTTTAGTCTCATTTTTACCTTTATAAATCAGTATCTTTTTTATATCTTGGAATTGGATATATTGTATCTACTCTTTTTTATTTCATTAAAAAGAAGTGAATTGTTTATGGATTCTGATCAGTGGCAATATTTAAGCTTTCATTACCGTCGAACTCTGTCATTGGAATCATCATCGTCATTTCCCAGTCTTCCGGATCAATATAACGTCTGTAGTCTAATAGACGTGCTCCTTCTCCCCATTATTCGATACGATGTTGAAGTAAATGTTTCTTACGTAAAACTATTTATGTATATATTTATGAATAATAAGACCTGCAATTTCGATTAATTCTAAAATTGCAGGTCTCATCTATTTATTTAAAACTTATCCTTATATGGAGGCAATATTAAAAAATGTTTTATCGAGGTAAATTATTACTCCATCCCTCTGTTTGTATAACTCCAAAACCTGAATTGACTTCAAAAGAAGGTATTGGGTACACAAATTTTGCGATGTTGAAATTAGTGTACGATCCATCTGCTACACTAATAATTTTGCCTAATCTTCTTGCGTCAAAGAAGCGATGTCCTTCTTGAACCAGTTCTAATTTTCTTTCTTTATCAATGGCATCAATAACCGTTTGATCCTCTGCTATTTCATTGTCATCCAAATCCGGATTTCTTTTGGAAGCTACTTCCAATAGCTTTTCTTTAGCTTTTCCATAATTAGGAGTTGACTGTTTTGCATATGCTTCTGCCTGTATTAAATACATTTCAGGCAGTCTGAAAACTGGCAAATTAGAAATCTGATTATTGGTTGTGATACCACGCATTTTTCCACCAGTCCACGTACCGCCAAGAAGCGCCAGCCGAATATCATTAGGTGAATATTCTGCTACTGTTGCGCTGTTAATAGACAAACCGTATTTATTCCATAAAGTATTCAGAGCATTAGCGGACAAATAATCATCTTCGGCTTTTGCTATAAAGAAAATGTCTTCTGTCGAAACAGCCAATGTCGTGTACATATTCTTATAGTCTTCTTTGGTTGATACAATTGTACCACCACTTAGGGTTATTGCCTCTTGAGCCGCTGTAATAGCCCCTTCGTAATTTTTCATATAGAGTTTTACGCGAGCTTCAAGTGCAGCAACTGCAGCCGTATTCATATACTGTTTACCTACATTTTCAACACCTTCTTTAGCATAATATTCTTTAGCTTTCGTTATATCATCAAGAATCAGGCTATAATTTTGTTCTACACTGACTCTTGACACCTGTGAATAGGCAGGGACGGGTTCAGTAACGTTTACGATACCTAATGTCGTTTTGTTGGCTTCCGAATATGGCAAACCAAACATGTTAGTCAAATAGAAAGAGCAGAGGGCTTTAATAGCATAGGCTTGAGCGATGCATCCTTCCACTTCTGCCAGATCCCCCTTTGTTACTTCTTTAAATGAAGCACCTTCTTTAATGATACGTGCACAACGGTCGATAGCCCAATATCCGTATGCCCATATTTCTTCTATGTATGAATTAGTATCCAGTATCTGATAGCGGAAGATGTCATAGAAATGAGACGTTGCAACGGAATGTGAAGTGATATCCGTTGGCGCATCTCCAATTGCTAATACATCACGTCCCAGAAAACGATATGAACCTAATGTGTAATATACACCATTTAGAGCATTCTGAAAATCTTGGGTAGTAACCAAGGCTTCTTCTGTCGGAACAGAAGTTGATGGCGTTTCTGTCAAGAAGTCATCGCATGCGGTGAATGAAATTGCCATCCAACCGGTTAATAAAGCAAATAATATTTTCTTCATTGTCATAAATTTCTAAAGTTATTTTTTAGAAGCTAAGATTAAGACCGAACATGATATTTCTAGGTACAGGATATGCCCAAGACTGCATACCGGTAGATCTAGTTTGTGGATCAAATCCTATAAAATCTTTAGCAGTGATAGTGAACAAATTGTCAGCAGAGATATAAACTCTTAAATTGTCAATAGCCACTTTATTCATAAGGTTCTTCGGAAGAGTATATCCTAAAACCATGGATTTCATTCTCAAATAAGAACCGTTCATTAAGAAACGGCTGGAATTAGTTTCTGCTCCCGAGTTGTCTCCAGCTACAAATTTGGGTACGTCGGTTATATCTCCCGGCTTTTGCCAGCGGTTGTCATAAACATAGTTAGATACCGGACCTAAGAAATAATGTCCAACCTGCATATCAAATGCAAATCCGGAGTTATATACTTTATTTCCCAAGGTGAAACTGGTATCAAAAGAGAAGTCAAAACCTTTGTATTTGAAATTCATTCCAAAGCCACCATAAAATTTAGGATCGGCAGAACCTACAATTCGCTGACCGGCCTCATTTACATTTTTTGTTTTCTCATCCCCTTCTTGTCCTTTATACCACATTGCTTCTCCTGTTTCAGGATCCACTCCTGCATATTCCGGCATATAGAATGTATTATACGCCTCGCCAACTTTTCTGATAGTTAGAGTATTCTCAATTGGTTTTTCTGTGGCAAGTTTTATGATTTTATTTTTATTTGCCGTACCAGTGAAACGAACATCCCAACTGAAATCCTTATTTCTAAGTACGTTAGCGTTAATCAAGAATTCTATACCTTTGTTTTCCATCTCACCTACATTTTTCAGGATAGATCCGAATCCAGTTGTGTAAGAAAGTGGTACATCAAATATCATATCTTTTGTCCGTTGGTTATAATAGTCCACTTCGAGTGTCAGTCTTTCGAAGAAAACAGCATGGATACCGATATCGGCTTTTGCAACAGTCTCCCATTTTAGATCCGGATTGGCTATTTGGTAAGGAATAGCTCCTGGTTTACCATTATAAGAATATCCATAATTATATAATCCCATTGCTGCATAATAACCAATATCCTGATTACCTACAGTTCCATAACTACCTCTGATAGTCAAATCTGTCAACCAACTTTTGGTATTTTCCATAAAGCTTTCGTTAGAGATTCGGTATTTTGCTCCTATAGACCAAAAAGGAGCCCATTTGTTGTTTACACCAAATCTTGACGAGCCGTCATAACGGAAACTGCCTGACAGATAATATTTATCATTCAAGTTATATTCTGCATTCATAAAGAATGAAGAAAGAGTGCTTGCTTTGGTTGAAGATCCCGCCCCTGTTGGCTTGGAAGCATTGTCCAATTCAAAAACAGCATCACTAGGATATCCACTGGCAGCTGCATAAATTGTTCTATAAGATATTTTCTGTGCTTCTTGTCCCAACAACACATTCAAATGATGCATGTCTTTGAAAGTGCGGTTGAAGTTTACGGTATTGGTAATGGTCAAGGTTGTTGCTCTTTCCTGGTTTCTTTGACCAAGCATACCACTACCGGAATATTGAGGATTATAAATTGAACTGTAAAAGAACTCGTCCAAGTCAATCAAGCTCAATCCTGCATTTGTCTTCCATGTTAAGCCATCAATAATATTATAAGTAAAATATGGATTCACAACCAATGTAATCTGCTTTTGATTGCGTTTATCACCTTTTTCTTTATCGTTAATAGCTACAGGATTATAATTAACATTTGTATTATATGTTCCGTCTTCATTGCGCACCTGTTCAAACGGACGGATGTCATATACTGCTACAATAGGATTAGTATATTGGCTTTCAGTCATAGTGTTGTTTATATCGGAGAGTGCTCCATTCACAGAAAGTCCATATCCTATCCGCCCGCTTTTTCCATCTAAACTAATACGTCCGCTATAGCGTTTCATTCCAGTTCCGATGACGATACCTGTGTTCTGAAAATATCCTCCACTAATATAATAGCGCAAATTTTCATTCCCACCTTGAGCACTGATATCATATTCTTGTGAAAAACCATTTTGCAGAATCTCCTTCAGCCAATCCACACTCTTGATATTTTGCGTCAAGTCCACATTATACCAATCCATAACATAGGCATTCAGCCATTCAGCAGAAGTCATGCCATCCTCACCGTCATATCCTGCATTTGTTAGTCCTTCGGTCCAGATCTCTTTGTATTTATCCAGATTTGTCGTACGATAATTATGATCTATCTTACCTACAAAACTAGTTCCGACTTTTGCATTCACATTAAAACGCGCTTTTCCCAGACTACCTTTTTTAGTAGTAACTACAATTACTCCATTCGCTGCACGAGCTCCATAAATAGCTGTAGCTGTAGCATCTTTCAAAACTGTGATGGACTCAATGTCGTTAGGATTGATATTAGCCATCGGACTTGCCGCCATATCCCCTGTCCCGGCTTTGTTATAAGCCCCCATTTTGTCTGTGTAAATGGCAATACCATCAATTACGTATAAAGGTTCGGTTCCAGAATTCATTGAACCAACTCCACGAATAGTAGTAGAAGCGTATGCACCAGGTTGTCCAGTCAAGCTATTTACTTGTAAACCAGCTACTGATCCTTCCAAAGACTTCATAAAGTTTGCATCTGTTTTTTTCATCAAGTCCTTGTTATCCACCGTTTGGGCAGATCCCGTAAATGCTGCTTTTTTAGTTACCCCATATCCGGTTACCACAACCTCATCTATTAGCTGTGCATCAGATTTGAGAACCACTCGCAAATTGGGCTTTATCGCCACTTCCTGCGTCTGCATACCAATG
>NC_021017.1:1202290-1210266 GCF_000210075.1 Bacteroides xylanisolvens XB1A
TATTGGTATGCAGACGCAGGAAGTGGTTATAAAACCGAATCTGAAAGTTGTGCTAAAATCTGATTCTCAGAAACTTGATGAGGTTGTGGTGACTGCGATGGGGATTAAACGTTCTGAAAAGTCTTTGGGATATTCAGTGACAAGTGTTAAAGGTGATGAAATAACCAAGGCACGTGAAAGTAATGTTTTAAACTCTTTATCAGGTAAGATCGCAGGTGTACAGATTGGACAGTCGTCAGGTACTGCAGGGGGAAGTTCTAGTATTCAGATTCGTGGTGCTTCTTCTATTGGTAGCGTGTCGTCTCCACTTTTTATTGTTGATGGTTTGCCTATTGACAATGGGGCGTTCAATCCGGACAGAACTAATGGCATTGTTGATGTTGGAAACCGTGCAGGAGATATTAGCTCGGATGATATCGAGTCTATTAATGTTTTAAAAGGGGCTGCGGCAACTGCATTGTATGGTGCGCGTGCGAAAGATGGTGCTATCGTAATAACTACCAAAAAAGGTAGTCGCAATTCGCAGGTATCTGTTACAGTTAATTCTTCCACACGTTTTGAGAATGTTTTGAAACTGCCAGATTTTCAAAATGATTACGCACAAGGAAGTTATGGCAAATATAATGTAAAAATGTTGAATGGTTGGGGGCCTAAGATATCTTCTGTGCAAGATCAGACATTTGCAGATTTTAAAGGAGAACAGGTTACTTTGCAAGCATATCCTGATAATGTAAAAGATTTCTATGAGACAGGTATGAGTTATATAAATAATGTCGCAATTGCTGGTGGTACAGAACGTTCTGATTTTAGAATCAGTGTCTCTACTACTAATCAGACAGGGGTGGTGCCCGGATCCGATTATAATAAATATGCTTTTGCCGTTAATGGTGGTATGAATTTCACCAAGAACTTCACAGGGCGAGTTTCAGCACAGTACATCCGCTCTGATTCGGAAGGACGGCCTGCTCAGGGATCTAATGATAATAACTTGCTCATTCCTTTGATAAACGGAATGCCGCGTACGGTAAATATCAACGATGTGAAAAACAATTGGATTGACGAATACGGTAAGCAAATATCACTGGATCCGGAAGGAAAGAGTAACAATCCGTATTGGATAATCAACAAGAATAAATTTACTAATCAGTTGGATCGTCTTATCGGCAATATTGTTTTGACTTATAAACCGATAGAAGGACTGACAATCTCGAATAATGCAGGAACTGACTTTTATACAGAAACCAGACGTAAAGTATATTCGAAAGGGACAATTGGTAATCTTGAAGGACAGTTCCAGACATGGGATCTCTATAAGCGTATTTTGAATAATGATTTGATGATATCGTATGAGAAAACATTTGCGGAAGATTATGGAGTAAAAGTAATGTTGGGACACAATATATATCAGGAAGACTGGAGAAATAATAATGTGTTGGCGCAAAATCTGGTTGTAGATGAATTGTATGCATATACTAATGCTAAGACAACGAGTCCGGTAAATTATACCTCTAAGAAACGGCTGGTTGGTCTTTATGGAGATATAAGCTTCAGTTATAAGAATATGGTATTCTTGGATGTGACAGGAAGAAATGACTGGTCATCTACATTACCTGTAAATAACCGTTCTTATTTTTATCCGTCAATTAGTGGTAGTTTTATTTTTACAGAATTGATGAAGAATAAGGATGTTTTGAGTTATGGAAAATTGCGTATGAGTTATGCTAATGTCGGTAGTGATGAACAACCATACCAGTTGGCGTTTCAATATACTCCGGTTAATTCTTATTTTTTGCAGTATAATTTAACGAATGTTTTTCCCCATAATGGATTAGTAGGATTTACAGGTCCTCGTGTATTGCCGAATGAGAATCTTAAACCACAAAATCAGGCATCGTTTGAGGTAGGTACTGATTTACGCTTTTTCCAAAATCGTATTCGTTTAGACTTGACTTATTATAAAAGTGTAACTAAAAATCAAATCGTAAGCATTGATGTTCCTTTGTCCACGGGGTATTTTGCCAATAATATTAATGCGGGAAAAGTATCTAATAAAGGGATTGAAGTAGCATTAGGAGTTACCCCTGTACAGACTAAGGACTTTAAATGGGACTTGGAGGCTACTTTTGCAAAAAACACCCAGAAAGTTGATGAGCTGGCAGAAGGGTTGGATGAGTACTCGTTGACTAGTGGGTTGAGTGGATTGCAGATAAAAGCGGAAGTTGGTGGTTCGTTTGGTCTGTATGGTACAGGTTGGAAACGTGATGATTCGGGCAATTATGTTATTAACGAAAAGACAGGACTCCGTGAAATTGTAAACAATGTGCGTTTGGGAGATGTTTACCCGGACTTTACAATGGGTATTAATAATACGTTCTCTTACAAAGGTTTCACATTGAGTTTCCTGATAGATATTCGTCAAGGTGGTTCTCTTTACTCTGAAACAGTGGGTACTTTACGTACTACCGGACTTGCTGCTGAAACTGCTGCTCATCGAGAAGATGCGTCGTTTATTGAACCGGGAGTCATCTTACAATCTGATGGAACTTACAGAGCTAATGATGTGCCGGTTAAAAGTATGCAAGATTATTGGGGGCATGTGGCAAAATCAAGTAATAATGAGGGTAATATTTTCGATGCTTCATATGTTAAATTACGTGAGTTGAACTTTTCTTATAGTTTTCCTAGAAAATGGTTCAGAAGTTTCTTTGTCAAATCTCTTGATTTAGGCTTTGAGGCTCGTAATCTTTGGATTATAAAAGATCATGTGCCTCACATTGATCCGGAAGCTAACTTTTTTGGACCTGCACAGATCGGTGGGGGAGTTGAGTTCAATAGTATCCCGACAACAAGAAGTTTCGGATTTAATATTAGATTGACATTATAATAATTATCAAAGAGAAATAATATGAAAAATAAAAGATCAATATATACTATAGCAATCATATTTGCATGTGCTATTTTGAGCTCATGTAGTGATTGGTTGGATGTTAATCATAATCCAAATTCTGCGGAAAAGGTGGATCCCGGATATTTATTCAATTATGCAGTAGTGAATTGGGCTGGTAGTCGTACCGGAGGAGATGCTTACATTCCTCTTTCTCAAAGTATCCAGTGTCAGGCAGACGGCGGCGATGATTATGGGGGCTGGGCGGAAGGTTATTATGTCATAGATCCATATAGCCTTGGTAATACATGGAAGCATTACTATTCTGTTGGAGGTAATAATTTGCAGTTAGCTATCAAAAATGCTCAAGAAGCTACTCCTGTTAATCATAATGGAATTGCTCAATGTAAAATTATTCTAGCTCAACATATTTATGAGACAACAATGATATGGGGAGATATTCCATTTACAGAGGCTTGGATAGAAGGAGTTAAGTATCCGAAATTTGATTCTCAGGAAGTAGTTTTGAATGGTGTAGTAAGCTTGTTGGATGAAGCGTTGAATGAGATCAACTTGGATGATCCTTTGGCCATTACTGATTACGATATTTTTTATAAAGGTGATATGCAAAAGTGGATTCGGTTGGCCAAATCTTTAAAATTCAGAACTTTAATGACAATGGTGGATAAAGATCCGACGAAAGCAGAACAGATTGGAAAGTTGATAAGTGACGGTGGTATGATTAGTTCGGCTGATGATAATCTGCAGTTCCCATATTTACAGACTGCAGGTAATGAAAATCCTAAATATAAAATATTGGAGAAGTATACAAATGGCATCAATATTATGTTTTTTGCAAATAATAATGTATTGAAGCCTATGCAGGAACGCAATGATTCTCGTATTTCCAGATATTTTGAACCGGGAGCTGACGGGGTGTATCGAGGCTTGGATACTCGGCAGGCAGCAGAAGAAACTGATGATGAAAATGCGGATTTATTATCTTCCGTTATAAGTAAGTATCTTTTTAGAAAAGAGGCACCTGAATTAATTTATTCTTATCAGGAACAGTTGTTTTTTGAAGCGGAAGCGTATGTACGTGGGTTGGGAGTAACTTCTAATTTGGTGAAAGCTAATGAATTATATAAGAAAGCTATTCAAACAGCTTGTGATTATTATGAAGCGGATCCGGTAAAGACAACTGAATTTATTGATGCTTTGGATGATTTAAACACATTGGAACCTGATAGAGCTTTATATGAGATTCATATTCAGCAATGGATTGATTTGATGGACAGACCGTTGGAAGAATTTGTACAGTGGAGAAGATCAGGATCCAATGGTAATGAGGTACCTGCACTTACTGTGCCGACAGAAGCTACTTCTCGGGAACTTATTCGTAGATGGGAATATAGTCCTGAGGAAATGACTGCTAATCCTAATGCACCCAAAGAATCTCCTAAAATTTGGGAAAAGATGTGGTTTGATTTATAGATTCTAAGGTGATAAATGATACGAAAAAGAGGACAATAAAACATTGTCCTCTTTTTTTTTGTTATATTTGCGCCCACATTATTATATATTAGAAGTAAAGAATGAAAGAATTTGTAATATCCGAAGCCAAAGTAGAGACAGCAGTGCTTGTCGGACTCATCACACAAACGCAGGATGAGCGTAAGACGAACGAGTATCTGGATGAACTGGCTTTCCTTGCCGAGACGGCTGGGGCGGAAGTAGTGAAACGATTTACGCAGAAGTTGCCGACAGCTCATTCAGTGACTTATGTCGGAAAAGGAAAGTTGGAAGAAATCAGACAATATATTCGTAACGAAGAGGAAGAAGAACGTGAAGTAGGAATGGTCATCTTTGATGATGAGCTTTCTGCGAAACAGATTCGTAATATTGAAGCCGAACTGAAAGTGAAGATACTGGACCGTACTTCACTGATCCTTGATATATTTGCCATGCGTGCACAGACAGCCAATGCGAAGACGCAGGTAGAGCTGGCACAATATAAATATATGTTGCCGCGTTTGCAGCGACTTTGGACTCACTTGGAACGCCAGGGAGGAGGTTCCGGTGCCGGTGGCGGTAAAGGTTCCGTGGGACTTCGTGGTCCGGGTGAAACACAGCTCGAGATGGACCGCCGTATCATCCTGAACCGTATGTCATTATTGAAAGAACGTCTGGCGGAGATTGACAAGCAGAAAGCTACCCAACGAAAGAATCGCGGACGCATGATACGTGTTGCACTGGTTGGTTATACCAACGTGGGAAAATCAACCATGATGAATCTTCTCTCCAAGAGCGAAGTGTTTGCAGAAAACAAACTATTTGCGACTTTAGACACCACTGTGCGTAAAGTGATTATTGATAATCTACCGTTCTTGTTGTCGGATACGGTAGGATTTATTCGCAAGTTGCCTACCGACCTGGTAGAATCTTTTAAATCTACCCTGGATGAAGTGCGTGAAGCAGATTTGCTTGTGCACGTAGTCGATATTTCCCACCCCGGATTTGAGGAACAGATTGAGGTAGTGAACAAGACACTGGCAGAGATTGGCGGCAGTGGCAAACCTATGATACTTGTATTTAATAAAATAGACGCTTACACCTACGTGGAGAAAGCGCCGGACGACCTTACCCCCCGAACAAAGGAAAACTTAACACTCGAAGAACTGATGAAGACGTGGATGGCAAAAATGGAGGATAACTGCCTCTTTATTTCCGCCCGCGAACGAATCAATATAGACGAACTGAAAAATGTAGTTTATCAGCGAGTGAAAGAATTACACGTTCAGAAATATCCCTATAACGATTTTCTTTATCAGACCTACGAAGAAGAGGAAGAATAAACGGGAGGGATTTATGATTTATGATTTCTGAATTATGAGTTGGCTGTGCGATTATGACGGACAACATCACAGTTCATAAATCATAATTCATAAATCATAATTCATAAATCATAACTCATAAATCATTTAGTATATGAAAGACTATCGTAGATTGACTGAAGATGAGGTACTTCAGTTGAAGAGCCAGTCGTGTCTGGCCGATGATTGGGGAAATGTATCAGTGGCAGAGGGCTTTAATTGTGAGTACGTTCATCATACCCGTTTCTCGGGTGAAGTGAAACTGGGGGTATTCAAATCAGAATTTACATTGCCAGGGGGAATCAAGAAACATTCGGGATTGCGTCATGTGACGTTGCATAATGTATCAGTGGGCGATAACTGTTGTATTGAGAATATCCAGAACTACATTGCTAACTATGAGATCGGTAGTGATACTTTCATTGAGAATGTAGATATTATTTTAGTGGATGGATTAAGCACTTTCGGTAATGGGGTAGAAGTGGCTGTCTTGAATGAAACAGGAGGTCGTGAAGTGTTGATGAACGACAAACTGTCTGCGCATCAGGCATATATACTTGCGTTGTACCGCCATCGTCCCGAACTGATTAACCGTATGAAATCTATTGCGGATTATTATTCCAATAAACATGCTTCTGCTATCGGCAGTATTGGCAATCATGTCATGATTCTCAATACAGGTTCAATCAAGAATGTCCGGATTGGTGATTACTGCCATATCTGTGGAACTTGCCGCTTATCCAATGGAAGCGTCAATAGTAATGTGACAGCGCCTGTACATATCGGTCACGGGGTAATTTGTGACGACTTCATTATCTCTTCCGGTTCAAAAGTGGATGACGGTACGATGCTGACCCGTTGCTTCGTCGGGCAGTCCTGTAAATTGGGACATAATTATTCCGCTTCCGATTCTTTGTTTTTTAGTAATTGCCAAGGAGAGAACGGTGAGGCATGTGCTATTTTCGCAGGTCCTTTCACCGTGACACATCATAAATCTACTTTGCTGATTGCCGGAATGTTCTCGTTTATGAATGCAGGTTCGGGATCCAATCAGAGCAACCACATGTATAAGTTAGGTCCTATTCATCAAGGAACAATGGAAAGAGGAGCGAAGACCACTTCTGATTCCTATATCTTGTGGCCGGCACGTGTCGGAGCTTTCTCATTGGTCATGGGACGTCATGTCAATCATGCCGATACTTCTAATCTTCCTTTCTCTTACCTGATAGAGCAGCGGAATACGACTTATCTGGTTCCGGGAGTCAACTTGAGAAGTGTAGGTACTATCCGTGACGCACAAAAATGGCCGAAACGTGATAATCGTAAAGACCCGAACAGGCTGGATTATATCAACTATAACCTGTTGAGTCCTTATACCATTCAGAAGATGTTCAAAGGGCGTTCCATTTTGAAAGAATTGAAACGTGTGTCCGGTGAAACTTCAGAAATCTACTCTTACCAGAGTGCTAAAATCAAGAACTCTTCTTTGAACAACGGAATCCGTTTTTATGAAATTGCTATCCACAAGTTCTTAGGAAACTCCATTATAAAACGACTGGAAGGCATTAACTTCCAGAGCAATGAAGAAATCCGCCAACGCCTGAAACCCGATACGGAAATTGGTATTGGCGAATGGGTAGATGTTTCCGGACTGATTGCTCCCAAGGGTGAGATCGACCGATTACTGGATGGTATTGAGAAAGGAGCAGTCAATCGTTTAAAGTCCATCAATGCAAGCTTCGCGGAAATGCACGAGAATTATTATACTTATGAATGGACATGGGCTTATCATAAGATTCAGGAATTTTATGGCTTAGATCCGGAAACGATAACAGCGCAAGATATCATCGGTATCGTGAAAGCCTGGCAGCAAGCTGTTGTCGGATTGGACAAGATGGTATATGAGGATGCTAAGAAAGAATTCTCGTTATCTTCCATGACCGGATTCGGTGCTGATGGCTCTCATGACGAAATGAAGCAGGACTTTGAGCAAGTACGCGGTGATTTCGAAAGCAATACATTTGTGACTGCGGTGTTGAAACATATTGAAGATAAAACGGCTCTTGGAAATGAGCTCATCGAGCGAATCAAAATGATTGATAAAACGGAAATTGTGTAGCGAGTCAAAAATAAGTAGATAAATAAATGGGAATTTATCGGTTAAATGAGAATTTATCGGTTAAATGGGAGTTTATTGGTTAAATGAGAATTTATCGGTT
>NC_021017.1:1210690-1293232 GCF_000210075.1 Bacteroides xylanisolvens XB1A
ATTGACCTACCTATTTTTATCCTACAATGTTTTATTTCTCAATTTTTAATTCTCAATTCTTAATTTATCATTACCTTTGCCACACTAACTAACATTACGTAATAAAATAAGAAACTTATGGCAACACCTCCGTTTAAGTATCAGCCCATGTTTGAAAAGGGAAAAGATACAACTGAGTATTATCTGCTTACAAAAGACTATGTATCAGTAAGCGAGTTTGAAGGAAATCCCATCCTGAAAATTGAAAAAGAAGGTTTGACTGCGATGGCTAATGCTGCTTTTCGTGATGTATCATTCATGCTTCGTCGTTCACACAATGAACAAG
This sequence comes from Bacteroides xylanisolvens XB1A, assembly GCF_000210075.1. Taxonomy (GTDB): domain Bacteria; phylum Bacteroidota; class Bacteroidia; order Bacteroidales; family Bacteroidaceae; genus Bacteroides; species Bacteroides xylanisolvens. The sequence goes on from NC_021017.1 coordinate 1,211,016, forward strand.
TTGCTAAGATTCTGAGTGATCCGGAAGCAAGCGAAAACGATAAGTATGTGGCGTTGACTTTCCTGCGCAATGCAGAAGTTGCTTCAAAAGGCGTACTTCCATTCTGCCAGGACACCGGTACTGCTATTATCCACGGTGAAAAGGGACAGCAGGTATGGACTGGATATTCTGACGAAGAGGCACTTTCACTGGGCGTATATAAAACATACACTGAAGAAAACCTGCGTTATTCACAGAATGCGCCTCTGAATATGTATGATGAGGTAAATACAAAATGTAACCTCCCTGCACAGATTGACATCGAAGCTACCGAAGGTATGGAATATGAATTCCTTTGTGTAACAAAAGGTGGTGGTTCTGCCAACAAGACATATTTGTATCAGGAAACAAAAGCGATCCTGAATCCCGGTACATTGGTTCCGTTCCTGGTTGAAAAGATGAAAACATTGGGAACAGCCGCTTGTCCTCCTTATCATATCGCTTTCGTGATAGGTGGTACTTCTGCTGAAAAGAACCTGTTGACAGTGAAATTAGCTTCTACTCATTTCTATGATAACCTGCCGACTACCGGAAACGAATATGGTCGTGCATTCCGCGATGTCGAACTGGAGAAAGAAGTATTGGCAGAAGCTCACAAGATTGGGTTGGGTGCACAATTCGGAGGTAAATATCTTGCTCACGATGTACGCATCATCCGTCTGCCTCGTCATGGTGCATCTTGTCCGGTAGGTTTGGGCGTATCTTGCTCTGCCGACCGTAACATCAAATGTAAAATCAATAAGGAAGGTATCTGGATTGAGAAACTGGATTCAAATCCGGGTGAACTGATTCCGGCTGAACTGCGTCAGGCAGGTGAAGGTGATGTTGTGAAGATCGATCTGAACCGTCCGATGCCTGAAATCCTGAAAGAACTGACTAAATATCCGGTTGCTACCCGTCTGTCATTGAACGGAACGATTATTGTAGGTCGTGACATCGCTCATGCTAAACTAAAAGAACGTTTGGACCGCGGTGAAGACTTGCCACAATATATTAAGGATCATCCTATTTATTATGCAGGTCCGGCAAAAACTCCGGAAGGCATGGCGTGTGGCTCTATGGGGCCTACTACGGCAGGACGTATGGACTCTTATGTAGAACTGTTCCAAAGTCATGGCGGCAGCATGGTGATGTTGGCAAAAGGTAACCGTAGCCAGCAGGTGACAGATGCTTGTCAGAAATATGGTGGTTTCTATCTTGGTTCTATCGGAGGTCCGGCAGCTATCCTTGCACAGAACAACATCAAGAGCATTGAATGTGTGGAATATCCGGAATTGGGAATGGAAGCTATCTGGAAGATCGAAGTAGAAAACTTCCCTGCATTTATCTTGGTAGATGATAAGGGTAACGACTTCTTCAAACAGTTGAAACCGTGGAATTGCAAAAAATAATCGGTTGATACCTGTTGGGATAAAACTATAAGAAGAGGCTGTAAATGCCTTGAATTAATAAAGGGGCTGTCTGACTATTTTATTGTTAGACAGCCCCTCTTCTTATTTTAAGGACTTAAAGACTTTCCGGATATTTACTTTTTCAGTGTAAATATCAACCTTTCATCAGTTATGATTACTTATTCTGTTCTTTTTTCCATTTTTCATATCTCTTCAACACCTTGCTTCCATCTTTGTTATACCAACTATAACCATTTCGGCGTTCGTGTCCGATTTCCGATATATCATATTTTTTAATGCCATCACGGTCGCAGAAAAAAGGCCGGTTTGTTTCCAGATCATAAAAACGTGCCCAAAGAGTAGGACAGTCTTCACAGGGAACCATGCGATAGTCTTTTTTGCCATCACTGTTAGTGAAATATTCTTTCTGTATTCCTTTTATTTCAGACTTTTGGAACCATTTGATAGCACCTTCTATGGATTTTACAACGTATGCAGATGGATGGGGAAGTGACATCAACAGTAATACAATATTGTCAGACTCTTGTCCGCTTAGTGACGGGAGTTCATAGGCACGTGCCTTGCAGGGTTCCAAAGTGACGCGGTCATGTTGGGCGCACCACACTGTTAACTCTCCATTTTGGCGCACCTGCGTTTTGAGTATACACTCTATCCCTTTATTAAATGCATTACGTGCTTGTTCACAGATATTGTCAGGAAGGAAAGTGTACGGAGCTTTCTTTTCGTATATGCTCCGAAGTTGATTCATGACTCTCACCATTGCATTGTCATTGTAGGTGATTTGTACGTAATAACCTTTGGGACGCGGATAAAATTGAGGCCATCCACCGTTTTCATACTGCGATTTGAGCAGATATTGAATACCGTTCAGCACTCCTTCTTTATATTTCTCCTTTTGCGTAGCCAGATAAAGCCGTGACAAATATTCTATTTCTGTCGTGGTGGCATTGTTGTCAATGGTGCTTTGGTTGGTATTTTCTTTAGCTTTTAGTGCTGCATTATATTCTTGTTCCGTCAGTTCCGCCGGCATATAGATATTCTTGGGCCAGCCTCCGGTCGTTTGTTGATAGAGTAACACGTTGTCACCGATGCGTTGGGCTTCTTCCGTCTTGAAGAAATCATCGTCAAATTTGGGAGCGATGTGTACCCATTCTTTGTAGTTCTGTTGTTTTCTGTAATCTGTTGCTTTTTGGGCTGAGGCGTTTGCCAGGATAAAAAGTAATAGTAAGAAAAGACTTAGTTTTCTCATGGCTTTTATTATTAAATGTTTTTATAGTATGCAAATGTAGGAAGAAAGAAAAACATCGGTATGTAATAACTGTTTTTTATACAGTAAAAATTGGGTTAACCCTCCCGATAAGAAGATTAACCCAATAAAAAAATAAATGGAAACTACTTCCTTATTCCAGATACTTCGTAATCTTTCCGCTGATTTGCAACAGGGATATTTCGCAAAGTTTCGTGTTATATTCAGCAGAGAGGATGCGTTCCTCTGCATCTAACAAACTTTTTTGTGTTTCACGCACTTCAAAACCGGAGAGGTCTCCCTGTATATAACGGTCCATGGCAATATCGTGATTATCTTTGGCGGTTATCAGGTTTTGACGTTCCAGATTCAGCAATTGAAGATTGTTGCGATAGGCTTGCCATAGGTTACTGAGATCAGAGCGGAGTGCTAATTCCAAGTCCTGTCGTTCCAGGCGACGATTCTTGAAAGCCAGACTTGCATTTCTCTTTTCGCGGCGACGATTACCGTCGAAGATATTAAAACCGACAGTTATTCCGGCATTGAAGCCCAGTTCACCTCTTCTGCTGTTTGCATTGATGTCATACTTGTTGAACGTATATCCATATCCGGTATTTAATTTGAGATATGGATAGTTGCGTGAGTTTATTTTCTTGTAGTCCAATTGGGCAAGTACTGTGTTTTGATCGGCCTTGAGCAAAGAAGCATTGGTTGCTAACGTAGAATTCCACAAATCATCAAATTGCAAGTCGCTGTGTACGTCGATAGTGGAGTCTTTGATAATAATGTTTTGATTGACATTGTTGTTAGCCATCAGTTCATTCAACTGGATGCGTGAAGAATGTAGCAATTCCTGTTGTTTGATGTATTGGGCACTGTCTGCATTGAAATCCACCTTTGCCTGCTGATAATCCAGCCCTGAAAACTTACCGACCAGGTGACTAGCCTCGGCTATGCGCAAGCGCTCTTTGGAAAGTGACATTGCATAATGAAAGTTTTTCAGACGAATCTTCTGCTGGATAAAATTATAGTATTCGGAAGTCAGGGCAGCGATAAAATCTTCAATGGCAATACGCGTGTTGGTTTCCCCCTGACGTTCCAGCTCTTTCAACTGTTTGTAGGTGGTACTGATATTGAATCCGTCGAAAATAGTCCAGTTGAGGTTAAGACCGACATTAACTGTCTGATCGTAGACTCCGTTGTTCTTTGTTATTTCTCCGGTAGCACGCGCCTTGGTCTCAATATTGTCCAGGTTTCCGGTATATCCGGCAGAGAAGTCCAGTGTAGGCAGGTAACCCGCATTTCCCAACGTTGCGTTGTTTTTGCTGATCTGCTCTTCGTTATGGATGATACGTAAAGAGTAATTGTTTTGCAATCCTTCTTCCAGACACTCCTTGAGAGTGAGAACTTGTGCCTTTGCAAAAGAGACTGATAAGAAGGCACATGCAATGGTGATATAAATGATGCGTTTCATGCAAATTCCTTTCTGTTTCATTCTTGTAGTTTTTTGATTCGGTTAGTCGAAATGTAACTGTAAATAGCCGGTACAATGTACATCGTAAGCAGAGTGGATACGACCATACCACCCACCACTGCCGTACCCATGGCAATACGCTGGTTACAACCTTCTCCGGTGGCAAATGCCAGCGGGATAAGTCCCAAAACCGTAGAGGCACTTGTCATCAGAATCGGACGGAGGCGTTGAAGGGCAGCATCTTTGATGGCACTCATTTTATCCTCTCCGGCTTCCTGTTTCTGATTGGCAAATTCTACAATAAGAATACCGTTCTTCGCCACCAGACCGATCAGCATGATAATACCGATCTGACTGAAAATATTCATCGTAATATCTCCGAAATACATGAAGACCAAAGCTCCGGCAATAGCCAGCGGCACTGTCAACATGATAATCAATGGATCTTTGAAACTTTCAAACTGGGCTGCCAGAATCAGGTAAATCAAAAGGATAGCCAGGATAAAGGCGAACATCAGACTGGAAGAACTTTCACGATATTCCTTCGAGTCTCCCGACAGGGCAGTACGGAAAGTGTCATCCAATGTTTCTTTGGCAATCTTATCCATTTCATCCAAGCCTTGCCCGATTGTTTTGCCGTCTGCCAATCCCGCAGAGATGGTAGCTGACACAAAACGATTATAACGATACAACTTTGGAGGTGCAATACCGCTTTCCAATTCAATCAAGTTGTCCAGCTGAATCATATCCCCGCTACTGCTACGGACGTAAATAGCTTTCAGGTCGGCCGGTTTATTTCGTTGCTGGCGGTTGATTTCACCAAGAATTTCGTATTGTTTACCGTTCATATAGAAATATCCCATACGCTGTCCACTTAATCCATATTGCAGCGTTTGAGCAATGTTTTTGGTACTTACCCCCATAATACTGGCCTTGTCACGGTTGATCTGAATACGAGCTTCCGGTTTACTGAACTTCAAATCAACGTCCGCCATCTGGAAAACAGGATTCTCATATACTTTAGCCATAAACTTGGGCAACACTTCTTCCAGCTTTTCCAAATTGGTAGCCTGAAGTACATATTGTACAGGCATGCTTCCACGACGTCCGCCGAAAGAAGACTGCTGCTGTACGAATGAACGCGCCATTGTTTTCTTCTGTACCGCTTTTGATATTTTCTCTGCCACATCCATCTGGGTATAATTACGTTCATTCATATCCTTCAGCGTGATGCGCACGTTTCCGCTACCGCTGGATACACGGGCAGTTACAGCCTCTGCATCAGGCAGAATGGAGTCTACCAGTTGATTGATGTCTTCTGTGTAATCCCTGATATATTCATAGGTGACGCCTTCCGCTCCTCGTGTATTGATACTGATTTGCGAACGGTCTTCAAGTGGGGCCATTTCCGCAGGAACTGCATTCCATAGAATACCAATCAGGCAAATGGTGATGAAAGTAAATGGAAGAGCGATCCAGCGTTTGCTAAGAAAAGCGGCAAGCGAACGGCTGTATAGCCGATTCATTCCTTCAAAGAACGGTTCTGTTTTTGCATAGAACCAACTTTGTTTTTCTCGTTTAATGAGTAACTTCGTTGCCAACATCGGAGTGAAAGTCAATGCGGCAAATGAGGATATAATCACCGAACCCGAAATTACGATACTGAACTCACGGAATAATCGTCCCGTCATTCCATCCATAAAGACGATAGGGAAGAATACCGCTACCAGCGTAATAGTGGTGGAAATAACGGCAAAGAAAATTTCTTTGGCTCCTTCTATTCCCGCTTCTTTCGGGGCCATTCCTTTCTCTATACGGATGTAGATATTCTCTGTCATAACGATGGCGTCATCTACCACCAGTCCCACCGATAGTACGATGGCGAGCATGGAAAGCACATTGATGGAGAATCCTGCCAGATACATGACGAAGAATGCACCGATGAGGGAGACAGGAATTACGATACAAGGCACCAATGTAACGCGCCAGTCACGCAGGAAGAGGAAGATAATGATGATTACGAGTACAAAAGCCTCATACACTGTTGACTTTACCTCATTGATAGACGCACGGATAAACTTGGTATTATCAAAACCGTAGTTATAGTGTACGTCTTCCGGCAAGTCCTTTTTCATCTGCTCCATACGCTGGTATACCGCATCCGCAATCTCAATATGGTTGGCTCCCGGCTGTGGAATGACTACGACACCCACCATAGGAACGCCGTTCATCTTCATATAACTCTTAATATCAGCCGGCCCCAGTTCAGCACGTCCGATATCACTGAATCGTACAATACGGTTATTCTCTTCTTTGACAATCAAGTCATTGAATTCATCTGCGGTATGCATCAATCCTAGTGTACGGATCGTCAACTCGGTGGTATTTCCTTCGATACTACCTGAAGGAAGTTCCACATTTTCGTTATCTACAGCGTTTTTAACATCGACGGGAGTGATACCGTAACCTGCCATCTTTACCGGGTCGAGCCAAAGGCGCATGGAGTAACGCTTCTCTCCCCAGATAGATACACTACTTACATCAGAAATAGTCTGTAATTGTTCTTTCACAGTCAGATCCGCTATTTCACTTAATTCCAACAGAGAACGTTTGTCACTCTGAAGAGCAACCATCAAGATAGGCATGGCATCGGCATCTGCTTTTGAAACTGTCGGTGGGTCACAGTCGCGAGGCAGATAACGTTGGGCACGTGAAACCTTGTCACGTACGTCGTTGGCCGCTGTTTCCAGATCGACGGACAATTCAAATTCTACTGTAATACGGCTTTGCCCCTGTTGGCTCACACTGGACAAAGAACGGATACCGGGAATACCGTTGATATTCTGTTCCAACGGTTCAGTTATCTGGTTTTCGATAACGTCGGCATTAGCTCCCGGATAAGAGCAGCTGACAGAAATAATCGGATTATCTACCGACGGATATTCGCGGACACCCAAATAGTTGTATCCGATGAATCCGAAAAGGAGGATAATAATCGTTAATACTGTGGCTAATACCGGGCGACGTATACTTAATTCGGAGATGTTCATTGATTTATGATTTCTGATTTCTGAATTATGATTTCTGAGTTATGGATTGAAGATTTCTGATTTTTGAATTATGATTTCTGATTTCTGAATGTTTGCTGTATTTTGCTGACTTATAAATCATAAATTATTTGGCTTATAAATCATAAATCAGAATTCATAAATCATAAATTCTCATTCTTCAATATTGTCAAGTGTTACGGCGAGTCCGGTACGGAGTTGCAATGTTCCTGAAGTGATGATTGTGTCTCCTACGTGCAATCCTCTAATCACTTGCACTTCAGATGCGGTGCGGATACCAGTAATGATATCCACCGGTTCGGCCTTTCCTGATTTATACAGATAGACTTTATCTTTACCCATTTCCGGCACAATTGCTTCCGTTGGGATGGCTATTGCATTAGGTATTTCATCCTTTTTCAACAGTACACTGGCATAACGGCCGGGAAGTAGGGTGCGATTGACATTCGGGTATAATGCACGGGCGGTAAATTGATGCAGATTCGGATCGATGGCAGATTCTACAGCGTATACCTGTGCGCCAAAAGCATCCAATGTTCCTTCAACGCTGAAATTGAGATTGGTACCCTTTTTGATTTGCTTGGCATAACGTTCCGGAACGGAAAATTCAACCTTCAGTGGAGCGATTTTTGTCAGCTTGGCAACGACTGTGGTCGGAGACGCATACGTACCGATACTGACTTGGCGAAGTCCGATCACTCCGTCAAACGGAGCACGTAGCTCTGTCAGTTCAATATTAGCTTTGATAATTTCTATATCGGCATTCAGAGTTGCTAAATCCGTTTTCACCTGTTCGTAGGCTTCTTTACTGACAGCATCCCGTTTCAATAAAGCATCCTGGCGGAATACACGGTCTTCTGCCAGTTTCAATTGCGAAATCAACCTTTGCAATTGTGCCTGCAACTGTCTGTCATTCACTTTGGCTAGTAATTGGCCTTTCTTTACGGCTGTTCCTTCTTCAAAGTTGATTTCTACAATCTTTCCCGACGTTTCGAAAGACAAATCCACTTCTTCATCGGGCAGAAGTACACCGGTAGTGGTGAATTCATCTGTCAGAGATTGCGGTTTTATGACCTTGGCATTTACATTTAAAACTTGTTTCCCTCTTTTTTTATTACCGCCCATCACTTTGTCGGCGGCTGCTAGTTCGTCGTTTTTTTTCGGTAATTGTGAGTAGATTCCTCCACCGATAATCCCGGCACCAACAAGAATAATGATGCCCCATTTAGTCTTCTTATTCATGGTTTAGTATTGTATATGGCAATTATAATATAATCTTTGAAGATTAGACTTTCCCTGATGGGAAAGGTTTAAAGAAAGGAAGAGTAAAAAAGAGTTAATCAGTAGGCAGCCCGATATTTTCCTTCCTCTTTATCTTCCAACATATTCAGATAAGAGGTATAACGGGATTCGCTGATGAGGTGCTCTTCCACTGCTTTGCGTACGGCACATCCCGGTTCATGACGATGTGTACAGTTGCCATATTTGCAGTCGGCGGAGGTTTTGAATATTTCGGGAAAATAATGTCCGATCTCTTCTTCTTCCATATCGAATGTGCCGAAGCCCTTGATACCCGGAGTATCGATGATATAGCCATCTCCTTCCACAGGGAACATTTCGGAGAAAGTAGTAGTATGCATTCCTTTGTTGTGGTAAGAAGAAATTTCGCCGGTCTTGGCTTCTATGCCCGGCAGTATGGAATTGATAAGAGTCGATTTGCCGACTCCCGAATGTCCGGAAAATAAAGTAATCTTGCCTTCCAGTGCTTTTTTGATTTCAGCCACTCCAGTGCCGTTCTTTGCGGAAACTTTGAAGCAAGGGTAGCCGATTTGTGTGTATAAGTTGATAAGTGTGTCCAGATAGCGGAGCTCATCTTCGTCGTAAGCATCTACCTTATTAAATACCAGTTTGACAGGGACGCGATAGGCCTCTGCGGATGCAAGAAAACGATCAATAAAAATAGTGGAAGTTTCCGGATAATTGATGGTTACCACCAGCATACACTGGTCGAGATTGGCAGCAAGGATATGAGATTGTTTGGAAAGATTGGATGAACGGCGGATGATGTAGTTCTTTCTATCTTCTATTTCACTGATAAAAGCAGTGCCTTCCTGATTAAGTATAATCCGGACACGATCACCCACTGCAACAGGATTAGTACTGCGAATCCCCTTCAATCGGAAATTCCCTTTGATTTTACATTCAATAGATTGTCCGTCATCGGTTTTCACCTGATACCAACTACCCGTGTTTTTGATTACTAATCCTTTCATATAAATTATAAATTAAAAATGAAGAATGAAGAATTCAGGCTGTGTTTCAACTGAATAATACAGCATTATAATTCCTCATTCTTCATTCTTAATTCTTCATTATTTTTTAGACGGTCATAATTTCTTTATCCTTTTCAGCCAGCATATCATCGATTTGTTTGATATACTTATCATGGATTTTTTGCAGTTTGGCTTCCGCATTCTTCTGCTCGTCTTCTGCCAATCCGTCTTTTACGGCCTTTTTCAGTGCGTCGATGCCGTCACGACGCGCGTTGCGTACGCTTACTTTAGCCGTTTCGCCTTCTCCTTTACACTGTTTTGCCAGTTGTTTACGGCGTTCTTCCGTCAGGGGAGGGATGCCGATACGGATCATTTCTCCATTGTTTTCGGGCATGATACCGAGGTCAGAGTCGATAATTGCTTTTTCGATGACACGGAACATGCTTTTATCCCAAGGCTTGATCACGATACTGCGGGCGTCCGGAGTAGTAATTGCTGCTACATTGCTGATAGGTACCATACTTCCGTAAGAATCTACGCGGATACCATCTAATAAGCGTGCACTCGCTTTTCCGGCGCGGATATGTGCCAGTGCTTCTTCCAGATACATGATGGCCATATCCATCTTTTCTTGTGCATTGTCAAGGCAAGTCTTTACGTCTACCATATTTTTTGAGATTTAAAATTGCATTTTGATTGATTAAGTAGCAAAAGTATATTATTTTTTGTTCATCTGCAACAGCATACCCATCTTTTTTATGAGTGACTTGCCAATGATAATCAGGGTAACGGCGGTGATAATCATTAAAATACCCATCATTAAGCGGGGAGTCAGTTTTTCGTGAAACAGGAGAACACCGAAGAATAAAGCTGTCACTGGTTCCAGAGCACCCAATATTGCCGTTGGTGTAGAGCCTATATAATGGATGGCCAGTGCGGTACAGACCAGTGATACGGCAGTTGGCAGGATGGCGAGTGATAATACATCGGCCCAGAGCCAGGCAGACGGTATTACTTGCAGTTCCGTACAGAAATTTAAACGGACGATATAAACCGATAGTCCGAACAAAATGGCATAGAAGGTAAGTTTCGTGGTCGGCAGGTTTTTCAATGTCGAACGGTTTACACCTACTATATATATAGCATAAGAGAGAGAAGACAACAGAACAAAGATAATTCCCAAAGTCGATAGCGGTTTGTTGCCGTCTCCCTGATAAAGCAAGGCAATGCCTGAAAGTGCCAGCAGGATGGAGAAAACGGTAATGGCGGAAATCTTTTCCTTGAAGAATATTCCCATAATGACAGCTACCATCACCGGATAAACAAACAGAATCGTTGAAGCAATTCCGGCATCCATATAATTATAACTCATAAACAAAAGCAGTGATGAAAAAGAGAATAACAATCCCATAATGACTAAGGGCAAAACGTCTGCCTTATGAAGTGCAAAAGACTGGTGCTGCATTTTCATCAGAATACCCAATACGATTGTCGCAAAGAAGTACCGGTAGAATAAAACGGTATCGACACTCATTCCGGCTGCATAGAGCGGAAGTGCAAAAAGAGGATTCATACCGTAGCTCGCAGCGGCAATCGCTCCATAGATAAAACCTTTGGTTTTGTTAGTCATTGTTTTGCTTTTTTTAATGGCGTGCAAAAGTACGCAGTTCACCAATGATAAACAAGTGTTTAGGCGGTTGATAGTATAATTTAATCTTTCGTATGCTAAAAACTATTTCTTGGTAAAGAGATAACTAATCTTGTTTATGCATAAAATTAATCGTCTGACTATAGTCGAACTTGCGTCTGACTACTGTTAAACTTACGTCTGACTATAGTTGAACTTTCGTCTGACTATAGTCAGACGAAAAAGAATTAACCGTCAGATGATTAATTTTATTCGGTAGGGAGATTAGTTATACGCCTCCCGAGTAATAGTCTGCAGGCAATAGGCAATCAGGTTTTTGAATAAACACTTGCATATATCTTGGATTTTCCCGAATATTGCATCTGAATTATCGAAAAACACAGATGGCCAAAGCTAAATTTCTTGTTGTTTATTGCCTGTTCATATCGGGACTTTGTTGCATGGCAAATGTGACGAAGGATATCAATATGCGCTTTAAGGACGTAAGGCAGGGACTTTCTCATCAAACGGTCAATTGTTTCTATCAGGATGAATTCGGATTTTTGTGGATCGGCACTCAAGACGGGCTGAATCGATTTGACGGACGTAAGTTTGAAGTATTCAAGCCGGATAACGCTAATCCTTATTCCATCAATATCAATAATATCAGGCAGGTTTGCGGAAATAAAGCCGGATTGCTCTTTATCCGCAGTTTGCAGAGCGTGAGTCTTTATGATATGCGTTTGAATCGTTTTAGGGTGTTGCGTGAAGGAGAAGTTGCGGGAATCTGTTATGCGCACGATGCATTATGGATAGCTACCGGAAAGGAAATCTACCGTTATCGCAACCTCGACCAGGCGCCCGAGTTATTCTTTTCATTTCCTTCGGATGAGGAGGATGTATTGATGAACAGTCTCATGGTTCGTCAGAATCAGACAGTGGTGGTGGGGACTTCTTCGAAAGGTGTATACTGCATCGACCAGTCTGCACATATCACCCGACGTATGGATGTGGGAGCTGTCAATTCAATAACGGAAGACAGGAACGGGAGTATCTGGATAGCTACCAGAAACAGAGGGCTCATACGGTTGGATGAAGATGGAAAACTTACTCTTTTCAAGCATAATAAGGTAGCTGAAAATACGATTAACCATAATAATGTGCGTCATGTGACGCAAGCTAATGATAGTCTCCTGTATATCGGAACCTATGCCGGTTTGCAGACTTTAAACCTGTTTACTGGAGAGTTTACAGATTATGAATATGACTTGAATGTGGAGGCGGCCGATATACGTTCCATTATTTCGATGCATTACGACACTTCGGGGACTTTATGGTTGGGGACTTTTTATCAGGGAATCCAATATTATAATGTAGCGAATGATGCTTTCCATTTTTACCGCTCGTCTACGGCTGTTGGCGGTCATTTGAATTCTTATATTATCAGTTCCATTGCCGAAGACCGTTCCGGCCGGATCTGGTTTGCAAGTGAAGGAAGCGGGTTGAACTATTATGATAAACATACCAAACGCTTTTTCCCTTTAAAAAAGGTCTATTCTCAAGAGCTTTCTTTTAAGATAGTGAAGTCTCTTTATTATGAGAAAGAGCCGGATTATCTTTGGGTAGCTTCTCTTTATCAGGGAATCAACCGGATTAATCTGTCGACCGGACATATAGAATCTATCCCGGAAAACATCTATACTCCGGAAGGAAAAACAGTTGTTGACAGAGCCTATAATCTGGTGAAAATGATAGAGTTTGCCGGCCACGATTCTTTATTGATAGCTGCCAAGGGAGGATTGCTTGTATTGGATAAAAAACACCTTCGACTTCATCATTTCGAACACCCTTCGTTGGCTGCCAAACATCTGTCGCAGGTTTGGGATATGACGTTTGACAAAGACGGGGATTTATGGCTGACTACCTCTTTTGATCTGATACGAGTCAACCTCAAAGCGGGCATTGCCCATAGTTATCCTTTCTCCCAAATAGCGCAGAGTACAGCGCAGCATCACATCAACCACATTTTATGTGATAAGAAAGGACGTATATGGCTGGGATCGACAGGCTCGGGAATTTATCTATTTGATAAGAAGACAGATTCTTTTGTGGGATACGGAGCGAAACAGGGATTGGAAAATGGATTTATAACCGGATTGGTGGAGAGCCCTTTGGATGGTTCTATCTATGTGGCAACCAATGGTGGTTTCTCTAAATTCAACCTGGCAACGACTACATTCGAGAACTATAACAGACAGAGTGATTTTCCCTTGAATAATGTAAATGATGGAGGGCTGTATATTGCGTCCGACCACGATATTTACGTGTGTGGTCTGGCGGGTATTGTCTCTATCGCCCAGGAAAAGCTGAACAAACAGTCTGTTGACTATGATGTGTTTGTAAAACGGGTGCTTGTGGATAATACGGAAATACAACCGCTTGATTCGTTGGGGCTTATCAAAGAAACCGTATTGTATGAACATCGGTTAGTATTGCCGCCCAGATATTCTTCCGTCACTTTTGAGATAGCAAGTAACACCCTGAATAATATTTCTAATATCGGTCTGGAATATAAACTTGAAGGCTTTGATAACGAATATATGAAGGCGGGCGATAATACGATGATTACCTATACCAATCTTCATCCGGGGCATTATACTTTCCATGTCCGTGGCGACCAGGTGGGCGTTCACGGTCGGGAAGCACCTTCCGTTAGTTTTGAGCTGATAGTGGAGGCTCCGGTTTATCAGCGGGCATGGTTTATTTTGTTGATGGTGCTGGCAGCTATCCTTATTGCCGGCTATATTATCCGTATGTTCTGGATACGAAAAACCTTGCGGCACTCTTTATTGGCCGAGAAACGGGAAAAAGAGTATATCGAAAGTGTGAACCAGTCCAAACTGCGTTTCTTTACCAATGTATCGCATGAATTCCGTACTCCGTTAACGCTTATATCCAGCCAGCTCGAAATGCTCCTGATGCATAAGGACATTATTCCTGAAGTATATAATAAGATTCTGGATATTTATAAAAATTCCCGCCGGATGAATAACCTCGTGGATGAAGTCATTGATATCCGTAAGCAGGATCAGGGATACTTGAAACTAAAGATTTCTAAAGAGAATATTGTGGCGGTGATAGAGGAAATTTGTGGCTCTTTCTATAGTTATGCCCAACTGAATAAGATAGATCTCCGCTTTTCTTCCACTCTGAAAGAAGCTGATTTGTATATTGACAAAACACAGATAGAGAAAGTATTCTATAATTTATTGTCCAACGCTTTTAAGTATACGAAGCCTGGTGACTGGATTTCTGTTGAGCTGTCAGCGGAAGGAGATAATGACATTGTGATTTCAGTCAACAACCTGGGGGTAGGCATTGATAAATCCAAGATCAAACATGTATTTGAACGGTTTTGGCAGGATGATTCGGCAACAACCACACGAACTGTCAAAGGATCGGGCATTGGATTGGCGATGGCGAAAGGAATTGTAGAGTTGCATCAGGGAACCATCGGAGTGGAAAGCGAACTGAATGGAGTTACCTCTTTTACCGTTACTCTCCACCGGGATGCGAATATGAATATGGAAGCCTCTTCCTCCGCAGACGAGCACGTTGCCGAACATTATATAATAGAGCCTCAAGAAATCTCGGAAATGGTGAAGCCGGATAAAACGGTGAAAATACTGATTGTAGAAGATAACCCGGAAATGCGTAAAGTATTGACGCAGATTTTTGAACAGATATATGAGGTATATACGGCTGCCGACGGGCAGGAAGGATTGGAACGGGCTTCTTCGCTCCAACCGCAGATGATTGTAAGTGACATCATGATGCCTGTCATGTCCGGACTGGAAATGTGCGAGAAGTTGAAAAGTAATTTGCAGACCAGCCATATACCTGTTGTCTTGCTGACAGCCCGCAACCGGGAAGAACATACCTTGGAAGGCTTGCAGACAGGTGCGGATGATTATATCTCCAAACCTTTTAATATCAAGATATTGGTAGCCCGGTGCAACAATATCATCCAGACTCGTAAACTACTTCAACAACGGTTTGTTCGAAACGACGAACCTAAAGTGGAAGACCTTCCGTTTAATCCGATCGATAAAAAGATGTTGATGGATGCTACGGCGATTGTGGAATCTTATATTGATAACCCAGACTTTGACGTAGCTACTTTTGCACGAGAAATGTGTATGAGCAGAACGTTGCTTTTCACCAAATTGAAAGCATTGACCGGACAGACCCCGAATGACTTTATTTTATCTTTGAGACTGAAAAAAGCAACAGAAAAATTGCGGAATGACCCCAATGCCCTGATTGCTGATATAGCATTTGATTACGGTTTTTCTAATCCAAGTTATTTTATCCGGTGTTTTAAAAATGCTTATGATATTACTCCGGCTGCTTATAGACGGAAATATGCAAACTCTTAATTTATAGCGTTTTAGGTGCTTTCTGCCTGACGAGATTTGTACTATTTGAACTTTTATACGGACGATTCTATTATTCGAAATCATTAATAATTGGGATTTTTGCGCTGTAATCATTCAAATTATTACATAGTATGAAAAACATCGTAATTAAATGGGCTGTGTTCCTGACAGCCTTTCTTATCTCTTTAGAGCTTAGTGCTCAAAATGTCAGAGTTTCTGGAGTGGTGACAGACGCACTTGGACCGATCCCCGGAGTTAATATCATGGAGGAGGGGACTACTAACGGTACAGTGACGGATGTAAATGGAAAATATTCAATCAGTGTATCGGCTAAATCTACCCTTGTTTTTTCTTGTATAGGATATAAGGAACAAAAAATACGTGTCGGTACGAAAACGGTACTGAATGTGAATATGGTGGAAGAGTCGAAAATGCTCGATGAATTGGTGGTTGTCGGTTATGGAGTTCAGCGTAAGAGTGATGTAGCCACTTCGGTAGCTTCGGTCAAAGCGGATGAAATGAAAACATTTCCCGCCGGCAATGTGGCTGATATGTTACGTGGACGTGCCGCAGGTGTGAATGTAACGAGTAGTTCCGGACGACCGGGATCGACTCCTTCGATTACCATTCGTGGTTCCCGTTCTATCAGTGCGGACAATGCACCTTTATATATTATAGATGGTTCTCCTTCCAGTGCAACAGAGTTCAGTACGTTGAGTGCGGATGATATTGAATCGGTTGAAATCCTGAAAGATGCTGCGTCACAGGCTATTTATGGTGCACGCGCCAGTGACGGTGTGGTACTGGTGACTACCAAACGTGGTAAAGCTGGAAAAGTGGAAGTCAACTATAATGGTTATCTGGGTATTCAATCTCTCTGGAGAAATTTCGATTTCTACTCTCCCGAAGAATATATGCAGCTTCGTCGTGAAGCAAAGGCGCATGATAAAGGAATAATTGATGCGCGTGAGATTTCTATAGCCGAAGCGTTGGAAGACGAGGTGATGCAGCGGGTATGGGCCAGTGGAAAGTTTATCGACTGGGAAAAAGAAATGTTCAGAAATGCAATCTATCATAATCACGACGTCAGTGTACGTGGAGGAACAGAAAAAATCAAAGTATCGGCAGGTGCCAACTACTTTGACCAACAAGGAATGGTGGTTACCGGATCGGGGTATCAGAAGTTTTCTTTAAGACTGAATCTGGACTTTGAAATAGCTAAATGGATTAGTTTCGGTATCAATTCTTCTTATGCGATGACAAAACAAGATCGTGAGGATGGTAACTTTAATGATTTTATTACCAGTTCTCCATTGGCGGAGATATATGATGCGGATGGCAAGTATACAAAATATATCAACTCGGAAGGAAATTATAATCCTTTGTACCGTGCCGAACATTATGGACGTGAAGTAACCCGTGATAATTACCGCCTGAACTTTTTTATGGATGTGAAACCTTTCAAGGGATTCAATTATCGTCTGAATACTTCTGTTTATAATCAGACGTCTGAAGACGGTTCTTATAAAGATTCCCAATATCCGGGAGGCGGAGGAACGGCCGTTCTTGACGAATCGCGTACACAGAACTGGCTGGTTGAGAACATTGTGACCTATAAAGTGCCTATTCGGAACAAGAAACACCAGTTGACATTGACCGGCGTTCAGTCTGTCGACCATAATGGTTCGAAGTCTGTCGGGTACTCGGTTGAGAATCTTCCGGTGGATAAAGACTGGAACTTCATTTCTCAAGGTGAGTTTACAGGCAAGCCTCGTCGTCAGTTTAATGAAAATAACTTGGTGTCTTTCATGGCTCGGGCGCAATATTCGCTTTTAGATCGTTATTTGTTGAACGTGGCTGTCCGCCGTGACGGTTCCAGCCGTTTCGGAAAAGAAAATAAATGGGGAACTTTCCCGTCGGCAGCTTTTGCCTGGCGTGTCAATCAGGAGAGTTTCCTAAGAGATGTGTCGTGGATTGATAACCTGAAACTGCGTGTGAGTTATGGTATTGTAGGTAATCAGAACGGTATCGGCAATTATACTACCTTGGGACTGGCTGATAATAAAGGGTATGAGTTTGGAAATGTTTTTCAAATGGGATATTTGCCGGGCAAGGAACTGTCTAATCCAAACCTGAAATGGGAACAGTCTGCAACAGCTAACTTTGGTGTTGACTTTAGTTTCTTCAATGGGCGTCTGAATGGTACGGTTGAGTATTATAATACTCATACGAAGGATTTGTTGGTGAAACGTTCCCTGAATGCGTCACTCGGATATACTACCATGCTAGATAATCTGGGAAAGACGAAATCCAGTGGTATCGATCTTTCTTTAAATGGTGACGTGGTACGTACAAAGGAGTTTACCTGGACACTCGGAACTAATTTCAGCATGTATAAGAATGAGATTATCCGTATTGACGATACTCTCGATGAGAACGGGAAACCGGCAAGTCAGGTAGCCCAGGGGTGGATTATCGGAGAACCGATCAATGTATACTATGATTATCTGATAGATGGAATTTTTCAGTATGATGATTTTGATATCACTCGTGATGGTACGGGAAATCTGGTCTATACACTGAAAAATACCTATGATAGTGATAATGACGGTG
The DNA here is from genome assembly GCF_000210075.1 of Bacteroides xylanisolvens XB1A. Classification (GTDB taxonomy): domain Bacteria; phylum Bacteroidota; class Bacteroidia; order Bacteroidales; family Bacteroidaceae; genus Bacteroides; species Bacteroides xylanisolvens. The sequence goes on from NC_021017.1 coordinate 1,229,207, forward strand.
TGGTCGACAGTCCGATTAATTACGGTGGCGCTATTGAACCGGGAATGGTCAAGGTGCGTGATAACAACGGGGATGGAAAGATTACAGCTGATGACAGGGTACCTATCCGTAAAGATCCGAAGTTTACACTCTCCCTTTCTTCTACATGGAACTGGAAAGGATTTGACCTGTTCATGGACTGGTATGGAGTTTCCGGCAGAAAGATTAAGAACGGTTATTTGTACGAGTATAATTCCGGTGGTTCTTTACGTGGAAAATTGAATGGGGTGAAGGTGGATTATTGGACTCCGTTCAATCCTTCGAACAAATTCCCACGTCCTTCTTATAGTGCGGACCCTGCATATTTGAGTGCCATTGCCATTCAGGATGCTTCTTATATCCGTTTACGCACCTTACAACTGGGATATACTTTCCCCACCCGACTATTGAAGAATACTCCGATTCATAAATTACGATTGTATGCAACTGCTACTAACTTGCTGACATTTACGGAGTTTAAATCTTATAGTCCCGAACTGACTCCAGGGTCTTATCCGGAGTCCAGACAATATGTGTTTGGTGTCAATGTTTCATTCTAAAATAAAGAATCCTTATGAAAAAGTTAATATATACAGCCTTTGTCATTTGCGGAATGTTGACCGCTTCCTGCTCGGATTTATTAAATCTGGAATCAAAAACAGACGTGACGAATAATTATCTGTTCACTACTCCCGAAGGATTGAATACTGCCGTTACAGGATTGTATTCCCTGGCACGTGAATTGCCGGGTGGAGCGGATAATAACGAATCTAATCTGTACATCGTTACCATGTGTGACTTTAATACGGATATTGCCATACTTAGAGCAGGTGTTTCTACCTCAATCGGACGTTTGAATACAAGTTTTACTCCAAGTACTGGAGATGTCAATAAGTTCTGGAAACATCACTATGGGATTATCGGAAAAGCAAATGAAATTATTGTAGCGGCAGAAGCCTTGGGACTGGATGACAGCGACGTATTGCACGCATGGAGTGAAGCGAAATTCTTCAGAGGACGGAGCTATTTTGAACTTTGGAAACGCTTTGACCGCCTTTATCTGAATGTCACTCCAACCACTGTCGATAATCTGAAACGGGAGTATAAACCGGCTTCTCATGAAGAACTGATGACACTGATGACGACTGACTTGGATGATGCGATGAAAGGTCTGGACTGGTCGCTTCCTCAAAATAACGGAAATGTATTGTATGGACGGGTAACGAAAGCGACTGCCAAACATGTCCGTGCACAGGTTGCCATGTGGGAATCGGATTGGGATACAGCCATTGAGGAATGTGAAGACATCTTTAAACAGGAGGGCATTTACTCAATGGAAAAGAAGGCCGAGAATGTATTTAATAGCGCAGATTTGAAATCCCCGGAAGTGTTGTGGAGTTTCCAATATTCACAAAACTTGGGTGGAGGAGGTTCCGGAACTCCGGTTGCCGGACATCGTATCTCTATTCAGACCACTACCCGAATCAATAAAATTGCAGGTTGTATCAATACGGCCGATCAGGGTGGATATGGTTGGGGACGTATTTATCCGAATACCTATTTATTGAGTTTGTATGATCAGGCTAAAGATACACGATACAATGAATTGTTCGTACACCGTTTCAAATACAATGATCCTACTTCTCCTAAATATGGCGAATTGATTCCCCTTGCGAAAAGTTCCAGTTATTGTGAGACGTTGCATTTCATGTCGAAAAAATACTTTGATCAGTGGACTATGGCCGATAATCCGGACCGGACAACGGGATTCAAGGATTTGATTGTCTATCGACTGGCTGAAACTTACTTAATGGCGGCAGAAGCGTATATGCGCCGTGACGGAGGAATGAGCACGGATGCTCTGCGCTGTTACAATAAAACATGGGAACGTGCCGGGAATGACAAATTTGCGGGACCTCTGACGCAAGATATTCTTTTGGATGAATATGCCCGTGAACTGAACTTCGAGGGAGTCCGTTGGCCTTTACTAAAACGTTTGGGGCTTTTGGGTGAAAGGGTGAAAGCGCATTATGGCGAGACAAAAGCTGAAAATCCTTATTTAGATAAAGATTATGCGGAATGTCGTACCAGTTTTGTAGTTGGAAAGCACGAATGTTGGCCTATTCCACAGGAGCAGATTGACTTGATGGGGAAAGAGAATTTTCCGCAGAATGAGAATTGGTATTAAGCGATTGATTATCTGTAAAACATGAATGAGTATGAAAAGAATAATATATCTGTTATTGATTTTAAATCTGGGGCTGCTTTCCTGTGTCGATGATGCGTCGGTACGTGTGATGCCTGAATTTAATTGTAAAGATACAAAAGTAAACCTGGCAAAAGCGGCGGGTTCTTCCGTCACATCGCTATTATATACTAATGTCGGTCAGGTTGTTGCTCAATATCAAGCGGAGTGGCTTTCTGTAGATGTAAACGCTAAAAGTGTAATATACACTGCCTTGACGCAGAATGACGGTGAGGATGCAAGGAGTACTGTCGTGAAACTGACTTGCGGTTCATATACAGTGGAAGTGACGGTTACACAGGATTCCAAAGAACCGGACCTTTCTTTGAAGGTAGGACAAAGTGTAGATGATGGTATCGGTATGATTTTCTGGGTGGATCCTTCGGACAAGATGGTAGGAAAAGCTGTATCTGTAAAACGTCAGGGAGGAAATCCTTTTGAGGCCTCTGTGATGTCTCATAATGCGCTTTCTACAGTGAATGGATATGCCAATACGGCTTTGTTTACTGCTCCTGCTGCAAATGATGCAGTGGCATACTGTCAGTCGCTGGGTGAGGGATGGTATCTGCCTGCACGTGATGAGTTATGGGAGTTGTTTGATGTTTACAACGGTATTGGACATGCTGACCCGGATTTTGCTTCGGTTGTACCTGATAAGTTGACGGAAGTTGAAAAAGCGGCACGTGCGGCATTTGATAAGATGTTGACCGATTTGCAGGGTGATGTAATAAACGAGGCTGCCGGTTCGGGCAATGGGGAAAGCTATTGGTCGAGTACGGAAAATGCAGCAGGGGATAAGGCTTATTGGGTACGTTTCGGAAAGTCTGGTGCTGATGCAGGAAATAAAACAGCTACCAACCGTTTTGTGAGATGTATGCGCACAATTGGTGATTATACTTATCCTGAAGAGCCGGCAACTCTGACGGTGGCTCCCAATCCTGTGACATTGGAAGGTGCTAACGAAGCGGAAGCAAATGTTACGTTGACATCCAATAAGAGTGTATTCAGCGTAGTGTTGGCAGATGATTCCTGGCTTTCATATACTATTTCAGGTACTACAGTTACGTTCAAGGCAAAATCAAAAAATACCACTGGTAATATTCGTACGACAATTGCTACAATAACAGCCGGTACTGGCGCAGCCGCAAAAGCAGTGGAGGTAACAGTGAATCAAAATGTAGCTGCCGAGGGAGACGCTTCCCTCGAATTGAGTACCAATGCGGTGACTATTACTCCTGATGCGGTAGCAAAATCAGAGGTAATTACAATGATTTCTGATGAGACGGAATTTGCAATAAATATCACTGATGAATCTTGGGTGAAAGCGTATGTTGATGTAACAAGTAAAACTCTTTATTTTTGGACTTTATCTCCCAATCTGAATAGTTCTAGCCGGGTAACGACTGCTACGGTAACAGCCGGAAGCGGAGCGAATGCGCCTAAACAAGAGGTTACGATTACACAGAGAGGACTTTTAAGTTCCGAGTTTGCGGTGGGACAGGTAATTGCGGATAATGGATCGTTGAAAGGAGGCATTGTTTTCTGGGTAGATGCAACTAATCGTGGTAAGGCTAAGATTATGTCGTTGGACAGAGAGAATTTGGCATGGTCTACAGCAGGCTCTCCGGCTTCTACTGGTTTGACTTTATCTAATGATAACGGTTTGGCAAATACTACTGCCTTGGCAGCATTGCCGAATGCAGCGGAAATGCCTGCTCTTAAATATTGCATGGATAAAGGTTCCGGATGGTATTGGCCTACAAGATCGGATCTGGAACAGATGTTTGAAACCTATAATGGGACTAAAGTAGCAGATGCGACGGAGGATAATCCGAATGCGATTACTGATTTTGAGAAAGCAAATCGTGCGGCATGGGATCTGATAGTTACTAATGTAGGAGGAACTGCTATGAATACGGCAGCGGCTTCTTCTACCGGAGATTCTTATTGGGCTAGTCGTGAAACGTCAAGTGGTACAAATGCATTTTATGTACGTTTTGGAAAACCGCTTGCTTGGGATAAAGCAAATGGGAAAAAGTCTGGGGCAAGATATATTCGCGCAGTCCGTTCAATCTCGAAATAATGGTATTAGGAATGTATAAGGTATATAGAAAAATAATCTTAGCCTGCTTGTTATTGATTGTTGCCAGCACGGTCTGCGGTCAGCGTGTGACGCAAACGATCAACGATGGTTGGAAGTTCTCCCTCTTTGAGGGAGACGCGTCCACTGCTGACTTTGATGTGTCCGGTTGGACTGACGTTTCCATTCCTCATACTTGGAATTCAAAAGATGCAGAAGATGAAATCCCCGGTTATTTCCGGGGAAAAGGCTGGTACAGGAAAGCCGTGACAGTGGAGGAACTGATTGCAGGTCAAAGAGTTTATCTTTGTTTTGAAGGAGCCAATCAGGAGACAAATGTATTTGTGAATGGAAAGTTGGTAGGGAATCATAAAGGTGGTTATTCTGCTTTTACGTTTGATGTGACTGACTATGTTCATACCGGACGCAATCTGGTAGCAGTGAGTGTTGACAACTCTTATAATCCGGATATTGCTCCTCTTTCGGCAGACTTTACTTTCTTCGGCGGACTTTATCGGGATGTTTATCTGGTGTATACTTCGCCCGTGCAACTGTCTACCACCCATTATGCTTCCAGTGGAGTATATCTCAAAACTGTTGGAATAACAGACGCTCAAGCGGAAGTGTGTGCAAAAACATTCTTGTCCAATGCTTTGAAAAGTAATCAGGCATTGATTCTTGAAACGGAGATTTTGGATGCAGACGGCAATAGAGTGGCACTTTCCGCAAAGAAAGTGAATGTGAAGGCAGGAGAGAAGAATGTAGCCTTTGAAGCGTTGATGACTATTGCGCAACCCAAACGGTGGGATGTTGATTCTCCTTATTTATATAAGGTGTATAGCCGTTTGAAGAATAAAAAGGGAGAAGTTCTCGATTGCGTTGTTAATCCGCTGGGAATCCGTGAATATCATTTTGATGCGGAGAAAGGTTTTTTCCTGAACGGAAAATATCGGAAATTGATTGGTACCAGCCGGCATCAGGATTACAAAGGAATGGGGAATGCCTTGCGGGATGAAATGCATATCCGGGATATACAGTTGAGTAAGGATATGGGAAGTAATTTCCTGCGAGTGGCTCATTATCCGCAAGATCCGGTTGTGATGCAGATGTGTGATAAGTTGGGGCTGTTGACTTCGGTTGAAATTCCGATTGTAAATGCCATTACTCAAAGTAGGGCGTTTATGGACAACTGTGTGGAACAGGCTACGGAAATGGTTTGTCAGAACTATAATTATCCGTCTGTCATCATTTGGGCTTACATGAATGAAGTGCTTTTGCGTCCTCCCTTTAATCCTGACAACAAGAAAGAACGGGCGGAATATATGAAGTTTCTTCATCAAATAGCTTCGGCTGTTGAGGCGCAGATCAGAAGTCTGGACTCGGAACGCTATACCATGTTGCCTTGTCATTCTGCTTCCCAAATCTATCAGGAAGCAGGGATTACTGAATTGCCGATGTTATTGGGATTTAATCTTTATAATGGATGGTATGGTGGTAATTTGGACGGATTTGAAGAGAAACTGGAAGAACTTCACAAGGAGTTTCCTCATAAACCGTTGCTTATTACCGAATATGGGGCGGATGTAGATACTCGTATTCATTCTTTTTCGCCGGTGCGGTTTGATTTTAGTTGTGAGTTTGGTTCTGTCTATCATGAACATTATTTGCCTGAAATTCTAAAGAGGGATTATATAGTGGGGGCTATGGTCTGGAATTTGAATGATTTTTATTCCGAAGCCAGAAGAAATGCTATGCCTCATGTGAACAATAAAGGGTTGGTAAGTACGGATAGAGAACGTAAGGATGGATATTATCTTTATCAGGCTTATCTGAAAGAGTCACCTGTCCTGCATATTGCTTCTAAATCTTGGAAGAATAGGGCAGGAGCCAGTCGGGATGGAAAGAGTTGTACGCAACCGCTGAAAGTTTATACTAACGCGGATAAGGTGGAGGTCTTTTTGAATGGAAAAAGTTTGGGAGTATATCCGGTAGCAGATAAGGTGGTTTCCGTGGACATTCCTTTTGTAAACGGAAAGAATGTGGTGGATGCTGTGATTGAAAAGGAGGGACGTGAATATCGTGACCAGTATGTTTGTGATTTTAAATGTGTCAATGTGAAGAATGGCTTTACGGAAATCAATGTATTACTGGGTGCTCGACGCTATTTTGAGGACCGGATAGCAGAGATGTGCTGGATACCCGAACAGGCTTATGCAGAAGGTTCATGGGGATATATTGGTGGGGAAGTGGCTCCGAACAAAACTCGTTACGGTTCTTTGCCGGCCAGCGATACAGATATACTGGGGACGGATCAGGATCCTGTCTTCCAGACACAGCGAGTAGGCATTGAAGCTTTTAAGGCAGATGTACCGGATGGTGTTTATGCTGTATATTTGTATTGGACAGAACTTACTTCTGAAAATAAAAGAGAGGCTTTGGTGTATAATTTAGGAAATGATGTGGTGAGGGAGGACTATATTAACCGGGTATTTTCTGTGGATATAAATGGAGTATCTGTTGCCAAGCAACTGAATATTGCAGAAGAATACGGTTCCGAACGTGCGGTTATTAAGAAATATATTGTTCCGGTTTCACAAGGAAAGGGGCTTGTTGTTCGTTTTGGAGCGGTGGAGTCTGTGCCCATTTTAAATGCAATACGAATCGTAAAAGAATATTAGATGATGAAAAATAGTATAGTTATATTGTTTTTACTGCTGTTATCCCAGTTTGGTTATGCCCAGGGACGTACATTTAAGGTCACTGCCCGTCCGTGGGTGAAAGGACAGAAAAATCTGCCTTGGAAAGAGTATGATACCCGTACTATTGCTCAATTGGATGGGTTCAAACCTACTGGTAAAGTACGTGTGAATAAGTATGGAAGTGATTTGGATGCTTCCAGGCATCGGGCTACAGGATTTTTCAGGGTAGAACGTATCGGAGATCGATGGTGGATGATTGATCCCGATGGGTATCGGCATTTGCAGAAAGTGGTGGTAGGAGTACGTTTAGGTACTTCCGAACGCAATAAACAAGCAATGCTGGACAAATTCGGTACGGAGGAAAAATGGATCGAAGGAACGGCACGGATGATTCATTCGCTGGGCTTTTCCGGGGCCGGCTCCTGGAGTAATGAAGAAGCTATTGCCTCTTACAATGCCTCTCATAAGGAGGTACTGACTCGCTCAATCATTCTGAACCTGATGAGTGGATATGGGAAGAAACGAGGAGGAACTTATCAGTTACCTGGTAATACGGGATATCCTAATCAGTGTATTTTCGTTTTTGACCCGGAGTTCGAAACCTATTGCGATGAGATGGCACAAAAACTGGTCGCAAATAAAACGGATAAAAATATCATCGGCTATTTTTCGGATAATGAATTGCCGTTCGGGCCGAAGAATCTGGAGGGGTATCTGACTTTGAAGAATCCCAATGATCCGGGAAGATTGTATGCAGAATCCTGGTTGAAACAGCAGGGTATTACTTTGCAACAAATTACGGACGAACATCGGGAAGAGTTTGCGGGAGTAGTAGCGGAACGATACTACAAAGTGGTGTCGGAAGCGATTCGGAAGTATGATCCCAATCACCTTTATTTAGGTAGTCGTCTACATGGAAAACCTAAGTTTGTCCGCCAGATTGTGGAAGCGGCAGGCAGGTATTGTGATGTCGTTGCTATTAACTACTATGGTGCATGGACACCGAATGAGAAGACCATGAAGCATTGGGGCGAATGGGCTCAAAAACCTTTCATCATCACGGAATTTTATACGAAAGGAATGGATTCAGGGCTGGCAAACACAACAGGGGCAGGTTTCACCGTTCAAACCCAGCAGGAACGTGGATATGCCTACCAGCATTTTGTTTTAGGATTATTGGAAAGTGGGAATTGTGTCGGATGGCATTGGTTCCGTTATCAGGATAATGATCCGACGGCAAAAGGGGTAGATCCTTCGAATCTGGACTCTAACAAGGGACTGGTAGATAATGAATACAATTTTTATAAACCGTTGGCTGATGCTATGAAAGAATTGAATATCAACGCTTATCGTTTGGCTGACTGGTTCGACCAACAATCAACTAATAATAAATAAAATACATACCATGAAAAAACTATTTATATTGGGAACTTTTCTGTTTATAAGTTCTATTCCTATGGTGTCTTGTACGGATGATGATGATAAAGATCCTAATTTTATGCCTCCTGACATAGTGATGGGAGGGGGAGATGTAGAGTCGGAATATCCGGAGGATTTGCCTGCTCCCGGAGCTTCTGTGATGTATACTCCGTCATTAAATGCCAATATGTATCGCCCTATCAGTGTTAAGTATTCCAGTGCTTATCCGCCTATATCTAGTTGGAAAACAGAGAATACACGTATTATTGCGTATATGGACGGGTATAAGCCGGCTATTAAAACGTTGAAAGCGTATCAGGAGTCGGTTAATAAATACGGAAGTTCGACTACACTTCCGAAACAGGCGGCTACGGGAAGATTTTATACGAAGAAAATAGACGGACGTTGGTGGTTGGTTGATCCGGAAGGTTGTCTGCATCTGGAACGTAGTGCGACTTCTTTGCGTAAGGGAACTTCCAGTCGTAATAAAACGGCCTGGAATAGCAGGTTTGGAACTGACGAAAAATGGTTGTCTACTACTCAACGTGAATTGAGTGAGATCGGCTTTCACGGTACAGGTGCTTTCTGCACAGGAACTTATTCACTGATTCAGACTCATAATGCTTCCAATCCGAGCAGTCCGTTAACTTTGGCGCCTTCATTTGCTTTTTTAAGCCAGTTCAAGAGTGCGAAGTCTTATAATTATCCCGGAGGAAGCGATGATAACGCGGCAGGTCTTGTGTTTTATAATGGATGGACTGAATGGTGTGAATCATATTTGGCAGGTAGTGCTTTCGCAGATTATTTGCGGGATCCTAATGTGCTAGGTTTCTTTTCTGATAATGAGATAAACTTCTCTTCAAACAGTTCCCGGATTTTGGATCGTTTTCTGGCTATCAGTAACTCAAGTGATCCGGCTTATGTTGCGGCGAAAGCTTTTATGGATTCTAAAGGTACGCAAAGTGTGACGGATGACTTGAATAATGAGTTTGCCGGGATTGTAGCAGAGAAATATTATAAAGCAGTGAAAGAGGCAGTGAAGAAAGTAGATGATAAGTTGCTTTATCTGGGAACTAGATTACATGGAACTCCTAAATATATGGAAGGAGTAGTGAGAGCTGCCGGAAAATATTGTGATGTTATTTCTATCAACTATTATAGTCGTTGGAGTCCTGAACTGACAACAGCGATTGCTGATTGGGCTAATTGGGCGGACAAACCGTTTCTTGTAAGTGAGTTTTATACGAAAGGGGTGGAGGACTCTGATCTGAATAACCAGTCGGGAGCCGGATATTCTGTCCCTACACAAAACGAGAGAGCTTATGCTTATCAGCATTTTACATTAGGATTGCTTGAAGCTAAGAATTGTATCGGATGGCATTGGTTCAAATATCAGGATGATGATGGTACGGATAATTCGTCGAAACCTGCTAATAAAGGTCTTTATGATAATTCTTATCAACTCTTTCCTTATTTATCTTTCTTTGCCCGCGAATTGAATTTTAATGCGTATGATTTGATTCAGTATTTTGATAAATAGGTGTTTGTTTCTATATAATATTTGAGAGGAAAAACAAAGTGCGAATTTTACAGGATTAGTTTTGATTAAAGCTATACTGCAAAATTCGCACTTCTTATTTTTAAATGAATAATCAATGTCTTATCAGAGTAGAGTATCATCTGATAGACAAATGAATATCGGTAGTGAAAAATTAGTTATGTACTAACGTACCTATCTCTTCTCCACTGATAACCTTCTTTAAGTTGCCTACTGTGTCCATATCAAATACGACGATTGGCAGATTGTTTTCTTTGCACATACAAGTCGCTGTCAAATCCATGACTTTCAAACCACGTTTCAGTACTTCATCGTATGTAATATCGTCGAATTTGGTAGCGGTAGGATCTTTTTCGGGGTCAGCTGTGTAAATACCATCTACACGAGTACCTTTCAACATAACGTCTGCTTCGATTTCTATGCCTCTAAGTGAAGAACCGGTGTCAGTAGTAAAGAAAGGATTTCCCGTTCCAGCGGACATAATGACTACTTCGCCGTTCTCCATACATTCGATAGCTTTCCATTTACTGTAGAATTCACCGATAGGTTCCATCCGGACTGCTGTCAACACACGTGCCTTTACACCGGTAGCCACAAGAGCAGAACTTAGAGCGAGACTGTTGATTACGGTAGCCAACATTCCCATTTGGTCTCCTTTCACACGATCAAAACCTTTATTGGCTCCGCTTAGTCCGCGAAATATATTGCCTCCTCCGATAACGATACCAATCTGTACCCCTTGCTGGTGGATTTCTTTGATTTGTTCAGCATATTCTGCCAGTCTTTTTTCATCAATGCCATATTGCTTTTCGCCCATTAAGCTCTCTCCACTAAGCTTTAGTAAGATTCTTTTATACTTTGCCATACCTTTTGCTTTTTATTGTTTGCCGCAAATATAGAGATAATTTATCGGATAGCCTCACCGGGATACGATTACTTTTTTCATTATTTGTCTTCCCAAAAGGGTTTGTACAATTCCCCGCAATGAAAGATAAACGAGAAAAGCCAGCCACAGGGCGTGATTTCCTAAAAGGGGATGGAAAGCGTAATAGACTCCAAAGAAGCTGGCAGAGGCAACTAACATGGAGTAAAGCATCTGCCGGGTAGCAGTGGCACCGATAAAAATGCCATCCCATAAGAAAGCGGAGAAACCGGCTAACGGAATAATGAGTGCCCAGTAAAAATAAGTGTCTGAAGCGCTGATTACTGAAGTGTCATTGGTTAGTAATCCCAGGAATTCTTTTCCGCCAGCTGTATAGAGAATCGTGAATACCAGTGAAAGACCGAATCCCCAATAGAAAAGGTGATGCACTGTGTTACGTAAGCCTGTTTGGTTTTTGGCACCAATGTAACGGCCGGTCAGTGCTTCACCGGCATAAGCAAATCCGTCCATAATGTACGAAAACAAGGTAAATAATTGCATGAGCAAGGTGTTTACGGCTAATACGATTTCTCCTTGGGCGGCCCCTGCAGAGGTAAAAAATATAGTGACTATAACAAGGCAGAGGGTACGGAAGAATATGTCCCGGTTGACTTGAAAGAAACGGTACATGGCTTGTTTCTGTATGATTTCTTTCCATATGATTCGTTTTTTAAGCACACTATAGTAACGCATGTATAACAAAATAGCCATGAAGAAACCTGCATATTGGGCAATTAAAGTCCCTGTTGCCACTCCTGCTACTTTCATGTCCAATAAGTAGACAAAACATAGACTGGCTACAATGTTGACAATATTTTGAGTAATAGCGATATACATGGGAAAACGTGAATTCTGCATCCCGATAAACCAGCCGGCGAATCCATAAAGCCCTAATGTGGCAGGAGCTCCCCAAATGCAGATGTAGAAATAGGTTGTTGCCAGTTGCTTGACCTCCGGTGTGGTTTGTATCAGTGTAAATGCCAGTTTCAGGATAGGGTATTGGAGTATCAACAGGCAAAGTGCTATAAATAATCCTACTCCAACAGAACGTAGTAGTAACCGGGTGATTTCGTTTAAATCATGCTGACCGTACGCTTGTGAAGTCATTCCGCTTGTTCCCATGCGCAGGAATCCAAAAATCCAGTAGATAATATTGAATAACATTCCCCCTACTGCAATGGCTCCAATGTACGCCGGAGAACCGAGATGTCCTACAATCGTGACATCGATAAGTCCCAGTAGCGGAACGGTAATATTCGATATAATCGATGGGATGGCTATCTGTAATATTCGTCTGTTTACGGAGGATTTTTTTTTATCTGTCATTGTATAAAAACACTTTTATCAATTTGATTGTTCTTTTCGCGAACAAAGGTACATTTTTTATTTTTTTATTGTATCTTTGTGTGTCACGAACTAAATAGCAATCAGATGGATTATGAGGACCTTAACTATTTTTCTTATCTCTTTATTTTCATTGCCGCTGGTACTGAATGCGCAGTCGGTTGATGAGATGTTACAAAAAGTGTCTGCTGCCATTGAGGCAGGGCAGAATGGGCAGGCTGTGAGCTATTTCCGGCAGACAATCGCTCTGAATATAGACCGTACGGAAATGTATTATTGGACGAATGTAGACAAGAACAGTGAAATTAGCTCCAAACTGGCTACAGAATTAGCGCTTGCCTATAAAAAGAATCGGAATTACGACAAAGCCTATTTATTTTACAAGGAATTACTGCAAAAGGCTCCTAATAATGTAGATTGTTTGGAAGCTTGCGCAGAAATGCAGGTATGTCGCGGGCAGGAGAAAGATGCTTTGCGTATGTACGAAAAAATATTGCAACTTGAGGCGGATAATCTGGCGGCTAATATCTTTTTAGGAAACTATTATTATTTGACAGCAGAACAGGAGAAAAAAAAGTTGGAGACGGATTATAAAAAACTTTCTTCTCCCACTAAAATGCAGTATGCCCGCTACCGGGATGGATTATCGAAGTTATTTACTACCCGGTATGAGAAAGCGCGTAACTCTTTGCAGAAAGTGATTTTGCGTTTTCCATCAACAGAAGCTCAAAAGACATTGGATAAGATATTGAGGATAGAAAAAGAGGTGAATCGCTAAGCGATTCACCTCTTTTCAATTATATTCAATTTGTTATTTTATAGTGCGTATTGGTAAATCCAAAGGTCCTTCATTAAGCGCTCGGGTATCAATGTCTCCTTTCTTCGGTCCGGGTATCAGAGGACTATAGGATAAGACATGTCTGATACGTTCACGTTGATTTTGAGTGAATTGGTTTGAATAACTAATAGCATAATCCATGATATTATAAGAGATAAACTCTATACCATTACATCCTGTTCGTTTTACCAAATTTTTAAATGTGTATTTTTCTCTCTCATTTTCATATATGTAATCACAATTGCTCTCATACTCTTGTTTATTATAGCTTTTAGTATCTTTGCAATAATCCGTATCTTCACACGTGCCATTATCGGTTTCGGCAAAGACATGATGCAGTCCTAGGTAATGTCCTAATTCATGAGCTAGCGTGACAGCAATGTCTGCTGTACTATATTCTGTTGGAGTAGATTCTTCATTAATATATAGGCTATTAATGGAGACACATAGTGGGAATTGTAAATTTGCTAATGTTAGATGAGAGCGGTCTGTTTCACCAAGCCCTTCTAAATAATGCTCGCCTGTAGTAGAAAAAGGAATATGAGAGATACCTAATGTTACTGAATTTGAATTCGGTTCAGTTGTAAAATTATAAACCATGATGTTGATATATGAGTTCGGATCCCATAAGTATTTTACATATTTTCCCGAATTATCCTTCATAAAAGTTTCACAATCGATAGGGTATGACTCTGACCATTGGATATATTCTACACCAGGATTGGGTAATGTTTCTCCATTTTTATCTGTTGTTGCCAATGTAAAAGTAAGATTCATGTCTACACTGTTATTCTTGCTTTTATACAGATTGTTCACTTTGTCTAGTATATGGGATAAACGGCTTGAATTTACTTTTTGTAGAGAATTCTCATTTTCTTTATACAATACATGAAAGATTACAGGGAGTTCATAATGGTATTCTTCAGCTGTATTGGTAGAGCCATTTTGGATGATTTGAACAGTTTTGCTAACCTTATGACTTATGATAGTGACAGTTGCTGTTCTGGAATTAGATTCCAGATTTGCATTAATAGATAAGATTAACTTTCCATCGTTTTCTCCTTTTTGTGTACTGGGGATACACCATTGTTTATTACTTGTTACAGTCCATGAGGAACTACATGTAATATCTATCGTTAATGATTCACCACTTGCGCTGATGTTATCAAACTTCGATTCTGATATATTCAATGTTGCAGAATCTGAATCATCGCATCCTATTAATACCCATAACAATGGAAGAAGGAAAATTAGTCTTGTTTTCATAAATGAAAGAATTTTATATAAAAACGCACGTTCCAAAGATAATGTTTTGATCTGGAATAGAATAGCTTATTTCAGTAAATATTCTACTTCCTTAAACATGTACCCTCTTTTAATCAGCTTCTCATCTTCTAATATTAATCTTCCTTCAGGTTCTACACAAACGATTCGTGCAAGAAATTCTCCATTGGCATCTTTATATTGATGCATTCCTTCCCTTCTGAAAAGAGATTTTTCATATTGACAGGCTATTGATGTTGTATCGCCTTTTTTGAGCAAACTATAATAAGATTGGATACGCAGCATGATATTTTTCAGTATTTTGAATAGGTCATGCTCTTCTTCTGTGATTTGTAGTAGTGAAACGGGGTTAGGAGCAGAACTGTGAAATATCTCTTGATTAATATTAATTCCGATTCCTGCAATACTTTGACTGATGTTCCGCCCCATCAGATCGTTTTCTATCAACATCCCACATATTTTTTTTTCTTTCCAATAAATATCATTCGGCCATTTGATAGAAATGTCGGTGGTATAGGTATCCAATTCTTCTTTAATAGCTAAAGATATAATCTGTGAAATAAGAAACTGACGTCGTGCTTCCAAAAACTCGGGGAAGATAACGGTGCTGAAAAGAAGATTCTTGCTAGGATCTGATTCCCACGAATTTCCACGCTGTCCCCGACCGGAAGTTTGAAAATCGGCGACAACGACAGTTAGTTCCTCCACTTTCTGTTCAGAACAGAGAGATTGCAGATAATTGTTGGTAGAGTTCGTCTCGTTGATATGAATCAATGAAACCGGGAATGTATCAGGGGAGAGCATCATATTCTGCGCGTAACTTTTTAGTAAATTTCTTGATTACCTCATCATAAGAGTGGTCAATAAGCTCTTTCATCAATTTATCGTCTACGTCACTGTCAAAGCGGACACTATTCCAGTACTTTTTATTAAAATGATAAGCCCCTTCAATTCCCGAATAATGTTCACGCAATTCGATTGCTTTCTCCGGATTACATTTTAGTGCGATGTGATTAGCCTCTTCCAGGTCAATGAGAGCAAACATCTTGTTCATTACCTTTACAACCAGTGATACATCATCGAAAGGAAAAGATTCGGTGACTCCTTTCTTGTTCAAGCAGTATTCTCTGACAGTTTCTACATTCATAATGAATTAATAATTATAGTATGTTTTCATAATTGGTTATATCATAAATTAAAGCGCAGATTGCACGAATTTCACGGCTTTTATAATGATGAATATCTAAATCCACAGCTTTCTTTAATATAGAGGAGGATAAAACGCTTCCTCTATGTGTTCAACCTTGAAACTCCCGTCGTTGCCTACTACAGTGATGATATCGAAGCGTACAGGAGTGTCAATCTGAAACAATCTGATATAGGCATCTGCTGCACGTACTGTACGTTTTATTTTGGGTAAATCTACAGCATCTTCCGGGGCTGCAAACAGAGTGTCACTGCGCGTCTTCACTTCTACTACAATCAGTTCATTGTCTTTTGCAGCTACAATGTCCAGTTCGAAATGTCCTCTTCTCCAATTCCGGTCACGAATAAGATAACCTTTCTGCTCAAGATAAGCTACGGCGGCATTTTCTCCGGATTTTCCTAAATCATTATGTTCAGCCATCTTTTTTTGCAAATTTACTGCTTTTATTCTTTGTTTTTACAGAAGTAAAAGTAATTTTGCAGAAGATATGAGAAAAAGGAGTAAGAAGTGCCTGAAAATGCATGCCGAGTGTACCAAAAGGGAACGACGGATGAGCATTTTATTGAGCGACGAAGAACAGCTGATTGTAGATCGTTATCTTGAGAAATATAAGATAACGAACAAGTCACGTTGGCTTCGTGAAACAATTCTCATGTTTATCCATAAGAATATGGAAGAAGATTATCCCACCCTTTTTGGTGAACATGATATGAGACGATAGTTGAAAATTAAAAATTAAAGCGGGGAATGCTGGACGATATTTACTTCATGAAACAAGCTTTGATAGAGGCAGGTAAGGCTGCCGAGCGGGGAGAAGTTCCCGTTGGAGCTGTCGTGGTTTGTAAAGAGCGGATTATTGCGCGTGCCCATAATCTCACAGAAACATTGAATGATGTAACGGCTCATGCCGAGATGCAGGCTATTACGGCTGCTGCCAACGTGCTTGGTGGTAAGTATTTGAACGAATGTACCCTGTATGTTACCGTTGAGCCTTGCGTGATGTGCGCAGGGGCTATTGCTTGGGCACAAACAGGCAAGCTTGTGTTTGGTGCCGAAGATGAAAAACGCGGCTATCAGAAATATGCCGGTTCGGCTCTACATCCTAAAACAGTGGTTGTAAAAGGGATAATGGCTGACGAATGTGCTGCACTAATGAAAGAGTTCTTTGCTGCGAAACGGAAATGAAAGCAGTGTAATGGCTATTTGATTTCCTCAAAATCTACATATTCGCCATCATCCTGGGTGAATATTTTTTTATGTCTTTTCTCCGGAACATTCTCGGAATATATTTCTTCTTCATCATCATTTGAACGGCGATTCGTTTGGTTATAGCTTTGTTGGCTTGTACGTCCTGATTCCGTTTGTTTCGGGCGGGATGAAGAAGAACTACGTCCTAATCCGAAAATCGTTCTTAGTATGAAGCCGACAATAGAAAGGCCAAATACGAAAATGGCAATGATAAAAATGAGTATGAATAAAAGTATATGCATCGGACTATGATTTTTATGTTGTTACTTTGATAAAACTCATAGTACAACAAACGTGCCAAGAGATTGTTTATTTACTTTTTCTTGTAAAAAGTGAAAGTAAAATATACCATACAATAATGGCGGCAAAACTGCTAATTCCAAGAAATAGAAGAAGAGGAATGCAGATAATCAGGAATATAAAACTGATTTTGTTGTCATTCCATGACAGGTTTTTAAATTTCAAAGAAAACATCGGTATTTCTGATACCAGTAGTCCGGAAAATAGACAGACAAGTATAAGAAGGTAGACAGGATGGCAGTTGTCTGATATCAGGAAGTCATGTGCCCCTGCCACTAATGAGCCCCAAAACAGAGCATTGGCTGGTACTGGGAGTCCGACAAAAGAGCTGGTCTGCCGTGTGTCATTGTTGAATTTAGCCAGGCGCAAGGCAGAAAAAACAGAAATCAAGAATGCCAAATAGGGTAGATAAGGAGCGATGAACTCCATATTTGCCGGATAGTACATTTCTTTGAACAAGGAGAATACGATCAGTGAGGGAGCAACTCCGAAGCTGACATCATCTGCCAATGAATCCAGGTCTTTTCCGATAATGGAATGTGCATTGAGTGCACGAGCCAACAATCCGTCAAAGAAATCAAAAATAGAACTTAAAGCGATGAAAAGTAGAGCCAGTTCATATTTTGCTTCAAAAGCCATGACACAAGCAATACAACCGGAGAAAAGGTTCAGGCAGGTTACGGTATTCGGAATACTATTTTTAATAACGTTTGTCATTGTGACAGAATTATTTAAGTTTGGCGATAACCGTTTGGTTACCGGTCGTTAATTGTCCCATTTTTACACAAATCTCCGTGCCAATGGGTAAATACACATCCACGCGGGAACCGAATTTGATAAATCCCATGTGTTCGTCAATATAACATTCTTCTCCTACTTCAGCGTAGGTGACAATACGGCGTGCCACTGCTCCGGCGATTTGCCGGGTGAGTATTTCCACTCCTTCCGGAGTTTCGATCACTACCGTAGAACGTTCGTTTTCTGTGCTGGCTTTCGGCAGCCATGCTTTCATAAAATTGCCATTATGATGCGCTACCTTTTTAATAGTACCATCTACCGGATACCAGTTGGCATGTACATTCACGATGCTCATAAAAATAGATACCATTAAGCGGCGGTCATGGAAATATTCGTTTTCATCCACTTCTTCGATGACGACGATTTTTCCATCGGCGGGTGCTACGACAATCTTTTCAGTGTCCTGCCCGAAGAGACGGATCGGACATCGAAAGAAATTCACCATCAGCAGATAGACTGCTATACTCGCTACTGCTACCACATAAAAAGGTATTTTGCAATCGATTCCCCAATAAAGAGCTGCATTAATCAATAGCAATAGCAAAAAGCTTGCCCATAATATATGTGTTCCTTCGCGGTGAATACGTATTTTCTTCAATTTCTTTAGTCGGCCCATGAATGCTGTTTAATGATATTGTCTGCAAAAATATACTTAATTTAAAAAATCAGCAAGTAAATGAGCATAGAAATGCGAATGTTGATAACTTTTTGAGGATTATTTTTGTTTATAACCCAAGAGGTAGTAATTTTATGCCTTCAAATTAACTACTTATCATTATGCAGGATTTCGTTCATTTACATGTCCATACTCAATATTCTCTGTTGGATGGTCAGGCTAGTGTAGCTCGTCTGGTCGATAAAGCCATGCAAAATGGGATGAAGGGTATTGCCGTGACCGATCATGGAAATATGTTCGGTATTAAGGAATTTACGAACTACGTTAATAAAAAGAACAGCGGTCCGAAAGGTGAAGTCAAAGACCTGAAGAAGCGAATTGCAGGAATTGAGGCCGGCACAATAGAGTGCGCGGATAAAGAAGCGGAGATTGCTGCCTGCAAAGCTAAGATAGTGGAAGCGGAAAACAAGCTTTTCAAACCTGTCATCGGTTGTGAAATGTATGTTGCGCGCCGCACTATGGACTTAAAAGAAGGTAAGCCCGACCAAAGTGGTTATCACTTGATTGTATTGGCTAAGAATGAAAAAGGTTATCATAATCTTATTAAATTAGTATCGCACGCATGGACACGCGGATATTATATGCGCCCGCGTACTGATCGTAGCGAACTGGAAAAATATCACGAAGGACTTATTGTTTGTTCGGCCTGTCTCGGTGGTGAAGTGCCGAAGCGGATTACTGCCGGGCAATTTGCAGAAGCCGAAGAAGCCATACAATGGTATAAGAACCTGTTTGGGGATGATTATTATCTGGAGATGCAGCGTCATAAAGCGACTGTTCCCCGTGCTAATCACGAATGTTATCCGTTGCAGGTAAATGTGAACAAATATCTGATTGAATATGCTAAGAAGTTCAATGTCAAACTAATTTGTACGAATGATGTTCACTTTGTAGATGAAGAGAATGCGGAAGCGCACGACCGTTTGATCTGTTTGAGTACCGGTAAGGATTTGGATGATCCTAGCCGTATGCTTTATACCAAACAGGAATGGATGAAAACACGCGAAGAGATGAACGAACTCTTTGCCGACGTTCCCGAAGCGTTGAGCAATACGCTGGAGATTCTTGACAAGGTAGAATATTACTCCATCGACCATGCACCTATCATGCCTACTTTTGCTATTCCCGAAGATTTTGGGACGGAAGAAGGCTATCGGGCGAAGTTTACGGAAAAAGACCTGTTTGATGAGTTTACTCAAGATGAGCACGGTAATGTGGTATTGAGTGAAGAGGATGCGAAAGCAAAAATCAAACGCTTGGGTGGCTATGATAAACTCTATCGTATTAAACTTGAAGGAGATTACTTGGCGAAACTAGCTTTTGACGGAGCTAAGAGAATTTATGGTGAACCTCTGTCGGAAGAAGTCAAAGAGCGAATGAACTTTGAACTGTATATCATGAAAACGATGGGTTTCCCAGGATACTTCTTGATTGTACAGGACTTTATCAATGCGGCACGTAAGGAATTGGGTGTGTCGGTCGGTCCGGGACGTGGTTCGGCTGCCGGTTCGGCGGTGGCCTATTGTCTGGGAATTACGAAAATCGACCCTATCCAGTACGATTTGCTGTTTGAGCGTTTCTTGAATCCGGACCGTATCTCCTTGCCCGATATCGATGTGGACTTTGATGATGACGGGCGTGGAGAGGTACTTCGTTGGGTAACGAATAAATATGGTCAGGAAAAAGTAGCTCATATCATCACTTATGGTACAATGGCTACCAAGTTAGCTATCAAGGATGTTGCCCGTGTGCAAAAGCTGCCTCTATCGGAGTCTGACCGATTGGCTAAATTAGTGCCGGATAAGATTCCTGATAAGAAACTGAACTTGCGGAATGCGATTGAATATGTTCCCGAACTACAAGCTGCGGAAGCATCATCCGATCCGTTGGTACGGGATACGATCAAGTACGCTAAGATGCTCGAAGGTAACGTACGTGGTACAGGTGTACATGCTTGTGGTACGATTATCTGTCGTGACGATATCACCGACTGGGTACCTGTCAGCACTGCTGATGATAAGGAAACGGGCGAAAAAATGCTTGTTACCCAGTATGAAGGTTCGGTGATTGAAGATACCGGATTGATTAAGATGGACTTCCTTGGTCTGAAAACTTTGTCTATTATCAAAGAGGCCGTTGAAAATATCCGTTTAAGTCGTAATGTTGAAGTAGACGTCGATGCGATAGACATCTGCGATCCGGCTACTTATAAATTATATAGTGACGGACGGACGATTGGTACATTCCAGTTTGAATCTGCCGGCATGCAGAAATACCTGCGCGAATTGCAGCCTTCTACATTCGAAGATTTGATTGCCATGAATGCCCTTTATCGTCCGGGACCGATGGATTATATACCTGATTTTATCGACCGTAAACATGGGCGTAAGCCGATTGAGTATGATATTCCGGTAATGGAGAAATACTTGAAGGATACGTATGGTATTACGGTTTATCAGGAACAGGTGATGCTTCTGTCGCGTTTATTGGCGGACTTTACCCGCGGTGAGTCTGATGCACTCCGTAAAGCGATGGGTAAGAAGCTGCGTGACAAGCTGGACCACATGAAACCTAAATTTATTGAAGGTGGGCGTAAGAACGGGCATGACCCGAAAGTTCTTGAAAAAATCTGGACCGACTGGGAAAAGTTTGCGTCATACGCTTTCAATAAATCACATGCTACTTGTTATTCGTGGGTAGCTTACCAAACCGCTTATCTAAAAGCTAATTATCCTCCTGAATATATGGCTGCTGTGATGAGCCGAAGCTTGTCGAACATTACCGATATTACGAAACTGATGGACGAATGTAAGGCAATGGGTATTCAGACGCTGGGGCCGGATGTAAACGAAAGTAACCTGAAGTTTACAGTAAACCATGATGGTAATATCCGTTTTGGACTAGGGGCTGTCAAAGGTGTAGGTGAAGCTGCTGTTCATAGTATTATGGAGGAACGTAGTAAGAATGGTCCTTTCCTCGGTATATTCGACTTTGTGCAACGTGTCAACCTGAATGCCTGCAACAAGAAGAATATGGAGTGTCTGGCATTAGCCGGAGGGTTTGATAGTTTCCCGGAACTGAAGCGGGAGCAATACTTTGCTGTAAATTCTAAGGGTGAAGTATTTCTGGAAACGTTGATGCGTTATGGCAACCGTTATCAGGCAGATAAGGCAGCTGCTTTCAATTCTTTGTTCGGTGGTGAAAACGTTATTGATGTTGCAACTCCTGAAATTCCTCAAGGTGCAGAACGTTGGAGTGATCTCGATCGTCTGAATCGTGAGCGTGATTTGGTAGGTATCTATCTTTCTGCTCATCCGTTGGATGAATTTTCTATCGTATTGGAACATGTCTGCAATACACGGATGGCGGATTTGGAAGATAAAGCTGCACTTGTTGGTCGTGAAATAACGATGGGAGGGATTGTGACTAGTGTTCGTCGCGGAGTCAGCAAGAATGGAAATCCGTATGGTATTGCTAAGATTGAAGATTATTCCGGTTCTACCGAAATCCCATTCTGGGGAAATGACTGGGTGACTTATCAGGGATATCTCAACGAAGGAACGTTCCTATATATTAAAGCCCGTTGTCAAGCGAAACAATGGCGACAGGATGAATTGGAGGTGAAAATCACTTCTATGGAACTTCTTCCCGACGTGAAAGAAGAACTGGTACAGAAGATCACGATTATCATTCCTCTGTCAGTCTTGAACTCGGCTTTGGTTACTGAGCTTGCCACTCTGACCAAAGAACATCCGGGAAATACGGAATTGTATTTTAAAGTGACGGATGATGCCGATGTAAGTCACATGTCAATTGATTTGATTTCTCGTCCGATTAAGCTTTCGGTGGGGCGGGATTTAATAACATATTTAAAGGAACGTCCCGAACTGGGATTTCATATAAATTGATTATATTTGTGGCGAGAATAAGCTAACGAAATAACATTTAATAATTAATACTTAAAAAAATGGCTTTAGAAATTACAGACAGCAACTATAAAGAGGTTCTTGCAGAAGGAAAACCGGTTGTTGTAGATTTTTGGGCTCCTTGGTGTGGCCCATGCAAGATGGTGGCTCCTATCATTGAAGAATTGGCTGCGGAGTTTGAAGGACAAGTAATCATCGGTAAGTGCGATGTAGACGAAAATGGTGATATGGCTGCTGAATATGGTATCCGTAATATTCCTACTGTATTGTTTTTCAAGAACGGTGAAATAGTAGACAAACAGGTAGGTGCAGTTGGCAAACCGGTATTCGCAGAAAAGGTGAAGAAGCTTTTATAGTCGATAATACTTAATACTTATCACTTAATACTTAAAAAAATGGGACTGGAAGACGATTTTTTATTAGCAGATGCCGATGACGAAAAGACCATCGAGTTTATCAAAAACTATCTGCCTCAAGAACTGAAAGGGAAGTTTTCGGACGATGAATTGTATTATTTTCTCGATTTAATCGACGAGTATTACTCTGAAAGTGGTATTCTCGACGCTCAACCCGATGAAGACGGCTATGTTAACATCGATTTGGAAGAGGTTGTGGCTTACATTGTAAAGGAAGCCAAAAAGGATGAAATAGGGGAATACGATCCTGAAGAAGTCCTCTTTGTGGTTCAGGGAGAAATGGAATACGGAAACTCTCTGGGACAGGTGGACTAAACGACGTCCGGTCTCATTGCAGATAAAATTAAGATAAGGGGTGTGCTCTGTGAGTATACCCCTTTTTTTTGCGGGCTTTTTCTCAAACAGTTTTATGCTATGAGAAAAAGTTCTCACTATAATGAGAAAAAATACTCATTGCTATGAGAATTAATTCTCACTACAGTGAGAATAATCCCTTGCCTGAATAGTCTGAAACAGCGTATTCTGGTTATATTTCTTCCAATGCATAATACTGATAATCGCGAAGTATTGTCTGAAGAAATTTCTCTTGATTACCCTCACGGGGAGTAACGGAAAGTAATTCCTGTACTTTTTTGGCAAGTGCCGTGATACGTCTTGCCCGGTCTTTTTCGCTGGATTCCAAAGTCCGGGTAATTACATTCACTTGTTCGAGAGATAAATCAGCCGATTGCGGATATGCCGGATGATAATTTTGGGTCAGATAATCAAATTCATCCAGGCTGACATGTATCTTACGATAGTTTTTCTCTTTAATTACCATAGTGCCGGCAGCTAGATCCCCTAATCGTTGGTTGTTCTTATTCAATAAAACGACCAGAAGTCCAAGGCCACTTGTGATGGGACCATCAATTGGGAAAAGAAGCCATCGTAACAGATAAGAGCCGATGCTTGGAGTAGAACCGTCTACTTTTACGACACGGATATTGATGAGTTTTTTGCCAAAGCTCTGTCCGTGATTGAACATCTCGCAAAGAAAAGAATAACCGAGAATCGGTAAATAAACGACGCACAGAAAAAAGAACAAACTGAATCCTGACGGTAAACTTAATTTAGACAAGAGCGTAATAGTGGACAAGATGTAAAGCCCGATCAGAAAATAATCGATGATTAAAGCCATCAGTCGTTCGCCGATACTGGCGGGCGTTTGGCTGATACGAACGAATTGTCCGGTTATTATCGTAGATTCTGCCATTTCAGGTTAAACATTTTTAGGATTCCGTTGCAAATATATCATAATTCTCTTATTTTTGCTTCCGGTTTCGGACAAAACTTATCCGAAATCTATTGAAAAGCATGAAAGAAGTAACGTTTATTCGTCGGAACATTGAAAAATGGAAGGAGACAGAGAAAGTTGTGGAGCGGGCGGCAAGTCTGTCCCCCGACCAACTAGCCGATGCGTATACGGACTTGACAGCTGACCTGGCATTTGCCCAAACACATTTCCCAACTTCTCGTATTACTATTTATCTGAATAATCTGGCTTCAGCGTTGCACAACGAAATCTACCGCAATAAACGCGAGAAGTGGACACGGATTGTTACCTTCTGGACACAGGAAGTACCACGAACCATGCACGATGCACGGCGCGAATTACTGACTTCCTTTTTGATTTTTGTTGCCAGCGCATTAATCGGCGTATTATCAGCAGCGAATGACCCGGATTTTGTCCGGCTGATATTGGGAAACGGTTATGTGGATATGACACTCGACAATATTGCCAATGGTGAGCCGATGGCCGTATATAATGGTTCTTCCGAAGTACCGATGTTCTTGGGCATTACACTTAATAACGTGATGGTCTCTTTCAACTGCTTTGCAATGGGATTGCTGACCAGTTTTGGAACAGGGTATATGCTTCTCTCCAATGGTATCATGGTAGGAGCTTTTCAAACATTCTTTTATCAACACGATTTGTTGTGGGAATCCAGTCTTGCCATCTGGTTGCATGGAACGCTTGAAATCTGGGCGATTATCGTAGCCGGTGCCGCCGGATTGGCTTTGGGCAACGGCTGGCTGTTTCCCGGCACCTATTCTCGCCTGGAATCTTTCAGAAGAGGAGCGAAGCGAGGCTTGAAAATAGTGATCGGCACTGTTCCGGTATTCATTATGGCAGGCTTTATAGAAGGTTTTCTTACCCGGCACACAGAGCTTCCCGATGTGTTGAGGCTTGGCGTGATATTCACTTCTCTGGCATTTATTATATTCTACTATATTTATTTACCAAATAGAAAAAAACATGGAATCACAGAAACCTAAGATTGCGATGTATGTGAAACGTCCTTTCGGTGAGAAGTTGAACGCTTCTTTTGATTTTATAAAAGAGAATTGGAAACAATTGTTTAAGTATTCAACTTATCTGATACTCCCTATATGCTTAATTCAAGCCGCAAACTTTAGCGGTTTAATGGGAAGTATGACAGATATTACTGCTATGCAGGCGTCCGGAGGAATAAGTGATAATCCTTTAGCTGCTCTGGGACCTTCATTTGCACTGAATTATGCAGGAGTTATCTTTTTTTCATGTTTGGGAGCTTTGTTGATGACTTCCTTGATTTATGCGATGGTACGATTGTATAATGAACGGGAAGAACGTCTGAGCGGGATTGTATTCGGCGATATAAAATCGTTGTTGCTCCGTAATATTAAAAGACTGTTTTTGATGGGGATCGCCTGCAGCTTTTTATTCATCTTTGCGGTGATCTTTATTGTCTTATTGGCTGTATTGACACCTTTCACACTCATTCTGACCATCCCGCTTTTATTCGCCTTTATGGTTCCTTTGGCATTAATGGCTCCCATCTACTTATTTGAAGACATTTCGTTGGGTGAGGCATTTGCAAAAACATTCCGGTTGGGATTTGCTACCTGGGGAGGCGTCTTTCTAATTTTAATTGTGATGGGGATTATTGCCAGTGTGTTACAAGGAATCGTTTCTATACCCTGGTATGTGATCTATATTGTAAAAATGATCTTTACGATGAGTGACGGAGGTGCAACCTCTTCATCAGTCGGACTGAACTTTGCGCAATATTTGTTCTCTATCCTGATGTTGTATGGTTCTTACTTATCGGCTATATTCGGTATCGTCGGTCTGGTTTATCAGTATGGTCATGCATCGGAAGTGGTGGACAGCATAACGGTAGAAAGTGATATTGACAATTTTGATAAACTCTAAACCAAACCTCCACTAGATGAATCTCACTTCCCCGGCTGATACACTAGTCTGTGATACGGCGCAGATTGCCCTCTGGCAGTCTGATCCGGCATACAACTATAATTGTGAACTGATTACTCCGGAGATGAATGTCTTTGAGTGGATCAGTCGGCAGTTTGGGGAGTTGTTGCGTAAAATATTCGGCAGTCATTTTGCTGAAGAGTATTCAGGGCTTATCCTGGTATGTATTGCCATTCTTCTTTTATTGCTGATTGTTTGGTTTGTCTATCGGAAACGCCCGGAATTGTTTATGGTCTCGCATAAAAATGCGTTGCCTTATACAGTTGAAGAAGACACCATTTACGGAGTAGATTTTCCGGGAGGGATTGCGGAAGCGCTTTCCCGTCAGAATTACCGGGAAGCAGTACGTTTGCTCTATCTGCAAACTTTGAAACAACTTAGTGACGCTGAACGTATTGACTGGCAACTTTATAAAACGCCTACCCAGTATATCAATGAAGTCCGGCTACCGGCTTTCAGGCAACTGACCAATCATTTCCTGCGGGTACGTTATGGCAACTTTGAGGCGACGGAAGAACTTTTCCGGGTAATGCAGACCTTGCAGGAAGAAATAGAGAAAGGAGGCGTCTCATGAAAGGAAGTCGCTGGTTTATTGTCTTTATTGTCGCTTTTCTATTCATCATGTTTGCAATAGAATATCATTTGCCGAAGAATTTTGTGTGGAAGCCCACTTTCGGACATCATGACGAGCAACCTTTCGGATGTGCAGTATTCGATACCGTATTGTCTTCTTCTTTGCCACAGGGCTACACTTTTTCGAGGAAAAGTCTTTATCAATTGGAGCAGGAAGATACGACGCAACGCAGAGGTATATTGGTTATCTCTGATAATTTGCGATTGTCGGACGTCGATGTAAACGCTCTGTTGAAAATGGCGGAACGCGGAGATAAGATCATGTTGGTGAGTACCTTGTTCGGCAGATATTTGGAAGATACCTTGCAGTTCAGGTCTTACTATTCTTACTTCAGTCCGATGGCTTTGAAGAAATATGCAACTTCATTTTTGAAAAAAGATAGCTTGCATTGGATAGGAGATTCGACGGTTTATCCCCGTCAGACTTTCTATTTTTATCCCCAGTTGTGCTCCTCTTATTTTTGGGGAGATTCACTTCCGGAAAGGGTGTTGGCACAAAGAGTTTTTGAGTCGAATGAGTTCCGGTATGAAACAGAGGCGGACTCGTTGACAACGGATAGTCTTGTTTATATGCCTGTAGCGATGTCCCGTCGGTGGGGGAAAGGAGAAGTTATTTTAGTTTCCACTCCTTTGATTTTTACCAATTACGGAATGTTGGACGGCAAAAATGCAACCTATATCTTCCGTTTGTTGTCGCAGATGGGGAAGCTTCCCATCGTTCGCACGGAGGGGTACATGAAAGAAACGGCACAGGTGCAGCAATCACCTTTCCGTTATTTTCTGGCACATGAACCGCTTCGTTGGGCTTTGTATCTGACGATGATTACCATCATACTCTTTATGATATTCACAGCGAAGAGGCGGCAACGGGTGATCCCTGTTATTCACGAGCCGGCGAATAAATCTCTTGAATTTACCGAACTGATAGGCACGCTTTACTTTCAGAAGAAAGACCATGCGGATTTAGTTCGCAAGAAGTTTTCCTATTTGGCCGAAGAACTTCGGAGAGAGATTCAGGTGGATATTGAAGAAGTGGCCGACGATGAACGCTCTTTTCACCGGATTGCCCGGAAAACCGGAATGGATGCCGGAGAGATTGCTAAATTTATCCGCGAAGTCAGACCCGTGATTTACGGAGGACGTGTTATTGATGCGGAGCAGATGAAGGTATATATCGATAAAATGAATGAAATAATCAATCATATCTAAAGAAGAAATTTATGGAAGAGAATACAGAACAGCGAGTAGATTTAACTCTCTTTTCCGAGAAGATACAAGAGTTGAAAGACCGGATTGCTTCCGTCATAGTTGGGCAGGAGCAGACAGTCGATTTGGTACTGACAGCGATTTTGGCTAATGGACACGTATTGATAGAAGGTGTTCCGGGAGTTGCGAAGACACTGTTGGCCCGTTTGACAGCTCGTCTGATTGATGCAGACTTCAGTCGTGTCCAGTTCACTCCGGACTTAATGCCGAGTGACGTATTAGGTACGACTGTGTTTAATATGAAAACCAATGGTTTTGATTTTCATCAGGGACCGATTTTTGCAGATATTGTATTGGTCGATGAAATCAACCGTGCTCCTGCCAAGACACAGGCTGCCTTGTTTGAGGTAATGGAAGAGCGCCAGATCAGTATTGATGGAACGACTCACCGGATGGGAGATCTTTATACGATTTTGGCTACCCAGAATCCGGTAGAGCAGGAGGGAACATACAAACTTCCCGAAGCACAGCTCGACCGTTTTCTGATGAAGATAACGATGGATTATCCTTCATTGGAAGAGGAAGTGAATATCTTGGAACGTCATCATACCAATGCCGCATTGGTGAAGTTGGACGACATCGTTCCCGCTATTACCAAAGAAGAACTGCTGTCGCTTCGTGCTTTTATGAATCAGGTATTTGTAGACCGCACGTTACTTCAATATATCGCATTGATTGTACAGCAGACCCGTACCAGCAAAGCTGTATATTTGGGAGCTTCTCCACGTGCATCTGTAGCCATGCTGCAATCGTCGAAAGCGTATGCTCTTTTGCAGGGACGTGATTTTGTGACACCGGAAGATATCAAGTTTGTAGCTCCTTATGTACTTCAGCACCGTCTGATCCTGACTGCCGAAGCTGAAATGGAAGGCTATTCTCCAGTGAAAGTGACGCAACGCTTAATTGATAAAGTGGAAGTACCAAAATGAAAAGATTTATGATTTATGAATTCTGATTTATGATTTGGGCTGCGCGTTGGATGTCTGACTCTATTCATAACATAAATCGAAGAAATCATAAATCGTAAATTATAAACTGTACGTAAATTGTAAGTTGAAGAAATCGTAAACCCAAGAAATTATAAATCATAAATCATAAATCATTTGTTTCTAACTCGTCGTTTCCATATTGCCCTTGTCGTAGTTATCCTGTTGTTGGGTAGCGGATATGTTTTTGCTCCGTTCTTTGTTATCGGGCAGTGGGCACTCTTTGTCTTGCTTTTGGTGGTACTGGCAGACGTATATTCTCTTTATCGTATTCGTGGAATCCATGCTTTCCGCCAGTGTGCCGACCGTTTCTCTAATGGCGACGAAAATGAAGTAAGTATTCGGGTAGAAAGTAGTTATCCGCATCCTGTATCTTTAGAAATCATAGATGAGATCCCTTTTATCTTTCAGAAACGTGATGTCGACTTTCAGGTGAAGCTTGGAGCAAACGAGGGAAAAACAGTTACCTATCGTCTTCGACCTACTCATCGTGGTGTTTACTCTTTCGGTCATATTAGAGTTTTTGTGACCGGAAAAATCGGCTTTATATCCCGGCGCTATACTTGTGCAGAACCTTTGGATATCAAAGTGTACCCGTCATATCTGATGCTCCATCAATATGAATTGTTGGCAATAAGTGATAATCTGACAGAACTGGGAATAAAACGTATTCGCCGGGTTGGGCATCATACGGAGTTTGAGCAGATTAAAGAGTATGTAAAGGGGGATGATTACCGTACGATTAACTGGAAAGCAAGTGCCCGTCGGCATGAACTTATGGTGAATGTGTATCAGGACGAACGCTCACAGCAGATTTATAATGTGATCGATAAAGGTAGAGTGATGCAGCAAGCTTTCTGTGGAATGACCTTGCTGGATTATGCAATTAATGCTTCGCTGGTGCTTTCGTATGTTGCCATGCGGAAAGAAGATAAAGCCGGATTAGTGACTTTCGATGAACACTTCGATACTTTTGTGCCTGCTTCCAAGCAATCGGGATATATGCAGACATTGCTGGAAAGTCTTTATAGCCAGCAGACCACTTTTGGGGAGACAGACTTCTCGGCTCTTTGCGTTCATTTGAACAAACATGTCAGTAAACGTAGCCTGCTGGTACTATATACTAACTTCTCGAGCATAGGAGGAATGAACCGTCAATTATCTTACCTGAAACAACTAAACCGCCAGCACCGTTTGCTCGTAGTCTTTTTTGAAGATGTCGATTTGAAGGAATATATCGCCCAACCGGCAAAAGATACGGAAGGGTATTATCGGCACGTGATTGCAGAAAAGTTCGCTTACGAGAAGCGGCTGATTGTATCTACTTTGAAACAACATGGCATCTATTCTTTATTAACTACACCGGAGAATCTTTCGATTGATGTGATTAATAAGTATCTGGAGATGAAGTCACGACAGTTGCTTTAGACATAAGAACAAAAGAACATATTTTTGTAGTTTTTTGTACTTATGTTCTTTTGTCTGAAAAAATGTGTCAAAGAGTGATGGCTTTCCGTGTTTCCACAAAGAAGAATATAGCCATTCCAATGATGATAATTCCCAGTATCCCATAGAAGAGTCTTGCCCGGTTGCGTCCTACATTCCGGACAATGGTTTGTGCGTTGCGCGTTGTAAAGAACCAGTCCCAGTTCAGCAATGACGCCAGCAGGGAGACGATTCCTGCTAGCGCAAAGATTCCTTGTACGATATATTGTCCGGTCATAGTCTGATTACTCTATTTCCGTCTTCCAGTTCTTCAATCGTTACTTTTACGGCATTTCCCGGAAGTAATTCTTCTACCAGTTCCGGCCATTCAATAAAGCAGAGAGCGCCACTGTAGAAATAGTCTTCGTAGCCCATGTCGTACACTTCACTTAGTTTCTTGATGCGGTAAAAATCGAAGTGATAGATTAATTCTCCGGTTTCGTCCGAACGGTATTCGTTGACAATGGCAAAAGTAGGAGAAGTGATAACATCCGTTACGCCCAATGCTTCGCAAAGTGCTTTGACGAATGTCGTTTTGCCGGCACCCATCTTTCCGTATAAAGCAAATACAGTGTTGTCGCCCATAGCAGCGATAAATTCACGGGCTGCTTCATGGATACTTTCCAGTGATTGAATTTTGATTTCCATATACTATCTATTATTATGACTTTTTCCTGCAACAACTCTTTCCGATTTTACAAACAGCGTAAATCAGGATAGAGAAGAATATGATGGAAGCTCCCGAAGGGACTTTCCAGTGATAAGAAATAAATAATCCACCCAGGCAGCCCAAGAAACCGATGCCGATTGATAACCAGATAATCTTCTTGAAACTATAAGTGAACAAGTTGGCTGTCATCTGTGGAATGGTGAGAAGAGAAATGGCCAGTACGATGCCTACCATACGCAGGCAGGCTACAATTGTCAGCGCAATGAACATCATCAACACATATTCGAATATCTCTACCGGAATCTTTTGCGAACGTGCAAACTCACGGTCAAAAGCAATATATACGATAGGGCGGATAAACAGATAAAAGAATCCGGTCAATATTAGTGCCAATATGCCGAGCATCCATAAGTCGATTTGGTTGATGGTCAGGATATTGCCAAAGAGGTAAGCCGACAGGTCAGGCGCAAATCCCGGCGACAGGAAGCTGAACATAATTCCGAGTGCCATCCCTAACGTCCAGAATACTGCAATGGCAGAATCTTCGCGCATATCTTTCCGTCTGCTAAGCCACTCGACACCAAAAGCTGATAATACCGAGAATACGGCTGCCGATAGTATCGGGGAAATTCCGGCAAACAATCCTAACCCGATTCCTCCGAAAGAAGCATGAGTGATTCCTCCGCTGATAAATACCAGGCGGCGGGTTACGATATATGTACCGATAATCCCACAGGCAATGCTTGCCAGCAGACTTCCCAATAGGGCGTGTTGAAAGAATGTATATTGTAGTAAATCCATCACCTCTCATCTGCTTTTTTTACTTCTACGTTTCTTCTTTCTCCGATAATCAGAAAAACTTCGTCTTTGAGATCATCCGGTAATTCAATGCCACGGAGCTGAAGGCTACGTATCCATCCGGCCACTTCTACATCCAGTGTCGTATACAATACATCCCGAAACATTTCTGTTTCTTCTTCTGTATACGCATCTCCTGCCTTGCCAATGAACTGATCCAGTTCTTCGTCATCGTAATATTCTATTTTTTTGCTGACAGCTGCCAGCAGGCTATCCCGTTCGCATACTTCGTGTTGTCCGCAGCATTCCACATCTACTTCCTTCACTTCCGGCATACGGTCCAGTTCGCCCTTTTCTATTTTCTTTTGCAGTCTTTTGTTGCGGATAATTCCGGCTATCAGCGCAATGACACCCAGCAACACCAGACTTATAATAAGTATCCACATGACAATATAACAGTTACCAATCAATTTTGTGCAAAGTTACTTATAAATTTGCATTCTATCATGTATGCTATCTATTTCTTTCGTACTTTTGTATGTTACCTACAAAATAAACATTGGCGGGTGAATTAAATTTCACCAATCAATGAAAATGACTTAAGATATTTGAAGTACAATGAAGAGAGATTATTTACTATTAGCGTTACTGTTGGTTGGAAATATTACTTTTGCCCAATCTCCTATTGAGAGGGCCTTGAATACAATCAACCGTTCCTCTGCCGAAGCTACTATCAATTTTTTGGCTAGTGATGAATTGCAAGGGCGTGAGGCGGGGTTTCACGGTTCGCGTGTGACTTCGGAATATATTGTTTCTTTGTTGCAATGGATGGGAGTATCGCCTTTGGCTGACAGCTATTTCCAGCCTTTTGATGCTTACCGTAAAGAACGTCAGAAAAAAGGACGTCTGGAAGTACATCCTGATTCCATAGCAAAACTGAAACAGGAAGTTCATCAGAAGCTTACCATGAGGAATGTATTGGGAATGATTCCCGGTAAAAATACCAAAGAATATGTGATTGTGGGGGCTCATTTCGACCATTTAGGTATTGATCCTGTACTTGATGGCGACCAAATATACAATGGTGCTGACGATAATGCTTCCGGTGTATCGGCAGTGCTGCAAATTGCAAGAGCCTTTTTAGCCAGTGGACAGCAACCCGAAAGAAATGTAATCTTTGCTTTTTGGGATGGAGAAGAAAAAGGACTGCTTGGCTCTAAATATTTTGTACAAACTTGTCCTTTCCTATCTCAAATCAAAGGCTATCTGAACTTTGACATGATTGGCCGTAATAACAAACCTCAACAGCCTAAACAGGTCGTTTATTTTTATACAGCCGCCCATCCGGTCTTTGAGGATTGGTTGAAAGAGGATATCAGAAAATACGGTTTGCAATTGGAACCGGATTACCGCGCCTGGGAAAATCCGATAGGAGGAAGTGATAATGGTTCGTTTGCCAAAGTAGGTATTCCGATCATCTGGTATCATACGGACGGGCATCCTGATTATCACCAGCCTTCCGATCATGCTGACCGATTGAATTGGGATAAGGTCGTAGAAATCACTAAAGCCTCTTTTCTCAATATGTGGAAGATGGCAAATGAGAAGTCTTTTTAATGAAGCAGATAAAATACAATCCTGATAATTAATGGGAAAAGTCAGGATTGTATTTCTTATTTTTTGAGTATTCTTTTTAAATAGTCGATAGGTGGCAAATTCACAGTCTCAAAACTTCCTTTATAAAATACTGCAAAATTATTAAAAACACACGGTAACTCTTTTGCTTTCTGTAGCGTATCTACTTGAATAAAAGAAACAGGGACATCATTTGTTTCACAATATTGTTTGATCATTTCAATGTATTTATAGATGTAGGGGCATTGCATATCATAATAAATCGTCAGTTCCTCACTTTCTATTTTCAGATTTTTGGCATTTGGCGCAAATTGCGGTACTGTTCCGTCGAAAGAAAGAGCAAGCAATTCATATCCGTTATCAGTAGTGTCAACCACCTCAAAACCAAATTTCTTTGCAAATGATTGGTCGGAAAGCCAGCTCTTCTGTTTTTTTGCCCCAAGCATACAAATGCCGGATCTACCTTTTTCTTTGGCATCAGCTATACAGTACTCTATTAATGCTTTCCCATATCCGTTTCCTTGGGGGCTACCTAGCACCCATAAACAATACAGATAATAATAGTTGTCGCCGATGACGGGAACCCAAGCTGTTTCAAGAGGGGCATATTCAATAAAAACAGTAGCTTTGGCGTTTAACTTTCTAAAGACATGGCCTTCATTCAGCCGGTCAGAAAGCCATTGCCGTTTTGCTTCAATACCAGGATGAGACTTTTTGCTGCGGATAATGCAGCATAAATGCTCATTAGAAAGATTTTCTGTTGTTAAGTTTGTAAAGTCAGTATTCATATACACCTTTGTTTCAAGTTAGATATTATCAATCGGATAGTGTAGTAATTGTAATACTTGATTAGCCCGGTTGACAGATAAGCAAATACAAATGTAGTGAATTTTGCGGATAATCTCTGTTGGGTGACTATGGAAATCACAAAGACTTTTTATACATCTGCAGAGGATGTTGAACGAGAACTCATGCGAATGTAAAACTTCATTGCCTAACTTAGGATTAGATTGACCGCAGTTCTACCTAATCTGAAGCGAGACAATGAAGTTTATAAAAATAAAAAGATAACAGATATATAATATTAAGGTCGATATATTTGTAAGCTCAAAGAGTTGTTCTTTTATCTTTTTATTATTCTACAGGTTGTGCGCCGGTGTCGCCTTCAATCTTCCATCCCGGGTTCTGATAAACGACTGAACTTGTAAAATCATTCTTATCCGAGGCTGTCTGACGAAATACAGCCATACCTATCGGATTCAGATAATGAGCAGGTGTAAAGAGGAATCCCTTCTGCCCGGCAATCAGATTATTCTTCGTGATTTTTTCGTATGGAAGAATATATTTACTTAAATCAGGTGAGGACATATTACCTTCTGCCGGATCTACTTTACATAAATCTGCCAGTTGCGTTTCATAGTTGCTTCCCCAGTATAGCATACCTTCTACACGGTAAGGTTTGGATATCAACTGGTCGCATGCACGCCAGCGTTTCAAGTCTTCCCAGCGCAAAGCTTCTGCACAAAGTTCGTTACGGCGTTCACGGCGGATATTATATAACGTCGCGTCTATCAATTGGCCATGAGAATAAGCACCGAAATCGCCTTTAGCCTCTTCGCTCATCTGTGTTGCAGCGATTGTCTTATTATAGTCTTCGTCCACTTTGGCGCGTCGGCGTAAAGCTTTCCAATATCCGTCGGCTGTTCCGTCGATTCTACCATTTTTTTCATACGAAGCTTCCATGTAAATCAACATGGCTTCTGCCGCACGGAAAACAATACCACCTGATGTTCCCGCACTATGGTCATTTGCCATGTGACTGGAGTAGTGTTTGCCTTTTTTGATGATGAATCCGGTTGTTGCCAAACTTCCTTTATCGCCATAAATGAAACGGATTGAGCAATAACTGGGAGTTCCGTCATCACCGTAATAATTCACATCACCTTTATTTTCAGTGTTGGCATCACCCGGCTTTTTGGTAAAGATAACAATGCGTGAATCACGATTCTGTAAAGTGGAATTTACTCCTTCTTTCTCCCAATCGGGATTATAATCGGAACCGGCTGCATAGATGGGAAGCCCATTGCGCATCAGGAATGAATTGACCATGCCACGAGTCCATCCGGAACCACCGCCATTGCGTGCCAACTCCATTTGCAAGTTGCTGGTTACCAATCCTTCCTTGAACTGTTTCCACATCAGTATTTCATCATATCCTTCCATGTTTTCATCGCAGAACATGGTGTAGTAAGGATTGATGGAAACCAGACTGGCGTTCATACCTTCGGGGGTATCGGTATTGTCTGCCAGTTTTCCGACGATATAGTCGCCTACCACTTTTGATGACTTCATTGCTTCATCAAGAAAATAAGCCACTTCTGCATCACTATTAAAACCGCTTACATCTGCGGGATTACCCGGCCATCCTTTTCCACCGGGTACAAAAGCTGTTCCTTTGTGATACTTTTCCCAAGTTGCTTCGAAGAGGGCAACGCGTGCACGTAGCAAGTGAGCTACGTTTTTGCTGATGCGATTCTTGCCACCGGGACTTTTATCAAGCAACAATTCTGTTGCTTTTTGCAAATCGTCCAGAATGAAGCGTGCCACCTTATTACGCGGCTGGCGCTTGCTGGATTCCACCAAGGTCTCTTCTATGTCGGGCAATGCAGTAGTGATAATAGGCAGATCTCCTAAAGAAACCAGTAATTTATAATAATTGTATGCCCGGATCACGTACATTTCTCCGATATAATGCTTCACATTATCCTGATTGCCGGTAATAGTGCCGGCTTCGAATTTCGGTAAAGTATTATCAAAGAAATAGTTGCAGGTTCGTATTTTACTCCAGTCCCATTCGCCTTCACCTGACGGCACCTTCTTTTGCCCGGGTATCCAGAAGGCCGGTGAGTCACCACTGGCTTGGTTATCAGTATCATTATCTTTGCCGAAGAAATTGATGCCATACGCATCGGTCACTGTTTCAAATGGGTAAGCATTGATTGTGTATGCAGCCAGATCACTTTCGGATGCAAAATATTTTTCGGGAATTACTTTATCCAGTGGTTCCCTGTCGAGAAAATCATTGCAACCGGTCAGTCCGCCCAATAGCAATGTTCCTATTGTCAAAAGTTTAATATGTTTTTTCATAATCGTTTATCATTTAAAATGTTGCACTTAAACCGAATGATACAGTCTTGGATAGCGGATAGGTACATCCGTCCCAGTTGCCGATGCCAACAGTTTCGGGGTCAAACGTATCGGCCAGACTGGTAATAGTAAATAAATTCTCTGCTGAAACAAAGAATCGCAGATTGTTTACGCAGAATTTCTCTGTCAAAGATTTAGGTAATGTATAACCTAAAGTAACGTTTTTCAGACGGCAGTAAGCCGCATTTTGCAAATATCGGGTCTGTGGATTACGGTTTCTATCATTCTCGAGAGGACGCGGATAATAACCACCCAGGTTAGCTCCTAGCGGATTAGTCGTATCTTCTCCGCGGAAATAGTCCAGATGAGGTTTGAAAAAGTTGGTTTGCCAGTAGCCTACTGCTCCCCAGAACATTGTAGAACCACTCCCCGGCATATAATCACGTTTCATCGTTCCTTGGAAAAATAATTTAAGGTCGAACCCTTTCCAGGCGGCATCCAGATTCAAACCAAAGTTGTAGCGTGGTGTACTGTTGCCTATTTTCTTCAAATCACCATGATCAGCCAGTGTTTTGTTACCTCTGCTGATCTGGCCGTCACCGTTCAAATCCGCATACATGATGTCACCTGCTCCCCAGCCGGAACCGAGTACATCCTGTGCGCCATTGGGCATACCGGCCAAATGATCTTTCATCTCTTGATCGGTCTTTGCGATGCCGATTGTTTGGAATCCCCATATATCACCTACGTGAGCACCTGCATAATACGTATTATTATTGTCTTTATCTAAAATTGTGTTTGACGGATTGGGGTATTTATCAATAACCACTTGATTGTCTGACAAAGATAAGGTAACTCCATACTTAAAGTCGCGTATCTGGTCGCGCCAGTTCACCTGTATTTCCCAACCTTTGGAAGTCATATCGAGGTTGTTTACTTTGGGAACGGCAATGCCTAAGAGGTTGGGTAGTTCGGGGGCGGGGCCTACCATGTTTTTAGATTTACGCTGGAAATAGTCGAATGTTACATTCAAACGATTGTTGAGCATAGATAAGTCGAAACCTAAATCCAGTGTTTGCGTCTTTTCCCATGTCAGTAAGGAAGATACCAGCGCAGATTCTTTGGAAATATTTGGTTTTACGCCATTTACCAGCCAACTGCCTAGTGCGTAATTGCCCCATTGGTCTTTGTTAATATCAATAGTTCGATAGAATGGATACCAGTTATCTGTGTTTTGGTTGCCCAATTCACCCCATGAACCACGTATCTTGAATGTGCTGATTAAATCGGTCAGATCTTCAAAAAATGCTTCACGGGCCATGTTCCATCCTAAGGAGAATGATGGGAACAGATTCCAGCGGTTATCTCGAAGGAAACGTGAAGTGCCGTCATATCTCATATTTACTTCAGCCAGATAACGTCCTTTGTAGTCGTAATTAACACGTCCGAAGAAGCCGGCTGTAGCCCATTCGGAGTACCCTCCTCTGTTTTGTGCATTTGTCTGCGTGGTGTTCAAGGTAGCCACTTCCGACATGATACCGTCTTGGGAAGCGGTAATATCACGTTGTTTGAATAGTTCGCTCTGAAAACCCAGCATCACTTTAAAGTTGTGCCCGCTTTCTAATGATTTGCCGTATTCGGTAAAGATGTTCGGATTGAAGAAATTACTCTTATAAGCATATTCTGTAACGCTGGAAGTTTGATTGGCAATAATGTAGGGATTTTTACTCACATCATAACCATAAACGGTTTGATAATCGGTATGGTTGAAATTATAGTTGGAACGGTAGTTCAATTCTACGTTAATTTTCCAGTCTTTGATGGGTTCCACGATGAAAGCAAGCTGGTGTGCCATCACGTCTTTTTGTGATTTATATCGGCCTCCTTCTGTTAATTGGTAAATCTTGGATTCGACAGTATAGAATCCGTTTGGGTCTACTACCGGAATGACAGGCCAGTAGCGGCATACATCGAAATAGAATACATTACTTTTGATATCGCCTCCGGCAAATGAAGGAGCTTCATAATCCGTCCGGTTAAAACGCATACTATAGCTTATTTTCAACCATTTGGTTAAGTCCGCATTGATTTTTGCAGTAAAGGAGTAGCGTTGTTTGTTATCATCTCCAAACTTCAAGAGACCTCCTTGGTCCAGATAATTCGCAGAAAGATAATATTGTATTTTATCCGTTCCACCATTTACGCTCAATGAATGCTCGTGGGTAAAGCTATTACCAAATAACGTTTTTAACCAGTCGGTATTGCCGGTAGGCATCACGTCTTGCCGTTGGGGATCATCGAATGAATTCCATCTTCCCGCATCGGTCGGCCACATATATTGTGTGCTTTTTCCTGCCTGAAAATCCAGAATTTGTTGAAGTTTGGTGGCGCTATACATGGGAGTCTGTCCACCATTAGTTAACTGGTCATTGACTGCCAGAGCAAAATTGTATGAATCCGCCATTTCAGGCATATTCAAGGGAGATACAAAACGGAAGTTGTTATTATAGTTAACTACCGTTTTTCCCGACTTACCTTTCTTTGTTGTAATCAGGATGACTCCACCTGGTGCCCGCGAGCCATAAATGGAGGAAGCGGCTGCATCTTTCAGTACAGAAATATTCTCAATGTCCTGTGGATTGATAGCGTTCATGTCTCCCTCCATACCGTCAATGAGCACCAATGGTTCTACCTTTGAACCAGCTCCAATTGTTCCAACACCACGAATATTGAATTTTTTGTCTGAACCTAAGGAGCCACCACCATCACCAGTAGAGATATTCATACCCGGAACCATACCTTGCAAAGCTTCTATGGTAGAGTTAACGGGACGTGCCGAAATTTCTTTTGCTCCTACCGTAGATACAGATCCTGTTACATTCACTTTCTTTTGTGTGCCAAAAGCAACCACAACAACTTCATCCAATGTTTGTGTATTGTCTTTAAGGATGATATTCAATGATTGTCCTGTGAATTTGATTTCTTGAGTCTGATAACCAACAAAAGAGACTACAATAATATCTCCGGTTTTTACATTGTTTAAAGAGAAGTCACCGTTGATTCCGGTGATTGTACCGTTCGTCGTACCTTTGGCTACGACGGATGCACCGATGATGGTTTCACCTGCTGCATCTTTTACTACACCCTTACAAGTAGTACCCTGTTGTACAACGGAAACTTTTAGAGTGCTTTCACCAGTTTCCGGATAAGCTGCTTCTACTGACATTGTCAGTAGGAACAACAACATACTAACTGACTTTAGTTGTTTTAACATAGCATTGAATTTAGAGTTTTTCCTAGAATCCGGAATTACTTTTAATAAGTTCTTTCAGAACTTATTCCGTGCGTAAAACGTTGGATTCAAAGCCTTAAATTCAAAAAAAGAGTCATCTTTTAAGCGATCTTTTCTACTTGTTTTATACCCATTTTATATCTATTTCGTACCTGTTTGTGTTAGATGAAATAACAAGGATGATGAAATAAACAAGTAGTTTCATTTCAATATGAAGATAAAATACGGCTTTGGGTATTCTTAAAAAGAAAAAATGAATGAGAATTTGATATTATTTTTGAAAATACATGCTATGTATTAAAATATATTATATATTTGTGCCGTTAATTCTAATTTTATAAACCATCCTAGTTCTGAAAGAACTTATTTTTTCATCATTGATTACTGAACCTTAAAAGTGTCCTCCAATTGTAAGAGAGCTGTTTATTTGTGAGTTAGCTATTATCATTAATATGATTCCCGTACAGACTTATATACATAACTAGAATTTGGTAGATACCAATATCTGTATAAACAGTTGGGGCAGGTGTTTTTTTATTAGATTTACTTAGACAAATATGTGTTGGCTATGGAGTATCTATCATTACATCCGGCAATAAATAGCAGATGGCAACAGACGAAACAGGATAGTTACATATCTCCATCTTTTGGAAATGAAAGCTACTTTTTTCTTTTTAGAAATAGCCTTTTTAATTTGTTTCACAGCTTTATCAACGGGAGTAACCCAAAACAATCCTTCTCCTTTTGCCATAGCGGTGTCTACAAATCCGGGACGAATATCGGTAGTGTAAATAGAATAAGGAGATTTAGTTGCTTTTTGTCGTAATCCTTCCATATAGTTGATTTGATAGGCTTTCGACGCATTGTAGGCGGGAGCGATGCCACTGCCGCGTGTACCTCCAACAGAGGAAATAGTAACCAGATGCCCGCTTTTTTGCTGTTCGAAATATCGGAAACCCCAGTCTGCGATGTTGGTGAATCCTATCACGTTCGTTAGTAAGGTAGGTTCTTCCAATTGGTAGGAGAGTTCGGGATTTAGTTCTCCGGTCCCGGCACAGATAATCAATATATCCATTCCACCCATCTTTTGAGTGAGAGTTTTGAGGGATGAAATGGTAGCTTGTGTATCGGTGATGTCGCACACTTGATAGAATAGTTTGTCTTTGTCCCGGGCGCATACCTCTTCTAATAGATTTTCCCTGCGACCGGTAATGCCGATAAGATAATCTTCTTGAGAATAGACTTCTGCCAATCCGCGACCGATGCCGGAAGTTGCACCTATAATTATAATTTTTTTCATGAAATACAATATACTTTGTTTGCCCGCAAAAGTAAGGGTAGGGAATAAATAAACTCTTGATTGAAATCAAGAATTTATTTTTGTACGACTTTTCTTCGGATACGACTTAATGTTTCGGGACGAATCAGAAGATAGGAAGCCAGTTCTTTTAAAGTTATCAGTTTCAGTAAGTCGGGACAACGGTTGATAATTTCAAGATAGCGTTCTTCCGGTGTCAGGCTGTACATTGAAATCATCCGGTCGTAGACTTCCCACAATAACGTTTCTGCGATGCGACGCCCCAATTTTTGGTGAGCGTCGTTGGTATCGTAGAAGTCTGCCATTTGCTGATAATTGATTACGTATACCGAGCAGTCACACAAGGCTTGTATATCTACATTTGATTTGTCCTGTAACTGAAAAGCCGGATAGTTGCCAACAAAAGAATGATCGAAAGTATAGCCTACAATGCTGTTTTCGCCTACACTGTTGGTGCAACAGTACCGGAAAGAACCGGAACTGACGAACCCCATTGTTTTGCATACTTCTCCCTGGCGGGAAAAGTAGTCTCCTTTCTTATAATAGGTCTGCTTCCCCTGTTGTAATACAAAATCTACAATAGGGGAGTAGTTGATGTGGGAAGTATATTTGTTGAAATCTTCCACAGCGTATGAAAATTAGCCTTCGTTTATAACCTGAAATCCGGCCTGTTTCAAATCTTCCCAGTATCCGGGATATGATTTGGTAACGACTTGCGGATCGGCAATAAGTAAATTGGGATGGCGGATAATTGCCGGTGCAAATGCCATTGCCATCCGATGGTCTTCATAGGTTTCAATCACCGGAGTTTCTTCCGGTTCACATCGTTCGCCATTCCACATTAATATACTGTCATTTTCTTCCTTGATCATATATCCCAGCTTTTTAAGCTCGGCTCGCAGGGCGGCAATACGGTCAGTCTCTTTTATTTTCAGGCTTTGTAATCCGGTGAAACGGAAAGGGATATTCAGCAAGGCACAGGTAACAACGAATGTCTGTGCCAAATCCGGAATGTCGACAAAGTCTTCTTCCAGTCTTTCCGGCGCTTTGCCTGTTTTTTTTAGTTTCACACCTTGTGATGTAAATTCGGTAGTTATACCTAAGCGTGAGAAAACTTCTGCTCCCCGGCTATCTCCCTGATAACTGTTAGGAAACAACCCCAATAATTCAATTTCTGCTTTGGGAGATAAGGCAGCAATCTGATACCAATAGGAAGCTGCGCTCCAGTCACTTTCCACTTTGAAAGGAATGCTCTGATAGAGTTGTGGAGCAACGGAAATGCTATTGGGAGAAGTCCATGCAGCTTTGGCTCCAAAGTCCTGCATCAGTTGCAATGTAAGATTGATATAAGGACGGGAAATTATCTCACCGCTTAAATGCAAAGTCAAACCGTCTTTGAGTGCCGGACCTATCATCAATAGAGCAGATATATATTGGGAACTGACATTTCCTTTCAGTGTTATTTCGTTTCCTTTCAATTCTGCACCTTTGATGCGGAGGGGAGGATATCCTTCATTGCGGGTATACTCTATTTCAGCTCCTAATTCCCGAAGCGCATTGACTAATATCTGTATCGGGCGTTGCTGCATACGGGCTGTTCCTGTGATTGTCCGTTCCCCCGGAGTCACACTTAAATAGGCGGTAAGGAAACGCATAGCAGTGCCCGCAGCCATGATGTCAATCGTCTCTTTCCCTTCGGTGAGAGCTTTTATCATCACCTGTGTATCGTCACAATCGGACAGGTTTTCAGGAGGATAAATACCTTTGCCCAGCGCATTGATGATTAATGCACGATTACTGATACTTTTAGAAGCCGGCAACTGGATAGTTGCTGTTACTACTGAAGGAGGGATGAGTTTATAGAGCATCATTTCTATTTTCTTTGGTTTGAGATGACAAAAATAGACATAAATTGGTATATATGCAGTTATAAAGTCAGAAAAACAATAGAAAATTTAGAATGGGAAAATTACAATCGTATTTGAAGTAGAGGATAAAATCTCAAGAAATTACAATTGTATTTAAAATAAATGCTATATTTGTGATGTATTGCAATCGTATTTAAAAAGAAGTAGAATGAAAATACCTCGCATAATTAAACAAAGAAACACTTATGTTGACCGCATAAGACCTTTCATGAGGAAAACATTGGTAAAAGTGATGGTCGGTCA
This sequence comes from Bacteroides xylanisolvens XB1A, assembly GCF_000210075.1. Taxonomy (GTDB): domain Bacteria; phylum Bacteroidota; class Bacteroidia; order Bacteroidales; family Bacteroidaceae; genus Bacteroides; species Bacteroides xylanisolvens. Next base: position 1,272,881 of record NC_021017.1, read on the forward strand.
TCGTCGTGTCGGTAAAAGCTTTATTTTGTATCAACTCATGGAGTTGATACGGAAAGAAGAGAGTGATGCGAATATTATCTATATAAATAAGGAAGATGTCAATTTCATAGATATAAAGACTTATAAAGAACTGAATGATTATATTCTTTCAAAATCGGTAGATGATAGAATGAACTATATTTTTGTCGATGAAATACAGGAAATACAAGATTTCAGGTTGGCTATCCGTTCGTTGGCATTGGATGATAATAATGATATATATGTGACAGGCAGTAATTCAGAGATATTTTCCAGTGATTTAGCGAATGAATTGGGAGGTCGGTATGTTGAATTTGTGGTTTATAGTTTGTCGTATATTGAATTTCTGGATTTCCATGAACTGGAGAATACGGATGCGTCATTGGAGAAATATATTCATTATGGAGGATTGCCTTATCTGATACATTTGCCGATGGAAGAACCTGTTGTTATGGAGTATTTGAGGAGCATTTACTCTACCATTATATTAAAAGATGTGATTCAGAGAAAGAATATAAGGAATACGGTCTTTTTGGAACAACTAGTTTCGTTCTTGGCAGGTAACATTGGCAACTTATTTTCCAGCAAGAGTATTAGTGATTTTCTGAAAAGTCAGAAAGTGGATATTTCTCCTTATGTTGTGAGTGAGTATGCGATGGCATTATCGGATGCTTTTATTGTACATAGGGTAGGAAGGTATGATATTGCCGGAAAGAAATTATTCGAAAGAGGGGAGAAGTATTATTTTGAGAATATGGGGATTCGTAATGTGATTACGGGGTACAAGCCACAGGACAGAGCGATGCGTTTGGAGAACTTGGTTTATAATCATTTGGTATATAGTGGATATGATGTAAAAATCGGGACATTGGGTACGGAAGAAATAGATTTTGTCTGTAAACGGAATGGAGAGATTCTCTATGTGCAAGTCTCTCTTGAACTTTCTAAACAGGAAACTATTGAAAGAGAATTCGGGAATTTATTGAAGATTAAAGATAATTATCCGAAAGTGGTAGTGTCCGGAGAAAAAATGTTTGAAAATACTTATGAAGGGATAGAACATATTTATATTAGAGACTTCTTGTCTTCTGTTTTGTTACATTCCATTACTCGTGTCATTTAATCAAAGAACAACTGTTTTTTCTTTTATAAATAAGTATGATGAAAATACCGAATATACGTTTACTCAACCAACAGTTATTAAGTCCTCTTTTCTTTCAACCCAAGGAACTTGTGTCCTGGATGGGAGCTATGCAGGCACAGAATTATTCCATGGTGAAATGGGCAGTAGGAATGCGTTTGAAGTCAGCAACGATTCAAACTGTGGAAAAAGCGCTCCGTGATGGTGAAATCCTGCGGACTCATGTAATGCGTCCGACATGGCATCTCGTAGCAGCAGAAGATATCCGGTGGATGTTGAAACTTTCCGCCGGGCGTATTATATCTGCTAATGAGTCTTATGCGAAGGGGCATGACTTGGAAATTTCTGAAGAGCTCTATACGAAAAGTCATAATCTGTTGGAGAAAATTCTTTGTGGGAAGAAAAGCCTGACGAGGCAGGAGATTGCCGAGCATTTTAACCGTTCGGGGATTGTAGCGGATAATCATCGTATGACCCGCTTTATGGCTCGTGCGGAGCAGGTGGGGATTGTATGTAGTGGGGAAGATAAAGGAAGTAAATGTACGTATGCGCTTTTGGAAGAGCGTGTTCCGCCGATGCCGGAATTGACCAAAGATGAATCTTTGGCTCGTTTGGCTAGAAGCTATTTTCGTAGTCATGCTCCTGCTGTTTTGCAAGATTTTGTCTGGTGGTCGGGGCTGCCTATTACAGATGCACGTCAAGCTATTTATTTGATTGATTCGGAATTAACGGCAGAAGAATGGAATGGACAGACATGGTATATTCATGAAGATTGCCGGACTCGTGGAAAAGTTACCGGCAGTTTGCATCTTCTTCCTTCTTATGATGAATATTTGCTTGGTTATAAAGACCGGACAGACGTTTTGCCTAAAGAGCATTACTCGAAAGCATTTACCAATAATGGTCTGTTTTATCCGATTGTTCTTCATGAAGGACAAGTGATAGGAAACTGGGATAAGTCTGTTAAAAAGAGAGGCTCATTGATAGAACATTCATGGTTCCGGTTGGATGATTGTGTCGATGAAGGTGCGTTGGATCGTGAGAAAGATAAGTATATACGGTTTTGGCGATAATATGAGAAAACGTATATTTTATCGTTGCATAATTCCATATATGCAGGATATATTTAGGTATGAGTTGAAAATGAGAAGGATTTGCTGTTTTCGAATTTAGAAAAGAAATAAATCGATTGCGTTTTGGAACAATTTGTTTTAGTCTATGTTTTTTATAGAATAGATGTGTAGAACTTTCCTTTATTTTATTTCAAATTGATATATGGAGTGTTGGCAGCTTCAAGTGTAGGTTAGCTCTGGGATAGCACTTAAAATAAAGTTTTATATGCTCCTTTTAAAGGAATAAAGTGTTTCTCACCGATCAATGAGTCGTTCCTTTAAAAGGAACTGGTTATTCCTTTTAAAGAAACGATTGTCAATAAGTTTATTTATAGTGTATCTTTTGACTGTTTTTATGTAAAAAACTCCTCTGGAACTGTATATTCTTGCATTATTTTATACAACAGAACTGCTGGAAGAGGAAATCCGTGTGATGCTATTTATACTCATCATATTAAAAATAGAACATTTAAAGTAAGATATACTACCATATTTATATTATAAAGAGCTTTCTCTCTATTTAAATAAATAGCATCAGGACTGATTTTTATTTGTTTATTTGCCTTTTTGCCCATTCCAGTCTTCGTTGATCGGCTAATGGAGTCACTTTAAATTCTTCGAATGTAGCGGTGAACCCTTTCCCGTCCGGACAAGCTCCCATTAATCCTACCATGACAGGACAATTATCTTGCAACCAACAAGTGCGCATCATAATATATTCTTTGTCATCACGTGAGAAAAATATTTCTACTGCATCCAGGCGACGGACTGCTTTTATCCATATAGAGCGGGGAGCATCCGGCAATTGTACTACACTCCAGTCACTGGTTCGGTGTGTAACTACGGCACTTACATTCTGTTTGCCATCAATGTATTCCACACCTGCTTTTATCCAGTTTTCATGGTCGATGCGCAGCATTAATCCCATTTGGTCAAAGGTGGTGACATAGTTGCCGGTTATCTTTACTTTGGCTTCAAATTCTCCACCATAAGTCGCATAATAGAAAGGTCCGTCGTCCACTGTGAACCCATAATGAGAAATCCTCCAAAAGTCTGTTTTTGCAGGAACATCCATCACTAAGGTTTTGCCATCTTTTATTTCCCATTGTTGAGGCTCGTTCAGCCAATTCATTTTATTCAAACTTTGTGCCATAGAAGAAGTTGTTACTGCCATAAAGGCTATTGACATCATTTTGATTTTTAAATGTTTCATGATCATTTCTTATTTGATTATCTTTGTGGTGCAAAGATAGGTCATACCTCCGTGTGCAACAATACTGAATAATAACCATTTTATAAGATGGACGTATTACAAAAGGAAATAGATGAAGTTTATGCGACACAACTGATAGCCGATGAAATATTGGACAATGGAGTTGTAGAGCAACATCAACGCTTTATTCATTCATTGACGGAGATTAATGGTGGATGTGCTGTTATTTCAGATCTTTCGAATAGGAAAAGTTACATTGCCGTTCATCCTTGGGCGCATTTTCTAGGCTTAACTCCCGAAGAAGCTGCTTTGAGTGTGATTGATTCTATGGATGAAGATTGTATTTATCGGCGTATTCATCCTGAAGACTTGGTAGAAAAGCGGTTATTGGAGTATCAGTTTTTTCAGAAGACCTTTTCGATGTCTTCCGAAGAACGGTTGAAGTACCGGGGAAGATGCAGAATACGTATGATGAATGAGAAAGGAGTCTATCAGTATATTGATAACCTAGTGCAGATAATGGAAAATACTCCTTCCGGAAGTGTATGGTTGATTTTTTGTCTTTATACCTTGTCTGCAGATCAACGAACGGAGCAGGGGATATATCCCACTATTACCCATATGGAACGTGGAGAAGTCGAAACCCTCTTTCTTTCGGAAGAACATCGCAATATCCTATCCGAACGCGAAAAGGAAATACTTCGCTGTATACGTAAAGGACTATCTAGTAAAGAAATTGCAGCTGCCCTTTATATTAGTGTGAATACAGTCAATCGACACCGCCAGAATATTTTGGAGAAACTCTCTGTCGGTAATTCGATAGAAGCGTGTCGGGCTGCTGAATTGATGAAACTGTTGGATTTGTAATCCAATAAGATGGCATTATTTACTGATTTCTTTCTTCAGATTCGAAGCTTATCTGAAGAAAGAACAGAACTTATTTAAAACCAAAGCAGCAACTCATCAAATCTTTTCACCTGTTTCAGATGGTCATGTGTGAATGTGTCTACTACTTCATGTTTCCACATCACTTCAAAAGGAATATGTATGCCATATCCTCCCAGCGATAGAACAGGTTGAATGTCCGATTTCAGAGAATTGCCAATCATGACAAATTCGGAAGGAGCAATCTGTAAGATATTCAACATTCGTTGATATTCTTTCTCTGTTTTATCGGACATCACTTCAATGTGATCGAAATAAGAGGCTAATCCGGAACGTCCCAGCTTATTCTCCTGATCGAGCAAATCTCCTTTAGTGGCAACTACTAATTTGTATTTTCCTTTCTCTTTCAATACTTTAAGCGTTTCTTTTACTCCCGGCAATAGTTCAATTGGCATTTTCAGTAATGATTTGCCTAATTCAATAATATGTTGGATGTCTGTTCCTGAAATCTTTTGTCCACTCACATGCAAAGCTGTCTCTACCATAGAAATGGTGAAAGCTTTGGCTCCATATCCGAGATATTTCAGATTATTCATTTCTGTTTGAAATAAAGCGGCTGAAATATCTTCAGAAGTGCCATAAGGCTTTAATAGGTCTGTATATTGTTTCTCTATTTCCTGGAAAAAAGGTTCATTGCTCCACAAGGTATCGTCTGCATCAAAAGCAATGACTTTAATAAGTTCTTTCATCGGTTTTCGTCGTTAATGGTGAATTTTAGATCATTTGTTTGGTATTTCGTATGCAAAGTTACAATAAAAAGAGGAATAAAGGCAGACGGTTTGTTTTTAGAACCGAATCTCCATTTAATTTCATAGAAATCTCTATCTTTGTTACTCGTTTTTTTGAGTTTGAATTTTAATTGGATATACAATAATGAAAATAGGAGATAAAATACGCTTTCTTAGTGAGGTAGGCGGTGGAATCGTAACTGGATTCCAGGGAAAGGATTTTGTGTTGGTAGAAGATGCAGATGGGTTTGATATTCCGATGCCGATACGCGAGTGTGTCGTGATTGAAACAGATGACTATAATATGAGGCGTAAACCCGGTTCGTCTGTGCCGAAACCGGAAGAACCTGTTAAACCGGTAAAACCGGAGATGCCTGTTATTCAACGTCAGCCGGAGGTGCGTGGAGGAGATACTTTGAATGTATTTCTGGCTTATGTGCCCGAAGACGCAAAAGCGATGATGACTACTCCTTTTGAAACTTATCTGGTAAATGATAGCAATTATTATTTGTATTACACTTATTTGAGTGCAGAAGGAAAAGCATGGAAGAACCGTTCGCACGGTTTGGTGGAGCCTAATACAAAATTGCTGTTGGAAGAGTTCACCAAAGATGTACTGAATGATATGGAGCGGGTGGCTGTTCAGTTGATCGCCTTCAAGGACGGTAAGCCTGCGGCTATCAAACCGGCTGTTAGTGTGGAGATACGGATCGATACCGTGAAGTTCTATAAACTTCATACCTTTAGCGATTCTGATTTCTTTGAAGAACCGGCTTTGATTTATGACATTGTGAAAGATGATATGCCTGCCAAACAAGTATATGTTTCGGCGGAGGAGATTCAAGAGGCTCTGCTGCAGAAGAAATCTGTAGATAAACCGAAGTCACAACCTATTGTGAAACCAAACCATACTACTCATGGCGGAAAGAGCGGAATTATTGAAATAGATCTTCATATTGATTCTTTGCTGGATGATACTCAAGGGATGGGCAATGCTGAAATACTGAATTATCAATTGGATAAGTTTCGCGAAGTGATGGAAACTTATAAGAATAAGCGTGAACAGAAGATTGTCTTTATTCACGGCAAGGGAGATGGGGTACTTCGAAAGGCTGTCATTGATGAATTGAAACGGAAATATAGTAATTGCCGTTATCAGGATGCTTCTTTCCAGGAATATGGGTTTGGGGCTACGATGGTAACTATTAAATAATAGTATAAAAAAAAGTGGAAGCCAACCGGCTTCCACCCTCTCTCTCTTTTACATATTAATCATTTTACTTATTCAGTTCAATACCTTTATTCTGTAAAGTGATATTCATCAAAGCTGCATACTTGGCGTACTGTTCAGCACTAAGAGTCTTTCTCATCAGTTTCAAGTTACCATAAACAGCGTTGCGCAATTTTGCTTCTTTATCTTTCTTCGCTGTTGTGGCTCTTGACATCTGTGTGGAGAAATAATCGCAAATATTGGCTACTTCTTCACTCTGATCGGAGTTTAACTTTAAATATTTGCCTAGTTTACTTACATTGATGTTACCTTCCCATTTTGCAGTTGTAGGCTGATTTCCGGCTGCAAATGTTGAAGCAGCAAGGCAGAGCGCTGCCACTAATGTTAATCCTAAACGTTTCATAATACCTACTTTTTTAATTGTTATACCTAAAAACTATTCCTAAAAACAAATCTAATACCTATTGAAAATACTGTCTAAGCGCTTAGTTTTTTCTTTTTACCTATGCAAATATAAGAATATGTTTTATAGCATAAAAATAAAGAAAAGGAAAAGATTCTTTTTAGGCTGATTTCTTGATGTAAGTCAAGAGATGATCTGCTTTTTGATATAAAAATACCTTTTTATGAAACATTTTTGTAATACGTGTGCGAAAACGATAGTAGAGTATTTCTCTATTTTAGGATTTATTGCTGTTAAAATGATATTGAGCAAAGGAATGTGACTAGGAACGGAACGCTGAAATCGACAACAAAGCCATGGAAGATGGAAATGATTACAAATTCCTTTCCCGAATATCGGGTAATGATAGGAAGAGTGGTATCCATCGTTGTGGCTCCACCAACAGAAATAGGAGCTAGCTTTCCAAAATATTTCACTAATAAGGGTGCACACAGCAAAGCGATAATTTCACGCATGATATTGGAAAGTAATGCGATAGTTCCCAATTCGGGACCTTTATATTCGGTGATAAATATGCTGGAGAGCGAGTAATAACCAAATCCGGCTCCAACTGCCATACAGTCTAAAGGACTTCGCTGGCTCATAAAAGCTCCCGCTATGGCGCAGCCTGCTAATGTGCCGAGTATCGTCATGATAGGAAGGAATACAAGCCGGGGATTCAGGGACCGAAAACTCTTCAGGGTGTTCGGATCGTTACCGATGCTGATACCTACGCAGAACATGAGTCCGCAGAGGGCATAGTAACTAAGTTTACTGTCGGTGAAGTCGTATGGGATAAGATGGTAAACTCCACAAAGAGTGCCGATAATGAAAAAAGAGACAATAATCAAACTACCTTTCATGCTTTTGTCTCCTTTCCTTTACTATATAATAGGTACCACAACCCCCATGCGCATAGAGTACTTCCTATGACCGCAGCTACCGTGATGATAACAGCTTCCAGTCCAAGAGTGTGTAATCCTTTGATGATAGATTCATTACCCCCTACATCTATTCCGAGAAGAAAGAGAAGAATCCATATAAGGAGAGTGATTATCTTGTGTATCCATGATAGTCTTTTACTGCGTAACAAGTAGCCAAGAAGCATGCCTGTCAGCATAATTCCAATAATGATAAACATAGTTAGTGCCTGCTTTTTGGCTGCAAAGATAGTATTAAATGTAAATCTTGGCTAATCTCTTCTACGATTTCTTTCATGGCTATTGACAGACATTCGACCATATCATCCACGCAAGCGGCATTGACAGACGGTGAATCTTCAAAACTACGGTTTATCGCAGTCTGCTATCCATAATTTATGATTTGTTTTCATCGTTGTGGTTTTTCTATATGAATGATCTTACTTGTCTCCGTACTGATTCCAATCATCCCAATTCCTCCATGTACATTGCTGGGGTACTTGATTGGTTCATTTATTGTTTCATCGTAAGCGTCGGAATCTACCAGGTTAAGTGCTTTCAGATAGTAGTATTCTGTTTCCGTGATGCTTAAAAGACGTACAATAATATCCATCTTTACATTGGTGCCGTATTCAGGAAATCCGTCAATATCTGTCTGGTTGTAAACCGTCATTGTGTAAGATGTATTTTTGAATCGTGAGTCGTCGAATACACCATATATATTCTTTACGGTGTCGAACATGCCGTTGTCTTCGTCATCGCTGTTGGTGGGCTGTCCGTCTGTCAGCACAATATCCTCGCGGGATATAAAATGATAGCGATGTATTGTCCGGCTGACAAATTCCCCTGTTTCTTCATTATAGTCTTTCACTGTCATTTGCTTATCCATGATAAGCCGGTAGTAATTATCTTCGTTGGATCGATCTTTGATATTGATTTTGTATCGGAGAAAATTCTGCGTATAATAATACTTTGTCATTGGAATGGTGACCGTATCGATATCAGCTATTTCATGTGGACGCTGTGGTACGGTCACTTCAGCCCATGCGTGATATTGTCCGTCGTCTGTGAGGGCGTCAATACGAACTACATCTCCGGGAGTAAATTTGCTGGAAATATGGAAACGGCATTGCATATCTCCTTCCGTTTGGGGTGGGAGCGGACGTAAACTTTCTGATAACTGTCCGTTAACACGTACTTCCACCGTGGCATTTTCTACATGAGTGGCGTATCCTCTTCCCGTGAAATTGAGATAGAGAACGTTGGTCAGACTGTCTGCGTTGATTAGTGCGTTCATCACTAGTTTGGGGGGATTGTCCTTTACACTAAAAGGGAGTTCGTTTTCGCAAGAAACTGTTGTCAGCAATGCTATTAACAGGATAAATGGATAACATATACGAGTTCTCATAATGGGTTTAGAATTTATAAGTGTAAGTGAATGATGGAATTAATGGAAGTATAGTATACTTCTTGATAATCGGTTTGTTGGGATCGTTTTTGCTGGTGCTGCGATATACAAAGGTAGGATTCATCGCATTATATGCATTATACAGACTGATATTCCAGGTACGCATACCATGTTTGGTCTTTTTGTTGAAATTGACTCCCACATTCAACCGGTGACTGGCTGGTAACCGGTAATTATTACGATGCTCCACATATGAAGCTTCTCCGATGGTGGGTGAAGTTATGCTTGAATCAAAATAATCTCCATATCCATATCCTCCCCCAAATCCGTTGTTTGTGCCGTCACTAGGACGGATGACAGCGGTTTTCTCTTCAGGGATTGTACTTGTTCCACCTGTATAGAACACCCAGGAAGCACCGATGTCGATACGGTCGCTGAACTTATGGTTGATTGTCAGGTTGATATTGTGTCTTCGGTCATATTTATATGGGAACCGTTCACCGTTGTTGATACCGCCTTTGGCAAACTGACGATCACTTTTGGATAAAGTGTAGGACAACCATCCTGTTGTTCTTCCAAGGGTTTTCTGTGCCATAAACTCAATGCCGGCCGAACGTCCTTTGCCCATTTCCACTTTGTTTTCCCAACCGGAGGAAGAACCGAAGAAACTGACGCCTTCCTTATATTCCAGCACATTATACATATCCTTATAATACCCTTCTACCGAGAATTCCCATCCTTTGATTCCCGTATAGTATCCGCCCAATGAATATTGGTGGGAGCGCATTGGCTTGATCTTTTTAGTGACCGGAACCCATAAATCCGTAGGCATGGCAATGGGCATTGACGATAGTAAATGTACATATTGGCTCATTTGGGTATAAGATGCTTTCAGGGTTACATCTTTTCCCAATTGATAGCGTGCGGAAACACGTGGTTGCAAGGAAAAGTAACTTTGTTTTTGCACATGAAACAATGAGAAATGCAGTCCGAGATTCAGGCGCAGACGATCATTCATCTTGATGTTGTCTTCCAGGTAAGCGGATAACTCATGTCCGTAAATCCGGTTGTTGGCTATGCTGTGGTAGGTTGTGTCCAGGTCTATTTTATCTCCTGTCTTATTGGAGATTTTAGAGGTCATAACTTCCGGGCGGAAACGATGATAGATATATCCTGTTCCAAATTTGAGGTGGTGTTTGGGAGATGGATTATAATCGAAGTCGATCTGGTAATTCCAATCATTGATTCCCGAACGGTAATCGGCTGAATACCGGTTGGTAAATGATGTACCGCTACTGCCGAGATATTGATTGTTGGTATATGAGTTGATGTCGAATAAATAGTTGCTGTAGGAGACTGTCGTATTGCAGAATAAACGGTTGTTGAATACATAGTTCCATCTGGCAGAAAGAATCGTGTTTCCCCAATTCATTTTGCTTCCGTCTTTGAAATCTGTATTTCCGTCATAATTGGCAGCAAAATGATCCTTTCCATTGTAGGCAGATAGATAGACGCGGCTCCGGTCGGAGAATTTATGATTGATTTTGGCATTGATGTCATAAAAATAATAACTGTATTCCTCGTCATCCGGCATGAATGGTTTAGCGATGAGGTCGAGATACGAACGTCTGGCGGAAATATTGAAAGACGTTTTCCCTTTCACAATCGGACCCTCCAGGTTGATTTTGCTAGTTAGTAGTCCGATACTAAGTGTGCCGTGGTATTTCTGCATATCTCCGTCATTGGTACGGACGTCGATGACAGAAGAAAGCCGTCCGCCGAAACGTGCCGGAAAAGAACTTTTGAATAGTGTTACTTTTTTGACGGCTTCCGGAGTAAAAACCGAAAAGAATCCGAACATATGGTCTACGTTATATACAGGAATCCCGTCAAGTAAGATTAGATTTTGATCCGGGCTTCCACCACGTATATACAGTCCGGCAGATCCATCTACTCCTGCCTGTACGCCGGGCATCAGTTGGATGGCTTTCATTACATCTGCCTCTCCCAGTATGCTCGGAGTATTTTTTATTTGCGTCATTGGAATTTCGATAGATCCCATTTGGGTGGCTATAGTTCCTGTCTCGGTTTTGTCGGAAACGATGACTACTTCCTGCAATTGCGTGTTACCCTGCATGCGGATATTTAATAATGTATCTTGTGAGAGCGTAAAATGATGCGCTTCTGTGGCATAGCCCAGATAGGAGAAACGCAGTTCGGTTTCTCCTTCGGGCAGGGTGATGCTGTAAAAACCGTAAGGATTGGTGGTTGTTCCTTGATTTTGATGACTCTCAATGATGTTGGTTCCAATCAACGTCTCGGAAGACGTCCCATCAGTGACATATCCGCTGATAGTGAACTTGCGGCTTACAGTTTTTGATTCTTTTTTCTTTTGCAGAAGGATATGCCGGCCGGTGAACTGATAACTGATCTGCTCATTTTTGAACGCAAGGTCAAGTATCTCACGCAAAGGCTTATCCTTTACTTGCAAATTGATTTTATGTTTTATGGTAATTTCCTCACTGTAGATAAAGGAATATCCGGTTGAATTCTCAATCCGTTTGACGAATTCTTTCAATGTGGCGTTTCGTAGTGTCAGCGAAAGTCGGGCGTCCGCATTTTGCGCGTATATTTGTGTGGTGATAAGGAATGCTACCCCTATCAGAACAATGGTTCTGACAGGGAAGCGATCTTGGAATATAATATTCATCTTAGTCTGGTTTAGCAGTGATAATAATCTGTTTATTGTTTTGTGAGTAGTCGAAATAACCGGCATTATGTAATACAGATAAAATAGTTGTCAGGTCTTCTCCATTGCGGAAGCGTGCTGTGATCCGGTAATTTTGCAAAGCCGTGTCGGCTATGTGAATCGTTGCTCCGAATGAATTGGATAGTTCGCGGGCAATCTCCTGCAAAGGTAGGTCGTCGAATATAAACTCTCCCTGCCGCCAGGAAATTTCATCTTCTACGTTTTCTAAAACCTTGCGGGTGAGTTTTTCTTCCACCTTATTATATATAGCAATCTCATTCGGCTTCAAAATCATACGAACTGACTTACTTTTATTGCTGACTGCTACCGAACCTGTCAATAACGTTGTCTTTACATCTGGATTGTTCTGATAGGCATCTACGTTGAAGTGAGTTCCCAACACCTGAACGTCAATCGTTTCAGTCTGCACGATAAACGGATGTTTCTTGTCTTTGCTTATTTCAAAATAAGCCTCCCCATTTAGCTCCACTTCCCGCTTGTCCGATTTGAACTTTTCAGGATAAGAAAGTGAAGAATAATGGTTGAGAGTGACGGTGCTGCCATCAGGAAGACAGACCGTGCGTGTCTCTGCCAAGGTGGAAACCGTTTGTATCGTGACCGGTTGCATATATAAATAGGCTGTCCATACCGATAGGCAAAGTAGAGCTACTGCCGCCGCTGCCGAGAAAGTACGTATCAGTGTCAGACGCCGGGTATATGACTTCAGTCTTTTCTCTAGTTCCGGGTAACTGGCTGTTGCTGAAAACCGCCCTCGCGGTGAACGCGTGGAAGCGACGAGCTTGTTCAGTATTTCTTCTAATTCCGTATCGGTAAATTTCATAGTTCTTTCTGTATTACTTTTGATCTGTTATTTTCGTTTCAACAGAATGGTCAGTTTGCTGATTCCTCCTTCTTTCCACTGGGGAGTGCAGGATAAAGTGACATTCTGCTTCTTCAATATCATCTGTTTAGGATAGATTTTTATGACAGTTGTTGCTGACTTCTTACCCGCTTTGATGATTACTTTCTTTTCTGTTAGCTGTACCACTGCTGCTTGTCCTATTACCGGAGGAGGTGTGGCAAGTACTACCGTCCGGTCTTCTTTTGTTTTTTCTGTTGCAACGATTTTAATTTTCAACTCACATTCGGATTTGTCGCTTTCACATTCTACTGTTTCCTTCGAATGTTCAAATCCTGCATAGTCCTTTGGTAGGTTGTCGTTGTCATTGTTGCATGAAAACAGGCACAGACAAACTGAAAGAAGGACAAAGATCCCCATGTTTGCGTCATTTAGCTTTTTCATTTTCTGTCTTTTTTAGTGATTGATTGACTTATTTGTTGATAAAGACCGGAGGGTGACAGAAACTCCCTACGCTCTTTGTCTAAAAGAATGTTAATCTATTTCAGCCCGGCTAATCATCTCTTTTAAACGTGTGATTGCTTTCTGAAGTTGTGCGTCCACTGTATTCATGCTGATGCCTAATTCTTCTGCTACTTGTGCGTAACTCTGTTTTTCTTCACGGATGCGGATGAACACTTCCCTGCAACGATCCGGAAGCCGGTCGAGTGCTTTTACGTAAAGAGCGAACAGCTCTTCACTGATGAGCGATTCTTCCGGTGAATAGCTCTGTTCTTGAGGCTCCGGCAGAGAATCGGGATGAATAAGCGTATGTCTTGATTCTTTTTCCAGATAATTGAGCGAAGCATTTTTGACGAGAATGAAACAATAATCTTCAATGTTTCTCACATCAAGCAAATTGCTGCGTTGCTTCCATAGTTTCAGGAATACATCGAGAACGATTTCCTGCGACCATTCTTCCTGTTTCACATAATAATAGGCAATACGAAAGAGACGGTCATAAGTCATGTTGTAAAAGTCCCGGAAAGCAGTTTGCGAATCCAGTTCTTTCATTTGCCGCAATAACTTTCTTACTTCTGATTCGGTCATCGGCTTTTTGTTTGTTTGGTTAGTCTACCCAAAGTAAATCACTCATTATACTGTCGGAAATAAAAATCCCTTCACGCGTCAGGCGCAAAGCCCCGTTGTATTCCTCCAGTTTACCATTTTTCAGATAAGGTGCAGCCATTTTTTGACAATACTCCCACATTTCATTGCCGAACATCTGTTTCAGTTTCTCTATAGGTGTTCCCCATACGGTACGTATGGTAGTGATAATAAATTCGTTGTAGCGGGTCGTTGGGTCCAGATACTCTGTCTCGAAAGCACGGCAGTCTTCTTCTATACCTTTTATATAGGTGTCGATTGAAGACACATTCCATTCCCGTGTCATTCCGTCAAAAGAATGTGCCGATGGTCCGCATCCCAGATAAGCTATTCCTTTCCAATAGGAAGTGTTGTGGCGGGAATATTTTCCGGGGCGGCAGAAATTGGAAATTTCATAGTGTTCAAATCCTGCTTTCTGCAAATGCTCTATCAGTAATGTGAAAAATTCTAAACTGGAGTCTTCGTCTACCTCGGATATTTGGTGCTGTTTTAACATATTATATATAGGTGTATCTTCCTCATAAATCAAGTGATAGGCGGAGATATGTTCTACATTCAGACTGATAGCTTGACGGAGATCGTTTTCCCATCGTTCTTTTGTTTCTCCGGGCAATCCGTAAATTAGGTCGATACTGATGTTCTGGAAATCGGCTTTCCGGCATCTGTCAATTGCTTCGATGGCTGTACGGGCATTGTGGCGGCGTCTCAATAGTTTGAGCGTAGCGTCATCAAAAGTCTGTATTCCCATGCTGAGGCGGTTGAAAGGAAGTGAGGAAAGCATTTCCAGATATTCCTGCGATAAATCATCCGGATTAGCTTCCAGAGTGATTTCCTGACAATGATTCAATCCGTAGTGCTCGCGGATGGTATCAAATATTTGTTCAAAATCCTCTTTTTCCAGTTGAGACGGGGTTCCGCCACCGAAATAAATAGTTTCTATATCTTCTCCTTTCAGGTATTCTTTACGCATCGTCAACTCCCGGCAGAGAGCCTGTACATAACGGGTTTTGAGTTCGCTGCGAGTGGTTGAGTAGAAGTCGCAGTAGATGCAGCGCGTTTTGCAAAAAGGAATATGAAGATAGATACCTGCCATAGCTATGCTGTTTGGGTTTGTGGGTGTAAAAGTAAGACTATTATTAGATATATCAAAAAAGCAGTTGACGGAAATTATTTATAGTGGGCGGGAATACGCTAAATAGATAATTCTCCCATCGATTAGTAGAAGATAATTTCCTGCAATGCTGAATTTAAGATCTTTTCTTTTATAAATAAGATTCGAACTTGTAGCCGGGTTTTCGTTTGACTTAAGTCAAACGATAGAATGACTTAAGTTAAACTATCGCTTGACTTAAGTCAAACGAAAACTGATTAGGCAACGGGGAAACTATTGTATGAAAGGAAAACAACTAAAAATAACATCGTGCCGGATTACTCGTTGCAACTATGAAATTAGTTTATAGCCATGCGAAAATAATTTTTAACCCGTTTCGAAAATGTTCATGTTAAAGATGTGTTACATAACATTGTTTAGTAACACTGCCATAAGTGTTGCTTTTCCCCCAATTAATCCCTAATTTGCGCATCACAAAATTAATGGTATGTGAGAAACATACTGAGTAATTACTAAAATCTTATATATTATGAAAGTATATCAGACTAATGAAATCAAGAACATTGCCTTGTTGGGAAGTTCTGGCTCTGGGAAAACCACTCTCGTGGAAGCGATGCTTTTCGAGAGTGGTGTTATAAAACGTCGCGGATCTGTTGCCGCAAAAAACACAGTTAGCGATTATTTTCCTGTTGAACAAGAGTATGGTTACTCCGTTTTCTCCACCGTTCTCCATGTAGAATGGAATAATAAAAAACTTAATATTATTGACTGTCCGGGATCGGACGACTTCGTAGGCAGCACAGTGACTGCACTAAATGTGACCGACACAGCAATTATCCTTCTTAATGGCCAATACGGCGTCGAAGTCGGTACACAAAATCACTTCCGTTATACAGAAAAGCTGAATAAACCTGTTATTTTTCTAGTCAACCAGCTTGATAATGAAAAATGCGATTATGATAATATCCTCGAACAGCTGAAAGAGGCATACGGCTCTAAGGTTGTTCCCATCCAATATCCGATAGCTACCGGTCCGGGCTTTAATGCGCTGATCGACGTATTGTTGATGAAGAAATACTCATGGAAACCCGAAGGAGGGGCTCCGACAATCGAAGATATTCCGGCAGAAGAAATGGATAAGGCTATGGAAATGCACAAAGCATTGGTCGAAGCTGCTGCCGAGAATGATGAAAATCTGATGGAGAAATTCTTTGAGCAAGATTCCCTGTCAGAAGACGAAATGCGTGAAGGCATCCGTAAGGGATTGATCGCCAGAGGTATGTTCCCTGTATTTTGCGTCTGTGGAGGTAAAGATATGGGCGTTCGCCGTTTGATGGAATTCTTGGGTAACGTTGTTCCTTTTGTATCTGAAATGCCGAAGGTACAGAATACGGAAGGTAAAGAAGTGGCTCCGGACTCCAATGGACCGGAATCTCTTTATTTCTTCAAGACAAGTGTGGAACCGCATATCGGTGAAGTTTCCTATTTTAAAGTAATGAGCGGTAAAGTTCATGAGGGAGACGATTTGCTGAATGCCGACCGTGGTTCGAAGGAACGTATCGCGCAAATCTATGTGGTAGCCGGTGGTAACCGTGTCAAGGTGGAAGAATTGCAGGCCGGTGATATCGGTGCTGCCGTGAAACTGAAAGACGTGAAAACCGGTAATACGCTGAACGGTAAGGATTGTGACTACAAATTCAATTTTATCAAATATCCGAACTCTAAATATACCCGTGCCATTAAGCCGGTGAATGAAGCGGATGTGGAAAAGATGATGAGTATCCTGAACCGTATGCGCGAAGAAGATCCTACCTGGGTGATTGAGCAATCAAAAGAACTGAAACAGACTTTGGTACACGGTCAGGGAGAATTCCATCTTCGTACCTTGAAATGGCGTTTGGAAAACAACGAAAAACTTCAGGTAAAATATGAAGAACCGAAGATTCCATATCGTGAAACGATTACAAAGGCTGCCCGTGCCGACTATCGTCATAAGAAACAGTCCGGTGGTGCCGGTCAATTTGGTGAAGTTCACCTGATCGTAGAACCTTATAAAGAAGGTATGCCTGTGCCTGAAACGTATAAGTTCAATGGACAGGAATTTAAGATTACCGTGAGAGGTACGGAAGAGATACCATTGGAATGGGGTGGTAAACTGGTGTTTGTTAACAGTATCGTCGGTGGTTCTATCGATGCCCGCTTCTTGCCTGCTATTATGAAAGGTATTATGTCTCGTATGGAGCAAGGACCGTTGACGGGTTCGTATGCTCGTGACGTGCGCGTTATTGTTTACGATGGTAAGATGCACCCGGTAGATTCGAATGAAATCTCCTTTATGCTTGCCGGACGTAATGCCTTTAGTGAAGCCTTCAAGAATGCCGGTCCGAAAATTCTGGAACCGATTTATGATGTAGAAGTGTTCGTTCCGTCTGATAGGATGGGAGATGTGATGGGAGATCTGCAGGGACGTCGTGCCATGATTATGGGTATGAGTAGTGAAAAAGGTTTTGAGAAACTGGTTGCGAAAGTACCTTTGAAAGAAATGTCATCTTATTCTACGGCGCTTAGCTCTCTCACGGGTGGACGTGCTTCGTTCATTATGAAATTCTCTAGTTATGAGCTTGTGCCGACGGATGTTCAAGATAAGTTAATGAAGGACTTTGAAGCTAAACAAACTGAAGAATAAGTATAAATGATAGGTGATAATTGATTGAATATTCACTATAATATTCGGTATTTATCATCTGTTAGGCATAAAGAATCAACTAAAACGTTAAAACCGCCGCCTTTTTTAAGTAAAAGGGGGCGGTTTTTGTTTAACTATGATTAATAAAGATGGAAAAACACAAGGAGAAGATTTAATTTTTTATTAAATTTGCAAACCAAAGGAGGGGTTTTATTGTTGTAGTAATCAGAATACAACCTAAATAGCTCCTTACGGTTAATTTCCGGGAAGTTCCGGTTAAATCAAGTTAATGCATTAGGAGTGTTAATTAGGGAGTGTTAATTTTGTTGCTATGAAGAAGTCAACAATTTGGATATTAGGTATTGTAATGGGGCTTTCCTTCCTTAGCTTGCTGTATTTGCAGGTAAGTTATATAGAGGAAATGATGAAAACCCGTAAGGAACAGTTTGATTCGGCTGTACGCAATAGCCTGGATCAGGTTTCCAAGGATGTGGAATATGCAGAGACCAGACGTTGGTTGATCGAAGATATTTCAGAAGCAGAAAGAAAAGCGCTGATTGCGAATAATGCTTCCATACAACAAGACAACTTGATTCAGCAAACGCAGCGGTTTACAGTGAAGTCTAAGGATGGAAAAGTATATTCGGATTTTGAGCTGAAAGTGATGACCACTAAGCCCTCCGAGCTTCCGAAGGCTATGATTTCTCCTTACAGGGGGACAAAGACCATTCCGGAAACTTCGCGTTCATTAGTGGAAGCCATCAAGAATCGGTATATGTATCAACGGGCATTACTCGATGAAGTGGCCTGGCAGATGATTTACCGGGGAAGTGACAAGTCGATTGGAGACAGAGTACGGTTTAAAGAACTGGATGACTATCTGAAATCGAGCTTATATAATAATAGTATAGATTTGCCTTATCACTTTACGGTGATCGACAAAGACGGAAGGGAAGTCTACCGTTGTGCGGATTATGAGGCAAAGGGAAGTGAAGACGCTTATCAGCAGGCATTGTTCAAGAATGACCCGCCTGCCAAAATGAGTATCTTGAAAGTGCACTTTCCGGGGAAGAAAGATTATATCTTTGACTCCATCAGTTTCATGATTCCGTCGCTGATATTTACACTGGTATTGTTAGTGACATTCATCTTTACGATTTATATCGTATTCCGGCAAAAGAAACTGACGGAAATGAAGAATGATTTTATCAATAATATGACGCACGAATTTAAAACACCGATATCTACCATTTCATTAGCAGCCCAGATGTTGAAAGATCCGGCGGTGGGAAAATCTCCGCAGATGTTCCAGCATATATCGGGAGTGATTAATGATGAAACCAAGCGCTTGCGCTTCCAGGTGGAAAAGGTGCTCCAGATGTCGATGTTCGAACGTCAGAAGGCCACTTTGAAGATGAAGGAGATTGATGCGAATGAATTAATAGCAGGAGTTGTCAATACCTTTGCGCTGAAAGTGGAACGGTATAATGGTAAGATAACATCGAACCTTGAGGCCACCGATCCTGTTATATTTGCAGACGAGATGCATATCACGAATGTAATCTTTAATCTGATGGATAACGCGGTGAAATATAAGAAACCGGAAGAGGATCTGGAACTGAAAGTGAGAACGTGGAATGAGTCGGGTAAACTGATGATTTCGATACAGGATAATGGTATCGGTATCAAAAAAGAGAACCTGAAAAAGATATTTGAAAAGTTCTATCGTGTACATACGGGTAATCTGCACGATGTGAAGGGCTTTGGACTGGGATTGGCTTATGTGAGAAAAATTATATTGGATCATAAGGGAACCATCCGGGCGGAAAGCGACCTGAACGTGGGAACTAAATTTATTATTGCATTACCTTTATTAAAAAATAATTGATATGGACGAGAAACTGCGTATTTTATTGTGCGAGGATGACGAAAATCTTGGCATGCTTTTAAGAGAATATCTACAGGCAAAAGGTTATTCTGCTGAGTTATATCCTGATGGAGAAGCCGGTTATAAGGCTTTCTTGAAGAATAAATATGACTTGTGCGTGTTTGACGTGATGATGCCTAAAAAAGACGGATTCACACTGGCACAGGATGTCCGTGCAGCAAATGCTGAAATTCCTATTATCTTCCTGACGGCCAAAACGCTGAAAGAAGATATCCTGGAAGGCTTTAAAATCGGTGCGGATGATTATATCACCAAACCGTTTAGTATGGAAGAATTGACATTCAGAATTGAAGCAATCTTGAGACGTGTTCGTGGAAAGAAGAACAAAGAAAGCAATATCTATAAGATTGGTAAGTTTACTTTCGACACACAGAAACAAATTCTGTCGTCAGAAGGCAAACAAACTAAGCTGACTACCAAAGAGTCTGAACTGCTCGGATTGCTTTGCGCACATGCCAATGAGATTTTGCAACGTGACTTCGCTCTGAAAACAATCTGGATTGACGATAACTATTTCAATGCCCGTAGTATGGACGTGTATATCACGAAATTGCGTAAGCACCTGAAAGAAGACGATTCAATCGAAATTATCAATATTCACGGAAAAGGCTATAAGCTGATTACTCCGGAAGTTGAATCTTAATGATTGCGTTTGAGATAACTCCAAATAAAAAATCCCGGGAACATTCGTTTCC
>NC_021017.1:1293486-1377006 GCF_000210075.1 Bacteroides xylanisolvens XB1A
GGATTTTTTATTGATTTTGCGAAATTAATCAGCGATCTTCTTATTAATAACAATATAAGAAATGAGTCCCAGTACTACAAGTACTACTGAAGTACCCAGGATGGCGTTGTTGTTTACATTCCCTGTAAAGGAACAAGCCAGCAGGATGACTACTCCGACCAAGATTAATATCAATCCTAAGTTCTTTAATAAACCTTTCATGTGTGTGTATTTTAATAGATTATAATATTCCAGTCACAAATTAAAGCATAATTCTTTAACGGGCGAAATTATTTGGATAAAAATTCCATTATAAATGCACGATTTAGTGGATTTTATGATTTGGAGAGAAGTTCTTCTATCTAATCTTTTGTATTGTAGAACACCTTTTTCAGTACCTCCTGTCCAATGCTCAATTCGTCGAGAGTGATACCGTGAAGAGCCTCTTTCAGAGTCTGTCCGGCAATGACACGCGCTTTTTCCTCCAGTTCTTTCCCGTCTTTGGTCAGATGGATCAGGTTGGTGCGGCGGTCTTTTTTATCGGAAATGCGCACAACAAGATGTTGCCGTTCCATATTATCTATCAAACGGGTCATGCTGGGCTTGTCTTTAAAAGTTGCATTACACAACTCTTGTTGTGTAACACCGTCTTTTTCCCACAAAAAAATGAGTACCGTCCATTGTTCCGGACTGATTTCCAGCCCGTTCTGACGGAAGTTACGGTACAGCTTACGGTTGATTGCCGCGGAAACTTTGCCATTTAATATGGCGAATATAAGCCGGATATCGAAATTGAATTGCTCTATCATGAAATTATTGTTTAAACAACTTTGCAAAGGTAAGTCACTTCCCGGATAAATCCTATCTTCGGATACAAAAAAAGATTAAATATTTGTAGTTCAAAATAAAATGTCTAACTTTGCACCCGCATTTAAAATCAAATAATTTATTTATTTAATTAAACGAAGTATGAATCAATACGAAACCGTTTTCATTTTAACTCCCGTTTTATCTGATGTTCAGATGAAGGAAGCGGTAGAAAAATTCAAAGGCGTTCTTCAAGCTGAAGGTGCTGAGATTATTAATGAAGAAAACTGGGGACTGAAGAAATTGGCTTACCCAATTCAGAAGAAGTCTACAGGTTTTTATCAACTGATTGAGTTCAATGCAGATCCTACTGTAATTGACAAGCTGGAAATTAATTTCCGTCGTGATGAACGCGTAATCCGTTTCTTGACTTTCAAGATGGATAAGTATGCTGCTGAATACGCTGCAAAAAGAAGAAGTGTTAAATCAAACAAAAAGGAGGATTAATCATGGCACAACAAGTTCAATCAGAAATCAGATATTTGACTCCGCCGTCAGTAGATGTTAAGAAGAAAAAATACTGCCGTTTCAAAAAGAGTGGTATTAGGTATATCGACTACAAAGATCCTGAATTCTTGAAGAAATTCTTGAATGAACAAGGAAAAATCCTTCCGCGTCGTATTACAGGTACTTCTTTGAAGTTCCAACGTCGTATCGCGCAGGCTGTGAAGAGAGCTCGTCACTTGGCATTGCTGCCTTATGTAACTGACATGATGAAATAAGAAGGAGGAAAAGTATGGAAATTATATTGAAAGAAGACGTAGTAAACTTGGGTTATAAGAACGATATCGTAAACGTGAAATCCGGATACGGTCGTAATTATCTGATCCCGACTGGAAAAGCTGTCATCGCTTCTCCTTCTGCAAAGAAAATGTTGGCTGAAGAACTGAAACAGCGCGCTCACAAACTTGAGAAAATCAAGAAAGATGCTGAGGCTATGGCGGCTAAGCTGGAAGGCGTTTCTTTGACTATTGCAACTAAAGTTAGCTCAACCGGTACTATCTTCGGTTCTGTTGGTAACATCCAGATCGCTGAGGCTTTGTCTAAGCTGGGTCATGAAGTTGACAGAAAGATCATCGTTGTAAAAGACGCTGTAAAAGAAGTTGGTAGTTACAAGGCTATCGTTAAGCTTCACAAGGAAGTTTCAGTAGAGATTCCTTTCGAGGTAGTTGCTGAATAAGAGCAAATTTACTTCATATACAAAAAGCGATTTGTTCTGAATGGATGAATCGCTTTTTTTGTTATCTTTGCTATTACTATTATGAAATTCAACTGTTGTTTGCTAAAGAAGAGGTTTTTGCTTCTGCTGATTGCTTTGGGAATTGGCAGTGCTCTTTATGCGAATGATGAGTTGAAACTATTGACTGATTCTTTACGTAGAGTGATAGATGAAAAGCATGTCTTTGTTAAAGAGAAAGAGGATCGGATAAACCGGATAAAATGTATGTTGAAAAGTCCTGGTTTGACTCTTGAAGGAGAATATAGAATCAATCTACGGTTATATAACGAATATAAAAAATTTCATATTGATTCCGCTATTCATTATGTTGATCGCAATATTGAGATTTCCCGTCAGTTGAATAGACCTTATTTCACCAACCAGTCGTCTTTACATCTTAGTCTTTTATATTCGATGTGTGGCAGGTTCCGTGAAGCGGAGATTATTTTGAAAAGTATAAAGACTTCAGAACTTCCCAGAGATTTATTAATAAACTATTATCAAACTTATTCCAGTTTTTGGGGACACTATTCGATTTCTGTCGCCAACAATCTGTATGGTAAGCAGCAGGCTGCATATCAGGATTCGCTTTTTGCCCTCATTGACCACACTTCTTGGGATTATCGAATGTCCCAGGCTTCTTATTATATTTGGCGTGATACGTTGAAATCGAAAGAGATTTTTAAAGAACTACTGGAAATAGAAGAAGTGGGGACGCCTAATTATGCCATGATAACTCATTCGTATTCCAGGTTATGCCACCATCAGAAAAAGTATGATGAGGAAAAAAAATATCTGATGTTGTCAGCAATAGCCGATACACGGAATGCTACGCGGGAAAATGCATCCCTGCAATCTCTTGCATTGATAGCCTATGATGAACAGAATTTAGCCGATGCCTTTAAATTTACGCAGTCCGCTATCGATGACGTTATTTCTTCTGGTATTCATTTCCGGGCCATCGAAATTTATAAATTCAATTCTATTATTAATACTGCTTATCAGGCAGAGCAGGCCAGATCACGGTCGCATTTGACTACTTTCCTTATTTCTACGAGTATTATCCTTTTTCTTTTACTCTTGTTGGTGCTTTTCATCTATATTCAGATGAAAAAGACGTTGAAAATAAAACAGGCATTAGCGCAGAGTAATGAGGAGCTTTTGCGATTGAACAATAAGCTGAATAGCATGAACAGCCAGCTGAATGATACAAATAATCAGTTGTGCGAAATTAATAGTATAAAGGAGTATTATATAGCCGAATTCTTTGACGTATGCTTTAGCTATATCCATAAAATGGAGAAATATCAGAATATGCTGTATAAAATAGCTATTAATAAATACTATGATGAACTGATTAAGAAGCTAAAATCATCTGCGCTTATCGACGATGAACTTAGCGCTTTATATACTCGTTTTGATAAGGTCTTCTTGGGTTTGTATCCTACTTTTGTTTCTGATTTTAACGCTCTGTTGAAAGATGAAGAGAAAATTATTTTAAAACCGGATGCTTTATTGAATAGAGAACTTCGTATTTATGCTTTATTACGCTTGGGTATTACGGATAGTGGAAAGATAGCGAACTTTCTCCGTTGCTCTACAAGTACGGTTTATAATTATCGTACGAAAATGAGAAATAAGGCAGCCGTCGACAGGGATGAATTTGAGAATGAAATTATGAAAATTAGTTCAACACAAGAGACATAATTATCATTTTAACATTATAATACTTTCCAAATCATCTACATTTTTTTGATGTGTCAAGTTAGCTAAGTTGTTGATTAATAGTAAAAAATGCTATTTTTATATCTACATAAAGTAGTGTAAGTCAAATAAGCCGTTATTTATTTAGCTAGATTTGCAATATCAGTTTTTAGCTCATCAGTTTGGTAGTTAGAAGTTGATGTTTTATCTATTATTTGTACTTAAATTCACTATGTTTAATTATGAACACGCAATCTTCAGTAGACACGAGAATTAAAGTTGGAATTATCGGTTTTGGTAGGATGGGAAGATTCTACTGGGAAGCGATGACTAAAAGTGATCGGTGGAATATTGCTTATATTTGTGATACCGATCCGGCATCACGTCAGTTGGCTAAAAAGCTTTCCCCTAACTCTATTATAGTAGAAGATAATCAAAAGATTTTTGAGGATGAAAGTGTGCAGGTAGTCGGGCTTTTCACTTTGGCTGACTCGCGGATGGAACAAATAGAAAAAGCTATTCGTTACGGCAAACACATTATTTCAGAAAAACCAGTTGCAGATACAATGGAAAATGAGTGGAAAGTTGTAGAAATGACAGAAAACACAAATCTCATTTCTACGGTAAATCTGTATCTGCGAAATTCCTGGTATCATAATTTAATGAAGGAATATATCCAGCAAGGGGAAATCGGAGAGCTGGCTATTATTCGTATTTGTCACATGACTCCCGGCTTGGCACCAGGTGAAGGTCATGAGTATGAGGGACCTGCTTTCCATGATTGTGGAATGCACTACGTAGATATTACCCGTTGGTATGCAGGATGTGATTATAGAACATGGAATGCCCAGGGAGTGAATATGTGGAACTACAAAGATCCTTGGTGGGTGCAATGTCACGGAACTTTTCAAAATGGGGTCGTTTTTGATATTACCCAAGGATTTGTTTATGGGCAATTATCTAAAGACCAGACACATAATTCGTATGTAGATATTATAGGTACAAAAGGGGTTGTGCGTATGACGCATGACTTCAATACTGCTGTTGTCGACCTACACGGTGTCAATCAGACCATCCGTGTAGAGAAACCTTTCGGCGGCAAGAATATAGACGTGTTGTGTGACCTGTTTGCTGATTCGGTAGAAACCGGAAAACGCAGTTCACGATTACCGCTAATGCGCGATTCGGCTATTGCATCCGAATATGCATGGACATTCTTGAAAGATACCCGCAAACACGATTTGCCCGCTATTGGTAATTTGCGCACTTTGGAGCAAATACGCGAACGAAGAAAAAACATGAAAAATGGATATGGATTGTTGCACGGCAACCTTCCAAAGATTATTAACCCTTAAACAAATAAAATCATGTCAAACATTTCGAGGAGAAAATTTCTCAAAACGGGAGCCGCTGCTTTAGCAGGTATAACCATTGCTCCCAGTACAATTTTAGGTATGAGTCACGGGCATATTTCGCCTACTGATAAACTGAATCTTGCAGCTGTGGGTATTGGTGGCATGGGACATGCCAACATTAATCACGTAAAGGGCACTGAAAATATTGTGGCTCTTTGTGATGTGGATTGGAAGTACGCAAAAGGCGTGTTCGACGAATTCCCCAAGGCTAAAAAATACTGGGACTATCGTAAGATGTATGATGAAATGGGTAAATCTATCGACGGTGTGATTATCGCAACTGCCGACCATACTCATGCTATTATCACTGCTGACGCAATGACAATGGGAAAACATGTATATTGTCAGAAACCATTGACCCACTCTGTTTATGAATCTCGTTTGTTGACAAAACTGGCTGCATCAACGGGCGTGGTTACCCAAATGGGTAATCAGGGGGCATCGGATGAAGGTACGGATTTAGTATGTGAATGGATTTGGAATGGTGAAATCGGTGACGTAACGAAAGTTGAATGTGCAACAGACCGTCCTATTTGGCCTCAAGGATTGAATGTTCCTGAAAAGGTTGATAAAATTCCTAGCACATTGAATTGGGATTTATTCACAGGTCCTGCTAAAATGAATCCTTATAATGCTATTTACCATCCTTGGAACTGGCGTGGATGGTGGGATTACGGAACAGGTGCATTGGGTGATATGGCTTGTCATATTTTGCATCAGCCGTTTAAAGCATTGAAATTGCAGTATCCTACCAAAGTGGAAGGTTCATCGACATTATTGTTGAATGCTTGTGCTCCACAGGCACAACACGTGAAAATGATTTTCCCTGCTCGTGAAAATATGCCGAAAGTAGCTATGCCTGAAGTGGAAATACATTGGTATGATGGCGGTATGATGCCAGAACGTCCGAAAGGATTCCCAGAAGGAAAACAACTGATGCAGAGCGGTGGTGGTTTGACTATTTTCCACGGAACAAAAGATACATTGATTTGCGGATGTTATGGACAGAATCCTTGGTTGCTTTCAGGTCGTAAACCAAATGCACCGAAGGTTTGCCGTCGTGTTCCTAAAGCAATGAATGGTGGTCACGAAATGGATTGGGTACGTGCATGTAAAGAAGATAAATCTAATCGTATCATGACTAAATCTGACTTCTCAGAAGCCGGACCTATGAATGAAATGGTAGCAATGGGTGTATTGGCTATTCGTTTGCAAGCTCTGAATAAGACTCTCGAGTGGGATGGAGCTAACATGTGTTTTACAAATATCGGTGATAACGAAACCATTCGTACTGTTATCAAAGACGGATTCAAGATTCATAATGGTCATCCTACATTTGATAAGACATGGACAGATCCGATCAATGCAAAACAGTTTGCGGCTGAATTAGTGAAACATAATTATCGTGAAGGCTGGAGACTGCCTGATATGCCAAGATAAAAGTAGATTAAAAATTAAAGATTAAAAATTAAATAGTTGATATCATGAAAAAAGTATTTTATCCATTAGCTTGTTGTTGTCTTGCTGCAGGCGTTTTCGCTTCTTGCGGTGGTCAGAAGAAAGCAAATGCTCCGGAAGAGCAAAAAGTTGCGTTGACTTACTCTAAATCATTGAAAGCGGCAGAAACAGATAGCTTGAATTTGCCTGTTGATGAAAATGGTTATATCACAATCTTTGATGGCGAAACATTTAACGGATGGCGTGGTTATGGAAAAGACCGTGTTCCTTCTAAATGGACAATTGAAGACGGTTGTATCAAATTCAACGGTTCTGGTGGCGGTGAAGCTCAAGACGGTGATGGTGGTGACCTGATCTTTGCTCACAAGTTTAAAAACTTCGAACTGGAGATGGAGTGGAAGGTTTCTAAAGGTGGTAACTCCGGTATTTTCTATTTAGCTCAGGAAGTTACATCGAAAGATAAAGACGGTAATGATGTGCTGGAGCCTATTTATATTTCCGCGCCCGAATATCAGGTGTTGGACAATGCCAATCATCCGGATGCTAAATTGGGTAAGGACAACAATCGTCAGTCAGCTTCTTTGTATGACATGATTCCGGCAGTTCCTCAAAACTCTAAACCGTTTGGCGAATGGAACAAGGCTAAGATTATGGTTTATAAAGGTACTGTTGTTCACGGACAAAACGATGAAAACGTACTTGAATATCATTTGTGGACAAAACAATGGACTGATATGTTGCAGGCAAGTAAGTTCAGCGAAGATAAATGGCCTTTGGCATTTGAATTGCTGAATAACTGTGGTGGCGAAAATCACGAAGGTTTCATCGGTTTGCAAGATCACGGTGATGATGTTTGGTTCCGCAACATCCGCGTGAAGGTTTTGGACTAATCAAATAGTAATAAGAAGGCACGGGTTACACGTATTTCACGTTTTTTTGAATGGCGATTGCCATAGAGTAACCGTGAAGTCTGTGTAATCCGTGCCTGTTTTTTCTATATAAATCTAATAATTGTAATCCCCTGATATCTATTATATGAAAACAAAAATTTATTTATGTGCGTTGGCTGCTCTTTTCATGATTCCACAGGCAATGACGGCACAAACTAAGAAGAAAGCTAAAAAAGAAGTAGCTATTCAACTCTATTCTGTCAGAGATATATTGAATAAGGTAGACAATAAAAATGGTAAGTGTGACCCCACTTATACTGCTCTTCTGAAGAAATTGGCAAACATGGGATATACCGGTGTTGAAGCTGCCAATTATAACAACGGTAAATTTTATGACCGGACTCCCCAACAGTTTAAGAAAGATGTCGAATCGGCAGGATTAAAAGTTTTGTCTTCACATTGTACCAGACAATTGTCCAAAGAAGAATTGGCTTCCGGTGACTTGTCAGAGTCTCTTCAATGGTGGGATCAGTGTATTGCCGATCATAAAGCTGCAGGAATGAAGTACATCGTAGCTCCTTGGATGGATGTTCCAAAAACGCTTAAAGATTTGAATACATATTGCACTTATTTTAATGAGATAGGCAAACGTTGCAAACAACAAGGTTTGTCATTTGGATATCATAATCACGCTCATGAATTTCAGAAAGTAGAAGATAAAGTAATGTATGATTATATGCTGGAACATACGAATCCTGAATATGTCTTCTTCCAGATGGACCTTTATTGGGTAGTTCGCGGACAAAACAGTCCTGTTGATTATTTTAATAAATATCCCGGTCGCTTCCAGATATTCCATGTGAAAGATCACAGAGAGATTGGACAAAGTGGAATGGTAGGTTTTGATGCTATCTTTAAGAATGCAAAAACTGCAGGCGTTAATTATCTCGTTGCTGAAATCGAGGGTTATAGTGTTCCGGTAGAGGAAAGTGTAGAAGTAAGTCTGGATTATTTATTGAACGCTCCTTTTGTGAAAAGTTCATACGCTAAATAACGTGCGGCTTGCTAAAATAATAAGATAAAGGCATAAAAAAAAGTCTGTGCATGCTTTCGCATGGCAGACTTTCAATTCTCTCTAGCTGTTTCTGAATTATTCAGCTACAGTTTCAGTTGCAGTGCTATCAGCATTCAAAGAATCTGCTGCTGCGGCTGCTGCTTGTTCAGCTTCAAGAGCTGCTGCTTCTACTGCTGCGATTGAGTCAGCGATACGGATAGAATCTGCAGTTGCTTTTGCTGCGTCAGCTGCTTTGTTACCACATGATGCGAATGATACTGCTACGATAGCTACGGCCATCAAAACTAATTTTTTCATTTTCTTTGCTTTTTAAAAACGTAATACAATCAATTGCTTTATTAAAACGATGCAAAGGTATGTACTTTTTCAATATGTTGTTCTCGAAACGCCAACTTTTTTTATATTTTTTTTTGTAACTGGGCACTTTTCTCCCCTTTTTATATGTTTTAGAACATGCTAATCGACAGCAATACTGTTATATAAGTATCTTTTTATGCTTCTTTTGGGCGTTTTTTCAAATTCAGTAGGGTAGAGTTGGATCTTGCTGATTTTCTCATAAGCGGCTACGTTGCTGTTCAGATTCTTAAGATTTTCATCCATGATTGTTTTCAGGTTATCCGGATTATTTAATCCGAGAGAATCCAACGCTTCGTAATCGGCATAAACAAGTGCCACTAATTTTTTATTG
The DNA here is from genome assembly GCF_000210075.1 of Bacteroides xylanisolvens XB1A. Taxonomy (GTDB): domain Bacteria; phylum Bacteroidota; class Bacteroidia; order Bacteroidales; family Bacteroidaceae; genus Bacteroides; species Bacteroides xylanisolvens. The sequence continues at coordinate 1,302,782 of NC_021017.1, forward strand.
CGTTCGATAACAAGACTTTCGAGAATGAAAGGCAGGTTATTCAGTTTGGTTTCCAACTCTTCGGGGAAGATATTCTGTCCGCTAGAACTTAAGATCATAGTCTTGAGTCGTCCCCGGATGAAAATATTTCCGTTGCTGTCCATGGAACCGAGGTCACCCGTACGTAGCCAGCCGTCCTGCGTGAATACTTCCTGCGTTGCTTCCTGGTTCTTGTAGTAGCCCACCATCACATTTTCTCCCCGAACCTGGATTTCTCCGGTTTCTGCTTCCGGGGTTTCCTTATAGATACGTGCTTCCATTATATCTAGAATCTTTCCGGAAGAACCTAGTACAAATTCATCCCAGGGGGCGTAGCTGATAAGTGGACCGCATTCTGTCATTCCATAACCGATAGTAAAAGGGAATTTGATTTTGTAGAAGAATTCTTCTACTTCCTTATCCATAGCGGCGCCACCGATAATGATCTCTTTAAACCGTCCTCCCAGTGCATCAATCAGTCTTTTACGTATCTGGTTGTAGATTTGGGTGTCGAGTAGAGGAATATTGAGTGCCCACTTCATACCTTTTTTATTAATGAGTGGCTGGATAATATTCTTATATATCTTTTCAATCACTAACGGGACGGTAATAATAAGATTAGGTTTCACTTCCTCAAAAGCTTTCATTATAATTTTAGGAGAAGGTGTTTTTCCAAGCAAAGTGACATGGGTGCCGACAGCCGTTGCTGTCAGAAAGTCAAATGCGCAACCGTATGCGTGGGCGAGGGGAAGGAAAGACAGCACTTTATCCCCTTTTTTAAGGAGTTCGGTACGAATACCGAAAGTGACATTGCCGGCAAGATTGTTTCCTGTCAGCATCACACCCTTACTGAAACCGGTGGTTCCGGAAGTGTAATTTAACAGCATCACTTTGTCATTGGATAAAGTGGTGTACTGAACATCTTCACGGGTAAATCCTTTCGGATACAAAGCATGCATCTCTTTATCGGTATTTTTCAGAAACTTCTGTATGGTTTCCCCGTCGCGTTGATAAAGACACCGGAAATCAGTCAATGAGAATACTCCCCGTAGCCCCGTTAATTTTTCCTCTTCCAGATTCTCCCAAATGCTGTCGCTGGTGAACAGAAATACAGATTCGGAATGATTGACGATATGATGAACGTCATTAGGCGTAAAATCTTGAAGGATAGGGACAATGATCGCTCCGTATGTGATCGTTGCCATATAGGCGATGCACCAATGAGCGTTATTTTTGCCGATAACTGAAATCTTATCTCCTCTGCGAAGGCTACAATGTTTGAATAACAGATGTAAACGGGCGATTTTTTCAGCTACCTCACCGTATGTGTATTGGGTATCTTCTCCATAATCAGTATAACAAGGCAGATCCCAATTCTCACGAAAACTATTTTCGTATAGTTTAATGAAATTCTCTTTAATCATTGCACGTTTTTTAGTGAATTGTGCAAAAATAGGAATAAACTTTCGTATCCTAAAGTGTTTTACTGATAATAATGTGTAACTTTGCAAAGTTAATGTGTTTATAACAGCTTATGATAGATACCACTGTATTTCAAAATAAGACAGCCGTTTATTATACTTTAGGCTGCAAATTAAATTTTTCAGAGACTTCAACTATCGGTAAAATCCTGCGTGAGGCAGGAGTCCGGACTGCGCGCAAAGGAGAGAAAGCAGATATCTGTGTGGTAAATACCTGTTCGGTGACGGAGATGGCGGATAAAAAATGCCGGCAAGCCATTCATCGTCTGGTAAAGCAGCATCCCGATGCTTTTGTGGTAGTGACCGGATGTTATGCGCAATTGAAGCCCGGCGACGTGGCAAAGATAGATGGAGTAGATGTAGTGCTGGGAGCGGAACAGAAGGGAGAGTTACTTCAATATCTGGGCGACCTCCAAAAGCATGAAAAAGGAGAGGCTATCACTACTACAACCAAAGATATCCGTTCGTTTTCTCCCTCGTGTTCACGGGGAGACCGTACCCGTTTCTTCTTGAAGGTGCAGGATGGATGCGATTACTTCTGTTCATATTGCACGATTCCTTTCGCCCGCGGGCGAAGTCGTAACGGGACTATTGCTTCCATGGTTGAGCAGGCCCGGCAAGCAGCTGCTGAAGGCGGAAAAGAAATCGTTCTGACCGGAGTAAATATCGGAGATTTTGGTAAAACAACAGGAGAGAGTTTCTTTGATCTGGTAAAAGCATTGGATCAGGTAGAGGGAATCGAACGTTATCGTATCTCTTCCATAGAACCCAATCTGTTGACTGATGAGATTATCGAGTTTGTGTCTCATTCTCGCAGTTTTATGCCTCATTTTCATATCCCTTTGCAATCCGGTTGCGATGAAGTTTTGCAGTTAATGCGCCGTCGTTACGACACTGCTCTTTTTGCTTCGAAAGTGAAGAAGATAAAAGAGGTGATGCCGGATGCTTTTATCGGAGTGGACGTGATTGTGGGAACCCGTGGAGAAACACCCGAATACTTTGAACAGGCTTATCAGTTTATTGATGGTCTGGATGTGACGCAGTTGCATGTGTTTAGCTATTCCGAACGTCCCGGAACGCAAGCCTTAAAAATAGAATATGTGGTTTCTCCGGAAGAGAAGCATCAGCGTAGTCAGCGTCTGTTGGCACTATCGGATCAAAAGACACAGGCTTTTTATGCATGTCATATCGGGCAGACAATGCCGGTATTGATGGAAAAATCGAAAACTGGTGCTCCGATGCATGGATTTACGGAGAATTATATTCGTGTAGAGGTGGAAAGTGATGACTCGCTGGATAATCAGGTAGTTAATGTACGTCTGGGAGAGTTTAATGAGGAGATGACAGCACTTAAAGGTACAATTTTGATATAAGTTATGAGATCAAAACTTATCTATTGGTTGGTATACAGTGGAATGTGGCTGTTTTCAGCTCTTCCTTTCCGGGTTTTATATATGCTTTCGGATTTTAATTATCTGCTGATGTATCGTGTTGGAAAATATCGTCGGAAAGTAGTTCGGGGAAATCTATTGAGATCATTTCCGGAAAAAACTGATGCGGAGAGATTACAGATAGAACGCAAGTTTTATCGCTATTTGTCGGATTATATGCTTGAAGATTTGAAATTGTTGCACATGTCTGCCGAAGAACTTTGTGAGAGAATGACTTATAAGAATACGGAACAATATCTTGAACTGACAGAAAAGTATGGAGGTATTATAGTAATGATTCCTCATTATGCCAATTATGAGTGGTTGATAGGTATGGGAGCAATCATGAAACCGGGGGATGTTCCCGTGCAGGTTTATAAACCGTTGAGGGATAAATATTTGGATGAGTTGTTTAAACGTATTCGTTCTCGTTTTGGGGGGTATAATATTCCGAAACATTCTACAGCCCGTGAAATTATTAAGCTCAAACATGATGGAAAAAAGATGGTAGTCGGTTTGATTACTGATCAATGGCCCAGTGGATATGATAAATATTGGACTACCTTTTTAGGACAGGAAACTGCTTTTCTGAATGGTGCGGAGCGAATTGCCAAAATGATGAATTTCCCTGTTTTCTATTGTGAACTTAGTAAGAAGTGCAGAGGATACTGTGAAGCGGAGTTCAAGTTGATGACGGAAACACCGAAAGAAACAAGAGAAGGAGAAATCACGGAAATGTTTGCTCATAGATTAGAACAGACGATTCGTAAAGAACCGGCATATTGGTTGTGGTCTCATAAACGTTGGAAAATGACTCGTGAAGAAGCTGACCGATTAGAAGAGAAAGAATTGAACAAGAAGAAGGAATAACAATGAAAGTTTCAGTTGTAATTTTAAATTGGAACGGATGTGATATGCTCCGTACTTTTCTTCCGTCCGTCGTCCGGTATTCGGAAGGGGAGGGGATTGAGGTCTGCGTGGCTGACAATGGTTCTACGGACGCTTCCGTTACTTTGCTTCAACAGGAATTTCCTTCTGTCAGAACGATTGTTCTCGACCAGAATTATGGCTTTGCGGATGGATATAATTTAGCATTGCAGCAGGTCGACGCAGAATATGTAGTTCTTTTGAATTCGGATGTCGAGGTGACGGAGCATTGGTTGGAACCAATGATTGCTTATCTTGATAATCATCCGGAGGTAGCTGCTTGTCAGCCGAAGATACGAAGCCAGCGGCAAAAAGAATATTTCGAATATGCCGGGGCAGCTGGTGGCTTTATTGATAAATACGGTTATCCTTTCTGCAGGGGGCGTATAATGGGAGTTGTGGAGAAGGATGAAGGCCAATATGATACGGTGATTCCTGTTTTTTGGGCAACGGGGGCAGCGTTGTTTATCCGGCACACTGATTATGTGAATGTAGGAGGATTGGATGGACGTTTTTTTGCTCACATGGAAGAAATAGATTTGTGCTGGCGACTTCGTTCGCGGAATCGTGAGATTGTCTGTGTACCTCAAAGTATTGTCTATCATGTAGGAGGAGCTACTCTTAAAAAAGAGAATCCTCGTAAGACTTTTCTTAATTTCCGTAATAATCTTGTCATGCTCTATAAGAATCTTCCACAGAAGGAGTTAAATAAAGTGATGCGTATCCGGGCCTGTCTCGATTATGTGGCAGCGTTTAATTTCTTGTTGCAAGGGCACTGGGACAATGCTCGTGCTGTGATACGTGCGCGGAAAGAGTATAAACAACTATGTCCGTCATTTTCTTTATCCCGTGAAGAGAATATGAGAAAAAAAACTTTGAATCCGATACCTGAACGGACAAAAAGTAGTATCTTGTGGCAGTTTTATGCGAGAGGATGCAAACGGTTCTCTCAATTGTCGGATTTTAAAAGGATAGCAAATGGAATCAAAGGTTAGAAGAGGCATCGGGCTGGTAGCACACGATGCAATGAAAAAAGACCTCATCGAATGGGTGCTATGGAACTCGGAACTGTTGATGGGTAATAAATTCTACTGTACGGGTACTACAGGTACTTTGATATTGGAAGCATTGAAGGAGAAACATCCTGATGAAGAGTGGGATTTTACGATTTTAAAATCAGGTCCGTTAGGTGGTGACCAACAGATGGGGTCACGTATTGTGGATGGGCAGATTGATTATCTCTTTTTCTTCACGGATCCCATGACACTGCAACCGCATGATACGGATGTGAAAGCATTAACCCGTTTGGCCGGTGTAGAAAATATAGTTTTCTGTTGTAACCGTTCTACGGCAGATCATATTATTTCCAGTCCGTTATTTATGGATCCTGATTACGAACGTATTCATCCGGACTATTCCAGTTATACGAAACGTTTCCAGGATAAACCTGTGGTGACGGAGGCTGTAGAATCGGTAAATAGAAGAAAAAAGAAGAGAAAATAAGCCGGTAGTTTACGGCTGTGAAAATAGAAGCAGATCTTGCTTAAAAAGGAATGCAGATGATACGGATTACTTTATTAATATCGTATTATCTGCATTTCGTCATTTATGTTTCATTTCCAGTTGTGATTATCTTATTTCCTGCTGCAGTGTAGCTCAATTCCTGCAGACTCTATATCTGCTCCCATCGGTGGGTTTCGTTTGGAAAGCCGGAGTTCGATTTCTTCAATACAGGGGAATTGGTCAAAGAGCTTTTGTATAATCCGTCCGCTAACGTGTTCCAGCAATTTTGAGGGAACAGCCATTTCATTTTCTATCACCTGATGTACTTCAGCATAGTTGACGGTGTCGGTAACTTCATCTGTCCGGGCAGCTTTGCTGATATCTACTTTCAGTTTCAGGTCAATGAGATATTCATTCCCAATCAGATTTTCTTGCGGTGCGACACCATGATAGGCGTAACAACGAATTTCTTTCAAAAGGATATAGCTACTGTTTATCTTCATATACTGTCTTTTTAGTGTGATCTTGTTTGACTTTTAACAGGTCTTTCTGTGCAACCATTTGTGGAATCACTTTAAGAAAGACGGGTGTGAGCAGAAGGCAGATGCTTAATGTTATAAGCAGAAGTGCGCTTGCCTGTGCCCAACTATTGTGAATATAACGGCTGACTAATGGACCTAAAAAATGAAGTATCGGTCCATGAATACTCAAGGTGATGATTGAATATCGTCCCAAGTAAGAAACAACCTTTATCTTCTTCACTTTTTTGCAAAGTAACATAATCATAAATATTCCTGCAAACGCAGCGATATATACTTGAAAAATATTTCCCGTATAATTGTTGGTACGCATGCCCAATGTGGTAGCGGTAAAGTACATTACCACCAGTGCCAATACAACAAAAACCGGTATCAGTTTGTCGAAACGATGGCTGGGATATAGAAAGAAATTATACCGTCGGATCCAGAAACCGGCCACATAGAAGGGGAGGGCAGTCATGGAAACATCTATATACAGGGGTAACTCTATCTGTAATTTTCCGAGATAAAATCCTGCGCAACCAATCAGGATTGTCACAGCGAACATGACAGGCAGATGCTTTTCGCGCAGAAAGTGAATTAGATAAAACAGGATGTTGCAATTGAATAATGCGAGTAGAAACCAGATCGATGGATTGAACTTGATAAGGTCGTGTCCATGAAATACAACTAAGAGTTCATTCCACGACACAGGCAGTTGAAATACCCCCGGAGCAATCTTCCAAACAATGTATTTCATTAGAAATGCACTTAGATAGAAGAAAAGAAAAGGAATAATCAATTTGTTTATTTTTCGCAGGATGAATCCGAACAGGCCTTCGTATGATTTGAAAAACACTCCCGAGATAAAGAAGTAAAGCGGCATGCGGAAACAGGATAACATCGAATTCGTATCCAGTTGTTCGAAGGCCCCTCCAACATGTGCCATTACCACAAGGATAATGCAGACTCCTTTGGTTAAGTCCACAAAATCAATACGTCTGCTCTGGTTGCCTTCCATTATCTCTTTTAATTTCTCTTTTTCGGCGCAAAGATACTTTATAAATCGGAATAAAAAGAGGAACATTGAAAAAATAAACGAATGATGCGAAAAGCGAAAAAGTATGATATATAGTAATGATATTATTGCGAAAAAAACGGTAGACTATGTTTTGAAACTCCTTATTTTACCTCTGTTATCAATATATCCTTGAAAAACGAATGACGCGGATCACATAGATTTTTGGCGTTCTTAATCTAGTGTTATCCGCGTCGGTAGTGTCCGGAAAATATCCTTTTTGAAAGTTACTTGTACCTTTTATTCTATTTATTCGGATCTCTTCCTGTGTATTTAATCAATTCGCTAATCTTATCATTAAGTGTTTTTGCTTTCATCAACTGCTCAAGAGTGAGATGCATCCGGTATCTCCAGTAGTTTCGTGGATTGGATGGAACATTAATTCGTTCTTCCGCCACATTCGGGTTTCTCCATTTCCCGTCTATCGATAGCCAATCCTGGAAAGACAAGATACAGAGAATGGAATTGCTGTTGAGATGATTGCGTACGATTTCCTCGCACAACTCCGGGGTGGCAGTTGTCGGTGCAACTCCGTAATGTCCTAACGTTGCATTATAGTAACGTTGGGTCTGTTGATAATCTTCTTCCCACCAGCCACGTAACGTAGACATATCGTGAGTGGAGATTGTGCAGACAGACCGGTACGGATACTCATTTAAATGCCCGAATTCATACATCGGATTCTTAGGCATCCGCTGAATTTCCAAACTAAGAATCCGGAGATCATTCATCACCGACGATACACAAGCAGGAATCATCCCCAAATCTTCTCCACAAACCAACATACGGGTTGATTGTGTCAGTTGGGGTAACTTCTTCATTGCTTGCTGATACCAGAACTCGTTGTGCCGATGATAATAATACTGGTCGTATAGTTTGTTAAACGCATTTTTCTCTTCTTCGTTCAGCGACCGGAATACGAAATCCCGTTGCACACCGATGCGCGGGTGGTATTTACTTTCCTCTTTCTTATCCGCAACAAATAAGACGTTGCTGATTAATGAATAAAGCCCTTCCCGAATCCACACACTATCTTCATCATTTCTACCGGCGAAGAATTGCTCTACCTCCCGTTGTGTTTCGAATCCCGGTTTCATCCGATAAAGTCCGGAGTCATCAACCGATTCAAGGAAATCCTGTTTGACTAAATGGGTATGCGGTCCGAACAACTGTCCGAGGAAAGATTCATGGATGAATGGTAGCAGATATTCATCCCGGAACGTTAGACCATAACTTTCGATTTCTTCCCGGCTCATCGGTAAAGAAGGATCAAACTGACCTAACAATCCGTGTACAGCGTGCATTGGTATTTCCCAAATACGGAAGAACCCGAGGATATGATCGATCCGGTAAGCATCGAAGTATTCCGCCATTTTCTGAAAACGCTTCATCCACCAGCGGTATCCGTCTTTTTCCATGACATCCCAGTTGTATGTGGGGAATCCCCAGTTTTGTCCGTTGATCGAGAAATCATCGGGCGGAGCACCCGCTTGTCCGTTTAGATTGAAGTAATGAGGTTCTGTCCAGGCTTCCACGCTGTTGCGGCTGATGCCAATCGGAATATCCCCCTTTAATACGACACCGTGTTGGCGGGCATATTCGGTTGCAGACAACAACTGCAGGTGCAAATGATACTGGATATAATAATACAACGAGATGTGAGGATAATCTGCCGTTCCCGGTTGGCACATTTTTTCTATATCTTCCGCTTGGTAAACAGAGTGTCTCGGCCATTGGCGGAAATTGGGTGTTTTGTAGGCGTCGCGCAGATAACTAAAGACTGCATAAGGTTGCAGCCATTCCTTGTTTGTTTCAAAGAAATCTTTGAAACCTTTGGAAGCCAATACCTTTTCTCCTTCCTGTCGGAACAGTAAGTTGAAAAACTCCCATTTAGTTTGGTTGACCGCTTCGTAGTCAATAGCAGGGAGGCTGTTCAGTTCCTTTTGTTTCTTGCTGAATTTCGATGCCGCTTCTTTATCTTTCAGAGTTCCCATTTGTCTGATATCCGCGTACATCGGATGGAAAGCATAAATTGAAATGCTGTTATAAGGATAAGAGTCCGTCCATGCATGAGTCATGGTGGTGTCGTTGACCGGTAAAATCTGAATAACTTTCTGGCGAGTATTTACTGCCCAGTCTACCATACGTTTCAAGTCGCCGAAATCACCTACTCCGAAACTTTTCTCTGATTTTAAAGAAAATACGGGTATAGCGATTCCTGCCCCTTTCCATGCGGGAATGTCGAAATAAACATATCGGTCGGAAATCACGAGCGTTTCGTTGGTCTTCAGTTCCGGGTCTGCCAGATAGCGGTTAGGGTTTTTCTCCCAGCAGTCTGCTTTCTTTTCCTGTTTATTGTAGAGGATGAATTTATATTCCAGCGGATATTTAAGTTTGCTGGCGTCCAGCTCTATCTGCCATTCTGGGAAATTGGTATCACTCATCAATACTGCTTTCTCCGGGTCCCAGTGACCTAATGATTTCTGGTTGCCACAAATTGCCAGGCAATAATCTTTATTGATACGTGGGGCGTAGGCCTTGATAACCAGTCCCTTCTTATATCTTTGCGGGATATTCTCTTTTTCAGGATGTGCCAGTAAGGCTTCTGTAAAAGCAGAACTATAAAGATACAGTTGTTCCGGAATATTTTTCCAGCAATCATTGATTCTGTATATCTTCCTGGAGCTGCCTGATAAGAAAATAGATCTCGAAAAACTGTCCCATTCCTTGCGGATAACTATTCCGTTTTGCTCTATCTGATAGCTATAATTGATAGTCATCCCTTCTTGAGGGACTTCAAGCTCAAGTTCTGCCGTCCAATAGATACCATCGGTGGTGTGTAAAGGAATTGATTCCGGAAATAAGCCGGAAATCCTTACTTCTTCTCCCCAATTGGTGCGGTATTCAATATTAAATGATAGAATCATATATATTAGATTTTGATTGTATATGTAAGACACTGCAAGTATAAGACATTTTTTTGAATAAAAAATAAAAGGAGCCGCACCGGACTCCTTTTAATCTTTTGTTTATATATTAATTAACATACGTAGGACTATTATCCACATCTGGAAGCGCCGCAAGTAGTACAAATCAGACAGCCTTCCTGATAAACCAATGTCTCGTTGCCACAGTTCGGGCACTTCTTACCTTTGGCTTCCGTTCCATCCTGAATATACTTCTTCAATGCACGTTCTACACCGTTTTTCCAAGTGTTGATACTTTCACTGTTCAATTGCAGAGAGCCAACCAGTTTGATAACCTGTTCAATCGGCATCCGGTAGCGAAGCACGCCGGAAATCAATTTTGCATAGTTCCAGTATTCCTTGTTGAACTTCTCTGACAATCCTTCAATGGTCGTCTTATATCCGCGTTTGTTCTCGAATTGGAAGTCGTAACGTTTGGTACCGTCTTCATCCACATTTTTGATGATACGTCCGCAAGTCACGCTCTTAGGCAGCAAGATACCTTCGTCGTCATCTTGCAAACCAGTGAATATTTCATAAGGGTGTCCGTCCAATAATCCGACAAAAGCTACCCATTTTTCCTTGTTGTTCTGGAAACGGACAACGTCTGCTTCCAATATTCTCGGACGTACCTCTACAACCGTAGGCGGTTTGCAAGGAGGAAGTCCTTCTTTCTTGTCCTTATCCGATTTCGTAGAGATCAGCACTCCGGAGCGTGAACCGTCACGATATACGGTACAACCTTTGCAGCCGGATTTCCATGCCTCTACATACAGGCGGTTTACTAAATCCTCGTCCACATCGTTCGGCAGATTGATGGTTACGCTGATAGAGTGGTCTACCCATTTCTGGATTCTTCCCTGCATCTTCACCTTCATCAACCAGTCGACATCGTTAGAAGTCGCTTTGTAATAAGGAGATTTGGCAACCAGTTCGTCAATCTCTTCCTGGGTGTAACGTCTGGCCGGATCGTATCCGTTAGCTTCCATCCAGGTAACAAATTTATGATGGAATACGATGTATTCTTCGAATGCGTCCCCTGTTTCGTCTACAAAGTCTACATGCACATTCGTATCGTTCGGGTTCACCTTTCTTCTACGTTTGTAAACAGGCAGGAATACAGGCTCGATACCCGAAGTGGTCTGCGTCATCAAACTGGTCGTTCCGGTCGGAGCAATCGTCAGGCAGGCAATGTTACGGCGACCATATTTCTTCATGTCCTCATACAGTTTCGGATCAGCTGCTGCCAGGCGTTGGATGAACGGATTGTTCTGTTCGCGTTCGCTATTGTATATTTCGAAGGCACCGCGTTCTTTGGCCATTTCCACTGAAGAACGATAGGCACCGAGAGCTACTGTCTTGTGTACTTTTTCAGAGAATTCCGTTGCTTCTTCCGTTCCGTAGCGCAATCCTAAAGCAGCAAGCATATCACCTTCTGCAGTGATCCCTACGCCGGTACGACGACCTTGTCCGCTCTTCTTGTAGATTTTCTCCCAAAGTGCACGTTCCGCATGTTTCACTTCTTCGTTTTCCGGATCTTCGTCAATCTTGGTCATGATACGTTCGATCTTCTCTAGTTCGAGGTCGATAATATCGTCCATGATCCGTTGAGCGAGAGCCACGTGTTTTTGGAACAGGTCGAAATCAAAATAAGCATCCGGTTTGAACGGATTTACCACATAAGAATATAGATTGATAGCCAGTAAGCGGCAAGAATCGTAAGGACATAGAGGAATTTCTCCGCATGGGTTGGTAGATACCGTTCTGTAACCCAGGTCTGCATAACAATCAGGCACAGATTCACGGATAATCGTATCCCAGAACAAAACGCCCGGTTCTGCCGATTTCCATGCATTGTGAACGATTTTCTTCCACAAGGTAGAAGCGTCGATTTCCTTGGTGAATGTAGGTTGGGCAGAGTCGATAGGATATTGCTGTACATACGGCTTTTCGTCTACGGCAGCCTGCATGAAAGCGTCGTCCAACTTGACAGAAACGTTTGCTCCGGTCACTTTACCTTCGGTCATCTTGGCATCAATGAATGCTTCCGAATCCGGATGCTTGATAGACACGCTCAACATCAATGCACCGCGACGTCCGTCTTGAGCTACTTCACGAGTGGAATTCGAATATCGTTCCATGAACGGAACAAGACCGGTAGAAGTCAACGCCGAGTTTTTAACGGGAGAACCTTTCGGACGGATGTGTGATAAGTCATGACCTACACCACCGCGTCTTTTCATTAGTTGCACCTGTTCTTCGTCGATTTTGATGATAGCGCCATAAGAGTCGGCTGCACCGTCCACTCCGATAACGAAGCAGTTGGATAGTGAAGCAACCTGGTAGTCGTTACCGATTCCTGTCATCGGGCTACCTTGGGGGACGATGTACTTGAAGTGATCCAGTAAATCATACAGTTCTTTTGCTGTCAACGCATTCGGATACTTCGATTCTACGCGTGCCACTTCATTTGCAATTCTCCAATGCATGTCTTCCGGGGATTTTTCATAGATATTACCGAAAGAATCCTTTACTGCGTATTTGTTTACCCAAACCCTTGCAGCAAGCTCGTCGCCTTGAAAATATCGTAAAGATTCTTCATAGGCTTCGTCGTAAGAATAAATCTGTTTTTCCACGATTCAATTTGTGTTAAATCTCGTTTTTAATAAGTAATATGTAGAAGTTTACTTATCGTTAACAAATGTAGGCGCAAAGCTAAGAATGTTTTTTCATCTATCAAAATAAAAATGAATTAATTTATTAACAGGTTGCAAGTTTTCCATTTGTTTATGCTAAGTATTTGATAAACAGTTAGAATTGAATTTTGTTCAAAGGTTAAAGTTCTCCAAAAAGAAAACTATTCTATTCCACTAGTGTGGTGGATTATTTTTTTCTTTTTATATCTTTGCAAAAAAAAGATATGTTTGAAACCGTAAAGAACAGAAGAACTATCCGGAAATATCTGCCTAAAGATATAAATCCGAGTTTGTTAAATGATTTGCTTGAAACCTCTTTCCGTGCTTCTACGATGGGTGGGATGCAACTTTATAGTGTGATTGTGACTCACGATGCGGAAATGAAGGAAAAACTTTCGCCTGCTCATTTCAATCAGCCGATGGTAAAAAATGCTCCGGTCGTATTGACTTTTTGTGCTGATTTCCGTCGTTTCAGCAAATGGTGTGAACAGCGGAAAGCTGTGCCGGGCTACGATAATTTAATGTCTTTTATGAATGCGTCTATGGATACTTTGCTTGTTGCGCAGACTTTTTGTACGCTGGCGGAAGAAGCAGGACTCGGCATTTGTTATTTGGGAACTACCACTTATAATCCACAAATGATTATCGATACCCTCCAACTCCCCGAACTGGTATTCCCTCTCACCACAATAACGGTAGGCTATCCGGACGGTATTCCCGCACAAGTAGACCGCTTGCCTTTGGAAGCTGCCGTGCACGATGAAAAATATCACGACTATACACCGGAAGAAATAGATAAACTCTATGCCTACAAAGAATCGTTGCCGGAAAACAAGCAGTTTATCGAAGAAAATAAAAAAGAAACATTGGCTCAAGTCTTTACGGACGTGCGTTACACAAAGAAAGATAACGAATTTATGTCCGAAAATCTATTGAAAGTACTTCGCCAGCAAGGATTCTTGAAATAAGTATTAAGTATTTTTCAAGTATAAAGTATTAAGTATTACCCTGGTGCGAAACCGCATAATAAAGCCTGTCCGCATGGATAATACCTAATACTTAATACTTTATACTTGATTTCAGTTTCTCTTTTTCAGTAACGATTCTATTTCCTGTACTTCTGCACTAAAGCTTTTGTCCACCTCCAATTGTCCTTTTACGGTTTTGCAGGCGTGAAGTACCGTTGCATGGTCTTTGTTACCGATAAACTTACCTATCTTAGAAGTTGAAAAGTCTGTGTGGTTTTTAGCTAGATACATGGCGATCTGTCGTGCTTGAACGACTTCCCTTTTTCTGGATTTTGTATGTATGGCAGACGGTTCCAGATCAAAATGTTTGCATACCACTTTGAGGATATCATCGATGGTAACCGCTTTCGTTTCGTTATGAACCACGCCATGTACAATGTGTTGTGCCAAATCCAAATCTATTTCTTTGTTGAAAATAGTGGAACGAGCCATGATAGCAATGACGATACCTTCCAGATCGCGTACACTTTCATTCACATTTTCGGCAATATAATCGATCACTTCCGGCGGGAATTGTAATCCGTCGCGGTGTATCTTGTTGCGTAGAATGTTTTTGCGAAGTTCTACCGTCGGCTTTTCAAGCTCGGCTACCATACCCCATTTGAAACGGGTCAGGAGGCGTTCTTCAATACCTTGCAACAATACAGGAGCACGGTCTGAAGTTAATATAAGCTGTTTGCCGTTCTGGTGTAAATGATTGAAGATATGGAAGAAGTTGTTTTGAGTCTTGGTGACACCGGCAAACTCCTGAATATCATCAATGATTAATACATCAATCGTCTGATAAAAATTAATAAAGTCGTTGGTCGTGTTATTGCGTACAGAATCCGTATATTGTACCTGGAACAAATGTGCCGAAACGTACAATACTCTTTTCTCTGGATAAATTTCTTTGATTTTCGTGCCTATTGCGTTTGCCAGGTGCGTTTTTCCTACTCCGGATGCTCCATAAAGGAATAACGGGTTGAAAGCAGTCCCTCCCGGTTTTTGCGCTACGGCTTCCGCCACACTTCTTGAAAGTTTATTGCTGTATCCTTCAATGAAGTTCTCAAAATTATAATTGGGATTCAAATGCGGGTCCAAATCCTGAACGGCAGGGGCCTGTAGGAAGCTGGGAGCTTTGTTTCCTCCGATTATGCTTTTGGGAGTAACAGCCGTAGAACGATTGCTTGCTTCGAGATTCACGGTTTGATTCGGAATCGAAGTCTTGTCCACCATGACATTGTACATCAACTTGGTTCCTTCGCCAATGACCTTATATAATGTCTTACGTATAAGATCTACGAATCTCTCTTCCAGTATTTCATAGAAAAACTGGCTCGGGATCTGTAAGATCAACGTTTTGTCCTCATATTTCAACGGAACAATAGGGGCAAACCAAGTATTATATGTCGTCTCGGGAACATTGTCTTTAATAACGTCGAGACAGCGGTTCCAAAGTACGACATGATTTGATTCAATCATAGTAACTTTTAATACATTTATTAATTAAGCAAAACTTCTACGTTTGCAAAATTGGGAATCTTATTCGGAAAAAACAAATCTATTTTTTCTTGTTTTTTTCATGCTAACAATAATGTGTTTACTTTCAATGACTTATGCGTTTGTTGTCGGACACACTCTGTTTACCCTCTCTTGCAGTTTTGTAAGTATCTGTATGTTAATGTCTTATATATATAATTTTAGCCTTTTTTCTCACTTTTGTACGTTTGTACGGGAATATTATTTCGGTTTGTAGATAGACATTTGAAGAGCAATCTACTTTCTTTTGAAAGCCCTTCGTTATTTAGATAAAATCTATATAACGATAATTTGCTACTTGTCTTTCTTGCCGAATAATGAGAAGTGAACGTACCGTTTCGGATGCTCTTTCAGGTCTTCTAATAAGCTGGCTGCATTTTCAGTTGTTGCATTCAGATTATTATATAAAGTCGGGTCGTTGAAGAGCAGTCCGATAGTGTTATCTTTGCTGTTTAATTTTTCTGTAAGTATTTTTACGTTAGCCAGCGTTTCGTCTATTTTTTTGAAAGTGGCTGCATAGTCTACTTCTTTCAAATTTCCGCTGATGACAACGAAGTTGTCTCCGATGGTGTTCAGTTTACTGGTGAGTTGAGGTATGTCATTACTCATCAGCCCTTTTACCTGCGAACTGACTACTGCCAGGTTGGCGGTTGTCTTCTCTATCGAGTGCAGGGTGGCAGGGATGCTCTTGTCTCCTAATATATTGTTCAGAGAGATGAGGATAGAATCCAGTTTCGGAAGCATTTCTTCTACCTTGGGGATCAGTTTTGCCGCGCTTTCCATCATTCCGTTGTTCAGTGTGCCGGGGATCGTATCTCCTACGGCATATTTTTCGCGCGGGTTGTTTGCCAGAAGAATATTCATGCGTACGCCTCCCATAAGTTCGGATACAAGCTCGGCGCTACTTCCTTTGGGAATCCGCAGTTCCGTGTCCAGTTCCACTTCGACAATTACATTTCCGGGTTTGGCATAATCATAATAGATGTCACGCACGATACCTACACGAACACCGTCGGCAAATACCGGGCTTGATTTGGTGAGTCCGTTTACGTTTTTAAATTTGGCATAGAAATAGCTGGAAGGTTGAAACATGTGTATACCTTTCAGCCAGTTAATTCCGTATATAAGCACACATAGTGCAACGATACCTGCAATACCTATTCTGACTTCTTTTGTAATGTACTTCATTTTATCTTTTTATTTATTTCTTCTTTTCTTGAATTCGGCAATCGCTTCATTGACGTTCATTTTCTCGCCGTTCCGGAAAGCGATGATAAAGGCGTCTTTGAATTGTGCCGTAATGGTGCGCTTCGTACGCAACACCTTGTTATAATCGGCGGAGGCTCCATACGTATATTTGTATATTCCCCCTTCCTTATAATAATCTACCTCTTTCAGTCCTTTCAGCCGTTTGTCGTTTTTGGCGAGAGGTTTGGAAGAAGTAAGTATCTGTATCTTAAACGTAATTTCACTGTCATTGGTTGCACTCTCTACTACAATTGGGCGTTTCGGTGCTGTTTTGGCTGTCGCGGCAGGTTTTGTTTTTGCTTCGGCCAATAGCTTTTCCTGTTGGGGAGCTGTGTTCACGCTTTCGGTATCCTTTTGGGCAATTGCCGGGGCATTGTCTTCTTCCTGTTCAGTTGGGACGATCGTTCTGCTGACTCCCGTTAGGCGCAGTTCATGTTCTCTCTTATAATTTAAGAAAGCACGGTAGATTCCTTTTGCCATGGTGCCGGCCCCTTCTTCAGAATTCAGATAGCGCTCCTCTTCGGGCGTAGAGATAAATCCTAGTTCTATCAGAATGCTCGGCATGGCACTCGCTTTTAAGACAAGGAATCCGGCTTGATGCACTCCACGGTCTGCCCTTCTACAAGTTTGGCGAAATTGTTTCTGCATCAGCGAAGCTAGGTGTACACTCTGCTCCATGTATTTATCTTGCATGAATTCAAATATAATATATGACTCGGCAGAGTTCGGGTTGAAACCGGCATATCTTGTTTTGTAGTCACTTTCGTAGAGGATTACGGAGTTCTCTCGCTTGGCAACTTCCAGATTTGCGTCTGATTTGGCCAAACCCAGTGTCCAGGTTGAAGCACCTTTTGCGGTACGGTTGTTAGCCAGTGCGTTGGTGTGAATGGAAATAAAGAGGTCAGCCTTCGCGTTGTTGGCAATTTCTGCGCGTCGGTCTAAAGGGATGAATACATCTTTGCTACGAGTGTAAATCACTTTGACGTCGTCGCAATTCCTTTTAATCAGATTTCCCACTTTCAGGGCAACGTTCAGATTGATATTTTTCTCTTTCGAGATTTTGCCGATGGCGCCCGGATCATGTCCTCCATGTCCTGCGTCGATAACTACTACAAAATCCTTCCCCCATAAGTGGTTAGTACATGAGGGTAGAAAAAGTAGCCAGAGGCAAATGAATATGTATAATATGTACGGTCTATTCAGTTTCATATCTATAATACGGTGCAAATGTAGTAGAAATTTGTAGAAAACTCATTATTTGCCATTAAGTTTTGTGTTTTTTTCGGTTTAATGGTAGCTTTTTTCCTGAAATCTCCGTTACTTTGTGCTTCGAAGTTAAAATGTACGACGATGCTTAAGTTTTTGAAGAATTGGACGTTACCTATTGCTATGCTGGTAGGTGCTATAGGTTATCCGCTGTTTATCAGCCTTTCTTTTCTGACTCCCTATCTTATTTTTACGATGTTGCTATTGACCTTCTGTAAGGTATCTCCTTGTGATTTGAAGCCTAAACCTCTCCATTTGTGGTTGTTATTGATTCAGATTGGCGGAGCGTTGGCTGCTTATTTGTTGCTTTATCGCTTTGATAAAATAGTAGCAGAGGGAGTGATGGTTTGTATTATTTGTCCTACGGCTACGGCCGCTGCGGTGATTACTTCCAAGTTGGGTGGGAGTGCAGCCAGTCTGACTACTTATACATTGATAGCAAATATCGGTGCGGCTATTGCTGTGCCTATTCTTTTTCCTTTGGTGGAGGTGCATCCTGATGTCACTTTTTGGGAGGCGTTTCTTGTTATTTTAGGTAAGGTATTTCCGTTGTTGATTTGTCCTTTTTTGGCTGCCTGGTTGTTGAGTAAGTGTTTGCCAAAAGTGCATCAGAAGTTATTGGGCTATCATGAACTTGCTTTTTATTTGTGGGCTGTGTCTTTAGCTATCGTAACAGCGCAGACATTGTATTCCTTGCTCAATGACCCAGCGGATGGTTTTACGGAAATCATGATTGCTGTCGGAGCACTGATTGCTTGCTGTTTGCAGTTCTTTTTGGGGAAGACAATCGGCTCAATTTATAATGACCGTATCAGTGGCGGGCAGGCGTTGGGACAAAAGAATACGATTTTGGCTATTTGGATGGCACATACTTATTTGAATCCATTGTCTTCTGTGGCTCCCGGTTCGTATGTGTTGTGGCAGAATATTATTAATTCGTGGCAGTTGTGGAAAAAGAGAAAGAATGAATTGAAAAATCAAGCGTAAGACATTAGACAAAGAATCGTAATGGATATAAATCAGAATTCGGATTATGAAAAGACATAATTGTATAATTATTGTAATAGCATTGTTGTTTCTATCTTGTTCTAGGACAAACAATTTATTTGATGAAGCAGTAAGTCTTGATAATCAGAAGAAGTATCATGAAGCAATTGTAGTCTGGAATAAATTAATTCAAAATGCCCCGACTTATCTACCTGCCTATATAAACAGAGGAGCCGATAAGTTTGCGTTAAAACAATATTCTGAAGCTATAAAAGACTATTGTTATGTTATACGACAAGACTCTACATATATAATGGCTTGGCTTAACAGAGGAAACGCAAATTTAGAATTGAACAATTACCAAAGTGCAATTGACGACTTTAATGCAGCAGAAAGAATAAAGCGAGAAGTGTACGGATGCGCCCAAGTGATATTTTATGATAAAATAGATCCTAAAGATGTTGCGTTGGAAGAAATTTGTTTGCAAAGAGGTATTGCCTATTGGTATGTGGATAGCATTAATAAAGCATATAGTGATTTGAATTATTGTATTGATCAGAAATATGAAGTAGTATGCAGTTACTTCTGGCGTGCTTATGTCTATTGGAAAGCCGGCAAAGAGAAAGAGGCATATAATGACTTCATGACCGTGATTTTGCAAGGGCGAGCCGATGACGATTATGTAATTCAGGCACAACAAAATCTAAAGTTGTTGGATAAACATAGCATTCTCTTAAAATAGACTATAAATAAGGAATATGAAGAATATAGTAAAGTTATTATTAGTTGCTGTGTGCATAATATCTTGCTCTATACAATCTAAGCAGGAAACGCCTAAAAAAGTTTATGAAACAACGTGGATGGAATTGACAAAGACGGATAGCGGATATGTCGTTTATAATTATCCTGATTTAGAAGATGATAATTTTAAAACTCCTCAAAAAATAGTCCTCAAAGGAGATTCTATAATCTGGATTACTTATAGTGAAATGCCGATTATTGATACATGTAATAGTGTTCAAGAATTGGCTGATGAAGAATATTTCTTCCCAGTCGGGAATCATTATAAATTTGAATGGTCGGATAAGGAAAAACATATTGCCAAGTGGACAATATATTATGGAGATGAAAGAATTTTATCGAATCGTCTCTATATAGATAGTGTTTATAATACATATCCGGTTATAGACTACAAATGGTTTGATGATAAGGTAAACAACAATTGATAACAGTTTACTATAAATTCGTATTATGAAAATGCGAGTTGTTTGACGGTATGCAAATCCCAGAACATCAATGCAGCTTGATTGTTGCCGAATCGTTACTCCTAAGAACTTATAAATGTATCGGATTGGTAGGGGAGTTAAAGTTGTTGACAATACCTGTGCTAACGAATAGCGGTGAGCTACAAACCATAAACGAACTATAATGCGTATTTTTTATGAGGAGTGGGATAAGGTTTTAAATCATCAGCCAACGGCTGATGATTTGGTGTTGAATGAAAAATTGCTTCTTGTAGAAATTCATCAGCCAGTGGCTGATGAATTTAACTGGTCTGACTTTCTTTCAATCGGCTTTAGTCATCATACCGAAATCATATCCAAAGCTAAGACTTTGGAAGCAAGGCTATTTTATATACATGAATGCGCCATTCACTATTGGAGTAAATACACCTTAAGGGATTACTTAAAAGCAGACCTGTAAAGCCATCGGGGAACTTTGCCTAACAATTTCGCACAAACCTTGCCTGATCCACACTCTGGCTTCTCTTATTATCATTTAATGGTAGACAACGAAAGTGGCGATCCGAAAGATTGGACGGAGTACAAACCCGATAATCAGTCATTGGAACTATGCTTTGATGATATTATAATAACACGAAAGTAATCTTTTACGTCAGTTATATTTTAGAACTGGTTCTGTTTTGTTATCTTTGCGTCGAAACATTGTAACACACAAAAAAACATGAAAAATAAAGCCGTTGTAGTCGTTGTTATTTTAGGAAGTTTGATTATATCGATATTTGCAGGTTGCCGACAATCTCCTTTGAAATACATTCCCCCGACAATAGATTCTGTCAATAACGACAAAAGCAGGATGGGATTGAACGGAAAAGTCAAAACGTTGGATATCTATTATTATCGTCCGGAAAATACATCGTCTTTCTTTTCGACGAAATTCAAAAAAGGCGAGAAATGGGAAGAGGACGGAATACATCACTACCATTTTCATTTCAATATCGACGGCAATCTTGCTCAATGCAACGAGTACGATAAACAAGAAAATATTATCCGAAAGACCGATTATACCTATGAGACTTGGGGACATACATCTACACTTAGCTTTCCGAAAACTAACAGTACGATTGTCAGTAAGTATAATACTGACGGAAAACTACTGGAAATTGTGTATAGTGATTCCCATGGGGAGATAAATACTTATGACGACAGGGGAAATCTTATCCGAACCAAACAGATTGACGGCACGATTGACAAACCGGCTATGACCGAATATGATTATAACGAACATGATTTGTTGGTAGAGAAGAGGGAATATTATAATATAGGGGAATTATCGGGAAAAACAGTCTATGAGTATGATACAAATGGCTTGTTGGCGCAGACCCAAGTGTATGATTTGTTGAGTCGTGATAGGCCGGAAACGCATTTCATCTATGAATACAGTGATAGTAACCGCGTTGTGAAAAAATATAGGATTGACGATGAAGGTAATAAAGAGTTAGAGTCCTGGTGTAAACGTGAATATTATCCGAACGGTAAACTGAAAACCGTTGTTCGTAATAGTATCGTGCAAGAGAAATACGATGAACAAGGACGACCGATTGACGAGCGGCCAGGATTTGAAATACTCTACAAAGACTTCCAAGACTACGGCTGTGATGCGAATGGCAACTGGATTGAAACAAAGAATTTCAAAGATTATGTTGATTTTGGCACGGGGCTCGGTCGTATATTAAAACCTTATGTCGAGCGTATCTTTACTTATTACAAAGAATAAAAACTTAAAATTGAACAATATGCACACACACACACATGGCAAGCGGTAAGATTCCAGAAATCATAGTAACATTGTTAGTGCATACTAAAAAAAAAGAAAACGATGGGAAAAGTAATGAAAGTATTCAAGACACTGATAAACGAGTTGTTTGGAACTAAGAGAGAGTATAAAGTGGAAGGTTTGGGCATCTTTACCTGTAAGGTTTGTGATTGGTGGCGAGATAAATGTTACCTTTGGAGTGGTGCAGTGCAGTTGCCTTTTTACTCGGTAGAAACTCTTGTTTTGATAGAAGGGGACGCTTCTGCTCCGTTCTCCAGGCAATTATTGGAATTACAGGTGCTATTGCAGAACTGGGTACCTATGGCAGAACAACTAGATAGCATGCTGTCCAGCAAAAGCCAGCAGAAACATAAAGAAAAAATATACGGATCCTGGCAGGATGATTTTTATCCCTATACGATCGTGCCGGCTGTACTATATAGTGACAGTTGGGAGATTGTGTTTTACAGGAATAGTGGTGTAAATTATAATTTCACTGTTTTTTGGAAAGACAACAGAGTACAGGATTTACGTTTAGGAGGTTCTTGAATCCTCCCTTTATTTATAGCATTTCCCGTTCTTTCTTTGTCAAACTTTTAACTACAATATCGTAGGAGTTGCTTACAAGCTCTTTGATCTTATCATCAGATACGTCTTGATTGAAATAGACACTGATCCAATATTTCTTGTTCATGTGCCATCCTGGCCTTATGCCGGTATATTCAGTTTGCAGTTCTCCGGATTCGTCAGGGTTGCATTTGATACAACAAAAATCGAAAATCTCAATGTTAACGAAACAGAACCATTTGTCCGCTACATAAAAGCATAGAACGTCACGGCTATATTTGTCGGGCACATTGGGAAACGGCATCTTCTCATGGACTCCCTCAAAAGACAGGCAATATTCTCTAAATTCTTCGATATTCATTTCACTTTTTTATGTTCGGTTATCTATGCAAAAATAGTTAGAATAAAGGAGTGGATAACCATCTTTCTATGAAAATATTCAGGTGAGATGTGTTTCCACGTCTTTGTTTGGTTAGTCGACTTCTTCAAATGAATAGCCGATCTTAAAAACTACTTGACGCTCCACCGCCACCGCTACGTCCACCACCAAAACTGCCGCTACTGCTACTGCTGCCGCTACTACTACTACTACTACTACTGCTACTGTGACTATTACTAGGACTGTCACTATTTGGGGGTGTCTTGCGGGGAATCTTCTGTGTTGTCTGCTTTTTATCTCCGCACATTAAGCAAAGATAGTCGGCAACCTCCAATCCGGCATCGGAATATGTGGCTTCTTTAACTGTTTTCCACGGACTGATACGCTTGGAAGCAATGGTATGGCATTGATTACACATCTTATATTCGCTTCCGACGACAGATTTATACCGCAATATCCAGCCGCAGGAAGTACATTGATAAATACGGTGGATGGCAGAACCTAGTTTGTGTTCCATTTGCTCGGAAGCAGATAATAAAGGGGTTGCAAGCTCATTGGATAAAAGTTGTAAAGCCACAGCTTTGCAAGAGTCGCAGGTCTTACTCTGCAAAATAACACGTTGTTTTTGGTAGAACTTATACCATAAGGATGCCGCAATAAGTGCAGGCCAGACCGGAAAAAACAACACAAGACATCCAAGTGGGCTGTAAAGTGTCAGGACTTTGATTGCTGCTAATGCTGAACCGTCTTTGGGGTGAGCTTTATTTACCTTCATGCGATAAGTGAGAACATTTACCAGTATCAAGAATATCCAAAGCATAGGCGACTGATTTGCCAGAAAATTCCACAACGTATTGCCGGCACTTTTCCAGTAATTATCAGAAATGCCTTGAGAAACTGGTTCATAGTCGCTTCCATAGAGCACCAATGTTACAGCCCGGACTCCCTCTGTCATTCCTCTGTCAAAGTCGTTTTTTCTAAACCACGGAACCATTTCATTCTGTTGAATGCGAAAGCATAAAGCGTCGGGAAGTACTCCTTCTAAACCGTATCCGGTTGCGAAAGTGACTTTACGTTGATCAAGTACTAAAAGAATCAGTAATCCGTTGTCGTCCGCTTTCTTTCCGATGCCCCAGTGCTCAAAAAGCTTGTGGGCAAACTCTGCCGGAATATCTTCTCCAATAGAAGAGAGCGCAACAACCGCCACTTCAATACTCAATGAGTCTTCTAACTGTGACAACATATTATTTATCTCCCACACATAACTTTCATCCAATATCTGATTCGGATTGCTAACCCAATTGGAAGAGCTTTCATTACGCGGATTGGGGACATCTGTTACTTTATAAATTTCTACTGTTTGTTCGTGCTCTAAAGCCAATGCAAAAGCATGACTACCAAAGGCATAACAGAAAACAAGAAGTAATGTCCGGGCTATTCCCTTGAAGCTTTTTTGTGTTTTATCTTTCATTGTTTTGTTATTAACTGATTGTTCTTAGAGTAGAAAATAACTATCATAACTCTCATTCTTTTTGCTAATATAGTTATAATCTGATGAATAAGAATGATAGATGTCTCTGAAATTTTGTATCTATCATACTTTCTTCATGAAATATGGGTATCTATCATTCTTATTCCACTGTTTTTACTGTTTAATCTTTCATGGTATTAACCCGCACATAAATTTTATGACTGCCGCTTCCAATGGTGTCAAGTACTCCTTCCTTTACCCAACCGTTCAATTCATTCAGCGCTTTGTTCTTTAGTAGTCCCGTCAGTTGCGTATACTCTTTGCGTCGTATCATCGGTCGTTCATCCAGAAACCTCTCCAACCTGCGCCGACGCTCTTCCACCGGAACTTCGGCGGAATGTGCAAATCCCGACTTCGCTTTTTCCACAAATCCGCGAACCTTCTTTCGGAAAGAAGATGATGGACGAAAATTTACATTATCGAAATAAATGGACTGTGCATGTATCTCTTTGGCATCCATCACCGGACGTGCTTTCAGCTTGGCTGAAAAATATCCAAGGTTCCCCAACTGAACGTGATGTCCGCTGACTAAATATTCGGATATTTTATTTTCAATAGCCAGCTGAACTCCTTCAATATCTGCCGGCGTAAAGCTGGAAGCTTGAGCGATCTCTTTTACAATTTGTTGAAAGTCGATGGTTCCGTTCGATACGATGCGGGGATACAACGGCTGTTCGTCTTCGTCTTCTTTTGAAGACGGTTTTTTGCGAAAATCATACTTTGCGTACATGTCTTTTCTATTATGGGTTAATGTGGCCAAAACGCCTTTTGAAAGGCATTTTAATGATTGTTTTGCAGCAAGATAACCTACAATTGAAGCCTGGATAATCAACTGGAATCAGTGGCTTTTCTTGGGCACACATTTGTGGGCTCTACAGCCCACGAATGTAAACTATACAGCCCGCATAGGTGGGCTGTACGGCACACTTATGCGGGCTGAAGTCTAACTGCCTGCAAAGATACATTATCCTGCCTTTATTCGCAAATTTAGTAAGCATTATTTCTGTAAAATAAAGTCGTGTGGCGTAGCAAATAAAAGCGGTGAAATTTGTTTGGGCGAAGAGCATGTTGTATCTTTGTATGGCTGTAGTGCAGCTTTCCTTTTACTGGAAATAATAATAAAAAAAGATGAGAATAACATTAGTCAGAGACGATGGCAAGGTAAAAACCTTACGGACGTTGAAAATGGAGCTCCTTTTGGAGCAGATGAAAACGGAAGTCAAGGCGCAGCCCGTCTCAAAGATGAGGGAAGTCTTGCGGTATACTCTTCCGGGAAATTCGATTGAAGAGGTGCGTAAAGTTCCCAAAGTGATGCCTGCCGCAGCTTTTGTCCGTAAAGAAGGGGTAATGACCCTGAATGAATATAACGGCATAGTGATGATGGAAGTCAATAACCTTTCGGGAAGGGCGGAAGCCGACGAAATAAAGGAACTGGTTAAAGAGCTTCCGCAAACATACCTTGCTTTTACCGGATCTTCCGGCAAATCAGTAAAGATATGGGTACGGTTCACCTATTCGGATGACCGCTTGCCGACTTTACGCGAGCAAGCGGAACTTTTTCACGCGCATGCTTATCAGACGGCTGTGAAATATTATCAGCCACAACTGCCTTTTGATATCGAACTGAAAGAACCGTCGCTCGAACAATATTGCAGGCTGACGTATGATCCTGAACTTTATTTCAATCCGAAAGCAATGCCTATTTATATGAAGCAGCCCGTCAGTCTTCCGTCCGAAACGACTTTTATCAAACGAACGCGGGAAACTGATTCTCCTTTGCAGCGAATGGCGCCCGGATATGAAAATTATGAAGCATTGTCGGTGCTTTTCTCCGCTGCATTCAACAGGGCGCTCGAAGAACTGGACGGATACCGGGAAGGAGACGATCTGCAACCGCTACTAGTGTGTTTGGCGGAGCATTGCTTTCGGGCAGGTATCCCCGAAGAAGATACTGTGCGGTGGACAAAGGCGCACTACCGGCTCCCTTCGGACGAGTTACTGATTCGCGAAACTGTGAAAAGTGTCTACCGTTCCGCCAAGGGATTCGGCAAGAAGAGCAGTCTGACGGCCGAACAGCTTTTCGCCATGCAGATGGACGAATTTATGAAGCGCCGTTATGAATTTCGATACAATACGCTGACCACGGAAGTGGAATATCGCGAACGGAATAGTTTTAATTTCTATTTTCGTCCGGTGGACAAGCGGGTGCTGGCGAGTATCACGATGAATGCCATGTATGAAGGGGTGAAAATGTGGGATAGGGACGTAATCCGCTATTTGGATTCCGACCATGTGCCTGTTTATCAGCCTGTGGAGGATTTTTTGTATCATCTGCCTCACTGGGATGGTAAAGACCGGATTTTGGAACTGGCCAACCGTGTTCCCTGTGATAATCCGCATTGGGCGCCGTTGTTCCGTCGGTGGTTTTTGAATATGGTTGCCCATTGGAGGGGAATGGATAAGAAACATGCCAACAGTACGTCACCTTTGCTGATTGGTCCGCAGGCATATCGGAAATCGACTTTTTGCAGAATGCTTCTTCCTCCTGCTTTACAGGCGTACTATACGGATAGCATTGATTTCAGTCGGAAACGGGACGCGGAGTTGTATCTGAATCGCTTTCTGCTTATCAATATGGATGAATTCGACCAGATTAGTCCAACCCAGCAGGCTTTTCTGAAACATATTCTGCAAAAGCCGGTGGTGAACACACGTCGTCCGAATGCTTCGGCAGTGGAAGAGCTTCGCCGGTATGCATCGTTCATTGCCACGAGCAATCATCGGGATTTGTTGACGGATACTTCCGGTAGCCGTCGTTTCATCGGTATTTACATGACGGGAGCTATAGATGTGTCGCGTCCTATTGATTATGAACAGCTTTATGCACAGGCGTTGGAGTTGCTTTATCACAACGAACGTTATTGGTTTGACTCCGAAGAAGAGGCTATCATGACGGAAAACAACCGGGAGTTTGAACAATCTCCTGCCATCGAACAATTATTTATGGTTTATTATCGTAGGGCAGAAGAAGAGGAAGAAGGGGAATGGTTACTGGCTATTGACATTCTGCGCCGGATTCAGAAAGCAAGTAAAATGACATTTTCCGCCAGGCAGGCTTCTTATTTCGGGCGTATCTTGCAGCGGCTCGGAGTGAAATCTAAACGGAAAACGTATGGTACGTATTATCATGTTGTACCTTTGGAGGTAGAATAGATTTTGTTATTTATTAATTATTTACATCATATATATAATGCTATGACTAAAAAAGATGCTATAAAAGTATTTGAAGATAAAAAGATCCGTGCTGTTTGGGATGACCAAAAGGAGGAATGGTATTTTTCCATTGTGGATGTGGTAAGCGTGCTAACAGAAAGTGTTGATGGACGCAAGTATTGGAATAAGTTGAAACAGCGTCTCAAAGCAGAAGGTAGTGAGTTGGTGACAAATTGTCACCAACTGAAATTACCCTCTTCCGATGGCAAACTGTATAAGACAGATGTAGCTACAACCCAACAGCTTTTCCGTCTAATTCAGTCTATTCCCTCGCCCAAAGCGGAGCCCTTTAAGATGTGGATGGCTCAAGTCGCCAAAGAGCGTCTGGATGAAATGCAGGACCCCGAACTGACTATAAATCGGGCGATGATGGAATATAAATCTTTAGGTTACTCGGATAATTGGATTAATCAACGATTGAAATCAATTGAAGTACGGAAGGAACTAACTGACGAATGGAAAAGAAATGGGATGCAAGAGGGCGTTCAGTTTGCTGCATTAACGGATATAATTTATCAGACATGGGCTGAAAAGTCGGCAAAAGAGTATAAGCAGTTTAAAGGATTGAAGAAAGAAAATCTCCGTGATAATATGACGAACACTGAACTGATCCTTAATATGCTTGCTGAAACGGCTACTACGGATTTGTCCAAAGAGAGAAACCCATCCGGTTTTGCTGAAAATGCCGAAGTGGCAAAAGATGGAGGAAATGTGGCAAGAGTTGCTCGCAAGCAATTGGAAAGTCAGCTAAAACGCCCTGTTATATCTCCACTTAATGCAAAAAGTGCATTGCAAGTTGGTGATGAACGGGAAAAAAATGAAACTTCAGGAGAGAGCGTGGAATGATCAAGTATGATAGATACCTCGTTTTTGATGGTCTAAGTATGATAGATACCGGAAATAATAGTTATCTATCATACTTATTCTTTTAATTATAAGTGGTTTATGAAAATGAATGAGAGTATGATACTAGTTTTTTTACTCATAGAGAAGATATTTTTTTCTAATCTCCTTGTAATCCTGTAATTCCTTTTGCCAACTATTCCGGATAGCCTCTTCCGATTCTCCTTTGAGGATAGCTTTGCGTACGCTGTCAGTTCCCATCAGCAAATCAAACCATCGGGCACGGGAGAAGAAAGCTGCGTTTTCACCGGATAAGCGATAAAAGTCCAAGAAGTAGCGGAGTGTAAATCCGTTCACATCGGTTACATTACGGAGATCTTCCCCATAACAGGTGATACCTTTGTGCATCGGATTTTTGTCAAAACCGGGTAAGGAGCGGGGAGTAAAAGTGAAACTTCCGTATTTCTTATTAGGTGCGCCTAATACCTGGAAAGGGAAAGTTGTCCCCCGTCCCACGCTGACGCGGGTGGCTTCAAAAGGACAAAGTGAGGCGTACAATCGGATAGACTGATCGTTTGGGAGGTTGGGCGACGGCTTGATGGGAAGTGAATAAGGTGCTCCATGTTTCCACCCGGTCATTGGAATTACCTTTAATGAACAAGGATTTTTCTTGTTGGCAATCCATCTTTCCCCGTTTATCATCTGTGCCAGTTCGCCGATGGTACATCCGTGGAGAACCGGAAGGGGTAACATGCCGACAAAACTCCGGTAGGCAGGTTTGAGTATCGGACCATCCACATAATCGCACGGATTGGGGCGATCCAGTACAACCATTTCTTTCTTGTTCTCTGCGCAAGCTTCCATCACATAATACATCGTGCTTATATAGGTATAAAAGCGTGCCCCTACATCCTGAATGTCGAATACAATCACATCGACATCTTTTAGTTGGGCGGCAGACGGCTTTTTGTTGTCACCATAAAGCGATACGATAGGAATGCCGGTGTGGGAATCTTTTCCGTCTTTCACCGTTTCACCCGCATCTGCGTTACCACGGAAACCATGCTCGGGAGCAAATACTTTGACTACCCGGACCTCTCTCTTTAATAAGGTATCGAGAAGATGAACCTGCTTTCTTCCCACAACAGAAGTGTGATTGACCACCATTCCGATGCGTTTTCCTTTCAGCAACGGCAGATATTGATCCATCTGTTCTGCTCCCGTGACAATTTGACTGTTTACACGCATTGGCAACAACATAATGAACAAAAATATAAGAATGAAGGAAACTCTAGTTTGCATATCGGTAATTTTTTTGTAATATTGCACAAAAATATTAATTTCTCATCAAGAGAGCAAAAAATAAAGCACATGAATCCATACGAAATCATTGATAAGTATTATCCGGAGAATACCCAGCAGAGACAAATCTTAGTAATACATAGTTTGGCCGTGTCCGGAAAAGCAATGAAAATGCTGGATGCTCATCCCGAATTGCGTTTAAACCGGAGTTTTGTGAAAGAAGCTGCTCTGTTGCATGATATTGGAATTTTTCAGACCGATGCTCCCACCATTCAGTGCTTTGGCACTCATCCTTATATCGCCCACGGATATTTGGGAGCTGAAATCTTGCGGGCGGAAGGTTTCCCCCAACACGCATTGGTGTGCGAACGCCATACGGGAGCCGGACTCTCGTTGGAAGATATCATTGCCCAGCAGCTCCCCGTTCCTCATCGTGAGATGCTGCCCATTACCCTGGAAGAGCAATTGATTTGCTTTGCGGATAAATTCTTTTCTAAAACCCATCTGGATGAAGAGAAAACTGTGGAAAAAGCGCGGCAAAGTATTGCAAAATATGGTGAAGAAGGCCTAAGCCGCTTTGATAGATGGTGTTCTCTCTTTTTATAGCACTAAAAAATAATTAAATAACGAAGATTCTAACTCATATTTGGTGAAGATTGTGTACTTTTGCCACTTCAAGCGTAAACTATTAGTTAATGGCGCCATTGAAAGCAAAAATACTTATATCATTCATACTGCTGATTGTCTTACTGATGCTTCCCGATGAGGCTACGTCTCAGCGTCGAAGAAGAGGAATGATTGCCTCCAATACCGCACAAACGGATTCCCTTCAGGGAAATGATTCGTTGAAAGCAGATACGGTAACGGTACGCATTGATTCCATCGCACCGGTAAAGAAGAAACAACCACTCGATGCACCGGTTGTTTATGAATCCAACGACTCCACTGTCTTTACTTTGGGAGGAGCCGCTACACTTTATGGTAGCGGAAAAGTGAATTATCAGAACATCGAACTGGCTGCGGAAGTTATTTCGATGAATCTGGATAGTAGTACTGTGCATGCTTATGGTATCAAGGATACTACCGGAGTGGAAAAAGGTAAACCGGTATTTAAAGAAGGTGATACCTCGTATGATACGGAAACAATCCGATATAACTTCAAAACCAAGAAAGCGGGAATTACTGATATCGTCACCCAGCAGGGAGAAGGATATGTGACCGGAAGCAAGGCGAAGAAAGGGGCCAATGATGAAATTTTCATGGAGCATGGGCGTTATACAACCTGCGATCATCACGATCATCCCCACTTCTATATGCAGCTGACGAGAGCTAAGGTGCGCCCTAAAAAGAATGTAGTGACAGGACCTGCCTATCTGGTTGTGGAAGATGTGCCTCTGCCGTTGGCTGTGCCGTTCTTCTTCTTCCCATTCTCCAGCAGTTACTCTTCCGGTTTCATTATGCCGACTTATATGGATGACTCCAGTCGTGGTTTCGGTTTGGCAGAAGGAGGATATTACTTTGCCATGAGTGATATCATGGACTTGAAAATAACGGGAGATATCTTCACGAAAGGTTCATGGAGATTGTCTGGATTGACAAACTATAATAAACGCTATAAATATTCCGGTACGCTGCAAGCGGACTATCAGGTCACCAAGACTGGAGATAAAGGGATGCCGGACTATACAGTTGCTAAGGACTTTAAGGTGGTATGGAACCATCGACAGGATGCTAAAGCCAGTCCGAACACTACATTCTCTGCCAGTGTGAACTTCTCGACCAGTAGTTATGAACGTTCTAATATCAACAACCTTTATAATTCGCAGTTGTTGACTCAAAATACCAAAACATCAAGTATTAGTTATTCTCGTAGTTTTCCCGATATCGGTCTGACCTTATCCGGAACTACCAATATCGCACAGACAATGCGTGACTCTTCTATTGCGGTCACTTTGCCTGACTTGAATATTACGTTGAGCCGTCTGTTTCCGTTCAAGCGCAAGAAAGCGGCAGGAGCCGAACGTTGGTACGAGAAGATTTCCATTGGTTATACGGGACGTCTGACAAACAGTATCCGTACTAAAGATGACCATTTGTTCAAAGCCGGACTAAGCTCATGGGAGAATGCGATGAACCATAACATTCCTATCAGTGCTACTTTTACGCTGTTCAAATATTTGCAGGTCAATCCTTCTGTGAATTATACAGAACGATGGTACACCCGTAAAATCAATCAGCATTATAACGAAGATACTCACAGGCTGGAATCATTGCCGGGCGATTCTCTTAACGGCTTTTATCGTGTATCCAATTACTCGGCTAGTTTGGCTCTAAGTACGAAATTGTATGGTATGTATAAACCGATCTTTGCGAAGAAGAAGGAGATACAGATTCGTCACGTATTCACACCGCAGGTGAGTTTGAGTGGTGCTCCGGGATTTGGCAAGTACTGGGAAGAATATACCGATTATAATGGTAATACACAATATTATTCTCCTTTTACCAATCAGCCTTATGGCGTGCCTTCTCGTGAGGGGTCGGGAACGGTTAGTTTCTCGATAGCTAATAACTTGGAGATGAAGTATTATGACGCAAAGAATGATACAGTCAAGAAAGTTAGCCTTATTGATGATTTGAGTGCCAATATGTCCTATAATATGGCGGCAAAGGAAAGACCGTGGAGTGACTTAAGTATGAACCTCCGTCTGAAACTGACCAAGAATTATACTTTCAATATGAATGCCCAATTCGCTACGTATGCTTATACATTCGATAAAAGCGGTAATGTAGTGACCAGTAACCGTACAGAATGGTCGTATGGTCGTTTTGGGCGTTTCCAAGGATATGGTTCTTCTTTCAACTATACCTTTAATAATGACACATGGAAGAAATGGTTCGGTCCGAAAGAGGAGGATGAAAAAGGAAAAGATAAGAAGTCGGAGGATAGTGACGATGAAGAATCTGACGGAACGGAAGGAGATGGTACTACACCTAAGAAAGTAGAGAAAGCACAGGCAGACCCGGATGGTTATCAGGTGTTTAAGATGCCTTGGTCGTTAAGCCTTAGCTATTCGTTTAATATCCGTGAAGATAGGTCTAAGCCTATTAACCGTTATTCCATGCGATATCCTTATACGTATACGCATAACATCAATGCAAACGGAAATATAAAGATTTCTAATAACTGGTCGCTCTCGTTCAACTCGGGCTATGATTTTCAGGCAAAAGAGATTACGCAGACTTCTTGTACAATCTCCCGTGACTTGCACTGTTTCAACCTGTCCGCCAGTCTTTCTCCTTTCGGACGCTGGAAATATTACAATGTTACCATCCGTGCGAATGCAAGCATCTTGCAAGACTTGAAGTATGAGCAGAGAAGCCAAACGCAAAGTAACATTCAGTGGTACTAGGATAAGTTGAGAGTTGAGAGTGGAAATTCGGACGTGTAATTGTTTTGCTAGAATATAGAAAAGAAAAATGGCTGCGCTATCATTCGACGAATAGTGCAGCCATTTTTTTTACTCTTTACTCTTTATTCTCAACTCTCCATTCTCAACTTCTCCAACTACCATGCGATTTCTGTTTTTCCATGGGTTTTCAGGTAATCGTTTGTACGGCTGAAATGTTTGTTTCCGAAGAAGCCGTTGTAAGCTGAAAGAGGAGAGGGGTGGGCAGAGGTGAGCACCAGATGCTTGTTGCGGTCGATAAACGCCCCTTTCTTTTGAGCGTATGATCCCCATAAGATAAATACCAGGTTTTCTTTTTCTTCTGTCAGGGCACGGATTGCAGCATCGGTAAATGTTTCCCAGCCACGATTCTGATGTGAACCTGCTTGGTGGGCACGTACCGTCAGAGTTGCGTTGAGTAATAATACTCCTTGTTCTGCCCAGCGAGTCAGGTTTCCCGTGGTCGGGGCATCTGAACCGATGTCGGCTTTGATTTCTTTGAATATGTTCACTAATGAAGGGGGAAAAGGCACTCCGTCGTTTACAGAGAAACAGAGACCATGTGCTTGTCCCGGTCCATGGTAAGGATCTTGTCCTATAATTACAACTTTCACTTTGTCGAAAGGACAAAGGTTGAAAGCATTGAAGATCAGTTTTCCCGGAGGGAAGATCTGATACTGGCTATATTCGCTTTTGACGAAATCGGTCAGTGTGCGAAAGTAGTCTTTGTCGAATTCGGGTTTTAAATGTGCTTTCCAGCTTTCTTCAATTTGTACGTTCATAGTCTGTTATATAAGGTGTATATCAAGTTCTTCACATTCTTTGCGCATATCTTCGGGCCAGATGCTGGCTTGTATCTCTCCAATGTGAGCTTTGCGAAGGTAGAACATACACAAGCGGGATTGTCCGATACCTCCTCCGATAGATAGTGGAAGGGTGTCATTCATCAATCGCTTGTGGAAATAAAGTTCCAGTCTTTTTTCTTCTTTTTCTTCTTTCAACTGACGTTGCAAGGCTTCTTTGTCAACACGGATTCCCATAGATGATAATTCGATGGAGCGTTGCAGTACATTGTCCCACAGAAGGAGGTCGCCGTTTAGTCCGGGCAAGTCGTTCAATCCTTTGGTTGTGTAGTCGTCATAGTCCGGTGCGCGTCCGTCGTGTTTCTTGCCGTCGCTAAGTTTGCAGCCTATGCCTATGATAAACACAGCTCCGTATTTCTGACAGATGGCATGTTCGCGACATTTGGGTTCCAGATCCGGATAAAGTTGGCGCAATTCTTCTGAATGGATGAAATGTAGCTTTTGTGGCAGGCACGGCTTGATTTGCGGATACATTTCGTATACCATATATTCTGTACGGATCATAGCTGCATAAATACGGTTGACGATCTCTTTCAGGAAGTTTACGTTCCGGTCTTCATTGGTGATGACACGTTCCCAGTCCCACTGGTCTACGTAGAGAGAATGCAGGTTGCCCAGTTCTTCGTCTGAACGGATTGCGTTCATATCCGTATAAATACCATATCCGGGTTCGATATGATAGTCAGCTAAGGTCAACCTTTTCCATTTAGCCAATGAATGAACCACTTCGGCTTGTGCATCGCCCAGATCTTTAATAGGGAAAGAAACGGGTCGTTCTATTCCGTTCAAATCGTCATTGATACCCATTCCTTTCAATACGAAAAGGGGGGCAGTCACACGTCTAAGGCGTAGCTCGGATGACAAGTTTAATTGGAAGAACTCTTTTATTTGCTTGATTCCCAGCTCGGTCTGTTTGAGGTCGAGTAGCGGATTATAGTTCTTAGGTTTTATCAAGTAACTCATAGGTTTGTTAAATGTTAATTGTCGGCAAAGATAGGAATAAAATTGATATATGTAATGGATATTCTCTAAAAGATTGTCAATTTGATAAAGTAAATGCTCTAAAGCATTTCAAAATAACAGTGTCTTAACATGGGGAAGTACCTTAAGAACTATAAAAAAAGAAGAATCATTAGGAAGATGAGAAGATTTTTTATACTTTTGTCCTCGCATTTAGAAAGAATGGCCCCGTAGCTTAGTGAATAGAGCGTCAGATTCCGGTTCTGAAGGTCGTGCGTTTGAATCGCACCGGGGTCACAGAAAAAACGCAATTACTTCATCTGTTAGTAATTGCGTTTTTTGTTTTCTATTTATTCTTCTTTCGGGCGGGAAGTGCAGACTAATTGTTTGTTGGTGTTAGCCGGATTATTTATATCATCATAGAATTCCCAGTCTCTTTCTAGCCTTTTAGCTACATCAATTCCTTCTGTATAATAGATATATTCTTTCTTTGCTACATCAAAAATGCCATAAGAAAGAAT
This sequence comes from Bacteroides xylanisolvens XB1A, assembly GCF_000210075.1. GTDB lineage: Bacteria > Bacteroidota > Bacteroidia > Bacteroidales > Bacteroidaceae > Bacteroides > Bacteroides xylanisolvens. Next base: position 1,338,191 of record NC_021017.1, read on the forward strand.
ATCCTTCTCTTTTCCTTCCTTGTCTTTATAAGTGTTCTTGACTAATAATATTTTATATTTTCCGTCTTCCCGAACGCTGTATTCTTTATTGGCTTGAAGAGTGTATGTGCCGGAAACATCTGTCATATTGGAAGCGGTTGGCTCCATTTCTACAACAATGTTTGTAGGCTCTTTTGAGGCTGGAGTGTCTGTGGAGTCATCATTGCAGGCAAACAGCAAAACAACTAATAGTAAATTAAGCAATTTCATCTTTGTATTTTTATAGGTTCTTGATTTTTTCTTAATCTATAATGTGTTCAATCAAAATTATTTCTTGCACAAATGTACAACTTTTGCATGATATAAAGGTCGTAATAGATAGATAATTGTGTTTCCTGTTATTATTTACAGTTGCATAATTTAGTCTAAAAAGAATAAAAAGTTGTTTTAGCTGATTGATTTCCCATAGAAAATGCTAACTTTGTAACGATGAAGAAGTAAACAATAATATGTTGATATAGTATGTTCATAGCTTTCCAGATGTAGACATTTGACGATAAATTATATTAATCCCAATAAATATAAATAAGAATGGAAGAAGCTAGAAAAAAGAAATGGGGTAGTGTTGCGCTGATTATCGGAGCTATTGCTTTTATCATTATTATGATTTACTTTACAGTTATTTCAAGTCTCAACATGTAAAACAGATCATTATGGCATTGAAAAATTAAAGCTTGGACATTTCGTTTGAATCTGTCCAAGCTTGTTTTTTATGATTCCGGATGATTGACCGGCCTTATGGTAACGCTTTCTCTTTAGCTTCTTGAAACCTGAAGTCCCTTATCAGAAAGAGTCATTTCTACAAAACGAGCACGAGGATTGGGGGCTTGTTCCGTCAGTATCCGTCGGATTTGTCCGGCTGCTTGCAGGTCTTTGGCTACCATATATAAATAGCCTCCGCCACCTGCACCGGGGAGTTTGTATCCCAGGGTGTAATCCTTGATTTTTTCGATAATGGCTGCTACTGCCGGTGGATTGGTTCCGCAGTCTAATGCCTGGTTCTGTATCCAGGTTTTGCCGACCAAACGACCGAAACTTTCGAAATTACTTCGTAAAATGGCTTCACTCATATCCATTGCATGAGCTTTCATTTCGGCCAGCAAGCTTAGATGCGGACCGGAATTGAGGAACATGGAACTGACGATCTCTGCCAAAATACTTTTAGCAGTACGAGTAATTCCCGTATAATATAACAGATGACAGTCGCGGTAATCAGGATGAACAAAGAGCTGATCGGGTAACCAGCGTACTAATGGATTCTGTTCGAAACCAGCTTCGGATTGAAGCAACTTAATACCAGAAAAGACACCGCCATATTGATCTTGCCAACCTCCTCCAGTGGTCAGGAGCTGCTCTAATACTAATGTGTAACTACATATATCATTTTTATCCCAAGCCAATCCGCAGAAATCATTGATTGCTCCGAGCACGGTAGATGCCAGTATGGAACTGGTTCCCAAGCCAGAGCCCGCAGGAATAGCAGCTAGCAGAGTAATTTCGATTCCTGAACCGAAATCTTCCAGCTGTTTAGCTAAAGAAGGATAAGATTCCGTAGAGAATGCCGGTGCAAAGCCCGCCAATGTAAGGGCGGCTTTCGGAATAGAGAATGGAGAACCTACCTTTTTATAATCTTGCAGTTCTTCGTAATTCCTTATCACTTCCATTGCACCCATGTCGATAGAGCGAAGAGTGATGTGATATTCCTTGCATGGTTTCACATATACTTGTAGCGGTGGTTGACCGTTTAGTTCGATAGCAAGATTTACAACACTTCCCCCTGAATAAAGAGAGTAGGGAGGTGTGTCCGTCCATCCTCCGGCCACATCGATACGCACAGGACTGCGTCCCCATACGATTTGATCGGAATAAACGTTGAGTATGGGATGGCTCTTTCGTTCGCTCATTACCCCCAATAAACCGTCGCGAAGCAGTTGAAAGGCTGCCTGTTCCTCTTTGGCACAATCTTTGTCTTCACGTAGTTTCATGATACGTGCACGAAGCATCCGGTTGTGTATCCGTAACATGGGGGCAGCATCTTCTTTCAAGACGTCAGGCATGTCCAGGTTGAAACGTACAAATTCATTTGCGGCATCCAGCAAATCGAGTTGATAGAATACGCTCTTCTCATAATTGGCCGCCAATCCTTTCCAGTTCTCCTTACGGAAAGCATTGCGCTGTTCGTAAAGACGCTTGAGGTTGGCGCTTGCGGATATTTCGTCTGCAGAAACTTTTTCTGCTTTCAACCAAAGTTTTTTCCCTTCTTCCAGTTGTGGCTCCGAGGTCATCCAGCGTACTAATATGCCTAAATCTTCAACAGAAGCCACTTTGGGGAAGATGGATGCCGATTGTAAATCATCTGTACGCCCTTTTATATCCTCCCAGGTAATTCCTCTATCTTCCATCCAACGGGTAAAAGGAACATTAAGGTAAGTAGTCGTTATTTTGTCCAACGCTCCTTTGAATACATCATCCAATCCATACGGACGCGCAACAAACTCATTCTCACCGATAGGAATAATGTCGATGCAAACCCCATCCGGCAAATTTATGCTCCACTGGTTTTCAGGAACTCCTGTAATAATCTGGCGGGAACCTAATTTCCATTCTTTTCCCATCTGGCTATTCTCAATCCATAAATTGGCGTTGTCGGCAGAAAGAGAAACTTGTGTGATGGAATTCTGTATAAAGATAGCCGGATTTGGCTTTACTTTCCGGTGCATGATTCTTCTTTGGTCCCGTACCTTGTCCTGTATGGCTAAAGTAGAAGAAATCAGTTCGTGACTTGTGCCGTAATGGTAGAATTCTCCACCTGGCAACGGCAATATAGCTACGGATAACTGATTGATTTCTTCATCTTTCGTTTTAGGATGCTCTCCCAAAGCCAAACCATAGTCCGAGTATAAGTCATAATAAGTAATATCCTTCGTACCTTCTTTCAATGACCGTTTCATCAATACTTCTATGGCGCGGTCACTCAAAATCCAGATGCCGATATCCATCAGGAAAAGATGAGTTTTCGACAATCTTTCCAACTCTTCCAAAGAAGGTTTCTGCAACATGAAATCGAGCACCTCCGGTTTTTTCCGGTCGGAAACAAACACGCCATGATGAGTTGCCAATGAAGGATTCACCCACAGCCCGTAGCATACTACATCTGCGTTCGGAATATCCTGAAGCGGTTTTTCCGAACGGATATATACGTCTCCGCTAGCAATCAGCGTATTCAGACCGGCCGGAGCCTGATTCATAATCCTTTCATAGAGCGGGAGCTGCAATGATAACAGATTCTGTCCCAGCTTTTGTCCTCTTTCCCAACTGAAGATCGGGATAGGAGTTAATATTTTGCCGGAAGGGCCGTAGCTGGGTAGCCGACGGCTTTGTCCGCCTGCATGGAGCAATATTTTTTTTTCGTGTCCTATCCAGTTGCTGAAAGACTCTTGTGGAGCGAATGCCTGATGGCAAGCTTGCAATAACCATGTGGTTCCGCCGCCGGAGCCTAGTTTGCTCCCTATGGGGTCTGATGTACAAAACCAATCGGTATGGTTAACTTCTTCCAGTTCGTGGAAGCAATGGATCAAATTGGGTGGTAAAGATAATAACTTTTGCATAGTAGAATCTGCGTTGGCTTAGATAGAATCTAAGCGAATTAAACTCCCGTAAAAATACTATTTATATTCCTGCTTTTCAATATTTTTCTTCTGTTTTGAAGAATAAATTTTCTTTTCAGCTTTTAGATGTCATTTTCAGTCATCATGTCCCAGGTGTCATTAAGTGCCTGCATGGATGGAAATAATAAATCAGCCCCGGCATCCAGCAACACTTGCCCGTTCAAAGGACCCGTATTGACTGCTATGGTGAAAATACCCGCGTTGTGTCCGGCTTCCACTCCTAACGGAGCGTTTTCTACTACAACCGCTTCATCCGCTTTGATCCCTCCTTTTTTCAAAGCCATCAAATACGGCTCGGGATTGGGTTTGCCATATTTTACATCGAACGCTGTAACCATCAGTTCTTTGTGAAACATTCCCGGATAGTGGTGTTCCAGCCGTTCGAGCAGGGATAACTGACCGGAGCCGGTGACCACCATCGGAATCAGCCCGTCCTTCTTCACTTTTTGCAGTAACTCCCATGCACCGGGCATAGGCTTTGCTTCGGGATATGAATTGAACAAAACACTTTTCTCCTGATAGATACTTTCTATCTCCTCCTGTGTGGCTTCTCTACCCAATTCACGTTGAAAAACAATATTGATTGTAGAGGCTCCTGTCCGTCCTTCATGCATATATGCTTCTTCGCGACTAAGAGTGAGCCCATGAGATTTCATTACTTTATGCCAGGCTTCCGAATGATAAGGCATAGAGTCAAAGAGTACGCCGTCCATGTCAAACAGGACGGCTTTCAGTTTCTTTTTCATACTTTGTACGTTGCGGAATCTTTTTAAGATGATATTTTATTTTTTATGAGCATTTTCTTCAGATCAGACACGGGAATAACTACATCGTATTGTTTCCCGGAATCCTTGCCGATATATCTGTAGGTAATATTTTTATTGTTCTCCACGCAGGTTTTTATGAATATCTGGGTGGCAGGATCGGTCTGACTTGCTAGCGTTGACACAATACCCTCTTTCACTTCAGCTGCGTTTTCTTCAATCTGGCTGATAGGACACAACTCTTCGTCCACACTGCATATATAAACAACCGATTCACCTATGATTTCGATTTTTTCGACAACGACTTCTTCACTGGCCTGCATTGGAAATTGCAGATTCGCCATTTTCAGTTGCGCTTCAAGCTTTGTCTGTCCGCTTTGTGCCGCGTCGGCATTTGTATTGATAACCTCTTTCAATTCTTCGGCAGTAAGTTCGCAAACCGCTTGTTCGCCCGACTTATTCCCTACAAATATCATGTGTAATCCGGAATTACACTTAGCCATCAATTTCAGCATTTCCTTTACATCAGCAGCCGGATTCTGAAACATCATTTTGATAGATGATTTCATGCTTTCCGGATTATCTTTCAAAATCTTAATATTGGTAATTTCCTCGTTCATGTTGAGAGTGTACACTACGTTATCCCCGTCGTAGATGATACTGGTAATATTGCCGACTTCTCCCATGTCCAGCGGACACTGTTTGTTGGCTATCCCGATTACAGTTTTGAGTTTGGCTTCCTGACAACCGGTCATGACTATCATTAGCAATGATACGCTACATAGTAGCATGAGTCCACTGGACTTCTTTAATAAATTTCCTGCCATTCTATTTGTTTTTTAAGTTTGATTCGCTTCATCTACAACTGTATACGAGGCAAAGATAACGATAAAAAATGAGAGATAAGTTAGAAAGGGAAGATAGTTGCAAATGACGCTCCCAAGCGATTAACTACATAATTATTTGCTGTTTAGAAGAATATGTGTATTTTTGTAACGTTATAAACTCGACGATAGCATGAAAAAGAGAGTATTATTGTTGCTACCATTGTTTTTAGGCGCCTGCTCTGATAGTGGGGAAAGTCCTGTTATCAAGATAGAAAAGCTTTATGCGAAGATCGAATCGGACGGTGAAAATACCAGTTCCGATGAAAAAGACTATGCGAATCAGAGGGAGGAACTGCCCGCCTTGAAAGTGGGAGATGAAGTGAAAGCCTTTCTGCTTTTGGATGGAAATGGGGCAGAACTGAAAACCTTTAAACTTCAGAATGACGATGAAGTGGATACCAAACTCTTTTATGAGCAAACAGAAGTATCTACAGAGGGAAATCTGACAGATGTGGAAAAAGGACAGCTTCGTTTTAAGGATGGGGTGTCAAAAGCCAAAATTATGGTGATTGCGACCATTAAACAGGTAGATAAGAACGGTGATGTGAAATTAGAGTTCTATCTTTCTTCCAAAGCCGAATGTGAAGGAGCACAGGAAGAAATCGGTTTGAAGACGAAAGTGGAAGATGAGAAGTAGAAGTGGTGAGCAGTAAACGGTACAACGGGCAATAAGCGGTACAATCGGAAACTGCAATCAATTGAATATAATAATGAACGGTGAACAAATCCATGCATATAGCATAGTTGTTCACCGTTCATTGTTTATAGTTTACCGTTTATAAAACGTTCTTGATTTATAGTTTTGCACGGATTGCTTTGGATTCTTCTTCATAACCCGGTTTGTCCAGCAAGGCAAACATATTCTTTTTGTATGCTTCCACACCCGGTTGGTTGAATGGGTTCACGCCCAGCAAATAACCGCTGATACCACAAGCCTTTTCGAAGAAATAGAGCAGACCACCAATGTTGTATTCGCTCAATTCCGGAAGTACGATGCGCATATTAGGTACGCCACCGTCTACGTGAGCCAGCTGCGTTCCCAGTTCGGCCATCTTGTTCACTTCGTCCACACGCTTGCCGGCTAAGAAGTTCAAGCCGTCCAGATTTGCTTCGTCAGAAGGAACTTCCAGTTTGTGGTTAACTTTCTCTACTGAAATCACAGTTTCGAAGATAGAACGTTCGCCTTCCTGAATCCATTGACCCATAGAATGAAGGTCTGTAGAGAAATCTACCGATGCAGGGAAGATACCCTTATTGTCTTTTCCTTCCGATTCTCCGTAAAGCTGTTTCCACCATTCGCTTACATAGTGCAGTTTCGGGCAGAAGTTAACGAGGATTTCGATCTTCTTGCCATTCCTGTACAACTCATTGCGGGTAGCAGCATAAATAGCAGCCGGGTTTTCAGTAAATGCAACGTCCGATCCGCATACTTTTTCCATATCGGCAGCACCGGCAACCAGTTTGTCGATATCAAATCCGGCTACTGCGATAGGCAGCAAACCAACCGGAGTCAGTACAGAGAAACGTCCGCCTACGTTGTCAGGGATGATAAATGTTTTATATCCTTCTTTGTCAGCTGTAACACGGGCAGCACCTTTTTTAGCGTCCGTCACAGCAACGATTACTTTCTTTGCAGTTTCTTTACCGCGCTGATCTTCACATTGCTTTTTCAGCAAACGGAAAGCAAGAGCAGTTTCGGTAGTAGTTCCTGATTTAGAAATATTGATGACACCGAATTTCTTATCTTTCAGATATTCAGTCAGTTCGTACAGATAATCTTCGCTGATATTGTGTCCTGCATAGATCATGACAGGAGCCGTTTTCTTTTCCTGCAGCCAAGTGAAGCTGTTAGACAAAGCTTCGATTACGGCACGGGCACCCAGATAGCTGCCACCGATACCGGCAACGATTACTACTTCACAGTTATCTCTTAATACTTTTGCTGTAGCGTTCAGGTCGGCTAAGTGTTCTTTAGTGATAGAAGAAGGCAAATGCAACCATCCTAAAAAGTCATTACCTTTGCCTGTACCTTTTTCAAGCATTTCCTGTGCGGCTTTTACTTCAGCTTCGTAAGCAAAAACCTTTTCTTTGGAGATAAATCCAAATGTCTTTTCAATGTTTAAACTAATCATATCGTTCTTGTTTAAAGATTATCTAAAAGAGTCAGTCAGCAATTTAATCTCGATCATTGGTGAGATACGTTCGTATAGGATGTTATACACAGCGTCCAGTATCGGCATATTGACATGATGATGCTTATTGATTTCTTTGATACATTTCGTACCATAGTAACCCTCTGCAATCATTTCCATTTCAATTTGCGCACTCTTCACGGAATACCCTTTACCTATCATCGTTCCGAAAGTACGGTTACGACTAAAGTTGGAGTAGCCGGTCACCAATAAATCCCCCAGATAAACAGATTCATCCACGTTTCTGTTCAACGGATGCACCGTGTTCAGGAAACGATTCATTTCCTGAATGGCGTTAGAAATCAATACAGCCTGGAAGTTGTCGCCATATTTCAGTCCGCTACAGATACCGGCAGCAATGGCATACACGTTTTTGAGCACCGAACTGTATTCGATACCCGCCACGTCATCACTGACAGATGTTTTGATAAAACTGCTTCCCAGACGGCGTGCGAAGATACGTGCCTTGTCTTTATCAGGGCAGGCGATAGTCAGGTAGGAGAGTCGCTCCAAAGCTACTTCTTCTGCGTGGCAGGGACCTGCAAGGACTGCTATGTTTTCTGGTGGCACACCATATTCTTTTGTGAAGTATTCCGATACAATAACGTTGTCATCGGGTACGATTCCTTTGATAGCGGTGATGATAAACTTATCTTTTATCTTGGTTTTCAACTTTTTCAGATGCGCCTTCAGATAAGGAGAGGGAGTGACGAAGATCAGTGTATCCGATTCTTTCACAACATCGTTGATGTTGGAACTGAAAGTGATGCGTCTCGTATCAAATTTCACTCCTGTCAGATAAGCCGGATTGTGCCCTAATCGTTTAAAATCGGCAATGCGGTCGTCTCGCCGCATGTACCAATTGATAGAGTCCTCTTGGGCCAGACACATCTTTGCGATGGCTGTAGCCCAACTTCCTCCGCCCATTATCGCTATCTTGCCGGGTAATTTCATTTGTATGGATTTGGATGAAGAACTTATTAAATTTTCTGTATCCACTCAGTTACGTCGTTTACCGACGGATTGGTCAGTTCTAATTTATATTTCTTGTTAATGCCGCAGATGTCCTGGTGCAGCTTCTGCGGATTGACATCTTTCATGTCGGCAACTGTGTTGTAACCGGCTTTTTGAATCACCGGAACCCAGTCTTCTGCGATTCCCAATTCCATGTATTTGGCAGCAGCGTCTTTTTTCACTACTTTTTCCGGGCGCATTTGCGGGAAGAACAATACTTCCTGAATGGTAGTCTGTCCAGTCATTAACATCACCAGACGGTCGATACCGATACCGATACCCGATGTAGGAGGCATACCGTATTGTAAAGCGCGCAGGAAGTCCTGATCGATAATCATCGCTTCGTCGTCTCCCTTGTCGGCCAAACGCATTTGTTCTTTGAAACGTTCTTCCTGATCCAGCGGATCGTTCAATTCCGAGTAGGCATTAGCCAGCTCTTTACCGTTCACCATCAGTTCGAAACGTTCGGTCAGTCCCGGTTTAGAGCGGTGCATCTTGGTCAGCGGAGACATTTCAACCGGATAATCGGTGATGAAAGTCGGCTGGATATATGTACCTTCGCAGAATTCTCCGAAGATTTCATCAATCAGCTTGCCTTTACCCATCGTCTCGTCGATTTCTTCCATCTTCAGTTCCTTGCAGACTTGGCGGATTTCCTCTTCGCTCTTGCCGTTCAGGTCATATCCTGTCTTCTCTTTGATAGCGTCCAGGATAGGCAGACGGCGGTAAGGAGCTTTGAAGTTGATGGTTTTTCCGTCAACCACTGTTTCTGTGCTACCGTTTACTGCGATACAAATACGTTCCAACAACTTTTCGGTGAAATTCATCATCCAGTTGTAATCCTTATATTGTACGTAGAGTTCCATACAAGTGAACTCCGGGTTATGGGTTTTGTCCATACCCTCGTTACGGAAGTTCTTACCTATTTCATATACACCTTCAAAACCACCTACGATCAGTCGCTTCAGATAAAGTTCTGTTGCGATACGCAGGTAAAGATCCATGTCCAGTGAGTTATGGTGAGTGATGAACGGGCGTGCGCTTGCTCCACCGGCAATAGATTGCAGGATGGGAGTTTCCACTTCCGTGTAACCGGCTTCGTCCAAAGCATTGCGCAATGTTTTCACAACAGTGGCACGTTTCAGGAATGTTTCTTTGATACCGTCGTTCACTACCAGGTCCACATAGCGTTGGCGATAACGGAGTTCGGGATCTTCAAAAGAGTCATAAGCTACCCCGTCTTTGTATTTAACGATAGGCAACGGTTTGATAGACTTTGCAAGTACAGTCAGTTTCTTAGCATGGATACTGATTTCACCCATTTGTGTGCGGAACACGAAACCTTCGATACCGATAAAGTCACCTAAGTCGAGCAGGCGTTTGAATACAGAGTTGTACAGTTCCTTGTCTTCTCCCGGGCAGATATCATCGCGGGTGATGTACACCTGGATGCGACCTTTAGAGTCTTGCAATTCAACGAAAGATGCTTTACCCATCACGCGGCGGCTCATGATACGGCCGGCTACGGAAACTTGGCGTGGCTCCTCGTCGTCTTTAAATTCAGCTTTAATATCTGTAGAGAAAGCATTGGTTACATACTCTGCTGCAGGGTATGGATCAATACCCATCGCACGAAGCTCATTCAGGCTGTTGCGTCGAATGATTTCCTGTTCACTTAGTTCTAATATATTCATTTCGTTACGTATTAACTCAATTTTGGAGGCAAAAATACGAAACTTTTCTCATATATCCTGTAATCCACCTCTTTTTTGTATCTTTGCCGTCTCAAACTAATAGGTATGACAGGACAAAAGACACCCACTGCGTTGGGTACGGAAAAGATTGGGAAGCTTTTAATGCAGTATGCCATTCCGGCAATTATCGCCATGACGGCGTCTTCTCTTTACAATATGGTAGATAGTATTTTTATCGGTCACGGGGTAGGTGCGATGGCTATTTCCGGGTTGGCATTAACTTTCCCGCTAATGAATCTTGCCGCGGCTTTCGGCTCGTTGGTCGGTGTCGGTGCGGCTACATTGATTTCGGTGAAGCTAGGACAGAAAGATTATGATACCGCACAGCAGGTTTTGGGAAATGTGTTTGTATTAAACCTTATTATAGGTATCTCTTTTACGGTAATCGTTCTTCCTTTTCTCGATCCGATACTTTACTTTTTCGGAGGAAGCGATGAAACGGTGAAGTATGCCCGTGAATTTATGCAGGTTATCTTGCTCGGAAATGTGGTAACTCATTTATATTTGGGGCTGAATGCAGTGCTTCGTGTCTCGGGACATCCGCAGAAAGCGATGGTGGCAACCATCACGACCGTGTTAATCAATGTATTACTTGCACCTTTGTTTATTTTTATATTCGACTGGGGAATTCGCGGGGCGGCCACAGCTACGGTTTGTGCGCAGTTGATCGCCTTGGTCTGGCAGCTTCATCTGTTCTGTCGCAAAGACGAACTGATACGATTGAAAAAAGGTATTTTCCGTTTGAAACGGAAGATCGTGTTGGATTCATTGGCTATCGGTATGTCTCCCTTCCTGATGAATATGGCGTCTTGCTTTATTGTGATTCTGATTAATCAGGGATTAAAAGAGCATGGAGGTGATTTGGCGATCGGTGCATTCGGTATTGTTAATCGTATTGTTTTTGTCTTTATTATGATTGTATTGGGACTGAACCAGGGGATGCAGCCCATTGCGGGATATAATTTTGGTGCGAAGCTCTATCCTCGTGTGACGGAAGTACTGAAAGTAACCATTTATTGTGCAACTGTAGTGACAACGATTGGTTTCCTGATAGGTATGTTTATTCCGGAAATCGTATCTTCCATTTTTACTTCGGACGCAGAATTAATCAGTATTGCGTCTAAGGGATTTCGTGTAGTGGTGTTCTTCTATCCGATTGTAGGTTTTCAGATGGTAGCTTCCAACTTCTTCCAGAGTATCGGAATGGCAAGTAAAGCCATTTTCTTGTCGCTGACCCGACAGATGTTATTCTTAGTGCCCTGTTTATTGATTCTACCTCATTATTATGGACAAATGGGTGTTTGGGCCAGTATGCCTGTGGCAGATTTGGCGGCTAGTCTTATATCCGGAGGTATGTTGTGGTGGCAGTTCCGGCAGTTTAAGAAAGTTACTGTTTGATAAGTTTGTTCCGATATTCTTTAGGAGATATGCCGACATACTGCTTGAAATATTTCCCGAAGAATGATTGTGTGGGGAAGTTGAGCTTGGTCGCTATTTCCTTAATACTTAAATCGGTATTATCGAGCAGATATTTGGCTTCTGTAATGACATTCTGTATAATCCACTGCAAAGCACTACTCCCTGATTTCTCCTTGATGACAGAAGAAAAATATCGGGCGGACAGACATTGCTTGTTTGCATAGAAAGTAACATCCCGTTCCTGATGATAATATCGATAGAGGGTAATCATGAAATTTTGGAAAATCTTATCCTTTTTATCCTGTGGTAGTGGTGTTTGCGGTTCGTTGTTGAAATAGATGTTTAATAACTCATAGCATATCACTTGTCCCCAGGATTTGATTAATTCAGAAATTAAATGTTGTTTCTGTCGGGAACTGTTACAGATATTCTCCCTGTTAATTCGTTTTTCTACAGATTTGAGCAAGTTCTCTACAAATGTATATTGCTCTTCGGAAAGCGACAGACAGGGATTTTCCCGCAAATAAAGCAAGTTTTCCGAGTTGGCTACTTTGTTTACTATCGGTATGACATAATCCAGATCGACCTCTATCATGATTCCTTCCAGGTCTGCGCTTCTTTGGCGTATCTGTAGAAGGTTGGCTGCAGTATATATGAAAAGATTCCTTTTGTTAATCTGATATGGTCTACCTCCCAGCAGGATTTCCGCCTGTCCTTTCTGGCAGAGGAAAAGTCCGCATTGGTTGAATTCGGAAATAATGCATCCTTCTTTCATGGAAGTATCTTCCGGAGATATTATAACATACTTGAATGGCATCAGTGGTTCCATATTCCTTTTCGTTGAAATGAATTTCCTTACAAAGTAACAAACAAATAAATACAAATAGCAAACTATTTCGGCTTTTTATCTTAGCTAACGTACAAATAGAACAATGTTTCGTCTAAATCAACCTTTCTCCTCATGTTTGCTTGGGATACTTTTGTGACAACTAACTAATAAGTGAAAATATGAGACGATTAGACTTCTTATTAACAGGATTTTTAGCAGTTCTATTGACTTCGTGTGGGCAACGTGTACAAAACACAGACAGTAAGCCGGCAGTGAAGATTGATACCGTACTTTCTGCCGACAGACAAATAGCTTTGCAGTTTCCGGGACGGGTGAAAGCGGCACAGGACATAAGTCTGTCTTTCCGGGTGAGTGGTACTATTCAGTATATGCATGTAAATGACGGTGCCTATGTGCGTAAAGGGCAATTACTGGCAGAATTAGATCCGACAGACTATCAGATTCAGCTGGATGCGGCAGAAGCAGAATATCAAAGTGTGAAAGCGGAGGCGGAACGGGTGATGGCACTTTATAAGGAAAATGTGACAACACCGGATGCTAACGATAAGGCCGTGTACGGATTGAGACAGATTACCGCCAAATATAACCATGCTAAAGACCAGTTGGCATACACCCGTTTGTATGCTCCTTTTAGCGGATATGTGCAGAAACGTCTTTTTGATTCCCATGAGACGGTAGCTGCCGGTATGCCCGTCGTTTCCATCATCAGTGAGGGAAGCCCGGAGGTAGAGATTAATCTTCCGGCAGTGGAATATATTCGTCGACAGCAGTTTACCCGCTATTATTGTACATTCGATATTTATCCTCATCAAAGATATGCTTTGGAACTGATTAGTGTCACCCCTAAGGCAAATGCCAATCAGTTGTACACCATGCGGCTTCAACTGAAGAAAGAAGATAAACAGGCAGTTCCATCGCCCGGCATGAATACAATGGTAACTATCGAATGTAGTGAAGGAGATGTGCGTAACCTGTCGGTTCCCGGTGGAGCGATTCTTCGTGAGAACGGGCGTACGAGTATCTTTCTTTATGATGCTTCCAGTCACGCTATCCGCCGTTGTGATGTGACAGTAACCCGTCTGCTTAGTGATGGCAGATGTCTGATTACTTCAGGAGAAGTGAATCCCGGTGACTTGGTTGTCGCTTCGGGGGTACATCATGTAAAAGAGGGAGAACAGGTGGAACCGCTTCTTCCGGCTACTGAAACCAATGTGGGAGGACTGCTATGATTGATATTAGTAAATGGGCATTTGAGAACAAGAAGTTGATCTACTTCCTGATTGCCGTACTGATTGTAGGAGGAGCTTATTCCAGTTATGAAATGAGTAAACTGGAGGATCCTGAAATAACGGTAAAGCTCGCTATGGTAGTCACTACCTATCCCGGTGCGTCTGCACATCAGGTAGAGTTGGAAGTGACGGATGTGCTGGAGAAAAATATCCGCTCCATGGGGAATATAGATAATGTGGAAAGTTATTCCTACAATGATCTCTCTTTGATTCAGGTAGAACTGAAAACGACTGTCAAAGAGACGGATGTAGAGCAATGCTGGGACCTGCTGCGTCGTAAAGTGGCGAACGCACAGGCAGAACTTCCTGAAGGTGCCAGCCCTTCTATTGTAAAAGATGATTTTGGAAATGTCTACGGAATGTTTTTCGCTTTGACGGGTGACGGACTTTCCGACAGGGAACTATCTGATTATTCAGAACTGGTGAAACGTGAAGTCAGCGAACTGGATGGGGTGGAGCGCGTTGACTTATACGGTAAACGTCCCGAATGTATTAACATCTCTCTCCTGCAAGACCGGATGGCCAACTTGGGTGTGAAACCCGCCGAAGTGCTAGCCACATTGAACGGACAGAACCAAACTACTTATACTGGTTATTATGATAATGGCGATAATCGTATCCGGGTGACAGTCAGTGATAAGTTTAAGACGGTGGAGGACATCGGTCGTATGCTGATTCAGGGACATGATGCCGATCAGTTGCGGTTGAGTGACATTGCCCGTATTGAGAAAGATTATGAAGACCCTACCCGCAACGAATTGTTTTATGACCGCCAGCGTGCGATAGGAATCATGGTGGCTGCTTCTCCGGATGCCGACATTATTAAAGTGGGGCATCGAGTGGAAAAGAAACTGGAGCAACTAAAGGCTGAACGCCTTCCGGCAGGAGTAGAGTGTCATAAGGTTTTCTATCAGCCGGAACGCGTAGGCACTTCGTTGGGGACGTTCATTCTTAATCTGATAGAATCCGTGATTATCGTAGTCGTTATCCTGATGATCGCTATGGGGTTCAAGAGCGGGGTGATTATCGGTATCAGCCTGGTAGTGACGGTATTCGGTTCCTTCCTGTTCCTTTATTTTATGGATGGTACGATGCAGCGTGTTTCATTGGCCTCGTTCGTGCTTGCGATGGGGATGCTGGTGGATAACGCAATTGTTATCATTGACGGTATTTTGGTAGATTTGAAAGCCGGGAAGAGCCGGATGGAAGCAATGACTGCTATCGGACGGCAGACAGCAATGCCTTTGCTGGGAGCTACTCTGATTGCCATCATTGCTTTTCTTCCTATCTTTATGTCGCCTGATACGGCAGGCGTCTATACGCGCGATTTGTTTATCGTACTCGCTGTTTCCCTGTTGCTTAGCTGGGTGCTGGCTTTAGTGCACGTTCCGTTGATGGCCGACCGGATTTTGCATCCGGAAATCTCTGCGACAACTGCTGCCGGAAAGCGTGTGTATGAAGGAAAGATTTATGCCGTGCTTCGTTCATTGTTGACATTCAGTCTGGCGCATCGTTGGAGCTTTGTGTTTACAATGATCGCTTTGGTATTACTTTCAGCTTTCAGTTACCGTTTCATGAAGCAGGGCTTTTTCCCGGATATGGTCTACGACCAGCTTTATATGGAATATAAATTGCCGGAAGGAACTAACTCCACTCGCGTGGCGCGTGACTTGGAGGAAATCGAAGCTTACTTGAAAAAGCGTCCGGAAGTCACACACGTCACTGCTTCTATTGGTGGTACTCCTGCCCGTTATAACTTGGTGCGTAACGTAGCCAATCCCTCCTTATCTTACGGTGAACTGATTATTGACTTCACCTCTCCGGATGATTTGGTGGATAACATGGCGGAAATTCAACAATATCTTTCGCAACATTATCCGGATGCTTACGTAAAGATGAACCGCTACAACCTGATGTTCAAAAAATACCCTATTGAAGCGCAGTTTACCGGTCCTGACCCTGCTGTTTTGCATCAGTTGGCGGATAGTGCCCGCAAGATTATGGAGAATTGTCCGGATGTTTACCTGATTACTACGGACTGGGAACCACAGATCCCGGTGCTGACTATTGAGTATGACCAGCCTACGGCACGTGCTATCGGATTGAGCCGGAACGATGTAAGCCTTTCTTTATTGACAGCTACCAGCGGCATCCCTATCGGGTCTTTCTATGAAGGTATTCACAAAGATAATATCTACTTGCGTTGCCTGGACGAACACGGAAATCCGATTGAGAACCTGGACAATACGCAGATATTCTCGTCTCTTCCTTCTCTGAACGGTTTGCTGACACAGGAAATGATGATGAAGCTGAAGACAGGAACACTATCGAAAGAAGAACTGGTGGAAACGTTGATGGGAACAACTCCGTTGAAACAAATTAGTAAGCGGATTGATGTGAAGTGGGAAGATCCGGTGGTTCCCCGTTATAACGGGCAGCGTAGCCAACGGGTGCAATGCTCCCCTGTTCCGGGGGTAGAAACGGAGAAGGCGCGGCAATCCATTGCCACGCAGATTGAGCAGATTCCGCTGCCTGACGGATATCGGCTTCAATGGCAAGGCGAGAGGAACGCCAGTACAAAGTCAATGCAATATCTGTTCAAGAACTTTCCGTTTGCTATCATTCTGATGATTTCTATTTTGATTATGCTGTTCAAAGATTACCGGAAACCGATTATCATCTTTTGTACTATTCCGCTGGTATTTGTCGGTGTGGTTGCCGTAATGCTGCTTACCGGGAAGACATTCAACTTTGTGGCTATCGTCGGTACATTGGGATTGATCGGCATGATTATTAAGAATGGTATTGTATTGATGGATGAGATCACTTTGCAGATTAATCAGGGAGTAGAACCTGTGACGGCATTGATAGACAGTTCGCAAAGTCGTCTCCGTCCCGTGATGATGGCTTCGCTGACTACGATTTTGGGAATGATTCCATTGTTGCCGGATGCCATGTTCGGTTCGTTGGCGGCTTCTATTATGGGTGGGTTGCTGTTCGGCACGTTGATAACGTTGCTTTTTATCCCGATTTTGTATGCATTATTCTTTCATATAAAAAAGACAGACAAATGAAAAAAGAAATTCTTGTAGCCATTAGTGTAGCGGGTGTATTGTTCGGCCTGTCGGTTTCTCTTGCCGCGCAAGAAAAACTAAGTCTGGCGCAATGCCGTGAAATGGCACTGAAATATAATAAGGATATGGCTGCCGCTAATAAGCAGACGGAAGCAGCCCGATTGATGTCTCTTAGTTATAAAGCCAATTTCTTCCCTAATTTTACAGTCAACGGAACGGGTATTTATAGCACAGCGGACGGAAGTCTCGGAGTTCCGGGAGGAAACCTTCCGGTTTTCTTGCCCAATCCTGCTACCGGAGAACTGGTATCGAGCGGTTTCGCTTATTTTCCCGGATTGAATCTGGATTATAAGGTCGGAACTGTTTACTCGGGCGGTATACAAGTGGAGCAACCTCTTTATATGGGAGGAAAAATCCGTGCCGCCTATAAAATGTCACTACTGGGAAAAGAAATGGCACACTTGAACGAAGCCTTAACTACTTCGGAAGTTATTCTGAATACAGATAAAGCATACGTGCAGTTAGTGAAAGCCAAGGAAATGAGAAAAGTGGCGGAAAAATATCATGCCTTACTAACGGAACTTTTCAAAAATGTGAAGAGTGCTCACCGACATGGCATGAAACCGCAAAATGATGTACTGAAAGTGCAGGTGAAGCTCAACGAGAGTGAACTTTCTTTGCGAAAGGCTGATAACGCCCTCCGTCTTGCGGGTATGAATCTCTGTCATTACATCGGACGCCCTTTGACAGCACAGATTGATATATCTGATGATTTTCCGGAAGTGGAGCAGGAATGGAAAGTGCAGGTTTCTGATATTACCGCCCGTCCCGAATATGGAATCTTGAACAAACAAATAGCCATTGCCGAGCAGGAGGTAAAGCTGAATCGTAGTGAACTGTTACCGCGTGTCGGCGTCAGAGGTAGTTATGATTACCTTCACGGATTAGAAGTTAATGATGAAACTTTGATGAAAAAGGGGGCTTTCTCCGTATTTCTGAATGTCTCTGTCCCTCTGTTTCATTTTGGCGAGCGTACCAATAAGGTAAAGTCTGCCAGAGTGAAATTGGAACAAGTTCGTCTTGAACAGGAAAATGCCAATGAAAAGATGTTGTTGGAGTTGATGCAAGCTGCCAATAATCTGGATGAGGCCCGGCTGGAAACGGAACTTTCCGAACGTTCGTTGGAACAGGCAGAGGAGAATATGAAAGTCAGTGGTAAGCAATATGAAGTGGGACTGGAAACTCTTTCGGATTATCTGGAAGCGCAAGTGCTCTGGCAACAGGCTTATCAGACGAAAGTGGATACTCATTTTCAATTGTATGTGAATTATGTGGCTTATTTAAAAGCGGCGGGACAACTGCAATGATAAAACCAGTATTCTGGACATCCTTATGGAATGTCCAGAATACTGGTGATGATTTGTACCTGCCGGGGAGTAAACGTTCGTGTACGCGGATGATAACCTGTGGCAGTCAATAACCGGAGCAGTTCTTTATTTATTTTAATCCATTTGGTGAATATGCGTATGGCGCAACGGGGTGTAATGTTCGGATTGTACATACAAGCCAATTCCTTTTTCTTATAAGTTTTAATGCGAAACGGAATTTCTTCCTCTTCTGATGGCAATTCTTTCATGTTGATATTTTAATGTTTTAAGATGTGGTAAAGATACAAAATAAAAAAGGCGTTGTCAAGTCTTTTACAGGAATACTTTGGGAAACAGTATCCGCCCGTAGGCGGGTACTGTTTTCCTGCTTTTAAAGGCTGATGATTAATCTTATGCTGCCGGGTCCGGTGCTTCTCCTTTGCCGTCATCCGGGTTGGGATTCGGGTTGGGGTCCGCTTGTTCCGGGCTGATGGAACCATCATCGGAAGCCACCGCTTTTTGAACACTGACTTTACTTAGCATCTCTTTGAATTTGTAGCCTGGAGTAAAAATGATTTTTACTCTGCGTATCGTATCGCTATCTACCTCTTTTTCAGTATCCTGACTTTCGCAATTCATACCAGGACGGAAGCATCCGAAATCTCCTAATTGAACAGAGATGCCTTTTCTAAGGTTGAGATTTAATGTATCGATCAAAGCATCGAGTACAAATTTTACCGCTCCACTGGGAACCATTCCTACTTTAGTGATTTCCTCGCACAAATCTCTGAAATCCACCGTATTGGTGATTACATTTTGTGCTACATACTTTTCAGCTTTAGTTTTATCAAAGCCGAATGTTCTTTTTTTAATGACGTATCTAAGTGCCATAATTTTTTGTTTTTTAAATTAGTTACTTTATTTATCAATTCTCTTTGTGATCACGATGCAAAGATACTATGGGCACTTTCCGGGGAGGTGCTTTAACGGTCCTAGATGTACGTACTTTGATTCACTTTTATTTATTTTGTTTGTATGATTCTGATTTATAGATCCTTATATATTCTGCTTTAATAGCCATTTCCAAATAGGGAATATTTCAATCAGTTTCACGATACTCAAATGTTCTTGATAATCATAAAATATGCCGAAAAACGATGAACGTTGTAAGAATAAACACTATATTTGTACATATTACATTAAGATAATAGAGGTATAGCTATGCTACATTCAAGCCAATCAGCCCCCGTTGTTGATGGCAAAGTCATGGAGTTTGTGATTTTTGCCATTGAGAGTGCCGCCCAGAAGTTGGGTATTCCGGCTCCTACTCTCTATAACCGTTTGGAAAAACTGAATCTTATCCGTCAATACCTGATAAGTGGATATGACATGCTTCACACCCAGAGTCGTGAGTACATAGCCGATACGTTGGTAGAAGCTCTTGAAAACTGGGAAGCCTACTATAAAGAAAAAGGAGAATTTGTATGAAAGTCTATCATGGTAGTACGCAGGCCGTAGAATATCCTTTGGTCGGTGTCGGACGCGAAAACCTCGACTTTGGTAAAGGATTCTATGTAACAGATATCTATGCCCAGGCTGAACGTTGGGGAGCTGTCATGGCATTACGCCATCCTGGTAGCACATCTGTAGTAAACATATACGAGCTTGATGTTGAAAAGATAAATTCATCCGGATACAAATGGCTTCACTTTGACGGGTATAACAATGATTGGTTGGAATTTATTGTCAGTAGCCGTTTAGGAAAACAGCCATGGTTGGAGTACGACATTGTGGAAGGCGGTATTGCTAATGATCGGGTTTTCGACACAATAGAAAATTTCATGGAAAACCAGATTACTAAAGAAGTAGCTTTAGGACGTTTGCGTTTTGAGCAGCCCAACAATCAGTTATGCATTCTCAATCAACGTCTCATTGACGAGTGTCTCTCTTTCAAAGAATATGTAACAATAAAATAAACTACATTTATGATAGATGTATTAGTATGGAATAAATACACTCGTGTGGTGATGCAATTAGCGGAGCGTTTGAATATTTCTCCCGAAAAAGCATTGCACTTGTTCTATAATAGTAAGGTATACGCATTGCTTCTTAATAAACAATACCCGCTTATAACATTGAGTGATGCCTACATCACTGATGAAATCATACTTGAGTTACAACAGCAATAATCCTGTTGTAACTCTTAATTCTACTTGTTCCAAAAGTTTATACCTTTATATATACAGTCAACTTTCCAACCCCTTCTTTCCGTATTATTCCGTCAGTGATAAAGGAATTTAATTCTTCAATAGCCACTTTTTTATTTCGTCCTGTCAGATGGCTATAATCTGTCCGGCTGATGAATAGATGATTTTCCAAGTATGTGTTGAGGCGGTCGCGACACGTCTCACGGGAGATACTATTTTTCTTAGGGCGTGTGATAGATTCTCCTCGTTGCAGCCTCATTTTGTCGCCTACTTCTTTCTTGAATGGACGACTTGCGCGGAAATTAATATTTTTCATTTGGACAGACGCTGCCCGAATTTCTTTTTTATCTTTAACCGGCGGACATTGCAACGATGTAGAGAAGAATCCGAAGTTTCCCATTTCTACATTCCAACCGTCGGCTAGTAAATCCCGTGCTTCATTGGCAAAGGCTTCCATGGCTCCTGCCAATAAACTTCTGCTGATACCGGTAAATTTGTGGACACGATCCAGAAACTCTTCTTTATCTACGGTTCCTTTGGAGACAATACGGGCATGTAGCGGTTGTTTCTCTTCTTTGTTTGGACTAGGAGTCTCAAATAAGTCATATATTGCACTCATATACTAATGTTTAGTGGTTTTATAGTTACTGTTAAATCGTTCTACAGCTGTTGACTTTTAGTTCCACAGTTGTTTCCCTTTAGTTCCACATCTGTTATTGTTTCGTTCCATATTTGTGGAACGAATTGATGTGTGCTACAAAAGTAGCTAGTTTATACAAGAGAGAGGTGCTTTAATTGTAGAGTGGTTTCTTATTTGAATAAGATAACTAATTGAAGCCTGTCTATTTATATACATACGCTTTAATTATACAATCATCATTCGTTTTCTTTCCTAAACATTTATACCTCTCTCTTGTTATTTTCCGAAAAGTATTTGTACCTTTGTCATTGGAACGTAGCACGCCTTTGTGGTGTGCGATTGTGCGTTTCCTCGGCTAGTAGGAAATTGTAACGGATTTTTTAATGCATGCTGGGAAGACGCCTGTACTTCTATGACTTCTCATAGGGTACGGGCTGTCTGCCCGTATGCATTGGGTAGCCGTTACTACCTCCTACTAGCGGGATGTGACAGCTCCGTACTCTTTTATAATAAAAGGTACGGGACTAGTTAATATTATTAATCTAGTTCCGTTTTTTTATGTCAAATTGGCTCACAACAAAACAGATGTCTGAAAGACACGGCATCCAGGAGACGATTCTTAGAAATTGGGCAAATCTTGGATACATTACGAGTTCCCGAATCAACGATCAGTTGTTTTTGGATGATGAGAGTTTGGATGCTTATCTGGAAGCTCACAAAAGACTTGGTTTAGAAGCAGGTTACCTTTCTAAAATCGTAGAAGAAAAGAAACTGGAACGGGACTTTATCATTTCAAAATACGATGATCTACTATATGTATTGAGAACACAGAAGACTTGTAAACCTCTATATGAAATAATCATTCGTGAACTGGCAGCATTGATTCTTCACCCTGTTACCCGCGATATCTTCTATTCAATTTCTACAGGAGAATCAGTAGCGAAAGTGGCTGATCGGCATCGAATTACCTATGGGAAGACATTGCAAATGTATAACTCTATACTTAAAGGGTTGAATTTGAAGAAAGATATATTGGCTACTTATCGAAAGCGTGCTATCGATGCTCGTTTTTTATCTTTGGCAGACAATAATAAGAATATAAATGTTGGGCAGGAGGAGTGGATACTTCAATTGCCTGTTTGTAAAGTAGCTGATACCCGGTTGGCTAATATCTTGTATAATCAAGATGTTCGAACGGTGAAAGATTTATTGGAAATCGTATCGGGAAGAGGTTGGAAAAGTCTGTTGAGAATAGAAGGAGTAGGAAAAACTTCCTACTATCATTTATTATCCAAACTTCAGATGATAGGTGTGGTGGATGAAAGTTTGGAACGGATTCTCTCCGGCCATTCCGCTTATAAATTAAGGTAAGAAATGATAGATGAAATGATAGAAAGAATCTGATACTATTGGATCGTATCGGATAATCTAATCTTTTCCTTGTCAACCAATCATATAATAAATAATAAATGCTATCTTTGTATATTATATGATAGGTTATAGGTATGACAAAGAGTACAATGGGAACTAAACTTCCTCGCAAGTTGGTTCAAAAAATGCAGATTGTAGGCGAACAAATAAAATTAGCTCGTTTAAGACGAAATTTGAGTATTGCGCAGGTAGCAGAACGTGCAACTTGTTCAGAACTTACAGTTTCACGGGTAGAAAAGGGGTTGCCTACTGTTTCTATTGGTATTTATTTGAGAGTGCTTTATGCTTTACAGTTAGATGATGATATTCTTTTGTTGGCAAAAGAGGATAGTTTGGGTAAGGCATTGCAGGATTTAAACTTGAAACAACGGGAAAGAGCCTCTAAAAAAAGAGATAGTTTATGAAAAAGGTATGGGTATATGCAGATTTTGATTGGCTGAAAGATATTGAACTGATTGGCGAATTGAGTTGTGAACTGCTTCGTGGTTCAGAAACGTACGGATTTCAGTTTAGTAATGATTGGCTGAAAAAATATGGAGAATTGTTTTTAAGTGAAGATTTAAACAATTATCCGGGATCACAATATACCCGGCAGGGTAGAGATATTTTCGGTTGTTTTTCCGATGCTTTACCTGATCGATGGGGGCGTGTTTTGCTTAATAGGCGTGAGCAGTTGATGGCTGCTGAAGAAAAGCGTCCTGTAAATAGGCTGAATTCATTTGACTATTTGGTGGGCATTGATGATTTCTCCCGAATGGGTGGTTTTCGGTTTAAAGAGAATCCGGAGGGGGAATTCATTAATACCAGTAATAAGTTACGGATTCCTCCACTAACGGCTATCCGGGATCTTATGTATGCCAGTCAGGAGATAGAAAAAAGTGAAGAATTGAATCTTTTACCTGATAAAAAATGGTTGATTCAGTTGATTCAGCCGGGGACTTCTCTTGGAGGCGCACGCCCGAAAGCCAGTGTTACCGATGAGCGGGGAATATTGTATATAGCCAAGTTTCCGTCCCGTAAAGATGATTATGATGTGGGCTTGTGGGAACACTTTTGTCATCTGCTCGCAGCAAAAGCAGGGATTAGAGTTGCTTCGACCCGTGTGCTTGTTACTGAAAATAAGTATCATACTCTACTGTCAGAACGTTTTGACCGGAGAAATGACGGTAAACGTATTCATTTTGCTTCTGCTATGACTTTGACGGGATTGACCGATGGGGCTAATGCTGCCACTGGTAATGGTTATTTGGATATTGTCGATTTTATAATACAAGGTTGCACGAATGTAGAAGCCAATCTTCAGGAACTTTATCGTAGAGTAGCATTTAATATCTGTGTGGGCAATACGGATGATCATTTCCGCAATCATGGTTTCTTGTTAACTCCCAGGGGATGGACGTTGTCTCCGGCGTATGACATGAATCCTACTTTAAATAATCAACAAAGTCTGTTGATTTCTGAATCCTCTTGTGAATCGGATTTGGTGATTCTGATAGATGCTTGTGAAAATTACATGCTAAGCAGGGATACGGCTGAAAAAATCATTTCGGAAGTAGTTGATGCAATGAAAGATTGGAGGCGAATTGCTATCAGGCTTAATATATCGAAGCGTGAGATTGATTTATTTTCCCAACGCTTCGATACATATAGTTCTTTTGGTTGTTGAATGTATGTATGAACATACTATCTATCTTTCTGCCTCTATTGTATAAGTAAAGCTGTCTGCCCGATAATATCCGACGTTGTATTCAATAGGTACTCCGTTCACATCATAAACAAATCTTTTTCTTATTAATATAGGGTCATTGGATTTTATCTCCAGTTTCTCTGCAATAAATTCTCCTGCAAGTCTGGCTGAAATCTCCTCCTTGCTGGTTTTTACTACTATATTATATTGGGTTTCCAGCATTTCGTATAAGGGGCGTGTATAATCTTCCTCTCCGGTCAGTGGAATATTGGGGTTGAAATAAGAGATGAAGTAAACAAACGGATATTCTTTTTTTCCTCTGACGCGCTCCATCACTACACAGCGAGTGTCGGGACTGGAACCTAAATCAAAGAACGTACCGATTTCTTCGGTTGGACGCTTTAAACTGATATGCAGCTCGAAATTGCGAATCTCTATACCTAACATCTTCATTTCCTGTGAGAAACTAAGCCAGTTTTTTACTCCGCCTACGATACCTTTCTTTACTACCTTCGTTCCGTAGCCTTTCTTGCGTACCAAAAGCCCCTCAAACACGAGCTTGTTGATAGCTTGTCTCAATGTGTTCCTTGAAATATGCAATTGTTCAGACAATTCGACCTCGTTGGGAAATAGCTTCCCGTTTTTGTACTCTTCAGATTCTATGAGTCTTCTTAGTATCTCTTCTGCCTGAATATGAAGCGGTTTATCACTATTATGATCTAATTTCATATCTATCCTGATTGGTTTATTTTCAGCAAATATAAGATTTATCAAAAAATAATCCAAGTTTTGTTTGGAATAAAAATAAAATCTATATATTTGCACAATTGAAAGTATGTATGAACATATGAAATTTAAAAACGCTATCAACATGAGAAAAGCTAATTATGATAAATTTCCTTCTACGAAGCTGACGGGGATGCTTGTTCAGGGGTGGGATTCTATCATTTCTATGTTAAAAGAGAAAATGGATGCAAGAAAAGTGCTGGCTGTGGATTTATATACAGGAGTATATGAAGAAGAAGTGCTGGATGCTTTTTCAAAAGAATTCTCCGGAAGAGTGATGAATGTACGTGATTTGATGAAACCGGAAAAAGAAATTCAAGCGTTGACAGAACGCTTCATGACTGAAGATGTATTATTCGGCTATGTCACCAATTTGAAGCTGGAAGATTATTTGGATGTGGATAAGGTGGCTGCTGCACGGAAGCAAATCAGTGAAGCAAAAGACGCCATTGTAATCATAGGTACGGGTGCTTCTGTTGTTGCTCCGCAGGATGCGATGGTGGTTTATGCGGATATGGCACGTTGGGAAATCCAACAACGTTTCCGTCGGCATGAGGTAAAAGCTTTAGGTATAGACAATCGGAACGATGCCGTTTCTTTGCAATACAAGAGAGGGTATTTCAACGATTGGAGAGTATGTGATAGGTATAAGGAAAGATTGTTTGACAGGGTAGAATTCTGGATTGACACCCATGTGGCCGGGACACCGAAGATGATTGATAAGGATACTTTCTTTAAAGGGGTAGAGGCAACGGTGAACACACCGTTCCGGGTAGTTCCTTTCTTCGATCCGGCTCCCTGGGGTGGTCAATGGATGAAAGAGGTTTGCGACCTGGATCGTGAACGCGAAAATTTCGGCTGGTGCTTTGACTGTGTACCTGAAGAGAACAGCCTTTATTTTGAAGTGAACGGAGTGCGCTTTGAACTGCCTTCGGTTGATTTGGTTTTACTGAAAAGTAAAGAGTTGCTTGGTGAACCGGTGGAGGCACGCTTTGGAAAAGACTTCCCTATTCGTTTCGACTTTTTGGATACGATGGGCGGAGGTAATTTGAGTTTGCAGGTGCATCCTACTACTCAATTTATCCGTGACAGTTTCGGTATGTACTACACGCAGGATGAAAGTTACTACATGGTAGACGCGGAAGAAGATGCCGTCGTTTATCTGGGAGTAAAGACAGGAGTGGACAAAGAAGCGATGATCGGCGATTTGCGTAAAGCACAAAAAGGTGAATTGGTGTTTGACGCAGAAAAGTACGTAAATAAGATTCCGACAAAGAAACACGATCACTTCCTGATTCCGGGAGGAACTGTTCATTGTTCTGGTGCCAACAGTATGGTGCTTGAAATCAGCTCGACTCCGAACCTCTTTACTTTCAAACTATGGGACTGGCAACGCTTGGGACTGGATGGAAAACCGCGTCCAATCAATGTGGAACGTGGTAAATGCGTTATCAACTGGAATCGCGATACGGAATATGTAAATGAACACCTTCGCAATCAGTTTACGGAAGTCGCTTCCGGAGAAGGTTGGATAGAAGAACGTACCGGACTGCATCCGAACGAATTTATCGAAACTCGTCGCCACCGTTTCTCATCACCGGTGTTGCATCACACAAACGATAGTGTAAATGTACTGAATCTGTTGGAGGGAGAAGAGGCCGTAGTTGAGAGTCCTACTCATGCTTTTGAACCTTTCGTGGTGCATTATGCCGAAACATTTATTATTCCTGCCGGGGTGAAAGAATATACCATTGCCCCGTATGGTAAATCTGCAGGAAAAGAATGTGTAACGATCAAAGCTTACGTACGCTTTTAATAATGAAATAAATCATCTAATATCTTGAAAACTATGTATGAACATGATGAACGAATCGTAATGACGCTCGATGCGGGAGGCACTAATTTCGTGTTTTCAGCCATACAAGGCTGTCGCGAAATAGTGGAACCTATTTGCCTTCCGGCAGCGTCCGACGACTTGGAGCGTTGCTTGTCTGTTCTTGTAGAAGGTTTCCTGGAAGTTGAAAAACGATTGCCGAAACTTCCGGTAGCTATCAGTTTTGCTTTCCCCGGGCCTGCTGACTATGAGCATGGAATTATTGGTGACTTGCCCAACTTCCCGGCCTTCAGGGGAGGAGTGGCACTTGGACCTTATTTGAGGGAACAGTTTGGTATTCCGGTTTTTATTAATAATGACGGTAATTTGTTTGCTTATGGCGAAGCCTTGGCAGGCACTTTGCCCGAAGTGAATAAACGCCTGAAAGAAGCAGGCAGCAGTAAGGTATATAAGAACCTGCTCGGAATTACACTGGGTACAGGGTTTGGTGCCGGAGTGGTGATTGACAGCCGGTTACTGACCGGAGACAACGGTTGCGGCGGCGACGTCTGGATTATGCGGAATAAGAAATATCCCGAAATGATCGCGGAAGAAAGTGTCAGCATCAGGGCTGTCAGGCGAGTATATCAGGAATTGACCGGAAAGGATGCTTCTTCTTTGACTCCCAAAGATATATATGATATTGCCGAAGGGATCGCAGAGGGAGATCAGCAGGCTGCTGTCCGGAGTTTTAACGAACTGGGAGAGATGGCCGGTGATGCTATCATCCGTGCATTGAATATTGTTGATGGCTTGGTGGTGATTGGCGGAGGAGTGGCCGGAGCGGTTAAATACATACTTCCGGGAATCATGAATGAGATGAATCGGCAGATCGGCACATTTGCAGGAGCTTCTTTCCCTTGTTTGCAGATGGAGGTGTTCAATCTGTCCGAAAAAGAGGCATTTGATAAATTTCTGGAAGAAAAAGACAAGATGGTGAAAATACCATTTTCGGAGAGAGAGGTGCATTATGCCTGTCACAAGAAAATAGGCATTGCTGTTTCTACATTAGGAGCAAGCAGGGCTGTTGCTTTAGGGGCTTATTCCTTTGCTTTGTCCCAACTTAATATCTTATAATATATGATAACTCTTCTATTAATTCAAATATAAAATGTTATGAAACAATCTAATCTATTGAACGCGCAATTTGCCCGCCGGCTTTTCAGAACGGCATTTTCGAGTTGGCAATTATTGGCTGTTATGTTGATTGTTTGTATGAATGTGGCTGTTGGTTCCAAACTGTATGCGCAATCTAATACAATCGCAGTGAAAGGTAAAGTAATGGCAGACGGGGAACCCGTGATTGGGGCTACCGTGCTGGTGAAAGGTGTATCTACGGGTACGGCTACGGATATGGATGGAAATTTTTCACTGAATGTTGCTTCAAAAGCGGTATTGGTAGTTTCCTCAATTGGATATGAAACACAGGAAGTTCCGGTGAACGGCCGCCAGTTTATCAATGTGGTGTTGAAGTCGGATGTGGTTACTTTGAAAGATGTGGTAGTGGTAGGCTACGGCGTGCAGAAGAAAGTCAACCTGACAGGAGCTGTGTCTTCTGTTTCTACGGATGAATTGGAAGGAAAGCCGATTTCCAATGTATTGGAAGCGATGCAGGGAACGACTCCCGGTTTGGTTATTCAGCAGGGAAGTTCTACTCCGGGTAGTGTTCCTTCTATTAATATCCGTGGATTGAATACGATGAACAACAATGATCCGTTGGTGATTATTGACGGAATTGAAGGATCGCTGGGCAATTTGAATCCGGCTGATATTGAGCAGATTTCTATTTTGAAAGATGCGTCTTCTACTGCTATTTATGGTTCACGTGCTTCCAATGGTGTGGTACTTGTTACTACCAAGAAAGGAAAAGCCGGTAAGGTGGAAATCTCTTATGATTTTATGTATGGTGTTCAGCAGCCTACTTCATTGCCTAAGATAGCAGACTCGTGGGTATACGCTGAACTGTATAATGAAGCGGCTGTTAATTCGGGAAGAGCTGCAAAATTCACTCCCGAGCAGATTGCGCAATTTAGAAATGGCGGTCCGAATGTAAATTGGGTGAAAGAACTGTATCACCGTAATTCTCCTCAAAGTTCACACAATGTTTCGATGACAGGAGGTAACGACCAGTTGTCTTACATGGCTTCTTTGGGTTATATGGATCAGAACAGTATGTTCAAGGGACCTGATTATGGTTATAAACGCTACAATGCACGTCTGAATGTAAGCCATAAGGTGACGAATAACTTTACATTGAATTTGACTTCTCAATTTGCCCGTAATGATATTAAAGAACATGCTTACTGGACGGAATGGATTATCGAGCAGGCAAACCGTATGCCGCCGATTTACCCGATCAAGAATGAGGATGGCAGTTATAATTATCCTGCCGGAAGTAACTCAAACGGTTTGCAGCGTTTGGAAGAAGGCGGTTATCGCCAGAATGTGAATGATGAATTATTGGGAACCATACAAGCCGAATGGGAAGTATATAAAGGACTGAAATTGATCGGAAGTGTCGGTGGACGTGTTTGGAATAATAATTTGCATGAGAACCGGAAGGCCTTCGAAGGTACGGGAGATAGTGAAAATAAGTTGACCGAGCAATTCTATCGTTCTAAGAATATCACTACCAATCTTATGGTGACTTATAATACGAAAATAGGGAAACACTCTATCGGTGGATTATTAGGATATGCTTATGAGGGTTTCTCTGAAAAGCAGTTCTCTACCAGTCGTTTGACGGAGGATTCTAAATATGATATTTTTGTAGGTGATTTGAGTGGGGATAAAGTTAGCAATGGTGGTTCGGCAAGTGACTGGGCTATCTATTCTGGTTTTGCTAGAGCCACTTACAACTATGATGAAAAATATCTGCTGGAATTTAATATCCGTAATGACTATTCTTCTTATTTTGCGAAAGGAAACCGTTCGGGAGTCTTTCCGTCTTTCTCGGCAGGATGGCGTATCTCGGAAGAAAAATTCTGGTCTGTACTGAAACCGTATGTTCCTTCTCTAAAAATCAGAGGTTCATGGGGATTGGTTGGTAATAACCGCATTGGTGCTTATCAATACATGCAGACGGTGTCTGTAAAGAACGGCATCAGTTTCGGCGACAAGCTGGCGCAGACGGCTGAATTCGCTTCTACAAACCCTGATCTCAAATGGGAAACTACCCGTATGGCTAATATCGGCTTCGAATTGGGATTGTTGAATAATGATTTGAATATTACTTTTGATTGCTTCAATAATCGTACAAAAGATATTTTGGTGAATTTACCGGTTCCCGGATTGTTTGGTAATGGTGCCCCGATTCAGAACGCAGGTAAGGTAGAGACGAGAGGATGGGAATTATCAGTAAGTTATCGTTTGAAGACTGGTCCGGTAGTGCATAACTTCGCCGGAAATATTTCGGATAGCTTTAATGAAGTAATAGATACACGTGGTACGGAAATTATCGGTGGCTCGGATGTACAGACAATTATCAAGGAAGGTTATCCATTGTACTCTTACTATGCATATCGTTCGGATGGATTTTTCCAGAATGAGGAAGAATGTCAGAAAGGACCGCACTTGGAAGGTATTACACCGAAACCGGGAGATATTCGTTATTTGGATAAGAACGGCGATGGTGTGATTAAACCGGACGATGACCGTTTTATTGTTGGTAATGACTTCCCAAGATATACTTTCGGCTTCACCTATGGTTTGGAATATAAAGGTTTTGATTTCTCGATGATGTGGCAAGGAGTAGGAAAACGTAACAAGTGGATGCGTGGTGAATCTGTAGAGGCTTTCCATAATAACAATGAAGGTCCTGTAATGGATTTCCATCAAGATCGCTGGACTCCGAATAATCCGGATGCTACTTATCCTCGTCTGACAATGGGTGCGGAATCTGCTAATAATGCAGCGAAATCAGATTTCTGGATCCAGGATGCTAAATACTTGCGTTTGAAAAATGCGCAGATCGGATATACTTTCCCGCAACAATGGATGAAAAAACTCTATGTCAAGAATTTAAGAATCTTTGCCAGTGTGCAGAATCCGTTGACTTTCACGAAGATGAAAGGCGGATGGGACCCGGAATATACCGGAGACGGTAGTGGTCGTTCTTATCCTGTGGCAAGAGTATATTCATTTGGACTTAATGTTAAATTTTAAACTGTACCGTGATGAAAACAACTATAAAGAATTTGATTTTATCTGCTGTCTTGGTAGTGGGCGGTGCCTCTTGTGTTGACTTGGATACGGCACCGTATGACAGAGAAACGGACTTGACTTATTGGGAAGAGGACCCTGAAGCAGCTGTCAAGGCGTTGAATACTTGCTATACTTATTTAGGAAATATGGACGAACAGCTTTATTGTGAAGCAATGACGGATAATGCTTATACCAAGCAACCTAATGATTTTACACAAAATATTGGTAATGGTTCATATTCTACAGCCGACTCTTACGTGAAACAGGTTTGGGACGGGCGCTATACGGGTATTCGTATGTGTAACCAGTTGCTGGAAAATATAGACAGGGTTCCTGATTTGGACCCGGAATTGAAGAAACGTTATATTGGT
Organism: Bacteroides xylanisolvens XB1A; assembly: GCF_000210075.1. Lineage (GTDB taxonomy): Bacteria > Bacteroidota > Bacteroidia > Bacteroidales > Bacteroidaceae > Bacteroides > Bacteroides xylanisolvens. The sequence continues at coordinate 1,369,706 of NC_021017.1, forward strand.
GAGGCAAAAGTACTTCGTGCTTATAGTTATTATGAGTTGTATACGAAATTCGGCGATATACCTTATACTACAAAAGTGCTTTCTATCAAAGAAAGTATGTCTATTGCACGTACAGCCAAAGCCACTGTAATAGCAAATGTTTTGGCCGATCTGGATGAAGTGATTAATGGTAACTATTTGCCGACTTCTTATGATGCAGATAATAAAGGTCGGATTACCCGTTGGGCGGCAATGGCTATTAAAGCTAAAATCTATTTGTTTGAAGGTAATTGGACGCAAGTGAAAAATATCACTTCTACCATTATGACAGAGGGAGGCTTTAAACTCTTTTACAGTGATGATAAAGGGGCTAGTTATGCAGGATTGTTTGAGATCGCTAATGAATACAACTCTGAAGTAATTTTGGATGCACAGTATCGTCCGACCAGTCGTGAACATCAGATGATGTATGTTTTCCTGCCGCCCACTTTAGGTGGATATTCCCAGCTTTCTCCTTTGCAGGAGTTGGTAGACAGTTATATTATGCTGGATGGAAAAACAATTAAGGAAACAGGAACATCGTTTGATGAAAGTCATCCGTATGCCAATCGTGACCCACGTTTGAAGGCAACGGTGATGTACACCGGAAATTCTTATACTTTGGCCGACGGAACAGAAGTTGTTATCAACTGTGAGAAAGGTGAAGGTAAAGATGGTTATGGGGTAGGTTCAGACTGTTCGGCTACCGGTTATTATATTAAGAAATATTGGGATAACACTTATCGTGCTACTCTTTATTCTGGTTTGAATCCGATTCTGATTCGTTATGCTGATATTTTATTGATGAATGCGGAAGCATTGGCAGAATTAGGAGAACTGGATAAGACGGCTTGGGATGCAACTATTAAACCAATTCGTGATAGGGCCGGATTTACACTTGCTTCAGCACTGGAATTCCCGGAAGGAGCTTCTAAAGATAAACTGATTGAGATTGTACGAAACGAACGTCGTTCGGAATTGGCATTGGAAGGACATCGCCATAAAGATATTATCCGTTGGAGAATTGCGGACAATGTATTGAATGGATGGTGTCACGGACTAAAGACAAATGATGTGGTAGGTACGGATGATGGATACGTTCGGGTTGAAAACAGAACCTTTAATGCAAATAAACATTATTTGTGGCCTATACCACAGGCTGAACGTGACTTGAATGGTAATTTGGAGCAGAATCCGAATTGGTAATTGGTTAAACGACTCAAAAAGGAATGATTATGAAAAAGATATTATGGATATGTTCAGTACTTCTGGCAATGGTTTCATGTCAGGAAGATTATGAATTGAACACGGATTTTGCAGTCCCTACAGAATTAAGTTCCCCTGCTTCTATCCAGTTGAATGTGTCATCTCCAACGCCTGTTGTGTTGTCGTGGTCAGGAGGTGGTGCGGCAGATGGCGGAATTGTATTGTACGAGGTGCTGTTTGATAAGGCAGACGGTGATTTTTCAAAGCCGCTGGCTACGGTGAAAAGTGATTTGGGAGCTGCAACCAGTTTGTCAATCACTCATGCAACTATTAATACGATTGCCAGAAATGCAGGCATTTATCCTTTGGAAACCGGAGATATAAAATGGACGGTAAATGCTTCGAAAGGTGGAGTGGTGAAGAGAACCGACAAGGTGGCTACCATCACAGTAACTCGTGGAGAGGGAATTGATAATATTCCGGCTGAATTGTATTTATGTGGTTCGGCTACGGAGAACAGTGGACAGGGGGGAATTCCGTTCCGTTGTGTAGAAGAGGGCGTTTTCCAGATTTATACGAAATTATCTGCAGGAAATATATCATTTAAGTCTGCTACTACAGGTGAAACATTCAGCTATTATATTGATGATAGCTCGAAGTTAAGAGAAGGGGAGGGCGAAACGGCAGTCGCTGCTTCCGAAGAAGTAACCCGTCTGACAGTGAACTTTAATACAATGGCAATGACCACGGAAAAAATCGGTTCTTCTGTTCGTTGTATTTGGGGAGCAACATTTGGAGATATAGCTGTATTAGAGTATGCGGGTGATGGTAAATTTGTGGGAGAGGGTGATATTATATTTGTAGACCCAAGTCGTCCGAGCACGAACCCTCCTTCTTGGTTAGGTTGGACAGAAGAACGTTATTACTTTATTGCATCGGTAAATAATGGTGATATGTGTTGGGGTAGAGGTGATGACGTGAGTGCCGAACGTCCGGTAGGTGGAGAACCTGCTTCTTTCTATGCTTTGTATGAATTTCAATGGACTCAGTGGGATCATCTTTGGAAAATGAAAGGTAGTCTGGATTATACGCATGCGACTATCACTATCGATACGAATTCGGATGGATTGATGATACATACATTTACTAATGTGACTCCGATTAATTAATAAAACTAAGTTATGAAAAAGATAAAGACTATTTTAGCAATTCTTCCGGCACTATTATTCTCCTGTGCCGGAGATGACGTAGAGAAATATATCCCGCCTACACCGATTGCTCCGTCAGAACCCGGAGAGGAGGTCGTTTATCATAAACGTGCCAAAGAGCAGTTTGACTTGATTAATCAGTGCTACCGGATCAATAGTGGGACAACAGAAGGACTGTATAATGAAAATTATCCTAAGAAAGACGGGGATAATTCCGCTTCTTTCTTGTGGCCGTATGACGGACTGGTGTCCGGAGCAGCAGCTTTGCATGCCTTAGGTTATGATGTGAATTATGCAGATATGGTAGACCGGTTTGAAGTTTATTATCGTACTCCTAATGGAACTGTGGGTGGTTATGGTTCTCAAACCAATGGTACTACCGGTAGTGGAACACGTTTTTATGATGATAATTCTATTGTGGGGATTGAACTGGTAGAGGCTTTTAATTTGCTAAATAATCAAGATTATGTGACGAAAGCTAAAAGAATCGTTGAGTTCCTGCAAGCTGGTGAAGATGATACGTTTGGAGGAGGCCTTTGGTGGAATGAAGACCAGAAAGGACAGCAGGGAGTTGGTGATTCGAATAAACCGACATGCGCTAATGGATATGCAACGCTATTCTTGCTTGAATATTATTCTGTATGTCCTCAAGAGGAAAAAGCGGATGTGTTGGCTCTGGCAAAACGTTTATATGCTTGGACGTTGACTAACTTGCGTGATCCGGAGGATGGCTGTTACTGGAATGATAAACAAGCAGACGGATCCATTAATAAAACAAAATGGACTTACAATACAGGTGTGATGATTTCTAACGGAGTTCGTCTATATAAAATAACAGGTGAACAGACTTATCTGGACAGTGCCATTGCTTCTTCCGAAGGTGCGTATAATTATTTTGTACGTCCGCTTAATGGGTTGGCGTTGGCTTATCCCGATCATGATCCTTGGTTCACAACAAAACTGATCCGTGCATTTATTGATATTGAGCCTTATTATAAAAATGCAGGCAATTATATCAAAACATTCATCAACTTCCTGGATTATGCATACGAAAATGCCCGTTTATCAAACGGACTGTTCTATGAAGACTGGACAGGAGCAACTCCAAAACGTGCTGAACAGTTGTTGATGCAGGATGCTGCGCTTGAATCTTTGGGAATGATTGCTTTGTACAAAGGAGAAACAGTGACAGAGGAATAGGATATGAATAGTAAAATTAGAAATATAGCTTTATTTGTATCGACGGTATTCGTGCTTCTTTCTTGTGCCGGAGAATCAAAAACGACTCCGAATAAAGATAAGGCAGAAGAAATGTTTCAGCGTGTTTGGGAACTCTACCGGGTTCCCAAATACGGCCTCTTCTCTGAATATTACCCAAGCAGTCATCGTCCTGATCTGACTTATTTTAATGATTCCACCCGGCAAGCGCAGGAAGTTTCTTATCTGTGGCCTATGAGTGGTGTCTTTTCTTCGGCAGTGTTGATGGCTACTATCGAACCGGAGAAATATACGGTTTATGTCGATTCGATGGTGATGGCGATGGAGCGTTACTATGATACAACGCGTGTTCCTTTTGGTTATCAGGCTTACCCTGTTCAGTTTGGAAAGGTAGACCGCTATTATGATGACAATGGTTTAGTGGGTATTGATTATATTGATTCTTACCTGGTAACTAAAAATCCTCATTATCTGGAGAAAGCGAAACAGGTATTAACCTTTATTTTAAGTGGCTGGGATGAGAACTTTGAAGGAGCTGTTTCTTGGTTGGAAGGAGTGAAAGATCAGAAACCTGCCTGTTCTAACGGAAAAGCGATGGTGTTGGCTTTAAAACTTTATGAAGCAACTAAAGATGAGTATTATCTGGAGGTGGGAAAGAAGTTCTATCATTGGATTGATAAATATCTGAAAGATCCGGAAAGAGGAGTCGTTTGGAATTCATGGTTAACAACGACTTCGGCAGTATGCCCGGATTTGTATACTTACAATACAGGTACTTTATTACAAGCAGCTGTAGCTTTATATAATTATACGGGTGAGCAGGCGTATCTGGATAATGCTAAATTTCTGGCAGAAGGAAGCTACAAAGTGTTTTTTAAGTATACGGAAGACGGTATTCCTTATATTGCAGATTTGCCTTGGTTTAATTTGGTTTTGTTTAGAGGTTATCACGATCTGTACAATGTTACGGGGGATTCAAAGTATGTGGATACGATGATAAAAGGACTGGATTATGCTTGGGAACATGCACGTGACCAGGCGGGACTGATGTATCATGACTGGACAGGGCGGACTGATGAAAAACGTAAGCCGAAATGGTTATTGGATGCTTCGTGTGTGCCGGAGTATTATGCACGTGTGGCGATGATTAAAGGAGAAGTTACAAACAGAAAAATAAATAAATGATGAAATTAAAATGGATAGGTAGCCTGTTGATTCTGGCAGGTGTTGTAGGGTGCAAAACACCTGATCGTCCCAATCTGGTAGAGTATGTGAATCCTAATATTGGAACTGTACATAGTCGTTGGTTTTTCTATACTCCGGCTGCGGAGCCTTTTGGAATGGCTAAACTGGGAGCTTCTACCAATGGAACTTACGGTAATAATCAAGGATGGGAAGCTATTGGTTATGAAGATAATCATACTTCGATTGATGGCTTTCCTTGCTTACATGAGTTTCAGATAGGAGGAATTTCACTGATGCCTGTAACGGGAGAAGTAAAAACAAATCCCGGAAAACTGGAAGACCCCGATAAAGGTTTCCGTTCCCGCTTTGATAAGAAAGATGAAACGGCGCGTCCGGGATATTACTCTGTATTATTAAAGGATTACCAGGTAAAGGCAGAACTTACTGCCACTGCTCGTGTCGGATTCCAGCGATATACTTTCCCGGAGACGGAAGCTGCTCATATTCTTTTGAATATTGGAAATCGTCAGGGAGAAAGTGGAGCTGTGCGTGATGCATATATCAAACAGATAGATGGAAATACTATTGAAGGTTACGTGATTACGGAACCGGAATATGTGAAGAAATATCAAGCGGGTTCATCAGTAGCTATGTGTTTTTATGCAAAACTAGATCGTATTCCTGAATCGGTAGAGGTTTTTTATCAAGATAGTACTCTGAAAGCGGGAAATGAAATCAAAGGTGCAGGAGCTATTATGTGCCTGAATTATAAAACGAAAAAAGATGATGTAGTAAATGTAAAGATCGGTTTGTCATATACTTCCATTGAAAATGCTAAACTGAATCTGGAAACGGAAGCGAAAGACTTGACTTTTAATGAAGCTTTACAGTCAACTACGGATAAATGGAATGAATCCTTGGGACGTATTCTGGTTTCAGGAGGTACGGATGAAAGCAAAATCAAATTTTATACAGGATTGTATCACGCTTTGTTGGGCAGAGGACTTGCTAGCGATGTTAATGGAGCTTATCCCAAAAATGATGGAACAGTAGGGCAGATACCTTTGGGAAAAGAAGGTAAGCCGATATATAATCATTATAATACGGATGCAGTTTGGGGGGCTTACTGGAACTTGACTTCTCTTTGGGCACTAGCTTATCCGGAATACTACAATGGATTAGTTAACAGTCAGTTGCTGGTATACAAAGATGCTGGCTGGTTAGGTGATGGTATTGCTGCCAGTAGATATGTTTCGGGCGTAGGGACAAATATGGTGAGTATTACCCTGGCAGGTGCATACAATAGTGGTATTCGTGATTTTGATGTTGAAACGGCTTATCAGGCAGCTTTAAAGAATGAATTAGGCTGGGAAGGCCGCATTGAGGGGGCAGGTAAGATGGATGTGAAGCAGTTTGTAGAAAGAGGATATGTACCTTATGAGAACAGTGTTCATTATGGCACACATCCGGATGGCTCTACCTTTTCTGTTTCTCATACATTGGAATATTGCTTTAGTGCTTATGCTGTGGCGCAGTGGGCGAAAGCATTGGGGCATACGGATGATTACAACCGTTTGATGGAATTATCAAGAGGATGGGAAAAACTATTTGATGATTCATTGAAACTGGTTCGTCCCAGAGTTCCTAACGGTGAGTTTATTGATAACTTTAATCCGCTGGAGTCATGGAGAGGATTTCAGGAAGGAAATGCTGTACAATATACATTTTTTGTTCCTCAACATCCATATCGTTTGATTGAAAAAGTGGGTAAAGAGGAGGTTAATAATCGGTTGGATTCTATATTTACCGAAGCGCGTAAATCTATTTTTGGTGGCGGTAAGATAACTTATGCTTTTGCAGGTGTGGAGAGTCCTTACAATCATGGTAATCAGCCAAGTCTTCATATTCCTTGGTTGTTCAATTTCTCCGGTAAACCTTACCTGACACAGAAATGGACGCGCTTGATTTGTGATGAGTTTTACGGAACAAACGGAGAGCATGGTTATGGCTACGGTCAGGATGAAGATCAGGGACAGTTGGGAGCCTGGTATGTGATGGCGGCAATGGGATTGTTCGATGTACAGGGCGGTTCTTGTGAACGACCGACTTTCCAGATTGGCAGTCCGTTGTTTGATAAGATTGAAATCAAACTTAGTCCGATGAATGCGACGGGAAAAACGTTTGTGATTGAAACGACTGGTAATACACCGGATGCCTATTATGTACAATCTGCTACGTTGAACGGTAAACCGCTGGAACAATGTTGGATGTACCGGGATGAACTCTATAAAGGTGGAACATTGAAACTCACAATGGGTAATCAACCGAATGAAAAATGGGGAGTGGAAAATCCGCCTCATTGTTCTGAATAAACAGCTTATTTACCTCGGTGCCGATGTCGCTTGACAATGGCACCGGGGATTCTACATTTTATAATATAGTGAGTTAAACATGAAAACACAAAAC
>NC_021017.1:1378448-1400448 GCF_000210075.1 Bacteroides xylanisolvens XB1A
TGCCGCCCTTCCCGTTCTCTTCGGGTTCTTTGTAATGGGCTTCTGTGATATAGTCGGCATTTCGTCCGATTATGTTCAACGTACTTTCAACTGGTCTCCTGTGATGACGGGATTTGTTCCTTCATTAGTATTTATCTGGTTCCTGTTTTTAGGTATTCCTATTGGAAATCAGATGAACAAATGGGGACGTAAAAATACAGTTCTTCTTAGTATGGGAATAACGGTAGTGGGTATGTTATTACCATTGATCGTTTATAATAGCGCGACTTGTATGATAGCTTATGCTCTCTTGGGAATTGGTAACGCTATTCTGCAAGTTTCACTGAATCCGTTGTTAAGTAATGTGGTAACTAGCCAACGTTTATTGACTAGTAGCTTGACGGCAGGGCAGGTAATCAAAGCTGTATCTTCTCTCGTTGGACCGGAGATTGTATTGTTGGCTGTAGCTCACTTTGGAGACGACAAATGGTATTATTGCTTCCCGATATTAGGTTTTATCACATTATTATCCGCTGTTTGGTTGATGGCTACCCCTGTTAAGCGAGAAGATTCCAGTGCTGCAACCCAGCAACTTTCTATCAGTGATACTTTTTCTTTGTTGAAGGATAAAACGATTCTGTTGTTGTTTTTGGGTATCTTCTTTATTGTGGGGGTAGATGTTGCCACCAACTTTATCAGTTCTAAACTGATGGCAGAACGTTTTGACTGGACGACAGAACAAGTGAAGTTTGCTCCACAAGTTTATTTTTTAAGTCGTACGGTAGGTGCTTTATTGGGTGCTTTCTTGTTGGCCCGTATCGCTGAAATAAAATATTTCCGTGTGAATATTGTTGCCTGTATTTTCTCTTTGCTTATTCTGGCCTTTGTGAAAAACGATATGGTAAATCTGATTTGTATCGGTGCTGTCGGTTTCTTTGCGTCATCCGTATTTTCTATCATTTATTCGATGGCTTTGCAGGCAAGACCGGAAAAAGCAAACCAAATTTCAGGGTTGATGATTACTGCTGTTGCCGGTGGCGGAGTAGTTACTCCAGTTATTGGGTTTGCGATTGGAACAGTAGGTGTTATCGGAGGCGTTTTTGTCACTTTAGCTTGTGTGTTTTATTTGACTTATTGTGCTTTTGGAGTGAAAACAGCCAAAGCATAGTTTTATTGAGAGGAGGAAGCTATCTTTGCCCGAATCCTGCTCAATGACATGGAGGTTCTTAGACGGAGAAGTTGCTTTCTCCGTCTGAAGTAAACTTTTGTTTTTATTTGATGATTATCTTCATAGCTTGTGCATCAAATGTCACAGACTCGTTCCGGAATAGTCTTTCTATATGTCCGCTCGTTATCATCTCATTTGTGGGGAGACTATACAATTGTGGGTTGTCAATCAGCATGATCGTGTCGCAGAGAGACAGGGCAATGTCCAGGTCGTGTGTGGAAAACAGGATACATTTTCCTTCCGTTTGTGCGAGTTTTTTCAGTAGCAGACAGAGTTCGTAGCGATTAGGCAAATCCAGAAAAGCAGTAGGTTCATCAAGAAGAATGATAGGTGTGTCTTGTGCAAGTGCGCGTGCTATCATGATTCGTTGGCACTCTCCGTCGGACATCTTATCCATTGTCTTTTCTGCATAATCGGACATTCCTACCAGATGCATGGCAGTAACCACTCTTTTCTCATCTTCTGCCTGTAACTGTCCGATCCAGTTGGTATAAGGAGCGCGTCCCAATGCGACTACATCTTTACAACGCAGGTTGGAAATGCGTACTTTGTCGGTGGTTACAAAACTAATCTTCCGGGCTAATTTCTCCGGTTTCAGTGAAGCGATGTTTTTCCCATGCAGGATAATTTCTCCGTTTTTAGGTGTTTCCAACCCCATGATGGCGCGGAGAAGCGTGCTTTTTCCTGTACCATTCCGTCCGAGCAGTGCGACAAGCTGCCCGCCCGTGATATGGGTGGAAACTTTCTCCAGCAATATACGTTGTTCGTATCCTAATGTCAGATCTTTTAGTTGAATCATTTGAATATACGCAAGTTTTTACCTATTACCCATAAAATAACCGGAACACCCAATAGCGCAGTGATGCAATTCACCGGTAATAGAAACTTCTTGGCTATGATGTCACAAATCAACATCCCGATCAACCCTGTCAGCATCGTACCCGGCATCAATATCCGGTGATCGGCGTTGTCAAACAGGATCCGTGTGATATGTGGGATAGCCAGCCCGATGAATCCTACCGGACCGCAAAAGGCTGTGACCGTTCCTGTCAGTAACGCTGTAGATATAAAAATAAGCGTTCTTGAGCGCTTGATATTCATTCCCATGGTGCGTGCATAATTTTCACCAAGCAACAACAGATTCAGTGATTTGATGCAGGCGATGGATAGTAGTAATCCTATGCATATTACTGGTATCATAATCGTTAATTGACCTGTCGTGATGTGGCTAAGTGAGCCCAAAGACCAGAGTGTGAACATTTTCAGTTGTTCTGCAGAACTTAGGTATTGTAATATCTGGATGATAGCTCCCGCCACGTAACCTATCATGACTCCCATAATCAGTACACCTAATATATTTTTTACTTTTCGACTAATGATGGCTACTCCCAGCAGTATGGCGGAAGTCCCTATCCACCCCGAACCTACAATACCGACTGATTGCAGAAAGGGAAAATCTGTCCAACCGAGAAGCGGGGCGCCTAGTATAAACAATGCCACTCCAAGACCCGCCCCGGAGCTCACTCCCAACAGGTAAGGATCTGCCAGAGGATTCTGGAAGACTGTCTGCATTTGCAGACCGCTAACCGAAAGCGCTATACCTATCAATGCAGCCACTATGACGCGGATAAAGCGGATGGAGAGAATTATATTGCGGGTGGTTTCGTCACATTCCCCCCCGGTGAGTACTGTCCATATCTTTGATATAGGGATGAAAGTATCTCCCGTTGCCATATCTATTAATAGTAATAAAATGGCAACTATTCCTAATGCGATGAATAATAGAGCGGTACGTCTGCGGGATTGTTTCATTCCAGGTGTCTGTAATAATAAGGTGAATCGGAAACGAGTTCCGGATGGAAAATATGAATCAGATCACGCAACACCACGTCAGGACGAACAACTGCCGATTCCCAATAATCATTGCCTCCTGTCGATGTCAGTCGCAGGTTATTGTTGTAGACTGTCTTTTCCCGGACGGCTTTAGCATCTGCAAATTTAGGATTGACAGCTTTTAATTCATCTAATGTGGTGACCGAACCTACATTGATCCAATAATCTGCCTTTTGTATCAGTCCGTAGGCTGTTTCCAAGCCGATAGGAGTTGAACTGTTGGAATTGTTCTCTTTGTAAATGTAGTCTGCTCCAGCGTCTGCGATTAATTGTGCCATGTAACTTTGGGTGGAAGGCATTACCCAACTGTCGTTCCACGGAGTGTTGAACATAACGGTAGGGTGTTGGCTGATGGAGTCGGTGAGAGCTTTTAAGGCATGGTAGCGTTTCGGGATTTCCCGGAACACCTCAATCCCTTTCTTCCGGTTGTCAATCAATTCGGAAAGAACAACCATCCACTCGGCTTTTCCTAGTGGAGATTCTTCCAGATATTCTCCCATATATATATAAGGTATAGCTAATTCTTTCAATTTATCTGTAACAGCTGTTTGAGCATCACCAATGCCATATAATAGTACGACGTCCGGCTTTAATCCCAGCAACAACTCATAATTCATTTCCGCTCCCATATCTTTGATTGAATCTTTGTGAGCTAGAATGTAAGGATTAGACACGTAATTGATGCCGGATACTCCGACAATACGTTTGAGTTCTCCCAATGCATCGAGCATGGCGATGTAGGAAGAAGACATACATACGATATTTCTAGCTCCGGCAGGAATGACAGGACCATTAAAACCTGCAGGAGCTTGCTCTCCGTTGCGCGAAATGAAATAGGACATTTTTACGTCCTGTGCTCCTTGCCATGGATTGGAAACTTGAATGAGGGTACTGGCCGCATTGTCTGCCCCCAGGATTTTAAATCCGGAAGCGTATTCGGGAGTATATATATCCTGATTGAATCTCTCCAGAGATGTTTTATTACGTGATATACAGCTTGCCAAAAAGAAGAGGCATAGTAACGCGATAGTTGAGATTGGAGATTTCACTTTTATACAGATTTTAATTAGAAAAAAGATTAGTGGATGCTCTCGAGTGGCAAAGATAGGACTAATTATTAGTTTGTTTTTATTTTCATTAGAATTTTCTTCTGATTTGTTTCTATTTGATGTATCTTTGCCGCAGAAATTTTGGTGTCATTCGTCCGATGCTACGGAAGAATGGTGAAAAGGGAATCAGGTGTAAATCCTGAACAGACCCGCTGCTGTAAGCTCCGCCAGAAGTTTTCCTACAATACTCAAATCCACTGTCTCGCTTTGGAGAGATGGGAAGGGCGTTAGGAAAATGGAGTAAGTCAGAAGACCTGCCAAAATTGAATTCTTGAAACTTTCCGGGATTAGAGTTTGAAGAGTGCAGTTTTTAATTCAAAATACATCTTTAATTGCTGATGTGAAGTTTCAGAAAGGAGAAATATGCCTTTTTGAATGTTCCATTATACGGGGGAGAAGTACGTATATTGGTTTGAGTATGTAGAAAATTGCATCCTTGCTGTAACCCTATGAAAGTTTATTATTTAAATTAATAAACAGGAGGATTATGTTCAGGCAGATTCATTTTAGAGTATTTTGGATAGGATGCTTTTTGAGCATGTTTTTATTACTATCAGCACAAAGTAAACTGGATAGCTTACACCATCTTCATGAAGTAGTAATTACTGCTAAAATTAATAAGGAAGTGATTCCGGTGCAGTCTTTATCTGGTGATAAGTTAGAAAAATTAGCCGTACATTCGGTTGCAGATGCCATACGCTATTTTTCGGGAGTACAAATAAAGGATTACGGTGGAATAGGAGGATTGAAGACCGTAAATATCCGAAGTATGGGGACGAATCATGTCGGAGTGTTCTATGATGGCATTGAATTGGGGAATGCACAGAATGGAGTGATTGATTTGGGACGCTTTTCTTTGGATAATATGGAGGCCGTTACTTTATATAATGGGCAGAAAAGTGCTATTTTCCAGCCGGCGAAAGATTTCGGTTCTGCCGGTTCTATTTATCTTCAGTCGAGAACGCCTGTTTTTCAGGCGAATAAGGCTTATCATGTAAAAGCTGCTTTTAAAACAGGTTCCTTTGGCGTTGTCAATCCATCTCTACTTTGGGAACAGAAACTAAGTGAGAATGTAAGTGCGTCACTTAGTACTGAATATATGTATACCACCGGAAAGTATAAATTTACTTATGCAGTAGCTGGGGGATACGATACTACGGCAGTCCGCCGTAATGGCGATGTGAATGCTTTACGCACGGAAGGTGGTTTATATGGTAAAATAAAAGGCGGTTACTGGCGCACAAAAGCTTATTTTTATAATTCAGAACGTGGGTATCCCGGTGCTGTTGTGCGGAATCGTTTTTCACATGAAGATCGCCAATGGGATACCAATTTCTTTCTTCAGTCTTCTTTCAAGAAAGATTTTGGTGAAGCATATAGTCTGTTGTTGAATACCAAATATGCATATGATTATTTACACTATTTGGCAGATCCCAGAAAAGAGGAGGCTACTATGTATGTAAATAATACATATCGTCAACAGGAGGTTTACTTGTCAATGGCTAATAGAGTCACTGTTCTTCCTTTTTGGGATATAAATCTTTCAGTGGACTACCAGTGGAATAAGTTGAATGCCAATCTGACTGATTTCCCTTATCCACGGCGAAATACGACGTTGGTGGCAGCGGCTACCTCTTTGCATTTTGATCGTTTTAAGTTTCAGGCTAGTGTCTTGGGAACTTTCGTGCATGAGAACGTTGCTTCGGATACTACTTCAGCTGGGAATAAAATGGAATTTACTCCTACTGCCATCGCTTCCTATAAACCTTTCAAGAATATTGATTTTAATTTGCGTGCCTTTTATAAGCGGATATTTCGTATGCCGACTTTAAATGATTTGTATTATACATTCATAGGAAATATCAAATTAAAACCAGAATATACAAATCAGTATAATATTGGATTCACTTATCAGAAGTTATTTACCGGAACATGGTTGCAAGCCTTGAATGTTCAGTTGGATGCATATTATAATGAAGTGGAAAATAAAATAATAGCTACTCCTACCAATAATTTCTTTCGTTGGACAATGATTAATTTGGGGCTTGTTGAAATAAAAGGAGTGGATGTTGTTTTACAAGGAGGCTGGAAATTAGGTGATAATTGGACCTTTGACAGCCGCTTATCATATACTTATCAGAAAGCACAGGATTTTACTGATAAGTTGGATGAGGATACATATGGAGGACAAATATCGTATATACCTTGGCATAGTGGCTCGGCTATACTAAATGCTGAATATAAATCATGGGAACTAAACTATAGTTTTATATATATAGGTGAGCGCTATGGTATTTCGGCCAATACTCCGCATAATTATTATCTTCCCTGGTATACAAGTGACGTGTCTCTGGCAAAGAAATTCAATTGGAAAAAGAAGGATTTCAAGTTGGCTTTGGAAGTCAATAATATTTTAAATCAACAATATGAAGTGGTGAGGGCTTATCCGATGCCAGGAACTAACTTTAAATTCATTTTAAACTTAACTATATGATTGTGAATAATATTTTTTCACGCATCTTGTTTGGAATATTAGCAAGTTGCTGTTTGCTGGCTTGTCGGGGGGAGCTTCCGGTTTTACCGTCTGATGAGATAGAAGTCGGTAAGGATCCTTTAGGGGGTGTTCATATTAAAGGAATGTATCTTCTCAATGAAGGAAATATGGGTAGTAATAAGTGTACACTTGATTTTTATGACAGTACTACCGGTAAGTATCATCGTAATATTTATGCTGAACGGAATCCATCTGTAGTGAAGGAGCTGGGAGATGTTGGAAATGATTTGCAGATTTATGGAGACAAGTTGTATGCTGTAATCAATTGTTCCAATTTTATAGAGGTGATGGATGTGGAAACTGCACAACATTTGGGGCAAATAGATGTGGTTAATTGCCGTTATATCACTTTTAGTAATGGAAAGGCGTATGTCAGTTCGTACGCGGGGCCTGTTGGGATAGATCCCAATGCGCGTCCGGGAAAAGTGGTTGAAGTGGATACGACAAATTTAGCTATCACCCGTGAAGTGGTAGTCGGTTATCAACCGGAAGAGATGGTGATAAAGGATGGAAAACTTTATGTTGCCAATTCTGGCGGATATCGTTTCCCTGATTATGACCGGACTGTATCGGTTATTGATTTGAAGACTTTTCAGGTTATTAAAACAATTGATGTAGCTATTAATCTTCACCATATGAAGTTGGATCGTTATGGACGTATATATGTTAGCTCGCGAGGGGATTATTATGGAACCGGATCAAATGTCTTTGTTATAGATACTCAAACGGATTGTGTGACAGGAAGCTTGGGTATTGCCGCGAGTGAAATGTGTTTAAGTGGGGACTCTATTTACATGACTAGTGTAGAATGGAGTTACGTTACAGAAAGTAATACAATTACTTATGCTCTCTATGACGTGAAACAAAATAAAATGGTCTCTCGCAATTTTATAACCGATGGAACAGAGGCGGAAATAGCAATTCCGTATGGGGTGACTGTGAACCCGGAGACGAAAGAAATATTTGTAACAGATGCAAAAAGTTATGTTGTGCCTGGTTATCTCTATTGTTTTAGTCCTGAAGGAAAGAAAAGATGGAAAGTCAGGGCAGGCGATATACCGGCTCATTTTGCTTTTACAACAAAAACATTTCAATAACTAACTGATATTTAATAAAAATGGACAAAAAGATTTTAAGACTAACATTAGTCATTGCAGTTTCTTTATTTTGGGGAACTGCATTTACAGGGTGTAGTGATGAAGAAGATACTCCGGCGGCTTATCAACTAAAGAAGGAGGATATTCGTGTATCACAACCGGAGGGTGGTTTTGCGGTTGTGATAGATCAACTACTAAAAGTGCAGGTTGAAAGTGAATCAGACGAAGGAATCTCTTATGTGTGGTTGTTGGATGGTACTGAAATTGCTCAGACGAAAAGCTTGGAGTATATGTTTGAAGAGGTGGGAGAATACGAATTGACATTACGTGTGTCACAGGGAGAGAGTCGTTTTGATTATCCCTTTACGGTTACTGTAACTTTTGAAAACATAGAACCTGCTCCTGAAGGAGCGACAGCTTATGTTACTAAAGTTTTTGATTTTGTTCCGGCTGTCGGACAATTTACTAATACATTGCCGGTATATAAAGAAGGTGATACACAGGAGGCTATGAATGAAAAAGTATTGGCAGCCATTGGCAATAATAAAAAAGGGATGATTTCGTTAGGGGGATTCGGAGGATATGTTGTAGTCGGTTTTGACCATACGATAACCAATGTTACTGGGAAACGTGATTTTCGGGTACTTGGCAATGCTTTTTATTCTGCGGCTAATCCAGACTCTGGCGCGCCAGAAGGAGGAAGTTGTGAACCGGGAGTTATCATGGTGGCTTATGATAAAAATCAGAATGGGAGACCGGATGATGATGAATGGTATGAAATTGCTGGTAGTGCTCATGAAGATGCTACATTAGAATTATGGTATGATAAAGCTGTTGCTGCCGGGAATGATGTGAAGACTTATCGAAATTATGAAATTACTTACTATCGGCCGGAAAAAGAACCGACAACTGCGGAAGAAAGAGAAATGTATATTCGCTGGGAAGATAACCAGGGAAAATCTGGATATAAAGTGAAGAATACATTTCATAATCAATGCTATTACCCGGAATGGATAAAGGAAGATAAAGTAACATTTAAGGGAACTTGTTTGCCTCAAAATGCTGTTGATGAGAGTGGACAAGGAAGTTATTTTGTTTTGTATAAATTCCGATATGGTTATGCTGATAATGAATTGAATAGTAAGGATGAATCTGCTATTGATATAGATTGGGCAGTAAATTCGAAAGGTCAAAAAGTACACCTGCCAGGAGTCGATTTCATAAAGATATATACTGGTGTCAATCAGGAAAACGGTTGGCTGGGTGAATGTTCTACTGAAATATCAGGGGTTGAGGATTTACATGTTTTAGGAGTTGATATTGATGCTCGCAAATAAGCTAAGAAATAATTGAAAATAAAAGTAAGAATGAGAAAGTTTTTAGTATTGGCAACTGTTGCCTTGGGATTTGTTTTTACAGCGTGTGATGATGAAGATAATTTGAATTCGTCTGTATTAATCGGAAATAAGTCGGGAAGTAATGTGATAGTGCAATTAGATACCTTGTATCTGGATGCCCGGGCTGAAAATCTGTCCGGAACGATGGAGTATTTATGGACAGTAGATGGGAAAGAAGTCTCAACCGCTTCAACATATAAGTTTTCACAACCTAAGACTGGAGAGTATGTTATAGGGTTGACTGTGTCGGATGGCAATGGAGAAACTCTTCAAACGAATATAACTGCCAAGGTAGAAGGTCGGTTTGGAAAAGGAACTTTTATTTTGAATGAAGGAAATATGAGTAATGAAACCGGAACTTTGACCTTTGTGGATTCAAAAGGAACAGCGATGGATAGTGCATACTATCGGGTAAATCAAACTTTACTCGGTAATGTCTGCCAGGATTTGTTCATTAGTGATAGTAAAATTTATGTACTTTCTCAAAATGGAGCAAAGAATGGTGGCGAGGGATTACTGACTATTGCTAATGCGGATAATTTAGAGAAAGAAAGAATTTATGATAATGCTACTTTGTCTTGGCCTACTAATTTAGCGGTAATAAAAGAGGCTCTTTATATTCGTGATAATAAAGGTGTCTATATGCTAAATACTTCTACAGATGCTTTGACTTTTGTCGAGGGTACTGGCGGAGCCTTGAAAAATCGTATGGCTGTGGTTGGAGAAAAAGTTTTTGTGATGGGTAGTAAGAAGCTTTTTGTTATTCAGAATGGAACAGTTATACATACTATTCCTTTTGAAAGTGCCTTGTCTGGTATCGCGAAGGCATATGATGAAAACTTATGGGTATCATGTACAAATCCGGCAAGTATTAATAAAGTTAATCCTCTTGATTATACGGTTGAGTCTCATGCTTTAGATGTTAGTATTGGCGCCGGTTGGGGTGTTGCTCCTGCTTTTTCTGCGAAAGATGATATTGTTTATTTCAGTAATGCAGGCTTTAATCTGTATCGACATATTTTCTCTCAAAATAAGACGGAAAAAGTTGCTAATATCAAAGATTATGTAGAAGATGCCGGAACATATTACAATAGCTTAGGTGTTGATCCGGTAAGTGGAGAGGTTTATTTTGCGACTTTAAAGGGATTTTCAGAGTACAAAATAAATGATATTGCCATATTTGATTTTACTAAAACACCAGCTTTACAGGCTGACATTAAAAATAAGAATAGTTTTCCGGCAGGAGTTTTCTTTACGGAGAATTTTAAGTGATAGATTTAACTCTATAATCTATCATTTTTATTGATGAGGACTTTCTCATTCAATCAAAAAATGTCCTTTTAAAAAGAGTCTGTTTTTTGATTGATGGGAAAGTCTTTTTGGGGATTATACTGTGACCTTATGTGATTGGAATGTAATTAGTTTTAATAAAATAAATAAAGTAGTATATTTTCGAGAAAACTCCTTAATTTTACCTCCACAATTTTGACTCAATTTAGAATATAGACTTATACTGCTATTGACATGAAAACTTGTAGACTATGTGGACTACTTTTGCTGTTACTTTGCATACATACTGTATTATATGCTCAACAAACAAGAACTGTCAAAGGCAGAGTGCAGACGTTGGAGTCTGGGAGTAATAAACGACAGCCTTTACCTTCGGCTAGTGTTATTGTTTTGCAAAAGAATGACTCTACTTTCATAAAAGGAATAACAAGCGATAAAAATGGTCGTTTTACTCTTAGTTACCAGCCGCAGAAGAAAAAACAGTATCTGTTGAAAGTCTCTTTTATGGGAATGCAATCCGTATATCATGTATTGGGGGATTCGGCATTAGTGAATGTTGGTACACTTACATTGAAGGATGATGATATTCAGATTGGGGAAGTGGTAGTGACCGGGAAATTGCAAGAAGTAGTAATGGAAGGAGATACTACCGTTATCAATGCTGCTGCTTATAAAACTCCTGATGGAGCTTATTTGGAGGATTTAGTGAAGCGTGTTCCGGGATTGGTGTATAATAAGAAAGATCAATCGCTGACATATAATGGGCAACCTATCAGTGAAATCAATGTGAATGGCGAAGCTTTTTTCTCCGGAGATAAAAAGACGGCACTCGAAAATTTGCCGGCAGATTTGATTAGTAAGTTGAAAGTGTACGATAAAAAATCAAAAGAAGAAGAATTTACCGGAATTAGTTCAGGAGAAAAGAAATATGTACTTGACTTGCAGACTAAGGATGAATTGAATAAAACCTGGCTGACGAATGCCACTGTGGGATATGGAAACAATCAAAAGAAGGATTTAGAAGGGCAGGTGAATTATTTTAGCAAAGACGGGGAAAATCTTTCTTTCATAGGACGTTCCACCAACCGATATCAGAATAGCACTTACAAGGATAATATTAATAATTCGGTGGGAATGAATATGACTCATAAATTCGGAAAGAAGTTTTCTTTGACCGGAAGCATGAACTATAATCTCAATCGGAACGGAAATATTTCTTCCATGTATCAGGAGCAATATTTAACTGCTGGTAACCAATATTCTGCGTCCACTAATGAGGGTAACTCTAAAAGTCGGTCGTTCAATTCTAATATCATGGGTAGTTGGGAAGTGGATAAACGTACACGCATACATTTTAACGGTGGTTTCAGCTTTTCTCCTAACCGGAATGAAAGTAATAGCCAGAATGCTTCTTTTGACGCTCCTCCTAACGTCAATCATGAAAGCTTGTTCGATGATTTTGAATCGATTTCCCAAGATATCAAAGTAAATCG
This sequence comes from Bacteroides xylanisolvens XB1A, assembly GCF_000210075.1. Classification (GTDB taxonomy): domain Bacteria; phylum Bacteroidota; class Bacteroidia; order Bacteroidales; family Bacteroidaceae; genus Bacteroides; species Bacteroides xylanisolvens. The sequence continues at coordinate 1,390,489 of NC_021017.1, forward strand.
TAGTGAAAACCGGTCGCGTTCGGAAGGGCAATCGAACCGTTATAATTGGATGATGGGGATTATGAGGCGGCTGAATGAAAAAGGTACAACTTTAGGATTGAACATTCAAAGTTCGGATTCTTGGGGGGATAATGAAAGTTTTTCGCTTTCAAAAACTACTTATTTCCGTCTCAAAGATAAGCAAGGCAACGATTCATTGCTTTATCGTAACCAGTATTTGAAGTCACCCCAGAAAAATAATTCGTGGCGGGTAGGGATTAACTTCACCCAACCTATCGGTAAGAAAATGCATATTCGTGCAGCGTATAACTGGAACACTCATTATGAACGCGATAACCGCGACACTTATGAATTGTCTTCTTTGGCGAAGTCGGATGTTTTTGGTGAGTTGCCTCCTGACTATGAAACGGGGTATGTAGATAGTTTGAGTAATCGAAGTCATAGTCGTACTAATGGACATGATCTGAATGTAGGCTTCAATTACTCTGATGATACATGGATGGTGAATGCATCATTAGGGATTACTCCGCAAAGGCGAACCATTGAACGGAAAATGGGGAAATTGTATGCGGATACCACTGTGCATACTATCGACTTTCAGCCTATGATATGGCTGGCCTGGAAAAAGAAAGAGGCACGAATTACTTTTAATTATGACGGTAGAACCCGGCAACCTTCTTTATCGGACTTAATGCCACTTACAGATAATAGCAATCCATTATATATTACTCGAGGGAATCCGGATTTGAAGCAAATGTTTGCTCATAGTATGCGTATAAGCTTTCAACATTCTAAAAAAGGCATATCTGCGAATCTTGGAGGACAGTTGGAACAGAATAGCGTTACACAGGTAATGATATATGATGCACAGACTGGCGGACGTGAGACATATCCTGTCAATATAAACGGTAACTGGAATGTGTATGGAAGTGCTAACTGGTGGAAACGTTTAGGACATTTCTCTTTACGGTTGGATATGAACGGTAATCATAGTAATAGTGTCAGCATGATTAATGAAGATAGAAGTCTTGAGCCGGTGAAAAGTACAACGCGTGACACCGGCTTGAATTGTGAAGCGAATGTTTCTTATCAGCCTGCCTGGGGAGGTCTTGACTTCTCTACTTCCTGGAATTATCAGTATTCGCTCAACTCTGTGAATGATAACAATACATATACCCGTTATTATAATTTCCGTTTGGAAGGATATGTTGATCTTCCTTTGGGCATACAATTACGGACGGATGGGGCTTATACTTTCCGTAATGGTACGAATATCCGTAAAGGAGAAGATGATGAGATGTTATGGAATGCGAGTGCTACCTGGAGATTCTTGAAAAAGAAAGAAGCAGAACTGTCTGCTTATTGGGTAGACATTTTAGGAAAGAGGAAAAGTTATAACCGTATGGCAACTTCCGACGGCTTTTATGAGTATCGTACGCAGGAAATAAAAGGGTATTTCATCGTTACTTTCAAATATAACTTTCGTTTGATGATGTGATTTTTAGAAAAAAGTCGTATGTTTGCTACAGAACCATAAAACAAAATGTACTATGAGCGGTAATTATGTTATCAACATCGGTCGGCAACTAGGTAGCGGCGGAAAAAAAATAGGAGAGAAGTTGGCAGCCCGTTTGGGGATTGACTTCTACGATAAAGAATTGATTAATCTGGCTTCTGAAGAAAGCGGGTTGTGCAAAGAATTTTTTGAAAAAGCGGATGAGAAAGCTTCGCAAGGTATTATTGGCGGATTGTTCGGCATGCGTTTCCCTTTTATCAGTGAAGGAGCTATGCCATGTAATAACTGTTTGAGTAATGATGCCCTGTTTAAAGTGCAAAGTGATGTGATTCGTCATCTGGCGGCAGAAAAATCTTGCGTCTTTGTCGGACGCTGTGCGGACTATATTCTGCGTGAACATCCCCGTTGTGCGAATGTTTTTATTTCGGCCTCTAAGGAAGATCGTATTGCGCGATTATGCGCCATGCATCATATTGATGCGGAAGCTGCAGAAGAAATGATAGAAAAAGCGGATAAGAGACGTTCGGAGTATTATAATTATTATAGTTATAAAACGTGGGGAGCAGCTGCTACTTATCACTTGTGTGTCGATTCTTCTTCTTTGGGAGTTGAAGAGACAGTTCGGTTTATAGAAGAATTTGTAGTGAAGAAACTACAGCTTATATAATAGGCGTAGAAGAAGTCTATAAGAAAAAGAAATAAAGCCGGTATATTCCATTGAAGGATATGACCGGCTTTATTATTTATAAATAAAACATGATTTACATCATCGTTAATAATATCATCTGCCCCGTCAGAATACGGAGGAACATGGATAATGGGTAAACTGTAGAATACCCTACTGCCGGAGCATCTCCGGATGTTGTTTGATTGGCATAAGCCAATGCGGGCGGGTCGGTATTACTACCGGCTATCAATCCCATCAGGGTGAAGTAGTTTACCTTATAATATAATCTTGCGATAGCACCGATTATAAGCAACGGGATAACGGTGATAAGGAAACCACAACCTACGTATAGTAATCCGTCACCTTCAACTACCGTTTGCACAAAGTTGGCTCCGGCATCTATACCGACACTAGCAAGGAAGAGCACGATACCGATTTCGCGAAGCATCAGGTTAGCGCTCATGGTTGTATAAGTCACTAAATGGAGCTTATGACCGAAACGTCCGATAAGGATAGCTACTACCAGCGGTCCGCCTGCCAAACCTAATTTCAAAGGAGTCGGCATACCGGGGAATGCTATAGGAAGGCTACCCAGGAGAATTCCTAAGAAGATACCAACGAAAATAGTCACAATGTTCGGTGTGTCCAGACGTTTTAACTGATTACCCAAAACACCTGCCACACGTTCAACTGCATCTTGCTGACCTACCACCATTACACGGTCACCTACCTGAAGTACCAGATTTGGATCGGCAAACAAGTCCATACCGGAACGGTTGATGCGGGTAACGTTCACTCCGTACATACTACGAAAATGCATAGATCCTAAAGTCTTTCCGTTGATTTCCGGTTTAGTCACCAGAATACGGCGGGAAACCATGGGAAGGTCTTGTTTCTCCCAGTCGAGTTCCACTTCTTTACCGATAAATACGGTAATTGCAGGAGCATCTTCTTCTGAACAGACAATGAATAATTGATCCCCCATATTGAATATGGTTTCATGGTTGGGGATACTTACATGACCTGCATGACGAATACGGGAACAAACGAACTGGCGGCCTAAAAATTCCTTGATTTCAATCAAAGTTTTTCCGCTGATTGATTCATTGCGTACTTCCAGACTCATCATGTGAGGTTTGTGATGTGCATCTCCACTTTGGATTTTCAGACTTTCTTCCTCTTTAGCCATATTGACACGGAAGATGTAACGGATAGCAATGATTGAACCGATAATACCTACCACGCCCAGCGGATAAGCACACGCATATCCCAGTGCGATTTGTGGACCAGTGTAATTAAGCTGGTTCAATGCTTCATTGGCGGCACCAAGTCCCGGAGTGTTTGTGACAGCTCCATAGAGGATACCTACCATCATCGGCAGTTCTACCCGGCCGTTCCAGAGGTAGTAAAGCCCCAGTGCAACGGCAATATTTAACACTACGATGCCTACAGCCAACAGGTTCAATGTCATTCCTCCTTTTTTGAAAGAAGAGAAGAAAGATGGCCCCACCTGAAGACCGATACAGAATACGAACAAGATCAATCCGAATTCACGGATGAAATGTAGGATGTGTGTATCGGCTGTGAAGCCGAAATGTCCCATTAGGATGCCGGCAAACAAAACAAATGTGACGCCCAAAGATACTCCGAATATCTTTATCTTGCCCAAATACACTCCGGCTGCCACTACAAATGCGTAGAGAAGCACGATGTGAGCTACGGAGCTGGAGTCCCACAATAAACTTTGTAACCAATCCATAATATAGCAGTTTTTATAATGTTTTTCTAAAAACGGGTGCAAAATTACTCATAACATTGGAGCAAATCAAATAAATGGAGAACTAAAAAAATAAAGAATGAAGAATTTCTATGCAGATTCTATGCGAGAGTGAGAGGTGTGCGAATTTTCTATAAAAAGAAGTTTTGTTTTAACTTATTGGTTATATTTGCATGTCGAACAACAGACAATTAGAAAGAGATAGATAAAAATAAAGACAATATTAATCTTGTTTTAATTTTAGATAAACTATGGCAGACAAAAAAGAAAAACTCTTCTCAGACTTTTCTCCTGTCTCCACCGAACAATGGATGGAGAAGGTTACAGCCGACTTGAAAGGTGCTGATTTTGAGAAGAAGCTCGTTTGGAAAACAAACGAAGGGTTTAAAGTGAAACCTTTCTACCGGATGGAAGATCTGGAGGGTTTAAAAACTACTGATGCGCTTCCCGGAGAGTTCCCTTATCTGAGAGGAACTAAAAAAGACAACAATGAGTGGTTGGTTCGCCAGGAAATCAGGGTAGAATGCCCCAAAGAGGCCAATGCAAAAGCACTGGACATCTTAAATAAGGGTGTTGATTCACTATCTTTCCATGTAAAAGCAAAAGAACTCAATGCGGAATATATCGAGACGCTGTTGAATGATATTCAGGCAGAGTGCGTTGAATTAAATTTCTCAACTTGCCAGGGGCATGTTGTGGAGTTGGCCAATTTGCTGGTGGCTTATTTCCAGAAGAAAGACTATGATGTGAAGAAGCTGAAAGGCTCTATCAATTATGATTTCTTCAATAAGATGCTGACTCGCGGTAAGGAAAAAGGGGATATGGTGCAGACAGCGAAAGCGTTGATCGAAGCTATCCAGCCGCTTCCTTTTTATCGTGTATTGAATGTAAATGCAATCTCATTAAACAATGCCGGAGCTTATATCTCTCAAGAGTTGGGTTATGCATTGGCTTGGGGTAATGAATACATGAATCAGTTGACTGATGCCGGTATTCCTGCTGCCGTAGTAGCTAAAAAGATAAAATTCAACTTCGGTATCAGTTCCAATTACTTCCTTGAAATTGCGAAGTTCCGTGCCGCACGTCTGTTGTGGGCAAATATCGTAGCTTCTTATAAACCTGAATGTCTGCGTGATTGCGATAATAAGGGAGCTAACGGCGAATGTCGTTGTGCAGCAAAAATGGCGGTTCATGCCGAAACTTCTACTTTTAATCTTACTTTGTTTGACGCACACGTGAATTTGCTTCGTACACAGACTGAAGCAATGAGTGCCGCTTTGGGTGGGGTAGATTCAATGACAGTCGTTCCGTTTGATAAGACTTATGAGACTCCGGATGAATTATCAGAACGTCTGGCTCGCAATCAACAACTATTGCTGAAAGAAGAATCTCATTTCGATAAAGTAATTGATCCGGCTGCCGGTTCTTATTATATTGAGAACCTGACTGTATCTATTGCTAAACAAGCGTGGGAACTTTTCCTTGCTACCGAAGAAGCAGGTGGTTTCTATGCCGCATTAAAGGCTGGTACAGTTCAGGCAGCAGTAAACGAAAGCAATAAAGCTCGTCATAAAGCAGTGGCACAGCGTCGTGAAATTCTGTTGGGTACTAACCAATTCCCGAATTTCAACGAAAAAGCCGGTGACAAGAAACCTGTGGAAGGAAAATGCTGCTGTGGAGGTGACTCTCATACTTGTGAGAAAGATGTGGATACATTGGTATTCGACCGTGCAGCTAGTGAGTTTGAAGCGTTACGTCTTGAAACGGAAGCATCGGGCAAACGTCCGAAGGCGTTCATGTTGACAATTGGTAATCTGGCGATGCGTCAGGCACGTGCGCAATATTCTTGTAACTTCCTGGCTTGTGCCGGTTATGAAGTAGTCGATAATCTAGGATTTGAAACAGTAGAGGCAGGAGTAGAGGCAGCGATGGCTGCGAAAGCTGATATTGTTGTCATCTGTTCCAGCGATGATGAATATGCTGAATATGCAGTTCCTGCTTTCAAGGCCTTGAATGGTCGCGCTATGTTTATCGTAGCCGGTGCTCCGGCTTGTATGGATGACTTGAAAGCCGCAGGCATCGAAAACTTCATCCATGTTCGTGTCAACGTATTGGATACCTTGAAAGAGTTTAACGCTAAACTATTGAAGTAAGATGAGAAAAGATTTTAAAAACATTGATATATATGCCGCATTTCAGCCTGCTAACGGTGCTGAATGGCAAAAGGCTAACGGTATCTCCGCCGACTGGAAAACACCGGAACACATTGAAGTGAAGCCTGTTTATACAAAAGAAGACCTCGAAGGAATGGAACACCTCGGCTATGCTGCCGGACTTCCTCCGTATTTGCGTGGTCCGTATTCAGTAATGTACACCCTGCGTCCCTGGACCATCCGTCAGTATGCCGGATTCTCTACTGCCGAAGAGTCCAATGCTTTCTATCGCCGTAATCTGGCTTCCGGTCAGAAAGGTTTGTCAGTAGCATTTGACTTGGCTACTCACCGCGGTTATGATCCCGATCACGAACGTGTAGTGGGTGACGTAGGTAAAGCAGGTGTATCTATCTGTTCATTGGAAAACATGAAAGTTTTGTTCGATGGTATTCCTTTGAATAAGATGTCTGTATCCATGACGATGAATGGTGCTGTGCTTCCGATTATGGCATTCTATATCAATGCCGGTTTGGAACAAGGTGCTAAACTCGAAGAAATGGCAGGTACTATCCAGAACGATATTTTGAAAGAATTCATGGTGCGTAATACCTATATTTATCCGCCTGCATTCTCTATGAAGATTATTTCTGATATCTTCGAATACACTTCACAGAAGATGCCGAAGTTCAACTCTATTTCTATCTCCGGTTATCACATGCAGGAAGCAGGTGCTACCGCAGATATTGAGTTGGCTTATACATTGGCTGACGGTTTGGAATATCTCCGTGCCGGAACAGCAGCAGGTATTGATATTGATGCATTTGCTCCGCGTCTTTCTTTCTTCTGGGCAATCGGAACCAATCACTTCATGGAAATTGCCAAGATGCGTGCCGCACGTATGCTGTGGGCGAAGATTGTGAAACAGTTTAATCCGAAGAACCCGAAATCACTGGCCTTGCGTACTCACTCACAGACTTCCGGATGGTCATTGACGGAGCAAGATCCGTTCAACAACGTAGGACGTACCTGTATTGAGGCTATGGCTGCAGCTTTGGGACATACCCAATCTTTGCATACCAATGCATTGGATGAGGCTATTGCTCTTCCGACAGATTTCTCTGCACGTATCGCACGTAACACACAGATTTATATTCAGGAAGAAACTTACATCTGCAAGAACGTTGACCCATGGGGCGGCTCTTACTATGTAGAATCTCTGACGAACGAACTGGCACACAAGGCTTGGGAACATATTCAGGAAATTGAAAAACTGGGTGGTATGGCGAAAGCTATCGAAACAGGTATTCCTAAAATGCGTATCGAGGAAGCGGCTGCACGTACACAGGCTCGTATCGACAGCGGTCAGCAGACCATTGTGGGTGTGAACAAGTATCGTTTGGAAAAAGAAGCTCCGATTGATATCCTTGAAATTGATAATACGGCAGTTCGTCTTGAACAGATTGAAAACCTGAAACGTTTGAAAGAAGGACGTAATCAGGCTGAAGTGGACAAGGCATTAGCAGCTATCACTGAATGTGTGAAGACCGGCAAGGGTAACTTGCTTGAACTGGCAGTTGAAGCAGCTCGTGTTCGTGCTACTTTAGGCGAAATTTCTTATGCGTGCGAACAGGTTGTAGGACGTTATAAAGCAATAATTAGAACTATATCAGGCGTGTATTCATCAGAAAGTAAAAACGATAGCGACTTCAAGCGTGCTTGTGAACTGGCAGAGAAGTTTGCGAAAAAAGAGGGACGTCAACCTCGTATCATGGTTGCAAAGATGGGACAGGACGGTCATGACCGTGGTGCCAAGGTAGTAGCAACGGGTTATGCGGACTGTGGTTTCGACGTGGATATGGGACCGTTGTTCCAGACTCCGGCAGAAGCTGCTCGTGAAGCGGTAGAAAACGATGTTCATGTAGTAGGTGTTTCTTCACTGGCTGCCGGTCATAAGACATTGGTTCCGCAGATTATTGAAGAACTGAAGAAACTGGGACGTGAAGACATTGTGGTGATTGCCGGTGGTGTTATTCCTGCACAGGATTATGACTTCCTGTATAAGGCAGGTGTAGCTGCTATCTTTGGTCCGGGTACTCCGGTGGCGAAGGCTGCTTGTCAGATTTTGGAAATTCTGATGGATGAAGAATAACTTCTGAAATTCTTTAGAATCTTATAATATTCCCACCTTTTAGACTTGTTTTGGTTTAAAAGGTGGGATGTTTTTTTGTTTATATTCTTTGTCTTCTCTTTATTTTGTCTATATTTGTCCGGCTTTCATTGTAAAAAGACTTAATGAATGAATGGAAACAGAGACAATATAGATGTCTGTTTTGAGCAGTTTTATGCCGCTAACTTCCCGAGGGTCAAGAACTTTGCAAGGTTGTTGACTAAATCGGAGGAAGATGCGGAAGATATTGCTCAGAATATATTTCTTAAGTTATGGACACGTCCTGAACTTTGGCAAGAACAGGAAACCATGACTGGTTATCTCTATACTGTGACCCGGAATGAAATTTTCAACTTGTTCAAGCATCAGAAGGTAGAGCAGGAATATGAAGACAAAGTTTTGAAAGCCCAGTTGTTGGGTGAACTTTGTGACGAAGATTCCTCCCTGTTAGAAAATCTATACTATAAAGAAGTATTGATGCTTATCAAAATGACACTCAGTCAGTTGCCTGATCGTCGCAGACAAGTTTTTGAGATGAGCCGTTTTGAAGGACTTTCTCATAAAGAAATAGCAGATAAATTGCAAATCCCATTACGTACGGTAGAAGATCATATCTATAAAACATTGACCGAACTTCGCAAAGTGTTAATGTTTGTTATTCTCTTCCGGATCTTCCCGTAGTTTCTTTTCCTGAATAGTGATATTTATGTAAGTGTTTCTAAATACAATAATAAATACCACTTTATGAAGAATTATATTCGCGACGTAATCGACCGTTATATTAAGCATGACTATCCGGAAGAAGTCGATCAGGATTTTCGCACATGGTTGATTAGTGAGGAGCGTGCTGACGAGAAAGACTGTGAACTCAATAAACTTTGGGAGGCAACCGAAGCTGCTACAACTCCCGGTTATCGTGATTCTTTGGAACGGATGCACGAACTTACGGGGATCGGGGTGAGACGGCGGATTCATTTTCTACATGCGCGTTTGATAGTCTGGCGGATAGCAGCAGCTTTATTGATAGCCATATCTTCTGTTTCGATTTATTTGGCGTTGCAGAACCGTCAGGCACCGGATCTGTTGCAAGCATATATTCCTACTGCCGAAATGCGGAATCTTACTTTGCCGGACGGCACACAGGTATTAATTAATTCTCAAAGCACTTTACTTTACCCCAAAGAATTTACGGGTGATACACGTTCCGTATATTTAGTGGGAGAAGCCGCTTTTAAAGTGAAGCGTGATGAAGAACATCCTTTTATAGTAAAGTCTTCTGATTTTCAGGTGACTGCGTTAGGAACAGAGTTCAACGTGACAGCTTATCCGGATGAAGAAGAAGTGACAGCAACATTGATTTCAGGAAAGGTGCTGGTAGAGTATAACGGACAGAAAAAACAGGAAATATTGAAGCCGAACGAGCAGTTGGCTTACAATAAGCGTAGTCGCTCCGGAAACGTACTTCGTCCTGATATGCAGGATGTCACAGCTTGGCAGCATGGTGAACTTGTCCTTCGTAGTATGACGCTGGAGGAAATATTCACCCGCCTTGAACGTAAATACCCTTACACATTTGTTTATAGTTTCCGTAGTATGAAAGAAGACCGTTTCAATCTTACTTTCGGGCAAAATGCTTCCATAGAAGAAATAATGGATATTGTTGCTCGTGTAGCAGGGAAT
>NC_021017.1:1400570-1426904 GCF_000210075.1 Bacteroides xylanisolvens XB1A
GCCTATGCGGAAAAAATATCCGGGAGAAGCTGCAACCTTCCCCCGGATGTGAAATCGAAATTCTTACTATTAGCGTTAACCAGACGCTACTAAATTCGAGAATCTAACTTTATCTGTATAAACTAATACTAAGAAGATGCAGCAAATTTATGAATTTATAGCCAATAAGCAGGCAATCAGTCGAGTATTTATGCTTTTTTTGTGCTGTCTGCTCCTTTCTGCTCCTACTTTTGCTCAAAGTAGCAATGTCCGGATTACGATCCATAAGAAAAACATATCGGTCATCGAGGCATTGAAAGAGGTGGAAAAACAAACGAAACTGTCCGTTGGTTACAACGAGTCGCAGTTGAAAAACAAACCCTCCATCAATTTGGCGTTAGAAAAAGCCACGCTGGAGAGTTCTCTCAAAGAAATCCTTAGAAATACGGGATATACCTATCAGTTAAAAGGAAAATATGTAATCATCGTTCCACAGGAAAAACAAGAAGCGGAAGCAGCTTCTGTCAAACGTATCACCGGCCGTGTGCTGGATGATAACGGAGAGCCGTTAATTGGTGTCAATGTACATGTAGAGGGAACGAGTGTCGGTTCTATTACGGATATTGACGGTAATTTTATACTCGAAGCTCCTGTTGGAAGTGTGTTGAGTATCAGTTATGTAGGTTACACTCCACAGACGGTAAAAGTAACCGGACAGAATATATATAGCGTGCAACTGGCTTCGGATACAAAACTGTTGAGTGAAGTCGTTGTAACAGCACTTGGCATCAAACGCGAGCAGAAAGCATTGAGCTACAACGTACAGCAAGTAAAGTCCGACGAACTGACCCAGATTAAGGATGCTAATTTTGTAAACAGTCTGAATGGTAAAGTTGCGGGTGTTACTATCAATACGAGCTCTTCTGGTGTCGGTGGGGCAAGTAGAGTGGTGATGCGTGGAACAAAGTCTATTGAACAGAGTAGTAACGCTTTGTACGTGATTGACGGTATTCCGATGTATAATTTCGGTGGCGGAGGAGATACGGAATTTGGTTCAAAGGGAGCTACCGAGGCCATTGCTGATATTAATCCGGAAGATATAGAAAGTATTTCCGTACTGACTGGAGCGGCAGCTGCCGCCCTTTATGGTAGTAATGCGGCAAACGGTGCGATTGTGATTACTACAAAAAAAGGACAGGTAGGTAAGCTGCAAGTAGGTGTATCAAGTGGCATTGAATGGTTGAATGCTTTTAAGATGCCCGAGTTCCAGGGCCGTTATGGTACAGGTAGTAATGGTAAAGCGGGAAATTCCAATATTTATAGCTGGGGACCGAAGTTGAACTCGGCTGCTCAAACAGGATATGAACCCGATGATTTCTTTGATACGGGTGCGGTATATACAAATTCCGTTACGTTGTCTACCGGAACGGATAAAAATCAGACTTTCTTTTCTGCAGCTGCCGTCAACTCGGCAGGGATGGTTCCCAACAATAGGTATAACAGATATAATTTCACTTTCCGCAATACGACCAGTTTTTTGAATGACAAGATGAAACTGGATGTAAGTGCAAGCTATATTCTTCAGAACGACCGTAATATGACCAATCAGGGGCAGTACTCCAATCCGTTGGTTTCTGCTTATCTTTTTCCTCGCGGGGATGATTTCTCTATAGTGAAGAATTTCGAGCGTTGGGATGAAGCCCGGAAAATTAGCGTACAGTTTTGGCCGCAGGGCGAAGGTGACCTTCGTATGCAGAATCCTTATTGGATTGCTTACCGTAATCTCCGTCTTAACAATAAGAAACGCTATATGGCTTCAGCAGGTTTGAGTTACCAGATTCTTGACTGGCTGAATGTGGCAGGGCGTGTCCGCATCGACAATACTCATAGCGAATATGAAGGCAAGCTTTATGCAAGCAGTAGCAACACGCTGACTGACGGTAGTTCACAAGGCCATTATACAGTAAACAACGGACAATATTCGCAGACTTATGCCGATGTGTTGGTGAATATTAATAAACGTATTCAGGATTTTACGATTGTAGCCAATATCGGTGCCAGTTATAGTGGAGTGACTAGTAAGGAATTGGGCTATGCGGGGCCTATACGAGAAACAGGTATTCCTAATCTGTTCAATGTTTACGACCTTGACAACGCAAAAAAACGTGCTACGCAGGTGGGTTGGCGCGAAGCGACCGAATCTATTTTTGCCAGTGCCGAAGTAGGGTGGAAAAGTATGCTTTATCTCACCGTTACAGGACGTAACGACTGGGCTTCGCAGCTGACACATTCTCCGCAGGCTTCATTCTTCTATCCTTCCGTAGGGCTTTCGGCTGTCATCACTGAAATGTTGAAACTGCCTGATTGGGTGGATTATCTTAAAGTACGCGGATCGTTCAGTTCCGTAGGTAATCCTTATCCTCGTTTTCTTACCTATCCTACTTACTCGTATGATGCCAATAAGCAGGACTGGAAATCGCAGACGAATTATCCCATTGGTAAACTATACCCCGAGCGTACTGACTCATGGGAAGTAGGTCTGGATGCAACCCTGTTTAAAGATTTCAAATTGAGCGGATCTTTCTATTACGCCAATACTTATAATCAGACATTCGATCCTCGGCTTCCTGTATCATCGGGATATGACAAACTGTATGTACAGACCGGATATGTACGCAACTATGGTTTCGAGGCTATGTTGTCTTATGGACATCGTTGGGGAGATTTCAGTTGGGACAGCAGCTTTACTTTCTCGGCCAACAAGAATGAAATCGTTGAACTGGTGAAGGATTATGTTCACCCGGAGACGGGAAAAACTTACAACGTCGATAAACTGGAACTCAAAACCGATGAAGGCCGCGGATTCGGAAAGGCGAAATTTATCCTGAAGGAAGGTGGTACGCTGGGCGATCTTTATACCCATGCCGATTTGAAGCGTGATATTAACGGTAATGTCCTGATTGACGATAGCGGCAATGTGACAGCCATCGACAATGCCGGTGACATAAAGTTGGGAAGCGTACTTCCTAAGGCAAATTTAGCCTGGAATAATAGCTTCTCTTATAAAGGTATCAATGCCGGTTTCTTGTTGACAGCCCGTTTGGGCGGAATCGTTTATTCGGCAACACAGGCTTATCTTGATCTTTATGGAGTATCTGAAACATCTGCTGCCGCGCGTGATGCCGGAGGAGTATGGATAAATGGCCGTAGCCGCGTGAATCCGCAAAGCTTCTATGAAGTGGTAGCATCGCAGAGCGGATTGCCTACCTACTATACTTATAGTGCTACCAACCTGCGTCTGCAGGAGGCACATATCGGTTACACCGTTCCGCGCCGCTGGCTGGGCAATGTTTGTGATATCAATGTATCCCTTGTGGGGAGAAATCTCTGGATGATCTACTGTAAAGCTCCTTTCGATCCTGAAGCAGTAGCTACTACGAACAACTATTATCAGGGAATCGACTACTTCATGATGCCGAGTACCCGGAATATAGGATTTAACATAAAGATTAACTTCTAAATACTATGATGGACATGAAACGAATATATAACATTCTTCTGATAATGATCCTTTCATTATTTCTGCTTCCGTTGGGCGGTTGTTTCGACAGCGACATCAACCGGAGTATGTATGAAGCGGACGGAGAAGAAATGCAGCGTGAGAATCATATTGTAGGTGCTACGCTCAAAGGAATGCAGGGATTGGTGATTCCTACACGTGAACACCTTTACCAGTTTATGGATGCCATGGCAGGAGGAGCATACGGTGGTTATCTGGAAGGAATTGTAGACACTTGGGTGATGAAATTCTCTACTTTCAATCCCGAACAGGGATGGCTCAAATCCCCGTTTGCCGATCCGATTAAAGACATGTACCCGCAGTACCGCGATATGATGAACAAGACGGATGACCCTGTGGCATTAGCTTTCGGTAAAATTCTCCGGGTGTGTATCATGCATCGTGTGACGGACATTTACGGTCCGATTCCTTATTCGAAGATGATGGATAATGATAATTCGGGTGAAGACCTGGCTGTCCCTTACGATTCGCAGGAGCAGGTATATACACAGATGCTGAAAGAACTGGAAGAAGCGGATAAAGTGTTGGAGGAAAACAAAGACCTGTCGTCCGAGGCTTTCCGCAAACTGGAAGACTTGTATTACGGAAACATTTCCAAATGGCGTAAGTTTGTACATTCCATGCAACTTCGCATTGCCATGCGTATGAGCTATGTCAATCCTACCGAGGCGCAACGTATTGCGCAGAAGGCTGTGGAAGCGGGAGTGATTGAATCGAATGAGGACAACGCCATGCTTCATGTGGCGGAGAACCGTTCGGAGTTGCTGTTTAATAACTGGAATGACTACCGTATCAGTGCCGATTTAGTTTCTATTATGAAAGGTTATGAAGATCCGCGTTTGGATAAGATGTTTGTCAAAGGTGTGCAGACAGTCGATCAGGATGGCGAGAAAGTCGATGTATACGATTATTACGGTGTACGTATCGGCATATTTACCCAGAAGAAAGACGACATGATTAATCTTTACTCAAAGCAGGTGATTTCCAGCACCGACCCTTATCTCTGGATGAATGCGGCGGAGGTGACTTTCCTTCGTGCCGAGGGCGCGTTGCGTGGTTGGAGTATGGGAGGCGATGCGCAGGCATTGTATGAAAAGGCTATTGCCCTTTCATTCGAAGAGCGTGGCGGAGCCACCGGAGCAGACCAATATGTGAAGGATGCGGAGAAAAAGCCTATAGACTATGTGAACCCGATGGACGGGGCTGATATTAAGTATAGCCATCCGGCGGTAAGTACCATTACGATTGCCTGGGAACCTGGAGCGGAGTATTTCGAACGGAACCTGGAGCGTATCATTACTCAAAAATGGATTGCAATATTTCCGCTGGGGCTGGAAGCATGGGCGGAACATCGTCGTACGGGCTATCCGAAATTGTTGCCTGCCGTGGAGAATAAAGACCCCAATAATAGTGTGAATGTAACAATCGGTCCCCGTCGTTTGCCTTTCCCGGCCGATGAATATACAGGGAATCCGAAATACATTGATCAAGCTGTAGAAATGCTGAATGGTCCCGATGCCGCAGGAACTAAACTTTGGTGGGATAAGAAAGACCATTCCATTGAGAATAGTCAATCCTCAAACTAGAACGAACCTTTAAATCAATGAGATTATGAAATATAAATCAATCTTTAAGTTATGCCTACTGACTACTTTCTTGTCGGTTGCCACCATCAGTTGCGACGACTGGACGGAAATGGAAATACATGATAGTCAGGTGAATGGGTTTAAGGAACAGAATCCGCAAGAATATGCGGTATATACGCAGAATCTTCGTGCATATAAGGCAACGAAACATGCTGTCGTTTATGCCCGGTTGGATAATGCTCCGGAAGTATCTACTAGTGAGAAGGATTTTCTCCGTGCGTTGCCGGATAGTATCGATATAGTGACGATGCGTAATGCCGACCGTCTGTCCGAATATGACCGGGAAGATATGAAGTTGGTGCGTGAGGATTATGGGACGAAAGTGCTTTACTATATAGATTGCACGGCTAAAGATAAATTGAATACCTCTATAACCTCTGCTGTTGAGACAGTGCGTGCGGGGACATTTGACGGGATTGCCCTCGGTTCGGAAGGCTCTGCGGTAGACGTCTCGGCGTTAAAGCCGCTGCTGGATGCTTTGGGACAGACACCGTGTCTGTTAGTTTTTGAGGGTACTCCTTCCTTGTTGCCGGAAGCGCAGCGCAGCCTTTTCAACTATTTCGTACTCGATATTTCCGGTGCATCCGATGAATATGATATAGAAACCTCCGTATTCTATGCCACCGGATATGGCAAGGCCGCTCCGGATCGCCTGCTGTTGGCTGTCACTCCTGACGGTACATTGACCGACTATAACGGAGTGACGCGCAATGCCATCGCCGGAGCTGCTTACGGTGCTCTCAATATGGAAACACCATTGGGAGGTATTGCTATTTACAATATCTCTGCCGATTACTACGATACTGATATTATTTATAAACAGACCCGTGGAGGTATTCAATTCCTGAATCCTGCTTCGGCTCACTAAACGATGTAAGCTATGAGAATACATAAACTTTATCAGTGCTTTGCAACCGCAGTTTTGCTACTTCTGCCGGTTGCCTGTGATAATACGGATTACAGCGAAAAGTCACCGTTTGACAATTCGGCGTATCTGAATATAGCTGCTAGTAAGAATACAGAAACTTTCACTTTTAATCGGAAGGTGACAAGCCAGACAAAACTTTTTACAGTGAAGTTGTCTTATCCTTCGGGGGATGATGTGAAGGTCAGCTTGAAGGTAGACGCTTCGTTGACTAGTGAATATAATGCAAAGAACGACACGCATTATGAAGTGCTGCCTGAAACATATTATCAGCTATTGAAAACAGAAGTGGTAATTCCTGCCGGAAAGACCACTTCTGAAGAAGTAGGCATTAAATTCTCCAAACTCGATGAGTTGGAGATTGACGTTACTTACCTCTGCCCGCTTTCCATTGGAGGAGCCGATGGAGTGGGAGTAATGGACGGTTCGCGCACGATGTATTATTTGGTACGCCGTTCCAGTGCCATTACTACGGCAATGAACTTGAAGAATGTCTATGTCACTGTTCCGGGATTTGATAAAGGAAGTCCGACGTCAGATGTGGTGAATAACTTGAGTGCAGTAACAATGGAAGCTATTATACGGGTGAACAGCTTCCAGCAAGAAATATCCTCTATAATGGGCATTGAACAGTATTTTCTGATGCGTATTGGGGATAAGGATTTTCCGAACCGACAGTTACAAACACAGACTACGTTTGGTAAATTTCCGGAAATCAGTAACCAGAAATTACTATTGGCAGGTGAGTGGTATCATGTGGCATTGACATGGGACATAGCTACTGCTACTATTGCTTTCTATGTAAACGGACAATTACAAAGTATAAGTACCAGCCATGGCAAAAGTGACTTGACTAGCATCAGTTTGGGAGATAAGTTACCTGATGATGAATTTGGGAATGGGGGTGATTTTAACTTCTATTTTGGGCGTTCTTATGGAGAGTCGCACGATATAAGCCGCCAGTTTGATGGTGAAATATGTGAAGCTCGCATTTGGAAGGTAGCCCGTACACAAGAACAGATTTATCAGAATATGTATGAAATCTCTAACCCGACAACCGAACCTGCTTTGTGTGCTTATTGGAAGTTCGACGAAGGGACAGGCACTGTAGTGGAAGACCGAACCGGGCATGGGAACGATGCGAAGGTAGTATCTTACTGGAAAGGTAGTGACCATCTCGAAATGTACAGTAAAACCGATGCGGATTTGTGGCCGAGCGGAATCGAAGTACCGAAAGTGAATCAGGAATAAGTGTGTAGAACTTTTTAAATAATTTATATATGAAACGAATAATACGAAATATATCTTTGTGTGCGTTGCTGGCAGTGGCAATGGGAGCCTGCGAGGAAGAGGCTGCATTGGTGAACCCAAGCGTTGCGCATGACAAATCTACACAGTCACCGGAAGAAGTTGTTGAAGCCGCTTCCTTGCAAAGTGCTTCAGCACCGGGAAGTGGACTTATCTTCCGTGACTTTGTGGTACAGACAGGTGATGAACTATATGTAGAATTGGCGAAACCGGCAGAGCACGACATGACTTTTACCATAGGTTTGGATATTCCCTTTAGTGACGAAGAGAAGAAGGCTTTGGTAGCAAAGTATTATAATATATTTATATTAGGAGCGATAGAAGAACCGGGAGATAAACTAACTATTACCAACGAAGGAAAAGTGACGATAGCTAAAGGCGAACGGAAATCGACACAGATAAGCTTTGCTCTATCAAGAATGACTGTTGATGCTTCAATGGCTGGGTCTCAATATCTGTTACCATTGGTAGCGATGGACGAGGATGGCAATCAATATAAGCTTTTCTATTATATCACGGAACGAGATGAGGAATATCAGGATAGAACTAAAAAGGATTATAAGGTAGTAGCGTATATTGATACGGAAATGATAAATCCTTTGATAGCTGACAAAACTACTACTAAACTGGAGTATCTGAGATCTCGTAGAGACAGAGAAACGATTTATGAAAATGTACCTCTTGTTGATATTGTAAACGTGCGCAAAGCCCTTTTGGGATATGATGCTTCTTCTCGGAGAGTAATTTTGAAGTATACACCGGATATGGAATATGTGCTGAAGCACAATGTTCAGTACATTCAACCGTTGAGGCGGAATGGTCTGAAAGTGTGTCTTTCTATCGAAGGAGGTGGAACGGGAATAGGCTTCGCTAATTTGACAGATCCTCAAATAATTGATTTTGTGGCTCAAGTTAAGGTGGCTGTAGAACTGTTTCAGTTGGATGGTATTCATTTGCGTGATGAGGGAGCCGGATATGACAAGGCCGAAGCACCGGCTATCAATGAAACTTCGTATCCGAAATTAATCAAGGCTCTGCGTGAAGCAATGCCGGATATAATGCTCACTCTTGCAGATGATGGCGGTACTACAGCTACAATGAATAAAGAACAAGAGGGCATTGTAGTGGGCGATTATATTGACTTGGCTTGGAATGTAATCTGGGATTCTCCGGTTAATCCTTGGGCGGATGGTTCGGAACGCAAACCTATAGCGGGGATGACGAAAGAACGTTATGGTGGGATTGCGCTTTATATTAAAAGACGGACAACTCAAGAAGACTATGAATTTATGGAAGAACTGCAGGACAAAGCTAGGATAATTACTCTAGACGAAGGACTTGGAAAAGTTGCAGTCGTAGAAAACATTCCTTATAGGCAGTATGATGTAGAAACGATGGTTGTTGATGGATTTCAGAATCTTTTGATGTGCTTCCATGACAATAATGATGGGAATTATCCTAAATATATTGCAAATGTACAAGAAGCATTGGTTGTGACGCAATATTATGCTTTTCGCAAAGACTGGTAGGGTTGTAAAATAAGGAAGAGGCTGCTCTGCAAGTCTGATAAGCGTATCATTCTGCCATTCAGAATGTAGTGAAGAATCTCTTGTTTGTATATTCGAAAGAGTAGATTCTTCGCTTCGCTCTGAATGGCAGAGCAAAATGATAGCAAGCAGTACCTTTTCGGACTGCCTCAATCCGGTAAACTTTTTATTGATATTCTTTATTTTTTCGTTTAATAATATTCATAAAACCAAGTAGAAACAACATCATTATGAAGAATGTATTGAAAATCTGGTTAGTCGACAACACTGTAACCGTCGACAACAAAGACGATAAGATCGGTCAGCTCGAATCGTCCGGTAATCTCTCGTTGCAGGACATACTCGATGAGATGCACAAGGAAGACACCGGGCTCCGTCCCGAAACCATCGAGCACGTCGTGAAGCTCTACAACCGTGTTGTGAGCGATCTCATCCTTAGCGGATATAGTGTCAACACCGGTCTTTACCACGCCGTAGCGCAACTCCGCGGTGTTATCGATGGCGGAAAATGGAATCCCGAAAAGAACTCCGTCTACGTCTCCTTCACCCAAGACAAAGAACTGCGTGAAGCTATCGCCCAAACCTCTATCAGTATTTTGGGCGAACGCCAAAGCGTGATGTACGTTGCCGGATTCTCACCTGCCACTGCTACTGCAGGCCGTCCGTTCACGGTCAATGGCCGTATGTTGAAAATTGCAGGTACGGATTCTTCCGTCGGCATCACTATCACCAACAGCAAAGAGCAAACCACACCTATCGACCTCAATATGTTGGCCGTCAACAACCCGTCACAACTCACATTCATTGTTCCTGCCGGTCTGGCTGATGGCGAATATACCCTCACCGTCACTACGCAGTATGCAGGAAGCACGCTCCTGAAGACACCCCGAACCGCTATCGCTACTTTCTATGTCGGCACGAAACCCGATGCAGGAGGCGGCTCCGGTTCCGGTGGTGGCGAAGGCGGAGGAGGAGAGGCTCCCGATCCTGCGGCATAAAATGTTCTCTTGGAGGCTGTGTCAAAACTCTTATAAACAAAAAGTCACCCTCGCTACAATTATCTGTGGCGAGGGTGACTTCGTAGAAAGGAGAGTTTTGACACATCCCCTTATGCAGAGAGGCTGCATAGCTCTATACACGCATCATGTATAGAGTTGTGCAGCCTTCGTGTATAGGGTTATACATGATAAGTGCATAACTTTGATCTTTTTCTCTGTTTTGTCCTCTTTTTCATCAAAGACTTATGTATATAGCCATAATTGAGCTTGGTATTTATTTATCTTTTTCGCATTATCTTTTTTATGGTACTAATTTATTAGTACTTTTGTCTTTACCGAAAGAAAAGATCAACGATTATGGCAAGAATAACGATTCCATACGCAGTGGCCGACTTCGCAGAAATGCGTGAACGTGGCTTTTATTATGTTGATAAGACAAATTACATTCCGGGGCTTGAAGACTATAATGCTCCCATCTTTCTCCGTCCCCGTCGTTTCGGGAAAAGTCTGCTCATCTCCATGTTGGCCCACTACTACGACCGTACGAAAGCGAATCGTTTTGAAGAACTTTTTGGCGGCACCTGGATTGGCGAACATCCTACGGAAGAACATAATCAATATTTGGTGATTCGTTATGACTTCTCGGCTATGGTGATGGCGAATGATATGGAAGGGGTGGTACAGAACTTCAATGACCTGAATTGTGGACCCGTGGAAGTTACGGTAGAACATAACCGAGACCTGTTTGGTGATTTTCAGTTTACAACTCGAGGAAATGCTGTGCAGATGTTGGAGGAACTTTTGGGTTATATCAGCTCACATGGATTGCCTAAAGCATATATATTGATTGACGAATACGATAACTTCACCAATCAACTGCTTACTTCCTATAATGACTCACTTTATGAGGAAGTAACCACTAGTGATAGTTTTCTTCGCACCTTTTTTAAAGTTATCAAAGCGGGTATCGGCGAAGGCACGATTCGCACTTGTTTCTGCACAGGCGTATTGCCTGTCATCATGGACGACCTGACCAGCGGGTACAACATTGCGGAAATCCTCACATTCAAACCCGTTTTTTTGAATATGCTCGGTTTCACCTATGAAGAAACGAAAACATACTTGCGCTATGTACTTGATAAATATGCTCCCGGTGCAAGCGAAGAACGTTTCGAGGAAATCTGGCAGCTTATTGTGAACAACTACGACGGTTATCGTTTTAGCCCTGTCGGTGAACGTCTTTTTAACTCCACTATCTTAACTTATTTTTTTAAGAAATTTGCCACTAATGCCGGAAGTATTCCCTCCGAACTGATCGATGAGAACCTGCGTACGGACATCAACTGGATTCGCCGCCTGACTCTTTCGCAGGACAACGCCAAAGAGATGCTCGATGCCCTGGTGATAGACGGTGAATTGTCATACAACGTCAGAGATCTGTCCGGCAAATTTAACAAGAAGAAATTCTTCGAGAAAGAATTCTATCCGGTCAGCCTGTTCTATTTAGGCATGACAACCTTGAAGAGTGCTTACCGCATGGTACTTCCTAACATGACCATGCGCAGCATCTACATGGATTATTACAACCAACTGAACAAGATTGAAGGTAACGCCAGCCGTTACGTCCCGGTTTATGAACTGTATGATTCCAACCGTAGTCTCGAACCCCTTGTTCAAAACTATTTTGAACAATACTTGGGACAATTCCCCGCACAGGTCTTTGATAAGATTAATGAGAACTTTATCCGTTGTTCTTTCTACGAACTTGTTTCCCGTTATTTGAGTAGTTGCTATACCTTTGCCATCGAGCAGAACAACTCCGTAGGCCGTTCGGATTTCGAAATGACCGGCATCCCCGGTACGGATTATTATACGGACGACCGCGTGGTGGAATTCAAATACTATCATGCCAAAGACGCCGACCGAATGCTGGCCCTAACCAAACCGCTGCCCGAACACGTGGAGCAAGTGAAAGGTTATGCCGCAGATACGAAAAGGAAATTCCCCAATTACCATGTTCGTTCGTACATTGTGTATATCTGTGCCAACAAAGGGTGGAAGTGTTGGGAGGTTTAGTCTGAATCATTTGTAGATAAATATGAGGAAGAAGTAATTATACTCTCTTATTCCTCGGGTAGCCATCGACTGACATTTCGTGTGTCAGTACTGAATTCTACTCCAACCTTTTTGACTTCCCGTTCATCTACCTGATAAGGGATAAGATACCCTTTATCTTCGATTTGCTGTAATGCTTGCTCGGCTGTGCCATTCAGTTTGAATTCGAATACATAAATATACTTCGGTGTTTTGACAACTGCATCAGCCCGTCCTTTTGCACTGCGTACTTCTGCTTGTGTGAACTGTCCCATGAGTTTGAATATCAGATAGAAGACAGTCTGGTAATGCCGTTCTGTCTGGTCATTCAGTTCGTAAGGTATATCGGCAAAGAAGGCTTGAAGGCGGGTTAGAAAGGCATTGATATTGCCACTTTCCAACTCATGGACAAATTTGCCAATATAGAAATCTTGCTCATTATCGGGAATATTAGAGTAGAATGGCAGAAGGAAATTCATAAAGCCATATCTCACTTCATCATTGGGAAAAGCAAGTTGATAAGTCTTGAAACGAGGGTCGTATTCTTTAATCGTCAGATACCCACTTTGATAAATCAGCGGAATAGGATTCCTGCTTTCTACCCGGTACTCGTTGAATGACGCTGCGTTTGCTTCCACTCCGTCAATGAGCGTTCGCAGGTCATAGTTACTATCCATCAGCATCTTGACAAGGAAAGTAGGAGTGCCTGTCTGAAACCAGTAATTCTCAAATTTATATCCGTCGAACACATTTAATACACTGAACGGATTGAACATGCCTTCTGCATATTCACAGAAATGATACCCGTCGTAAAGTGAGGTCATCTTATGGATTGTATCTTCTGGTGTCATCCGGTTGTATGAGGCCAGCTTATCCAATTCCGGAGTGAATGTATCTATCAGTTCCTGCTTGGTAATGCCGCAAATGGTGGCATAAGGCGGTTTCATGCTGATATCATTCAGTTGATTCAAATCACTGAATACACTGACTTGTGAGAATTTGGTAACACCTGTCAGAAATACGAAACGCAGATAGCGGTCAGCACTTTTCAATACTCCATAGAATGCTTTTAGCATTTTGCGGTATTCTTCAAACAAGGGCAGATTATCCAGAGCTTGCAAAAGAGGTTTGTCATATTCGTCTACTAATACGACTACTTGCTTTCCGGTTTGCACACATGCGCGTTCTATAATATAGGCGAATCGTTCTTCCGGTTGTCGATCTTGCTTTTCGGTTCCGTAGATTGCTTCCCATTTTTCCAGATGTTGGTTGAGCATCGCTATCAGATCTGCCGGAGAATCATACTTGCGTGCATTCAAGTCAATATGAAAAACCGGATAGACTTGCCAGTCAACTTCCATTTGTGAGATGGCTAGTCCTTCGAATAAGTCCTTGCGTCCCAGAAAGTAAGCCTCGAAAGTGGAAATCAGCAGGCTTTTTCCGAAACGTCGGGGACGGCTAAGGAAATAGGGGATGCTTGTGGACACCATTTTTCCGACAAGGGCGGTTTTATCTACATACAGATAATTTCCTTTGCGGATTTTCTCGAAAGTTTGTATTCCGATGGGCAATTTGCGGTTTAAATCAATCATACTTGTTCTTTGTTATAAGAATTCTACTCTTGCAAAGGTAACATATTTTGTGGGATATTGTTCTTTTAGAGAAATATTCGTGTAACTTTGCAAACTGATAGTCTAAAAACAAGAAGAGAAAAAATGATAGTTTGCATAGCCGAAAAGCCGTCTGTAGCACGTGATATAGCCGAAGTACTCGGCGCTCATACCAGAAAAGAAGGATATATAGAAGGAAACGGATACCAGGTGACCTGGACATTCGGGCATCTTTGTACCTTGAAGGAGCCACATGAATACACCCCTAACTGGAAATCATGGAGCTTGAGCAGTCTGCCGATGATTCCGCCACGTTTCGGTATCAAGCTGATTGGACATGACCCGGGTATTGAGAAGCAGTTTCATGTGATAGAGTGGCTGATGCAGAATGCGGATGAAATCATCAACTGCGGTGATGCCGGGCAGGAGGGAGAATTGATTCAGCGCTGGGTGATGCAAAAAGCTGGCGCACGCTGTCCGGTGAAGCGCCTGTGGATTTCTTCGTTGACGGAAGAAGCTATTCGTGAAGGATTCTCGAAACTGAAAGACCAAGCTGAATTTCAATCACTCTACGAAGCCGGTCTTTCCCGTGCGATGGGTGACTGGCTGTTGGGAATGAACGCTACCCGTCTTTATACCCTCAAATACGGTCAAAACAAACAGGTGCTCTCTATCGGTCGTGTACAGACACCGACGCTGGCATTGATTGTCAACCGTCAATTGGAGATAGCCAATTTTGAACCCAAACAATATTGGGAACTGAAAACAAACTATCGTAATACCACTTTTTCTGCACTCATTCGCAAAAGTGATGAAGAAATTGCCGCGGAAGAGGAAAAGAACGGCGGAAAAAAGAAAA
The DNA here is from genome assembly GCF_000210075.1 of Bacteroides xylanisolvens XB1A. GTDB lineage: Bacteria > Bacteroidota > Bacteroidia > Bacteroidales > Bacteroidaceae > Bacteroides > Bacteroides xylanisolvens. The sequence continues at coordinate 1,415,117 of NC_021017.1, forward strand.
TAGATAACCCGGGCATCGACCCTATTGCCAACCGGGAAGAAGGCGAAGCATTGGTAGAACGTATGAAAGACCTACCTTTTGTAGTCACCAATGTCGGCAAGAAAGACGGAAAGGAATACGCTCCACGTTTGTTCGATTTGACTTCCCTTCAGGTAGAATGTAACAAGAAATTCGCTTATTCGGCCGATGAAACACTGAAACTGATCCAGTCTCTTTATGAGAAGAAAGTGGCTACCTATCCGCGTGTGGATACCACTTTCTTGAGCGATGATATTTATCCGAAATGTCCTGCTATCCTGAAAGGACTCCGTGATTACGAAGTCTTGACAGCTCCGTTAGCTGGCACTACACTTCTTAAATCAAAAAAGGTATTTGACAACTCGAAAGTGACGGATCACCATGCCATTATCCCAACCGGAGTCTATGCTCAAAACTTGACGGATATGGAACGTCGTGTCTACGACTTGATAGCCCGTCGTTTTATAGCCGTGTTCTATCCGGACTGTAAAATTTCTACTACCACCGTGATGGGAGAAGTGGACAAGATAGAGTTTCGGGTAACCGGAAAACAAATTCTGGAACCGGGATGGCGTGTCGTGTTTGCCAAGGAAGTAAAAGACCCTACTGAAGAAAAAGAGGAAGAGGATGAAAATGTACTTCCTGCTTTTGTGAAGGGTGAAAGTGGTCCTCATATTCCGGACCTGAATGAAAAATGGACACAGCCGCCCAGACCTTATACTGAAGCAACCTTGCTTCGTGCAATGGAAACAGCCGGAAAACTGGTGGACAATGATGAACTTCGCGATGCCTTGAAAGAGAATGGTATCGGCCGTCCGTCTACCCGTGCTGCAATCATTGAGACGTTGTTCAAGCGAAATTATATCCGTAAGGAAAGAAAGAACCTGATTGCCACCCCGACAGGAGTGGAGTTGGTGCAGCTTATTCACGAAGAATTATTGAAATCGGCAGAATTGACAGGTATTTGGGAAAAGAAGTTGCGTGAGATTGAAAAGAAAACATACGATGCCCGCCAGTTCCTCGAAGAACTAAAGCAGATGGTTTCAGAGATCGTAATGAGTGTACTTTCTGATAATACGAATCGACGCATAACTATTCAGGACGCAGTTGCTGCAAAAGCCGAAGAGAAAGAAAAGAAAGAACCTAAAAAGCGTGAACGAAAACCGAGTACGCCGAAAGAAAAGAAACCAAAAGCGGAAAAAACGACGAATGAAGTGAAGACTGATTCGCCCGGTTCTCCTGCTCCGGTGGCCATGGCAGCTTCAACTCCTTCTGCGGCAGGTGAGGTAGATGCGTTTGTAGGTCAACCCTGTCCACTTTGTGGTAAAGGAACCATCATTAAAGGGAAGACTGCTTACGGGTGTTCGGAATGGAGAAATGGATGTACTTTCCGGAAGAATTTCTAATTTTCTGCACAGTAACGAGGTTAAGTGTATGGCTGAAATAGTTTAGTGGAAAACTACTTGATTTATAGAAAAATACATTATATTTGTACATAAATCTATATGGACTACTATGAACCGTTTTGCAAACTACTACAAGAAGATATTCTCGCAAGAGTATATAGATCGCACCATTTCGGGCGGTATCAAGTCACAGCTCACCTTGCTACTCGTTACCATTGCTACGGCGCTGGCTATCTTTTTTATTATCGCGATGCTCTTTTCCATCCAATTGCATGGACACGAGGAATGGGGAGAAAGGCTCTGGGCAGTGTACAACAACTTTGTCGATCCCGGTAACCAAATAGAAGAGACTGCCTGGCCTAACAGGATATTAGTGGGACTTATCAGCATTTCGGGATCCGTTTTACTGGGCGGTGTGCTCATCTCTACCATCTCTAATATTATAGAGCGGCGTGTAGGAGTGGTATACGCGGGGCGAATGACCTACCGTAATATAAAAAATCATTATGTACTGATCGGATTCAACGAATTGTCTATCAATATGATACGTGAACTGTGTGACGAATGTCCTTCGGCACGTATTTTGCTGATGAGCGGTATGGAGTCGGCAACGGTGCGGCATCGTATACAGTCGGCCCTGCCTGTTGAAGTTGAGCGACAAGTGCTTGTTTACTTTGGCAACATTGAGTCGATCGAAGAACTTCAGCGGTTGAACATAGGGAATGCTATTGAAGTATATGTGCTGGGTGATGAAGAACGTTACGGGCGCGATGCTAAAAATATAGCTATTATGCACTTGGTAAGTACTCTGCGTGGTAAATGTTCTGATGGTAAGATGATGCCTGTGTATGTACAGTTTGATAGCATCCCTTCGTATTCTAACATACAGAAAATGAATCTGCCGCCCGAAGTCTTTTGTATAGAAGGCAAGCCTAATATTTTCTTTCGGCCCTTTAATCTCCATGAAAACTTGGCCCGGCAGCTATGGAGCCTTTATGGAGCTGATTGTGAAAGACGTTATGATCCGCTGGATTATCGCCCCATAAGCATTACACAACAACCTGATGGAAGTTGGAGCGCTACCAGTCAAGACTATGTGCATCTGGTTATCGTGGGATTCAACCGAGTGGGACGCTCGCTGCTACTCGAAGCATTGCGTATCTGCCATTATGCCAATTATGATGACCGCCTGCCTGCGGATGAACGTATACGTACCCGCATCACTTTAGTGGATCGCGAGATGGAGGCACAGAAAGATTACTTCAAAGCTCAATTCCCCTATATAGAGAGTCAAATAGATGATATTGAGGTGGAATATTGCCATGACGACATTTGCAGTACTGCTATGCGTACCCGCCTGCAGCAGTGGGCACAAAATAAGCATTGTATGCTTACAGTGGCCATTTGTGTGCATGATCCTGATTTGAGTCTTTCATTAGGACTCAACTTACCACATGAAGTTTATCAGTATCAGTGTCGTGTGCTAATCCGTCAGGAGTTTAATAATGATTTGTCGTCGATGGTGGACGACGAGAAGGGACGCTATCGCTATGTCAAGGTGTTTGGTATGGTAGATAGGGGAATAAAGAAAAACATTTTGCAAGATAAACTGGCTTTGTATGTGAACTACTTATATGATTGTTGTTATGCTGATGAAAGCCTCAAACAAAAAGAGGTATTGAAGAAGATGTATGAATCCTATGGAAACCACTCTGCCGACTTTATTTTAATGAATCATCAAGCCCAGTATCTGTGGAATAAACTAAGCGAACCACTACGTTGGGCTAATCGCTATCAGCTGGATGCTTATAGTGTGTTTTGTCGCACACTGGGCTATGGCATCAGACGGAGTGACCGCTCACCGACACACATATCCGAATCTATGTTCAATGAAGATCTGCCAGCTCAAGTTTTGTATCTGTTAGTACGCATGGAGAAGTACCGATGGAATGCCGAGCGTACGGTGGCCGGCTGGAGACGTGCTAAGGTGAAGGATAAGGTATTTTTGCAACATCCTCTTATTATGCCTTTCAGCGAATTACTACAAAAGTATCCCGAGGAGGTAGAGAAGGATGCTGATGTAATTTATAATCTGCCCTACATACTGGCATTGGGAGGATATGAGCTTTATAGATTGGCCGATTAATAAGCCGACTTAACATTTATACATAAGTTAGAGAGACACTACTAACCGCAACCCGTAATCAATATCCCACCGTTGTGGGGTCACTCCATAACGGCTGGTGACTTTACAGTATTTCTCGAAGGTGTAATAACTGCCTCCGCGTAATACTTTATGCATATCCTTTTCATTTATTTAATATCTATCGCTAGAAATGAGTTCTGCGATGATAACTATCATGCGTCGAAAACCAAAAACTTCCTCATTCACTGAATAAATTCTTTTTTTTCATTAAAATCATCTTTCTTGTAGGCAATAATCGTGGCATATTTGTTATTTATAAAATGAGAGTATCAATTATTTAAATAGAAAGAATATGAAGAAAAGATTAGTAGGAGTTGCATTGGTGTTGGCTGCCGTCTCTTTGGGGAGTATACAGCCTGTGGAAGCATGTACGCGTGCAGTATACATAGGTCCTGATCAGATGGTGATAACGGGGCGTACCATGGACTGGAAAGAAGATATCATGACGAATATCTATGTGTTTCCACGTGGTATTCAGCGTGCGGGACATAACAAGGATAAAACGGTGAACTGGACTGCCAAATACGGAAGTGTAATTGCCACAGGATATGATATTGGTACTTGCGATGGAATGAACGAGAAAGGATTGGTGGCGAGTCTGCTTTTCTTACCGGAATCTATTTACTCTCTTCCCGGTGATACCCGTCCGGCAATGGGAATCAGCATTTGGACACAGTATGTGCTTGATAACTTTGCTACGGTACGCGAAGCCGTGGATGAACTGAAAAAAGAGACTTTCCGGATTGATGCTCCCCGTATGCCGAATGGGGGACCGGAATCTACCTTGCATCTGGCTATAACCGATGAAACTGGGAATACGGCTGTATTGGAATATTTGGATGGAAAATTAAGTATTCACGAAGGGAAAGAATACCGGGTGATGACAAATTCTCCCCGATATGACTATCAATTGGCTATTAATGATTATTGGAAAGAAATTGGTGGCTTACAGATGCTACCGGGAACAAATCGTGCGAGTGACCGCTTTGTCAGGGCTTCTTTCTACATTCATGCCATTCCGCAAACTGCTGATGCAAAAATTGCAGTTCCCAGTGTATTGAGTGTGATGCGTAATGTTTCCGTGCCATTTGGTATTAATACGCCGGAAAAGCCTTATATTTCTTCTACCCGTTGGCGTTCCGTTTCCGATCAGAAGAATAAAGTGTATTATTTCGAATCTACTTTGACACCAAATATGTTTTGGCTGGACCTGAAGAAAATAGATTTTAGTCCGAAAGCAGGGATTAAGAAATTGTCTCTGGCAAAGGGAGAGATTTATGCAGGTGATGCAGTGAAGGATTTGAAAGACAGTCAATCGTTTACTTTCCTTTTCCAGACTCCGGTTATGTAATTTGTTGGTATCTGTAAATATATAAAAAGAGCGGTGGACGGGTTTGTAATCATACACTTGTCCATCGCTCTTTTTTATATACCGTTTGTAATTAGACTTTTTGTCTGTCCGCTTTATCGTCTGGCATACTCCTGATGAAATTCAATGACTGCCTCTATCCCTTTACGGAAAATATCCAGTGAAAAGTTTTCGTTTGGTGAATGGATGGCGTCTGATTCCAAACCGAATCCCATCAATACAGTTTTGATTCCCAAGACTTGTTCAAAAGTAGAAATGATAGGAATACTACCACCACGGCGTACTGCCAGCGGTTTCTTTCCGAAAGCAATTTCAAAGCCTTTTTCGGCAGCCTGATAAGCAGAAAGCGAAATCGGGCATACGTATCCTTGTCCTCCATGCATTGGAGTCACTTTCACCTGAACAGTTTCCGGAGCAATGCTTGAAATATACTCTGCAAACATCTGCGAAATCTTATGATGATCCTGATGCGGAACTAATCGGCAGGAAACTTTGGCATACGCCTTTGAAGGAAGTACGGTTTTAGAACCTTCTCCCGTATATCCGCCCCAAATGCCACATACGTCAAAAGACGGACGACAGCTGTTACGTTCTAATGTGCTGTATCCTTTTTCTCCGAAAAGCTCTTTTACGCCGATTGCTTCTTTGTATTTCTTTTCGTCAAAAGGAATATGCGCAATCATTTCCCGTTCGGCTTGCGGAACTTCTTCCACATCGTCATAGAATCCGGGAACGGTAATCCGTCCGTCAGCATCCGTCACCTTGCTGATAATCTGGCAAAGTGTGTTGATGGGATTAGCCACCGCACCGCCGAAATGTCCGGAGTGTAAATCACGGTTCGGCCCAGTCACTTCTATTTCCCAATAAGCCAGTCCGCGAAGACCGGTTGTTAAAGACGGAAGTTCAGCTCCCAGCATACTCGTATCTGAGACAAGGATGACATCTGCCTTCAGCAACTCTTTGTGCTCTTCGCAGAAAGCTTCCAGGCTGGGTGAGCCTATTTCTTCTTCACCTTCGAAGATGAATTTTACATTATTCTTCAGCAATCCGTTTTTGACGAGATACTCGAACGCTTTCACCTGGATGAATGATTGTCCTTTGTCGTCATCTGCTCCACGCGCCCAGATATATCCGTTCCGTATTTCCGGTTCAAATGGTTGGCTCTTCCAAAGTTCCAGCGGTTCGGCCGGCATTACATCGTAATGAGCATAAACCAATACGGTCTTTGCGTCCGGGTCGACCATCTTTTGAGCGAAAACAATCGGATTGCCCTTTGAGGGCATCACCAATGCTTCGTCTGCTCCAGCTTCAAGTAACAACTGCGCCCAGCGTTCTGCACAAGCCAGCATATCATCGTGATGCTCCGGCAGAGCACTGATACTGGGGATACGGATGAGACTGAACAGGTCATTCATCATTTTCGGTTCGTGCGCTATTATGTATTTCTGAATTTCGTTCATTACAGTTGCGTTGTTTTATCCAGTAAGTAATAATCAAGTATAGTCATGGCGGCCATTGCTTCTACGATAGGCACGGCACGGGGCAGTACACAAGCGTCATGGCGTCCGCGTGCTTTCAGGGTGGTGTCGATTCCATCAATGTTGACGGTTTCCTGTTCCATCAGCAATGTTGCAATCGGTTTGAATACTACACGGAAATAAATATCCTGACCATTACTCAATCCTCCCTGAATACCTCCGGAGTGGTTGGTATGTGTCTCGATGCGTCCATTGTTATTATAGAAAACATCGTTCTGTTCGGAACCTTTCATTTTCAGCCCCTTGAATCCTTCGCCGTATTCGAATGCTTTGGCAGCATTGATGCTTAACATGGCGTTGCCCAAGGCAGCATGGAGTTTGCCGAAAACAGGTTGTCCAAGTCCGATGGGGCATCCTTTGATGACGCAGGTCAGTGTGCCACCGATGGTGTCGCCTTCTCCTTTCACCTTATATATAAGGTCTGCCATTTCTTTTGCTTTTTCCGGGTCCGGACAACGTACATCGTTTGTTTCTATCAAATCGAGGTCGTAATCCGAGTAAGTACCCTCCAATTTGATAGGACCTACCTGTGAAGTATAGGCAGTGATATTGATACCCAGTTGACGAAGTGCTAACTTAGCCAATGCACCGGCTACTACGCGCGAAATCGTTTCGCGTGCGGAAGAACGTCCGCCGCCACGGTGGTCACGGATTCCGTACTTCACTGTGTACGTGTAATCAGCGTGTGAAGGACGATATACATTTTTCAGATTGTTGTAGTCATTGGAGTGTTGGTTTTCATTCCAAACGATAAAACCAATAGGGCATCCGGTGGATTTCCCCTCAAAAATGCCTGAAAGAAACTCAACTTTATCAGCTTCTTTACGTGCAGTGGTAAGAATGGATTGTCCCGGACGGCGGCGATTAAGTTCTTGTTGTACAAATTCTTCGTCGATGACAATTCCTGCCGGAAATCCGTCAATCACTCCTCCAACTCCTTTTCCATGAGACTCACCGAAACTTGTGAGCCGAAAGATATTGCCAAATGAATTAAACATAGTTGTGGCTTTTTTAAAATTACTATATGCAAATATAACAAAGTTTTCGATAAGAAAGTCGTGAACTCGAAATATCTTCGAAAAAGGAAGCATATTGAACCTTTTTTCTTCTTTTTAGTTTATAAGGGACGAAATTTATTATAATAACTAAACCAAAGACGTATGAAAAAGAATCTATTGTATTTATTGGCATTGGTCTGCTCTCTTACTTTCTTCGCTGCTTGTAGCAGTGACGATGACGACAGTGATAACAAGAATAATGGGAATCCTCCTGAAGAGGAAGCTGCGATAACGGCTCCGGATGTAGTCGGAACGTATTGGGGAAATCTGGATATATCCATGATACCGGATGGTTCTGACCAGGAAATTGTCATAGGAGATGGAATAGAGAAGTTTATCACTCTCTCGCAGGTCAGCAATACGGAGGTGAAGATTGAACTGAAGGAGTTTGAACTGTTTATTAACCAACAGATCCTGAAATTTGGAGATATTGTTGTTGATAAGTGTGAAGTGAAGAAGGGAGAAGGGGTGTCTACGTTCACCGGACAGCAAGACCTTACGTTTGAGGGAAATGCCGCTGCTTTGGGTACCTGTCCTGTAACTGTTACGGGAACGGTAGAAGATGGAAATGCAGACATGACCATTAACGTGAAAGTGCCTACATTGCAACAGACTGTAAAAGTGACCTATTCCGGAGTGAAACAGGTGGCGGAGTCTGGTGGAAATTAATTCCTTATTCACCACAGATTACACAGATTAACACAGATTGATTTATAAGTCATAGACTATCAATATAAATAATCTGTGTAATCTGTGGTGAGACTTAAAATGCGTACCCAAAACCTATATTCAAATAGATGGGATACATTGCAAAAGTGATTGTATTAAAATCGCTTTTAAATATATCGTTCAATCCCCAGGTGAGATCAGCATATACATTGAGGTGTTTGAAAGCTCGCCATCCGGCTCCCGCCTGTAATCCCCACTGGAAATGTCTCAAGTCATCCGAGAAATCGTAGGTTGCAATTTTGTCGTCGGTAAATTCTACTTTCGGACCGGTGGGATCATCTTCCCGCAAATATCCCTCGTACACATGACCTGAAAATTCTCTTGAAAGCAGATACGAGAAATAAGGTCCGGCTTTGATGTTCCATCGGTTACTTAGTTTGTAGGTAGCCATTAGAGGTATAGTCAGTCCGGCGGTATGTACTTTGGTTTTCACTCCGCCCGTCCATACTCCGCTGATTCTTTCACCTCCTTGTCCGAGAATTTCCATATTGTAATTTTTTACGGTGGCTTCGGTGGTCATTGCTTTGTTTTCGAGCCGGAGTCCGACTATGATTCCGAGTTTGTTCTGAACGGCAATCCATTTGGTTACTTCGCCCCCTATGCTGATGGCTAGTGTCGGGTTATATCCGTCAATCGAACGGATTTCTACCGGAAGGGGAAGCGGGGCTGTGCCGCCAATGCTGAAACCTGCTTTAATCTCATATTCCAGTCCGTGAAGGGCGGAACGGATCAGTGTTTCATTTCGGTCTACCTGTGAATAGCCGGGGAGAGCTATTCCTATACAGGCTAGTAAACTGAATATATACGGATAGATTTTTATCATTATGATTGTTATAAAGTTATTTAATTCCGTTTGTTTGATAATGTGTACGTTTTGTATGAGTACATTGTTTGAGCGCATTATCAGCGTATTGCTATGGAAAATTCTTCTTCGAAATTCCGCTAATTTTCCGAGCGATAGATTAACTCTGCCTCGTCGATCAGTAATGTACTTCCGATTGCTCCGTTAAAATGATCTCCTTCCAGGCTTGAGGTGAACACGATGGCTATATTATATTTCCCATCCCTTAGCTTCTCCTTATCTATGAATTTTCCGGGGAGAGTGATGAAAGGAAGTTTAAAGTAAGTCCATTCGTTCGTTTCTTTGGCATTATTAATCCGTGCTGTTGAAATCAGGTTCGGACTGGTGAATGCATTCGTTCCGTCGAGAGTAGGAACAGATTCGCTGGTTTCGTACATGATGGCATATATGTCACAGATATCCCGTTTCCCGTTCACAGGTTTTCCTCCTTCTGTAAACTGATCTCCTGCTTTGTATTTATAATAACCAGCCAGATAAGTGGGTACATGCCGGAAAGGGAGGCCGAATTTAGTTGCTTTCAGAGGATTGCTCATAGCGTTATTCACATCGAAAGAGCCGATAAACAGATTTCCTGCCGCAATAGGCATTCCTGCTAGCTGACCGAAGAATCCGGTACTGCGTGTCACTAAGGAGAGGCATTTGCCGGCTTTTCCGTCTGTTATTTGGAAAGTGGGATAATCATCGGCTGTTTTAGCTACTCCGGTCATGGCATAACCCGCATTTCCGCTGGCCCATTCCATGACGACCTTATCTCCTTCGCGTTCCACAAATATATAGTACTTCTTTCCGCCCAGTGTATCTTCGAAATTATAGTTCGTGGCAAGTTCCGTGTCGATCACTGATACGGTATACATTTTCTTCCAAACACCATCGGCAGCTGTGACAGTATATTCCTGTGGGGTATTGAAGTTTCGTTCCGTGCCGCTAAGCGGACTGATCGCAGCTCCCGGAGTCAGTGTAAATTCAGGCTTGAGTTCTGAAATATCAGTTCCCGGACCAACAAAGATAGTTATGGAATTATTGTTAATAATAGGACTGGTTGTCATGGCTACTCCCGGTAGTATACAACTTAATATGTCTGCTTCTGCATTGAGAGCTTCTTCGCGGATACATGAAGAGGAAACAATAGCTAGTAGCAAATAAACAACTATGTGTTTTGCTTTCATTTTTCTATCAATTCTTTCTGTTAAAGTTTGGTGTATGGGAGGTTTTATAACAATATGAGATTTTATTTGTTCATTATAGAATGTTGGAAAAGAAAGAATTTCCTATTTTTGTGGAACCAAAACTTATAAGTCCATGACTGAATCAGAAAGAAGGCAAATTATAGAATTGATTAAGAAGGAGGTCATTCCGGCTATCGGATGTACGGAACCTATCGCAGTAGCGCTTTGTGTAGCTAAAGCTGCCGAAACACTGGGAGCGAAACCGGAAAAGATAGAAGTCCTGTTAAGTGCTAATATATTAAAGAATGCCATGGGAGTCGGAATACCGGGAACGGGTATGGTCGGGCTTCCCATAGCGGTTGCTTTGGGTGCGTTGATTGGCAAATCAGATTATCAGTTGGAGGTATTGAGGGATTGTACGCCGGAAGCGGTGGAGCAGGGAAAACAATTCATCGCAGAAAAACGGATTTGTATTTCTCTAAAAGAAGATATTACGGAAAAGCTGTATATCGAAGTGATTTGTAAAACGGAAGATAAAACGGCTAAAGCCATCATTGCCGGTGGACATACTACCTTTATATATATAGCCAAAAATGAACAAACGTTGCTCGACAAGCAACAGACAGTCAGCGAGGAAGAGGAAGAGGCTTCGCCCGAACTAAACTTGCGTAAAGTATATGACTTTGCACTGACTGCTCCGCTGGATGAAATCCGTTTCATCCTTGACACAGCCCGTTTGAACAAAGCTGCTGCCGAGCAAGCCTTTAAAGGTAACTACGGACATTCTTTAGGGAAAATGCTTCGGGGAACTTATGAGCATAAAGTGATGGGGGATAGCGTGTTTTCTCATATCCTTTCTTATACGTCGGCTGCCTGTGACGCCCGTATGGCCGGTGCTATGATTCCTGTAATGAGTAATTCCGGCAGTGGTAATCAGGGGATATCCGCTACACTTCCTGTCGTTGTCTTTGCAGAAGAAAACGGAAAAAGTGAAGAAGAACAGATCCGTGCTTTAATGCTAAGCCATCTCACTGTTATATATATCAAACAAAGTTTGGGACGTCTGTCTGCTTTGTGTGGTTGTGTGGTAGCTGCCACAGGTTCCAGTTGTGGAATCACCTGGTTAATGGGAGGAAACTACAATCAAGTTGCCTTCGCTGTTCAAAACATGATTGCCAATTTGACAGGAATGATTTGTGACGGTGCAAAACCGAGTTGTGCCTTGAAGGTAACCACCGGAGTTTCGACAGCCGTACTGTCTGCCATGATGGCAATGGAAGACCGTTGTGTGACTTCCGTAGAAGGAATTATAGATGAAGATGTAGACCAAAGTATCCGTAACCTGACAAGAATCGGCTCGCAAGCCATGAACGAAACGGATAAAATGGTACTTGACATCATGACGCACAAAGGATGCTGATTTTAAGTATTAGGTA
>NC_021017.1:1428345-1447903 GCF_000210075.1 Bacteroides xylanisolvens XB1A
AGGTATTAGCCGGAATGACGGCATAAAAAAAGTATTAAGTATTAAAACTCCGGCTATATCCGCACGGAATTAATACTTAATACTTTATACTTCAATTAATGACAGTGTCCGCCTTCGCAACCGCAGTCGTCGCCACAGCCATCACCGCAGCTGTCGCATCCGCAACCGCAACCACCTTCGCCACTCATCATTTTCACCAATTCCTGGATTTCTTCGTTGGTAGCAGGACGGCTTTCCAGTATTTCACCTTCGAAAATCAGGTCGGCACCAGCCAACGGGTGATTGAGGTCAACTACTACAACATCCGGTTTGATTTCTACTACGCTGGCATTTACGCGTTGACCGTCACCAGTCATCAAAGGTACGATGTTACCTTCTTTAATACGTTCGCTGTCAAACTTGCCATCTATTTCAAAAATATTTTTGGGGAGGTCAATAACGTGTTGTTCGTCATATTGTCCGTAAGCCTTATCTGCCGGAATGGTAAAATCAAATTTATCACCTTTAGAAAGAGCAGTTATCTGATTTTCGAAATCTTCGAGTGTTGTTCCTAATCCTGAAATGAATTGAAAGGGATGTTCTGCTTTTGCTTCTTCGAACAACTCTTTTTCACCATCTTCCATTGTATATAGTTTGTATGCAACGGTAATGTACTTGTTTTCTACTGTTTCCATCTGATCTTTTTTGTTTCTGATTAATAATTCCCGTAAATACGGGTCTACAAAGATACGAATTATTTGCTTGTACTCCGGTATAGGGAGGGTAAATTTCAGATTATTAAGTGCTTTTGTCAGAAAAAGAAAGTGAGGTGCGCAGTTAGATAATAGTTGTAAATTCAACCTTTAAGTGATAAAATAGAGAAATAATACCTCTCTTTTCTTACAATTATTCGCTTTTAAGTGATTTTTTTCTTCGATTTGTTTGGATATAATAAAAAAGCCCTTACCTTTGCAGCACGAAAATAAAGAAAAGAAGATATGAATATGTTACATACATCTATTAACCTAGCAGTCCTGCATATTATTCGCGTCGTGGTGGTCCCATCAAGAGCGTGAGAAAGGTTTTTGTGTTGTATGTGTTCGTACCATAAAAGATAGAATTTAGAGCCTTTCTCACTTGTGTGAGGAAGGCTCTTTAATTAAAAGATAGATTGAAATGAAAAAGCAATTACGCAGTTCGTTTAGTACACAAGGCCGTCGGATGGCGGGAGCCCGTGCGTTATGGGCAGCCAACGGCATGAAGAAGAATCAGATGGGTAAACCCATTATTGCTATCGTCAATTCGTTCACCCAGTTTGTTCCGGGACATGTGCATCTGCATGAAATCGGTCAGCTGGTGAAGGCAGAGATTGAGAAGCTGGGATGCTTCGCTGCGGAATTCAATACAATAGCTATCGACGACGGTATAGCAATGGGACATGATGGTATGCTTTACTCGCTTCCTTCACGTGACATCATTGCAGACAGTGTAGAATATATGGTTAATGCGCACAAGGCAGATGCAATGATATGTATCAGCAATTGCGATAAGATTACTCCCGGAATGTTGATGGCGGCTATGCGTTTGAATATTCCTGCCGTATTTGTATCGGGCGGTCCGATGGAAGCCGGAGAATGGAATGGTCAGCACCTGGATTTGATCGACGCGATGATTAAATCGGCTGATGAAAGTGTCAGCGATCAGGAAGTAGCGAATATCGAGCAAAATGCTTGTCCTACTTGCGGATGTTGTTCCGGTATGTTTACCGCCAATTCAATGAACTGCCTGAATGAAGCAATCGGACTGGCTCTTCCCGGAAACGGAACCATCGTAGCTACACACGAGAATCGTACGCAGCTTTTCAAAGATGCAGCAGAACTGATCGTAAAAAATGCAAAGTTATATTATGAAGAAGGAGACGAAAGTGTGCTTCCTCGTAGCATTGCTACCCGTCAGGCTTTCTTGAATGCCATGACGCTGGATATAGCAATGGGTGGTTCTACTAATACAGTTCTTCACCTGTTGGCTATTGCTCATGAAGCAGAGGTAGATTTCAAGATGGATGATATCGATATGCTTTCCCGCAAGGCTCCTTGTCTCTGCAAGGTGGCTCCCAATACACAGAAATATCATATTCAGGATGTAAACCGTGCCGGTGGTATTATTGCTATCATGGATGAACTGGCAAAAGGCGGTCTGATAGATACATCTGTTCGACGGGTAGACGGAATGTCATTGGCGGAAGCTATTAATGAATATTCAATCACCAGCCCGAATGTAAGCGAAAAGGCAATTAAAAAATATTCGAGTGCAGCCGGAAATAGATTCAATCTCGTACTTGGTTCACAGGGCATGTACTATAAGGAATTGGATAAAGACCGTGCAAACGGATGTATCCGTGATTTGGAACATGCTTATAGCAAAGACGGTGGATTGGCCGTATTGAAAGGCAATATTGCCCAAGACGGTTGTGTGGTAAAAACAGCAGGTGTAGACGAAAGTATCTGGAAATTTACCGGACCTGCCAAAGTATTTGATTCGCAAGAAGCAGCCTGTGAAGGCATCCTCGGAGGCCGAGTCGTCAGTGGCGATGTAGTCGTCATTACGCACGAAGGTCCGAAGGGTGGTCCCGGTATGCAGGAAATGCTTTATCCTACCTCTTATATCAAATCTCGTCATCTCGGAAAAGAATGTGCTTTGATTACCGACGGACGTTTCAGTGGTGGAACTTCCGGATTGAGTATCGGACATATTTCTCCTGAAGCGGCAGCTGGAGGCAATATCGGAAAAATTGTAGACGGAGACATTATCGAAATCGATATTCCGGCCCGGAAGATTAACGTGCGACTGACGGATGAAGAACTGGCGGCCCGTCCGATGACTCCTGTCACTCGTGACCGTTATGTACCGAAGAGCCTGAAGGCGTATGCCAGCATGGTAAGCTCTGCCGATAAGGGAGCAGTGAGAATTATATAATATAGTTGATAGGTAATAGTTAGCTGCGCAGCACTTAGCGCAATGATTGTAAACCATTCATTTTCAACTGTCATTTCTCAACTATCATTTATCATTTATCAACTATCAACTAATATGAAAGATTTAATAACAGGTGCAGAGGCTTTGATGCGCTCCTTGGAACATCAGGGAGTGACTACCATCTTTGGTTACCCCGGTGGTTCTATTATGCCGGTATTCGATGCCTTGTACGATCATCAAAATATATTGAACCATATCTTGGTTCGTCACGAGCAGGGAGCCGCCCATGCCGCACAAGGTTATGCCCGTGTATCGGGTGATGTAGGTGTTTGCCTGGTGACGAGTGGTCCCGGAGCAACCAATACGGTAACAGGCATTGCGGATGCGATGATCGATAGTACGCCTATCGTGGTGATTGCCGGACAGGTGGGAACAGGCTTTCTTGGGACGGATGCTTTTCAGGAAGTTGACTTGGTAGGTATCACCCAGCCAATCACTAAATGGAGTTATCAGATTCGCCGTGCGGAAGATGTAGCCTGGGCGGTAGCACGTGCGTTTTACATTGCCCGTAGTGGTCGTCCGGGTCCGGTGGTATTGGACTTTGCCAAAAATGCGCAAGTAGAGAAAACGAAATACGAACCGACGAAAGTCGATTTTATCCGTAGTTATGTTCCTGTTCCCGATACGGACGAGGAGACTGTACAGGCTGCTGCCGAACTGATTAATAACGCTGAACGTCCGCTTGTATTGGTTGGACAAGGTGTTGAACTGGGAAATGCACAGAGCGAATTGCGCGAGTTTATCGAAAAAGCGGATATGCCTGCGGGTTGTACGCTGCTCGGACTTTCGGCTTTGCCGACAGAACATCCGTTGAATAAAGGTATGTTGGGTATGCACGGCAATCTGGGACCGAATATCAATACCAATAAATGCGATGTGCTGATTGCTGTTGGTATGCGTTTTGACGACCGTGTGACCGGTAATTTGGCTACTTATGCCAAACAGGCAAAAGTGATTCATTTTGATATCGATCCTGCGGAAGTTAATAAGAATGTAAAGGTAGATGTAGCTGTATTGGGAGATTGCAAGGAAACACTGGCTTCTGTGACGAAACTTCTGAAAAAGAACACTCATACCGAATGGATTGATAGCTTCAAAGAATATGAGAAAGTGGAGGAGGAAAAAGTAATCCGTCCTGAACTTCATCCTGCCACAAACTCTTTGAGTATGGGGGAAGTGGTACGTGCGGTTAGTGATGCTACTCACCATGAAGCTGTTTTGGTAACAGATGTAGGTCAAAATCAGATGATATCTGCACGCTACTTTAAATATACGAAAGAACGCAGTATCATTACTTCCGGAGGACTTGGAACAATGGGCTTCGGGCTTCCCGCAGCTATCGGGGCAACTTTCGGAGCACCGGAACGTACCGTATGCGTATTTATGGGAGATGGCGGACTGCAAATGAATATTCAGGAACTGGGTACGATTATGGAGCAGAAGGCTCCGGTGAAGATTATCTGCTTGAACAATAATTACCTCGGAAACGTACGTCAGTGGCAAGCTATGTTTTTCAACCGTCGCTATTCGTTTACCCCGATGTTGAATCCGGATTATATGAAAGTGGCCTCGGCTTATGATATTCCTTCCAAGCGTGTTTTCACTCGTGAAGAACTGAAGGAAGCTATTGCTGAAATGCTGGCAACGGACGGTCCGTTCCTGCTCGAAGCTTGCGTGGTGAAAGAAGGCAATGTTTTGCCGATGACTCCTCCGGGTGGTTCGGTAAACCAGATGTTGCTGGAGTGCTAGGAGAAGTTGAGAGTTGAGAATGGAGAGTTGAGAGTTCGCATTTAAAAAATTAGAGTTATGAGTGATAAAACGTTATATACAATCATTGTTCATTCGGAGAATATAGCCGGGTTGCTGAATCAGGTAACTGCTGTATTTACCCGTCGGCAAATAAATATTGAGAGTCTGAATGTATCTGCTTCTTCTATTAAAGGTGTACATAAGTATACAATAACAGCCTGGACTGATAAGGACATCATTGAGAAGGTAGTGAAACAGATCGAAAAGAAGATCGACGTGATTCAGGCACATTATTTCACAGAGGATGAGATTTATTTCCACGAGATTGCATTATATAAGGTGTCTACTCCTGCTTTTCAGGAGAATCCGGAAGCATCCAAGCTGATTCGTAGATACAATGCACGTATAGTGGAAGTCAATCCGGTATTTTCTATTGTCGAGAAAAATGGAATGAGCGAAGATATAACTTCGCTCTATGGTGAACTGAAGGCTTTGAATTGTGTTTTGCAGTTTGTTCGTTCAGGACGTGTAGCGATTACTACCAGCTGTTTTGAACGGGTGAATGAGTTTCTCGATGGACGGGAAGCTATGTATAACCAAAGTAAAAACCAATAAGAATAATGAGTGAAGAAAATAGAATAGGGACTTATCAGTTTGTGGCAGAACCGTTCCATGTTGACTTCAACGGACGTCTGACTATGGGGGTACTGGGAAATCATCTACTGAATTGTGCAGGTTTTCACGCCAATGACCGTGGTTTTGGTATTGCAACGCTGAATGAGGACAATTATACATGGGTGCTTTCACGTCTGGCTATTGAGTTGGATGAAATGCCTTATCAGTATGAGAATTTCTCGGTTCAGACGTGGGTGGAAAATGTCTACCGTTTGTTTACGGACCGTAATTTTGCTATTATTGATAAGGATGGGAAGAAGATTGGCTACGCACGTTCCGTATGGGCAATGATTAATCTTAATACCCGCAAGCCTGCCGACTTGTTGACTTTGCATGGGGGAAGTATCGTAAACTATGTCTGTGATGAGCCTTGCCCGATTGAAAAGCCTTCACGTATCAAAGTGACAAGCGATCAGTCGATAGCTACCCTGACGGCAAAGTACAGTGATATAGATATCAATGGTCATGTAAACAGCATCCGTTACATCGAACATATCCTTGATTTGTTCCCGATTGAATTGTATAAGACCAAACGTATCCGTCGTTTTGAAATGGCGTATGTGGCGGAAAGCTATTTTGGTGATGAACTCTCTTTCTTCTGCGATGAAGTGAATGCAAACGAGTTTCACGTAGAAGTGAAGAAGAATGGCAACGAAGTTGTTTGCCGCTCGAAAGTGATATTTGAATAAATGTGAGAATATAAAATCAATTAATAACAGATGGCGTAAGTCATCAAAAACTAAAAACAAAAAGAAAATGGCACAGTTGAATTTTGGAGGTACTACTGAAACTGTAGTAATCCGTGACGAATTTCCATTGGAAAAAGCTCGTGAAGTATTGAAAAATGAAACAATCGCTGTAATCGGTTATGGCGTACAGGGTCCTGGACAGGCACTGAACTTGCGTGATAACGGTTTCAATGTAATCGTTGGTCAACGTGAAGGAAAAACATACGATAAGGCAGTAGCAGACGGATGGGTTCCGGGTGAAACTTTGTTCGGTATCGAAGAAGCTTGTGAGAGAGGTACTATTGTAATGTGTCTGTTGTCTGACGCAGCAGTAATGTCAGTATGGCCTACTATCAAGCCTTACCTGACTGCCGGAAAAGCTCTTTATTTCTCACACGGTTTTGCTATCACTTGGAACGACCGTACAGGTGTAGTTCCTCCTGCTGATATCGACGTTATCATGGTTGCTCCTAAAGGTTCGGGTACATCTTTGCGTACTATGTTCCTCGAAGGACGCGGCTTGAACTCTTCTTATGCTATCTATCAGGATGCTACAGGCAAGGCTTACGAAAGAACCATCGCACTGGGTATTGGTATCGGTTCCGGTTATCTGTTCGAAACAACTTTCCAACGTGAGGCTACTTCTGACCTGACAGGTGAACGTGGTTCATTGATGGGGGCTATCCAAGGTTTGTTGCTGGCACAGTACGAAGTATTGCGTGAAAACGGTCATAGTCCTTCTGAAGCATTCAATGAAACAGTGGAAGAACTGACACAGTCATTGATGCCGTTGTTCGCAAAGAACGGTATGGACTGGATGTACGCTAACTGCTCTACTACTGCTCAACGTGGTGCTCTCGATTGGATGGGCCCATTCCACGATGCTATCAAACCGGTAGTTGAAAAGTTGTATAACAGTGTGAAGACTGGTAACGAAGCACAGATTTCTATCGACAGTAATTCACAACCTGATTATCGTGAAAAGTTAAACGAGGAGCTCCGTCAATTACGCGAAAGCGAAATGTGGCAGACTGCTGTAACTGTTCGTAAACTTCGTCCGGAGAATAATTAATTAGACCAGATTATACAAGTTTTAAAAGAAGGAGAGGGCTTTTTGCTTTCTCCTTTTTTATTAATAAGATATTTAAAAATGGGTAGGTGAAGCTTGCAGAAACTTTTTTTTGAAAAATATATCAATAATGTGATTAAAATATGCAAGTTTATGTTTATATTTGCACTATCAAATAAAATGAACGAGAAGTATGATGTGTTTTAACTTACCCCAGAGAATGATTAACATTGCTAAATTAGCATGTGTTATCAGTGTTGTTTCTGTTGCTTTCTCAAGCTGTTTACAGAAAGATGTATATGATCCTGCTAATTCAGGAGATAAAGAAGAAGTTACTTTAGATAACTATTTCGACTTTGCCACTACTAAAAATATTCAATTGAATATTGATTATGGAAAGGAATGTCCTAGGGCTTATTTTGAAGTTTATGCTGAAAATCCGCTTTCTTATGTGGCAGAAGGCGGTCAGATTATAAAGAAAGCAGGGGTGTCACACATTGCAACCGGATTTACAGATATACAAGGACGTTATATCAAACCGGCTTCTTTCCCGACAGCAGTTTCAGAAGTTTATATTTATTCTCCGGATTTTGGTGTGCCGACTTTGTATAAAACTAAAGTTGTCGGTTCGGATGTCAGCGCAAAAATAACCTTTGAGAATGCTCTTGATGTTACTCCTGTGGATTCATCAACGAGAAGTGCACAAACAAGGGCTGCGGTGAAATTTATTACAGATGTAATCCCGAACGTATTAGGAACTTGGAATGCAAATTCAGGTAAGCCTGACTATTTGGATGCTTCTAAGAAGATCAACGTGGATGCAACTCTCAAGAGTTATATAACGACATATTTTCCGGAAGGAAAGAATAACGTAGGACCTTTAGTTACTGATAATGCTGATATTCTGATAAAAGAAGATGCAAATGTCGTTATTAACTATTTTGGGGGAGACACAGGGGCGAAAAGTGTATTTGCTTATTATTGCTATCCGAAAGATGCTTCTATTGATGAAATAAGGAAGGCAACAAAGCATGCATGTGTCATATTTCCTAACGCACATGGAAATAGTTTAGGTTATTATAGTGGGGTTGCGGTTAATTTAAAATATATAAATGAGACTGGTAATTTCCCTCAAAAGGACCCGGAACGTATTCCGGCAAATACAAAGATTGGTTTCTTGATATGGAATAATGGCTGGGTAAATGCCAAGGCTAATGGGAATATGTTCTACTCAACCAAATCTTTGAATAGTGACAAAATTTCTCACACTGCAATTTTTGCAGCAAAAAATAAAGCAGGTGATAGAGTGAATGTTATCACTATGGAAGACTGGAAAAACGGTGAAAATGACTATAATGATGTTGCTTTCGTTATCTCTTCTAATCCTATTGCTGCTATTGAAGTTCCGGATGTTCCTAATCCGGGTGATCGACAAGGAACAGAAATGTATTCTGGAGTGCTTGGCTTTGAAGATAACTGGCCGGAACAAGGAGATTATGACTTGAATGATGTAGTCATGAAATATCAGTCAAGCGTTGATTATAATATAGATAATAAGGTTCTTAATATTATTGATAAGTTCACCTTGGCTTGGACGGGAGCTAATTATAAGAACTCGTTTGCTTATGAAGTTCCTTTCGATTTGAGTAAAGCTTCTAAAGTAACGGTTAATGGTAGTGAAGCTTCTTCCTATTCAGGTAATGTGATAACATTATTCAAGGATGCTAAAGCTGAATTGGGAGTATCCAATGTGAATGCGGAGGATATGATTAATCAGAATATTCAAGAGAAGACATATACGGTATCCATACAATTTAATAATCCTACTCTTGATAAACCAGTGGTGGTAGCTCCTTATAATCCTTTTATAAAAGTATTCAACTCTGCCACAGAAGTCCATCTGACAGATCATAAGCCGACGACTGGTGCGAATAATCGTTTCCCTTCCGGAGCTGATATTTCTCGTGGTGATGTAGATGGTACCTATTTCATTTGCAAAGATGGTTTTCCGTTTGCAATTCATGTAGATGCTCGTTTGGACGCTTCTATTTTGAATTTAGATCTTAAAAAGGAGAATCAGCGCATTGATAAAACATATCCTAAATTTGCAGAATGGGCAAAAACGCGCGATCCGCAAATAAAATGGTGGAAATAGTTGGAGTGCATTGGAATAATCGACTATCTTTGAGGGTGAAAAATTAAGAATAGTACTGATGTAAAATATTGTTTGTTTTGTTTGTGTTAAAAAAAGTGTGGTTTCGGGAGAAAGTGTGCTTTGTTAAAAGGAGGATTAAGTATTTAATCCTCCTTTTTAATGAATAACATCAATCTTTTATAGAAAGGATGTTTGGTAAGGGTGGAGGCATCTCCTAATATAACAAGCTTCATTCGTGCCCTTGTAATCGCTACATTCATTCTTCGCAAATCATTCAGGAATCCAATCTGTCCATCCTCGTTGGCACGTACAAGACTGATGAAAATGACATCTCGCTCCTGTCCCTGAAAACCGTCTACCGTGTTTACGGTGATGAGGCTGCGGAAAGGACGTAAAAAGCTGCTCCCTTTGATCTTTCCCCTCAAATATTGCACTTGCGCCTTGTAGGGTGAAATCAGACCGAAATCAATTCTTTCATCCAGTATCCGTTCTTTGCCGATACGTTCGATGTAAGTTTCCAGTTCTTGCAGTAGTAGGTTGGCTTCCTGCTTATTGATGCGTCCGAAACTTTCGCCTACAAAGTCTTCGTGAAAGTCCATCTCTGAAGTGTCGATCCAGTTCATGGGAGTGTCGAAATCAAGAATCCCCCGATAGCGTACTTCCGGAGCAGCTTCCAGTTCTCCATGATAAAACCAGTCAGAGGGAAACTGCATGATGGCTTCATGCATTCTGTACTGTACTTTTAATAGAGAGACCGCGGAAGGTTTTTGCTGAACTACTTTTTCCATTAATGTATGATCCAATCCTCCACAGGAGGCTTCTATACATTTGATAGTCGGCGGAAGTTGACAATGATCTCCTGCAAGGATGACCCGGTCTGCTTTGCGGATAGCAATCCAGCAGGCAGCTTCGAGGGCTTGTGCAGCTTCGTCAATGAATAAAGTCGAAAAACGACGTCCGTTGAGCAGGCGGTGGTTGCTGCTGACTAGGGTAGAAGCAATCACGCGGGCACTGTCGAAAAGATCGGCATTGATTTGTATTTCCAACTCCGTGGCGCGGTCGCGGAGACGACTCATGCGATTACGCATTCCTTCCCGTTCAGAATAACTACCCCGGCGCATCCGGCTACCCATTTCGCGGATAGATTTACGAATTCCCCAAAGCTCCGGATAGGCAGGATGACTTTCAAACCGGCGTTCGTAGGTGGATGAAAGCATTTTGTCGTTGACCCGGGTTGGATTTCCAATGCGGAGCACGGGGACTCCCCGATCTACCAGTTTCTCACAAATCCAGTCGACAGCTGTGTTGCTTTGCGCACAAACAAGCACTTGTGGTTCCCGATGCAATGTTTCGTAAATCGCTTCGACAAGAGTCGTTGTCTTTCCGGTTCCCGGAGGACCGTGAACAATAGATACGTCACGCGTACATAGCACCTTGTTGACTGCTGTTTCCTGTGTACTGTTCAGCCATGGGAAGCGGACAGGATATAATTCGCGGAATCCCGGCTTTTGGGTACCCAACAAAATGTCACGCAGTTCCGCCAGGCGGTTGTCCTTGGCACGTATCGTGTCTTCCAGTGCTTCGAACATGGCCCGGTACGATGTTTCGTCAAAATAAAGTTGTACCCCCAGTATACCGTCAGTTTGCAGTTCCGCTAAAGCTCCTGCTCCGGGGAGTACAACGACCATTCGTTCTTCGTCGGCAAAGCTGACGGTAGCGATGAAATCCATATACTTCACTTTTCCTTCGAATGACTGGTGGAAAAAGCAAACAGGGCGGCCGAAGTCAAAGGAATGCTCTATTTCTTTATTTTCGGTCCGTGTAATATCTATTACAAGCTGATTCAGCGAATTGTAGTAACTTCGGCCAAGAGAGACAGGATACCAGCAGAGACCGCGCTTCACTTTACGGGCAACGCCCATTGTTTCGGTCTGCCGCTTAAATTCTTCCTTCTCATATTCATACTCCATCCGCAGGAGGAGTTGCTGCTGCTGAAGGTCTATAATGGGACTTTTCGGATTATTACTCATAATAGGCGCAAAGGTAACAAATCTTCGTTCCGGGTAGAAAAAATATTTCATTTTGTTAAACATTACTCGAACGTCGTTCGTTATTTTAATAGATAGACTAAAAAAACAAAAAGCAATATGGTATATGATGTGACTATGTTAGAAGCTTTCTACGCTGCTTATAAAGGAAAGGTAGAACACGTACGGGCTATACTGAAACGCCCTTTGACATTGGCCGAGAAGATTTTGTATGCTCATCTGTATGATGTAGCCGATTTGAAAGATTACAAACGGGGGGAGGATTATGTGAATTTCCGTCCCGACCGTGTGGCTATGCAGGATGCAACTGCGCAGATGGCTTTGCTTCAATTTATGAATGCAGGTAAGGATCAGGTGGCTGTGCCTTCGACAGTGCATTGCGATCACTTGATACAGGCGTATAAAGGTGCAAAGGCGGATATTGCTACGGCAAGACTGACTAATGAAGAAGTATACGATTTCCTCCGTGATGTATCTTCCCGTTATGGCATTGGCTTCTGGAAACCGGGAGCAGGAATTATCCATCAGGTAGTGCTCGAAAACTATGCTTTCCCCGGTGGTATGATGGTGGGAACAGACTCTCATACGCCTAATGCAGGCGGACTGGGCATGGTGGCTATCGGTGTCGGTGGCGCGGATGCTGTGGATGTGATGACAGGAATGGAATGGGAGCTGAAAATGCCGAAGATTATTGGTGTTCGTCTGACCGGAAAACTGAGCGGTTGGACTTCTCCGAAAGACGTGATTCTGAAGCTGGCCGGCATCCTTACCGTAAAAGGAGGAACGAATGCTATTATCGAATATTTTGGTCCCGGAACCGAATCCCTTTCTGCTACCGGGAAAGCTACCATTTGCAATATGGGTGCCGAAGTTGGAGCTACTACCTCTTTATTCCCCTTTGACGGGCGCATGGCTACTTATTTGAGAGCTACCGGAAGAGATTGTGTAGTCGATTGGGCTGAATCTGTTGATGCAGATCTTCGTGCAGACGACATTGTGACCGACGAACCATCCAACTATTACGATCGTGTAATTGAAATAGACTTGTCAGAACTCGAACCTTATATAAACGGGCCGTTTACACCGGATGCCGCTACTCCTATCTCTGAATTTGCAGAAAAAGTGTTATTGAACGGCTACCCTCGTAAAATGGAGGTGGGCTTGATAGGTTCATGTACCAATTCTTCTTATCAGGATTTGAGCCGTGCAGCTTCTCTGGCAAAGCAGGTGACAGAAAAGAATTTGAGCGTCGCTTCTCCGCTGATCGTCAATCCGGGTTCGGAGCAAATTCGGGCTACTGCCGAAAGAGACGGTATGATTGAAGCTTTTGAACGGCTGGGAGCCACGATTATGGCAAATGCCTGTGGACCTTGTATCGGTCAGTGGAAACGTCAGACGGACGATCCGACACGAAAAAACTCAATCGTCACCTCTTTCAATCGTAATTTTGCCAAACGCGCTGACGGTAATCCCAACACATACGCGTTTGTAGCTTCTCCGGAACTAACGATGGCGTTAACAATAGCCGGTGATCTCTGTTTCAACCCGTTGAAAGACAGACTGGTGAATCATAACGGAGAAAAAGTGAAACTCTCCGAGCCTGTAGGAGATGAACTTCCTTTGAAAGGTTTTGAACAGGGAAATGAGGGATATATTGCCCCGCACGGAGCAAAAACGGAAATCAGGGTAAAACCGGATTCCCAACGTCTCCAGCTTCTGACTCCTTTCCCGGCATGGGACGGACAGGACTTGCTGAACATGCCTTTATTGATTAAAGCACAGGGAAAATGTACTACCGACCATATCTCTATGGCAGGTCCGTGGCTCCGCTTCCGTGGACATTTGGAGAATATTTCCGACAATATGCTGATGGGGGCTGTCAATGCTTTCAATGGTGAAATGAACCGTGTTTGGAATCGTTCGACAAATACTTATGGAACAGTTTCCGGTACGGCAAAGATGTATAAATCCGAAGGTATTCCGTCTATTGTTGTTGCCGAAGAGAATTATGGAGAAGGTTCCAGCCGTGAACATGCAGCCATGGAACCACGCTTCCTCAATGTACGTGTCATTTTGGCTAAGAGTTTTGCCCGTATCCACGAAACAAATCTGAAAAAACAAGGAATGCTTGCTCTTACTTTTGTAGATAAAGCAGACTATGATAAAATTCGGGAACACGATCTTCTGTCCGTATCAGGCTTAGTCCATTTCGCACCGGGGCGCAATTTGACGATTGTTCTTCATCACGAAGACGGAACGAAAGAAAGTTTTGAAGTGCAACATACCTATAATGAACAGCAGATAGCTTGGTTCCGTGCCGGTTCTGCCTTAAATGCAAGATAAAAAATGAGCAAAATAACCATGCAAACAGATGGTACGCTGTTGGTACCCGATGTGCCTACCGTACCTTATATTACCGGCGATGGAGTAGGAGCCGAAGTGACTCCTGCCATGCAAGCCGTAGTGGACGCAGCTATCCGGAAAGCATACGGTGGCAAACGTCGTATCGAATGGAAAGAAGTGTTAGCGGGAGAACGTGCCTTCAACGCGACTGGTTCCTGGTTGCCGGATGAAACAATGGAAACCTTTCAGGAATACCTGGTAGGAATCAAAGGTCCGTTGACAACTCCTGTCGGAGGTGGAATCCGTTCGTTGAACGTAGCACTGCGTCAGACACTTGATTTATACGTCTGTCTTCGTCCGGTTCGTTGGTATCAGGGAGTACAGTCGCCTGTCAAATCACCGGAGAAAGTGAACATGTGTGTGTTCCGTGAAAATACGGAAGATATTTATGCAGGTATCGAATGGGAAGCCGGAACTCCGGAGGCTGAAAAGTTCTATCAATTCTTGAAAGACGAAATGGGCGTGACAAAAGTCCGTTTCCCGGAAACCTCTTCTTTCGGTGTGAAACCTGTATCATGTGAGGGCACGGAGCGTCTTGTGCGTGCTGCCTGCCAGTATGCGCTCGACCATCATTTGCCTTCCGTAACACTGGTGCATAAAGGGAATATCATGAAGTTTACCGAAGGTGGTTTCAAAAAATGGGGCTACGAACTGGCGCAACGTGAATTTGGCGATGCTTTGGCAGATGGCAGACTGGTGATAAAAGATTGCATTGCGGATGCTTTCTTACAAAATACACTCCTGATTCCCGAAGAATATTCCGTGATAGCCACCTTAAACCTCAACGGAGACTATGTTTCTGACCAACTGGCGGCTATGGTAGGCGGTATCGGTATCGCTCCGGGAGCAAATATCAACTACCAGACAGGTCATGCCATCTTTGAAGCGACTCACGGAACAGCCCCCAATATTGCGGGAAAAGATGTGGTGAACCCTTGTTCTATTATCCTTTCGGCAGTAATGATGCTCGAATATTTTGACTGGAAAGAAGCGGCTGCTCTGATAGAGAAAGCCTTGGAACAAAGCTTCCTGGACGCTCGCGCTACACACGATTTAGCCCGTTTTATGCCGAATGGAACCTCCCTCTCTACTTCCGCTTTCACTCGTGAGATCGTGGAAAGAATTGAAAAACAAAAGTAACGAATAAAAAACGAAGAAAGATGAAAAAAGAGTACTTGATTTACAAGCTTTCCGAGGAAATGAAGGAAGCTACCCGGATTGATACAGAATTGTTCTCCAAGTTTGATGTGAAGCGCGGATTACGTAATGAAGATGGCACAGGTGTATTGGTAGGTTTAACCAGAATCGGTAATGTAGTAGGATATGAACGTGTTCCGGGTGGTGGACTGAAACCCATACCGGGAAAACTGTTCTATCGCGGTTATGATGTAGAAGATATTTCTCACGCTATAATCAAAGAGAAACGCTTTGGCTTCGAAGAAGTGGCTTACCTATTGCTTTCCGGACGTCTGCCGGATAAAGAAGAATTGCTTTCTTTCCGTGAGTTGATTAACGACAATATGCCGTTGGAACAGAAAACGAAAATGAACATCATCGAGTTGGAAGGAAACAACATCATGAATATTCTTTCACGCAGTGTATTGGAAATGTATCGTTTTGACGCAAATGCGGATGATACCTCCCGGGATAACCTGATGCGTCAGAGTATTGAACTGATTTCAAAGTTCCCTACTATCATCGCTTATGCTTATAATATGCTTCGTCATGCTACTTTCGGACGTTCTCTGCATATCCGCCATCCGCAGGAAAAGCTATCTATTGCCGAAAATTTCCTGTATATGCTGAAAAAAGACTATACCGAACTGGATGCACGCACCCTCGATTTGTTATTGATTCTTCAGGCAGAGCACGGTGGTGGTAATAACTCCACTTTCACCGTTCGCGTAACTTCTTCTACCGGAACAGATACTTATTCGGCCATCGCTGCTGGTATCGGTTCGCTGAAAGGCCCGCTTCACGGAGGTGCCAATATTCAGGTTGCCGACATGTTCCAGCACCTGAAGGAAAATATCAAAGACTGGACAAGTGTAGATGAGATAGACACTTATTACACCCGAATGTTGAACAAAGAAGTGTATAACAAAACCGGATTGATCTATGGTATCGGACATGCCGTTTATACCATCTCCGACCCTCGTGCTCTTCTATTGAAAGAACTGGCTCGCGACCTTGCCCGTGAAAAAGGCAGAGAAAGCGAATTTGCTTTCCTCGAACTGTTGGAAGAACGTGCCATAGCTACTTTCGGACGGGTTAAAAACAACGGAAAGACAGTGTCCAGCAATATCGATTTCTATTCGGGCTTCGTGTATGAAATGATCGGTTTGCCGCAGGAAATCTTCACTCCACTGTTTGCCATGGCACGTATCGTAGGCTGGTGTGCACACCGCAATGAAGAATTAACCTTCGACGGTAAACGGATTATCCGCCCGGCTTATAAAAATGTACTTGATGATTTGGCTTATATCCCAATTAAGAAACGCTGATAAGAACAAATCCTTTTATTAAATAGATAAGTAATCCCGGATGTGTGCCCGATCATTTCAGACGCGCATCCGGGAAATTTTATATTTTCTCCTTTTTTATGTTCGTAAAAGAATGTACTTCAGATTCTTTCTATTTTTTGTATCGTCGTTTATCTCATTTTTGTTATTTTTGCGTGTTACAAAATAGATCGGTATGAGTATAGATACTTTTAATCTGTTTCTGGGGGTGATGAGCCTGATTGCTTTGTTTGTTTTTATCGCCCTTTACTTTGTGAAAGCCGGATATGGTATTTTCCGCACAGCATCGTGGGGAGTAGCTATCTCCAATAAACTAGCCTGGATATTGATGGAAGCTCCGGTTTTCATGGTGATGTGCGTGATGTGGATCTACTCCGAACGTCGGTTCGAGCCGGTGATTTTCACTTTCTTCCTCTTCTTTCAAATTCACTATTTTCAGCGTGCTTTCATCTTCCCTTTGCTATTGAAAGGAAAAAGTAAGATGCCGCTGGCAATCATGTCGATGGGAGTTCTTTTTAATCTGCTGAATGGTTATATGCAAGGGAAATGGATTTTCTATCTTGCTCCCGAAACGATGTATCAATCCGGCTGGTTCACTTCACCGTGGTTTATTATCGGCACACTGCTCTTTTTCGCAGGTATGCTGTTGAACTGGCAGTCGGATTATATCATCCGTCATTTGCGCAAACCGGGAGACACCCGGCATTATCTGCCTCAAAAAGGAATGTACCGTTATGTCACTTCCGCCAACTATTTCGGTGAAATAGTAGAATGGGCAGGTTGGGCGATACTCACTTGTTCACTTTCCGGCCTAGTCTTCCTTTGGTGGACGATTGCTAACCTTGTTCCCCGTGCCAACGCTATTTGGTGCCGTTACCGCGAAGAATTCGGAGACGCAGTGGGAGAACGGAAACGAGTGTTCCCTTTCCTTTATTAGGGGCGTTTTTCATCATGATTTACGTATGACTTAAATAAAATATCAACTACTATGGAATCTAAACTTTTTAGCCCGGTCACCTTTGGCCCTTTGACGCTGCGGAATCGAACGATCCGTTCGGCAGCTTTTGAGAGCATGTGTCCGGAGAATACTCCCACGCAGATGTTGCTGGATTACCATCGGTCGGTAGCTGCGGGGGGAGTGGGTATGACAACAGTGGCTTATGCTGCCGTGACACAAAGCGGACTTTCTTTCGACCGTCAGTTGTGGTTGCGTCCGTCCATTATTCCCCGTTTACACGAATTGACAAAAGCTGTGCACGATGAAGGTGCCGCAGTAGGTATACAAATCGGGCATTGTGGAAATATGTCCCATAAAAATATATGTGGTGTCACTCCTATATCCGCATCTTCAGGCTTCAACCTCTATTCTCCTACGTTTGTGCGTGGAATGGAAAAAGAGGAGCTTCCGGAAATGGCGAAAGCGTATGGAAATGCAGTCAATCTGGCGAGGAAAGCCGGGTTTGACGCCGTTGAAGTACATGCGGGGCACGGCTATTTGATTAGTCAATTCCTGTCTCCCTACACCAATCATCGGAAAGATGAATATGGCGGTTCGCTCGAAAACCGGATGCGTTTTATGGATATGGTGATGGAAGAAGTGATGAAAGCGGCAGGCAGTGATATGGCAGTTTTCGTAAAAATGAATATGCGCGACGGCTTCAAAGGAGGAATGGAGATAGACGAATCCATACAAGTGGCCAAACGTCTGTTGGAACTTGGTGCTCATGGATTGGTGTTGAGTGGTGGTTTTGTCAGCAAAGCGCCGATGTATGTAATGAGAGGTGCCATGCCGATTCGTTCGATGTCTTACTATATGAATTGTTGGTGGCTGAAATACGGAGTCCGTATGTTTGGCAAATGGATGATACCCTCTGTGCCCTTCAAAGAGGCCTATTTCCTTGAAGATGCATTGAAATTCCGTGCGGCTCTTCCGGATGCGCCGTTGATTTATGTCGGTGGTCTTGTTTCCCGTCAGAAAATAGATGAAGTGCTCGATTCCGGTTTTGATGCCGTGCAGATGGCGAGAGCGTTACTCAACGAACCGGGATTCGTGAACCGGATGAAACAGGAGGAACAAGCACGTTGCAACTGTGGACACAGTAATTATTGCATAGGACGTATGTATACGATAGAAATGGCTTGTCATCAACATTTGAAAGAACAATTACCTTCCTCTTTACAAAAGGAGATTGATAAACTGGAGAAAAAATGAGTGAAATGAAATGGGCAATCATCACCGGTGCGGACGGAGGAATGGGAACAGAAATAACACGTGCCGTAGCCAAAGCCGGTTATCGAATCATTATGGCTTGTTATCATCCGCAGAAAGCGGAGGTTGTTCGTGAACGTTTGAGCAAGGAAACCGGAAACCCGGATTTGGAAGTTATGGCTATCGATTTATCTTCTATGCAATCCGTAGTTGCTTTTGCCAGTCAGATCTTAGAAAGGAATCTTCCCATCTCTTTGTTAATGAACAATGCCGGAACGATGGAGACAGGTTTTCATACTACTTCCGAAGGATTCGAACGAACGGTAAGTGTGAACTACATGGGACCTTATCTGCTTACCCGGAAATTAATTCCGCTGATGGTGCGTGGAGCGCGTATCGTAAATATGGTTTCCTGTACATACGCAATCGGCAAGCTCGACTTCCCGGATTTCTTTCATAGAGGGAAAACGGGAACGTTTTGGAGGATTCCTGTTTACAGTAACACGAAGCTGGCTTTATTATTGTTTACTTTCGAACTTTCCGAGCAACTTCGAGAGAAAGGGATTAGCGTCAATGCTGCGGATCCGGGAATTGTTTCTACTGATATCATCACTATGCACAAGTGGTTCGATCCGTTGACGGATATTTTTTTCCGTCCTTTTATCCGTAAACCCAAGAAAGGGGCTTCTACGGCAATCGGTTTACTGTTGGACGAAAAGGAAGCCGGTGTGACAGGACAACTGTATGTCAATAACCACCGGAAAAACTTGTCTGATAAATACACGAATCATGTGCAGAAAGAGCAGTTGTGGGAGATAACGGAACGTGCGTTGGCGAGTTGGCTGAAGTAGGGTTTCTTTTCTTTTTTTATTTAAATTATCCAGTATTTACTTATATATAGGTATTGTACATATCTATATACCTCATTTTTGTTGTCTTATTTTTACCAATAGATAGGGATTGTTTGGCACTTCTTTTTCTGCTT
>NC_021017.1:1449742-1454911 GCF_000210075.1 Bacteroides xylanisolvens XB1A
TATAAAGTAAAAAGGTAAAAAGGAGATGAGCAATAAATGTTTTTTGGTTTTTCTGGCATTCTTGTTTTCCGTATCCGTATATTCACAACAGGGGCGTCACCGTAGTAGTTTAATTTCGGGCAGAGTGATGTCTACAGAGAAAGAAGTGGTGGATTTTGCGACAGTTTATCTGAAAGGAACCAACCAAGGATGCTATACAGATGAAAAAGGTATATATCATTTGAAAACGACAGCAGGTGAATATACACTCGTCGTTTCGGCTATCGGTTATCAAACGGTAGAAAAGAAAGTTAAATTAGCCAAGGGAGAAAGAATAAAAGTAAACGTCACTATCGCACCGGCGGTAAAAGAACTGGGAGAGGTGCTGGTCACGACATCCGGAGTCGGTCGTGTGAATCAATCTGCTTTTAATGCGGTAGCCATTGATGCGAAGAAATTGCATAATAGTACGCAGACTTTGGCGGGTGCACTGACTAAAGTGCCCGGTGTAAAACTCCGCGAATCAGGTGGAGTGGGATCGGATATGCAATTGTATATCGATGGCTTTAGCGGAAAACATGTGAAAATCTTCATTGACGGCATACCACAGGAAGGAGCCGGTGCTGCATTCGATTTGAACAATGTTCCTATTAATTTTGCTGACCGTATAGAAGTCTATAAAGGAGTAGTTCCCGTAGGATTCGGAACCGATGCTATTGGGGGAGTGGTTAATATTGTCACCAACAAACAACCCGGAAAGTGGTTTATGGATGCTTCCTATTCTTACGGTTCGTTTAATACTCATAAATCATACGTGCGCTTCGGACAAACGTTCAAGAATGGTTTCATGTATGAGGTTAATGCTTTTCAAAACTTTTCGGATAATGATTATTATGTAGACACTTACGTACGCGAATTTGAGATTAAAGAAGATGGAAGTGTACGTTTTCCGCCACTTGATAAAAATAAGATTTATCATCTGAAACGTTTTAATGACCAGTATCATAATGAAGCCGTGATTGGAAAAATCGGCCTGGTAGGAAAGAAATGGGCAGACCGTTTAGCGTTGAGTTTCAATTATTCCCATTTCTATAAAGAGATACAAACAGGCGTTTATCAAGATGTCGTGTTCGGTGAAAAATTCCGCAAAGGACATTCGTTGGTCCCTTCTTTAGAATATTACAAAAAGAACTTATTGGTGAAAAACCTGGATCTGCTGTTGACTGCCAATTACAATCATAATATCACCAATAATGTCGATACCGCTTCGCGGGCTTACAACTGGCGTGGAGATTTTTATGAAAAAGGTAGCCGGGGAGAACAGTCTTATCAGAACAGTGAATCTAAAAATAGAAACTGGAATGGGACGCTGAAGATGAATTATCATATCGGACAGGCGCATACGTTTACTTTCAGTCATGTAATCAGTGATTTTGAACGTACGAGCCGCTCTACCATCGGTGCTTCTTCCAAATTCACGGACTTTTCTATTCCTAAAATCACACGTAAAAACGTCAGCGGGCTTTCTTACCGTCTGATGCCGTCGGACAGATGGAATGTGTCGGCATTTGCCAAATATTATCGGCAATACAACAAGGGACCGGTATCGCAGAATACGGATGGAATAGGCAATTATATCAATCTGTCCAATACGGCAAGTGCTCTTGGATATGGAGCGGCAGGTACCTATTTTATATGGAAAGATCTTCAGGTGAAACTTTCGTACGAAAAGGCTTTCCGCCTGCCGACCACGGACGAACTCTTTGGAGATGAAGACCTTGAAGCTGGTAAAATGAATCTGAAACCGGAGAAAAGTGATAATGTCAATTTGAGTTTCAGCTATAATCATCAGTTTGGCAAGCATGGATTGTATGCCGAGGCCGGTTTGATATATCGGGATACGAAAGATTACATAAAAAGAGGACTGGACGTATTGGGAGGAACAAGCTACGGATATTATGAGAACCACGGTCACGTAAGGACCAAAGGGTATAATTTGTCATTGCTTTATAGCTTCTCGCATTGGTTTGATATAGGAGGAACATTCAATAGCATCGATACTCGTGATTACGAAAAGTTTCTGGCGGGTTCTTCTTTGCAGGAAAGCATGCACTATAAGGTGCGTATGCCGAATCTGCCCTATCGTTATGCTAATATCAATGCAAATTTTTATTGGAATGACCTGTTTGTCAAAGGAAATGTGTTGAGCATCGGCTATGATAGCTACTGGCAGCACGATTTTCCTCTTTATTGGGAAAATCTCGGAGATAAAGATTCAAAGAATATGGTGCCGGAACAGTTTTCTCATAATCTGTCTTTGTCCTACACCATGAAGAATGGACGTTATAATGTATCATTTGAATGTCGGAATTTCACCGATGCCCAACTGTTTGACAATTTTAGCCTGCAAAAAGCGGGGCGCGCATTCTATGGAAAGTTCAGAGTGTTTTTCGGTAAATAATAAGAGTAAGTTTTTAGTATCAATCAATAATAAAGAATATATGAAGAAGTTTTTATTACAGGCTTTTGCCGTAGCTTTTTGTTTGAGTAGCGGTGTGTTTGTGGCATCTTGCGACGATGATAATAATCCGGTGGATAACCCGCCGATTGATGGAGAAACGGCTTATGTGGTAGCTGCCACAACTGGTGAAGCAAGTTATTTGGTAGTAGCCAATTCTTTGGATGAAGGAACAGTGTCGACCCAAGGGAATGGAACTGAAGTGATTGGCGGTACCTATTGGGTATATAAAGGATTGGATTATGTGTTTGCTTTAGTTTATAATAAAGGTGGCGCAGGTACAGGAGCTTCCTATTATCTGGGTGCAGATGGTAAAATGAAAGAAAAGTACACATACACTTATAATCGTATCACGTCATACGGTACTTGGGGGGATAAAGTGGTGACTGTTTCCACCGGGGACTCGAAAATAATGGATGAGGATCAGAATGTGGCTCAAGCATTGTTGTTCAACTATCTGGATGCAACCGACGGCAGTCAGGAAGAGGGTACCTTGCTTGCCGAAAATTACTTGGGTAATGGTGAAAAAGTTTCATGGGCAGGTCTGGTTGAAGCTAACAATAAGATTTATACATCTGTCATCCCAATGGGAATGAGTAAGTACGGTATTAAAAAATGGCCGGAAGCTGTGACAGATCAGGAACTTGTGACTAAGACTGACGGTGGTAGCGGCAGCGGTGCATATACAGCCGGTGTTATTCCTTCTACACAATACCCGGATAATGCTTACGTGGCAATTTATAGTGGCACGAACTTCAATGAGACTCCGGTGATTGCCAAGACTGATAAAATAGGCTATGCATGCGGTCGTATGCGTTCACAATATTATCAGACCATTTGGGCTGCTGATAATGGTGACGTCTATGTGTTCTCTCCCGGATATGGACGTACGGCAGTTTCATCTTCAGATTTGAAGAAGGTAACAGGACAGAAGCCTTCGGGCGCAATGCGTATCAAAGCAGGCGCAACAGATTTCGATCCGGATTACTATGTGAACTTTGAAGAGAT
This sequence comes from Bacteroides xylanisolvens XB1A, assembly GCF_000210075.1. Taxonomy (GTDB): domain Bacteria; phylum Bacteroidota; class Bacteroidia; order Bacteroidales; family Bacteroidaceae; genus Bacteroides; species Bacteroides xylanisolvens. Next base: position 1,453,248 of record NC_021017.1, read on the forward strand.
AGGCACAAAACACCCTATTTTCCGTTGCTGGCACATCTCTGAAGATTACTTCCTGCTTCAATTGTATAAAAAGGGAGCGGAAGATATGATTAATGGCGGTACAAGTGCAGATGTCAGCGAATTGGCTATTTTCAAGGCGGAAGATAAGACGATTATGCCTGTTACAGGTCTGCCGGCTGACGGAAAGTTTGGTGGCGAGCCTTATGGAGAAAAAGGGTATGCTTATATGGCTGTCACTGTGACTACGGGTGAGAAACCGGCCTTCTATAAAATAGACGCAAAAACAGGCAAGGCAGTCAAAGGTTTAACGGTAGAAGCTGACGCTATCACTACGGTAGGTAAGATGGAATATCTTTCAAAATAATACAGTCGGTTAAATAGAGAATCTTTTGTATATAAAAGCCTGCCGAGCGGAAAGCTTTGCAGGCTTTTTCAAGAAATAGGATTGAAAACATGAAAAAAATATTCAGAAAGATACATTTGTGGCTTTCCGTCCCTTTCGGACTGATAATAACTCTTGTCTGCTTCTCCGGTGCCATGCTGGTATTTGAAAATGAGGTGAATGAGTGGTTTCGACGCGATCTTTACTACGTGGAAACGGTAAAGGAGTCTCCTCTTCCTATGGATAAGCTGCTTGAAAAAGTGGCGACGACATTGCCTGACAGTGTATCGGTGACCGGTGTCAGCATATCTTCTGATCCCGGACGTGCGTATCAGGTTAGTCTTTCCAAACCACGTCGTGCATCTTTGTATGTAGACCAGTATACGGGCGAAGTAAAAGGAAAAAGTGAGCGTAGCGGCTTTTTTATGTTTATGTTCCGAATGCATCGCTGGTTGCTGGATAGTATGAATCCGGGAAATGAAGGGATCTTTTGGGGCAAAATGATTGTAGGTGTCAGTACGCTTTTACTTGTTTTTGTACTGATTTCGGGAATTGTCATTTGGTGGCCGCGTACACGTAAAGCATTGAAGAATAGCCTGAAAATAACAGCAACAAAAGGTTGGAGAAGGTTTTGGTATGACTTGCATGTGGCAGGTGGAATGTATGCTCTGATCTTTCTACTGGCTATGGCACTGACGGGATTGACCTGGTCTTTTCCGTGGTATCGGACAGCTTTCTATAAGGTCTTCGGGGTGGAAGTACAGCAACGTGCCGCCCAAGGACATGAACAGAAAAGTGATGCTCAAAAGAGGGATACCAAACTGGCAGCCCATCGGGAAAAGAAAAGAGAAGGAAATGAGGTTCGAAAGGGTGAAAGAAGCAGACGTCCGGAAAACAATCACAGTGATATGTACTCGGTAACTTCACCATTCGTTTATTGGCAGGAGATTTATGATAAACTAAGACGTCAGAATCCGGAGTATAAGCAAATCAGTATTTCTTCTGGTACGGCAAGCGTGTCTTTCAACCGTTTCGGTAATCAGCGGGCATCTGACCGTTATTCTTTCAATACGGATAATGGTGAATTTACAGAAACAAGTCTTTATCAACATCAAGACAAGTCGGGAAAGATTCGTGGTTGGATTTATTCTGTGCATGTTGGTAACTGGGGAGGAATGTTTACTCGCATACTTACCTTTATTGCTGCCTTATTGGGGGCTGCACTACCACTGACTGGATATTATTTATGGATAAAAAGACTCATAAAGGTACGGAAATGAAT
>NC_021017.1:1456641-1465684 GCF_000210075.1 Bacteroides xylanisolvens XB1A
GCAATCGTAAGTCATAAAACAAATTCACCTCTGTGTCCGTGTCCTCTGTGGTGAAAAGAAGCATTGAATAAATGAAAGAAGAGCGGTGAATGATAAGGAAATCTCCCGTTCATCCACCGCTCTTTATCTTATCTTATATACTGATATAAGCTGAACTCCTAAAAATAAAAAGATTAGATTGAAAGCTCTTTCAATACAGTGACAAGATCTCTCTTGATTGGTTTGTCATTCTTAATAGCCTTACTGAACGGTACGTAAACGATTTCATCATGTTCGATTCCGATCATTACGTTACGTTGATCTTCCATAATAGCATCGATAGCAGCAGCACCGAGGCGGCTTGCCAGGATACGGTCGTGGGCAGTCGGGCTACCACCACGTTGCAAGTGACCTAAGATCGTCACACGTACATCGTATTGCGGGTATTCGTTTTTCACACGTTCGGCATAATGCATGGCTCCTCCGGTCAGTTCGCTTTCGGCTACCAATACAATACTACTGTTTTTTGATTTACGGAATCCGTTCTTGATAAACTCTTCCAGTTGGTCGACTTCCGTACTGAATTCCGGAATAATAGCAGCTTCCGCTCCCGAAGCGATGGCTCCGTTCAGTGCAAGGAAACCGGCATCACGTCCCATCACTTCAACAAAAAACAAACGTTCGTGTGAAGTGGCCGTGTCGCGGATCTTATCCACAGCGTCCAATATCGTATTTAATGCAGTGTCATATCCGATGGTAGTATCTGTACCGTAAAGGTCATTATCAATAGTTCCCGGCAGTCCGATACATGGAACATCAAATTCCTGTGCAAAGATACGTGCACCTGTCAGTGAACCGTCTCCACCAATGATAACCAAGGCATCAATGCCTTCTTTTTTCATATTATCATAAGCCAACTGGCGACCTTCCGGAGTCGTGAACTCTTTACAACGGGCTGTTTTCAGGATAGTACCACCCAACTGGATGATATTACTCACATTCTGACTCTTAAATTCTTTGATTTCACCCGTGACCAGACCTTTATAGCCTCTGTATATACCTTTGACTTGCAATCCATTGTAGATAGCTGCACGTGTCACTGCACGTATAGCAGCGTTCATTCCCGGAGCATCACCTCCGGAGGTCAAAATTCCGATACACTTAACTGTTCCCATATAACAATCTCTCATTAATTAGTTTGACGCGGCAAATGTACAATAAAAAGTTGAAAGCAGCGGTTATGAAGTTTTTTTTCGTATGAAGAAAACATTAAAAATGTTCAAATAGCCCTTTCTTGCTTTCTTTTTATTCATTCGTGTTACTTTGCCGTTTTTTCTTATGTTGCTTTGCTATTATTCTTTTATGAATAAAGCAGTTATTCTTTGATAAGCGTCCGAATGTGATTGTAAATCTTCTCCATCAACCATTTCGGAGTAGAAGTCGCCCCACATACGCCAATCGATTTTACGTTTTGAAGAAGAGAAGGATCGATTTCTTTCTCGTTATCTATCAAATGCGAATTAGCGTTCACCTTCAAACATTCTTCAAACAACATCTTTCCGTTCGAACTCTTTTTGCCGCTGACGAAGAAGATCAAATCGTGTGTAGCCGCAAACTCCCGGAGCTTAGGCATACGGTTGGCAACCTGACGGCAGATCGTATCATAATATTCGAAAGTCGCCTCCGGTGAAATATGTTGTTTGAAGTATTCTACGATTTCCTGAAATTCGTCCAGTGACTTGGTTGTCTGTGAGAAAAGGCGGATACTTTTATTTAAATCCAGCTTTTTGGCTTCCTCTGCCTTTTCAATCACAATTGCTTTTCCGTCTGTCTGCCCTACCAGCCCCAACACTTCAGCGTGTCCGCTCTTGCCGTAGATGACAATTTGCTTTTCTTCGTCACTGTCTGCCAGATAGCCTTGCCGGATGCGTTTCTGCAAACGTAATACAACCGGACAGGTCGCATCGATAATCTCGATATTATTTTCACGGGCAATTATATAAGTTTCCGGTGGCTCTCCATGCGCCCGGAGCAATACTTTTGCATTTTTCAATTGCTTGAATTCTTCCCGATTGATGGTGATTAATCCCATCGTTTTCAGCCTGTCCACTTCCCGGCTATTATGCACAATGTCTCCGAGGCAATAGAGTGTTTCTCCCTTTGCCAACTCTTCTTCTGCCTTATGAATGGCTGTCACCACACCAAAGCAGAAGCCGGAACCTTCGTCTATCTCTACCTTGATCATAAAACAAACTATTTACTTACCTTATTAAATTGTTCGAAAAGCCATTTTTTCTGTTCTTCAATCGATAAGTCGGTATTATCCAGGAGCAGCGCATCTTCTGCTTTGCGCAACGGACTTACTTCACGGTTTTGATCGATATAATCCCGTTGTTTCACATTTTCCAGAATCTCGTCGAAGCTGGCTTCCTGTCCCTTTGCTTTCAGCTCGTCATAACGGCGTTGAGCACGGATTTCGGGAGTGGCGGTTACAAATATTTTTAGTTCAGCATCCGGGAAAACAGTGGTACCTATGTCCCGGCCATCCATGACAATCCCCTTCTCATTTCCCATTGCTTGTTGTTGAGCTACCATTGCTTCACGTACGAAGTCGAGCGTACTGATAGGACTCACTTTGGAAGAAACCTCCATCGAACGGATTTTATTCTCTACATTCACACCGTTGAGATAAGTGTCGGGACGTCCGGTTTCCTTATTCAGCCGGAACGATATATGAATGTCCTTAATTTCTTTTTTCAGCCTCTCCGTATCGATAACGTCTCCGTCGAAAATTCCGTTTTCTATACTATATAAGGTGACCGCACGATACATGGCTCCGCTGTCAATGTAAATGTAGCCCACTTCACGAGCCAGATCTTTAGCCATTGTGCTTTTTCCGCAAGAGGAAAAACCATCGATTGCAATTGTTATCTTTTTCATATTCAGTTTATCTGATTTGTTCGCCAAAGATACGGTAAATTTGAAAATCAACCATAAGTTTGCCGTTAAAAGGAGCAAGACAAGTACGAAAGAATTAAAAAAGTTAAAAAGCCGGATAAAAAGAGGCAAAGAGGGGAACGAATACATGAAAATGTACTATATTTGCCCGGAGACACATGAAAGGACACTTTTTTTTAATCATTATATTAATAAATTTATGGAAGTTAAAAAATCACCCAAAGCAGACCTGGAAGGCAAGAAGTCTACATGGTTGCTCGTTGGTTACGTGGTAGTTCTAGCTTTCATGTTCGTGGCGTTCGAATGGACCCAGCGTGACGTGAAGATTGATACAAGCCAGGCAGTAGCTGATGTCGTGTTTGAAGAGGAAATTATTCCTATTACCGAAACCCCTGAACAAGCAGCTCCACCACCACCTGAAGCTCCAAAAGTAGCAGAATTGCTGGAGATTGTGGATGATAAAGCTGATATTGAGGAAACAACAACTATTATCAATGAAGATAACCAAGCTCGTGTAGAAGTAAAATATGTGCCTGTACAAGTTGTTGAAGAAGAACCGGAAGAACAGACTATTTTCGAGGTTGTAGAAAACATGCCGGACTTCCCGGGCGGACAAGCAGCTTTAATGCAGTATCTGGCAAAGAATATTAAATATCCGACTATCGCACAGGAAAACGGAACTCAAGGACGTGTTATCGTACAGTTCGTTGTTAACAAAGACGGTAGTATCGTAGATGCGAAGGTTGTACGTAGCGTTGACCCGTATCTGGATAAAGAAGCCCTCCGTGTGATTAATACCATGCCGAAGTGGAAACCAGGTATGCAGCGCGGAAAACCGGTACGTGTTAAATTTACGGTTCCTGTGATGTTTAGATTGCAGTAATTTGTAATAATATAAATTAGGAGGCTGCTTTCGGCAGCCTCTTTTTATTCATTAATTTTTTTATTCATCATGTTTACAGCTTCTCAATTACTTGATAAGATAAATCATCATATTTCTGAAATTCAGTTTACCCGGACGCCGAAAGGACTTTATGAACCGATTGAATATATCCTTTCTCTGGGTGGGAAGCGGATACGTCCTGTGTTAATGTTGATGGGATATAACTTGTATCGGGAGGATGTAGCGTCTATATACGATCCTGCCACTGCAATTGAAGTTTACCACAACCACACCTTGTTGCATGATGATTTGATGGATCGTTCGGATGTGCGTAGAGGCAAACCTACTGTACACAAAGTATGGAACGATAACACTGCTGTTCTTTCGGGAGATGCTATGTTGATTCTGGCATTTCGCTATATGACGGGATGTCCGCAGGAACATCTGAAAGAAGTGATGGATTTATTCAGTCTGACTACACTTGAGATCTGTGAAGGGCAGCAGCTGGATATGGAATTTGAGTCCCGCTGTGATGTGACAGAAGACGAATACATTGAAATGATTCGTTTGAAAACGGCTGTGTTGCTTGCTGCTAGTCTTAAAATCGGTGCAATTTTGGCAGGAGCGACTGCTGAAGATTCAGAGAATCTTTATCATTTTGGGATGCATATCGGAGTTGCGTTCCAATTGCAGGATGATTTGTTGGATGTATACGGTGATCCGGAAGTGTTCGGGAAGAAGATAGGCGGGGACATTCTTTGCAATAAAAAAACATATATGCTTATCAAAGCATTGGAGCACGCAGATGAAAAGCAGCAGGAAGAATTGAATCGTTGGTTGAATGCAGAAACTTTTCAACCAGCAGAAAAAATAGAAGCGGTAACTGAAATCTATAATCAGTTGAATATCCGTAATGTCTGCGAAAACAAAATGCGCGAATATTACACCCTTGCTATGGAAAGCCTGGCTGCAGTCGCCGTTGCAGAAGACAGGAAAAAAGAATTGAAGAATCTTGTGAAATTATTAATGTATCGTGAAATGTAGCTAAGTGTCAGAGATATGCCTTACAGACGATTACCAAATACAGATCAAGCAAGAGTTCGGGCGTTGAAAGCGGCAGTCGAAAAGGGGGAGATGTATAACGTACGTGACTTGGCTATTACATTAAAGACATTATTTGAGGCACGTAATTTCTTACATCGGTTCGAGGCTGCGCAAATTTATTATACACAGTGTTACAACAACCAGTCGCGTGCCAGCCGTAAGCATCAGATGAACGTGAAGACCGCCCGGTTGTATATCTCTCATTTTATCCAAGTACTCAATTTGGCAGTACTTCGCGATGAAATCAAAGTGGCGCATAAAGAATTATATGGCCTGCCTGCTTCAAACACAGTGCCGGACCTGTTGAGTGAAGCCGCACTGGTAGAGTGGGGGAAGAAAATAATTGAAGGCGAACAACAAAGAACAACTCAAGGCGGCATACCTATTTATAATCCGACTATTGCACGTGTAAAAGTGCATTATGATATTTTTCTGGAAAGCTACGAACGACAGAAAAACTATCAGGCATTAACCAACCGCAGTCTTGATGAACTGGCATCCATGCGTGGGCGTGCAGATGAATTGATTCTGGATATCTGGAACCAGGTAGAAGCTAAATATCAGGATGTCACTCCCAATGATACCAGATTGGAAAAATGTCGCGACTACGGACTGATATATTATTATCGCTCCAGCGAGAAAGTAAAAGAAGAAAAAGAAATATCATGCTGATAGATACTCATTCTCACCTTTTTGTTGAAGAATTTATCGAAGACCTGCCGCAGGTGATGGAACGTGCACGGAAAGCGGGAGTTTCCTATATTTTCATGCCCAATATAGACAGTACCACCATTGATGCTATGTTGTCAGTGTGTAGGGATTATCCGGGTTTTTGCTATCCGATGATCGGGCTGCACCCGACTTCCGTCAATGAATCCTATGAACAGGAATTAGCAGTTGTACACAAGTACTTGTCGACTTCTAATGAATTTGTGGCTATCGGAGAAATAGGCCTCGACCTTTATTGGGACAAGACTTTTCTGAAAGAACAAATTTTGGCTTTTGAAAAGCAAATAGAGTGGGCACTAGAGTATGACCTTCCGATTGTAATTCATTCAAGAGAAGCATTTGAATATATATATAAGGTAATGGAGCCCTATAAAAAGACACCATTGACCGGCATTTTTCATAGTTTCACCGGGACATCGGAAGAAGCGGCGAAATTGTTGGAATTCGAAGGATTTATGTTAGGCATTAACGGAGTCGTTACTTTTAAGAAATCGACTTTACCGGAAACACTGACGACAGTTCCTTTAGAACGCATTGTGCTCGAAACCGACTCCCCTTATTTAGCTCCTGTGCCGAACCGGGGGAAGAGAAATGAGAGCGCCAATGTAAAAGAACACACTTATGAAGGTGGCGGAGATTTATCAGATAACTCCAGAGCACGTAGCAGAGGTCACTTCTGTTAATGCGCTAAAAGTGTTTGGAATCCGCAAATAAGGTTCGAAAGGTTTTAAATTATATTAATTTGCAGTATTTATTCAAGATAAAAGAGGGAGAATGCTTCAAGAAAAGAAAAAAAAGAATACATTTGTAGCTGAAAATGCAGAAAACATGCAGGGAGAGATGCTCGAGTGGTTGAAGAGGCACGCCTGGAAAGCGTGTATACGCCAAAAGTGTATCCGGGGTTCGAATCCCCGTCTCTCCGCAGACATGAAAAAGAGAAGAGAAGTAAATACAATAATAATAATCAATTAATTAATCTTAAAAATTAGACACACAATGAAAAAGTTATTTGCAATTGTTGCTGTGATTGGGGCCTTCACTTTTGGCTCAATTCAACTTGCTCAGGCTCAAGATGCTCCTGCAGCAGAACAAACTGAACAACAAGCTGCTCCTGCCGCTGAAGCTACTACTGCTGCTCCTGCTGCAGAAGAAGGTGGTATTCACAAGGAAATCAAAGTTAAATTCATCGAAGGTACTGCATCTTTCATGAGTTTGGTAGCTATCGCTTTGGTGATCGGTTTGGCTTTCTGTATCGAACGTATCATTTATTTGAGTTTGGCTGAAATCAACACAAAAAAATTCATGGCATCTATCGAAGCTGCTTTGGAAAAAGGTGATGTTGAAGCTGCTAAAGACATTGCTCGTAACACCAGAGGTCCGGTTGCTTCTATCTACTATCAAGGTCTGATGAGAATTGATCAGGGTATTGATGTAGTTGAGAAGTCAGTTGTATCTTACGGTGGTGTACAGGCTGGTTACCTTGAAAAAGGATGTTCTTGGATCACACTGTTTATCGCAATGGCTCCGTCACTCGGATTCTTGGGTACTGTAATCGGTATGGTGCAGGCATTTGATAAAATCCAGCAGGTAGGTGATATCTCTCCGACGGTTGTTGCAGGTGGTATGAAAGTTGCCTTGATTACAACTATCTTCGGTTTGATCGTAGCATTGATCCTTCAGGTATTCTACAACTATGTACTTGCTAAGATTGAAGCTCTGACTAGCGAAATGGAAGATTCTTCTATCTCTTTGTTAGACATGGTAATCAAATATAACTTGAAATACAAAAAATAATCGAAGATGAGTAAGTTAACATATAGAGCATCGTATTATGCACTTTATGCGATGTTTGCCATCATCCTGATCGTATTGTGCCTTTTCTTCTTAGGAGGAGATGCAACAGGCGATGCAGTGATTGCGGGGGTAGATCCCGAGATGTGGCAGCCGGCTCAAACAGACGCCTTACTTTATTTGATGTATGCTTTGTTTGGCATTGCCATTGCAGCTACTATACTTGGTGCAATATTCCAATTTGGAGCAGCCTTGAAAGATAATCCGGCAAATGCTATCAAATCTTTACTTGGTTTGGTTCTTTTAGTTGTTGTTTTAGTTGTTGCTTGGTCTATGGGTGACGGAACACCAATGCAGATTCAGGGCTATAGCGGTACAGACAACGTTCCTTTTTGGCTGAAAATAACTGATATGTTCCTTTATTCTATTTACATCCTGTTGTTTGTAACAGTTGTTGCAATCATCGTGAGTGGCATAAAGAAGAAATTATCCTAATCAATTGAGTAATTCTCAATTAAATAAGTAATAACAATGGCAAGAGGAAAAAGAAAAGTTCCTGATATTAACTCAAGTTCTACGGCGGATATCGCTTTCTTGTTGCTGATCTTCTTCTTGATTACAACATCAATGGATACGGACCGTGGTTTGGCAAGACTTTTGCCTCCACCGCCCGAAGATCAAGATCAGGATAATACTGATAAAATCAAAGAACGTAACGTATTGCAGGTATACTTGAATAAAGATGATGCTTTGATGTGCGGTAATGATTATATCGGTGTTGATCAGTTGAGAGAGAAAGCTAAAGAATTTATTGCTAACGTTGCTAACGCAGAACATATGCCTGAAAAAACACAAAAGAATGTAGAATTCTTTGGCACATATCTGGTTAATGACAAGCATGTAATTTCTTTGCAGAATGACCGTGGATCTTCTTATCAGGCTTATATCAGCGTGCAGAACGAATTGGTGGCTGCATACAATGAATTGAGAGACGAGTTGGCTGAACAGAAATTTGGAACTACATATGCGGAATTGAATGACGATCAGCAAAAAGCGATTCGTGAAATTTATCCGCAACGAATTTCTGAAGCAGAACCTAAAAAATACGGAGAAAAAAAGAAGTAAGTAATGGGAAAATTTAATAAGACTGGTAAACGTGAAATGCCGGCATTGAATACTTCTTCGTTGCCTGACCTTATCTTTACCTTGTTGTTCTTCTTTATGATTGTAACAACAATGCGTGAGGTAACGTTAAAGGTACAGTTTACACTTCCGCAAGGTACTGAACTCGAAAAACTGGAGAAGAAATCGCTGGTAACATTCATCTATGTAGGAGAACCTACGCAGGAATATCGCGCAAAAATGGGTACTGAAAGTCGTATTCAGCTCAACGACAGCTATGCTGAAGTTGGTGAAGTACAGGACTTCATTTTCCAGGAACGTGCAAGTATGAATGAAGGTGATGCAGCTAAAATGACTGTATCTCTGAAAGTAGACCAAAAGACAAAGATGGGTATTATTACTGACGTAAAAAATGCTCTTAGAAAATCTTATGCTTTGAAGATTAACTATTCAGCTACTAAACGTGGTGAAAAGTAA
>NC_021017.1:1466035-1499259 GCF_000210075.1 Bacteroides xylanisolvens XB1A
ACACCCTTCCTTTTTATATATTAATATTACACATTTGTACAACTCTTTCTATCGGGATTCTTTTTTAATTGTCTTTTACTCCATATACTTCTTTATGTATTCTCTTTTTGATTGTTTCAAAATCCTTTTCACAATCCAGTTCTCCGTGTACCATTAAATACATGGGAAGAAAATCATCTCCGGGCTTGTAAGGAGGTTGACAGTAGTCTTTTTCCCATAGTGTAAAGCCCTGGCGTTGATAAAAGCTGATACGTCGTTTGGCCATTTCCTCCACCGGACGTTCTACCTCCAATACGATCGGGCGTTTTAAATAATTGCACAAGTATTCCAGTGTACGTTTTCCATAACCTCCATTTCGCAGGGCAGGATTGGTTGCAAAGTGTTCTACATAGTAGAAACTGTCAAAATCCCAATAGGTAATGAAGCCGACTGGCAAGTCATCATCAAAGATGATGTTATTATGAAAGTTGCCCGTACGGTCAGTGTACTCGCGCAGTTGTTCCAGCTGACGGTACTCTTCCGGTGGAAATGCATCAATCAGGAGTTCTTCCATGAATTTGTAATGTTGCAGGTCCGACGTACTGATTGGTTGAAGTCTAATCATGAGGTTTGGGTTTTAAGTTTGACAATAATATGATTGTATATTGATTTTGTTTTTGGATGAGTATTTACCATTGGTTACTATCGATGATTGCAATTCAATTAAGGAACATAAAACTCAATCATTCGGCGGATGGCACGTTGACAAACCGGACAAAACTCCGGATACCCGTTTGTTTTCATGCGACAGTCGTAGGCAGGACGATAAATACCTTTAGCGGAATAGCCGCCTCCTTCATATACTCCTACCGGATATTTCTTTCTTTCAGCAATAGGAGTAGGGATCGGAGTGCCTGACGGAAGCATATCTTTCCATTTGGAAGCAAAGTTCACCTGTGTTGAAATATTCTGTTCCCACGGTTCAACATCCAGTGGATAAGTATCCGTCATCACATCATCCTCATAAAAATACTCGTCGGCCAATCCACCGAAGCTGTGTCCGAATTCGTGCACTACCACCGGTTTGAACATGGGGTGATGGGCCGTGGTTAGCGTATAAGAATTGTATATTCCTCCTCCGCCATATACATCTGTGTTAGCGAGGATAATGATATGTTCGTAGGGGATGCCTGCCAATGCATTGTGGATAGACTTTACCCGGCTGGTAGTCAGATAGCGATCTGAATAAAAGGTATCGAAATGAGAATGAACCGCCGTTTCTTTCCACAGATTTTCGCGAGGAACACTGACACCACTATCCGTTGAAGGACTGGCTACGGCAACAATATTAAATTTACCTTTCATAGAACGGAACGGCTCGTACGAAAACAAACTTTCGCAGGTACGTTGTGCATCCTGATAGAATATATCCATTTCTTTTTCTGTATATCCCTCTGCCAGGATAGCAACATCTATGCAGTCTTTTTCATTGCCACTTTGCAGCATATACCGGTGTGGAGTAACATGTGATACTCCCCGTTTATGAATCAATATGTCATCCGGACGCACGATATGTTTGTATGTAGCCATTGTTTTCTTTCGTGGAGAATATAAAGTCACTTCTATTTCTACAGGCTGTTTGGGATAGGGAAGAAGAAAGGTATTCTCAAACCCTTTAGCTGTTTCTTTGGCTTCGTCTGTTGACAGCCATTCTTGAAATAAAGAAGAGAAAGAAGTTTTGTAGATACACTGTTTGCTGGCAAGGTCTTTCACAATAATTTGTCCGTTGCCTTCCAAGGGAAGTTCGGAGAGATGATGTTGACGCCCTGCCCAGGTAGGGAGCTGTGAAAGCTCATCCAGATAAATAGCCTGTTGTGTAGCATCCCCGGTAAAGATATAATCCACTCGCAATGTTTTGTTCTGAAAATAATCAGCGAAATTCTGGGCATAACTTCCTATAGAAGTGCAGAAACACAGAATGATACAGCAAATATGTTTCATATAAATGGTATATTTATGTTTTTCGCAAAGGTACGAACTATTGTTGACTTATCCGCTTTCTGCAAATAAAAGTAATAGATTATAGTATTTGTTGTCGAAAAATCGCTAACTTTGCATAAAAGATTCATTGATAAAAACAATTTGATTCAAAAATGGGACATCATCAATTAGATGCATTAGATGAGCAAATTCTGAGACTGATTGCAGGGAATGCGCGTATTCCTTTTTTGGAAGTGGCAAGAGCATGTAATGTTTCCGGTGCTGCGATCCATCAGCGTATTCAGAAGCTTACTAATCTAGGAATATTAAAAGGTTCGGAGTATGTTATCGACCCCGAGAAAATCGGATATGAGACTTGCGCTTATATTGGTATATATCTAAAAGACCCCGAATCCTTTGACTCGGTAACAAAAGCTTTAGAGGCTATCCCCGAAGTGGTGGAATGCCATTTCACTACCGGAAAATATGATATGTTTATCAAAATTTACGCGAAGAATAACCACCACTTATTGAGTATTATTCACGATAAGTTGCAACCATTGGGCTTGGCGCGTACCGAAACATTAATCTCCTTCCATGAAGCCATTAAGCGGCAGATGCCGATTATGGTCGACATAGAAGATGAAGATTAATCATTAGTCAGTATTCGTGGTTGGATCACAGTAAGAAACAATTTTCTTACTTTCTTACGTAATCAACGAAAGCATAAGAGCAGAGATGTTTCTCATCCGCAGGATGGGCTTCTCTGCTTTTTTCCTGCCATACCTTTGAAGATACTTCCGGAAAATAGGCATCAGCTTCGGGGGCCGTACTGTCTATCTCTGTCAGGCAAAGTTCGTCAGCGAAGGAAAGAGCCTGCTGATAAATGCTTGCCCCTCCTATAATATAAATATGTTCATCCTCCCGGCAACTTCTCAAAGCCGTTTCGAGTGAAGGAAACACTTCCGCACCGGAACATACTGTATCCGGATTGGAAGATAAAACGATATTTCTTCGATTGGGCAATGCGCCTTTCGGTAATGACTCGAAAGTTTTGCGTCCCATAAGTATGGTGTTTCCGGTAGTTAATGCTTTGAAACGTTTCAAATCATTCGGTAACCAGAAAAGAAGCTTATTCTCGAAGCCTATAGCCATGCGGCGGTCTACGGCAGCAATGATGGATACTTTACTCATATTTTTTACACGGCTACTGCTCCTGCAATATGCGGATGCGGATCATAGTTTACTAACTCGAAGTCCTCAAATTTAAAATCGAATATGTTTTTTACGTCCGGATTGATTTTCATTTGCGGCAATGGACGAGGCTCCCGTGATAATTGGAGCTTCACTTGTTCCAGATGGTTCAGGTAGATATGAGCATCACCGAAAGTATGAACGAAATCGCCGGCTTTCAAACCTGTCACTTGTGCCATCATTTGCAGTAATAATGCGTATGAAGCAATGTTGAAGGGAACACCGAGAAATATATCGGCACTGCGTTGATATAGTTGCAGGCTCAACCGCCCGTCTGCTACGTAAAACTGAAAGAATGCATGGCAGGGAGGTAAATTCATATTGTTCAAATCTGCTACGTTCCACGCACTAACGATGATACGGCGTGAATCCGGATTGTGTTTGAGTGTCTCCACTACTTCGCTGATCTGGTCGATGAAGCCGCCGTTGTAATCAGGCCATGAACGCCATTGATAACCGTAGACATGACCCAAATCACCGTTCTCGTCCGCCCATTCGTTCCAAATACGTACTCCATGTTCCTGCAGGTATTTCACGTTTGTATCTCCTTGCAGAAACCAAAGCAATTCGTATATGATTGATTTCAGATGCAGTTTTTTGGTTGTCAGACACGGGAAACCGTCATCAAGGTTAAAACGCATCTGATGACCGAAGATACTGATCGTTCCGGTTCCGGTACGATCACTTTTTTCCGTGCCTTCGGTTAGCACGCGATTGAGTAAATCCAGGTATTGTTTCATAATGAATAATTTGCAGTGAAAATGATTCTCCGTACAAAATTACAAAAATGGAGTGAATAAATTAGCAAACCAGCCGACGAACTTCTTCCAGGGAGAACGCTTTTTCCAAAACTCCGGTGTCAGCTGGGTGCAATGCTCGATATCGTTTCGGAACATATTATTTAATTCCCCCGTTATTCTTTTATCAAAAATAAAGGCATTTGTTTCGTAGTCATATCGTAGGCTGCGGCTGTTCAGGTTGGCAGTACCGACTGTGCAGAACAAGTCGTCCACCATCATAATTTTCGAGTGATGGAATCCCCCGTTGTACATGTAGACAGTAGCTCCCCTTTTCATCAGTTTATGTAACTTATAAAGTGCGGCATCCGGAGTAAAAGGGATATCGGAAGCAGAGGAAACCATGATGGTTACATCTACTCCCCGGTCAATTGTCCGGTTCAACGCCTTTTTGATGGAAGAAGTCGGTACAAAATAAGGATTGACGATATGAACATTCTTTTGTGCCGAATAAATGCTCATGGCATAGGCATGGCTCAACATACGGCTATTCTTTTTCGGGGTACGGTCTACAATTGCTACAACGATATTTGTACTGTCTGTCTGTTCCTCATGTTGAGGAAAATAAGCTTCTCCTCCTATATTCTGTTTAGTCTCTTTGTTCCAGATCGTCAGGAAAATCTCCTGCAAATCGTTGACTGCATCCCCTTCGATACGCATGTGCATATCACGCCAGGTTCCGATTTTGGGTAGTCCGTTGATATAATAATCGGCGATATTCATTCCGCCTGTATATGCCACTTTTCCATCGATAACAGCAATTTTGCGATGATCGCGGTGGGCGGCATGATTGATATAAGGGAAGGTGAACGGGTCAAACTTGACGATTTCGATTCCTTGTTCACGTATTTTCTTGAGGTGTTTCTTTTTAAGGGGCTTGTTGTTCGACCAGTTTCCGAAAGCGTCAAACATAGCTCGTACTTCAACACCTTCTTTCACTTTTTCGGCTAATAAAGTGAACAAAGCATTGGCAATGGAGTCATTTCGGAAGTTGAAATATTCCAGATGAACATGATGTTTAGCTTCCCGGATGGCTTCAAATAAATCGATAAACTTCTCCCGTCCGCTTTTTAGCAGTTTGACTTTATTATTATCAGATATAGGGATTCCCGACTCTTCTAGGAAATGCAGTACTAGGGAATCGCTTGTTAGTCCGATTGAGTCTCTGGGCTGCGTCATCAGACTGTCGATGACATCTGCCTGAACATGTAATAAAGGCAGGAATAGAAATAAAATAAATATACGTAGTTTCAAAACTCTTCTCTCTATTTTAGTTTACAGAGCAACAAATATACAACATCTATGTTTGGGCTTACTTGGAGTAAAGGGTAGATTTATTATTGTTTAACACTAAAAGAGAGGGATAAAGAGTTCTTTGACTTATAAATATAAAAATCCGGGAAACTTATGCTTTGGACTTTTAATCTGTATTTATTTTGTTTATGCCATAGAAGCAACCTTTCGTGTAGCCATAAACAATAATACGACAGCCGCGATAATAATTGACTTTGGATCAAGGCCGGTAGTACCATGATTAATCATACTGATAAATACTTCTCTTATTGTTCCCCAAGCTGCTTCTAATCCGCCTAACCATACAAAAAGTACGGCAGCCACAGTCATTACGAAGGCACTCCAGATACGAGCCAGATGGTTGCTACGACCGGGTAAATGGTGCATGACACGGCGACTGAATCCGTTGTCTGCTATTTCCTGCTTGTTTTCTGCGAAGAAATCGCGCAAGAGCTTATCATTGTCTATTTCTGTCATAACCGTTTTGTTTTAAATACGTTGCTAATTTTTCTTTTCCACGTGACAGGTGGCTTTTCACCGTTCCTGACGGTACTCCTACAATACCTGCTATTTTGTCGATACTAATGTCCTCCATATAGAACAACATAATGCAGGTCCTTTCCACTTCCTTAAGCATTTTGAGTGACTGATAAACATCCATTTTCTGTCCTACATTCTCTTGTTCGGTACTGTTGATAGCGTCTATTTCTTTTGTATCCAAGTCGGCTGTCTCTTTCCGGCTGCGAATATAATCATAAAAAACATTATAAGCAATACGGTACAGCCACGTAGAGAAACTTGACAAGTTTCGGAAAGAGGCAATGTTTGTATATGCTTTGATAAATGTATCTTGTGCAAGGTCGTCACTCAATTCGCTGTCGCCGCAAGTCAGGTTCAGGAAGAATCGCCGGATGGGCGACTGGTACTTCTCCACCAACTGGTCGAAGGCCCTGGTGTTCTTGAACACCACGACCTGCGCGACTAACGATATATCATTGAGTTGGCTCATTTATTCTCGTCGTTCTTTTCTTCGTTTACTCCATTATCTTTCTCTCCGGATTCGGAAGGGATAATTTCGAAGCTATCGTTTTTGACGTTATCCTGATTCTTTTTTTCATCTTTATGGGTAGTATACGTCCGGGGAGCATCTGTACCTTGAGCCTGTTGTTTACTACCGATGATCCATTGTCCGATACCCATAAATGTAACGAGTAAACCGATCGCTCCAATTCCGAATTCACCGGTGATTGCCCAAAGGAAGATGAAAAGACCGATACCTGTAAAGGTGTTCTTGATGCCTTGTGAACGTGGGTCAACCGTTTTATTTTCACGAATAAATTCTGCTGGCAATGGCTGACCTGCAGCGAGTGCCTGTTCGGCAAGACGATAGCGTGCTTTCCGATTTTTATAACGGAAGAAGAAGATTACAAACAGAATGAATACCGGAAATCCGAAAACGGCAATGATCGATATGATTGCTACGAGAATTCCTCCGTTGATACCAAAGCCGTGGAATGGGAAATCGTCGTCATCCGATTCGAATGTAAAACTGGCCTTACCATGACCAGTACTGACATTACTTGAGTTTGCATCTACTTCTGTGGAATCAGTGTCCGCTGTATCTACACCGATGACTGTGACAGCAGTATTGTTTGTTTTTGCTTTATTGTCTTTGGTCACAGTTACCTTTACTTTTCCGACGGAATCGCGGACAACAGTAGTTTGGTTTTGGGCAATAGCCAGTGTGCAAGTGGTCAGTACAACCATCAATGCTAATAGAAAATTTTTCATATCAATAGTTTTTTTATTTATTTCTTTGTTTGTTAGACGTAGTTAATATCATAGAAAGTTGCAAAGAGACGAAATATTTTTGATATTTGCGGAAATTAATAACGAAAAATGGAATTACCCGCTTCTTTCATAGATTATACCCGTGCCCTGTTGGGCGATGAAGAATACGACAAATTAGCTGTTGCTATCCAACAAGAACCACCTGTCAGCATCCGGTTGAATGATGGGAAATTAAAAATTGAAAATGGAAAATGCAGAATTGTACCGCAAGCAGGCTGTATTACTGATTTTCAACTTTCAGCTTTCAATTTTGAATTTAATCAAGTCCCTTGGTCTTCCGAAGGATTTTACTTGGATGAGCGTCTCACTTTCACGTTTGATCCATTGTTTCATGCAGGTTGTTATTATGTTCAGGAGGCTTCTTCTATGTTTGTGGAGCAGGTGCTCCGGCAGTATGTCACCGGACCGGTAAAGATGCTGGATCTTTGTGCAGCTCCCGGTGGAAAGTCTACTCATGCCCGTAGTGTGCTTCCTGAAGGGAGTTTACTGGTGGCTAATGAAGTCATCCGGAATCGTTCGCAGATTCTTGCGGAGAATTTAACGAAGTGGGGACATCCGGATGTGGTAGTAACCAATAATGATCCGGCAGATTTTGCGGCTTTGCCGTCTTTCTTTGACGTGATTCTTACAGATGTCCCTTGCTCCGGTGAAGGTATGTTCCGTAAAGACCCTGTTGCTGTAGAAGAGTGGAGTTCCGAGAATGTAGAAATCTGTTGGCAGCGGCAGCGGCGGATTATTGGAGATATTTGGGACACGTTGAAGCCTGGGGGAGTTCTTATATATAGTACGTGTACATTTAATACAAAAGAGGACGAAGAGAATGCACGTTGGATTCAACAAGAGTATGGAGCCGAACCGTTAACTGTGCAAGTACAGGAAAACTGGAATATAACAGGAGATCTTTTACCGGATAATTGTGATGGTTCTAAATCTTCTATTCCTGTCTATCATTTTTTCCCTCATAAGACGAAAGGCGAAGGCTTTTTCCTGGTAGCTTTTCGGAAGCCGGAGACAGGAGACGAGATTCCGGTATCTTCTTTCGCCAAGGAGAAGACTTCTAAAAAGAAAGATAAGAAAGGAGGAGCAGCATCTTCTCCTGTTTCGAAAGAACAGCTGAATATTGCAAAAAGTTGGCTGAATGATGAAAATTCGGACAAGTATATATTGTCGGCAGAAGGAACAAGTATCCAGGCTTTTTCAAAGCATTATGCTGATGAATTAATGGCAATGAAACAATGCCTGAAAATCGTATCGGCAGGAGTGGAGATAGGAGAAGTGAAAGGAAAGGATTTGATACCTGACCATGCATTGGCGATGTGTAGTTCACTTTTATGCCGGGAAGCTTTCGCTACGGAAGAAATAAGTTATAAACAGGCTATCACTTATTTACGAAAAGAGGCCATTACCTTGCCGGTAACAGCCCCTCGTGGATATGTTTTGCTTACGTACCGGCATATTCCTCTCGGATTTGTGAAGAATATCGGCAATCGTGCCAATAATCTTTATCCGCAAGAATGGCGTATCCGTAGCGGATACTTGCCGGAAAATATACGCATATTATCGGAAAGTACAGTTGATTAAAGAAGACCCTGCTGATTAAGGCAGTATTCCGGCAGGTATTTCCTGTTCGGAAAGGGTAAAACTAATTTGTTTGCCTGTGCCTGGTTCACCTCCAGCGATTTCTTCCAGCGTGTAGGAAGGAAGTGGTGCAGGTGATGTCCGCGTTTCTCCGATGGGTGGAGTATTCCAATTCAGATTCAAGCTTTTATCCAAGCGGTGAAATACGTATGCGTTTCCCCACAAGATGAATTTATGATTGGAAATAGGTGTTGCCGCATCTTCCGAAAAGGTGAGAGTCAGTATAGCTTTCTCATTATTTCCTTCTTCTTTTTCCAGTTTGTAACTTCCTCGAGTTATTAAGGTTAGTCCGGATGAAAAAGCTGTTTGTTCTCCCTGTTTGAAAAAATAAGCATCCCGTGCGTGATTGTTAATTAGAAAAATGTCGGAAATGCCGGGCAGAAGATTTGCGTCTCCGTTGGGTAAATTAGACAAGTAGCTGCGGAGCAACTTTATATCCTCGTAATTGTCGACAACCTTGATTGGCAGGGTGCAGGTTTCTTGTGTGGCGTTGTCCGTTACTGTCAGATAAGTTTGCCCGGTGAGAATACCGGTAACATAAATCATACGTCCGGCAGGTACTCCGGTCCAGCCGGTTTCGGTTCCTGCGCTTGCGATGCGTGTGTCTTTAACTTCAAGTGAGTAATCACCATTTCCGCTTTCCAGTCCAAGGTAACGTCTGCCACCCATGGGCACTTCATATTCACTGTTGTAAAAACGAAGTGGATTTTCTTCATCCTCTTTACATCCACTGAATAGTGTAAGGATGCAACATAACATGAATAGATAGAATTGTTTAGGTCTCATAATCTGTATTTTATGTTCGTTGCAAATGTAACATATTATTTTGAAATATTTAGTTGGAACTTGAAGAAAATGAGAGGGAGAGGGGAGATATATTCAGGCACGGGTTACACGGATTTCACGGCTTTTAGAAATATGATTGTCATAAAGTAACAGCGTAATCCGTGAAATCTGTGTAATCCGTGCCTGAAATTATTATATAAACATACTTACATCACTTAAAATAGAAATTAGTATGTTCAGCGTAATCCATGTCTAAAGGATTTTATGTACTATTTATAGTTTACTCTTGTAAATCCGTGCCATTGCTTTCTGGTACTGATTTTCCAGTTGCAGATAATTTTGATGGCTTTGATAGATGACAGAAACTTCAACGAAATATTCAATCATACTAATCTGTCCACCTGTCAGAGCCTGTTTCAGCAGTGACAGATCTTGTTGCGACTGGAAAGTCTTGCTGTATTCTTCCATCGAAGCATGCAGTGTTTTCGCTTCCCGGTAAAGCTGTGCCAATTCGGACTCCACTTGCAGGGTAGCATTATCCTTTTGCAAGTCAATGTTAAGAGCCTGTGCTTTAGCGATTTTTACCTTATTCCGGTTTTCGAAAAGTGGGAAAGAGAAACCTACCACTACACCGTTGAAAGGTACGCCTGTTTCTGTGTTCCGGCGGTAGCCGAGTTCCAGTTTGGGTAGCCATTGTGATTTATTGACAGCAATCTGTTTACGGGCAACAAGACTTTCGTTGCCGAGTGCCATAAGAGTACGGTCCGTTGCCATGACTTCCGACTTCAATATTTGATAATCAGTAGGGAAAGGTATAGCCGGATATTGGTTTTCCTCGAAAACTACCGGAATATTACCATTCAGCGTATTCAGTTCCTGCTGTTTGTTGCGGAGTGCTGTTTCGTTCAGAGACGCTTCTGTTCTGACATTCAACAGTTCCAGATTGATTTTGTTGGTTTCGAGAGCATTTGCATCTCCCGTTTGAAGACGCTTGGCATACATCTTTGCAAGTTCTTCCGCATTGCGGAGGCGTTCTTCCAGAATATGCTTTTGCTGACGAAGCATGATAATATCCAGGCAAAGTTCTTTCGCCTGTAACAGCTTCTCTTGACGGAAAACATCCGACTGACTGTCAAAAGCTCCGGCTTTCAGACGATTCAACTTGTTGCGTGTAGCATATAAACTAGGGAAATCAAAGCTTTGTGAAACAACCAGTTCGCCGATTGTTTCGCTTTTATCTTTCGCTCCCCATAGATGTGCGTAAGAAAGAGTAGGATCAGGCAGGTTATTATCCGTTTTAGCTTCCAGCTTCTGCGAAGTAATCAGTTGCTCGTTTGCCTGCAACTCCTTATTGTTCGTTTCGATATTCTTCAATACCTGTTCAATTCCGTTTTGGGCTTGCACTTCGCCTATGGTTAAGAAAAGAAGTGCAGCGCTTATGGTCATGATTTGTTTCATTTCTAATTTCTTTATTTATTACAAGCTATTGTTGATAGATACTTTATGATAAGACATCTATTTGTTTGGCACCGAGGAACGACCCGTTTCTCACCGAGAAACACTTGGTTCCTCACCGGGGAACGATGGTTTCCTCACCGAGGAAAAACATCACCCGCTACAGGCTTTCCTGGGCCTTTTTCCGATGCATCATCAGATAAACAATCGGAACGATAAAACCGTTCAAAAAAGTAGACGTTAATAACCCTCCTAAAATCACTTTTGCCATCGGACTTTGAATTTCGTTACCGGGCAAGTCGCCGCCGAGTGCCAATGGAATCAGTGCCAGTGCAGAAGACAATGCCGTCATCAAAATCGGATTCAGCCGGTCGAGAGAACCTCGGATTACACTATCGTACACATTCAAACCTTCTTCCTTTTGCAAATGATTGTAGTGGCTGATGAGCAACATACCGTTACGCGTTGCAATACCGAACAAGGAAATGAAACCGATGATAGCCGGAATACTGACTTCTCCTGTTGTAATCACCAAAGCAAATACACCACCGATCAGTGCCAGCGGAAGATTCAGCAAGATGACGCCCGACTCTTTCACGCTGCGGAACTCATTATACAATAATAAGAAGATTACTACGATGCTGATAAATGAAGTCAGCGCCAGTGTCCGGCTGGCAGCCTGCTCACTTTCAAACTGTCCGCCATACTCGATGTGATAACCTTCGGGTAGTTGCACCGATGTGTCGATGCGCTTCTGAATATCATTGACAACACTACGCAAATCGCGGTCGGCCACATTGGCAGAAATCACAATTTTACGTTTTACATTCTCGCGGTTGATCGTATTTGGTCCCATGGCCGATACCACTTCTGCTACATAGCTCAAAGGAACTTTGCGACCGTCATTCGTGTCTACCATCAAGTTGTGGATTTTTTCTATTTCATCCCGGGCATCATCCTTCACTTTCACGATCAGATCGAAACTCTTGCCTTGCTCATAAACCTGCGAGATCACTTTTCCAGCCAAAGCTACGTTCACATATTCCGAGAACTCCGGCAGAGTAATACCGAATTTAGCCAGCATTTCCCGTTTAGGCTGTATTTTCAGCTGCGGACGCTCAATCTGTTGCTCCACGTTCAGGTCGGCGACACCGGGAATATCACTGATAGCTCCTTTAATTTGATTACCGAGTGAGAACATTTTATTCAGATCGTCTCCGAACAGCTTGATAGCGATATTCGCTTTCGTACCCGATAACATAGCATCGATACGGTGGCTGATTGGTTGTCCGATTTCTATATTTGCCCCGGTGATAGTACCCAACTTTTCACGTACATCAGCTACCAGTTCACTGCGCGAACGATCTTTCAGTTCAAACGGAGCTTCTATTTCAGAAACGTTTACCCCTAATGCATGTTCGTCCAGTTCGGCACGTCCCGTTTTCCGGGCTACGGTTTGTATTTCGGGAATCGTCATCAATAACTTTTCTGCCCGATGTCCCATTTTATTGCTTTCTTCCAGTGAAATACCCGGTAGAGAACTGATATTGATGGTGAACGATCCTTCATTAAAGGAAGGAAGGAAACTGCGTCCGAGGGTAAAGAACACTCCGAGCGCAACTACAAAGAGTGCGATTGTACTTCCAAGTGTCACTCGTTTGTGTGCCAGCACCCAAGTCAGTGCCTTTTCATAAATCCCTTTCATCCAACGGGCAAGGGGAGCTTCTTTCAGTTCCTTGTTTGTCTTATTGCTTCCTAATAGATAAGAACAGAGCACCGGAGTCAGCGTCAGAGCAACTACTGTCGACGCGAACAATGCTACGATAAAGGCAACGCCCAGCGGAACCAACATTCTGCCTTCCATTCCGCTAAGGAAGAACAACGGTACAAAGCTGACAACGATAATCAGCGTAGAATTAAGTATAGGCATCCGCACCTCTTTCGAAGCATTGAATACCACCTCGAGTGTACTTAACCTTTCCGCTTCTGCTTTCTGACGGTTCTCCCGCAGTCGTTTATATACGTTTTCCACATCGACGATGGCGTCGTCTACCAATGAGCCGATGGCTATCGCCATACCTCCTAGACTCATGGTGTTGATTGTCAGTCCCATGTAATGCAGCGTCAGAATCGAAACAAGCAGGGAAAGAGGCAGCGTTACCAATGAAATTAATGTAGTGCGCACATTTGCCAGGAACAGGAAGAGTACGATTACTACAAAAATACCTCCTTCAAAGAGTGATTTCTTCACATTGCCGATGGAACTTTCGATAAAGCGGCTTTGACGGAATATGTCCGTTGAAACTTTTACGTCTGGTGGCAGGTTCTTTTGCAGGTCTTTCAAAGATGCTTCCAGTTTATCCGTCAGTTCCAGCGTACTGGTAGCCGGCTGTTTGGTAATAGTCATCAGTACGGCAGATTTTCCACGCTCTGAAGCAGTTCCCAGTTTCGGGGCTTTCGGTCCGATGGTTACGTCCGCAATATCTTCCAGCGTGACAGGGAAGTTGTTCACTGTCTTTACTACCGCTTTGCCAAGTTGCTCTGTTTTAGAAGTTGAAAGTACACCGCGTACAATATATTCATTTCCAAATTCGTAGAGCACACCTCCATTTGCGTTCAGGTTCATATCCTGTGTCACAGCCATCACTTCTCCCATCGAAATGCCGTAATGACGCATCCGTTCGGGATCCAGCTGAATCTGATATTCTTTGATATCTCCTCCGAGTACGGCAACCTGTGCCACTCCTCCGGTAGACAATAGACGGGGACGGATAGTCCAGTCCGCAATCGTACGAAGATCGAGCATCGAAGTGGAGTCGGCAGTCAGACCGACGATGAGCATTTCGCCCAAGATGGAAGATTGTGGGCCGAGTGTCGGTTTACCAACGTTGACCGGCAGTGATTCGCTGACCACTGCTAACTTCTCGCTAACAATCTGGCGAGCGAGATAAATATCGGTTCCCCAATCAAATTCTACCCAGACAACGGAAAATCCGTTGGTAGAAGAAGAGCGGACACGGCGTACACCCGTAGCTCCGTTTACGGCAGTTTCAACAGGAAAAGTGACGAGCTGTTCAACTTCTTCTGCAGCCATACCGTTGGCCTCGGTCATGATGACTACCGTAGGTGCGTTCAGGTCGGGGAATACGTCTACTTCCGTATGCATGGCGGTATACGTTCCCGCAATTAGCAGGAGGATGGCCGCGCAGACTACAACCAACCGGTTGTGTAGGGAGTAATGTATAATTTTATTAAGCATTTCTTTAAGAATTAAGAATTAAGAATTAAGAATGAAGAATTAGAAATGAAGAATTAAGAATGACTATGCAGCACGTGCAATAAACATATACCAATTATTGCGCAGCCAAATTCTTCATTCTTCATTTCTAATTCTTCATTTAATCAATGTTCGTGACTATGTGCCGGGATGGCATTGCTAGCGCTTGCCAGTCTAACCTGATAAGCACCTTCGGTCACTACACGGTCACCAGCCTTCACTCCGGTCAGGATCTGAACACTTTTACCGTTGTCGGCTCCTATCGTTACTTCCTGTTTTTTATAACCCTCTTCGTCCAGTTGCAGGTAGATAAAGAAGATACCTTGTTCTTCTGTCAGTGCCGTGCGTGGAAGAGACAGTACGTTTTCCATCGTTGAAGAAAGCAAGAACACCTCTACGAATGATCCGGGAATCACTTCCCCTTTATTGTCGAACTCAAAAGTGACAGGCACATAAAAAGAGTTGTCTCCGGCAGCTTTTCCAAAAGAGAGAAGTTTGCCGTTCAATGTTTTCAGCTCGTACACCTGATTATTATAAGGAGTCTGGAAATTGGCGGAACTGATTGTACGGAGGTATGGATAATACTTTTCCGACACTTCGGCACGGAGGAAAAGACGACGATTCTGCGTCACGCTCACCAGCGGTTGTCCGATGGTCACGTAGTCGCCTTCTTTCACAAGAATGCTTTTCACATATCCTGCAATAGGAGCTGTAATACTTTGGCCGATAGCCGAATGATTCTTGGAAAGGGCTTCGTAACTAAGGCGGGCATTTTCATAACTTTGCTCTGCCTGTGCAAAATCCTTGTCAGATACAATCTTGTTTTTAACAAGCTCTTTCATACGTTCGTACTCCTTCTTAGATACCTCGTAGGCAATGCGGGCACGTTGTACCGGATCACCGTCGGTGATATTCTTTGAAGAAATCGTGACTAGCGGCGTGCCGCTGCCGACGCTCATTCCTTCCGTTACTTTTCCACGGAAAGATACAACGCCGGCCACTGTAGCTACGGCAACCGATTCATCACCTTGGGCAGCCAGTACCTGTCCGCTGGTTTTAATCACTTGCTGGAAAGGTGCAGGTTCGATAACGCTCACCTTGACACCGGCTGCTTCAGCTTTTGCCTTCGGAAGGATGATTTCATCACTGTGCACTTCGGCAGACTCGTTATGTCCATCGGTCGCTTCATGGTTGTGTTCTCCGCTACATTCGCCTTCATGAGAATGATCGGAACCCTCTGCCTCGTGATTATGTCCTTCTGTGGCATGATCGTGTTCATTGTGTGTGTGTGTGACGGTACTATTATTACAGGAACCCAGCACGAATAAGCCTAGGATTCCTACGAAAATAAGTTTTTTCATAATGATATTTTCCTACTAAATTTTACTGTTTTTTACGCTACAAAGATAAGGTAACGCAAATGCAACTGATTTGCATTTACGCTTTTACGCAAAAACAGAGTAGGGAGGGGCACGAAGAGGAGTGGCACGGTGTATATCCGTGCCATGCAGAGAGTCTCGGTAGACGTAATAGTTCTTAATCCGTCTCTCTTGTGGCCGTAATAGATGTTCGATGATTACATCCGTGAACAGGGTAGCGATGAATACATAATCCGGTCCGCTATCCGTATGTACGGATGGAGTGGGAGAGTAGAAACGAGTCATACATTCGCTGCTGCAACATGAATCGTTTCCCGGGTGATGATGATGCGTGGGACATTGCTGTTCTACAGGCAAGTCCTGCTTCATGCAAATCATTCCGTTGGGGTGATGGTGATGGGGAATAACGGCTGCCACCAACATTATGATGTTGATTAAAAACAGCAGAGTTACTATTATTCGTTTCTTCCCTTTCATCCTTTCTTTTAGAGAATTTATTTTTTTATTGATTCCTTTTCTTTTTCTTGCAAACGTTCCAGCAATTCTGTTGCTGATACATAAATTACTTTTCCATCTGGTGTTCCCTGACTAAGGAGTTTACCATTGCGAGCATTTTTTTCCAGCAATCGCTTTTCTGCCAGCTGAAGACCGCGTCGTAATTTATCGCTCAATTCTTGCATTTCATTATTTGACATAATTCTTGATGCATTTAAAAAGTTCAAGTTCATATATTCGATCCTCGCCATGTTGGTAACCTTCGGCTACAATTACTCGAGGAGAAATACTGTTATCGGCTAACAGCCAATAGTCTACACGCGGCATATAAATCTGAAACAGATTGTTAATGCCTGCCTGATATCGGCGGTAGATAACGTCCATCGGTACATTATGTCCCCCTTCATTGACCCGTTGTAACACACGGTTGACGGCAAGTTCCGGAGAATTCAGCCAGAAATAAATCAAGCTGACTTTATATCCGGCATTTTGTGCTCTTTGAATGAGCCGGGTGTATGAACGGGTTGCCAATGTTGTTTCAATAGAGAAACTTACTTTAGCAGCTAATAGTTCATTAATACGTTTCAACATCAGACGGCCGGCTTCTATAGCCATACTTTCCGGATTGAACGGTGATAAACCTTTGGCGATTTCATCCGCATTAACGAACTCTTTGCATAATAAAATTTCAGGCAGTACAGTGTAGGAAGCTGTTGTTTTACCAGCTCCGTTACATCCGCTTATAATGTATAACTGCCTTGTTTCATCCATTTTTTTCTAACTGCCTGTTATAAATGATGTTGCAAATATACAAATACTTTTATTCCGCCTGCAGCCGATACCCTCTTTTTATTATTTATTATTTCTTTTCCAGTTCTTGCAACGAATCCATTTTTTTCTTTTCGAGGAACTCGTAAATACCACAAAGATGTTCCGTCACCTTTTGATTACCGAACTCATACACCTTGCTCACCAGTCCGTCGAGGAAATCACGGTCGTGTGAAACAACAATCAGTGTGCCGTCAAAATCCAGCAATGCCTGTTTCAGGATATCTTTCGTTTTCATGTCCAGATGATTCGTCGGCTCATCCAGGATCAGGAGGTTGACAGGTTCCAACAGCAATTTAATCATGGCAAGGCGGGTACGCTCCCCACCCGAAAGTACTTTCACCTTCTTCATTGATTCCTCGGGACCACCAAACATGAAGGCACCCAGTAAATCACGAATCTTGTTCCGGATATCCCCCTTGGCTACATCATCAATCGTTTGGAAAACTGTCAGGTTTTCATCCATCAACGAAGCCTGATTTTGAGCGAAATATCCGATTTGTACATTATGTCCTAGAGTCAGTGTACCGTCATGTTCGATTTCCTTCATGATACATTTCACGAGTGTAGATTTACCTTCACCGTTTTTACCGACAAAAGCTACTTTATCACCACGCTCAATCGTCAGGTTAGCGTTGCGGAACACCACTTTCTCTCCGTATGCCTTTCCAACACCTTCCATGATAACTGGATAACTGCCCGAACGGGGTGAAGGCGGGAATTTCAGTCGCAATGCAGAAGTATCCTCCTCATCGACTTCGAGCAATTCCAGCTTTTCCAGCATTTTGACGCGGCTCTGTACCTGCAACGTCTTTGAATATGTTCCTTTGAATCGTTCGATGAACTCCTTCGTTTCAGCAATAAACTTCTGCTGCTCGTCGTATGCCTTCTGCTGCTGTTCGCGGCGATCCTTACGCAGTTGCAGATATTGGGAATAGTTCACTTTATAATCATAAATACGTCCCATCGTCACTTCGATGGTGCGTGTTGTAATATTATCCACGAATTTGCGGTCGTGGCTGATTACGATAACTGCTTTCCCGTTATTAATAAGGAAATCTTCCAACCATTGAATAGATTCAATATCCAGATGATTCGTCGGCTCATCGAGCAAGAGTACGTCCGGTTTCTGCAACAGCAACTTAGCGAGCTCGATGCGCATCCGCCATCCACCGCTGAAATCACTCGTCTGGCGTTGAAAATCGCTCCGGGTGAACCCTAATCCGAGCAATGCCTTTTCCACATCCTCTTCATAATTAGTTGCGTCAATCGAATAAAACTTCTCGCTCAAGGCAGACACTTCTTCAATCAGCGCCATGTAACTGTCGCTCTCGTAGTCCGTCCGTGTCTCGAGCTCTTTGTTCAGTTTTTCAATCTGCGCTTCCATTTCATGCAGATGTGAAAAAGCCTGTGCCGTTTCGTCAAACACTGTTCTTCCGTCTTCCGTCATCAGATGTTGAGGCAGATAGGCTACTACGCAATCTTTGGGCGCGGAAACTTTTCCACGTGTCGGTTGTCGTGCGCCTGCCAAAATTTTCAGCAGCGTACTTTTTCCCGCCCCATTTTTACCCATCAGTGCGATGCGGTCTTTTTCATTAATTACGAAAGAAATATCACTAAATAAAGTAGTGCCGCCAAACTCTACGGCTAGTCCGTCAACAGAAATCATACTATTCTTTTAAATTGAGGCGCAAAGATAGCGAAATATATGAATCTTTTTTATAACTTGCGGGCTGAAAAGGGAGATTAATCTCAAAAAACAGATAAAAAAACAATATATAAGCGATATGGAAAGCGAACAAATGAATGAATTCAGACCCTTAATTTTAGTAGCTGAAGACGATGACAGCAACTTTAAATTAATCAAGGCTATCATAGGCAAAAAGTGTGATATCGAGTGGGCTAAAAATGGGCAGGAAATGGTGGAGTTGTTTCAACAGCATCAGGAAAGAACCAAAGCAATGCTGATGGATATCAAGATGCCGGTGATGAACGGGTTGGAGGCAACGAAGATAATTCGTGAGTCTAATACCGAAATTCCTATTATCATGCAGACAGCTTATGCTTTCAGCTCGGATAAGGAAAACGCAATGAACGCAGGAGCAACTGAAGTGTTGGTGAAACCTATTACTTTGAGTATTCTCCGCACTACTTTAAGCAAATATCTACCCGATTTGCAGTGGTGAAATTGATTCGTACGAGATTTTTTTTAATTTATTTAAAAGGTGCTTAAACGTTAAATACGGAATAAAGTAGGAAAAGAGTATGGTCGGGTAGAAAAATGGTATGTAAAAGATGCCGTTGAATATTCCTTTTTCTCTATTATTATTTGAGCATTCATCTGATGAAATTGGATAAAATAAAATAGGCGAACCTCACGGTTGGCCTATTTTTGTTCGCCTCTGTTAATTTGTTAGAGTACAGAAACGACTCTATGTAAAGTCTCTCCTTTGAGAGATTTTAAGTTCATTATTTGTTTCCGCCGGCCCACCAGACAGCTTCGCTATATACATACTGGCCATCACCGAAAGCAGCTTTCACTTCAGGATTTGCCAATACGTCGTCTGCTCCATAACCGAAGCGCAATGGGAACTTATTGTTGTTCAGCGGGTTCTTCAGTACAATGAAGTTTTCTCCTGCACCTTTCAAACGACGGTAGTCGTTATAGGCTTCCAGTGATTCGCCGGATGCACCGAAGAAGGCGAGATACTTCTGTATCATTGTCTCTTGCAGAGGGTTGGCATCGAATAACGGTTCTACTTCATCCGTGAAATAGGTTTCTGCTACATCTGCACCCAAATCACTGTCGCCATCAGCTACCCAAGTGTCAGCGGCATCTATAATTGAGTTTTCCAGATTCTCGAATCCGGCAGTGATTGCAGCTTTTAAAGCACTCTTAGCTTCATCCAGTCTGCCTCCCAAGCGGCATAATGCTTCTGCTTCGAGGAATTTCACTTCATGATAACTGATTAAAAGAGTCGGAGCCGACATTGCCCATGATATCATTGACATACCATAATTGTTCTGCAACTCTTGCGGGGTTCCGTTAGGAGCTGCTTTGATACTTGCGATGTCTGTAGCTTGCGTACCACTTGCATAACCAGCAGGGAAGTCTCCGCTGGGGTCGGGTTCCAGAAACGCTTGCGGTGCTCTAGGGTCATTGCGTTCAACAAATTTTTCAATCAGGCTTGCACTAGCTGCCAAACTGTTACGGCTGTAGCTAAATGCCCAAAGCGGATTTAGTTGTGAGTCAGCATCATAAATAGCCAGTTTACATTCTTCACTTGCATTAGCAAATGATTTGCTCACATAAGTGAGAATATTCTGAAGGTCTGTTGTCTTGTTGGCACTTTTATTGAGCAAACGCATTGTATAACGTGCTTTTAACGCATAAGCTGTCTTGAGCCACATACTTGCTTGTGTACTGGTGTTTGAACCATAGATCAAGTCTTTAGAACCGACTGCACCGGACAAGCCTGTATCTTTGGCAGTACCGTTATTCAGTAGAGTGATAGCATCATCCAGATTCTGCATCACTTCCTGGTAAATGCTTTCCTGCGTATCTATTTTAGGCTGCATATACATTGGTGTGCCGTCCGGGTTAAGGATACCAGTCTGGCTGTACGGTGTATTCCCGAACACATCGGCTGCCACAGCTCCGTTGTAGGCGAGCAAGATTTTAGCAATTGCTTCCGTCACTACATTTCCTTTTTCTGAGGGATCTTCTTCGCACTTCTTGATAACGATTTTAGCGTTCTTGATATTTGCGTAGACGTTGATCCATGCGTTATTGTAAGTAGTAGCCGTTGTAGGCTCTCCGCTACGTACTTCCGCACGGTAAAGCTGGTTTGATATACCCGTTTCATGTTCTATGTAAACAGAGGAATAGAGTGAAAAATCCCCTCCCACAGTGCTGAATCCAGTGTTTACACCTAAGTCTGTAATCAAAAACTTAGCGGGCGCATCCAGCGGATTGTTAGGGTTTTCATTGATTTTATCCATTGCATCTTCCGTACAAGCAGAAGCAATGGCAGCAGTCAAGAAAGAAACTGCCAGCAATTTTCCTATTGATTTATATTTTTTCATTGTCTTGCAGATTAAAATTTAATGTTGAAACCAAAGCCGAAACTAGCTGTTTGCGGCATTGAATAATCTTCAAATGCTCCTGCCATGTTGTTGTTACCCTGACTGGCTTCCGGATCGAGGTCAGGCAATTGAGCCCAGATTAGGATATTTCTGGCAAATGCGTTTACAGAAAGTTCCATTGAACGTTTTTGAAGAATTTTGTAGTTGACAGCCACTTCACGCAGTTTGATGAAAGAGTTGTCATATACTGAAGATTCGTCAATATCGTTCAGACGGCTGTAATATACCTGTTGTGCGTTTGCGCCAGTGATGGCGATATCATTTTTAGTTCCATCGGTTTTGTATCCGTCGAAGATGATGGTACCTTCGCGGTTTTCCGTTCTCTTGCTGACACCGTAGTAGTCTGCAAGTCCGGTTGTTCTACTATACATCTGACCACCCTGTTTCCAGTCGAGTACTGCGCTGATTGTACACTTCCATAAGCGTAATGTGGTGTTGAATCCCATCAGGAAGTCCGGAGAAACCTTACCGATTACCTGTGCTTCACCAGCGATAGGAAGACCGTTTTCGTCTACCAGACGATTGCCGTTTTCATCTCTCTTGTAACCTACACCATAGATTACAGGGAATTTTTCACCTGCTGAAGCGCGTACCTGTGGAGTAACATAACCACCCAGAGAGATATTTTCTACGCCCGGTGCCAGTTCATCTACGTAGTTGTCGATTTTCGTCCAGTTGAATGCAAAATCCCAGTTGATATTCTTCGTCCGGATGGGGTTGAAGCCGAGAGTGAATTCGTGCGTGTTGGTATGAATCTTACCACCGTTGGTGAGCAGTTTGCTGGCACCGGTAGAAGAAGCCAAAGGCACTTCAAAAATCTGGTCTTTCACATTCTGGCGTGAGTACGTATAACTGAATGTGATTAAGTTATCGAGGAAGTTCACATCAGCACCCACTTCGTACGAACGTGTGTTCTGTGGTTTCAGTTTCGGGTCAAAAATCGTGTAGTACGGAGTATAGGCGGTAGTACCTTTCATCGGATACATGATTGGAGTCAGCATATAGAAACCACCTCCGTATGTCGGAGTTGAGTAGTAGTTTTCGAGGAAATCTCCTGCTTGTCCTACTTCCGCATAAGATACTCTCAATTTAGCGTGATTAACAACATTGTTTTTCAATGCATCCAGTTCCGTCAGGATAAAACCTGCTGAAATAGAAGGATAGAAGAACGAACGGTTGTTGCGTGGCATATTAGATACGTAGTCCTGACGTCCGGTGAGGGTCAGATAAAGCATATTTTTGTAAGAAGCCGATACGTTACCGAAGAATCCCACTGTGCGGTTTTTCCACGTCTCTTCCTCTGTCTGTTGAGTAGTGGCGTTGTTGATGTGGTTCCATCCCGGGAAGTTGTAGTTCGTACCATATTCATAATACTTCTTTCTGTTGCTTTGGATAATTTCATTACCCAATACGGCGTTCAGTCCCCAGTCCTCATTGATGTGCCAGTCGTAGTTGATGGTCAGCAAAGAGTTGTATGTAGCGTTCGTCCAACCGTAGTTTTCGATTTGTCCGCGACCGCCACCCGTGTTACTACCGTATCCGTAGCTGTCTACATAGTGAGTAGTGTAAGCATCCACGCCGACCATGTATTTTGCGTTCAACTTGTGGTTAGTTGTACCGAAATCAGTCTGATAGCTTGCGTATACATTTCCGAAGAAACGGTTGGTGTCTTCTGTGAATTTGTTGTTGTCCATCGCCCAATAAGCGTTGTCAAAGCTACCACGGAAAGAATTCTGTGTGTACTGGTTACCGTCTACGTGACTTGGAATCCCTGCAAGATCATAGCTGGGAGGAGCTGCGTAAACCGTTCTCAACAGACCGTTACCGGAAGTCACTGCCTTGTCGATAGAAGTAGTGATATAGTTAGCTGTAAATCCGGAACTCCAGTTGTTAGTCAGTTTGGTGTCGGCGCTAACCTTTACATTATATCTGTCCATACCAGTGCTTGAGATAATACCGTCCTGATGTGTATTTCCCAATGAGATAGAGTAGGAGCTTTTGTCGAGCATCTGCGCTACATTCAATGAATTGCTCCAGGTGATTCCTGTGTCGAAGAATTCTTTAGCATTGTCATACGCCTGTGGAGTGACCCATGGATCAAGGCCGGCTGACGCACGTTGGGGAACATAATATTTTCCTTGTTGCTTACCATACTGTTGAGTGTATTTGTTGTCCGTGTTACCACCGTATGTCGCATCGTTGGGAAGTTCGGAAATCTTAGGTCCCCAGGAGGTTCCCGATGTGGCACTGAATTTTCCACCCGAACCTTGTGCGTATGTTTTCTGGAACTCCGGCAGACGACCTACTACATCGAAGCTGACATTAGAAGAGAAGCTAACCTGCGGTTTGCCTTTTTCCAGCCCTTTACCACTTTTGGTTGTGATGATAATCACACCATTGGAAGCACGGATACCATAAAGTGCAGAAGCAGCCTGTCCTTTCAAAATGTTGATACTTTCAATATCATTAGGGTCGATATCTACCGCACGGTTGGCGAAGTCGGCTCCGCTCACACTACCATTGTTCTGTATGTCTGTACTAACGTCCGGCGTACTGGTTACCGGCATTCCGTCGATAACGTAAAGCGGAGTGTTGTCACCCGAGAAGGAACGTGCACCACGGATGGTGATCTGTGAAGAAGCTCCTGGCATACCACTTGAAGGCTTAACGTCCAAACCGGATACTTTACCTTGCAGCGCTCCTGCCAGATTGGAGTTGGCAGCTTGCGTCAGCTGATCTGATTTTACGTCCTGAACGGCGTAACCCAGTGCTTTCTTTTCACGCGAGATACCCATGGCTGTCACTACAACCTCATCCAGAGCCTTCGCGTCACTTTTTAATACGACTTTTATTACTCCCGGTTTGATGGAAACGTCCTGCGAAATCATTCCTACATAAGAAATGCGCAAAGTTTTAGCAGAACTTGGTACATGGTCGTTTCAGTTTTCATCATTGTTAATAGTTCTTTAGTCTTTTGGGAGATGTAAAATGATAAAAAGATACCATTTGGGAGGAAATAATGTTCTTTTTATCTTGAAAATATCTTTTTAGACGCTATCTTTATGATAGAAATTCTATTTTAAAATATATTAAATTGAATATTTCTAGTTATAGTTTGTTGGTTTTTACTAGATGGGAGCTTGCAAAATAATACTTTTTAGTTAAATACGTAACACTTTTTCCGGTTTGTCATAATTAGTGTTATCTTTGCAACCTGTTAGAGACAAAAAATCTGTTTATAGGTTAAATTTAAGAGAGAATTTATGAAAAGAAAATTGATGTTCTTAATGACCTTCCTTTTTATAGGTATAGGTCTGATGACAGCGCAGACATCTAGAGTTACCGGTTTGGTTACTTCTGAAGAAGATGGACAACCTGTCGTAGGTGCTTCAATATTGGTGAATGGCACTACCCTTGGTACTATCACTGATATTGACGGTAAGTTTACAATCGCAAATGTACCAAGTTCTGCTAAGACTTATTGATCTTTTTTCTTCCTGTTTTTTCGTGTTTTCTTCTTCTATCTTATTGTTTTTCAGTTGTTTCTATTTTCGCAAATTGTCCGGTTCTTCCGGTTTCTTTTATTGAAATTTCCTTTATCTGTTCTTGTTTATTTAGTAGTCTCTTTTTCTCATTGATTTTGAGATGGGGGGTAATATTCTACCCGAATTTTTAATGAATTTCCCAGTGTTTTCACTATTATTTCAACTATCTTCGGCTTTGAATAAAAATATGTTTGATGACGTTTTAATATCTGTGTTTTGTGGGAAATACATTTCTCAACTATACTTATCCCTATGAGAAAAAATACTCATAGTAATGAGAAAAAATACTCATAGTAATGAGAAGAAATACTCATAGTAATGAGAACTTTTTCTCATTGCAGTGAGAATATACCCTTGTTAGAATAGGCTGAAACAGTGCATAGCGGTATATAAATGAAAAGAATCAAAACCGTACAGGCATGAACAAGATTCACCTCTGGGGCCTCTGTGGTAAATAAATTCATTTCCTTACAAAATGCGATTTTCCAGTTTACGTTGTTTTACTCTGCCATGATAACTTCGACATCATAACCTATGAAAAGACCGCTCTCTATGACACCGGTAATGGTTTTGAGTTGTTCTTCGAGCGAAGAATCAATATAGTTAAAACGAGTGTCGAGGATGAAATTTCCGTTTTCTGTAAAGACAGGCCCGTCTTTGCCGTGGGCTGGACGCAGGACGATTTCTGATGCACCCAGTCGTTGCAGCTCATGCTCTACATAAGTTAGTGAGTCCGGAAAGACCTCTACCGGAATGGAAAATTTATTTCCCAACTGATTGACGCGCTTGCTGGGGTCGATGATGATGAATGTTTTGCGGCTGCTTCTAATGAGCAGTTTTTCTTTGAACATAGCTCCGCCACGTCCTTTAATCAAGTTTTGCTGTGGGTCTACTTCGTCCGCTCCGTCAAATGTCCAGTCGGGGCGCTTGTTCCAAAGGGTAGTTTGTGGGATGCCTAGCTGTATGCAAGTCATCGAGATTTCTTGAGAGGCGGGAATCACTTCAATATGCAAGTGCTCTTCACGAATCCGTCGCGCCAGTTCGAACAGAGTTAGATAGACTGTAGAGCCGGAGCCGGCTCCTATCACATCTCCGTCTTTTGCCGTGGCGGCAATTTCACGGGCTACGTGTTCTTTGGCTTCCCGGTTGATAATGGAGTTCGACCATTGCAGGTGCTTTATAAGATGATTTTCCCAGTCCATAAATTTATGCTTTGTAATTGTTTTAAATTACTCTTTTATATATAACGAATTGGCGAATCTGTTTGTTTCAACTTTAGAGAGAGGCTTTAGAGATAATTCAGATCAGGCAACAATCATTGTTGGTATATGCTATAAGTGGACGTAAGCCCTCCGATTGACGTAGAAAAGATAGTGACGGTATATGCTTGGGATAGTGACGGTATCATTGTCATATAGCGTCGCTATTTGTATCGGATAGCGTCACTATCTTTTAGGAGGGAACTCGCCAACAACAATTTTTACTTGGTCCGATCATTCAATCATTTAAATAGTTAATAAACGATTCGTTAATTTTTAACTTTATTGCGTTAAACGTTAACGAACCTCTGCTTTTTATTAAACCGTGTTATAAGTTAGGCTGCTTTGCCTCGAAAATTTGGAGATAACCGAAAAGTCCGTATCTTTGTACTGTGTTTTTCATAGTATTAGATTTAAGGTTAACAAAGATTGGCTGTCTGGGATAGATAGCCTTTTTTTGTCCCTACTATTCCTTATAGAATCAGCCAGATGGCAATGATATGCCCGATGCTGCCTCCCAGACAAAACAAGTGGAAAGTGGCATGCATATATGGTTTGCGCAACGAATAAAAAACAGCTCCCACGATATACGAAACTCCTCCGCCAATCAGCCACCAGAAAGCGGTAGTGGCTTCCAGTTCTCCCAGATGGTCTAACAAAGGTTTCATGGCTACCAATATACAGGCGCCCATCCCTACGTAACAAGCCGTTTCGAGATTGCTATGTTCTTTCAGTTTTTTGAAGCTAAGAATGAAACCGGCGATAGCCGATAGCCAGACGAAAGCGAAAATTCCCCATCCCCATCCGCCGGCATGCCGCAGAACGAGCAGGGTAAAAGGAGTATAGGTTCCGGCAATGTGCAAATAGATAGCTCCATGATCGAATTTACGGAGCAGCTCTTTCAGCTTTCCCGGACGACTGCCGTGATACCACGTAGAGCTGACATAAGAAGAAAGCATCCCCGCCAAGTAGACAGATACACAAGCAACTGCCCACTGCGGCTCTATATTTTTGGAAGCCTTTTCCAATAACAAATATCCGGCCACGATTCCAAGCAGAATACCTATTCCATGGCTAAGGGTATTTGCCCATTCTTCTATATTATTGTATCGTTTGTTCTTCAATGTTCCTTTTTTTGAATTGTTAAGTCACAAAAAATATTGAGTCGCAAAGATACTTTATTTTCCGTAAAGCGTTTCTTCGCCTTATTCTTTTTTTAAAGAAATATCGGCGTATGATACTCCCTGCGGTTTTAAAAATTTGATGCGTACTCAATGCTCGGTGTCCAGTTGGAAACCGTCGTGGTTGATGGAATGAACAGTTTCCTCATAATTGTGTTTTTTGTAGTATCTTCACAAAGAAAAAAATAGAGAAAGGTGTATCGCCTTTCTCTATTTAATTTTTATTTTATGTATAAAATATATTATACCAAATGTCCGATCCATTCTTCACGGTCGCCGGGGAGAAGGTCGATAACAGGAATTTCTACCATTGTGTAGCATCCCGGCTGTTGCTTCATCGAAGCACGTGCCACACATACTAGCACTTGTGCTGTCAGTGCGGGGTTATTGATGCGCATATTAAATTCGAACAACTGATTCTGTGTTTTGCCGGATACACCTTTGCGAGTGAGATTTACACCGTGACCCATATCCAATAGAGCGTCTACGCTCGGAACGAGTTTCACGTGTGTTTCATCATTCACGAAGTAAGGGTCTGCTTTGATGGCAGCAGCTACTTCTTCAAATTTATATCCGTCTTTCAGTTCGATATACACCATGCGGCGGTGGATTCCCGTGCCGGTAGGAATAGTCATGGAAAGAGCGGCTTTCACCCCGTCGATAGCTTTTACGGCTACTGTGTGTCCCATGCTCATACCCGGACCGAAGTTGGTGTAAGTGATTCCTTTCGGAGCAATCGCTTCGAGCATGGTGCGTACGATGGAGTCGCTTCCCGGATCCCATCCGGCAGAGATGATCGATACGGCTTTATGTTCTTTGGCCGCAGCATCCAGTGTGCGGCGTAAGTCTACGATACCGGTGTGGATATCGAAACTGTCTACCGTATTAATCCCCATTGCCAGATATTCTTTTGCATATTTCTCAACGCTGCGGGTTGGCGTGCAAAGAATAGCTACGTCTACATCCCCCAACTCTTTTATGTCCTTTACTACTGCATAGTTTGCCAACTCTTCCGGTTTGTTCTCTGCTCCTGCACGACGAACGACTCCGGCTATTTCGAAATCAGGTGCCGCCTGAAGCGCTTCCAGTACATAATGTCCGATGTTACCATAACCAACGATGGCAGCTCTTACTTTTTTCATTCTTTTCTTGGTTTTAATGAACAAATTTCTTTCTTTTGCTTGCAAAAGTAAACAATTTACTACTAACTTTGGTTCATTCGCTTTAATATTTTATTTTTTTTCACTAGCAGGCAATACCGGTCCGCATGAAAGCAAATCAGGGTGTGATGTGCTGCATCGAAAAAACTCTGTGGCCTCTGTGTCCTCTGTGGTGAAATTGTTTTATCTTTGTCCCTGTTATGATAGAATATATTAGAGGCGAACTTGCCGAACTAAGTCCGGCAACCGCAGTGATTGACTGTAACGGGGTGGGATATGCCGCCAATATATCCTTGAATACCTATTCGGCTATTCAGGGAAAGAAAAACTGTAAGCTATATATTCACGAGGCGATTCGGGAAGACGCGTATGTGCTTTACGGATTTGCCGAGAAGCAGGAGCGGGAGATTTTCCTATTGTTGATTTCCGTCTCCGGAATCGGGGGAAACACGGCACGTATGATTCTCTCGGCGCTCTCACCTGCCGAATTGGTGAACGTAATCAGCACCGAAAACGCGAATATGCTGAAAACGGTGAAAGGTATCGGGCTGAAGACTGCACAACGGGTGATTGTCGACCTGAAAGATAAGATAAAAACGATGAGTGGGTCTGCCGGCGGAGGTTCTTCCGCAGGTCTGTTGCTGCAACCTGCCAATGCGGAAGTGCAGGAAGAGGCGGTGTCTGCATTAACAATGCTCGGTTTTGCTGCCGCGCCTTCGCAAAAGGTGGTGTTGGCTATCTTGAAGGAAGAACCGGATGCTCCAGTAGAAAAGGTTATCAAACTGGCTTTGAAACGTTTGTAGTATGAAGCAACAGAAAATTTATATGCAGGCATGGCTGGACGCTCACGGTCGTGTAAAGGTGGTGAATACGGATAAATGGTATCTGGATTTCGCTAATCAGCTATTGCCATTGGTGGCTGAATCTTATATATATGGTGGGAAAGACATGGAAGAAGACCAGAAGCAAGTGGCTCTGACGTGTGCCTTATACTTGGAAGATTGCGTGGCAAACGGAGGAAATTGGCGTCAATTTATCCACTGGCATCAGGAAAACTACGGACGTTACCTGCCTTTCTACACGTTGACGGACGAATATCTGCCGGACGAAATCAACCGTGAAGATGTTGTTTTCCTTTTGTGGGCAATCAATTCACCGGTCGGTGATGATTTTGACGGAGTGGAGAACCCGATGGATGCAGATTTGCTGGAGTTTGCAGATGTATTA
This sequence comes from Bacteroides xylanisolvens XB1A, assembly GCF_000210075.1. Taxonomy (GTDB): domain Bacteria; phylum Bacteroidota; class Bacteroidia; order Bacteroidales; family Bacteroidaceae; genus Bacteroides; species Bacteroides xylanisolvens. Next base: position 1,495,566 of record NC_021017.1, read on the forward strand.
TACAACCGTTTGGATGCTGCGTTCGAATTGGCTCCTATCAGTGATTACCTTGCGACGGATTGGCTGCTGGAAACGGAATTGATGCAAAAGAAGCGAATGCCTCTGCCGATAGCTTTGCCGGGAGAAAAAATGCCTGCCAACGTTGAGCGTTTCCTTGAAGCAAGTAAAGGTGAACCGCTTTTGTACTTCGACTCTTACGATGCGCTGAAATTTTTCTTTGTGCAATCATTGAAGTGGGAGGATGAAGAAGATTCTCTGTTGCCTGATTTAAAAGAGTTTGATAACTTCGTGGTTTTCGCCAATCCGAAAGGTCTGTTGATCGGTCCTGATGTGGCCCCATATTTTGCGGACAAACGCAACCCGCTCTACAATGCTGAACTGGCAGAAGAGGAAGCATACGAACTGTTTTGTGAAGAAGGTTTGTGCCCGTTTGATTTGTTGAAATATGGAATGGAACATGAGCTGTTATCGGAAGCACAGTTCCCGTTTGAGAATGGAAAGGAACTGTTGCAGGAAAACTGGGATTTTGTGGCTCGCTGGTTTTTGGGCGAATATTACGAAGGAGAATAAGAATCAGATATAAGTACTGTTTATATAAGTGTTGTCTATGCCAATCAAAAAAAGTAACAATCCCTTTCGTCGGAAAGACAAAGTCCGCAGCCGGTAAAAAGAAGACAACCGGAAAACGGGTTGGAAAATCAAAACGGGAAAAGGCTAATAATCAATTGAATAGAAGGGTAAAATAAGGATGTGGAGGATACGCCGTTTTTGCTTACCAGGCTACGCCGTTTTATGATGGCAGACTACGCCTTTTCTCCATACCAGGAAACGCCTTTTCTTCCGCGCAGAGAATAAAGAGGCTTATTATACATTTGACGGGAATAGTTGTCGTTTATGAAAAATAACAACTATTCCCGTCAGTTTTATTGTTGACCGATGTTTTTTTCTGCTAAATAGCTTCTCTTTTGACGGTTTTTAGTTAAATGGGAATATAATTCAGACAGAAGAACAAAAGAACAAAAAATAAAATAGCAGTTCAATAAGCAACAAAAATAATTTTCAAAGCGCAGCCTTTATGTTCTTTTGTTCTTATGTCTAAAAATAAAAAAATCATTTATCTCATTTCCGCACAGATCGTTTTCTTTTTGCCAAATGGAGTTTCCTTTTTATTAATCGGTAATTTCCTCCTGTGCTTTCCGTTCTTTTTTCTTATTGATAAATCCGATTTTCAGGTTAGCTTCCTCTTGTTCTTTTTTAATCTGTTCCATTGCAGAGAGGATTTGCGCTAATTCATAAACATTGGCTGCGGCTAGTCGGTCGGTGGGACTCATCGTTGTTTTATAGGTACGGTCGCCCATATATTCCACACGGATATTTTTGTCTTTATTGAGATGTAGGAATTCGATTACATTACCGTCTTCTCCCAGTTTGTAATCAGCTTTTTCTATTTTCTCGTTCATATCGGTCGTTTCGTAGCTGTCTTTGGAGCTTGGAGTCTCGGCAAAACTGCCGTCAGGAGCAATCACTTTCACTTTGTTGTGGTGGATATTGCCGGCACCGCAATAGATAGAGGTCATACTCATGATGCCTTGCTCGTTCACTTGGAAGCGGAGGTACGAACGGTGCATGTTTTTCTCAATGGTTTGTGTAGGCCAGAGGTAGTTGCCTACTTGTTGATATTCGGCATCTTTTTCTAGTGTGAATTTGTCTTTGATGGCGTTGAATTCTTTCGTTTTTGCCTGAAAGGCGCTATCCAGATAAGCAAGCGTTTTTTGCTGTGTCTTTGTTTCAACATCAAGCATCAGTGCCTGTCCCGCCTTACGTGCTTCGAACGCTTTGGGATACAAAATCTTGATACTGTCAATTTGCAACTTAGCTTCTTCATAGTCGCCACGTTCGTAGGCAGCCTTGGCAACCATCAGTTTTTCATTGGCTTTTTTCTCAAGGCCATTTCCGCAGGCAGCTAATGCCAGCGTACCACAAAAGAGGATAATCAGTTTTTTCATCACAAATTCTATTTACTAGTTTTATTATTTACATGAATAAGCAGTGTCCGTTTGTCATTCACTGTTCATCGTTCTGTTCTTCATTCACTTTATTAGCGGCAAAAATACAAATATATCCCTTATTTTTGTAATTTTGTCCCCTCAAAACTTATAACTAAAAAGAATGATAGAGTTGACTCAAGAGGAATTGAAGCAGCATTTTAGCGAACCCATCTTCGGACAGATAGCCGAAACGGCCGATGCGTTCGGCATGGAGTGTTATGTGGTAGGTGGCTACGTTCGTGATATTTTTCTGCAACGTCCCTCTAAAGATATAGATGTAGTAGTTGTAGGAAGTGGAATTGCAATGGCAGAAGCTCTTGGAAAACGGTTGGGACGTGGTGCTCATGTCTCTGTTTTCAAGAATTTCGGGACAGCACAAGTAAAATACAGAGGTACGGAAGTAGAGTTTGTAGGTGCGCGTAAGGAGTCTTATCAACGGGATTCGCGCAAACCGATTGTTGAAGACGGTACACTGGAAGACGATCAGAACCGTCGTGATTTCACGATCAATGCTCTTGCTGTATGTCTCAATAAGGCACGTTTCGGCGAACTGGTAGACCCGTTCGGAGGCATGGAGGATATGAAGGAAAAGACAATTCGCACTCCGCTCGACCCGGATATCACTTTCAGCGATGATCCTTTACGCATGATGCGTTGCATCCGTTTTGCTACGCAACTGGGCTTTTACATTGACGATGATACTTTCGAATCGCTTTGTCGGAATAAGGAACGGATTGAAATTATCTCCCGTGAACGTATTGCGGACGAACTGAATAAGATTATTCTGTCTCCGATTCCCTCAAAAGGTTTTATTGATTTGGAACGTAGCGGTTTGCTGCCGTTGATTTTCCCGGAATTTGCTGCCTTGCAGGGAGTGGAAACACGGAACGGACGTTCGCATAAGGATAATTTTTATCATACATTGGAAGTGCTGGATAATATCAGCAAGAAGACTGATAATCTTTGGTTACGCTGGGCTGCTTTGCTGCATGACATTGCCAAGCCTGTCACGAAACGTTGGGAACCGAAAGCGGGATGGACGTTCCATAATCATAATTTTATCGGTGAAAAGATGATTCCGCATATCTTCCGCAAGATGAAGTTGCCGATGAATGAGAAGATGAAGTACGTGCAGAAGCTGGTTAGCCTGCACATGCGTCCGATTGTTATCGCGGATGATGTGGTGACAGACTCGGCTGTACGCCGTCTGCTCTTTGAAGCGGGAGATGACATTGACGACTTGATGATGCTCTGTGAAGCGGATATTACTTCCAAGAATATGGAACGTAAGCAGCGTTTCCTGAATAACTTCCAGTTGGTTCGACAAAAACTGAAGGATTTGGAGGAGAAAGACCGTGTCCGTAACTTCCAGCCACCCGTGAGTGGAGAAGAAATTATGGAGATTTTCGGTTTGGAACCTTGTCGTGAAGTCGGTGTTCTGAAAAGTGCTATAAAGGATGCTATCTTGGATGGAGTGATTCCGAACGAATATGAGGCTGCTCATGCTTTCATGCTCGAGCGGGCTAAGAAGATGGGGCTGACGCCGGTGCGCTGATAGAAGGACGGAACAGATATATTATAGTATTCAAACACAGGTTTATACGAATCAGTAGTTGAATTGGAGTAAAACTGTACTGAAATGAACT
>NC_021017.1:1500565-1575450 GCF_000210075.1 Bacteroides xylanisolvens XB1A
AATTAAGAACTGTACTGAAATGAATGAAACCTTGCTTTCTAACTGCTGATTACTCATTATTTCTTTATCCGTACGTTTACTGTTTGGGTAGCGTCACCGAGAAATATGGATTGGGCGTATGTTGTTCGAAGATGATAGCTTTCATCTTTTCTACAACGTCCGGATGTTGGAGTGCTATATCAGTATCTTCGTGAATGTCCGTTTTTAAGTTGTAGAGGAACGGTGTTCCTTTTTTTACCACCATCTTCCAATCGTCCATGCGTACGGCAATCTGGTCTGTTTCATCAAATTCCCAATACAGGAAATCATGTTTCTTTTGCTTTTTCTTACCCAGCAGTGTGGGAGCAAAAGAAATCCCATCGAAATAATCGACTTCTTTTTCTTTATTGCCATATTTCTTTTCGTAGTCCTTGATGCCGATCACTTCGCAGAATGTAGGCATTAAATCATAAAAAGCACAGATGTGATCGTTCACTTTACCTGCTGGTATGTGCCCCGGCCAACGCGCGATAAACGGAATACGTATTCCTCCTTCATGACACTGGCGTTTTAATCCGCGCAGCTTTCCGTCTCTGCCGAAGAAAGTAGGATCGGCTCCGCCTTCTTCGTGAGGGCCGTTGTCACTGGAGAAAATAACCAATGTGTTTTCGTCCAGCCCTTTCTCTTTCAGCTTTTTCAGGACTTCACCCACGTAATAATCCAGCCGGGTAATCATTCCTGCAAATTGAGCATGAGTGTGCGTAATAGCATTGTATCGTGAGCCTTCGCTTCCTTTAAACTCTTTGTCCGGGTTGAATTTGGCTTTGTATTCATTCAGGATGGAATCTTCCGGTTGAACGAGTTCCGCATGAGGTAAGGTGTAAGTCAATATGCCGAAAAACGGTTGTTGGTCGTCTTGTTGGTCCAGCCACTCCAATGCTTTCTGATGAATCATGTCGGCCGAGTATTGCGGACGTTTCTGGTAGTCGGGACCATACATCGGATATTTGATGTTTTCATCCATCACCACCCGCACCACTCCGGTGTCGCCCAACGCTTTACTATAACGGTTCAGGAAATTGGGATAGTAGAGATGAGCCTGAAATTGACAGATGTAACCGTAGTATTCATCTATTTCCCGTTTGTCGGGAGTAGAACGCGAGCCTTCATATCCTCCCGCCCATTTGCCGAACATACCCGTGGTATAGCCATTGTCTTTCATTATTTCCGGTAAGATTACATGGTCGGAATCATAAGGGTGTTGTCCTACTATCGAATATTCTTGGTTTTGCCCATACAACACGATCGGTACATTTTTCCAGTATTCTTTGTTGCCTCGCACCTCGCAGTGGCCTGAATGTTGCCCTGTCATGAATGAAGCTCTGGAAGGCGCGCTGACGGGACTGCCGGCGTATGCCTGTGTAAAACGCATACCTTCATTCGCCATCGTGTCTATATGAGGGGTGCGGATAAATGGTTGACCGTAACAGCCTAAATCTCCATATCCCATGTCATCGCAGAGAATGAAAAGAATATTGGGTGGAGTATTTGATTGGGGCGGTGTAGTGTTTTCCGGTGCTTTGTTAGTGGCTGTTGCAGCGCAGGTAACAGTGGACATAAGGGTTAGAATGAAAGGTTGTTTCATTGTTTTTGGGGGTTAAGTGTGTTATTATTAGTAGAAAAAGATGTGTCCGGCAAAGAACGGACACATCTTTTTCATCATCTGTTTAACTTAATTCAATGATTTCTTCATTGCAGTTCGTCAGCTTTTCTATTCCTTCATTGGTTACTACCCAAGAGTTTTCAATACCTACGGGGCCTACACCCGGAATAACGATTTTCGGTTCGAGGGCAAAGACCATGCCCGGTTCTAATTGTTGTTTCATGCGGGGAGCCAATACCGGAGCTTCATTAATTTCGAGTCCGATACCGTGGCCGATAAACTTGGCTTGTTGCCCTGTTCCCATAAATTTGTCGGCAAATCCGGCTTCTTTGGCTATTTCGGCAGCTGTGTCGTAAAGCACTTCACAAGCAATGCCCGGTTTGGCGATGGAAGCAATCTTTTCCTGAATATCCAAACAAACCTGATGGGCGGTGTAAGCCTCTTCGGGCAGCTTTCCTATTGAGAATACACGGCTCATATCGTTCATGTAGCCGTTGAAGTTACCTCCCAAGTCCACCATAACGCTCTGACCTTCCTTTAGCGGAGTTTTATTTGCTCCTCCCGGCAAAGCAGGATCAAGTCCCTGTCCACCTAAAGCAAAATCATAGGGCGAGGGGTATCCGGCATTGTCTCCGGTCAGTACGCTACCCATGAATATTTCCATGCTGCGTCCGAATACCCGGAAAATTCCGAGGCAACCTTGCAAGCGCATCAGGCGTTCTATTTCAATGGAAAACTCGATGTCCGTCATACCGGGGCGATATACGCTTGGAATCTGCTCGTATGCCTTGGCGTGGGCAATGCCCGAACGGCGGAACATCTCAATTTCTACAGGTGTTTTTACGCTGCGTGCCTGACGAATCAACGGGGTGCCATTTACAACTTCTGCTTCCGGAAACAGGCTGGCCAGACGGCAATATTCCGTATAAGGGAGCTCGTCACCTTCTAACATCAGTTTGGTTGGCATCGGCAATCCTTGTTCTTTCAACAGGTCAACGATTTGTTCCGGTTTGCGAATCGAGAACGAATGTTCTCCTGTGATATTATTAGGGCGTTTGAAAAACAATAGTGCAGGCGAATGAAGGGGGAGGTAAAGATAGCCACTGACTACACAGCCATACGTGTAAATTAAATTTGCATTACAAGTGATAAGTGCGGCGTCAATGCCCTGTGACACCATCAGACTGCGAATCTTGTCACGGCGAAATTTCAATTCGGGTTGTAGCATTTTTTATTTATTACATGATTATTAATTACAAAACTATCAATGGTAAATTATTAGTTGTGAGTTATTTATCTGATATAACAAATTCACAAACCATTATTTAACCTATCATGCCACAAAGATAATTAATTCCAGCGAAAATATTGTTAATCTCAAAAAAATAGCGCTACCCGCGTCCTGTCACAGGAGGCGAGCAGCGCAAACCACAAATACAAATACAACTAAACAAAGTCTTCTAAATAACGCCTTGTCCCATCATTGCGTGAGCTACTTTCATAAACCCGGCAATGTTGGCACCCTTCACATAATTAATGTATCCGTCGGGTTCCGTGCCGTACTTCACGCATTGTGCATGGATGCCGTGCATGATTGCATGGAGCTTTTCGTCCACTTCGGCAGCACTCCAGCTTAGGTGCATTGCGTTTTGAGACATTTCCAGACCGGAAGTGGCAACACCGCCTGCGTTGACCGCTTTACCCGGAGCATACATTGTCTTATGTTCAATAAAGAGGTCGATTGCTTCGGGAGTACATCCCATGTTGGAAATTTCTCCGACGCAAAGTACGTCATTTTTTATGAGATTTTGAGCATCTTCTCCATTTAATTCATTCTGGGTAGCACAAGGAAGCGCGATGTCTGCTTTCACTTCCCACGGGCGCTTGCCTTCTACAAAGGTAGCATTCGGATACTGTTCTGCATAAGGGGCAACAATGTCATTACCCGACGAACGAAGTTCGAGCATATAGTCTATCTTTTCGCCGCTGATACCATCCGGATCGTAGATATATCCGTCCGGACCGGAAATTGTAATCACTTTGGCACCCAGTTCGGTAGCTTTGGTAGCTGCTCCCCAGGCGACGTTGCCAAAACCGGAAATAGCGACTGTCTTACCTTTTATGTCAATACCTTTTGCTTGTAGCATCTGATTTACAAAATACAGACCACCGAAACCGGTAGCTTCCGGGCGAATCAACGAGCCTCCGAATTCTAATCCCTTGCCGGTGAATGTGCCTGTAAATTCGCGAGTCAGTTTCTTATACATACCGAACATATAACCTACTTCACGTCCGCCTACGCCGATATCACCGGCTGGTACATCCATATCCGGTCCGAGGTGACGCCATAACTCCAACATAAAGGCTTGACAGAAACGCATAATTTCAGCATCACTCTTACCGCGCGGAGAGAAATCGGAACCACCTTTTCCACCACCCATAGGCAGCGTGGTCAGTGCATTTTTGAATGTCTGTTCGAAACCGAGGAACTTCAGAATGGAGAGATTGACGGAAGCATGGAAACGGATACCGCCTTTATAAGGACCGATTGCATTATTGAATTGTACACGATAACCGAGGTTGGTCTGTACCTCGCCTTTATCATCCACCCACGTTACACGGAAAGTGAAGATACGGTCGGGTTCTACCAATCTTTCTATGATTTTAGCTTTTTCAAATTCAGGATGTTGATTGTATATATCTTCGATAGAAAGAAGAACTTCCTTCACTGCTTGAAGATATTCAGATTCACCGGGATGCTTAGCCTCCAAAGAGGACATGATTTTCTGGATGTTCATGATACTATGTTTTAAAAGGTTAATTCTGATAAAATGTCAACTAATTCACTGCAAATATAGGAATTTTTTTCAAAGTTGCTTGTTTTAATGCAGATATTTTGATTAAATAATGATAAAATGTCAATTTCTTCTGCTGAAAAACACAAAGCCCCGCAGCCTGTAATGTAAAATACAGGTTACGGGGCTTCTATGTGTTTATAAATAGGAAGTGTCGCTTTAGAATTTTGGTTTCATTCCTAAATTATACATGATGAATCCGTAAATATCAGCTTGTTCTTCCAGTACTTTAGCCATTGGTTTGCCTGCGCCATGCCCGGCTTTGCTGTCAATACGGAGCAGTGTCGGATTGGTACCGTCGTTGTCGGCTTGCAGGGTAGCGGCAAACTTGAATGAGTGGGCAGGGACTACACGGTCGTCATGGTCGGCGGTAGTGACCAGTGTTGCCGGATATTTCGTGCCCGGTTTCAGGTTGTGCAGTGGAGAGTAGCCTTTGAGGTATTCAAACATCTCTTTGCTGTCTTCGCTTGTGCCGTAATCGCTTGCCCAGTTCCAGCCGATAGTGAATTTATGGTAGCGGAGCATATCCATTACACCTACTTGCGGGATCGCTACACGGAACAGGTCAGGACGCTGTGTCATGCAGGCACCTACCAACAGACCACCGTTGGAACCTCCTACAATGGCGATTTTATCTTTATTCGTATATTTCTGGTCGATCAGATATTCGGCAGCAGAGATGAAATCGTCGAATACGTTCTGTTTCTGCATTTTAGTTCCGGCTACGTGCCAATCTTCACCGTATTCACTACCACCGCGCAGGTTTACTTGTGCGTAGATACCTCCATTTTCGAGGAATGGAATGCGCGTGGCGCTGAAGCCCGGGTTGAGGCTGATGCCGAAGCCGCCATATCCGTAGAGGAATACAGGGTTCTTGCCGTCTTTCTTCAAATCTTTCTTATAAGTAAGGAACATCGGAATTTTTACGCCGTCTTTGCTGGCGAAGAATACTTGTTCGGTCACAAAATCATCCGAGTTGAATTGTACTTTCGGGGCACGGTATAGTTCGTAGGTGTTCTGATCCATGTCGTATTTGTAGGTAGCACCCGGTATGGTGAATGAAGTGAATCCGAAGAAACATTCTTTGTCGTCTTTGTTGCCGCTAAAGCCTACGGAACCGAGTGACGGCAGTTGGATTTCCTGAATTTGTTTACCGTCGAGACCGTAAACGTATGCGTGGTTCGAGGCATCTTTGTCATAAGTAAGGAACAGTTTGCCACCGATCACTTCCGCATTTGAAAGAACAGCTTCCGATTCGGGTACGAGCTCTTTCCAGTCTTCCAGCTTCGGACGGTTGATGTCAGCTACCATGATCCGGTTTTTCGGTGCACCGTAGTTGGTATAAATATAAATCTGGTCGCCGATAACTTCGATTGGGTAATATTGGTAGTCGAGGTCTGAAGTCAGCTGGATGAAGGGTGAATTCGGCTTTTTCAAATCCCGTATAAACAGGTTGTTACCTCTTCCGGCGCCGGATTCCGTTAGGAAGAGAATCCGTTCGTCTTCACTGGTGCTCGATGTATAGAAACGTTTCGGATAAGCAGGATTCTGATAAATCAGTTTATCTTTTGACTGTGGCTCACCGATTTTGTGATAATAGATTTTGTGATTCTCGTTCACGTTGGAGAACTCTTTTCCTTTGGACGGTGCATCATAGGCACTGTAATAGAAACCGTCTCCCTGCCAGGCAGCACCGGTGAACTTGGCCCATTCGATGTGGTCTTCCAGTAGTTTTCCGCTTTCGGTATCCATTACATAAATTTCAGACCAGTCCGAACCGCTGCGTGAAATACTGTAAGCGGTGTACTTGCCGTCGTTTGAGAAATAAAGACCGGTCAGTGCCACTGTTCCGTCGTCCGATAGTTTGTTGGGATCGAGGAAAACACGCGGTTCGCCGTCCAATGAGTCCTGCACATAGAATACACTCTGGTTCTGCAGACCGTCATTTTTACTGAAATAATACTTTCCATGTTTCTTGATCGGAGCACTGATTTTCTCGTAATCGGCCAGTGTTGTCAATCGTTTCAGCAGGTTTTCGCGGAACGGGATCTGGCTAAGATACTCATTCGTTACTTTGTTTTGTGCTTCTACCCAGGCAGTAGTGGCTGCGCTGGTGTCATTTTCCAACCATCTGTAAGGGTCGGGAACTTGTGTGCCGAAGTACACATCTACAGTGTCTACCTTTGTCGTCTCGGGGTAAACCAGCTTTTTTTGTTGGGGAGCGCATGACATCACCATGATTCCACTCATTAATAAAGTTACCTTTTTCATGTGAATAAAAAGTCTTTTTGAATAAACTTAAAGTTACAAATCTACAAAATAATAAGAGATAAACAAGTAAACTTTATAAAGAAGATGATGGAAAATGAGATTTAAAGAATTAACTTTGCAAAAGTAATCATCAAGTATAAAGGACTATGGGTAATTTTATTACGAGTATCAAGGTTAATCATATTTTTCATTTGGAGAACTTTTGTATACCAATCTCTGAAAATGAAAAAAAACATCTGATTATTACGGGAAAGAACGGAAGTGGTAAGACTATTCTGTTGAATGCAATTGTGGAGCATTTAAGTAAGGTTTGTAATGATAAGATGTTGAGTTTCTTAGATTTTAAGAAATATTTAGAGTCTAATCAAGCATGGTTGCAGCAAGCTGAGACCACTGGTGATTCGAAAAGTATTGCTTCCGGCCAGAATAACGTTGAATATTATAAAAATAGAATTGAAGAATTTTATGGAAAAGTAGAACTTTCATTCCATGATATATACTCTATACCTAAGGATTTTTTAAGTCAGGACTTTATTATAGCCTACTATGCTGATGAACGTAAGTCTCTTTTTGTAGAACCTAAGAATCCTGTTAAGCCAGATTTGAAGATGAAGACTGATCTGAAACATAATAAAGTAGATCAGTTCTTGAATTTTATGGTTGACTGTAAAGTGCAAGAGGCCTTAGCTCGTAATGAAGGAAAAACAGAGGATGCTGATTATATTCGTCAATGGTTTGTCGGCTTCCGAAATATTCTTCGTCAGATATTTGATGATACAACCTTAGAACTTGATTTCAATTATAAAGATTACTCTTTCCTTATTCAAACACGCGGAAAGTCGTTTAAATTCACCGAACTATCAGCGGGATATTCGGCTGCATTAGACATTGTAGCCGATTTAATTTTAAAAATGCAATCACAGAATAATGTGGTCCGTGCATACGAGAAAGAAGGAATTGTGTTGATTGATGAAATAGAAACGCATCTTCATTTGGAACTACAACGAGTGATTTTGCCGATATTGACTACTATTTTTCCTAATATACAGTTTGTTGTCACTACTCATTCCCCTTTTATTCTTAATTCTTTAGAGAATGCTATTGCTTTTGATTTGGAGCATCGTGAACCAATTGAAGACTTAACGGATTATTCTTATGAAGCATTAGCAGAAGGTTACTTTGGTGTTCGTACAGACTCCAGTGAGATTCAAATGCGTTTACAACGGATGGAAGAATTGATTCGTTCCGATCGGCTTTCTATTTCGGATAAAAGTGAGTTGGAAATGTATCTGCAGGATTTTGATAAGATTCCGGAAGCAGTTGCTCCTGCTGTAAAAGCTAAATATTATGATCTGAAAAGAGAGTGGCAAAATAAGAATTAATTAAGATGATTAGAATTTGTAAAAATGCAGATAAGCCACAAACTTTAGATAAGAGTTATAATACGGACGAGGTCTGCAAACAATTACTGATGGATCAGAATGATAAATGTTATCTATGCGAACGGCGTTTGACAACTGATTATCAAGTAGAGCATTTTAAATCGCAAGCCAATAATGGAGACTTGAAACAAACATGGGAAAACTTATTTGTAGCTTGTGGATACTGTAACAATAAAAAGTCGAATAAGTATGATGATATCTTAGATCCGACTCAATATGATATCGAAACTATAATAGAACATTCAAATGATTTTGTTAATCAGAAAGCAATATTTGATAGTGATAATAGAACTTCTGAAGTACTTTCAACGATAAAGTTATTGAATTTATTATTTAATGGAAAACTATCTTATAGGAATTGTCGTGAGCAACGATTTTATGATGAATTTATTCAAAAAATGAATTTCTTTTCTTATGTTGTTGATGAATATATGTCAGGTGAGAAAGAATATTATTATCCGGTTATAAAAGAACAGTTGGATATTCGTAGTGAATATTTGGGATTTAAATATGCCATTATTCATAGTAACGATTTGCTGAAACATGATTTTGGAGATATGACGATTTGGAATAAGAAAGGAGAATGACTTTATGCTTAGTAAATATAAATTAAACCAGCTTTACTTCAAAGATACACAATTCGCCAACCTGATGACAAGGCGAATTTTTAACGTGTTGTTAATCGCTAATCCTTATGACGCTTTTATGTTGGAAGATGACGGGCGTATTGATGAGAAGATTTTCAATGAATACACCTCTTTATCTTTGCGTTATCCGCCTCGTTTCTCGCAGGTATCCACAGAGGAGGAAGCATTGGCGCAGTTGGAAAATATGTCGTTCGACCTGGTGATTTGTATGCCGAGCACGGGGGATAATGACAGTTTTGATATCGGTCGTCATATAAAAGAGAAATATGAGCATATTCCTATCGTGATCCTGACTCCTTTCAGCCATGGTATTACCAAACGGATTATCAATGAAGATTTGAGTGCGTTTGAATATGTGTTCTGTTGGTTGGGCAATACCGACCTGCTGGTGTCTATTATCAAATTGATAGAAGACAAGATGAATCTGGAACACGATGTGCAGGAAGTCGGTGTGCAGTTGATTCTTTTGGTGGAGGATGGCATTCGTTTCTATTCTTCTATTTTGCCGAATCTGTATAAGTTCGTGTTGAAGCAGAGTCAGGAGTTCTCTACTGAAGCCTTGAATGCGCACCAGCGTACACTTCGTATGCGCGGGCGGCCTAAGATTGTACTGGCACGTACGTATCAGGAGGCAATGGAAATTTATCATAAGTATCAAAATAATATATTAGGAGTAATCACCGACGTCCGTTTCCCGAAAGTGGAGCGGGGGGAGAAAGACGGTCTGGCAGGTATCAAGCTGTGTGCCGAGATACGCAAGAACGATCCGTTTGTTCCGTTGATTATCCAGTCGTCCGAATCGGAAAATTCGTCTTATGCCGCTAAGTACGGCGCTAGCTTTATTGATAAGAACTCAAAAAAGATGGATGTCGATTTGCGTCGTATCGTTTCCGATGATTTTGGTTTTGGTGATTTTATATTCCGTAACCCGGCTACCGGGGAAGAGATTGCCCGTGTCCGGAATCTGAAAGAACTGCAAAACATTCTTTTTGCCGTACCTGCGGAGTCTTTCTTATATCATATCAGCCGGAATCATGTGTCGCGTTGGTTCTATTCTCGTGCCATGTTCCCGGTAGCCGAGTTTTTAAAACCGATTACCTGGAATAGTCTTCAAGATGTGGATGCTCACCGGAAAATCATCTTTGAGGCGATTGTGAAGTATCGTAAGATGAAGAACCAGGGAGTCGTGGCTGTGTTTAAGCGAGACCGTTTCGACCGTTATTCTAACTTTGCCCGTATCGGGGATGGTTCTTTGGGCGGAAAAGGGCGTGGACTGGCGTTTATTGATAATATGGTGAAGCGTCATCCGGAGTTTGAAGAGTTTGAGAACGCACGTATTGCTATTCCTAAAACGGTGGTGCTTTGTACGGATGTGTTTGATGAATTTATGGACACTAATAATCTGTATCAGATTGCGCTGTCAGATGCGGATGATGCTACGATTCTGAAATACTTTCTGAAGGCAAAGTTGCCTGACCGCTTGGTGGAGGACTTCTTTACTTTCTTCGATGTAGTGAAATCTCCGATTGCCATCCGTTCCTCATCTTTGCTTGAAGATTCTCATTATCAGCCGTTTGCAGGAATCTATAACACATACATGATTCCTTATCTGGATGATCGGTATGAAATGTTGCGCATGCTTTCGGATGCCATCAAAGGGGTGTATGCATCAGTCTATTTCCGTGACAGCAAAGCGTATATGCAGGCTACTTCGAATGTGATCGATCAGGAAAAGATGGCTGTTATCTTGCAGGAGGTAGTTGGCAATCAATATGGCGACCGTTATTATCCGTCTATGTCGGGTGTGGCTCGTTCACTGAATTATTATCCTTTAGGAGATGAAAAAGCCGAAGAAGGAACGGTTAATCTGGCTTTGGGATTAGGGAAATATATTGTAGACGGTGGTATGACCCTTCGTTTTTCTCCCTATCATCCCAATCAGGTGTTGCAAACCAGTGAAATGGAAATCGCTCTGAAAGAGACCCAGACCCGTTTCTATGCTTTGGATTTAAAAAATGCCGGACATGATTTTTCTATTGACGATGGTTTCAATTTACTGAAACTCCATGTCAAAGAGGCGGAAAACGATGGTGCCCTGCGTTATATTGCCTCTACGTATGATCCGTACGATCAGATTATCCGAGATGGTCTGTATCCTGGGGGGCGCAAGGTGATTACTTTTGCCAATATCCTGCAACATGATGTTTTCCCGTTGGCTCGTATTCTGCAGTTGGTCTTGAAATATGGTGAACAGGAGATGCGCCGTCCGGTTGAAATTGAATTTGCAGCAACGTTAAGTCGCGAACATGATAAATCCGGAACCTTCTATCTGTTACAGATACGTCCTATCGTAGACAGTAAAGAAATGCTGGACGAAGATTTGAACGAGATACCGGATGAAGATGTGATTCTCCGCTCATATAATTCGTTGGGACACGGTATCATGAATGATATTTATGATGTGGTCTATGTAAAAACCGATAATTATAGTGCCTCTAACAATCAGGCAATTGCTTGGGAGATAGAAAAGATCAACCAACAGTTCTTGAATGAAGGAAAGAATTATGTGCTTGTCGGTCCGGGACGTTGGGGAAGCAGTGATACATGGCTCGGTATTCCTGTGAAGTGGCCTCATATCTCGGCTGCCCGTGTGATTGTGGAAGCCGGACTGACCAACTATCGGGTAGATCCCAGTCAAGGAACACATTTCTTTCAGAATCTGACTTCGTTCGGGGTTGGATATTTCACTATCAATGCCTTTATGAATGATGGTGTGTATAATCAGGACTTCCTCAATGCGCAACCTGCGGTGGAAGAAACGAAATATCTTCGTCATGTCCGCTTTGAGAAACCGATGGTGGTCAAGATGGATGGAAAGAAGAAGCAGGGTGTGGTTTTGATGCCGGAGGCTTAAGGTGGAATAGGGGCCAGTTGTAAATCGTGAGAGAGATTTGGGGTGTAGCAACTGCATTTCCCTTGATAACAATTTTATAATATATGGTGTTAGAATGAAAGTGATATCCTTACATGTTCCTACCTATTAAGAAAAACTAACTATTGCTTACGAATAGACTCTATTGATATATTTATATGTGAAATTTGAATGGTAACTTTCCGCTGATTATTAAAAACAGAATATAATCAGCGGAAAGTTTTGTTTTTCATGGTTGATGTTAGATGTATTTCCTTAAAAATAGAACAGAAACATGAAATATAGACCTTGTGGATATCTGAAAATAATAGTTATTTTGCAACCGTTTAAATATTATTATCTGTGTGATGGGAATATCACACAGATGTGTTTATTAATTAAAAGCAGAATAGAAATGAGAAAGAATTTATTTTATTACTTATTTACCGTATTGTGTACAGCAACTTTGTTTATTTCTTGTAGTGATGATGAGGACACTCCCAATCCTGTAAATCCTTTGGTAGGTGTGTATAGCTTGAGTGATTATGAAACAGCAGATTTTGTGGTGGCAGAAGGAGATGACCCTATTAAAAATTTTCCGAAGGCAGGTCCTTTGTATGCAAAATGGGATGCAAAGAAAGAAGATCCGTTTACAGTAGCAGCAAGTGGAATGTTTCGTATGATGGGGGCGACTATGCTTCCTCAGGTGTTGAATACGATTGAGATGAGTGAGGACGGAAATATTATTGCTTCCTATGTGGATAAACCGACTTTGCAGGGTACAGATAAATTGATGAATTGGGCTATGGCGGGACTAATGGGTGGAATGTTTCCAGAAAAATCTGAGATTACTTCATTGGCTGCCACTTCGGGATTTGTGAATTCACCTGCCGGACTTGCTACATGGTCTGAAAGTAATGGTAAAGTAGTAGTAAAACTAAATATTACTAATATTTTGGGTGCTGCTCTTGGAGGTCAGGATGCAAGCAGTTTGGAAACCATCATCAATCAGGTACTGACAGGAGAACCTGCTGTGTTGAAAGAATTATTGAAAAGTTTGTTTCAGATTGATTTGGCGAATGTAACTGATGCTTCTATTCGTCAGTTGCAGGGATGGGCATTAAATGGTATTCCGATGAATAAGAAAGAAGAAAGTGGAAAAACTTATTTGTATTTGGATAAATCGGCTTTTGATACTTTTATGATACTCCGTGACACAGGAGAAAAAGATGATTATGGAGCCCCAATTATGAAAAATGATTTGCTTTATGTATGGGAGGCGTTGGTTAGTGCTAATTTGATTCCAGCAGAGGCTGCTCAAGCGGTTATACTGATACAAATAATTTCAGGTTACTGGAGTGAGACAAAGACCTTTGATATTGGTTTGGATTTGGTGAAACAATAATAGTAGGATTTATGTGATAATTAAAAAGGTTGGAAACGCCATTAGTCTTCCAACCTTTTTCGTTTTTAGGTATATTATGGAATGTATTGACAACTATTGATAAAAATAAGATTTGTGTAGGTAAATTAAAATTAGTTACTTTGTAAAATGAATGTTTGGTGAGGAAAATTGTTTATTATTAATCCTTTAGTAAGATAGAAATAAATGAAAAAAGAATTATTTTGCTATTTGACTTTTCTTTTATGCGTGGCAATATGTTTTGTATCTTGTAGCGATAAAGACGAAACTATAGTGTGTCCAATAAAGAATTTCACATTTACAGATGTAAGTGGTTTGGCTTTGACTTATAGTGGGAAGCCTATGTTAGGGAAGAAGGTAGAATTTATTCCGGATGCAGCAGATGCAACCAAAGCCCGATTGATATTGTCAGGAGCCTTGGTGGATTTATCTGATATTTTAGGTTCAGTGGCTATGAATAGCAGAGCCGGTATAACAGATCTGTTGAAGTTTGCGAGTCCGGGAGTTATCCCGGGAGAAAAGACAACTGAACTTCATGTTACTCTGAATATAGATGGTGACATGGTGACTTTTTCCGGAGAAGAGGAGCAGAACGGAGGTATTATTCGGTATAACGGTTCAGCGACAAAGAGCTTTTTGAAATTGGACTTGAACGTGGCATTGCCTGAAAATGGCTTTGCTGATACTTCATGGAATCTGGTGCCACAGAAGAGTGTCGAACCTGTATATTATGTTTGGAAGACTTCAGCAAATCCGATATGGGGGAGTATTTTGGTTAGAGTTATTTTTACCGCTAAAGTGGTTGATAATAAATCAATCCCCCAATTGTTATCAGCTATATTGAAGGAAGTACGTTTCCTGCCCGATGGAAATATACAGGCAGTTTATAAAAATGGTATTGCTGATGCGGAATGGAATGATTCAGATTTGAATTTGGCTATGTATAGAATGGGAGAACAGGAGAATCAGATTAAACTCTTTTTAAATCTGTCGCAAATAATGGATACGGCTATGTCAGTTACAACTTTAAGTCGAGCATCGGGAATATCTTCTGTAGACATTAAAGAGTTACTGAAATTGATTCCGATGTTGAGTGAAGGAATTCCTCTTTATTATGAGCAAGATGGAAATGGAGGTATGAAAGTCTATGTTGGAGAAGACGTGTTATTGCCTCTATTGAAAGCTGTAAAACCGTTGTTTGAGGATGAAGAGTTTGTAAACGGACTATTGGAAATGCTAGAGGCTCAAGCTGGTGATATGGCATCTTTAGTTAAAGCTTTGAAGCCAGTATTAAAAAGTCTTCCGAAGGTAATAGATGGTACAACAGAAGTTAAGTTTGGAATAATGTTTACCGCTCTGCAACCATCAGCAGAAACAAATATCTTGAAATAAAGATATAATAATAATTTCTTTTGTACAAAAATAGCATCATAAAAAGGGCAGTCCTCAAAAATGGACTGCCCTTTCTCATGGTGCTATAAAACAGGATGATATTTTTCGTTAGAATGCATACGCAAATCCTATATTCAGATAAATAGGATACATAGCGAAGCTTATCGTTGTGAAGTCTTTTTTGAAAATGTCATTCAATCCCCACGTGAGATCGGCATACACTTTTAGATGCTTGAAAGCCAACCAATCCGCTCCTGCCTGAACTCCCCATTGAAAGTGGCGAAGCTCTTCCGAGAAATCATACTTTGCGCTTTTATCGCCCTCAATTGATACTTTGTCACCAGTGGGATTTTCTTCACGCAGATATCCGTCGTACACATTTCCTGAAAATTCTCTTTCCAATATGTATGATGCATATACACCAGCTTTCATGTGCCAACGGTCGTTTATTTTGTAAGCGGCTAATACTGGCAATGTGAGATATGAATTATTTACATTCGTACTAACTTTTCCTGTCCAATTCCCTTTTAAACGTCCGCCATCGCTAGCAATGATTTCCATATTATAATTCTTTACTGTAGCATCTGTCTTCATCTTGCGGCTTTCCAAGCGAATTCCGGTAACGATACCCCACTTCTTCGTTGGCTCTATCCATTTAGTCATATTTCCTTCCAAACTGATGGCTAATGAAGGATTATAAGAGTTGATAGATCGTATTTCTGCTGGCAAAGGAATAGGAGAAGTTCCGCCGATACTGAATCCGGCTCTAACTTCATACTCCCAACCGTGAAGTGCTGCATTAATTAAGGTTTTGGTCCGGTTGGTCTGTGCAGAGACAGAATACACGCTAATAATTGTAAATATAAAAGCTATATATAGGTTTCTTTGTGTCATATTTTTCTGTTTTTAGGTTATTCTTCACAAACTAATTCTAGGTCATCTACATAAAGAGTGCTCCCTATTGCCCCTTTGAAACGATCTCCGTCTTTACTGGCAGAAAGTACGATGCTTATCTTATACTCTCCGCGTGATAAAGCTTCCATGTCTACTTCTTTTCCATATTTGTTGTAATCGAATGGTATGTTGAACTCGGTCCATTGATCAGTTTCTTTTCTTTCTTTTTCTGGAAGAAGTGCCAATGCTATCATGCGTGGATCTTTGAATTCATTGATGGCTAGATATCCGTCCATGGTACGAAGTGTTTCATCAGTTTTGTAAAAGATGCCATACACAATGAAATTGTCTTTTTGTTCTGGTATTTCGTTTGTACCATCCATATATGTGCTACCTGCCTTGTATTTGTAATATCCTTTTAGACGGAGCGGTTTTTTGTGGAATATTCTTCCGAAAGCGGTTGATTTTAAAGGATCGCTGACAGAAGAATTGAAATTGAATGTTCCGATGAAAAGATTTCCTGCTGCCAAGGGAGCGCCAACAAGGCTTCCTAATCCTCCGGTTGATTTAGTTACCAGTTTGGCACATTTACTGTTCTCAATTCCTCCGTCGGCTTGTGATGTGGGGTATTCTGTAGCAGGACTATTTCCGGATACTAGCATATATCCTTGATTGGCACTTGCCCATTCCATAAATTCACCTTTTGCTTTGTTCTCTTCATAGAAAATGTGGTATTTGCTGCTTTTGGAACTCAGTTTATCAAAATGAAACTGCTCGGGGATAATTTGCAAATCATCTGAAATACTGACGGAATAGGTGCGATGCCATTTACCATCGGCTGAGGTAACGGTATAACGTACGGGATGAGTGAAGTCTTGGATACTTCCACTTGCAGGTTCGATAGTGGCACCTTCTGTTAATACAAATTCTGGAGCCAATTGTGTAAGGGTAGCTTTGCTATTTACACTGATATAAAGGGGATAAGCATTTATGGATTCATCGTAAGGTTCGTAATAGTTTGTATTGTCATATTCGAATATTTCTTTGGGTAGAATACATTTTAAAATGTCTGCTTCGGTATTCGGTTCTTCGTTTTGTATGCATGCAGTACTCAACAAAGATAACAGGGTTGTGGCTAATACATTTGTAAATTTCATCTTATATATTATGAATTAGTAAATTATGAGGAGCAAAGATACGGATTTTGAATGAACTTCAGGTGATTTTTGATAAAAAACTCCCGCACTTCCTTTCGGAAGGAGAGGAAAGGAATGATTAAATATTCAATTAATAGGCTCAAGTTTCGTATCTTTTCATAGTATTTGGCTTGTATTTGGTTTTTTGAAGTAGATGAATCAACTGGGAGAAGTACAAGAGTTGAAGAAAATAGGTACTTGTACTGCTGTAATAAAGTACATGGAACAGATGGAAGAAGTACTTAAAATCTGCTTTTTCAGTACTAAAACGCTCCACTAAATATTTATTGTTTATTTCAAAGACATTCAAACCATAGATAATTCATTTGTAAGAATAGCGAATTTAACTGATATTGTAAATAAAGTTCTTAATTATTTTACTATATAACTGTGAAAAGATAAAGCGCTGTTATACAACAAGATGTGCCACCTGTTTTTTCCTTTAAAACAAATGCCCCGTTTCATTTAAAGGAACGGGGCGTTTCTCGGTGTGCATCGGGGCGTTCCTTTAAAAGGAACGGTGACCCGGTTTTTGCCTATGGACAAAATATAAATATATTTTCTTTTATTCATTCCGAATTTTGCTCATAACGCGGAAGAACACAATGAAGAAATAAGACTCAACTTCAACTAAGTAGCCAAATATGTGTTAAATCCCCAAGAATAATGACTGAGCCCATATTATACCCTTTTGGGTATAAATATAATGTAATTTTTCTGTTTTACACCCTTTAGGGTATAAAAACTCCCGCACTTCCTTTCGGAAGGCGGGAGCCTTTAAATAAACTATAGCTTATATATCTTTCGCTGATTATACGATACCTTGTGCCATCATTGCTTTAGCAACCTTCATGAATCCGGCTACGTTAGCACCCTTCACATAGTTTACGTATCCGTCGGCTTCTGTACCGTACTGAACGCAAGCTTCGTGGATATTCTTCATGATGCTCTTCAGTTTTTCGTCTACTTCTTCAGCGCTCCAGCTCAATTTGATAGAGTTTTGAGTCATTTCAAGACCTGATACTGACACACCACCGGCATTAGCAGCTTTACCCGGAGCGTAAAGGATCTTAGCATCCTGGAACACTTTGATAGCTTCCGGAGTAGAAGGCATGTTAGCTCCTTCAGATACGGCGATACAACCGTTTGCTACCAGTTGACGAGCGTGGTCGCCATTCAATTCATTTTGAGTAGCAGAAGGAAGAGCGATATCACATTTTTCACCCCAAGGTTTAGCTCCTTCTACATATTTGCAACCATATTTTTCTGCGTATTCACGGATACGACCACGGTACAGATTCTTCAGTTCCATGATGTAGTCCAGTTTTTCGCGGTCGATACCATCCGGATCGTAGATATAACCGTCAGAGTCAGAGCAAGTAACTACTTTACCACCCAGTTCGATTACTTTTTCGATTGTATATTGAGCAACGTTACCAGAACCGGAAACCAGACAAACTTTACCTTTCAGGTCAGTGCCTTTTGTTTTCAACATTTCCATCAGGAAGTAGATGTTACCATAACCGGTAGCTTCCGGACGAATCAGTGAACCACCGAATTCGCGGCCTTTACCTGTAAATGTTCCGGTAAATTCATGAGCCAGTTTTTTATACATACCGAACATGAAACCTACTTCACGGCCACCAACACCGATGTCACCGGCAGGAACGTCAGTTTCAGGACCGATGTGACGCCACAGTTCCAGCATGAATGCTTGTACGAAGCGCATTACTTCGGCATTTGACTTTCCACGAGGAGAGAAGTCGGAACCACCTTTACCACCACCCATCGGCAGCGTAGTCAGTGAGTTTTTGAATGTTTGTTCAAAGGCAAGGAACTTCAAGATAGAAAGGTTTACAGATGCATGGAAACGGATACCGCCTTTGTAAGGACCGATCGCGTTGTTGTGCTGAACACGGTAACCCATGTTGGTCTGAATATTACCTTTATCATCCATCCAAGTCACGCGGAACTGATATACTCTATCAGGAATACACAAACGTTCGATCAAGTTTACTTTATCAAACTCCGGGTGTTTGTTGTATTCTTCTTCAATAGTAGAAAGTACTTCTTCTACTGCTTGATGATACTCCGGTTCATTGGGAAATCTTCTTTTCAGATCGTCTAATACCTTTGCTGCATTCATAATCTTTTTTTCTTTAATTGGTTGATATAAAAATAATGTGCTAATTTGACAATTTGCTCATGTGCCGCTCGACTATGTGCTTTTCTGCCGTATAGCAATTTGCACACTTGTATATGGGTACATCGGATTTTTATTTCCGGTTGCAAAAGTAAAGATAAAAATTGAACTGGCAAACATTTTATAAAGAAAAATGCGATAAAACATCAAATTTGATATTTTATCGCATTAAAAATAGGAAAAAAGATATTTATTTGTTCTTTTTGATCGACTTATAAACAGGAATAAATACTAATGCTGCCGAAATGACAAGCATTACTATCGTCATCCCGTCAATTCGTTCGGCTTTTGTTAGAACTAAATAGCAAAGCGCCAACCAAAGCAGGCTGATGCAAACTATTTGTGATTTGGATAACGGGCGTTTCATTTCACTCCTCTTTTCTTTTTGTCAACAATGGCGTCGATCACGGCTACGGCTGTGATATTCACAATGTCACGG
Source organism: Bacteroides xylanisolvens XB1A (assembly GCF_000210075.1). Classification (GTDB taxonomy): domain Bacteria; phylum Bacteroidota; class Bacteroidia; order Bacteroidales; family Bacteroidaceae; genus Bacteroides; species Bacteroides xylanisolvens. The sequence goes on from NC_021017.1 coordinate 1,519,881, forward strand.
ACAGAACTTTCGAAATCGGTGAAGTGGATAGGTTTGTTCAATCCCATCTGGATAGGGCCGATGAATTCTGTATCCGGGTCCATTGCCTGCAACAGTTTGTAACCGGCGTTTGCTGAACTTAGATTCGGGAAAATCAATGTATTTACGTCTTTACCTTTCAGGCGGGTAAACGGATATTTGGTATCACGCAATTCGCGGTTCATGGCAAAATTAACCTGCATTTCGCCGTCGATAGCCAATTCCGGATATTCTTCCTGCATATGAGCAACTGCTTCGTGCACTTTCACTGGGCTACCTGCGGTATCAGCGCCGAAGTTAGAGTATGACAACATAGAGATAACCGGTGTGTGATTGAAGAAACGAACTGTTTTATCGGACAGTTTGGCGATATCAATCAATGTTTCCGTATCGGGGTGGCGGTTAATCAATGTGTCTGCCAGGAAGTAAGTACCTTTCTTGGAGTTCAGGATATGCATGGTACCGAAGTGTTTGAAGCCCGGTTGGATGCCGATCACTTCTTTTGCCACTTTGATCGTATTGCTATATCTTGTATAAAGTCCGGTGATGAATGCGTCTGCATCTCCTGTTTCCACCATCATCATACCGAAGTAGTTGCGTTCGAACATCTTGTCGTTGGCTTCTTCGTAGGTAAATCCTTCGCGTGCACGTTTTTCTGCAAGGATGCGGGAGTAACGCTCGCGACGGTCTGATTCGTCCGGGTGACGAAGATTGACGATTTCAATACCTTCCAGACTAAGCTCCATTTCTTCTGCCAGTTTTCCGATAGCTTCGTCGTTTCCTAATAAGATAGGATGACAGATACCTTCGGCTTTTGCTTCAACGGCAGCTTTCAGCATATTCGGGTGGATACCTTCGGCAAATACGACACGTTGCGGTGAGCGGCGGGCAGTATCATACAGTTGGCGGGTCAGTTTGGATTCGTAGCCCATCAATTCGCGCAGGTGAACACAGTAAGCGTCCCAGTCTTTGATTTCTGTGCGAGCCACTCCGCTTTCCATAGCAGCTTTTGCCACTGCGCAGGAAACTTCGGTGATGAGGCGTGGATCTACCGGTTTCGGGATAAAGTATTCCGCACCGAAAGAAAGGTTGTTTACGTGGTAGGCTGCGTTGACTACATCAGGTACCGGTTGTTTTGCCAGGTTGGCAATAGCGTGTACGGCCGCAATCTTCATTTCTTCGTTGATTGCTTTAGCTTGAGTGTCCAAAGCACCACGGAAGATATATGGGAAACCGATTACATTATTAATCTGGTTCGGATAGTCGGAACGTCCGGTAGCCATCAGTACGTCAGGACGTGCTGCCATGGCATCTTCGTAAGAGATTTCCGGTGTCGGGTTGGCCAATGCGAATACGATGGGCATCGGAGCCATGCTGCGTACCATATCTTGACTCAACACATTTCCTTTTGACAGGCCGAGGAATACATCCGCGCCCTTGATTGCTTCTTCCAGTGTGTGGATATCTGTGCGGTCAGTTGCAAAATATCTTTTCTGTTCGTTCAGATCGGTACGTGTCTTGCTGATAACGCCTTTACTATCCAGCATGACAATATTTTCGAGGCGAGCGCCCAAAGATACATATAATTTAGTACAAGATACTGCGGATGCACCGGCACCGTTCACGACGATTTTCACATCCTCGATTTTCTTTCCTGCCACCTGCAAGGCATTTACCAAACCGGCGCTGGAGATAATAGCAGTACCGTGCTGGTCGTCGTGCATTACAGGAATGTCTAATTCTTCTTTCAGGCGACGTTCGATTTCAAAACATTCGGGCGCCTTGATGTCTTCCAGATTGATACCTCCAAAGGTAGGAGCGATTGCTTTCACTGCCGCAATGAATTTCTCCGGATCTTTCTCGTCTACTTCGATGTCGAAAACGTCGATACCGGCATAGATTTTGAAAAGCAGCCCTTTACCTTCCATTACAGGTTTGCCGCTTAATGCGCCTATATCGCCCAGTCCGAGTACGGCTGTACCGTTAGAAATAACAGCTACAAGATTTCCTTTAGCTGTATACTTGTATGCATCCTGCGGGTTCTTCTCAATTTCGAGACAAGGTTCTGCTACACCGGGGGAATATGCGAGTGATAAGTCGGTTTGTGTACTATAAGGTTTGGTAGGCACTACCTCAATCTTGCCGGGTTTGCCCTGGGAGTGATAGAGCAAAGCGGCTTCTTTCGTTATTTTAGCCATGGTATATATGTAATTTGTTAATAAGTTATCAATTGGCTGCAAATGTAGGAATAAAAGTTAGAAATTGTTGCTGTTGATTGGTAATTTCTATTAATTTTATAGCAAAATGGCTGAATTTATGATATGAGATACATAGGATATGCATTTATATCCTATTCTTTTTTAAAAGCTTAGATATTGATTTATTGAAATTTTAACAAGCGCTTTGGTTGTCGGCTTTAGTTATTTCGTTATTTTTGAGTCCATATATGATTTAACCTTATTTGATGATGATTACCACCCAACAACTTCAATTATTGAAGGAAGGAAATAAAAATGCTTTTGAAGCGTTGTATCGTGCATACAATGCTCGCATTTACAGTTTTGTCCTTTCTATGATAGGCGATGCCGGGGTGGCAAAGGATATTACACAGGATATCTTTCTCCAAATCTGGGAGAAACGGCTCAATATTGATTTGGAAGGTAATTTTGACGGTTATCTTTTTAAGATATCCCAAAATATGGTATACCATTACGTAAGGCGCGAACTCCTGCTTCAAAATTATGTGGATAAACTATCCAATGAATCGGCTGACGAATCCGTAGAGATAGATGAAGAGTTGGATTATTTATTTTTAGAAGAATATATCCTGAAACTTTTGGAAGAACTGCCTCCTGCCCGTCGGGAAGTTTTTATGCTCTACTGGAAATCCGGGCTGAACTATCGTGAGATAGCTGAACAGTTGGATATATCCGAAAAGACTGTTGCTACACAGGTACATCGTTCTTTGGATTTCCTGCGTGACAAACTGGGGACGATTGCCTTTTCTGTTTCTCTCTTCCTACACCATATTTAATGCTTAATGTTTAATAAAAGTTAATATCTAACTTGTCTTTATTTTCTTGTAGTCCTTTTCTGTCTCTCAAGGCTAGTATATATAGAACAGGAAAATTATGGAGCAACACGATTACATAGTACTATTGGAAAAATTCTTCAAGAAGGAGGCCTCTTCTGAAGAAAGAAGGATACTCATTGAATGGATTCGCAAACCGGGGATTCGTGATGAGTTTAATTCGCTTTGCGAGCAGATGTGGAAAGAAGCAGCTGTCGAAATAGATAAGACAGTGGAAGAAGAAATGTGGAATCATCTGCAGCGGAATTTGGATGAACCCAAAATTCTGTATCCGAAGAAGCGGCGTTGGCAACCTATTATATATAAGGTGGCGGCCACTATATTATTACCGGTTTGTTTGGGGCTGGCCACTTATTTCGGAGTAGGACATATAAATAAGGTATCGCAGGATCCTTTCATGGTTGCAGTAGATTACGGGCAGAAAGCGAACCTGACTTTACCTGATGGAACGAAAGTCTGGTTGAATTCGGCTACTCATCTTTCTTATGATGCGGAGTATAACAAATCCGACCGAAAGATTTATTTAGACGGAGAAGCCTATTTTGAGGTGGCAAAGAACAAAGACAAGCGCTTTATCGTCTGTTGCAATGATTTGGAGATAGAAGCGTTGGGAACAACCTTTGATGTGAAGGGATATGGCGACGATCTTTCCGTCACGACACTGCTGGCGGAAGGAAGTGTCAGGGTTTCTAATAAAACGAATACCACATTGTTGAAACCCGGAGAAAAGGTAGAGTATCATAAGAATAAGCAGACATTTACTAAATCGCCCATCTCGGATCTGCGTGAAATCGACTTTTGGCGGAACAATATGTTGATTTTTAATTCAGCGTCTTTGGCAGAGATCGCGACCACGTTGGAGCGGATGTACGGGGTGAAAGTCGTGTTTGACTCGGAGAAGCTGAAGAATGTGCCGTTTTCCGGAACCATCCGGAACAGCAGTTTGCATAATGTATTTTACATTATAAGCCTTACTTATCCTTTGACTTATAAGTTAGAAGGAGATACGGTGAAAATAGGAAGTAGTATTAACTAAAAAAGGACGATTTATGGAAGACACCTCATAATAAAACAAAGAGGGTAGAATTATGTAGCAGCATAATTCCACCCTGAAATTAAATACGGTTTATACATGATAGTAAAAAAGAAATTTTTCCTTATGCGGATAAGGGAAAGGGAATCCTTTTTGCATCACGATTTCACAAAGATAATAAAAAGTCTGATTTTCAGACTTATATTTTAAAGAATTTAAAGCTAATTACTAATGAGAAAACAATTACATATCATATTAAGGCTTGTTATGTTCTGTTATATCTTGTTGTTTGTGTCTCAAGAGGTAAGTGCGCAGATCACTTTCTCTGTAAAGAATCAGACAATACGCCAGACGATACGAGTAATTGAGAAGAAGGCTGATTACAGCTTCTTTTATACGGATAAGCTTCCCGGATTGGATCAAAAGATTTCATTGAAAGTGGACAATGAAAGTATCGATTCGGTTTTAGAAAAAGTTTTCAAAGGGTCACCTATTAGTTATAAGATAGAATCGGGCAAGCAAGTAGTGCTTACCCTGAAAACCGAACAAAACGCCTCCCAGAAAGGAGATAAGAAAACAATAACCGGTGTTGTAGCCGATCGGAGGGGGGAACCTTTGATTGGTGTTACCGTGAGAGTGGAAGGAGAGAATATTGGGACCGCTACTGACATCGACGGACGTTTCTCTTTGGAAGCTCCCATAGGGGCAAAAATCAGTTTCTCCTATATCGGTTACGTTTCCCAGTCTCATACGGTCAATAAACAGAACATCTATAATGTGTCTTTGAGCGAAGATTCGCAAGTGCTGGAAGAAGTTGTCGTGGTGGGATACGGTTCTATGAAACGGAAAGATATTACGACGGCAGTATCTGTGGTTTCTACGGCAGATATTGAAGAACGTCCGATCATGACAGCCGCACAAGCCATTCAGGGAAAAGCAGCCGGTATTCAAGTTGTGCAGCCATCGGGTATGCCGGGTTCCGGGGTGACCATCCGGGTGAGAGGTGCTACTTCCGTGCAGGCATCCAATGAGCCGTTGTATGTGGTAGATGGTTTGCCGTCGGATGATATTTCGAATATCAGTCCGAACGATATTGAAAGTATGCAAATCCTGAAAGATGCTTCATCAGCAGCTATTTATGGAGCACGTGCGGCAAACGGAGTGGTGTTGATTACGACCAAGAGGGGAAAGATCGGTGCACCGCAGGTGAAAATGAGTGCTTATGTGGGTTTTTCTAAATTAGGGAAGAAGATAGACGCCTTGAATACAGAGCAATATAAAGACTTGATGAAAGACTTGAAAGCAGTTTCGGATGTTGCTCCCAATATTCCTGAAAATGAAACACGCTATGTGGACTGGACTGATTTATTCTTCGGTACGGGTGTTAATCAGAACTATCAATTATCCGTGGCAAATGGAACCGAGAAATTACAATATTTTGTATCCGGAGGTTATTCCGATGAACAAGGTATTGTGGAGAAAGCACATTTCAACCGGTATAATTTCCGTGCGAATTTGGATAGTGAGCAGACAAAATGGTTAAAGATGGCACTCAACTTTGCGTATTCGCATACAGGAGGACAATGGGTGAACGAAAGCCGCAGTTCTTTGCGTGCCGGTTCCATCTTGTCCGTAGTGAATACTCCTCCGTTTATGCAGAAGTGGAACCCGTATGATCCGAACGAATACGACGAACAGGCTTATGGTGCACGTATTCTGAATCCGCTGGCTGCCAATGCTGCGGACAGCAACACGAATACAGATCATATTAATGGTTCGCTCGGCTTTACGGTTGATATATACAAAGGTCTGAAATTCAAAACAACTTTTGGCATTGAACTGACTAATGAACACTGGGATTATTATCTGGACCCGATTTCAACTTCGGACGGACGCGGTACAAAAGGACGTGTGGAAGAGAGTTTCTCACGAAACTTCGAATGGCTGTTTGAGAATTTGCTAACCTATGATTGTTCCTTCAACAAACATAACCTTTCCATCTTGGGAGGAGCCACCCAACAGCGTGCACAATATAACGCATCCTGGATGGCTGGTTTCGATCTGGCAGAGTCTTATCCCGATATTCATTCCATCAGTGCCGCCAATCAGTTGGATAAAGACGCTTGTGGTTCTTCCGCCTCCGCATGGACGCTGGCCTCTTTTTTAGGTCGTATAGCGTACAATTATGACAGCCGTTATTTGCTGACGGTCAACTTCCGTGCCGATGGTTCTTCCCGTTTTGCTCCGGGACACCGTTGGGGTACTTTTCCTTCTGTTTCGGCAGGTTGGAGAATTTCAAGCGAAAAGTTTATGCAACCTTTGCAAGACATCGTAACCGATTTGAAGCTACGTGCCGGATGGGGTATGAACGGTAACCAGGGCGGTTTTGGAAACTACGCTTACATGGCTTCCATGAGTGCTAGTAAACTGCCGGTTTCAGAAGGTAACTTATATCCAGGACTTGCCATCAGACCCGGTTCGGCAGCCAATAAAGAACTGACTTGGGAAAAAACAAGCCAGTGGAATCTGGGTCTCGACCTGACAATGTTTGATTCCCGTTTATCCTTCTCGGTGGACGCTTACTACAAAAAAACAACCGACTTACTACTGACAGTCAGCCTGCCGGAGAATGTAGTGCCAAGCAGTGTGACAAGAAACGATGGTGAAATGGTGAATAAAGGTATGGAGTTCACTGTCTCTTCCCAGAATTTGAAAGGCAACTTCCAGTGGAATACCGATTTCAATATCTCTTTCAACCGGAATAAGTTGACGAAGCTCGGCTTGAATAAAGTCTATTATTATGCTGAAATGTATGAATCCAAGGAGAAAGCTGTCATCCTGAAAGAAGGTCTTCCATTGGGAACATTCTTTGGATATATATCAGAAGGCGTCGATCCGGAAACTGGAAATATCATCTATCGTGACCTGAATGGTAACGGCTTTATCGATCCGGAAGATCGCACTACCTTGGGAAATGCCCAGCCTAAGTTCATATATGGTATGACGAATACATTCTCGTATGCCGGCTTCGACCTGTCTGTTTTCTTGCAGGGAAGTCAGGGCAATAAAATTTTTAATGCGTCACGCATCGATATGGAAGGTATGACCGACTTTAGAAACCAGTCGGTTCGTGTATTGGATCGTTGGAAACGACCGGGTATGATTACCAATGTCCCCCGCGTTGGTAATACAGAGAACAATCACAACTCCTCCCGTTTTGTAGAAGACGGATCTTATTTGCGCTTGAAAACAGTCACTTTGTCCTATAATTTCCCTAAGAAATGGTTGAATAAAATACATCTGTCCAGATTGCAGGCTTACGTCACCGGACAGAATCTTTTCACGTTGACAAAATACAAGGGATACGATCCTGAAGTAAATGCTTTTGGCGGCGACTCCGTTGCCCAAGGAGTGGACTATGGTACTTATCCTCAATCGAGGGCGGTAATTTTTGGTTTGAATGTTGAATTTTAATAGGTGCGAAAATGAAAAACATAATAAAGTTAGCTTATGTCGTACTCTGCGTCTTAGTCGTTTCATGCAGTAATTTTCTGGATGAGAAACCGCAATCGGATTTTATGCAGGAGGGTACCGGAACGGAAGATCAGGAGTCTAAATACGGAAGTCTGGCAGATGCGCAAGCCGAGTTGCAAGGTGCGTATGAAAGCTTTAAGGCAGATATATTCCAGTCGGAAAATTACACCATTGGAGATGTACAATCCGATAATTGCTATATTGGTGGAGACGGCGTGGCCGAACAAGAATTTGATTTGTTGAAGCTGACTTCTACCAATTATAAGGTAGAATTGGTCTGGTCACAGTATTATTCAATGGCTGGCACTGCAACCAGTGTGATTGAAAATACGAAAATGATGGATCCTGCCTCTACCGTAGCAGAAGAGCGTAATCGGGTCATCGCAGAAGCAAAATTCTTGCGGGCATGGGCCTATTTCGATATCGTCCGTTTATGGGGAGACGCTCCGATGGTGTTGGATTTGATTCCGACCATTACAGCCGAGAATCTGGATAAATGGTATCCGGTGATGTATCCTGAACGTTCTGTCGCAGATAAAATCTACGACCAGATACTGGATGATCTGAACGAAGAAAATACCATTCGTTACCTGGTAAGCAAAAATAAAGGAGTTTTCCAGGCCACCAAAGGCGCCGCTTATGCTTTGCGTGCCAAGGTGTTGGCAACCAGAGGAGAGAAATCAACACGCGACTATGCCAAAGTGGTTGAAGCTTGCGACAAAGTGATAGCAGAGGGTTATACGCTGGTCGGCAACTTTGATGAGTTGTGGCAACCTGACAAGAAATTCTCTTCCGAAAGTATCTTTGAAGTCTATTACACCTCTGATGCTCCCAACTGGGCTTATTGGGTGTTGCTGAAAGAAGACGACGGTTCGGTGACCTGGAGACGTTATTGTACGCCTACTCATGACTTGGTTGCTAAATTCGACAAGGAGAAAGATACCCGTTATGCATCCAGTATCCTTTGGAAATCGGTTCCTTATGACACCTATTGGCCGGCGGACAGTTATCCGTTGTCTTATAAAATTCGCGAGAAGACTTCCAACATTATTCTGATGCGATTGGCGGATATACTCCTGTTGAAAGCCGAAGCACTGGTAGAGTTAGACCGCACTCCGGAAGCGATTCGAATCGTGAACGGCATTAGAGAACGTGCGGGCTTTGCTCCCTCTTCTCTGGATGAGAATATGGGACAGGCTAGGGGCCGCTTGGCGGTAGAGAATGAACGTCAATTGGAGTTGTATATGGAAGGTCAGCGTTGGTTTGACCTGGTACGTAATAACCGTTTGCTGGAAGTGATGCAGAAACATAAAGACAAAGATGGCAGATTGCTGTTTGCAGGTTTGCAGGCTTTCCGGCAGTTGTGGCCGATTCCTCAAGGAGAGAAAGATAAAAACACCAATCTGACTCAAAATGAAGGTTATTAATGAAAAGAGGAACGTAAAATTTTAAAAGAAAAAATGATGAAACACAATAATCTGTTTTTATGGTTGCTGGGGCTAACCGTTTGCTGGCTGGCTTCATGTAGCGAAGAAGATGGTCGGGTGAAGTATCCATATTCATGTCCTGAACTATCAGGACTACAATTCTCGACTACCGATCAGACTCCTGCTGCCGATTCTCTTTATTTCTCTGTAAAAATCCACGATCCGGAGACTCCTTTGTCTACGCTGGAAGTGAAATTGATGGTGGGTGAAACCTTGGTAAGTTCGCAGTCGATTCGTACGAAAGGCACTGATGTGTCGATTGTTGAGAAAGGAATTTATATCCCGTTTGAGGCTGACTTGGAAGAGAATCAGGAGGCTAAAGTAGTATTGACTGCCATCAATGTGGAAGGTAGTGAAGTCACTCAAACGTTTGATTTCCATATCGTCCGTCCACAGATTCCGGAAGTGCTCTATCTTCACTATAACGGTGAGGTGGTAGAAATGACCCGGAGCGCAGAGAATCCTTATCTGTATCTGACGGAAGTTTCCGGCTCGGAAGAGGGCTATCCGATGGAGCTAACCGGAAAAATTTCCACTACGGAATCATTGGACGATGCGGAATTGATTTGGGGAGCTGCTGAAAAGAGTAATACAGCTGTCCTTATTGAAGCGTCGGGACCCAGCTTTGCCTTTGATTACCGGGATTGGTTTGTTGAACAGATCACTTTCGACGTGATGACTTTTAAACTGGGTGTCGTCGGTTTCCAGAAGAACCTGAAAATTAAAGAAACCGAGTTGATAGCCAGTGAAGGATTTTTCCGTGCCCAGATTAGTTTTACTCAAGGTGAAGAATTTGAAATGAGTGGATTTGAAGATGTGGAACATGCTTACAACCGCGACTTCTTTAGTTATAATCCGGACAATGGTAAGTTTACCTTCCTGCGCAAATCGGGAACTTGGGAAATATACTATTCTTCTAAATTCAATTATATTTGGGTTGCACGGATGAGTGATACCGCACCTACTTGTTTCTGGTTGGTAGGACACGGATTCACTTGTGCTCCTGTCTGGAACGAGGCTTACAATAGCGGAGGCTGGAATTTGGAAGATATATCACAGTTGGGATATATTGTGCCGATTGGTGAACAAAAATATCAAACTACTGTGTATTTGAGTAACACTCATGAATGGGAGTCTTTCGAAATCGAAATTTACAGCGATTTGCAATGGAATAAAGATAAAGGTATGGAGTTGCAAGCAGGTTCGTTGTCCGGTGATACGGATGGAATTGAAATATCGGCTTCCAATGGAATAACGAGTGGCGACGGCTTCGTACCTGGCTATTACCGTCTGACTTTCGATACTTCGCAGGGAGTAGGCAAAGAAATATTGCACATCGAACGATTGAGTGATTAATGTCTGAAAGAGTGATATATAGAAAAATAGGAAAGCCTATGAGAAATATACTATATATGATAGGGGGAAGTCTGTGTCTCCTGCTGTTCATGACTGGCTGTAAATCGGCTGACGGGGCGAAAGCCCCCGTGTCATTGACTTGGGAGATGGGAGCTGCCGAAGTGCAGCCCGGTTACTATGAGAACTCATTTATCCTGAAGAATATATCAGATGTTCCTTTGGGAAAGGACTGGATCATCTATTATTCGCAGTTGCCTCGTGAGATTCTTCAAGACGAATCTGCATCGGTCAAGGTAGAGGTCGTAAATGCGAACTTCTTCCGGATGTATCCGGCGGAAAACTTCCAGCCATTGGCACCGGGAGATTCGCTGATTGTGACGTTCTGTTGTACCAACGGACTGAAAAAACTGTCATATGCTCCCGAAGGTACTTACTGGGTGAGTCAGGCAGGCGGCAAGCAAGGTACTCCCTTGCCTGTCGAACTGACCATACAGCCGCTACAAGGAATGGAGACGGAAGACTGGTATCCCGCACCTGATAAGATATATGCTTCAAACTTGGCGTTAGAAACTACTGCCAAGTTGCAACAAACTGATATTTTCCCGTCAGTAAAGGAAGCGTTTCCGGCTATCGGTAAAGAAAACGTTATCATAGAAAATAAGGTGAGACTGACTTTTCATCCCGATTTTGCCAACGAAGCAGGATTGTTGAAAGAAAAATTGGAAACACTTTATGGGTTGGAAGTCATTTCCGAAGCACCGGTAACGGTTCATCTGGATTATTTGCCGCAACAGGAGACGGCTGCGAATGACGAATACTACCGGATGGACACAGGAAATAGTCTGATAAATATTTCAGCTCCTACGTCACACGGCATTTTCAATGGCACGCAAACCTTGCTCTCTCTCTTGAAAGGACAAGAGAAACCGTTCCGTTTGGAAGCTGTATCTATCCGTGACTATCCCGACTTGCCGTATCGCGGACAAATGCTGGATATTGCCAGAAACTTCACGACGGCAGACCAATTAAAGAAGCTGATAGACGCCATCTCTTCTTATAAACTGAACGTGCTGCATTTCCACTTTTCGGATGATGAAGGTTGGCGTCTTCAGATTCCCGGTTTGGAAGAACTAACCTCGGTCGGTGCACGTCGGGGACACACCACGGATGAACTGGAATGTTTGTATCCGGGCTACGATGGCAACTATGATCCGTCTGCGCCTACCTCCGGTAACGGATATTATACTCGTGAAGAGTTTATAGATTTATTGCGTTATGCAGCTCAAAGACATGTGCGTGTAATCCCGGAAATAGAGTCTCCGGGGCATGCACGGGCGGCAATAGTGTCCATGAAAGCACGTTATCATAAATATATAAACACCGATCCTGAAAAGGCTGTCGAATATTTGTTGAGTGACGCGCAAGATACTTCCCGCTATGTTTCCGCACAGTCTTATACGGATAACGTGATGAATGTGGCATTACCCTCCACGTATCGGTTTATGGAAAAAGTGATTCGTGAGCTGATGGCTATGTATGAAGAAGCGGAGGTACCTTTGACTACCATTCACTTGGGAGGCGATGAAGTGCCTGATGGAGCTTGGATGGGTTCACCTGTCTGCCGGGCGTTTATGGATGAACATGGAATGACGAGTGCGCATGAACTGTCCGAATACTACATCACGAAGATGGCAGACTATCTGCAACAATATCATGTGCAGTTCAGTGGCTGGCAGGAAGCTGCGTTGGGACATTCGGAGGCTACCGACCGCCATTTGAACAGGCTTGCGGCAGGAGTATATTGCTGGAATACAGTTCCCGAATGGGAAGCGGACGAAATACCTTATCAGGTAGCCAACAAAGGCTATCCGGTGATCCTCTGCAACGTGAACAACTTCTATCTGGATTTGGCCTATGATGCTCACCCCGATGAAAGAGGGCTCTCGTGGGCCGGATATGTGGATGAATCTAAAGGCTTTTCCATGCTTCCATATCACATCTATCGCTCTTCGCGTACTGATATGGCTGGCAATCCGGTCGATTTAGGTATTGCGGAAAGAGGAAAAACAGTTTTGACCGCATCCGGCAAGGAGCGTATCCAAGGAGTACAAGCGCAATTGTTTGCAGAAACGATCCGTGATTTCAAGTGGGTGGAATATTATACCTTTCCTAAAATCCTCGGACTGGTAGAACGCGGGTGGAATGCTTTTCCCGCTTGGAGTATGCTGGCAGGAGAGAAAGAACAGCAGGCTTTCAATAAAGCGCTGGCTTTGTTCTATTCGAAAGCGAGTGAGAAGGAAATGCCCCATTGGGCGTCCCGAAACATTAACTTCCGTTTGCCTCATCCCGGACTTTGCCTCAAAGAAGGCAAGCTCTATGCCAACACTCCCATCCGGGGAGGGGAGATACGCTATACGACCGATGGAGCGGAACCAACTCTTGATTCAGCGCTTTGGGAAGCTCCCATAGCCTGTGATGCTTCGGTTGTGAAAGCTAAACTGTTTTATTTAAACAAAGAAAGTGTGACAAGCACTCTCAAAGTAAATTAATCCACAAAAAGTAGATAAGTTATGAACTATGATAAGATAAAAAGAAGCGGTATATTATTCCTGTTGGGAATAGGTGCGATCACATCGTTGTCGTGCAATGACAATGATAATGGAGGGTATCCGGAACGGGTACCGACCCGCCTGTCGGTAATGCCTTTGCCGGAAAGAGTTGATTATAAAGAATCGGTGGTCACTCTTCCGCAGAATGTGACTGTTAGCCAGAATATTCCGGCTTCTACGTCACAACTGTTGAAATCCACGCTGGAAGAGAAACTGTCTCTTTCCGCGAGTGACGCTTCCAACGATCATGCCTTTATCCGGGTGAAACAAGAATCTGATCTGGCCAAAGAAGCCTATCGTCTGACCGTAACCAAAGAGGGGGCCTGCATCTATTATTCGACGGAAACCGGACTTCTTTGGGGAATCCAGACGTTGAGGCAAGCACTCGAACAAGCTAATTTCTTCACTTCGGGAAACTCGAAATATCTTCCGATGGTAGATATAAAGGATGCTCCCAAATACGACTGGCGCGGATTCCATATCGATGTGGTACGGCACATGTTTACGGTTGATTATCTGAAAAAGGTGATAGACCGTCTGTCTTTCTACAAGATAAACAAGCTCCACTTGCATTTGACCGACGATCAGGGCTGGCGCATCGAAGTGAAAAAATATCCTTTACTGACGCAGGAGGGAAGCTGGCGTGACTTCGACGAGTATGACAAGAGATGCGTAGAGCTTTCCCAACAAGATTATAACTACGAGATAGATCCTCGTTTTGTGAGAAATGGTTCGCAATATGGTGGTCATTATACACAAGAAGAGATGAAAGGCTTGGTGAGTTACGCATTGGAAAGAGGTATTGATATTGTTCCCGAAATAGATATGCCAGGGCATTTCTCGGCGGCTATCAAAGTGTATCCCGAACTGTCGTGTACGGGAGAAGCTGGTTGGGGAGAAGAATTTTCTTATCCTATTTGCCCTTCCCGGCCGGAAAACTATCAGTTTGTGCAATCTATCATTGATGAAATGGTCGAAATCTTTCCTTCGGAATATTTCCATATAGGAGCTGACGAGGTGGAAAAGGATAACTGGGAGCAGTGTGAAGTCTGTCAGCAGTTGATGCAACAGGAAGGTTATCAGAAAGTGGATGAATTGCAAAACCGCTTTGTGAAGATAATGACGAACTATGTGAAGGGTAAAGGTAAGAAAGTGATGGGATGGGACGATGCTTTTCTTGAGAAAGATCCACAAGACCTGATCTATACCTATTGGCGTGACTGGCTGCCCGACCAGCCGGGAAAGATTACCCAGAAAGGTTATCCGATTGTATTTATGGAGTGGTCTCGTTTCTATTTGAGCGCAACGCCTTCGGACGAAGGATTAAGCTCTTTGTATAACTTCGAGTTCGAACCCCAGTTTCCTAGTATTGTGAAGCAGAATGTATTAGGCTTCCAAGCCTGTGTCTGGACGGAAATGATTCCCAATGAGCGGAAGTTCGGTCAGCATGTTTTCCCTTCTCTTCAGGCCTTTTCAGAATTGGCGTGGGGAAGTGACCGCAACTGGATTGATTTCACCAATCGCCTGAAATGGCATATTAAATGGTTGAATGAGAATGGATTTTACTTCACCAAACCGGGATTTATTTAATCCCGGTGTCATCAGAACGATATGAAATCAGAACGTTTACTTTCATTAGACGTGCTTCGGGGAATCACCATTGTCGGAATGATTTTGGTGAACAACCCCGGGACGTGGGAGTCTGTTTATGCGCCCTTGCGGCATGCCGAATGGAACGGACTGACACCGACAGACCTGGTCTTCCCATTCTTTATGTTTATCATGGGTGTTTCTATGAGCTTTGCTTTATCCAGGTTCGATCATCACTTCAGCCGTAGTTTTATCACCAAACTGGTGCGGCGCACAGTGATTTTATTCTTGTTGGGACTTTTCCTTTCCTGGTTTTCGTTGGTGTGTGCGGGGGTGGAACAGCCTTTCTCACAGATACGTATTCTAGGTGTGTTGCAACGGCTGGCGTTAGCTTACTTCTTTGGTTCCTTGTTGATTATGAGTGTCCGGCGTCCGGCAAATCTGGCATGGATCTCCGCGATTATTCTGATAGGCTATATTGTCTTGTTGGCTTTGGGGAACGGCTTTGAACTATCCGAGCAGAATATTATTGCCGTTACAGACCGAACATTGTTCGGAGAAACTCATCTGTATCGGGAGTGGTTGCCGGACGGCGGACGTATCTTTTTCGATCCGGAAGGGCTGTTAAGTACCTTGCCGTGTATTGCGCAAGTGATAATAGGTTATTTCTGCGGAAATATCTTGCGGGAGAAGACAGAAATTCATCACCGGTTGTTACAGATATCCATACTTGGTATTGTTCTTTTATTTGCCGGATGGTTGCTTAGTTACGGTTGCCCGTTGAATAAAAAAGTATGGAGTCCGACTTTTGTCTTGGTAACCTGTGGTTTTGCTTCTTTATTTCTTGTGCTTCTCACCTGGCTTATTGATATTCGTAAAAAACAGAAATGGGCGTATCCTTTCCATGTTTTTGGCACGAATCCGTTGTTCATCTATGTGGTGGCCGGCGTGTTGGCTACTCTACTCGAGGTTATCACAGTTAGTGGAATTAGTCTGCAAGGGAAGGTTTATACCTCCATCCTGCTTATTCTTCCCGACGCTTATTTGGCCTCTCTGATTTACGGTCTTCTGTTTATCGGATTCAATTATTTGATTGTGTGGGGCTTGTACAAAAAACGGATCTTTATAAAGATATAAAAAGACAGGTCTGAAAAAAGGATAGTTTACACCGATTCTTTTCGAAAGTTGGTTTTCGTAATGAATCGGTATAAACTCTATTCATACTACTGAATTTTCACAAATTATTCGGGGGAACCATAAATAGACTGGAAGAACCTACAATTTCACCTCTTTCGTGAATATTTCTCCGAAACGATTCTTAACCACCACTTTGACAGACTTCGTACCTTTCGCAGGCTGTGCCCGGAAAAGATGCCGTGTATGATAGCCGGTTTTCTTTCCTTTCACCATGTTGATATAATCCTGATCTTCATCATCAAAAGCCTGCATGGCACCTTTCAATACTCCGTCTTCGTACCAGTTTATTGTATACGTTCTGTCCCAATCCCAGATGTTGGCTACCACATAGTCTTTCTGGCTTTCAAATTCTCCCGGCTTGTGGAGCCGGAACTGATAATCGGGAGAACAGCCTGTCGCTTTGTAACGCCATTTCACATCGTCACCTTTCACTTCTACCACCAGATAACCGTTCGGCGCTCCGCAACGGTTCACGTGTCCTGCCCACCATGCACCGCAGGCAGCTCCGATATTATGTTCATAAATAGTAGGCGCAGGTTGCTGATTCTCATAGAAATGTGTGTGTCCCGAGAAAATATGAACCTGATACGGTCTTAATAGTTGGAAAAGCGCGTTGGCGTTGCGTGCATTTCCACCGGCCGATACCGTGTTGTTGGCTACCGGAGCGTGTACGTTCAGGAATATGGTGCTTCCTTCGGGCACATAACTTAAATCTTTTCTCAACCAGTCCAGATCTTCCGGTGTGAATCGTTCCGTGTATTTCTTATTACCATCGTAGTCGATGTCTTTCATTGCGATTACATGGATTTTTCCAATGTTGAATGAATAGTTGGCCGGACCGAACGACTGGTAATAATTCTGTTCCCCATATCCGTCTGCCGGATGATCCGTCTGTGTCATGGATTTGTAGAGCAGGTTGAAATCATGGTTTCCCATTAGTTGGAACATTGTGATACCTAAATTAGAGACGGCTTGCCGGTAAGGAGCATATAAGTTCATGGCATCCCACACAAGGTCGCCCAGTCCCATACCAACGATTTCGAAGTTCTTTAGCGAGTCGGCAGTCTGTTTCAGGTCGGGCACTGTTTCTGTGCGGAAGCGGTTCAGTTGTTTCTCGTTCCTCACTTGCGGATCGGAAATGGCGATATATACAAATTCATCCGCCGGCTTCTGCCGTTTGGTCAGAACGAAGTTGCACTGATTCTCGCTTTTCTTCGCATCCAAATATTGATAGAAGCCGTCGGCTACACCCTCTTTGGAAGGAAGCTCATAGTCTGCCGGAGTAGAGATGTAAACCATCGGATAACGTGCCGGATCGGTGTTCAAAACATAGTTTCCTTGCGCGTCGGTTGTTTTAAAATGCGCACCGTCAGTTACTACTACACCGCTGACAGGCTTACCTGTGTTATCTTTCACACTGCCTTTCACAACAGTCTGACCAAAAGCGGCAACAACATTTAGCTGGAGACATAAGATTGCCGCAAACAGCATATTTCTATTACATACTTTTTTCATTGCTTATAACTTTCTTAGAGTGACTTGATTGAATAATGCGATAATCTCTTCCGGTTCGTCTGCCGACTTTACAGCCTCTTCGAAAGACTTGCTGTTATCGTCGAAACACATCACATTGGCACAATCCAGAATGTGTGCCATGTTGGATGTAGCAACTTCCCGGCTCACTTCTTCCTTTTTCAGTGCTGATGTAGTCGTTGAAGTGTTCTTTGATAACCGCTGGGTAGACCGATGTAATTTTCGTCCTGTTGTGTAGGGTGACTTGCAACATATACACTAGGAAGCAAAACGTGTTTCATCCTTTCAACAAGTGGGCAAAGAACTCGGAACTTATTTCATGTTTTTATTTTTTAGGTTTTAAAATTAGATGATAATCTTTTTCTAAATTATAATCGTTGTAATTAGGCTTTAAATAATTAGGCATTGACTCCAACTCTTCAGAAGTGCGATTTTCCTTTAATTTGAATGTTTTTATTATATGAGAAACTGGCGCACCATTTTTAGGTTGTATTTTGATGGAAAAACGTACACAAACATCTCCGGCATATTTATTAAAATTAGCCCAATCTGTATTCCAGTGATCTGTATAAACTCCCTCTTCCCAATAAGTATATTTTTCATTATTATACGATGTCTTTAAAGATCTACATAAAACCTCTTTGTTATAATATAAAACGATTTCTTGATTTGTTACATGTATATCGGCAATGGCCTTTACTTCTGGATTAAATTCTAAGTAAGGTGAATAATCTTTACTTGTATCAAAGACAATGCGATGAACTTCATTGATATAATCACCATATTCTGGATCAACTCCTTGATATTCATAGTATTGTTCGTGAGATTTTATTTCTGGCTTTCCTTTAAAATTCACGACTCCCAGTATTTTATTATATAATGGAACATAACCTGTTGCATTTATAACATTTTCTGTTCCTGGTAACCAAAATGAAATTGGCATTGAAGGAAATGCTCCGCTATTTGTGCTTGTACCTGACAAGGAAATTGTAGTCATCAATTGATAATTTACCGGAGGATTTATTCCTTTATTGCTGCTTCCACCCACAATTCCACTAACAAATCCAACTATAAGTCCTGGCAGACCAGACGTAGATCCCTTTAATGCAGAACTCACTCCATTATATAACGCATTAAAAATCCCATTTTTTAGCCCTAACTTATTATTTGATTGTCCATCTTTAGCATCGGATATTTTGTTCCTCTCTAAAGAATTTAGTCCAATTCCAGCCAAAATTCCAGTCCCTATTGATTTTAATTCATCAGATTGTAATATGTTTCCCATTTTATTTGAATGATCTACTGCTCCTTGACCTAGAATGGCATCAAGCTTTCCTTCCATTTTTCCATCTAAGTATATTTTAGAAACACTATAGTAATTCAAAAACCAATTAAATCGTATTTCATTATAAGGAATAGA
The DNA here is from genome assembly GCF_000210075.1 of Bacteroides xylanisolvens XB1A. GTDB lineage: Bacteria > Bacteroidota > Bacteroidia > Bacteroidales > Bacteroidaceae > Bacteroides > Bacteroides xylanisolvens. The sequence goes on from NC_021017.1 coordinate 1,538,749, forward strand.
AGAAAGATTTTGATCATATGCCAATTCATATTCCATCATATACCATCTGTTAGTAGCTAATGGCATTGAACCATCAATAGGGGCGGGCTGTAGTTGTACGTAGCTTTTCTGATCTTTTGCCACTGCATCTAGGACTGGCTGTCCTAAAAAATTTAAAATAGATGTTTCCTTGGCAGAAATAACAGAAATACCATTTTGTATATACGAAGAAGTTGCTACGAAAGGTGTTGTTATATATAAATATATTCTCATTGTACCTCGATACTTATTATACAATACAAAGAAAGGATTATTTACTATACTAGAAGCCTCTGAACTGAAAGCGTTGTAAAGCATCTCCCACCCATCAAAAGATTTGTAATCATTAAGTATATCTGTTTCATAAAATGAAGACAAACTCCCTGCTCCAATCCAAGGAACCGGTATTCGTGCATATCCTGCAGGAGTTGGCATCCAATCGGCATTTTCCCAATCGAAGTCAGGCGTTACCACTGAACGAGTTATTAATGAAGGGGCCAGATTCCAGTCAGTTTTACTGTCATCAGAACATGAAGTCATCGTCAGGCAATATCCTAACACTAAGAATAATAATCGAAATAATTTTTTCGTGTCCATAATTTTGATATTTTAATGATACATAAATAGTATTATCCTCTATTAGATAATATGAAATTAAAACAATTGCTCTTTTTGTCTTTTAATCATGCTACAAAGTAAGATTTTTTTTATTTCAATAGGATTACATCCTCATTAAAACAATAGTTCGTTAAGTATTCATTTAATCTTTATGTGGTAATAATTACAAACTTTTGTTTTTTATTCTTAGACCAAGCGAGAATGGTGTTCCTGCGGAAATCTTTCGTGACTACTGGAGTAACGTCCAACTGGATAAATATAAGTTTGCATTCGTGACAAAGTGGTGGTATGACGGAAAAGGCAGGCAAATTTATCGGATAGTGCATCCGTAATGCTTCAATTATCATTATATTTGCCACTCTATTATCAAGGAAGGTCTCTTTGCTTTGGGGCAATCGGCTGAATGATGCTTGGATAGGAATAACCTATAGTGTCTTTAATCTAAAACGAAAAATAATAAATGGAAATTCAAAATAGTATATTTAACTACGCTACTTTGCTTAAACAAGTCAAAGCACGGGTGGCACTCGCACAGAAAAAAGCGATTTATTCCGCTAATGAAGAAATGCTTTCTATGTATTGGGACATCGGCAAACTTCTTTGTGAAAGCCAGAAACAGATAGGATGGGGGAACAATGCACTTGAACAGCTTGCCAATGACCTGAAGAATGATTATCCGAAAGTGAAGGGCTTTTCCCCACGAAATTGCAGGTGTATGATTCAGTTTCATAAAGAATATAATCAAGAGCTTACAATTTGGCAACCAGTGGTTGCCAAATTAGAAATGTCAAATTGTGTTCTTCCGATAAAACAGTTAAGCTGGTCACACAACATCACTTTAATACAACGGGTAAAAGACCTGAAAGCCCGCTATTGGTACATGATTCAATGTTTGAAGAGTGGATGGAGTCGTAATTTCTTAATTGAAGCTATCAATCAGGACTACTACCATACTTACGGAGCATTGGCAAACAACTTCGATTCCACTCTCCCGGAAATACAAGCCAAGCAGGTAAAAGAAACCTTAAAAGACCCCTATATTTTTGATATGCTGACTTTCACTGACGAATATAACGAAAGAGATGTAGAGTTAGGGTTGGTTAAGCATATTGAAAAGTTCCTTCTCGAAATGGGAGCAGGCTTCGCCTTCATGGGCAGACAGTATCATATTGAAGTGTCCGGCAATGATTTCTATATTGACATCTTGATGTATAATGTGTTTATGCACAGGTATTTAGTCGTGGAGTTGAAAAAGGGTGACTTCCAACCCGAATATATCGGTAAACTGAATTTCTATTGTTCTGCAGTAGATGATATTCTTTGCCGGGAAGGTGATAATCAGACGATTGGTTTGCTTCTTTGTCAGAACAAAGATCGCATCATGGCTGAATATGCTTTACGTGATGTGCACAAACCAATAGGTATTTCCGATTATGAGTTAGGTAAATCAATCCCTCACGATATAAAATCCGGACTGCCTTCCATCGAAGAACTGGAAAGCAAACTTTATCAGGGATTACAGGACAATGAAAGTGCAGAATAATTTAGGCGGAGTGGTGTATAGGTGGAAAAAATACACCATGCTCGCCCGTCTGTGCTATTTTGGTTATTAGATAGAATATTTGCTCTGATACTCCTTCGGCGACATCCCTTCATGCCGTTTGAAATACCTGCCTAGATACGACTGGTCGGGAAAACCGAGCCGGTCGGCTATTTCCTGAATCGTCAGTTCGGTGGATTGAAGCAGCACTTTTATCTCCAGGATGGAGAAGTCATCAATAAGCTTTTTGGCAGCTTCACCCGTCACGCTTTTGCAGATACCTGTCAGGTATTTGGTGGAGATACAGAGCTTGTTGGCGTAGAAGGTTACTTCCCTTTCAGCGATGCAGTTTTCGTGCACCAGTGCGATGAATTTCTTGAAGATTTCATCCTGCCGACTTCCTCCTTCTATTTCCTGCCGGTCGAAGTAGCGGTAACACTTGTCATAGATATCCAACATAAACGACTGGAGGTGATTTTTAGCAATTTGGTTGCGGAAACGATTTTCGCGGTCGTTGTATATAGCGGTCGTGGCACGTATTAACCCATTGATAGCTCCGGTATTTTCTTCCGGAAGTACGTAACACGGCTTTTCTTTGATAAACCGGAAGAAGATCGGCTCGAAACGCAGGCAGGCTTCACGAAACATTTCTTTGGGGAATCCGAAGAAAGAAGCTGTGAAATCACTGCTGCTGCCGTTGACGCGGATAATCGTTCCCGGCAAGAGCACGATTTGAGTATTTTCGACAATTTCATAGTCTTTCAAGTCGATCGTGACGTGTGCCCATCCGCTACGGCAAAAATAGATGGCACCCCCTTCCAGTTTCCATAGGCGTTGCATAATTGGAGACAGGTTTTCGTCCATTCCGGCTACGAACGGTTCACGAAATATGGCTAGGCTAGAGTTTTTTGATTCCATTGTTATTCTTATTTTGGGTACAAAAATAGCACTTTTTCACTAAATATCGGTTTTGATGTTCCTAAAATGAACAAAACTGAAGATACTAAGTCCAGTTTTCAATGAAGAAAACAGTCTACCTTTGCCGCGTTTAAAAATATTTAATAGGTAACAGAAAATGAGTAGAAAGGTATGTAAAATGAAGCAGGGATTATTGTTGCTCTGCTGTATGATTGCTGCGACAGGCTGTAAACAGGCTTCCCCGGCACAAATGGAAACAGAATACGAAGTGATGACCGTTGTTCCGGCCGACCGGATGATTTCAAGCGCCTACTCGGCAACCATCCGCGGACGCCAAGATATTGATATTTATCCCCAGGTGAGTGGTACGCTGACTAAAGTCTGTGTGACGGAAGGTCAACGCGTGAAGAACGGACAGACGTTGTTCATCATCGATCAGGTGCCGTATGAAGCTGCTTTGCAAACGGCAGTGGCAAACGTTGAATCGGCAAAAGCCTCTCTGGCTACGGCACAACTGACGTATGACAGTAAAGAGGAACTGTATAAAGCGAACGTAGTTTCCTCTTTCGATTTGAGTACCGCGAAAAACTCCCTACTGGCTGCCAAGGCACAGTTGGCGCAGGCAAAAGCGCAGGAAGTGAGTGCCCGCAACAATCTTTCTTATACGGTTGTGAAAAGTCCGGCAGACGGTGTGGTGGGTACATTGCCTTACCGCGTAGGCGCTTTGGTGAGTTCCGCTCTTGCCCAACCGCTGACAACGGTTTCCGACAATTCGGATATGTATGTTTACTTCTCCATGACGGAAAACCAGTTGCTGGGACTCATCCGCCAATACGGTTCCAAAGAAGAGGCGCTGAAAAATATGCCTGCCATCAATCTGCAACTGAACGATAAATCGGCTTATTCCGAACAAGGACAGATCGAGTCGATTAGTGGAGTGATCGATCGTTCGACGGGTACGGTCAGTCTGCGTGCTGTTTTTCCGAATAAGGAAGGATTGTTGCATAGCGGTGGTGCGGGCAACGTGATTGTTCCTGTGCAGAAAACGGGAGCATTGACCATTCCACAGGCTGCCACTTTCGAAATACAGGATAAGAGATATGTATATAAAGTAGTGGACGGTAAAGCTCAATCAAACCCGGTACAGGTGACTCGCGTCAACGGCGGTCGGGAATTTATTGTAGATGAAGGGCTGGTACCGGGAGATGTGATTGTGGCCGAAGGCGTAGGATTGCTTCGTGAAGGTACTCCGGTCAAGGCGAAGGCTGCTCAAACTCCAGTGGCAGGAGTGACAAAGGCTAATCAATCTTCATCAGCAGAGACAATAAATCAATCCTCATTAGCAGAGGCAATCAACCAATCCTCATTAGCGGAGACGACCGCTCAATCTCTGTTGGCAGAGACAGCCACAGCGTCTCCGGCCACAACTACTGAAAATTAAACCAAGGAGGAATCATTCATGAATTTAAGAACCTTTATAGAACGCCCCGTATTATCGGCAGTCATTTCTATTACGATTGTTGTAGTGGGTATCATCGGGCTGTTCAGTCTGCCTGTTGAGCAGTACCCCGATATTGCTCCGCCTACCATTATGGTGAGTACCACCTATTATGGTGCCAGTGCGGAAACGTTGCAGAAGAGTGTAATCGCGCCTTTGGAAGAGGCGATCAATGGGGTGGAGGACATGACCTACATGACATCTTCCGCCACCAATGCCGGTTCGGTGAGCATCACCGTCTATTTTAAGCAGGGCACCGATCCTGATATGGCGGCTGTCAACGTGCAAAACCGTGTGTCGCGTGCTACGGGACAGCTTCCGGCGGAAGTAACCCAAGTCGGTGTGACCACTTCCAAGCGGCAGACGAGTATCTTGCAGATGTTCTCCTTGTCCAGTCCGGACGAGAGTTATGACGAGAACTTCCTGTCCAACTATATCAGCATCAACCTGAAACCACAGATTCTCCGCATCTCCGGTGTGGGCGATATGATGATTATGGGTGGTGAATATAGTATGCGTGTATGGATGAAGCCGGATCTGATGGCACAGTACAAACTGATTCCGTCCGACATCACCGGCGTGCTTGCCGAGCAGAATATCGAATCGGCAACCGGTTCGTTTGGCGAGAACTCGAATGAAACGTACCAATATACGATGAAGTACAAGGGACGTCTGATTACTCCCGAAGAATTTGGCGACATCGTCATCCGTTCTAGCGATACTGGCGAGGTGTTGAAACTGAAAGATATTGCCGACGTACAACTGGGACAGGACAGCTACGCTTACCACGGTGGTATGGACGGCCATCCGGGTGTGTCTTGTATGGTGTTCCAGACGGCAGGTTCCAATGCGACGGAAGTAAACCAGAACATCGACAAATTTCTCGATGAGGCACGCAAGGATCTTCCGAAAGGAGTGGAGCTGACACAGATGATGAGCTCCAACGACTTCCTGTTCGCTTCCATTCATGAGGTGGTGAAGACGTTGATCGAGGCAATTATCCTCGTGATCCTTGTGGTGTACGTTTTCTTGCAGGACTTCCGTTCCACATTGATTCCTTTGGTCGGAATCGTTGTGTCTCTGGTAGGTACGTTCGCTTTCATGGCGATAGCTGGATTCAGTATCAACCTGCTGACACTGTTTGCGCTCGTGCTGGTGATCGGTACGGTGGTGGATGATGCCATTATTGTCGTCGAGGCGGTGCAGGCGCGGTTCGATGTGGGGTACAGGTCGTCCTATATGGCAAGTATCGACGCGATGAAAGGTATCAGTAATGCTGTTATCACTTCTTCACTGGTGTTTATGGCGGTATTTATTCCGGTGTCCTTTATGGGCGGCACTTCCGGTACGTTTTATACACAGTTCGGGTTGACGATGGCGGTGGCAGTAGGTATTTCGGCTATCAATGCGTTGACCTTGAGTCCGGCTTTGTGCGCATTGCTGCTCAAGCCTTACATCAATGAAGACGGAACGCAGAAGAACAACTTTGCGGCACGTTTCCGTAAGTCTTTCAATTCGGCTTTCGATGTGATGGTGGATAAATATAAGACGATTGTATTGCTCTTTATCAAGCGCAGATGGCTCACATGGTCGCTGCTGGCTTGTTCCGTAGTGTTGCTTGTGTTCCTGATGAATACGACAAAGACCAGTCTGGTGCCCGACGAGGATCAGGGGGTGATTTTCGTCAATGTAAGTACGGCGGCAGGCAGTTCGCTCACAACGACGGATGAGGTGATGGAACGCATCGAAAAACGCCTGATGGCGATTCCCCAACTGAAGCACGTGCAGAAAGTGGCCGGTTACGGTTTGCTGGCCGGACAAGGAAGTTCGTTCGGAATGTTGATTCTTAAGTTGAAGCCGTGGGACGAACGACCGGATGACGCGGATAATGTGCAGTCGGTGATCGGACAGGTGTATGCCCTTACGGCCGATATTAAAGATGCCAGTGTGTTCGCCATCTCACCGGGTATGATTCCGGGCTACGGTATGGGTAATGCGCTCGAGCTCCACATGCAGGACAAGATGGGCGGTGATATCAATGAGTTCTTTACCACTACCCAGCAATATTTGGGCGCGTTGAACCAACGGCCTGAAATAGCAATGGCTTATTCGACGTTCGACGTGCGCTATCCGCAATGGACGGTAGAGGTGGATGCGGCTAAATGCAAGCGTGCAGGTATCACGCCCGACGCTGTGTTGAGTACGCTGTCCGGCTACTACGGTGGTCAGTATGTGTCCAACTTCAACCGTTTCTCTAAAGTGTACCGCGTTATGATTCAGGCCGATCCGATGTTCCGTCTGGACGAGACTTCGCTCGACAACGCTTTTGTGCGTATGTCCAATGGTGAGATGGCTCCGTTGAGCCAGTTCGTTACACTGACCCGCAGCTATGGTGCCGAGTCGTTGAGCCGTTTCAATATGTATAACTCCATTGCGGTGAACGCGATGCCGGCTGATGGATACAGTACGGGAGATGCGATCAAGGCTGTGCAGGAAACGGCGGAACAGTCTCTTCCGAAAGGTTACGGCTATGACTACGGAGGTATCACCCGTGAGGAAAACCAGCAAAGCGGCACGACGATGATTATTTTCGGTATCTGCTTTCTGATGATTTACCTCATTCTAAGCGCGCTCTACGAGAGCTTCATTATTCCGTTCGCCGTTCTTTTGAGTGTGCCTTGCGGATTGATGGGTAGCTTCCTTTTCGCCCGGATGTTCGGACTGGAGAATAATATTTACCTGCAAACGGGTCTGATTATGTTGATCGGCTTGCTGGCAAAAACGGCTATCTTGCTGACGGAATATGCTGCCGAACGCCGTAAGGCCGGTATGGGACTGATTGCTTCTGCTGTCAGTGCAGCCAAAGCCCGTCTGCGCCCGATTCTGATGACGGCTTTGACGATGATTTTCGGTCTGTTCCCGCTGATGATGTCTAGTGGAGTAGGAGCTAACGGTAACCGTTCATTGGGTACGGGAGTAGTTGGCGGTATGACTATCGGTACGCTGGCACTGCTTTTCATCGTGCCGACTTTGTTCATTGCTTTCCAATGGTTGCAGGAACGTCTCCGTCCCGTACAGAGTGCCCCTACGCATGATTGGCAGATTGAAGAGGAAATCAAAGTGAGCGAGGAAGAAAAGTCCAGGGCTGGAAAAGAGTAATTCTGATTTTTAGACAGAAGAACATAAGTACAAAAGATAAAGTCGGTGTAGTCATATAATTAATGTAATCATATAATCGATGTAATTAATATAAGTATATCACCATCATTAGTTTATATCATAAATTCAGGTACAGATTAGAAAGTTGCTTAATAACAGCCATCATTCGAGGAACCATGTAATCCGCGTAATCCGTGCCTGATAATATAAGATGAGTATGCAAAAATACTTAGTTGATATAATGAATACAATCATTGTAATAGAACGTTGACAATGACTTCAATATTTGTTCTTTTGTTCTTCTGTCTGAAAGATAAAATAAGCATTTAATTAGGATACAGTGAATCTGTCCTCCTCATTAGTTTATATCATAAATTTATAGTTGAATGAGAAAAATAATAATTCTGTCCGCAGCAACACTCGTTTTGAGCAGTTGCGGTATCTATAATAAATACAAACCGGTATCGGAAGTCCCCGAAGGACTTTACGGTAGCGAATCAGTTGCCGCCGCCGATACGGCAAACTTCGGCAACCTCTCGTGGCAGGAGGTCTTTACCGATCCGTCTTTGCAAAACCTGATTGATTCGGCACTCGTGCGCAACACGGATATGCAGACTGCCCACTTGCGTGTGAAAGAAGCGGAAGCTACCTTGCTGACGTCCAAACTGTCTTATCTGCCTTCTTTATTCCTTGCGCCGGAAGGAGCTGCCAGCAGCTTCGACCGTGGAAAGGCGACGCAGACTTACTCTCTGCCCGTGACCGCTTCGTGGGAACTGGATATTTTCGGAAAAGTGACCACCGCAAAACGTCGTGCGAAAGCTGCTTACGAGCAGAGCAAGGAATATGAACAAGCCGTAAAGACACAATTGGTGGCATCCGTTGCCAACACCTATTACACTTTGTTGATGCTCGATTCGCAATATGAGATAGCCGTTGCCACCGAAGCTGCGTGGAAGGAAAGCGTGAACGCCACCCGTGCCATGAAAAAAGCCGGTATGGTGAACGAGGCGGGACTGGCGCAGACGGAGGCTACTTATTATAATATATGTACCACCGTGCTCGACCTGAAAGAACAAATCAATCAGGCGGAAAATTCACTGGCGTTGTTGCTGGCTGAAACTCCCCATGAGATACAGCGTGGCAAACTGGGAAACCAGCAGTTGCCGGAAAACTTCTCCGTAGGTGTTCCCTTGCAGATGCTTTCCAACCGTCCCGATGTGCGTAGCGCAGAATTCTCGTTGGCGCAGGCTTTCTACACCACAAATGCCGCCCGTGCCGCTTTCTATCCTTCCATCACGTTGAGTGGCAGCGCAGGCTGGACCAACAGTGCGGGTAGCATGATTGTCAATCCGGGTAAGTTTCTGGCTTCCGCCGTAGCTTCTCTGACGCAGCCTCTATTTAATAAAGGCGCCAACATCGCCCAACTGAAAATAGCGAAAGCCCAACAGGAGGAAGCCCGCCTTAGCTTTGAGCAAACCTTGCTGAATGCAGGTGTGGAAGTGAACGAGGCACTGGTACAGTATCAGACTGCTCGCGAGAAAGCCGACTACTATGACAAGCAGGTAGCCTCTTTGCAAACAGCCGCCAAGAGCACAAGCCTGTTGATGAAGCATGGCAACACCACTTATCTGGAAGTGCTGACGGCACAACAGACGTTGCTCAACGCGCAACTGTCACAAGTGGCGAACCGCTTTACCGAAATTCAGGGTGTGATTACGTTGTATCAGGCTTTGGGTGGCGGCCGTATGTAGGGAGGTATGTTTAAAATGGATGGCATCCGTTACATTGACTAACATCTGGTACCTGATCATTTGAATGTTTGTGTATGAAGAGAAAGAGGTGGGCTACCCTGTGAAGGGGAACTCACCTCTTTTGTTTTAGCTGTCTATGTCATATAGGTTAAGAAGGGTTTCTTTAATTCTGTCTTTTTTTCTCTCTATATCAGAACACTCTTTTTTGTTTACCATCAGGTAAGAACTGATTTCTATAAATTCGTAATGTTCAAAACGTTTTTTACCAAATAATTGGGTAGCCATGTTTTTGTATAATCTGAACCTTTGATTGTTGGCTCTTCCTTCTATTTTGTTAGATTCTAAATCTAAACTTTGAGCACCATTTATCACAAATGAAGCTAGTGGGAATTCTTGTAAAATGAGAGGGACAATGCTGGCACAAGTCATAAATATACGTAGAGTTTCTGTATAGTTGTGCATTTTGAGAATTCGGTTATATTTATTATCGAGCTTTTTGTCTCTGGCAGCATAAAACTTGATGGCAAAAATATCATTGGTAACTTCAACCCTGACAATGTATTTTAGTCTTTGACAGATATCTTTTCTGTTTGAGTAGAATTTATAAATATATGCAAAATCAAAAGCGTCACCAACATTTGGTGACGCTTTTTGAATAAATATCATCTTATAAGGCCTTATATTATCCAGCATTACGGTACAAGTCTTATACTTGTATTTACAGGAATATTTGTTTCGTTTACACGATTCCCGTTTCCGACAATTTTTTTGAGAGACACAGTTTTATATTCGCTTATTGATTTCCATCCAAGTCTCTCACCTTTGCTCTTTTTGGTGTTGTTAGCAGCCAATGAAGCTTCTTTCTGTTTTTTTAAACTGTTTCCCATAATTAATGTCTCCTTTAGAGCTATGCCCCAAATATCTGTTTTGGAACGTAATAATGTTATTACTCCGCAAAAATAACAAATATATTTGCAAGAGAGGGTGGCTGATTGTGGATTGATGAGTGCTTTTAACTTCTTTTGTCTAATTACTCTATAACTCTTCGATCATGCTTAAAGGTAAATCAGTACATTCGGCAATAGATTGGTTGTCTATCCCTTTGGCTTTCATGTTCCGGGCTATTTGTAGTTGGGCTTTTTGGGCGCCTTCTTTCATCCCTTTTTGTTCAGCTGCATCCATTGTCACCAAATAATCGCGGTACACCTTGACGCTATTGTCGTATCGCTCCCTGTCTTCCGGAGACATAGAAGCTACATCGGCGATATCTTTCAATTTCTCGAAGACAGCTTTTCGTGCCTTGAACGGCAAGATAGGTCGAACTAAAATCTTATTTCCACTCATCCGGGCGTTCTATTACATATCCGTTTGGTAGCTGCACTTTTTGGGGCAATATATGTTTCTTGAATATATTAAAAGCGCCATCAAGTTTACGTGTGCCATCACTTAGGTTCGATAAATTAGATGAATATCTGTTAGGAGGAAAATATACATAGACCTTTTGTAACGGGTTAAATTCTCTTATCAGCTCTACAGGTGGTATTAAATCGCTGTCTGCTGATACAATGATAGCAATGTCACAGCGCTTTTTATAGGCGTCCGACAGAATCTTTGTAGCTATTCGTACATCTGTCTCTTTTTCTTCAAAAGAATGAATGATACCACCACAATAACGGCATTTAATCTCTTTTTTGAGGTATTTACCCAATATCAAGTTAAATTTAGGGTTACATTTGTTTGCTTGAAATAGTTTATCTTGCCTATCGTGTTTGCCTGCATCTGTTGGACGAGCTGAAAAATAATTGACTTCTACCAATTCTTGATAGGACTTTAGAAAACTATTAAAGAAGCTGACTAAATCCAGCCAATAACACATTTTCCATTTTTTAGACTTCAGCCCGTAATAGAAATTAAAACCGTCTACATAGACTATTACTTTCTTTTTGTCTTCCATAGCGTTATATATAAAAAAAACCCATCTTTAATTGATGGGTCAGCCTTAGTATTTCTCAACTAAGGGGGGGTAATTTGTACCACAAAGGTACAAATCTTTTTTAGAATAACAAATTGATAGGTTCTTTTTCTTCCTTTTTTATGATTTACTTTATTCTTTGGTTTCTCGAGTTACAAATACTGGCTCTACAAGTCGAGGCCTTTTCCTTGTATGATAAGAAGCGATAGTTCTTGGTTTTCTATCTTTCTTTGCCTGAATTTATGATATAAACGAATGATGATGGCATGTTTCGTTTTTATATTCAGACTTTTTCCCGGTTTATCTTCCCCTGATTAGCTTTTTCAGTGTCCCGTTGTATGTGTTTTCAAATTCCGTCGGATGATTGAGCGCCCAAAGAATGTAATCACCCGGTTCGTTCTTTTTGAGTAGGGTAGGGCGGTATTGGGAACTAAGGATTTTCCATAAAATCCCGCCGGGACCTCCCAGTTCTTTACGTCGGGCAAGGGCGGCAATCGCTTTCACTGTCTGTTCGTTCCGGATACCGATTGTTTGCATATTTAGTAGAAGTATAGCTTCCGATCCCCCTCCCGTTTGCATCCCTTCCGAAATCGTTTTCGGAGCTGTTTCTAAGACTGTTCCCGGAGCTGTTCCCGGAGCTGTTTCAGAAATTGTTTCAGAAACCGTCTCCGCAGTAGATTCCGTTTTTTCTCTTCCAATCGATTTATCCAAAGACAAACCCTCTACAACGACAGGCGAAGCCTGAAAAACGCTGTTTGACGGAACGGGCGGCATTATCCTCTCATTCTTTTTTTCGCATTTTCCTTGTCTCTCTGTCTCTTTGTCTTTTTTGATTTCAGATTTGCTCTCATTTTCCATATCCATTTCCTGTTTACCTTTGATATCTGTATCCGTTTCCTCTTTTGTTTGTGGCATTGTTGTAGCAAAATCATGGGATTCTGTTACATCTTTAAAATCTTCCTCGATAAGCCAGAAATGTTCCAGAGGTAATTTGTATTTTCTCCGGCTGTCGGTGATGATTTTATGATATTGTTCCTGAATGGCCTGTGAGGTCAATACACCGTACTCCTTATATATAAGATTGTCGAACAGCCCCACCGCCAGGCAATCATCAATGATGGCCTGCATTTCCTCCTCCTCGCAACACGCTTCCTGGGCGATGTCGAAGAGCGTGTCTTTGTTCCACGAAATATAATAACCTTTCTCTTTATAAATGAGGCAAAGCAGTGAAGTGAGCGCAGCAATCCCTGCCGCATGGTGGCGACAGGAGATGCGGCGTACTTTTCTGTCCTGCAGAAAATTGACATCGAGGGGAAAATAATCTAATCCGGGTTTGGAAATGCGGGCCATGATGATAAATTACTGATTGTAAATAATTGATAATAAATAACTGATAATTATTGAATAAACTCCGCTTTTACATCGAAGCAGGGGCAGGATTTTATATACTCGTTCGGTGAGATAATACCGTCTCCATTAAGGTCGGGACTGGTGTCCCGATGTCCTATCACCTGTTGCAGAGAAGGGAAGACAAGGCGCAAATCTTCTACCAGCCGGACAAGTGCTTCACGCTGCGCTTCCGTTCGTGTGTCGGCAGGCCGACCGTTCCTGTCCAGTCCGCCAATGTAGCAGATACCGATAGACCGATGATTCCATCCCGTGCAATGTGCTCCGTCGAGGGCAACATCCCTTCCCGGTTCAACCGTGCCGTCGAGACGGACGACGAAGTGATAACCGATAGAACGGAAGCCGCGTTGACGATGCCAGCGGTCGATGTCGGCAGCGGTAAAATCCTGTCCCGCACGAGTGGCGGAACAATGGATGATGATGGTGTCTCTCATTGTGAAATCCTCCTTTCTTGTTTGCGTATAGTAGGGGAGGTGAATCCGAAGGCGGCAGCCTCCTCTGCAGACAGTTGACGGTAATATTGCTTTGTCACCGAGTGGTGCACCGGAGTGAAGGGAGCGTGAATCGGTGGTACAGCCGTATCCGTTATTGCCAATGAGTTTAAAAAGACAGGCAGTTGTGATAAAGCCGATGAATTGGCAAAGGGAACTTTCATGAAATCGTTTCCCCGATGTTGCCTTGCACGTAGGTTATGTAGCCATACACGATCCGGATGTTTCAGTTGCAGGATGAGCCAGTGTTGGTGTGACGGTTTCAGGCGTTCCTCTCTGCCCATTTCTTTCATAGACGGGTAGGCACGTAAAATGATTCCTTTCGCATCCGTTACGGCGCAGGGAGCTTTACGGGAACCTGTTCCGGTGGGGCGTAATCCTGTGCGGATGGCGTGCATCGTGTTGGTGTATGCATCGCACCATTCAAGGTTTGACACGTGGTTGTTCATTGTGTTTCCGTCAAGGTGGTTTATTTGCGGCAGATGTTTCGGGTTCGGAATAAATGCTTTGGCAATTAAGCGGTGGACGTTGTAATCGGTACAAATTCCTTTATTCAGGAGTGATACCGTTTCATAACCGGTTCCGATGATTTTAGTGCAAAGAATTAACTTCGATTTGCCCTTGAAACTCAATACCCGCCCATGATCTGAAATCATATAGTCGGGGTTTTCTTCAATAAATCTCCAATTTTCCATACTTGATACTGATAAATGTTAATAAAATTATACTCTGTTAAAAAATAGTCGCTTCTCTGAATTTGGCAAGGAGAAACGGCGTTTCCTGCATCTGTTAAACGGCGCTTCCTAGTGTGGAAAAGCGGCGTTTCTTGTATGTGTTAAACGGCGTTTCTTGCTGTCTTCATCTTGCTCTGTAGGAGGTTCGAGCCGTTCGGCACAGTGAATGAGAAATTCTAATTCTTCTCGGCAACCTTGAATCGCTTCTTGCAGGGAGTCTACATTATACTGTCTGCAAAGAGCTTCCCACTCTTTTCGTTCTTGCAGGTTCATCCTTTTTTCCTGTAGATTCATTCCACTTCGATATCCAGAAAATTTTCAGCATGAAAGGTGCGCCAGCCTTTGGCATCGATGTCGTAATAGACGACAAATGTGTTCTCCGGTTTCGGTGTGTACGGGCGGCGGAAACTATGTTCGTAGCCGATGAGTGTGCCGGTGGCACGACGGATGGTTCCATCCTGCTTGGTATATCGGAAACAGACGTTTCCGTGATGCATTTGTCGGATAAGCTTTCCTATCCGGTGAGCCGTGACGAGTGCATCGTGTCGGCTCATGCCATTACTTTGCCGGATGACAGCGGCCTGCTTCATAAGCCGTATCCGTTGAAGTGAATGATTCTTTTTGATTTCAGTCATTTTTTTATTCGGTTTATTTTTGATTACGGTGGCAAAGGTAGAAGATGAGTTGCGTAAAGGTTGTCCAAGCTTGACGCATAAAAAAAGAATGGATACGAATGTGTCATGCTTGAATGAGTCGATGCATTAAAAGATTCGACCTGTTTTTTTTGATTATGTCAGTTGGGTAGAAAATGGGTACCTCCAAATCTATCCATATTTAAATTTATTCATGGAATAAGAACGAATGTGTCATGCTTGAACACAAATGTTAAAAGAAATATCGGACTTTTGTGGAATAATATAAAAATAAATTATGAAAAAGGAAAGCAAGAAATTTAAAGTAAAAAGTAGAGATAAACAGAGTAAAACAACCGGTGTCCGTCATAGTGACGACGATGTGAAGAAAGCGGTGGTGGATCGTATTTTTAAGATAGAACAGTTGAATAATATTCCGGAAAGATATGTGGCGAACCATTCGAATTGTTCGCGCTCTTCAATAGGACGTATGTGTAAATGTAAATTTGACGGTCAGAGTCCTATCCCCGATTGGACAACTATTCATAATTATTCTGCTTGTATCATTGGAAAGTCTGAATTTATTCCCGGATTTCCCGAAGTGTTGTGTCATGTTTTAAATCTAATTGTTGACGATTCAGCAGATATAGACTGCACGGTGGATAATGACTGCCATATAGATATTGAAATTCGATTTCATACCTCCAAAAAACTGGTTAAGGATCCTATGGAAAAGGAAGGAGATAGGGAGAAAGAGGAACAATAAAAAGTAGAATTAAAGACGAAAATAGAAGGAATGGACTAATGATTACCAAGTTCTTGATGAACTTGGTACATTACTAATCACGAACTTTCCATCAAGGTCAGTGGTAGTTCCGATAGATGTACCTTTAATTACAACAGATGCCCCTATGACAGGTTGATTGTCTTCCTCGGAGAAGACAATGCCTGTTACCTTTTTAGAGGTTTGGGCAATTGTCAGGCTAATGCTTGCTAATAAGCAAGTTAATAACAGCGTTAGTTTTCTTTTCATATAGTTTTTATATAGTAGAATAGTCTGTTTTGTTATTTAATTATTTGCAAAAGTAAGCACATTTTTAGAAAAACAAAGAAAAATATGAAAAAAAATGCGAAATTGAACTGTATAGACAAAATACTATTGATGAAAAAGAAATGCAGATGAAACGAGTGTGTAAAAGTGAATTTCTATGCCTTTGTGATGGTTGATAATTCAAAAGAAGTTCCTTTTTGATATTTAAATGTGATAAAATAGCCTGATAAGATGTTTAATAACACATGAAAAATCATTAATTAGCATCTATCGGTAGAAAAAGGATAGTTTTCGGGAAGATTATGAATTTCGTGACCGTTATCTTTTATATTGTCACTTGGAGTTCAGGATAAAAGCTATTTGGGAACTGGAAAGGTCATTATATAAAAGATATTTTCTACCTCTTCAGTAAACCGGTAAAAGACGAAAAAAGTAGATTAAAGGCAAAAAAGGAAGATTATTTTTATCTTATAGTTCCGCATTTGTTTGCTTGTATTCTCTTTAGGTATCTTCTTTTTTATGTTTATTAAAGACTTTATATTTAGATATTTGCGGAGGAATGGGCTATGAAACGTATAAGTTCATCAAGAACTTTGCGAATCACCTATGTCGGCATGAAGCCGCAGGATGTTCCTATTAAGCCGGGGACAATCAAGGTGATGATGAAATCCGACTCCGAAGTATTGCAGGAAGTGGTGGTGACCGGTATGCAAAAGATGGACAAACGCCTGTTTACGGGAGCCACCAAACAATTGGATGCCGATAATGTGAAACTGGACGGTCTGCCCGACATCAGTCGCGGCTTGGAAGGTCGTGCGGCAGGAGTTTCCGTTCAGAACGTTTCGGGTACTTTCGGTACCGCTCCTAAGATTCGTGTGCGCGGTGCTACTTCCATTTACGGAAGTTCCAAGCCCCTTTGGGTAGTAGACGGAGTGATTCTTGAAGATGCCATCGACGTAGGTCCCGACGATCTTTCCTCCGGTGATGCGGAGACATTAATCAGTTCCGCCATAGCCGGGTTGAATTCCGACGACATCGAGAGCTTTCAGATATTGAAAGACGGATCGGCGACTTCCATTTACGGTGCACGTGCGATGGCAGGCGTGATTGTGGTCACCACCAAAAAAGGCCGTGCCGGAGTCAGCAAAATCAGTTATACCGGTGAGTTTACCACCCGTGCCATACCCAGTTACAAAGAATTCAATATCATGAATTCGCAGGAACAGATGGGTATCTATAAAGAGATGGAGCAGAAAGGCTGGCTGAACAGTGCCGACCTTTTCCGTGCCAAAGACACGGGAGTGTACGGTCGTATGTATCGTCTCATCGACGAGTATAATAACAGCAACGGCCAGCGCGGACTTCTCAACACCCCCGAATCCCGCAATGCTTATCTCCGTGAAGCGGAAATGCGTAACACCGACTGGTTCGACGTGCTTTTCACCAATGCCATTTCGCAGAATCATTCCGTCAGCGTCACCGCCGGAACGGAAAAATCATCCTTCTATGCCTCGTTGAGCGCTATGCTCGATCCGGGCTGGTACAAGCAGAGCAAAGTGAAGCGTTACACAGCCAACGTAAACACCACCTATAATCTTTATAAAAACCTGTCGATCAACCTGATTTCTAACGCTTCCTACCGTCAACAAAACGCACCGGGAACGATGAGCTCTAGCCTCGACATCGCTTCCGGAAAGATGTCACGCGGATTCGATATCAACCCTTATTCTTACGCGCTCAATACGAGCCGTACGCTCGACCCGTCTGCGGATTATATCAGCAACTACGCTCCATTCAACATTCTTCACGAACTGGATAATAACTACATCGAAATCAACATGGTAGATGTGAAATTTCAAGGCGAGCTGAAATGGAAAGTGATTCAAGGACTTGAATTGAGTGCCCTCGGAGCTGTGAGATACCAGACCTCGTCGCAGGAACACAACGTGCTCGACGATGCCAACCAAGCCGTTGCCTACCGTACCGGTATGGACGACGCCACCATCCGCGAACAAAACGGATTGCTTTATAAAGACCCCGACAATCCATACGCCCTGCCTATCACCCTGCTGCCCGAGGGGGGAATCTACCAGCGTCAGGACCGCCGTATGTTGGGGCTCGATTTCCGCGGAACCCTCTCATGGAATCACCTTTTTGCCGAAAAACACATCACTAACTTCTTTGCCGGTATGGAAGTGAACAGCCTTAAAAAGGCATATTCTTCCTTTCAGGGCTGGGGAATGCAATATTCGATGGGGGAAATTCCTTCCTACGTCTATCAGTTTTTCAAGAACGGAATAGAGTCCGGTTCGCGTTATTACAGTCTGGGGCACTCCGAAACCCGTAGCATTGCGAGCTTTCTCAACGCCACCTATTCTTATGACGGCCGTTACACGCTCAACGGAACGTTTCGTTACGAAGGAACCAACCGCATGGGCCGCAGCCGTTCGTCACGCTGGCTGCCCACGTGGAACTTGTCCGGTGCGTGGAACGTGCACGAGGAAGCTTTTTTTAAAGCGCTCCAACCCACTCTTTCCAACCTGACTCTGAAAGCTTCTTACTCTCTTACTGCCGATCGCGGTCCGGCGGAAGTAACCAATTCGCAAGCCATCATCCGCAGTTTCTCTCCCTATCGTCCTTTTACCGATATTCAGGAAACGGGACTTTACATCGAGGACATCGAGAACAGCGAACTCACCTACGAGAAAAAGCATGAACTGAACATCGGCATCGACCTCAGTTTGCTCGAAAACCGGATCAATTTCTCTGCCGACTGGTATCAGCGCAACAACTATGACCTGATCGGTGTAGTTCCCACGCAGGGAGTGGGCGGTTTCATCAACAAATATGCCAACGTAGCCACGATGAAATCCCACGGTGTGGAGTTCACCCTTTCCACCCGCAACATTCGCACGAAAGATTTTTCGTGGAATACGGACTTTATCTTCTCCTACGCCAAAAATGAAGTGACCCAACTGAAAGGACTCACCAGCATGATGGAACTGGTATCCGGCAACGGTTTCGCCCGTGAAGGCTATCCCGTGCGCGGACTGTTTTCCATCCCTTTTGCAGGGCTCGACGCGGACGGTATTCCACAGTATCTGATTGACGGAAAACTGACCACTACCGGTGTCAACTTTCAGGAACGGGAGAAACTTGATTATCTGAAATATGAAGGTCCTACCGACCCTACTGTCACAGGAAGTTTCGGTAACGTATTCACTTACAAAGGCTTCAAACTGAATGTCTTTATGACCTATTCTTTCGGCAACGTAGTTCGACTGGACCCTGTGTTCAACTATAAATACTCCGACCTCACCGCCATGCCGCGTGAGTTTAAGAATCGTTGGACGGTCTCCGGCGATGAGGCGAAAACCAATATACCAGTGATAATAAGCGACCCGCAATATCAGGCGAATACCTCGCTCTATCTTGCTTACAATGCTTACAACTACTCCACGGAGCGTATTGCCAAAGGCGATTTTATCCGTATGAAGGAAATATCACTGATGTATGAGTTCCCGAAAAGCTGGATTGCCCCTGCCAAAATTTCCAACTTGTCGCTTAAGTTGCAGGCCACTAACCTCTTCCTGATTTATGCCGGCAAGAAACTGAACGGGCAGGATCCGGAATTTGTGAATACCGGCGGTGTAGCATCGCCCGTACCCCGCCAGTTCACCCTCACCCTGCGCCTGGGACTGTAAGTAAAGAATAGAGAATCAACCTAAAAAACATACGAGAGATGAAGAAAAAGATAAACCATATACTCCCTGCACTGGTACTGACCGCAAGTTTAGGTCTGACCACCGTCTCCTGCAACGGCTTTCTGGACGAAATGCCGGACAACCGTACGGAGTTGAACACCGACCAGAAAATAGCCAAACTGCTTGTATCGGCGTATGCCGACGTGTCGCCCAACGAACTGTTCGAGCTTTACAGCGATAACTCTGATGATAGTGGCCCTACCTACGGTTACTACAAGCTTTCCGAACAAGAGTGCTACCACTGGCAAGACACCAAGGAAGAATATCAGGACACGCCCAATTCTCTTTGGGGAGGTTACTACAGCGCAATAGCCGCCGCCAATATGGCGCTCGATGCCATCGAAGAAAAAGGAAATCCGGCGTCACTCGACCCACAGAGAGGTGAAGCGCTCGTGTGCCGTGCCTACTGTCATTTCATGTTGGCGAATATCTTCTGCAACGCCTACGACACTCATGCCTCCCAATCTTTAGGAGTGCCTTATATGGAAGAGGTAGAAACCACCGTATCTCCCCGTTACGAACGAGGTACGTTGGAAGAAGTGTACCGAAAAGTGGAGCGTGACCTCCTCGAAGGGATCGACTTGATTTCGGACGACAGCTACTCTGTACCCAAATATCACTTTACCCGTAAAGCCGCTTATGCCTTTGCCGCCCGTTTCTACCTTTATTATATGAAGCCCGATTTTTCCAATTGCGACCGTGTGATTGATTTTGCCACCCGTGTATTGGGGACTAATCCTGCCGATCTGCTGCGCAACTGGGAAGCGTTGGGTAATCTTTCCGTGAACGGAAACGTGCAGGCAGATGCCTATATCGCCTCTTCCAATGAAGCCAACCTGTTGATAAGCAGCACCGTTTCCAACTGGGGAGCAATCGGGAGTGACTATCTGATAGGTCCGCGTTACTTCCACAACCAGACGCTCGCTACCAGCGAAACCTGTCTGTCTTCAGGATTGTGGGGCAGTTCGGATTATTTCTATCTGAAACCTTTCTCCACCAACGGGTTTGTTGCCAGTATCCTGCGCAAGAGCGGGCTTTATGAGGGCACATACCTTTATTATATGCCGGTTTTGTTTTCTACGGACGAAACCTTGCTTTGTCGTGCCGAAGCATACGCGCTGAAGAAAATGTATGCCCAGTCGGCAGCCGACATCACGAGTTGGCAACGTGCCTATACCCGCAACAAATCGGTGCTGACACCCGAACAGATCAACACCTATTATGATAGGATGAGTTTTTATACTCCCTTCACGCAACAAACACCGAAAAAGAAACTGGCCCCCGACTTTACGATTGAAGAGGGAATGCAGGAAAACTTCATCCATTGTATTCTGCATATCCGTCGTATCACCACCCTGCACGAAGGGATGCGCTGGCCCGACATCAAGCGATATGGCATCCTGATTTATCGCCGTGACATGGCCAACCAGCGTGTCACCGACGAAATGCCTCCGAACGACTTGCGTTATGCAATCCAAATTCCGAGGAGTGTGATCGTGGCGGGTATACAACCCAACCCGAGAAGAAATTAACAAAGAAAAAAGTGGAAGTTATGAAAAAACAGCTCATTTATTTTTTGCTTGCCCTTACCGCAGTCTGCCTGGGAGCTTGCAACAATGACGACGAAATAGATACTGCGCACAGCATTTTCTCCACCGAGCCGGTGGAGAGGAACGCTTTCGACGATTGGTTGCTCGACAACTACACATATCCCTACAACATCGATTTCATGTATCGCATGAAGGACATCGAAAGCGACCATAAATACAATCTTGTACCTGCCGATTATGATAAAGCGGTGGCACTGTCCAAAATCATCAAGCACGTCTGGATGGACGCTTATGTAGAACTGGCTGGAATCGATTTTCTCCGCGTATATGTGCCTAAAACCTTTCATCTCATCGGATCGCCTGCTTACGAAAGTAGCGGGAATATGGTACTCGGTACGGCAGAAGGCGGAAAGAAAATCACGCTTTACAACGTGAACGACCTCAACGTGAAGAAAATCAATATCGAAAAACTGAACAACTATTACTTTGAAACGATGCACCATGAGTTCGCTCATATCCTTCACCAGAAACGGAACTTCGACCCTTCTTTCAACCGGATCTCGGAGGGGAAATATGTGGGAGCCGACTGGTACTACTACATGACTGCAGAGGGAGCCATGCCCCGTACAAACGATATAGCGTGGCCCGACGGCTTCGTGACCGCCTATGCCATGAATCAGGCGAACGAGGATTTCGTGGAAAACATAGCCATGTACGTCACCCACACGCAGACCTACTGGGATAATATGTTGAGGGCTGCCGGAGAAACGGGTGCAGCCACTATCAATAAAAAGTTTGCTATTGTTTACAACTATATGCGGGATACTTGGGGAATCGACCTCAACGAACTGCGCAAAATCGTACTGCGTCGTCAGCAGGAAATTACCGAAATTGACTTGAGTACGATTCAATGAGTATGAATTTTAATTATACATTATCACTATGAAGAAGAATATAACAATATACCTCTTGTTAGCTCTTGCCTGCCTGGGCTTGCAGTCATGTCTCTTTCAGGAGGAGAACTACTTTGACGATTCGTCTGCCAACCGTGCCACAGCCGATGTGAACCGGTGCAGCGAACTTTTGAAAGCGGCTCCGAATGGCTGGGTGATGGAATATTACATCGGCAAGGATTATTCGCTTGGAGGCATCACCCTGCTTTGCAGGTTTGATGGTCAGCGGGTGACAATGGCTTCGCAGATGTCGGAAGCAGATGAGACGGTCAGTTCGCTCTATAGCGTTAAGTCGGAACAGGCGACGATGTTGTCATTCGATACCTATAATTATCTGGTGCATTATTTCGGGCAGCCGCAGGGAAGTATGTCTGACGACCCGAACGGGACGCTCGGAGGCGACTACGAATTTATTATTTCGAGTGCTTCTGCCGAGCGTATCGAACTGAAAGGCAAAAAATACGGCAACCGGATTGTGATGAAGGCACTTACCGAAGACCAGACGTGGAAGCAATATCTCACCAAAATTAAGAAGGTGGAGGACGATGCTTTCTTTTATGAATATGATTTACTGATGGACGGACTCTACACGGGGCAAATGCTGCGCAGCAACTATACGTTTATCGTGACTTATTACGACGAAATAGGAAAAGTGCATCAGAAAACCGTGCCTTTTATGTTTACCGCCGACGGACTACGTTTCCATGAACCGGTAACGATAGACGGGCAGACGATGCAGAATTTTGTCTGGAAGAACGAGCTTATCAGCTTTGTCTGTACCGACGAAGGGGCTACGGGAGTCAAACTGGCGGGTGTCTACACTGCCGGGTATCAAAGCTATGATTATTATCCGGGCACTTATCAGATGGATTTTTACCGCCTGAACGATGAAACGGGACAACTGGAAGTGGCCTCGCAGGAAGTCCGGCTATTGAAGAACGAAGACGGGAAGAGTTACTGGCTCAAAGGGTTGGAATATGATATTCTGGTGATGTATGACAAGCCGCGTGGCGGACTTTCCGTCTCTCCGCAACTTCTCGAAAAGGTACAGGGCGGATATGTTTATCTGGCTATGTGGGACGTAATGAACGATTATGTGCTCCGCAATAAGTCTATCGGACTGATTAGCTATGCTACCACTAACGGCATTTACCTGGTGGACAATGGAGTCTGGATGGGGGAAGTTTCCGGATTCATCTTCGGAGTGTACAACTCGCAGGAGGAGGACGCAGCTTTCATCGGATACACGGATGCAGTTGCGTCAATCAGATTGGTAAAAAAAACAATAGAAGAATAGTATGATGAACAAGTTATTTATGATAGTAGTATCCGTATGCTGCCTGCTGATGACAGCGTGCGGCACGGAAAACGATGAAACGCCGCAGGGCTTCCGCATTGTGGACACGGATGTCGATCTGGTTGCCGGCGGTGGAACGGTGGAAGTGGTTTTGCAGGCTGCCGGAGAACTGACGGCTGTTTCCGGTGCGGACTGGTGCAGGGTGATCGAAGTGACAAACGAGAAAATCACATTACTCGCCAGGGCTAATTATGAATATGTGTCACGTGCCACGCAAGTGACCGTAAGCGATGGTAGCAACGAACAGAAGATTGTGGTGACACAGGCTGGTAATATTTTTGCGCCCGATACCGACCAACAGGTGTTGCGGCTCGGAAATGCTCCTTCACAGACTGTGGTGCGGGTCAACAGTTCGTTTGATTTCAAGGTGAGTATACAGAAAGGAGTCGATTGGGTGGAAGTCCCTACAGCCTCGAAAGAGGAAGGCTTCCTGCTCGTACTGAAAGAGAACAAAACCGGAAATCCGCGTGCCTGCCAACTGATGGTCAGTACGAATGAGGGACGGAAGTTTTTCTATTATGTCTACCAGTATGAAGCGAGTGACTTGCTCGGAGCATGGAGGGACAGCCAGATTTATGTGAAATGGGATACGAAAAAGATAGATAAGGCATATCGTCTCTCGGCTACGGAGGTGACGAAAGATGCGGAAGGTGATGGTTATACGATCAATATGTCGTTAGTCGGTACTCCGGTGGCACCGTATCTGAAAGATCCCTCGAAGGCCACGATTTCATTGCAGGCAACCTACGAGGATGGAGCTTTTGTGGTTCCTATCGGCGCAGCGCAGAAAGATTTTGTCCTGACGCAGGAGGTGGATGGAACGGCCAATAATGCAATGAACCGGACAGCTGATGACACAGCACTGGAAGAGGATGTCGTTTTACAAACATTATACGGCTTTTCCGTAGCAGCTTCCTCCAACATTTATGCGAAAGGTAATTTCGGATTTGCTCCTGTGCTTTATCAGGATGGTTCTATCGGGATGAGTTATCAGGATGTAGCCGGTGCGCCGGAGAGCGGGTGTTATCTTGCGATAGCATTGTTCGACGGACAGCAGTTTTCTACGGCAGCATTGAAAGACTATATTCTTTTCCCTGACATTGCGCTCTTTAAATAGTTGGAAACTTGCAACTTATGAATCAACCGGATATAACGTTTCCGGAATAGATGTATGAAGAAAAGAACTACCGTTGTGAAACGGAATGAGAGGTTAATAACTCTCTCTTAATTTTAACTTTACATATATGACAGGCGGGGAGGACTACCCGTGTGGAAAACGGGAGTTTTTTTCCCGGGATTACCCCGCCTTTTTTATTGCCTCCAGGGGGACTACGGAAGTTCTTTTTAATGTTGTAACGATATAAAATAACTCTTATATGGATAAAAAATTAATGAATTTATTAGGTGTCTGGCTGTTCGCTGTTGCGTCTGTATGTGCGTTGACCGCTTGCAGCGACAATGACACAGAAAATCCGGAGGGCGAAAAAACCGGCGGAGAAAATGGAAAACCGACTCCTGAAACCGTAGAGTTTATCAACTCCAACCTGGTGTACTGGGGAGATGAAGACGGAGTGGGGACGGATCACTTTGTACTCACTCTTTATACGGATATGGAAGTGGATGCTGCCGGTAATCCGATAGGGCCGGGCAAGATAATGGCGTTCAGCCTGAACGTTCCTCCGTTTGCTTCCGGAACCACGGAGTTTCCGCTTCCCGAAAGAACCTTTGATGCGGCACCGAACGGATACACGTTTAATGAATGGACATTCAACCTTGGCTACATGAACCAAATGGATCTGCCAACCGGGAAAGTGGAGGTGCCTGCCGGTTCTTTCTACGGTGATGTGAAAGCACACTCCACCAGTGTCGATGCCGACTTGCTTTCCGGAGGTAAAATGACCGTGAAACGGAGTGCCGACGGCGAATATACAATCAGTGGCGTTTTGGTAGGTGACTTGTCGCTCAAACGTTATTTCACTTATACGGGAAAATTGACTACTATCGACCGTCATGGAAGTACGGAAGAAATTCCGAACTCTACGCTGAACGCCGATCTCACTCTGAACGAATGGGCGCAGGCCCGTCTGCAAGATAAGGCCGATTTTTATTATTTGCAAGACGAATCGTGCCGGGTACTCGAACTCTACTTGGCAGAAGAGGGGGTAGGACTTGCCGAAACATGGCCGACGGGCAACGGAAGAGTGCTGAAGGTGGAATTTTTTGTAGAATGGGCTACGGATGTGACACAAGGTATTCCGGCTGGTACGTATAAAGTAGTGGCACGTGACGAAGAATCGAAGGGGATTCCGCGAGAATTCCTGAAACCGGGAGGCATTGCTTCGGGTTATCCCAATGTATTTACGTATCCGGCAGGAACCTGGTACGAGAAAATATCCAACGGAACCATGAAGGAATATGCACGTATAGACGCCGGAACGATGACCGTGGTGCGTGACGGTGACAAACATACGCTGACCATAGACTTTATCGATTGTGATAAAGCACACCCGCATCATGTGCGTAGCACCTTTTCGCAGGATACTCCCATCAATGTGTTCGGCTATCATCCGTAAATCAGAACGGAGCGCCTCATTTGGGTGATGGCGTTATCTGTCCGATAGCATTGTTTTTTCAATTATACGATTTTATAATTAACCCCAAAAACGAAAGATATGAAAATTAGATTTATTTCCTTTTTCTTATTCATGTTGGCCATGAGTTGTTTTATGGCATGTAGTAGCGATGATCCGGCACCCGATCCTGAACCGGAGCCTGAACCGGAACCGGTGGAAACGGTTAATACGTATACGTACAAAGATAAGACGGTACAAGCGAAATCGGTATCTTGCTTTGAACAGGAAGGTATTGTATACGTATGTATGAGTCCGTTGCAAAGTTTGGAAACGATGGAAGACTTTATGAACAGCGGTAAGGAATATATAATGTTGGGAGTGGATAAAAAACTGGTAGGCACTCCGGTCACGGTAGGTAATTCTGATAACGACAATTATGCGTTTTACTACATGGATGCCGACGGAGAGGCGATTGTCGCCGTTAGCCCTGATGGATGGGAAGACGTGTTGACGCAGGGAAAGATCACCGTGACAATGGTACCGGGAGAAAATGAAACATCGGCCGTGAAAGCTGTTTTCGACTTTACACTGAAAAGTGGCGGCAAATTTACGGGTGAGGCGGATTGCGTTTACAAAGCTCCGGAAAAGCTTCCGAGTGAATATTCTTTTGGGGACGAGGTGCGCCCGTTGAAGTCGGTTGTCGCTACCACGCTGGGAGGTTTCCAGTATGTTTATTTAAGCCCGGAGACCGGGTTGACTACGGTAGAGGATATATCTGATGCCGAATATCTGATGCTGGCCATTACTCCCGAAATGATCGGACAAGAAATTGATATAACCTCTAGTGGAGACGCGGAGTATGCTTTCTATAATATGACAAACTTGGGAGCCGATGATATTGATGCAGTAGATCCTTACGGATGGTCTGAACTATGTTCGGCTGGTAAGCTCAAAGTAGAAAAGACAGATGAAAGCGTGAAAATAACCTTCAGCTTTACGTTGCTTTCGGGTGACAAGTTCAAAGGCTCTTATGAAGGTAGTTACACTGATATAAAGCAAAGTACTACCAATATTTTGACTTTGAATGGAGAAAGTACGCGTGACATCAAGGCTACCTTTTATGAAAAGACCAATGAAGGAGTTGCCTTGTATCTCACTCCGTCAGGGATTTCATCTGCTGCAGATCTGAATAATGTAAATACATATTACGTACGTCTTTTTGTTCCGAATACAGGGCTGGACGGACAGGAAGTAGATATAACAACTACGAATCTGGCTTTTGAGTTTACTTATTATAATCCGTATGATGAAGAAAGAATCGAAGTTTCTAAAGGACATCTGGAAGACGCGGCAGGTACATTCAGCGTGTCGAAATCGGCAGATAATGAATACTCGTTGACGCTCGACCTCAAATATTTGGGAGATAATAGTCTTAAAATATCGGGCAACTACAACGGTACTTTCAAAGTATATGATACGACGATCCCGAATCAATATCAGTTGGGGGCGGGCGGCACTCCGGTGACTATCCAGTCGGTAGTGGTAGATAAGACGGATGTGGATATTTGCGTTATTTATATTTCCCGGCAGGCAGGTATCACTACCGTAGCCGGAATGTCGGCAGCGGATGCGGTGGTACGTGTGCCGAAGAGCATGATGGAGGGAGCTGTTCACGGATTTTCCGGTAGCGCGGAAAATGCGAAGATATCGATCGCCTACGAAGGAGTCACTTATAATCAGGCTAATACGACGAACGGTCATTTGGCTGCAGGCGGCAATGCTTCTGTGGCTCTTCAAGGGAGTGAAATTGAAATGACATTCAATATTTTCTCTATTGTGCAGTACGATAATAGCAGCTTGTCCGGTTACTATAAGGGGGCGACGACCGTAATAGAATAATGATTAAATGAAGTATATTCATGAAGAAAATTTTACTGAAATATTTGAACCTGTTTGCTTTGTCGGGGCTACTGTTGGCTTTCGTCGGATGCAGCGACGATAATGATTCGGTAACTCCCGGACCGGGCGTGGAGGAAGTGCCTTCCATCGGTACTTATTCTTTTCGGGGAGTGGCGAATAATATTGTGTCCGGTGTGGCTTCTGTGGATGGGGACTATTTAACTTGTGTTCTTTCGCCGGAAAAGATGGAGGAAGGAAAGGCTGATACTTATTTTGTTTTTTCTCTTCATTTGTATTGGGAAGGGCAGGTGGTGGATGCTTCTTCGCTCTATCACAACGACCAGTATGTTTTTATCTACGAAGATCCAATTTATTATTACTCGCAGTATAAAAAGGTCACAGGGACGTTTTATGTGCAGCGTAACAGCGAAACGAATGTAACTGTCAAACTGAATCTGCGGCTTCATGACGGTGTCCGTTTTAAAGCGGAGGTCACTGCCGATTTAATGAAACCGTCGGGAGAAGAACCCTCGGAATAAGGCGGCTTCGGGTGATATTCTTGCCCGGTTATGAATTTATCTTTTAGACGCGGATAACGGACGCGGATTTTTAAATAGCTGTGCAGCTTTAAAAATCCGCGTCATCCGTGTCTAAAAAATTACTTGTAGGCTGAAGGGAAATCCTGCTCGGACACTACGATGGCAAATATCCATTTAAATCACTCTATTTTCATTCCTTTCCGTGCCGTATTTGTTTTTTAGGGTTCTCCCAAAAACTTGAAGAATAGTCCAACTTGAGCCGGAGTAAGTAAGATTGCCTTTTCACTGTAGCCGGTTTGGGCGAGTGCGGCTTGTAATGCTGTATTTTGGGTAATCCAACTGCGGAGGGTGCGGCGTGCCGAGGCAGGCTGTATGTGAGGTAGATAAAGTGTGGCCAGCTGACTTTTGCTGTAAGTCTGTATGCGGGTAGAGTTTGCCGTCTCCGGCATTTCTTTTGGGCTGACGGAGGTTACTGTTGTTTCTGTTTTCATTGTCGGTACTTTCTATTATTAGTAGGTGTTCATAATTAGTTTATATCATAATTTAGGCACGGATTACTCCTAAAAAAAATAGCCATTAATCAGTGACAGGAACTTATCTGTTTCTTTTAAGTTTATCCTGTGTGAATGCGAAGATACGCTTTTTTATGCCAAGTGGTTCTGCTTTGTACAGAAGCCTCTGTTGGCATAGCTTGTGTAGAAATTGTGCCTTTGAGTTGTCTCTTGTGACGAGTTGTCACATTGTGTTCCTCTGCTTTTTTCCTTTCCTATACTTTTGCCTTCGTAATCGGTTACAGATAGAATTTATTCATTAATCATTAAAAAGAAGAAAGGAAAAAAAGTATGCCATTAATTTACAAACCGTATCAGGCAACGCTTGCCAACAAGGAAGGACAGAAACTTTATTATCCCCGTCTGGTGAAATTCAGGAAAATGGTCAATACGCAGAAAATGGCGGAATTGATTGCAGAAAAAGCCTCGCTGACGGCGGGTGATGTTCATAACGTCATTCGTAACCTGATGTCGGTGATGCGTGAACAGTTGCTCAATAGCCGCACGGTGCGCCTCGAAGGCTTGGGGACGTTTACTATGATTGCCAAGGCAAACGGGAAAGGGGTAGAGTTGGAAAATAAGGTCAGCAGTTCGCAGATCACTTCATTGCGTTGCCAGTTTACGCCCGAATACACTCGTGCCGCCAACGGAAGTGCTACCCGTGCGTTGACCACCGGAGTGGAGTTTGTGCACATCAAGGATGTAGCGGGTTCGTTTGTGGCCGACGATGCCATTGACAAAGACCCGGATGACGATAATAAACCTGGTGGTGGAAGCGGAGAAGCGCCGGACCCGGCAGCTTAACCGGTAACTTGACTGTCAGCCGGACACGACCGATGGTTGACGGTTGACAGTCAAATCCCAACGGATATATAAACGGATCCCAACGGACATAAAACGGATTATTAACTTTTAAAAAGAAAACGGATGAGACTATTATTGGAGAAGTTGCTGGATATTCTTGAAGCAGTTCTGCGTTTCCGCCACCGGAGAAACGGCAAGGCAGAAAAGGATTAGCTAGCTGGAAAAGGCTTGGCATACCTGAAAAAAAAGGTATGAAACGGAATGACGTAAAAACATAGAACGTGCCGTCTGCACGTAGCTCGCGGAACAAGTAAAAATAAACGTGTAGCAACTCATAGAGTAAACATAAGTAAGGAGCAAGTAAAGAAGCTGTCTCGAATGGACGAGGCAGCTTTTCTTTTTTCGTATTCCGAAAATACTTTTTCGGAAACATGGCGGAAATGAGAATTTTGATGATAATTTTTTTAAGACAGAAATATTTCTGAATGAGGCAGCTTTTTTGTATCCATTTATTTTCTTCTATTCTTGACCGTATTCAACAAAAAAACTCTATCTTTGTTTTATAATTGAGACACAGCATATAATGGGAAGATTTATCAATCCCTTTACCGATTTTGGCTTTAAGTTTTTATTCGGCAGAGAGGTAGAAAAGGAGTTGTTAATCGACTTCTTGAACGATTTGCTCGTAGGTGAGCACGTAATCACCGACATCAGGTTCCTTAACAACGAACAGCCGCCGGAAGTAAAAACAGAACGAGGTCTTATCTACGACATCTATTGCGTAACCGATACCGGTGAACGTATTATCGTAGAAATGCAGAACCGGGAACAGCCTTATTTTAAAGATCGTGCCCTCTTCTATCTTTCTAGGGCCATTACGCAGCAAGCGAAAAGGGGAGTTTGGAACTTCCAGTTGGATGCCGTGTACGGAGTGTTCTTCATGAATTTCGTGATGGATAAGGATATGCCCTCTAAAATCAGAACGGACATCGTTCTTTCTGACAGGGATACGGGGAAGCTCTTCAACAACAAGTTCCGGCAGATTTTTATCGAACTGCCGAACTTCAACAAAGAAGAGGATGAATGTGAAAATGATTTTGAACGCTGGATTTATATACTAAAGCATATGGATACACTTGACCGGATGCCTTTCAAGGCTCGCAAGGCCGTCTTCGAGCGACTTGAAAAGTTGGCTTCCAAAGCAAATATGACCCAGGAGGAAAGAGCCCAGTATGAAGAAGAATGGAAAGTTTATAACGATTATTTTAATACGTTGGACTTTGCTGAACAGAAAGGCTTACAGAAAGGCTTACAAAAAGGATTACAGAAAGGCTTGCAAAAAGGTAAAGAAGAAACAGCTCGTAATTTGAAAGAATTAGGTGTGGCTGACGATATTATTATGAAATCTACCGGGCTTTCGAAAGAAGAAATAGAAAAATTATAATTTCTTTCATTCTATTGGAAAGAAAGGTTTTGTCGAAAGTGAAAAAATAGTCTATAACTTATGAAGCAAACGATAGTTGTGGAGACTTTTAACACATCCTTTTTTCGCTTAACATATCCTTTTTTCGCTAAGGGTAAAGTATCTAAAAACTATATATGTCTTTGGGGTGAAATAAACGAATTTGGAATATTATCCACGTTAAAATCAGAAAAAAGTTTTCCGTTTTGGAAAACTTTCTGTATCAGCGAGAAAGAATAGTTTCCCGAAATTTAATGTTAAAAGCTAACCAAGCTATGATATAATCTCCTATCTTTGTATCCGGTTTCGGAACTAAAAAGAGGTTTAGTCAATGAGGGAACGCTGTGCAAATCGGCGACAGTACCCGCTGCTGTAATTCTCTAAGAATCCGCACAATAGGCCACTGCATCGATGCCGGTGTGGGAAGGTGTTGCGGGGGAGGGATAAGTCAGAAGACCTGCCGAAGAGATTTTCTATTTTTAATTTATTAATGCTTTCGGGAGTTAAAGTTATGAACTACGCGGAAATTTGTATCATCAAACGTGATGGTAAAAGAGAAGATTTCTCTATCAGTAAGATTAAGAATGCAATCAGTAAAGCATTCAGTGCAAGTGGAATTCAGGATGAGCAGCAGTTGGTTGCTGACATCACCATGAATGTTATCAGTCAGTTTGCTACCCCCACGATCACCGTAGAAGAGATTCAGGACTTGGTAGAAAAGTCGTTGATGAAAGTGCGGCCGGAAGTAGCGAAGAAATACATCATCTATCGCGAATGGCGGAATACGGAGCGTGATAAGAAAACCCAGATGAAACAGGTGATGGACGGCATTGTGGCTATCGACAAGAACGATGTCAATTTGAGCAACGCCAACATGAGCAGTCACACGCCTGCCGGGCAGATGATGACGTTCGCTTCCGAAGTAACTAAAGATTATACCTATAAATACTTGTTGCCGAAACGTTTTGCCGAAGCGCACCAGTTGGGAGACATTCACATCCACGACCTGGATTATTATCCGACAAAGACGACAACCTGCATCCAATATGATATGGATGACCTCTTTGAACGCGGTTTCCGCACAAAGAACGGTAGTATCCGCACCCCGCAAAGCATCCAAAGCTATGCTACGCTGGCTACCATCATCTTTCAGACCAACCAAAATGAGCAGCATGGCGGACAGGCGATTCCGGCTTTCGATTTCTTCATGGCAAAAGGAGTGGCCAAATCTTTCCGCAAGCATCTGGCATCGTTCATTAACTTCTATGTGGCTATGGAAAACGGAAATCAGGCCGATGAGAAATCCATCCGCACGTTGATTAAAGAATACCTTCCGTCTATCAAGTCCACCGAGGCCGAACGCGAAACATTGCGCATCGCTCTGGTCGCTTTACAGATCATTATAGATAAGGAACACCTTGCCCGCATCGTCGAAAAAGCCTACCAGCAGACCCGTAAAGATACACATCAGGCAATGGAAGGATTCATCCACAACCTGAATACGATGCATTCTCGTGGCGGTAACCAAGTGGTATTCAGTTCCATCAACTACGGAACGGACACTTCTGCCGAAGGCCGCATGGTGATCGAAGAACTGCTGAAAGCTACCATTGAAGGCCTCGGCACCAGAGGAGAAGTGCCCGTATTCCCCATCCAGATATTCAAGGTGAAAGACGGCGTTTCTTACTCGGAGAAAGACTTTGAGAAAGCAATGAAAGCGGAGAACATCGAAGAGGCAATGACCGACAGTTACGAGGCTCCCAACTTCGACTTGTTATTAAAGGCTTGCCAGACTACTGCGAAAGCGTTGTTCCCGAACTTCATGTTCCTCGACACACCTTTCAACAAGAACGAGAAATGGAAAGCCGACGATCCGCAGCGTTACATTTACGAACTGGCAACGATGGGCTGCCGTACCCGTGTTTTTGAAAATGTGGCCGGAGAAAAATCTTCTTTAGGACGTGGCAATCTTTCGTTCACCACACTGAATATGCCAAGACTGGCTATCGAAGCCCGTATCAAAGCGGAAAATCTGGTAGAAGATGAACGCAACAAGGACGCCATCGAACAAAAAGCAAAAGAAATTTTCATCGAATCTGTACACCAAATGTCTGCGCTCGTGGCCGACCAGCTTTACGAACGTTATCAGTATCAGCGTACGGCCCTGGCACGCCAGTTCCCGTTCATGATGGGAAATAATGTGTGGAAAGGCGGTGGCGAACTGAATCCGAATGAACAGGTAGGAGACGCCTTGCGCAGCGGTACACTGGGGATCGGATTTATCGGCGGGCATAACGCGATGGTGGCTCTCTACGGACAAGGTCACGGACACAGCCAGAAAGCATGGGACACGCTGTATGAAGCGGTGATGGAAATGAATAAAGTGGTAGACGAATATAAAGAGAAATATAACCTGAACTACTCCGTTCTGGCTACTCCTGCCGAAGGACTTTCGGGACGTTTCACGAAAATGGACCGCCGGAAATATGGAAAAATCCCCGGAGTGACAGATCGCGACTATTATGTCAACTCTTTCCACGTAGACGTGAAAGAACCGATCAGCATCGTTGAGAAAATCAAGCGTGAAGCTCCGTTCCACGCTATTACGCGCGGCGGACACATCACGTATGTGGAGCTGGACGGTGAAGCGCAGAAGAATGTGCGTGCCATCGCCAAGATTGTGAAAGTGATGCACGACGAAGGAATTGGATACGGCTCTATCAATCACCCGGTAGACACTTGCCATAACTGTGGTTACAAGGGAGTTATCTTCGATAAATGCCCTGTATGCCAGAGTGAAAGTATTCTCCGTATGCGCCGTATCACCGGTTATCTGACGGGCGATTTAAGCTCTTGGAACTCTGCCAAGCGGGCAGAAGAGAAGGACCGTGTAAAACATTTGTAGAATAAATGTTTGATAATTGATGAATGGATAATGAACGGTGCTTGATGAAAGCGTTACGGTTCATTATCCATTATTCGGTTATTGCTTGCAGCACGTTACTCTCATCTTGTACTGTTCTGTAACGAGTATTTATTCCACATTTATATGGTTATCATCCATTCTCAAATCTTCATTTTTCATTAGCTATTAAAGAAGTGAATTTACTAGGAACTTATTCTGAAACGATCGTTGACGGTGAAGGTATCAGGTTTTCTATTTATCTTGCCGGCTGCTCCCATCATTGTCCCGGTTGCCACAACCCGGAGAGTTGGAATCCGGGAGCAGGAGAAGAACTGACGGAGGAGAAAATACAGTCCATCATCCGTGAAATCAAAGCGAATCCTTTGTTGGACGGCGTTACTTTTTCCGGCGGTGATCCGTTTTTTCATCCGGAAGCGTTCCTGCTTTTGCTGAAACGGGTGAAAGAGGAAACAGGGATGAACGTGTGGTGCTACACCGGATACACATACGAAGAAATTAAGGCGCAGTCTCGTTTGAGTGCCGCTCTTGATTATATTGATGTATTGGTGGACGGACGCTTCGAACAGGCTCTTTTCTCTCCATATCTGGAGTTCAGGGGAAGCAGTAATCAGCGGATTTTGAAGCTGAAGTAAATGTAATTCGACATTTGGAGTAAGTTGAATCCAGTAGTTGAGCACTAAAAAAACTTATTTTTCAAAGGAAACAAAAACACCTGTACCGTTGTTTTGTTTACCTTTACGAAACCAAGTGAATCATTTTTCATCACAGAGTAACGCGGCGCTTTTTTGTAGCCGGTGGGGCTTGCGTCTGTGTTTGTGTCTGCTTGATGGTGAAGAAATAAACGACTACTTACAAGAATAAGTTTTTATGGTACAATCAATAAATCCAACTCAAAAAAACGATGAGACCGATGGCTTGCCAATGCCTAAACGTATTTGGGCGGTGGTGTCTGTCGGCTTTGCTCTTTGTATGTCAGTACTGGATATTAACATCGTCAATATCGTACTACCTACACTTTCACATGATTTTGGGACTTCTCCCGCTGTAACCACCTGGATTATCAACGGCTATCAGCTGGCCATCGTTATATCGCTACTGTCTTTTTCCGCTTTGGGTGAAATCATCGGTTACCGGAAAGTCTTTCTTTCGGGCATCGGACTGTTTTGCATCACTTCATTGATCTGTGCCTTGTCCGATTCGTTTTGGACTTTGACGGTTGCCCGTATCTTTCAAGGGTTCAGCGCTTCCGCCATCACTAGTGTGAATACGGCACAGCTGCGTTACATCTATCCGAAGAGCCAGATCGGGCGGGGGATGGGGATCAATGCAATGGTAGTTGCCATATCGGCTGCCGCCGGACCATCTGTGGCGAGTGGTATTCTTTCCATTGCCAGTTGGCACTGGTTGTTTGCCATCAATGTGCCGTTGGGACTCACTGCATTGCTTCTCGGCATCAAACACCTGCCACGACAGGAGGAGCGTACGAAACGTAAATTCGATTATATCAGTGCCATCGCGAATGCGGTCACTTTCGGTCTGCTCATTTACACGCTGGACGGATTTGCCCACCATGAGAAAATGGACTTCCTTTTCATTCAACTGATTGTGTTGGCAGTGGTCGGTACCTACTATGTGCGCCGGCAACTGACGCAGACCACTCCGCTGCTCCCTCTTGATCTGCTGCGGATTCCGATTTTCCGGCTGTCCATCC
Source organism: Bacteroides xylanisolvens XB1A (assembly GCF_000210075.1). GTDB lineage: Bacteria > Bacteroidota > Bacteroidia > Bacteroidales > Bacteroidaceae > Bacteroides > Bacteroides xylanisolvens. Next base: position 1,574,627 of record NC_021017.1, read on the forward strand.
TGACTTCCATCTGTTCTTTCATAGCACAAATGACAGCGATGGTTTCTTTGCCTTTTTTCCTCCAGAACACTTTGGGACACAGCGAAGTCATGACCGGACTTCTACTCACACCGTGGCCGTTGGCTACGCTTGTCACGGCTCCGTTGGCAGGATATCTTGTCGAGCGCATCCACCCCGGTATCTTGGGAAGTGTCGGGATGGCTCTGTTTGCCGTCGGACTTTTCTCGCTTTCCAGTCTGACTGCGGAGTCGTCCGATATTAGTATCATTCTGCGTTTGATGCTGTGTGGGGCAGGATTCGGATTGTTCCAGACACCGAACAACAGTACGATTATCTCTTCCGCTCCTACGCAACGTTCGGGCGGAGCCAGTGGTATGTTGGGAATGGCCCGCCTGTTGGGACAGACCACCGGGACAACATTGGTCGCATTGCTTTTCAGCTTTGTCGCTCATGACCGGAGTGCAGCTGTCTGCCTTATGGTAGGAAGTGGATTTGCTGTTGTGGCGGCTATCGTCAGCAGCTTGAGACTATCGCAGCCTTCCACTCTGAAAAGAAAATAAGAACTGATAAAGTCAGGCTAATTGAAAATAAATAAACTGAGGTTGGTGCCGAAAGCGGAGCTCACTCCGGAACTGGAGGTGTACTACAATTATACCTGTCAGGAGGGCGATTATATCAAAACGTGCACAGTGCCTTCACCCAAGTTGGATGAAACGGATTTGGAAAGAGAAAAAAAGATGTTGAAGATTTAGAAGATTTAAAGGCAAGCAACTATAAAAAACAATCCCGGATGAGAGAGGAGTGAATACCTGTTCTCATCCGGG
>NC_021017.1:1575823-1594144 GCF_000210075.1 Bacteroides xylanisolvens XB1A
GTTCTCATCCGGGATTGTTTTTTATGTCTTTCTTCTGTCGTTTGGTCTGTTAGAAGAAAAACCTTAGAATATCGTTGAAGTTAGCCCATATCAACAGACCGAAGAGTAGAATCATACCGGTCATTTGAGCGTATTCCATAAATTTGTCGCTCGGTTTGCGGCGAGCTATCATCTCGTAGAAGAGGAAGAGCACGTGGCCGCCGTCCAATGCGGGGATAGGGAGGATATTCATGAAAGCTAGAATGATGGAAAGGAAGGCTGTCATATACCAGAACTGGTGCCAATCCCATGTAGCAGGGAAGATGCTGCCGATCGTTCCGAAGCCACCTAGCTGTTTGGCTCCTTCTTTCGAGAAGAGGTATTTCATGTTTCCTACATATCCTTTCAGGGTCTTTACGCCGAGGGAGACACCTGCCGGGAAGGATTCGAAGAAAGTATATTCTTTTTTCACCATAGGGAGCAGGCGGTCTGTGACGAGACAGGTGGTTACACCCATCAGGTAGGCGGAGTCTACACGCATATTCAATGTGTCGGTTACGCCGCCACGCACATAGGTCAGTGTAATCAGGCGCGGATCTATGCTGTCTTTGAGCAGGGTTTCCGCGTTTTTCTTACGTTCTGCCATCGCTTCTTTGAAGTCGGAGAAAGAAATCGGTGTTCCGTTCAGGGCGATAATGCTGTCACCCGGTTGGATGCCTGCTTGTGCGGCAGGAGAATTCACCATCACACTGTCTATCACATACGGGAAACGGTAGGAGGCAAAACGGATGCTGTCTGCCAGAAGACGTTGCATCAAGTCTTCAGGGATATAAACGGAGGCTTTCGCGCCGTTGCGGATAACGCTTACTTCGCGGGCGTCGGCAATCTGGCTCAACATATCGCCGTCATAACGTTCAAAAGGAACGCCGTCAGCAGAAAGAAGGATGTCGCCGTCCTGAAAACCTACGGATTTGGCTGTTTCGTTGAAATCCATACCGAGAGGAGCTTCCTGCACCTTTATATATTGGTCGCCCCACGCAAATAGAATCATCGAGTAGATGAACAGGGCCAACAGGAAGTTGAACAGTACGCCACCCACCATGATTAGCAGACGTTGCCACGCCGGTTTGGAACGGAACTCCCACGGTTGTTCGGGTTGTTTCATCTGCTCGGTATCCATCGACTCGTCAATCATACCGGCTATCTTGACATAACCGCCCAATGGCAGCCAACCTACTGCATATTCTGTGTCACTTTTCTTGGGCTTGAATTTAAACAGGGTGAACCAGGGGTCAAAAAATAAGCAGAATTTTTCTACACGCACCTTAAACAAACGGGCAAAAAGAAAATGCCCGCCTTCATGAATGATAACGAGCAAAGATAAGCTCATAATCAATTGCAGGGCACGAATCAAAAATGTTTCCATATAGTCTATTTACAATTTAAAGCCTTCACTGGATTCTCTGCCAAAGAGAAGATATAAAGGCTATTTTCAATTTATATTAATACTAATCAATTTCTCTATTTTCTTTATTCCTCTACGAAATGAATTATATCAGACTTGCTGCTATCTTTCTTGCTTCCGCATCGGTAGCCACATAATCATCGTAGGTCGGGTTGGCAATGAAGGTGGCCCGTTCCATTGTTTTTTCTATCACGTCGCTCATGCCGAGGAAGCTGATGCCGTCTTTCAGGAAAGAGGCTACCACTACTTCATTGGCGGCATTAACGATGCAAGGCATGTTCCCTCCGCGATACATCGCTTCGTAAGCGAGTGCCAGATTGCGGAAACGTTTCGTGTCGGGTTGCTCAAACGTCAGGTTCGTGCATTTGGAGAAATCGAGCCTGTCGAAAGAAGAACTGATACGGTCGGGATAGGAGAATGCATACTGGATGGGCAGGCGCATATCGGGCATGCCCAACTGTGCTTTTACAGCTCCGTCTTCAAACTGCACCATCGAGTGAATGACTGATTGCGGATGCACAACCACCTCAATCTGACTGGGTTGAACACCGAACAACCATTTGGCTTCGATCACTTCAAAACCTTTATTCATCATAGAAGCAGAATCAATCGTGATTTTTGCTCCCATTTCCCAATTGGGATGTTTCAAGGCCTGTGTCTTAGTCACAGACTTCAATTGTTCCAAAGTGTAAGTGCGGAACGGACCTCCAGAGGCAGTCAATATCACTTTCTCAATCGGATTGCCCACTTCTCCCGCTAAACACTGAAAAACGGCGGAGTGTTCAGAGTCTACCGGCAGAATCGGAGTGCGATATTGTTGTGCCAGCTGGTTAATCAGTTCACCTGCTACTACCAATGTTTCTTTATTTGCCAATGCAATCGCTTTCTTGGCGCGGATCGCGTTGATTGTCGGCTTCAGTCCGGCATAACCGACCATGGCTGTCAATACCATATCAATAGGACCCGCTTCCACAATCTGACAGATAGCGTCGGTCCCTGCATACACCTTGATAGGCAGGTCGCTCAATGCTTCTTTCAGTTCGGAATACTTTTCTTCGTTGGCTATCACTACCACTTCCGGCTGGAACTTCCGTGCCTGGGCAATCAGTAGTTCCACACGATTGTTGGCTGTCAGTGCGTATGCTTCGTACAGGTCGGGATGCTCTTCGATGACTTGCAAAGCCTGCGTCCCGATAGAACCTGTGGAGCCTAGAATAGCTATTTGTTTTTTCTTTTTATTAGTCTCTATATTCATTTTATCTATTTCTTCCTATTTTGTTGACAAACATATCATCGCTGATTATCACTTATATCTCATCACTCGCCATATCTTATCATTCATCATTGATAACCTAAAAAACAATGTATTTTTCCGGATTCACCGGGTGACCTTTATACCAAAGTTCGAAGTGCAGGTGCGGTCCTGTACTAAGTGTTCCGCTATTTCCTACCAGGGCGATGGCTTCGCCTCCTTTCACCCGTTCACCTTCCTTTTTCAGGAGAGAGCCGCAGTGTTTGTAGATCGAAATTAAATCCTGGTTGTGTTGCACGCCAATCAGATAACCGGTTTCAGCCGTGTATGTACTAAGGATGACGGTTCCGTCCATGGTTGCCAGTACGCTTTCGTTGGGATTGGCGGCAATGTCAGTGCCGTAATGTTTCTTTTCGGCATTGAAGTGGTCGGACACCATGCCTCGTGTCGGACGGTATAATATCAATCCGGTCACGTCCGGTTGGGAAGTGATGGAGGTCAGATTATATTTTTCATTCTCCTCATATTGGCGGCGGAATTCTTCTTCCCGCTTGGTTCGTTCCATCAACGTGTCTTCACGGGCAGCAGTCAGCGAATCAAGCGTTTGCACGCTGTCGATAGGCACTTTCCCGCTGAAAATGTCCTGAATATTCATGATGTAGAGGTTCTGCTTGTTGAGCACTTGTTGCAAAGAGTCTACACGCAGCGCATTGTCTACAATCTGTGTACGGACTTCACTGTTCATATATCCCGGAAGATAATTGCGTAACGGGGTGAAAGTAATGATGCAGGAAGCAATCAGGAAAAGCACTGCCAGCACGCAAAGTAAAACGGATAGTCCATTGAGCTTGGATACACGAAGTCCGACAATTTCTTCAAGTGTATTTTCATTAACGATCGTTAGTTTATACTTGAACTTGAAATTTTTCCAGAAAGCTTTACTTCGTCTTCTCTTTGGCATCTCGGATATTTACTATTTTACGATTTACTATTTACTATTTTTAGTTGATGAGTGACTCATCGTTTTATTTGTTCTCATCGGTCATCTTCCAACTCTTCCAGATTGAGTAACCCTTCGGGAAGTTCCACGGTGATGAGTTTCTGTTTCTGATCTATTCCTACGATAAATTCCTCTTGGGCGGGAACGAGTAGTTCCTCTTCTTCTCTTTCAACCACAAAAAGGGTGTTTACCGTAGTGTTATCTACATCTATCACTTCTCCTAGAGGTCCGTGATGAATGTCTTCCATTTGGAAACCGATAAAGAAGTTCCAGGACAATTCGCCGTCTTCCGCTTCTTCCGCATGCTTTACGGGGAAGTAAACTTCAATGTTGGTGAACATTCGGGCACGTTCGGCGGTGTCTATTCCTTCCAGTTTTACCAAAGCGGTGGAGTCGGAACGGAAACGGTATTCTTCAATGAAGAAGGGCACGAAAATACCGTCGAGCAGGCATATCAGATAATCGCAGTCCACACGGTCGAAAATGTCGTCGGTAAACGTAAACTGCAATTCGCCGTGAATGCCATGCGGCTTATTGAATAATCCTATCTTATATACTTCTTCTTTCTTTATCATATTCGGGTGATTCTGGCTCCGATAGCGTTCAGACGTCCTTCGATGTTCTGATAACCACGGTCTATCTGTTCGATGTTACTAATGGTACTGGTTCCTTCGGCACTCATGGCGGCAATCAGAAGGGCGATACCGGCACGTATATCCGGTGAAGTCAGGCGGGCACCACGCAACTTGAAGCCATGATTGTGTCCGATGACTACGGCACGGTGAGGGTCGCAGAGGATGATCTGTGCACCCATATCGATTAGCTTGTCCACAAAGAACAGGCGGCTTTCGAACATCTTCTGATGGATCAGTACGCTGCCTTTGGCTTGTGTGGCTACAACGAGCATCACACTAAGCAAGTCGGGAGTCAGTCCCGGCCAGGTGGCGTCGGCTATCGTCATGATGGAGCCGTCGATGAATGATTCTATCTGGTAGGTTTCCTGTGCGGGAACATAAATGTCATCTCCTCTCTGTTCGAGCTTGATGCCCAGGCGGCGGAAGCTCTCGGGGATGATTCCAAGGTTCTCGTAAGAAACGTTCTTGATGGTAATTTCGCTTTTTGTCATGGCTGCCATACCGATAAAACTGCCGACTTCAATCATATCGGGCAGTACGGTGTGGTGCGCGCCATGCAATTCTTCCACGCCTTCAATAGTAAGCAGGTTGGAGGCAATTCCGCTGATTTTCGCTCCCATCCGGTTGAGCAACCGGCAGAGTTGTTGCACGTAAGGTTCGCAGGCAGCGTTGTAGATGGTAGTAGTGCCTTTGGCAAGCACGGCAGCCATTACGATATTGGCTGTTCCGGTGACGGATGCTTCGTCCAGCAGCATATAGCTTCCTTGAAGTCTGTCGGCTGTTATTTCATAAATGCCCCGTCCTTCATCATAACGGAAGTCCGCTCCTAAATTCTGAATACCTACAAAGTGAGTATCCAAACGGCGGCGACCGATTTTATCTCCTCCCGGCTTGGATATCAACGCTTTGCCGAAACGTGCCACCATAGGGCCAATCAGCATGACAGAGCCTCGCAGACTGGAGCATTTCTTTAAAAACTCATCGCTTTCCAAATAAGCCAAGTCTACATTCTCTGCTTTAAAACTATAAGAATCAATGCCTTTCTTTGCAACCGTCACTCCCATCTCGCGCAAGAGCTGAATCAAGTTGTTGACATCAAGAATGTCAGGTATATTGTTCACCGTTACTTCCTCTGCGGTTAGCAATGTGGCACAGATTATCTGCAAAACTTCGTTTTTAGCTCCTTGCGGGTGAATCTCTCCGCAAAGCCGATGTCCTCCTTCGATTACAAATGAAGCCATTAATTTTTTAAGTATTAAGTGTGATTAAAGTATTAAGTATCAGGTATTAAGTATTAACCGTACGGTATCGCACGCTAAGTAAATAAGTAAAAGAAATCCGACCAGTGCCAACAAATGGCTGCGATTAATACTTTATACTTAATACTTATTTCCTATTTTCTTAGTATCTTCTCTTGTTGTTCTGACGATTGTTGGTATAGTTCGTCTTCGGACGATAGTTCTGGTTCAGGCGTTCTGCCATTAGCCGGACGATATCGTCAGTCATTTGGAGTTCCCCGTTGGAGAGTTCGTACAGGTCTTCGGCGATCTTTTTGTCGTCCACTGTATCTTTGTTCCATGCCAGGTAGTCCTTCTTCATGTGGTTGCAGATGAGGGCAATCAGGTTTCTCTTTTCGTTTCCTTCGGGGAATTCGATTGCTTTCTTTATCAGCACTTCCAGTGTGCGTCCGTAGTGGCGATAACGCATACGGGCAGTGGAGTAGGGGATCGGATCCGGACGGGTCACCAGGTTGTCCTTACGGATGATTTCATACGGGTAGTCAATATCCAGCTCAAAACCGGACATGATAGCCAGATGATCCCAGAGCTTGTGCTTGAAGTCGGGCACATCACGCAAATGGGGGAACATATTTCCCATAATGTTGATGATGGTGTTGGCACAACGCTGACGTTCTGCACGATCCTGAATGGTCAACGCATAATCTACCATGTTCTGGATGCTACGCCCGTATTCGGGAAGCGGCATTCTTTTCTGTTGAGTATTGTATTGCATTTATTTAATTGAAAGTTTAAAATTAAAAATTAAAGAAGTTTTTTTGGCATGGAAGCAACGAATTCTTTCAGGTAGAAAGGTTCGAAGTAAGCCACGTCTTTATAATCTTCGTCGGCTATTGCTTTTTCTGCCAGCGGGAACATCATTTTAGCCAACGGGTGAATATTGTCGATAAAATGTGCGTTCGGATGCGTGATCTGTTCGCGGCATTTGTCGGCCCCGTTTCCAAAGAAATAAACCGGCTGCTCGTTCAGAAACTCCAAGTAAGAGTTTTCGTCTACAATATCGGCAGCTACTGCACGTTTCACCTGAAGTCTGCGGTCATAAACGGCTGCGTATACTTCCATGCGGCGGGCGTCGATCATCGGACAAAGCAAAGCGTCCTCGGGCAAGTCGTGATACAACAACACCGGAACAGTCAATACTTCCAGCGTCGGAATACCGATCAATGGGACGTTACGTCCGTAACAAACTCCTTTCGCCATAGAAACCCCGATTCGAAGTCCGGTATAAGAACCCGGCCCACAGCTCACTGCGACTGCATCCAAAGGGATGGCATGACTGTCTATGAAAGACAACGCTTCATCTACAAAAACTCCTAAAGACACGGCGTGTGAAGGGCCTTTCAAATCTTCTTTCACAAAAATCGTCTGTCCGTCTTGACTGGCCGCTACCGAGCAAACAGAGGTAGAGGTTTCAATATTCAGTATACACGACATAAAAATCAGCTTATTAAATTGTCGCAAATTTACATGATTATTTCCAATTCTTAAAATATTCGTGTACTTTTGCACAAAACTTTAAGGTTATGATACAGTCTATGACAGGATACGGCAAAGCTACGGCCGAACTTCCTGATAAAAAAATAAATGTAGAAATCAAGTCGCTCAACAGCAAGGCAATGGATTTATCCACTCGCATCGCTCCGGCGTATCGTGAAAAAGAGATTGAAATCCGTAATGAGATTTCTAAAGTGCTGGAACGTGGAAAGGTCGATTTCAGCCTGTGGATCGAGAAGAAAGAAGCGGCAGAAAATGCGACTCCTATCAATCAAGTATTGGTGGAAGGTTACTACAAACAGATTTTGGCAATCTCGCAGAATCTTGGTATTCCTGTTCCTGCTGACTGGTTTCAGACATTGCTCCGTATGCCGGATGTGATGACTAAAACGGAAATCCAGGAACTGACCGAAGAGGAATGGAAAATGGTGCATGCCACTGTGCTCGATGCTATCAGTCATCTAGTAGATTTCCGCAAACAGGAAGGTGCTGCACTGGAAAAGAAGTTCCGTGAAAAGATCGCCAATATCTCAAGCCTGCTCGAAAAGATCGCTCCTTACGAAAAAGAACGTGTGGAAAAAGTGAAAGAACGCATCACGGATGCTCTCGAAAAGACATTAAGTGTGGATTACGACAAGAACCGCTTGGAGCAGGAATTGATCTATTACATTGAGAAACTGGATGTTAATGAAGAAAAACAACGCCTTAGCAACCATCTGAAATATTTCATCAGTACAATGGAAAGCGGTAACGGACAAGGTAAGAAACTTGGTTTTATCGCCCAGGAAATGGGTCGGGAAATCAATACGTTAGGTAGCAAGTCCAATCATGCCGAAATGCAGAAAATCGTTGTTCAGATGAAAGATGAGTTGGAGCAGATTAAGGAGCAGGTGTTGAACGTGATGTAATTTACTCACAATAAATTCATTTACGATTAGACGATTTACGATGTACGATTGAAGTTAGTATTGCGAAATAATAGTGTACACATTTGGATATTTATAAATTCAAAAAATAATATCAATCGTGCATCGTAAATCGTCTAATCGTAAATAACTTAATGTCAAATAAACTTTAATAATGACCGGTAAACTAATTATTTTCTCTGCCCCGTCAGGTTCGGGCAAATCTACTATTATCAATTATCTGCTGACGCAGAATTTGAATCTTGCATTTTCTATTTCTGCTACCAGCCGTCCTCCGCGTGGGACGGAGCAGCACGGAGTGGAATATTTCTTTCTTACGCCGGAGGAATTCCGTTGTCGCATTGAGAACAACGAATTTTTGGAGTATGAGGAAGTATATAAGGACCGTTATTACGGAACGTTGAAGGCACAAGTGGAAAAGCAACTGGAAGCAGGTCAGAATGTTGTGTTTGACGTTGATGTGGTAGGTGGATGTAATATCAAGAAGTTTTATGGTGACCGTGCGTTGTCAGTGTTCATTCAACCGCCTTCGGTGGAAGAATTACGTTGCCGGTTGGAAGGGCGCGGAACGGATGCCCCGGAAATTATTGAAAGCCGGATTGCTAAGGCGGAATATGAGTTGGGATTTGCTCCGCAATTCGATTGTGTGATTGTCAATGACGATTTGGAAGCTGCGAAGGCAGAAGCGTTGAAAGTAATCAAAGAGTTTTTAGCCGAAGAATAAGACTTGAGAATGTACAAGAAGAATTGTAACACCCGAAAATGGATGTATCTGTGTGCCGTCACCGGTGTGATGAATCTTCTTGCTTTTATTGTATGCCTTTATTTTCAACAATGGTTCATAAGCGGCATTGCGCTACTTCTCACAATCAGACAAGCTATTGTTTTACCGAAGTGGAGAAAGAAAATAAAGCAAGAAAGAATAGCGGAAAATGAATCAAGTTAAAACAAGAAAAACCGGAATCTTCAGCGGGTCATTCAATCCGATTCATATCGGGCATCTCGCTTTAGCTAATTACCTTTGTGAGTATGAAGGGTTGGATGAAATATGGTTTATGGTAAGTCCGCAGAATCCTTTGAAAACGAAGGCTGAATTATGGAGTGACGAGCTTCGTCTTCAATTAGTGGAGTTATCCATCAGTGATTATCCTCGTTTTCGAGCTTCAGACTTTGAATTTCATTTGCCCCGTCCTTCGTATAGCGTATATACACTGGAGAAACTTCGTGAAGCGTATCCCGACCGGGAATTTTATTTCATTATCGGTTCCGATAATTGGGAACGTTTTGGACGCTGGTATCAGTCCGAACGCATCATTAAAGAGAATCAACTCCTCATTTATCCTCGTCCCGGCTTTCCTGTAAAAGAAGAGGAATTGCCGGAAACCGTGCGTCTTGTTCATTCCCCTGTTTTTGAAATCAGTTCCACTTTTATTCGGGAAGCCTTGAGTGAAGGGAAAGATATTCGCTACTTTCTACATCCAAGAGTTTGGGAGGCTATCAAGAAAGATAATATACGCCTTTGAATATATTATAATATGTGTCCGGCAGAATATAACGGATAATTTGTCAGCCACTCTTGTTCCCGATAATCTGACATGGAAAAACGGATGCCATGTAGTTCTGGATTCTTTTCAACAAAAGAGCGCAGACTTTTCGACTGTAAATTTTCTTCAGCTTTCACTTCGACCGGAATAATACAGATTTCTTTTTGCAAAAGGAAATCCAATTCTCCTTTGGAAGTATCTGAAGACCAGTAATAGATATTCAAGCCTTTCACTGATTTCAGTTGTTGTAACACATATTGTTCGGTAATTGCTCCTTTATAATCGGTAAATAAAACATTGCCTTCCAATAATGCTTGTGGGGGGAGTCCGCTCATTGCTCCCATTAATCCGGTGTCTAGCATAAACAGTTTGAATGCGGAAAAATCTTCGTAGGCCGATAAAGGTATTCCACCTTTCTTTACCCGGTTTACTTTATAAATAAGACCGGCATCTATCAGCCATTCTATGGCCAGTTCAAAATCCTTGGCTCTTGCTCCTTCTTTTATAACTCCATAAATGAATTTGCGATTTTCTTTAGCCAGTTGTGCAGGAACCGAACGCCACACCATACGAATCCTAGGGACTTCGGCAATAGGAGCGTGTTTGGAAAAATCACGGTCATAAGAATCCAGTATGTTTTGTTGCAACTGGCGGACTTCGGTATAGTCTTTATGCTCAATAAATGCATTGACTACTTCGGGCATTCCTCCTACGAAATAATACTGTTTAAGGAAGTCGGTGAATTTAGAACGGAAGGTAGAAATGAGGTTCCAATCTTGCTTTGCAAGCAAGCTGACAAAAGACTCTTGTCCGATAGCTTCTAAAAACTCGGAAAAAGAAAGTGGATATAGGTCTATAAAATCGACTTTTCCCACCGGGAAAGAGTCATTTTGATGCATAGCGATGCCCAGTAAAGAACCAGCTGCAATAACATGATACTGTGGCGCTTTCTCCAGGAAATATTTCATGGCTGTCAAGCCGCGTGGGGCTTCCTGAAGTTCGTCAAAAAGAATTAAGGTATCTGTATCTACTACTTTTCCGGTTACTAACTGGATAGCCATCAAAATACGTTCGATATCAAAATCTTTTTGAAAAACCTCTTTCATCACTTCATTGTCTTCGAAGTTGATGTAGGCAAACTGTTTGTAAGCAGTAGCCGCAAACTCTTTCATAAGCCATGTCTTTCCTACCTGACGGGCTCCGCGAATAATCAAAGGCTTTCGTGTAGACTTTTCTTTCCAATCGTACAATTGTTGCATTGCATTTCTTCTCATACTTCTTTCTTTTATTGTCAGCTACTTATAGGTACAAATGTAAGCACTAAAAAGGATAATAACAAAAAGTCGTATCCTAAAAGTGTGGTATTTAACAAAAAGTTATACCCTAAAAGTGTGGTATGTTACAGAAAGTCGTATCAGAAAAGTGTATGATGCTGCTATTTCTGTTTGTTATTGTACCAAGTTACGATACCTTACTCCGTCAATCGATGAAGAGTAATGACGATGATTTCTGCCGGAGCACCGACACGGATTGGTAACTTTGAAGTTCCTATTCCGTTTGTTATAATCAAAGGTATTTTTGCTGTATTATATGCCAGTCCGGTGATAAAACGATTGCCGTAGTGTGAGTTCAGTGCCGGGGCGACTCCGAATACACGGACTTGTCCGCCGTGTGTATGTCCTGCGAGAGCGAGGTCTGTATTGACTACTGAAACGTCTTCTATGTAATCCGGCGTATGAACCAGTAAGATGACAAAATCCTTGGGAGAGAGTGCCAAAGTGGGTGATACTCCGTTGCGCCCCAGATCGAAAGGATTGCGCACTCCGGCGATAATAATCTGCTGGCCGTCTTTACGCAGCGTGTCCACTTCGTGTTCTAACGGATGCATTCCGTAATGTTTCATTGTGTTCACAATATCGTCGTGGCAACGTTCGTAATCATTATTACCCATCACTCCATAGGTTCCCATTGGTGTCTTTACACGTGCCAGTGCGGAAAACAAAGGTTCTACATATTCGCAACCTTCCTGATAATCACCACCCATCAAAAGAACATCTGCTTTTTGGGCAATCAATAGACGGACAAGATCGTTCAATCCTTTCTCTTTCAGCAGGCTTTTGTAATGTAAATCGGAAATAAAAGCGATGCGGAAACCTTCAAAAGCTTCAGGGACATCGCGGTGGGTGAAGTCGTATTTTACTACACGATCCACTCCTGTATAAACAGATGACACATCTACGCTGGAAGAGGTTATTTGGGTTCCACGGAGCATCCGGTCGGATTCGTACGCGTCGGTATCAGTCTCCTTTTTCTTTGTATGTTGCTTTTTGTTTTTAGAAACAGCCAGTGCTTTGAGTATCGAGTGGTCGGGAGCGAACAGTCCGGCAATGGCGTTAGTCGTATCCGGATAAATGGAATCAGTATGTAAGACAGGGCGTGGCAAGCTAGCCACCATATTCTTTTTCGACTTGCAGGAAACAAGCAAAAGCAATGCCAACAGGATAACAGGGTAGATTGTTTTCTTCGTCAGTGGATAAATCGTTTTCTTCATCAATGGGATATTTATTTTCTTCATCAATGGGATATTTATTTTCTTCATCAATGGGGTATTTATTCTTTTCATCAATAGGGTATTTATTTTCTCCATCACAGGAGCATTTATTTTCTTCATCTTCTCTTAGTTTGAAGTTTTCTGGGGTGCAAAGATACGAAAAATCATGTATCTTTGTCCGTCAAAACTCTTTATAATATATTAAAGTATGGAAGAAGTAAAGCGTAACTCGCTACAAGCATGGATATTAGCTGCACGTCCCAAAACTCTTACAGGAGCCGTTACCCCTGTTCTGATAGGTACAGCTCTCGCTGCGATGGACGGGCATTTTCACTGGTTGCCGGCACTGATCTGCTGTCTGTTCGCAAGTCTGATGCAAATTGCCGCTAATTTCATCAATGACCTTTTCGACTTCCTCAAAGGGACAGATCGGGAAGATCGCCTGGGACCCGAACGTGCTTGTGCACAGGGATGGATTTCTCCGCAAGCGATGAAAACCGGGATTATTATTACGGTTGCTCTTGCCTGTCTTATCGGTTGCACATTACTTTTCTTTGCCGGATGGGAACTGATTGTCGTAGGAGTGCTTTGTGTATTATTCGCTTTTCTTTATACCACCGGCCCTTATCCTCTTTCTTACAACGGCTGGGGAGATGTACTGGTGATTGTCTTCTTTGGATTTGTGCCTGTTGGCGGAACATATTACGTGCAAGCGCTAACATGGACGCCGGATGTCACTATCGCCTCTCTGATTTGTGGACTATTGATTGATACGCTACTGGTAGTCAATAACTACCGTGACCGGGAAGCGGATGCGCGCAGTGGAAAAAGAACAGTGATCGTTCGTTTCGGTGAGAAGTTCGGCCGCTATTTTTATTTGATGCTGGGTGTTACAGCTTCTCTTCTCTGTCTGTGTTTCCTTCGTGAAGGTCATTTTTTAGCCGCTCTTCTTCCGCAACTCTATTTGATTCCTCATTTCCTCACCTGGAAACGGATGGTGAAAATATATAGTGGTAAAAAATTAAACAGCATATTAGGCGAGACTTCGCGTAATATGCTGTTTATGGGTGTTCTTATTGCAATAGGAATGTTGGTAAGTTGAGAATCATTTCCCATACATCTTTTCGTAGTAACCCTGATAATCTCCGCTGGTAACTTCTTCCACCCAAGCTTGGTTGGCCAAGTACCATTCGATTGTCTTTACGATACCGACTTCGAATTTTGTTTCGGGATACCATCCTAAAGCATTTGTAATCTTTGTAGGATCGATGGCGTAACGTTGGTCATGTCCCAGACGGTCTTTAACGAACGTAATCAGATCTTCATTGATCCAGTCGATCGAAATATTTCCGTTTTCGTCTTTCACCTTCTTTTTGAGAACCTGGCGATATTCGGGCTTCTCTGCCATCAGACGGTGGATAGTTGAAATAGTCAGTTTTACGATTTCGAGGTTTGTTTTCTCGTTATGTCCGCCAACGTTGTACACTTCTCCGTCTTTACCTTCACGTACAACGAGATCAATCGCTTTGCAGTGATCTTCTACATAAAGCCAGTCGCGTACATTACTGCCGTCACCGTAGACGGGGAGATGTTTTCCTTCGAGGATATTCTTGATAATCAACGGAATCAATTTCTCCGGGAAATGGTACGGACCATAGTTGTTTGAGCAGCGGGTAATTGTTACCGGCATTTTATAAGTATCATGGTAAGCCATCACTACCATGTCTGCGCTAGTCTTAGAGGCACTGTACGGGCTATGAGGACAAAGCGGGGTTGTTTCTGTGAAATACCCTTCGGCTCCCAGTGAACCATACACTTCGTCGGTGGATACCTGATGATAGCGTACACCTTTTCTCCAGGTAGGGTATCCTTGTTCATCTTTTCCCATTACCCATGCGCGGCGTGCACAATCCAATAAGTTCTGTGTTCCGAGAATGTTGGTAATCAGAAACAGTTGCGGATTTTCAATGCTGCGGTCAACGTGACTTTCGGCAGCGAAATTCACCACATAATCAAAACGATACTCAGCAAAAAGACCGTCTACCACATCACGGCTGCAAATGTCTCCTTTGATAAAGACACAGCGTTCGTTGTCGATGTCTTTGGCAATCGTTCCTAAGTTACCTGCATACGTCAAAGCATCCAATATCACGACTTTGATGTCGTTATGTTTGGCCAAGATGTATTTGATGTAATTTGCCCCGATAAATCCTGCGGCACCGGTCACTAGATAAGTTTTCATATTTTATTCTATTATGTTGATTTTAGGATTGTTTTGCCAATTCGATAAGATACTTTCCGTACTCGGTCTTTTCGAGTTGTTGACCTAACAGAAGCAATTGTTCCGTCGGAATCCATCCCTGACGCCAGGCGATTTCTTCAATACAGCTAACGTAGAAACCTTGCCGGTTCTGAATAGTAGCCACGAAGTTGGATGCTTCCAGCAGACTGTCGCAGTTACCCGTATCCAGCCATGCGAATCCGCGGCCGAAGAGTTCCACTTTCAATGTGCCTTCTTCCAGATACAGGCGATTCAGGTCTGTAATCTCATATTCTCCACGTGCTGAAGGACGAAGAGCTGCTGCTTTTTCCGTCACACTGGCATCATAGAAATAGAGTCCGGGAACGGCATAATTACTTTTCGGCACTTCCGGTTTTTCTTCCAGTGAAATAACTTTCCCTTGTTCGTTAAATTCCACTACACCGTATGCGCGCGGGTCTTTTACATAGTAGCCGAAGATGCAGGCGCCTTTTTCTATATTGGCAGCCCGGCGGAGCATGGCAGAAAAGCCTTGTCCGTAAAACATATTATCCCCAAGAATCAGACAGCCCGGTTCGCCGTTCAGGAAATCGGCTCCCAATACGAAAGCCTGTGCCAGTCCGTTAGGTTGTTCCTGTATTTTATAGGAGAAAGACATACCCAATTCCTCACCCGTTCCCAGCAAATCCCGGAACATAGGCAAGTCACGTGGAGTCGAAATAATCAACACTTCGCGTATTCCTGCCAACATCAGTGTCGACAATGGATAGTAAATCATCGGCTTGTCATACACAGGCATGATTTGTTTGGAAATCGCTTTGGAAAGCGGATAAAGTCGGGTGGCACTACCACCGGCCAGAATAATTCCTTTCATGTTCGTCTGAGTTATTCATTAACAGTGTGCAAAGGTCGGAAAGAATTCCGACGTGGCAAAATTTTAAAATAATTTTTCAGTCAGGCGGGGACATTTATTTTATTTGTCCGCCAGTTCGATAACTTCCAAGTCTTGAAACGCCCCTTGATTGATAACAAAACGCACCAAAGTCCGCACCTTATGGAAACCAGACATACCTGCAGCTCCCGGATTGATATGTAACATATCCAGCGTTTTATCATACTTCACCTTTAATATATGCGAATGTCCGCTGATAAAAAGCTTGGGCGGTCGCGTCATCAGGCTACCAATGATGGAAGGATCGTACTTTCCCGGATAACCGCCGATATGTTTTATCAGTACTTCCGCACCATCCACCGTGAAACGATTTATTTGAGGATACAGTTTTCTGATTTCCTGTCCGTCAATGTTTCCGTACACCGCCCGGAATGGACGGAATGCGGCTAACTTTTCCGCTACTTCCAGTGAACCGATGTCTCCGGCGTGCCAGATTTCGTCGCACGATTCGAAATATTCCAGGTATTTCTCGTCCCAGTAAGCGTGAGTATCAGATAATAATCCAATTCTTGTCATAAAATTCTTTGTTTAATCCCACAAAGATACTATATTTGGAAAAATCTTAAAGCACATGGAAAGCAAATATAATTATTTCAAGCGAGATATAAGTTGGCTCTCATTCAATTACCGCGTATTGTTGGAGGCTCTGGACGAGCGTCTGCCGCTTTACGAACGTATCAACTTCATCTCTATCTACTCTTCCAACCTCGAAGAGTTTTACAAAATCCGTGTAGCCGACCATAAAGCTGTTGCTTCCGGCGCTACGGAAAGCGATGAAGAAACCGTACAGTCAGCCCGCGAACTGGTAGAGGAAATAAATAAAGAAGTCACCCGCCAGCTGGATGACCGTGTACGCATCTATGAACAAAAAATACTGCCTGCCCTGCGCAAAAATCATATCATCTTTTATCAAGACAACCATGTAGAACCGTTCCACCAACAGTTTATCAAAGACTTTTTCCGGGAGGAAATCTTTCCCTACCTGCAACCTGTGCCTGTATCCAAAGATAAAATTGTCTCCTTCCTGCGGGATAACCGCCTTTACCTGGCAATACGAGTCTGTCCGAAGAAAGAAGAAAAAAACAAAGGAGAAGAAACTAAAGAAAATATAGAAAAATATACCGGAGAGTGCATAAATGAAAGAAATGACGGAGAAGGTATAAAAGTAGGTATGGAAGCAGCAAGGCCAAATGTAACAGACCTCCGACAACCCCTTTACTTTGTGATGAAACAACCCTACGCCAAAGTGCCCCGCTTCATCGAACTTCCGTCTCGCGAGAAAAATCATTATTTGATGTTTACCGAAGACATCATCAAGGCAAACCTCAACCTGATCTTCCCCGGCTACGATGTCGACTCCAGCTACTGTATCAAAATTTCCCGTGATGCTGATATATTGATTGACGACACCGCCAGCAGTGCCGACCTCGTCGCTCAACTCAAGAAGAAAGTGAAGAAACGCAAGATCGGTGACGTCTGCCGTTTCGTCTACGACCGTGCTATGCCTTCTGAATTCCTGGACTTCCTTGTGGATGCCTTCCGTATTCAGCGTGACGAACTTGTCCCCGGTGATAAGCATTTGAACCTCGAAGACCTGCGTCATCTTCCCAACCCGAACAAATCCCTTCATAGCCTCGAAAAACCGAAGCCGATGAAGCTGACCGTCCTCGATGAGAAAGAATCCATTTTCAATTACGTCGCCAAAAAGGACCTGTTATTATATTATCCTTATCACTCTTTCGAGCACTTTATCCACTTCCTATATGAAGCCGTGCACAACCCGGAAACCCGTGAAATCATGGTAACTCAATACCGCGTAGCGGAAAACTCCGCCGTCATCAACACCCTGATAGCCGCCGCCCAAAACGGCAAGAAAGTCACCGTATTTGTGGAACTGAAAGCCCGCTTTGATGAAGAAAACAACCTTGCCACCGCCGAAATGATGCAAGCCGCCGGTATCAAGATAATCTACAGCATCCCTGGTTTGAAAGTGCACGCCAAAGTAGCCCTGATCCGTCGTCGCGGATTAAACGGTGAGAAAATCCCCAGCTACGCCTACATCAGCACCGGCAACTTTAACGAAAAAACCGCCACCCTTTACGCCGATTGCGGCCTTTTCACCTGTCGCAAAGAAATAGTGGCCGACCTCTATAACCTCTTCCGTACCCTGCAAGGAAAAGAAGACCCGAAGTTCACCACCCTTTTGGTAGCCCGTTTCAACCTCATTCCCGAATTGAACCGCCTGATCGACCGCGAAATATCCCTCGCAGACGAAGGCAAGCAAGGACGCATCATCCTAAAAATGAACGCCCTCCAAGACCCTACCATGATAGACCGCCTCTACGAAGCCTCCGAACACGGTGTACAAATCGACCTTATCGTCCGTGGTATCTGTTGTCTTATCCCCGGACAGTCATACAGTCGTAATATCCGTGTCACCCGTATTGTGGATAGCTTCCTCGAACACGCCCGCATCTGGTACTTCGGCAACGACGGCACCCCCAAAGTATTCATGGGCTCTCCCGACTGGATGCGCCGTAACCTCTACCGCCGCATCGAAGCCATCACCCCCGTTCTTGCCCCCGACCTGCGTGACAACCTGATCGAAATGCTCGACATCCAACTCGCCGACAACCAAAAAGCCTGCTGGGTAGATGATAAGCTGCAAAACATATTCAAAAAAAGAACACCCGGCACCCCTGCCGTCCGAGCCCAATACACCTTCTACGACTGGCTAAACAAAACTAACAGCTAACATCAAATCCTTTCCGCAGCAACTATGCTGCGGAAAACACATCATTGCAAAACACATCATTGCAAAACACATCATTGCAAAACACATCATTGCAAAACACATCATTGCAAAACACATCATTGCAAAACACATCATTGCAAAACACATCATTACAACCATACCCCAGCCCCCCATCGTACATACGATCACAATGACCTGCACCCCGCATGG
>NC_021017.1:1594303-1620285 GCF_000210075.1 Bacteroides xylanisolvens XB1A
GTTTCAAGACAAAAGAAAGATGATTGTAATACAATTGTAACATGTATGACACCTCCCTGCAACGTCAAATCCCGTCCTTTGCAACTGGAAACAACATACACATATTATTTATGGAGACTATTTATTTATGCATTATCATTTTCCTCTTCGTCCTTGCCGTCTTCGATCTGATAGTCGGAGTCAGCAATGACGCAGTCAACTTCTTAAACTCCGCGGTAGGTGCCAAAGCCGCTTCGTTTAAAACCATCCTTTTCATAGCCGGCGTCGGCATATTTATTGGCGCCTCCCTATCCAATGGCATGATGGACATAGCCCGGCACGGCATCTACCAGCCCGAGCACTTCTACTTTGCCGAAATCATGTGCATCCTGTTAGCCGTCATGCTGACCGACGTAGTACTGCTGGACGTATTTAACTCCATGGGTATGCCCACCTCCACCACCGTTTCATTAGTCTTTGAACTACTCGGAGGAACCTTCGCCCTCTCACTTATCAAAGTACATAATAGCGACACCCTCGGTTTGGGCGACCTCATAAACACCGACAAAGCCCTTTCCGTCATCATGGCCATTTTCGTATCCGTCGCCATCGCCTTCTTCTTCGGAATGATCGTACAATGGCTGGCCCGTGTGGTATTCACCTTCAACTATACGAAAAAGATGAAATACAGCATTGCACTCTTCGGAGGTGTAGCCGCTACCGCCATCATCTATTTCATGCTTATCAAAGGACTGAAAGACAGCTCCTTCATGACCCCCGAAAACAAACACTGGATACAAGACAACACATTGATGTTAATCGCCGTCTTCTTCGTGTTCTTCACCGTACTGATGCAAATCCTTCACTGGATGAAAATCAACGTTTTCAAAGTAATTGTATTGATGGGCACCTTCGCCCTCGCTCTCGCTTTTGCCGGCAACGACCTTGTCAACTTCATCGGTGTTCCCCTCGCAGGCTTCTCCTCTTTTATGGACTATACCGCCAACGGAGGAGGAAATCCGAACGGCTTCCTGATGACCTCCCTGCTGGGACCCGCCAAAACCCCGTGGTATTTCCTTATCGGAGCCGGAGCCGTTATGGTCTACGCCCTTTGTACTTCTAAAAAGGCACATGCCGTAATTAAAACATCCGTCGACCTTTCCCGTCAAGATGAAGGAGAAGAAACATTCGGAAGTACCCCGATTGCCCGTACAGTAGTCCGCATCAGTATGACACTTGCCAACGGAATCTCCCGCATTATGCCAAGTGGCAGCAAAGAATGGTTTGACTCCCGCTTCCGCAAAGACGAAGCTATCATTGCCGACGGAGCAGCTTTCGACCTTGTCCGCGCTTCTGTCAACCTAGTATTAGCGGGTCTGCTCATCGCCTTGGGAACTTCCTTGAAACTTCCTCTTTCTACCACCTACGTAACCTTCATGGTAGCTATGGGTACCTCTTTAGCCGACCGTGCCTGGGGACGTGATTCTGCCGTTTATCGTATTACCGGCGTATTAAGCGTCATCGGTGGCTGGTTCATCACTGCCGGAGCTGCCTTCACCATCTGTTTCTTCGTAGCCCTCGTACTTCATTATGGAGGAAATATCTCTATCATCGCACTCATCGGTATAGCTGTATTCATCCTGATCCGTAGCCAAGTGATGTACAAAAAACGCAAAGCGAAAGAACAAGGTAACGAAACTCTGAAGCAACTTATGCAAGCCACAGACAGCACAGAAGCCCTGCAACTGATGCGTAAGCACACCCGTGAAGAACTTTCCAAAGTGCTGGAATATGCAGAAACCAACTTCGAACTGACCGTCACTTCTTTCCTCCACGAAAATCTTCGAGGACTGCGTCGTGCTATGGGTTCCACAAAATTTGAAAAACAGCTCATCAAACAGATGAAACGTTCCGGCACCGTAGCCATGTGCCGCCTCGACAACAACACCGTACTCGAAAAGGGACTTTATTACTATCAAGGCAACGACTTTGCCAGCGAACTCGTTTACAGTATTTCTCGTCTCTGCGAACCTTGCCTGGAACATACCGACAATAACTTCAACCCATTGGATGCCATTCAGAAAGGTGAATTCAGCGATGTTGCCGAAGATATTACATATCTGATTCAGCAATGCCGTAAGAAAATGGAAAACAACGAGTACAACAATCTGGAAGAAGAAATCCGTCGTGCCAACGACCTCAACGGACAGCTTTCGCTATTGAAACGTAAGGAACTGCAACGCATCCAAAGCCAATCAGGAAGTATCCGGGTTAGCATGGTATATCTCACGATGGTTCAGGAAGCACAGAACGTAGTCACTTACACCATCAACTTAATGAAAGTAAGCCGTAAATTCCAAGTGGAGACTGAAATGCCGTAAAGGCTGGAAACGATAACGTCCTTCACTGGAAAAAACGAATGATAACTCGAAAGGAAAGGACTGTTTGATAAACCCTATTTATATAAGTGAGGGCATGTCAAACAGTCTTTTCTTTTTAGAAAGTGGTTGGATAAAAAAGCTCTGTTCTTTAGCATTTGATTTGATAAAATTGTATATTTATAGTCGGTAAGATATTTGAGACGATTTAAAATGCAATGGTATAAAAATGAAATGAATGAAATATCAATTAGAAATAACCACTTTACTGGTTCCTGTCAATGTGCATCAGTTGTTTGAGAAATGTGAATGGCCCGAACTAAACAGTTTTGACAAAGAAATGGTTGAGAACTATTTCTCTGATTTGGTAAATGGTATTCAAACCGATGAGGCTTTGGACGATTGGACGCTGACAATTGTCCTGTATATCGGTACTTATTTGGGAGCCAATCATATCAGTATCCGGAAACATGGAATCACCGATACGGCAACAAAAGAAAAAGTGTTGATGATCGGTATACCTCTCCCTTGCAGTAAAACCGTTCGTTGGGGAGTGAAGAAGAAAGAACGGTTTACAGGTAAGATACCGGATGAAAACTATAGGAGAAATAACAGGCTGCTTCCCGTCTACTTTGCGAAATATGATACTATGGGAACCTATATTGAAGATAACATCCGGATAGCCCTTTTGAATTTGTTTGAAGTAGGTTTTACCTTGAAAGGATATAAAGTAAAGAAACGGTGATAGTAACTGAATCGTAATCAAACTTCCTTTTCATAGGGATTAAACTTGCTTATCCCGGCAGGAAAATGTATCTTTGTTGGTAAGAAAACTATAACCGCAAGTTCTGATTATAAAACCGGAACTTTTGATTATGTAATCAGAAGTTTCAGTTATAAAACCAGAACTTGCGGTTTTAGTTTGCCCTAAGGGAAAAAGAACTTTTCTTCTAGGGGAGAACAAGTTTTCTACCTATAGCAAGGATGTTTTCTATTAGTAATCAATATTTCAAATAAACTTTAGTACTATGGCAATGTATGTAATGGAAGAAATGCCCGATATTCATGGAACGGGCGAACAAGTACTTTATCCGCGGTTTGCAATGATGGATCAGGTTTCTACCGAGGAGCTGATACGTCAGATAGCATCCAGCAGTGGTTTTAATGTCGGAGATGTGGAAGGCGTAATTACACAAATAGGTATTGAGATGGCACATCAGATGGCAGAAGGCAAGTCTGTGAAGCTGGATGGCATTGGAACATTCTCTCCTTCGTTGGCGTTATGCAAAGATAAAGAGCGTGAAAAGGCCGGAGAAGGCGAAACCCATCGTAACGCACGAAGCATTGTGGTGGGAAACGTGAACTTTCGTGTAGACAGGAAGATGATAAGGCGTATCAATGGAAGATGTCTGCTGGAAAGAGCTCCGTGGAAGTCGCAACGTTCTTCACAGAAGTATACTCCGGAGCAACGGCTTGCATTGGCTGTCAGATATTTGGAGGAACATCCTTTTTTGACAGTCTACGAATACCGGAAGCTGACAGGTCTGCTGCGCACAGCGGCTACCAATGAATTGCGCCAATGGGCGTATACGCCCGGTTCCGGTATCGGGATTGATGGCAGAGGAACACATCGGGTGTATATAAAGAAAACATAATTCATCATATTTGTATGATGATACTTTGAGATTTTGAATTAAGAGCATTGGGGGGAATTGCGGTGAGGGCGCTTTTCTTCAGGGACGTGCTTGAGTGATAACTAAAATTAATAAAAATGGGGAATTTGATTTCATTTATGAAGGAAGTAGCTGAAGGGCTTCGAAAAAGTGGGAATTATGGAACTGCTCATGTTTACAGGAGTAGCATGAATGCTATCATTGCATTTAACGGGAGCAGGAATCTGTCATTCAAGAAAGTGAATCAGGAGTTTCTTAAAAGTTTTGAAACGTATTTGCGGGAAAAGGATTGTAGTTGGAACACGGTTTCAACCTATATGCGTACATTGAGGGCGGTGTACAACCGCGCGGTTGACCGTCGTATGGCATCTTATATACCGCATCATTTCCGGTATGTTTATACAGGAACGCGTGCTGACAGAAAGCGTGCACTGGAAAAGGAGGATATGGAACGATTGATGAAAGAGCTTCCCAAACAAATTCATCAGGGAAGGGAGGTATTACAACGTACGCGCGCGTACTTTTTCTTAATGTTCATGCTTCGTGGTATGCCGTTTGTAGATCTTGCCTATCTTAAAAAGCAGGATATGGTGGGGAATGTGCTTACTTATCGTCGTAGAAAAACCGGGCGGCTTCTAACTGTGACGCTTCTGCCGGAAACTATGAAACTAATAAAAAAGTATATGAACACCGATTCTGCTTCTCCTTATCTTTTTCCCATACTGACTGGCGGAGAGAGTACCGAAGCTACCTACAGGGAATATCAGATAGCTTTGCGTAATTTTAACTATCAGCTTCTGTTGCTGAAACAAGTACTTGCATTGACTTCTGATTTAAGCTCGTATGCGGCGAAACATCATACAATCTCTATCTAATTGAAAATTAAACAGTTATTTCTGTTTAATTAATATCAGGTAACGATTTAGAAACGAGCGAATTACAATATTCTGTTTTCTTTTGCCTCTGTCAAAGAACGATTCTTTCAATGCAAATATACACTTTACTTGTGACAAAAGCAATCTTTTTCTACATTTAATCGACTTACAGTCAGCCTTAAAGAGGGTCTCTGGTCTCATTCCATCTTCTTCCTCAAAAATAACATAGCAGTCTAAATTGGTTTATGTATGGGATAGGTCTTGTTCATTCGATCCGGTAGACTACTATACATAAAAGTATAAAGGCGAGATACGACAAGGAGATGCCATGCTTTTGTGTAAGGGGAATCTCTCTTAGCTTATCGCAGACCATGTATAGCTAAGTGTTTTGAGAATAAACAGTCTGTAAAAAACGGAAAGACACCGATTATGGGCCGTATCACCATCAATGGAACCCAAGCCGGTTTCAGTTGTAAGAAAGAAGTGTCCCTCGCTTTGTGGGACGTCAAAACCAACCGGGCCAAAGGCAAGTCCGAGGAGGCCCGTACACTCAATCAGGAGCTTGACAATATCAAGGCGCAAATCACCAGGCACTACCAGTACATCTGCGACCACGACAGTTTTGTTACAGCCAAGAAAGTCTATAACCGCTATGTCGGCTTCTCAGAGGAATGCCACACCCTTATGAACCTTTTCAGGGAACAGCTGGAACCGTATAAAAAGAAAATCGGCATAGAGAAAGCCGAAAGCACCTACTGCGGTCTGGTTGCCGATTACAAGAGTCTCCTGCTTTTCATGAAAAGCAAGAAGAATGCAGAGGATATTGTCATCGAAGAACTTGAGAAATCATTCATCGAGGATTACTACAACTGGATGCTCGGTACATGCGCTTTGGCAAACTCCACTGTCTTCGGGCGTGTCAATACCTTGAAGTGGCTGATGTATATCGCGCAGGAAAAAGGCTGGATACGGGTTCATCCGTTCGCATCATTCGAGTGTATGCCCGAATACAAGAGGCGTTCTTTCCTTTCCGAAGAGGAACTGCAAAGGATAATCCATATAGAACCGAGATACAAACGCCAGCGTGCCATGCGCGACATGTTCCTGTTCATGTGCTTCACCGGTCTTTCCTATGTGGACTTGAAAGCCATAACATACGATAATATCCATACCGACTCCGACGGCGGTACATGGCTGATGGGCAACCGTATAAAAACGGGAGTGGCGTATGTCGTAAAATTATTGCCCATTGCTATCGAACTGATTGAAAAATATAGGGGTACGGATGAAAAGAAAGACTCCCCGAATGTGTCTTTCCGGTAGGTGAATACAATGCCATGCGGCTCAGTCTTGGAATCATAGGCAGGAAATGCAACTCCGGGGCGAGGTCACCCCGCACATCGGACGCCACGCATTTGCCGTTCTGGCCATACTCAAGGGGATGCTGCTGGAAACTCTTCAGAAAGTGTTTGGGCATAAGTCCATCACATACGTCCTGCGCATCCATTCACTTGTCCGGCGCAGGCGGGGCAATCTTTTTCTGGAAGTCGCCCATCTGTACGACCAGCGTGCTGACCAGCTTTCTCAACTCCTAATACGCGCTTGTTTCAATAATTGTCAGTTCCATACTAAAATTCTTTTTAAGATTCTGAATATGCGACAAAGTAACGCACATCCTATATCCTTTCCAAACAGATAATATCAGAGTCTTCCGTTGGCGTGCATTGGCGTATCCAACGTTAAAAGAGAAGGTCCTTCACCTGCATCCATGCGGCAACGGAACTTCCATTCCCTTACTTGTTTTCCATAAATTTATAGGATTAATTTCTGGTGCATGATATTAATAGTCATTATTCTGTCTGCTTTTTTTGCTTGCATAATTGCAGCTAACAGTTATCTATTCCAGAACGCATTGTTATGGAAAATGGCAAGCTGTTTTGTTGGTTTATGGATATTGTGTATGATAATTACCGTCTTCGTTTGTCGTAAACTTGAATGCTCTAATTAAAACAGTACGGTTGTCATGCTTTGTGTGTTTTATTATAAATATTATGAATTATTTGGAATTGATATGTAATATAGATAATTTTGCAGTCGGGAAATGGTTTCGGGAGGTTTACGCCTTCCGAATGAAAAGGGAACCCGGTGAAAATCCGGGACAGTACCCGCTGCTGTGAGTCCACAAAAACGGACATCGAACTTTTGCCACTGGTGTAATACCGGGAAGGCACGATGACCGGGACGAGTCAGAAGACCTGCCATGACCGGAATGAGATTTACACCTGCGGGATATACGGGTCGTAATCAAATAAGGAATAGCTCATCGGCCATTCAATATTTGAAGACAGACATATTCCCGTTCGTGTAAGTCCGCACGAACGGGAATTTTTTGTGTTTGTTAATAATATGTTTTACATTAAAATGAGTGACCTATGAAAAGAAAATTACGCTTTCTGGCAGGTGCCTGTCTATTTACCGCAACCGCCTTGTTCTCTGGCTGTAGCTCGGACGATGACTTTTTGATGGACCCGGTTGATTCCGGAACTTCGCAAACCCGTGCTGTGACAAATTCGGACGGTACTTTAACTATCACTTTCGATGATTTCGATCCCGGCATGTTAGCAGGACCTACCTCGGCCGGAGAAAATCTTTATTCGTACCAAGGGTATCCTCAAGTAACCACCATTTACGACAATACTCCGGAAGAATATCTCTTCCTTTCAATGTTTAATACTGTAGGTGGAAGCACAGAGTATTCCAGCGGCGGCATCGCACTTTCCAACTGGAACATCCGCTCCAATCAGTCGGGAAATACCGGAGACTGGTGGTATTCTTATCTAAACCAATGTTCTGTCTATAACACTGCGGTGGAAGCGGAAGGACAGAATAAGGAAGCCGGGCACAGCGGTTCCAATTTCGGTGTCGTTTACGGATATGTGGATGCTTACAATCAGGCATGGATGGCTAAACCAGAATTTTATTTCAATGTTCCCCGGAAATTGGTCGGCCTGTGGATCTGCAACACCTCATACACTTATGGTGTCATTACTTATGGTAATCAGTTCGGTTCTACGGGGGTAGCGACTCCTCTGAAAGAGATGAAAGGGTATTTCCAAGTGAATCTGGAATGTTATGATGCGAATGGCGGTCTGATCCGCACTTACAAACGTCTTTTAGCCGATTATCGTAACGGCCAACAACAGGTTGATCCTATCACGACATGGGATTATTGGGAAATCAATGCCGAAGGGGTGCAAAGTGTGAAATTCAACTTCGAGGGTTCGGATTCGGGAGCATACGGTTTGAATACTCCGGCTTATATCTGTATTGATGATATCACCATACAATAAAAAGAATACAAGGATATCCCTTCTGTCGGGGGTATCCCTGTTATTTTTCTAAAATCCACACATCATGCATCGTTTTCACTATTTTATTATTTCTGCCTGTATGCTGTTCACCTCCTGCAACAAGGATGAAGTCATTACCGAAGAAGTAGGAGGACAACCTATAATAGAACTTGACAGCGAGACCGGTATTTACACGGTCAAGGTCGATCACGAATTGACTATCGCCCCGACATACCAGAATGTTGAAGATGCTCTTTTTACTTGGACGATAGACGGTACGCTGGTTTCTTCGGGTCCGTCTCTTCAACGTACATGGAATGAATGCGGGGATTTTTATGTCAAACTAAGAGTAGACAATGCGGAAGGCTATGCCGAAGAGGAACTGAAAGTAGAAGTGAAAGAACTCACCCCTCCGGTCATCTCACTGGCACTACCTTCGCAGGGGCTAAAAGTCGTCCGGAATACCGATTACACATTTACTCCCGATATTCAGCATTCGGATGTCGAAGGGTTCAAAATCGAATGGGTACGGGAAGGAAAAATCGTTTCCACCGAGAATACTTATACTTTCAATGAAAAAGAACTCGGTGTTTATACGGTGACAATCAACGCTTCCAATATAGATGGGACAACAACGAAAGACGTAAGCGTAGAGGTCGTGGAAACGATGCCCTACGTTGTCAAATTCCCGACCCCGTCTTACCTGCAAACATCCACGGACAGGTACACTTTTGCCGACCGTCCTGTTTTCCTGCGTCCGTTGTTGGAGTATTTCGACAATCCCCGTTTTGAGTGGAGTGTGGACGGTCAGGTCATGGAAGGAGAAGTGGAACGCATGTTCAAGTTCACGCCGTCCGCACCCGGAGAATACACCGTCTCCTGTACTGTGTCGGAAGACACACCGACGGAAAAAATAAGCAGGAATATCGACAAAGGGAAAACGGCTGTCACTGCCACCGTAAAAGTCGTTTGTGTGGACAAAAAGGAACAAGACGGCTTCCGGGCTTCGGGAAGTTCCAAGCTCTGGAATAAAGTCTATGAATATACCCCAGCTCCCGGCCAATTTATCAACGAGACGAGCACGATAGGCGGTATGACCGGCAACGAAACATCCCCTGAAGCGGCTGTCGCATGGGCAACACAGCGTTTGAAAGACAAACTGCACGTCTCTTTAGGTTCTTTCGGGGGTTATATCATCGTCGGCTTCGACCACAGTATTCCCAATTCGGGTAACCAATATGATTTCTGTGTTCAGGGGAACGCCTTTGACGGCAGTTCCGAACCGGGTATCGTATGGGTCATGCAAGATATAAACGGAAACGGATTGCCGGATGACGAGTGGTACGAACTGAAAGGATCTGAAGCAGGCAAGGAAGAAACAATACAGAATTTTGAAGTGACCTATTACCGTCCGGAAGGCAAAAAAATGGATGTCCAATGGATCAGTTCCGACGGTAGAAACGGCTGGGTAGACTATCTGTCCGCTTATCATACACAAGACTATTATTATCCGGCTTGGATTTCGGAAAACAGTTATACCCTGACAGGCACTTGTCTGGCCGCCCGCAACACCCAAGATTCTCAAACCGGTTATTGGGATAATCAGAGTTATGACTGGGGGTACGTGGATAATTTCGGAAACGACCAGATAGAAGGCGGCAGTACGGTGGATGGAAGCGGACAAAGGAACGGTTTCAAAATTTCCAATGCCATCCATGCCGATGGAACGGAAGCCAATCTGCAATATATTGACTTTATCAAAATACAATGCGGTGTTCTGGCCAAAAGCGGCTGGCTGGGCGAAGTTTCTACGGAGGTATTTTCTTTTGAGGATCTAACCAAATAATAAAAATTACAAGTATGAAAATTTATTTTCTTCCCATGCTCCTATCCTTGTTCTTTTTGGGAGCGTGTGACAAAAACGATGAAATTATACCTGAAGATGCAGATGAAAATTTCATCACATCGGTCGTGATGACCGTGGACGGGAAATCGTACACGGCCGACATTACGGACAATACAGTAACAATAACCGTTCCCTATACGGTATCGCTGAACAACGCCGAAGTGGAATTCAAGTACACAACTTCTGCAACAATCATACCTGATCCTGAAACGGTAACGGACTGGGATAACGAACGAACCTTCCGGGTGACATCCTATAACGGAGATGCCCGCGAATATACCTATAAGGTCGTGAAAAGCGAGATAGAATCTGACGGAGATGTGGAGTTGAAGACCACCGAGGAGGTAGCTTCTTTTGCCGCAACCAAAACAACCGTTGTCAAAGGGAACCTGATTATCGGCTCTGATGCGGAAGAGGCAGAAAAAATCACTGACATATCTGCATTGGCATCTTTGAAAGAGGTTACTGGCAACATTGTCATTCGTAACAGTTACAACGGTGCAGACTTGACAGGGTTGGATAATATCGTTTCTGCCGGAGGTTTACAGGTAGGTTCGACCGATGTCGCCTCGAAAGCTACGGAACTTCACATGATTTCCATGAAAGCATTGGAAACGCTCTCCGGAGACATATCGGTATATAACGACCAAGTGACGTATGTCCTATTCGAGAAACTGGCAACTATTGAAGGAAGCGTGATGTTCAATGCGTCGTCGTTACAGAGTTTTGAGTTTCCGGTTCTGACTACTGTAGGTCAGGATCTGAATCTTCAAGGACTCAATGAAGAGAACACAGCAGCCGGTTCGATTGCGTCTTTGGAAATACCGGAACTGACAAGTGTCGGAGGGGTCTTGTCCGTAAACAATCTTGCCAAGCTGACTTCCATGAGCTTCCTTAAGCTGAAAGAGACCGGTGGCCTTGATTTCCATACCGTTCCCGTGATGTTGGAAACCATCAACCTTCCGGAAATCGAAACAGTAAACGGAAGTATTATTATGGAAGCCAATATGGAAGCTCCTCCTACCGGTAGTTTTGTTCCCCAACGAAATGACGTGCTTCAGGCTTTCGGTGGAATGGACAAACTGACAACGATAAAGGGACAGATAAAGATAAAGAATTTCACGGCACTCAAACAACTTCCCGACTGGAGCAAGATCACCACACTTGGAAGCATCACGCTGGATTATCTTGAAGATGTGAGCGGAACACTGCTGTTGCCGAACGCCCGATTTGAAACCTTCGGAGAAACAGCGCCCCAGATTGAAATTATAAACAAGGTGCAGCTCTCCAAAATTGAAACAGCCGAAGATTTGTCAAATGTAAATTTTGTCATCACCAGTCTCACGAATAATAAGTTCCCTGAAATCACGTTCAAGAATATCAAAGACTTCACTTGTAAGCCAACCACCAACAATACCGATTATACCATATCGACAATTCAACATGTATATGGAAATCTAAATGTGACAGGCCAAATGCGAAGCAATGCCAAATTTCCCGACTTGGAAATCATAGATGGATATGGATATATCCAAATACCCATGTTTGCTTCAATCACAATGCCAGTCTTGAAAGAAGTGGGAGGACAGTTCTATTTATCTGGAAATTTTACCAGTTGTAACTTGCCCTTACTATCCAAAGTTTGTTGTTCAGCTTCTCCTGTATATTATAAAGAGGGAGAGGGTTCGTTAGCAATATCTTTACAAAGTAAATCGCTGGATATTCCGGAATTGCTTCACGTAGGAGGTGAAGGGTTGTTCGTTAATAAAGCAACAGGCATTACTTGTGATAAATTACAGACTATAGATGGTACGCTACAGATAAAAAGTGCGACTTCTCTTTCTCAGGAAACACTTTCCATGGAGAAGTTGGAGACCTTGCATGGGGTTGTTTTTGACGGTTTGACGAAATTTACCGACTACACTTTCTTCGGCAAGTTTATAGAAAACGGAATGATTACGGGGGAAAGTTGGAGCGTGACGAAATGTGGGTATAACCCAACCTTCCAAAATATGAAGGACAAACAATATACGCAGCAGGATTAAACCTTATACCTTAACCAGAGTACCCGTAATGATTCGGGTACTCTTTTTTATCCGAATGACAATGAGCAGAACAATACAACGGATTTGCCTTTTTCTTTTCTGCCTGCCAGTTTTCGGCAGTTGCATGAAATGGGATTACGGAGAGATGGAAGATTTCTCTGTATCGGCCTCTGGTCTTTTCATTACCAACGAGGGGAATTTCCAGTACAGCAATGCCACGCTTTCCTACTACGATCCCGCCACGTGCGAAGTGGAGAATGAAGTGTTTTACCGTGCCAACGGGTTCAAGTTGGGCGATGTGGCCCAGTCTATGGTTATCCGGGACGGTATAGGCTGGATCGTGGTGAACAACTCGCATGTGATTTTCGCCATCGACATCAATACTTTCAAGGAAGTGGGCCGTATCACAGGTTTCACCTCACCCCGGTATATCCATTTTCTGTCGGATGAGAAAGCCTATGTGACGCAGATATGGGACTACCGTATCTTCATCATCAACCCCAAGACATACGAGATTACCGGCTATATCGAATGTCCAGACATGGACATGGAATCGGGTTCCACCGAACAAATGGTACAATACGGCAAGTACGTCTATGTGAACTGCTGGTCGTACCAGAACCGCATCCTGAAAATCGACACGGAGACGGACAAGGTCGTGGACGAACTGACCATCGGCATACAACCTACTTCGCTGGTCATGGACAAATACAACAAGATGTGGACCATCACGGATGGCGGTTACGAGGGCAGCCCATACGGTTACGAGGCACCGTCTCTCTATCGTATAGACGCCGAGACTTTCACCGTAGAGAAACAGTTCAAGTTTAAGCTGGGCGACTGGCCTTCGGAAGTCCAGCTCAACGGTACACGGGATACACTTTACTGGATCAACAACGATATTTGGCGAATGCCGGTGGAAGCCGACCGTGTTCCCGTCCGGCCTTTTCTGGAGTTTCGGGACACCAAATACTACGGCCTTACGGTCAATCCCAACAACGGGGAGGTATATGTGGCCGACGCTATTGATTACCAGCAACAAGGTATCGTGTATCGCTATTCGCCGCAAGGCAAGCTGATCGATGAATTTTACGTGGGAATCATTCCGGGAGCTTTCTGCTGGAAATAACGAGGAAGGAGGACAAAAATGAAAAGACATCTTATTCTATTGTTCGTGGGGGTAAGCCTGCCCTTTCTGCTTGCCGCCCAGCAGAAAAATTCCGTCAGCATTACCAAAAGGGTACTACGTATTCCGGAGGTTACGGTGGTGGGCAAACGACCTATGAAGGATATAGGCGTGCAACGAACCCGTTTCGATTCCATCGCCATGAAAGAGAACATCGCCTTGTCTATGGCCGATGTGCTGACATTCAACTCATCCGTTTTTGTCAAGAACTACGGACGCGCCACGTTATCCACCGTGGCTTTCCGGGGTACCTCTCCCTCGCATACCCAAGTGACGTGGAATGGTATGCGCATTAACAACCCGATGCTGGGCATGACGGATTTTTCCACCATCCCTTCTTACTTTATCGATGATGCCTCGCTGCTGCACGGAACGTCATCGGTAAACGAAACGGGCGGCGGCTTGGGTGGTCTGGTCAGGCTCTCCACTTCTCCGGCCAACCATGAAGGGTTCGGGTTGCAGTACGTGCAGGGAGTGGGGTCGTTCAGCACGTTCGACGAGTTTCTCCGCCTGACCTACGGTGACAAACACTGGCAGTCCTCCACCCGTGTGGTGTATTCCTCTTCCCCCAACGACTACAAATACCGAAACCGGGACAAGAAGGAAAACATCTATGACGAGGACAAGAACATCATCGGTTCCTATTACCCGACGGAACGCAACCGCAGCGGGGCTTATAAGGATCTGCACGTCTTGCAGGAAATTTATTATAACACGGGCGAAGGCGACAAGTTCGGGCTAAACGCCTGGTATATCAATTCCAACCGGGAACTGGCGATGCTCAGCACGGATTACGGGAACGACATGGACTTCGAGAACCGCCAAAGGGAGCAGACGTTTCGCGGCGTCCTCTCGTGGGATCGCGTGCGGGAGAAATGGAAGGTCGGTGTAAAAGGCGGCTATATACACACATGGATGGCCTATGATTACAAGCGGGACAAGGGAAACGGCGAAATGGCTTCGATGACCCGCTCACGCAGTAAGATTAACACGTTCTACGGAAGTGCGGACGGGGATTATGCTCCTTCAGAGAAATGGCTGTTCACGGCCGGTGTTTCCGTACACCAGCATTTGGTGGAAAGCGCGGACAAAAATATCATCTCGCAGGAAGGTAACAAGGCTGTTGTCGGGTATGACAAGGGACGTGTCGAGTTTTCCGGTTCCGTTTCTGCGAAATGGCGGCCTGTCGATCATTTTGCCGCCTCGCTTGTCCTTCGCGAGGATATGTTCGGTACGGAATGGGCCCCGGTTATCCCGGCTTTCTTCATCGACGGGGTACTGTCGAAAAAAGGCAATATCGTGGCGAAAGCATCCATCTCCCGGAACTACCGTTTTCCCACGCTGAACGACCTCTATTTTCTGCCGGGCGGTAATCCCGACCTGAAAAGCGAGCACGGCTTCACATACGACGTGGGGTTGTCGTTCTCGGTGGGGAAAGAAAATGTATATGCTTTGAGCGGTGGTATCAACTGGTTCGATTCGCACATCGACGACTGGATCATCTGGCTACCCACAACCAAGGGATTCTTCTCCCCCAGAAACCTCAAAAAGGTACATGCTTACGGGGCAGAGACCAACGCCCACCTTGATATAATGCTCGGAAAGGACTGGAAACTGGATATGAACGGAACTTTCTCGTGGACTCCCTCGATCAACGAGAGCGAACCGATGAGTCCGGCAGACCAATCCGTCGGCAAACAGTTGCCATACGTGCCGGAGTTTTCCGCAACGGTGACCGGACGTCTGTCATGGCGGACATGGAGCCTGCTTTACAAATGGTGTTATTACAGCCAGCGTTATACCATGTCGAGTAATGACTATACCCTGACGGGCTATCTGCCCCCTTACTTCATGAATAACGTGACACTGGAAAAACAGCTCTCTTTCCGATGGGCCGATCTGTCGCTAAAGGGCAGCATCAACAACCTGTTCGATGAAGAATACCTTTCCGTATTGTCCCGTCCCATGCCGGGCATCAATTTCGAGATATTCATCGGCATAACACCCAAGTTCGGAAAAAACAAAAATAGTAAACGATAATCTGCATCAATATGAACGCATTAAAGAATTTAAGCCTGATTTTGTTGCTTTCTCTGGCATTTACAGGCTGCCACAACAAAAGCTCAAAAATCAATGATTTCAACCTGCTGCTTTATGCTCCCGAATATGCCTCCGGCTTCGACATCAAAGGGGCGGGCGGGAAGGAAAGCGTACTGATAACCGTCAGGAATCCCTGGCAGGGAGCGGACAGTGTAACCACATGGCTGTTTATCGTCCGCAACGGTGAAGAGGTTCCCGAAGGGTTTGCAGGACAGGTACTCAAAGGAGACGCCAAACGTATCGTGGCGATGTCTTCCACTCATATCGCCATGCTTGACGCAATCGGTGAAGTCCGGTGTATAACCGGCGTTTCGGGAATCGACTACATTTCCAACCCAGACATCCAAGCCCGCCGCGACAGTATTGGCGATGTCGGCTATGAAGGGAACATCAACTACGAGTTGCTGCTCTCGCTCGATCCCGACCTCGTTCTGCTCTATGGGGTGAACGGCGCAAGCGCAATGGAAAGCAAACTCGAAGAACTCGACATACCGTTCATGTATGTCGGCGATTATCTTGAAGAGTCGCCTCTCGGCAAGGCCGAATGGATGGTAGTGCTTTCAGAAGTCACAGGAAAACGTGAGAAGGGTGAAAAAGCCTTTGCCACAATCCCGGTCAGATACAACGCCTTGAAAAAGAAAGTGGCCGACAGTACCCTCGGCACTCCTTCGGTTATGCTTAATGTTCCCTATGGCGACTCGTGGTTCATGCCTTCAACCCAAAGTTATGTAGCCCGCTTGATTACTGATGCGGGAGGCCGCTATATCTACCAGAAGAACACGGGAAACGCTTCTATCCCCATTGACTTAGAAGAAGCATATCTGCTCGCGTCGGATGCGGACATGTGGTTGAACGTGGGAATGGCGAACTCCCTTGACGACTTGAAGGCATCATGTCCGAAATTCACCGATACCCGATGTTTCAAAAATGGAGAGGTGTATAACAACAACGCCCGTACCAACACAGCCGGGGGTAACGACTATTACGAGTCTGCCGTCGTGAATCCTGACATCGTGCTCCGCGACCTCGTGAAGATATTCCATCCTGAACTGGTGCAGGAAGAGTGTGTGTATTACAAGCAACTGAAATAGATGCGTTCCCGTTCGACTATATTATTCTCCATATTGATTACGCTCACGGTCGGTCTTTTTTTACTGGACTTGGCCGTGGGAGTTGTCAACATTCCGATCCGCGATGTATGGGCAGCACTGACCGGGGGAAATTGTTCCCGTGCCACGGAAAAAATCGTACTCAACATACGCCTCATAAAAGCTATAGTGGCACTGTTGGCCGGGGCTGCCTTATCGGTCAGCGGTCTTCAGATGCAGACCCTCTTCCGTAATCCTCTTGCCGGTCCCTATGTCCTTGGCATCAGTTCCGGTGCAAGTCTCGGTGTGGCACTTGTGGTACTTGCCGGGATCGGTTCATCAATAGGCATTGCCGGAGCAGCGTGGGTGGGTGCGGCTGTCGTGTTGCTCGTGATAACTGCCGTCGGACAGCGAATAAAAGACATCATGGTAATCCTGATTCTGGGCATGATGTTCTCATCGGGCGTAGGTGCTGTCGTGCAGATATTGCAGTACCTCAGCAAAGAGGAATCGCTGAAAGCCTTTGTCATTTGGACGATGGGGGCTTTGGGTGACGTCACCTCCGGACAACTTCTGATTCTTGTTCCATCGGTGTTTGCCGGACTGCTGTTGGCTGTACTGACCATCAAACCGCTTAACCTCCTGCTGTTCGGAGAGGAATATGCCGTAACAATGGGACTGAATATTCGGCGTTCACGCAGCCTGTTGTTTCTCTCGACAACGCTGCTCGCCGGAACGATAACCGCTTTTTGCGGTCCGATAGGTTTCATAGGTCTCGCTATGCCTCATGTCACAAGAATGCTTTTCCAAAATAGCGATCATCATGTCCTTCTGCCCGGAACAATTCTTTCGGGAGCATCGATATTGCTTCTTTGCGACATCATTTCTAAAATATTCACCTTGCCGATCAACGCCATTACAGCTCTATTGGGAATCCCAATCGTCGTATGGGTGGTTTTACGCAACAAATCCATCACCGCATGATAGAATTACAGCATTTTTCCATAGGTTACAAAGAAAACTCGTTGCTCCACGAGGTAAATGCCACGATAAAAAAAGGTCAACTGACAGCCCTTATCGGAAGAAACGGGACAGGAAAATCGACGTTGCTCCGCGCCATAGCCGGTCTGAACCGGTGTTATTCCGGAAAAATCATTCTCGACGGGCACGACATCGCCTGCATGAAAACCGAAGATATGGCAAAAACGCTGGCTGTCGTCACGACCGAGCGCACGCGCATCGCCAACCTGCGGTGCAAGGATGTCGTAGCCATAGGCCGTGCTCCTTATACCAACTGGATAGGTAGGATGCAAGAAACAGATAAGGAGATAGTCATGCAATCGCTCATTTCGGTGGGAATGGAGGCTTATGCAAACCGCACGATGGATAAAATGTCGGATGGCGAATGCCAGCGTGTGATGATTGCTCGTGCATTGGCACAGGATACTCCTATCATTCTCCTTGATGAACCGACTTCCTTTCTTGACATGCCTAATCGCTACGAACTTGTGGCGTTGCTTCGTAGGCTTGTCCACGACGAGAAAAAATGTATCATGTTCTCGACACATGAACTTGACATCGCGTTGTCCATGTGCGATTCGATAGCATTGTTAGATACCCCGAATTTAAGTTGCTTGACCGCGTCTGAAATGCAGAAAAGCGGATACATTGACAGACTTTTCCAAAATGAAAACATCCGTTTCGACTCCTTATGCGGTACAATGATTTTGAAACAATGAGTATATACACTGTAGAAAATTTTACTTCAGACATCACTGTTGAAGGATACATCGCCGAATTCCGTGACGAACCACATTTTCTTGAACTTTGCAAACAATGTACCAATTACGGTAAAAGTTGGGGGTGTCCTCCATTTGATTTTGATACGGAATCGTTTCTCCGACAATACAAGTATGCACATCTTATGGCAACGAAGATAATCCCTGAAGACAAAGATATTCCGATTGAATATACACAAAAACTCATTTTACCGGAACGGATACGAATCGAGAGCGAATTATTGGATATGGAACGGAAATATGGAGGGCGTTCATTTGCCTATATAGGTAAATGTCTTCACTGCTCAGATAACGAGTGTACGCGTAACTGCGGCACACCATGCCGACACCCGGAAAAAGTGCGTCCGTCACTCGAAGCCTTCGGATTTGACATAGCCAAAACGCTTTCTGAACTTTTTAACATCGAACTTCTTTGGGGAAAGGATGGCAAATTACCTGAATATCTTGTTCTCGTAAGCGGATTTTTTCATAATGAATACGAACTTTGCAACATAGCATACTAATGATTCGGACATGAAATAAACAGACAAACTAACCACATTCGGTTCAATCTGTTTTGTGATTTCAAATGAATTATAGTTAGATATGTAAAAAGCGACGCTGGAGCTTGAAATAAGTAACGGTTTATCGGTGTATTCTCCGTTAAACCGTCCTGTTTTCGTTAAACGAAAACACAACTTGCTGTCCGCAGGAGCGGACCACATTTATCCAATAATTATTGTGTATTAGCCCATTGTATGGCTATTCTCCTGTGATTTACGAGGCATTTCCATCAGGTGTTTGCCGGCTGCTCTCCCCATAAAAGGGTGGATATCTCTCCATAATCATATGACTTACGTCCATAATTCGGGAATAAGGAGGCGAATATACGGGAAATCTGCCCTTTACATGCCCTATTGTCCATTAATGGATTGTTACTTCTACACATCTACAAATGGAGAGCGGCAGTGAGCCGTATATGGTTTATGGTTTTTCTGCATTATCTTCATTAATGGATTACTACTTCTACACTTCTGCAAATGGAGAATGTAGCCGTGTACACCTTATGGTCTTCCTTCATAATTCTCCATTAACGGATTAATACTTTTACACTCCCATAGACCGATAATTTAAGAATCCGTATCCGGACGGATGCGCGCTCTCACGCCTGCCCATAAGGATTAAAAAGGAACGGTGGACAAGGAAACGGAATCCCGCTCGCTTTTCCACACCACTACGGGCCTCTGATGTCGCCTCCGCATAGGAAGAACCGTCCGAACGGAACGGCATCTCCGTCCCCCCCGTCATGTGTATCATGACAATAACTGACTTTGGATGACTATAAGTGACAGGTGGTTTCATCCTGTTCTCTTCTTCCTTTATTTTGTATTCCGAGACAATACCAGTTGTGTAATTTAATAATTTAAGATTTTAAAATATGGATTCAGAAAAGGAAAAGAACCGGCTTTCCGATATCGTTCTCGAGAGGGTCGGACTCACGGGGAACCTTCTGTCAGCTCCCGTTTCCCCATCCCTGGAACCAGTGGTGGAGATACCAAGTCATGGAAGTCAGGTCCGGGCAGGGAAAGTGACAGGTCCGGAGGAATACAAGAGGAGGTTTCTGGTTCCCGCTCCCAGAGCCGCTGAGTGGAAGACCGCCTACATTGATGGGAGACTGCACCGCCGGATCGCCATGCTGGTCAGGGCCGCCGGCTGCGGCAGCATCTCCGGTTTTATCATCCGGTTGTTGGAACTCCATATGGAGGAACACAGGGAGGACATCGCCTCCCTGCTCGGTGAGGTCTACCGTCCCTGGGATGAGGACGGACAGCCGGGAGGAACACCTCGCCGATAAAACGTTGTCATTGTCCAAGAAGGCATATCATGACAGGAAAGAACGTAAAAGAGCGGATTGGTCTTGGCGGGATGGACGCGGACCGCATCCGTGAGATCATGGGGGAAGCGCCTGCCTGTCCCCGGAAGAGACGTGGAACGTCCGGTAACGACATTATACGTCCCGCAAGGAAAAATGGCCCCATGCAACCGTCCGTCTACGGGGAGGAATACCTGCATGGCATTGCGGGCGTGCAGCGTCGGTCGCTGCATATTCCCGCCGCCCTGCACCGGAAACTGTCCATCCTGGCGGGAGCCTCGAGAAACGGAAAGGTCACTCTGGAGGGGTTCATCAACCACCTTGTCTCGCGGCATCTGGAAGAATACAGGGAAACGACGGACATGATTCTGGAGGAGTCCCTGCCCGGCCCGGTCATAAAGGCTCGTCCCCCATGACAGGGGATCTCCCCCGATGGGAGCATTATTTTTGTTTCTGAAACAATAGTGTTTAACTTTTAATGAAAAAGAAGTATGATGAAAAAAGAAAAAGAGTTGTTGGTTGCCATCGCCAGCCAGAAGGGTGGCGTGGGAAAATCCGTCTTTACGGTACTGCTGGCCAGTGTCCTGCATTACCGCAAAGACGTGCGTGTGGCGGTTGTGGACTGTGACTCCCCGCAGCACAGCATCGCCCTGATGCGTGAGAGGGACATGGAGAATGTCATGAAAAATGACGACCTGAAGGTGAACCTGTACCGGCAGTACGAAAGAATCCGTAAGCCTGCCTATCCGGTCATCAAAAGCGACCCGGAAAAGGGGGTGGAAGACCTGCGGCGTTATATGGACGAAAAAGGGGAGACTTTCGATATCGTGCTCTTCGACCTTCCCGGAACGCTCCGCAGCGAGGGGGTGGTTCATACCGTTGCCGCGATGGACTATATCTTTGTCCCGCTCAAGGCGGACAATATCGTCATGCAGAGTTCCCTGCAGTTTACCAAGGTGCTGGAAGAGGAGCTGATCGCCAAGGGGAACTGCAACTTGAAAGGAATCCGGCTGTTCTGGAACATGGTGGATAGAAGGGGACGGAAGAATTTGTATGATGCCTGGAACCGGGTCATCCACAGGATGGGGCTGCGGCTGCTGTCCTCACACATTCCGAACACCCTCCGCTACAACAAGGAGGCGGACCCTGTCTGTAAGGGTGTCTTTCGTTCCACGCTGTTTCCACCCGATCCCCGTCAGGAGAAAGACTCCGGCCTTCCTGAACTGGTGGAGGAGATATGCCATGCCATCGGTCTGGAGGAATCCGATACCGAGCGGTAGCGGATGATAGGATACAGACACCTTGAATAAGGGCTTTTAGCCTAAGATAAAGTAAGATAATTGCATGATAATAAGTTTTTTACAGATGTGAC
The DNA here is from genome assembly GCF_000210075.1 of Bacteroides xylanisolvens XB1A. GTDB lineage: Bacteria > Bacteroidota > Bacteroidia > Bacteroidales > Bacteroidaceae > Bacteroides > Bacteroides xylanisolvens. The sequence goes on from NC_021017.1 coordinate 1,615,907, forward strand.
TTCTCCTATAAAAGCATTACCTTAGTAGTGTAATGTGCGCCAAGAGGTCACACAAGTAATTGTTCAGCATCGTGTCTGAACCTATTGTTCCATCAATAGTAGCCTGAAGAGGCGTACGTGACTGGCAACGGTCGGGTGCGAAGCCCTCTTGACAACGACGTTCCAACCTAAGCATCATAGGCGAAGAATGTCAAAGCTGACTGATATGAGTAACCTAAGTGAATCGCCGTACCATCGTGACTATGAATTAGCTCACGGATATTTATGGGCCATTCCAAAAGGCAAGCAGTCAGGATAGTACGCTGTTACATCGTGCTACACGGATGTCGCACTGCTGGTGGATAGGCGGAGTCTAAGTCGGTCGTCAGTTATTTGTGCGAAACTTGGTAAGCCCGTATCTCTCCCGTCAGCCAATAACCGATGGGTGGCCAATTGTAAGAGCGGCCGAATGAGGTGCGGGTAAAGGATTGTGGAGAAAGCGAATGCCATGGTGTAATGCCCTGGATAAAGGTTTCAACGTCACCCTACGCGAAAGCGGGCAGACTTCCACAGGGTAATTCTTTGTGAAACGAATTGTAGAACTTCAAGTATAAAGAAACAGCAAAGGAACAAGGCGCAAGCCGAGTGTGCATCTTCAGCCGGACGCAAAACCGTGTGGAAAGGAATAGACTTCGCACGATGCGAACGTAAGGTATCAATCGTTCACTGACTGCTATGTTCGGTATTAATGCAGACTGAATCCTTAATCATTTATCCAAACTCTTGAAATATCAAAGCCTGATTTAAGTGCAGATAACTGATAGAGTTTGGATAAATGGAAAGTTTGAATAAAATACATTATTATCAATTTCTACAGATATTTTTCCTTGCGCTCACACCCCACTGCATATTTGAGAAAACAGAATGATTTAACATACTATTTTTCATATCCAATCTTTTTTAATACTCCCCATGATAATACTCACTATAAAAAGTCCAATCGAATAATTTTACGCGGTGATAAATGAAATTAATAGAAAGCGATTACCTTTGAAGAAAAAGTCTGTAATTTGGTCAAGAGAAAAGTACAATAGGTCAAAACATGGATATTATAATTCGCTTTATTTGCACTACCATTTTAAATCTAATTGTATTAATCCTTATTATAAACTTTAATATCTGCACTATGAAGAGAAAAGTACTATTAAGCACATTGTTTCTAATACTACATTTCACTGTAGCATTAGCACAGCAAGTAACTATTTCAGGGCAAGTGTTGGATGAGAAGAGTGAACCTCTTATCGGTGCCACGATAAATATCGAAGGTACCACCAATGCAGTAATCACCGATTTAGAAGGAAAGTTCACGATAAAAGTACTTCCTTCTGAAAAACTGGTCATCAGTTATCTGGGATATAAGCCCAAAACTATCACTATCGGAAAGAACCGAAGATTTGATATCATTCTAGACCCTTCAGTCACAGAGATGGATGAGGTGGTTGTTGTAGGCTATGGTAGCCAGCGAAAAAGTGATATTGCAACCGCCGTTGCTTCTGTGAATATAAAAGATATTGTAAACAGTAGTTCTACGCAGACGTTGCAAGCACTACAAGGCAAAATCAGCGGAGTACAGATTATCCCCACAGACGGTTCATTGTCAAGCGGAATGACTTTCAGAATCAGAGGTGTCAACTCCGTCACAGGAGGAACCCAGCCTCTCTTCGTCATTGATGGTGTACCAATGCCTACTCAACAGATCACCAATGAAGATACCGAAACGGTAAACAATCCTCTGCTGGGACTGAATCCAAATGATATTGAATCCAATTTGAATTATTGGAATCCTCGTCCTATCAAAAAGGATAATCCATATTTGACCGTCCAAAGGAAGCTCTCTCCACAGACTGTGGAGGATTTCGCCAATAGACTGTTCATCTACCAGGTAGGAAAAAACAATCATATCGGCTTTCCATTCCGCAAACCCTCCCAGATGGAAATCCTTAACTTTGAAATGAGGAACTATTTTGCAGAGACCAATACCAATTATAAAGCCTTTGCCACGGGTGGTGACAAGGCACAAAGCTGTTGGATGGCCAATTTTGTTCCTTTTGACAAGGTTACAGACATATATCTCTTTGAATCCGCTATTGACGCAATGAGTTTCTACGAAATAAACCATTATACTAAAGAAACCACATGCGCATTCATAAGCACGGGGGGATATGTCACCAAATCCCAAATAGAGAATATAAGCCGTATATTCCCATCTGATAAGGTAAAGTGGAATTGTTGCTATGACAATGATGCCAGCGGTAATGGTTTTGACATCACCACAGCATATTATCTCAAAGGTGAGGAATGTAAAGCTTTTGCAAGGACCAACACTGGAGACACATATAAGACCATCTATTTAAGTTTCCCGGATGGAAACACACAGACCTTCAAAGAAGATGCATTTTCCTCCGGCGAGTATCTTAAACAACATGGTATAGACAATGTAAATATCATCAAACCTTCACGGTACAAAGATTGGAATGAGCTTCTTGTCTATTACAAAAGATTTGATTTGAACCTGGGTCCAGGAATGAAATTCATCCCGGCTATCGAAAAGACCATATCCCAACTGAATCTAAGAGGATATGAACAATTGGCCAATAGTATCAGTTCTTCCACAAAAGAACTGGTGGATTCTCTGCTTGAGCAAGCCAATTACTGCATTTCCGCACCTCTTGCCGAGAGCGGCGCTTATACTCTTATGGTAGACTGTAATATCTTCATGGGGCTGGACACGATGGTACCGGTACCAAGCAACTTATATGTTATAGAAAAGTGCACGCAAAAAAAGATATCGGCACATGCCATAAATGAATTTCTTAAAAAAGAATATATAAACATTTTTAGAGACATGAGTTCATCTGATTTCAAAAATTTTCTAGAGAAAGACATCCTAACTTATACAAAGGGTGCTGTAGAAAAGAATTTTGAGAAAGTGATATTGACTTTCGGATGGAGCCTTAAACCTTCAATTCTAAAAAAAAGAGTTTTGACTTAGAACATGGTATATAGCATAACAATACAGCATGATACCATAATAGTAGCTGTTTCAAGCAGACATGTTGTCACAATTCCTGCCAGGTTTAATGGAATGATTCTCGGGCTTTGGAACTTGATACAGATTTTCGTTGCCTACTGTAATGAGAATCCGAATTGGGTGAGTAATGTCCGGTCACTGTGGGGTGACCGATTCAAATAGGGACAGGTATGGAACGGATGCCTATTCATGCCCCTATTATAGCTGACACATGGACTTTTATACATTCTTGCACTTTTTAAGTGGGTAAAAAAGTACTATTTGTATTTTATACAAAAAATTGTTTGCTTAATGAAATGGAACATACATTGCCAATGATATTTAATACCTATATATAGGTATTAGATGCGTTTTTATACCCAAAAAATGGTATTTTTATAATCTTTTGTAATATCTAATTTTGCGTCCTAAAATAGATCTTTTATCGAAGAGAGATACAGTTTCCTTATATTTGAACTGGGGCTTCTGTAAAGTGCGATAAATATGAGGCTGGAACGGAGCTATCAGAAGAATTTTGGAGAAAATCCGTTTTTTAACTTAGTTAGATCTATCAATGAAAATATAAGTATTTATCTGCGTTGTATTAAGATATAGCATATCAGAACTACAACCATCCCGTTTTTTATTTAGATTTGCAGTTTGCTTTTAATCACTCAAGATCCGTATTACTATGTATGGAACTTAAATAAAGTACTAATATATATTGGATTTTCCTAAATATAATGCAGTTGCTATATTGTTAGACAACAGACGGTTGAGGTCTGTGAGATTATGCAACGGCACCAACAAAAACAACATGTATTTTTAATAATTTTAGTTTTGTTACACACAATGGTTTGTTTTAATTTAAAATTTACATATAATTTTGCATTATTAATAAATATGATGTTACTTATGAAAAAAGGTATTTTGGGGTGTAATATTATATACTTGTTTATACTTATTTGCATAGGAATTGCCCTCCCTATCAAATCGCAAAACAATTACAAAGTAAAACTTACAGGCACTGTTTATGAGTACGACCACAACAACAAGCGTTTGCCTTTAGAATTTGCAGCTGTGTCTATTCCTGAAATTGCACTAGGGACAACCTCTGATGAAAATGGTAGATACATACTGGAAAACGTACCTACTGGTAAAATTCGTATGCAAATTCAATATTTGGGCAAAGTCTCCATTGACACCTTAATAAATGTAAATAAGGATTTGGTTCTTAATTTTACAATGAGGAATGAGGATTTTAAGTTGAAAGAAGTTACAGTAACTGCAACCAACAGCCGTTCAGGCAAATCCACATCTTCTCACATTT
>NC_021017.1:1620660-1632816 GCF_000210075.1 Bacteroides xylanisolvens XB1A
TGTCATTGATGCCAGGTGGAATTTCACAGAATCAAGATATGAGTTCGGCACAACAGATTAACATCCGTCAAGTTTCCAGTTCCAGTGGTCCGGAAGCTCCGATGAATGCTATGGGCACCGCAATAATTCGTGATGGTGCCCCCCATCTCAAATAATGCTAATCTATCTGCGATGAGCCCTACGGTATTAAGTGGTACGGAAACACCCGCTTCATTGGCCGGAGGTGCCTCGCCGGCTGGTGGAACCGATGTTCGTAGTATTTCTACTGAAAATATAGAGTCTATACAAATCGTTCGTGGTATCCCTTCTGTTGAATATGGTGATCTGACCTCAGGAGCAGTAATTATTAATACAAAAGCTGGTCGTGAGCCGCTACGTGTCAAAGCAAAAGCCAATCCCAATATCTATCAGGTGTCTATGGGAACCGGTTTTGAACTTGGAAAAAAGAAAGGCGCTTTAAATGTAAGTGCAGATTATGCTTATAATACGAATAATCCAATATCCAGTTACCAGCACTATCAGCGTGCCACAACAAAGTTGCTCTATTCAAATACTTTCTTTAATAATAAGTTACGTACCAATTCCAGCTTTGATTTTATTTATGGTAAGGATCAACGTGAACGTAATCCTGATGATGAACAAACTAAAACAGCTTCGGAAGGCCGCGATATAGGTTTTACTTTGAATACCAATGGTACATGGAATATAAATAAGGGCTGGTTAAAAACACTACGCTATGTATTGTCAGGTACGTATATGGATAAAGACAGTTATTATGAAACCGTATACAGTTCTGCTACATCTCCTTATTCCATGACCACTACAAACGGTGCGGTACTTAGTAACTTTGCAGGTCAGCATATCTATGATGCCAATGGTAATCAAATTACTAATTTTGGACCGGAAGACATAAATCATTATGCTGTTTATCTACCAAGCAGCTATTTGGGACACTATGAGATCGATAGTCGTGAAGTTAATTTGTTTGCTAAAGTGACGAGTTCTCTATTCAAGGCGAGCGGTCATGTAAACAACCGCATCTTGATTGGTGCGGATTTCCGGAGTGACGGTAACGTTGGTAAAGGAAAAACTTATGACCCAAGTACTCCTCCTTATCGTAGTCAATACGGTCATAATTCATCTTTCCGTCCACGTAACTATAAGGATATTCCTTTCATTAACCAATTTGGTGCATATGTGGAAGATAATTTCAAATGGTCCATAAGCGGTACGCATGATTTGAACATTCAGGCTGGTGTGCGTTATGATCATACCTCAGTAGTAGGAGGCATTTTCTCGCCACGTGTAAATGCATCCATTGATTTGATTCCGAATCTATTAAGTCTTCAGGGAGGTTACGGTATTGCTGCAAAGATGCCTTCTCTTCTCTATTTATATCCAGAAAATGCATATTTTGAATATATCAATATAAATGAGCTTACCAATGAAAATATTCCGGAAAGCCAGCGCTTGTTTATGACTACCACAGAAGTTCGGCAAGTAGATAACTCAGATTTGAAGATTGCCCAAAATCATAAAGCAGAAGTCGGTTTTAATTTACGAGTGGGTAAAACCAATCTGAATGTAATAGCTTATAAGGAGCGTCTGAAGGATGGTTATGTAATGAGCCAAACCTTCAACACCTTCAATACATTTATCTACAATGAATACCAGCGCACAGAAAACGGGATAGAGCTTAGTAGTAGCCTACCGGTATTGTCTACTTATGCAAAACCAACTAATAATTTAAATATAGAAACTAAAGGTTTAGAATTTGATTTGAATATCGGACGTATTGATGCTATCCGTACGGCCTTCCAAATAAATGGCTCATGGATGCGTACTAAGAGTTGGCGTCAGGGTTATAGCTTCTATGACAATAGCGAAGATGCTGCTTCAGCCCGTAAACCGGTGGCCATTTATTCTCAAGAAGGCAATGCAAGTTACAAACAACAATTTGTAACGACTTTACGTGCCACTCACAATATCCCGCGTATCGGTTTTGTTGTTACGATGACAGCACAAGCTATTTGGCAGCAGTCTAATTGGAATACATTTGGAAACGATTCTATACCTGTGGGCTATTTAGCATTGGAAGATGCGTCTGTAAATATGTTTCCCAAGGGGAAATATACCACTACCCAGCAAGTAAAGGATGCAGGATATGGATATATGTTGAATAATGTAAGTCATAATAATGCTATAAAAGAATCATACAGTCCTTATTTTTGTTTTAACTTGAATGTAACTAAAGAAATTAGCAATATGCTACGTGTTTCTTTCTTTGCCAACAATATGTTCAGAAGTTATCCGCGCAGAGAATCCAAACGTAATCCGGGTTCATATATTCAATTGAATAACCGATTTTTCTTTGGGCTGGAATTATCACTCACTTTATAATGTTTAGGAAGTTATGAAAAAATATTTAATATATTTGTTTACATTGGCAAGTACCCTTTTGATAGGATGCGATTCGTTCAGGGACATGTCTGGCACAGCAGAAGTGAATCCTATCACAGTGGATGTATATTTGGATATTACCGTTGAAAATATATCCACACTGAAAGATCTGACTGTAAAGTTCGACAATTACGATGAAGATTTACATTATGTAAAAGAAGTAACTGATAATAGTGTGAAAGTTGACGGAATTATCCCCGGAATTTATTCGGTAACAGTATCCGGTACAGCGATCGATACAGAAAACAATGAATACTACATCAATGGCAATTCTGTAAATGCGGCATTATTTAAGCATGGTAGCGCATTGAATATTGAAGTACAAGGGCTTAAAGTGAGCCCATTAATATTCAAGGAGATTTATTATTGCGGTAGCCGTCCGGAAAAAGGAGGAGTCTATTTCCGAGACCAGTTCTATGAGATATACAATAACTCTGCTGACATTTTGTATTTGGACGGTATTTATTTCGCAAATTTAACTCCGGGTACAGCTACCACTAAATTACCTATTTGGCCGGAAGCGGACGGTAATAATTATGCATATGGAGAACGTGTGTGGAAATTTCCAGGAAATGGAACCGAATATCCGTTAGCGCCAGGTGAATCTTGCATCATTTCTCAATTTGCCGCTAACCATCAGTTGGACATCTATAACCCTCAAAGTCCTATAGACGGCAGTAGTTCTGAGTTTGAGTTTAATATGAATAATCCAAACTTCCCTGACCAGGCAGCTTATGATATGCAACATGTTTTCTACCAAGGAAAAGCAGAGATGGGAAGTATACCACAATATTTGACATCCGTATTCGGAGGTGCTTATGTGATTTTTCGTGTTCCTGAAGGAGAAGCTTGGGATCCGGTCAACGATGAAAATATGAAGACAACAGATCTTAGCAAACCGAACAGCAATGTTTATTATGCAAAAATACCTATTAAATATGTATTGGATGCTGTTGAAGCAGTAAACAATGAGTCAAAGATGAATGCAAAACGTGTCCCCGGTGTACTTGATGCAGGTATTACTTGGGTAGGAGCTACTTATTGCGGTTTAGGTATTGCTCGCAAATTGTCCACAGACGAAGAAGGTAATCCTATTATTCGCGAAGAAACAGGTACATATATATATCAGGATACAAACAACAGTACGGATGACTTTGAACGTGGCGTTGTTCCTGTAATGCGTCGTAATGGAGCAAAAATGCCTTCATGGAATCACACATTGTAATAATTAACTAAAAAGACAGAACAATGAAAAAACAATATATGAACTATATGAAAAGCTGCCTGCTGGTAATGATAGCCTGCCTTGTAAGTATGGTGGGAGCGGCACAGGGCTTCTCTCCCGCCGCTATGGAACAATTGAAAACAAGACGACTATGGTCTCATTCACAGAATGCTGCCGGTATGCCATTCGATGATATTCAGAATTATTCGAATGTTATATTGGGATATGACTTACAGGACGGAAACTATTGCCGTCCGCAAGAGGGGCAGAAAGAGGCTATCGTAGGTGTATCCAGTGAAGGCTTTATCAATCTGAAAAATGCATATGTGTGGGGAGCATTTAATTTTGCACAAAAAAATCTGACAGATGCCGGATATAACGCCTCCATTGCCGATCCATTCAGGGGAATGCCTTACTATGTCGCAGACCAGCACTTAAGCAAATGGAGAAATCAATATTACGATCTGAAGTTTCGTGCAGCTACTCCTTTACTTGGTAATCATTGGGCATTGGGGTTGGAAGGTAATTATGTAGCTACATTAGCTGCCAAACAGCGCGACCCGCGTGTGGATACCCGTTTTTATACGCTGGGACTGACGCCGGGGATTACTTACAAGTTGAATAATTCACACAAGTTTGGTGCAAGTTTCAAGTATAGTTCTATCAAGGAAGACTCAAGAATGAGTAATGTCAACTCTTATGTGGATCAGGACTATTATATATTATACGGTTTGGGAACAGCCATAAAAGGAATAGGCAGCGGTGTAACCAGCAATTATATTGGAGACCGTTTCGGTGGAGCTCTCCAGTACAACTTCAGTATGCCCTCTTTCAATTTACTGCTTGAGGGCAGTTACGATGTAAAAGCGGAAACTGTTCAGCAGAGCTATACGACTCCTAAAAAAATAGCCGGTGTAAAAGATAAAACTGCTCATGTTTCTTTAACGATGATTCAGGAAGGAAAGGACTATACCAATTATATGAGAACCACATATACAAATCGTAACATCAATGGTATTCAGTATATTTCTCAACGCGATAACTCTGAATCACAAAGTGGCTGGGTGGAATTATATAATAACATCCGTTCTACGTACAAGGCACAAACCGCTTCTCTTAATTATGCATTAAGCAGAAACCGCGGGAATGAATATAGTTGGAAAGCAGAATTAAATGTGAATTATACCAAGCAAGACGATGAATATTTAATGCCTAATTCTGTACAGAATGCAGAAAATTTATCTTTAGGCTTAGGTGGCAAAAAAAATTTTGTTTTAGGCAATAGTTTGAATCGCAGGCTTTTAATAGATGTTCATGTTGCGTATAACAATAATCTGGGAGGTGAATATGTATATGGTGGCAGCCATGCAGACTATCCAACTGTAACCGAATTACAACAAGGGCTGACTAATTATTATACCTGTGATTACTATCGTATTGGCGGGTCGATAACGTATTCGCAACAAGTCAGAGAAAACAGACGTATGAACTTATTTGCAAAAGTTGTATTCGATCGTGTAAATACCTCTGACTATGATTATGATGGGCGTACTCATTTATCGATAAGTTTAGGATGTAATTTTTAATGCTACATAACGAAATCTATATTACAAAACATGCGTAAATTAATAACTGGAAGTTTGATGCTCTGCAGCATATTATCTCTGCGGGCACAGACATTTGTTAAACCGGCTGTGAAAGTAAAGGACACCTCTTTTGCTGTAATTACAGATAAAGGGACATTTCAGGCTTGTGAAGCCGAGCTTAAAGCCTATCAGGAGATTCTAGGAATGGAAGGGTTGCCTACGTTCATCGTATACAATGAATGGAATAAACCGGAAGATGTAAAGAAAGTTATTGTTAAGCTCTACAAAAAGGATAAATTGGAAGGAGTGGTATTTGTCGGTGATATCCCTATTCCAATGCTCCGCAAAGCCCAGCATATGACTTCCGCTTTTAAAATGGATGAGAAAAACAATGACTGGAGAGATTCTTCAGTGCCCAGCGACCGTTTCTACGATGATTTCGACCTACAATTCGATTTTTTGAAACAGGACAGTGTCGAAAATAATTTCTTCTATTATAATTTGGCTATAAAATCTCCACAGCAAATTCGGTGTGACATATATTCTGCACGTGTCAAAGCTGTTGATAACGGCGAAGAACCGCATGCGCAAATCAGCCGCTATTTTAAAAAAGTGGTGGCTGAGCACCAGATAAACAATAAATTAGACCAATTCTTCTCCTATACAGGTGATGGCTCTTACTCTAACTCATTGACTGCATGGACACCGGAAACCTTTACTATTCGCGAACAAATGCCGGGCGTATTCGATAAAGAGGGACGGGCCCGTTTCATCCGTTATAATTTCAGCGATTATCCCAAGGACGATGTCATTAATATGCTGAAACGCACAGATCTGGACTTGTCTATTTTTCATGAGCATGGTATGCCCGAACGTCAATATCTTTCCGGTAGTCCCGCTACTAATAGGTGGAATGCTCATGTAGATGCAATGAAGTACTATTATCGTGGTTTAGCGCGTAGAAAGCAAAACAACAAAAAGTCTTTCGACGAAATGCTGGATATGATGAAAAACACATACGGTTTGGACACTACTTGGATTGCAGGCTATGATGATCCCAAAGTAATTGCAGAAGATTCTTTACTAGACCTGCGCACCGGTATTATCCTGTCGGAAGTTACAGAGTTTAAGCCTAATAGCCGTATGGTAATTTTCGATGCATGCTATAATGGTGATTTCCGGGAAAAAGATTACATTGCCGGACGTTATATCATGTCGGAAGGAAAATGCGTAACTACTTTTGCCAATTCAGTCAATGTACTGCAAGATAAAATGGCAAACGAGATGCTCGGCCTGTTAGGTATGGGAGCACGAGTGGGGCAATGGGCTAAATTGACGAATATTCTCGAATCGCACATTACCGGTGACCCTACTCTACGTTTTCAATCTATCAATGAGGTAGATGCCAATGCTTTGTTCAAAGAACCATATAGCGAGTCCCGCATGTTGGAGTTATTACAGTCGCCCTATGCCGACATACAGAATTTTGCTTTGCACAACCTTTATCGCAATGACTATCCGGGTATTTCTGATTTATTAAGAAAAACTTTTGAAACTTCCTCGTTCATGATGGTACGTTTCACCTGCTTGGCATTGCTTGAGAAGATTAGTGACAAAAACTTCCGGGAAGTCTTACACTTGGCCATTACGGATTCCTATGAATTTATTCGTCGCACCTCTGTTCGTATGATGCAACATGTGGGACTGAACGAGTATGTTTATCCGCAAATCAAAGCCTATGTAGAAGACAACCTATCCGAGCGTGTGGCATTTAATGTGAGTTTGGGGCTTCAAGTCTTTGATCAGGCAGCCGTACAGGCGGCAATTGATAAAGTAATGGCTGGGACCTATGTGTTGCAAGACAAGGAGGAGATGCGTAAGGTTTTGGAGAATGCCAATAATAGTCGTAGCATGCAAAAAGAGTTATTAAGCAAAGAAACTTCCGAACGTTGGCGCATCCTTTATTGCAATTCTCTGAAAAATCATATGGCACATGCCTGTGTAGACGGCCTCTTGGCTTTACTTACCGACTCCAGTGAAAGTGAAAAGCTAAAAACCTGTTTATTGGAGGCTTTTGCTTGGTTCACTCATTCTTATCGGAAGCCTGACATCCTTCGGGTATGCGATCAACTGAGAAAAGATAAGAGCTTATCCGAGAACCTTCGTGAAGAAGCCGACCGTACATATTACAGACTTAAAAATTAATTGGCCATGATTAAAAAAATAATATATCTGGCATTTCTTTTGCCATTGGCAGGAAATGCACAAACAACAGTCATAAAGCCATTGGTCAAACAACCTACCGCTTTTGCTATCATAACAGATAACCAAACTTATGCAAATACCAAAGATGCCATGCATCAGTACAAAACTGCGGTTGAAGATGATGGTTTGGCAACTTATCTGATCAGCGGTGACTGGCAAAATCCAGATCAAGTCAAACAGATAATCATCAAAACATATCAAGAATGCCCTTCATTGGAAGGTCTGGTTTTAATCGGCGATGTGCCTGTCGCATTGGTACGTAATGCGCAACACATGACTACTGCATTCAAAATGAATGAGAAAGCCTTTCCTTGGGATCAGTCTTCCGTACCTACCGACCGCTTTTATGATGATCTGAACTTAAAGTTTGAGTTCATCAGGCAAGACTCAGTAAATCATCAGCATTTCTACTACAAATTGACAGAAGACAGTCCCCAGCGGCTAAATCCTACTTTCTATTCAGCTCGTATCAAGTATCCGGAAAAAAAGGAAGGGGATAAATATGCGGCCATTGCCTCATATCTGAAGAAAGCTGCTGCTGCCAAGGCAGATAAGCATAATCAATTAGATCGGGTATTCTCATTCAATGGTGCTTCTTACAATTCCGATTGCCTGATTGTATGGATGGATGACGAAAAAGCTTATATGGAGAACTTTCCATTAGCTTTTGGTCGTCAAATGGGATTCAAACATTGGAACTTCCGAATGAAACACCCTATGAAATATAAGTTATTCAGCGAATTGCAACGAAAGGACCTTGACTTATTTATGTTTCATGAACATGGAATGCCAACAGGGCAGCTTATTAATGATGAATTGGCATGCACTGATTTCAATAATCGTTATAAAATGTTGAAGAGTACACTTTATAATGCAGTCATGTCCCATGTTGGAAAACGTGACAAAGACACCTTACGTATTCAGATGCAGGAAAAACGACAAGTGAATGAGGTGTTTTTTAAAGACCTGGACAATCCTAAGTTCTGGGAAGCAGACTCTCTTCACTACGCTGATGAACGTATCGTAACGGAAGATTTAATGAAGAGAAATCTTTCCACTAATCCGAAGATGATAATGTTTGATGCGTGCTACAACGGTTCTTTTCACGAAAACGACTATATAGCAGGACAATATATCTTTAATGACGGTCAGACATTAGTAGCACAAGGAAATACCCGTAACGTATTGCAAGACCGCTGGACTATTGAAATGATTGGTTTGTTGTCCCATGGTGTACGAGCCGGGCAATACAATAAGCTAATCGTATCACTTGAAGGTCATTTGTTTGGTGATCCCACTTTCCGTTTTGCTCCTATCGAAGCCAATACTTTAAGTACCGATATAACAATACACAAAGATGACAAAGCCTATTGGAAGAATTTGTTAAACAGCCCATACGCTGATGTACAAAGTTTGGCCATGCGTATGCTGGCTGACGCCGATACCCAAAAGGAATTATCTCCGTTGCTCCTGAAGAAGTACCGGGAAAGTGGCTTCAATACGGTTCGTATGGAAGCTATCAAGTTGTTGAGCCGTTATCAGGACGACAACTTCATCGAAGCATTACGCGAAGGTTTGAACGATACTTATGAAATGGTAGCTCGCCAAAGTGCCATTTATGCTGGATTTGTAGGTGACGATTCCTTATTGCCCGCTATTGTGGAAGCATTGGTCGAACATAATGAACGCTTACGCGTACAAATGAGTGCCAACAAGGCTTTAAGCCTTTATCCGAAAGAGAAAGTAGAAAAGACAATAGAAGACTTTTATGCAAAAGTTGACCGTTTGAATGAAAACGAAGAGAAAAAACGATTACTAAGAAGCCTGGAAAGAATGTTTGTACAAGAGGCAAAAGTCCATCAGACCTTGATGGATGTAGCTGCACCGGAAGCAAAACGTATCAGTGCAATCCGCAATGTGCGTAACTATACATTCCATTTCCACGTGGATGATTATTTGAATGTAATTCGTGATGCCGGTAATCCACAGGAAGTACGTGTAGTAATGGCCGAAGCATTAGGTTGGTTTACTAATTCTGTACAACGGCCACACATTCTTGAAGAAATAAAGAAGATGCAACAAACAGCCAATCTTCCGGAAGATTTAAAAGCAGAGCTTGAACAGACAATCAAAAGATTAAGTTTATAAATATGAATAAATACATCCTTTTGGCAATTACCGCTTTGTGCTTACAGGATATGCAGGCGCAAACAGTTGTACATCCTAGTATAAAAACAAAGACTACTTTTGCAATTGTAGTCGATCAGAAAAGTTATGATGAAGCGAAAAGTGAAATTGATGCTTATCGTACCAGTATAGAAAAAGAAGGTTTAGGTACTTACTTGCTAATTGATGATTGGAAAAGGCCCGAACCTATTCGTGAGCAACTTGTCAAATTGCATGAGAATGAGAAAACGCCTTTGGAGGGTTGCGTATTTATAGGTGACATCCCTATTCCAATGATTCGTGATGCACATCATCTATCTTCGGCTTTCAAAAGGTCTCCCAAAGCCAATTGGCAGAAATCAAGCGTTCCTTCCGACCGTTATTATGATGACTTCGGATTAAAATTTGATTATATTAAACAAGACAGTTTGATACCTGACTATCATTATATGACATTGCGTGCTGATTCTAAACAGTATATTTCACCGGATATTTATTCGGCCCGTATCCGTCCATTACATTTAGAAGGTGAGAACCGTTATCAGATGCTACGCGATTACTTAAAAAAGGCAGTTGCCGAAAAAGCAAAGCAAAATGCATTTGACCAACTGACTATGGCCCGTGGCCATGGTTACAATTCTGAAGATCCTTTGGCATGGAGCGGTGAGCAAATAGCCTTACGTGAGCAATTGCCGCAAATATTCAAATCGGGTAATACAGTGAAGTTCTATGATTTTAACATGCGCTATCCGATGAAACCATTATACTTGAACGAGATTCAGCGCGAAGGATTAGATGTCATGCTATTCCATCACCACGGTGGCCCCACCATGCAGTATATCAATGGCTATGAAAATGGTTCCGGTATTAATTTGAGTATTGAGAATGCCAAAATATTCTTGCGAAGCAAAGTGCCTTCATACGCCAAGAAACATGGGCGTGAAGCTGCTATCAAAGAATATGCCAAGCAGTATGGGGTGCCTGAAAGTTGGTGTGCGGAAGCTTTCGATGAGGAGAAAATAAAATCGGATTCCATTGTAAACCGTAATATGGATATCTATACTGAAGATATTCGTCTTTTGACTCCTAATGCGCGTTTTATATTGTTCGATGCTTGTTTCAACGGTTCTTTCCATTTGGATGACAACATTGTAGGCTCTTATATATTCAATAAGGGTAAGACCATTGCTACTATGGGATGTACGGTTAACACCATTCAAGATAAATGGCCGGATGAATTTCTCGGCTTGTTAGCTGCCGGTATGCGCATCGGGCAGTTCACTCGTTTTACCTGCTTCTTGGAAAATCATCTGATCGGTGACCCGACTTTTCACTTCACCAATAATGCCGGGCTGGATATGGACATCAACCAAGCTTTAGTTGCGCAGGAAGGAAATGTTACATTCTGGAAAAAACAGCTGAATTCCCCTATGGCTGACATGCAGGCAATGGCGCTCCGTCAATTGTCAATGGCAAATTATAGTGGTCTCGTTGAGTTGCTGAAGAAAAGTTACCACGAATCGAACTATTTCGTTGTGCGGTTGGAAGCATTACGCCTATTAGCTTTGAACTATCCGACAGAGGTTGCCGATGTATTGCAGACAGCCATGAACGACAGTTATGAACTGATCCGTCGTTATGCGGTGGAATACGTTGAAAAGAATTGCAATCCGGAATTGTTGCCGGCATGGATAGAAAGCTATTTATTACGCGGACATGAAAACCGCCATCGTTTCAGAATTTTTAGTGCTATCAACACGTTCGACCATGATATGGCTTTGAATGAATTGAAGAAACAGGCTGCCGATTGGTCTTTCTACGATTCTTCCTATGTGAATGAATTGTTAGAATACCTTCCTCGCCAAAAGAAAGGACTTGAAAGAGATTTTGCACTTATTGACAGTCCGGAAAGTACTACCAAACAGATACAAAGCGAAATAAGTAGGTTCCGAAATAAACCTATTGCTAAAGCTATTGAGCCATTACTGAACATTATAAAAAATGAAAGCCAAGAAGAAGAACTTCGCATATTGGCTGCTGAAACATTAGGCTGGTATAATTTATACTATAATAAAGCAGATATAATCAAAGAACTTAACACATTTAGAACTTCCAATCAAAAGCTAATGAACGAAGTTACCAAAACAATTAATAGGCTGAAAAGTCAAAATAGGTAGAATCATCCAAACGATGAGATAGACCGGATCCAAAGGGCGGTTCTGCCATTCCTGAGCAGCCTGGTTGACTTTGTTCGTGATGATGGAAATAGCTGATGTGGACAGTTCTATCTCATAGATTTCACGCATCTCCTCTTCTATGTCTGACACGCTCATTCCTTTGGCATATAGGGAGATAACAAGTTTTTCTTTAATATTATCGACACTATACAGGGACATTCAGTAAATGTCTATAGTATAACTCCTCAACCAGTTCCAGACACCAATCATTAAAACA
>NC_021017.1:1633556-1751997 GCF_000210075.1 Bacteroides xylanisolvens XB1A
GATGTACGCCGTGCCTATCTTGCTTATAGCAAACTGCGTAAACGCAGGAAATCACAGACTCGTATGATTACACGAAGGTTACTTCAGTTATTGGAAAATTCAATACTGCCAACAGATAATCCAAATGATCGCCTGTCATAATATAACAGGCATTGTTCATTACATAATTGTTGGCATCATATGCAAAAGCCATTTGGTTTCCGATTATTTTCCATACAATTTTTGGCTTAGAAAAATCCTCCCAATAACTGATGCTATCTTGTGTTTCAAACCACTCGTTACTAGTTTTCTTTCGGGCTTTTATTTTTTTGCCATTAACAATATGAGTTTCTCCTGTTTGTTCTAAACGCTCTATGCCAATTGACAGAAGATAATTTTTCACCGCAGGATAACTTTCTATATCATAATGCCGCGAAGGAAATGTGGCTATAATCCACAAGTCCGCCCATTCATATTCATATCTCTTGATATCCCTGCCACGAAGAATCGGTCGTATAAGTTCAGCCGTCCGAACACGTTCATCTTCTGTTTGACAATTCGCTAGTATCTCATCACGCTTTTCGGTAGAAATGATAAAAGCATCATTGAAACCAGTTTTTATCCCATAGTTGATTTGGATGTTCCAATCCTTCAAGGGTATTCCCACAGACTCAATCTTCTGCTTGATGCTCTGTTCAATGGGAGACAATATCACCCATGGGATAGAATCTGCAAAGTTACACTTCACGCCTTGTTGCTGCACGAAATCGCTCAAATTATTCAAGCCATTCGAATCTTGTACCAAACAAGCTTGTGTGTTAAAAATATTTGCTGCTTTTTGAGATAAAAGAATATTTGCTTCTACCGTTATTGCATCGAATATTTTTATACCTGCAAAATCTACCAACATAATAGGATTGGTCTTGCTTGCGAAATAACCTCGCAAGGCTTCACCATACCCTGCACGCATCCATTTATTAGACGTGATATAGCAAAGAAAACCATTGGGAGTAAGCAGGTTCATACCCAACTCATAGAAGAGGCAGTAAATATCACCAGTGCGTGCATAAGTTATGTAACCCATGCATTCTAATACATCGGCACTCTTACCCATAGATTGTAACTGAATGTAAGGTGGATTGCCAATGATACAGTCAAATCCCAAGAAGTTGCCTTCGGCATCGAGTACTTCTGGAAACTCTATACGCCATTCGAATGCACCAAGATAAATTTTGTTGGAGTGTATTTCCTCAAATATATTTTCTAAAGTCGCAATTTCTTTCTTTAAATCGGCAATGCGCTTGTCCGACGCTTTCTTTTCCTTTTTTGTCGGTTCAAACAGTTGAGGCGCTTGTAAGTTTGCCAACTCAGAGCGGCGTTTGTTCAATCTAACCAATCGTGCATCCCGGCGGTTGATCTCTGTTTTCAGTTTCGACTTGATTTCTGTTATAAACGTTTCCAAATCCTGCTTTTCGCTTTTACTTTGGGCATTTTTATATTTAGCTACAGCCTCCTTATATTGGCTGATGCTGATACTAGACTCTCGCAGTACGGTCTGAATACTGTCTGTCAAAGCGAATCGGTGAAGCAAAGAATTTCCACATTTGATGTTAATGTCGATATTTGGTAAGGTTTCTAAATAAGTGTAATTACTTTCAGCCGTATAGTAAGCATTCTTCAACAATTCAATCCACAGTCGTAGGCGGCAAATCTTCACAGAGTTGGGGTTAATATCAACGCCAAATAAACAGTTCTCAATGATTTGACGCTTCTCCTTGAAAAGAGTTTCCTGCATGCGGCGACTTTCCGCATTGAGTGGGTTGTAAGCAAATAAATTACCTTCGGTATCGGTAACAATCAGCTCGTCATTTTCAATGGCAAGTTGATAGTCCGCTTTGCGGATACGCTTACCGGTAGCATCTACCAAAATACCTAATTCGTATTTCAAGAGTATCAGTTCATTGAGAGCAGACACAAGAAAGTGACCCGAACCAACAGCTGGATCACACAGTCGCAAACTGTTAATTAGTTCATTAGCTTCGACTATATTGTCAATATGGTTGTATAGTTCTATACGGGTGGTACAATTCCAGCCATAATAACCATTAAACTTTTGCAACACGGTCTTGGTGATTGCTTCACGGCACATGAACATAGTGATAAAGCCTGGAGTGAATACTGAACCATCCTTGTGACCATTTATTTTCTCGAATATAAGCCCTAAAACAGAAGCATTGATGAGTGTTTTAGCCTCTTCTTGCACTTCTTCACTGCCTTCGCTCGCAAAGTTATAAGCGTCGAGAAAAGCAAACAAATATTGCAGGGTGGGTAATGCGTTGACTTGTAGATTGCGTTTTTTATTTCGTAATACGCTACTCGCCAAGACAGGAAGTACCGTACGTTGTGAAAGGCTGTTTATCTTAATTGTTTTACTTTCCAAATCTGTCACCTCGAAAAGAGAACTGTTAAGATAGGGAACGTAAGCAAAATCACGCATAATGGAGTGTGTGCGGCTGCCCATGTCACGTGCAAGCACTTGGAAAAAGAGTGTGTTGAGATCATCATAGTCATGAATCTTAGTTATTGAAAGAAATTTATAGATTGCATCTCCATTGTGGTATTTCAACATCTGAGCCTCCAACAGTTTCAAGAAAAGGATACGATTCATCCAAGTAATACACAATTCCATTGCAACATTGAATAACCGTTCCTCATAATCATTCCCATACAAACGACCATTTATGTGACGCAAACAATCTTCTGCATCCAGTTGGTTAATAGTATTCTCTAGTAATGAAGCCTCGTCACGCCGTTCCACAGCTTTGCGTACAATCACGGTTTTATTATTCTCTTTGCGTTCCTCAATACCAATAATGTGTAGCAGCTCAGTGTAGAATCCACGGTTGAGCGAATTGCTGTCATTTTGGAACGATAGCTTCAAAAGATGTGTATCGCTGAATATCTTATAAAGTTCGATAAGTTTGCGTGAAGCGCTACTGTCTGTTCTATCAAGCAGGTGTTGATAGTCTTGTAAGTTGAAGTAAGTGTATTCAAGGCTATCTTTCACCTCCTCAATATAGGTTGTTGCAATTTCAGTATAGAAGAAATCGGTTTTGTTACTGGTTTTGCGTCCATCCACAAAGTCTTGAAACTCACGACGTAATTGTTTGTTCTGATAGAATTTGCGTTCAAACTCATGGGCATCAAAAATAAAGAATTCATGAATATTAGTAGCGATGAGATATTTAATATCATTGTTCTTCTTATTGACACGTTCTTTAAGATAGTATAGCAATAATTCCTGCAAAGCCTTACGATTAAGATTGTCATTAGAAATCATCTCACCTTTGTTGGTGGTACTCTTTACTTCAATCAATAACCCTATATTGGACTTGATAGTTTTATCCAATCGGATAGCCAAATCAATATCTTCTTCGGGAGCCATGTAGTATGGCTTGTAGAACGTTTCACTCAGAAAATTACGTAAATGTTCTTTTTGCGTGTGTTCTCTTTGCCCATCCACAATATTGTCTCTCAATGTGCGAAGGGCATTTTTGAATAAGTCAAAATCTGTTGTTTCAATCGCAACCTGTCTATATGCTTTGTTCAAAACTTGATTCGGTTTGAGTAGTCCCATAATGTTTGGTAAATGAGTTAATAAAATACAAAGGTAGTCTAAAAACTTGATAATAAAGAATGAACGTATTGGTTTAACGAAAGTTTGTTCTACTGCCAGCCATTATCAACAAACAATAGCAGCAGTAGATTTGACATGATTCTACTTATTATATTGTAATAGCCAGCCAAAGTAATCTTTTCACATCCGGATCTATCACAGGTTGGATAAGTTGTTAACCTGAAGGTAACCGACCTGATGGTATAGGAACAGGAAGAAGTCTGTAATCATGGCATTTACCCGGATAGAGAAGCCACATTTTTTATTGCCGGACTTCCGGCATTGCCTCATCCATGTGTGAAAAGGAGTTTTTTCTTTCACCACAACGTTCCTTTCACATACCCAAAGGGGGTAGTGGATCCAGACCTGCTTCGGCTTTCTTTTTCCTTCCCATATGACAAAAACCGACTATCCATGACTATTCCTGCCAGTGTGCCGGTCGTGCTTGCCTCTCATGGTTTCTTCCCTTATATTCGCACTGATATTTAAACGAGTTGAAAATATGGAAATATGCTACATCGAGGCCGGTGTCCTTGAGAGGATGCTGGCGCGCGCCGAGAACCTGTCCGCACGTGTGGACAGATTGTATGAGAGAAACCGCTGTAAGGAACCCGGAGAGTGACTGGACGGCCAGGATGTCTGCCTGCGCCTTGACATCTCGCCGCGTACCCTGCAGACTCTCCGCGATACCGGACGGCTGGCGTTCACCCGCCTCCAGCGCAAGTTCTATTACAAGCCCGGGGATGTGGAGAAGTTGATGGTCTACGTCGGCATCAGACGCAAGGAGAAGGAGGTGAGAGAAAGAAGGAAGAACGGAAACCTTTAAAGAGCGGAAGAGATGGAAGGCATTATCGACAAGGAGAACGAACGTGTCCGCAGGTTCTTTGCCCTGCTGGACGACATGGAGAAAAAAGTGGAACGTCTTGCCCGTGACAACCGTCCTCCCTTCAACGGGGAACGGTTCCTGACCGACAGGGAGCTTTCCGGGATGTTGAAGATCAGCCGCAGGTGCCTGCAGGATTACAGGGACCAAGGACGGATTCCCTATATCCAGCTTGGCGGGAAGATCCTGTACAGGCAGTCGGACATCGAGAGGCTGCTGGAGGAGAACTATCACCCTGCATTGGTATAATATCGTATTTAAGTTTAAGGATTGTCGCCGGAATTGCATTTACGATTCCGGCGGCAGTTTTTATTTAGCCTGCGGCTTCCTTGCCGGCCGCGGGCTTTCTTCTTTCCATCAGCCGGTTCATGTCCGAGGATATCTTCCGGTCGGTGACCTGGGCGTAGACCTGCGTGCTGTCGATGTTCGTGTGGCCCATCATCCTGGCGATGCTCTCTATCGGAATACCTGCGGTCAGTGTCAGGGTCCCGAACGAATGCCGGGCCATGTGGTAGGACAGGTTCTCTTTCATGCCTAATGCCACGCCCATTCCATGTACCTCATACCAGAGGACGTCGCGGACCGGCAGCGGGAATACCGGCCTGTCGTCATCCGTGGTGTTGTAAAGCTCCAGTATCTGTCCGGCTATGGGATGCAGCGGGATGAACGCCTCCACATCCGTTTTGGCGCGGCGGATGCGGATATACCTTCTTCCTTCCGAAGTCGTTCCGATGTGACGGGGATGGAGAGCCCTCGTATCCGCGTAGGCCAGACCGGTCAGCGAGGAGAAGATGAACGTCCTGCGTGCCAGCTCCATCATCGGGTCGGGCAGCGGGGTTTCCATCATCCGCTTCAGTTCACTGCGGCTGATATGCCTTAGTTTAGGTGTTTCTTTCCTCTCGTATGCCACGTCCTCTATCGGATTGGCTCTTAGTATTTCCCGGTCCACGGCGATGTAGATGAGCCGGTTGAGCCAGCACAGGCAGTGGTTCACGTGTCCGTTCCTGTGTCCCAGCTCCTTCTTGAGAAAGACCTTGAACGATTCGGCGAACTCCTCGGTGATGTCCGAAAAGGCGATGTCCTTCATCCCGCGGGATTCGATGAACTGCCTGAGGTTGAGCTGGGTGGTCTTCGACTGGCGGTAGGTGGAAGTGGAGTTGATCTCCTTGGAGCGGACCCTGAGCCGTTCGCGTTCCACCTCTCCGGCCTGCAGGAGGTATTCCGGTACGGAATTGGCGCCTGACACGGTGGTCTTGAGCAGTTCGGCCGTGACCACTCCCTGGTTCCTCAGCAGGTTCCCGTACGCCTCTTCCAACCGGCTGCGGAGGGCGGCAAGGCGGTTGTTCTCCCTGGCTGTTTTGATTTCACACTTCTTGCTGTCCCAGTCCCCGGGTTTGCAATAGACGCCTGTCGTGACTGCCGATTTCTTTCCGTCGATGCTGATCCGGCAGAGGACGGCGGTCGTGCCGTCCGATTTCACCTTGTTACGGTTGATGTAGAATAAGAGCTTGAATGTACTGCGCATGATAATGATTGTTTAGGGATTAAAGGATAAGTTTCAAATCGCGGGTTGCCTCGACGAACCTGTCCATGTCCTCGAACAGCTTCTTCGGGGTTACGCGCGCGTATATCTGGGTGGTCTTTATGTTGGAGTGTCCCAGCATTTTGCAGATGGTCTCTATCGGCACTCCCTCCTCGAGCGTGACCAGCGAGGCGAAAGAATGCCGTCCCATGTGGTAGACAAGGTCCTGGCTCAGCCCTGCCATCAGGCGCAGGGATTTCATATTGGCCCTGAGCGTGTGGTAGTCCTGCGGCGGGAAAAGAGTCTCGCGGGTATCGTCCCGGTATTTCTCAATCAACGCGACGGCTTCCGGAAGCAGCTTGACACGTCCGAGGTAGTCGGTTTTCTTTCGCTGGTATTTCAGCCAGAGGCTGCCCTCGTCATCCCGGAAGAGGTTCTTCCGGGTGATGCTTACCGCATCGGCATAGGCGGTGCCGGTGTAACAGGCGAAGAGGAAGAGGTCCCGGGTGATGACATGTGACCTGCGTTTTTCCGGTATCTCCAGATCACGCAGCTTCTCGAAATTCTCACGGCTGAGTGCTTTCGGTGTTGTCTCCTTCTGCTTGGGCAGCTTGAAGTGGCAGAAATGGTATTTCTCCGAGTGGCCCTCCTTGTAGGCGATGCGGCAGATCTTTTTCAAGATGGCCAGGTAGCCGCGAAGCGTGTCCACGGCATATCCCTTTTTCCAGAAGGATGAAATCCTGATAGTCGCGGATGAACTGCTCGTTGAGCTGCCCGAAGACAAGGTCCGGAACCTTGAATTTCGCCTTGATGAATTCGGAAAGCGTGCGGTAGGTGAAGAGGTAGGTCGAGAGTGTGGTGGGCGCACGGTCCACACCGACACGGGCCTTCATTTCCCCGTTATGCCGGTCGAGAAGTTTGAGCAGGGTCATCTGCATGCCCGCATTGCCCTGGAACATGTCCCTGACCGCGGCGGCATCGAAATCCCTTTTTCTTTCCATGAGGGAATTGAAGGCCGAGTGTACGGCAAGCAGCAGTCTTTCTATTTTTTCATTGGTCTCCACCGCTTCCCGGCTCTTGCCGTTCAGCCGGCTCTCACGCGCGTTCCACAGCCCGGGGGTGCAGGAGAGCTTGCAGCTGAACTGCGCCATCGTGCGGTTGAGGGTGATCCGTCCCATGATCGGGGCTTTGCCGGTCTTGTCCGGCTCGCTCTTTTTCAGGTAGAGCAGCACCTTGAATTTTTCCACTTTCATAACGCTCTTTTTTAGGTTGTAAAAATACTCCTTTGAAAAGCGTCCTTTGGCATGCAAAACATTGAGAAACAGTGAATACAAATCCGCTTTGTTCTTATCGGTAAAAATTCGGTTACCTGCCGTCGTTTCCGAAACAGGCGGCTAACAGTCTGGTAACTGAAACGTCGCAATATTTTGTTTTCTTTTGCAGGTCTGTCTGTTCTGCAATTCTCGCAAAATGCTTAATTATAAACGTTTTACGTTTAATTATCGTCATTCTGTTTTTTATTGCATTTCTAAATATTACTTATACGGCTCGGCATACTTGGGCTACAATGGCATATTATTGCGAGATACATCCAGGCATTATTTCAGAGGCGATGGGACATTCATCCATTATCGTCACAGAGACTTATCTAAAACCTTTTAAGAATAAGAAAATAGATGAAGCGAATGTGACGATTCTATCTTCGCTGAAGAGGAGCTATGTTTGTGGCAAGTAGTTGATTGATAGTGCTGTTACTTTGTAGGTAACGGGAAGAAAAGACGCTGCAAATATGAGCATATTTCTTAAAACATCCAAACAAAATCGTACATTTTTTCTAATAAACTACTCAAAATAGGAATAAACACAGAAGAACACGTGGATTCTTTGTCTTAGAGCTTTGTTAACGTCTAAATTTTGCAATAGATTTCCCGCCCCTCTACTTTTTCTCATAAGCAGGGGTAAGAAGATTCGTCATATATCGTATTATTTTCTAGTATAGACTACTCTAAAAGAGCAGGCACAAGGGTTTTCCCGTTACCTACAAAGTAACGGGAAGAGGGGGAGTGAAGCGAAATAAATCATGAATTAGTACAAACAAATTTTTTATTTATTAATTGTATAACATTTAATTTACTTTTATGAGAAAATGGACGTATTTAGTCGCAACCTTGCTCATGGCAGGTACGACGGCGACATTCACGGGATGTATTGATACCGATGAACCGGAAGGCATTGCAGAACTTAGGGGAGCAAAGTCTGATTTTATCAAAGCTCAAGCTGCAGTTGAGCTTGTAGAGGCTGAATTGAGAAAAGCACAGGTTGCAGAGCAAGAGTTAGTTAATGCAGGTTTGGCACTTCAGAATAAATCTGCAGAAATTGATTTGCAGTTGCATGAACTGGATATTCAGTTGAAGCAACTCCTGATTGAAAAGGAAGAAGCTGCTACTGCACAAGCAAAAGCAGAAGCGGAAGCTGCCATTGCAAAAGCGGAAGCTGACAAAACTAAGTGGGAAAATGAAAAGGCATTGATTGTTGAGCAGTATAAGGAAAAAATGCTTCTTGCCGAAACTGCTACTGCTAAAGCACAGGAAGCTTACAAGCAAGCTATGGAACAGATTGAAGCTTCCAAGGTTTTGTTGACAGATGAAGAACAATTACGTTTAAATGTTGTAGAGGCAAAAGTTGCTTATGCTAAGATAGCTATGGATAAGGCTATGTATGGATATTCAACGACAGAAGTTGAGACTGAACAAAGACTTGTATCTAAATCAACAAGTTCACAGACAAGTGTTGGCGAAGGAGCTGGAACAACAACTACTACTGGTACTGATGAAAAGTATATTACATATTATGTAATTACACAAAATCCGGATAATGCAAATAACGGATATACAGAAGGCAGCTTGAAGAAACTTCAGGAACAGTTGGCGGACTATCCTAATTGGGTAGCTGATGGAAACATCGAGGCTAAATTGAAGAATGCTGTGGAAATCGCTGAATCCAATTTGAATATAGCACAAAAAACAGCTGATGGATATAAGGCTATTTTGGATAATGAATATACTACATTAGCTGATTGGGAAACAGAGGTTAAAAAGCTGAAGGATGAAATGGCAACATTGGATGTTCAGAAACGACAATATGAACTTAAAAAAGAAGAATTAAAAGTTGCTAATCCTAACTTAGAAAAGAACAAAACTACTGCAGAGAAAAAATTAGCCGATGCTAAGGATGCTCTTGCTAAAGTTAATACTACTACTAATGTAGCTTCTGCTTATTCTAAGAAAGCAGATCAGAGCATTCTTAAAGGCCTGAATGATGCTTTTGATGGTATTTCTGGTGGAGTAGCTGGCTATAATAAATCAACAGGTGAATTCAGCTATGCAAGAACTGTACTAGTTACTAAGGCGCAAGAACAGATTGATGGCTGGAATAAGCTTATTGATGCAGCTACTCAAGGGATTGATTTAGAAGATCTTGCATGGTCTAAACTTGAAGTCGTGAAAGCAGATGCTGAAGCAACAAAAGCGAATGAAACTTACGATGCTGACTATAAGGCATGGGAGAAAGCTCGCGATAAATATATTGAAGTTGAAGCTATTGATATAAATGCTTCAAAAAAAGCTGCCGAAACTGCAATAGCTGCTTATAATAAACTGGGCGATGCTGCTAGAACACAGGATGCTAATATCAGTAAATTAGCTACTGCCTTGGCTGAATACTATCAGGATGCTTTGGATAAAGAGCTTAAAAGTACAAAAGCAGAAGCAACAGAGGCTTCTACCAATACTAAAAAAGCAATTTCTGCTTGGATAATAGCTAATCCTTTGGCAAACTTCAAGTCAATTGTAGGGCTAGAATTAAATTTAATAGAATGGACAGCCGGTGCTGTGACAAAAGCTAATAAAATAGAACAAGCTAATGCAAACAAGCTTCTTGAACTTGGAGCATCTGCTGGTGATGTTCCATATGACTCATGGAAAAAAGCTTCAACAAAAGTGTTTGGTGATAACTTTAATCGTGATAATGAACCTAGAAGGGTTGCTGTGTCAGCTGATATGGTTCTTAAGGAAGTTGATGGCAATAGACTGGCAACAGAATTGCAAAATGGTGACTATGGAACTCTTGGTATCTCTATTTATGCTACGGCAGAAGCTGCACGTCTGACAGCTGTGATAAATCAGGCTGATACCTATAAAGCTTTGAAAGCAGAGTTTACTGCTCAAAAAGCTAAAGAACAAACTACGCTGGATAAGAAAAAAACAGAATTGGCTGCAAATGTAACGAAAGCAGAGACTGCTTTGGCTGATGCTAAAACTGCTTATGATAAAGTATTTAAGGAAGTAGAGGCAAATATAAAGAAAGTTAGTGAGGATTATGACTATAAAGATGCTATAAAAGATAAGATTGAGTCTACAATTTCTGAATATATTGCTAGCCTTGATGAGTTGGGCGATAATTATAAAGATATGACTTTGGCGGAAATCAAAGAAGCTATTAATGCTGAATATTTAAAAGCTGTTACTGGCCTTCTTGATAAAAAAGCAGCTTTGGCTACTGCTGAAAGAAATTTAGAAAAGTTGGCCGAAGGTACTTATACTGATAATGATTATATCAAGGATACATTTGCAAATATTCAGGAAAAGATCAAAGTAAAACAGGCTGAATATGATGCTGCCAAGGCAGACTATGATGCTGCAAGCGCTCAATTGAAAGCACTTCTTGCTATCTTCTTGAAATAATTCCCTAACTACGTAAAAGTAACAAGATGATAAAAAAACTATGCACATTACTTTTGCTGACCTGTATGACAGCTGCGCCTTCAATGGCGCAGCATTACAGCAGCAGTGATGA
Source organism: Bacteroides xylanisolvens XB1A (assembly GCF_000210075.1). Lineage (GTDB taxonomy): Bacteria > Bacteroidota > Bacteroidia > Bacteroidales > Bacteroidaceae > Bacteroides > Bacteroides xylanisolvens. The sequence continues at coordinate 1,644,471 of NC_021017.1, forward strand.
TGCGTCGTTTGCCCCGAAGAAAGGACAGTGGCAGGTTTCAGTCCTGCTTGGTAGCGGAAAGTTCTTTAACGAGAACACTTCTTATCTGCTTCCCAAGTTCTCCAATGACGGAGGAGTAGTCGGACTTCCCAATGGAGGGAAGGATAACTCCGGCGATCTGAACCGCTATCTGAACATCGGGAGTCTGAATAATAATAGTCTGGTCAATATAGCCGGAATTGAAGGTAAGTATTTTGTGTCTGACAATTGGGATGTAAATTTCCAGTTCAGCATGAACGTTAGCCTCACTCCTAAGAAAGACTATGTAGAAGGAGACAACAGTGTACCTGACATGATTATCCCTGCGCAAAGTTATATCAATGCGCAGATGACTAACAACTGGTATGTATCTGTCGGTTCCAACTACTATTTCAAGACTCGCAACGAACGTATTCATCCATATCTCGGAGGCGCACTCGGCTTCCAGATGGCACGCATTGAAACGACCGAACCATACACCGGAGACACCTACAAGGATAGTGACGACTCGGAAGAACTTCCGTCACAGGTCTATGTTTCCGGAAGTAAAGCCGGTCAGATGTACGGTTTCAAAGTAGCTGCCGTAGCAGGTATTGAGTATAGCATTGCCAAAGGTTTTGTTTTCGGTTTCGAAATGCACCCTCTGGCTTACCGCTATGACTTGATACAGATTTGCCCGAAAGGATTTGATAAATATAACGCCAGTCACCACAATATCAAAATATTTGAAATGCCTGTGGTGAAACTGGGATTCAGATTCTAAGGATGAATGATTATACAAATGTATGAATGAAAAGAGAAAGCCGTTCAGCTGATAGTGCGGACGGCTTTTCTTTTTTAAAGAAGAATGAAGAGCTTAATGAACAGATATGTGAAACTTTTATCTTTTCTTCCGGGAATATGTCTGATAGTGGCTTGCACCGGGCATCAGATAAAAGGTTACGAGATTAACGGCAGTGCACCTTTGCCCGAATTCGAAGGAAAAATGGTTTATATGAAAGATGTTTCGAACGGGCAGCCGGTAGATAGTGCAGAAATAATCCACGGAAAGTTTGATTTTTCCGATACGGTGACTATTGTGTCGCCCGTAGTAAAAGTGCTTTCTATTCGTGCCAGCAAATCGGGACTGGAATACCGCCTCCCTGTTGTGATAGAAAATGGTAGTATCCAAGCCTATATTTCCGATGTGGTTTGCACAGGAGGAACAATGCTGAATGAACGAATGCAGGATTTTCTCATGGCTGTTGATGAATATTCTACAGCCTGCGAGAACAAGCAAACGGAACAGATAAAATCCGGATTTGCGGATTTATTGAAAAAATACATAGAAATCAATGATGACAATGCAGTAGGAGAATATATTCGGACTGCCTATCGTTCATCACTTTGATGCAATCAGATTGCTTTTAAGACTATAAACTAAATTTCCCACATAATAATATCCTCTCCAGATATTTCCTCCATATTTTTATAGAAGGGAATGTTGCATAAGAGAGACAGAAATGCGCCCTTGTGAAAGTCCATATTTCTGTATTGTTATGTTTTGAGGACGTTCCCGTATTTCCCATTCCCTTTTTCCCCCGGGAACGTCCTTTTCAATGACCTTCTGTTGTATATTTCATATAACTTACACTGTATGGAAGAATCTAGTGGATCTGTACTATTGGTAACTTTTCATACAAAGATAGTGTTTTTTACAAATACTTTATATCTTTGCAAAACAATGGCATATGCCGGGATTTAACCATACCACTGAAAATATGAAAACAAAAACTTTATTAGGCTTCTTTCTTCTTTCTGTTATGGCTTTTTGTGTATCAGCCTGTCAAGATGATGCAGAGATTATCTTATTTAGTGGTTCCGAACTGGTTGACGAAACAGGAACTTGTACAAACACTGTTTCTTCTACAGTTTTGTATCTTAACGGATGGGAAGCGGAGAATATCGGGATAGCCAATGGAAAAGGTGGCTACTCTGCACAAAGCTCCGATGAAACAATTGTGACAGCAACAGTCATCGACAACCGATTATGGCTTAGTTCGCATGGTAAAAAAGGGAAAGTAACGGTTACCGTTACTGATAAGGATGGTAATTATGTCACCCTGCCTGTGACTGTTTCTTATGGCGTATTGACATTTATGTGCGTCGACCAACCTGAATTTCAGGTTTCCAGACCCAGTGAAGATATGTTGTCATTGGATTCGGAAAGCGAGTTGCAGGAAAAAGTAAATGTGGCAATGGCTCCTTATTCTTTTATAAATAAAGGAGATATCTGTATTTTGCGGCCGGATGATGTATATCATTTATCTGAAGAAGGAACAGGAGGGAAATTCATTTATAAGACAGAGGATGAGCAAATTCTTGTTGAAGGAACATACCAGATAGAGTGGGCTTCATTGGGTGGAAAACAGAAAAAGGCTTTTGTCTTTACATATATAGATAAAAATAATGTAGAGCAACAACACACGTTTTTTAATTTTAGTCCGTATTTAGGAACTCAAAGTTCTACAAGAGAAAGAGGACCGATTACTACGGCATGGTTGGAGGAGGTATCCGATTCACCTTATCTGGAAGGAGTTTTGCCGGCGGATAGAACAGTTGTATATTGGGTGGATACAGTGATTTCCAGTTTGTCTGCCGAGGATTTATAATCATCTGGAAGGATTTATCGGTTCACATTTGAAATGATTCTCTTCGAAATTAATTTTCTTTTTGTGGCAAATAAAAAGGCACGGGAATGAAAGATTTCCCGTGCCTTCTCTTACTTAGTATTTGATACCTTTACGGTATTGTTATGCGTTCAAAGCCTGTTCGATATCAGCAATGATATCATCCGCATTTTCGATACCTACCGATAGGCGGATCAGGTCCGGACGTACACCGGCTTCCATCAGTTGCTCATCCGTTAACTGGCGGTGAGTATGGCTTGCCGGATGGAGCACGCAACTGCGTGCATCGGCTACGTGAGTAACGATAGCGATGAATTCCAGTGAGTCCATAAACTTGATAGACACATCACGTCCGCCTTTCAGACCAAAGGAGATGACTCCGCAAGAACCGTTCGGCATATATTTCTGTGCCAGGCTGTAATATTTGTTGTCCGGCAGACCACAGTAGTTTACCCAAGCTACTTTCTCATTTTTAGAAAGATATTCGGCCACTTTCTGTGCGTTACGGCAGTGTTGAGGCATACGTAAGTGCAGTGTCTCAAGTCCCAGATTCAATAAGAAAGAGTTTTGTGGGCTTTGGATGCTGCCGAGGTCACGCATCAGTTGCGCAGTTGCTTTGGTGATGTAGGCACCTTTGCCAAATGCTTTCGTGTAAGTCAGCCCGTGGTAAGACTCGTCCGGAGTACAAAGTCCCGGGAATTTTTCTGCGTGAGCATCCCAGTCAAAATTACCGCTATCTACGATACAGCCACCTACGCTTGTAGCGTGTCCGTCCATATATTTGGTAGTAGAATGAACTACGATGTCAGCTCCCCATTCAAACGGGCGACAGTTGATAGGAGTAGGGAAGGTGTTGTCAACAATCAAGGGGACCCCGTGACTGTGTGCGATACGTGCGAACTTTTCAATATCCAACACTTCCAGAGAAGGATTGGAAATTGTTTCGCCAAACAAAGCCTTTGTATTCGGTTTGAAAGCTGCAGAAATTTCTTCTTCGCTGGCATCCGGATTTACAAAAGTCACATCGATGCCTAGTTTCTTCATCGTCACTCCGAACAGGTTGAACGTACCTCCATAAATAGCGGAAGAACAAACGAAGTGATCTCCTGCCTGGCAGATATTAAAAATGGCATAGAAGTTGGCTGCCTGACCGCTGGAAGTCAGCATAGCGGCTACACCACCTTCAAGAGCGGCGATTTTGGCGGCAACGGCGTCATTCGTTGGATTTTGCAGACGGGTATAAAAGTAACCACTGTCTTCCAAATCGAACAGGCGGGCCATCTGCTCGCTGGTATCGTATTTGAAAGTTGTACTTTGATAGATGGGCAATACGCGTGGTTCGCCTTTTTTAGGCGTCCATCCAGCCTGTACACACAGGGTTTCCGGTTTGAATTGTTTTGCCATAATGTTATCGGGTTTTAATGTTTTATTTCAAAAAATGTTTTAATGCTGCAAAAGTAGGGAAAATAATTGTATTTTTGCCCTGTTTATGAGTGAAATGATAACTCTTGCGAAGGAGATAGTTAATGTAGTTATGAAAAATAAACTCTATATTCTTTTATTCTTAGCTTTTCTTTTTTCGGGCACAACTCTTTGGGCGCAGCAGAAGGCAACTCCGAAGGCGGGTGAGGGCATCTCTTCTTTTCTGTTGAGGCACAACCGTTCTCCGAAGAAGTATTACGACGATTTTATAGAGTTGAATAAGCAGAAGCTGGGAAAGAATAATGTGCTTAAAGTAGGCGTGACTTATGTTATTCCTCCGGTAAAGAAATCGACAACTACTTCTGCCAAGACTACTCCTGTCAAAAATACGGGTGCCAAGAACACAACTTCCGAAGGCGCCGGGACAAAGCAACCATCTTCAAAAGCTAAATCGACAAAAATAGGAACCACCATCAATGAGCCTCTGTTTGGAAAGCAACTGGCTAATGTGAAAGTCACTTCCAACCGTCTTGCCGGTGCTTGTTTCTATGTGGTCAGCGGACACGGAGGTCCCGATCCGGGAGCTATTGGAAAAGTGGGTAGATACGAACTGCATGAAGATGAATACGCTTATGATATTGCACTCCGTCTGGCACGTAACCTGATGCAGGAAGGAGCCGAAGTGCATATCATCATTCAAGATGCCAAAGATGGTATTCGGGATGATTCGTATTTGTCGAACAGTAAACGTGAGACTTGTATGGGGGATGCAATTCCTTTAAATCAAGTGCAACGCCTTCAGCAACGTTGTGATAAAATAAATGCCCTTTACCGGAAAGACCGTAAGAATCACTCTTATTGCAGGGCGATTTTTATTCATATCGATAGCCGTAGTAAGGGAAAACAAACGGATGTCTTTTTCTATTATTCGAATAAAAAAGGAGACAGCAAACGATTGGCGAATAATATGAAAGATACGTTTGAGTCAAAATATGATAAGCATCAGCCTAATCGGGGTTTTTCCGGCACAGTGAGCGGGCGCAACTTATATGTGCTTTCCCATACCACTCCCGCTTCCGTTTTTGTGGAGTTGGGCAATATCCAGAATACGTTCGATCAGCGTCGGTTGGTGATAAACTCCAATCGTCAGGCACTCGCAAAATGGCTGATGGAAGGCTTCCTGAAAGATTACAAGGAGAAGAAATAACATTTTTGTTTCTCCTTTCGTGAACAAAATAAAAATCTGAATGTTTTATATATGCAAATCGCCTGATGGCTACTTGTAGGTATGCGAATATATATAGGCTAGTGAATATGCCTCCCCGGCATAACAGGAAGATTGCATAGTAGTTTTGTCGTGTTTTATTTTGTGTTTGTGTTGTGACGGTGCTGCGATGTGAATCGGGGTGCCGTTTTTTTCGTTTCTCTTGAATTCGTTAAGAGCACGTTATTTTATTTTCTTATCATATTATTGAATAAAATCTTATCAATCCTGTGAACAAAATCCGGAAGTGTATGTTATTTATTGTGCAAATCACCTGATAAAGCTTCTTGTGTGTATGCGAATATAGATAAGTCAAGCAAGGTATGCCTCCCCGGCATGACAGGAAGATTGCATAGTAGTTTTGTCGTGTTTTATTTTGTGTTTGTGTTGTGACGGTGCTGCGATGTGAATCGAGGTGCCGTTTTTTTGTGTATATAAAAAGACTTACTCATAAAAAGAGGGCTTACAAAGATTCTAAAGTATATCGTAGAATCTATGTAAGCCCGTCTTGATGGGAGGGTGCTTTATGCACACCTTATCTAGTTGTTATAAAGGCATATTACCGTGCTTCTTGGGCGGATTTGTCTGCATCTTGTTTTCCGTCATTTCTAGTGCCTGAATCAGACGTTTGCGAGTCTGTCTCGGATAAATGATTTCGTCAATATATCCCAGTTCGGCAGCCTGATACGGAGTAGCAAACTTTTCTTTGTAGGCTTCCAATTCCTTAGCCTTTGTTGCTTCGTCAGCTTTGCGGAACAGGATATTGATGGCGCCGTCTGCACCCATCACTGCAATTTCTGCGCTGGGATATGCGAAGTTCACATCAGCTCCTGTCTGCTTGGAGTTCATTACGATATAAGCGCCGCCGTAAGCTTTGCGGGTAATAACAGTCAGTTTGGGAACAGTAGCTTCTGCGAACGCATAAACTATTTTTGCGCCGTGACGGATGATACCGTTGTTTTCCTGCGTATATCCCGGAAGGAATCCCGGAACATCTTCGAATGTAATCAACGGAATATTGAAACAGTCGCAAAAACGGATAAAACGACTTGCTTTGTCGCTGGCGTCGATGTCAAGAACGCCGGCAAGATAAGCCGGCTGATTGGCTACGATACCTACCGAACGACCTGCCATGCGGGCAAAGCCGATGATGATATTCTTTGCAAAGTTCGGCATGACTTCGAAGAAATAACCGTTGTCTATCACGCGTTCGATAATGTCTTTCATATCATACGGTACGTTCGGATCTGCCGGAACGATTGTATCCAGAGAAGCGTCTTCGCGGTTGGTTTCGTCGGCGCAAGGTTGTTTCCTGGCTTCATCCATATTATTCTGCGGTAAGAAAGACAACAGTTCGCGGATACTCATCAACAGTTCTTCTTCGGAGTTGCACATAAAATGCGTCACACCGCTCTTGCTGCTATGTGTCATTGCGCCACCCAGCTCTTCTTTGCTTACTTCTTCATGAATCACGGTTTTTACTACATCGGGACCAGTCACGAACATGTGACTTTTTTCTTTCACCATAAAGATGAAATCGGTAAGGGCAGGAGAGTAGCAAGCGCCTCCGGCACAAGGACCCAGGATGGCCGAAATCTGTGGAATCACACCGCTGGCCATTGTGTTCTGATAGAAAATATCCGCATAACCGGAAAGGCTTTCGATACCTTCCTGAATACGTGCGCCGCCCGAATCATTCAGAGCGATAATCGGGGCACCGTTCTTCAACGCAAGTTGTTGTACTTTCACAATCTTTTTGGCATTGGAAGCAGACAGTGAGCCGCCATATACGGTAAAGTCATAAGCGTAAACAAATACCTGGCGACCGTCTACCTTTCCGTAACCTGAAACGATGCCGTCTCCCGGAATTTTGTTTTTATCCATGCCATAGTTCGTACAACGGTGAACCATCAATTTATCCAGTTCAACGAAAGTACCTTTGTCGAGCAACATCTCAATACGTTCGCGAGCAGTCATTTTTCCGCTTTCGTGTTGCTTCTCTATTTTATCAACGCCTCCACCAAGAGAAGCGATGCGGTCACGTTCCTCGAACGTGGCGTATGCTTTATTCATTTCTTCCATAATGCAATCCGTTCTTATATTATGCAATCGGTTCTAATGTTATTAATGTCTGGTCGCCGGTTATGTTATCACCTTCCTGAACCAGAATTTCTTTAATGCGGCAGTCTGAAGTCACTTTGTAGTTACTCTGCATCTTCATGGCTTCAATAACGATAGCGGTGTCTCCCGCCTTCATTTCCTGGCCGACTGCAACAGGTATTTTCACTACTTTGCCCGGCATCGGAGAAATGATACAGTCATTCTGTTCTTCTTCCCCTTTCTTGCGCATACGCAGATATTTTGCTTGGCTGTCCACTATTTCTACATTGAAACTGCTATAATGCGTATTCACTTTATAGCTTTTTCCGTTATCACGGCGAATCAGCTGTGCGTTCGAACTGCGTCCGTCCATCAAGATGTTGCAAGTACCGTTTTCTGCCATCACTACGTCTGCTTCAAACGTTTTTCCATCAATGGTGAGCACTACCTTGTTATCTTCCTTGCTGACCAGTTCTACTTCGGCCACACGGTTTCCTATATGAATTTCCATAATTGAATTCTCTTTGTTAAAATTTAGATTCTCAACACACCCTTATGCAATCCGAACTCTTTCCACTTGCTGATAGGGCGGTTGTCGGCAGCCATACCGCTGTTGTTCTCTTCGAGATTCATCAAATAGTCTATATAAGCAGCGATCAGGGCAATATTTTCGGAATATTCGCTGGTGCGCGTAATCCGTTGTTGCAGAAACTCGCTGTTCTTGGCGATGAATCCTGTGTCATAATGACCTTCTACAAAATCAGGAGTGTCCATGATGGCACGCAGATAACTGATGTTGTTTTTCACTCCGGTCAATTTATATTCGTGGAGAACACGACGCATCCGCTCAATCGCATATTCGCGATTAGTAGCCCACACAATCAGTTTACCGATCATCGGGTCATAGTAGATCGGAATTTCATATCCTTCGTATACATAACTGTCAATACGCACACCGATACTGTTCGGCTCTGTAATCTGTTTGATGATACCCGGACTTGGCATGAAATTCATTTCAGTGTCTTCGGCACAGATACGACATTCGATAGCGTGCCCGCGTTGCTGGATATTCTCTTGTTTCAGTTGAAGCACTTGTCCGTCGGCAACTTTAATTTGCTCTTTCACCAAATCTACTCCGATCACTTCTTCCGTAATTGGATGTTCCACCTGCAAGCGGGTGTTCATCTCAAGGAAATAATAGTTGCGGTGTTTATCAACAAGGAATTCGATAGTACCCGCACCGATGTAGTTCACAGCTTTAGCCGCCGCTACCGCTTTTTCACCCATGTCTTTTCGCAGTTCGGGAGTGACGAAAACCGAAGGAGTCTCTTCCACGATTTTCTGGTTACGGCGTTGCACGGAACATTCGCGTTCGCACAGATGAATGACGTTTCCATGCTTGTCACCAAGAATCTGGAACTCGATGTGATGAGGCTCTTCAACGAACTTCTCCAGGTAAACCGTGTCATCGCCAAAGGAAGACAATGATTCGCTCTTGGCAGTGGTATATGCTTCTTCCACTTCTTCGGCACTGTGGATGAGGCGCATACCTTTTCCACCACCGCCCATAGAAGCCTTCAGCATCACCGGATAGCCGATTTTATTGCAAAGCTCTATGGCTTCTTCTACGCTTTTCAGGTTGTCTTGTGTGCCGGGAACTACGGGTACTCCCGCCTCAATCATTTTGATACGGGCAGCAATTTTATCTCCCATAGCTTCCATTGTTTCTGGATTGGGTCCGATAAAGATGATTCCTTCTTCCTGACATCGACGGGCGAAGGTAGCATTCTCGGACAAGAAGCCGTAACCCGGATGGATGGCGTCTGCATGAGCTGCTTTTGCCACTTCGATGATTTTTTCTATATTCAGATAACTCTCTTTGGATGCTGCCGGCCCTACGCAATAAGCTTCGTCTGCATAAAGCACGTGCTTCGCGGTCCGGTCTGCTTCGGAGAAGATAGCGATACTCGTTATCTCCATTTCCCGGCAGGAACGCATCACCCTTACGGCAATTTCACCGCGATTGGCTACTAAGATTTTTTTTATCATACTTTTTTCAATTAAGTACATACTTATTAATGTCTTCCCGTCTAATGGACATACTCCACCCGACGAAAAACAGTATTTTTTTGATTTGGGGCTTAACAAGTGATACTCTTTCTCCTAATCCACGAGGAGAGGGGCGTCTTACACAAAATGGCAGGTCTTCTGACTGACTCTTGTCTTATTTGCCTTCCCGAATAACATCAGTGGCGTTAAATTAGTTCAATTATAAGACATTGAACAGAGTTTCACAGCAGCGGGACTGTCCGGGATTTACACCCGGTTCCCTATTAATCATCGTCCGTTGGATACGGATTCTGAACCATTTCGGGGGGCAAAGATAAATAAATATTGAATAGGATGTTCCTTTTTTGCACGAAAGTTTCAATTTTGTGCAATGCTTGTCCTTAGTCCGGAAGATAAAGTGATAGGAGCAAAGTATGATGCGGAGAAGTCTTTTCATCGTACGGAGATGATTTGCTTGGATATTAATAGCTGGTCGGGTAAATGCAAACGGGTTTGATTCTTTAATTTGTGTGTAACCTTGCTTCTTTTCTAAACCATCTTTCTCCTGATATTGTTAGGTTGATAGTTATTAATTAAAAGGAGATATTCATTATGAAAGAAAAGAAAATAGCTCGTGAAGAAAGAAACCAGGAGAAGCTAGCTAACGGTGATTGGGTAATGGCAGAGTTTTACGCAACGTGGTGTCCTCACTGCCAGCGCATGAAACCGGTTGTTGAAGAGTTCAAGAAACTGATGGTAGGAACATTGGAAGTGGTGGAAGTGGACATCGACCAGGAGCCTGCCCTTACTGATTTTTATACGGTGGAGTCGACTCCTACCTTTATTCTTTTTAGAAAAGGGCAACAGCTTTGGCGGCAATCCGGCGAATTATCTTTGGAAAGATTGGAAAAAGCAGTGAAAGGGTTCAAATTCTGAAAATGATGTATCGTTTATTACAATGATATAAATAGCTGGTTTTATGCAGGTGTATTTCGGTATGGCATATATGGAGGAAAAGCAGAAAGTATTTTCTATCGAGGTACTTCTGCTTTTCTTTTTATAGCCTTTCCGTTGTCTTGATTATTGGTTTCTGTTCAACCTCAACTCATGCAGGCATGCCTGCACTTCTTCAAGACTGCCGGTATGTTTTCCTTCATCATCCGACAGTTTGATACATTCCCTCCACTCCTGATTGACATTCATCTTGCATTGCGTCAGTTTCATCACGATGTTCGAAGGTTCGAACCCGGTATCGTTGGTGAGATTGGTGCCGATTCCGAAAGAGCAGCGGATTTTGTTTTTGCAGTATTCTTGAATGTCTAATGCTTTTGTAAAGTCGAGGGCATTGCTGAATACGATGGTTTTGGTTGTCGCGTCGATTCCCAACTCTTTGTAGCGGGCAACCAGTCGGTCGATAAACTCAAATTCATTACCGGAATCGCAGCGCACACCGTCGAAAAGTTTAGCTTGTTTACGGCTAAGGTTACTAAGGAAGATGCCGGAAGTATAGGTATCGGAAAGTGCGATACCCAAATCACCGTCATAAACATTCACCCAGTTTTCGAGTGCCATATAATTGGCATGTTTATATCCGAACTGTGCTCCATGAAACATAAACCATTCGTGAGGGTGAGTCCCCATCATTTTCATTCCATATTTCATTGCGAAGTTGCAGTTGGAAGTCCCGGTGCAATATTGCGCTGTCTCGTTCAGTCTTTTGATAACAGTTTCCTGCACATCAATAGAGAATCTTCTCCGTGTACCAAATTCTGAAAAGCGGAGCTGATGTTGGTTCGATAACTCTATTTTCTCCGACAGTTTGCAAAGAATCCCGTTCATGTCTGCTACATGGCCGAAGAACCGGTTTTTGATTTCAGAAACAATAGCGAGCAAAGGCACTTCATATAAAGTCACTTTATAAAGCAAGTCAGTCACTTCGATGTGGAGATGACAGGCTTCATCCAGATGAATATCAATCTTATTCGGGTCGAAACGAAAAGAAGACAACCACTCCCAGTAGACTCTCGGGAGAAATCTGCAATTCTTCGTCATGTATTCCAACTCCTCTTCCGTGAATCTCAACTGACTAAGATTCTTGATCTCTGCCTTGAGTGTTTCCAGAAAAGCTTCGGTATACTTTGTTTCGTTCCGGTCATTGAAACTAAAAGTACCCATTGCATAGGGGAACAGTTTGATATAAGCGTACGAGGTGGTAAACTTATAGAGGTCTGTATCTAGTAGTGTTTTAACAATCATGACGTTCGTTCTTTTCTATTAATAACGTTGTAAAGTTAGTATTTGTTGAACGAAATAATAGCCTGCTGACAGATAATTATTCCATTTTTGGGATCGATTTATACCTGATTATCTGATATTATCATTAATTTTGCCGTAATTATGTATTAAATAAAAGATATTTGGTATGAAAAACGCTTTGGTATATAGCTGCGTATTACTGTTGTTATCATGTGGCGGAAAAACCGGAGGAACTTCGCAATCTTCTTCCACGAATCAGGAAACACAGGAAAACGCTTTAAGCGAAAAAACTACTGCTATTTCCGAAGCTTTCTCTATGGATTTTTATAAAGGAAGTGATTGGATTATTCCTGATACGCTTTCCGAATCATTGCTAAAAGAACCGGAAGCATCTTCTTTGAAGGTCTATGACTCCGACAGTATTTGCCGGAAACAAGTAGATGGCGTGGAACGTTGTTTTTACAAGGACTCATTGATGAACGGTGCTTATAAGCACTTTTATTTTCGCTCGACTGATTCTTTTGTGTCGGAACCCTATTATTCGGTAGTTGTTTATAAAGACGGAATAAAGAACGATACGGTGCGTCATTACAGTATCTCTTCCCATTGTATGACAAGTCGTATAATCACTCTTGACAGTATTTGTGAACTTTATCAATCTTATTATTCCAACGGATATCCCCATATCTTTTACCAGGCTACACGAGGTAAACTTAATGGAGTACGTCAGAGATGGTATTATGATGGAAAGCCGGACTGGTTTGAACACTATAAAGATGGGAAGCTAAACGGAGAGGAAATGAGATGGCATGCCAACGGACATCTATGGCAGGTTAATCATTATATTGACGATCAGGAAGTGTTACCGACCGAATGTTGGTATTATAGCCATTCGGAATACGCTTATAATGACCCTGACGGGGTAGCGGAGGCTCCCGACTGGTATGAGTATAAATATCAGGCATCAGAAGGGACTCCCTTTTATTACATTCAAGAAATTTATGCATTGGAGAACGGCAAAAAGTATCTTCTGAAACGAAAATATTTTGAAAAGGATTCCGATGAGCCGATATACTTCATGGATGATAAGTGTGATTCTGTAAAACGAAGCATTGTGACGGTCGGAACTCAAAAGCGGCTGGATATAAGGAATTATTCTGGCGGGCGGCTACGTCGTTTCGAGAGTTATCCGTACTCGGAGAAAGGCGTGCCGGGTGTCATGACTGAAATTTATTCTGAAGAAGGCAACCGGATTGAAAAGAGTATGTATGACTATCATAGTGGAAGAATGATCTCCTTGCGTATGTATAGCAATACAGGGGCAGACGTGAAAAAACTTGAATTTGCTGAATATACGAATATGAAGGCGGATAGTTGTAATAAACAGCTTGATTCTGGTAAAGGGCGTTATACAGACAATCAGAATAAACTGTCCGTGCGCTGGAAAAAGGGGGAACTCGCACTGCTGAATTCTCCGGCGAAAGAAGATGAAGATGGATTTATAAAATGGTACTATGATGGGTATCAGTCTGATTACGGTCTGCATTTTTTTCACTATTCAGGGTTTGAGAGCTGGGGTTATTTTGTGATGAGTGATGTTACAGGAGAAGTTTACGAATATCGTAGTATAGATACTCCTTTATTCTGTGGAAAATCCGGTCTTTTCCTTGTTGTAGATGAAAATCCGTATAAGGAAGAATGTTATGTCCGCGTTTACAAGATGCTTCCCGAAGGACGTTTGGCGGAAGTTGCCGCACTCAATCGGGGAGGAGGGGATTATTTTGAGGTTGATTTGGACGATTTTGTCTGGGTGGGTGAAAGTTCATTCATTGCCAATAAAAAAACGTCGGAAGATGAACTTCAATGTGACTTTTACGGAGGATGCTCTGACAGTTGCCTGGAAGAGTACAGGAAGTGTGGCTATCTGCAAATCGACGAAGACGGCTGGGGGTATGTGCGCGTCGATCTTCGTCCTGATGCTTTGCAGACTAAGCAGGAGCTTCCGTCTTCACTAGAAGCTATTAACGAAATGAATGCATGGGTAAAGTCATTGTGAAACCCAGAAACAATGGAAAATCATGCATCCACTCTTCCCCCTTTTCGATAGATATTTTAAGATCATTACTGTCTATTCTACTAATTCCCGGTTGCATCCGCTATTGATAAATAGCGAAAGAAGCCATATTCCCATTATTGTCATTTTATTCATTGTATTAAAGTTATGTTCTATGATAACGCTACTGTCGGGTTATGAGCAGTCAGGCCACCATCTACGACGATTGTTTGTCCCGTGATGTACCTTGCATCGTTCGAAGCCAGAAAAGCGATGGCAGCTGCGACGTCTTCCGGTTCTCCTAAATAAGGAGTGGCACATTGGCCGAGGAAGATGTTGCGTACATCTTCATTCAGGTTATCCAATGCCGCGGGGGTAAGTACCAATCCCGGGGCTACGGCATTGCAGCGGATATTTTTCTTTCCCATTTGGGTAGCGATGTATTTCGTCAGGTTGATGACGCCCGCTTTGCTGGCACCATATAATGTACCGTTAGCATCAGCAGTAAGTCCGCTTATGGAAGCTACGTTGACAATGTTTCCGCCGCCATTGGTAGTCATGATAGGGATGACCTGTTGAGAAAGGTACATAGTGCAGCAGAGATTCAGGTGGAATGCCTCGTCAAAGTAATTGATATCCAGCTTCTCGATGTTAAGGTCACGTTTGGGATCGGTTCCTCCTACATTATTAATCAGTACATCTATTCGTTGATATTCATTCATAGAAAAATCAATCAGCTCTTTGCAACTCTGGAGTTCGGTGGCGGAGAAATAGACATGGCGCACGTCGGCCCCTGCATGAGTAAGTTCGTTGGCAAGCTGTTCCGCCTTTTTTTCAGAATGGTCAGCGATGACTACTTTGCCCCCTTCGGAGACAATGCGGCGTGTGGTTGCTTCGCCGATACCACCGGCAGCACCGGTGATGACAACTACTTTATTTTCGAATCTGTTCATATATTGTGAATTTGATGGTTACCTTCTATTAGAAACAGCTGGCAGAGGAATTTGTTAGACCTCATAAACGCTCTTTAATAAGATAAGGTGTCCGATTGGAAAACATTTGCATCTCCTCCAGTTTTATGCCCTGATTATTTAAGAAAACTGTTAAATGTTAATGCTTAACCGCTTATTTGTTAATACGGTTCAGATTCTATTAAACCATGTTATAAGATACGCTGCATTGGGCCGAAAATTTGGAGATAACCGAAAAGTCCGTATCTTTGTACTGTGTTTTTCATAGTATTAGATTTAAGGTTAACAAAAGATTGGCTGTCTGGGATAGATAGCCTTTTTTTATGCCTGTAAGTCAGATACGGATCAGGAAGACTAAAACAACGAATATTGGTTATCCCGCAGACTCTTCATCTCCCGTTCCTTTACTATATCATCTTCGGATAAATGACCGATGAGCAACGGCGAGTTTTTATCATGTTTCTTCATATTATATGCTGCTGTATTATAATTACCTTTGATGGCATAGCAATAAACACATCCGTTCAGACAACTTTCATAAGTCCCGATATCAATACTTTCGATACAGTTGCAGATATTACGCTGGTTTTTATCCTTTTGAGCAAGGATAGGATAACCGGTGATCTTTTCAATCAGCCCTTTATCAATGCACAAGCCGCTGGGAATACCCAAATGTCTTAAATCTACCTTGACGGTACAAGTGTCCAGCTGTATACCGGGATAAATATCTATTGTCTTTTTAAAGGAGACGGCCATTTCTTCTATTTCCTCTTTGGTCAGCGGATTGATGTTGAATGGTTGTATCGAGTTTCGGATATGGGGGTAATGATCTATAAATCCCAACATACATTTCGAGGTATGGTCTTTGAGTTCATGGGCAATCCGGGCGAATGCTTCCTGGTGGAAAGAAACGTTGTATTCCTCATTCGTCAGTATCGGATCATATCTCCAAATCATTTTTTCTCTGCCTATTTTGTCTGCCAGCTTTTTAAAGGTATCAATTCGTTTATCGATAGATGGCAAACGATTCTCCAATTTTTCTCCGTAAGGGTTGAGTGTAAATTGGAAGTAATAGTTGTAATCCTGTAATTTATCCAGCTGGTTAAGCATCGGGGCCGGGTTCTTGGTCCAGAATACGAAACAATCAACCACAGCAGGAGATAAGGAAATCCTGCTAATCATTTTCGGATGATAAGGATTGGGCACTAATACAAATCTTTCTTTTATCCGGTTGAAAAACCATTGAGAATAGAATGCCGGAATATCTGTCCGGCGGCTGGCACTGATTATCATAGTTCAAAGTTACGAAAAAAAACAATGTCGTTTCCATGATTAGCTTTTTTTCTACTCTTACTTATCCGGGGAGCAACTTATGTGAATGAATATGTTAAATGTTAACGGATGAAGTCTGAAATGTTAATGCGATTCTCGGAGTATTAAACCCTGTTATAATATCGTCTGTTTAGGCGCTGAAATTTGCTATTTATCTGAAATATGGTATCTTTGTACTGTGTTTTTTTCATAAGTATTAGATTTAAGGTTAACAAAAGATTGGTTGCTCGTGATGAGTAGCCATTTTTTGTTTTTATACACGTTGGTTGCTTATTCCTTAATCATCGTTAGCAGCATCTTAAATTTCTCCACTACACTTCTCGAATATGCATTGTTTGTCTATAACAAAAAACGATTTTTATTGTTATAGTACGAAAGACTTAATAAACGAACCATTATGAAGAAGAATATTTTATTTTTCGGAGCACTTGTAGGTGCTCTCTTGTTGGTTTCTTGTTCGGGAGGAAACAAGAAACAGGCTGCGTCCTCTGTCGCTTCGGAGGAATTGGACAATGCCAGTAAGGTGATAAACTATTATCATACATCGCTTATCGTGTTGAGGCATGTAGCCAATGCGAAAGACATAAATGCAGTTTTGGGATATATGGAACAGACAGGAAAAGTTCCTGAAGTATCTCCGATTGCACCACCTGAAGTATCTGCCAGAGATACAGCGGAATTGATGGATCCGGGGGATTATTTTAATATAGAAGTCCGTCAGAATCTGAAGCAGAGTTATCGAGGACTTTTCAGTGCAAGGACGCAATTCTATGATAATTTTAATAAATTCCTCTCTTACAAGCAGGCAAAAGAGACTGCAAAGATCGGCAAGCTCCTCGACGAGAACTATCGGCTTAGTGTAGAAATGTCGGAATATAAACAAGTGATCTTTGATATTCTAAGCCCTCTGACAGAACAAGCTGAAAAAGAACTGCTTGCCGATGAACCGTTGAAAGATCAAATCATGGCCATGCGTAAGATGTCCGGCACCGTGCAAAGCATCATGAATCTCTATTCACGCAAACATGCGCTGGATGGTATGCGTATTGATATGAAGATGGCCGAACTGAAGAAAGAACTCGAAGCTGCAAAGAAACTTCCCGCTGTCACAGGTTATGATGAAGAACAGAAGAATTATTATAGCTTCCTGACTTCCGTAGAATCATTTATGAAAGATATGCAGAAAGCCAGAGATAAAGGTAGCTATTCCGACGAGGACTATAATGCGATATCGGAGGCCTACGAATACGGACTTTCCGTTATCTAAAGAATCTTCCTCTGTTTGAATGTGAGCTACAATCATGCTCCTTCAAACAGAGGATGTTTTTTTATTAAGAAAAGGTTTGCCGTCTTTTCAATTGTACCTTATTCTCAAATAAGGATCCTGCCTTAAATCCTTATCTGTTTATCATTCCGGCATATCTGTTCTTAATAGGACGACTCCCTAATTTATAAAAAGTCCTTTTTTTACTATACCTCTTTAAACAGGAGCTTTACTTTTGCATTTGAATTAAGAAATAATATCTTTGCTCTATGCAATCATTTCAACTTATAAAACCTTGTTTGGCGCTTGCTCCTTATATACGGCATTACTGGATATTGCAAGACGATTCAGTGACTCCGGTTTCCGAACGGACTCTGCCTATTGGCTGTATGCAACTGGTATTTCATAAAGGGAAACAACTCCTTTTGTCGGGCGAGTCGGAACTACAACCTCAATCCTTCATTTCCGGACAATCGGTCGGCTTCTCGGATGTACAGTCGACGGGTAGGATTGAAATGATTACTGTTGTTTTCCAGCCTTATGCAGTTAAAGCATTGTTTCATATTCCCAGCCATCTGTTTCACGGACAAAATGTAGATACCGATGCGATGGAAGATGTAGAACTGTCGGATTTGGTGAAACAGGTCACTGACACTTCTGATAATGCCGTTTCTATTCGTTTGATAGAGCAGTTTTTCCTTCGTCGTTTATACACCCTTCCGGAGTATAACCTCAAGCGGATGTCTGCTGTGTTTCATGAAATAAACCTCCAGCCGCAAATCAACATTGCTCATCTGTCGGAAACGGCCTGTTTGAGCAGTAAGCAGTTTGGACGTATCTTTGCCGATTATGTCGGCACTACCCCCAAAGAATTTATTCGTATTGTCCGTATGCAGCGGGCATTGTTAATGTTGCAGCAGGATGCCACTATTCCTTTTGTACAAGTAGCTTATGAATGTGGCTTCTCCGATCAGTCTCACATGATAAAGGAATTCAAACTCTTTTCCGGTTATACCCCTGCCGAGTATCTTTCTGTCTGCGCTCCTTATTCCGATTATTTTTCCGAACTTTAAAGATGTCCCTTTTTTCCTATCAGGCTTCCTCGTGTTGCCCTACTTTTGCAGTGTCTTTGCAAAGGCTTAGTAGTAACGATAAAAAAGAAACGAAATGAAAAAACTAATTGCATTTTTTGAGATTCCTGCTTCCGATTTCCATCGGGCTGTCGATTTTTACGAAACAGTATTGGGTATGCAACTTCCGACTTTTGAATGTGAAACAGAAAAAATGGCTTGTTTCACAGAAGAAGGTGAAACCGTCGGGGCTATCTCTTATGCTTCAAATTTCGACTTTCTTCCTTCAACGCATGGAGTGCTTATCCATTTCAACTGTGAGGATATAGAACAGACCTTGGAAAAAGTACTTCTGAAAGGAGGGAAAGTAGTCATTCCCAGAACAAAGATCGAGGCGGACGGCAAAGGATGGTTTGCCGTATTCACTGATAGTGAAGGAAACCGGATTGGCATTTATGCTGAAAAATAACAGGTAGGAGAGAGGAAGGCAGCCTGTTATAGCATAATATGCTTTTAGATGCGGATAACGCAAAATGACACGGATAAGAAGATTCTAAATCTGTTAAATCCGTGTCATCCGCGTCTAAAAGATAGACTTATCAGGGTTTTGCACTGTCCCCCCAAAAAAGTCAGACGTTAAATCACATCTTTATTCATTCTCTTTATTCCGCCATTTGTCTGTCCGCATTATTCTACCGGAATATAAATTTCCGTCAACAACTCTTCGGGAGCAGTGTCGCATGGATTGTTCAGATAACGTTCCGCGCTGGCTTCATCACGCAGCGTACATTCCATTTCGGGCAGACACTTTCCGTAAATCGTATCATACACAGCTTGCAAATTGTCATACGGACCTTTATACAAGAAGATAGCATAACGTCCGGCCGGGATCACCTTAAATCCGACATCACTTTTGGGGGTTACCTTTACAGGCATTACCATACATACGTCTGTCCGCAGTTTTTCTGCCGGTGTCACTTTCGGATCATCGTGATAGATGCAAAGCGGGCTGAAATCTCCCATCGGCAACTGTTGTTCTTTGATGAATTGGAATAAACGGCCCCAGGTGCCACCGTAATCATTCAGTTTGTAATCGCCGGTGAGGCGGATATAAATCACATTCCGTTCGGAAACGTTTCTGATCTCTCTTTTTAGTTCCAGGTCTGGCCTGATAATCGCTGGTTTCATAATTACAAAGTTTTTATTGTTCCTATACTCTAAAGGTGAAATGCCATAAAATTGCTTGAACACTTTCGACAACGAAGAAGGAGAAGAGTAACCAATCCGATAGGCTATGTCGGCAATCGGAACATCCGAGTAGCGGAGTAGACGTGCGGCAGCTTCTGTCCGCGTCCGGACAATAAACGTACCAATCGGTTCACCGAGAAAAGCTTTCATGATCCGGTGAAAGTAAAAAGGAGAAAAGTTTGAAATTCTGGCCAGAGATTTTAAATCAATGTCTTCTCCCAAATGTTGGTTGATGTATTCCACTACAACATTTACGCACTTTTGATATTCCTCTTTCGTTGTTTTTTTCTGTTGCATAACTTATTCTGGTATTTCACTCTGCAAAGGTATTGGTAAAAAAGCGAAATGACTTGTCCGATATTGCGGAAATGTCAATTTCCTATTTTCTTTCTGTGATTGCCCGATTCCTGTTTTGAGAATTTATTTTGATATATAATGTTCCTTTTAGTGGTGTTATGGTACGAATTATTACCAAGTTTTTAATCACTAGACGCGAAATTGATTTCTTTGTTTTAAATAATGTCAAAAACTAAAACAAAAAAGTTGGTTTTGTTATAAACAATTATTAAAATGACTATATTGTAACCAAATTATTAATAAAAATAGCCATGGATAAAACAATTGTAGGGAACAATGCCGGAAAAGTTTGGTGTGCCCTGAAAGAAATTGGTGAAATTTCAATACCTGAATTGGCAAGAAGATTAAACCTAAGCGTAGAAAGTACAGCATTGGCGGCCGGTTGGCTGGCAAGAGAAAACAAAATTTGTATCCAGCGAAAGAACGGATTAATTGCTTTATCTGATGAAAGCACTTTCCCTTTTAGCTTTGGATAATTACAGATTTTGCGAGTGAGTATCTTTGGATTTCCGTTAACTTGTAAGTAAGAAAATGTCGATATAAGGTATCACATGCAAAGTTTGAACTTAAGAAGTTTAATATTTAAAAGAGTTGCTCCGTAATAGGGCAACTCTTTTAACGTATAATAAACGTATAAAAATATCAAATCGTTCTTGTTGATAGGTAAAATATAGATACTTATATTTCGCAATAATAATAGTCGATTTTTCTTTAAAAGTTCTACTTTGGAGGATTTGTTCAGAATCCTACCCGCTTTCTTCCTAAAGAGAAATCCATGCCTTCGTAATTATAGATTTCAGCCAGTGTCATAGGTTGTGTCTGTTGGGGGATATCCAGTCCTTCTTCCTTTATCAGTTGGTTTACTTTGTCGGTTGTCAGGTCTTTAAATTCGTACCGGGCAGCCAGACGTCCTTTTCTAAGCAAGGCTTCGTCGATATCTTTTAGTGGAGCGTTGAATGTGCAGATAAATTTGATACATAATTCATCACTCAATAGTCCGTCGCTGATATTTAGTATGTTGACTAGTCCGGCATTCATGCGGTTTCCTCCGTTGCGGCTTGATAATAGCTCTTCGCAGTCTTCTACGATAAAGATCGAATTCTTTTGTTGACGGATAAAAGTGATAAAGCTAGGGTCCGAAAGTTTGTCTACCAGGTCGCCGCTCATATAAATCATTCTCTTTTTTCCGAGATTGATAAGATGACGGATATAAGTTGTTTTCCCCGTACCTTGTTTCCCGTGCAGAATGATTAAACCGCTTTTATTCTCCTCTAATAGGAAATTTTCGATTTCAGCGGCTACGGGAGCAAAATCATTGTTATAGTGGCGGTCAATCTGAATGGCCGGCTTATTGATTTGCGATTGTTTCAGGCTGAAGTAGTTATGAGCGTATGTTACTATAAATAGGTTGTTCAGTTTCTCATTCTCCTTTTTGTGGTTTTCGCAAATCTGATTGATACGATCGATTTCTTCCTTATCAATATTGGAATAGGCTATTTTTATGCAATTATCAAAATAGCCAATCATTAAATTCTTTTTGCAGATAACGATGCAATCGTATAACTCTTTTGTAGATGTATCTTCTTCTTCCTCCTCTTCCTCTTTTTCATTCTCAAAATGATTGCAATATATATGCTCGAATATATCGAACGCATCGTCTTGCTGATAAAGTTCTTTGATTTCTTTCAGGAAATCTTGGTTTACTTTATATTTCACCATTTTCATAGAAGGGAATCGTTTGAATATCTGATAGAATAGACTACAAATGCTACTGTCGCTGAACCAGCCTGTGGAGTAATCGAAAATATCTGTGAAATCTGCGAGTGTGTATTCTTTACTCATTTTTTCTTTTTATATAAATAGGACGGCAAAGGTACTAAATAAATCTATGATATGGACTTATCCGATTTATCATTTTCTTGAAAAACATTGGTATGATCCGTAAGTCATAAAACAAATTCACCTCTGTGTCCTCCGTGTCCTCTGTGGTGAAAACCGTGCAAGAATGAGCTAAATGATAATTTTCCAGTTAAACAAAATTATAACGCCCGTTCTTTGAGATATTGAAAACGAAATATTACGAAAATAATGATTATCTTTGAACCACTAAAAGGAAAATAACAATGAATGACCTGCTTCGTAAACTCCCTATCGGGATACAGACCTTTGAGAAACTTCGTAAGGGCGATTATCTATATGTAGATAAAACAGAGCTTGTATGGAAAATAGCTTATACATCTACTCCATACTTCCTGAGTCGTCCACGCCGTTTTGGTAAAAGTCTTCTTCTCTCTACCTTTGAAGCCTACTTTGAAGGAAAGAAAGAACTCTTCGAAGGGCTTGCCATTGAAAAACTGGAAACGAAATGGGAAAAGCATCCTGTGCTGCATCTGGATTTAAATGCCGAGAAGTACGATTCCCCAGAAAGACTTTATGATATCCTCAGCCGTCAACTCACCTTATGGGAAATCCAATATGGCAAAGGAATAGACGAGAACACTCTTTCCGGTCGTTTCTCCGGCGTCATCCGTCGTGCCTACGAACAAACCGGTAGCAGCGTCGTAGTTCTGGTAGACGAATACGACAAACCTCTATTGCAAGCTTTAGGCAATGATGTCTTACTGGATGAATACCGTAAAACTCTGAAAGCCTTTTACGGAGTATTGAAAAGTGCCGACCGCTACCTACGTTTCGTCTTCCTCACAGGAGTAACGAAATTCTCACAAGTAAGTGTATTCAGTGACCTCAACCAATTGCAGGACATCACTTTATGGCCCGATTACGGAACCCTTTGCGGCATCACTCTTCAAGAATTATTGGATACCTTCCAGCCGGAAATCAAGATACTGGCAGCCAATAATTCCATTTCTTATGATGACGCGGTACAACGAATGACACGTCTCTACGATGGCTATCATTTTTGCATTAATTCAGTAGGTATCTTCAACCCGTTCAGTGTACTGAATGTCCTGAAATCAAAAGTGTTCGACAATTACTGGTTCCAGACCGGCACACCGACTTTCCTCGTCGAGATGCTGCAAGAAACCGAATACGACCTGCGTACTTTGCTTGACGGGATCGAAGCACCGTCTTCCATGTTCTCCGAATATCGTGTAGATTCCAATAATCCGATTCCGTTAATTTACCAAAGTGGCTATCTGACGATAAAAGATTTCGATAGGGAATTTGGTAACTATCTATTGCAATTTCCTAATGATGAAGTCCGCTACGGCTTCATTAATTTCCTGGTTCCATTTTACACCGGAGTGAGAAACAGTGACCAAGGATTTTACATCGGCAAGTTTGTACAAGAACTTCGTTCGGGAGACTACGATGCCTTTCTTACCCGCCTGCAAGCCTTCTTTGCCGATTTCACCTACGAATTGAACGAGCAGACAGAGCGTCACTACCAAGTAGTTTTCTATATTGTCTTCAAACTTATGGGACAGTTCACCGATGCCGAAGTACGCAGCGCCCGCGGTCGTGCAGATGCCGTAGTGAAAACACCTAAATATATCTATGTCTTCGAATTCAAGCTGCATGACACAGCAGAAGCGGCATTGAAGCAGATCGACGATAAAGGCTATCTGATACCGTATCAGGCAGACGGACGTGAAGTGATAAAGATCGGGGTAGAGTTCAGTGCGGAAAAACGCAATATCAGTCGCTGGCTGGTGTGAACAGATAAAGTTAAATATTATCAGGAGTTACCCATATCCATGCGCGATAGCAACTTCTCCTATGAACAGGAACCAAAGGTAAATAACCGGAGTACACTCTACCTTCCCTGATTTCCAACGGATAAGTTGCGGACATTCGTTCATGTTCCTGCAAGGCTTCACCTTCCGAAGGATGATAATCAATCACAAAACGCCCTGTTGAACCAGAACGTACATAACGGTCATATAAAAAACGCGCAACAACTCCCATATTCATGCGCAGATTAATTTCCACACAGGGATGAATCCGAAAAACCGGCTTTTCATTTTCCGGAAACCGACAAATCATCATATCAACCCCAAGATAACCTTTATAAACGGTTCCTACCAACGCAGAAAGTCTATATTTCAAACAGTTCTCCAAATCCGTCAGAACCTTTGAAGGGACATATTGCGAAAGTTGTTTCCAGATTGCCTCATTAGAAAGCAAACGATTCCCTTCATACATTCCACTCTTTCCGGTATGGAAGAGGGAATATCCCATAAATGTCACTTCACCTGTACCATCGGAATAAAACTCCATGGCAAAGTCTTCTACCTTATTATATATAGGTTCCGCAATGATTCCACCCTGCGAAGCAGCCACACGCGTACACCAACCGGATATAAAAGGAGTAAATATGCCTTTACACCAGTTCAAGCCTTTACCGCTTCCCGAAAGCGGAGCTTTCAACAGGCAGCATTCCCGCTCTTCCACAAAGGTTTTCCATTCTTCTTGTGTCTTCAAATAATAAGATTCTCCGCAGAAATATTCATTCAGTTGTAATTCCGGAAGCAATGAGACGGCTTTAGAACGATGGGAGTATTCCCGCAGACCGTTTAATTGCTCCATAGAAGGCAACAGGGCTTCATCCACGCCCAGCCCTGAAAGCCGTTTCCGCAAAGCTACATCCCACCCCCAAGGACGAATATCCAAATCCGGTCCGACAGCAAGTTCCGGTTCAGTCATCAAATGAATCGAAACTCCCAGCAATTCCTGCATTTGCTTCAAATAATCCAGATTATAAGCGGAAGAAGCTAATACAGCACTCCCCTCCTCTGCATACCACATCGGAAGCAAAGCCAACTCGGAAGCCATACGTCTGGCCGAAGCTGGAGCCATATAATTAGTTTCACCGCTGGCCAACGCCAAGTCATGTTCCGGATTGAATATATAAAGAGCCTTTTTTGTCATTTCAAATGAATTCAAAACTTTATTCTGCAAATATATACAGGAAATAGTCAGGAATGACTACAATAAACAGAAAGTTGGAATTAAACACACAATTTTGCCATCTCTACTTTGCAAATCCTAAAAAAAGCAGTATATTTGCCACCCGAAAAACAAAGAACTGAAATGGAATCATTCTACCGCACACACGCCTACCTCGTTGAGCACACCAATGCCCCCGTTCGCCGCGATCTTATGGACGAGATCGACTGGAGCGACCGCCTGATTGGTATCAAAGGGACACGTGGCGTAGGAAAAACCACTTTCCTTCTCCAATACGCCAAAGAGAAATTCGGGAACGACCGTTCCTGTCTGTTCATCAACATGAACAACTTCTATTTCTCGGGCCACAGCATTGTAGACTTCGCCAACGAATTTCAGAAACGTGGCGGAAAAGTATTGTTGATCGACCAGGTGTTCAAACATCCGGAATGGAGCAAAGAGTTACGCATGTGTTACGACCGTTTTCCTAACCTGAAAATTGTCTTCACCGGCTCGTCCGTGATGCGACTGAAAGAAGAAAATCTTGAATTACGTGATATCGCCAAGAGCTATAACCTGCGTGGATTTTCTTTCCGTGAATTCCTAAACTTGCAAACAGGCATGAAATTCAGGGCATATAGCCTCGAAGAAATTCTTAGCACTCACGAACAGATTGCCAAAGGAGTACTCTCCAAAGTTCGTCCGTTGGATTATTTCCAGGATTATCTGCACCACGGCTTCTATCCGTTCTTCCTCGAAAAGCGTAACTTTTCGGAGAATTTACTGAAAACGATGAACATGATGGTGGAAGTAGATATACTTCTCATCAAACAAATTGAACTGAAATATCTTTCAAAGATAAAAAAATTACTATATTTGCTCGCTGTCGACGGGCCGAAGGCTCCAAATGTGAGCCAACTGGCAAGCGACATACAGACATCTCGCGCCACGGTGATGAACTATATCAAGTATCTGGCAGATGCGCGACTCATTAATCTGGTTTATCCGAAAGGGGAAGAATTCCCTAAAAAACCTTCAAAGATAATGATGCACAACTCCAACCTGATGTATTCCATCTATCCGGTGAAAGTGGAAGAGCAGGATGTGCTTGACACATTCTTTGCAAATTCTTTATGGAAAGACCATAAGGTACATAAAGGAGATAAAAACGTCTCTTTTATGGTGGACGAAGTAATGCCGTTCAAAATTTGCCAGGAAGGCGCAAAGATCAAGAACAATCCGAATGTAACGTACGCGTTGCATAAGGCTGAAATAGGTCGGGGCAACCAGATACCTCTCTGGATGTTCGGCTTTTTATATTAAAAGATTTATTTACTTAAATATTTAATTTAGTTATGACTAAACAGAAGAAATTCATCACTTGTGATGGTAACCAGGCTGCAGCGCATATCTCGTATATGTTCTCTGAAGTAGCAGCTATCTACCCCATCACTCCTTCTTCGACTATGGCTGAGTACGTAGACGAATGGGCTGCCGCAGGACGTAAGAACATCTTCGGCGAAACAGTATTGGTACAGGAAATGCAATCTGAAGGTGGTGCTGCCGGTGCAGTTCACGGTTCTCTTCAGGCTGGTGCGTTGACTACTACTTACACTGCTTCCCAGGGTCTTCTCCTGATGATCCCTAACATGTACAAAATTGCCGGTGAGTTCTTGCCTTGCGTATTCCATGTATCTGCTCGTACATTGGCTTCTCACGCATTGTGTATCTTCGGTGACCACCAAGACGTAATGTCAGCTCGTCAGACTGGCTTTGCTATGTTGGCTGAAGGCTCTGTACAGGAAGTTATGGATTTGGCTGGTGTTGCTCACTTGGCTACCATCAAATCTCGCGTTCCGTTCATGAACTTCTTCGATGGTTTCCGTACATCTCACGAAATCCAAAAGATTGAAATGTTGGAAAATGATGATCTTGCTCCGCTGATCGACCAAGAAGCTTTGGCTGAATTCCGTGCCCGCGCACTGAACCCGATGAAACCGGTAGCTCGTGGTATGGCTGAAAATCCTGACCATTTCTTCCAACATCGTGAATCATGCAACAACTACTACGAAGCAGTTCCTGCTATCGTAGAAGAATACATGAATGAAATTTCTAAGATCACAGGTCGTAAATACGGTTTGTTCGATTACTATGGTGCAGAAGATGCAGAACGCGTAATTATCGCTATGGGTTCTGTAACAGAAGCTGCCCGCGAAGCTATCGACTACCTGGTAGCAAACGGCGAAAAAGTGGGTATGGTTGCCGTACACCTGTATCGTCCGTTCTCTGCTAAACACTTCCTGGCTGCTGTACCTAAGACTGCTAAAACTATCGCAGTTCTTGACCGTACTAAAGAACCGGGTGCTAACGGCGAACCTCTTTACCTTGACGTTAAAGACTGCTTCTACGGTGCAGAAAATGCTCCGGTTATCGTTGGCGGTCGCTACGGTTTGGGTTCAAAAGATACTACTCCTGCTCAAATCCTTTCAGTATTCGAAAACTTGGCTATGCCAATGCCGAAGAACCACTTCACTATCGGTATCGTAGACGACGTTACTTTCACTTCTCTTCCTCAAAAAGAAGAAATCGCTTTAGGCGGCGAAGGTATGTTCGAAGCTAAATTCTACGGTTTGGGTGCTGACGGTACAGTAGGTGCTAACAAGAACTCTGTAAAGATTATCGGTGACAACACTGACAAACACTGCCAGGCTTACTTCTCTTATGACTCTAAGAAGTCGGGCGGTTTCACTTGTTCTCACTTGCGTTTCGGTGACAATCCAATCCGTTCTACTTATCTGGTAAATACTCCGAACTTCGTTGCTTGTCACGTTCAGGCTTACCTGCACATGTACGATGTAACTCGTGGTTTGCGTAAGAACGGTTCTTTCTTGCTGAACACAATCTGGGAAGGTGAAGAACTGGCTAAGAACCTGCCTAACAAGGTTAAGAAATATTTTGCACAGAACAACATTTCTGTATACTATATCAACGCAACACAAATTGCACTGGAAATTGGTTTGGGTAACCGTACCAACACAATCCTTCAATCTGCATTCTTCCGTATCACAGGCGTTATTCCTGTAGAACAAGCTGTTGAGCAGATGAAGAAATTCATCGTTAAGTCTTACGGCAAGAAGGGTGAAGACGTTGTTAACAAGAACTATGCTGCCGTTGACCGTGGTGGTGAATACAAGACTTTGGCTGTTGATCCTGCTTGGGCTAACCTTCCGGATGACGCAAAAGCTGAAAACAACGATCCTGCATTCATCAACGAAGTAGTTCGTCCGATCAATGCACAAGACGGTGACTTGTTGCCGGTATCTGCATTCAAGGGTATCGAAGACGGTACTTGGTATCAAGGTACTGCTAAATACGAAAAACGTGGTGTAGCTGCATTCGTTCCTGAATGGAATCCGGAAAACTGTATCCAGTGTAACAA
Organism: Bacteroides xylanisolvens XB1A; assembly: GCF_000210075.1. GTDB lineage: Bacteria > Bacteroidota > Bacteroidia > Bacteroidales > Bacteroidaceae > Bacteroides > Bacteroides xylanisolvens. The sequence goes on from NC_021017.1 coordinate 1,672,894, forward strand.
GTGTGCATACGTTTGTCCTCACGCTTCTATCCGTCCGTTCGTACTCGACGCTGAAGAGCAGAAGGGTGCTAAGTTCGAACAACTGAAAGCTGTAGGTAAAGCATTCGACGGTATGACATTCCGTATCCAGGTGGACGTTCTCGACTGTCTGGGTTGCGGTAACTGTGCCGACATCTGTCCGGGTAATCCGAAGAAGGGTGGCAAAGCATTGACAATGAAACACCTCGAAAGCCAATTGGCTCAAGCTGAAAACTGGACTTACTGTGCTGAAAACGTGAAGACTAAACAACATCTTGTTGATATCAAGGCTAACGTGAAGAACTCACAGTTCGCTACTCCGTTGTTTGAGTTCTCCGGCGCTTGCTCTGGTTGTGGTGAAACTCCATACGTGAAATTGATTTCTCAATTGTTCGGTGACCGTGAAATGGTTGCTAACGCTACCGGATGTTCTTCTATCTACTCTGGTTCTGTTCCTTCTACTCCGTATACTACAAACGAAAACGGACACGGTCCTGCTTGGGCTAACTCACTGTTCGAAGACTTCTGTGAATTCGGTTTGGGTATGGAACTGGCTAACGAAAAGATGCGTGCTCGTCTCGTGAAAGTGATGAACGAGGCTATTGCTGCTGATTGCACTCCTGCTGAAGTGAAAGAACTGTTCGCTGAATGGATCAACAATATGCTGGATGCGGACAAGACTAAGGAATTGGCTGCTAAGATCATTCCGGTTGTTGAAGCTAACAAGGATAAATGTAACCACTGCAAACAAATCGCTGAACTGCAACAATATCTTGTAAAACGCAGCCAGTGGATCATTGGTGGTGACGGTGCTTCTTACGATATCGGTTATGGTGGTCTTGACCATGTAATCGCTTCCGGTAAGGACGTTAACATCCTCGTTCTGGATACTGAAGTTTACTCTAACACAGGTGGTCAGTCTTCTAAAGCTACTCCGGTAGGTGCTATCGCTAAGTTCGCTGCTGCTGGTAAGCGCGTACGTAAGAAAGACCTCGGTCTGATGGCTACTACTTACGGTTATGTATATGTTGCACAGATCGCTATGGGTGCTGACCAAGCTCAAACTCTGAAAGCTATCCGTGAAGCTGAAGCATATCCGGGACCATCTTTGATTATCGCTTACGCTCCATGTATCAACCACGGTCTGAAAGCAGGTATGGGTAAGAGCCAGGAAGAAGAAGAAAAAGCTGTTAAGTGCGGTTACTGGCACTTGTGGCGTTACAACCCGGCTTTGGAAGAAGAAGGCAAGAACCCATTCCAATTGGATAGCAAAGAACCGAACTGGGAAGATTTCCAAGGTTTCTTGAAGGGTGAAGTTCGTTACGCTTCTGTAATGAAACAATATCCTGCTGAAGCTGAAGAACTGTTTAAAGCTGCTGAAGAAAACGCTAAATGGCGTTACAACAGCTACAAACGTTTGGCTAGAGAAAACTGGGGTGCTGAATAATAGTAATACCCTATAAATATAAAACGGTAATCTTGTAGAAGATTACCGTTTTTTTTATTGTATGAACTCTGTCTAACATAAACAATACTCCCTTTTTCCCACTAGAGTTCATGTCTATTTTATATTTAAAATTAAGAATAACAATGCTCCAATCTATTTATTCTCAGACTTCGGAATCCAACTATCCACCAACTGCCGATGTTCATCCCTCCATTTGCGGGCTATTTCTTCTTCATCCATCCGGGCATCCTTCATAGCTGTCATAAAAGAGCTAAGTTCTTCTGTCGTTAGTTTAATGTTGCCAAAGAATTCGGCAGCAAACGGATCTTTCTCACTGAATCCTTTCCATGCAATAGCATGTATTTCTTCCAAGTCTCCATATACTTTCTTCGGATCATCCAAGAATTTCAAGTCAAACTGGTCGAACATCCAATGCGGTGTCCACCCCGTAATGACAATCCATTCTCCTTTGTCCATCGCTTTTTTCAAAGAAGCCAGCATGGTGGAACTACTTGAAGTCATGAGGGTATACCCATCAAGTCCGTAAGCAGCAATGGCCTTATCGGTCGTCTTCATTATCCCTGCTCCCGCATCAATTCCTACTATTTCGGAAGAAAAACGGTCTTTGTTAGCTTCCAGCTCACTAATAGACTGGATCGTAACATATTGAGGAACAACCAGTCCTACACGGGCTTCTCCATATACCTCCCCCAAAAATTCGATGCTGTCTCCATACTGATCCATATAATCTTTCATCGTTATTGGTAACCATGCATCCAGAAAGACATCAGATTTCTTTCCTGACATAGATACAAAAATAGGGGCAAGATCAGCATTTTGCAATTCAACCTCATATCCATGCTCTTCCAATACCACCTTGGCCAAATGACTCATGGCAATACCTTCCAGCCAATTGGCATAGGCTATTTTTACTTTCTTTTTCTCTAAGCCTGAATTAGTACAGGAAGCTAGCAAAAGCATAGCTGACAATACTATTCCTACTATTTTATATATTCTCATACGTATTTTATCCTTTCCGTTTAGTTCTTATTTTTTCGTCCTGCCATTCCTTGTGTGATACGGTCTAAGATAATAGCTAAAATAACAACTGCTATACCACCTTCAAACCCAAGTCCGATTTTCATTTGGGTAATACCTTTCAATACAATTTCTCCCAGACCACCGGCAGCAATCATGGCAGCAATGACAACCATAGAAAGCGACATCATTATTGTCTGGTTGACACCAGTCAGGATAGTGGGCAACGCCAAAGGAAGCTGCACTTTATACAATAACTGCCAACGGGTAGCTCCGAACGAACGGGAAGCTTCCACTACATTTTTAGGAACTTGCCGTATTCCCAATCCGGTAAGGCGGACCACAGGAGGCATAGCAAAGATAATGGTGGCAAACACTCCTGGCACTGCTCCCAATCCGAAAAATAAAACGGCAGGAATCAGATAAACAAAAGCAGGCATCGTCTGCATCAAGTCGAGAACAGGACGAAGTATTTTCTCTGCACGCGGACTGTTTGCCGTCCACACTCCTAAAGGTACACCAACAATCAGGGCCAGACAGGTAGATGAAAAAACAAGAGCCAGGGTTTGCATAGTAGCCTCCCAAAATCCCATTCCATAAATCAGTAATAATCCCAATGCGGTGAAAATTGCCGTACCACGTCCTGCCTTCATCCATGCGAGTGCAGCAAGCACTAGAATGGTTATATAAAAAGGTATTCCAAAAAGTACGTGTTGGAATCCTATAATAAAACTACCGATGCCTGCATTCACGGCATCAAAGAAAGTGGAAAAATGTACCATCATCCAATTGATGGCCATCTCTATATATTGTCCTATATTTATCATAAATCTATTGCGTTTTGAATTATTTCGTTTATTTCTTCTTTATCTTTCCCCGTCACTTCGATGATTAAGGAGGAAAGCGGGATTGTTCCTAAAAACTCATGCGTCTCATCAATCACCCATACCGGCGAATTGCTCTTTGTCATTAAAGGAAGTATATCCTCCAACACTGTATCCTCCAATACAGAATGTACTTCTGTACGCACAATCGTTTCAATGGATTTTTCCTGTCTGCTACGTAACTTAAGCAGGTCGTTCAGACGTACTTCTCCGACCAGTTTATCATCGGCGTCTATGACAGGTAATACGGTGATATTCTTCGCACGCATCTTACGAATCAATACTTCAGGTCCCTCTTTCTTCAGACGGGCCACCAGTGGTTTGTCAATCATTAAAGAAGAAGCGGTGATAATTTTACTCCTGTCCACGTTTTCAACAAAACGGGCTACATAATCGTTAGCCGGTTCGGTCAGTATTTCTTCTGAAGTACCTACCTGCACCACCTCTCCGTCTTTCATAATGGCAATACGGTCGCCCAGTTTAATCGCTTCACTCAAGTCATGGGTAATAAAGACAATTGTTTTTTTCATCTTCGACTGCAAAGCCAGCAGTTCATCCTGCATTTGCACACGAATCAGAGGATCGAGCGCAGAGAAAGCCTCATCCATTAAAAGCACTTCGGGATTATTAGCCAGAGCACGGGCCAGTCCGACACGCTGTTGCATTCCACCGGAAAGCTCGCCCACCATCTGATTTTCATATCCTTTCAATCCGACAAGCTTCATACTTTCCATCGCTTTCTTCTCACGTTCCTCTTTCTTCACTCCCTGAAGTTCGAGACCGAACGCGATATTGCTCAATACGGAACGGTGAGGTAACAGACCGAAATTCTGGAAAACCATCGCCAACTCTTTCCGGCGAACTTGCAATAACTCTTTTTCGGATATTTTAGATATATCTACTCCGTTTACAAGCACTTGTCCGGCAGTAGGACGTATCAGACGATTGATACAACGCAGTAATGTCGATTTTCCACTTCCCGAGAGTCCCATTATCACAAAAAACTCTCCTTCATTAATTGAAAGATTGGCATCTTTCACTCCTACCGTACAACCGGTATCTTTCAGAATTTCCTCTTTACTCTTATCTTTTTTCAACATCTTGAGTGCTTTCTGCTTCTCGTGACCAAAGATAAGGTACAAATCCTTTATTTCTATTTTACTCATATAATATATTGGTTTAGATTATAATAGTTGTTTTGTTTTCAACTGCTGCGTTCCTCATTCTCACTTACGATAAACAAGTTGAATGTTCGCATGGTTCAGTCATGTCACATGACAACATGATGATCCGACGTTTTTTAAAATGGTTTTAAAAGACAGACTGAGTAGTTTAAAAGGAATAGAATTTGATAAGATTATCCTCTCAATGAACAGTAGAAAACAGTATTTTCATAAATAAATAACAGTCTGTTCTTGCATATTGTTGGCACAAAGGTAAGGGAAATAGATTAAATATGCAAATTTCATTCAGATACGGAGTAATTCCAAAGATGCTTTTTCAAGTCTACGCATCCATTTTGCTTGAAAGAGATCCCTTCTTCCAACAAGAGTTGTTTCTGCTCTGTCCACCCCGGAACAAGGCGTCCCGATGCATTGACAACCCGGTGACAAGGCGTAGATAAATCATCCGGAACCTGTTTCAAGGCACGCCCCACCATACGGGAACATTGAGGCATTCCCAATAATGCGGCAATTCCCCCATAGGTAGAAACTTTACCTACCGGAATTTCCCGAACAACCTGATACACCTCCTGACAAAAGGATGTGGAAAGGCTTGCCTTATCTACTTTATAATCTTTCATCGCCTGGACTTTATTTATTTCATTCCCAAAGCTAGATAAAAAGAAGAGAATTTGCAAATAACAAAAGCATTTCAAATAAAATATGCAACTTTATTTGCTTTATTTACAAATAATCCCGACCTTTGTACCCATTAAAAGCAACCCTATTATTAACAAAACAAGCACTGCTGTTATGAAAAAGAAGACAATTCTATTCGCTTCTTGTTTATTGGGAGTATTCGCTTTCAGCTCCTGTGAGAAGAACCTTTATGATGAAAGCAAGCAACCTGAAAAAGAAATTCAAGTAAAAGACCTGGATATACCCGCAGGCTTTCAATGGAAATTAACTCAAGTAGCCGCAGGAACAGTAGCTGCTACTACCCCCACTATGGTTTCCTTCTTTTTGGATGAAGCATGTAGTAAAGAAGAGAAAATAGCCGACATTCCTGTAGATACAGAAATTTCAAGTCTCCCTTTGAGCATCCCAACCTACGTAAATACATTGTATGCCCAGTACAAAACCAGCACCAATGAAACCAAAAAAGTAGCCATACCTGTAAATGCAGATAGAAGTTTCTCACTGAACATTGCTAATGATGCCAAATCCAAATCTAACACCACCCGGTCAATCACTCGTGGGCATGATATAGAAGATGACATCCAATTGTCAAAAGGAGTCATTTTTCATCCCAAAGATGGTTGGGGAACAATCATGTTTGAAGACCAATTTCCATCATTAGGAGATTATGACTTTAATGATTTTGTAGTCAATTATAAGGTGCAGTTCCAAGGTATTAGAAAGGTTGACAAAAAATACACTGCGCAGTATATACAAATAGGGTTACGTCTAAAAGCTATCGGAGGAATATTCCCTTATTCCCCTTATTTAAGACTGAAAGAAATAGATTCTGACGAAGTGGAAAGTATAGAAGTTTATGAAACTAAAAACGTGATTCCTGCGATCGACGGAGTAGAACTTGTCCCCAATAAACATCTTATCATTGATTACAGCCCTTTAATTAAGAATCTGGCTAAACCTGCAGGCAGCCAATATTATAATACAGAAAAGAATGCTTTGGTAGCAACAAGTGATTTACCGGAGATCAATATTCTGATCACCCTAAAGAAGAGAAAAGAAGTAAAGGAAATATTAGAAGGCGATGAATTCGACTTGTATTTAAAACGTAATGATAGCGGAACAGAAATCCATATGAATGGTATTGAACCGATCACTTACCAATATCCATTCAATGATAAAAATCTGCTACCGATATATACAAACGGGGACGAAGAAGATGATAATTATTATTTTAGTGCAGGACGCCTGATTTGGGGATTAAGAGTACCAGGCAACGCAGCGCATGCTATTGAAAAAGCTAATTTCTTGGAAGCCTATAAAGGATTTGCAAAATGGGCGCAAAGTAGTGGCAAAAACGAACAAAACTGGTATAATCAAGGAAACGCAGATAAAAGTTTATTGATTCATAACTAACACATATCAATAAATCCCGGCAAACATTGAAAATTCAAGTTACCGGGATTTATTGTATTCTAACGTGAATAGTTTTGATTCTATCCTTTCCTCTTCAGCAAATCTGTCGGACTTTCTCCAAACTGCTCTCTATAACATTTGGTAAAATAAGAAGGAGAGCTGAAACCGACTTCATAACCAATCTCTGCCACTGTCATATCCGACGAAGCAAGCAGGGAAGCAGCTTTCTTTAAACGAGCGATACGAAGCAATTCATTCGGAGAATAATTAGTCAAGGATTTTATTTTGCGATAGAGCTGCACACGACTTAATCCCATATCCTTACCCAAATCTTCTACATTCAAATTTGAGTCTCCCATCTTTGCTTCAATCAAAGCCTTGAATTTTTCCACAAAATCTTTATCCATATCACAGACATCCTCTTTCGCCAACGTTTGTCCGTCACCAAAGAACTGTTTCAGGCGGCGATGTGAATCTATCAGATTACGAACGCGTGCCAACAGCAATTGCGAACTGAAGGGCTTGGAGATATAAGAATCCGCACCTCCGTCATATCCCTGAATCCGTTGTTCATCCAAAGAACAGGCTGTCAATAAGATGACAGGGATATGGCAGGTTTGCAGTTCGCTTTTCAGCCGACGACAGCACTCTATTCCATCAATACCAGGCATCATCACATCAGAGATTATCAAGTCCGGAACATATTTCATTGCTTTGCGGATGCCCTCCGAACCGTCTGCTGCTTCAATTACAGTATAATCGGTATGGAGTAATCCGCGTACATACGAACGGATATCTGCATTATCATCAATTACCAAAACGGAAGGTTTGGAAGAATCATAGCCTTTTTCCAGTTCCTCTTCTTCGGCAGCTAAAGTTCCATTCAGGTCGGAAGAGGCGGGAGATCCGGGAGAAGCAGGATTTAAAGGAACTGCAGAGATTGATGACTTTAGAGAATCTTCGGCCAGAATAGTTTCACAAGTCTGTACCGGTAAATCAACGGTAAAAACAGTGCCCTGCTTTTCATCACTTTCCACAGAAATTGTACCTTTATGCAATTCAACGAAAGCTTTGACCAATGCAAGCCCGATTCCCGAACCGGCATGGTGCATGTCTATTTTATAAAAACGATCGAAAATGCTCCGAATATGTTCGGCGGAAATCATTGAACCGGTATTGGCAACAGTAAAACGAATCCAGCGAGTATCCTCTTTCGTTAAGGAAGATAAACGAACCGTTATCTTTCCATTTTCCGGTGTGAACTTGAACGCGTTGGAAAGCAGATTAAAATAAATACGTTCCAACTTTTCCATATCCGCCAATGTATGGTAATCCGTATCCGGCATATTATCAAAAGAGAAATGAATGTGTTTCTTCCGGGCCGCTGCAAGGAATGATTCGTTCCAGCCCTCAAAAGAGGAAAGAACATCTATCTGAACAGGTGTATATTCCATCTTACCGTTCTCGTATTTACGGAAATCCAGAATCTGATTGACAAGACGTAAGAGGATATTCACGTTTCGTTGAATCAGCATCAACATTCGATGCTGATCTCCACTTAGTGTATGATCGGCCAATAAATGTTCTACCGGATCGGCAACCAATGTAAGCGGAGTACGGAAATCGTGAGATATATTTGTGAAGAACACCAGTTTGGCATGCGTTGCCTCTTCCAGTTGATGAGAAAGCTGGATGAGCTGATCCCGTTGCTCTTCCAGTTTGTCCCGCTGTTCTTCTAATTGGTCACGTTGTTCCTCTAACTTGTCCCGTTGCTCTTCCAGCTGTTTCTTCTGCTCGGAAAGTTCCTTATTCAGACGATTTTTAGCACGGAGAGATTTATAGACTACCAATAATAAGCCTGCCACCAATAGAAGAATAACCAAACCGCCATACATCACCACCTGCTGTGTAGCAACCCGAGACAGATATCCGCCGATACGTCCGTTCAATGTTTCAATCTTCTGATCCAGTTCCGAGATGTGAGTTGTCTGAAGTTGCATGACATGCGCATTCGTACGGTCGACCACCGCAGTGTTCATGACCGTTTCCCGGGGATAAGGCTTTTTCTCAAGGATATTCATTGCCAGTTGCATCACTTTGTCGCCATTGGTCGGATAAATAAAAGTAGCATTCAACACACTGTCGAGCACCATTTCCAATCCGTTGCCTTTGCCGGGGAGAGCATCGATACCGACAAAAATCATTTCCTTCTCCCGTCCCACTTTCTTTGCAGCCTGATAAGCTCCCGGAGCGATACGGTCATTATGCGCATACACGGCGTCTATCTTCGGATGCCGACGGAGCATACTATCCATTTCCACTTCCGCCGGTTCACGCTCCCACGCAGCATCCGCTTTATCAATCAGTTTGATATCCGGAAAGTTACTGATAGCAGCCATAAATCCTTGATGGCGTTCCATGGCAGGAGTTGAGCCACCCAGTCCAGTAAGTTCCACCACATTCCCTTTTCCTTTCAGGCTTGACGCAATATAATTGCCTACCGCACGTCCTATTTCATAATTGTCGGCACCGATATAGGCAGTATATTTATCAGAAAGAATCTTCCGGTCTACCAGGATGACAGGTATTCCCTTTTGATAGGCTTCCTCTACAATCGGAGTCATGGGGGCCGCTTCGTTGGCAGAAATAATCAATAAGTCAACCCCTTCATCTATAAAATAATGAACGTCCTCCGCCTGTTTGCGATTATCATCCGCAGCCGACCGGATTTCAACCGATACCCCATCGTAGAACATTGCTTCGCGAAGAATTTCATCATTCATCTTATGCCGCCAGGAGTCATCACTACATTGCGCCACCCCGATACGGAAGCGGTGTGTGTCCTGCCGACAAGCCGTCATGCCAAGAAGACAGAGCAAGACTGCTATCCACTTTGTATATCCCATCATTCTCATTTTTTTCGTATTTCTTTCTATGACCCAAATGGACGATTGAGAACAAAAATAAGAAATAAAACTGTGAGTATGCTATCTATCACCCAATTATTCTCATCATTACCCTCCAAAGAAATGCAAAACAGTTCCCAATATTCAACCGGAAACTATTAACAAAAGTATAAAGCGTAAGACAAACACTCAATAAATGTTATAAAACATCTCTTTTTATTTGGATTATTTGCAGATTTAACAGAAGTCCGTATCTTTGCAATGTGTTTTTCATAGTATTAGATTTAAGGTTAACAAAGGTTGGAGCAAGGCGTTGCTCCTTTTTTTATGTCTGTACGGCTACGCCTTGCACTCTGTATAACACCTACAACCTATATGACAGTTGATAAGACCTAGTTTTCATCCCATTCCCTTTCCAGTTTGCCATCAATGGTATAAAGTTTCCAACGTCCTACCCGGTGACCGTTCTTATATTCTCCACATTCGCGGAGCTTGTTATTCTTCACATAACGAGATTCAAAAGGACCGTTTTGCCGTCCGTTGACGTATGTAGAAGTTTCCCAATAATCAAAGCGATTGTCCACCACTAACTGGCGTGCTTTTCCGTGCAGTCTGCCAAACTGATAGGTTGCCTCGTACTTCAATTCGCCATTTTTCAAGTCATATTCACGATAGATTCCGTCCTTGCGGTCATTTTTCAGATAATATTCTTTGGTACGCATCCCTGTCTCACCACTGTATGAAACGTGCAGGCCTTCTTCTTTTCCATTCAGATAAGTTTCAATTACAATGGTATCGCCACTCTCTGCAATCTCTGTCCAACGACCGTTCTTCTGCCCATTCTTGTAACTACCCAATACATGAGGAGCTCCAAAAGTAAAGATGGACGAATATTCTCCATCCTTCAACCCTTCGTTATTATAATAAACCGTTTCGTATAGTTCATAAGTACCCTTCATGAAAGTATATTGTTTCCCTACTTGTTTACCATCCTTATAATTATGGTCCATCCGCAGAGTTCCGTCATAATCATACGACAAATGTTTTCCATCCTCCTTGCCCATCCGGTAGTTTTTCTCACTTTCTATTTTTCCGTCAGTAAAGAACGTTTTGCTCGTACCGTTCAACTTTCCTTCCTTATAAGACTTTTCTTCTTTCAGTTTACCGTCAAACTTAGAATAGATTTTAAATAAGCCATTCTTCCGTCCATCTTTGTAGACGCCTTCATTTATCAGAATGTTATCCAAATGCTCTTCATATTTGCCATCATAAAAACCATCTTTAAAAGAGGCCAGTATATACGCAGAGTGATAACCGTCAATGATACGATGTTCGCCGTTGAGCGGTTTTTCCGTCATCAAGTCTCGGTACAAGAATCTTCCGTCGCCTACATTAACGACAGATACCTGATCGATTTTAAACTCTTTTTGTGCTAATGAGGGAAGGGCTATGCATAGAAGCAAAAATACATTCCAGCATTTCGAGCGGAATAAAATAGAAACGTGTTTCATAATGTGACATTCTCTTTTTAGTTATTATCTTGTGAATCGTGCAAAGATATACAATTAGCTAAAAATCCAACAATAAAAAGAGAAGAAAAGAGGTGATATCCGAAAAGATTTGAATTAAAAAAATCCTCCTTACTACAACATACCGTAGTAAGAAGGATTTTCACTTTTGGATTCTTTTCGTCCCTACATTTACATCAATAGAGAAATTACATCAGCCTGTCTTTCAAAACCTGCGGAAGTTCGGGCATTGCACCGCTTTGCGTGCAGACATAAGCAGAAACTTCAACGGCAAGTTTGTGAGCTTCTGGTACCGGTTTTCCATTGAGAATGGAAGCACAGAAAGCAGCCGTAAAGGAATCACCTGCCCCCACCGTATCGGCAACCGGAACTCTCGGCGTCTCCTGGAAAGAGACAACACCCGGGGTAAACACATAACTGCCATTAATTCCGCAAGTCAGAATCAACATCTTCAGGTTGTATTTTGCCAACAGAATCCAACATTTATCCTGTAAGTCGATGCCGGGATAGCCAAACATACGGCTGATGGTCACCAGTTCTTCGTCGTTTATCTTCAGAATGTTGCAACGGCGGAAAGATTCGCGCAATACCTCTTTGGTGTAGAAGTCCTGGCGGAGATTAATATCAAAGATTTTCAGTTGTCCGTCTATGTCGGGCATCGTATCCAGAAAACGGTTGATAGTGGCACGGCTCACTTCATTACGTTGAGCCAGGGAACCGAAGCAAACGGCACGCGTACTCAATGCCAAACGTTTCAGTTCATCCGTGAAAGGTATGTTATCCCATGCCACGCCTTCTTTGATTTCGTAACAAGGCACTCCCTCGTTATCCAGTGTTACCTGTACCGTACCGGTAGGATAATCCACTTGTTCAATCTGCGTTTTCAGTTTCTTCTCGTTGAATACGTATAGAATCTCGTCTCCCAACTCATCCTTGCCCACGGCACTCACCACGCGACTATCAAAACCAAACTGTGATACATGATAGGCAAAGTTTGCCGGAGCACCACCTATTTTCTTTCCTTCGGGCAACACATCCCAAAGTGCTTCGCCCATTCCTACGATTATATTATTCATGATCTACGGATTTTATTGTTTCCAAAGTTATAAAATTATTTTTTAATACGGAATGTATAGAACAAGAGATAAAGCACGCCCACTGTCATTACGGCTACTGCCCCACTCTGTCCCATGGCATCGGATGCTACTCCCATAGCCAACGGAAATACCGTGCCGCCGAACAGTCCCATAATCATCAGACCGGAAACTTCATTTTTCTTACCCGGTAGGTAAAGCAATGCCTGAGAGAAGACTACGGAGAACACATTGGAATTGCCGAAACCAATCAGGCCGATGCATACATAAATCATTGTCTTGTCATGGAACATAAACAAACCTGCCATCGCTATCAGCATCATCACAACACTAATGCCGAAGAAAGACTTCGGTGACATCTTACGTAAAATGAAAGAACCGAGGAAGCAGCCTGCCGTACGGAAGATGAAATAAAGGCTTGTTGCAAAAGCCGCATCATCAAGGCCCATGCCGAGACGTTCCATCAAAATCTTGGGGGCAGTGGTGTTTGTTCCCACATCAATTCCAACGTGACACATGATACCGATAAAAGAAAGCAGGATAAACGGTTTGCCAAGCAAAGCGAGACATTGTCCGAAAGTAGACGGTTTGCCTTCTTCTTTTTCTTCTTTAATCTGTGTGACATTGAGCAACAGGATAGCAATAACGGCTACAATCATGTAAATCGGGAACAGGATGCGCCAGCCTAAATCGAAAGTCGGAATGGCTTGTGTCGCTCCCCACATGGCAATATAAGGAGCAAGGAAAGAGGCAATGGCTTTCACAAACTGGCCGAAAGTCAGGCTACTTGCCAAACGGTCGCCACGTACGATGTTAGAAAGCAACGGATTCAGGGAAGTCTGCATCAACGCGTTTCCGATGCCCAGAAGGGAGAAAGAAATCAGCATCAGCATATAGCTGTCTCCGAAAACCGGCAATAACAAAGAAGCAGAAGTCACAAGCAAACTAAGCAATACGGTTTTCTTCTGACCGATGCGGCTCATCAACATGCCTGTGGGTACGGAGAAAATCAGAAACCAGAAGAATACCAGTGAAGGGAAGATATTCGCCTGCGAGTCCGACAGACCGAGGTCTGCCTTTACATAATTGGAGGCAATGCCTACCAGGTCAACAAATCCCATGGCAAAGAAGCAAAGCATCACCGGGATTAGTTTGGAAAGGGAAGAGTTTTTACTGTTTTCCATTGTTTTTTTTATCTAAATATGTTATCATCATTTGTTTATATCATAAATTTAGGCACGGATTAGGCGGATTACACGGCTTCTTGAATGATGGCTATCAGATAGCAACCGTCTAATCCGCGTAATCCGTGCCTAATAATATAAAATTATATTTTGCATGAGTACTTATTCTATTTATATCATGCAGTTATATGATTCAATTTACAATCTGATGTTAGTCGTGTGGGTACTTACCGTTAGTTATCTGTTCGTCGCCTATATGAATCACGCTCTCCTTATTGCATCAATACCTCAAGCCTACGGTATCTTTATCTTAAACCTACGGCATAGTAACCTTGAAGCTACGGTATTACTAACTTACCACGGCCGTGGTAGGAATTCGTCACGGCCGTGACGAATCAGTAATACCGTAGGTTTAACACAAGTATATCCCTACTATCCACCTACTATCCCTTAAGGAAAGATGTATTCATCCATAGGGAAACAAATAAAGAGCGCATAGGGCGAACAAGAGATATTTATGGCTTCAACTTATGAACCACAAACGAATCTACTTTATAAGCTCCTCCTTTACTGTAAAAGTTGATATGATTGTAAGGTTCCGAAGGGAATACCTGATTGGTCATCACAAAACGTCCACCATTTCCAAAGGCTTCCACACTGGATTTATCCACAAACAGACGGAGTTTCAATGCCTCTTTGCCGCCTTGTTCCTCGTTTCCACCTTGTTCAATTGCTGTCCAGGTCAACATCGGGAAATTCTCATTGAAGCTGACCTCTCCGCTCTTGCGACGATCCATTGAGAATTTCTTTTCTTTCATGTCATACTGCATATCCACTTCTTCGCCTTTGTCATTGTAGAGACGGAAGCCGATTACGTCTGCACGTTGATTTTCGATTGTCAATTCTATTTCGTATGCACCGTCATTGCCGGGAATCATTTCTTTGATTGTGCGTGTTCCGTTTACTTTGAACGAGCGTTTCTTGGAAGCATCACGCAAAGCCAGCAGTTCGGGAGAGGGAGCTGATTGGAGGTAAGTCTCACCATCTACGGTAAACAGGCTCAAGTCACGGGGAACGGAATTCGGGCTACGGTATTGGGAGGTAGGAACATCGTTTGCGTATTGCCAGTTGCTCATCCATGCGATAGCGATACGGCGGTTGTCGGGAGCATCGCTCCAAGTTACGGTGGCGTAATGGTCTTTTCCCCAGTCCATCCATTTGGTTTTGGAAGGGAATTCGTTTACAAACTCTTTTCCGTTGAAGGAGCCTACAAAATATTGAGTAGCACTTCCTCCGAAAGGACCTCCGGGATTCAAATTACAAAGCAGCACCCATTTCTTATCATTGGTACCTTCTACTGGAAGTTCAAACAAATCGGGACATTCCCAAACACCACCATGTGCACCTTGCCCTTCACCGAAACGACTTTCAAAGGTCCAATCTTTCAGATTAGGAGAAGAGAATATCTGCATCTCCTGCCCTACTGCTAATACCATGATCCAGCGTTTGGTGTTTTCATACCAAAATACTTTCGGGTCGCGGAAGTCACGCGCTTCGGACGTCAGTACCGGATTATTCTCATATTTGGTGAAAGTACGTCCGTTGTCAGTACTGTAAGCAATGCTTTGTACTTGTCGGTCACTGTTTTGTGTATAGATGGCGATAATGGCACCTGCACCAAAACCGGCTGTATTATCAAAATCGACAACTGCCGAGCCACTGAAAATTGTCCCCAATGCATCGGGAGCAATAGCTACAGGAAGATGTTTCCAGTTTACAAGATCTTGGCTGATAGCATGTCCCCAACTCATATTTCCCCATTTGGAACCATAAGGATTGTATTGATAGAAAAGGTGGTATTCACCGTCTTTATATACCATTCCATTAGGATCATTCATCCACCCATAAAGAGGTGAGAAATGATAAGTAGGACGGAACTTTTCACGGTTGCCCGTATCGAACGTGTCGGACAATTTCATTTCCTTGCAACAAACAGCAGAAAGTTTCCCCCGTATAGGATCATTCGAGCCTAATTTAAATTTCAACAGTATGTTTTTACCAGCATAAGCCGAAAGATCCAGCGGAACAAAATAGTCCACTCTGTTCACTGCCAGACGAACATCCGCAACATTCACCTCTTTATTATTAACGATCATGCTGACACGTACATCAGGCATTACCTCCTCTACAGGTAAAAGCAAATAACGTTGATTTGTATTTATCTGTACCAGGCAATGTCCTTCACCCAAATCTTTTATTAATAAGGAAGAAGTATCGGCCGAAGCATCCAAAAATGAGAAAATCATCATAACCAGAATAGTCAAAAAGGTCTGTACTTGTTTAAACGAGAATAATACATTCATGTCAGATGGTATTAGAGTTAATTATTAATATTCAATGTCTTCTATTTGTCACCATGCAAAGATAGGTGCAACGGATAGTTACACCTATCACTTTTGTTTCAAAAGATAAAAAAAATGTTACCGATCTATTTCTTAGCGCTTAGATAATGTAATATATTCTTCGTCATGAGCACAATATTATCTTGATAAACGTTTATATTACTATTCTGATTCCATTCGTAAGCAGCCAGACCGAGAGCTATACATGTACCTTGATATTCCGCTGTCGGAGCAAACTCTACCATTCCGGCACAACAATAATCCGTTACGTGTCCCCAAGTCGCCAAAACGGTAGCTTTATTTTCTTCTTCAAACGCTTTCACCACATTTCCTGCATTGGGATAAAGAGCGGGGAAGCCATAAGAATTCAAGTCCCACATACAGTTATGGTCTTCACGCCGTCCAGGCCCGATCAACGGGAATGTTTCATGGGGGAATTGGGAAGAAGTAACCATACCAGCAAAAACCGGATGAGCCCGATGATCATACTCCATTCCGATATTGGCATTAATTGTCCAAATGTCTGCCCCATCTCCTCCTTCACCATCTGCAAATATTCCTGGTAGCCGTTCGGTACGTCCAAATGGTACAACCAATTGAGTCGCATGATTGCTTAAGAACAGATTTCCGCCATTCTTATAATAAGTAGCCAACGCGGCAATTGCATCAGCAGACAAAGGTAATTTATCCCATCCTGCTCCAATGCCGACACGGTCTATATGTACCCAAATAACATCATAAGCAGAAAGGTCCTCATCAGTCAATGTAGCGGAAGTAATGACTTTACCATTTACAAATTGCTTCTTGAACCACGCATAGGAAGCTTTTTCATCATCATCTTCTATCTCTTCGGGAGTATCATACGTTATCACGTAAGCTGCATTTGTCAAATCCTGCGCTTCGGAAGGTTTCACCTTTATATTTTCTTCCGTCACTCCACAATCTATCACTTCGGACGACTCGCTGATATAAAATACCTGATTGCTGCTCGTATTCTCTATCGTGAAACTTGCGAAACGATTATTTTCACCTTCCGCAGCATTTACAGTCACAGGGTTTTCTATATTGTCACTCCAAGACACCTGAATGGTGTTCGATGTGAAATGATTATATTCGCCTTTCACATGAATCACGCCATAGTCTGCTTCTTTGCCATTGAGTTGATTTTCGCTTCTGTTTACAGTGAACAAGTTATCGCTTATCAGATTGTTTTGTCCGCTTATATCAAAGAAAGTCATTTTGTTTCCTGTAAATTCATTATCCGAGATATTCACCCGGTTACAACCTATAAAATTAGCACAGCGATCATCATTTGCCGTTAGTTTGTTGTGAGAAAATATCAGATTACTTTCTCCGGAAATACGTGCCGTTACACCGCCCTGTGTTGAGCCGAATACAGAATTGGTTACCATATTCTGTATGCCACCATTCATATCAATGCCATTCACTACATCGGTTGCATCTATCCGAGCTAATGTTATGGCGTCACACCCTTGGAGTTTAATGCCCTGGTACATATTTTCCATTTTAATATTGAAGAAGTGCAGGCGGTCATTATCATGTTCTACATAAATTCCGGTTCCCTGATGGTCCCCCTTCCCCACAAGCGTAAGTCCGTTTACCTCCACACCGCTAATGCGGTTTTTGCGTCCGTCTATATCGGCAACAGGGGCAACGTGTAACGCATATTCGGCATTTCCAAGCACCAGACGACTTTCCCGCGTATCGGCAGCAGCAGTAACCGCTTCATCGTTCACACCTTTCAATGTTACGAAATTACGCGTAAGTTGAATGGGACTATCCAAACGAAAAGTACCTTCGGGAATAAGTATCGTTCCTCCCTCGGGCGGAAGATCGGCTATAATAGCATTTATAAGATCAGCACAATCAGTGGACCCATCGGTTGGAAGTCCGAATTGGGTTATGTCTATAATCTTCTGACCGTTACATTCATCACAGAGAGTATAGGTATCGTCATTGCTGCAAGATGTGCCCAACATCAGGAGCATTCCGCTTATTAAGAATTTATTTATCTTCATGGTGTTACTATATTAATAATGGTGTATGTTGAGGAGGTTATTCTACTATGCTCACCTTATCAGATGATACACAATTAGAAACTTCAGTTCCTGAGTTCACCAGGAATACCCGATAACTCTCCAAATTATCTATAAAGCAGTTTTTGAACACATTTCCTGTTCCTTGAGTAGCATTTACGGCCACAGCATCAGTATAAGCCCATTCACATGACAAACTGTTGGATACAAACATATTGTTGTTACCCTTTACATTGATTATGCCAAAGTCATCACCATGGTCGAGCATCTGATTTTGAAGAGCTCCGGTAAGCCAAAAAATATTCTTATTTACCCGATTATCATTACCACTCAACACGAGAATACCATTGTAGTAGCTTTTAAAATTATTACCTTCAACAATACAGTTATTACAACCATCAAGCACTAAATTTTCACGCCCGTCAGGATAGACCTGATTATTAACAAACGAAAGTTTGTTCACTCCCTGCGCCTTACAGGTTATGCCAGTGGGCTGAGCACCCAGTTGGCAATTCTTGATATTAATATTCTCGCCACCAATCAGCACCATACTATTGGGAAGCTCACATACCCAGCAATTGATTATCTGCATGTTTTTCGCTTGTTCTATCTTGACGCCTGTATGCAAATTTATACCAATAATATTAGAAAGCATTCCATCATCACTCGTACCGGCAAAGTGTATGCCGATGTTCTTAGCTTCCGTACCACCGGACACCATCAGGTTCATAATCTTTACACCCTTCACGCCTGTCTCTACTTTTATAGCAGCTTCGGCATTACGCGCCACCAATTTACTTCCGCCACCAGGGCCCAACAACTCATTTATTCCATTCACATCAATATTGCTACGCATACCGGGATTCAACCCTTTGAATGTCACATTGTGCTTATTAATCACAATGGGAGCGTCGAGCACAAAATCACCTTCAGGAATAACCACTACTCCCCCTTCGGAAGGCAAGGAAGCAATAGCACTATTAATGGCTTTCGAACAATCCGTCTTTCCATCGCCAACAGCTCCGAATGTGGTAACATCGCCTTCGATTTCAGTATGAGTGCCATAACACAACAGATTATCATCACTATCGCAAGCCGTGAACAAACACAGACAGAAAGTGCTAAGCAAATATCTTTTTATTTTCATCATATTTATATTTAAGGAATTTATACTAGTTAAACTTACCATATCCGGGATTCTGCACATAATTGCCTTCAGAGAAGTTATATTGTGCATTGGGAATAGGCAAATATTCATCTCTACCACGAACAAAGCGAGCACCACGATAATAAACGCGCTTATTCTGCTCCACACTAATGTAACTGTTCATGGTTTCCGCAGCAATCCCCCAACGTACCAAGTCGAAGAAACGGTCACCTTCCATAGCAAACTCCATACGGCGTTCCCAACGTAATGCCTTGCGGGCAAAGTCCTGACTCCAGCCCTCAGCAGGATATTCGCCTATCAGATAATTAGCTGCATCCTGTTCGGAATGTTTAAAGTCTTTTACATAAGGACTATTTTTGGCACGCAGACGAATACGGTTAATAATTTTGCGAGCCTCTTCCAGTCCGGTAGCTTCGCCAATCTCTATCAAGGCTTCAGCCTTCCATAACAATACATCAGCATAGCGGATTATCTGCCAGTTGAGATGAGAAGCTCCCCAAGGCCAACCTTGGAACATATCTTCACTTTCAGGCGAGATGTAGAAGCGCTTTGTACAATTAAAGCCATATTCACCGCTGTTACGTATCCAGTTTGCTTTACAAGGCTCAACGGTATATGTTTTCCAAGTGATACCAGGACGACCGGTAACGAAATCCAAACGAGGATCCACAGTTGCATCAATGTTGGTGAGCTCACTTCCTTCGTATATTCCATAGTCATCGGCGTTGAAAGTATCAAACAAAGGCAATCCATAGTTATCTGTCTTATAGGCATTGATCAAGTTCTGACTGGGTAAGAAAAATCCGTCACCACCATAAGGACCTTTAGGAGCATTCAACAGATTACTCCAGTTTATATTCCCGGCACCATCGGTTTCATCATCCATCGAATATTGTACGGCAAACACAGACTCTACCCCATTTTCATATTCCAATTGATCAAGTTTCTGAAAATCGTTCAAAAGAGTATATGCCTTTCCTTGCGCACCTACTTTGTCGCAAAGAGTCACCACTTCAGCTAACAATTGTTTATCAATAGCAACCACTTGGTTATTATCATCTTGTCGGTAAGCCTGATAAAGTCTAGCTTTGGCAGCATAAGCATAAGCAATGTTCTTAGTGACACGCCCTACTTGAGATTGAGTATCAGGCAAATCGTTAGCAGCATCAAGAAATTCTTGTGCTATTTTACCCAGAAGTTCTTCACGGGTAAACTGATTGTTGGGGATGTACTTATAGTCATCATTTTCCACATTCTCATCAAAATAAGGTACTTGCTTGAAAAGGCGAACCAGTTCAAAGAAGAAGTGTGCACGAATCACTTTCATTTCGGCTTTACGACTTTTAATCATCGGCAAAGCATTCTCATCAAGCGTATTCATTACCCGCAATGCGCTGTTACAACGTTGCAAGCAACAATAAAGTTGAAACCATTTTTCGTCGGCATTGCTCCATGTAGCATCTATTTTAAAGGTTTCAAGCAGCGTACAAAAGTCTCCATCATTTACACCGCCACCACCTTTGTAGGCATTATCCGAACGTACTTCACCATACGTCCAATTGGTCATCGGCACCCAGTGCATATCACGATTAGGACCTTTCAATCCGGCATAAGCTGAAGTAACCAAAAGCTCTACACCATCGGCCGATGATAACAAATCGTCATTGAGTGTACCCTGAGGTTTAATATCTAGAAAACGACTCTCATCGCAACTTGCCAATAGTGCCATCACACCTACTGCAAAGATATATTTCAATTTCATAATGTTCTGTATTTAGAATAAAAATTAAAAACCAAGTGATAGACCAAATGTATAGGTACGAGGTTGGGGATATGAATAGCCCAATCCTTCCGGGTCGGCCCCCGTATAATTAGTCAGCGTAAAAACGTTCTGTGCTTGCAGATACAAACGCAAATTGGAAAGATGCGCTTTCTTAATCCACTTATCCGGGAAAGTATAACCCACAGTTAAAGTTTTCAACTTCACATAAGAACCATCTTCAATAAAGAAAGTGGAACTGCGTGTTTCTACATTATTATCAACCACAGTCAATGCAGGGATATCACAATTATAAACTCCGGTTTGCTCATAAGCATTCCAAGCATGCATTGCATCCATCAAACGTACAGAGTGATTACCTGTCCAACCTTGAAAAAGGTCGGTATAAAACTTGGAATTGTTCCATGCATCGCGAATCATACCATTGAAGAATACAGAAAGGTCAAATCCTTTGTAAGATGCACCGATGTTCAAACCACCAATAAATCTAGGTTGGTCACTCCCTTGCCAATCCATATCAGCAGTATTGATAATGTTATCACCGTTAAGGTCTTTGTAGCGAATACGTCCTACGCCGGGAGCACCAATCTGTACATCATATTTACTTAGGTATTCATATACCTCCTGTTTTGTTTTGAATACACCATCAGCTTTATAGGACATCCATGATCCGTAAGGTTGACCTACAATAGTTTTGTCCACACCATTACCACCTCCCCAAGTATATTTGATTACATCCGGAAGTTCGGTAATTTCATTTTTATAATAGGAAAGGTTGAACGAAATATCATACTTGAAATCCTTTATTTCATCTCGCCAAGTAAAGGTTGCTTCCACACCGCTATTATCCATACTGGCAGCATTGTACCATTTATATCCACCTTCACCGATCACTCCTATATAAGGTTTCTGGATTAACATACCAGTAGTCTTTTTTTGAAAATAATCCAGTGTCAGTCCCAAACGGTTGTCAAAGAAAGCAGCATCAATACCAAAGTTCAGTTGTTTGGTCTCTTCCCATTTCAGGTCGTTGTTACCCGAACGGTCTTTCTGTACTCCGGGCAATACCGTTGTACCATCCCCATTGAAATTGTATGAGCCATTGGACATGTTAGTGTAATAGAGGTTGTAAGTAGCATTGTTATCAATCTGATCATTACCATTTATCCCCCACGATGCACGCAATTTAAGATCTGAAAGCCAGTTTTGCGTACATTCCATAAATTTTTCACGCGATACTCTCCAACCGGCTGATACTGAAGGAAAGATAGCAGAATTATTCCCTTTACCGAAACGTGAAGAGGCATCACGACGCACTGTTCCTGATATAAGGTATTTATCATCGAACGCATAGTTCACCTTACCAAAGTAAGAGACCATAGCATAGGTAGACGCATTGTTACTCACACTTTTTCCTTCAGTTACAGTGTCTAAGTAACGATAATCGAGATCTTCTATCACCAATCCGCGACCATATCCCTGTAAATGTTCACCATTCTCTTTCTTAGCTTCAGTTCCTATCACTGCACTGATATTGTTCTTCCCAAGGTCTATGCTATAATTGGCAGTGTTCGACCATACCCATTGCACGCTATTATCTTGTCGTACGGTCAGTTCATTTACATCTACCTTACGATCGGCTTCACTCCATTTGGGGACGAAAGTTGAGTTGAAACCGGTAGTATAGTTCAAACCAAATTGACTCTTCAACACTAGATTTTTAATGGGTTCCACTTCCAAATAAACATTGCCAAAGATACGCCAACTTTTGTGACGATTATTGGCTTCATTGTCTGTCAAGCGAATGGCATTCGGCTTATCCCCCAATATATCCACATAGCCACCGGCATACCCTCCATTTTCATCATACACAGGAATGGCCGGATGCTGGGCAATAACCAATTCTTCTATACCGGCAGGATTAAGATGCTCCAACCAGTGATTCACCGAAATACTTTCACCCACACGCACTTTACCATCTACAAAGCGAAAATTAGAGGCTAAACGCGAATTAAAACGTTCGTAGTCTGTATTACGGCAAAGACCATCCTGATTCATATAATTTAAGGTAAGAGCCACATTCCCATCCTTAAACCCTTTAGAAAGAGAAAGATTATAATTTTGCATTAAAGCCGTACCAAATATTTCCTTTGCCCAATCAGTGTTGCCCGACTTTATTTTCACTCCATTCTGGTCAAAATAATATTCTTGCAGTTGGGCCTTTTCTCCATTTCCATATACTACACTATTGGGATTGGTTCCAAAAGTATTTTTATAAGCCTGCCAATACACATCACCCCATTGGTAAGCGTCAAGCATATCAATACCACCAGTAAAAGTCTGGGCAGTGAGCGACATATCAAAACTTACTTTTACATCGCCTTCCTTAGCACGTTTTGTGGTGATAATAATGACACCATTGGCAGCTTGCGCACCATAAATGGCAGCCGAAGCTGCATCTTTCAACACCTGAATGGATTCAACATCATTGGATGAGATAATAGAAGCCACATTATCATGTGTCTGAACACCGTCTATTACATAAAGAGGAGAAGAATTGTTGATGGTAGTAATACCACGTAACTTAGTATCTGTGTTACCACCTCCGGGTTTACCATCAGTTGTTACGTTCATACCGGCTACACGTCCCTGCAAACCTGACATCACATTACCAGTAGGTATGTCAGCCACCTCTTTCATCTTCACTACAGCTACCGAACCTGTCAGACTGGCTTTCTTTTCAGCCATATAACCTGTCACAACCACTTCGTCAATCATCTTAGCATCCTCTTCCATCACTATCTTCAATGAAGGTTTAGCGGCAATAATTACTTCTTTATATCCTATATAAGAAATTGCCAATAATGCATTCGTTGGTACACTAAGAGTAAAGTTACCATCCAAATCTGTGATAGTTCCAGTTGATTTAGAATCATTTTGCACTACGGAAGCACCAATAATTGGTTGACCATCAGTCTTTGAAGTAACGTTTCCTTTCACTGTTATGTTTTGCCCCCAAAGGACTGACATGAAAGTAAACAGGAAACAAACGCTACAAAGAAGTTTTTTGTTCTTCATAATACTAAGCATTAGTTTGATGTTATTAAATTAAAAGTACGAATTTTACTAAATCGATGATGCAAATTACGGTTGATTTATATCAAACGACTGAAAAAAATGTTTCAAAGGCTATAACATTTGTTGCATAGAACGCTATTTTATAGGGTTTTATACATTATTCTTCGAAATAGAAGAATTATAGAATATCTATTCTCCAGTAAGTATGGAAAATATTACCTTTGCAGGTGATAAGAACTTAAAAAATGGAGTTAACTACTGGTTGTAGTCAACTGAAAAAATCAACGATATGAAAACAATCTCCAACAAACAACTCACGATTCAAGTATCTCCTCACGGAGCTGAACTCTGCAGCATCGTCGCCAATGGAAAAGAATATCTGTGGCAAGCCGATCCTGCTTTTTGGAAGCGACACTCTCCTGTCCTATTCCCGATTGTAGGGAGCGTATGGGAAAATGAGTATCGGAATGAAGGGATTCCTTATACGCTTACTCAACATGGTTTTGCCCGTGACATGGAATTTACTCTTATTTCTGAAAAAGAGGATGAAGTACGTTACCGCCTTGTCAGCAATGAAGAAACTTTGCATAAATACCCTTTTTCATTCTGTCTGGAAATAGGCTATCGCATCCAGGGAAAGAAAATTGAGGTTATGTGGGAAGTAAAGAATAGCGGTGAAAAGGATATGTATTTTCAGATTGGGGCACATCCAGCTTTCTATTGGCCGGAGTTCGATGCAAGCAATTCTGAAAGAGGGTTCTTCGGATTTGACAAGGAAAACGGTTTGAAATATATTCTCATTTCAGAAAAGGGATGCGCTGATCCTTCCACAGAATATTCTTTAGAGTTGACAGACGGATTATTACCACTGGACACGCATACTTTTGATAAAGATGCTTTGATACTGGAAAATGAACAGGTCCGTAAAGTTACCTTATATAATAAAGAGAAACAGGCTTATCTTAGTTTACATTTTAACGCTCCGGTAGTCGGTCTTTGGTCTCCACCTGCAAAGAATGCTCCTTTCGTCTGCATCGAACCTTGGTACGGACGTTGCGACCGCGCACATTATACTGGTGAATATAAAGATAAAGACTGGATACAGCACTTACAACCGGAAGAGATATTCCAAGGAGGATATACAATTGAAATTGATGAATAATTGATGAATAAAAAGTAGCTGCCGGATTTCACATCTGACAGCTACCAAACACCTAATTCTAATCTACAAAACCTAACTTATAAATCTAACCTATGAATCCTTAAAAAGCAATCAATACTTGTTGCTTTCACTGAATCTATGCAAACATCTATTGTGTAACTTCTACTTCTATTATAAACCCAACCGATACGCATTGAATGAATCTACTTGAAATGAACCTCCTTTGCTATAAAAACACATACGGTTGTATGGTTCCGATGGAAAGATAAGATTAGTCATTGCTACCTTTCCTCCATTCAGGAATATTTCTACAGAACATTTATCAACAAAGACATCCAACGTATATTTATTCTCTTTCTTTATCGGTGCCCAGGTAGCTAATGCGAAATCATCTATATAATTGATGGAAGTCGTCTTTCTACGGTCGTGAACCTCTATTTCATGAGGTACACTCTTCTTTCCGAAATCCACGATACCACTTTTCGTCCGGTCCATAACCAATCTCTTTTCCGGAAGATTGAAGTAGATATCCACCTTTTCCCCTTTATCATTAAAGAGGCTGAATCCCATAATCTCCGCTTCCCCGACGGTAATTTCCAATGCCAGTTCATAAGCACCATCATTATCAGCCAATAAAGAATCAATATGATAATCATTGGCAACCGTAAATGCCGGAATTTCTTTCTTTTCTTTTCGCAGAGTCTTTATCTCCGGTACCGGAGCTGCTGAAAGATAAATTTCACCGTCTTGTGTATAAAGACTTAACTCACGCGGCAAAGCGTTAGCACTACGGAATTGCTTTGTCGGAACAATATTACAATATTGCCAGTTACTCATCCAAGGAACAGCAATCGTTCGTTCTCCAGTGTTTGAGAAACAAACGGTAGCATAGTGATCTTTGCCCCAATCCAACCATTTCGTGACATTCGGCTGACTGTCACAACTGAATTTCTTTCCATCAAAGTCTCCTGTAAAGTATTGAGTGGCACTTCCTCCGAAATAACATCCTGGATTGACGTTCACTATCAATGCCCATTTCTTACGGTTCAGATCTCCATCCACCGGAAGTTCCACCATGTCCGGACATTCAAATTGACAAGGTTGTACCCCGTATCCTTCTCCGAAATTACTCATATAGTTCCAGTCCTTCAGATTCTTAGAGTCATAGAAACGCATTTCTTTATCGGCGGAGACAATCATCACCCATTTATCTTCCGGTTCATACCGGAACACTTTTGGGTCACGGAAATCTCTCAAACCATCAGCAGGGCACAAGATGGGGTTCTTCTCATATTTAATAAATGTCCGTCCATTATCCTTGCTAAAAGCAAGACATTGGACCTGCCCGTTTTTGTCACTGGCAGAAGTATAAAAAACCAGGATGCTCTCTACTCCATACCCCGCTACATTCTCCTGATCGACAATAGAGCTGCCGGAAAAGATATGTCCCAATGTATCACGGGCAATAGCTGGGGCCAAATGTTCCCAATGTACAAGGTCCTTACTGACAGAATGTCCCCAATGCATATTTCCCCATTTAGAACCGTAAGGGTTATATTGAAAATACAAATGATATTCTCCATCTTTATACACCAATCCGTTGGCATCATTCATCCAGCCATAGAGAGGAGTATGATGGTAAACAGGGCGGAACTTTTCCGTATTGGCTGTATCAAAAGTATCAGATAGCTTGATTTCTTTCCAGCAAAGTGCATCCTTTGATTTATTACGAACACGGACGGTGGCAGCCTTCGCTCCGGCAGGCAAAGCAAAGGGAACAAAATAGTCCACTTGAGTCTGTGCCAGACGAATATCCATATCGGTATCCGCAGCCTCTCCGGTATCAAGCAGAACCTGACTTTCCGCAGCTTCCTCTTCTATAGGAAGCAATATATAATTAGTCGGATTGGTAATGTGGATGACAGTCAGGCTATCCCCTTTCTGTTCCAAGGTCAACTTGCTTTTAGTGGTGTGGCAATAAGTCAGTCCGTAAGAGACTGCCAATGCAAGTATTGCACCTTTACATAGTTTCATCCAAGGGTTTGTTTTCATGGCAACAAAGTATTCCTAGTTTATACAAGCTTTTAATCCAAAATAGACGAAGGCAAAGATAGGGGGTATCTTCGCCTTCGCCTATAAACTTTGTTTCAAAGGGTATCAAATTTGATACAAATCCTAAGAATTTTCTTTTATCATCCAAGAATAAAGACCTGTAACCTCTTTGTTTTCCTGAATTTATTTTTCTACTTTTGAAGCCAATCTTTATTCTTCTACTTATGCCAGCAAATAGAAATGCCTTAATCCGTTATAAAACAATTGATAACTGTCTGCGTAATCCTTATCGACGCTGGACGTTGGAAGATTTGGTAGATGCTTGCTCGGATGCCCTTTATGAATACGAAGGCATCGATAAAGGCATAAGCAAACGTACGGTACAAATGGATATACAGATGATGCGCAGCGAGAAGCTGGGTTATAACGCTCCGATTGTGGTGTACGAAAATAAATACTATAAATACGAAGATCCGGAATACAGCATTACACAAACTCCGCTGAACGAACAAGACCTGAAAACGATGTCGGAAGCAGTGGAAGTGTTGAGGCAGTTTAAAGGCTTCTCCTATTTTACGGAAATGAGCGATATTATCAACCGCCTGGAAGATCACGTTGCTTCTGCCCGGATGAAAACCACTCCTGTCATTGACTTTGAAAAGAATGAATCATTGAAAGGACTGGATTATCTGGATACGATCTATCACGCGATTGTAAACGAGCATCCGATACAGCTCAAATATCGTTCGTTCAAGGCACGTTCGGCCAACAGCTTTATTTTTTATCCTTATCTATTAAAAGAGTATCGCAACCGATGGTTCGTTTATGGTGTCAGAGGAAACGGACGGATCTTGCAAAATTTAGCTTTGGACAGAATACAATCATTGGAGGTTCTGCCACAAGAACATTACATAAAAAATACGTTCTTCGATCCGAACACGTTCTTCGATGATCTGGTAGGAGTCACTAAAAACACTGGAAGTGTAGCGGAGAAAGTCGGTTTCAAGGTAGCGGCTGCCGAAGCACCTTACATCATAACCAAGCCTATACACCGCAGCCAGCAAGTGGTGGAAAGATTAGCTGACGGAAGTGTCATACTGGAAATTGAAGTCGTCATCAACCATGAGTTAGAACGAGTATTCTTCGGATATGCCGAGGGAATACAAGTTCTTTATCCGAAGACTCTGGTAGAATTGATGGGTAGGAAACTAAAAAAGGCTGCTGAACAATATACCCATTCGAAATGAAAAGGGAACACGCCCAATTATCCTATCTGACATTCAAGAAAAACAAAAAAGCATGGAGAGCCTGTCTATTGTTCAACTATGGAAACTTTATTCTTCAAGTAAGGCTCTCGCACATTCGTACCCTTCCTGATAAAACTCTGTCAGCTTTTGCACATCTTTCTCGATGCGGTCTACGGCTACAGGTTTTAACGGGCGAATAACAATAATCTGTCCTTCATCCTCCATGCGCTCTACCATTTCCAACTGCTCATTATAAACAGCACACCGCCGACTTAACGCTTCGCGCAACTTCGGATATTTCCGATATACAAATGAAGGGATACGAATGTCTTTCGAATCTTTCCGATACCCTCGGTTACGGGTGAGTACCACAACATTTCTCGTGCAGCCATCCGTAATGGCTCTTTGCAAAGGAATGGAATCTACAATTCCTCCGTCGAGCATGGGAACCCCGTCTACATAAGTAATAGGACATACAAAAGGGAGACTGCTGGATGCGCGGACAATATCAATCACCCTGCGACTGTCTTTTTTCTCTTCGAAATAGTTGGCTTCTCCCGTGATGCAATTCGTAGTCACCATCACAAAACGTTCCGGTGAAGCAAAATATGTTTCATAATCGTAAGGAAGAATATGTTCGGGGAATTCATTGAATAACAGATCAAAGTCCAGTATATTACGCTTTTTGAGCAAATGTTTCAGACCGATATAATCATACTTCTCCAACAAGTCAATGTTGCTGTACTTGGCACGTCCCCGTTGCCGTGATGCATACGACAACCCGTTGCACGCACCGGCAGACACTCCTATCGCATAGGGAAACCGGATATCGTGATCCATAAAATAATCAAGCACACCGCAGGTGAATACTCCACGCATTCCCCCGCCTTCCAACACTAATCCCGTAGATTCATCAATTTTCAAGTCCTTCATTTTTATCTCCCGTATTCTTATTCCGGCGGATTACCAGCAAAGATGACAATTCACGCATCACAGCCTCATCCTCGGATAATTTCGTATAAGAAAGATGGCTCATTATCAATAACCCGTCTTTCTCTTCAGTCACTAAATCTTCTACTCCCGCAAACCACACTATCATCGTTTGTTCCGGATAACGCACCTGCAAATCGTCAATGCGTCCACGGAACTCTTCATCGTCCGTATCAAAAAGGAAAAGACGTACCGAGTGTCCGTTCTGCAACATCTTATCCAAATAGGAAAAAAGAAACAGATCAATCATTCCGCCGAATACGAAACTGACCGTCGTGCCTTCCCGATACTGACGATTGACAAATACGGCCACCGGACACTTCACCTGCTCCATAATCTCATCAATCTTATCCCGGAAGAGCGTTAACCATAAAATTGCTCCCGGAGTTCCCGGCATATCCGAACGATAATGACTCCCGGCTCCCAAAAGCAGCATATCAGGATGTTCGTTACGGACAAAGTGGATGATTTCCTGTACAAGTTTGTCTGTCACCCGATAATGGTTATCTACCTGGATATTCAATTTCGCTGCCTGTTGATTGAGCAAAGCAAAACTCTCGCTGGCATAATGTTCGGCATTCAACGGATTCAGATCCGTGCCCACCGTATAGTGTGCTGCAATCAAATGATTTTTCTTCAACTGCTTCCCAAATAACAAATCATAAATGGAAAGCAACACACGCCCGGATTCCGGACGCCCGAAACAAAATATCAATTTGTGCTTCAAAGATAATTTTTCTTCCCGACGTACGAAAATATGTTCCACCAAATGAAGCAAAGGAGTAGTCATAAAGGTCGTAACTAGCGCCATAATGACCAAAATTACAAATATAGAAGGAGGAAGAACTCCCATTTCATAACCGATATTCAAAGCGACAAGCTCCATTAATCCCCGTGTATTCATCAATGTCCCTATCGTCAGACTATCCTTCCACGACTCACCCACCAAACGGGCGGCAATGGCACATCCACCCAGTTTGCCGACAACAGCAACCGTCACCAACAGTAAACATACCATCCACAACTCCGGACTGTTTATCAAACCGATTTCCGTGCGCAATCCGGTGAAGGCAAAGAACAGAGGTAAAAAGAAGACTAATGAAATATCTTCCACCTTCTCCATCATCACCTTCCGGAAACCCAGATTGGACGGCATCACTAGCCCTGCCATAAAGGCTCCGAATAGTGCATGAATACCAATAATTTCGGTCAGACAAGAAGAAATAATAAGAATGAGCAGAATAAATGCCACGAATGTTTTATTGATTGCTTCCCGGTTGGCATATACTTCTCCCACTTTCTTCAGAAATGGGCGAACGACCAAAAACATGACCGCAATATAGACAACTGCCAGCCCCACTGAATAAAGTGCACTGGCAAAACTTCCTGCTTTGGAGATAGCAATCACCACTGCCAACAGACACCAGGCTGTCACATCATCATTGGCAGCGGAAGCAATGGTCAGCGTCCCTAAAGGAGTCTTCGTCATATTCCGCTCCTGAATGATGCGCGCCAATACCGGAAAAGCGGTGATACTCATAGAAATACCTATAAACAAAGCAAATGGAAGAAACGGAGTTTGGGCAGCTGCATATTCTTCGTACACCCAGTAAGAAGACAAGATGCCCAGAAAGAAGGGTACTAGGATTCCGGCATGGCTAATCACCAGCGTTTCATTGATTTTATTTTTCAGTACACTGAAATCCAGCTCCATACCGATGACAAACATAAAAAGGATCAGTCCCACCTGACTCAACAGTTCAAGATTGGTAAGCGAGTGTGCCGGAAAAAGGAAATGAAAAGCATCCGGAAAGAAAAAGCCGAGTACGGAAGGTCCTAACACAATACCGGCAACAATCTCTCCAATCACTCCCGGTTGCCCGATCAGACTGAACAAATAGCCAAAAAGACGCACCATCAGCAGTACGGCTATAATCTGAATCAACAAGGTAGTGAGCGGATGATGAAGATTATCCTGTATAAACTGGAGAAACATAGTGAATGGATTCCCCTGTACCATGTTCTGCGCATTTACCGCATAGTGCGAAAACCGGTCACCCTCTTCAATAGCAACATAAATCAACCCTCCAAACAGGAGTAACATCAGTACATAAATGACATAATTCTTCCGGGCCCTGTTCCGCATAAACTTTATTTTTACGATTTGTGCATATTTATGGTAAAAACAAACGAAAAAGGCAGATAGTTTGGCGAAAATAACAAATTCTCAAACAAAATCTTGTTTTTTTGCTTCAATCTATGTAACTTTAGGCTAGCTTAATTGTTTAAGGAGGAAAAAATCAAAAAAGTCCTGCCCGCAGGCAAGCACCATGAGAATACAGTTTGAGATTAAAGAAAATTTGCCGGAAATTATCGAAGAAATCTTACACTCTGATAAGTGGCAAACTTCCGTGAAGGAAGAACTGAGCGGTCGGACGACCGTTGTGATCCGTGACCAAGCGTATGGTTCAGAAGCTACCATTGAAATTTATGCTACATCTATTGAAATCAAAACCGCATGGTCAAAGTACTCCTATCGTATATTTGTAACCAACGATATCGTATGGTGCGAATATAACGGTGCCTATCGTGGTCTGTTGGAACAAGTGCTCCTACCTACTATTACTCCTAAAGAAAACCTGCTCAATTCTGACGTGACTGAAAGTTCGCTCTACGGAAATGAGCATAAGAAATTGAGAGAGTATGCAGAAGATAACCTGAAACTGAAACAATTCCGCAGGGAAAACTTCAATGAACAGAAGAATGGAACCGCTCCATTCGATCATCCCAAGCGTGTGTATGATGAGTTTATTAAAGAAGATTATGTAGTAGCACCCAAAGAAGAAGAGAACAAATAATCTGTACTTAATGCTTTACCTTGTGCCATCGTATTGGCACTCCAGTGCCACCATATTGACACAGTCGTGCCAGTAAGGTGGCATGATTGTGCCAATAAAAAAGGTTGAACAATTATCAAACGCTCTCTCTCATAAATTTTATAGCCGTACCCACTACCTCCAACCCGGGTCACTTCCAAACGGTATCTATTTACCGGATGCACATACACATACATGATTCCCACTAAAAGCAGTAAGACAAAGCAACTAACACCTATTACTTTTTTATTTCTCTTCATATTCGTATGGTTTCAACTCCCAGGTATCATCGTAATAATAAGTGGAAGATCCTCCTGTAGCTATAATTCCCCGTTTTCCGGTAGAAAAACATACAGCTTTCGAGCGTGTGCTTCCTTCGAAATCGGTCAAATCCTCCCCATCTCACAGGTCTGTCAAAGGGTCGTAAATCCAGTAGTTAGAGCGGTAACTGCTTCCTGCAGTCTGTCCTGATCTCAATTTTCCTTTATCTTCCTCTGTGTCCTCTGCGTCCTCTGTGGTGAAATAATCTGTGTAAATCTGTGTAATCTGTGGTGAAACTTTCCTATATTTGTAGCCAAAACAATTTAATATTAATTTCATAGGAATGAAAAAGACAATCCTTATTGCTGCTTTAGGCTTGTTCAGCCTAAACATCATGGCACAAGATGCAAAACCTGAAGAAGGTTTTGTTTTCACGACAGTGAAAGAAAACCCGATTACTTCTATCAAGAATCAAAATCGTTCGAGCACTTGCTGGAGTTTCTCAACTCTCGGATTCATTGAATCAGAATTGCTTCGCTTAGGTAAAGGCGAGTATGACCTGTCTGAAATGTTTGTCGTACACAAAACGATGCAGGATCGCGGAGTAAACTATGTACGCTATCATGGTGACAGTTCTTTCTCCCCGGGCGGAAGTTTTTATGATGTAATGTACTGCATCAAGAATTATGGTATTGTTCCTCAAGAGGTGATGCCGGGTATCATGTACGGTGACACGTTGCCGGTGCATAACGAACTGGATGCTGTTGCTTCCGGTTACATCAATGCTATTGCGAAAGGTAAGTTGAGCAAACTGACTCCGGTATGGAAAAACGGACTAAGCGCTATTTATGATACTTATCTGGGAGCATGCCCGGAGAAGTTCACATACAAAGGCAAAGAATATACTCCGAAGACTTTTTCTGAATCACTGGGATTGAACTGTGACGACTATGTATCACTGACTTCTTATACACATCATCCATTCTATTCTCAATTCGCAATCGAGATTCAGGATAATTGGCGCAATGGTTTATCCTACAACCTGCCTATCGAAGAGCTGATGGCTGTAATGGACAATGCTGTAAAGAAAGGTTATACTTTTGCATGGGGTAGTGACGTCAGCGAACAGGGATTCACACGTGACGGTATCGCCGTTATGCCAGATGTAAACAAAGAATCTGAACTTTCCGGTTCGGATATGGCTCGCTGGACCGGCCTGACTGCTGCTAACAAACGTCAAATGATGACAACCAAACCATACCCGGAAATCGACGTCACTCAAGAAATGCGCCAAGTTGCTTTCGACAATTGGGAAACTACGGACGACCACGGAATGGTAATCTACGGTATCGCTAAAGACCAAAACGGAAAAGAATACTTCATGGTGAAGAATTCTTGGGGTAAATCAGGCAAATACAATGGTATCTGGTATGCTTCCAAAGCATTCGTTGCTTACAAGACTATGAATATTCTTGTACACAAAGACGCACTGCCTAAAGAGATTGCTAAAAAACTGGGAATCAAATAAACGAGTACCCATCCTTTATAAATAAAAAGCCTCATTAGCTACGAATAGCTTCTGAGGCTTTTTTAAGCAGTTATTTTCCGGGATTACTCCATGTTATCGAAACAAAAGTAAGACTGCAGCTTTTTTCCTCCAAATAGAATCGACCAAAGAACGGATTTCAACGGTAAACAGTTTTGTTCTATTTTTAAGATTCTACCGTTTGACAGTGGCTATGAATCAAATCAAGCAGAGAATAAAATGCATAAATTAATGCAAGATTATACACATACAGCCCCTTATTATGCATAAATACAAGAAAAAACAGACGGTCTTTATGGTATAAATGCACCCTTGCTTTTAATGAAACGCAGGCTTGGTCGGTGAGAAACGCATCCTTGCTCACCGACCAAGCCAGCGTTCATCGGTGAGAAAGGATTTTTGGGCTGAAAGAAGAGCCATTTCCAAGTTATTTCACTTCAGAATCCATTGATTCTTTATATAGCAAATAGCTATATAATAGGAAAAGAATCATTCATTTACTCCGACTCTGAAAGCAAATAAGTACCAAAAAGATCTTCCATCAGCAAAGCGCTGTCTTTTCGCATTTCCCTGATACATATTTAAGCGATTTTTTATCAACCTCTTGCATACCGGCTCTGATTGACAGCAGGGAGAAGGTATAAAACATCCCATTTTTATGTATAGTCCAATTTTAAGCAGACGCAGATTTATTTCTCGCGATATTCCAGCGGAGTCATCTTCACCTTTTTACGAAAGTATTTATTGAAAAAAGAATGATTGTTAAAGCCTAACGAGAAAGCTATTTCTTTCACCGGCAACCGGGTGGTTTTCAATTGGGCCTTCGCATTCATAATAATAATTTCTGTAATGATTGCCAACGGACTGTATCCGCTTGCCCGACGGATGGCACTTGAGAAATGTGCCGCAGTAACCCCACACTTCTCCGCATAAAACGCCACTTCATGCTCTTTAGTATAATGAGCCATCAACAACTGTATAAACTGCCTGTACAACTCCTGTTCTCTTCTCAAAGGTTCATCGAGTTTCTTGCCATAGCGTTTATACAATTCTTTCGTTCCCTGCAAAAAAATAGCCAGTACGGAACGTATGATCTCTTTATTTTCTAATGAATGTGGGAGTGTATAAGCACGAATCAGTAAAAGATATACATTCCGGTATAAGCCGGCAACATCCTCTTGCAGAGAAATGACCGGACTGTTCAATATCATAGGCATAAAGTCCAGCAGGATTTCCACATAATTGCCCGAAAGCATAAAATCGGACGAGAAACCGGCAAAAGAAATACGGGTATCGGACGAAACTTCGTGTATCTGAATGAATGAATTAGGAAGAACAACGATGAAATCATTCTTACGAATGACAATCTCCAACAAATTAATGGTAGCTCTGACCATCCCTTCCGTACAAAGCACAAAGACACCGGCTTTTATTTTACAGGGGAAATTACCATAGTAGTTTAAGATATCTCCGGTGATACTGTCATCTGCTATAAAATCAACCGGAAGGTCAAATTTAGGAAAGGATTCGTTAGTTGTCATCGTCAGTTCTTTTTTAATTTACCAAAAATATCCATTTCATCCGGATTCCGGGCAACAAGTTCAAAAATGGTATATTATATCCTACAAATAGAACATTATTTTCTTCTTTATTAGGATTGTATTTAAGAAAATAGCAAATATAGAATATTGAATCCCAAGAATGGAGCTTGACGGCAGTCACCTATTAGCCGTACTTTGCATCGTTTTAATAAATATGTTGAAATAAAACCTAGAAGAGAATGAGAACTTTAAAAAGACTTTTTTATGTAGCTTGTACAGCTTTCCTCCTTACATCTTGCGAGGAAACCTATAATGACAAGCTATTCTGGCCGGGTGAACTCTGCCAGGAGTATGGCTCATACATCAAACCGGCTACCTTAAACCTGACCTACAGCGGGGAGAAACTCGTTGGAAAAACTGTCGACTTTAAAACAGAAGACAGTGAAAAAGGAACCTTGACACTGAATGACATTATCCCGGGAGAAAAACAAACTCCTCTTCCAATCAGTCTGTGTGAACAGGAAGACTCTTATACATTTAGCGGCAAGAACATCACGATGGGAGGAGCAACCGTGACATATAGCGGTGCCATCACTCCGAAAACAATGAAACTAGATTTGGATGTAGTAATGCCGCAAAGTAAATGGGAGAAAAGTTATAGCATATCCAATTTCACTAAAGGAAAGAAAATGACTGTCACCTACAGTGGAGGACAGTATATATGGAAAGAAACGAATGAAATCTTAACCGGAGGATTCTATGTCCATCTGGATGATGTAGAACTTACCAAAGCGGGCAGTACACTGTTTTTAAGGATGAAACTGATTCAAAATGCACTTTGCTATTTCATACCGCAACTTCTTCAGACAATCACCCTACAACCCGACGGTAACCTTGTAGCCAATTATACGACGAGTCCCGTTTACATCGGCAGCGTACCGATCAATAACATAGATCCGGATAAAGACGTCGGTACCATCGCAACATTTGTCACCAAGTTTATGATCGGCTTACTGACAGAAAAAGATATCAATAATGCATTGACAGACCGTACATGGACCGCTTCACCTATTAATCTAATCACTTGGACAGAGGAGAGCGGTAAACTTAAAATAAACCTGAACTTACCGGCAATTATCAGTCTGGCAACCAAGGACAGTGAAACTCCTATCGATTCAGGACTGGTTTCCGGAATTATGGAAGCTCTTGCCCAATCCAATCCTGTGCAACTGAAACTGTTGCTCGGAATCGTAAACTCCATGATCGACAATCCATTGCTCGGTATCATAACCAGTATGGATACGGCGAGCTTCCAACAGGTATTCTACTTACTGACCGAAGGAATTATCTTTCATATAGAAGAGGAAGACGGACATACCCATCTTTACTTAACCAAAGAGTCGACAACTGCTTTCATTCAGTTATTGCCCGGACTGCAACCGATAGTGGAAGGAATGTTGCCGGAAAGCATGGCTAACAATACTGTATTTAAAAACCTACTCGGACTTCTCATGGGAAATGACGAAAACGGTCTGCCGGTTTTATGGAATGCAGCCAATACTATTGACTTAGGATTGGATCTTCTGCCACAAGAATAAACATCAACTATGAATATCAAAAAAGAAAACAATGAAGAAAATATATATTCTAACTTTGCTACTATGCTTCACCAGCCTTGGGGGTAGTTTTGCCCAAACGCTGAAAGGACATATATATGATGCAAATACCAATGAGCCATTGGTGGGAGCAGCCGTTACGTATAAGTTACAGGGTAACCAGGGAGTAGTGTCCGACATTCATGGGGCTTATGAAATCAAGCTGCCCGAAGGGGGTGTCGATCTCGTATTCAGTTATGTGGGCTACGAAGATGTACTGATGCCGATCGTAATCGACAGGCGTGAGGTAATCACCAAAAACGTCTACATGAAAGAAAGCACCAAGCTGCTGGAGGAAGTCGTGGTCAGCGCCGGACGCTTTGAACAGAAATTGAGTAATGTCACTGTTTCCATGGATGTAGTGAAAGCCGGTGACATTGCCCGCCAGGCACCAACAGATATATCGTCTACCCTCCGCACTCTTCCGGGAGTGGATATTGTTGACAAACAACCTTCCATACGTGGTGGTAGCGGATGGACATACGGAGTAGGTGCACGCAGTCAGATTCTGGTGGATGGTATGAGTACCCTGAATCCCAAGACAGGCGAAATCAACTGGAACACCGTACCTTTGGAGAATATCGAGCAGATTGAAGTAATCAAAGGAGCCTCTTCCGTTTTATATGGTTCATCGGCTTTGAATGGTATCATCAATATCCGCACCGCACGTCCGGGGTTAGCTCCGAAAACACGTTTCAGCGCATATCTCGGTATCTATGGTGATGCGGAGAATGACGAATACCAATGGAGTGATAAGAATTTCTGGAAAGAAGATAAATATTCGGTCAAACCGATTCTGCGCGGAAATCTTCTTAGTGGTGTGCGTAATCCGATTTACGAAGGATTCGATCTCTCCCACGCCCGTCGTATCGGTAATTTCGACGTCAGTGGCAGCCTTAATCTTTTCACCGATGAAGGATACCGCCAGCAAGGACATAACAAACGTTTCCGCATGGGAGGTAACCTAACCTATCACCAACCGGACATGGGAATGAAACTGTTGAACTATGGTTTTAATATCGATTTCCTGTCTAATCAATATGGTGACTTTTTTATCTGGCGTTCACCGACAGAGGTGTACAAGCCCTCTCCTTTCACCAACATGGGCAGGGAAGATAATAATTTCCATATCGACCCGTTTGTCAACTATGTGAATCCGGAAAACGGTACGTCACATAAGATCAAGGGACGTTTCTATTATAGTGCCGACAATATCGTACGTCCTACCCAGGGAGCATCTATCATGGATATTCTGGGCAATATGGGGACAGATGCCCAAACGATACAGAATATTGCAGGCGGTGATTACAGTTCATTCTACCCGGCATTGGTGGGAATCGGTTCAGGACTAATCAATGGTAATCTGGAAGACGCCATGAATGGAGTATTCACTTCATTAGGCAATATCTTCCCTAACGCAACGACTGCCGATTATTGTGATCTGATTTCCTGGGTGATGGACAGCGGGCTACCCAGTGATTTGGGAGGACTGACGAACGGACAATTGCCTGGTGACCTGATTCCCTGGGTGTCCGACGTACTCAATCCTTCACGAAACACTCCTAAGACGCAGACTGATAAAAGCACTAACTATTATCTTGATTATCAGTTCAACAAGAAATGGGACAGTGGCGCACAAATCACTACCGGAGCCACTTATGAGCATGTACGGTATAATTCGGCCATCATGGACGAAGTCTACAAAAGCGATAACATAGCTGCTTTCTTCCAGTACGACCAACGTTTCTGGGACCGTCTAAGCGTATCTGCCGGTGTGCGTGCCGAATACTATCGTGTAAACAATCACCATCGTGAAGCAGAAACAAAGATATTCGGAACTAAAGTTCCATTCCGCCCCGTGTTCCGTGCCGGACTGAACTATCAGTTGGCAGATTACAGTTTTATCCGTGCCAGCTTCGGACAAGGTTACCGTAACCCGTCCATCAATGAGAAATACCTGCGCAAGGATATCGGAGGAGTCGGCGTTTACCCGAATCTGGATATCAAACCGGAAAAAGGGTTTAATGCGGAATTGGGATTCAAGCAAGGATATAAGATTGGTAATTTCCAGGGATTTGTAGATGTTGCAGGATTCTATACACAATATAAGGATATGGTCGAATTCCAGTTCGGACTATTCAATAATACGGACTATACGATGATTAACAGCATCAGTGATGCCATCCGAATGATAACCGGTGGTCAAGGTTTCGGAATCGGAGCACAGTTTCATAACGTATCGAAAGCACAAATCTACGGAGTGGAAATATCGACAAACGGTGTTTATAACTTCAATAAGAACACAAAGTTGTTCTATAATTTAGGGTATGTATACACCGAACCCCGTGATGCGGATTATAAGGAACGCAATGATGCGGAGGATCTTTATACTGATCCTCTTCAAATGAAAGAAAAATCTAACACCGGAAAGTACCTGAAGTATCGTCCGAAACACAGTTTTAAAGCGACAGTAGATTTCCAGTGGAAACGTATCAATCTGGGTGCGAACGTTGCCTGGAAGAGTAAAATCCTCGCAGTGGATTACCTGATGATGGATGAACGTCCGAAAGCACAACTCGACTTGATGGATTACGTTCGCGGCATCGCTTTCGGTTATTCTAAAGGAGAAACACTTGCTACTTACTGGAACAAACATAACACGCCCTATGCTACCGTTGATTTGCGCTTCGGAGTAAAAGTAACGAAAGAAGTAGCTTTCCAATTCATGGTAAATAACCTGTTTAACAAAGAATACAGCTACCGCCCGATGGCAGTTGCCGCTCCACGTACTTTCGTACTGAAAATGGACGTCACTTTCTAAATAAAAAGAAAAAGTAATAATTGTCCTACTAATTATGACAATTATTACTTTTTTTGTTTATTTTTGGGGAGAAATAATAAACACTCACGCAACAAAACATCCCCAAAATGAAAAAGGCTGTTTACATATCATTTATCATCAACCTATTTGTATGCATTTCATTACATTCAAAGGACAGGACTTCCAAACATTTGTACGCCTTACAGCATCTTATCAATGCCAACCTTGCTTATGATTCGATAGCCTCTATAGACAGTATCATAATATGGGAACAGCAACTAAGTCCGATACTTGAACAAGAGAACCAAATAGAACTTTTCTTCCGAATCAAACAACTATTAGTACATGCACACTCTTTATCCGGCAACATCGGGCAAGCTATCGACGAAGCACGGCTTATGTATGAAAAAGCCGAAACTCTGAAATATGATTTAGGAATAGCACTCTCCAATACAGCTATCGGAGATGCCTATTATTGCTCAAATATGACTGAAGAGGCAGCCAACGCTTACAAAGAAGCAATCCTTCATCCTGTATCTTCTTCGGAAGGCAACTATTACAAAGAAATGGCAATGTTACATCTGAAAGAGATTTTCATCAGAGAACACAACTCGGAAGAAGCGGAATCATACAGGGAAATGCTGCTAAAATCAGACGCCATGCATACCAACCAAACCATTTTGTTCTTCCATTATTGTTCCGATGTGGCATATTATATAATGACAGGAGAGTCGCAGAAAGCGCAGGATAGTTTCCTCGAAGTAGAAAAAATCTACCACTCCTGCAAAGAGCCGTATTACTACTCCCCTTTTCTCTGCTCACAAGGATTATATAACGAAACAATCGGAAAAAACGAACTCGCCTTGTTATGTTATGATAACGTACTGCAAAGTATCAAACAAAAAATGCAATCGATAACCTACTTACAAGTATCTCACTTAAAAGCAAACTTGCTGATAAAAAAGGGGGATCCTCAAGAAGCCGCCCGACTATACGAAAAGATCAGTCGCATCACAGATTCTATTGCTTCTCCCAGTTATACCCACCGCATCAACAATCTACGCGCTTCTTATCAGGAAAACCGGATGAAAGTGGAGAACAAGGTCGAACATAACCGCATTTTCATGAGCGGTATCCTTATCGGCACCATCATTCTGGTTGTCATTATTTACCTGGCGCTACATATATTAAAACAAAACAAAAAGATTGCCGAATCAAAGAAATGTCTTGAACAGTCACGACTAAATGCGGAAAGTGCCATGCATGCCAAAAGCCTTTTTCTCTCCAACATGAGTCATGAAATCCGCACTCCGCTCAGTGCCCTTTCCGGTTTCTCCAATCTACTGACTGACCAGGGACTGGATGCGGAAACTCGCCGGCAATGCAGCGATGTCATACAGCAAAATTCAGACTTGTTACTCAAACTGATTAATGACATAATCGACCTGAGCAATCTTGAAGTAGGCAAAATGAAATTCAGTTTCGGCTCCCACGATGCTATTGCCATCTGTAACAATGTAATCGATACCGTTAACAAAGTAAAACAAACCCGGGCAGCACTCCGTTTTAAAACACCACTCACCTCATTGCAACTGTATACAGATGATTCACGTTTACAACAATTGCTCATCAACCTGCTCATCAACGCCACTAAATTCACTGTCGAAGGAAGCATTACCCTTGAAGTAGAATTACAATCAGATGAATATGCACTTTTCTCCGTAACAGATACGGGCTGCGGGATTCCCCCGGAAAAACAGGCGAACATCTTCAGCCGCTTCGAAAAACTAAACGAAACAGCGCAGGGATCGGGGCTCGGGTTGTCTATCTGCCAACTGATTATTGAACGCATCGGTGGAAAGATATGGATAGATCCGGCATACACCGACGGATGCAGATTCTGTTTCACACACCCCGTCCGACCAATGGAAGAAAGAAAGGAGGAACAAGCATGAAACGAATCGGCATATTCTGCATCATATTATTGGGACTAATAACAATCCAGACCGCCCAAGCAATGACTGTCAAAGACAGCCTGGTGCAGGTACTGGATACTATACCTGCCAACAAAACAAGACTAAACGTCCTGTATTTATTAGCTTACCAAGACCCTATGTCACCGTCCTGCCTCAATTACCTGGACCGACTGCTAAAAGAAGCAGCCGTACAAGAGGACATAGAGTACCAGTGTCTTGCCATGTATGCGTATGTTGTCTATTATTTCAACCACCAAGACGGGAAAAATACAAAATTGTGGATGGACAAACTGACAGAAATATCCCTGAAGCATAAATACTATAATACTTATTTTTCAGCCAAACGGGCGGAAATTTTGATGCATATCATAGAGCACAAAATAGAATACAGCATCACACAGGCCGAAGAAATGTATCGTCTCGCCTCCCAAACAAACAATACACAAGGTATGCGCTATGCAAAATTATGTCTGATGAACGCTTATCTGATGTCCGCTCGATACAAAGAAGGAGAAAACGCAGGATTCGAAGCCTACCGCCTGCTACCTGCCACCGCTTCCCTAGAAGAAAGAAAGGATATCTTACAGGAGATATCCCTAGCATGTGCATCTATAGAGAGCGAAGAATCGCTGAAATATCTAAAAGAATTTGAAATCGTACTGGACAAAATGTCCCGCCAAGAAGCAAAATTCAAATTAAGGATTCATCACACCAGTTATCTCTTATTGGAAACATTATACGCCAACTATTATCTGCAAAATGGTCATATAGACGAAGCCCGTATTCACCTCAAGAAGATGAACGAATATTTCTCTCCAACGGACTATATCCCCTGCCGGGGACTCTATTACGATGTATATGCCCAATATTACCGGATTACGCAAATGTATGACAAAGCACTGATTTATGCAGACTCCGCCATCAATCTGCTTTCAGGAGTATCGGACAACAACGGTCTCGACTACCG
Organism: Bacteroides xylanisolvens XB1A; assembly: GCF_000210075.1. Lineage (GTDB taxonomy): Bacteria > Bacteroidota > Bacteroidia > Bacteroidales > Bacteroidaceae > Bacteroides > Bacteroides xylanisolvens. The sequence goes on from NC_021017.1 coordinate 1,715,848, forward strand.
GATAAAACGGGCAGGGATACTTGCTGACGCAGGACGGACAGATGAGGCTATTCCCTTATTGCGTAATCTGTTGGCAAAGAAAGACACCTTCTACCAGCACTTATCCACGAGCCAAATGGAAGAGATCTACGAAATGAAAAAAATAGATGAATTACTCCTGGAAAAGGAAAAGCATCGGTCAATCATTCAAACAATCGAACTGGCATTAATCACTATTGCATTAATCATTCTAATACCTGCCACTATCCGCATCTTTTACGTAAAAAAAAGACTAAAAAAAGAGGAGGAAGAAATCAAAAAAATGACTCAAATAGCAGAAGAAGCAAATGAAGTGAAAAGCCATTTTCTTTCCAATATGAGTTATGACATCCGCAGTACACTTAATAACGTGCTGGGCTTCTCACAATTGATGACCCAGGACCCTAACAGCATAGAAACCGCTCAATGGAAAGAGTACTCTGAAATTGTCCAAACCAATTCGACCGAATTGATACAACTGGTGAATGACATACTTGACTTATCGAGACTGGAAGCCGGAAAAACAAAATGGCAAGTACAGGAGTATGATATTATTCCTCTATGTTCGGATATTGTCAGCATAGCACAAATGAGAAATAAGGGAAAGATACAAATTGACTTCAAAACCACCATCAAAGAGCAGGCTTTCCAACTGGATATCACCCGCTTCACACAGGTCATTGTAAGCACGCTCATTTATCCGGTTCCCTGTGACTTGCAAAGACACGTCACGTTCTCCTTATATTGTAATGAACAGGAAAAGTTACTTGTATTCCGTATCATCAATACTCCACTTGCTGATGCGGAGTTTCAGATCCGAAAAACGGATGTCCGCCATCGGATTAATCGTCTGACAATCGAATATTTCGGAGGGACATACACGGTTATTTCCAATCTGAAAGAAGAACCGACTATTATTATCACATATCCTTACTCTAAATCAGCGGCAGAAGATGCCGTACGAGATAATTTTCATAGACAGATACGCTTATGAACAACCTAAAAGCACAAATCAGCCTCATCTCCGGAATTTTACTTATGATTCCATGCATTCTGTTTGCTACGGCCATATCTACCCCAGCAGATAGTTTACAAAACTTATTAAAAGATTGCCCGGATGCCGGGAAGAAGGCTATCATATACGTACATCTGGCTGATATTTATGTCGACAGCATAAATATCGCCACTACGTATTGGAATGAAGCACTCACCGAAGCAGTCAAGGCTGAAGACGAATATATTACGAAACTTGCTTTGGACGCACTCGTCCAAAGATATGCTTCGAAGGACGAAAAGATAGTAAAAAAATATATAAATATCGCCCAACAGGTGCTTCCGGAAAGCCACAACGCGCTATTCATCGACTATCTGTATTGTTACAATATCTGGATGGAAATGAGAAAAAACAATTCATTGGAGCTTATTGAACAAGAACTAAATGAACTGAAAAATGAGAACTTGCAAGATATGACACTCGAAGAACAAATTAGATGGGAATACCTCACAGGAGTATCATTGGATTATTTTTCTCTGCTGACTCATGCATACAGCGAAATAGGCAAAGCCATACCTTATATAGAGAGAGCACTGGACAAAGTCTCAGAATTTCCTATGAAAGACAGAATCCATTTTGAAATATTATGTCGTTATGAATTATCGGACTTATACACGGCAGTGAACGACAAAAAGGCAGCGGATGAAATCAACAAAATGATTGAACTTCATAAAAAGTGGAACAGCCAAAATACCTCTTTCGAGCGAAAGTTTCTTGATGAATCAGACTATTATATGAAGCAATATTCATTAATCATTTTTCTCGGAGACCTTATTGACAGAAAGGAAGCCCAAAAGTATTATGAAAAATACATGGGAATAGCCCGAAAGAAAAACAAGATGAAAAGTACATACGAAACCAGAGCAAGATACTATAAAACGATTGGAGACTACCAAGCCTCCATCACCTACATCGACTCTACTATCCTTACGGAACATTATGAACCGGAAGTCCTTATCCCGCTCTACGCAGTAAAAGCAGGACTTTACTACAAAATAAAAGATTATAAAAACGCATATCTGGCCTTAAAAGAGGGCAATAAACTACAAACAAAGAACAAAATAACAAAGAGAGAACAACAAATGGCGGAAATGCAGACACGCTTTGATGTCAGTAAACTGGAACTGGATAAAATGAGCCTTGCCTATAAAAACAAACAAATAGCGCTCATCGCTTCCTGTATTTTATTACTAGGACTAATTGCGTGGAGTATCTACCAACGCTATATGGTGAAACGACTGAAAAAGATGCATAGGAAATTGATGATTGCCAATGAAGAGGTCAAAAAACAAAGTGAAAAAGCCACCGAAAGCGAAAAAATGAAAACCGCTTTTCTTAATTCTATCTGCCATGAGATACGGACTCCATTGAATTCTATAGCCGGATTCTCCGAACTAATCACAGATGAATCCCTAGATGCTGTGACTCGTGAAGAATTCAAAGACTTAATACTAAACAATTCCACGACATTGCTTTCTATAGTAAACAATATACTGGAACTATCCGAACTTGTCAGTTCTTATGAACCACTACCGGTTGAACCTACCGACATATACGGACTTTGTATAGAAGAAATGGAAATACTAAAAGAAAAAATCTTAAATTCTGACATATTATGCATTACCGAAGCTGATAAGAAAGAAATAATCATACCGACTAACGCTTTTTACCTCTCACGAGTGATCGGTAACTTATTGAGTAATGCAGCAAAATTCACAGAAAAGGGAACAATCACATTAACCTGTCAGATTGACGAAGATCAAGAAGTAGTGGTTATTTCCGTAACCGACACGGGAATAGGCATACCGACCGACAAACAAGAGTGGGTATTCGAGCGATTTACCAAAGTAGATGATTTCAAACCTGGTACAGGACTTGGACTTTACATTTGCCGTATCATTATCCAACGGCTCGGCGGTAATATAAGTATTGACACCTGTTACACCAAAGGCTGTAAAGTATTGGTATGTATGCCGATAAAATAGCAATCTTTTCATTTCTGCCATTTTAACAGAATATAATTAGTCAGTTACGATTCATACATTTTTTGTATCTTTGGCATCTGTAAATGAAAAAAACAACCAATAATAATGAAAAAACAAATCGTACTTATTGCTATTTTATGTTACGCAGCCTTTGCACAGGCACAAGAAGTTTTTATAACCGCAGATTTTGTAAGTAGCTACATCTGGCGTGGTATGGACAGCGGCAATGCAAGTGTGCAACCCTCACTCGGCCTCAACTGGAAAGGCCTGACCGTCTATGCATGGGGTTCCACCGAATTTCGCGAAAAGAATAATGAGATAGACTTGTCACTGGAGTACGAATACAAAAACCTGACTCTCTACGCCAACAACTATTTTACCCAAACAGAAGAAGAACCTTTCAAATACTTCAATTACAGTTCACATTCCACCGGACATACTTTTGAAGTAGGAGCCGGATATATGCTTAGCGAGAAATTTCCATTATCAGTCAGCTGGTACACCACCTTTGCCGGAAACGACTACCGTGAAAACGGAAAACGTGCCTGGTCCAGCTATTGCGAATTGAGTTATCCGTTCAGCGTGAAGGATGTTAACATGAGCGTCGAAGCTGGTTTTACCCCTTGGGAAAGTATGTACTCCGACAAATTCAATGTAGTCAATATCGGATTATCCGCAACGAAAGAAATCAAAATAACATCCAACTTCTCTCTGCCCATATTCGGAAAACTAATAGCCAACCCCTATGAAGAGCAACTTTATTTTGTATTCGGAATTACGTTGTAGATGATTCTTACACTCAATTATTAACTAATAAATTACCCCCATGAAAAAACACTTTCTTATTTTCGGAGCAGGCCTCCTTCTATTAAGTGCCTGTAATTCGGTCAAAGCACCGGAAGCTATCCTGCCCATTCCCGAAGCCAAGCAGGTAGAATGGCAAAAAATGGAAACATACGCTTTCGTACACTTCGGACTTAACACATTCAACGACCGCGAATGGGGATACGGTGATTCCGATCCTAAAACATTCAATCCCACCCGACTGGATTGCGAGCAATGGGTACAGACGTTTGTGAAATCCGGCATGAAAGGAGTGATCCTGACAGCCAAACATCACGACGGATTCTGCCTGTGGCCTACTCAACTGACAGAATATTGCATCCGTAACACCCCGTATAAAGACGGAAAAGGCGACATCATTCGCGAACTATCGGATGCCTGCAAGAAGTACGGCATTAAATTCGCTGTTTATCTGTCTCCCTGGGACAGGCATCAAGCCAACTATGGTTCTCCCGAATACGTAGAATACTTCTATAAACAGCTCAACGAGCTATTAACCAACTATGGTGATGTTTTTGAAATCTGGTTTGACGGTGCCAATGGCGGAGACGGCTGGTATGGCGGAGCAAAAGACAGTCGTACTATCGACCGCAAAACTTATTACGATTATCCGCGAGCCTATAAGTTGATCGACGAGTTGCAGCCACAGGCTGTTATCTTCTCGGATGGAGGTCCGGGCTGCCGTTGGGTAGGTAACGAAAACGGATTTGCAGGAGCTACCAACTGGTCTTTTCTCCGTGCCGGAGAAGTTTATCCGGGTTACCCCAAATATCGTGAATTGCAATATGGCCATGCCGACGGCAACCAATGGGTAGCCGCAGAATGTGATGTATCCATCCGTCCGGGATGGTTCTATCATCTGGAAGAAGACGACCGTGTGAAAACAGCAGATGCATTGACCGATCTGTATTACCGTAGCGTAGGTCATAACGCAACATTGTTACTCAACTTCCCGGTCGATCGTGACGGACTGATTCATCCGACAGACTCTGCCAACGCCGTAAACTTCCACCAGAACGTACAAAAGCAACTGGCACACAACCTATTGGCGGGACTTTCTCCCAAAGCATCGGACGAACGGGGGAAAACATTCTCTGCAAAAGCGGTGACCGATGGTGAGTATGATACTTATTGGGCTACCAATGACGGCGTCAACTCTGCCACCATCGAGTTTGACCTGCCTCAAACGGAAAAGATTAACCGCATGATGTTACAGGAATATATACCTCTGGGGCAACGTGTCAAATCATTCGTTGTAGAATACAACCAGGAAGGCGAATGGCTTCCGGTAAAATTGAATGAAGAAACGACCACTATCGGATATAAACGTCTTCTTCGTTTCGAGACAGTCACCACAGATAAGATCCGTGTCCGTTTTACAGATTCGCGAGCTTGCCTCTGTATCAATAACATAGAAGCCTACTATGCAGGAGAGACTTCCGATACATATACTGCAAAAGCAGAAGAGTTGAAGAGTTATCCGTTCACGCTCATTGGAGTAGATGCGGAGGAAGCACAGAAATGTATGGATAAAAACAATCAGACCACCTGCTTCATCAACAGAAATACATTATTAATTGATTTGGGAGAGGAACGCACAATCACCTCATTCCACTATCTTCCCGACCAGAGTGAATATAATATAAGGAATAATCAGCTCTTATGAAATCTCTGTCGGAACGGATAGTAATGCTGTCAATCAGGTAGTAGCCAAAGATGAATTTTCCAATATAAAGAATAATCCGATTCTGCAATCGGTTTACTTTACTCCGGTTAACGCCCGCTATGTACAACTGAAAGCAACACGGATGATACATGATGGTGAACCAATGGGACTGGCCGAAATCGGTATACAATAAAATAAGTAACTGTCATTTTAACACTTAAAGAGAATAAATAGCTGTATCTCTTGACTTCTCGAATAATTTATATAACTTTGTTCGTAAATAAAAAGCAATAAATATGAAACGTCCACAAATTGTAGAACGAATACGGAAGGCTTTAACACAGGTGGCACCGGAAGCTCAAGCCATTTTATATGGTAGTGAGGCACGTGGGGATGCCCGTCCTGATAGCGATATTGATTTACTGATATTGGTTGACGGTAATAAATTGACCGTCAAAGAAGAAGACCGTATCATCACTCCGCTCTACGATATAGAAATAGAAACGGGAGTGCAAATAAATGCACGTGTCTTGCTGAAAAAGATTTGGGAAAACCGTCCTTTTCAGACACCTTTTGGTATGAATGTAATGAAAGAGGGGATCGTACTATGAAAGAACAATTAAACAGGGAAAATATTGAGGCACTGTCAGCTTACCGTTTTCTACGTGCTAAAGAAACGCTGAAAGAAATACCCTATCTAAAACAACAAGGCTATTATAATACAGCTGTAAACCGTCTTTATTATGCCTGTTATTATGCAGCAGTCGCTCTGCTTATTAAACACGAGATAAATCCTGGTACCCATGCAGGTGTCAAACAGATGATAGGATTGCATTTCGTCGCTACCGGTCGTATGTCACGTGAATTGGGACGTTGTTTTTCCTTACTTTTCGAACGTCGGCATAGTAGTGATTATGATGATTTTGCCTATTCAAGTGAGGAAGAAATAGACGAATTGCTGCCTAAAGCAACTGACTTTATTGAAGCCATCGAAGTTCTGCTGAAGGAATAAAAGGATGTTATATTTGTAACTTCCATTTCTATTCCGCCATTTTAAGAACCCTATAAAAACCCTCCTATTTTGCTCAAAATTCTTAAACCTGTGCATTTTTTACTCGGATTTCTTGTCAGAACCAAGTGTTTGAGTAAATTTGCACGCTGATAGTTAACCGGATAGTTTGGATAGCAAGAGATTACTACTTTACTACTGGCTGCTAACTTGTAGAAATACTAATACTAAAATTTATAGCATGAGTTTGAAAATTGTTGTATTGGCAAAACAAGTTCCCGACACACGTAACGTTGGGAAAGATGCCATGAAAGCCGACGGAACGATTAACCGTGCGGCACTCCCCGCCATCTTCAACCCCGAAGACCTGAATGCTCTCGAGCAAGCTCTCCGATTGAAAGATGCTCATCCAGGCTCTACCGTAACCGTTCTGACAATGGGACCGGGACGGGCAGCCGACATTATTCGTGAAGGACTTTTCCGTGGTGCAGATAACGGTTACTTATTAACCGACCGTGCTTTCGCTGGTGCAGACACACTGGCTACGTCTTACGCACTTGCCACTGCCATCCGCAAAATCGGTGAGTATGACATTATTATCGGTGGCCGTCAGGCAATCGACGGTGACACGGCACAGGTAGGTCCGCAGGTAGCAGAAAAGCTGGGATTGACGCAAATCACATACGCAGAAGAAATTCTGGAAGTAGGCGATGGTAAGATTAAGGTGAAACGTCACATCGACGGTGGTGTTGAAACTGTAGAAGGCCCGCTGCCTATCGTGATTACTGTCAACGGTTCTGCAGCTCCTTGCCGTCCGCGTAACGCTAAATTGGTTCAGAAATACAAGCATGCCAAAACTGTGACTGAAAAACAGCAAGGCAATCTTGATTATACCGACCTGTACGACAAGCGCGATTATCTGAATCTGGCAGAATGGAGCGTAGCCGACGTAAACGGTGACCTCGCACAATGCGGTCTGTCCGGTTCGCCGACAAAAGTGAAAGCCATCCAGAACATCGTGTTCCAGGCTAAAGAGAGCAAAACCATCAGCGGCAGCGACCGTGACGTGGAAGACCTGATTGTTGAACTATTAGCTAACCACACCATCGGATAATCATGAATAACTTATTTGTATATTGCGAAATAGAAGAAGGTAACGTTTTAGACGTTAGCCTCGAACTTCTGACCAAAGGTCGTTCGTTAGCCAACCAGTTGAACTGTCAGCTCGAAGCAGTGGTTGCCGGAACCGGCCTCAAAGATATTGAAAAACAAATCCTTCCTTACGGAGTAGACAAACTTCACGTTTTCGACGGCGAAGGACTTTACCCTTATACTTCACTTCCTCACACAGCTATCCTGGTGAACCTTTTCAAAGAAGAGCAGCCACAAATCTGTCTGATGGGTGCTACTGTGATCGGCCGTGACCTCGGTCCGCGCGTTTCTTCTGCTTTGACCAGCGGATTGACTGCCGACTGTACTTCACTTGAAATCGGTGACCACGAAGACAAGAAAGAAGGCAAGACTTACAAGAACCTGTTGTATCAGATCCGTCCGGCTTTCGGCGGTAACATCGTTGCTACGATTGTGAACCCGGAACACCGCCCGCAGATGGCAACCGTTCGCGAAGGTGTGATGAAGAAAGAAATCCTCTCTCCGAACTATCAGGGAGAAGTGCTCCGTCACGATGTAAAAAAATACGTAGCCGATACGGACTATGTAGTGAAAGTAATCGAACGCCACGTAGAAAAAGCAAAGAACAACCTGAAAGGTTCTCCGATTATCGTAGCCGGCGGATACGGTGTAGGTTCGAAAGAAAACTTCGACCTGTTGTTCGACCTCGCTAAAGAACTTCACGCAGAAGTAGGTGCCAGCCGTGCTGCTGTTGACGCAGGTTTCGCAGATCACGACCGCCAGATCGGTCAGACAGGTGTTACGGTTCGTCCGAAACTCTACATCGCTTGCGGTATCTCCGGACAGATTCAGCATATCGCTGGTATGCAGGAAAGTGGTATCATCATCTCCATCAACAACGACCCGGATGCTCCGATCAACACGATTGCCGATTACGTAATCAACGGAACTATCGAAGAAGTTGTGCCGAAGATGATTAAGTATTATAAACAAAATAGCAAGTAAGGAAAGATGGCTAATTATTATACAGACATACCGGAACTCAAGTTTCACTTGAACAATCCGATGATGAAACGTATTTGCGAACTCAAAGAACGCAATTACAGAGATAAAGATGAATTCGATTATGCTCCGCTGGACTTCGAAGATGCTGTAGACTCTTATGACAAAGTGTTGGAGATTACCGGAGAAATCACAGGAGAAATCATTGCCCCTAACGCAGAAGGTGTAGACGAAGAAGGTCCTCACTGTGCCAATGGTCGCGTAGAATATGCATCAGGAACCAAACAGAACTTGGACGCAATGGTAAAAGCCGGCTTGAACGGTATGACCATGCCACGTAAGTTCGGCGGTCTGAACTTCCCGATCACCCCATACACCATGTGTGCAGAAATCGTGGCTGCTGCCGATGCAGGTTTCGGAAACATCTGGTCATTGCAAGACTGTATCGAAACTCTTTATGAGTTTGGCAATCCCGACCAACACAGCCGCTTTATCCCACGCATCTGCCAAGGTGAAACGATGTCAATGGACTTGACAGAACCGGATGCTGGTTCCGACCTTCAATCTGTTATGCTGAAAGCTACTTACAGCGAAAAAGACGGATGCTGGTTACTGAACGGTGTGAAACGTTTCATCACAAACGGTGACGCGGATATTCACCTCGTACTGGCACGTTCGGAAGAAGGAACAAGAGACGGTCGTGGTTTGTCCATGTTCATCTATGACAAGCGTCAGGGTGGCGTGAACGTACGTCGTATCGAAAACAAACTCGGTATCCACGGTTCTCCTACCTGCGAATTGGTATATAAGAATGCAAAAGCTGAACTTTGCGGTGACCGCAAACTCGGTTTGATTAAATATGTAATGGCTCTGATGAACGGTGCCCGTCTGGGGATTGCCGCACAATCTGTAGGATTGAGCCAGGCAGCTTACAATGAAGGTTTGGCATACGCTAAAGACCGTAAGCAGTTCGGAAAAGCAATTATCGAATTCCCGGCTGTGTATGACATGCTGGCTATCATGAAAGGCAAACTGGATGCCGGACGTGCTTTACTGTATCAAACATCTCGCTACGTAGACATCTACAAAGCATTGGACGACATCGCCCGCGAACGTAAACTGACTCCGGAAGAACGCCAGGAACAAAAGAAATATGCTAAATTAGCAGACAGCTTTACTCCGCTGGCTAAAGGTATGAACTCTGAATATGCGAACCAAAACGCTTACGACTGTATTCAGATTCACGGCGGTTCAGGTTTCATGATGGAATATGCTTGCCAACGCATCTATCGCGACGCACGTATCACCAGCATCTACGAAGGAACTACCCAGTTGCAGACAGTAGCCGCTATCCGTTACGTAACCAATGGTTCTTACATCGCTACTATCCGCGAGTTTGAAACCATTCCTTGCTCACCGGAAATGGAACCGCTGATGTCTCGTCTGAAAAAGATGGCTGACAAATTCAAAGCAAGCACCAATGCAGTGAAAGAAGTACAAGATCAGGAATTGCTTGACTTCACCGCTCGCAAACTGGTGGAAATGGCTGCTGACATTATCATGTGTCACCTGCTGATTCAAGATGCCAGCAAGTCTTCCGAACTGTTCTCCAAATCTGCACATGTATATTTGAACTATGCAGAAGCGGAAGTAGAAAAGCACTCAAACTTCATCGAAAACTTCGATAAAGAAGACTTGGCATTCTACAAAAAGTAATAAATACTCTATCAAATCTCATAAAAGCATCCCTTCTTAGGAAGTGGATGCTTTTTTATTTGTCACATTCTATTATTTTTCATTATTATTCTATACATTTGTCAGTGAGATAAGTAATTTTTAATCGACGACTCTATATAAGAATAGAAATATGGCACTCAAACCTTCATATAACGACAAACTGCATTTACCGGGTTTATCAAAAACAGAAATCCTTATACTGGCTCTTGAAGCTTCGCAAAAGCTGGAGTGGAATATCGAGGAAGTGACTCCGGAAGGAGCACGATTCGAAGTCCCGTTCAATATGTATTCTCATGGAGAGGAAATAACCTTTACCATAGAACCGGGAAGCGACGGAGAAGTAGCTGTGCGCAGCCAATCTTCTTCCGTACAATTTGTAGACTATGGAAAGAACAGAAAAAATATACAAAAGCTACGCGAGACGATGGAAGAAATAAAAACATCCCTTACCCCGGAAGAGCTAACCCAAAAGGCAAAAGATTTCGAGGAAGAGTGTAACCGTCCGCTCACAGAAGAAGAGAAAGCCTATCTGGAAGAAGAAAAGAAGAGGAACTCTTTCTGGTCGTTCTTTATTCCCCGCAAAGGTTTTATAGCAACGCCTATCCTGATAGACCTCAACATCCTTGTATTTATTGTGATGATTGCATCCGGAGTGGGAATCATGTCTCCTTCCACCTTATCACTGCTGAAATGGGGAGCCGACTTCGGACCGCTGACCCTTACAGGCGACTGGTGGCGTGCAGTGACCTGCAACTTCATACACATCGGTGCTTTTCATCTCCTGATGAATATGTATGCCTTCATGTATGTAGGTCTTCTACTGGAAGATCTGATAGGAAGCCGTCGGATGTTCATGTCCTATTTACTGACCGGACTATGTTCGGCAGTATTCAGTCTTTATATGCACGGCGAGACAATCAGTGCCGGAGCCTCCGGAGCTATCTTCGGACTTTACGGTATATTCCTCGCCTTCCTGTTCTTCCATCGCATCGCAAAGGAACAACGAAAAGCATTATTGACCAGTATCCTTATTTTTGTCGGTTACAATCTGGTTTATGGCATGAAAGCCGGGATTGATAACGCCGCACATATTGGCGGATTATTAAGCGGTTTCCTACTGGGAATCATCTATGTATGCAGCTATAAATTTGAAAAGGCAGATGCGCAACGTACCGTTTCAATCCTTGGGGAGCTTGGTATCTTTTGCATTTTCCTGTTCAGCTTCTTGATGCTTTGCAAGAACGTTCCCCCTCTTTATCAGGACATACGCGGCGAATGGGAAAGCGGTATTGTAGAAGCCTATCTGAATGGTGAACTGGAAGAAGAAAACGAGAACGGCAACCAAGCTGGCAGGAAGACTGCCAACAGTTCTTCTACCAGCCAATATCCTCCATACGTTCCGGTAGGTAATAACGATACATGGCTTTCTTATTACGATGCAGAAACAAATTTCAGTTGCCAGTATCCTACCAACTGGAGGAAAATAACAGGAGCGAAAGGATTGACTCCCAGCGCAGAACCTCCGTTGCTTAGGCTCGTCAACGGCGCCAACCAACTGACGGTTACCGCTCTGACCTACGATACACAAAAAGAGTTTGAACATATCAAGAAGTTATCGCTCACTCTCCCGCGAAATGCACAAGGAGAACCAGCGGAAGACTATAAGCAGAGCAATGTCAACATCAACGGGCTATCCATGACAAGAACTACAAACCCTCTGCACATCGGAGCTCCTGATGAACCGGGAGAAGACATACAACAAATTGTATTACACTATTTCCAAGAAAGCAAGAAGCGAACTTTTACCATTGTTATGCTTGTCTATGACGAAGAAGCCGAAACCGATCTGAATGCTATTACATCAAGCATTCAGATCACCCAATAAAGAGAATATGAGAGTATATGTCCAAGTCAAACAATTAGGAAAGCGAAAGTGCAATATCGAAAAGATTCCTGTCGATTTTCCTGTTCCGCCTGTCGATGTACAGGGGTTGATTGAAGCCATCGTCAGTTGGCAAGTCTGTGAATATAATGAACGCTTGCAACAAAGCGAAGTACTGAAATACCTCACACAGGAAGAAGTGGAAAATAAAACAGCTTCCGGCAAGGTTGGTTTTGCAGTAAACTATAACGGCAAACCTGCCGCAGAAGTAGAAGCAATCACCAACGCCCTGCAATCTTACGAGGACGGAATTTTCCGTATCTTCATTGACGATACGGAAACTGAAGACTTATCCTCTCCCACCGGACTCAAAGAAGAATCTACCATCACCTTCATCCGATTGGCTATGCTGTCGGGAAGACTTTGGTAATCATTTTCTTATAAACACACTTAAAACGAAAATAATCATGAGACTCATTTATAATGACGCATTAAACAAACGGATTGCTCCGTACCTGGAAAGGTTAACGAAAAAGAGAACCAGTTTAGACAAAGAGACAATGACACTGTTGGATGTATTTATGCAATACTTCAACATGGATACCCGGTATGGCACATACAGCGATAAACTAGAGCCTTGCATCATACATATTATTCAGGAAGAGAAGATAAAGAGTGTTGCCAATCTTTTCGACGGAAAGTTGAACAAAGTGCTCCGTTATCTATTGGGAGACGAATATGCCAACCTGTTCCACACCTATCTGAAGCTCAAAGCACGGTGTCCGTACACTCATGGATATTCGCGCCGGTCACAGCGGTCGGCGAATCCCCTTCTGCATTTCAGTCACATCATAGATGCGCTGACGGAATTTCTAAAACTACGTGCCACCGGATTCAGCGAACAAGCCATACTGAACGGAGGAAACACTCCGGAAGAAATAGAGACATACAAGGATGCGATGAACTGCCAAAACTGGATGGCCGCCCAAATAGCAGAAGGCAACCAGACTGTCATTGAATACCTCAACAACGTATTGACCAGCGAGAATAATGCCAACCGCCTCAACCAGGGACATCTCCAGGCTATCGCCGTGAGCGGTTACCGCCCGTTGCTGGAACTGGAAGGGAAGTTACTGCTGGCAGCCAAACTGCAGGAAGGTCTCCGTCAAGCTATCGTGGAAACGATGGACGAAGGATGCCCCGAAAGTTATCTCCATCTGTTCTCGGTGATCTGCGACAACGGCCTGCAACGATTTGCCTCCGTGAAACGCGGCATTGCAGTCTGTACGGGTATTGGAGAACAAGACAGCAGCGAGCGTATCACCAACAAATATGTGGAACTGATCCGCCGTTTTCTGAACGACCGGGAAGAAGCACGCAAAGCCCTCCAAAGCAAAGATACGGTCGAACTTTATCTGGCTCTATGGAGTATCGGATTCTACAATACGGAAGAAATCCAGGCACTTGTTCCGGGAATAATTAAAGACGGTGCCAAATATCAGGTGCAGACCTTACTTTACTTTTTACGCTGTACGCAATACTCCGGCATGAACCACCGCATCAGTAAAGATGCTTTTGAAAAATGGTATAACGAACCGTCGGTAGTGGCGGCTATCCTGCCACTGTATCTGTCCGGACTCTATCTTAGCCGGTACGGAGGACATAAGGACGCCCCGTCGCTCCATGATTATTTTGATAGCAAAGAAGAAGCGATCCGTCATTATGACTATCTGAAGAACGTCTATCAGTCCATCTCTGCCAAAGAGATTTATTCTCCATACGTATTCCCATGGGAAAGTACAGAGCTCACCCGTTCGGAAATCGTTCTCAAGATGGCGTATATCACCTGGATGACCAACGATTCTGCATTAAAAGACGATCTTTGCACCTGTCTGCCTTCTTTGGATACCTATATGCGGGCAGGCTATATCGGCGTCGTATTAAATCCCCCGACCAGCCATTTACAGGAAGAATATGTGCTGCAATCACTGGGCGACCGTTCGCAGGACGTTCGTGACGAAGCCTACAAAGTATTGTCCGAGATGACTTTGTCGCCCGAACAGAATCAGAAAGTAGAAGAGTTGCTGCGCTTCAAATATAGTGAGATGCGTATCAACGCCATCAATCTATTGATGAAACAGCCGAAAGAACAATTGTCCGGCAGTATCCGCCGCTTACTAACAGACAAGGTGGCCGAACGCCGCCTAGCCGGATTGGATATGATGAAGACTATCCACAACATAGAATTTCTGCAAGATACCTATCAGGAACTGATCCCCACCGTCAAAGAAATTCAGAAACCGAACGCGAAAGAAAAAGTGTTGATAGAATCTCTGATTGGAGACGGAACGGAAGAAAACACCGCACAGCACTATACCAAAGATAACGGCTTCGGTCTGTACGACCCGGCTCTTGAAGTCAATCTGCCGGAAATTACCCAGGACAAAGGATTCAACGTTAAAAAAGCATTCGAATTCATCTGCTTTGGAAGGGCCAAACTCGTTTTCAAAAAACTAAGCAAATACATCGAAACCTACAAGAATGAAGAATTCAAAAATGGTTACGGAGAAGCACGTCTGGTAGGTAACAGTGTCCTGATAAACTGGAGCAACTACGGAGGATTGAGCGGACTCGGATTCCCGGAATTGTGGAAAGCCTTCTACGAAGAAGAAATAGGAAGCTACGACAAATTGCTGATGATGAGTTTCATGCTTGCATCGACAGGTACCGCTAAAGACGAAGACGACTCCGACGAGGAAGATGAAGAAGACATCAGGGCAGACCAGAAATCAAGTAATACTTTTGAGCCGCTTGTCAACCGGATGTATGCCGGCATCACTTACCGCGGATTGCAAAAAGACCTCCGCAAGATGCCGTACTATGAACAGATGAGTGACATCATCGAAGCACTGGCATACGAATACAAAGATGAAGCCGTCTATCAACGACTGGCCGTCAATATGCTGCTCCAACTATTGCCTTTGCTAAATACCAAAAACATCTTCCGCCAGTACACCAGTAAGCATGCATGGCTTCGGGACAAACTGGAATACGGAGAAAAACAGGTCGTTTATCCGATACATAACAACAAATTCGTGAACTTCTGGCTCGAAATGCCTCAAAAGCCCATGAATGATGATCTATTTATCCGTTACTTCACAGTGCGCTATCAGCTTTATAAGCTCACCAACTACATGGAGCACACCCCCGAACTAGAGGAAACAGACTCTTATCTTCATGCCACAGACTTCGCCCGTGCCTGGATGATGGGAATCATCCCGACAGAGGAAGTATACCGTGAAATGATGGGACGCATCAGCTCTCCCAGCCAGATCAAAGCAATCACTATGGTATTGAACGACAACGTTCGTTTCAACAAGGAAAAAGAAAGATACGCCGATATCAAAAACATCGACTTCTCCCTCTTCCGTTCCCTCGTCCAAAAGGTGGTAGACCGGATTCTTGAAATTGAATTAAAACGTGGAGACTCCGAGACACAAGTCACCTCCCTTGCAGAAGAACTAAGCTACGTCTATGGAGCTGAAACATTTATCCGTATTCTGCAAGCATTCGGCAAAGATACTTTCATACGTGACAGTTACAACTGGGGCAGCACCAAACGGGGTGTATTGAGCAGTCTGCTCCATGCTTGTCATCCCCTGCCTACGGACACCAGCGAGAATCTGAAGAAACTGGCGAAACAAGCCGAAATCAGCGACGAGCGACTGGTAGAAGCCGCCATGTTCGCCCCACAATGGATTGAACTGACTGAAAAGGCAATAGGCTGGAAAGGACTGACAAGTGCAGCCTATTATTTCCACGCCCACACCAATGAAACGTGTGACGACAAGAAGAAAGCGATTATCGCCCGCTACACCCCCATCAACGTAGATGACCTGCGGGAAGGTGCTTTTGACATCGACTGGTTCAAAGATGCATTTAAGACAATTGGCAAGCAACGCTTCGAAGTGGTCTACAATGCCGCCAAATATATTTCATGCAGCAACAGCCATACCCGTGCCCGTAAGTTTGCCGATGCTACCAACGGTGCAGTGAAGGCGGCAGATATAAAGAAAGAAATAATAGCCAAGCGCAACAAAGACTTATTGATGAGCTACGGCCTCATCCCATTGGGACGGAAGCCGGATAAAGAACTGCTGGATCGTTATCAATACCTGCAAAAGTTCCTGAAAGAGAGCAAGGAATTCGGTGCTCAAAGACAGGAAAGCGAAAAGAAAGCGGTAAACATCGCTCTGCAAAACCTGGCACGCAACTCCGGTTACGGAGACGTTACCCGCCTGACCTGGAGCATGGAAACCGAACTGATTAAAGAACTTCTTCCCTACCTGTCCCCCAAAGAGATAGACGGCGTAGAAGTGTATGTACAAATCAACGAGGAAGGTAAATCGGAGATTAAGCAAATCAAAGACGGCAAAGAGCTCAACAGCATGCCTGCCAAGCTGAAAAAGCATCCGTATATAGAAGAACTGAAAGCAGTACACAAAAAGCTGAAAGACCAGTACACCCGTTCGCGCATCATGCTGGAACAGGCGATGGAAGACTGCACTCATTTTGAAGAAAACGAATTGCGCAAGCTGATGCAGAATCCTGTTATCTGGCCATTACTGAAACATCTCGTCTTCATCTGCAACGGACAGACGGGCTTCTACACCGATGGATTGCTGATTACAGTAAATGCCGTTTGCCTCCCGTTAAAACCGAAAGACGAGTTACGCATCGCGCACCCCACAGACCTGTATACAAGCGGAGACTGGCATGCTTATCAAAAATTCCTGTTCGATAAATCAATCCGCCAACCTTTCAAACAGGTATTCCGCGAACTTTACGTTCCGACTCCGGAAGAAATAGAAGCCACTCAATCCCGCCGCTATGCCGGCAACCAGATCCAACCGCAGAAAACGGTTGCCGTACTGAAAGGCCGTCGCTGGGTAGCCGACTATGAAGACGGTCTCCAAAAGATCTATTACAAAGAGAACATCATCGCCACCATCTATGCGATGGCAGACTGGTTCTCTCCTGCCGACATCGAAGCTCCGACATTAGAATATGTCTGCTTCCACAACCGCAAAGACTACAAGTTAATGAAAATCTCGGAGATTCCTCCTGTCATCTTCTCCGAAGTAATGAGAGACGTAGACCTGGCAGTAAGCGTAGCCCATGCCGGAAGCGTTGACCCGGAAACCAGCCACTCTACCATCGAGATGCGCAGCGTACTGGTGGAACTGACGATGCCGTTGTTTCATTTCAAGAACGTGACAATAAAAGGAAGTTTTGCTCACATCGAAGGTAAACTGGGTAAGTACAATATTCATCTGGGCAGCGGTGTGATCCATCAGGAAGGTGGTGCACAGATAGCCGTTCTTCCGGTACATTCGCAAAATCGCGGACGCCTGTTCCTGCCTTTCGTAGATGAAGATCCGAAGACTGCCGAAATACTGACTAAGATTATCTTCTTTGCAGAAGACGATAAGATAAAAGATCCGAGCATTCTGAACCAAATCAAATAGTAAAGAGATGGCAGAAAATTTAATCATCCACACAGGAAGCAAGGAAGAAAAGTATCGGGAGTTACTTCCGCAACTGCATGCTTTGGTAAGTACGGAAGCAGATCTCATTGCCAATCTTGCCAACATGGCAGCAGCCTTAAAGCAGACTTTCGGTTTCTTCTGGGTAGGCTTTTACCTTGTGAAAGAGGAAGAACTCGTACTGGGTCCGTTTCAAGGCCCCATTGCCTGCACTCGCATCCGCTTTGGCAGAGGAGTTTGCGGAACCGCTTGGAAAGAAGCCCGTACACTGATTGTTCCTGATGTAGAGCAGTTTCCCGGACACATAGCCTGTAGTTCGGACTCGAAATCGGAAATAGTAGTACCGATCCTCAAGCAGGGGAAAGTTGCCGGGGTGCTGGATATCGACAGTGATACATTGGATAGCTTCGACACTATCGACGCACGCTATCTGGAAGAGATTTGCACGTATATTGTATTATAAAATAACGGCATAAACATCCTGAAAAAACGGAGGCTCTGATTGAATGAATCAGAGCCTCCGTTTACTATAAATAGAGCCTCTGTTCGAATCAAACAGAGGCTCTATTTTTTTACCAGTCCATATCTTCTATTTCCCGTTCCCGGTACAGCAAAAGTTGTTTGCGAAGCGAACGCATTTCGTGCCTCATATCTTCCATCCTTTCCAGCAAATGATGAATGGCATCGATACCTTCCATGTTGATGGATAAGTCATAGTACATTCTGCTATAACGTTCCACGTTCGGGAGTTCCGACAAAAGCAGATAATGTTCACCGCCTTCGGTATGCACGTTAATCAAACCGCCCTCTTCCAACATTTCGATGAATGAAGGCTCAATATGACATTTGTGACAGTATTCACTGACAATTATTAATTCGGTCTGCATAGTACTCATTCATTTTAGTTCATACTCTGTAATTGACGGAACAACTCTTTCTGTTTGTCGGTCAAGTTCGTAGGAATCTTGACAGAATAGGTCACAATCAAGTCACCGAATTGTCCTTCCTTCTTATAAACCGGGAATCCTTTACCTTTCAGACGGACTTTCGTACCGTTCTGCGTTTCCGGTTTTATCTTCAGTTTCACTTTACCGTCCAGCGTGTCGACTACTTTCTCGCCTCCCAATACGGCAGAGTAAAGATCTACCTCCACATCTATGTACAGATCGTCGCCCAGGCGTTTGAACACCGGGTCTTCGGCTATAACGAACGTAATGTACAAGTCGCCCGCAGGTCCTCCGTTGACACCTTCGGCTCCGTAGCCTTTCAGTTTAATAACCTGTCCGTCGGCTACACCGGCAGGGATAGTGATACGTACCTGTTTACCATTTACAGTCAATATCTGCTTATGCGTTTGAGCAGCATCACGAAGGGAAAGATGAAGTTCGGCATTAAAGTCCTGTCCGCGGAATCCCGCAGAACCTTGTCCTCTTCCTCCCCGATGTCCGAACATTGATTCGAAGAAATCGGAAAATCCACTAGCGTTGCCACCGGAAAATCCTTCTCCATCGGAACTATACCAATAGGTTCCGTTACCGTCGGAGAAACCCTGACCCGCACCGCCGAATCCGCCGAAACCTCCTGCACCGCCAAAGCCTCCGGCTTGTTGCTGTGCACGTTTCTGCGCTTCGAATTCATCGGCATGCTTCCAATGTTCTCCGTACTCATCATACTTTTTACGTTTCTCGGGGTCACTCAGTACTTCATTGGCTTCGTTGATTTCCTGAAATTTATCCTTTGCACTAGGGTCATTAGGATTCAAATCAGGGTGATATTTCCGGGCCAACTTACGAAAAGCCTTTTTGATATCATCCTGAGAAGCACTTTTGTCTACTCCAAGAATCTTGTAATAATCTATATAGGCCATGTTTTATGAATTTAATCGTTCATACATCATACGGCAAATAACACGCCAATCACGCTTTTGGATGCAAAAATTAACAAGGATTAATACCTAATACTTAATACTTGATATTCCTCTTTTCCAGCATCTGGAAGTCTTGCTTCTTCATACCCAAATCATCCAGCGGACGGGGTTCGTTGTGATCGTTCAGATAAACTCTCGGTTTTAGGACGTAGTGCGGAGCCGTTACAGATTGCGAATCATCCCGGTAAGGAGTTTCTATTCCGGCTAAAGACAACATGGTCGGGAAGAAAGAGCTGCTGGAAGAAACATTCTTATCCTTATTATCAATGGCGGTATCCCAGTATTCGGGATAGGTTTCAAGGTAGTTGTCGGACATCCAGATGAGGAACGGCACGTGAAGTTGATAATAAGAAGGTACGGGAGAAGCGTGGAGGAACAGATGGCGGGAATCGTCGAAAATATCCTCACCATGATCGGAAGTGTAGAGCATGGCGGCATCTATCTGCTGTTTTTCCAACATGTGGATAAGGCGTGACAAGAAACCGTCCGTATAACGGATGGAGTTGTCATAGGCATTGACCAGGTTATCCCGGTATTTTCTTTCTGCTTCCATCGGATAATCGGGCGTAAAGAAAGCACTTTCCGACGGGTAACGTTCGCGGTAATTAAAGTGAGAACCGTAGGTATGGAGCACGATAAATTGTTTCGTCGCACCTTTAGCCAGTTCCTGCTCCACCAATTTCAGAAGTTCGTCGTCAGAAGGATTATAGGAGGAACTGACAGAATCTTCTTTTATAAAATCGTACGTATCGGCTTCCATTCCGAAGAAGTCAATAAACGAATGGTTGTAACGTTGGTTGGAGAAAAAGGCTGTCCGGAAACCTGCCTCTTTAAAGGCAGTGATGATTCCCTTCTGATGATAGATAGAATCGTAGTTGCAGGCGGTAGCGTCCGACATCAACATGGGGACACTTTTATGTGTCGTATTCGACTCTGTCAGTACTTTCGGGAAAGCAATCAGACCCGGTTGCCGGGATAAAAGAGGGTTCGTTTCACGTTCGTAACCATACAGTTGCCAGTTCAGGGCACGGGAGGTTTCTCCTACAACCATTACGTATACTTCCCGTTTCTCTTTCGGATGCGTAGGCAGGGCATGGAAAGTAAAATCCTTCGAAGTACGGTGATAATTCTGCGTCAAGGCGGTTCGTTGGAAGGCAAGACCTACGTTATAACACACGTTCAGCGGATATAAATCGGACTTCAACTCATATCCCGGGTCCTGCATATATGCTCCGGCAAGGCTAAGGAGGGAGATTCCAAAGACTATGGAGGCTCTCTTCCGTTCTCTGCGGATAAATTCTGCCGTAAGTTTCCGCTTACGTACAATTGAAATGGTCCCTAATATCAGGGCAGGTACGTAGAGTATGATGACAGCAATAATGGCAGGTGTGAGATTATCAAGCAATTCGAGGGCTTCACTCGAATTGGTAGTCACCAGGTTCAGAAACATATCGACAGCGATAATGGACTGGCCGAACAAATAAAGCAATACAATCTGAAAGGCTCCGAAAAACAGGAACAGGAATAAAATCCAAAGCATCTTGCCACAGTTTCTCGACAAAGTCATCAACAGATAATAGCAGCCGAAAGGCAAAAGCACATTACACACCTTTGCCATCAACGGTAAAGGCTCTGTCAAACAGAGCACAAGGTTGGGTACTATCAAGATGAAGAGGAACAGATAAAACAAATGTTCCTGATTCTCCAACCAATTCTTTATATTCTTAAAAAGCTTCATTGATATTAAAAATAAATCCGGTCTGGTGTTTGCCAAACCCTAAATCCAAACGTACATTTACTCTCTTCTTAAACTCCCAACGATAACCGAAACCATAATTAGGCAGAATATGCTTCGGAGTAAACTCGGAGAGTCGTGGAAAAATCGTTCCCGCTCCTGCCCATACTGCTATTCCATTCCGTTTCCAGACGTGTTGCCGGAGTTCTATTTGCGCATCCATTGCTCCTTTGTCCCGATAGCGTCCTTCGTAATATCCGCGCATGGAGTAAGAGCTTCCCAGCGTTGCCATCAATCCCCACGGGGTATCGCCATAGGTAAGCAATGTGTGGAATTGTCCTGCCAGCACTCCGCCTTTCCATACGGGCTGATAATAGCTAGTAGTCAGTTCGGTGCTGCTAAACGCATATTTATTGCCGAGAAAAGCCGGGCTGAATCGCTGGTCTATCCGCAAGTAATAGCCGTAAGATGCATTTGTCAGGAAATCACGTGAATCGTAAAGGAGAGAAAGTCCCAGGCTGGTGTTGGTGGTCCGTGCCGCCATCCCTTCCCATAGTTCCGGTTTATCAAAGTCCCGCCCGTCAATATAATCGAATATGGTCATCGGGCCGATGTAGAAGTTCTTTGCCAGCCGGAACATAAAATCGACTTTCACCTGTGCTTGAAAACGTTTATAGTCGCTTTCATTATCAGAGTTGACTCCATTGTCATATCCCCGTCCCCAATACAGGCTGGGGAAAGAATAGAAATAGAGATTGTAATTCAAGCGGTATTTGTCTTGCGGAAACAGATGGTTCCCACGGATTCCCAACAGATAGAAGCCGACCGTCGACACATCTCCGTAAAGAGAGACATTGGAAGGAGGAAGAAGCGAATCGTTCCGATCGGTGCGATATAGTCCGGCTGCCACCAGTCCGAGTCCGAACTTGGTGTCACTGGAGTAGTGAGGACCACCTATCACACTGAAATCAAACTTTTTATTCTTTTTTTCCTTATTGGCGTCATTGAAGTAATCAAGAAACTTTTTAAAGAAGCTGCGCTTTGCCGGAATGGAATCTTCCATGGTTGCAGATATAGAATCCTCCGGCAGTTCAATTTTAGTAGAATGCAGCTGTGCGCCCAACGGGGTTTGTGTCAACAACAAAAGCGCGAATATGATTAGCCTGTTCTGTCTAGTATTCATAATCATAAGAAGTAGAAAACTTTGCGGACAAAGTTAGTTTCAAACTTCTTATTACAACAGAGTTTCAGAGGCTTTTGTTGTCCTGAATTTCCTTTTTAACGTTTCAAAAGTCCTATAAACTCGTCCACATCTTCCTCTGTTGTATCAAAAGAAGTTACCAAGCGGATTTCATCCTTCTCTTCGTTCCAGAAATAAAAGAAATAAGACTCCAGCATCCGGTCGATAACCGGGCGGGGCATAGTAAGGAATAGTTGGTTACTCTCGGCTTTTTGAGTAAAAGTGACTTCGGGCAGTTTCTCTAATTCCGCACGAAGTTTGGCAGCCATCGCATTGGCGTGGCTGGCATTCTTCAGCCAAAGGTCGCCGGTGAGGTATGCCGTAAACTGGCAAGAGAGGTAACGCATCTTCGAAGCGAGCTGGGCGGATTGCTTACGGATGAAACGGGCTTCCGGTTGCAGGTCTTTATTAAATACAATCACGCACTCTCCCATCATCAGTCCGTTCTTCGTTCCGCCGAAACTAAGAATATCGACTCCGCAATCCACCGTCAGTTCTTTAAGAGAAAGATTCAGGGCGGCACAGGCATTGGCTATTCTGGCTCCGTCCATGTGTACATACATACCATTCAGATGGGCAAAGTCAGTCAGGCGTTTCAACTCTTCGGGAGTGTAGATGGTGCCAAGTTCGGTACATTGGGAGATGTAGAGAGCTCTAGGTTGCGAATGGTGCTGGTCGCCGAAACCGTGCAGGTAAGGTTGCATCAATTTCGGGGTAAGTTTACCGTCGGGAGTAGCAATCGGGCGAATCTGACAACCTGTCATTTTCACAGGAGAGCCACACTCATCGACATAGATATGAGCAGTTTCCGCACAAAAGATAGAATGATACGGGCGGGTCATCAGTTGCAATGCTACCACATTGCTGCCTGTTCCGTTGAAAACAAACAAAGGGACACAGTTCGGGGTGAAGGTTTCTTTGATCTTCGCTACGGCTTCTTCTGTCCATTTGTCATCGCCATATCCTAAAGAATGGTCTATATTGGCCCGGTTCAAGGCTTCCATTACCAACGGATGCACACCGGAATTATTGTCAGAGGCAAAACTTCTCATTGTTTCTTACATTTTAATTCGTGGTGCAAAGTAACAGAATTATTTCTGGAAATCAATTGAAAGGAAGATACATTAAAAGGAAAAAGGATAAAAACGAGAATCTCCGAAGGACTGACCGGGCTGTCATCCCTCCGGAGATTCTGCTGTTTTCGTTAAAGTGCCAAATTCTTTTAGCCAATATAAACATTCACACAGAGATATACATAGAGTTCTTCATCACACTGATCGAACTCAATCTTGTTCTCTCTTGACAACCACCCTAAAGCGGCACCCAGCTCTTTATCTTTCAACCCGGATTTTCTCTTCAGAAGTCCGTAGCTCCACTTTTCGTTATTGCTAAGCAGTTGCCAAACCTTACCGGCATTTACACCGATTTCATTTCTATTCATTTTTCTAGAGTAATTAAGAGGTTTAATACATTAGGTTAAGATTTCGCCTATAAAGATAACAAAAGGATATTGCATTTGTTTATACGTCTTTACTAAAAAGTTGTTACAGAATTATTTTTAACATAAAAGCGGTGATGTGTCCCGACACAAAGGCGTTATTAGCATATGTTAAATTAGAACTTTTCCTTGCAGACATCTGTTATTACATAAAAATCAATCCTAAACCAATTACAGCTATGGCAAAAAAAATAGCAGAACAACTGATAGATACTTTGGTTAAATCCGGAGTTGAACGTATTTACGCCGTAACAGGCGACAGTCTGAATGAGGTAAACGAAGCAGTCAGAAAAAACGATCAAATAAAATGGATACATGTGCGCCATGAAGAGACAGGAGCGTATGCCGCTGCTGCAGAAGCACAACTGACCGGCCATCCGGGATGCTGCGCGGGAAGTAGCGGACCGGGACACGTTCATCTTATCAACGGTTTGTATGACGCGCACCGTTCCGGGGCACCGGTAATCGCCATCGCTTCTACGATTCCTACCGGAGAATTCGGTACGGAGTATTTTCAGGAGACGAATACAATCAAACTTTTTAACGATTGCAGTTATTATAATGAAGTAGCCACTACTCCCAGGCAATTTCCACGTATGCTCCAATCGGCCATACAAACGGCTGTCACCCGTAAAGGGGTGTCCGTCATCGGGCTACCGGGAGACTTGGCAAAGGCTTCTGCCGTCACTGTCGACTCGTCGGTCCGGAACTATCCTGCCCCACCGGAGGTTTGCCCGTCGGAAGAAGATTTGGCTCAATTGGCCGACTTGCTAAACAAACATACACGTATCACTCTTTTCTGCGGCATCGGTTGCCGGGGAGCTCACGAGGAAGTGATCGCGCTTTCCGAGAAGCTGAATGCTCCGGTGGTATATACTTTCAAAGGAAAGATGGAGGTGCAATATGAGAATCCGTATGAAGTGGGTATGACGGGATTGTTGGGAATGCCTTCGGGATATTACAGTATGCATGAAGCTGAAGTACTTCTCATGCTCGGCACTGACTTTCCGTATTCTGCTTTCCTGCCGGATGACATCAAGATAGCCCAGATTGATATAAAGCCCGAACGTCTGGGACGTCGTGCAAAGGTGGATATCGGACTTTGCGGAGACGTCAAACTTAGCATCCAGTCTTTATTGCGTATGCTGAATCCGAAAACGGATGATTCTTTCTTACTGAAACAACTCAAAAGATACGAGGGAGTAAAGAAGGATTTGGCCGCTTACACAGAAGATAAAGGGGACGTAAATAAGATTCATCCCGAATATGTGATGTCTGAAATAGACAAACTAAGTTCGGACGATGCTGTGTTTACGGTAGATACGGGAATGACTTGTGTATGGGGAGCACGTTATCTGCAAGCAACGGGCAAACGGCACATGCTGGGTTCCTTCAATCATGGTTCGATGGCAAATGCGTTGCCGCAAGCTATCGGTGCCGCGTTGGCTTATCCGGATCGTCAGGTGGTTGCGCTTTGCGGAGATGGCGGATTATCGATGACTTTAGGAGACTTGGAAACCGTTGTACAATATAAGTTGCCGATTAAAATCATCGTATTCAACAACCGTTCATTGGGAATGGTGAAGTTGGAAATGGAAGTAGACGGACTGCCGGACTGGCAAACGAACATGTTGAATCCTGACTTCGCCCAAGTGGCCGAAGCAATGGGAATGACCGGGTTTAATGTCAGTGATCCGGAAGAAGTGTTGACTACTTTATTGAATGCATTCGAGTTGGATGGTCCGGTACTTGTTAATATCATGACCGATCCGAACGCACTGGCCATGCCTCCCAAAATAGAATTCGGGCAAATGGTGGGCTTTGCGCAGTCAATGTATAAGCTGTTAATCAACGGCCGTTCACAAGAAGTGATTGATACG
Source organism: Bacteroides xylanisolvens XB1A (assembly GCF_000210075.1). Lineage (GTDB taxonomy): Bacteria > Bacteroidota > Bacteroidia > Bacteroidales > Bacteroidaceae > Bacteroides > Bacteroides xylanisolvens. The sequence continues at coordinate 1,742,001 of NC_021017.1, forward strand.
ATCAATTCTAACTTTAAACATATACGGGAGGTATTTTAAGTTATTCTATTTTTAATATTTTCATTATCTCTCTCAAAGTATGACTTGCTATTATTGTCTATTACAATAAGGTAAGTCATACCTTTTTATAGTCTATCTTGAGGTGATAATCATTTTATTTTCTTATGTTTGTAATCATCAAAAAGTAAAAACACATGGAAAAGACCGACTCTTCGCCTTTATCCCGACAAGCACTGTACGCTGATAAAAAACAATGGAATCAATTCCTTTCTGTTTTTTTATTGGCAGTGGGCGTTGGTTTTACAGTGGCAGGCATTATCTTCTTTTTTGCCTACAACTGGGATGAATTACCTAAATTTGCAAAGTTAGGAATAGTAGAGGTGTTATTAATAGCTTCTGTCCTGCTCGTTACATTCACCCGTTGGAATAAGCTCGTCAAACAGATTCTTCTGACCGGCGCTACGTTCCTGATAGGTACGCTTTTCGCTGTCTTCGGACAAATCTACCAAACGGGAGCCGATGCTTACGATCTTTTTCTGGGATGGACTCTTTTCACCATTCTCTGGGCGGTTGCTACCCGTTTCGCTCCGTTGTGGCTGACGTTCATCGGATTACTTTGCACTACGATATGGTTGTACAATATACAGATAGCTAATACCAACTCTTGGGAAATGACTTTGTTGGCCAATGCAGTAACCTGGATATGCGCCTTGGCAACGATCATCACGGAATGGATGAGCACAAAAGGTCATTTGGACAGAAACAATCGTTGGTTTGTCAGTCTTCTTTCACTGGCTACTATTCTACACACCAGTTTTCTGTTAATGATGGCAATCTGCGAAGAGAGCGCCATATTGTCTGTTCCCCTCATAAGCACTGTCCTTCTATTTTCTGCGGAACTTTGGTATGGATGGAAAGTAAAAAGCTTGTTCTATCTGGCTATCATTCCATTTGCCGCATTAATGATTCTATTGACTACATTCATATCACAAAGCAATCTTAGGGATGTTCAGATATTCTTCTACGGAGGAGTTATTGTCATCACCGGAACAACTTTGCTCATTTACATCATTCTTCATCTAAAAAAGCAGTGGTATGGCACAGAAGCATAACCTCACTATTCAAGTCGTATCCATTATCGGGGGAATCCTGACGGCTATTTTCTTTTTGGGATTTCTGGCACTTGCCAGAATCCTCCGCTCCGATATTTCTTGCTTGATTGCCGGAAGTATATTAATTCTCACTACGCTAACAATCAGCCGCATGGTAGTCCGGTCTTTTCTGGATGCAATGAACATCACTTTATACATAGCCGGATGTGTATTGATTGGCTTCGGTATAAATGCCAGCATTAATCTCCTCTTCATTACACTTATGGGAATCAGTATTCTCACATTCTTATTATCAAGAGGATTTATTCTCCCCTTTCTTTCAGTCATTCTGTTTAATATATCTTTCTTCGGAGAAGCTGCCCATGTCTTTTCTTCGTTTTATCCCTTGCAAATAGCCGTAGTCCCTATCCTTGGAGTATTTCTATTTACCAACATCTTTGAAAACAAGTTGTTTGAGTGTATAGGAACAGAGAATTACCTTTCCAAATACAAATCATTTCATTTCGGATTATTCGTATCCGGTATCGTCTCACTGGGAGGATTATCAATCAATTACATGATATCAGAAACAAATAGTTGGCTTGTGTCCTGCATACTGTCTGTTTGTATATGGATCGGAATTCTTATCATGGTTCAACGAATCATGCAGGTCATGAAAGTGGATCATCCGGTGAATCAGGTTGGTATCTACATTCTTTGTATTGTTATCTGTCTGCCTACCGTGTTTGCTCCTTATTTATCCGGTAGTTTGTTACTGATTTTAATATGTTTCCATTATGGTTACAAAGCGGAGTGTGCTGCCTCGCTCCTTCTCTTTATCTATGCTGTTTCCAAATATTATTATGATTTGAATTTGAGCCTGCTTACCAAATCCATAACGCTTTTCTTCATCGGAATTGCATGTATTACAGCCTGGTATTTCTTCACTCAAAAAAGAACAAGACATGAAAAAGTATAGCCGAATATTGATTATCGTAAACCTGATACTGCTATTGGGGTATTTCAACTGGTCGGTTTATCAGAAAGAGCAAACCTTGAAAGACGGACAGTTGGTTTTGTTGCAGCTAGCCCCCGTCGATCCCCGCTCTCTTATGCAAGGAGACTATATGAGACTTAACTACAAGGAAGCCTCATCAAATCTGCCAGATGAGCAAACCGACACACGCGGTTATGCCATACTCCGAACGGACAGTAATCAGGTAGGAGAAATTGTACGATTACAAAACACGTTGGAACCTGTAAACGACAATGAGCTAGTCATCAGATATAAAATAATAAATAGACGCCTCTTCCTCGGCGCCGAATCTTTCTTCTTTGAAGAAGGACAGGATACTCTTTATCAAAAAGCCGTATATGGCGGACTGAAAGTAGATGATAAAGGGCAAAGCTTATTCGTGGGATTGTATGATGAGGACTTTCATCTTATTCAATCCGATAAATAAAGACTAATAAGAAAACCCGGACTTTCGCAAGCCCGGGTTTTCTATATTCTCAAAACGTCTCCTTAATCTATAGGGAAATAAGGGACTAGCAAATTGGTTTCTAGTGCAAATAAGGAGACATTATGAAATAAAGAAAAGGGATACCTGTGGGAAATAAGGGAGGTATCCCTTTCTATAAGAAGAACAGAATTGGAAGGATTGACTTTCACAAGCCAAATCCTTCACTCTGTTTCTTCTCGGCGTATTCTTCACACAAGGTGAAGAAGGGTTTTCTTTTTATAGTTACTTAGTTAGCTCCATCAGCTTTCATTACTATCGGACATTTAACTTCTGTAACAGCTCCCCATGTATCTGTAATCTTCACTAAGGCATAACCTTCAACTTTAGATGCAATGGATAGGGTAGTAGCTTTCAATTGTACAGTTAATTCACCTTCAAACGCAACGGGAGTAGAAGTTGCCCCGGCTATTTCAGCATATTTGGCAATCTCTGAACTTAGTTCTATAGTAACATCTGTAACTCTACTATCTCTACTTGTCTTAGCAATTGTTACGGCAACGTCTTTTACATCTTTAACAGTAAAATCAGCAGGTTTAATCTTGAATAATTTTTCAGATTCCTTTATTGACAATACTTTAGCTTTACTAGCAGCAATATCAGGATGTGAACCTTCTTTGATTGCAGATCTTACAGTTAAGTTAAACTCTTTAGAAATTGTAGCCAAACGTTTATTTCCAAACGGCTGGTATGCAATGGTCATACGACGCGTTGAATATACACCATCATTCTTAGTTGATTTGTACAACGGAACTGCAATTACAGAGTTTGTTTTGTTAACTAACCAATTTGCACCCATTTCCGGATTATCATCAGTACCAAAGTTAGGAGCTTTCTCATCAAAAGATATATGTCCCTTATCTTCAGCGCTCATTTCATCAAAGAGTGCATACAAGTCTTGATTTACAACTGCATTAGATTTACCAGGGGTACCATAAGCAATAGCAGTTTCAGAACTTGTGAAATAAGCACTTAACGGTGTAAATGCAAATATACCTGCATTCTTAACTTCCACTTTCACATTTACCTTCTTAATTACTTCATCTCCCAATGTTGGTTGATAGTCCGGATTAATAATTTCCAAAACAGCATTATGCATTACAGCTGCAACCATAGTCGGATTAAATTGGAAGGCAATCTTATATCCTGTAACTTTACCTTTATTATCTGTTATAGTAACAGGTTGCGCACCAACAAGATCAATAGAACCACTTTCATAAGCATACTCATTGCCATTAACAGAAATCTTATCTCCAGCAGCAAATCCAATGCTCTTCAATCTTACAGTAGGTTTCTTCTTGCCAGTAAACTCTTTGTTCAGAATAGCGAATAAATCATCGGTTGAGTTAACAACAAGATCAGAGGTATTATTTGAAGGATCTGTGGCATCTGCACCCTTAGTCAGATTCCAAACAACAGCATCAGCGATAGTAATATCAGCACCCGTGTCATAAGTAAAGTTCACTGTAAAGGTTTTAGCATTACCTCCTTCAACTTTTGTACCGTCTGTTTTCAAGTAATTAACTTTCACTTCAATAGTACCTTGTTTTGTAGGTGAGGAAATAGTATTTGTAGCTTCGTCAAATACAGCACCAATAGCTTCCAAATCAGCTTTTTCAATAGAATAATAATGAGCTGCAACTTTGGACAATTCAGCAGCAAACAATTCATCAAGTTTTGCAGATGATGTATAAACCACATCTACTTCTTTATTAGTAATATCCAAAGCCTCATTTTTAGCAATAACCTTCACATCATAATTTGATATGATGTTATTTCCCCAAGCATCTTTAGCACGTAAAGCATAAGCTATCGCTTTATTATTCAAGTTATTATCGGCTGCTTTATCAGCAATCAAAGAAACTGTAAGATCATAAATTCCCTGATTCCATTTCTTTTCGCCATCCGCACGGGTGGTTAAAGGATTTTCAGAAAGATTCTTTTCTTTTGATAGAACTGTATAACAAACCTCCCCATGAGAATTAATCAATTCAACAGGATATTCAGAGAAGTCAACACTAACCGGATTGATTAATGCATGCATTACAGAGCTATTTGCACCAACTAAAGTAGTAGCTTTTTCTGTAGAACCATAAGTTACATTATGGAACTTAACAGTAGTACCTTTAGCCAATATACCATAATACATTGTTACCTCACTCATACCTTCACTAATTTTTCCATCAGCAATTGACACAACAGTCATGCTTGACAATTTATCAGCTGTTGGCAATATAATAGTTTTATCAGTATAAGTTCCATCTTCATTGAGTGCACCGACATGAAGTTCCCATGCTGGTCTGTCCGCTGCTTCAACAACATATACACTTGTTTGGGCATAATCTCCACGTACTAATTTGCCCTTAGTTCCATCTTCATTTACAGCATTGATATCCCAATAACACCAATAACCATCTTCGTCAATGAAAGGAGATACTCCGTCTGTACCTGCAGCCTGAGAACCTTTTACAAATTTGCCGGCGGCATCATCATAATAATACCAGTATCCATCTTCAATATAAGGAGACTTGCCATTTGTTCCTTCCGTGACTTCGCCGCGGTCGCCTTGTGCTTTATCTCCTTTTACGAAACCGCCCTTTCCATCATTAGCCTTATCATCCCAAAAATACCAATAGCCTTTATCACCATTAGTTCCATCCGCGATGTAAGGTGAATGTCCGTCTGTGGCTTTTGCATACCATCCGGTACCTTTTTTATCAATCAACCATTCTCCGGTCTCCGGATCAATAGTCACTTTCGATCCCGGAGTTCCCTGTCCACCAGCTACTCCCGGAGCACCTGTATCACCCTTGTCACCCTTATCACCTTTAGCACCATTTATGATACTATAAGATTTTCCATCGTTAAATGTTACCTTGAATCCACCAGTAACAGGTTCTACACTCTTCACCCAATTACCAGCATCTACAAATTTCTGCAGATCAGCGATGCTAGCCTTATTAGCATCAATCTGTGTTTGCAGATTGTCAATGTCATCATCGTAGTCTTTACAGCCTACATAGGTGACAGTAGAAAGTGCCAGCGCCCCGAAGAACATCACTTTTACAAATTTTCTTTTCATAACTACTTAAAAATTACATTAATAATATATGATTAAACACTAAGTTTCAATAATAGCATGCCCGTTACTTTGTAGGTAACGGAAGAACCTTTGTCCTGCTCTTCGGGAGTAGTCAATACTGAAAAACGATACGATATGCTACGAAACTTTTTTACCCCTGCTTTTGAAAGCAAGTAGCGGGGAGGGGAAATCTTGTGCAAAATTTAGAAGTTAACAAAGCCCTAATACAAAGAATCCGCGTGTTTTATCTGTCCTATTCCTTTTTTGAGTGGTTTATTAGAAAAAATGTATGATTTCGTTTGGTTGTTTTAAGAAATATGCTCATATTTGCACCGGTATTTATTCCCGTTACCTACAAAGTAACAGACTATTTATCAAGCGATTAATCCACTAATAGTACGCTTCACAAACTCAACGACCTGTCTATTAGCTTCATCTATTTTCTTATTCCTGAAAGGCTTCAGATACGTTTCAGTCACAGTGATGGAAGAGTGTCCCATTGCTTCGGAAATAATACCCGGATGAATCTCACAATAATAGGCTGTCGTAGCCCAAGTGTGACGTGCAGTATAAGAGCTCAATCTATCACCCAATCCCAGTAATTCGCCCAGCAACATCAACTGACGATTGAATGTGCGCAATGCCAACTGATATTCACGATAAGCCTCCGGAGTCCCTTCACGACTCTTTAACAAAGAAAACAGATAAGGAGAAGAACTGTCACGGTTCATATATCTCTTTACCAGAATCATCGCTTCTGCAGTTAGAGTCACCGACAAGGTGCGGCCTGTCTTACGTCTGCGATATGTAATCACATTGTCACGTAAATCACTTTTACGCAAATAGGCGAGATCGACAAAAGGCAAACCGCGCAATAAAAACATAAGGATAAATAATTCCTGTGCCTTGCGTAATGACGGAGAACCGACAAAAGCCTGTGATAACCTGGCAAATACTTTCTTTATATCCTCCTCACCTAACGCACGTTTATGATCGGCACGAGTACCTGTATAAACAGAACGGAACAAGTGAGGAACATAAGGTGCCTTACGAAGATCGACAGCACGATTATAAACTGCACGAAACGTGCGCAAATAAGTGGAGACGGTATTCCAACTACATCCACGACTACGAAGATGCACTTCGAACCCTTTTAACCACTCCGGACTCACCTCATAGAAGGTGAAATCCTCTTTCCCACAATAAGCAATGATGGCATTGAGACTGCTACGGTATACATGGGCAGTACCAAAGTTTCCCTCTATCTGTAGCCCACGGGCTACTTGCTTCATAAATGTTACTACTTTCAACATCTCTCGATTTATTAATAAATTAGACAATAAATATAAGGGTATTCCAACAATCGAACAAATTGAAGGCAGAGATGTTGCAGGAATGCAAAAAAAGAACCACCTTCCCTTATTAGGGAAAGTGGTTCTTATCTTCTTTATATATTCTTAAGCGAAAGCTGGAATTACATCATTCCGCCCATGCCTCCCATTCCGGGAGCGCCCATCGGCATTTCGGGCTTATCTTCCTTCTTTTCTACAATTACACATTCAGTAGTCAGGAACATACCAGCGATAGAAGCTGCATTTTCCAAAGCTACACGAGCAACCTTAGCAGGGTCTACTACACCGGCAGCATGCAAGTTTTCGTAAATGTCCAGACGAGCGTTGTAACCAAAGTCACCCTTGCCTTCACGTACTTTCTGAACAACTACCGCACCTTCTTTACCAGCGTTAGCAACGATCTGACGAAGTGGTTCTTCGATAGCACGTTTGATGATTTCAACACCGGTTGTTTCGTCAGCATTGTCACCCTTCATGCCGTCAATAACATCAATTGCACGGATATAAGCTACGCCACCACCCGGGATGATACCTTCTTCAATTGCAGCACGAGTTGCACGCAAAGCATCATCTACACGGTCTTTCTTTTCTTTCATTTCCACTTCTGAAGCAGCACCTACATAGAGAACAGCTACACCACCTGACAATTTAGCCAGACGTTCCTGCAATTTCTCGCGGTCATAGTCAGACTTAGTTGCCACGATTTGTGCTTTGATCTGTTCGCAACGTTCTTTGATGCTATCTTTGTTACCTGCACCGTTTACAACAGTTGTATAGTCTTTAGTAACTGTAACTTTGTCAGCAGTACCCAACATTTCGATAGTAGCTTGTTCCAGTTTCAAACCTTTTTCTTCGCTGATAACAACACCACCTGTCAGGATAGCGATATCTTCCAACATTTCTTTACGACGATCGCCGAAGCCCGGAGCCTTCACAGCACAGATCTTCAATTGAGAACGCAGACGGTTTACTACCAATGTAGTCAACGCTTCGCTATCTACATCTTCTGCAATTACTAACAGAGGACGACCTGTTTGTACAGCCGGTTCGAGGATAGGCAAGAAATCTTTCAGGTTAGAAATCTTCTTGTCATAGATCAGGATGTAAGGTTTCTCCATCTCACATTCCATTTTTTCTGTATTTGTCACGAAGTAAGCTGACAAATAACCACGATCGAACTGCATACCTTCTACTACACCGATAGTAGTGTCTGTACCTTTTGCTTCTTCGATAGTGATTACACCGTCTTTAGAAACTTTACGCATAGCGTCAGCAATCAATTTACCGATTACCGGGTCGTTGTTTGCAGATACGGTTGCAACTTGTTCGATCTTGTCATAGTTGTCACCTACAGTTTCAGCCTGATCCTTGATTGATTCTACCACTTTGGCAACAGCCTTGTCGATACCACGTTTGATATCCATCGGGCTAGCACCGGCAGTTACGTTCTTCAAACCTTCAGCTACGATAGCTTGTGCAAGAACGGTTGCAGTAGTTGTACCGTCACCGGCATCGTCACCTGTCTTAGAAGCAACTTCTTTTACCAGCTGTGCACCAGTATTCTGGTAAGCATCTGCCAATTCGATTTCTTTTGCTACTGTCACACCGTCTTTTGTGATGTGCGGAGCACCGAATTTCTTCTCAATGATAACGTTACGTCCTTTCGGGCCCAGAGTTACTTTTACTGCATTTGCCAAAGCATCGACACCTTTTTTCAATTGGTCACGGGCATCGATATTGAATAATATTTCTTTTGCCATCTCTTTATTTACTATTTAAAGATTTACTATTTACTATTATTAATTAACCCAAAACAGCGAGAACATCGCTCTGACGCATGATAAGATATTTAGTACCTTCAACGTCAAGTTCTGTTCCGGCATATTTACCATAAAGAACTGTATCGCCTACTTTCAATACCATCTCTTCATCTTTCGTACCGTGACCTACTGCCACAACTTCACCCTTCAAAGGTTTTTCTTTTGCTGTATCAGGAATAATGATACCACCAATTGTTTTTTCTTCTGCAGGTGCAGGGAGGATAAGCACTCTGTCTGCTAATGGTTTAATGTTCATAGTTACTTGTTATATTTTAGTTATACATTTAATTGTAGATGTTATCCACCGTCTTTCAGGCGGAACGCTAAAGTTATTGCGAAAAGCGTGCCAAAGTAAATAAATGATTCTTTGTCAGAAATAGACTGACAAAATGACTGACAACTTGCACTGTATGGCAAAAAAGTATATTTGTCACCTACTTTTTAAACAAAACAAAAGGATTATTCCTTATAATGATGTATATTCGTAAACGAACCATCAAATGCACTGTATAAATAATATGAATAGAATAGCATCCGGCCTCATCATTGCCTCTTGCGTCTTCTACTCCTGCACTTCGCGTACAGGGGAGATTTCTCCTGTACATGAACAACAACAGACAGATTCGCTGTCGCAAGATACAATAACTCAACCCGAGGTTAAACCTGTTGAAAAGAAACTCACAGCAGAACAGATACAAATCACCAAAGATTTATTGTATGACCAATATACATTGGAAGACACCTATCCTTATAAAGACACTACCCGGCAATTTCAATGGGACAAAATCAAAGAACGGCTGGCTTTGCTTGAAAATATACAGTTGCAGCCTTCCACTTGGGCAATTCTCCAGAATTACAAAAATAGAAATGGAGAAGCACCGCTTGTGAAGAATTTCAAAAGAAACGCTTACGGACGGGTGGCGGATACTCTCGGCATAGAACGTTACCAATCCGTTCCGCTTTATTTGTTGACCGACACATTAGTGCCCGAACGATACGGGCAGGATGGAGAACTAACCCGTTTTATCGAAGATGGGGAAAAATTCATAACAGCAGAGCCAATGTTTACCGGAGATGAATGGATGATTCCTAAAAAGTATGTCAAAGTAATCGGAGATACGATTGTTTTCAA
>NC_021017.1:1752310-1813013 GCF_000210075.1 Bacteroides xylanisolvens XB1A
GAGATACGATTGTTTTCAACAAAGCTGTTTTCGTAGACCGCCACAATCAGAATATCGCTGCTCTCGAACGTAGCGGAGAAGGGCAATGGATGGTTCGTAGCATGAATCCTTCCACTACGGGACGTCACCTGCCGCCGTATGCACAGGAAACTCCTTTAGGAATGTTTGTATTACAGGAAAAGAAAGCGAAGATGGTATTTCTAAAAGACGGTTCGAAAGAGACAGGAGGTTATGCTCCTTATGCGAGTCGTTTCACGGATGGAGCCTATATTCACGGAGTACCGGTCAATGCTCCCCGCAAGACACAGATAGAATATAGTCCGTCGTTAGGAACGACACCGCGTTCGCACATGTGCGTACGAAATGCAACTTCCCATGCCAAATTCATTTATGATTGGGCGCCTGTAAATGAAACTATTATTTTTGTATTGGAATAAACGTTGAACAAACATACACCACTATTCCCGAATCGCTACTACCTATCGTCCAAAGTATAACTAGAAAAGTTCTTTTCTATAAGGTGAGAACTTGCTTTTCTCTTGGGGAAAAGTTACTTTCCCCTTACCTCAAACTATAACCGCAAGTTCCGGTTATAAAACTGAAAGCTTCAGTTATGTAATCAAAACTTCCAGTTATATAATCAGAACCTTCGGTTATAGTTTACCTTATGCCCTAAACTAGTTTTCTCCCTATGCAAAAGAAGTTTGCATAGGAGGGGAAAGAACTTTTCTATACGTACTTGAGGGGAAAGATAAAGAGGTCTGAACTTTTCAGTCCAGACCTCCCAGTATAGAAAAGGATTTCTCCATCCCGTATTACCTTAATCAATTATGTGTGAAACTCTCTTTTATTTATCTTCAGTCTTACCCAACCCATACCTTGCTCTTGTTATATTCTGAACAAGTTCTCTCTGCACACTTTCCAATGCGTTTATTTCTTTCTGCAACAACTCCAAAGCAGAACCTTTCTGCAATAAATAAGACCGTTCAGCATATTTTATATAAGAAGTCGGAATCTCCTGCTTCTTTTCTTTATAATGGGCAATCACATACCGCAAAGCTTCCGCCCGATATTTGCTGATCGCTTTCCGTTCGGCATAATACAAATCTTTATAAGGATTTTCTTCACTTCTCAATTTCTTCCAGAATGCAGAAAAAGCAGTCGATACAGCATCCTTCTCCTCTTTGGTTACTGCTTCTTTCTGCTTCTTTGTCAGATCCTTATATTCCTTATATGTATTTAGAAACTTATCCAATTCATCTTTACTGGCTTTATGCGCCAGTCGGTAAGTTTCCAAAGAAGCAGGCCGTTCATATTCGACAACTGTTTGTAGATAAGGCAAGTCGTTCCAGCTTATATATTTATTATTTGCTTCACAATAATCTGCATAAGCCGCCGCAAGCTGCCAACTATATTCTTTTGTCTTTTGATTCAAATCCTCATTGATAGCGGACAAGTTTTTTTCCATCTCTTGCAAGTCCTGCGCTGACACTGTTTGCATACTTCCCCATCCGGAGAGAAACAAACAAAGAATACTCCATAATATAGTTTTCATAATTAGATAATTTAAATTTTCTCCAAAGTTATTATTTCTCTACAAAATTCCAAACGATATTACAGATTTGCTATATATTTCCACAATGGAGCAGCATTCAGCGCCTGCATAATTTCGTTCTTATCAAGCAGGCTTCTCACCTCTTCCAACGTAAGCAGATGTACACTGATATCTTCAGTAGCTTCCAGATGCTGATGGTCTATCAGTTCCACGTCTGTAGCAAGAAAGCAATAAGTCAGATTGGTATGAGTGCTCGGATTAGCGGAAATCACCATATATTCCTGCCAGTTTCCTTTTCCGTAGCCTGTTTCCTCCCACAATTCACGTTGGGCGGACACTAACGGTGAAGCGTCTTCCTTCTCACAGACACCGGCACAAAGTTCATAACAAGTTCGTTCAATTCCCGGACGGTACTGGCGGACAAAAACAAATTTACCATCTTTTGTAATGGCAATCGTATTTACCCAGTCGGGATACTCAAGAATATAATATTCGGGGATATGGTTACCGTTGGGAAGCAACATATCTTCGCAACGCACAGTCAGCCACGGACGGCGAAATAGATATTTACTACTCACCGTTTTCCAGGCTCTATTCTTTTCTTCCATAAGGTCTGTTTTTTCTTCCGGCAAAAATACAAATTTCCCCCGGGTTATCCTACCTTTCGGTTGCTTGTTTTTATTCGTCTGTGTCGATACAAGTGATCTCTATCCCTTGTATCTGCTCCAAGTATTTTTTGGTAGAGCTTACCAAAGAACTTCCCATGTAGAATAAAAACAGCAGACTGATAATAACCATCAATGCGCCAATCATGGCAAAACGACTACGTTGTTCGAAAATACTGCTATTCATAACTCTGCCTCCTCTAAGTTTTTTTGTCCACCACAAAGATAACACGCGAGGGCTACAAAAAAGTTACAAGAATGTTTCAAAAAACTTAAATATTGAAATTCTGTTCGTATCTTTGCACCAACTAACTAACAACCTCTTTATTACAATATGGCATTTACGAATAATATTATGATTGTCCGGCATAAATTGCTGGCAGACCTCGTTAAACTCTGGAAAAACGACGAATTAGTGGAAAAGATAGACCGGCTCCCGATTGAGTTGAGTCCACGAAAATCAAAACCCCTAGGACGGTGTTGCGTACATAAAGAACGCGCAGTGTGGAGGTACAAGACTTTTCCTCTGATGGGACTGGATATGACAGACGAACACGACGAAGTTACCCCGCTTTCTGAATATGCGCGATTGGCATTGAGCCGCCCCGAACCGGACAAGGAAAATATTATGTGCGTCATCGACGAGGCCTGTTCTTCCTGTGTACAGATCAATTATGAAATAACCAACCTTTGTCGCGGATGCGTGGCACGTAGCTGTTACATGAACTGCCCCAAAGATGCGATACGTTTCAAGAAAAACGGTCAGGCAATGATTGACCATGACACATGTGTCAGTTGCGGTATTTGTCACAAGAGTTGTCCTTATCACGCTATTGTATATATTCCCGTGCCTTGTGAAGAGGCTTGCCCGGTAAAAGCTATCAGCAAAGATGAACACGGCATAGAACACATTGATGAAAGCAAGTGTATCTACTGCGGAAAATGCATGAATGCTTGTCCGTTCGGTGCTATCTTCGAAATCTCGCAAACATTCGATGTATTGCAACGCATCCGTAAAGGAGAAAAGATGGTTGCCATCGTTGCTCCGTCTATTCTGGGACAGTTTAAGACTTCTATCGGACAGGTGTACGGTGCTTTCAAAGAAATAGGATTTACAGATGTGATCGAAGTGGCTGAAGGTGCTATGGCAACCACCAGCAATGAAGCACACGAGTTACTGGAGAAATTGGAAGAGGGACAGAAGTTTATGACTACTTCCTGTTGCCCTTCTTATATCGAACTGGTTGAGAAACATATTCCGGATATGAAACCTTACGTTTCTACCACCGGATCACCGATGTACTACGCCGCACGGATTGCCAAAGAGAAGCATCCGGATGCTAAGGTTGTGTTTGTCGGCCCTTGTGTGGCTAAACGCAAAGAAGTACGTCGTGACGAAGCAGTGGATTATATTCTGACGTTTGAAGAAATCGGTTCGATTCTCGACGGGTTGGGTATTGAACTGGAACAGGTACAGGAGTTCTCTGTATTACATACGTCTGTTCGCGAAGCACATGGATTTGCACAGGCAGGTGGTGTGATGGGAGCTGTCAAAGCTTATCTGAAAGAGGAAGCGGATAAAATCAATGCAATACAAGTGTCGGACATCAATAAAAAGAATATCGCTCTGTTGCGTGCCTGCGCCAAGACAGGAAAGGCCGCGGGGCAGTTTATTGAAGTAATGGCATGCGAAGGTGGATGTATCACCGGACCAAGTACGCATAATGATATTGTTTCGGGACGTCGCCAATTGGCACAAGAGCTGCTCAAACGAAAAGAGAGCTATGAAACAATGGATCGATAAACTACGGCAGGAAAGAACACTTAGCCCGGAAGAGCTCCGGCAACTGTTGACCGGATGTGACGCAGAAACCCTGCGTTACATCAATAAACAGGCGCAGGAAGTCGCTCTCCGCCACTTCGGAAATAAGATTTATATCCGTGGACTGATTGAAGTCAGCAATTGCTGCCGGAACAACTGTTATTACTGTGGTATCCGAAAAGGAAATCCAAATATCGAACGTTACCGATTGAACCTGGAAAGTATACTGGATTGTTGCCGGCAAGGATATAAATTAGGTTTCCGCACTTTCGTGCTGCAAGGAGGAGAAGATCCCGCACTGACAGACGATCGGATAGAAATGACTGTTGCCCGTATCAGGCAGAATTATCCGGATTGTGCCATTACACTGTCGCTCGGAGAAAAGTCGCGTGATGCATACGAACGTTTCTTCCGTGCCGGAGCCAACCGTTATCTGTTACGTCACGAAACTCACAATGAGTCGCATTACCGGCAACTGCATCCGGCAGAAATGTCCGGCAAACAGCGCCTGCAATGTTTAGCGGATTTAAAAGACATCGGCTATCAGACAGGAACCGGAATTATGGTCGGCAGCCCAGGGCAAACAGTAGAACATATCATCGAGGATATCTTGTTCATTGAAAAGCTACAGCCGGAAATGATTGGCATCGGCCCTTTCCTACCCCATCATGATACGCCTTTTGCCCAATATCCCAGCGGAACGGTGGAACGGACGATTCTTCTATTATCGATCTTCCGTTTGATGCATCCATCCGCATTGATTCCGGCAACAACGGCTCTCGCCACTCTTATCCCTGATGGCAGAGAGCGGGGTATATTGGCTGGTGCAAATGTGGTTATGCCCAACCTGTCTCCCCGGGAGGAACGGAGAAAATATGAATTATACAATGACAAAGCTTCACTCGGAGCGGAATCCGCCGAAGGACTGGCTACCTTACAAAAGCAGTTGAATACCATCGGCTACGAGATTTCCACTGAAAGAGGCGACTTTAAGCGCACCACAGATTAGACGGATTCACACAGATTTATTTCGAATTAAATTTTAATCTGTGTGAATCCGTCTAATCTGTGGTGAAAAAACAAAGAATATTATGATATACCAAAAAGATTCATCCAAAGCAGAAGAGTTTATCCATCACGAAGAAATTTTGGATACGCTGGAATATGCACAGAACAATAAGGATAATCGTATCCTGATTGAACAACTGATTGAAAAGGCGGCGTTGTGCAAGGGACTGACACACCGGGAAGCGGCTATTCTGCTGGAGTGTAACCAACCTGACCTGATAGAACGTATCTTTCATCTCGCCAAAGAAATCAAACAGAAGTTTTACGGCAACCGTATCGTCATGTTCGCACCGCTTTATTTATCTAATCATTGCGTAAACGGTTGCGTATATTGTCCGTATCATGCCAAAAACAAAACTATTGCACGCAAGAAACTGACACAGGAAGAAATCCGCCGGGAGGTAATTGCTTTGCAGGATATGGGACATAAGCGACTGGCTCTTGAAGCCGGTGAGCATCCGTCACTGAACCCGATAGAATATATTCTGGAATCTATTCAGACGATTTATAGTATCAAGCATAAAAATGGAGCTATCCGCCGGGTAAACGTAAATATCGCAGCCACTACGGTAGAAAATTATCGCCGATTGAAAGAAGCGGGTATCGGCACGTATATCTTATTCCAAGAGACTTATCACAAAGATAACTACGAAGCTCTCCATCCCACCGGACCTAAAAGCAATTACGCTTATCACACCGAAGCGATGGACCGCGCGATGGAAGGAGGAATCGATGATGTAGGCATTGGCGTCCTTTTCGGTTTGAATACTTATCGGTATGATTTTATCGGATTATTAATGCATGCCGAACATTTGGAAGCCAAATTCGGTGTAGGGCCGCATACAATCAGTGTGCCGCGCATCTGTTCGGCAGATGACATCGATGCGGGAGATTTCCCGAACGCTATTTCGGATGAGATATTCAGCAAGATTGTAGCTGTTATCCGAATTGCCGTTCCTTATACGGGAATGATTATTTCTACACGTGAATCGCAAGAATCACGCAAGAAAGTGCTCGAATTGGGTATTTCACAAATCAGTGGCGGTTCACGTACCAGTGTAGGCGGATATGCTGAAACGGAATTACCCGATCATAATTCTGCCCAATTTGATGTGAGCGACACCCGGACATTAGACGAAGTGGTCAACTGGTTGCTCGAACTCGGATATATCCCCAGCTTCTGTACAGCCTGTTACCGGAAGGACGGACGGGAGACCGTTTCATGTCATTAGTGAAATCCGGTCAGATAGCAAACTGTTGCGGACCGAATGCCCTGATGACTCTGAAAGAGTATCTGGAAGATTATGCTTCAGAAGATACGCGACAGAAAGGATTGGAACTGGTTCTAAAAGAAACGGAACGAATCCCCAATCCCAAAATCAGGGAAATAGCTATCCGGAATCTCAAAGCAATAGCTGCAGGACAAAGAGACTTTAGATTTTAAATAATACATTGATGTGCTAACATATCAATCTGCCAATTAGCTACGCACGAATTAACAAGTTGAAAAATTATCAATTATGAGCTTAACAGATACTCCAAATGCTAACAGACTTCATATCACCCTTTTCGGTAGACGGAACAGTGGTAAGTCTTCTCTTATCAATGCGTTGACAGGACAGGACATCGCGCTCGTTTCAAATACTCCCGGAACGACTACCGACCTTGTGTCTAAAGCAATGGAGATTCAAGGTATTGGTCCTTGTCTTTTTATAGATACTCCGGGATTCGATGACGAAGGAGAGCTTGGAGAACTGCGTATCAGCCGGACTTTAAAGGCTATTGAGAAAACGGATATTGCATTGTTATTATGTGAAGACACTACCTTTTTTCATGAAAAAGAGATACTGGCACTATTGAAAGAGAAGAATATCCCTGTCATTCCGGTATTGAATAAAATAGATATACGAGAGAATAGCGATCATTTAGCTACATATATCGAGGAACAATGTAAAATACACCCCTTGCTTATCAGTGCCAAAGAAAAGATAGGAATCGAACTGATCCGGCAAGCCATCCTCGAAAAATTACCTTCGGACTTCGGTCAACAAAGTATCACCGGGGAACTTGTTACAGAGAATGACCTTGTACTTTTAGTAATGCCGCAGGATATCCAAGCTCCCAAAGGCAGACTGATCTTACCGCAAGTGCAGACTATCCGTGAATTGTTGGATAAAAAATGCCTCGTAATGACTTGCACCACTGATAAGTTTTCTGCAACCCTACAAGCCCTTGCCCGTCCTCCGAAGTTAATCATCACCGATTCACAAGTTTTCAAAGCGATTTATGAACAGAAACCAAAGGAAAGTGAACTGACTTCTTTCTCGGTGCTTTTCGCAGGTTATAAGGGTGATATTCACTATTATGTAGAAAGTGCAGCTGTCATCGAAAGACTGACGGAATCGTCACGTGTACTGATAGCGGAAGCTTGTACGCACGCTCCCCTTTCAGAAGATATAGGAAGAGTGAAACTTCCTCGTTTGTTACGGAAACGGATTGGAGAGAATCTGCAAATTGATATGGTAGCAGGAACCGACTTTCCACAAGATCTGACTCCTTACTCTTTAGTTATCCATTGCGGAGCATGTATGTTTAACCGTAAATACGTACTTAGTCGCATCGAACGTGCGCGGGAGCAGCACATTCCTATGACGAACTATGGAGTAGCAATTGCTTTCCTCAATGGAATACTAGATCAAATAAAATATTAAATCCCGATTAAAAGGAAAGAATCCGGTGAAATACCGGACTTTCGCAATATACATAAATTATTAACTGCTCTACTTTGAGAGCAGTTAATAATTTTATAATTTCCATTACTCTCTGCTTATTTCTTCACAACAGCAATCAGTTCTTCTGCCGAAACAAACTTATATTTTCCTGTTTTCATATTCTTCAATCTAATATTCTTTTTATTGTTCATTTCTTTCTCTTCCACTATAGCAACAAAAGGAATATTCTTAGCTTTAGCATAACTCATCTGCTTATTTTGTTGTTTATTTTTTCTTGCTATATCAGGGAAGATTTCCGCATGAATACCAGCATTACGTACTTTATTCAGTATATACATAGAAATTTTAGACTCCTTTTCACCAAGATTCAAAAAAAGGACTTTTGTACCATCTGTTGCTTCTTTTGGATAAAGTTCAAGCTGGTTCAATACATCAAAAATACGGTCAGCACCAAAGGAAATCCCTACACCTGATACATTTTCCAGACCAAATACTCCTGTCAGATTATCATAACGACCGCCACCTGTAATACTACCAATTTGCACATCTAACGCTTTCACTTCAAAAATAGCACCTGTATAATAATTCAATCCACGAGCCAAAGTCAAATCAATCTCCATCTTATTCTTCAATCGAGGAACGTCATTCCACAATGTCTTTCTAATAAAATCTATTTCTTCTACTCCTTGCAAACCAATTTCACTATCTCTCAATATTTTTCTGAGTTTGTTCAACTTTTCCGCATTCGTACCACTAAGAAGAATGATCGGCTGCAACTTGGCAATAGCCTCATCACTGATTCCCTTCTCTTTCAGTTCGGCATTTACATTATCCAAACCGATTTTATCCAATTTATCAATAGCTACGGTAATATCTACAATCTTATCCGATTCGCCTATAATTTCAGCGATGCCGGAAAGAATCTTGCGGTTGTTAATCTTAATACATACACGAATATTGAAACGACTAAAAACGGTATCGACAATCTGCATCAATTCCACTTCGTTCAATAACGAATCGCTTCCTACAACATCGGCATCACATTGATAAAATTCGCGATAACGTCCTTTCTGCGGGCGGTCGGCACGCCATACCGGTTGAATCTGATAGCGTTTGAACGGGAAAGTGATCTCATCACGATGCATCACTACATAACGGGCAAAAGGCACTGTCAAGTCGTAACGCAAACCTTTCTCACAGAATTTGCTTGCCAGTTTGGCAGCATTACGGCTTAACAATTCTTCGTCAGTAATCCCGGAAAAGTAATCTCCAGAGTTCTGAATCTTAAAGAGTAGTTTATCTCCCTCATCGCCGTACTTTCCCATCAATGTAGAAAGCATCTCCATCGAAGGAGTCTCTATCTGCTGGAATCCATACAAATGATATACGTCACGAATCGTATTGAATATATAATTACGCTTCGCCATTTCTACCGGCGAAAAGTCACGAGTTCCTTTAGGAATACTTGGTTTTGCTGCCATAATATTACTGTTTATAATTTTAATTGCGCAAATTTACTGCAAATTTCCGAGCAATACTTACATATATTTGAAAAAATCACCCGTATTGTGTCCATCCCCTATCAATATCGTAAAGAAACACTCAAGTCAGACCCTAAACAATACAAAAAATCCTCCATAGTCTTCGGAAAGACTGCGGAGAATCTTTTTATATTCTATGGAGAGAAGTTAATAAACGTACTTTTCTCCCTTTTTCATTTCTTAGTCTCTTCTACCCATGAAGATCATGATGTAGTATACCAATGTAGCCAGTGAGCCTAATGCAGCAACTACATACGTATAAGCAGCAGAACGAAGAGCATCTTCAGCCTGTGCATGATTGTACGAATTAGTAATGCCGGATGAACTCAACCAGACCAACGCACGTTTACTTGCATTGATTTCCACCGGCAGCGTGATAAAGCTGAACAATGTAGTCATAGCAAACAGGATAATACCTGCCAGCAATAACTGCGGGAAAGAGTTTATCAACAAGATACCACCCAACAATACCCACGTCATAATGGAAGAGGCAAAGTTTACCACCGGAACCAGCGCACTACGCATTTTCAACGGAGCATACATGCGTGCATGTTGTACAGCGTGTCCACATTCATGGGCTGCTACGGCAGCTGCCATTATACTGTTACTTTCATACACCCCTTCACTCAAATTCACCGTTTTGTTAGTAGGATTGTAGTGGTCGGTCAACCGTCCCGGCGTATGTGTAACCTGTACGTCATAAATTCCATTGTCATGCAACATTTTTAAAGCAACGTCGCGTCCTGTCATTCCATTTCCTGTAGGAATCTTAGAGTACTTCTTGAATTTGTTTTGCAAATTCATCTGTACCAACCAACTTACAACAGCGATTCCTATAAATAATACCCAATAAGACATCATATACTTTTCAATTTTAATTATTACTCTATATCTTTATAAACAAATTGTTTGCCAAAAATAAGGGGAAACGTTCAATGTCAGAATAGTTTCCCCTTGCTTTTATGAAGAATTAGCTAAAAATTAGTCAATTGTCAGTTCTACCACATAGTCAATATCTTTCGGAACCTCGGCGAATTCGAGCAAAACACCGGCTTTCGTCTTTGTGAAACGAACCGGAGACTGGTCTTTAAACAAGACTGCCTTCTTGACCTTCTTATCTGACAACGGCAGGAACAAAGCCGCATCTTTCAGGTCGAGAATATGCACATAGAGTTTATTTCCTTTTTGTGTTGTCACTCCCCAATCATGTGGAGCAACTGCACCGCTTCGTGTTCCATAAATCGTTTCACCATATTGTTTCATCCACTCTCCCATCTCTGCCAAGCGTTGTACAGCTACCGCAGGAAGTTCCCCATCGGGTTGAGGGCCGATATTCATCAAAAGATTGGCATTCTTACCGGCTGCCTTCACCAGATAGTGAATCAATGTCTTTGTTGATTTATAATTCTGATCGGTAATCTTATATCCCCACATACCATTCATTGTTTCACAAGTTTCCAACGGCAGACGACTCACCTCCTGTCCGGAAAGTCCCGAAGCATTCTCACCCGGCAGATCGCGTTCGAAAATCTGAATATCTTCTCCATCAAAAGGCGTCTGATGATGATTATTACCCACCAGACACCCCGGTTGGAGTTTGTGAATCAGAGCATACTGTTCCGGTAATTCCCAGTTAAAAGTTTTGGGCTGATCCCACCATCCGTCAAACCAAATAGCACCTATCGGACCGTAATTCGTCAGCAATTCTGTCAACTGGTTATTCATAAATTGATAATAACTTTTCCAATCTCCTTTCGAGTTCAAGCGACCTGTGCCCTGTCCTGTACGTCCCCAGGGATAGTCCTCGCGCGCCCAGTCAAGATGTGAATAATAAAAATGGAGCTTGATGCCCTGCTTGGCACAGGCTGCTGCCAGCTCTTTCACAATATCTCTTTTAAAAGGAGTAGCTTTGACTACGTTATAATCCGAATACTTAGTGTCAAACATAGAAAAACCTTCATGATGACGGGTAGTAAAACAGATATATTTGGCTCCCGAAGCTTTAATAGCCTCCACCCATTTATCCGCGTCAAACTTGGAAGGATAAAATCCGCCTGCCAGTTTGGCATACTCTTTATAATTCAGATTATTGTTTGTCATAGTCCACTCACCGGTAGCGAGCATAGCGTATAGCCCCCAATGAAGAAAAATACCAAACTTATTATCCTGAAATTCCTGCCGTGCTTTCAGATTCTCTTCGGTAGGCTGATAGGAGGATTGCGCAAATACTCCCAAGTTCATTACGAACAACAAAAGGAAAGTTATAAAACGTGTTTTCATAAGGCATACATTATTTTTGTGTGTTTAGGATAGACTATACAAAGGATTGAACAAGAAAGGCGGAGTTTTTCTTCAATCTCCGCCTTTCCTCCATATAATAAATCAATTGTTATTCTTCAGTATAACGCTCGATGGTCTGTGCTCTGTCTGGTCCTACAGATACAATCTTGATTTCTACACCAAGCTGTTCTTCCAGGAAAGTCAGGTAAGCATTGAATTCTTCCGGGAATTCATCTTCGCTCTGCATCTTGGTCATATCTGTCTGCCAGCCCGGAAGCTCTGCATATACAGGTTCTACGCCTTCTGTGATGTCATACGGGAAGTAGTCGATCTCTTCACCGTTCACTTTGTAAGCAACACACGCTTTGATTGTTTCGAAAGTATCGAGTACATCGCTCTTCATCATAATCAATTTGGTAACTCCGTTTATCATAACGGAATACTTCAACGCTACCAGGTCGATCCATCCGCAACGACGTTTACGACCGGTTACAGAACCGAATTCATGTCCCAACGTACACATCTTGTCGCCTGTTTCGTCAAACAGTTCTGATGGGAACGGACCTGCTCCTACACGAGTACAGTATGCCTTGAAGATACCATATACTTCACCGATACGGTTAGGTGCCACTCCAAGTCCGGTGCAGGCTCCCGCACATACGGTATTGGAAGAAGTCACAAACGGATATGAACCGAAATCAATATCAAGCATAGTACCCTGCGCTCCTTCACAAAGCACGCTCTTACCATCCTTCAACAGGTTATTCACTTCATGTTCGCTATCTACGAAATGGAATTGTTTCAGGTATTCGATACCTTCCAACCATGCTTTTTCCAGTTCAGTAAGATCGTATTCATAATTCAAGCTCTTCAGAATTTGTTCGTGACGAGCTTTTGCGGCAGCATACTTCTGATCGAAATTATGAAGAATATCACCTACACGAACACCGTTACGGCTCACTTTATCCGTGTAAGTAGGGCCGATACCCTTACCAGTAGTTCCTACTTTAGCATCACCTTTGGCTGCTTCGTATGCAGCATCCAGAATACGGTGTGTCGGAAGAATAAGATGAGCTTTCTTTGAAATGTGCAAACGTTCTTTCAGCGGATGACCCGATGCTTCAAGTGCTTCTGCCTCTGCTTTAAACAATGCCGGATCAAGTACCACACCGTTACCGATGATGTTTACCTTGTTTCCTTGAAAAATACCGGAAGGAATAGAGCGAAGCACATATTTCTGTCCTTCAAACTCAAGCGTGTGACCGGCATTCGGGCCGCCCTGAAAACGAGCAACCACATCATACTTAGGTGTTAAAACGTCGACTACTTTTCCTTTACCTTCGTCGCCCCATTGTAATCCTAATAGAACATCTACTTTCATTTTTCTTTTTTATTGTTGTTATTTACTTTTTTCCGTTTGTTAGCTCTGTCGCACTTACTACATACTCCATATATATATAAGGAGTAATGTGAAAGCTGGAAGCGGCTCAATTTCGTATTTTCAATGGCTTGCTGCAGTTCCTCGTTCTGAAACTCGGTCACTTTACCACATTGAGTACATATCTGGTGATGATGTGTCTCGCGATTATATGATTTTTCGTATTGGGAGGAAGTACCGAACTGATGCTTAATGACCAGCCGTGCATTGATAAGAAGAATAATGGTGTTGTAGAGAGTCGCCCGGCTCACCCGGAAATTCTCCTGGTCCATCATCCGTGAATAAAGCATGTCAATATCGAAATGACCGTCGATAGAATAAATAGTATCGAGTATGGCGTAGCGTTCAGGAGTCTTTCGATGCCCGTTCGCCGTGAGATATTCCGTGAATATCTGCCTTACTGTATCTTTCACGTTTTGAGTTTCCATCATCAGCCAAAATTAGCGCGAACAAAGTTAAGCCTTTTTTGCGGAAAGCAAATGATAAAGAGAAGTTTTTTTAGTTCATCACAGAGTTAGACAGTTTTTTTATAAATTAAATGGAGGCTATCATTCGTTTTGTAGATTGGCTTATATAATAAACGAATAACAAGACGGTTTATTTTTTAGACGCGTCATCCGTGTTATCCGCGTCTAAAAAATTAAACCGTTATTTAATAAAAGGACTTACTCCATGAAAATAAGATTAGTCTACAGCAAGCTCTTCTTTCACCATATTGTAGAGCATCTGCTCTCCTTCCAAGGTAGAATCAGCCATACCTTCCACCAGGCGGCATACTTGAAAAGCATGTTCCTCGCTATGCTGCATATATTTGCGGATAACCAGCAAAGCAGCGTTACGAATATGATAACTGTCGGAATGTACCGCACAAATCGCCTGGTCGAGCAATTCGCCGGAGGCACGTTCAGTCATATCCCCTTTCTTCATCAGAAGACGGGCGGCAGTCAGGAAACCACAAGTCTGCACATACTCCTGTTCGTCGGCAATCCAGTGAAAGGATTTGGCCGGAGCATACGGTAAATGCTGGAAGAGATTCATACAAGTCAGTTCTGCTATTTCGATATTCCGGATGTTTTCCACCCAAATATCGGCTATCTCGGGATAAAACGTTTCGATCGGCTGAAGCATTCCCGCCAGAATCTTACACTCGCGAATTTCCTCTTTCCATAAAGCCTGCGCCAGGTCATGATTCTTTTCGTAACCTTCGGCAATCATCTTGATACGAGGCAGTTCCACTCCGAAATTGAGTTTATAAACTAGCCCTTTCTCGCGCATACTTTGGGACACAGCCCCGTTCATAGAGAGACGGAGCTGTGTCTTGATATCTTTCAATTGTTCTTTAATATCCATTTCAGATCAGTTGTTTATGGAAGGCAGCGGAGAATAATCAGTGCTGTAACGCAACATTTGTTCTACATAACCTTCATCATAAGAAACCGTGACATCCGTAACGTTTCCGTTTTCATCTGTCACCAGTTCGTATTTCGGATTCACAAAACCTTTATAAGGAGCCAGATTCAACTTCTTATAACGTTCCAGAACTTCTGCATGTAAAGCCGGATCTACTTTTACGGCATAGTTTTCTACCAATGAACGGGCACCTTCGAAGTCGCCTGTCGATTTGATTCGCTGGATTTCAGCCAACAATTCGCCGAAAAGCTCGCGTACTTTCTGATAGTCATTGATAACCACATAAGTCTTTCCGCCTTTCTTCACCAATTCCACCACTTTATCGGCAGCCCCCTTCTCAAATACCCAACGGGCTATCAACTGGCGGTTGCGCATGTGAGCTTCTTCCACAGTATTGCCTGGTTCGATACGTACCAACTGCGTCATCAGACCGTTCATCAGATAAGTATAATATTGAGCTTTATAAGCATCGGGAGAAGAGAGAAGTCCCAGTTCTACCAGCTTGGGGTCAGCCACATAATACAATCCGAACAAATCGGCACGCGCCTCTTCGATGGTAGAGCCGTATGCTTTCAAAGCATCAGGGTCTACACCCGGAAGTAACTTACCGGAACCGTGTCCCAAACATTCGTGCAAATCCGTATGCAGCTCATCCGTTAAGTCAGAATAGGCATCGATCAGTTGTATTTCCGCATCGCTATAAACAAATTCTTCGTTGAATCCGTTTCCGTGAGCGGCTTTATTATAAGCATCTGTTATATTTCCGATTGTCACCGATTTAGAACCGTGGTGAGCACGAATCCAGTTTGCATTCGGCAGATTGATACCGATAGCCGTTGCCGGGTAAAGATCACCTGCAAGGATAGCGGCAGTAATCACTTTAGCCGATACCCCTTTTACCTTTTCTTTCTTGAAAGATTTATCTACCGGAGAATGATCTTCAAACCACTGCGCATTGCTACTGATTATCTCTGTGCGGTGCGTTGATTCCAAATCTTTGAAATTCACCAAAGACTCCCAGCTCGCTTTCATACCCAACGGGTCACCGTAACTTTCAGTAAATCCATTCACAAAGTCGATTCGTGAATCAAGGTCTTTCACCCAAAGAATGGCATATTCATCGAAATCTTTCAGATTGCCTGTTTCATAGAATTGAATCAGTTTGGTGATGACGGCCTTTTGTGCCTCATTCTCTGCTACACCTTCCGCTTTCTTCAGCCAATAAACAATCTTCTCTATTGCCTGTGTATAGAGTCCGCCTACTTTCCAAACTTTCTCCTCCAACTTTCCGTTTTCTTTGACCAGCCGACTGTTCAGCCCGTAAGAAACCGGTGTTTCGTCTTTCGGGTCTTTCAGGGCGCTATAAAAACTCTCTGCCTCTTTCTGCGTCACTCCGTCATAATAGTTACAAGCAGAAGTCAACACAAGATCTTCGCCATCTGCCTGGTTTACCCGTTTCGGCATAACAGTCGGATCGAAAATCACCGGAAACAGTTCGGCACAAAGTTGTTCGGCAGTCTGTCCTTTCGCCAACGGCAGCAACTTGGCATCTATACCGAGTACAGCCTGTTTCAAGAACTCCTGCGAGAAGTTGGGCACGAATTTCTCCGTACCATAGTGGTGATGAATACCATTGGAGAACCATACCCTTTTCAGATACACCTCCATATTTTTAAAATCAGGCGTTGTTTTATCTCCCTGATAGTTTGTATATACTGCTTCGAGCATCCGACGGATTCTCAAATTATATTTTCCATTCTGGTCAAACAGAATATCCCTTCCTTCCAGAGCAGCCTCTGTCAGGTAATAAATCAGTTCCTTCTGTTTCAGCGTCAGTTCCTCAAATCCGGGAACTTTATAACGCAATATCTGTAAATCAGCAAATTGTTCCACTGTATAATCAAATTTGTCTGCTTCAGCAGTTGTTGTTTTACTTCCTCCGCACGATGTTAAAAGCGTAGCGGCCACTGTCATTAAAATCAGATGTTTTTTCATAATGCTAGCATTGATTAATTAAAATGAGAAAAGGAATTATCTCCAAAATCTTTCATTTAGAGGTAATTCCTTTTGACTAATTTCGGAACGCGCAATTATTTCTTATTTTCGAGATGTTTTTTGCGATATCCATTAGGAGTCTCACCTACGTTTTTGTAAAATGCAGCGTAAAAAGATTGACGATTTGCAAAGCCAACCATGGCACTAATTTCTTCCACATTTTTGTCGGCATAACGTTTGTCAGTCAATAAATGCAAAGCATCTTTTACTCTGTATTCATTCAACAGGCAAGAATAGTTCATGCCAAAGCGTGAGTTTACTACTGCAGAAAGGTAACGAGTATTCGTCTTCAATTCTTTCGCCAAGTCCTTAGCTGAATAGTCAGGATCCTTGTACTTCTTCTGTACAACGATGATATTCAGGATCTTGTCATACAACTCGTCTGCCAATTCCGGTCTAATCAAAGACCTGTATGCAGCCTTCTTTTCTTTCTTTTCCCTCAAATTGTAGGGACGTTTTTTCGGAGTTTCTTCCGTTTTTTTGTTCTCTAAATCGCTCATTGAATTAACTGGTTAGGGTTTGTTCATTTGTTAATAATTGCTCATTTGCAACGTAACATGTTACAAATGTCTTACTTTTTTTTTAAACACACAATTATTTTGTGCATTTTTTTTCTAAATAAACAATCAAAAACCTTGAAAAAGAAGGAATGAGTCCGAATAATAAGAAACTTTAACTTATTTATAATTCATATCAGAAACAGAAATCTACACATGATGAAAAATTGCCAAAGAAAAATGTACCTTTGCAGCATGGATAAATCAGCATCAATGAGAGAGACTTTAAAGACATATTTCGGGTACGATAATTTCCGTCCTCTGCAAGAAGAAATCATCCGACACATCCTGAACAAACAGGATGCATTGGTATTAATGCCCACTGGTGGGGGGAAATCAATCTGTTACCAACTTCCCGCACTGCTTTGCGAAGGTACTGCCGTTGTCGTTTCTCCCCTCATCTCATTGATGAAAGATCAGGTAGAAGCATTGCTGGCAAACGGCATCGCTGCCGGAGCGCTGAACAGCAGTAATGACGAAACAGAAAACGCTAATCTGCGCCGCGCATGCATTGAAGGTCGCCTGAAGCTGCTTTACATTTCACCGGAAAAACTTTTAGCTGAAAAGGACTATTTGTTGCGGGATATGAACATCTCTCTGTTTGCTATTGATGAAGCTCATTGTATTTCGCAATGGGGACATGATTTCCGTCCGGAATACACACAAATGGGAGTGCTCCACCAACAATTTCCGCAAATACCAATTGTCGCACTAACTGCCACCGCGGATAAAATCACGCGTGAAGACATCGTACGGCAATTGCATCTGAACCATCCGCGTACCTTCATTTCCTCGTTCGACCGTCCCAACATCAGCCTGACTGTGAAACGTGGATTTCAAGCGAAGGAAAAGAACAAGGCTATCTTAGAATTTATCCACCGCCACGGGGAAGAAAGCGGGATTATTTACTGCATGAGTCGAAGTAAGACGGAAACCGTCGCACAGATGTTACAGAAGCAGGGTATCCGCTGCGGTGTTTATCACGCCGGGTTATCCACTCAACACCGGGACGAAACACAGAATGATTTTATTAACGACCGCATACAAGTGGTATGTGCCACCATTGCTTTTGGAATGGGGATTGATAAATCAAATGTCCGCTGGGTGATACATTATAACCTGCCTAAAAGTATAGAAAGCTTTTATCAGGAAATAGGACGTGCCGGACGTGACGGGCTTCCCAGCAATACTGTCCTGTTTTATTCATTAGGCGACTTAATATTACTAACTAAATTCGCTTCGGAAAGTAATCAGCAAAATATCAATCTGGAAAAGCTCCAACGTATGCAGCAATACGCAGAGGCCGATATTTGCCGACGAAGAATCTTATTAAGCTACTTCGGAGAAACAACAACAGAGGATTGCGGTAACTGCGATGTTTGTAAAAATCCCCCTCAACGATTCGACGGTACAGTCATCGTGCAAAAAGCATTAAGTGCCATCGCACGCACAGAACAACAAATCAGCACAGGAGTGTTGATTGATATTCTTCGTGGAAACTATTCTGCGGAAGTAACCGGAAAAGGGTATCAGGAACTTAAAACGTTCGGTGCCGGACGCGACATTCCTCCTCGTGACTGGCAAGACTATCTGCTTCAAATGCTGCAACTCGGCTACTTTGAAATAGCTTATAATGAGAATAATCATCTCAAAATAACGTCAAGCGGAAGTGATGTTCTCTTCGGAAGGACACAAGCGGCATTGGTAGTTATCCAGCATGAGGAAGCAGTTACCCGAAAAGGAAAAAAGAAAAAAGTGGTTATCGCCAAAGAACTCCCCTTCGGCGCGGCAGGCGGCGAAAGCCAAGATTTGTTCGAAGCATTGCGAGGATTAAGAAAACAACTTGCCGATCAGGAAGCTTTGCCCGCCTATATCGTCTTGTCAGACAAAGTGTTGCATCTGCTTTGCATCTCACGTCCCACCACCATCGAAGAGTTTGGAGAAATCAGTGGTATCGGCGAACACAAGAAAAAGAAATATGGAAAGGATTTCGTAAACCTGATTAGACAGTTCGTAGAATAAAAGAAATTCTTGAATAGTATATATTAACGAGTCACCTGACTAATGATTATTCGTTCCACCCGGGTTATCCTTTCGTTCCACATAGGTAGAACTAAAGGGAAACAACTGTGGAACGAACTAATGTCCATAGCAAAAGGCGCTCACTTATGTAAACCGGAAAGATATAGTTGGCTTATTAATAACTTCACTTGCATTGCCGCAATTGCTCGTGCAAATCAGCCGGAGGCACTCCCAATGAAATAGCTTTTTCAAAGTCAGCTTTTGCCAATCCTTTCTTCTTCTGTGCCAGGTAGATATTTCCACGCAACAGATAAGCATCAGCCGAGGCAGCATCCAACCGGATGGCTTCCTCCAAATCGACCAATGCCAAATCTTCATGTTTCATCTCACGTTCCACATCGGCACGGGCAATATAGAGCGTCGCATCTTCAGGAGTGGCCGCAAGCATCTTATTCAATATTTCAAGAGCTTCCCGGAATTTTCCTTCTTTCTGCTCCAAAGTAGCCAGTCCCAGCCGTCCGCTATAGCTCTGCGGATCGAGCTCCAATAAACGATTATAATCTATTCTCGCAGCCGGATAATCGCGGCGGAGCACATAAATATAAGCACGCATCAACAAAGCTTCTTTGTTCTGCTTGTCCTCGTCCAACACCTGGCAATAATCCGTATAAGCACGGTCTGTTTTTCCCATTTCCATATAAATGGCGGCACGGTCGAGCAAAATAGGGACTGCCAAAGGAGCAAAGTTCAGTGCAAAAGAATAAGATTCCAATGCCTTATCAAACTCGCCCAAACGGCGCTGAACCAACCCCAAGTTAGAAAAGAGCAGTGCATTCTTTGCATTTTTCGGTTCCAACTTCAAAGCCTGAAGCAAAAGTTCCTCTGCCTGGGGAAGACTGTCTTTTTCGATACACTCAATGGCTCTCTCGGACAATTGCTGATAGGTTTGCGCAAAGGTAACAGCCGGAAAACAAAAAAGCAAAGCTATAATTATTCTTACCATGGTTCAGGTCTTTTTATAGTGAATGAATTAATCCAATGGATATGCGTCAAAAGCAAACAGTTCGGTCGACAAATAACGCTCTCCCGTATCAGGTAACAACGCTACTATTTTTTTGTTCTTAAATTCCGGGCGTTGTGACAGTTGACGGGCGGCATACACAGCTGCTCCCGAAGAAATACCCGCCAACAGACCTTCTGTTGCCGCTAACTCACGTCCTGCACGAATCGCTTCATCATCTGGCACGCCTATTACTTCATCCACCACCGAAGCATCATAAAGCTTCGGGATAAAATTCGCTCCAATACCTTGAATACGATGCGAGGCCGCCTCTCCGCCTGCCAACACTGGAGACGATGCCGGTTCCACAGCAACAATATAAATATTCGGATTATGTTTCTTCAAAGCACGAGCTACCCCGCAGACTGTTCCCCCGGTACCAACTCCGGCTACAAAAACGGCCACTTCACCGTCTGTATCCCTCCAAATTTCTTCACCCGTTGTCCGTTCATGAACAGCAGCATTGGCGGGATTTTCAAATTGTTGCAAAATCACCGAACCGGGAATACTATCACGCAACTCCTGCGCTTTGGCAATGGAAGCTGCCATCCCTCCCAGCCCATCTGTCAATACAATCTGCGCACCCAACGCTTTCAACAGATTCCGCCGTTCCAGACTCATCGTTTCGGGCATGGTCAATATCAGGTGATACCCTTTAATAGTAGCCACCATTGCCAACCCTACACCTGTATTTCCGCTTGTCGGCTCAATAATCGTTGCACCGGGTTTCAATGCTCCACGAGCTTCCGCATCTTCAATCATCGAAAGAGCGACTCTGTCTTTTACACTTCCCGCCGGATTAAAAGCCTCCAGTTTGGCAATAATATTTTGTTCCAGACCATACTTTCCACTATAACCGGAAAGTTCCATCAAAGGGGTATTCCCCACTAAATCTGTTAGTTTCTTTGCAATCTTTGCCATCTTATTACTTCATTTTTGTCACAGACACGACAAAGATATGGAAAAAAAGGTATGTTTTACATCACATCATGAGAAAGATAAGGAAAAGTATAGTAACTTTGTATCCGTTCAATCTTTTTAAGTTTACATATATGAAAAAGAGAATTATACAATTTCTCACGACCTATTTTTTATTTGTTCTTTTATTCGTTCTTCAGAAACCAATCTTCATGGTTTACTACCATGACTTATATACTAATGTATCTTTGGGTGACTATTTCCGCGTCATGTGGCACGGATTACCACTGGATTTATCTCTTGCGGGCTACCTGACCGCTATCCCCGGAATCCTGCTCATTGCTTCCGCCTGGACAAATTCATCCATACTCCGCCGCATCCGGCAAGGATATTTCGGAGTAATAGCCTTTGTCATGGCCTGCATTTTTATCATCGACCTGGGATTGTATGGCTTTTGGGGATTCCGTCTGGACGCCACTCCTATTTTCTATTTTTTCTCTTCTCCCAAAGATGCCATGGCAAGTGTCAGTTTTTGGTTCGTACTACTTGGAATTCTGGCTATATTGATCTATGCAGCAATTCTATACTGTATTTTCTATTGTGTCCTTATCCGGGAGAAAAAGCCTCTGAAAATACCTTATCGACGCCAGAATGTCTCGCTTGCACTGCTTTTGCTGACAGCGGCACTCTTCATCCCTATCCGGGGCGGATTCAGCGTATCCACCATGAATTTAAGCAAGGTGTATTTCAGTCAGGACCAACGCATGAATCATGCAGCCATTAATCCGGCATTCAGCTTCATGTATTCTGCCACCCATCAGAATAATTTCGATAAGCAGTATCGCTTCATGGACCCGAAAATAGCCGACGAATTATTTGCAGAGATGGTAGACAAACCCGTCGCAGTAACCGACAGCATCCCCCAATTATTGAATACACAACGCCCGAACATTATTTTCATTATCCTTGAGAGTTTCTCCACACACTTGATGGAAACTTTCGGAGGACAACCCAATGTGGCTGTCAACATGGATAAATTCGCAAAAGAAGGCGTATTATTCAGCAACTTCTACGGCAGCAGTTTCCGCACAGACCGCGGACTGGCATCTATCATCAGCGGATATCCCGGACAGCCGAGCACCAGCATCATGAAATATCCCGAAAAGACGGACAAACTTCCTTCCATCCCCCGCAGCTTGAAAAATGCAGGATACAGCCTCGAATACTACTATGGAGGAGATGCCGATTTCACCAATATGCGCTCTTACCTGGTATCTTCCGGAATCGAGAAGATTATTTCCGATAAAGATTTCCCTCTGTCCGAACGTACCGGAAAATGGGGAGCACAAGATCACGTTTTGTTCCAACGCCTGATGAAAGACCTGAAAGAAGAAAAACAAGAAGAGCCATTCCTGAAACTGGTTCAGACATCAAGCAGCCACGAACCATTCGAAGTTCCGTTCCACAGGCTGGATGATAAAGTCCTCAACTCCTTTGCGTATGCCGACAGTTGTGTGGGAAATTTCGTGAAACAGTATCAGGAAACACCGTTATGGAAAAACACACTGTTTGTTCTCGTTCCCGATCATCAGGGTGCATACCCATACCCGATAGAAAATCCGCTGGACGGACAAACCATTCCGCTGATTTTAATCGGAGGTGCAATTAAACAACCTCTCGTAATAGATACCTATGCTTCGCAAATTGACATTGCCGCCACTTTGCTCGCTCAATTAGGATTGCCGCACGATGAATTTACTTTCAGCAAGAATATCCTGAATCCGGGTTCTCCTCATTTCGCATACTTTACCCGGCCGGATTATTTCGGAATGATTACTGCCGATAACCAATTGGTGTACAATCTGGACGCCAATACCGTACAACTGGACGAAGGCACCGCCAAAGGAGCTAACCTGGAAAAAGGAAAAGCGTTCTTACAGAAGCTCTACGATGATCTTGCCAAACGCTAATTATTAAGAAATATGGAATATTTATAAGGTAATATAGGACATTTACTATTCTTTATTGTATATTTGCGACGTTAAAAATAGATCAATAAAGCCGGATGATACATAGCGAAATCGTGCAATTCCTTTCGGAGATAGATACAAATATCTTCTTATCTTTCAATGGTATACACTCCCCTTTCTGGGATTATTTCATGAGTTCCTTTACGGGTAAAATAATCTGGGTTCCCATGTATGCCACCATATTATACATATTATTAAGAAATTTCCATTGGAAGGTAGTCGTATGTTATGTGGCAGCTATCGCGCTCACGATAACCTTTGCCGACCAAATGTGCAGCAGTATCATCCGCCCGGTAGTGGCACGCCTGCGTCCCGCCAATCCGGACAACCCTATTGTGGATATGGTATATATCGTAAACGGGTATCGTGGAGGAAGTTATGGTTTCCCATCGTGCCATGCGGCCAATTCATTGGGTCTTGCCATGTTTGTAGTATTTCTGTTCCGTAAACGTTGGCTAAGTATTTTCATCGTAACTTGGGCAATTCTTAACTGCTATACACGTATATACTTGGGTGTACATTATCCCGGTGATTTACTCGTAGGAGGTATTATCGGAGGATTCGGCGGTTGGCTATTCTGTACTATCGCTCACAAAATAGCCATTTATTTGGAACCTTCCACCCGTACGAAGAGAAAAGATATAAAACAATGGCCAGTCACTATTTATGTAGGATTGCTGACAGTGCTCGGTATCATTATATATTCCATAATTAAAAGCTGGTAAGGTTCACCACAGATTGCACAGATTCACACAGATTTCAAATGATAAAAAAGATATTCCACAAGAAGAATGAAGAGTAAGTGGAGTTATCAAACAAAATCTGAATATTAAAAATCACCCACGTTATAGATAGCTATAACGTGGGTGAAATTATTTATAAAGGGCTGTTATACAGCTCCATCAGCAATCTGTGTGAATCGGTGTAATCTGTGGTGTAGAATATCAAGCTTTCTTGATATAATCAACAATCCACTGTCCTACTTCTTTCGTTCCGTATTTAGCACCGTCAGCCACCTGAATTTCCGGTGTACGTACATTCTCATCCAAAGAAGCGTCTACTGCTTTACGAATCAGCGCACCCTCTTCTTTGCAATCGAAATACTCGAACAACATAGCTACGGAAAGAATTTGTGCCAACGGATTAGCAATATTCAATCCTTTAGCCTGCGGCCATGAACCGTGAATCGGTTCAAACACCGGAGTACTCTCGCCTGTGGAAGCAGAAGGAAGCAAGCCCATAGAACCACTGATTACAGAACCTTCGTCAGTCAGAATATCACCGAAGGTGTTTTCCGTTACCATCACATCGAAGAAAGCAGGTTCCTGAATCATCTTCATTGCAGCATTGTCCACAAACATATAATCTGTTGTCACTTCCGGATAGTTCGGAGCCATTTCCTGTGCAATCTGACGCCACAGACGGGAAGAAGCCAACACGTTTGCCTTATCTACCACCGTCAGGTGTTTTCTGCGCTTCATCGCATATTCAAAAGCCACTTTCAAGATACGTTCGATTTCCGGGCGAGTATAATAGTTGGTATCATACGCTTTGTCATTATCCTGATACTTTTCACCGAAATACATACCTCCGGTCAACTCACGGATACAGATAAAATCTGCGTTCTCTACCAGTTCCGCACGCAACGGAGATTTGTGAATCAGGCATTTGAATGTCTGCACCGGACGGATATTAGCGAAAAGTCCCAATTTCTTACGCATCGCCAACAAACCTTGTTCCGGACGTACCTTAGCAGTAGGGTCGTTATCAAATTTCGGATCGCCTACGGCAGAGAATAAAACAGCATCCGCATCTTTACAAACCTGATAGGTTGCTTCCGGAAACGGATCGCCTACTTTATCAATCGCATCAGCTCCACAGATTGCATATTCGTAACTTACTTTGTGGCCAAACTTCTCGCAAACAGCACTCATCACATCTACACCTTGCACAGAGATCTCCGGTCCGATGCCGTCGCCTGCTAATACAGCAATTTTAAAATCCATAATCGTTTATTCTTCTATTTATATATTCTTATAAAAAACATTCTTTGGGCAAGTTATCTCTCACTTGCTCTTCTCGTATTCATCTTCGATGAGGTTCAACATCTTCATAGTAGCTTTGATGGCAGCTTCCGTCTGATCGGCATCAAGTCCGCGGGTACGGAACACCTGCTCGTCATAACTCCATGTGATTACTGTCTGCACAAATGCATCCGTGCGCCCACCAGGAGGGATTGTCACCGCATAATTGGTCAGCATCGGGAATTTGCGTCCCAATGTCACCTTATATATCTTACGCAATGCACGAACAAAAGCATCATACTGGCCATCACCGCCTGAACTCTCTTCGTACTCTTTTCCGTTGATTTCTATCTTCAACGTAGCCATCGGTTTCAATCCATGAGCCAGATTCACAAAATAGCTCTTCAGTTTGACCTTCTCACCAATCGCTCCATGCTTCAACACATCAGAAACGATGTACGGCAAATCTTCCTGTGTCACCAATTCTTTCTTGTCGCCCAGTTCGATGATACGCTCCGTCACCTTGCGCATAGCATCTTCATCCAGCTCCAATCCGAGGTCTTCGAGATTTTTGCGGATATTGGCTTTGCCGCTTGTCTTGCCCAACGCATATTCACGTTTACGGCCAAAGCGTTCGGGAAGCAAATCATTACAGTAAAGATTATTTTTGTTATCTCCGTCGGCATGTACTCCTGCCACTTGCGTAAAGACATTCTCACCTACAATCGGTTTGTTGGCAGGTATCATAATGCCCGAATAAGACTCCACTACCCGGCTGACATCATTCAAACGGCTCTCGTCGATATTGGTCGCCGCATTGAAATGATCTTTCAGGATGGCTTGCACACTTGCGAGGGGAGCATTTCCAGCCCGTTCGCCCAGTCCGTTGATGGTGGTATGCAGTCCTTTGACACCGCTTAATACGGCTGCAAGAACGTTGCTCACTGCCAAATCATAGTCATTGTGCGCATGGAAATCGAGATGAGTATTCGGATAACGTTTCTTCATCTTCCGCATATACTCTATCACTTGCAAGGGATTCAAGATACCCAACGTGTCAGGCAACATATAACGCTTGACACTCGTCTCTTGCAATCCATCCATCAACTGGAATACATATTCGGGAGAATCCTTGATACCGTTACTCCAATCTTCCAGATAAACATTGACGGTTATATCCTGCTCGTCGGCATAATGCACCACATTAATGATATCTGCCAGATGTTCTTCCGGTGTCTTTTTCAGTTGTTGCGTACAATGCTTCAGTGAACCTTTGCAAAGAAGATTAATCACGCGACAACCAGTACGCTGAATCCAATCGACAGAAGTATGCCCGTCAACAAAGCCGAGCACTTCCACTTTATGGAGCAGATTACGACGGGCCGCCCAGTCGCAAATCATCTTCACGGCTTCAAACTCACCGTCCGACACACGCGCCGAAGCAACCTCCACCCGGTCTACCTTCAAATCTTCTAACAGCAAACGGGCGATCATTAGTTTCTCATGAGGCACGAAAGATACTCCGCTGGTTTGTTCACCATCACGGAGCGTTGTGTCCATGATTTCTATTTTCACGCCTTCTTTTCCCATTCTTCTATTTTATCTTTATTGCTTAACAAGAAATCGATATCGTCCAATCCGTTCATCAAACAAAGTTTCTTGTAAGCATTGATTTCAAAATGTTCACTTTTACCTGTCGCCTTGTTGGTGATGGTCTGTTCGGGAAGATTCACTTCCACTTCCATCTTCGGGTCTGCTTCTATCGAATCGAACAATTCTTGCAGAAACTCTTCGGTTACAACCACCGGAAGCACAAAGTTGTTCAACTCATTATTCTTATGAATATCGGCAAAAAAACTGGATACCACCACACGGAAACCATAGCCGGCAATTGCCCAGGCTGCGTGTTCACGGCTGGAACCCGAACCGAAGTTCTTACCTGCCACCAATATCTGTCCGCTGTAAGTAGGGTTGTTCAACACAAAATCCTTGTTCAGGGAACCATCTGCATTGTAACGCCAGTCACGGAAAAGGTTATCACCGAAGAATTTCTCTTCACGAGTGGTTGCTTTCAAGAAACGTGCCGGAATAATCTGGTCGGTATCTACGTTTTCTAAAGGAAGAGGTACACAAGTACTTGTGATTATATTAAATTTTGTCTTAGCCATCGCCTTATTTATGAATTATAAATTATGATTTATGATTGAAATTACATCAGTTCTCTCGGATCGGTAATCACACCTGTCACCGCAGCAGCAGCAGCCACCAGAGGACTAGCTAACAAGGTACGTGCACCAGGTCCCTGACGTCCTTCGAAGTTACGGTTGCTGGTAGATACCGAATATTTCCCGGCAGGAATCTTATCATCGTTCATCGCCAGACAAGCAGAGCATCCCGGCTGACGAATGGCAAATCCGGCTTCCGTCAAAATCTTGTCGATTCCTTCCTTACGGATCTGTGCGTCTACCATCCATGAACCCGGAACCAGCCATGCAATTACATTTTCCGCTTTCTTGCGGCCTTTCACGATGGAAGCAAATGCACGGAAATCTTCGATACGACCGTTTGTACAAGCTCCAAGGAATACATAATCAATCTTTTTGCCCAACAAAGATTCTCCCGGTTGGAATCCCATATAGTCCATTGATTTCTTGAATGAAACCTGTGCAGCTTCGCTCATTCCTTCCATCGTAGGAATGTGCTGTGTGATGCCCATACCCATACCCGGATTCGTTCCGTAAGTAATCATCGGCTCAATATCAGCAGCTTCAAAACGGACTTCCTTGTCGAATACGGCATCGTCATCACTCTTCAATGTCTTCCAATATGCCAAAGCCTTGTCCCATGCTTCGCCTTGCGGAGCACTTTCACGTCCCTTGATATATTCAAAAGTCACTTCGTCCGGAGCAACCATCCCACCACGTGCACCCATTTCGATAGAAAGGTTACAAAGGGTAAGACGTCCCTCCATTGTCAGATTGCGGATGGCCGAACCTGCATATTCTACGAAGTAACCGGTAGCACCGCTGGTAGTCATCTTGAACATCATATACAGAGCTACATCTTTTGCAGTCACCCCTTTGCCCAGTTCACCGTCTACGGTGATACGCATTGTTTTCGGTCTTGACTGAAGAATACATTGCGAAGCCAATACCATTTCCACTTCACTTGTTCCGATGCCGAAAGCGATTGCTCCCATCGCACCATGAGTAGAAGTGTGAGAGTCACCGCAGACAATCGTCATTCCCGGCAAAGTCAAACCACGTTCGGGACCTACCACATGGATAATTCCATTCTTCGGATGCATCATACCGTAGTGTGTCAAACCAAAATCCTTCGCATTCTTAGTCAATGTGTCGACCTGCGTTTTAGAAATCGGATCTTCAATCTCCTTATCCTGATCGTGTGTCGGTGTATTATGGTCGGGCATACAAAATACCTTTTCCGGACGCAACACTCCGATTCCACGTTCACGCAATCCGGCAAAAGCTTGCGGACTAGTCACTTCGTGACAATATAAGCGATCAATATAAAGCTGTGTAGGACCATCTTCCACAGTAGTCACCACGTGGGCATCCCATATCTTATCAAATAATGTATTCATCTGTTTATTTACTATTTTACTAATTACTATTTACTATTTTAGTCAATCTCTACAATGCCGATACGACTTTCAGTCTCTTTTTTATTGATTTGAATTTGTTAATACAGTCAATATAAGCTTCTACGGAAGCGGCAATAATATCTGTATTAGCTCCAAAACCATAATAAATCTGGTTATCGTATTCTACCTGCATGTGTACTTTACCTACATCATCACTTCCCTTGCTGATAGCCTGAATAGTAAACTCTTTCAAAGTCATGTGGCGTTCTACAATCTTCTTCAATGCCTTGATAGCTGCATCTACCGGACCGTTACCACTGGCACAAGCCTCAAACTTCTCACCGGCAATGTTCAATCCCAAACTAGCTACCGAACGAACGCCGACACCACTCGTCACCTGCAAATAATCCAGTTTGATGCGATGATTCTGGCTACGGTCTGCGCCTGCCAATACTAAAATATCGTCATCATTAATATCTTTTTTCTTATCAGCCAACTTCAAGAACTCATCATATACCTTATCCAGCTTTTCCTGCTCCAGGTCAACTCCCAAAATAGAAAGACGATTTTTCAATGCGGCACGTCCGCTACGGGCTGTCAATACGATAGAGTTATCATCAATACCCACATCATGCGGATCAATAATCTCATACGTCTGTACATTCTTCAATACACCGTCCTGATGGATACCTGAAGAATGTGCGAAAGCATTACGTCCAACGATCGCTTTATTCGGCTGTACCGGCATATTCATTAAGCTGGATACCATGCGGCTGGTCGGATAAATCTTCTGTGTATTGATATTGGTCTGAATATCTATTTCGTGGTGACTTTTGATAATCATGGCGATTTCTTCGAGGGCAGTATTTCCTGCACGTTCGCCGATACCGTTGATGGTCACTTCCACCTGACGTGCGCCGTTCAAAACACCGGCTATCGTATTGGCAGTAGCCATACCCAAGTCGTTGTGACAGTGAGTAGAAAGTATGGCATTATCGATGCCGTCTACATGGTCGATCAGGTATTTTATTTTAGCACCATATTCTGAAGGTAAGCAATAACCCGTTGTATCAGGAATATTCACTACGGTAGCTCCTGCTTTGATAACGGCTTCCACCACACGTGCCAGATATTCGTTATCCGTACGGCCTGCGTCTTCTGCATAAAACTCTACATCGTCCACAAAACGGCGGGCGTATTTCACGGCAGCTACCGCACGTTCGATAATCTCTTCACGATTCGAATTGAATTTATATTTAATGTGCGAATCAGAAGTACCGATACCGGTATGAATACGTTTATGTTTAGCAAATTTCAGTGCATCTACAGCAACATCAATATCTTTTTGAACTGCACGTGTTAAAGCACAGATAGTAGGCCAAGTCACCGCTTTTGAAATCTCAATCACTGAATTAAAATCTCCCGGGCTCGAAATGGGGAATCCGGCTTCAATCACGTCTACTCCCAACGCTTCCAATGCCTTTGCTACCTGAATCTTCTCTACTGTATTCAACTGGCATCCCGGAACCTGTTCACCATCTCTAAGAGTGGTATCAAAAATAAATAACCTATTGTCCATATTCAATGTATATTATATAATTATTAGCATTAAAAAAGCCTTTCACACTTGGAAGTGAGAAAGGCTTTCGTATATTTTCATTTATACACATTTACGCGCAGCACTCACTTCCACTAACCTTTGATAGTAGAATAATAATACCGCATAGTAGAATATGTATAAACATCTGGTTCATTTCTTGTCTCTTTTATAGTTTGACGGTGCAAAGGTATGGATTATTTCTTTACCACCAAATAATACGTTACTTTTTTATCGAAAAAAATATCATTTCATAAGTTAAAGCCGATTTTTACCAAAAATGTATCACGAATACAGGTCTATATTTCACTAAAAGAAAAGAGGGAGCAGAATGTTTTTCAGCATTCTCTCCCTCTTCTTCTTTATTGTTCTAAATCAATAGATTACTTCTTATCGCAACATTCTTTCTTTTCTGCGCAATCTGCTTTTTTGTCGCAAGCAGTAGCACAAGAATCTTTAGCCTGGCAGCAAGAATCAGATTCAACAACAGCTTCTACAGTTTCTACGGTTGTTTCTTCACCTTCAGAAGCAGCGTTAGTAGTTTTGTTACCAGCACAAGACATCATTGCAAAAGAAAATGTTACTGCTACAGCAGCCAAAAATAATTTAGTTTTCATACCTTTCAAATTTGCTTTAAACGTTTAATAAAATAATTGTCGGTCGCAAATATAACACTTTTTTTGCAAAGTACCAAACAACACATAACCGATATAGGATACTTCAAGTACATCACCTTTAGCTGCTTGTATTTTGAAATTTCCATCCATATCAGTGATAGTACCATTTGAAGTTCCTTTTACCAAAATACTAACTCCAATCAATGGTTCTCCTTTTGAATCAGTAACAGTACCACTTGCAGTAATTGGTGTTTTTTTCTGCTGCTCTTCTTTATTACTCTTCGCAGAAAGTACAATATGATTATCTACTATTGAAAAACTGACATTAACTCCTCTGAATAACTGATTCATTACATTATTCAAAGATTCTTTTGTTACCTTGATAGATATGACACGATTTATATCGACATCATTTGTGTTATAGACTACTGACATTGAAGTTTGTTTCTCAATTTCTTTCAAAGCAGTGTTCAAGGGTACTTTCGATAGATTAAGAGTGATCGTTCGTTCTTGCCCATAAGCTGAAGCAAAACACGAAACCAACAAAAGGAAGAATAACAAGTATGAAAACTTGTGTTTTATAATTTCTTTCATCTTATTCTTTTTAATTAGAAATAGTTTTTAGAGAATTTGTAATTAGAGGCGGTAAATGAGATTACCGTTTTCACACAAAGGTTTCATGTATCTCTGTTTCTCATAATTAATAAATTTAAAGGTTATACTTAAAATAAATTCCATAAGCGCTTATTCAATAGTAATACATTTTATGTTGTAACCTTACTAAACGAAGATAAGATTTTTTTCGAAAAAAATAGAATAGAAAGATTCCTAATTGAAAAATAAATACTCAAATATTTGATAAATAGAATCTTATGTACTTATTAAAATCAGGCTGATTTATTACATTTGCATACATTTTGCATACAATATATGTATGCTTTACCTATTGTATAGATATAAATATTCATTTTATGTTCAAATATTCAAAAGATGGAATTTCGGTTTTAACCATATTAGATACCAGAAGAGCAAAAAAGAGTGGACAGTTTCCTGTTAAAGTTCAAGTGGTATATAGAAGAAAGCAAAAATATTACTCAACTGGGAAGGAAGTGTCAAAAGAAGATTGGGCAAGGTTATTAAAAGTAAAAAGCCGGTTATTGGCAGAAATTCGATCAGATATAGAGAGTAGTTTTTCAACTATTAAGCAACAAGTTAACGAACTGATACAAAAAGGAGAATTTAGTATTGAAACATTAAGCGCCAGGTTAGGAAGGCAGATGAATGATATGACTTTGCGCAGTGCTTTTCGCTTAAAAATGAAAGAACTGGAAGCCAATGAACAAGCAAACACTTACTTAAATTATCAAAGTGCTTTAAAAAGTTTAGAAGATTTCGGAGGTTCCACTATACCTTTGGAAAACATTACAATTGATTGGCTTAAACGTTGTGAAAAATTTTGGATATCAGAAGGTAAAAGCTATTCAAGCATAAGTATTTATTTCCGAGCTTTAAAGTGTGTCTTAAATCGTGCTGTACATGATGGTATCATAAAAGAATCATCTTTTCCTTTTGGAAAGAATAAATATGAAATTCCTGAAGGGTGTGGACGTAAATTAGCACTTACTCTTTCTGAAATAAAAAAAGTAATGTCTTATCAATGTGAAACAAAAGATATAGAAGAATTTAGGGATCTCTGGGTGTTTTCTTATTTATGTAATGGCATTAATTTTATGGATTTATTATTTCTTCAGTATTCAAATATTATGGATGGAGAAATATGCTTTGTACGCTCTAAGACATCTCGAACTACCAAACATAACAAAGAGATACATGCAATCATTACTCCTGAAATGTGGAATATTATTCAAAAATGGGGTAATCCAAGATTAAGCCCGCAAACGTATATTTTTAAATATGCTAGAGGAACTGAAGATGCCTTTGAAAAGATTAGATTGGTACGGCGTATTATAACCAAATGTAACAGAAGACTTAAAAAAATAGCCCAAGACATTGGAATTTTTCAGTTGACGACTTACACGGCAAGGCATTCTTTTGCTACAGTATTAAAACGTGGAGGTGCAAAAACCTCATATATTTCTGAAAGCTTGGGACACTCTAACTTATCTGTAACCGAGCACTATTTAGCATACTTTGAAAAAGAGGAAAGAATAAGGAATGCTCAATTATTGACTAACTTTAATCTCTAGATTAATACATTTGCATGCAAATTGTATGTACAATGAAAAATGGACCAATAATTGATATAGGATAAAAGTGAGTATAATATTAAAAAACGCATATTCAGATTACCTATAATTTAGAATATGCATCTTGTTATCAGGAGTGTTTTGAAAACCGCAGGGATTTCCACTTTAGCCAAACATAATTCAAATAAAAAAGGATAATATTATTGCAAATTATTCTTTTTATCGCCCGCGTAGTGATAGAATAGTATCTAATATTGACAATATTAATCAAATGAAAAGATTCCGTTCTTTGTATTATCGGCACTAACTAGAAGAAAACAACTACTATAAAACAAGTTATTATTATTCTTTAAATGATTTGTTAGGTTCCATTTAAAGAATCAAAATGTTCCACACCGAGAAACGAAGTGATTCTCGGTGTGGAACATTCCTGAGAAAACGTCTTTTATCGAATATTCATACCGCATATATGAATAAAAACAATTTAATTACTGCATATTCATGTGCAATCTTACTAACTTTTTCTTTCATTCATTGATTTTGCTCAATTGTATTTAGCCTGATATCTTAAAAATAGAACATCTAATCTATTTATCTAACAAGAATTGGATCTAGAAAAAGTATATGAAACTGATTTTACTTTTCTTTTTTTATAATAGCTGCAATCATAAAGTAGCTTACTTTTGTTCTTTCTCTATATATTGTATAATCTAAAATAACTAGTGATGCAAAAAATGAATAAAAATGGATTTAGCCAATGTGCCGGAGCGTACATTGAGCGTTTGCGAAAAGAAGGGCGATATTCTACCGCTCATGTTTATAAGAATGCTCTTTTTT
The DNA here is from genome assembly GCF_000210075.1 of Bacteroides xylanisolvens XB1A. Lineage (GTDB taxonomy): Bacteria > Bacteroidota > Bacteroidia > Bacteroidales > Bacteroidaceae > Bacteroides > Bacteroides xylanisolvens. The sequence continues at coordinate 1,786,350 of NC_021017.1, forward strand.
CTTTTAGTAAGTTTTGTGGAACAGGTAACATATCGTTCAGGCAAGTCACCCGGGAGTGTTTACGATGCTATGGACAGCATCTTTACGGGTCCGGATTAAAGCTCAATACGGTTTCTACTTATATGCGTATGTTGCGTAGTATCTATAATCGGGGAGTAGAAGCGGGAAGTGCCCCTTATGTTCCCCGGTTGTTTCATGATGTCTATACAGGCGTGGATATTCGGCAAAAGAAAGCATTGCCTGTGACCGAATTGCACAAACTACTGTATGAGGACCCGAAATCCGAACGTTTGCGTCGTACGCAGACGATTGCAGCTCTGATGTTTCAGTTCTGTGGAATGTCATTCGCGGATTTGGCGCATTTGGAGAAATCTGCTTTAGACCGGAATGTGCTTCAATATAACCGTATCAAGACTAAAACACCTATAAGCCTGGAAATTCTGGAAAGTGCAAAAGAGATGGTGAATCAGCTTCGAAGCAATAAACCCGCTCTTCCTGATTGTCCCGACTATTTATTCGATATTCTGCATGGTGATAAGAAGCGGAAAGATGAAAAAGCATATAAAGAATATCAGTCTGCTCTTCGTCGTTTTAATAATTCTTTGAAGGATTTGGCGAGAGTGTTGCGCCTGGACTCACCCGTCACTTCATATACCTTCCGACATTCTTGGGCCACTACTGCCAAGTATCGCGGAGTTCCGATTGAAATGATTAGTGAATCGCTGGGACACAAATCTATTAAAACCACACAAATATATCTGAAAGGCTTTGGATTAAGAGAACGCACAGAAGTGAATAGAAAGAATTTATCTTACGTTAAAAATTACAATGTAAGTAGGTGATAGATAGGCAAAGCTTTAATAATCAGTATTTAAATGTATCCGTTACTTCTTAGGTAACGGAATCAAATGTGACGCAAAGATAGACAAAAATATAAATAGCAAACAAATATTCTCCCATTTTTTTTCGTTTTATCTGATGCATACGGCAAAAAAAAATCTGAACATGAAATAATCATATCTTCATGCCCTCTGATTTATATGTCCTGTCTTAAAAAGAATTTCCCCCTTCGCTAAAGGCAAAAACTCTTCTACCACTGTAATTGTCGATGTTTTTCTCTGTTCTCATTCCGATTGGTCTTGATTGTGTGTTTTCCGTTACCTAAGAAGTAACGGAATTATATAAGGTAAAAATAGTGGATTAATCAAAAAAGTTTTGAGAATATCTCTATTTAAAAGTATAACATACAAATAAAGATGAAACAAACTAAAGCGGCTTTTAGGAATAAGCCATTTATTTCGTTAAAAGGTAGTATTCTATTTCTGATACTCATTCCGATGAGCGGTCTGGTTCACGCGCAATATTCCATGGGAACAACGGGGTAGTTGATGATACCTACCGCTGAAATGCAGGAGACCGGTACATTTATGGGAGGAGTCAATTTCTTACCCGAGCAAGTTACTCCATCGGTTTTCAGTTTTCCTACCATGAACTATTTTGTAGATATGACTCTTTTCTCTTTTATCGAATTCACTTACCGGATGACATTACTCAAAATGACAACCGGTACAGGCAGGACGGGTTATCATAATCAGGACCGTTCTAATACGATTCGTATTCGTCCGCTAAAAGAAAGTCGCTATTTCCCAGCTGTTGTGATTGGTGGAGATGATCTTTTGACAGAGAAGAAGACTCCATATTGGGGAGCTTATTATGGTGTGTTGACAAAGACTATCGGATTTCGTTCGGGAGACCAATTGGCTGTAACGGCCGGATGGTATATTCATCAAGGTGATTGTCGTGTATTTAATAAAGGACCTTTCGGAGGTGTCCGCTATACGCCTTCTTTTTGCAAAGAATTGAAGTTGATGGTGGAATATGATACGCGTGGATGGAATATGGGTGCTGCCATGCGCTTTTGGAAGCATTTGTCCGTCAATGTGTTTACTCGTGAATTTACATGTGTTTCCGCCGGTCTGCGGTATGAATGTACATTAATGCATTAAAAGAAGATGAAAAGGATTGTTAGTGCGACCGCTGTTTTTCTCTGTGGTATTTCTTTGTTACAGGCACAGCCAGTTCGTGTGAGCGAGACACTGAAAGAGTTGGATATGGAGAATATTTCAGTTGTGGAGAAAAGGGACACGATAACTGCGGCTTTTGAGACCTCTGCTTATAGAGGTATTTATAATGGAATCGGTATTGCCATACGCCATTTGGTTATTATACCGGAAATACCGACTTTGCAGCTACTTATATTAGATAATGCCTTACCACAATTATGCATAACCATCCCTGCAGAATTGATTCAAAAATATCAAGCCGGTGAATGTGCGTTGGATGAAGTGTATCGCAAGATGGGGATGACTACTTCTACCGAAACTGCTGTACGGCAGCTGAAAGGCGTAAAACGAAAAGAAAGTTCTTTCGGTAAGGTCGATTTGGTAGTATATCCCAACGTGATGTTAGTCAATAATGTAACTTATAAGTTGTATAAAGCGGCTCTCGAGTTGCAACCTGCCGTGGAAATGCAATTATGGAAAGGCGCCTCACTACGGATGCAGGTTTCTTTGCCTGTTGTAAGTAATGAAGATGGCAAGTGGAACTGCGTTCGCCTGGGATACATGACTTTTCGTCAGGATTTTCGCTTGGCTAATCATTGGAAAGGATACCTCACAGGCGGTAGTTTCTCGAATGACCGTCAAGGACTTGCAGCAGGCATCGGCTATTTTTCAGCAAATGGTCAGTGGACGGTAGAAGGTGGAGGAGGAATAACCGGCTCTGCTCATTTCTATGGTAGCGAATGGAAAATGAGTCAATGGAAAAGAGTCAATGGACAAATTAGTGTAGGATATTATATTCCGGAAGTGAACACCTTGGTGAAAGTAGAAGGAGATCGTTTTATTTATGGCGATTATGGGGTACGCGGAACTCTTTCACGCTACTTCGGCGAATATATTGTAGGTATATATGGTATGTATACAAATGGAGCAACGAATGCAGGATTCAACTTTTCTATTCCATTACCGGGAAAGAAACGCAAGCGACATCTGCTACGGGTAATGCTTCCCGAATATTTTGCTTTTCAGTATGATATGCGTAGCGGGAATGAATATGCCCATCGTTCGTTGGGCGAAAGTTATACTGTTGAACCTAAGTCGGCAGAGAATTCACATTTTTGGCAGCCGGATTATATTCGATATTATTTGATTAAAACGAGTGAGAAGTGAAACATGATTGATATTTTAACTAGTATTTTTAACAAAATTGAAACATTATGAAAAGTGTAAAATGGTTTTATGTGGGTGCCATGGCGATAGCCTTGGGTATGTTAACTTTTGCGACAGTAGCCTGTCACGATGATGATGACGATCCGAAACCGGCAGAAGGGGAAGTAATTGAAACTCCAAAACCGGTAGTGGAGTATTACATTATGGGTACGGTGACTTCTGGGGGAGAAGCAATGAATGGGGTAAAGGTAAAAGTGGGTAGTAAAAATTACACAACCGACTCGAATGGTAAGTTCTCTGTTACAGAAAGTGCTACAGGTACTTATAGTATTGAAGCGTCTTCTAATGGATATCTTTCACAGAAAACGTCAGTTGTCATTGCAGAGAATGCAGAGAATCGTAGTGTGGTAACGGTAGCTCTGGCTCTGACAAAGGAAAGTCGGAAAGAAACGGTGTCAGTAACTGCAGAAGAAGAAATTAAAGTAGAGGATAATAGTGAATCTAATACTACCATTGAAGATCCGGGAGAAGTTGCTCCGGAAGTAGTGGTAGAGGATAAACCACTCGTGAAAGTCGAATTGGCAATACCGGCAGGTGCAATTGATACAGAAGCTAGTGCAAGCCTTATTAGTGATGGGAATGTTGGCATTAGTGTAACAACCTTTGTTCCTGCTCCTGCAGAAGTGACTACTGAAGTGAAGGCTGAAGAAGTGAATCAAAATGTAGAAAAAAGCATACCTTTAGCTGCTGCTAAATTTGAACCGTCTGGTTTGAAATTTAAAAATGATGTTACGATTTCTATTCCTAATCCTATCCCTGGAATAACATTTGCTGATGCTGATATGATACTTACTTATCAGAATCCAGATACAGGAGAATGGGGAGATGCAAAAGATAATGATGGAAATGTAATTAAAAATGTATCTTCTACTACAGAAAATGGAGCTGTCACTGCATATACAGCCGATGTCGATCACTTCTCTGCTTATGCTATAGAGAATAAAGTATACAGCAAGATTAGTAATGAAACTGTGACAACTAATATTCTAGGACAAGCTAGTCGTGATAATAGCGAGAATGCTAAAGCGGTGACTGGCATTGAATTGAAATATAAGGAAAAGTCTGGTTGGGACTATGATAAGAATGATGCTGGTCTTGTTGCTGAAGTTAAATCGCAATTAGGAGCTGGTGCTAGTGCTGAAGATACAAAAACGGTGAATGCAATGGTTGCTTTCATGAAAACTCGTATGTTCTCATTAATGGGATCGGTATCTGGCATTACGGAAACTGAACGTGTTTATAACACTGTAAATGTAAACGGATACACCACTATGAGTTATACTTGCTATGCAAAGGCTCGTACTACCACATTGACGGCTAATGTAAAGTTTAATGGTCAAAACAAGACGGTTTCGATTACAGCAACTCGTTATACCGGAACGGATCATCAATATAAGACGGTTACTTATAATCCGACACATAGCGGCGGTAAGGGTGGTAGTATTTAAGATGTTTTATAGTAAGGGGCTTGGATTCGTTTGTAGCATTGAATCCCTGCCTTAGCCGATTAGGAAAAAGTACAGAGGTACATCTTTACCTAATCGGGGCCACGCATCAGATCTTATTTTGATGCATATTTCCCTGAATATCAACTGTCTGTGAAGATCGTTGATATGATTTTGATATTGTTTGTCTAGTTGATAGCAGTATAATTAAGTTTTGATTATTCAATTTAAGATAAAACCCTTTTGAATGTACTCCTTTTTTTTCAATAAACCCTTTTGGAGCATGTTCATATAGAGTATAGAAGGAGGAGGTCACTGTGAAGCGGTCTCCTCTTTTGCTCTTCGAAAATACTGTATTACTGCAAGTAGTATTGCTAAAATCTGTCTTTCTTGGAGTGTTATTATATTCTTTGTTGACTAGATTTGACTAGAAGTAATACCCTAAATTCACAAAACAACTTCCTTTGTCCGTCTGATTGGAATACCCCAACGATATTTCCAATGGTCCGAAGATGCTGTCCATTCCATAACCTGCACTAACACCGAATAATTGCTTGCCTTTCAATATATCGAAGAAATTACTATCCGTTAGCCCGTAATTACCCGTCAGCGTGAGATAATGAATGGCTCCCATGCGTTGTCTGAATTTAATAGACGCAATCATTATGGTGTTATCCATCAATTCCAGGTTGGTAACCCCGGCAAACGGCAATTGCTGTGGAATATAGAAACCGGGTACGTCACCGCCAATGGCATTTTGTAGTGGATAAGGAAAATCTCTTCCGATCAGGATACGTCCATAAATGGAAGGAATGACGGAGAAACGGCGGGTCACAGGGATGACACTTGCCCACGAAGCATTCAATGCTGAAAATGGAGCATGGTCGTTGTATTGTGCCATGTTATCCGTATAAAGCGAATAGGTAGCTCTGAAGTCACTTCCTTTAGAAGGGAAGCGTCCTTTATCATAAGTATTATATTGCACTTGGGCAAAATAACTTAGAAAGTGTTCGGATTCTACTTTCAGATCGGAGATTTCAGGTTTCTTGAACAGGAAATCTTTGTACTTGTAATATTCAAAACGCAGACCGAGTCCGAAGCGGAAATTCTTGTACCATACATCGGAGAAACCGAATTCTGCCAGATGATATTTATACGTTGTATTATAGGCGCGGTCACCTTCCTCGTAAATGTTGATATCGTTGTATTGGAACATATACGAGAAGTTGAAATTACGTTGCTGCATGGGTTCCAGCGTATAGTCTATGCGGGCAGCATATCGTTTACCCAATCGACCGGTAAGAGTCAGACGGGAAGGAATATGAGTTTTGAGGTCTGCCGTTGCATTCACCAACAAAGACGCGATTTCTTCCGAATCGAAACGGATGCCCAGATTGATTCTTCTTTCATATTTTTCCTGCAACAGGAAGTTGAGGTGATAACCTTCAGGAGTCTCTTTCAACGTATAGCTGGCACTGGAATAGGATTGGCTGCCACGTAATTGATACAAGGCCTGTTCTATTTGTAGAGTGGTAATGTCACTGTTTTCTTTCAGATTACATTTCTTCATCAGCCATTTTTTATCATCCACCTCTACACCGGAAAATGAGATGTCCGTCACATAAACTGTGCGTGCATTGGAAAGAGAAGAATAAGGGCCATGTTGCTTCGGAGTATAATCTTCGGTTATTCCTATCTTCTTTTTCAGGGCAAGCAACGAATTCCATTGTTCTTTAGCCGCTTCTTCGCCTCTTCGCATCAGAGTGTCGATGGCAGCCGGAGTAAAACTGGCAGATGAATATCCCTCCACATTGACACGGATATAAGTGTCTGTGAGGTCTACATTTTTTTCATGGTTAGACTGGCAGGTGATGTCTACAATCTGCCCCAGAATATCGGGGACGCTGTTGAGCTTGTCAGCCTTCTTCAAAGCATTCTGCACGTCTACTCCGATAATAATATCGGCTCCCATGGCTTTTACAACATCTGCCGGATAGTTGTTTACAATGCCGCCGTCCACTAATACCATGCTGTCTTGCCGTACCGGAGTGAATACACCCGGAATAGCCATGCTGGCACGCATAGCGGTTGAGAGTATTCCGTCATGGAATACAATTTGCTCTCCATTGACAACATTGGCTGCCACACAAGCAAAAGGAATGGGAAGTTTATTGAAGTCGATAGAGTCATGATACCCCACAGTGAGGTCTGAAAATAGGTTGGCCAGATTTTGCCCTTTCATGAGTCCTCCGGTAGCAGCATCTTTGGGAGTTTTGGTGAAAGGGATAGAGACTGTATATTTTTCAGACCGTTCACGATCAGTCAATGACATGGCACTTCGTTTGATACGGTCGCTCAACAGGAATGTCCAATCTTGTTTCCGTACCATGCTGTCCAATTGTTCCGTAGTATAACCGATGGCATACAGACCACCTACGATAGCTCCCATACTGGTACCGGCTATGTAGTCGATAGGGATTCCGGCTTCCTCAATTACTTTCAGTGCTTTGATGTGTGCCATTCCTTTGGCACCGCCGCCGCTTAGAACGACACCTACCTTTTTCCTTTGCTCTTGAGAATGCAAAGAAAAAGGCAATAAGATGCCAATTGATAAAACTAATGTTGAAAAGATTTGTTTTTTCATTAGGATGTGGTCTAGTGTTGATGTTTAATATAATACAAATGTAGAGCATAATTTGTTTAGTTGTTGAAATGGGAACTAAAAAAAATGTTCCAAAAGTCGGAAATGTGGATTTTTTCTACACCATACAGTGAATTTCCACACTTTCTGCAAAACGAAGAAATATCTAATGCTTTGATTTTAAGCAAATAATGCAGGTAACGCATTTTTGGTATATGAGTTGTAAATAAGGATATAGAACAAACATAAGTTAAATTAAATAATAAGATTCGATATGAGATTATTCTTTTCGAAACATGAGTTGAAACTGAGGAGAAAGAGAACCATTGCTGCTATTATGTGTATGGTAGTTGTGTTGGGCGTGTATTGGATACTGACCCGACCTCAGAAGGCTGCGCCGGAAATGCCGACAGTCATTGTTGAACCGGTAGTGAAAGACGACGTAGAGATATACGGGGAATATGTGGGGCGTATTCGTGCCCAACAGTTCGTCGAAGTACGTGCCCGTGTGGAAGGTTATCTGGAAAATATGCTTTTTGCCGAAGGGACATATGTCAATAAGAATCAGGTTTTGTTTGTAATCAACCAGGACCAGTATCGTGCCAAAGCAGATAAAGCCAGAGCGCAATTGAAAAAAGACGAAGCGCAGGCTTTGAAAGCGGAACGTGATTTAAAACGTATCCGTCCGTTGTTTGAACAGAACGCTGCGAGCCAGTTGGACTTGGATAATGCGGAAGCCGCTTATGAAAGTGCCGAGGCAACGGTAGCCATGAGCGAGGCGGATTTGGCACAGGCTGAACTGGAATTGGGTTATACCATTGTTCGTTCGCCTTTATCGGGACACATTAGTGAAAGAAATGTGGACTTGGGTACATTAGTCGGTCCCGGAGGAAAATCATTGCTTGCTACCATTGTGAAGAGTGATACAGTGTTGGTGGATTTCAGTATGACAGCACTCGATTATTTGAAGAGTAAAGAAAGAAACATTAATTTGGGACAGCAGGATTCCACCCGTTCCTGGCAGCCGAATATTACCATTACATTGGCGGATAATACCGTCTATCCATTTAAAGGATATGTGGATTTTGCCGAACCGCAAGTCGATCCTCAAACCGGAACTTTCTCTGTACGTGCAGAAATGCCGAATCCGAAACAAGTATTGTTGCCGGGACAATTTACAAAGGTAAAGTTGTTGCTGGATGTTCGTGAAGGTGCACTTGTTGTTCCGATGAAAGCCGTTACCATCGAAAAGGGTGGAGCATATATTTATACCATGCGCAAAGATAATGCGGTAGAGAAACGTTTTATCGAATTAGGACCGGAAGTCGGGAATAATGTGGTGGTAGAAAGAGGACTGGCAGAAGGAGAAATGGTGGTTGTAGAAGGGTTCCATAAGTTGACTCCGGGCATGAAAGTACGGGTCAGTGATCCGGAAGCCGAAGCTGGGGACAGTATAACTACGACAAAAAATGAAGTGACCGGAGTAAAAGAAAACACTACCGGAACGAAGGATAACGCGAAAGGAGAATAAACGATGAAAGTTACTTTTTTTATAGATAGGCCGGTCTTCTCGGCCGTAATCTCCATCGTGATTGTGATTGTCGGCATTATTGGTCTGACGATGCTTCCGGTGGATCAATATCCGCAGATTACCCCTCCGGTGGTGAAGATCAGCGCATCCTATCCGGGTGCCAGCGCACTTACCGTGTCGCAGGCAGTAGCCACTCCGATTGAGCAGGAAATCAATGGTACGCCGGGTATGCTTTATATGGAATCAAACAGTTCTAACTCCGGAGGTTTTTCGGCAACGGTCACTTTTGATGTATCTGCTGATCCGGATTTGGCAGCCGTTGAGATTCAAAACCGTGTGAAATTAGCGGAATCCCGTTTGCCGGCGGAAGTCATTCAGAATGGTATTTCAGTAGAAAAACAGGCTCCCAGTCAGTTGATGACGCTTTGTTTGACTTCTACTGATCCGAAGTTCGACGAAATTTATTTGAGTAACTTTGCTACTATCAACGTGCTCGATGTAATTCGCCGTATTCCTGGGGTTGGACGTGTATCTAATATAGGTAGCCGCTATTATGCGATGCAGATATGGGCGCAACCCGATAAGTTGGCAAACTTTGGGCTGACCGTACAGGATTTACAGAATGCATTGAAGGATCAGAACCGTGAATCAGCGGCCGGTGTATTGGGACAACAACCGGTGCAGGGACTGGATATTACCATTCCTATTACGACTCAAGGACGTTTGTCTACCGTAGGGCAGTTTGAAGATATTGTAGTGCGTGCCAATGCCAACGGATCTATTATCAGGTTGAAAGACGTGGCGCGTGTATCGTTGGAGGCTTCTTCTTATAACACGGAAAGTGGTATCAACGGCGAGAATGCTGCTGTGCTTGGTATTTATATGTTGCCGGGAGCAAATGCGATGGAAGTAGCCGAGAGGGTAAAAGAGGCTATGGATGAGATTAGCAAGAATTTTCCGGAAGGATTGAGCTATGAGATTCCGTTCGATATGACGACTTATATTTCCGAATCTATTCATGAAGTATATAAGACGTTGTTTGAAGCGTTGGTATTAGTTGTATTGGTGGTTTATCTATCCTTGCAGAGCTGGCGTGCAACGTTGATTCCGGTAGTAGCGGTGCCTATTTCATTGATCGGTACTTTCGGATTCATGTTGATTTTCGGTTTCTCGCTGAATATACTGACATTACTCGGATTGATTCTTGCCATCGGTATTGTGGTGGATGATGCGATTGTGGTGGTGGAAGGCGTAGAACATATCATGGAAACGGAACATCTAAGCCCATACGAAGCAACGAAGAAAGCGATGAACGGACTTGCTAGTGCTTTGATTGCCACATCACTGGTATTGGCGGCAGTGTTCGTTCCGGTTAGTTTTTTAAGTGGGATTACAGGGCAGTTGTATCGCCAGTTTACGGTGACGATTGTGGTGTCCGTACTTATTTCTACGGTAGTGGCTCTGACATTGAGCCCGGTGATGTGTTCATTGATTCTGAAGCCGGATAACGGAAAGAAAAAGAATATCGTTTTCCGGAAGATTAATGAATGGCTGGGTATCGGTAGCAATAAATATGTGGCTGCTGTGACTCGTACGATCAAGCATCCTCGCCGGGTTTTAAGTGCTTTTGGTATGGTATTGATTGCTATCATGCTGATTCACCGTATTATTCCGACCAGTTTCTTGCCTGTGGAAGACCAGGGATATTTCAAGATTGAATTGGAACTGCCGGAGGGAGCTACTTTGGAACGTACCCGTATCGTAACAGAACGTGCCATTGCTTATTTGGAAAAGAATCCATATATTGAATATATACAGAACGTAACGGGAAGTAGTCCGCGTGTTGGAAGTAACCAGGGACGTGCTGAACTGACGGTGATCCTGAAACCTTGGGAAGAGCGGAAGAACACCACTATTGAGAAGATTATGGATACGGTGGAAAAACATTTGAGGGAATATCCCGAATGTAAAGTTTATCTGTCCACTCCTCCGGTTATTCCGGGACTGGGTAGCTCGGGAGGTTTTGAAATGCAATTGGAAGCCCGTGGAGAAGCCACTTTCGATAATTTGGTAGACGCGGCAGATACATTAATGTACTACGCATCCAAACGCAAAGAGCTGGCTGGTCTGTCATCTTCTTTGCAGTCGGAAATACCACAACTCTATTTCGATGTAGACCGTGACAAAGTGAAGATGCTGGGTGTGCCACTGGCTGATGTGTTCTCTACCATGAAGGCTTATACCGGTTCGGTGTATGTGAACGACTTTAATATGTTCAACCGTATATATAAGGTTTACATTCAGGCGGAAGCTCCTTACCGGGAACACAAAGACAATATCAATCTGTTCTTCGTGAAGGCCTCCAATGGAGCGATGGTACCGTTGACTTCTTTAGGAAATGCCTCCTATACCACAGGACCGGGAAGTATTAAACGTTTCAATATGTTTACTACGGCCGTTATTCGTGGAGCAGCTGCACAGGGATATAGTTCCGGACAGGCGATGGAGATCATGGAACAGATAGCCCGTGACCATCTTCCCGATAATATCGGTCTTGAATGGAGTGGCCTTTCTTATCAGGAGAAGCAGGCGGGAGGTCAGACTGGTATGGTGATGGCATTGGTATTCCTGTTCGTATTCCTCTTCCTTGCTGCACAATACGAAAGTTGGACGGTGCCTATTGCCGTGTTGCTCTCTTTACCTGTTGCCGCTTTGGGAGCCTATTTAGGAGTCTGGGTTTGCGGATTGGAGAACGATGTCTATTTCCAGATTGGTCTGGTAATGTTGGTGGGACTTGCCGCTAAGAACGCGATTTTGATTGTAGAGTTTGCAAAAGTACAGGTAGATAAAGGTGAAGACCTGGTGCAGTCGGCTATCTACGCAGCCAAATTGCGTTTCCGTCCGATTCTGATGACTTCTCTCGCATTCGTACTCGGTATGCTTCCGATGGTATTGGCAAGCGGTCCGGGGTCGGCAAGCCGGCAGGCAATCGGTACAGGTGTATTTTTCGGAATGATATTTGCCATTGTATTCGGTATCATTCTTGTGCCGTTCTTCTTTGTGATGGTGTATAAAACAAAGTCGAAAATTTTAAAACATAAGAAATAATGAAACGAAAGAAACTATATATTGCTATCCTGTTACTTGCCGGAGTCTTGACTTCCTGCAAGGTAGGGAAAAGCTATGTCCGTCCTGATCTTCATTTGCCCGACAGCTTGGAAAGAGCGCAAGACTCGATCAGTTTCGGCGATCAGGACTGGAGGGATATTTATACGGATGCTACTTTGAGAAGTCTGATAGAACGTGCACTGGATCATAACAAGGATATGTTGATTGCCGCTGCCCGTGTGAAAGAAATGGCAGCACAGAAACGTATTTCCACCGCTGCGTTACTTCCGGATATCAAAGGAAAAGTAACGGCAGAACGTGAACTCGAAAATCATGGAGGAGACGCTTTCAAGAGATCAGATACTTTTGAAGCACAATTCCTCGTTTCATGGGAACTCGATCTTTGGGGAAATCTGCGCTGGGCACGTTCGGCCAGTATTGCCGAATATCTGCAATCTATCGAGGCGCAACGCGCATTGCGGATGACGATTGTTGCTGAAGTGGCACAGGCTTACTATGAATTGGTTGCTTTAGATACAGAACTGGACATCGTAAAGCAAACATTAAAAGCCCGTGAAGAAGGAGTACGTCTGGCACGTATCCGGTTTGCCGGTGGGTTGACTTCCGAGACTTCCTATCGACAGGCACAGGTGGAATTGGCGCGTACGGCAACTTTGGTTCCTGACCTCGAACGTAAAATCTCCCTGAAAGAAAATGATATTGCCTATCTTGCGGGTGAATATCCTAATAAGATAGCCCGTTCCCGTTTGCTTCAGGAATTCAATTCTCCGGAAACACTTCCTGTTGGGTTGCCGTCTACATTATTGGAACGTCGTCCCGACATTCGTCAGGCAGAGCAGAAATTGATTGCTGCCAATGCGAAAGTGGGAGTGGCTTATACAAATATGTTCCCGCGTCTTGCCCTGACAGGTGGTTTCGGTAGTGAAAGTACTTCTTTGTCGGAACTTCTGAAATCTCCATACGCAGTGATGGAAGGAGCTTTGCTGACTCCGATTTTTGGCTGGGGAAAGAACCGTGCGGCATTGAAAGCAAAAAAGGCAGCTTATGAGGCTGAAGTACATAGTTATGAAAAAGCCGTACTGGAAGCTTTCAAGGAAACACGTAATGCAATTGTCAATTTCAACAAGATCAAAGAAGTGTATGAACTTCGTGCCAATTTGGAACGTTCGGCCAAGAGCTACATGGACCTGGCACAACTGCAATACATCAATGGAGTTATTAATTATCTGGACGTATTGGATGCCCAACGTGGATATTTTGATGCACAGATTGGGTTGAGTAATGCTATCCGTGACGAGTTGATTGCGGTAGTTCAACTCTATAAGGCTCTTGGTGGAGGCTGGGAACAAAATCCCTAGAATTATCATATCGATTCACTCATTGAAGAAAACGTAAAGGCTATCTCCCACACCGGGAGGTAGCCTTAATTTTTCTTTCTTCTTCTTTTTGTCTTAAAAACAACAACAGAAGAATTTTCATAATTCGGAAAAAAGTGCGAAATTTGCAACGCTTTTCAAGTTTGACAAGAAACTTACTAACACCTTTAAATAAAAAATTAAAGAAAATGACTAAAAGTGCATTGCAAATCGCAAGGGCTGCTTATCAGCCCAAACTTCCGAAAGCATTGGCATCAGGAGCTGTTAAGGCCGTAGCAGGTGCTGCTACTCAATCTGTAGCCGATCAGGAAGCTATCAAAGCATTATTCCCGAACACGTATGGAATGCCGTTGATTACATTCGAAGCTGGTGAAGCTGTTGCTCTTCCCGCTATGAACGTAGGTGTAATTCTTTCCGGTGGTCAGGCTCCGGGCGGACACAATGTAATCTCCGGTTTGTTCGACGGTATCAAGAAATTGAACCCGGAAAACAAATTATATGGTTTTATCCTGGGTCCTGGTGGTCTGGTAGATCACAACTATATGGAACTGACTGCTGATATTATCGACGAATACCGTAACACAGGTGGTTTTGATATCATCGGTTCCGGACGTACGAAGCTGGAAGCAGAAAGCCAATTCGAAAAGGGATATGAAATCATCAAAGAACTTGGCATCAAAGCATTGGTTATCATCGGTGGTGACGACTCTAACACAAACGCTTGTGTATTGGCTGAATACTATGCAGCTAAGAACTACGGTGTACAGGTGATCGGTTGCCCGAAAACAATCGACGGTGACTTGAAGAACGATATGATTGAAACTTCTTTCGGTTTCGATACAGCATGTAAGACTTATGCAGAAGTAATCGGTAACATCCAACGTGACTGTAACTCTGCACGTAAATACTGGCACTTCATCAAGTTGATGGGTCGTTCGGCTTCTCACATCGCACTGGAATGTGCTTTACAGGTACAGCCTAACGTGTGTATCGTGTCTGAAGAAGTAGAAGCTAAAGATATGTCTTTGGACGATGTAGTGACTTACATCGCTAAAGTGGTAGCTGACCGTGCCGCACAGGGAAACAACTTCGGTACTGTATTGATTCCGGAAGGATTGGTAGAATTCATTCCTGCCATGAAACGCCTGATTGCTGAATTGAACGACTTCCTGGCTGCTAATGCTGAAGAATTCGGTCAGATTAAGAAATCTCACCAACGTGATTATATCATCCGCAAACTTTCTCCGGAAAACTCTGCTATCTATGCAAGTCTGCCGGAAGGTGTTGCCCGTCAGTTGACTTTGGATCGTGACCCGCACGGAAACGTTCAGGTATCATTGATCGAGACAGAAAAACTGTTGTCTGAAATGGTAGCTACTAAGTTGGCTGCATGGAAAGAAGAAGGCAAGTATGTTGGTAAATTTGCTGCTCAACACCACTTCTTCGGTTATGAAGGACGTTGTGCTGCTCCATCAAACTTTGACGCTGACTATTGCTACTCTTTGGGTTACACAGCTTCTATGTTGATTGCTAACGGTAAGACTGGTTATATGTCTTCTGTACGCAACACAACTGCTCCTGCTGCTGAATGGATTGCTGGTGGTGTGCCTATCACTATGATGATGAACATGGAACGTCGCCACGGTGAAATGAAACCGGTTATCCAGAAAGCATTGGTGAAACTGGATGGTGCTCCTTTCAAGGCATTTGCTGCGCAACGTGATCGTTGGGCTATCGAAACGGATTATGTATATCCGGGTCCGATCCAGTACTTCGGTCCTACAGAAGTTTGCGACCAGGCAACTAAGACTTTGCAGCTGGAACAAGCTAAATAAATACACTTCAGAGCAGTTGTTGATGTAACAGTTGCAATAACAGCTGCAATGAAAGATTCTTTCAGGCACGGATTACACGGACTACACGGTTTATAAGAAATAACTAAAAAACCGTGTTAATTCGCGTAATCCGTGCCTATCTCTAAAAACATTGATCGTTTAAAGTAAATGCCGCAACGCAACAATCCGATGTCTGCCGTACAGAAGAAAAGAACTGTTTCCACTACCAAGAAAAAGGGAACGACCTCTTCTTCCAAAACTTCCCGTACCTCAAAAAAGGAACAGATGAAGCATCGAACTGTGATGCCTGTCTGGATTCGTAACATTTTGGCAGTGGTGATTATCGGTTGTTTTTCCGTTGTATTCTACTATTTTTTTATCCGTCCTTATGCTTATCGATGGAAACCTTGTCATGGTTTAAAGGAATACGGAGTTTGTATCCCTGACGGATATGATATTCATGGTATTGACATTTCTCATTATCAGGGAAAGATTGATTGGAAAAGACTGTTGCAGAATAAAGAGACGGCTACTCCTTTGCATTTCGTTTTTATGAAAGCTACAGAAGGAGGAGATCATAACGACACAACCTTTGAGGCGAACTTCGCCAATGCCCGTAATCATGGATTTATCCGTGGTGCTTATCATTTTTATATTCCTGGTACGGATGCTTTGAAACAGGCGGACTTCTTTATTCGTACGGTGAAACTGGACACGGGTGATTTACCTCCCGTACTTGATGTGGAAGTGACCGGGCGGAAGGAAAAAAAGGAATTGCAGCAAGGCATTAAGCGCTGGCTGGACCGGGTGGAATCTCATTATGGAGTGAAACCTATTCTTTATACTTCTTATAAATTTAAAACCCGTTATCTGGATGACTCCATCTTCAATACATACCCTTACTGGATCGCCCATTATTATGTTGACTCTGTAAAGTATCAGGGGAAATGGGACTTTTGGCAACATACTGATGTAGGAAGTGTTCCCGGCATCAAAGAAGACGTAGACCTGAACGTGTTCAATGGCTCGTTAGAGGAACTTAAAAAGCTGACAATTAAGTAACAGGTATTTCTTTTCCCAACAACTTATCTCTTCTCTCATTTGTTATAATCGTATTATTACTAAAAAAGATACGATTATGAACTTTGATATAGCTATTATTGGTGGTGGTCCTGCCGGGTACACAGCTGCCGAACGTGCAGGGGCCAACGGATTAAAAGCCGTTCTTTTTGAGAAAAAGGCAATGGGGGGAGTATGTCTCAATGAGGGGTGTATTCCTACTAAAACTTTGTTATATTCTGCTAAAATACTGGATAGCATCAAAAGTGCTTCCAAATATGGCGTTTCTGCCGAATCTCCTTCGTTCGATTTATCCAAGATTATGAGCCGCAAAGACAAAACAGTGAAAATGTTGACGGGTGGCGTGAAGATGACTGTGAATTCTTACGGAGTGACGATCGTGGAGAAAGAAGCTTTTATAGAAGGAGAGAAAGAGGGGATGATTCGCATCACTTGTGATGGAGAAACCTATTCTGTGAAATACTTGCTGGTATGTACCGGCTCCGATACAGTGATTCCTCCCATACCGGGATTGTCGGGAGTCAGTTATTGGACTTCCAAGGAGGCGTTGGAGATAAAAGAACTTCCCAAGACGCTGGTTATTATTGGCGGTGGAGTGATCGGGATGGAATTTGCTTCTTTCTTTAACAGCATGGGAGTAAAGGTGCATGTGGTAGAAATGATGCCGGAGATTTTGGGAGCGATGGATAAGGAAACGAGCGGTATGCTTCGCGCTGAATATGCCAAACGGGGAGTCACTTTCTATTTGAATACGAAAGTAGTGGAAGTGAACGCTCATGGAGTCGTGATAGAAAAAGAAGGCAAAGTTTCCACTATTGAAGCGGAGAAAATCTTGCTTAGTGTAGGCCGTAAGGCAAATTTATCCAGAGTGGGGCTGGACAAGCTGAATATAGAATTGCATCGGAATGGGGTCAAAGTAGATGAACATCTGTTGACTTCGCATCCCTGCGTATATGCTTGTGGGGATATTACAGGTTATTCTTTATTGGCACATACCGCTATTCGTGAAGCGGAAGTCGCTATCAATCATATCTTGGGAGTGGAAGACCGGATGAATTACGATTGTGTTCCGGGAGTTGTTTATACCAATCCCGAAGTGGCAGGAGTGGGAAAGACAGAAGAAGAATTGATAAAATCAGGACTTTCTTATCGTATATCCAAATTACCGATGGCTTATTCCGGTCGGTTCGTAGCCGAGAATGAACAGGGAAACGGCCTTTGTAAACTGATTCAGGATGAAGAAGGGAAGATCATCGGTTGCCACATGTTGGGAAATCCGGCGTCGGAACTCATTGTGATCGCAGGTATTGCTATTCAGAGAGGCTATACGGTGGAAGAATTTCAGAAGACTGTATTTCCGCATCCTACGGTCGGAGAGATTTATCACGAGATTATGTTTTAACTCTTATTCTGTCTGACCTATGATTCGATGTATCTATAGTCCGTTTACTGATATTTACTTTCACTTGGCTGCAGAAGAATATCTGTTGAAGCAGGGAAATGAAGACATTTTCATGCTTTGGCAGGACACTCCTTCTGTGGTAATAGGAAAGCATCAGCGGTTACGGTCGGAAGTCGATCAGGAATGGGCGGAACGGGAGCAGGTACATATTGCCCGTCGTTTTTCCGGTGGGGGAGCAGTGTACCATGATTTGGGCAATGTCAATCTGACTTTTATAGAAACGACTCCCCGCTTGCCGGAGTTTGTCACGTATTTGCAGCGGACGTTGGATTTCCTGAACTCTATGGGACTGATGGCAACAGGAGGCGAACGATTGGGGATTTATCTGAATGGATTGAAAATATCAGGAAGTGCGCAATGCCTGTACAAGGATCGGGTATTGTATCATTGCACGCTATTGTATGATACGGACCTTACAGCGTTGCATCAAGCATTGAATCCGGCACCGATGGTCGATGATGAAACGTTATCGTCTGTATACGCTGTTCCTTCCGTTCGGAGTGAGGTAACCAATATCCGCAGGCATTTGTCGGCGGGGACTGTCACTGATTTCAAAGAAAAGGCTTTTCAGTATTTCAGTAAGTCGCAATCTGTCAGTGCTTTCACTAAGGAGGAGATAGAAGCTGTCAATCAGCTCCGGGAAGAAAAATATATTCAGAAAGAGTGGATATATAGCCGTTGATGCTTGGTTGTACCGATTGGCCTCCGGTTAAAATTTACTTAACTTAAAACTTTCTATTTCAGCCCATTGTTGTAATATATCTAAGGTTGAATAATAAATTTACTGTCTATGTCAAAATTCGAAATAAAAATGCCTAAGTTGGGCGAGAGTATAACCGAAGGGACCATTGTCTCTTGGTCTGTAAAGGTGGGTGACATGATTCAGGAAGACGATGTGCTTTTTGAAGTGAATACTGCTAAAGTAAGTGCGGAAATCCCTTCTCCCGTAGCGGGAAAAGTGGTGGAGATTTTATATAAGGAAGGTGACACGGTAGCTGTAGGAACAGTCGTCGCTATTATTGATTTGGATGGCGAAGAATCATCCGGTACGGAGTCGGCAAGCGAAGGTGCTACAAACCAAGGAGCTGATGCCAGTCAGGTTGCTGCTGATGTTTCCGGAACACCACAATCAGCAGCAGACATTGCTAAGAATCAATCAGTGAATACTGCATCAACCCCCGTTGATACATCCAAACCCGTTGCTGTTGAGGAAGAACGTTGGTATTCTCCTGTTGTGATTCAGTTGGCGCGGGAGGCTAAGATTCCGAAAGAAGAGTTGGATGCTATACAAGGTACGGGTTATGAAGGGCGATTGAGTAAGAAAGATATAAAAGACTATATTGAAAAGAAGAAAAGAGGAGATATGGCTGAACAGAAGCCAGCCTCTGCCGTTGCTGCTCCGGCTACAAGCAAACCATCGGTGGCTGTTGCTCCCGAACAGATAACTCCGAAAACGTCTCCGGTTGCATCTGCCCCTGCTACACAGTCGTCTGCTACTTCATCCAAATCGTCTGCTCCTGTTGCCATGCCTGGAGTTGAAGTGAAAGAGATGGATCGTGTTCGCCGGATTATTGCCGACCACATGGTTATGTCTAAGAAAGTATCTCCTCATGTAACCAATGTGGTAGAAGTAGACGTCACCAAACTGGTGCGTTGGCGCGAAAAGAATAAAGATGCTTTCTTCCGTCGCGAAGGAGTGAAGTTGACTTATATGCCTGTGATAACCGAGGCCGTAGCGAAAGCATTGGCAGCCTATCCTCAAGTGAATGTGTCAGTAGACGGATATAATATCCTCTTTAAGAAACATATCAATGTAGGTATTGCTGTCTCTCTGAATGATGGAAATCTGATTGTGCCTGTGGTGCATGACGCCGATCGTTTGAATCTGAATGGCCTGGCAGTTGCCATTGACTCTTTAGCCCTGAAAGCAAGGGATAATAAATTAATGCCGGAAGATATTGATGGCGGTACATTTACCATTACCAATTTCGGAACGTTCAAGAGCCTGTTCGGTACACCGATAATTAATCAGCCGCAGGTTGCTATTTTGGGAGTAGGATATATTGAAAAGAAACCTGCTGTGATAGAAACACCGGAAGGCGATACGATTGCCATCCGCCATAAAATGTATCTGTCTTTGTCTTATGACCATCGGGTAGTAGACGGAATGTTGGGAGGTAACTTCCTCCACTTTATAGCCGACTACCTCGAAAACTGGCAAGGCTGATAACTGATTGTTTCACTCATTAAGAACTTCATTCACTATGAAAAAGAAATATGATATAAAAACGACAGATGTAGAAACCCTGAAAAAGTGGTATCATCTGATGACATTGGGGCGTGCTTTGGATGAAAAAGCACCGTCATACCTGCTGCAATCTTTGGGTTGGTCTTATCATGCTCCTTACGCGGGGCATGATGGTATTCAGCTTGCCATCGGTCAGGTATTCACTTTGGGCGAAGACTTCCTGTTTCCTTACTACCGCGATATGCTGACTGTACTTTCTGCCGGAATGACTCCGGAAGAAATCATCCTGAATGGTATCTCGAAAGCGACAGACCCGGGCAGCGGCGGACGTCACATGTCGAACCATTTCGCCAAACCGGAATGGCACATCGAAAATATCTCTTCCGCTACGGGAACGCATGACCTTCATGCTGTAGGTGTAGCCAGAGCGATGGTATATTATGGACACAAAGGAGTCGTCATCACTTCTCACGGAGAATCTGCTACTTCCGAAGGATTTGTATATGAGGCTATCAATGGCGCCAGCCTTGAACGTCTTCCTGTCATTTTTGTGATACAGGACAACGGATATGGTATCTCTGTCCCTAAATCGGAACAGACGGCCAACCGCAAAGTTGCCGAGAACTTCTCCGGTTTCAAGAATCTGAAAATCATCTATTGCAATGGAAAAGATGTGTTCGACTCGATGAATGCCATGACCGAAGCCCACGAATATGCAAGGGAAACCCGTAATCCGGTGATTGTGCAGGCCAACTGTGTTCGTATCGGTTCCCATTCCAACTCGGATAAACATACCCTGTACCGGGATGAGAACGAACTGGAATACGTAAAAGATGCCGATCCGCTGATGAAATTCCGCCGGATGTTGTTGCGTTACAAACGCCTGACAGAAGAAGAGTTGCAACAGATCGAAGCTGACGCAAAGAAAGAACTGTCGGCTGCCAACCGAAAAGCGTTGGCTGCTCCCGATCCTGATCCTAAGAGCATCTACGATTTTGTGATGCCCGAACCTTATCAACCGCAGAAGTACAAAGAAGGTACTCATGTAGCAGAGGGCGAAAAGACCTTCCTGGTAAATGCCATTAACGAAACATTGAAAGCCGAATTCCGCTACAATCCCGATACGTTTATCTGGGGACAGGACGTAGCAAACAGAGAGAAAGGCGGCGTGTTTAATGTCACCAAAGGGATGCAGCAGGAATTCGGCGAAGCCCGTGTGTTCAGTGCGCCAATTGCCGAAGATTATATTGTAGGCACTGCCAATGGAATGAGCCGCTTTGATCCTAAAATCCATGTCGTGATAGAGGGAGCGGAGTTTGCTGATTACTTCTGGCCTGCCGTAGAACAATATGTAGAATGTACGCATGAGTATTGGCGCAGCAATGGTAAGTTTGCCCCGAATATAACGCTGCGGTTGGCTTCCGGAGGTTATATCGGTGGAGGGCTGTATCACTCTCAAAATATAGAAGGAGCTTTGACTACATTGCCGGGAGCACGAATTGTCTGCCCTTCTTTTGCAGATGATGCAGCCGGATTGTTACGTACTAGTATGCGCTCTAAGGGATTTACTTTGTTTCTCGAACCGAAAGCATTGTATAATTCGGTAGAAGCCGCCACTGTGGTGCCGGAAGACTTTGAAGTACCTTTCGGAAAAGCACGTATCCGCCGTGAGGGTACGGATTTGAGTATTATCACATACGGAAATACGACCCATTTCTGTCTGCATGTCGCCGAACGATTGGAGAAAGAGGGTGGTTGGAAAGTAGAAGTGATCGATATTCGTTCTCTGATTCCGCTGGATAAAGAGGCAATATTTGAATCGGTCAAGAAGACCAGCAAAGCATTGGTTGTACATGAAGATAAAGTATTCTCCGGTTTTGGTGCGGAGCTTGCAGCAATGATTGGTGAGGAAATGTTCCGTTATCTCGACGGACCGGTGCAGCGTGTCGGTTCTACGTTTACTCCCGTCGGTTTCAATCCGATACTGGAAAAAGAAATTTTGCCGGACGAAGCTAAGATATACGAAGCTGCACGGAAATTATTGGAATATTAAAAGAGAAGAATTATGAAAAAGATAGGTTTGTTTTATGCTACCAAAGCCGAAAGAACGAGTTGGGTGGCAGAGAAAATACAGAAAGAGTTTGGTGAAGACAAGATAGAAGTAGTGCCTATCGAGCAGGCCTGGCAGAATGATTTTGCAGCTTATGACTGCTTCATTGTGGGTGCTTCCACCTGGTTTGACGGAGAACTTCCTACTTATTGGGACGAACTGTTGCCGGAACTCCGGACAATGAAATTGAAAGGTAAGAAGGTTGCTATCTTCGGTTTGGGAGATCAGATACGTTATCCGGAAAATTTTGCAGATGGAATTGGTCTGCTGGCAGAAGTCTTTGAAGGGGATGAGGCTACCTTGGTCGGTTTTACTTCTTCCGAAGGTTACACTTTCGAACGTTCCAAGGCTTTACGTGGCGAGCAGTGGTGCGGGTTGGTTGTCGATTTGGATAATCAGTCCGAACAGGCGGAAAAGAAAATCAAAGCATGGTGCCAACAGGTCAAAAAAGAGTTCGCGTAACGACTTTATTTCTCTTTATAAGATAGTGACGCTATCCGATGCAAATAGTGACGGTATATGCTATGGATAGCGTCACTATCCCACGCGTATACCGTCACTATTTTTTTTCTGCATTAATCTGGAGTCTTACGCTTGTTTATAGCGTATATCGACTGCGATTTTTGCTTGCTTTCTTATATCTTTTAATGATAAGGGAGCTTTCTCTTTTAAAGATATTTGTTGGCTCTTATCCTTTATAAATAAATTTCACTTCTGCCCAACGATTCTTCTCTTTATAATGAACGAAAGTCAGTCCGTTCTTCTCCGCTTCTTCGCGGATGGCGGCAATGTCGTCTATATAAAATCCACTCATATAGAGTTCGGAATTCGTATGCATACAGGCAACATATTGCTTCATATCATTCAGTAATATATTCCGGTTGATGTTGGCGATGATAACGTCGAAAGGTCCTTTTCCTACAAGCGACGAGGCATCTCCTTGTGATACGGCAATATCGTCTACGTGGTTCAACTCGATGTTTTCGATGGAGTTTCGTACGCACCATTCATCAATGTCGATGGCCGTACAGGGACGTGCGCCCCGCATACGTGCGAGGATGGCAAGAATCGAAGTTCCGCAGCCCATATCGAGCAGGGATTTATCTTTCAGTTCGCTGTCCAATAATTCTTCAATGATGAGGCTGGTAGTTTCGTGGTGTCCTGTTCCGAAGGCCATTTGAGGATTGATGACGATGTCATATTCCGCTTTGGGGACATCTTGGTGGAAAGTGCTGTGGATCACACATCGGTTTCCGATAATGATGGGTTGGAAGAAATTCTTTTCCCATTCCTCGTTCCAGTCCTTGTCTTCCGCTTCGGTATATGTATAAGTAATATCCGTATCGGGTAGGGGGAACTCGTTGATGGCAATCTTGATGGCGTTTTCATCACACAATGTCTGTTGGATATATGCGGTCAGTCCGCCTTCACACTCAACAAAACTTTCAAATCCGACTTCACCCAATATGGCAGCCAGTACGTCATTGACGGTTTCGGTACAAGGCTGGGTGCGGAATGTGAACTCAAAATACTTCATAGTTGTTTTTAATGCTGGTGAATAATGTGCAAAGATACAGCAATCCGGGTATAGAAAGTCAAGTTTGCCTGAACTTTATGCCGGTGAGCGTTGTATCTTCTATAAAGATAGTTAGAAATAGGGATTTCCCTATTATCCTTTGGGGAAAATCTCCCCCGGACGAAAAATCTCTTCCTTATCTTTGTAACGTGAATAAGTTTAAGTAATTACATAAACCGAGATGATATGAAAAAGATTGTTTATTTCTTGCTATTTGCCTTGTGCCTTCCGATAGGTATCTTTGCACAAAGCGTTGATGACGACCTTTACTTCGTACCTTCCAAAGACAAACAGGAGAAGAAAGAAACTCCAGTTAAGAAGGAACCGAAGAAACAGGTGACGACTAACATCTATACTTCACCGGGTACTACAGTGGTTGTTCAGGACCGTAAGGGAAGAACACGGGATGTGGATGAATATAACCGCCGTTACGATGCACGTGAAAATGAATTCGTAATGGATAATGATACCTTATATATAAAAGAAAAATCTAATCCGGATTTGGACGGAGAATGGGTGACGGGCGAATTCAATGGTACAACAGACGACTATGAATACGCTGAACGTATCATCCGTTTCCGCAATCCGCGTTTTGCTATCAGTATCAGCAGCCCGTTGTACTGGGATGTAGTTTACGGTCCGAACTCATGGGATTGGAACGTATATACCGATGGTATGTATGCTTATGCATTCCCGACGTTCAGTAACCCGCTTTGGTGGGATTGGCGTTATGGCTCTTACGGCTGGGGATGGAACTATGGCTGGGGATGGAATCGTCCTTATTACTCTTGGGGATATTACCCCGGTTATTGGGGAGGCGGCTACTGGGGTGGCTGGTATGGCGGCGGATATTGGGGACATCATCACCACTGGCACGGTGGTCCTAGCTGGGGCTGGGGCGGAGGTGGAAGACCTTATTATGCCGGACGTAGTGTGATTAATGGTAATAATCGTTCCTATTATTCTGGTTCGAGAAATTATAATTCTACTTCTTACAGAAGAGGTGTCGGTTCATCAACTACCAGACCAGCTAATTCTTCTGTTGGACAAAGTGTTCGCCGTTCAGGTAGTACAGGTACAAATAGTAGAGTTGTAGGTACTCGCGATTATACTCGTAGCGGTAGCAATAGCTCTGTTCGTTCAGGAAGTTCATACTCTCGTAGAAATACAGAAACGTATACACGTCCAAGCAGTACACGTACTTCTGGTACTAGTACACGCAATTCTGGTTCCTCTTATAATAGAAGTAATAGTTCGACACGAAGTTCCGGAACAAATAGTAGCCGTAGCAGTAGTAGCTATTCACGTGGAAGTTCCACTTCTCCATCAAGAAGTTATACGCCTGACAGATCATCATCCCGCTCTTCTAATTCAGGTAGTTATTCAAGAAGTAGTGGAAGTAGCTATTCATCAGGTAGTAGCGGTAGTTATTCTCGTAGTTCTGGCAGCAGTGGCAGTTCTTCACGTAGTAGCGGCGGTGGTGGTTCTTCACGTAGTTCTGGTGGTAGCTATAGAAGATAGTTTATAATTTCAAAAGAGATTGATTATGAAAAGTAATAGAATATTAGCGATTTGTATTCTTTTGATAAGTGTAGGATTTCTAAATGCTCAAACAACTATCTATGATGCAAATCGATGGATGGGAAGTGATTTAAATGGAACTGCCCGCTTTGTAGGTATGGGCGGTGCCATGGGAGCTTTAGGCGGAGATATAACCACTATAGGAACTAATCCTGCCGGTATCGGAATTTATCGTAGCAATGATGTTATGGTTTCATTTGGCTTTGATAATACAGGAGTGAAAGCGAATGGGGCAAGTCTTGATAAGTTTCATGGCTCATTTGATAATGCCGGATTTGTATTCTCTACAAAAATAGGAAATACAACTGCTTTGAGATTTGCCAACTTTGGTTTCAATTATCGCAAAATGAAGTCCTTCAATAGAAGTATGCTGGTGAGTGGAGTATTCAATACTTCTCAAACAGTTCAGATGGCTAATATGGTGAACTTTGATTCATACAGAGACTTTGATCCGTTCACAGAAGCTGCTTTGAGGAGCGATGATGCTTTTCAGAATCCTGAATTGCCTTGGTTGGGTATTATGGGATATAATGCACATTTAGTGAATCCTGTTTATGGGAAAGTAGATCCAGAGAATCCAGATGCAGTTCCTCCTTTTGAGGGATATGAACCCTATTTTCAGGCAGGAGATGCTGTGAGCCAGTCTTATCGTTCGAAAGAAAGTGGAGGTATCCATTCTTTTGATTTGAATGGTGCGCTGAATTTTTATGATCGTTTTTATGTTGGAGCAACATTAGGACTTTATAGTGTAAACTATGACAGGACTAGTGAATATAATGAAGACTTTACTGATAAGGACGGAAATGGTCATGGAGGATATACGTTGGGAAATGACTTTTGGGTAGATGGTAGTGGAGTTGATTTTAAACTAGGTTTTATTCTTCGTCCTTTTGAGTCATCCTCATTCCGTATTGGTGCTGCTGTACATACTCCGACTTTCTTTAGTTTGAAGGAACGGAATACTGCTTATATTAATTTTGATTTGAATGAGACTACACGTGGCATTACCAAACCTTATGATGCCCGTGGAAATGATACTGAAGGAGAATATGAATATAAGTTAATTACTCCGTGGAAGTTTAATGCAAGTATGGGATATACCATCGGTTCTTCTGTAGCATTGGGAGTTGAGTATGAATATTCAGACCGTACTTCAGCTAAAATGAAAGATCCGGACGGATATGAATTAGGTCAGACAGAAGACATTAAAGCAATGATGAAAGCAGTTCATACACTTCGTGTTGGAGCTGAATTTAAGTTAGCACCGGAATTTGCATTCCGTTTAGGATATAATCATATTACTGCTCCTTTGAAATCAGATGCTTTTAAGATCTTCCTGTAAATTCAATGCGTACTGATA
>NC_021017.1:1813414-1826645 GCF_000210075.1 Bacteroides xylanisolvens XB1A
AATTTTCTAATCCGGGTGCTACTAATAATTATACATTGGGTTGTGGCTATCGTGGTGAAAGTTTCTATGTAGACATGGCATATATGTATAATACTTATAAAGAAACATTCTATGCTTTTGATAGTTTAGATTTACCTGGAACGAAAGTGACGAACAACAACCATAAAGTGGTTCTTACTTTAGGTATGCGTTTCTAACCTAAAAAAGACAGTTTTCAATTTCAATAATAACTTTTGTGTGTAAAAAATCCCTGGAATGCTGAGTGTCTACAGCGGTTCCGGGGATTTTTATTAGTATCACTTTTTATTCTTCAGTCTTATCTGAATAGTGGAGTTCGTTCGTCAATGATTCCGCGTCTTGCGTACATTTTTACCGCTACAGGAGTTCCGGCTTCTATGGTAATGTCCTCCTCTGCGATGATAGGTTCTTCTTTACCGTCCTCCAGAATAACCGTTCCTATTTTCTCGCCGGCTTTGATGATCTGTGGAATCAAGTTAGTCAAGATACCTTCAGATACTTTCCGGATATCAATGTATTCCGGTTTTGCATTGGGGTCAGCTTCGATTTTACCGCTGAACAGGTCCTGTACACCTTTGTTCTTCAAGAACAGTTTAACGATTGCTCTACCTTCGTAAGGCTGGTTGTTCTCGTCGAGCAGAACGACGGGTGTTGTCATTCTCTTGAATGTAAGAGCAACATTCTTAGAACCTTTGTTGGCTTGGGCTGTACCGAACAAATATTCTAAGCCACCCTTGATTTCACGATAGCGGCTGCTCAATGATCTGGTAGTAGCAGCTTCGTTGGTCAATTCAGGGTAATGAGCATAGAAAGTAACCGTTTCCGAATCGGTGCCTGCTTCGTTCCAGGTTTGGCTATCCATGCCTATGGCAAACGGATGATAATCTTGCTCGGCAACGGACATGGAGATAACATCTCCGGCAGCGAAATTGCTTTTTAACGGAAGTGTCAGACTACTGCTGTTACGAGTAAGAGCATTGTTGATACTTTGGTCAATAGAAGTAGAAAAGTCGATCACTCCTTTACTGGGATCTTGCAGTTCTTCTTGCTGTTGACAACTGAACAGGCATACTGATGCCATAACAAATAAAAGGCTTTTTCTTTTCATTTGAGGGTAATTAATAGGTTAATAATAGTGAGAGGTTTTCTAATATTCTACTCTGTCTTCTTTGGCCACCCAGGCTTTGAAGGCAGTAAGGGCTTCATTATGTAGTAGGATTTCGGAAGGCAGCTTTCTGTCTTCAGGTTTCAGTTGCAGTTCGTCATAGATAAAAGAGTCGTCGAAGCCGATGTTTTTGGCATCAGTCTTGTTGTTTCCATAGTACATCTTATCCAGGCGTGCCCAATAAATAGCACCCAGGCACATGGGGCAAGGTTCGCAGGAAGTATAGATTTCGTATCCGCTAAGATCAAATGTTCCGAGTTTGGCAGCTGCGGCACGTATGGCGCTTACCTCGGCGTGAGCCGTAGGATCACAAGATGCAGTGACACGATTAACTCCTGTTGCAACAATTTCTCCGTCTTTCGTGGCAATCACAGCACCGAAAGGACCTCCACCATTTTCAACATTTTCTTTTGAAAGCTCGATCGCTTTTCTCATTAAAGCTTCTTTAGTCATGGCACAAAAAATATATTGTTAGTTTCATTTTTTCTTTGCTTCTTCCTACAAAGATAGAAAAAACTAACAATATACAATGGAATGTCCCTATTAATTTTTTAACAATACCGGCAGAATCCGGAAAAAGAAGGAACTTTTTTTTGCTTTTTTTAGGGTTATAGCTTACCTAAGATCTTGTCCATTACCCAGTTAGTCAACGTTGCACTTTCGCCGTCGCAAGAGCAAACCGACTTACCCAATAAGTGGTCTACTACTGCTTGGATAAGAGGCTGTTGCACGTGTTCCGGGTTGCCGATACAGATTTCTTCCCGTCCTTTCTCGGTATGCAGTCCGATAGGTTCGTAAGTAAAGACAGAGAAGCAAATCATTCCTTTGTCACCGATAATCTCTATGCGGTCTTCGCGGGCAGAATCATGGGCTACGAAGCACCAGGAACCACTACCCACCAGTCCGTTGTCAAATTGGAAACAGGCGCTTAATGTATCTTCTGCAGGATAAAGCCCGCCGCGATTACTCTTGTAACCGCTTGCTTCGAGGATGCAACCGAACATATCCTGCAACAAATCAATCTGATGCGGAGCAAGGTCGTAGAAGTAGCCGCCTCCGGCAATATCAGCCTGCACACGCCAGGGAAGATTATCACGATTGTAATCCAGATCGCGTGGCGGCTGGGCAAAACGAATCTGTACATTGATAACGTTGCCGATCGTTCCGTTCTCTACTAATTCCTTTACTTTCTGGAAATAGGGAAGATAACGTCGGTAGTATGCTACGAAACAGGGAACCCCCGTTTCATTGGATATGCGGTTGATTCGGGTACATTCTTCATACGTCACCGCCATTGGTTTCTCAATATAGGCCGGTTTACCCGCTTTCATGGACATAATGGCATACGTAGCGTGTGAAGAAGGAGGAGTGGCGATATAGACAGCGTTTACTTCCGGATCATCTATCAGCTCCTGTGCATCGTCATACCATTTCTTGATTCCTCTCTCTTTGGCATACGCTTTCGCTTTCGCGCCGTCACGACTCATCACCGCTACGACTTCCGAATGTTCTACTTTCTGGAAAGCGGGACCGCTTTTCGTCTTGGTTACTTCTCCGCAACCAATGAAGCCCCATTTGATCATCTTTTCACTCATAATATAATATACCTATTGTGTCTGTTCTAACAACCCCCAAAGATAAAGCTATTTTTTGTCAAGAGCAACTTTATTGATTATTAACTTAGCAGGAACAGTTGGAAAACAGACATTGTGTTTTGTTTCAACAGAAGCTCTGTTTTATCGGAACAGAGGCTCTGTTTCAGGCAAACAGAACGTCTGTTTGAGGCGGATATATACTTCATTTCGGTAAGAAGCAAGGTGAACACTGCTGATTCTCCGGCTGAAGAACCATAACCACCGGGCAAAGCGCAAGGAAAAGCCGGGGCGGGGAGAGGTTTTTCCCGGCTGGATAAAAAGAAAGGAGAGAATCGCGATTCCCTCCTTTGCATGTAGTTTAATTGAAACTACTTTATCATTAACTCTGTAAAGATACAACATTCGAAAGCGAAAGTCAAGTCTTTGGGAGTTTATTTCTGGAAATAGACATGAATATATCTATCTTACATTCTGTTTTTGATTGTTTTCTTCTGAACTGTAAAATGATAAGGTTATTCTTTATCATAGTACTTTTTATAAATCTTCTGGTATTCTTTCTCCTTTTGGAATTTATCCAGCCATGCATTCAAACTATCGAGTAAAGCGGGTGATTGTTTGCTGACTGCCCATGAGTAGAATTGTGTAAAGCTGATGGCTGTATTTATATCTATCTGCGGGATGGAATCGGCGGCCGCGCGTGCGATGCTTTCGTCACAAACGGCATAGTCGATATCCCCATGAGCTACCATTGAGATTAATTGTTCGGAACCGTATTTCTCTATTTCTTTGATATAAATGGTATCGCCGATTTCATTACCTAGATTCTGAATACGCAGAATAGAAGGAGAGCCTTTTACTACGTGAAGTGTCCGCCCGGCCAAGTCCAGCTGGCTACGGATATAGAGTGAGTTGTTTTCTCCGTTTTCTTTCCGTTGCACGAGCACTTGCTTGTTGAGCGTGATGGGAGAGGTGAGGAGCAGAGAATCTTTCAGTTCGCTGGTGGCTAATATACCGCAGGCAATTACATCGTAACGTCCTTCACTTAATCCTTCCAGCCGTTCTTCGAAACTCATCAGGGGTGTTATTTCGGTCTTTAATCCCTTGTCATGGGCAAAAGCCTGTATCAGTTCGTAATGGAAACCGGAAACGGTATCGCCGTCCACGTAGAAACTGATCGAGTTATATTCAGTCGCTACACGCAATATACCTTCTTTGGCAATAGCTGCATAATCACGCGGGTGTCCTGACGGCTTTTCCTGATTACCGCATTGGCGGATAGAAAAGATGATTGCCAATACAATGATTACGGGCACTAAATATCTGGCCAGTCTCAATTTGGGGCGTGTTACCATAAGCCATATAGATTTTGTTAATCATAGAAATTCCATGAAAGACCGAATTTCAGTACACGCGGGTTGATAGGGTAGTGAGGAGCCAGGAAGTAATTCGGGCTGCTCATACCTTGATTCACGTGATACATCATTACATAGAAACGTGTACGCTTTAGGTGTAAGTTTGCGTATACATTCACGATCGGATAACCTCCTATCTCTACCTGGTCATTTTCCGGTTGCAAATAGAAGTTTTGGATAGCCGGCATATAAGCGGGTGCATTGTATTTACTGAAATAACGCACGTCGGCACCCAATTGTACACTAAGCACTTTCTTTGCCAGCTTGAACTGCATATAGAAATTGTGATACAGCGAAAGATCAGGCAAAGGCAATACGGTCTGGTCGCTGGACTTTTGCCAGGTTACTTCATTATCTAAATGGAAGATTCCCAGCTTGAAGTCCTGATTAAGACTTGCTGACAACACCTGTATACTTCCGCTTTTCTGTTCCGGCATTGCTTGTTGGTTGAAATAAGTGTAGTTCTTTATGTTTTCAACTCCTGCTTTCAAGCGTGTTCTCCAACGTGCAATGCTTAATTCTCCTTCAATACGGGTACGAAATTCCTTGTCCATGTCATTGTCCCACATGAAGTGTTTGGAATGATAATGACGCATATAGAAAGGCGCAAGCTTATTGCTGACTTCACCACGGGCTATAAGGCTCACAGTGTCTTTCCATAACGGAAAGTTAAGGTCGATATCTCCTTTCACATTGAATTGTCCGATTGCTTTTCCGGCGAGTCCCACTTCACCAATGGCATGGTAATGAAGTACATTTCCTTCACGTTTGGATAATTCGCCTCCAACAAATATTTCATTTTCATTGTATTTGTCGGGCAACGGATTCCCCTCCATATTCATAAGAGTATACTTGCTGATTTTATAGGAAGCAAATGCCGTGAGTCCGGCTTTGGCATATTTGTTGAATCCTTCGAGTAGAGCAATACCTATGGTATTCTTGATACCCATATAGGTAGTACTGTCTCTGGCAATCGGATTATCCGGTTCCAAATAGGTGTTTTGATAATAGTTTTTTTCACGCATGTCATCATCCGAGTTGAAGCTATGACGTGCACGCTCTACCTGAATGGTATGTATAAAACTAGTGACCGGCACAAATTCTTGTTTGGCGGGAGTCGTGTCATTTTCGGCCTGCGGTATGTCGCGGCTGAATCCCAGATTGTAACGTTGGGTCAGGAATACGTAAAAGTCGTGATTACGGTTGGTTGTGGCGCTTAGTACAGTCGGGATATTGGTTGATTCATATTCTCTTTGCCCTTGTGCCATCTCTTCAGGCGCAGTGATGTATCGGTCGTCCTCAATACCTCCGTTTTCATTTGTTTTGAGATAATTGTTGCTGTAGATAGCTTGCATCTGATAGCGGTCGCCGATATAACTACCGAAAATTGCCGCATTGAAATAAGCCGTATTTTGGTTGTTATAATATCCTCGTCCGTACAAGTAATCTATGTTAAAACCAAAAGCTAGCTTCTTGTTTACATTGACAGAGAAATAAGACTTAAAGCGTTCTTCTCCGTTTATTTTATTACCGGCTTTATGATACGTCAGATTGGTATAAGGTACGTTACTATTGGTGAAATTGAACTCCGTAGGACGAATAAAGAAACTGGAGAAAGGCTCCATAAAGATAGTCGGTTCCGGATCACGACGTTCAAAGAAGATGCGTGACATACGGGGAGAACCCATATTGGCCAGATAATTATAATGTCCGGTAAGTCCTTCGGTAAGATTGGTGTTTTGGAAGTGGTGATAAGCAGTATCCGCCGGGATGATAGTCCGGTCGCCCAACTGATTATTAATACGCCACATATATAATTTCGGAGGTAACCCCTGTACTTCTACATTTGCACTATCCAGTCTGTCCGGAATCATGGCAGGGTCCACCTGGTTACCGTATTGGTCGTATCCGTTCTCGTCCACTCTCTGGCGACCATTATCGAACTGTGCATGGACAGTTGTCAAACCAACGGAAAAGATTATATATAATAGTAAGATTCGTCTCATAATTGGAGGCAAAGATACTTACTTTAATTGATTTAATGATAATGGATAATTGAAAATTATGTTGCATACGTACTATACGTAGCTAATAATTATCAATTATCCATTGTACATTATCTGTTAATTAAACCTCACGGATTAACTCCATACCTTTCTTGATAGCTTCCTCGTTCATAGGAATCAAGTGATGGTGGCGTTCCGGCAGGGTTTTCTTAAGTCCTTTGATAACATTCTCCAGCGTTACGATGGGGCGAAGCTTCAATAATCCGCCAAGTACGATCATGTTGAATGCTTTGGCATTGTTCATCTCGTTGGCTGCATCCATTGCGTCGATACGATATACCTTAATATCCTTACGGGTAGGAGGGTTGATAATTCCGTAACCGTCATAAATCAGGATACCACCAGGTTTCACTTTACTTTCAAACTTTTCGAGTGAAGGCTGATTCAGAATGATGGCAGCGTCGTATTTACTAAGAATCGGTGAGGATATTTTGTCATCGCTTACAATAACTGTAACGTTGGCTGTTCCACCTCGTTGTTCGGGACCGTATGCCGGCATCCAGGTCACTTCTTTGCCTTCCATCAAACCGGAATATGCCAGAATCTTACCCATAGACAATACGCCTTGTCCACCGAATCCTGCTATAATTATTTCTTCTTTCATTGTTCTGTTGACTTTTAGCGTTATTCTTTATCTTTTAAATCACCCAGCGGATAGAATGGGAACATGTGTTCTTCCATCCATTTGTTCGCCTTCTCCGGAGTCATCTTCCAGCCTGAACTACAAGTGGAAACGATTTCTACCAGGTTGGAACCTTTACCGTTCATGGAGTTCTCAAAAGCCTTGCGGATTGCCTTCTTAGCCTTGCGGATAGCCGGTACGGATTGTACGGACTGACGGGTTACGTAAGCAGTTCCTTCCAGTTGGGCTGCGATTTCAGTAATCTTCAATGGGTAACCGTGAAGTTCAACGTCACGTCCGTAAGGACAAGTCGAACTCTTCATGCCTACCAGTGTAGTCGGAGCCATCTGGCCGCCTGTCATACCGTAGATCGCATTATTGATAAAGATAATCGTGATATTTTCACCACGGTTCAAAGCGTGGATTGTTTCGGCTGTACCGATGCAAGCCAAGTCACCGTCGCCCTGATAAGTGAAAACAAGACGGTCCGGCCACAGGCGTTTCACAGCAGTCGCCACAGCAGGAGCACGTCCGTGTGCTGCTTCCTGCCAGTCAATATCGAGATAGTTGTAGGCAAACACTGCACATCCCACCGGAGAGATTCCCACAGTTTTATCTTCCATACCCATTTCCTCAATGACTTCGGCAATGAGTTTGTGTACCACACCGTGACTGCAACCCGGGCAGTAGTGCATGGCGTTATCGTTCATCAGAGTCGGTTTTTTGTAAACCAGATTCTCGGGTTTGATTATTTCTTCTTTAGTCATAACTTCATCTCCTTATCTGTTGGTGAACCGTATAAAAAACTCCATCAGCTTGACAAAGATTGCCGCGCCGCATACGTAGATAAACATTTTGAAATCATCTTTTGCTACAAAGTAGGTGATGATGGCTGCAACAGCCAATATCATAAATAGGATGTTCAGTACGTTTCTTATTTTATCGGGATTCATTGTTTCGTTATTTGATTATTTTTTCTTTCAAGGCAGTTACAATTTCATCCGGATCGGGAACGATGCCACCTAGACGTCCGAAATGTTCTACCTTTACTTTACCGTTAACAGCGAGACGGACATCTTCAATCATCTGTCCGGCATTTAGTTCCGTAACGAGCATACCTTTTACTTTATCAGCGTATGCAGCAATCGCTTTGGTTGGGAACGGCCACAGTGTAATCGGGCGAAGGATACCTACTTTAATTCCTTTTTCACGGGCTAGTTCCATTGCTTTCTGGCCAATACGTGCCATTGAACCGAAAGCGATAATCAAATACTCTGCATCTTCGCAGTTGATCTCTTCGAATCGTACTTCATTTTCTTCAATTTCACGATATTTAGCTTGAAAACGGAGGTTGTTGATTTCCATTGCTTCCGGTTTCAATTCAAGGGAAGTGATAATATTCGGTTTGCGGTCTTTTGCTTTTCCGGTAGCAGCCCATGGACATTGTTCAATTACTTCTGCTTCTGTGCGGCGTGGCTTTTGTGCAGGAAGAACAACCTTTTCCATCATCTGACCGATCACACCGTCGGCAAGGATAATAGCCGGATTACGGTATTTGAAGGCCAGTTCGAATCCTAATGCTACGAAATCCGCCATTTCTTGCACGGATGCCGGAGCGAGGGCAATCAGTTTGTAGTCTCCATGACCACCACCTTTTACTGTCTGGAAGTAGTCAGCCTGGCTAGGTTGGATAGTTCCCAGTCCGGGACCGCCACGCATTACATTTACAATCAGACAAGGAAGTTCGGCACCGGCCAAATAAGAGATTCCTTCTTGTTTCAAGCTCACACCCGGACTTGAAGAGGAGGTCATTACCTTCTTTCCGCTACCTGCACCTCCATATACCATATTGATAGCTGCCACTTCACTTTCCGCCTGGAGTACTACCATGCCGGTTGTTTCCCACGGTTTCAGTTCGGCAAGCGTTTCCAACACTTCCGATTGGGGAGTAATAGGATAACCGAAGTATCCGTCGGCACCGCAACGGATAGCTGCGTGGGCGATGGCTTCGTTTCCTTTCATTAATACAACTTCTTCTGCCATATTCTTTTCTTTTATTCTACTTTTACTTTATACACTGAAATACATCCGTCCGGACAAACCGTTGCACACGAGCTGCATCCGTTACAGGTATCTTCCTTCACTTGCCAGGCATAGTTATAGCCTTTCATGTTTACCTCTTTATTGAGGGCGATTACATCGAGCGGACACGCCACTACACACAGGTTGCATCCTTTGCAACGCTCCGTGTCGACTACGATTGCTCCTTTGATTTTTGCCATAATCTTTATTTTATTACGTTATCTTTGAGTACGGTTATTGATTATACATCTCTTTTATTGATTGAACATATCCTTGTGGTAGAAGTTGAGGATATCTATTACCATCTTCCTGGCCTGAACGGCAGGACTGTCCGGATTGAGCTCGATGGCATACTGGTAGTTGTCCAGTGCCCGCTTCCAATCTCCTTTCTTTCGGTAGGCATTTCCCCGTAAATAGTAAAGAGTATCTTTCTCTTTTTCGACAGAACTGTCCTGGAGAAGCTGGTCCAATTGCTTAATCGCTGTGTCCACATCCCCCTGATTGATAAGCTCTTTTAGGTTGTCTATTTGCTCCATTTCTTTTCGTCTTTCGGGATTCTGAAACGCAAAGATAGTTTTTATTTATGTAAACAGGGCAAATGAGGACGGAAATTTGCAACGTTTTGAGTTTATTGCATATTGTATAGTAGAGGTGGAATTTGCCTTTTTCTTGACATATCCGTAACTTTATTAATCAAAAAACGATATGAATCAGGAGTTATTATTGTTTTTGGAGTTGTAGTTTATTCATTATTTATATCCATGTCTAATCACTTTATATGGTTGAACTATTGTCAACAATATTCTGTGGCTTATCGAAATTAAGATAAATAGCCTTGCCTAAAAAGTCGTCAAAAGAGGGTGCTATATACTTAATAGAAGCTATATCTAAATCTCCTAAATCTACCCTATATATACTATTGTTTGGCAGGTGGAAAATATATCCAATATCACCATCCATGCCAAATGCTAAATACTCTTTTTGAAGATATTTGTGTATTCCATAGTCATTATTGTAAGCAACAATATCTTCAATAGCCCATATATAGATGTAGTTATCTCCTAATTTACCCTCGCCACCATTGCTCCATAACAGAAATCTTTTGTACTGATAGGGCAAGGTTGTATTTAGAAGTTTTTCTACGTCTTCAATAGACGCTGTATTTGCACCATTCTTTATTATACCATTTACTTTCTATTACTTCCATATTGATTTTGTTGTACTACTGTTAATGTGTTTCAGCTAACTGCTGTTTCCTCGTTTATTTTTTTATTTTGATAAATGTTAATCTCAGACGGATCATTTCTTTTAGGACAATTTACCCGTTTGTTACTGATATTATTTCGCTTGCTATTATTTTTCTTTGTTGCTTATTTATGTCCGAAGAGCAGTGGATGCAATTCATGGCATCCACTGCATATAGTTTTGTAGTATGCTTGGAAAGCGGTACACCTATTCTTTTTAATACTGGTTTAATCACTTCATAAATGATACTTATATCTGCATTACTGGTGATTCCCTGCTTTTTAACAAAATCTATTATGCAGTTCAATCTGCATATATATTCTTTATACTCCACATATTGATTTTCTTTTAAGATATAGTGCAATATGATTTTACTTTGCTTTTCGCAGATTCTTGCCGCTTGCTGTATCGATTGGCACATAAAATCTTTTTCTTCTTTTGTGGTAGTTTGAAACCACAAATCATTCTTACCCAATATTTCACCTATTCGTAAGTAACAATCCTGTGGCAATAATATAGGTGAATACATCGCCCATGTATATGACAATGCTGTATAAAATGAAACAGTTTTTCTTCTGTCTTGATACAAAGAAGAAGACTCAATACCTACACAGACTATTAAGCCATTATCCATTTCTTTATAAAAGACTTTATTGCGGTCTTTATTGTATGGCAATGGCAAATAGCCCATTGATAGCAGTTGATTATTTATAAAATCATTCTTTTTCATTTTATTATTGCACTATCGGTAATGGTTTGCGGCTTGCTGCCGTTTATGTGGTACAGGTGCTTGTTAGTAGCATCATTCCATTTTATACATTTTTTTCTCCCAACCTTTTAATTCTTGAAGAACAGGTTTAGGATTTTGTAATATCTGATTAAGAAATTCTATAAAGTTGGGTGCTAATACTTCTGTTTCAGGCGTTTCGTAATCAAAGAGAAGGATTTCACCTTCTTTATTCTCATCATCTGTCAATTTAAGAGCTATCACGCCATAATCAGAATATCGACCTATTGCAAAATACCCTTTGTTAAGAATTTCTTCTTGCAGTTCCTCATTATTTTCAATTAAGATTTTATTCCATGAATGAATGGGCTTTGGATATAGACGAACATCTAAATCCCAAAATATTTCATAAAAGTGTTTGTATTTCAAGTAGATCTTATATGAAAGCGGAAGAATAACATTTAATTTACTTTCTAATTTGGAAATATCCTCGTCTGAAATTTGATTATCTATCGCTTTCCATACATGGTCTTTTTCCGTAATAATGTCCACCATATAATTAGTATGTTCCGGTTGAGTGACATATATCTTAACCGATTTCCCTTGTGGTATAATATTATCAAATGTGTCCTGCATTTCAGGCTCTATGTGTTCTTCATAAGAAGGGACATACATAAGATATTCTCTGTGTTCTTGCACAAAGCCCCAACATTCATCTACATATTTTCTTATTACTTCTTCCATATTTATTTTTTCTAAATATTTTTTCACTCCGTTCTTGTCTATTTGATTACAATATTGGAGAATTTTACGCTGTACACTTCAACTCTTTATTCTGATCTTTCACATACATTCTGAAAATTCACCAATAACACTTGTATTACATATAACTTTTAGACGATATATCCTTCACTGATACTTCTTCTGCTTTCATTAACTAGTTCCATTTTTTGTTTCATACCTTGAAACGAATGGTTTCCCGTAGTGAAACAGTTTGTTTCTCGGTGTGAAACGAATCGTTTCACCCTTTGAAACTTTTAGTTTCTAGCGCTTGAAACAAAAAGTTTCAGCAGGCTGGAAACTGGTTAGAACGCGGCTTTACCAATTATACTCATCCGTGTAACTGTCAAAGACCGGTTCTTCGGTGATACCTTTCCGGTGAAAAAGTTGGCGGATATAGTTTTGATCTGCGGGGCTTAGGAAGCGTTCTTCGCGATAAAAGCGATAGTAAAGCGTTTTTCCGAAATGTCCGATCAGTTGTTGCTTGATATTTGTTCCGTCCTTATAAGGTACGTTGTCCAGCAGGTGGCTGATACCCCATGCCACATGTATCTTTTCTGCGTTTTGGAAGTGGGGACAGTCAATGCCGGTGGCCGGAATACACATTGGGTTTACGATGCTGATGTAGGACGTGTCAGCGGTAGTGAGAAGTGCAGCCACCCGACGCAGGCAGTTACAAGCTTTCGGACATTGCTCGTTGTAGCAGCGGGCGTAGTTGAAAGGGACTGTTTTGTTTTTTAATTTATTGTCGTTCATTTTATATTGTATATTACATACATAATTGACAAAGGTAGTGCTTTTATTGTGGAAAGGTACAGTTTGAAAAAGAAAAAACGTGAAAGGATGGGTGAAGGGAACACCCTTCACCTATAAACTGCTTATAGATAGGATAATACAAGGAAAAGTGAAGGGTGAAGAGATTGTTCATTATAACTCTTCGCATACCCGCATTTCCATACCTTTATATACCACTACAATCTTGTGTAGTTGCGTGGAGCCAATAGCTTGCTTCACCGTGTCCGTGTCGGCATAGCGGTTGGCTTGGGCGATGGCTTCTTGACGCAATTCCTCCACACGGTTTTCGGAATCGCGATATTTGGCGTATTTTAACTCAACGATGTAGCTGTGCTTCATGTCAGAATATATATCCAACATGGGACAGAGGAAAATATCGACGTAACCCGCTTGTGTATCTTGCTCGGAGATAGGACGGTAGAAGCGGTTTTGCGCAGTCATGGCCAAGGTGAAGCCGTGAACGAAGAATTCGCCCTTTTGCTTGTCACGTTGGGATGCATAACGTTTCAGGCAGTCGGCAATGTAGCCGAAATAGGCTTGCCAGTCGCCTCGATAAGCCAGCTGGCTTGAAAGTTCGCTTTTCTCATAGCTGCTGAAACTCAAGTCTGCGTCGTTGTATGTATTAAGTAAATAAGTGTATAGTTGCTCCTGAACCACCAGGTTGGGAATGGTCAGCTTGGTTTTTCCTTCATGCATTCCGCTAATGGTCAACATTCCGAAATAG
>NC_021017.1:1826996-1839844 GCF_000210075.1 Bacteroides xylanisolvens XB1A
ACTAAAGTTTGAATGACGGAAGCATCGTGTGCAAACTCCTTATCCTTTCGAATGAGCATACGCAGCTTTTCATAGTCGATACGTATATTATCTTCTATCATTTCTCGTGGTGCTTTGCCGTTATCTATGTAATTCTTCACGAAGTAGAGCACCATGTTGGAGTTGTACATGGTAGTTTCACCGTAACAATCCTGCGCGAAGCAATAATTGTCGTACCACGGTTTCATTATTTCCATCAGTTCGTCAACAGTATGGCGGAAAGGGCTGTTGGTTGAATAGTAAGTCAGCATTTCGCGCACTTCTTCTTCGGTGAATCCCATCATTTGGTTAAATTGGGGGGTAAGTGAGTAGTTCGTGCCGATGTTGAAGCCACTCGTCAGGTCATCCATCGTTACGGGGCTTACGCCAGTGATGAAACAACGCTCTATGCTGGAATAAGTTCCTGCCTTCACCTTATTGAAGAAAGCACGTAGATAACCTTCGCCATGCGTTTCGTCAGTGTAACGGTGCAAGCTTTCCGCATCGGAAAGGATGGCGTTGGTGAAGTGGTCGTATTCGTCGATGAAGAGATACATTTTCTGTCCGGCACGTTCGCACTCCGAAACCAAATAGTCCAGTTGGTTGACAGCCCCGTCCTTTTCGTCCAATCGTTCTCTGATACCTTGTGGCAGGAGGTCGGAATAGACTTCACAGAAGAAGTCGAAGCGGATTTGGCAATGTGCATCCAGTCCTTTTCGATAATCGTTCAGTTCGCCGGTGATACCTGAAAAGTTAAGGTAAAGCACCAGATAGCTGTTGCGGTTTACTGTGGGATGCTTCCCGATGTAGAGGTCGCCGAATAAGTCGTTGAACTTATCGCGGGTACGCACATCGTAGTAGTGTTGCAGTACGTTCAGCGTGAGGCTTTTGCCGAAGCGGCGGGGACGGATGAAGAAAAAGAACCGGTCTGCCTGCTCTATCATAGGAATGAAGCGGGTTTTGTCTACATAATAATAGTCTTCGCGGCGGATGACTGCGAAGTTCATCATACCGTAAGGTAAACGCTTTCTGTTGGGTACTATATATTCCATTGGATCCATCTTCTGTCCTCCTGCTGATTTCTTTTTTATAACTTGCTTATTAATAGCGTTAACGACACAAAGATAGTAAAAGTTCTTGTTGGGTACGAGGCATCCTCAAAAAAGTATTGGAAAAACTCATTCACACAAAGAACTGCAGCCCTGACAAAGCTATTCTGAAACAGCAGTGAAGTGGCGGAAATAATTCTCGAGGTTAGCTTGTATATATTGAAAGATACTGTATTTTTGTGCAGAACTAAAAAAAGAAGAGACTATGTTGGACATTATTTTGATCGTAATTAGTGCCCTTTGTATGATAGCCGGGTTAGCAGGTTGTATTCTGCCGTTTCTTCCCGGTCCGCCTATTGCTTATGTGGGGTTGGTCATTCTGCACTTCACGGATAAGGTACAATATTCTACGACACAATTAATTGTATGGCTATTGATTGTAGCTGTTTTGCAGGTATTGGATTATTTCACTCCGATGCTGGGAAGTAAATATA
Source organism: Bacteroides xylanisolvens XB1A (assembly GCF_000210075.1). Lineage (GTDB taxonomy): Bacteria > Bacteroidota > Bacteroidia > Bacteroidales > Bacteroidaceae > Bacteroides > Bacteroides xylanisolvens. The sequence continues at coordinate 1,828,558 of NC_021017.1, forward strand.
GTGGCGGTAGTAAATGGGGGAATTGGGGATGTATTGTAGGAACTCTTGTCGGTCTTCTTTTCTTGCCTTGGGGTATTATTCTTGGTCCGTTTCTAGGAGCGGTGATTGGTGAACTATTAGGAAATAAAGAGTTCTCGCAGGCACTCAAATCAGGTGTGGGCTCTTTACTCGGATTTATATTCGGAACTTTACTGAAGTTCGTTGTCTGCGGTTATTTTTGCTATCAATTTATCATAGGTCTTATTCGGTAACCTATTTGATGTTGTAAAACATTCGTAAGAATAACCTATCTATTGCCTTTACATAGAGTACTAAATCGATGTGTGTTCGTCTTTATTGAAGTAGCACATTGAGGTAGTACCATGAAAAAGACTTTTATTTATCTTTCTTTTATCATTTTCTTGGGGTGGTTTCCCTCGCTTTTTGCGGGAGAAATTTATGTATCCCTGCAGGGGAATGATAAGAATCCCGGGACAAAGGAAGCTCCGTTTTATACATTAAACCGGGCGATCAAGCAGGCTCGTGAATGGCGTAGACTGAATCGGTTGGAAGTAGCCGGAGGAATTTATATTAGTTTGGAAGAGGGTGTTTATGCCCAGCGCAATTCTCTATTTCTTCGTCCGGAAGATAGTGGGACACCCGATTCTCCAACGGTGATTTGTGCAGTAGATGGTGCTCATCCTGTGATTAGTGGTGGAGTTGCTGTTACGGGGTGGAAGCGTGGATGTAATCATCCGGCAATTCCTGAAAAGCTAAAGCAGAAGATATGGTCGGCAGAGGCTCCCCTAATAGGAAATAGAAGGGTAGAAACCCGGCAAATGTGGGTGAACGGTCATAAAGTTCAAAGAGCTGCGCAATTTCCTGACGGAGGATTGGAACGAATGATTGACTTCAATCCGGAAGAACAAACAATAACGATCCCCGTTTCTCAAAGTGTAAATCCGAAGAGACTACAAAATGCCGGCCAACTGGAAATGATTGTCCATCAACGCTGGGCGATTGCTATTTTGCGCGTGAAAAGTATAGACGCGAAAGACGGACAAGCTGTAGTTCGCTTCCATGAACCCGAAAGTCACCTGGAGTTTGCTCATCCCTGGCCGCAACCCGTCATCGGAGGAGAGAAAGGAAATTCTTCCTTTTGCCTGACCAATGCACTGGAATTGCTGGACCAACCCGGTGAATGGTTCCAGGAATATCCTTCCGGCACGATTTACTATTATCCGCAGGCGGGCGAAAATATGGAAACAGCTGAAGTGATTATCCCTGCCTTGGAAACTTTAGTGACCATAGACGGTACATTGTCTCGTCCGGTAAAACATATACAATTTAACGGAATTACTTTTGCGCATACCTCCTGGATGCGTCCTTCTTTTCAGGGGCACGTCACCTTGCAAGGGGGATTTCCTTTATTGGATGCCTATAAACTACAAGAACCGGGGCTTCCGGAAAAAGCAGAACTGGAAAATCAAGCCTGGATCACCCGTCCCGAAACGGCAATATGTGTAAGAGGTGCCGAGCATATTGATTTCAAGCATTGCACGTTCCGTCATTTATCGTCCACCGGACTGGATTATGAATGGGCCGTTACTGCATCGAGCGTCGAAGATTGTCAATTTACGGATATTGGAGGAACGGCTTTACTGGTCGGTGCATTTCCGGACGGAGGATTTGAGACGCACGTCCCTTTTATTCCTGTTGACGTACGGGAATTATGTTCCCATATTACTATCAGAAACAATTTCATCAGTAATGTGACTAATGAAGACTGGGGATGTGTAGGTATCGGCGCCGGATATGTCAGAAACATGGATATTTCTCATAATGAAGTCTGCCATCTGAACTATTCAGGGATTTGTGTAGGCTGGGGATGGACATCGCTGGAGAGCGGAATGTGCAATAACCGGATAGAAGCAAACTATGTACATCACTTTGCCCGTCGGCTATACGATGCAGGCGGCCTGTATACTCTTTCCAACCAGCCGGGTTCCGTCATGCGAAATAACCGGATCGAACATTTAATCGAAGCCCCCTACGCTACGAATGACCGTGCTTTTTATATCTATCTGGATGAAGCTACGGACGGATATACAATGGAAAACAACTGGTGTCCCACTGAACGTTTTGATTCGAACCGCCCCGGGAAAAAGAACGTGTGGAAGAATAACGGCCCTCAAGTGGCGGACAGTATTAAATACAAAGCCGGAAGAATAAAGCAAGATTGAAACAAATCAATGGATTAACATAGTCATCAATGTACTAGTATAGCAATCAATAAACAAGTGTAATAATCATTAGAACTAGACTACTATGGTAATCATTCAAACTAATATGATAATTATAGTAATCAATAAACGATATTTAATCAATAAAATAGATGAAACCAACGAATTACCATTTATTTGATTTCCTTGATTTCGATACCGAGTTATCAAGGAATGAGTCGCTTTGGAAAGCATACAAGCCAACGGCTGTTTATGAAAAGGAAGGAGATATTTACGTAACAGTTCCCTTTCAGAAGCAAAAGCTGGCTAACGATATGATGGCGGATACCGATGTTCCCCAGGAGGAATACACGTTAATCATCCGTCAGTATAACATCGGCATCACCCGTCTGTTTCTTGGCTTCGGTGATTATGTACTGACAGATGAGTCGGAAATGCTACAATTCAGTGACCGGATTCAGAAAGTGCCCCTGTTTATAAAAGAACAAAAAGGAAAATGGATTCTTTCGACGGAGGACGGAACGAAGCGTGCCGTTATCAATGTGGAAGAGCCTCTATTAGACCGATGGAGCGAATTGCTTCCCGACCCTCAAGAAACGCTTGACATCACTTTATACCCTGACGGAAAGCGTGAAATCCGCTTGTCAGCCTATGACCATTTTTCGCCTCCCCGCTACGATGCGTTACCTGTTGCTTTTTGCAAACGCGACGGTCGGAAAGAACGTGCAACGCTTTCTTTTGAATGTAAGCCCGATGAATGTTTTGCCGGAACCGGAGAACGTTTCTTTAAAATGGACTTGAGTGGACAGACTTTCTTCCTGAAAAACCAGGACGGGCAAGGAGTCAATAACCGGCGTACTTATAAGAATATCCCTTTCTATCTATCCAGCCGCATGTATGGAACATTCTACCATACATGTGCTCATAGCAAGCTCTCGCTGGCCGGACATTCCACCCGTTCCGTACAGTTTCTAAGCGACCAGGCATTGCTTGATGTATTCGTAATAGGCGGTGATACGATGGAAGATATTCTTCGCGGTTATCGTGACCTGACCGGCTATCCGTCTATGCCTCCTCTTTGGAGTTTTGGCGTTTGGATGAGCCGTATGACTTATTTCAGTGCCGATGAAGTAGACGAAATATGCGACCGCATGCGTGCCGAACACTATCCCTGTGACGTAATTCATCTGGATACGGGCTGGTTCCGTACCGATTGGCTCTGCGAATGGAAATTCAATGAAGAACGGTTCCCCGATCCGAAAGGATTCATCGGGGGGTTGAAAAAGAACGGCTATCGTGTCTCTTTATGGCAACTTCCATACGTTGCAGAAAATGCAGAGCAGATTGATGAAGCCAGAGCCAATGATTATATAGCCCCATTGACCAAACAACAAGCGACCGATGGTTCCAACTTCTCCGCCCTGGATTATGCCGGAACAATCGACTTTACTTATCCGAAAGCAACCGAATGGTACAAAGGACTATTGAAACAACTCCTGGATATGGGAGTAACCTGTATCAAAACCGATTTCGGTGAAAACATTCACATGGACGCCCTCTATAAAGGTATGAAGCCGGAATTGTTGAACAACCTGTATGCCCTGCTTTATCAAAAGGCTGCTTACGAAATTACGAAAGAAGTGACAGGTGACGGCATTGTCTGGGCACGTTCCGCATGGGCGGGATGCCAGCGTTATCCTTTGCATTGGGGAGGCGATTCCTGTAGTTCTTGGGATGGAATGGCAGGTTCTCTGAAAGGTGGTCTGCATTTCGGTCTGTCGGGATTTGCTTTTTGGAGCCATGATGTTCCCGGCTTCCATACATTGCCCAATTTTATGAACTCGGTAGTAGCAGATGATGTGTACATGCGTTGGACCCAATTTGGCGTATTCACATCGCATATCCGTTATCACGGAACCAATAAGCGTGAACCCTGGCACTATCCGGCCATAGCTCCGTTGGTGAAAAAGTGGTGGAAATTGCGTTATTCGCTCATTCCATACATCGTAGAACAAAGTAAACTAGCCATAGAAAGCGGCTATCCGCTCTTGCAGGCACTCATTCTGCATCATCCGGAAGATAAACTTTGTTGGCATATAGATGATGAATACTATTTCGGCAATGATTTCCTGGTAGCTCCGGTGATGAACAGCGAAAACCGTCGGGATATCTATCTTCCCGAAGGAAAATGGGTGAACTTCTTTACGGGAGAACATTTGGAAGGAGCATGCTGGTTGAGAGACGTGTATGTTCCGTTGGAAGAAATGCCCGTATATGTGCGTGCAAATGCCGTGATACCCATCTATCCGGAAGACGTGGACTGTACGGATGAAATGGATTTAAGCAAGAGCATGGCTTTACGCATAGATAATGATTATAAAGGATTTTGGAATAGATAAATAGAAATAACTCAAGTTTTGTAAGTAGCCTGAAAGGCTTACATAATATTGCGTAGAGTGATACCTTACGCTATATACCAAGAGGCTTTCAACCTAATAAATTACTTCCGAAACTTGAGTAGAATAAATAAAAAATGGCAGAGTATGAAAACATGGAAGAGTAATTTAGAAGAAACAAAACAACGTTATATAAATTGGTGGAACCATAAAGGAATCATTCTCAATATGTGGGAACACTTCCAGGAAGGAGTGCAACCACATGCAGAGATAATGCCTCCCGCGCCGGCAAAAGATTTGTCGCAAAAATGGTTCGACCCTCAATGGAGGGCTGAATATCTGGACTGGTACGTAGCGCACAGCAGTCTGAAAGCGGATATTCTTCCGGTTGCGAATACCCAACTGGGTCCCGGTTCTCTAGCCGCCATTTTTAGGCGGAGTGTTTGAAGGCGGGGAAGACACCATTTGGATTCATCCCAACCCGGATTTCACCGATGAAATAGTCTTTAACCTTGAACACCCGAACTGGATTCTTCATAAAGAACTCCTGAAAGCCTGCAAAGCGAAAGCCAACGGACACTACTTTGTCGGTATGCCCGACCTGATGGAAGGATTGGATGTTCTGGCCGCACTGAAAGGAACGGATAGGGTATTACTGGACACAGTGATGCAGCCCGAAATCTTGGAACAACAGATGCAGCAAATCAACGACATCTACTTCAAAGTATTTGATGAACTATACGACATCATCCGTGAAGGCGACGAGATGGCTTTCTGTTATTTCTCGTCCTGGGCTCCCGGAAAGATGAGTAAACTGCAAAGTGATATTTCAACCATGATTAGTCAGGATGATTATCGCCGGTTTGTGCAACCTTTTATTCGTGAACAATGTCAGAAGATTGATTATACCCTTTATCATCTGGATGGAGTGGGAGCCATGCATCACCTGCCTGCCTTGCTTGAAATTGAAGAATTGAATGCGATTCAATGGACCCCTGGAGTGGGCGAACCACAAGGAGGATCTCCCAAATGGTACGATCTGTATAAGAAGATTCTGGCAGGAGGAAAGAGCGTGATGGCTTGCTGGGTGACATTAGACGAACTAAAACCCCTATTGGATCATATCGGCGCGGACGGTGTACATTTGGAAATGGATTTTCATAACGAAAAGGAAGTGGAACAGGCCATGCGGATTGTTGAAGAATATACCGGTTCTTCTACTTCTGTAAATACCAATGAACATCAACAGGATGCCGACTTGGCAGCTACCGGACAGGAACGTATTTGTATACGGGAAGAACAACACCAGGAAGAGGATAAACTGCAACCTCTGTATGAAGCCATTGTTGCCGGGAAACTGGAACCTGCGGTTGAAGTCACCCGGCAAGCCATTGCGGAAGGAGTAGCTCCCCAAATGATTATCAATAATTATATGATTAAAGCAATGGGCGAAGTGGGACAACGTTTCCAGGATGGAAAAGCTTTTGTTCCTCAACTGTTGATGGCAGGACGTGCCATGAAAGGGGCTTTGGAGCTACTGAAACCTTTATTGGCAGGAAGTGCTTCCACTACAATAGGTAAGATTGTCATCGGTACAGTGAAAGGAGATCTCCATGATATTGGTAAAAACCTGGTGGCTTCCATGCTGGAGGGTTGCGGCTTTGAAGTCATTAATATTGGTATTGATGTGACTTGTGACAAGTTTGTGGAAGCTGTGAAGGAAAACCATGCTGACATCTTGTGCATGAGCGCATTGCTGACTACTACTATGACGTATATGAAAGAGGTTATCCAGGCATTGGAAGAGGCCGGTATTCGTAATCAAGTGAAAGTGATGATTGGCGGAGCACCCGTCAGTCAGGGGTTTGCTGACGAAATCGGTGCGGACGGATATAGTGATAATGCGAATACAGCTGTAGCAGTTGCCAAAGAACTGATTGGAAATAAAAAATAGAATAAAAAGGCACGGATTACACGGATAAACACGGCTCTTAATTACATAGCCTATTAAAACCGTGAAATCCATGTAATCTTTGCCTAAAGAAAATTAGATTTAAACTTACGTTACTTATTTAATACTTGAATTATGCATGTGAAATTCTTAGAGACATTAGATTGGAGTATTCTGATTGCCTACTTCCTTATTTTGATAGCTATTGGTATATGGGCAAGTTCTAAACGAAAAAAGGGGAGTAGTCTTTTCCTTGCGGAGAATTCGTTGAGATGGTATCATATCGGCTTCTCCATGTGGGGGACGAATGTCGGACCTTCCATGTTGATAGCTTCCGCAAGTGCCGGATTTACTACTGGTATTGTTTCGGGGAATTATGCCTGGTATGCATTTGTCTTTATATGTCTGCTTGCTTTTGTCTTTGCTCCCCGATATTTGGGTAGTCGCATCACGACATTGCCCGAATTTATGGGAAAACGTTTCGGACAATCTACCCGTAACATCCTTGCCTGGTATACCATTATTACCATTCTTATTTCATGGCTTGCATTGACTTTATTTGCCGGTGGAGTCCTGATCCGTCAGGTCTTCGATATTCCTATGTGGCAATCGGCATTGCTGTTACTTGTCATCTCCGCTTTCTTCACGATGCTCGGCGGACTGAAAGCTGTGGCCTACACGAATGTATATCAAATGATACTGTTGATTGTAGTATCAGCCACACTGGCTATCATGGGAATCTATAAAGTGGGTGGTGTAGGAGCACTGGTGGATGCCGTTCCGGCGGATTACTGGAATCTTTTCTATCCAAATGATGACCCGGCTTTTCCCTGGCTACCTATTATCCTGGGTTATCCTATTATGGGAGTTTGGTTCTGGTGTACGGATCAGTCGATGGTGCAACCGGTTCTTGCTGCCAAGAATCTCAAAGAAGGACAGATGGGAACCAACTTTACCGGATGGTTGAAAATATTAGATGTACCTCTTTACATTCTTCCCGGCATTATCTGCCTCGCTCTATTTCCACAATTGGAAAATCCCGATGAGGCTTACATGACAATGGTGACTCATTTATTTCCGGTAGGGATGGTCGGTTTGGTGCTAGCTGTGCTGACAGCAGCGTTGGTAAGTACTGTAGGCTCTGCATTGAATGCATTAAGTACGGTATTCACAATGGATATCTATGTGAAGAAAATCAGACCACAGGCCAAGCAAAGAGAGATTATCAGGATGGGACAAGTGGTTACAGTAGTCGGTGCACTGATCTCTGTCATAATAACCATAGCAATCGATAGCATTAAGGGGCTGAATCTATTTAATGTTTTCCAGTCTGTATTGGGATTTATAGCTCCTCCGATGGCAGCCGTATTCCTCTTTGGCGTGTTCTGGAAACGCACCACTACGCTGGCTGCTAATATGGCTCTGACATTGGGAACTGTGTTCAGTATCGGAGTGGGAATTTTGTATTTATGGGTATTTCCGGCCGAACAATATAATGCATGGCCTCATTTTATGCTGCTTTCTTTCTATTTATTCGTTATCATCGGAATAGGCATGATAGTAGTCAGCCTGTGGGATAAATCTCCGCAACTGGGGACCTTGAATATGGAAAAGATAGAGGACAAACCTGCACGAATTGTTCTTATCCTATGGGGATTACTTATTGTGACTATGATCGGGCTTTACATCTTCTTCAATGGCCACTAGTTTTTATTCACTACAGAGGACGCAGAGATTATTATCTAATAATAAAAAGACTCCGTGTCTCTGCGTCCTCTGTGGTGAAACTATTTTCTACGAAAGCAATTTTCGTACGTACACAGCCCGCAAGTATATTCCAGCTTACGGACATGAGAACCCACTCCAATAATACCACTTACAGATTTGATGGGAATCATCAGGCTGGAATCTGTCAACTGAATACCACAGGGCGAAGCGACCGGAAATAAGGAGAATAGTTTTTGTTGTTCCGATACGTGCCATCCGCAATAACCGGGGCTGTATCTGTTAGTGTGCTTCCAACCTCTCTTTTCGATAAATGCAGCCAACTCCTCTTCCATGCAATCAGCAGCCTTTTCTGCAATGATGCTCCCCAATGAGTCTGCTATATATACTTTCACCATGTCGTCCTCTTGCTGAAGCAGATGTTGAAACTCCTCAAATTCAACTCCCGCAGTGGCGGTAAAAAAGGCAAAGGCTTCCGAACCCCGTAGTTGGCGGGCAATGGTTTTACCGATTGAGAGAACCGTATCTTTTACAGTCAGTGTTGCTTTTTCAGTGTCAAGCAGTCCGTCAGTGAGGAAAAAGAAAAAACGGGGACGAAGAAGGGGAGTGATACGGTCAAGTAACGTATTTATTTCTTCTATAACCATTCCATCCGGCATAGAATCTTTATATCCCATCGCCTCGTAGATATCGGACGATGGGATTTGCAGTTTCTGGTAAGTAAGTTCCTGTTCAACCATTGGTGGATGCATTGAAATATATAGGTTGTTGTAATCCTGCGGACACAGAATTAAACTTGTGTCTTATTGAACTCTTCCAATGCAGTATAAAATGCATCTATATTAACAGAAGACGTATGTGGCGGAATATCACAACCACTTGACAATACGAAATTCGGATATGCACGGGTAGCCTCCAATAGTTGCAAAGTCGCTTCCTTCATAGTCTCCGGACCTGCCATTTTGAAAAGGCTCACCGGGTCCAGATTTCCCATTGCCAGTGCATCGGTCGGAATCTCTTTCAACGCTTCCTCCATTTTGATTTTATTCCCGAAATGATAAGCGGCTGCACCGGTATAAACCATCGCTTGTGTGCAATTCCCTGTGTTTCCGCAATTATGAAGCACTACGGCAAAGTGATCATCCTGTACCTTCTCTATTATTTCTTTCACAAATAAAGAAGAATATTGCAGGCAATCTTCGTTGGATAACAGTCCTGCAGCAGGTTCAGCCATGACTACACCGTTCACACCGGTTGCTTTCAATGCCATGCAATAGCGGGTGATGAAGTCACTGCATTTTCTTAATAATGTATTGGCTGCATCGGGATTAATATAAATCAGCATCATGATTTCCGACATATCATACAAACGTCCGGCCAGCGAATAAGGACCGATGCAACCGGCAAAAACCGGACGGTCTGTTACATTTCTGGCTGTCAGCATATTTGCTTTAAGATATTCCGGAATTCTTCCTTTATTCAACGCCGGAACTTCCAGCTTTTCAATAGCAGCTTCATCCGCCAGCAAACGGCCGGACACACTGGGCACCTCATTTTCCGGAAAGATAATCTCTGCCCCGAAAGCTTCCGCTTCTACCGTCAGATCCATGATAACGGTTGCTGCCGCAGCCGGATACTTGTCACAAAGAGCTTTGATAGCCTCATAATGAACCTGTCCGTTTGTTACCGCATCATGCACCGTTTTCCCAATAAATTCGATACCCGGATGTGTCATGATCGGAATTGCAATCGTTTCCTTACGTTGGATCGTTTGGCTGATCCATTCTTTCATATTCAGTTTACCCATAATTTCAGTTTTTAATATCGTCTTGTAATAAAGACGAAGTTGCCCTTCTTTTGTAATCTCGTATATGATAAAATCTTATACCGGTATAAAAATAAAGCTGTCCTTCAAAAAGAAGAACAGCTTTACACCTATTTGATTTATCTTCGAGCTTTATTTTACCGGAATCTTATCAATACGGTTCTGATGGCGTCCGCCGTCAAATTTGGTAGAGAAGAACTCTGTCAAAATCATGTCCGCTTCTTCAGTGCTGATGAAGCGTCCTGGCATAACCAATACATTAGCGTCATTGTGCTGACGAGCCAGGTGTGCGATTTCTGCATTCCAGCAGAGAGCGGCACGAACCCCTTGGTGCTTGTTCAGCGTCATATTGATTCCGTTTCCACTGCCGCAGATAGCGATACCGGGATAACATTCTCCCGATTCCACTGCAAGAGCCAGCGGATGAGCATAATCCGGATAGTCTACGCTTGCGGTAGAGTTAGTTCCGAAATCCTTGTAAGCCCAGCCTTTTGCTTCCAGCCAGCCGCGAACATATTCTTTCAGTTCAAAACCGGCATGGTCGCATGCTAATCCGATTGTTTTCATTAGAGCATTGCTTTTACTTGGTTATATACGTTCTCGGCAGTAAATCCAAGTTTCTCATCCAATACTTTATAAGGAGCGGAGAAACCGAAAGATTCCAATCCCCAAACTTTACCGTGGCAACCTACCAGACCTTGAAGAGTGACAGGCAGGCCGGCAGTCATACCGAAAATCTTCGCATCTGCCGGAAGGATAGCTTCCTGATATTCTTTCGGTTGGTTGCGGAACAGACCTTCAGACGGAGCAGATACAATGCGTACCTTCACGCCATCTTTGCGAAGCAACTCTGTGCCGGCTACCAATGTAGACACTTCAGAACCTGAAGCTACCAGGATAACATCCGGATTTTCGTCGGAACCTGCTACGATATAAGCACCCTTGGCTGCTTGTTCGTAATCTGTTCCTGCCGGTAAATTGGCAATATTTTGACGAGAGAAGATCAATCCTGTCGGAGTAGACATATTTTCCATAGCAAGTTTCCAAGCAATGGTTGTCTCTTCTGCATCAGCCGGACGAAGTACCAACATAGAGTTGTGTCCCTTATGGTTTTTCAGTTTTTCCATCAGGCGGATTTGTGCTTCCTGTTCTACCGGTTCGTGGGTAG
>NC_021017.1:1840186-1852337 GCF_000210075.1 Bacteroides xylanisolvens XB1A
TTCACCTACGCGGAATGCGTCGTGTGTCCAGATGAATTTCACCGGTTGTTCCATCAAAGCAGCCATACGTACGGCAGGTTTCATGTAATCGGAGAATACGAAGAATGTACCGCAAGCAGCGATCACACCACCGTGGAGAGACATACCGATACAGATACAAGCCATTGACAATTCAGATACACCTGCTTGGAAGAATGCTCCGCTGAAATCACCTTTCTTGAAAGAATGAGTCTTTTTCAGGAAACCGTCAGTCTTGTCAGAGTTAGAAAGGTCGGCCGAAGCAACGATCATGTTTTCTACCTGTGTAGCAAGTGCGCCCAATACGGTTGCAGATGCAGCACGAGTAGCGCTACCTGCTTTCTGTTCGATAGCAGCCCAGTCCACTTTCGGAGCTTTGCCCGAGAAGAAGAGTTCCAGTTTTGCAGCCAGTTCCGGGTTTGCTTTCGCCCATGCAGCTTTCTTTGCATACTTTTCAGCAACGATCTTCTTCAGTTCTTCTGCACGTTTTGCATACAGTTCGGCTACTTCCGGGAATATAACAAACGGGTTAGTAGGATCACCACCCAGATTCTTGATTGTATTTACATAAGCGTCGCCACCGAGAGGAGCACCGTGTGTAGCGCAGTTAGCTTCATAGCTGCTGCCGTCTGCCTTGCGTGCACCTTTACCCATTACGGTTTTACCGATAATCAGTGTCGGACGTTCTTTTTCAGCTTGTGCTTCTTTGATTGCCGCACGGATTTCGTCAGGATCATTACCGTTGATACTAAGTACGTTCCATCCCCATGCTTCATATTTCATGGCAGTATCTTCAACGGTTACGTCTTTCGTTTCTGTAGAAAGCTGAATATCGTTGGAGTCATAGAACATAATCAGGTTGTCCAGTCCCAGTGCACCGGCAATACGTCCGGAACCTTGAGAGATTTCTTCCTGAATACCACCGTCAGAGATGTAAGCGTAAATGGTCTGATTCATCACCTCGTCGAAACGGGCTTTCAAGAATTTGGCAGCGATAGCAGCACCTACTGCAAAAGTGTGTCCTTGTCCCAGCGGACCGGAAGTGTTTTCGATGCCACGCATGATGTCCACTTCAGGATGTCCTGGAGTAGGGCTTCCCCATTGACGGAATTCTTTCAGCTCGTCCAGTGTGAATTTTCCTGTCAATGCCAACGTAGAATAAAGCATCGGAGACATGTGGCCCGGGTCGAGGAAGAAGCGGTCACGTCCTTCCCAACGGGGATTTTCAGGATCGTATACTAGAAACTCAGAGAAGAGTACATTTACAAAATCAGCACCACCCATGGCGCCACCCGGGTGACCGGAATTGGCTTTCTCAACCATTGAAGCAGCAAGAATACGGATGTTATCCGCTGCACGATTCATAAGTTTGTTATCGTTCATATCATTAAAATTTAATTGATTTCTGTCAGATTGTTCGCAAAGATAACTCTTTATGTGGATTTAACAATCCAAAAGAGCTATCTTTTTTATCGACAATTTTACGGTCTTCTTGTTTGTGATACAATAAGTAATTGCTCTAAAATTACTGTAACTCTAAAGTAACAATGGACTTAGCAGGAAGTTTTACCTTCATTGTACCTTTATTGATTTTTACCTCTTTGAAAGGTGCCGGTTTTACAATATTAGGTTTTTCAAAAGAATTGTAATCGGTCAGTTTGGAAGCGGTCAGAATCTCTCCGACAGCTTTCTTGGCTTTCGTATCACCCAGATTGATGGTGATTTCCTGCGCTTCATCAGCATCTACATTGGAAAGAGAAATATGGATCACCCCATCTTTATTTTTGGAAGCTGTGGCGCTCACCATCGGTACAGTGCGGTTATCACGTACACTTATCTTTTCGCAAGTCAGGTCGATGGGAAGATAAGTGGCATCCTGATGTACTTTATACATCTTGAAGACATAATAAGTAGGAGTGAGCACCATTTCTTTGTCTTTTGTCAGAATCATCGATTGAAGTACGTTGACAATCTGTGCGATATTTGCCATCTTCAAGCGGTCTGTATATTTGTGGAATACATCAAGACTTAAAGAAGCCACGAAAGCATCACGCAACGTGTTTTGCTGATACAGATGTCCTTTGATGGTTCCCGGTTCTTCATCCCACCAGGTTCCCCATTCGTCCAGTAAGAGGGCGATTTTCTTGTCCTTGTCATATTTGTCCATGATGGTACAATGTTTCTTGAGTACATCTTCCACTTCCAGACATTTGCCCATCGTCCAGTAATAATCATCCTTGTTGAATTGAGTGGCTGATCCTTTGCTGCCACTCCATCCGGTTACGGTATAATAGTGCAGAGAAAGACCGTCCATCCGGTGTCCTACACGATTCATCAATACATCTGTCCATTTGTAATCATAGTCACTTGCGCCACTGGCAATCTTGAACAGACGGTTGCCGTCATAATTACGGCAATAAGTAGAATAACGACGATATAAGTCTGCGTAATATTCCGGACGCATGCTGCCACCGCACCCCCAGCTTTCATTTCCTACGCCGAGATATTTCAATTTCCATGCTTTGTCGCGACCATTCTTACGGCGAAGGTTAGCCATAGGCGAGTCTCCGTCAGAAGTCATATATTCCACCCATTTAGCAAGCTCTTCCACTGTGCCGCTACCTACATTTCCACTCACGTATGGTTCGCAACCCAGCATTTCACAAAGATTCAAAAACTCGTGTGTTCCGAAACTGTTATCTTCAATGGTACCGCCCCAGTTGTTGTTCACCATCTTCGGACGGTTCTCTTTCGGACCAATGCCGTCCATCCAGTGGTATTCATCGGCAAAGCATCCGCCCGGCCAGCGAAGAACGGGAACGGACAAGTCTTTCAGTGCATTGAATACATCTGTGCGGTATCCCTTGATATTAGGAATATCCGAGTTTTCGCCTACCCAAAGACCACCGTAGATACATGAACCCAGGTGTTCGGCAAACTGGCCGTAAATTTCCTTCGGTATGATTTCTTTGCCTTGATTGGCATGTACGGTTATGGTAGCACTCTTTTGTGCAGAAAGAGATACGGATGCTGCCAGAAAAGCCGTGCTGACTAATAGTTTTGCTTTCATAAATGGTATTTGTTTAATGATTATTTTTTACCACAGATTACGTAGATTATCACAGATTGATTTTATTCTGATTACTATCATGTTATAACCCATAAATAATCTGTGTTAATCCGTGTAATCTGTGGTGACTTCTATTTTAGTAAACGAACTTCATAAACGGCAGAGGTCCATTCCGTCCCGTCAGGGATAAAACGTATCGGACAACTACCCGTATTCAGTTTTTGAGGCAGAACATAAGAAAGAGTAATGAAACCGTCTTTATCTGCTTCACTGATAGTCGGATGAACAGCCAACTTTTCGTTATTCAAAAGAATAGCCACTTTATTGCGGTCATCTTTCCGTACCGTAATCAGGAGGCGGCTTGCTTCCTCTTTTACCTTCAATTGATAGCCGAACCAACCTTTAGCACGTCGGAAATGTCGGTCTTTATTCGTCCCCGTTTCTGCCTGTTCATACTGGATGCCATGGTCAGACTCCGGCTGCTGTTCGCCGGGGAAGATCAGGTCAATGGTTTGATTAGCCAATTCTGTTGCTTTTCGTTCAGCCGTTGCCATCTCTTCCTGAATCGCTTTAAACTGCTCTTCGCTTGCCTGCCGGAAATAAACGGCATAACGGGAATTGTGCAGGCGGAAGAACGGAACGAGTTCCAATGCCTTGTCTTGTGCAGGATAAACCTCTCCGTTATAGCTGAAAGTAATCCGGCTATTCTGTTCTTTCTGAAGAGATTTGCAGATTGAATCAGGATTTCCTATCAGCATCGGAACTTCTTGTAAAGGAATTTGTTTGCCATGAGCGATATGGCCGCCACGACTGTCATCGGCATATAAACCATCAAGATATTCAGTGCCTGTGGAAGCTGCAAGAACGATTGGACCATATAAGAAAGCATAATAATCTTTCTTGTCGGGAATCTGTTCCACGCTGACTTTCATAGGCAAGTGGAAAGTAATGACATCCCCTTTTTTCCATTTGCGGGAGAGAGGAAGATACTGGTTACCTTTTGCCATAACGAACATTTTTCTTTTTCCATTGATGCTGACGCTATATCCTTTGGATTGGTTCGCCCATTCCGGAATACGTATCATTAAAGTACGTTTTTTCTTAGGCGCTTCATCTATTCGCAAAGTTACCTTGTCGTCATCAGGGAAACGGGTTTCCTGTGTCAAAATAATGCCTTGCTCTTTCCAGGTCAGTTGTGAAGGAATGAAGAGATTGACATAAAGTGTGTCTTTCCGATACGCATAGATAAATTCACCGTATTTGGTATGATTCTCCAAGCCTGAACCTACACAGCACCACATGGATGTTTCCGGTTGTGAGTATACACGATAGTGTCCTGGACGCATAGGAGTGAAGTAGACAAATCCACCTTTATCCGGCTCTTGTGACGCTAAGATATGATTGTAAAGCGCACGTTCGTAATAGTTTACGTAGTTTGGATCAGGTTCGTTTGTTTGATTCGGATTGTGAGAATTCTGATAAAGCATTTTGGTAAGACGGAGCATGTTGTAAGTATTACAGGTCTCCGGTCCTTGAACGTCGTTCAGCATGGACGTGAAGTTATCCGACGGATGGAAATGTTCGCGGACGCTATTTCCTCCGATGCAGACGGAACGGTGATTGACTACCGTGTTCCAGAAAAAACGGGCGGCATGATCCCATTCTGCAGCATGATTCCAATTCTTGTCGTCTTGTGAAAGTTCGGCTATTCGCTTGTAGCCGATCACTTTCGGAATCTGTGTGTTGGCGTGCATCCCCGTCAATTTGTCTTCTTCTTTGATAAGCGGGTCTAAGATGAGCTTGTGAGAGAAACGGCGTGCCAGTTCCAGATACTTCTTGTCGCCTGTGATTTCGGCTACGTCAGCGAACGTTTCGTTTAATCCGCCATGTTCGCTACGAAGCATATCCTGCATTTGTTCGTCGCTCAAGCCGGAAGTGATATCGATCATCCAATCTGTAAAAGCGATAAGCATTTGGCGTGCAAGGTCGCTTCCTGCATAGATATATGCATCCCGCAATCCGGCGTAAGTCTTATGTATATTGTATAGAGGTACCCATTTGCCGTTAAGGTCGAAACCTCCGGCACGGATCTTTCCTGCTTTTATATCTTTCCAAAGTTGAAGGCTTCCCGGAGTTCCTCCGATGAATCCTGTGCCGACAGTTTGTTGTGCCCGGTTCAACTCATTCAGCATGTAGTTGAGGCGATTATAGACTGCTGTATCTCCGGTGGCGGCATACATCATGGAAAGTGCGGATAAATAATGTCCGCCGATATGTCCGTCCAATCCGGTATTTTCCCAATTGGTGTAGCTGGGGGCTTTAGGCTGTAACCCTGCTTCGCGGAGAAAAGGAGCGAGCAGACGGTCGGGGTCTAATGCAAGTATGTAATGTAAATCAGTCTGTTGAGCTTGCAGAAACGGACTATCCAATAGTTTCACATTCTGTAAAGGGAAGTAAGACACTTGTGGGGCGTTTTGAGCTTTGCCCAGTGAGGTGGACAGGAGAAGTGCAAGTATGAACGAGGTGGTTTTCATGATAATAGTCTCCCCATCTCCCTCTCCAAAAGAGGAGAGGGGTGGAGATAATTAATGTTAATACTTAGTTAGAATTGACTCTTGATAAACAGCGATTTATCGGCAATCTTTGATGAACAACAATGGATTGCCGACTGTCAATTATTTAAATTTGACTGCTGCCTCTTCGATAGGCAATCCTGCCTTATAGTTTTCGATGTATGTATTGAAGCCGGCTACATCTTCGGGTGTAGGTGATACCTCGATACCCGCGTCACCGACAAATACGCTTTCATCCAGAAAATCGGCAAGAGATTGTTTCTTTTCATTGTTCACGAGGTAAGAACCTAACAGGGCAATACCCCAGGCACCACCTTCGCCGGCTGTTTCCATCACAGAAATAGGCGAGTTGATAGCTGCAGCAAGTATTCTTTGACCTACTCCTTTGGTTCTGAATAATCCTCCGTGACCAGTAATTCTGTCCACTTTGATTTTTTCTTCGTTGAACAGGATATCGTTGCCAATCTTGAGTACTCCTACTGAAGCATATAGGTGAGTCCGCATAAAGTTTGCCAGGTTGAATTTGTCATTTGCCGAACGTACAAACAACGGTCTTCCGTCAGCAAATCCAGTTACAGGTTCGCCTGAAATATAATTGTATGAAAGCAAACCTCCGCAATCGGTATCACCGGTGAGTGCAATATTGTAAAGTTTGCTATAGATTTCATCCATATTTACAGGTATGCCCAGAAGCTCCTGATATTCCTTGAACAGGTTGACCCATGCGTTGAGATCAGAAGTACAGTTGTTGCAATGCACCATGGCTACCAGACTTCCGTCAGGAGTGGTCACCATGTCAATCATTTCGTATGGCTTCGACAAATCTTTCTCCAATACGATCATAGAGAATGAAGAAGTACCTGCCGATACATTTCCGGTGCGTTGTTTGACTGCATTGGTTGCCACCATTCCGGTACCTGCGTCTCCTTCCGGCGGACAAACCGGTATTCCTGCCTTCAAATGACCCGATACATCGAGCTTTTTACTTCCTTCCGGAGTGAGGACACCAGCATTTTCACCTGCCGACAATACTTTAGGCAGAATATCTTCCAGTTTCCAGCTATATTCTTTCGGAGCAATCAGTTTATCGAACTTATCCACCATTTCAGCCGAATAGTTGTGGGTTGTCGGATCGATAGGGAGCATACCCGATGCGTCACCGATACCCAATACCTTTTCGCCAGTTATCTGCCAATGCACATAACCTGCTAGAGTAGTCAGGAAATCAATGTCATTCACATGCGCTTCATTGTCCAGGATAGCCTGGTACAAATGAGAAATGCTCCATCGCAGCGGAATGTTGTAGACAAACAGTTCTGATAAAACTGCTGCTGCCCGACCTGTATTCGTATTTCTCCAAGTGCGGAAAGGCACGAGGATTTCTTCTTTTTTGTTGAACGGCATATAACCATGCATCATGGCGCTGACACCGATAGCAGCCAGCGTCTCAATCTCTATGCCATATAAGTTCTTTACGTTAGCGCGAAGGTCAGCATAGCAATCTTGCAGTCCCGACCAGATAGCTTCAATATTATAAGTCCAAAGTCCGTCAACTAACTGGTTTTCCCAAGTGTGGCTACCTTGGGCAATCGGCTTGTTTTCCTGGTCAATCAACACAGCTTTAATTCGTGTTGACCCTAGTTCTATACCAAGAATGGCTTTGCCTGCTTCGATGGTTGATTTTGCATCTAATTTCATGTTGAAATCAATATTTTAAGGTATAACGATAATGATAGAAAAAATCAAGTTTCGCAGGTGCTTAATAATTGGATTAAGCTCTTGCGAAACTTGAGAGATCGGCTTTTTAGCAAAGCGCTTTATTCAACATGTAATATACTTCGTTCATGCGCAGTTCTTTCTTGAAGCAGCTGATCGTAGTATCCTTGTTGATATGTACCATTTCGATACCTGCGATTTCAGCATAATCTTCCCAATATTCTGCTGTCAGGTCGTAAGAGAAGCAAGAGTGGTGAGTTCCACCAGCCAGGATCCATGCACCTGCACCCACTTCGAGGTTAGGCATCGGAATCCAAAGAGCAGAAGCAACCGGCAACTTAGGCAGCGGTTTCGGTTCGATACATTCCACATCGTTCACAATCAGACGGAAGCGGTTACCCATATCTACTACTGTAGCAGTGCATCCTGCGCCTGTCTTTGAAGTAAATACCAATCTTGCTGTCTGGCTCTTGCGGATACCTATACCGAGGAAGTGTACTTCCAGGCGCGGTTTGTTGGCTGCGATAAGCGGGCAGATTTCCAACATGTGTGACTGCAGGATAGAGCTGTTGGCACCGTCGAAGTTCAGTGTGTAGTCTTCCAGGAATGAACAACCTCTGGGAAGTCCCTGATTCATTACCCATACTGTACGGTAAAGAGCAGCCGATTTCCAGTCACCTTCAGCACCGAATCCGTAACCTTCCGCCATCAGACGTTGTGAAGCAAGACCCGGGATCTGATCGAAACCATTGTATTCGATGTCGCCCAAATCGTCGAAGTTGGTCGTAAATCCTTTAGCGCCTTTAGCTTTCAGGATAGCACGCATGGCAAGTTCTGCTTTAGCGGCATTCCATACTTTCTGATAAGCTTCAGTCGATTTGTCTTCCAAAGAAGCATCGTGATCGTATTCTTTGAAATAAGTAGCTACCAATGCATCTACATCTTCATTCTTGATTTCTTTGTGGTATTCCATCAATTCGCTTACCGGACAATAATCTACGTGGTAACCCATACGTTGTTCAGCTTCCACTTTATCACCGTCGGTTACAGCTACATTGTTCATCTGGTCGCCGAAACGGATAATCAGCATATCCTGTGAATCTGCCCAACCGGCACAAACACGCATCCAGACAGCGATCTTGTGCAAAGTGTCTTCCTCTTTCCAGTAACCTACCACTACTTTACGGCGGATACGCATACGGGTACAGATATGTCCGAATTCGCGGTCACCGTGAGCTGACTGGTTCAGGTTCATGAAGTCCATGTCCATTGTATCCCAAGGAATTTCCTTGTTGAACTGTGTGTGCAGGTGCAACAATGGTTTCTTCAACTGTTGCAGACCATGAATCCACATCTTAGCAGGAGAGAAAGTATGCATCCAAGTGATTACACCGATACATTTTTCGTCGTTATTGGCTGCTTTGAAAATAGTTTCCACTTCTTTAGAAGAGTTGGCAGTACCTTTGTATACCACCTTGACAGGGAGTTTACCGGATTCATTCAGTCCGTTTACCATTTCATTAGAATGTGCGTCTACTGCGATTACTGCGTCACCTCCGTACAGAAGCTGTGCTCCTGTTACGAACCATACTTCATATTGATCAAATACGTTATTCATAATGTTATTGCTTTAATTTTTAATATCTGTTTTTTTAATTGTTATTGTCCATAATAAGCATTCGGACCATGCTTGCGGCTGAAATGTTTTTCTACCAGCAATGGGTTCATTGTTAAATTCGGGTTTACCGCATAAGCGATACTTGCCATTTTGGCTACCTGTTCCATTACCACGGCGTTGTGTACAGCATCGTGCGCATCTTTTCCCCAAGAGAAAGGACCGTGATTCTTCACCAATACTCCCGGTGTATGTACAGGATTCAATCCTTCAAAACGTTTCACTATCACATTACCGGTTTCCTGTTCGTAAGCGCCTTTCACTTCCGCTTCCGTCATATCTGCCGTGCAGGGAATAGCGTCATGGAAATAATCCGCGTGAGTCGTTCCGATGTTCGGAATGTCGCATCCCGCCTGTGCCCAGGCAGTTGCATAAGTAGAGTGGGTGTGTACCACTCCGCCAATCTCCGGAAATGCTTTGTAAAGTACTACGTGAGTAGGAGTATCCGAGGATGGCTTCAGTCGTCCTTCAACGACCTTGCCATCCAGATCCACTACTACCATATCTTCGGCTTTCATATCATCATAACTTACACCACTGGGTTTGATTACTACCAGTCCGCTTTCACGGTCGATAGCAGAGACATTGCCCCAGGTAAAGATGACTAATCCATGCTTTACCAATTCAAGATTGGCATGAAATACTTTTTCTTTTAGTTCTTCCAGCATAATGATTATATTTTAAATTTCGGGTCTTTGCGGTAAGCCTTGCCGTTGAACTTATACAAGGCAGCGCCCCGTTTGGAACCCAGTTTATCAATTTTATCAGTCTTTTCTATATAATCCATTTCAGCCACTCTTTTACGGAAGTTCCGTTTATCCATTGTTTCACCGTAAATGGCCTCATATAAACTTTGTAATTGGGATAATGTAAAGAGTTTCGGAAGCAGATTGAATCCGATAGGTTCTACGGATGCTTTCTGTTTCATCAGTTCCCGTGCTTTTTCTACCATTTCAGGATGGTCGAAGATAAGCGGGGGAAGTTCGTTCATATTCACCCAGTAGGCATTGTGCTTCTGAACCAGTTTCCGGTCATACTCATTGATGTTAATCAATGCATAGTAAGCCACGGAGATAACCCGTTCACCCGGATCGCGGTCGATTGCTCCGAAAGTTCCTACCTGTTCCATGTAAACGTTTTCCAGTCCGGTAAGCTCATGCAATACACGTTTGGCGGCATCATCCACACTTTCATTGTTTTGCACAAATCCTCCCATCAGTGACCATTCACCCATTGCCGGCTCGAAGTTTCTCTTCAACAATAGCAAGCTGATTTCCCCTTCGTTGAAACCAAAGATGATACAGTCGATGCCGACATAAAAGGTGGGATTCGAGCTATAATAAGCCTCCCCCCGGTTCTTTCCAAAAGAGAGGGAGTTTGAGCTTATCATTGACTCTTGTGAATTATCTTTATCCATTTAGATTGTGATTTTAGTTATAATAAACCAGTCTTTCCGTTGGCAAGACTATTTTTAGCTTCCTTCAACCTTTCCCAAAGAGAAGATTGAAGGAAGGGCTTATTTTTTACCAGAAATACCAGTAGAAAGCACCTGTAATAGCCAGGATAATTACAGTATGAATAATATCCCAGTGATTCCAGCTAGCACGTGTAGCAGCTTTTTGTTCTTTGGTAGCCGTACCGAATACCAGTCCCTGAATCTTTTCTGCAGTCGGAGCTTTGGTTGCCAGGCTGACTACGATTACTACAATAATGCAGAACAAGAACATCCATCCACAGAAGAATAACCAATTCATATCATAGAACAAATATTTGAATGTAGAATCTGCTACTTCACCTGCATTGCTATAATATACTTTTGCACCGAGGCGAGTTAAACCGATTACCATACCAGCAATCAATCCCCACATACCACCCTGGGCGGAAGTACGTTTCCAACAGATACCCAGTAAGAAAGCCGCAGCGATACCTGGTGCCAGTACGGATTGAACGTCCTGCAAATAAGTATAAAGTACATCGCCTACACTACGCATGATAGGAATCCAGAGAATACCTAAAATAACGATTACAACCGTTGCAACCTGACCGATACCTACCAGTTTCTTCTCCGGAGTTTCCGGTCTGAAACGTTTGTAGAAGTCGATAGTAAACAGCATGGCTGACGAGTTAAACAGAGATGCAAGAGAACTCATCAAGGCGGCAAGAATACCACATACTACCAGACCTTTCACACCGGCAGGAAGTAATTTGGCTACTAATGTCGGGAAAGCGGCATCGGCATTTGCTGTTCCGTTAGCCAGCATCGGCAAGAAACCTTCGCCACCGGCACCGATATATTTTTGATGTAATGCAAATGCGATCATACCAGGAATCAAGAAAAGGAATACAGGCAACAATTTCAGATAAGCACCGAAAATAGTACCACGACGAGCTTCCATTTCATTTTTACCTGAAAGTACACGTTGTACGATGAACTGGTCGGTACACCAGTACCAGAAACCGATAATAGCCGAACCGATCAAAGCGCCCAACCAAGGGAAGTTTGCATCATCATTGCTACGGATCAGGTTAGTCATTGTATCACCGTAATCATTTACGGTAACAGCCCCACAGACTCTCATCATTTCGTCCCATCCACCTAATTCTTTGAAGCCGAGTACCAGAATTATTAATGATCCTAGCAGTAGGATAGGGGTTTGAAGAACAGAAGTGTAAAGAACTGATTTCATACCACCGAAGATCGTATAAAGTGCAGTTAACACTACCAGACCGATAGCTGCAATCCAGAAGAAATCAATTCCCCAAAGCTCTTTGATACCGAATACTTGTTGGAATACAAGACCACCGGCATATACAGTCACAGCTACTTTGGTTAACACATAACTCACCAAAGAGATGACCGACAGGATGGTACGTGATTGAGGATTATAGCGGCGTTCCAAAAATTCCGGCATTGTATATACCATACTTCGTGTGTAGAAGGGTACAAACACCCATCCCAGAATCAAGATCATCCATCCCTGAATTTCCCAGTGTGCCATAGCCATACCACTGGATGCACCGGCTCCTGCCAGTCCGATCAAGTGTTCCGAACCGATGTTGGATGCGAAAATGAGGCACCGATCGCAAGCCATGTTGCGT
>NC_021017.1:1852640-1882163 GCF_000210075.1 Bacteroides xylanisolvens XB1A
GCGTCGCGTCCGCCCAAGAAATAATCTGCCGAGTCATTTTGTTTTTGTCTGACTACCCAAACAATAATACCGATCAGAGCCAGAAAAAAGACTCCGATTACTAGCCAATCTAATGCTTCCACAATAAATATGATTTATGAGTTAATATTATTTCTCTACAGAGAATTTGAAAATACATTCACTATTATAAGTTTGTCCCGGTTCCAGTACAACAGAAGGCCAGTCTGCCTTGTTAGGACTGTCAGGATAATGTTGTGTTTCCAGACACACAGAAGCACGTTGGTTGTAAACGATGCCTTTCTTTCCGGTTACGGTTCCGTCGAGGAAGTTTCCTGTGTAAACCTGTACACCCGGTTCGTTGGTATATACTTCCAGAGTAATGCCACTTTCAGGTGAGGTGAGTTTTGCGGCAACTTGCGAAAGATCTCCCTTTGTGTTGAGTACCCAGTTGTGGTCATATCCTTTTCCGTTTTTCAGTTGAACGAAATCGTAGTTGTCGATCTCTTTGCCTATAGCTTTCGGAGTGGTGAAGTCCATCGGAGTGTCTTTCACCGGAGCGATTTCGCCTGTGGTCATAAAGGTACTGTCTACCGGAGTATAATAGTCTGCGTTCACATACAATATATTGTCGGTTGAAGCTTTTGACGGATCGCCAGCCAGATTGAAGTAAGAGTGGTTGGTCATATTGATGATCGTCTTTTTATCGGTAGTTGCGCTATATTTGATGTCGATAGCGTTGTCTTCAGTCAGTTTGTAAGTCACTTTAGCTGTCACATTACCCGGGAAGTTTTCGTCTCCGTCCGGTGAGACAAGTGTCAGTTCCAGCGTTGTCGGATCAATCAGATTAGCTTCATAAACTTTGTATTGCCAACCTTTCGGACCTCCGTGCAGGCAGTGGCCGAAATTGTTTTGCGGCAGTTGGATCGTGTCGCCGTCCAATGCGAAACGTCCTTGGTTGATACGGTTTGCATAGCGTCCGATAGAAGCACCGAAGTCGCTGGGTACATTAATATAGTCAGCAATGCTGTCAAAACCTAAAACTACATCTTGCATCTTACCGTTCTTGTCGGGTACCATGACAGACACGATACGTCCTCCGAAGTTAGTGATGCATACTTCCATGCCTGCCTTGTTCTTTAAGGTGTAAAGAGCTGTTTTGGCATTGTTCACTTCTGTTTGAAATTTTACCGGATCAAGACCGGACAAGGTCAGCTCGGAAGCCGGCTTGTTATTGCACGCAACCAGCATCAGCGCGGCAAATCCTGCAAGTAGAAAATGTTTTTTCATGGTTTTATTTTTAATGTAAATGAGATATTTATCTTATTTTGGGTGTAAAAGTAACACTTTTGTTTGGTGTATCAAATACACTCTTGTATGTTATGCAGCATAAAAGAGAAAAAACTGCTTCTGAATATCAAGATTCAAGAAGCAGTTTTAATAAGCATATCAATGGGCGTTTATTGAACTTTCTTTCCCCAATAAGTCTTTTTATTTCCTTGTGCAGCGTAAACGATAGTATGAGTTCTGGGACTAGCTTCCCAATCCACTTCTCTTTGTAGATAAAGCACTACTCCGGCACTAGTCGTAATCGTCTGTGAAACTGCATCGAATGTCCACGATGCATCCTTCCAACTGCCGGAAGTAATCTTATGCGTACCGGCATCAAAAGTCAGAGTTTCAGATGTTCTTTGAGTACCAGTGGAGGAAGTCAGAGACAGATGTTCCCAGTTACCGGCAATTTCCTCTTCCGTGATAGGCACTTGCGGCACAGCTCCATATCTTTCCGGCATCACCAAAGGCCAGCCGTTGGCATCCCAGCGGATACTGCGAACGTGTCCCATCATCATAGCGTTGGAATATTCATTCCCTCCGACATTCTCCGGGAAGCGTCCCTGTGAAGTATAAAACCAGTTGCCCTCTCCATCCTCGAAAACACCGCAGTGGGAGATACCTACCCATCCGTAGCTGTTGTTGAATTTGTAAGGTGCTGTCAGTATCGGATAGAGTTCTCCGCTTCCCATAGCTGAGTTACCGTCCATATCAACATACGGGCCGTCGATGTTGGTAGAGCGGCAGACACGGGTGTTATATTCTACCGCTAGTGTACCATAAGCGAGGAACAGGTAATAATAACCATTGCGGTAAATCACTTCCGGACCTTCCGAAGCTTGCCAACGGCTATTGCCGCGGGTAGCGATAATTTTGCCATAACCGGAGTTGTTTTCACCTGTGATGTCCCACGGATTGCCTAGGGCGTGGAGCGGCTTACCGTCTTCGGGATTCAGTTGCAGGGCAGCAATGCTACTGTGCCATGAGCCGTAGATCATCCAATGTTCTCCGTCCTCAGTAATAATATAGGTTGGGTCGATAGCATTGATCTTAAAATAACCGTTCCAGTCACCGGTGCTTACGCGTCCATAGTCCGTTTTGCCTTTATCGCTGGCAGAGCAGACAACAAAACCCTTGTCTTCCCAGATATTGCTTGCCGGGTCGGAAGTCTCCATCAGTCCGATAAAAGCACGTTCAGTCCATGAACCGTCAAAGTTTCCATTGTTTTCTATTTCCGGTTTCCCCGTTTTGATATAGTTAGTAATCACGATGGAGTAGTACATACGATATTTGCCAGTGGCAACTTTACGGGCAACCGGTGCCCAATAACCATAAGAAGGGCTATCGATAGGTTCCAGTCCCATTTCCGCACGATAGGCGTTCAGCTTCTCTTTAATCCATGTGGGAGGGGTTTCGGTCATTGTAGCTCCCAGATATTCCCAATTTACCAGATCTTTGGAACGTCTTGCATGAAAATGTCCGTTTCCACTGTGTGCATTTCCGTAAGAAGCATCTGTCTGATACATATAATAGCATCCGTCATCAGCTTTCATCACTGTGGGATCATGAACGTTAGCCAAGTTCCATCTACTGCGTTGGTTCCAGGCGGCTATGTCCACGTAGTTGTCCTCATAGGCGGGTGCCACGTAGTTTTTGAGCTGTTCGTCAAGGCTTTGGCTTTCTGTGGTTGCAGTGAACGCATCCGAGTAGGTATAACGGCTGTTACCGTAGACATAAGCACGGATATAGTAAGAGGTATTGCCCGTCAAGCCGGAAATCGTGGCACTGAAATTCTCGTCGGCCTCCACTATGTTATCTTTGATGGTTGGATTCTGAGCATTGACGCTGTAGCAAAAGCCTTTCTTGACTATCTGGTCGATATTGCCGGTGGCCGATGCAGTGACAGTCAGCGAGGTACCTGTGGTTGCAGTGACTTGGGCAGTGGCTATGGTTATACCGCTGTTTCTATCGTATTCGATATTGTCCAACCCGTCGGAGCAAGCTGCAAAAGCAAGGACAGTCAGCAGGGACATGAAGAATAATGTTATTTTTTTCATTTGATATGGATGATAAAATGATTTAATTGTGAACCTCTCTTATTCTTATTCATTGAAGACGAGATGACAGCCGTCAACGGTCAGTGCGAAGTGCAGGTCGTCGGGGCTCACTGTATTGATACCTAAATAATATTGAGTGGAAGTTGTACCTGTAGTACCCTCCATCACTGCCTGAACGTCGGCGGTGCCATTACCGCAGTTGGTTACGTAGACCGTGACTTTGGCTCCATTCATGCCGGCAAGCCAAGTGTTCAAGTCGCCTTGTGTTCCGTTGTGAACGCAGGCGCCATATCCGTTGCCCGATCCCCAGTTGTCGGCGCGAACAAATGCGTATTCGTCCATATGATTGGCTTTACGGAGAACTACAACGAAGTTGTTCCAGTAGTTAGCCAGATTGCTGTAATTGGTGAAGGCGATGGACTTTGTTTCTCCCATAGGTATATTGAAGTAGTCTGAGAAAGCTGCCCCGAAGCCCGTTGAGTTGTTTTCGGTTCCTACCATATTGGCTGTGTTCCTCACTTCAGAAGTTGTAGATTTGGAGACGGTAACCTCTACCGTTGCGGTGATTCCTTCTCCAGCCGTAATGGTAACAGTCTGAGAACCGGTCTTGGCAGGAACGGCGGAGAAGCTGAGTCTTGCGTTGTCGATGATTCTTGTACTTTGGTCGGTGTAAGTTGCCGTAACCACCATACCTGTCGGGTCGAAGGCCATCGTCCGGTTCGCCAGACTCTCAGTAGCTGCCGAACTGTAATAATAGTATTGCGTGTGCGAGGGTGGGGTAGTCACCTCGATGGATGCAATCTGTTCCACTACTTCAAAGGTGGTATTAGCCATAATCGGCTTATCGCAATTCTCACCCTTTAAGGTCTTGTTGTAGATAACCACAAGAGTTTTCACGCCCGGTTGCTCCATATCGGGGATGGCAGAGAAAGTGAGTTCGGCAGCCGGCACAGTTTTGGTCACTCCCTCTTCAAAGGTAACGATGGCCGAGACATTGGCCATGGCCTCTTCGAGCGGAGTACCTACGTTGACCAGTTCGGGTACATCTTGCAGTACCATCGATACCGGATTCTTGTCTAGAGCAGATGTTAGGCCGCCTATAGGGACGATGTTGGTTTGCAAGAAGTCGATGTAAGAACCTTCGGGAACTAAGAAGCAGCGGATATTGGTATTGCTCGCATCTGCGTTCAGATTTTCTTCCTTATATGGTTGCTCGTAAGTCTTGGTCACCTCGCCGTTGGTCATCTTTATGGTGAAAGCGCTTTCGTTGGTGCGGTCTACGGTAAGTGTCACCTTGCCGCCTAATTTCTGCACATTGGCATCTATGTCGTTGTCGGGACTGAAAATCAACGTACTCGAGATGTATTGCCTATCGATATAAGTGCCCCACTCGGAATTGAGGGCTGCTGCGAAGTCAAAACGGATAGCTCCATATTCAGTGTATCCTGTACCTCCACGATCCACATCGTTGGTGACTACAATGGCATAATTCTTGTAATACGTGTTATCGGCCGGATTGATATGGAGTTTGAACACTGCATTCCACTTCTCGCCATCAGGTACCACGTAATACTTGGAGAAAGCACTCCAGAAACCGGAGGTGAAATCCGTATTACCGATGGTGTACACATCTTCCTGCATACCCTCAAGTTCTTCATCTTCCGGTTGTTTCTTCGAATCCTCAATTTCCTGTATCTTATCAGAAATCCAGTCGGGGGCGTCTACCTCATAAAGTTTGCCATCCGTGCAGCCTGTCAGTGTCAGTAATCCAAAGGTTACGGAACAGCAAGCGTATGCTATCTTTTTTAGTATTCTCATTGTCTTGAAATTTAATAGGTCTCTAAGTTTGTTTACTTGCTTAAATTAACAACCGGACGCACTTTACATCCGCTTTCCCGGAAATAAGTGGAATTATCTGAACTATAGTTGGCGGAGTTGCCTTTCAGATTCGGGTTGTTGTTCATCAACTGCTGCACAATGGGCAGGAATTCGTGTCCCGATATGTAGGTATCGAAAGTGCTCTTCAGTTCGGGATCGTTTGCTACATCGCTGTAGCTCACAGGATTCTTTACTCCCGTTGTAGAGCGACGTACCGTGCCGTGTTCCTTGAGTTGCAGCAAGCGGCCGCTGTCATAGAAGAAGCCCCAGCGGATGAGGTCGAAGCCTCGGCCGAATTCGCATCCGAATTCTTTGGGACGCTCTACGTTGGCAATCTGCTCAAAGAGTTTGTCAGCCGTGTTGAAGTCGGAAAGTTCCAAGTCGGGCAAATCAGCTCGATTGCGCACTTCGTTAATCCAGTCGATAGCCTGCTGTGTGGGACCATTGACTTCATTCTCGCACTCGGCAGCGCGGAGCAGCACATCTGAATAGCGCATCAGGCGCAGGTTGATACCATCGTGCAAGCCTGTAACGATGGTGCTGTACAGACCGGTACGGAGATTCGTGAATTTGGCGATCGGCAGACCACCGTAAGTGTTGTTGGTCACCATATTGTCGGTGGCTGTAAGTTTGTGCGTATAAGCTACATTGCCATACTCGAAATTCGCCCAGTCGTTTTCGTAGGTTCCGATGGTCCAATAGAGTCTTGGGTCGAGTTTGCCATTGATAGTACGTTCACTTTTGAAGAGTTGATAGAGCCAGGGCGAAGCCGAGATGTCGGCCCAACCGCCATAGTTACCGGGACCAAAGTTGCTCTCAATGGCCGATCCTTGTGTGGCATTAGGACTTGTATTTACCGGAGTCCACTCGTCATCGGTGCCTTGCGAACCATAGTCAAGATACTGCACTTCGAAGAGGCTTTCCGCATTGTTCTCGTATGCCGAACCTTCGCGGAAGTTATCACCATAGTTGAGCATCAGTCGATAGGTGCCGTATTTCTTGCCGATGATGTCTTTCAGCACCGTGAGTGCATCGCTGTATTTTTGGCGCATCATGAGGGCGCGGGCATAATAGCCTGCCGCAGCGCCACAGGTGGCACGTCCTCCTGCCCATTCGCCACCTTCATCACGGGAAGGAAGCAATTCCATCGCCTCGTGGAAATCTTTTTCCACCTGGTCTAGTACGGCATCGTAGGTGCTGTTGGAGGTATAAAGTCCGTCCAACGAAGAATAGGTGGCATAATCTGTGATGAGGGGCGGATTCTGATAATAACCAACCAGATTGTAGTACGACAGGCCGCGTAGGAAAAGCACTTGTCCTTTGATGCGTTTCATTTTATTAGAAAGTTGGCTGTTGTCCTCACCGCAACGGGAAATGGCGAAGTTGCACACGTTGATGGTGTAGTACCACTCCCGCCAAGGCCACCACGTGATGTCCGAGGTAACTTCTGCGTTAAGGTCATCGAAAGGCATGTGCCACACTTGTGAAGAGTTCCAGGCTTCATCGCCACGGCACACGTCGATGGTGTAGCCTACACGGGCATAGGAACCCTCCATACGGATGTGGTTGTAGGCAGCAATCACGCTTTCCTCCAAATCATCGGCATTAAAGCCGAAAGTACTTGAGGTTTGCTGGTTAGGATTCAACAGATCCATTTTGTCACTGCAAGAAACCAGCGTGCTAAATCCCAAAATGAGAGCAAGTGAATATTTATATAGTTTCATAAAATATGTTTTTAGTATTTAGGTACTAGATAGTAACGATTAGAATGTAAAGTGAACACCACACATGAAAGTGCGTGCAGTAGGATAAGAACAGAAGTTGTATCCCGGGGTGAAAGTACCTCCCGCATAGTCTACATTATAACCGTGATAGCCGGTGAATGTGTGGAGATTCTGTGCTGACACATAGAAACGTACATCAGATACATATTTACCGAACCACTCGTTAGGGAAGTTGTAACCCAACTCTACATTGGCAATCTTCCAGTAGGCTGCGTTCTGAATCTTGCGTGAACTGAAGAGGTCGTTCCAACCCAAGCTGGCACTGTTGGTGACGTAGGTGCGTGGCACGTTGGAAAGGTAAGTGCTGCCGTCTTCGCTAAAGCGGTTAGCATCGAGCATACCCACCTCTTTGTTTCCCCAGCCGTAGCAAGAGTTAAGTGAGTTGTAGATGTCGTCACTGACGTGATAGTTCAGCGCACCGAAGGTAGCAATACTCAGGTCAAAGCGCTTGTACTCAAAACGGGCATTGAGACCGAAATGTATCTTAGGCATACCGCTGCCCAGCACCACTTGGTCGTTGGCGTCTATTTTACCGTCGGGTTTACCGTCCGGTCCGCTTACGTCCTTATAGAGGCAGTCGCCAATCCGGGCACCCTCTTGAGTAGCGTGATTGTCCAAGTCTTCTTGCGTGCGGACAATACCCTCATATGCCCAGCCATAGAACTGACCTATTTCCTGGCCTACATTGGTGATGTATGCTCCGGAGATGTAAGAGTCGGTACCAAAGCCTAACGAAGTCACACGGTTGCGCAATGTGCTGAGGTTGGCCGAAAGTTCATATTTGAAGTCACGATCGCGGTTGCGGTAGGTAGCCGAGAACTCAAAACCGGAGTTGTTCATTGAGGCGGCATTCATAGTAACAGTGGTATTAGATACACCGGCTTGTTCGGGAACAGGTACAGCATACAACAGGTCTTCGCTGGTATTCTTGTACCATTCGGCTGTGAACTCCAAGCGATTGTTGAATAAGGCGAGGTCGATACCCACGTTGTAGGTTTTCTTTTTCTCCCATGCCAAGTTATTGTCCACGAAAGTGGAAACAGCAGAACCGGTCACCACGTTACCGTTGAAATTGTAAGTCATGTTGTTGCGCGACATGACAGCCTGATACATATACTCACCTATATTCTCGTTGCCGAGCTCACCATAGCTGGCACGAACCTTGAACAGGTTTACGACATTTTGGTCGAAGGGGAAGAATTTTTCCTTGTCGAAGCGCCAACCCACAGAGACGGAGGGGAAAGTTCCCCAACGGATATTTCTGGTCAGGCGCGAGCTGCCGTCCCGGCGCACTGTTGCCGAGAATAAGTATCTGTCATCATAATTGTAATTGATACGACCGATGTAAGAAAGGATGGAATGTTTGTATTCGTAGCTTTCAGAATACGTGTCGGAAGCATTCTGGAGCTGTAGGAAATAAGGTTCGGTGAAGTTGATTCCCCATCCGGTCAGCAGGTCGGTGTCTTCTTCTTCATAAGTCTGGCCTGCCAATACGTTGATGTGGTGCTTGCCTATCGTGCCATCGTAAGTAATCACGTTCTCTATCAAAGCATCTGAATAGTCGCGCGACCCTTTGGTGAGTCGTTCGTTGCTTTTGGACAAGTACACACGGTTACTCTGCACCCATGCGGGAATCCAAGTAAAGTCCTTGCAATGGGTTTTGCTGTAAGAGAGGTTGACTTTATAGTTGAGCTTATGATTTTTGTTATCAACTCCAATCATCTTGAGGATATCCACATCGGCAGATCCGGTTCCCACGAAGCGATCCACGCGGGTGTTGCGTTGCAGCAGGTTATTTACCAGCAACGGGTTGGAAGCGGAGATATCACCATGCACGGTATCGTAGTATACGCCATAGCCGTAAGCGTCATAATTAAAGTTGTTGGCGATTCCCACCAGGTTATCAAGTACCCATGTAGAAGAATCATATGCCTTAATGGTGGGCTGCATCATCAAGGTGCCGCGCAGCACATTGGTTACGTCGCCATACAAACCTTGAACGTATTCGGAAGCATTTGACAAGCCCATGTTGTCCTGGTCGGAATGAGAGTAAACAAGGCTGGTCTGGAATTTTATGAACTTAGTCTCCATGGTATTGTTGACACGTGCTGTGTAACGTTCGTAGTTAGGGCCGGCACCTTCGAGAGTTCCTTTTTGGTTGAAATAGTCTAATGATATATTATAGGTGTTATGGGCACCACCTCCGGAGAGGTTCACATTGTGGTTTTGACGGATCCCCGTTTTGAATACTTCGTCAAACCAGTTGGTGTTGGTGTCATCTTGGAAATGGTATTTTCCGGTTTGGCTGTCAAGTTTGTATCCCGTTGGCAACGGAGTGTTGGAGTTTGCAGCCGCCTGACCGAGGTACTGGCTGTACTGGTCAGCATTCATTACATCATAGACATCCTTAGGAATATTATCCACACCGAAGTATCCATTGTAATCCACTTTCAGAGGTTGGTCTTTTTGTCCGCGTTTGGTGGTGATAATAATCACACCATTAGCAGCGCGCGAACCGTAGATGGCAGCAGCCGAAGCATCCTTCAGCACTTGGATGGTTTCAATATCGTTTGAAGAGAAATCTCGGATGGAAGTTCCCATGGGGACACCGTCGATAACATAAAGAGGAGAGGTGTCGCCGAAAGAACCGACACCACGGATGCGAACGGTAGGATCGGCTCCGGGTTGTCCGTCGGAGGTGATTTGCACGCCGGAAACCTTACCTTCGAGCATGGTGGAGATGTTGGAGTTTGATGTCTGTTTCAAGGCTTCCGCATCTACTACGGCAACAGAACCGGTTAGGTCGGATTTCTTTTGTGTGCCGTAACCCACGACAACCACTTGATCAAGCATCTTATTATCGGCTTGCAACTGGATGCTTTCAATAATGGCACGATTGCGAACAGCCACTTCACGTTCCTTGAAGCCCACATAGCTAATCAGAAGGATAGTGTTTCCGGGAACCTCCAGTTGAAAGTTTCCGTCCAAATCGGTAACGGTTCCGCCTGGTCCACCTTTAATCTTGACGGTAGCCCCTGGCATGGGTTCACCTTGTTCGTCGATCACTTGACCACGAACCTTGATAGTCGGAGATTGTGCCACGATAGCCATTGCAGGTGTAGGATACACCACCATGCCGCCAAAGGCACACATACTAAGCAATGCTATGCACGATACGACAGCCATTTTCTTGTCATTCTTCATAATATTAATATTAGATTAAACTTTAAATGCATGGTGCTCTCCCGAAGGATTGAGCACCGATTGCATGACAAAAGTATGGCATTGATTGTAAATGAGGGTGGACAAACGTATTTTAGAGGTGGATAAAAAGTTTTAAGTGTAAAAAATACAGCTTATTATGCAGAATTATTGTTTTTAGGTAAAACTATTCTTCCTTGTTAAGCAGTGAACTCGGTGTCGTATTAAAGTATTTGGTGAAGCACCTGGTGAAGTATTTAGGATCGTTGAACCCTACTTCATAAGCTATTTCCGCAATATTCATATTCTTTGTTTCCCGATTCTTCAGAATCAGTTCGCGTGCTATATTCAATCGGTAATTCCGGATAAACTGTCCGGCAGATTGTCCGATGAGACTTTGCAACTTTTTATTCAGTAAACTTTTGCTCACCCCTACAGCTTCACTGAAATCACTGACCTCAAAATAAGAATTCTTATAATTCTCCTTGATCACCTCCATCACCTGATTCAGAAACTTCTTATCACCCGATTCTTCCTCCATATTCAGCACATCCACATCCATGTTGAGCGTGAATTTGCGCTGATAGCGTTTCCGGTTTTCCAAGATATTCTGAATACGTGTCAATAGCAATGTTTCATCAAAAGGTTTCAATAAATATTCATCCACTCCCATACGATAGCTTTCCAAACGGGCCTCTTGTGAAGTTTTGGCAGTTAACATCAGGAAAGGAATGTGTGAAATGGCGAAAGCGTCTTTCACCCGACGGGAAAGTTCGATACCGTCCATCACCGGCATCATCAAGTCACTGATGATAAAGTCTACCGGATTGCTGTTTAGAATATGCAATGCCTCTTCTCCGTTCGCCGCTTCCAATACATTATAATGTTCATGGAGGATGGAACGGATATATCCTCGCATATCCACATTATCTTCTACCACTAGAATCGTCAAAGCCTCTTTCTCTTTAGGAGTTTCGGAAGTGGACGTAGCATGAATCGAAGAATCGTTAGAATCAATGATTATCAGCTTGTCGTCTTTTTCTTCTTCCCGTTGCAAGGGGAGGAGAAGGCGGAACGAACAACCTGAAAGGCGTTTGTTGCGCACCTTGATTTCCCCACCGTGCATCTGCACGATTCGTTTGCAGAGATAAAGGCCTATACCGGTTCCCGCCTGTCCGTACACCGGATATTTCACCTGATTTTGCGATTGGTAAAAACGATTGAATATCCGGTTCAGATCCTCTTCCGGGATGCCCTGTCCGGTATCTCCGACACATATATACAAAGATTCTTTTCCACCTTCACCAGATGATAGGGAAGATATATACAGCGAAACAGTTCCTCCATTCGGCGTAAATTTAATAGCATTACTCAATAGATTAGTCACCACTTTACGCATTGCCTCCTCATCATACAGAATCTCTGGTGTCTCCATCCTGTAATACCTTTTCAGCACGATATTCCTTTCTCCCGCAAACACCTCGAAAGGAGTGATTAACGAATCAATGAATTTTAGAAAATTCCCCCGTGTTTTGACAATCTCCAGCTTGCCCGATTCTACCTTACGGAAGTCCATTAACTGATTGACCAATGACAACAGATACTTCGAATTGCGCTCAACAAAATGAAGTTGTTCAATCACCTGCGGATTATAACTCAACTTCAATGCCCGCTCGATAGGTCCGATAATCAACGTAATTGGCGTACGGAATTCATGCGTGATATTGGTGAAAAACGAGATCTTATCAAGCGTAAGCTCCTGCACTTTACGCGACATTCGGATCAGCTGCGCTTTCTGTCTCGTAATCTTCTCATTCTGCTGGGTCAGCATCTGGTTCTGGCGTGAAAGTTCTTCCGTCTGATTCTCCAATAGATGCTTCTGCTGCTCCAGTTCATGAGTGCGTTCTTCCACCGTGCAGTGCAGATATTCCTTCTGCCGTTTCAGCGTGCGGATTCTCCATTGATAGAATTGCCATACGCTTACTAGCACGAGGATGATAATCAGCAGAATGAACCAAGCTGTTTTGTAAAAGTAAGGAACAATTGTAATATTCAGCTCCGTCACATTTTCCCCTTCATTTTCTCTGTCGGGAGTATATTTCACTTGCAGCGTGTAGTCGCCCGGAGGTAAATTGGTATAACTGGCAAAACGGCGGTTGCCGGACACTTGCACCCATTTATCATCAAATCCGAGCAGCCGGTAACTGTAAGTTGCCGTATTACTCGGCTCAAAATTGAGTGCCGAAAACTCCAGTGAAAACGATTTTTCCTTCTCGTGTAGCCGTAGCTCCGTAGTGATAGCAATGTCTTTGGGCAAATATTCGCTTTCCGGCAATATCTCCTCATTGCCGATCCGCAGGCGTGTGAAGCGGACCTTGGCGGCAGGAAGAGAAATAGCAGGACGATTGTTCTCGATAGCTACCAGTCCGCCAACACTTCCGAAATACAGTAAACCTTGTGCCGAACGGCAAGAAGCGTTCCAGTAAAACTGAGTGTCGATCAACCCATCCTGCAAAGTATAATTGATAAACCGATTCTCCTCCGGCTGATAGCAGGAAAGACCATTATTGGTGCCAATCCACAGATAGCCGTTGCCATCTTCTAATATTCCACGCACACTACTGTTAGGCAATCCTTGAGGAGTGCTGTAAGATATGAAAATTTCCTTTCCCTGTTCGTTGGTAGTCCGTCTGTAAATGCCATATCCGCTACTTCCCAGCCAGAGTGTGCCATCCTTTGTCTCATAAAAACAGGTGATTTTTTCAATCAGACGAGAGTTGGGATCGTTCAGTTTGTAGTTCAAATGCCTGTATTCGAACTCTCCTGTAGCCGAACGGGAATGAAGGTCGATGATATATACCCCTTCCAGACATCCAATCCAAAGTTTTCCTTCTTTATCAATAATAGAACCGATGCAGCCATGAATACTCTCCGCCACTCTGTCTGCCAGAGGAGCACTGATTGTCCCGGTTTCCGGTTCGTAAAAGTAAAGCCCTTGATTGGCGCCAATCCATATACCTTTATTAATAGGATCGTATGTCAGCGAACCCACAAAGTCGATTGGAAATCCATTGCTTGTTTGGGAAGAAATGACTTTCAGCACTTGTCGGGGAGCTTTCAGGTTGAGAAGGTTGATGCCTCCACCCCAGGTTCCTATCCAGAGATGATCGTCCGGATCGGCTGTTAACGCACTGACGGAATTATGGCTTAGTCCACCATGGTCACGGGTGAAATGAGTAAACTTTTCGCTGCCATGCTCTTTCCGGTTCAGCCCGCCTTCCACAGTTCCTATCCATAAAGTGCCGTACTTGTCTTCGTAAATGGCATTCACCGGATTGTAAGACAAACTCGACGGGTTTTCCTTGTTGTGTAGATAATTCCGTATCGACAATCGTCGTGGACTCAGCATGTTGATACCACCGGTTTCGGTTCCGAACCAGATATGATCTTCTTCAGACAGTATGCAATTGATAAAATTACTGTTTAGCAGATTTGAACTTCCATATTGAAGATCACCGGATGCGATACACTCAAAGTCGTCCGTCATTGGATTATAGATGTTCACACCGCGTAAGGTGGCTATAATCAATTGTTTGTCATTGGTTATAGACAGGTCGGTCAGGTAATTTTGTGAAAGCGAACGTGGGTTATTGGGGGCGTGTTCGTATCGTTTAACGATGTTCCCGTTTTTATTATATCGGAACAGTCCCCGGTCCGTGGAAATCCATACCTCGTTTTCCTTCATAAGAAAATCGGAAATATAAGTTCCAGGCTCGAATTTCAGACATTCGGCGATTGGGGTAGCTGTCAGTTTTCCCTGTGAGTCCCAATCCACTTTAAGTATTTCACCATTAATTCCTGCCCAAATTTTACCGTCTTCGTCAATATCCTGAAGTGCGATATTCGGCCCGTTCAAGACAACGGGATCGAGAGTGGAGATCATTTTTACATCTCCTTCTTCATTAAATACAATACGGTTGAGTTTATTGGCACAATGCAGCCAGATGCAACCTTTCGAATCTTTCATGACGTGCGCAGCCGGCTGATTCAAAATGTTTTTCAATACCCCTTTGGCATCCCCCGGTACGGTCGGTTTCAAGGTCGTTAGGTCAATGATATCCGTTCCTCCTTCAGATACCATCCAAAGACGTTGAGCTGAATCTTCGCATACATTAATAATAAAATTACTCTTCAATTTGCAATAGGGAGTGTTGGGATTGTAATTCACAAACTCATAACCGTCGTAGCGTGACACTCCGCCTCCGGCAGTGGAAATCCACAAGAATCCGCGACTGTCTTTATATAAATCGTCGATGAAATTATGAGGCAACCCCTCGTTCATTGTCACGTAAGTGATGTTGTATCGATCTGCAAATCGTTCCTGTGCATGCACGCTCTTCCATCCGGCAAAAAGCAAAACGCTATATATAATAAGGAGTGTGAGTAGGTGTCTTTTCATATTTGTACGTATTAATAGTAGCAAAGTTAAAAGATAATCTCAAATCGCAAAAGCGGAAGAGGGCTTCTTTTTAGCAGGTTATCGGATTATCCACCAATCATGTTCGTATGTCCACCTTCAATGGGGGAAACGGGGCGTATTTTTGTGGCATGATTGACAAACTAATCATTAATGTTATGAAAAACTTGTTTATGCCCCTTTTTTTTGTAGCCGGTAGCTTGTTGACAAGCTGCACCTCTGCTGTGTTTAGCCCGATCCCATCCGCGAATCCTTGGGATGATAATTATTTGTCAGTAGCCAAAATGGAAGATTACCTCCAATGGGGAACATACAACGTACACGACCCGTCCTGCCGAAAGCTGGGCGACTATTATTATATGTATTCTACCGACGCCATCTTCGGTGAAAACCGAAAGGAAGCCGAAGAAAAGGGGGTGCCCTTGGGATACATTCAGATGCGTCGTTCCAAAGACCTCGTACACTGGGAGTTTCTGGGATGGGCATTTCCCGAAATTCCGGAAGAAGCTGTGCAGTGGGTGCGGAAACATGCCGATGGAAAAGGAGCAACCAATATCTGGGCCCCCTATATCATTCCCTACAAAGACAAATACCGTCTCTACTATTGTGTCTCCGCTTTCGGACGCAAGACTTCGTATATCGGACTTGCTGAATCCAACTCCCCCGAAGGTCCTTGGACACAAATAGGCAGTATTGTCAAAACCAATGATTCCACTGCCATGAATGCCATCGATCCCAGTGTGATAGCCGATGAAATCACCGGAAAATGGTGGATGCACTACGGCTCTTTCTTTGGTGGACTCTACTGCGTGGAGTTGAATCCGGAAACAGGGCTGGCTCTCAATGAAGGCGACTTGGGACATCTGGTAGCCCGCCGTGCCAACTATCGTAAAGACAATCTGGAAGCACCGGAAATCATCTATAACCCTGACCTGAAGAAGTACTATCTCTTCACTTCATACGACCCGTTGATGACGACCTACAATGTACGTGTCAGCCGTTCCGATGCTGCCGAGGGACCGTTTACCGACTATTTCGGCAAAGCCGAAAAGGACACTACGAACAACTTCCCGATACTGACCGCTCCCTATCGCTTTGAGAATCATCCCGGCTGGGCGGGCACTGCACATTGCGGAGTATTCACCGACGGACAGGGAAACTATTTTATGGCACATCAGGGACGTCTTTCTCCACAAAACCAACTGATGGTATTGCACGTCCGCCAGTTATTTTTTACACCGGATGGATGGCCGGTCGTTTCTCCCGAAAGATATGCGGGGACTCCTCCACGCGAATTCACCGAAGCCGATCTGGTAGGAGAATGGGAGATTATACGTGTGCAGGAACCTAAGTATGAACGTCAACTGGAAGCCGGTCAAATCTTGTGGGGAGAAGGCGAACTGAAAGATGGTGAGTGGAATCTTTCCACCCGGGTCAACTTGGCTAAGAATGGAACTTGTGCGGGGGAGATGACGGACGATGAATGGAAAAATGTGCAAATGAATGGAAATTGGTCTTTTCTGACCGAAAAACAGCTATTAATGATAGAATCGGACAAAGAGATAATTGAGAATCTGATTATCTTTGCAGGACACGATTGGGAGAATGAAACGGAAACCATTCTCTTTACAGGACTTGACAGCCGGGGACGTTCCGTCTGGGGAAAAAGAATCAAATAAACTATCTATAATTTTTTATTAAAAACCATGAGAAGATACACAGAAATCTTGGCTGCATTAGCCTTATCTGCCGGAATGGCACTTCATGCGCAAACCAATGAGCTGGTGATACAGACGAAAAAAACGGGTGCAGAAATCCAACCTACCATGTACGGACTCTTTTTTGAGGACATCAACTATGCTGCCGACGGCGGACTTTATGCCGAACTGGTGAAAAATCGTTCCTTTGAGTTTCCACAACATCTAATGGGATGGAATACCTATGGAAAAGTGTCATTGATGGACGATGGCCCTTTCGAACGCAATCCGCATTATGTGCGCCTTTCCGACCCCGGGCATGGACATAAACATACCGGATTGGATAACGAAGGTTTCTTTGGTATTGGCGTCAAAAAAGGAGAGGAATATCGTTTCTCCGTTTGGGCGCGTTTACCACAAGGCGGTACAAAAGAAACATTACGAATCGAACTCGTCGATACCAAATCAATGGGAGGACGTCAGGCGTTTGCCTCGGAAAATCTGACGGTTGATTCTAAAGAATGGAAAAAATATCAAGTCATCCTGAAACCGGGTGTTACCAATCCTAAATCTACGCTCCGTATTTTCCTTGCCTCCAAAGGAACTGTAGATTTGGAACATGTTTCTCTTTTTCCGGTAGATACATGGAAAGGACATGAAAATGGACTTCGCAAAGACTTGGCACAGGCTTTAGCAGATATTCATCCTGGAGTTTTCCGCTTTCCCGGTGGTTGTATCGTAGAAGGTACTGATCTCGATACCCGTTATGACTGGAAGAAATCCGTAGGTCCGGTAGAAAACCGTCCTTTGAACGAGAATCGTTGGCAATACACTTTTACTCACCGTTTCTTTCCGGATTATTACCAAAGCTACGGACTGGGATTCTATGAATATTTCCTGCTGTCCGAAGAAATGAATGCGGAACCTCTTCCGATCCTGAACTGCGGGTTATCCTGCCAATATCAGAACAATGATCCGAAAGCACATGTAGCAGTCTGTGATCTGGACAGCTATATTCAGGATGCACTCGATCTGATTGAATTTGCCAATGGTGACATCAATACGACTTGGGGAAAAGTGCGTGCAGATATGGGACATCCGGCTCCGTTTAACCTGAAATTCATTGGTATCGGTAACGAACAATGGGGTAAAGAATATCCTGAACGTCTCGAACCATTCATCAAAGCCATTCGTAAGGTTTATCCCGATATGAAGATAGTAGGTAGCTCCGGTCCGAATTCCGAAGGAAAAGAGTTTGATTATCTGTGGCCCGAAATGAAACGTCTGAAAGCCGATCTGGTTGACGAACATTTCTACCGTCCCGAAAGTTGGTTCCTGGCACAAGGTGCACGCTATGACAACTATGACCGTAAAGGTCCGAAAGTATTTGCCGGAGAATATGCCTGCCACGGAAAAGGTAAAAAATGGAATCATTACCATGCTGCTCTGCTCGAAGCTGCCTTCATGACAGGCTTGGAACGCAACGCTGACATTGTTCACATGGCTACTTATGCTCCGCTTTTCGCTCACGTGGAAGGATGGCAATGGCGCCCGGACATGATTTGGTTTGATAACTTGAATTCCGTACGTACTACAAGCTATTATGTACAGCAACTGTTTGCACACAACAAAGGAACCAACGTACTTCCACTTACCATGAACAAGAAAAATGTAACGGGAGCTGAAGGGCAAAACGGACTCTTTGCCAGTGCAGTCTATGACAAAGATAAGAATGAACTGATTGTAAAGGTGGCTAATACTTCCGCCACAGCTCAACCGATTTCATTGAACTTTGAGGGCTTGAAAAAACAGGATGTGCTTTCTGATGGTCGTTGCATCAAACTTCGTTCGCTTGATCTTGATAAAGATAATACGCTTGAACAACCTTTTGCCATCACTCCTCAGGAAACTCCGGTATCCATTGAAGGCACTGTATTTACCACCGAACTGGAACCGACCACCTTTGCGGTTTATAAATTCAAGAAGAAATGATAACTAAGATTAGATTCATTGTTTGCTCATTCGTGCTGACAGCCTTTTCCGGGCTGTCAGCGCAAAATGACACAACTTTCGTAGCTAACGGCAACCCCATCATTAAATATAAATATACAGCAGATCCGGGTGTTATGGTATATGACGGAAAGGTATATATCTACGCCGGACACGACGAATGTCCTCCGCCTAAAGAACATTACCTGCTGAATGAATGGTGTGTCTTTTCCTCTCCTGATATGAAAACATGGACGGAACATCCTGTTCCTCTGAAAGCCAAAGATTTCAGTTGGGCTAAAGGGGAAGCGTGGGCAAGCCAAGTGATTGAGCGGGACGGCAAATTCTATTGGTATGTAACAGTAGAACATGGCACGATTCCCGGTAAATCTATCGGCGTAGCTGTTTCTGATTCACCGATAGGACCTTTTGCGGACGCACGTGGGTCAGCATTGGTCACCAACGACATGACTACCGAATATACCAAAATCAGGTGGGATGACATTGATCCGACAGTTTTCATAGACGACGACGGTCAAGCGTATCTTTATTGGGGAAACACCCAGTGTTATTACGCCAAACTGAAAAAGAATATGATTGAACTGGACGGTCCCATTGTTCCGGTACATCTGCCGAGATTCACCGAAGCACCTTGGATTCATAAGCGTGGAGACTGGTATTATCTCTCTTACGCTTCTGAATTTCCGGAGAAGATCTGCTATGCAATGAGCCGTAGTATTACTGGCCCCTGGGAATATAAAGGTATCCTGAATGAGATTGCTGGAAATTCCAATACCAATCATCAGGCTATCATCGAATTCAAAGGAAACTGGTACTTCATTTACCACAATGGCGGTATCAATACCGCAGGTGGTAGTTTCCGCCGTTCTGTTTGCATCGACCGTTTGTACTATAATGAAGATGGTACAATGAAACGGATTCAGATGACGACCGAGGGCATACAATAATAAGAATCAAAATGAATAGGGTTAGTTCAATCAATAGGTAATAGATTTTAAATTTTTGTTAATTTGTAAAAGTAAGGGGGGCTCCCATCACGGAAGCCGCCCTTCTTATTTAATAACGAATAAATTCTTATTCTATTCTACGAGAACCGTC
The DNA here is from genome assembly GCF_000210075.1 of Bacteroides xylanisolvens XB1A. Taxonomy (GTDB): domain Bacteria; phylum Bacteroidota; class Bacteroidia; order Bacteroidales; family Bacteroidaceae; genus Bacteroides; species Bacteroides xylanisolvens. Next base: position 1,872,172 of record NC_021017.1, read on the forward strand.
TCCGATTACTACGTCATACACTTTCGGGCTTCTGCCGAATTTAGCTTTGAAAGCAGCTTTTGTTTTTTCAACGAAGTTGTCATACAACTCATCTTTAACAAGATTGATTGTACAACCACCGAAGCCACCACCCATTACGCGTGAACCAGTCACACCGTATTCTTTAGCGCAGTCATTCAGGAAGTCGAGTTCTTCGCAGCTTACTTCGTACAGCTTGCTCATACCATGATGAGTTTCGTACATCTTCTTACCTACAGTTTCGTAATCATCCTTTTCCAATGCCTCGCAAACATCGAGTACACGTTGGATTTCTTCGATTACATATTCTGCACGCATATAGTCTTCAGCGCTGATATCAGCTTTCGCTTCTTCTAGCATAGCCATTGTACAGTCGCGCAGGAATTCTACGTGCGGATGTTTTTTCTGGATAGCGGCAACAGCAGCTTCACAGCTTTGGCGACGCTTGTTATAAGCAGAAGAAGCCAATTCGTGTTTCACAACTGAATCCATCAGAACCAGACGATAACCTTCCGGATGGAATGGGAAATACTGATACTCCAGTGAACGGCAATCCAGACGGATCAAGCTACCAGCTTTACCGAATACGGAAGCAAACTGGTCCATAATACCGCAGTTCACACCACAATAGTTATGTTCTGTAGCCTGGCCAACTTTAGCCAATTCAAATTTATCTATTTTGTTTTCACCGAACAGTTCGTTCAATGCGAAAGCATACGTACTTTCCAAAGCGGCAGAAGAAGACATACCTGCACCCAGAGGCACATCACCTGCGAAAGCAGTATTGAATCCCTTCACATCAACGCCACGTTTAATCATTTCACGGCATACACCGAAAATATATCTTGCCCAGCTGGCACGTGGAGCATCTTCTTCATTCAAACCAAATTCTACATAATCCTTCAAGTCGATAGAGTAAGCCTTTACTTTGTCAGTACCGTTAGGTTTGATTTCAGCAATCATCCCTTTGTCTACCGCTCCCGGAAAAACGAATCCACCGTTGTAGTCAGTGTGTTCACCGATCAGGTTGATACGGCCCGGAGAAGCATATAAAAATCCAGTAGTTCCGTCAAAGTGTTTAATGAATCGACTTCTTACGTATTCTGTATCCATGATATTTATATTTTAAAGGTGAATAAATTGAATTCTATTCTATGTGATTATTCCACAGGAATATCCTTATTTACATTCTTGCAACCTACCAAGCCGTAGAACAACAGGTAAGCCAGAGCAGCGATAATCAACCAGTAGCTAGCCATATAACCTACAGAGTCAGAGATGCTTTGTTGGATCAACGGCAATACACCACCACCAACAACCATCATCATAAAGATTCCGGAAGCCTGTGCTGTATATTTTCCTAAGCCTTCTACTGCAAGGTTGAAGATACCACCCCACATTACAGAAGTACAAAGACCGCAAAGTACAAGGAACAAGGCACTTATAGGAACCTGTGCCATCATAAAGCCTTCGCCTACAGTGTAACCCGGCATTGAAACCGTTACATCTTTCGGAGTGAAGATAGCGATCAATACGAAAATGATAGCAGTAGCAGAAACAGCGATCAACTGTGCACGGCTGGAAACCTTACCACTGATAGCACTACTTGCAGTACGTCCCACAAGCATCAGCAACCAATAGATAGCAGCGATAGCACCACCGATAGCAGCACCGTTCATCATGATACCGGCACCTTTATCGCTTGAATCGGCAAGATAGAAGTTCAGTGTACCCGGGATACCAATTTCAATACCTACATAAATAAAGATACCGATTACACCCAGTAAAGTGTGACGGAAGCTCCATGGACTGTGAGAGAATTTTTCTTTCTTCACTCCACCTTTCTGAAGGTGTGGTTCAGGAATAGCAACAAATGAGATAACGATAAATGCAGCAACGAATACACCCATAGCAACGAAGAGCAGAGGAGCAACGTCAGACATAGCAGTACTTGAAGTAACAGTACCGATCAAAGCACCTACGAAAAGCGGAGTCAATGTACCAGACAAAGAATTAAGAGCTCCACCAGTCTGAATCAACTGGTTACCTTTGTTACCACCGCCACCGAGAAGGTTCAACATCGGGTTTACCACTGTGTTAAGCATACAAACGCAGAAACCGCAGATAAATGCACCAAGCAGATAGATTACAAAGTTTAATTTGATAACATACTCACCGAATGCAAATACTTCAGCACCTGCTCCGAATAAGCTGGAAAGATACTGTGTGAACAAACCGAGGAAACCGACTGCCATTGCAATCAAAGCAGTCTTCTTGTAACCGATCTTAACGAGCATGTTACCGGCAGGAATTCCCATAAACAGGTAAGCCAGGAAGTTCATCATATTTCCCATCATACCTAAAGTGTTCGAACCCGCATATTCATTTCTCCAGATTGTTCCGAATGGAGCAGCGAGGTTTGTTACGAAAGAGATCATCGCAAAGATGAAGAACATCGTGATAATTGCGACGAGATTACCGTTCTTTTTTTCTTGTGTCATGGTTCAAAAAAAATGTTAGTTTATAAAATTAGGTTAGTTATTTTTCAAATCTTATTCTTCTACCGTAAATTTGTAGACAGTGATCTGTTGGTATTCATCACCCGGCAGCAAGGTAGCCGATGGGAAATGAGGTTTGTTCGGAGTATCCGGGAAACACTGTGCTTCAAAGCAGATAGCGCTTCTGGCAGGGAATGTAGCTCCGTGTGCACCTTCAAATCCATTGAGCCAGTTGCCCGTATAGAGTTGTACACCCGCTTCGGTGGTATATACTTCCATGATACGTCCGCTTTCCGGGTCCTTGCAAGTGGCAGCCAGGTCGAGCGAACCGCTTTCCATCTTGTTCAGTACATAACAGTGGTCATATCCTGCACCGAAAATCAGTTGCTGGAATTTGTCGTCGATACGTTCGCCTACAGTGTGCGGAGCACGGAAATCCATCGGAGTACCTTCTACTTTGGCAATTTCACCGGTAGGGATAGAAACTTCGTCGATAGGAGTATAGAAATCAGCGTTGATCGTAACGATGTGGTTGTTAACGGTAGGAGTAGGGTTGGAAATACCGGCGAGGTTGAAGAAACCGTGGTTAGTCAAGTTAACGACTGTAGCTTTGTCGGTGGTAGCGCGGTATTCGATAGTCAGTGCATTTACTTCATTTTCCAGGCGGTAAGTCATTTCCACTTCCAGATTGCCGGGGAATCCCTCTTCGCCGTCAGCAGAAACATAGTTGAATTGCACTGTGCTCTCATCAATCTGGACAGCATCCCAAACACGGGCGTGGAAACCGGTAGGTCCACCATGCAGAGAGTTAGGTCCGTTGTTAATCGTGAGTTCATGTTCTTCGCCGAACAAGGTGAATTTTCCTTTCGCGATACGGTTGCCGTAGCGTCCGATAGTAGTGCTTAGGAAAGGTTCCGGGCTGTTGATGACGTGGTCGATGCTGTCGTGTCCGAGGATTACATTAGCATACTTACCGTTTTTGTCCGGTACCATGATAGAAAGAATGGCGCATCCGTAATTGGTTACAGCTACTTCCATTCCCTTTGTGTTTTTGAGGATAAATAAATCAGTTTTCTTATCATTTATATCCTTTTGGAAATCTTTCCGGCTGAGCCCTGATAGATTCCCTTCTGTTGGGAATGTGTTATTCATGTCTGGTATTATTAAAAATTTCCTGCAAATAAAGGGAAATTCTTTCTTACTCACAAATTATTCCGACTAAATATGACAGGTGCTTTAGGAAAGTTTAGCTTTATTACTTCATCTTCTTTGGATGCAAGGACAAAAGATGATTTCTTAAATGAATTTTCATCCTTCTTTTCTTAAAAACTGAACAATTTTTTGTATGTTTGTTCCCGGATTGTAACAATCCGAGCGAATTTAATCTAAGTTTATAACAAGAAAAACTAAAATGTATCCATTAAAATTCGAACCTATTCTGAAGCAGACGCTTTGGGGGGGCGACAAAATTATTCCGTTCAAGCATTTGAACTCTGACTTGAAAGGAGTAGGAGAAAGCTGGGAGATTTCCGGTGTTGAGGACAATGAATCCGTAGTGGCTAATGGCCCGGATAAAGGTTTAACCTTAGCCGATATGGTAAGAAAGTATCGTGAGGAACTGGTTGGTGAAGCGAATTATGCCCGTTTCGGCAACAAATTTCCGTTGCTCATTAAGTTCATCGACGCCAAACAGGATTTGTCAATCCAGGTACACCCAACAGATGAGTTGGCGAAGAAACGCCATAATTCGATGGGAAAAACCGAGATGTGGTATGTGGTAGATGCCGACAAAGGAGCTAAATTGCGTTCAGGATTCTCTGAACAGATTACCCCGAAAGAATATAAAGAACGCGTGTTGAACAATACGATTACCGACGTATTGCAGGAATATGAGATCCATCCGGGTGATGTGTTTTTCCTTCCTGCCGGACGCGTACACAGCATCGGGGCAGGTTCTTTCATCGCCGAGATTCAGCAAACCTCTGATATTACTTATCGTATTTACGACTTCAACCGTAAAGATGCGAATGGCAAAACCCGCGAACTTCACACCGACTTAGCCCGTGAAGCCATCAACTACGAAGTATTGGATGACTATCGCACTAAATACGAACCGTTGAAGGATGAGCCGGTAGAACTGGTTGCCTGCACCTACTTTACGACTTCTCTGTATGACATGACTGAAGAAATCAGTTGCGACTATTCCGAACTCGATTCATTCGTGATCTTTATCTGTATGGAAGGATCCTGCAAGATGAGAGACAATGAAGGCAATGAACTGACTGTTAGTGCCGGAGAATCTATTTTGTTGCCTGCAACTACACAAGACATCACGATCACTCCTGAAGGAGGAAATGTGAAATTGTTGGAAACATACGTATAAAACTAGGAAACAGGAAGTATAAAGGGGCATTCTTTTGAAGGATGTCCCTTATTATTTGGCAAAGTGGAAAAATTGGCAATAAAATGTGTAGAATGTTATGCATTATCCATGAAATCGATGATGAGAGCCATCATTTTTAGAAGTCTTTTTTCCAAATCAATATTGGAAGTGCTACTTCCTCCATGGGTGTTGTTGTTTCTTGTAGAGTTTAATTCCAATAATGTCATGAAATGTCGGTTTGTGGTACGGGCAAACATCCATGAACCAATGCGCGCGTATGGTGTCAGTTCTAACTCTTTTTCTTTATGAGTACCTTGTGTTTGTTGGATCAAATTGCCCTTCCAGGTTTTATCATATATCATTTTTAGCTTTTCAGAACAATTAATATCATTTCCGTTTATATCTTCGCAATAAATATCCTTTTTGTTTTTGATTTTGATATACATATCAGGGCTTGGTTCTGCAAAAAGTTCTAGAATCTGATAATATGACAAGTAAGCATATCGTAGATATCTTTCATCAAAGCGGTAATTTGTTAACATGATCCATGCTATTTCTATTTGTTCCTTTATATTATGAAGCATCCTTTTTCTAATAGGAACACTTATTGTGCTTGTTTTATCGTTTAATCTGTCCAAAATCTTTTTTTCATTTTCTGCCACTTTCTTGAGAAAACGACTTTTAGAGATTGCGTCAACAGACTGTTTTAATAACTCTTCCAGTTTTTCTTTAGAACGACTTTTATCAAAAATAGATTCTTTAGTGATGTAAGCAAATACATTTCTGTTTAAAGCATATTGCAGGTTCCACGCCTTATTGGAGGCTGTCACGATGATAATTTGGATTCCTTTATCAAGTGTTTGTAGCATATTGATAACATCAAAGCTGGAGAAGTCTGTTTTCTTTTTAAAGTCATTTTGCAGTAGCCGGATGTCAAGTAATACTAAATGATACGGTTCAAACTTTTTTTCTTTAATTGTCTCCTTTACTTTTTGGAGTAAGGCTTCTTTGGTGTCAGATGCATAATCAAAGCCTTTCAGCGTGTTTACTTCAATGTTGGAGTAGTGGGAAAATAATGCCTTATAAAGTTCACCCCATCCTTTATCTGCTTCATCATCAATAATAAGAATGCGTTTTTTTTCCGACTCTGATTCTGATGGATATGGAGGATAATCAATCGTTACTTTATCGCCGCACTCGGGGTGTTGTGATGTAACATACCTGTAATATAAATTCATTTCAATATGATTTTCTATAGCCGATTTGATATTCAGACATTTAGACCATTGGTAGAGAGACCACTCGCTTGTTATAGAATGATGGGAAAGATAGTTGTTAGGTTGAGGTATATGAGTTTTTTTTAGATATGCTTCATAATTTTCCAGATGTTTATAGGCATGAATATTGTCAATGACATTTTTCACTTTTTCTTTAGAATAAGGTAAAAGTTCCACCGCCGGAGTCTGTAGAATGGAGGAATAATCTGAAAGACGTAATAATTCGGTGATATTTTCTGAACCAATTAAGAAAATGGGCAGCTTTCCTACTCCTTCGCCTCTGGTTATAATACGTATATAGTGTGCCATCTGAAGTCCTTGCAATTCTATAGCATTATCAGATAATGTGTTCATAATGAAAATGGCTGTGATTCCTTCTTTGTTGTAGCTTTCTGATAAGTCATTGAATGTCAGATAAAATCTTTCATCAACAGTGTGTCCGGAAGTGGCTAAACGGATGTTTTGAAAATAATCAAGTTGAGAAAATACATTTTCTTTATAATAAATCAAGGCAGGTTTCATATTTTTTGTTTTATAAGTGAGGATATACTATTAATCTGTTCGCGTAATAGGGTCGGATTATACCCTTTATCTTCATGCACACATTCGGTTAACGAAGCATCGTTGGCTAATTCTAATACATAACTGTCTAAATCAAGTTCTGAATATGTCTGCGTGTCGTCTTCAGCTTCAAGCCATTCTATCAATTTATTTCTTGTGTTCATTAATATGGCAACTTCATAATCTTCTCCGAATTCTATTTTTTCAAGTATCAGCGGATTTTCTGCTTTTATATCTTGCACTATGCATGGCAATGCCTGTGTGTAAAATTTGTCGACGCTCAGTTGCAATACATTATCACTCATGTAGGAGTAGGAATAACGTCCGGAAAAGAAAATTAGTGGAATACTGTTTTTCCGGCATATCTCTTTTAGCTGATCTTCTATTTTTTCCACAAATGTGTGGTGGCAACAAATGATTGCATACTTCGCAATATGGGATGTCTCTTTGTTGGAACGAATTTCTTCAATAAAAGAAGTACATTCGTTCCCTGTCAGGATGTGAAGCTGGTCACAGTTCTTCAATATGTTGTTTACTTCCTTATTTATTGAAGCAAGCTCTTCTCGCCGTGTTTTCTTTTCATCTATAATTAGGATTTTCATAAGCATAATGTTTATATATACGGATTCGGTGAGTGAATCCCTTTACTCCATCTAAAAGTAAAGGTTCTGCTATTGTCCGATCAGACTGAATACTATTTAAATACTTGATGCGGAATACTCCATCTTTACATTGTGCTTCCACATACCAGTCGCATAAGTTTATCATTTTTCTTTTCCATTCACAAAAATCTCCTGATTCAATTTCCTGCATCAGTTGTTGGTGAGTGGCGTAATAATTCGAATCTTGTTGACTAAGTAAGATGTCTACATAATCAGAACCAAGGTCTTCTACTTTTACGAGAATGTTGGGAAACTGCTTCCTTTGTGCCATGTCATGTAGTATGTCGGATAGAATATTACGTATCATATATACGTTTGTGTATAATTTGGTGTCTGTTAGTTCAAAAGTAACATGAAAATCGAAATTTAAATATTGCTTGACTAGTTCTCGCAGAAGTTTCTTTAGTTGACGTGTCTCCAGCCTGAACTGAAATTCAGACTTAAATAGTTCTACGATATCACTGAAATAGTTCAATTTTACATTTTTTGCTATTTCGCGTTTATTTTCCGGAATCGGGCAATCGAAAGGAGAACGTTCCGGATGTTCAGAACACCATGCTTTTAGCCATGAAGAACTCCATCCGGATTTTATTTTATATTGCCCCCATCCTCTGTTGTTGAGGGTATTATGTAGAAAACCGTAAAAACAGTAAAAAAGATTCTTATCTATTGTTTTAAAACGTTCGGTTATCTCTTTAAATGCAATTTGTTCCTTTCGGATAAAATCCTCATATCCTTCAAATTTGCAATTGTCAGCATTTCCATCCCAGATATGAGTGATAAATTTGAGCGGATCGTTTTTGCTGAAATTCTCATATAAAAAGGATGGTAGTAGTGTGGCATTGTGTGTTTGTTCCTTAAAAACAGTCGGTGTGGGAGTGTCAGATGCCTTTAAAGTTAAACAAGACAGAGCTTTGGTAAGTGAAGTATAGAGGGGTGTGTCTTTAAGCAGGTGTATATTGATGTTTGTACTAATTGTTTTATACCATTTATTTAGCTCTTCTATACTTAATTTAGAGTTCTGTACTGCATCACAGAAATTGAGTATATTCTTTTTCCATTCTTTCCACTGAGGAATATATAAGTAAATAAATTTATTTTGCAATGTCTTATAAGTAGCATCACCATTTCCTTTTATCATCCGCATATATTGGATTTTTCCACTTAAATAGTTGGATAATTGAGGAATGTCAGAACAGTTGTCTTTCGTTTTCTTTATATCTGAATCGAGATACATCTGCGCGCGTTCGTATCCATATCGTTCCCATAAATATAAATATAACCGAATCTCTTTGACATACGATTTTGAGACATTTACCTTTTCATTGATCGTTAAGCCGCAAACAGTCTGTCTGTAGCCTCTGCCTTCTGCTCTGGTTTTGGAAGGTTGAATTTGGAAGTTCTGTCCCGAAATAATCCTGGCTAGTTCTTGCTGGAACTCTGTGTTGTTTGCGATGTCCTGATAGGATGAAAAAGTTATATCATCTGCATAGCGTGTATATCTAGCACTGAATCTTTTGGCAAGTCCGGTAAGTTTACGGTCCAGGCGCAGACTTACAATGTTAGATAAAATGGGAGAAGTCGGTGCGCCTTGAGGTAAAAAGGCTCTGTTGCCGTCATTAGTACAACATATATTGGCAATGCAATAAGCTATTCTTTCTTTATCTCCATTCAGATTGAATGGAGGTAATGTAAGACAGGCCTTTACCCGATAAAGAGAAATAGAAGTAAAAAAGTCTTTTAAATCTAAATGAAAAACATAAGGCATTCTTACATGTGGTTTTGCTGCGTCACCTATGTTTTGTCCCAAAATAAAACCCTTAGCGGAAGGATGAGGGTGATAGAGACTGGACAGGATAAAGTTCAGACATATTTGCAGACGTTTTAAATCTTTTATGGGTGCTTGTATTTCACGTGTTTTTCCGCTTTTTTTAGGAATTAAAAACTTGTAATATGCATCTTTAGCCAATTTATAATTACTAAAATAGGTCACGTCTTTTAGTGGAATTCTTTTATGTACACCTTTGCATAAGTATGACCAAACCTCATTCATCAGTTTAGTCAAATCTGCAACAGTCTTTATATCTTGAAAAGACTGAGCTACTTGCTGACGTATCTTAATTTCTTGCTCTGTCATTAATAGAGGAAAGTATACTAAAAAATTCTTTATGTATAAACGAGCACGCAGAGCAGTCTGCGACTACGGCAAATGATAAAACCTATAGTCTTCCGAAGAAGACATCAAGCCGATCTGTTAATTTCTTAACCAGCTTGCTAAATTCAATTTATGTAATAGCATACTTTCCTTGCTGCAAAGATAAGATTTTCGTTTGAAATAGGAAAGAATTAGAAAGTTTTTCGTTCTTTTGCCACTTGCCAAATGGCATAATATACCAAATAATTAATGATGTAATGAGGAACAAAAATGGATTTAGCCGGTGTGCGGAATTCTACATCGGTCGTTTGCGAAAGGAGGGACGGCATTCTACGGCGCATGTCTACAAGAATGCGCTCTTCTCTTTCAGCAAATATTGCGGCACGTCTAACGTGTCGTTCAGACAGGTCACCCGTGAGCATTTACGCCGTTACGGTC
>NC_021017.1:1883126-1885537 GCF_000210075.1 Bacteroides xylanisolvens XB1A
GGAAGAACATGAGGTAAAAAAACATGATTTTAACAAAGCCGAAATCAATTAGTGCTGGGCCTAGCGATGGGACAGGGGAAGGCGTAGCACACTCTAAACGCTGGTATGTTGCTCTGGTTCGTATGCATCACGAGAAGAAAGTAGCCGAACGTTTAGATAAAATAGGGATTGAGAATTTTGTTCCTGTTCAGCAGGAAATTCATCAGTGGAGTGACCGGCGCAAGATGGTTGAGTCTGTCCTTCTTCCAATGATGGTGTTTGTACACGTTAATCCGAAAGAACGCAAAGAAGTTCTAAGTTTTTCTACAGTGAGCCGTTATATGGTGATGCGTGGTGAGAGCTCTCCAGCGGTGATTCCAGATGAGCAGATGGCTCGTTTTCGTTTCATGCTCGACTATTCAGAGGAAGCTATTTGTATGAACAGCTCTCCTTTGGCACGTGGTGAGAAGGTTCGTGTTGTGAAAGGACCTCTGACCGGGCTGGTTGGTGAACTGGTTAATGTAGATGGCAAAAGCAAGATTGCCGTCCGGCTGAATATGCTGGGATGCGCTTGCGTGAATATGCCTATTGGTTATGTCGAAGCTATCTGCGAGAAAAACTAGTACTCGTCATCATTTATCCACAAATTACATGAATATGAAGTTTTCTTGTGCTTTTGCACTGATATTCTCTTTCTTCTTCTTTTCAGCTTGTCAATCCTATAAGAAAGTACCTTATTTGCAGGATGCGGAGGTTTTGAAACAGGTGAATACGCAAGTTTCCCCTGTTCAGGACGCCAGGTTGATACCGGGAGATGAGGTTTCCATTCTTGTTTCTACTTCCGATCCGGTTGTTTCGCAGCCATTCAATGCACAAGGCAGTACCTTTTTGTTGGATGACCAGGGAAATATCAATTATCCGGTTTTAGGTAAACTCCCTTTAAACGGATTAACGAGTCGCGAAGCTGAAAACCTGATAACGGAGCGACTGAAATCTTACGTGAAAGAAAGACCTACGGTAGTAGTCCGTATGTCCGGTTTTAAAGTTTCGGTTTTGGGAGAAGTGGCGTCTCCGGGTGTTTATCCGGTGGTGAATGAGCAGATCAATGTACTCGAAGCCCTTGCCATGGCAGGAGATTTGACCATTTATGGTGTTCGTGATAATGTGAAACTAATCCGCGAAGACAAGAACGGGCATAAACAGTTTGTTACACTCAATCTGAACGACGCGGATTTGTTATTATCTCCTTACTATCAGTTGCAACAGAATGACATCCTGTATGTCACTCCCAATAAAACCAAAGCACAGAGCGCGGACATCGGAACAAGTACCACGATGTGGATTTCGGGATTTTCTATCTTAGTGTCTATTGCCAGTCTGCTGGTCAATATACTTAGATGATCCTTACAACTCTCCATATTCTTTGATACAGTTAAAACACGGACATTCCTTCATCGGATTTAAATCATGATGGCCTACAATCAATGCTTTGGGGAATCTTTTCCTCAATTCGCGGAGCAAAGCGAGCAAGGAACCTCGTTGCGCCAATGTACGTGTGTCTTGGGGACGTCCGGCAATATCCAGCCCTCCTTCGTAACAAATACCTATCGAATGGGTGTTATGGTCACGGCAGTGTGCCCCGACCTTTTCCAGAGGACGGCCCTGGCAAATTTCTCCATCGCGGGTGATGTAGAAATGGTAACCGATGTCACGGAACCCACGGTGTTGGATATGATCTTGTCGGCAAGCCTCCGCCGAAAGGAATTTTCCTTCCGGCGTGGCACTGCAATGAATGATAATCAGCGTGATGGTGCGCATGGGGCTACATACAACTTTGTACTCCGATCAAGCCTCCGATAGCGGTGGCAACGGTGATAATCACTTTGATAATGAAGCTCCATACGGAGCGGGGAGAAGATGAATTACTCATAAAGAAGAGGTTTTAAATAAATTAATAATATTCCCTTAGGCAGCCGGGTCAGGTGCTTCACCGCTTCCGCCCGGATTTGGATTCGGCGTATTGCCTGAATCGGAATCTCCACCAGGGGTAGTTGGTTTCTGATACTCCGCTTGCTGCTTCAGTTGACTGTCGAGTTTCAGGTTGGTAGTCGACAAATTACCGGTGGCACGAGCTTTAAGGCGCATACCAGTGATGTTTTTCTCTAACGAAAAATCTTCCAGTGTTTCAGCCGCCTTACTTCGGATGCCTACCCCAAAGATGGCAAGGTCGTCGATTTTCACGCATTTGCCGTCGAGCAGCAATTCTTTGATGCAGTCTACCATGTCAGAAAGTACACCTTCGATGACACCACCGGAATACGGTGAATTGTGTTTCGACATGTGTTCGGCAAGCTTGGCCAAATCAAATGTCTCGTCGCTTACCGCACGGGCGAACCACTTGCCTGCATTCAGGCCTTTCTGCTGTTGGTTTT
>NC_021017.1:1885799-1909365 GCF_000210075.1 Bacteroides xylanisolvens XB1A
TATCCTGAAACATCGATAAATCAATTGTTTTCGATTGCACACGATTGTTGTCAATTATATGTCGTAATGGTCGTTTATTCAATGGAAAAGCGTTGGTTATGTGGTACTATTTTGTTATTTTTGTAACTGTAAATCAAAATTTTATCCATTATGACCGAATTCAAAATACGTGCCTACGGGCGCATGGAACTGGCGCAACTTTATTCTCCGACACTTACCGACATTGCTGCTTATCGAAAAATGAAGAAATGGATCTCTTTATGTCCCGGACTTCTGCAACGTCTGTACGACTTAGGGTACGAATCAAAGCGTCGCTCATTCACACCGTTGGAGGTGAGAGTGATTGTGGACGCTTTGGGAGAACCTTGAAGAAGTTGAGAGTTGAGAGTTGAGAATTGAGAGTTGAGAGTTGAAAAATGAAAGTGGGAGATGGAGAGAGGAATAGAGGCGGTTTGTGTGGGATAAAGCGGCGCTTTATGGTTGCTAAACCTATGCTTTACGAACGCTAAAGCGATGCTTTATTAAAATACAAGAAATACACTTTTACCCCCCTCTCCCTAACACACGCACACGTGCGTACGCGTATAGATGCCTTTATCGTCTGCGTTGGTAAACAATCCTTTTTTAATCAGACGATTTAGCCAGCCGAAAGCAGTGTTAGGTTTGATTTTCATGATTGTAGCCTGCTCCGACAACTGTGCACGGGTGAATTGGTTGCCCATTGCTTCGAAAAGTGCATCCCGGTCGGCATTGGCTCTATGCTTGACTTCTGTGGAGGGAAGAAAAGACAAGATATGCGTGGCATGACGATAAAGCGGAGTTACAAGCTCCAGAACCGCTTTAAAATCTTCAGCGGTGATCGTTACATCCCAACGGGTGATAATGCCGTCTTTGATATTATCAGTGGCAATCTCCTTATCAGGAGTAAGCAGATGGATAGAAGAATTTTTGAATTGGTAAGGTTGATCACATTCCAGTGCACGTATCATAGCTACTTCTGCCATGATACGGCACGTGTTGACAGCCAGTCGGGCGATGGAACTGCTCATTTCGTTGTCGTTGGCAAGTCCCGAACGGAAGAACAAATCGGAAAAGAGAGTGTTGAACTCTTGCTTTTGCTCGTCGGTGAGCCGGAGCGTATGGACTCCATGTGTTTTCATCAGGTCGAGTTGCTTTTTCCATTCCAGGCCTATGTCTGTGAAGATAGCTTCCAGATCGGCTTCGCCACTTTCAAACTGATTGATCCATGCCCATATACCATGCATGTAATAAAACAGTTGGCGCGAGAACAAACCGTTCTCTGTCGAGGGAATAAGTGGTTTCACTTGTGCGGGCGTACCGGAAAGCAGGACGGACAGATAGCTTTTCTTTACTTCCCGGTATTCCTGGTCGGTACGCCGGTTGTACGACAAACGGTCATGGTCGAACGCTTTGCGGAGCGTGTCGCTCCAGTGTCCGTATTCCGAGCCGATGGCAGCAGAAATAGTATCTGCTTCCGTTTCGCAGATAAGTCCTGTGCCGTTGGCATCCATGATATTTTGCAGAATACCTGTTCCGGTGTTATTGCCAGAGATGAGAAACATTCTGTTTTTGGGCATTTGGGGAGCTTCCACTTTGCTACGCTCTTTTCCCATGACGTCGTAGGCGGCTTTCTCTTTTTTGTAAGCCTTGACCTCTGTCGCTACTTGTTGGCGGATCTCGTCATGGATAGGTTCGACGAGCAGACGGATAAGCGAAAGAATTCCCTTACCCGAGGCAGAAGGAGCCACGATGAAACTTTGCAGGCAAGGAGACTGGAGTTTGCCGGCGTATGGACATCTCACATATCGTTCCATGCTGGCACCTATGGCAGTCAATGCTCCAATCAGCATGACGTCACGCTGGGTAGGGCTGGTGGCATAGCTCATGATGAGCAAGAGGATTTTCGGCCAGTCCGCTTCGGGGAAAGTGGGCAATGGCTGGTTCGGGTCACTACCGTTCAGCAGTTCTTCGGATTCGTCCGGTTCGTCATTCTCCACCTTATTATATACGTGTGCGTGTGTGAGAACTTTGGACGGTGTATTTTCCGTATTTTCTGTATTTCTACGGTTGTTCATAACTTCCGTATTACAGAGTTTCACATTTGCCATTTCGGCAAGATGGAAAGCCGTACCCAGGTGCACTTCCCCATGTCGGGTAGTGAGAGCATTGGAGAATATCCGTTCGGCATGTTCACGTTGGTACTTGGCGGACGTCCGGCACAAACGGTGGAAAAACTCGCGTCCCGCTTCTCCGCAATCCGTTGCGATGGCAAACGCCAGTTGTACATATTCAGCATAGGTAGGAGCAATATCCGCTCCTGCAGTTTCAACCGCTTCAGTGAGGCGGCGTAAAGATTCAATATCAGTCATTATTTTGATTTATGATTTATAATTTATGATTTATGGTTATTCGTTGGTGGCTCTAAATAATGCTCCCGGGTCATGGCAAAGGAAGCAGGATCTCACAATGTCTTTACCGGAAAAGTCCACGCCTTTTTTCTTTTCTCCGAAAGGAGGAGGTGTTCCTGTACCATAGATCATCACAGTGTATAACATTGCTAACTTCATTTTTTCCGTAATACAGTTTGCGTCATCGGCCATGGGTAAATGATTATAGGGTATGAAGGCTTTTACGCCTCGTCCGCTAGGACTGATAAACGTGAGCACAGGGTGGAGAAGAGGATCATTGAACAACGTCTTACGCATCTCCACTGCTTCCTGATAGGAGGTGAGATAGTCTATATCTACTACTGTTAGGAGGGAAGGATCTATGAGGCATTTGCTGCTGCGACGCGAGAATGTACCACAGGGAGTCACGTATGGTAATAGTGATGCTTTTGCCGTCCGTATATCTTCGGAGTTGCGTACTTGTTCGGTCAGAACTTTGAGATTCTCGTTGCAGGTAATCATTTGAAAGACTTGCTCTACGGAGACTTCGCAGCAGGGAATAAGCGTAGGAGGAGTAACTAATTGTCCGTGTTCGTCTTTAATGGGCGCAATGGGAGGCATGAAATAAGACATTCTAAAATCGTTTGTCATAACGTATCTAATTATTTGATTTTCGCCTTGAATTTTCAAAACGCGGGGCGAAGGTAGGAATAGCTTTTAAATCAACTGTTCTGACATATCAGAACAGTTATAGGTAGAATCATGTATTATTTAATAACTTTAACAATTAACAGAATTACAAAAATGAAAAAGTACTCTCATGTAGCACTCGGCCTTTTCATCGCCGAGCAGTTTAAGAAAGCAGGTGTGAAGATAGCTCCCATGTGCGCTGAAATAGGTTTGGGCAAAGCTGTCTACTATGCAAAGGTTATAAAAGGGGAGACGTTCGTTTAAGCCATTTCACCCGTCTTTTGGCTTACTTCTATGACTGTCATACCAAAGAGGAATTTCGAGCCAAAGCAATTGAATGGGTCGACCGTTATATTGATTATCGTGAGAAACACGGGTGATGGGAAAGAAATTTAATCAATTGATAATAAAATAATGCAGGAAGTCCAACGTTTCAATAAAGTCCTAAAATCGTTTGTCCTTCTAGGGGACATCATCTTATTGAACTTGCTGTTATGGATGTTTACTTCGATCTGGGAAAACCGGTCTCTATTTGAGTATTCAATGCCTCTTCTCCAGAACATGGCTCTGATGACTTTATGTTATCTGGTTTGCAACATCCGTTCAGGAGTGATCCTTCATCGTCCGGTGGTTCGCCCGGAACAAATTATGCTTCGGGTGGCCCGGAATATGATTCCTTTTGTATTGATAGTCTTTGGGCTTTCATATATATTCCATTTTGAATGTGTCAATCTGCGTCAGTTGGGGGTATTTTATATAGTTCTCATTATCGTTATCATTTCCTATCGTCTGACGTTCCGATCTATTCTGGAGCTTTATCGCAAAAGTGGGGAAAATGTCCGAAAGGTAGTGTTGGTGGGTAGCCATGAAAATATGCAGGAACTTTATCATTCCATGACAGATGATCCGACATCCGGGTATCGTGTATTGGGATATTTTGAAGATTTTCCGTCAGATCGCTATCCTATGAACATAGCTTATTTGGGACAGCCGTGTGAAGCTGTTGATTATTTGACCCGTAATGCGGGAAAGGTAGACCAGCTTTATTGTAGCCTTCCTTCCGCCCGTAGTGCTGAAATTGTGCCGATTATCAACTATTGTGAGAATCATCTGATTCGTTTCTTTAGCGTTCCCAATGTCCGGAACTATCTGAAACGGAGAATGTATTTTGAAATGTTAGGTAATGTCCCGGTACTTTCTATCCGTCGTGAGCCACTTGAATTATTGGAAAATCGTATGATGAAACGTGGCTTTGATATTATTTGCTCGCTACTGTTCCTTTGTACTTTTTTCCCGATTATATACATCATTGTGGGACTGGCTATAAAGATTAGTTCGCCTGGGCCTGTTTTTTTCAAGCAGAAACGAAGCGGGGAGGATGGTCGTGAATTCTGGTGTTATAAGTTTCGCTCAATGCGGGTAAATGCTCAATGTGATACATTACAAGCTACAGAACATGATCCTCGTAAAACCCGAATTGGTGATCTGATTCGTAAGACGAATGTGGATGAACTTCCTCAATTTATTAATGTCCTGAAAGGGGATATGTCTTTAGTGGGTCCCCGTCCGCACATGTTGAAGCACACAGAAGAATATTCTCATTTAATAAATAAATATATGGTTCGTCATTTTGTAAAGCCTGGTATTACAGGTTGGGCACAAGTGACAGGTTTCCGTGGAGAAACGAAGGAGCTTTGGCAGATGGAAGGACGTGTGCAACGTGACATCTGGTATATTGAGCATTGGACGTTTCTTTTGGATTTATATATCATGTATAAAACTGTGTATAACGTAATCCGCGGGGATAAAGAGGCTTATTAGGTGAGGAATTGGAAATTGAATAAAGATTAAATCAATAGTTGTAAAATTACATGAGTAGGTGGTTATGAGAAAATTGAAACGATTGACTTTTGGTGCGTTACTTGCTTTTTTGCTGGTATCCTGCCAATCATATAAGAAAGTGCCTTATTTGCAGGATACGACTTTTGTGAATGATACAGAACAGAGTGTTCGTCAGACAGGTGTGAAGGTTATGCCCAAGGATTTGTTGACGATTGCCGTATCTTGTTCTACTCCGGAACTGGCTGCACCTTTCAATTTGATAAATTCAGGTAATGGTAGTGGAACAGAAGGAAAGACGGTAGGACAAGGAACTGCATCACCTGCTCTACAGCAATATTTGGTAGATAATCAGGGGAATATCAACTTTCCAGTATTGGGCGAGATTCATGTAGGTGGATTGACTAAACTGGAAATAGAAAATCTGATTATAGATAAGTTGAAGGTTTATTTGAAAGAAGCGCCGCTTGTGACTGTGCGTATTGTTAATTATCGGATTTCGGTATTGGGAGAGGTTACTAAGCCAGGAAGCTTTGTAGTCTCTAACGAGAAAATTAATTTGTTGGAAGCGCTCGCTATGGCAGGTGATTTGACTATTTATGGTATGCGTGATAATGTGAAATTGATCCGGACAGGGCAAGATAACAAGCAGGAAATTATTACTATGGACTTGAATAAGGCTGAAACGGTACTTTCGCCTTATTATCAGTTACAGCAGAATGATATAATTTATGTGACACCTAATAAGACTAAGGCTAAGAATTCGGATGTTGGAACTAGTACGGGATTGTGGTTCTCCGGTGTTTCAGTTTTGTTGTCAATAGCAAGTCTATTATTAAATATACTAAAATAAAGTCATAAAATAAATTAATCAAAAATGAAAGAAAACTCGTACGAAAATAATATGAATGAATTGGATGAAGAGAAAGTCAATTATCAGGAACTTCTTTTCAGATATATAATCCATTGGCCTTGGTTTGTCGCTTCTGTTTTGATTTGTTTGATAGGTGCTTGGGGATATTTATATTTCCAGATCCCTGTGTATCAGGTTTCTGCTTCTATCATAATAAAGGATGATAAGAAAGGAGGAAATTCGGGATCGGCAGATTTAGAAAACTTGGGATTAGGAGGAGTCATTACTTCAGCACAGAGCATTGATAATGAAATAGAAGTACTCCGTTCAAAGACTATACTCAAGGAGGTCGTCAATAATTTGGAACTTTATATTACTTATTATGATGAGGATGAATTTCCCAGGCAAGAAATGTATAAGACTTCTCCTGTTGTGGTGAATTTGACAGCCCAAGAAGCGGACAAACTTCCAAATGCGGCTTTGATTGACATGAAACTGGCTTCCGATGGTGGACTGGATGTGAATCTGAAAGTGGGTTTGAATGAATATAATAAGCGTTTTGATAAGTTACCGGCAGTATTTCCTACCAATGTAGGGACCTTTGGATTCACATTGAGAGATTCGTTGTCAAACGGTCAGGTCGAAGGCCAGAAGGATGTCCGGCATATCAGTGCGGTAGTTAGCCAGCCGTTTGGAGTTGCAAAGGGGTATCAGTGGGCATTAACGATTGCGCCCACTTCTAAAGCAACTTCCGTTGCCACAGTCTCATTAGTTAATACGAATATACGGCGTGGACAGGACTTTATCAATAAACTGATGGAAATGTATAACCGGAATACGAACAATGATAAAAATGAAGTGGCTGAAAAGACGAGAGAGTTTATCAATGAGCGTATTAAGATTATAGATGAGGAATTGGGCAATACGGAAGAAAAGTTGGAGACATTTAAGCGGAATGCCGGTTTGACGGATATAAGCAGTGATGCTCAATTAGCTGTATCAGGAAATGCTGAATATGAAAAGAAAAGAGTGGAGAATGGTACACAGATTAATTTGGTTCGTGACCTTGCGAAATATATCAATAATCCATTGAATGAATATGAGGTGCTTCCCAGTAACATTGGTTTAACAGACAATGGACTGACTACTCAATTAGAACGTTATAATGAACTGGTTATCGAACGTAAACGTTTGTTGCGTACCTCAACTGAAAACAATCCGATGATTATCAATCTGGATATGAGTATTCGTGCAATGAGGGCGAATGTTAAAACTGCTATTGACGGAACGTTGCAAGGTTTACTTATAGTCAAGGCTGATTTGGATCGTGAAGCTAGTCGTTTTTCCCGTCGTATCAGTGACGCTCCAGGACAGGAAAGACAGTATGTAAGTATTGCCCGTCAACAAGAGATTAAGGCGGGACTTTATCTGATGCTTTTGCAGAAACGTGAAGAGAATGCTATCACGTTAGCTGCTACGGCAAATAATGCTAAGATTATAGATGAGCCGGCAGCTGAAGGAGGTCCGGTTTCTCCGAAACCTAAAATGATTTATATGATTGCTTTCGTGTTGGGAGTAGGTTTGCCCATCGGCGTCATTTTTCTGATCGGTCTTACTAAATTCAAGATTGAAGGTCGTGGCGATGTAGAGAAACTGACTCGTCTGCCTATTGTAGGAGATGTGCCTTTGACTGCAGAAAAAACAGGTTCTATAACCGTATTTGAAAATCAAAATAACCTGATGAGTGAGACTTTCCGTAATGTGCGTACGAATTTGCAATTTATGTTGGGGAACGGTCAGAAAGTAATCCTAGTGACTTCAACGGTCAGTGGCGAAGGTAAATCATTTATATCAGCAAATCTTGCTGTCAGTCTTTCTTTATTAGGAAAGAAGGTAGTTATTGTCGGTCTTGATATTCGTAAACCCGGTTTGAATAAAGTTTTTAATATTGCTCGAAAAGAACAGGGGATTACTCAATATCTGTCGAATTCTGAAAAGAATCTGATGGATCTCGTTCAGGCTTCTGATGTCAGCAAGAGTCTGTATATTCTTCCCGGTGGTACAGTTCCTCCTAATCCGACAGAATTATTGGCTCGTGATGGCTTGGATAAGGCGATTGAAACGTTGAAAAAGAATTTTGATTATGTGATACTGGATACTGCCCCGGTCGGTATGGTAACAGATACTTTGCTTATAGGTCGTGTGGCTGACTTGTCCGTTTATGTCTGTCGTGCTGATTATACCCGTAAAGCCGAGTTTACGCTGATTAACGAACTGGCTGAAAACAATAAGCTGCCCAATCTCTGCACCGTCATTAATGGTTTGGATCTTCAACAGAAGAAATATGGTTATTATTATGGTTACGGTAAGTATGGCAAGTACTATGGTTATGGCAAACGCTATGGTTACGGCTATGGCTATGGGGAGCATAAAACGAAGGGAGAATAAATAGCTGAAATAATTCTTGCCTTTAAAATCTTTTTTGAAGAACTATTTTTAGAAGAGTAACCGACAAGTATCATTGTTTGAGAAAATGTGCTATCTTTGCATGTAAATGTAAGTTAGATTATGATTGATGCTATAACAATAGAAGGCTATAAGTCCATCAAGGCACAAGAGGTGAAGTTAAGTCCCATCAATATCTTGATAGGTGGAAATGGTATAGGTAAGACTAATTTTATTTCAGCCTTTGAACTGATACGTGATATCTATGAGCAACAATTGCAAAATCATGTATTGAGAAAAGGAGGAGCTAATTGTCTGCTTTATAATGGCAAGAAGTATACTGACCGAATCATCGTGGACTTGTTGTTTACGCACGACCACAGTAAAAATAGATATATCGTCGTGTTGGAGGAATCACAGGACCGATTGTTTGTGAGAGAAGCGAAAACAGCCTTCCTCAGTGGGGCAATCTGGCATACCCAGACCTGCGACACAAACAAGGAAGAGGCGTCTATCAAGCGGGACCGCTGTGGACAGGCGTGGTATGTAGGTCCTTTGTTGGAACAGTTTGAGATTTATCATTTCCATGATACGGGTGATAAGTCGCCTATGAAAGACTTTGCACCTTTACACGACAATGTACGTCTCAAACGTGACGGATCGAACATTGCGCCATATTTATATTTACTGAAACAGAAATATCTCAAGCATTACCTGCGAATAGAGAAAATGGTGGCATCGGTTTCGCCGTTTTTCGACTCATTCGTGCTTGAACCCAATCGATTGAATCCGAATACAATTCGTCTTGAATGGAAACAGAAAGATGTGCCGGATATGACATTCAATGCTTATCAGTTGTCCGATGGCTCTTTGCGTTTCATTTGTCTGGCTGCATTACTGATGCAACCAGAACCGCCTCAAACCATTTTGATAGACGAACCGGAACTGGGATTGCATCCCTTGGCCATTAACAAACTATGCGCCATGTTGAAGAAAGTATCTTCAAGTTCTCAAATCATCGTATCGACTCAGTCCGTGAATTTGGTGGATAATTTCGCTCCAGAAGATATTATCGTTGCTGATAGAAAAGGAAACGAAACAGTATTCTGTCGTCTGGACGGAAAGGATTTGGAGGGGTGGCTGAAGGATTATAGTATGGGCGAGTTGTGGGAGAAGAATCTTGTTGGCGGACAGCCTTTCTAAAGCGGACTGGCACTATGGAAAAAGGAAACAGACTGGTTTTTATCGTAGAGGGTGATTGTGAGGTTACTTTCATTAATAAGATGATTATTCCCTATCTTTATAAGTATGTTGGGACTTATCAATGGAGCATGAATGCCCAAAAAATTACCACTAATCGTAAGCTGAACAGAAAAGGTGGAAATGTGAACTATACTTATTTGAAGAATGAGGTGGAGCGGGTTGCCGCCCAGCAAGGTAATGTATGGATAACCACTTTCTTGGATTTCTTTAGATTACCCAATGATTTTCCTAACTACAGTCTTGAGTGCAGGAATATAGATGCCATTGAGGAAGGAATAAAGTCGGATCTGGGGTATGAAAGGTTGGTGCCTTACATACAGAAATATGAGTTTGAAACTTTATTGTTTGTTTCTATGGATGGATTTAATCTGCTGCTTGATGATAGCGGGCAACTGGATCAGATTCAGGAAATCATAGATTCTTATGCAAACGTCGAAGATATAAACGGAGGGGTGGAAACTGCGCCTTCGAAAAGGCTATTACGTATTTTTAATTACAACAAGGTAGCCGATAGTGGACTTGTACTTGATGAACTGGATGTAGAAACGATGAGAGCAAAGTGCCCTCGTTTTGATAAGTGGATAGAAGAGTTAATTGGGATAATTCAGTCTGTTGCAAATGCTAGCTGACATCACGTGTATGGAGAACACAAAGCAAAGGAAGAATAAACTTTAAAAACTTAATTATACATCAATCAATTTTTATATAGGTGAATACTTCCAAGTATTTACCCTATGAGATATACTCTTAATTCTGCATAAAATTAGCAGGAATTTAATCAATAACAATATATGAAAATAGCAATTGTTGGCACAGGCTATGTGGGCTTGGTGTCTGGTACTTGTTTTGCCGAAATGGGTGCCACAGTGACCTGCGTGGATGTAGACGCAAATAAGATCAATAAACTGAAAAGGGGTGAAATGCCTATTTATGAGCCCGGTTTGGATGAATTGTTGAAACGTAACGTGGGCTATGGACGATTGAACTTTACAACAGATTTGACTGAAGTACTGGATGATGTGGAAGTGGTCTTCTCTGCCGTAGGGACTCCGCCAGATGAAGATGGTAGTGCCGATCTGAAATATGTACTTGCCGTGGCTCATCAATTTGGTCAAAATATCAATAAGTACACCATTTTGGTAACAAAATCTACCGTACCCGTTGGCACTGCTCAAAAGGTGAAAGATGTTATTCAAGAAGAACTGAACAAACGTGGGGTAGATATCCCCTTTGATGTAGCCAGTAATCCCGAATTTCTGAAAGAGGGGGCTGCTATCAAAGATTTTATGAGTCCTGATCGGGTGGTAGTAGGTATTGAGAGTAAGAAGGCCGAGGAGGTGATGACTAAGCTTTATCAACCTTTCTTGCTTCAGAACTTCCGTGTAATCTTTATGGATATTCCTAGTGCAGAGATGACTAAATACGCAGCAAATGCCATGCTGGCTACCCGTATTAGCTTTATGAATGATATAGCCAATTTGTGTGAACGAGTAGGAGCTAATGTAAACCATGTACGTAAAGGCATTGGAGCTGATGTGCGTATTGGTCAGAAATTTCTTTATGCCGGTTGTGGATATGGTGGCAGCTGTTTCCCGAAAGATGTGAAAGCGTTGGTGCATACAGGCATCGACAACGGCTATCACATGGAGGTGATTGAAGCAGTGGAGCGTGTTAACGATCGTCAGAAAAGTATTGTTTATGATAAACTTATCCGTCTGATGGGTGATGTGAAAGGAAAAAACATTGCTTTGTTGGGGTTGGCTTTCAAGCCGGATACTGACGATATGCGCGAGGCCCCGGCTTTGGTCGTGATTGATAAGTTGCTGAAGGATGGTGCCATCGTGAGAGTATTTGACCCTATTGCAATGAATGAATGCAAGCGCCGTATCGGTGATGCGGTGACTTATACAGAGAACCTTTATGATTGTGCTGATGGTGCTGATGCCCTGCTGCTGATGACTGAATGGAGACAGTTTCGTTTACCTACATGGAATGTGATTCAGAAGGTGATGAATGGAAATTACATTGTAGATGGACGTAATATTTGGAATCGTGCAGAATTGGAAGAAATAGGATTTTGTTATACAAGAATAGGGGAGAAGTAAATTTTGAAACTTTTGAATTTACATTATTTAATAGGTGAGTGTAAAAAAGTGTAATTATGGGAAAAATGTTATATTGGCTTTCAATTATTCGCTCATATATATTCTGTTTTAGATATATGCCAAGAAAGATGGCTATTTGCTGCCCGATTCTTATCTATTGGAATACCAAATGTTATATCTCTCCTAAAGCCAGAATCCGAATAAACGTACTGGGGGGGTAAAAAAACATGACATAAAAATAGGTATGTGGGGTGGAAGTTATGGTTTGCGACAAGGAAAAACGCGCTTTTGTGTATTCGATGATAGTACGGTGATATTCAATGGGAAAGCATGCATAAGTAAAGGAAGTAATGTGGTGGTTCGTCAAGGAGCTACTCTTAGTTTTGGACAAGATTTCTTTTGCAATGCTAATTGTAATATTCTTGCTAATAAAGAAATTTCTTTTGGCGATAGTACGTTAATGGGGTGGAATATTACAGTTCTTGATAATGACGGACATCCCATCTATTGGAAAGGAGAAGTACAGGAAACTTCTCTTCCTGTTCGTATTGGAGAACATTGCTGGATAGGTTCGCATGCTACTATATTGAAAGGTGTCAATATAGCTACTGGTACTATTATCCCGTATGGATGTACTATTCACAAATCTAACGATATACCTGAGTGTATATTTAATAATAAACCATTGAAGACAGATATAATATGGAAAGATCATTGAAATTGATTAAAGTTTAGGTATGCAGGAATCTAGAATAAAGAAAAGTGTACTCAATGCTAAGATAAATCTGATTTTTTATATTCTTGTATTAGGAATATCTTTCTTTTCGAGAAAAATATTCCTTAATTATCTTGGAACGGAATTTTTAGGACTTACAGGTACTTTACAGAACCTGTTGAGTTTTCTTAATTTGGCGGATTTAGGTATTGGGGCATCTATTGGTTATGTGCTCTATAAACCTATTTTTGATAAAGATGAGAAAAAGATAATTGAGATAGTTTCTGTTTTAGGCTATTTGTATAGTAGAATTGGGTTTATTATTTTAGTATTAGGTATTATATTGTCTTTCTTTCTTCCGTTGATCTTTGGTGATACGAATATTAGTATTGGAGTGATATATGCAGTATATTATGGTTTTCTTTTCTCCTCTTTAATAGGCTATTTTATCAATTATCGGCAAACCTTATTAGGAGCTGATCAAAAAAACTATGTGGTTGCAGGCTACTTTCAAACAGCCAATATAATTAAGACTTTGGTTCAAATGGGGGGGGCTGTTTATTGGTGTAATTTTTATGTTTGGATTATAATTGAGTTTTCATTTAATATTCTCTATGCTCTCATTTTGAATTATAAAATAAGTAAAACGTATCCTTGGCTTTGTTGTTCGGTAAGCTTAGGTAAACGGTATTATAGAGAATATAAGATAATAATTACCAAAGCGAAACAGATGTTTGTACACGTATTGGCAGGTATGGGGCGGAATCAGTTATTGCCGTTTTTAATCTATGTGTATGGTTCACTGACTATTGTAACTTATTATGGCAACTATACTATCATTACGTTTAAGGTACAACAACTGTTTGACAATCTCCTTAATAGTACGGGAGCGGGAGTGGGTAATCTCATAGCTCAAGGAAATATAAAAAAGATAAAAGAGATATATTGGGAATTACAAGGGGTGAGAATGGCAGCAGCAGCGTTTACGATATTTGCATTTTATACATTGATAGATCCATTTATTTCGATCTGGCTGGGTGAGAAGTATTTATTATCTTCATCTATTGTGATTATTTTACTTTTAAATGTTTTTTTAGGTCAAACTCGTGGAACAACCGAACAGTTTATTTATGGTTATGGTCTATTTCAAGATGTATGGGCACCTTTGGCAACACTTGTCATTACCATAGGAGTGGGACTTGTTGGTGGATATTTTTTCGGTCTTGCAGGTGTTATAGCAGGGGATTGTTGTAGTAGCTTGTTCATTCTGCATATTTGGAAGCCTTATTTCTTGTTTAAATATGGCTTTAAATCTTCTGTGAGGGAGTATTGGCATAAGCAATTATTGTTGCTTCTAATTATTATAGTTTCATTTGCAATAGTTTTGTATATAAAGAACTTTATACAACTTAATATGCCGCGTACTTATTGGGAATGGATAAAATATTCCACGATTGTTATTTCTATTTACTTGTTGGTATTTATTCCGGTCTTTTATGTTTGCTTTAAGCCCATTCGGTTGTTTGTTGGGCGATTGATTGATAGTAGAAAAAATAAATAGTGTTCTCTTTATGATACTTTCTGTATTAAAAAAACGCCCTCGTAATTCGTCGGTTGAACTATTACGTATATTGTCGATGACAATGATTGTGATGTTTCATTTTTGTGCTAATGCCTATCGGTATAATTCGGCGGATTTTGTCTGCGGGCATGACAGTGAAACATTGATCAAACTTATATTCCATGCGTTGGGACAAACTGGAGTACCTGTATTTATGTTTATTTCCGGTTATTATGGTATTCATTTTAAGAAGAATCGCTTGATAGATATTATTTTACAATGTTTTGTCTATATTTTCTTGTTTTATATGGTTGCCCATATTTTTTATCCGAACGGAATTGGGGGGGGAAAATTGTTGATACTCAGCGCTTTTTGTATTTCTGGGCAATGGTTCATGCATGCGTATATTACGATTTATCTGTTTTCGGATAGTATTAATGCAACCTTGGATAAATTGAGTATCCGTTCGTTTTCTGCTTTAATACTGGTAATGATGTATATTAGTGTTGGATTGTGGGTGTATAAAGAAAGTGCTTTAAACATGTTCACATTGCTTGAGATATATGCTGTGGCACGTTACGTCAGAAGATTTCTTTCTGATATGTGGAAAGCAAGAATGGTATATCTTGTTTTTCCTTCTCTTCTTCTTTTCTTGTTGCCTGTTTTTTACGGTTGGTATGCAGGTAATTATTCGGCTATAATGCCTTATGTGAATAAGTATTATAATCCGTTCATTTTGATATTTGCCATTTGTTTGGTAGTATCAGCAGAACGCTTTTATTTTTATAATAAGTGTATTAATTATTTGGCTTCTTCCGTATTGGCTTGTTATCTCATTCATACAAGTTTTTATTTTCCTCCTTTGGTGACTTCTTTTTTTCATTTTGAAAAATATAATTTGGGTTGGATTCTTTTATTGTCGTTGATGATTGTAGTCGGATGTTCGTTGGTGGACAAATTGCGGCTTTATATTCAAAATAAGTTCATTAATTTATAATATAGAAAATGAATATGCTTCCACTAGTATCTGTTCTTATTCCTCTTTATAATGCCCAACAATATATAGCAGATACGATAATAAAGATAAAGCGACAGACTTATCCTAATATAGAAGTGATTATTGTAGACGATCATTCAACAGACGAATCATTAAAAGTGGCTCAACAATATGCATCGGAACAAATACATGTATATGTGAATCCACTAAAAGGGGGGAATTCCGCACGTAATTACGCTTTCTTACAATCGAAAGGGGAATATGTAAAATTCATGGATGCGGATGATTATTGTTCTGACAATCTAATAAAAAGTCAGATAGAACGCATTTTAAGTGAAGGAACTCGGCAGACAGTAGTTTTTTCACCTGTAAGGATGTATTATCCCGATGGTCAACGACTCCTTCCTCCTAGGGGAATAGATAGAGATTATGTTCCGGGCATAGAATTATTGTTGGATATCTGGAGGGGGAAAGGCTTCAATTGTCCTCATTGTCATTTAATGCATCGTTCGTTGGTAGATAGAGTAAAAGGATGGAATGAACGTATTATAAAAAATCAGGATGGGGAATTTTTTGCACGCATTTATGCAGCGGCGGATAAAGCTTTGTCTGTGAGAAGTGAATACGCCGTATGGTGGCAAACGGGTAATGGCGTTAGTATGCAGATGTCTCTGAAAGCGATAGATAGTGTGTGTGAAACGCATCGTATTATAAGTAACTTGATTTACTCTTATCGCAATGATGAGGAAACGAGAAAAATTTGCGGGCGTGTGATGGGTTCGTATATATTCTTTAATTATCCCTTGATAAAGCCGCTATTGCCACAAATTGAGGCATATTGTAAAGAGACAAATACTGTATTATTTCTGCCGAAACGAAGAAGCATTAGTGTGCTCAAATTCTTGTTTGGTTGGAAAATTGCAGCAATAATCAGTAATAAATACCTAAAATGAAATTTTTATTCTTTATCGTTTTACTTTATATTTTCAGACGTTATCTGGTATTCATTGTTTTATGTGTGCCTTTGCGAATCGTGAATCAACGTAGCAGAGTAGCATTTCTTGCGGAAAAGAAAGATAATAGTCTGAATGCGTGTTGTGAAAAACTGCCCACCCCTATGAATCTTGCTTTGCAAAAAAACGGAATGAACACGCTTCTGGATTCTCTTTGGCGAGAGTTTTAAAGAAAAAAATATTTTGTATCATCTACGGATATTCAAAATATTTGATTCATACCATAAAATATTTTCCATCTCATGTTGTGCGTAATTGGGTGTATAAATATATTTTTTTGGTAGACTGTCATCCGAACAGTACCATTTATTTTGGTTGTGAGATCCGGGCGGGGTATAGTCTGCATATCGGCAGGGGCAGTATTATCGGTGATAATTGTATTTTGGATGCACGGCAAGGCATTTATATCGGTGAAAATGTTAACCTTAGTTCAGAGGTACACCTTTGGACAGAGAGCCATGATATGAATGATCCATATTTTCGGGGTAGTCCTAGCAAACGGGGAGCAATTTATGTTGGTAGTCGGGCTTGGTTGGGGGCCCAAGTGACGGTACTTGATAATGTGAAAATTGGTGAGGGGGCAGTGGTCTGTGCGGGAGCAGTAGTGACAAAAGATGTAGAACCGTTTGCGGTGGTGGCGGGTATTCCTGCCAAGAAGATAGGTGAGCGTAGCCGAGACTTGAAATATGAATTTGATGGTAGCCACATGTTATTTTATTGAAAAAATGATAATCAATCAAGAAAAATCGATTGAGATGAAAACTTAATATCAATATATAAATATGATGAATATAGCTTTTTGTATTAATGATGCTTATGCTCCCTATGTGGCGGTAACTCTCAAAAGTATAGTAGAAAACAATAGTTCAATTGCATTGAATGTGTATATATTGACTGATGGTATATCGGATAAAAACAGATGTGCTTTAGAAAATATATTACAAAATCGGGGGGAGAGATCCTCTATACACATTTATAATGTAGATGACAGCAAGCTGAAAGGGCTTAAAGATACTTGGTCGATTTATGCATGGTACCGAATATTGTTGCCGGAAGTATTGCCATGTGAGGTGAAAAATATTTTATATTTGGATGCAGACATTGTGATAGATAGTGATATATCTCATCTTTTCAGTGTAAATATGGAAGGTAAATCGGTAGCAGGGGTAATAGATATCCAGTCGTTCAAACCGGAAACTTATGAGCGTTGTCTATATGGGGCAGAGAAAAAGTATATTTGTACAGGCGTGCTTATGATAAATCTTGAATATTGGAGAGAACACAATATTTGTGAGTCTATTATTAATTGGGCTAGGAAAAATGAAGCCCAGATACATTTTCCCGATCAAGATGCCATCAATCATGTGTGCCAAGACACTAAAATAGTTCTTGACTTGCGTTATGGAATTCTGGATATCTTTTTTCATAGGGATTACTTCTACGAACCTCCTTACAGGCAGCAATTGAAAGAAGCGATAAATCATCCTGCGATTATACACTATGCAGGACAGAGTCCGTGGGTGTACGAGCAGTGCTTTCATTTGATGCAGGATCGATGGGACTATTACAACTCTTTGCTGTGTAAGCCTGTAAAAAAAATGTCATAAACCTCAGGGGTATCATCTGGTGACTTATTACATAAAAAGAATACTCGATCGTATGGGAGTTATTTCTTTCCGACCATGGTATGTCTCTGATAAGATTTTGATAAAAGATATACAAAAACGATTAGAAGATAGGTGAGCGCAGTCATTACTTGAAATATGAATTTGATGGCAGCCACGTGTTATTTTATTGAAAAATGATAATCAATCAAGAAAAATGATTCCTAAAGTTATTCATTATTGTTGGTTTGGAGGAAAAGAAATGTCTCCATTTGTGAAAAAATGTGTGCAGACATGGGCGGAGAGAATGCCTGACTATGAGTTACGTTTATGGGATGCGCATAGCTTTGATTTCGATTCAGTTTCGTTTGTCCGTGAAGCTTATCAGGCAAAGAAATGGGCTTTTGTGGCAGACTATGTACGGCTTTATGCCCTCTATACGGAAGGAGGAATCTATATGGATACGGATGTAAAGGTGATGAAATCATTCACACCGTTTCTGAATTATGACTTTTTTACTTCGCATGAAGTACATCCGTTTTTCTTTGAAGAGACGGAACAGTGTAAGATAGGACAAGATATGAAACCCTTAAATCCGAATGACTTAATTGAAGGTTTTGGTGTTTTGTCTGCCGTAATGGGAAGTGTTAGTGGCTTGCCATATCTCAAGGAGTGTCTGGATTATTATAATACTCTGCATTTTGATTTGGAACATCATAGTAAGGATGATTACACCATAGGTAAGCATATTACACGCTTGATATTGAAATACGGTTATCGTTTTGTGGATGAAGATCAATTGTTGAATCATAATATGATGTTGATGAATTCATCGGTTATCGTGGGTAATGCTATTTATCTGAAGAAAGATTCTTATGCCATTCATCTTTGCAATGGTAGTTGGACAGATAGTGGAGATGATTTCAACTATTGGTTGCGGAACAATTATCCCCGAATCTATTCAGTATGGGGGATTGGATTGAAAGTCATGAACAAATTAAAACGAATGATAAGCCGGAAATGAGAAATATGCTGGTGGATACTGGTAAAGGAATTGCCATTATATTGATGTGTATAGGTCATGCTTATTGTCCTGATGCATTATTTTATTTCATTTATATGTTTCACATGGCATTCTTTTTTATGATGAGTGGGTATTTCTTTTCCGATAAGAATCTTGATAATCCGAAGGCTTTTATCTGGAAAAGAATCACTGGTTTATGGGTGCCTTTCGTGAAGTGGGGACTTATCTTTGTGTTATTGCACAATATCTTTTTGAAGCTTCAACTTCTCCCCCCCCCCTATGAGAATAATGTTTACAGTATCAGGGAGGCCATGTGGAAGGGACTTACCACTATTCCTAGATTTATACCTACAGAAGATATGATGGGGCCTTACTGGTTTCTTTCTTGTTTTGTTTTTTACAAGTATTTTGAGTTGGGTTATTTTTAGGATGGGTAAATTGTTTAAACAATATCGTTCTGTTGTAACAGGGGCATTGTTCTTGTTGTGTTATTCTGTGGGATGTGTTTTTGTCTATTTGGACATTAAATGTAATGTACAGATAAAGCTAGCACTCGTTGTTTCCATATTGTTCTATTTAGGCTTTCTTTGGAAGAGGTATGATGGCTGCGTTAGGTATACAATTGCAGGAGTACTGACTGCTTTGACTATATTGCTTGCCGGATATTTTTTGGGATACGATCATATCAATATAGCAACATTGAATTTAGAGAACCCTACATTATTTCTTGTTTATAGCTTATGTGGTTGCTATTTGGTGTTGGGTGTATCGTCTTTTATCAATAAGAATTCCTGTATGAAAAATGTACTTTCCTACGTAGGAAGGCATTCAATAACCATTTTATTGGCAAATTATTTTTGTATACGGGTTTTGCATCTCATTCGCTATTATTTCATGCCTGATAATCATGGTGCTCCTACGGATATACCACAGCTATACAATGATTGGTATTGGTGGATGGTATATACATTGTTTTCGGTAGTGGTTCCGTTGGGTGTTCGGGAAATATATCAAAAAATAAAAGAATCAATCATTATCATAAAATCGAAGAGTAGATGAAACATTATGATTATCTTATCGTTGGTGCGGGGCTTTTTGGGTGTACATTCGCGCATCAGGCAACATTGCATGGCAAGAGTTGTCTGGTGATAGATGTTCGTTCACATACGGGAGGGAATATCTATTGCGAAAACGTGAAAGGCATCAATGTTCACAAATATGGTGCACATATTTTCCATACTGCCAACAAACGTGTGTGGAAGTACGTAAATGATTTAGTAGAGTTCAATCGTTATACAAATTCGCCTGTGGCAAATTATAAAGGTGAGCTTTACAACTTGCCATTTAATATGAATACTTTTTATCAACTGTGGCAGGTGAAAACTCCGGTAGAGGCACAGGCTAAGATAGAAGAGCAAAGGCGAGAAATGGAAGGACGAGAACCCCAAAACCTGGAGGAACAGGCAATCTCGTTGGTGGGGCGGGATATTTATGAAAAGCTGATCAAGGAATATACAGAAAAACAATGGGGACGCCGATGTACGGAGCTTCCGGCGTTTATCATTCGTCGTCTGCCAGTGCGTTTTACGTTCGACAATAATTATTTTCGTGATCCTTATCAGGGCATTCCAATTGGAGGCTATAACGTGTTGATTAATCGTTTGCTTGAAGGGGTAGATGTACGTCTCTCTGCTGATTTTATGGTAAACAGAAAAGAATGGATGGCATTAGCTGACAAAACGGTTTATACAGGGGCAGTTGATGCTTATTATAGCTATTGCTATGGTAAACTGTCTTATCGTACGGTGAGGTTCGAAACAGAACTATTAGAAGGGGTTGAAAATTATCAAGGGAATGCTGTAGTAAATTATACCGATGCTGCTACGCCTTATACCCGTATTATCGAACACAAACATTTTGAGTTTGGTACTCAATCCGATACGGTAATCAGCAAGGAATTTTCATCGGAATGGACGGAGGGAAGCGAACCTTATTATCCGGTAAATGATGGTCATAATGAAGCTTTATATAAGAAGTATAAGGAATTGGCGGATAAAGAGCCGAATGTAATCTTTGGAGGCAGATTGGCGGAATATAAGTATTATGATATGGATAAGGTAATAGAAAGTGCATTAGAACGGTATGAGCAAGAGTAAGATAATAGTATGTGCCCACAAAAAAGATTTTGTGATGGACAACGAACTGTATATGCCTTTACAAGTAGGTAAGGCTACATCAAAGGTTGATTTGGGCTTTCAGGGAGATGATACGGGTGATAATATTAGTGCGAAAAATCCGAATTACTGCGAACTGACAGGTCTGTATTGGGCGTGGAAGAATCTAAAGGATGTAGATTATATCGGGTTAGCGCATTACCGGAGATATTTTGATTTTATGAATGGAGGTTATGTGTCATACAAAGATGCTGATTTTAGTGAGATATATGGTTCCTATAGTAATCCGCTAGAAGTGTTGGGTGATTATGATATCATTTTGCCTAAGCCTTCACGAATGGAAGCATCAGTAGGATACGATTATATATATGCACATGTGATGGAGGATTTTTATATAATGAATCGTATTATTATAAAGCATTATCCCGATTATGAGAGAACTATAACCGACTTTTTCTATCGTGATAACCGTAGAATCTGTTTTAATATGTTTTTTACTTCTCGTGAGGTCTGTGATCGCTATTGTGAATGGCTTTTTCCTTTATTGTTTGAAATAGAAAAATATGTGAAGTTGAGTAATTATAAATTTCAGCAACGTGTTTTTGGCTTTATGAGTGAGTTGATGCTTCCACTTTTTTGTTTGCATAATAAGTTGAAAATAAAGTATGTGCCAGTATGTATGATTGGTACGATGACATGTAAAGAGAATAAGTTAAAAATGTCTTTTCTGAATTTCCGGAGTAATATCAAGTTTCGTCTGTTACGTCCTAGAATGAAAAATATTGATTGTTATGGTCGTAAATGTCATGTTGACTTGTATTTTAAACTTGATAACATAAATATTTAATAGATTGGAAGTGACTATGAAGACAACAAAACACAGTTTATGCAATTAAATAATGCGAATACTTTTTATAACAAATAATTTTCCTCCTCTTGTGGATGGGGTAGGAGATTATACATATAATCTTGCTTTAGAATTTGTCCGGCATAAGCATGAAGTAATAGTGGTATGTAAACGAGATGAGCGGATAGATTATCATATTAACGGGATAAATATATTTCCAATTGTAAAGGTATGGAATAAACAGGCTATCCAACCTGTAATTAATGTGATAAAGGAACGACAGATTGAAATGGTTTCTTTGCAATATGTTCCGCATGGCTTTCATCCCTATGGCTTACCTTTTGCATTAATAGGGTTAGTACGGGCTATAAGAAAACATGGAGTGCCATTATTTACATTTTGTCATGAGGTATGTACTTTTTATGGTAAAGGGTTGAAGCAAGATATAATAAGTTATATGATGCGGTATGTAACTAAAAAGATTCTGATAAATAGTAATATTATAGCTACAAGTATAAAATATTACTGTGAAATAATAAATACTTTGGTACCCGATTATCCCTCAAGAATAGAACAAATTCCTATAGTAAGTAATATTCCAGAAAAAATAAATAGTAGAGAAGAGATTTTATCTCTTAGAAATAAAGTTGCAGCTAAGGATGAAATAATTATAGCTTTTTTTGGACAGAGGAATATAAAAGTAAGTCTTGAGGTAATTGAAAGATTGAAGAGAAGTGGACATAAAGTAAAGGTTCTGTTTATCGGCAAAATAGATGATACTTTTACTGATTTGTCTGATATTGTATATAAAACAGGTGTTCTTAACATAGATGAAATAAATCCCTATTTTTTAGTATCTGACATTTTGATTTTACCGGAAGATACTTACTATGGTTGTTCGTTTAAAAGTGGTTCATTAGCAGCAGCTTTGAAAAATGGATTACCAGTAGTTACGGCTAAAGGGATTTTGACGGACAGTTCGATGAAAGATAATGAGAATATTATTTTTGTAGACTTTTTAAATCCTTTACAATTAGAAGAATCTTTGGTCCATTTGATTAGATTCCCACATTTAAGAGAAAAGATCGGAAATGCAGCTCGGCTTCTTGTAGAGAAGTATAATTGGGAGACTACATATATGTCATATCTAGATTTAATAAATCAATTGAGTTAGATTATGTTTAGACAATCAATTTATTATCAGAAGATAAGTGAAAGAAATTTTGTGCATTTTATATTAGGCTTGTATCCGCGCGTTAAGCAATGGATAAAATACGAAATGGCTCGTAAAAGGGCGTTGAAGAGAGGTGCTATAATAGGAACGGATTCCTTAATTTCGATGAATTTAGCTCGACATGCTAATTCTAATTTGATCATAGGAAGCAATACATCTATTGGTAGTGATAAATTAGATACTCGCTCACCTGTTCATATTGGGAATAATGTTATTATTAGTAATGATAGTGAAATTATAACAACAAGTCACTGTATAAATTCTCCAGAATGGGAACAAAAACATTATGGAATTAAAATTGAAGATTATGTATGGATTGCTTCAAATGTATTGGTGCTTCCTTCGTGTCGGCATATTGGTTATGGCTCTATAATTGGTGCAGGTGCTGTGGTTGTAAAGGATGTACCGTCAATGTGTGTTATGGGAGGTAATCCTGCTGTCTGTATAAAAAAACGGGAATGTGTACACGACAAATTGGTTGTACCATCATTATTGAGTGGAGACTTAAAAATATATTGGAAGGCATGGATAAACAGAAAAAAATTGTAATATCTCATCCTACAGGTAATGCTAATACTCGTGGGGCTGTAAATGGCTTTTATCAAGGGGAGGCTTTAGAGAGTTTTCATACTTGTATTGCTTGTTTTAAAGGAGGACTTTTGTATTTATTGTCATCATTCCCGTTTCTTAAAGATATTCGTCGTCGGAGCCTAGATAGGAGATTAAAAAAATATGTAAAAACGTATCCGCTAAAAGAAATTATACGTCTTATTATTAGAAAATGGAGGGGAAGT
>NC_021017.1:1909872-1914569 GCF_000210075.1 Bacteroides xylanisolvens XB1A
AATGACTCGGAGGCAAAGCTACTTCGCAAGGATAAAGAATTATTAATGGCTGACTGTATATTTGTTGCTAGTTCTTTTACAAAACAATCTATATTAGATGATTTTCCTTATCCATTGAAGACTCCCATTAAAGTTATTCCTTATGGCTTCCCTGCTGTTACTTTAGAAAAAGTATATGTTCCTGTTGAAAATCGTAAAATACGGTTACTATACGTAGGGCGTTTGAGTCAGGCTAAGGGACTTAGTTATTTGTTTGAAGCATTGGATGGTTTGTATGATAGGTTTAGTTTAACTGTTGTTGGTAATGGAGATATTGATGGATGTCCTCCTTTAAAGGAGGCTTTGTTAAATACTAATCATATATCTTATTTGGAACATAATAAAGTCTTGGATTCAATGCGTGAGCATGATATTCTAGTATTTCCTTCTTTATTTGAAGGTTTTGGGCTTGTTGTAACAGAAGCAATGTCACAAGGAACTCCAGTAATCACAACGGAGAGGACGTGTGGGAGAGATTTGATTCAGTCTGGAGAAAATGGATGGTTAGTGGAAGCTGGATCTGTATTGGCGATTCGTAATTGTTTACTCAATATTTTAAAACATCCAGAGGATATTGAGCGAGTAGGGAAGAATGCTATGGAAACAGCTCAACAAAGACCATGGTCTCGTTATGGAGAAGAGTTAGTTGCATCAATAAATACATTTTTATTATTTGATAGATGATTATAGGAAAAATTGCAAAACGTAACGAACAATATATTTACTACAAGTTAGCTGTTTGGCTTTATCTTTTTTTGTTAATATTTGAAGGAGCTCTAAGAAAATGGATTTTTCCTAGCTTAGCTACTCCTTTATTATTAGTTCGTGAACCTATTGTTATTTGGTTATTTTGTGTTGGGATACAACACAAATGGATAAAGAATATTTTTGCCAGATGTTTAATGATATTTGGAGTGATTGCTTTTGTAACTGCATTATTATTTGCTCACCATAATTTGTATGTAGCACTTTATGGTCTACGAATATATTTATTTCATTTTTCTTTTATCATAGTGGCTGTTAAAATATTAAATAGGGAAGACGTTCTTAGGATGTGTAAATGCATTCTTTATCTTTCTATTCCAATGACAATTTTAATAATAATACAATTCTATTCTCCTCAAAGCGCATGGGTAAACCGTGGAATAGGTGGCGACATGGAGGGGGCAGGTTTTGGAGGGGCATTGGGATATTTTCGACCACCTGGAACTTTCTCTTTTACTTTGGGATATGTTGCCTTTCAGGGACTAGTATGCTCTATCTTAATATATTTTTTATTAAAAAATAGTGAATTGAGGTATGAGCAACGCATTAATCGTTGGATGTTGTACGTGATGATAATTTGCTATATTTTATCGGTACCGTATTCTATTTCTCGTACATTGATGTTCACCACAGTGATTTCGTTAGCTTTTCTATTTATTGCCATCTTATTCGATAAGTCGAATAGAGTACAGTTTGTTGTGTCAATATGTGCGATCTTATTGTTGCTTTGGGGAGTAACGAGTTTGGGACTGTTTGGCGAAAGTATAGATGTTTTTATGGAACGTTTCACTACAGCTAATGAGGTAGAAGGTGGATTGGCAAAAGGTGTTATAGGAGAGCGTTTATTGGGAGGAATTGTTGATAGTTTAGTAGATTTCGATATTCCAATTTTGGGATATGGTTTGGGTATAGGAACTAATGCTGGCGCAAAATTAGTTAGTGCAAACATGTATACATATTTTAATGCGGAAAGTGGGTATGGTATGATTATAGGTGAATGTGGATTACTATTGGGATGGCTAATTGTTGGATGTCGTGTAGCATGGGGAATTAATATTTTGAAAAGGTCATTGATCTATATTCGAAGATATAACGATTTACTTCCTTGGTGTTTATGTTCTTTTGCTTTTGTAGAGATAGTGAATGGACAGATTGGAACTCCAATGTCTTTGGGGGTTATTGTGGTGAGTATGATATTGACAATGTCGGCATTAAAAAGGATATAATATGGAGATAACTTTTTTTTCATTGGGCATATGGCGATGACTCAAGTATTAAGAGAAGTTTTATGCCTTTAATCAGGGAATTAAGGAAGGGATATGTAGTTTATGAATATAGTGTCCCATATATAGGAAGTAATCCTATACATGTAGTGAAGAATATTTTATTTGTATATAGGAAACGTTCTGGAAATGGCGTGAATCATATCACAGGAGATATTCATTATTGTATTATAGGTTTGTTAGGAGTAAAATCTGTTCTGACGATTCACGATGATTTTGCATTTACAACAGCAAAGAAAGGCGTTTTTGATCGATTATATAAATGGATTTTTTGGCTTTATTTACCAATAAAATTGGCGAATAAGGTATTATGTATTAGTCCGACAACAAAGGAAGCTATTGATGGATTAGTGAAAAATAATAAGACTGAAGTATTTCCACAACATTCTCTTTCTGAGAATTATACATATTCAGAAGACAGAAAAATGAAATCTTCTTCTATTATATTACAAGTAGGGACTCTTCCCCAAAAGAATCTAGAAACTACATTAAAAGCATTAAGGAATAGTACTTATGAATTGCATGTTATTAGGAAAATGACATGCCAACAAATGCAGTTGGCTAAAGAGTTGAATGTACATGTTTGTAATAAGTATGACTTGTCCGATGAACAAATTGTTGATGAATATAAAAAAGCAGATATTCTCGTTTTTCCATCTCTACAAGAAGGCTTTGGAATGCCAATAATAGAAGCACAAGCTGTGGGATGTCCTGTCATAACATCAAATAGGTGCCCTATGTCATGGGTTGCAGATGAGGGTGCTCTTTTATTGAATGACCCATTAGATGAATATGAGCTTAAAGCTTGTATAGAAAAGGTCTTGTATAATCTGGATTTCAGAAATTACTTGGTGCAAAGTGGATTGAGAAATATAGAGAGATTTACTTTGAAAAATGTAGTGGATAGATTTATTAAACTTTATCAATCATTATAATGGATATAAATAGGTTTTGTTTGACAGGAGGAGGGAATAAGATTATTTTAGGAACAGCAGCTTCAAAAGCCCCTCAAGATGTGTGTAGCATATTAGAGAAATATGGTTATAAGAATCTGTATTTGACAGTTGGGCAGGAACAGTCTGCAATTAAACGTATGATTAATAAATTTATTCAATTGTATAAAATTAGTCGTATGATTCCCAACCATTCAATTATTTTAATGCAATATCCATTATATACCTTTTTATTTTTTACATTACCTTTTTATAGAAGATGTATAAAAAAGCAATTATTAATTCATGACATCGATTCAATCCGTATAAATGGAAAACTATCATGGCTTGAGAAAATCACATTATCTCAATTTGATGAAATAATTGTTCATACGAATGAAATGAAAAATTATTTGGAAAGAAGTTTATCTGTCCAATGTAAGATTTATGTTTTGTCTTGTTTTGATTATCTTGTTGATAATTATTGTTTTTATGGTAACCAACGTTCAAAAACTTATAATCTTTGTTTTGCAGGAAACATAGATAAAAGTGTGTACCTACAAGAATTTTTATCTCAATGTCCTAGTATGCATCTTTATTTATATGGTAGTTGGAGTAAAAAAGTAAAACTTCAGGGCAATTTTGAGTATATGGGAAAATTTACTCCAAGTGATGTCGGATATTTGGAAGGCAGTTGGGGTATTGTGTGGGATGGTGATACAGCGAAAACTTGCAATGGCACATGGGGAGAATACTTAAGAATTATAGCATCTCATAAAGTGTCGTTATATATAGTTTCAGGACTTCCTCTTATAGTGTGGAAGCAATCGGCAATGGCGAAGTTTGTGGAAAAAGAAGGATTAGGATTACTTGTAGATTCTTTATTAGAGGTTGGAAATAAAATTGCCGATGTCTCGGATGAGCAATATCAGTATTTTATATGCAATTTGCAGAAGTGGGGAGATAGATTAAATAGAGGAGCAATGCTTGAGAGTGTATTAAATGATATAAAATGAAAAATGTAATAAGAGCTTTGATCGTATTATTTCCATGGAGAATTAAACGTTTTTTACTTGTTAAATTGTTCCACTATAAAATCCATCCAACAGCTAAGATCGGTTTTTCGTTTATCTATCCTGCTTTTTTAGAGATGGCAGAAAATGCTACTATTGGTTCATTTAATGTTGCCATTCATTTGGATAAAATGGTAATAGGTAAGAATTCATCAATCGGAAGATGTAATTGGATTACCGGCTTTTCATCTAACATACCTTCCCAACATTTTATTCATGATGAAACAAGAAAGAGTGAATTAATTATAGGAGAAGAATCGGCAATTACGAAGTATCATCATGTGGACTGCACCAATCAAATTATTATTGGTGATTATGTTACCATTGCTGGATATTATTCACAGTTCCTAACTCATTCAATTGATGTGTATGAAGGAAGACAAGACTCCCATCCAATTTTTATAGAAGATTATTGTTTTGTTGGTACAGGGGTCAAAATATTAGGAGGAAGTAAGTTACCTGCTTATTCTGTTCTAGGGGCGGGAGCCGTATTGAACAAGCAGTATGAGCAAAAGTGGACAGTATATGGAGGAGTACCGGCAAAAGTAATAAAAAAACTTCCTGCTACATCCAAATATTTCACGAGAGAAAAAGGTTTTGTATTC
>NC_021017.1:1915132-1948296 GCF_000210075.1 Bacteroides xylanisolvens XB1A
GGGATATAATAATAAAGTAGCTGTTATTGCTAATGGAATAGAAGTAGATGATATAATGATAAAATCAACATGGACAAAAAAATATAAAATTCTATTTTTATCTAGGGTACATGTAAAGAAGGGAATTGAATTATTAATAGAAGCATCTGCGCGTATAAAAGAACAGCTAAAAGACTATCAGATAATTATAGCAGGAGAAGGGCAAGAGGATTATGTACAAGAATTGAGAGATAAAACAACGAAAATGGGAGTAAATACTCTTTTTGATTTTTGTGGTGGAGTATATGGGGAGGATAAATGGAATTTGTATAGGAGTGCTGACCTGTTTGTACTTCCCACGTTTGCGGAAAATTTTGGGCTTGTAATAGCGGAGGCGATGGCTTGCGGGACTCCAGTACTAACAACTAAAGGGACGCCATGGAAGGAGTTAGAGGAGCTAAAGTGTGGGTGGTGGATAGATATAAATGTAGAATCATTGGTCTTAGCGTTGGAACATTTTTTACAATTGTCAGAAAGTTCTTTGAAAATAATGGGTACTACTGGACGCAAATTAGTAGAGGAAAAATATGCTTCAGAGAAAATGGCTCAAAGAATGATGGATTTATATAAAATAATATGATGAAAGTTAATTTAAAACAAGGTGCTAAGATTCATTATCATTCAAAAGGAATGATGGCAAAAAGGATTTTATGGATGATTGTAAAAATTACATTGTTTCGTTTTTCTTTTCGAACATGGTTTGGATACCGTTGTTTTTTATTAAGATTGTTTGGAGCAAAAATAGGGAAAGGCGTACGAATATATAGCAATACAGATATTGTTTTTCCTTGGAATTTGGAAGTCGGTGATTATACAATAATAGCAGGAGATACATTGATTTATACATGGGGATATATAAAAATAGGTTCAAATGTCAATATATCTCACAAGGTACAGATTTGTGCAGCTAGTCATGATCATACAGACCCATTATTTCGTGTCATTTTCAATCCAGTTGTGATAGAAGATCAAGTTTGGATTTGTACACAAGCTTTTGTAGGACCAGGTGTGGTTGTAAAAGAGGGGGCATTATTGGGCGCATGTTGTGTTTTGATGAAGGATGCAGAGGCTTGGACTATATATGCGGGGAATCCTGCACGTAAAGTTAATGAAAGAATACTTGTGGAAAAATCTAGATTTTAATAGTTGTGTATTAATCGGTTAAAAGCGAAAATAGGAGAACATGGGTAGTCTCTATTTTTTTGTTAGAATATAAAAATGGAAGTACATAATTGAGAAGAGTAATCTTTTATGAGAATGAAAGGCATTTATATACTTTTTGAGGAGAATAAGATCTAATAATATTTTATGAAAGTATCTATAATAACGTCATGCTTTAACCGTGCGGCGACGATTCGTGGGGCCATAGAGAGTGTCTTGGCACAAGACTATAATAACATAGAGTTTATTGTTGTAGATGGGGCAAGTACGGATGGTTCGTTAGAGATTATTAGGGAATATGAAGATTGTATCTCAACTATTATCTCGGAACCCGATCATGGAATGTATGAAGCCATCAATAAGGGAATTCGTGTGGCTACAGGTGATGTAATTGGATTGTTACATTCGGATGATTTCTTCTATAATAATGGGGTTATAAGTCGCATTGTAGAGCACATGCAGACTACGCGAGCAGATTTTCTGTATGGTGACGGACTTTTTGTGAATCCCGATAATACTGATAAGGTAGTGCGTTATTGGATTGGGGGGTGATTATCGTTTGTGGAAGGTACGTCATGGCTGGCTTCCATTACATCCTACTTGTTATATTCGCCGCGAGGTAATGATGAGACTAGGTCTTTATAACGAAAGTTATAAGATTGCTGCGGATAGTGAACTGTTGGTGCGTTATCTGATGACGGGCGGACTTTCTGTTACTTATTTGAAAGAGTATGTTGTACGTATGCGCATGGGCGGACTTTCTACCGATAGTGCTAAGCGTAAGAAAATGTGGGGAGAAGACATTAGAGTGTACTCCTCTCACGGTCTATGGCCTACTCTGACTAAATTAGAGAAGATGGCATGGAAAGTACCACAGTTTGTGTTGGCATTATTGAAAGGATAATGGTAATTAAATGAGATTGGTTGTTGATTTGTGC
Organism: Bacteroides xylanisolvens XB1A; assembly: GCF_000210075.1. Classification (GTDB taxonomy): domain Bacteria; phylum Bacteroidota; class Bacteroidia; order Bacteroidales; family Bacteroidaceae; genus Bacteroides; species Bacteroides xylanisolvens. The sequence goes on from NC_021017.1 coordinate 1,917,271, forward strand.
AGAGCAACTAGCTATTTTCTAAAAATAGCTCCTGAAGATTATTAGCTTATAATATAACGATACATGTAGGTCCCTAATTTCATGCTACACACATGAATCCCCTACATTTTGCAGGTTGGGAAAAATACAGCGGTATATTCCTGATCTGTCCCCCTCATATTAGCAAAATGCTGATATGTATTCTAAATATATCAACTGTCTGTGAAGATCGTTGATATATTGTTTTTTAATAGTATGCTTGTTGATTAAAAATAATATTCAGATTTCTAGTTTTGTATTATAGAAAGGATTAGGATATTTTTTATTGATTATCTATTGTATTTTTGAAAGAAAATGCATTTCTTTGTGGTATAGATAAAAAGCAATTTATTATGTTGACTACTGTAGAATATTTATCCTTGCTTCGTGAGTATATGCGAAAGAATTCTGCTAAATATGGTATTTCTCGCATGGGGATATTTGGCTCCGTTGCTCGTGGTGAACAACGTGAGGGTAGTGATGTCGATATTTGTGTTGAAATTGAAAGACCTTCTATCTTTACTTTAGTTCATATTAAAGAAGAATTGGAAAAACTATTGAAATGCCCTGTTGATGTGGTTCGGTTGCGGAATAATATGGATGAATTATTGAGAGGGTGTATCAATAAAGATGGAATTTATGTGTAAAAGTCAGATAATAGAATCATTGCTAAAGAAAATTCTCCAAACGGTGGAAAGGATATTAGCGAACTCGGAAACTATTACCTCTCCTTCTTTTTATTTATTGACTCCGTCTGGGATGGAAAGATTGGAGAGTACTTGTATGTTATTAATAGCTATAGGTGAAGGAGTGAAAGGTGTTGATAAATTAACAGATAAAAAGTTATTATCTTTCTATCCAGGGATGGATTGGAAAGGAGTAATGGGAATGAGGGATATAATCGCACATCATTATTTTGATTTAGATGCTGAAATTGTTTATGACGTGATAAAACATGATTTGCCGAAGTTAAAAGATGTGCTACAGCAAATCGTAGATGATTTGAAAGTATCTAATCAAGCGATTGATTAAATGTTTTTTTATCTCAAATTCCTAAAATACGCCCGCACTTTCCGCATAATCTTGATTCCCATCACTACGCCATCAAATACAGCCATACCGGTATTGAACGAACGCATGATTGCATCTGCCTTATTAGTTGCCGGAGCAAGCGGGGCGAATATTTCGCGTGTAGTAGCTGTCATGGCCTTTTTTTGAGCATGGATCTCATTTAAAAGCTTCTTTTTACGTTCGGCAATCTCTTCTAATGTAAATTTCTGCGGGGTCTGCGCATTCATAATTTATTTATTTGAATCAGTTAAAAATAAATTAGCGAGGAAGTTCACCATCGGAGAAATGATGAGCTGCTTGCGGAAAATAATAACCAGGGCGATGAGAACAACATTGATGCCTGCAATGATGGCGAAACTCGACATCAGGCCGCCCACTAAAGGCTCCAATATATAAGCAAGAGCAAAAAGCAGATAAAACAGGGCCACCATGCCAAGGATAATAAGTATTAATATCATAATTAACGTGGAAAAAAGTATGGTTAACTTCTCCGTCAATTCTAATTTGGTATATTCTTTTTGAAGCTCCAGATATTTCTTGAACTCGAAAAACAACTGCTGAAAATTCTCAATACTTTTATCGTCTGCAAACATGGTCGCTCTGTTTTTAGTCTTTGATTACTCACTTATTCTGCTATTTCTCCTTTCATCTCCGCAGCAATCTCATCAACGAGAGTTTCCATTTCGCTGCGATTCAGCTTGATTCCCTTTTTACGAAGAATCTCTGCGATTTTGTGACGGGTGTCTTCTCCTTTTTCAGGAGCAAATAAAATACCAAGGGCTGCGCCTACGGCTGCACCACCCAGAAAAGCTGCTAAAACATTCAATCCTTTCATAATGTATAATGTTTAAAATGATTATGATACAACAAATATAACATTTTTATGGAAAGGTTGTTCGTGAAAACTGAAATTTTTTGCTACGTTTTATAATTCTTTTTTTTCTTTTATGGTTTAATCTTATTTAACTGACTTTCGTAGCTAACCTTTGAAGGTTAAGGCGTACTTTTGTTTTCGAATATTGTAAATCAAAACATAATGGAAGCTAAGATTGTTTTTATAACCGGTGCCAGTAGCGGAATTGGCGAAGGTTGTGCCCGTAAATTTGCGAAGGAGGGATGGAATCTGATTCTGAATGCCCGTACCGTTTCGAAACTGGAAGAACTGAAAGCTGAACTGGAAGCGACGCATGGTGTACGGGTTTATATATTGCCCTTTGATGTGCGCGACCGGAAGCTGGCTGCCGCCTCTTTGGAATCATTGCCCGAAGAATGGAAGGCGATTGATGTGTTGGTGAACAACGCCGGACTGGTGATCGGTGTGGATAAGGAATTCGAGGGTAACCTGGATGAATGGGATATCATGATCGATACGAATATAAGAGGACTGCTGGCGATGACGCGTTTGGTGGTTCCCGGTATGGTAGAACGTGGACGCGGACATATTATTAATATCGGATCTATTGCCGGTGATGCCGCTTATCCGGGTGGGAGTGTGTATTGCGCAACGAAAGCTGCCGTGAAGGCTCTTTCGGACGGACTCCGGATCGATTTGGTGGATACTCCGTTGAGAGTGACGAACATCAAACCGGGAATGGTGGAGACAAACTTTACAGTGGTGCGTTACCGGGGAGATAAGGAAGCTGCCGATAATTTTTATAAAGGGATTCGTCCGTTGACGGGAGATGACATTGCGGAAACTGTTTATTTTGCCGCGTCGGCTCCTGCGCATATTCAGATTGCGGAGGTGCTTTTGATGCCTACTTATCAGGCAACGGGTACTATTTCGTATAAGAAAAAGCCGGAATAGATGTTTTTTTGACGGATTTCTTTGCCGGATGATAAAATTTCTATTATTTTGTTGCCCGAAACTAAATGTAATAGACGAAAATATTGAATTATTAATTAAAACAGAGTATAGGATTATGAAAAAATTAGTCGTATTAGGAATGGGAGTATGCTTGGTGCTAGCATTTGCATCTTGTAAATCCAGCGAAAGTGCCTATAAGAAAGCTTACGAAAAAGCGAAACAGCAAGAATTGGCAGAACCGCAGGTGGAAGCTCCGGTAGAAGTAACTCCGGTGGTTGCAGCTCCTGTGACAACTACTAAAGTGGCAGATACATCCGGCGTTCGTCAGGAAAAGGTTACAGTGGTTTCCGGCAACGAAGGGTTGAAAGATTATAGCATCGTAGCAGGTAGCTTTGGTGTGAAAGCGAATGCTGAAGGCCTGAAAGATTGGTTGGATGGACAAGGATATCACTCTACGATTGCATTTAATGCTGACAAGGCAATGTATCGCGTTATCGTGAATTCATTTGCTGATAAGGCTGCTGCTGCTGAAGCTCGCGACGCATTCAAGGCTAAATATCCGAACCGTTCGGATTTCCAGGGCGCTTGGTTGCTGTATCGCGTATATTGATTTCTTTTTGGTAATATATATTGGAAAGAACGAACGTTTTTTTCCGAATAAGAAGGCGGTAACTGGGAAGTTACTGCTTTTTTATTGAAAATGAGTGACTTCTTCGTTTAGATATTTTTATCTTTCTACTAAAAGAAGTTATAAATGATAGGAGGGAAACTTTTATAGCAAAGAAAGTTTTTACTTTTGTCAATTCTTAATTTGGAGAATGTATTGCCTGAATGTGAATAGGGCATTAATTTAGAGATTGAATGGAACAAAAATATGTAATGGCTGCTATCGACGCGGCTTTAAAAGCAGGTGAAAAGATTCTTTCTATTTATAATGATCCGGCATCGGACTTTGAAATAGAGAGAAAGGCCGATAACTCTCCGCTAACTATAGCAGACAGAAAAGCGCATGAAGCAATTGTGGCTATTCTGAATGATACTCCTTTTCCTGTTCTTAGTGAAGAAGGGAAGCATTTAGGGTATGAGACTCGACGTGAGTGGGATACTTTATGGATTGTAGATCCGCTGGATGGAACGAAGGAGTTTATCAAGCGTAATGGAGAATTTACGGTAAATATCGCTTTGGTGCAGAACTCTGTGCCTGTGTTCGGTGTTATTTATGTGCCTGTGAAAAAAGAACTTTATTTCGGGATTGAAGGTGCAGGGGCTTATAAATGTTCCGGTATTGTCAGTTGGGAAGGTGACGGCGTGGCATTGGAAGAACTGGTTGCGAAATCGGAACGGTTACCTTTGAAGGAAGTGCACGATCATCTGATTGTGGTTGCTTCACGTTCGCACCTGTCGCCTGAAACAGAATCATATATTGCAGATTTAAAGAAGAAACACGGCAGTGTGGAGTTGATTTCGAGTGGAAGTTCTATTAAAATCTGTCTGGTTGCTGAAGGAAAGGCTGATGTATATCCGCGTTTCGCTCCGACGATGGAGTGGGATACGGCTGCAGGGCATGCGATAGCCCGTGCCGCAGGGATGGAAGTATATCAGGCTGGCAAGGAAGAACCTCTACGATATAACAAGGAGGATTTATTGAATCCGTGGTTTGTTGTTGAGCCAAAAAGAGAACACTAAATAATGTTTATATGACATTTGAAATTGTATTTGTACTATTATCCCTATTAGGAATGGTAGCGGCTTTGGTAGCAGACAAGATGCGTCCGGGCATGATACTTTTTTCGGTAGTGGTTTTGTTTCTGTGTGCCGGCATTCTGACTCCTAAAGAAATGCTGGAAGGGTTTAGTAATAAAGGGATGATTACCGTTGCTCTGCTGTTTTTGGTGAGTGAAGGTATTCGTCAGTCGGGTACACTGGGACAAGTGATTAAGAAGTTGCTTCCGCAGGGAAAGACAACGGTGTTTAAAGCACAGTTGCGTATCTTGCCTTCGGTGGCTTTTATTTCTGCCTTTCTGAATAATACGCCTGTCGTGGTTATTTTTGCCCCGATTATCAAGCATTGGGCTAAATCGGTGAATCTCCCGGCTACGAAGTTCCTGATTCCTCTTTCTTATGTGACTATTTTGGGAGGTATCTGTACGTTGATCGGTACTTCTACTAACCTGGTGGTGCATGGAATGATATTGGAGGCCGGATTTGAAGGCTTCTCCATGTTTGAACTCGGAAAGGTGGGAATATTCATCGCTATTGCCGGAATTATTTATATATTTCTTTTTTCCAAGCGTCTTTTGCCGGATGCGCGTCCGGACACGGCTGTGCCGGATGAAGAAGTAGAAGAGGGGGAGAAGTTGCATCGGGTAGAGGCTGTTTTGGGTGCTCGCTTTCCCGGTATTAATAAAAAGCTGAAAGATTTTAATTTTCAACGTCATTATGGTGCCGAAGTAAAAGAAATCAAAACGCGTAATGGACAGCGTTTCGTAACAAATCTGGATGATGTGGTGCTTCACGAAGGAGATACGCTGGTGGTGATGGCTGATGATACATTTATTCCGACATGGGGTGAATCTTCTGTGTTTGTCTTGTTGACGAACGGAAATGAACCGGATACTACCGGAAAGAAAAAGCGGTGGTTTGCTTTGTTATTGTTGGTTCTGATGATTGTCGGCGCAACGGTAGGTGAACTTCCGGTAACAAAGGAGATGTTTCCGGATATCAAGCTGGATATGTTTTTCTTTGTGTCTATCACTACTATTATTATGGCATGGACAAATCTGTTCCCTGCCCGTAAATACACTAAATATATTTCGTGGGATATATTGATTACGATTGCCTGTGCGTTTGCTATCAGTAAGGCAATGGTGAATTCCGGCGTGGCAGATAGCGTTGCGAAGTTTATTATCGGATTGAGTGATGATTATGGTCCGCACGTATTGCTCGCCATGGTATTTATTATCACGAATTTGTTTACGGAATTGATTACTAATAATGCAGCAGCGGCTTTGGCTTTTCCTTTGGCATTGTCAATCTCTGCGCAATTAGGGGTAAGTCCGACGCCCTTCTTTGTGGTGATTTGTATGGCTGCATCTGCCAGCTTCTCAACGCCTATCGGTTATCAAACGAATCTGATTGTGCAAGGTATCGGTAACTATAAGTTTACGGATTTTGTACGTATCGGTTTGCCGCTTAATATTATAACTTTCTTAATATCTATTATCCTGATCCCATTGATCTGGAACTTTTAATAAATAAATCTGTAAATGGAAGAAAAGAACCATATATATCCGATATTTGACCGCATGATGACGCGGCAGGATAAAGAAGAACTTTTAGGGCAACACAGTGTGATGATCTGGTTTACCGGATTGAGCGGTTCCGGAAAGAGCACGATTGCTATTGCATTGGAACGTGAACTCCATAAGCGCGGATTGCTTTGCCGTATCTTGGATGGGGATAATATCCGTAGTGGAATTAATAATAACCTGGGATTCTCCGAAACGGACCGGGTGGAAAATATTCGTCGTATAGCTGAAGTGTCTAAGCTGTTTTTGGACAGTGGCATCATTACGATTGCTGCATTTATCAGCCCTAATAATGATATTCGCGAAATGGCTGCGAATATTATCGGTAAGGATGATTTTCTGGAAGTTTTCGTTAGCACTCCGCTGGAGGAGTGTGAGAAACGTGATGTGAAAGGCTTATATGCGAAGGCACGGAAAGGGGAGATTCAGAATTTTACAGGAATTTCCGCACCATTCGAGGTTCCGGAACATCCGGCTTTGTCACTGGATACTTCCAAATTGACTTTGGAGGAATCGGTGAACCGTTTGTTGGAGCTTGTTTTGCCAAAAGTGAAGAGTATAAAATGAAGAATGAGGAATTAGGGATGAAGAATTAGTATGCGGTTATCAGCAAATTCATAATTCGTAATTCATAATTTTAAAAATAATGGAAGAATATAAATTAAGCCACTTGAAGGAACTCGAAGCCGAGTCTATTCATATCATCCGCGAGGTGGCGGCGGAATTTGAGAATCCAGTGATGCTTTACAGTATCGGAAAGGATTCTTCGGTGATGGTACGCTTGGCTGAAAAAGCGTTTTATCCGGGTAAAGTGCCATTCCCATTGATGCACATCGACTCGAAATGGAAATTCAAGGAGATGATTCAGTTCCGTGATGAATATGCGAAGAAGTACGGATGGAATCTGATTGTGGAAAGTAATATGGAGGCTTTTCATGCAGGGGTAGGACCTTTTACGCATGGAAGTAAAGTGCATACAGACTTGATGAAGACGCAGGCATTGCTTCATGCGCTGGATAAATATAAGTTTGATGCTGCATTTGGTGGGGCCCGCCGCGATGAGGAAAAGTCACGCGCGAAGGAACGTATTTTCTCTTTCCGGGATAAATTTCATCAATGGGACCCGAAAAATCAGCGTCCTGAATTGTGGGATATTTATAATGCCCGTGTGCACAAAGGGGAAAGTATCCGTGTATTCCCGATTAGTAACTGGACAGAGTTGGATATCTGGCAGTATATTCGTCTGGAGAATATTCCGATTGTTCCGCTTTATTATGCTAAGGAACGTCCGGTGATTAATTTGGATGGTAATATTATTATGGCAGATGATGAGCGTTTGCCTGAAAAGTACCGGGATCAGATTGAAATGAAGATGGTGCGTTTCCGTACGTTGGGCTGCTGGCCTCTGACTGGGGCGGTGGAAAGTGGAGCTGTTACAATCGAAGAGATTGTGGAAGAAATGATGACTACCACCAAGAGTGAGCGTACTACCCGTGTGATTGACTTTGACCAGGAGGGTAGTATGGAACAAAAGAAACGTGAAGGATACTTTTAATTGTAACTAGTAATGGCAGATAATAAATTAGATATAAAAGCTTTTCTGGACAAGGATGAACAGAAAGACTTATTGAGACTGTTGACGGCGGGTTCGGTGGATGACGGAAAATCAACATTGATCGGACGCTTGTTGTTTGACAGTAAGAAATTGTATGAAGATCAACTGGATGCACTGGAACGTGATAGTAAGCGTGTAGGAAATGCAGGTGAGCATATCGACTATGCGTTATTGTTGGATGGTTTGAAGGCTGAACGTGAACAGGGAATTACAATTGATGTGGCTTATCGCTATTTTTCTACTAATGGACGTAAGTTTATCATCGCGGATACTCCGGGGCACGAACAGTACACCCGTAACATGATTACCGGCGGATCTACGGCAAACCTGGCTATCATTTTGGTGGATGCCCGCACGGGAGTGATTACCCAGACTCGTCGTCACACTTTTCTGGTGTCTTTGCTGGGGATCAAGCATGTGGTATTGGCTGTCAACAAGATGGACTTGGTGGACTTCTCGGAAGAGCGTTTTAATGAGATTGTGGCTGACTATAAGAAGTTTGTTACTCCGTTGGGTATTCCGGACGTAAACTGTATTCCTCTTTCTGCATTGGATGGGGATAATGTGGTGGATAAGTCTGAACGTACTCCGTGGTACAAGGGGATTTCTTTGCTCGATTTCCTTGAAACGGTTCATATCGACAATGACCACAACTTTACGGATTTCCGTTTCCCGGTTCAGTATGTGCTTCGTCCGAATCTGGACTTCAGAGGATTCTGCGGTAAAGTGGCATCGGGGATTGTTCGCAAAGGCGATACAGTGATGGCACTTCCTTCCGGAAAAACTTCTAAGGTGAAGAGCATCGTGATTTATGACGGAGAGTTGGATTATGCCTTCCCACCGCAGTCTGTGACATTGACGCTGGAAGATGAAATCGACGTGTCACGTGGTGAAATGTTGGTGCATCCTGACAATCTGCCGACTGTGGATCGTAACTTTGAAGCGATGATGGTTTGGATGGATGAAGAACCGATGGATATTAATAAATCGTTCTTTATTAAACAGACTACCAATTTGAGCCGTACGCGCATCGATACAATAAAGTACAAGGTGGATGTGAATACAATGGAACATCTGTCTCTGGAGAATGGCCAGTTGACCAAAGAGACTTTGCCTATGCAATTGAATCAGATTGCCCGCGTGGTATTGACTACGGCTAAAGAGCTGTTCTTTGATCCTTATAAGAAAAATAAATCGTGCGGTTCCTTTATCTTGATCGATCCGATCACCAATAATACTTCTGCGGTAGGTATGATTATTGACCGGGTGGAAATGAAAGATATGAGCGACACGGAAGATGTGCCGGTATTGGATATGACGAAGCTGGGAATTGCTCCGGAACATTATGAAGCGGTAGAAAAAGCAGTGAAGGAGTTGGAACGCCAGGGCTTGGCCGTACGACTAATAAAATAGATTGTTAAACAATAATTTGGAAGTTGGAAATGATGGTTGTACTGTCATTTCTAATTTTCGATTTTTAATTTTTAATTAATAAAGTGGGATTACTCGAATTTAATAAACTTCCGATTAATACATTGGTAGGTGCCGACTGGAAGACATTCAAGGCTATTACTGCCGGTCGTGAAATTGATGCAGCCTACAAGGGGAAATATCGATTGACCAAGGCTGTGTGTCGCTTGCTTTCTCCATTGGCGTCATTGCAGGACAAGCGTTACGAGAAACTGCTCGCTAATCAGCCGTTGGAGCATGACCCGGTATTTATCCTGGGACACTGGCGAAGCGGAACTACGTTCGTACATAATGTATTCTCTTGTGATAAGCATTTTGGGTATAATACTACTTATCAGACTGTATTCCCTCATCTGATGATGTGGGGACAACCTTTCTTCAAAAAGAATATGAGTTGGCTGATGCCGGATAAGCGTCCGACGGATAATATGGAACTGGCAGTGGATCTTCCCCAGGAAGAGGAGTTTGCTTTGTCGAACATGATGCCTTATACCTATTATAATTTCTGGTTTCTGCCGAAGTATCAGCAGGAGTACGCTGATAAATATCTTTTGTTTGATGACATAACGGATGCCGAATTGAAGGTGTTTGAAGAGGTGTTCACTAAATTGATTAAGATTTCTTTGTGGAATACTCACGGTACTCAATTTCTTAGTAAGAACCCACCGCATACCGGAAGGGTGAAGGAATTGGTGAAAATGTTCCCGAATGCTAAGTTTATCTACCTGGTGCGTAACCCGTATACTGTATTCGAATCTACACGCAGTTTCTTTACAAATACGATTCAACCGTTGAAATTGCAGGATGTCAGCAATGAACAATTGGAGGAAAATATCCTTTCTATCTATGCAAAGCTTTATCATAAATATGAATCGGATAAGAAGTTTATTCCGGAAGGTAACCTGATGGAAGTGAAATTTGAAGATTTCGAAGCGGATGCGATGGGTATGACGGAAACTATTTATAAGTCTCTTTCTATCCCCGGATTTGCTGAAGCACGTAACGATATAGAAAAATACGTGGGCGGAAAGAAGGGATATAAGAAGAATAAATATAAATATGATGACCGTACGATTCAATTGGTAGAAAAGAACTGGGATTTTGCTTTGAAACAATGGGATTATAAATTATAAGAAGAAAAAGAAAGGAAAAGTATTGATGATTCAGAAAAGCATTCATCGCCTGTTGATGACAGGTTTCGTTGCATTTATTTCTTCCTTGTCTTTGATGGCGCAACATAAAGTTGAGGTAGTTCCTTTCGGGGACATGAATCAATGGGTGGACCGTCAGATAAAGGAGTCGAGCATTATTGGCGGGAATACTAAGAATGTATATGCGATAGGGCCGACGTCAGTGATCAAGGGGGATCAGGTTTATAAGAATATGGGCGGATCGCCTTGGGCTACTTCGAATGTGATGGCGAAAGTGGCCGGTATTACGAAAACTAATACTTCGGTCTTTCCGGAGAAGAGGGGAGATGGATACTGTGCCCGTTTGGATACACGCATGGAAAGTGTGAAAGTGCTGGGATTGGTTAATATTACAGTGTTGGCGGCAGGGTCTATCTTTACCGGTTCGGTGCATGAGCCGATTAAGGGCACTAAAAATCCGCAGAAAATGCTGCAGACGGGTATTCCGTTTACAAAAAAACCGGTTGCTCTTCAGTTTGATTACAAGGTGAAGATGTCTGACCGGGAGAATCGTATTCGTGCTACCGGTTTCAGTAAGATTACGGATGTGCCCGGAAAAGATTATCCGGCAGCTATCCTGTTGCTGCAAAAACGTTGGGAAGATGCCAATGGAAATGTGTATGCGAAACGGATAGGGACAATGGTGACTTATTATTATCACTCTACGGACTGGAAAAATAATGTGACTTATGAGATTATGTATGGTGATATAACGAATCGTCCGGAATACAAGGCGCACATGATGCGTCTGCAAGCAACCGAAAGTTATACGGTGAACAGCAAGGGTGAAAGCGTGCCTATCCACGAAGTGGCCTGGGGAGATGAAAATGATGTTCCGACTCATATGTATATTCAATTTACATCCAGTCATGGAGGAGCTTATATCGGTTCTCCGGGAAATACATTATGGGTTGACAATGTAAAACTGGTATATTAACAAAGTATATAGACAAAGAAGAAAAATAGTCAGTGATATTATTTATCATTGACTATTTTTTTGTTTTAATTCTTTTGTCACAAACCCTTTCAGATGCCTTTTGGAGTTATCTAAGACTTTTATCGCTCTATAAAAATCTATGAATGAATGAAAATTTACGTGTTTTTTTGTTTGTGTTATATTAAATATCTATATTTGCACTAAATTTAGAAAGAAGAATGACGTTTATTGTCTCTTAGTCAGGTGTAGAACATTTGGGTTGTGTATCTATCCTGTAAGACAATTGAAATATATTATTTACTAAAATAAATTGAGATGAAAAAGGGTTTATTGTTTATTTTATTGGCAGCAGCATCTGTATGTTTGCCTGCACAAGAAAAAGAAAATGCAGCAAAGAGTTATAGAGTGGAAACTAACCGCTTTGGTGCTAACTGGTTTATTAGTGGTGGCGTTGGCGCACAAATGTATTTTGGCGACAATGATGGTAAAGCCGACTTCGGAAAACGTCTTGCTCCGGCACTTGACATTGCTGTAGGTAAGTGGTTTACTCCAGGTATCGGATTACGCGTGGCTTACAACGGTCTTCAGGCTAAAGGTGCTACTCCTTATGCTAACGGTCCGCTTGTAGACGGAGGACAGTACTCTAATGGTTACTACAAAGAAAAATGGAATGTTGTTAACCTTCACGGAGACGTATTGTTGAACCTTACCAATATGTTCTGTGGTTATAAAGAAGATCGTCTGTACTCATTCATTCCTTATGTAGGTGCTGGATTCGTACACACAGGTAAAGGTCCGGGTTATGATGAACTGGGTATCAATGCCGGTTTGATCAACCGCTTCCGTCTGTCTTCAGCTTTGGATCTTAACGTTGAATTGCGCGGACTTTTGATGAAAGGCGCATTTGGTAACTCAGGTCCTGAAGGATTGGCTGGTCTGACTGTAGGTGTTACTTACAAGTTCAAGAAACGTGGTTGGGATGCTGTTCCTACTGTACCGATGGTTCCGGAAAGTCAGTTGAACGACATGAGAGACAGAGTAAACGCTCTGAAGGGTGAAAACGAATCTTTGAAACGTGACTTGGTTGAAGCACGTAACAAAAAACCGGAAGTGATCGTTAAGAAAGAAGCTGGTTTCATTCCACGTTACGTTGTTGTATTTAATATTGGAAAGAGCAACATCAGCAAGAGAGAGTATATGAATATCGAAGCTATGGCTAAAGGTATCAAAGCAACTGATAAAGTATTTACTGTAACAGGTTATGCTGATAAAGGTACTGGTTCTGCTGAATATAACATGAAATTGAGTAAGAAGAGAGCTGAAGCAGTTCGTGACTTGATGGTTAATGAATTCGGCGTTCCTGCTTCTCAGTTGAAAGTTGATTACAAGGGTGGCGTAGGCAACATGTTCTATGATGATGCTAAGTTAAGCCGTGTAGCTATTGTTGAAGAATAATATACATTTTAAATAATAGAATAAAAGAGACGTTTCCTTTCACAGGAAGCGTCTTTTTTGTATTTTTGTACCCCATGAGCAGAATAGTAGCAATAGATTATGGAAGAAAGCGTACTGGGATAGCTGTGAGCGATACTATGCAGTTGATCGCAAACGGATTGACAACAGTGTCTACGCATGAACTTCTGAACTTTATCGGTGAATATATGGCTAAAGAACCGGTGGAGCGGATTATTATTGGATTGCCAAAGCAAATGAATAATGAGGTTTCGGAGAATATGAAGAATATAGAACCTTTTGTTCGTTCGCTTAAGAAGCGCTATCCGGACCTTCCGGTCGAATATGTGGACGAACGGTTCACTTCTGTTCTTGCGCATCGTACCATGTTGGAGGCCGGTCTGAAGAAAAAGGACCGCCAAAATAAAGCATTGGTGGATGAGATAAGTGCTACTATTATTTTGCAAACATATTTGGAGAGTAAACGTTTTTAATAGAAGATATTGAATAACTTAATTTTTAGTAGAGTATAAAAATATGATTTTACCTATTTATGTATATGGTCAGCCTGTATTGAGAAAGGTTGCAGAGGATATAACACCGGATTATCCGAACCTGAAAGAGTTGATTGAAAACATGTTTGAAACAATGGTACACGCCGATGGCGTAGGACTGGCTGCTCCGCAGATTGGTTTGCCTATTCGCGTGGTTACTATTACGTTGGATCCGCTTTCGGAGGAGTATCCTGAATTTAAAGACTTCAATAAGGCTTATATTAATCCCCACATTCTGGAAGTCGGGGGCGAAGAAGTGAACATGGAAGAGGGCTGTCTCAGTCTTCCCGGTATTCATGAAACAGTGAAAAGAGGTGATAAAATTCGCGTGAAATATATGGACGAGAATTTTGTGGAGCATGAAGAAGAGGTGGAGGGTTATCTGGCTCGGGTGATGCAGCATGAATTCGATCATTTGGATGGTAAGATGTTTATCGACCATATCTCACCGCTTCGTAAGCAGATGATTAAAGGAAAGCTGAATACGATGTTGAAGGGGAAAGCGCGCAGTTCATATAAGATGAAACAGGTGAAATAAAGATAAAAAACGTTTATATCCCTGTTAAGTAAGCGAAAAGCATTATTTTTGCTCCGTTTACAAGCATAAAATATCAATGGTAAAAAGAATCTTAACAGTTTTATTACTGTTCCCAACGCTGGTGTGTGCTCAGATAAATACGGATCGGGTGATGACTATTGCCCGAAACGCTCTTTATTTTGAGGACTATGTACTTTCTATTCAGTACTTTAACCAGGTTATTAACGCTAAACCTTATCTGTATGAGCCCTATTTCTTCAGGGCATTGGCAAAACTAAATCTGGAGGATTTCCAGGGTGCTGAAACAGACTGTGATGCAGCTATCCAACGCAATCCGTTTGTGGTGGGTGCTTATCAGATTCGTGGTTTGGCAAGGATTCGTCAGAGTAAATTTGATGGAGCGATTGAGGATTACAAGAAAGCATTGCATTATGATCCGGAGAATATTACCTTATGGCATAACCTGACATTATCTCATATCCAGAAGAAAGATTATGATGCTGCGAAAGAGGATTTGGAAAGTTTGCTGAAAGTATCTCCGCGTTATACCCGCGCTTATTTGATGAGGGGGGAAGTGTCCTTGCAACAGAAAGATACGATTGCTGCCTTGAATGACTTCAATAAGGCTCTTGAACTGGATAAATATGATCCGGACGCATGGTCTGCAAGAGCGATCGTTAAATTACAGCAGGCTAAGTATGCGGAAGCTGAAGCGGATTTCAACCGTGCTATTCCTTTGAGCGCTAAGAATGCGGGAAATTATATAAACCGTGCATTGGCACGCTTTCATCAGAATAATTTGAGAGGCGCTATGAGCGATTATGATCTGGCGTTGGATATTGATCCGAATAACTTTATCGGTCATTATAACCGTGGTTTGTTGCGTGCTCGGGTAGGAGATGACAACCGGGCTATTGAAGATTTTGACTTTGTCATCAAGATGGAGCCGGATAATATGATGGCTGTCTTTAACCGTGGATTGCTACGTGCCCAAACGGGTGATTATCGCGGGGCAATACAAGATTACACAACTGTTATCAACCAGTATCCGAACTTCCTTGCCGGATATTACCAGCGTTCGGAAGCTCGCAGAAAGATTGGCGACAAGAAAGGAGCGGAGCAGGACGAGTTTAAAGTCATGAAAGCTCAAATAGATAAGCAGAACGGTGTGACGAATAAAGATGTAGCACAGAATAAGGATAAGGAAAACGAAGAGGAAGGCGGAGAGAAGACCCGTAAGAAATCAGATAAGAATATGAATAACTATCGTAAGATAGTGATTGCCGATGATTCCGAAGCTGAACAACGCTATACAAGTGATTATCGTGGACGTGTGCAGGATAAGAACGTAAATATAAAACTGGAACCGATGTTCGCTTTGACTTATTATGAGAAGATGAGTGACGTGAAGCGTTCGGTGAACTTTCACAAATATATTGAGGATTTAAACCGTACAGGTATACTTCCGAAACGTCTTCGCATCACGAATATGGAAGCTCCGTTGACGGAAGAACAGGTGAAAGTGCATTTTGCCTTGATCGATACACATACATCGGCTATTGTGGAAGATGATAAGAATGCCTCAAAACGTTTTGCCCGTGCAATTGATTTTTATTTGGTGCAGGACTTCTCGAGTGCGGTCTCTGATTTGACTCAGACAATCTTGTTGGATGGTGATTTCTTCCCGGCATATTTTATGCGTGCATTGATTCGTTGTAAACAGTTGGAATATCAGAAGGCTGAACAAGCTGTCGAAACAGATGTTGTTCCTGGCGATAATAAGCGTAAAGAGATTACCGCGGTAGATTATGAGGTGGTGAGAAAAGATTTGGATAAGGTGATAAATCTGGCTCCGGACTTTGTATATGCATATTATAATCGTGCCAATGTTTCCGCTATGTTGAAAGATTACCGGGCTGCAATTGTCGACTATGATAAGGCGATTGAGCTGAATCCTGATTTTGCAGACGCTTACTTCAATCGTGGACTGACTCATATTTTCTTAGGAAATAATAAGCTGGGTATTTCTGATTTGAGTAAAGCCGGTGAGTTGGGGATTGTTTCTGCTTATAATGTTATCAAACGTTTTACGGATCAATCGGAATAACATTTTTTTGATAAAAAATAGAAAACTCAAAAGATTTAGTTACTTTTGCGTTCAAATTATGAAAATATAACATCATCATATTATGATAAAGATAACATTTCCCGATGGCTCCGTTCGTGAATATAACGAAGGAGTGAACGGTTTACAGATTGCTGAAAGTATCAGTTCGCGTCTGGCACAGGAAGTGCTGGCATGTGGAGTGAACGGCGAGACTTATGATTTAGGACGTCCTATTAATGAAGATGCTAATTTTGTTCTTTATAAATGGGATGATGAAGAAGGTAAACATGCGTTTTGGCATACAAGTGCACACTTGCTGGCGGAAGCTTTGCAGGAACTTTATCCGGGTATCCAGTTTGGTATCGGACCGGCTATCGAGAACGGATTCTACTATGATGTGGATCCGGGTGAAGCTGTGATTAAAGAAAGCGACCTTCCTGCCATTGAAGCTAAAATGTTGGAACTGGCTGCAAAGAAAGAAGAGGTAGTCAGAAAAAGCATTGCAAAGACAGATGCTCTGAAAATGTTTGGCGATCGTGGCGAAACATACAAATGTGAATTGATCTCCGAATTGGAAGACGGACACATTACAACTTATACCCAGGGTGCATTTACTGACCTTTGTCGTGGTCCTCACTTGATGACGACTGCTCCGATCAAGGCTATCAAGTTGACTTCAGTGGCTGGTGCTTACTGGCGCGGTCATGAAGATCGTAAGATGCTGACCCGTATTTATGGTATCACGTTCCCGAAGAAGAAAATGCTGGATGAATATCTGGTGTTGCTGGAAGAAGCGAAGAAGCGTGACCACCGTAAGATCGGTAAGGAGATGCAGTTGTTTATGTTCTCCGAAACTGTAGGTAAGGGACTTCCTATGTGGTTGCCGAAAGGTACTGCATTGCGTCTGCGTCTGCAAGAGTTCTTGCGTCGTATTCAGACACGTTACGATTATCAGGAAGTAATCACTCCGCCAATTGGTAATAAATTGCTGTATGTGACTTCAGGTCACTATGCAAAATATGGTAAGGATGCATTCCAGCCTATTCATACTCCGGAAGAGGGTGAAGAGTATTTCTTGAAACCAATGAACTGCCCTCACCACTGTGAGATTTACAAGAACTTCCCACGTTCATATAAGGACCTTCCATTGCGTATTGCAGAATTTGGTACGGTTTGTCGTTATGAACAAAGTGGTGAGTTACATGGTTTAACTCGTGTACGTAGCTTTACACAGGATGATGCGCATATCTTCTGCCGTCCGGAACAAGTGAAAGATGAATTCCTTCGTGTGATGGATATCATATCTATCGTGTTCCGTTCTATGGATTTCCAGAATTTTGAAGCACAGATATCCTTGCGTGATAAAGTGAACCGTGAAAAGTACATCGGTAGCGATGATAACTGGGAAAAGGCTGAACAGGCTATTATTGAGGCTTGTGCGGAAAAAGGCTTGCCTGCTAAGATTGAGTATGGAGAAGCAGCTTTCTATGGTCCTAAACTTGACTTTATGGTGAAAGACGCTATCGGTCGTCGTTGGCAGCTGGGTACGATCCAGGTTGACTACAACTTGCCGGAACGTTTTGAACTTGAATATATGGGTTCTGACAATCAGAAGCATCGTCCGGTAATGATTCACCGTGCTCCGTTCGGATCAATGGAACGTTTTGTTGCCGTACTGATTGAACATACTGCCGGTAAATTCCCATTGTGGCTGACACCGGAACAGGTAGTTATTCTGCCAATCAGTGAGAAGTTCAATGAATATGCAGAGCAGGTGAAGATGTACCTGAAGATACACGAAATCCGTGCGATTGTAGATGATCGTAACGAGAAGATCGGCCGTAAGATTCGTGATAATGAGATGAAACGTATTCCTTATATGCTGATTGTCGGCGAAAAAGAAGCTGAAAATGGAGAAGTTTCTGTTCGTAGACAAGGCGAAGGTGACAAAGGAACCATGAAATTTGAAGAATTTGCTAAA
Organism: Bacteroides xylanisolvens XB1A; assembly: GCF_000210075.1. Classification (GTDB taxonomy): domain Bacteria; phylum Bacteroidota; class Bacteroidia; order Bacteroidales; family Bacteroidaceae; genus Bacteroides; species Bacteroides xylanisolvens. The sequence continues at coordinate 1,935,319 of NC_021017.1, forward strand.
ATTTTGAACGAAGAAGTTCAGAATATGATAAATAAATGGTAACTTTGCAGCCGTTTCAGAATAAAATATTTAGTATAACAATAAAAAGATCAAACTAGGAAGTAAACGTTTTTAATGAAGAATGACACTCTAAAAGGGCAATACAGAATCAATGAACAGATTCGTGCCAAGGAAGTTCGCATAGTAAGCGATGATATTGAACCGAAAGTATATCCAATCTTTCAGGCTCTGAAAATGGCTGAAGAGAGAGAATTGGATTTAGTGGAAATTTCTCCTAATGCTCAACCCCCTGTTTGTCGTATTATTGATTATTCTAAATTTCTTTATCAATTAAAGAAACGCCAGAAGGAACAGAAAGCGAAGCAGGTTAAGGTTAATGTGAAGGAAATCCGTTTCGGACCCCAGACAGACGACCATGATTACAACTTTAAGTTGAAGCATGCTAAAGGATTTTTGGAAGATGGCGATAAGGTGAAGGCTTATGTATTCTTTAAAGGTCGCTCCATCCTTTTCAAGGAGCAAGGTGAAGTGCTTTTGCTTCGTTTTGCAAATGACCTGGAAGACTACGCTAAAGTAGATCAAATGCCGATACTGGAAGGTAAGCGCATGACTATTCAGCTTTCTCCGAAAAAGAAAGAAGCTTCTAAAAAGCCGGCAACAGCTGGAACACCGAAACCTGCTGCTCCTGCACAAAAAGCAGAGAAGCCGGAAACGGGCGAAGAATAAGAAAGGATGCGTAACGCGCAGGTATAGTGCGTTGCCATTATATATTTAATAATTTAAAAACAAGTAAGATGCCAAAGATGAAGACTAACTCCGGTTCTAAAAAAAGGTTTACCCTTACCGGAACAGGTAAAATCAAAAGAAAGCACGCTTTTCACAGTCACATTTTGACTAAGAAAACTAAGAAGAGAAAAAGAAATCTGTGCTACTCTACAACTGTTGATACAACAAATGTAAGCCAGGTTAAGGAACTCTTAGCAATGAAGTAATCAAAAGCGTAAAAGTATTATTAAAGTATTAACCGAATGCATTAGCCTGAAGTTCGCTGCGTGAAGTAGCGGCGCTAACATTCAAAAAAAGTAAAACTATGCCAAGATCAGTAAATCATGTTGCTTCAAAAGCAAGAAGAAAGAAAATTTTGAAATTAACCAGAGGTTACTTTGGTGCAAGAAAGAATGTATGGACCGTAGCTAAAAACACTTGGGAAAAGGGTTTGACTTACGCGTTCCGTGACCGTAGAAATAAGAAAAGAAACTTCCGCGCTCTTTGGATACAACGTATCAACGCTGCTGCACGTCTTGAAGGAATGTCTTATTCTAAATTGATGGGCGGTCTGCACAAAGCCGGTATTGAAATAAACCGTAAGGTTTTGGCTGATTTAGCTATGAATCACCCGGAAGCTTTCAAAGCTGTAGTTGCAAAAGCAAAAGCTGCTTAAGCATCAATAGTTTACGAGTTACAAAGTGTCAGTTACTAAGCTAGTAACTGGCACTTTTCTTTTGTTAGGCAGATGAAAGGGAATAAAAAAAATGTTAGTTGGCAAACAAAATCCTTTTTTTCTTGTTAGTTTCATGTATTCTTATTACATTTGTGATACAAAAATATTAGCCGTATCGACTGGATCGGGAAACTCTTCAAATTAATCTGATGCACCGAGAAAGCTTCGTTCTTCAATGGCGGGCCACATCCTTCGGGACAGCTTTAAGCCGGTGGATTACAAAGAGGGCGAGCGCTCAAATCTTGTTCTATCAGAGTTTCATCACATCGTCGATGCGGCTTTTTTATATACTTTTCTATGATATTCTATTTCTCCGGTACAGGTAATTCTAAATGGATTGCAAATCAGCTTTCCAAAGAGCAAAAAGAAGAATTAGTTTTTATTCCCGATGCGTTAAATAACGGAACGTTCGAGTTTTGTTTGCGGGAAGATGAAAAGATCGGTTTTGTATTTCCTGTCTATTCGTGGGCTCCTCCTGAAATCGTACTTAATTTTATTCGGCAACTCTCTTTAAAGGGGTATAAAAGACAATATTTGTTTTTTGTTTGTTCCTGTGGGGATGATACCGGGCTTACGCAGCAGGTGCTGGAGAAGGCTTTGAGTCATAAAGGCTGGAAGTGTCATGCAGGCTTTTCTGTGACTATGCCCAATAATTATGTATTGCTTCCCGGTTTTGACGTAGATAAGAAAGAGCTGGAGGAGAAAAAACTGGCAGATGCTATTCCGGCTGTCAATCAAATAAATGCTTCGATAAGTAGGAGAGAGGAGTTGTTTCTTTGTCATGAAGGGAGTATTCCTTTTATTAAGACGAGGATTATCAATCCTTTATTTAATCGCTTTCAGATGTCTCCCGAGAATTTTTATACTACGGATGCTTGTATTGGATGTAAGCGTTGTGAGAAGAGTTGTCCGGTAGGGAATATTATGATGGTGGGCAGAAAGCCTGTTTGGGGGATGGATTGCACCTCATGCCTGGCATGTTATCATGTTTGTCCGCAGCATGCGGTGCAATATGGGAAAAGAACGAAAGATAAAGGGCAGTATTTCAATCCTAATTAATCTACTCGCCAATTAATCTACTCGTCTTTGATTTTAATGCAGCAATTGGATAAGTCTTCAATGATAGCCAGGCTTTCTACTCTGACACCTTGCTCCTCAAGTTTTTTACGCCCATTTTGGAAGGCTTTTTCAATAATGAATCCCATTCCTACCAAATTTGCTCCGGATTGCTTGATGAGGTCGATAATGCCTAATGCGGCATTGCCATACGCGAGGAAGTCATCCACGAAAAGAACATTGTCATTTGGAGTGAGGAAATCGGCACTGATAACGACTTCATAATCACGATCTTTAGTGAATGAGTGCACAGTGGTGCTTAGTGCATTCTGGATGGTTTTAGGAGACTTTTTCTTTGCAAATACAACTGGTAAATCCATTAGGTAGCCTGTCATGATAGCCGGGGCGATGCCGCTGGCTTCGATTGTCATAATCTTATTTACGTTTGTGGCTGCAAAACGACGGACAAACTCGACTCCGATTGATTTCATCAGGACAGGGTCCATTTGATGATTAATAAAACCGTCTACTTTCAGGATACCTCCTTCGTAGCATTTTCCGTCTTGCAGAATTCTTTTTTTAAGTAATTGCATGCTGTATGATATTAATTAATAATGTGCTAATATTCCATTCCGCATGGTGAAAACGGCGGTTGGTATATTAGCACATGGATATTTGAATCGTTACTTGTTGTCTCTTAAGTCTTTCACCCGGACGGCTTTTCCTTCGCTTTGAGGGAGAGAGCCTTTCTTTACCAGTTTAACTTTAGGAGTTACCAATATTTCATCCTTCAATTGGCGGGTAATATCCTTGCGGATCTTCTCCAGTTCAATATAATTGTCGGTAGAAAGGTCGCTTAATTCTACTTCGACGATCATTTCGTCTTGGTTGTTGACAGTTTCCAGCGTAATCAGGTAGTTGCTGCCTAATTCGGGGAATTGTACCAGAATCTTTTCTACCTGCATCGGGAAGATGTTTACTCCCTTGATAATGAACATATCATCACTGCGGCCTTTGATACGGTCGATACGGATATGGGTACGGCCACATGGGCATTTTCCGGGAAGAATACGGGTTAAATCGCGGGTACGATAGCGAATTAACGGCATCATTTCACGATCAAGAGTCGTAAGTACTAATTCTCCGATTTCTCCTTCCGGAACAGGTTCGCCTGTTTCCGGATCGATAATTTCTACCAGGTAACAGTCTTCCCAGAAGTGCATTCCATTCTGTTCCTGACATTCGAAGGCAACACCGGGGCCGTTCATCTCTGTCATACCGAAGCTGTTGTATGCTTTTACGCCCAGCATTTTTTCTATTTTTCCGGCGTTGTTCGTCGGTATGGGGTTCGGCACCGATAACCAGGGTTTTCAGTGTGGTTCCTTTGGGATCGAGACCTTCTTCCTGGAAGACTTCTGCAAGGCGGATGGCATAGCTGGGGATAGCATGTAAAGCGGTAGTCTTAAAGTCGTTGATGAATTTAATCTGTCGTTTACTGTTTCCTGCAGCGGCAGGGACTGTCAGGCAGCCCAAGCGTTCTGCACCGTATTGGAAGCCTAAACCTCCTGTAAACATACCGTATCCGGAGCTGTTTTGGAAAACGTCAGTCTTGCGTATTCCTACTGCATACAGACAGCGGGCTACCAGGTTAGCCCAGGAATCGAGGTCGTGTTGTGAGTGAACGATAACAGTCGGGTTTCCGGTGGTACCACTGGAAGAGTGAATACGTACACCATCATTGCTCATATCACCTGCCACCAGTCCGAACGGGTAGTGGGCGCGCATGTCAGATTTGGTAGTGAAAGGTACTTTGCGGATATCATCCAATGACTGTATGCTATCTGCCGTGATGCCATGTTTGCTGAAAACTTCTTTGTAATATGGAGCGTTCGCAGCTATATTAATTGTTTTTTTAAGCCGTTGAAGCTGCAATTCCTGCAACTTCTCCCGGCTCATGGTTTCTAATTCTTCTTCCCAGTATTGTGTACTCATGGTAATGCCTTTTATTGCATCAGCTTTTCCGCAATTTCTTTGCCGGCTGCCAATGCTTTAAGATTCATTTCTACAATTGCTTCTCCCTTGCGCTGGAAGATTTCACGGATGCTGTCTTGCACTTTTTCGTAATCAATACCCAGGAATGGGATTGTTGCTCCCAGTAAGACAATGTTGGCAACGCGGGCGGAGCCTACTTCTTTTGCCACTTTGTCTACGTTCAATACTATTTTATGAGGCAGTTTGTTGATTTCTGCCATCACTTTGTCTGTTTCCGGATAATTGGGGATGTTGACAAACGGAGTTTCGTTAGTCACCAACCAGCCGTTAGGGCTAAGGTAGGGGAGGTAACGCAATCCTTCCATCGGTTCCAATGAGATGATGAGATCACATTTGCCTGATGGGATCAGGTCTGAAGCAATCGGCTGGTCGCTGATACGGAGATTGGATTGGACATCTCCTCCGCGTTGGCTCATTCCGTGTACTTCCGCTTGTTTCATGTATAATCCTTCTTTCAAGGCAGCTTTGCCGATTACTGTGGCAATGGACAGAATTCCCTGTCCGCCGACTCCTGATAATATAATGTCTTTTTTCATGGCTTACTTACTTTCTTTTTTTGCGTGCTAATGTCTGGATACACTCTCTGCGTGGGATAATGACAGATACACCACGATATTCGATTTCTTCGCGAATGATTTGCTTCATTTCCTCATAGTTCTTCTTCAATGGAGTAACTACACGGATATGGGCCGGATCTACTCCGATACCTGCACAGATCGCTTCGATGCGTCCGGTTCCGGCAGAATCCTGTCCACCTGTCATGGCGGTGGTTTCATTGTCGGAGATGACGATGGTTACACTGGCGTTCTCGTTCACGCAATCTAACAGTCCGGTCATTCCGGAATGGGTGAACGTTGAGTCGCCGATGACAGCTACAGCCGGGAAAAGACCTCCGTCAGCGGCACCTTTTGCCATCGTAATGGAAGCACCCATATCCACGCATGAATTAATTGCATTGAAAGGAGCATTTGCACCTAATGTATAACAGCCGATATCGCTGAATACTTTATGAGATGGATATTCTTCTTTCAGAACTTCGGTCAGCGTGATATACATATCGCGGTGTCCGCAGCCTTCGCAAAGTGCAGGCGGGCGCATTTCTACAACAGAAGGAATACCGAATTCCGATTTATTCTCTTTACCTACGGCACGGGCTACAGAGTCCGGATTTAACTCTCCGTCCTGTGACAGAGTACCGTCGAGGCGTCCTTTTACTTTAACGCCGATACCCAGATAACCTTTCAATTGTTTTTCTACAAAGGGTTGTCCGTCTTCCAGAACTAGGATTTCGTCACAAGACTCGATCAATTGATGCAATTGTTTTTTAGGCAATGGATATTGGCCGATCTTGAGTACCGGATATTCGCAACCTTCCGGATAGTTTTCCATCAGATAATTGTAACCGATACCACAAGCTACGATTCCCAGCTTTTTGTTAGGACCGTCTGTGTATTTATTATAAGGTGATTCTTCTGAAGCTTTGATAAATTCGTCTTGGCGGGCAAGCAATACTTTGTAGCGTTTGCGGGCATTTCCCGGCAACAAGATGAACTGACGCGGATCTTCGCTGAAAGAGATGCTGTTCTGCGGCTTCTGCTCTTTGCGTTCTACTCCTGAACGGGAGTGTGCCAGGCGGGTTACCATACGCATCAGGATCGGTTCGCCTACTTTTTCAGAGAATTCGAAACCACTGTATACCATATCATACGCTTCCTGCTGATTGCTTGGTTCGTACATCGGTATCAGTGAGAAATCTCCGTAGAAACGGCTGTCCTGTTCGTTCTGCGAGGAGTGCATACTGGGGTCGTCTGCGGCTATCACAATCAATCCGCCTTTCACGCCTGTGATGGCAGAGTTGACGAAACAGTCGGCAGCTACATTCATACCTACGTGCTTCATACAAACTAATGCCCGTTTACCTACGAAAGACATACCCAACGCAGCTTCCATCGCTGTTTTTTCATTGGCACACCAACGGTTGTGTATATTCTGTTCGGTCGTTATAGGGGCCATTTGAATATATTCCGTAATTTCAGTTGAAGGAGTACCCGGATAGGCATAAACGCCTGAAAGTCCGGCATCCAGTGCAGCTTGTGCAATGGCTTCATCGCCAAGTAAGAGTTGCTTGCTCATATCTATTTCTTTTATTTAGTGTTGATCACAGTTTGTTAATCTATCGGGCAAAGATAGGCTTTTCCGTTCGTTTTATCACAAATTTACTTGAAAATCTTTCTTTCATTCAGGGCTTTCCAGTATTTTCTTGCATTTGCCATGTGGTCGGCGTAATTGGAGGCAAAGTTGTGAGTACCGGAAAAATCTTCTTTGGCGCACATGTAGATATAGTTATGTTTGGTATAGTTCAACACGCTGTCTATTCCCTTTTTAGAGGGAATACGGATGGGACCCGGAGGTAATCCGGTATTTATATAGGTATTGTAGGGAGAATTGACTTTTAAATGCTCGTTGGTAATTCGGCGCAGGCCAAAATCCTGCAGGGCAAATTTGATGGTGGGATCTGCTTGTAAGGGCATATCTTGATGTAACCGGTTGATATACAATCCGGCTACCATTGGCTTTTCTTCGTTGTTGTTGGTCTCTTCTTCAACGATGGAAGCAAGTGTGCTGACTTCTTCCGGTGTCATGCCGATGGCGGTAGCTTGTGACAGGCGATCTTTATTCCAGAAGCGTTTGTGTTCGTCCTTTATTCGTTTAAAGAATTCGTCTACGCTCATATCCCAATATACCTGATAGGTTTCCGGTATGAAAAGGCTGGGGAGTGTTATACTGGTATATCCCATTTGAACTAGGAAAGTAGAGTCGAACAGTTGGCTCGCGATTTCGGCAGAGTCTATCATGAGTTGCTTGCCGATGCTTCGCGCCAATCGGTCTAATGTCCGGACGCTTCCGATAGTAAGGTTCATAGGTTCCTGATAACCTCTGGAAAAACGGCTATATACATGATAGACGTTGTCATTGGGGCGAATGGCATAACGACCGGTGTGGATATTCTGATTGAAATCCTTGTATTTTGCCATCCACTGGAATCCGGTGAACTTATTGACATGCCCGAATTCTTTTATTTTATGGTAAATAGAATCGGCAGTATCATCCCGGTCTACATAAATATATACGGTTTTAGATGGGTGAAATTGGGGGGCAAACAGATAATAATAAAAGGTGCCTCCGGCAACTGCACAAAGGAGGAATGCTCCGATTAGAATTGATAGTAGAATATTTCTCTTTTTTTTCTTCATCTTTTGAGGTGTATTTAAAAAGTTCGTCAAAGATAAAAAGAATTTGGATAGGAGTGTTCTCTTTTTAGGATGAATCATAAGGCGATTACATCAAAAGTATATTTTCTTTCGGTGCGATTGTGAATTCATTCTTTCACGTTACGTCTGCCTTGCTTGATTTATTCAGCTGCTTATTGTGTCTCTTTGTTTTCATTGTGATTATCTTTTTGTTTCCAGAGTAGTTCCATTATTCCCATATATTGTGGGACTATTTTCCCGCAATATATGGGAATGTTTTCTCATAAAATAAGAGAATACTTTCCCACAATATGTGGGAATAAGACAATCTCTTGACGTTACAATGGGAAACCTTGAGAGTAATACAACAACTCCCTTTTATTGAAGTGAGAGTCTGTTTGTAACTAGAATGCCATTGGCACAAGGAAATGAATTCATTTCAGAGAAACGAGTTTTGCTACTTAATTAGGCCACAGGGAGTAATTAATATCTGCTTCTATTTTGTTTTCTATCTCATCGGGCAGAGGTGCGAAGAAATCCATGTTAGTCAGGCTCTCGATGCTATCTATTGTTACCGCATAGGATGATAGAGGTTCTACTGCCTGCTCATTATTGAATAAGAAACCGATAGCTCGCATCGGCTTGACAAAAGGAGAAAGGACTACTTTAAAAAACTTTTGAGGTACTACGACTTTATTCTTTCCGATTGTTTTGGGATATTTTTCAATAATAGGACCACATATAATAATGATGGTGCTGTCTGCTATGGCCCAATCCCGGATCTTTTCTTCCAGATTTTTCCATCCTCTTCTGTTTAGTTGTGGATGTTGCGGACACATATTGCTGAAATAAAATGATTCTTTCATGGCTTCAGGACTCCATTTCATATCTGCGGCGGGAGCCATGTGACCTTTGTCATATCCTGAACGGGTATAGTCGGCATTTGTGGCAATCGGACCTGTCACTAGTGGATCGGTAATAAAGCGATTACCTCTTTTTTCTTTTCCTTTGGTTTCTTTTCTTGTTAATTCGTAAGAAACCCAGTTGGGAATTTTTAAATCTTTGTTGTATGATACCGTATATCCGCTATGGCGGATGATTTGTTCTTGCCGGGGAACTAGTGATATAGGTGTCTCCAGATCTTTACCGGGTGGAATTTGAAAGGAAGTATCAGTTTGCGGTTCGTTATTTTTCTGGATATTAATCTGCTGGCAATACAAATAAACACCAAAAAGAATAGGAATGAGCACAATAATGGCGATGATACATCCTAATCTATTATTAGAATGTGATTTCTTTTTGAATAGTTTTCTGTTTTTACCTTTTTTATTTCGATTCATTGATTGGCTGGTGATGACAGGTTTGTTTTATTCTTCTTTTCTCATGCTGAATTCGCAACCGCAATATTGTTGGTTGTAAAAGTTGTATTCTTTAATGATGGCAATACGTCGCTCGCTAAGTCCCCCTTTCCGCCAATTCTGTTCCCAGTATGTGACATCCGGGTAAGAGGCGGTAGCATATTGTCCGGCTTCATTGATCTGCTCCAGACTTTTCCAACGACTGGAGGCAAGTGTCGTGGTAATTACAGAGAAACCATGTTCGTGTGCGTAACGGGCTGTCTCCAATAAACGCAGTTTAAAACAACGCAGGCAACGTCCTCCTCTTTCAGGTTCCTGCTCCATTCCTATTATGTGACATCGCCAGTTTTCATGATCGTAATCAGCATCTATGATCTCCAATCCCAATGATTGGGCATAGCGCGTACATTCTTCTTTTCTTATAATATACTCTTCCTGCGGATAAATATTAGGATTGCAATAATAAATAACGGGGGTGATATGATGTTGCATCATACATTCAATAATGGCTGATGAACAAGGAGCACAACAAGTATGAAGCAAGACTTTATCGGCTCCTCCCGGAACTTCGAGTTGGAATTTCTTTTTCATGCTGTAAAGTTAGTACATATTTACGATACGAGTCAATGGTTTATGTTTTATTCAGAATAGTTTTTTTTAGTATCTTTGTCCACTCAAGTTTATAACAGAACAATAATGAATGAATTAAATTGCGGGCAAGAAGAGCAATATGCAGGCCCGGAGAAGAAAAAAAGTACCTCGAAAATTGTAAAGAGAACTTTAGTTGTGGCTGCATTAGCTTTGGCGGTATATGTTGTATATTCCGTAGTTTATTTATTTGTTTCGCCTGATCGTAATATTCAGCAAATCTATCTGGTTCCCGAAGATGCTGCGTTTATCATTCAATCATCGGCCCCGATTGAAGATTGGGAAAAGTTTAGTGGAAGTGAAACATGGCAATGTCTGAAGAAAGCGAAATCTTTCGAGGAAGTAACGGAGAGTGTAGAGAAGCTCGATTCGGTAGTCAAAAGCAATAAAGTGTTGTTGTCGCTTGTTGGTGAACGGGATATGCTTATTTCGCTTCACAAGACCCGTGCCACAAAGTGGGATTTTCTGCTGATTCTGGATATGCAGAAAACATCGAAAATGGATTTATTGAAAGACCAGGTGGAAACTGTATTGGTCATGAGTGGCTTTACTGTCACCAACCGGATGCATAACGGCATTAATATCCTTGAAATGCGTGATTCCGAAACAAGGGATATTTTCTATATTGCTTTTGTGGATAATCATTTGGTAGGATCTTATACGTCCGGGCTTGTCGAATCGGCTATTGATTCGCGTAATAAACCCAAAATCGGACTTGACCAGTCTTTTATTGAAACAGAGAAGTTGGTTTCCGGCAAGGGGCTTGTCAGAGTCTTTATTAATTATGCGCGCGTACCTCAATTCATGTCTATTTATCTGGGGGCAAGAAACGAATACATTGATCTGTTTAGCAATTCTATGAATTTTGCCGGACTTTACCTAAATACGGATAAGGAGCGGATGGAAGTGAAAGGGTATACGTTGAGAAAAGATTCTGCCGATCCTTATGTCACTGCTTTATTGAATTCGGGAAAACATAAAATGAAAGCGCATGAGATTCTGTCCGGGCGGACGGCTCTTTATACCAATATAGGTTTCAACAACCCGGTAACTTTTGTAAAAGAGCTGGAGAATGCGATGTCGGTTCATAATAAACAATTGTATGATTCTTATCAAAGTTCCCGGAAAAAGATTGAAGGGCTATTCGGGATATCTTTGGAAGAAAACTTTTTGAGTTGGATGTCGGGAGAATTTGCTATTACGCAATCCGAACCGGGGTTGTTGGGGCATGACCCAGAACTAATTCTGGCTATCAGAGCTAAAAGTATAAAAGATGCCCGTAAGAACATGGAATTAATAGAAAAGAAGATTAAGCGGCGCAGTCCGGTTAAGATAAAGACGGTTAATTATAAAGATTTCGAGATTAATTACGTCGAAATGAAAGGCTTTTTCCGCCTGTTCTTTGGAAAACTATTTGATAAATTTGAAAAGCCATATTATACTTATGTCGATGATTATGTAGTTTTTAGTAATAAGGCTGCATCTTTGCTCTCTTTTGTGGAAGATTACGAGCAGAAGAATTTATTGAAAAATAATCCGGGATTTGAAAATGCGCTTTCCTATTTAAAGTCAAGTTCTACCATTTTCTTATATACGGATGTGCACAAGTTTTATTCCCAACTGAAACCTATGATGAATCCTGCCACATGGAATGAAATACAATCCAATAAAGATATTCTGTATTCGTTTCCTTACTGGACTATGCAGGTTATAGGAGATGGACGGTCAGCTTCTTTGCAATATGTGATGGATTACAGTCCATATCAACCGGAGGAGGTTGTTGCCGTTGCTACCGATGAAGATGATGAGGAAATGAACGAAGATGCTGAAACTGAAAAAGAACAGATGAGCGAATTGAAGCGTTTCTATGTCGAAAAGTTTGAAGGAAACGTTTTGAGGGAGTTTTATTCGGAGGGAGCGTTGAAGAGTGAAGTGGAAGTAAAGGAAGGAAAACGTCACGGTCGTTACCGTGAATATTATGAAGATGGGACATTGAAGCTTCGTGGAAAGTATGCAAATAATAAACCGAAGGGTACATGGAAGTACTATACCGAGGACGGGAAATTTGAACGCAAAGAAAAGTTCTAGATTACGTCAACAAAAGTTGATTTAAAAATTATGCTCAAAAAATAATCGGATTCTTTTTGTTTTCTCAAATAAAGCTGTAATTTTGCACGCCGTAAACGAGAGACAAACGCCGCTATAGCTCAGTTGGTAGAGCAACGCATTCGTAACGCGTAGGTCGCCAGTTCAAGTCTGGCTAGCGGCTCTCAAATTAGAACGCTGATTATTAATTAATAATCAGCGTTCTAATTTTTACAGGATTCCCTATTCTTATTTTAAAAGGGAAATCCTGCGTATGTAATAGATGTGAAATATAAAAATGTAATCTATGTTGAGTCGTATTATTGTTTTAGTGGTTGCCGGAGTAGCCGTAGTCTATATCGTTCGCTTTATAGATAACTTTTTCTCCCAACGTAGAAGATAAAACTAGCTTTCAAACATTCTGCTGCGTGCGAGCATACAAGCGCCAACGATGCCGGCTTTGTCTTTCAGCTTAGATGTGATGATGGCTGAATCTTTATTAACCAGATTTAGAGAGTACTTGCGTACGGCTGTTTTTATGGGCTGGGTGATATAATCACCGGTTAAAGATAAAGTTCCACCTATAATGACCAGTTCCGGGTTGAAGATATTGATTAGCCCGGCAATCTGTTTGCCTAGTTTCTGTCCGATTTCTTCTACAATTTCAATGCAAAGCAGGTCTTCTTTATTCACAGCGGCAATGATTTCATCAAGAGTGATCGGGTTTTCCTCTGTGGCGATTCGTGTAGATAGAATGGAACTTTCCCCACTTTGAATACGCTCTAATAAGATACGATGAAGTGCCGATCCGGAAGCTTCCGTCTCCAAGCAACCTTTTTTTCCGCAATGGCAGATTATCTCATTATCATAAGCACTCATGTGTCCAAATTCACCGGAGAATCCGGATTTCCCGGTATAAATCTTACCATCAATAATAATTCCGATACCTACTCCCCAGCTTACATTCACAAAAATGATATCTTTTTCTCCTTTTACGCAGCCTTGCATATATTCGCCATAAGTCATG
>NC_021017.1:1948767-1964714 GCF_000210075.1 Bacteroides xylanisolvens XB1A
ACGCGTGTCATTATCAATGGTTACTTTATATCCCAATTTTTCGGATAATACATCCGCCAACGGCCTTTCCTCAAAATTGAATTGACTGAAGCTATACCCTGATTCAGGATTTACACGTCCCGACACATTTACATTAATATTTAAGATCTTCTCTTTATTAATAGTGAGCTTCTTTATAAAATTGAGAATATGCTTGCATAACTCATTCATCCCTTCGATTGAGTTCTCAAACTTATAAGGTATATTCATTTTCAATTCTACCATATCGCCTTTGAAATTTATCAGTCCGATGTTGACGGCGAATCTTTTGATGTCTACACCCAAAAAGTAACCGGATTCCGGATTAAGCCCATAGAGGTTGGGATGGCGTCCGCCACTAGTCTCCAATTTGCCATAATCATTAATATATCCGTCATCACACATTTCACCGATAAATTTGGTGACAGTTGGTACACTTAAATCCAGCTCTTTTGAAAGATCGGGAATTGTAGAACTTCCATTATATATATAATGTGTAATAATCCTCTTTTTGACGAGAGCGCTTTTAGAGCCCTTTTCTATTTCTTTCAAGAATTGTTGGTTCATAACTATGCATATTTGGTAATTCACACAAAGATAATTAATTTTTTTATTAATACGTGGTTTTGAAGCCTTGAAAATTAGAATATCTTGAATGTTATATTTCCTATATACTATGTAATGGATTTATATATAGGATAATGTAGCTATGGATGATTGTGGATATAATAAATGAAAGAAGATGATTTGTGAGGTAATTCCTCCTTCTATTAATTAATAATGCGAGAAATAATGATTTTATTAATAAAATATTTTATTATCTATTGTTTGTTTAATAAATATAGTTATATTTGTGCCGTGATATTATTAATAAAACTCTATATCCTTAAATGAATTTAGTATGAGAAACTATTTTTTAGGTCTGTGTTTATTATTTGCTTTGTGTTTTACAGCATGCTCTCATTCAGATGATTCTGTTGATGTGCTAATTATTGGTGGAGGTGCCAGTGGAGTGACTGCTGGTATTCAGTCTGCTCGAATGGGGGCTGCAACATTGATAGTAGAAGAAACTGAATGGCTGGGTGGAATGCTTACATCTGCAGGCGTAAGTGCTGTTGACGGAAACTATGATTTGCCAGCAGGCTTGTTTGGTGAGTTTCGCGAACATTTGGCAGATTATTATGGCGGACTTGATTCTCTAAAAACCGGTTGGGTGAGTGCAGTGTTGTTTGAACCTTCAGTCGGAAATAAAATTTTCCATGAAATGGTTGATGTAGAGAAAAATCTAAAAGTATGGCATAATGCTACCTTGGTAAAGCTGGAAAGAGAGAAAGATGTTTGGATTGCTCAAATTCAGATGAAAGATAATACAATCAAAAAAATACATGCTAAAATATTGATTGATGGTACTGAATTGGGGGATATAGCAAAAATGTGCGGGGTGAAATATGATGTCGGTATGGAAAGCCGTCATGATACTAAAGAAGATATCGCTCCGGAAGAGAAAAATAATATAGTTCAGGATATTACATACGTAGCAATCTTGAAAGATTATGGTAAAGATGTGACTATTCCTTGTCCTGAAGGATATAATAAGGATGAATTTGCTTGTGCTTGTGCCAGTCATGTTTGTATCACGCCTAAAGAACCGGATCGTGTATGGTCTAAAGACATGATGATAACTTATGGAAAACTTCCTAATAATAAATACATGATTAATTGGCCGATAGAAGGCAATGATTATTATGTAAACTTGATTGAAATGACCCGTGAGGAACGTGAAGAAGCCTTGAAATATGCAAAACATTATACGATGTGTTTCGTTTATTTTCTGCAACATGAATTAGGTTTTAATACATTGGGCTTAGCTGATGATGAATATCCTACAGCCGACAAATTGCCATTTATTCCTTACCATAGAGAGTCTAGGAGAATCCATGGGCTAGTACGTTTTGATTTAAATCATGCTTGTGAACCGTTCAGGCAGTCTCAACCTCTTTATCGTACTTGTATTGCCGTGGGGAATTATCCTGTGGACCATCATCATACGCGTTATCATGGATATGAAGAGTTGCCTAATCTTTATTTTCATCCGATACCGTCATACGGTTTACCTTTAGGAACTTTGATTCCGAAAGATGTTGAAGGATTGATTGTTGCTGAAAAATCAATATCTGTTTCTAATATAATTAATGGTACCACTCGTTTGCAGCCGATGGTTATGCAGATCGGGCAGGCAGCGGGAGCATTAGCAGCTCTTGCGGTGAAAGAAGATAAAAATATAAGAGAAGTATCTGTTCGGGAAGTACAAAATGCGATTTTGGATGGAAAAGGATATTTATTGCCTTATTTAGATGTTGAGTTAGATCACCCAATGTTTAAGTCACTACAACGTATCGGCTCTACAGGTATATTAAAAGGTATAGGTAAAAGTGTTGACTGGTCAAATCAAATGTGGTTCAGAGCGGATACATTATTATTGGCAAATGAGTTGAAAGGATTGGGTGATGTTTATCCTTTTGTCAATAAGCAAATATTCGAAGGTAATAATACCATATCAATTCAGAAAGCTACAGAGTTAATAAGAGGAATTGCCGAAAAAGAAGGTTTTGAGATGAAAGAGGGTAGGGTAGAAGAGATATGGAATGAATTTGAATTGAAGGACTTTGATATGAATCGAGGCATCCTACGAAGTGAAATGGCTATTTTGATTGATCAGATATTAGATCCTTTCAATAATAAAAAAGTAGATATTACAGGACAGTATATTCAATAGGTAATAATAATATAAGTGTTAACTGCTGTTTTAATTAAACTAATATGAAAACATTAGATCGAAGAGACTTTCTAAAAAAAGCCACATTGGCTAGCGCGTCAGCCTTGACTGTACCAACTTTGTTTGAATCTTGTACTTCAAAAGCTAGTGCCAGTACAGTAGTGGCAACTGATGGTTTGGAAAGTAAACTCATTGTTCCTAAAAACAATGGCTTAAAAATTACCGGAACTTTTTTGGATGAAATATCACATGATATTCCACATCAGAACTGGGGTGAGAAAGAATGGGACTTGGATTTTCAGCACATGAAAAATATAGGAATTGATACGGTAATAATGATCCGTTCTGGTTATCGTAAGTTTGTCACTTTTCCTTCTCCTTATTTATTGAAGAAAGGTTGTTATATGCCTTCCGTTGACTTGGTGGATATGTTTTTACGTTTAGCTGAAAAGTATGGAATGAAATTCTATTTTGGACTATACGATTCGGGTAAATACTGGGACACAGGAGATATGACCTGGGAAGTGGAAGATAACAAATATGTAATTGATGAAGTTTGGGAAAATTATGGTTCCAAGTATAAAAGTTTTGGAGGATGGTATATCAGTGGTGAAATAAGCCGGGCAACGAAAGGAGCGATTGGTGCTTTCCATGCATTAGGAAAACAATGTAAGGATATATCTAATGGATTACCGACTTTTATATCGCCTTGGATTGATGGAAAAAAAGCAATCATGGGAACGACAAAAATGACTAAAGAAGATGCCGTTTCTGTACAACAACACGAAAAAGAATGGGATGAAATTTTTGATGGAATTCATGAGGTGGTAGATGCATGTGCATTTCAAGATGGGCATATTGATTATGACGAATTGGATGCGTTCTTTTCTGTCAATAAAAAATTAGCAGATAAGTATGGTATGCAATGTTGGACAAATGCCGAATCTTTTGACCGTGATATGCCAATTCGTTTTCTACCCATTAAGTTTGATAAACTTCGGATGAAGTTGGAAGCAGCTAAACGTGCCGGATATGATAAGGCTATTACTTTTGAATTTTCTCATTTTATGAGTCCGCAATCAGCCTATCTACAAGCTGGTCATTTATATGACAGATATAAAGAATATTTTGAAATAAAATAAATGTTATGAAGTCTACAATCAATTTTGGTTATCTTATATTCCTTTCTGTTGTGGCAGCATTGGGAGGCTTCTTGTTCGGATATGATACCGCAGTTATATCGGGAACAATTGCCCAAGTGACTCAACTTTTTCAATTAGATGCACTACAACAGGGATGGTATGTAGGATGTGCTTTAGTAGGCTCTATCGTAGGTGTTCTTTTTGCTGGAATCTTAAGCGATAAGTTAGGAAGAAAACTTACGATGGTTATATCAGCTGTGTTGTTTTCCACATCAGCTCTAGGATGTGCTCTATCAGCCGATTTTGCCCAATTGGTAGTTTATCGGATTATAGGTGGAGTAGGAATAGGGGTTGTGTCCATTGTTTCTCCTCTTTATATATCAGAACTAGCTGTAGCGCAGTATAGAGGACGTTTGGTGTCATTGTATCAGTTGGCTGTAACAGTTGGTTTTTTGGGAGCTTATTTAGTTAACTATCAATTATTGGCATGGGCGGAGAGTGGTACGCAATTAAGTGTGGATTGGTTGAATAAAATATTTATAACTGAAGTATGGAGAGGTATGTTGGGTATGGAAACATTGCCGGCAATCTTATTCTTCATTATCATATTTTTTATTCCGGAAAGTCCCCGCTGGTTAATCGTACGTGGAAAGGAATTGAAAGCTGTAAATATATTAGAGAAAATATATAATTCGATTACAGAAGCGAAAAGTCAATTAAATGAAACGAAATCTGTGCTGACCTCTGAAACAAAATCGGAATGGTCTTTATTGATGAAGCCTGGAATTTTCAAAGCTGTTATTATCGGTGTGTGTATTGCGATTTTAGGACAGTTTATGGGTGTGAACGCAGTACTTTATTATGGCCCTTCTATCTTTGAAAACGCAGGACTTTCAGGAGGAGATTCTCTTTTTTATTCAACAACGAATCAAGGGGTTTTCTGTTTTGGGTACTTTGCAAAATTTCTGTTTTTTGATTTATCAATGGTACTTTGGTATTTACACCGCCCTTTTTAGCAGATCAAACCTCATAATAGTTTGTTCAATAGAGATGCTTTTTTTAACAAATTAAAATGATGTTCCCTAGAACAAAATACTTTAGAACTTGTTCTTATAGTAGAGACGAATTTTTATGCTTAAATGATGTGAACAATGATACTCGTGTACATTTTATTGCTACATTTGTCGCCGAATCTATAACGAACGATTTAAACAACTAAAAATACAATGAAACTTTCGCCGAAATTCATATTAGCTTTTGTTCTGCTGATGCTATCTTTTAGCATGGGTGGAAATGCTATGAATTTTTCGGCTTATGCTTCAAACTGTGAAGCTTCTTGTCAACTGTCAGAATCGTCTTCTGATGTTAATCGTAATTCTTCTGTAGATAATCAGTCAGTTAGTTATGATAACTCGCAGTCATTAACTATTTCTGATGTAGAATTAGGATTTAAATTAGTAACTGAATCAAATTCTAATAATTATCGCCTGCGTAGAATCATTGAAATCAATGACTCCTTGAAAGACGTTATGCATAAGTTTCTCGTGTTAAGAGAGAATTCTTTAGTATTAGATCAAAGTAAATCTTTTTATTCGGATAAGGATCCACATTACTCCATTATGTGTAGCGATTACTATGTGTTCGCTCTAAGACATATCCTTATTTAGTTTATTTCCCCCTATTATCCGTTTTTTTTCGTACTCTGTATGAACTGTGTGACTTTTTCCTTTTAAAAGTTGCAGGGTCTGTAGCGCAGTGTGCCTAATCGAAATTTTTACTTCCTAAATAACTAAAATTAATTTCTTAACAAAAAACTTATTATGGAAACTACTAAAAAAACTCAAGTTGTAGGTATAAAAAATGCCGGTATCGTAATCATCTGCTGTTTAGTAATAGCTGTATGTATCTTCCAATTCCTATTAGGTAACCCGTCCAACTTTATGAACAATGACCCGAACAATCACCCGTTGAACATGTTGGGTACTATTTACAAAGGTGGTATCATCGTGCCTATTATCCAGACATTGTTGTTAACCGTACTTGCTTTGAGCATCGAACGTTATTTCGCTCTTCGTTCTGCTTTCGGTAAAGGTTCATTGTCTAAATTTGTAGCTAACATCAAAGACGCTTTAGCTGCCGGTGACATGAAGAAAGCACAGGAAATCTGTGACAAACAACGTGGATCTGTTGCTAACGTAGTAACTTCTACTTTGCGTAAGTATGAAGAAATGGAAAAGAACACATCTCTTCCTAAAGAACAGAAGCTGTTGGCTATCCAGAAAGAACTTGAAGAAGCTACTGCTTTGGAAATGCCGATGATGCAACAAAATCTTCCGATCATCGCTACCATCACCACTCTGGGTACATTGATGGGATTGCTCGGTACTGTAATCGGTATGATCCGTTCATTTGCTGCTTTGTCTGCTGGTGGTGGTGCTGACTCTATGGCTTTGTCACAAGGTATCTCTGAAGCTTTGATTAACACTGCTTTCGGTATCTTGACTGGTGCATTGGCTGTTATCTCTTACAACTATTACACTAACAAAATTGATAAATTGACTTACGGACTCGACGAAGTCGGATTCTCTATCGTGCAAACTTTTGCAGCTACTCACTAATTCTGCGAACCCTTATAAAATCTATTATTAATCATGGGTAGAGCGCAAATTAAAAAGAAAAGTACGTTCATAGATATGACCGCTATGAGTGACGTTACTGTATTGCTTCTGACTTTCTTTATGTTGACATCAACATTTGTGAAGAAGGAACCAGTGCAAGTTACCACTCCGGCTTCTGTATCGGAAATCAAGATTCCGGAGACTAATGTACTCCAGATTCTGGTTGATCCGGAAGGAAAAATATTTATGAGCCTCGACAAGCAGCAGGATATGCAGGCTGTCTTGGAGAGCATGGGTGAAGAGTATGGCATTAAGTTTACTCCGGAACAAGAGAAGAGATTTATGTTGTCTTCTACTTTTGGAGTGCCTATCAGAAGTATGCAGAAATATCTTGATCTCCCCGAAGATCAACGGGATAAGATCCTTAAGAATGAAGGTATTCCATGCGATAGTGTTGATAATCAGTTTAAATCGTGGGTACGTAATGCACGTACTGCTAACGCTGATCTACGTATTGCCATCAAGGCAGACGCTACGACTCCATACTCAGTGATAAAGAACGTTATGAACTCACTTCAGGATTTGCGGGAAAATCGGTACAATCTGATTACTTCTCTCAAAGCAGAATCTGAAAATTAAAAAGGAGGAAATACAATGAGTGCTGAAGTACAAGAGAGCGGCGGAAAAAGAGGAAAGAGCAAGCAAAAAAAGATAACTGTCCGGGTGGACTTTACACCGATGGTGGACATGAACATGTTGCTGATTACTTTCTTTATGCTTTGTACCACACTGAGCAAACCTCAGACGATGGAAATAAGCATGCCGAGTAATGACAAAGATATTACTGAAAACCAGAAGAGTATGGTGAAGGCTTCACAGGCAATTACACTATTGCTGGGGCCTGATAATAAACTCTATTATTATGAGGGAGAACCTAATTATAAGGACTATACCTCGTTGAAAGAAACTAGCTACGGTGCAAATGGACTGCGTGCCGTACTTCTTCAGAAAAATGCTGTTGCTGTCAATAAAGTAAGAGAATTGAAACAACAGAAATTGGATCTTAAGATAACGGATGACGAATTTAAGAAGCAGGTTTCCGAGATAAAGAGCGGAAAGGATACCCCGACCGTAATTATTAAAGCTACGGATGACGCTTCTTATATGAATCTGATTGACGCGCTGGACGAAATGCAGATATGTAATATTGGTAAATATGTGATAACAGACATTGCGGAAGCTGATGAATTCTTAATCAAGAATTTCGATGCGAAAGGTGGATTGTCACAGAACTTAGCCGATAATTGATGTAACACCCAAAAAAGAAAAGTAAAATGGCAAAATTAGATTTAGCTTCTTCGGAATGGTGTCAACTGATTTTTGAAGGCAAGAACCAGGCATACGGAGCATATAGAATGCGTGCCAATTCAACAAAGCGGCACAATGTCGCCATGTTGATTGTGGTAATCATAGCGGCAGTCGGATTTAGCATCCCTACACTGCTTAAGTTGGCAACTCCGGAGCAGAAAGAAGTGATGACAGAGGTGACTACCTTGTCGAAATTGGCAGAGCCGGAAATCAAACAGGAAGAGATGAAACGGGTTGAGCCGGTGGCGCCTCCTCCCCCTGCACTGAAGAGTTCTATCAAGTTTACTGCTCCTGTCATCAAGAAAGATGAAGAGGTGCATGAAGATGATGAGATCAAGAGCCAGGAGGATTTGAATGCTACTAAAGTATCCATCTCTATTGCCGACGTAAAAGGTAATGACGAGGCGAATGGTAAAGATATTGCTGACCTTAAGCAGGTAGTGACACAGGCTGCACCGGAACCGGAAAAGGTTTTCGATATGGTAGAACAGATGCCGACTTTCCCTGGTGGTCAACAGGAATTGATGGCTTACTTGGGTAAGAACATCAAATATCCGACTATTGCACAGGAGAATGGAACACAAGGTCGCGTTATTATACAGTTCGTTGTTGAACGTGATGGTTCTATCACTGATGTGCGTGTGGCTCGTGGCGTAGACCCTTATCTGGATAAGGAAGCTGTGCGTGTGGTAAAAAGTATGCCGAAATGGCTCCCTGGTAAACAGAATGGAAAAGCGGTACGTGTGAAATTCACCGTTCCGGTAATGTTTAGATTACAATAAAAGATGATGAAGAGACAATTTAGGCTGATAGGACTCGTAGCGTTGGTGGTGTTGAGTGCTTGTAACTCAAAATCGAAAGGGCCGACGGATACTTATTCTTCCGGTGTGGTATCTATTGCAGCGGATGAGAGTTTCGAACCTATCATACAAGAAGAGATAGAGGTGTTTGAAAACCTTTACCCTTTGGCCGGGATTGTTCCTCGCTACACAACTGAAGTGGAAGCGATTAATTTACTTCTGAAAGACAGTGTCCGGTTGGCTATTACAACCCGGACACTGACTAAGGAAGAAATGAATTCATTCCACAGCCGTAAATTTTTCCCTCGCGAGATAAAATTGGCAACGGATGGTCTGGCATTGATCGTGAATCGTGCTAATCCGGATTCTTTGTTGAGTGTACGTGATTTTCGCCGCATCCTCACCGGTGAGGTGAAAAACTGGAAAGAGGTAAATCCGGATTCCCGCTTGAAGGGGATTCAGGTGGTGTTCGATAATAAGAATTCCAGTACCGTACGTTTTGCAATGGACTCAATCTGTGGTGGAAAACCGTTGGCTGAAGGTAACGTCAGTGCCTTGAAAACCAACCAGCAGGTGATAGACTATGTAGTGAAGAATCCTGATGCCATGGGAGTTATTGGAGTTAACTGGCTGGGGAACCGCAGTGATACGACCAATCTTTCTTTTCGTGAAGAGATCAGAGTGATGGCAGTCAGTGCTGAAGATGTGGCAACTCCTGCGAACAGCTATAAGCCTTATCAGGCCTATCTGTTCTATGTTAATTATCCGCTGGCACGATCCATCTATGCATTACTGAACGATCCTCGCAGTGGGCTGCCCTGGGGATTTGCTTCTTTTATGACATCCGACAAGGGGCAGCGGATTATATTAAAATCCGGACTTGTTCCGGCTACACAGCCGGTGCGTATTGTCCACGTGAAAGACGAATAATAACTAAAATTAGAGACTATCATGAAACGAGTACAAATGTTTTTAGCTGGAGCGTTTATAGCAGTAGGGTCGCTCTGTGCGCAATCAACCGATGCCGAATGGCAGGCGGAAGTTGCCAAATTGAAAGAAACTATTCAGACGAATCCGGCACAGGCTGCTGAAGAAGCCGAGCATCTGATTAAAGGAAAGAATAAAAAGAATGTGGAACTTTTGGTAGCTATTGGAAATACGTATCTGGATGCTGACAAACTTCCCGAAGCGCAAGAATATGCAACTCTTGCCAGAAAAGCGAATGGTAAATCGGCTCTTGCTTCTGTATTGGAAGGAAATATTGCCATGAAGCAGAAAAATGCGGGTCTCGCTTCTCAGAAATATGAAGAAGCGATTTATTTCGATCCGAAATGTACGGAAGCTTATCTGAAATACGCAGATGTTTATAAATCAGCCAATGCAAGTCTTGCTATTGAAAAGCTGAACCAATTGAAAGCCCTGGAACCGTCCAACACAGCCGTAGACAAAAAACTAGCCGAGATTTATTATTTAAAAAATGATTTTAGTAAAGCGGCAGAAGCTTATGCGAATTTTGCAATGGGGCCTACTGCTACGGAAGAAGATTTGGTGAAGTATGCGTTTGCTTTATTTTTGAACCATGATTTTGAGAAATCGCTCGAAGTGGCTAATATGGGATTACAAAAGAATGCCCATCATGCTGCGTTCAACCGTCTGGCAATGTATAACTATACTGACCTGAAGCGTTTTGATGAAGCGATAAAGGCAGCGGACATCTTCTTCAATGAATGTGAAAAAGCCGATTATTCTTATTTGGATTATATGTATTATGGGCACTTGCTGGAAAGTCTGAAAAAATATGATGATGCAGTAATACAATATGAGAAAGCGGTAAAGATGGATCCGAAAAAGACGGATTTATATAAAAATATCTCTTCTGCTTACGAACAGAAGAATGATTATAAAAAAGCAATCAGTGCTTACCAGAAATATTATTCATCCCTTGATAAAGAAAAACAGACTCCGGACTTACAGTTTCAGGTTGGTAGACTTTATTACGGTGCTGGTACGCAACCTGATTCATTGACAATCACTGTTGAAGAACGCAAGCAGGCGTTGATGTCCGCCGATTCTGTTTTCCATGCAATTGCAGAAGCAGCACCGGATAGCTACTTGGGTAACTTCTGGAGAGCTCGTGCCAATTCAGCACTGGACCCTGAAACCACTCAAGGACTTGCGAAACCTTTCTATGAGGAAGTGGCTGCTTTATTGGAAAGCAAAAATGATCCTCATTACAATTCAGCTTTGGTTGAATGTTACAGTTATCTTGGATATTACTATTTGTTAGCGATCGAGAATCCGGCATTGAAGGCCGAAGCAAAGGCTAATAAAGATAAATCCATAGAATACTGGAATAAAATTCTGGCTATAGACCCCGCTAATGCTACTGCTAAAAGGGCATTGGACGGCATCAAATAGTGAATAATTTTAGTTGTTTGTCGTGACAGGAGGAGTGGAGAGTGATCTTAGCTCCTCCTTTTTTTGCACTTTTTTCTCCTTTTCTATTGGAATATTCAAAAGATTGCCTACATTTGCGGTGTACTATTACACTAATACACTAAGAAACATTGTTCATTAAACAGAAATGCTATGATTACAGTAGAAAATCTTTCATTTACTTATCGTAAATCGAAGCGTGCGGTATTACATGATTTTTCGCTTTCGTTCGAGTCCGGCAGGGTATATGGACTGTTGGGAAAGAATGGCGCGGGAAAGTCTACTCTTCTCTATCTGATGTCCGGGTTATTGACTCCTAAAAACGGCAAAGTGGTGTTTCACGATACAGATGTGCGCCGACGGTTACCGGTTACTTTGCAGGATATGTTTTTAGTTCCCGAAGAGTTTGAATTACCTTCAGTCTCTCTGGTTAGCTATGTGGAGTTGAACAGTCCTTTTTATCCCCGTTTCAGCAAGGAGGAGATGATTAAATATCTCCATTATTTTGAAATGGATATAGATATTGATCTCGGATCACTTTCTATGGGACAGAAAAAGAAAGTATTCATGAGCTTTGCGCTTGCTACAAACACTTCTCTTTTGTTGATGGACGAGCCGACCAACGGACTGGATATTCCCGGTAAAAGTCAGTTCCGTAAGTTTATAGCATCGGGCATGTCGGATGATAAGACGATTGTAATTTCTACGCATCAGGTTCGTGACATTGATAAGGTGCTCGACCATGTATTGATTATGGATGACAGCCGTGTGTTGCTGGATGAATCTACAAGTAATATTTGCGACAAACTCTTCTTTGTGGAGAGTGACAATCGGGAACTGGCGAAAAATGCTCTTTTCGCAATCCCTACTATCCAGGGGAATTACCTGATACTTCCTAACGAAGAACAGGAAGAATCGGAATTAAATCTGGAACTTCTTTTTAATGCTACGTTGGCTGCTCCTGAAGAGATAGCCCGATTGTTTCACACTCAAAAATAAAAGACGATGATGAAAGATACTTTTTTCAGTTTGCCTCGTTTTATGAATCTTTGCCGTAAGGAGATGGTAGAGAGTTGGAGATCGAATGTGCTTCGTATGGTGTTGATGTATGGAGTGATGGCGGTGGTATTGGTTTGGAACGGATATACTCAATATAATTATCACGATTCGGTTTATTTTATTCGTCATGCAAATACCGATCCTGCATGGGGATTTATATTGATGGCTTTTTTGTGGTTTCTATTTGTTTTCGGGTGCTTAAGTGCATCGCTGGTGATGGAGAAGATGAAGAATAAGACTAGTCGGCTATCCACATTAATGACACCGTCCACTCCTTTCGAGAAGTTTTTTTCCCGTTGGCTGATATCAACTATCGTATTTTTAGTTGTTTTTTTGATTGCTTTTAAATTGGCTGATTATACAAGAGTAATGGTTTATTCGCTTATCTATCCGGAGGTAAAAGAGGTGATACTCCCTGTCAATCTGGGAGATTTAGTCGGTAGCGGGAAACGGTGGTTTTTATTCAATGAAACGTATCAGTTGATATTAGTCCTTTCTATATATTGCTTTGTGCAGTCATTGTTCGTATTAGGTAGTTCTGTTTGGCCGAAGAACTCTTTTCTTAAAACTTTTGTTTCGGTTACAATCATTGTTCTGATTTATGTATTGATGGGAATGTTGACGGGTAATATGCTATTTCATGGAAACAACAATAAAGATTACGGCTATATTTTTTCTTCTTTCACGGAGCAACAAGTTTTCACCTTAGGAACCATAGCCTTTATGTTTTTTGCATTGGTTAATTGGGTACTTGCCTTTTTTCGTTTTAAGGAGTCCGAGATTATTCAACGTATGTAATACTCTAGCCTATGAATTTTAAAGAAAGTAAAGCCATTTATCTGCAGATCGCTGATAGGATCTGTGATGAGATACTTCTGGGGCAATTTGGGGAAGAGGAACGCATCCCTTCTGTCAGAGAATATGCCGCTATTGTGGAAGTAAATGCCAATACAGTGATGCGCTCATTTGATTATCTTCAGTCACAGAATATTATTTATAATAAACGCGGCATTGGTTATTTTGTCTCTACCGGTGCAAGGGAACTGATTCATTCTTTGCGGAAGAATACTTTTTTGAAAGAAGAACTGGATTACTTCTTCAAGCAGATTAAGACACTGGATATTCCTATCAAAGAGATAACCGATATGTACCGGGAATTTTGTAAAAAAGAAAAGTAAAACAAATATTATGAAACGTACAACTTATATATTAATTGGGCTTTTTGTAGCCGGACTTTGTGTGCTGGTAGGCGGAATGTTTGTGATGTATTGTCTGGGGAGGCCGCACTTTTCCAATCAAATAAATCTGCAAGGAGAGCAGCTAACCAAAGAAATCCCGGCTTGCCGGGTAATATGGCTTGCT
The DNA here is from genome assembly GCF_000210075.1 of Bacteroides xylanisolvens XB1A. GTDB lineage: Bacteria > Bacteroidota > Bacteroidia > Bacteroidales > Bacteroidaceae > Bacteroides > Bacteroides xylanisolvens. The sequence goes on from NC_021017.1 coordinate 1,962,347, forward strand.
CAAACGGAGATGCATACAGAAGAATGTAGTGTCTGGCTGGCAAATTCTTTTTTGCGAGTGCTGCCTTCAAAAGGAGAGAAAAATGAATTTTCCTGTTCGCAGAAAGTAAATGACTATCTGAAAATGACTGTCATGGGGGATACGTTGAAAATTCTTTTGGACTATCCGCTGGATAAACTCCTGCAAGAGTTAAAGGAAGCCAGATATGTAGCGATGATAACGGGAGACATGCAACTGAATCTGACGCAAGAAGTGGAATGTGTTGTAAATGATATTTATATGCAAAAGATTGTTCTTAAAAATTTGACAAAGGATTCTCTTTCCATTAATACTTCTAATTCTATGCAAGTGGATTCGTGCGATTTTAGAGCTTTGCATGTTGCCAGGAGTGGCAGGAATGTGGAATTTCAGAGTGGTAAGATCAATAATCTGCATTTGAATCTGAATATGATGGATAATTGGTCTGTAAATGTGCAAGAATGTCGGATTGATACGGAATACTTGACAGGTCACAATGGGAATGTGAAACTTCAAAAAGGAGAGTGCAAACGTATGTTTTGGATTCCTGAAAAGGATGATGCCAAATTACAGGTAACTTTGACCGAAAAAGCCTGTGTGACGATGATAGAATAAACTGGCATATAGATTAAAAAAGGAGTAAAGATGTATTTATCATATTTTACTCCTTTTTTATATGGTTATTACAATGCTTTTGTCAGAGTGAAGCAATCGATATCCGGTGCCCAGTTGTAACTATTACCCATGCGAATGGTGTTATATCCTGCTTTTAGTTCAACGGGAACTGTGATTTTGTTATGGTTATTATCCTCTCTCAGAGAATCTATTTTGGTAATAATGCCGTTGACATCCAGTTCTATCTGGCGTCCTTTACCGTATGAGTAATGGATAGTCATGTTGTAGCGTCCGCCATCTCCGCTATACACTTCCTTCCATTCGGCATAATTTTCCGGTTGTCCACCCAGGAAACCTACTTTCATTTTGCCGGAAGCTTCTTTGTCATTGGCATAAAGAATACCTTTAGGATTTTTACCTAGGTCGTTGAAAAGAGGCAAGTAAGCCCATTCTGCTTCGTACAGAGTCGGTTCCAGACGTGTTTCGCCTTCCATGCGGAGGAACATGGCACTGTGTGTCGGAAGCGTTTGTTCGAATGTGCCGGAGAAGCTGCCTAAATCGTTATGTTTTACGAGATCACGTACTTTTACATTTCCTCCAAATTCCAATGAAGAGAACGGGACGGAGAAACTGCATACGGTATCGGAGGGATTGTAGAGAGCCACAGCACGTACGTTTCCACGTTTCTGTTCAATATCTTTCACGAGTACATAACCTTCATTTTCATGTTGCGCTACGTATGCTTGCAAACCCAGCGGGTCTTGGTTGAGGGCAATCAATTCTTTGTTTTTCAGCAGTTCGAGAGAAGACTCCGGTATGTTTTCCAGGTTACATCCGATAAGCAAAGGAGAGCTCATGATACACCATAAACCGAAATGAGCTTCTTCTTCTGTCGGGGTAAGACCTTGGCCGCCCACTTTGCTGTCGTTACGGAATCCGATAACCATCATGTCCATGTCATTGTAATGTCCGTTGCCGGCATAGGCAGACAGGTAAAGATTCTTGCCGACTACATATCTTAATGAGCCCCAATGTGCGTTAATATCACCGCTGATACGCCAGGAGGTTGCTGCGTCTTTGGCCCAAGTACCCGGGAAGGCCCATCGGCAGATATTGATGGAAGCATCTTTGTTCACTTTGTCTATACTGTTCCGGATTGAAGTGTAGCGTTCCTTTTCATTAAGTCCCAGCGCATCTCCTCCGCAATAGTCAATTTTGATAAAGTCGAAACCCCAGTCGCCAAAGTATAATTGGGCGTCTTGTGGTTCATGCCCGTAGATACCAGCTCCTATACCTGCAGTGTCATTGTCCCACATGGAACCGCACGTACTATTACCCGCATCGGTATAAAGGCCGGCTTTCATTCCCAGGCTGTGAATATGATCCGCCACCGGTTTCATGCCGTTCGGAAACCGTTTTTCATTTGCAAGCATTATTCCGTTGTCGTCACGTTTTCCGAAATAGCCATCATCAACATTGACATAATGATATCCGACATCTTTCAAGCCTTTTTCCACCATTAGGTCAGCCTGGTGTTTGATAATGTCTTCACTGATGTCTACACGAAACGCATTCCATGAACTCCATCCCATGATAGGAGGATTGACTGCCTTTTCATTTTCCGAAAGAGTGGTTTGAGTCTTTGTACAACTGATGCACATAAAAGAAGCTACTGCTACTGTAAAGAGATAAATCCTGTTTCTCATGATATAATAGGTTGGTGTTTTCTTGCATT
>NC_021017.1:1965609-1972960 GCF_000210075.1 Bacteroides xylanisolvens XB1A
CTCGTTTGCGGGTGCAAAGATAAGTATATTTTTTAATACCGCAATAACTTCGTGGGAAAATTTCGCCAAATTCTGACCGATGAAAATATTAATGAATTTTTGTTAGAATAAATATGTAGATAACTCACTATTTATGCAGCATATTTTATAAATTTACGCACTGAAACTATCAAAACATTATAAACACTCTAATCCTATGTCATCACTGGCAATTATTATTATAGTAGTTCTATCAGCTACCCTCATTTATGTGTGGGCAAAGTGCCAGTCACTTCAAAAAGAGGTACATTCGAAAGAAAATAAAGAGAATGAACTTAAGAAGTTGGCTTTGGTTTTGCAGAACATCAATGCCTACTTCTTATTGATTGACAAGGATTTTGTAGTCTGTGACACCAATTATTATTCTTTGAACCGTCTGCCTGTTCAGGTAGGTGGAGTTACAAAAAGAGTGGGGGATTTGTTGCATTGTAGAAACGCGATAGCAGCCGGTGAATGTGGTCAGCACGAACAGTGTAAACTATGTTGTATTCGTGCGTCTATCGGTAAGGCTTTTTATAAGAAAGCAAGTTTTAAGAATCTGGAAGCTTCGATGAAGTTGTTGAGTGAGGATGAAATGACAGTGACTCCTTGCGATGTATCAGTATCGGGTACTTATTTGAATATTCATGGCCAAGATTATATGGTGTTGACTGTTTATGATGTGACAGAACTGAAAAATGTGCAAAGGTTACTGACCATTGAAAAAGAACATTCCATCTCTGCCGAGAAATTGAAATCTGCCTTCATTGCTAATATGAGTCACGAAGTTCGTACACCGCTCAATGCTATTGTCGGATTTTCCGGTTTGATGGTGTCGGCTTCCGGCGAAGAGGAAAGAAAAATGTATGCTGATATTCTCGCAGAGAATAATGAACGATTGTTGCGCCTGGTGAATGATATTTTCGATCTTTCTCAAATAGAATCCGGGACGGTAGATTTCGTATATAAGGAGTTTGATGCCAATGATTTGTTGAGAGAATTGGATGGAATATTTAAGGCGAAATTGAATAACTCGCCGGTGGAATTGATTTGTGAGGCGCATGTGCAACCTATTATGATGTATTCGGAACGAGAACGTATCATTCAGGTATTGTCTAACCTCTTACATAATGCGATGAAATTTACTGCGTCGGGTGAAATCCGTTTCGGGTGCCGTTTGGAAGGAATGGAAGAAGTTTACTTTTTTGTGTCCGACACAGGCATTGGTATACCGGAAGAAGACCAGAAAAAGATATTCTCACGTTTCATAAAACTCGACCGTGAAATGCAGGGAACGGGACTTGGGCTGACTCTTTCGCAAACGATTATCCAAAATCTGGGTGGAAACCTCGAACTCGATTCGAAGGTCAACCGGGGATCTACTTTCAGCTTTGTGTTGCCGAGGGTGATTAAGCCGGAATTGATTAAGCCACAACCATAAAGTAAATCGCCCTTACTACAGTTGTAAAGTGTATCTCAAAAGTGTTAAATCTGACTTTTGGAGATGCTTCACTTGACTGTAGTGAGGGTGATTTTATAAATTCAAGGCTTTTCGAATTGTCTTGAACTTCTTAATGAACAGGATGAATGTTTAGTCTTTACGACTTAGGTGCATCCTTATCTTTGTCTCCGGTTCCCGGAGATGCTTTGCTGGCAGAGGAACTTCCGAAGGAAGCTGAACCGGAGGATGCTGTGCCTGAAGTTGCTGCATTAGAAGCGGTTGCACCGGGGGTAGCTGTGCTTGCCCCAGTTGTTCCTCCTGTGTGTGCAGAAGTTGCATTAGCAGGACGCGGAGCATTAACGCTGCTTGCACTAACATTTGCAGTGGCAGGTTGAGCCTGAACTTCCCAATGGAACGGTTCGAAATTGGAATTAGGATCTACCCAAGACGGTTTCTTGGAAGCGTAGATAATAAACGGAGCAACGACAACGATAATTGCACCGATAATTAGTACGGAGAACCAAACGGTGTTGCTACCGGTAGAAATCTGGCTGGGCGGGATGAAGCTAAGAATAAAGGCAAGTAATGATCCGCAGAAGCCAAGACCGCCAACAAACCACATCAGGCCGTTGCCGGATTTACCGATACGGAACGGACGGTTGAGTTTCTTCATCTTATAACGCAATGCGATAGCTCCGGAGAACATCAACAGGTACATAATCAGATAAAGAATAACTGTCAGCTGTGACAGAATTTGATAGAAACTCTGTACGGAAGGCATAACAACAAACAACAAACTTAATACGGTTACAGCGATACCCTGTACGAACAAGATATTCTTTTGTACACCCAGCTTGTTTGTTTTCTGGAAGAACGGAGGCATATAACCGGCTTTACCTACGGCAAATATACCTTTGGACGGACCGGCAACCCATGTCAATACACCAGCCAATACACCGAAAGCAAGAGCGACCGCAATGATTGGTGACAACCAGGAAGCATGAATATATTTGAAATAGTTGTCGAAACCGACGAGCAGGCTTTGAGTCAGGTTGATGTCTTTAGCAGGGATAATCACACCTAATGCGAAAGTACCCAAAACGAAGATCAACACTGTGATAAGCGCACCAATAAATACGGCTTTCGGATAGTTTTTAGAAGGGTTATCTACGTCTTTTACGTGGATACCGCCCATTTCCATACCGGCATAAAACAAGAAGATACTGGCAGCAAGAACGACATTATCGAAGTTGGTAAAGTCGGGGAAGAAGCTGCTGTTGAAATCCATATTGGAATGTCCGCCCGTTGCCAGGTAAATGATTCCTAAGATAATCAACAATCCGGCCGGGATAATGGTACCGACCATACCACCGATTTTGGCTACTTTACCTACCCAGCTCATACCTTTCAGGGAGATGAAAGTGGCCAGCCAATAGATGATAAGTACGACGACGAGCGTATAATACTTATTGTTTGCCAGTGACATGTCATGTACGTCATTCATTCCGATGAAAGCGATAGATACGGCACCAAACGTTAATACTGTCGGATACCAGATCGTACTTTCGATCCATTGCACCCAGATGGCGAGGAATCCCAGTTTCTTGCCGTAGGCCTCGCCTACCCACCGGAATACACCACCCTGCTTATCCTGAAACATTGCTGCCAACTCGGCTGCAACGAGCGATGTAGGGATTAGAAAGACAATAGCTGCAAAAAGATAATAGAAGGCCGAACTCATTCCGTATACGGCCTCGGCTGGTAGTCCACGCAAGGATACTACTGCCGTAACATTCATGATAGCAAGGGTAAACACACCCAGCTTCACTGCATTTTTAATATTTGCCATAAGTTAAGGTTTTAAGTGAAAAATATTTTAAAGTCAGTGTTATAACAACATTTTGCGCGAGATGTTTCCGCAATCTCTTTCAAAGTTCGTTAATTAACATCGCCGGAACGGGATATTGCAACCCCCGATTTACCTGTTTCGGAACAATTACTTTTCTCGATTGTTTCTAAACAATCTAAATTATATGTGAACCATTTTATTATAAACTAAGTAGTTATGAAATCAGCGTTTTCAGATTTTATTTCCGGGAAAAAGGGGATTTATGGTATTCTTCACATTATTATATTAATAATGTCTCTTTTTCTGGTTATCAGTATCTCGGTGGATACTTTTAAGGGAATTCCGTTCTATACACAGTCTTCTTACATGAAGGTACAGCTATGTATCTGCCTTTGGTTTCTTTTCGATTTTGTGTTGGAGTTCTTTTTGGCAAAACATAAAGGACGCTATCTGCGGACACACTTTATCTTTTTATTGGTGGCTATCCCTTATCAGAATATCATCGCATATTATGGATGGACGTTTTCGGATGAGATTACCTACCTGCTTCGTTTCATTCCTTTATTAAGAGGAGGATATGCGCTTGCTATTGTGGTCGGCTGGCTGACTTACAACCGGGCTTCGAGCCTGTTTGTCTCTTATCTGACGATGTTGCTGGCAACAGTTTATTTCTCCAGTCTGGCATTTTTTGTGCTCGAGCATCGGGTAAATCCATTGGTGAATGATTATGGAGATGCCTTGTGGTGGGCTTTTATGGATGTTACTACCGTGGGGTCGAATATTATAGCGCAGACCGTGACCGGGCGCGTGCTTTCCGTTTTGCTGGCCGCCTTGGGTATGATGATGTTTCCTATCTTTACGGTTTATATTACAAATCTGATTCAACAATCCAACAAGCGTAGAAAGCAATATTACGAAGAGGAGGAACAACAGAAAAAGGCTTCCGCCCAAAAGGAATCGGCAGAAAAAGCTGTCGTACAGAAGGTTAATACATAATATGCTTGTGTGGCGGATAAAAACAGATAGAATGAGAGTAATTGTAATGTGTTGAAAATCAGCTTAGAAATACTTTTCTTAATAGTATTATTACTTTTCTTTATAAGCATGGAAGGAAAAGGGGAGGAAAAGTGGAATAACTTTCTATCTTTGTAGAAAAGAGACAGAGGCAAACAGCTGTTAGTTGCTGTCTCTAAATGAAGAAGTTCCACCTTATCCGGGTGAATAATAGTGACACTGATATACTCATTTTAATAACTGGAGTTGCATAGGGGTAAATTTAATTTGTTGTATTTGATAATTAATACCGTTTGTATTGAAAACACTGGTGGGGAGTCAAGCGGGAAATCAATGGGATAAGGAGGAATAGAAAAAGGTTACTATCGGGAGATAGTAACCTTTACCTACTTATAAAAGAGATCGAGAGAGAGTTTTAGTCAACAACGGTGATATGGTTGTTGCTAAACACATTTAATTCCAGCTTGTTCATGATGCATTGAATAGCTAACTGCGCTTTCACGGAGTTGCCCGATCCATCCAAAGGAGGAGCAAAGGCAGCAATACCGAACTGTCCGGGCAGTACACCCATCACACCACCGCCTACACCTGTTTTGGCAGGAATACCGGAAGTGTACATCCAGTCGCCGGTATGTTCATAGAAACCTACTGCGGCAATCATGGCAGTGATTTTAGGAGCCAGCGTGGCATCAAAAACTTCTTTCTTAGTCACCGGATTTACACCACCGTTGGCGATTGTGCCGGCTGCAATGGAAAGCTGCAATGCAGTCACTCCTAATGAGCACTGACGGGTGTAGAGGTCTAATGACATATCCGGATCATCATAAATCCGATTATAATTTTTCAGCAACCATGCGATAGAACGGTTGTTGAAGTTGGTATCCGATTCGGACTTGTACAATTCATCAATCAACTGTGGGGCGCTGCCGCATAAATCGGTCACGTTTCCTACGATGGCATCCCATTTCTTGGCAGAGTCGCCAATGGGCTGCACCATGCTGCAGGCGGAGATGGCTCCGGCGTTTACCAGCGGAGTAGACGGATGGTCGTTCTCCAGCAAGATGGCGATAATTGAATTGAAAGGTAAGCCTGTTGCATCGGCTCCAATCTTGTCCAGGATTTCTTTGGCACCATATTGGCGCAGTGCCAGAATAGCCGTATGTACTTTGGATACGGATTCTATACCGAAGCGGTAGTCAGTATCTCCCACATGGATGGTCTGCCCGTTGAGCAGGCAGACACTGATTCCAAAGAGATCTTTGTTGACATTTGCCAGGTAGGGGATATAGTCGGCGTTCTTGCCGCCGGTATTAGTCTTTACCTGATCGTATGCCTCCTGTACCACTTCTTTCAATTGAGCGAGTGTTACTTTTTTATCCATAGATCTTTTTTATTTTTTTACGGTTTTACGACGACCACCATGGTTGAACATCTTAGCTTCTACCGGAAGATTCTTTTCTTGAGCCATACGGGTAGGGGTAGGATATTCCAGTTTTTCCAGTTCGGTGATGGCGTTGTTGATGTCGCCCAGTAGCATATCTGCCATATCGCGGCTGAATCCCTGACGGACAACGACACGCATCACTACATAATCTTCCAGTTTGGAAGGCAAGGTGTAAGCAGGAACCATCCAACCGTGTTGGGATAGTTTGTCTTGCAAATCGTACAAGGTCCATTTGGCGTTCTTTGCATATTCCGGTTTCAGATACCAGATGAATAATGGGTTCACAACATCATTAGAGTAGTTGACAAACGGAACCATCTTGGCTATTTCGCTGTGGATATATTTAGCAATTTGCAGGGAGTTGTACTGCACTTCTTTGTATCCCTGGAATCCTAAACGGATGAATTGATAATATTGCCCTAGGATTTGTGCAGCCGGACGAGAGAAGTTCAAACCTACCTGTGTAATGTTGGCACCCAGATAATTTACGCTGAATGACATTTCTTCGGGCAGATATTCTTTGCCTTTCCAGCAAACCCATCCGAGTCCCGGATATACCAAACCAAACTTATGGCCGGATACGCTGATAGAAAGTACCCATTTCAAACGGAAGTCCCATTTCTTTTCCGGATACAGGAACGGAAGGATGAAACCACCACTGGCGGCATCTACGTGGATAGGAATGTCATAACCGGTCTTGGCATTGTAAGCATCCAGTGCTTTGTCCAATGCTTCGACGTCATCATTCAGTCCAGTCCATGTAACACCCTGGATAGGCACGATACAGATGGTGTTTTCATCACACATTTTCAAAGCTTCTTCGGGGTCAAGAGTGGTTTTTTCGAGTGTCAAAGGCACTTCACGCATTTCAATCTGCCACAACTGTGCAAACTTTTCCCAAACAACCTGGAAACCTGTAGAAATAACAAAGTTTGGTTTATCAAACGGTTTGCCCTGTGCTTGTCTTTTCTTACGCCAACGCAACCAGGCAGCTACACCACCCAACATACATGCTTCCGAAGAACCGATAGCCAGCGCACCGGTTTTCCAAGTGTCTTTTTCAGGAGAGTTCCACAAGTTGGCAACGATGTTGATACATTTACCGTTCATCACTGCGATACGCGGATATTCTGTTTCATCAATGTAGTTGATGTTAATGGCCTCATTCATCAGCTTAGTGGCGTATTCATCCATATAAGTAGTCACGAAAGTAGCCAGATTCAAACGTGGTTGGGTTTGAGCAAATGTTTCATCTTTCACCATTTGATAGGCGACTTCAGGAGTAGTAGGTCCATCAGGTATTTTCTCTATCGGAGAGGGTTGTAACATTCTGTCTGAACCAAATACATCGGTTTTTGCATCACCTTTTCTGAAATTTAAATCTTCCATACTAATTTGTTTTTTTAAAGGTTTAGGGCGATGGGGATTTTCCCCGTCGAATTTCCCACAACAACAGCAGATAGTTTTGAAAGTTTCCGGGTTTTACATTATTTGGCGTTTATTAAGGAGGAGGATGCCCTTATTGAAACGTGCCTATTCACCACGGAGGACGCAGAGGACACAAAGGTGAATCTTGGTCATTTCC
>NC_021017.1:1973605-1983940 GCF_000210075.1 Bacteroides xylanisolvens XB1A
GGTACCGGCATGAACAAGATTCCCCTCTGTATCCTCTGCGTCCTCCTCTGTGGTGAATAAATGAACTTTATAAAGCGACTATTGTTTTCTTCAAACCTAAACTTTTAACGAATAAGCATTATGAAGATACAGACGGGACGAGGAACAATTCCTCTTATCACTTTAATTGCCATTTGGTCTATTTCGGCATTGACTTCATTGCCGGGACTCGCTGTTTCACCTATATTGGGTGACCTTACAAAGATATTTCCGAAAGCTACGGATCTGGACATACAGATGTTGACATCACTGCCATCATTGCTCATCATACCTTTTATATTGCTGGGTGGTAAACTGACGGAGAAAGTCGATTATGTCCGTGTATTGAAAGTCGGACTCTGGCTTTTTGCCGCAAGCGGTGTTCTGTATCTGATATCCAATCGAATGTGGCAGTTGATTGTGGTTAGTGCTCTGCTCGGCATCGGGTCCGGACTTATTATCCCTTTGTCTACCGGATTGGTTTCCAGATATTTTGTGGGAACTTATCGGGTGAAACAGTTCGGGTTGAGTTCGGCCATAACTAATTTTACGTTAGTGATAGCAACTGCCGTGACGGGCTATCTGGCAGAAGTCAGTTGGCACCTGCCTTTTCTTGTTTATCTTCTTCCGTTGGTTTCCATTCTGCTGGTGGGACATTTGAAAGAAGACCGGTCCGGAGAAGCCGCTTTAACGGCATCTTCTTCGTCTGATACTGCTACTACTACGGCGGCAAATGTAGCAACTGCGAATGCGGCGACGGTGACTGTGCCGGAGACGAGTTCAGCGGACGACAGCAAAGCTGCCCGACAGTCTGCCATAGACATTGAAGGCAGTAAATATGGTATTCACATCAAGCATCTGATAGAACTGATGCTTTTCTATGGGGTGATTACATATATCGTAATAGTAGTGATCTTCAATCTGCCTTTCTTAATGGAAAAGCATCATTTCTCCAGTGGTAATTCCGGACTGATGATTTCGCTTTTCTTCCTGGCTATCACGGCTCCGGGCTTCTGTCTGGATAAAATTGTAGGCTTGCTTAAAGAACGTACGAAGGCATATAGCCTGTTGTCGATGGCATTGGGACTATTATTAATCTGGATAGCTCCGATAGAGTGGTTGATTATTCCCGGGTGTATTCTGGTCGGTTTAGGGTATGGCATTATCCAGCCCATGCTTTATGACAAGACCACGCAGACCGCATTACCGCAAAAGACCACATTAGCTTTGGCATTTGTGATGATGATGAACTACCTGGCTATTTTGCTCTATCCCTTTATCGTCGATTTTTTCCAGTGGGTATTCCATACCCAATCGCAAGAGTTTCCGTTTATCTTTAATCTGCTGATTACTGTTGTCACTCTTTTCTGGGCATATCGGCGCCGTCATACCTTTTTGTTTAACGACCAATTGAAATAAAAAATGAAGAATAAGAAACTGGAAGCCAATCTTAGCATGGCCGTCTCGAAAGTTTTTAGCGGGTTAAATATGAATGCCCTGAAGTATCTTCTGCCTTTGTGGATGAGTCCGCTGACAGGAGCAACCCTTCGCTGCACGTTTGCAGCAGCAGCCTTTTGGGTAATCGGGTGGTTTATGCCTCCGGAAAAATCATCCGCCAAAGATAAATGGCTCCTTTTCCTGTTGGGGGCCTTGGGACTTTATGGCTTTATGTTTCTTTACCTGGCCGGATTGAGTAAAACGACTCCTGTTTCCAGTTCTATTTTTACCAGTCTCCAGCCTATTTGGGTTTTTCTCATGATGATATTCTTTTATAAGGAGAAGGCGACCACAAAAAAAATAATAGGAATTTCTATCGGTCTGATAGGAGCATTGGTTTGTATTTTAACCCAGCAAAGTGATGATTTGGCGTCCGATGCTTTCACGGGAAATATGCTTTGTCTTCTTAGCTCTGTGGTATATGCTGTCTATCTGATTCTTAGTCAGCGTATCTTGACTGCTATCGGAGCAATAACCATGTTGCGCTATACTTTTTCCGGTGCTGCTGTATCTGCTATAATAGTAACGTTCATTACGGGATTTGATGCCCCGGTATTCTCCATGCCGTTCCATTGGACACCTTTCCTTATCCTGATGTTCGTATTGATTTTCCCGACCACTATCAGTTATATGTTGTTGCCTGTCGGTTTGAAATATCTGAAGACAACGGTGGTTGCCATTTATGGTTATCTGATTCTGATTGTGGCAACTATTGCCTCCCTTGCTTTGGGACAAGACCGTTTTAGCTGGACGCAGACGTTTGCCATTATTTTTATCTGTATCGGAGTTTATTTGGTAGAAGTTGCCGAAAGCAAGGAACGATAAAAGTTTCTCCGTGTGGAACAGGTTGTTCCTCGGTGAGGAACACTTCGTTTCACACCGAGGAACACTTTGTTTCAAGGCATGGAACAAAAAAAGAGCGTCCTTCACAGAACGCTCTTGCTTATTTCATCATCATGTTTTATAGAGAGGAGTTGATCGCTTGTGCTATGGACTTGAATTCTTCATCCGACAATTTCAGTTTCGGATTCGAGAACAACATATCCGATTCCTTTTGAATAGGAATTAAATGAATATGTGCATGAGGAACTTCCAGTCCGATAACCGCTTCGCCCACCTTTTTACAGGGGAAAGCTTTTTCAATGGCACGGACCACTTTCTTTGCAAATACATGCATAGCAGCCAGGTCCTCATCGCTCAAATCGAAAATATAGTCTACTTCCTGTTTGGGCACCACCAATGTATGTCCCTTTACCAACGGATTGATATCGAGAAACGCAAAAAACTTTTCGTTTTCCGCCACCTTGTAGCAGGGGATTTCGCCTGCGATGATTCTACTGAATATTGTTGCCATAACTTTTATTGATAAATGAAGGCAAGCCCCACAAGGAGACCTGCCTTTACGTTAAATTGATATGTTTACTACTTCCAATGCAATTTTGCCTTGTGGAACAGTGATTTCGGCTACATCACCCACCTTCTTGCCAAGCAGACCTTGTGCAATCGGGGTGTTAACGGAAATCTTTCCTTCCTTCAGGTTAGCTTCACTTTCGGAAACGATGGTATAAGTCATCTTCATACCGTTCTTTACATTCTTCAGTTCCACTTTATTTAAAATCTGTACAGAATCTGTTTTCAGCTTAGATTCATCAATGATTTTTGCGTCTGCAATGGTAGCTTTCAATTTGTTGATGCGCATTTCAAGCATACCCTGCGCCTCTTTGGCGGCATCGTATTCTGCATTTTCCGACAAGTCTCCTTTATCTCTGGCTTCGGCTATTGCCGCAGAGATCTTCGGGCGTTCCACTGTTTCCAGTTCCTTCAGTTCCGCCATCAGTTTCTTGTAACCTTCTTCTGACATATAAGCCATGATGTTTTCCTCCTTTAATTGTTTTAAATGGTCATATAAACAAAAAAGAATTCCAACATGAGCCATGTTGGAACCCTCTTATCATTATTTCTTTGCAAAGATAGACTTTTAAGTGATACGTGTCAAGTGAAAAAAGATGCTATGTAACATATTTAAATGAAATATGCTAAATTATAACAACTTAGAGCAATGACTTGACAGCTGCTTCCAAATCCTTGATATCTTCGCCGCGAAGCTTTAATTCGTTGTTACGGTTAATCAAAAAGATAGATGGAACTTGACGAACATTATATACAGCTACGTTGGTAGAATATACTCCGTTTCCATCGCGTACACAAACCCAGGGAAGGTTGTCTGCCGCAGTTTTCCAGTAGTGTTCGTCCGCATCGAGAGATACTTGGTATATTTCCAGTCCTTGTTTTGCGTATTCATTATATAGTTCGCGAAGCATCAGGTTGTGAGGAGAACCGGCAGGCGACTGGAATACAGAGAAATCGAGCAATACGACTTTTCCTTTCAGGTCGGTCAGTTTGCGCACATTTCCTTTCACGTCACGCAGGGCGATGTCGATAATGCCGGTTTCCACAATTTTCTCTTGAGGAATCTCCAATGCTTTCGCCTGTGGCTGGCGCGTGTTCTTCATCCCCTTAATTACAATATTATAAAGGTTCTTGGAACGTACGGCATGAGGGAACGCATTGTTGAGGCTCGTAGCGACAGCAGCGAAACATTTCACATCATCTTTATTGTTCAACGGATCGAATATCAGATAATTATTGAGTTTCTGGAACAGGGCAAAGTAAGCGGCTGCCGTGTTGGGAGCAGCGAAAATATAGTTCACTTTGACATCTTCCTTGTAATTGTTGAGCAACGTTGCCAGACTGTCTTCAAATACATCATGCCCCATTCTGTTACTGCGTAAAGCTGCCAGCAAGTCGTCCACCTCTTTTTGCAGGCGGATCTGCTTCAGCGTCAGCTCTTTTATCTTGTTGCTGTTTTCCGAACCTTCCACCGTGTAAGTAGTGGAGAAATCCACATACGGCGCTTTGATCTGAATTGTTTCGATAGAATCTACAGAAAAATTGATGATTTTGTCGTCAATCCGCAAGCGATAAAATTCGGGTGATTCGGGACGAGGCTGCTTGAAACTGAATGTACCTTCCCCCTTCAGCTTCACTGAATCGAGTGGAACAATACCTTCCAGACCGGAAGCTTCGAGATAAAGCATTTTACCGTCGGCTCCTGATACATCCCCGTTCACCTGGAATTTAGGACCGGAACTACAAGCAGTAATAGTAAGTGCGGCGAGCGCTGCAAAAGTAACCTTTTTCATATAGTGTGTGTTATTAACGAGATGCAAATATACTTCTTTTCGAGATTAGTCAAAGCATTTTGCCGGGTTCTTCATCCTAATTTTGAAAAAAAATCAGTTCACCACTAACTTTTTACCTCATTTCCACCTGATTACCACGATAAATGTATATCTTTGCAGGAATTTTGAAAGAAAAAGTATAGATAAAACAATTTTTATGATTAACCCAATTGTTAAGACAATCGAGTTACCTGATGGAAGAACCATCACACTCGAGACGGGAAAGTTGGCAAAACAGGCAGACGGTTCTGTAATGCTTCGCATGGGCAACACCATGTTGTTAGCTACTGTTTGTGCCGCTAAAGATGCAGTTCCCGGAACAGATTTTATGCCTTTACAGGTAGAGTACAAAGAAAAATTTGCGGCATTCGGCCGTTTCCCTGGTGGTTTCACCAAGCGAGAAGGTAGAGCTTCTGATTATGAGATTCTTACTTGCCGTCTTGTAGACCGTGCTCTCCGTCCTTTATTCCCCGATAATTATCACGCAGAGGTATATGTGAACATCATCCTCTTTTCTGCTGATGGTGTGGATATGCCGGATGCATTGGCAGGACTTGCCGCTTCTGCAGCACTTGCCGTTTCAGATATTCCTTTCAACGGACCGATCTCTGAAGTGCGTGTAGCACGTATCGACGGTCAGTTCGTTATCAATCCTACTTTTGAACAACTGGAAAAAGCTGACATGGACTTGATGGTAGCCGCTACTTATGAGAACATCATGATGGTAGAAGGTGAAATGCATGAAGTATCTGAAGCTGAATTGCTGGAAGCAATGAAAGTGGCTCACGAAGCTATCAAGATTCATTGCAAAGCGCAGATGGAGTTGACTGAAGAGGTTGGAAAAACTGTAAAACGTGAATACAACCACGAAGTAAACGACGAAGACTTGCGCAAGGCTGTTCGCGAAGCATGTTACGACAAGGCTTACGCAGTTGCTGCTTCCGGAAACAATAACAAACACGAACGTTTTGCTGCTTTCGAAGCGATCCGCGAAGAATTCAAAGCTCAATTCTCTGAAGAAGAATTGGACGAAAAGGCTGCATTGATCGATCGTTACTACCACGATGTAGAAAAAGAGGCCATGCGCCGTTCTATCCTTGACGAAGGTAAGCGTCTGGATGGTCGTAAGACTACCGAAATCCGCCCGATCTGGTGTGAAGTAGGTCCTCTGCCTGGCCCTCACGGATCTGCTATCTTTACTCGTGGTGAAACACAGTCATTGACTTCTGTTACTCTGGGTACAAAACTGGATGAGAAGATTATCGACGATGTTTTGGAACACGGAAAAGAACGTTTCTTGTTACACTATAACTTCCCTCCTTTCTCTACAGGCGAAGCAAAAGCACAACGTGGTGTAGGCCGTCGTGAAATCGGTCACGGTCACTTGGCTTGGCGTGCTTTGAAAGGACAGATTCCTGCTGACTATCCGTATGTAGTACGTGTGGTTTCAGATATCCTCGAATCTAACGGTTCTTCTTCTATGGCTACCGTATGTGCCGGCACATTGGCATTGATGGATGCAGGTGTGAAGATCAAGAAACCGGTATCGGGTATCGCTATGGGATTGATTAAGAATCCGGGCGAAGAAAAATATGCTGTATTGTCTGATATCCTGGGTGACGAAGACCACTTGGGAGATATGGACTTCAAGGTGACCGGAACAAAAGACGGTATCACTGCTACACAGATGGATATCAAGGTAGACGGTCTGTCTTATGACATTCTGGAACGTGCTTTGAACCAGGCTAAAGAAGGACGTATGCATATCCTTAATAAGATTACTGAAACAATTGCTGAACCACGTGCCGACCTGAAAGAACATGCTCCACGTATCGAAACGATGACAATTCCTAAAGAATTCATCGGTGCTGTGATCGGCCCTGGTGGAAAGATCATCCAAGGTATGCAGGAAGAAACTGGTGCTGTGATTACTATCGAAGAAATTGATGGTATGGGACGCATCGAAGTTTCCGGAACAAACAAGAAATGTATTGATGATGCAATGCGCATGATTAAAGCAATCGTTGCTGTTCCTGAAGTAGGCGAAGTTTATAAAGGTAAAGTTCGTTCTATTATGCCTTATGGTGCATTTATCGAATTCTTGCCGGGCAAGGATGGTTTGCTGCACATCTCCGAAATTGACTGGAAACGTCTGGAAACAGTAGAAGAAGCCGGAATCAAAGAAGGTGATGAAATCGAGGTAAAACTGATTGATATCGATCCGAAAACTGGCAAATTCAAACTTTCACGCAAGGTATTGTTGCCAAGACCGGAAAAGAAGTAAGAAAGCGATAGCTTCTATATATAATGAAGGCTGTTTCAAATTTAATTTTGAAACAGCCTTCTTTTTTATTAGTATCCTCCGGAGTTGAACTGTTTTATATATAGAGTTAGTATATATTAGATTTATCCAGTTTATTAAAACCTTTAAAAAGATGAAAGACACCTTATTATATCCTCCCCAAAAAAGAATCGGAAAGTACCCCCATACTTCCCGATTCGAAACAGTCAAAAATCGACCTTAATCAATTTATTAACTTAACACGTCGCAAAGATATGAGAAAAATTTCTTTGAAAGAGCTTTTTTATTTAAAAAGTTTATGATACAGGCAAATATACCAGTTAATAAGGTCGTTTTTCTTGCTTTAAAACCAAAGCTTCACTCCTTTTAAAGGAACGACCCCTTCCTTTAAAAGGAAGAGGCCGTTGGTTCTAAAGAAATCTGGTGGGGTGTTTATATAGAAATTTGGATTAATGATTTTTCAATTATATAAATCCGTTTACAAGTTTGTTTTATACTCCTCTTTTATTCGTATTATGTGTGCTAAGTTCTTTTCCAGTAATTCATTTAGCTCATCATCCGAAAAACATTCTCCTAAATAGATCGTGCTTTCTGTTTCAAAATCAAATGATTCGTCGTCTTCATTCACAACAATCTCAATTTTTCCTTGTGCATCTGTAGAGATCACTGCATTGTATTTAGTCATCAATTCTTTGAGCCCTTTTATGAACCTGTATTCTTTGCTTGTCAATATTCTTTTCATCTTCACTTGCTCTTTTGTTTTGTTGCCCTTTCGTGCGGTAAAGTTCGTGATAATTTAACACATTATGCGCTGTTTGAAGTATTCATTTTATTCTATTTGTCAAGTTGTAATATTCCTTTTATCCATATTATCACATCTATTCGTTTTTTTCGTATATTTGCTTCGAGCGAAACTTTTCATTTGTATATTTGTTGGATTTTAAAAAGAAAGAAAATAAAAATGGAAACAGAAGAATTGACAATTGGGAGAGTCCATCACGGACGCAATATACGTCGTACCCGTATTGAAAAGAATATGAACCAGGAGGGTTTGAGTGAATTAGTACATCTCTCACAACCTGCTGTTTCTAAATATGAGAAGATGAAGGTGATTGATGATGAGATGTTGCAACGCTTTGCACGTGCATTGAATGTCCCTTTCGATTATCTCAAGACTTTGGAGGAGGATGCACAGACGGTGGTGTTTGAAAATAATACGGTGAATAATTCAGAACAAAGTGCAGGTGGGGCAAACATCAGCATGGGTATAGTTAAGTCTGATACCGAAGATAGTATTAATGATAGTCGAGTTAACAACTTCAATCCTATCGACAAAATCACTGAACTCTACGAGCGTCTTTTAAAAGAAAAGGATGAAAAGTATGCAGCATTAGAACGCCGTTTGCAGAATATTGAAAAAAGTCTGCAGAAATAAGAGACAGATAAATTGAAAGGAATCGCAATATGATGAAACAAATACCTTACGGAATAACTGATTTTAGCCGAATTCAGAAAGAGAATTATTATTATGTAGATAAGACAATGTTCATTGAAAAAATAGAGATGCAACCGCCTTATCTGTTTCTGATACGTCCTCGTAGATTTGGGAAGAGTCTGACTTTGGCTATGTTAGAGGCCTATTATGACGTAAATCATGCTGAACAGTTTGACGAGTTGTTTGGTCAGCTATACATAGGTCAGCATCCGACGAAGCTTCACAATCAGTTTCTCATCATGCGATTTAATTTTTCGGAAGTGAGTTCCAATGTCAACGAAGTAGAACTATCGTTTAAGCTACATTGTTGTAGCAAACTTAAAGATTTTGTCTTTAAGTATGAAGATTTGTTAGGAAAAGAAATTTGGGATGTTCTTGATGAGAAAATACAAGAAGAACCCGGTGCTTTTCTGTCTGCGGTTAATTCCTATGCTACCCGTAAGAAAAATATTCGTATTTATTTACTTATTGATGAATACGATAATTTCACCAATACCATTCTTTCAACTTACGGTACGGAGTTTTACAGGAAAGCAACGCATGGCGAAGGTTTTATTCGTGGCTTCTTTAACGTGATAAAATCTGCCACTACCGGAACCGGAGCTGCTCTTGAACGGTTGTTTATTACCGGAGTGAGTCCGGTGACGATGGATGATGTAACTAGTGGCTTTAACATCGGAACCAATATCACAAATGATTCATGGTTTAATGATTTGGTTGGATTCAGTGAGAATGAGTTGCGTGAGATGCTGGAATATTATAAAGAGCAGGGAGTACTTCAAGAATCTATAGATGAAATAGTTGCCATGATGAAACCCAATTATGACAATTATTGCTTTAGTGAAGATACATTGGAACAGTGTATGTTTAATTCTGACATGGCACTTTATTTTCTGAAATCTTTTGTACTTCATCATAAAAAGCCTAAAGAAATTGTAGACCCTAACATTCGCACTGACTTTAACAAGTTGGCATACTTGATAAAATTAGATCATGGATTGGGAGAGAATTTTTCTGTTATAAAGGAAATAGCCGAGCAAGGAGAGATTATTACTGACATTGTTACTCATTTTTCTGCATTGGAGATGACGGACCCCAGTAATTTCAAGTCTTTATTATTCTATTTCGGACTTCTTTCCATCAAAGGTGTAGATATGGTGGGAAGACCCATCCTGCATGTACCGAATTTAGTTGTAAGAGAACAGCTTTTTAACTTCTTGATACAAGGCTACATCAAGCATGATATCTTTAAAATAGACATGAACAAGATGAGTGCTTTATTTGAGAATATGGCTTTCAGAGGAGATTGGAAACCTTTGTTCGATTTTATCGCCAACGCTGTTCGTGAGCAAAGCCGTATTCGTGAATATATTGAAGGTGAAGCGCACATTAAAGGCTTCTTGCTTGCTTATTTAGGAATGTATCGTTATTATCAACTTTATCCGGAATACGAATTGAATAAAGGCTTTGCAGATTTCTTCTTCAAACCTAGTCTGTCGGTTCCCGTACTTCCTCCTTTCACCTATCTGCTTGAGGTGAAATATGCAAAAGCCGGTGCTTCGGAAAAAGAAATACGTGCCCTTGCTGATGAGGCGCGCGAACAGTTACTTCGTTATAGTGAAGATGAGCTGGTGGCAGAAGCCAAGGCGAAAGGTGAACTGAAGTTAATTACTATTGTTTGGCGTAGCTGGGAGCTTGTTTTATTGGAGGAGGTAACTCTTTCTTAAGAAATAAGTACCATAAATGTTATTGTAAGGTTTGCGGTTCATCCATTTTACCTA
>NC_021017.1:1985083-2032165 GCF_000210075.1 Bacteroides xylanisolvens XB1A
TACCTAATTCTTGAAATGCTGATAAATAAGGAGATAACAGATAAAAGTATAAAGTAAAATAAGGTGAAACCGATAAATCAATAGTTTATGTTACTTATAAACTTGTATCGGCAATTCTCCTTTCAATGCTCCTATGGCATTAAAAGCTAACGACTCCATTTCATTCTCTCCCGGATAAACATAGATGGGAGCCAGGAAAGAGATTCTTTTTTTCAGCCTTGAAACCACATAGTCCGAATAAGCGATTCCTCCTGTCAGGAGGATAGCATCTACTTTCCCGCAAAGTACAGTAGCACTGGCGCCTATCGCTTTTGCAACATTATAAATCATGGCGTCCAGTATTAATTCCGCCTTTTTATCTCCTTCTTCTATCGATTGGATGATGGCAGGCACATCGGTCGTACCTAAATGAGCAGTCAATCCGGCACGTCCGGAAATACGTTTCTTCAATTCGTCTTTGGTATGCTGACCGCTAAAACAAAGGTCGATCAGTTGACCGGCAGGAAGTGTGCCGGCGCGTTCCGGTGAGAAAGGGCCTTCGCCGTCCAACGCATTGTTGGCGTCGATGGCTCTTCCATGGTGATGGACTGCGACAGAAATACCTCCTCCTAAATGGCAGATGATTAAATCCAACTCTTCGTATTGCGTCCCTTGTTCTTTGGCGAAACGCCGCGCGATTGCTTTTTGGTTCAAGGCGTGCCAGATGGTAATTTTCGGCATTAACGGAGAACCTGTAATGCGGGCTATGTCTTCCAGTTCATCCACCACTCCCGGATCAGCGATGAAAGCCGGGCAATCGGGTAGGGTGGCGGCCAGTTCGCTGGCAATCAGTCCTCCTAAGTTGCAGGCATGGGTACGCATGGCATGCACTGTATCACGTTTCATGGCATCGTTCACCTCATACACTCCGCCCGGTATCGGTTTCACCAAACCTCCGCGTCCGATGATTGCGTCAAAAGAAAAAGGAATCTTGTTATTCTCCAATTCTTGTAATACCAGATTTTTGCGGAATTCAAACTGATCTATTACCTCGGGAAAAGCAGACAGCTCTTCTACGGAATGTTTTATATTGCTGATAAATAACGGAGTCTCGTTTTCGTAAACCGCAATCTTTGTAGAAGTTGAGCCGGGGTTGATAACCAGTATTTTCATGAATGGTGAGTTTTAAATGGTGAATTTAGAATGATGAGTTGGTGACCTGACTGGCCTGTTTTCTGCACTCGCAATCTCCTGACACTTGTAAGCATGCCATCGCAATGCTATAATATTTGGACAAGCCGGAATCGCTACGCGACGGAAGTACTACAGGACAAATAGGTCCTTGCAGTAATCCTGCCATCTCTGCTTTTGCAAACAGGGAGACAGATTTGTAGAATGCATTGCCCGATTCGATGTTCGGGAATATCAGTACGTCTGCCTGTCCGTTGATAGGAGATACAATCCCTTTAATATCACCACTTGCCTGTTCGCACGCAGTACGTACATCCAGCGGGCCGTCAATAATCACATTTCCGAATTCTCCCGCTTCGGCAAGCTCTACGATATTCACATAATCTAATGAATGAGGGAACTTGGCACTCACTTTTTCCGTACAGTGAATCAATGCGACACGCGGCTGCTCGATGCCAAAGTGGCGGCAGGTACAGATAGCATACCAAATCATCTCTATGCGTTGTTGTAGCGTGGGACGCGGAATGACCGCAGCATCCGAAAAGAAAAGCAGTTTATGATAAGTAGGAATTTCCATCACTGCCAAATGCGTGAGGATTTTTCCTTTCGGCAACAACCCTTTTTCTTTGTCGAGTATGGCGTGCAGTAAGTTGTCTGTATTGATAATCCCTTTCATCAAAATATCGGCTCCCCCTTCGCGAACGATACGGACAGCCTCGCGTGCCGCTTCGTCCGGATTTTCGATATGGATAGTTTTTACATATTCGGGATATTGTTTGAGCGTGGGATATTTCTTCAGAATTGTAGAATCTCCAATCATAAGAAATTCTGCAATTCCCTCTTCCAGCGCACGAGAGATGGCATACTCTGTGTTAGGATCGTTGGCACAGACCACGGCAATTCGTTTTCTATGGTTTAGTTTTTTGAGATGGGCCGTTAGCTGGGCAAAATTTAGAATAGGTTCCATAACGTTAGATTTTTAGCAAATATCAGAAAAATGATTGAAAAAATAACGATTATAACCCGAAAAAATGCATCCGTTATGTAACATTTTGCTATATTTCATTTGTTTTGACTGTTGGATGTGCATGGAACCGTTTTTTCCTGTATTTTTGCAGATGAAAACAAATGCATCCGGGCAGTCTGGTATTTTATCAACGAAAGTCAATTAAATAAGAATATATATGGATATTCAATTTCCTCCCTTTTTGCAGAAAGGTGATAAAGTGGTTATTGTATCACCTTCGAGTAAGATAGACCAACAATTCCTGAAAGGAGCCAAGAAACGGATAGAATCATGGGGCTTGAAAGTGGCTATGGGAAAATATGCCGGAAGTTCATCCGGGAGATATGCCGGAACAATCAGGCAACGGCTGAAAGATTTGCAGGACGCGATGGACGACCCTGAGGTGAAAGCTATTCTGTGTAGTCGCGGAGGGTACGGGGCGGTACATTTGATTGATAAAATTGATTTTACGGCTTTTCGTGAACATCCGAAATGGTTACTGGGTTTTAGCGATATAACAGCGTTGCACAATCTGTTTCAGAAAAATGGATATGCTTCTCTACATTCGTTGATGGCCCGTCATCTTACGGTAGAACCGGAAGATGATCTTTGTACGAACTATCTGAAGGATATCTTATTTGGGAATATCCCTTCTTATACGTGCGAGAAGCACAAACTGAATAAGCAGGGGACTGCACAAGGCGTTTTGCATGGTGGTAATATGGCGGTAGCATACGGTTTGCGGGGAACTCCATACGATATTCCGGCAGAAGGGACGATACTGTTTATTGAAGATGTCAGCGAACGTCCGCATGCCATCGAGCGTATGATGTATAATTTGAAATTGGGAGGCGTGCTTGAAAAACTGTCCGGACTGATTATCGGCCAATTTACGGAATATGAAGAAGACTGTTCGTTGGGTAAGGAATTGTATGCAGCTTTGGCGGATTTAGTAAAAGAGTATGATTATCCGGTCTGCTTTAATTTTCCGGTAGGACACGTGACTCATAATCTGCCGCTTATAAATGGCGCAAAAGTGGAACTTGTGGTCGGAAAGAAAAATGTGGAACTGAAGTTTATATGTTAATAAACCATTCCATCTGAACGATGCTGTGATGAAAATAACTAATTTTGAAGCCCTAATAGATGAAAGGACGATGAAAAAGAAAACTATGATAGTATTAATGAGTGCCTTTTTGTTATTATCAGCATTCTCTTGCGGAGGAGGTAATAAGGCAAATAGTACGAGTGAACAAAGCGAAGAGACAGCAGTGAATGTACCTCAATTTGATGCGGATAGTGCTTATTTGTATGTAAAGAATCAGGTGGATTTCGGACCTCGTGTTCCTAATACAAAAGAACATGTTGCCTGTGGCAATTACCTTGCCGGTCAGTTGGAGGCTTTCGGTGCTCAAGTGACTAATCAATATGCAGATTTAATTGCTTATGACGGAACTCTGTTGAAAGCGAGAAACATTATCGGTTCTTATAAGCCGGAAAGCAAAAAACGAATCGCTCTGTTTGCGCACTGGGATACACGTCCATGGGCTGATAACGATCCTGACGAGAAGAATCATAATACTCCGATTTTGGGTGCCAATGATGGTGCCAGTGGTGTAGGGGCTTTATTGGAAATAGCTCGCTTGGTCAATCAGCAACAACCGGAGTTAGGTATCGATATTATTTTGCTGGATGCAGAGGATTATGGTGCGCCGCAGTTCTATACGGGGCAGCATAAAGAGGAATTCTGGTGTCTCGGATCACAGTATTGGGCACGCAATCCTCATGTACAGGGATATAATGCACGTTTTGGCATCCTGCTCGATATGGTGGGCGGTGAAGGTAGCGTGTTTATGAAAGAGGGATATTCTGAAGAATTTGCTCCCGATATAAATAAGAAAGTCTGGAAAGCGGCGAAGAAGATTGGCAACGGGAAGACGTTCATGGATGGTAACGGAGGATTTGTTACCGACGACCATCTGTTCATTAATCGCTTGGCACGTATTAAAACAATCGATATTATTCCATATAATCAGGAGGGTGACTTTACTCCGACATGGCATACCGTCAATGACAATATGGAGCATATAGATAAGAATACGTTGAAAGCAGTAGGCCAGACGGTATTGGAAGTGATCTATAATGAGAAATAACAGGATTAAATAATTATTTATAATGTCAATTAATGAATTACAGGACGAAGTGATTGCAGAATTCAGTGACTTCGACGATTGGATGGACCGTTATCAACTACTTATTGACTTAGGAAATGAGCAGGAACCACTTGAAGAAAAATATAAGACGGAACAAAATCTGATTGAAGGATGCCAAAGTAGGGTGTGGCTTCAAGCGGATGATGTAGATGGTAAAATCGTTTTTAAAGCGGAAAGTGATGCTTTGATAGTCAAAGGAATTATTGCCTTATTGATTAAAGTCCTTTCAGGACATACTCCTGATGAAATCTTGAATACAGATCTTTATTTTATAGACAAGATTGGGCTGAAAGAGCATCTGTCGCCAACGCGTAGCAATGGTTTGCTGTCGATGGTGAAACAAATACGAATGTATGCACTAGCATTCAAAGCAAAAGAGGGGAAGTGAAAAACTTCCCTTTTTTTATGGTTGCTTTCTGGAAGTCAGATTGTTCATGGTCAGTATGGTGCAGATAAGTAGCAGGATTGAACCGACCAGAGTGACGAGATACGGGCTACCGTTAATCAGGTCATCCATATTCTCGGCTTCGGGATATTTGATGCTAAGATATACGGATAGCGAGTTGTTGAGCACGTGCATGAGTATACAAGGTATCAGGCTGCCTGTTTTGTAATAAGTCCATGCCAGCAGGATACCGATCAGAAATGCGGGAAGGATCTGGGCCGGATTTATATGAAAGACGCCGAACAGAAGCGCGGAAATCAGAATGGCTTTAGTCGGATTATATTGTTGAAGTAAAGCTCGGGTGATTGCTCCGCGAAACAAGATTTCTTCAAGTACAGGACCGATGATAGCTATTGCAAGAATACCGCCCCAACCGGATTGGAGAATGTCGAAAGATTGCTCCATGATGTTGGGTATCCAGTCTAGCAGTCCCATAAGTGCAGATACCAGAAAGCCAGCGGTGAGAATAGCCAGCCCGCTACAAATTAGGAATGGCACTGATACAGGCGACCATGTCGCTTTCTTTTTACTGATATAGCCGGCTTTCCATAGATAAATACCCATCATAATCTGACCGGCTAATTGGGCCGGAATCATAATCATTTGCGTCAGGGCAACCTTATCCAAATCTCCTGTGGTGACTAACAAATAGATCGTACAGGGAATCATAATCAGGATAGGGGCGACAATCTGTGCAATGAGAAGGTCTATTAATATCAGTTTGATAGCCGTTTTCATTGGTCTTTAGTTAGTTGTAAAGAAACTATAGATAAACATAGCTAACATCGAAATAGCTATTACCACCAAAGAGATGCTCATAAATGACTTTTGCATAAGAATCTATTTTTAAATTATTATTGTTCGGTTATTGTATTATTTATTTTGTTTCTCTGCTGTTACTGCCTGCCTTGCTGGCAAGAAGAATAGCTTCCGTCTCTTCTGCATCTTTATGGAGTTGCACTATTAACTCGTCGATACTGGAGAATTTCAGTTCGGGACGCGTCCGTTTTACAAAAGTAAGCCGGATGAATTTATCGTATATGTCCGAATGGAAGTGAAGGATATTCACCTCAATGGTCCGGTTAGGGCCATTATCAATCGTCGGGCGGACACCTATGTTCAGCATCCCCATATATGTCTTTTTATCAAATGTCACCCATACGGCATATACACCGTCCGCGGGGATCAGTTTATCAGGATCATCCACGCTTAAATTGGCCGTTGGAAAACCAATTTTGCGGCCTACCTGATAGCCGCCTACTACTATTCCGTCCAGGAAGTATTCATATTTCAGGCAATCGGCAGCCAAGTCCACTTCTCCTTGATGAAGAAGTTTGCGGATCAGGGAAGAACTTACCGGAACGTTGGGTACGTTCTCTATTTCTATATTGCTGGTATATGCTTTGGCGCGAATCACTTCTATGCCAATTTCTTTCCCATAGCGTACATAATCCTCGAAGCCCTCGCTGCGGTTGTGCCCGAAACGATGGTCATAGCCGATAACCAGGTATTTTACCTGATAGCGTTCTTTTAACAGCTGTGTCATGAACTCCCGGGCGGTAAGCCGGGAAACTTCCGGGGTGAAATCAAGCATCAGGCAGTAGTCTACCCCGATGTCTGCAAGCAGACTTATTTTTTCTTCCGGGGTAGTCAGAAGTTCCGGACGATAATTCGTGTTCATCACTTTGCGGGGATGAACGGGGAAAGTAACCAATGCAGAGCGTAGACCTTTGGCGGCGGCTATCTCTTTCACTTGCTGAATCAGATAGCGATGTCCTGCATGTACTCCATCAAAAAAAACCGATGGTAGCTACACTGGGTTCCGGGTTAATAGCCGATGTGTCACGTATAATCTGCATATCTCTAAAATTATTTGCTGTTGAAAAGATGGCTCCAGTCTTCGCCTTCTTTTGCTGTATAAGTGGAAATTCCTAAATTCTGGGCTGCCTTACAGTTCATCTCGGAATCATCGATGAAGAGTGTTTCTTTCGGCTCGATACCGGCATCCTCTATGATTGCCTTGAAGATTTCCGGTTCGGGCTTGGTCATTTTCATTTCAAAAGAGAGGTACGTTTTCTCAAAATAGTCTTCCACCTTAAATGTGCGGTAGGGAAACAGGTGAATACATGTCCAGTCCCAATGGATTTGGTTGGTATTGCTCAATAAATAGACGACATATTTCTCACGTAATTTTAATAATAAATCAAGTTTGTGTGTCGGTATGTCTACTAAAAAACTATTCCAGGCTGCATCTATTTGTATGTCGCTCACTGCTTTGCCTATCATCTGCCGAACTCCGTCACGGAATTCGGCGGGTGTAATCAATCCTTTTTCCTGTTGCATCAGGAGTCCGTTCGGATTATGGATGTCCAGTAGGTCCTCCACGTTCCGGAGCCCTAATTTCTGAAAGTTCTCAATGCAACGTTGGCGGTCGAGATTGATAAGTACACCACCCAAATCAATAAGAAGGTTTTTTATTCCTTTACTTTTCATTTCTGTTTTTTTTGTGAATAATACGTTGAACAAGGCGAATAAGTTCTCCAACCCATAACACCGTGGACGAAACGCCTATAATAAGAAGCCAGGTTTGCCAGTTGAGCGGCTCCGTACGGAATACAGCTCCACCGAACTGTACGATCAGGAATTGTCCGGCAAGAATAGCCAATACAATAAGTTCCATACCATACGATTTGGAAAGTCCCTTGAATGCCGAATCGGTAGTGCCGAATACACGGGCATTGAACAGATTCCAGAATTGCAGCATGACAAAGAAGGTGAAGAAAATGGTCAGGTTGTGTATATCCATACCTTTCGTGCTGTGGTCGAAATAATAAATCATTCCGAGCAGTACGATGAGGAAGATGGAGCCCACACCTAATATATTAGACCGCATTGCCTTACTGATAATAAAATCAGTGCTTCGACGGGGTTTCTCAAGCATTACGGTTTCGCTGGGGGGAATGGAAGCAAGAGCCAAAGCGGCAAAAGTGTCCATAATCAGGTTCACCCATAACATTTGTGTTACAGTCAGCGGAAGTTCCGTACCGATCACAGAACCTAACAAGACAATGAGCAGTGCTACGAAGTTGATCGTCAGCTGGAAAACAATGAAACGCTGGATATTCTTATACAGGGAGCGTCCCCACATAACGGCAGTTCCGATACTGTTGAAGGAGTCGTCGAGCAGGGTAATATCGCTGGCCTCTTTGGCTACAGAAGTACCTGTACCCATTGACAAACCTACTTGGGCATGATTCAAAGCCGGGGCGTCGTTGGTTCCGTCTCCGGTTACGGCTACGACTGCTCCTTTTTGCTGAAGCAGCTGTACCAGACGTTGCTTGTCAGTCGGGCGGGCGCGGGACATGATTTTTAAATCCATCACTCTATCCAATGCTTCTTCATCGCTCAATTCAGCAAATGCAACACCGGTGATTCGATTTCGTTCGGTATCTGTTTCGGGGTTCCAAAGACCTATCTGACGTGCGATTTCCGTTGCAGTTCCCGGAGTATCACCGGTCACGATCTTGATGCCGATACCTGCGGACTGGCATTTAGCAACCGCAGCAGGTACGTCCGGACGAATCGGGTCGGAGATGGCAACTACTCCCAAGAAATTCAGGTCGTTGGCTGAAACCAGTTCCGTACAATCGTTTGGCTCATTTTCTCCGACAATCTTGAATGCAAATCCAAGTGTGCGCATAGCCATATTCTGATAGCCCAACAGTTGTGCTTCTACTGTGGAACGATATTCTACGGCGTCCACTCGTCGTCCGTCCAAGACAACTTCTTTACACTTGCCCAAAACAATTTCCGGGGCTCCTTTTATATAGAGTATTTTTTTCCCGATCAGTGGCGACTCAACAAGGGTTGCCATGAATTTCCGTTCGGTAGAGAAAGTGAGTTGGTCGAGGATATGTGCTTTCTCGCGAAGTTCCAGATAATTTTTTCCCTGCTTGTTAAGCCAGAGTAATAAAGCTACTTCGGTGGGATTTCCTACTCCCTTCGGCTTCTCACCGGTCGTTGACTCTTCGAGGAAAGCGGTTGAGTTAGCGCTGATTCCTTCCGCAATGAGTGTGCTGATATCATCGTCGGACAAAACACTGCCATTTTTGATGCCGTAAAAATTGGGTTCGTGCACTTGCATCAGGTTTTGAGTCAGTGTGCCGGTTTTATCCGTACAAATCACGGTGATGGCTCCCATTGTTTCGCAAGCATGCATTTTCCGCACCAGATTGTTGGTGGAAAGCATACGACGCATATTCAATGCCAGACTAAGAGTGACGCTCATTGGCAATCCTTCAGGCACAGCTACCACAATCAGCGTAACTGCCATCATAAAATATTTCAGTGTCCGTTCGAAAACAGGAAGCCACTCGTGCCATCCGTTCAGTGAACCGAAATCAAAGAATAACAATACGTCTTTGACAAAGAAAATAAGGAAAGCGAGACCGGCAACGGTAAAACCAATCTTTCCGATGAGGTTTGCGAGTTTGGTCAATTGTATGTTCAGCGGAGTAGGTTCGAGATTGTCTTCCGTGCTTTGTCGGGCTACTTTCCCGATTTCAGTAGCATCTCCCACATGCAGCACGCGCATGGTGCCATGACCGTCCACCACTGTCGTTCCACGCATCACCAGATTGGAAGCATAAGTTGCCTCTTCATCAAAGTCAGCTTCTACAGTTGTTTTATTAATAACGGGTTCGCCTGTCAGATTAGATTCGTTTACTTGCAAAGAGATGGCTTCCAGCAGTTCTCCGTCGGCGGGAATTTCTTCACCCGTTTCCAGAATTACAATATCACCTACCACTATGTCTTTGCGGGGAATTTCTTGTACACGTCCGTTTCGGATCACTTTTACCAATGTTTCTTCATTGACTGCATTCAGCAGATCAAACTTTTTGCTGGCATCATATTCGAAAAAGAAACCGATTCCGGTGGCCAGTAAGATAGCTGCTATAATTCCGATTGTTTCAGCGTATTCGTTCTCGATGATGGAAATGATTAACGAGAAAACGGCTGCTACTAACAGTACGCGTACAACCGGGTCTTCAAATTTTTCCAGATAAAGTTTCCAGAGGGAAGGACGCTTGGGAGGTGTTAACAGGTTAATACCATTTTTCTCCCTGCTTTGTAGGACTTCGTCATCCGTAAGTCCTAAATGATAATAGTCATTTTTATTTGTACTCATGCAGATACATGCGTTTAGTTTGAACCGCAAAAATACAACATAAAATTGTGATAAATTGTTTAATTAAAACTTTTTATGAAGTCGAATTTGTTATCGTGGTTTACCACATGTGCGATAAGGAATTGTAAACCAGAATGTAGAACCTTCACCTTCTACGGAATCCGCGCCGATCTGACCGCCTAGTTTGGCGACAATGGTTTGAGAAATAGAGAGTCCCAGTCCGGCTCCTTTCTTATCTTTGTTCAGTTTCACAAAGCGCTCGAAGACATCCGGTAGTTTTTCTGCCGGAATTCCGGCTCCGGTATCTTTTACATAAAAGTAAAGTTCAGTATCTCTTGCCTCATATCCGATGCGGATACTACCTTCATGGGTGAATTTAATGGCGTTGCCAGCAAAGTTGGAAAGCACCTGTGCCACCCGGTTGCGATCCGTTTGGATCATGCATGATGAACGAGACGGTTCTGCTATAATTTGTATATTTTCTCCGGCTTCATTGACTCTCATCTGGAAAAGTTGTTGTAAATCTGAAAGCAATAGATTGACGTCCACCGTTGTCTGTACAAATTCCAAGGTTCCGGCTTCGATTTTAGACATATCCAGAATGTCGTTGACCAACTGCATCAGAAGATCAGCATTCATTTTTATGATTTCCTGGTATTGAGCCTTTTCCTCTTCGGTATTTGCGCTGCCTAATACTTCTGCAAATCCGGTAATAGCGTTGAGAGGAGTACGGATCTCATGGCTCATATTAGCTAAAAAGGCCGATTTTGAAATATCTGCTTTTTCAGCTTTTTCTTTGGCTAGTCTCAATTCATTTTCGGCCTGTTTTCGTCGGGTGACGTCATGTACGGTGATAACCATATTCTCTTCTTCATTGAGAAGGAAGTAGGAGCCGGATATTACTGCGTCACATTCCACAGTCGTATTATCCGATGTGACTACGGATAAAGTTGCTTCGAGATCCGTGAAGTTCCGTCTCTGTTCGAAGGCCTGACGTATGGCAGTACGTATCGGACAGGAACCGCAGAAGCTATGTGTGCCGCAGCCTCCTTCGGCAGCCAATGCGTTACGGCATTGCAGCAGGTCGCCCACTCTTTTTTCTTCTGTTCCTTTTCTGGTTCCGGTTTTTTGGTAATAGTTGGTCTTCAGTACTTTAAAATCGTTATCTATTAGCAGAATAAAAGCATGTACATTCTTTAAAACGGCACCGGCGATATGGCTGGTACGTTCCAACTTTCTGGATTCACGGAATAATCGTTGTTGCATCCGTAGGCATTTCCTGCGTTCCCATAAAAAACTGATTAGTAGGACTGCGCATAAAACTATTAAAGTTGACAATAGTGCTATAAGCATAGTATAATATTGTTGTTTTAGCTTGATAATATGACTACAAAGATAGCTTTTTTCTTTAGTTTGGAAAATAGTGTTGAACAAATATCCAGCTATTTGTGTTATATTATTCAGAAAACCATTTAAAAATACGAACGTTATGAAAAAGTACATTTGCACGGTCTGTGAATATATTTACGACCCCGAACAAGGAGATCCGGAAAGCGGAATTGAACCAGGAACAGCCTTTGAAGACATTCCAGATGATTGGACTTGTCCGTTATGCGGAGTCGGCAAAGAAGATTTTGAACCGTACGAAGGATAAAACCAAGAGAGAGAGAATTATTTAAGAGGAGAATGGCCGGGTGTATAGATATATGCCCGGTCTTTTTTGTTTTTCTGGAGGATGATTTAAATTAAAAAGGAGAATCAGTAATGCTATGATAGACTGATTCTCCTTTTTTAGGATTCAATTTTGCTCTATCAAGAAGCTTTTTTCTCTTTTACATCACTACTGGCTTCTACTACATTCACCACATAGTCACCTAGTTTTTCACATTCGGCGATAATATCCATGTAATAAACTCCCATCTGATAATCGTATTCTTTGTTGTTTACGTCCAGAATGTTCTGATTCTTCAGTTGGTTACGGTAGTTGTTAATTTCATTCTCGATGTTGAAGGACTTATTGATGTCAATGTTCTGATGTTCCGGTTTTTCTACAACCACAATCATTTGAGCAAGTGCGTCGTTGGTCAGCTTCATCATGAGGTGGATATGTTCATATTGTTTCTCGGTAAAGTCCTGGTTGGTTTGGCGTTTCCGGTTGATGGTACGTGCCAGGTTATAACAGCTGTCACCGATACTTTCAATTTCCGTCACTTCACGCAACATGGCACGTATCTGTAGTTTACTTTCAGAACTTAACCGGCCTTCAGATACTTGATTCAGGTAGTTGGCTATTTCAAGTTCCATGTTGTCGCTGATATTTTCATACTTCTCGATCCGGCTGAACAGCTTGTTGAAATCGTCATCCTTTTCTGTGTGTAGCAAATCCTGCACCATGCCGAACATCCGGTGTGTACGTTCTGCAAAAAGATGGATTTCTTTGCGTGCCTGAAGGATAGAAAGTTCAGCGGTAGAAAGCATACCACCGGTGATAAACCGCAAACGGGGCTCTTCGTCCTCTTCTTTGGGGTGGATAAGAGCACATACGGTACGTTCAATCAGTTTAACCGCCCATATCAGAATACATACGTTACAGATATTGAAAATTGAGTGGAAAGCCGATAACTTGTAGGAGATGGCAACTTCCGGATTGTTACTTTGGAAAAAGGTATCTACTACCCAGTTTACCAGTTCCATGAAAGGATGGAAGACAATCAAGACCCAGATAACACCGAACACGTTAAAAACAAAATGGGCCAATGCTGCCCGCTTAGCCTGTGTATTGGCTGTAAGTGCGGCAAGATTGGCCGTGATAGTGGTTCCGATGTTTTCTCCCAAAACAAGTGCTGCTCCCAGTTCCAGACTGATCCAGCCGTTGGCGCACATAATCAATGTAATTGCCATGGTGGCGGCGGAGGCCTGTACAATCATCGTCAATATAGTACCGATGAGTAAGAACAGAATGATGGAGAAGAATCCCATGTCCGTGTAGTTCTGTACGAAGGCAAGCATTTCCGGGTTGGCGTTCAGGTCGGGCGCGTTTGCTTTCAGATAAGAAAGCCCCATGAAAAGGAAAGAAAAACCGAAAATGAATTCACCGATGGACTTGCGGTTGCTTTTGCCGGAGAAGATGAGCGGAAGGGCGATGGCTAAGAGCGGGAGAGCGAAGGCAGCCATATCAACCTTAAATCCGAAAATTGAAATGATCCAGGCAGTCACGGTAGTACCGATATTAGCACCCATAATGACGCTGATGGATTCGGCAAGTGTGAGCAATCCGGCGTTTACGAAACTTACGACCATCACTGTCGTTGCTGAAGAAGACTGGATAAGAGCTGTTATCAACACTCCTGTTAAAACTCCCGTTACCCGATTGGTAGTCATTGCCGTTAGAATACTTCGCAATCTGTCACCCGCGACCTTTTGTAAGCCCTCGCTCATAATCTTCATTCCGTAAAGGAAGAGTCCTAATGAGCCTATGAGCTTTAAAAAATCATAAAAAGAATATTCCATCTATAATATTTTTAATGGTTATTTGTTCTCTATCTGATTATAAGTATATTAGTCCCAAATTATTCACCTTTTAACGAACTCGATGAAACAGATGTTACAAATATGTTGCAAAAATAACAATATTTCCAAAGAATTCCCTATCGGAAGCTCACTTTTGGATATTTATTACGGTTTTAATCTTAATTTTCCTTATCAAGTAGTAAGTGCCAAGGTCAATAATCGTTCCGAGGGACTGAATTTCAGAGTTTATAATAATAAAGATGTAGAGTTTCTGGATGTGAGAGATCAGTCCGGTATGCGTACGTATGTCCGTTCGCTTTGTTTTGTCTTGTTTAAGGCTGTCACGGAACTGTTTCCCGACGGAAAATTGTTTGTAGAACATCCTGTTTCAAAAGGCTATTTCTGCAATTTGCGGATTGGCCGTCCCATCGAACTGGAAGATGTGACACGCATCAAGCAACGGATGCAGGAGATTATCGCGGAGAATATTTCCTATCATCGCATCGAATGTCATACGGCTGAAGCTGTGCGTGTTTTCAGCGAACGGGGAATGAATGATAAAGTGAGATTGCTGGAAACTTCCGGTTCGCTCTATACCTATTATTATACATTGGGTGATACCATTGATTATTATTATGGGAATCTGCTGCCCAGTACCGGATATCTTAAATTATTCGATATCGTGAAATATTACGATGGATTGCTTCTCCGGATTCCGAGCCGGGAAAACCCGAATGTGCTTGAAGATGTGGTGAAGCAGGAAAAAATGCTGGATGTCTTTAAAGAATATCTGAACTGGAGTTATATCATGGGGCTTAACAATGCCGGAGATTTTAATCTGGCCTGTGAAGAGGGACATGCAACCGATCTGATAAATGTTGCAGAAGCACTGCAGGAGAAGAAAATAGCCCAGATAGCCGATACCATATTCCATCGTGGTGAAAACGGTAACCGGGTAAAACTGGTATTGATTGCCGGACCATCTTCTTCGGGAAAGACAACTTTCAGCAAACGGCTTTCTATCCAGCTAATGACCAATGGACTGAAACCATTCCCGATCTCTTTAGATAATTACTTTGTGGATCGTGAAGAGACTCCTCTGGATGAAAACGGAAATTATGATTATGAATCACTGTATGCACTTGATTTGGAATTGTTCAACCAACAGTTGCAGGCACTCTTGCGCGGTGAAGAGGTCGAACTGCCTCGTTTTAATTTCTCTCTTGGCAAGAAGGAGTATAAAGGCGATAAACTGAAAATAGAAGATAATACAATTCTGATTCTGGAAGGTATTCATGCCCTGAACCCGGAACTGACACCACATATACCGGCTGAACGGAAATTCAAGATTTATGTTTCAGCATTAACCACCATCTCTTTGGATGACCATAACTGGATTCCGACAACTGATAACCGTCTGTTGCGGCGTATTATCCGTGACTTCAATTATCGGGGATATTCGGCACGTGAAACGATATCACGCTGGCCGAGTGTACGTGCCGGTGAAGATAAATGGATTTTTCCCTATCAGGAGAATGCTGACGTAATGTTTAATTCAGCGTTGCTTTTTGAGTTTGCAGTACTCCGTTTGCATGCCGAACCTATTCTGATGGGTGTCCCGCGCAACTGTCCTGAATATTGCGAAGCATACCGGTTACTTAAGTTTATCAAATATTTTGTTCCTGTACAGGATAAGGAGATTCCGCCTACGTCCTTACTGCGCGAATTTTTGGGAGGTAGTAGCTTTAAATATTAAGTAGAAAAATTAGGATATATTCGTTATTTGTACTTTCTTTGCAGAAAATATGAATTACCTTTTGTTGTAGTAAGGCAAGAGAACACAAAATAAACAATATTTGAATAGGATTCTTTAGGGGAGAATACTGTATAATGACTGTTATACTAAACTATAATATTGAACCTTTGGTTACTTTTGCTGTTATAAAAGGACTACATGCAACAAAAAAAATGTGAATATGATTTTTTATAATAGTCTTTTAGCAAAGTGGTTCTTGGGAAAAGGAAAGAAACACTATTTTATGTTAGGCTGGTTTTTCTTTACCCGGTATAAATATCTGGAAGTTTGGGAAGATATGGAGTTACGGATACATGCAAAGCAATATTGGGAATGCTTTTCTCTGACTCTGATACCAGCGTTGATTTTGTCATTACTGTTTTCATGGTGGTGTATGATACTACCATTCATAACTTATGACCTCCTTTATTGGTTTGAAAAGATCATCTACCACCATTCAATATTTAATTGGGAGGCGATAAAGCATAGCGGCGATACGCTTTATCTCCGAAAGAGAAAAGCGTATGCCTGGAAGAAAGGTTACGGGAAAAAAGAGTTGCCCGTATCCAGATGGAATGATTGATTCTTTATTTCAAATGCTTCTTTATCCAAAGCAGATGTCCATACTCCGTATCGTTGGAGGTCCAATGCTCATTAATAGGAGTAATCAGGGCTTCTTTCGGACAGTTTAGTACATTGTATACTATATAGCTGGTAGTCGGAGGACATACATCGTCATTGAATCCCCATGTTATATAGGTGTCTGCTTTTATCAATTTAGCAAAGTTCACTACATCATAATAGGCCATTGTCTTTATTTTTTCGGGGGTATCCATATCCACCGAATTTCTAAAGAAATGAGGATAGCCACCGGCACGTCCGGCTTTATAGCCTGCCATATCGCTTAATGCAGGATGATTGGCGACACAAACTGTCACCCGTTCATCCAGTCCGGCAGCGATTAATGCCAGGGCGCCTCCCTGACTACCTCCTTGTGCGATTACATTTTTGCCATCCCATTCCGGCAGGGAAGTCAGAAAGTCGATACCGCGTACACAGGCCAGATATACCCGTTTCATATAATAATTATCACGACTGTCGAGCCCGTTGGTCAGATAGCCGTTTTCTCTGCCATTGAAAGCGTTGCTGATTTCTTTAAATTCTTCATCAGTCATTTCCGGATTCAGGCCGTGTATCTCGAATTCAAAACGGATGCATCCTTGCTCCGCATAATATTTATGGCGTAGAGGCTCTTTGATGGTTTTGATACCTGCTCCCGGAGGGCACAGGACCACCGGAAACTTTCCTTCTTTTTTCGGATAGAATAAATATCCGTAGACGCATTGCCCACGTTTGTTCAGTTGCAATTTTACGAGATAACAGTCTATTTTATCAGTGGAATATTTTTCGACATGTTCTTTGGTATACGTTAGGGGAAATTCCTTTTGTTCCGCTTTTGCCTTTTCCCAAAATTCCTTGAAATCGGAAGGCATGGTGGTATACGGACGAAGTTTTTCCGGTGAAAATCCTACTTTGATATGATGTGAATAGGTCTTTCCATCTACGGTTGCTTTCAGGCGACAGTCGCGGAATCCCGGCTCTTTCATTGTGCCCACAGGAATCACAGCCCTGCCATTCTTTAAAGTTACACTTCCTTTTGTATCGGCAACAGGCATCATATCACCACCTATTTCATAAGTGACGGTTACGTTATCCTTGGGGATACCATATTTATAGAATTGTACCTCCACAGTTGCTTTTTCTCCCGTTTTATAAAGCCAGTCGGCATGATTGGGTACGGTGACCCAAAGCACATCGCTTTTATAAGGATAGTTTTCAGCTACGGCGGACAGCAAGGTAAGTGACAATAGCCATACAGATAAAAGTAGTCTTTTCATGGTGTTATTCATTGGTTTTATATCATTAAAAAGTGAGTTGTTTTAATTCTGTTGCAATATTACGCAAGATTTGGGAAAGGGAGGGTAGAAAAAATGTGCTTTTAGATGGACTATTTGGTACTTTGACAAAAATAGCGGAAGTTTTTCACCCGGATGAAAAACTTCCGCTATTGATTTTGAATAGAAGAAAGGTTCTTCTTTTATTTTGATGAGGCTTTTATTTTTATTTTGATGAAGCTTTTTATCTTAACGCTTCCACCTCTTCCGGTGTCAAAGGAATCTTTTTACCTAATCGGCGGGCGCCGGTTTCTGTAATCAGATAATCTTCCTCATTGCGGATACCACCGAAGTCCTTATAAGTTTCCACTACATCATAATTGATGAAATCGGTAAATTTCTTTTCTCCTTTCCACATGTCGATCAGTTCCGGGATAAAATAAATACCCGGTTCTACCGTGTGTACAAATCCCGGTTCCAACGGAATGGCGAGACGTTGCGATTTGCGACCGAACTGTGTGCTCTTCGGCTGACCGTTATATCCTACCCATATCTCTCCTAGATTTTCCATATCGTGTACATCCAATCCCATCATGTGACCTAATCCGTGAGGATAAAATAACGCATGAGCACCTTCGCGGACCGCATCTTCCGTATTTCCTTTCATCAATCCGAGTGCCTTCATACCGTCTACCATGACACGGGCAGACAGTTCGTATACCTCCATATAAGGAATACCCGGGCGGAGGGCTTTTACAGATTCCAGATGCATCGCATTCTGAATCTCGTATACTTCGCGCTGGCGGGCTGTAAACTTTTTGTCGGCAGGAATAGTAGACGACATATCGCCTGCATAGCCTGATTCTACTTCTGCGCCTGCATCAATTAGGAATAAATCACCCGGTTTTACTTTATTTCCATGATAGTGGTTGTGTAAAGTCTGTCCGTTGATAGTGGCAATGGTGGCAAAAGAAAGCTGGCAGTTGTTAGATTCGGCCACTCGGTTCATTTCCGCTACCACTTCGTATTCATACATGCCCGGACGGAGCACTTTCATGGCGGTGATGTGCATATCGGCAGTTACATCGCAAGCCTTCTCTATTTCTACAATTTCTTCGGCAGATTTGTAATTACGTTGGGCGATAACGGCACGGATAAATGGAACAGAACCTTCCTGACGTGTAGGGGGAATACCCAACCAATCCATCAGTTTCAATTTATGCTCGGGACGGTAAGGCGGCAGATAATGAACCGCTTTCCCTTTCTGGACGCACTTGTGGAGATAGCTTGTAATTTCTGCGGACGGCATCAGATTTTTTACGCCCACACGTTCACATTTTTCGTGTAATGTAGGTTGCGATCCCATCCATACGATTGCGTCGATAGACAGTTCATCTCCGAAAATGATTTCTTTGTCTTCATCAATATCGATAATAGCCGAAAGGCCGGCGCATGAAAGTCCGAAATAATAAAGGAAAGTAGAATCTTGACGATAACGGAAGGTGTTATCCTCGTAGTTCAGTCCGCACTCGTCATTTCCGAGAAATAACAATACCCCGGAGCCTAAATTCTTTTTTAGCAGGGCTCTTCGCTGCATATACGTTTCTTTGGCAAACATATTGTCCTAATTTTTAAGTTCGTGCAACAAAGATAACGAATTTTGTGTTATAGGATTAAAAATTATCTCCCTAATCTGTGTAATCTCTCGTTAAAAAGTTACTTTTGTAGCGAGAAATAGTAGAAAGCAAAAACGAATATGGCACAAGGTTCCCGTCAAATACAATCTCAGGCGCAACAGCAGGTACAAACGCTCTCGCCCCAGCAGATTCTGGTCGTGAAACTGTTGGAGCTTCCCGCAGTAGAGCTGGAAGACCGTATCCATGCTGAACTGCTTGAAAATCCGGCACTTGAAGAAGGTAAAGAAGAAAACGCTGCGGATGAGTATGCTGATTCCGACACTACGGAAGATGGCATGGATAGTGATGCCAACGATTATGATTCTTTGAGTGATTATCTGACTGAAGACGATATTCCCGATTATAAATTACAAGAAAACAACCGTTCGAAAGACGAACAGGCGGAGGATATTCCGTTCTCCGATTCCACCTCTTTTTATGAAATCCTGAAAGAACAGTTGCGTGAACGCAACCTGACTGAACATCAGTGTGACCTGGTGGAGTATCTGATCGGTTCATTGGACGATGACGGACTGCTCCGTAA
Source organism: Bacteroides xylanisolvens XB1A (assembly GCF_000210075.1). GTDB lineage: Bacteria > Bacteroidota > Bacteroidia > Bacteroidales > Bacteroidaceae > Bacteroides > Bacteroides xylanisolvens. The sequence goes on from NC_021017.1 coordinate 2,004,526, forward strand.
GTCATTGGAGAGCATCTGTGATGAACTGGCGATTTATGCCGGCATCGAATCGACAGAAGAAGAATTGGAAGAAGCACTCTGTATCTTGCAGGACTTTGATCCCGCTGGTATCGGTGCCCGCAGCCTTCAAGAATGTTTGTTGATACAGATTTGCCGGAAGAAGGATGAAGAGAAGAAGCCCAACCCGATACTGGAGCTGGAAGAACGTATCATCAGAGAGTGTTATGAAGAATTCACCCGTAAACACTGGGAGAAGATTATAAAGAAACTGGACATTGATGAAGAGACTTTCCAGGAAGCTCTTAATGAGATAACCAAGCTGAATCCCCGTCCGGGTGCTTCTTTGGGAGAAGCGATCGGCAGGAATCTCCAACAGATAGTTCCCGACTTTATCGTGGAAACGTATGATGACGGAACCATCAATATAAGCCTCAATAACCGTAATGTCCCCGAACTCCGTATGAGTCGCGACTTCACGGAAATGGTGGAAGAGCATACCAAAAACAGGGCTAATCAATCAAAAGAATCCAAAGAAGCGATGATGTTCCTGAAGCAGAAAATGGATGCGGCACAAGGATTTATCGATGCTGTGCGGCAGCGTCAGAATACCCTGATGACTACCATGCAGGCTATCATTGACTTACAACGTCCTTTTTTCTTGGAAGGAGACGAATCTCTGCTGAAACCGATGATTTTAAAAGATGTGGCCGAACGTACCGGACTGGACATTTCAACGATCTCCCGCGTGAGCAACAGTAAATATGTGCAGACAAATTATGGCATCTATCCGCTCAAATTCTTTTTCAGCGACGGGTATACCACAGAGGACGGCGAAGAAATGTCTGTCCGCGAGATACGCAAGATTCTGAAAGAGTGTATTGATGGGGAGGACAAGAAGAAACCGCTGACAGATGATGAATTGGCGGACATCTTGAAAGAGAAAGGTTATCCCATTGCTCGTAGAACGGTAGCCAAATACCGTCAGCAGTTGAATATTCCGGTTGCGCGACTTCGAAAATGAGAACGAATATAAAGTATTAAGTATAAAGTATTAAGTATTAGTGCTGATGGACAGAGAGAGAGAACATATCATAGCGGATAAGACAATGTTGCAGGTGGCGAGAGCTACTTCGATGGTCTTTACTCCATTTTCTATTCCGTTTTTATCGTTTCTGGTGTTATTCCTGTTTTCTTATCTTCGTATCATGCCGATACAATATAAGTTGATCGTGTTGGGAATTGTTTATTGCTTTACCATACTGACACCTACCATTACCATTTTCCTGTTTCGTAAAATCAATGGCTTTGCCCGTCAGGAGTTGAGTGAGCGCAAGAAACGTTATGTACCGATTCTGCTGACTATCATCTCGTATGTGTTCTGCCTGTTGATGATGCGCCGGCTGAATATACCTTGGTATATGACAGGGATCATCCTCGTTTCTTTGGTAGTATCTATTATCTGCATTGCAGTGAATTTGAAATGGAAATTGAGTGAACACATGGCAGGAATAGGTGGAGTGATTGGCGGACTGGTTTCTTTCAGTGCTTTGTTCGGTTACAATCCGGTCGGATGGTTATGCCTGTTTATATTGATTGCCGGTATATTAGGTTCTGCACGAATTGTATTGGGACATCACACGTTGGGTGAGGTGCTTTCCGGTTTTGCGGTTGGCTTGATATGTGCCCTTTTGGTACTTCATCCCGTGAGCAACATCTTATTTCGAGTATTTTTATTTTAAAACAGTATAAATCCTAAAAACTAATTATTATGAACTTTCCACAGAATTTGAAGTACACGAACGAACACGAATGGATTCGCGTTGAAGGAGACATTGCATACGTAGGTATCACTGATTATGCTCAAGAACAATTGGGTGATATCGTGTTCGTAGATATACCGACTGTTGGTGAAACGTTGGAAGCCGGTGAGACATTCGGAACCATCGAAGTAGTGAAAACAATTTCCGATCTTTTCCTGCCTGTAGCAGGTGAGGTGCTCGAACAAAACGAGGCATTGGAAGAAAATCCGGAACTGGTTAATAAAGATCCGTATGGCGAAGGTTGGTTGATTAAAGTGAAACCGACAGATATAAAAGCTGTGGAAGACCTGCTGGATGCCGAAGCATACAAAGCAGTGGTGAATGGATAAGGTTTTCTCCATTACATCAATCGAATAATGTAAAAGATACTATAATCCGAAGCCAGCCTTACCCTCTCTTTTGGGGAGAGGGTTGAGAAGTGGCTCTTTAATTTTTATCCTATGACTCCAATTGTAAGTATTATCATGGGTAGCACGTCCGACCTTCCTGTTATGGAGAAGGCTGCGCAATTGCTGAATGATATGCATGTACCGTTCGAAATGAACGCGCTTTCTGCTCACCGCACGCCTGAAGCTGTGGAAGAGTTTGCAAAGAATGCCCGCAACCGTGGCATTAAAGTTATTATCGCCGCTGCCGGAATGGCTGCCGCCCTTCCCGGTGTAATTGCAGCCAACACTACACTGCCGGTGATCGGAGTACCCGTAAAAGGTTCCGTGCTCGATGGTGTAGACGCACTTTATTCTATCATCCAGATGCCTCCGGGCATTCCTGTGGCAACGGTTGCTATAAACGGAGCGATGAATGCCGCTATCCTTGCCATTCAGATGTTGGCATTGAGTGACGAGAAATTGGCAGAAGCTTTTGCTGCTTACAAAGAAGGACTGAAAAAGAAAATCGTAAAAGCAAACGAAGAACTGAAAGAAGTTAAGTTTGAATATAAAACAAACTAATGTGATTTACGATTTGACAATTTACGATTGACGATTGAAATATCTTCGTAAATCGTATGTTGTCTTTGTACATGGTATCTTGTCTTTCACATTGTGCATAAAGTATTTTTAATCGTAAATCGTAAAATCATAAATCAAAATGGTTGATCTATTCAATTATTTTCGAAGAGAAACCACAGAAGTAAATATTGGGGCTGTGCCGTTGGGCGGCCCCAATTCTATTCGTGTCCAGTCGATGACCAATACGTCTACGCAGGACACGCAGGCTTGTGTGGAACAGGCGAAACGTATTGTTGATGCAGGTGGCGAGTATGTCCGCCTCACAACGCAGGGTATCAAGGAAGCGGAGAATCTGATGAATATCAATATCGGACTACGCAGTCAGGGATATATGGTTCCATTGGTTGCCGATGTGCATTTCAATCCGAAAGTGGCGGATGTAGCTGCTCAATATGCGGAAAAGGTGCGCATCAATCCGGGAAACTATGTAGATGCTGCACGTACTTTTAAGAAACTGGAATATACAGACGAGGAGTATGCGCAGGAAATACAGAAAATCCATGACCGGTTTGTCCCGTTCCTGAATATCTGTAAGGAGAATCACACTGCGATCCGGATCGGTGTGAATCATGGCTCTTTGTCCGATCGCATCATGTCACGCTATGGTGATACTCCCGAAGGAATGGTGGAATCCTGTATGGAATTCCTTCGTATCTGTGTAGCGGAAAACTTCACAGATGTGGTGATTTCCATCAAAGCCTCCAATACCGTGGTAATGGTGAAGACCGTTCGTTTGTTGGTGGACGTCATGGAAAAAGAGGGGATGACTTTCCCGCTACACCTCGGAGTGACAGAAGCCGGAGACGGAGAGGACGGGCGTATCAAGTCTGCTCTCGGCATCGGCGCATTGTTGAGCGACGGGTTGGGCGATACCATCCGCGTATCTTTGAGTGAAGCACCCGAAGCTGAAATTCCGGTAGCCCGTAAATTGGTGGATTATGTTCTGTTGAGGCAGGATCATCCCTATATTCCGGGATTGGAGGCGCCAGAATTCAACTATCTGTCTCCTGAACGCCGGAAGACAAAAGCGGTCCGTAATATTGGAGGCGAACATGTGCCCGTAGTCATTGCCGACCGCATGGACGGAAAGACGGAAGTAAATCCGCAATTCACTCCGGACTATATTTATGCCGGAAGAGCCTTGCCCGAACAACGGGAAGAAGGCGTGGAATATATTCTTGATGCGGACGTATGGCAAGGAGAGGCCGGAACCTGGCCTGCTTTCAATCATGCGCAACTACCGTTGATGGGTGAATGTGATGCAGCGCTTAAATTCCTGTTTATACCCTATATGGCCCAAACAGATGAAGTGATAGCCTGTCTGAAGTACCACCCGGAAGTGGTAATCATCTCTCAAAGCAACCATCCGAACCGTTTGGGTGAGCACCGTGCATTGGTGCATCAGCTAATGACGGAAGGTTTGCAGAATCCGGTTGTCTTCTTCCAGCATTATGCGGAAGATGATGCGGAGAATTTGCAGATAAAATCCGCAGCCGATATGGGAGCCTTGATTTTTGACGGTCTTTGCGATGGTATCTTCCTGTTCAATCAGGGCAGTTTGAGCCATGCCGTTGTCGACGCCACTGCTTTCGGAATCTTGCAGGCTGGACGTACCCGTACCTCTAAGACAGAATACATATCCTGTCCCGGTTGCGGCCGTACGCTTTACGACTTGGAGAAAACAATCGCCCGTATCAAGGCAGCCACTTCACATTTGAAAGGCTTGAAGATCGGCATTATGGGCTGTATCGTGAATGGTCCCGGTGAGATGGCGGATGCTGATTACGGTTATGTAGGTGCCGGACGGGGTAAAATCAGTCTTTATAAAGGCAAGGTCTGTGTAGAAAAGAATATTCCTGAAGAAGAGGCGGTAGAACGACTCCTGGAGTTTATCCGAACAGATCGGGAAGAGAACCAACAATGATAATTGGGCACGGAATACAGGTGATGGGGACTGATCTCATAGAAAACCTGTCATCCGTGCCTAACTTTCATGATGAGGATTCTACGGCAACCGGTAACGACTGCCATTCTTGAACTTTCCTCAAATGCCAATTGCTGAATTCGTTTTAGCTCTTTTAGTTCTTCTTCTCTATTATAAAACCTCATAGTCAGTGAATTATATTAGTAACTGTGGTTACTGTAACCACGGTTACAAAGATATTTATTCTTAAGGGAACGGCAAACTTTTTCTTTCTTTTTATAAATTCTTTACCCTTCCCAATTAAAAATTTTATGATCGTTTCTATTGATTTGTACCAGTATTATTGTCAAACTGTCAGGGTGATATTCAAGTATATGAATATCAATACTATATCACCTGACAATAGATGCTGACAATAGGCTGACAATAAAATACCTCTACTTTTACTGTCAGTCTTATTTTTATCTCTTATGATCCTTTTATGACTTGATAAATAATAGTCTTAGAAGCATGTTCTGAAGTAACGTCGCATTTTAATAACAGCCTCCCAAAGTGATATCTACCTATATAGTTCCATTAACGTGCCTATGTAGTTGCCCTAGAGTGTCAGTATAGTTCTACTGAAGTACCGCTATCTTTACTTTGTCACGGCCGTGGTGACTTCTTCCCACAGCCGTGACGAGTTCCTACCACGGCCGTGGAAAGATCTCGTCACGGCCGTGGAGAGTTAACAATACTGATGCTTTAATGTAACAATACCTACTTGTTAAGTGAAAGATACCAGCTATATATCATTCATTTAATAGGGGGATTCATTTTAAAAAGCTGCTTTCTATGTGGATGGTATGGTTACTGCAGGCGATGATGTCCTTGGTGCATCCTGCCCCAAAGCAATCAAAGAACAGGCTGACAATAAAAGTTCTAATTTTTTATTGTCAGCCTATTGTCATGGCTTATTGTCAGCATGTAAACCGATGATAATCATTATACTATCGGGTAAAAACTTTGGTTGACAATAAGAATCATCAAATTTATATGTAGACTTAATATCTGTCTTTCCAATAGTACACATCTTTACAAAAATAGAGGGGAACTTCTGGATGAATCCATTTGTTCCCCTCGAGGGTATTGCTAGCCTTTATCTCTTATATTTTCAAAGGCAAGTAGCAACATCTAAATGTTACGTTTTCGACTTTGCAGTCGTTCGGGTGCCGCTCCATCCGAATTGACTTGCCTTTGTGGTTATTATTAACTTGTTGTTTTACATCTACCGCAAATTTATAGGCACAAAAAAAGCGGAGAGCATTTGCCTATCCGCCAGAGAGGGAGTCGAAGCCCTAAACACACAAACAGGAAACACTCCCCGCATATTGCAAGGAGCATCTATCTGCTTCTCTGTGTGTTTGGAATTTTCGACTTTTCTCCGGCACAGAAATCAGCTAAACGCTTTTTTTCTTAAAACAAACGATACAGTCGCGCTACGACTGATTGTGCAAAGATAACAATTAATTAAGTTATACAGTCTTTCATCCTATGTTTTTTTCTCTGTGCAGAGTGTTTTTGTTCTATGTTCCATAAAATCGTTTGAAATAGTCTGGTTCCCTTGCTATGACTATATCTCATAAGATTCATATCGTTTATTTTATATATTTTCACTAAACCTCTCGGAGTTGTGCGAATTATTGTTATTTTTGCCTCACATAATTTCTAAACAATAATTAAATTATTTATTCGTATGAAAAAGGCCTTGTTATTGTTCGCTCTAGTAGCGATAAGCGTAGTGAGTATCAATGCTCAAGACAACCTGAAATGGGGTGTGATGGCAGGTATGAATGTTAGTAAATACACCATTACAGGTTTTGACAGCAGGATAGGTTTTCACGCAGGAGTTAAAGCAGAAGTGGGATTGTCGCAGGATGCGAATGGTAGTGGTGCCTATATGGATTTCGCTGCATTGTTGACATTGAAAGGTGCTAAAGTTGATGGCGGATCACTTGCAAGCATAACATTTAATCCATACTATCTGGAAGTACCAGTACGTGTAGGATATAAATATGCAGTGAATGATGATTTCTCATTATTTGGTAGTGTAGGTCCTTATATTGCTGTCGGACTGTTTGGAAAAGCAAAAGCGAAAGTGGACGGTGATTATTTTGATTTTGATGAAATAGGAGGCAATTCAGCATCCGAAGATATATTTGGCGACGATGGTCTGAAACGATTCGACCTCGGTCTTGGACTGAAAGCCGGAGTTGAGTTCAGTAAGAAATATCAGGTTGCCATAAGCTATGATTTCGGACTTGTTGAGGTAATCAAAGAAGTAGGAATGAAGAACAGAAACCTGATGATCTCATTGGGATATATGTTCTAAAACCGATTTTGCAACTTTGTTGCATAAATCATTTGCTACCTTTGCATCAACTAAATGATGAATGTTATGGGACATTGTAGTTGTGGCGCTCATTCATGCGCAGCAGAAAAAAAGGTTGATGCAAAGGTTTCGAACTTCCATGAATATGGGAAAGTGATATTCTCTCTCCTGCTGCTGGCAGGTGGAATAATAATGAATGCTCTCGATTTAGCATTCTTCCGTGAAGGATATGTTTCTTTGATATGGTATATCGTAGCCTATCTTCCGGTAGGAATTCCGGTGATGAAAGAAGCCTGGGAAAGCATCAGGGAAAAAGACTATTTCAGTGAGTTTACTCTAATGATTATTGCTACTCTGGGAGCTTTCTATATTGGCGAATATCCGGAAGGTGTAGCCGTGATGCTATTTTATACGGTAGGAGAACTGTTTCAGGGTAAAGCGGTAGATAAAGCCAAACGTAATATCGGAGCCTTATTGGACGTAAGACCCGAAAAAGCACTGGTACTTAGAGAGGGTAATCTTGTTACTGAAAGTCCTAAAAAGATAAAAGTCGGTGAAATCATAGAAATAAAGGCAGGTGAGCGAGTGCCATTGGATGGAATCATGCAGAATGAAGTTGCCGCCTTTAATACAGCCGCATTAACGGGCGAAAGCGTGCCTCGTAATATTCGGAAAGGGGAGGAAGTGCTTGCCGGAATGATTGTAACCGACAAGGTAATCCGACTTGAAGTGACGAGACCTTTTGACAAGAGCGCACTCGCCCGAATATTGGAACTAGTTCAGAATGCCGCCGAACGCAAAGCTCCGGCAGAATTGTTTATTCGCAAGTTTGCCCGTGTTTACACACCGATTGTTATCATACTGGCCGTATTAATTGTATTATCTCCATTTGTCTATTCACTTATCAATCCTGCATTTGTATTCACATTTAATGATTGGTTATACAGAGCTTTGGTCTTTTTGGTGATTTCATGCCCATGCGCATTGGTGGTTAGTATTCCATTAGGCTATTTTGGTGGTATTGGAGCGGCATCCCGATTGGGTATTTTATTCAAAGGAGGTAATTATCTGGACGCTATCACTAAGATCAATACGGTGGTATTCGATAAAACAGGAACCCTGACAAAAGGAACCTTTGACGTGCAGGCCTGTAAAAGTGCAGGCGATATTTCGGAAGAAGAATTAGTGAAACTGATTGCTTCGGTAGAAAGTGATAGCACACATCCGATTGCCAAGGCTGTTGTAAACTACGCAAAAGAACAAAACATAGAACGCGTAACCGTTACCGATACGAAAGAATATGCCGGCTTCGGATTGGAAGCAACGGTAGGCGGAATACCGGTTCTGGTTGGTAATTGCCGGTTACTGTCCAAGTTTGATATATCCTTTCCGCAAGAATTGTTGAAGATGACAGATACCATTGTAGCCTGTGCTGTTGGAAACCGTTATGCCGGTTATCTGTTGTTGGCTGATGCCTTGAAAGAAGACGCAAAGGTAGCTATTGATCGCTTAAAAGCTTTAAATATTGAAAACATACAGATATTATCCGGTGATAAACAGAGTATTGTTACTAACTTTGCGGAGAAGCTCGGCATATCGAAAGCCTATGGCGACTTGCTGCCGGAAGGGAAAGTGAAACACCTGGAAGAATTGCGTCAGGATGAGGCAAACCGGATTGCATTTGTCGGCGATGGAATGAATGACGCACCGGTGCTTGCTTTGAGTCATGTCGGTATTGCTATGGGCGGATTGGGCAGTGATGCAGCCATTGAAACAGCCGATGTCGTGATACAGACAGACCAGCCGTCGAAAGTAGCCGAAGCTATCAAAGTTGGAAAGCTGACACGAAGAATCATTTGGCAGAATGTATCACTGGCATTTGGAGTGAAATTGCTTGTATTGATTTTGGGAGCCGGTGGAATCGCTACTCTTTGGGAAGCTGTTTTCGCAGATGTAGGCGTTGCGTTGCTTGCCATAATGAACGCCGTCAGAATACAGAAAATGATAAAGTAGGAGAAAGATGGAAGAAGATATTTATTTGGATAAGCTGGTCAGAAGAGACATTAAGCCAACTGCAATAAGGCTCTTGGTGATAAAAGAGATGATGCAGGCAGAGCGTGCAGTGTCATTGCTTGACCTCGAAACATTGCTCGACACAGTTGATAAATCGACCATATCCCGTACCATCGCTCTCTTCTTGTCTCATCACCTCATACATAGCATAGACGATGGAAGCGGTTCGTTGAAGTATGCCGTTTGCGACAACTCTTGCAATTGTGTGGTACAGGATTTACATTCGCATTTTTATTGTGAGAAATGTCATCGTACATTCTGCCTGGAAGGTACCCATATCCCGGTGATTGATTTGCCTGAAGGATTTACTTTGCATAGCATTAATTATGTCCTTAAAGGGATTTGTCAGGAATGTTCTTCCGTGGGAATGACATTGGCAATGAAATAAAAAAGGCCGAAACCCGGAACGATAAAAAGATCGTCAGGTTTCGGCCTTCTGCTTTCGCTAATATTGTTTGATTAGTCAATATTGGGATTCAAAGCATGCCAGTCCTTGATGGCTGGGATGATTCCCATTTCAATCACTTCGTCACGAAGTTTACATAAGTGTTCGTAGCTCTTTTCTAATTCTTCCTGTTCGGCAGGAGTTCCGGCTATTTCTTTATAAGTAACGCCGTCTTTAGTAATTGAAGTTTCCATCGCCATCATGATATGGTCGAATTTGCCATTGGAAACATACGTTCCGGCAGGCCAGCGGAATGGCTGTCCGCCCATAGCAGCAGCAATCATTTCGATAGACAGATAAGCCGGGCTTTGGAAAGAAGAACGGCCGCGCAGGTCGATGATATGTTTTCCACCCTGGATGACACGTACTTTCAGTGCTTCCCATTCCGTCAACGGAAGGCGGGTAGTACCGATGAAATCGGTCAGGGGTTCTCCTTTTATTTTGGTGGTAGATGCAAATACAGCCATTTGTTCTCCATGACCGCCATACGTACGACAATTCTGAATGTCGGAAGCGGGGATATGGAAGTATTTCACCAGTTCGTTTTGCAGGCGGGTGCTATCCAACGCAGCCAATGTAGAAACTTGTGAAGGTTTCAAACCTGAATACAACAAAGTAATCAAGCCGGTGATGTCTGCAGGATTAAAGATGACAACGATATGTTTTACGTTCGGGCAATATTGACGAACGTCTTTTCCGAATTGAGCGGCAATCTCTGCATTTCCTTTCAACAGATCTTCGCGGGTCATACCTGCCTTACGGGCTGCTCCACCGGAAGAAACAATATAAGAAGCTCCGGTCAGCGCTTCTTTGATGTCGGAAGTATAGGTAAGGTTGACACCTTCAAAACCGCAATGATACAGTTCTTCAGCTACTCCTTCCAAAGCTGGTGCGAATGGATCATAGAGACAAATATTCGGAGTGAGTTTCATCATCATGGCTGTTTGTGCCATGTTGGAGCCGATCATTCCGGCAGCTCCCACAATCGTAAGTTTCTCGTTGGTTAGAAATTCCATAATTTTATATGTTTAAAAAGGTGAATAATTTACTCTTTCTTTTTGTCGCTACAAAGTTAACATATTAGAACGCAGATTGTTCATTGCAAATAGTTTTTCTCGATAACGAAAAGTTATAGCTGACTGATTGAGGGATCTATTCAAAATAGATTATCTTTGCTGCTTATATAATATAATAGATAAGAATATGAGCATCGAATTAGGAAAGTTCAACCAGCTTGAAGTCGTGAAGGAAGTCGATTTCGGCGTATATCTCGATGGTGGAGAAGAAGGTGAGATTTTGTTGCCTACCCGCTATGTGCCCGAGGATTGTAAGATAGGAGATTTTTTGAATGTGTTTCTTTACCTGGATATGGATGAGAGGCTGATTGCTACGACACTGACCCCGTTAGTGCAGGTCGGACAGTTTGCTTGTCTGGAAGTCTCCTGGGTAAATCAATACGGAGCTTTCCTGAACTGGGGATTGATGAAAGACCTGTTTGTGCCGTTCCGTGAGCAGAAGATGAAAATGCAGGTTGGACGGAAATACGTGGTTCATGCACATGTGGATGAAGAGAGTTACCGTATTGTGGCTTCAGCAAAAGTGGAACGTTATCTGTCGAAAGAAAAGCCGGAATATGCTCCGGGAGCAGAGGTGAATATTCTTATCTGGCAGAAGACGGACTTAGGCTTTAAGGCAATTATAGATGATATGTATAGCGGTTTGTTGTATGAAAATGAAATATTCTGTCCGTTGGAGACAGGGATGGAAATGAAAGCTTTTGTGAAACAGGTGCGTGAAGATGGTAAGGTAGATTTGATTCTTCAGAAACCCGGTTTTGAAAAGATTGACGATTTTTCGAAAACGCTGCTAGACTATATCAAAGAGCACGGGGGACGAATCAACTTGAATGATAAAAGTCCTGCGGAAGATATCTACGACACGTTTGGTGTCAGCAAGAAAACCTTTAAGAAAGGAGTGGGCGACTTGTATAAGAAACGTCTGATTACCTTGCACGAGGATGGCATTGTTTTGGCGGATTCCTAAACAGAATAGGGATTTCCCTACATACGAATAGAGAGAATCATTGGGGTGGGGAGTTTCCTCACCCTATTTTTGTGGTATCAGATTAAAGATATAAATAATAAAAACGAGATAAGTTATGCGTAAGATTATAATAAGTTTCTGCATCCTGTTCGCTGCCCTTTCCTTACAAGCGCAGTCTGTTAACGGAATCCGTATCGATGGCGGGAATACTCCGATACTTGTTTACTTGGGAGGAAACCAAATCAGTTTGCCTACTACTACCTGCTTTATAGCCAATTTGAATCCCGGACATTATACTGTTGAAGTATATGCCACCCGCTTTACCCGTCCGGGAGAGCGAGTATGGAAAGGAGAAAAATTGTATAAAGACTATGTTTATTTCGATGGTAGGGGAGTGAAAGAGATATGGGTAGACGGACGTGATAACGTGCAGCCGGAAAGACCTGACCGCCCCGGACAGGGGGGACATCGTCCGGGACAAGGAGAACACCGCCCGGGATATGGTTACAACAGGGTCATGAACGATCAGCTCTTTCAAACGTTTTATAATGAGATGAAGAAGGAGCCTTTTAAAGATGATCGTATAAAGTTGCTTAATGCTGCATTGGCCGGTTCTGATTTTACATCTGCCCAATGTCTCCAACTGACCAAACTTTATACATTTGACGATGACCGGATGGAAATTATGAAGATAATGTATCCCCGCATTGTAGATAAAGAAGCTTTCTTTACAGTGATTAATACCCTGACATTTACTTCCAGCAAGGACAAGATGAATGATTTTGTGATAGGGTATGGTCGGCGTTGATACTATTAACTGTACGGTTATAGAGATATGTTACGCATGTTTATTGAGGAATATTATCGGAATAATAAATGATAGGAGATTGAATTATGAAACGAATACTTTTTTTACTCTTTGCGGTCGGTCTGACTGCCAATATGACCGTAATGGCTGGAATGAGCACCAGCAAGGTACGTAAGGAGACACGTTTTCTTACCGATAAGATGGCGTATGAATTGAGTTTGAGTACACAGCAATATAATGATGCGTATGAGATTAATTACGACTTTATTTATTCTGTCCGTAATATAATGGATTACGTAGCACGTGGTTACGAATGGGCATTGGATGATTATTATGAAGCTTTGGATATCCGTAACGACGATCTTCGCTGGGTATTGAGTGATGCGCAGTATCGCCGGTTTCTCGGTGCCGAGTATTTCTATCGGCCGATTTATGTAACCGGAGGGAAATGGAGTTTCAGGGTGTACATCAATTACCCGAACCGTAGCTTATTCTATTTTGGTGTGCCTTATCATTACCGTACTTATTGTGGAGCGCATTATCGTCCGCACTTTCACCATACAAGCTACTATCGGGGAAGATATACTAATTTCAACCATTACTCTGCACCGCACCGGGTGAGAGATCAGAGAGTATATCACTCTTATCGTCGTTCGGACTTCGGTTCTGTCCGGTTTCGTCCGAATACTTCCACTCGTCCGCATAATGCACCGACACGTCCGGGTAATTCTTCCCGTCCGGGTTCATCAACAACACGTCCCGGAACGTCTCGTCCAAGCACATCTACTCGTCCTGATACGTCTCGTCCCGGAATGACAACGCGACCTGGTACGTCTACTCGTCCCCGTCCGGAATCAGGAGATAGACCTTCAACTTCTGTCAGACCGTCTACATCGTCCGGAAATGGGAGACCGAATAAAGAGGTTGTTCCTGATAGAAACGGGAATACAAACAGAGTAGAAGGAGATCGTAATTCCGGTCTTCGTCCGGAAACAAGTTCCGGTTCTTCAAGCTCTAATCGCAGGTCGACAAGCGGAAGTTCGACAAGTAGCGGTTCCAACCGTGAAAGTGGCAAGACAAGTAGCAGCTCAAGGGAAAGTTCAAGTAGGCGAAACGATAGTAGTGGTTCCTATAATAGAAATAACAGTTCTGATAGAAACAATAGTTCTTCCAGTCGTGGTAGCTCCGGTCGTGGCAGTTCTAGCTCCAGTCGTAGTTCTTCCAGTCGCAGTAGTGAAAATACTACCAGCCGTAGCAGTAGTACTACCTCTAGCCGTAGTAGCGGTAGTTCGAGTTCTACTCGAAGCAGCGGTAGCTCTACCCGGAGCAATGTTTCCAGCGGACAAACAGAAAGACGCTCTTCTTCCGGAAGTACGAGAAGTAATAGCACTCAAAGCTCTTCCCGTTCTTCTGAAAGAAACAGCAGTTCAAGAAGATAACCTATTCCTTTATTATTTATATCAATCTCATTGCTCCTCAGCGGTAGGAGAACTAGACTTCGGTTTTTCACCGGCTAGACTATTCCGGGCGTCGCCCGTAACTTGGATATCGGGGCGGATACTATCCGCCTCGATTTCACTTATTACTCCTTTCTGTGCAAGACGTTTTGCAATCAGCTTGTAGTAACCTTCCATATTCTCCTTTAATTGTCCGTCTTCTGCAAAAGAACTGCGGAAATGCTTGGGTTTCGGGATAATGGAAGCTAGGAAAATACTTTCTTCCGTGGTCAGTTGCGAAGGGCGTTTCTTGAAATAATAAGCAGACGCTTCCTGAATACCATAAACGAGCGGTCCCCATTCTACAATATTCAGATATACTTCGTACATACGTTCTTTGGAAGTTAGTCTTTCATTCTCTATCAGCCACACAATCAATGCTTCTTCCAGTTTACGCGCAAAGTTCTTGTTACGGTTCAGGAATACATTCTTTACCAGTTGCATGGTGATCGTACTTCCTCCGCGTGCAAAGCGTTTCACTTGCAGGTCGTAAATCAGTGCTTCCCGTAAGGCATCGGGCAGGAAACCGCGATGATAAAAGAATGCTCCATCTTCGCTTTGCATGACAGACATTCTTAGAATGGGGGAAATGCTGTCTAAGGGTGTAAAGTGATTGCATGAAGGGCCGATAGGGAAGGTTCGTACCGGCACTCCATTCTCATAAGCTGTGTAAATGAACTCACCGGACATTTTGGAGAGTGAAGTAGCTCCATAGCTTATGATATGGAAATCTTTTTCTTTCAATTCAGATTCCAGTTTGAGACTATCCAGTTGCGCAAAATCAATGTCTAACAGAAAATGATAAGCCAGCTCACCACTTGTCTTGATGCCTTCCAGATTACTGAATAATCCTTTCGGCAGAGAACTGAACAGATCGTCTGCCGGAAACCAGGATTTGTTGACTGCTGCAGTGAAATGCCAGTTTCCTTTCTCCTTCTCGGCCCGTAAATAAGGATGAAACTGGAGTTTGTTGAAGTCAACAATGGTGGTACTGTCCAATTCAAATGAGTGTCCGTTTATGTTCATCTCGTAACAGAGTTGTCCGCGATCGAGATGAATGATTTCAGGAGAGAAGGCTTTATGAAATACGTCCAGTCCGTTCACTCTTGCTTTTCCTTTGAGGAGCAGTTGGGCGGTCGCACGTTTATCTTTAGTCATGCTATAAGATAATGTGTCGAAAGTGACTTCTGCTCCAAAACGGCGGGTAATATAAGGTAGTGAGATTTTCTTTTTCTCCGGAGCAAAGAGAGCTGCTTTTAATGTATAGTCTCTTCTGTTCAGTTCACCCGATGCTTGCCATTGTTGTTGAGGCAGTGTATCTTCTTTTATCTGAATGGTTGATTGAAAATGATTATCCTTAATAACAAAGGAGGGGATGTTGACTGCAACGAAGTTACTATCTTTGCGTTCGGCTATTTTTATTTGGTTGAGTTGGCCGTTTTCGGGCAGAAAGCCGTAAATGAGGTTCAATACCCGGTCGATGCGGTTGGCATAGTTGCTCTCTATGGCAGGCTTTGACTCTGTCTCTTGTTGTCGTTTAAGGAACAGGAAGTCATAGTTGGCTAGGGAATCATATTTGATAAAGTTTATTGCCAGCCCATCCATATGGACATTGCGTACTTCGACTTCTCCTTTTAGTAACTTCCAAAAACTTAGTTTTACGTTGACAGATTGCAATGTCAGCAGGGTATCCCGTTGGTTGGGAATAATAGAAAGTCCTTGTAAAACCACCTTATTGCAGCCTTCCATTTGTAACTTCTGATAATGAATCTGCAGTCCGTATGCCTGTTCGATACGTGTAGTCCGTTTGTCAACGATATGGCATAAAATAATATTGCGGGATATAAAGAGACAAATGAGGCCGGTAAGCAAGATGCCGGTAGCGGATAGAATAATAATTCTTTTTTTGCTGGACGTTTCCATCTTCTTTTTTTTGATATGATAATCGCTGCAAAGGTAGATAATAATTTGGGCAACAAGCGGAGTATTTTCCCATTTTTAGAGTTATATTCATCAGTAGAGAGAAGAAAATACAAAAAAAGGCGCTTTATTTGCAATATTAATCTTTTGTTAAGGTCTGTATTAATCTTTTCGTTTACTCGTTAATGTTACTTTTACGCTCAA
This sequence comes from Bacteroides xylanisolvens XB1A, assembly GCF_000210075.1. Taxonomy (GTDB): domain Bacteria; phylum Bacteroidota; class Bacteroidia; order Bacteroidales; family Bacteroidaceae; genus Bacteroides; species Bacteroides xylanisolvens. The sequence continues at coordinate 2,020,640 of NC_021017.1, forward strand.
AACCAATACTTTTGAAATTATGATGCGAATGAACAAACCGATGACTACTGCAATGTTTTGCATGGCATTATTGCTTGGAGGACTCTCATCTTGTACCACTAATGATGTGGAAGATATACAGGGAGGTGGTGAGCAAGACCTTTATGAAATTAAAGATCGTGCGTTGGGAGAATACCTTGTTTATAACTGTAGCCGTACAGACGAAAACAAGCTTCCTTATGAAATGGCTGTTGCGGAAAATGGCAAATTCTACCTGAACACCCAAAAGGCTGCTACCGTAGAAAATCTCTATCTGGTAAAAAACGATGCGCAGATAGCTAAACTGGAGAATGCGGGATTGGCTACAGCTGCAGTGAAGATTGTAGATATGGACGGTTTGCAGTTCTTTACCGCTCTAAAGACATTGAAGATTACTTCCAATTCGGTGGAGCGTATGGATCTGACTGCATTGACCGAGCTGGAAACGGTTGAGATGAATAATAACTCTGTTACAGCACTGGACTTGTCGCAGAATACAAAACTTATTCGCTTTCGCTATGGTGGAAATTCGGCCGGTGATACATCTACCAAACTTTCTACAATTAGCTTTGCAAATAATAATGTGATAGAACATATTTATTTAAAGAACCAAAATCTTCAGGAGAATGGCTTTATTCTTCCTTCAAACTATGCAGCATTGAAAGAACTTGATTTGAGCAATAACCCGGCTGCTCCTTTTGCTATTCCGGAGGATTTAATGACCCAGTTGACTACTGCTGTCGGAGTGGTGGCTGATTCCGAAGGTGGAGGAGGTGAAGACGGTGAATTGTTCACAATCCCGGATAAGGCTTTTGGAGAGTATCTTTATTATCTTTCAACAGATGCTGGTAAATTGCCACAAGGGCTGGTTGTGAAAGAGGGCAATGAATATCAGTTGGATAAGACGATGGCGGCTACTGTTACGGCGGTAAATGTAGCGAAAACATCAGCCGCTACCAGTGAGTTGGTTACAGCCGGTCTTGAAACGGCAGAGACCCCTATAGCTTCTGTAGATGGCTTGCAGTTCTTTACAGGACTGGTTGAATTTACTGCCACCTCAAATAAGTTTACCGAGGCACTTCCGCTTACTGGACTTAGTAATTTAGAGGTCCTACAAGTGAATACGGCAGGAGTCGGTTCATTGGATTTGAGTGGTAACCCTAAGTTGCGTATTTTGAATTGTAATGGTAGTACGAAAAGTGGATATGGTACGCTTTCGACCATTAATCTCTCATATACCCCCAATCTGGAAACTCTTAATCTGAAAAATAATAAATTGACAGAAATCAATGTTTCGAATCTGGTTAAATTGACAGAACTCGACTTAAGTGGCAATCCTGGTGCAAACTTCAAGATTCCGAGCGCAATATTTAATAATTTGACTACTACTAAAAACAAAGGTGTAGAAGCAGAATAATTCAAATAAAGAATACTATGATGATATATATAGGTGCATTTATAGCCTTACAGGTAATTGTATTGGTAGCTTATTGGCTAATGAAAAAGAATAACCCGCAAGGAGTATTGATGGTAGCCGGGATTTTGATGTTAGCACTTAGCATGTTGCTTGGTATGCATTCGCTAAGTCTGACCGAAACAACGGGGACGCCGGTTTTCGACCTCTTTCGGATTATAAAAGAAACTTTTTCATCGAACATGCTTCGTGTTGGTTTGATGATTATGACTATTGGAGGTTATGTAGCTTACATGAAAAAGATCAAGGCTAGTGATGCATTGGTATATGTGTCTATGCAACCGCTGGCTATTTTCAAGAAGTTTCCCTATATCGCTGCTTCCATTGTAATCCCTATCGGACAGATGCTTTTCATTTGTACACCGAGCGCAACAGGACTTGGTTTGTTGCTGGTTGCTTCTATCTTTCCTATTTTGGTAGGTTTGGGAGTGAGTCGTCTGACGGCAGTATCGGTTATTTCTGCCTGCACTATTTTTGATATGGGTCCCGGTTCGGCCAATACCGCCCGGGCGGCGGAACTTGTCGGTCAAAATAATATGCTGTACTTTGTTGAACACCAGCTTCCGCTGGCCATTCCGCTTACTATTTTGCTAATGATTGTTTACTATCTCACCAATCGTTATTTTGACCGCAAGGATCGCCAGTCAGGACGTACGCAACCAGAAATGATGGATACAAAAGATTTCAAGGTGGATATTCCATTGATTTATGCGATTCTGCCAGTGTTGCCGTTATTCCTGTTAATCATCTTTTCGAAATATGTACACCTGTTCGACCCTCCGATTGAATTGGATACCACTACGGCTATGTTTGTCTCTCTGGCAGTTTCCATGTTGTTTGAGTTGATACGTCTTCGTTCTTTTAAAGCTGTTTTTATGACTATGAAATCATTCTGGGAAGGGATGGGTAAGGTATTTACCAATGTGGTGACACTGATTGTTGCGGCAGAAATCTTCTCTAAGGGGTTAATTAGCCTTGGCTTTATTGATGCGTTGGTTGAAGGATGTACCAGTCTGGGATTCTCTGGCATTTTGGTTTCGATTGTCATTATCCTGATTCTTTTCCTGGCTGCTATCCTGATGGGAAGTGGAAATGCTTCGTTCTTCTCGTTTGGTCCGCTGGTTCCGTCAATTGCTACCAAAGTCGGTATGACTCCCGTAGATATGATATTACCTATGCAATTAGCATCGAGCATGGGACGAGCGGCATCACCTATTGCCGGTGTCATTATTGCTATCTCGGAGATTGCCGGCGTGTCGGCTACCGATTTGGCCAAACGCAATATCATTCCGCTGACAATTACACTGATTGTAATGATAGTTATTCACTTTTTTATCTAACAAGTAATACTGATTATGATGTTCAAACTGATTCAAAATATACATCTTTATGCTCCTGAAGACAGGGGGATGAACGACCTGCTTATTTGTGGTGAAAAGATTGCTTGTATCGCACCCCATATCGATATTCGGGGATTAGAGGTGGAAGTGATCGATGGGGCAGGCATGAATGCTGCTCCCGGCTGTATAGACCAGCACGTACATATCATTGGCGGAGGCGGACAAACCGGCTACTTTTCTTTGGCCCCTGAAGTACCGTTAAGCCGTTTACTGGCTTGTGGAACGACTACGGTAGTCGGACTGTTGGGAACCGATGGTTTCGTGAAACAATTACCGGCACTGTATGCCAAAACGAAAGCACTGTGCATGGACGGTATATCCGCTTATATGCTTACCGGTTACTATGGCCTGCCCACTCCCACATTGACAGATAGCATTGCCAACGATTTGATTTTCATTGATAAAGTGATTGGCTGTAAGATAGCAATCAGTGACGACCGTAGTTCCTATCCTACTAAAACCGAATTGATGCGTATCATTCAGCAAGTACGCTTGGGAGGTTTTACTTCTGCCAAAGGCGGAGTGATGCATGTGCATTTGGGAGCTTTGCCCGGAGGAATTGAGCTATTGTTAGAGATAGCACGGGAGTATCCTTCATTAATCAGCTATATTTCTCCTACTCACATGGGACGTACACACGATTTATTCTTGCAAGGAATTGAATTTGCCCGTATGGGGGGAATGATTGATATTTCCACAGGAGGAACAAAATATTGTGAACCTTATGAAAGTGTACTGGAGGGATTGAATGCCGGAGTATCTATTGACCGTATGACTTTCTCATCGGATGGTAATGCCGGCGTACGTCGTAAGGATCCGATAACCGGTGAGGATAGTTATACTGTGGCGCCGTTACATCGAAACCTAGAGCAAGTGATCCGGCTGATTGTGGACGGAGGCATTGCTCCTTCGGATGCTTTCCGCCTGATAACTTCCAACCCTGCCCGTACAATGAAGCTGAAAGGAAAAGGAGAACTTCGGGAAGGATGGGATGCGGATATAACGCTGTTTGATGACAATTGGAAACTGCAAGGTGTCTATGCCCGTGGTGCGGAAATGATGCACGAAGGTGTCGTGATGCGTAAGGGAAATTTTGAAATGTAATACTAAAACAATATGGATATGAAAAAATATCTATTATTCCTGATAGGGCTATTCTTGCTCCTTCCGGTAATGGCACAGACAGACGAAGGTAGTGATGACGCCGAAATAGTGGAAGCCAGCGATGAAAGTTTATCAGATATCGACAATAAAGTAGTCCTCCATCGCTATAAAATGGGGGATGGCTTAAGATTCACAACACAAGGCGGCAATAAACTGACGGTCAGCGGGATGGTACAAACATCGGTAGAAAGCCGTCGCTTTGAAGATGTGGATCAGATGTACAACCGTTTTCGTGTGCGTCGTGCCCGTGTACGTTTTGATGGAAGTGTCTATCACGATAAATTGCGTTTCCGGTTGGGACTCGACTTGGTGAAAGGTAGTGAGACGGATGATGACTCCGGGTCGTTATTGATGGATGCCTATGCTGCCTATCGCCCTTGGGGCTCTAAACTTGTCATTTCGTTTGGGCAGCGTTCCACTCCTACGGATAACTATGAATTGCAGATGAGTTCTCACACGTTACAGTTTGGTGAACGTAGTAAAATAACTTCTGCATTTAGCACGATTCGTGAATTGGGTGTTTTTGCCGAAAGTTCTTTCCGGCTAGGCAGCAAAGGACTTTTACGTCCTTCCATTGCTATCACCGATGGTTCCGGTCCGATCTCGGAAGGAAAGCGTTATGGTGGATTGAAGTATGGCGGCCGGTTGAATTACCTTCCTTTTGGAGCTTTCCGTTCGATGGGAGGAAGCAGAGAAGGGGATATGGCTTACGAACTGACTCCGAAGTTGAGTGTCGGTGTTGCATATAGCTATGCGGACGGTACATCCGACCGTCGTGGCGGGCGCAGTAACGGAGATATTCTTTATATGAATGACCGTGATGAAATAGATCTTCCCGATTATGCTAAACTGGTGGCGGACTTTGCTTTTAAGTATCGCGGATTTTCGATGTTGGGCGAATATGCAAAGACATGGGGATATGTTCCTTCTTCTATAACGAAACGGGTACGAAACGACGGTTCCACCGCTACCACCTTTGACGTGAACGGAGAACAGAATGTAGAAGCTTACATCAAAAACCGAATGATGTTGGGACAAGGATTTAATATCCAGGCAGGATATATGCTCCGTAGTCTTTGGAGTTTTGATTTGCGCTATACATACCTTAAGCCTGATGAATATTCGTATATGAATAATAATCTGTATTTCAACAGGCATAACTTTTATGATTTCAGTGTCTCCAAGTATCTGACACGCAATTATGCTGCCAAGATACAATTGACTGTCGGACTGGCTCGTAGCAATGGTGAAAACCGTACTCCTGATAGTACATACACCTATAATGGCAATGAGTGGATAGGTAACCTATTGTTCCAATTTAAATTCTGATGAAGCTATGAAACGAATATTATTAATACTCTGTCTTTTATTGTCCGGTCTTCCATTCTATGCCCAACAGACCGGAAAGGTGACGGCGAAGTTTTTCCCGGATCCGCAGGTCGATATTGATACCCCGGCATTTGCCAAGAAACACGGCTTCACCACATATCGTGAGATGATGACGTTCTTACATGACCTGGCTACTACGTATCCGGAACGAGTGAAACTTCAAATTGTTGGTCGCACCCAGCGTGGACGTGAAATACCCATGATAAAAGTGAGCAAGGGAGGAAATGATAAATTACGTGTCCTCTATACAGGGTGTGTGCATGGAAATGAACCTGCTGGCACCGAAGGTCTTCTGTATTTTATGAAACAACTGACTTGTGACTCTCAACTGTCTGCTCTGCTTGATAAAATGGACTTCTATATTATGCCTTCGGTAAATATTGACGGAAGCGAACAGGGAGAACGGGTCACTGCCAATGGTATAGACCTGAACCGTGATCAGACGCTTTTGTCAACTCCGGAAGCACGTACCTTACAACGGGTTGCTTTGACAGTCAAACCTCATTTGTTTATTGACTTCCATGAGTATAAACCACTCCGCGCTTCTTATGAAGAAGTGACCGACGGACTGCTGGTTACCAACCCTAACGACTTTATGTTTTTGTGGAGCAGCAACCCGAATGTGTCTCCGGCATTGCGTACTGTTGTAGACGAATTTTATGTGCCTGAAGCCATTCGCATGGCCGATGCGGAAGGGCTGACACATCACACCTATTTCACTACCAAAAGTAATCGTGGAGAAATTATATTCAATATTGGCGGTTCCTCACCCCGTTCTTCCACTAATATCATGGCCTTGCGTGGAGCTATCTCCATGCTGATGGAAGTACGTGGTGTCGGTCTGGGGCGTACCTCCTATAAGCGTAGGGTATATACTGTTTACAAATTGGCAGAGTCATTTGCCCGTACTACTTTTGAACATGAAGGCCAAATACGAAAAGCAGTGGACGAATCCGCTCATTATAATGGTGATGTTGCTGTGACATTCCGTTCAAAGGCCGCTTCCGGTTATCCATTGACCTTTATCGACATGCTTGCCTGTAAAGAGGTGACTGTGCCTGTTGAGGCACGTATTGCTCCCGAATCGGAAGTCGTATTGACCCGCCAACGTCCTGTTGCCTATTATCTGGATGCGAACCAAAATCGTGCAGTCGAAATATTGCAGCAATATGGAGTTGAACTGGAGCGGCTGGCATCTCCGGAAACGATTGAACTGGAGTGCTATACCGTTACCAAGGCGGTAGAAAGTCATGATTTAGTGGCTGGTATCTTGCCGTTGAACGTGGTAACAAATACCAGTAACCGTACGATTACTCTTCCGGCCGGTAGCTATCGTATTTCCATGTCCCAACCTTTGGCTACCCTTGTGACAGTATTGCTGGAACCGGAATCGGCCAATGGTTTCGTCAACTACCGCGTGATTGATGCTGCAGTAAATAATACGCTGGGCGTCTATCGTAAAATGAAATAGATTAATTAATGACGATAAATAGAATACAAGATATGAAAAAGATAATAATAGGAGTTTTCTCCTTGATTTTGGCTACTGGTCTGTATGCGCAGACAATTGGAAACGAGGCATTTCCGCAACTGAAAGATGGTTTGCTTGACTTGAACTTGAGAGCACCCGGTCAGAAACTGCGTTTTGGCGGTTATCTCCAGGGTTCCGGTTACTATACAGATATAAAGAACGCAGAGTCGGAATATGGATTTGATATCGATCATGCTTATTTGAGCCTGGAAGGTTCGTTCCTGAATGAGAAACTGGGCTTCTTCTTGCAAGCTGATTTTGCCGATTCTTATCCTTTATTGGATGCATGGGTTTCGTATGCTCCCTGGAAACAATTGAAAATCAGTGCCGGACAGAAACAGACCTTTACTAATACCCGGCAAATGATGATGCTCGATCAGGGACTTGCTTTCGGTGAACATTCGTTGATGGATCGTACATTCTCCCGCACAGGGCGTGAATTGGGATTATTTGTTGAAAGCCGCTTGTCACTTGGCAAGTTAGGATTCGATTTAGGTGCTGCTGTTACTTCCGGTGACGGACGCAATTCATTTGGTTCCTCAAGTACTGATCCGGATTTGGGCGGATTGAAATATGGCGGACGTGTCACTGTTTATCCGTTGGGTTTCTTTACGAGCGGTAATGAGTTGGTCTTTAATGACTTTATTCGTGAGAAATCTCCTAAACTGGCTATCGGTGCGGCATATAGTTATAATGTCGGTGCCAGCAATATGGTAGGTGAAGGGCATAATGATTTTCAGATGTATGATAAAGAAGGTGCTGCGGATTATCCCGACTATCGTAAGCTGTCGGCCGATTTACTATTCAAGTGGAATGGCTTCTCGTTGTTGGCAGAGTATGTCAATGCAACGGCGAATGGCTTGAACGGACTTTATGTAGAAAAGGATGAGGGTGCAAAATTGAAACCGCGTCAGATAGCCAATTACTTGGCTTTGGGAAATGGACTCAATGTACAGGCCGGATATCTTTTCCGTAAATTATGGGCACTGGATGTCGCTTATAGTAAAGTGAACCCCGAATGGAAAGAGACGGGGCAGAGTGTCTTGCGTGAGGCGGATAACATTACTTTCGGCGCATCTAAATATTTCAATAATAATACGTTCAAGTTGCAGCTGGCCGGTTCATATACCTCATACAATCAGTTAGTGGGTGCAGGTTCCAAGGAATTTCAGGTTAAGTTGAATCTTCATATTCTCTTTTGATAATGATGCGTGTAGCAAACTTATTGATTTTACTTATTGCCGTATTGATGACGAGTTGTTTTAAAGACGACGAATCAGAATCTTTGGGAGAAACCTCCAAGTTTCTCCCGGGAGACGGTATCGTGACATATTCCGGATATGCGCCTTTGGCTGACCGTCCTGTCCGCATACATTTTCATATCCCTGCCAACGGGGATATGAAAAAGATGCCGATGTTGTTTGTTTTTCCCGGACTGGAAAGGAATGCTGCTGATTATCTGAATGCATGGCGTACAGAAGCGTCCAATAGGAATGTGATGGTATTTGTGTTTGAGTTTCCTACGGAGACTTACTCTACTGCACAGTATATCGAAGGCGGTATGTTTCAGGGAAATACACTGCTCGACCGTTCGGAATGGACATTCTCGCTTATCAAGTCCGTTTTTGATACTGTCCGGAAAGATACCGGTTCTTCGCGGACTAAATATGATATGTGGGGACATTCTGCCGGAGCGCAGTTTGTGCACCGGTATGTGACGTTTATGCCCGATACTCGTGTCGACAGGGCAGTGAGTGCCAACGCGGGCTGGTATACACTACCTGATGTGGATGTTGCTTATCCTTATGGCCTGAAAAATACGGATGTCGCGACTTCTTCCCAAGTAGCATCGTTGCTTGCCCGTAAACTGATTGTTCATTTGGGTACGGCAGATACGGATCGTAACGGACTGAACACTTCAACCGGTGCCGAAGCACAAGGCGCAAACAGATATCAGCGTGGTAAGTATTATTTTTCGGAGGTAAAGCGTATCAGTGCCAAAGGCGGTTATTCGTTGAACTGGGATAAGTATGAGGTGACAGGTGTTGCGCACGAGTATGCTAAAATGGCGGCAGCCGGGGCAAAAATACTCTATTAAGTAAGACCAAAATTTTGAGTCATCAGTTAAATAGCTTATTTTTGTTGACCTATTCATCAGACACAGGTATTTAAAATGTTTCTATCGGCATCGTATATACAAGGCTTCTATTCTTCAGGGCAAAAGATTATATTATTGATATTCTGCCTCCTTTTCACTGTATCCCTGCGTGCTGTGCGTTCAGCAGAAGAGATTAAGAGTGTCAAGGCAGATCAGATACTTGATACCAAGCAGTTTAATTACTTGGATAAGGGAAGTGTCATCACATTGCAAGTCATGCTTCCCGGACAGGATAAAGTGGTGTTTGAGTCGCTGATGCGCATTGAAAGTACAGATAAAGAGTTATATAATCTGATTCTTTCCCGTTCTCCTCAAGCCGGTACCGAATTATTATGGGTGTGCAATTCGGAGGTGGAGAAAGTGCAGGTCAGTTCTCCGGAAGATTCAATCTCAACCGATACCATGTCGGTTGGCTTTTCGGTTTATTTTCCGGCAGACTCCGTTTATATATCCGCAAATGGACATTCTTATGCCTTTTCGTCGCATGGTATCCGTTCGGACCGGGGGTATCGGTTCCATATTCTTGGCGATAAACGTTCTCATTTGAAGTTACTTGAGAGGCACGCTGAATTGTTGTCGGTTGGAAAGGAAGAACAACATCTGTCCGCCTGGTATTGGATTCTGTTGATTATAGTGGTGGACATGATTGTATTTCTGGGGATGCATTGGCGGCGTAGGCGCCAGAAGAGGTTGAAGGCAAGCAACCGGGTTGAAATACTCACTTCATTTGGCGATGAAGGAGAAAAGGTCAGGTTGCCCCGCTATAATGCCGTTTATCTGTTTGGTGGATTGCAGGTTTTTGACCGTAATGGTGAAGAAGTCTCGCAACGTTTTTCTCCGCTTTTGCGTGAGTTGTTTGTTTTGCTGATCTTGCGGTCGACGGAGAATGGAATATCGTCGGAAGAACTCACTACCATGTTGTGGTTTGATAAAGATGATGTAAGTGCCAAAAACAATCGGGCGGTTAATCTTTCCAAGTTGCGGGTGCTGGTAGAATCTGTTGGCGGGTGTACGATTTCCAAGATCTCGGGTAACTGGCGGGTGCAATTTGAGAAGAACGCTTTTGTGGATTACTATGAATGTCTTCCGGAGCGGATTCGTCCCGATAGCCTGACAACTGAACGAATCAAAATCATTGCAGCACTGACTGCTAAGGGGGGCTTGCTGAATGAATGTGACTATCTGTGGCTTGACGCTTTTAAAAGCCGGATAGCAGACAATCTTATTGAGTCTTTATTAAAGTACGCCACTTTACTGGATGAGCATGAAGCTTTTGATACCAAACTATTAATATCCGATATTATCTTCCGGTTCGACTCCGTGAACGAAGCGGCACTTAGACTCAAATGTGCCACATACGTATTCATGCGTAAGCAATATATGGCTAAGACTACCTATGAACACTTCTGCAGGGAATATAAATCACTGTATGACGAACCTTTCGAACATTCTTTCAATAGCATTATTAGTCAGTAATTTATTTATTTGTTCGTTTTTTAATTGGTTGTTCGATTCTAAGCGTACAACTGTTCATTTTCGTACACCATTCTGTTTTGCAATCTTTCTGATTATTAACTTGTTATCTTTTTGGCACGCTCGTTGCATATCTATAGTCGCAAGCGGACAACGAAGAAACATGAAAAAAGTTCAGAATGTTGCAACCGTTTGAGACACTTGATCCGTCTAATAAACAGAAGAACAAAAAACAGAATGTTGAACAAATAAAAAATATACAATTATGAAAACTACAGTATTATTCAGAATGATCGTTTTAGTTGCTATGGTATTTGCAGGTATCTCTAATGCAACAGTGAAGGCACAAAACAATAACTTCATTACTAATGAAGAAACAGTAGGTGATCTTGTAGTATCGAAGGTGATTTACAGATTAGATGGCTCTCTTTATCGCCACATGAAATATGATTTTACCTATGACGATCAAAAGAGAATGGCTACCAAAGAGGCTTTCAAATGGGATGCTTCCACTGACAAATGGCTGCCGTACTTCAAGATTGATTATACTTATTCTTCTAATGAAATCACTTTGGTATACGCACGTTGGAATGATTCTCACAGAGCTTACGATGCGGCTGTTGAAAAGAGCGTGTACGAATTGAACGACGCTAATATGCCGGTAGCTTATATGAACTATAAATGGAATGATAAATGGATTGAAGAATCTAGTGTGAACTGGGCTATGAACGTGGCTACTCCGGCAACGAATGAAGCAACTCTGTTGACTGCCAGCAGATAAAAATAAATTAGGAGTTGTGAAACTCCTTCTCTCTCTTAATTTAACTGCATTAAAAACGGTGGATTGCCCTATGAGGAAGTCCACCGTTCTGTTTATCTGATAAACAGCTTATATTGATTTGTATTACTTTCCGGTGTG
>NC_021017.1:2033607-2041753 GCF_000210075.1 Bacteroides xylanisolvens XB1A
TGAGTGGCAAATATTCTCCATAACCTTCCTCTTTCATTTTCTCTTTCGGGATAAAACGAAGGGAGGCGCTATTGATGCAATAACGTAATCCGCCTTTCTCTTTCGGACCATCTGTGAATACATGTCCCAGATGCGCATCCCCGGTTTTACTGCGCACTTCCGTACGTATCATGCCATGCGAAGTATCTTTCTTCTCTGCGATGATATCTTTTTGAATCGGCTGGGAAAAGCTAGGCCACCCGCAACCCGAATCGAACTTGTCGGTAGAAACAAACAAAGGCTCTCCGGTGGTAATATCAACATAAATGCCTGGGCGATGCTCATTCCAGTATTCATTGTGGAAGGCCGGTTCGGTGGCATTCTTCTGGGTTACTGCATATTGTTCCGCCGACAGTTCCTTGCGGAGGGTTGAGTCATCCGGTTTTTGATACACTTTTGTTTTCGGTGCATTGGCTTTGCGTGCCATTTCAAATAAAGCAGGATTGATATGGCAGTATCCTCCCGGATTTTTATCCAGATAGTCCTGATGGTAAGTCTCTGCCGGATAGAAATTAGTCAATGGCTTTACTTCTATAGCGATAGGAGTCTTATATTGTGTAGACAATAGTTTAATAGCCTGGTTAATGACAGGAAGATCTTCTTTATTTATATAATAAATTCCGGTTCTATACTGTGTTCCCCGGTCATTACCCTGACGGTTGAGGCTGGTAGGATCAATTGTCTTGAAATACAGATCGAGCAGCAAATTTAAATCTACCGTTTTAGGATCATAAACCACCTTTACTGTTTCCGCAGCATTGGTTTTTCCTGAACAGACCTGTTCATAACTCGGGTTGGCAACATTACTGTTGGCATATCCTACTTGAGTACTTTCTACTCCTCGAATTTGTTTCAGGAAATGTTCTGTTCCCCAGAAGCATCCTCCTGCAAAATAGATTTCTGCTTGATTTTTCATTGGTTTAGCAACTCCTAAAAATGTATTACTAATCACTACGATCACTATGATGATAAAATACTTCATATCCGTTAGTTCTTTCTATAATAACGAATGAACCAACGGATATGTTTGAAGGAACTACTATACTAAACTCAAATATATTTCTTTTTATTCAATGATCTGTCCTTTGTAGAAATCCAGAATTTTAGTCCGGAACAGATAGTCGTATTTAGCTTGCAACTTATCCGAAAGAGCTTTCGTCAGATTAAGTTTGGCTTCATTATATTCTACAAAGGTAGCTTTGCCGTTATTGAATTTCTCACTCATTAGGCGGAAAGACTCCTCGTTGGCTTTCACTGCCACTTCACTGGAGTTGTACTTGCTTTCAGCAGCTAGAGCATTATACCAAGCCTGCTGAATCTCTTTGTAGAGTACTTTCTTTGCGTTATCCAATCTCAAAGATAAGTCTATTTGTTGTAAACGAGCGGTGCGTACTCGGTTTCGTGTAGAAAAACGATTAAAGATCGGAACGCTCAAATTGAATCCTATATACTTATTTAGGTTGTTCTTTATCTGACTGCCGAAGCTGTTTTCTGATCTTCCGCTCACCGTATAATAATTGCTACCCAAACCGGCGCTGAAAGAGAGTTGTGGATAGAATGCACTTTGAGCAATACGAATGCTATTAAGACTACCTTGTAAACGGTATTCTGCAGCCTTAATACTTGGTTTGTAAGCAAGAGCCTGTGTATATATATCATCCGGTGGGGTGAGAGATTCGAACTCTAGTTCTTCCTTAGGACTTTCGAGCACGAATCCTTCAGGCGTAGGTAATTCCAAAAGTTGGGTGAGGTCTAATAATGACAACTTGTACGTATTGTCTGATTGTACAGCAGTCATTTCGTCCTGTGCGACACGGGCTTGTGCTTCGGCCACTTCAGAAGGGGATGCTTTACCTACTCCGTGAAGTCCTTGGATACGCTTTAGCTGGTCTTTGCTTAAATTTACCTGATTATGAGCAACCTTACTTAATTCTTGGTTGAATAAAACCTGCAAATAAGCGGAAGTGACATTGATTGCAATGTCTTCTTTGGCTTTATTCAAATCTTCTATAGCGGCTTTTAAATCCAACTTGGCAAGTGAATATTGGTTGGATAACTGCAAACCGGTAAATATCGGTACATTGGTTCCCAAGCTGAAACTGGTATTGGCACTGTTAATGTCACTATACGAGTTGTCTATCGGAGAAGCAGTACGTCCCCAACTCCAGTTTTGGCTGGCGCTACCGCTCAAATTCGGAAGACGTGTCCATTTACTAGTGTTTACACTCACTTTATTGGCTTCAACACTGTTGGTCGATTGACGAATCTCTATATTATGCTCGATGGCATAGTCGATACATTGCCGCAATGTCCATGCTTGCGGGGAGTTGTTCTGTGCTTGGATAGAAGTGATTCCGATCCCGGCAAGCAGAAGGGCTGATATGGTTTTACGAATTATTTTCATTGAATTCAATTATTTATCTTTTTTCTCTGCACCCCGTATTTTGTCCTGTGCAGTTATTCCTTTCTTGATTTCTATCTTGATTCCATCACTCATACCGGCAGTCACCTGCGTACGCTGGAACTTTTGTTCGGGCACTGAATCTGTCATGATGTACACAAATGTAGAGTCTCCATTAAACTCAATAGTGCTTTCGGGGACTGCCAATACTTGATTTGCCCTTTGCAACACGATTTCCGCATTAGCCGAATATCCGGAACGAATCTGAACGGAATCTGGAATGGTAATTGCAGCCTTGATTTCAAATTGGTTGGCACCATTGGTTTCTACCCCTTTCGGAGAGATATATTCCAGAATGGCGTTGAAAGTCAGATTCTGCAAAGCTCCGATTGTCAGTTTGATCGGCATCTGTTCGTGGATACGTCCCACTTCCGTTTCATCAATATTACCACGGAAAATCATGTCGTTCATATTGGCTACCGTAGCAATCGTGGTTCCATCATTGAACGTGTTACTCATAATCACAGAGTTACCGGCTTTTACAGGTACATCCAAAATCAACCCGTCAATGGTAGAACGAATCATCGTACTACTGAACGATGCACTGTTTTTGGTAATCCCTTCTTTTACGATTTCCAGATTATCTTTAGCCGTCTGTCTCTCTTCACGAGCCTGTTTCAAGGCTACTTCACTTTTCTCATATTCTTCCCGGCTAATCAGTTGATCTTCGTACAACTTCTTTACACGGGCAAAATCCGTTTCTGCCTGTGTTGCATTAATCTCTGCCAGGCGCACACGACTTTCCGCAGAATTCAGTTGACCGAGTTCAGGGATTACTTTTACTTTGGCGATCACTTCCCCTTTCTTCACAGCTTGTCCGGCTTCTTTGTACACTTCGTCGATAATACCCGAAATCTGCGGTTTGATTAAAATTTCGTCTCTCGGTTCCACCTTTCCGGTAGCTACTGTAGTCTTTTGGAGGTCAGTGACTTCCGGTTTTACTATTTCGTAAGTGATTACCTTGGGTTTAGACTTCTGATAAAGGAATACGAATGTTCCGACAAGAATGATAGCAATGACTACCAATAATGTGATTTTCAGATACTTTTTCATGACTTTATTTATATTTTTATTGTTTACGATTAATAATTGAAATCCCTCGCACCTCTTTATTCGTCGCGGATAGCTTCAATCGGTTTGATAGCCATAGCCCGATAAGCAGGTGCCAGACCTGCCAACATTCCCAGTGCGATCAGAAGAGCACAAGTGCCGATTGCCAGTCCGAAGGTAACCTGAAAACGGACGTCTCCTCCGTCGGCGTTTGCTCCCATCTCTACCAGTTGCAACACCATGACGGCAAAAGAGATTCCACACATTCCTGCAATGGTAGTAAGCACCATACTTTCCGATAGAATCTGTTGCAGAATATCTTTGGGGCGTGCGCCGATTGCCCGGCGGATACCAATTTCGGTGGTACGTTCTTTCACGGTTACCATCATAATATTAGATACGCCGATGGCACCTGCCAGCAGAGTCCCCAATCCTACCATCCAAACCAGTATGTTGATACCGGTAAACAGATTGTCTACCATCGAGAACATTGCTTCCGCATTCAGGTACATAAGTGCCTGTTTGTCGTTAGGCGCGATATAATGCGCAGCTTTAATAATCTGCTCCATTTCCGGTTGTACATCGGACACTTTGATTCCATGCTTCACGGTGAAGCAGATGACGTCGATCCGTCCCCCTAAGTTATACGTTTGCTGCATCGTGGTGAAAGGCAGGGTGACAGCTTCCGAAGCCCGTCCCTGTATGTTCATATCCCCTTCGGAGGAAGACATGCCAATCACCTGATAATAAATTCCGTCTACGCGTATGTATTTTCCGCAAGGGTCCTCTCCCGGTTTGAACAGGCTTTCATAGATACGCTTTCCGATCACACACACTTTACGCGCTTCCTGTATATCCACTTCGTTGATAAACCTGCCGTAGGCCATTTCCTGTGATTCGATGTGGAGATAGTCCGGATATAATCCTTTCACGCTGCAATCGTATTTCTTATCTTCGTATACAGCTTTGGAACCCCAACGGGCAATGGAAGGAGTAATGACCTCCACATCTTTGACTTGCGAACGGAGGCGCTCGATGTCGATAGCTTCCAGATTCCACCACCTGCCTTTGCGGAAACCTTTGTAAGCTTCGCCCGTTTTCTGTGCGGCAAGGAAGCCGGAGTTGGTTGCGAATCCTTCAAAGTTCTTTTTCATCATGCCTTCCAGTCCTTGTCCGCCGCCGATCAGGGCGACGAGCATAAAGATTCCCCAGAAAACACCGAATGCAGTCAGCAGGCTTCTCGTTTTATTTCTTGTAATGGTAATGAGGATTTCCTCACAGGTATCCATGTCTATTCTCATAGTCTTAATCTGCTCTAAGTGCTTCGATTGGTCGGATGCTGACTGCTTTTCGGGCAGGGAATAATCCGGCTAACGTACCAGCTATTATTAATGTGAGTGTAGCCTGTATGGCGATTCTTATATCTACTGTTGGATTCAGGAAAACAGTTTCCGTCCACATTCCGGTATCCATTGTCTGATTGCCAAAGGCGTTATTCATCCATTCGGTCACTCCGATGCCTGCCACCATACCTATATATCCGAATATCGTGGTAATGGTGACACTCTCTACGATAATCAGCCAGAGAATAGAAAGCGGCTTGGCACCCAGAGCTTTGCGAATACCGAATTCACGGGTACGTTCTTTTACAGTAATCAGCATAATGTTGGACACTCCTACAATCCCGCTTAACAGCGTAAAGATACCGATCACCCAGATAGCAATGCGTAGCATGTTCGAGCCTTGCTGCTGTTGCAAGTAGTTGGTAAACCGGTTCCAAATCCAGATAGCACTATGGTCTGTCGGGTCAAAGCGATGATTGGCCCCCAGCACCTTGCGGTAATGAGCTTCAAATGCTTCATTCGCTTCTATCGTTTCCAGGTTCTTGGTAGTCATAACAAGGTTATTCAACTTGTCTCCTTTGTTGTAAATCGTTTGCAGGGTGGTGAAGGGGATGTAAGCATCGCTGTCTCCGCTGTCTCCTTTATCATTATACAGCCCTACTACCTGATAAACCACATTACCGGCATTGACAAACTGCCCGATAGGCTCGGTATGCGTTTTATCGAAAAGAATCTCTGCTGTCTTTTTATGGAGCACAATTACTTTCCGGCGCTCTTTAATATCAATTTCATTGATGAAACGTCCTTTGAAGAGTTTCACCACTTCTACTTCCGTATGGTTGGGATATACGCCGGAAAGATTCAAACTGACGTATTCTTGTCCGAAACTTAAGTTAATACCTCCTTGCCACACGGTTGCCCCGGCTTTAATGACATGGTCCGGAAAATAATGGTCGGTAGCATCTACGTCTTTATTATCCAGTTGCACTCGTCTTCCTTCTTTCAGTCCATCGTATGATTTGCTGGTCCATCCCGGAAAAATCTTGATGGAGTTCATGGCACGTTCGGAAGCCGATTGCTCGAATGCATGGATCAATCCATTGCCTGCGCCTAACAGGACGATCAGCATAAAGATACCCCATGCCACAGCAAATCCTGTGAGAAAAGTCCTTAGCTTGTTACGCTTGATGGTACTGTATATTTCTTGCCAAATATCAATCATTTTTTTAAGTATTAAGTGATAAGTAAGTATTAAGTATTAGGCTGCGCTGCGACCGCATGGAATTAATACTTATTACTTATTTCATGAAACCGTCTTTGCCGAACGGAGAGGCATCGTGGTCGATATTATCTTCAATGCGTTCGATAACCCCGTCCTTGATGTGTATAATCTTGTCTGTTTGGTTGGCAACTCCGCTTTCGTGGGTGACAACTACAATCGTCATTCCCAGCTTATGAAGATCTTTCAGAATTTGCATCACTTCCACGGAAGTTTTACTGTCCAAAGCTCCTGTAGGCTCATCTGCCAGAATGATTTGCGGTTGGGTGATTAAAGCCCGTGCGATTGCCACACGTTGTTTCTGACCGCCACTCATTTCGTTGGGCATGTGATGTGCCCAGTCTTTTAAACCCAGACGGTCGAGATATTCCAAGGCAAGTGCATTTCGCTTCTTGCGGCTTATCCCTTGATAAAATAAAGGAAGTGCTACATTCTCTACGGCATCTTTAAAGGAAATCAGGTTAAATGACTGGAAGATAAATCCGATCATGCGGTTTCGGTATTCGGCAGCTTTGGTTTCGCTTAAGTTCTTGATGAGTACGTTATTCAGATAATACTCTCCGGTGTCGTAGTTGTCGAGAATTCCCAATATATTGAGTAAAGTTGATTTCCCAGACCCGGATGCTCCCATGATGGAAACAAATTCTCCCTGTTCGATATTGAGATTGATACCTTTAAGTACATGGAGAGGCGCTCCGTTGTTGTAGGTCTTGTTGACGTTTGTTAGTTGTATCACAATTTTCTTTATTTAGATTCTGTTTTCTAATAATTTTCTACTATTAGACGGCTGCAAGATACGAAAAGTTGCAAAGAGGTTGAACTTTTTTTGAAAAACATTTTGTAGACTCAATCTTCTTTACGTAATTTGTGTGCAGTAAACTTAATGATTAACTAACCCTTTTAAATAAAAGTATCATGAATTCAAACATGGAAAAGCCCTACGTAGTAGGTATTGACATAGGCGGAACGAATACCGTCTTTGGAATTGTAGACGCACGCGGAACTATTATTGCCAGCAGTTCAATCAAAACATCTGGTTATCCTACAGTAGAAGAATACGCTGATGAAGTGTGTAAAAGCCTGCTTCCATTGATTATTGCTAATGGTGGCGTTGATAAAATCAGAGGTATCGGTATCGGTGCTCCGAATGGTAACTATTACACGGGAACGATTGAATTTGCTCCGAACTTGCCTTGGAAAGGAATTCTTCCGTTGGCTGCCATGTTTGAAGAAAGACTGGGTATCCCCACTGCTTTGACAAACGATGCAAATGCTGCTGCTATCGGTGAAATGACTTATGGCGCTGCCCGTGGTATGAAAGACTTTATCATGATTACACTGGGTACCGGTGTGGGTAGTGGTATTGTTATCAACGGCCAGATGGTATATGGACATGACGGTTTTGCAGGCGAATTAGGACATGTGATCGCTCGTCGCGATGGTCGTCTTTGCGGTTGTGGACGTAAGGGATGTCTGGAAACTTACTGTTCGGCTACCGGTGTAGCTCGCACAGCTCGCGAATTCCTTGCCGCTCGTACGGATGCCAGCTTGCTTCGTAACATTCCTGCAGAAAACATTACTTCAAAAGATGTATATGATGCAGCTGTACAAGGTGATAAACTGGCACAGGAAATCTTCGAATTTACAGGTAATATCTTGGGTGAAGCTTTGGCGGATGCTATTGCATTCTCCAGCCCTGAAGCCATTGTATTGTTCGGTGGCTTGGCTAAGTCCGGTGACTATATCATGAAACCGATTCAGAAAGCCATTGATGATAATATCCTGAATATCTATAAAGGTAAGACGAAATTGCTCGTTTCCGAATTGAAGGATTCTGATGCTGCTGTACTGGGTGCCAGTGCATTGGCTTGGGAACTGAAAGATTTGAAAGAATAATATATCATTATTATAATAAAGGTAATGAAGCCTCGGGAGTCTATGACTTTCGGGGCTTTGTTTTATTATTCCTTTCCG
>NC_021017.1:2042054-2086718 GCF_000210075.1 Bacteroides xylanisolvens XB1A
TTTGTTTTATTATTCCTTTCCGCCATCTACAAGGCATCTACAGCCTATTCAGAAGAGGGTTTTATTCTCACTAGTATGAGAAATAATACTCATACTAATGGGAATATATTCTCATAGGCATGAGTATTTTTTCTCACAGGTGTGAGTATAGTTGAGAAAATGTACTTCCCAGATAATAGCTTTGCGAGAATGGTAGCAATAAAAAAGGGAACCTCATAATGAATGAAGTTCCCTTTTTTATTTCGAATCGAAAAGTTCGGCTTAGCCGTTAACTCTTTTTTCTTTGATTCTAGCTTTCTTACCAGTAAGAGCACGCAGGTAGTACAATTTAGCGCGACGAACTTTACCTACCTTGTTCACTTCGATGCTGTCGATAGCCGGTGATTCGATTGGGAAAATTCTTTCTACGCCTATAGTTCCTGACATTTTACGTACAGTAAAACGTTTCTTGTCTCCGTGACCGGCGATTTTGATAACAACACCACGGTACAACTGTACACGTTCTTTGTTACCCTCGATAATACGATATGCCACTGTTACAGTGTCTCCTGCTTTGAAGCTCGGGTGCTGTTTTCCGGTAGCAAATGCTTCTTCTGCAATTTTAATTAAATCCATTGTTGTTATTATTAAATTGTTTCATCGTTACAACGCAACATACCAAGTATCTCTTCTCTTGACAGCGATTGCGCGAAAGCGGTGCAAAGTAACGAATTATTTGCCAGATAGCCAAATGTTTTTGTATATTTGTAGCATATCTAAAAATAGCGAACATGAAACAGACTTATGTAAAGTATCTGATGGTGGCAGCGTTTGCAGGAGGTTTCCTGTTTACTTCCTGCCGGACCGCACGCGAGACTACGGCACAGTACGAAGTAACCAAAGTAGAGGGTAGCATGATAACGATTGATTCTGTTTGGGACACCACCCCCAACGTGAAAGCTACCGAAATCTTAAAGCCTTATAAGGAAAAGGTGGATGCGATGATGTATGAAGTCATCGGTACCAGTGCGATGAAGATGGATAAAGGAGCTCCTGAAAGCTTGCTATCCGACCTTGTCGCGGGTGTTCTACAGCAAGCGGCAACCCAGGTATTGGGGAAACCGGCCGATATGGGATTGGTAAATATGGGCGGCTTGCGTAATATCTTGCCCGAAGGAGATATCACGGTAGGAGATGTTTTTGAAATTCTTCCTTTCGAGAATTCCCTTTGTGTATTGACTATGAAAGGGACAGACTTGAGACGGCTTTGTGAAGCAATAGCGTCTCTGCATGGCGAAGGAGTGAGCGGTATCCGCCTCGAAATCACAAAAGACGGAAAGCTGCTGAACGCATTTATTGCCGGAAAACCGTTAAAAGATGACCAGCTTTACACAGTGGCTACTATCGACTATCTGGCAGATGGAAACGGACGAATGGATGCGTTCCTGCAGGCAGAAAAGAGAGTATGCCCCGAAGATGCTACCTTACGCGGACTGTTTCTTGATTATGTACGCAAACAAACAGCCGAAGGCAAAGTGATTACCTCCAAACTGGACGGACGTATTACGATAAAATAAAAAAGGAGAATCTAAAAATATTGAATATGAAAAGATTTCAGATATTATTCCTGCTATGTCTTGCATTGAGTTTCACTTTTTCAATCTTTGCGCAGGATACCAAAGAAGTGATCATTTTACAAACAAGCGATGTGCATAGCCGTATCGAACCTATCAATCAGAAGGGCGACCGATATTATAATAAAGGTGGTTTTGTCCGCCGGGCTGCTTTTCTCGAAGAGTTCCGCAAAGATCATAAGAATGTATTGCTTTTCGATTGCGGAGATATTTCCCAGGGGACACCTTATTATAATATGTTCCGTGGAGAAGTAGAAATCAAACTGATGAATGAAATGGGCTATGATGCAATGACAATCGGTAACCATGAGTTTGATTTCGATGTGGATAATATGGCCCGTATTTTTAAGATGGCTGATTTTCCGGTCGTTTGTGCCAACTATAATCTGGATGCTACGGTGTTAAAAGATATAGTCAAGCCCTACGTCGTTCTGGAGAAATATGGTTTGAGAATTGGCGTGTTCGGACTCGGAACCCAGCCGGAAGGAATGATTCAGGCCAATAAATGCGAAGGAGTCGTTTATGAAGATCCTATCCGTGTATCCAACGAGATAGCTACCTTGTTGAAAGAGGAAGAAGGTTGTGATCTGGTCGTATGCCTGTCTCATCTGGGCATCCAGATGGATGAACATCTGGTTGCCGGAACACACAATATCGACGTGATTCTGGGTGGACACTCCCATACATTTATGGAAGGCCCCAAAACATACTTGAATATGGACGGAAAAGAGGTGCCTGTCATGCACACAGGAAAAAATGGTGTTCGTGTAGGCCGTCTTGATTTGACATTGAAACATAAATGAAGATAATTCCCTCAATAGTAACGCTTTTATTCCTTATCGCGGCCGGCACAGTTTCGAGTCCGGCGCAGAATGCTACCACCGTTGAACCTTTGCTGGTATACAAAGCCCTTCAGGACAAGGACTGCCGGCACTGGGTTGATTCGGTGATGGATAAACTTTCCTTTAAAGAAAAGGTAGGTCAGTTATTCATCTATACCATTGCTCCGGTAGACACCAAACGAAATCTGGAACTGCTGCGCGAAGTCATTGACACTTATAAGGTAGGCGGCCTTCTCTTTTCCGGCGGGAAGATGCAAAACCAGGTCGAACTGACGAACCGGGCGCAGCGACAAGCCAAAGTTCCTTTGATGATTACCTTTGATGGAGAATGGGGATTGTCTATGCGCTTGCGCGGTACGCCTGTCTTCCCGCGAAATATGGTGCTGGGATGTATCCGCGACAACCGGCTGCTTTATGAGTACGGACGTGAAGTTGCCCGTCAATGCCGGCAGATTGGAGTACAGGTAAACTTCGCTCCCGTGGCGGACGTGAATATAAACCCTAAAAATCCTGTCATCAATACCCGTTCTTTTGGCGAAGATCCGATCCAAGTGGCCGATAAGGTAATCGCTTATGCTTCCGGTTTGGAAGGTGGAGGGGTGTTATCTGTGTGCAAACACTTTCCCGGACACGGGGATACCGATGTCGATTCGCATAAAGCGCTTCCGGTACTTCCTTTCACTCGCGAGCGTCTGGACAGTGTGGAGCTTTATCCTTTCAAAGAGGCCATCCGTGCCGGACTGGGCGGTATGATGGTGGGGCATCTGCAAGTTCCGGTGATTGAACCTATTGGCGGACTTCCGTCTTCTTTGTCCCGCAATGTCGTGTATGATTTGCTGACCGATGAACTGGCGTTCAAGGGATTGATATTTACCGACGCGCTTGCCATGAAAGGTGTGGCAGGAAATGGAAATGTCAGTTTGCAGGCTTTGAAAGCAGGTAATGACATGGTACTGTCTCCCCGTAACCTGAAGGAAGAGATACCGGCCGTACTGGCAGCTGTTGAAAAAGGGGAACTAAGCCGTGAAGAGATTGAAAGCAAATGCCGCAAAGTCTTGACTTATAAATATGTGTTGGGACTTAAGAAGAAATCGTATGTACAATTATCCGGTCTGGAACAACGCATTAACAGTCCGCAGACACGTGACCTGGTTCGTCGGTTGAATTTAGCGGCAATAACCGTTTTGAGCAATAAGAATCATATCCTTCCTCTACATACAGACAAGGAACAGAAGATTGCACTGCTCGAAGTGGGAAATCCTGGAAAAACTGATGTATTGGCCAAACAACTTTCCCGTTATACCTCTTTGGCCCGCTTTTGCCTTCGCGCTAATCAGACAGAAGAGGAAAATCAACGGTTGCGTGATTCTCTGTCTACCTATAAACGAATCATTGTAGCCATTAGCGAACAGCGTTTGGCTTCTTATCAGCCTTTCTTTGCGAAGTTTGCTCCTCAAAGTCCGGCTATTTATCTGTTCTTCACTCCCGGGAAGATGATGTTACAGATTCAGCGGGCCGTGGCTCATGCTTCGGCAGTCGTGTTGGGACATAGTTATAATGTAGACGTGCAGCGTCAGGTCGCAGATGTGTTATTTGCCAAGGCATCCGCAGACGGACAGTTGTCGGCAAGCTTGGGAGAACTGTTTCCAACGGGAGCAGGAGTGACCATTACCCCCAAGACGCCATTGCATTTCGTGCCGGAAGAATACGGGCTTTCTTCCACTCATCTGAAACGCATCGATTCTATCGCATTAGACGGTATTCGCCAAGGTGCTTATCCCGGTTGCCAGGTGGTAGTGTTGAAAAACGGCCATATCATGTTCGACAAATCTTTCGGCACTTATGCGGGTAAAGGAAGTCCGCGTGTCGAATCTACCAGTATCTACGATTTGGCTTCCCTATCAAAGACGACGGGCACTTTGCTTGCCATCATGAAACTCTACGATAAGGGACGTTTCAATCTGACAGATAAGATTTCGGATCATTTACCGTTTTTGCAACGTACTGATAAGAAAGATATAACGATTCAGGAAATCCTGTATCATCAGTCCGGTTTACCTTCCTGGATTCCTTTCTACCAAGAAGCCATTGATAAAGATAGTTATGACGGAAGATTGTTCAGCGCACGCAAAGACGCGCATCATCCGTTACAGTTGGGAACAACTTCATGGGCGAATCCGAAGTTCAAATTCAAAAGTGAATACGTCTCTCCCGTCAAGACTGGTGATTACATTGTTCAAATCTGCGATAGTTTGTGGCTAAACCGTTCCTTCCGGAAGGTGATGGAAGAGAAAATAATAGAAGCTCCGTTAAAGCAGAAACGCTATGTATATAGTGATGTCGGATTTATTCTGCTGGGTATGTTGGTAGAACAACTGGCGGGTATGCCTATGGAAGCCTATCTGCAACGTGAGTTTTACGAACCGATGGGGTTGGAGCATACAGGCTACTTGCCTTTACGCCGTTTTGCCAAATCGGAAATTGTCCCTTCCAACAAAGACCGTTTCTTGCGTAAAGAGACTTTGCAGGGATTTGTGCATGATGAGGCTTCCGCTTTCTTTGGCGGATTGGCCGGAAATGCCGGACTTTTCTCTACTGCCCGTGATGTAGCCCGCGTTTATCAGATGTTGCTGAATGGAGGAGAAATAGACGGTCAACGCTATCTAAGCAAAGAAACCTGTCAGTTGTTTACTACGGAAACTTCAAAGATCAGCCGGCGTGGCTTGGGCTTTGACAAACCGGATGCTGATGATCCGAAGAAAGGAAATTGTGCTCCTGCCGCACCTGCCGGAGTGTACGGTCATACCGGCTTTACCGGTACATGTGCATGGGTAGATCCGGTCAATGAACTGGTTTATGTATTCCTTAGCAACCGGATTTATCCGGATGTGACAAATCGCAAACTGAACCAACTGCACATTCGTGAGCGAATACAGGGAGCTATTTATGATGCGATGAAGAAAAAATAAAAAAAGAAAGGTAAAAGGTGCCTATATTAAAAGCTACCTTTTACCTTTTTTATTATTAACGTAATATTCTGATAGTTGTCAGCCAGTTTTAGAAGGATACACCCAGGCGGAAGCCGAAGTTGCTCAATCCATCTACACTGTAATGCAGTACGTCAGCCTTGTTGGTACCATAGCTGTAGTACAAAGCAAAGTGCAACCCCGGTCCGTAAACCCATGGGAATACATTGATACCTACTTCAGGAGAAGCATAGAATCCCCAACTGTTTTCTCTTGCTTCCAGCATGCTGAAATTAGAGCGGATTTTAGCATATTCAGCACCTAATTTAGCACTGACGTATGGTTGAAAGGCTCCACCACGATTCCACTGGTAACGTGCAGCAGCACCGAAAGGCAATTGGAAAATGGTATGTTGCTGATCGGTAGTCACTTCACCGGCGCCCATCTGGAAGGTTTCGCGACCTACATATTCGTGGTTGCTGTGATAGTTGAGGAAAAGACCCAAACCGATGTTAGGAGTCACGAAATAACCACCTTCGAAGTTCATACCCCAACCGCTTGCTTTATCAGCAAAATTGTTACTTAGCGGAGCGTTGAACTGCCAGTCGATATTCGCATATCCATTGTCCGATAGCTGTGCCTTAGCCGGCATGGCGAAGGCGATGGCAATAGCCGCCAAGGCTACTACCTTGAAGTATATATTTTTTCTTGTTTTCATAACAGTTGTAGTTGTTTATTTGTTAGTAAGATAAGGTGACTGTGTAAATGACTGGTTGACAGCTTCTACTGCAAGAGTACGGTTGATAGCTTTGGAACCAGTTTCAAATCCGGTCAGATAACTTGTCCATACAACAGGCAGTTTTTTACTGTCTCCCTGTTCGGCTTTCAAGTTCACCATTTCTGTCAGGAAGGAGTTGGTGCTATAACTATAAGTTACTGCATACGGGTAGTACCATCCACCACCCCAGTTGCCACCCCAGTAGCCAGGACCCCAATATCCGGGATAACCCCACCACCATTCAGGTTGTGTGTAGCTGGTGAAATAATAAGTACTTGCGATGTAGCTCACTTGGATACCAAGATCTGCGCTTTCCTGGTCAGCTGCTGCTTCGTAACCTCTAGCTTCCATATTGTCTGTATAAGCTGCCAGAATTTGTTCTGCGCCTTCACCTTCGAGATATTCCGGTTCTTTACTATCACTGATGACCAGAATCTGTGGTGCCAGATAGAATGTAGGAACTTTGAAATCGGCTTTCTTGTCGTAGTTAGTGTATACCAGATAATTGTCATCCAGTTTACCCATGTCCGGGTCTTTTTCACATGAAGCGAGTGCAAAGACCGCCAATAAAATAGGAATTAATTTCTTCATATCTTTTATAATGTTTAGGTTATATAAAAATCACGCCCAGGTACCTTGGGCTTTTGATACAAACAACAAGAAAGGTGGAAAAAGGTTCGCGTGGAAATTTCTTTTGCCGGAAAATTAACATATTTCTTTGGCCCGGCGGAAAGAAAAACGGTGAGCGCTCTGCCCTATTATCAGGGAGTTTGCTCACCGTTTATTATTTACAGATATTTATTTGAAAAATCCGTTTATTAAAACAGAGGTTTTAGTAGATCCGGTATTTCTACCTTATCAAGTTCCAGTTCAGTTACCCGTTGTTTACCCAATTGAGTCAGATGGAAATACATCTGTCTCCGGTCTTCACTTCCGAGTGATCGGACGATTAGTCCTTTTTCTTCCAGTATCCGCAGCATTTTGGATGTGTGTGAGGGGCTTAGTTCGGTTTGTTTAGACAGGTTGGTAGCCGTCACTTTGTCCGAAGCCTCTTTAAGGGCACACAATATCATTGCTTCATTAAGCGTTATCTGGTACATTTTTTCAAATGCTGTTTCAAAGTTTCCCATTGCTTTGAATACATCACGCATTGCACATATTGTTTTCATACCTTATTTAAATATTTCATTTGTTCATTTTTTAAATAAATAGATTAACGTTTGCGTTATCCGCCCGTTCCATATACGTTGCTACGCCGCCAATGGTCACCTCGTCCAGGAGTTCTTCTTGTTTGACTCCCATCACGTCCATTGACATCTGGCAAGCAATAAATTCCACACCGTTTTCCAGCGCTTGCTGGCGCAGGGATTCCAGTGAATCAATCCCTTTTTTGTTCATGATATACCGCATCATTTTTCCGCCTATTCCGCCCATACTCATCTTAGAAAGTTTCAGCTTTTTGGAGCTGGAAGGCAGCATCATGCCAAACATTTTTCCGAAAATATCCTTTTCGGTTTCCGGTTTGTGCAACTTCTTGATGACGTTCAGTCCCCAGAACGTAAAGAAGATGGTGACTTTCTGCCCCGTAGCTGCTGCGCCGTTTGCTAGTACAAAAGTGGCCAAAGCTTTATCCAAATCATCACTAAACATGATAAAGGTTTTTCCTTTGCCCTCACATGAAGTAACAATATTGCACGATTTTGGTTCTCCTTTTTCTATGACAACAACAGATTTTCCTCCGGAGCTGTCTTTCGAAATCAGTTGATTGCCCGTTGAACTGCACCATGCGGCGGCGTCACGCGGAAATCCCGGATCGGTTGAGGTGATTTCCACCCGTTCGCCTGAAGCCAGTGTATCCATTGTTTTTTTCATTTTCAAAATCGGGCCGGGACATTGTAACCCGCAGGCGTCTACCCGAACTGTTTTAGCGGGGGGTGCAAGGGCATCGGCGGTGACGGCAGCCGTGGCAGTAACCGTGGTATCCGAAACCTTAGCAACCGCAGGTTGCCCAACTTGGGGACTACCTCCCTGTTGTTCGGGTGATTCGTCTATTTCATTTCCATTTTCTTCGCGTATGATAATCGGAGCAGTGGCGGCTCGATAAGTCTTCAGTCCTCCCGAGAGATTACGCACCTTGTCAAATTCATGTTGAGTCAATATCCGGTAGGCAAGATAGCCCCGTAGTCCGACAGCGCAGAAGGTATAAATCATTTTATCTTTCGGCAGTTCGGCCAGCCGGTCACGAAGCTCATCCAGCGGAATATTCACGGCACCCGGTAGGCTGCCTAAAGAATATTCGTCCGGGGTGCGGACATCCAGGAGGAACTTATTTTCCATTTCAATGTCCCGCAACTCTCTCCAATATACCGGATTGGTTTTGCCGGTAATGATGTCTTCCGCTACATATCCTGCCAGTGCTACCGGATCTTTGGCCGAAGAGAACGGAGGAGCATACGCTTGTTCCACTTTCATCAGGTCGTAGATCGTTCCCTCGTGTTTGATGACAAGCGCGAGTTCGTCAATCCGTTTGTCCACTCCGTCGTAACCGACGATTTGCCCGCCGTACAATCTTCCCGTCTTTTTGTCGAAAGTGATTTTGATACTCATCGGCATGGCATCCGGATAGTAGCCGGCATGAGAGGCGGGATGGATGGTAGATGACATATAATCTATCTCTTCCTGGCGCAGGCGCTTGCCGGGTAAACCGGTTGAAGCAACGGTCATGTCGAAAACTTTTGCGATTGAAGTGCCGATAGAACCTTCGTAAGGTATTTTTGCCCCGAGAACGTTGTCTGCAACGATGCGTCCCTGACGGTTGGCAGGTCCGGCAAGATAGTTGAGCCAGGGTTTTCCGGTGATCGGATGGCGGAACTCGATTGCGTCACCGATGGCATAAATCGATTCATCAGACGTTTGCAGGTAATCATTCACGGCAATACCTCCTGCGGGGCCGATAGTCAGTTCGGCAGCTCGTGCCAGACTGGTTTCCGGGCGTACTCCGATCGATAGGATAACGATATCGGCAGAAATGGACTGACCATTTTTGAACGTTACTTTCAACCCTTTTCCCTCCCGGCTAAAAGAGGCGACAGCTTGTTCCAGATAAAGATTGACTCCTTTATCCATCAAGTGCTGGTGGACGAGCGATGCCATCGAGAAGTCAATAGGAGCCATCACTTGATTGCCCATTTCCACAATCGACACTTTAGCCCCTTGTGTATGTAAGTTTTCCGCCATTTCCAGACCGATAAATCCGGCGCCTACGATAACGGCTTTTCGCGGAGCGTGGCTCTTGATATATTCTTTGATCCGATCCGTGTCGGTGACATTCCTTAACGTGAAGATTCCGCTAAGGTCGATTCCCGGAAGAGGAGGACGCACCGGGGAAGCTCCGGTGGAGATGACTAATTTATCGTAGCTCTCCTCATAAGTGTCTTCACTGCTTTGCCGGATGGTCACTGTCTTTCTTTTCCGGTCAATAAAAATCGCTTCGTTTTCTGTACGTACATCTACACGGAAGCGTGTAGAGAAGGCTTCGGGCGTTTGCACGAACAATTTATCCCGTTCCTCTATCACTCCTCCTATATAATAAGGAAGGCCGCAATTGGCGTATGATATATACTTTCCTTTTTCCAAAAGGATAATTTCTGCTGTTTCATCTACTCGTCTGATTCGGGCAGCAGTGGTGGCTCCTCCTGCAACTCCCCCAATAATAATTATTTTCATCTGTTTATAGTGTAAATAGTTTCCTGTGGAAATAACAAACAGGGGCGAAGAAATGTTCATGGATTCAGATAAAAAAACTATATTTGCGCACCCTGTTTTTCATTCTTCTATATTAATGTAGACAATTTGTATGAATAAAATTCTTATTATTGACGATGAAGTCCAGATTCGCAGCCTTTTAGCTCGTATGCTGGAACTTGAGGGCTATGAAGTGTGTCAGGCAGGTGATTGCAAAACTGCCATCAAACAACTGGAAATTCAATCGCCCGACGTAGCTTTATGTGATGTTTTTCTTCCTGATGGAAACGGAGTGGATCTGGTTTTGAATATCAAAAAAATAGCTCCCAATGTGGAAGTGATTCTTCTTACTGCTCACGGCAATATTCCCGACGGGGTGCAGGCTATCAAAAACGGTGCGTTTGATTATATAACGAAAGGAGATGATAATAACAAGATTATCCCTCTCATTAGTCGTGCCGTAGAGAAAGCAAAAATGAATGTCCGTCTCGAAAAACTGGAAAAGAAGGTCGGGCAAATGTACTCGTTCGATTCTATCCTGGGGGAGTCAAAAGTGCTGAAAGAGTCGGTGTCTTTGGCGCAGAAGGTGTCTGTGACAGATGTTCCCGTATTGCTGACGGGAGAAACCGGAACAGGAAAGGAGGTCTTTGCGCAGGCTATACATTATAACAGCAAGCGGAGCAAACAGATTTTTGTGGCGGTCAACTGTTCGTCTTTCAGCAAAGAACTGCTCGAAAGCGAGATGTTCGGACATAAGGCAGGTTCGTTTACCGGTGCGTTGAAAGATAAGAAAGGGCTTTTTGAAGAGGCCAATAACGGAACGATCTTTCTGGATGAAATCGGAGAGATGGCTTTCGAATTGCAGGCAAAGTTACTGCGTATCCTTGAAACAGGAGAATATATAAAGATCGGTGATACCAAGCCGACAAGAGTCAATGTGCGTATCATCGCTGCTACCAACCGGAATTTGCAGGAGGAGATCAAAGCCGGGCATTTCCGTGAGGACTTGTTTTATCGTCTTTCGGTTTTTCAGGTGCATCTTCCTTCGCTTCGTGAACGTACCGGTGATATCAGAATTCTTGCAACTGCTTTTGCCAAAAGTTTCTCCGAAAAACTTTCGTATGCCATCAATGAGATGACTCCTGCTTTTTTGGAAGCGCTGGAACAACAGCCGTGGAAAGGGAATATCCGTGAGTTGAGAAATGTGATTGAGCGTAGCCTGATTGTTTGCGAAGGTGGACGGCTGGATATCTGCGACCTTCCTTTGGAAATCCAGAACACTCATTATGAATGTTCGGACGATAGTACAGGTAGTTTTGAACTGGCTGCAATGGAGCGCAGGCATATTGCGCGTGTGTTGGAATATACGAAAGGGAATAAAACGGAAGCTGCCCGCTTGTTGAAAATCGGACTTACTACGTTGTATCGGAAGATAGAGGAATATAAAATCTGAATATACATTTTAATCAGGCCACGTACTGGCTTTCGAGAAATTGTTTGGATAGCGAACTGATTAGTTTGTTTTTATCTGTGCTGTGCACAGATAGTGTGAGCCGATGATATGTATTACAGACATATTTTCGTCCATAACCATTTCGGCATATTTGTGTAGTTCCCTTTCAATGATTCGCAGGGTGTCCCGGCTGCCCGTCAGCATCATCGAGATAGATACATTGGATGAGGTCATTGAGATGACATTGATTTGATATTTGTTGATAACTTCCAATATCTTACCCATAAACAAATATCCGGGCAATACATTCAATGAGGTAAAACGTACAAAGGTAGCCGAATCCTGTGAGAGGATGGCCTTGACACTGTTGCCTGTGTCATGGGAAGATATATAGAGTCGTTCTGTTGACAGATCGTGTATATCGGTTAGGCGGATAACTATATTGGAGCGTGCCGCAAGGGTGATACAATCTGCGTAGAGCAGGTGTACTCCGCTGTTAATCAGTTGTTCGGCTTCTATGTAAGTTAGTGAATGTTGTTCTCGCAGGCAATTCCGGTTTGCGTAGATATGGTTGATAGGGGTGGATAACAGTATTTCGTCCGCTTTGAATAAGGTGGCAAGCACTGTTGCATAGTAATCATTGCGTTGTTCGCTCATAAAGTCTATTTCACCATACACATTCCTGCAAATGGAAAGTGGGGCGATAAAAATATCCACATTCCGGTTCTCGTCAATGTATTGTTGGATAGATTCCTGAATATATGGGATATCCGGCTTTCTTTCCAGGTTGATCTGTATAAGTTTGCCGGTATCTAATGTTTGGGCACGAAGACCCTGTTGACGTAAGCAATAAGTGAATAAATCGCTGGATAATCCGTATATTTCCGCTTTTATCATTTTATCAATCAGTAAATCTGCTTTGTCTTCTACAAGTATATGTATTTTCTTTATACACTCCAGAATCCGGTTTTTAATTTCCTGATTTAAGTGCGAATCTGTAATGAGATGATTGGCAAGGGTACAGCAATATGCTTCGATGGCATTGACTGTGGTATGAGAAGCTTCATCTTCTTCGTGAAACCAACTGATGGAAATAGCCTGTAACCACTCCTGTAATTGTGCCAATATAGGGACTACAGCTACATAAGGATGTTCTTTCTGAATACAATTGATTACTTGCTTCATTTCATCCTCATCTTTAATTTTCTCGAATTTACAAACTTTCATTGTTATCTGGTTATTTATTGGTTACTACTCTTTTCAATCTTTTCAAAATGATATGCTTTTTTCAAAAGAGAAAGATATCTTATCATCATTCTTTTACTTTCGAATCCGGTATATCTTTATAAATCAATTTGTTAATGTCGTAATTGATGCTTCTGATGCATATCCTTACTATAAGTAATCTGCTAATACCATACCAAATTGGGATATGAAAATAAGATTTCTTATCTTTGTTGCGTAATTGATTGAGAAACCAGCAATATTCATTCATTTATGAAACTCTGTATCTAGCTACGCTCAACGAATAGCATCATTTCTAATAAGGCTATTCAGCTATCTGACAGGCAACTACTCGCCTGCCAAAGAGTTTTATATCCATTTTTATAAACTTGCGAAACTGTGTGCTGCTATGGGAATACGGTATGCCGTATCGTGTTATTTTTAAGTTGAGCAATGAATTATACATATAAGCAAATATGGCTCATCAACTTTCCTGTGATGATGAGCATTCTGATGGAACAATTAATCAATATTACCGACGCTATTTTCCTGGGGCATGTGGGAGAAGTCGAACTGGGAGCTTCTGCGCTTGCCGGAATCTATTATTTAGCTGTTTATATGTTGGGCTTCGGATTCAGCATCGGGCTGCAGGTAATGATTGCCCGGAGAAATGGGGAACAACATTATAAAGAGACGGGACGTACATTTTTTCAGGGAGTATATTTCCTGTCGGGGATGGCAGTCATTCTTTGCCTATTGCTCCATTTGGCTTCTCCCTTGATCCTGCGCCGGTTGATAACTTCGGATGAAATTTATCAGGCAGTGATTCATTATCTGGATTGGCGTAGCTTCGGTTTGTTATTCTCATTTCCTTTTTTAGCTTTCCGGTCTTTTCTGGTAGGGATAACAACGACCAAAGCATTGTCCGTGGCAGCTATCATGGCTATCTGTATCAATATTCCTTTTAACTATCTGCTGATATTCAAACTGAATCTGGGTATATCCGGGGCGGCGATGGCTTCTTCTTTGGCAGAGTTCGGAGCTTTTATCGTACTCCTATTATATATGTGGGTGAGGGTAGATAAAGTGAAATATGGGCTGAAGGTCGTTTATGATGGGAAAGTGTTAATAAAGTTGTTGAGGATATCTGTATGGAGTATGCTTCACTCTTTTGTCAGCGTTGCTCCCTGGTTTCTGTTCTTCGTTGCTATCGAGCATCTGGGAAGGACAGAGCTTGCTATTTCCAATATTACTCGTAGTGTTTCTACCGTCTTTTTTGTGATTGTCAACTCTTTTGCATCCACTACTGGTTCATTAGTCAGCAATCTAATTGGGGCGGGGCAGGGGAAGGAACTTTTTCCCGTTTGCCATAAAGTTCTTAGGTTGGGTTATGCCGTGGGGGGGCCATTGATAGTTATGGCTCTTTGGGGTAACCAATGGGTTATCGGATTTTATACGAATAACGATAATCTGGTGAGACTAGCTTTCTATCCTTTTATAGTTATGCTGTTGAATTATGCTTTTGCACTGCCCGGATATGTTTATATCAATGCTGTTACCGGTACAGGAAAGACGAAGCTCGCCTTTATCTTCCAGTTAATCACCATTCTTGTATATTTGATTTATCTGTATCTGTTAAGTGAATGTTTTCATGCTTCTCTGACTGTGTATATGACGGCAGAATATTTGTTTGTTATTTTATTAGGGATACAATCTATCATTTACTTAAAGAGGAAATCCAACTAGAATATGTATTTTTGTACTTTCAATACTTGATACTTTCTCGAAATGACTGAAGATATAAAGAATAAACTTTTAATGTGTGCGGAGATGTATCATCGCGCAGACTTTATACAAAGCGATCCGGTGCAGTTTCCCCATCGTTATACGCTGAAACAGGATATCGAAGTCAGCGGTTTGCTGACAGCGATTATGAGTTTTGGCAATCGCAAACAGATCTTGAAGAAAGCGGACGAATTGCACGGGCTAATGGGAGATTCGCCTTATCAGTATGTATTGTCCTGCCAGTGGGAGAAGGATTTTCCTTCAGGAGCAACCAATAGCTTTTATCGGATGTTGTCGTATGCTGATTTTTATGGATACTTTCGGCGATTATATATAGCTTATACACAGTTTGAAAGTCTGGAGGAAGCTTTGATGTTATATCCCGGAATACCAATGGAAAAGTTATGTGCATTTCTTGAAGTTTCTGCCAAAAGTCCTCAAAAGAAACTGAATATGTTTTTGCGTTGGATGATTCGTCGGGATTCGGAGGTCGATTTGGGGATTTGGGAAAGTTTTGATCGCAGAGATTTGATTGTTCCTTTAGATACACATGTATGCCGGGTAGCACATTATTTCAAGTTGACGGATACGGAAACTTTTTCTTTGAAAAATGCCCGTCAGATAACGGCAGCATTGGCTACAGTCTTTCCGGATGATCCTTGTCTGGGCGATTTTGCTCTGTTCGGCTTGGGGGTGAATGGGGAGATTTAAATAGATAAACTAATAGTACTGATTTTTCCGGCTATTATCGAAAATATAGTGTTTTCTTAAGTTATTTCGATTATAACCGG
The DNA here is from genome assembly GCF_000210075.1 of Bacteroides xylanisolvens XB1A. GTDB lineage: Bacteria > Bacteroidota > Bacteroidia > Bacteroidales > Bacteroidaceae > Bacteroides > Bacteroides xylanisolvens. Next base: position 2,057,251 of record NC_021017.1, read on the forward strand.
AAAAGTCGATATTAAACCAACTTTATTCGATTATAATCGAAAAACTGGAGAACTGTTAGAACGTTGTTATCTTGTTTGTGAAATCCCTCCAACCATTTGCGTTCTTATATTTTTCCACAGATTCGGCAGGAACACGAATGACGGTAATATCATCCGGAAATCCGTACCATACTTTTTCAAATACCTGCGGAGGTGTTGTCCCTTCTACCTTTACTTCTTTAATACCTGTATTATTGAAAGCCGAAAAATTAATCTGTGTGACGTTTGCCGGAATGGTTAATTGGGTCACTTTCCTATTACCACCCAGTAATCCCTGTCCCAATATCCGAATACTTTCAGGTATTTCGAAGCGAGCCAATTTCGGACATCCTTCAAGACAATAGGGGTGGATCATAGCTTCGGGGTCATCATTGAAAGTACTCCCGTAGGTGGTCACTTCCGCCAATTCCGGGCAGTAATAAAAGGCTCTTTGCGCCATGGTTGTAACGCCGTTCGGTAACTTCACGGTTGTAACGCTACTTTCCCGGAATGTTTCCAATCCGATTGTTTTTACATTTTCCGGAATCTCAATCGTTTTCAGTTGAGATGTCTTAAGGAATGCCTGTGCTCCGATTTCTTTTAGTGTCGCAGGCAGCAGCACTTCTTCAACGCCCGCATATACAAAAGTGCTGGCGGGAAGTTTGGTGAGTTTCGTTTGGCTTAAATCTGCTTTTTTCAAATTCCGGCAATAGTAGAAAATGTTTTCCTCCATCTGTTCCAGGCTTGATGGAAATACTATTTCCTGAATGGCCGAATTGAAGAAAGCCATATCTCCAATCGATTTTAATCCTTCATTGAGTACTACCTTTGCTGTTTGGCTGTTGCTGAAGGCAGCTTTCGGGATTGATCTCACGCTATTGGGAAGTATGATTTCATTGTATCCTTTCAATATTTCCGTCAATACTCCGTTTTCTATACGGACGGGTGAAACCTGAACAGAAAAGCTTTTCTGTTTTCCTTCCAGTGTGATGGTTACTTCTTGTTTTTCGACAGGCGTGGATGAAGAGAAACCGCTGATCTGTTCCGGGGTAACTTTTACAGGCCGTTGTTTCCCGTCATCATATTTTCCTGTCACGTTAAGGCCGGTTAAGTCTATATTCTCTCCTAATGCATAAATTGTTTTTGAGGGTAGCTGTTCTATGAAGAAATCTTCAAGTGAAGCCTCTATGGGTTCAACAGGATTTGCTGCCGAAGGTGAATCTTTCCTGTATTCGTCATTTTCGGTGCTGCAACTTAGTAATATTGTTCCCAAAAACATTTGCAGGCAAAGTGCTGTAATTATATAAAGTCTAGTTTGCTTCATGTGATAAAGGCTTAGTTAGGGAATTGGGTTAAACGTATTTCTACTTTTACGGCTTTTCCGGCTTCTACGGTTTTGCCGGAAGACCATATCTGATAGTTGTTAGGGCCGCCCCCTTCTTGTACCACGAATGTCAGGAACCGTTGCGACTGCGTTGCAAACCATTCCTCTCGTGGCAGTACAAAGGTGGCCATACCACTTTCATTTGTCTGTATGATTGCAGTTGGCAAAGTTAAATTATCTTTTTCAAAAACCTTATAATCCTTTTCATTATACATTTTTACGGGAACGCCCGTTGCAATTTTTCCATTCTCATCATAAACGGATACCACTACTTTTGCTTCTTTCATTTCTTCGTTTCCTTTTTCGCATGCTACCATGAAAAGCATGGCGCTTAATAGAATAACAATCTTCTTCATAATCTTTTCTTTTTTCTAATTTTTCGAATGCAAAAGTAATAAGATTGCATCAAATTCGGGTTGTGATGCAATCTCGCAAATCTAACACTTTGATTTAAAGTATATTGATATTCAATGGATTATGAAAGATGTATTCTAAGATTTCTAACACAGGTCTAACACCTATCCGAAAAGTGCTAAAAACAACTCTTTATTGGCCGTTTCTGCCGATTTGATACGTGATTTGAGCCGTGACTTGCGAGCATATACATTAGCTACCGTATCTTTCATAAACAAACTGATTACTTGTGGAGAGAAACCTACAAAAATATAACAAAGCAGTCGTATGTCAGCTTCTTTCATTGACGAAAATTCATTCCGCAACTTCTCCATTGCATTATCATGGCAGGTATTTACGATAAGTTCCAGTTCTTGCAACATTGCATTGTTCTCTGCAAAATCGGTGATAATCTGTTTCACTTCGTGGAACATGGCTGCTTGTTGCGATTCGGTATTCTCACGTTCATAGTAAGTCTTTCCCAGTTTGTCAATGATGTCGAATCGTGAAGCTATCAAACCTTTTAAATGGCTTTCTGCATTGCGCTGTCCTTCCATATGTTCTGTCAGGGTTTTGTATTGGGCGTTGGCTTCTTCCGCCAATAGCAGGTAGCGGTCGGTACGTTCGCGTTGCAGGCGCAGACGTTGACGGATGATGTAGTATGCTACCCCTATTATTAGAAAAATTACGCTTGCTATGGTAATCTCCCAGGTAGTACGGTTCTTCATCCGGTATTCGGCAAATTTGGAGCGTTCCTTGAAATAGTCACGTTCCACCATACCGGCGGAGAATTGCATATTTGAACGTGTCAGCGAGTCAGTCAGATAGATATAATGGTGTATCTTCTCTGTCGCTTTCTCGAAGTTTCTGGCCTGCGCTTCAATCCGATAAGCGGTGTATTGCAGGTCTGCCATGTCACGTATATCGGTGGAATGTGTTTCTGCAAGTGCCAGATAGTAGCGTGCGCTGTCTATACGGTTTTTTAGTAGATTCACATCTACTAATGTATGGTATCCGTATAACGTATCTTGCCGGGCAGAGAGTTCGATGCGTTGCAGTAGGTCATGAGGAATTTGTTTCTTGCCTGACACCACATAGAGAGAAGCAAGATTGGTGAGACTGGCTTTGGCTAACTTATTGTACTTGTGCTCATCAGCCAAATCGAGTGCGGCAGAATAGAGTCGCATGGCTTTCTCCATATCTTTTGAATTGAAAGTTACGGCTGCCATATCGAGAGTTGCCTCTGTTTCTTCACGAGTGTTATCAGTCTGCCGGAAGTTATTGCGAGCTTCACGAAAATAATGATAAGCCCGGCTATAGTTCATTTGGTCATAATACACTTCACCGATTTGACTGTATAAAAGCCCTGCATAATAAGGCTCATTGGTATCTTTCAGTTTCTCTTCAATTTCTAGGAAAAGACGTAACGCTCCCGGTTTGTCTCCTGCGCGCAGTTTAACCCGTCCCCAATAATAGAGAGTTTTGCATTGGCGGCGTAAATCTTTGGGATGATGTTTATAATGGCTCCAAGCCTGGCGAATGAGCGAATCATTGGTTACTTTGATGTGATTTTTGTCTAAAGCCTCTGAATAAAGCAACGCATACCTGGCCTGTTCAGCCTGGCCGCCTTCCGATTTGAGTTGTTGTAATATTGTTAAGGCACTATCCGGCTTATTTTGTAACAGTGCTTCCGCCTCATCAAGCCGGGAAATCTGTTCTCTGTTATAACATCCTGTAAAAAAGAGAATTACTAATAGTTCGAGTATAATTCTGCATTTCATGCTGTGAATGTAGTGAAAATATTTCGAGTTTAGTATGGAATCGTCATATCTTTATAATTCTTATGATGTTTAATTTTGTAAAGGTAGGAAAATAGATTCGAGTTGAATTTTTCGGACTAATATCAATATATCTTGAATATATAGTCTTTTAATAGTTCTTTTTCAACTTTAAAGTTGAATGTTTGTTGTGTTATACTACATTATTCATATCTTTGCATAAAGATATTTTAGATATGGATATAGAAACAGTCGATAAATTCTTGAAAGAATTTAAAGATAAGGCTAGGGTTTTCGGGATTATCTTTCGCATAGATAGAAAGAAGAATATGCAAGCTTTGCTTGATTTGGAGATTTCGGCAATTATGCGTGAAAAGATAATAATGTCTTTGACAGTTGAGGACTATTATAAAGGTCCTACGGAAGATAAGTTGAATTATATGGGAGAACTTTGGAAGTTTGGCAAGTCCGTAGATAAAAAGGAGGTTTATATCAAAATAAGTAAAGGTACTGGAGCAAATTCTCCAATCTGTGTCTCCTTTCATTTGGCAGAGAGAAAAATAGAACATCCTTTCAAAAATAAAAAGTAGAAGTTATGAAAAGTCCGTTTACAGGTGGTGACGCTGCATTGTGTCATGAGAAGCAATCATTTGAATTTCGAAAAGACAATTTTGAGATAGTATATCATTTTTATAGATGTAAGGATACAAATGAAGAGTTTACTACAACTGAACTTGATCAACTGAATATGAATCAAGTTTATAATTTGTATCGTCAGAAATATGCGATACCATTTCCGGATGAAATAAAAAGAGTCCGGGAATTATATGGTATATCTGCACTTCGAATGTCTAAACTTTTAGGTTTTGGCGATAACCAATATAGAAAATACGAAGAAGGAGAGACGCCTAGTGTGTCTAATGGAAAAATGATTTCAGCTTTGAAAGATCCTCATTTCTTTTTGGAAATTCTGAAACTTGCTCAAAATCAGTTTCCCAATGATGAGATACTTAAAATTGAAAAAAGGGTAAAGGAACTGTTATTAAATAATTCCTGTTTTGAGAATAAAATAAATGAATTTATATTTCACAACCATTTGTCTTTACGTTCAAGTATGAATGGGTATGCTTCTGTCATTCCCGAGAAGGTTAAGCAGATTATTGTCTTTTTTGCATCTGCATTACAAGGAGTTTTTGAAACAAAACTAAATAAATTATTATTTTATTCTGATTTTCTTTCCTATAAGAAATATGGTAAAGGTATTAGCGGATTACAATACCAAGCTATAAGTTATGGGCCTGTTCCTGTGCGTTATAGTACTATATATGAGAACTTGGACGGATTAAAAAAGGAAATCATAAATTTGGGAAATGGTTATTCTGGAAGTATAATTACAACTGTTGAGCAATTTGAACAATCTTTATTTACAGTTGAAGAATTAGAGGTTTTACAATGTGTATTAGTTCATTTTGAGAAGAGTAAGGCTAATGAAATTTCAGAAATGAGTCATGCTGAAGAAGCGTGGCGTCAAAATGAAAAACAGCATAGCTTGATTGATTATAGTTATGCGTTTGATTTGAGACAGTTGTAATGTAAGCCCCCTTCCTAGTTCTGTATAAACAGAGAATCGCTATAAACTTATTAGATTTATATAGCGATTCTATAATTTATACGGGGACTTGAAGTTTTATGTAGTTTTAATTTATACCTTACAGAACATCCGGCTCCTAATAATAGACTATAATTGGGATTATCGTCCGTTCTTGTTTTTATGTATCTAATTAAATCATTTACAGAACGTTCTTTAATTTTTAACTCTTCTCTAATCTCTGTTAGTGTGTACATAGTATTTAATTTAAAAATTGAATTTACAAAATTATTGAAACAATATTATATTCCAAAGCTTTTGGATGTTTTCTATCATATGTGGAATGAAAAATATTCCAAATCGCATTTGATTTTATCTTGAATAATTACTATGGGTATATATGCTGTAGCTTATCACTTAGGGATATTTGCTTATTAGTCTTATTAAACTTTCATTTTCTTTCTCCACCTCTGAAACCCTCTCATCAAACTTTCCTCTTCCACCGACTCCGCCATATCATACTTTATCACAAACTCATGCATTGACTTTATATACATCACTCCATTTTTGAACTTATTTTCCAACAGGAATGAATAAAGCTCCGCTTTCATTTCCACCTCAATTTCCTTTTCGATAATAAAGATACTGTCCTGCCCGAAATAATTATAAACTTCCGGATTCTTCCCTTGCCTTGGGCTGGGAAGAACAAAACAGATATTTCCTGTCTCTTTCCAGGAGACGCCTTGCGGATGAGGAACGGATAATTGATGCAGGAAGTGATAAATGGGAGTGAGGTGGGAGAGGTGGATTGGAGTGGGGAGCCTTGAAGGTGGATTGTTGTGCGATTGAAGTTCTAAACTTTGTCCGTATCGGACATACATATACCTCGCCAGATATGGCTTGATGGCAAACGTGACTGTAACCATGGGAATTGAATTTTGGATTGTTGAAATTTGTTGTATACTGATTGCCGCTTCGTGCGGCAGATTCTGTCGTGTTTGTTGGAAAAAATCCCATGGGTTACGGGGACGGAATTTTAATTCAGTAAGAAGTTGAAATTCAAATGGTTACAAATGCCGGTTTTTCCTTTAAAACCAACGGGCCGTTCCTTTAAAAGGAACGACCCGTTGCACACCGAGGAATGACCTCTTCCTTTTAAAGGAACGGACGGCTCCCTAAAATCCATCGTGCAAAGCTATGCCTAATATTCTGATTTTTCAAAAGAAAGAATAGCGGTATTCTTTGTGTTGTGTAAAGAAATATTATAAATGATATACATATCTAATTTATGCGTATGCATATTGGAGATATGTAATAAAAATATACTGATTACTAGAACGTGTATTTTAACTATATTTATCAGATAACTATTCTTAAAGTAGAAAAACTTTTTATTCCATTTCTTGTTTCTTGCGTAACAGGCGGAAAAATAGTTCTGATAAGTAAGGTGAACTTTGTACTTTTACGTCTCAAACAAAAAAAGCAAGATATGATAACATCAGTGAAACTTATGCTGAACAAGAGCAGGATATTGAATAATGGTAGTTACCCTTTAGTATTTCAGGTGATACACAATCGGAGAAAAAAGTTACTGTATACAGGTTACCGGATGAAAGAAGAGGTGTTTGACGAGCTGGAAGGGAAGATTATGAATGGCGTAAGTTCTACTTTTACGGCTACGGAGGTCGTGAAAATGAACCGCGAGCTACGGAAGATGCGGAATCAGATTGATACACGGATCAGGCAGCTTGAGCGAACAAGGGAAGAATTTACAGTGGAGGATATTCTGGCTCAAAATGCTTTTGGTACAGGAAAACCACAGTTTTATTTATTGCGATATATCAATACGCAGATTGAACGGAAGCAGGAACTGAAGAAAGTGGGAATGGCTGCGGCCTACAAGAGTACTCGTTCGTCGTTGGCAAAATTTATAAGTCGCCCCGATGTGCGGATGTCGGAGGTTGATTTGGCGTTCGTCAGGAGATATGAGGATTTCCTGTATAGTAACGGTGCTTCCGGCAATACGGTAAGTTATTATCTGCGCAACTTGCGCTCTTTGTATAACCAGGCGGTAACGGACGGCTATCATCCCCGTGGCGAATATCCGTTTGCTAAAGCGCAGACCCGTCCGGCGAAGACTGTGAAACGCGCTTTGTCACGGACGGATATGCAGAATTTGGCGGACTTGAATTTGGAGAATGAACCAGAACTGGAATTTACCCGCGATCTGTATCTGTTCAGCTTTTATGCGCAGGGAATGGCTTTTGTCGATATTGTCCTTTTGAAGAAAACCGATATTTGCAATGGTGTGCTGACCTATTCCCGTCATAAGTCGAAACAGTTGATTCGTATAGTGGTGACTCCGCAGATGCAGGGCTTGATAGATAAATATAAGACAGAAAATGAGTATCTCTTTCCGATAATCAGCGGTGAATATGCTTCTGGATACAAACAGTATCGTTTGGCGTTGGGCCGTATTAACCGGCATTTGAAGAAAATCGCTGTTGTAGCTGATATTGAAGTACCGTTGACGACATATACTGCACGCCATACCTGGGCTACCCTCGCACGTGACTATGGAGCTCCGATTTCTGTGATTAGTGCCGGACTTGGACACACTTCGGAAGAAATGACACGCGTCTATTTAAAGGATTTTGATGTATTCATGCTCAATCAGGTGAATAGCATCGTTACAAACTTATCCAAATGAAATAATTATTTGTAATATAATCTGTTGAAAATTAGAATATATCATATTTTTATTTATCTTTGCAATATTGTAATCTATTCCGTAATAGAGATCATATTAAAATATCTTTGTTTCTTAATATATTTCACGCTGCAAAGTAAATGAAATTTTTCAATATTGAATTTATCATAAAGTCCAATAATTTATTCATTTTGTACCGATAGGGATAATAATGGCTAACTCGTTTGATTGGTTGCCTGACATTGCTCTATCAGTTGTTTGGGGGTACATCCGAAATGTTGTTTGCAGTAACGGTTGAAGTTACCTTGCGAATCAAATCCCAATTCTTCAATGATATCTTTTATACATACTCCTGGTTCCGTCATTTTTTCCAATATTCTTTGGTTCTTTTGTTTCAGCATCCACTGTTTAGCTGTCATACCAAACACTTCATTGAATTTGGTAAAAAAACAGCTTCTTCCCATATTCGATAGTGAGATAAGCTGCTCTATATTATCTACTTTGGTATGATTGTGCATGACAAAATCTTTAAAATCCACTTCTTTTCCGATAATGGGGTGGAATAATACTGCAATCTCCTGTTTTTCATAAAACCCTCGTAAAAGAAAGAAAAACTCTCGTTGCATCAGCCCGTGTAAGTGTGCGCAACTCATTCCGTTTTTGATGCAGTGAGTTAATACTTCAAGAAATAGTGTTAATGGATAGCGTATTTTAATTGGTGAAAAGTCATATTCAATGTTGTTGCATACATTTGATAAAGACTGTAATATGAGCTTGTCACAGTTCTCTGCAGGTATATCGAAAAACATGGAGAGCAGGCTTGAATCGGTTCCCGCAAATCCTTTTAGTCGGGAAGAACGAGGGATGAGTATCATTTCTCCAGCATGAAACAACTTGTTATGAAACTGGTTGCAACTTATGGTGAAATCGCCTTTCAGGAAGAACAGGAGATAATTTTTAGTTGTATTATCTTCTTCAAATGCTGCATTCTTGGCGAATTCAAGATATTTGAATCCGGTTTCAATTGTTGTCATGTAGTTTTGACATGACTGATGTTCTTCAATGTACAAAAGTTCGCTTTTTGTATGTTTTGTTTCCATGGCAATAACTGTTTTGATTGTTTAGTCTGTTACTTATCTGTTTGTTTCACAATTGTTTCAGTATCTATTTTTTTAATGAATTATATATCAGAATAATATTATTTATTTTGTTTGTTATGATTCATTATATTATGATATTGAAACATTCTGTTATTAGTTTCTGTAATATAATTCGTTGATAATTAAATGTTTATTGTTTATATGTAATTATGCATCTCTATTACGGAATAGAGATGCATAAGAAATAGTTTGAAAAAACTGTATATAATGAATGATTGTATAAGAAATAAAGCCGGCATACTTATTGGTCTATTTACTTTGCTAGGATGTTTTGCGGTTAGAGCACAAAATATAGCAGTAAAAACGAATTTACTTTATGGCGGGTTGTTACAAACACCAAACATAGGGGTGGAATGGGGGATATCTCCCAAACTGACTGTTGACTTGTGGGGAGCCTACAATCCTTTTCCTTTGGGTAAGAATGGTTATGGTTCCAACAATAGAAAAATGAAGCATTGGTTGATACAATCAGAGCTTCGCTATTGGCTTTGTGAACGGTTCAATGGACATTTCTTTGGCGGACATTTGTTTTATGGACAATATAATGTCAGTAATATTCGATATTGGGGACTAGGTGACTTTAGAAGACAGGGAAATCTTGCCGGATTCGGATTCAGTTATGGGTATCAGTGGATTCTTTCACCACATTGGAGTATAGAAGGGACATTAGGGATCGGCTATGCACACCTGCATTATAGTAAATACCCGTGTAAGGAATGTGGTAAGCGTTTAAGCGTAAACAACCGTAATTATTTAGGGCCTACACGTGCCGCTGTATCTATCATATATTTACTTAAATAATATCCCAAATGAATAGTTTTCAGATTATAATACTTTCCTTTTTTATGAGTATAACGGTCATGTCAGTTTCCGCTCAAAATAATGATTCGATCAAGATCAATAATTTTTCTATAGAGAAGAATGCTCAAGGTGATTCTGTGAGTTTGAGATTTCATTTGATGATTGCTCCCGGCATTACAAAAGCAAATGATGAGTTGTTGCTTACACCTATATTGATAGATATAAAGGGAAATCACTCTTTTGCTTTCCCTGTCATACGCGTAAATGGCAAAATACGGGAGAAAATAGTTCGAAGACAAAAAGTGCTTCACTCATCAAAAGCAGAGAAAGACTTAATATATACAGTATCCAATCGGCAATGGAATACAATAACATGTTCAACTCCGATGTTGGCCAATCAACTTTGGATATGGCAGGCAAAGTTAGTGTTATGGCGGCAACTTGGAAATTGCTGTATGAAAAAGGAGTTGGATATGGTGGAATTGTTTACGTGGAACCGGACGGATGGATATTCTATTGTTAAGCCGGAAATAAAGAATAAGGTGGAAATACCGGAAATGTTACCGCATAAATGTGCTACGGAAGTACTGGCTGAAACAGAGAAATTTGTAGAACCCATAGATAACTATTCAGCGGGTAAAAGGATTCTGGCGGGCGAGCAGGAAGGAGCACAGATTGTTTATTTCAAGCTTGCAAAGGCAGAGATAGATAGCAATTATCTGGATAATGAGAGAGTGCTGGAACATATCATTGATGTAATTCGCCGTATTAGTGAAGATCCCGAAGTAGAGATAGCTCGCGTAGTGCTATTGGGGCTTTCCTCACCCGAGGGGGCTTTTGAATTCAACAAGCGATTGTCTGGAAAACGAGCTGAAGCGCTGAAGCAATATATAGCCGACCGGATTGCTTTGGCGGATAGTTGCTTTGCGCTTGTGAATGGTGATGAGGGCTGGGAAGAACTACGTTATAAAGTGGAACACTCTGATATGGAATACCGTAAGGAAGTATTGAATATTATTGATTCAGTTCCGATAATGAAAGGCCGTGAGGGACAGTTGCAACGTTTGAAAAGAGGAGTGCCCTATCGTTATTTGGAAGAACACTTCTTTCCGCAACTGCGTCGAGCCGGATACATCAAGGTGTATTACCGGATGAAAAATGGAACCATATAAATCTCAATATATAATAATTTATTTTTTAATCATAAGACAAAAATGAGAAAGAATTATTTTCTAATCGGAGTATTTGCGCTGGCAACAATAACGTTTGCTGCTTGTAGCAGTGAGGACAAGCTAGGTGAAGAAAGAAGCGATGACAATGGTAATACCGAAGTCATAGAGGGAGAGCCTACTTGGGCGAAGTTTACATTTAAACTGGGCAAAGATGGTGTTGTAGCACGTGCAACGGGTGACACACATGAAGGTACTACTACAGAAAAAAACATCAAAAATCTGCGGGCTTATATCTTCAATGAGTCCGGTAGCTTTGAAGCAAAGACGGATAATGCTACTGTAGATGAACATGGCACGGAGCACACTGCTGTATTGAAACTAACTTCCGGTAAAAAGAAAGTGTATGTAGTAGCTAATATGCAAGACGACTGGATTACGTCTACCACTACAACTACTCAATTTGAAGCTGTTACTTTGACACATTGTACGAAAGCAGGACGTATTGCTCATACCAAAGGTGTAGAAACAGCAGTTGCTGTATCGCGTGTCGGTAATTTTGATAAAATATCCGGTAATGGGAATGCGGCGACCAATGGTTTCCTGATGGCAAACGTATTGAAGGCAACCGAATACACATTATATCCCGGGATTTCTGCTGAGGATTGCTCGAAACCGGCGTATGATAGTTCGGCGGAAATGAAGAAAAACAATCATTTGGAGGTGTTCATATCCCGTGCTGCTGCTAAGTTGCAGGCTACTTATGCAAATGCGGATGCTTTGATATTGAAAGATAGTGAAAGTAATACATTAGGCAAATTACTTACTCCGACTTTTACGGTTCGTAATCTTCCGGTTCAGAGCTATATATTTCTGCATAATCATGTTGATGGTTTCCTTACGCCGTTTTATACAATGACCAATACTAGCTCTACATTTGCAGATTTCGCTAAATATTATGACGAGGTGAATGAGCCTAATTTGGATTTGAAAGCAAGTGCTGACGGGGAAGCTATAGAGTCTATATATTTGCCGGAGAACTCCAATCAGACACCGGTAAGGGGAAATACTACTTATGTGTTGGTGAAAGGTGTATTTGCTCCGGCGGCTAATGTGATGATTAATGCTGTTGAAGTGAAAAATGATGGTGGCAATCTTAGTATCGAAAATAAATTAGACGGAACTGATTATACTACAGGAGGAAAAGATGTACCGCCATATTTTATTGTCCCGGAATGGGAAAATCAGATTTATACGGCTCCTGCAGACTTTAGTGGAAACTTGGCAAACTATGGCTTGGGCATGATTTTAAAGACTTATTTGAATAAAGCCGGAAAACAGAAATGGTTAAATGCAGTAGACGAGGGAAGTGCTGTAGACGAAGGTGATATAGAAAATTCTGTAAGTGTATATTATGGAAGCTCATTCTCTACTTCTGAAGGTATTTATTCAGTTGTTACCATCAAGAAATATTCGCATCCCAAGAATGCACTACCGGGCTATAAGGAAAGTATTGAAGGAACAATACGTATTTTTCAGTACACCGGAGGTACTTGTTATTATCGTGTGAATGTTGAAGATAATATGGACGGAAAGACGGAAGCCAACAACCTGTTCTATTCGGTAATGCGCAACCGTTTTTACAATGTAAATATCTCAAAAATTACTTCAATCGGTTATCCCGATGATGAAGATGTTACCGTGGACCCGACAGATCCCATCAACCAGAAAACGTACATGCAGGCACATATCACAGTGGAACCATGGACGAAAGTTGAACAGGATGCAGAACTGGGAATGTAATTGCTATTAGTCTGCCGGTTCATTAAAAATAGATTTTAACGGATTCTTTTGCCGGGGCATTGTCCCCGGTAAAAGAATCTAAAATCCCTCTCAATAACAATTTAACATGCATAGTACATTTTACCGGAAAAGAAGGATGGTGGTATACATATCAATGCTATTATGGCTTATTACAGGATGCGTTAATGAAGATTTTTCCGATTGTCCGCAGGGAAGTTTCCAGGTGGCTTTCGAATATGTTCATCACATGGACAATACTTGTCCCGATCGCTTCAACATTGACGTACAGCAAATAGACTTGTATGTATTTGATGCAGCCGGATGTTTTTTGAAATGTATAACTCGTAAAGGGACGCCTTTCCCGAAAGATTTTCGGATTGACCCGGAACTTTCTGCCGGTAGCTATACGTTGGTGGCATGGGGAAACTTGACTGATGAAGTGACTTTACAACCGGCCTTTATTGCCGGACAAACTACGCTTGAGCAGGTGTTATTATCACTCAACGCAGCTGAAGACCGTAGCGTGAACCATAGACTGACTCCTGTTTTTCATGCTATGAAACAAGTAGAAGTAAACGATGTGAAGGAACACACTGAAGTTCTTTCACTTATAAAGAATGAGAATCATTTGCATCTGAATGTGAAGTGGTTTGAAAAAAGCGGAATACCATGTATTCACCGCTGTGCGGATGGCGTGCGTGTCCGTGTACTTGATCCCAAAGGGGCGACCTATAAATTTGATAATTCTGTAGTTGCTTCGGGCAACGAATTGACATATTATCCATATCAGGGCGTAAATAATGATGCATGGAATCAATTTGCAGGCGTTTTTTCTTTGATGCGTTTGGTGGAAGGGGAAAAATTGACGCTACTGATAGAACGTTTGATGCAGGACGGCACAGCCAAAGAACTCTACCGTTCTGACTTAGTCGAACTTATCCGGATGCATCCATATACCCGCATCCAGTCGGAACTTGACCGGCAAGATGTGTATGAAGTAGAAATATCGCTTATAGATGATCTGGACGGTGACACGGATACTTATATGCAAACGGCTGTTACCGTATCAGGGTGGACAATCATATTGCAGGATACGGAAATGTGATACTTTATAATTAAACGAGAGAATGAGACTGAAATTAGTTTATATATATAGCTTCGTTGTGACATTATTATATCTGCTTACTGCTTGTACTGACGGAATAGAAGCATCTTCCGATAGTAATGGCCAGGGGGAAGGCAAGGAAATTCCTGTCAGTATCATGCCGAAACTTGTTGCAGGGGATGAAAATGAGGTATCACAATTGCGTGTTATTATTTTCTCGACACGTACTTCCAATCCTTACGGCCCTAAAGTTTTAGTCAGCAATCAATTGATAGATGTAAATGAAGATTATGTTGCCATTACCTATATAGGATACAATGATATTTATGTGATAGGAAATGAACCGGTAGATCTTTCGGGAATCAATAGCCCTGAAGAATTGAAAAATATTCAGATGAATACGGAAAGCAGCCTGAGTGCTTCAAAATTTGTATTTTTCCGGCAGTTGCTTAATGTGAATGTACGGAGTAAAAATGAGATATATCCGGAAGGGGCATCCGCTTCTGTTTCAAAACTGGAGATAAAGTTGCAACGAGTGATTGCCAAGTTAAGTGTGAAGTTTGACCTTAGTACGGAGATTTGTGAAAATGGAAACCCTACAGGTGAATTCGTTAATCTTGAGTCTATGGAGTTACTTCGTATTCCAAAGTATAGTTATCTGGCTTCCTGTAAATACAGGATAGAAGAGGGGTTTCTAGATAACCGCGTTTTTTCACTAGAAAATAGCAGTGCAGAACAGAATCATTTCACATGGTCATCCGGTGATATATATTTGCCGGAATATCTGCCGATGGATGAGATTTACAGAATGGTATTGCGCATTAAAGGGACATCAAGAGGAATCACCCGTATATATACTTTGCCGATTGGTGATGCGATGAATTCAATTGATTCACATTCTACAGAATGGAATATAACCCGCAACAGGCATTATAGTTTGAATATTAAAGCGATTACCGGTTATGGGGAGGAGTCCCTTGAAGTGAAATCCAACGTTTCCGGATGGTCGGAAGTCAATGTTCCGATTGAAATAACGGGAGCTAGTTTTCTTGCAGTCAACAAAAAGACGGTCGAAGTAAAGTCTTTACGCTTTTACTCGTATGTGCGTTTTGCTTGTAACGCTCCGGTTGAAGTGAAACTTCCCGATGAGGTGACAATCGGTAATCAACTGCAGATGACAATAGAATATGATGACGTGACAAAGAAAAGCGGTCGCGTCGGGTTCAGACGTGGAAATTGGAATACTGGTAATGATATTATATATGTAACTACATTAAAATCGGGTACCGCATCTGTTGAACTTAATCTGCAACTTTATAGATCTGAAACAATTCGTGTCGGAAATAACCTTGTTACTTGGGCTGAAGCCATGGGATATTGGGAAGAGGCTAACTGGATACGTACGGGTATTTATAATGATGAGTTTTATAAAAGAGCCACCCGGGAAACTGGATGTAGAGCATATTATCCTGAAGGGATAAATGAGAATGATGCAACAAGAGGGAAAGGATGCTGGAGATTAGCTACCATACGTGAAAATTGGGCGATTAATTCTGCTGAAGCATGGTGCATAGAGGAACATGATACAAATGGCAGAAAGGCATATGTAAGTTACGGATCGGGAAATCTCATAGACGATTATAAAGAGAATAAAAAATATCGCTATAACTGTACACTTGATGTTCGTCCTCCTGAACTTTCAGATTTTATAGTCTCAAGTTCAGATGTAACGAATGTCACGAAGGAAAATGCGTCCTCTATATGTGCAAATTTAGGCAGTGGATGGAGATTGCCTACAGGAAAAGAAATGAATTATGTTTTCCTGAATGCCGGAACCAACGGGCTTCCCAATAATTTCTTTTCGGACAGTTATTGGGGAAAGAATGAGGATGGTACTTTCATTGTAGCAACAATGAGCGATCCGGACGGAAGTGCCACGACGGATGAATTGCGAAATGGGAGACATACGGTGCGTTGTGTGAAATTACGTTATCCCCCTGTTGGATAAGAAAAATGATAGATATGATAGTAAAAAAGAAATATATTCAATTAGTCCTGTTTGTATTGCTTTTCTCTTTGGGGGCTTGCAATAGTGATGAAATGTCGGATATTAACGATACAACAGAAGTACAGGAGCAAATGGTTTTGAAACTAAGTGTGCAACAAGAGTCTGTTGTGTATACGCGGGGAACAGGTACCCCTGCCGATGAAGCAAAGGTTGAAAGTATGGATTTTCTGATATTCAATCATGACGGAAAAATTGTTTATCATCAGCATCCTGTATTGGAATGGACTGGAAATGAATATAAGACGACAGTAAACATTCCTTCGGCGACAGGAGAGCATACATTGTATCTGATAGCTAATTATCCGATGGAAGCAGGGACAATACATACTTTACAGGACTTGGAAAGCAGGATATGCACAAGTACGAAAGCACTTGTAAAACCACCCTTTGTAATGGCTACCAGGCGCATAACTCTTTCATCACTCAACATGATAGCTATTCGTAATGCGATGGAAAGTGACGGTAGCAATGGTTTCAGTTTAAAACGGAATGTTGCGAAATTCAGTGTGGGAGTGGCAGACAACAATTTTGAATTGATTTCAATAAATTGGTTGGGTTGTCCTGTGTCAGCCTCTGTATTGGCAGACGTGGATTATACCAGTCCGTCCACTTTGTCCGTCAGTAGCCTTGCTCCTTCGTCAAATCCTATTTATCTGTATCAGATTCGGAAAATGGGGTTGGATGCGCATAAAGGATTTCACATCGTTGTACATGGAAAATATACGGCAGCGGATGGGACAGAAAGGGAAGGATACTATAAACTCCGTCTATGTACAATAGATGATGCTACAGGAGAAAAAGTTCCGTTGACTTCAATTGTAGGCAATGATTACTATAAACTGAATATCCGGAGTGTTACGGGATTTGGCGCTAATTCATTCGAGAATGCAGAAAAGAATGGATTTACTAATGATATGGAAGCATTCATGTTATTAGAGTATAATGGTACACATGATTATCAAGAGAATTATTTGCAGAATGGTTATCAGATGGGATTTGAAAATTCCCGTTGGATTATATACAGTAATGAAATCTTGAATTCTTTTGTGTTAGGTCATTTCTACCGGTGCATCCGGGATGAATCATTGGAAGGTTACACCATGTTTGATCCGGATTATCCTAATCTTCAGCGTGGATTGATAACGGTGAAAGCAAATGGGACAGAAATAACGGGGGAAACAGTTTGTAATGATACTCCTGATAATCCCGTCGAGATGGACTTGTGTTTCACGGAATCGAGTGAAGTCGCAGGTACGGAATACTCTTTTACGAGTATTATCCAATATGGTGTTCTACAAAAAACGGTAACTGTTGAACGTCATTCCTCTATCGGTCGGTCATATACAGTGCTTCCTATGTTATATACGAATTACGGGGAAGTGTTCGATTCATGTGATTGGATCGGGATAGCTGAACAACGGCACGAAGGTGCTATTATTTATCCGCAGTTAGACTCTGCTAATGATTACATTTTTGTCCATGTAAAGGAAAATGGCACAGGCAATGCACGTGAAGGAAAGGTGCGTCTGTTTGGTAGGAATGGATATTTTGAACTTCGGATACGTCAGGAAGGATAATTCAAATAGTGTTAAGAGTGAAAGGAGATATGAGGATGAATATATTAAACGATATTTTGGAAAAAGAAGGTGATAATCGAGGCTCTGTTTATTTGTATTGTCTAGAGGATTCATGGAAAGCATTCGGATATTCTGCTTTTTATCTGTCTTTACTTTATCCGGGGATTAAAATCGTGAAATATGATAATCCGGATATTATATGTTTTTGTATGTGTATATCGGATGATTGTCTGATGGAAATATTCGAGATGAGCCGGATATATGTCGGGAATGAATGTATAGAGATGAAAGTGCCGGAAAGGATTTGCGGTGGAGAAAACGAGTATGTCAAATGGTGTAATGAATTGTGCTTGAACTTGTAGAATTATGAATAAACGAAGATTAAGGTTATTACACCTTTTAAGATTGGTAATCCATCAGAAATATATAAGACTTCTTTATATTACTTTAGGCGTGTTTTTACTTTTATGTACTTGTTCTGCCAATTCTGGTGAATCAAATGCTATGGCAAAGCAACAAAAAGACAGCATACTGATAGAGCGCTTTTGGGATACGTATGATTTTACAGATACTATCCGGTTAAGCAGCTCTGCCACTACAGAAAGGATGTTGGTGGATTATCTTTCTCAATTGTCGGAACTGACAGAGGAAAGGGCTTGTGAAAATATCAGGAGATTGGTGTTGAAGACTAAAGTTAATAAGGTGGTAAACCGTTGGTTTCTACAACGGTTGGAGCATCATCTATATGAACCTGATTCGTCACTACGGAATGATAGTTATTATATTTCAGTATTGGAGGAAGTATTAACATCCGGACATTTAGATGGAATGATGCGTATACGTCCCTTGTATCAATTGAAAATGCTTAAAAAGAACCGGATAGGGATAAAAGCTGCTGATTTTACTTTCATTCTTTCTACGGGAGAATTTCAAAAACTATGGGATATTTCCGCTAAATATACATTATTGCTGTTTTATGATCCGGATTGTATTTATTGTCGGCAATCAATGATGGAACTGTCTGAATCATCGGTAATAAATTCCTTCTTGCAACATAGTGGACTATCCCTATCGCAACTTGCTCTTGTTACGATTTGTACAGAAGGTGAAATGGATGCGTGGAAAGAATATCAGCAGTCTCTTCCTTCTGTGTGGATAAACGGTTATGATGTCAGGAAGGTGTTGACTGAAAAAGAACTATATTTTTTGCGTTCTCTTCCTTCGATATATTTGTTGGGAGAGGACAAGCAAGTATTATTGAAAGAGCCCTCTTCTATAGGTGAAGTTACCAGTTATTTATTAAATAAGTATGATGATATATAATAGTGGCATAGGAAAAATGGAATCATGACTTTTCCGCTGCCTGTGAAGGTAGCCTATTGTTTGTTTTGTTTGTGTGTGCATCTTTTTCCCGGTGGGGAAGAAGGTGCACTTTTTTATTATGATATTTATTAGTTTGAATATATTTGTTTATTTATTATTCTCCCCCAGGTATTGATTTTGTCGCTTTTTTCTGCTTTTCGTCGTTTTCTTGTCGTTTATTTAGTTCCTCTATGTGTGGCTGTATGTGTCTGAAATGCTTTTTAGTACTTTTCTGATGAGGCTGTTTGGTGTCGTTTCATCTCCGTGGAAGATGCTGCATCTTTGCATCGTTAACGTTAGCGAAGTGATAATTAAAACAGTATTCATTAAAAAAAGAAAAGTAGTATGGCTATTAGATTTAGAAGGGTGTCTCGCCTGTGTGACCCTACAAATAAAGAAGCAGGAAAGAAAGTGTATCCGGTGATTTCTTATCAGTATGATACGAGTGCAACGTTGGATGAGTTTGCAAAGGAGATTGCGTCTGCTTCCGGTGTCAGCGAGGGTGAAACGATTAGTGTATTGAAGGATTTCCGTACGTTATTGAGAAAGACATTGCTGGGTGGTCGTTCGGTGAATATCGCCGGTCTGGGATATTTTTACCTTTCTGCTCAAAGCAAAGGGACGGAGAAGGCGGAAGATTTTACAATCGCTAATATTTCAGGGCTTCGTATTTGTTTTCGTGCCAACTCGGACATTCGTCTGTTTACCGGGACGACTACCCGTTCGGATGGATTGAAGTTCAAGGATTTGGATCATATTAATGATTCGGGTAGCATTGGTGACGGTTCTGATGATGGAGGTGAAACTCCGGATCCGGATGGTGGTTCGGGTGGTAATGGTGAAGCACCGGATCCGGCAGCTTGATTCATAGATCGTTGAGAACTGTCTGGTTTGTATGGAATGGGGCTTCGGCCTCATTCTTTCTTTATAACTACGTAAAAATATAAATATGCAAATAACTACAATCCTTGCTTTTATTACCGCTATGGGTGGTTTGGAAGCTGTGAAATGGTTAGTGAGGTATATCACTTGCCGTAAGACGGATGCACGGAAAGAGGAAGCGTCCGTGAACAGTATGGAAGAAGAAAATCGCCGTAAAAAGGTGGACTGGCTGGAAGAACGGCTGACTCAACGTGACGAGAAGATAGACGGGCTTTATATTGAACTTCGCAAGGAGCAGGAAGAGAAGATTGACTGGATACATAAATGTCATGAAGTGGAGTTGATACAGAAGGAGTCGGAAGTGAAGAAGTGTGAGATTAGAGGGTGCGTGAAGCGTATGCCACCTTCGGATTATTAACTGGTGCGTTTGAACTAATAATGAATTATCATGAGAAATATAGATTCTATCATAGTACATTGTTCGGCTACGAAAGCCGGGCAGGATTTTACTGCTGCGGATATTGACTGTTGGCACCGGGAACGTGGGTTCAACGGTATCGGGTATCACTATGTGGTCCGTTTGGATGGGAAATTGGAAAAGGGGCGGGATGTTTCTCTGGCCGGTGCTCATTGTAAAGGTTGGAATGAGCGGAGTGTCGGGATATGTTATATCGGTGGATTGGATGCGAACGGGCGTCCGGCAGATACCCGAACGAATGCTCAAAAACGGGTGCTTTATCAGATTATTATGGATTTGCAGCGGGAATATAATATTCTCCAAGTGTTGGGACATCGGGATACTTCACCGGATTTGAATGGTGACGGAGTGATTGAACCTTATGAATATGTGAAGGTTTGTCCCTGTTTTGATGTGAAGGAGTTTTTGAGGAGTGGGAGGGAGTTACTGTTTGTGTTGTTGGTGGCTTTGGTTGTGCCTGTATTGCTGTCGGGATGTAGGAGTAAGAAAGAGGTGATAAATAGGGAGAGTGAAGTTAGGGTTGATTCAAGTTTAAATAGTAGCTCCGGGAAAAGTCTTGTTAAAAATAAGGTTGCTTCAGAAAAGGATTCGGAGGTGGTAGAAGAGCATATCGAACAGGTGGTGTTTGTGTTTCCTGTTGATACGCTTGGATTGAAGGCTGGGATGATGGTGAAGACTGTGGTGGATAGGAAAAACGTTAATGAAAAACAACTTCTTCAAGAAGTGAATTCACAGTCTGTGAGTTTGTCGGATATGAGTTCTAAGACAGAGATTCATAAAACGGGAGTTGAGAAAACTACTAATAGGATAATCGGAAGTGGGTATTGGTACGGGATTATTTTGCTGGTTTTAGTTATTGTGTGTTGGATTTATAGATCGATGAAAAAGGCTATCTGATTCCTTATCAGGCAGACGGGAGTGAATTAGTAAAAGTAGGGGTAGAATTCAGTGCGGAAAAAAGAAATATAGACCGATGGCTGTACTAATCGATAACCATGTTGCTAAAGAATTTATAGAGCCGTTTGAGATTGTTCAAGCGGCTCTTGTTTTGCGGGTAGTTCTTCTTATCGTTTGTTTTAAATCCAAATCACAATCTCTATTTCTTTATCAGTTGTGATCTTTTCCTTTTTTCTGATTTCCGCTTTGAGAGGAAGTAAATAAGTATCAAGTTTGGTGTCAAACCAGATTGCGGTTTCCCATTGGGTATTGCCGATTTTGGCCGTCATCTTCAACCGTCCCCAGCCTTCCTCTAAGAATCCGAGATTCTCTCTTATTTCTTTGGACATCTCTTTCGGCAGGCAGGCTATGTGTCAACCGCCCGTTCCAACGGTCGATGAGTAGTTCCAAACTTTTGTGGTAAACTCGTATTTTATTCCCTTATTTTCTATTGTACAAAAATAGAAAATAATAGGAGATTAGCTATAATTTTTTCTTTTAATTAATTTTCGATGTTTGTTTGAATACACATCTATTATAGGAATTGGCAACTGGGCAAAGTGGTAGAATAAGTCAAAGTTAACTTGTGCATAGCCCTTGTGGTTGCCACATAAAGCATACTTTTATCAATATTGGAATGATAGTTCTTGTCATTTGTTTGCGGAATGATTACTTCGTCAAATTCCAGTCCTTTCGCCATATGGGCGGAAGTGATGATAATCCCTTTCACATAAGCAGAACTTTGATTTGACAAAAGTGAGATGTCGTTTGCATATATCTGGAGTTTTTGAACAAGTTCTTTTGCTTGGGATTCTGTTTTGCAGATGATCCCTAATGAGGTATAATGGGAGTTCCTGAAGGAGTTTACTAAATCCGCAATACCTTGGATCTCTTCTTCTGTACTTTTGAATGGAAGAATCTTGGGGTGTTCTCCATGTCTCATAATCGGTTCTAATTCATTGTTCGATTGAATTTTTTGTGCAAAACTGGTAATCTCAAAAGTAGAACGATAGCTTTTGCAAAGTTTCATTATTTCTCCTGTTACAAATGCTTTTTGAATCATACCGGCAGTGGAAGATCCATAAGGATTGACGGATTGGGAAGCGTCTCCAAGAATTGTTTTTCGACACGGATAAAGTTTTTGAATCACTTTGTATTGTATGGGAGAATAGTCTTGCATTTCGTCTATCAGAAGATGTTTGACATAAGATTGGGCGTTGTTCCCATCTAATGCGATATGCAGATAAGCCAAAGGAGCTAAGTCCGCATACTCCAGTATGCGATTTTTGCGTGTCTTGAACATCTCCGGTTTTCCGATCCATTCAAAAAAGTCTTTATAGATTTGGAGATCGTTATTGCCCGCGAACATCTTTTTTATCTCTTTCTTTAGTTGGTTTTTCTCCGGAGTGCTAACTGTGAGATTATATTGTAGTTGCATCATCTCCAGAATGTAATCTGTCATAGTCTCAAATCGTTGACGTATGGGATAGCGGTGGAATCGTTTGAACTGTTCGTTAATAAATTCGGCAGGAACGGTGATGTATTTGGTGAGTTTTACGTCTGTTGCTTTGAAATAGTTGTTTTCCATGTAAAGGATGAATTTGTCAAGTAGTGATATAAACTCGAAGGAGGCTTTGTATTGTATTCGTTCGATAAAGTCGGGTGTCGGGTTTTCTAATAGTTCCGTCACTTGGTCGAAGAAATTCTGGTGTTTATATTTGTTGTCAATTACATCCGACAGAATTTGCTCCATGCTGGTTTCGGGAACGGTCTCTTCGCCAAGTTCCGGAAGTACATTAGAAATGTAATCGGCAAATACTTTATTGGGGGAGATGATTAATATGTCTTTGGAAGAAATCTGTCCTTTCTGTGCATAAAGCAGGTAGGCAATACGATGGAGCGCGATAGAGGTTTTTCCTGAACCGGCAACACCTTGTATAATGAGTACAGAAGCGTTTTCATTACGGATGATCTGATTCTGCTCCCTCTGAATTGTCGTGACGATGTTTTTCATTTTGTTGTCGGCATTGGAACATAGTTCTTTTTGCAGAATATCGTCATGAACAGTTACGGAACTTTCAATCATGTACTCCATTTTTCCTTTGCGAATACGATATTGGCGTTTGAGTGAGATCGCCCCGTTAATTTTGCCTGCCGGAGAGGAGTAGAACGCCTCGCCTAATTCATGATCGTAGAACATGCTTGAAATAGGAGCTCGCCAATCGTAAATCAGATTCTTTTTTTGATTGAGGTCATAGAAAGTATGTATTCCTATATAGATTGGACTAACTTGGCTTTTGTCTTTCTTTTCCTGAAAGTCGATTCGTCCGAAATAGGGGATATCCAGTATTTTGCTTAGTCGCCTGCGTTTGTCAATTACATTTTCACCTAATGCAAAATGATTTAAGATGCTTTCTCGCATGGAACGGATTTCGTGGGGATCGATATCCTTGTTCGACCATAGATAATCCTTGTATTCCTGCAGGGTGTCTATATGCTCTTTGACGGAAGTACTGGTGGTGTTAATCGTATCATGGATGGTGGTTATGACTTGCTGTAAATACTCTTTTTCCTGTTTCTCTGTTTGATTGAATATCATAATCTCTTTTTAGTTGTATGATGAAGAATTGAAATTGCGGACAAAGTTAGCTCAACCCATTAAGGGATTAAATAGTTATTTATAGCTATATATGTATCCTTTTTCCTATTTTTGCATACTTACTTAATAAGGAAAAAGATGAATATTCTTGAATTGGCAAAACGTAACCAGCAGAAAGCTTGGGAGATTATAGAGGATACCCGTATTGTTCGGATATGGGAGGGGATTGGTGCCAAAGTGAATCTGGTAGGTTCGTTGCGTACAGGATTATTGATGAAACATCGGGATATTGATTTTCATATTTATACTTCTCCTTTGGATTTGTCTGTCAGCTTTCGGGCGATGGCTGAATTGGCGGAAAATACGTCCGTAAAGAAGATTGAATATACGAATTTATTACATACAGCAGAAGCGTGTATAGAGTGGCATGCATGGTATAAGGATATGGAAGGAGAACTCTGGCAAATGGATATGATTCATATCCAAGAAGGCTCTCGTTATGATGGCTATTTTGAAAGGGTGGCCGAACGCATTTCTGCGGTATTGACAGATGAAATGAGACTGGCTATCCTGAAATTAAAATACGAAACGCCTGATACGGAAAAGATTATGGGAGTGGAGTATTATCAAGCTGTGATTCAGGATGGTGTACGTAGTTATCCGGAATTTGAGGAATGGAGAAGATTGCATCCGGTGGTGGGTGTGGTGGAATGGATGCCCTAGCCAGATTGGATCACAGTGCGGGGAGAAAGATTGCATGTATTAACTTAGCAATCCACTCTCTTGTCCTAAACGAATGGCTTCAATGGAATTCTGTACACCTAACTTCCGTAACAAATTTTGTCGATGAATATTAACTGTATGAATGCTGATGCATAATTTGTCTGCGATTTCTTTACTTAACAGGCCTTTTTGAATAAGACGTAATACTTCTATTTCCCGATTAGTAAGATTGGTAGAAGGCATTAACGATAGGGAAGGAGAAAATATTTCTCCATTCTTTAGATTCAGGACGGTACAATCTACGGTTTCAGAGGCTTTTTGGTCGGGTGATATGTCCATGTTTCCTATGATAAGCCATGCTTTACCGTTGCGGTCCTGTTCCAATACCTGATGTCTGCTGGCGACACGTATGTACTGTTGTTTCGCATTAAGCATACGAAAACTGTAAATGTTAGAATAGCTATTCCGTTGCTCAAAAGGCAGGCTATAGATGAATTGGCTTAGTGTGACCTGTAATGCCGCCAGTTGTGCGCGATCATCGGGATGGATGCGCGATTCCAGATAATCACCCTGTCTTTCTAATGTTTCTATCTTGTGGCTGTCGTATCCCAGTAAATCAACAAAATTCGGAGAGGCGTAAGCATATTTGCATTTATAAACATCGACAACAAATGTACAGTTACGGCCCATTTTCGAGAGTTGATGAAGCATGGATTTATCCCGCTCCCATACAGCATAGTCAATGTCGGTAGCAGATAGATGCTGCTTTGCCCACATTTCTTCTCTAGTTGTAGTGTTTAGTTTCATTCTCGGATATATTTGTTGGGTGTATCTTAATAATTGTTCTGGAACAAAAATAGATATATTATGGGAAATGGTCAAGAATGAATGAGAGAATTGCTAATTGTGACTGTTTTGTGTGATTGACATGCTAACAAATGATAATAATTGAGCTTCTATTGAAAAATATAGAATAAAAACATAGTTATCTAATTTATTGTGTTACCTTTGTTCCCAGAGTTTGAGTTACGAATCATTATTGTGTAGTTCTTCTTTTTAATATATTATTAGTAAGTAGTCCTCTTCTGTAATTATCCTCCTCACTCCAAAATAGTATTTATTTTAATAAAATTTTTAGATGAACATTTACATTTCAGGTTTAAGCTATGGCACAACTGATGCCGACTTAACAAATTTATTTGCAGAGTTTGGAGAAGTTTCTTCAGCCAAAGTTATTTTTGATAGAGAAACTGGTAGATCCAGAGGATTTGCTTTCGTAGAAATGACGAACGATGGAGAAGGACAAAAAGCAATTGATGAACTGAATGGAGTTGAATACGACCAGAAGGTTATTTCAGTAAGCGTTGCACGCCCTCGTACTGAAAGACCGTCAAACGGTGGAGGCCGTGGTGGTTATAATAACTCTAGAAGATATTAATATCCGAATGAAAGCAGAAGATTCTGTCTTCTGCTTTCATTTAAAAGCTGTTTCCGTTTCATGATTCAACGGGGGAATCTCTACTGAATAGAGAAGACGAAAAATCATTTTACATTTAAGTTCTGCTAATTCTGGCTCTTCTATGCAAAATTAGGAATTTCTAATCCTGTACTTTCCATTCTGAAAATAGATTTATTAGGCTTTTTTGTAATACAATACTCTTGAAATAGCCAAGGGCATATAGTTTAATAAATTATCCAACAAGGTAAATCATTCGTGACAGAACCAAATATTGAGCACTTGAATAAAGTATGCTCACTTCTATTTGTCTGTTTTGCCAATACAAAATAAAACATATGAAATCGTTCTTTATAGGAAATATTGAAATTAAAACACCTGTTATACAAGGTGGAATGGGAGTAGGAATCTCACTGTCCGGTCTGGCATCAGCAGTTGCAAATGAAGGCGGAGTAGGCGTTATATCATGTGCGGGTTTAGGATTGTTATATCCCAAGGGAAAAGGCTCTTATCTGGAGAAATGTATAAGTGGACTGAGAGAAGAAATTCACAAGGCACGTACAAAAACAGAAGGTATTATTGGCGTAAACGTAATGGTTGCTTTATCTAATTATGCCGATATGGTGCGTACTGCGATTGAGGAAAAGATAGATGTGGTATTTTCAGGTGCGGGACTTCCGCTTGATCTGCCGTCATATTTGACCCCGGAAAGTGTAACCAAGTTAGTTCCTATTGTATCTTCTTTAAGAGCTGCCAAGGTTATTTGTGACAAGTGGCAAAAAAACTATAACTATCTGCCCGATGCAATTGTGGTGGAAGGGCCTAAAGCCGGTGGGCATTTAGGATTTAAAAAAGAACAAATACAGGATCAGCATTATGCTCTGGAAGCATTGATTCCGGAAGTGGTGATGATTGCATCCAGTTATAAAGAACAAAAGCAGATTCCGGTGATTGCTGCTGGTGGAATTTCGACAGGTGAGGATATAGCGCATTTTATGGAATTGGGAGCTTCCGGTGTGCAAATGGGGAGTATTTTTGTTACCACCCTTGAATGTGATGCTTCAGAAACATTCAAAGAAGTATATATTCATTCCAAGTCCGAAGATGTTCTTATTATAGAAAGTCCTGTCGGGATGCCGGGAAGGGCTATTGATGGAGAATTTATTCACAATGTGAATAATGGTTTGGAGAGGCCTAAAAGTTGCTCATTCCATTGTATAAAGACATGTGATTATACAAAAAGTCCTTATTGCATTATTAAGGCTCTATATAATGCAGCCAGAGGAAATATGAAAAAAGGCTATGCATTTGCTGGTAGCAATGCCTTTCTCGCAGAAAAAATCAGTAGCGTAAAAGAAGTAATGGCTACACTGGAGCGCGAGTTTTTTTTAGCAACCCACAGACTGGCTTAATGATTGAAACTCTGCTTTTTCATGATTGAAATTGTCCGGGTTTCCCACTATATATAAAACTAATCGCTGTTTGAGTACAGCAAAAATAACATTTATGACATTTAAAGAATTAAATATAACCGAACCGATATTAAAAGCAATTGGAGAAAAAGGATATACAGTACCAACTCCCATTCAGGAAAAAGCGATTCCGCCTGCACTGGCAAAAAGAGATATATTAGGCTGTGCGCAAACCGGTACCGGAAAGACGGCTTCATTTGCTATTCCTATCATACAGCATTTGCAACTGGATAAAGAGGCTGCCAGACGTCAGGGAATTAAAGCCTTGATATTGACGCCCACACGTGAGCTTGCCTTGCAAATCAGTGAATGTATTGACGATTATTCAAAACATACTCGTATTCGCCATGGAGTAATCTTTGGTGGTGTAAATCAACGCCCGCAGGTTGATCTGTTGCGTAAAGGTATTGATATTCTGGTCGCTACTCCGGGACGTTTGCTTGACCTGATGAGTCAGGGACATATACATTTGGACACTATCCAATATTTTGTATTGGATGAGGCTGACCGTATGCTTGATATGGGATTTATCCATGATATTAAGCGGATATTGCCGAAACTTCCAAAAGAAAAGCAGACTTTGTTTTTCTCGGCAACAATGCCTGATTCTATTATCTCCTTGACTAAGTCTCTGCTGAAGAATCCGGTGAAGATTTACATAACACCGAAATCGTCTACTGTAGATTCTATCAAGCAGGTGGTGTATTTCGTTGAAAAGAAGGAGAAAAGCCAGTTGCTTATTTCGATCTTGTCGAAGGCAGAAGATCAGTCAGTACTTATCTTCTCACGTACGAAACACAATGCTGATAAGATTGTGAAGATTCTGGGTAAGGCTGGAATTGGCAGCCAAGCTATTCATGGGAATAAGAGCCAGGCAGCAAGACAGTCTGCATTGGGCAACTTTAAATCGGGAAAAACTCGGGTGATGGTTGCCACTGACATTGCTTCCAGGGGGATCGATATTAACGAATTACCTTTGGTTATCAACTATGATCTTCCGGATGTTCCCGAAACCTATGTGCACCGTATTGGGCGTACAGGAAGAGCAGGGAATATGGGAACTGCACTTACGTTCTGTTCGCAGGAAGAACGTAAACTAGTGAATGATATTCAAAAGTTAACCGGTAAGAAACTCAATAAGGCTGATTTCACTATTTGAAAGTAAGCACTTACATTATTTATTCA
The DNA here is from genome assembly GCF_000210075.1 of Bacteroides xylanisolvens XB1A. Taxonomy (GTDB): domain Bacteria; phylum Bacteroidota; class Bacteroidia; order Bacteroidales; family Bacteroidaceae; genus Bacteroides; species Bacteroides xylanisolvens. The sequence goes on from NC_021017.1 coordinate 2,085,898, forward strand.
TTAAAAATATAGTATAAACTAAATATTATTTCTATGGCAAAATCCATGACAGTAGGTAAACGTGAAAATGAAAAGAAAAGAATCGCTAAGCGCGAAGAAAAATTAAAGAAGAAAGAAAATAAGAAATTATCGGGCAGCTCAAACAGCTTTGAAGATATGATTGCTTATGTTGATGAGAACGGGAGAATAACCTCAACTCCTCCGACAGAGAATGTCAGAAAAGAAGAGATCAACCCGGATGAAATAGTTATAGCAACTCCTAAAAAAGAGGATGAAGAGCCAACTATTTTGAGAGGACGGGTTGAGTTTTTTAATGAGTCAAGAGGATTTGGTTTTATTAAAGATCTTTCCGGCGTTGAGAAGTACTTTTTTCATGTAAACAATGTCGTTGGTAATATTGCAGAAAATAATATCGTAACATTTGATCTTGAACGTGGAGTGAAAGGGATGAATGCAGTCAATATCTCGTTGGAAAACAAATCTAAGCCGGAAAATTTAGCTCAAACAGAATCTGTATAAGAAGATCTGCATTCTGCTTGTGTATAACAAAAAACAAAAAATAATAATTTGAGATATGAAAAAAGGTAATATAATGCGTGATGTTATTTCATCCAGTCAGTTTACTGCAAACGTGATCAAGGAGTACAAAAAAGGTCTGGGAGATGTAGTGCTGGTAGCAATAACTCCGCGGACTACCATTGAACTTCCTGCACATTTGACTCAAGCAGAAATAGATGCTCGTATAGAGATTTATAAAAAACTACATAGCTCCAAAGTATAGGTGCTTGTAGATGCAAAAAGTAAGGTAATAAAAACCCTTG
>NC_021017.1:2087000-2094441 GCF_000210075.1 Bacteroides xylanisolvens XB1A
GTGATTGTTCGGTCCGGTAATATCTCTTTTGCGGTTGCAAAGGTAGTGAAACTTTTGGATTCTGCAAGCCTTCTGGAGATAAAAAACACTGATAAAAAGCTAGTTTGCTTATTATCAGTGTTGTATGGGATGGAAAATATTTCAGAAAAGTGATAGAAACTATTGTTTATTCTCCTTCAATGGATTCCATCCTTGTGCTTTCAATTCAAATTCTTGGCCGTCACGCGTAATTAATGCACAGCCAAGTTCGGGTTTGGTGATATGTCCGATGAGGCGCACTCCTTCCATTTGTGATACTTTTTCATGATCGGCGATAGAAACAGTAAAGAGTAGTTCATAATCTTCTCCGCCATTCAAGGCGCAAGTCGTCAGATTCATGTTAAACTCTTCAGCCATAACAGCCGTCTGATAATCGATCGGAATATGTTCTTCGTACACGCGGCAACCGGCATTGCTTTGTTTGCAGATATGCATCAATTCTGATGATAGACCGTCAGATATGTCCATCATAGAGGTTGGGACAATATTGGCGGCAGCTAGTTTCTCAATGATATCCTTACGTGCTTCCGGTTTTAACTGGCGTTCCAACAAGTATTCTTTGCCGGTGAAATCCGGTTGAATGTCTTTATCACCTTTTAGTACGACTTTCTCACGTTCCAATAGTTGTAAACCCATATAGGATGCTCCCAGATCACCGCTGACGCAGATTAGGTCGGTTTCTTTTGCTCCATTACGGTAAACCACTTTATCCTTATCAGCATCGCCGATACAAGTGATGCTGATAGCAAGCCCTGTAAGGGAGGAAGTTGTATCACCTCCCACAATGTCGACGTTATATTGCTGGCAAGCCAGACGAATACCGGAATAAAGCTCGTCCATATCCTCTACGCTGAAACGCTTGGAAAGGCCAAGAGATACCGTAATCTGCCGGGGAGTGCCGTTCATGGCATAAATATCGGAGAAATTAACGACTGCTGATTTATATCCCAAATGTTTCAAGGGAACATAAGTCAGATCAAAATGTACACCTTCCATAAGCAGGTCGGTTGTTACCAATACTTGCTTTTCTGAAGGGTAGGAGAGAACGGCTGCATCGTCGCCCACTCCATATTTACTGGATTCATTTTCTAGTTTGATACCCTCGGTGAGGCGGTCAATCAGACCAAACTCACCGAGAGATGCTATTTCAGTTCTCATAAATCGGGGTGATTGTTTAGGCACGGTTGATAAGTTCGCGCATGATCGTTGTCATTTTCGGTTGAGCGGCATCGGCTGCTTTCTGAACTTCTTCGTGCGTTACTTCTACGATTTTTCCTTCTACTCCCAAGTCGGTAATGACGGAAATACCAAATACTTTGATGCCACAATGGTTGGCTACAATTACTTCCGGAACGGTAGACATACCAACAGCGTCGGCGCCAAGAATATGGAATAGTTTATATTCGGCAGGAGTTTCGAAAGTAGGACCTTGTGTACCGATATACACTCCGTGTTGTACTTTGATCCCTTTTTCTTTGGCAATCTCATCAGCTTTACAGATCAGTTCCTTGCTGTATGCTTCGCTCATATCCGGGAAACGAGGACCGTATGGGATATTTTTTCCACGAAGCGGATGTTCGGGGAAATAGTTGATATGGTCGGTGATAATCATCAAATCACCGATTTCGAAGTCTGCATTTGTTCCGCCACTGGCGTTGGATACAAACAAGGTTTTGATTCCTAATTCGCGCATCACACGTACAGGGAAAGTCACTTCTTTCATAGAATAACCTTCGTAATAGTGGAAGCGTCCTTGCATAGCCATGATATCCTTATTGCCTAGTTTGCCGAAAATCAGCTTACCGCTATGACCTTCGACGGTAGATACCGGGAAGTTCGGGATATCCGAATACTTTATTTCATACTTCTCGGTGATTTCGTTTGCCAAACTGCCAAGTCCGGTGCCAAGTATAATGGCTGTTTCCGGGCTGGTGTGCATCTTACCTTTCAGATAAGCTGCGGTTTCTTGTATTTTCTCTAACATAGTCAATAATATGTTGGTTAAATTTATCTTGTTGATTCTGTAATATTTCTATTTCAATAGGCAAGGCATAGATAAATGGTTTCAATTCCTTGTCCAAAGCCGGATGGTTAATCAGGCGTGTTGCATCTTTTTCGGTAGTAATAATCAACCGGTGCTCTCCTTTCAGCCTATGAAACCGTTCTTTGATAAGCTGGATATCCCGATGGCTGAAATTGTGATGATCGTCAAACGATAGCAAATCTATTTGTTGGGTACAATCTTTTAGCCTTTCAAGAATGGGAGCCGGTGAGGCAATTCCGGTCATCAATAATATATCTGTATTTGTCAGCGAGGACAAAGCAATCTCATTGTTTGCCGAAGGGGTATCTGTGTCCGGAACCATCATAGGAAACACCGGTTGCAGGTTGCCATACCGGAACGATGAGAAGAATAACTGTTGATATGGATAAAGGTTCAGACGTTTCGTGATAATATTATAATCAATAGGCTTGATGTCCTGCGGACATTTGGTGACAATAACGATTTGTGCCCGGTTCTTGCCGCTAATTGGCTCACGAAGTCGTCCTGCAGGAAGCAAGGTATCGTCACAGAACAGCCGATGATAATCCGTTAACAGAATACTCAATCCCGGTTTGACATATCGGTGCTGGAAAGCGTCATCTAACAGGATAACATCTATTGAAGGCTTTTGCAGTGCAAGCAGCTTTTCTATGCCATGACAACGCTTTTCGTCGACAGCTACTGTGACAGACGGGAATTTTTGATGCATCTGGTACGGTTCGTCGCCAATGCTTCTTGCCGTACTTTCCGGAGTAGCCAGCACATAGCCTTTCGTATGCCGTTTGTATCCCCGGCTTAATACAGCTACATTATATTGATTACAAAGAGACTTTATCAGATATTCAGTGTGCGGAGTTTTCCCTGTTCCTCCAACAGCAAGATTACCTACGCTGATGATAGGTATATCAAAACTCTTTGATTGGAGCACTTCCCAGTCAAAGAGTTTATTTCTCATCATTACCGCTGCTCCGTAGAGCCAGGAGGCAGGGTAGAGCCACTTATGTATCTTGATAAAGTGTTCGTCCATGTATGGCAGTTTATTTAATATTCAGTTCGAACGGAATACGAGCCTGAATCATGGATTGTTCTTGCAGATTTTTCAGTAAACCGAATTGTTGGTAGAACTCACCTAACTTACTTTTCAGCAATTGTGATTCTACGTAATTCGTCGGTTTCGTATCAAGCAGGGAAGAAAAGAAATCTTGTTTTGCAGGATAAGAAACAACGGTGTAGCCCTCGATACCGGCTTTTGCCACGGCAATATCCAATGCCTTGTCAATGCCGCCTAACTCGTCTACCAGTCCTAACTTTTTAGCAGTCTCCCCGGTCCATACACGGCCTTCGGCAATCTTTTCGATCGCTTCCTTTGTCATGTGGCGTCCTTCGGCACAACGACTGACAAAGGTATCGTATCCTTCGGTAATCATCATTTGAAGCAATGATCTTTCATCCTCGTTGAACGGACGCATGATATTCCCGAAATCAGCATATTTATTCGTCTTAACTACATCATAACTTAAACCGATTTTATCAGTCAATCCTTTTACATTGGGAATGATACCGAATATTCCGATAGACCCGGTCAGGGTAGTAGGCTCTGCAACAATCGTGTCGGCAACGCAAGAGATATAGTAACCTCCTGACGCGGCATAATCACCCATAGAGACAATGACCGGTTTCTTTGTTTTCAACTCTTTCACTGCATGCCAGATTTGTTCTGAAGCAAAAGCACTTCCGCCCGGAGAATTGACACGGAGTACAACAGCTTTCACATCATTATCATCTTTCAATTTGCGCAGGTCACGAATGACTTTCGAACCAACAATTCCGTCCTCGGAAGTTGCGGAACTCGGATAGTCTGTAATTTCACCGGATGCATAATAAACAGCCACGATATTACCACTTTTGTCTTTTGGCACATTCTTCTTTACGTTCATCATGTCGCTTAATCCTACTATCGGGAGATTGTCATCCTCATCTATCTCTACCAGTTTTTTAAGATAATTGCGCACATCATTGCGATAAATCAAGGTATCAGCAAATCCGCACCTAACACTTTCTTCTGATGGATAGAACATTAACATACGATCGGCATAAACATTCAGAGAATCTACTGGAATATTGCGGGAAGCAGAAACCCCTTCCGTCACCTGTCCCCAGATGGAAGTGATAAATGCTGTCACTTGTTCGCGATTGGCAGGGCTCATCTCTGTTGCAATAAACGGTTCCACGGCAGATTTGTAAGTTCCCACCTTGAACACCTGCATCTCAACTCCTATTTTTTGTAGCAGGTCTTTGTAGAACAGGGGAGCGGAAGCGATACCTCTCCATTCAATCATTCCTTTGGGATTGAGCAGCACCTTATCGGCTGCGCTGGAAAGATAATAAAGCCCCTGCGTATAGGAGTCGGCATAAGCAATGACGAACTTTCCACTCTCCTTGAAATCGAGCAGTGCATTACGGATTTCTTGTAAGGAAGCATAAGAGGTACCTAGTGAACTTGCTTGCAAATAAATCCCTTTGATATTTTCGTTTTCTTTAGCCTTCTGGATGGAAGAGAGAATATCGTCCAGTCCGTACGTGTTAGATTCGTCACCAAACAACTGTGATAAAATACCTAGCGGATCTTCTTGCGTACGTTCAACTAACGTTCCGTTTAAGTCGAGCATCATTACGGAATTCTTTTTTACGATTGTTTCCGTGTCCGAAGCGGACATGATGCCAAACAGCGTTACCATGCTGATTATAAATAATACAATACTTGACAAAATGATACCTGTCACCGTGGCAAGTGTAAATTTCAAGAAATCTTTCATTATACTTATTGTTTTTGCGTCAGCTTGTTATTAAGCTAACAAAGATAAATAATTGAGTTGATATTTATTCAATAAGTCGTACGAATTTTTGTTTTATCACAGCGAATCGATATAAATAGAAGCTTCTTTCCTGCAAGATTTAAGTATATTTGTCTGTATCTAATCCTTTTAAATGAGAAGAATTCTCTAATTTTGTGGCACAACTATTATCGTGAAAAATTAAATAAATATCAGCATATGTAATGCGACATTAACTTAACATTATATTTACCATGAAAAGAAAAACCCCTTTTGTGGCTGCAGCTTTAGCAGCAGGCTTGTTCTTCTATTCTTCCTGTACTCCGACTGAAAAAGCGGAAACAAAGGATTATACTCAATACGTTAATACCTTTATCGGTGCTGCTGATAATGGTCATACATTTCCAGGCGCGTGTTATCCTTTCGGTATGATCCAGACCAGTCCTGTGACGGGAGCAGTTGGTTGGCGCTACTGTTCTGAATATGTTTATGAGGATTCCCTGATTTGGGGATTTACTCAAACACATCTGAATGGAACGGGATGTATGGATTTAGGTGATATTTTGGTGATGCCGGTCACCGGTACACGTGTACGTGCGTGGGATGCCTATCGCAGTCATTTCCCTAAAGATAAAGAAGCGGCTACTCCGGGATATTACACCGCAGAGCTCTCTGATCCACAGGTAAAAGCGGAACTGACTGCCTCTATCCATGCTGCCCTTCACCGCTATACTTATCACAAGGCTGATTCTGCCTCTATATTGATTGACTTGCAACATGGTCCTGCATGGAGAGAAGAACAATATCATTCACAAGTCAATAGTTGTGAAGTGAACTGGGAAGATGCTCAAACACTGACAGGACATGTCAATAACACGGTATGGGTCAATCAAGATTATTTCTTTGTGATGAAATTCAACCGTCCGGTAGTCGATTCACTTTATCTTCCGATGGGCGAAACAGAAAAAGGAAAACGCATCATTGCCTCTTTTGACATGCAGCCGGGAGACGAGCTGATGATGAAAGTGGCTCTTTCCACCACCAGCATAGACGGGGCTAAAAAGAATTTGGAAGCAGAAATTCCTGCCTGGGATTTTGAAGGAGTAAGAGCTACCGCCCACAATGAATGGAATAACTATTTGAGCCGTATTGAAATAGAGGGTACCGATGATGAAAAGACAAATTTCTATACTTGTTTCTACCACGCATTGATTCAGCCTAATCAAATTTCGGACGTAGACGGTATGTATCGTAATGCCGCCGACTCTATTGTAAAAGCCGGAACTGGTGCTTTCTATTCTACGTTCTCTTTGTGGGATACTTACCGTACCGCTCATCCGTTTTATACATTAGTGATTCCCGAACGTGTGGACGGTTTTGTGAATTCTCTCATCGAACAGGGTGAAGTGCAAGGCTTCCTGCCTATTTGGGGATTGTGGGGAAAAGAGAATTTCTGTATGATTGGTAATCACGGCGTATCAGTCATTGCCGAGGCTTATCGCAAAGGATTCCGTGGCTTTGACGCTGAACGTGCTTTCAATATAATAAAGAAGACGCAGACTGTATCTCATCCGTTGAAGTCTGATTGGGAGGTTTATACGAAATATGGTTATTTCCCGACAGATCTGATAAAAGCAGAATCTGTATCTTCCACTTTAGAATCTGTATATGATGATTATGCTGCTGCCGATATGGCACGTCGTATGGGTAAAGAGGAAGATGCCGCTTACTTCGCGAAACGTGCTGACTATTATAAGAATCTTTTCGATTCGGAGACGAAGTTCATGCGTCCGCGCAAAGCTGACGGAACTTGGAAAGCTCCGTTTAACCCAAGTGCGTTGGCACATTCTGAAAGTGTCGGTGGAGATTATACGGAAGGAAATGCATGGCAATATACTTGGCATGTACAACATGATGTTCCAGGATTAATCCAGTTGTTTGGGGGAGAAAAACCTTTCTTGAATAAATTAGACTCATTGTTTACGGTTAAGCTAGAAGGTGAAAGTTTGGCAGATGTTACTGGATTAATCGGGCAATATGCTCATGGAAATGAGCCAAGCCATCATGTGACTTATTTGTATGCACTGGCTGGTCGTCCGGAACGTACACAGGAATTGGTTCGTGAAATATTTGATACTCAATACAAAAACAAACCCGACGGACTTTGTGGAAATGATGATTGCGGACAGATGTCTGCCTGGTATATGCTTAGTGCGATGGGATTCTATCCGGTAGATCCGGTAAGTGCGGAATATGTATTCGGTGCTCCACAGTTGCCGAAGATGACTTTGCATCTGGCCGATGGCAAGACTTTCACGATTATTGCGGAGAATTTGTCGAAAGAACATAAATATGTAGATAGTATTACATTGAATGGCGAACCATATACGAAGAAAACAATCTCGCATGAGGATATTGTAAAAGGAGGAACGCTGGTATACAAGATGAAGTAATAAATTCGTTTCTGTACTGTTATGGGACTAATGATTTTAATTAATAGTGGTTGGGATCATAACTTATAGTA
>NC_021017.1:2095864-2128711 GCF_000210075.1 Bacteroides xylanisolvens XB1A
ATAGTAGAGAAGAAAAAAAGATACTGCAAGAATAAATTGTACGACACCCGGGTCTCATGATGCTTGACACCCGGGTGTCAGCATGTTCAACACCCGGGTGTCGGTGTGCATGAGACCCGGGTGTCGTACAACTTAATACTACCAAATGAAATTAATTTGAAGCCATACGATTAAGTTTGTACTAATACAAACTTATTTCCGTACAATCCTACTCACCTCTATACGCTGCTTTTCAAACTTCTCATTATTGGTGTTGCGGTTACTAACCTCTTTACAGCGAATAGGTGCACTCATTTCAAGCAAGCGCAAAATCTCATTTAAAGATTCACCTTCAAAAGTCGCTTTATAGGAATACTTTCCTAATTCAGCGTCTTTCAGAATAAATTCCACGTTATAAGTCTGTCCCAAACGCTTGAATACATATTCCAGCGGGTCATCTCTAAAAATGAGTATTCCATCTTTCCATGAGCACCATTTATAAGTATTGGTTTTATTGACGTTATATAAAGAAGTGGCCAGATTATAGTCAATTTTCTCTCCCGGTGAAAGGGAAATCGTCTTTTTCTGGTCAAGAGTGACTGCGACCTTTCCTTTTACTAACGTCACTGCTGCTACATGATCCGGAGCGTATGCGTTCACATTGAATGCTGTGCCGGTAGCTTCTACAGTCAGTTGTTTGGTTTTTACGATGAAGGGATGCTTTTTATCGGATTCTACTTCAAAATAGGCTTCACCCTGCATCGAAACAACTCTTTGCTTATCATTGAATTGAGTCGGATACTTTAAAGAACTTCCGGCATTTAGCCAAACCTTAGAACCGTCAGGCAGATTAACTACCGACCAAGTGCCATAAGGAGTGAATAACTCCTGATAAGTCTCTGCAATTTGAGAAGCGGGTTTAAAATAAAGATAAGCAGATAATATCAGTAAAGGAAGAAGTAAGATAGCTGCCACTTGCTGCCAATAGTGTAGGAAGGACAACTTTGGACGAACGGAAACCGGCTGGTTTTGATGGAGAATCTTCTCCATTACTTTTCTGTGCGCATTGTCCACATCTATCTCTTCCGGATTAAAAGCCGGGTGACTGACTTCCCACACATTCTTTTGTGATAGAAAGCTCCTATAGTTTTCGGGAGTAGCCGATATCCAATCATCCAGTACCTTTATTTCTTCTGGTGTAGCCTCTTTCGAGAGATATCTGGAGATTATAATTTCTATGTCTGAATCTTTATTTATCATAATGCATTTTACCTTATATATAATAGACGTTTCAGAAAGAAAATCCCACATTCATTAGTGGAAAAGAAATAAAAAAAGTAGTAAATAAAAATCTTTTAATAAGATGCGGAGCTGCTTCAATGCTTTGCTGATACGTACTTCTACCGTTCTGACAGAGATATTCAGGTGATTGGCTATTTCCTGATATTTAATATTTTCTAATCGGCTCATCTCGAACACTTCTCTTTCTTGAGGAGGTAATTGTTCCAATGCATTTTTAAGTTGCCGGCATAAATCAGAATACAGTATGTAGTTTTCTGTCGTATCTATATCTATAGAATCCGATTTAAGTTCGTAAGCAATGTGTTCATCTATAATCCTGCGATGGCGTAATTCGTCCAGACAGTAATTCCTGACCGCTTTCAGTAAATATGATTTTAGTGAGTTCTCAATTACCAATGATTTCCGGTCATTCCATAGTTTGAGAAAGATATTTTGCACAATATCTTCACAGGTAGATTTCTCCGGAATGTAAGTACCGCCAAACAATACCAAATCTTTATAATAAGCATGGAATAGTCGGGTAAAAGCCTGTTTATCATCCTGTTTTAGTGCTATTACCAGAAAACGGTCGTCGGAAGTCTGTTGTTGGATATTCGGCATAGTATTGTACTAAAGGTTCTATTGTCGGGGGTAAAAATAGAAAGATTATTTGGGATAAACGATAGTTTGAAGAAAAAATAATGCAGATGAAAAAATAATGCGATATCCAATGTGGCTTTTATTTTTAGAAACGTCTTATTGATAGAAACGAGAGAAAAACACATTTATTAACCTTTAAATAATACAAGCCATGAGAAAGACATAATCAGTGAATTCAGCTTCCGACAACTGATAAAAAAAGGAAGGTCTGACTCACCTTCCTTTCCAAAGATTCAGTTATTCGTTAATCAACTTATTTGTAGAACCAATAACCAAACATGTAAAGGTATGAAACTTATTTCAATTAGAAAAATGAAAAAGAGAATTAATGTACCTGCGAATGTAAAAATGGGGAGAATCTGTGCTATATGGTTGTTTTGTATAGCTTTGCAAGCTATCAGTATACCTATCCTGGCACAATCCGCCAAAATTACATTGCGACTGAAAAATGTGACTGTAGAGGAGGTCTTGACTAGTATCGAAAATCAGACAGAATATCGTTTCTTATACAACAAAGACATTGTTGATGTAAGTCGTATAGTAAGCATTACTGTGAAAAATGAACGGATGACTCTGGTACTGGATAAACTTTTTAAAGGCGAAGGAGTATCTTATACGATTGAAAAACGTCAGATTGTATTAAATAAAGTTTCATCGCAATCACAGGATAACAAACAGCCGGTCAAAGTGACCGGAAAGGTAGTGGACGAATCCGGAGAGGTTCTTCCGGGAGTGACTGTGATGATAGAAGGGGCTACTCAAGGAACCATTACCGGTATAGATGGCAATTACCAGTTGCAAGTTCCGGAAGGCTCGACACTGAAATTTACTTCAATAGGTTACACTACATATACGCAGAAAATTACCCGACCGATGACGTTGAATGTGACGATGAAAGAAGATTCGAAACAGTTGGATGAAGTTGTTGTGGTGGGGTATGGAACGACCACCCGTAAGAATCTGACAACTTCCATTGCAACGGTAAAAACGGAAAAAATATCGCGAGCCGCAACAAGTAATATGTCACAGATGTTGCTTGGGCGGGCTGCCGGACTGGAAGCTACGTTGACAAGCCCGCAACCGGGTGGAGCAGTTGACCTTTCAATTCGTGGGGCAGGTACTCCTATCTTTATAGTGGATGGCGTAATGATGCCTTCCACTTCTTTAGAGGTTGGAAACGGAAACCAGGTTATGCCCAACTCTATCAATCGTTCGGGATTGGCCGGACTTAATCCTGCCGATATTGAATCTATCGAAGTGTTAAAGGATGCATCTGCCTCCATTTATGGAATTGGTGCAGCCAATGGTGTCGTATTAATTACTACAAAGAAAGGTACTGAAACTCGTCCCCAAATCACTTATGAAGGAAATTATTCTATCGTGAAAAACTATCCGTATCTGGAACCTTTGAGTGGGGAAGAATATATGAATGTTGCCAACATTTTCAATAAAGAAAACTATTTATTTACGAACGGTATGTATCCTTACGGTGATAAACCTTTTGATAATAAATGGGTACCTCAATTCTCACCTCAACAGATAGCTGCCGCTCAAACAACAGACTGGCTGGATTGTGTATTAAAGGATGGTAGCATCAATAATCATAATATCACAATTACGGGTGGTTCTAAACTGCTGAAATATTATCTGTCCGGAAATTATTACAAACAGGAAGGTACGGTAGAAAACTCTGCTATGGAACGTTATGCTCTTCGGACAAACATTTCTTCACAATTGCTTCCATTTCTTAAGTTGACAGCAATTGTCAATGTAAATGAGAATGAATATACAAACTCAACTTCCGGTGGCGGAGGTGGTGGAAATGGGTATGATGCCATACAATCGGCTTTGACTTATCCTTCTTATTTACCAATCAGAGGTGAGGACGGAAAGCCTACCTTATATTCAAATTACCCTAACCCGGCGGAAATGATAAAAGTTAGTGACCGGACTAAAACAAGCGGTTATTATCTAAACTTTGCTGCCGATGTGGATATAATCAAAGATATGTTGTCCTTCCGTTTGATGTATGGCATTAATAAGGAGAATGCTAATCGTAATCTGTATATTCCTTCTGATATATATTTTATGGACATGTATAAATCAAGGGGGCATTTGGGATATGTTGAACGTAGAAACCAAACTATGGAAGGCACATTGACTTTCAAAAAGCAGTTTGGAGATTTGTTACGTGTCGATGCCGTAGTCGGTATGGGAAGATATACGAACGATTCAAATGGACTTGAACTTGACTACGAACAGATTAACGATCACATTGCAGCTGATAAGGTGGAAGCTGCGGAAGGCGCTTTCTACCCGACTTCTTTCAGGGCAGCCGATGAACGTCGTTCTCAATTTGCCAGGGCAAGTGTGGATGTGCTCGACAGATATGTAGTTGCCGCTACTATTCGTCGCGATGGAACGGATAAGTTTTTCCCGGGAAAGAAATATGCCTATTTCCCTTCAGTATCATTGGCCTGGAAATTATCTAACGAGCCGTTTATGAAGCATATATCATGGATTGACCAGTTGAAGATTCGTGGTAGTTATGGACAGACTGGTAATGATAATCTGGGTAGTTCGCTTTATGGCACTTTCAGTCTGGCAGCCCAATATATCAAGTTTTCTAACAATTCAGTGACTTATGTACCCTATCTGCTTAGCGGTCCTGATTACCCGAATGTTACCTGGGAAAAGACTACCATGAAAAATATAGGTATAGACTTTTCAGTTCTGAAAGATAGAATCTGGGGAAGTTTTGATATGTTCCGCAATGATGTAACCAACTTGCTGGGATATGACTCTGCCTCTCCGCTTAGTATGACATCTTCCGTTCCGATGAATTATGGGCGTTATGTACGTTACGGATGGGATGCGACTATCAACTCACTTAACTTTGAAATCCCCCGTGTGTTTAAGTGGACCTCACAATTGACCTTATCACATCATAATGCCGTTTGGAAAGAACGGATGCCCAACTATTATTATGAAGAATATCGAATCCGCAAGAACGAACCGGTGAATGCTTATTATTACTATGAAACGGAAGGCGTTATCAACATAGATAAAAGCAATATGCCCGAATCGCAGAAATCTTTGCCGGCAGATGCGCAACAGCCCGGTTATCCGATTATTAAGGATGCAAATGGGGATAACAAAATAACGATTGATGATGTAAAGATGCGGAATACACTTCCAAAAATTCACATAGGCTTTGGAAATACATTTGTATACAAAGATTTTGATCTGGATGTATTTATGTATGGACAATTCGGACGTACACGCTATAACTATGCATATCGTTGGGCACTTGTCGGAGATGTGTATTACACGAGTCCCAAGAATTCGAACAAATATGTATATACTATCTGGAATTCTCAAACCAATCAGAATGGAAACCGGCGTGGTATTGCTTCAACAAAGGCTGTCGCTTTGCCTGGTAACGTAGGTTTTGAGGAAGATTATCAGAATGCTTCGTTCGTACGTGTCAGGAATATCACTTTAGGATATAACCTTTCAGGAAAGAAGCTGGGAAGAGTAGGTGATTATGTGAGTTCTATCAGAGTTTTTGTCGACTGTCAGAATCCGTTAACTTTTACCAAGTTTGTAGGCGTCGATCCTGAAATAAAGACGGGTGGCGACGGCTCCAAAGCGGAGTATCCGATGACGAGAACATACTCCTTCGGAGCAAAAATATGTTTCTAAGAAAACCTGTAACGAAAGAAAAGATTGAAAATATGAACAAGAATAAATTATTTAAGGTGTTTGTCATGATTGCATTTATCATGTGTAGTTGTGAGGATAATTTTGATCCGAAGATGTATGGCACGTTGAATGTTTCTAATTATCCGGTGACTGAAGCCGAATACGAATCATTTATGATGACCTGCTATATGCCTTTTACGACAACATGGACCTATTGGATCGGTGCCGGAACAAGTGGCAATCAGCACGGTTGGTATATCCCTGCCGGAGGTGTACTGAAGTTCTTTGATTATCCGACAGATGAGGTGGCTGTGTGGAATAATGGTTGGGGAGGCGGATATTATTTCCTTTCTAAAGCCGATTTCAGTCAGTGTGTTTATTACGCAAGCGGTACATTAAGCGATGAAAACCCGAACCACTTTCCGAAAGTAAGTGAGATTTCCTACTTCACCAATGTGATCGGCACACTGGAGAAGGCTTCTACCGAAGTGGTCTCTGAAGAGCGTAAAAGAGAATTTATTGCTGAAGCCCGTCTTTGTCGTGGATTGATGATGTATTATTTATTGCATGTATATGGTCCTGTTCCTTTGATTGTCGATCCGAACGACCTGATTAATCCTTCAAAACTGGAAAATCTGGTACGTCCGACATTGCAGCAAATGACGGAGTGGATTATGGCTGATTTTGATTATGCTTATCAGTATATTGCAGATACGCAGCCGGAACAGGGACGTTACAATAAAGACTATGCACGTGTATGCATCATGCGGCATTGCCTGAATGAAGGCTATTATATGTCCGGTTATTATCAGAAAGCGATTGATATGTATAACGAGTTGAAGGGACGGTATAGTCTTTTCAAGAAAGGGGACAATCCTTATATCGAGCAATTTAAAAATGCCAATAACTTTAATTCGGAAGTGATTATGGCTGTCAGCTGTGATGAAACGGCGGATGGTACGAATAAGTCCGGCAACTTTAACCCGCTAATGATGCTCGCTACTCCCGATAATGCAGCTCGAGTGGACGATCAGGGAAATCCTACTCCTTTCTATCTGCAAGGGCAGGGATGGGGGCAAACCTTCAATGTGTCTCCGAAATTTTGGGATACGTATGATCCTTCGGACAAACGTCGTGAAGTGATCCTGACCAAATATTATACGACTGCAGGAACCTGGATTGACCGGAATACTACTACATGGGACGGGTTTATCATTAATAAATTCCCGGTGGAAACAGCTACGGCTTTTCAGGGGACTGATATACCGTTAGCTCGTTGGGCAGATGTATTGCTCATGTATGCGGAAGCCGAAGTACGTAAAAACAATGCAGCTCCGTCCGCTGACGCTATTGCTGCGGTCAATGAGGTGCGTAAGCGTGCCGGACTGGGGGATCTTCCGTCATCGGCAACAGCGAATGTTGAAGCTTTCCTGGATGCTTTACTTACGGAAAGAGGACATGAAATGTTGTATGAAGGGATGCGTAAAATAGATCTCATCCGTTTTAATCAGTATGCGCAGCGTACAGCGAAGATCAAAGGAGTGGCTCCTACACATCAATATGTGCCTATTCCTAATTATGCGGTTCAACAAGCTTCGGAATCTTATGGAAAAGTGTTGGTACAGACATTTGAACGTGAGGGATGGAAAGCGGATCTTGCGGCAGCTCGCAATTAATGTCATCATTCATTATTGTTAAACTAGAGATCTTAAGAAAAATGAAAAAGATATATGTATTATTCATGTCGTCGTTATTGCTCCTTTCGTGTGCAAAAGATGATGTTAGTAAGCCAAGTGAATGGCCGGAGTGGCCTACACCTTCAAAACCTAAAATAGAAAATGCCGTATTGCGGGGAGTGAATGGTGAAACGGTTGTGGCGGCTGGTGATAAAGTGAAGTTCACCGCACAGGTCAGTGATGAATATAATGATTTGGTTTCATTCCAATTATTAGTGACAATGGATGGAGCCGAAATCTTGAATTTGTCTAAAGGATTGAGCGGACGTTCTGCGGTTATTGAAGAGGAAGCTACTTTACCTTTTGTTGCCGGTTTCCAGAATGGACGTCCTGTGGTGACTATAAAAGCTGTAAACGATTTAGGTGGCAATGAATCGACTCTGACTTTGGATGAGGCCGCAAGTGTGGCGGTAACCCGTCCGGAAACACCTTCCCAATTATACCTTGTTGATGATTTGGGAAATGTGTATGAAATGGACAAGGAGAGTCAGAATGAAACAGATTATAGTTTCCGGACGAGTGCGGCGGATTTGGCAGGGATTGGCGACCATTTTAAAGTTGCCGAAAAGATAATAAATAATAAACCTGATTATTCCGGTTTGGTATGGGGATATTCAGACGATAAGATCGCGATTGTGACTGATGATGCAGCTACTTCGATTCCGACTCCTAAGGTAGGAAGTTATACATTGGAGAATATCACTTTTGATATGTTGAGCTTTCTGGCTGATAAGACTCTGACATACAGCATTGATATTGATAAGTCCCGCTTCTTTGATGTGGGAGGAGGATATGTCCAGTTGGATGTTCAGTTGGTAGAAAGTGCCAAGATTAATTTTATAGGTTTTGGTAGTGATGTCACCAATATGCTCCGGCCGGAATTCTTTAAAGATGTTTCAGGGAGCAAAGCAAAATTCGATGGTCCGTCGGTACTTTATAACTTGAAATATAATACATCAAATGGTTTCATGTATATGGAACGTCCGCGGGATGTTTTTTATCCGGAGGTGATGTATATTCTCGGTACTGGAGTCGGATTTCCACGCGAACCTTATGTGGCTACGCTTGCTTGGGACTTCGCATATCCTCACCAATGGTTCTTCTTTAAAAAGGTCGGTGCAAGTGCCTTTGAAGCAGTCGTTTACATTGACCAAACTATGGGATTTAAGTTCTATCGGGGATATGGTTGGGCGCAAGAGGAGGACACGAAGAATCTATATACGGTTGAGCCTGCTAACCTGATAACGAGAAATGCTCCCGGTGATTTGATTCCCGGTCCTGATTTTAAAGCCGGACTTTATACGATACATATTGATAAAGCCAGTGAAGTGATACGATTGACTCCTTACAATTAAGAGGGGAGCATGATTAATAGTCTTTAATTTAATATTCAATAGAATTATGTATATATCAATGAAAACATATAGTAAGAAATTTCTGGTTACGTTCTTTTTCTCGATGTTGCCAATGTTATTAATGTCTTGTTCGATGGACCCGGAGAAAGCTTCTTTCTCAATTTCCGGGAATTTGGAGAAGTTACAGATCGGTAATGACGGTTTTACGGAGGTTTATTCGATAAAGTCTAATACGGAATGGAAATTTGTAAACGAGACGGATCAGTCTTGGGTTACCGTCTCACCGGCCAAAGGAAGTGGAAACGGAACTGTGACAATTACTGCAAATGCAAATACAGGAACCGGACGTACGGCTGTATTCCGCGTGGTACCTAATGGAGTAAAGACACAAGAAATTGAGATCATTCAGGGTAATTCTTATATCCCTACAACTGATGGAGAATTCCCGATTATAGCATGGACCGGAGTGGAAGCAGACAAGTCGCTGGAGAAATTCCCGGTGATGAAAGCATCCGGCATTAATATTTATCTGGGATGGTATGATGATTTGGAAACAACATTGAAGGTGCTTGACGCTGCACAGAAGACCGGAGTGAAAATGATAACTTCTTGTAAGGATCTCTTGTCTGTCGCTACTGCCGAAGAGGTTGTAAAAGCGATGATGAATCATCCGGCTTTGTATGCCTATCATTTGAAGGATGAACCGGAAGTGAATGATTTGCCGGGCTTGGGCGAATTGGTGAAGAAGATTAAAACCATCGACAGTCATCATCCTTGTTATATCAACTTGTACCCCAATTGGGCATGGGGGAAAGAACTTTATTCTGAAAATGTAAAGTCGTTTATAGAACAAGTCCCTGTTCCGTTTATTTCGTTTGACAATTATCCTATTGTATCTATAAATGGTGCTCCCAGCATTGTCCGTCCGGACTGGTATCGGAATCTGGAAGAAATATCGGCTGCTGCTAAAGAGAATAATAAGCCGTTCTGGGCATTTGCACTTGCACTTTCCCATAAGCTTGATGAAACTCATTTTTATAAGATACCGACATTGCCCGAGTTGAGATTACAAGTCTTCAGTGATTTAGCTTATGGTGCGCAGGCAATCCAGTATTTTACCTATCGCGGACTTCAACATGACGAACCGACCGAAGTGTATGATTTGGTCAAGACAGTTAATCAGGAAGTACAGCAACTTGCGGGTATATTCTTGGGAGCACAGGTTATTTCAGTATCTCACACCGGAAGTGAAATACCTGAAGGTACGAAGGCTTTGGGAAGTTTGCCGACTCCTATAAAATCATTGACTACGAGTGATACAGGTGCTGTTGTCTCTGTATTGGAGAAAGGTGGGAATCAGTATCTTGTGGTCGTAAATAGAGATTTTCGTAATGTGATGAACCTGTCTATTGATGTGGATAGTTCTGTTAGCAGAGTGTTGAAAAATGGTTCAACGACTACTCCGGACGGTTCTACGATAGCAGTCGAACCGGGTGATATGGTGATATTTACATGGAGAAAATAGAAAGATTTTTAATTTGATAAAGTAAAACGATTATATGAAAAAGATATTACTTTCCTTTTTTATTGGTGTTATGTTGATTGCCTGCAACCAGAAAACTGTCTCTGTTCGTGAGGTCTGGACAAAAGAGCAGGCTAATGAGTGGTATAAACAATGGGGATGGCTTCGTGGATGCGATTTTATTCCGAGCACGGCAATCAACCAAATGGAGATGTGGCAGGCAGATACTTTTGATCCGGTGACTATTGATCGTGAACTGGGTTGGGCGGAAGAAATAGGCATGAACTGTATGCGCGTATATTTGCATCACCTGGTTTGGGAAACAGATAAGGAAGGCTTTAAGAAACGTATCAATGAATACCTTACTATTGCCGACAAGCATCATATCTCTACCATCTTCGTCTTCCTGGATGATTGCTGGAATCCTGTATATCAGGCTGGCAAACAGCCGGAACCACAGCCGGGAGTACACAATTCGGGATGGGCACGTGACCCGGGTGATCTGTATTATAAAGGCGATACGGCAGTGATACTTCCGGTATTGGAAAGCTATGTGAAAGATATCCTGACTACCTTTAAGGATGATAAGAGAATCGTATTATGGGACTTATATAATGAGCCCGGAGGTTCGGGAGGATATAGATACGGTGAAAGAAGTTTGCCGTTATTGCAGAAAATATTTACGTGGGGACGAACGGTGAATCCGTCACAACCTCTGTCGGCCGGAGTTTGGGATATGAGTCTGACTAATCTGAATAAGTTCCAATTGGAAAATTCGGATGTGATAACATACCACACGTATGAAGGCGTGAATTCGCATCAGCAACTCATTGATACATTGAAGCAATACGGTCGCCCGATGATTTGTACAGAATATATGGCACGTACTCAAAATAGTACTTTCCAGGATATTATGCCAATGCTGAAGAGAGAAAATATCGGTGCAATCAACTGGGGACTTGTAGCCGGAAAAACAAATACAATCTTTGCATGGGACACTCCATTGCCTGATGTTGTTGAACCTCCATTGTGGTTCCACGATATATTTCGTAGTGATGGAACTCCTTATTCGACAGAAGAAGTGGAATGTATTCGTTCATTAACTAAATAATTCCCTTATGATAACTATGAGGAATATATGGATAATGATGTTGGGGATATGCCTGTTTGGTTGCGGGGCTGGTAAACAGCCCCCTTCCTCACAGCTATCCTTAACATGGAAACTGGAAAAAGATAGTGTGGAAGCCATGTATTTTAAGAATACATTCTGTCTGACGAATAATGGGAATAAATCCTTGACTAATAATTGGGTGATCTATTTTAATCAGACACCTATTTATTATCAGCAGCCTATTAATGCACCGCTGGAAATTGAATGTTTGGGTTCGACTTACTATAAAATGTACCCGACTGAACACTACCAGGCATTGCCACCGGGTGAAACAATTACTTTTACTATATTGAGTGAAGGAAATGTGATTAATGTGTCCTCGGTTCCTGAAGGGGCTTATGTGGTAACTACCGATGAAAAAGGAAAACCGTTACAACCGCAAAATGTCCCCATCGAGATCGAGCTTTTTAAGCCCGATGTCCAATGGGTTAGCTCGAGGAACAGCTTTCCCTATGCAGATGGAAATTATTTCTATAAGCAGAATGATGATTTCAGCAAACCGGTAGATTGTGATATGCTTTCTCTTTTTCCTGCTCCTAAAAAAGTGGAAAAGATGGGTGGTGTTTCTTCTTTCTCTCAAAAAGTCTGTCTGAAGTTTGATGATGCGTTTAAAGAGGAAGCTCTTTTATTGAAAAGTCAATTGACTTCATTATTAAGATGTAACGTTTCCGATAAGGATGAAGAGACAATCATTGAATTGAAGAAAATGGAGGTTCCTATTACCTGTCAATATCCCGATGAATATTACGAAATCGTGATAAAGAATAACCGGTTGACTTTGAAAGCTAGTGATATACATGGCATATTTAATGCTTGTCAAACATTGCTTGCCTTATTAGATAACATGGAACTAACTTCTTCTTCGCTACCTAATCTTCATATTACCGATTATCCGGACATGGGGCATCGGGGAATTATGTTGGATGTAGCCCGCAACTTTACAAAGAAAGCGGATCTGCTGAAATTGATCGATATATTGTCATTCTATAAGATGAATGTACTGCATTTGCATTTGAGTGACGATGAGGCCTGGCGTGTGGAAATACCCGGATTGGAGGAATTGACAGAAATAGCTTCTCGCAGAGGACATACCATAGATGAACAGACATGTCTTTATCCTGCGTATGCCTGGGGATGGAATGAGACAGATACTACTTCATTGGCCAATGGATATTATTCTCGCAGTGACTTCATGGATATTCTGAAATACGCAAAAGAAAGGCATATCAGAGTTATTCCCGAAATAGACATTCCCGGACATTCCCGGGCAGCGATTAAAGCCATGAATGCCCGTTATCAGAAATATATAGATACAGACCAATCGAAAGCGGAAGAATATCTTTTGACTGACTTTGCAGATACTTCCCAATATCTGTCTGCACAAAATTTTACAGACAATGTGATTAATGTTGCCATGCCTTCCACTTATCATTTTCTTGAAAAAGTGATTGACGAAATCGTACGGATGTATCAGGATGCAGGAGTAGAACTGACTGCTTTCCATGTGGGTGGAGATGAAGTGCCGGAAGGTATTTGGGAAGGTTCTTCTATCTGCCGCACTTTTATGCAAGAGAACGGACTGACTAAGATACGGGATCTGAAGGATTATTTTCTGGAACAAATATTGGAAATGCTGGACAAACGTAACATACAGGCAGTCGGATGGCAGGACATTGTTATGAATCCTGATAATACCGTTAACGAACATTTCAAAAACAGTAAGGTCTTAAATTATTGTTGGAACACTATTCCGGAGCAGGGTGGGGATGAAGTACCGTATAAGCTAGCTAATGCGGGCTACCCGATTATACTCTGTAATGTGGGTAACTTCTATTTGGATATGGCCTATTGCTATCATGTGGAGGAACCGGGATTGCGTTGGGGCGGTTATGTGGATGAATATGTGACGTTTGATATGTTGCCTTTTGATATTTATAAGTCTTTACGACGGAATTTGAAAGGTGAACCTGTTGATGTGAAAGCTGCTTCAAACGGAAAACAACCCTTGACAAAGGAAGGTTATCAGAATATCAAAGGTCTATCCGGACAAATATGGTCGGAAACAATCCGTAGTTTTGAACAGGTAGAATATTATCTTTTCCCAAAAGTCTTCGGATTGGCAGAACGTGCTTGGAATGTTCAACCATCGTGGGCATTATCTCCGGACGGCAAAGTATATATGGATGCCAAACGGAAATACAATGCCGGTATTATAGATTATGAGTTGCCACGTTTGGCAAAGCGAGGAATAAATTTCCGGGTGTCTCCTCCCGGTATTATGATAAGGGATGGATTACTACTGGCTAATACTGCCATTCCCAATGCGGTAATCCGGTACACAACCGATGGAAGTGAGCCTACGGAAAGTTCCATAGAATGGCAAACTCCGGTAGTATGCAATGCTCCACTGATAAAAGCAAAGGCTTTCTATCTAGGAAAAGAGAGTGTAACTACCGTATTGTTTAATAGATGATATATAAATAAAAAGCTATTTTAATAATGTTAGAATAGCTTTTTATTTATGCATTTATGAAATTTTACATATTAAGGGGCTGTTGAAATTCTAGCTCTTCTTTACAATATTCAACAAATTTAAAACTGGAAATATGACTATTAATATTAATTGATGGTTGAAATATGAATACATTTTCGACTTGCGTTTTAATTAATTTTTTCATATTTTTGCAGAGTATTTTTTGAATATTAGTGAAAGACATGAGTAATTTTATAAAAATGAGAGGATTCTTTTTGTTTGTACTTCTTCTCATTAATTGTACTGTAAGCAAGGGGCAGATTTATAAGTACATAGGACTGGAAGACGGGTTGAATAATCAGAAAATATACCATATCCAAAAAGACCGACGGGGGTATATGTGGTTTCTGACTCAAGAAGGGATAGACCGTTATGATGGCAAACAAGCATTACAACTTTTCAGACGATAACATGACGTTGGATTCACGGATTGCCTTGAATTGGCTTTATATGGACAACGGAAATGTATTATGGGTAATTGGTCAGAAAGGTCGTATTTTTAGGTATGATTCGCAGCATGACAAGTTTGAACTGGCTTATGTGCATCCGGAACTGATCAGAAATAAGTCGCAAGCATTTCTGAATTATGGTTATTTGGACAAAAATGACCGTATATGGTTGTGCTGTAAAGATAGCATTACCTGGTATGATACCCATACCGGAACAGTGTTACATATGTCGGTGCCGGTCGACGGTGAAATAACTACCATTGAACAGACAGATGGTAACCATTTTTTTATAGGTACGGGAAGTGGTTTATTTCGTGCCGGAATAGAAGAAGGGAAGTTAAAGGTGATTCCTGATGAAGCGTTGGAAAGCATCGCTCCAGTGCATGAACTTTATTACCATGCTGTTTCAAAGCAGTTATTTGTGGGAAACTATAAAGAGGGAATACTTATATATGACATGGGGGGAACAGGAAAAATCATCTCTTGTCAATTCCCCAATCATGTAGAGGTTAACCAGATTGCTGCTTTAAACGCTCATGAACTTCTAGTGGCTACTGGGGGAAAAGGTGTATATAAGCTGGATGTGAATACATACATGAGTGAACCCTATATAACAGCTGATTATAGCAGTTATAACGGGATGAATGGAAATAATATTAATGATGTCTATGTGGATGAAGAAGATCGCATCTGGCTCGCAAATTATCCCACCGGCATTACAATCCGTAACAACCGTTATGGAAGTTATGACCTGATAAGACATTCTCTTGGTAATACCCGGTCACTGGTGAATGATCAGGTTCATGATGTGGTGGAGGATAGTGACGGTGACCTCTGGTTTGCAACTAGTAACGGTATCAGTTTCTATCAGACTGATACAAAAGAATGGCGTTCCTTCTTTAGTTCCTTTGATCCGGTACCGAATGATGAGAATCACATTTTTTTAGCGCTGTGTGAAGTCTCTCCCGGTGTAATGTGGGCTGGTGGTTATACATCGGGTATTTACAAGATAGAGAAGAAGAAAGGGTTTAAGGTAACTTATCTTTCTCCTGCTGCCATTGCAGGAGTACGTCCCGACCAATATATTTATGACATTAAAAAAGATTCAGGAGGTGATATCTGGTCCGGTGGATATTATCATCTGAAGCGTATCAATCTTGAGACTAAAAATGTACGTTTATATCCGGGAGTAAGTTCTATTACTACTATTCAGGAGAAGGACGGCCGGCTGATGTGGATTGGTACGCGAATGGGACTCTACCTGCTTGACAAGGAATCCGGAGTTTACCGGTATATTGATCTGCCTATTGAGTCTCCCTATATATGTGCATTATACCAGAGAGAAGACGGTATCCTGTATATCGGTACCCGTGGAGCCGGACTTCTTGTTTATGACATTAATAAGAAAAAGTTTATCCATCAATATCGTACTGATAACTGTGCGTTGATTTCTGACAATATTTATACAATTCTTCCACGTCAGGACGAGAGTCTTCTGATGGGTACGGAAACCGGTATTACAATCTATTCCCCCCAGAAACATTCTTTTCGTAATTGGACACGGGAACAAGGATTGATGAGTGTCAATTTTAATGCAGGTTCTGCCACCGCCTGGAATAAAAGCACACTTGTTTTTGGCGGTAATGAAGGTGCAGTTAAGTTCCCGACAAATATACAGATACCGGAACCGCATTACTCACGCCTGTTATTACGTGATTTTATGATTGCTTATCATCCTGTTTATCCGGGTGATGACGGATCTCCTTTGAAGAAGGACATTGATGAAACTGACCGGCTGGAACTAGCTTACGGACAAAATACATTTTCCCTTGATGTGGCATCCATTAATTATGATTATCCTTCTAACATTCTTTATTCATGGAAAATTGATGGTTATCATAAAGAATGGAGTCGTCCAAGTCAGGATAACCGGATTCTTGTCAGAAATCTGCCTCCTGGCAGTTATACGTTACAAATTCGTGCCGTATCCAATGAAGAGAAGTATAAGACTTATGAGACAAGGAACATTCAGATTGTTATAACACCTCCGGTATGGGCCAGTTTGTGGGCTATGGTGGGATATGCAATTCTGTTG
The DNA here is from genome assembly GCF_000210075.1 of Bacteroides xylanisolvens XB1A. Lineage (GTDB taxonomy): Bacteria > Bacteroidota > Bacteroidia > Bacteroidales > Bacteroidaceae > Bacteroides > Bacteroides xylanisolvens. Next base: position 2,112,351 of record NC_021017.1, read on the forward strand.
GTATTGGTTATGATTATCATCTTTCGTATCATCATGTTGCAAAAGCAGAAGAAAGTGTCGGATGAGAAGACACGGTTCTTCATTAATACGGCTCATGACATACGTACGCCGCTTACGTTGATAAAAGCTCCGCTGGAGGAAGTCATAGAAAATCGTATGGTGACCGAACAGGCGTTACCTCATATGAATATGGCTCTTAAGAATGTAAATACATTGCTTCAGCTGACAACGAACTTGATAAATTTCGAACGGATAGATGTCTATTCATCCACTCTTTATGTTTCCGAGTATGAGCTGAATACTTTTATGAATGATGTTTGTGCCGCTTTTCGCAAATATGCTGAAATGAAACATGTCAGGTTTGTTTATGAAAGCAATTTTGACTATCTGAATGTGTGGTTTGATAGTGACAAAATGGGATCTATTTTGAAAAATATCTTGTCGAATGCATTGAAGTATACACCTGAAGAAGGTAGTGTCTGCATTTCCGCCTGCGAGGAAGGAAACACGTGGAGCATTGAGGTGAAAGATACGGGAATTGGTATTCCTTCGTGCGAACAGAAGAAATTGTTCAGGAACTGTTTTAGAGGTAGTAATGTTGTCAATCTAAAAGTGACAGGTAGCGGAATAGGGCTGATGTTGGTATACAAACTAGTCAAATTACATAAAGGCAAGATTCAGATTCAGAGCAATGAACAACAAGGCACTTGTGTACGAGTAACTTTCCCGAAAGGAAATAGCCATCTTCATAAAGCTAAATTTATTTCTCCCAGGCTGCCGGATGAACGTCCGGAGACTATCATACCGGGTAGTATTTCTGATTTGCCGGCTATGGAGATATCCCAGATAAACAGTTCCTTACAACGTATCCTGATAGTGGAAGATAATGATGATTTGCGCAATTATCTGGTGGATATGCTGAAGACGAGTTATAATATTCAGGCTTGTCCGAATGGAAAGGATGCACTAATCATAATTAGGGAATTTAATCCGGATCTTGTTATATCCGATATAATGATGCCTGAAATGAGCGGAGATGAACTTTGTTCAGCGATAAAAGGGGATCTTGAGATGTCTCATATTCCGGTCGTTTTGCTGACAGCATTGGGAGACGAGAAGAATATGCTCGAAGGGCTGGAAATCGGAGCGGATGCTTATATCACCAAGCCTTTCAGTGTAGGAATACTCAAGGCAACGATTAAGAATTTACTGGCGAATCGTGCTTTGCTCCGTCAGGTTTATAATAGTATCGAAGAGGAAGAACAGAATTTTCCGGTTAATTGTACTAATACTTTGGACTGGAAATTTATAGCTTCGGTCAAGGAATGTATAGAGAAGAACATGGGGGATCCGGATTTTAATGTAGAAATGCTTAGCAGTTGCCATCACATGAGTCGTACGAGTTTCTTTAATAAATTAAAGGTCTTGACAGGTTATGCTCCGGCTGATTATATCCGGATGATACGTTTGCAACATGCTGCACAATTGCTAAAGCAGGGCGAATATACAATAGCGGAAATTACCGATATGGTCGGGTTCTCGGATGCGAAATATTTCCGTGAGGTATTTAAAAAATATTATGGTGTAAGTCCGAGCAAGTATGGAGAGTCGGAAAAGACAGGATCTTATCCGGCAATCAATTTAAAAAATGAGAAATAGTAGGTGGCGTATATAAACATTGTTCTATGTCCGGTTGTTATGTTTGGCAAACAAATATATATTCTGCCGGATGAAAGCAATATTGATATTTTTAGCTGGTCTGCTTTTCCCTATAACTTTTTTATTCGGGCAAAGTGCAATTCAGAAATATGCGGGAACGGCTATGCCGTATCCTTTTATAAAGAATCTATCTGTTTTGAACCATGATGGTATGGTTCCTTTTTATATCAATCATTTAGGAAGGCACGGAGCACGGTTCCCGACTTCGGGAAAAGCATTAGAGAAGGTTAGAAATGTGCTTATATTGGCGGAGCAGGAAAAAAGATTGACTGTAAAAGGTCAGGAACTGCTTGCTACGGTATTACGGCTGTCCGAAGCTTTCGAAGGACAATGGGGAGAATTGTCGGCAGTAGGAGAGCAGGAACAAAAGGGGATAGCAGAGCGTATGCTATTGCGTTATCCTCAAATATTTGTAGATTCGGCGCGAATTGAAGCGATAGCTTCCTATATTCCTCGTTGTATTAGTAGTATGGATGCTTTTCTTTCTGGTATGGAAAAACAGGATTCCTCATTGGTAATAAAGAAAAGTGCAGGAAAGCAATATAATCCACTTCTTCGTTTTTTTGATTTGAACAAGCCTTATGTTTATTATAAAGAGAAAGGTGACTGGATTTCTTTGTATGAATCATTTGTGCAAGATAAGATAGTTTTTGCACCTGTCATGAAAAGGATTTTTCTCACCTCAGGACAAGAAACAGAACAGGAAAAACGGGAGTTTGTCATGGCTTTGTTCTCAATAGCAGCTATACTTCCTGATACGGGCTTACCTTTTAATATGGAAGGTATTTTCAATGATAAAGAATGGTATGGTTATTGGCAAACACAAAACTTGCGGCAATATCTGACTAAAAGTGCAGCGCCAGTTGGGAATATGCTGCCGATTGCAATTGCATGGCCGTTACTTTCAGAGTTTATTCAAACGGCAGAGCAGGCAATTAACGGGCAATCGGACAATCGGGTGAATCTTCGTTTTGCGCATGCAGAGACTGTCATTCCTTTTGTAACATTGATGGGTATAGGAAAAACGGATATACAGATCGCATCACCTGATTCCGTATCCATTTATTGGAAAGATTATGAGATTGCTCCGATGGCAGCTAATGTGCAATGGGTGTTCTATCGTGATAAGGACTGTCAAGTCTGGGTCAAAATACTTTTGAATGAGCAAGAAGCAACCATTCCGGTGGTCACATCCTTTTTCCCATATTATCGGTGGGAAGAAGTCTGCCACTATCTGAAACAACGGATAGCAATATCAAAAGAGATTCTTTCCAGGTTTTCAAGTAAGACTGATTAGCAAAAAAGCCCTGTAAGAATGATTGCTTCTCACAGGGCTTATTTGTATGGAAAGAGTATTTTTTATAATAATTTGTTGGAGCCAAGGATGATTAACATGGTATATCCCAATATCAGTCCGATGATTCCCATGATTATTCCGACTTTTTCCATATCCTTTTGCTGAATCATGCCTGTGGCGTGTGCCAATGCGTTGGGAGGAGTACTGATAGGCAATATCATTGCTAATGATGAACCGATTGCCACTCCAATCAATAAAGTCTCTACTCCACCTAAGGAAGATAGATTCTCACGCATGCTGCTTCCTGCAATGGCTAGGATGGGGACGAGCAATGCTGCCGTAGCTGTATGTGAGATGAAATTAGCCATAGCATAACAAATAAGTCCGGAGCCGACAATCATTAATACAGGAGGCCATGTGTTGAATGGGATAGCTTCAATCATATGTTTCGCCAGTCCGGTTTCTTGTAAAGCAACGCCCAGGGCGAAGCCGCCGGCTACCATCCAGAGTACGCTCCAACTGATTTCTTCCAGATCGCGTTTGGTGATGACTCCCGTTATACAGAAAACGGCTACCGGAATCATAGCTACTACATTAGAGTTTACTCCCGTCACCTTGTCAAACATCCAAAGTATGACTGTGATAGCAAAAGTGATATAAACCACAATGGAACGCCAGTCTTTTTTGGCTTCACCTTCAATTTGTAATTCAATATTTTTTGTTTAAAGGGAAACAATCGTAAAAGTATGAACCAAGCGATAAACAATACAATAATAGTATAGGGTAACATAAAACTCATCCATTCTCCGAAACCGATATTCAGGTTCAGTCCCTCCGGATCATTCAGGTATTTTAAGGCAATTGCGTTGGGCGGTGTGCCGATAGGAGTTCCCATGCCACCCACATTAGCAGCTACAGGAATAGCCATAGCCAGACCTATTTTTCCTTTACCGTCTGCCGGAAGTGCTTTTAATACAGGAGTTAGGAAAGTGAGCATCATGGCAGCTGTAGCCGTGTTGCTAAGGAACATTGAAAATGCAGCTGTAACAAGAATGAATCCTAATAGTACATAGCGTGATTGGGTTCCGAAAGGTCTTAGCATGACGCGTGCCAACAATACGTCCAATCCGCTTTTGGTTGCTGCGATGGCAAGTATGAACCCACCAATAAATAACATAATGATTGGATCGGCAAAGCAATGCATAATGGACTTATATTTGACTGTCTGTCCCAATTCTTCTGTCGAGATTCCTTGAGTAAGGAACCATAAGCTGCTGTCGGAAACGGTGAGTAACAATAAAACGACAATCAATACGGAAGTGGTCCATGCAGGGACAGCCTCGAATACCCACATCAGTGTGGCAAAAATAAAGATAGAAATAAGTCTTTGTTCTATAACTGTTAACCCTTCTATACCAAATGTGTCAATAGGGAGGAGCCATAAAATAAGGGAAAGGGTAATAGCTACGGTTAGCTTTATGCATCTGGCCACTGTCTGATTTTTTGCCAATCGTTTGGCTTTCTTTAAGTCCTGATAAGCTTCCACTAGATGGAAGCCGTGAAAAATCTTGTACATAATACTAGTTTAAGATAAAATTAAAAAACGGTGCAAAAATAACTTTTTATTCTATATCTCGTAAATCAACGAGAGAAGTTTTTTATAATTCTTTTGGATTGTGATGTCCTTGAAGATATTAATATGGATATTAGGTAGTCTGCTGCAATTTCTCTAAATTTGTGCCATTAACTCGACTAATACATTCATGGAGCACACTGAAACTTTAATAGTAGAGCAGTTGAAGATAGGCAACGAAGACGCCTATCAATACATCTATGACCGTCACTATGCTCTGCTGTGTCATGTCGCAAGTGGCTATGTAAAAGATCAATTCCTCGCGGAAACCATTGTCGGGGATACTATTTTTCATTTATGGGAGATTCGTGAAACGTTAGAGATTTCCGTTTCTATCCGTAGCTATTTGGTGAGAGCCGTCCGTAATCGTTGTATCAACTATCTGAATTCTGAATGGGAAAAGCGTGAGATCGCGTTTTCATCTCTAATGCCTGATGAGATAACAGACGATAAAATGACGATCTCCGATTCGCATCCGTTAGGTGCATTGCTGGAGCGTGAACTGGAAGAGGAAATATATAAAGCCATTGATAAATTGCCGAACGAATGTCGTCGCGTGTTCGATAAAAGCCGTTTTGAAGGAAAATCATACGAAGAAATTTCTCAAGAGTTAGGCATCTCTGTCAATACGGTTAAATATCATATAAAGAATGCATTAGCATCTTTACAAATGAATCTAAGTAAATATCTGATTACTCTACTTTTATTTTTTTTCGGGTAAAAACGAAAAAAAGTCATTTTCAGACTACCCTCAATTAAAAAACTACTGTCTCCTTTATAGAACGCAGAAAAATGGAAGAAGAAAAGAAACATATTGATGAATTGATTGCAACCTATCTGACGGAAGGTTTGGACAAAAATGCTTTAGCCGAACTGAAAGCATGGGTAGCTGCATCACCTGAAAATAAGAATTACTTTATTCAGCAGCGGGAAGTCTGGTTTTCTGCTGTCAGTCGTGAAGCTGCGTCGAAATACAATAAAGATAAAGCGTTCGATACATTTAAGAAACGTATCGGAAATCGGAAGGAAATAGAAAAAACTTCTCATCATGGATTCCGGTTGTCAATGTTGTGGCGTTATGCAGCGATTATCGCAGTCATACTTGCAGTCGGCTGCTTCTCTTATTGGCAGGGAGGAGTGAATGTAAAAGACACATTCGCGGATATATCCGTAGAAGCTCCTTTAGGATCGAGGACAAAGCTTTATTTGCCGGACGGTACATTGGTTTGGCTGAATGCCGGTTCACGAATGACTTACTCACAAGGTTTCGGAGTTGATAATCGTATGATCGAACTGGAAGGTGAGGGATATTTTGAAGTCCGGCGGAATGAAAAACTCCCTTTCTTTGTAAAGACTAAAGATTTACAATTGCAAGTACTGGGAACAAAATTTAATTTTCGCGATTACCCGGAGGATCATGAAGTCGTAGTATCTTTATTGGAAGGGAAAGTAGAACTGAATAATTTACTGAAAAAAGAGAAAGAAGCAATTCTTGCGCCTGATGAGAGAGCAATATTGAATAAAACGAACGGACGGATGACAGTAGAAACAGTTACAGCCTCTAATGCTTCGCAATGGACGGACGGTTATCTGTTTTTTGATGAAGAGCTTCTGCCGGACATCGTGAAAGAATTGGAACGTAGCTACAATGTAACTATTCGCATTGCCAATGATTCTTTAAATACCTTCCGGTTCTACGGTAATTTTGTCCGTCGGGAGCAAAGTATTCAGGAAGTATTGGATGCGTTGGCATCTACGGAGAAAATACAATATAAGATTGAAGAACGCAATATAACTATCTATTAACCGGTTACCAGAGATTTATAATACTATGATTGTTTAACCTTAGAAATTGAAGAATATGAAGGAAGAAAATAATACTGAATAGTCTTTAGTGAATGAATAAGGAGAGAAAAATAAAAACCGGAAGATCTCGAACATCTTCCGGCTCCTGAATCTCTTCTTCAACAACTTTCAAACGTGAGCATGTTTTCAAAAGAGATAATGCAAAGTTAGCAAAATACATCTCTTTTAAAACGAGTTATTCAAGTTTTAATTAAATAATTTGTTTATTTTATGAATTACAGGAAGAAGGCCATATTAATGGTCGTGGCTCTCTTTTGCCTTAACATAGCAATGCTAGCCCAGGCCGTTTCATTGAAAATGAATAATGTTTCAGTGAAAGAAGCAATGACGCAACTGAAGAATAAAAGCGGATATTCTTTCGTATATAAAGTGGGAGATCTGGATACAAAGAAAATTGTGAGTGTAAAGGCAAAGCAGTTGAATGAGGCTATCGATCAGATATTGTACGGGCAAGATGTTGTTTATGAGGTAAAAGGTAAAAACATTGTTGTCCAGAAAGGGCAACGGCAGAATACCTCTAAAGACACTAAAAAGCGTAAAATCACAGGTGTGGTGAATGATGCCAATGGTGAACCGATCATCGGTGCTACCATCAAGGAAAAAGGAACGGCTAACGGAACCGCATCTGATTTGGATGCGAAGTTCTCGCTGGAAGTATCACCGGGAGCCGTATTAGAGATTTCCTATATTGGTTATCAGACACAGGAAGTAAAAGTGGGCGACCGGACCTCTTTATCCGTGACCTTGGCTGAAAATCAGCAAATTTTAGATGAGGTGGTAGTGGTAGGCTATGGTACGACTTCCCGCAAGAATCTGACTACTTCTATTGCTACAGTAAAAACAGAAAAAATATCGAAAGCAGCTACCAGTAATATTTCCGGAATGTTGTTGGGGCGTGCTGCCGGTTTGCAGGCAACCGTATCCAGTCCCCAGCCGGGGGGAGGCATCAATATCTCCATTCGTGGAGGTGGTACACCGATTTATGTGGTAGATGGAGTGGTTATGCCTAGCGGCTCTTTTGAAGTCGGTACGGGGAGCACATCACTTCCTTCCTCCGTCAACCGTGCAGGATTGGCAGGATTAAATCCCAACGATATTGAATCTATTGAAATCCTGAAAGATGCTTCTGCTGCCATTTATGGTATCGGAGCTGCCGATGGTGTTATTTTGGTGACTACCAAAAAGGGAAAAGAAGGAAAACCGACCATAGTGTATGAAGGAAGTTATTCCATACAGAAACATTATCCTTATCTGGAGGTATTGAGTGGTCCCGAATTGATGAACATGGTCAATGTTTTCAGTAAGGAGAATTATTTATATGACAAAGGTCAGTATCCTTATGGAAATACCGCTTATGATGATAAGTGGACACCTATCTTTACACCGACACAAATAGCCAATGCTCCGACTACGGACTGGTTGGACAAAGTGCTGAAAACAGGTGCGGTGACCAATCATAATCTGACGATTAGCGGTGGTTCTGAAAAGTTTAAATATTATCTGGGTGTTAACTACTATAAAGAAGATGCTACCGTTCATAATTCGGATATGGAGCGCTACTCTTTGCGTACAAATATCACCTCCCAACTGACTAACTTTTTGAAACTGACAACAATCGTCAATTTGAATCAGAATAATTACACGAACTCTACTGTTGGCGGGGATGTTGGGAACTTAGGAGATCAGGGAGCCGGAGCACTTTTCGGAGCAATTTTCTATCCTTCCTATCTTCCTATATACGATGCCGAAGGGAAATATAATGTATTTAGCCGGACGCCTAACCCTGTTTCCATGCATGATATTAATGATAAGTCCGAGCAAAGTGGTTATTACATGAATTTCTCATTGGATGTTGATATCATAAAGAATATGCTTTCGGCAAAAGTGTTGTATGGATTGAACAAGGAAAATACCTCTCGTGATTCATACATACCTTCTGATGTTTACTACGCATTGCAACGTAAATCCAGAGGAAACTTAGGATATGGAAAAAGGCAACAAAGCACTCTCGAAGGTACGTTGACATTTCAACATAAGTTTGGAGAGCTGTTGGATATGAATCTGATGGCCGGTATGGGACGTTATCTCGATAGTGGCGATGGTTCGGATATATCATACGAAAATGCGAATGATCATATACAGGGAAGCAGTGTAGGCATGGCAGACGGTCCTTTCTATCCGACTTCTTATAAATATAAAAATGAAAAGAGGTCACAGTTTGTCAGAGGAAATTTCGACTTATTGGGTCGCTATGTAGTATCTGCTTCATTGCGCCGTGACGGTACGGATAAATTCTTTCCCAGTAAGAAATATGCTCTCTTTCCATCTGTTTCTCTAGCATGGAAAATGAACGAAGAATCATTTATAAAGAATATCTCTTGGATTAATATGTTGAAACTAAGAGCCAGTTATGGTGAAACTGGTAGTGACAATTTAGGTACAACACTATATGGTATTGTAACAACTACCCGTGAAGATGTTCAGTTCAATAATAATTCAGTTACCTATATTCCTTACATATTGTCCGGTGCCAACTATGAAGATGTAACCTGGCAAAAGACGGTTATGAAAAATATCGGATTGGATTTTTCCGTTCTTAGAGATAGAATCTGGGGTAGTGTAGATGTATTCCGTAATGACGTAACCCATTTGTTGGGTACAGCACCGACTGAATTATTGGGAATGCACGGAACACGTCCTATCAATGGAGGACATTATAAACGTACCGGAGTAGATGTGAGTTTGAATTCGCTGAATCTTCAAACACATGATTTCAAATGGACCTCTCAAATTACACTGTCCCATTATAACGCGGTATGGATAGAACGTATGCCCAACTATGATTATCAAAAATATCAGAAAAGGAAAAATGAACCGATGAATGCATTCTATTATTATAAAACGACCGGTATCATCAATGTGGATAAGAGTAATATGCCCGAATCGCAACGTTCGTTAGGTCCTGCTGCTTGTATGCCGGGATATCCTATTGTTGAAGATAAAAATGGTGATGGAATCATTGATGTGAATGACTCTTATATGGATAATACGTTACCTAAATTATATTTTGGTTTCGGGAATACATTTACATGGAAGAACTTTGATTTGGATATATTCATGTATGGTCAATTGGGAGTAAAGAAATGGAATGATGCATATGGCAATAGTATAGATGTCGGAGGTCTCTCCAGAGGAGTGGATGCGCACAATGTTGGTATCTATTCTTATAACATTTGGAATACCCAGACAAACACGAACGGACGCTTCCCGGGTATCGCAATCAGTAAATCAGTGGCTTTACCCGAAAATCTGGGCTTTGATTATACAAGAGAAAATGCCTCTTATATACGTGTAAGAAACATCACACTGGGATATAATCTGGGTCCCAAAGAGTTATCTGTATTTAAAGGATATATTAGAGGAATACGTGTGTTTGTCGATTTTCAGAATCCTTTGACCTTTACCAAATACAAAGGATATGACCCTGAAATCAACACTTCCTCTTCTAATTTGACCGGAGGGCAATATCCTCAAATGAGAGTTTATTCAATAGGTGCAAAATTAACCTTCTAAACTTCAAGCTATGAAATCTAACAAATTATGTCGTATGAAAAAGAAGATTTTTTTACCGATGCTTGTTTCCTTGCAACTATTATTCGGTAGTTGTGAGAATAATTTTGATCCTTATATTTATGGAGCTTTGTTGCAGGGAGAATATCCTTCTACAGAGCAGGAGTATGTTTCCTATATGATGATTTGCTACTTGCCATACACTACGGTTTGGACGTATGATATGGGTTCAGGCGGTTTGCAGCACGGTATTCATATACAGTCGGGAGGAACGGTACGTATGTTTGATTCCACTTCTGATATATGTGCATCTGCTACCACAGTAGGTGCAGACTGGGAACGATTTACTAAAGGAGACTACAGTAATTGCTTTTATTACTGGCGTGGAAATGTAGATGATGGCAGTAACCTCAACCATTTCCCGAAAACAGCTCAAATAACCCGTATGACTGAAATCATTGGAACTTTGGAGAAAGCTCCTCTGACTGCTCTTACAGAAGAAAAAAAGAATAACCTGCTTGGAGAAGCGCGTCTGTGCCGTGGATTGATGATGTATTTTCTGTTACATGTTTACGGTCCTGTACCGGTCATCCTGGACCCCGAAAAAGTAATTGATCCGGAAGCGTTATCGAATACCGTGCGTCCTTCTTTGGACGAAATGACTCAATGGATTACGGATGACTTGGAGTTTGCCGCAAAGAATGCTCCCGAGGTGGCTCCGGATTTGGGACGCTATACGCGTGACTATGCCCGTTTCTGCCTGATGAAACACTGTCTGAACGAGGGAGAACACATGGAAGGCTATTATCAGAGAGCGATGGATATGTATAATGAACTTAATACAGGTAAATATGATTTGTTTAAAACTGGAAGTACCCCATACGTTGACCTGTTCAAGAATGCCAATAAATTCAATAAAGAAATCATTATGGCTGTCAGTTGTAGCCCGGCTGCCGATGGTAACCCGAAACATGGAAATGCGAATCCTTTCCTGATGTGGGCTTTACCTTCCGATGTGGCAAAAGGGGATCCTTTCCCAATGGGAGGCGGATGGTTTCAGGCTTTCAGTATGGATAAGAAATACTATGATGCTTTCGAAAGTAACGACGGTCGTCTGAAAACAATTGTGACTAGTTATAAAGACAAGAATGGTGTTATCATTAATAAAGACAATCTGGGGGTGAGATGGAATGGATATATTATGAATAAATTTCCGCAGGAAACCATGACAACTTTCCAGGGTACCGATATTCCTTTGGCAAGATGGGCCGATGTATTATTGATGTATGCAGAGGCAGAAGTACGCAAAACAGGAACCGTTCCTTCTGTGGCTGCTATAAATGCAGTAAATCAAGTAAGGAACAGAGCCGGATTGGCAAATTTGCCGGCTGTGGCAACCAATACCAAAGATGCTTTTCTGGATGCGATCCTGATCGAACGGGGACATGAACTCTTTTATGAAGGTAATCGTAAAATTGACTTGATCCGTTTTAATAAATATGCGCAGGAAATGTATAAGGCGAAGGGAGTAATGCCGACGCATCAGTACATGCCGATCCCTAATTATGCAGTCGAACAGGCGGTTTCTTATGGAAAAGAGCTGAAGCAGACTTGGGAACGTCCGGGTTGGGCGGAAGATAAGAGCAAAGCGCAGCAAAATATAAATTAAACCTATTAACTGAATATAAAGATATGAAACGTATGAGTTACTATATAATTGGTCTATTATTGTCTTTAATGAGTTGGGCATGCTCGGATGATGTAGAAACAGGCAGAGAAGAAATTCCGGTAGAAACAGATGGCGGATATTTATTTGCTCACATGACGAATGCTAATTATGGAAAGCTGTATTATGCAGCTTCCCGGGATGGTGTAAATTGGGAGACGCTGAATAAAGGTCGGATAATCAATAGTGCTTACATTGGGCATCCAGATATTTGTCAGGGACATGATGGGGCTTTTTATATGATAGCAGTCAATCCGTTGGCTTTGTGGCGGTCGGAAGATTTGGTGACATGGACGTCTACCCCGTTGGATGAAATGATTTTTAATCGTAGTAATGCGCAGGGATTTTATACTACTTATTATTGGGGAGCACCCAAGATGTTTTATGACAAGGACAGCGGACAATATATTATAAGCTGGCATGCCTGCAACGATCCGGATAAGGATGACTGGGACAGTATGCGTACTCTCTATGTGTTGACAAAAGATTTTGAGACGTATACAGAACCGCAGAAACTGTTCAACTTCACTGGTACAGATGAGAACATGGCTATTATTGATGCCATTATCCGGAAGGTAAACGGTGTTTATTATGCAATCTTGAAAGATGAACGCGATCCGGCTGTTGCTCCGGAAACCGGGAAAACAGTCCGTATTGCCACCTCTTCCAATCTGACCGGTCCTTACACCAATCCGGGAGCACCCGTCACTCCGAATGATATGATGCGCGAAGCACCTATTTTTATCGAACGGCCCAATCATAGCGGTTGGTTCATTTATGCGGAGTCTTATGCTGCCAAACCTTATGGCTATCATTTGTTTCAGTCGACCTCTATGGACGGACCGTGGAAAGAGCGTACCTTCTCCGGACCTAATGTAAAGGATGGCACGGACAGACCGGGTGCACGACACGGCTGCATCGTGAAGGTGAACGAAACGGTTTATCAGGCTTTGTTGAAAGCATATAAAAAATAAATGTATAATCTTAATATGACTGTATTATGAAATATTATATATATACGATTTTTCTGCTTCTGTTGGCGGCATCCTGTAGCGATGACGTACAGAAATGGGATAATTGGCCGGAATGGAAACTTGCCTCTCCTCTTTCCGTAGGGGGGAATGTGTTGGATGAAGAAATTTACTCCAATTTTCAGGGGAAGAAGCTTCATTTGGAAAAGGGACAGGAAATCGAATTTTCGGGAACCGACGGTATAGAATCAATCCTCTCACCGGATTACTTTGAATACTTGTCCGAAAATAAAGCTCGTTTTAAAGGAGAGACAGGCGATTATAGTGTGCTTTATGATCCCGTTAATGAACTTCTGTATGTAGAAAAAGCCGGTGCAACTTATCCGGAAGGATTATGGTTCTGTGGTGCTAACTGGGGGCATCCTCAAGCGGGAGTGGTTACTACAAGTGGCTGGAGTATGGACGGAGCCAACAATGTGCTTTATTGTTATAAAAGTGCTGACAACGTTTTTCAGCTCACTGTATATCTGGCTAATAACTTCTCATTCAAGTTCTTCAAACATAGAGGTTGGGGAGAAGGTGATAATGAGATTACCACTTTACCGGAAGACAATATAACACTTACCACCCCATTCCTGGTTGCAGGAAAGAGTGGGGGAGATTTTATCCCTGGACCGCTTTTCCAACCCGGAGTATATCTTATTACGCTTGATTTGAATAATAATACTTGTGCTTTTGAAGCAAAAGATGAAAATATTCAGGAGCAAACCTTCCTTGTTAACGGACATGAAATGGGTATATTAGAGGAGGCTTCGTCTTACTTGGGTATTGCTTTGGAACTTCATGAAGGCGATGAAGTGACTTTCGGCAATTTCGGTGATGTGAGAAAGATGCTTCAACCGGATTTCTTTGAAGATATAACAAAGGATAAAGCCACATTTATAGGGGCGGACGGAAACTATAAACTGTTTTACGATCCGGTAAACAAACTGATATATTTAGAAAATCGTTCAGTAAACTACCCGGATGGTTTATGGGTTTGCGGTTCTAATTTCGGACATCCTCAAGCCGGACGGGTGACTGTTGCCACATGGACCTTCAATTTGCCGAGTGATGCATTCCAGTGCGTGAAGATATCGGATAATGTTTTTGAAACAACTCTTTATCTGGTTAAAGATTTCCAGTTTAAATTCTATAAGCAACGTCCGTGGGGAGGTGAACTGGCTAGCACCACTGTTAATCCTTATCCTATTAATCTATTAGGTAAAGGCTGGTTTTATAGTGATCCGGCAACGGGTGGTACTGGTGGCGGACATTTTACCGGTGATTTTGTAGCCGGACCGGATTTCACGCCGGGAGTATACCGTGTCCGGATAGATCTGAATAAGAATATATGTATGTTTATTGATAGGGTAGACGAAGGGCAGCTTGGAGAAGAATTTTATAAAATAAACGGTACAGAGCTGACTCAATCTAATGATCCCAATTATATCGGTGTAGAGTTGAATCTCACGAAAGGGCAGACTGTCGATTTTGAAGGATTTAGCTATCTGGATTATATGCTTCAGCCGGAATACTTTACGAATGAAAACGGCCAATATAAGTTTAATGCTCCGGATGGCAAGTATAAGCTCTCCTATAATAAGAATAGGGAACTTATATATGTAGAGAAAACGACTGGTGCGGAATTCCCCGAAACTGTATGGATCACTGGGGCTACCTTCGGGCATCCTAGAATCAGCGGACTTCTTGCTGATGACATTGGAAATTGGGGATGGGAAAACCCGAAAGATTTTATCTGTTGTGTGAAGACCGGGGATCGTATTTTTGAAACCAATCTATTTTTAAACAATGACTTTATGTTCAGATTCTATAAGAAAAAAGGTTGGAATAATGAAATTACTTCGTTTGACGTGACTATTGTGTCTGAAGGTGATTTAATAGCCCGGGGCGGTTATTGGAACGGAGATCAATGGCAGGAAACAGAAAACTTCGGACCGGGAGCTAATTTCAGAGCCGGTATATATCATGTCAAGCTGGATATGAATACAAATACCTGCACGTTTACAAAGAAATACTAGTTTTGAGTATTATATTAGTGTAGCATAACATAAAGAGGCCGGTTTTATACAAAACACGACCTCTTTATATAAATGGCTATGTGGTTTTCTCTTTTAGAAATGTCTTATTATATAGATTCTAAAAATAATATCCATGAAGAAATCTTTATTGGTTTTAGCTTTACTGTTTTCATTGGCATCCTTTTCCCAGTCTCCGGTCGATAAGTCTTTTCCTCCGGAAGAGTTGTTTGCTTTGGGTTCTTATTATTACCCCGAGCAATGGGATTCCTCCCAATGGGAACGTGATCTGAAGAAAATGTCGGAGATGGGGATCAAGTTCACCCATTTTGCGGAGTTTGCTTGGGCCATGATGGAGCCGGAAGAAGGAAAGTATGATTTTGAGTGGCTGGATCGTGCAGTCTCTTTGGCGGAGAAATATGGTTTGAAAGTAATCATGTGTACGCCTACTCCTACACCTCCTGCCTGGCTGTCGAAAAAGTACCCCGATATATTGATTCAGCGGGATAATGGAGTTTCCATTCAGCACGGACGGCGTCAGCATGCTTCCTGGAGTAGCGACCGTTACCGTCGTTATGTAGAAAACATTGTTTCCCGTCTGGCAATTCGTTATGGCAATCACTCTGCTGTTATCGGCTGGCAGATTGACAATGAGCCGGGACACTACGGAGTAGTGGATTACAGTGAAAATGCACAACTAAAATTCCGCGTCTGGCTACAAAAGAAATATGGGACTATCGACAAACTGAATGATACATGGGGAACCTCTTTCTGGAGTGAAACTTATCAGGACTTCGACCAAGTGCGTCTTCCCAGTCAGCAGGAAGTACCCGATAAGCCCAATCCTCATGCCATGCTCGACCTGAACCGTTTCATGGCAGACGAATTGGCGGGCTTTGTTAATATGCAGGCGGACATACTCCGGCAGCATATTAATAAAGACCAATGGATCACTACCAACCTGATTCCTGTTTTCAATCCGGTTGACCCGGTACGGATCGATCATACGGACTTCCTGACCTACACCCGCTATCTGGTGACCGGACATAATCAAGGAATAGGTAGCCAGGGCTTTCGAATGGGGATTCCCGAAGATCTTGGGTTTTCCAATGACCAGTTTCGTAACCGTGTAGGCAAAACATTCGGAGTGATGGAACTACAACCCGGTCAGGTGAACTGGGGAGTGTATAATCCACAACCCCTACCCGGCGCTGTGCGTATGTGGGTGTATCACGTTTTTGCAGGTGGTGGGAAGTTTGTGTGCAATTACCGTTTCCGTCAACCTCTGAAAGGCAGTGAGCAATATCATTACGGCATGATAATGACCGACGGGGTGACTCTTTCTCCAGGTGGTGAAGAATATGTATGTATTGCGCAGGAGATGAAAAAGCTTCGTGCCGTCTACGATAAGAAAAACCGTATGCCCAAAGAGCTGGCTTCCCGACGCATTGGACTGCTTTTCGATATGAACAACTATTGGGAAATGGAGTTCCAGCGTCAA
>NC_021017.1:2128916-2202811 GCF_000210075.1 Bacteroides xylanisolvens XB1A
GCCGTACCGGGCAGAAAGACCGTAATGCCAAACTGTGGGAGGCTCCTTTGGCTGCTCCCATCCACCAACTGGCCGGAATAAACAGCCTGTACTATGACCATCTGCCTCACAATCTGTATGGAAAGGTCGATTTCGGGGGCATGGAATACGCCTGGAACAATTGGGCGGACGTACTAACCCCGTCTGCCGGAACAGATGTTTGGGCTGTGTATGCGGACCAGTTTTATAAGGGAGCTGCTTCCGTGATACACCGTAGGCTGGGTAAAGGAACGGCCACCTATATCGGAACGGATACCGATGACGGGAAATTGGAGAAAGAAGTAGTACGTCGTGTATATAAGGAAGCCGGCGTACCGACTGAAGATTTACCATACGGAGTAGTGAAGGAATGGCGGGATGGTTTTTACATCGCTTTGAATTATACATCGGACATTCAGGAAATAGCCATTCCCGATGAGGCGGAGATATTGATCGGCAGTGCACGCCTCGAACCTGCAGGAGTAGTGGTGTGGAAGGAACAGTCAGACGACAGGCATAAATAATCAAATAAACGGGAATTAAAAGAACAAGGAATCTTTTATATTAATCAATTGAAAATAGCATGAAAAATAAATGGTGTGTTAATGTTGTGTTTTTATTCTTTTTAGTGGGGATATGTGTATGCGCTTGTACACAGGATTCTAATTCTTCAAACAACAGTCGTTGGACGGAAGAGAAGATACAAGAATGGTATGACAATCAGCCTTGGCTGGTCGGTTGCAATTATATTCCGGCAACGGCAATCAATCAGATAGAAATGTGGAGTGCGGATACTTTCGATCCTGAACAGATTGAGAAAGAACTATCATGGGCGCATGAACTGGGCTTTAATACTTTACGCGTTTTCTTGAGCAGTGTCGTATGGCAAAATGATGCGGCAGGAATGAAGAAACGTATGGATGATTTTTTGAATATTTGCGGGCAATATTCAATCCGCCCTATGTTTGTGTTCTTTGATGATTGTTGGAATCCGGAGTCGGCTTATGGCAAGCAACCGGAACCGAAGACGGGTGTACATAATTCCGGCTGGGTGCAGGACCCTTCGTGTAGTTTGCGTAAAGACACACTGACGTTGTATCCTTTTCTGCAAGAGTATGTAAAAGATATTGTTCGGACCTATGCTAACGATGACCGGATATTGATGTGGGATTTGTATAATGAGCCGGGGAATAGTAAACACGAGGAAACTTCTTTGCCCTTATTGACGAATGTCTTTCGTTGGGTGCGCGATTGTAAACCGTCACAACCGATTACTGCCGGTGTATGGGACTATAATTCGCCCCGGAAGAATGTCCTGAATGCGTTTGTGTTGAATCATTCGGACATCATCTCTTATCATAATTACGATAATGAGGAACGGCATGGCGAATGTATCAAATTTCTGAAGATGCTTAACCGTCCGTTGATCTGTACCGAATATATGGCCCGTCGCAATGACAGCCGCTTTTGTAATGTTCTTCCTTTGATGAAAAAAGAAAAGGTAGGCGCCATCAATTGGGGATTTGTTGCAGGAAAGACAAATACTATTTTTGCCTGGGATGACGTTATTCCGTCGGGTGAAGAACCGGAATTATGGTTTCATGATATCTATCGTCCTACTGGAGTACCTTATCAGCAGGAAGAAGTCGATTGTATTCAATCCCTGACAGGAAAAAGATAGGATTACGTATTCTTTTTTATCTCTGTTTTTTAGTTTTCATATAGGTTGCTATACTATATTATTTTATTTTTGTATCGTTCTTCTATAATTTGATAACTACTATAATTAAAACCATG
Source organism: Bacteroides xylanisolvens XB1A (assembly GCF_000210075.1). GTDB lineage: Bacteria > Bacteroidota > Bacteroidia > Bacteroidales > Bacteroidaceae > Bacteroides > Bacteroides xylanisolvens. Next base: position 2,130,732 of record NC_021017.1, read on the forward strand.
AAAAAACTGAAGATTTTATTATTCTTATGTATTGTCGCATGTACGCTTACGGTACAGGCGCAAAAACAATTTACTTTGAACTCTCCGGATGGAAAGCTTCAAACGACGATTACCGTAGGTGATAAGCTGACTTATGACATCCACTGTAACGGACGGCAGATCCTTGCTCCTTCTCCGATTTCGATGACATTGGATAACGGAGAAGTCTGGGGAGAGAAAGCAAAGTTGTCCGGCACTTCCGGGAAAAAAGTAGATCAGATGATTCCTTCTCCTTTCTATCGTGCCAGTGAATTGAGAGACCACTATAATGAACTGACTCTTCGGTTTAAAAAAGACTGGAATGTCGAGTTTCGTGCATACAATGATGGTATTGTTTACCGCTTTGTCAGCCGTGCGAAGAAACCTTTCAACGTGGTAGATGAAACAGTAGATTATCATTTCCCATCCGATATGGTAGCTTCTGTACCTTATGTAAAAACAGGAAAGGACGGTGATTATAACTCTCAATATTTCAATTCATTCGAAAATACTTATACTACCGATCCATTATCGAAGCTGAATAAAAAACGTTTGATGTTTTTGCCATTAGTCGTGGATGCCGGTGAAGGCGTTAAGGTTTGTATCACAGAATCCGATTTGGAGAATTATCCCGGCCTCTATTTGTCTGCTATTGAAGGAGAAAATCGGTTGACGGGACGTTTCGCTCCATACCCCAAGAAGATGATGCAGGGCGGACACAATCAACTTCAAATGTTGGTGAAAGAGCATGAAGCTTACATTGCCAAAGTAGATAAACCCCGGAATTTCCCGTGGCGCATGAGCATTGTTACCACTTCCGATAAGGATTTGGCAGCAAGCAACTTGAGCTATTTGTTGGCTGCCCCTTCCCGTCTGACGGATCTTTCATGGATCAAACCCGGCAAAGTAGCATGGGACTGGTGGAATGCCTGGAATTTGGATGGCGTTGATTTTGTGACCGGAGTAAATAATCCGACTTATAAAGCCTACATTGATTTTGCTTCTGCGAACGGTATTGAATATGTGATACTTGACGAAGGCTGGGCGGTAAATCTGCAAGCGGATTTGATGCAAGTGGTGAAAGAGATTAATCTGAAAGAATTGGTAGATTATGCAGCCTCCAAAAATGTGGGTATTATTCTTTGGGCCGGTTATTATGCTTTCGAACGTGATATGGAGAACGTTTGCCGTCATTATGCCGACATGGGAGTAAAAGGTTTTAAGGTCGATTTTATGGATCGTGACGATCAGCTTATGACTGCATTCAATTATCGGGCTGCCGAAATGTGTGCTAAATACAAACTGATCCTCGACTTGCACGGAACGCACAAACCGGCCGGTTTGAATCGTACTTACCCGAATGTATTGAACTTTGAAGGTGTCAATGGTCTGGAACAGATGAAATGGAGCCCGGCTTCGGTGGACCAGGTGAAGTATGACGTGATGATTCCTTTCACTCGTCAAGTATCCGGTCCGATGGACTACACTCAAGGGGCGATGCGCAATGCTTCGAAAGGTAACTATTATCCTTGCAATTCAGAACCGATGAGTCAGGGAACTCGTTGCCGCCAACTTGCTCTGTATGTTGTATTTGAATCTCCTTTCAATATGTTGTGTGATACGCCGAGCAACTATATGCGCGAACCGGAATCAACAGGATTTATTGCTGATGTTCCGACAGTGTGGGATGAAAGTATCGTGCTTGATGGTAAGATGGGAGAGTATATCGTAACAGCACGCCGGAGTGGAAATGTCTGGTATGTAGGTGGAATCACCGATTGGACGGCACGTGACATCGAAGTGGATTGCTCTTTCCTGGGTGGTAAGACGTATGACGCTACATTGTTTAAAGACGGAGCAAATGCTCACCGGATCGGGCGTGATTATAAATGTGAATCCATCCGGATAAAAAATGACAGTAAGTTGAAGATTCATTTGGCACCCGGAGGTGGGTTTGCTTTGAAGATTAAGTAAACAACCACTTTACACACTACATTGTCTATTAAATCTTGAAATAGATTTGATATATCTGCAATAGGTTGGATAAGGGTGCGTCCCCACCCTTATAAACGAAGAATAACCCTCGTTACAACTATCTGTAGCGAGGGCTATTACATTAAAAAGAGAGTTCTGGCACATTCCTGTCAGATTCTTATAAGCAAGTCGATTGGGAGGATCACCCTGTAATGACGATGATAGGCAGGGAGGTGTCAGGATAAAGCCGCAATACCTGTCCCTATCAAATTGGCATTATTCATGCTTTTGATATCAACCTCTACATCTTCCAAACCAAACAAACTGAAAAGCTCCCGTAATTTTTCCATGACAATGATGTTATAGTTCTTGTCTTTTCTGTTCTTGCTCCAAAAAAGACTGCCTTCGGCAACCAGGCAAATTTTTCGTATATTCTTGTTGTATGACTTCAACAACATGATAAGCCCTGTCAGTGAAGCTGCAACTAACTGTGCTGATCTACTATATATCCACTGTGCTACTTCTACATACACCTCCTTATAAATATCGGGATAATTCATAATAGAGGTGAGCTTTTGTGCATCAAACTTTTCTTCGAACTCCTCCAATGGGAAAGTTGTTTTTAGAATATCTCCTAGGTACATACCGGATACAGCTTTTTCGAAACGTTGTTTTCCCGGATTCCCGGAGATTCCATCCACTGTATTATCTACTGCAGTGAGAAACGGCGGATGAAAATTGCCGGATTCCAGATTGACGGGAATCAATCCATCTACTTTATGTGACGGATTTAATTTTTTAATTTTGTCAGCCGGAATAAAAGTTGCCATATTGGTGCCTGTTCCTACAATCAGACCTATATACGCATCGTAACTACTGTCGGTAAGTCCGGCAAATAAACTGGCAACAGTGTCATTGAGCACTTTTATGTTCGTAAACTTGATTTTATTTCTTTCATTCAGATAGTCGAGTAAAGGTTTTCCAACAACTTCTCCGATCATCTCTTTTATATCAACTCCTTTGGTCCAACGTAGCAGTTTGGCATCTCCACCTGGGATGGACTCTGTCGGATAAGAAAAACAATATCCAATAGGCATCTCTTTTTCCCGTTTTATTCCGGTTATCATATCTGCCATTTCTTTGAACAACTCCTCTCGGGTATAACCAGGAGTTTTCATAATCGACATGTCCTTTTTCCAACCATTGTTAGGATGAATGGTGGGAGGCATTTTGCTGAAGTCAACGATTGCTACCCGGTAATTCGTTCCTCCCAAGTCGAGTACTAATGATTTGCCATTGATACCACTTGCTTTCGGAGTGATGAAAGTGGGAATGCATTGTATCTCTGCATTTTCAGTGTTCAAACCTTCTTCTACTTTCGCTTTAAATGAGCGAGCAATCTCTTTGAGCTGCTCATTATCTAACTGAAAAATATTTTTCTCCATGATATTATTTTTATTGTATAGAATATGTTTATGTATGAATAACAACTGAAGAGGAATTTTGCTCGTTAGGTATACGGTATATGGATCCAATCGGATTCCTGGATTTATCTCTTTCTTTTTGCTCTTTTCCTTTTTGCTCTTTCTTAAAAAAATGCTGAATTCAGTTTACTTACGCACACTTTTTCCTGTCGCCTATTTTTCACTTGCATTTCTCATATTCAGGGCGAACGCTCAATAACTTGTACATCCTATTATTCTCTATATTTTTCCAATCCCAATGACTTTATCTCTTATTTTCTCGTCCCATCCACACGCTTTCCTCTTTCCTGCCATTCCCAGTTTGATATCGCTCTGTTTTAATAACATAAGTGCCAACTTTGATATGGCGGAGAAGTTGATTGCAGCATTTCCTGTTTTTCTGTCATCATCTTCTCTGAATCCTATATCAAGTACCCAATGTAGGTTGTTTTCAACCTCCCAGTGTGATCTGACCGATTTAAGTATGAGTACCGGGTCAGGTTCCAATGATGATATATAGTACCTTGTTTCCATAGTAGCTTCTTTATCACCTGTTTTTCTGATAGAATTTATCATAGCCAATGTCTTGATCCCTGTCCACCCTTTGAGAAAATATTGAAGATTTTTAGCGCTTATGCATACACATTCCCTGTATTCACTTCTTCCATGCCCTTCGTTTTCCTCAAAGTACCTTTTTGCGTGACATAAATAGTATCTTGTTTCCTCACTAAGATTAAATTCTATCATATCCCTGAGTGTTTCATGGTTATCTTTGGCACATAAAATATAATCAGCTTTGTTCTCGATTATTAGTTTAGTGATTGATTTCTGGCAGCCCATAGCGTCAATGGTTATGATGCAGTTCTCAAGATCAAGCGCCTTTATTAGCTCGGGGATAGCCTTTATTTCATTCGATTTTTCTTCTACTTTCTTTTGACCAAGGCAAATGCCGTTGGATACAGACCAGGCGCTGACTATATAGAGCTTGCTTCTCACTCCATTTTTTGAGCGGCTGTTTTTATGGGGATTATCACAAACGGCTTTTCCGTCAATAGCTACCACCCCGGGAATTTTACGGCAGATGTCATCGACCCACAACCTGAAACATTCTTCAAACCAGTCGATATCCAATATGGAGAAGAAACGACTCAAGGTATCATGGGAAGGGATAGAAGTCAAAACCGGAAGACGCGTCTTGAAATAGGATTCATGCGTCTTGCCGAATGTTTCTATTTCGTTCCACGTATCAGCTCCGCAGATAACAGAGACTAGGGCGATGAACACTATTTCGTTAGACTGATATATTTTATTCTTATCATCTCTTACATCAGGAATTATAGCTGAAAAGGCTTGAATGGCCATATTGCGGTAGAGATTAATATAGTAGATATGCAAATGTAATGAATTATATTCACACAGAGAATAGGAACAGAAGATATTAAAAAATACAGGAAAAAACTATCTATTTAGGGAATAATAAAAGCTAAATTAACATGTACAAGTTATTGAGCGTTCGCCCTGATCATTCACCAGGCAGGGAGATGTGTAAATTAAACTATGTATGCTTTATTCTCATTCAATCTCATCGGTCGGTGAACGGCCAGCGCCAAGGGGCAGGACTACCCGTCCCAACGGACGTAAAATTGCAACATTTTAAACCTATCTACAAATTTTATCGCCAGTTGTCGTGCACTAGCTCCCCAGTTAGCCAGTATGACATGGTCCATTTCTTACATATATTGCGATAAGCGAGGTAAAACAGTTTTTTAAGGGCGGTGTTGTTAGGGAACACGCCCTTGTTTTTTTGTCACTTTCCGTATCTGATGATGACAGTCCTCAACTGTATTTATGGTATAAATCATACGATGCATATCCGATGTGAACTGAAAGTATTCAGTAAGTTTTCCCTACGTTCATAATCCTCACATATGACATTCAGTTCTTTCAAAAGCAGAGAAATATTATTCATATTTTCTTTACCTCAAAAATCCATTTTTCGATTAAGACTACAAATAAGTTTTTCACAGTAAAATCAAACGAGAAACACTCCAGCAAAAGATCCTAAAAACAGACTTATCTCTATTATTATTGATATCCCATTTCTTGAATATTTATATTCAAATATCGGCCCAATTTGAGCCGATATTCTTAATTTAAAGGTATACGCAATATCCAACAACCTATCATCCCCAAGATAACTTTAATTGGAATTATATTCTAACCACTTCTTTATAGTTTTTTTGGTTGTTTGTTGTAATCCTTCAAGTTGGTGTGGATCATCGTTCGCATATCGTATTATCAGATTAGGATTATCTTGTAGATCTTCATACAATCTTATTGCAAAGAAATTATCCTCTTCTGTTACCATCTTCTCAATCAATAATGGAATGATTTCTTTTCCCATAGCCTTTAAATCGGCATATTGAGGTAAATTTCTTGTAGTAGCAGTGTTATTACTAAGCGAGTAATGCCATGCTTCCTTCCATTCATTAAACAAAGATTCAAACCTTGAACTATCTCTACATGTTTTTACTTTTCTAGCAATCATCATCAACTCATCCGGTGAGAAGATTATATTTTCGTGAATATCCTCACTTATTTCTTTCATTGCATTAGCATCTATTTCACTTAGACTACGGGTAGGAGAAACTGCCCCATAGGTTTCCACAGGAACTCCATACATTCCATTAGAAAACACACTTACAAGGTGCCACAATAGCCACATACGCCCCATCTTAGAATAAGGTGCCTCGCAATGGGGACTACCTCCAAGAGATGCATGCAGAGGGGTATTTCCCCAACCCCAAACTACAGGATAGTATCTTGATATTGAGGTTGCCCCTTTCATGTAATCATAAGCGGCATGATACACGGAACTCGCATTTTCATATCCATATCTTACTTGATCCCAAGTACTAAACTCTATCCACTTATTATTAAACCCCAACGAATAGGCAAAACAATTATATCCAGATGACGGATAATTCATAACAACTGTATTGGAATATTCAACTAAAGGAAACGATTTCCTTAAAGCATTCCTTTCAGCAGAAAAGAGAGGTCGTGGGAAAGAGTTCCTGATCAATTCGCGCTGTTCATCTGTTAATTGAGAATCCCAATTATCAGGAAGAATATACCCTCCCCCTGGTAGATTTGATCGTGTCTTAGCCATCGGTCCAATAATGCTATAAATATAATCCATAATTTCAAGGCTATCAAGCAAATTAACAGTTTGTATAGCCACTTCATTAGCCGGCTTTACAGATTCCTCAACGGTACTTACAATATCTTCGCTACTACAAGCAAAAATACACAACAGAGCGAATACTACAGTTAATTGCTTCATATCACAAGTATTTAAGGTGAATATTATACGAATGTATATATTTTTTTCGAGCATTCCTAACACTTTTCTGTTTTTTTACTCAATAATATTCCATTCTTTTGTTATTAAATGATATAGATGCTAGTGACTTTAAAAACCTTTTGAATATTTTAAAATAGCAGCAGCCAGAGGAGATGCAATCGCATGGTTAAATCTTGGAAATATGTATATGACTGGACAGGAGCATCCTTAAAATAGATGACTTCACCTTATCATTTTCAATAATAAGGTGAAATCAGCATACGATTCAGGCTGAAATTATTCAGGTAAAATCTGTTCGATCTCTTTCAACTCATCTGCCATGAATTCCAAATGTTCCAGTGCTTTCAAATTGTCGGCCAACTGGTTGACAGAGCTTGCGCCCACAATCACCGAAGTCATCCGTTCGTCTTTCAATACCCATGCCAGTGCCATTTCAGCAAGTGTTTGTCCACGCCGGAGGGCTATTTCATTCAACTGGCGGGCGGCTTCTACCTTTTCAGGCGTCACTTGCGAAAGCTGAAGAAAACCCGAAGAACGTGCGGCACGTGAACCTTCCGGAATACCATTCAGGTATTTATCTGTCAACAGTCCTTGCGCCAAAGGAGAAAAGGCGATGAAACCGGAACCATATTCTGCTGCCAGCGGAAGTGTTTCCGCCTCCACCTCACGGTCGAACATACTATACCGATACTGGCTGATGAGACAGGGAACACCGGCTTTTGCCATCATCTCGTAGGCCATACGTGCTTGTTCGGGGGGATATTTGGAGATTCCGATATACAGAGCTTTCCCTTGTTTCACGATATCAATCAATGTCTGAATGGTTTCTTCGACCGGAGTAACTCCATCATAACGATGGCTATAAAAGATATCAAAATACTCCAATCCTGTCCGGCGGAGACTTTGGTCAATGCTCGCCATCAGATTTTTACGGGAGCTATTTCCGCCATAAGGGCCAGCCCACATTTCATGACCGGCTTTGGAAGAGATGATCATTTCATCCCGATAACCCTGGAAGTTCTCTCGCAAGATTCGTCCGAAATTGGTTTCAGCACTTCCGGGAACAGGACCATAATTGTTTGCCAGGTCGAAATGGGTGACACCATGATCGAATGCATACTTAATCATGTCGGTTGCTACATCGAAATTGTCCACACTACCGAAGTTGTGCCACAACCCCAAAGAGATTAAAGGTAACTGCAAGCCGCTCTTGCCACAATATTTATAGGGCATCCGTTCGTAGCGTCCGGCTGCCGGCTGATAACTAAAAGAGTTTTCCATAAAACAGAATGTTTATATTTTCCTTTCACAAAGTAAGGAAAAATATTCCAATTACAGCTTTAGTCGAATATTAAAAAGAATACTCTAATTAAAAGCAGGATGCCACATTAACCATACAACCAATCAGAACTGGAAATAAATAAACGGTTGAATTTCCGAACTCTTCATCTGAATAACCAGATAAATCAAAGCGACCATCAATACTGCTTTTCCTAGGAACGGCAAACGGATCACTCCTCGACAAGCTACATTTTCCCAACTATCAGGAGCAAAATGAAGCAGGAAGCCAAGCAACATCAACGCAAATACTTTCCAATATCCTTCTAGTAATTGCGGGAACAGTTGCGGACGGAAAGTAGTGAATATCTGTCCCAGCATATCCATTGAATTCTGAAAATCGGCATTACGGAAGAAAATCCAGCAGAAGCAGACGAAATGGAAAGTGATAATCACTCCAAACACACGCCGCCAACCGTGACTTTCCTCTCCTTTCTTACGCCCGGTGATAGACATCCACATTTTATGTAATGCCAGAGCTACTCCATGAAAAGTTCCCCAAAGAACGAAGTTCCAGGAGGCACCATGCCACAGACCGCCCAAGAACATGGTAATTATCAAGTTGAGATATTGCCGGAATTTACCTTTTCGGTTTCCTCCCAAAGAAATGTATAAATAATCTTTTAACCAACTGGATAAAGATATGTGCCAACGACGCCAAAATTCCGTAATAGAGGCAGACTTATAAGGTGAATTAAAGTTGAGATTGAAATGGAAACCTAACAATAAGGCGATACCGATAGCCATGTCGCTATATCCGGAAAAGTCACAGTAAATCTGCAAAGCATAACCATATACGCCCATCAGATTCTCAACACCGGAATAAAGAGTAGGGTTATCAAAAATACGTTCCACAAAATTGATACTGATATAATCGGATATGATGGCTTTCTTGAAAAGACCGGAAACGATCAGAAAAATTCCGCGTCCGAACATTTCCTGCGAGACGAATAAGGGTTTCCGGATTTGCGGGATAAAGTCGCGGGCACGCACGATAGGTCCTGCCACCAACTGGGGGAAGAAAGATACGTAGAAGGCATAGTCCAAAAGATTGGTCAATGGTTTTATGTCTCTTCGGTAAACGTCGATGGTGTAGCTCAATGACTGGAAAGTGAAAAAGGAGATGCCGACCGGCAGGAATATATCGAGAGCGGTAAATTCTCCTCCCATCAATGACGCAATCACTCCACCCAGAAAATTGGTATATTTGAAATAAGCAAGAAGTCCTAAATTAACTCCCAAACTCAAAGCGACCAATCCTTTACGTTTCCAATAACCCTCTACACGATCCATAAGTTGCGCAAGGAAAAAGTCGGCAACGGTGACTATGGCAAGCAGGAAAAAATAGGTGCCGCTACTCTTATAGTAAAAATAATAGGAGAAGAGAGTAACAAACATGATACGGGCGGTGTATTTGCGTTGTAGCAACACATACACCACCATGAAAGCAGCGAACAACCAAAGGAAGATACCGCTGCTGAATATCATTGGCGCTTGCGGATCGTAGGTAAGTACCTCTTTCAGTCTACTGAAATCTATATCAATGGGAAACATAGTCATTATATGCTTTGATAAGTGCTTGGTATAATAAATTTCCTTGCAGGATGTATCCTTCGGGTAAATAATGTACATGATCGGGCCGCATCAGTTTTGCGTCCGTCCAGTTCGTGCAGGCACGGCGCTTCCCTCCGACTACATCGTACATATCCCACACGAGCAGACGATGGTCTTTTGCATAACGACGAATGGTTTCCGCTGCTGTCGCTGTACGTGGATTGATGGCATACGTGCGTCTACGCCTTCGCTGCCGGAAACTTTCATAAGAACCGGGAGGGGTAGTCAGAAGAATGGGTACGTTAGGAAGACTGTCGCGCAACAGTTTCACCAGTTCATCCATCTGATTGTAGTGCACATTTATATTATAACGCCGGTTATGGCTTTCATTGGTTCCGAAAGAGAGAATCAACAATTCGGGCTTCAGGGCGGCAATTTCGGCAATACGATCCGGATGGGTAAAGGTAAGGCAAGTAGCTCCGTTGACGCCTTTATCTATATAAGAAACAGCACCGAAAGTTTCTGTCAAACGGGCACCGATGGTTTGAGGGTAGATATGTCCACGTACATGGCTGTCGCCAATATGAACGATACGGACTGTATCTTCGGAGAGTCCGGCACGCACCTGGCGAAGATGTTCGAAGACGGGAGCTAGCAGAGCGATACTGTCAATAATCTCATTCCGACCGGTTTCGCGGAAAGCTGAAGGGAAGGATATTTGTACAGTGATCGTATCATTCGCCCAGTTCATTTCCCGTAAAGGCTTTATAAGTTTTGCGGTCTTTCCCAGTGGAGGACATACAGGGATACGGTCTTGCGCGATTGCTTCTGCAAGGAAACAAGGAACACTCAACATACCGGCGAGAATAAGAATAAAGACAGACTGCAGATTATTCTTGCTCATAAGCACGCCTCCTGTCGTATTGTTCCTTACCATAGATCATCGTTTCATAAAGTAGTCCCGCCAAATGCTTGCCGCCACGGAAGTTTATATGCGTATAATCGTAATTTGCCATAGAAGGTTTGGCATGCACCAGTTTTGCCATGCTGCCTTCTCCGCCCATTGCTTCAAACATATTCCAAAAGGCGATGCCGCTTTCGGCTGCAATGTTCTGCTGATAACGAATCAGATTCTTCACACCGGGCATGGTACGAAGTTCACCGTTCTCGTTTTTAGAATCACGGTCGCCGACGCTCAACAACAGGATTCCTGCTTGTGGGAAACATTCTTTCAAATGCTCGATAGCTGTGAGCAGTCCTTTTTGATAGTTATCATAATTGCGTCCCCGTTCGGTAGCTACATTCAAACCATATTCGAGGATAATGAGGTCGTAAGGACGTTGGCGGTTAAACTGTTTCAACATCTGTGAAGGAATGCCCCGCAGAGAAAGACCGGAACTGCCACGCAACGAGAAGTTGTCGAGAATGATTCCTTTCTTTCCATCCATTGCCAAACCATAGAACAATGTAGAGTCTGCACGGTCTACTGTCCAACGGATAGAGCCGATGCGTCCGTCTACCTGAATTTGCTGCAATCCGTCGGAAGGGCCTAATGAATAATTCTTGTTTTCTCCTTTGTTCACACGGGCAGAAAGGAGGACGGAGTCTCTGCTATGGAAGAAGATGGAGGCACGCTGGCAAGTATCGAGCAGGGAGGCATATTTATTTTGCCCGCGCAGTTCTACATAAGCTCCGTTGCGGGGAACGAAATAATGACCGGATATGCCTTGTTTCTTCTTATCGAAATAGACACTGTCTGTTACCGCATGACTGGACCATCCGCCAAACGTATGTCGCACCGTAGGACGGTAACCGCTTGTCATGGAAGTGATGGTAACAAAACCTACACCACAACCGCCGAATTGTTTCTGAAGCATTTCGCGTAAGTCAGCCGTAAAGATATCCGCTTCGATAAAGGAATCTCCGAATACGGCAATACGCACCTGTTTGTCATCGGAGTCATCGGAAGAGACACGGTCGAGTGCTTTATAAAAAGGAGTCATCCCCCGGAGAGTGGAATCACTGTAATCTTCAATGCAAGTCATACCTGTACGACAGGTATCTACAAAGGCAGGTTTTACAACAGGAGGCAAAGGGATGCTGTCCGAATCAGCTGCGGCAGTCTCTGATTCCGGATAACGAAGGTCGCTCAAAAGGTCTACACGCCTCATCGTGTGCCCGTCAATAGTCAGCGCCGGAAGCCAATGAAGCCCGAGTAAGACTGCAAACACAATCAGTACGAACCACAACGAATATTTCAAATAATTCTTTATTATCTCCATCTTTACAAGTAGATATAGGCACTATTTTAGTTCTTGTTTTTACCCGGTGCCGAGCTACCTCTTCCTCGGTGCCGAACCATCTCCTCATCGGTGCCGGAGGAGGCCTTCATCGGTGCCGGACATTTTCAGGCTGCAAAGATAGAGAAAAGCAATAAAAAAGAAGGGAGAATCTACATTATTTATGAGATTCTCCCTTTTTACTTATTTACATGCCGGACATCGGTCAGATCGTCCGTTCAATGTTCCACACAAATGCACGCAAACCTAATTGTTCGGTTTCCAAGTCCATTATATGCAAGGTGTCGAGCAACGGATCGACTTTGCTATCGTCTACTATCGTCAAGATAGCCGAGCACATACTTGGCCAGGCATGGCTTCCGAAATGCGGATCGCCTGTTTTCGAACCACGTCCCTGTACTTTCTCAAGGTACGTAAAACCACGACAACCCAAACGGTCGAGTAATGCCATGATTCGTTCGTAATAAGCCTGATCGAATGTTATCAATACTGATTTCATATTTCTTTTCTTTATTATTTCTTAATAATACTGTCTTTATTCGCCTGGAAGTAAACATCCAATTCACGTTGACGACGGAGCTTACGACGACGGTTCTTAATACCTGTTCCTGCAAATACACAATATAGAGTAGGAATCAAAATCAATGTCAAAACAGTAGAGATCGTCAAACCACCGATTACGGCAATCGCCATCGGACTCCACATTTCAGAACCCTGACCGCCACCGATAGCCATCGGAATCATACCAAGAACGGTAGTGGCAGTGGTCATCAATACCGGGCGGAGACGGCTCTTACCAGCGGTTACTACAGAGTTCAACACTGCCAGTCCACGTTCGCGACAAAGGGTGATGTAGTCGATAAGCACGATACCGTTCTTCACCACAATACCAATCAGCATGATACCTCCCAACAAACTCATGACACTCAATGTACTGTTCGTAAAGAATAGTGCCATCAAGACACCGCTAAAAGCAAACGGCAGGGAGAACATAATAATGAACGGATAGGTCAGTGACTCGAACTGTGCTGCCATCACGATAAATACGAGCACAACAATCAGGATGGCAAGTGTTCCCAAATCGCGGAACGAATCCTGCTGGTCTTCGTATGAACCGGAAATCTGAATGGTGACATCTCCCGGAAGATCCATTTTATCTATCACCTTATTACCGGCAGCTACTACGTCGCCCAACGGAGCACCGGAGATTACTGCGGAAACGGTTACAATACGTTCGCGGTCTTTACGTTCAATAGTAGGAGGCGCGAAACGTTCGACTACCTTTCCGACATCTTTCACACGAACGGATTGTCCTTGCGCATTGTAAATGAGAATATTTTCGAGACTTTCCAGACTTGTACGGAATTCAGGCGCATAACGCACTTTGATATCATACTCATCTCCGTCTTCACGATATTTAGACGCTACCGCACCATTGACACGGTTACGCAGGTAGTTACCGGCAGTTGAAAGATTCAAACCATGCATTGCCAGTTTTTCACGGTCAAAGTCTACCTGATATTCCGGCTGATAATCACTACGGCTGATATTTACCTCGGTCACACCTTTCACTTTCAGCAATTCACGTTTCAGACGAGCTGCCACGCTGTCGGTTACCGTCATATCATATCCGTAAACCTCAAAGTCGGCACTAGCCTGTGCGGACATACCTGTGTTGCTACCTCCGAGGATTACCTGTGCTTTACTGAATTCCGGATAGGCTTTCAAATCTTCACGCATCTCATCACAGACTGCTTCCAAAGTGATATCACGATCGCCCGGATCCACCAAACTGATGTTGAACGAAATAATATGCGACCCGTTGTCCTGCATAGATGCCCAGGTATTATCAGAGTCAGCTTGGCCGACTGTATAGTTACAGACTTTCATGATGTCTTTATACTTCGTCAGCCATTGGTTAGTCAACTTCTCTGAAAGTTCCTGCGCTATCTCTTTTCGTGTACCGATCGGCAGCTCCAACTTCACGGCAATACGGGCGTTATCCTGTGCCGGGAAGAACTCCGTACCGATACCCTTTGCACACATTAAACTGATAACGAAGAAAGCAATACATCCCACAATGACAATCGGACGATGACGTACAGCCCAGTTCAGCATCTTCGCATACCAGGTATCGAGCCCGTCGAGTGCTTTCTCTATCGGAGTAAAGAAGAGCTTGAACATCTTCGATGGTTTCTTCTGCAAACGAAGCAACTGGGAACAGAGCATCGGAGTCAAAGATAGTGCGGCGACCGTAGAAATAAACATGATGGCACACATCATCCAACCCAACTGTTTGAAAAGTACACCGGACATACCGCTTACCATTGTCAACGGGAAGAACACGGCAATCATGGTCAGCGTAGAAGCGACTACAGAAATTGCCACCTCATTTGTTCCGTGCACGGCTGCCTGTTTCGGATCGGAGCCACGCTCGATATGGGTCGTTACGTTTTCAAGTACCACAATCGCATCATCCACTACCATACCGATAGCGATAGAAAGTGATGAAAGCGAGATGATATTAATCGTATTTCCACTAATCGCCAGGTAAATGAACGAGGCAATCAACGAAAGCGGAATGGTGATACAGATAATCAATGTAGCACGCCAGCGTCCCAGGAAAAGGAACACGACGATGACAACGAAGAGCAAGGCATAAACAACGGTTTCCGTCAAACTGTCGATGGTGTTCAAAATGTTGTCGGAGGTATCAACAATGACACCGATCTTCACGTCACTCGGCAGGTTCTTCTGAAGCCTCGGCAATGCGTCGGCCACTTTCTTGGAGATTTCTACCGAATTGGCTCCCGACTGTTTCTGAACAACAATCATCGCACCTTGCACACCATTGTTATAGGTTTCCTGTGCACGTTCTTCCACAGTATCGACGATTCGGGCTACATCACGCAAAAAGACATTTGCCCCATTATGCGTACCTACCACTACGTCTGCCAACTGTCGGGAATCATCGAATTCACCTTCTACACGCAACGCGTATGTTTCACTACCGATATCGAAGTTACCACCGGGAATGTTCTTATTCTCGGCGCCGATAATGGAACTGATTGTTTCGATAGTCAGGTGATAGGCTTCCAGTTTATTGGGGTCGCAATAGACCTGAATCTCACGTTGCGGCGCACCACTGATAGACACGGTTCCGACTCCCGGAATACGCGCCAGCGGGTTTACCACACGGTCGTCCAATATCTTATAAAGGGCTGACTGACTTTCATTGGCCTGTACGGAAAGCAGCACGATAGGAATCATGTCCGTACTAAATTTGAAGATGATCGGATTCTCGACATCATCGGGAAGCTGCGAACTTACCATGTCGAGTTTATCACGCACATCATTGGTCAGAACGTCAATATCGTTACCAAACTCGAACTCCAATGTAATCAATGACATATTCTCGGAAGAACGGGAGGTAATATGTTTCAGGTTGCTCACCGCGTTCAACGTATTTTCGAGCGGGCGAGTCACATTATTTTCTATATCCGAAGCACTTGCTCCGGGATAAGCGGTCATTACCATGATTGTATTCGTGTCAATGTCCGGATACAAGTCGATAGGTAACTTGGACAAAGAGAAAAGACCAAAAATCACCACTGCCAGGAAGCAGAGGGAGGTCATAATCGGTTTCTTAACCGCGCCTTCGTATAAACTCATGTTATTTTATTTAAAAGCCTCTCCCTGCTCCTCTCCCCAAAAGAGGGAGCCGGAAGATCGTGTTGAAATCAGGTTAATTAATAAAAGCATCGGGCGAAAGGTACTGAACACCTCTTATTTGGAAGAAGACTGGGAAGAGGCTTCCACCTCTACTTCCATACCATTCACCAAACGTGACTGTCCGGCAACTACCACCTGTGAGTTATCCGGTACACCGGATTTCAACTCATACTCCGTACCCATGCGTCTACCCAGTTCGACCTTATTATAAGATACTTTACCGTCTTTATAAACGAATACATAACGGTCACCGGAACCTGCCTGCTTAACGATTGCCAAATCGGGAACAACGACGTTTTCTGCTGTACCGAAGTTCAATGTCGCACGGGCAAACATTCCCGGACGCACACGCTGGTCTTTATTATCCAGTCTGATCTCTACCTGGAATGTACGGGTAGTGGCATCTATGGTAGGGTAAATCAGATTGATGGTTCCTGTAAATACTTCATCGCCATATACATCGAGTTTCACGTCGACAGGAGTACCTTTTTTCACTTTCGTGAAGTAGGTTTCGGACACGTTAATCAGGAGTTTCACCGGAGTGATCTGTTCTACTACAAGTACGGGTTCTCCACCGCTGTACATATCGCCATTATCATAGTTGCGTGCAGTGACCACACCGTTGATAGGGCTTTGCAAAGAGGTATTCTCCAGCAGATTCTTATAAGCGGTTTTCTTCACATCGAGTTGCATCTTCGAAGCATCCCACTCTGATTTGGACGCACCGCCCACTTTATATAATTCGTCAATACGGTTGAATTCTATTTCCTGATTATCTAGTTGCAGCTTCGTCTGTTTCAGGTTGGCTGCATCCATCTGCACAAGTTTCTGGCCTTTGGATACGCGGTCGCCTACTTCCACAAAAATCTGGTCGATACGTACGGGAGACGAAGGGGCTATATTATTCTTTACTTCAGCTTCCACCGTCGCTGTGTAATCTTGTATTTGATCTACGGGACGGGCTTTTACGTCTGCCAGCTTCACAATGGGCTTCGCGTCCACATGTTCCGCAGCCGCTTTGTCTTTTCCACCTGTACATGAGCCCATAAACACAGTTAACAGCAGGGCTACCAATTGGATACTTCTTTTCATATTCCTTAATTGTAATTTTTTAGTTGTCTATCTTTATTCTTTTCCCAGAACCTGATCGAGGTCTGCCTTAGCAACCAGGTAATCGTATATGGACTGATTATAGGTGAGTTGTGCCTGTGTCAGCGACACTTGGGAGCTGTTCAGTTCGAGCACCGTCCCCTTACCTACATCATAACGTTTTTCGGCAATCACTACCGCTTTCTTTGCCTGCATCACATTTTCCTTGTTACTGACTACCTGCTCTGTGCTGGCACTCATGTTATTGCGACAACTGACAATCTGCATATTCAATTGTCTTTCCGTATCGATACGGTTCCAATCGAGCTGGCGCATCTGTATACGGGCGGATTTCACTTTCGTAAAGTTACTTGCCTTATATAAAGGTATACTAAGATTGAACATCAGGCTGGAACTGTTACTCCAGTTGTAATTGAAAAAATTGATATTCGGATTATACAGTGATTGATATTGGTAGGAGAAACTCATTGAAAGAGTCGGCATAAAGTTTGTCTTTAAAGACTTTACGTTCTTTTCAAGCAACTTCATGTTCAAGTCCAACTGCTTCATGGTGGTATTGTTGTCCAGATTTACATTTTCTTCTCTCAACTGGTTGGCAAACATGGCCGTCTCATAGTTGGTCAGACTATCGTTAATCTTTATCTCCACATCGGCTGTGATCCCCATCAGGACTTTCAACTGCAACTTAGCCAAAGTCACCGCATTAGCTGCCGAAATCAAGTTCGGTTTAATACTGCGCATCTGCACTTCCGCACTGATCTTGTCATATTCGCTCACAGTTCCCTGCTGATATTTGGCATTCACCACATTGTAGTTATCTTCTGCCAGTTTATAACTGCCTTGAAGCACTTCATAGCTGTCCTGCGCAAGCATCAACTGATAATAAGCCTTGCTCACCTGATTCACGAGATCCAGTTTGGAAGCGCGTGACTTCTCTACTGCCAGTTCAATATCCGTCTTTGTCATCGACATGGCACGATAAACGCCCGGCACAAAGAGTGGCAGATTAATACTCAACCCCGCATTAACGGTGTTCGAACCGTCTTGCCCCATCTTGAACACGTTATCGTTCAATTTCATTTCAGCCGCTTTAATGGTATGGTCTACTGAACCGGCAATACTAGCCTCCGGCAACAGACTTTGCCAGGCTTCTTTACTGGCAACTTTCTTTAATGCAACTTCTTCTTCTGCCACTTTTATTGTCGGATTCTCATCCAATGCAATTTCCAGGGCTTTGTCTAAGGTTAAGGTTAGTATATTCTTCTCCGCCTGTGTGTCCTGCGCCTTTGCAAAACCAAATGCACAGAGTGCCACAGCTACCAGAAGAATCTTCTTACCTGCCAATCTTTTCATCTTGTTCATAAACTGAATTTCTAATTTAATCTTACTTGTTTGTCAATAAAACCTCACTTTTGCTCTAATCTGCGATGCGGTTCTTACGATATTCTTGTATAAAGTCTTCCAGTACCTTTGCTCCTTTTTCGGTGGAGATGCCGCGTATATAAGTAAACATGATGGATTCGTACACTTCAATAAAAGGATATTCATTGCAGATATCCGTATTCAGAAGTACGTCAAACTGCTCTCGTACCAGCAAATTAACGATAGCGAAGTTCACATCCGGACGAAAGATGCCCTGCTCTACTCCCGTCTTGAAGAAGGACATCGTTTTCTGCGAATCGCTGTCCTGCCGGTTCTTCATCATCTCATATACCTTCGGATATTTCTTGATGTCTTCAAAAAAGCGTTTATTCGTCTGATGGAACACCTCAATACTTTTCTGAAAGACTGCAAGTATTACCTCTAACACATTATGCGACTGTTCAAAGATTTTCTGTAAGTACTTATCTCTGTCGGCCTGTGCCTTCAGTATACATTCTTTCAACAACGATTCTTTATCCGAAAAGACTTCATAGAGGGTACGTTTGGATATTCCTAATGCTGCTGCAATGTCGTCCATCGTAATACTCTTGATGCCTTTTGAAGTAAAAGCTTCTGTTGCTGCCGTTATGATCCGTTCTCTTAACTCTACCCGTTGGGAAGCGTCTTTTCCATGCTCTGCCATCATCCGTTTTTCTATTTTATTAAAATGCAGTTTTCGTTTTCTTTTCATTTCCAAAGGAAAAACGGAACAAAGATATATAGAAAACTCAATTAACAAATCAAGTTTCCTTCTATTTATAATGCATTTGGGAATTATTATCATTCAATAGAGTAAAATGAAAACAAGTGTTAATAGGAAATACGGAACAAACATAGGGCAAAGGTAGGAATGAGGGGAATACGAAGTAAAGTTTTATCGCCGGCAGAGGGATTATAATCGACCAATGCCGGATAAATGTCGATAGAATCAACACTTACCCGGCAACAACAGTCACCATTATTAACGAAAAGCGAAAAAGGGTTGGTTTATGGTCAATAGTCAATTTGTGTCCTCTTCAGGAAGGCGACTGTTTTATGTATCTCCTTGTACATCACGATATCATCTTTCACAAAAGGCACTTCTTTCCGATAGGCATGAAGGAAACGTTCAAGAACGGGAGAAGTTTTCAGCGGACGACGGAAGTCAATGCCTTGTGCAGCATTCATCAGTTCGATGGCAAGGATATGTTCCAGGTTGTCCATCACTTTATAAAGTTTGGTAGCGGCGTTGGCGCCCATGCTTACGTGGTCTTCCTGTCCGTTGGAGGAGACGATGGAGTCGCTCGAAGCCGCATAGCAGTACATTTTATTCTGGCTGACCATCGAAGCGGCGGCATATTGCGGAATCATGAAGCCGGAGTTCAGACCGGGGTTGGCAACCAGGAATTCAGGTAGTCCGCGGAGTCCCATAATCAGTTGGGAGACACGGCGTTCGGAGATATTTCCCAATTCGGCCAAAGCGATGGCAAGGAAGTCATAAGAGATGGCAAGCGGTTGCCCGTGGAAGTTTCCGCCGGAGATGATCCGGTCTTCATCGGGGAAGATGGTGGGGTTGTCCGTGACGGAATTGATTTCAGTCAGCAATACGGAGGCAACGTAGCGGATGGCGTCTTTCGTGGCACCGTGTACCTGCGGGATGCAGCGGAAGGAATAGGGATCTTGAACGTGTTCTTTGTGACGTTCGATAAGTTCGCTACCGGCCAGTAGTTTGCGGAAGGCTTCGCCTGTCTCGATTTGTCCCTGATGGGGGCGGATTTGCTGGATGCAGTCCATAAACGGGTCGATACGACCATCAAAGGCTTCGAGGGAAAGGGCGGCTATGAGGTCGGCTTTTTTTGAGAGGCGGAAGGCTTTGAGCATAGCGAATACACCGTTGGCGCTCATAAATTGGGTGCCGTTGAGCAGGGCCAGTCCTTCTTTACTCATTAGTTTGACGGGTTCCCAGCCGAATTCGTCAAGTACGCTGATGGCTTCGCACTTTTTCCCTTTATAGTAGACATCGCCGACACCAATCAGGGGGAGGAAAAGATTGGCGAGCGGAGCAAGGTCGCCGGAGGCTCCAAGGGAGCCACGGTCATAGACGATAGGCATGACGTCATTGTTGAAGAAGTCGAGGATGCGCTGCACGGTGATTACTTGTACGCCGCTATGTCCCAATGAGAGGGCGTGGGCTTTGAGAAGCATCATCAGTTTGATGATGACGGGGCGGATTTCTTCGCCTACGCTGCAAGCATGGCTTTTTATCAGGTTCTCCTGAAGCGTACCGAGTTCGTCGGGAGATATATTTTTGGTACATAAAGAGCCGAAACCGGTTGTTATACCGTACAGCGGTTCTTCGGAAGAAGCTATTTTGTGGTCGAGATAGTCACGACATTTCTGGATGCGCAACTTGGCTTCGGGAGCTAGTTCCAGTTTTAGGTTTTCGTTGATAATTCGTTCGATGATTTCGAAGGTCAATGCTCCGGAACCGATATGATATACATTCTTACTCATACGCGCAAGTCTTGATTTACGGCATCCAACAATTCTTTTTCTCTCCAGCAGGCGGTTTGCTCGATTGTATCGGCTTCGGTTTGCAGTTGGAAGACAAAATCTCTGTCTTTGAGCGAACCGAGGTTGATACGGACGTTCAGCAAGGCTCCCAATACGGCAGAACGGGCGGCCATCATGGCTACACAGGCATCTGTGACGGCATTGCGGTTGCCCAAGCGGGCAACATCTGCTATGACGGACATCATATCCAGGGCTTTGCGGGCTACTTCCAACGGAACGAGGGCGGCTTGTTTGGTTGCTTCCTGAATGGCGGCACTTCGCGCGGCTTTCTCTTCGTCGGTTGTTTTAGGAAGTTTGAAGCAGGCAAAGACTTCGTTGTAGGCAGCGGAATCTTTATCGATAAGTGCAATAAATTCGTCCAGCAGACGGAGGGTGATAGTTTGTGCGTGCTGCATTACTTCTTCACTGGCTTCGTATCCCTTTTTTCCTACGGTGAGCCGTGCTACCATTGTGGAAAGGGCGGAAGCCAGTGCTCCATCCAAAGCGGCAATACTACCTCCACCGGGTACAGGATCGCTGCAAGCTACTTTATCTAAGAAATCTTTTACGGTTAAATCTGCTAACATGGTATTTTGTTTTAAGTGATTAATGAATGAGTTGGTCAACTATTAAGCGACGGGATATAACATGCCACCTTTAATAGTCATGATTACACAGTTCATGCCTATATAATAAGGTAGAATATGATAGTTGTTGGAATTGAGGACGATAAAATCGCCTTGTTTGCCTACTTCGATGCTTCCAATCCGGTTGGCTCGCTGAAGGGCGGCAGCTCCGTTCAGGGTCAGGGCGGTGATGGTTTCTTCGATGCTCATTTTCATATAGATGCAGGCCAGAGCAATGGTCAGCGGGATAGAACCGGAGAAACAACTGCCGGGATTCAGGTCGGTGGCAAGTGCTACCGCACAGCCGGAGTCAATCATTTCACGACCGCGTGCGTAGGGTTCTTTCAGAGCAAAAGCTGTCAAAGGTAACAGGGTGGCTACTACTCCGGCATCGGCCATTGCACGGATGCCGGCATCGGAAGCGTGCAGGAGGTGATCGGCAGACAGTGCTCCCAGTTCGGCTGCCAGTTCAGCTCCACCGAGGGAGACGATTTCGTCAGCGTGGAGTTTCAACAGAAAGCCGTGTTCCTTGGCTGCCTGAAGCAGGCGGCGGGACTGTTCGATAGAGAAAACGCCTTGTTCGCAAAAGACATCACAACATTCTGCCAGTTCGCTGTCACGGACAAGGGGAAGCATTTCACGAATCAGGAAGTCGATGTATTCGTCGCTTCTTCCTGCATATTCTTCGGGAAGGGCATGGGCACCGAGAAAGGTGGAGACTATATCGACACGTTTATGCTCGGTGTTGTTCAGGCTGCGCATTACCTTTAGCTGTAATAGTTCGGT
The DNA here is from genome assembly GCF_000210075.1 of Bacteroides xylanisolvens XB1A. Lineage (GTDB taxonomy): Bacteria > Bacteroidota > Bacteroidia > Bacteroidales > Bacteroidaceae > Bacteroides > Bacteroides xylanisolvens. The sequence goes on from NC_021017.1 coordinate 2,152,954, forward strand.
TTCCCGATCCAGTCCGTAGCCGCTTTTACCTTCTACGGTGGTTACGCCCATTGTGCTCATTCTTTTCAGAAAGCCTTCAGCTGCTGAACGAAGTTTCAGGAGGTTCATTTGCCGGGTGGCTTTTACGGTGCTTGCAATTCCGCCTCCCCGCTCCATAATCGACATATAGCTTTCGCCGTTCAGACGCCAGGAGAATTCTTCGGAACGTTCTCCGCCAAACACGAAATGGGTATGGGAATCGACGAAGCCGGGCAAGAGGCAGTGTCCGCGAGCATTATAATGCCAGTAGTGTTGATAGTAACCGTCGCGGTCTTCGCCACGGTTTTCACCAACGTAGGTGATGACTCCTTTGGTGACTTCCACGGTTCCGTTCTCTATGACTTGCAGTTGGGACATTTCTTCGCCTTTACGGGCGGAAAAGCCGATGGGAGTTACAATACGGGCATTGAATATGATTAGGTTTTCACTCATAAATTATCCGAATTATCTTGGTTTATTCTTGTTTCATTCATCCTGCTTCTTGATCCGTTGTTTTTTATCAGGGCAGGTTCCCCTGTAAACATCCGTTCTGATTTGGATTGAATATTCGCTAACATATTTCTTTACCGGCTATTCCATGATACGGGCTTCCAAGACTTGCTGCATGGAAAAGTTTTCGAGTCCGAGATAGTAGGAAGCTGTATCAATCAGGGCTTCCATCGGTACGAGGCCAATGATTTCACTACCGACAATCGTAACACCATAGCGGCGAGCTTCGATACGTACCAGTTCGAAGGCGCGGTAAAGAGCAGTACGGGTATAGTCGGTCATGTTTATGGATACCTGGGTGATGTTTCTCTCCTTTAGCTCCACTCCCATTGCTTTCACATAACGGAGCCCTCCGTTGATATGGCGGATATTCTTTGCTATCTTGGTAGCTATTTCCAGATTGTCCGTACTAAGATTGATATTATAGGCTACAAGCGGCATACGAGCTCCGATGGCGACTGTACCTGCGGTTGGATGACGTTCGGCAGGTCCGAAATCTGGTTGCCATTCGGGTAGTTTGATTTTTTCGGCCATGCCTTCAAATTCTCCTTTACGGACGGAAGCGAGATTCTCCCGATGCGGCGCAGTTGCGGACTTCTCATACAGGAAGACAGGAAGATGATAGATCTCGGCTACTTTTGCGGCTACTTTCTTGGATAGTTCGATGGCTTCTTCCATGCTGGTATTCTTAATCGGGATGAAAGGGATGACATCGACTGCTCCCATACGGGGATGTTGCCCGGTATGCTGATTCAGGTCTATCAAACGGACAGCCACACCGACGGCTTCAACGATTGCTTCGTACAGAGCTTCCGGCTCGCCGACAAGGGTTACAACCAAACGGTTATGGTCTTCATCATTACTGTAATCAAGCAGTTTTACTCCGGCCTTAATACGGAAAGGGGCTACTATCTGATCTATTTTCTCTAAATCACGTCCCTCGCTAAAATTGGGGACGCATTCAATAATTTTATTCCAACTCATATCAAATATCTACTATTATAGAGGTTATATTCAACTGGATAACTATATGTTTTACATTAAACAAGTGCTCTTGCCCAATAGTCCTTATATAATCAAGCACGGTTCACACGAGTTTCATACCGAATCACCGCATGGTTTATACTAAACAGCTATATGTTTAAACAGTCCATATATTATGGGAATTTATTCTCTCATATTAAGAGAATAAATTCCCATAATATGTGATACTATTTTCCCACAATATATGGGACTATCTTCTTTATAAGTTCTTCGTCTGCTACATACGGCATTGTTATCTGATAGTCTCTTGCATGGGAGTCATTAAATGCTTCGCTTGTCTCCATCGCATGCGGATTACGCGCCCATGAGCGACGGGCTACTCCGCCCATCACATCCCAGAGCATTGCCGAACGAAGTATTTCATCTACCCGTTCGCTACCGTCGCATACCATACCGAAGCCGCCATTGACTGCTTTGCCAATACCGACTCCCCCACCATTGTGCAAAGCTACCAGGCTCATTCCGCGGGCACAATTTCCGGCAAAACATTGCACAGCCATATCTGCCATCACATTGCTTCCGTCTTTGATATTCGATGTCTCCCGGAAAGGAGAATCCGTTCCGCTTACATCGTGATGGTCTCGTCCCAGCATGATAGGACCTACTTCGCCCCGGCGGACCATCTCATTGAAACGGAGGGCTATGTTCATTCTCCCAACTGCATCCTGATACAGAATACGTGCCTGTGTACCCACCACGAGCTGATTCTTTTCGGCATCCCGTATCCAGTTGTAATTGTCAAGATCCTGACCGCGCCGATTGACGTCGATACATTCCATAGCTGCGTGGTCTGTTTTTATCAGATCTTCGTGTTTGCCACTCAAGCAAACCCATCTGAACGGACCGTAGCCATAATCAAAGAGTTGGGGTCCCATAATATCTTCAACATAGCTTGGCCAGATAAATCCGTCCTTTTCATCAACACCATTACGGGAAATTTCTTTTACTCCGGCATCGTATATAGCTTTCATGAAGGAGTTTCCATAATCAAAGAAATAAGTTCCGCGGGCTACGAGTTTCTTAATAACTTCGAAATGACGATGCAAGGATATATCTACCAAGTGACGGAATTGTTCCGGAGATTCGTGAAGAAGGCGTGTGCGTTCTTCAAAAGTTAGTCCGACAGGGCAGTAACCGCCTTCGTAAACGGCATGACAGGAGGTTTGATCGGATAATAATTCAATAGGAATTCTTTCGCGTTCGGCATATTCGAGCAGATCTACGACATTGCCGTGATAGGCTATCGAGCAGGGTTCACGACGTTGCATTGCTTGAGATGCCATCCGGTATGCTTCGGCTATATCCGCAGTCACGTGTCCCACCCATCCCTGGCGGTGGCGGGTTTCAATACGCGAACTATCTACTTCGGCTATGATGGAGACTGCTCCTGCTATCTCCGCCGCTTTGGGTTGTGCGCCGCTCATTCCTCCCAAGCCGGAAGATACAAATAAATGTCCCCGCAGATCCTGATCTTGGGGAATCCCCAGTTTCAATCGCCCGGCATTGAGGAGGGTATTGAAAGTGCCATGCACAATTCCTTGAGGACCGATATACATCCAGCCGCCAGCGGTCATTTGCCCGTAATTGGCAACTCCCATCTGGGCAGCAATATGCCAATCATGTTGATTGTCGAATTGCCCGATCATCATCGAATTGGTTATTATAACGCGGGGAGCATCGGGACGGGAGCGGAAAAGCCCTAATGGATGTCCGGACTCAATAACCAGCGTCTGTTCTTGGGTAAGTTCTTCGAGGTATTGTTTTATCAGCCGATATTGCATCCAGTTTTGACAGACTTGTCCGGTTTCACCGTAAGTGACTAGTTCGTAGGGATATAATGCTATATCGAAGCAAAGGTTATTGTCAATCATTACCTGAAAAGCTTTGCCTTCAATGCATTGTCCCCGATATTCATCAATCGGTTTGGCTTTCAAGTCGCCGGCAGGACGGAAACGGTATCCGTAAATCCGCCCGCGAGTGCGTAGCTCTTCCATCAATTCAGGAGCCAATTGTTCGTGCCACTCGGTAGGAATATAACGCAAAGCGTTTTTTAATGCAGTGATTGTCTGCGCCGGGGTAAGTGTATAACCACGGTCGGGAGCTCTCCGGATACCTTCTACAAAATCCGGATAAGGAGGTAGTGTGTTGCCAAGAGTTATTCTCATAATAAACAGAATTAAGGATTACAAACTGTAAGCAATACAGTCTTATAACTCTTCGCAAGATAGAAAAAAAGAAGATAAAAGACAAGAGATTTGACAGATTTATTATCAGAAAGGTATTATTACATTTACAGTTTGATAGAAGAACAAGACACAAGCGATGTCAAAACTCTCTTATGCTTTTATACAGGCACGAATACAAACCGTTTTGTCAAAACAGATAGATAGACCTTTCATTAAAGTAGATAGCAGGGGGCATTACGGTAAATAGCAAAACTATCATTAAAACGAATGGCGGAGCTTCACTAAAGCTAAAAATAGACTTTTCATTAAAATGAATGGAAGGATCGTTGGTAAAAAACCTTTCATTAAAATAAAAGAGAATCTTTAGTAAAGCAAATAGCAGCCCTTTCTAAAATCAACGCTATGAAATCGGTGGAATTTGTATAACTAGCGTAACCCGCATCTCAATAATATCATTATATAGATGATTGTATTATTGATAGGGCTTTTTATACGATACCAACCGCAATTAATGGAATTATTTCTTTTGTTTATTCTGCAACTCTAACAGATATTTAAAAGTATGCTTTGCCTCCTGACTATCATCTTTCAAATATGCTTGTTTCAGTTCCGGATAATTCTTCAATAATTGCAGCATTCTATCTTTCCCCAGAAAGTCGACTTTTCCCGTTTCACCATTCAATTCATAGCAAACACGTTTTGTAACCAGACTTGAAGCGGCAAGAGCATCGCCTATATTTCCTCCTAGTTTTACATCATCTTCTTCCACAAAGTTGCCTCCGATGACTGATCCTAAAGGCATCGCACAAAAATAGATGTTTTTGCCTAACTGAACGGCAGGAGCATACCATGCTCCAAAACGCAATTTCTTATAGCGCAACTTACGACAGTTCAAATATAAATTTCCTTTTTCGTCACGCACAGCAAAACAACGCTTCTTCAAACGCCGGCACATCGACTCGTCATCACCGGCCGTTATCCGGTAATCAGCCCCTCCTGTTAATACAATCTGATTTCTGGAACGTTTTTCTACACGCAACACAGCAGTGGTATCGCCATGTTGAGTCAGCAACTCTTTCAGGTTGGAATAAATAATATTCTGCGCAATTAACGGAAGGCTAATCACGCTTATCAGCAAACATAAGATACATCCTTTCTTCATAAGCATCCTCCTTTCCTGTCTAACGCCTTTTCGAGTGGAAAGTTATAAATTTTAGCGGATAAATGCAAGAATGAGAAAAGAAATATTGAAAATTTCTTCCAGCTAACAATAACATTATCAAGACGAGTTATAATCCAAGCCCACACATCTTCCTACTTCCGTTAATAAACAGTAAATCTACTCTTGACAAAAACAAGCTCCTATCCCGACCGTTATGAATTATATTACCTTTGCGCAAAAGATTTAAATTTGTCATGGAAAAACTAGAACAGATCATTACCACATATCAGCAAATCATTCAGAAAACAGAACTGGAGTTACAGAATGCACGAAAACGTATCTATTATATAAGTCTTCTTCGACTTATCTTATTCGTAGGAGCCGTAGCAAATGCCATTATTTTTTGGTCTGACGGTTGGCTATGCCTCTCTGCATTCGCTGTCCTACCCTTTATCTTATTCATTTGGTTAGTAAAACGCCATAATTTCTGGTTCTACCGGAAAGACTTTCTGAAAAAGAAAATAGAAATCAACGAGCAGGAACTACGTGCCATGCAATATGATTTTTCCGATTTTGACGATGGAAAAGAATTCATTAACCCGTCTCACCTCTACACTCTTGATCTGGATGTATTTGGCGAGCACTCTCTTTTCCAATATATCAACCGCACCGCAACCCCTATCGGCAAGCAACATCTCGCAAATTGGTTCAATGCACATCTGGAAAATAAAGCAGCTATTGACCACCGCCAGGAAGCCATCCGGGAACTCTCCACCGATTTGGAATATCGCCAACAAATCCGCTTACTCGGATTACTCTATAAAGGAAAACCTGCCGATACCACCGAAATCAAAGAATGGGCAACCAGTCCGAGTTATTATCGAAAACGTACGCTCTTGCGTATCCTCCCAATAGCGGTTACCGTCATTAATTTCTTATGTATAAGTCTAGCCATTTCAGGTATTATCTCGGCTAACATCGCAGGAGGAGTATTTGTCTGCTTTGTATTATTCAGTACTATTTTCTCTAAAGGAATCACTAAACTGCAAACAACCTACGGAGAAAAGCTGCAGATTCTTTCGACATACGCTGACCAAATTCTGCTCACTGAACAAAAAGAAATGCACAGTCATATACTACAAGAGTTAAAAGCGGACCTTACAAGTCAAAATCAAACCGCTTCTCAAGCAGTCCGCCAGCTTTCTAAACTGATGAACGCACTCGATCAACGAAGCAATCTGCTCATGAGTACTATACTCAACGGACTGATATTTTGGGAGCTACGACAGGTGATGCGAATCGAGAAGTGGAAAGAGATTCATGCATCCGACCTACCCCGATGGATAGAAACAATCGGAGAAATAGATGCCTATTGTTCCCTGGCAACATTCGCATATAACCATCCGGATTATATTTACCCCACTATCGCTGCTCAATCTTTCCACCTACAAGCTGAAGCCTTGGGGCATCCCCTAATGGATCGCAACCAATGTGTGCGTAACGGAATAGACATTGAAAAACGTCCTTTCTTTATTATAATCACAGGCGCCAATATGGCAGGCAAGAGTACTTATTTACGTACTGTAGGAGTAAACTATCTACTGGCATGTATAGGAGCTCCCGTTTGGGCAAAGCAAATGAAAATATATCCGGCCCGTCTCGTTACCAGCCTTCGAACCAGTGATTCCCTAGCTGACAACGAATCTTATTTCTTTGCAGAACTCAAGCGACTTAAATTAATCATAGACAAACTTGAAGCCGGGGAAGAGCTTTTCATCATCCTTGATGAAATACTGAAAGGCACCAACTCCATGGACAAACAGAAAGGCTCTTTCGCCCTTATCAAACAATTCATGCACATGAACGCCAACGGTATCATCGCCACCCATGACTTGTTATTAGGGACTTTAATAGAGTCCTTCCCACAAAATATCCGAAATTACTGTTTCGAAGCCGACATTACCAACAATGAACTCACCTTCTCATATCAAATGAGAAACGGAGTTGCTCAAAACATGAACGCCTGCTTCTTAATGAAAAAAATGGGGATCGCCGTCATTAACGACTAATCCCCATCTTCGTATGAAAATCAAAGTTATCTTTTACAGTAACATCTAAAACCTGTTTTATTTAGTAGCAGCAAACTCAATATAAAGTTTCAAACTGCATAGTTTTAATGTGTCGGAAAAAACAAAGTCAAACAGGTGTTATAGATATATACTTATTGTATTTTACTTTTCGACAAAAAAGCGACTATCGCAGAAGCTTTTTCATTAGTGAAATACTGCACCGATGTTATTGGCTGATACGTGTAAGGTACAAATTGGAATAACTGTACAGCTGCAAACTTTTTATCAGCAGAAAGTATCACATCCATACGTATATTACCACTAGCCTCGCTTTTTATTTTCGAATCAGCGGAGAATGAACCCGAATTTACAAGATTTTTCAAAGCATCCATATGCTTCAAATCAAAGAATACACTATGCTCTTTAGCCACACTTTTTGTTGGTAAATAAACAACCTCCTTTGATTTCCAGAAAAGACGGAAAATTCCGATAAGGAATAAACCTGTCCCCAAAACCATCAAAGCCATACTGGTTGTAGAAGACTTGTCATCCAATTCGAATGTTGAAGCAAAAGCTAAAATACCAATCAATAACATAACAGAAGAGATTAAAACTCCTGAAACACTTATGCGTTTAGCGATATCGGGGTGTGTAGATGCGAATATAGTAGCATCAATCGTTTGAGTAGTTGCCATAATATTTAAAGTTTAATTTATTAGTAAAAATATAAAGATAAAAAGAAGTAGTATCACCAGTATACAGAAGATACCAGTAACCACAAAATAAACAATACCAATAAATATACTGCTAAATAATTATACGCCTCAAGGTGTATACATAGTATTCACTCGATGGCTGGCAATAATAGGAAGTTGTTGTATCATAAATCCGCCCCCAGTGTTGTGATAGTGAGCTCTCACGATCAGCACAACCTTGTAGCGCATTCTTTAAAGAAAAGAAATATTCTCCAAGCTGTACACGTTGAATACGTGTCACAGATATTTGATGGCTCTGCAAATTGGTCAATTCAGCCACAGGCTTACCCGGAAGATCGGGTGCACAGATTTCCCCACGCTGCCCCATAGCATATGTAATATCACACCCCTGCTTATCCACCATTCTTTCGGTAGAGACATTGCCTGCTATGCTATGAAAAGCAACTGTCAGCAACAGAAACAATATTACCTTTACAAATTTTGCCATATTCACCTGCAAATATAACAGATTCTCTCTATGAAAAGTTTAATTAGGATATATTTTAATGTATCTTAGTATTAATAAACGGCAGACAAACAAAAAAGGCTACCTTCGAAGGTAGCCTTTTTTATATCTATAAGAATAACTGTAAAATTATTCAGCCGATTCAGCTTTTGGTTCTTCAGCCTTAGGAGCTTCAGTTGCAGGAGCTTCAACAGCAGCAGGAGCAGCTTCAGCAGCTTTTTTCGAACGACGAGTACGAGTAGCTTTCTTAGCAACTTTTTCCTTAGCCATGTTTTCATTGTAGTCAACCAACTCAATAAAGCACATTTCTGCGTTGTCACCCAAACGGTTACCAGTCTTGATAATACGAGTATAACCACCCGGACGATCAGCAATCTTAACAGAGATTTCTTTGAACAACTCTGTTACTGCAATCTTATCTTGCAAGTTGCTAAATACAACACGACGAGAGTTCGTAGTATCTTCTTTAGACTTAGTAATCAAAGGCTCAACAAACTTTTTCAAAGCTTTCGCCTTTGCAACAGTCGTAGTGATTCTTTTGTGCTTGATCAAAGAGCAAGCCATGTTAGATAACATAGCGCTTCTATGAGAAGCAGTACGACCTAAATGATTGAATTTTTTATTATGTCTCATTTTTTATTCTTTATCTAATTTATATTTAGAAATGTCGGTTCCAAACGACAGATTCAGACTTTCCAGCAAATCATCAAGCTCGGTAAGCGATTTCTTTCCGAAGTTTCTGAATTTCAGTAGGTCAGTTTTGTTGAATTGTACCAAGTCGCCGAGAGTTTCTACGTCAGCAGCCTTCAAGCAATTGAGGGCACGAACTGACAAGTCCATATCAACGAGTTTAGTTTTCAACAGCTGACGCATGTGCAATACTTCTTCATCAAACTCTTCATTGCCGTCAGTATCATTACTTTCAAGCGTGATCTTCTCGTCAGAGAACAACATGAAGTGATAAATCAGAATTTTTGCAGCTTCTTTCAGCGCTTCTTTCGGGTGTATAGAACCGTCGGTACTAATTTCAAGCACTAGCTTTTCGTAGTCAGTCTTCTGTTCTACACGGAAGTTTTCTACAGCATACTTGACATTACGTATCGGTGTATAAATAGAGTCGATTGGAATTACATTAACATCCGTGCAATACTCGCGATTTTCATCAGCAGGTACATAACCACGACCTTTGTTAATGGTAATATCAATCTGCATAGTTGACTTAGAATCTAAATGACAAATAACTAATTCCGGATTTAACACTTCAAATCCAGTCAAATACTTACCTATGTCACCTGCTTTAAATTCACTGGAATTCTCGACAGTGATGCTCACTTTTTCGCTCTCGAACTCTTCAACTACTTGCTTGAATCTCACTTGTTTCAGATTCAAGATAATGTTGGTAACATCCTCTTTTACTCCAGGTACACTAGAAAATTCATGCTCCACACCATCGATTCTGATAGTAGTGATAGCAAAACCCTCTAATGAAGAAAGAAGGATACGGCGTAATGCATTACCTACAGTAATACCAAAACCCGGTTCCAACGGACGGAATTCGAATTTACCGAATCTGGAGTCCGCCTCCAACATTAATACTTTATCAGGTTTTTGAAATGCTAATATCGCCATGAAATTAATTATTATTTAGAATACAATTCAACGATCAAATGTTCTTTAATGTTCTCAGGAATGTCTGCTCTTTCAGGTATGTGCAACATTTTACCAACCTTTGAAGCCTCGTCCCATTCCAACCAAGCATACTTGCTGTGATTGAAACCTGCAAGAGAATTAGCAATTACTTCCAAAGACTTAGATCTTTCACGAACACCAATCAATTGTCCTGGTTTTACTGCAAATGAAGGAATGTTTACTACTTCACCATCTACAGTGATGTGCTTGTGACTAACCAACTGACGAGCAGCAGCACGTGTAGGAGCAATACCCAAACGGAATACTACGTTGTCAAGACGGCCTTCCAGCAATTGAAGAAGTACCTCACCGGTAATACCTTTAGCAGTAGCTGCTTTTTCAAACAAATTGCGGAATTGTTTTTCCAAAACTCCATAGGTGTATTTAGCTTTCTGTTTTTCACGAAGTTGCACACCGTATTCAGAAGTTTTTCTTTTTCTTGAATTACCATGTTGTCCGGGAGGATAGTTCTTCTTTGACAAAACTTTGTCAGCTCCAAAGATTCCTTCACCGAATTTACGGGCGATTCTCGATTTTGGTCCAGTATATCTAGCCATTTCTTTTAAATATTTAATTGTTTATTCATGAACTCAATTTGTTGCAGCCGCGATTACAGAGAGAAATTAATGTAATCCAAAAACAAAATCAAGATCATTGTGTAAGTTAAAGGTAAATTAAACTCTACGTCTTTTCGGAGGACGACAACCATTATGTGGAAGCGGAGTCACGTCAATGATTTCAGTAACTTCGATACCAGCACCGTGGATAGTTCTAATAGCAGACTCACGTCCGTTACCTGGACCCTTCACATATGCTTTTACCTTTCTCAGGCCAAGATCGAATGCAATCTTTGCACAATCCTGGGCAGCCATCTGAGCTGCATAAGGAGTATTCTTTTTAGAACCTCTAAATCCCATTTTACCAGCAGATGACCAAGAGATAATCTGCCCTTCACTATTTGCAAGAGAAACAATAATATTGTTGAAAGATGAATGAACATGCAACTGTCCATTAGCGTCTACTTTCACATTTCTCTTTTTAGCTGCAACTGTTTTTTTTGCCATATCAACAATTATTATTTAGTAGCTTTTTTCTTATTAGCAACGGTTTTCTTTCTACCCTTACGAGTACGTGCATTGTTCTTAGTGCTCTGACCTCTAACAGGCAGACCAATACGGTGACGTACACCACGATAGCAACCAATATCCATTAATCGCTTAATGTTCAATTGGATTTCAGAACGAAGATCACCTTCTACTTTATACTCTGCACCGATAATCTCACGAATCTTAGCAGCTTGATCATCTGTCCAGTCTTTAACCTTCAGATCTTTATCTACACCAGCTTTATCTAAAATTTTTGCTGAACTACTGCGACCTATTCCATATACATAGGTCAACGCAATTTCACCTCTTTTGTTCTGAGGTAAATCTACACCAACTATTCTTATAGCCATATACTAAATTATTTTTTTTGCAAAAATAACAAATTATCCTTGACGTTGTTTATACTTAGGATTTTTCTTGTTAATAACATACAAACGGCCATTACGTCTAACGATCTTACATTCTGGCGTGCGTTTCTTTAATGATGCTCTTACTTTCATATCTTATTTTATTTATATCTAAACACAATTCTTCCTTTCGATAAGTCGTAAGGAGACATTTCGACTCTCACTTTATCTCCCGGCAGGATCTTGATGTAATGCATCCTCATCTTGCCTGAAATATGTGCGGTAATCTCATGTCCGTTTTCTAATTCAACACGAAACATTGCATTTGACAATGCTTCAACTATAACTCCATCTTGTTCTATTGCAGATTGCTTTGCCATATTATATTGCTTTATCTCCTAAAACTTCTTCTATGAATTTGAATGAAGACAAAATATCAGCTTCACCAGCTCCAACAGCTATCGTATGCTCAAAATGTGCAGCACATTTACGATCTCTGGTCCTCACAGTCCATCCGTCACTTTCCATTATCACTTGTCGGTCTCCCAATGTTATCATCGGCTCTATCGCTATGCAAAGGCCTCTTTTCATCAATGGTCCATATCCTCTTTTACCATAGTTAGGAACCTGAGGATCTTCGTGCATCTCTTTACCGATGCCATGGCCAACAAACTCACGCACTACACCATAAGAATGAGACTCACAATATTGCTGAATAGCATATCCGATATCACCAATTCTTTTACCTTGCACTGCGTTCTGGATGCCAATATATAACGCTTCTTTAGTTACCTTCAACAAGTTACGAATCTCTTCGTCTACCTCTCCTACACAAAAAGTATAAGCAGAATCACCACAGAAACCATTCATGTAAGTTCCGCAATCCACTGATACGATATCACCATCTTTCAGTACGATATCCCCTGGGATTCCATGTACCACCTGTTCATTGACAGAAGTACAGAGAGATGCGGGAAACGGTTCTCCATATTGATTCGGAAATCCTTTGAAAGTTGGAGTTGCCCCATGATCTCTAATGAACTCTTCAGCAACTTTATCCAACTCACGTGTAGTTACACCAGGCTTCACCAGTTTGGCAACCTCTGCAAGAGTTTTACCAACAAGCAGGTTACTCTGACGGAGCAATTCTATTTCATCTTCTGTTTTAAGAAATATCATTTCTAATCTAAAGAATTAATATGCCGCTACACCAGCGCGTCCTTTAATACGACCAGATTTCAACAGACCATCATAGTGTCTCATCAACAAATGACTTTCAACCTGTTGCAGGGTATCAAGAACAACACCTACAAGAATTAACAAAGATGTACCGCCGAAGAATTGAGCGAATCCTGCTTGCACTCCGAATACACCGGCAAAAGCAGGCATAATAGCAACTAAAGCCAAGAAGAAAGAACCCGGCAAAGTGATACGAGACATTATATCATCAATATACTCTGCTGTTTTCTTTCCCGGTTTAATACCAGGGATGAAACCATTATTTCTCTTCATATCCTCAGCCATCTGAGTCGGATTAATTGTAATTGCAGTATAGAAATACGTAAATAATATAATCATTACCGCAAAGACAAAATTATACCAGAAACTTGTATGATCTGTAAACGCATGCAAGAAACCGCCTGCATCATTTACATTTGAAAAGCCGATAAATGTAATTGGAATAAACATGATTGCCTGAGCAAAAATGATAGGCATAACACCGGCAGCATTCACCTTTAAAGGGATATACTGTCTAGCACCACCATATTGCTTGTTACCAACAATTCTTTTTGCATACTGTACAGGAATCTTTCTTGTACCTTGCACCAAAAGAATAGCAGCGCCAATCACTAATAATAAGAATACGATTTCAATTATAAACATAATCAGACCACCGCTCTTATTTGCTACTCTGGATACAACTTCTTGCAACAAAGCATCAGGGAAACGAGCGATAATACCAATCAAGATGATAAATGAAATACCGTTACCAATACCTTTATCAGTAATTCTTTCACCAAGCCACAAAATAAACATACTACCTGCTGCCAAAATAATGGTAGAGGTAACCATAAACAGAGTCCAATCTAATGAAGCATTTAAGGAAGGGCCAGCCTGCATTTTAAGATTGAGCAAATAAGAAGGGGCCTGAACTAACAATATAGCAATCGTCAAGTAACGAGTATATTGATTCATTTTTCTTCTGCCGCTCTCACCTTCGCGTTGCAACTTCTGGAAATACGGTACAGCGATTCCCAATAACTGGATTACGATAGATGCAGAGATATAAGGCATGATTCCTAATGCAAAAATAGAGGCATTAGAAAATGCTCCTCCAGAGAACATATTTAACAAGGCTAAAAGGCCTTCACTTGTTTGTTCGTGCAATTTTGCCAGCATCGCCGGATTGATACCCGGTAATACGACATACGATCCGAAACGGTAAATTGCCACGAACAATATGGTGATGAGGATCCGCTGTCTCAGATCCTCAATCTTCCATATATTCTTTAATGTTTCAATAGCTTTTCTCATTGAATCAGAGTTTTACTACAGTTCCACCAGCAGCTTCAATAGCAGCAGTTGCAGTCTTAGAGAATGCATGAGCTTCTACTTCCAGCTTGTTAGTCAGAGTTCCGTTACCCAATACTTTTACCAACTGATTTGAAGAAATAAATCCTGCTTCGATAAAGTCGTTTACACCAACTTTTGCCAAGCTTTTAGCTTCAGCAAGTTTCTGGATAGTATCCAAGTTGATAGCTTTATATTCAACACGATTAATATTCTTGAAACCAAATTTAGGAACTCGACGTTGAAGAGGCATCTGACCACCTTCAAAACCGATTTTCTTAGAGTATCCAGATCTTGATTTAGCTCCTTTATGACCTCTTGTAGAAGTACCACCTAAGCCAGAACCAGCACCACGTCCAATTCTTTTTCTTGTCTTAGTAGATCCCTCAGCAGGTTTTAAATTACTTAAGTTCATATTGTAATTTCGTTTTATTATTCAACAAATAATTACTTAACAATGGCAACCAAGTGTTTTACTTTATCTACCATTCCAAGAATTGAAGGAGTGCTTTCGTGTTCAACCACACGGTTCAGTTTACGAAGTCCCAGTGCGTCAAGAGTTCTTTTCTGATCAGCTGGAGCACCAATTCTACTTTTAACTTGTTTAATCTTTATAGTTGACATATCTCCTCCTTATCCTCTAAATACTTTTTCAACACTAATACCTCTGTTCTGAGCAACCATTCTTGCATCACGCATTTCACTCAAAGCTTCAATTGTAGCTTTAACAAGATTATGCGGATTCGAAGAACCTTTAGATTTAGCCAAAACGTCAGTAACACCAACACTTTCCAATACAGCACGCATAGCACCACCAGCTACAACACCGGTTCCGTGAGATGCAGGTTTGATGAATACTTCAGCACCACCAAATCTAGCTGATTGTTCATGAGGAACAGTACCTTTTAAAATAGGTACTTTCACCAGGTTCTTTTTAGCTGACTCAACACCTTTAGCGATAGCAGCTGTTACTTCACCTGCTTTACCAAGTCCCCAACCAATGATACCTTCTTCGTTACCTACAACAACGATTGCAGAGAAACTAAAAGTTCTACCACCTTTGGTAACTTTAGTAACACGATTAATAGCAACTAATCTATCTTTCAGTTCTATATCGTTAGTAATCTTAACTCTATTATTAACTCCTGCCATAATGATTAAAATTTAAGTCCACCGTTACGAGCAGCATCAGCTACTTCTTTTACTCTCCCATGATACAAGTAACCATTACGGTCGAAAACAACAGTAGTTATACCTGCTTCCTGAGCCTTTTTAGCAATCATTTCACCAACTTTAGCAGCTTGTTCTTTTTTAGCGACTTTCTCAGTCAAACCTAAAGAAGAAGCAGCAGCCAGTGTCTTACCAGAAAGATCATCGATAATCTGGACATAAATTTGCTTGTTACTTCTAAATACACTCATACGCGGACATTCAGTAGTACCTGAAATTTTGTTGCGTACTCTATATTTGATCTTAACTCGTCTTTCTATTTTTGTTGTCATAATAATCTAATTTTATATGAATTACTTAGCGCCGGCTGATTTACCAGACTTTCTACGAATTACTTCGCCAACAAACTTAATACCTTTACCCTTGTATGGTTCAGGCTTACGGAAAGAACGTATTTTAGAGCAAACTTGACCAAGCAATTGTTTGTCACACGATTCCAATATAATAAGAGGATTCTTATTTCTTTCAGACTTCGTTTCAACTTTTACCTCAGCAGGTAATTGAATGAAAATATTGTGTGTATAACCTAAAGCCAGCTCAATGATGTTACCTTGGTTTGAAGCACGATAACCTACACCTACAAGTTCCAGTTCTTTCTTGTAACCTTCAGATACGCCCACAACCATGTTGTGAACCAATGAACGATACAAACCGTGGAAAGCATGTTTCTGCTTCGGGTTATCAAGCATTTCTTTATCGTTTTCTGTTAAAGTTACGTGTCCGTCTTCAATAGTAACATTGATAGCAGGATTCACATATTGGCTCATTTCGCCTTTGGGTCCCTTTACGGTAACCACATTATCCTTCAGAGTGATTGTCACTCCAGCAGGGATACTAATGGGTAATTTTCCTATTCTTGACATTCTAATTCCTCCTAATTAATATACATAACACAAGACTTCACCACCGATTTTCAGTTCTGCAGCCTCTTTGTTAGTCATTACACCTTTGGAAGTAGATATTATAGCAATACCCAGCCCATTAATAACACGCGGCATATCTTTGTAACCAGTATACTTACGCATACCCGGAGAAGATATTCTTTCTAACTTTTTGATTGCGTTAACTTTGTTAACAGAATCATACTTCAAGGCAACCTTAATAGTTCCTTGAGGACCATCTTCTACAAACTTATAATTAAGGATGTAGCCTTTTTCAAAAAGAATCTTAGTGATTTCTTTTTTCAAATTCGAAGCGGGAACTTCAACAACTCTGTGCTTTGCACCAATCGCGTTCCGCAACCTCGTTAAATAATCTGCTATTGGATCAGTCATATAAAAATAAATTAAATTAATCAGGACTACCCTGACAATATTTAAACAATAATTACCAGCTTGCTTTTTTTACGCCTGGGATCAGTCCGTTAGATGCCATCTCACGGAATTGAATTCTCGAAATTCCGAACTGACGAATATAACCTTTAGGACGACCAGTCAGTTTGCAACGGTTGTGCATACGAATTGGATTAGAATTCTTTGGCAACTCTTGCAACTTCTGTGCAGCTTCGAAAGCATCAGCAGGATCACCTGTTCTTACGATTTGCTTCAAAGCAGCTCTTTTCTCGGCGTATTTGGCTACTAATTTAGCACGCTTTACTTCACGTGCTTTCATTGATTCCTTTGCCATATCTATTAGTCTTTTTTAGCGTTTTTAAAAGGTAAACCGAATTCCTTCAGCAAAGCATAACCTTCTTCATCTGTTTCCGCAGAGGTTACAAAGGTAATATTCATTCCGAGAATTCTTGTAATACTATCGATATTTATTTCAGGGAAAATGATTTGTTCCTGAATACCAAGGGTATAGTTACCTTTACCATCAAACTTACTTTCGATACCTTTGAAGTCACGAATACGAGGAAGAGCTACACGAACCAATTTTTCAAGGAATTCGTACATTCTTTCACGACGTAAAGTTACCATAACACCAATCGGCATTTTTTTACGCAACTTAAAGTTTGCGATATCTTTACGAGAAATGGTAGCTACAGCTTTTTGACCTGTAATAGCTGTCATTTCATTGATTGCTACTTCGATAATCTTCTTATCAGCAACAGCCATACCTAATCCCTGATTGATTACAATCTTCTTAAGTACGGGTATCTGCATTGTAGAAGAATACTGGAACTGTGATTTCAATGCAGGTGCTATACGCTCTGCATATTCTTTCTTAAGACTAGCAGTATTACTCATTACTTAATCTCCTCTCCTGATTTTTTAGAATAACGCACTAAAGTTCCTTCCGAACTCTTTTTTCTCCCAATACGCGTTGCTTTACCAGTTTTTGGATCAACCGGGTTCAAGTTTGAAATGTGGATAGAAGCTTCTTGCTTCACAATACCACCTTGTGGATTCTTTGCATTCGGCTTTGTGCTTTTAGATACCATATTGATACCTTCAACAAATGCACGTCCTTCTTTAACAAGAACCTTCAATACACGACCAGTTTTGCCCTTATCTTCACCAGCATTTACGTAAACTGTATCGCCTTTTTTAATATGTAATTTACTCATTACTTAAATCTTTTACAAATTAAAGTACCTCAGGCGCAAGTGACACAACTTTCATGTTTGTAGCACGAAGTTCTCTTGCTACAGGACCGAAAATACGACTACCTCTAATTTCACCTGCATTATTCAACAACACGCAAGCATTATCATCAAAACGTATATAAGAACCATCAGGACGACGGATTTCTTTCTTTGTACGTACAATCAAAGCCTTTGATACTGCACCTTTTTTAACATCACTAGAAGGGATAACGCTCTTCACTGAAACTACAATGACATCCCCCACTGAAGCATAACGACGACCTGTCCCCCCCAAAACGCGGATACACAACGCCTCTTTCGCTCCACTGTTATCACATACTGTAAGTCTGGATTCTACTTGTATCATAATTACTTAGCTCTTTCAATTATTTCTACTAATCTCCATCTTTTAGTCTTGCTCAAAGGACGAGTTTCCATGATGCTTACAGTATCACCGATATTGCATTCATTCTTTTCATCGTGAGCATGGTACTTCTTCGTTTTGCTAACGAACTTACCATATATAGGGTGTTTTTCCTTAAATTTGGCAGCAACTGTGATGGTCTTGTCCATCTTATTGCTCAACACAACCCCTGTTCTTTCTTTTCTTAAATTTCTTGCTTCCATCAAGCTGATCATTTATTGTTAAGTTCTCTTTCGCGCAATTCTGTTTTCATACGCGCAATAGTCCTGCGTAATTGTTTGATTTGAGCAGGATTTTCCAAAGGAGAAATAGAATGATTAATAACCATTTGGTTATAATTAGCTGTTTCCGCCTCTACTCTTTCTACTAAATCATTAGTAGTCATTTCTTTAATTTCTGCAATTTTCATAACACTTACGCATTTTGATTTTGAATATCATAATCACGTCTTACGACAAACTTCGTTGTAATAGGAAGCTTTTGAGCAGCTAAGCGCAATGCTTCTTTCGCGATTTCGTAAGATACTCCTTCAGCTTCAATAATGATTCTACCTGGAGTTACAGGAGCCACAAATCCCTCTGGAGCACCTTTACCTTTACCCATACGTACATCGGCAGGTTTTCTAGTGATCGGTTTATCCGGGAATATACGGATCCAGATCTGTCCTTGACGTTGCATATATCTTGTTACTGCAATACGAGCAGCTTCGATCTGACGGCCTGTAATCCACTTAGTCTCCAAAGCCTTTATGCCAAAAGAACCAAAGGCCAGCTGGTTGCCTCTCTGGGCATTACCTTTCTGACGGCCTTTTTGTTGTCTTCTGAATTTTGTCTTTTTCGGTTGTAACATAGTTTCCTAAAATTCAAATTCGTTTAGCGATTATTTTTCTTTCTTTTGAAGTTCTTTCCGCCGTTGTTTCCACTATTGTTTCCACGACCACTTTCTTTGCTTTGTGTAAAGTTCGGAGCCAATTCTTTCTTACCAAACACTTCACCTCTACAAATCCAAACTTTGATACCAAGAAGACCTACTTTAGTCAATGCTTCTGCATGGCAGTAGTCGATATCAGCTCTGAAAGTGTGCAACGGAGTTCTTCCTTCTTTATACATTTCAGAACGAGCCATTTCAGCTCCATTCAAACGTCCTGAAATCTGAATTTTGATACCTTCAGCACCCATACGCATTGTGTTTGCGATAGCCATCTTGATGGCACGGCGATAGGCAATTTTACCTTCAACCTGGCGAGCGATGTTGTTAGCAACAATCACAGCATCCAGTTCCGGTCTCTTCACTTCAAAGATATTGATTTGAATATCTTTGTCGGTAACCTTCTTCAACTCCTCTTTTAACTTATCAACTTCTTGGCCACCTTTACCGATAATAATACCCGGGCGAGCAGTGCAAACAGTAATAGTAACGAGCTTCAGCGTACGTTCAATTACGATTCTTGATACACTTGCTTTTGCAAGTCTTGCATTAAGATATTTACGGATTTTGCTATCTTCCAGCAAAGAATCACCGTAATCATTTCCACCATACCAGTTAGAATCCCATCCTCTGATAATTCCTAAACGGTTGCTTATTGGATTAACTTTTTGTCCCATCTACCTTAATTTTGATCTTCGTTATTACTTTTAGCACCAACGAACAATGTTACGTGATTTGAACGTTTGCGAATTCTATAACCTCTACCCTGTGGTGCCGGTCTCATTCTTTTGAGTGTAGCTCCACCATCAACAAAAATCTGTGTTACGAACAATTCGCCACTTTCTGCTTTACGTTCGTTTTTCTGTTCCCAGTTAGCAATTGCAGAGCGAAGCAATTTTTCCACTCTTGCAGCAGCTTCTTTTGAAGAAAATTTCAAAACACCAAGTGCTCTGTTCACTTCCATACCACGGATCATGTCTGCAACCAGACGCATCTTACGTGGAGAAGTAGGAACATTTTGCAATTTTGCAAAATACATGGTCTTAAGGGCTTCTTTTCTTTTTTCAGCCGATATTTTTTTTCTTGCTCCCATTATTATTTATTACTTTATTATTTCAAATAAATCCTGTTATCTTTTCTTGTTACCAGCGTGTCCTCTGAATGTACGAGTTGGAGCAAATTCGCCCAACTTGTGTCCTACCATATTCTCGGTAACATAAACAGGAATAAATTTATTTCCATTGTGAACTGCAACTGTATGGCCTACAAAATCAGGCGAAATCATTGAAGCTCTGGCCCAAGTCTTTACTACGACTTTCTTACCTGATTCATTCATGGCAAGAATTCTCTTTTCAAGCTTAACGTTAATATATGGACCTTTTTTTAATGAACGACTCATAGTTTACTCAATTAATCAGATTACTTTTTTCTTCTCTCAATAATGTACTTAGACGATTGTTTCTTAGGAGCTCTAGTCTTAAGTCCCTTAGCATACAATCCCTTACGTGATCTTGGGTGACCTCCGGAAGCACGTCCTTCACCACCACCCATCGGGTGATCAACCGGGTTCATTACAACACCACGGTTACGAGGACGACGTCCTTGCCAACGAGAACGTCCTGCTTTACCTGAACTTTCCAATCCATGATCAGAGTTACCTACACTACCGATAGTAGCTTTACAAGTGCTAAGAATCTGTCTAACCTCACCTGAAGGCAACTTAATTACACAATACTTACCCTCACGAGAAGTCAACTGAGCAAAGTTACCAGCTGAACGAACCAGAGCAGCACCCTGTCCCGGACGTAATTCGATATTGTGAATCACAGTACCCACCGGAATGTTTTGAAGAGGAAGAGCATTACCAATCTCTGGCGCTGCTGTTTCACCTGACATCAGAGTCGCACCAACTTGCAATCCATTGGGAGCAATAATATATCTTTTTTCTCCATCAGCATAAAATAACAGAGCGATACGAGCCGAACGATTCGGGTCGTATTCGATTGTTTTAACTACTGCTGGAACACCGTCCTTATTTCTCTTGAAATCAACAACTCTAATCACCTTTCTATGACCGCCACCAATGTAGCGCATAGTCATCTTACCTTCGCTGTTACGACCACCAGATGATTTCTTACCATATACAAGAGACTTTTCTGGTACTGATGCAGTAATTTCTTCGAAAGTACCAATAATTTTATGTCTTTGCCCCGGTGTTGTGGGCTTAAATTTACGTACTGCCATTTTTATTAAATATTGCTATAAAAATCAATAGTATCTCCTTCTTTCAATGTCACGATTGCTTTTTTGAAAGCATTCGTACGACCATTGATGATACCTGCTTTGGTATAACGGCTCTTATTCTTGCCAGCATACTTCACAGTATTCACATCAACTACAGTAACATTATAAAGAGCTTCAATTTCCTTCTTAATTTCCAGTTTGTTAGCTTCAGGACGTACAACAAAGCCGAAACGATTCAGCTTATCTGTGATTGCAGTCATTTTCTCTGTTACCAACGGTTTAATAATAATTCCCATTATTTAAGCCTCCTTTTTAAATTAAGATATTGTCAATAGCCTTCAGAGAGTTTTCTGTAAGCACAACAACCCCAGCATTCAATACTCTGTAAGTATTTAATCCTGAGATAGTCTGCACATTAGCACCCTCGATGTTACGAGCTGACAAATATACGTTTTTATTTGCTTCCGGTAAAATTACAAGTAGCTTTTTATCGGAAACTTTAAGATTTTTTGTCATTGCAACGAAATCTTTTGTCTTAGGAGCTTCAAATGTGAAATCCTCAACGACAATGATTGCATCGTTTTGAGCTTTATAAGACAAAGCTGACTTACGAGCCAATGTCTTAACTTTTTTATTCAATTTGAAGAAGTAGTCTCTTGGTTTCGGACCGAAAACACGAGCACCACCTACAAGAACAGGCGAGTTCATATCACCACGACGTGCTCCACCGCCACCTTTCTGACGACCGATCTTACGAGTTGAACCACTGATTTCACTTCTTTCTTTTGACTTATGAGTACCCTGACGCTGATTAGCCATAAATTGTTTTACGTCCAAATAAATAGCGTGGTCGTTGGGCTCAATTCCGAAGATAGATTCGTTTAACGTAACCTTTCTCCCAGTGTCTTCACCTTTAATGTTATATACGTTAACTTCCATTATTTCTCAATTAATACGATTGAACCTTTGCAACCCGGGATAGAACCTTTAACCAAAAGAAGGTTATGATCCGCGATTACTTTTAATACCTGCAAGTTTTGTACAGTGACTCTGTCACCACCAAGTTGTCCACCCATGCGCATTCCTTTGAATACTTTTGCAGGGTAAGAACAAGCACCGATAGAACCCGGTTTACGAGCGCGATTATGCTGACCGTGAGTAGCTTGACCCACACCACCAAAACCATGTCTTTTTACTACACCCTGAAAACCCTTACCCTTAGAAGTACCAACAACGTCAACAAAGCTAGCGTCGTTAAACATTTCTACAGTAATGGTATCACCCAAATTCAACTCTGTTTCAAATTCTTTGAACTCAGCCAAGTGTCTCTTCGGTGTTACTCCTGCTCTTTTAAAATGTCCCATCAACGGTTTAGTTGTATGTTTTTCCTTTTTGTCCTGGAAACCCAACTGAACAGCTGCATAGCCATCTTTTTCTACAGTTTTAACTTGAGTAACAACACAAGGACCTGCTTCGATAACAGTGCATGGTACATTTTTACCATCGGCACTGAAAACGGATGTCATTCCGATTTTTTTTCCTAATAATCCTGGCATTTCACTAATTTTTAATTATCAAACTTTAATTTCTACTTCCACACCACTTGGCAATTCCAACTTCATCAAAGCATCTACTGTCTTAGCTGTTGAGCTATAGATGTCGATTAATCTCTTATAAGAAGAGAGTTCAAATTGCTCACGAGACTTTTTATTTACGAAAGTCGAACGGTTCACAGTAAAGATACGTTTGTGCGTAGGCAGAGGTATTGGACCGCTAACGATAGCACCTGTAGCTTTTACAGTTCTTACAATTTTCTCAGCTGACTTGTCAACCAAGTTGTGGTCGTAAGATTTCAATTTAATTCTAATTTTCTGACTCATTATTTTTTTAATTAATACATTTATAATAAGATAAAGCGGCAGGCTAAGAGTCATTCGCTAGCCTGCTACTTTAGATATTTTAGAGTAAATCAGCGCGTCCTTTTACTTCTTCCAATACAGCCTTAGCAATAGAAGAAGAAAGCTGAGCGTGATGAGAGTAGGTCATTGACGAGGTTGCACGACCAGAAGTAATAGTACGTAAAGCTGTTACGTAACCAAACATTTCCGCCAGTGGAACCATCGCTTTCACGATACGAGCGCCAGAGCGGCTAGATTCCATACCTTCAACCTGTCCACGACGTTTGTTCAAGTCACCGATAACATCACCCATGTTTTCTTCCGGAGTTACAACTTCCAGTTTCATGATAGGTTCCATCAAAACAGGACCTGCCTTAGCACATGCATTTTTATAAGCCTGCATTGCACAGATTTCAAATGACAACTGGTCAGAGTCAACCGGGTGGAATGAACCATCAACCAAAGTCACTTTCAATGAATCCAATGGGTAGCCTGCCAAAACACCACTCTTCATAGCATTTGTAAAGCCTTTCTGAACTGCTGGGATAAATTCCTTAGGAATATTACCACCCTTCACTTCATCAACAAACTGCAAACCACCTAAAGTGAAATCCGCATCAGCCGGACCAATGTTCACAATGATATCAGCAAACTTACCACGTCCACCAGACTGCTTCTTGTACACTTCACGCAAGTTAACTGTCTTCGTGATAGCTTCCTTATAGTTAACCTGAGGCTTACCTTGATTACATTCTACCTTGAATTCACGTTTCAAACGGTCAATGATAATATCCAAGTGAAGCTCACCCATACCAGAAATAACTGTCTGACCTGTCTGTTCGTCTGTTTTCACAGTAAATGTCGGGTCTTCTTCAGCCAATTTAGCCAAACCGTTAGACAGTTTATCCATATCTTTCTGAGTCTTAGGTTCTACAGCGATACCAATAACCGGTTCCGGAAAGTCCATAGACTCAAGTACTATCGGAGCTGTTTCATCACACAAAGTATCCCCAGTACGAATATCTTTAAAGCCTACACCTGCACCAATATCACCAGCACCGATTACTTCAACCGGGTTCTGTTTGTTGGAGTGCATCTGGAACAGACGAGAAACGCGTTCTTTCTTACCAGAACGAGAGTTGTAGATATAAGAACCTGCTTCAATTTTACCAGAATAAACACGGAAGAAAGTCAAACGACCTACATATGGGTCAGTTGCGATCTTAAACGCCAAAGCAGATGTTTTTTCATCATCACTTGGTTTACGATCCTCTTCAGCTCCCGTATTAGGATTTGTACCTATTACGTTCTCTGTATCAAGTGGAGAAGGCAAGAAAGCACAAACATAATCAAGCAATGTCTGAACACCTTTGTTCTTAAAAGAAGATCCGCAAAGCATAGGAACTACAGCCATCTGAACTGTTGCATTACGAAGAGCTCTCAATACTTCTTCTTCAGTAATAGTAGAAGGATCATCGAAATATTTCTCCATCAAAGCATCATCAAATTCTGCTACTTTTTCAAGCATCTTATCTCTCCACTCGTTAGCTTCATCGATAAGTTCTGCAGGGATTTCCTCAATACTGTAGTCAGCCCCCATTGTTTCATCATGCCAATAGATAGCTTTCATTTTGATAAGGTCAACAAGACCTTTGAAAGATTCTTCAGCACCGATAGGAACAACAATCGGACACGGATTAGCTCCAAGAACATCCTTCATCTGACGAACTACTTCAAAGAAGTCAGCACCAGAACGGTCCATCTTATTAACATAAGCAATACGAGGAACGTTATATTTATCAGCCTGACGCCATACTGTTTCAGATTGAGGCTCAACACCACCAACAGCACAGTAAGCAGCTACAGCCCCATCAAGGATACGCAATGAACGTTCTACCTCTGCGGTAAAGTCAACGTGTCCCGGAGTGTCAATCAAGTTAATTTTATAAGTATCACCAGCATATTTCCACCTTGTTGTTGTAGCAGCGGATGTAATAGTGATACCACGTTCTTGCTCCTGCTCCATCCAGTCCATAGTAGCAGCACCATCATGAACTTCACCAATTTTGTGAGTCAATCCAGTGTAGAACAGGATACGTTCAGAAGTAGTTGTTTTTCCGGCATCAATGTGAGCCATGATACCGATATTACGAGTTAAATGTAAATCATGTTTAGCCATCTTCTAATTCCTTTACTTTAAGTTTATATTAGGTTTCTTACAGTATTAGAATCTAAAATGAGCAAATGCACGGTTAGCTTCTGCCATTCTGTGCATATCTTCTTTACGTTTGTATGCACCGCCTTGTTCATTGAAGGCATCCATAATTTCAGCAGCCAACTTGTCAGCCATTGATTTACCACCTCTTTTGCGAGCAAACAGAATCAAATTCTTCATAGAGATTGATTCTTTACGATCCGGACGGATTTCAGTAGGAACTTGGAAAGTAGCACCACCTACACGGCGAGACTTTACTTCCACTTGCGGAGTTACATTATCCAAAGCCTTTTTCCAGATTTCGAGAGCTGATTTTTCTTCGTTAGGAAGTTTTGCTTTCACTGTTTCCAAAGCGGCATAAAAGATTTCATAAGATGTATTTTTCTTTCCATCATACATCAAGTGGTTCACGAACTTGGAAACCTTTTGGTCATTAAACACAGGATCCGGAAGAATCAGGCGTTTTTTTGGTTTTGCTTTTCTCATTTGTTTGAAAAATAATGTTTTTGTTCTTGGTTGTCTACTTCTTGACTTCTTCAACTCTCCCTCCGGAGAATTTACTCAACCTTTAGCATTTCCAACAAACTAAAACGTAAGTTATTACTTTAATTTTAATTAGGTCTTAATCCTTATTTTTTCTTACCCTTAGCAGGAGCAGCAGCTTGTCCTGGTTTCGGACGCTTAGCACCATACTTAGAACGTCTTTGAGTACGACCAGCAACACCTGCTGTATCAAGTGTACCACGTACAATGTGATAACGCACACCCGGAAGGTCTTTTACACGACCACCACGTACCAAAACGATTGAGTGTTCCTGCAAGTTGTGTCCTTCTCCCGGAATGTATGAGTTCACCTCTTTTTGGTTAGTCAAACGTACACGAGCTACTTTACGCATTGCAGAGTTCGGCTTCTTCGGAGTAGTAGTGTATACTCTCACGCAAACGCCACGTCTTTGAGGACATGAATCCAAGGCTGGAGATTTACTTTTCTCCACCAGCACTTCGCGTCCTTTTCTTACTAATTGCTGAATTGTAGGCATTTTAATTGTTTTTTGATTTATATTATTGTTATATTAATTTCGTAACTATACATTTTGGGCTGCAAAAATACGAATAATATTTGAATATTCAATGCGCTACAACTTTTTTTTCTTTTTTAATGTTTTTATATCATCCTCACGCTTCGCCTTTTACACCCGTCAAAGGAGAAATAGGGGGTTCATCCGAAGTACGAATCGGACCGAATACGCGCTCATACTTTGCTATATTATCTTCTAATGCCCGCAGCAGACGTTTTGCGTGCTCCGGAGCCACAATAATACGAGATTGCACACCAGCCTTCGGTATGCCCGGCATTACGCGCACGAAGTCAAGGATGAATTCAGAACTCGAATGAGTAATAATAGCAAGATTTGCATAAGTTCCCTGTGCAACCTCTTCTCTCAATTCAATCTGTAATTGTCCGTTGTTATTTTGTTCTTCCATATTTAATATGATTAAAAAGTTATCCTGCAAAATAACACATTTTTCCTGAAACTAATGGTAATACACGCGAGTAAAAAAGAAATAAAAAAGGAGCAATTGCCCAATCAGGCAACTGCTCCTTTTCATATAGTCAATTGAATTGTATTTATTCTACTTCATTGTAGTCAAGTACTGTTTTCTTGTTAGCCAAGATACGGTCATACTCTTCTTTTGATCCAACGATGAGCTTTTCGAACTCGCGCTGTCCGGTACCGGCAGGAATCAAGTGACCACAGATCACATTTTCCTTCATACCTTCAAGCTTATCGATCTTACCGTTAATAGCAGCTTCATTCAAGACTTTCGTTGTTTCCTGGAAGGAAGCAGCCGACATAAAGCTTGATGTTTGCAAAGCAGCACGCGTGATACCTTGAAGAATCTGAGTAGAGGTAGCAGCAACAGCGTCACGAACCTCAACCGGTTTCAAGTCACGACGTTTCAACATACTATTCTCATCACGCAACTTGCGGGCAGTTACAATCTGTCCAGCTTGCATATTTTGAGAATCACCAGCATCTACTACGACTTTCTTACCCCAGATACGATCATTTTCTTCCATGAATTCCAGTTTGTCTACGACTTGCTGTTCGAGGAAGCGAGTATCTCCCGGTTCATCAATTTGTACTTTGCGCATCATCTGACGAACGATAATCTCAAAGTGCTTATCATTAATCTTCACACCCTGCAAGCGATATACATCCTGAACTTCATTCACGATATATTCCTGTACAGCTGTAGGACCCTTGATTGCCAAGATATCTGCCGGAGTAGTAGCACCGTCAGACAACGGAGTACCAGCACGTACATAGTCATTTTCCTGTACCAGAATCTGCTTAGACAGTGCAACCAGATATTTCTTAACCTCACCTGTCTTGGAAGTTACGATGATTTCACGGTTACCACGTTTGATCTTACCCATTGTCACCTCACCGTCGATTTCAGAAACGACAGCCGGATTTGACGGGTTACGAGCTTCAAACAATTCAGTAACACGAGGAAGACCACCCGTGATATCACCCGCCTTACCTACGGCACGCGGAATCTTCACGATTACTTCACCGGCTTTTACCTTCTGACCGTTCTCGATGATAACGTGACCACCTACCGGTAAGTTATAAGTACGGATCAAATCACCGTCCTCTGTTAAGATATGAGCAGTAGGAACTTTGGTTTTATCCTTGGATTCAATAATAATAATTTCACGAAGACCTGTTGCTTCATCCGATTCAACCTTATAAGTAACGTTTTCAATCACGCCCTCAAATTCGATCTTACCGGTTGCTTCTGTGATAATAACAGCATTGAACGGGTCCCACTTAGCAATCAGTTTGCCTTTTTCTACCAAATCGCCGTCGCTTACATACAGTGTTGAACCATAAGGTACGTTATGAGTAGAAAGAACGATACCGGTATTCACATCCACAAAACGTACTTCGGCCAAACGACCTACTACTACTTTTGCAGATTCACCCATCTCGTCAACGATATCTACTGTACGCAACTCTTCAAATTCAAGACGTGCATTATTTTTAGCAACGATACTGGCGTTAGCTGCAATATTTGCAGCAGTACCACCGGCGTGGAATGTACGCAATGTCAACTGTGTACCCGGCTCACCAATAGACTGAGCAGCGATTACACCGACAGCTTCACCCTTCTGAACCATGCGGCTCGTTGCCAGGTTACGTCCGTAGCATTTAGCACAAACACCCTTCTTAGCTTCACAAGTCAATACCGAACGGATTTCAACACTCTCGATCGGAGACTCCTGAATCTTCTTGGCTACTTCTTCTGTGATTTCTTCACCACCGGCAACAAGCAATTCACCTGTGGTAGGATGAATAATATCATGTACGGAAACACGGCCTAAGATACGTTCGTACAGAGTAGCAATAACCTCATCATTATTCTTAAGGTCCGTACAAACCAATCCGCGGAGTGTACCGCAGTCTTCTTCTGTAATAATCACATCGTGTGATACGTCCACCAGACGACGAGTCAAATAACCAGCATCGGCAGTCTTCAAAGCGGTATCCGCCAAACCTTTACGAGCACCATGGGTAGAGATAAAGTACTCCAACACCGAAAGTCCTTCTTTAAAGTTCGACAAAATCGGGTTCTCGATGATCTGACCACCTTCAGCACCTGCTTTCTGCGGTTTTGCCATCAAACCACGCATACCTGACAACTGACGAATCTGCTCTTTTGAACCACGGGCACCAGAGTCAAGCATCATATATACAGAGTTGAAACCCTGATCGTCCGAAGAAATAGTCTTCATCAGGATATTAGACAACTCGGAGTTCACATGTGTCCAAATATCAATTACCTGATTGTAACGTTCGTTATTGGTAATGAAACCCATGTTATAGTTGTTTACGACTTGTTCAACTTCGTCGTAACCTTTTTGTACCAAAGTTTCTTTTTCCTTCGGAATGATAATATCACCCAAGTTGAATGACAAACCACCCTTGAACGCCATCTGATAACCTAAATTCTTGATTCCATCCAGGAAGTCGGCAGCCTTAGCCACACCACAGACCTTAATTACATCACTAATAATATCACGAAGAGATTTCTTAGAGATAATTGTATTGATATAACCAGCTTCAGGTGGAACGATTTCATTCACAATCACACGTCCTACTGAAGTTTCGCGCATTACGTCTACAATGTTACCATTTTCATCAACGTCTTTCACGATAACCTTCACCGGAGCATGAATATCCACCTTACCTTCATTGTAAGCGATCAACGCTTCTTCCGGTCCGTAGAATGTCAAGCCTTCACCTTTTGCACCAGCACGCAACTTAGTAATATAGTACAAACCAAGAACCATATCCTGTGCAGGTACAGTAATAGGCGCACCGTTTGCCGGATTCAAGATATTATGTGATTGAAGCATCAACATTTGTGCTTCAAGAATTGCTTCATTACTCAAAGGCAAGTGAACAGCCATCTGGTCACCGTCAAAGTCGGCGTTGAATGCCGTACATGCCAACGGGTGCAACTGGATAGCTTTACCTTCGATCATTTTAGGCTGGAAAGCCTGAATACCCAAACGGTGCAAGGTCGGAGCACGGTTCAACAGTACCGGGTGTCCCTTCATTACATGTTCCAAGATATCCCAAATCACCGGCTCTTTGCGGTCTACGATTTTCTTTGCAGACTTAACAGTCTTAACGATACCACGTTCGATGAGTTTGCGAATAATAAACGGCTTGTATAATTCGGCAGCCATCAATTTAGGAATACCGCATTCACCCATCTTCAATTCCGGACCAACGACGATTACGGAACGAGCAGAGTAGTCAACACGTTTACCCAGCAAGTTCTGACGGAAACGTCCCTGTTTACCTTTCAAACTGTCAGACAATGACTTCAACGGACGGTTGGCATCTGTCTTCACAGCACTTGACTTACGTGAGTTATCAAACAAAGAATCGACAGATTCCTGAAGCATACGTTTTTCATTACGCAAGATTACTTCCGGAGCCTTGATTTCAATCAGTCGTTTCAAACGGTTGTTACGGATAATCACACGACGATAAAGGTCGTTCAAGTCAGATGTAGCAAAACGGCCACCATCCAGCGGAACCAACGGACGAAGTTCGGGCGGAATAACCGGTACGATACGTACGATCATCCATTCCGGTTTGTTACGTCCACGTGATGCGCGGAACGATTCTACTACCTGAAGACGTTTCAAAGCTTCATTCTTACGTTGCTGAGACGCATCGTTTCCGGCGCGGTGACGCAGTTCGTAAGACAAAGCATCCAGATCCAAACGAGCCAGCAAATCATAGATAGCTTCGGCTCCCATCTTTGCAACAAATTTATTCGGATCATTATCTTCAAGATACTGATTGTCTTTCGGAAGCGTATCCAGAATATCCAGATATTCTTCTTCAGAAAGCAAATCATATTCGGCTACGCCATCTTCAGCTTTCACACCCGGCTGAATAACAACATAACGTTCGTAGTATATAATCGAATCCAGTTTCTTTGTCGGCAATCCGAGCAAATAACCGATTTTATTAGGAAGCGAACGGAAATACCAGATGTGAGCCACCGGCACAACCAGCTGGATATGTCCCATACGTTCACGGCGCACTTTCTTTTCAGTAACTTCCACACCACAACGGTCGCAGACGATACCTTTATAACGGATACGCTTGTATTTACCGCAATGACATTCATAATCCTTGATAGGACCAAAAATGCGCTCGCAGAACAAACCGTCACGTTCGGGTTTGTACGTACGGTAATTAATGGTTTCAGGCTTCAAAACTTCACCACTCGAATTCTCAAGGATTTCTTCCGGAGAAGCCAGACCAATTGAGATCTTCGAGAAATTACTTTTCGTCTTATTTTCTTTTCTAAAAGCCATACTCTATATAATTGAGATTTGATAATTGAATCATTGGAAATTGAAAAAAGTGCGGATGCCAACAGACCTTCATCGGTACATTGACATCTCACATTCTTTCATTATTTTATTCTAGGTTGATACTCAAACCTAAACCTCTCAACTCGTGCAACAATACGTTCAAGGATTCCGGAATACCAGGTTGTGGCATCGGTTCACCTTTCACAATTGCTTCATAAGCCTTCGAACGTCCTACCACGTCATCAGATTTGATAGTCAGGATTTCCTGCAAGATATGGGCAGCACCGAAACCTTCGAGTGCCCAAACCTCCATTTCTCCGAAACGCTGACCACCGAATTGAGCTTTACCACCAAGAGGTTGCTGAGTAATCAATGAGTACGGACCGATAGAACGAGCATGCATCTTGTCTTCAACCATGTGGCCCAACTTCAACATGTAAGTTACGCCCACAGTAGCTGCCTGGTCAAATTGCTCACCTGTACCACCATCACAAAGATAAGTCTTACAGTAGCGAGGCAATCCTGCCTTGTCTGTCCACTGATCCAGATCTTCCATGGTAGCACCGTCGAAAATAGGAGTCGCAAATTTCACGCCCAACGTTTTTCCGGCACGTCCGAGTACAGCTTCAAAAATCTGACCAATGTTCATACGAGAAGGCACACCCAACGGATTCAACACGATGTCAACCGGAGTACCATCAGCCAAGAACGGCATATCCTCCTGACGAACAACACGGGATACAATACCCTTGTTACCGTGGCGACCAGCCATCTTATCACCCACACCAATCTTACGTTTCTTAGCAATATATACTTTTGCCATCTGGATAATACCAGCAGGAAGTTCATCACCAATTGTAATAGCAAACTTCTTACGTTTCAATTCAGCATCCAGCTCTTTATATTTCTTAATGAAATTCATCACCAGATCACGAATCATACCGTTAATATGATCGTCGCTTGTCCAGTTGCTCAATTGAATAGAAGTAAAGTCAAGTGAATCAAAATCAGAAGCACTGAACTTAGAACCTTTCGCAATAACTTCCGCACCCAAATAGTCTTTCACACCTTGAGAAACCTTACCTTCAGTCAAAGTCATCAGTTTCTTAACCAGGATACGTTTCAAGTCAGCTACCTTAGATTCAAATTCATCATCAATCTTAGGCAACAATGCTTTATCGGCCAGTTTAGAGCTACGATTCTTAATCACACGTGAGAAAAGTTTCTTATCAATCACCACACCTTTCAAAGAAGGAGAAGCTTTCAAAGAAGCATCTTTCACGTCACCTGCCTTATCACCGAAGATAGCCCGAAGCAGTTTTTCTTCCGGAGAAGGATCAGATTCACCCTTCGGCGTAATCTTACCAATCATGATATCACCCGGCTCGATACGAGCACCAATTCTTACGATACCATTTTCATCCAAGTCTTTGGTAGCTTCTTCACTTACATTCGGGATATCAGAAGTCAACTCTTCCATACCACGTTTTGTTTCACGAACTTCCAGAGAATATTCCTCTACGTGAACTGAAGTCAACAAGTCTTCGCGTACCACACGTTCGTTCAATACGATAGCATCCTCATAGTTGTAACCCTTCCAAGGCATATAAGCTACCAGCAGGTTCTTACCCAATGCCAATTCACCCTTTTCAGTAGAATAACCTTCAGTCAAGATATCACCTTTCTTCACACGCTGGCCTTTGTCACAAATCGGACGTAAGTCAATCGTCATGTTCTGGTTAGTCTTACGGAACTTAGGTATTCTATATTCCTTCAAAGCAGGTTCGAAACTTACAAATTCTTCGTCTTCCGTACGGTCATACAAAATACGGATAGTAGTAGCATCCACATAGTCAACCACACCATCGCCTTCTGCGGTAATCTGGGTACGAGAGTCTCTTACCAACTGACGTTCGATACCTGTACCTACGATCGGAGCTTCACTTCTCAACAAAGGAACCGCCTGGCGCATCATGTTCGATCCCATCAATGCACGGTTAGCATCGTCATGTTCCAAGAATGGAATCAAAGAAGCTGCAATAGATGCAATCTGCTGAGGAGCAACGTCCATCAAGTCAACTTCAGATGGTTCAACAACCGGGAAATCTGCATCTTGACGAGACTTAACTCTGTTAAGTACGAATGTACCATCGTCATTCAACGGAGCATTTCCCTGCGCAATAACCTTTTCTTCCTCTTCTTCAGCAGTCAGATAAATCAGACCGTTATCAGAAAGATCCACTTTTCCATTTTCCACCTTGCGGTAGGGAGTTTCAATGAATCCTAGCTCATTAATCTTAGCAAATACACACAATGAAGAAATCAAACCGATGTTCGGACCTTCAGGAGTCTCAATCGGACAAAGACGACCATAGTGTGTATAGTGAACGTCACGAACCTCAAATCCGGCACGTTCACGGGAAAGACCACCAGGACCAAGGGCAGACATACGACGTTTGTGCGTAATTTCAGCCAGCGGGTTTGTCTGGTCCATGAACTGCGACAACGCGTTCGTTCCGAAGAATGAGTTGATTACTGAAGAAATAGTCTTCGCATTAATCAAATCAATCGGAGTAAACACTTCATTGTCACGAACGTTCATACGTTCACGAATCGTACGAGACATACGTGCCAGCCCCACAGCAAACTGATTAGAAAGCTGTTCACCAACAGTACGTACACGACGGTTACTCAAGTGGTCAATATCATCCACATCTGCTTTTGAGTTAATCAACTCAATCAGATATTTGATGATTTCAATAATATCTTCCTTCGTGAGGACACGCACGTCCATATCAGTCGTCAGATTCAACTTTTTGTTGATTCTGTAACGGCCTACATCACCAAGGTCATATCGTTTTTCTGAGAAGAACAAGTTGTTGATAACCTCCCTTGCACTTGCGTCATCAGCCGGATCGGCATTACGCAACTGACGGTAGATATACAACACAGCTTCTTTTTCCGAGTTACTCGGGTCCTTCTGCAACGTATTATATATGATAGAGAAATCGGACTGATTCGGTTCATCCTTATGCAAAAGGATGTTCTGAACTCCCGACTCCAAAATTTCATCAATATGCTCCTCTTCCAGTACGGTTTCACGGTCGATAATAACTTCGTTACGTTCAATAGAAACCACTTCACCGGTATCTTCATCAACGAAATCTTCAATCCATGTTTTCAAGACACGTGCAGCCAGTTTACGGCCTAACACCTTCTTCAGATTTGTCTTGTTTACCTTCACATCTTCTGCAAGATCGAAAATCTCAAGAATATCTTTGTCATTCTCGAAGCCAATTGCACGCAACAATGTAGTCACCGGCAATTTCTTCTTACGGTCGATGTATGCGTACATCACATTATTGATGTCAGTAGCAAACTCAATCCACGAACCCTTAAACGGAATAATACGAGCCGAATAAAGTTTCGTACCATTGGCATGTACACTCTGACCGAAGAACACACCCGGAGAACGGTGAAGCTGTGACACAACTACGCGTTCAGCACCGTTAATGACGAAAGTAGCCTTATCAGTCATATAAGGAATCGGGCCGAGGAATACGTCCTGAATCACTGTATCAAAATCCTCATGATCGGGGTCCGTACAGTAAAGCTTAAGTTTCGCTTTTAAGGGAACACTATAAGTAAGCCCACGCTCTATACAATCATCAATGGTATAACGCGGCGGATCAATATAATAGTCCAGAAACTCAAGAACAAAATTGTTTCTTGTATCGGCAATAGGGAAGTTTTCAGCAAATACTTTATACAATCCCTCATTCTTACGCTTTTCAGGTGGGGTATCTAATTGTAGAAAGTCTTGGAATGACTTCAATTGTACTTCCAGGAAATCCGGGTATTCTAGCGGATTCTTAGTCGAAGCAAAATTAACTCTTTGATTTACAGTATTTGAAGACATCTGTCAATGAATTTGGAGAACTTAATTTGAAATATATACACAAAAAGGTTAAGAATCCTCTTGTGAAGGATTCCTAACCGAATTACCTGATTACCAGGCCAATGTTATTTAAGTTCAACTTCAGCTCCAGCTTCTTCCAATGTTTTCTTCAATGATTCTGCTTCGTCTTTAGCCAAACCTTCTTTTACCGTGCTAGGAGCACCGTCTACCAAGTCTTTAGCTTCTTTCAAACCAAGACCACAAGCTTCCTTAACGGCCTTAACTACTTGAAGTTTAGCTGCACCAGCGCTCTTCAATACTACGTCGAAAGAAGTTTTTTCTTCTGCGGCAGCAGCACCAGCTGCAGGACCAGCAGCAACAGCTACAGCTGCAGCAGCAGGTTCAATACCGTATTCTTCTTTAAGGATAGTTGCAAGTTCATTAACTTCTTTTACTGTCAAGTTAACTAATTGTTCTGCAAAAGCTTTCAAATCTGCCATTTTTTGTATGATTTTAATTGTTTAAATACTTTGTTGATTTTTGAAAATTATTCGGGACGTTCACCAAGAGTCTTGAGAACTCCGTGAAGGGTGTTACCACCTGATTGAAGAGCAGAAATAACATTCTTGGCCGGAGATTGCAACAGGGCAACGATATCGGCGATAACTTCATTCTTACTCTTGATTGAAACGAGAGCATCCAATTGATCAGCACCAATGTAGAAGCTTTCTTCTGCATATGCAGCTTTCAGTCCGGGAATACCGTCTTTCGCTTTGTCTTTGATTAACTTAGCAGGAACGTTTGCAGTATTGCTAAACATAACAGCAGTAGTACCTTTCAAAGAACCGTAAAGAGGTGAGAAGTCTTCTTCCAAGCTTTCAAGTGCTTTGTGAAGCAGTGTGTTTTTAACCAACATCAATTTGATGTCTGATTTAAAACAATCTCTTCTCAATGCACTGGTAGCAGCAGCGTTCATAGCTGTAACGTCTACCAAGTAGAAGTGACCATATTCCTTTACTGTAGCAGCAATTTGCTCTATAATCGTACTTTTATCTTCCTTTCTCATTATTTCTCTGTTTTATTAGATTTCATCCACTGATTTCGGGTCGATTTTAATACCCGCACTCATTGTACTAGAAAGATAAATACTCTTAATATATGTACCCTTTGCTGCGGTCGGTTTCAGTTTGTTCAGAGTAGAGATGAACTCTTTCGCGTTGTCGCGAATCTGATCAGGACTGAATGATACCTTACCGATAGAAGTGTGAACGATACCGCTCTTATCAACTTTAAAGTCAATCTTACCTTGTTTTACTTCTTTTACAGCCTTAGCAACATCCATAGTTACAGTACCACTCTTAGGGTTCGGCATCAATCCACGAGGACCGAGAACACGACCGAGCGCACCAATTTTACCCATGATAGATGGCATAGTGATGATTACATCAATATCAGTCCATCCACCTTTGATCTTTTCAATATATTCGTCAAGACCAACGTAGTCAGCACCAGCTTCTTTTGCAGCAGCTTCAGCATCCGGTGTACAAAGTACCAATACACGTACTTCTTTACCAGTACCATGAGGAAGTGAAACAACACCTCTCACCATCTGGTTAGCTTTACGTGGATCAACACCTAAACGTACATCAATATCCAGTGAAGCATCAAACTTAGTAAAAGTGATTTCTTTTACCAAAGATGCAGCTTCTTTCAGTGAGTATGCTTTCCCTGCTTCAATCTTTTCTGCAGCTAACTTTTGATTTTTTGTCAGTTTACCCATTACAATTGAAGTTTATTAATTATTAACCGGGAACTCCCCTTTTACAGCGATACCCATACTTCTAGCTGTACCTGCAACCATTCTCATGGCAGCTTCCACAGTAAAACAGTTTAAGTCAACCATTTTGTCCTGAGCAATCGTACGAACCTGTTCCCAAGTAAGCTCGGCAACTTTCTTACGGTTAGGCTCAGCAGAACCACTCTTTACCTTAGCTACTTCAAGTAATTGAATAGCAACGGGAGGAGTCTTGATTACAAAATCGAAAGACTTATCTGCGTAGTAAGTAATGATAACAGGTAAAATCTTACCTGCTTTGTCTTGGGTTCTGGCATTGAATTGCTTGCAAAATTCCATGATATTGATACCCTTAGAACCCAAAGCAGGTCCAACGGGAGGTGATGGATTTGCAGCGCCTCCTTTAATCTGTAACTTGATTAGTCCAGCAACTTCTTTAGCCATTTTTTTATTGATTTATATATAAACATTAAACGAAGAACAACAACAGCGTAACAATTCCGCGTTATTCCTTTTCCACTTGCATAAAGCCCAATTCAAGCGGCGTTTTGCGCCCGAATATCTTCACCATGACCTTTAGTTTCTTTTTTTCACTATTCACTTCTTCAATGATACCACTGAATCCGCTGAAAGGTCCAAAAGTAACTTTTACAGTTTCTCCCACTACGTACGGAATATTGAGTTCTTCACCCGTTTCCTGCAGTTCGTCCACTGTACCAAGTATACGATTCACTTCTGATTGTCTGAGAGGCACCGGTTTTTCGGAGCCGCCTAAAAAGCCTATCACATTCGGAGTATTGCGCAGGTGATGAGCGACCTCACCAACCAAAGCAGCCTCCACTAAAACGTAGCCAGGAAGATAACTTCTTTCCTTCACAATTTTTTTACCATTGCGAACCTGGTAAACTTTTTCAGTAGGAATCAATACCTGAGATACATATTCACCAAGGTCGCTGTTCTTAAGATCAGCTTCAAGATATTCCTTTACCTTAGCTTCTTTACCGCTAATAGCACGTAGAACGTACCATTTCTTTTCAATCTCAGCCATTTTCAATTCCTAATTTTTTAATGTGGATAAACGATTTTTTCCATGAAGTTCTGGAAACAGACATCCATACCCCATACTACCAATGCAATAAGCAGGGAAGCATATAAAACAACTACTGCACTGTTAGCAAGTTCAGAATACGTAGGCCACGATACTTTATGTACAAGTTCGTCGTAAGATTCTTTAATATAAGCTATTACCTTTTTCATTTCAATAATATTAGCACGGGAGGAGAGGCTCGAACTCCCGACACCCGGTTTTGGAGACCGGTGCTCTACCAACTGAGCTACTCCCGTGTGTACATAATCAGTTCCCGATGGAAAACCGGGAACTGATTAATTATTGTGTATTAGTCGATAATTTCAGTAATCTGACCAGCACCTACCGTACGTCCACCTTCGCGGATAGCGAAACGAAGACCCGGGTTCAATGCTACTGGGTAGATCAACTCAACTGTAATAGTTACGTTATCACCCGGCATTACCATTTCTGTTCCTTCCGGCAAAGTGATTTCACCTGTACAGTCCATAGTACGCAAGTAGAACTGAGGACGGTATTTGTTGTGGAACGGAGTGTGACGACCACCTTCTTCTTTCTTCAAGATATAAACCTCAGCTTTGAATTTAGAGTGCGGTTTAATCTGACCTGGTTTACAAAGAACCATACCACGTTTGATTTCGTTCTTGTCAATACCACGAAGCAAAAGACCTACGTTGTCACCAGCTTCACCTTGATCCAACAGTTTACGGAACATTTCAACACCAGTTACAACTGATTTCTTATCTTCACCTAAACCAAGGATTTCGATTTCATCACCAACGTGGATAACACCAGTTTCGATACGACCTGTTGCTACAGTACCACGACCTGTGATAGAGAACACGTCTTCAACCGGCATCAAGAATGGTTTATCAACATCGCGCGGAGGCAGTGGAATCCAGTTATCAACTGCATCCATCAGTTCCATAACTTTGTCTTCCCATTTTTCAACACCGTTCAATGCGCCAAGAGCAGAACCACGGATGATAGGAGTATTGTCACCATCGAAATCATAGAATGAAAGAAGTTCTCTCATTTCCATTTCAACGAGTTCCAACATTTCTTCGTCGTCTACCATATCGCACTTGTTCAAGAATACAACCAGACGAGGTACGTTTACCTGACGAGCCAACAGGATGTGTTCGCGAGTTTGAGGCATCGGACCATCAGTTGCAGCACAAACGATGATAGCACCGTCCATCTGAGCAGCACCAGTTACCATGTTCTTTACGTAGTCGGCGTGACCCGGACAGTCTACGTGTGCATAGTGACGGTTAGCTGTTTGATATTCAACGTGAGAAGTATTGATAGTAATACCTCTTTCTTTTTCTTCAGGAGCGTTGTCGATAGAATCGAAAGAACGCAATTCTGAAAGACCTTTCTTTGCCAACACAGTAGTGATAGCAGCTGTCAACGTTGTCTTACCGTGGTCTACGTGACCGATTGTACCAATGTTTACGTGCGGTTTGGTACGTTCAAATTTCTCTTTAGCCATAGCTTTACTTGTTATTTATTTGATTAATAATCAGCATTTACATCCTTTATGAGCTGTTACCGGGATTTGAACCCGGGACCTCTTCCTTACCAAGGAAGTGCTCTACCACTGAGCTATAACAGCAAGAAAAGAGAGCGGAAGACGGGGCTCAAACCCGCGACCCTCAGCTTGGAAGGCTAATGCTCTATCAACTGAGCTACTTCCGCATTCTTGCCAAAGTTGTCACTCTGATTGTGGGCAAAGATGGATTCGAACCACCGAAGGCGTAAGCCAGCAGATTTACAGTCTGCCCCATTTGGCCACTCTGGTATTTGCCCTTTTCAAAATCAAGAAATAAAAGAACTATTTTCAAACAATATGATAAAGACAGATGTTCTATCTTTGTTCTTCGGTTTCTTTTTGAGCCTCTTGTCGGATTCGAACCAACGACCCCGAGATTACAAATCACGTGCTCTGGCCAACTGAGCTAAAGAGGCAAACTTACTAAAAAATGCAACCGTCACGTTCTAACGCGAGCGAAACGGCTGCAAATTTAGTTATTTATTTCTTTCCCGCAAAATATTTGGGATTTTTTTATTTGCTACGTTGCTTTTCCTTGTATTTAACCAGCTGTTTTCCGAGTGCTTCCACATCTAAATCAATTGCTTCTTCAAATGTATCGCATACTTTGCTTGCATAAAACTCTCCATTTGGGATCAATATTTTAATGCCCGCTTCCTTGTTTTCAGCAACTTCTGGTTTAACTACCTTTAATGACACCTCTACTTTCTTTATATCTTCGTAATATTTTTCCAACTTGGACACTTTCTTCTGAATAAATGCCTGCAATTGCTCTGACGCATCAAAGTGAATTGATTGAATTCTAACATCCATACTTACCTCCTTTTTTTTAAGCTCTTGGATGAGCTTGTTTATACACTTTTTTAAGTTCTTCAAATGTGGCATGTGTGTAGATCTCGGTAGTTGTTATACTCTCGTGACCCAAAAGTTCTTTTACCGCCCCCAGCTCTGCTTCATTATTCAGCATTGTGGTAGCAAAAGTATGCCTCAACACGTGAGGACTCTTTTTCTTCAACGTCGCCACCTTTGACAGGTTCCGTTTCACTAAATTATAGACTAGATTCTTGTAAAGCCGTTCACCATTCTCTCTAATAAAGAAAGCTTCCGACCTTTCCGGAATCGTTTCGTTTCTTACACTGATATATTCAAGCATCAACTCCTGCAGTTCGTCACCGAACGGAATCAGCCGTTGCTTGTTTCTTTTCCCAGTCACTTTCAGAAGAGAAGCCGAAAAATCCACATCCTTATTATCCAGACCTATCAATTCCGAAAGCCTCATGCCGGTAGCATAAAACATTTCAATAATCAACCGATCCCGACAGCCTTTAAACCCTTCGCCAAAGTCCGTTTCATCCAATAACCGATTCATTTCGTTCTCTTTTAAGAACACAGGCAACGGCTTTTTGTTTTTAGGTCCTTTTATTTTACGCAAAGGATCTATAGTCGTTTCTCCCTGCCTCAAGAGATACTTGTAAAACGTTCGGAGCGAACTTAGCTTACGATTTACAGAAGTTGAGGTATACCCTTTATCCATCAATGAAACAATCCATTCACGAATCAGTTCCGCCTCGACCTCTAACGGATTAAATTTTCCATACTCTTCCTGAGCAAACTCCTGCAGTTGCTTTATATCTTCACCGTACGCAAGAACGGTTTTTTCAGAATAGTTCCGCTCATACTGGAGATAATCAAGAAAAGATTCTATCAACATAATATCGCTACATCTAAAATCGTGCAACGAATGTATGAAAAGAATTCAATAATTCAAAGGAAATTACGAATTATTAATCTTCTACTTGCTGAAGTTGTTGTACGTAAACTGCGCGTTCTTTCTTAAGTCTTTTAGTTACAGACGGTTTATCAAACTGTTGTCTGCTTCTCAACTCTTTTACAATGCCAGTCTTTTCAAATTTTCTTTTGAACTTCTTCAGCGCTTTTTCAATGTTTTCGCCTTCTTTTACAGGTACTACAATCATTTTGTTACTATTAATATGTTATGATTAAAAAATTCTGCAGTCAAATTGCGCCGCAAAATTACACATACTTTCTTTATTCACAAAACTTTCGGCAAATATTTCTCAAAAACTATTCATAAACAAGTTATTAAATGCAGAAAGTTAGTACCTTTGAAACACTTACATGTCTATAATAATATAATAAAGTATGAAACAGAGCATAAAAGAGCGAGTGCATGCACTGCGCATGACCTTTCATCCCAATTCTATCAAAGCGTTCATTATTCCCAGCACCGACCCTCACCTTAGTGAATATGTGGCTCCCCACTGGATGTCACGCGAGTGGATTTCCGGTTTTACTGGTTCTGCCGGAACAGCGGTTATCCTGATGGATAAAGCAGGATTATGGACCGACTCACGTTATTTTCTGCAAGCTACAAAGGAATTGGAGGGCAGCGGCATTACCTTATATAAAGAGATGTTGCCGGAGACTCCCAGTATTACAGAATTTCTCTGCCAACACTTAAAACCTGGAGAATCTGTAAGTATCGACGGGAAAATGTTCTCTGTGCAACAGGTCGAACAGATGAAAGAAGAACTGGCGGCACATCAGTTACAGGTCGACATATTTGGAGATCCATTGAGTAGCATTTGGAAAGACCGGCCCGCCATGCCTGATTCTCCTGCCTTTATTTATGATATCAAATATGCAGGGAAAAGCTGTGAAGAGAAAATATCCGCCATCCGTACGGAATTGAAAAAGAAAGGTGTCTATGCTTTATTCATATCCGCGCTTGACGAGATCGCATGGACTCTCAATTTGCGAGGAAACGATGTACATTGCAATCCGGTCATAGTAAGTTACCTGTTAATCACACAGGATGAAGTGACTTATTTTATTTCACCGGAGAAAGTGACGGCAGAGGTAGAGACTTATCTAA
Organism: Bacteroides xylanisolvens XB1A; assembly: GCF_000210075.1. Taxonomy (GTDB): domain Bacteria; phylum Bacteroidota; class Bacteroidia; order Bacteroidales; family Bacteroidaceae; genus Bacteroides; species Bacteroides xylanisolvens. Next base: position 2,195,487 of record NC_021017.1, read on the forward strand.
AGGAACGGCAGATTGGGATACAGAAGTATGATGAGGTAGAGACATTCCTGAATTCTTTTCCGGGAAAAAACATTCTGATTGATCCACGGAAAACGAATTATTCTATCTATTCGTCTATTAATCCGCAATGTTCTATTCTTCGTGGCGAGTCGCCCGTCGCATTATTGAAGGCGATTCGCAATGAACAGGAGATCGCCGGCATCCACGCTGCCATGCAACGGGATGGAGTAGCACTCGTCAAATTCCTCAAATGGCTGGAAGAATCCGTATCTACCGGAAAAGAGACAGAATTAAGTATAGATAAAAAGTTGCATGAGTTTAGGGCTGCACAGCCTCTCTACATGGGGGAAAGTTTCGACACGATTGCAGGATATAAAGAACATGGGGCAATCGTACATTATTCGGCTACCCCGGAAAGTGACGTGACTCTTCAGCCCAGAGGGTTCTTACTCTTAGATTCAGGAGCTCAATATCTGGACGGAACCACTGACATCACCCGAACCATTGCCTTAGGCGAACTTACAGAGGAAGAAAAAACAGATTATACCCTTATATTAAAAGGACACATCGCGTTGGCTATGGCCAAATTCCCTACCGGAACCCGTGGAGCCCAGCTCGATGTACTAGCCCGTATGCCTATCTGGAACCACAGGATGAATTTTCTTCATGGCACAGGACATGGCGTCGGACATTTCCTGAGTGTACACGAAGGTCCGCAAAGTATTCGTATGAATGAGAATCCTGTCATTTTGCAGCCCGGTATGGTTACTTCCAATGAACCTGGTGTTTATAAAGCAGGCAGTCACGGGATACGTACGGAGAACCTGACGTTGGTTTGCAAAGATGGAGAGGGAATGTTTGGAGAATATCTTAAGTTTGAAACTATCACTTTATGCCCAATCTGCAAAAAAGGGATCATCAAGGAGATGCTGACAAATGAAGAAATTGAATGGTTAAACAGTTACCATCAGACTGTCTACGAGAAGTTGTCACCGGATCTTAACGAAGAAGAAAAAGTTTGGTTACAAGAGGCGACTGCTTCCCTTTAAAAAGAACTTGTCTGACACCCGGGTGTCAAGCATACTGAGACCCGGGTGTCAGACTGCTCAAGACCCGGGTCTCATACATCACGACACCCGGGTGTCGTACAACATAGAACTGCATTAAATAAAAAACTTTATTAGAAACAAATATTATATGGCTTTAATTAAATCAGTACGAGGTTTTACTCCCGAAATCGGAGAAAACTGCTTCCTCGCAGATAATGCAACTATTATAGGAGATGTAAAAATAGGAAATGATTGTAGCATTTGGTTTAATACAGTATTAAGAGGTGACGTCAACTCCATACGAATCGGCAATGGTGTCAACATTCAGGATGGAAGTGTCTTGCATACGTTATATCAGAAATCGACTATTGAAATTGGCGATCATGTATCCGTAGGGCATAATGTTACCATTCATGGGGCGACCATCAAAGATTATGCATTGGTAGGGATGGGGTCAACCGTCCTGGATCACGTCGTAGTTGGCGAAGGAGCAATCGTTGCCGCCGGTTCGCTGGTATTAAGCAATACCATCATTGAGCCGGGAAGCATTTGGGGAGGGGTACCCGCGAAATTCATTAAAAAGGTAGATCCTGAACAAGCCAAAGAACTGAATCAGAAGATTGCTCACAATTATTTGATGTATTCGCAATGGTATAAGGAAGATAAATAGCAGACTCTAACAAGTTAATAAAAACAGCGGGACATTCTAATGAAAGAACATCCCGCTGTTTTTATAAGATTTTTTATAAAGCCGTTTTTTTACAAAAAGCGAATTCATTGGATTCATCTCTTTTCGACACTATTTCCTCTAATCAAAAATTAATCATGTGCATAATCTTTTCTGTAGCTCCGGCATTACTAGTCACATAATAACCTGCATTTGTTCCGGTTTCACGCAAGAACAATTCATCCGCCAAGAAACGATCCAGCAAAGTTTTCAGTTCATCATAATCTTTGATGGAATAAGCGCCTTTTGCTTCGAGCAATTGAACGGCTTCCATAAATTTCTGATACTTCGGTCCGAAAATCACCGGAATACCATATACAGCCGCTTCCAATGTGTTATGAATACCTACTCCGAAACCTCCACCGATATAAGCTATTTCGCCATAACGGTAAATAGAGGACAGCAGTCCGAAGCAGTCTATAATAAGACAATCCGCTTTCAATACATTCCTTTCGTCGGCACGGGTATAGCGCACATACGGACGTTTCAATTTACCGATGATTTCAACCAGGTGATTCTCGTCAATCACATGCGGAGCAATAATCAGTTTCATTTCCGGATGGTTATTGAAATATTCGAGGAATAAATCTTCGTCAGGTCCCCATGAGCTTCCGGCAACAAAAGTAAAGGAATTGGTTCCTTTAAATTTCTCTACCAACGGGAGTTCTTTAGCCTCTTCACGGATTTGCAACACGCGGTCAAAACGGGTATCTCCCACTACTGTCACACGGCTGATACCGATTTTCGACAAGTAACGTTTGGATGCCTCATTCTGAACAAATAGATGATCGAAATCTTTCAATACATTGCGATAAGTTCCACCGTACCATTTAAAGAATATTTGTTCGCGACGGAAGATAGACGATACACTATATACCGGAATACGGCGTTTGTGAAGTTCATCCAGATAATTCTTCCAAAACTCATATTTGATAAAGAACGCCATGCAAGGATTTGCAATATCCAGGAACTTTTTCACATTCCGGGGTTTATCAAACGGCAGATAGCAGACAATATCCGCCCCCCGGTAATGCTTACGCACCTCGTAACCGGAAGGAGAGAAAAATGTCAGCAATATCTTATAGTTAGGATACTTCGCACGAATCATTTCTATCAGAGGGCGCCCTTGTTCAAACTCTCCCAGTGAAGCAGCATGAAACCAAATATACTGTTCCCCTTTCTCCACTTGCTGCCGCAGGAGTTCATACACTACCCAATGCCCTTTCATCATCTTTCGGGGCTTACGGCTAAACGGAGCAGCCAAATGGACGATAAAGTCATAAATGACTATTGCCAGGTTGTAAAGCATAGTACTGTGTCGATTACTTCAAAACCTCTACCGCACGTTTCATGCGAGCTATCGTCTCTTCTTTGCCCAATACCCAGGAAATATCGAACATGTGCGGGCCTTTTCCTTCACCCACTAATGTCAGACGGAAAGCATTCATGATATTACCTGTATGATAACCTTTCTCCGCAATCCAATCCATAACGACTTTTTCCTGTCCTTCAATACTAAAGTCTTCAATGCCGGCAATCACTTCTGCCAATTCGGTCATACATTTTGCAGAATCTTCTTTCCAACGTTTTTTCACCGTCTTTTCATCATATTCGGTAGGAGCAACGAAGAAGAAGCTACATACGTCCCACAGTTCTTTAATGAAACTTACCCGATCTTTCATCATGCCAACCACAGTCACCACTTTTTCGAAAGGAGCTTCTACACCATGTTCTTTCAGGAAAGGCAAGAACAGTTCCGCAATTTCTTCGTTAGGTTTCTGCTGTATATATTGATGGTTGAACCATATTCCCTTTTTATAGTCGAACTTGGCACCCGACTTGCTGCAACGGTGAAGATCAAACAATTTAATCAATTCGTCCATTGACATCACTTCCTGGTCATTGCCCGGGTTCCATCCCAATAAAGCAAGGAAATTAATCACTGCTTCCGGCAGATAACCCGATTCACGATAACCTGAAGAGATTTCTCCCGATTTCGGATCGTGCCATTCCAACGGGAATACAGGGAATCCGAGACGGTCACCGTCACGTTTACTTAATTTTCCATTGCCTTCCGGTTTCAGCAATAAAGGCAGGTGGGCAAATTCCGGCATTGTATCTTCCCAGCCGAAAGCACGGTACAACAACACATGCAAAGGAGCGGAAGGCAGCCATTCTTCACCACGAATCACGTGGGAAACTCCCATCAAATGGTCGTCCACGATATTTGCCAGATGGTAAGTCGGCAGTTCATCAGCCGATTTATAAAGCACTTTATCATCCAGAATGGATGAGTTGATAATAACTTCGCCACGAATCAGGTCATTCACATGTACATCTTCATTCGGTTCGATTTTGAAACGAACGACGTATTGTTTGCCTTCAGCAATCAGTGCATCCACTTCTTCCTTCGGCATGATTAATGAGTTGCGCATCATTCCGCGAGTAGATGCGTCATATTGGAAGTTAGCAATTTCAGCACGCTTAGCGTCCAGTTCCTCCGGAGTATCAAAAGCGATGTATGCTTTTCCATTTTCCAGCAAAACCTGCACATATTTCTTGTAGATTTCGCGGCGCTCCGACTGGCGGTACGGACCACATTCGCCACCGAAGCTCACTCCTTCATCAAAGTGGATACCCAACCACTTAAAAGATTCGAGTATATACTCTTCCGCTCCCGGAACGAACCGGTTAGAATCAGTATCTTCAATACGAAATATCAAGTCTCCGCCGTGTTGACGCGCAAATAGATAATTATACAAAGCTGTACGCACACCACCGATGTGCAGTGCTCCCGTAGGACTTGGAGCAAAACGAACTCTTACTTTTCTTTCTGCCATAATTTGGGTTAGTATAGGTAAATCGTGGCAAAATTAAACCTTTTTTCCCACACTATTGTTTTTTTTTGTACTTTTCGCAAAAATTTCAGTGGATATGGAACATTTGAAGAAGAAAAAAAGTTTTTCATGGAGAGATTTACTATATAAATCACTGCTATTTGTGGGCACTGTGACGCTGATTGTTTATTTCCTGCCACGTGACGGAAAATTCAATTACCAGTTTGACATCAATAAGCCCTGGAAATATGGGCAGCTGATCGCTACTTTCGACTTTCCTATTTATAAAGAGGATGCAGTAGTAAAAAGAGAGCAAGACAGTCTGATGGCTTTCTTCCAGCCTTATTACCAATTGGATAAAGACATCGAAAAAAATGCAATCGCCAAACTGAAAGAGAATTATCACACCAACCTGAAAGGAATTCTTCCTTCCATCGATTATTTGCGGTATATCGAGCGTACCTTAAAAGAAATCTATCAGGCAGGTATCGTATCGACAGAGAATATACAACAGCTTCAAAAAGACAGCACTTCATCCGTCATGGTGATTGACGATAAACTTGCCAACCCGCAGGCTACCGAAAACATTTACACGGTAAAGAAAGCGTATGAACACCTGCTAACAGCAGACTCGACCCATTTCAACCGGGAAGTATTAAGGCAATGCGCGCTGAACGAATACATTACTCCCAACCTCACTTTTGACGAGGAGCGCACCCAGGCTGCCAAAGAGGAGATATTAAATAATTATTCCTGGGCAAACGGACTGGTAGTCAGCGGGCAGAAGATTATCGACCGTGGAGAGATCGTTAGTCCGCATACCTATAATATCCTCGAATCATTGCGCAAAGAATCCATCAAACGCAACGAGTCTATGGGACAAAACCGTTTGATTCTCGGAGGTCAGGTTCTGTTTGTGGGTATGCTGATGCTTTGTTTCATGCTTTATCTCGATTTATTCCGGAAAGACTATTATCAACGAAAAGGCAGTCTGTCGTTACTATTCACCCTGATTGTGTTCTACAGCGTCATAACGGCTTTCATGGTGACACATAATATATTTAATGTGTACATCATCCCATACGCGATGCTGCCGATTATCATCCGTGTCTTTCTTGATTCGAGAACCGCTTTTCTGACGCACGTCATTACTATATTGATATGCTCCATCTCCTTGCGCTTCCCTCATGAGTTTATTCTGACGCAGTTGGCAGCGGGATTAGTGGCGATATTCAGCCTAAGGGAACTATCGCAGAGATCCCAGCTTTTCCGAACGGCCTTATTAGTGATACTGACTTATGCAGCCATTTATTTTGCTTTCGAACTGATGACGGAGAATGGTCTTTCCACCGACTTTTCGAAGTTGAATATACGTATGTACACTTACTTTATCATTAACGGAATCCTGTTATTATTCACTTATCCTTTATTATTCTTATTGGAAAAGACTTTCGGATTTACTTCCAATGTTACTTTGGTGGAACTTTCGAATATCAATAACGATCTTTTGCGGCAGATGTCTGAAACGGTTCCCGGAACCTTCCAACATTCCATGCAGGTGGCTAATCTGGCAGCGGAAGCCGCTATCCGCATTGGAGCAAAAAGCCAGTTAGTACGTACGGGGGCTTTGTATCACGATATCGGGAAGATGGAAAATCCGGCTTTCTTTACGGAGAATCAGTCGGGAGGGGTTAATCCGCATAAGAATTTGAATTACGAACAAAGTGCACAGGTCGTTATCAGCCATGTGACGGATGGATTGAAACTGGCGGATAAACACAATCTGCCTAAAGCGGTCAAAGATTTTATCAGCACTCATCACGGACGGGGAAAAACAAAATATTTCTATATTTCCTGGAAGAACGAGCATCCGGACGAAGAGCCGAATGAAGAATTGTTCACTTATCCCGGACCGAATCCGTTTACCAAAGAGCAGGCTATCCTGATGATGGCGGATGCTGTGGAAGCTGCCTCGCGCAGTCTTCCGGAATATACGGAAGAAACAATCAGCAACCTGGTCGACAAGATTATCGACTCGCAGGTTACTGAAGGTTACTTTAAGGAATGTCCTATCACTTTCAAGGATATAGCAACTGTGAAAGCTGTATTCAAGGAGAAACTAAAGATTGCTTATCACACCCGGATCAGTTATCCGGAGTTAAAGAAGTAAGCAGACCGGCGCAAGCGTCTTCCAACACATCGAGTACATATTCAAATCCTTCGGCCCCTCCATAATAGGGGTCGGGGACATGATCTGCAGGAATACGGGTGCAGTACTCCGTCATGCGATGAATCTTCTTCCATTCTTCGGGAGAAGGTGCTTTGTCTTTCAGGTCGTCTATGTTCCGGTCGTCCATACCGATTATCAAATCAAAATGATAGAAATCTTCTGTACGGATGGGGCGCGAACGATGCACCAATTGGTAACCGCGACGAGCCGCGTGAGCACGCATCCGGCTGTCCGGCAGTTCGCCCTGATGATAAGACAAGATTCCGGCGGAATCTATCACAAATTCTTTTTCCAATCCCGCTTCTTTTATCAAATGAAGCATCACGCCTTCAGCCGTAGAGCTACGGCAGATATTTCCAAGGCAGACAAACAATATCTTTTTCATAATTTCAGTTTTAACAGATTCAAGAATAAGCTAAATGATAATTTTGCGGAGTGCCCTGAAAGGGCTTAATTATATAGCGTAGGGCAACGCCCTACGC
>NC_021017.1:2203163-2237717 GCF_000210075.1 Bacteroides xylanisolvens XB1A
CGCCCCAATAAATATATAATTGTAAGGCTTTCAGCCTAACCGATAAATTCTCATTAACCACTAAATTCCCATTTACCGGCTAGCGCCGGAGCAAGGTTTCCATTCGGTATTCCCTGAAAGAGATACAGTTCCACCCTTTAGGGTATGTCTAAAACGATAACATGCCGAATGGAAACCTTGTTGGGGCGCTACGCCCCTAAATTCCCATTTAACGAACAATCATTTACAATGAGTTCAATATTTGATTTGCCCGGTTCACGGTTACTGCTGCCGGGGTTTCCGGCATACTACCCAAGTTGAACGGAGCAAGCATTTTCTCTATTTTCTTTAATCCGGCTTTATTTCCCTTTTTCTCAAATTCCTGACGGAGGATATTTATCTTCTCGTGCGCCTGAATTCCTTCAATCAAGCGTTCGAAACGGATACAGCTACGGGCTCCCGGATATACAAGATACGTATCTCCACCTGCCCAACTGCGGAAACGGGAATCGAGCAGCGGTTCCAATGGCCAGCTGTTGTATGCCCAACGCAAATAACCGTCCAGGTGTTTCTTAGAAGAATAATAACTTATCCAGACAGCTTCTGCAGGATCGGAAAAAGTAAATGTATTGGGGTGAGCTTCCGTACAGCAGGTGTAATAGTTGGTACGTTTGTTCTCTGCCGCACGGCGGAGACGTACTTCTTCGGGGAAGTTCTGTCCGATTACGATACAGTAATCATATAGATCGGGCTCAATCTCCGCATGGTAATTTCCTGCCAACGAAACTTTGAAATCCGGATCTGCTTTACGAATCACCTTCAAGGTCTTCTGCATCACTTCCATCGGACGTTCATCCATTGCAATAGCACAGATATCGAACCATCCTTTTTCTTTCAGGTGCTTGGAGAAAGACGAAAGCATTGCTACCCACATTTCTTCGTAAGCCTCCTCGCCCGGTGCTGTTTTCACAAATTTCAGCGAGTTGGTTGCCTGGTCGTAATACTGGAATGACAACTCCCAGGGAACCATTGAATAACAGTTGATCTGTTTGTCAATGCCCACACTCATCATAAATTCTACCCAACGGTCGAAAATGGTATAGTCGAAAGACCATGTGCCGTCCGCCCGTTTCATCCAGGTAACCATTGTATCAAAATAATCTTCCGTCTGACCGTTCCAGGGTTTGTGCATCAAAGTAGCCGTGATAATCTTTTGTCCGGCGTCTGCCAGCATTTTCATCAAAGGACGCATGGCGTCTAAATGCTCCTGACTCCATAGAGGAACCTGATAGTAACGTGCCACTGCATAAGGACTTTGCCACAAATCCAAGTGGTAGGCCCACTCCGAAGGCGCCGGAAGTTCACGGGAAGAAACCGTAATTTCCAGATTCAGGCGTTGCAACAAACGAGAGCCGTCGTTGATTAGCAACTCCCCTTTATACGTTCCGGGAACAGCCGATTGAGGAATCCAACATTGCACCCAGACAGGTTGAACTGTGCGGGCAGGCAAAGCCATCGCTTTCAGACTGGTATCAATCGGATCGGCCACCAATAATGAATCATAATCCACCGCTTTCCGATGTCCGCAGGCACCTCTGCCGTCTTTGTTCAATTCGTCCGTCATCACATAACGAACAAAACCGCCGGTGAATGCATCTTGGGGAAGAACATTTCCTTTCTTGTCTTTGAAATCACCAAAGCTGAAATTCAGGTCTTTCAGTTCTACACCTGTCCATACAACCGCTTGCGCGTTCACACGTTCACCACGCCAGCCTTTCAAAGCAACCGTTTGCTGGTTCTTCAACCGGGGAAGCCCGTGTTTTGCGTACCGGACGTCTGTTGTACCCCAAGACACTTGTGTTATTGTCACTGCCGCCCATTCTTTATCAGACGGCGCAGCAGGGTCGGGCAATTCCTGATAAGTCTGTAAAGGGAACTTCGGTTGTCCTGTCGGAACACCACATTGAGTGACTCCTTGCTGGGCAAAAACTGCGCCTACGCTAAAGAGACAAGTCAGAGAAAAAATAGTAAGTCGTTTCATGGTTAGTTAATTAAATGATTAAAGGTTTTTATTAGGGGGAAAAATATTCAATCACATGGGGTCTACATCATAATAGACAATCAAAGATTTATAGCGTTCATCTTCCAACATCTCCCGTTGGATGCGCAACAGCAACTCCCGGGCACGCCCCATCGGAGCGTTCTGCTCAATCTTTACGACAATCTTTTTAATAAACAACGTTTGGATACGGGCAACAGGAGGTTTATCCGGCCCCAACACTCGATTACCAAATACCGCCCGCAGCTTATCCGCCATCACTACCGCCATCTGATCCAACAACGCTTCATTATGATTTTTCAGATAAACATATACCAACCGGTAATAAGGAGGATAATGGAACATCTGCCGTTCCGCCAACTGCCCGCCTACCATGTCTTCATAATCATTGGCAATGACCTGATGAATGATAGGATGCTCGATGCTCTTGGTTTGCAGCACCACCCTACCCCGCTTGTTCTTACGTCCGGCACGTCCCGCTACTTGCGCCATCAACTGGAAAGCCCGTTCATAGGAACGGAAATCCGGATAATTCAGCATCGTATCGGCATTCAGTATACCTACAATACTGACATGATCGAAATCCAATCCTTTCGAAACCATCTGCGTACCAATCAATATATCCGTCTTTCCCTGTTCGAAATCCGCAATAATCTTTTCATAAGCAGAGCGGGTGCGTGTGGTATCCAAGTCCATTCGTGCCACTGCCGCTTCGGGAAAAAGAATTTTAATGTCATCTTCAATCTTTTCCGTACCAAAGCCACGGTTCACCAGTTCCGTACCTTCGCAGGCAGGACAGGATTTCGGCAGTTGGTAGGTATAACCGCAATAATGACAGGTTAGCTGATTGATTCCTTTATGATAGGTAAGGCTCACGTCGCAATTCTTACACTTGGGCACCCAACCGCAGGTACGACACTCCACCATCGGAGCAAACCCACGACGGTTCTGAAAGAGAATCACTTGCTCTTCCTGTTCCAAAGCCTCTTTCATGTATTGTATCAAGAGCGGTGAGAATTGTCCCACCATCCTCTTTTTGCGATGCAATTCCTTTATATCCACCGGAATAATCTCCGGCAATTGAATTTCTTTATATCGTTCTTTCAGTTGTACAAAACCATATTTCCCCTCCCCTGCATTCTGCCACGACTCGATAGAGGGGGTAGCCGTTCCCAACAAAGTTTTAGCTCCGTACATGGCAGCCAGTACAATCGCAGCACTACGGGCATGATAGCGGGGAGCGGGATCTTGTTGCTTATACGTATTTTCGTGCTCTTCGTCCACAATCACCAATCCCAGATTTCGGAAAGGAAGAAACACGGAAGAACGAACTCCCAGGATAATATCGTACCCATTCTCTCCCAGTTGTTTCCGCCATATTTCAACCCGTTCGGCATCGGGGAATTTAGAATGGTAGATCCCCAGGCGAGCACCGAAGACCCGTTGCAGACGCTCTGTAATTTGAGTAGTCAAGGCAATCTCCGGCAACAAATATAAGACTTGCTTTCCCTGACGAATCGTTTCTTCGATCAGATGAATATATACTTCCGTCTTCCCGCTGGACGTTACTCCATGAAGCAGACACACGTTTTTCTCCTGAAAAGACTGAACGATTTCATCATGTGCCCGTTGCTGAAACTCGTTCAAGGCGTTCAGCTCGACTACTTCTTTCTCCTGTTTATTCAACCGTCCGATTTCGTGATAGTAGATTTCGAAAATCTTCTTATCCACCAGTCCGTTCAGTACCGAAGGAGCCACATTAGCCCGTTGCAACAATTCTTTCTTGGAGACTTCTTTCGGAGTTCCGGTTCCTAAAATACCTGAATACTCTACATACTTCATGAGCAACGCCAGTTGCTTCGGAGCACGAGACAGAATATCAAACAAGATATGGAGTTGCTTTTCATCTGCTGTACCCGCAAGCCGCACCCGTGCCTCTGTCTTAGGCTTATAAGTACGTTTCAATTCTTCCTTTACAAAAATGGCTTCTTTATCGAGCAGGGACTTGATGGCGGTAAGAATATTTTTTATGCCGCTGTCTTTCTCCAGTTTAGTGACGGACTGCTGCGCATCTACGGCAAGTAAATCCAAAATGCGTTGTTCCCGTTCCGGCAATGGCGCATCCGCCTCAAAATCGAGATTATATTCAACAATCGTTTCACTCTCCAGCTTCAGGCCGGAAGGAAGTGCCGCTTTATACACATCTCCCTGTGTACAGAGATAGTAATCGGCTATCCATTCCCAAAATTTGAACTGAACGGGTAGTAAAATGGGAGAAGCATCCAGCAATGCAGATATATCTTTCACTTCGTACTCCGTTGGAGCACAATAATGAACGTTAAGGACGATAGCCGTATAAAACTTCTTTCGCCCGAAAGGAACTACCACACGGCAGCCTATCTTCACATCTTCCGCACATTCGTCCGGCAAAGAGTAAGTGAAACTCTTCGGAAGCGGAAGCGGTAATATGACATCTACATATTTTTTCATTGCAGGTACAAAAATACAATAAAAAAATGGGGAATGAAAAAGAAGGAAGAGAGAACACTCAAAAGAAAAACGCTTCTTAAGGCAGGATTGGGCAGAAACAGTTTCGAGGCTGCAACAGGGCAGCCTCCGAACAAAAAAAAGAGTTCCCGTTCACCGGAAACTCTTTTTTATATACGATGTAAAATGACAGACTATTTAAAAAATATAGGCAACAGATACCTGCCAAGTCTTAGTCTTATAAGAAGCGTCTGTTCCTTCAATATCCGCAGTGTCGCCCAATGGGATATTGTAGTTAGCACCTACCTGCAGATGGTTCAGCAACTTCAAACCGGCACCCACATTAATACCTACTTGCGCTTTCTTCTTATCAATTCCCGATTTCTTTTCAAAATCGAAATAAAAATCAGGACCTGCAGCAAGATAAATACCGGCCATACTTCCCAAACCGATTGTATATTTCAGGTTTACAGGAATATCAATACCGTTTTGCTTGATAGTCAAATCCTCGTTTCCTTCAGAAACCTTTATACCTCTTTGAGCAAAAAGCAAGGCAGCATCTACTCCCAACCCTACGATTGGAATATTAAACTCGGCCATCGGACCAATAAAGAAACCGGTAAAATTATCCTTCTTAAAGTTATCGCCTACATTAGAGAAACTCGCCTTCGACAAGTTCAAACCTCCTTTTACACCAAAGTGTATTTGCGCCTGGGCAGGCATCGCCATACCGATACATACGGCAATCATTAAAGCACCAAAAATCTTTTTCATAAATTTACGTGTTTATAATTCGGGACAAAGATATATAATTAGAATAAATAAACACAATTTATCGGTTTTTTGTTCGCTCAAAGTCGCTGTTGTTCACTTAATCCGACGCCCATACCTTTATATTTGCTCTTTTGAAGATTGAACTTACAATAGAGCATCAGTTTCATCTAACACTCACAGACTAATAAGAAGTTCTTATTAGTTCAATTTTCATCCTATTTATCATCTATAAATATTGGAAAAATGATAGTTAATCAAATTTACTTCCTAATTATCATACATAACCTTTTCAGCCAACACGTACGGCAAGTGGTCTGCTCCAATGCAAGTTCTTTTTCTAAATGCCGCACCCGGTCACATTGCTTCAACCATTTGCTCTGCAGTGCATCATACAAAAATTTAGCTCCTTTATATATGGTGATTTCCTTATCTTGTTTGCCTAAAAGTGATGCGTATATTGAACAAACTTGAGATTTATCCATGCAATATCGTTCCAACTTTTCGATATACATCAATGTAATCCCCTTTTTATTCCGGTTGATAAAATCCTGAATACTTTCATCGTCGATGATGTCGATGTCGGTTCTTTGGTAGTCCACGGTGATTTCTCTTATCTCTATCAAGACCCAGATATATTCTGTCTCGAATCCGTACTTTGCAGCCGCTTCTTCTATACTAATCCATTGTGCCATAGCGTTTGTTCTTTTATGTGTGATACAATAAGGGATGAATAATGTTTTATTCATGTATATTAGCACAACGAGCATCCACTCTTTTTGCAGTCCGCCGGATGGAGATTGGCTAGGTTAAATTGTGGGGTAATTGATAACCGGCCGAATACAAGAAAGACGCAGATGCTGCTGTACCATTATCCACATCTGAGGCTTAGCAAGACCCTTGCGCAAGATAATGATAACAACAGACACCCACGTCAATCGTCTATATATAACACATCATCAAGTGATATGTTTGACATATAACCATTCACGTGAAGTATCTGCCGTATCATCTCTCTGCGCGAAAATTGCTAATTTTTCAGATGTGAGAGATAATACATCCATACTTCATTTAAGAAATATAAACCGCTTTCTGCCTATTTCATCACGCTGATGGGCTGAAAGCGTACGACAAAGATATATGTTTTTTTTGAAACGTAGTAGAAATATGGGAATAAATATAGGAAGTTACGTATTAAAATGAATTTGATAAAATATAATCCTGTTTCTTATTTCTGATTACCGAAATCCGTCACCAATAAAAATAAATAAGCAATTTTACTCTCATACTCTCATCAATCGTTTGAAAAGCCTTTATTCATCGGAGTTACAGGTATGAGAGTAAGTATGATAGTAAGATGAGAGTAACTTTTACTCTCATCCAAGCAAACGTCGGTTTCCAGCGTAGGAAACTACAGTTCCGAGGCGGGAAACCGCAGTTTCCAAGGCAGGAAACGACAGTGTCCATGTATGGATACCGCAGTTTCTGTACGTAGATACTGCAGTCTCCTTATAGGGATACCATGAACCTCCCATAGCTTTGCATAAAGAAATCAAGGACTTTTCTTTAGTTATATTATACGTTGCAGATACTTTATCTGCAACGTATCTGCAACAGGTATCTGCAACGCTCCAACTGCCTATTTACTAATACATTACAAGCGTTTTGTTGCAGGTGGCAGATACTTTGATGTTTTTTAAACTTTATGGAGGAAGATTATACTCATTCTTACTACTATGAAAACAAATCATTTAACGCCTCGCTCATACTAGGATGAGTAAAAATGAAGTCACGCAGGAAAGTATAATCCTGACCTGTCTTCATTGCAACAGCAACTGTATTGATTACTTCGCTGGAATCAGGCGCAAACAGCATACAGCCCAATATTTTTCCCGTATTCTTATCAATAACAGCTTTCAAAAGGCCATCCGTTTCTCCCAATGTTTTCGCTCTTGGTATCGCCATAACGGGCAATTTCTTGATAATAATATCCAAATTCTGTTTACGAGCCTCTTCTTCATTCAATCCGATACGTGCTAATGGAGGATCAATAAAAACAGAGTAGCTAACCGGATTGCGATCATTGGTTGTCCGTTCTTTATCGCCAAACAGATCCTCCCGGATAATCCGGTAATCATCCAATGAAATATAAGTGAACTGCAAACCACCTTTCACATCACCAACGGCACGTATATTCGGTTGGGTTGTTTTCAGGTATTCATCCACAATGATCGCTCCGCGTGCATCCGTCTCCACTCCGGCAACTTCCAAATTCAGATCTTTCGTGTTCGGTCGGCGTCCTGTAGCCAGCAATACAGCATCAGCTTCAAGTTCCACCACCTCACCAGTTTGTGAATCAGAAAAAACAACGACTGCTCCATCTTCGATATGTTTCACAGATTGAACCTTTGCATTCATTCGAAAAACAATGCCTTTTTTCTCTAATGTTTCTTTTACACTTGCAGCAATATCCCGGTCTTCACGCACAATCAGTTCAGGATAACTTTCGAGTACGGTCACCTGTGAACCGAACGAAGCATACATAGACGCAAACTCCAAACCGATGTAACCGCCACCGATAATAACCAGTCGGCGGGGAAGCTCTGTCAATTCCATGATTGAGGTACTTGTATAAACCAACGGATTACCCACAACTCCCTCAATGGGAGGAATAACTGTTTCTGCTCCCGTATTGATAATAATTTGCTTCGATGTCAGCATTATTTCTTCAGTAGATGTACGGACAGAAACCACATCGGAAGAGACAAAAGAGCCCACACCTGTATAGACTGTTACATTGGGATTATCTGCCAGATTATGGTAATTCTTATTTCTCAATGCACTTGTCACAGCTTCTTTCACAGAAATGGCATTGCGATAGAACTCACTCCTTTCTTCAAATGTAGCATCTTTCATACCGGAAGCAATTTTAGCCTGATGAACCAATGTCTTGGTCGGAATACAGCCAATATTAATACACGTTCCTCCATACATTTTATCCGAACGTTCAACAATGGCAACTTTTCGCCCACGCTTTGCAAACTCTGCCGCAAGGGTCTTCCCTCCCTTGCCAAAACCGATAATAATAACGTCAAATGCATTCATATCCATATAGTTTTAATTGGTTCTAAATTTACTTGTTAAGTTCATAACTAATGATGTTGCAAAGTTCACTGTTTTTGAAAGAATGAACAATAACCATTTTACCGGATAAGTTAGCAATTATTCCCATATAGAATAAAAGTAACAAATAATCAAAATCGCCGGAGCAGATCAGTGACCTGCCCGGCGATTTCCCTATTGAATCGATTCCCACTTACTATCTATCAACGGTTGGGATGAATATCCAGTTTGACTGGTTTTATCATATTTTCAGGTTCCAGAATGGTATCCAAATCTTTCTTGGAAAGGATATTATGTTCCAAAACAAGTTCATACACTCCCTTTCCTGTTTCCAATGCTTCTTTAGCTATCTTGGTAGAATTTTTATAACCAATCACCGGATTCAGGGCTGTCACTACACCAATGCTGTTGTGCACATCTCTCCGGCATTTTTCTTCATTGGCTGTTATGCCGTCGATACATAACGTACGTAAGGTATCGAAGCCATTCATCAACAAGTCGGCAGACTCGAAACAGCATTGCGCCATCACCGGCTCCATTGCATTCAGCTCCATTTGAGCGGCTTCGCCACTCATAGCCACACAAAGATCATTTCCTATCACCTTATAAGCCACCTGATTCATCACTTCAGGAATCACCGGGTTCACTTTTCCCGGCATGATGGATGAGCCCGGTTGCATAGCCGGCAGATTGATTTCGCCCAATCCGCAACGCGGACCGGAAGCCAGCAATCGCAAGTCATTACATATCTTATTCATTTTGACAGCTATACGCCTCATCGCTCCCGAATAACCTACCATGCAGGAAGTGTCCGAAGTGGCTCCTACCAAATCATCGGCAAGCTTTATATCCAGTCCCGTAATCTTGCGCAAAGCGGCAATACACTTTTCCGCATATTCCGGTTCGGCGGTGATTCCGGTTCCGATGGCCGTGGCTCCCATGTTGACTGTCAGAAAGTCCTGCGCGGCAAAATCAAGATTCTTCACTTCATGTTCAAGAATACTCGCAAACCCGTTGAAGGTCTGTCCGAGAGTCATCGGTACGGCATCTTCCAGTTGGGTACGTCCCATTTTGATGATATGCGCAAACTCACGTCCTTTCTTCCGGAAAGCCTCTATCAACACTTCGAAATGCTTAACCAATTTCAAATGAGTGTAATAGAGTCCAATGTGGATGGCGGTGGGATAAGCATCGTTGGTAGATTGCGAGCGGTTGACATGATCGTTAGGCGAACAGTATTGATACTCTCCGCGCTGATGCCCCATCAATTCCAATGCCCGGTTGGCAACCACTTCATTGATATTCATGTTCGTGGTAGTACCCGCTCCCCCCTGAATCATATCTACGGGGAACTGTTCGTGATGCTTTCCTTCAAGTATTTCTTTACAAGCTCTCAAGATAGCATCCGTTTGTTCTTCGGTTAATAAGTCCAGTTCGCGGTTGGCAACGGCGGCTCCCATTTTTGTGATAGCCAATGCCTGGATAAACAAAGGGTACTCATTTAAATGAAACTTACTGATGCGAAAGTTTTCGATACCGCGGAGCGTCTGTACTCCGTACAGTGCACTTTCCGGCACTTCACGACTACCTATCAGGTCACTCTCCGTACGAGTTTTTTTTGATAAATTTTGTTCCATATCGGTTGTTTTATAATAATAACAGTTTCGTTAGTTCTTATAATAACCAATGAGTTTAGTTATTGTTTTAATAAATATGCAAAAACTATTCAAAGACTTTTTTGTTGTTAATACAAGAAAAAGAAAATACAAAGAGAGAAATCATTTATCTTTGTTGGGAACTTAAAACAACATTCTATGATATTACAATTAGCATTTGTTCTGACGGCTATTATTATTGGCGCACGCCTGGGAGGTATTGGCCTCGGCGTGATGGGAGGAGTTGGGTTGGCTATACTTACGTTCGTTTTTGGTTTACAACCCACCGCGCCTCCTATCGACGTTATGTTAATGATTGCCGCAGTGATTTCGGCTGCTTCCTGTATGCAGGCAGCCGGCGGACTGGACTATATGGTGAAACTGGCAGAACATTTGCTTCGTAAGAATCCTTCACACGTCACCTTGCTTAGTCCGCTGGTGACCTACCTGTTTACTTTTGTAGCCGGAACGGGACACGTCGCCTATTCTGTGTTGCCGGTCATCGCGGAGGTTGCCACCGAAACCAAAATCCGTCCGGAACGTCCGCTGGGTATTGCCGTCATTGCTTCCCAACAGGCCATTACAGCCAGTCCGATTTCTGCGGCTACCGTAGCACTTCTCGGACTCTTAGCCGGATTCGATATTACCCTGTTTGACATTCTCAAGATTACGATTCCCGCTACCATTGTCGGCGTGTTGGTTGGTGCTTTATTCTCTATGAAAGTCGGTAAAGAATTGGTGGAAGACCCCGAATATCAGAAACGTCTGAAAGAAGGATTATTCAACAATAAAAAGATAGAGATTAAAGATGTGAAGAACAAACGTTCCGCTATGATTTCCGTCCTTATTTTTATATTGGCAACTGCGTTTATCGTACTCTTCGGTTCTTTTGAAGGAATGCGCCCCAGTTTCCTGATTGACGGGGAAATAGTTACATTAGGAATGTCTTCCATCATTGAAATCGTGATGTTATCGGCTGCCGCCATCATCCTGTTAGTAACCAAGACCGACGGAATCAAAGCAACGCAAGGTTCCGTATTTCCGGCAGGCATGCAGGCAGTGATTGCCATCTTCGGTATTGCCTGGATGGGAGATACCTTCCTTCAGGGAAACATGGGACAGCTGACTCTTTCTATTGAAGGAATCGTGCAACAAATGCCGTGGCTGTTTGGTGTCGCGCTGTTTGTGATGTCTATTCTACTATACAGCCAGGCTGCCACAGTTCGGGCACTTGTGCCTCTGGGCATTGCGTTGGGGATTTCGCCTTATATGCTGATCGCCTTGTTTCCGGCAGTAAACGGATATTTCTTTATTCCGAATTACCCTACTGTAGTGGCTGCTATCAATTTCGACCGTACCGGGACAACAAAAATCGGCAAGTATGTGTTGAATCATTCGTTCATGATGCCCGGCCTGGTATCGACGATTGTTGCCATTGCCCTGGGACTGCTCTTTATACAAATATTTTAATATACATATATTATTAACCTAAACATCATTCAGTTATGAAACAATTCAAAAGCTTTGGACTGGTAGTAGTCACACTACTATTTTCTGTAACAATGGCATTTGCCGCCAAACAGAACATTCATATCCTTGCCACCGGAGGAACGATTGCAGGCACAGGAAGTTCAGCTACCGGAACCAGCTACACAGCAGGACAAGTTGCCATCGGCGCACTGCTCGACGCTGTGCCCGAAATTAAGGACATCGCCAACGTGACCGGAGAACAGATTGTCAAAATCGGTTCGCAGGACATGAACGACCAGGTTTGGCTGACGCTTGCCAAGAAAATAAACGAACTATTGAAACGCCCGGACATCGACGGCATCGTGATTACTCACGGAACCGATACAATGGAAGAAACGGCCTATTTCCTGAACCTGACCGTTAAAAGTGACAAACCGGTGGTACTGGTAGGTGCCATGCGTCCGTCTACGGCTCTAAGTGCCGACGGCCCGTTGAATCTTTATAACGCCGTAGTTACCGCCGCCGCAAAGGAATCCAAAGACAAAGGAGTACTGGTTGCCATGAACGGACTGATCCTTGGAGCACAGAGTACGGTTAAAATGAACACGGTCGACGTGCAAACTTTCCAAGCTCCCAACTCCGGCGCGCTGGGGTATGTGTTAAACGGAAAAGTATTCTATAATCAGGTGACGCTAAAAAAACATACCACCCAATCCGTTTTCGATGTTACTCATCTGAACGCACTGCCTAAAGTAGGTATCGTATACAGCTATTCGAACATTGAAGCAGATATGGTAACTCCGATGCTCAACAACGGCTACAAAGGCATTATCCATGCAGGAGTAGGAAATGGAAATATCCATCAGAATATCTTCCCGGTACTGACAGACGCCCGCCAAAAAGGAATCCTTGTGGTTCGTTCTTCCCGTGTCCCGACAGGTCCTACCACACTGGATGCAGAGGTAGACGACGCCAAATATCAGTTTGTGGCTTCACAGGAACTGAATCCGCAGAAATCACGCGTTTTGTTAATGCTTGCACTAACCAAAACAACTGACTGGAAACAAATTCAGCAATATTTTAACGAATACTAAAAGCCTGACCTACTTATGAAAAAATGGATATTTATGTTGCTCCTCGCGGGCAGCATACAGGGAGTATATCCTCAAAAAACGGAGAAGAAGGATAAATTCAACCCGAACACTCCCCTGTTTGAAGAACTGACAGACGTGAAAAAGAAGACAGATAAGTTCAATCTTTATCTGAATATGCAAGGAAGCTTTGACGCTCATTTCCAAAATGGTTTTCAGGAAGGTGACTTCAACATGCACCAGCTCCGTATCGAAGCCAAAGGAAATATCAACAACTGGCTTTCTTACCGCTATCGCCAGCGCCTCAACCGCTCGAACGATGCAAACGGCATGATTGACAATCTGCCTACTTCCATCGACTATGCCGGAATCGGTATCAAACTGAATGACCAGTTCAGCCTCTTCGCAGGAAAGCAATGTGCCGCATACGGTGGTATCGAGTTCGACCTCAACCCAATCGACATCTATCAGTACAGCGATATGATCGACTATATGAGTAACTTTATGACCGGACTGAATGTAGGCTATAACATTACTCCCGAACAGCAACTTAACCTGCAAATACTGAACAGCCGCAACAGTTCGTTCGACAGCACTTACGGAATCACGGAAGATGCCGAAGGAAATCTTCCCGATCTGAAATCCGGCAAAATGCCGCTGGTTTACACCTTGAACTGGAACGGTAATTTCAACAATGTCTTCAAGACCCGTTGGTCGGCTTCTGTCATGAACGAGGCCAAAAGTCACAATATGTATTATTATGCTTTAGGTAACGAATTGAATCTCGGCAAATGGAATGCTTTTGTCGATTTCATGTATTCAAAAGAGGACATTGACCGCAAAGGTATTATTACCAGTATCGTAGGCCGTCCGGGCGGGCATAACGCTTTTGATGCTAACTATCTTTCGGTTGTTGCCAAATGTAATTACCGCTTTCTTCCGAAATGGAATGTTTTTGTGAAGGGTATGTACGAGACGGCTTCCGTAGGCAAGGCGTCCGAGGGAATAGAGAAGGGAAATTATCGTACTTCCTGGGGATATCTGGGCGGTATCGAATATTACCCGATGGAAACCAATCTGCACTTCTTTGTTACCTACGTGGGACGTTCGTATGATTTCACTTCCCGCGCCAAGGTGCTGGGACAGGAGAATTATAGTACTAACCGTATTTCTGTAGGATTTATCTGGCAGATGCCTGTATTCTAATTCTAAAGCAAGAAACCGGGCTGACAATAAAAAAATACCCGATAGCTTCTTACAACAGTTATCGGGTATTCTTATATGTTCGGTCTTTTTAAATCAGAACCCAGGTATCTGCTCCGGCCCATTCAGACATATGCACAGCATCCCCACTGGGGAAAGACAGTCTATTCAACTGCTTCACGGAAGCACAGATAAGCCGTCTCATCAATTCTGGCAAGAGAGACTGACATTCTTTTGTGTCAGCCCATTGCTTCAAATGTGTTGATGTGATGAATTCCATAGATTACCTATATTGAGACTAGATATTGATGAACAAATATACAACTTCTTTTTGACCCAATACACAAAACATTGAAAAGATGTCGCAAATTTTTCTCAACATACTCGACAAAAGAGATTGGAACAACAGCGTTGACCAAATTCAAAAACTCACCGAAAGCCCCATAAAATCAACTAGGGAATATCCGTTTACGCTTTCATGGTCTCACTATTTGATATTAATGCGCATTGAATCTGATGAAGAACGCAGATTTTACGAAATTGAGTCTCAGAAACAAAATTGGAGTGTACGTCAATTGCAGCGGCAATATAATTCAAGCCTGTATGAGCGTTTGGCTCTCAGCAAAGACAAAGATTCAGTCTTGCGTTTAGCACAAGAGGGGCAAACGATCAATAAACCAGATGACATCATAAAGAATCCTTTAACGCTTTTTAGTAATCATTGTTCTATAATATATACAAAGAACTATGGACAATTTGTAATGTTCTAAATTATATCGAACTCACGTTAGTTTAGATGCGGGAGATTCAAAAACGCTGCAAATTCGAGGGGCGAAAGTGACTGGTTTATGTGCAATTACGATTTTCCCGGAGTCAAGAATATAAAACGAATGGATAAAAAATATTACTACGGTATACTTCTTGCATTTTTAAACTTCATCTACCCTCCCATCATTTTTCCCATCATGAAAAGACTTGTTATTTATAATCTTTTGGCAACATTCCGAACTTCTCTTTAAAACATTTTGCAAAATGGGAAGAAGAAGCAAAGCCTAACCGTTCTGCTGCCTCAGCTATGCGAACACCATTTGCAATTAATTCAGCTGCTTTGTTTAAGCGGAAGTTCTTCACATAGTTATTAGGAGGCATACCAAACAAACCTTTCATCTTCCGGTAAAGATTAGAATGACTCATATTCATTTGATCTGCCAATATATCAATTGAATAATTTTCATTAATAACCTGCTCCGATAAAATTGCATTGATCTTGTCTATAAATTCTACATCTTTTTGAGAAATAGCAAAATCCGAAAGTGAAGAAGATGAACCAATTGTGATGTCCGTCATCTGTTTATGAAACGCCAATCGCAGTTTTAATAAATTCTCGATCTGTTTATAGAGCTGCTTAACAGAAAACGGTTTCTCAAGATATACATCAGCACCACTTTCAAGTCCTTCCACTTTAGATTCCAATGTCGTTTTTGCAGTCAGCAAAATAACAGGAATATGAGAATAAGCCATATCGGATTTTACATGATTACAAAGTTCAAGTCCATCCATTTCAGGCATCATAACATCACTGACAATAACATCCACACTCTGGCGTGTGAGTATTTCCAATGCTTCTTTTCCATTACCGGCACGTATCACCCTAAACCAAGTACTTAAAGCTTCCCGAGTTAGATTTAACAATTCAAGATTATCCTCCACCAATAAAACAGTGAATCTCCTATTAGCAAATTCAGAAACAGAAGTCACCTCTTCTCCAACATCTACAGCATCCGTTTCAGTCAATTCATCAGATACATCTTCTGTTTCTACAGTTCCCAATGGTAAAGATAATACAAATGAAGCACCGCCCTCGGAACTATTTTCCAGAAACAAACTTCCATGATGGGCTTCTGCCAAAGACCTTGCAAATGCCAAACCAATCCCAGTACCCTTAGATGATGCCACAGGATCATCAGGCAATTGATAAAAAGCTTGAAATATTTTATCGCGTTGGTCCTCCGGAATACCGGGACCATCATCAGTGACCTCTATCCTCACCTCGTCATCTACTGATAATACCTTCAATTCAATTCTGGATTTCGCATATTTCATCGCATTCCCTATCAAATTTACCAGAATCTTACTCATCTTTTCCGAATCAATCATCATGTTAATCTCTTCATGAGGCAAACAAAGATGTAATGTCAGTCCTCTCAACTCCGCAGAACCGCAGAATTGATTAAAAATATCACTGACCAATGCATTAACATTGCATTTCTTCAAATTCAACTGCAAAGCACTACTTTCCAACTTCTGAAAATCAAGTAACTGATTGATGATTCCCAATAGATAATCTACATTCTTTTCTATTACAGAAATATACTTATTCTCTTTCCCTTTGATTTCCTCTTCTCTCAATTTCTCCAACGGCAAACGAATCAAACTTAGCGGAGTTCGTATTTCATGTACCAAATTAATAAAGAAATTGATTTTCGATTTATACATTTCTTTTTCTTTGGTAGTCTGATACTCCTCCATCCGACGTTTATACTTACGCCTGACATACAAATTCCAACGCCAACCAAGAAATACGATAGCAGCAAGTAACAACAATGCATATACCACATAAGCAATAGTAGTCCGCCACCAGGGAGGAGTAACCACAATCCATAAAGAAATTGCCTTTTCAGTCCAATAATGGTCATTATTTGAACCACGAACCAAAAACTCATATTCTCCCGGAGGAAGGTTGGTATAGGAAGCTGTATTATTAGAAGAGTTGTTAATCCATTCCTTATCTACTCCGTTCAAGATATACGCATAACGATTTCTAAGAGGATCTTCATAGCTAAGTATCGCAAAACGAATTGTAAAACTGTTATTCTCATAAGGTAATTTTATTTTATCAACAGTATAAAAAGGCTTATCCAACCGGAGCAACCGCCTCACTTCCCGCTCATTATTCAAATTAGGGAAACTGATATTTATAACATAAACAGGAGGAAGATAGGTGTTATCTGTAAATTCTTTCGGTTCAAAAACATTAAATCCGTTCACTCCTCCAAAATACATCTTTCCAGTCGATGAAGCTAATGAAGATTGCGCTGTGAACTGATTCCCCTGCAAACCGTCATTTATAGTAAAAAGACAGTTCTTATTCTTATCTGCAGGATTAAACTGATATAACCCGGAATTACAGGAAATCCAAAAGTTGCCGGCCAGATCCTGCTCTATCGAATAAATAACCTTATCCGGTAACCATATATTTTCCGGATCAAAATCAACAAAAGTTTCTGTTTCTTTGGAAAAAGAGCATAATCCTCCACCATTGGTCCCAAACCACATCGTACCTTTCCTATCTTCAAATAATGTTATCACGGAGTTACTCGTAATAGTAGTCAGGTCCTCCCGGATATGTTCAAAATGTTTCCACTCTTCACCAACTGTATTATAACAGAAAACGCCGCGATTTGAAGTCGCAATCCAAAGATTATTGTACATATCCTCATAGATGTCAGTTACAGAAGCCATAGCACCGACATTTATCACAGTTATAAAATTATCCGATTGTGGATTATAACGACATAATCCCCAGCTTGTTCCGACAAAGATTTCTCCTTTACGATCTTTAAAAAGGCTTAATACATCATTACTGCAAAGTGTATTCGGAATATCACGGGAATAAGTATAACTTTTAATATTCCCTGTCTTCAGATTTAACACATGCAATCCTTCAGCATAAGTTCCTACCCAAAGATTATCGCCCTCCAACAACAAACTACGTATATCGTATTTTATATTTGATTTCTTCAAAAAATACTCATGAAAAGAATGAGTTTGTGAATTGAAAAACCACAATCCATTCCGGGTTCCCACCCAAACATTCTTCTCCCGATCTTCACAGAAAGGTCCTATCTCCTTATCTGCTTTTTCCATCCCCGTCAAAGACAGAGAATAAGTAGAAAAACGCTTCGACTGTTTAGACATGTAATTTATTCCACCGGAATTAGTCATTACCCAAAGTGTACCTTCATTATCCCGCATCATCGCGTGTACAGTCGGATCGCTCAAAGCCCATAAACCAAACGGAGAGTCTCCCCTACGAAATGTCTTACGCTCACGGTCAAATAAATAAATGCCATTGTCTGTACCAACCAGCATTTCTTTCCCGTTATAGTCCATCAGACAAAGAATAGAACTGAAACTCTCTGCAGACGTATTATATATTTTTAATTCCTGACTTCCTTCCTGATAGCACCCTAACGAATTCGTCCCCACACCGCACCAAATTTCATGATCAATACTATGGAGACAGTTAATCCTCTGATTGCCAATATTCAATTCGAATGAAACCGGATAACTTTGCAGAAAAGTTCCTTGTTCATCAAAGCACAATAATCCCTCCTGCATAGAAGAGACATAGACAAGAGAATCCGTACCTTGGCAAATATCCCAGGCAAAAAAAGTCCGGATACTATTTTGAGTCAGAACGTCTTTTACCGGATCATAAATAAAGATGCCTTGTCCCAAAGTAGCTATCCAAATCAAACCATTTTTAGTTTTTACGATTTTCTTGACTTCGCAACTAATGAATACTCCATATTTAGTTGTCTTATCAAAATACAAGAAATGATCGTCAGAGCGATCATAAATGTATAGCCCGGAACTTGTTCCTATCCAAAGGTCTTCACCCTCTTCCATCAAAGAACCGACAAAGTTGTTCCCTAAAGAATATTTGTCATTTAGAACATTCCGATAAATTTTATTTCCGCTACCATAATAGCAGTTCAACCCATTACTCGTACCTATCCATAAAAAGCCATAACTATCTTGAATTGCACACCAAGTTGTGTTATGAGACAATCCGTTTTCTACTTGATATTTCTTAAAAGAAAACTCTGCAGATGCCATTAATGGCTCAATACAAAAAATAATAAGACTGATAAATGCTATTATTGCTTTTTTCATATTATATACCCATGTCGATTCAGCGAGTCAAATATAGCTATTTTAGTAACCCAAGCCAAATCTCAAAATTATTTTCACTTGGAGAATAGATAAAAACAACACAGATAACGTCTATTGATCTCATCGACGTTATCTGTGTGCCAAACAATACATTTACCTCATTGTCTTCAGACAATTAATCGTGTAATCCCTTTTTTCTCAAATAATCCAGCATGAACCCCGGACGATCAGTCTGGAGAATCCGTGCCCCCAGCTCTTCAATCAGATATCCATAGTTTCCATCCGGATCTTTTAAAGCCTGATCGTCTTCATGCCCTCCCGCAAGAGAAGCCCACAACGTATTGTACCAAATCCGACTCTTTCCCAGAATAATCGATTTCACTTTTCGAGGCAAAGGACTGGAAGAATCCGAATAAACCAATTCGAAGGCAGCAGGATGCAGCTGTGTCATATAGTCCCTGACCTTCTTTTCGCCATCCTTTCCGTCAAGTCCTATCACCGGTATGTAAATCACTTTATCCAGATAATCTCCAAACTCACTTTTGACAGTTTCCACCGGCTGGCCTCCTTTCATTATCACCAAACTGGCAGTTCCGGTTTTCTCGAGCACAGCGTATACCTCGTCAAACACAGAATACGCCTTATCCAAGTTAAACATAATCTGACCTTTGCCTGCCAACAATGCCTCTTCCAATGTTGGAACAATATGTTCTGTCAGATTTCCATCCTTATCTTTCAGTTTCAACTTCTTGATTTCTGCCAATGTATAATCCTTAATCAATCCTTTACCATTGGTTGTCCGGTCTACACGGTCATCGTGCATCAATATTAATTGTCCGTCTTTAGTCTTGTGAATATCAATCTCCACAATATCCACTCCCATTTGTATGGCACTATCAATTGCCGCTACGGAATTTTCCGGTGCACTCCGCCAGTTCCCCCGGTGTGCCACGACTAACACCTGATCGGACTTCGGATCTAAAAATGCCTTACGGATCATTTCTCCCCGTTGCGCAAACAATATAAGAGGTTGCAAACAACAGAATATCCCTAACCATATCAGTTTGTAGTTTTTCATTGTCATTCGTTTAAATAAATTGTATCATTATTCTTGATAAGCTCCCGGCCACATCGCATTTTTATCACGCGGATTCCCCAACTGGTCAGTGGAAAAAGCATCCATCTCATCCAACCATTTTCCAAACTCCTCACCTAAATTCTGGAAAGGACAACTATCCGGTTTAAAGCCGGTTGTGATCGCATTCTTAACAGCGTCGGCAGCAGTCCGGGTAAACTCATTCACATTCCCGTCCCAAGTATAGACAGAACGATTGGCATCCCATACGACATTTAAAGAGCTAATCGTACTGTTATACTTATCAAACTCTGATGTTGTAAACTTGTTGGTTGATGCAGGCATGATCGTACCGCCCATCAGATTATACCCTTTGGATGTCAAATGGCGAGTATCATCACCGGACATTTCAACAACCGGATTAGCTGCATTTTTATTCAGGATGATATTATTCATCAAGAATGATTGCCGGGCCGGCCAGGATTCACAACGAATAACAGCCCCGCTATTTTGAGCACCATCCTCGATAATGGTAGAGTTTACAATCAACATACTCCCCGCGCCGTTAATGGTTCCATCTCTACCACTATTATTGGTAACAGTTGTATTATTCATACATAAATGACCGTTTGACATTTGAATAGCATAACCGAACTGTCCGCCTTCATTGCCTGTAATGGAGCAATTATTCATAAAAAGAATACTCCCACTGTCATTGACACGAATTGCGCCTCCACGCGAAGATGCCTTGTTGTTTCTCAACTGCACATGATTTAGTTTGGCTGTCCCCTTATACATGAATATACCGGAACCACCAGCCTCACCTGAACCATTTACTCCCGCATTATAGCACTTTTCAATGATACAATGATTCAACTGTAATGTTGCATTGCCACTGCTACCATTCGCAATCAGGAATCCACCACTATAGCCATTTATTTTCTCATTGGGATGATAACCGCAAGAGAACGTACAACCTTCAAATGTAATATCTATCTGGTTTCCTAATGTAAACAAGGAATAATCACCCGCATCCGCAATGCCGTTATTATTTGCATCTCCTGTGAAAGTAGTCAGATACCGGACAGGATCACGCTTGCTTAAATCCTTCCGGGTACTTTGAGGATCATATCCACACACAACCTTTATTTCGACTTGTTTACTATATCCGCTATACTCTATTTTCAGACCGGCTTCCTGATCTGCTATCAAATAGGTACCGCCTGCCACATAGATATTCTTACCATCCAATTTCTTAGCATTCGCAGTCGTGATCGCACTGTTAGTGTTAGTTCTCAATAGATTGCGTAACCCGTCTACTCCCATTGCATTATCCCAATCCATACCGGTAGCATTCCCTGTAGCATGCTCTTTCACATAATAAGCGTCCAATTGCAATTCCGTTGCATCTCCCCCATTGATTGTACCAGTCTCCCATGGAGTGACAATCGGTTCACTCAATCTAATGACCGAACCTTCTACTTTCAAAGTAAATTCATAACAAAATCCGGCCTTTATTGCAGGAATGCCCGGCAATACCAGATCTTCCCCCTTGTAATTTAAAGAAACGAAAGTACTATTAGGATTTGCAGTTCCCGGAGCTACGATCGCCGTATATTTACATCCGCTTTGTCCGGCTTTCCCTCCTTCAGGAATGGTGACATACGGTGAAACAAGTGCAGTTCCCGATGAAACATTTCCGTCCGTATATCCCTGATAGGAACCGATTTTAACTCCTAGAGCTTTACTTTGTGAGTCTATATCGTCCAATGTCATGATAACTTTCGCCATTCTCCGGTTCATATTCAGATGAAGGACACCTGATCCCTCATTTATAGCATCTTCTACTGTGCAAGTCATGTAGTCTGCGCTCGCCAGATTTTCCAAACTCTGCTGATTAATAGGAAGAGAGAAGTTGGCTACGCTTGTTCCTTCAGTCACCGGATAAAAGGCAGAATAAGTAACAGGTTCATTTCCCCACCTAAGATAATAGTTATCCGTAGGAGCCCATTGCCCTCCAGACAACATATAAGTCACACTACCATCTTCGCAACTCAACAGAATCTGGTCTCCATTATTAAATTGCATTTGCTGTTCATTTGTTCCTGTAGGATTACTACGGGTATATGCAGCATCAATAACAGCATTGATCTTGATTGCACCGGAGTCTTCATTGAACACGGCTATCTCTTTATCCGTATCACAAGCTGCCATACCCGTTAATATACATGCAGCCAATATATGTTTAGTAATTTTCATAACTCATCTCCTCCTTTTTATTTCTGATCGATAATCTGACCGGTTGCCCGATATTTCATTTGCATGGTAGCCAACCGTGCCGTTTCATTTACATTCAGTGTCAGCGTATGCTCTACTCCCTTTTGCAACTCAATGGGCTCTTCGGCAGTCCATATATACAATTTTCCGTCATAACTGAAATTGACAGAAAAGCCTTCTATTATTGTTTGCGGGAGAAGAATGCATTCATACCCATCCGTACCCTTATAGGGGGCGATAGTTGTAGCTACAGCATCTTCCCGTGGAATGACTACCGGTTCCGGCACTGACAAATCACAAATACCACCCGCTATTGTACCATTTACAGCCATATCGCCCAGTTTACTGATCGCCGCATCTTCCATACCATTATTTACCGTCACTTTTATAATCAGCTTGCTCATGGCATGATCCAAAGTAACTTTCAATCTACCATCTGCGGTGAGATCCTGTTTCGGATCAACTATTGATTTAGTCAACAGGAAATCAGAAGCAATCACATTTTCTTCAGTAGTTTGGTTGCTTTGTATGTTGATAGCTAACGGAGTGTCTAAACTAGCTTCCGAAATGTAAGGAGCATACGCCACTACTGTTACCGGAGTTCTTGCATTATCCCAAAGCATTTGTTGCCCGTCCGCCGTATTCCAGTCATTATTAGATTTTACCATTTGCGAATTATAATCATAAGCAATGTTTTCACTGTTATGAATGATCAGTCCAAAACTCTCCAGATTACTTGCATCATATCCGGCACGCGACACAGGCGCATTCACTTCTGTCACAATACGGATTATATGATCTTCGGGAAAGTTGCCGGTCGGCTGCGTCCCGTCTTCAATGTTTGAACAGCCTGTCAGACTAATGACCAAAGCGGTCATTATATAAAATTTGTTTTTCATATCACAATTACTTTTTAAAGATTCAGTTGGACAATACAGCATCATAAGCTCCCATTTGCATCTTATCAGGATTGCGTGTCACGCCACGCTGATCCAATCCGAAAGCATCTTCACCCATCCATTCCACGAATACCTCACCTAAATTAACCATAGGAGAAGCAGCAGGATTGAAACTTTTCACAGCATTGATTACAGCTTGTTTGGTAGCATAACCACCCACCTGTCCGATCTGGTCAATATTCCACTTATAAACACCCTCTTCCGTCAGGTTGCCATTCACAAGGGTAGGATAAGCAGTATCAGAAACGTCCATTGTGAAATTATTAACTCGCTGATACAAGTTATATCCCATGGAGTAAGCTTCTTTATTCGCTCCATTCAAAATGAAGCTTGGAGCGGTAGAATTCTCGGAAATCAACAGGTTATTAATAAACTTAGTATCACCATCAATAGAGGTTTCACATCGAAAGGCGCCATACTCCTGAGCAATATCATGCCCTACAATCGTACTATTAGCGAGCATGAAACTACCTCCCCCGTTTAAAGCAGCACCTTTTCCCGGATTTCCGACAATGGTTGTGTTATTCATACAAATATGTCCCGATGATATCTGAATACCGACCCCAAAAAGTTCTCTTACTGAATTGCCAGTTATCAGGCAATTATTCATAAACACAACAGCCTTATTGCTGTTACACCGTATTGCTCCGCCACGGCTATCCGCCGCATTATCCAGAAACTTCACATTGTTCAGTTTCGAGCTCCCGGAAGCAATAAGAATAGCTGTACCTCCCGCTACTCCTCCTTGCCCGTTGACAGCTTCCGTTTTACAATCCCTGATAATACAATCCGTTAATTCGACAGAGGTGCTATTGACGTTACCATTGATATAAATTCCGCTACCACACTCGTTAGACTTGGCATCATTATTAGAAAGGTACCCATATTGAAAAGTAACTCCTTCAATCCCAATAATCCCTCCTTTCACCAACAATAGTCCGCAATCACCGGAATCAGCCTGATTATTACCGTTTACATCTCCGCTGATCACTGTCTTATACGTATCAATACGACGATTAGTCAGATCTGTCCCTTCGCTCAACAAACTATATCCTCCTTTGATCGCTTTAATGTCTTTGCGGATAATCACCCCGAGTCCTCCGGTCTCGGACATCACATATTTTCCCTGGCTCATGTAAATAGTACTCTTGGACAGATCGATAGATCCACTCAATAATTTGCGAAAACCAGCTACATCCATTGCCTGATCCCATGAAGTACCATCCATGTCCCCTTCACCGAATTGAGTTACAAAATAACTTTCCAGTCCTTTTTGCAAGACAACTTCTTCATCCAGATCATCATCATAATCAGTAATCATCGGAGGATCAACCATCTCATAATCTTCCTGACACGCCTGGCTCACTAAAATAGTGAAGGCCAAAAGCCCAATCTTTGATATTGTGAGCAACTTATTTTTCATTTTTCTTCATTTTAAACTTGTACACTAAATTGAAATAATTACAGTTCACCGCTTAACGGGCAATATCCGGATAACCGGGATTCTGTTTCAGATATTCATTCTGCTCCAATTGGGTCTGTGAAAACGGGAACAATTCATAATGAGTATCTGCATCCCGTTTCTTGTCCCACCATGCATCCTGAAATCTTCCGAAGCGGATCAAATCCGTACGACGACGGCTCTCCGCAAGAAATTCCCGCCCCCATTCATCAAGCATTTCTTTTAGATCAAGTACCACGTTACCTTCCGGCTGATAAGCGATATCTGCAGTAAAGTTTTCATAGTTGCGTTTACGCACGCTGTTCAACAGCTTGCCGGCCTCGCCTGCCTGTCCGAGACGAAGAAGGCATTCCGCCTGCGAATAAATAATCTCCGCCAAACGGATTTCCGTATAATCCGACTCTATAAAATATCCTCCATCAAACGGATAGAAAGGATACTTCACACAGTAAAGCCCCGAGTTGAAATCTCCGTTTCCCAGTTTAGACTCCTGATAATTCGGGTTGGCAATATAACCGGATTCTGCGTTACCTTCAAAACGTCCCACTTGATCAAGTAGGTAAAGGACATATTGATTATCCGGATTCTTGGCATATCCCCCACTAATACTGGAATTAGCTATTTTCCCTTCCATGAAGAACATACCTTCCCGTGTATTATTACTCGTATTTACATATTGTTTATAACGTTTATCGCCCGCATACTTGGCGAATTTCTGCGTAACCATGCCCAATTCATAATCAAACAATGCACGTGGTTGCTGGTTATTATAACTTGGCGAAAGTGCATATTTGGGATTTCGGCTGCCATCTCCTTCAATTTTCAGGTATTTCTCACAACCATAAGGAAGGGCCCGCCCGTAAACTGTTCTCTTATCATTTTTCAGATGCCAGCTAGTCAATCCATAAGAACCGGGAAAACCGAGGATTACTTCATTACACATTTCATTATTCCAGTCAAAAGGTTCGTACCAGTTATCAGCGATTGCATAATAGCCGAATTCTCCTCCGGTAATACGCTCACACATATCAATACATTCCTGCCATTTAGGCTGTCCAATCCACTTTTCCGCATTTAAATAAAGACGTACCAGCAATGCAGCAGCCCCCGCTTTAGTAAATTGTCCTTGTTGACCGCCATTACCAGATTGTCCGATTTTGGAAGGTAAAGCTACCAGACAGACATCTCTCAACTCACTTTCGATAAAATCAAACATAACCTGTGGAGATACCTGCTTC
Source organism: Bacteroides xylanisolvens XB1A (assembly GCF_000210075.1). Taxonomy (GTDB): domain Bacteria; phylum Bacteroidota; class Bacteroidia; order Bacteroidales; family Bacteroidaceae; genus Bacteroides; species Bacteroides xylanisolvens. The sequence continues at coordinate 2,228,972 of NC_021017.1, forward strand.
CGGTTTTCCGGCTGTTCATTGACCGCTTGGTCAGAAGTCGTAGTTAAGATACAATTACGGTAACTATTAAGCAGGCGAAGATAACAGTAAGCTCTCATACAACGTAGTTGCGCTTTAAAACTATCAAACTCACTGTCACTTAAATTAAATTTAGAAGGATTCAATTGAGACAAATCATCCAACACCAGATTGCATTGACCGATACCGCCATACATGCCTTCCCACTCGTTTGTCCAGTCTTCCTGATTAATGTCATCGTATTGATGATAATGATATTTTTCCCATTTACCGCCATCATACCACCAAGTTCCCCGAGTAGGCGTTATCAACTGATCCCCTGTCAGTTCTTCGTGTTCATGACGTCTGACAATGGATTCATAGATATGCTCAAACGGACGAAAAACGGCGTTGATAACATCCTGTTTGGTATTATAATAGTTTTGAGACATGACCTGATCATACACCGTTTCCGACAGATCTGTACAGGATGGCAAACTAATGACTGTACCTGCCATTATCCCTAATCCAATGATATATTTTGTTATTTTCATAATCGTCTTTTATTAGAAACTTACTTGTAATCCTAAAATAAACTGAAAAGCAGACGGATAATAGTTATATCCTCCTCCGAAAGTACCCGGTGTCAGTCCGTTCACTTCGTAGGTAGAAGGATCTACACCGGTAAACTTCGTAAACGTATAAAGATTGTTGGCCGTACCGAACAAACGTATCTTTTCAATATATTTCTTATTCAGGTTCATGGTATATCCTAAAGTGACGTTGTCTATCTTCAGATAATCACCCGGTTCAATGAAGTAGTCGGTAATCACATTCTTACCTGTCGTGATATGTGCATTCTTCGAATAAGCGGTCGTCAACTGGTTGGTAGTCATGCTCTGCAATCCGAAATAGAAATCATGCACGTTGAATATGTCAAACCCGGCAGCACCACGGAGGGCAACAGACAAATCAAAGTTCTTATAAGTGAAGTTATGCGTCATAGAGCCGGTGAATTTCGGCAAACCGTTTCCGGTCACAGACTTATCCTCTTCCGTACCTTGGGCTACAGGAATCACATTCCCCTTTTTATCATAAATCAGCCAGTCACCTTTTTTATCCACTCCTGCATAACGATATGTAAAGTAGTTACCAATACGTTCCCCCTCTTCAATCCGCTGCAAATATCCCGGATTATTCGGATTCGCCATGCTACAGGTAGAGTAATATTTTTGTCCTTTATATATATCGTTGGAAAAACTGACAAACTTATTGTTATTAGTAGCCCCCACTAATGTGAAACTATAAGTGAAATCCTTTGTCCGGACAGCATTTACTGTAACATCAAGTTCGAAACCGGTATTACGCAATGTACCTACATTGGTATAGATGGTGGAGAACAAGTTAGGTGGTACCGGTACAGAATAATCTCCGAGCAAATCACTTTGTTTACGATGGAAATAGTTAAATGAACCGGTCACTTTGTGTGAGAAGAGTGAGAAGTCCAAACCCACATTCTGATTATGTCCTTTCTCCCAGCGCAATTCCGAGTTCGTATTTTTGCTCGGTCCCCATACATGAAAACGGTTACCATTGTATTGATACCAACCGAAAGCCCGGTAAGTAGCCAGAGAATTATAATTTCCTATTTCCTGATTACCTGTCACCCCATAGTCATAACGTACTTTCAAGTCATCAATCCATGAAAGTCCTTTCATAAACTTCTCATCCGAGATACGCCAACCGACAGATACAGCCGGGAAATTGCCCCATTTATGATTCTCGCCAAAGCGGGAAGACCCTTCGTGGCGTAAAGAAAAAGTAAACAGGTAGCGCTCTTTCCAATCATAATTAACACGTCCGAAGAAGCTGATTAACTTATGGTCATTCTTATAGGAGCCCATCATTGTTTTTCCATCTTTTGCCGCTTCCAGCCCGGAACCCAGATTATTATACGTCAATCCATCCGAAGAGAAATTCCAGTTTTCAGCAGACATTCCGGAATTTACACCATAATTATAGCTATACCCCACCATTGCACGGATCTGATGATTCTTGATACGTGTAGAGAAATTTGTTACCCATTCCAGATTGTTAGTCGTACTTTTGTCGAAGTCACGGCTGGCTTTTCCGGTGACACCATCATTTACGTTAGAACCATAAGTAGACGGTGTAAACCATCCGTTAAATTTATCAACTTGATATTGAGAAATAGTGACCTGCGACTTCAATACCATGTCCGGATTCTTCGGATTAAACAGAGGCAGCAGATTAACGGCAGCCGTAGCATTCCATTCCAGCAACTTAATTTCCGTACCATTCTCTTCTTCATTCAATTGCTCTACGATATTAGAACCTTCCGTTCCACTGGGAAAACGATAGTACCCATTAGCCGATTCCGAATCATAAATAGGCATTGTCGGATTGTTTTTAATAGCATTGCTATATACATTGGCTGATTTGTTCCGGTCGATAACACGAGGAGTTATATTAGCAGAAAACGTGAATAGCCCGTCTTTGGTTGTATGGTTAATATTGGCACGTGCTCCATATTCACGACGGTCGGAACGCAAATCAATACCACGGGCATTACGATAGTCGGCGGTCACCCGATAGTTGGTTCTCGCATTACCGCCGGAAAATGTCAATGTATGCATGTGAGTCACCCCCAATTGAGTAACGGCATCAAACCAGTCTGAATCAGCTCCCATATCGGAAAGCGGATTAGACACTGTGCGATAAGCACGGTATTCTTCCGCATTCATGATGTCGAGTTCTTTTTTAGCTTTATTAAAAGTAACGGAAGTACTATAGGTTGTATGAACCTGTCCATCTTTGGTCCCTTTCTTTAGATTAATCAGGATAACCCCGTTACTACCCCGCGTACCATAGATCGCAGAAGCAGCACCGTCTTTCAATACATCAATCGATTCAATATCGGCAGGGTTAATATTCGTCATATCACCTCCCGGCACTCCGTCTACCACAATTAACGGTCCTAAACCTGCATTACGGGAAGAGACACCACGAATCTGAATACTTCCTTGATTGTTCGGATCGGCCAGAGCTGTGTTAGAAACCGAAACGCTGGAAACTTTCCCCTGCAAAAGCATGGAGGCATCGAGGCTGGATATCTGATTCAGATCTTTCGCACCTATATGCGAAATAGCCGAAGTCATTTCTTTCCGTTTCATCGTACCGTAACCCACCACTACCACTTCATTCAAAGCGGTCGATTCTTCTTTCAATACGATCTTCAATAACTGGCCGTTTTTAACAGCCACTTCTTGTGTTTCATAACCGATATAAGACACTTTCAGGTGTCCATTCTTAGGTACGTTCACCAGAAATTTACCGTCTATATCTGTAATAGTACCCTGCTTCGATTCTACGACTACTACGGAAGCGCCAATAACTGGTTCGCCCTTTTCGTCCGTCACCGTACCTGACACCTTACTTTCCTGCTGAACTTCCAAAGAAGCTCCCTTTACCTGTATACCGGAAAACAGTATCAGCAGTATACCTAACAGACAGGTACACGTTTTGAAATGAATATTCTTCATAAATAAATGATTTTATGTTAGATGATAAAGTTAACGCAATCCTCTTGCTTGTAAAGCGGAGATTAATACTTCCGGTGCATCTGTCTGTATCATACGTACTTCAGGATAAATCTGAAGAAGCTCATCCAGATAAGTCGTATTTATATCATATTCAGGTATCAATCCGGATAATACATGAAGCATATTGACTGTAGGAATCATTCCCTCACTGACGGCAGTTCCTATAGGAGTACTTTGCCCGTCGGGAGCATAAGAATATTGCACGAAGTAATTGCCCGGAAGCCCAACCAGAGGTTTGTAAGCGCTTTGTGCCCATGTGTACACGTGTGCCTTTTTAGAAATAGACAACACTTCTTCTGCTTTCTGGCTACTGTTACAATAGAAAAAGACTTGTTCCATCATATCCAGTTCCTTGACAACATTCATCACTTCTTGGGTAGAGGCTGTACGTGGAGAATAATCCAGATTGAAATATATTTTTCCACGCCCTGCTTTCAGAAACTCTTCCAATGTGGGCATCTTCTCATCGGTCACCCTTCCATTCCGGTCCAACAGATTATATTGCTGAATTTCAGCATAAGTCATTTTCGTAATATCCCCTGTGCCGTTAGTCGTAGCATTGATTGTCTGGTCATGGCACACCATAACTACTCCATCGCTTGTGAGATGAGTGTCACATTCAATCACATCCGCTCCTGCATTGATGGCAGCTTCTACAGCAGATACCGAATTTTCGGGAATAGTCTTGTCTGTTGTATGAGAGCGATGCGTCATAGCCCATACCATTTTGTTATCTGCATCCCTGAATTGCTTCATGGCTTCTGTCAGCGCCAATAGGTCGTAAATACGGATCCTTTTCTGTACTACGCGCTCACCCGCTGTCACTAACATCGTGTAGTCACCACTTTGTGTATAAGCATGAGTGATAGGCGTAGCAGCTTTCCCTTCCTTGACCGTTCCGTCACCAAAGTCGACAGTAATGTCAGTATTACTATCGATATTGTTAAACACCACTTCCACTACCTCTTTCAGCATAGCACGGGTGCTCGTTTGCAGATAAGGATTCTTTTTTACGGGATCATCATCTGAACATGCCATAAAACTAATTCCGCATAAAACAATTAAACTGTATGCATATTTTATAGCCAGTAATTTTAAAATTCTTCTCTTTATAAGAAGAAAGGACAATAGATTTTCATTTCTCATTGCGCGTTTTACATTAGTTGATTTATTTAATAGATTACGTTGCAAACATAAGTAATACGCACTAAAAAAAAGGAAAAAAAACATTCAATAAAAGATGAGAATTTTTCTTTTCGTGAAAAAGAAGACCATTTGAATAAGAAAAGAAAGAAACGGGCTCTTTTTGAATAAAACGGGCGTATTGCAAAAAGTACGCCCCCTATTTTCATTTGCGTTCAGGAGTGCCTGACGGTTTGCGAAGCGGGAATCCTTCTTTCTGCGGAATTCCTAAAACAGGGATTCCTTCCTTATCCCACTCTATTTTCTGCATACGCGGCGTCCGGCTATCCAAAACAAGCATATCATACAAACTCTTGCGGGCGTGATAAAGCATATACCATTCCTTACCGTCAGGTGAAGGAATAAAACAGATACTACCGGGTCCATATACATGATTTTCCGGTGCTTGCTTAAACACAGGCTCCGGTGCCTTTTTCCAAGAAGCCGGATTCAGCAGATCGCTGTCAGTATCGGCAGTCAGCAGTCCTACACAGTAGTAAGGAGTCCAATTACCACTTGCCGAATAATAAATCAATAACTTATCTTTCTTCAAAGAATAGAAGAATTGCGGTGCTTCATTGACACGAATCGGATAGGCAGTTTTATTACCATCTATACTGATCCACTGACATTCCCATTCATATTCTGGTTCGGAAATCAAAATACGGTCAGAAGCCAGTGTCCATGGGTTCTCCATTTCGGCAATATAAATACATTGATTTTCCTGATAAACTCTACGTTTCTGCCATCCACACCAGATTAAATAACGCTTTCCTCCATGTTCAAAAGTACTGGCATGAATTGCCCAATTATTATCTTCATCAGTTGATATTCTTCCCTTCATGACAAATTCCCCTTTCATCGGGTCAGCAGACTCATTCTCAAGCACATAAATCTGACGATTATCAATATTTCCATCATCCGCACAACAATAAATATACCATTTATTATTAATGTAATGTATTTCAGGTCCCCAAAGATGAAATGCGTTTGACGAATTTTGAGGTACCCACACATCTTTCTGGGATGCTTCCGCCAACCGGGTTATATCATCTGTTGCCCATAAAGTGATGCGGTCGCTCATACTTTGGGTATAATAATATATTCCGTTATGGAATACCGCCCATGGGTCTCCTCCTCTTGACAAAAGCGGATTCGTATAAACAGGTACGGAATCGAGGTCTACCCGCTCATGTGTTTTTTTATTCTGACCGGATGAGCAACCCACTAAAAGAATAAGGAGAAAATACAATAAAATTCGCATAGTAATACTTATAATATATATAAATAATAGCCTGTTAAATGACCAATTAAGAAATTCAAGACAGATACAACGAAAATGGGAGGGCAATATATAACAAAAGTGTTGAACCTGCAAACAAAGAAAGTGAAAAAACAAATCAAAACAGCCCTTTACAAGCAGCAATATATGAAATAATTATTTTTCCGGCAATTTGGTTGATTCTCGCTATTTATTGGCAAATAATCAACCTTTATTTCATTGATTTTTCATCATTTTTGTGGCATAACTTTAATATTTATAGACATGAATTCCAAAATAGTATTCTTTTTCATGATTATGTGTTGCTGTTCAGTAACCTTATTTGCTCAAACAAATACGGGCAAAAAACAGACAAGTACTAATCCGGTTTTTGACGGTTGGTATGCAGATCCCGAAGGAGTCGTTTTCGGTGATAAATACTGGATTTATCCGACTTATTCAGCTCCTTTCGAACAACAATTGTACATGGATGCCTTTTCTTCCCCAGATTTGGTACACTGGAGAAAACACCCGAAAGTCCTTTCTGTCGAAAATATCAGCTGGTTAAGGAATGCTTTATGGGCACCTGCCGTGATAGAAGCAAATGGGAAATATTATTTCTATTTTGGAGCAAACAACATATATCATGAGAGTGAAGTGGGAGGTATAGGTGTGGCTGTAGCCGATCGTCCGGAAGGTCCTTTCAAGGATGCGCTCGGAAAGCCGCTGATTGGCAAGATCGTGAACGGAGCGCAACCTATTGACCAGTTTGTTTTCAAGGACGATGACGGTCAGTATTATATGTATTACGGCGGTTGGGGACATTGCAATATGGTGAAGATGGGATCTGATCTAATCAGTATCGTACCTTTTGAAGACGGAACAACTTATAAAGAAGTGACTCCGGAAAATTATATAGAAGGACCTTTTATGCTTAAACACAATGGCAAATATTATTTCATGTGGTCAGAAGGCGACTGGACAGGCCCCGATTATTGTGTAGCGTATGCCATTGCGGATTCGCCTTTTGGTCCGTTCAAAAGAGTCGGAAAGATTCTGGAGCAGGACACTAAAATAGCTAATGGTGCCGGACATCATTCCATTATCAAAGGTCCGGGAAAGGATGAATGGTATATTGTCTATCATCGCCGCCCTTTGGGTGAAACCGATGGGAACTACCGCATTACTTGCATTGACCGAATGTATTTTAATAAAAACGGTACTATCAAACCTGTAAAAATGACCTCCGGCGGAATAAAAGCCAGCCCATTGCGCTAACCAGTTATTTATTATAGCGATGAAACTTAAAATAATATCCATGAAAAAGTCCTTATTAGTCTTAGCTTTATTGTTTTCATTGGTATCCTTTGCTCAATCTCCGGTCGATAAATCTTTTCCTCCGGAAGAGTTGTTTGCTCTAGGATCTTACTATTACCCCGAGCAATGGGATTCCTCCCAATGGGAACGTGATTTGAAGAAAATGTCGGAGATGGGGATCAAGTTCACCCATTTTGCGGAGTTTGCCTGGGCCATGATAGAACCGGAAGAAGGAAAGTATGATTTTGAGTGGCTGGATCGTGCCGTCTCTTTAGCAGATAAATATGGTCTGAAGGTAATTATGTGTACTCCTACTCCCACACCTCCCGTCTGGCTGTCAAAAAAGTACCCCGATATATTGATTCAGCGGGATAATGGCATTTCCATTCAGCATGGGAGACGTCAGCATGCTTCCTGGAGTAGCGACCGATACCGTCGTTATGTAGAAAACATTGTTTCCTGTCTGGCAATGCGTTATGGCAATCATCCTGCTGTTATCGGCTGGCAGATTGACAATGAGCCGGGACACTACGGAGTAGTGGATTACAGTGAAAATGCACAAGCCAAATTCCGTGTCTGGTTACAGAAGAAATACGGTACTATTGACAAACTGAATGATACCTGGGGTACCTCTTTCTGGAGTGAAACCTATCAGAACTTCGAGCAGATTCGCCTTCCCAACCAGCAGGAAGTACCTGAAAAGCCCAATCCTCATGCCATGCTCGACCTGAACCGTTTCATGGCGGACGAATTGGCGGGCTTTGTTAATATGCAGGCAGACATCCTCCGGCGGCATATCCACAAAGACCAATGGATCACTACCAACCTGATTCCTGTTTTCAATCCGGTTGATCCGGTACGGATCGATCATACGGACTTCCTGACCTACACCCGCTATCTGGTGACTGGACATAATCAGGGAATAGGTAGCCAAGGTTTCCGGATGGGGATTCCCGAAGATCTCGGATTTTCAAATGACCAGTTTCGTAACCGCGTCGGCAAAACATTCGGAGTGATGGAACTACAGCCCGGTCAAGTAAACTGGGGAGTGTATAACCCTCAACCCTTACCCGGCGCTGTGCGTATGTGGGTGTATCACGTTTTTGCAGGTGGTGGGAAGTTTGTGTGCAATTACCGTTTCCGTCAACCTCTGAAAGGCAGTGAGCAATACCATTACGGCATGATAATGACCGATGGGGTGACTCTTTCTCCGGGCGGTGAAGAATATGTACGTATTACGCAGGAGATGAAAAAGCTTCGTGCCGCCTACGATAAGAAAAGCCGTATGCCCAAACAGCTGGCTTCCCGACGCATTGGACTGCTTTTCGATATGAACAACTATTGGGAAATGGAGTTCCAGCGTCAG
>NC_021017.1:2237922-2249354 GCF_000210075.1 Bacteroides xylanisolvens XB1A
ACCGTACCGGTCAGAAAGACCGTGACGCCAAATTGTGGGAGGCTCCTTTAGCGGCTCCTATTCATCAACTGGCCGGAATAAACAGCTTGTACTATGACCATCTGCCTCACAGTCTCTACGGAAAAGTAGATTTCGGCAGTGAGGAATACGCCTGGAACAATTGGGCGGACGTACTAACCCCAGCTGCCGGAACAGATGTGTGGGCTGTGTATGCGGACCAGTTTTATAAGGGAGCTGCTTCCGTGATACACCGTAGGCTGGGTAAAGGAACGGTCACCTATATCGGAACGGATACCGATGACGGCAAATTGGAGAAAGAAGTAGTACGTCGTGTATATACGGAAGCCGGCGTACCGACTGAAGATTTACCGTACGGAGTGGTGAAGGAATGGCGTGACGGTTTTTACATCGCCTTGAATTATACGTCGGACATTCAGGAAATAGTCATTCCCGATGAGGCAGAAGTACTGATTGGCAGTGCACGCCTTGAACCTGCGGGAGTAGTGGTGTGGAAAGAAAAATCGGACAACAAGTATAAATAACCCAATAACAAGAAAAATGAAGATAAGAAATCTTATATCTTGCGCCCTTTGCGGGCTTACTCTCTTTGCCTGCTCACCATCCGGGGGAGGGAAAGATAGGGAAATGGACCGTTTCATTACCGACTTAATGGACCGGATGACTCTCCGTGAGAAACTCGGACAACTGAACCTGCCTTCGGGCGGTGATCTCGTGACAGGTTCGGTGATGAACGGTGAACTTAGCGATATGATTCGCAAACAGGAAATAGGCGGCTTCTTCAATGTCAAGGGCATTCAGAAAATCAATGTCCTACAGCACCTTGCGGTAGAAGAAAGCCGATTGAAAATACCTCTACTTGTAGGTGCAGACGTTATCCACGGCTACGAAACTATTTTCCCGATCCCATTGGCACTTTCCTGTAGTTGGGATACGCTGGCCGTCGAACGTATGGCACGTATCTCCGCTATTGAGGCCAGCGCAGACGGTATTAACTGGACATTCAGCCCGATGGTCGATATTTGTCGTGACGCCCGTTGGGGACGTATCGCAGAAGGAAGTGGAGAAGATCCTTACCTGGGTTCTTTAATGGCAAAAGCGTATGTGCGTGGTTATCAGGGAAACAATATGCAAGGCAACGATGAGATTCTTGCCTGTGTGAAACATTTCGCACTTTATGGGGCGTCCGAATCGGGACGTGATTACAATACAGTGGATATGAGCCGACTACGTATGTATAACGAATATCTGGCTCCTTATAAAGCTGCCGTTGACGCCGGTGCAGGCAGTGTCATGAGCTCTTTTAATATCGTTGACGGTATTCCCGCCACAGCCAACAAATGGTTACTGACCGACCTGCTCCGGAATGAATGGGGCTTCGGAGGACTATTGGTAACAGATTACAATTCGATAGCCGAAATGTCCTCCCATGGTGTCGCCCCTCTGAAGGAAGCCTCCATTCGCGCTTTACAGGCAGGAACGGATATGGATATGGTTTCATGCGGGTTTCTCAATACATTGGAGGAATCCCTGAAAGAAAAGAAGATAACGGAAAAGCAGATTAATACGGCTTGTCGCCGTGTATTGGAAGCCAAATATAAACTGGGACTGTTCTCCAATCCGTATAAATATTGCGATGCCCTGCGTGCCAAAGAAAAACTTTATACGCCTGAACACCGTTCTGCAGCACGTGCGATTGCGGCTGAAACATTTGTTCTATTAAAGAATGACAACAAGCTGCTTCCACTTGAGCAAAAAGGCAGGATTGCCCTGATCGGTCCGATGGCGGACGCACGTAATAATATGTGCGGTATGTGGAGCATGACATGTACACCGTCCCGCCACAGAACATTGTTGGAAGGAATCCGTGCGGCAGCGGGTGACAAGGCTGAAATTCTATATGCAAAAGGCAGCAACATATATTATGATACGGAAACAGAAAAAGCTGCTACGGGTATTCGCCCGCTGGAACGTAGAGATAACCGACAACTGTTGGACGAGGCTTTACGCGTGGCTTCCCGTTCAGACGTCATTGTTGCCGCTTTGGGTGAATGTGCGGAAATGAGCGGTGAATCGGCTTCACGCACCGGCCTCGAGATACCCGATACACAACAAGATTTATTGAAGGCTTTAGTGAAAACGGGCAAACCTGTCGTACTTCTTCTGTTCACAGGACGTCCTCTGGTCTTGAATTGGGAGGATGCGAATGTTCATTCCATATTGAATGTCTGGTTTGGCGGTAGCGAAACAGGAGACGCGGTTGCCGATGTATTGTTTGGCAAAGTCACTCCAAGCGGCAAACTGACAACTACCTTCCCACGTTCAGTGGGACAGCTGCCGCTATTCTACAATCATTTGAATACAGGTCGTCCTGATCCCGACAATCATGTGTTCAACCGTTATGCCGGCAATTATCTGGATGAGAGTAATGAACCTCTGTATCCGTTTGGATATGGTTTGAGTTATACGGACTTTGTTTATGGTGGATTGCAAATTAGCTCGGAAACCTTGCCTAAGAATGGTGAGTTGACTGTATCTGTCACTGTAACCAACAAAGGAAACTATGATGGTTATGAAACGGTACAACTGTACCTTCGTGATATTTACGCGGAGGTCGCCCGTCCAATGAAAGAGTTGAAAGGTTTTGAACGCATTTTCCTGAAAAGCGGGGAAAGTCGTGATGTTAAGTTTGTTATTACGAAAGATGACTTGAAATTCTATAATTCCGAATTACACTATGTTTACGAACCCGGAGAATTTGATGTTATGGTAGGGCCGAACTCCCGTGATGTACAAACTAAAAGTTTCCAAGCAGAATAAAGTAACACCTGATAAAAGTTGTATTGTAGGGAGTACTTATTATAATCGCACGAGCTTGCACTCATGACATAGTACAAGCCGAAGATATTGTTGCCGACACTATGATTTTGTTATGAGGAAAGTTCTGCAACTCGGAAGAAATCAGCGCGACGTTACCTTTAAATGAAATCAAGGTGTACCTTCTACTTTAATGAACAGATTAAATTATTCACTATTTAAAATAAAAAAAGATATGCATTATTTAAGAACACTGACTTATTTATGGAGTTTACTTACTCTTCTTTTAATGGTTGCTATCACAACAATCTGCTCCTGTGTCTCTACACCCCAAAGAAGCGGACAGTTGAAAGAACAAGATGAATATGATGTGGCAGCTTATATTTGGCCGTCGTGTCACAATGATCCGATGGGACGCGACACACTGTGGAGTGAAGGTACAGGCGAATGGGAAATTATCAAAAAAGGTAATCCCCGTTTCGAAGGACACTATCAGCCAAAGGTTCCTTTGTGGGGATACGAAATGGACGATGACACGCAGGTGATGGAGAAATGGATTGACGTGGCAACCGCTCACGGCATCAATACGTTTATCTTCGATTGGTACTGGTTCAACGGACAGCCTTTTTTAGAAAGCACCGTAAACAATGGATTTCTGAAAGCCAAGAATAATAAAAAAATGAAGTTTTACCTGATGTGGGCCAACCATAACGTGGCACACAACTATTGGAATGTACACCGTTACAAGGACAACAACTCGCGTCTGTGGACCGGTGTGGTAGACTGGGCCAACTTTAAAATCATTGTAGAACGAGTGATACGCCAATACTTTCACAAGCCCAACTATTACAAGATAGACAATTGTCCGGTATTTTCCATATTTGGTTTTCATGAACTGTTGGAAAGTTTCGGTAATGCAGACGGTGTGAAGAAGGCTATGGATTATTTCCGTAGCGAAGTGAAAAAGGCAGGATTCCCTGATTTGCACTTGCAACTCATCGGTGACGGGTCTCCCACCGACAAGTTTATAGAACTTGTTGTAAAGGCAGAAGTAAACAGTGTGACAAAATACAATTGGGGATGGCCATACGAAGAAGATTATCTGGCATGGGGTACAAAAGCCATGCAACGTCGCGATCAATGGACAGCGAAACTGGATTCATTGGGTGTGCCATTCTTCCCAAATGCATCAATAGGATGGGATGACACCCCGCGTTTCCCGAATAAAACAGCCAAAGAAGTGGTTCATTACAATGACTCGCCAGAAAGTTTTGCTGCTTTCTTGCAGAAGACGAAAGAATATGTAGACCAACGCCCCGACCGCCCCAAACTGATTACAATCAACTCGTGGAATGAATGGGTGGAAGGAAGTTATCTCTTGCCCGATATGAAGCATGGTTATGGTTACTTGAATGCCGTAAAACGGGTAATAAATGGTGAATATGATTACAAGCCCTAAAAATGCGAATTACTAAATAATGGAAAAATTGATGCTGTATAAAAAATGTCAGATAATAGTACTCATTCCTATTTTTCTATTCCATGTTGTCACATCATCTGCTCAACAACGTGATAGCCATGTACGGGAGTATCTTTCTCCGATACGCATTGTTTGGCAACAGGAGAGTCAACTAATACAAGGAGCAGAATATTTACTCCGATCAGGGCATGGACAAGCAAATCTTGTGAATAATGAACTCTGTAAACTTTCGAGTACCGGGCAGCAACATCCTGCTATTCTTTTCGATTTCGGAAAGGAATTGCAAGGCGGCTTACAAATTGTCACCGGTATGCCAGCCTCACATGCTCCTGTTACTATTCGTGTTCGCTTAGGAGAGTCGGTAAGCGAAGCTATGTGTGACATAGACGAAGTGAATGGAGCGACAAACGATCATGCTATGCGTGATTTTGTTATTAGTGTACCTTGGCTTGGGGTCTTGGAAGTCGGGAATTCCGGTTTCCGGTTTGCCCGGATTGACCTTTTGGACGATTCTGCAGAATTGCACCTCAAAGAGATACGGGCTATTTCTATTTTTCAAGATATCCCTTACAAAGGTTCGTTCCGATGTAATGACGAACGCTTGAATCAGATATGGCAAACTGGAGCTTATACGGTGCATTTGAATATGCAAGATTATATCTGGGATGGGATAAAACGTGACCGCTTGGTTTGGATTAGAGACTTGCATCCCGAAGTGATGACAGTCAATACGGTTTTTGGGTATAATGAAGTGATCCCCAAAAGCCTCGACTTGATCCGTGACTCTACACCACTTCCCCAATGGATGACAATGTGTACGTATTCTCTTTGGTGGATATTGATTCAGAGAGACTGGTATCTTTATCAAGGCAACTTGGATTATTTGAAAGAACAAAAAGGCCATCTATGTGACTTGTTGCAACTTATAATGACGAGAATTGGAGAAGACGGACTTGAAAAATTCAATGATAATGAAGGTCGCTTTCTTGATTGGCCTTCATGTGAGAATCCACTTTATACAAAAAGTTTCCATTAGTAAACATAGAAAACACGTAATTTGCTATTATGATAATTATTAACAAAAGGAATCTGTTTTTCCTAATTTCCGTCTGGCTGTTGTCTACACTTCTGTCGGCGCAAAATGTCACCATATCCACTCCCCATACACAGTTGCTTCTCTCGGTACCAAACGGCGGTACACCGGAACAACTGTATTACGGCTCACGCACCTCCGATGCGGATATCCGAAGCATTTGTGAAACAGCACGCAGAAGAAATGCTTATCCCGTCTATGGAATGGGGTATCCATGCGAAACGGCATTGTCTGTCCGCCATGCCGACGGCAACCTGACACTTCAAATGGCAGTCATAGGCGTAAAAGAAACACGCCTTACAAAAGAAAATGCCACTTTGACGGTGATAGAACTGAAAGACAAAGTGTATCCTTTCTTCGTCAACATCTGCTACAAAGCATGGCAGGATGCAGATGTCATCGAGACATGGACTGAAATCCGTCACGAAGAGAAGAAGCCTGTCCAACTTCAGCAGTTTGCTTCTGCCTACTTGCCTGTCCGCCGCGGCAATGTCTGGCTGTCACATCTTTCCGGTGCCTGGGCAAACGAAGGACAACTCTGCCAGGAAGCGTTGCAACCGGGTATGAAAGTCATCAAAAACACGGACGGGGTACGCAACTCCCAATCGGCACATGCAGAAGTGATGTTCTCGCTCGACGGCAAACCGCAGGAGAACACGGGACGCGTCATCGGCGCAGCGCTTTGCTACAGCGGCAACTACAAACTGCGTATTGACACGCAAGAAGACGACTGGCACCATTTCCTCGCCGGCATCAACGAAGAAAACTCCTGGTACAACCTGAAAAAAGAAGAAGTGTTCCGCACCCCCGCATTGGCACTAACCTACAGCGATGAAGGGATGAGCGGATGCAGCCGGAAATTCCACCAATGGGCACGCCTGCATAAACTCGCCAACGGGAACACTCCCCGCAAAATTCTGCTGAACAGTTGGGAAGGCGTCTATTTCGACATCAACGAACAGGGCATGGACCAGATGATGGGTGATATCGCTGCCATGGGAGGCGAACTGTTTGTAATGGACGACGGTTGGTTCGGCGACAAATATCCGCGCAAAAACGACTCTTATGCCTTAGGCGACTGGACCGTAGACAAGACCAAACTCCCCGGCGGACTGCAATCATTACTTGACAACGCCCGGAAACACGGCATACGGTTCGGCATCTGGCTGGAACCGGAAATGGCTAATACCAAAAGCGAACTGTACGAAAAGCACCCCGAATGGATTATCAAGGCACCCGAACGGGAAGTGGTATGCGCCCGCGGCGGCACACAAGTCGTGCTCGACCTCTCCAACCCGCAAGTGCAGGATTTTATCGTACAGACGGTGGACGAACTGATGAATTCCTATCCCGACATTGATTATATCAAGTGGGACGCCAATATGTCCATCATCACCCAAGGTTCGCAATACCTGACCAAAGACAATCAAAGCCACCTGAACATCGAATACCACCGGGGTTTTGAGAACGTGTGCCGACGCATTCGCGCCAGCTATCCGCAACTGACGATACAAGCTTGCGCCAGCGGCGGCGGACGTGTCAACTACGGTGTACTGCCCTACTTCGACGAATTCTGGACAAGCGACAATACGGATGCACTTCAGCGTATCTACATCCAATGGGGCACTTCCTATTTCTTCCCCGCCATCGGCATGGGGGCGCATATCAGCGCAAGCCCCAACCATCAGACATCGCGTTCCGTTCCGTTGAAGTTCCGTATTGATGTAGCGATGAGCGGACGATTAGGTATGGAAATACAGCCCAAGAATATGACGGAAGAGGAAAAGGCATTGTGCAGAAACGCTATTGCCGAATACAAGACGATACGTCCCGTCGTACAGTTCGGAGATATTTACCGTTTACTTTCTCCGTATGACAAACAGGGCGCAGCTTCGCTGATGTATGTATCGCCAGAAAAGGACAAAGCCGTATTCTACTGGTGGAAAACGGAACATTTCTGCAACCGGCACTTGCCACGGGTGAAGATGGCAGGACTTGCTCCAGACAAATATTATAAGGTGCATGAGCTGAACCGCATCGACACTGAACCTTTGAAATTTGAAGGTAAAAGTTTCAGCGGTGCATATCTGAATGACAACGGACTGGAAATTCCCTCTACCCACAGAGTGGAACCTTCGAAACAAAACGAATATGCCAGCCGCGTGCTTTATCTGGAAGAAGTAACTCCCTCATTTTCCGACAACCGGATAGAACAACGCCCTCCGTTACGTGTTCTTTGCTTAGGCAACTCTATCACCCGCCACGAATATAAAGCGGACATCGAATGGTTCTCCGAATGGGGCATGGCAGCATCCAAAGAAGAAAACGACTATTGCCATCAATTGGAGAAGATGCTCTCGCAAAACCGTCCCGGCACAGTGGTTACCCCGCTGAACATCGCTTATTGGGAACGTAACCTGAATTGCAATATCGACTCGCTGATTGGCACTCATGTTACGGACAAGGATGTGATTGTTATCCGCTTGGGAGAAAACGTACAAGATAAGGAAGCATTCAAATCAGGTATCCTCCGATTGGTGGAATATTGCAAGCGGAAAGCAGACAAAGTAGTCATCACCGGTTGTTTCTGGAAGGATGAGGAAAAAGAACGTGCCATCATCAACGCTGCGCATATGCATGGACTCACTTTCATTCCGATTGACTGGATAGACCGCTTGTATGATTCACGTCCGAAAGTCGGAGACACTCTTTATGACATACACGGAAAGCCATATACTGTAACCAAGGATTTCATCATCGCACATCCCGACGACGAAGGCATGAAGAAGATAGCGGAAGCAATATATAGGGTTCTCTAATGCCCCCGGTGCTTCATTCTTCCATTATTTACAACTGTATAGTTTCCAATTAATGAGAAACTACAGTTGTATGAATAAAGAATTTCAGTTTAAACCCAAAATGGAGAGAACGCCTTGGCTTACCTCCAGAAGAGTCATGGAAAAACGTTCTGGAAAAACTCGCTCCTCTCCCCATGGAAAAAGGAGTATATGTGACTTATGAAGGAATACCTGAAATGTGGAAAAAATAGTCAGTTGCCCGTCATTGATAAACCTCACATCAATGGCGGGTTTCCTTTCAAAGAAACAGTATGCAGCGATAGCCGACAAGGAATTTGCAATAAAAAAGGAGAAAAGACTTACCAAGTCTTAGAATTCCTTTTACCAATATTCTTGAGGAGAAACAAAGATATGGAACTTTAGACAAATAAACTACACCATCAAAGAGTATAAAACACCAGTGCGACAAACAAATTTCTATTGTTTATCGCACTGATATTTAACTATTTAGCTTATCTGTGGATGTTAGTACTCCTCCTCGTTGAAGAAGAAATCCTCCTTACTAGGATAATCCGGCCAAATATCTTCGATACTCTCATAGATTTCGCCCTCATCTTCCATCTCTTGGAGGTTCTCAATAACTTCAAGAGGAGCACCCGAACGCATGGCATAATCAATCAATTCATCCTTGGTTGCCGGCCAGGGAGCATCTTCAAGTTTTGATGCTAATTCCAATGTCCAATACATAATCTTGAGTATTTAAAATGAATACTAAATTTGTCTCGTTTTCTATTTTTCGGCAAAAGTATAATAAAATCTATCATTTCCAACTATTATCCCAAAATATTTCATTATTTTGTTCATCAAAATTAATTTTTCGGGATAATACAAACAAATAATCTGATAATCTGTTGACAAAAGCTAATACTTCGGGAGAAATTGTACAAGTTTCGGACAAAGCCAGAATGCGTCTTTCAGCTCTCCGGCAAATCGTGCGGCAAACATGGCAAACGGCTGCTCCACGACTTCCGCCGGGAATGATGAAAGCACAAAGTTCGGGTAATTGCTCGTCCAGCTTATCAATCTCCCGCTCGATACTTTCCACATGTTCGGGGGTAATGATACTGGCGGGTTTCAGTTGCATTTTCTCCTGGTCGGTGGCCAGGTGTGAACCGATGGCGAATAACTTATGTTGAATACTCAAGATAAAATCCCGGTCGGACTCCTCCTGCAGATAAGTGTGCAGCCATCCCAGGTGAGAATTTAATTCATCCACCGTTCCGTAAGCTTCCAGGCGGATATGAGTCTTTGGAACGCGACTTCCGCCGACAAGACTGGTAGTTCCTTTGTCTCCGGTCTTTGTATATACAAGGCTCTTTTTCATAACTTTCTTTTTTACTATTATAGATGGTAAACGTACAAAGGTTCTTAGAAGTTGATGATATACTGCTGTTTTATCTTCGTTTTATCAAAAAATAGCAAACCGACATCATACAGGTCGAAAGTTATTCCGACCCTTTCGTCAGCCTGCCACTTTTTCCAAAGCACTTTCATCTCTTTGGAATAGCAGATACCATGGACTACAAATACACTTTTAAGGGTAGTACGGTGTACGCAAACCCGAAATACTTCTTCCAATAAGTCCGGATTTTGGTAATCGTTCAGATACAGAAAATCGACTGAAGTATCCGCATCCAGAAACAGTTCCGACAAATCGGAAGCAAAGAGATAAGAAGCCGATGGTTTAGCAGACTGTAAGTACAGGGCTGTCGAGGAAGGACGCCCAACCTCAATAATCGTATCAGGCTGCACTCTATTTACCAACCGGAACAAAAAACGGTTTACCTTTTGAGAACCTTTGGTCCACCCACACTCTCTTACCATCTTTTTTTGTTCTTCTTTCAAGGAAGAATAAGCATAGTAAGGCATCTTCTCATAAATTACATCGGTAATGAGACTGAAAGCAAATGGGGAATGGACACCATATCCGCAACGATGACGGAAGCGGGAAAGCCAGATAAAAGGTCTTTTTATACAGAGTAGAAGATTCATAAAACAATCATTCGTATTTTTATTCTCCCGACAAAGATATATTTTTTTATTGAAAAAGGGTTGGTTCTTTGCAGGAACCAACCCTTATTCATTTATTCCAAGTTACTACTGCAGTCTGAATGACACAGGCACAGTATATTTCACTCGAACTTTCTTACCATTTTGCACTCCGGGAGTCCATTTCGGCATAGAACTTATCACGCGGATAGCTTCTTTATCCAAATAAGGATCAACCCCTCGCACCACTTCAGGATTAGAAATCGTTCCGTCTCTATCTACTACAAACTGAACAATGACTTTTCCTTGTGAACCAGTTTCTTGCGAAATCGTCGGATATTTGATATTGCTACCTAAATATTTCATTAAAGCAGCTGTACCTCCAGGAAACTCCGGCATGACTTCAACACTTACGTGAATAATGTCTTCAACTACCGTTTCTGTTTCTACCACTGGTGGTATCCAAATAACGTCATGAACTGCATTCATATCCTCTGACACTGTAGAAACGTTATCCGTCACCTCCATATTGTTTTCCACTATTTCGAACAATTCTGTTACCTTAGTTTCGGGAGGAGGAGGCGGTTCCAGTTTCTCTTCAAGGAATGTGATCGGAACTAGCTCTGTTACAAAGATGGATTCATCATCTGGTGATAGTGCTGCAACTCTGACATCATGTTGTGTCCATTCGAACGAAACGAACATGAAGGCTAGCGCAACAACCAAACCCATCAACAACCAAGAACCCCGTTGATTCTCAATTGCAGCCTTTTTTGATTTCTTGGCTTCCATAAAAAATGTGTTTAAGTAATTAATAATAGAAAATATATAGTATATATACTACTTTTCGTTTTTCCTCTTAAGCATTACTTAAAGTGCTCTCTCGCTGCAATAAATATAGTCTTTTTATGGATAGGTTGTTACGACGCCCCTTGTTTATTTTATTCTTTTCTCTTCTTTTCGATAAAATTTATGAATTAATCCTCATATCAGGCGACCTGCCCATTCCTGTCAACAATAGTCCTTGAATATATGTCTTTCAAAGCACACTAGAATAAATCTTTGCTAATCACCCAATCTTTCATCTTTCACCACTTATCACATTCAAAGGAACAGCTATTTCTTTCCTGAACTATTAATAGATAAGTTCATATAAACTTCCTTTTCACTAATAGAT
>NC_021017.1:2250784-2253545 GCF_000210075.1 Bacteroides xylanisolvens XB1A
AGATAACTTATTCTTCACCTGATTCAAACTATAAATGCAAGTTCTGTTTTTATAAATGAAACTTTCGTTTATAAAAACAGAACTTGCATTTATATAATCAAAGCTTTCATTTATAGATTACAAACAGCCAAAAGGAACTTCTCTATTAGACGAAAGAAACTTTGCATAAGAAAGAAAGGAAGTTTTCTATTAATAGCCAATGCAAGAGATAGTACATAAGAAGATTCCAATAAAGAGAAGATTATATATTTGGAAAAACAATCAACGGTATACAGTTAACCAGATATAACGGCATATTTCAGCAATAAACGGGATGCCGAACTGTCGCTAAATAGGTTCGCACTCATCAATATGGATGAATTTGACCAGAACCGAGTGAGCCAGCAGTCATTTCTGAAACATATTCTTCAAAAATCGGTTGTCAACGTCCGGCGTCCGCATAGCACCGCTACTCAAGAGATGCGCCGATACAGAGGATAAATTTGCAATAAAATGAGATACGGTGAAAGATGGCAGATCAGTGACAGATCATTTTACATCTATCACCAACGTACAACTACCATAGACAGGGAGTTTCAGCAGAAGGTGAAAGATTGAAAGATAAAAGCATGAAAAAGCTTTAGTGGAGGGAATATAGATATAAGACGAAACATCGTCTAACAAATTTTCGTTCTACTTAAATTGAAAAATAGACTCATTTAAATGGAGCCTGCATTCAACTTTAATAGAACGAAAATGGTCATGTAGATTAAATAAATTATTTATGAAAGAACCGAAAATAAGTATAGCGTCATAACAGATTATCTTTTACGATTCTCCGTTTGACAGGTTTAGATTAAACGAATAGTACTTATTTTGCTTTTTTCTTTTTCTTCGCGTTATCCTTCTTACGCATATCCTGGTATTTCTTATATTGTTCATCGGTCAGAATGCTTTTTATTTTAGCATCTATTTCCTGCCTTTTCTTTTGCATTTCTTCCCGCGTAGGCCTTTCATTCGATTTATTTTTCGCAGGTCTCATTTCTTTCATTGCAGCTTTGAAATCTTTGGCCTGCTTTTCATTCAAGCCCAGATCGGCAACAATCTGTTCCATACGTTTCTCTCTATCAGCCTTTCCATTCTGACGATTTTGAGCCATACATACAGTTGAGCCAATCAATAACGCAACTGCCAAACTTAAAATTTGCTTTCTCATCATTTTAATTCTCATATTAAATAAGTTATGTATGTTAGACCTCACAAATGGGTGAAAGTTAATTCGATAATGAGGCTAAAACTGTTTTTTCACATTATTTATCAAAGGGCAGCTAGTATCACATCGAAAAACGAATAAACGTTTTCTTATCCGGTAAAAAAACAGCAGCATCCAGTTTATCGGTTTAAAAATATTATTTCTATATTTGCAGGAAACAGATCAAAAGCTTGACATACCCTTATGCAAACCTATTACAAAACCGATTAATAATTAAAACGATGAGAACACTTTTCTTTATTCTGCCATTTATCTTTATCACTACAGGATGTATTAAACAGAATACAGAAAAAAGTGATATTTTGACAACAGAGGATATAGCCAAATTTGACAGTTTATTTAATGCCTGGGAAAAAGAAATACACAACAATCCCAAAGCACAATTAAGTTCAAGTACCCGTGCTTACACCATTTTACCCCAATTCAAAGAGCTAAAAGCTATGGGTAAGAAAATTATCCCATGTATCATAGAACAGTTTGAAAAGGACAATAACACTTTTTTTGCTTTACCTCTTTATGACGAATTACAAGATAATGACAGCCTAAAATCTCACAGAGAAACAAGCGAACAAGATAAAGTGAGCGAGATTGTACAGAAATTCAGAGAACAGGAAAAAAGAAAGATGTGGGAAGAAGCTAATAGCTACAAGACGTCTATAACCGACACTACTTTCCTGAAGACAAGAGGGACGATGTCGTATGCTGCAATAGATTTATTCACGGGACGAGGTTTCAATAAAGATTACGCATTTAATCAGGTTGTCTATTTGAAAGCCTTACAAAGAGCCCAGAAACATCTGTCTGTCGTAAATGGTCAGTTGGCATGCGACTTAAAGTCAGGTACAGAAATATATATTTCCGAAGATTTATACCTATTTATCACCGACCTTTTTAAGGATTGGAATACGTGGCTGGAATCGGGAAAATATGAGATAATAAAAGACGAACAAGGGCTTTATACAGTGTTACCTAAGAAAACCAACCAGTCATCGCAAACGAACTCCGTCACATTGCGACCTATTCCCCGTGACATTCCGACTGGAGAGAACATAAGTCCCGCTTCGCTTTCTATAGAAACAGAACACGATCATTATCCGCTATCAACTACAGAAGTAAAAATAACCATCACCAACCACTCTCACTATGAATATGAGTGCGGAGAAAAATACAGCCTTGCTTACTATAACAAAAGTAAACGGCAATGGGAAACATTGCCGACCGATCCTGTCGTTAATGATATACTGTGGATTTTCCCACCGGAGCACCCGAGTCACCAACAAACAATTAAACTCTATACATCAGAATCCCCCAACCATCCAGGGAAATACCGTATCTACAAATCATTCAACAGAGGCACCAAAGTGGCTTATGGAGAATTTGAATTACTACCTTAATGTGAATTTCCAACAACAAGCACACTCCGGATCAGTAACATTCGGATAACAGCTAATCATTTCAGTAACGATTCTTTCGTCGATGACGCGTGCAAATCCATCATACCCGAATTTC
>NC_021017.1:2254690-2258907 GCF_000210075.1 Bacteroides xylanisolvens XB1A
CTGTTTCCGTTATGATCCGAAAAACATTGGATCCGAAAAATAAAAAAAGAGATAAATCTTCTGATTTACCTCTTTTTTCGCTCTTCCTCTTGGACTTGAACCAAGGACCCTCTGATTAACAGTCAGATGCTCTAACCGACTGAGCTAAGGAAGAATGTTTGCAATCAAGATTTTCAACTTTGCTCTTCCTCTTGGACTTGAACCAAGGACCCTCTGATTAACAGTCAGATGCTCTAACCGACTGAGCTAAGGAAGAATGTTTTTCTCAATTGCGATGCAAAAGTACTAGGTTTTTTTGAAATATGCAATATCTTTGCAAAAAAAATATTAGGAATGGACAAAATAATAGGATTGGGCAACGCCCTGGTAGACGTACTCGCAACCCTGAAGGATGATACTC
The DNA here is from genome assembly GCF_000210075.1 of Bacteroides xylanisolvens XB1A. Classification (GTDB taxonomy): domain Bacteria; phylum Bacteroidota; class Bacteroidia; order Bacteroidales; family Bacteroidaceae; genus Bacteroides; species Bacteroides xylanisolvens. The sequence continues at coordinate 2,255,091 of NC_021017.1, forward strand.
TTTTGGATGAAATGGGTTTACCCAAAGGAAGCATGCAGCTCATCGATGACGCTAAGTTACAGCAGATTAACATAAAATTTTCACAGATGAAAACCCACTTGGCAACAGGCGGATCGGCAGGAAATGCCATCCTTGGACTGGCTTGTTTGGGTGCCGGAACAGGGTTTATCGGAAAAGTGGGAAATGATAATTATGGAGAATTTTTTCGTGAAAATCTGCAGAAAAATAAGATTGAAGACAAATTATTGAACTCGGACCGACTACCTTCCGGTGTGGCATCCACTTTTATTTCACCGGATGGAGAGCGCACTTTCGGAACCTATCTGGGAGCAGCCGCTTCTTTGAGAGCGGAAGAACTGACGCTGGATATGTTTAAAGGTTACGCGTACCTATTTATAGAAGGCTACCTCGTTCAGGATCATGAAATGATTCTTCATGCCATTGAACTGGCTAAGGAAGCAGGTTTGCAGATTTGTCTGGATATGGCTAGTTATAATATTGTGGCCAATGATCTGGAGTTCTTCTCTTTATTAATAAACAAATATGTCGACATCGTCTTTGCAAACGAAGAAGAAGCGAAAGCCTTTACCGGCAAGGAGCCGGAGGAAGCTTTGGGAGTGATTGCCAAGAAATGCAGTATTGCTATTGTAAAAGTCGGAGCAAGCGGTTCTTATATCCGCAAAGGAACAGAGGAAATAAAGGTTTCGGCCATTCCGGTTCAGAAAGTGGTGGATACTACCGGTGCTGGTGACTATTTCGCTTCCGGATTCTTATATGGATTGACCTGTGGATACTCGTTGGATAAATGTGCAAAAATAGGTTCTATTCTCTCGGGAAATGTTATTCAGGTAATCGGAACAACGATGCCACAGGAACGCTGGGATGAAATTAAGTTAAATATTAACAGGATTCTGGCAGAATAACAAAGGATTAAGCTACTTTTACGACTCATTTAGATTAAAAAGAGGTATGAAAAAATTGCTGAACAGGCGAATAGCTATTGTTGCAGTAGCGGTGATAGCCACAGTTGCTTTCTTTAGTTTCAAGAGCGGAGACGACCGTAATTTCCAGATTGCAAAGAATCTGGATATATTTAACGCGATTGTGAAAGAACTGGATATGTTCTATGTAGATACCATCGATCCGAATAAAACGATTCGGGAAGGGATCGATAATATGCTTTACACCTTGGACCCTTATACGGAATATTATCCGGAAGAAGATCAGAGTGAGTTGGAACAGATGATTAAAGGATCATTCGGTGGTATAGGTTCTTACATTGCTTATAATACGAAACTAAAGCGTTCGATGATTTCTGAACCTTTTGAGGGAACACCTGCTGCAAAAGCCGGACTGAAAGCGGGAGATATCCTGATGGAGATTGACGGAAAAGACCTTGCCGGTAAGAATAATGCGGAAGTCAGCCAGATGTTGCGTGGGCAGGCAGGGACCAGTTTTAAGTTGAAGATTGAGCGTCCGAATGTGAAAGGCGGACGTACGCCGATGGAGTTCACAATTGTGCGTGAGTCTATTCAGAATCCGGCAATACCTTATACTGCCGTATTGGATAACAATATAGGTTACATCGGCCTTAGTACTTTTTCCGGCAATCCTTCCAAAGAATTTAAGAAAGCGTTTCTGGATTTGAAGAAACAGGGAGCTACTTCATTGGTGATAGACCTTCGTAGTAATGGCGGCGGACTGTTGGATGAAGCAGTAGAAATTGCGAATTATTTCTTGCCGCGTGGAAAAGTGATTGTGACGACCAAAGGAAAAATCAAACAGGCCAGTAACACTTATAAAACGTTGCGCGAACCGTTGGATTTGGATATTCCGATTGCCGTACTGGTAAATAGCGGAACGGCTTCTGCTTCTGAAATCTTATCAGGTTCTTTGCAGGATCTCGACCGTGCTGTGATCGTTGGTAACCGTACTTTTGGAAAAGGGCTGGTACAGGTTCCCCGTTCTTTGCCTTATGGCGGAACGATGAAAGTGACTACCTCCAAATATTATATTCCGAGCGGCCGTTGCGTGCAGGCTATTGATTACAAACATCGCAATGAAGACGGAAGTGTCGGCACTATTCCCGACAGTTTAACTAAGGTATTCTATACGGCTGCCGGACGTGAAGTCCGTGATGGAGGTGGTGTAATGCCGGATATTACGATCAAACAAGAGAAATTACCGAATATCCTTTTCTATTTGGTACGTGATAATCTAATCTTCGATTATGCAACGCAGTATTGTTTGAAACATCCCACTATCGTTGCTCCGGAGAAGTTTGAGGTGACAGATGCTGATTATAATGATTTTAAAGCATTGGTGAAGAAAGCCGACTTCAAGTATGACCAACAGAGTGAGAAGATTCTGAAAACGTTGAAAGAAGCTGCCGAGTTTGAAGGATATATGGATGACGCTTCAGAGGAATTCAAAGTGCTAGAGAAGAAGTTGAACCATAATCTCGACCGTGACTTGGATTATTTCTCTACCGACATAAAGAAAATGATTGCTACTGAAATTATCAAACGTTACTATTATCAACGGGGTAATATCATCCAGCAGTTGAAGGATGATGACGGTTTGAAGGAAGCGATGAAAATACTGAATGATCCGGTGAAATACAAAGAAATGCTTAGTGCCCCGGTTGCTAAGAATAAAGAAATATTTTTCAAATATAGATAATACAGAAAACGCGGCTTTGTCATCGACAGGCCGCGTTTTCTGTATCTAATTGTAAATAGTCATATAAGTGTCATCCTCGGATACAGGTATTTGTAACCTCGACTGACACATTTATTGGCGAATCAAAGGGAGAGTGAAATAGAACCTGCTTCCCTGCCCCTCCTGGGAGCGCAGCCAGATACGTCCTCCCATTTTTTCTACTAACATTCTGCAAAGAGTCAGCCCCAATCCGGTTCCCTGAACAAAATCGTTGACCTTTCCAAAGCGGCGGAAAATAGTGGCAACTCTTTCTGCCGGAATACCGATGCCGCTATCTTTCACGTAGAACTCTACAAAATCCTCTTTTTCCCGATACCCGAAATGGATTTCTCCTTTGGGGGTAAACTTTGTGGCGTTACTAAGTAAGTTACTTATAATTTGTATAATACGATTCCAGTCACCGGAGGCATACATGTCCGCATCTACATCATCTAAAATAAGTTTGACTCCGTTTTGCGTCTTATGGCAAAACTGTTGCTTCAGTTGCAGACAGATATCTGTTAACTTGATCGGACGGATGTTGAATTTTAAAGAGTCGGCCTCCAGTGAGGACAGATCCAGAATATCGTTGAATAGATTCAGTAACATTTCCGAATTTCGTTCGATGATTTCCGCATATTGATTCTTCTCTTCCGTAGATGTTGCGAAAGTGATTAGTTTGGAGAATCCGACAATCGCATTGAGCGGAGTGCGTATTTCATGGCTCATGTTTGCAAGAAAAGCAGATTTCAGCCGATCCGACTCTTCTGCCTTGACTCTGGCGGCCTTCAACTCTTTCTGTTGTTGCGCGTTCGTCTGTTCTGCTTCCCATTGTTGGGATATATCACGGCACATACACAACAGATATTTATTATCCAACGGAAAGATGCGGTTTTCGTAGTGATGTAAAACACCGTCCAACATCAGGTCATGTCTGGCTGTGGAACTTTCTCCCGTGAGGATCACTTTATCCATATTCTTGCGGACACTCTCATAAGCTTCTTCCGGCAGAATATCTTTTACGTTAGTGGTGGTGATATTACTGGCATTGATACCTTCTACGTGGTTGGTTGCCGGCGAAGAAGCAAGCTCTATAATATTGGCATCATGGTCGAAG
>NC_021017.1:2259387-2283115 GCF_000210075.1 Bacteroides xylanisolvens XB1A
GGAAAGAAAATCTATCTTCTCTTCTAATTGTTCGATTATTTTTAAAAGTTCCTCCTTCGTTTTGCCCTCGTAATGTCTCATAGAAGATTTATTGTTATTCATTAGAATATTGTAGAATTTGTTTTATCTGTTGCAAATATAAGACAATATTCCGAGACGCGGATTGTCTCCCAAGTTATTATAATATAAAAAAAACGGATAGCTTTTGCCCTACTAATCAGAATGTTCTATCTTTGCATTCATTATATATAAATGATTTACAATATGTCTACAGAATTATTCTCTACTCTGCCCTATAAGGTGGCAGATATTACGCTTGCTGATTTCGGACGCAAGGAAATCGATTTGGCAGAAAAAGAAATGCCCGGCCTGATGGCTCTTCGCGAAAAGTATGGAGAATCCAAACCGTTAAAAGGTGCCCGCATTATGGGATCGTTGCACATGACCATTCAGACGGCTGTGCTGATTGAAACGTTAGTGGCTTTAGGAGCTGAAGTACGTTGGTGCTCTTGTAATATATATTCAACGCAGGATCATGCGGCGGCTGCAATTGCTGCTACGGGTGTGCCTGTGTTTGCATGGAAGGGGGAGACTCTTGCTGATTATTGGTGGTGTACATTGCAAGCATTGAGCTTTGCAGGTGGTAAAGGACCGAATGTGATTGTAGATGATGGCGGTGACGCTACGATGATGATTCACGTAGGTTATGATGCAGAGAATAATGCTGCCGTATTGGATAAAGAAGTACATGCAGAGGACGAAATAGAACTGAATGCAATCTTGAAGAAAGTGTTGGCGGAAGACAGTACTCGCTGGCATCGTGTAGCGGAAGAAATGCGTGGCGTGTCTGAAGAAACTACGACAGGCGTACACCGTTTGTATCAGATGCAGGAAGAAGGCAAACTGTTGTTCCCGGCATTCAATGTGAATGATTCGGTCACAAAATCTAAGTTTGACAACCTGTATGGCTGCCGCGAATCGCTGGCTGACGGTATCAAGCGTGCAACGGATGTGATGATTGCCGGAAAAGTGGTGGTAGTATGTGGTTATGGTGATGTGGGTAAAGGCTGTTCTCATTCTATGCGTTCTTACGGAGCGCGGGTACTCGTGACGGAAGTAGATCCGATCTGTGCATTGCAGGCTGCCATGGAAGGCTTTGAAGTGGTGACTATGGAAGAAGCTTGCATGGAAGGCAATATTTTTGTGACTACTACAGGTAATATCGATATTATCCGTATCGACCACATGGAGAAAATGAAAGATCAGTCTATCGTTTGCAACATCGGTCATTTCGATAATGAAATTCAGGTAGATGCCTTGAAACATTATCCGGGTATCAAATGTGTGAACATCAAACCACAAGTAGACCGTTATTATTTCCCGGATGGTCACAGCATCATTCTGCTTGCTGACGGTCGTTTGGTAAATCTGGGATGTGCAACCGGTCATCCGTCATTTGTGATGAGTAATTCATTTACTAATCAGACATTGGCGCAGATAGAACTGTTCAACAAGAAATATGATATCAATGTATATCGCTTGCCGAAGCATCTGGACGAAGAAGTTGCCCGCCTGCATCTTGAAAAGATCGGCGTGAAATTGACTAAGTTGACTCCTGAACAGGCTGCCTATATTGGTGTGTCAGTGGACGGACCTTATAAAGCAGATCATTATAGATACTAATTAGATTTACGATTTGACGATTTACTATTTACGATTGATAAATGTGGGAGATCGGTATTCTACCGTTATCAATTGTAAATATTGGATTGTCAGATCGTAATTTATTTTATATTCAAACTTCAATCGTAAATAGTAAATCGTGTCATTGCAAATGAAAAAGTTTCTTCCCGACTTAATAGCCATTCTGGCTTTTATCATTCTTTCTTTCGCCTATTTTTTTCCGGCTGATATTGAAGGTCGTATCTTGTTTCAGCATGACACGGCTGCTGGAGTCGGCGCAGGACAAGAATCGAAAGAGTATCTCGAACGTACCGGAGAACGTACGCGCTGGACGAATTCGATTTTTGGAGGTATGCCTACCTATCAGATGTCTCCGAGTTACGACTCGACAACGTCCCTGAAAGGGGTGGAGAAGGTTTATCGCCTCTTTCTCCCGGATTATGTAGTGCTGACTTTTATTATGATGCTCGGATTCTATATCCTTTTGCGGGCCTTCGGAATATCGGCCTGGCTGGCAGGATTGGGCGGAGTGATATGGGCATTTTCTTCCTATTTCTTCATTCTGATACCGGCAGGGCACATTTGGAAGTTTGTGACGTTGGCTTATATTCCACCTACGATTGCGGGTGTCGTTCTGGCTTACCGGAAGAAATACTTGTTGGGCGGAATTATTACAGCGTTGTTTATCGCCCTTCAGATTCAGTCGAATCACATTCAGATGAGCTATTATTTCATGTTTGTGATCCTGTTTTTCGTGGGAGCGTACTTTGAAGATGCTTATAAAAAGAAAGAACTGCCCCATTTCTTCAAGGCCAGCGCAATTTTGGCATTGGCTGCCGTGGTAGGAGTTTGCATCAATATCTCCAATCTGTATCATACTTATGAATATAGTAAGGAGACGATGCGCGGCAAGAGCGAATTGAAGCAGGAGGGCGCTGCGGCCAGCCAGACAAGTAGCGGGTTGGACCGTGACTACATAACCAACTGGAGTTATGGTATCGGCGAGACATTGACGTTACTGGTTCCGAACGTAAAAGGAGGAGGATCAGGGTCTACGATGTCGCAAAGCGAAGTTGCTATGGCAAAGGCCAATCCAATGTATAGTGGTATTTATTCGCAGTTGCCGCAATATTTCGGTGAGCAACCGTGGACAGCCGGTCCTGTATATGTCGGGGCATTTGTGATGTTCCTGTTCGTATTGGGTTGTTTCATAGTGAAAGGTCCTCTGAAATGGGCATTGCTAGGAGCTACTATCTTCTCGATTCTGCTTTCATGGGGAAAGAATTTCATGGGATTGACGGACTTCTTTATCGATTACGTCCCGATGTACAATAAGTTCCGTGCTGTATCTTCCATTCTGGTGATTGCTGAATTTACCATTCCTTTGTTGGCGATTTTTGCTTTGAAAGAGATTTTGAGCAAACCGGATACGCTGAAGTTGAAAGAGAACCGTGGAGGGATGATTGCCACTTTGGTACTGACTGCTGGTGTTGCGTTGATTTTAGCTGTTGCTCCGGGTGCTTTCTTCTCCGGTTTTATTACGACACAAGAGATGGCTGCTTTGAAACAAGCACTTCCAGCCGAACATTTGGCTCCGTTTGTGGCAAACCTGACTGAAATGCGTGAAGCTATTATTGCTTCGGACGCATGGCGTAGTTTCTTTATTATAATGATTGGTTGCCTGTTTTTATTCTTATATCAACAGCGGAAGTTGAAAGCTTCTTTCACATTGGCTGGTATTGCGCTTTTATGTTTGATAGATATGTGGAGCATTAATAAACGCTATTTGAATGACGAACAGTTTGTGCCGAAATCCAAACAGACAGAAGCGTTTGTTAAAACACAGACGGATGAGATGATCCTTCAGGATACTACTTTAAATTATCGTGTGTTGAACTTTATAGGCTTCCCCGGTAATACGTTTAATGAAAACAACACGGCATACTGGCATAAGAGTGTCGGTGGTTATCATGCAGCGAAGCTCCGTCGCTATCAGGAAATGATCGATCATCATATCATGCCCGAAATGCAGGAAACCTATCAGGCGGTGGCTACTGCCGGCGGACAGATGGACAGTGTAGACGCTTCCAAATTCCGTGTACTGAATATGCTGAATACAAAATACTTCATTTTCCCTGCCGGCGAGCAAGGGCAGGCTGTTCCTGTGGTAAATCCTTATGCATACGGCAATGCATGGTTCGTAGATAAGGTGCAGTATGTAAATAATGCAAATGAAGAAATCGACGCTTTGAATGATATTCTTCCAACGGAAACAGCCGTAGTGGATGTGAAGTTTAAAGAACAATTGAAAGGTGTGACAGAAGGATATAAAGATTCTCTATCTACCATCCAGTTGACTAGTTACGAGCCGAATCGTTTGGTCTACAAGGCTTCCACTCCTAAAGACGGAGTTGTTGTCTTCTCCGAAATATATTATCCGGGATGGCAGGCGACTATTGACGGTCAGCTCGTCGATATTGCCCGTGCAGATTATATCTTGCGTGCGATAAATGTACCGGCAGGGGAACATACCATCGAAATGTGGTTTGATCCACAAAGCATACAGGTTACAGAAAGTATTGCTTATGCGGCACTGACTTTGTTGTTGATCGGAGTTATGGTTCTTGCGTGGACGCAGCGGAACAAGATTGCGAAGAAGTCTTAAGCGAAATGTAATAGTCATTAACCTTCATAATGTATGGTAAGGTTATAAAATAAGGGCGGCACTCCTCCTCACAAAGAGCGCCGCCCTTATTTTACATTCACTAAAAAAATACGAAAAACAAACACTGTTCATAGAAACATATTAAGTGTGATGTTTTATGAGAGTAGTTGTTTATTGTTTGTTCATTGAAAAAGGAAAATATGAATATAAACAAATAGTTTGTGGATAGTCTTATTATGCTGTAAGCTACTAAATTTGTAGCCAATAATAGAGCATTATGTTATGAAAAGACTACTATTCATTTTTTCCTTTTTTTTCTTGTTCGTGTTACGTGGGAACACACAGGAGGTAGAGATTCTGACATTAGAGGATTGTCTCCGCATTGGTATTGACAATAACTTGTCGTTAGAAGGGAAACGTAAAGAAATACAAAAAAGTAAATATGGCGTATCTGAAAACCGTTCGAAGCTGCTGCCGCAAATTAATGCGATAGCCGGTTATAATAACAATTTTGATCCTCCGGTGTCAGTCACAGACGGTTCATCTTACGGAGTTCCCTATAATATAACGAAAACATTGCAACATTCTGCTAATGCAGGACTGGAAATGCAGATGCCGCTTTTCAATCAGACTCTTTATACTTCTATGTCCATAGCTAAAGTGATGGAAGAAATCAGTCGTCTGTCTTATGGAAAAGCCAGGGAAGATGTTATTCTTCAAATCAGTAAGATGTATTATCTCGGACAGGTCACGGCCGAACAAATCATGCTGATAAAAGCAAATATCACCCGTCTGGAAGAATTGAGAGATATTACACAGGCTTTCTTCGATAATGGAATGTCTATGGAAGTCGATCTGAAAAGAGTCAATATCAATTTGGAAAATCTGAAGGTGCAATATGACAATGCACAAGCAATGATGAAACAGCAATTGAATATGCTGAAATACATTATGGATTATCCGGCTGAAAAGGAAATCGCGTTGACACCGGTAAATACCGATAGCATTACTACGGTAGCCCTGACCGGCTTGTCGGAAAATATCTATGAACTTCAACTCTCACAATCGCAAGTGCAACTGGCGGAACGGCAAAAGAAGATCATTGCTAATGGATATATCCCTTCTCTTAGTCTGACAGGCAGCTGGCGATATGCTGCATATACGGATAAAGGTTATCATTGGTTCCACTCCGGTCCGTCCAATCAATGGTTTCGTTCCTATGGAGTGGGGCTAACCTTGCGTATTCCGATTTTCGACGGACTGGATAAAACCTATAAAATAAAGAAGGCGATGATCGATATAGAGAACAAAAGACTGGCATGGGAAGATGCCCGGAAGAATCTGCAAACTCAATATCTGAATGCTGTGAACGACCTGATGAACAATCAGCGTAACTTTAAGAAACAGAAGGATAACTACTTGCTTGCCGAAGATGTGTACGCAGTCACTTCCGACCGTTACCGGGAAGGCATTGCTTCTATGACGGAAGTGCTGCAAGATGAAATGCAGATGAGTGAAGCTCAAAACAACTATATCAGCGCACATTATAACTATCGGGTGACTAACCTGATGCTGCTTAAACTGACCGGACAAATAGAATCATTAGTCAAATAATACGCAAATAACAATCATAAATATGGAAACAATGGAAAATAACCTTCCTTCCGCTACTCATCAGGAGAAAGCAAAAAAAATGAAGAAACTTCGTCGCTGGCAGATTGCTATCAGCCTTCTCGGAGTGGCTATTATTGTTTGGGGAGTGATTGAAGTGATCTGCCTTTTTTTGAATTATAGCCAGACGGAGACTAGTAACGATGCACAAATAGAACAATATGTGTCTCCTATCAATCTACGTGCTTCAGGTTACATTGACAAAATCTACTTTACAGAACATCAGGAGGTACATAAAGGAGATACTTTACTGGTACTGGATGATCGTGAATATAAAATTCGCGTAATGGAGGCTGAAGCTGCCTTGAAAGATGCGCAAGCCGGTGCGACCGTCATCAATGCTACACTCAATACTACGCAGACAACAGCATCTGTTTACGATGCGTCTATTGCCGAGATTGAAGTACGTTTGGCGAAACTGGAAAAAGACCGGAAACGATATGAGAACCTCGTGAAACGAAATGCGGCTACTCCTATCCAACTTGAACAGATTGTCACTGATTATGAAGCTACGCGTAAGAAGCTGGAAGCTACGAAAAGGCAGAAAAAAGCAGCTCTTTCCGGTGTAGATGAAGTGTCCTACCGTCGCATGAATACCGAAGCGGCTATTCAAAGAGCAACAGCTGCGCTCGAAATGGCCCGGTTGAATCTTTCCTATACGGTTGTAATAGCTCCTTGTGACGGAAAACTCGGCCGTCGCTCATTAGAGGAAGGACAGTTTATTTCGGCAGGGCAGACCATCACCTATATTCTTCCTGATACCCAGAAATGGATCGTTGCCAATTATAAGGAGACACAAATCGAGAACCTGCATATCGGACAGGAAGTATTTGTCACAGTAGATGCCATTAGCGATAAAGAGTTTAAAGGCAAAGTCACCTCTATATCAGGAGCTACCGGCTCCAAATATTCATTAGTGCCGACCGATAACTCCGCAGGCAACTTTGTGAAGATCCAACAGCGCATCCCCGTACGCATCGACTTTACCGATTTATCAAAAGAAGACAACGAACGATTAGCAGCAGGCATGATGGTAGTAGTGAAAGCCAAACTCTAACCACCGTGCACCTATAATTCATAAATCATAATTCATAAATCAAAAATTAATGCCCTCTTATCCCAAAAATTATCCTTTCTATAGCTGGATGCCCAAACCGTTGGGTATTATCATTCTGTTATTTTTCTTTCTGCCGATTCTTACGGTAGGCGGGGTTTATTCGGTGAATAGCACCGAAATGATGAGCGGGCTTGGCATTATATCCGAGCATATCCAGTTTGCCAACTTTGTTACTTCTATTGGTATGGCAGCCTTTGCTCCTTTCCTATATCAGTTGGTGTGTGTGCGGCGGGAGAAGATGATGTGTATTGTCGGGTTTGCGTTCATGTATATATTCAGTTATATCTGTGCAAAGACAGACAGCGTTTTTCTGTTGGCGCTTTGTAGTCTTCTGACGGGTTTCTTGCGTATGGTACTGATGATGGTCAATCTGTTCACACTCATTTGGTATGCGGGTGGAATGGAAGCTACCCGCAATATTACTCCGGGGTTGGAGCCGAAAGATACTGCCGGTTGGAATAAATTGGACATTGAAAGATGTGTGAGTCAGCCGGCTGTTTATCTGTTTTTTATGATTCTAGGACAGTCGGGCACAGCATTGACGGCTTGGCTGTCCTTTGAATATGAGTGGAAATATGTGTATTGCTTTATGATGGGGATTCTCCTGATCTCTATTTTGCTCTTGTTTATTACCATGCCGAATTATAAGTTTCCCGGAAGGTTTCCTATTAATTTCCGTAAGTTCGGCAATGTCACTGCATTTTGCATCTCGCTGACTTGTCTCACGTATGTGCTGGTTTATGGAAAAGTACTCGACTGGTATGATGACGAATCTATCCGTTGGGCGACAGCTGTAAGTATTCTTTTTGCGGGAATTTTTCTATATATGGACGTAACGCGCCGGTCGCCTTATGTTTTGCTGGATGCGTTCAAACTGCGTACTATACGTATGGGAGCATTACTTTACTTATTATTGATGGTGATAAACTCCAGTGCTATGTTTGTCAATGTGTTTGCAGGAGTGGGGATGCATCTCGATAATCTGCAAAATGCTTCATTAGGTAATTGGTGTATGGTAGGTTATGCTATTGGCGCCGTGATTGCTATGGTGTTGGGAGGTAAAGGGTTACATTTTAAGTATCTGTTTGCGATGGGATTCTTCTTCCTGTCTTTATCAGCTGTTTTTATGTATTTCGAGGTGCAGACAGCAGGAGTTTACGAGCGTCTGAAATATGCAGTTATCATCCGTGCCACAGGCATGATGATTCTGTATGCGCTGACGGCTGCTTATGCCAATCAACGTATGCCTTTTAAATATCTTTCCACCTGGATCTGTATTATGCTTACTGTGCGTATGGTTGTGGGACCGAGTATCGGCGGAGCAATTTATACAAATGTTTTGCAGGAGCGGCAGCAACACTATATAACCCGTTATGCGCAAAATGTGGACCTGCTTAATCCGGATGCTTCCACTTCCTTCCTTGGTACGGTACAAGGTATGAAATATCAGGGAAAGAGTGAGACGGAAGCCCGTAACATGGCTGCTATATCTACCAAAGGGCGTATTCAGGTGCAGGCCACGCTCTCTGCACTCAAAGAGATGGCGGGATGGACAATTTATGGTGGGTTAATTTGTATGATATTTGTGCTCGTTGTTCCTTATCCTAAACGAAAATTGCTAACTTAGCGTCGTTTTTGATAATGATCTGTTAATATATTAGTATGATGGATAGCGGACAAGATCGTTTATTGCAGTTTGAACGCGATTTGTTAAGTGGGAAAAATATATGTAGCTCCGAAGGGATATTTGTAAATTTTCCACCCTCACTGAAGAAACCTTTTCAAATGAAAGGACTGGGGCTGATTATTTGCCGCCAGGGTAATTTCCAGTTTTCGCTTAATCAGAAAAAGCATTTCGCAGGAGCAGGCGAAAGTTTGTTTATTCCCGAAGACGGCGAGTTTCAGGTTTTGCAAGAGTCGGAAGACATGGAGGTACGGATTTTGATTTATCAGATAGAACCGATCCGGGATATTATGGGGAATCTGGTTGTTTCCATGTATATGTATTCCCGCCTTACTCCCGAAGAACCTTCTTGTGTCTGGTCTACTGGTGAGGAAGAAGAGATCGTAAAGTATATGTCCTTATTGGACAATGTGTTACAGTCGGAAGAAAATTCATTTAAACTTTATGAGCAGAAATTACTTCTACTTGCATTGACGTACAGGATCTGCTCTATTTATAATCGCAAACTCGTCAATGACGGGCGGGAAGTGGGAGGACGCAAAAACGAAGTCTTTATTCACTTGATCCAGTTAATCGAAAAATATTATATGCAGGAACGGGGTGTTGAGTTTTATGCGGATAAATTGTGTTTGTCTCCTAAATATCTTTCTGCCGTTTCTAAAAGTATCTGCGGATATACCGTGCAGGAACTTGTATTCAAAGCTATCATTCGTAAGAGCATCTCATTGCTTAAAAATACGCAGAAAGATATTCAGGAGATTTCAAATGCTTTCGGCTTCCCCAATGCTTCTTATTTCGGTACGTTCTTTAAGAAGCAGGTTGGGGTTTCACCGCAGCAATATCGGAAGAATCTTTAAACGTTTATTCTTTTTCACCGTAGGCAAGATCGCCCGCATCGCCCAGTCCCGGAACAATGTAAGAATGTTCGTTGAGTTCGGGATCGATGGCTGCGCACCAGATTGTTGTCTTGTCTTTCGGAAATACATTCTTTATATGATCGATAGCCTTTTGGCTGGCGATAATCGAAGCAACATGAATTTCAGCAGGGTGTCCTTTCGTCAGCATTGCCTGGTAACTAAGTTCCATACTCCCCCCAGTTGCCAGCATAGGATCGGTGATAATCAGCGTTTTGTCATCAATGCGGGGAGAAGCGATATATTCTATATGTATATCGAATTTTAGCGTATCTTTATATTTGCGGTAAGCGGAAACAAACGCATTCTCCGCCCTGTCGAAATAGCTAAGGAAACCTTGATGGAAAGGCAGACCAGCACGCAGGATCGTACTGATTACTAAATTGTTGTCCGGTGTACTGACCGGAGCGATTCCCAGTGGTGTCTGGATGTTCTTTACCGAGTATTTAAACTCTTTACTCATTTCATAAGCCATGATTTCTCCGATCCGTTCGATGTTACGGCGGAAACGCAGGCGGTCGTTCTGAACTTCTACATTTCTAATTTCGGATATGTACTGGTTTAGAATCGAATTAGTTTGGCCAAAATCAATTACTTTCATATTATATTTTAATCAAATTTTAATCTCATTTTCATAGTATTGATAACATACTGGCTTGCAAAGTAAACGATAATCTTTCAAATTGCAATATTCAGTTTGCAGATATTGTTAGGAATTTATAAAAGAGTTTCAATTAGGGAAAAATTTCTCTAATACCTTCTTCCTTTCCAAAGAAAGTATTACTTTTGTAGCCGGATTTACAAGGGGGTATCCAAAGCTCCCCATGTTAAGGTGAAAAGAGATAGAAAACAAAATACCAATTTTAATTAATTCAAAGAAAATGGCAAATTTAGATTTAAGCAAGTACGGCATCACAGGTGTGACTGAGATTTTGCACAATCCGTCTTATGATGTTTTGTTCGCTGAGGAAACAAAACCGAGTCTGGAAGGCTTTGAAAAAGGTCAAGTTACTGAATTAGGCGCTGTGAATGTAATGACAGGTATCTACACCGGTCGTTCTCCTAAAGATAAATTCTTCGTTAAGAATGAAGCTTCTGCTGATTCTGTATGGTGGACTTCCGAAGAATATAAAAACGATAACAAACCATGTACTGAAGAAGCTTGGGCTGACTTGAAAGCTAAAGCTGTAAAACAACTTTCCGGCAAACGTTTGTTCGTTGTTGATACTTTCTGTGGTGCTAACGAAGCTACTCGTATGAAAGTACGTTTCATCATGGAAGTAGCTTGGCAGGCTCATTTCGTAACTAACATGTTCATTCGCCCGACTGCTGAAGAACTTGCTAACTACGGAGAACCTGATTTCGTATGTTTCAACGCTTCTAAAGCAAAAGTTGACAACTACAAAGAACTGGGCTTGAACTCTGAAACTGCTACAGTATTCAACCTGAAGACTAAAGAACAAGTAATCCTGAATACTTGGTACGGTGGTGAAATGAAGAAAGGTATGTTCTCTATCATGAACTACATGAACCCGCTTCGTGGTATCGCTTCTATGCACTGCTCTGCTAACACTGATATGGAAGGAACTAGCTCTGCTATCTTCTTCGGATTGTCTGGTACAGGTAAGACTACTTTGTCTACTGACCCGAAACGTAAATTGATCGGTGACGACGAACACGGATGGGATAACGAAGGTGTATTCAACTACGAAGGTGGTTGCTACGCTAAGGTTATCAACTTGGATAAAGAAAGCGAACCAGATATCTACAATGCTATCAAACGTGACGCTTTACTTGAAAACGTAACTGTTGACGCTAACGGTAAGATTGATTTCACTGACAAGAGCGTGACTGAAAACACTCGTGTTTCTTATCCTATCTATCACATCGAAAACATCGTTAAACCGGTTTCTAAAGGTCCTCACGCAAAACAAGTTATCTTCTTGTCGGCTGATGCGTTCGGTGTATTGCCTCCAGTATCTATCCTGAACCCGGAACAGGCTCAATACTACTTCTTGTCTGGATTTACAGCTAAATTGGCTGGTACGGAACGTGGTATCACTGAACCGACTCCGACATTCTCGGCTTGTTTCGGTGCTGCTTTCTTGTCATTGCACCCAACTAAATATGCAGAAGAACTGGTTAAGAAGATGGAGATGACTGGTGCTAAAGCATACTTGGTTAACACTGGATGGAATGGTTCTGGTAAACGTATCTCTATCAAAGATACTCGTGGTATTATCGACGCTATCCTTGACGGTTCTATCGACAAAGCTCCTACTAAGGTTATTCCTTTCTTCGACTTTGTTGTTCCTACAGAACTTCCGGGTGTTGATCCGAAGATCCTTGACCCACGCGACACTTACGAATGTGCTTGCCAATGGGAAGAAAAAGCTAAAGATTTGGCTGGACGTTTCATCAAGAACTTCGCTAAATTTACTGGTAACGAAGCTGGTAAGGCTTTGGTTGCTGCTGGTCCGAAACTCTAATTGGAGAATCAGATATAATATGGAAGGCGGTTCGATTTCGAACCGCCTTTTTTATTGCTATACTGTGTCTTTCTATGAAAAGGAATACTGTCTGTTTAGTTTTTTTCCTATATTTGTCAAAACGAGACTATTTACTTTTAAAGACAGCTATGACGTATCTGGATACAGACAAACAGACCTATGCGGATTTAAGCATAACGGAGACTGCAAACAATGAGCAGTTTCTTTTCTCTTTGTTTTCTAAAACAGAGACGAAAGAAGGAAAATCATTGATGATGAACTGGGTTATGTATCCGCTAAGTGATTTGGATATGATCCGCAAAAGGCAGGAGGCTGTTGCGTGGGATGCTTTACCTGAACTTCTTTTGAATGAAGAAGAACTGGATTTTATTGAATATTATCTGGCTTATCGCGACCAGATCAGGGAAGCACACGTCTTACTGTCATGTGCTACTGTCATAGATCGCCTGTTGAGATATGATTCAACCCGTTATGTTATTT
Organism: Bacteroides xylanisolvens XB1A; assembly: GCF_000210075.1. GTDB lineage: Bacteria > Bacteroidota > Bacteroidia > Bacteroidales > Bacteroidaceae > Bacteroides > Bacteroides xylanisolvens. Next base: position 2,272,112 of record NC_021017.1, read on the forward strand.
GTCGGGGAGTGAAATTGGTAATACATTTGCTGCATTGTTTGGAGAGGTGGGCGAAAGAATTGGATGAGGATGCCCCACAATTGATGAAGGAGTCAGCCCGTATGGTGAATGATATTTTGTCCGGAAGTGAATTAGGTGAAGTCTTGGAACAGACTTCTGGCGAAGAAAGGCGGCTATCTAATTATACGATAGATAAATACGATTATCTATTTCGATGTACCCGTTTGTTGTCTTTGAAAGAATTATTATCAGTTTTGTATTTATTGGATGTCTGTCGGACAGCTCACCGGGTAGCGAGAGAGAAAAATTTCTGTTGTACACCGAAAGTGGTGGAAACAATGGATTTTTCGGTTGAGGGTGTAGTTCATCCTTTTGTGAAAAATGTACGGGAGAATAGCTGGGTGATGTCTCGGGGAAATATCAGTATTTTTACGGGTTCTAACATGGCGGGAAAGTCAACCACTTTAAAAGCACTGACTTTGGCTGTCTGGCTGGCGCATTGTGGACTGCCTGTCCCGGTGAAGTCAATGGTTTGTCCTCTTTACGAAGGTATTTATACTTCTATTAATTTGCCGGACTCTTTGCGTGACGGGCGAAGCCATTTCATGGCAGAGGTTCTTCGTATAAAAGAAGTGATGCAAAAAGCGCTTACAGGAAAACGTTGTTTGGTCGTTTTGGATGAAATGTTTCGCGGAACTAACGCTAAGGATGCTTTTGAGGCTTCTCTTGCAGTCAATGAATTATTGAAAAGATTCTCTTGTTGCCATTTCCTTATATCAACTCATATTCTGGAGTATGCGAAAGCATTTGAAAAAGATCCTGCCTGTTGTTTTTATTATATGGAAGCGGAAATTATTGACGATGCATTTGTTTGTCATCATCGGCTATTGCAGGGGATTTCGGAGGCTAGGGTAGGATATTGGGTCGTGAAAAAACTACTGGCCGGTTTGATATAGTTTCACCTTATTATTGTGTCCATTAAGACAGTATTTTATTTTTATTAAAGGCATATTTTGATTACTTTTGTACAAACCATATACGAGAGAATAATCTTGAATAATAATGCGACAACCATGAAGAAACTCTATTTCTTTCTTATCTGCTCTTTGTTTCTTGTCTCCGGACTTTACGCGGGTGAAACTGATTATACCAAAGGACTTTCCATCTGGTTTGATACTCCCAATACTTTGCAGGGGTATGCCGTGTGGTATGGGGGAAGACCGGATCTGTGGAAAGGTGGTGATAAACCGGAAACAGCAGGAAATGCAGGTCATAATCCGGATCCCGCTTGGGAATCGCAATCATTACCGATAGGGAATGGTAGTTTAGGTGCGAATATCATGGGGTCGGTGGAAGCTGAACGTATTACCTTTAACGAAAAAACGCTTTGGCGTGGCGGTCCGAATACAGCGAAAGGGGCGGACTATTATTGGAATGTCAATAAACAGTCGGCTCATCTTTTGGATGAAATACGTAAGGCATTTACGGAAGGAAATCAGGAAAAGGCTGAAATGCTGACACGTCAAAACTTCAACAGTGAGGTGTCTTATGATGCTGACGGAGAAACACCTTTCCGTTTCGGCAGTTTTACTACCATGGGAGAGTTTTATGTAGAAACGGGATTGAATATTATAGGGATGAGTGACTATAAACGTATCCTTTCTTTGGACTCTGCAATGGCAGTTGTTCAGTTTAAAAAGGATCATGTGGTTTATCAGCGCAATTATTTCATTTCTTATCCTGCCAATGTGATGGTGATGCGTTTCAGTGCGGATCAACCGGGTAAACAAAACTTGGTTTTCAGTTATGCGCCTAATCCGGTGTCTACCGGGAATATGGCTTCTGACAGTAATAAAGGACTGGTGTATTCCGCATCTCTGGACAATAACGGAATGAAATATGTCGTTCGTATTCAGGCGGAGACAAAAGGCGGAACCTTGTCTAATGCAGATGGAAAACTGATGGTGAAAGGTGCGGATGAAGTTGTGTTTTATATTACGGCTGATACTGATTATAAACCTGACTTTGATCCGGATTTTAAAGATCCGAAGACGTATGTGGGTGTCAATCCGGAAGAAACAACCAAGGAATGGATGAATAACGCAGTGTCACAGGGGTATACTGCTTTGTTTAGTCAGCATTACAATGATTATGCTGCTTTGTTCGATCGGGTTAAATTGAATCTGAATCCGGCGATCAAGGGAAGAAATCTGCCGACTCCCCAGCGCTTGAAAAACTACCGGGCAGGACAGCCGGATTATGATCTGGAAGAATTATATTTTCAATTCGGTCGCTATCTGTTGATTTCAAGTTCCCGTCCAGGCAATATGCCGGCGAATTTGCAGGGTATCTGGCATAATAATGTCGATGGACCGTGGCGTGTGGACTATCATAATAATATCAATATTCAGATGAATTATTGGCCGGCCTGCTCCACTAACCTAAATGAATGTATGCTTCCATTGGTCGATTTCATTCGTACGCTGGTAAAACCGGGCGAAAAGACCGCGAAATCTTATTTTGGTGCCAGAGGATGGACGGCATCCATTTCCGGAAATATATTCGGATTTACCACTCCGTTGGAAAGTCAGGATATGTCGTGGAACTTCAATCCTATGGCAGGTCCCTGGTTGGCTACTCATATCTGGGAGTATTATGATTATACAAGAGATCTTACATTCCTGAAAGAAACGGGTTATGAGTTGATAAAAAGTAGTGCGGACTTTGCTGTCGATTATTTGTGGCATAAACCGGATGGAACATATACGGCTGCTCCATCTACTTCGCCGGAGCATGGGCCTATCGATCAGGGTGCTACCTTTGTGCATGCCGTTGTACGTGAGATTTTGCTGGATGCAATCGAGGCGAGCAAAGTGTTGGGCGTAGATAAGAAAGAACGTAAGCAGTGGGAGCATGTGCTTGCCAATCTCGTTCCTTATAAAATAGGGCGGTATGGTCAGTTGATGGAATGGTCGGTAGATATTGATGATCCGAAAGACGAGCATCGCCATGTGAATCATTTGTTCGGACTGCATCCGGGGCATACGGTTTCTCCGGTCACCACTCCCGAACTGGCGAAAGCTGCTAAAGTAGTACTGGTGCATCGTGGTGACGGGGCTACTGGTTGGAGCATGGGCTGGAAGTTGAATCAATGGGCGCGTTTGCAAGATGGTAATCATGCTTATACCTTGTTTGGCAATTTGTTGAAGAACGGCACGCTGGATAATTTATGGGATACACATTCGCCTTTCCAGATTGACGGAAACTTTGGCGGAACAGCCGGTATTACCGAGATGTTGCTTCAAAGTCATATAGGCTTTATTCAGTTGCTGCCTGCTTTGCCGGATGCATGGAAGGGTGGGGCTGTCAGTGGTATCTGTGCAAAGGTGAAGTGGATATGGTTTGGGAGAATAATCAGCTGAAAGAAGCTGTGGTTCATTCTAATGCGGGAGGAAACTGTGTGATAAAGTATGCTGATAAGACTCTTTCTTTTAAAACGGTGAAAGGGCGTAGTTACCGGATTGAATATGATGTGACTAAAGGACTTATTAGACAGTAAATAGAAAATATCGGAAAATTAGAAAGTAGGAATGGTATTAGAGTATTTGAAATTGTTCGTGACGTTTGCGAAGATTGGAATGTTTACTATTGGTGGCGGTTATGCCATGATTCCGTTAATTGAACGGGAGATAGTTGCCAAACAGTGGATGAGTAAGGAAGAATTCATGGAGATGTTTGCCTTGACGCAGTCACTACCGGGTGTGTTTGCTGTGAATATTTCTATTTTTGTAGGATATAAGTTGTATAAAGTGGGTGGGAGCTTGGTATGTGCTTTGGCTACGATTCTTCCCTCCTTTGTTATTATGATGCTGATAGCCATGTTTTTTGCACGGTTTCAAGATAATGAAGTGATGATTCGCATCTTTAATGGAATACGTCCTGCCGTGGTAGCGTTGATTTTGTTTCCTTGTATTTCTGCTGTAAGAGCTCTGAAACTGAAATACCTTCAGTTGGTTGCTCCTGCCATAGCTACTCTTTTGATTTGGCAGTTTGGACTGTCTCCTATTTATATTGTATTGGCAGGAATTCTGGGAGGATTGGTATATACATTGTGGTTGAAAGAAAAAATAATGAATAAAGAGGTATGATATATTTGCAATTACTTTGGGTGTATCTTAAAATAGGTATGTTCGGTTTTGGAGGTGGATATGCGATGCTTTCCCTTATTCAACATGAGATAGTGGATATTCATCATTGGCTGACTCCCCAGCAGTTTACGGATGTGGTGGCGATTTCGCAAATGACTCCGGGGCCGATTGGTATCAATAGTGCTACTTATGTAGGGTATGCGGTAACGCAAAGCGTGTGGGGAGCGGTGCTAGCTACGGTAGCGGTTTGTTTACCTTCTTTTATTCTGGTGTTGCTCATTTCTTATTTCTTTGCGAAGTGTAAGGATAACAAGTATATTAAGGCGGCTATGTCCGGACTGCTACCTATGTCGGTTGCTTTGATTGCTTCGGCTGCATTGCTTATGATGAATAGAGAAAATTTTATGGACTATAAAAGTATCGGTATTTTTGCGGCAGCCTTTTTGGTTACATGGAAATGGAATCTTCACCCTATCCTGTTGATTTGTCTGGCGGGTGTGGTAGGATTGTTGTTGTATTAGTAATGCTTGTGATACTTACAGAAAAAAATAAAATCCCGGTAAAACACTGCGTTTCACCAGGATTTCTATTATAATATAATGAAAGAATGGTTAGTTCTTGTTGGCACGTTTACGTTCGATTTCGTCCAAAATCACTTTACGCATACGCATTGCCTTTGGAGTAACTTCTACATATTCGTCTTCCTTAATATATTCCAATGCTTCTTCAAGTGAGAACTGGATAGGCGGAATCAGACGTACTTTGTCATCCGAACCGGAAGCACGCATATTCGTCAGCTTCTTCGATTTGGTTACGTTGATAACCAAGTCGTTGTCGTGAGAGTGCTCGCCTACTACCTGTCCTGCATAGACTTCGTCCTGCGGGAAAATAAAGAACTTACCGCGATCCTGTAATTTGTCGATGGCGTAAGCAAAAGCTGTTCCGCTTTCCATAGCAATCATAGAACCATTGGTACGACGTTCAATTTCTCCTTTGTGCGGCTGATATTCTTTGAAACGGTGTGCCATAATGGCTTCACCGGCAGAGGCCGTCAGTACATTGGTACGCAAACCGATGATACCGCGTGAAGGCATATTGAATTCAAGATTGATGCGTTCGCCTGTATTTTCCATCTTTACCATTTCACCTTTACGGCGGGTAACCATATCAATAATTTTGCTGGAATATTCTTCCGGTACGTTGATGGTCAACTCTTCAATCGGTTCGCATTTCACACCGTCGATTTCTCTGAAGATAACCTGTGGCTGACCTACCTGCAATTCATATCCTTCGCGACGCATTGTTTCAATCAATACAGAAAGGTGGAGTACACCACGGCCGGAAACAATCCATTTACCGTCTTCTTCACTCTTTCTTACGCGGAGGGCCAGGTTCTTGTCGAGTTCCTTCATCAGACGGTCGTGGATGTGGCGTGAAGTCACAAACTTACCATCCTTACCGAAGAAAGGAGAATCGTTGATAGCAAACAACATACTCATGGTCGGTTCGTCAATTGCGATGGGTGGCAGTGCTTCCGGACTTTCGAAATCACAAACTGTATCTCCAATCTCGAATCCGTCAATACCTACCAGCGCGCAGATGTCACCGGAAGAAACCTCATTTGTTTTCACACGGCCTAAACCTTCGAAAACATGGAGTTCTTTAATTTTGCTCTTGAACATATCGCCGTTACGTTTCACAAGCGTTATATTCATACCTTCTTTTAATGTACCACGATGTACGCGACCTACGGCAATACGACCGGTATAAGAAGAATAATCCAGAGAAGTAATCAACATCTGGGGAGTACCTTCCAACTGTTGCGGTGCCGGAATGTTTTCGACGATACAATCCAGTAGCGGAGTGATGCTGTCAGTTTGTTGTTGCCAGTCGGTGCTCATCCAGTTGTTTTTGGCGGAACCGTAAATCACGGGGAAGTCCAACTGATCTTCCGTTGCGTTCAAGCTGAACATCAAGTCGAAAACCATCTCGTAAACTTCTTCCGGGCGGCAGTTAGGTTTATCTACCTTATTAACTACCACAATGGGTTTCAAACCGATTTCGAGCGCTTTTTGCAGTACGAAACGAGTCTGTGGCATCGGACCTTCGAAGGCATCTACCAACAGAATACAGCCATCGGCCATATTCAATACACGTTCTACTTCACCACCGAAGTCGCTGTGTCCCGGAGTATCAATAATATTAATTTTTGTACCGTTGTAATTGATGGATACGTTTTTGGAGAGAATCGTTATACCACGTTCACGTTCCAAATCGTTGTTATCCAGGATAAGTTCACCACTATTTTGGTTGCTGCGGAATAAATTTCCGGCCAATAGCATCTTGTCAACCAGCGTTGTTTTCCCATGGTCAACATGGGCAATGATTGCAATGTTTCGAATATTTTGCATATAATACCTATTATTTGGCTGCAAAGGTACGAAAATAGGATTAGAAATATGCGCAATGATAGCAATTTTTTCTTGTAAATCGTTGTGTGATATAAAGATAATGCCTATCTTTGCACGCTCAAAAGAATAATTTATCAATTAAAATTCTAAGAATTATGTATTTAGACGCTGCTAAAAAGCAAGAAATCTTCGGAAAGTACGGAAAGTCTAACACTGACACCGGCTCAGCTGAGGCCCAAGTGGCATTGTTTTCCTACCGTATTTCTCACCTGACTGAGCACATGAAGCTCAACAGAAAAGATTATAGTACTGAAAGAGCGTTAACAATGTTGGTAGGTAAGCGTCGTCGCTTACTCGACTACCTGAAAGCAAGAGATATCGAAAGATATCGTGCTATTGTTAAAGAGCTCGGTTTGCGTAAGTAATCTACTTGTCGCGAAAAGATTTAAAGCCGTTCCTCTATCATGAGGAACGGCTTTTTTTTAGTTTCTTCTTTTTCTTCCTGATAGTCGTATTTTCTTCGGTTATAATTGTGTTCATCTAAAGATTTTGCTATTTTTGCAGCTTAATTATTATAATTTATCACCTTTGATAACTAAAATGCTTTCAAAATGGATACAAGTAAGATTGTTGGCGAGAAAATTAAAGCCCTCCGCGAAGATAAATCAATAAGCATAGAAGAGTTGGCGCAACGTTCAGGTTTGGCTATCGAACAGGTTGAACGTATTGAGAATAACATTGATATACCTTCTCTCGCACCGCTGATTAAGATTGCGCGTGTGTTGGGAGTACGTCTGGGTACTTTCCTTGATGATCAGGATGAAGTCGGACCGGTCGTATGCCGTAAGAAAGAGGCCAAGGATGCGATCAGTTTTTCCAATAATGCGATTCACTCTCGCAAACACATGGAATATCACTCGTTGTCCAAGTCAAAGGCGGACCGTCACATGGAACCGTTTATTATCGATGTGATGCCGACGGAAGATACTGACTTCGTGCTTTCTTCTCATGAAGGAGAAGAGTTTATCATGGTTATGGAAGGTATCATGGAAATCAGCTATGGCAAGAACACCTATCTGCTGGAAGAGGGTGATAGCATTTATTATGATTCCATTGTTCCTCATCATGTACATGCTTATGAGGGACAGGCTGCAAAAATCCTGGCAGTAGTTTACACACCGATTTAATGAAATAGTAGGAACCAAGACTTAAGTATAATTACATGCAATTATTTGATCGTACTTTGGGGCAGTGGCTGGAACACTGGGCTGAAGAGACTCCCGATAAGGAATATATCGTATATTCCGACCGAAATCTCCGTTTTACCTGGAGTCAGTTGAACCGTCGTGTGGATGATATGGCAAAAGGGCTTATTGCCATTGGTGTGGAACGTGGTACTCATGTGGGTATCTGGGCGGCTAATGTTCCCGATTGGTTGACATTGCTATATGCCTGCGCGAAGATTGGTGCGGTATATGTTACAGTGAATACGAACTACAAGCAATCGGAGTTGGAGTATCTTTGCCAGAACTCGGATATGCATACACTTTGTATTGTGAATGGTGAGAAGGATAGTGATTTTGTGCAGATGACATACACGATGCTTCCTGAATTGAAGACTTGTGAGCGTGGACATTTGAAGAGCGAACGTTTTCCATATATGAGGAATGTAGTATATGTAGGTCAGGAAAAACATCGTGGTATGTATAATACAGCGGAGATCCTGCTGTTGGGAGATAATGTGGAAGATGGCCGTTTGAACGAACTAAAAAGCAAAGTGGATTGTCACGATGTAGTAAATATGCAATATACCTCGGGCACTACCGGTTTCCCGAAAGGGGTGATGTTGACACATTATAATATCACCAATAATGGATTTCTGACTGGTGAACACATGAAGTTCACGGCAGATGACAAACTTTGTTGTTGCGTTCCGTTGTTCCATTGTTTTGGGGTAGTATTGGCTACCATGAACTGTCTGACTCATGGTTGTACACAAGTGATGGTAGAACGTTTCGACCCGTTGGTTGTGCTGGCCTCTATTCATAAAGAACGTTGTACGGCTCTTTACGGAGTGCCGACTATGTTTATTGCTGAATTGCATCATCCGATGTTCGATCTCTTTGATATGTCTTGTCTTCGTACAGGTATTATGGCAGGTTCTCTGTGTCCTGTCGAACTGATGAAGCAGGTGGAAGAGAAGATGTATATGAAGGTGACCAGCGTCTATGGATTGACAGAAGCCGCTCCCGGTATGACGGCCACCCGTATTGATGATCCGTTCGATGTACGTTGTAATACGGTAGGACATGATTTCGAATTTACGGAGGTGAAGGTGATTGATCCTGAAACAGGTGAAGAATGTCCGGTTGGTGTACAAGGTGAAATGTGTAACCGTGGTTATAATACCATGAAAGGATATTATAAGAATCCGGAAGCAACGGCGGAAGTGCTTGATGAAAACAACTTCTTGCATTCCGGCGACTTGGGTATCAAGGATGAAGATGGAAATTACCGGATTACCGGACGTATCAAAGATATGATTATTCGTGGCGGCGAGAATATTTATCCGCGCGAAATAGAAGAGTTTCTTTATAAGCTTGATGGAGTGAAAGATGTTCAGGTGGCTGGTATTCCTTCTAAAAAGTATGGTGAGGCAGTCGGAGCATTTATTATTTTGCAGGAAGGAGTACAGATGCAGGAAGCCGATGTACGTGATTTCTGCAGAAATAAAATATCTCGTTATAAGATTCCGAAATATATCTTCTTTGTGAATGAATTCCCGATGACGGGTAGTGGAAAGATTCAGAAGTTCAGATTAAAAGATCTGGGACTGCAACTTTGCAAGGAGCAGGGAATAGAGATTATTTAGAAACTTATGATTATTTAAAGACACACAAAGTTTTTCGATTATAAACAGTGGACGGTGAACTCTCTGCAATCAATTATGCAGTTTGTTCACCGTCCACTGTTTGTATAGTCTTATCCGGTTTTGTCTCCGGCGTCAGGTTGCGTGTTATTAAATGAAATCATCGCCCAGTTGCATTTGGGCATCGTTTACATATTTACGGATGGCATGTTCTTCATCTTTGCGACAAATCAAAAGAACGTTGTCCGATTCGGCTATCAGAAATCCTTCCAGTCCATCGATAACGGCCAGTTTGCCTTTCGGAAGTACTACCATATTATCTTTACTGTTATATATAAGTGAATGGCACTTCAGCGTAACATTGCCTTCCGGGTCTCTTTCCGATAAATCATAAAGTGATCCCCAAGTTCCAAGATCGGACCAGCCAAAATCTCCTAATGATACATACACATTATCCGCTTTCTCCATAATGCCGAAGTCGATGGATACATTAGGACATGCTGGGAAGTTTTCTTCAATGAATGCTTTCTCCTTGTCGGTGGCATAAATATCTTTTCCCGGTGCCAGTTTGGAAGCTAATTCAGGCAGTAAATCTTCACTTGCTTTGATGATTGTATTTACATTCCACATAAATAGGCCGGAATTCCAATAAAATTCTCCGCTCTCTACGAATACTTTAGCTAATTCCAGTTCCGGTTTTTCAGTGAATGTTTTTACTTTATAGAAGTTTTCTCCTGCGGGTTCGTCTATTTGTATATATCCATACCCTGTTTCCGGGCGATTGGGTTTAATACCTAATGTCAGTAGCTTTTCCGAGCGTGAAACAAAATCAAGTCCTTTTTCGATAGCGGCAAGAAACTCATCCTCTTTTAAAATTAAATGGTCTGAAGGAGCGACTACGATATTGGCGTTCGGGTTCAGTGCCCGGATGTGGTAAGCGGCCCATGCTATACACGGAGCGGTATTTCGTCTTGCGGGTTCCAGCAGAATCTGTTCTTCGTTCACTTCGGGCAATTGTTCCTTCACTAAGTCCGCATACATTGCATTGGTAACGATGAAAATATTTTCTGTTGGGATAACCTTTTGGAACCGGTCGAAAGTCTGTTGTAAAAGTGAACGGCCCGTTCCGAAGAAATCTAAGAATTGTTTGGGCAATGTTTTGCGGCTAAACGGCCAGAAGCGGCTTCCAATGCCGCCACCCATAATCACGCAATAATTATCCTGGTTTGTCATGATAGTGACTCTATTTTAAAGTTTCTGCTAATGTACGGTTTATTCTCTGAATAGAGAAGTGTTTAAGATATGTTTTATTATTTTTTTCTCCTTTTTTTTGCCAAACTATTGTGGATTCAAAATAATGTCGTATCTTTGCACCGCAATTGAGAAATCAAGTATGCGCCCAGATGGCGGAATCGGTAGACGCGCTGGTCTCAAACACCAGTGGATTCACTTCCATCCCGGTTCGACCCCGGGTCTGGGTACTGAAGCGGAGAAAGTAGAAATACTTTCTCCGCTTTTCTTTTCTACTCCTCGTAACTCGTTGGTCATACCGAAATTGGGGCTCAGTCTGAAACCG
>NC_021017.1:2284073-2344430 GCF_000210075.1 Bacteroides xylanisolvens XB1A
AAACAGTGTTGCAAAAAATGTCAATAAAACTCCTATGTATTTCTGATAGATAGCACTACTTTATAAACCACTGGTATCCAACCGGTTACAATTCTATAATTTCCTTTAAAACCAACGGCCCGTTTCTCACCGAGAAACAACCTTTTCGACACCGAGAAACGAATCGACTGATAAAGTCCTAAACTTAAATTAAGGAAATTGTTCGTCTCTTTTATTTTTGACACTTCTATCGTAGGAATGTATATGTTGAAATATATTTCAATGATAATCTTATCGTGTCTAAAATATAATGATATGGAATAAATTTATAACCGTACCGTTTGGAATCAATTACCACTAATGATTTTATTAGTTATTTTTAAGCGAACGTTTACCTATTAATAGTTATTTCATTGCCTAAGGAGTTTTCGTTTGACAATTGTTAAGCGATAGTTCAACATCTGTCAAGCGTTCGTTCAACAGTTGTCAAACGATAATTCGTTAGGCAATTGAAAAAATAATATAAGCAAGAGAAAGAGATAAAAGCTGCATATTGACGAGTTATTGTCAGCGACAGTATTTTTGGTTATTTCCGTACCGAAACAAGCTAAATGCTAATTTAGAGTTCACCACGGATTACACAGATTCACACAGATTATTTTCATTTTCGTTGAATACCTATAATGAATTAGGGTACTGATATACATATTTATTCCACCATTGCCAACGTCAATATACTAATCCGTATATCCTCCACATCTACCAGACAGGAAGCACATGCCAGAGTAGTAGAACCAGTAGTCAACACATCGTCAACTATCAGTATGTGTTTCCCTGCAAGTGTTTCGGGATGCTGAAGTTCAAAGATACCTTCCACATTATCCCGACGTTCAAACACAGATTTACGCGTTTGCGTTTCCGTATTTTTCTTACGTAATATTGATTCTGTATCGATGGGGATTCCTGTTACAGCAGCAATACCACGAGCAATCCACTCACTCTGATTATAACCACGGATTTGCTGTTTTTTCTTATGAAGCGGTATGGGGATTATCACATCAATTCCCTGAAAAAAATTGGAAGACAAAAGTTCGGCAGCCATATACCGCCCCATAATTGCACCTATTTCCTTTTGTCCACCATATTTCAACCTATGAAGAATCAACCGGAAGTCGCTTCCTTTCTCATAAAAGAAAAAAGAAGTAGCCCGTTCCAAAGGGATTTGTCCCCAGAAGAGCCGCTCTACCGGATTATCTTTTCGAAGATGATAATTAGTACGGGGTAGATTGATATTACATTCTGTACAGATACATTCTTCACCCTTTGCTAACGGCCGGCCACAAACAACGCAGCAACGGGGAAATAGCAAAGATAAGAAAGAACTAAGCCAGTCTTTGATAAGAAATGTGTGTTTCATAATAATAGAGATTTAAAACTGCAATAGCAACTACATATTGCAACTACATATTCAATGGAGGGACTTCTGACAGGAGTTTCTGAAAGACAGGATGAAGATTTCCATTCGTTGCAATAATATGATGTCCTTCTATGAAATGATCTTCACCATAAAAGTCAGTCACCTTTCCTCCCGCTTCCTGAACAATCAGTGCTGCCGCAGAATAATCCCATTTTCCGAGAAATGCTTCCATCCAAGCATCAAAACGCCCAATAGCCACATAGCAGATTGCGGCAGCAGCCGAGCCATTCATCCGAATACCGCCCACTACCCCATAAAGCTGATCGATGAGATGAAGAGCAGTCTGTTTATATTGCAGATGATTATAAGGTAATTCTGTAATGACAAATGCATCTTTGATGTCCTCAACGTTCGACACATGAATTTCTTCACCATTCATAAACGCTTTTCCGCCTTTCCAAGCATAAAAACATTCATCCCGGCAAACTTCATAAACGACACCTAAAAGAAGTTCGATACGGCTACGTAAAGCGATGGACACACAATAAGGAGCCTCATCATGAATATAATTCGTGGTTCCATCCAAGGGGTCAATCACCCAACAGTAGGGTTCATCCTGATAAGTGGCAGAGCCTTCTTCTGTAATGAATCCCGCTTCAGGCAATAAAGCAGTAAGGGCTTTCACCACTCGCACTTCAGATTCTTTATCCACATAAGACACATAATCGTGTGCATGTTTTTCCACCACACGCTCACGACGGAAGTTCTTTCGTTCTTCTTTCAAAAAATATCCAACTTCGGTAGCAATCCGGCATACATCAGTTGTAAGCTGCTTCAAATCTAACATTTATTATTCAAATTAAAAAGTGCTTCGAAGTTATAGCTTTTCCGGCAAAAAGCATAAAGGAAAATAATATTTTCGTGTTTGATACGCAAATTAATGAGATAACATCAAAACTATTATAACCAATATTTAAAAAGACATCTAAAAACAAGGCCGACTCATTTTCTTTTATGAGCCGACCTTTCTTTACTTTTACATCAAAATATAAATGTATTGTCCTTTATTCCTTAATTTATAACAACATTACTTCTGAACCACAATTTTTCAACTTACAGGTACGTCCATAGAGTAATGCCACACCGTCATAAGTGAGTCCGGTTATGCCAGCTCCCGAATAGGCTGGCCCCTGGCTTCCTACCACTCCTGTAGGAGTAGCTATTTTACATCCTCCGGCAACTAATGCATCCATATCGTTTGCGGCTTCAATAACATGAATGACACCGTATTTGCCCGCCGCAGTAACAAAGGCAATATAAGAACCGTCTTTTATCTGCAAACTACAAGGATCATTCGGATATCCATCAGACGCATTGACTCTTTGCATTAACATATCGGCACCTCCTTTAGCTATACTTTCCAATACATTCAACGCCTCAAAAGTCTTGACGTCCGAAGCCGCGTTCGCCATCATCACATCAATACCAAGATCAGTAACCTTATCATCAGGTATAAGAGTAAACAACGTTTTGTTGGTAGCAACACCTGCCGGTTTGATCCAGTCATTCACATCATAAGCTCTCCCTATCGGCCCTCCATTAATTCTTGACGCACTGACATAAGAGAAACCTCTGTTTTTAACGGCAACAAAGCTCGGATTTCTCCATATATTGATGAAAGCAAAGTCTACGCTATTTGCCTTTGAGCCATATCCTTTAATTTCCTTCAAGCTTAATACATGTTTCTGCACACCCCGTATCATTATTCCCTCTATGGAGAAAATATAAGGTTGATCCGGTTCTGTTGAATGTTCCCATTCGGGTGCCATTTCGATATCGCTGAAAACAAGCGCAACATTATTGTCAACACCCTCAAGACCTTCGATATTGATAATCTTTTCCTCTTTCAACCCTTCTATATCTTCCACCACAATCTTAATTCCACCAGTATCTTTATTATCTACGACAGTTTTCAAAATAAACTCCATTTCCAACGGATTGCCTGATACCGGAATAGTCGTATATTCCTTCAGGTCACCCAGTACTTTATTACACAACGTATGTTTTATAGACTTAATGCCCACAGCAGAACGAATCACTACAGAGAGAGAAACCTCTTCATCGGGTACTAAAACAGGGAAATCTGATGGTTCGGTGAATATCTGGGATGGAAGTTTGGTTATCTTTTTAATAGGTATTACCTTTTGTGCCGTTTTTGTCAAAACGTCCGTTGATGTTACCAGTATCCCGGCTGCTTCACGCGTGTTGACCTTGACATTCAAGTCAAATTCAAGTGTCATATCAGTTTGCAGAGTATCTATCTTTAAACGTTGACGTTCAGTCGCGTTTATCTCTTCATATTCTCCATTCTCATCCATCTTCAACAAGGTAGCATATATACTGTGTATACCCACAGCAGAGAAACTTCTGGCAGATACAGTCACCGTCGAGTTATACTCCACCACATCTATCTCGGAAGGAGAAGTGAGTTCTACAGTAGGTGGCGGATACGCGTTGTCGTCCGAATAATCAGACTTACTATCACTACAATTTGTCAACAACAAACCCCATGGAAGGGCAAGTATCAGGATCATTATATTTTTGATATATTGCTTCATGACCGTTCATTTTTTATTTTAAAGATTCGATTTGTAATTGAAAACAATGTAAATCTCCGCTTACACTTGTTTCGGTTACCCCCCTAAAAGCCCATTTATGTGAAGTCAGGACAAATATACAATACTCGGAGTCTCTATTTCTATTTTCCACTTCTACGAAAGAATAGGTATCAGAAGTTAAGTTAGAAGTAATTGCCGACTCAAGATTAGGCAATAACGCACGTTTAACAGTGCCTACCAGAACCGTCTGTTCGTTTACCTTTTTCTTGAAAACGTCGACAGCCGGAGCTATAAGGTCTTCACTATTTAATGATACAGAACAGAAGAGCATATCTATTCCGTTCACTGCTTCTGTTTTTGTTTCAAGATATCTGCAATCGTTTTTTACTACATATTGTGTCATTTCGGAAATAGTAGAAGGAAAAAGCACAGTACTGCCGATTATCTTTTTCTCTCCGTTACTATAGCTGACAGGTACAAACACCGGCACTTTCTTGCTCTCTCTAGCAGTCTCCGTACCCGTATTTATGATTGCAGTTTGCCCATAGACAGCGTTCGTCCTGTCCAACAATGCCACTGCATGAACAGTGTTTCTGATAGATGACGCCACCTCTTTATAACTACAAGAGCTAAATAAATTTTGCTCTGACAAGTGCGCATAAACCAATACGTTAGTTGTTCTGAACCGGTTCCATTCCGGAATTTCTTCTCCCTTGTTATCCTCATCACTACACGAAACGAACAGGCAAGAGATGATACATATAAATAGCAGATATAGATAGTTTGATTTCATATTTCATTCATTTTACAAATTCAACTTCAGCAAACAAAGCTCTGTGGTCAGATACTTCCGGATTAGATAAAACTTTAAACGACTTCACTTTCCACTTATTCTGTGGAAGTCCGAATATATAATCAATCTTGATTGTCGGCTGATCTGCGGGATAGGTGAATGTATCATCACAGATTCTCTGCCAGTTCTTCATTACCTCACAAATCACATTAGAGTCGGTCCGGGCATTAAAATCTCCCCCCAGCAGTGTCGGGGTATCTCCCGTACCAATCCGCTCATTAATCTGTTCGGCCATTGCGCTCCTTATCAGGTCTGTCGAATGATCCAAGTGAGTCGTTCCTATCCTGATTACGTCTGAAGTTCCCGGCTCCTGAATATCTACATATAATAGCGTCCGGGGTTCTTTGGCTCCGTCTATCCCTTCAAAAGTTTTGTTATTGATATAAACAAAAGGATATTTTGAAAGGATAGCTACTCCATATTCTCCACCACCAGTATCCATCGCTTTCCCGAATACGGAAAACAATCCCAACTCCGCAGCCAGTTGAGTGGTGAAATCCTGATTTTTGTTCCTTTTTGTGTTGTAATCTATCTCTTGCAACATTACAACATCCGGATTGTATTTCCTGATAAATACAGCATACTCCTTCACCGAGTAACCGGTCATTTCCCCGGACATCCGGCAATTATAGCTCATTATTTTAAGAGCCTGCGCATACGTACTTTGATACGCAAAGAAGAAAAGGCATACCCATACAATGGGCTTTAAAAGTGCTTTCATAAATTTGTTTTTGTTATTAGATTAAGTTTACTTATTCAACGGTATATGTATATTCTGATATTTTTTTAAAGCTAACCGGTGTTATGGATTGCATCACTTCCAACACATAGTTCAGGTCGTTCCCTTTACAAACAAAGTCGTACGTAAACGAAGCAATCTTTTCGTTTTTAACTGTAATCTCTATATCAAAATGCCGCGAGAGTGTTGTAAGCACCTCTTTCAATGATGCATTTCTGAAAATAAGCCGGTTGCTCTTCCAACTCGAAGCATCATCGTGATATCTATCAGTTTTTATTTTTATTACATTACTCCTTTTTTCATAAACTGCAGTTTGTCCGGGAAGCATTTGCTGCATAGGCCTGCGGCTTTGCACATGCCCGATATTTATACTTCCTTCGTCGAGTGTAGTTTTGATTACCTTATCCGAAGCGTATGCTTTTACATTGAAACACGTTCCCGTCACTTGTATTTTCACATTCTCGGCAAGTACCAGAAAAGGGGATTTCTTGTTTTCTGCTATCTCAAAATAAGCCTCTCCTTCCAGCGTAACATTCCTGTTGTATTTTGCAAACTGTTCCGGATAAGTCAATTTAGAATCGGCATTTAACCACACCCGGCTACCATCAGGAAGTAATACGAGTAGCTTTTCACCCCTTACAGCACAGACCTCCCGATAAACAAGGTTTGCCTCACTATGACTTTGATAGAAATTATATCCTACACCTATCACAAGCAAAACAATTGCACAGGCTACCGTCCACTTAAAGAACAATGGCATCCTTATTCTCCTGTTCTTTCGTTTTTCTTCCCGCATCACGGCTTCCTGAATATTCTTATAAATGCGATATTCATCAAAAGGAGGCAATTCTCTGTCGCCCAATTCGAGCTGTTTGCCTTCTATTATCCTCTGAATGTCGTCATCCATATATTTCCCGATGCCGTCAACTATTTCAAGGTCCTGACTTGTATGTTTCTTTTTTGATTTCATATTTCAATATCTATTAGTAATACACACTGTTACAAAAAAGTATTATACAGACTACGTTAAACCGTGTTAATTCAAAAGAACGTTCCATTTCAGCAAAAAGAGATAAAACTACATCATACAATAAAGCAACAATAGGCTAAGCTCTCCCACTGTCGCGCGAATCTGCTTCAAAGATTGGCTATATTGAAATTTAATTGTATTGATCGAAAGATTAAGTTTATCGGCTATTTCCTGATTGGAGTATTTTCCCGAAACTTTCATTTCAAAAACCTTGCGGCGTTGTGGCGAAAGTTGCTCAAGAGCTTGCTGTATGATGTTCATTTGTTCTTGTTTAAGGTTTTCGTTTTGAGAATTGTCTTCCAATTCCAAAACCATTGAAAGGCAATCCTCAAGTAAATAGATATTTTTCTTTGAGTCTCTCAACGTATTGAGCAGATCGTTCTTCAACATTGTAAAAAGGTATCTGTTTATAGGTTTTGTCTCGTCGATTTCTTCTTTTTTCAGCCAGAGTTTTAAGAATAAGTTCTGCACAGCATCTTCAGCCAATTCTTTATTCAGCAAATATTTAAATGCCAAAGAAAAGGTCTGCGCCGCATACGTCTTGTACACAATACTAAATGCCAGCTGGTTCCCCTCTTTCAGAGCCTTAACCAAAGCTTGGGCTTCATCCTGTGAGTATTTCTGGGACATCTTAATCATTTTAAATATGAAAATAAAAAGCTTATTATATCAAGTCCTTACTTTCAAATATATTAATTCTTTCTGATATAGCATGATTCGCGAGCAACAAATGAAACAGGTCTCTTATTTATTTCACCAGTCTTTGATATTTGCTGAACAAAAAAGTGGAGAATGATAATAATCCGTCAGTTGTTGAATGAACATCTTTTCGAACATCCTTCCGATCAGTTGCATTTACCCAACCTTCTTCTATTTCTTTTAATTCATCTTCAAGTTGCTTCTGATCCACCTCTACATCTTCCCCAACTGCTTTGATAAATGTATCGATATACACCTCCCAGCGCTTTGCATAATAATCACTTATCAGTCCTGCCCACGAACGACTGGCATAATCGTTCAGGCTTCCACCCCAAGTAGTAATCAAGTTGCGAGCATTCTTTTCATAATAGTCTTTCAACTGGGGAGAATCTCCCATCTTCCGCGCATCATCAATCCATTTATCCAGCGAACAATAAGGATGAAAGGCATTCAGCTTATCCAAATCATTCAATATCTCCTTCATTTTTTCGCCGCAAGCTTTCAAAGCCTGATGGTCTTTAGCTTCAACCATCCTGTCAAACTCCATTTTCACATCAAGAAAGTAGTTTCCAAGCACCTGTCTGCCTACAGTAATCAAATCCAGGCGAAAAGCATCTCTCCGGTCAGAAGGTGCCTCATTCAGTTTTCTCCAGACCTCTAGTAGTTCAACATTGCTATACACATTACTTGTCCGTTTTTCACTGTTCTTATTCAATGCAGGGCGATACCCGGGTAAAGTACCCAATGTGCGCGGCACCTGTACATAAATGTCATTGAATAATCGTTTCCAAGCATCGCGCACAGACTGCGACACACATCCCACATGTCTGTCAGCCAGACATTCAATCCATTTATTATCATCTACATTCAGGTTCCATGCTTTCTCAAGAATGTATTCGTAGGGAAATTGCATCACATCCAATCCTTCCAGCGTAGAGCCGATTCCTTTAAGGTTGCCTCCACCGTTAATGAGAGCATTCTCAAGTCGTGCGCCACTTTCTTTGACGTTACCTGTCAAAGTCGTGTTTCCACCGAAATTGCCCAGATAACACCAAATATAGGGCTGATTATGAAAATGCTCTGTTCTTTTCCATAATTCAACATTTTCACAATGATAATCAAGTAATATCATTTTATTCTGTGGCACTCCTGTCAGCAAAGCCTTCATTCGCTCGGAAGTCCATTTATCTTTATCAAAATAAAACATCCACGTCATTTGCATCCATTGGGCTTTGGGATCGGCAGCCGTCAATGTAGCGTACATATCCGAAGCTATCTTCCGCAAATATTCGGGTTCGAAACTGGGCGGGTCAACCTCGTTGAAAGGATCTAAACCATAAATATGATCGGTTCCGAAAAGTTTTTTTTGTTCATCAAGAAATAGTTTCTGAATTTTCGCAAACAAAGCATCGTTAGGGTTCAAAAAGTTACAACGGTATGCATCAGCAAAGCCGGCCCATTTGCCCAAATGTTGAATATCGGCCTCGGGATAGATCCGTTTTAAATCGGCAGGTACATGTCCGGCGAAGGCTGGTAATACGGGCTTCATATTCAATTCACGCTCACGTGCGAGTATTTTTTTCTGCAAGCTTACCTGGTGTTCCAGCCATTCCATCGGCAACGGACCGTTCCAACGATCTATGTTAGCCATCCGATGCCAGGGCAGATACGGTGGTCCCGTGAAGTAAGAGCGTATTTCGATGTCCGACATTCCCATTTTCGACCAGACTTTATACCACACAGCTTCTTGTCCGGTAATTGCCAAAGGCATATTTATACCATTAAGGGCCATCCAGTCAATAAAGCGCTCCCATTCTTTCCATTGCCACCAAGGCATCGTGTAACCATACGTGCAGTAATTCAGGAAAAAGCGAGTATCCACTCTCGCTTCCGAAACGACCTTCTCACCAACCATCGGCAATTCTTCAGGAATTTCAACGGCTATATCCGCATACCATGACACTGTAGTGAGACAGTAATATTTCAAGTAATGGTTCAGTCCCATCGCCATTGAATTGGCGTTGTTTCCACCGATTACAATTTTATCTTTTACGGACTCTATCGTAAAGCAGTCTTTCTCTCCTTTTAATTTTTGAAACTGAAAACTCTCGATGTATGACGGCAGCAAACGTTTCAATAATGCTTCCGCAACAGCTACGTCTTTGTCTTTAGCCTGAAGAGCCAACGACATAAGCAGCATAACCAGACACGTGTATACACTTTTTCTTTTCATTCTGATTTATAATTTTATATAGATTTTTCTTTTTAACAAAATATATCCCAACAGCCCATTGAACAAGAGGAAAAATACACCGTACATAAATGAACCGAAGTAATTTCCGAATAACGGGTTAAGCAAATTATTGAATACAGCCGTATGGATATGCCAATGCACAAGCAATCCTCCGGCTATGCAACTAAACACATAAATTACAAGCGGATTCGCTCCAAATGCTTCAAAAAACGAAAACCACTTTTTATTCTGCTTCACATCAATGATATAAAGTAGCAATGCCAATGACAATGCCGCAATCCCACAAGTAAGCAAAACAAACGAAGGAGACCACAAACGTTTATTCAAAGGACAGGCATAGCTTAACAAATAGCCGGCAAACAACAGCGTGGTACCTATAAGGAATAGATTCAGCATCCGGCGGTCATTATCTTTAATATCGATGATTATCTTTCCGCAAACAAAACCGATCATTACTTGAGACACAGCGGGAATCGTACTAAGTATCCCCTCGGGATCGACAAACTGGCGGCCCTGAAGATACATGTGGTTAGCCCCTAAAATAGCCGAATCAATCATCCCGACGATATTATCCGCACTCTTTTCAAATCCGTTTCCAAATAACTGAAAAATAAAGTAGACAATCAGCAAGATAATAGCTAATGGCATAAAACGCTTATGCGGTATTGCTACGGCCAATAAGGCTGTAATACCATAACAAATCCCAAGCCGTTGCATAACTCCCATCAACCGGAGCTGACTCAAATCAAAATAGTTACCACTATCGATTGATGTAATGAACCACTCCATAACCAGACCTATAAATATTAATAAGAGACTTCTTTTTATGATTTTCGTAATGGCCGGTCGACACTGGAAGTCATACTTACACAAAGAGATGTAGGTCGAAATACCCATCAGGAACATAAACATCGGAAATACCAGATCGGCCGGCGAAAAGCCATCCCACTTGGCATGTGCAAAAGCGGCAAAGTTATACCCGCACTTTCCTGTATTGTTGACCAAGATCATCCCGGCAACAGTAATACCCCGAAGTACATCAAGCGAAAGTAACCGTTTGTTCGGATTCATAATATTTGATTCTTTTAATTACTTATTATATATAAAATAGTCGTTCCGGCAGCTAACACTATCCCTATAAGCGATTCATAAGGTATCAGCTTCAGACGTTCCTTAAAATTGAGTTCGCATACGCCTCCTGTCGCATGAAAGAACGAACCATGTGGCAAATGGTCAAGAACTGTAGCTCCGGAATTAATCATAGCCGCTCCCCAAACCGCAGAAATGCCTATAGCCAATATCGTTTCAGCGAACGAAGAAGAAGCCAGTGTCGCTCCGGCTGTTGTCGATGCGGTAGCCGCCGACATCAACGCGCCTGATATAGGAGCAATCAATGCATCACTCATATGAGCATGATCCAATCCTGTAAGAATCCAATCTTTCAAAGAAGAGTTCTTTATGATACCGGCAATAGTTCCGGTTCCTATCAACAGAATAGCTACCACAGACATCTTTTGCAGTCCATATTCTATACTCGGAAGAATATTTTTCCATTGTTTCATACAGATAGCACCACATAAACCACCTACCGGCAAAGCTATCAAAGGATCAATATTGATTCCTGCCGCAGGACGTAATGCCAATAAAACAATCGTAACAACAGGAGCAATCAGACTGGTTCTTAACGAGGGCAAATTTCTCTCTTCCTCTTTATCCTCTGTTTGCATCATCGTTTTTTTGTTTTTCACTGTTTGAGGCATCAGACGGACAATAACAAAAACAGTGAAAAACAAACCGATCACTGCCGGTAAAATATTGGCAAACATTACAGCCGATAGATCTGCATTAAAATTTCCGGCTGCTATAATGGTGTTCGGGTTAGGTGATATGATATTTCCACATTTACCTCCCCCGATCATAGCAATAAGTAACACAGATGGAGACAGGTTTAGACGCTTGCCTATCGAAAGAGCCACCGGCGCAACGGTTATCACAGCCACATCAATAAAGACGCCTACCGTACAAAGCAACATCGTTGCGAGTGCCAATGCCATAAATACCCGTTTTTCACCCATTTTGTTTATAATCGCATTGGAGATGACCGTGGTAGCTCCGGTTTGTATTAATATGCCTGACAAGACTCCGGCTGTCAGAATCCGCAATACCGCCGGGGTGACCTCTTTCACTCCTTCGGTCATCACCGTTACGGTCTCATTTAAAGATAGTCCTCCCAACAACCCTCCGACTATCGCTCCGATAATCAGACTGTATATCGGAGAAAGCTTTCTTATGATTAACAGTATGGATAATGAAAGCCCGATTAATGCGCCTATCGCTGTCATTGAGTATTATTTAGTAAATTGTTTTATGATTCTCACCACCTGTCGCACCGTTCTCTCTATGTTTTCTTTCGTAAACTCCGGTTGCATCGCCTCTTCAAGTGTTACCGGAAAAGGTTGAATAGGCAGTACGGCAGTAAACCCCATCCTATTAAGCGCTTCGGTGGCTTCGACCGCTCCCCCCAACGCTATCACCGGAACCTGACATCTCTCACCGACACGTAAGATTCCGTCCAGCGCTTTTCCCATACAAGTCTGGTGATCCAGCTTCCCCTCTCCGGTCAGTATCAGGTCTGCCTGTCGGACGACCTCCTCGAAACGAAGCGTTTTCAATATAACTTCTATTCCGGATTGCAATTCTGCATTCAAAAACGGAAGTAAGCCGCCTCCCATTCCTCCGGCTGCTCCAGCACCGGGAAGCTGTGATATATCCATATTTGTATATTCCTTTATCACCTGTACATAATGCCGCAACCCATTGTCCAACTCTATCACTTGCAAACTATTTGCCCCTTTTTGGGGAGCATATACATAGGCCGCACCCTCTTCTCCAAAAAATGGATTACTAACATCACAGGCGATCGTAAAATGACTTTCCTTCAATGCCGGATTTAATTGGGAAATATCTATTTGATGAACTTTTATCAGATTTTCGCCGACAGGCTCCAACTCACCGTTTCCGCTATCTAAAAAGCGTGCACCTAAAGCCTTCAGCATACCTATTCCCGCATCATTCGTAGCACTTCCGCCGATCCCGATAATGAATTCCCGACACCCGCGTTTTAATGCGTCAGCAACCATTTCTCCAACTCCATAAGTCGTAGTCTTCATGGGATTTCTTCGATTTGAATCAATCAATGGCAGACCGCAGGCCGAGGCCATTTCGATAATAGCCATCGCACCATTGTTTACGATGCCATACGATACTTCAATTGGCTTCATGAATGGATCATGCACCCGACATGACACCGTTTGAGCATGAAGGGCAGAGCATAGAGCTTCTGTAGTCCCTTCGCCGCCATCAGCTATGGGGAAACGTATAATCTGACAGTCGGGTAATTCCTCCTGAATCGCTTTTTCGGCAGCTTTTGCTATCTCAAAAGAACCGACCGAACCTTTAAACGAGTCGAATGCCAATACAATCTTTTTCATAAAAGCTATCACTTATTTGTTTTCTCTATTAAACTCAATGCAGCCTCGACCGGATCATCAAACGGAGTCGTACTGTTGCTCCAGGGAGATGTGATCCATTGCTCCTCCCATTCTCGGATTTTATTCCGGTCTTTTGTGAAATAGAGCTGTATACGAGGGATATAGTAGTCTTTAATCAGCCCGCTCCAGAAACGGGCAGCATAATCTTCCTGAATACCACCCCAACTTGTAATCAAGCGTTTGGCATTTGCTTCATAAGCATCTTTTTCCTGAAGAGTTGTTCCGCTATTGCGCGCAAGTTCCACCCATTCTTCTAATCGATATAAAGGATGAGAGGCCAACAGCCTGTCAACGTCCATCAACAAATCAACAGTTTGTTGCAGATTACGTTGCGCTGCGAGAACACGATTCTCCGAATCATCTTTCAAGGCCTGCTTATAAAAATTTTCAGCTTTAGCCGCTACATAATACGAAACAAACTCTATGAGGTCGTTTCTGTATAATTCAGAGCTTTTCAGTTCGTCAGCGCAACTAGCATACAAACGTATAGCCTGCAAGTAATCATCACTAAGGTCGATTTTACTGATCCGCCGTTGATCGGGTATTACGGTTTGCCAGGTAAAACGGGGGTATGAATATAAAGAACTATATGCTGTTTTCCGAAAAAGTTTCCAAGCTTCCTCCATGGCATCGGGATATCCTCCATAACGGGCCTCGCAGTATATCTTCATCCAATCGTCCAGGTCGATACTATCTGATGACCATCCCATATCGGCTAACAGTTCGTAAACAACCTCATTGTTTTCGAGTCCTTCAGGGGCAGAACCGAACCCAATCAAGTTACCTTTATTTGCGGCACGTAATGCTTTGACCGAGGAACTAGCATACATGTCCAAGTCTCCTGTCATGGTGTTTTTCCCGCCAAAGTTGGGTACATAGCTGAATATCCATTTCTTTCCGTAAAATCCATCATGTACTTTCCATGTTTGTTCGGTGCTCCATACCCATTTCGGATAATCATTGCCCAAATCAATGATAATCATTTTATCATCAGGTACATTGCTTAACAAGGCTTTAAGCGATTCTTTATCCCAGAATGAATGTTGATATCCGAATGTCCATCCCTGTGTAACCCAAACGGCATCCGGGTTTCCGGCTGCAATTGATTTATAGATCGTTTCTCCATACTCGGCCAATAACTTATATTTCGCTTCTTTATCTT
Organism: Bacteroides xylanisolvens XB1A; assembly: GCF_000210075.1. Lineage (GTDB taxonomy): Bacteria > Bacteroidota > Bacteroidia > Bacteroidales > Bacteroidaceae > Bacteroides > Bacteroides xylanisolvens. Next base: position 2,298,376 of record NC_021017.1, read on the forward strand.
CCTTATCGATAGGCAGCTCCATCTCATTAAAACTATCCGAGAGATAATACGTATTTTCTCCAAACTCTTTTTCCCACTCTTCGACAAACAGTTTGCCTATCTCTTCGAAAAAAGGTGAATCCGGTGGCAATACATAGGCGTTGTACTCTTCATCAAAACCACCCCACCGCATGTGCCGGAATTGTGTGTCGGGATGTTTCTGCACAAATCCTTCCGGCACGAAACCTGCAAACGCAGGCGCTATGGGCTGCATACCCAACTCGCGCATACGGGTCAGGATTTGATGCTGCAAAGCGATTTGGTTCTGTTGCCATGCATCAGATAAGGGACCGTCCCACTTGTTCAAATTGCCCATGCGATGCCAGGGAAGGTGTGCAGGGGCAGTGAAAAACTCACGGATTTCTTCTTTGTTCAATCCCATACGCAGCCATACCCGTTCCGCAATGGCTTCGCTGGCCACGGTAGCCAAGGGCATATTTACACCATAAAGAGCCATCCTGTCAATTTCCTTTTCCCAACGCTCCCAGTCCCAGTAAGGAGTAGTGTAGCCGAATGTACAAACATTAAGGAAATAGCGCAACTCATAAGGGGACACTTGTTCATACAATTCATAATCGGGCCACGGCATCACCGACGTTATATGTTCACCGCTCCATGTTTTCATACTCTTGCAGGCCTCTTTCATGTACGTATGAAAAGCGTAACAGATAGCAACGGAGCTACTTCCCCTTAGGGTAAGCCGGCCGTCGCTTGCTATCACTTCGAATATATCTTTACCGTCGGATGGTTCGATATATTCAAAGTGGATAGACTGTGCTCTTTCCCCAATCTGACGTTCTATTAACTGTTTGGCGGGGGTGATAATATCCGTCTTAGGCTTGTGGCATGAGCAGAAAAAAAGCGTTGTTGAAATCAATAAATACTTGATTATTGTATGTATCATAGAAAATCATAAATGTTATAAGTGAGTATCAATATTTTTTCTTCGATGCTTCTTTCACATATTCCAGTTCCGTAATAATCGGTAAATGGTCTGACAAAAGCGACTGAACAGTTTGTGTACTAATCACACGCCATCCTTTTTGCGGGTAAGCAAACAAGTAATCGATCTTAATCACAGGTTTCCATGCCGGCATTCCAAAATCATCGTTGCTTGCAGCAAACCAGCTATCCATACCACGTATTGCCTCCGAGTAATGACGCGCGTTGAAATCACCTCCCAAAATTACAGGATATTTATAATTTTTGAAATGCCCGGTAATAAATTTTATTTGCTCCGCCCGTGTTTCTTGAGAGTTGACGTCCAGATGCGTAGAGGTAAAAACAATGGTATCATTACCCATTTCGAATAATCCCTCCAGCATGGCCCGCCTCTCATGCTCTTTGACCGGATGGGGCAGCATTATCTTTTGGACAGAAATATATGGATATTTACTTAACATCCCAATACCGTAATAACCGGTAGAATAGTCAATCGTTTTTCCGTAAAGCCCAAACATCCCTGTATGATAGGCAAGTTCGGATATAAAATCCTTCCCCTTCTGATGCGGGGTACGCTTACGGTCTGTTTTGCTATCCACTTCCTGAAGCGCCACAAAATCAGGTTTGAAGGATTTGATGTGATGAGCAAGTTCCTCTAAAGATGCCAGTTCGCCAAATCTTAAATTATAGGTCATTACCCGCACCCGTAGAGTATCTTGCGCATAGGCAACGCCCAAAGTCAGGCATAAAAACAATAATAAATATTTCTTCATTGAATACATGGTTTCTATTTTTTTATGATTACTTTTCCCAGCCCGGATTTTGTCCTAACAGAGGATTCTTCTGACGCTCGGGATTAGGCACGGGCCACAAATAATGTTTCGTTGCGTCGAAGTAGCGTGCTCCGCCTTCCGCGGTAGACTTTTCGTAGATAACATCACCAAACTCATCTACTCCGGTATCGGGATACGGGTTGGCGCCCAAATCATTCATACAAACTTTCAGGCTGGGACCGGTGATGGCACGTCCAAAGCGAAGTTCGCCTTCACGCCAGCGCATCACATCGGCGTATCTTGTTCCTTCACCTGCCAACTCAATGCGACGTTCTCTTCTCAATTCGGTTTCGAGATCCATCCCCCATGCGCCAAGTTCGTCAAGGTTCATACGATGCATATTCACACGATCTCTAAGCCTGTTGATGGAGTAATCAATCTGTGTTTGTGTCAGTTTCTTGCCTTGTAGTTCGAAAGTGGCTTCGGCATAAATCAGCAAGATTTCGGCAAAGCGGATGACATTGAGATTCCCATGCCCACCCACACTCGAACCGGCCAAATCAATATCGTTATACTTTTTCAGATAGAAACCTGTACGGCTATTTGCCCCCACACGGTTATTATCTTGCAATGAAGCAAAACGAGGCAGATTAAATATCTCGTTGGCCTTATCCGTATCAGGATCACCGTCATCTCCTCCCGGCCATTTGTCACCCGGAGCATATAAAGTCATCTTCATTCTAGGATCTCTGTTCTGGAAATAATCCACATAATGCTCTTCAGGCGACTTGTATAACGATGAGGTCTGCACACCGGTCTTTTTATAATATTCCAATCCGGTTTTTGCCGGTTTACCGTCTGTACACAGATAAGCATCCACTAATGACTTCGTTGGATTGAGGCGTATATAGTCTGTCGGACTGCAAGTTTCATTGGGCAGACTTTGTGTACGGATTTCAGGTACAAAAAGGCTATATACGATGGCTTCGATATTTTTCGGATCATTCTCGACATCTCCTTCGTGATGAAATAGCTTTTCATATTCATACAGGCCATAGGGACTGTTTTCGATGATATACTCACTCGTTTTTGCAGCCAGTTCCCACCTTTCGTTTTGCAAGGCAATACGTGCCAATATGGCTAAAGCGCCCCAACGGTCGAGTCTTCCCAGTTTATCGCCCGTATACCTTTCTTCAGGCATACGCTCCGCCGCCCATTTCAAATCCTCGACGAGCTGGTCGATGACTTTCTCTCTGGGAGTACGTTCGATATATGCATCTTCGGGCTGGATGACTTCTCCTACCCAAGGTACATCACCCCAAAATGTCGTGAGGTAAAAGTACATAAGCGCCCGGATGGTTTTTACTTCTGCGGCATAAACGTCCTTCTTATTTTGAGCTACCTGCGCTTTATTATAGTTGTCCAGAAAATTATTGCAGCGATAAATATAGCTATACGCTCCTGTCCAATAGGTAGTGAAGGGGAAGCCGTCAGTATAAGAGTGCTTGCCTCCCGAAACCTTACTTAGTCCACTAGTAATATTCCCCCACATGACAGTTTCGGCCGTCGATTCACTCCAATTCACGAGATAGTCTTTTTGTAAAGCTTCGTAACAGGGAGGCAAGGCATTTTTAAGCTGATCTTCATTCACCCAGAATGTTACATTGTCCGGCTCGTTAGGGTTCGTTCTATCCAGAAAATCACTACATGAGGTAACTATACCAAAGAAAGCAATGATTAAAAAGTATTTTGAGTATTTCATCTTTATAGTCGTTTAATAGGTTAGAATGTTATTGATAATCCAAAAACATAGGTTTTTACTTGCGGATAGACATCTCCGCTGGTGGTCCTCACTTCAGGGTCATAAGCTCCGAAGTAATCGGTTTTAGTAAACAAGTTATCTGCCGAAGCATATACTCTAAGACTATTAATGCCAAGAGGTGCCACCATCCGGGCAGGAAAACGATAACCTATCTGAATATTCTTCAGGCGCAAGTACGATGCATCCTCTTTCCAGTAATCACTGAAGAGCCTGTTGTGCTCCTGCGACTGATAAAGTCTGGGATAAGAAGCATTTGGATTCATAGGCGTCCATCTGTCAAGATGCTCTTTTTTAGGAATTGAGTAGTCATTGATAAACGCATGTCGAGCCTCATCCTCAAGGTAACCGGCAACTTTGCCTACGCCTTGCAAATAGAAACTGAAATCAATGCCTTTCCATTCCAAACCACCCTTGATTGCATAGGTGTAATGGGGCTCTTTCTCGCCAAACACCACTTTGTCGTAGTCATCAATTACCCCGTCGGGAGCGCCGTCAGGACCACTGATGTCCCGATACTTAATATCTCCGGGCTGTACAATGCCGTTTTGTGATGCAACAAGAGGAAATTTTGGTTTCTGGTACTTACCTGTAGTTGTATTCACCGATTCGAAGTCATACACTTGCGCCAGCCCATCAGTCAGATAACCATAGAAAGCACCTATCGGATCACCTACCCGACGATACGAACCGGAAGCCGTACTGGTCAGCGACTCCGGAGTTCCACCCAAATCGGTAATCTTATTACGGGCGTCCGACAGATTGAACCCGAGATTGTAATTTACACTTCCGATCTTATCACGCCATGACAGATTAAGTTCCCATCCTTTGACATCAATCTTACCAAGATTGACATAACCTACGTTACTACTGGAAACCCCGACAATAGCCGGAACATCGGGACGAACCAATGCATCAATATTTTCTTTCTTATACCAATCAAAGTCCACATTCAGTCTATTGTTCAAAAAACTAAGGTCTACCCCGAAATTAAGCATGCGGATGGTTTCCCACTTGATGTCGGGATTACCGATTTTGTTTTGCCAAAGTCCCATAACAGGTGTATTAGAAGCTCCGATAGGATAAGACTCTTCGGTTATGATAGGTGACAAGTAGGGGTAGTAATTACCGGGAATGTTTTGATTTCCCAACTCACCCCAGGAAGCACGCAGCTTGCCCGAGCTCAATACCGAAGTAGCGAACTCCATAAATTTTTCACGTGAAAAGTTCCATCCTGCCGAAAACGATGGAAAATATCCCCAACGATTGCCCTTGGCAAATCTTGAAGTTCCATCGGCACGCAGGTTAGCTTCAAACAGGTATTTACCGTCAAAAGCATAGTTGACACGACCAAAGTAAGAACGCAAAGCCCACTCGTCTTTTGTTCCGCTATTCATAAAATTAATCATTCCGGCACTAATAACGTGAATATCCTCAACCATCACATTATCACGCGTAGCACCCAGTGTGCTTCTGTTTTCCCACTCTTGCGAAAATCCCATCAATGCTCCCAACTCGTGGCGTCCTATGGTCCTATTAAAGTTCATTGTGAATTGCAACGTTTGGGTCATAACGTCGAGATGGCTTTGTGAGATATAGTCCTTGGCATCTTCATTTGCTTTCAACGGGCTACCGTCCGAGTAATAAGACAACATCTTCGGGTTAAACTCATCCACCTGGCGGGTATATATATTTGCAGAGTACTGCATACCTACGTTCAGTCCGTCTATAATTTTGAGATCTGCATTGAAAATACCATTGAGCACACGTGTTTTCCGTTCTTCCATTCCCGACTCATAGGCTACTTGCAAGGGGTTACGCACCGAACCGTACGACCAGTTCTCACTATCCACCATTCGGCCATTCTCGTCAGGAATTTGCCACATGACGGGAAGTAACGGAGACATACGCTGTGACAGGCGGAATACTCCTGATGTGCCGCTATAACCTAAGTCCTTTTTATAGAAATCGACATAGCTCATCTGTCCGGTCAGTTTCAGACGATCATACACCTCCGTGTTTACACTGATACGCGCATTATGTCTTTTGGAACTATATCCGTCACCTACAACCAGTCCATCCTGATCCAGAAAACCATACGACATAAAAAATCCGGTTTTCTCGCTTCCACCCCGTGCACTCACATTATGCCCCGTTTGAAAAGCCCGGCTTTTGTATATTTCGTCAATCCAGTCAGTATTGGAATATTCGTTGGGATACAGTCCCGAATCATATTTATCGAAAGCCTCTTGCGTATAGGGCTTGGAAAATCCGGCAGCACTCATGGCTTCGTTGGAGAGTTCCATGTATTCCCTTCCGTTAACAAGTTCGGGCAATGCTGTGGGAGTCTGGAATCCGGCATATCCGTTATATTGAAATACTACACGCTCTTTCTTTTCTCCCTTTTTAGTCGTTACAAGAATAACACCGTTAGCGGCACGTGCCCCATAAATAGCTGATGAGGCGGCATCTTTCAGTACGGATACGCTTTCGATGTCCGAAGGATTCAATAAGTTGATGTCTCCCCCGGCTACTCCATCAATCAAGATCAAAGGTGCTGTACTACTGTTAATAGTTCCCGTACCACGAATGTTGATGCTGGGCACAGCACCCGGCTGCCCCGAAGAAGAAACGATACTAACTCCAGGCAACAATCCTTGCAGCCCCGTAGTTACGTTAGTTATAGGCCTGTTCTCAATAGCCTCCGCTTTAACCATAGATACGGCACCTGTTACATTCACTTTCTTTTGCACGCCATAACCTACAACTACTACATCTTCTAGGCTGACAGCATTCTCTTTCATCACTACGTTTACTGCCGTTGCTTTCGCTATGACGCTTTCTTCACGGTAGCCGACGTATGAGTACCGAAGTGTACTTCCATAGGGTACCTTGATGGAATACTGACCATTGATATCGGTGATTGTACCTGTAGTCGAGCCTTTTACCGATACGGTGGCTCCGATGATCGGTTCCGCATTCTCGTCAGTAACTTTACCTTTCACATACAGTTCCTTTTTCTCTCCTTGCGAATCAACAGGTTCAGTTTTATTTTGATATTCTTTATTATAAAATAAAATACTGTCATCCAGGAAACGGAACCCAATGTTAGTCCCTTTTAGCAAAAGAGTTAGTGCTTTGCTTACATCTGTGTCTTTTACCTCCAATGACACTTTCCTACTCGTATCCACAAATTCTTTGCTATAGGCTACATTCATCAATGCCTTCTCTGCTATCTGACTGATAGCCTCTTTAAGAGGAAGCTCTTTGATACTAACCGATATTTTTTGCTGTTGTGCATAAACAAAAGCAGTGACAAATATGCACATTAGGGTTACAATACACCTTCTGCCGGTGGATGAAAAAGGAGAATCTTTTTCCATAATATTAGTCTTTAAAGTTAATAGTTCAATATCTATTAGCTAATACACAAGAGGCATTAAAAAGTATTACGGCAAATAAGTTAATGAATATTAATTCGGGAAATATAGGAGAACTTGCCGGAAATCAATCCATACTTGATAAAAAAGAAAGAAAACACTTCAAAGGTATCGTTTTTAAAAGAAAATATAAAGGGGGGATATCGTATTTTCTCATTTAATGCATAAATTAGTGTCTTTACCTGAAAAAGAATGAGCAACATCCACCTCACATATGAGTGATTCCACCAGAACCCGGCTCAATCTGAAAATTTTGGGGATTTGATTCAGGGCAATCACACCCTTAAAAATAGATTCATTCCGGTACGGAAATGAACTAAACAGTAGCTTCCAATAGTCAGTAAGAGATAACCTGTCTTAATACTGTATTTAGTTTCCTGGCTTTTATAAATAATAATTAGATCTGCACTTCAGTTTTCGTTCTACTTAAGTCGAACGATAGAACCACTTAAGTTGAACTATCGCTCCACTTAAGTGGAACGAAAACTCATTAGGGAACGAAGAAAATAATAGTTCTAAGAAGAATTACTAAAAACTGTATTGCGTTAGATTAGTCCTTGTAACTATGAATTTAGCTCAAAATAGTACCGGAATGAATCAATTTTTAGGGATGTGATTGCCCTGAATCAAATCCCCCCAATCCCCAAGAATTACAACTGAGCCCAGAACTCTTGATACTTATAAATTCATATAGTTGGTGTCAAAAGGCAATGGTGTCAAGTACGCCTGACAATGGAAATGAAGGCAACGGAGAAGGTGGAAATGAAGGCGGTGGTGAAGCACCAGATCCGGCAGCATAAGAAACGGTATTAATATGTAAAAAATCGGGCTTGACATTGTTCAAGCCCGATTTTTTCTATTATCTAAAATACTACTTTCTATCAGTTAACACCTTTATCGAATCCCGTTTTATAATATTAGGTTTCAAAAGAATCTCCGAATGTAATTCAGTTTCTTCCAAAATCTTCTGCATCAACATTTTTACAGCAATAATGCCAATATTCTCCAGTGATTGTGCAATACGAGTAATAGGAGGGTTCAAATAGTCCAGATATAAGTTATCATCAAACGAAATGATAGACATATCTTGAGGAATTCTCACTTTATGCTCATTTAATGCTTTGACGGCTCCCAAAAGAATTGTACTACTTAACGCAAATATAGCAGTAGGTTTTGTGGTAGAGTTCAGAGCCAACTTAGTCTCAATATAACCATTCTGAATCGAGAACTCATTTCCTCTTATCATTGCGTTATCCTGATAACCAGCTTCGCGAAGCGCATCAAGATACCCGCGCACACGTTCCTTAGTTGTTATAGAAATATCCGGCCCCTGAATACAGAGAATCTTACTATGCCCCGATTCTAATAATAATTTCGTTGCCTGATAAGCTCCTATATAATTATCAGTAGCTACGTATGGCAAATTATGCTTCTCAAAATAGCGGTCAATTAGCACAATCGGAGTTCTAGTACTAATTTCCTCGAGTTTAGAAGGGTTTTCACCGGTTGGAACCAAAATAATGCCGTCTATTTTACGCGATAGAAGCGAATCGATAGCTTTATTTTCCTGAACAGGATCTTCCAGGGTATCGATAAGCATGACAGTATAATTATAACGTTGTGCTTCACGGATGACAACACTTGCTATATTGGCAAAAAAAGGATTATCTATGTGTGGTACAAGAAGGCCTATAGTATATGTCGTGTTATTGCGCAAACTTTGCGCAACTATATCAGGCTGATAGTTCAATTCTTTAACGGACTGCAAAATAACCTCCTTAGCAGACTGGCTGATCCTATATTTCTCTGATTTCCCATTTAACACTCTGGAAATCGTAGAGATAGAGTACCCAGTTTTCTTTGATACATCAATCAGAGTTTTCTTCATTACTGGCTGTTTTTTGCAAAAATAACATTTTATTTGAGAAAAAAGCAAGAAAAATATTTTGTTTTGAAAAAAATTTCTATATTTGCACAAACGATTGCGCATCGTTTACGATTCAATTCGCCTTAATACTTAATACTCATTATATGGACACAAAGAAGAAAATCGTAGTGATAGGTAGTAGTAATACGGACATGGTTATCAAATCAGACCGTCTACCAAAACCAGGAGAAACAATTCTGGGAGGAAACTTCTTAATGAATCATGGCGGCAAAGGAGCTAACCAAGCCGTAGCTGCTGCAAGACTAGGAGGAGATGTCACTTTCATATGTAAAATAGGGAATGACATTTTTGGAAATGAAACCTTGGAAATGTTTCACAAAGAAAAGATCGACACTACTTATGTAGGAATTACCCCGCAGGAACCGTCAGGAGTAGCTCTTATCAATGTCGACAAAAAAGGGGAAAACTGTATTGTTGTTGCTTCCGGAGCCAACGGGACTTTATCTATTGATGACATACAGCATGCAGAACCTGCCATCAAACAGGCATCCATCGTCATCATGCAGTTGGAAACTCCAATCGAGAGTGTCACTTATGCAGCCAAAATGGCGAAAAAAGATGGAATTACCGTTATATTAAATCCCGCCCCTGCCCCTACCCAACAACTGCCTGACGAGTTATTAGCCAATGTCGACATTCTTATTCCTAATGTCACAGAGGCTGAAATCATCTCGGGAATGCACATTACAGATGATGAATCGGCAAAAGAAGCGATTCGTTATATTAGTTCGAAAGGCATAAAAACTGTCATTATTACGATGGGAGCCAAAGGAGCTCTCGCCTATGAAAACAATGAGTTTATCCACATTCCAGCCTTCAAGGTAGAAGCAGTAGACACAACCGCTGCCGGAGATACATTCTGCGGCGGATTGTGCGTAGCTCTGTCTGAGGGCAAAAATCTAAAAGATGCAATTATATTTGCAAGTAAAGCCTCTTCTATTTCTGTTACCAGAATGGGAGCACAAGTATCTATACCTTTGAGAAAAGAAATACAATAATCATCCTTAATTCTGTTATTATGATAAAACAATGTTCAATCCACGGTCTATTGACAAGTATGTTGTTAATAGTATTTTCTTTGATGAGCAATGATGCTATTGCCCAGAAGGCAATAAGAGGTACAGTCCTCGATGAAGCAAATGAACCCATTATCGGTGCCAGTGTCCTTGTTAAAGGTACAACAAATGGTTCTATTACAGGAGTTGATGGAACCTTCAATGTAAAAGCGAATCCTTCTGATGTATTGGTTATATCTTATGTAGGTTATGCAACTGTTGAACAACAAGTAGGAAATCAGACACAGCTTGTAATACACCTGCGCGAAGACTCGAAAGTGCTTAATGACGTTGTAGTAATCGGCTACGGCTCTACCACAAAGAAAGAGCTTACAGGATCGGTTACCAGCATGAAGAAAGATGACCTCAATCCTGGAACATTCACCAATGCTATGGGAATGTTGCAAGGAAAAGTGGCAGGATTACAAATTATCAACCCGAACGGTGCTGATCCGACAGCCAAATACGAAGTATTACTTCGCGGAACAAACACGCTTTCCGCAGGCCAAGGTCCATTAATTATTATTGATGGGGTGGCAGGTGCAGATATCAGAAATATCAATTTTCAGGAAGTGGAATCAATTGACGTATTAAAAGATGGTTCGGCAGCTGCTATTTATGGAACAAGAGGTACGAATGGAGTAATCATCGTCACAACTAAACGTGCAAGAAGTGGCAAAACGGAAGTTTCTTATGATGGGCAACTCACCGTGGGAGTCGTTTCACGCAGAGCAAAACCTTTATCGGCAAGCGAATACAAATCTGTTATCAAGGAATATCGCCCAGAATTGGAAAGTTATATTTTTGACAGTGATACCGATTGGTTTAAAGAAATTACACAAACTCCGTTCAGCCATAAGCACAACTTGTCTATATCCGGAGGTTCCGAGAAGTTCTCACACCACACTTCTTTCAATTATGAAAAGAGCGATGGCTTGCAAAAGCATAATAGCTCCGAAAAGCTAATGGCACGTACCAATATTCGCCAGTCATTATTAGATAAATGGGTCGATTTGGATTATAACCTGAATATCATTCATCGCAAATACAGCCCTTCCTCTACAAGTGCTTTTATGCAGGCATTTACCCATAATCCAACAGAGCCTGTTTATGACGACAGCGATCCGGATGCCGGAGGATATAGCCGTATCAAAGCAATGGAATATTACAATCCGGTAGCGATCATTAACGAAAGGAACATGGAAAGTAAGAATGATAATTATGGTGCAAATATTCGTGCTACTCTAAACATATTGCCTATAAAAGGATTAAAATGGGAGAACTTTGTTTCATACGACAAGGAACAATATGAGACACGTGAATACTACACACATTATTATCCAAGTTTAATAGGAACAAACGGGCAAGCCTATATTGAAAACTATCAGGAAAACGATACACAATATGAGTCTACTTTAAATTACTCGAATATTTTCGGAAAACATTCCATTCAGGCATTACTCGGATATACATACCAGTATACTTACAGCACATCTGCATCCATGACAAATTCCGGTTTCGACTTCGATGACAACCAGACTCATAACATCGGAACAGGAACGAATCTAACTGAAGGCAAAGCCAGCATGTCGTCCAATAAAGAAGATAATACATATATCGGATTCTTCGGACGTTTTATGTACAACTACGATGATAAATATCTTTTGTCTGCTTCACTACGTCGTGATGGCTCCAGCCGTTTCGGTGACAATAATAAGTGGGGATGGTTCCCGGCTGTCAGCGTAGGTTGGCGTATAAATAAAGAGAAATTCCTCTCGAATGTCAAATGGATCGATGATTTAAAATTGAGAGCCGGATACGGAGTTACCGGTAACCAGGATTTCTCAAACTACAAATCTTTGATGATGATGACTACAGCCGGTAAATTCTATTACAATGGCCAATGGATCAATACTTATCAACCTGCAAGTAATGCAAATCCGGATCTAAAATGGGAGAAAAAAGCAGAGTTCAACGTTGGTGTCGATATGACAATGTTTGACAACCACCTCTCGTTCACTTTTGATTATTACAAACGGACTACATCAAACTTGCTATATGACTACATCGTGCCAACACCTCCTTATGTATATAATACCTTGTTTACGAATGTTGGAAAAGTAACTAATGAAGGAGTTGAGCTGACGATATCCGGTACACCTTTTAACACTAGGGACTTTACATGGAATACCTCACTTACCGTTTCGCACAATAAAAACAAATTGGTGAAATTCACCAATGATGAATTCACTAACGGAACATACAAAGTGGGATGGTCTACAAGTGCTGCCTGCTACACTCAACGTCTGATAGAAGGACAGTCATTGGGTACTTTCTATGGTCCTATATGGTTAGGAACTGATACAGATGGAAAAGATGTATTGCTAGGACAAAATGCAGACGGTTCCGTACCGGAAGAACAATGGGAAAAAATTGGCTGTGCTTATCCGGATGCCACTCTTAGCTGGAGTAATACCTTCAGATATAAGAAATTCGACTTGAGTTTCTCACTGCGTGCATCTATCGGCGGAGAAATTCTGAACAACTATGCGATGGAATATGAAAATCTAAGCAGCATCGGACTTAGAAATATCTCATCAAACTGGTTATCTCAAACGAATTTCACAAGTACGACCTATAAATATTCCTCCAAATATATAGAGGATGCTTCTTATTTAAAACTAGATAATGTTACCTTTGGATATACTTGGGATTTCACATCTAAAATGATAAAAAGACTAAGATTGTCTCTTACTGCACAGAATATATTCTGTATCACCGGTTATTCTGGTGTCGACCCAGAAGTTGCCCTTTCCGGACTGGAACCCGGTATGGAAAGTTTGAGCTATTATCCGCGTACAACAGAATTTACTTTTGGAGTTAATATAGTATTCTAAAAAATAAGATTACCATGAAAAAGACAAATATAATATTAAGTTTCGTTATCTGTATATTATTATACGGATGTACCGATCTTAGCGAAACTGTTTATACAGGAGTAGCTATGAATGACTTCTTTAAAAATGAGAAGGAACTGGTAGCCAATGCAGGTAGGGCATATACGAAATTACAAGGATACAATTCCGAACAAAGTTTATGGACGCTACTTTTACAAGCTTCTGATGAATGTGCTGTTCCCGCTTGTGGTGGTTCCTGGTACAGTAATGGACGTTATGAAGAAATCCAGACGAATAAAATTCCACCTGCAAATAAATTATTAACAAGGGGCTGGAACTGGATATTTAATGGTATTGCTGCATGTAATGAAATTATTTACGAAACGGAACTATCACCTATCCAGTTTGAAGGAAAAGAGAAGATTATAGCCGAAATGAAAATACTGCGTGCTTTCTACTATTACCAAGCCATTTCTTGTTGGGGAAACGTACCTTTCACAACTGACTACACGGAAACCGAATACCCGGAACAAAAAAGTCGTGAATATATTTTCAATTATCTGGAAAAAGAAATTAATGACAATATCGAGTTCCTAGACAGGGAGCCTTCAGATACTAATTATGGACGGGTCACACAAGCTGCCGCTTATTGTATTCTTGCGAAAATGTATCTGAATGCAGAAGCATGGTTCGGTACTCCAATGTATGACAAAGCAGAGAAAGCCTGTAAAGACATTATGGATATAGGTGCTTACAGCATTGAAGACTCCTATTCTACTAACTTTGACATTAAAAACGAAGATTCTAAGGAGAACATCTTTGTAATCCTTTATGATAGAGTATATACTAGTGGTAGCAGTAGTTCATTCTATCTGCATACGCTGACATTGGAAGCTGCATCACAAGCAACATTTAATATTCCGGCAGCCCCATGGTCGGGTTTTCTCTGCCAACCAGACTTTTTCCAAACATACGCAGAACAAGATCTTCGCAGAAGTCAGAGCTGGTTATACGGTCCTCAAGTAGACCTAAGCGGAAAGGATCTTGGTTTCGAATATACTCCTGTCTTCTCCGAAGAAAAATATTACAATAGCAACGGAGGACGTGGCACATACGATGGTGCACGCTGCTGGAAATGGCATTACCAGACTGATGGTTCTTTAAAAGAATATACAGTTAGTATGGACAACGACTTTGCCATCTTCCGTTATGCCGATGTTGTATTAATGTATGTAGAAGCTTTGGTACGACAAAACAGAACAAGTGAGGCCATCCAACTGGCAGACTTCAAGAAGATTCGTACAAGAGCAGGTCTTGATGCATATACTACAAGCCAATTGACGATTGATGAACTTTATGCAGAACGAGGCAGAGAACTGGCATGGGAAGGATGGCGCCATGAAGATATGATACGTTTCGGAAAATATCTGAAAAAATATTGGGCACACCCTGACCAAAGTTCAGAAACTTTTAGAAATGTATTTCCAATTCCTACGGATATTTTAAATGCAAATCCAAAATTATCTCAAAACAAAGATTATTAACCACAATTGGAAGGTTCACATAGAAAAGTGTACCTTCCAACAAATCAACCCTGATAAGTATGAAAAAACCAATCATCTTTTTACTTGTTTTAATTACTAACATCTTATTTATCTCTGCACAGAAGATTTCAAAGACAGAGTTAAAAGACAAAATAGCCGGAGCTTGGATCGGGCAAATGGTAGGAAACATATATGGACTTCCTTTTGAGAACAAGTTTGTAGATGAACCTGCCCCGGAATCCAGATTTCCATTCGGTTACACTAAAAATATAGATAAATTGCAGAAGTATAACGGTGCATTCTCTGATGACGATACTGATGTTGAGTATATCTACTTACTATTAATGGAGAAATATGGCGTAGAACCTACTTATGCCAATATGCGTGAAGGATGGGTGTATCATATCCGTGACCGTGTATGGCTAGCCAATAGGGCTGCACTCGGATTAATGCATCTTGGATTCACCCCTCCGTTCACAGGTGACGAAAATCTGAATCCGCACTGGTATCAGATCGACCCTCAATTGATTAACGAGATATGGGCGTATACAGCACCGGGAATGATTTCGTATGCTGCAGGAAAAAGTGATTGGGCGGCCCGTATCACAAGCGATTCGTGGGCGGTATCTCCCACTGTCCTATATGGTGCAATGTACGCTGACGCTTTTTTCTGCAAGGATATCCGCAAACTGATTACACGAGCCTTGAAAGAACTGCCTGCTGATGACAGATATGCGATAGCTGTAAAAGAGATGATTGCTTTATATGACAAATATCCTAAAGATTGGGTAAAAGCACGTCAAATCATGGCTAAAAAATATTACATAGATGAGCCAGCCATGACAAAAACAATCTGGAATGCTAATCTGAACGGATTATGCGGGATTTTGGCTATGTTGTATGGCGAAGGAGATTTCCAACGGACGCTGGATTTAAGTTGTGCAATGGGATTTGACTGCGATAATCAGGCAGCCACCATCTCCGGACTTCTAGGAGTAATGTACGGTGCAAAGTCTCTTCCCGAAAGTTTGACCAAACCTATCGAAGGATGGGAAAAACCCTTCAACGACCGGTATATCAATATCACCAGGTTTGATATTCCCGATGCTTCCATTGAAGACATGATTGAACGTACTTACAACAAAGCAATCGAACTGGTTTGCTCTAAAGGAGGAAAAGTGAAAGGTGATATGGTATATGTTAACCCTAAAGCACAATTCATTCCCCCGATGGAATTCTGTATCGGCCCGAATCCGGACTTGGAAATCGGACAGCCTACCGATTACTCATTTGCCTGCAGAACAAATGCTGATTTCAAATGGGAACTGGTAAAAGGTAAACTTCCGGCAGGAGTTACATTCCAAAACGGTAAACTGGCAGGAACTCCTACAGAAGCCGGAAAATATCCGATTACCCTACAATTAAGCGCAAATAACAAGAACTCAATCACTAAAGACTTTGAGTTATTAGTTAAAACCAAGAATATAGCCTCCAAGGCTGATACTATTTACGCAAATATCCGTAAACTGAACGAAGAGGTGCTCGATTCTTGCTGGATTACCTTTGGAAAACCGATGTACGCAACAAATGTAGAAGTAATTAATGACGGAGTCAAAGATGGCGTAGGATCTGTATTTTATTCATTAGCGGCCAAAAGTAATCTGCCTAAAATAGACTATTTCGGATACGGTTGGAAAGAAGAGCATAACATCAATATGCTTGTTTTAGATATGGGCTGTCTGGAGGAATTCGGAGGATGGTTTACTTCTCTAAACATTCAATATCTTGGAAATGACGGACATTGGTATGACGTAGGTAAATTCAAATCAACTCCGGCACTTCCCGAAACCGATATTGTATTTTTCCAACCTCCGTTTGCACAATATGTTTTGGAATTTCCGGCAGTAAAAACCAAGGGAATACGCGTACTAATGGATGCAAAAGTGCAGGAACACTGGCATAAATACACAAAGAATGTATCATCATTCATATCTATTACCGAACTAGGAGTTTACGAGAAATAAAGGAAGAGAAAAATGAGGAAAATAATTACGATATGTATCATAGGGCTTTTTGCTCTCAACGTACAGGCCCAGCCTGTAAAAACGTTAAAGTTATCTGATAAAGAACTTTTAGATAAGATTAAAGGAGGATGGGCCGGACAAACCATTGGTGTTGTTTTCGGAGCACCTACAGAGTTTAAGTTCACGGGAACTTATATTCAAGATTACCAGCCGATCCCCTGGGCGGAAGGTTACGTTAAATATTGGTGGGAAAAGAAGCCCGGATTGTTCGATGATATTTATAACGATTGCACGTTTGTTGAGGCATTTGATGAACTTGGCCTGGATTGTTCACAAGAAGAACTTGCCAAAAGATTTGCATTCGCTGATTATCATTTGGCCCATGCTAACCAAGCAGGTAGATATAATATCCGCCAAGGTATCATGCCACCGGCTTCCGGTCATTGGTTGAATAACCCACATGCAGACGATCTGGATTTCCAGATCGAAGCAGACTTCATTGGTCTGATGGCTCCGGCAATGCTGCCGGAAGCATTGGATATCGCCTCCAGAGTAGGCCACATTATGAATAGCGGTGATGGTTTTTATGGTGGTGCTTTCGTAGCAGCTCTTTATAGCTCCGCTTTCTATGAAAAGAGTCCTGAAGCGATTTTAAAAACCGCAATCTCTGTCATACCTGAAGAGAGTACATTCCATCAATGTATTCAGGATGTAATCAATTTCCATTCTTTGCACCCGGACAACTGGAAAGATTGCTGGTACTTCCTGCAAGAAAAATGGAACTGTGATGTAGGATGTCCCAAAGGCGTATTTCTAAACTTTAATATTGACTCCAA
Organism: Bacteroides xylanisolvens XB1A; assembly: GCF_000210075.1. Lineage (GTDB taxonomy): Bacteria > Bacteroidota > Bacteroidia > Bacteroidales > Bacteroidaceae > Bacteroides > Bacteroides xylanisolvens. The sequence goes on from NC_021017.1 coordinate 2,315,693, forward strand.
GCTCAATTCCGCTTTCGTAGCATTAGCTATGCTCTACGGTAAAGGAGACTTCACCAACTCTGTCGATATTGCAACACGCTGCGGACAAGATTCTGACTGTAATCCGTCTACAGTCGGCGGTGTACTCGGCGTCATGTATGGGTATGATAAAATCCCTTCATTCTGGTTAAACCCTTTAAAAGAAGTAGAAGACTTTACATTTGAAGGAACGAATATGTCGTTGGCAAAAGCATACCAAATGAGTTTCGATCAAGCTAAACAACTCATAGTCAAAACAGGTGGAAAAGTATCTGGTGGGGAAATAGAAATTCCAATCAAAAAGGCGGATGTACTTCCTTTAGAACAAAATTTCGAAAACACCTATCCACTCTATAGAGAACGCAAAGACTGCTTCCTGACAGATACATTTGAATTTGATTTCAATGGTAACGGATTTGTTATCTGGGGCAACATTTGCTGCACAAGAAGTATTACTCCCGATTATATCAATCGTGTATCTACACGCCACATCGGTTCCGAGGTCTTCGGATTGGCAGAGCCCAATGACCCTTACGTTGCTAAAGTGGAAATATGGATTGACGGAGAACTGGACCATGTAGCAGCTTTACCCATGAGAAATACAGACCGCAAAGTAGAACCAGCCTGGAAATACCTCATGAAGGAAGGAAGACACCACGTTAAAATGAAATGGTTGAACCGCAAAAAAGACTACATTATTCGTATCAACGACATAATGTATTATTCAGAGAAAAAAGAACATGATAGATTTTACTTTAATAAATAAGTTAAGATGAAAAAAGTCCTGATTAACATCATTCTACTATTTACCTTTTCCATATCGGGAATGGCACAAATAGAATATGGAAAAACAGTTGAAATAAGTAAAGAGGTACTGCTCGACAAAATTAAAGGAGGCTGGGCCGGACAAACCATAGGATGCACCTATGGCGGTCCTACAGAATTTAAATACAGAGGAGCGATCATTCATGAGAAAACTCCAATAATCTGGTATGATGACTATTGCAAGGACATCTTTGCAGAAGATCCGGGATTGTATGATGATGTATATATGGATCTTACCTTTCTGGAAGTAATGCAAAAAGAAGGGATAAATGCCCCTGCCGAATCATTTGCCAAAGCCTTTGCAAATGCAGATTACAAATTATGGCATGCCAACCAGGCAGCCAGATATAACATATTACACGGTATTATGCCACCGGCATCCGGACATTGGAAAAATAATCCGCACGCTGACGATATTGATTTCCAGATTGAAGCAGACTTCATTGGAATGATATGTCCGGGGATGGTAAATATCGCCTCCAATTTTTCGGACAAGATAGGGCATATCATGAACTACGGCGACGGATGGTATGGAGGTGTATACATGGGAGCAATGTATGCATTGGCTTATGTAAATAACGACATTTATACAATTATCACGGAAGCTCTTAAAACAATACCCGAACAAAGTAAATTTCACCGTTGCATCATAGACGTTATTAAATATTGGAAACAATATCCCGATGACTGGCGTAAATGCTGGCTGGAAATAGAAAACCGTCATGCTCTTGAGATTGGCTGCCCGGAAGGGGTATTCAATGCATTTAACATTGACGCCACTATCAATGCGGCTTACTGCGTGATGGGACTTTTATATGGCAACGGCGACTTTTTCAAAACAATGGATATAGCCACTCGTTGCGGACAAGATTCCGACTGTAACCCGGCAACTGCCGCAGGAATTCTTGGAGTCATACAAGGCTACAAGGCTATCCCCGAATACTGGAAACCGGCACTCGAAAGATGTGAAAATATTAAGTTCCCTTACACAGATATCTCTTTAAGTTCTGTATACGACATTAATCTCAAACTATTGAGTGATGTATTAAAAGCAAACGGAGGAAAAATAAAAGGAGATAAATACTATACCACGATTCAGAAGCCAAAAACCGTAGCATGGGAAGTTTCTTTTGAAGGCTTATATCCTTCTGAAAGAAGAGTTATCAAATATGATCTCGGTACAGAAAAAACATTTGAGTTCAATGGCAAGGGAGTTGTTTTAATGGGGATGATCAGACAAGATGTTAAAGATAGTAATGACAATTACATCGCCATCCTGGAGGCCTACATTGACGGCAAGAAAGTAGAAACCATAGAAATGCCTTATGACTACATAAAAAGAAAGTATGACATTTTCTATAATTATGATTTAGAGGAAGGACCTCACAAACTGGTTATTAAATGGATTAATCCAAATGAAAAATATGCCGTTCAATGTAAAGACATGGTGGTTTATTCATCCATACCGGCAGAGCCAATCAATCCTTATAAATAAAAGAGAGAAGCCATGAATAGAAAACTACTCCTATTATTAGCCTTATTATTATTTTCCTACGGATTGTCATCATGTTCGTCTGATGATAACAGTCCGTCCGAAGGCGAACAGACCGAGACACCGGAACTGTTTACCAAACGCTATAATCCCGATCAAAGTTTTTACAGCAAAATATTAGGACAAGAAATCAAATATTCCGTATTACTGCCTCAAGAATATCTATCGGAAAGTACGGGTAAATATGGAGTAGTTTTCCTTCTACATGGCTGGGGAGGGAACCAAAGTTCATGGGGACCTTCAGGTCTGAATATTCAAAGCATAGCTGATGCGCAAACCAGCAATGGTAGTATTCGCCCATTGATCTACATCATGCCGGAAGGTTTCAACTCTTATTTTTGTAACCGCTATGACGGAAAGTTCAACTATATGGATATGTTCATTAATGAACTCGTACCCCTGATTGATAAGCGGTTCCGAACAACAACCAGTAAGACGGAAAGAGCTGTTGCCGGGTTCTCTATGGGAGGTTTCGGGGCATTAAGTATAGCATCGCAACATCCTGAAACATTCTCGGTATCAATAGGATTAAGTCCCTCCCTAAATACAGATGAACAATACATCTCTTTGTCACAAGACGGTTGGAATCTTCAATGGGGAAACAACTTCGGAGGAAGCGGCCAGACAGGAACAGGCAGGCTGACAAGCTATTATAAAAGCCAATGTCCGCTACACTTTTTCAAGGATAAACCAAGTTCCACATTTCAAACAGTACGGTATTACATAGACTGCGGTGATGATGAAGAAAGACTATATGCAGGAAACGGTGAATTACATACTCTATTACGGGACAAAAATATCAAGCACGAATATCGTGTACGGAACGGTGCCCACACTGACAGTTATTGGCGTGAATCCATGAAAGAGGCATTGCCTTTTATCGAACGTTCATTCAAAGGAGAAAACTATCCGCAGGAAACTCTGAAAAAATTCACAGAGGAATTACATGCTACTAATAAAAACATAAAAGTAGGTAATTCCAATATCGAACTATGGTTACCGGATGACTACAATTCCGAACTAACTTACAAAGTTCTTTATTACAGCAAAGGAGAAGGTAATGTTGATCTTACAACAAAGAAGGTAGCAGTGGCATTAGATTCTCTTATGCAAATCAAACGTATGATAATCGCAGGTTTTAATGTGAAAGAAATGATTCTAAATGGAACAAATTTTTCAGCTATTACCGATGCTGTGGAAAAGACGGTTCATACGGAAAGCAATGCAGATTTCAGATTAGGATTAACATACGGTTCAGAAGCTAATTACTTATACAATCAGTCAACAGGCAATGCCCCTGCTATCAACTTTTTCTTTGCAGAAGACGCGGATATTATCAACCTTTCTGCCGAGAATCGTGCCAAAATCTATTATTTGGACATAACAGACGAAGGCAGCAACTACAATAGCATCTTTACTCTGTTCAATGGATTGCGAGGTGCAGAAGCTCCGGTGCAATATCGTGTCAGAAACGGACTGGATAGTGAACAGTCCGCCCAAACAGGTATTTATTCAATGAGTTATTATATTGGTGAACAGTTAATAAAGAAATAATATGAAGAAGATACTGTTATATATTATCCTATTTCTATCAGGTATAGATGGAGCTTGGGCACTTCCCATAGAAAAAGAAGGGATGAGTATTTACAGTCCGTCCCTAAAGCAAGAAGTCTCCTACTCCATTATCTTACCGGAAGGTTATGAACATTCAGAAACAGAATATCCAGTCTTATACATGTTTCATGGAATAGGAGGTGATTATACCAGTTGGCTCGAATACGGCAACGTTGCCCGTGTAATGGATAAAATGATAAAAGAAGGAAAGATTCAACCTTTCATTATGGTTATTCCTGACGGTTACCTGTCTTATTACAGTGACACTTATGATGGCAGTTCCCTTTATGAAACTTTCTTTATCAAAGAACTGGTTCCATATATAGATAACAACTATCGTACTCGCAAGGATATTAATGGACGCTCGATCATTGGTTTCTCTATGGGAGGATTCGGAGCATTATCCGTTAGTTTGCGCAACCGCCACTTATTCGGCTCTGTCGTTGCGTTATCGCCATCCATCCGTACAGAAAAACAATACATGGAAGAAGGGCCACAAAAAGGATGGGACAATCAATGGGGACGGATTTTCGGAGGAGTGGGAAAGAATGGTAACCAGCGCCTAACCAGTTACTATAAGCAACATTCACCCTACCACATTCTTTCCACCCTCCGCAATCCCGATTTAAAAGGATTTGGCATCATGCTGGATATTGGAGATAAAGAAGGTACTCTTTGCGAAAGTAATGAAGAACTGCACCGATTATTACTGGAAAGACAAATACCTCATGAATGGGAAGTACGTTCAGGAGGACATGATTTCGCCTGCTGGAATACTGCACTGCCCAAAGCATTCAGATTCATAAACGAATATTTCAATGGGAAGCAGTCAGGAAATAGTGAGAGTAGTCTTCCGAATGAGACTCCGTTTATCCAAACAGCCAATGCAACGGTCTATTATCCGGAACAGGCTCAAGGAAGCACAAGAAAATATCCTATTATCTATGTACAGGGAGAAATCAACGAACAACAGCAAAAGGTTCTCGTCAGTCAGTTTCATCAAATGGTAGATGAGAATAAAACATGGCCTGCTGTTCTTTGTTTCGTAAAAGCTAACACAGACCTGTCAGAAACAATTTCTGATATAGAAAAGCAACTCTCCGGCATCAGAGGTTCCCAACGTATGCGGGCTTTAATCACTTTGGGAGATAATATTAAAGAAGGTATAGAAGCTATTCAGAGAGAAAATTTGTTTACCGGCATAGTCTGTGTAAATGCCATCGGCAACGAGAATGATGCTCAAAATTTTATAAAAGCAGTCAACTCTCACAAAAGATATCCCAGATGCTGGATGGAGATACTACCCAAATCAAAAGAATATGGTTTTAGTAGTAATATACATATCCTTTTGAAAGAATCGGACCTGGAACATGAGTTCCGGTCAAGAAAATGTAAGGAAGCCAATGTTTTCACTTATTGGGAAGATTGGATACTATATTTAAATAACAGAATTCATGTTTAACAATTAAATACTAATAGTATGTTCACAGTAAACAGTTATTTATTGGCAGTTATATTCTGCATCGTAACCATGATTTGTTGGGGTTCCTGGGGTAATACCCAAAAACTAGTTTCCAAAAATTGGCGTTATGAACTTTTTTATTGGGATTATGTGATTGGAATGGTATTGTTCACCATCTTGCTAGGCTTCACTATGGGTAGTCATGGAGATACCGGACGTTCATTCCTGGAAGATCTGGGACAAGCATCAGGAGACAGCATTGGTTGGGTTATCTTGGGGGGCGTAATATTTAATGCTTCAAACATTCTTCTTTCAGCGTCTATTTCCTTGGCTGGTATGTCTGTAGCTTTTCCTTTAGGAGTTGGCATTGCATTGGTATTAGGGGTAATCGTCAATTATCTGGGAATTCCAACTGGTAATCCTTTGCTTTTATTTGGCGGTGTAGCTCTCATTGTTATTGCTATCATTTGCAATGGAGTGGCTTCCGGAAAAATGCAAAAGGGAGAAGAAAGCAGGAAAAACAACAAAAAGGGAATTATCATTGCATTAATTGCCGGTGTACTGATGTCTTTGTTCTACAGGTTCGTAGTGAAAGGTATGGACGTAGAAAACTTCAATTCTCCTGCTATAGGAATGATGACTCCTTATTCTGCCATCTTTGTTTTTTCAATAGGCGTATTACTAAGCAATTTTGTTTTCAACACATTAGTAATGAAATATCCTTTTGTCGGAGAAAAAGTCAGCTACTCCGAATACTTTAAAGGAAACACGAAAACTCATATATGCGGAATGCTTGGTGGAGCGATATGGGGACTTGGTTCCGCGTTCAGCTATATCGCATCAGGAGAAGCTGGTCCGGCGGTATCTTATGCACTAGGACAAGGCGCACCACTTATTGCCGCTATTTGGGGAGTATTTATCTGGAAAGAATTTAAAGGTTCAACGAAATCTGTTAATCAACTACTGGCCTTGATGTTTATCTTCTTCCTGGTTGGTTTGGGAATGATAGTAGTTGCCGGAAACTAATTATTAACCTTAAATAGAACAACATGAAAAAGTATTTTTACTTATTAGCCATGCTGGCAGTAGTACTAGGTACGACTGCTTGCAGTGATGATGACAATCATCCCAGTACAAACATTCTGGATAAACCGGAAGTTACTGTTCCTGATGTAAAAGAGAGTTCTGCTGTTATTACATGGAAAGCCATAGGAAACGCAACAGCTTATATTTATAGCTTGAACAACGGTAGTGAACAAAGTACTGACCAAAATACAATTCAACTGACAGGTTTAGAGCCGGAAAAAAGTTATACATTCAAAGTAAAAGCTCAAAAAACCGGATCAATCTATTTTGAAGATTCAGACTATGCAGAAATCACTTTTACAACAACCTCTGAAGTAACAGTTTATCGAATAGCCACTTTTGCGGACGACTGGGATAAATGGTATTACGAATATAATGATAATGGTACTGTAAAACGTGTATACAGGTTATATGAAGGAGAATTGGATAGAGAATGGCTCTTTGCTTATGATGGAAATAATATCACAGTGACAGGTAAGAACGCATATAACATGACTTTAAATGACCAAGGTTATGTTGCAACTTTTGTAGATGGTTCCAACACTTACGAATATACTTATGATGAGAATGGCTACATGACCAAAGTTGAAAAGAATGGCAATATTGCATCTAACATCACCATAGAAAATGGAAATATTATGCAATGGACCAGATTTTCAGATGGAGTAGAGCAGTTTAAAGTTCAGACCTATTCTGCCGTGCCTAATGTGAGCGGAGCACATTGCATCTATGCGGAAAGCAGTGGAGCTAGTCGTTGGCTGGTTGAAACTGGTCTCTTTGGAAAAGCTTCGGCTAATTGCCATACGAGCAGTGGTTGGCAACATTCATCCAGTACAGCTACTTACACATTCGAATATGACGAAAATAGTTGTATCAAAGAGGAAAGCAAAAACTATGACGGATATATAGAGAATTTCTATTATACATATTTCTCCGAATAGCACTTTATGAAATAACTAATTCATGGAGGTGTGTCTAGAAGTCTGGCGCACCTCCATTTTTTATAATATTATTAGAGACTTTAGACTGTTATATCCAGTAAAACCTCTCCCCTTACATTCAGCACCTTAATCCTCAATTCATCGTTCTTCTTCTCCAGAATCATCACCGTAGCACTGTCCATCTTATATCCTCCACCAATAATAACCGGATAATTATTACCCAGTTCCCCTTTCGGATGGTAAGCGTATTTATGAGTATGTGCGTTCAGGCTGATATTGAAAGGTGCTTTTTCTAATAATTTAGTCCAAAGATTCGCACAGAGATTCTTTTCATAATTACCGTAAAGCGGAATATGATGAATAAGGACACGTTTCTTTGCTTTCTTGAATTCTTTGGCAGACAGTTCTTTTTTCAGAAAATCAACCTGTTCATTACGCAATTGAGTAAAATCGTTCAAGCCATAATATACCCAATGGTCGTCCGGTTTATCTTCTCCACAATCCAACATGACGATACGGGTGTCTCCCCAGTTAAAAGAGGCATAAGTTTTATCTCCCACATAATCAAAATGATCACGCAAACCGATAGAATAGGCATTGCGGATTTCATGATTGCCACGCATAAAGAAAGTCGGTATGCGATCGCCACACACTCCTTCGGTCAGTTCACTGATAAATGTGGTTGCCTGCTCGTGATCCACAGGATCATCCACACAGTCACCATTGAAAACAACAAAATCGTATTTAACATCCTGTATTTGTTTACATAGAGTACGGAAAGTATTGGTATGTTGATGCAAATCATTAAAAACAATAGCGGTAAAAGACTCTGTATCAGCAACAGGAAGAGTAAATTCACTGAAGGTCGATTGTGCTGTATTTCCAAATACCTTTTTATATGCCTGATAAAGCAACATCTCTTGCGAACACACACGATAATAATATTTCTGTCCGGGCTGCAAGCCATCTATACGTATTTTATGCAGTTTGTTATTGCAGACCACCTGACCGTCAACAATCATACGCGCACGTTCCAGCCGGGTAGTATCTGTGCCATATTCCACCCAGCAATAAGAAGGAACGGTTGTTTCCCACATCACAGTAATGCCATTACCCACAGGATTCTGCAAATAAGGTTTAGTACGGAATATCTTGTCTGTCTTTTCAGCAGTACGCAATTCCACAAGTATGGGACGATGGTCGGAAGCCATTGGCTCATTAACTACTCTCGCAGATATGACAGCAAATCCGGTAGCGTTTTGCTTTGACGCGGCAATATAATCAATGGTCTCTTTTGGATCGGGAGCAGGATAAGTATGCTTTTCCGGATTGGAGAGTATTTGAAAATCCTTTTGCAATTCTTTGATGAAATCGGATTCAGGTTCAGCATTCATATCCCCGGCTAGAAAAAGAGGCTTTTTATAGGAAGCAATCAATGACTTCACTATTTCCAAAGATTTCATACGGTCTTCTTCCGCTAATGACAGATGAGTACAACAATAAATATAATCCTCAAATTCTGCCAGAATCAAGGTGCGGGCCTCTTCTCTACCAGGTAAAGGGATAGTTTGTAAACGTAGCGGAACTTGCTTTGTCAACAGTCCGATTCCATATTTACCTCCTTCAAACTCTATAGCAGGTGCAAAACAAGCATGCATTTGCGTACGTTCAGCTATCTCACCCAGCACATATTTCTGTCCGCTCCGACGGGTCATACTGTCTACCTCTTGTATAGCCACAACATCAGGAGAAGCATTATTTATCACATTGGCTACCCGTTGAAAACTACAAATATCATCCATGCCATTCGCATTTTTAATATTATAAGTCATCAGTCTCAATGTATGTTGAGCCTGTACTGGAAAAATAAATAGGATGACGGAAATGAGTAAAAAGATCTTTTTCATGTTCTTCATTTTTGGGGGTTATGTTAAGTTCCCCCAAAGGTAAGAAAAAAATAAAAAGCCACAAAGATATGGATTCATACCTTTGCGCCTCTTATTGTCTTGTTTGTGTGTCTTTCATATCTGAATATATCAGATAATCCCTCTCACTCTATCGTCAAATGCAGAAAGCGCAGCTTTCGCTCCTTCGCCCATAGAGATAATGATTTGCTTATAAGGAACCGTAGAAACATCTCCAGCTGCATAGATACCCGTCACATTCGTACGGCAATGTGCATCAATCATGATTTCGCCCGAACGGTTGGTTTCCACTATGTCGCGGAATACACTGCTATTCGCAGAAAGCCCGATCTGTACAAATACACCATCCAACTCAACCAAACGTTCTTCTTCCGTTTTACGATCTTTGATGCGTAGGGCAGTCAGTTTATCACCATTTCCTATCACTTCCGTAGTCTGTGAACTTACAAACACTTCCACGTTCGGCAATGATTTAAGTCGATCTTGAAGTACACTGTCTGCTTTCAACTCATCCATAAATTCAAAAACAGTGACTTTGGAGCAGATACCAGCCAAGTCAATCGCTGCCTCAATGCCGGAATTTCCTCCACCTACTACTGCTACATGCTTTCCCTTATAAAACGGCCCATCACAATGAGGGCAGAAAGCAACACCACGACCGATATACTCCGCTTCTCCCGGAACATTCAGTTTACGCCAGCTTGCACCAGTTGCAATAATCAGTGCCGGAGCCAGGAATTTCTCCCCAACAGAGGTAGTGATCTGCTTTTGTTTTCCAACCACTTCTACTTTTTCTACTTTACGATGCTCCAGCAAATCCACCGGATAACGCAACAAGTGAGTTTTCAGATTATCGGCAAGTTCATTTCCTGTCGTTTCCGGAACAGAGATTAAATTCTCAATACCTACCGTTTCTTTCACCTGTCCGCCAATACGCTCGGCCACAATAGCTACACGGAGTCCTTTACGGGCAGAATAAATAGCTGCCGATACTCCTGCAGGTCCTCCACCGGCTACAATCACATCATATTCTTTCACCTCTGCATTCGCTTTGGTTTCGTCAATACCATATTGATCTTCCAACTTGGCAAGCAATTCGCCAAATTCACCACGGCCTACATGAAGCAATTTTCCATCTGCAAAGACAGAAGGTACTCCTTGTATTTTCAGTGCATCTACTTCGTCCTGATAAAGCGCGCCGTCTACCATTTCATGAGTAATAGCAGGATTCAAAGTGACCATTGCATTCAGAGCCTGCACTACGTCAGGACAGTTCGTACAAATCAACGAAACATAAGTGGTCAGATGTATCGGACCTTTCAGTGCTTTCACACGGTTGCAAACAGCCTCATCAGGAAAGTTCTTTCCTTTGCCGTCCAGATTCAGGATAGCCAAAAGCAATGACGTGAACTCATGTCCGTTAGGAATACCCCGGAATGTGATTCCGGTACGATCACTATTCTTTAATAAAGTAAACTTCAATGCTTCTCCCTCATTCACCGAGCAAGTGATATGATCGGAACAATCCGCTACATCTCCCAGCAACTCCAATAATTCTGTTTTGTTTTCGTGGCTGGATGATACGGATATATCAAAAGTAAAGTTTGCCTCCAGCCCAGCAAAAATACCCTTTAGTTGTTCTTTTAATGCAGATTCTAACATATCTTTTTCCTTTCATTTTTTTTAAAAGAAAGGCCGGCAGCGTCTCTCGTTACCGGCCTCCCATAATCACCATTATCAAGATCTATCAAATCTTACCTACCAGGTCAATGCTTGGTTTCAGGGTAGACTCACCCTTCTTCCATTTAGCCGGGCAAACTTCTCCGTCATGGCTGGCTACAAACTGTGCAGCTTCCACCTTACGAAGCAATTCACTTGCATCACGGCCAATATTGTTATCATTCAGTTCCACCACTTTAATCTTTCCTTCCGGATTGACAACGAATGTACCGCGATAAGCCATACCCTCTTCTTCGATATATACACCCAGTGCACGGCTCAAAGCGCCAGTCGGGTCTGCCAACATCGGATATTGAATCTTGCGAATACTTTCAGAAGCATCATGCCAAGCTTTGTGCACGAAATGAGAGTCAGTACTTACCGAATAGATCTCTACACCCATCGCCTTGAACTGATCGTACTTTTCAGCCATATCCACCAATTCAGTAGGACATACGAAAGTAAAGTCAGCAGGATAGAAGAAAAGAATCGCCCATTTACCTTTCAGGTCATTGTTGGTTACAGTCTTGAAAGCTCCGTTGTGAAAAGCCTGAACGCTGAATTCAGGAAGTTGAGAATTTAAAATTGGTTCCATAATCTTTATTGCTTTTATTGTTATTAATTGATTTGACTTATAACATCAGAAACAACGTTTTGTTTTTTGTTTCTGATGCAAAGATAAAGGCAGAAACCCCGCCTTTGCAAAAAAAGCCCAATCGAATATTTCTATGCGGTGATAGATGAAATTAATAAAAGCATTTTATACCTTTGCATGCATAAACAAAAAAACTGGAAAATATATACGATTATGGAACATCCTCTTGACCAATTCTTATATTGCCCTAAATGTGGTTCCTCTCATTTTGAGATTAACAACGAGAAATCTAAAAAATGTGCAGATTGCGGCTTTGTCTATTATTTCAATCCTTCTGCCGCCACAGTAGCACTCATCTTGAATGAGAAAAATGAACTGCTTGTCTGCCGGCGTGCTAAAGAGCCGGCAAAGGGAACTCTCGACCTTCCCGGAGGATTTATCGATATGAACGAGACAGGTGAAGAAGGCGTAGCCCGTGAAGTGCTGGAAGAAACCGGATTGAAGGTAAAAAAAGCTATTTACCAGTTTTCACTTCCCAATATTTATGTCTATTCAGGTTTTCCTGTACACACACTTGATATGTTTTTTCTCTGCACCGTAGAAGACATGAGCCATTTCTCCGCCATGGATGATGTAGCAGATTCTTTCTTCCTACCTCTCTCCGAGATTCATCCGGAAGATTTTGGGTTGGATTCTATCCGTCGCGGACTTAGCTTGTTTCTAGCTCAATGCCGCTAAGATAATCTCATCAGCCTGATAGATTGAGAGTATTTCATCTATAGTTATGTCCCATTTTTAAGATATTCCTCCAAAACATCAGATAAAAAAATAATGATCTGGAGAATAAAATGCATAAAAACATGCAACTGTATGCAAAATCACAGGCTAATACCGTATAAATTCAAGTCGAATATGCATCTTTTTCTATCAAGAAAAGATTCGTTGGTTTAAAACCAAGGAGTTCTTCCCCACCGAGGGACGCTTCCTTTCTCACCGACGAAGCAGCTTTTGCTCGGTGAGGAAGACAAATAAGGGAAAATTAAGACCGTTTTTCTTCTATTTCATCACAAATATCGAAAAGGCAACAAACAACAAAATGCCAGTTTCTAACCACATTTCAGTTTACACAACAAGTGAAAAAGAAGAAAAGCATTACAATTTAATCGACAAACATCTCCTATAACAAAAAGAAAGAATTTCGCACCTACAAATCTCTGCGTTTTTTTATATTTCTCAATCCCTCCCAGTAATTACGCCTTTTATTCTCGTTTAAATATTCCTTTTCTTAAGATGGGCCATTTTTCAGTAGCCAATTGATGTATTTGTAAAATAGAAGTTCATCTCAACCAAATAGATCAAAGTAATTTATCACATAATCTTAAACAATCATATTATATTACTATAAATGAACAAAATACAACATATTGTGTTATCTTTGTAACCACCATTAATTTAATGGCCATTAAATTAACCGCCATTAAGATAGCAATAATATGAAGTTCTACGACCGAAAGAAAGAAATGGCGATACTGTATGCAGCTAAAGAGCAATCACAAACGAGCGCTTGCTTTACTGTAATGACCGGACGCCGACGAATCGGAAAAACAGCTCTACTCTTAGAGTCTGTCAAAGAGTCATCTTTCGGCAATATATCTATCCCACATATAAATAGCTAAAAATATAACTATTTGTATGTGGGCCTCAGTCAAACTATAGATTCTTTCACAAATCAAATCTTAGGTTGCCAAAGATTGATACTGCATAATGCAGTAGAAACCATACATTTCAATGTACTTTTCTGAACACCAGACATCGAATCTATTTTTACAATTATTTGTTCGGTGAAAGAAATAGCGGAATCTTTATCTTCTAACAAAACGACAGCATCCATATACTCTTCTAAAAATTGATAATCCAATCTTGAATTTGAAAATCTATTCATAAAAATAGTTGTAACATCTGACATAGTTGAAGTACTGCTCAGACTATTCAACATTTGCATAATTTCCGCTCGCTGCAATAAAGACAAATTATCTTTATAACCCATAGCTTTAGTTTTCGCCTCTACTAAAGATAATAATGACGTATTAGAAATACTACTACCTGATTTTAGTGTAGGATTATCGCGGCACAATTCATATATAGCCTTGTTATGTGCATTTCCTAATTCTTGATAATCTCTTATTGAAGATGAATAAACTTGCCATTCTCCATTTATTTTCCATTGAATTCGTCCATCACCTCCACTAATTCCTGTTACTAATGAAGCTGATACAGAAACAAGTAAACTCTGACTAAAACTGAGTCCATTATCTCTTCCCCATCTATAGCCACCTCCATCAGCACTTCCAATCCGCTTAAACCAACCACCTAGGGTAGCCCAGAAGCCGCGTGTTTGCGGATTTAAAGGAATAGAAATATCAGGTTTAATATCACGAACGTATTGAATAAGTTCTTTCATTTGAACTTCTTCAACGCTTTCTGATTCCAGTCTATCAATCTCACTATTTGCACAAGAATACATAAAAAATATTGCGACTATGGCAAAAAAGAAGATAAAGTTTTTCATAATATTGCGTTTTTTATTAAATTTGCTATAAATATATAAAAAAATAACATTATGGGAAAATATTTAGTCCTTTTTTATTTCATTTTATGCGTTTTTTCCGCTCATGCACAATATTGCCGTATTCAGAAAGGAATGACTGCTTATTATATAACTCAAGATTTAAAGAAAAACAAGACGTTAAAAGACACATCTTATATTGCGGATGTAGTCGATAAAGGGGATAGATTAATCATAAAAGAAGTATTTCATGGTGACCTGTATGATTCTCAAGCTGTAAAAGATGGTACTAACATTCAATTTCGTATTTACTATAAGAATCAAGGAATTACTGAATATATTATTTTGGATAGTAAATCTGAAAATGAATCAATGAAAAAATATATATATTCAAAGTATTCCCAGAATCAACTAAAAGAAGCGGAACATGAATATCAACAATATTCAAAATTCAGCCATTGTGAAGGACGAATTAGCATCCCTTTGAAAGAAAATGCCAATATAGGAGAAAAGATACCTCCATGCAGTTATTCTCAAAAAACAGGCATCATAAACATGAAAGCTTCTCTAAAAGGGAAGTATTTGGGAAGGGATAACATACATACCCCTTCAGGAAATTATGATTGCATTAAAATATACACAGAAAGCAAAGGAAAAATAATGTTTGTTTCCGAATCAGAGTATTCGATAGATTGGTATGCTAAAAATGTCGGATTAGTAAAATCAGAAACCGTTACAAAAAAAGGAAAAGTTTTATTATCGACTCTTTTATATGCCATTAAACAACAATAGGCTTATCACGCAACAAACAAATACCACAATATATCACTCCAAAAATAAGAAGCCTTATCAAATCATCGTCGTATATTTGTGGTGATTATTATTTAATGACCATTAAGTTAGCATTGATATGAAATCCGAGCCAGTATCTTTTTGCTCGAAAAGAAGAGCGAAACTTTACATAAAGAATTAAATGATTATAAAATAACTTTCAAAGGATTGTCTTTGAAAGATATATAGTACTTTTGCATAAACACCCGATTATGAAAAAAGAAATTACTAGACTCATTTGTGCCGCCATCTGCTGCACGCCCATTATAGGATTTGCCCAGACAGGTGATAAGTTCACTTCGACTGACAACCTTTATAAAGAAGGGAAAGAACTTTTCCAGGAAAGAAATTATGCAGCTGCTCTGCCGGCATTGAAAGCATTTGTAAAACAAAAACCTGCAGCCAGCCTTCTTCAGGACGCAGAGTATATGCTGGTCAGTTCGGCTTACGAACTGAAAGACAAAAACCGCATCGAACTCCTCCGCAAATATCTCGACCGTTATCCTGATACTCCATACGCTAACCGCATTTATGCGCTGTTAGCCTCCTGCTATTTCTACGAAGGAAAATATGATGAAGCACTGGCACTCTTCAACTCTGCCGACCTTGATTTGCTAGGTAATGAAGAGCGGGACGACTGCACCTACCAACTGGCTACCTGTTATCTGAAAACCGATAATCTACGAGAAGCAGCCATCTGGTTTGAAACTTTGCGTGCCAACAGCCCCAAATACGCCAAAGATTGTGATTACTATCTTTCCTACATCCGCTATACACAAAAACGTTATAGTGAAGCATTGAAAGGTTTCCTTCCCTTACAGGACGACTCGAAGTACAAAGCACTCGTCCCTTATTATATAGCCGAAATTTATACGCAGCTCAAAAACTATGATAAGGCACAAATTGTAGCACAAAACTACCTGTCAGCCTACCCGAACAACGAGCACGCTGCAGAGATGTACCGTATTCTGGGAGATGCCTATTACCATTTCGGACAATATCACCAAGCCGTAGAAGCATTCAACAATTACTTGAATAAGGATCACTCGGCTCCCCGCCGGGATGCCCTTTATATGCTGGGACTCTCCTACTACCAAACAAAAGTATACTCCAAAGCAGCCGAAACATTAGGTAAGGTGACAACTGACAACGATGCCCTTACCCAAAATGCATATCTCCACATGGGACTCTCTTATCTGCAACTGGCAGAGAAAAACAAAGCACGCATGGCTTTTGAACAGGCAGCCGCCTCCAATACCAATATGCAAATCAAGGAACAGGCAGCTTACAATTACGCTCTTTGCCTGCACGAGACTTCTTTCTCCGCTTTCGGTGAATCAGTTACTGCCTTCGAGAAATTCCTGAATGAATTTCCGACTTCTCCATACGCTGAAAAAGTCAGCAGCTACCTGGTAGAAGTTTACATGAATACACGTAGCTACGATGCAGCTTTGAAATCAATCGACCGGATTGCCAAACCAAGCGCGCAAATATTGGAAGCCAAACAGAAGATACTGTTCCAATTGGGAACTCAATCTTTCGCTAACGCCGACTTCGAACAAGCTCTGAAATATCTGAACCAATCCATTGCCATCGGACAATACAATCGTCAGACCAAGGCAGACGCTTACTATTGGTGCGGAGAATCCTATTACCGTCTAAACCGAATGGTAGAAGCCGCACGTGATTTTAATGCTTATCTGCAACTCACCACCCAACCCAATAACGAAATGTATGCGCTTGCCAATTATAACTTAGGATATATCGCTTTCCACCGGAAAGACTATACGCAAGCAAGCAATTACTTCCAAAAATACATTCAACTGGAGAAAGGTGAAAATGCAACTGCACTTGCCGATGCATACAATCGTATTGGTGACTGCCACCTGCATGTACGTAACTTTGAAGAAGCCAAACAGTATTATTCGCAAGCCGAACAGATGAATACTTCTTCCGGAGACTATTCTTTCTATCAGCTGGCTCTTGTATCCGGTCTGCAGAAAGACTATACCGGTAAGATCACCTTGCTGAACCGTCTGGTAGGAAAGTACCCTGCTTCTCCTTATGCCGTAAACGCTATTTACGAGAAAGGGCGTTCCTATGTTTTGATGGACAACAACAACCAAGCCATTACTTCTTTCAAAGAATTGCTTACTAAATATCCTGAAAGTCCGGTCAGCCGGAAAGCTGCCGCCGAAATCGGATTATTATATTACCAAAAAGGAGATTACAACCAAGCAATCGAAGCCTACAAACAGGTTATTGAAAAATATCCGGGCAGTGAAGAAGCACGTCTTGCCATGCGTGATTTGAAATCTATTTATGTAGACCTCAACCGCATCGACGAATTTGCTGCTTTAGCAAATGCTATGCCAGGACACATCCGTTTCGATGCTAACGAACAAGACTCGCTTACGTATGCCGCCGCAGAAAAGATTTATGCACGAGGCAGAATGGAAGAAGCCAAAACAAGCCTCAACAAATACCTGCAAACTTTCCCGGAAGGAGCCTTCAGCCTGAACGCACATTATTATCTCTGCCTGATCGGAAACGAGCAGAAGAATTATGATATGATTCTTCTCCATTCCGGTAAGTTGTTGGAATATCCAAACAATCCGTTTGCAGAAGAAGCACTGATCTTGCGTGCTGAAGTGCAATTCAACCAGCAAAATATGGCTGAAGCATTGGCTAGCTACAAAATGCTGAAAGAAAAAGCAACCAACGTAGAGCGCCGCCAACTTGCTGAAACGGGTATTCTGCGTTGCGCCTTCCTATTGCGAGATGACATAGAAACCATCCATGCAGCTACCGACTTGCTTGCAGAGGCCAAACTTAGTCCGGAGCTAAGAAATGAAGCTCTTTATTACCGTGCTAAAGCCTATACCAAGCAAAAGGCTGACAAGAAAGCAATGGAAGACTATCGTGAACTGGCCAAAGACACACGTAACTCTTACGGTGCCGAAGCTAAATATCAGGTTGCACAATCCCTCTACGACGCAAAAGAATATGCCGCTGCAGAGAAAGAGTTGCTCAACTATATAGAACAGAGTACGCCACATGCTTATTGGCTAGCGCGCAGTTTTATCCTTCTATCCGACGTTTATCATGCTACGGGTAAAGATCTGGACGCACGCCAATATCTGCTAAGTCTGCAACAGAATTATCAAGGGAATGACGATATTGAAAGCATGATTGAAAGCAGACTTAGTAAATTGAAAGTTGAGAATTGAGAATAAAAAAATAGAAAAATATGAAACGATTTCATTATATAATAGGGGGACTCGCATTGGCTATATCAATACCATCCTGCCTTCAAGCCCAAACCACCCAACCGAAAGATACAACAATGACCCGCACAGTCGTTGTGGAACAAGAATATAACCCGGACATTATGGACGCCTCGAAAGTAAACGTCCTGCCTAAAGTAGAAGAACCGACAGTGAGCAAGAAAGAAGTAGAGTATGCTACAACATTCTTTCCGGCCACTTCCGTTCCGGCAGGCCTGATGCGCCCCTATACCGGAAAAGAAGTTCAACCCGGCACTACCCCGGGATATGTACGTGCCGGATATGGTAATTATGGCAATTTGGATATTCTTGCCAATTATCTATTCCGTCTGTCGCAGAAAGACAAATTGAATGTACGTTTCCAAATGGATGGAATGGATGGTAAACTAACGCTTCCTTTCACAGACTCCGAAAAATGGAATGCATTTTATTATCGCACACGCGCTAATGTGGATTACACGCATCAATTTGATAAGTTGGATTTAAATATTGCCGGAAATTTCAGATTGAGCAACTTCAACTTCCAACCGGAAAGCGTAAACAGCAAGCAGAAATTCACATCCGGTGACTTCCATGCGGGCATTCATTTCACTGATGAGACTGCACCACTACGTTTCAACGCAGAAACAAATCTGTTGATGTATGAACGTCAGCACAACATGTTCAATGAATCTGAAGCCAATACAGGTATCAAGGAAACAATCATACGCACTAAAGGCGATGTCACGGGAGCTATCGGCGACCAACAATTAATAACTATCGCTTTGGAAATGAACAATCTTCTCTACAACGGATATACAAAGAATGTTTCCACCGGAGATGAATACTTCAAAAACTACACAACGCTTCTTTTAAATCCATATTACGAACTGGATAATGATGACTGGAAATTGCATATCGGAGCCAATGTAGATTTATCTTTCGGATTTGATAAGTCTTTCCGTATTTCACCCGATATCACTGCACAGTATATTTTTTCTGATAGCTACATTGTTTATGCAAAAGCAACCGGCGGTAAGCAATTGAATGATTTCCGCAGATTAGAAAGTATCTGTCCTTACGGTGAACTGCCGGAGGCAAATACCACTGCCACTTTGGGATACGTACAACGTCCTTATGATACTTACGAGCAAATCAACGGTAGTATCGGATTCAAAGCAAGCCCTTATCCGGGACTTTGGTTCAACGTGTTCGGTGGTTATCAGAATCTAAAGAACGACTTATCTTATTTAGGTTTTGACCCAAGTAATATTCATTCAGGTTCTTATCTTTCTTTTGCTCAAGATAATACAGAAAATCTCTACCTTGGCGGTGAAATCAGTTACGATTACAAAGATATCCTCGGAATATCAGCTAAATATACTTACCGTAATTGGGACAGCAAAACAGAGGAATATCTGTTGGCTGTGAAACCAGTCAGTGAAATGTCTTTCAATGTACGTATTCATCCGATCTCTGCTCTTAACATAAATCTAGGTTATGATTACATCAGCCGGAAAGAAGTGAAAGAATATGCAAAAATGACCGCAATTAATGATTTGCATATCGGAGCCAGCTATAATGTATTCAAAGGAGTATCCGTTTATGCTCAAGTACATAACCTGCTGAACAAGAAATATCAATATTATTTAGGTTATCCTACGGAAGGATTCAATTTCTTAGGAGGATTGAGTTTCCGGTTCTAAAGTTTATCAATAAATCACAGTAACAGTTATAACACGAGACACTCATCTCATAAAAAAGAGGGCATCTCCCATAGGGATGATGTCCTCTTTCAAACCAAAAACTTAATCTTCAATTATTATTTTGTTATCCTCACAACAAACCCACCACCAGGAGCCATGTGTAAATTCAACTTCTTATTGTCTGATACGCGGATCACTTCACGCTTATAGTCTTTCCCAACACGATCGGCATTGATACCATCTCTAAATATTTCTGCATTGAACTCACCATCACCCAAGAAAGACAGATCGACTTCAACATCACGCTCTTTCCAGTCGGTCAATCCACCCACATACCAGATACCGTCTTTCTCACGTGCCATTACAATATGTTCGCCTACTTTTCCGCTTATTGGAAGTGTCTGATTCCATACAGTAGGAATGGCAGCGATAAACTTCGTACATTCTTCCTCTTTCAGATAATTAGTAGGTGCATCACACAGCATATTAATAGGAGAATCAAAAATAGTATACAATGCTAACTGACGGCAACGTGTACCCTGACTCATCGGTTCTGTATAGACAGCATGAAAGTTCTTCATGATTACGTTATTCATCGCTCCCTGTGTATAATCAAGTGGTCCGGCAACCATGCGGATAAAAGGAGCTGTCACATCATATATCACTTGATCTGTTCCCGGTTCTGCCCACTTCATTTCTTCCAGTCCATGGACACCCTCGAAATTGATCGTATTCGGATAAGTACGTTGCAAACCAGTCGGTTTGAACGTTCCATGGAGATCTATCAGCAATTTGTATTTTGCTCCGGTTTCAGCCGCTTTACGGTTAAACTCAACTACTTGTTGGTCGTCACGGTCCATAAAATCAATCTTGAAACCTTTGATTCCCATTGCGGCATAATGCTTACATACACGATCCATGTCTTTTTCAAAAGCACGATAGCCCGCCCAAAGTATCAAATCTACATTTTTGCTTTTTGCATAGCTAATCAACTCTTTCAAATCGATTTCAGGAATCACCTCAAACAAATCCGCTTTACCCGGCACTGCCCATCCCTCATCCAATATCACATATTCGATACCGAATTTCGAGGCAAAGTCAATATAGTATTTATAAGTCTCATTGTTGATACCTGCGCGGAAATCCACGTTGTAGAGATTCCAGTCGTTCCACCAGTCCCAAGCCACTTTACCCGGTTTAATCCAAGAAAAATCTGTAAATTGTGCCGGAGTAGCCAGTTTATATACCATATCATTACAAAGCAGTTCTGCATCATCCTTGGCAATGACCATGACACGCCAGGGAAATGCTGTGTTTCCCTCCACTCTAGCAATATAAGGTTCACGAGATTTTACTACCCCTTTCAGTCCGCGAACTTCGTCTACTATCGTTTTCGGATAAGCTGCAAAGATTCCATCCAGAGAATATCCATGCTCACCATGTTTCACATACATACCCGGATAGTTCATCAAATCGGCTTCAGTGATACAGATTTTTTTTCCGTTCTTTCCCTCGACCAAAACCGGTAAAAAGGCAATCTGTTCCTTATCCCATGCAGACAAGGCAGTTTCCAGATACGTATTTTGGAAAGAACTGTAGAAAGGATCTTTCTTGCCCTCGTTCATTCGGCCTTTCGGTGAAGCTACAAAAACTTTCGGATCATTCGGAAAACAGAAAGAAGCCTGCTCGCTTTCCACCATAAACGGCTTCTTCAGTTCAGAGACAAAACGATAGGCTGCACCATCTTCATAAGCTCTGAACACCAAGCTATATCCTCCTTTAAAGTCAATGGTTAGTTCATTGAACTGGTCCTTGATTGATTTCTTCTTATAGATGGGAGGATAGATAGTCTCATTTACAGAACGGCGGCTGTTCTTCTTTACTTTCGGATTGAGTCCGAAAGCTGTACCATCAGTTAGTTTCATGAAAATAGGAGATGGAGCCACCATCACATCGTTGTCGTGAAGAACGGAGTATTCCACATTCTTATCATTCACAATCACATTCACCTGCACTTTACCGGAAATGTCTTTCAGCTCGTACACTTTCTGTGCACAAATGGTTAAAGGTGCGATAGCCATTAGAACCGGCAAAAGTCTTTTCATCATACGTTTCATAAACTAATACTTTTTGTATTTCACACAGTTTTTTATTTACATATTTATCATAAGAGTACCGCTTGGCAGAGATAAAGGAGGAAGCTTAACAGGAAGAATTTCCTGCTAATAAAGCATTGAACAAGTGCTAAATAGCACCTTTCTTATCTCATTCGCGCTACCATTTTTTAGAAATCAATTGTCACCTGATAGGTATCCTTATTCTCAAAGAAGGTCTGTTGCACCTCATATTCGGGAAGCCATACGTATTTTTTTTCCCCTTTATATTCGGCTTCGAGCAAGAAAGTGAACCAGCGGTTATAAGGCAATTCGTCGGTATGCAAAGGAGGTGCGGGGCTATCATATAAGTTGGGGACACCAGTTATCAGATATTCTCCTTTCTTATCCGTCTCATAAGTACGGTAAGGAGTAGCGATCAGGTCATTGAATTTTGCACGTGAACCATACAGATTCAGCTTTACCCCTTTTTGCTTTTTACCTTTCACTTTTACAGATACCTGTATGTTTTCGGGGAACATTTGTTTGAAGAATCCGTCGAAATCACGTCTCGGACGTTTGGATTTGGCGGTGTGATTGATTATATGAACTGCATACGAGCTCCATTTATATGTTTTATAATGACTGTTCATCACACAAGAGTCAGGTTCATATTCGATATGGTTCACCGGATTGTTCTTTGCCCGGATTCTATCAGCATACAAGTCGGTTACCCCACGATAATGTCCGAACTCATGTGCCACTCCTCTATGAAAATAGTCGATACCAAACAGATCTTCATGTTCCGTCTTGCTACGGCTACGGCAAATTACCATATTCAGATCGTCCGCCCCACCGCCGCAATACCATCCTTTAGCCGATTCTTCATCGTCAAAATCAAGAATAGAATCTATAATCAGCAGTACATCGTGATTGGGAAAACCGGCACTCTTCTGATAGATTTTCTCCAATTGGCGGGAGGAGCAGTCGTAAATCACCTGCAGATCAGGTATATAACGGAAATAGTAGTTGAAACGTCCATTGCCGGCTTTGTTCCAGAAGTCGTTCACTTGGTCGAAAAAAGCATTCAGCTTCGCTTGATAAGCTTCTTTACCTCCCCAATGCTCCACTCCGGCCTTATCGACAGCCACAAATACCCGGTATTCAATGGTGTCCAAAGATTGTCGAATCTGATTTTCCTCCAATGTCTTTGCCTCCATCCAAGAGAAGAAAGGCAATAGAGCGGGAAATATGAGCCATCTTTTCCAGTTGTTTTTCATATTAGTTCTTAGTTAAGAATGTATTTTATTTCTTGTAAATCACGACTATTTCCACCGACCATCAAAGTGAAGTCTCCTTTCTCCACAATGAACTTCATTTGATTATTGTAGAATCCTAGTTGTTCATCTTTTACGTCGAAGGTGACCGTTTTGCTTTCACCTGGACTCAGCTTAATCTTTTCAAAGCCTTTCAATTCTTTGATAGGGCGAGTGATAGAAGCCACCTCATCACGCACATACAACTGAACAACTTCCTCGCCCTCGCATTTTCCAGTATTGGTAACCGTTACAGCAACACGTGTATAAGTACCTTTTCCATCACCCGGAAGCAGTTTCACATCCGAATAATTGAAAGTAGTGTATGACAAACCGTAGCCGAACGGATAAGCAGGCTCCGTAGGAATATCAATGTACTTCGCACACCATCCGCCCAATGCAGTGGGGCGTCCTGTGCTCTTATATTGATAATACAATGGTATCTGTCCGTTATGCTGCGGAAAAGTCATTGGCAGCTTACCCGAAGGATTATAATCTCCCCAAAGTACATTACAGATAGCATTACCCGCTTCACTCCCCAGCCACCAAGTACATAAGATAGCGGGAGCCTCCCGACGAACTTCATTGAAAATAACAGGACGACCACACATCATTAGTACAACTACCGGTTTGCCAGTCTTCACCAATTCGGAAACCAAACGCTGTTGTTCGGCAGCAATAGAAATATCTCCTTTCGAACGCATCTCACCGCTTTCCCAAGCTTGTTCTCCCATTGCAACGATAACCACATCCGATTGGCGGGCAGCAGCTAAAGTCTGATCCAGATTTACAATTTTATTCGTTTTCAAGTCGTAGCCATCGTTATAGTTGATGTCCACTCCTCGTTTCTCCATTGCCTCATACAAGGTTACTACTTTACCAACCTCTGCACAGGACCATGCACCGCACATATCTTTCTGCGATTTGGAAAGCGCACCAATCAAAGCAACTTTCTTGATAGAAGAAGAAAGCGGTAACACCGAGTTTTCATTTTTCAAAAGAACAATAGAACGTTCGGAAACGTAGCATGCTTCCTTGCGGGATTCCTGTGAACCAATCACTGTACGTTCCCTTTCTTCATCACAGTATCTGAACGGATCATCAAATAATCCCAGTTTATATTTCTGTTCCAAAATACGTCTGACAGCATCATCCACCAGCTTGATAGATACCTTACCCTCTTTTACCAGAGACACCAGATTCTTGGAATAGCATTCACTTACCATCTCCATATCCAGTCCGGCCTTGATTCCTTTATAAGCAGCTTCTTTTTCATCTTTCGCATAACGGTGGTTCATCATTTCTCCCACTGATCCCCAGTCGGATACCACAAATCCTTTAAATCCCCATTGATTCTTCAGGAGCTCCCTCAACAGAAAAGTACTTCCGGTAGACGGTTCGTTATTAAAGTCATTGAACGCACTCATGAAAGTAGCAGCACCGGCCTCTGCACCAGCCTTGTAAGGAGGCATATAGAAATTGACAAACTGTCCCATCGACATATCCACACTATTATAATCTTTTCCGGCAATAGCTGCACCATATCCGGCAAAGTGCTTAATACAGGATAAAATAGTATTCTCTTTCGATAAATCATCTCCCTGTAAACCATGTACACGCGCCTTAGCAACCAACGAGCCATAATAAGGATCTTCACCGGCCCCTTCCATCACACGCCCCCACCGGGCATCCCAGCTAATATCCACCATTGGAGCAAACGTCCAATGCAACCCGGCTGCTGCAGCTTCCTTTGCCGCACATCTCGATCCTCTTTCTATAGCATCCAGATCAAAACTCGCAGCCTCTGCCAATGGCAACGGAAAACCTGTTCTATATCCATGAATAACATCCAATCCGAAAAGCAAAGGAATCTGTAAACGTGATTTCATAGCTGCCTCCTGATATTTACGAGTATTGGCAGCACCGGATACATTCAGCAAAGAACCGATCAATCCCTTACTTATATCTTCTGTCCGACTGATACGTGTATTATCAGGACCTGTGGCAAATCCACCGGAACATTGGCTTAACTGCCCCACTTTTTCTTCCAGTGTCATCTTTTTCATCAGACCGGATATGAAACGATTCATTTGAGCCTCATCCTTTTGATTCTGCGCCATGCTTCCCATAGCGAAAATCGCCATACACGAATATGTAATTAGTCTTTTCATCATTTTATTATAAGAGTTTATCTGTATTGATTTAAATGTTAATATCCTCCATACGTTTTACTTTCTATCGCAAAGATAGCCGCTGGTCAGATTCACATTGGCGAATTGCGTACAAAAGGACAATAATATCGTAAAGTCTGCTTTTTTTCTATTTCTTTCCGTATAGCATTCAAGCACTTCTGTCATTTTTTTGCCTTTATTGATACGATTTTCTCCTTACTCTTCACTTATTCGTAAGAGATATTATCCAGCACTTTTATTCCCTCTTTCCGAACACCTGTCTCAAACAGATTCTTAAACGATTCTACCGACAATGAAGTGGACGGTTTAAAATCTGAAGAATTCATATACGCCAGCAAAGCGGCATAGAATTGTAATCCTTCCGGTGTGTCACGTACCGCTTCCAAGTCGGACATACAAAGCAGTAATTTACTGCCCTCTACATTCAACTCCATCAATAAGCCGAGTTTATGATTTCGTTCCACATTGTCAATTACCTGCACAATAGGGCGGTATTCTTTTGGCATACCATCCAGAATAAGCGGATAGCTATGTTTGATAATTGGATACCACTGCCAGTTCGTATGGTATTCGGTCGGGAAATCATCGAATACCGGATGCTCGGGATTGGTCAGAATCCCCAATGTACCAGGTGAAGCAGGTTTCTTGATGCGGTCACAGATACTTTTGAACATACGATAATTCCAATAGTCGGTCTGGAACAATCCTCCCACTGTTACTTCTTTACAGTCTTCCTCAAGAGGCATCAACAATACCTTTCCACCTTGCTTTAAGGCATTCAGCACATCATCCGTTAGTTGGCGGGCAACTACAACATTAGCTGCCTTCAATTGCTTCTTTGCAGGATATATCCATAGCGGATAACTATTCTGATAGGAAGTTCCGGATACTTTCAAAAGTAATTCGGCTTTATACGCTTGCTCCACATCGGGCAATGTCAAACGAATAGTTCCGGCAGTCAATAATCCTAATCCCGATGGAATAGCCATCTTACCTTTGCCAAGGCTTTTCTTCCCATTTTTGAGTTCCCATGAAATACTTTTTTCGTTCAATGAAGTTTCTCCATAATTGGCAATCTCAACAGTACCTGCGAATGATTCACCGCCTGTCCAACAGAATTTGGCAGTTGTCAATAAAGGAACCACTTCACTACAGAATTCTCTCCATTTCTTCGGTTCAACCAATCCTTTACTATCCATAAAAGCATCCAGAATACCAACATAAGCCGACCCCTGTCCCGGATAATCCTGTAAATCGAGTAACTGAAAACCAGCCATCCGTTTGGAACGGAGATTCATTTCAATATCTGCCCGGTAAAGTTCCACAGACCATGCACCCGATGCTTTAAAAAAATCATCCGCCTGCTCCAGCATGCCGGCTTTCTCCAAGCGGTCACGAAACACTTCAAAATTCCAGGGAGCTAAGACTCCTGTATATTTCTTCATCTCCTCATAATTCGGGTAAGTTTGAAACTGTCCGGTTTCATGTCCGATCACCGGAACAGGAGATTTTTCCAGAGCCTCATCAAAGTTCATTACCGAATTAGGATAGGTATTATTAAGATAGCCACCTTCTTCCGCATCTGCGAAAGAGAAAGAAGCACGAGCATGAGTAGAATAACCCTCACCACTGCCTACACGACAAGTTACCAGAAAATCCTCACCCGGAATATGTCCTCGTGAGCCTAAAAAGATATTCGAACCATACGTGTATAGGTGTCTCGGCTCTATGGACCGGAAACGATCTACAAACTCTTTCATCACATTGATGTCACCTCCCAGCTCATTTCCCAAGGCAAAGAGTACAAAAGAAGCATGGTTACTATATTCACGCATGATATTCTCTCCATCTTTCATCAGAAAATCCATCAGCTCGGCAGATTCTTTCTTAAACCCTCCCCAGATAGGTAATTCCGGCTGCAAGTAAATACCCTCCAAGTCCGCAGCTTCAAAACACGCAGCAGGTGGGCACCAAGAATGAAAACGACAATGATTCAATCCATATTCCTTACAAATCCTGAAATAACGACGCCATTGTTCCAAGTCCATCGCCGTATGGCCCGTCAAAGGGAATACACAGGCATCATGTTTTCCTCGAAGAAATGTTTTGGCGCCATTGATAGTGAAATGCGTTTCTTCAGTTTTAAAGTCACGCAAACCGAAACGAACTGTTTTCTCGTCTATGCCATTTATCTCTGCTTTCAGTTGATATAGAGCCGGCTGGAGGTCACTCCACAATACAGCATTATCTCCCAACTGATAAGTGAATTCATATTCCTTGCTCCCCTCTTTCAAATTATATTCTGCAGATCTGGCTTTATGCTTTTTGGCAGTATTGAAAGCAGAAGCTGACAACTGCAGTTTCTTCCCACCAATGCCTGAAGAATTGGAAAGAGTTATTTTCACTTTTACGGAGCGGTCTTCTACTTGAGGAAAAGCCTGAATGGACTCAATAAACAATGGATTCATTGCCTGCAATTCCATCCGTCCGATAATACCGTTCCAGTTTGTCTGGGTAGATTCCGTACAAGCGTGAGAACTTGAACGAATCTGCCCGGGAATACTTTTTCCGTTATCTACACGAATAGTCAGCTTATGTGAACCGGGAGCCAGGAAGTGAGTGAGATTAAATTCCTGTGGGGTAGATAAATAGTTGCATTTACCCACTTCCCGACCATCGATCCACACGGTTGTCGGACGAGTACGTTCCAGAAACAACACGATATGCTTTTCTTTCCAGTCGGCTGGTATTTCTATATTCCTGCTATACCATGCCGCACCTTCATATTTATAATATCTGGACAAATAAGTGGTCTCCGACTTGTTGGTATTCTCTATTCCTTTTCGATTCGAATCTGTTGTACCGGGTAAAGTCACAGTTTCTGCAAAATCCATGTTCCACAGTTTTTCCTGTTCTCCCTTGCCGTGAGGGTCCAATGCAAAACTCCACGTTCCGCTCAAATCAATCATTTTGCGCAAACCTGATGTCTGCGCCCATGATGTACACAAAAAAACAAATAATAATAAAAGAG
>NC_021017.1:2344705-2447234 GCF_000210075.1 Bacteroides xylanisolvens XB1A
TGACAAATCCCGTACAAAAAAACAATAATATCGTAAAAGATACTGTGTATCATCTCTTTTATATCACTATCAGCATGATAATGTCCTTGCCTGACTGATAAAATACACAAATAGTTTTTTCATAGCTTCATCCCCTTCCACAGCCTGCAACTCTGGGTGGAACTGAACACCCCAAATATGTTCGGAATCAGATTCGATTGATTCTATGACTCCATCATCAGCGAAAGCAGATGCCTTGAATCCACAAGCCAATTTCTTAACGGCTTGATGATGAATGGAGGAGACTTTCAAACTTTCCTTGCCTGTAACAGAATACAATTTTCCGGTCCTCAAACATCGCACATTATGCTGTAATATCATAAACGCATCCGGTGACCGATGATTAATTTCCGAGGGATATTGAGCAGGCAAATCCTGATATAATGTTCCACCAAAATAAGTATTAATAATCTGCATTCCCCGACAAATACCTAAAACGGGAATTTGCCTTTCGGATGCTAAGCGCAGCAAAGCATAATCAAAGTCATCCCTATCCCGGCAACATTCTCCACATTCAGGAAGAGTCGATTCTCCGTATATCACAGGCGATATATCTCCCCCACCTGTCAGGAGTAAACCATCAATAAAAGAAACCACAGATTGTAAAATCTGTACATTGTCGGTAAACGGAAGAATAAAAGGGATGCCGCCCGCTTGAAGGACAGCATCCACATATTTTCTTTTCACAGATATTCTTCCCGGAATATCAATTTCAGTAGAAATACCAATAACAGGAATTTCTCTTTTTATCATTCTCATTGTCTTTTATCAACTTAATCCACAGCCTGTAGTTGTAAAGCCAAACTTGAATATTCACTTTTCAGCAATGATTTTAATGCAATGCCTTCTTCCATCAATATCTTTCCACTAATGATTTTACCATTCAGGTCACAAGGTTTGCTACTGTCCACAGGTGTCAAATCTACCAAACGATAATTCTTCGACGGATCCAATCCATTCATACAAACCTTCGGAATAACCATATTGATGAAATGAGAAATCTTATATGCATAAAAGACCGCCTTATTCTTTTCGGAAGTGACATACATCAGAGAGGATACTCCTTTATTATCGTATGGAGACACCAACCGATACAAATCACCGAACTGAACCACAGGACGAATATCTTTATACGCTGCAATAGCACGCTTGGCGAATGCCTTATCAACATCATTCATGTCCTTCGGCTGAATTTCCATTCCCAATCGCCCGGACATTGCCACATCAAAACGGAATTTCAATGGAATACGACGTCCGGTCTGATGATTCTTGTCCGCACTTACGTGAGATGCCATAGCAATAGCCGGAAAGAAACCGGAAACTCCCCATTGCATATAAATTCTTTGCAAAGCATCCGTATCATCACTCGTCCAGAACTCATCAAAATATGGAAGCAATCCATAA
Source organism: Bacteroides xylanisolvens XB1A (assembly GCF_000210075.1). Classification (GTDB taxonomy): domain Bacteria; phylum Bacteroidota; class Bacteroidia; order Bacteroidales; family Bacteroidaceae; genus Bacteroides; species Bacteroides xylanisolvens. Next base: position 2,346,149 of record NC_021017.1, read on the forward strand.
TTGACGCGGGCACCGCCACCAGCACATAGCTGCATCACGAGTTCAGGATACTTGGCACGAATACGCTGAAGTACTTTCTGTAAACCCCTATTATACTCAATATAGAGATGTGATTGCTTGTTTTTTGGTAAGTAGGAAGAACCATAATCCAGCAAACTGCAATTATCATCCCATTTCATATAGGAAATTTCCGGATAGTTCGCCATCAAATTATCGACCACTCCAAAAACAAAATCCTGTACTTTCGGATTAGTCAAATCCAGAACTACCTGCGTTTTGCCACGCCCGGTAGATAAAGGACGGTTATCAATTTTCAGAATCCAGTCCGGGTGCTTTTCGAACAGCTCGCTCTTGGTATTCGACATTTCCGGTTCAATCCAGATACCGAATTTTATATGATGCTTCCTGGCAGACGCAAGCAGTCCTTCAATACCTTCAGGCAGTTTTTCTTTGCAGACTTCCCAATCACCCAAACTACTGTTTCCACCATTACGGGGATATTTATTTCCAAACCAGCCATCGTCCATGACAAACAACTCTCCACCCATGGCAGAGAAAGCTTCCATCATCTCATCCATCCCTTTTTGGTTCACCTTGAAATAAACACCTTCCCAGCTATTCAACAAGATGTCATGCAGCCTTTCACCCCGATTCATTTTATATTGGCGTGCCCAATGATGAAAAGCACGACTCACCCCACCTTTGCCATTGGTACTATATGTCATGGCAAATTCAGGAGTGACGAATGTCTCTTTCGGTTCCAGTATGTATTGTGAACTTTCCTCATTCATACCGGCTATTATATTCAGTGCTGTGTTGCGAACATCCAGCTTCAACTTATAATTACCACTCCAAGCCAAAACGCCCCCAAAGACTTTTCCTGTTTCTTCCTGCGGTTTGCCGTCCAACGACAACATAAAAGAAGGATTATCCGTTTCCGTATTCGCCAGTCCGTCTTTGTTAGCAATCACTTTTTGCCCGTTCGTCAGTTTCTCTTCATCCATCGTATGTTCCGCACCCCAGGCTCCATGAAAATGAGTCAGCCAGTTGTCCCCGCGAAACATCGGCAAATAAGCGGAAGCAAACTGAAACAGTGTTACTGGTTTCTTACCTGCATTGCCAATCTCAACCCAAGTGGTAATTATATCCGTTCCTTTATAAGCCTTATAACATTGTTTCACCCAAACAGGATATATCTTATCTTTCAAAAGAACTTCGGTTATCTCTCCATCCTTGGAAGTGTATTGAGTAACCGCATCTACCGCCAAGTCAAGTGACATATTGCCATCCGGTTGAGTAATAGCAATCGCTTTCTCCCCTACCGTCTGGAGACCGAAAGCGGGATAGCTGTTCGCATTCAATACCAGTCCGGCATCATAGATACTTTGTATCTGCCCGGGAGCAATACTGACTCCATAATATTGCATCTTTGATGGTTCACCTGCATTTGCTGTAATCAACAATGACGTTTTGGACGTCGAAATCAAATAATCTTTAGCAAATAAAGAACTTGATAATAACAAACCAATAGCGGCTATTAAGCTCTGCTTCATATTTATAATCATAGATTTGTTTTTATTATATTGATATTAAGTATTACCTTTTCCTGACCATTAGATGTATTCAACCCAGTATAATATATACTTTTCATAAAATGCAATAATACATATCTGTCAGTGTCTGTTTCTTATTTGTAGTTTTCACTTCTATTTTATTCTTTCCAGGGGTCAATATCACATGTTTCCACTCCAAGATAGAATACCGGTCTGTTTCCACTTTACCACAACTCTTTCCGTTGACAAATAATTCTGCTTCAGGTTGATTGGAAAAGGCTATAATCGTTTGTTGTCGCTGCACACGTATTATGTTACGTTTACCTATTAAATAAATCATAGGATCCTCTTTATTCCAATTCGCTTTATAAAAATAAAAAGCATCTTTTCGCACTTTCCGATCAAATGTAACCAACCCTTTGTCATTAACTCCAGGACGATCACCCTCGGTGCGGTGCGCAGCACCAAAGTCAAACATATTCCACACAAAACTTCCCCAAACGAAAGGACGTTCGGTTATCGCTTTCCAGTTTTCTATATGATAATAAGTTTGCCAATTTTCCGGATGCCACCAACTTGTGGGATTTGTTTTCACTAGCGAATCTTGTTGATGATATATACTTGCGCCGGCACCATATTCACTAATAGCAATACGAATTTCAGGATATTCTTTATGCATCCAGTCCAGCCATTTTCCTAAATCTTGTGGGGTACCACCATACCATCCATCATAGCGGTTCCAGGCAATAAGATCGGTCACAAAGTTTATTTTTCCTGATTGGTTACTGGCAGAAGTGGTGGGGCGAGTAGTATCTTCCTGATGTGCCAGTACATTCAACTCATTAATGTACTCCACCGGATTATCTCCATATTCTGCCAACTCATTAAACAATCCCCAAACACAAATAGAAGGATGATTATAATGCTGACGAATTAATTCTTTAAGCTGTTCTTTTCCATTGGCACGGAAAGACGGTGAATCAACGAAACCCTTATCTTCATACCCGCCAGGACCGATAAAAGGGATTTCAGCCCATACCACTATACCAAGCTTATCCATGAGGTCATAAAAATAAGTAGCTTGAGGATAATGAGCCAGTCGCACGGCATTCACTCCCATTTCCAGCATCAATGCCGCATCCTCTTCGTGATGCTCGGGATGCAAAGCATTACCTATCTCGCTCCTATCTTGATGACGGCATACTCCTCGAAGTGGCAAATGTTCTCCATTCAAGAAAAAACCCTCATCCGGATCTATTCGATAAAAACGAAGTCCCAAAGGCTGTATTACCTGATCTAGTATCTCTCCGTTATGCAAAAGAGAGACTTCTACCTGATACAGAAACGGATCTTGTCGTCCATTCCATAAATGTGGATTATTCAACTCTATCCTCATTTCTTTTTGTGAAACAGAATCAGGATAAAGTGTAACCTTTTCGTTTTTTTCTTTCACTACTTTACCTGCATTCGAGAGAATAATGTTAAGTTCCAGTTCCCGTAATTTGTCACTTCCGTTAGACAAATCAATAAGAGCACGTACACAAGCATATTCATGACTTACGCTATCTTGAATCAGTCGAACGCCCGGAGAAGCATAATCCAAAGGAGAAATACAAATCTCATCGGTAACTAATAAATGCACATCCCGATAAATTCCTCCATAAAAATTGAAGTCTCCGACCAAAGGCATTATATCCAACTGTTCACCATTATTCACTCGTACTAAAATAGAATTGTCCTTTCCATACTCTACTCTATCTGTGATTTCAAACACAAAAGCTCCATATCCTCCTCTATGTTCACCAATATGTTTACGGTTAATAAACACATTAGCTATACTATTCACTCCTTCAAAACGTAAAAAGAGACGTTTCCCTTTCCATTGTGACTGGACAAATAGCTTCTTCTCATAATTGCCAATTCCTCGCTTATAATCTATTTTACCAGATAAGGCATCCTGCGCATTCCAAGTATGAGGTAGATCCACTCGAACTTCCGTACCTTTTTGTACTTGATGAGAAAAACGGAATTTCCACTGATTATTTAGCAGGATATCCTGTCTTTCAGCAAAGACTATCGAACTATAACACAAAAAAGCAACAACAAATGCCCATAAACGATGTTTCATATTTACCAAGACTTAAATTACGGTTTCGAATAGCAATATCCATTAACAAAAACGAATGATTATCTTTAAAGAGCTACTTAAGGTAACTTTCTCAGAAATAATCATTCGTTTATTGAGACCTTACTTCTTAATTACTCTACATTTGTCACCATCTGGTTCTGTGTTATCCAATGTAAACTGATAAGGCCACTGATTGTCAGCCCCCGTATCATAGATTTCTTTGGGAGTAGCAGCCACTACCAGCCAAAGATGTTCCGTATTCTCGGGAACCTGAAGACTTGCAGATCCTATATCTTCTTTGCTTGGCTCGCCATATACACGTGAACCATCTTTCAGCACAGCCAGAAATCCATATCTCCATTGAGCATTATTCGGTTTGTGAATATTATACTCTGAACTGTTTATTATACCTCTAAAATTAACTTTTACTGTAGTTCCGGCCTCCGGTACTGTTAATTTAATACCGTTATATCCATAGTTGCTTGGGCAACGTTCGGGTGAGATCCGATAAGTCACTCCCAATTGAACAAGCTGACAAGTATGCACATTAGCTCCTCTGGCAGCATATGCCATTTCAATACGCGGCAAATCCCAGGTAATGAAACGGGATGCAGCATCATACATTTCTTCATTGAGTTGTTCTTGATTAATGTGAGTCAAACGTTTATAGGTTTTAATAAAGTTGAGTTGGCCCGATTCTGTCTTATCGTCCAAAGTAGTCTCCTGAAATATTCTGCTCATGATTTCCACTCCATGCTTATTCGCCCAATACTCAAACATATACGGGTTATTGTATGCATTGTCATTATGCCCCAATGATCGATGCGTGCCACTAATATAATTCGTAAAATGATTAAATTCCTGATCAATCCATTCCGGAGAACGTCTAAGCAATGTCCATTGCGAAGTCATTTCAAATATCGGGCCAGGGAACCAAGCATCTTTAATACCTGAATCCCACAAGGCCAAATATTGGAAACTGTGAGACACCTCATGATATACCATATTAGGATTTCCCGAATGATGTGGACGAATAGCCAACTCACCTACCGGATAATTTCCTCCTCCTGTAGCACCACCCTCACTATCATTTATCACATACACAATGAGCTTGTATTTATTCGTCACGGATTCTTCCTTATTTCCAAAGTACAAATCATATTTCATGAAGTCATATACTTCCTCCGTCATTTTCAGCAAATCATCCGGATTGAACTTCCGCTCTGCATTTTGTGGATTGGTACCAAATGATTTTTCCCAAAAGAGAGCCACATTGTCGCTTTCTTTCATGTAGTGCTTATTAAATTTGCTGTTTTCGTTTTCAAAAAGTTCAGGTCCGCTTTGTCCGATCATAGTATGTTCCGGAATAAGTAACACCTTTTCTACTTGTGTAAATACAAACCTATAAGTATCATCATTTGCGTTATTAGTTATCACGACTTCACTTTTTTTCCCAGGGTCTTTAGCTGGATTGGCAGCTACCGTAAGAGTAATCTCTCCACTACCACTTTGCTCGCCCGAGGGAGTAGCAGTCACCAAATCTCCACTTACCACTTCCACTTTCCACGTCACTTCCGGTGAAGCTGTAACCGTCAAGTGATAATCTTTACCAGTAAAAGGAGCATTTACAACAACCGGTCGGGTATAATTGCAAACCAAGCTCAAGAAGGTCACTTCAAAAGTAAGTGGCCTTTCTCTCTTTCCGCTATCGTCATCATCGTTACAAGCTGTTGCATTAACTGCTAATAACATTATAGGAAGAATCTTCCACATCCATTTTAAAATATTCATATTTGTTTCTTTTATGATTTGATCTTATAAAATTTATCACTTACCATATATCTTCAACTGTTGAAGGGCAACGCACGGGTAATCACCACTATTATTCCACTTCGTATAATCATAACCCAATATATTCTTTACACTATTGTTACTATAAGTCTTATCACGACTAGATATGAATGACAATCGTACCAAAGTCGCTCCACTCTCTTTCAAACTGTAAAGTGACAATTTGGACAAATCTTCTTCGCTGACACGACCAATCCAAGTTTTGTCTGCAAACGGCAGTTGGTTATCCTCATATTTCAATTCTCCAATCTTCTTCAAATCATCATTACTTGTTCCAGCATAAACAACAATTTCATTAGGAACAGCATTAGGCCAATTCCTCGGCAAATAGTTGAATGAGAATGCTTGGGAAAGAGGTTTATTTGAGAAATCAATATCGAGATACACGCCATATACCGGATCTATTTTAGGATCGTTTTTACCTCCGTTAGGTGACCAAATGGATTGCCAATAATTATTATATGCAAGTAGATTACCTACATTATTGCCTCCGTCAGTAGCACTTGCCTTTAGCATATTCGCTTCTAGATTTATACTTCTCAAGTCACTGATCGACTCCACTTTTGTTTCCATAATCACGTGAACATAGGTTATCTTTTCTTTGACTTCGAAAGGACTATTACCACATCCAATTGGAATAATCGGATACAAATAATCCTTATCTAAAGTCAAACCATCCCCTGACAATGTAGCAGTCACTAATTTCTCATTATCTTCCTGTGTAAATTCGGAAGATGATAAAACGCAGTTGCCTTTGGGTAATAATGTATAGGAAGTACCTTTATCCGCATTATATTTATCAACCGCAGCTTTCAAAGCAGTTTCGTTCTCTTCAAATTCCACCGTAAATTCCCACTGATTGATTACATCAAGAGAAAGATTAAAACCGTAAGATGCCTTTTTCTCTCCTTGGTCCAAAATAAGAATATGCTTGTACTCTTTCGACTCCATAGTAACAACAGGAGTTGCAATACGAGGTTTCATAAAGATTTCAGAGACAGGGAAACCATCTACATAAACACGAATACCCCAAACATATTCTTTATCCTCATCCAACTCTCCTACTTCTTTTTTAAATGTTATTTTTACATCTTTCGACAGATCCGAATCATCAAAATCAACAGAAGCAGGCATTACAATATAATCTTCAGGAATAGACATGTAGCTTGTACCATACAAAGAGTTATGTGCGTTCAGTTCCTCTTCTGTGAATGCAGAAAGAGTCACTTCACCCTCTTCTTTATTAATTGTCAATAAGGTAGTGATATCCTGATTGGCATTATAAAAATCAAATTGTTTCACGCTCCTTGAGATATTCCGATCGTATATGTTCACTACCAACCAAATCAATTCAGCCTTTCTATCATCTACAGAAACTATTATGGGCAACATATACTCTTCACTTGTACTCAAATCTCCTGTTTTCTTATTGAATTTAATATCCAATAAGGCAGATACCTCTCCATCAAAACTTATCGAATTTGGCAAAGTATAGCAATCAGTAGGGAGAAGTTTATACAGAGTGAGATTATCCTCATTATATTTATCCAGTTCTTCTTGGCCAAGTGAAGAAATTGAAACATTACCCTCTACCTTATTTATAGAAGTAGTATAAATAAGTTCTTCTTTGTTATATCTGTCCTCATTATAATGAATGTAAGCATATAATTCTTCTTTTTGCGCCATTTGATTCGGATCATACGACTGTGTAAACGCATATCTATAAATCTCGTCGTTAACACTGTTTCTAATAGTCACTGTAGCTACTCTGTTTTTTATATTAGTCGGGTTGCTCGATGCAACAATCAAAATCTCTCCGTCCCCACTTTGCTTAGTCACAGGTGTGGCTACTATCCAACTGCCACCTTCAAGCTTAGTTGTCCAAATTACATCCACAGAAGATTTTACAGTCAACTTATATGTCTGGCCCTCTATAGGTACTACAACATCGATAACATTATTACTGTTACATTCCAAATCCGTTGAAGAAAGTTCGAAGAATGACGAAGTTGTATCATCATCGTCACTACAACCTGCCATTGCTACAGATAATAGTAGCACGGGAATGATTCTCCATATATTTTTCATTAAAGCTTCCATATATTTTCGTTTTTATTCCTTCACAATTATTTACCATACAATCTAAATCCTGATATTGCGACCGAGTTTTGGTCTCCACTTATGGCTCCGGATTGTGTCAGGTTTTTAATTTGTGTACCATTAGCACTAGACAAGAAAGAGACACGAATTAAAGATATCTCTTGACGTCCTACCGAGAATTGAGGCATATCTACATTTTGTTCAGAGTCATCTGTCCAAACTCCACCTTTTTTAGGCAAATTATTTTTCGTTGCACTCAACTCACCCACTTTTCTCAAATTATCCACACTCGTTCCTACATAAAGAATAATCTGATTAGGTACAGCATTTGCATACTCTCTAGTCGAATAATCAATCTTAATTTGCTTCTCTATCATAGGAGTAACATCAGATACGTCAATATCTATATACACACCATATTTCGAATCATGCTTAGGGTCTGTATTGCTTGTCCAAATAGATTCATAATATGTTTTAATATCATTATCAAGCATATTTCTGAGTGGTTGACCAGGATGTATACTATTGGAACTCAACATATCATCAGCCAAAGAAATTAATTTCAATTCACCGGTAACCATCACATGAATGTAACAGATTGCTTCTCTTACATCAAACGGCATACCCACCACCTTTTTCGGAATAATTGGAAGCAGGTAATCATCCATCATGAGATTATTATTATTCACCTCCACAAAAGAGGAAGCAAGTGCCTCGCCTGCAGGAAAAAGTATTGTTGATTCAAACGAACGATTTTCCTTAGGTAAAAGAAGATAATCAACTCCCATCGTTTCATTATATTGCCTTACAGCTTTTTCCAACTCATCTTCGTTGTTCTCTATTCTCAATTTGAGATCCCACTCATTTTTCACGTCTAAATAGAAAGCAAGCTCAAAACTTTGTTTCTCTCTCTTACCCTCTTCCATTCTGATTACATGAACCCCCGTAGGATCCGTAATGATGCTAGGTACGATGATGTTCGGCTTGAAATAAATGATATTTTTGTTATCATTCACCGTTCCATTATCAGCTTCTAAACGAATGGGGAGCATATACTCGCCGGTCTTAGCCAGTTCACTCATATTTCCTTTGAATACCACATCTACATTTCTATATTCGACACCATCCTCAAAGGCTACTGTAGCAGGCATATCATAGTATTCCGGAGCTAAAAGTTTATAATCGCCATCTATAGTTGCATTATACTCGTCCATTTCAGCCTGAGTAAAAGGAACCAAATTGATAGTGCTGACTCCATTCAACCCATGTCCTCCTCTTCCAACAGTGATGGTCTGAACTTTGGCACTATTCACACTATAGAAGTCAAATTCATTAACCCCCTCTTTCAGATAATAGTAGACAGAGTCAAATTCCTCCGTATAGTTTTTATTACCATCTTCACAAGAGAGAGTGGTCACCACTACTCCGAGAAGAAATAAAATATATATATTTTTCATACTGTATATCTTTTTAATTAATTAATTGCCATAACCGGGAGCTTGAACCAATTGCGGATTAGAATTCACATCAACATAGTAAATTGGAAGTATATACTGTCTATTATTCCATTCATAAGGTTGATTCACCTTAATACGTTGCCTGAATTCGTCATACTCCAATCCTTTTTCTTCAGCTCTCAATCCTTCACGCTTTCCAGCAGCCAAATATTTACCTCCTTCTACCCAACGTCGTACGTCAAAGTAGCGCTGTCCTTCTGCATAGAACTCTACATAACGTTCGTTCTTAATCCATTCCATCAATGGCATATCTGTTAAATCCTCTTTAGTAATGGCCTTCAAACCGGCACGTTGGTGCACCGCATTAAGATTCTTAAGCGCTTCAGTCGCGTAAGTATCCGATTTACCATCCGAAGACAAATTGGCCTGACATTCTGCTAACATCAGATAAAGATCTGCCATACGAATCAATGGATAGGCAGGATTCGGAATTCCTCCACCACCGGATAAGTCCAGTTGCGTGTTAGGATCCAGGAACTTCTGGATAGCAAAGCCGGTCACCAAGTGATTACGGTTATACTTTGCCGGATTATATCCTTGTTTATCAGGATCTCTCGTATCTATTTGAATCGGTTGTCCATTGGCTAGACGAGAAGAATAATCGCCTTGATGGAATCCCAACCATGCATAAAATCGAGGTTCACGAGCTACACAAATATTAAAGAGTTCCGAACGGCCAGTAACACCCGCCGGGTCCAACCATTTACTTTCAGCAGGATATTCATTCTTTGATGCAGCGATTTTGGGCAAGGTCCCTTTATTGGTATAGAAATGTTCTACAGCATATAAATAAGGAGAAGTTGAGCTCCAACCTCCATATTCAGAACCATTGTTAAGTTTCATTATGTTGTTTGGTATACTTCCGAAGACAAAGTTGGTAGTTTTGTGTAACTCCCACAGAATTTCCAGATTGCCATCACTGCCTTTGGCTGTCATCATATAACGCAAAGTCAATACTTTATTCTGAAATGCCTTAACTTCAGTATCGGTCCCCTCTATATTAGGAATATAGGGCATCGGAAGTCCTTTCTGCTCCTGCAAACTTTCATCGCCAGCTCTTGTGCCAAATAAATAGTGTCCTGCATCCAAAGCTGCATTCAATGCTTCTTGAGCAGCTTCCTCTGCGCGTACCCATTTCTCACGATCGTATGTAGTACTCACCAACGCTGTACCGTAATCCCGGAGTTTCCATGGCCTTTCCTAACTTTACGTTTTTCCACTCTGGGTAGGGGAACTTTCCATTCCATAAAGGAGAAGCTGCATAAAGTAATACTTTTGCTTTCAGTGCAAGAGCGATAGGGCGAGTAGCTCTACCCACTTCTGTGTTCGAACGAGTATTCCTCAACTTATCACCTGCAAGTACCTTTTCATCCAATAGCCGAACAATCCAATCCGTCACATAATCATAGTGCATACGACCCGGATATTCATTTTCACTAGCGGTCTGTGGAAGTAATCTGTCGCTGATGGGACAAGGTCCATAACAACGCAGCACCTCAAAATGGTAATAGGCCATCAGGAAATAAGCCTCTGCTTCCCACTCCTCTTTTATCAAATCACTTACCGGTGCCTTTTTCAGTTCCTGTAGGAACAGATGAATTTGCCCGATATATCTGTAATAGTTACTCCATTTACCACCATCATTATTATTACCTGTAAATAGATTATGAGCTACTTTGAGTGAATTATAACCTTGCAAACTATACTCAAGCGGAACAGCATATTCGTCTGCAGAGGCTTCTGTATTTTCAAAAGCTACAGGCGATTGTATTCCTGCATAACAAGAATGCAAGAACCCCAAAGTGCTGTTGAAATCTTGTGTTGCGTCATCCAAATCAGCTTGTTCTACCGGAACAATCTCAAGGAAATTACAGGAGGCTGTTAAGCAGCATAGCGAGATGAACAATGCCCCACTTAGTATTCTAATTGTATTTAATAGTTTCATATATGACAATTTTTAAAGGTTTAGAAATTTAATTGCAATCCTATATTGAATGTACGTTGCAACGGATATTTATACCACTCCAACTCTGGATCCCATTCTTTGAATGGACTGAAAACAGCCAGATTATCCCCGGTCACATAGATTCTACCGTATCTGCAGAAACGATATCCGATTTCCAACGTCTTGAAACGTAAAAAATTACCATTACGCATCCAGAATGTACTCGGTACAACGTTATTGTCTGAGTTTGCTTTTTGTAGTCCAAGACGCGGATATGCTGCATTAGGGTTAGGGTTAGCTTCTGTCCAATAGTCCTTCGCTACAAATTTGAAAATGTTGTAATCAGACTCTCCGAACGGATGAATACCTGTTAACATAATCTTGCGCATAGCCGAACCGTTAAAGAACACTCCAAGATCAAATTTCTTATAGTTTATATTCAAACCAAATCCGTATTGTATACGTGGATTTCCACCATATTCTGAAATCATTCCCTGATCATCTGCATTGATTACACCATCACCATTTAAATCACGGTATTTGATATCTCCCACTTGAGCGGTACTTCCTAGTTCTACCTTAGGACCGTATTTTATTTCATCTTCGGTCTGATATAATCCTTCTGCTATGTAACCCCATGTCGAGTTCAAAGGACGTCCGGTTTCTCTTTTCCATGGGTACGGTGTATAGGGTTCATCTCTATACACATATTTGTTCTCCACATACGTAAAGTTACCACGAAAGTCCATAGACAAGTCCTTGTTAATGGAATGATGATAGTTGGTACTGAACTCCCAGCCCCAGTTGTCTACCTTCCCGACATTACTCCAAGGTGTGGCACTATATCCCAATTGACTTGGCCATGTTTTTCTTTGCATCAGAATGTTCGAACGTTTTTCGTAGAAATAATCTGCCGTAATATTCCAATGACGGAAAAGTGTCATTTCTAAACCGACATCCAACTTCTTAGAACGTTCCCAGCCAGCATCCAATACATAATAGCTTGAAATTTTCGGGCCACCAAATGTAGTTTGCCAATCATAACCGGTACTATATTTGATGTTGTCTAGTTCCACTTTATCCAAATAAAGAAAATGACCAAAGTCAGTGCCTGTTTCATCACTACCTACCAATCCATAAGATGCACGCAACTTCAAATTATCGATTTTGTCACGTAAGGGTTCAAAGAAAGCTTCATTGCTCACTACCCAGCCTAAAGAAGCAGCCGGAAAAAACTCGAACCGGTCACCTTTTGCCAAACGCTCTGTGCCGTTGTAACCAAAGTTGAATTCGAGTAAATAGCGCTGACCATAATCATATGTAAAACGACCGGAAAAACCTTGGTTACGATTAGGAAGCACATCCTTCTTAAAATCACGCTGCATATACATCAACATACCGCCTACATTATGTTTGCCAAATTGACGTGTATAGTTTATCTGGAACTGCATAAAAATAGTACGATCACCAGATCTGGTTATACCGGATTCAGCAATATATTGCTTGCCTGAAGTGCCTAAACGTTCTAATTCGTATGAGACAGGATTCTTGGGGTCGTAAGAATTTTCTTTCACTCGATAATAATAAGGTTCAATCGTTCTGTTATATTCAGAACTGGACCAGTTTTTAAAGTTCACCAATGCGTTTGCACTCAAACCTTTTGTAACAAAATCCAAGTTCTGCTTAATTTTCAATGTAGTATGTAGCATATTTGAGTCCACTTGTTTAAAAGTGGTGGCCATATATGCATAAGGGTTTATTCTTGTGTAATTGGCTGTAAGAATGGAATTACCATACTTCACATGCTGATCGCCTTCCTGTGCAGGAAACACGGCCGGAAAGTTTATAGGGTTTGAAGATAACATCATTTTAAATAAATCATCGACCGAATTCTTAGGACCGCGATTATTACGAATCTGCGTATTCATGTTCAAATCGATTGTAGTTGTAGATGTCACTTTCACAGAGATATTATTTTGGAAGTTATACCCCATGTTATTGATATTATTGTTCCATGAATAATACTTGGGTGAGTCCAACAAACCAGTATCGTGGTTCACATTTAAACTCATATAATAAGTTACTTTCTGACCACCACCAGATATATTGATATTCGCACGTTGATTAGTCGCAAAATCCTTGAATATCAAATCACCCCAATTCACATCCGGATAAACATATGGATTTAACCCATAACGAGTTCCTTCAATTTGCTGTCTGCTATATCTTCCTTGCCTAATTGACTTATTACGAGTAAGTTCAGCTTCATTATACATTTCCATCCAAGTGGCTCCATCTACAAACTCTGGAAAGTTCATTGGTTTATTGAATGAATTTTCCAAAGTGATGTTAATACGGGTTTTTGAATTCTCTTGTCCTTTCTTGGTAGTGATGAGCATCACACCATTCGCACCACGAGCACCATAAATGGCAGTTGCAGATGCGTCTTTTAAGATAGAAAAACTTTCGATGGTTTCGGCTGGAATATTGTCCAAATCCCCTGTAGCAATTTCCACATCGTCTAGCAAAATCAAGGGAGTAGCTCGTCCACCAAAAGTCGATACACCACGAATAAAGAATTCAGAAGCTGTTCCAGGTTCTCCGCTTTTGGTATTAACGATTACGCCGGCCAATTTACCGGCCATAGAGCTAGTCAACGAAGAACTAGGAGCTTTAAGTTCCAATCCTTTCACGGTAGAAATAGCCCCCGTAACGCTTACTTTTTTCTGTGTTCCCGATCCGACAATCACTACTTCGTCCAGCATCTCATTATCGGAAGTCAACTTGATATCGATAATACCTGAAGTCTCTACAGGAACCTCCCGAGTTTTATAGCCAATAAAAGAAACGACTAAGATATCTTTGGTACTATTAACTGGAATAGAATAATTACCATCCAAATCTGATATTACACCTGTTTGAGTGCCTTTCAATGCAATATTGGCACCAATAATGGGACTGCCATCCAAAGCGTCCGTGACAGTGCCTGTTACTTGTCTTTTGCTTTGCTGTTGTTGAGCAGACACTGCCCCCTTAACTCCGGAGTCAGCTATCGCCGGTAGGCTCGTAGTGCCGGCAACTATAAAAGCTCCCAACGTTACAAAAGCAATCCTTCTTAAATAATACTTCATAAGCTTTTTCTTATAAAATTAGACATCAGTTAACTATATATTTTTTAAATTTAAAATTCATCAATTATCACCCAAAAATCATTTTTTATTCACATACAGAAAGGGGTATTTACACAATGCTCATCAAAAGCGAATATTCCTTTCTACACTACAAAGAAATTAGTCAACAGTTCGCACTCCAATTTCAGCTACACTTATAAAATTCTTCTCCAACACACCATTGACCACAAATTTCAGATAACGTGACCGATAAACCTTATTTAACTTAATTTCTTGAGGCACAAGTGTCTGCCTAATGTTCTGAAAGACACCCTTTGAAGCCATTTCCCATTTCAGTCCATCTTCACTCAAATAAATTTCATAATTTTCAATGACTCCATCCACATTTCTATACATATCCTGACGTGGTGTGTAAATGATCTCGGACACAGGAATAGTAGTTCCCATATCAACAATAACCTCGTCGGGTACAAATTCTTTCTTATTACCAGCATCATACGTATGGAAGTAACTCTCTACATTATCATCAATCATATTATCAACACCAGATTTAACAGGTGATATAATTTTCCAATTCTTCTTGCACTGATCAAAAATCACTGAAGTAATCTCTCCACTTTTTTTATCAGATGTAAAAACTGCTGCTCTTACAACTCCCTGTTTATCAAAAAGGAATGGCTCTTTATACTCATTTGAGGTAAATGACGGTTCGGTTCCGTCTGTTGTATATCGGATAGAAATTACAGGCCGGTCTGTTCTTATACTCACCATTCCATCCTTCTTTCTATAAATTTTTGGTGCTTCTAAATTATCAGGTTCTTTAAACAGACTTACTTCACTCACAGCCAATGCTACTGGGGCAAAAAAGCGTAAACGGATTCTGTCTGTATTCAAATCATTCTCAAGACGAATAATTCGACACGCCCCTATGCTGGTAGCCTCTGCTATTTCTTTCCAGCCACCATCTACCCAAGCATCGACTTTCATAGAGTCGATTCGTTGACCTAATTTTATGTTTTCACGCACTTTTATCAGATTAAAAACTTGTTTCTTTGGAAGTTCTATCATCAATGATGCATTTGTTACTGTATCGTCAGTCGCCCAATAAGAATACCGGTCATTGTCTGTAAGCTTTGCAGTACCATAATGCCTAGTTATATTCCCACGCACATTAGATGGCACCAAACGTGCTCCTTTAATAAAATTTTTGCTAAAAGTTTTATTCATTAATTCAGCGAAACCTTCCAAAGATTTGACATCTCTCCACTCCATTACTCCTTTTGGAGTTAAAGGAAGACACATATCAAATCCCTGCCCCAACCCAACACTCGCAAGATAGATATCAAATAATTTTTGAGGGCTTTTAGTAGTCAAGCTATCTGTAGTATGATAAGCAAAACGCCTTTTTAGCGAAAAGTCACACTCTGCCGGAATCCAATATTTCCCATGTCGTTGTCCCTCATTCAACATTTTAATCCGCTCACCGTCACTATTAGGGCGTGGTCTCATGTTCCAATTTCCTTCAGGGAATAATGTTGCCCAACAAGTTTTTTTATATCTTCCGGCATATCCATCCTCATTTCCTACCCAACGGATATCAGGTCCGGGGTCATTAAAAATGACAGCGTTGGGTTGGAGTTCTCTGACAATCGCATAAATATTATCCCAGTCATAATATTCGATGAATCCGCCACGATATTCATTAGCACCTCCGTAATATCCCGAACCACCGGCACCTGGAGCACCATCAAACCAAAGAGTAAACAGTTCTCCATAATTGGTACACAATTCTGTTAGTTGTTCCTTATACATTTTCAGATATTCGGGCGTTCCGAAACATGCAGCATTTCTATCCCACGGCGATAAGTAAAGTCCGAGTTTAAGCCCATGCTGACGACAAGCCTTCGCCCATTCGCCAACCCAATCTCCTTTGCCATCTTTCCAAGGTGATTTAGAAATATTATAATCAGTGGTTTTCGTTGGCCACATACAGAACCCACCATGATGCTTTGCATTGATGAGAAATCCTTTCGAACCTATTTTTTTTGCAAGAAGAACTATTTTTTCTGCGTCAAAATCTACAGGGTTCACTAGTTCCGGAGACTCATTACCCCATCCCCAATGAATATCAAGTGCATTGTTCTGATTGAATTCAATCATATTATACATTTCCATTTCATGCCAAGCTAGTTGACGATCTGTAGGCAATACCCCATACGGTTGCGGTGGATCCATTTTAGTGGAGATACAAGAAGCTAACATAGCTATACATAACAACGTGAAAGATAATTTACAACTCATAAATATTAGTATTATAAAAGATTAATAAGGTTAATACAAAAGAGATATAGCTTAGTCTTAAAAAACAATCAAATCATCTTCTGCGCCACTAAGGTAGACGTATGCCAGTAAAACCAAGGCAAATTGCGTACAAAAGAACAACAATATAGTAAAACGTGAGATCTTTTCACTTACTGCTCTGTATTTCACCAATTATTATCCTAGATCATGTACCATTTTATTGCTCATATTTTATTTCTACAAACAAATCTCTTTTCACTATCAGGTCACTTTCATCTAAATAGAATAAATATCAAGTACTTTATTATCATATTTTTCAATCCGATACCACACTTTTCCCATCTCAAATAATAACCTCCATAACCAGATACTTCAATCATTCCATTACAAAGTATCTGGATGAAATGAAGTCTTACTGATCTTTATCCGATATGGCCATTCAGCAACTTGCTCCATTTTCTGATGATATTTCGTATGTTTATCTGGTGCTCCTGTCACGACAAGCCACAAGAACTGGGTATCGTCAGGAACTATAAAATTAACAGTTTGATTCACGCTATTTACAGCTCTATTCATCTTACTATAAACTCTCTTTCCATTCTTCTGCATGGCAACAAAGCCGTAACGCCACCCTGCATACGCCTTATTTTCCGAATAAAAACCTTCATTTCCAGCCATTCCCTCAAAAGTCAAGTCTATGACTGTCCCTCCTTTAGGAACCTTCAATCTAATTGCATTATAACCATAACTTTGTGGACAATATTCTTTTGTTATTTGATACCATCCGTTCCCCATTTTCTTTAATTTACAACGATGCTCATTAGCATAAGAACTACAAACTGATTTTATGCGGGGAAGATCCCAAGTTACAAAACGAGTTGCCGCATCATAGATTTCTTCATTAAACAAATCTTGAGAAGTCTTCGTTATTCGCATATAAGTGGACACTGGGTCCTCTTCTTTTAAAGCTTCACTCCACATTCTGCCTATCACCGGCAATCCATGCTTATAAGACCAGTACTCCATAAACTGCGGAGCGCAATATTGGTTCGTTTTATGAAACAATGTATAATGTGTCTGTTTCATGTAATTATTCAAATGATAATTCTCAATAGTCACCCAGTCTGGATGTACCTGCCATAGCATCCATTGAGAAGTATACTCATAGAGTGTCGTCCCCGGAAATCCTTTGCCACCATCTGCCTCAACCATAAACTGAAAAGAATGCCCTAACTCGTGAGCAAGTGTACAGTAAGGATACCCGTTTATTCTGCACGGACGAAACCAGGTCATTCCGACATTGTCATGAGCACCACCATAGACTGTCTTCTCATTGTCATCATACATCCATATAATCATCTTATACTTATCAGTATAAGATTTCCCTTTCTGCACAAATTTCAATTTGTCTACAAAATAACGATAGTACCGTTCGCCCTCACTCAATATTTCATTCGGATAAAATCGTTTACTCTCATCCATGTTTACAGCAGGTTCCTTGCCAAAAGACCTCTCCCAGAAAATAACTAGATTATCAGATTCTGCCATACAATCATAGCCAAATCTACCATCAGGAACATCAAAACCGTGCTTTTTAAGATCATCTTCCGGAATAAAAATAATTTTATTTCCCAACTTAGCCTGCAACATTTGTATATTAAGGGCCAACATCAATCCACAAAACAAATAGATAAAATTTCGCTTACTACAGCACATATTACTTTACTTTTAAAATGTTACATTAACCGTATAAGTATCATTACCTGTTTCCAAATGCTCTCTCTGTAGTTCCACATCAGGAAGCCATACATATTTCTTTTGTCCCACCTCATCTATTATTTCTACTAGAAAACTAAACCAATAAGAATATGGGAATAAATCTTGTGGTTCTTTGGGAGGAATATTGGCATCTGTCATATCCGGATGATACAACTTATACAAATCAGTTATCTCAATTATGCCTCGTTTACTGGTAGTGTATGTTCTGTAAGCTTTCGGATATACATCCCGCTTATTATATTTACCACCGGCACGAGTTCCATAAAAATTCACTGTACAATTAGATAACGGTTTCCCCATTTTACCCACTTTAATCACTAGTTTACGAGGAAAGACTTTGTCCGACAAGTCTTTATCCAGTGGTCTCATTTTTGCTGTATAATTGAATAAAGCCGAACAATAATCACTCCAGACGCGATATCCAGTCCCCATATTACATTTAGGAGGAGTTAATTTCTCATGACTTACCGGATTATCTTCTGCAGCAATCATATATTGATATAAATCTGTAGCACCACGCACATGTCCATACTCGTGCCCTAGATTACTATATGTCCCCTGATCGGGATATAGCGCATCTGTAAAAATGTTATGAGCTTCACGAACATAACACATCACCACCGACTGCCCACTGGCTCCACCGCCACCACAAGATAGTCCTTCATTCTTTGCGCCCAACGCCAGAAACAACACAAAGTCATATTTCGACAAATCAAGCCGACCGAAAGCCTTTCTCTGAAACTCTCCGTATCTGTCTTTATCTCCCTGAATATCATACACACACAATTCGTCAGCAGGAACAAACCGGAAATAATAGTTAAACTTATTGGGACTTTCATTCCAAAAGCGGGTTGTATTATGAAACATCTGCTGCAAATTCTTTTTAAAAGATGCTTCTCCGCCATAACGTTCCAAATCGATTTTATCCACCCATACTTGCGCACGATACTCAATCGTATCTTTCACCTCCACACAAAAAGCATGAGTCGCCCAAACCAGACAACTGCATGCTATTAATATACACTTTAGAATACCCATAGATTTTCTTTTAGATTTATACCGTATTATAATTCAGTTGATACCCTGATAAAATACGTTTTACCAGAATATCATCCGCTATTGCCAAACTCCAGTAAGGTTAACTTATGTTTTTATCCTTTTCGAAACAAAAGTATGCAATAGAACACTTTAACAAGGCTAATTATGTACAAAAGAGCAACAATATCGTAAAAAGAAAAATTGAATATTTAATTTTATACTAAATTTATCCGGAAGTCACAAAAAAGAGGATATTCCAAAGAATCCCCTCTTATAATAGACTCCTGAATTATTATAAAATATCAGGTCGCTTTTTATATATACCACAGAATGCCCTGTCCCATATTTCTACAGAATAGAATAGTTGCCTGCAAAATTTGCTTGCCTACAATATATTTGGCTGTCTTACTTCCGCTCCCCACATTCGCTGACACTTGTACGGAAGCAGAAACATCTTTCAAAAGAGTGACGGTATCCTTTCGATATAGTGACGGTATACCAACTAGATAGTGACGCTATTCCATACATATACCGTCACTATACCAATTCCTACTTTATATAGACTACAGAACGCCCTGAACCATACTTCTTCAAGACACCATCTTTGATAAAAGCATTGATATCCTGCAATGCCTGTATCTTCGTTTTTCCCACAAGCATAGCATAATCCTGACGGTTGATGCACGGATGGTCTTCCAAGAACTTTTCCAACCGTTGTAAGCATCTCTCCCTATCCAAGGGGTTCTTCACACGAAAAGGAGAATGATAACGTTGTAATTCAATCTCACTCTCAATATCCTTTTTAAACTGCCGATTGACACGGAAATTAATATCTTTCAGAGATACGGACGGTGAACGCAAGTCTTTTGGATCCATCACTTTCTTGTCAACACTCAATGAAAGGGAGAAATAACCGATATCGCCCAGCTCTACCGAAAATCCTTTCAAAAGCAAATGACGTAGTTCTTTTGATATAGCTTCTATAACGCCGACCACTTGTGCATGGGGCATATGCTGAAATACGGTCACTTGTTCCACAAATTCTTCGGCTGTATAACTGCCCTTCAAAACGACACGTGCATGCAAAGGCTGTTCTTCCCCACTTTTAGCAAGATCGGGAGTTTCATAAAGATCATAATTTACACTCATTATCAATTAGTTTTTCAATAGGAAAGATTAAATTCCTCTCTCCTATGGATTAATTTTCTAAAACGCATTCCTATTTTCGTTTGACTTAAGTCAGGCGATAGTTCAACTTAAGTCATCCTTTCGTTTAACTTAAGTCAAACGAAAACCGATATGCTAACGAGACAAATGTACATAGAATATACAGATACTAATCTATGCAAAGCGAGATTTAATTTCAACTAATGAATTATCCCAAAGCCCACAACCATATTAACCAATAATTATCCAAGATTTGAACGATTTTTTTGTTCACTTTCAAAAGTTTTATTCCACACCTAAAAAGACAGCCTATCATTTGCTTTTGCTACTAATTCTTCCTAATATTGTCCTATACTAATGAAAACTAATACAACATAAAGAATCCCCCATGAAAAAAATCGTTCTTTTGATAACTATACAAATCCTGTGCATGCATTCATTTGTCGTGAATGCGCAGCGTATCTTCTCCACCTCCTATACAATGGATGATGGACTGGCAGCCAACAGAGTATACAGCATTTTGCAAGATTCATGTGGATTCATGTGGTTCGGTACCGATGATGGATTAAGCAGATTCGACGGTATTGCATTCAAGAACTACTATCTATCAGAATATATCAACGCAACAACCAGTAACAGCGTCAAGAAAATATTTATCGACCGCAGGGGCAGAATGTGGATAGGATTGGATACCGGAATTGTCATTTACGACTCGAAAACAGACACTTTCCAACCTTTCCATGCCAAAACTGAAACTGGAGAAATGATACAAACCTACGTCACCGATATGATAGAAGACAGTGACGGAGAAGTATGGATTGCAACGAGTGGAGAAGGGCTTTACCGTTTTTCTCCATCTGATAAAGTCAGGCTTAGAGTATACCGGAATATTCCCGGAAAGATTAATAGCATCTCCCAAAACATTATCATGACATTGCAGCAAGACAGTAAACAAAACATTTGGATAGGAACCTATTCGGAAGGATTATGCTGCTTTGACAAACAGAAAAACACGTTCGTCACTTACAAAAAGAGCAATCACCCTAATAGTTTATCAGATAATTCCATTCAGAAAGTGTTTGAAGACTCACACGGCAATTTATGGATAGGAACTTTTCAGAACGGGCTCGACCTGTTCGATCCTGTGGCTAAAACTTTCACCAACTACCGGGACAGAAGTCCGAACAACCTATTATATCATATCCA
This sequence comes from Bacteroides xylanisolvens XB1A, assembly GCF_000210075.1. Taxonomy (GTDB): domain Bacteria; phylum Bacteroidota; class Bacteroidia; order Bacteroidales; family Bacteroidaceae; genus Bacteroides; species Bacteroides xylanisolvens. The sequence goes on from NC_021017.1 coordinate 2,367,865, forward strand.
CGACATTAAAGAATACAGACCTGGCGAGTTGTTCATTTCATCCGACAACGGTATGGGAATTTTTAAAGCAGACAAAGGAGAAATTATACAATCCGACAATCCGAATCTGAAAATAAGAACCGGAGCCAATAAGTTTATATATACCATCTATATAGATAAGGAAGAAAGCCTCTGGCTGGGCTCCTATTTCGATGGAATCAAATTCTATTCGGCATTTCAGAATAATTTCAAATATTATAGCTGTTCATCATCGTCCACGCCACAATCAGGAAAAGTAATCAATGTTATCAAAGAAGACAAAGATGATAAATACTGGATAGGTACGGATGACAATGGCATTTTCCGATTTGATGCCAAAACTCAAGAAATTACCCCTTTCCGGGATGCAGCCAGTATAGGCACAACTTACTATTGTATACACGATCTGCTGGTAGACGGAGATAAACTATATGCCGCCACTTATGGAAGAGGTTTGGAGGTGATTGATTTAAAAACAGGAAAAGTGGAAAGTTTTCTCAATAATCCGGAAGATTCAACATCTATCCCCTCCTCACGGGTATTCACTCTATATAAAGCCAGTAATGGATGTATTTACGTGGGCACTTCTGCAGGATTCTGTTACTATAACCCCGAAAAAAACAATTTCATCAGAATCGGTTCTTTTACAGGCAAAATATCGGATATCATTGAAGATTACTTCGGAAGAATATGGATAGGAACAAGCATCAGTGGATTATATTCATACAATGTCAGAACCCAAAAGATAACATCTTATCAACGTTCGGACCATCCGAATTCACTAACAAAGAATGTAATCACCACATTAGCTATCGACAGCAAAAAACAGCTATGGGTGGGAACGTATGGCCAAGGGCTTTGCAGATATAATGATGAAACGGACGATTTCACCAGATATGATCACCTGAAATTGCCAAATAAAATCATCAATTCAATTATCCCCAAAGGAGACTTACTATGGATAAGTACCAATAAAGGGCTTGTTGTATACAACCCGGACACGAAACATATAAAAACCTATTCGAAATCAAACGGACTATACAATGAACAATTCACACCCTGCTCCGGCTTTGAATCTTCTGACGGTAGACTATTTCTGGGTTCGACAGACGGTTTCTGCTATTTCTTTCCGCAAGACTTGAGAGAAAATACATACAATCCACCTGTCATCCTCACTAATATGACCATTTTCGGAAAAGACATACAGGCTGACACGCCCAATTCACCTATTCACCAGTCCATAGGATATACAGATGAGATTGTGTTGAAATATAACCAGTCCATGATCGGATTCGATTTTGCCGCACTAAGTTACATTGCTCCCAAAGAGAATGATTATCAATATATGCTGGAAGGTCTGGACAGCGAATGGCAGTTCACTAAAGGAAGTAACAACCATCTTTCCTATGCAAACTTACCCGTCGGTGAATATGTATTAAGGATCAAGGGAACGAACAGTGATAAACTATGGAGCAGCAATGAAGTACAGCTAAAAATCAAGGTGCTGCCTCCATTCTTCCGGTCGCAACTGGCTTATCTGATCTATGCCCTCGTCCTGTTGATTGCGATTATGTTAACCGTATGGTATTACGTAAAACGCACGGAGAAACGTCAGAAAGAACGTATCAAGAGGCTGAACGATGAAAAAGAAAAAGAGCTCTATAACTCCAAAATAGATTTCTTCACTAACATTGCTCATGAGATTCGAACTCCATTGAGCCTTATTATCGGCCCATTGGAATACCTGATGAAAACTTCAAGTATCAACAATGTGTATGGGGAATACCTAAGTATTATTGAACAGAATTACAAACGCTTGTATGCGCTTGTCACCCAATTGCTGGATTTCCGCAAAGTAGATACGGGATCTTATAAACTATCGTATGACTGTTACCGGATTAAAGAAATAATCTGCAAAGTAAGCTGCATTTTTGAATTATCTGCCAGACAAAAGAAAGTGGCGATTGACACTTCCTCTATCCCGGAAGAACTGAGCATTGTCATAGATGAAGAAGCTTTTACCAAGATTATCAGCAATCTACTAAGTAATGCCTTGAAATATGCCAAAAGCACGATTCGTATTACGACTATAGAAAAGGATTCCGAGATAGTAGTCACCGTGACCGATGACGGTATAGGCATCACCGATCAAGAAAAGACTAAAATATTCGACGCATTCTATCAGGTTAAGAACAACAGTGAAATAAATAAACTGGGCATTGGTATCGGGCTTCACATGACACGCTCACTCGTCCAATTGATGAACGGAAAGATCGAAGTCAGCGATAGGGAAGGCGGTGAAAACGGTGTTTCTATTTCTGTATATTTCCCCAAACAAGCGGCCATCACTGCTTTGCCACAAGTGGCCAAACGAGTGGAAGATACGATTATTCCAGAAAACAGCATAGAAGAAAATGAACTGGAAAGCACTCTTCCCGGTGAACCGTTGAAAAAACAATATGCCATTATGGTTGTGGACGACAACCCGGAGATTCTGGATTTCCTTTCCAAAATTCTGTCCGAGGAATATTTCGTCATTTCGGCTTCAAGTGGAGAGGAAGCGTTGCAAATTCTTGAAAAGAACAACATCGATCTCATCATCAGTGATGTGATGATGGAGGAAATGGACGGGTTCGAACTCTGTGGGAAAATTAAAAGTAACATCAATATTTCCCATGTTCCTGTCATTCTGCTGACAGCCAAAACGGATACGGAAAGTAAAATCAAAGGACTGGAAGCCGGTGCGGATGCATATATAGAGAAACCATTCTCACCTTTCCACCTGAAAGCACAATTGCTGAACTTACTCAAGAAAAGGGAAAGTCAGCAGAAAACGTATGCCTCTACTCCGTTGTCCGATCTGCACTCCGCTGTCCACAATAAACTGGATGAAGAATTTATGAATAAATGTACCGAAATCATCCAGAATAATATTGAGGACTCCGAATTTTCGGTAAATACACTGGCACAGGAACTGGGAATGAGCCGTACCTCTGTATTTACCAAAATCAAAGGCATTATTGGCATGACTCCCAATGATTTCATCAAGGTCACTCGATTAAAGAAAGCCTGCAAAATGATGGTGGAGGGAGAATATAGGGTTACCGAAATAGGATTCCTCGTCGGGTTCAGTTCTTCTTCCTACTTTGCCAAATGTTTTCAGAAACAATTTGGAATGTTACCGACAGAGTTTCTCAAAAAAAATAAAGGAAGACCCCTCATCCGCAACAAAATAAGCCGGCAAGCATCCTCCCTTTAAGCTAAATCTTAAGATTTACAGATGTAAAAGTTAACATCAACATTGGTAAATCTTAAGATTTTATTAAATTCTCCTTATAATATAAGGTAAGGAGAATCTTTTTTTTTACTTTTGTCCCCGAATATTGTGGTACAAGCCATTATAAAAGAAAGAATTATGCAGAAAAACCTTGTCATTGTCGAGTCTCCGGCAAAAGCAAAAACGATTGAAAAGTTTCTTGGGAAAGATTTCAAAGTCCTTTCTAGTTACGGACACATACGCGATCTGAAGAAAAAAGAATTCAGCATCGACGTAGAGAAGAATTTTACACCCAGCTACGAAATCCCGGCAGACAAAAAGGCTCTGGTTAACACACTGAAGACAGAAGCTAAAGACGCAGAAACCGTATGGCTCGCATCCGATGAGGACCGCGAAGGAGAAGCGATAGCCTGGCATCTGTATGAGGTCTTAAAACTAAAACCGGAAAACACAAAACGAATCGTATTTCATGAAATTACGAAAAGCGCTATTTTAAAAGCAATTGAACAACCACGCGACATTGACCTCAACCTCGTAAATGCACAGCAAGCACGACGGATTCTGGATCGTATCGTAGGTTTCGAACTCTCTCCCGTGCTTTGGAGAAAAGTGAAACCGGCACTTTCTGCCGGACGTGTTCAGTCAGTTGCTGTCCGCCTGATCGTTGAACGTGAACGTGAAATACATGCTTTCCAAACGGAAGCTGCTTATCGCATCACTGCCGTATTCCTCGTCCCGGACACGGATGGAAAACTGGTAGAAATGAAAGCTGAACTGGCTCGCCGCATTAAAACAAAAGAAGAAGCAAAAGCCTTCCTCAACGCATGTCAGGGAGCAAGCTTTGCTATCGACGATATTACTACCCGCCCGGTCAAGAAAACGCCTCCTGCTCCGTTCACAACATCTACATTGCAACAGGAAGCCGCACGCAAACTGGGATATACCGTAGCGCAGACCATGATGCTCGCGCAACGCTTATACGAATCGGGATTCATCACTTATATGCGTACGGACTCTGTCAACCTCTCGGAATTTGCGACAACAGGCAGTAAAGACGCTATCATCAAAATGATGGGTGACCGCTACGTACACCTCCGTCATTTCGAAACAAAGACTAAGGGTGCACAAGAAGCGCATGAGGCTATCCGTCCTACCTATATGGAAAACCAGTCCGTTGAAGGAACAGCACAGGAAAAGAAACTGTACGACTTGATATGGAAACGCACCATTGCCTCACAAATGGCAGATGCGGAACTGGAAAAGACAACTGCTACCATAACAATAAGTGGCAGCAGCGATGTATTTACAGCTATCGGTGAAGTGATTAAGTTCGACGGATTCTTGCGCGTATACCGTGAATCTTATGATGATGACAACGAACAAGAAGATGAGAGTCACCTGCTTCCTCCTCTGAAAAAAGGCCAAAAGTTGGAACATGGGCCTATTATCGCAACCGAACGTTTCACCCAACGTCCTCCACGCTATACGGAAGCAAGTCTTGTACGCAAGTTGGAAGAACTGGGTATCGGACGTCCGTCTACATATGCACCTACTATCTCTACCATCCAACAACGCGAATACGTGGAGAAAGGTAATAAAGACGGGGAAGAACGACAGTTTAATGTCATGACATTGAAAGATCGTCAGATTAAGGATGAAAACCATACTGAAATTACCGGTGCAGAAAAGGCGAAGTTGTTCCCAACGGATACCGGCACTGTGGTAAATGATTTCCTTACCGAATATTTCCCAGACATTCTGGATTTCAACTTTACCGCCAGTGTAGAAAAGGAATTTGACGAGATTGCAGAAGGAGAAGTGAAATGGACTTCTATCATGAAGAATTTCTATGATAAATTCCACCCATCTGTAGAAAACACATTGGCTATCAAGACGGAACATAAAGTAGGCGAACGTATTCTGGGAGAAGAACCGGGAACAGGCAAGACTGTTTCTGTTAAGATTGGTCGCTTCGGTCCTGTTGTACAGATTGGTACTGTAGAAGATGAAGAAAAACCACGCTTCGCACAAATGAAGAAAGGTCAATCCATGGAAACCATCACTTTGGAAGAAGCACTGGAATTATTCAAATTACCTCGTACACTGGGCGAATATGAAGGAAAATCAGTCAGTGTAGGCGTAGGCCGTTTCGGTCCGTATGTCCTGCACAATAAGGTATATGTATCGCTCCCGAAAACACTTGATCCAATGGAAATTACTTTGGAAGAGGCAGAACAGCTGATTCTGGAGAAACGCCAAAAAGAAACGGAACGCCACATCAAGAAGTTTGAAGAGGAGCCGGAACTTGAGATTCTGAACGGACGTTACGGACCTTATATTACCTATAAGGGTTCCAATTATAAAATTCCTAAAGATATCGTCCCGCAGGATTTGAGTTTGGCTAGCTGTTTGGAACTCATCAAATTACAAGATGAAAAAGGACCAGCGACCACAAAAAAAGGACGATTCGCAAAAAAGAAATAAAAAAACTAGAAAAAGAGCAAATTATATAATTAAATGTATATATTTGCTCTTTATCTTTTAATACACAAACTTATGAAGCAAACAAATTTAAAGTATTTAATGATAGGAGTGCTTACCATAGCTTCCATCAGTTGTATGGACAAAGAGCGTGACTTATCTTGGGAGAGAAGGCATATGCCAAAAGAAGCATACTTCGACTTCAACATGACCCAAGCTGTTGCTTTGGATATCAATTATTGTTTCAAAAGCGAAAATTATCGTGTCCTTTTTGACATTTACGATCAGGATCCCATTGAATACTCAGCTGACGGCAGCGTGTCCCAAAAGGACATAGAGCCTATCTACCGTGCAGTTACAGACGAAGAAGGCAAATTCAGCGGAGAGATGAATATTCCGGCGGACCTCTCGGAAGTATGGTTATCATCGGACTATTTAGCCACCGTATCTCCTCTTAAACTAACGATTGACGACAGTCGTCGGCTTTCATTTAATCAAGATGCATATATCGCTACCTTACGTTCACAAACGGCATCAAAAACCAGAGGAGTGACCGTGAACCAACATACCTATCTAAAAGAATGGCATGTTCTTCCCGATGCAGACTGGGATGACAGCGGAAGACCAACCAACCTGGAACCTAAAATAAATATACCTCCGGCAGACGTACTATACAACATCAAGTATGTTTTCAGAAAGGTTACAGTCAAAGATGAGAGCGGTAAAAGCAAGGTTATGAACATCAGTCAGAATTATCCGGAGTTTTTTGATGGTTCCATCAAAATGACTTCAGATATTCCAATTGTTAACCCGACTGAAGTGAGTCTCGTATTTATAACCAGCTCTGCTGCATGGTACAATACAGTTGGATATTACACCTACCCTACCAACAATCCGCCCCAGAGCGCGAGTGATATAAAACAAATAATCGCATTTCCAAACACCTCTCCTATTTACAAGACTTTAGGAACAGGAGCATTAGTGTGTGGCGAAGAAATAAAACTCAAATATTGGAATGAAGACACGCAGGAATACGAAGACAAATTTCCTGCAGGAGTCACAATTGGCTGGTGCCTGCAAGGTATGGGATTCAAGAGCAAACTCACCTCAGAAACAGATAAAGACAAAGTGGGCGATATCATAAAAGGTATGGGGGCACGCTACTCCACCAGGAATCTAAACACGAATAATACACAAAGAACTGTATCTCTCCGTGATTCCAAGTCCGGGCAGATTGTAGCAGTAGGATTCGAAGATAATATTGACTTCGATTATGCAGATGCCATCTTCTATATTCATACGTCAGAAAAGAATGCTATTGACCCGACATTGCCTCCATTGCCTGAAGACCCCGAAGCAATCCCCGAGCAATATAAAATTTCTTATTCCGGTACACTGGCTTTTGAAGACTTATGGCCTAAGTTAGGTGATTACGATATGAATGACGTAATGGTAAAGTACACCAGTACGATGACCCGAAATGCTCTTGACAATCGCATTTACGAAATAGAAGACAAGTTTATCTTACAGCACTGTGGCGGTTATCTGCAAAACGGATTTGGATATCAATTACACAAGCTCTCAAACAGCAATGTCAAGAGTGTAAAAATAACGGGGCCTGATGCCAGTGGTTTATCAAGTTCTATATACATGGAAGGAAAAGAAACAGAGCCTGGACAGTCTCACCCAACCATATTGTTGTATGACGACATGACAAAATTCAAAAATATCACTGATGAATCAAAGAAAGAATATACTGTAACCATCACGCTTGATGGAGCTAGTGAGAAAGAGGTGGTACCTCCTTACAACCCGTTTATCTTCATCAGTTCCAACGAGGGTAGAGGCAAAGAATTACATCTGATAAATTATCCCCCGACTGACAAAGCCGACTTATCGTTACTGGGAACCGGAAAAGACATCTACAGACCAGAAGAAGGGATGTATTATGTTTCTGCAGACTTGATGCCGTTTGCTATCAATATGCCAGTAAGTAATCTCCCGGTTCCAGAGGAAGGGAAACGAATCGATCAATCATATCCCAAGTTCTCTGGATGGGTATCATCGAATGGGAAACAAAATAAAGATTGGTACAAATAAAGATTGATACGATTTAAATAAGAGCAGCCCGGATATTGTACGGAATCGCTATCGGGACTTCGCATTGCGAACCATCGATGAAAAAGACATAATAGACATCCGTTTAGAAAGGCGCGAATTACGCAGTTCACACAACTTCTTGAATACTCACCAAGAATTCGTGTGAACTGTGTTTTTATTTTAAGCCACAATATTATAGGATATAAGTATTATCCGTTATGAATGGGCTTTCATCATTAAATCTTCGGCTCCCATTTTATCTTAAAACCTTTATTAGGGAATAGCATATCAAACACAATCACGAATATAAAAACAGATGTTACCAAGATATTCATCGTCAATAAAGAAATGTGATAAGGCCAGGGAAGCAGTAAAGCCAAAGCTATTACAGCAATAATATGTGATAAAGGAAGCATACGGCACGTGACATATTTATAGATACTATTTGCCAGAATATAAACGATTGGTCCGATAATCAGAACAAAAACAACTTCCGCTCTCATTTCTTGTTCGGGATGGGCAACAATCAGTTCGTCTCCTACCGCACAAATAATCAATGCTCCCACCAGTACGATATGAATTGCATTATAAATCAACCCCAGCTTTCCGGGATCTTTCACTTCCTGTATTTTCCGACTACCGGCTTCACTGCTCACATCAAAGTAAACCCACCACATAGCCAAACTACCAATGAAAGATATGACAGCAGAAATAATCACGAGAGGCGTCCATTCTTCTACTTCACTCAAAGAAGCTCCTGTCATCAATAGAGTTTCTCCAAAAGCAATAATCACAAACAACTGGCAACGTTCCACCAAATGATGCCCTTCAATAGTCCATTCCTTGCTACTGTCCGAACGTCCCAGACGAGGTAAAGCAAATCCGTGCATCGGGGCTGTATAATCACAGATGGCGGCTATAATCCACAGTAGAATTTGCCATTCTCCCTGCAATATGGCACCCGTAATCCAAAAGACGGCAGATATACAGAACCAGCCCATAATTCGCTTAAAATTAGCAGCCAGATGATGATCTCCTAACACCCCGATAATATAAAGTGTTCTCCCTGCCTGTATCAGAACATAGCAGACAGCAAATATCAATCCCCGGTAAGTAAAGGCATAAGGAATGGCAGCCGCCATCACCAGCCCCACCAGCATACTGATAAAAAGAAGAATACGTATCGGCCGGGTATCCGGGTTGAACCAGTTAGTCACCCAGATGGTATGTTGCCACAACATCCAGACTGCAAACCACAGGATTGTTTCTTTCAATAATCCTTCCCAAGTGAGATTATGAAGCAGATAATGTGAAAGTTGCGTGACCGAGAAAACATAAATCAGGTCAAACAGCAGTTCGGAATAAGAGACAGTAGCAGTTTCCGTTTCTCTCTTCCGAAGCAATGGATGGGGGGAGTAAAACATACGAGGTTCCTTTTATATATATAAAAGAAACCCCGCAGAAGTCTATTTTGTTCAGAGAAAGTCTTACATTCTGGAAGGAACTTCGATACCCAGCAAATTCATTCCCAAGCGAACAACTTTAGCTACATTAGCAGACAGAGCGATACGGAATACTTTCACTGCCTCATTCTCTTCGCGCAGAATACTATAGTCATGATAGAACTGATTGTATTCTTTCACCAAGTCATAAGTATAATTAGCAATAATAGACGGGCTGTAATCTTCACCGGCTTGTTTTACAACAGCAGCAAAGTCGGCAACCATCTGAATCAGCCCTTCTTCCTTTTCACTCAATTCAATACCAGCCGGAATCTGTTCAGGAATTACGATACCTGATTCGGCAGCTTTCCGAAGTACAGACTGGATACGTGCATAAGTATATTGAATAAACGGACCTGTATTACCATTGAAGTCGATAGATTCTTTCGGATTGAATGTCATATTCTTACGGGCATCGACTTTCAGAATGAAATATTTCAATGCTCCCAGACCCACAATACGGGCAATATCATCAGCTTCTTCCTGTGTCAAACCATCCAGTTTGCCTAGTTCTTGTGAAGTTTCTTTAGCAGTGGCAATCATTTCCTCCATCAAGTCGTCAGCATCAACTACCGTACCCTCACGGGATTTCATCTTACCTTCCGGCAGTTCCACCATTCCGTAAGAGAAGTGTACCAGACTCTTACCCCATTCGAAACCAAGTTTATCGAGCAAGATAGAAAGCACCTGGAAGTGATAGTTCTGTTCGTTACCTACTACATAAATCATCTTATTAATCGGGTAATCGGCAAAACGAAGTTTAGCCGTACCGATATCCTGAGTCATGTAGACAGAAGTACCGTCACCACGGAGAAGGAGCTTATGATCCAGTCCTTCGGCAGTCAGGTCGGCCCATACGGAACCGTCTTCTTTCTTGTAGAAGAAACCTTTTTCCAGACCTTCCATTACCTTTTCTTTTCCTTCGAGGTAAGTATTGGATTCGTAATAGATCTTGTCGAAGCTGACACCCATCTTCTTGTAGGTTTCGTCGAATCCTGCATATACCCAGTTGTTCATCATTTCCCACAATCCGCGTACTTCCGGATCACCGGCTTCCCACTTCACCAACATTTCGCGGGCCTCCTGCATCAATGGAGATTCAGCTTCAGCCTTTGCTTTCGCTTCATCGTCACTCATTCCCTGCGCTGTAAATTTAGCCATCAGCTCCTTTACTTCCGCTTTATAATGCTTATCGAAAGATACATAATAATCACCTACCAGGTGGTCACCCTTCTTACCCGAAGTTTCAGGAGTTTCACCGTTTCCGTATTTCTTCCATGCCAGCATGGACTTACAGATGTGGATACCACGGTCGTTTACAATATTTGTTTTGACTACCTTATTGCCGTTTGCCGCTACAATGTTAGCCAATGCGTTACCTAAAAGGTTATTACGCACGTGTCCCAAGTGAAGCGGTTTATTTGTATTCGGAGAAGAATATTCAATCATCACCAATGGAGAAGCGTCAGTGACCTGCACTAAGCCGTACTGTTCATCTGCCTGAATCTCGTTCAGCAACTCAATCCATGTAGCCGATGCAATAGTCAGGTTCAAGAACCCTTTTATCACATTAAACGCTGCTACAGCCGGATCGTTTGCCTTCAGATATTCACCGATTTCCTGTGCCGTTTGCTCCGGTCCTTTTTTTGACATCTTCAGGAAAGGGAACACGACCAGTGTCAAATGTCCTTCAAATTCTTTCTTCGTTTTTTGCATCTGCACCATTTTTTCAGGGACTTCCTGACCGTAGAGTGCTTTCAGTCCGCTGATAACGGACGCTACAAGTTTATCTTCTATCTTCATAATCAAGTTATTTCTTGCGCGCAAAGATACAAAAAAAGGAGACGCATCGCGTCTCCTCTCCTAATTTCTTTCAACTATCTATCTTATTCAACAGCTGCAGATAATTCAGCACCAGCTTTAAATTTAGCTACTTTCTTAGCAGGAATAGTAATAGTTGCCTTTGTAGAAGGGTTAATACCAGTTCTTTCAGCTCTTTCGCTTACTGAGAAAGTACCAAAACCTACGAGAGATACTTTGTCACCAGCTTTCATAGCATTAGTAACTGAAGTGATGAAAGCATCAAGTGCTTTTTTTGCATCGGCTTTGCTCATTTGAGCTTCAGCAGCCATTGCGCTAATAAGATCAGACTTATTCATAATACGTAAAATGATTAATTAATATATTTGTTACACAAAAGATTATCCCACAATGGATTGATTCCACAAATATAGCCGAACAAAACAACATATCAAATAAAAACATAAAAAAAACGCAGCAAATTATTGAAAAAGAGCTAATAGGAAGCGTTTTTCATGCTTTAAAACAGAATTTATTCGTACTTTTGCGTCTATTATCTAAATATTCAGAAATTAAAATGATGCCAACTGTAACTAAAAACCTGATAATTATCAATGTACTAGTATTTTTCGGGACAATCGTAGCCCAACGTTACGGCCTGGATTTAACGAATTATCTAGGATTACATTTTTTCCTCGCAAGTGACTTTAATCCGGCACAGCTTATCACTTATATGTTCATGCACGGCGGATTCAGCCACATTTTCTTTAATATGTTTGCCGTTTTTATGTTCGGACCGATTCTCGAACAAACCTGGGGACCCAAACGTTTCCTCTTTTACTATATTCTCTGCGGTATCGGTGCGGGACTTATCCAGGAAGGGGTACAGTATATTCAATATGTAACGGAACTTAGCCACTACGCACAAGTGAATATAGGTACAGGTGTTATCCCAATGGAAGAGTATCTGAACATGATGACCACCGTAGGTGCTTCGGGAGCCGTTTACGCCATATTGCTGGCATTCGGTATGTTATTTCCCAATAACCGGTTGTTTATCTTCCCGCTGCCATTTCCTATCAAAGCGAAGTTCTTCGTGATAGGATACGCCGCGATTGAATTATGGTCAGGACTTGCCAATAGCGCCGGAGACAATGTCGCTCACTTTGCTCACCTGGGAGGAATGTTATTTGGATTGATCCTGATTTTGTATTGGAGAAAAAAAAGCAATAACAATGGGACATATTATAGCTGATTTAAAGGAGACATTCAGAAGAGGAAATATTTTCATCCAACTGATTTATATCAACGTAGGCATCTTTCTGATCGGCACGTTGATTAACGTTTTCTTGCGACTGTTTGAAGTAAGTACCCCCGATATATTCGGTATATTTGCCCTGCCGGCATCCTTTATCGGATTTATTCATCAGCCGTGGTCGTTATTTACTTATATGTTTATGCATGCCGGTATCCTGCATATTCTATTCAATATGCTTTGGCTGTATTGGTTCGGAAGTTTGTTTCTCTACTTTTTCTCGGCCAAGCATTTAAGAGGACTATATGTATTAGGAGGTATCTGTGGAGGTTTACTGTATATGGTTGCCTACAATGTATTTCCTTTATTCAGTTCGCAAGTGGCGGGTGCAACATTGGTAGGAGCATCAGCTTCCGTATTAGCCATCGTAGCTGCTACGGCTTATCGTGAACCAAATTACAGGGTGCAACTTTTTCTTTTCGGTGCTATCCGTCTCAAATATCTGGCACTGGTTGTTATCGGAATCGATGTATTATCCATCACCTCAAGTAATGCCGGAGGACATATCGCCCACCTGGGCGGTGCTCTTGCAGGACTTTGGTTTGCCGCCAGCCTAAGTAAAGGAACTGATTTGACTTCCTGGATCAACTGGATTCTGGATGGTTTCGCCTCCTTGTTTCAAAAGAAAACATGGAAACGGAAACCGAAAATGAAGGTACACTATGGAAACAGTGCCACCGGTCGCGAGAAGGATTATGATTACAATGCCCACAAAAAAGCACAGTCTGATGAAGTGGACCGTATTTTGGAAAAACTAAAGAAATCCGGTTACGACAGTCTGACAACTGAAGAAAAGAAAAGCTTGTTCGACGCAAGCAAAAGATAAAGGAATGGAACATATTGGCAAATTTGTCGCATATCTGATACTTGCTGTCAACGCTCTCTTCGTGGGAACGTTGATATTAAGCGCTTATAGCCCTTACCTTAACCCGAAAATAAATCCACTTGCTTCCAGCTTGGGACTTGCATTTCCGATATTCCTGACGATTAATCTGATTTTTATCGGCTTCTGGGCATTTGTCAATTACCGCTATGCGCTCTTGCCTGCCATCGGTTTTCTAATTTGTATTCCGCAGATACGGACTTATATTCCTTTTAACTCCACCACTAAAACCATACCGGAAGGAAGCATCAAAATCCTATCCTACAACGTAATGAGTTTCAACAATTTGGAGAAGAAAGATGGGAAAAACCCGGTATTGTCTTATCTTGTAGATAGTAACGCCGATATTATCTGTCTGCAAGAATATAACACCGCTACCAACAAGAAATACCTGACGGAACAGGACATTAAAAAAGCATTCAAAGCCTATCCTTACCAATCCGTCCACCAACAAGGGAAAGGAGATGTGCAACTTGCCTGTTTCTCTAAGTTCCCCATACTCTCGATACATCCCATCGAATATGAAAGTAATTATAACGGCTCCATGAAATATGTACTGAATGTGAATAACGACACTCTTACATTAATCAACAACCACCTGGAATCCAACAAACTCACCAAAGAAGACAGAGGGATGTATGAGGATATGATTAAAGACCCGAATGCCAAGAAAGTAAAAACCGGACTTAGGCAATTAATAAGAAAACTGGCGGAAGCATCGGCTATCCGGGCTACACAAGCAGATTCTGTGGCTAAAACCATTGCAGAAAGTAAATATCCGACAACCATAGTATGCGGCGATTTCAACGACGGTTCTATCTCATATACCCATCGCATCCTGACTCAAAAACTAGACGATGCATTCACACAGTCCGGTAAAGGATTGGGTATTTCCTACAATCAGAACAAGTTCTATTTCCGCATAGACAATATCTTGATCAGCCCCAACCTGAAAGCCTACAATTGCACGGTAGACCGGTCTATCAAGGCATCAGACCATTACCCGATCTGGTGCTATATCAGTAAACGATAAGAACTGAAAACTCTAATAAAAAACACTTATGATGATTAAAAAGACACTAACCATTTTAGCAGTAAGTTGTATGATGTACTCCTGTGCTACGAAAACAGAAAGCAATCCTTTCTTTACAGAGTTTCAAACCGAGTATGGTGTTCCTTCTTTCGACAAGATTAAATTAGAGCACTATGAACCTGCCTTTCTAAAAGGTATAGAAGAACAGAATCAAAATATCGAAGCCATCATCGAAAGCCCGGAAATTCCGACATTCGAAAATACGATTGTGGCTTTGGATAACAGCGCACCCATCTTAGACCGGGTAAGCATCATTTTCTTCAATATGACAGATGCGGAAACTACTGATTCGCTGACCGCACTTTCCATCAAACTGGCACCGGTTCTTTCGGAACATAATGACAATATCTCCCTGAATGGGAAACTATTCAAACGGGTGAACGATGTCTACCAAAAGAAAGATTCATTGAACCTGACGTCGGAACAAGAACGTCTGCTGGACAAGACTTATAAAAGATTTGTCCGTTCCGGAGCAAACCTTAATGCCGAAGACCAAACCCGCCTCCGCGAAATCAACAAGGAACTTTCTACACTCGGCATTACTTTCAGCAACAATATACTGAATGAGAATAATGCTTTCAAACTCTTCGTTGACAAAGAAGAAGATCTGGCAGGATTGCCCGAATGGTTCCGCCAAAGCGCCGCGGAAGAAGCAAAAGCAGCCGGACAACCCGGAAAATGGCTATTCACCCTGCATAATGCCAGCCGCCTGCCTTTCCTGCAATATTCAGAAAATCGCCCGCTTCGGGAACAAATATACAAAGCTTACATCAACCGCGGTAACAACAACGACGAAAACGATAACAAGGAAAATATCCGTAAGATCGTTTCTCTCCGCCTGGAAAAAGCTAAATTATTAGGTTTCGACTGCTATGCAAACTTCGTTCTCGACGAAACGATGGCAAAGAACGCCAACAACGTAATGAGCCTTCTAAACAACCTTTGGAGCTATGCACTGCCAAAAGCAAAGGCAGAAGCTACCGAACTTCAAAAATTAATGGATAAGGAAGGCAAAGGAGAAAAACTGGAAGCATGGGATTGGTGGTATTATACCGAAAAACTACGAAAAGAAAAGTACAACCTGTCTGAAGAGGATACAAAACCTTACTTCAAATTGGAGAATGTGCGCGATGGTGCTTTCGCCGTAGCCAACAAACTATATGGCATCACCCTTACCAAGCTCGAAGGTATCCCTACCTATCATCCGGATGTGGAAGTCTTTGAAGTGAAAGACGCAGACGGTTCGCAACTCGGTATCTTCTACGTCGATTATTTCCCACGCTCCGGAAAAAGTGGCGGCGCATGGATGAGCAACTACCGCGAACAACAAGGAGATACCCGTCCGTTAGTATGCAATGTTTGCAGCTTTACCAAACCGGTAGGCGATACTCCCTCTCTATTGACAATGGATGAAGTAGAAACTTTGTTCCACGAATTTGGCCACGCTCTGCATGGACTGCTGACAAAATGTGAATACAAAGGAACATCAGGCACTAATGTAGTACGCGATTTTGTAGAACTTCCTTCTCAAATCAATGAACACTGGGCTACTGAACCGGAAGTACTGAAAATGTATGCCAAACATTATCAGACAGGAGAAGTGATACCCGACGAAATCATCGAAAAGATACTGCAACAGAAGACTTTCAATCAGGGCTTCATGACTACCGAATTACTGGCTGCCGCCATCCTCGACATGAACCTGCACACCGTAACAGATGTAAAGAATATAGACATGCTTGCATTCGAAAAAGAAGCCATGGACAAGCTCGGTCTCATCCCCGAAATAGCACCGCGTTATCGCGTGACTTACTTCAATCATATCATTGGTGGTTACGCAGCCGGATACTACAGCTACCTATGGGCCAATGTACTGGATAATGATGCTTTTGAAGCCTTTAAAGAACATGGTATTTTTGATAAAAACACCGCCGACCTCTTCCGTCACAACGTATTGGAGAAGGGAGACAGCGAAGACCCGATGGTGCTTTACCGGAATTTCCGTGGAGCGGAACCAAGCTTGGAACCGCTACTGAAAAACAGAGGAATGAAATAATTCAGTAAAAAAGCCCTTAAACATCAAATATTTGAGGGCTTATTACACATGAATGTGAAAAAAAAACTATATTTGCAGCCTTGTATACGGCAAAAAGAACTTGTGTACGACAGAATTTAACTGAAAATTAAATTAAAAAAGTAATCATCATAAATTAAAAGTAAAATGCAAAACAAAGGATTTGTAAAGGTTTTTGCGGTATTACTCACGCTGGTATGCGTGTTCTACCTCTCCTTCTCCTTCGTAACACGCCATTATACCAACAAGGCGAAAGAAATTGCGAACGGCGACCCGAAAGTGGAACAAGACTACCTCGACTCTCTCTCTAACGAGAAAGTAATGCTGTGGAACTGGACACTGAAACAATGTCGTGAGATGGAGATTAGTTTAGGTTTGGACCTGAAGGGTGGTATGAACGTTATCCTTGAAGTTTCCGTACCTGATGTTATCAAAGCATTGGCAGACAACAAGCCTGACGAAGCTTTCAACAACGCATTGGCGACAGCTGCAAAACAGGCTGTCAACAGTCAGGATGATGTTATCACCCTGTTCATCAGAGAATACCACAAAATTGCTCCGGACGCAAAACTTTCCGAACTTTTCGCAACACAACAGTTGAAAGATAAAGTTAACCAGAAATCATCAGATGCAGAAGTTGAAAAAGTGCTGAGAGCAGAAGTAAAAGCTGCTGTTGAAAACTCATTCAACGTTCTTCGTACCCGTATCGACCGTTTTGGTGTTGTTCAACCGAACATCCAAAGTCTGGAAGACAAAATGGGACGTATCATGGTGGAACTTCCGGGTATCAAAGAGCCGGAACGTGTGAGAAAACTTCTCCAAGGTTCTGCCAATCTGGAGTTCTGGGAAACTTATACAGCTAGAGAAGTTCTCCCTGCCATGCAATCTGCAGACGCCAAATTGCGTGTTATTTTAGCTGAAGGAACAACAGCTGATACAGATACTATTGAAGCAGTCCTTACCGAAGCCACTCCGGTTGAGAAAAAAACTGTAAGTGCTGCCGACAGCCTTGCAGCTGCCCTGAAAGGTGACGTAACTGCTGAAGATAAGTCTGCCGCAAATATGGAAGAAATCAAAAAGCAATATCCTTTGCTGTCCATACTTCAGTTGAATTCTAGCGGACAAGGTCCCGTTATTGGTTATGCCAACTACAAAGATACTGCTGACATCAACAAATATCTGGCTATGCCGGAAATCAAAGCTGATCTTCCAAAAGACCTTCGTCTGAAATGGGGTGTTTCTCCTTCTGAATTTGACAAGAAAGGACAGACTTTCGAATTATACGCTATCAAGTCTACCGAACGTAACGGCAAAGCTCCGTTGGAAGGTGACGTAGTAACAGATGCGAAAGATGAATTCGACCAATACAGCAAACCGGCTGTAAGCATGACAATGAACTCTGACGGTGCACGCCGCTGGGCTCAGTTGACTAAGCAGAACATTGGCCGTTCCATTGCTATCGTTCTTGATAACTATGTATATTCTGCACCAAACGTAAACTCTGAAATTACAGGTGGACGTTCACAGATTACAGGTCATTTCACTCCTGAACAAGCAAAAGACTTAGCTAACGTATTGAAATCAGGTAAGATGCCGGCTCCGGCTCACATCGTACAGGAAGATATCGTTGGTCCGTCACTGGGTCAAGAATCAATCAATGCGGGTATTTTCTCATTCGTTGTAGCCCTGATTCTGTTGATGATTTACATGTGCTCTATGTACGGCTTCATCCCAGGTATGGTTGCTAACTGCGCGTTAATCCTCAACTTCTTCTTCACGCTAGGTATTCTTTCATCCTTCCAGGCTGCGCTGACAATGTCCGGTATAGCCGGTATGGTATTGTCACTTGGTATGGCTGTGGATGCGAACGTACTTATCTATGAACGTACAAAAGAAGAGCTTCGTGCAGGTAAGGGTGTGAAGAAAGCACTTGCCGACGGTTATTCAAATGCATTCTCGGCTATCTTCGACTCTAACTTAACATCTATCATCACAGGTATCATCCTGTTTAACTTTGGTACCGGTCCAATTCGTGGTTTTGCTACGACATTGATTATCGGTATCTTGGTATCCTTCTTTACTGCAGTGTTCATTACTCGTATTGTTTATGAACACTTCATGAACAAAGACAAGTGGTTGAACCTGACATTCACAACCAAGATTTCAAAGAATCTGATGACCAATACACATTTCGATTTTATGGGTACAAACAAAAAGTCCCTTATTATCGTCAGTGCAATCATCGTTGTTTGTATCGGTTCATTTGCCATCCGTGGTTTGAGTCAGAGTATCGACTTCACTGGTGGGCGTAACTTTAAGGTACAATTTGAGAATCCTGTAGAACCGGAACAAGTTCGTGAATTGATCTCTAGCAAATTTGGCGACGCCAACGTAAGCGTTATTGCTATCGGTACAGACAAAAAGACCGTACGTATCAGTACAAACTACCGTATCGAAGATGAAGGCAACAATGTAGACTCTGAAATCGAATCATATCTATATGAAACCTTGAAGCCGGTATTGACTCAGAATATCACATTGGAAACTTTCATCGACCGTGACAATCACACAGGTGGTAGTATCGTAAGCTCACAGAAAGTAGGTCCGAGTATCGCAGATGACATCAAGACAGGCGCTATCTACTCTGTAGTATTGGCACTGCTCGCCATCGGTTTGTATATCTTGCTCCGTTTCCGCAACATTGCTTACAGTATCGGTTCTATCGTAGCTTTGAGTTGCGACACCATTATGATTATCGGTGCCTATTCACTGTTCTGGGGTATCCTGCCATTCTCTCTGGAAATCGACCAGACATTTATTGGTGCTATCTTGACAGCTATCGGTTACTCTATTAATGATAAGGTGGTAATCTTCGACCGTGTACGTGAGTTCTTCGGTTTATATCCGAAACGTGACAAACGAGTATTGTTCAACGACTCTCTGAACACAACGCTGGCTCGTACCATCAATACATCATTGAGTACATTGATCGTATTGCTGTGTATCTTCATCCTTGGTGGTGATTCAATCCGCAGCTTTGCATTCGCAATGATCCTGGGTGTTGTTATCGGTACATTATCTTCACTGTTTATTGCATCTCCGATTGCATACAACATGATGAAGAACAAGAAAGTCGTAGTACCAGCTACGGAAGAATAATAAACTCCACAAATAGAAAAGCCTCTTCCGAACATTCGGTAGAGGCTTTTTCTATTGATTATTAAAACAAATAGAAGCTATAAGACGTTCATCTTAAAAGAAGCTATTGTTACACTTAAAACTTGATACAATATGAAAGCAAAACAACACCACTCTCATAGATTCTTCTGTAGTAGCCCCGAGGGGAATCGAACCCCTATCTAAAGTTTAGGAAACTTCTATTCTATCCGTTGAACTACAAGGCCGCTTCAAATTTGCTTGCAAAGATAACGGTTTCTGTCGATTTAACAAGAATAAAAATGCAGGTTCCTTTCAGATATTTCAAATAATTGGCGTCAATAGGACAATAAAGTAGGATTTATTTTGATAATTCGATTAACTTTCCGACCTTTGCGCTCACAAATTGAAAGTAAAATCAGTTTTTAAATTAAATATAGTAATTAAAGTTATGGCAGACGAAATGATGGTTAAAGAATTGGAGGAAGTAGTAGTACGTTTCTCCGGCGACTCCGGCGACGGTATGCAGCTGGCCGGCAACATCTTCTCGAACGTGTCGGCTACAGTGGGAAATGACATCTGTACATTCCCTGACTATCCGGCAGACATCCGCGCCCCGCAAGGTTCGCTAACCGGTGTTTCCGGTTTCCAGGTCCACATCGGCGCCGGACAAGTTTACACTCCCGGAGACCGTTGCCACGTATTGGTGGCTATGAACCCTTCCGCACTGAAAACACAAATCAAATTCTGTAAACCGCAAGGACTTATCATCACCGACTCCGACTCATTCGAAGCCAGAGATTTGGAAAAGGCACAATTTAAAACCAACAATCCCTTTGAAGAATTAGGAATAAAACAGGAAGTATTGGAAGTTCCTATCTCTTCCATGTGCAAAGAGAGCCTGAAAGACTCCGGATTAGATAACAAATCGATTCTCCGTTGCAAAAATATGTTTGCACTCGGATTGGTTTGCTGGTTGTTCAACCGTAACCTTGCTGCTGCTGAAAAAATGCTGCGCGAGAAATTCGCCAAGAAACCCGAAATAGCAGAAGCTAATATTAAGGTATTGAACGATGGCTTCAACTACGGAGCAAACACTCATGCTTCTGTCTCTACTTATAAGATTGAAAGCAAAGCTCCGAAATCAAAAGGACTTTATACAGATATCAACGGTAATAAAGCAACCGCCTACGGACTGATTGCCGCAGCTGAAAAAGCAGGTCTGGGGCTCTACCTAGGTTCTTATCCTATCACTCCGGCTACTGATATTCTGCACGAATTAGCTAAACATAAATCATTGGGAATCAAAACCGTACAGTGCGAAGATGAAATCGCAGGTTGTGCTTCTGCAGTTGGTGCCGCTTTTGCCGGTGCTTTGGCAGTGACTACGACTTCCGGCCCCGGTGTTTGCCTGAAGAGTGAGGCGATGAACCTTGCTGTAATCGGTGAACTTCCATTGGTGATTGTCAATGTACAGCGTGGCGGTCCGTCTACCGGTCTTCCTACTAAATCAGAACAGACCGACTTATTACAAGCCCTTTACGGACGCAACGGCGAAAGCCCGATGCCTGTAATCGCTGCAACATCGCCGACCAACTGTTTCGACGCCGCTTATATGGCATGCAAGATTGCCTTGGAACACATGACTCCGGTTGTATTGCTGACTGATGCTTTCGTAGCTAACGGTTCTGCCGCATGGAAACTCCCTAATCTGGATGAATATCCTGCCATCAATCCTCCGTATGTGACCCCGGATATGGCCGGCAACTGGACTCCTTACCAACGTAATCCGGAAACAGGCGTACGCTACTGGGCTACTCCGGGAACTGAAGGATTCATGCACCGCATCGGTGGTCTTGAAAAGAGCAACGAAACAGGCGCTATCTCTACCGAACCCGAAAACCACAATAAGATGGTTCATCTGCGTCAGGCCAAAGTGGATAAAATTGCAGACTATATCCCCGAACTCGAAGTATTGGGTGACGAAGATGCAGACTTATTGATTGTGGGTTGGGGTGGTACTTACGGTCATCTCCGTCTGGCTATGGACTATATGCGCGAACATGGAAAGAAAGTGGCTTTCGTTCACTTCCAGTACATCAACCCGCTGCCGAAGAACACAGCCGATGTATTGCATAAATACAAGAAAATCGTGGTAGCTGAACAGAATCTGGGACAATTCGCAGGTTATTTGCGCATGAAAGTGCCCGGATTGAACATCAGCCAGTTCAACCAAGTGAAAGGACAGCCTTTCGTTACGAGAGAATTGATAGATGCATTCACTAAATTATTGGAGGAATAAAAGATGAGCGATAAAGTATATACCGTACAAGATTATAAATCAGGCCAACCACGCTGGTGTCCGGGATGCGGTGACCACGCTTTCCTGAACTCACTGCACAAAGCTATGGCCGAACTGGGAGTAGCTCCGCATGATATTGCCGTCATTTCCGGTATCGGTTGTTCTTCCCGTCTGCCTTACTATGTAAATACATATGGGTTCCACACTATCCACGGACGTGCCGCTGCTGTTGCAACAGGAGCTAAAGTAGCCAATCCCAATTTGACTATCTGGCAGATTTCCGGTGATGGTGACGGCCTTGCAATTGGTGGTAACCACTTCATCCACGCATTACGCCGTAATGTCGACCTGAATATGATTCTTCTGAACAACCGTATCTACGGTCTGACAAAAGGACAATATTCACCGACTTCAGAACGCGGACTTGTCACCAAATCATCTCCTTACGGAACAGTGGAAGACCCGTTCCATCCGGCAGAGCTGGCTTTTGGCGCCCGCGGACGTTTCTTTGCACGCTGCATTGCAGTAGATGGTGCCGCTTCTGTAGAAGTGTTGAAAGCAGCAGCCAATCACAAAGGTGCTTCTGTTGTAGAAGTTCTACAGAACTGCGTGATCTTCAACGACGGAACTCACGCCAGCGTTGCCACCAAAGAAGGACGTGCCAAGAATGCTATCTATCTGGAACATGGCAAACCGATGTTATTTGGTGAAAACAAGGAGTTCGGATTGATGCAGGAAGGCTTCGGGCTGAAGGTAGTGAAACTGGGTGAGAACGGTATCACAGAAAAGGATATCCTTATCCACGACGCACACTGCCAAGATAATACGCTTCAACTGAAGCTGGCTTTGATGGAAGGTCCCGACTTCCCGATTGCACTCGGTGTAATCCGTGATGTAGACGCTCCGACTTACAACGATGCTGTCGTTGAACAAATCGAAGAAATCAAAGGCAAGAAGAAATATCACAATTTCCAGGAGCTGTTGATGACTAATGATACTTGGGAAGTGAAGTAATTCACTGCTCATCAATAATATAAAAGCTGGAGGAAGGATAAAACAATCCCTTTCTCCAGCTTTCATTATAAATACACCTCAAGTTTGCTTAAAGGTCATCTTCAGTCATCCCACAGCATACTGGGCGTCACCCCACAAGCCGTGATTTGTTTCATGCCATGAAACCATTTGTTTCTCACCGAGAAACGAAATGTTTCAAGCAGGGAAACAAAGTGTTTCACGCCGAGAAACAAACAGTTCCAAACAGGGTTGGAACTAAACGACTGCGATGAAATCAAAAGCGCTCCATTATCTCCATACACATACGCCCGTTATGGTAAGGACATTTCCAAAATCCGGCTTTATCATCCTCACGGTTGACAGTCCCATCAGCCGAAAGGCTCCAGTACCATTCACCGAAGCAAGCCGAGCCATGTACTTGAGTTACTCAAGCCTCCTACATCATTTCACTGAGTTTGAAGTATGATTAAAACATCTCATTAAATCTATAAAAGTTTGAAGTATAATTAAAACTTTTCCGTATATTCGCAAGAGTTTAAAGTATAATTAAAACTTTCAGGCGTATGAACTTCCCTCGAATCCTCAAAAAAAGAAAAGGTTATATTGACCGAATAAAACCTTTTATGCAAAAATCTGTAGTCAAGGTGTTAACAGGGCAACGCCGTGTAGGCAAAAGTTTCCTCCTTTACCAGCTTATTGAAGAAATTTTAGCAAAAGAACCGGATGCGAATATTATCTATGTCAATCTTGAAGATTTTACATTCAGTTCTCTGCAAACAGCAGAAGATTTACACTCGTACATCATTTCTCATAGCAAAGAAAAAGCTAAGAATTATATCTTTATCGATGAAATACAAGATATTCCCGGGTTTGAAAAAGTCATCCGTTCGCTCCTGCTCAATGAAGATAATGATATATACATTACAGGTAGTAACGCCAAGATGCTTTCAGGAGAACTCGCCACTTATTTAAGTGGCAGATATATCGAATTCAAAATATATAGTCTCTCCTATTCTGAGTTTCTTGAATTCCACGGATTAACTGAAAGTGAAACGAGTTACGAATTATATAGCCGTTATGGCGGACTTCCCTATTTATTAAATCTCCCTCTCGAAGATGAAACGGTCAATGAATATTTGAAGAGTGTATATTCCACGATTGTATTTCGTGATGTTGTCAGTAGATACAAGTTACGCAATACTTTGTTCCTTGAGAAACTGATTCAATTTTTATCCGAAAACATAGGCAATCTCTTTTCGGCAAAGAATATCAGTGATTATTTAAAATCACAACATACCACCATATCAGTTAACCAAATACAAAGCTATACGGAATATTTAAACAATGCTTTCCTGATCCACCGGGTAGAGCGGTATGATTTAATTGGGAAACGCGTATTTGAGATAGGAGAGAAATATTATTTCGAAAATATGGGAATCCGGAACATTGTCATCGGATATCGCATTACAGACAAAGCCAAAATATTGGAAAATCTAGTGTATAACCACCTTTTATACAAAGGTTACGATATTAAGGTTGGCTATTACGGAGATAAGGAAATTGACTTTATCGGAGAAAAGAATGGAGAAAAACTATATATACAGGTCGCTTTAAAAATAGATAGCGACAAGACAGCAGAAAGAGAATTTGGAAACCTGCTAAAGATACAGGACAACTATCCCAAAATAGTGGTAACAGAAGATACATTCAGCGGAAACAGCTACGAGGGTATACGCCATTGTCCCATACGCCAGTTCTTAATGGAGTAAACCATACGATATACGAAAAATAAATGCAGTACACCATCGGGTTACCACGAGCAATCAAATCGCCTTTGGTGTGCTGCATTTACATTTGAATCAAGTCATCGATAATGCCATGGATTCTGCTGCAAGACGGGCGGCAATGTCTATTGTTAGTTAGTAATAGACAGCTCGGTTACCTTATACGGATGTTTTACTGCCGCATGGGCAGCTTTCTGAGCAACAGCTTTCCTCGCCTCATCCAACCCTTCCGGGGCATAAGGATTCCCGACTACATTGTGTTTGAAGATACGTTCGAACCAGGTACAGGCAGCGGTATAACGTCCAATCTTCACATCCAGATGATAGCCGTCCCTGTTCAGATGGTCGCCGATAAAAGAAGTACGGGCATTCTGTATAGCAGTGCCCGAAGGGATGACAATCTTTATCTTATTCACCTTAGCCGCCTTCTTCACTGCATCGGCAATAGCCTGATACATGGTCAGTTGATTGCAGTTGTAGTTTTTAAATCCACTATGCTTGGAAGTAGACGCATACGCCCAGGTTTGGTGCAGCATCAGCTTTGTTTTTTTTGGAAGACGTACTTTTACATATTCTATGAGCTCGGGAAGAGAGGCTTCATACGTCTCATACATTCCCGAAAAAGGACTTGCCTGTTGCAGGCTGACATAATCCCAGTCTTCATCTGCCAGCACCGCTTCCAAAGACATCTTGCCCTTTTCCCGTTTCTTTCCATCCGTACCGATTTTCCGGTAGGCATAGGCAGGAGCATTGTCACGGGCATTTTTCACATGACGTTCTAGAGAACAACCGCCGATAAACATATTGCCGATTATGGTTGAAATGCCTTCGGCTTCGGCAAGTTCATGCAGATATTGCTCCACGGCATCCTGGGAGAAACTGTTGCCGATAGCAAGTATCCTGACCGTTTTTTGCTGCGCATACACTCCTCCGGCAAGAAGGAGCAGTATGCACATACAAATCACTACAATCTTATATTGCTTCATCACATTCAAATATAGCTAAACTTATCGGTTATTTCTCTTTTTCATGTAATAATCTCTCATCAGATACCACGCTTTCTTACGCATACCCTGGTCGGATATGAGTCCTTTGCGGTTCCAGCCATCCTGATTGGTGGGGTGGAAACGGAACGGCGAACGGAAGTCGAACAGAATCCAGGGAGATACACCACGCAGGTTCGGGATATTGTCGAACATACGGATATTATCCCTATACAGACGTGCCTGATATTCCTCACTCCAGGAGCTGACTACATTCTCATCACCAGACTGACCGTACAATGCTTCGCCGCCAAATTCCGAGATAATCAACGGTTTGTCCGTCACGACTTCCCATATAGCGTCTTTCGGTTCCACAGGCCACGGATGATACCAGCCCATATATTTATTGATAGCTACGACGTCCAGTTGGGAAGTAAAAGAATCTTCCATTACAAAACGCTGTTTTTCGCTATTGAAGTGCACAAGGTCGAAAGCGGCAACATACAAGCGGGTAGTGTCCAGCTGTTTTCCCGTTTCGAGCAGGGAAGTAAGGAATTCATTCCGTTCTTTGGAAGGCTGTGTTTCATTGGCAACACCCCAATAACCTACCGCGCAGCGGTTTTGATCGCGCTTAATCATTTCAGAAAGCATCCTCTGCGCTTTCTTACGGGTATCATCGTCTGTAAAATCAATGCCTTGCCAAATAGGAATCTCCTGCCAGAGAAGGAAACCCATCTTTTCCGCCAGGCGTACCGTGTACTCATTCTGCGGATAATGAGCCAGGCGAATCATGTTCACACCAAGTGCTTTCGCTTCATTTAGCAACATAGCTGCATCGGCTTCCGAGAAAGCACGCCCCATACGTTGCGGGATTTCTTCGTGGAAAGAGATACAGCACATAAATGTCGGCTTCCCGTTCAGGTAAATATCAGTTCCTTTCACGGTGATATTGCGGAAGCCTATTTGCTCTTCCACGCGGTCGGCACTTGAAGATACAGTCACGCCATAGAGTTTCGGTTCTTCCGGCGACCAGCGTTGCAGCTTCTTCGCATTCAATACGGTTTCCGCCTTTCCTTCCGCGTCGGTGGTGAGCTCCGCGTTGATTTTGAGTTCGGGGATGGCAACTGTTACTTTCTCACCTGCCTTTTCATCAGAAAGACGCACACGGGCAATTATCCGGTCGGGAGCATTTTTATCCAGTTGGATAAAATAATCTTCTATAAATGTCCGGGGAGTTTTCACCAGCAGCACATCTCTTGTGATGCCGCCATAGTTCCACCAGTCGAATGCCATAGCGGGAATGGCGTCTTTGGTACGGCGGTTGTTCACTTCTACCGCCAGGAAGTTGTCACCGTCTTTCAACAGGTCTGTCACTTCCACTTGAAAAGGAGTAAAACCGCCTTCGTGCTCTGCTATCTCTTTTCCGTTCAGGTAGACTTTGCAACGATAGCTGACAGCACCGAAATAAAGGAACTGGCGTTTGTCTGCCAAGCGTTTGGCATCAAAGTGACGAGCATACCATACAGTGCCTTCGTAATACTTCAATTCGGGCGATTGAGAGTTCCAGTCACCCGGAACATTAAGACGCAACCCGCCTTCAAACGCGTATTCGTAGAAATCAATATTTCCTTCCGGTTGCCGGTTCTCATAGATTTTCATCCGTTGCCCCTGGTCGTACAGGTCGATGATAGCATTCCATTTACCATTCAGCGAATGGATGTTGCGACCATATACATTCGTTATCAGCTCCTGTGCCGCAACGCTTCCAGCAAAAACGATTAGCAACAATAGACATAGACTTAATTTCTCACCTGTTTTCATTTAAGTATGTTGTTATAATTAGTGTATATAATAAGTTCAGGCACGGATTATACGGATTTCATGGTTTTTAGAATAGAATAGGTAAAACAACAGTGTTAATCCGTGTAATCCGTGCTATTTCGATTTATTTTTCAGGAAATTCATTACCCAGTTCCAGGCTGCGCTCCACTGTTCGGCATAGGCATAATGAGCGGTCGTCTCAGCTACAAACAGCTCTTTCGGAGCATTAATCACGTTGTAAGCGGAGTAAGTGGTGGTAGGCGGACAGACCATATCATTATAACCAAAAGTATAGAATCCCGGAACTTTGACCTGTCGGGCAAAATTCACCACATCAAAATACTGAACGGTTTTAATCTTTTCCGGTGTCCGGTTCTTCTCATCCTTCAACATATGCGGCCAACCGCCTGCACGACC
Organism: Bacteroides xylanisolvens XB1A; assembly: GCF_000210075.1. Lineage (GTDB taxonomy): Bacteria > Bacteroidota > Bacteroidia > Bacteroidales > Bacteroidaceae > Bacteroides > Bacteroides xylanisolvens. Next base: position 2,395,885 of record NC_021017.1, read on the forward strand.
GTGGGTATAACCCGCCATATCACACAAGGCTGGATAGAAAGAAACCAATCCCTTGACACGATCATCGAGTCCGGCAATCACAATGGAAAGCGCACCGCCCTGGCTTCCTCCAAAGGTCGCCAGATTACCATTGAATTCGGGAAGTGTGTAAATGAAATCAATGGCTCTCACACAGCCTGTATAAACCCGTTTGTAATAGTACTTGTCCCGATTGTCCATATTGAACGAGTGGTAATTCTTCAAAGCTCCGTTATAAAGCCGATGATACACATCTCCCGTCAGGTTGACCGGAATGCCGTGAATACCGATTTCCAGAATGATAAAACCTTTTCCGGCACGTTCGGCTTCTCCGTTATAGGCACGGATACCTGCCCCCGGCACTTTCAGAATCGCCGGATATTTCCCGGAAGCCTTCGGAACACAAAGGATGCCGTACATACGGGACGCATAGTCATTGTTCGCGAAGGAGACATGATATACGTTCACCTTATCTGTGCACCTTTCCGGCAGTAAAGTCATTATCGGTTCCAGTGCCCACTTTTCTGCGGCTTCTTTGGTGCTTTTCCAAAATTCCAGAAAGTCGGCGGGCAACGGAGTGGTCGGTTGTAATTTCTCAGGAGAGAAGCCGACGGTAGCCACGCCTTCATACTCACGCCCTTGGCAAGTGACGAAAGCGCGGCAACGCAGGAATCCTTCTTTTTTCATAGTCCCTGCGTTAATTTCAAGCTTTTCATTCTTCAAAGGCTGTTTGCCTGTCTGATGAGGTTTCATCATGTCTTCCGAAATCTCATAGCGCACTTCCAGATTATCCTGCGGGATATTGCATTTCAATACCACTACTTTGAATTTCACTTTTTCTCCCGGTTTATACAGCCAATTGGTGTGGTCGGGAGTGACCTGCACTTGAACCAGTCTTTCCTGTGGCTGCCCCCATGCAACTATCTGCATGGAGACAAATACTATCAGGAAAAGAAGAAAACGTACACTTTTTATCATAGTTCCCTATTTTATTTCATTTGTCATTGCTATATTAATATTCCATTTATCAGCTATTAATACCCATTGTCTCAACTATTAATACCTATCCGCCCAACTATTAATACCTGACAACTCAACTATTAACATCCAACAGCAGAGATATTAATGCTCCTCTCCACACATCATAACACTCTGCGAATCAGAAGTTAACACATCATTCGTGATTAGCGTAAAATGCAGATAGCCGCCTTTTTATGGTTTTACTTCGTATTGATAGAGTGCAAAAGAGTTCTTGTCATTTAGCTCGAAACTTACTCTACCCTGTGCGACGACTTTTGCAGCAAACTTCTTGCCACTTCCCATCACAGGAGTAAAAGTAACTTTCTTACCCTCAGGAAGCCAAGTGTCAATAGTCCCCCTGGCTTGCTCATTATCTTCGCGGTAAACCACAAGATAGCCTTGCGTGCCGGAGACGGTCGATTGGAATCCTGTCCACGAACGTCCCGAAGGTTCTTCACCAATAGGCAGTATGACGCCTTGATGAAACCGGAGTTGCAAAGGTTGGTATTTCTTGAGCAGAGATGCCGTAATATAAGCCTCTTCGGGCAGGTTCGAAGCCTCCATCCAAGCCAACGGCTGCGCCGCCAAGGTGATGGCAAAGAGGTAATCGAAACTGTAACGGGCGGGGGCAAAAGGGTCGGCAGCGTCATACTTGTCGGCATTGCGCCATTTATTAAGGAACTCTATCTGCATCTTCTCCGCCGGTACATAGCGAGACAGCATCCAGAGGTTGCGCAAGGTGCGATAAGGGTAATAGTTGCCCCAATCGGTATAGCGGTTTTCCAAGAAGATGTTGCCGTACTCGTTCATATAGTGATACCCACCGCGACGACCGGCAGTGGCATCGAGGTTGAAAATCACTTCATAGTTGGTTTGCTCCAACACGGTATCAAACAGTCGGCGTAGATTCTGTTCAGCTGTCTTGGTAGGTATCTGCAGGCCGTCTATCTTAAAACAGCAGATGCCGTACTTCTTATAAAGTCCGATAATGGCTTGCGCATCTTTTTGCCAATCGGCAAAATCATTCTGTATGCTGGGATTGAACCATAATCCGATGCGAATACCCAATTTCTTGCCTTTCTCTACAATAGGTTTCAGCCCATGAGGGAACTTTGTGGGGTTGGGCGTCCAGTAATCGCCACTTTTCCAGATATCCTTAAAACTACCTCCGGCAGTCTTCGAGTTAGGGCTTTTTCCGCTCTGCCAGCCATCGTCCAGTTGAAAGAGGGTAATGCCCATGCGTGCGGCACGGTCTAGTTCTGCCAGACAGAAAGCCTCATCTATTTTGGCATCCTGGCTACGGTCGCCCCAGGTATTGAGCATAATCATCTCATCCTGTGCGGCGGTGTGGTGGCGCAGTTGTTTCTGATAGAGGCGCAGGGCAGTAAGCGCTTCTTGCTCGCCACCGGTATAGATGCCGGTAACGCATCCATAAACGCGGGTCCAGCTATCCGGCTTTACATCATGAGACGCAATGCCCAGCCCCACTACCATAAAATCACTAAAGTCCGCCACGAAGTCAGAACCCGGATAATGTAATTGGGTACTGCTGCTAGGAGCCTCTTTCAAAAAAAAGAAGCCTTGACGCGTAACTACGTCATGAGCAAAAAGCAAATTACCACGATACGTATTGCGACGGTAAGGAAGCCAGGTACGCCCGGTCACCAGATTGTCGTTCCAATCGGTGTAGTCGAAAAACTCGATTGTGCGGGCACTCCAATGATTGCCGGATAGTTGCAACCTGTCGAGCGTGGGAGTTTTCACCCCCGTAGCCATATCGGCCGTGTGCTCTATATTTTTGCGGTCGGCGTTAGAGCGGTTATCCTCCTTATTCTGATAAAGTTCCACTTGCCCTTTCAGATAGGTGTCGCAAGCAATGGCGGGACAGTCTGCATAAATGCGATAGCGACGCTCTATATTCAGCGAACCGATAGTGCAAGCCACGGTAGCCTGCAGATAACTGGCGTGGATGCCGTTCGTCGGTATCTCGTTCACGGTAAGTGTAGCATCCGTAGGGATACCTTTCACAATCGAGAAATCGGGTTGTTTGCCCTGTGCCGGAATGGTTTTTCCGTGTTGCTTGTCAGTAAGGCTGATGGTAACAGGCGCACCGTTATTCCACAGCATGGCGCGTTCCATATAGTTATTGCCCATACGTAGCGTGTCACCTTTCAGAAAAGCGTAATACTGTTGTCCTCCCCAAAGCGGCAAGGTACATATTGCCGATAGAAATATCGTAATAATATTTTTTTTGCTCATAGTTTGTCTACGGTTTGATGTAAGCTCCCGGAACTTCCAACAATTTGTTGGGTTCGTTGAAGCGTTGGTTATCGGGCACATCGCGTTTGCCCAGACCCGCTTGCATAAGTTGCTTCAGTTCCGGCAGGTGATGATGATAGATGTCGCGCGGCTCTACACGATGCTTGTGGCAGAGTCCGGCTGCCATACCTACTACTTCACCCATCATGCCGGTAGTACGCATCACACGTACCGTACCCAAAGCTACATGGGTGCAGCTCATATTGCGGCCTGCCATAAAGAGGTTGTCCACATTGCGAGAATAGAGGCAGCGATAGGGAACGGCATAAGGATGAATCCAACGATGCACCGTAGCCGACTTGAATTCATTGCCGGGAAAACGTACACTATTCACGCTGTCGGGGAAGTGAAGGTCGATGCTCCAGGTAGTGGTGAACGAAGCATCCTCGTGCGCCACATTCTTGTCTATATCGTCCTGTGACAGTACGTAGTCGCCCAAGAGACGGCGTGATTCACGTTTGCCTGAAACATACGCCACCCAGTCGAGGGAACGGTTGGCATACTTCTTATGGTCTTTATAGTGATTTTTCAGATAGCTCCAGTTGGAATATATCACCAAAAGTCCATAGTCGCGTACACGTTCAGCTTCGCTGACTTGATTGCGGTTCATACCTGTTTCCCATTTCCACTCGCCCATGGTTACAGGCTCACAGTTTTCAGCGTCAAAGCGCACGCCATATTCAAAATGAGGGAATGAGGTTTTCTTCTTCATGTCCTTGCTATACCATTGTATAGAGGCGCCCATGACCAATGAGTCGGGCTGTTCGGGAGCAAGGCTCTCGCCATATTCATCGCGACCTTCACGTCCCATAGCCCAATCGGCACCGGCTAAATAGCCTATGGTAGCGTCGCCTGTGCAGTCGCTAAAGAGAGGAGCGGTAAGTTCGGTTTGTTCGCCCGTCTCGATATGCTGGATAGTGACTGACGCAATGCGGTCTGCTTGCATCTTCACGGCTACCGCACGCTGAGAAGCATAAAGAGTAATGTTCTTTTCGGCATCTATGAAGTCTTCTTTCTTCTGGTCTTCGTAGTAGTCACCCGGTTGTGCATTACCGGAACGTTCATGACCGAACTCACGTATCATACGCCCCAATCCCTGATTAGGCCCCATTTCAATAATACCGCCGAGATGTACACGAATCTCTGACGAGTTATTGCCGCCCAATACAGGACGGTCGTTCACTAGTGCCACCTTACAGCCTAACCGGGCGGCCGATGCGGCAGCACACATTCCGGCTATTCCCCCTCCTACTACCACAAAGTCGTATTGATGAGCGGGTACCGTCTGTTGTTGTCGCAAGCGGGTACGAAGTGCGGCTGTCTCTGCCGCATCCCAGGTAGCAGGCTGCGTGTTCGCATCGGTCGTAAGGTAAATGGCATCGCAACGACCATCGAAACCGGTGAGGTCTTTCAGGGCAAGGGTGGTAGTCCCTGCTTTCAATACTGTCTTTCCGGCAAATTGCCATTGCCAGGAATTACCGGTATGTCCTAATGTAGCTTTCAGCAATTTGCCGCCTAAAGCCAGGCGGAACTTTCCGGGGCCCTCGGCATCGGTCCAAGGTGAAGTCCAGTTGTAGGTACGGGCATATACGTAGTAAGTGCCCGCCTGGGGAATGTTGATTTCTGCCGTAGCATCCGCCACAGGGATGCCCATGCCATGTGCCATGAGATAGGGCGAACCCATTTGATCCATGAACTGCTGGTCGAGCACCCAGCCGCCTCGCTGGCTGAAACTTTCAGCTTCGATGAGCAGTTCTTCGGCTACAGCCACAAGGCTACAGGCTACGGCTATGCATGTCAATAAGAATTTTTTCATCACAGTACAGCGTTTTTATGATTATTGTCTACTATCTTCACAGAGGGAACAGATTATCTCGCCATTTTATAAATTTCATTGCCTGCCATCAAAAAAGCACCAACTCCATAAACCTCCGTCATGTCACGAGTCACTTTCTTCGGATCGGCACCGATTTGCTGCACATAACCCAGTTTCCCATTCGGTTCCACAGCCGAGACTAATGCATTCCAGCCTTTTATCATTACAGGAAGATAAATTTCCTTATCCAATAAACCTTCGTTTATTCCATAAGCAATGGAATAGACAATGAAAGTAGTGCAACTCGTTTCCGGTGATGGATAAGAGGCAGGATCCAAGAGACTGGCATGCCAAAAACCGTCCGGATGCTGCAATCCGGCAACACGTGTAGCCAGTTTTACAAATAATTCCTCATAGAATTTGCGGTTCTTATCTTTCTTGGGCAGTTCCTTTAATATTTCAACCAGACCACCAAGCACCCAACCGTTGCCACGTCCCCAAAAGACTTTCTTGCCATTGGCTTCGCGCTTATCAAAATAACGCCAGTCACGGTAGAACAAGTTTTCTTCTTTATCGAACAGGTAATCATAAGTCGCTTTATACTCACGATTCATAAATTTGATATATTTTTTCTCTCCGGTCAGCATATACAGTTTGGCATATACAGGGGGAGCCATAAAGAGAGCATCACACCAAGTCCAACGTTCCAAGGTCTTTAAGTCTCCCTCCACCAGCTTGAAACTGCCTTCGGACGGATGATTGACAATCCATTCCGTACGGGCGAGCGTAGGGATAATCATTGCTTCGTCTTTGTACTTGCGGTATAAATCCAAAAAGGACTGTGATACAGCGATGTCATCAGCATGGTAAAACCGTTTGTCCGGCTGCCAACAATTCCGCCGCCCGATACGAGTCAGCCACTTATAATATGTATCATCATTGTCTTCTTTTTCAGCCAATTCTGCCCAATCCACCATGCCGACATAAAGAGCACCTTGCGGCCAGTTCAAGTCGTCATGTTCAGGAGCGGGGTGTGGATTGGCAATCTGCCAATCCGCCACCTTTCGCATAATAGACTTTATTTCTGCTTTTTGAAAAGGAATCTCTGTTGCCATTATAAAAACGGAACATAACAGAGACGCTCCCAATAAAAGTGTTTTTTTCATTATATATTTATTTGTTTATCATTCGGTCATTACAGTTCAACTGTAGCCTTTAAAGGCAATTGACTGGAAGCAGGCCCGACTAAGATCTCAAAGTCTCCTTTTTCCACTACAAAGCGGTGTTGATTCATATCGTAAAAAGAGAATGCATCCTCATCCAGCACAACAGAAACCCGCTTCTTCTCCCCTTTCTTCAAGAATACCTTTTCATATCCTTTCAGTTCTTTCAACGGACGGGGAACAGAAGACTGTATATCATGCACATACACCTGTGCCACCTCCGAAGCATCCATCTTACCTGTATTCTCTATATCAAAGCTAACGGTAACCTGATGCTCACCCGTTTTCTCTGCAGCCATATTACTATAAGCGAAAGTAGTATAGGACAAACCGTAGCCAAACGGATAGAAAGGTTCTTTTCCCGAACGGTCGTATCCACGATAACCGACAAAGACACCTTCGGAATAGTCTACACGCTTAATCTCCGCCTTTAAGTTCTCGTAATAACTACCGTGCACCGGATTATCGTCCCATTTCCGCTCGATAGAAATCGGTAGCTTTCCACTTGGAGAAATCTTACCGGTCAGGATTTCAGCAATTGCCTGGCCGCCTTCCTGTCCCGGATACCAGGCCATAAGAATCGCTTTTGCGGCATCATACCAGTTGGTGAAATCCACACCGCCACCGGCGTTCAGTACAACCACAACATTGGGATGCATGGACGCAATCTTCTTGATAAACAGTTCCTGATAGCGAAGCAAGGCAAACGGACGGTCAAAGCCTTCGCCTTCGGTATTACTATTGAAACCTGTGCAGAACACAACATTATCCACCTTTGCCAATCCTTGACGAAGTTTCGCCTCATTAAGGCTATAAGCATTAAAACGAATGATGGCCGAAGAAATATTATCAAAGAATTCAATCCGGAAACGGTATTCCTTACCACCCTCAACCGGCAGTTCAACTTCACGGCTAGAGTAGGAATGATTTCCCCAATCTCCCGTAATATGCTTGTCATTCACAAACAGACGATAACCGTCATCACCACCGATATGAAGTTTCAACTGACCGTCAGTTTGTGGCATGTAGCAGGCTGTCCAACGGACAGAGAATCCATCTGTCGGAAAGCCGTCCAAAGGTGCCCCATATCCCCAGTCATAATCAACAGAGGATTCCGTGCGTATTACTTCAGGCTGTCCCGAAAGGGTCTTGTTTTTAAAGTATTCAGCCTTGAAGCCTTTCATCTGACGATTAGCATCAGTATAAAACTCATGGACAATATCTTCATAAATCACATCATCCGTCAATAGTAACAGATTATTTTTCTTCAATTCTTTCAAGCCTTGAGCTACTGAGACGGTAGAAAAAGGAGTGACAAACCCACTGCCACCACCGGTAGGAATCAAATTTGCATTAGGCCCCATCACGGCTGTCTTCCCTTTCAGCGGGAGCAAGTTTCCTTCATTCTTCAACAGGACTACACCCTCGCGCGCCAGCTCTAAAGCTGTCTGGCGGGAGAAAGGATTATCCTCTGCTATGTTGCTGTCTTTCTGTTCCTTATCCAGCATACCATAAGCAATCAGAGTTTGCAGGATGTGTTGTACTTTCAGGTTGATGGTTTCTTCTGTCACTGTGCCCGCTTTGATAGCAGGCAACAGATTCTCCAAATTCATAAAACGTCCTTTCGGCATTTCGAGGTCAAGTCCGGCGTTAGCAGCGCCTACGGCGGAATATACGGAAGTCCAGTCAGACATCAGAATACCTTTGAAGCCCCAAAGATTGCGCAAGACATCAATATTCAGCCATTTATGTTCGGTGGCATGGACACCGTTCAACAGATTGTAGCTGTTCATTACGGCGCCGACATTGGCTTCCTGTACTGCTTTCCGGAAAGCCGGGAAATAGATTTCCTGCAAAGTACGCTCGTCTATGTCAGAGCTGGCATGGTGGCGGCTCCATTCCTGGTTGTTGCCAGCAAAGTGTTTGATTGTAGCAATGACTCCTTCCGATTGTACTCCCAGGATATATTGTTTCGCCGTTTCACCTGTCAAGTAAGGGTCTTCACCGAAGTATTCAAAGTTACGGCCGCACAACGGAGCACGATAGATATTCACGCCCGGACCCAACAGGATATTAACTCCTCTTGCCTTGGCATCCTGTCCCAAGCCTTGCCCTAACTTATAAAGTAATTCCCGGTTCCAAGTAGAAGCGGAAAGTATTCCGGAAGGATATAAAGTGCTCTTGGGAGCATGATTACGAATTCCCTGCGGCCCGTCAGCCAACTTGATTTCAGGTATTCCCAAACGGGGAATGGCACGCAGAGAAAAACTGGTATATCCGGAGATATACTCTATTTTCTCTTGCAAAGTCATTTTTGATACAATGTCCTTCGCACGTTGTTCGGCTTGGGGAGTGATTGTTTGTGCACAGGTTAATATGCTCCATAGCATACATAAACCTATGCCTCCTATTTTCTTTTTCATGGTGATTCTGTGTTAATATAATATGTGTAAAAAACCAACTTAGCTATCAGCTCTTCACACACTTTTGTTCTTTACATTTTTAGTCTATCAGTTCTATTTTAACGGTCTGTCCTTGTACCAGAATATGATATTCGCCGGCTTCAAGGAAGCGTTTACCATCCTCATTGACAAAACCGAAATCACGTTCCAGGTCGATGTCGAAACGGAAAGTCTTCGTTTCGCCGGCTTTGATAAGTTGTTTCTCAAAGTGTTTCAGTTCTTTCACCGGACGGGTGATAGAGCAATAAGGATCGGAGATAAACCAATGAACAGTCTCTGCTCCGTCGCGAGAACCGGTGTTGGTGACAGTCACTTCTGCCGACAGTTTATCGCCGCGCTTCACTTTAGTAGCAGAAGGGGTAACAGTGCCATACTTAAATTCGGTATAACTTAATCCATGCCCGAACGGATATAACGGATCGCTTGTTATATCTTTATAAAATCCCTGATGTCCGCGTCCGCTCTTGCGGCGATTATAATAAATAGGAATTTGTCCTGTGGAATAAGGGAACGTCATGGCTAGTTTACCGGAAGGGTTGATACGTCCTGATAAAATACCTGCCATTGAACGTGCACCATTTATTCCCGGTTGCCATATCTCCAATATAGCATCACAAAGAGGTTCCATGCGATTTAACTCCAAGGGACGTCCATTAGAAAGTACCAATATAACAGGTTTACCAGCCTCCTTTAGCTCTTTCACCAATTCTTCCTGAATCTGTGGCAAAGCAATCGTAGAACGGGAGGCATTCTCACCACTCCAGGTAAGCATCTCGCCCAAACAAACAATGACTACATCAGACCAACGAGCAACGTCCAATGCGCCAGCAAAACCTGAACGGTCATTGCCCTGCGGTTTGCATCCCATTGCATAACGTAATTCGGCATCTCCTCCAAACTCGGCAGTCAACCCATCATAGAGCATTTCCACATCCGTATCTTTTCCATGTCCGCACCAGGAACCCAATAAGTCCCAACCATTTTTTGCCATTGGACCTACTACGGCAATTCTTTTTTTTGTTTGTAAGTGGTAATATCTGATTGTCATTTTTCAACAACACCATTGATTCTGCTGCCAGTTGAGCGGCCACAGCCATACTTTGCGGACGGAAAAAACGATCCTTCTCATTAGTAACCGGAGTATAAGGACGTTCGAACAAACCCAGACGGAATTTTACACGCAATACCCGACGAACTGATTCGTCAACTTGTGCCATTGTTACCTTACCTTCCTCTACAAGCTCTTTCAGATGACGATCGTAGGCATGAGACATCATATCCATTTCAAGCCCCGCATTAAAAGCATACCGAGCAGCATCTTTCTTTGTAGCGGCTAATCCCTGATTCTTTAACTGTTCCACAGCCCCCCAGTCAGACACAATGAACCCGTCATGTTTCCAACGTTTCTTTAATATCTCGGTCATGATATAAGGATTAGCTGACCCGGGTACTCCACTGATGTCATTGAAAGAACTCATCAAAGTGGGCGCACCAGCTTTCACTCCCATCTCATAGGGCAGTAGATAAGTATCCCAAAGAGTTTGAGCTGAAATTTCGGTATAAACATAATCTCGCCCAGCCTCCGAAGCACCATAACCTACATAGTGTTTCAGACAAGCAGCCATACGGTTCTCTGCTGACATATCATCTCCCTGATACCCACGCACCGAAGCAGCGGCAAACACTCCATTTGTATAAGGATCTTCACCATATCCTTCGGCTACACGTCCCCATCGAGGATCACGTGCCACGTCGATCATGGGAGAAAAAGTCCAATCAACCCCAGACATGCGGGCTTCTTGTGCAGATACCGCACATGCCTGTTCTACCAATCCCGGATTCCATGAACAGGCCTGCCCCAACGAAATAGGATATATGGTGCGAAAACCATGAATAGCATCGTAGCCAAAAATGATGGGAATGCCCAAACGAGATTCTTCCATCGCTTTTTTCTGCATACTATTACGCAACTCTGGATTTATATCAAAGTAAATCAAAGAACCAATCTCTGACGGTACTTTTTTCACTTCTTCGCCAACATTATTCACATTGTTATTTCGTCCCAATGTATATTGGTTTAGCTGCAAAACCTTTTCCTCCAATGTCATACGCGATATTAAATCATCAATACGTTTTTCAATTGGAGCTTTGGCATCCTTATACAAAGGAATACTCTTTTTATCTTTTGACGAAAGAGAATGTGTGACTCCCAATAGGCACAATCCCAAAATCAAAACTTTTTTTCTCATCAATGTTTTCGTCAGTTAATTATTATTTCTAGTTTTCAGATGTATATCAGGCAATACGTAAGCAGATACTTATTCCAGCCATTCCATGCACTTATCATTTAGCTAAGTACCAGATACTTACAATCAGTTCATTGGAGATATATGCCCAACGAACCGGAGAACTATGACCTGCCAATACATTCATTTCCAACAATTAATGTATCTCGTAGCAATTGACTATGACTTACCGAGCGGTAACTTCAAATAATTTCAACCATCCGGCAGATGTTACATTGTTCTTCACAGCAAGGTGAATTCCAATCTCATTCTGCTTTGCCGTGTCAACAATACCAACAGCCCACATGTATTTACCTGCCTCCACGCCTTCAACCCGGGTTGTAAACGTATATGATTTAGCCGTACCTTTCACCCAATCACAAGCTTCCGGTTCTCCATCAACAAATACATACTTCGGTTTATCATTCTTGATGTCCAATAAAGCAAAAGCCACTTTATATTTATTCTTCCACTGGGGAATATTCGTCGGACAATATCCCCAACCAAAATTATTCCAACGGTGCGCTATTTCAATCTGTTTACCATTAGAGATAGTTGTAGGCAAAGAAATTCTGTCCGGAAATAAACGGTAGCTTCCTTCTGTACAGAATTGTTTAACTAATTGGAAAGCTTCATTAAACCATGAATAAGTTTCTCCATTGCGAAAGTCTGAATTATAGCGTAAATCCATCATATTGACGCAGGCTGTTTTAGCCTCATCAAACTCACCCTGACGTACTTCTGCATAATTGGCATATCCATCTCCCTGAATCGAGTTTCCATGAGAATTTTTCACCCAGCCACCTTCCATTACTACAGGAACGAGATACTTCCACTTGGCTATAAAATTGCGTTCCCAAGTAGAATAATAAGTTTTCATACCAAACGCATCGTGACGTAATGAATATCCTTTAGCTACTGCTTTTCCTATTAATCTTTCAGTATCTTTATCATAGTTATTGCCATCCCATTCTTTACTTGTACCTATCCAACGATGATAATTTACAAACACAGGAACTTTATCAAATACTTGAGAATATAAATCTGTCACCCAATCGAAAACAGCCTCACGAGTCGGCAGCTCCGGTTTTCCCAACTCACGCACCTGATAGTACCATACACTATGATACTCTCCCCATTTTCCAAATCCTGAACCACTTACAAACTGTACTTTGTCGGGATCATTAAAATCCTTAGCCAAAGCCCTGATAAATTTCTCATAATATTTCTGGAAAATAGGATCATCCGGATAGGGAGACCATACTTTTACTGAACCTGTTTGTGTTTCATATCCTTTCGCGCCAGCCTCTTTTACAAAATTCGGAGTAAAATTATAGTGCTTATCACGGCTATCCACCACAAAAGTAAAGGCCAATTTCATATTTCTTTGCTTAGCTCCCTCTATCAACATCTTCAGTCGCTTAGCCGAAGGGGTATCACAATCGGAGTTCCATGCATATTTTCCTTCTTCAGGATTAAAATCAGCCCAGGCACCACGAAGGTATAAGGTATTTGCATAATCAGAGACCTTTACAGTGCCTTCCGATGACGGAAAATTATCATAATCCTGCCAGAATGTGGAAGATAAACCATCACCAATACCCGCATATAATACCCATCCGGAAAGAGGATTATGCAAAATGATATTTCGATTCTGCTTTACCGTGACAATGCTGTTTCCAGGAATAGAAGTATCTTCTACCAAACCATCATCACCATTACCACCTCCTTCTTCATCATTATCACTGCCGCAAGCGACTAATGATATAGCCATAGAAAAAATAAGCCCACAACTTATTTTTCTCAAACTGCACATATTTTGAAAATTAATCTTCATACCTATAGCTCTTATTTTTTTATGCTTACTTTCGACAATTTTAACCAGCCCGAATCCAATATATCCCCTTTGGCGGCAATGTCCAGCCCTATGAGATCTTTATTACTCCGGTCAACCAGGCCCACAGCCCAAACATAAGTACCCGTTTCAACTTTGGACATATCCGGCTCAAATACATATTCAGCGGGACTTCCTTTTATCCACTTGGATAAATCTGTATTCGTATCCACAAATGTATATCGCACCTCATTCGTTTCAGAATCGAGCAAAGCGAAAGCTACTTTATATTTTTGATTCCATTGCGGAATATTAGTAGGACAGTACCCCCATCCCATATTGTTCCAGCAATGTTTAATAGTCGGAGTTGTTTTTTTAGAGACTTCTAACGGTAAAGAGATCTCACTGGGGTAGAGCCTATACCCGCCTTCCCGAAGGAATCGGCGTACTAAATCAAAAGCATCTTTAAACCAAGACTCTGTATCGCCAAAACGGAAATCCATCATATTGACATGTGCCTCTTTGCTGTCATCAAACTCACCGCGTCTTACGTCCTCGTGTGAATCCTTGCGATATCCTCTAGGATCCTGCCAATAACTATGTGATTTGACAATCCAGCCACCTTCCATAATAATGGGGCAGATATTACGATATTTTTTTGCGAACCTACGCTCCCAACTGCCATAATAGGTTGTCATGCCAAATGCATCATGACGCAATGAATATCCTTTCTTGATTGCTTCTTCCAACATTTCTTCACTGTCAGCAGCAAAATGTTCATCATCTACCCAATCTTTTCCCGCACCAATCCATCTATGGTAGTTAATTACTACTGGAACTTTATCAAAAGCTTGAGAATATATATCTGTCACCCAATCAAAAACTGCTTTCTTTGGAGTATCATCACCTGTTGAATAAATCATTGTATGATATTCTCCCCATTTCCCAAGTCCGAATCCATCTATAAATTCAACTTTCGAAGGATCGTTGAAATCTTTAGCCAGGGCCTTCACAAATTTAGTATAGTACTTCTGAAAAACTGAATCGTCAGAATAAGGTGACCATTTACCTTTATTCATAAATCCTTTTGCACCGGCATCTTTTACAAATTGAGGAGTAAATTCTGTTCTCTTATCACGACTGTCAACTACAACACGAAATGCCAAACGCATATTCCGCTGATAAGCTCCTTCAATATATGCTCTTAAATTAGAATCTATTTTCCAACCATATACATCTTCCTGTGGATTAAAATCTGTCCAACTAGCGCGAATATAAAGCGTATGAGCATAATCTGTCACACTAACATTGTGTCCCAGTTCAGGAATATACATATGGTCATACTGTGCCCAAAAATCCGCAGCATCCACTCCCATACTTGCATAGAGCACCCATCCTGTAAGCGGGTTATGAAGAATACGCAAAGAATCAGGCTGAATCGTAACTATGTTATTCTCCGGTAGTTCCTTATCAAATGAAACGGCTGAAATCTCGTCTCCGAAAACAGGAGATAAAAGGAACATAAACAGACAAAGAGACACAATTACTCTATAATAACTAATCTTTCTTATAACCATACTACTAATTGTTTTTTTTAAAGAGTGCTATATCATTGTTCTCTTTATTCATATAAAAATCACGAGATTGATATAGCACTCTTAATTTTATCCTGCTTGATTATCTCTTATCAAAGAAGACTGTCAGTTCTTTAATATCTAATTCTATGTAATTAACTCCTACAGGTACACTAAAGAAGGCATAGCGGTTGTGAGATTGCCCTCCGACTACAGTCTGTTTCTGATTGTAGTCACTCTCTGCAATATCAAGGCAACCGTCATAAGATCCTCTGATGGCATCTGCTGTTGAGCCAAAGGTATAGCAACCTGCACTTTGCGGTCCGACTTTAAAGTTCAATCCACCCGGATGTGCATTTCCATCTTTGTCTTTAATGGAGTTCTTTCTGGGTAACTCCGCTCCTTTGTATATAAACAAATAAGGATTTGCCAAACTAGGTGTCATAGAATGAGCCATAGTGAATCCTGTATCACCAGTGCCATCTTTAGCCCATCCATCGTATGGTCCCCAAATAAAGACTCTTTCGATAGTGGTAGTCACCGTATTATTGTTCCATGTCCACGAAACAACCATTGGTTTAGGATCTGTTTCGGGGGAGTAAATCGTAACTTTTTTAGTATTTATGTTAATCACAATACGATAGACACCCGCAATCTTAATATTCCAATGATAACCAAGCGCAGCTACTTCCGGACTCATTGTCGAGATATTCATTGCTGTACCATCTGTAAAATCGCCTGATTCTTCCGGAGCAATAGCCATATCTTTCTGTCCATTAAACAAGATCGGGAAATAAATAGTACCTGGTTGCAGTTCTGCATGGAACGCATATTGATTTTCATCTTCTATCGTGCGAGTCATCTCTACATCTGCGCTAACACAAGTTCCGGCAATATAGATTTTATCAGCTTCTATAAAATTACTAGCCAAACCTATAGTAACGGTACGTGTTTCAAAATCTACCACTACACGATACTGCCCATCTTCAGGAATCACCCAATATCCAGCATTATCTATCCCCTTAATTTTAGCTTCCATTGCTCCATCAGTTATCTGTTGTTCTGCAGCAACTGGTGAGATGGCATTAATCTTATTTTCATCTTTCCAAACAATCGGGAAGTGAAGATTACCTGCCTTCAAGTCACAAATGGAAACATAACGCTTCGGCTGACTTTCCATTGGCAAGATTTCAAGATCTTCACCATCAACAGCTGTGCCTGACATATAAAGATGGTCTGCTACAAAAGTCTTTTCAGAATACATCTTTACTTTTATAGTAACTGTAGAAACTTCCGGTTTTACAAACTTAGGTCCTTCTACAGAACCGATAATACGGGCTTGTAACTTTACTAAATCACCAGGCTGCTGCTTCCACTTTGACACCAATAAACTCTGCAATTCTTTATGAGTATAACTTTTAGAAAAATCATCATCAATATACTCCCTTATCATTGTGTTTGTTCCAAAACTGTTATTTTCCAGATCCATTTTATAAAGATAGGAAATATAATAGTCAGAGCCTATTGGGTCAGCTTCCGTCCAGTTTAACGTCAATGCAACCTCATCCGGGGTATCTTCCTTGAGTTCTATTTCATAATCAGAAGGAGTAAGAACTAAACTTGTACGATTGTCGAGCGAATTAGTAGCATCGTCATCATCATTGCATGCTACTATGAAACACGAAGCAAGTGTCAGGAAGAAGAACCGTAAAAGGTTCTTCTTAAATATATATCCGTTTTTCATATCTATATTCAATATATTAATATTATAACTATTTATTGGTTTCCGACGGTCCAGTCAGGAGTTTGTACCAAATTCCAATTCTTATCAATATCGTCCTGTGGAATAGGCCACCAATAGCTTATAAATTTACGTGTCTGATATACTGTACGAGTATAATATTTATTTCTATAGTCCGCATCGGATACTTTAATATAAGCATTCATGCCATAAAAATCACCATCCAATACTTTCTCGGCTAATTTCCAGCGACGCAGATCATTAAAACGAAGTCCAGATTCACAATTCAATTCCACACGCCTTTCTTGACGAATTAACTCGCGCATTTCTACAGGATCTGATGGGGCTGTTATCTTGCCTTCTTCAGCTGAAACACTATATTCGGGAATACCCGCACGCTCACGAATCAAATTGACATATTTCAAAATCTCATTTTGATTAGCAGTATAAGTCCCCTTCTCAATGCTATATTCATTCAACGCCTCAGCATAACTTAAATAGATCTCTGCCAAACGACATAGTGCACCATGACGATTTTTATAATCTCCACTGCCTTCTTTGGGATTTGCAGATGGGTCTACTCTCTTACGTACCAGATAGCCGCTCCACGGAGCGTCATGAGAAGGACCACCGTCTTTACCATCCATATAGAAATCTGTATTTCTCTTACCACCAATATGCCATTGTTCGTTATGCAGTACTGAAATATAAAAACGAGGTTCGCGGTCACAATACATTTTATAAGTATTGGCATCTACAACTACATTTTCATCTTTATTACGATCTCCTTCTGAAGACCCATACTGCCACTTTGTAGAATAAGTCTCTTTTTGCGTACTAAAGCCTGTCTCTGAATAATTAGCATCAGGGTTAACTTTAGGAGAACCATCCGAATTATAACCTATAATAGGTCTTTGACCGTTTCTCATGAAAAAAGCATCAACCAAAGATTGGGTTATTCCGATCGCTCCCACTCCATTAATACCCAAACCACGTGGAATACAGTTTTTATCATACCATCCACCGGAATCCATTGTGCGAACAAACAGTAATTCTCTGTTAGCTTCGTTCCATCTCTTCATCACTGCATTCTGATAAGAAAGAAAAGGATCAATATCACCGTTATCCAAATATTCATAATGCAAATGATAGCCAGCGGCTTCCGCCTCATCGATAACCAGTTTACAAGCATCTACTGCTCTTTTCCATCGTTCCGGATCATGTGCAGAATTAAAGATAGGGGTTCCATCAATGTTTTTTATATTCGCCAATGCAGGATTACCATTCACCAAGTCGCTAGCAGCAAATAATAACATACGAGCACGCATTGCCAAACATCCAACAGAAGTCACACGGCCATATTTCTTATCTTCAGTTTGAGTGGCAGGCAATTGTTTTGAAGCTTCCAGCATTTCTTGATCTGCCCAATCAATTACATTATAAAACGGCTCTTGTTTCAACATCAGATCATCAGCCGAAGTACTTTCACTAGCCTCGCGAATAATAGGAACTGAACCATAAGCTATAGCCATCATAGAATTATAATAAGCTATAAAGAAACGGCATTCAGCTTTCATAAAGTCTACTTCTTCAGCCGGTACAGCCTCCAATGGGTGAGCATGTTTTATAAACAAATAAGCAGAACGAATATATTTGGGATAAGTATTCCAATAAGCAATTACCCCGGGATTGTCTGCTGTCCAGTTACCTTTTTGATATTGAATGGCTTTAAATCCTTGCGCTTCCCAACCAACTGAAGGAATCAGTTCATCAGCTATGGCATCGGGACCATCATAAGTATAATATTCGGGCAGGCCGCGATAAATATATGCCAGCCAACGTTCCATATTCTTTTTATTCTCAAATACTGATTCTAAATCCAACTGGTCATCCGGTTGCTTATCCAGATAATCAGAACAAGAAGAAAAAGTAAATGTCGTAATAATACTTAGTACTATAAATTTTAATATGCTATTTTTCATATGCGCTATTATTAGAATTTAATTTCAAAACCTGCAGATAACGATTTCATAATTGGGTACGCAGCCCCTGTAGTATTTTCGACTTCCGGATCCCACAAATCAAATTTTGAGAATGTTAAAAGATTTGTTCCTCTCACGAAAAGACGAATGCCTGATATAACTGTAGTATTTCTCCACAAATTCTTTGGTAAGGAATAACCAAGTTCAATGTTTTTTAAACGTAAAAAACTCATATTCCGCAGCCACCATGTAGATGGTTGGTTATTATTACTATTTATACCGTCATCCAATCGCGGATAAAATACGTTCTGACTTGGGTTGTCTACAGTCCAACGATCATTTGCATTAGTAAACATATTGCCTGTCACTCCTCTATTGGCACCCGGAATAATGCTTGATCCTAAAATATTCCAACTACGACCTATTCCTTGAAAGAGAGCTCCAAAATCTAGATCCTTATATTTCATATTCAGTCCAAAGCCATATACTATCTCCGGATCTTTTGTTCCTCCGATTGGCGATTTATCAAATACGTCCACTTTACCATCACCATTGACATCCCTGTATCTGATATCTCCCGGGCGGAGTTTGCTTACAAAACTTTGAGTCGGAATTCCTTCTTTCAGTTTACCTGTACTTACGTCTTCAAAATCGTCTTCTGTAAACAAACCTTCTGCTATATAGCCAGTTAATTGCCCTACCGGATGTCCTGTTTCAGCACGGTTAGTACCAACTACTGCACTAGGTTCATCCTTTTCTGTTATTTCATTATGAGCATAGGTAAATGTTCCCATTAAGCTGACAAATAAGTCTTTGCCAAACTGTTTATTAACATTTAAGGAAACTTCTACACCCTGATTAGTCACTTTTCCAAAATTCTTCCAAGGCTGCTTCATAAATCCAGCCGTCATCGGAACAGACTCACGTGGCATAAATATATCTTTACGGCGTTCGTCGAAATAATCTAATTGCAAATCAATCATACCATTCAGGAAACCTAGCTCAACCCCCAAATTCATCTTATTAACAATCTCCCACGTCAAATCTTGTACAGCAAACTCACCTTCCGCCATACCAGTTAAACCATAACTACTATCCAATCCCCATTTATACATGTTTAATGTATCATAGTCATCGGTAATTGTAGAAAGGTACGCAAAACGGCGTCCACCTAAATTAGCATTACCTACCTGACCATAAGACGCACGCAATTTCAATTTAGATATGACCTTACGCAATGGTTGCATAAATGCCTCTTCCGATACAATCCAGCCAATTGCTCCTGAAGGGAAAAAGCCATAACGCTTGCCTTTGGCAAAATTTTCAGAGCCATTATAGCCAAAATTAAATTCACCTACATATTTACCCGAATAGGTATAAGATGCACGTCCTGCCAATCCCTGATTACGGTAAGGCAACTTGCTTCCATCATCATAATTACGACGATTAAACAATAACATTGCAGCAACGGAATGTTTCTCTGCGAATGTACGGTCATAAGACAAAGTTGCTTCCATATATACGCTCTTATTTCCATAGTCACCGCTTTTTGAGTAATCCAGGAAATTAGTACCATTGGATTTTGATGCTATAATCAAATTACCTTCATCATCACGTCCTGTAGCAGGTACATAATAATCCGGTGTCTTTCCACGAGAAACAGTACCTGAAGAAAACCTGTCAAATGAGAATGTACCTTTTACTTTCAATCCCGGAAGTAAGAATTTCAAATCTTGTTCTACAGAAAACAGTGTTTCAATCTTACTGTCACTTCTTCTTTTATATCCACTTTGAGTAGCCCATGCCCAAACGTTTGGCTCCTCTGTTGTCGGTATCTGTCCACTGGAATACTGTGCAGGGAAAGCATGAGGTACAGCAACGAACGCTTTCTGGAAAATTTGAGATATATCTTTCGTTGTAGAATTTCTATCTTGCAAATATCCACCAATATTAAAACGTAATTGCGTAGTAGGACTTAATTTCAAATCCACATTAGAACGAACGTTATAACGTTGCAATTTAATAGTAGGATCCCAATCATAGCTTTTATCACGTTTCAAAATACCACGTTCATTATACGCAGCAGCAACAAAAGAATAACGTAATGTCTCCGTACCACCAGAAATATCTACTGTTACACGCTGATTCGAAGCATAATCATTTGCAATTGCATCCATCCAATTCACGTCCGGATATAAATCAGGATCATAACCTGCACGAGTTTTTGCAATACGATCTGTATATTTAGGCTGTTGTCCTGTATCCATCAAGATATCATCCAAAACCTGCATATAATCTGCCGCACCCAAATACTCGGGAAGTTTAACTGGCTGTGTAGCTGCAAATTCAGCCTTTACAGTCACACGAGGTTTACCAACTTGTCCGCGTTTTGTATTAATTAAAATAACACCATTAGCTCCCCGCACTCCATAAACAGCACTTGCAGCAGCATCTTTCAACACAGAAAAAGATTCTATCTCTTCAGGATCAATATTATTCAAATCGCGTTCTATACCATCAATCAAAACCAATGGGTTTTGTCCGGCATCCTGGAATGTACTAATACCACGAATCCAGAAAGAAGAATTATCATATCCCGGTTCACCAGAACGTTGCACAGCTAATACACCGGCAACTGTACCAGCCAGATTATTACTTATTGAACGAGTAGTAGAAACCTTTAACTTTGCAGGTTCAATCGTTGTGATAGAACCAACAACAGACTCTTTCTTTTGTGCGCCATAGGCAACCACTACAACCTCATCTAATTGACCAACATCTTCTACCATTTGTACATTAACAACCTTTCGGTTATTAACAACCTCTTCTTTAGGAATAAAACCAATATAACGGAAAGAAAGCACAGATTTTCTTTCAGGAACAATAATACTATAATTACCATTCATGTCTGTCAATGCATGCACTGTGGAATCATTTTTCAAAATGATTGTTACACCAATCAAAGGCTCACCTTTTTCATCTGAAACGTTACCTGTTACCTTAATACCCTTTTGTTGTATAGTTTGCTGTACTTTAGGAGCTTCTGGCACCGAAATAGTAATTTGTCTTCCCGACATCTTATAATTCAGTCCTGTCTCTGAGAACAACTCTTTTAATACAGCATCTATTTTCTTATTGGAAACTGAAATGGAGACTTTGTTATTCAGATTTTTCTGAACATTAGCAGAGTAAATAAAAATATACTTACTATGTTTTTCGATATAATCTAAAATATCTTTAACTGTAACATTCTCATACTGTACTGAGAATAAATCTTCTTCGGAATTCCAACTAATAGAATTAGTACCGAATGAAGAGAATGGAATCATAAAAAAGACGTTTATAATGCAAAAAAGCTTAAGTCTTTTCTTTAAGTGTAAAAAAATAGTTTTCTTTACCATAAAAATTTCTTTTTAGGTTAACAATTTTGGATTTATTGATTTAACTAGGGAATTACTATCGGGTAAATACGGCAATATTTATCCGATTTTTTTTGTCATAATGGCAGTCTGTTCTTCATAGGCAAACATATTAAAAGATTAATTAAAAAAATTATTTATTTAAATATATACTAGTATCACTTTTTTCGATCGTGAATGGCAGGGTTTGCTGAATACATTCAATCACCTCGTCTATATCATCTTTCAAATCTAATTTCCCATACACTTTTTCTTTACCAATAATTGGCTCACATTGAATAGATATACCATAGTAGATGCTTAGTCTTTGAATGATCTGCGACAAATCATTACCATTCAATAACATGATCCCCTCTACCCAACTAATATACTCTGCTACATCAACTTGCTTCTGATAAGCAATTGTACCATTTGCTATATTCAACAGATCATTAGGATTCAAACGTGCTTTCTTTTCATTCTTATCAGTAACTTCTACCGCACCTTCCACCAATACAATATTAGTTGTTCCTCCTTTATAATTCGAGATATTGAACTTCGTTCCTAACACTTGCAGTTTAAAATCATCAGACTCCACTATAAAAGGATGTTTCTTATCATGCGCAACTTCCAGGAAAACTTCTCCTTGGGCATAGATTTTACGAATGTCTCCTTTAAAACAACGAGGATAAATCACTTTTGACTGGGAATTAACGACCAGCCGAGTCCCATCAGACAATTCTACTCTAGCCCTTTTCCCCGCAGGAACAAGCAACTGATTATATTCTTGTTCCTCTTTGGTTTTCTCTTCTTTCTCTTTTATCACTTGTGAATTGACAGCAACTTTCCCCTCTTTCGAATACTTAATGAAAACATCTTCATCCAAATTAAGCTGTTCCTTGGAAGTAATAAGAGTCACTTCCTCAACAGATTGGCTATCCATTTCTTCAGCAATAGCCTGGAAGTCTAAATTAACACTTCCATTCTGATTAAAAAAATAAATAGTTGAAATGCAAATCAAAAAGGAAGCAGCAATAGAAGCTGAAGCAACTAAGAAATATTTCTTTCTGCGCTTCATAGCATCTTTTCGCATCTTTCGTTGAGTCTTCTCTATGATAGAAGATGAATCAATCTTTTCCTGCACACAATTTTCCCAAAAGAATTTCAACTTCTCAGCATCAGGCATAGAAGTAAAATCATCCTCAATATTTTCTTGAGAATTCAATTTACTAAATAAATCTGCGAGACGATGGTATTCTTTCAAGCTCATAATCCTATTTTAATGTTGTTCTATAGATAAAGACGCAACTAAAAAAAAAATCTCCCAGTCAAAAATGATTTTTTTTCATTTTTCGGGTAAAAAGAATAAAAGTGGAGTTAGCTATGTGAAAAAATAAGGCATTAATAAGCAGGAGAGTAAAAAACTTAGCTCTTGCGAGATTTCATATTCAATCTTTTAGCAATTTCATCTAACGCAAAAGCAATATGGTTATTGATAGTCTTCACTGATATGTTCAACATATCTGCAATATCTTTATAAGGAAGCCCGTCTATTTTTGCTAAGAAAAAGACATGTTTACACTTGGGAGGAAGTTGTTGAATGGCGTCATTAATTTTAGCCATTTCTTCCTTACTAATCATCTCCTCGGCTGGAGATTGAACCGGCTCAAAAATAAAATCTTCGATATCATCAAATGACAATTCATACTTTCCAGTTTCCTTCCGCAAAAAAGAAATCGCTTTTCGATAGGTGATTGTCTGGATCCAAGCATTCATATTGCCAATTTCAGCCAGACTTTTTCTATTTTTCCAAACTTCAAAAAAAACATCACTCACAATCTCTTCAGCTGACTCCTTCTGGCCAAGTAGCGCAAATGTATAGTGATATAAACGCGAAGAATAATGCTCCATAAAACGATTGAAAGCAATTTCATCGCCGTCTACTATTCTACATATTTCATTATTCTCAAGTTTCACAGAAGTATTTATAGATTATTTCCAATTAACAAAATTGAGCCAAATATAGCAGTATCGTATCAATTACGAAAATAAAACACCATAAAAAGGAATTAAAAGTTATCAATTATAGAAAAATGGCTATAATAAAAACATTACCATTTAGCTATAAAAGTCTCTTACTTAGATAACGTACAGGATACCATACGGAGAGAAAACCAACGGCTAAAACTGTGATAAAGATTAATACGACATCCCAAGCGTGAACGCTGACAGGATAGGCATCTACAACAAAAGTACCACCACCGCCCCCCAATGAAATTATACCGAATTTCTGTTGTATAAAACATAGGATTAAGCCCAGGACAATACCGGAAATAGCGCCAGAAAGAGAAATGAGACGTCCTTCAAAGAGGAATATTCGGGAGATGAGTTTATCACTAGCTCCAAGACTCCGCAAAGTTACTACATCATCCTTCTTATCCAAGATCAACATAGAAAGAGAGCCTATCACATTAAAACAGGCTATCATTAAAATAAAAGTGAGGAACAAATAAGAGATTAGTTTCTCTATCTCCATAATACGGAAAATATCTGCCTGTTGCTGATAACGATTCTGAACAACAAAATCATCACCTAGTATGTTTTCTATTTTAGATTGTACCGATGAAGTATTTACATTAGGTTTCAATTTCAATTCCATCGCAGAGACTTCTGTTGTATAATCCAGAAGCTGACGAAGAAAATCAAGAGAAGTCAAAATATATTTTCCATCATATTCTTGCTGATTCACCACAAATACGACACCTGGAGAATACAGATAATCGCGGTTAAAAGAAGCGCCGGGATTTGCCATATTCACTTTGGCATTTCGTTTGGGAAGATATATCTGAAGAGGATCGACAAACTCCAAACCAGTTCCCAAAGTCGCAACCAATTCCACTCCCATGACGCCATAATTCACGATCGAATCATGAAGAACGAATTCTCCCGCGCCATAAAGTATGCTGTCTATGGCCGTCAGTTCTTCAAAATTATCCTCCACCCCTTTTAGTACAACCATAGCCTGACGGTCCTTGTATTGCACCATTGCATTCTCTTCGAGCGTCTCTGTAAACACCTCCACTTCAGGAAGCGCACAAACGGCACGAATCCGTTCATCTTGTGCATCAAAAACCTTTCCTTCACGGACCGTAATTTTCAACTGCGGATCAAAAGCCGTAAAAAAGCTGGCCACCATATCCTGAAAACCATTAAAAACAGAAAGAGTGCAAACCAAAGCAAGCGTAGCAAGAGCCACTCCACATACGGAAATGCCGGATATGATATTAATAGCATTATGCTTTTTCTTTGAAAAAAGATAACGCCTGGCTATATAAAAAGGGAAGTTCACCTCTGCAATGAATTATTTCACTTCAGCAATGAATCTATTTTCTCAATATAATCCAATGAATCATCCACGAAGAATTTCAGTTCAGGAATGATACGTAGCTGGTGACGTACACGAGTCCCAAGCTCATAACGAATGGATTTCATATTGTTATTGATATTCTTCACCATCTCTTCTGCTTTCTCTGAAGGAAAAACACTAAGGTAGACACGGGCAATACTCATATCAGGACTGATACGAACTGCGCTAACAGAGACCAATGTACCCGGCATGGACTTTGTTTGAAGCAGGAATATCTCACTTAGCTCTTTCTGCAACAGGCGAGATATCTTATTCTGTCTGGTTGTTTCCATAAAGTTATTTACTGTTTTACGATTTACTACTTACTATTTTCTTCCTTATGATCGTTAATCCGTCACGCAAAGGAAGTATTACTTTTTCCACTCGCACATCTTGTGCTACCAAATCATTAAAGGCTTTAATACCAATTGTTTGAGCGTCCGTATTGCGAGGCTGTTCAAGCACATGCCCGTCCCACAAAGTATTATCAGCAATGATATATCCGCCTTCGGAAAGATACGCCAATGTCATCTCGTAGTATTCAATATACTTACGTTTATCACCATCAATAAAAGCCATATCAAAAGTAACACCTAAACGCGGAACAAGTTCTAAAGCATCACCTATATAAAAACGAATTTTATCAGCAAACGGTGATTTCTCCAGCCATGGACGGGTAAAGTCCTCTTGTTCATCATTGATCTCAAACGTATGCAACAGTCCACCTTCCGGCAGACCTTCCGCCAAACAAAGGGCGGAGTAGCCGCTATACGTTCCGATTTCCAATATCTGACGAGGCTGAATCATTTCTACAAACATCTTCAGCATCCGTCCCTGCAAATGCCCGGAAGCCATACGAGGACGAAGGAGCTTTACATGCGTATCCCGATAGAGCGATTTCAAGTAATCGCTCTCGGGATCAATATGCTGCAAAATATATTCGTCTATCGATTCGGTTTCCTGCATAAAACTTACCTCTTTAAAAATTAAAGATAACGGTTGTTGTTAGGTAATACAGTCTCCTCTGCATGCTTCAAAGCATCTTCCACTACATTGATTTCGAGGAATGAGGTCTTTGTTCCTGCCTTACCACTACTTAAATAACCGACCATATCGGAAGGCTGCAAACGACCTTCTTTCAACAGACGACGCAATGCCGCAAAGTAATATTGCTGTCCGTTAGCCAATTCCGGCATATAGATAGCTTCCACACCATAAGACAAAGCCAAATGACGCATTGTCTTTTCTTTATAGCAGATAGCCAGCACTGGATACTTTCCACGGAAAGCAGCCAGATTACGAGCAGTGCGTCCGCTATAACTATCAGTAATAATAGCACGTATTTTTAACTTAGAAGTAGCTTTTACTGCTTGTTTAGCAAGGAACGCCGTAACATCATTACTATTCTCATCTAACGGAATACGGATATCATTTTCTTCCAGTTTATCTTTTTCTGCCTGAGCCGCAATTTTAGTCATCGTTTTCACCGCCTCTACCGGATACTTACCATAAGCGGTTTCTCCGCTCAACATCAAAGCATCTGTACGATAGTAGATTGCATTGGCAATATCAGTCACTTCCGCACGAGTCGGACGAGGATTATTTATCATTGTATGGAGCATTTGAGTAGCAACGATTACCGGCTTCTTTGCCAGAATACACTTGCGAATCAATACACGCTGGATTCCCGGAATACGTTCTTGAGGCACTTCGATACCCAAGTCACCACGGGCAACCATTACGCCATCTGCCACTTCCAGGATTTCATCGATATTATCCACCCCTTCCTGATTCTCAATCTTAGCAATAATCTTAATATCACTATTATGTGCATCCAGAATTTCACGTATGTCAAGTACATCCTGACGGTTGCGCACAAAAGAGTGAGCGATAAAATCAATATCCTTTTCGATAGCATAAAGAATATTGTTACGGTCTTTTTCCGTTAATGAAGGAAGATTGATGCGAACACCCGGGACATTTACGCTTTTACGGCTTCCCAAAGTAGCATCGTTCTTAACTTCACACAGCAAATAACCATTCGTCTTATCAATAACTTCCAGTTCCAAATCGCCATCATCAATCAGAATCGTACCGCCGATATTCAGGTCAGACACAAAGTTCGGATATGAAACAGCAATACACTCACGAGTTGTTTCCAAATCCGGATTACCTACAATCTTTACTTTCTCTCCTATTTTATATGGAATCGGCTCTGCATTAGCCGTCGTACGAACTTCCGGACCTTTTGTATCCATCAAAATCGCAATACGGTTGGACACAGCACGTACATTTGCAATCAAAGCTTCAAAACCTTCACGGCTAGCGTGCGCTGTATTCATACGCACTACATTCATCCCAGCTTCAAACAACTGTTTTATAAAATCCACATCACAACGTCTATCCGAGATGGAAGCCACAATCTTAGTCTGTTTCAATAACATAGTCTTTCTACCTATTATATATTATTACCTTATTTATTATCTATCCAATAAAGCCTCCAAAGCCAAACGGTACGAATTTAGCCCAAAGCCACAAATCACTCCTTTACAAGCACAAGCAATCATCGATACGTGCCGAAAAGACTCGCGACTATGCACATTGGAAATATGCACCTCAATCACCGGAGATGTCACAGAACGAATAGCATCCTGCAAAGCTATGGAAGTATGTGTATACGCACCTGCATTCAAGATTATACCATCCACATCAAATCCCACCTGCTGTATGCAGTCTATCATTTCTCCCTCGATGTTCGATTGAAAATAGTCGATCTCCACGTCAACGTATCTTTTGCGAAGATCAGCCAAGTAATCTTCAAATGTAACGCTTCCGTAAATGGAAGGTTCACGCTTACCCAACAGATTAATATTCGGGCCATTAATAATTTGTATCTTCATCGCGCAATCCTGTTTTTTTATACCTTTGTATCTGAAAGAATGTGCAAAGGTAGAAAAAAGAAATGGAAATCAACGAAAAAAAGCATAAGAAGGAACAACAAGAGCTGATAATCAGGAAGTATCAGCAGTATCTCAAACTGGAAAAGTCCTTATCTCTTAATACTCTGGATGCCTATCTGACGGATCTGGACAAACTGATGAGCTTTCTGACATTGGAAGGGATTTACGTATTGGACGTATGCCTGTCCGATCTTCAACGTTTTGCGGCCGGATTACATGACATCGGCATTCATCCCCGTTCACAAGCCCGCATCTTATCAGGAATCAAATCATTTTTCCGTTTCCTCATCCTCGAAAACTATCTGGAAGCAGATCCCAGTGAACTATTAGAAGGCCCTAAAATAGGTTTCAAACTTCCCGAAGTACTGACTGTGGAGGAAATTGACCGGATTATCTCCGCCGTCGACCGCAGCAAAGCTGAAGGACAGCGAAACAGAGCTATTTTAGAAACACTATACAGCTGCGGACTTCGGGTATCAGAACTTATCACCCTTAAACTATCCGACCTCTATTTTGATGAAGGCTTTATCAAAGTAGAAGGAAAAGGAAGCAAACAACGACTCGTACCAATCTCCCCCCGGGCTATTAATGAAATAAAGCTTTACATCACAGACCGTAACCAGATTGAAGTGAAAAAAGGGCATGAGGATTTCGTTTTCGTCAGTCAGCGGAGAGGCAAAGGTCTTTCCCGGATTATGATCTTTCATATGATAAAAGAATTAGCACAAAAAGCGGGTATTACCAAAAACATCAGTCCGCACACCTTCCGGCACTCCTTTGCCACTCATTTACTGGAAGGTGGAGCCAATTTGAGAGCCATTCAATGTATGCTCGGACATGAATCCATTGCGACAACGGAAATCTATACCCACATCGACCGCAATATGCTTCGTAGTGAGATTATCGAGCATCACCCACGAAATATCAAGTATAGGAAAGAAAAAGAGGAGTTATTTCATTAAATTATGATAAAATCGCCCCCTTATCTATATAATTATATTAAGAATTAATATCTTTGCGTTACTTTTTCTGTGTGAGCAGAAGGAGGTTGGCAAATAGACGATATTTCAATTACAAACATTTAATTTATACCTAAAATGACTAAGAAGTTGTACTTGCCTTTACTCATGGCAATGGTTGTTGCATTATTCTCTTCTTGCAGCAAAAAAATGGGTGAATTGTCAGCTGATTACTTCACTGTTACTCCGCAAGTGCTGGAGGCAGTAGGTGGTAAAGTTCCTGCGACCATCAATGGTAAATTTCCTGAAAAGTATTTCAACAAAAAAGCGGTTGTAGAAGTTACTCCGGTTTTGAAATGGAATGGCGGCGAAGCTAAAGGCCAACCAGCTACTTTCCAAGGTGAAAAAGTGGAAGGTAACGACCAGACTATCTCTTACAAGATGGGCGGTAGCTACACGATGAAAACTTCTTTTGACTATGTTCCTGAAATGGCTAAGTCAGAATTGTATCTGGAATTCAAAGCTACTATCGGAAAGAAAGTGGTGACTATTCCTGCTGTGAAAATAGCTGATGGTGTAATCTCTACTTCTGAATTAGTAAACAATACATTAGGTAACGCTAACCCTGCATTGGGCGAAGACGCTTTCCAACGTATCATCAAAGAAAAACACGATGCCAACATCATGTTCTTGATCCAACAAGCTAACATTCGTTCCAGCGAATTGAAGACTGCTAAAGAATTCAACAAAGAAGTAGCTAACGTTAACGAAGCTGCTAACAAGAAGATCAGCAACATCGAAGTTTCTGCATACGCTTCTCCTGATGGTGGTGTAAGCTTGAATACTACTCTTGCTGAAAACCGTGAAGGCAACACAACTAAGATGTTGAGCAAAGACCTGAAGAAAGCAAAAATCGATGCTCCAATCGATGCTAAATATACTGCACAGGACTGGGAAGGTTTCCAAGAACTGGTTTCTAAATCTAACATCCAAGACAAAGAGTTGATTCTCCGCGTTATTGCAATGTACCAAGATCCTGCTCAAAGAGAAAGCGAAATCAAGAACATCTCTGCTGTATACAAAGAATTGGCTAACACTATTCTTCCTCAATTGCGTCGTTCTCGTTTGACTTTGAACTATGAAATCATCGGTAAGTCTGACGAAGAAATCGCTAAGTTGGCTTCTTCTAATCCTTCTGAACTGAACGTAGAAGAATTGCTGTATGCTGCTACACTGACTAGCGATCCTGCTAAGCAAGAAGTTATCTACACTCAAGCTACCAAACAGTTCCCGAACGATTACCGTGGTTATAACAACTTAGGTAAATTAGCTTACCAAGCCGGTAACATTGACAAAGCAGAATCTTACTTCAAGAAAGCTGCCAGCGTTAATGCTACTCCTGAAGTTAACATGAACTTAGGTTTGATCTCTTTGATGAAGGGTGACAAAGCTGCTGCAGAAGCATACTTCGGTAAAGCTGCCGGCACAAAAGAACTTGGCGAATCTATGGGTAACCTGTACATCGCTCAAGGTCAATATGAAAGAGCAGTAAACTCATTCGGTGACTCTAAGACTAACAGTGCTGCTTTGGCTCAAATCCTTGCTAAGGACTATAACAAAGCTAAAAACACGTTGGCTAACGTAGAAAGACCTGATGCTTACACTGACTACCTGATGGCAGTTTTAGGTGCTAGAACTAATAATTCTTCTATGGTAACAAGCAGCTTGAAGAGCGCAGTTGCTAAAGATTCTTCATTAGCTAAGAAAGCAGCTACTGACTTGGAATTTGCTAAATTCTTCACAAATGCAGATTTCATGAACATCATTAAATAAGAGAATTACACTCTATTTTAAATATTAAGAATTGCCTGTCATTATAAATGACGGGCAATTCTTTTTTTTTATCTGTAAAAACCGTACTTTCGCAGAAAAGAAATCAAAGCAATGAAAAAGAGTAGCATTTTAATCCTCATAATCATTTGTCTATGCAGTTGTGGTAAATCTTCAAAGAAGGTTAGCATAACCGGGGAAATCAAAGGTCTGGGCACAGATACGCTTTATCTGTATGGAATGGACGAATCATTCGACCGGATAGATACCATTTTCGCGAAGAACGATAAATTCTCTTATACAGCTTCAATAGACACCATTACTTCTGCCTTTTTACTTATTGACAATCAGACAGAATATCCAATCTTCCTTGACAAAGGAAATCAAATCAAAATAAAAGGAGATGTCAATCACCCGGAATATCTGGATATCAATGGTAATATATATAATGAAGAGTTTACAAACTTTCAGAAAGAACTAAATAGCCTGCCTACCCCATCCGAGAAAGATTTAGAGCAAAAAGCAGAAGAATTCATCATGAAGCATCATTCTTCTTTTGTCAGCCTCTACTTGTTGGATAAATACTTTGTTCAGAAAGATTCGCCCGATTTCAACAAAATAAAGAAGCTAATTGAAATCATGACAGGAATATTGCAAGACAAGCTGTATATTGAACAGCTCAACGAAGCCATCTCTCTGTCAGAGAAAACAGAGACAGGCAAATATGCCCCCTTTTTCAGTCTATCTAATATAAAAGGAGAGAAAATTACCCGGTCATCAGAAGATTTCAAGAAAAAGAACCTGTTAATCAACTTTTGGGCTTCATGGGGAGATAGCATTTCCAATCACCAAAGCAATACCGAGTTAAAAGAGATCTATCAGAAATATAAGAAGAACAAACATATAGCCATGCTCGGTATCTCCCTTGATATAGATAAACAAGAATGGCAAGATGCTATAAAACGTGATACGCTCAATTGGGAGCAAGTCTGTGATTTTGGCGGACTAAATTCCGAAGTAGCCAAACAATACGCCATCAAGCAAGTTCCCAGCAACATTCTTCTGTCGGCAGACGGTAAGATTCTCGCGAAAAACCTCAAAGGAGAACAATTAAAGAAGAAAATTGAGGAAGTAGTCACTGCTGCTGAAGAAAAGGAAAAACAAGACAATAAGAAGAAAAAATAATCAATAATCAAACGTGTTAATTAAAGTATTCGGAGCGGCTGTTCAAGGGATTGATGCAACACTCATCACAATCGAAGTCAACAGCTCGCGCGGCTGTATGTTCTATCTCGTCGGCCTTCCGGATTCTGCGGTCAAAGAAAGCCATCAACGTATTATCTCCGCATTGCTGGTGAATGGTTATAAAATGCCCACTAGCAATATAGTGGTCAACATGGCACCAGCGGACATCCGTAAAGAGGGTTCAGCTTATGACTTGCCTCTTGCCATCGGATTGTTAGGAGCTAACGAAACAATCTCTTCCGAGAAGTTTTCCCGCTATTTGTTAATGGGCGAACTAAGTCTGGACGGAAGTATACAACCTATCAAAGGTGCGCTTCCCATTGCTATCAAAGCGCGCGAAGATGGTTTCGAAGGACTAATCATCCCCCAACAAAACGCACGGGAAGCGGCCGTTGTCAATCAATTAAAAGTATACGGAGTCAGTAATATCAAGGAGGTCGTCGAGTTCTTCAATAATGAACGCGAATTAGAGCCGACTGTTGTTAATACACGGGAAGAATTCTATCAACAACAGACGAACTGTGACTTGGACTTTGCAGACGTTAAAGGGCAAGAGAATGTAAAAAGGGCACTAGAAGTTGCAGCAGCCGGAGGACATAATTTAATAATGGTAGGTGCTCCGGGTAGCGGTAAATCGATGATGGCCAAACGCCTTCCTTCCATTCTTCCTCCTCTTTCACTGGGGGAAAGTCTGGAAACCACCAAGATACATTCAGTTACCGGACAATTGAAACGCGGGTCCTCATTGATTTCCCAACGCCCATTCCGCGACCCTCACCACACAATTTCCCAGGTGGCGATGGTTGGCGGAGGTAGTTTTCCACAACCCGGAGAAATCAGTCTGGCACATAATGGGGTACTTTTCTTAGACGAACTATTCTCAAAGCTATTTAACCATTGTATATTGTTATATATCAACTATTTAATCAGACAGAACAACCATTCAATCCAGTAAAATTCAGTTTCCGCACCGATGCAAGCCCAACAAAGCCTCACAATCGGTCAGCCTCTCATCTCAATTCCTGCTGTCTCCTTTGAAGAAGAAAAGTAAATTCCGACCTAGAGCACCCTCTCAACTCCAATATTCACAATTTCAACCTAGTATTAGTTTACTCTCAATTACTATAGAGTTCTTTACAATACCAATTTCACAGATAGAGTTTCTATGAGAAGTAGCTGTTTCCAAATCAATAGCAACGAAATCTAAGTTCCCCATATATGTCTTATATTATGTGAGATAATATAGCAAGATTATGTTTGATTCTGATTATGTATGCTATACTTCTTTATAATTGGGTAGCTCTAATAAAGTGCGAAGAAGTTCATCTTTATTCCTATCCTCATCTTTAATATGTTCTTCTAATCCTTTAATATTGGATTCTACAAGTTCATTACATATATCCTTCTGCACTTCCTTTAGCATATCTAAGCTGATTAAAGTTCTCATCTCAAATATATTAACATCCTCTAGTGGACTACCTAGTGTTATGAATTTATCAAAAACGAATATGTAGTTATCGGGATATTTGTCATACCGTATCATTGCTCCTACACTGAAACGCGCTTCATTCTCGAAGAATTTCATTATAACATCTAGTTTATTGCCATGTTTACGTTTAAGAATCCTATCTCTATATCTATCAAAGAAATGTGGTATATATGCACCGTTCTTACCTATTTTAATAATGGTGCTAGGACAGGTCACTACATATATGCCTTCCGGTTGGCGGTAACATCTTGCAATTAATGGTATAAACTTATGCTTCCAGTATGCATTAAAGCTATATCTGATAATATATATATGACCTGTGTTGGTAGTAATTTTTATAGGTTTAAAAGTGAAATGGTCTATTCCTTTGGTCTGTATATACTTTAGGTATCTATCCTTCATTCCGAAGAAGTCTACTTCCCTTTCTCGGAGATATTCTTCATAATCTATCTTATATTCATCAAGGACTTTTGTGTACAGCATAACCTATTACTATTAACTAGAAAGGGTATCCAAATGGATACCCTAAAGTGTTTACTTAGTAGTATTAATTAGTAGAAGAATCTAAAATAGCTTGTAGTATGTCTGTTGGAATATCTTTAAGAAGCTTCTTCTGGTTCTCTAATTTGAGTTCCTTGCAGTTCTTAATCCATTCCTCGTACTTCTCGATTTGCCTGTCACACCAACAAACCATATCAGCCGGTGTTGCAGTATTACCAAACCAAGAGCCATACAAATCAAATAATTCTTCACGACTTAACACTACACAAGTTGCTTCATTCTGATTCTCCATAATGATAAATTAATTAGGGTAAATAAATTAACCTTTAAATCTACTCAAAGGCTTGCCGTTCCTTACGGTATTAGTCCATAAGTTGTTTACAAGTAAACGAACATAAAGCGCAATTAAGCCATTATGGTATCTCTAAATGAAACGCCACAAATGTACAAATATATTTTAAATAAGCAATCAAGTCTAATATAATTTATGCTATAAATTAATGTGTTATTGTAGATATATATCATAATGGTCTTGAATGATAGTATGGAACTAGGTATATATTCATAGTAGTTATAATACTTTATAATACTACAGTATCTTATAGTAATACAGCATACTAATAGACTGTAGTAATCTATATACATTCTATCAATGTCTTTATAACTAGAATTTGCCTGTTGTCATACTGTAAATATCCAATAAGGTGAACGCAAGTGGGACAAAACTGTTGAGAGTTTGACTTATTACACTCCGAACGGTTCTGTCTCATTTTTCGGAGATTCATGGCTGCAAGCACTCTCACGTGTGTTTATCCATGCGGACGAGGGCGGAGAGGTGAATACGCAACGCTAACATTCCCTACGGCTTGTCAATCTTGAAATGACCGCTCCGTTTATCTTCCAGACTTGCCACCATAAATCTAATTCGTTTCAAATGAGTGGGCTAACCTATCCGGCACTTGGAATTTGAGACTGTGACATATCAGAGACACAATAATTTACATCGGGCTTTGAACTGCCGACTGATACGCCCAGAAGTGAAAAATAATTCAAGGCAAGGCGTGCACTGTTCACCTGCACACCGTAAATCAGAGCAAGATTCGTTTACGAGTTCCGAATCAGTTTCTAAGTTAAGCAGGCAAGGGCATATCTTCACTTCACGAAGCTCCCAACACGAAGTTTTAAAATAAGCGACCCAACTGTTATGTAGCCTTACCGAAGTGCAGTATCTTTGCACTACCAACATGAGATAAGGGTGGTATCACTGAAACTACTGAATTACCTACTTGAAGTATATCTGAAAACCACTATTTGAATTTACGACACTCACCGCACACAGATTCATTCTTTATGTACCTAATTTTATGAATTTATGGCAATGAACATTCTATTTGTTAGTTCAAGCTACTTCCTAAGAAACATTCCAGTAGCAATTTTAAACAAGAGAGAGATTATCAAACTCAAAATGCAGCGGTACAAGGACGTAAAGGTTTACCTCTACAGTTTTATACTACCAGACTACATGACAGATGAATATGTATCAGAGCAACTGGACGCACTTGCATCGCACTTGCTGTTCCCGCATCTCATACTATCCATTGCCAATACGACAATCTACAACCCAAGACTTGTCGCCAATAACGTGAATGGCATAGTGCACATCGTTTTATGTTTTGAGCATGATTGAATCAACAATTTTATGAATTTCCAATTATGAACACCAAACAAGAATTTAGTTTTGAAGAACTACGCAGGCTTGCATTGGCTCACCACGTAAAGGACAGCAAAACAGTGATTGGAATATGGGCTAAGCTCAATGGATATTTCAAGAAACGCAAGCAGAGAGATAACAAGGTTTACACCGTTTACATCAAGATGAATAATGATACATGAATAGTTTCTAATGAAGGGAGGACAGTATAAATGGTTCTCCCTTTTACCGTTAATAAGTGAGCATACTAGACAGGGAATGTATTTGCAACTAATCATCTAATTAGTATCACTATCTACTAATGTGCTTACTAATACAGCAAAGTTATGTGCAGAAGTATTGATATTACCAGATTATAAAGGTGTGCTTATTCCCCCCTTTAGCGGTGTGCTTAATCCCCTTTTGGAGCGTGCTTATTCACCCCCTGTCTACACTCCTAGATACTACACTCCATACAGCCATACTGTAAAGTTCTGACGAACTTTCAGTAGGTGGGATAAGTAGGATATATAAATCAATAATATATGTGGCATTATAATAATAATTTATATGAGAAACTAAGCGAACTAAGGAAAGTGAACAGACTAAGTTCCACTAAAATGAGATTCTTGTTAAAGACCAATCAGATTATCTTGATTAACCATATTGAGCGTTTGCCTTATGAAAGACACGAAACTTCCATTCAAGGAGTACACAGTAATGAGTAATAATCTGATTCAGAATCTAAACTGTTCAGATGTGTACAGGACTTATACCTTGCTACTGACAGCAGATAAAGATTCTTTGGAAACTAATACTACATTAAAACAGCTTGCAGGGTTTGTAGGGGAAGAACTGGATAATTACAAGAAGAGTAAGAGTACATTATCCTTCAATGACAAATTAAGGGCTACAGGCGAGGTTGTTATACGTGATATAGATTCCAAACAGAAGGACAGACATTGGACTATGTACAGATTCAACCAAGTAGAGCCAGGCAATTATAGAAGAATTGGCAGAGAGTTCTACGATACTTACAATACTTTAGATTTGAAGCTAAGAGGATTCATATTAAAGCTATTCAGTGTAACAGAGCCGCATAGCCATGTTATCAAATTATCACCCATAAGGAAATTGGAGAAGCGTATTCACATGGGACATGATACTATTAGTCGGTACATAGGACAGTTAAAGGATTTGGATTTATTGGATGAAATTGGTGACTGTCTGATTCTAAAGGTCAAAGGCTTAATAATAGACCAGCCTAAAGATAAGCAAGTAAAGAAACTAATTGCCATGTTCGACCACATGATAGACTTCAACGAAGGCAATAACAAACCATTATCCAGAGAATGTATGATTTATAAGAAGTATAAGGAGAATGGATTTAAAGATGTCAGGAATATCCACGCTTTTATGAAGTCAATACAAGCAGGTACAGTAGGAAGAAAGCGACCTGTTAAGGAAGATATACCTTATGAGATTATTCTGTAGTTAGTTTGTAAACAATAAAGCTCCAGACCGTTAAACGGGTTTGGGGCTTTTTATGTATATCCCCCACCCAAGAATATAGGTACTTAAAATCATACCCCGCCCCTTTTATTGAGGAAGTGTTTTTTATTTAGACTTTATGCTTTGATAGAGTGAAATATTTGATTTGTCAGTGAGCGCATCAGATGTATATTGTGCGCTAAGCTTTATTGTTACCCTAAAACACCCCATACCAAATCATTAGGAAAAAGAAAGGATTACATGAATTGCCATTCAGCCCACAAACCTTTTGAACTTCTGAAATGTGCGGACTTATCAACGATTTGTATATGTCTACATATAAAGATGCACAAAGGAAAGTGATAAGAAAGAACTTCATGTTAAGCCCTCATTTTGTCCTTAAATACACTATTTACTAATCTATTATTATGCGTATGGAGAATTTAAAGATTTTATTGACGTTTGGAATAATTCTAATTGTGCCAGTAGTCTTAATGCCACAGTTCTTTATTGGATTATTAATACTGATTGTGGCTTGCTTAGCTTTCAGACAGAGGAATTTCTAATATTAACTTAATAAATTACAGATTATGGAATCAACATTACAGATTATGCCAGTACAGAGAACTAGTAGAAACTTTGGTGAATATGCAGAAGAAGCGGTAATAATTGAAGAGCCTGTTATTAAGCAGAAACGACCTCTATTCATTGAAGCTAATACGATTGAAGCCAGTTTGGAACATCTAAGGAATGATTGTATTATACCCGTATTCGCAAAGGACAACGAAGCTACATTATCTCATGTGGCTTTCATTGAAGCGGTACAGGATGCAACCAATACATTCTTTAGCGGTGAACAGATTGAATCGCCAGATATTCGTGTTTCTCATGTAATCAAAGGTAGGATTCCCGAAGCGATACATAAGCCAGCCAATCAGTTATTAGAAAGTGACAAGACTATCTACTACGAAAGATGCGCTTTTGTTATTGAAGTTCCTACAATCTATGAGACAGTACACGGTAACAGGCTAACACTTACTATTGGTGGTGTCAGAGCTTATAACCATACCAATCTTTATTCAAAGAAAGGTGCGGAACGCTTTAAAGTGTTTATTGGCTTTACTTGTAAGGTTTGCACAAATCTATGTGTATCTACGGACGGTTATCTTAGTTGCTTGGAAGTTACCAATACAAGGGATTTATACCAAGCGGTATTGGAGATGTTCCACAAATACGATGCAGCCAAACACATACACTTGATGCAGTCTTTAGGCAATACCAGTATGACAGAGCATCAGTTCTGCCAACTACTTGGAAGAATGAGACTTTATCAATCATTACCGCAAGGCTATCAGAAAGATATACCTAAAATGTTGCTTACTGATACACAGGTTAACAATGTGGCTAGGGCTTATATCAATGACGAGAACTTTGGCAGCTTAGGAAATGATTTGTCTATGTGGAAACTTTACAACTTGCTCACAGGTGCAAATAAGAGTAGCTATATAGATTCATTCTTGGATAGAGCCTATAATGCTACAGAACTTGCAACGGGTATATGTTCCGCTTTACATGGTGATGACAAATACCAGTGGTTTCTTAGTTAGTGGTATTACAGAGTACTTAAAAGGGGCATCCATATAATAAGGGTGTCCCTTGATTATTCATTACCTATTAATACTCAAAAGATTATGTTACAAGCGTTATTAATCGTTATATCTTGGATTATCTTGTTACTTGTTATGTGTGCAATTTCACCTGTTGTATTCTTCTTGATGATTATTTGGACTATATACAAGATTATTACAATGAAGTAGTACATGAAGTACTAATAAGGGTATCTATATACTATATATAGGTACTCTTTCTCTATTATTAGCCAGTAGTATAATATTCACTTTCTATATTAGTGAATGTTTAGCTAGTAATCAGTAAGTTAGATATTCCAGTTTAAAATTAATATTCACTTTTATTAGTTTCACTATAAAACAGAACGTTATGTCACTTAAATATTCAAGTACAACAGCAGATTATCTGCAATGGAGTGAAGCAATGAACTTAGTAAGAAAGTTGGCAAGAGATAGTAATTATAAGATGTCACTTCTTATCGCTTTGGGTTGCTTCACAGGTCTAAGAATTTCTGATATTCTTGCTTTAAGGTGGAATCAGATATTAGATGCAGAAGAATTTACCATTATAGAGATTAAGACAGGAAAGCAAAGGACAATTAGGATTAATATGCAGCTACAGCAGCATATCAGAGATTGTTATGAGCATATAAATCCAGTTGGCATAAATGCACCTGTATTGATAAGTCAGAAGGGGACAGTGTACACAGTTCAGAGAATCAATGTCATGTTGAAGGAGATTAAAAAGAAATACAAGTTGCATATAGGCAATTTCAGTTGCCATTCTCTTAGAAAGACCTTTGGCAGACAGGTCTACAACATGAATAACGATAATTCAGAGCTTGCACTTGTTAAGCTCATGGAGCTATTCAATCATTCCAGTGTATCAATTACTAAAAGATACTTGGGATTAAGACAAGAGGAACTACTTAATACTTATGATTGTCTTAGTTTCTGATAATTGAGATTTGAGACAGAATGAATCGGAGTTTACTTATTTATACTCTGAATAGTTCTGTCTCATTTTATGGATATTCAGAGTAGAAATAGCTCTCAACTCTCATTTTAACAGATACATTTAATTGCAGAATAAAATACCTTTCATTATCTTTGTGCCAATCCTAGAAATAGGAGGACATATTAACGAAAGGTGTTTTGCATAGTTCTTGTCTCTAAATTCGCCAAAATTTATACAATCACAGGAACGTGCACAACACCGCACTAGTGCTATATGCCTATCTAATGATAGTTCATATATCGTCTGGTGCGGGTTACTGTTGTGTATTTGTGATTGGAGCGTTTGGCGATGCTTGGAGACATATACATTGGCAGTTCCCGCACCTATTTGTATGTAGAACTATATCTATTGGGAACTAGATATAACAATTAATCGACTATGGAACAGGCATATTTACAACTAGCTCCTACCTCCCAAACAGTATGTAGACTGTTAAAATCTTTACTAAATCCAGAGATTAGGCATTTTTATATTAAAATCTTTGGGTAAATAAACTAAGTAATTATTATATTTGTGACAAGATAAAGTATTATAGCAGTCAATTATATGCTATCGGTTCTCTAATACTTTAAATACTATGATTAACCACTTTCTTGGGGAGAATTGGGAAGTATAAATCAATATCTATAAGAAGCAGACATACTACTTATTTACCTATTCAGTTCTATTATCAGATAGTAGAATGAATCCACAGAATTATATTCAACCTTTTAACAAGGATTATTTAGATTATATACCCTTCACTATGATAGGTTGAATAGCAACTAACATACAGAACTATTAAAATTTAAGATTATGTATTCATTGATAATTTTATTAAGCAGAGGTAGGATGTCAGACTATGCAGATTTTAACAGTAACGGTAGTGTGGCATTACATATAATAGTCATACTTGTTATTGCAGGTTTCTTCTTATATGCCTACATAAAGAATAAATAGGACAAACATAAATAAATGGAATTATGTATCGCAAATTAATGGTAACTTTAAAAGGAAGTGACATAATAATCAATCTGGAAGAGGGAAATGTAATAGACAGTGTCATAACATCACGTTTCAGACATCCAGACTTTCTGCCACAACAAAATATATTAATTGGCATACCGCATACCAATACCCAAGAATTTATAACAGATATTAGTCAGCAAGTTACTTTCTTAAATGAGAAGCAAGGAGATGTAACTGCCATGACTATTTTGGATGCAATATTTAATTCATGCCAAAAGCATATAAGGCAATATTATAGGCTTATAGATACGGATATGTACACCTATATTGATGCCGCTATGCACATTATGGATGCTTGTCACTTCTTTAATGAGAAACAAATGCAAGAATATTATCAATTCTGTGCTTCCCAAACTATTAATAGATTTTCTTATGCCTTATGGCTTAATACTGGTGACGAATTAGTAAAATTAACTGATTTGAAGTAACTATAATCGTAAATGAATGAGAGTATGAATCGTTTACAAACATTTATTATCAATTTCAAGCAGAAATGTTTGGAGCATGGCGTTGAATATAAACCAAGAGATAAAAAGGAATTTGATAATTTTTATAAAATGGGATTTGTTTTAAGCAATTATAAATTAGGGTACTATGATGTGCACTTATTAATTGATTATGAGGATAATCTAAAAGCAATTCACCTATTGGGAATTGAACCTCACATCTCTATGATTGCAAAGGAGATACAGAGTACGAATGTATTTTGTGGCATTCCCGTTATTGTTAGTGCCTTGAATAATCAATATTCGCCTGCATCCATTACTATGATTTGTATATAAATTTACACGGTATGCTCGTATGAAAAAGATATTATTAAAGTGCACCATATTAATCGTTGTACTTTGTTCTTGCCAATCCAGACAGCAAGTAACAGCACCTATCTCCACTATAGATAGTACATTACAAACTAATGCTACTGCCATATTGGAAAGCAAGTTATCAGAGATAAATGCCCAATCTGGGCAAGTTATAGTAATGGAAGTTCAATCAGGT
Organism: Bacteroides xylanisolvens XB1A; assembly: GCF_000210075.1. GTDB lineage: Bacteria > Bacteroidota > Bacteroidia > Bacteroidales > Bacteroidaceae > Bacteroides > Bacteroides xylanisolvens. Next base: position 2,437,778 of record NC_021017.1, read on the forward strand.
CAAATAAAAGCTCTGGTTGGACTTACTAGGAAAGACAGTGCGAACTACCAATCATGTGAGAACTTCTCTGTATGGCAGTCTACTGGTCTGATGCACCCAATATCGCTATTGGCAGCTTTAGAAACTGGTAAGGTGAAGTTGAGTGATAAGGTTGATACTGGAAATGGTATCTACCAAATTCATGGCAGAGAGCTTAAAGACCATAATTGGCATAGAGGTGGATATGGTGAGCTTACAGTACAAGAAGGATTGGCAGCTAGTTCCAATATTGCCATTTATAAGACAATGGAGAAGGCTTTTGGTGATAATCCTCAAACCTTTTTTGATTTACTTACTAATATGAGCTATGGTAAGCCAGATAGTATCAATGGAATTGCCAGTCTGCAACCTTACAAGATTACAGAAAAAAATATCACTTGGAACTGTATAGGATATGAACAGCTTATTTCACCTATTCAAGTCCTTACCTTCTATAATGCTATCGCCAATAATGGGAAGATGATACAGCCTCAACTATACAAGGACAGTGTAGTAGTTATTAATCCACAAATAGCAAGTAGGGCTAGTATTGATAGTTTGAAGAAAGCTCTAGTATTTAATGTTACTAACGGATTATGTCAACCTGCCAAGTCTGATAAGGTACTAGTTGCAGGTATGCAGGGAACTAGTTCATTATCTACTAATGAGGATAGTACTAAGGATATGTATGCGGTAGAGTTCTGTGGTTACTTCCCTACTGATAATCCCAAGTATAGTATCATTGTATCTATTAATAAGGCTGGATTACCTGCAAGTGGTGGACTAATGGCAGGTGATGTATTTAAGAAGATAGCTGATAATATCATTGAAGAATAATCATTATCTTTATAGCACAATTATACACAAGAGACATGGGAGAAGTAAAACAATATGAATGTCCTAAATGCGGCTACACAACACCAGTACTGCATTTTGGTTGTGGATTTAGAGATTATTATGAGGTCTATATTTGTAAGGCTTGTCAAACAATACAGAGTTCTTTGGTTGCAACAGAGGATTGTATGTCTGAGTTTGATGAAGAAAGTGAACTTGATAATGTTAACCTAGTAACAGTCTATGGTGAGGATTACAACAATAAGGAATTGGTAGAATATAGCAAAAGAGAGAAAGCTAAAAAGTGCAATCACTATTCATCACAGGTTATTTCTGAAATTCCATATCAAATAGAAATAGACTTTCAGAATTTGACAGATATTGATAAGAGATTACCACACATGAAATACTATTTAACTTTTAAAGATATAGTTAAAATGGTAAGAAAAGGCAAGAAGCGAATTATTCATTGTAATGATTGTCACTATGATGTGAAGTATAATAGTTTTATGGATGATTTTAATATCAAATGTATTCATTGTGGTAATAATCAGTTAGAAGTTTGGGATGAAAAGCATTGTCCTAAATGTGGTGAAGAAATGGTATGGGGTGGAGACTGGGGAAGGAATTTCCTTATAGCAGAGTGGGATTAATATGAACAGGTAGATATTTTATATATCCTACAGCAGTAGGTACAGCATTAATAGGAGGAATGAATTATGATAGAAATGAGTAATAGAGAGTACAGTGAATTTACCAGAGACTTATTTGCCAAATTCAATGCAGGAGAAATGACAGCAGAGGAAGTATGTGCAGAACTGGACAAGGTAGATAGAGTTTGGTTTGAAGACCCACGTGAACCGCATGATGTACCAGATGATTATATACCACCTAGTAGTAATTGTTAATATGATGACAGTAGAGACTTTAATAATAAAGTTAGGTGTAAATCCTAAAGAAATATCTAAAGCTGAACTAATACTACTCACTAGCTTAGTAGAGAGATACAATCATGGTTATATGCGTAGGTCTATCTACTTTAGCTATGAAGAGGTACTCATAAAAGAAGCAGAAGGTATTATACATGGATATTTACCAGAGATTGACGGTATTATATATGAGGATTAATTGATGACTATTGAAGAATTGATAAATAAATTAGGATTGGCAGAAGTATCTAAGGTAGATAGGCAACTGTTAGACCATTTACTGCATCTATACAATACAGGTCAAATAAAGGCTGTATCTATAAGCCGAGAGGAAGTACTACTGCAAATGGCAGATGCATATCTCAATAATTGCTTACCTCAAATTGATGATATTATATATAGAGATTATTAGAAGGGACGACTTATGGATTTAATGGAAGAAATGTGGATAAGCAGACCACAAAGACGAATAACTAAATTATCTGATTTATCAGACGGAGGAGTTATAGCAAGAATAAAGTTTTATAATGCCAATAAGGAATATACAGTGGATAGCTTTAAGTTAATGTTTGAAGATTATAAGAAATCTATCTATTGTTGCCAAGACTTTATAGAACTATGCCAAATCATTAACGATTATGACTACATAGTAGATTATATTAATAATTCCCATTTCAGAAACGAATTAGATATATTTACTCCAGAATTTGATAAGAAGCGTACTCACCACATAACATCTCATAAGTCAGACAAAGACACATTACAAGTGAAAGTAATTTCTAATGAAGGAGTTATTAAGAGCTATGATATGTCTGCAACTGGAATGTCATTTGAAGATATGTATGAAATTATAGATAAGGAGCGTAATGGATATGAATGAAATTGATTTAGTTTTACAGAAGTTTCCAAGTATAAACAGGGAAGATTTATTGATATTAGCAAGTATTCTACTGGATTACTGGGACAACAAATGTCCTGAATCTCTCACTTCTCTTAGGGCAGATGTTGATAAATGGTGTAGTAATCCTTTACCGTTTCTATATTGTTCTTTGAAAGCACATAAGGCAATTGTTGAATCAGAAGAGTTCTTTAATCTACTTAGTAAAGTAGAGAATTATGAATACATTAATGGTAATCTACGTATAATGGGACTTAAAGTAATTGGGACTGATATTAAATTAGATGAGTATTCGGAAGTTATTCCAGATGAGAACACAGAGTTCCACAACTTAGGATATCCTATATATGAAGAGTGGTGGAATTACTAACATGAATGGGATTTGGTACAGCAGTTGGAGTTCCTACTGCGGCTACTATTAATAATTATGACAATGGAAAGTGAGGATAAAACAATACCCGAGTGGTGCACTATTGAATGTGAGAAGATAGTTGAAGAAATTGCACCCGGATTCAAATATATTAAGAACGCTATAACAGGTGAAATATTAGCTTTTATACATGAGGAGTTAGATGATGATATGCTAGATGAACAGGCAGATGAATAACTATGAATGAATATGATAACAGCAGAGTATTGGATGTATGGAAACAATGACAGTAAGTGAGATAATGGACATCATGGAAGAGTTGGGTATTTGTGTAGATAGCTTCACTGATGATATATACATACCCACTTTAGAGGAACTATGTAGAATGTTTGGAGTTAATAGCTTAGAGGAGCTTAGAAATATGCCTCACGGTCCAATGGCTTTCTGATATTAATAAGAAGAATTTATGAGAGTTATTAAATGAGCTAGGTAGACTAGGATATAAGAATGGAGGTAAATTATGAACATTAAAAGAGTAAAATGGAGCTATCTTAATATTAAGAAGCAGAAGTTAGAGTACAGGGCGGAATTGCAACGTATTAAAGACTCTAGAGAAGTAATTCCTGACCCTATGAGGTCAGAAGAATCTATGAAGCTGATTGAAGAGATATTCAAGAAATGTAACGGTAACTTACTTTAACATGATTCATTGGTTTAATAGATTAATAATCAGTAACTTTACAAGAAATCGAGCTATATTCTTGTTCTATTAGATTTAATCATTAAGATATATTCTTTGATGTTAAAGTTTACCGTTTAGGTGGCTTATTAGGTACTCGACATAAATGATAACCACGGACTTTAAATACTTTCCAAGCTTGATTGTTCTTAAAACGGTCATTACACTTCTTACAGATAGGAGTAATACACTTGGTATAAATAAGTCGACCTTCTGTATCTAGTCGTCCATATTCAGCAAGTACATGCTCACCAACAGCAGGGTTGTCATTAGTAAATGACTTCTTACAGCAAGGGCATATAGTAATGAATCTTGTAAATATATTGGTTTTATAACAGTAGGCTATCCACGACTCGTAACCATATTTACACGCTTCATCATCAGCAACAGCTTGTAAACATGTTATCTCCTTCAAAATACCTGTAACCAATAGAACACCCATAACTAGCAACTTTTATGAAATTCTACTACAAAGATAAGAATTAAACTAATATCTCGTAACTATAAATAAACTAATATGAATAATAATCAATCAGAGAATAAAGAACCAGACTTCTTCACTCCTAATGCTCCAATTAAATACGTAATGGCAGGAGGAAGAGGAGTAATGATAGGTTGTGGAATTATAACAGCCTTATATGTCATTGGCGTAATTGTAGGGTTGTGTTTGGGCTATGGTTGGAGTAGCCTTCTTCTGCCTTTCCTACCATTTATCGTAATTGGATTTATTGGCTACATTTGGGAGATGTTTAAGAAGTTCTATAATCTGGGATATGATGAGAAACGTAGGATATAAAGTCTTTGTATAACCATATATCCTACCTTACTTTAGTAAATTCCTATATACTTGCTTCTAATAGCTCTATTAGTATGGACTAGTAGTATTATTACCTAGCCATTCAAATAACTTGTTTAGATAATACTTGATAGGCTAGATACAATATTACGTATAAATCAATTATTATATAAGAATTAATTATCATACAAGAAATCCTTATTATTCCTTTGAGGTTATTAAATTTCATACTACATTTGTAACGCATTTCCAGATAATAGTTAATTTACTAGCTTATAATCTGAATATCCAGTAAGGTTTGCTGGTAATAAATGTATTATTAACTTAATAATTAAAACTATGTCAAATTTGGAAAATGCAAATGCAAAGAGTGCTGAAGAACGTAAACGTGCAGAAATGCATAGAACTTATGGAATGTGGTATAAAGAGGGAGCAACAGCTTCCGACCTTGTTTCTTGGTGTGATGCAAGAATAGCAGTTTACAGTGAATGGATTAAGAACTGTACAGAACTGAAACATTCAAGTCAAGCACAGTTATTGAGTGGCATGTCTAAAGAAGCTTTAGAAGCAGCTTTAGCTGCATTAAACGCCCAATAGCATCTTTCGTGAGGTTGTGTCAAGACATTGGCACAACCTCATTTTCAATAATCAACCACATTTACTAGTTAATAATTATATTCAGTGAAATATTACATCTTGTAAGTATAATCTATTTCCCAACCATTCTGCATACATATCTTTATCAGTTCATTAAAGGTTACTAACATATCTACATCTTCTGTTTCAGTCACCAATGTAGCATGAGAGATAACAAAGTACTCTCCAGTATCATAAGCATCAAACTTATTCCTTCCATTTTGAAATGTAGCATAAACACCACTAATATAATAGGCTACCTTGTTATTCCTCTGATTACCGTCATATAGTACGTTATAAATTCCATTTATAGTATATACTTCCAATAAAACTATACCATTCCTCATTATCCTATTAGTAGCTGATGATACATAGGTTGTAATCCTATAAGGATATATCTTGTCTATTAGTTCCATTACTAAGTTCCTCATTTTAATAGGGTCTGATTCTGCCTTCTCAATGGCATCCTTTGGTAAAGTAGGTTGGTTGAAGAACGTTCTCATATTCTCCAATCTTAACTTCTCTGCACTTAAAGCTTCTATCTTATCCTTGCACTCCGCTCTCTCATTCTCACACTTAGTTAGGGTTTTATAGTACTTATCTTTAGCTATATCCATTACAGAATCCGGAGCATCCATATAAGCACTATAAGCTCTTTCTATCAATCTATCCATGTTGGATATATGAGATGTAAAGTTGGCTATATTCATTTCCAAATTGGTTATTTTATCGGTAAGTTCCTCCACCTTAGCTACTCTATCTTCATCATTCAAATTGGCAAATCCTATTAGCTCCTGTTTAACTAAGCCCCAAATAATAGCTTCTAATTTCTCATTACTAATTGTAATGCGACTACTACAATCTGTAGCATTATTGATACCCGACATACATGACCACCTAATAGCTACCTTCCCATTCATCAATCTATATTTATCCCCCTTATCTCCACCACGTTTCTGTGGAGTTAATGAGTGTTCACAGATAGGACATTTAAGAAGTTTACTCAATATATAAGTAGCCTGTTTTGGATAAGGAGTTCTAGCAGTTCTATTTGTAGCTCTCTTAGTGGTGGCTTTATCGAACATAGCCCTAGTTATGATAGTAGGTATCTCGACTTCAAACTCATCTACATCTTCTGTATCTGGGTCAGTAAGAGATACAACCTTTATACCAGTACAATAAGGTTCAAAGGTTAAAATATGCTCTATAGTCCCTATGCTGAATTTCTTATTAAATTGTTCACCATACTTGGCAGTAATAGCCAAAGCTGTAGATTTCAGTGTTGCACCGTCTTTAACATATTCTTCAAATACATCTACCACAACTTTAGCGGCATCATCATTTATCACCCAACTATTCTTCTTACCCTTATCTCTACCACCATATCTTTTATAACCAAAGAAGGGCTGTCCTATACTCATTTGATTGTTATCCAGTTCATCACGTCTACCAGATGCTATTTGTGTTTTCATACTCTTTATGTATTTCCAAGCAGCATCAAAGGCAGCACCTATAATAGTTTCAGCATCTCTAACTTTCTTGCCAGTTACAGGGTCTATAGTCCAAGTATCAATATCCCTAAAATACACAGGAATATCCATGTTGATAAGCTGTCTAACATATAACCGACCCGACATAGGGTCACGACTCATTCGGCTAACTTCCGACACTAAAACGACATCAAATTCCTTATTAATAGCAGCATCTTTTAGACGTTGAATAGACTGCCTATCTCTCTTACTTGCATCATCTTTACCAGTGATATGCTCACCAAATATCATATTATCACTTGACGTATAACCAAACTTCTTAGCCAGTCTAGTTAGGTCATTTACCTGTCGCTCATAGTCTTGCTTCTTAGTTGAGCACCTAATCAAAAATGCAGCTCTCATATCTGTTACATTTAATATTATTGCAATCAAGACTATTAGCTAACTATCTATAATGCAATATAATAGCATAGATAATAGTCTTTACCTCTCGCAAAGATAAGAAAGTTTCTACAATGGTGCAAGTATTTTAAGAATAGCGAATTGCCGGAATTCAACCGAGGAGTGCTGGAAGTGTTGCGTCAACCATTGGAAGACCGCCAGATCAGTATTTCCCGCATCAAAAGTACTATCAGCTATCCGGCCAATCTGATGCTGATTGCATCCATGAACCCATGCCCCTGTGGATATTACAACCATCCGACAAAAGCATGCGTATGCAGCCCCGGACAGGTTCAAAAGTACTTGAATAAGATATCCGGTCCATTATTAGATCGCATCGACATTCAGATAGAGATTGTACCTGTACCCTTTGATAAGATTTCCGATCAAAGACAGGGAGAATCGAGCAATATCATCAGGCAACGAGTGATAAAAGCCCGTCAAATGCAAGAAAAACGATACACCGAATATACCGGAATTTATTGCAATGCACAAATGAACAGCAAACTGCTTGCAATGTATGCTCAACCGGATGCCAAAGGGCTCGCATTACTGAAAAATGCTATGGAACGGCTCAATCTGTCTGCCCGAGCCTATGACCGGATTTTAAAAGTTGCCCGTACAATCGCCGATTTGGAAGGAGCAGAACAAATACTCCCCAATCATTTGGCAGAGGCTATCAGTTATCGGAATCTCGACAGAGAGAACTGGGCAGGATAATAACAATGAATACAAACAGAAGAGAATTATTTCATCATCAGCACTATCTTTTTTCATATATTTGTTTTACATTTGTAACAAATAAATAAATTCTAATATGAGAAAATCGATAATAGCTATTTTAATGACATTTTGTTTGAGTATAATGACTTATGCTCAAACTCCCCGTGACAGAGCCACAGAATTAAAAGAACAAGCACAAAGTAGCCTCAATCAAAAAGATTACATCAAAGCACGTTACTTATTCAAAAAGGCATACGAAGCATTTGCAACCCGCGAAAACTATCCACAGGCAATAGAATGTGGTGTTCAGGCCAACGCTTTATACGTCAGAGAGAACTTTTACAAAGAAGGATTCGAACTTTGTCGTGACATGGACCAACTTATATGGGCCGGAGAGCAAAATCAAAAGAAAGTCTTTTATGACCTCCGCTTCCTCGTGAACAAGGAGCGGTTGCAGATGTACACGGCACTTAAAAATCCAGCTCAGGCAAAAACACAGCTGAATAAACTGGAGGAAACTGCTAACCTTGCCAAGAATGACTCACTGACAGAGGTTTTACTGTACACAAAAGCCAACTATTACTATACATTTAACCAAAACACACAAGGTGATGCCTGTTTCCGCAAACTAATTAATCAATACAAGGAAAAGAAAGACTACGCCAAAGTGAGTGATTGCTACAAAAACCTTATCGGAATTGCCCGTAAAGCCAATAACGCCCCTTTAATGGAACGCACCTATGAAAGTTACATCGTTTGGACAGACTCCGTGAAAGCGCTGACAGCTCAAGACGAACTGAATGTACTGAAAAGGAAATATGACGAAAGCCAACTGACTATACAAGAAAAAGACGACACGCTATCAGCCAAACAATACATCATTATAGGCCTGTGTGTTCTTGTAGTCATCCTCGTAGCCGGACTGGCAATACTGGCCGCTATATTACTGAAATTTATCGCCGGCAACCGCAAATTAAAGAAAAGTGTGAAGATTGCCAATGAACATAATGAATTAAAAACCAAATTCATACAGAACATATCTTCACAGATGGAGCCGACTTTGAATACGTTAGCTACTTCTGCGAATGAACTTTTACAGAAAGCCCCTCAAGAAGCGAGCCAAATGCAGAGCCAGGTCGCTGCTCTAAAGAAATTCAGCGATGATATCCAGGAGCTGTCTTCATTAGAGAATTCATTAACCGAACTCTATGAATTGGGTGAAATCAACGTAGGTACTTTCTGCGAAAATGTAATGGACAAGGTTAAGGAGCATATAAAAATAGATGTTACTCCTTCAGTTAATGCTCCCAAACTTCAGGTAAAGACAAACAAAGAGCAACTGGAACGTATCCTTCTCTATTTACTGAAAAATGCAGCCTTCTACACCGAACAAGGACGTATCAGCCTTGAGTTCAAGAAACGTGGTGCACACACTCATCAGTTTATCGTGACGGATACGGGAATCGGTATTCCGGCAGAGCAACAGGAAAATATCTTCAAGCCTTTCACGGAAGTGAAAGACCTCACTACAGGAGATGGGCTAGGATTACCAATCTGCTCACTTATCGCCGCAAAAATGAATG
>NC_021017.1:2447497-2560616 GCF_000210075.1 Bacteroides xylanisolvens XB1A
TTACCAATCTGCTCACTTATCGCCGCAAAAATGAATGGTAGCCTGACGCTAGATACCAGTTATACCAAAGGAACCCGTTTCATACTGGAACTTCACGTCTAAATTTTGCATAAAACGAATAACTTGTATCATTAGATTACTTTCTAATTTGTTTATTATAGTTACCTTTAGCAAAGAGTATTCCAAACGCAAACTTGAAAACATACAAAAATATGAACAATTTCCCATATAAACGGATATCACGTTTTAAATAAACCTTTGAGTAGTTTATTAAGAACAGTATTTGAGTTTATTAAAAACTTTGCAATCGGATTTCCGAGTTCTCAACTCTATCTATTACAACAAAAAGGCTACAAATTTCATGAAATTTGTAGCCTTTTTGCCTATAGTCGATACACCATTTCTGATACTAATCAGGAAATAAAAAGCATTTGTCAAGAACCTATTGTTTTTTTGCTGAAAAAATAAAGAGAAAACTAACTTATATATAATAAGATAGCCTTCTCTCTATTTATAAACTGACTTTCCGCTTTATTCTACAGAATATCATCTCACGATATTTTGTATCAATAAATATCAGACAATAAGATCTTACTCTTGCGGCATATTTCCCATTTTTACCACTGAATAGCTTGGTCTGTATCAGGAATCAAGCTATTAACTTTTCGTTCCATCAACATACTACCTTCAGCACGACAAGGTACAACGATATCTTTATCTTCATACGTTGTCACATCATCATACGTATATGACATATAAATCGTCGTGAAATGATGTTCCAAATAAGGAGTTACTTCATCTAAAGACATGCTAGTCGTATAAGTAGGCGCATCTCCTATAAGTCGGAAGTTCATGGCATTAGTCGGATCGGCAGGTTCAGCTGTCAGTGTCCCATTTTCGTTAAAAGTCAACACAATCTTATATTTATCTCTATCCTTCAATTCTTCACTAATGACTCCGGCATAGAAGAAGCATTGATTCTCACTCACTACATGCAAGGTACGTGTACTTGAAACCATAGCACTCGTATTATCCATCATATATACAAACATATTGGTGGCTCCATAAGATCCTGAATAATCATTAAACGGCATCACACGGAGAAGTGCTTTACGATAATTCTTGCGTGGATTCGGATCATACAAGTCACTATCCAAAATCGTCAATGGAAGTACCCATTTATCAACAAGATCCAGTCCGTTAAATTTGAATTTAATATCAAACAAACCTTGACATTCCCCAGCCGGAATATGACAAGTAGGAGAGGCAAACTCATAGTGTTTCTTATCCAGTAATTGAAAATACAAGTCTTCACGTTGTTTCCAGCGAGCTTCATTCAAACCAATCAATGTATCCGGATCCACATCAATAGCAACATCCAGATCTCTTTCATTCATAGTAGAGCCACCTACAATCACCGGTAGCCGATAAGTCACTTCACCGTTCGCTTGATAACGCAAATATACATCAGTCACTCCCTTACTATTGACAGGGGCTTTCAATCCGACATTTTGCACATACACTTCTTCCACCCATTCATTGTTACATGCACCAGTCAGAACAAGCGTTAATAACAATATAAAATATACGATATAATTTTTCATATTTTTCCATTTAATAAGGTTAATCATAATATGTCCATCCCGGGTTCTGAGTCAGACGCAAGTTTCTTCTCAACTGATCATGGGAAATCGGCCAGAAATACATTTTACGGCTAAAAGTAGTCGGCAAGTTCGAATTGATCACTTGAGTATGAAATAAGTCTCTTTCTGTTTTACTCATATATGCATTGCAACCATACATCTGCTGCGACTCCTCATATTCGGCATCCTTCCAACGGCGCAGATCAAAGTAACGACTGTTTTCTGCAAATAACTCTATCTGGCGCTCATGCTTCAAATGCTTGCGGAACTCATCAGCATTCTCATAAACATCTGATCCAAAATCGGGAACTCCTCCACGAATACGAACTCTGGAAATAGCATAACTCATTTCATTCTTATCACGTGAAATATCATAAGACTGAGTTCCATCCCATGAAGGAATCTGATAAGTACTCGCACCTAATTCATTTAATGCCTCTGCATACCATAACAACACGTCAGCATAACGAATACCAATCACAGGCTTTGAGATAACCCCTCCCTCTGTCTTAAAGTTGTCACGAGAACTAACAAATTTCCTGATCCCAATACCAGTAGCCAACCAACGATCACCTGAATTACTCCAGCCACTCTCTTCACCACGATAATACCATATGATTAGATTCCGGTCATACGACTGTACAGCATTAGTACCATTCCATAAGCAACCATTGTATGCTACCGTAGCATAAAAACGTGGTTCACGATGTCCATATTGTTTATTCACACCTTCCACCAATGGTGCCCAATCACCACTAGCTGCTTCCTCGGCACTCACATAATTTTCATCACCCGTCCAGTCTTTCGTCTTATCAAAAGGTTTTCCGGTATTCATCTGATAGGCATCGCATTGCTTACCTGTCATAGCATGACAATTATAACCTCCGAATGCTATTGGCATCTGATGTTGAATCATCGTATTGATATCTCCGTTGTTCTGTCCGGTTGTAAAAATCATCTCTTTGTTTTCCGAAGGAAAAATCACTCCATTAAAAAGTGTCTCGTAAGACTGTAACGGGTCAATATTCCGCCATCCTGCAGGAAAATCCGCATGAGAATATACCGCATGCGTAGGAGGAGCAATCGTTGCCGGATTATCAATTGTACCAGTAGAGTGAGCTGAGACCGTATGTAGCTCATACACACCCTTACGACCAAGTTCTACCACATCACGAGCAGCTGCTGCCGCCTTTGCCCACTTTTCTTCATTGTATTCTTGAGCCATCAGATAGCGTCCTTCATCATCCACCAAATCCGTGAAACGTTCAGTATCAGTTGGACGCGGATTATTGAGAGGGCTGGCAGCATAAAGCAATGCTTTTGCGCGAGTTGCCAAAGCTGCTCCACGAGTAGGACGTGCCATATTACGTGTATCACGTTTCAATGGTAGGTCTTTCGCTGCAAGCTTCATTTCCTCTGCAATATAGTTGACACAATCGTCATACGTGCTACGTGGGATATAAAGATCCTCATAAGCAGCATTATAGTCCATCACACCATCATTAGGTATAATTGGTATAGGACCGTACTTTTGCAACAACTTCCAATAGAAATAAGCGCGTACAAAACGGGCCTGTGCTTTATAATCAACAATTTCATCCGGAGTCATTTCTTTATTTCGGTCAATATTCTGAATAAAAATCGAGGCATGACGAATACCATCATAAGCTTGTGCCCAAGAGTCTTGTTTCCAATTCTCATCATATTCACAATATTTGAATACACGATATTCAAGATTACGGTCGCTATAACACATATCGTCGGAAAAGTTAGTGATACAGTTATCTTTCGAACCAATATCGATGTTACTCCATGTCAGCCAAGCGTACGCAGTCGCCAACCATTGTTCCGACCATTCTTTATTTTCAAATATATTTTCCAAACTCTGGGTATTTTCTCCCAATTTCCCCTCCACGCTCAAATAATCAGAACAAGAGGAAACCATCATTCCCATACTGATAATGGTGGAAAACAATATATGTTTCTTTTTCATATTTCGTATTATATATTAACAGTTAAACCTAAAGTGAGTATTTTAGACAATGGATACTGCTGCCCGTTAGAGCTCCCCATTTCAGGATCCCATAATTTGAACTTAGAGAATGTTAACAGATTTGTCCCGATAAAGAAGATGCGTACATTATTCATCAAGATGGCACGGCTGATGTTCTTTGGAAGTGTATAACCCACCTCTACCGTTTTCAGACGTAAATATGAACCATCACGCAACCAATATGTCGATTCACGGTTATTGTTACTGTTATTCTGCCAAGTCAAACGAGGATATTTGGCATCAGGATTCTCATTCGTGCCAAGACTCCAGTAGTTTCCTACTACATCCGTAAGAATGTTACCCCAATCACCACCACTAAACGGCCTGACTCCGAACCCATCAATAAAGAAAGAGGATTTACCAGCACCCTGGAAATGCAGATTCACATCAAACCCTTTCCATGTAGCAGACATACCAAAACCATAAATCAAATTCGGACGGGTTGTAGAACCAATAGGCACCCTATCACTATCATTAATCACGCCATCACTGTTCACATCTTTATACTTAATATCACCAGGCATTACTGTTCCCCATTCTGTTTGCTGAGGGCTGTTACGTATATCATCATAATCCTTAAATAAGCCAAGAGCTATCAAACCTTTCGCCTGATTGACGCGATACCCAGTATCACGTATATAAGGATATGCACTATTTGCCTCGTCAGCAGCTAGAATCTTATTATTACTATAAGTGAAATTACCGCGTACAGTCAGACTGACATTGCCGATATCCTGTTTGAAAGCAACATTTCCATCAAAACCGGTAGAACGTACCTTACCTACATTCGCACTAGGGGTAAGATAACTCAGACCTAAAGTTCCTGGTAAACTTTGACGCTGCATAAAGATTCCATCACGTGTTTCATGAAAGTAATCTACAGTACCAGTAAACCTGTCATCCCATAGAGAGAAGTCAACACCTATATCATGCTTAGTAGCAATCTCCCATGTCACACCAGAAGAAGATATCTGCTTATAAATCTGTCCATTATCCACATTAGGAGTATTGTAATCTCCCCAATTATAAGGATTTCTACTTTCAAAAAGCTCCAGATAAGGGAAACGAGTTCCAATATTGTCACTACCTACCTTACCATAAGAATAACGAAGCTTAAACATATTCATCCATTTCAGATTCTTCTTAATAATAGGTTCTTCCGCAATATTCCATGCTACTGAATATGCAGGAAAGAAACCAAATTGGTTACCTGGGGCAAAATTTTCTGAACCATTGTAACCAAAGTTGAAATCAACCATATAGCGATATTTCCATCCATAGGTAACACGGCCAGCAAGTCCCATGTGCCTATTAGGTAGCCAATCATAGCCGGCTGTACTTTGTGTGTTGACATATTCATCCTGAGTATATTTCAACGTACCGCCCACCGAATGATCGCCGAATCTACGATCATATTGCAGAATAGCCTCCAAAAACTGCCTGCGGTTACCTGAAGCAGAAGACTCATGAAACATCAACTGTTTCTCTGCCACTTTTTTGAAAACGATTTCACCGTTAGAATCTCGCTGACGTTCGGCTTGCCATTGTTCAGGCCACTGCTTATGATTACGATAGTTATTGTTATAAGTATCAAATCCAAAACGTCCGGTAAACTTCAAACCTTTCGTTATAAAATCCAATTTCTGGTCCAAAGTTGCATTCGTTTGAATTACGTTCTGCCACTCCTCATAATAACCAGTTTGTGTAGCAATTACCCATGGATTAGTACGCTCACTTGTTCCAGCGGCCGGAATTCTTCCGTTCGAAAAAATCACTGGCATATTAATAGGTGTCTGTCCCATTACAGACTTCCACAATGCATCAGAACCAAGTCCCGGATCATTTTGAGTAGAAAGCCAGCCTGAAACACCCACCGTCACCATGGTGGTCTTTGTAACATCAAAATCTACATTCATACGATAGTTCCAACGCTGATAATTGGCATTTGTATTATAATCTTTCAACTTGCCGTCTGTCTTATACATCCCCCCCTCGCTAACATAGCTTGCTGACACAAAGTAGCGTGCCACAGAACCACCGCCACTTATATCAAGATTAGCACGATAAGTCATTGCACCGTCTCTTAACAATACATCCATCCAGTCCACATTCGGATACAAATCTGGATCCAGTCCTGTCTGAATCAGTCTCAACTCATCTTGGGAATACATTGGCTGTTGAGAACGAGTTGTACGTGATTCGTTCAGCATGGTAGCGTAAGTATAACCATCTACAAAGTCAGGAGTCATGGTACGTGTATTATAAGAAGTTTCCACTTTCGCATTGATATTAATTTTACCAGCCTTACCTCTCTTAGTAGTAATCAACACTACGCCATTCGCACCACGACTACCATAAATTGCTGTAGCCGAAGCATCCTTCAATACGGAGAACGACTCAATATCTTCCACATTGACTTCATTCAGGCTACGTTCAAATCCATCTACCAAAACCAATGCTCCGGAGCCTGCCCCAAAAGTAGAAATACCACGAATCCAGAATTCCGACATATTGGCTCCCGGTCTACCGGAAGTCTGCCTCGCTAACACACCAGGAACATTTCCTGCCAATGCATTTACCAGACTTGAAGTAGGAGATGACTTCAGCACATCCACATCTACCGTAGAGACTGCACCTGTCATTGTTATCTTCTTTTGAGCACCTGTACCAGTGATAACCACTTCATCGATCACACTCGCAGAAGATTCGCGCAATGTGACATCAACCTTACTCATATTATCCTTTATCAGGACTTCTTGTGTTTCAAATCCTATATAAGAAAAGATCAGCGTACTGTAAGGAGCTATTTTGATCTTATACTCACCATCAATATTAGTGATAACTCCCAAACCTGCAACATTCTTTACCGAAATATTGACTCCAGCCAAAGGTATCTTTTCGGCATCTCTGACCATACCGGTTACCTCTATCGTTTGACTCTGGGCATACATATCAATGACGCAACCTGTTGTCAGCAATAATATCATAAATAAAAATTTCTTCATAAAATAAGAATTGTGTATTAATCATCAATTTACTGCAATGCAATGGTACGAACACGGTGATTACCGTTGTCACCAACATAGAAAGTACCTGTAGACTCTTCATAACAAAGTCCTAAAGGATAGTTGAAACGTGCTGTTTCACGAGGATCACCATCAATATATCCTGATACTATTTGATCTGTCGAATAACTTCCGCGACCAGCAAACGTTGTAACAATACCATCAGGAGTGATCTTACGAATACAATGATTGGCAGCATCAGTAAGATAAAAATCATATACATCTAAACGTTGCTCTGCCACATATTCTTCGTTCAACACAAAACACCCCTGCATTGGATTATCGAAACGGGCTGAATTTTGGGATGCGTCCTTGTAACCATATGACCCGAACTCTCCAGCAAAAGTAATAGGAGTTTCCAGATATTTACCAGCCCAATTATATTCTGCTTTCATCACACATTGCTTGTCACGTGCTATTAAATAAGCAAAGTTTCCACTTGGATGAAAAGTAACACATTGAAACCAGCCGCTTGGTCCCATCTTGGCAATCTGCTTCGGATCCCACATTTGTGTCTTCTCATTCCAAACCGCTTTATGAAGCGTAGCATCACGACCACGGCACAAAAAGATAGTACCATCTATAGGATGTGTGAATAATGTATTGAAATCATCCCCATTTAAAGCCGGATAAGAATTTTTAAAATTTTCTTTACGAAGTAGATAATAAGCTCCTGCACGTTCTACATTCCCCTGCGGACAGTTCACAAACATAGTATCCCTGCCCACACTCCAGCCAAGCCCACTCGGAGCACTACTCCAACCAGCAGCACCATTGGTAATCACAGTAGCTATGGAATCTTTATCTAGATAGATTTTACGTAAACTATGTTCATTCTCGAAAAAATAAATGCAACGTTCGCCTGATGATTCGTCATAGTACATGGCAAGAGGAGTTTGAGTTCCTGCTTTATCAAAATTACCATCCGTAATAGAAGTATTACCTTCACTATCTACTACACCGCACAACGTGCCGACAACTACATTATACTGATAAGAAAACTTTTGTTCAAATGTATAGGTGGCATTCAAGCTTTTATCCTTATTCAATATATCCACCTGCACAAATCCTCCATCCGCACGGGAAGGAACAATACAATAAATCTGTGTACCGGAAGAGCTAACAACTTTCGCTTCCTTACCACCAACAACCACTCGTATCAGTGAAGGATCAGTCCCAAAATTACTACCATTGATAAACATGTTCGTGCGCACAGCACCTTCTAAGGGAGAATAGTCAGTAAAAACAACTTCAACATTAGGATCAGAAGCTACATAAGACGGAAGATTTACTTCCACATTTTTGTCCATGCAACTACCCAATCCACCCAGGCAAATCAAGGAAAACAATACAAACCTAACCTGTTTCCCTCCTTTTTTTGTTTTAAAAAGGTTTTTCATTGTATTTAATTATTCGTTAAACAATAAATATAAAAATCAAAAGAAAAAAATAACTATACATTATTCCAATGCGCACTATTAACGAAATGCAAAATAAAACGCTATCCTATTAATAGAATAAAAATAACGGTTCAATAAATGACAAAAACAGGTCAAGAACCTATAAAACGACTATCTCAAGTATGTTTTGGAGCACTTTTACTATTTTATTATGTTGTGTGCTTTCCTCTATTATCATCCAGCCTATATCTCCCCCCCCGAAAGTGATGTTACATATAGCATAGTTATATAAATGGTCATAAAAATACAAACATTTTCTAAAACGGAGCAACATCAGAAAATATCAACTACAGTATCTGGCTTGCCCTTCATTACTTATAAAAAAAATAGTGGGATGCTTTTATCACCCCACTATTACATTTCTCATACTATTGCTTGCTCCAGCAAATAGATTGCAAAAACCAAGCTTTATTTTCGTCATTCAAACCTTGACGCTTCAAAACCTCCGGGAGGTCAGTATAACTTTTCCAGAAATCGGAAACTAAAGAAGAGATCTTCTCCGGTGCATAGATTACCGCTTCACTCAGACTTCCCATTTTACCAAATTCTTCCTTGAAGCAAATATATGAATCACGGTATTTTAACTGCTCCATAGATTTAGCAATTCGTCTAGATACTCCCAACAAGCCGTTCATATCAGCTGTTTCCGTAGGATAAACTATTTTAATAACCTTTTCCTGATCACACGACAAAACAGACAAATCAACCGAAAGAGCAAACTCTTCACCCAAATATTCATATTTGGCAGGTTGACCATTTACAGTGACAGACTGAGGAACAAGTGATGAGAGCACTTTCACTTTGAATGAACGAGATTCAGGCATATCTTTATATTGACCATCACGTTTACCGATAACAATCGTTCGTTCCTGCCCTTGGCTGGAAGATGTTAATTTAGTCACAGCATATTCCGAAGCATAGTTCTTATCGTTTCCATTATCTTCATAGAAATTAAAGGACGAAATTCCATTTCCACCAGGGAATACGGTAACAACAACCTCCTCATCATTACCGTTCAGGTTCATCACCTTTCTTGTATACATCGGTAATACCGCTCCCGCTTTTACATAAATCGGATATTCATCAATAGCAAAAGGACGTTCCACTATTTGTCCTCCTTTCAGTAAGGTGCCTGTATGCAACTCATACCATTCACCTTCGGGCAGCCACACACGCACTTGTACATAACCATCTTTTGCAGGAGCTGTGGCAGGAGCAACCAGAATATCATCTCCAAACATATATTCATTACGGAATTCATATGCTTCCTTATTATCCGGATAATCATAATACATCGGACGGCAAAGTGCTAATCCTTCATCATAACCTTTACGAGCCATTGTATAAATATAAGGCGCCATCTCATAACGTTGCTGGATTGTCTTACGAAGAACATCACAATATTCTTTGTTGAATACCCATGGTTCCTTATTCAAACCGGCACTTTTTTGAGAATGTGTACGCATAATCGGGCTTAAGGCTCCGAATTGCAACCAACGAGTGTACATTTCCGGATCTATACTTTCACCGATATGTCCTCCCAGGTCATGACTCCAATAACCATATAATACATTGGAAGCTGTCGAGTTGAAGTAAGGCTGAAAATCTAATGATTTCCATGAAACAACTGCATCACCGGAGAAACCCACCTGATAGCGATGATTACCCAAACCTCCCCAACGGTGATATAGTATCGGACGTGTGTCCCTGTTCTTTTCCATATTACTAAAGAAAGCATAATTAATCCACCAAGTGTTGCTCAAATTCTTCACCTTCGGATCATATATCCCTTGTTGCCAGTCCAGCCACCAAAAATCAACACCATCTTTCTCCATTGGCGTCAATACATTCTTAAACATATTTTTAATAAACTTCTTATCTGAATTTATCCATGGAATAGTCTGTTTGGACTGAGGATCGACTCCCATATCTTTTGCTAATCCAGGATATTTTTCTTCATAAGAAGCTACTCCATCCGCCGGATGTAAGTTAAGGGTGATTTTCACATCATTCTGTTTCAAGTATCCCAAAAACTCCTTTGGGTTCGGGAATAAATCACGATTCCATGTCCAACCGGTCCAACCACCTTTTCCTTGTTCTGTATAATGCCAGTCCATATCTACCACCAATACATCCAAAGGAATCTGATAAGTATGGAAATTATCAATCAGATTACGGAACTCCCTGTCAGAATATAACCAATAGCGTGACCACCAATAACCAAATGCATACCGGGGAGGTAATGGTACTTTTCCCGCAAAGAGGGTATAATCTTTCAAGGCAGCTTTATAGTCATGTCCATATGCGATGAAATACCAATCCTGTCCGCCATTAGCCGGACGCTCTTTCACCCAATCCCAATCTTTATTATCATCAAACAAAAGTCCCTGAGAATCATCAATCAGAGTCCAACCGTCAGTAGCCAACAGACCATCTTCCAGTTTCAGTTTATCACCTTTCTTTGTATCAGCCACCCATGTTTGTGTCTGTGTATCACCATCCATACCATCCAATGTACGATAGGTTCCTTTCAAGTTGCCCTTCTGTTGCATACCGGGTTTCCAAGTAAAAGGTAATATTTCTTTAGAGGCAGTGATAACCAAGTTCTTATCTGTAAACTGTCCACTGTTTTTCTTATAACGCATCTTCATTTTGGAAGTCGTTATTTCAACCCATCCCCCTCTTGTTTTTAGCTTGTAATCTACCTGGGGATAGTTACGATTCACAACGATGTGAGATCTATCGTCTACGAATTTCCCATCCGGTGCATATTCCAGACGGATTGCTCCATCAGAAATGACTGTAAATCTTACATTATCATCTGTATAAGCAATATTTCGCTGTGTGTTTTGCGCATGCAATACAAATATAAAACTCTGCATGACACAGAGTAAAAGCAATAATCCTCTTTTCATGATAACATTTAAAAGCAATAAATTTATAATTCGAGAATAAAATAGGGTCGTTGCAGTTATCATAGCTACAACCACCCTATGTCAACTACTTACTCTTCTTGAAAGTCGGAGCTTCCGCCTTCACAACCGGTCCGTCCCCTACGAGATACGGCCAATCATCGTCATCCCAATAAACTCTATCAAGCAATACTACACGCCCTAAAGATGGATCGGCAGTCCGGTAAGCATGATAGATAATCCAATCTTTACCTTCATCATCCTGCACTATTTCAGCATTGTGCCCTGTCCCTAGAAACGCATCATTTCTGTGTATCAGTACCTCATGTTTATTATCATTCATGTTGTCACCTGATTTATTCAAATAAGGACCAAAAAGCTCGGTGGAACGACACACAACTGTCTGGTATGTACTATTTGCACCGTCACAGCAAGTGCCTGTAGAGCAGAACAAATAATAGTATTTACCTCTTTTCAAGATATATGATCCTTCATAAGCATTGGTACCTCCAGTATTGGCAGCGACCTGTATTTTTGTCGCTTTTGCATTTTCAATACCTCCTTTCAGTCCAAGACCGTCTTCAGTCAATTCAACACCCCAAATACCATACCAGCTTCCCCAGAAAAGATATTTTTTACCATCATCTTCAATATAGAAAGGGTCGATACTATTATGAACATCGATCTCATTGCTACGGAATAATTTGCCTTGATCAGTAAACGGTCCTTCCGGCTTGTCCGAAACAGAAACACCAATACCACAAGTTGCTCCACCTCCCCACTTGGACAAGGAGTAATACATCACATATTTTCCATTGATATAATTGATATCCGGTGCCCAAATACCTGCTTCCGGTTCCCATGACGG
Source organism: Bacteroides xylanisolvens XB1A (assembly GCF_000210075.1). Lineage (GTDB taxonomy): Bacteria > Bacteroidota > Bacteroidia > Bacteroidales > Bacteroidaceae > Bacteroides > Bacteroides xylanisolvens. The sequence goes on from NC_021017.1 coordinate 2,459,499, forward strand.
TTTCTTATCATCCTCGTAAGCACCGCCCACATAAGTCCAGTGAACCAAGTCTTTGGATTTGTGTATCCATGTATTTCCTCCGGTAGCATACAAATAGAAATATCCGTCTTCCGCTTTTATCACTGTCGGATCCGGATTATCGGAATCGATGACAGGATTTGAATACCACACTTTGTCTGCCAATGGAGCTTGTTCTGCTTCACCTTTTTGTTTATCGCTGTTACCACACCCCCATGTAAGCAGGGAGAGTATTCCAAGCGTAATCGTATGTTGTAAGTATAACATAAGTTCTCAGTTTTTTATTAATTTTACTAATCTATTCCATACTCGAATTCAATTCAACACCAGGTCCCAATACAATATGGATTATGGAAGTCTTTGATTCTTTGTCCATTTCTGAAGTAATTGGCATACCATCCGACTGAAACGCTTCCAATGTAATGCTAAACTGAGCTTCTTTTTCGTCCACTCCAAAAGCTTTCATATATTCCATTATCTGTTGATTGGTAAAAAGCTGTTCGCGTACTCCGTTATAAGTAAGTATGCTTTTATCTTCCACACCCATTGTTTCAGTTATTTCTCCATCTACCTGCAGTCCTAAAGTCATAACATACTTCGATGCTGTTTCTATATCCAGCCAACGGTAGACAAAAGCAACCCCATCCATATTCTCCTGTGTAATCTGTACATAATAATCATCAGATTCCACTTCTACTCTCGGTACACGTGGTTGTGGGTCACCCTCACTTTCCACATCTCCACATGCTCCCAATACAAATATATTAGTAAGCAGATATAGTATTATAAACAGTTTTTTCATGATTTTCATATTTTAATTTACTTCTTATGGAGATTATTCAGTCGGCTCCAAATATATCTTCATCTCATTAAGGTCTACTGTCAAAATGTATTTACCATCATCAGCAACAATCCATTTCAAGTCACCGCCATTATCCTGATACCTTGCTTCTCCGAGTTCATGTTCTACGCCCGGATTTGCTCCTTGTGAAGGAGCAAAAAAGAATTTTCCTGCAAAATCTGCTCCATTCGGCTCCAACGCCAACTTAAACTCTTTACCGCCATAAAAGTTACCTGTATACGTCCAACGTTCTGGATGGCGTGGATCATTATTCACAAATGCACCTTCCTTTTTCATTTTACCCCAATCCCATCCGATGGTACTGGCATCGCCAACAATCCAAATCCCATCTTGCGGTAAAGGGTAAATACTAACGATATTCACATCCAAACGATTTAAGTCCACAACTATTGTATAGGTACCGCTCTTTGTGTTTTCAAACATCTCACCATTCCCTGCTTCTGCCACATATTGCAAAGAATTATCTCCATTCTCAGCTTTCATGTAGCATGGATAATCAGAATCCGGACTAAGTGCAAAGAAGTACTCACATGGCTTCAATTCTGCTGTCGACTGATATACTCCTGAACCCACAACCTTCTCGGTCATTCGGCGAACAGTTTTCTCTCCAGCATCATCCACCATCACCATATATATCGCAGTAGCATTCTTATCATATCCGATCACATCCAATTGCGTCTTCGACAACTCCGGTTTCAAGTATTCTACAGATGAATTGACCTGTCCTATAACCTCTGCTTCAATAGTCACCTTATCTCCAGGAAGTACACTCCAGGAAGCCAGTATATCATTCAACTCCTTATGCGTAAAACTAATGGAACGTTCCTCCGATTCAATCTCATACAAATCTGTCACATTAGAATGTAAATCTGCCATATACATTCTGAAAAAATAGGTGATAGTAGCATCAGCTCCCCCACGTTGAGCCGCAGCATCCCATGTAAATAAAACAGCAACTTCATTCTCCTTCTCTTTCTCCAAAGTAATTTCAGTAGAAGAAGCCTTCAAAAGCATCTGATCTACAGGAGTTTCAAGCGCGTAATACTCCGGATCTTTATTACAGCTCGCTGCTATCGACATAAGAAAGAGCAAGCATATTAGTTTCATTATCTTATTCATAATTATGCTTTTCATTTTATTAATTCCAGAAAGGCGCCTGGACCAAGTTCGTGTTCTTATTCATCTCATCTATATATACCGGCAGCCAATACATCGCCTTTTTCCAAACACGGGTCTGAAAAACGGTTCTCTTGTAAAATTCCTGACTATTTATTCCTGCAAAGTTCATACCATAATCATCTCCACACATCTCCGGAAGTTGTTCTACAATTTTCCAACGGCGAATATCCGACCAGCGTGATCCTTCACAACAAAGTTCAACACGACGTTCCATACGAACGATCGCACGCACAGCTAATTGATTATCATCAACATGGATGTATTTGGGATCATCCAGTGCTACAGTATTCAGCGTATATTGACGTACACCCGCACGTTCACGGACTTTATTCACATATTTCAATGCATCCTCACGAGATGCTCTATTATCGTAGGCCTCATTAACGGCCTCGGCATAATCCAAATAGGAAGCTGCCAAACGATACAAGAACATTTGCCGCCATTTATAACTACCATTCTTCGGACTATCTTGCGGATATACTTTTTTACGAACCAAATAACCATTTTGGGGGGCATCGTGTGTATAGTCATTATCTCTCTGATTCTTAAAAAATTCAAATTTACGCCCTGCCAAAGCATACCACGAACCATTATAGCTCACTGCCGTATAGAAACGTGGCTCTCGGTTACAATACATATTATATGTACCTTCGGCAGTTATTTCTCCCTTTTGCCCTGTTCCGCCAGTCCAATTGGTAGACCTAGCTTCTACTTTTGTCGAGAAACCTTCTTCTACATATTCTGAATTGTCATCGTCTTTCGGAAGTCCGTTCTTCATAAAGAAAGCATCCACCAATCCTTGATATACGCCCAAACCATTTCCGCCACCATATTCTTTAGTAACCGCCTTGTTTGTGTAGAACTGATAACTTTGATAAGCATCTTCTTTTGTATATGGGAACAATATTTCCTTGTTTCCATCCTGAAATTTTGTAAACCAAAGATTCTCAAGTGAAGTGAACGGATCAATTTCTCCCTCATCATTATATTCTACATACAAACGATAACCAGCTTGCTCTGCCACATCAAGTAATTGTTTGCAAGCCTCTGCCGCTTTCACCCATTTCTCTTGGCTATAAGTAGAGTTAAACAATTCCTCACCTTCTTTATTCTTATGCCCGATATACCACTCATTTCCGTTTACTAACGGGCTTGCAGCAAATAATAACATCTTCGCACGAACAGTCAGACACATGACTGAAGTTATTCGCCCATATTTCTCCACACTCTGCCATACAGCAGGTAATTGTTTAGATGCTTCCAACATTTCATTATCCAAATGACTGACAACTTCATCAAATGGCCTTTGTCCCACCATCAAATCTGAAAGAGTAAAGTCAGTCGGGGCAATATAATTCGGTCTGAATGGAATAGGCCCATATGCTTCCAATAATTGCCACCAATAATAAGCTGCAAGAAAACGTGCTTCCGCTTTCATATAATCCACTTCTCTCTGAGGAAGGTCGGAATCAGGTAATGCGTGTACACGTTCTATAAAAATATAAGCCTGACGTATTTTTCTCGGAAGACCATCCCAGAAATTTCCTGCCCATTGTGTATTCGGTGTCCATCCACCAAAAATCTTGGTGATATTGGGCCAGTCCCATTGCTGCCAGCGTGCAGAAGCAGTCAAGTCATCTGCAAACACTTCCCAACCATACGTATTTAGCCAGTCATTACCCGGATTAGGGATACGGCTGTATACATTGGCCAGCCATGATTCTACTTTTGTCTTATTCTCAAAGACCATGTCTATGTCAATTTCCGTATCCGGTTCTTTATCAAGATACGTACAGGAACCCAACGATACAATGCCTATTAAACCGGCAACTATATATTTCTTAAGTTTCATTATCGTCATTTTTTTAATTAGAAATTCAGGTCAACTCCAAACATTACAGAACGCATAGCCGGATAACGCAGACCGGTGTTCGTATTTAATTCCGGATCCCACAGTTTGAAAGGAGAGAAACAAAATAAGTTATTACCACTCACGTAAAAACGAATAGCTTTGGAATGTATCTTATCAGTTACAGATTGCGGTAAAGTATATCCAAGTTCCAACGTTTTCAAACGCATAAAACGCATATTCTTTTTCCACCATGTGGAATTCCGGTAATTCTGTCTATTAGGCTCCTCCGTCAGTCTCGGCCAGAAGACATCTTGAGCAGGGTTCTCTTCTGTCCATCTGTCGTTATAATTAGAGTAAATATTCCCTTGTAATGTTTGTCCGCTACCCGGAATGAAATACGTAGTTCCACCAATCACACGATAAGTATCACCTGTTCCCTGGAAGAAGAAATTCAAATCCCAGTTTTTGTAGCTTACATTACCTCCGAAACCATAAACAATACGCGGGTCTACCGTTCCACCAATGTATCCTTCATCCGCATCAGTGATAATGCCATCACCATTCATATCTATATATTTGATATCACCGGGACGTACTTTTGAAGCTCCAACGTCCTGTGTCGGTATACCGAATTTCAAATTACCATTCGCATCGAAATCATCTTCTGTAAACAATCTTTCTGCCTGCAATCCATACAAAGTATTTAATGAACGACCTGTCAATCCTCTGTATGTACCTTTCACAGTTTCTGGTTCATCGTATTCGTCCACCCTGTTGATAGCATACGTGAAATTAGAACGGAAACCTACAAACCAATCTTTATTAATTTGTTTATTATAGTTTAAGGAGAATTCTACACCGCGGTTAGTCACTTCACCAAAATTAGCCCAAGGATTAGTCAAGAATCCTGTCTGTGAAGGAATAATCTTACGCTGCATAAAGATATTGGTACGTTTTTCTTTGAAAACATCTACCTGTAATTCCAATTCATTCCATAATCCCAGCTCAAAACCAAGGTTCATTTTCAGAGCTGTTTCCCAGGTAAGATTTTCAACTCCAACTTCTCCTTCTGAAATACCGGTACGACCAATCTGTCCTGTATCACCCCAGTTATACTTATCTGCATTGGTATTCAATGTTGTTATATAGGCAAAACGGCGTCCTCCGATATCATCATTACCTACTTTTCCTATAGAACCTCTTAATTTCAATTTACTCAATGTATTTCTGAAACGATCCATGAAAGGTTCTTCAGACAATAACCATCCGACTGCCACAGAAGGGAAAAAGCCGAAACGTTTACCTTTAGCAAAATTCTCTGAACCATTATATCCAAAGTTGAACTCCGTCACATAACGGCTATCGAAAGTATAAGATAATCTACCCGCAATACCTTGTTTTCTATAAGGTTGTACACTACCATTATCATAACTTTGCTGATTATACAGAAACAATGCATCTACGTCATGCTTTCCGAAAGTGCGAGCATACGTTAATGTTCCTTCAAAATACACCCTCGAATTTCCATATTCCCCCTTATTTCCATGTCCCAAAGACTCATCTCCATATTTAAGTACCGAATGAATCAGATTACCTTCAATGTCACGTCCGGTAGCAATACTATGATAAGTAGCATCCTTTCCCCTTGTAATCGAACTCTGATTCCAACGGTCGAAAGAAAAGGTTACTTTCGCTTTTAATCCCGGCGTGATCATCTTCAGATTCTGTTCAATAGCAAAGAGTGACTGAATCTGTGAAGCTGTAACTACGTCGTAACCTCGCTGTGTCACCGCTGCCCAAGGGTTCACATCATTAATAGCCATAATTGGAATAGTCCCATCTGAATAGCGGGCAGGATACACAAAAGGGGAAGTTATAAACGCTCTATCAAAAGCATCGTCCGTACTAAATGCCTGTCTGCGGTGTGTTTGAAGGAACCCACCGACATTTAAACGCAGCACTGTTGTCTTAGTCACATCCAAGTCAACATTCGCACGCATATTATAACGAGTTAGTTTCGTTCCCGTATCATAAGGCAATGATTTATCCGTCTCCATAATTCCCTTCTCACCGAAATAAGAACCAACCAACGAATAACGCAGAAAATCAGAACCACCTGATACGGTCAGATTCGCACGAGTAGAATAAGCATAATCCTTTGTTATTTCATCCAGCCAATTTACATCCGGATACAAATCTCTGTCATAACCATATCTCGTTCTGTCAATCTGCTCCTGGCTGAAAGGCAAACGCGACTTGTTCTCTGTTATTTCATTTATCAATGTCATATGATCGGCTGCCCCAATAAAATCCGGAAGTTTTGTCGGCTCTGCAATAGAATGTTCCACACGCAGATTGACAGAAGGAGCTCCTACTTTACCACGCTTCGTATTGATAACGATGACACCATTTGCACCACGTACACCATACATAGCACTCGCCGATGCATCTTTCAATACTGAGAAAGATTCAATTTCAGCAGGGTCTATGTTATTCAAGTCGCGCTCAATACCATCTACCAACACTAACGGAGATTGTCCACCAGAGAAAGAAGCAATACCGCGAATCCAAAAATTCGAGGAATCGTAACCCGGTTCTCCCGAACGTTGAACCGCTATCACACCGGCAATCTGTCCTGCCAGATTATTAGACAAAGAGCGCGTGGCACCAACCTGTAACTTCTTAGGCTGTAATGTCTCGATAGAACCGATAACCGACATTTTCTTCTGACTACCATATCCAGTAACCACAACTTCATCCAAGGCTTCAATATCTTCTTCTAAAATTACATCAAAGTTAATCTTACTTCCAACTTTTATTTGTTGAGTTTTGAAACCAATATACGAAATCTCTATTACGGAATTCTTTCCGGGTACATCCAAATAAAAGTGTCCGTCCATATCCGTAATCACTCCAGTCCCTGTCTGTTCCAGTACACGTACATTCACACCAGGAAGAGGATTCTTGTCCTTATCGGTTATCGTACCACTGATACGAATACCTTTCGCTTGCTCCGACATATTAGTCTTACCAAACATAGAAGAATGTTCCGGTAAAGCGGAGTTAGCACTTATTCCATAATACAACAACAAGCAAACAAACAATGCTTTCTTCAAATCCATAATATTAAATTTAAAAAACTCATAATAAATACTTTATCTCATATTGAGTGAGAGCAAAAGTAGACAACCAACATAAAATATAATAAAACATATAAACCAATAATTAAAAAAAATCGTTCAAAATGAAATTAAAATATAATTGAGATATCTTCTGACCTATTTCTGTCATTTTAAGAAATGTTCCGCACGTCCCGGAGTCAATAACTCCCACAAAGATGCAACTGTCCATCCTGGTGCGAAGATATCGTTATAATACCCTTTTCCATTTTTGCCATAGTCCCAGTTGGTATGTTGAACGACTTCCGGATAAAAACCGGATTTAGCAATTCCACATAGATGCCCTTCGTGAGGTAGCAATTGGCGCATGGAGGTAGAGATCACCTCTGCGAAATGGGCAAAACGTGGCTCCTCATATTCCTTTGACAACCATTGCAGTACCGAAGCAAATTCAAAAACAAACACGTCAATATGGTTGTTTTCTACAGAGACATTGCCCCAACCACGAGTTTTCAGACCGATATCACCCAACATCTGACCTTGAGCAAAAGGAACGTCCCATACATAATACCATGACAATGCAAAATAAGCAGCCTTTCTTGTCAGGTCGGCATAATGACGATGCTCGTCTCCTTTCGTTATTAACGAAAGATAGTAAGTTGCTGTAGCAGCATAAAGAGAAGCCTCTTTATCTTCACAATTGGCATCGAGAGTAGATGAAAAATAGTCAGCTTTAGATATCAAGACTTTCTCCAGATAATCTGCTGTCCTTTTAGCACTGGCTAAATAACGTTTATCCTTAAAATATTTATATCCCATTATTAAAGGCAAAGTGGCCGAAGGCGTACTTCCCCCACTGTCATCAACTACTGTAAAATCATCGTGGAATTTACGGGGGAAACTGCCATCCGCATGCTGCAACTGTAGAAGTATATCAAGCATATTTTTCATCTTTTGCTCCCATTCAGGATGACGACGACCATTCTCCTTTTCATAAGCAAGAAAATGAAGCATAGCATAAATTCCTTCTGATTGACGACGAATACTATGTACAGGATCTTCATACCCTCTATCAAAGTTTACCGATTCTTTAAAGAAACCAGCTTGGGTAAAGCCATTCTTCAAATAACTATCGAATACTTTCATACTGTTTTCTTTCAGATCCTCTCTGCCACATTGCCAACTATATTCCCAAGCATTGAATGCATTAAGAAGCACACGACCGATAAAACCTACTTCTGCCTGGCCGTTACTCTGACAATCAGCAGTCCGCAAATGAATACCCGAATTAAAAGTCAACGAATTACCAGTCACCAGACTATTGACAAAGAAACGGCTCATTACTTCTTTCATATCCTCAATAGAATAAGGAGTATCAACCGGAGCCGGAGCATAAGTGTCATAGCTATACTCCCACGCATTCCGAATAAAATCAGAATAATCATCAGCTTTATTCTCCATAATCTCCCATGTCAGTAACATTGTTTCTCCTTTTTTCAGAGACTGAAAAGCCTCTACCGCCGGAGCCAATGTTAATTTTCGAATATAGCTTTTAGGTGCTTCACGGTAAGGAAAACCGAAAGAAAGTGTTGCCACTCCATTCTGATTTTCGAATCCAGTAAAACCTATTGAAGTTTTACCTGCAAGAATGATTTCTCCCTCTCGATGAGTAGACAAAACCTCATTAGCAAAATTGTCTATACGACTCACTGTCACAAAGCTTTTTTCCTTTTCTGAATAAATACCTGTAAGAGGAGCACTCAATCTATCCTCACGTACCAACCAGCTGTCTGATGTATGAAATGAAGGTGCTTCCTTAGGAGATCGCAGATTGCGACGATACCAGAACCCCGGCATATAGAACTGGCAATCATCATGATTAAAACCGGTTGACAACTGCTCGCTAAAATTAAAATAAACATCCTCTAATGCAGTTAGACTGACATTGATGCGTAACTTACCATTCATATCCTCCATTCTCTGAGTTATTACCATCGGAATACCTTTTGAAGGTTCCAACAGATAAGATGAACGGTCATTCTTCAACTGCCGCATATCCAGCGAGTATTTTTCCGATTCATTTCCCGGTACTTTTAAGGAAATAGATGCTGAAATCTTTTCTGGAGTATAATTGACAGCTTCAATAGCCTCAACATATAACCCAACAAGTATTCCACAAAATAAGCATTTTAAATTCATGTAAATTCAATTAAATGAATCAGTAATAAAATAAATACTGGTTCTGTTAATACATTAATAATTCATTTTCAAACTTGAGCAACAGCTAACATCTTGTAGCTTGTGTGATACGCAACAAAAATATGGAATTCTACCAGCTTAGGATATTAAAAACAGGTCAATAAATGAAATTCCAGTCTCAATTTCCCTCCCAAAGCATACATCCTCTGACTTTTATTTACACAACCAAAAAAATTGAACTCATTTCTGCAGCCGGACATATGTTTTACCATCCGGTCCGACTCCTTTAACTACCAACCTTCTCCAATGTTCCGGCAATTTCGATGGCAATTGTTTAATGCCGTTATCTGTAATTTCCAAACCACAAAAGCCATTGATTACAGTCTGCAAAAGTCCCCCCGCACCAGTTGAGAAATAAGGATTAGTACCTCCTGCACCCTCAGAAAGAACACCGAACGGCGGTAACTGATTAGGACGGAAGCTCTGCACAAACAGCTCATATGCCTTATCTCCCTCACCAAGGCGTGCATATTGCAAAGCCAATACAGAGAAAGACATTGCAGGACCTCCTTTGTCAATCTTCCCCTCATAATACTCCAAATCTTTACGAATTTCTTCCGGACGGGTAATCAGGTTTAATGGATAGACCAGTAAATTAGCATCCGCCTGCTTGATAACCTGTCCACTATAACCATCATACTCCATAGTCACTCCATTTTCAAATTTGGGGATACGTAGCTTTGCTGCTATTTCTTTCCAAATTACCGGAGCTTTAACCCCACATATGAAAGCAGCCTTAGTAGCATCCTGTAATGCGCGAATAACAGTACCGTTCGTAAAGGCATTATCATCACCCTCTGCATATTCATCGGCACAAACAACATTACGAATCGAATAGGAACCATCGTCATTCTTTTCTACACGACTTACCCAAAATTCTGCCACTTTCTCCATTAAAGGGAACCCTTCTTCACGCAACCATCGTTGATCTCCGCTCATACAGTAATAATTCCAAGCCGCAATAGCGATATCAGCAGTGATATGATGCTCAAAAGGACCAGTCAACGCCCAAGTTGGGCACGCCTCTTCTCCTGCATCATCACTTTCCCAAGGAAACATAGCTCCATCATATCCATAACTTAATGCTTTCTGACAAGCAGCTTCCAACCTGTCAGTACGATAGTCCATCATTGTTCGTGCAATCCCCTGATTCATAAAGAGCATAGGCGGATACATCCAAAATTCGGTATCCCAGAAAATATGTCCATTATATCCCTGTGAAGAAAGCCCAAAAGGAGGTATACTCAACCGACTTCCTTTGCGTGCATTGGAATACAGATTATAAAGTGCAAAACGCACAGCACGCTGCGCTTCGTCATCCCCCTCAATCACAATATCACCTTTCCACATCTCGTCCCAGAGTTTCTGATGCCCATCCATCAGACGCGCCAATCCCTCTTTCGCACCATAAATAACTTCACGGTCCGCCTCATTGTACGGATCTATAAAATCACGCCCGGTACAAACAGCACCTAATAAAGTAAAGAAGAATTTCTCTCCTTTCTTTAATGGAATAGAAATCTGCCCATTCCCATTATATTGTTGCTGCACGTTAGAATTCTTATCATAAATAAATGCGGAAGAAGCCGAAACTTTCTGTTCACGGTGTTTTGATAAAGCCCAAGTACGCACTATTTTTATATCATTCCCATTAACATTCACATTGACCAGTTTCGAACCTATGTTTTTATACTCATCAGGCACCTCGATAGGATTTGACACTGTCAAATACATATCCCCCAGTGCCGTAACCTCCACACGAACTAGTCCCGCATAAGGCAAATTTCTTAGAGCACAGATACTATAAGACACATCTGCTTTTCCATCACAAATGAAATGCGTATTATGAGTAGCTTCTTTCATATCTATACACTGTTCCCATCCCGAAATATTATCGCCATTTACAGTCTGTCCATTAATTTGCATCTGTAAATTGAATGGATTGATTCCTCGTAAAACACGGCTCACATCTTGAGGAGTAGCAGAATCAAAAACATGGTTCAGCATGACATGGCGAATAGAAAACGGCTCTTTCCACGGCAGGATACCAATACCTCCATTGGCTACTGTTGCCCCGTAATAAGTTCCGTGATAATCAGTTGTCTGTATCTTCCACAAACGATCCTGTCCATTTGCCTTAATGGTGAGAGCTGATACTAGACAATAAAATACGATCAATAGACTTCTCATATAAAAAATAATATATTTAATTTGTTAATGACATCCGACACAAAAATAGGGCGTATCTGCCAATCATTAGGAAATAACCAGACCAAATGATATAACAAATCAACCAGAATCGTACTAAAAAATAATATTTAAGCCAATTTTGTTACCAAAATTGGCTTAAACCAAAGGGCAGATTATTTTATCTTATTTAAATGCGCACTTCGATCGGTTTTCCGTTCATTATCTTGCTTCTTTTTACAATCTTATGATCCTTTTTTATCAAAACCGACAGTTTGTTATCTTTATCACGCTTCACCTCAATATCGAATATGGAACCAAATGCACAGACACGTTTCAATGACATCATGTTCCAACTTTCCGGCAACTGCGGTGTCATCACAAAAGCATCCAATGCTATGGGACGGATGCCGAACAAGCCCTCAGTCATAATGCGACAATACAAAGCACTTTCTGTGGACAAATGCCTTTGGTTTCCCTCCGGCCACGCTTCCACTGCGTAAGGAACATGATCACCCAACAAACGAGTAGCAGAGTATTTATCCAAATATTCAGTAGCTATGTCTCTAGCACCACAAGAGTAAGCCCCCCGGAAAGCATAGAGTGTAGAACGATCCCAATAAGTAGAAGTACCCGACTGAGTTAACAACCCATTCTCCATCCATAGTTTATCAGAGAATAGAGCCTCTACAGTACCTTTCGCCTGCTCATAAATACCCATAGTCAAAGGAATGCAAATCCATGAACGTAGTACAGTATTACCATCATAATAGCGATAAGTATCATACCCCTCTACATTACGGGCAAAATATACATCAATGTTCTTATAAAGTTCAGCAGCCCTATCCTGATAAGACTTTATCTGTTTATGTTCTTTTTTCAACGCTTTCCCCAGATAAGCAGCTGAAATCAAGGCATCATAATATAATGAAGATGTACATAGATTAGCTTTTCCGGCAGGAAAACGATTTTCAAGTTCATCTGAATCTGATTTTACTACCCCGTCTACGTTCAGTTGGCGATGACAATACTCCAGACACCATTCAATCAGCGGCCACAATTTTTCAGCCTCATTACGATTACCGGATGCCAAAGCATAACGTGCTGCACCATAGCCAACCATTGCTACATCACCACGATCACCCGCAACACCAAAACAATCAATCCCCTCTGCAATTATAGACGAGGGTAAAGGTTTATACTCATCATTCATATAGCGCATAAACAAGCCGAATGAATCCATAGCCGAACGATTTCCGGCTTGATAACCTAAATATGGAAAAAATGGATTGATATATTCAGCCTGATCATTTGCCCAAACAGCAGCATAATAAGCTTCTCCGCCAGGGCTTTGCATATATCCGCCTTTGGTATCAAATATGCTTTCCGAACCACGTATCTTGGCAAAAGAAAACATGGTATTGATTACGTCATTCGGAGTTTCTAACACAAGGTTACCTTGTATCCGTCTCAAAAATCTCCGACGTGCCAAAAGTTCATTATTAACATCCAGCGCCAACTCCTGATCATGTTTCTTATATCCTGCATAGACTACCTGAAACCAAGCTTTTTCTCCGGCTTTCAGTAGATAAGTACCATTTTTTACTGGAGAAGAAAGAGTGGCCGTTAATGTATAGCTACCCTCCACTCCTTTTGTCTCATCAGTAGAATAAGAAAGAGTGGTCGATGGGAATTGAACTGTCTGTGGGTGATCTGTCGTATTCTCCAACTCATATTTCTCACAGAAGGCCGGTTGTGATGTGGAAGGAAAAAGCGTACGTGTCAATGAAATCCCCCTAGCAGCATATATACTCTTTACAGTCATAATTCCATTCAACGATACAGTCTCCACCTTTTCCCCTACTAACGGCTGGCCATTTACAAGACATAAATGTGCCCAGTCCCCATTAAAATGGTGTTGTAAACTACCATGGGTATCATTAGGGATAGTACGAAAAGTAGGTAAAACCATATTCCGGTCAATCACCCATTCACCTGCCTCATTAACACCATAGCGCAATACCGTTGAAACTTTCAGTCCACTCATTTCAATGTGGTCATTATGCGCCCCATTCACTTTCCAGCAAATACTATCGGAAGAAGCAATCATCCATCTCATTATCTCACTGGCATTCAAAAAATCAGTATATAATCCAATTAGTAATAGTGCAAGCCACACTGTCTTTTGTCTGGTCATCATATCTTATAGTATTATTAAAAAAATTTACACTAATAAATTATAAAATCTCAATATAATAGATGCAATAGAATGAAATACAGCTTTATGTATAAACTACTCTTCTTTCGAATTAACAAAATCTTTAGGCAATACTCCAAATTGCTTTTGAAAACATTTAGCAAAGTAAGACGGAGAATTAAATCCTACCATATAACAGATTTCATTCACACGGTTTTCTCCCTCTTTCAGCAATTGGGCCGCCTTTTTCAAACGCTCCAAGCGTAAAAACTCATTCGGGCTCAAATCCAAGACTCCCTTTATTTTCCGATAAAAGTTAGACCTGCTCATATTCAGCTTATCCGCCATATCATCCATGCTAAATTCAGGGTTGCCATAATTAATTTGGATTACTTCGTTCAACCTCTTAATAAACTCCTCATCAGCTTTTGTTAAGGCCATTGTATTAGCAGCTATAAAAGGAGACTCTGCAAAAGCCTGACGTAATTTTTCCCTATTCTGAATAAGATTAGAAGCACATGCTTGCAGATATTCTACAGAGAAAGGTTTTTCAATATAAGCATCTGCCCCCAGTTCCATCCCTTCTATCTTTGATTGTATATTGGTCTTGGCAGTCAGCAGGATGACAGGAATATGACTGTAATTCAAATCTGACTTAATAGTCTTACATAATTCAAAACCATCCATCACGGGCATCACAACATCACTTATCACTAAGTTCACATAATTGCCATCGAGCACCTGTAAGGCTTCTGCACCATTAGTGGCTGTCAGCACTGTATAATCTCTCGACAATTGACGGACAACAAAAGTTAGCATATCAGGATTATCTTCCACTACCAGCACAGCGGGGCGATTATCTTTCTTTCCTGCCTGCTCTGCAGGAATTTCGTTAACCCTTTCAATTTCAACCTCCGCCTCCGGAGTCAAAGTGATTGTCGTATCCTGAACAACCGGTAAAGTCAAACAGAAAATATTACTTTCCTCTCCTGCCTCCATAACCAACGTTCCCAGATGGAATTCAGCCAGCGAGCGGGAGAGTGCTAAACCGATTCCAGTACCGGTAGTCACCTTTCCGTCCTCTTGTTCATTAAAACGAACAAAAGGTTTAAAAATCTCCTCTTTCATTGCATCAGGAATAATTACTCCATCGTTCACTGTGCGAATACGGAATAGATTATTATCATCCCTTTGGGGAGCTTCCAACATTACATGTACATAACTTTCGGCATATTTCATTCCATTGTTCAGCAGATTGCTAATAATCTTCGTAAATGCTTCCTGATTAACATGAGCATAGAAGTCCTTCTCTGGAACCTGTAGGGTAAAATCCAACCCTTTCTGTTTTGCAAGAGAAGTGAAACGTACATGGGTTTCTTTCAGTACTTCCGTTATATTGCATTTTGCAAAGTTCAACCGGAATCCCTGGCTTTCCGTCTTGCGAAAGTCAAGTAGCTGATTGGTCAGATTAAGTAATCGTTCCGTGTTCTGTTTCATGACGTTCAAGTCCTCACGGGTTTCAGCATCCACTTGTTTTTTCAGTATGATGTTTTCCAACGGACCTTTAATCAATGTCAGCGGTGTACGTATCTCATGAGCTACATTCGTGAAAAAGTCAATCTTTGCATGATAAACCTCACGCTCCTTCTCCTGCTCAAACTTCTCCATCTGCCTGCGATGCTTATTATTACTACGTCTTTTGAAATACATAATTATATACAAAGAACAACCTATAATCAACAAAGCATACACAAAATAAGCCCAAGCAGAAAAATAAAAAGGCGGAAGGATATGCACTTTTAATGATATTTCGTTTTCATTCCATACTCCGTCACTATTAGAAACTTTCACCTTGAATGTATAATTGCCATATCGCAGATTGGAATAAGTAACGATAGGACTTTCGCCAATTGTCAGCCAATCTGCATCAAAACCATCCAGTTTATACATGATTTTACTCATTCTTGGAGCTTGAAAGTCTAATGCTGTTACCCGGAAAGAAAAAGAGTTCTGGTTAGACTGGAGAATGAGTTCATCAGAGAAAGTGATACTCTTTTTCAATGGAGATCCCGGTTCACCGACATACACTTCTTTACCAAACAACAGGAAATCCGTAATCACAATAGATGGAAGCGACCTATTCTCTGAAAAAGTTTTCGGGTTGAAAGCGATAAAACCGTCGATACTTCCCAAATAAATCGTACCGTCTTCCGTCTCCAGACTGGAGCGGTAATTAAACTGATCGCCCAGCAGACCATTAGAGGTAGTATATACTTTCATTGTTCCGGTAGTAGGTTGGAAACATACGAGCCCATTATTCGTTGTCAACCAGAAAAATCCGTCTTTATCTTCTACAATCTGATAAACAACATCGTTTGGCAATCCGTCTGCCAGATTATAGCTGGTAAAAGTTTCCGTTTCCGGGTGGAACAGGCAGAACCCTCCGCCTTGAGTTGTCAACCAAACTTGCCGGTGAGAATCTTCGAAGATACTTACCACTTTATCATACGGAAGGCTTTTCGGATCATTTTCATTGTGCAGATAATTCTTCCATTTCTTCTCGCTTACATTATAACAGTAAGCGCCGTTTGCATAAGTGGCCAGCCAAAGGTTTCCTCCGAAATCTTCTTTTATGTCATATACAAACCGGCCATTCAGCTCTGGTATCCGGTCAAAATCGTCAGATTGTCTATTATAACGCAACAAACCGAATAAAGTACCCAGATAAATATCCCCTGTCGTCGTTCTACAAATAGAGAAAACACTGTTATCTATCAATGAGCGGGGCGAATCTGTCTTCTGATAGGTTTTCACAATAGCTCCCGTACGCGTATCCACCACTTTCACTCCTTTCGAAAAAGTGCCCACCCAAAGGTTATCATCAACTAAACACAGCCCATGAACATTTGTAAAAGCATTGCTTGGTGTAAAAAAAGAAAAAGTCTTGGTCTTAGGATTAAAACGATTCAGACCGCCATCTTCTGTACCAATCCACAGAATTCCTTGGTTATCCTGACAGAACTCACGTACCCGTTTCCCATGCAAACCTTTATCAGTCCCTTTGGGATAATATTTCTCGAAGTTCGTATAAAAACGGGGATAGTAGTTTATACCACCAAAGTAAGAACCAATCCATATGCCACCCTCACGATCTTTACACAATGAATAAATGGCATTATCGGATAAAGAATAAGGGTCATTGATCGAACTGCGCAAATGGGCGTACTTACTTAACCGGAAATTATAAATATAAAGTCCCGACTCTGCACCAATCCATAGTTCATTGTCAGAAGCGACCAACAGTTCACGACAGAAAACAGGCTCTCCACTTTCATCTTCTGAAAGCAAGTCATGCAATTTGTTAGAGGTCAGGTTCAGCTCTTTCACCCCTCCCTTTAAAGAACCTACATACAGACAATTGTATGCACCTTTCACAATACAGGTCACTACGTCGTTCGCATAAAATTCCTTGTTATCCAGAGGCGAAAGATAAGGATGAAGGGTTTGCAGACGGTCTTTCGAATAGAATAGTCCATCACCATAACAGCCGATCCAAAGGGTTCCGCTATTGTCAAAAGCAAAGGTCTCAACATTAGTAGTAAGAAAGGAGAAGTTCTGTAAGGTATAGTTTTGAAGCTCTCCTTTCTCGAGATTATAACAGAACAGTCCCTGTGATTCCACTGCCACCCAAACGCATCCTTCGTTGTCTCCGGAAATTGCGGTTACAGTATGTTCTATTTTAGTGTTTTCCTCACTCAATTCGGTAAAGTGCCGGAAAGAGTCTTTTTCAGGATCATAGATATAAAGTCCCACGTCAGTACCTACCCAAATATCTCCTTTCGTATCTTCATAAAGTGCTGTGATAAAATTATTTCCGATACTCCGTCGAGTACGGTCATCATGTTTGAATTTACGGAATGATAAACCGTCATATCTATTCAAGCCATCTTTGGTGCCGAACCACATAAAGCCTTGCCTGTCCTGCAAAATCGCATTAACCGTATTCTGGGATAAGCCGTTTTGTACACTTAGATTTTTAAAATAATAATGTTCATCCGCCATTTGTGCATGGCAGCTTATCTGATAGCCTATTAAACAGATTAAAAGTATTAGAACTTTCTTCATAAATATACATATTTTCTATCCTTCCGTTTGAGTTACCAAATGTAGGCAAAATCACAGCGGAAAGATAGTAAATATGTCTCAATGAATGAAAGAATAGTCCTATTTTTCTATTCGGATACGCCGCGTCAACTGCTACAACGGCTTTTGGTGTAGCTAAAAAAGGAACCAGACCGGAAGACACATCTTTCAGCACCTCCACAAAAACACCTCCCAAACCGCAAAGTACCACACTGTCACTTTTAGCAATAACAATACCTTATTTATACCTGAAACAGAATTATTGAGCATCTCTATCATATAGCGTTCTCATTCCCTGACAATAGTTACCGTATCTATTTTGTATCTATATGCCCCAAAAAGCCCTGTCAGATATCAGTAGTTATCACCTCAACTATTAATAACTACCTCCTTAATTATTAATAATTGAAAAACCCATCAGAATACTTTAAAATCAAACATAGCTACTTAGGAAAACAAATATTAGCACATCAGAGAAATACCTAATAACCAATCAAGAAAAACTGGCTTAATACAGAAGAGAATTCAGCCAGTAAATCCTTGCGCAGTTCGCTGTCAGCAGCAAACAAAGCGGTAGACAATATTTCTCCTATTGCCCCATTAGTTGTAACTACAGATATCTGTCGAGCACCTTCCACCAATTTTCCATCTCGAGGAGAAACAATATGCCGACGTTCAGGAGAGTCATTACCAGAGGTTGTAAGACACTCATTATGAAGAAGTATATTATTGACTTTCCATCCCGTTCCTACCGGATGATTACCTAAAGCAAGGACGGAACTGTTTCCCATATTTATCAATGCATTTTCTATCACACACTCATTCAATATGCTTTTAATTGTTTCCAAAGCATACCCTTTGAGGAAACCAGATAAGTTGACAGCAACTCCCGGTCGTGAAAAATAGATACTATGATCTTCAGCTGATAAATGGACCGATTGTATCGTGTTCTGATTGTAATTTTCTGAATGGACTGTAATATCAAAACACCCCAGAGTCTTCCCATTATATTCCAGACATAGATCAATCATTGAATAGAGTTCTTCGCTAAGAACGACCGGAGAAACAAAAGCTGTCCGGTTGACATAAGCCAATTCACTGGCCGGATTATAAAAGTTCGCCATCTTTTCCAACCGGCACAATGCATCATAAATACAATTGACCACAAACAACAATTCTCCTTCCGTTTTCTTGCTATACAGGATAATATCCACCCGTGTATGCATGGAAAGAAACCAGGCATAAAGCAGTCCACTGCCTTCATGGGACGGCTTATACATATGTTGAATAGGGACTTGCATCGTATAGCAGGACAAATTAGGCACGGATTACCCAAATTACACGATTGCTATTTCATTAGAACAACCGTGAAATTCGCGCAATCCGTGCCTGAATAAAAAGTCATAAAGAATTTTGACGTATCTCCCACAATAATATGGAATACGCCTTACTTCAGTTCTTTAATTTTCACGTTCTTGAACCATACTTCGTCTCCGTGATCCTGAAGAAGTATATTTCCTTCCTCCGGATTTCCGAAATTAGGCCAGTTTTTATATTTACTGTATGCTACCAATGCATTCCACATATCATTGTTACGATCATATTCAATCAATTTAACTCCGTTCAACCAATGTTCTACATGGTTACCTTTTACGATAATGGTAGCAGTATTAAACTCTTTCTTGTTGAAAGGTTTATTCTTAGGAGCCGGAATCAAATCATACAACGAACCTAGCTTTCTGTTACCTTTCACACCCAGTTTTGCATCAGGATGTTTGTCATCATCAAGAATCTGGAATTCACAACCGATAGCAGAGCCTGCACCTTTATTCATATCCGGGTTTACGAAATATTTAATTCCGCTATTGGCACCTTCGGTAATCTTAAAATCTACTTTCAGAATAAAGTTCTTGTATTTACGGGTAGTCACAATATCACCGCCATTAGCAGATTCAGCGCCACCACTCTTCATTACTTTCAGAATTCCATCTTCTATCTTCCAGCCTTTTGCAGGGAAAGTAGAAAGCTTAGCTCCTCTCCATCCATCAGTAGTCTTACCATCCCATAATAGAGTCCATCCTTCTTTTGCTTCATTCGGAGAAATCGTGTTGGCAATCAGATTCACTTCCGGTGCAGCTTGCGCTTCCGGTGTCTGATAGCGTTCTACGTCTGTCGTACAAATGCGGATATCTTTCCAACTAACAGTTTTACCTTCATCTGCCGCATTTCCAATGGCATGCACTTGCAAAGCAATGAAGCCCACAGGAGTCATATCATCCCAGATATTAGCACAAGGTACTCCGTTTATCCAAGTACGGATTGAGTTACCCACAGCCTCAATACGAGCTTTATTCCATGCATTATTCTTAAAAGCGGTTTTTGCCGACGGATTCAGCGTCAAAGGATAAAGCCAGTTTCTACGTGCCTCATCATAGATACCACCTGACCAAGCGCGTTTGGAAGGATCGATCTCAAACTGATAACCGTGTACACGACCTTTCTTATAATCTTTCTTGCTTTCACTACGAAGCTGTACTCCGGAATTTAAACCGTCATCTACCTTGAAGTCAAACTCAAGGATAAAGTCACCATAATTCTTTGTCGTTGCCAAAAAAGTATTGGGTGTTCCCATTTTAGATACACCGACAATGGCACCATCTACAATTTTATACTCGGCTTTGCCATTCAATTTCTTCCATCCTTTCAGGTTTTTCTCATTGAAAAGAGGTTCCCAATTCTGCGCACCTAAAGAAGCGGTACAGAATAAAAGTAAAGTTAATACGATATTCTTCTTCATAATCATTGATTAGTCTTTCCCACTCCCTTATATTAGAAGAAGGAATGGAAAAGGCTATTTTCTATTTATAATTTACAAAATTCATCCCAACCTTTACGCGGTGGAAGTCCCGCCAGCATTGCATTAGCAAATTCATTATTTGTAATCTGCTTCGTACGAGGATCAAAGAACAACTGTGTATTAAGTCGTTGAGCCATCACCCCCAGTGAGAATACCTGACTCAACACTCCATTGATTTCGAACGGTGAGCGTGTCTTTTCAATACCGTTACATGCCAACAAGAAGTTCTCGAAGTGATTGGAAGGACTTTTAGGAACCTTCGGCAACTTGTCTGCCATCTCTTTTGCTTTCTCCTCCGGAATTATAGACAAAGTGCTTCCATGACTACCACCCTTGAAGATCAAATCCTTAGTATAAATGATCTTTCCTGGATTCAACTTAGACTTCGGAGTATCTCCCTGATTAGTTACCGGGATGTTCGGATCTAGTCCCGAAACTCCATAACCGGCAGGAATAGGAGGAAGATTATCCAAACCATCATACCAGGTAATATCTACCGGTGGCATTCCTTTACGCTGCGGGAAACGGAAGAGAATCGTGGAAGAATACGGGAAGAAGTAATCATTATGCCCTTTTGCATATTGCATAGTGACTTCGTATGGCAATCCCAGTTCCAGGAATTCGTGAGCCGTGTCGAGGATATGTGCTCCCCAGTCGCCCAATGCTCCCATACCAAAATCATACCAACAACGCCATTGTCCCAAATGATAATCTTTATTATACTCGTGATAAGGAGTAACTCCGAGCCAAGTGTCCCAATCCAGATCTTTCGGCAGTTGCTGACCGGAAGGAAGTTTATAAATATTAGTGTCCCATTTATGCCAACGACGTGGGTTATTCATGTGGGCAGTGATAGCAGTAACGTCTTTGATAATTCCCGCATCCATCCAGGCTTTAAACTGGAAATAGTTTGCTTCAGAATGTCCCTGATTTCCTACTTGAGTAACCAAGTTCGGACGTTTAAGCGCAGCTTGCATCAACAGTTCCGCTTCATAGAAGGTACGTGCCAGCGGTTTCTCTACATATACGTGCTTTCCGGATGCCAAAGCCAGCATACTGATCGGGAAATGCGAATGGTCGGGAGTAGCAATTGCTACAGCATCAAATTCGTTACCGGCCTTATCAAACATTTGGCGAAAATCCCTAAACTGCTTTGCTTTCGGATATTTAGCCATTATCTTTTGTGTATGTTTGGCACCCATATCTACATCACATAAAGCCACCACTTCCACCATACCTGTCCGTGCAAAGTCTTCAATAATCTGCTCTCCACGGTTACCAATGCCGATATAAGCAATCTTCACTTTGTCACCTCTTCCTTTTTTAGGTGAAGCAGTTTGCGCATGTAATAAATCACCGGTTCCCAATGCCAATCCGGCTGAAGCCATCGACATCGTTTTCAAAAAATCCCTTCGTGTTACCATAAATTATTTATTTTCATTGATATTGATTAAGTTCTTCTTTAAAATTATGCAAGAAAACTATCAACTCCTGCTTTTCTTTTTAAATAGTGCTTGCATTCCATAAAACAAGAGACGCAAAATCCCCCAGAAAGCATAAAGCACAAAAGTAAATATAATTATATAAAAAATAGACGTTATCATCTCCGTAAATGGTGCATGATAAGCAATAATTGCATAAAGATGTAGCAAATTAGATACTACGAAACAAACGAGTAAAGTGATTAACTCTATTTTCTTACGTCGTGCGGTTACAATCGTGTCTTTCATATTGCTTCGGATGTTTTTACAGATTGATGGTTCAGATAGTCTATTTTATACTCATCAGGGAAATAGAGTGTCCGTTCTTCTTCCAATGCCTGATGTCCCAACAAACAGAGCATACTTGCATAATACCCTTCTTCTGCGATGTTTTTAGGTTGTTTTTGTGTTATGACGGCCTCAACAAAAGCTTCCAACAACAATGATGTACCATCGCTCTTGGGACGTTCTCCGATAATGAATTCTCCTTTGTTTTCGTTTGCTGTTTCCGGCGCCCAGCTTGTTCCGGCAAAAGGCAGAGAGTCAAACACTTTGTTTTCCCAGTCATTCACCATTTGCAGGAAGGCCGGTGCAGGAGCTACACTTTCAAAGTAATATTTTCCCTTTTCCGGTTCTACCGTTCCGAGATTACCCATGATCTGTTCTTCCAGTCCATAGAATTTATTGGAAATAACAGAGTCAAATGTCATCTTTACCCCATCATCAAACACATATACACAGCTCACATTGTCATACACATCTCTGCCGTCTTTCCAATAAGTGATGGCACCGTGTCCCATCACCTTTTCGGGTATCTTACGCAAAGCCCAGCTTCCGATCTGAAGTTGATGGCAAGCGAGTTCCGTCATCAGTCCTTTTGAGAACTCTTTGTAAAGACGCCAATTTATCAGGCGTTCCAAATTGGGTGAAGGTACCGAACGTCTCCAATCCCCATTCCGATTCCAGAAAGTACGGATGGCATTTATTTCACCAAAGGTACCTGCATGAATCATCTCCATTGCTTTAATGTAACGAGGATCGAACAGACGCTGTTGTCCTGTGAAGAAAATCTTTCCCGTGCTACGATGCTTCTGATACATACGGTAACACTCTTCCATCGTGAAACCTATTGACTTTTCACAGAACACATGCTTTCCTGCGTCGAAAGCATCCAATACGATCTTACAATGCGAGCTAAGAGAAGTAGCTACGAGTATAGCATCTATCGACTTATCTTCCAACACTTCCCGGTAATCACCATACACTTTGGCATTAGGTGCAAGTTTCAATGCGTTCTCAATAGACGGTTTATAAATGTCGCACAATGCTACAATATCGACTTTGGGGTTCTTAGCTAAAAATCCCATTAAAAACCGTCCCCGGGAACCAGGCCCGATAATTGCCAGACGACACTTCTCGTTTGAGGTGTTCATCACCTCCGAAAAAGCAGAAAGCCAAGGGCTTGCTGCAAGAAGAGTGCCAGCCCCGGCTATGCCTAAATTCTTTAGAAAATCCCGCCTGCTAATAGGGGTATGTTTCATGCTTGTGGTATTTAAGATTATAATTGGTTTATTTGAAAATCAGTTATTAAATACAGGTGCTTTTTGTGTTTCGTAAGAAGGAGATCCTCCTCACACCGACATTACATAATACAACACATATTTACCGTCCATATAATTTTAATATCGGGTGCCCAAATTCCATCTTTAGGCTCAAACCAAGGACGAGTCTTATCGGGAATGCCGTGTTGCAATACATCCATTCTACCAAATCTTTCGACTTCATTATCGGAACATTTCTGGTAAATTCGGTAACATACACATAAAAACACCCATCCGCAGCTTTACTCACCGTAGAGTCAGGCCTGGCAATATCTACAATCAGATTTTTATAACCCACTGCAGACTTTGTCTGTGCTTTCCCCCCCCCCCGTGAAAAACAGGCATCTATCATGAATACGAAGACGAACAAATTTACATACTTTTTCATCAAATCATTCTTTTAAGAGATTCTTTTTACCTAATCTTTATAGTTCTAAATCAATATTAACTTACAAAATCCATTGGCAATACTCCAAATTGTTTTGGAAACACTTGGCAAAATAAGATGGAGAAAGTTTGGATCTTGGAATAATATTTCTCGAAATATATATAAAAACTATGTCTCAATGAATGAAAGAATAGTCCTATTTTTCTATTCTGATACGCGCATCAACTGCTACAACGGCCTTTTCTGTTGCTAAGAGCGGATTTATATCCATTTCTTTGATCTCTGTAGCGAAACGTAGTAAAGTGGACAAACGGACAATAATTTCAGCAAATTTATCTTCGTTGACTCCCTTTTGCCCACGTGTTCCCTGAATGATTTTATAAGCACGCAAAGAATGAATCATTGAATAAGCTTCTTCGTAAGAAAGCGGAGCCAAACCGGAAGATACATCTTTCAGCACCTCCACAAAAATACCTCCCAAACCACAAAGTACCACGTGACCGAACTTCTCTTCATATTTTGCGCCAACAAACAGTTCCGTACCTTTCAGCATCGGCTGTACCATAATTGCTCTTGCATCAGGTATCTGCATCATACGATCGAATTCCAGTGCCAGATGTTGCTCACTTTTAATGTTCAGAACGACACCGCCGACATCTGATTTGTGCACAGGACCAACAACCTTGGCAACTACCGGAAATCCGCACCGACGGGCAAAAGCTACTATCTCCTCTTTATTATCGGAAACAAATTCATCTACCAACGGAATACCGGCAGCATGCAACAATGCCTGTACATAATTGGGAGCGATATAACCATCCTCCGGAATCGAATCAATAATACGACGAATCCTCGGAACGTCCACTCCGAACAATTCTATTTCAGGAACTGCCGGTTTAGGAGCATTGACGATACGTGAAAGAGCAGTACCCAGGGTCACTTCGTCTGCAAAATTCACATGCCCTTTTGCCAGGAAGGCGGAAACCTCTGCTCCGGCTGTATTAATGGAAGGAAGAATGGGAAAAATCGGTTTCTTGCAAGTCTGCATCTTTTCGTGAAGCACATCATACATTTCAAACATAGTAACCAATCCCGGAGTTCCGAAGATGGCCATCATGGCGTCTATATTGTCAAGCTTTTCCTCGCAGTAGTCAATGCAAAGGCGCAGATGTTCCGGTGTTCCGGTAGCCAGAATATCAATAGGATTTCCGACGGCAGCACCGGGGAATAGTTGGGCTTTTAGTTCCTCGGCTACTTCTCCCTCCAGCTTAGGCACATTCAGTCCGCCTTTACTCAACGCATCTGTCAGCATCACTCCCGGCCCTCCGGCATGAGTGATAATGGCAAAATTCTTTCCTTTCAATTCGGGTAAAGTAAACACGCAACCCACAGTAGTCAATTCTTCACGAGAGAAGCAACGCACAATGCCTGCTTTACGGAACAAAGCCTCTACTGCCGAATCGGAACTGGCGATTGCTCCTGTATGGGAAGATGCCGCCCGGCTTCCGCTCTCCGAACTTCCGGCTTTGATTGCCGCAATCTTGCACCCTTTTCTAATCAAAGACGAAGCATGGAATAACAGCCTGTCCGGATTCTGAATACTTTCAATATAGAGTAGTTTCAGATGAGAATCTTTTTCGGGATCGAAGTTCTCATCCATAAATTGCAATACATCTTCTACACCGATCTGCTTGGCGTTTCCCACCGACCAGACTGAATTGAACTGCAAACCTTTTGTTACGGCACTTTCGAGAATAAATACCGCCGTAGCACCGGAGCTGGAAATCAAGTCCACCCCTTTGGGGTTTAAATTAGGAATGGGCTGGCTGAATACACTATGATGCCATGTATTCATCAATCCGATGCAA
This sequence comes from Bacteroides xylanisolvens XB1A, assembly GCF_000210075.1. GTDB lineage: Bacteria > Bacteroidota > Bacteroidia > Bacteroidales > Bacteroidaceae > Bacteroides > Bacteroides xylanisolvens. The sequence goes on from NC_021017.1 coordinate 2,485,510, forward strand.
TTAGGACCAATCAGTGAAGCGCCGTATTTATTAACTGTTTCCAAAATACGTTCTTCCAACAGCGCCCCTTCGTGGGTTTCTTCACCAAAACCAGCCGAGAGTATGATAAATGCCCTGGTTTGTTTCTTGCTAGCCAATGTTTCCACCATATCAGGACACATCAAGGCAGGCACAGCCAACACCGCCAGATCTGTGTCCGGCAGATCATTCACATCCGCAAAGGCGGGAACTCCCTGCACTTCCTTTTCCTTCGGATTCACCGCCCGAAGTTCTCCCTGATAACCTCCGTTTATCAAATTCTTTAATATTGCGCCACCCGGCTTATGCACATTATTCGATGCCCCTACTACGACAATACTTTCAGGACGAAGCAACTGGGTTGTTATCATATCATGCTTTGGTTTTCGTTTAACTTAGGTACAAATATATTCTTTCTTACGAGAAAAAAGAAAGAAAAAGGGGAGAAATATAGATGGAAATAGATGATAAAAGAGGAAATGAGCAAGAAATTATATAGATTATACTGACTTATTGAAATGCAAAGCTATAATCTTACCATGTAATTCTTATCATTAGAACAGAATATCACTTTATGCAGAAAAAATGGACATAAAACTCATACAGAATCAAAAATATACAAGATGAGTCCGGAGTATATTGGAAAACTTGAAGGATAAGCAAGTTGCATAATCCATATTCACACAAAACAGACTTTAAATCATTCGATTCAACATCAAAAAGGCAAAATTCCTAATTTCAGGAGCAGATTATTGCAAATATAAGTTCAAATAGAAACAACTCACATGTTACCTATTCGACAGCAACCAGCACAAAACAAGTATTCTAAATACCCTTTTGTCCTTTCGTTTAAAAGCAAGGAAGCACTTCTCACTGACCAATAAACCGTTTCTTTAAAAGGAACGAAGTCTTCCTTTAAAAGAAATGATTCATGATTCTATCAACAATCATGAATATTCACTCATTTGTATTCAAGAAAGATGACTTATTCCGCATATTCATACAGTATTTTATACGTCACTTCTTTTATTAGAATACAGTTTAGATACTCCTAATCTGTTTCAATCTTAAAAATAGAACATAATAGAAAATATAAAAATACCCCGATACAAATTGGCTATTTTCTAGCCAACTTATATTAGGGTAAAACACTTTCTTTTTACCTGTTTTTTTATTACGAAACGTTCCTGTTTCATTCTGTGACCACTTTTCAATGAAATAATCTGTGTTAATCCGTGTAATCTGTGGTGAAAAGTCATTATCTTTGCACATTACAAAGTTGAAAACAACAAAAATCACACTATATAATGGAAAAGAAATTTAAAAGAACCACCGTCACATCGGCACTGCCGTATGCGAACGGTCCTGTCCATATCGGTCACTTGGCTGGTGTATACGTACCGGCAGATATTTATGTGCGTTATCTGCGTCTGAAAAAAGAAGATGTATTATTCATCGGAGGTTCGGACGAACACGGGGTACCTATCACGATTCGTGCCAAGAAAGAAGGAATTACTCCGCAGGATGTAGTAGACCGTTATCATTCGCTGATAAAAAAATCATTCGAAGAATTCGGTATCTCATTCGACGTGTATAGCCGCACCACTTCGCCGACGCATCACCAATTGGCTTCGGATTTCTTCAAAACATTGTACGATAAAGGCGAATTCATCGAGAAAACGTCTGAACAATATTACGACGAGGAAGCAAAAACATTCCTTGCCGACCGTTATATCACCGGAGAATGTCCCCACTGCCATTCCGAAGGCGCTTACGGCGACCAATGCGAAAAATGCGGAACCTCACTTTCTCCTACGGATCTTATCAACCCGAAAAGTGCTATCAGCGGCAGCAAACCGGTGATGAAAGAAACCAAACACTGGTATCTTCCTCTCGACAAGCACGAAGGATGGCTGCGCAAATGGATTCTGGAAGATCACAAAGAATGGCGTCCCAACGTATACGGCCAATGCAAAAGCTGGCTCGACATGGGACTGCAACCACGTGCCGTGAGCCGTGACCTCGACTGGGGTATCCCTGTTCCCGTAGAAGGAGCAGAAGGAAAAGTGCTTTATGTATGGTTTGACGCACCTATTGGCTACATATCCAACACCAAAGAACTTCTCCCCGACAGCTGGGAAACATGGTGGAAAGATCCTGAAACCCGCCTGATCCATTTCATCGGGAAAGACAACATCGTGTTCCACTGCATCGTATTCCCCGCCATGCTGAAAGCAGAAGGCAGCTATATCCTGCCGGACAACGTGCCGAGCAACGAATTCCTCAACCTCGAAGGAGACAAAATCTCCACTTCCCGCAACTGGGCTGTATGGTTGCACGAATACCTGGCGGACTTCCCCGGCAAACAGGACGTACTCCGCTACGTACTGACCGCCAACGCACCGGAAACGAAAGACAACGACTTCACCTGGAAAGACTTCCAGGCACGCAATAATAACGAACTGGTAGCCGTATACGGTAACTTCGTGAACCGTGCAATGGTATTGACTCAAAAATACTTCGACGGGCGCGTACCTGCACAAGGTGAACTGACCGACTACGACAAGGAAACACTGAAAGAATTTGCAGACGTAAAAGCAGAAGTGGAAAAACTGCTCGACGTATTCAAATTCCGCGACGCACAGAAAGAAGCCATGAACCTGGCACGTATCGGCAACAAATACCTGGCCGACACCGAACCGTGGAAACTGGCAAAAACAGATATGGAGCGTGTAGGTACCATCCTCAACATCTCCCTGCAACTGGTTGCCAACCTTGCCATCGCTTTCGATCCGTTCCTGCCGTTCAGCTCGGAAAAACTCCGCAAAATGCTGAACATGAATACTTTCGAATGGTCTGAACTGGGACGTGACAACCTTCTGCCTGTAGGTCACCAATTGAACAAACCGGAATTATTGTTCGAAAAGATTGAGGACGCTACTATCGAAGCACAAGTACAAAAATTGCTCGATACAAAGAAAGCAAACGAAGAAGCCAACTACAAGGCTAATCCTATCCGCCCGAACATCGAATTCGACGACTTCACGAAACTGGATATCCGTGTAGGTACCATTCTTGAATGTCAGAAAGTGCCGAAAGCGGATAAATTGCTTCAATTCAAAATCGACGACGGACTGGAAACACGTACTATCGTATCGGGTATTGCCAAGCATTATCAACCGGAAGAACTGGTAGGCAAACAGGTTTGCTTCATCGCCAACCTTGCTCCGCGCAAACTGAAAGGCATCGTCAGCGAAGGCATGATTCTAAGTGCCGAAAACAACGACGGCAGTCTGGCAGTTATCATGCCGGGACGTGAGGTGAAGCCGGGTAGCGAAGTAAAATAATAAAACTTAAATAGGGAATACATGAAAAGCTATCATTGCGCATAGCCTTTTCATGTATTCTTTGCAAATAACATGAGCGAGAATCAGTCACTAAAAGAAAAGACAGCCAAAGGACTATTTTGGGGAGGATTCAGCAACGGCATACAGCAGTTGTTAAACCTGCTTTTCGGAATATTCCTCGCACGGTTGCTCACTCCGGCAGACTATGGAATGGTGGGAATGTTGGCTATCTTCTCCCTCATTGCCAGTTCGATACAGGAGAGCGGTTTCACAGCCGCCCTTGTCAACAAGAAGGAAGTGACACATAACGATTACAATGCTGTCTTCTGGTTCAATGCAGCCATCAGCTTATCCTTGTATCTGCTGTTATTCCTGTGCGCACCGCTCATTGCCGATTTTTACCATACTCCCGAACTGACACCGCTGGCACGTTATTCCTTCATCGGATTCTTCATAGCCAGCCTGGGAATATCCCACAGTGCCTATCTTCTGCGAAACCTGATGGTGAAACAGCGGGCCCTGTCTTCCGTTATCGGGCTTACCGTATCCGGAATCACCGGAGTCACTCTTGCCTACTTCGGTTTCTCTTATTGGGGTATTGCCACGCAAAGCATCGTTTATGTAGCCGTCAACACAGCCTGTTACTGGCATTTCACCCGTTGGCGACCGAGCTTGCAATTCAATTTCACCCCGATTAAGGAAATGTTCGGATTCAGCGGAAAGCTATTGGTAACCAATGTATTCAATCACATCAACAACAACCTGTTCTCTGTGATACTGGGTAAGTTCTACACCGAAAAGGAAGTAGGATATTACAACCAGGCCAATAAATGGTGCGGCATGGGACAGCTCTTTATATCCGGCATGATAAACGGAGTGGCGCAACCGGTACTCACCAAAGTGTCGGACGACCTTGAACGGCAAAAACGGGTATTCCGCAAAATGCTGCGTTTCACCGCTTTCATCTCGTTTCCCGCCATGCTCGGACTGGGAATCGTATCAGAAGAACTGATTACCATCACCATCACCGACAAGTGGTATTCCAGCATATCCATCATGCAGATTCTGTGTATCAGCGGAGCCTTCACTCCCATCGCATACCTCTATCAGCAACTCATCATCAGCAAAGGAAAATCCCGCATCTATATGTGGAACACCATAGCGCTCGGCATTATTCTACTGTCAGGCGTTCTGTTAGTCCATTCACACGGGATCTATGCCATGCTCGCCGTCTATGTATCCACCAATATACTGTGGCTACTGACGTGGCACTACTTCGTATGGCAAGAAATCGGACTAAAGCTGCGCCATGCACTGATAGACATACTTCCATACGCTGTCATTGCCGCCACCGTTATGGTAATCACCTATTATTCCACCCGCTCCATCGAGAATATCTATCTCCGCCTGGCAAGCAAGATAGTGCTCGCAGCAGCACTCTACGTAGCCGCCATGTGGGGCAGCCGTTCGGTCACCTTTAAAGAAAGCATCCAGTATTTCATCAAAAAGAAGACACATGAACCCCAATGATCTTGCCACCAAATACCGCCTTCTGAATAATTCTTTCAAAAAGACGATGATCTATCACATAGGTATAGACGCCGGATTCTTTACCGAATATACCTATATGCTCCATGCAATGCTCTATTGCCTGCAACACAAAATACAGTTCAAGCTTTACTCCGACGACGCTAACTTCGGATGGGGAAAAGGCTGGGAAGACTGTTTCGCACCTTTCTGCGAGCAAGTGCACGAACCGTTTCACCACACCTACAACACCCATCGCCTGCCTTCATGGCAAGCATTGATGCAAGACAAAAAACTATCTAAAACGAAGTTACTGAAATGGAAACTGAAAGTAACCTGCAAGAACATCATCGGAAAAGCCCTTGCTTTCTTCACGTATGGTAAACCGGTGTTGCTCAACTTCCAAGTGACGTTCAACCCCAACCAGCGCTTCCATATCCTCGAACTGGGAATAGACGGTGACTACCTCCACACCTTCCAAAAACTGACGGAAATCACCTGGAAACTCAACGACACCACCGCACAGGAATGTCGCCAATTTGCCGCCACCCTGCAACTTCCGCCTCAATACGCAGGATGCCAGATACGCGGAGGAGACAAGATAACCGAAACCAACCTGCTGCCACCGGAACACTACATACGCCTCATCAAAGAAAAAACAGCCATCCGCGACGTCTTTGTATTGACCGACGACTACCGCCTCTTCGAGCAAGTGCAAACCCTTGCCCCGGACATACACTGGTACACCCTTTGCAGCCCCAACGAGCAAGGATACGTCAACAGCGCCTTCACACAGACCACCAAAGAACTGAAACAGAAGCAAATGGCACGTTTCCTCTGCTCGATACAGCTATTGATGGATGCTTCCGTCTTTATAGGAAGTATCACCACCGGTCCCAGCCTGTTCCTGTTGAAGAAGTTCTATCCGGAGATCAATCCGGCAGACTGTCTGCTCAAGGACTTTCCGCAAGCATCCGTCCTCCCCATTCCGGGACGTGGGCGAGTGGCCACCAAATTTATGCAAGGAAACTTAAAGTTATAGTAACTTAGCAATATAATTACTACATTTGCAAGACAACGTGCATTAACCATTTCCGATGAACAAGAAATATACAGCCGAAGAGCTTGATTTATTACATGCCGAACTTTACGACATATTGGGAGAAACCATCCGGGTGTGTCAGAAGCACGATATTCCCTATTTTGTGATAGGCGGCACAGCCATCGGCGCACTCTACGATCAGGGAATTCTCCCCTGGGATGATGATATAGACATCGGCATGACGCGGGAGAATTACAACAAATTCTTAAAAGTAGCACCCGGAGAACTGGGTCCTTCCTACTTCCTTTCATGGATAGAGACAGACCCTCACACCCCCTATTACTACGCGAAGGTTAAGAAAAACAACACCCTTTTCGTAGAAGAAATGTTCAAGAACGTCCCGATGCATCCGGGCATCTTTGTAGATATCTTCCCGTTCGACAGGATTCCCGACAACAAACTGTTGCGGCAAATGCAATCCGGCATACTCGGCTTCCTCAAATGCTGCCTGATGGGAAAAGAGATATGGATGTGGAAACACTTCGGCAAATGTGAAATAGAGAACCCTACAAACCGGGGAGCCTTCTCCTGTCTCCTGAACAGAATAGTCGACTCTCTTTTCTCTAAAAAAGCAATTTACCGGATGCTAGTATCCGTGCAAAGCTGTTTCAACTCACGAAACACCCGCTACTACAACAACGTCATGGCAACCGCCGACCACGTGACCGTAGAAAGCCTCCGCCACCTGCAACCGGTGAAATTCGGTCCCCTCACCGTGACCACTCCCGATGACCTGGAAGGGTTCCTGCGATACAACTACCCGACCTTGCATCGATTTACCAAGGAAGAACAGGAGAAAGTGAACAACCACTATCCTGCCGCCCTGTCATTCAGTACAACCCCAAAACAAGAACTATGAATATGAAATCCGCTTTAGTAGACGTCCCGGTACTTATCCTGTTCTTCAACCGCCCGCAACAACTGTCGCAAGTGTTCGAGCAAGTGAAGAAAGCACGTCCGTCCCGGCTCTTCCTCTATCAGGACGGAGCACGAAACGAGCGCGATTTGCCCGGAATAGAAGCCTGCCGTGAAATCGTATCACAGATAGACTGGGAATGTGAAGTAGAACAGCTTTATCAGGAAAAGAATTTCGGCTGTGACCCTTCAGAATACATTTCGCAAAAATGGGCCTTCTCCAAAGTCGACAAGTGCATCGTATTGGAAGACGACGATGTGCCCTCCGTCTCCTTTTTCCAATTCTGCAAGGAGATGCTGGATAAATACGAACACGACACCCGCATCAGCATGATTGCCGGATTCAACCCCGAAGAAATCACCCAGGATATGCCATCCGACTATTTCTTCGCCACCACCTTTTCCATCTGGGGATGGGCGAGCTGGAAACGGGTAGTCGACCAATGGGACGAGTTTTACAGTTTCCTGGACGACTCCTTCAACATGCAGCAGCTTGAGCAACTCATCAAGGAACGCAAATTCCGGAGCGACTTTATCTATATGTGCCAGCGTCACCGGGAACAGCAGAAAGCCTTTTATGAAACCATCTTCCACGCCTCTATCCTGTTCAACTCCGGACTAAGCATCGTGCCTACCCGCAACATGATAAACAACCTCGGAGCAACGGCAGATTCCACCCATTTTGCCGGCTCGGTCCACACCCTGCCCAAGGGCTATCGCCGCATCTTCACCATGAAGCGTTACGAGGTGGACTTTCCGCTGCGGCATCCCCGCTACGTCATTGAAAACGTAGCCTACAAAGAGAAGGTTTACCGCATCATGGGCTGGGATCATCCATGGATCAAGATAGGGCGTTCGTTCGAAGAACTGTTCCTCAACCTGAAATACGGTAATTTCTCCATCATTACGAAAGCTGTCAAAAACCGAATAAACAAATGGCTGAAAAGAAACAAGCACCACTAAATACGTTGCTTACTATTTATTTTTACCATACCCGCCTCACACGGGAAAGTTACGAGGAATGGAAAGAATATAAATTCCCCGGACATATTTTATACGGACTTCCTCTGCTGGAAAATTACGGAATACGCTCCGTGATGCACAAATGCAAATACTTCTCCGGCCGCCTGAAACTCATGTTTTACGCCACCAAAGAGATTCTCTTCTGCAAAGAAAAATACGACGTGCTCTATGCCACCTCTTTCCGGGGGATAGAACCCGTCATCTTCCTCCGTGCGCTGGGACTGTACCGCAAACCTATTGTCATCTGGCATCACACGGCCGTCGTCACCAACCCCAAACCCTGGCGCGAACAAATCTCCCGCCTTTTTTACAAAGGTATCGACCAAATGTTCCTATTCAGCCGGAAGCTGATTCAGGACTCGCAGAAAACCCGGAAAGCTCCGTCCCACAAACTGAAACTGATACATTGGGGCCCGGACCTTCCTTTCTACGACCATCTGCTGGCAGAAATGCCCGATCGGAAACCCGAAGGATTTATCTCCACCGGCAAAGAGAACCGGGACGTGGACACCTTGCTCCAGTCATTCTCCGCAACCAACGAGGAATTGGATCTGTACATTGCCGTCTCATGCGGCAACATCAACTATAAAAAGATACTCGACCGCTATTCAGTGCCCGACTCCATCCACATCCACTACACCGACGGAGTGATTCCCTACGAACTGGGAAAACTGGTAGCCCGCAAAAGCTGCATCGTCATCTGCTGTCTGGACTTCCCCTACACCGTAGGACTGACCACTCTCGTAGAAGCATTTGCCCTCGGCATCCCCGTCATCTGCTCGCGCAACCCCAACTTCGAAATCGACATCGACAAGGAAGAAATCGGCATCACCGTAGAATATAACGATGTACAAGGCTGGATAGACGCTATCCGCTACATCGCCGACCATCCCGAAGAGGCACGACGCATGGGAGAGAATGCACGCAAACTGGCAGAAGAACGCTTCAACCTCGAAATCTTTTCGCGCGAAATAGCAGAAAGCTTGTTGGAAATATCAAACATTTCCTCTAAAAACCGTACATTTGCATAAACTTTTGCCCATGAGAGTCCTGATAATAAATACATCTGAACGAATAGGAGGAGCGGCCATTGCAGCAAGCCGGTTGATGGAGTCACTGAAAAACAACGGTATCAAAGCCAAAATGCTGGTGCGTGACAAGCAGACCGACCAAATCAGTGTGGTCCGCTTAAAAAGTAACTGGTTGCAAGTGTGGAAGTTCATGTGGGAACGGATCGTTATCTGGAGTGCCAATCGTTTCCGCCGATACCATCTGTTCGACGTTGACATTGCCAACACAGGTACAGACATCACCTCACTCCCGGAATTTCGCCAAGCCGACGTGATCCATCTGCATTGGGTCAACCAAGGAATGCTCTCGCTGAAAGATATACGGAAAATACTCACTTCCGGCAAACCTGTGGTATGGACCATGCACGATATGTGGCCATGTACCGGCATCTGCCACTACGCACGGGAGTGTAAAAACTATCAGCAAGAGTGTCACGACTGCCCTTACATCTACAAAGGCGGTGGCCGGAAAGATTTATCTTACCGCACTTTCCGCAAAAAACAAAAGTTATACAGCTACGCTCCCATCCATTTCGTCACGTGCAGTCACTGGCTGAAGGAACAAGCACAGACCAGCGCATTGTTTGAAGGAAAAAGCGTCACCAATATTCCGAACGCTATTAATACCAACCTGTTCAAACCCATGAACAAAAAAGAAGCACGTGCCAAGTTCATGTTGCCGGAAGGTAAGAAACTGGTTCTGTTCGGCTCGTTAAAGATCACCGACAAACGAAAAGGAGTCGACTATCTCATTGAAGCCTGCAAACTGCTGGCAGAAAAGCATCCGGAATGGAAAGAGTCACTGGGGGTAGTCGTATTCGGCAACCAGTCACAGCAATTGCAGGAGCAGCTTCCTTTCCATGTCTACCCGCTCCCTTACATCAAGAATGAGCATGAGATAGTAAATATCTACAATGCCGTAGACCTCTTCGCCATCCCGTCTCTGGAAGAGAATCTTCCTAACATGATTATGGAAGCAATGGCCTGCGGAGTACCCTGTGTCGGCTTTAATGTAGGAGGTATCCCCGAAATGATCGATCATCTGCACAACGGTTATGTGGCACAATACAAATCTTCAGAAGATTTTGCCAACGGCATACATTGGATATTGACGGAACCGGAATACGATGAACTCTCCGCACAAGCCTGCCGCAAGGTCTTGGGCAATTATTCGGAGAGCATCGTCGCAAAGAAATATACAGATGTCTACAATAAAATAACGGGGAAATATGCATAGTGTCCATCCTACTCCCAAGTTCTCTATCATTACGGTGACGTACAATGCTGAAAAGGTATTGGAAGACACGATTCAGAGTGTCATTTCACAAACCTATCATCATATAGAATACATCATCGTAGATGGAGCTTCCAAGGATGGAACCATTTCTATTATCAACCGCTACCGCCCGCACATACACACCGTTGTCAGCGAACCGGACAAAGGGCTGTATGACGCCATGAATAAAGGCATCGCCCTTGCCAGCGGCGATTATCTCTGTTTCCTGAACGCGGGCGACTGTTTTCACGAGGACGACACACTACAACAAATGGTGCATACCATCAACGGCAGCGAACTGCCCGATGTGCTTTACGGAGAAACCGCTATCGTAGACCAGGACAGGCATTTCCTGCGGATGCGCAGATTGTCCGCTCCCGAAACGCTTACCTGGAAAAGTTTCAAACAGGGTATGTTAGTCTGCCATCAGGCATTCTTTCCCCGTCATACGCTGGTAGAGCCCTACAACTTGAAATATCGTTTTTCTGCCGATTTCGACTGGTGCATCCGTATTATGAAGAAAGCGCGCACCTTACACAATACCCATCTGACGATTATCGATTATCTGGATGAAGGAATGACTACCCGCAATCAGAAAGCCTCCCTGAAAGAGAGATTTCGCATCATGGCAAAGCACTACGGGTTGATTGGCACCGTAGCACATCATATATGGTTTGTGATCCGTGCGGTGATTCACCGGTAAAGCTGGTTCTCTTTAAAATGTTGCAGGCAACGCAAGCAACTGGTACATCAGCGTACGTGCCATACGTAGCTGCCCCTTTGTACTAGGATGTAAACGGTCATATCCTGCGTCGTAGAAGTAAATCAGTTGCTCTTCCACCATCGGGTTCAGCCCGGTTACCGCATTAAAATCAATTACGGGCACTCCCCACACATTACCGGCTTCCTTGACGGCCTGCACGTAGGCATCCACATATTCACCACAACTATTCTGATAGTTTTCATCCGGTTGCACGTTCTTCTCTCCAAAATCCGCCAGTGAGCGGTGCAACGGGGTTAATAGTACAATCTGCTTATCCGGAAACAGTTGTTTCAGCCTGTGGATTCCGATGTTGATACGTCCTTTATACGTGTTTCCATCCATTATAGGCGTACGTTTCTTGCGGGTTTCCAGCTTTTTGACCTGTCCGCGGGCTGCCATCACCTGTTCTTCTGTTTCCGTAAACCACTCTCCGATAGGCACACCGTCATTAAAATCATTCGTACCCATCAGAATCAAGATAGCATCCACTTCTCCACCGTGTTCCTGCTTTAGTTTCTCGGCCTGACGGGGCACATCATTCCATTGTCTGCCGCTGATACCATATACATAAGGAGTAATCCCCAGCCATTCCTGCAGGAAATCCCAGTATTTCTTTATTTTGTCACCATAGCAGTTGGGATCTGTAATAGAGTCTCCTAAATATCCCACTCTTTTTCCTTGCCACGGATGCCGGACAGCTCCATTATTCGTTTCAGCAGAGTTTGCAACTTTAGATGTTTGATTCTGTCCGCACAGAAAAGAGGAACAGAAAAACAGAATGGTACATGCGAGTAATAATTTGCTTTTCATCGGTATTATACATTAAATGAGAGATTTGTATCTAATATCCTGCAAATGTAATTCAAAAATAGGTAGTTTCAATCAATTTGGGCAGTCAATCTCATCCATACAACCGGACAGACAAACGGGTCTCTATTTGACGATTCTTGCTAAAATGCAGGTTTACAGTATTTTTTCATCAAAGTTATCATTGAGTTTTACACCTAAAATCCTATCTTTGTCACAAACTAAAAGAAAAATTGGATGTTTAACTCATTTTCATTCCATAAGGATTCCGTTCTGTAAATAATCTGTAAGCCTTCCTCTCATTACAGATTATCCCTTATGTTTTCTGACATATTCTTGTCAGAGTTATTTTCTATATCTAAATTTTAAACTATTTGTATGGTCAAATGGTCACAAGCATCGTCACATGCCTTCATTTACCGTACTGCTAAAACATTAAAAAACAATGAGTAACGAATTAAAAACAATCCACGAATTCGATTTTACACTGATATGTAATTACTTCAAAGGACTAAAACGTCAAGGTCCGGGAAGCCCTGAAGTCACACAAAAAGCCTTAAGTTTCACCAACGAACTGTCTGACAATGCCAGAATAGCCGATATTGGCTGTGGCACAGGCGGGCAGACAATGGCATTAGCCAACTATACGAAAGGGCAAATTACAGGCATCGATCTTTTCCCCGACTTCATCGAAATATTCAACAGAAATGCAATAGAAGCCCATTGCGAAGACAGAGTAAAAGGCATTGTCGGTTCTATGGACGCTTTGCCGTTTCAAGAGGAAGAACTCGATCTGATCTGGTCCGAAGGAGCTATCTATAATATAGGATTCGAACGCGGCATGAATGAATGGAATAAGTTCCTGAAAAAGAACGGATTCATCGCTGTAACGGAAGCATCCTAGTTCACCCCGGAACGCCCCTCCGAAATAGACGACTTCTGGATGGCTAATTACCCGGAAATCGATACGATTCCGAGAAAAATAGCACAAATGGAGAAAGCCGGATATATCCCGACAGCCCATTTCATCTTACCGGAAAATTGCTGGACCGAGCATTTCTATGCTCCCCAATTCCCGGTTCAGGAAGCCTTTCTGAAGGAATATGCAGGAAATGAAGCTGCCGCAGACCTCATCGCCGGTCAACGACACGAAGAGAGCCTATATAATAAGTATAAGGAATACTACGGCTATGTATTCTATATAGGACAAAAAAGATAATTGACTATCTGCCGGAGAAGTTAGCAAGATAGGATAACTCTCCGGCATTTATTATCCTTTATTTTGCAGAAGATATGGAAACGAAAGATATAAATAAGGAAGAATATCAGTTACGGATCAACAAAGTGACCGACTATATCCATCAAAACATTGACCAGCCGTTATCATTACAGAAAATGGCGGGTATCGCATGCTTTTCTCCTTTCCACTTCCACCGCGTATTTACAATCCTGACCGGCGAAACGCCTACGGATTATATCAAACGCACCCGGATTGAAAAAGCAGCCCTATTATTAAAACAAAACAAGGAACTTTCCGCCACCGAAATTGCCGCCCTTTGCGGCTTTAGCAGCCTTTCGCTGTTAAGTCGCAATTTCAGGCTGCATTTCAGTATGACGATCCGGGAGTTCCGCTCACTAAAATAAAACGCTAAAGAATATGGAAAAAGAAAATAAGATTCTGATTTTTCGAACTTCTATCACCAAAAGATGTGACATCAAACGCATAGGAAAACTTTTGGCAGAGTTCCCTCAAATAGACAAATGGAATGTGGACTTTGAGGACTGGGAGAAAATATTAAGAATCGAGTGCAGTGGTATCACTGCACTCGAAATATCAGAAATACTCCGGAATAATCATATTTTTGCCAGCGAACTGGAATAAAACGGAGGGAAAGAAGTCTCAAACTCCCAACAATTGTTTCAATTCACCCATTCCTTCAGAAGCCCCCTTCTGAATTACATGTATCGAACGGGAAGTATGCGTATCTACCGGTTTCGGATCAATCAGATACACCTCTGCTCCTCTCGGTACATAATGAAGCAGCCCCGCCGCAGGATATACATTAAGCGATGTACCGATAATGACGAAAATATCCGCTCTCTCCACATAGCGGATAGCTGTTTCAATTTCCGGCACAGCTTCTCCAAACCATACAATGAAAGGTCGTAATTGAGTGCCGTCACCGGCCTTGTCTCCCATCTTCACTTCATATTCTTCCGGTTTCAGCTCTTTTATAAATTGAGGATTATATGGATCTCTGCTGGAACATACTTTTGTCAGTTCGCCATGCAGATGAATAATGTGGCTACTTCCTGCGCGTTCATGCAGATTATCTACATTCTGCGTCACCACCGTTACATGGAAACTTTTCTCCAGTTCCGCCAACAACTCATGTCCACGGTTCGGTTTCACCTCCAACAACTGTTTCCGGCGTTCATTATAGAAATTAATCACCAGAGCCGGGTCCCGCTGATAACCTTCAGGAGTAGCCACCTGCTCCACAGGATATTTATCCCACAAACCGCCCGCATCCCGAAATGTACTGATCCCACTCTCGGCACTCATACCGGCACCCGTCAAAACTACCAGATTTTTCATTACTATTCCTCCTTCTTTTTTAATAGCCACACAAATGTAATCAGAATCATCGAATAAAAGAAGACTTTCTTACGCTTAATCTAACCTGATATATACGAAACTTTAAGATGAAAGATACAGATAGTTAGTGTCAGACATACTAAGATTTATTCGTCTGACTATAGTTATATTTACATCTGACTATAGTTATTCTTTCGTCTGACTATAGTTAGACGAAAAGTAAACTATAGTCAGACGATTAATTATCTGCATAAACAAACCTAAATAATCAGAATAAACCGATTAAATCCTACGAACAAAAAACTAATTCTTTAAAGAAAAGCGATTAACTTTCACAGATATAAGAATTTTTAAATAGCAAATGCTAAATCATTCAAATAAAACACGTACTTTTGCGTTTCATAAATTTGCAATTGATTGAAAGCTAAAACCATGAAGGTGATACATTTCAATCGCCAACAAAAAACATTATATGGATAAATTCAGTTACTCTATTGGCCTCGGAATTGGTCAAAACTTATCAAGCATGGGAATCGAAAACCTTGCGGTAGATGATTTCGCACAAGCAATCAAAGATGTATTAGAAGGTAATCAGACAGCTATCAGCCACAATGAAGCCCGCGAAATAGTGAACAAATATTTCGAAGAATTGGAATCTAAGATGAGTGCCGTTGCTATTGAGCAGGGACAGGCATTCCTCGAAGAAAACAAAAAAGGACCGGGCGTAGTTGTCCTTCCCAGCGGACTACAATATGAAATCATCAAAGAAGGTACAGGTAAAAAGCCGAAAGCTACCGATCAGGTAAGATGCCACTATGAAGGTACATTGATCGACGGTACACTGTTCGACAGCTCTATCCAACGCGGAGAACCGGCTGTATTCGGCGTCAACCAAGTAATCCCGGGATGGGTGGAAGCTTTGCAGCTGATGCCGGAAGGTTCCAAATGGAAACTGTATATTCCGTCAGAACTCGCTTATGGCGCAAGAGGTGCCGGAGAAATGATTCCTCCTCACAGCACACTCATTTTTGAAGTAGAATTACTCGAAGTATTATAAATAAAAAATTTCAAAGCAAAATGAAAAAAGTTAGTATTTTTATGGCAATCGCCGCTGCAGCAAGCCTTGCTTCTTGTACAGCTCAAGCTCCTAAAGCAAATCTGAAAACAGACATCGACTCACTGTCGTATTCTATCGGTATGGCGCAGACTCAAGGTTTGAAAGGCTATCTGACAGGTCGTCTGGACGTTGATACTGCTTATATGGCAGAATTCATCAAAGGTTTGAATGAAGGTGCAAACAAGACTAGCAAAAAAGACATCGCTTACATGGCAGGTCTGCAAATCGGTCAGCAAATCAGCAACCAGATGATGAAAGGTATCAACCAGGAATTGTTTGGTACAGACTCTACTAAAACTATCAGCAAAGAAAACTTCATGGCAGGTTTCATCGCAGGTACTTTGGAAAAAGGCGGCGTAATGACTATGGAAGCAGCTCAAGAATATACTCGTACAGCTATGGAAACTATCAAAGCAAAAGCTTTGGAAGAAAAATATGCTGACTATAAAGCTGAAAACGAAAAATTCCTTGCTGAAAACAAGACTAAAGACGGCGTAAAAACAACTGCAAGCGGTCTGCAATACAAAGTAATCACTGAAGGTAAAGGTGAAATTCCTGCTGACACTTGCAAAGTGAAAGTGAACTACAAAGGTACTTTGATCGACGGAACAGAATTCGACAGCTCTTACAAACGTAACGAACCGTCTACTTTCCGTGCTAACCAAGTAATCAAAGGTTGGACAGAAGCTTTGACTATGATGCCTGTAGGTTCTAAATGGGAACTTTATATCCCACAAGAACTTGCTTACGGTGCAAGAGAATCTGGCAACCAAATCAAACCGTTCTCTACTTTGATTTTCGAAGTTGAACTGTTGAGCATCGAAAAAGATAAGAAATAAAAAAGTTCTTTTCTAAATAGAAAAAGGAAAGAGGCACAAAACGTTTGTGCCTCTTTTTTTTGCTTTTTCCTATTTTTTTTCTCCGAAAAGAAGAATAATTAAAATAAATCTCTATATTTGCTTACTATTTGATAACAACAGGAAATTACAATTTATTATTATGGAAAGAATAGACAACCTCGACAGGCAGATCCTAGAGATTATCTCCCAGAATGCCCGCATCCCTTTTAAAGACGTAGCAGCCGAATGTGGAGTATCACGCGCAGCTATCCATCAGCGCGTGCAAAGACTGATTGACCTAGGTGTCATTGTAGGCTCTGGTTACCATGTGAACCCGAAATCATTGGGCTACAGAACTTGTACATACGTGGGTATCAAGCTGGAAAAAGGCTCCATGTACAAATCTGTCGTAGCGGAATTACAAAAGATTCCCGAAATAGTGGAATGTCATTTCACTACAGGCCCGTACACAATGCTGACAAAACTTTATGCATGCGACAACGAACATCTGATGGATTTGCTGAATAACAAAATGCAAGAAATACCAGGTGTAGTAGCTACCGAGACTCTGATTTCTCTGGAACAGAGTATCAAGAAAGAGATTCCCATCCGCGTTGAAAAATAATTGTGATGGAGTTTCTAAATGAATATCACCTTGCAGGGTTATTCATCGGAATCTGTACCTTTTTGATTATCGGCCTTTTTCACCCCGTCGTGGTAAAGGCCGAATATTACTGGGGCACAAAATGCTGGTGGATATTCCTGGTACTCGGCATTGCCGGTGTGATTGCCTCCTTAAGTATCGATAATGTGATCTTATCTTCTTTATTAGGCGTGTTTGCGTTTTCTTCCTTCTGGACGATCAAAGAGGTTTTCGAACAGGAAGAACGGGTACAAAAAGGATGGTTCCCCAAGAATCCGAAGCGCAAATATAAGTTCTAGAAGCAAAGGATTACAGTTTTTTCTCGAAAGAATTTGCATAATTCGACGGAAAATACTACTTTTGTCACCGCATCCAGTTAATGGATACATCGGGCTTTTAGCTCAGTTGGTTAGAGCAACAGACTCATAATCTGGAGGTCCTTGGTTCAAGCCCAAGATGGCCCACGAAAAACTCCTGTAAATGAAATACTTACAGGAGTTTTTCTTTTATACGGTCAGAATAATGAGATTTACAAAATTAGGAACAGTGCTCCATATTGAAATAAGAATATCAATACTAAATGATTCCAAAGTGCTTCAAAGCCTTACACAAACCGTCATTCTCAACGGTATCAGTAACAAAATCGGCTGACGCCTTGACAGTCTCCGATGCATTTCCCATAGCTACTCCGATTCCGGCAGCTTTCAGCATAGGAATATCATTACCGCCATCACCGCAAGCCATTATTTCCGCCATCTCAATTCCATAATAATCGGCAAAAGCTGAAAGTCCGGTTGCCTTACTGATTCCTGCAAGGTTCACATCAGCAAATAAGGGATGCCAGCGTGATAAGGAAAGGTTAGGCAGAAGCGGCATTACTTGCTGTTCCATTTCATCATCGATATAAAAACAAAGCTGGCAACACTCTTTTCTGTCAAATAGTTCTTCAATGTCTACAACGGCGGGGATGGGATGTTCCACGATTTTGGCTATCCGTTCGACAGTCGGAGTCAGCCGATTGACAAACACGCCTTCATCCAGTTCAATAGCAACTGCGAAATCAAAAGCTTTTGTTATTTCCATGGCTTTCTTAAAATCATCCTTTGGAATAAGGTGTCTCCTTATCACAGTGCCATCCAGTAAGACACAGTCAGCTCCATTCAATGCAATAATTCCATCATACGGAACAGCAGCTATTTCATGAAGGTCGCCTGCCGCTCTACCGGTAGCAATGACTATTCGAATCCCACGGTCATGAATCTTCTTAAGAGCTTCAACAGAAGATTGCAATATTTTATGAGTTTCAAAACTCACTAATGTTCCATCTACATCGAGCATGATTGCTTTTATCATAACATCTATATTTTTTATTTACAGTCTATTACCCAGCGACAAAGTTACTGAAAAAATCCCCATAGCAGGTATACCTCCAATACATAAAACAAAAAAGGCAAAAGGAAACGAGATCCTTTTGCCTTATACCTATTGATACCTACTGAAAAATGATAGTTAACGTTTAGCGGAAGTCCTTCAACTCTTCCTGCAATTTCTGACGGGTAAAGAATATGCGGCTTTTTACAGTACCTAACGGAAGATTCAACTTCTCTGCAATCTCACGGTACTTGAATCCTGAAACGTGCATAGCAAACGGAACCCTGTATTCTTTAGGCAGAGCATTGACTACGCGGTGCATTTCCTTTAAATCGTAAGCTCTTTCTGTACTTTCAAAACCTGACTCTTGTGGCAGATTCAGATGATAGAGGTTTTCAGTCTGATCGACAAATGTCTGATCGCGCACTACTTTGCGGTAATTATTAATAAAGATGTTCCGCATTATAGTATACATCCATCCTTTAAAATTTGTGTCGGGGGTATATTTGTCTTCGTTATCCAATGCTTTTAATGAGGTTTCCTGTAACAAATCGTTTGCTTCTTCACGATCGGTTGTCAGTTTGTATGCGAAGCGGAGTAATTCATCCTGTACTCCTATCAGATCTTTCCTGAAGCTTAAACTTTTCATATACGCTATTTTTAAATTGTGAGTATTCGTTGTTATAATTTTGATGTTGCAAGTTTACGGGTTTTCAACAAATGTGGCAGGTGAAGAACAGACATTGTTTAGGGGAAAATCTATCGGTTGATAGAATTTAGGTCATTTTTGATAGTATTCAGGTGGTTTTAATGGCCGGTATAGCAAAAATCCCATTTTGAAGTCACACCTGACTCAAAATGGGATAACACAAACAAAACAAACAATATTAGCGATTTTCACAAACAGCTGTCTTTTTATATTAAAAAATTCATAAGACTTAATTTAGAATATGTCGCTTAAACATTCTTTTTATGGGAACAAAAATATTACTTTCTGGTAAAAAGGAACGCATGATTTAAGAATAGTTATAAAGAATAATTGTTTTATGTATAAAAAATTGTGCCCAACTATAAAGAATTGTATTTCATAACTTAGTACAAAAGAGGCATAAATTAGTCTTTCGGTGATATTCTATAATATCACACATTCCAAAGTGATGTAAATTCTCCAACTTCTTTTTTCACGTAAGAATTAATTTCTATATTTGGGCAATGTACAACCAAATACCAATTTATTATCTATGACTGATACTATTTCTTATCAATATGCAGCTCCTTCCACATTGCAACGGTCGGCCGATCAGGACGAACTGTTTCTTGCCAAATATAGCGAAATAGAAAAGAGAGAAGCCCCCTGTTTCTTTTGGGGAAAGCTGACGCAACCTTATATGACGGCACGCTGCCTCATTGCGTTATCCAATGTTGTGCAGTCCAGTTTCAACCTGACACCGGCACAACTTACAATGCTGAAAGATCCGATTGTAACAGCTGGAAATAACCGTCTGCGCTTTGAAGGATTTTCTAATTGTGCAGGTGTATACGCCAGGGTCGATGTACTTCCTGACGGACACAACGGAGAATTCTTGGAAAACGGGACAACGAATGTAGATTTTAATCCCGGAATGATTTCCGCTTTAGGAGGAATAGGCAGACAAGAAAATGTAGTAATGTCGGTCGGCCCCAAAGAAGTGGGACTCTATAATAAAGGTGAGAAGGTGATAGAGCGAAAAGTGCCTCTTCCCGTAAAATGGATAAAGGGACTGACTACGGTACAGATTTATCAATCCGTTGCCGAAAAGGTCTATTCCTTCAATCGCATACAAACCTTACAACTCTTCCAGACACTACCGAAAAGTAGTGTGAAATGTGACTATTTTTTAGTGATGCGCGGTCAAAAACCGGCCTTTTCACCGGTGAAAAGTATGAATGGCATCTGCATCGGAGGACTCCACCGTTTGCGCTTGCTTGAACCTTTGCTTCCCTTTGCCGATGAACTGAAAGTATTTGCACATCCTACTATGCAATCTACTATCTGGCAACTCTATTTCGGTCCGGTCCGCTTCAGTCTTTCCCTTTCCCGCGAATGTTGGAGAGGATTCTCCGGAGAAGGTGCCGCACTGGAATCTTTGCTCGAAGACGTACCTGAAAGATGGATAGAGGCGATGGATAAATACAGTTACGCCAACCAACAGTTCAACCCTACGCTTTTTGCCATAGAAGAACATATTGACCTGGATAAGGTAGATTCTCTCTCGGCACGATTGGCAGCAATGGGATTGCTGGGATTCGATTTGGATGAAAACAGTTTCTTCTACCGCCGCCTGCCTTTCAAAACCGAACGTATTTTGAGCCTCAACCCGCGAATGATAGCTGCAGAAAAGTTGCTGGAAGAAGACAAAGTAGAAATCATTGCGAATGATGGCAACCGGACGGAAGCCCGTGTTACAGGAAGCGGAGGAGTGAGGCATACCGTCATTCTGGACAGGGAGAACGAAAAAGAACGTTGCACTTGCACTTGGTTCAGCAGTAATCAGGGAGAACGGGGAGCTTGCAAACATATTCTGGCAGTAAAGAAACTAGCGCAATGGAAGAACTAAAAAAAGAACTGGAGAAGTTATCCAAAGCCTATGTGGATACTCCGGAGAATGAAGAGAAGATATTAATCCCTTTTATCAAGAGATTATTGGAGTTGCCAATGAAGGACAGGCGGAAGTTGCTGCCGCTTATCCGGGAATTGCAATGGATAAAAGGCAGGTTCGCTGGTTTCAGCAGTGAGACAACCTGTAGTGCGGCACGGGCACATTTTCTATCGGCAGTACAGTTTGTATGTGCCAACAGACGGGAGATGGATATGGCATATCATGTGAAGTTTGATATGCTTTGCAAACTACTCCCGCTTTACAACCCTGCCTGGCTGACAGATTTTATCAACGATGACAAAACATGGTTCAATTTCGATCTCAATTACGAAGAACTGATGCAGCTCATGGATATGGGTTACCTCAAAGAAATCGCTCCAAGCCGTATTGCACATGTACTCCCCTGGATTACCCGCATCAGAAATAAGAATCCCAAAGGAGACGATACTTTCAACAGTGAACTACTACTCAAACGGGATATTACACTGAAAGAACACATCTGGACGCTTTTCGAACACGAATCAATCATCGGTTATCAGGATGATTGTGCCAAAAATGCTTATAAAAAAGGAATCACAATACGGGATGAAAGTATCAGCGCGGCCCTCTATCGCTTTTCACTGGACGGCCATCTGGATAGAGAACGGCTACTAAGAGCCACCCTCGCCACTTTTCACCGGAGCTTCAAAAAAGACATGGCAGGATGGTTTGCCAGATTCTTTGAAACGCTGCAACCGACCACCGGAGAATCGTTATCCTTACAGGAAGAGATCATGCAAACATTCACTTCTTCCTACACCAAGCCGGTAAATATAATGTTGCAACAGTTGAAGAGCATTGCAGACGAAGAAGGATTCCGTTATCAGGAATTCATCGAACGGGCAACCATCCTTTTCTTCTCCAGTCCCAAAAACTCGCTATTAACCATTTACTCCATCTTTGAAAAGATCGTTGCGCAACATTCCGAGATGAAAGAGCCTTGTTGTATCACTCTCTGCCAACTATTCTTGAAGAAGGACGAAAGCCTGCAAAAGAAAGCTGCCAACTTTATTTCAAAGTATGGGGATGCCTCTTCGTCCAATCTCCAAGAAACACTACAGTCTTATCAACCGGAGATGTTTCAAAGCGTGCAAGCGATACTCGCATCTTTCAAGCCACAGTCTATAGATTCACAGTCTACAGAACCACACCTTGCAAAAGAAGCAAATGCAACAGATACAGGTGTGACAGAAGACATTCTTCATACAGAAGGAAAGAATACAGAAAGAAATAGTACAGATGAAAATAGTACCGATAACTCCCTCCTCTCCGAAGAGCCATCTCTGGAAGCCATCCGCATTTGCCGGGAAGACAACCGTATTCCATTCCCTGCCGACAAAGAAGATTTCCTGTTTCAGCTTAGCCGTTTGTTCGACATGGAGGAGAACTGGGAGATAGAAACAACGATTGCCGCTATCATTGCTTTCCATCCCCAACTGGATAAAGAAGACCTCAACCGGATGGAACCTATTTTCCAACGGGCAGCCAATATTGTTGCCAATAGTTGGGAACCATACGAAGATCTTCTTGCCACTTTCCTGTTGGAATACCAACGCTTATGGGCACAGACAGACAACTCCAACACAGGAGTTTTGAGAAACATGTTCACCCGGCTGGAAGAAAGGCTGAAAGGAATAGATAAAAACAGGGGAGCTTACGACGAACGTTCCTTCAAACGACTTGCCAACTGGAAACCCGGTTACAGCAACGCAACCTGTTTCACCCCTATCAAACAGTTATGGCTGGGTGTGATCCGCCAAATAAAAGGAGGAAATTCATTGCCTCTGCTTTCTACTCCCACCCATACCCCGGCATACCTACAAGCCACCGAACTGATACGCCGGCTTGCCGTATATCAGGAAGCAGGAAAGAAACCTTGTTCGTGGGATTTCCAACTGGCTATTGCCCGTTGTGCTCTGGAAGACAAAGAAGAAGCCATCGTCACCACCCGGCAACTGTTACAAGATGAGTACCTGCATCTCTGCCTGTTCCTATTGGACGAAAACACGCAACCCGAACCGCCCTACAACCATCCGACCGCTTGGGTAGCCGCCGGACTGGTAAAAGCACCGGAGACGGAATTTGAAGCATTCAAGTCTTTCGCCTGTAACACATTGCCACACAACCATCTGACAGGAGACTACGAGTGGAAAGAAGTGAAACCCAAAGAAAACTCATACGAAACGGACAGACGCCTGCTCCAACTTGATTTTCACAAATGGCACAAATATATCGAACGCAACAGCCATCAGCTATGGCAGGAACATCTGATTATTAACAGTAAATACAACATGGATGACTCCCGCTACATGGAACCTCTATTGTGTTGTTACCCTAACCGTCCGGAACCGTTGATAGCCCAGATTATCTCCCATTACATGGCTTTCGGCAGTCCACAGGAAGACAGCAAACGTACCCTTGCCTGTGCCTTGCGCATGTTGTTGTCTTTCCATTGCCAGCTCAAAGAAATGAGTCTACTCCTATTAAGCGGCTCGCTACTTTTTGTAGACAAAACAGTCCGTTCCTATGCAGCGGAGTTATGGGTAGAAGGACTCTCCACAGGAAGAATAAACAACCACCGGGTAGGAGAAATCCTGGCCCGGCTTATCAACATGGAACTTGCTCCGTTAAAACGCTTCACCACACAAGTGTACGAAAGCATGTACAAACGAAGCGCTTTCCACAACCGCCAACTGGAAGAACTGCTCACTGTATTTATCAGCGGATTGCCCGACAAACCCGTCACCGGACTCAAACAACTGCTCGAACTCTATCTGGAACTATTGACCATCAACCGCAGCAAAGTTACAAACGAACAACTCTTGCAACGCCTGCAAGAATGGGCAACGAACAGCAATTTGAAGAAAGTGACCACTTCACTCAACAAACTATAATTAATTCATGATTATGACCCTAGAAGAACGCCTCAACGAAATAGTAGAAAAGCAACAGGGTGATGCCATCATCCCCTTTCTGCAAGGACTCACACAGGAAGAACGAAAGAGCCTGGTACCCCGCCTGAACAAACTGGAAGAATACTACAGTAAATTCGTGCAACTTAACGAGAACACATACGGTACACGGGGGACTTCCGCACAGCATCGTATCATCAATCTTACCGCTCTCGTTATCTATTCGCTGAAAGAATTCCGTAAACACCAATGGGGAATCAACACCGAGCAACTGAATGAATTGATCCCGTGGTACGTCCCCTCCTGGCTCGACAGCTTCTTCAAAGAAGGTGAAGGCAAAGAATTCGGCGGTTTCTACGGAATGGATTACGAAGTCCTGATGGATTGGATAGAGCAGGGAATACTTACTGTGACACCTTCTCCACAAACCATTGCGGGTTATCTGGTAAGCTACATCAACACCACTGCTATACTGCAAAAACGCGAAATCACACTTAAAGAACATATTTGGTATCTCTTTGAGTACGACTGTGGACAGAACTGGATGGATAACCGAAATGGCGGACACCCCTACTATCCTTACAAATATCTTATCGAAAACGGGAAACTAGACCGTATGCGTGTATTAAGAGAATCTCTGCTCGCTGTCAACCGAAATATGAACAAGAACCTATGCGGCTGGTTTGCAGGCATGTTTACCGCACTTACCCCCAGCATAGAAGAACAACTCGCGTTACAACCGGAAATATTAGCCGTCCTGTCCGCCCCTCACAGCCGCCCGGTCAATATCATGCTCGGACTGCTGAAGGGCTTATGCAATCATCCGCAATTTCGGATCGAAGAGTTTCTAAGTCAGACTTCCGTTCTTTTCGCTTCAGATGTGAAGGCAATTCACCAAAACACATTGGCCGTACTCAATAAACTGGCAAAAGAAAGAAAAGAATTTCGTGACGCCATCTGTTGTGTTGCCGCACAAGGGTTGATGAGCCGGGAAGAATCTACTCAAAGCAAAATAGTCAAACTGATCCTGGCGTATGGAGAGACGGAATCTGCCACATTAAGAGAAGCACTCTCCGTATATACAGAAACGATGTTGGCAAACACTAAAAAAGAACTGAAGGCTTATCTGGAGAATAACGAGTCTGACGATACTTCTGCCCATAATAAGGCGACTCCCGCACACTTCGGACAGCCCGACAACAATTCCGCCTCTTTCATGTATGAACCGATACTCCCCATCATCCGTGAGGACAACCGAATACAGGAAATTGCTTCCCCCGAAGACCTGCTATTTCTTGCCAGCCAAGTGCTGGATGGGAACGAGATCTATCATTTCGACCTGCTCCTCGGCGCCTTAGTGCAATGGGACCATCAACAAGACACAAAACAAATCTCACAATGGACACCCATCCTTCAACGCGCTTACAAACTACTGATAAGCGGAGGAAGTTCACGAAACGGCCTATTAGACCAACTAATGGCAACTTTCCTCCTTGACTATGCAAAGCTACTGGTTAAACGCTTCCCTAAAGAAGCAAAAGAGCTAAGTGACTTGCATCAGAAAATGGTACAGAAAGACGAACTGCAGAAAGGTAAATGGAACTATCGTAATCTGCAGAAACTCACCATCCGTCAGAAAACGAACCAAAAAGAGAAATTCCCTGTTCACAAGCAGCTATTATGCCGGACACTAGATCTTTTGGAGAGTAAGGAGAAACCTTTACCCCTATTGTCCACTCCCACCCATATGCCTATGTTTATTGCCCCGGCAACCCTGATAGAAAGATTAAAACAATATCAGCAGGCAAACGCCGAGCCAGACGATATGGATATGCAAACGGCACTCTCGCGAATGGCACTGGATGATTCATCACAAGAGCTCCCTATCCTCCTTCAAGACTTAAAGGGAGAATACCAACATTTACTTTCTTTCTTGTTGGGAGCAGAAAACGCACTCCCTCAAGCACCCTTCACCCATCCTTCCTGGTGGATGACAGCAGGACTAATCAAGTCGCCGGAAACAATCTACTCCGAATTCAAAGATTTCTCATACAATAAAGGTCCACGCGAGTTCCTGACTGGAAACTTTACGTGGAGAACTTATCTGCGTACTCACTCATATACCGATTACAACAAGCAAGTAGTAGAATGGACCTCCGCAACTCTTACTTTCGATATTCCGGAAAGCAAAAACTCTCATGTCGTCAATAAAGATGAATATAATGAGAGAATCAGTTACCATTCATACGATTCGCATCCGTTAGTGGTCGAAATGTATCCGCTGATAGAGCGCTTCGACGATATACAAAATGACTTGCCACGTTTAGCATGGTTAACTCCCAATATGCCGGAACCATTATTAGTATGGTGTATCCGCAGTGCCATTTACGATCCGATGTTAAATGAGGTTAGGGAAATAGGCATCACCAAAGCCACCATCGAAGCACTTCATCAGTTAAGACACACCTGGCATGAGGCGTCTTACATACTGGAAGCCAGTTGTATGTTGGTAGCAGATAAGACTTCCCGTTCTTATGCCGCCGAAATCTGGATAGACCGTGTCGGCAAAGGATGCATAGACAGTAAGCGCATAGGTAAAATCTTAGGTTCACATCAACATACCGGCTGGGGACCGCTGAAAAGACTCACCGACCTGATACAGCAACAAATGATGAATGTCAGTCCCCTGCACAACCGGGAATTGGAGAATCTAATCGTAGCAATGCTGACCGGACTTCCGGAGAAGCCGATCAAAGATTTAAAGAAGTTGTTGGAGATCTATGCGGAACTGTTATCAATCAACCACAGCAAAGCCAAAGACGAACAGGTTTTGCACCTGTTGGATGTTTGGAAAGGGGGCGCTAATCTGAAGAAAGCAGTGGCTAATATCCAACATTAAGAAGATTGTTGCAACTACTTAATCTCTTACTTTGTGCCACCGTATTGGCACGGCTGTGCCATCGAAGTGGCAAAGTTGTGCCAACGTAGAGACATAACTGTGCCAATATAGTGGCACGACCTGACCACTTAAACAATCAGGATTTAAAGGTAGCTTATTGGAGCAAAAGCCAAAAAGAAGTATCTTTGGCACACTAAATACAAAAGGTTGAATGATTATTCTAAAATATAGTTTAGCTATCTTCTGTTTGCTGCTGACAGGATGCTCCTTCTTTTCCAGCCAAAAGGAAAAGGAGAACCCCGCCCTGACGGAATATGAATATACGACGGACGATATGCAATCCGGCGAAGAAAGTGCCACCGTCTTACCGCCACCGCCAAAGCGAAGCGCAATGGCTCTCTACATGGATTCACTGGGACTCGTCAACGTAACCGATCTGGATAGCAGCCTCGTTGTTAAGTTAATGTATACGCAAGCTGATAATTTCACTGGCGAAGTGCTTTACGACAACTTAACGGAAGCCTATTTGCATCCGGATGCGGCATACGCTCTTATAGAAGCACAAAAAGCCTTGAAAGAGCTTCACCCGTCTTATAGTCTTATCATTTACGATGCAGCCCGCCCCATGTCGGTACAAAAGAAGATGTGGAACGTAGTGAAAGGAACATCCAAATACAAATATGTCTCTAACCCAAACCGTGGAGGCGGACTACACAACTACGGACTGGCAGTAGACATCAGTATTCAAGACTCTTTAGGGCAGCCTTTACCTATGGGAACCCAAGTAGACCATTTAGGTGTGGAAGCACACATCACAAACGAAAACGAACTGGTACATAACGGAAAAATGAGTGAAACAGAACGTCAGAACCGGATACTGCTGCGAAAAGTAATGAAAGAAGCCGGGTTTCGTGCATTACCCAGCGAGTGGTGGCATTTCAATTTTTGCAGCCGGGATGTAGCCAGACAGAAATATAAGTTAATACCATAAATCGGCGCTCAGCAAGATCATAACCGGTGCTCAACGATTCATTGTAATATCCTATAACACAATAACGCCATGATACAAATCTCCCCCGAAACTCAACTTTTTATCCGCGAACATTCATCGGACGATGTACGTACACTAGCTTTACAAGCTAAAAAGTATCCGGATATAAATATGCCGACTGCCATCACCCAAATTGCAGGAAGACAGGTTGCCGCCGAAAAGATTCCTTCATGGCGAGAAATAGAAGAGATATGGTATCCGAAACATCTGTCGCTAGAGCAATGCTCTTCTGAAATCACTGCCCGCTACAAAGCCCGTCTTTTTCAGGGAGATTCGCTGACCGACCTCACCGGAGGCTTCGGCATAGACTGTTCTTTTCTTGCCACCGGATTCAAGTCCGCCACTTATGTAGAACGCCAGGAAGAGCTTTGTGAAATAGCGGCACACAACTTTCCCATCCTGAATCTAAACCATATAAACGTAAGAAATGAGGATGGAGTAGCCTATCTGCAAACAATGTCCCCCGTAGATTGTATCTTCCTCGACCCTGCCCGCCGCAATGAACACGGCGGAAAAACGGTCTCCATCGCCGACTGCGAACCGAACGTAGCCGAGCTTGAAGATCTTCTGCTTAGCAAAGCCAGCCGGATAATGATAAAACTCTCTCCCATGCTCGATCTTTCATTGGCACTGAAAGAGCTGAAACATACACAGGAAGTTCATATCCTATCCGTCAACAACGAATGTAAGGAACTACTCATCCTACTCGGACAAACATCACCGGCGGAAATCACCATTCATTGTGTAAACCTCTTCACGAAAGGGACTCAAGAAGAACAGCACTTCGTATTCACCCGCGAACAGGAGCAGCGTAGCCAATGTACTTATACCGATTCTTTAGGCGATTACCTTTACGAACCGAATGCATCTCTTCTGAAAGCCGGTGCCTTCCGCAGCATTGCCGCAGCCTACCCCGTCCGGAAACTGCATCCCAACAGTCATCTTTATACCTCCGATACTTTTATTGAAAACTTCCCCGGAAGAATCTTCCGGATTGTCAACCAGTGCAGTTTCAATAAAAAAGAAGTAAAAGAGAATCTGGCAGACCTGAAAAAAGCAAATGTGACTGTCCGCAACTTTCCCGCCACAGTAGCCGAACTTCGCAAACGGCTCCATCTGACAGAGGGAGGAGATACCTACTTATTTGCCAGCACATTAAATAATGGACAAAAAGTTATCATCCGCTGTGAGAAAGTCTGAACTATTTGCTATTTTTGCGAAAAGAAACACAATCTAAACTAATTCAGATGAATCAAACACCCATAAAAGCGATTCTATTATTAATCGTATTCACTCTGTCCTGTCACACTCCACTTTTCTCACAGAGAGATTTTGAGCGACATGAGTTCTCGTTCCATGCCGGCTACGGTGTGATGTTTCATAATCCTCCCACACTAACGTTAAGTACCCACAGCTACCAACGTACACTTGCACAAGGCGTAAGCTGGGATGGACAATACCATTTCCGTCCTCTCAAACGCTTTATCTTCGGAGGAATCTACACCGGATTTTCTTCCAAAGGAAGCCATCCTGAAGGAAAAGACCATTTATGGGTTCATTTCATCGGCACGCAAATCGGAATGTGTAATGCCAATACCAAACATTGGCAAATCCGGGTGACAACCGGTCCCGGCGGAGTCATTCTGCGGAACAACAGCGAGGTATTCGGCAACACACGAAAAGTGAGAGCCTTCACTATCGGTCTCCTCACCAATGCCAATCTTACCTATAAGCTGAATTCCAACCTGGGAGTCAGTTTAGGAGTACAATATATGTATAGTGAGCTACTTAGAATAAGGACTTACTATCACGAAGAAAAGGTTACTGTAAAACTCAATTCAAATGATGATGTCAACCTCACGCGACTAAACATCACTACGGGATTATCCTATTATTTCTAACATCCACTAAAAAAAGCACTATGAAGAAATATATACTCATTCTCTTTTCCATCATCAGCCTCTGGAGCTGTAAAGAAACGGAAGATGAATCGATCGACATCACCGTTTTGCCTTCTGCCACCACTACAGGAGCCAACACATTCGGTTGCCTGATGGACGGCTGGATTTATGTGGGAGGGCGATACCTGAATTGGGGACACTCGTATGTATGGACGTATGATTCATTCCACTATTACACAGAAGAAGACAAACTCTCTGTTAGTGTTTCCGTAAAGCCCGGTATCAATCTATCTTTCACTATTTTATCGCCCCAAGAAGGCAAAGAATCAACGATTACCGATATAGAGTTCGGAAGAGAAGAGCTGGAAGACGGAACAGCTTTCATAAGCCGTTTCGACACAGAAATGAAAATTATCAGTGTCACATTCGGTAACGGCAAACGGCTGACTAACGGACGTTTTGATATTCATTATACGGAACACAACAGTAATACCGGAGCCCAATCCTGATATAATCTGATACAGCCTATGCATTTCCGCAAAATCCATAGTTTCCCAGGATAGAAAACCCGTCAATCACCGGTTCCGGAAGCTGTAATACAAACGTAGCATATTTGTTACGCGTTCTTCAACCAACTGTAAAAAGTAAGAAACGTCAACCCTCTACTTTTGCAGCAAATAATTAACGCACGCTAACATTTATGAAACGATTTTTGAAATTTGTCTCATTTGTTCTTTTGGTCATGAGCACAAGCGGTAACACTTTCGCAGAAGAAAAAGTGAACGTAGTCAAACAAGGCACTATCCGCGGACGCATCGTAGATACTTCCAAACAGACCCTTCCGGGAGCATCCATCTATATCGAAAAGCTACATACCGGGGTGACCAGTGATGTCAACGGTTATTATACTTTCGCCAATCTTACTCCGGGCACATACACCGTAAAAGTAAGCTACGTAGGCTACTCACCCGTTGAAATGAAAATCACCATTCCGGCCGGAAAGACACTCGAAAAAGACGTAATCCTGAATGAAGGACTCGAACTGCAAGAGGTAGTAGTAGGCGGAGCTTTTCAGGGGCAACGCCGCGCCATCAACTCGCAGAAGAACACACTAGGGATCACCAATGTCGTTTCAGCCGATCAGGTGGGTAAATTCCCTGACTCCAATATCGGAGACGCACTGAAGCGTATCAATGGTATTAACGTACAATACGATCAGGGAGAAGCCCGCTTCGGACAAGTACGCGGAACTTCGGCCGATCTTAGTTCTGTAACAATCAACGGCAACCGTCTCCCTTCTGCCGAAGGCGACACACGTAATGTGCAGCTCGACCTTATTCCTGCCGATATGATACAAACCATCGAAGTAAGCAAGGTAGTCACCTCGGATATGGATGGAGATGCCATTGGCGGTTCTATCAATCTGATTACTAAAAGTACTCCTTATAAACGAACCATCAGTGCCACAGCAGGAACCGGATACAACTGGATTAGCCAGAAAGCCCAACTGAACCTGGGTTTCACTTATGGCGACCGCTTCTTCAACGACAAATTGGGAATGATGGCAGCCGTTTCTTATCAAAATGCTCCGGTAGGTTCGGATGATGTAGAATTTGAATACGATGTGAATAAGAAAGGAGAAGTAGTAATGGTAGAAGCACAAAAACGCCAGTACTACGTGACACGTGAACGCCAAAGCTACTCACTGGCTTTCGATTACGAAATAAACCCGAATCACCGACTGACACTGCAAGGCATCTACAACCGCCGTCACGACTGGGAAAACCGCTATCGCGTCACCTACAAAGACCTCGACAAAACAGGACCGGACGATGAAGGCGAAATGCAGCAATCTGCCCAAATAGAGACTAAGGGAGGTACTCCCAACAACAAAAACGCCCGCTTGGAACTGCAACAGACAATGGATTTCAGCCTGGGCGGAGAACATCAGTTCGGCAAACTGTCAATGAACTGGGGAGCTTCTTACGCACGTGCCAGCGAAGACCGTCCGAACGAAAGATACTTCAATCTGAAACAAGACTTTCTCGGATTTGACATCGTGGATGCAGGCGGCCGTTTTCCGTATGTGACAACCGATGTAAACCTGCACAACGGAGAAGTGGACGGTGAAAGAGGAAAATGGAAAGTGAAAGAACTAACCGAAAGCAACCAGGAAATCTACGAAAAAGACCTGAAGTTCAAAGTAGATTTCGAACTGCCGCTGGCCAACGGAATCTATGGAAACAGCCTGAAATTCGGAGCCAAATATGCATCCAAGACTAAAAATCGCGATGTAACCGTCTACGACTACGCAGACGCCTACAAGGATGCATACAAAACAGCGTATATGGACAACCTCACGAGTGAGATTCGCGACGGCTTCATGCCCGGCAATCAGTATAAAGCCACCGATTTCGTATCCAAAGAATATCTGGGTTCGCTCGACCTGAAAAACATGGAGGGTGAACAGGTGCTCGAAGAATCTTCCGGCAACTATCATGCTAAAGAGAATGTGACTTCCGCTTTTTTCCGCTTCGACCAAAACCTGGGAAAGAAACTAAAAATGATGCTGGGTCTCCGCATGGAAGCCACTCATATCAAATACGACGGCTGGAACTGGATGGTGGATGAAGAGGAAAACGAAACGCTTGAACCGACCGGAGATCATAAAAACAACTATGTCAACTGGCTCCCCAGCGTATTATTGAAATACGATGTGACCGATGATTTCAAAGTTCGCGCCTCTTTCACAGAAACATTGAGCCGCCCCAAATATTCCGCATTAATTCCATGTGTCAATATCAACCGCAGCGACAATGAACTCGTGATGGGTAATTCTGACCTGACTCCCACCCTCTCATACAACTTCGATTTAAGTGCCGATTACTATTTCAAGAGCGTCGGTCTGGTCAGTGCAGGTATCTTCTATAAGAAAATCAACGATTTCATTGTCGATCAGGTGATTGGTGACTATACCTACCAAAACAATGAATACAAGAAGTTCACCCAACCCAAAAACGCAGGTGATGCCGACTTGCTTGGTGTGGAACTGGCTTATCAACGTGATTTCAGCTTCATCGCTCCGGCATTGAAATGCATCGGATTTTACGGTACATACACCTACACTCACACCAAAGTGAACAACTTCAATTTCGAAGGGCGCGAAAATGAGAAAGACCTCTCCTTACCCGGTTCTCCCGAACATACGGCAAACGCCTCACTCTACTTCGAAAAGAAAGGTTTTAACGTACGTCTCTCCTACAACTTTGCATCCAGCTTTATCGACGAAATGGGAGAAGTTGCCGCACTAGACCGTTACTATGATGCCGTGAACTATATGGACCTGAACGCAAGCTATACATTCGGCAAGAAGTTCAAAACAACATTCTACGCAGATGCTACCAACTTATTGAACCAACCATTGCGTTATTATCAGGGCACTAAAGACCGTACCATGCAGTCTGAACACTACGGTGTAAAGATAAACGCCGGCGTAAAAGTGAACTTCTGATGCGAGCCAAACAACGATATTCATTCCTTTAAAAGGAAGCCCCCGTTGGTTTAAAAGGAACAGAGCATTGGTTTAAAAGAAACGTTCTCTTCCTTTTAAACCAACAAGCCAAAAGATTCAGAATAACTATCTATATATAAACAACTAATATACAACAGAATATGAATATGAAAATTAAGAGTTTATTGATTCTCGCATTAGTCTCCGTCTGTACATTCGTTCAGGCACAGTTGACGGACTACTCTATATTTGACAAGAAGTTTAACTTCTACGTAGCGAATGATTTAGGCCGCAACGGATATTACGACCAAAAGCCAATAGCCGAATTAATGGGTACGATGGGCGAAGAGATCGGTCCTGAATTTGTTCTGGCCACCGGAGATGTCCATCACTTCGAAGGAGTTCGCAGCGTGAACGACCCTTTGTGGATGACCAACTACGAATTAATCTACTCCCATCCGGAACTAATGATCGACTGGTTCCCTATCCTGGGAAACCATGAATATCGCGGAAACACGCAAGCCGTATTGGATTACACCCATATCAGCCGCCGCTGGACAATGCCCGCCCGTTATTACACCCAAACATTCGAAGAGAAAGGTGCCACCATCCGCATCGTCTGGATTGACACGACTCCTCTGATTGAGAAATACCGCCAGGAAAGTGATAAATATCCCGATGCCTGCAAACAGGATGTCAACAAGCAACTATCCTGGCTGGAATCTGTGCTTGCCAATGCAAAAGAAGACTGGGTTATCGTAGCCGGACACCATCCCATCTACGCTTATACTCCCAAAGAGGAAAGCGAACGACTGGACATGCAGAAACGGGTTGACACCATCTTACGCAAGCACAAGGTAGATATGTACATCTGCGGACACATCCATAACTTCCAGCATATCCGGGTTCCGGGAAGTGACATCGATTATGTCGTTAACTCCTCCGGCTCACTGGCACGCAAAGTGGAACCTATCGAAGGTACAAAGTTCTGCAGCCCCGAACCGGGTTTCTCTGTCTGCTCTATCGACAAAAAAGAGCTCAACCTTCGTATGATAGATAAAAAAGGGAATATACTTTATACGGTGACCCGAAAGAAATAAATTCTCTTGATGATATAAATTCTACTCTCAGTGAAAAAACACACAACCCGAGGCGTTCCTTTCGCGATGAAAGGGACGCTTCTTTATATAATTACCCTTGAACCTATTTTGTGGGATAATATACGTTTGCAGCCAACCAATAGTCAGCTACTTACTTCATCTTATTAGTGTTCTCCGGATGCGCAATCATCATCGGGACGTAACTCTATGCCTTTTCCGATACATCACCCTGCTCCGCTGTCTTCGCAGGACCGCTGTTTTTCACAGCGCCTTTCTGAATTGTCGATTCATTCCCATCCCGAACTGCCATATAGTGCGGTGACATAATTTCAATGCCGGCCTCATTAAATTTATCCTGAATGTTCTGATGCAAATCCGAATAAATCTGTGCCATCTTATCTGCCTGTTTGATATAAGCATTAATTTGATAGACCGGATACCAGTCGCTCAACGAAGTTTCCAACACAAACGGACGCGGATCATCCACCACTCCGGGAGTGTTCAACGCAGCATCAATCAGTATCTGATTAACCTGCCGCCAGGGAATATCATAACCGATAGATACTTCCGAGTGAATAATCAATCCATATTCACGCGCTGAAGTACTGTAGTTTACTGTATGAGACGACATGATAAATGAATTGGGAACAGTCACAACCTCATTTTTAGGAGTCCGGATGCGGGTGACAAGAGGAGTTTTTTCGATGATATCTCCGGTGGTATCATTCAATTTGATCCGGTCGCCCATCTTGAACGGACGCATATAAGTAATCACCAGTCCGGCAATAATATTACCGATAACCGTACTTGATCCGAGCGAAACGATCAATCCGACAAATACCGAAATCCCTTGGAACACACCGGAATCGGAGCCCGGAAGATAAGGATAAATCATCGCAATCATAAATGCATAGAGCAGGAAACGGGCGATATGGAAAGTCGGCATCGCCCAGTCCGGATAGAAGCCGTTGATTTTGAGTCGTCCTGCTTCCACTTCACGTGCCAGATACAAGACGAGACGTACCAAATACTTCACGGCATACCAGATGACGATGATGGTAAACAGTTTGGGCACATAATCGATAATACCCACAAAGATACCGCGAATCGGATTCCATATATAGCCCAACAGTTGATATGCCAGTCCTTCTGTCTGTGGGAAGATGATAAAAATCAACGGTACGGTAAACAGTAGCTGCAATCCCATCAGTATATACCGCCCGATACTGGACAGGAATACTAACAGATTCGCCTGTTTCTGCGCATCCAGCAATTCATATCCCTGGATGGCTACCGGTTTTATCTTCGTGTCTTTCAGGCGCAGGATACGCGCTTTCAGTTTACGGAACAACCAGTTGGTCAAGCGGAACAGGAAATACTGTCCTGTAATTACCAACACAAAATAGAGCACACGCTTTGCCATTCGCCAAAGTCCGTGCTCGGCTTTCATCTCATGCAGTTTGGTAATGACACTCTGCTGTCTTTCCTTAGCTAGCGAATCACGGGAAACTCCTTCCCATAAGGCATCCTGATCGGTAAGAGAAAGCAATACTTTGCTGCCGTACATCAAATCGGAAACTATGTCCGAATGGTCGATAGCCACAGAATCGGGTTGTAGATTGAAGCGTCTTCCTATTTCTTCAATTGCCGCACCGGTCATTTGGGCACGTTGCTGGGGAGTATATCCACCCCGTTTGGTGAAAAGGTAAAATAAGGTATCACCGTCCGCCACTACCGGTATTCCTTTTGTGAACTGCCGCAGGGAGTCGATACGCTGTCGTTGCTGTGCATATTTTACGGAGTCGGCGGTAGCCATCTGGAGTTTCATCTGCTCCATTTCCATCCTCATATTCGCCTCATTGAGCCGGGCTTCTTCCAATGATTTCTGCATATTTACCAGATGGATAGAGTCCGAATCCCGTTTCAAAGGAACATGTCCGCCCGTTATTGTATCTCCGGCAAATATCTTCTTAACCGCCTGTTCCAACTGTGCTTGCGCCCCGATTGCCAGGAAAGAAAAGAACAACACCAGTAACGACCGTTTTATTTTATTTATTTCCATACCTTATATTCCTTGATTATAATTAAGGTTAATCTAACATTTCATTAAAAACAGAGCAAACATACGGATTGTTTTTGACATTACCATTTCCAAATTGATTATCTTTGCCACTAAAAGAGAAAAAAGCATGAATATATTATTACTTATCGGGGGATTAATCCTCATTCTTCTAGGAGCCAACGGATTAACAGACGGTGCCGCCTCGGTAGCCAAGCGTTTTCATATCCCTCCCATCGTGATCGGACTTACCATCGTTGCATTCGGCACTTCTGCCCCGGAACTGACGGTCAGTGTATCTTCTGCCATCAAAGGCAGCGCGGATATTGCCATAGGCAACGTGGTGGGAAGTAACATTTTCAATACGTTGATGATTGTGGGCTGCACGGCCTTATTCGCCCCGATTGTCATCACCCGCAATACACTTAGAAAAGAGATACCACTCTGCATACTTTCTTCTATTGTCTTGCTGATTTGTGCCAATGATGTATTCCTGGATAAAGCTCCGGAGAATATCCTGAACAGAGTAGACGGCTTATTATTGCTTTGTTTTTTTGTTATCTTCATGGGTTACACCTTTGCCATCGCCTCCAAGCCGAGCACAACAGAACAGGCGGGACAGATAGAAGCTCCGACCATAGAAGAGGAGACAGAAATCAAATCACTCCCCTGGTGGAAATCCATTCTTTATATCATCGGAGGTTTGGCTGCCCTCATTTTTGGAGGTCAGTTGTTTGTTGACGGCGCCACAGGCATCGCCCGCAACCTGGGTGTCAGCGAATCGATTATCGGATTGACACTGGTTGCAGGAGGTACTTCTCTTCCTGAACTGGCTACGTCTATCGTTGCCGCATTAAAGAAGAATCCGGAAATTGCCATTGGAAATGTGATCGGTAGTAACCTCTTCAATATATTCTTTGTACTGGGATGTAGCGCCAGCATCACTCCTCTCCGTCTTAGCGGAATTACCAACTTCGACCTGTTTACGCTAGTAGGTTCCGGTATCCTGCTCTGGTTATTCGGGCTGTTCTTTGCCAAAAGGACTATCACAAGAATCGAAGGAGGGATTATGATACTTTGTTATGTGGCGTACACGGTGGTATTGATTTATAATATTTAATTATTATAACAAAACACCTGATATTCAGCTTCATTCCAAGTATTTTTTCCCTCTTTAGACATAGAAACTGGTACGATACGAATATTTAATGATTTCTTTCCCTTAGTATACTTGGCTGGAATTTCAAAGTCATCTTCCAGCCAGCGTTTATAAGGGTTACTATCAGCTACATACCATAAACGTTCTGTAACCTCTTCACCATCAACAAAAACACGGGCTGCTTGTCGAACATCGTTTTGGTCGCTCAACCTACGCAAACGCACTCCTTCATTTTGAGAAGATATATTCACTCTAAAACTACTAAAACTTTCAAACCGGACGGTTTCTCCTACATATAAAATACGATCCTCATTTCCCTCAAAGAAACTTTCCAATTTTGTTCTGCGTACATTACCCATAGCTTTATAAGAGTGCCGTTTAATAGAACGAGAAGAGTTTAAATCCAAACTATCAGTTTTCACCAGTACATTTTTATCTTGACCATAATAGAATATAGTACCCGAGTGTTCCAAATACTGATTGTTATATTCGCCCGACTCTATTCCAAACTTCAGTTCTGAATAGAAAGGATAACTATCGCCTATACAAAAACGAGTCATAGACCATGGGTTATCCGAAAGACCGTCATACCCTCCCATTGGATGCACTTCAGGCGGGGTCGGGAATCCCCAACCATAACAAACATAACTTTCAGAACCGTCACTCTCAACTTGTGGTGTTCGTTTGCCGTCAATATATACACGAACATCCCCCTCGCAAGAAATGATATGTGAACGTTCGGCATGACATGTAACATGAGCAGCAACCATCTTCCCTCTTCCTTGAATAGCAGCTATCGGACTATCTATTCCTGCCACATGTTTTCGGGTATAATATGGTGTATTACGAAAGTATCCGGTATTAGATGTGGGATAAACCGACCTGGAAACAGCTATTTCTGAGAATCCCAAAGAAACAGGAACGCCACTACGATTTTCAATTATTATCTTCGCATGCTTCCAATATGGCATTGGAAAATAATTATAAAACCAACCGTCTGTGTTATATCCTGACAGCAAATAGTTGGTATCGTGAAAGCCCAAAGAGTTGCCTCCCAAACACGCTAAAGGACAAGAAATATCGGGTTGCTGATGAGCATCCCAAAACATATGAATCCATACATCCTGCAAGTGCTGCTCATTAATCTCCGGAAGATAAAATTTTAAAGAACCAATAGCTCCCTCTCCTTTTTCATCCAATAAAGTAATGGATTCGCCAGCATTAATCTTTTGTTCCGACTTACGATGATATGCCAATTGATCTTTGCACAAAAGATTACTACCTTGTTTCTTCCATAATTGTATCAAAGTATCATAATTCTCCTTCCCGGTAAAGGTCTTGATACCATTGTCCGCATAAGTGTGGTATACAACATGTCCCCAACCTCCTTCACCTTTGGTTCTTTCATAACCTTCCAGTTTCACATCGGTAGTTACACGGCATCCCTTGTTAAACGGCATTGGAACAAAACTCCGTGCAACACGTATGGGCCCTCTTCCGTTATCAAACGGGCCAATATAACTTTCAGCCAAAGGTTTTATAAAAGGCTCTTTCTCTCCGAATTCAGATAAATGTAAACTAAAACGAGGTGTTTCTTCTCCATCAAAATAAAAACGGAAGAGCGGATCACTTGAACTCATATAGCGATGTTGTACAAGATTATAAATACATCCCGGACCATCAACATCAAATATTACCCATTCTCCACGTTGATCCTGGTAAAGACTCCAGTCCCAGTCGGCATTCTTTCCTCTTTTATCAATACTACCTTCATAATGGACAGAGATTCCACGATCTAACAGGGGCAAAGATGCAATATCAACCATTCGAGATATACCATAAGATATACTATCAGTCTGCCAACCCGACTGTGCTACAGAGACTATCGAGCCAATTGCCGACAATGACACAACCCCGAAAACAACAAAACAAACTAAAAAAATACTTCTTTTCATAAGGTGATAAATATAAAATAAAACATGAATCTATCTATAAAATTTAATTCATAAAAGTACGGCAACTTATATAAGCATACAACCACTTTATTATCAAATCAATATACTATTTTAACCTTCAAGCCATCTGTTATCATATTTATTTTCCGGCTTAATCTTTTTTGTATATATATAATAAGGTAATATACTCTTGCCTTAAATAAATAGTAAGAAAAGTATCAGTATATGATAACAAAGCACTTTTTTACATATTTTTTTTGTGCTTACTTTGCAACGTCCATCTTATATGTTATACCTAATTTATTATGAAAATGAAGAAAGTCATTTTGTTTATCACCTTATTCTCCATGATATCATTATTCAGTTACAGTAAAGATCCTGTAAAACAATGGGGACAACTACAAGTAAAAGGTAATCAATTATGCAGCCAAACCGGAGACCCTATTGTATTAAGAGGGGTTAGTTATGGCTGGCACAACCTATGGCCCAGATTTTACAATAAGCAATCTGTGAAATGGTTGAAAAAAGATTGGAAATGTACCGTTTTACGCGCCGCCATGGGAACAGTTATTGAAGACAACTACATTGAAAATCCGGAATTTGCATTAAAATGCATGAATAAAGTGATTAAAGCGGCAATTAAAAACGACCTCTATATAATAATCGACTGGCATACTTATTATCCACAAAAAAAAGAAGCAAAAGCATTTTTCTCAATGATGGCACAGAAATACGGAAAATATCCTCATATTATTTATGAAATATACAACGAACCTATGGAAGACAGTTGGGAAAGTGTGAAAGAATATGCAACTGATATTATCTCTGAAATACGTAAATATGATCCTGATAATATTATTCTTGTAGGCAGCCCACACTGGGACCAAGACTTACACCTGGTAGCAGAAAGTCCTTTAGAAGGATCCGATAATATAATGTATACCCTCCATTTCTATGCCGCCACTCATAAACAAGAGTTACGGGATAGAGCTGAAGCAGCATGGGAAAAAGGAATTCCCATTTTTGTGTCTGAATGTGCAGGCATGGAATGTACTGGCGATGGCCCATTAGATATACCAGAATGGACCCGTTGGGTAGAATGGCTGGAAAGCAAAAAGATCAGCTGGGTTAACTGGTCCATTTCAGACAAGAACGAAACTTGCTCCATGATTCTTCCGCGAGCAAACAAAAACGGAGGATGGGACGAGTCTTTAATAAAACCTGCAGGACGTCAAAGCCGTAAGTTTATCCGACAATACAACTCACATATTTATAAAAATAAAGAATGATAAAATAATATCAGTTTTAGGCAAATAACGTCAATAATTTACATTCCTTATTTACTAGCTTTGC
Organism: Bacteroides xylanisolvens XB1A; assembly: GCF_000210075.1. GTDB lineage: Bacteria > Bacteroidota > Bacteroidia > Bacteroidales > Bacteroidaceae > Bacteroides > Bacteroides xylanisolvens. The sequence goes on from NC_021017.1 coordinate 2,526,505, forward strand.
ATCAATAATAAATATACGAGATTTTATACTAAAGTTAATTTTAAATTTGATAAAAATGAAAAAGAATCTCTTTTCTTTTCCCCGCTCAAAAGTGCGGATGCTAAAAGGATCAAAAGGAGTCTGGCTCTTTTTGATTATGTTCTGGATGATAAATACAGCTGCATCAGCAGCAGGTATTGAAATTAAAGGTACTGTAACAGACAGTAAAGGTGAACCTCTTCCCGGAGTTAATATTGTTGAGTTAGGAGTTAAAAAAAACAATGGTACCATCAGTGATTTAAATGGTAAATATACTATAACAGTAGAAAGCCAAAAATCTGTTCTTCAGTATACTTTTATCGGTTATAAAACAACAGAAGTCACTGTAGGAAACCGTAAAACAATCAATGTTTCACTCAAAGATGATACTCAATCTTTGGATGAAGTAGTAGTTATCGGCTATGGTACAATGAGGAAAAAAGATTTATCCGGAGCCGTTGCTTCTATTAAAAGTGATGACTTGATGCTTGGTAACCCGACCAGCATCTCCCAAGCCCTACAAGGAAAATTAGCTGGTGTACAAGTAAACCAGAGTGACGGTGCTCCCGGTTCAGGTGTAAGTATCACCATCCGTGGTGCTAACTCATTCTCTACAAATTCACAACCACTTTACATTGTCGACGGTATTCCGTTTGAAGTAGGAGATACTCCAAGCAGTAAAGCCAACGAGGGCAACAACTCCACCACTAATCCTCTGTCATTGATCAATCCTAATGACATCGAATCAATCGACATTTTAAAGGATGCTTCGGCAACAGCCATTTACGGTTCTCGCGGAGCGAATGGTGTCGTATTGATTACCACTAAAAGAGGTCGTGCCGGAGACGCTAAAGTTGAGTTCTCGACCAATTTCGGACTTTCCAAAATAGCCAAAATGGTTAAAATGCTGGATGCTTACACCTATGCTAATTATGTAAATGAGGGTGTAATCAATGGAGCTGCTTATGACAATCTTCCTTATTCATACCTTCCTTATCGTGGTAAATGGAACTACCGTCGCGACGAGAACGATAAAATCGTTCCCAACTCCGGTAAATACTATGCTTCACCGGAAGATTATCTCAATCCGGGTTATCGCGAAGACGAATACGGCAATAAAGAATGGGTAGAGGGTACCAACTGGATGGACGAGATCCTACAAGATGCATTAACACAGGAATACAATCTTAGTGTATCAGGAGGAAATGAAAAGAGCAACTATGCATTTTCAGGCAACTATACAGACCAGACAGGTATTATCAAGAATTCTGGTTATGAACGTTTTGCTGTTCGTGCCAACATCGGAAGCCATGTGAAACCCTGGTTAAATACGGGACTAAATATCAACTTCACCCGTTCGTTAACTAAGTTTGCCAAGTCAAATTCTTATGATTATAGTATCATCCGTTCTGCCATGCTTTATTTACCGACATTATATGTAGGAGACAAGACAGAAGATGATTCTTATGCATGGTTGTCAGCCAATCCACGTACATACGTTAATACAGCTAAAGATGAGCTGAAGTCAATCAATGTATTTACTTCTGCGTTTGCCGAGATTAAAATCTTCGACTGTTTGAAATTCCGTCAGAATCTAGGTATCAGTTATTCAGTAAACGATCGTGCAAGTTACTACAATCGTGAAACAGGAGAAGGTAAAGCTTCCAACGGACGAGCTGGTAAAAGCGACAATTTCTGGCAGAACTTAACAGCAGAATCATTGGTTACTTTCGATAAGACATTCAACAAACTACATCATCTCAATGTAGTAGCCGGTTTCACTTACGAAAAATCAGACTGGGGTGGCAAAACAATGAATGCGTCCAACTTCCCGACTGACATCACACAGGACTTCGATATGAGCCAGGCATTAAATATTGAGACACCAGCCAGCTATCGAGGACAAGCAGTTCTAGTCTCCTTATTAGGACGCGCCAACTATACACTCAAGGATCGCTATATTTTCACAGCATCGTTCCGTCGTGATGGTTCAAGCCGTTTCGCTCCCGGAAATAAATTCGCGAACTTCGCTTCAGGAGCAGTAGCATGGACTATATCTGAAGAAGAATTCATCAAAAACCTAAATATATTCAGTAACTTAAAGTTGCGATTCAGCTACGGTCAAACCGGTAATCAAGCGATCAGCAGTTACCAGACCATCGCTTCACTTGCACCATCCAATTACCCTCTGGACGGAACATTGAGCAGTGGATTTGCAGGACAAACTTACAAAGGTCCTTTGAATGACAAACTCAAATGGGAAACAACCGACCAATATAATGTCGGACTCGACATGGGATTCTGGAATAACAGGATTAGTTTATCAGCTAACTATTATTATAAAAAAACTAATGACCTGCTACAAAATGTATCTATACCGAATAGTACCGGTTATACTACCATGTGGACGAATTTCGGTCATGTAAAAAACAAAGGACTTGAGCTAACCGGTAAAATCATTGCATTAGATAAAAAAGACTGGACCTTAGACTTCGACGGTAACATCTCTTTTAATAAAAATGAAATCGGAGGTTTAACGGCCGATCAATATGCTAACCAATTATGGTATAGTGCCAAAGAAGTCTTTCTGCAAAGAAATGGATTACCTATCGGAACACTCTTCGGCTATATAGAAGACGGCTTCTATGATAATATAGCAGAAGTCCGTGCAGATCCAATATATGCCAAAGCATCTGATGATGAGGCTCGCAGAATGATCGGTGAAATCAAATACCTGGACAAAAACAATGACGGAAAAATAACGTCAGAAGACCGAGCTATCATCGGTGATACTAATCCAGACTTTATTTACGGGCTGAATGCCAATTTACGATGGAAAAATCTGACTCTGGGATTGTTCTTCCAAGGTACTCATGGTAATGATATTTTTAATGGTAACTTGACAAATATCGGAATGAGCAGTATTGCAAACATCACTCAAGATGCTTATGATTCCCGCTGGACACCAGAGAATGCAGCTAACGCCAAATGGCCTCGCGTCACTACTGCAATGACCCGTGACATGAAACTCTCCGACCGTTATGTAGAAGATGGTTCTTACTTCAGACTAAAAACGATCAACTTAAACTACAATTTCGGTTCAGTCATAAAAGGAATTAGCAACTTGTCTGTTTTCGGTACAGTAACAAACGTATTCACGATTACAGGTTATAGTTGGTTTGATCCGGATGTAAACGCCTTTGGTTCTGACGCTTCCAGAAGAGGAGTTGATATTTTCTCATATCCAAGCAGCAGAACATATTCAATAGGTTTTAAATTAACGTTATAATCTCAAGAAATAATGAAAAAGAAAAATATATTCATATATCTGATGGCATCCAGCCTCCTATTATCCGGAGCAGTAATGACATCATGCGAAAGTATGATCGAAGAAAAGCCTTTCGACTTCATTGTCCCTGAAGATGTTGAGGATTCTGATAACGGTGCCGACATGTGGGTAACAGGAGTATATAACACATTACACGAAGCCATGTTCAGATACGGTAGTTTCCCACGTCCGCTGGATTATGACTGTGACTATATTTCCGGTGCAGTATGGCAGTTCAGCCAATTTGGAAGTGGTAACTTCCAGGGAGGTGACGGACAAGCCGATGTACTTTGGACCGGAATGTACTCTTTGATTAACCGAGCAAATATAGCGGTTTCTGAAATCAACAAGATGCAAAATGTATCAGAAGTATTTAAAAAGAATGCATTAGGAGAATGCTATTTTCTTAAAGCATGGGCATATTTCTATCTGGTACGTGCTTATGGAGCTATCCCTATTTATTCCGTCAGTGTAAACGAATCCGGGCAATATACTAATAATCCGCGCATTCCAATTGCACAAGTATACACGGAAACAATCATACCTTTGCTTAAAGACGCCAAAGATATGATTTATAAAAATTCGGACAATGGATTTAAACCCGGAAGAGTCTGTGCTGCAACTGCGGCAGGTTTGTTAGCCAAAGTATATGCGACTATCGGCTCTGCGTCCATGGCTACCGGAGAACAAATAACAGTAAAAACCGGCGCACCGTTTGTCATGCAGAATGTAAACGGCACTATGACCAAAGTATATACAGAACCTGTTCCGACAACATTCTCCAAGGATCAAGTTGCCGGTTACGAAAGCTTTTCCTCTCAAGAATATTATAGACTGGCCTACGAAATTGCAGGAGATATAATAGGAGGAGAATATGGAATACACAAACTTGAGGACTATGATTTGGTTTGGTCTCCTTCCGGCAAGACTTGTAGCGAACATTTATTCAGCTTACAAACTAAGTCCGGTGATGAATTATACGGTACATTATTCAGCTCGCACTACTGTGGCAGACTCAATGCAGCAGGAAATATAGACAATAGCTTAACGGTAGGATGTAGAAAACACTGGTATCTATTATTTGAAGAAAAAGACTACCGCGTGGACAAGGGAGTGTTGCATTGTTGGATACGTCAGAACTCTGATACAAGTTGGGGGGGTGGTTCATACTATCCGAACTTTGGGAAATGGCAACGTATGGTTGAAGCCAAAGAACCTCCGTTCGATAATCCTAAAGTAACCTCCGGATGGAGATGTGATGAAGGAGGATCAGAACAGTTCTTCGCTTTCACGACCAAATATTCACAACAAATAGCCGATCAGACTCAACCTCGTACAGATGCCAATTACCCATTTTTACGTTATGCTGATATTGTTCTAATTTTTGCAGAAGCAGCTAATGAATTAAATGGCCCGACAAAAGAATCGGTAGATGCTTTAAATGATGTTCGCACCCGTAGTAATGCAACAGGCAAAGAACTGGCAAACTTTACAGATAAAACCAGCCTGCGTTCTGCAATCCTTGAAGAACGTGCAATGGAATTAGCCTTGGAAGGCGATCGTCGTTGGGATTTAATACGTTGGGGAATTTATTTGCAGGCAATGAATGCTCTAGGCGGAATGGATGAAGCTAACAACGTAAAACAACGTTCCAGCAAACATCTGCTATTCCCGATTCCGACTCTTGAAATCCTGACAAACCAAGGAATTAATGAGAATAATCCTGGCTGGGATTAATCACTTATAACCATGTAAAAAACAGATTATGAAGAAAATAAAATATTTTGCAATAATCGCAGCATCCATATTTACTTTAACATCCTGTACGGATATTGTTGAAGTCGACGATCTGAAAGCCAAAGAAAACAAACCGTCAACAGGTGCTCCGACTGTAGACAAAGTCGTTTTGGCAACAGATGCTGAATTTCCCATTGAGGGAGCAAATTTCGAACAAGTAGTACGAATCGAGGGAACAAACCTCGGAGATATCACTTCCCTAAAATTCAATGATATCGAGGTGGACAGTAAGGAGATATATTCGACATACGATATGCTTCTCGCACCTATTCCCCGTGCACTTCCTAAAGAAGTGACAAACACAATTTATATTACAACCAAACACGGAGAACTAAGTATTCCTTTTGTCGTTTCCATCCCTGATTTAACAATCAATGGACTCAAGAATGAATTTACCCAGCCGGGAGATACGACGGTTATTACAGGTGACAATTTTGACCTCTACGGTATTACAATCGAGGAAGCAATTGTTAATCTAGGCAATTTACCAGTAAATGTAATTGATGCTACTCGTACAGAGCTGACAATAGAAATTCCTGCAAATGCCGCTCCGAAATCTACTCTTACTATAAAAGGGGCAAACATGGATGAAGCATACAAGCTCACATACATGGATCCGGGAGTATCTCAACTTTTCGATTTCAATAATTGGCCGGGAAGCGGTGCCTTTACACATTCCAGCCAATTCCCTGATGCCCCGAAAGATTTCTTATGTGACGGCACATTAGAAGGACAACCGGAACCATTAGTAGAAGGAGGAAAATATATTCGCTTCAATAATTCCGTGAAAGCTTGGGGATGGATGGTTATGTGGGCCGGATATATTACTGTACCGGCAGAAGTAGCCGCAGACCCTTCATCTTACGATTTAAGATTTGAAATCTGTACTGGAGCTAAATTTCCGATATCAGCCCAGGCGCGTATCATTTTAGGAGATTATGGATGGTATCCTTCCAAAGGAGGAATTCCTGTTAATACTTATGGTGGATGGCAAACTGTACGGATCAGTGCCGATACAGAAGCATTGTTGCCTAATCCTATCGATCCTAGTACCAACACAGCTTTCAAAATCATATTTTCTCCCGAATCTGCTCAAGATTTTGATTTAAGTATGTGTAATTTCAGGTTTGTTCATAAGTAAAAATAAAAAGGGAACGCTCGTACTAAAGCGTTCCCTCATAAACAAAAACAATTCGATTTATGTTAAAAGACTTATTTTCATTATTAACGATTATAGCACTTCTATTTTCATCTTGTTCCAAATCAGACGAAGAAGAAAATGGTGATGAACCTCAACCAACCAAACAAACAGCTTATTTCGGAGTTAACCTGTCAGGAGCTGAATTTGGGAATGTATATCCGGGGGTAGATGGTACTCACTATGGTTATCCCACAGAAAAAGACTTGGATTACTTTAAAGCCAAAGGTCTTTATCTGGTACGTTTTCCATTTCGTTGGGAACGCATACAACCCACAATGAATGGAGAATTAAATGCAACAGAACTGGCAAAAATGAAGAAATTCGTCAAAGCTGCCGAAGATAGAAACATACAGATACTATTGGATATGCATAACTTTGGAAGATATTGTGTATATTGCGACGGGCAAAGTTCACAAAATAATCAATATGCAATCATTGGTAATGCACGATGCACTGTTGACAATTTCTGTGACGTATGGAAAAAACTGGCAAAGGAGTTTAAAGACTATAAAAATATCTGGGGTTACGACATTATGAATGAACCCTACGAAATGCTGGCATCGACACCGTGGGTTAACATAGCCCAAGCTTGCATTAATGCCATCCGCACTATAGATACTAAAACAACCATCATAGTTAGCGGAGACGAATTCAGTTCTGCCAGACGATGGAAAGAATGCAGTGACAATCTGAAAACTCTTACAGATCCAAGTAATAACCTGATATTCCAGGCACATATATATTTCGATTCGGATTCTTCCGGAAACTATAATAAAGGATATGATGAAGATGGTGCAACCGTTCAAACAGGGGTGGCTCGTTTGAAACCTTTTGTTGACTGGCTGAAAGAGAATAATAAACGTGGATTCGTCGGTGAATATGGAATACCTGATACTGACGGTCGTTGGCTGGATATTCTTGATGCAGCACTTAAATATCTACAAGAAAATGGAATAAACGGAACTTATTGGTCTGCCGGTCCACGATGGGGTGATTATCCCTTATCTGTCCAACCGACCAATAATTACACACAGGATCGTCCGCAATTAAGCACGCTCCTGAAATATAAAAGTACACAACAATAATCAGAATAAATACTGTCCATGAGAACTCGAATCATCACCATTATCACTTTACTGCTATCTACTCCAATGATTATTGCACAAAAATCAATGGATAAGATAGACAGGGAAAGCTTTGCAGCAAAGCTATCTCCAATAGAAGTAAAAGGTATACAGATGACTGAAGCAGGAAATATTCCTCTTGTCAGGGATACTCCTGCGAAAATCTCTTTGGACGGAACCTGGCAACTGGCAGAAGGAGGAAGTGAAAAAGAACGTTTACATACCATCTGGACAGATCAAATACCCGCCCGTGTGCCTGGTAGTATTCACACCGCATTAGTAGAAAATGAAATCATACCTGATCCATACATCGGACAGAATGACTCTATTGCAGAAAAACAATCTTACAAAACATGGTGGATGAAGCGGGAGTTCGAACTAGACTCCCCCTCATCTCACTGTATATTATCTTTTGGCGGAATCGCTAACAAATGTACAATATGGCTCAATGGAAAACTTTTGGGAACACACGAAGGTATGTTCGGAGGCCCCGATTTTTCAATAGGTAAATATTTAAAGAATAAAAATACTCTCATAGTAAAACTAGAAGCCATTCCCCAAATGTTTCTGGGAAACTGGCCTCCCAACGCAAATGAAAGTTGGAAATATACTGTTGTATTCAATTGCGTTTATGGATGGCATTATGCACAAATCCCATCATTAGGAATCTGGCGTAGCGTTCAATTAAAAGAACAAGCCGCAGTAGAAATAGAATCGCCATTCATCGCCACTCGTTCGCTCGATGGTCAAATGCGCTTAACTCTCGATTTGCATAAAGAATCATCTCCATTAAAAGGAGTATTATATGCAGAAGTATCTCCTAAAAACTTTAAAGGAGTAAAACAATATTATCATTTCAACATAAATAGTCAGAAGAAACAGGAAACTCTATCTTTAGACCTTCAAATCAAAGATCCGCATCTTTGGTGGCTCAATGACAGAGGAGAACAAGCACTATACGACCTCAATCTATTCTTCATTCCACAAAAAGGAAAGACCGCCCATGCAAAAACGTCGTTCGGTATACGGACTATTGAGATGAGACCATTAATTGATGGTGCTAAAGAAGATTATTATAACTGGACATTTGTCATCAATGACAAGCCGATGTTTATAAAAGGAACAGGCTGGTGCACTATGGATGCATTAATGGACTTCTCAAGAAATAAATATGAACATTTACTCCAAATAGCCCAAAGCCAGCACATACAAATGCTAAGAGCTTGGGGAGGGGGAATGCCCGAAACTGATGATTTTTACGAATTATGCGACAAATATGGTATTTTAGTCATGCAAGAATGGCCAACGGCCTGGAATAGCCATAACACGCAACCGTACGCTATACTGCAAGAAACAGTGGAAAGAAATACCAAACGATTAAGAAATCACCCTTCTCTTATCATGTGGGGAGCAGGAAATGAATCGGATAAACCATTCGGACCTGCAATTGATATGATGGGACGACTAAGCATTGAACTTGACGGAACACGTCCCTTCCATCGCGGGGAGGCCTGGGGAGGTAGTCAGCACAATTACAACTGCTGGTGGGACGATGCCCATCTTAATCATAACTTAAATATGACCGCTCCTTTTTGGGGAGAATTTGGGATAGCATCATTACCTCACATCGAGACAGTGCGTAGATATTTGGATGAGGAAAAAGAAGTGTGGCCTCCCCAAAGGAGCGGTAATTTCACACACCACACTCCTATCTTCGGAACAATGAGAGAAATGGAAAAGCTCGTTCAATATTCCGGTTATTTTATGTCGAAGGATTCGCTGGCTTCTTTCATACTCGGATCACAGTTAGCACAAGTAGTAGGAGTGCGCCATACATTAGAACGGGCACGCACATTATGGCCTCATACTACCGGAGCACTTTATTATAAGATGAACGATAACTATCCCGGCGTATCATGGTCATGTGTAGACTATTATGGTATCATCAAACCTGTCCACTATTTTGTGCAAAAGTCTTTTGCTCCGCTAGCGGCAGTCATGCTATTTGACCGCAGCAATCTTTCCAGTCAAGAAGTCAGTCTTCCTGTCTATCTACTCGACGATTGCCAAATATTGGAGAAAGAGCCTTATCAGGTCAAAGTGTCTATATACAATGCACTACTAGACACTGTTGCCACCCATACTTTTAACGGCACTGGCGATGAGAATGTTGTCAAAAAATTAGGAGAAATAAGTCTGAATAGAGAACAAACCAAATCGACCATGTTATTCTTTGTCTTGGACATAATCAAAGACAACAAGAATATGTATCGGAATTATTACTTTACCAATTACGAAGTACGTCCGGGCTCCATCTTATCAATGCCCCAGACAGAAATAAAAATGGAACGCACAGGTAATATAGTGACTTTAACAAATACAGGAAAGTACCCCGCTATCGGAGTGCACATAGAAGCACCAGAAAAGATGGATCAACTTATCGTTTCAGAGAACTATATATGGCTTAATCCACAGGAATCAAAAATATTAAAAATAAATTTGGAATCTCCAGTTATTGTAAAAGGCTGGAACCTTCAATCACCCTATTAAACAGAACATTATGAAAAAAGTTTTTATTTCGGCTTTTCTACTACTCAGCCTTCTTACTCTAAATGGATGTAAAAGTAATCAACCTCCAGTAAAAGAGACAGGTGAACCTTACGGAGTAAACTTGGCATGTGCTGACTTCGGTTCATCCTTTCCCGGGGAATATAATAAAGACTATACCTACCCGACAGACCAGGACCTCGAATATTGGCAAAAGAAAGGGCTGAAACTTATCCGGTTGCCATTCAAATGGGAACGGCTACAACTTGACTTAAAAGGACCGCTAAACCAACATGACCTCAATAAAATGAAAGAACTGGTCAGAGCTGCAGAGAAACGCGATATGGTGGTTCTTCTTGACTTACATAATTACTGTCGCCGTTACATGAACAACGAACATACCCTCATTGGAAATAACGGATTAACGATCGGAGACTTGGCTTCTTTCTGGCAAGCTATCGCTAAAGAATTCTCGACTTTTAAAAACATATATGGTTATGGGCTAATGAACGAGCCACATGATCTGACCCCGGAAACCAGCTGGTTCGACATGGCACAAGCGTCCATCAATGCCATTCGGGAGGTCGACACAAATACTCTTATCATGGTAGGCGGCAATGACTGGTCATCAGCAGAGCGCTGGATTGAACAGAGTGATACACTCAAATATTTAAAAGACCCGGCTAATAACCTTGCTTTTGAAGCTCATGTATATTTTGACAAGGATGCATCCGGTACCTACAAATATTCATACGAAGAGGAAGAATGTTATCCGGAGAAAGGTATCGACCGGGTAAAACCATTTGTAGAATGGATCAAACAAAATAAATTTCATGGTTTTATCGGAGAATATGGAATTCCCGACAATGATCCCCGTTGGAATGAAACCCTCGACTTATTCTTGGGATATTTACAAGAAAACGGAATCAATGGTACATATTGGGCTGCGGGTCCGTGGTGGGATAGCTATTTCATGGCAATTACCCCCAAAGACGGGAAAGACAGACCGCAAATGCCTATCATTGAGAAATATACAAGTACCTTAAAAAAATAGAATTATGTTCAAACGATTCTCCATCTGCTATATTTTACTCATGCTTTGTATAACTGGAACTTCCGCCCAAGAAGATCGGTGGACAGGAAACGCCACGAATCTATCCAAAGGAAACTTAAGGGTAAATTCTTCAGGACGTTACCTAGAATACAGTGACGGAACTCCTTTTCTCTACATGGGAGATACAGCATGGGAACTCATCAGCCGCTTAAATGACAAAGAGACTGAACTATATTTGGAGAATCGCAGAGAAAAAGGATTTACCGTCATACAAACGGTAATCCTGGATGAATTAGATGATATGGATGTTTCATCTAACGGAGAACCTAAGTTAATTGACGGCAATATTGACAAGCCCGCTCCCGGCTATTTCACTCATGTAGACAAAGTTATTTCTCTGGCAGCAGCCAAAGGTTTATACATAGCTCTACTACCAACCTGGGGAGATAAGGTAGACAAACAATGGGGAAAAGGACCGGAGATTTTTACACCGGAAAATGCATATAGATACGGCAAATGGTTAGGAGAACGCTATATGAACGCACCCAATCTGATATGGATAATAGGAGGTGATCGAAGTGGAGACGGAAAAAACTTTGCCATTTGGAATGCATTAGCAACCGGTATTAAAAGTGTAGACAAAAACCATTTGATGACCTATCATCCTCATGGAGAGCACTCATCCTCGTTCTGGTTTCACAATGCTTCGTGGCTGGATTTTAATATGTGTCAATCCGGACACGCACAACAAGATTTCGCAATCTATCAACGTCTGCTTTTGCCCGATTTAAATAAGGAACCACACAAGCCATGCATGGACGGAGAACCCCGATATGAAAATATTCCGATCAATTTCAAAAAAGAAAATGGAAGATTTGGAGATGATGATATCCGCCATACACTTTACCAAAGTATGTTCAGCGGAGCTTGTGGATATACATACGGCTGTAATGATATATGGCAGATGTTTGATACCGGACATGAGCCTAAATGTGACGCCGACACTCCATGGTACCAATCAATGGATAAACAAGGAGCCTGGGATTTAATTCACTTTCGCAGATTATGGGAGAAATTTGATTTTACTCAAGGAAAAAACCTACAAACCATCTTTGGCGATGTACCTTTAGAAAATAAAAACTATCCCGTAGCATTCGGCAACAAAGACTACTTATTAGTATATTTTCCACAAGGTGGAGAGAGAACGATTTATTTGCCTTCAATGAAGGCATCCAAACGGTCTTTAAAGTGGATGAATCCTCGCAATGGAAGAATCACATTCTATCAAAATACAACAGCAGATACCATTCCCGTATCCTCTCCCACAAAGGGAAAAGGAAATGACTGGGTTTTAATTATAGAATAATTAACCGAGAAAAATAACTATAGAATATGAAAAGTAATAGATTAGAAGAGCTAACACAAAATTATGAAGCTCTTATCAACCGAAAAAATGAGATATGTAACAATAGCAACGGTATATATAAACGTTACTACCACCCTGTATTAACAGCAGAACATGCACCACTCATCTGGAAGTATGATTTTGATGAAAAACAAAACCCATTCATGGAAGAAAGAATTGGCATCAACGCTGTAATGAATACGGGAGCCATCAAGATCAATCATAAATACTATCTTGTGGCGCGTGTGGAAGGAGCAGACCGAAAATCATTCTTTGCAGTAGCAGAAAGTAATAGTCCCGTAGACGGATTTCGTTTTTGGGATTATCCGATAGAAATGCCGGAGACAGACATTCCTGATACCAATATGTACGATATGCGCCTGACCGCACATGAAGATGGATGGATTTATGGCATTTTTTGTGCGGAACGCAAAGATACAAACGCTCCAGCCGGTGATTTATCTTCCGCAGTAGCCGTTGCAGGTATTGCACGAACAAAAGACCTAAAAACATGGCAACGCTTGCCGGATCTGAAATCTCCGAGCCAGCAACGTAACGTAGTGCTTCATCCGGAATTTGTGAATGGGAAGTATGCCCTGTATACCCGCCCTCAAGATGGTTTTATTGACGCCGGCAATGGAGGAGGTATCGGATGGGCACTCATAGATGACATCTGTCATGCCGAAATAAAAGAGGAAAAGATCATCAATAAACGGTTTTATCATACGATCAAGGAGGTAAAAAATGGAGAAGGGCCACACCCCATTAAAACTCCACAAGGATGGTTACATTTAGCACATGGTGTAAGAGGATGCGCAGCCGGATTACGCTATGTATTATACTTATATATGACTTCTTTAGAAGATCCGACAGAAATTATAGCTGAACCTGCAGGTTATTTCATGGCCCCTATAGGAGAAGAAAGAATCGGTGATGTATCGAATGTATTATTCTCAAACGGATGGATTGAAGATGATAACGGAAAAATTTATATCTATTATGCGTCTTCGGACACCCGTCTTCATGTAGCCGAATCAACAGTAAGCCAGCTTGTAGATTATTGTCTGCACACACCAACCGACGGTTTCCGTTCTATAGAATCTGTGAAGCGGATCATTACTATGGTAAACCACAATAAACAATACCTGAAACAATAAATACATCACCATGGAAAACATAAAACTAAGAGAAAAAATCGGGTATGGATTAGGAGATGCTGCTTCTTCCATGTTTTGGAAGTTATTCACAATGTATCTGCTATTCTTCTACACAGACGTGGTAGGTATCTCTTCGGCAGTGGTAGGAACAATGTTCCTTATCACACGCATTTGGGACACTTTCCTCGATCCGTTTGTCGGAATATTAGGCGACCGGACAAACTCACGCTGGGGTAAATTCCGCCCCTACCTATTATGGGTAGCCATACCATTCGGCATCTGTGGTATACTGACCTTCTCATCTTTTGGAGATAACATGACTACCAAAATAATATTTGCCTATGCCACATATACCCTTATGATGATGGTATATTCATTAATCAATGTTCCGTACGCATCTCTATTAGGAGTAATGTCTGCCAATCCACAAGTACGCACAGAGTTCTCCTCCTACCGCATGACATTTGCTTTTGGAGGAAGTATTCTGGTACTATTCCTCATTGAGCCACTGGTTGATATATTCAGTAAAATGAAGATAACGGAAAATATACCTGACATCGCTTTCGGCTGGCAGATGGCTGCAGTCGTATTTGCGATTATGGCTAGTGGAATGTTCTTATTAACTTTTCTATGGACAAAAGAAAGAGTGCAGCCCATAAAGGAAGAAAAAGGATCACTGAAAGAAGATCTGAAAGATCTGGGCAGAAACAAACCCTGGTGGATTCTTTTATGCGCAGGAATCATGGCATTAGTGTTCAATTCTCTTCGTGACGGTTCTGCTGTATTCTATTTCAAATATTATGTAGACAGCTCCGATACATTCTCTTTCTCATTCATGAATAGTGCCATTACTCTAATCACGATCTACTTGGTATTAGGACAAGCCGCCAATATCCTCGGAATCATGTTTGTGCCGTCACTCACCAAAAGAATCGGTAAAAAGAAAACTTATTTTGTAGCAATGGTTGGCGCTACCATTCTAAGTGTTTTATTCTACTTCCTTCCTAAAGATTTTATCTGGGGAATTCTTTGTTTACAGGTCTTAATAAGTATCTGTGCGGGTATTATTTCTCCTTTATTATGGTCTATGTATGCAGATATATCAGACTATTCCGAATGGAAAACCGGAAGACGGGCAACCGGCCTGATATTCTCTTCTTCGTCCATGTCTCAAAAGTTCGGTTGGACAATCGGAGGTGCTTTGACCGGATGGCTACTGGCCTATTTCGGTTTCAAAGCAAATGTAATCCAATCCGACTTTGCTCAAACCGGCATTTGTATGATGATGAGTATCTTCCCGGCAATTGCCACCATGCTATCAGCATTCTTCATTTCACGTTATCCGTTAAATGAAAAAAGATTATATGAAATATCAACAGAACTCGAAGAGAGAAGAAAAAAGTAAATTCATCACTAACCAACTAACCAATATGGCTCATATTTCAATTCGGTCCTATTTGTATTTATTGGGTACAACCCTATTCTCATGTGCACCTCAAGAGCTAAAAACGCCATTTGAATTAAAATGTGAGAATATACCCGTTCCTGTAGGAGTAGATACTCAAACTCCCAGACTCTCCTGGAAACTTCCGCTGCTAGAGGAAGATAGTATCAACAGAGTTGAGATATGGCTATCAACAGACAGTACTCAATTATCAGGCAGACAGTCCGGTTATTGGAACAAATCCATCATAGGAGCTCCTATAAGAGTCTCCTATGATGGACAACCCTTAGATTCATATACAACGTATTATTGGAAAATAGGCTATCAAACCTCTTCCAAACAGAAAACTACATTTTCTCCAATATCCTCCTTCACGACAGGATGTTTATCACCCGACAACTGGAAAGGGAAATGGATTACTGACAAACATGACATCACATACCGTCCGGCACCCTATTATAGAAAGAGCTTCCAATTAGACAAAACAATCGAGCAAGCCTTACTCACTATTGCATCGGCAGGCCTGCATGAGCTCTCTGTCAACGGGCAACGGGCAGGAAATCATTTCCTGGACCCTATGTATACACATTTCGACAAACGTATACTATCAGTCACTCATGATGTTACGTCATTACTATCTCTGGGTGAAAATGTAATAGGAGTACAACTGGGGAACGGCTGGTATAATCATCAATCCACAGCAGTATGGTTTTTCGACAAGGCTTCATGGAGAAACCGCCCTAAATTCACAGCACAACTCCATCTGCGTTACACAGATGGAACAACAGAATATCTGGGTACTGACTCAACCTGGCAAACAACTGACAGCCCGGTTATTTTCAACAGCATCTATACAGCCGAGCATTATGATGCACAGAAAGAATTAGCAGGCTGGGACTCCCCCGGATTCAACGCTACCGGATGGTATCATGCACAAGAAACCGAATCGCCTACGGAAACGATCAAATCACAAGTTATGCATCCGATTCGTGAAACGGCCCGCTATACAGCAACTCAATGCAAAAAAATAAATGACAGCTGCTACGTCTATCATTTCCCCAAAAACATTGCAGGTGTCACCGAGCTAAAAGTGAAAGGGAAAAAAGGAACAAAACTGCGCCTGAAACATGGGGAACTTTTAGACAAAAACGGTATGGTAAACATGGCAAATATAGATTATCACTACCGGCCGACAGACGACAGCGATCCTTTTCAAACAGACATCGTCATACTTAGCGGAAAGCAAGATAGATTCATGCCCAAATTCAACTACAAAGGTTTTCAGTTTGTAGAAGTCTCATCATCTGCCCCTATTCAATTATCCGACGAAAATCTTATTGCAGTAGAAATGCACAGTGATATTCCGGCCATCGGCTACTGGTCTTCGTCATCCGATCTGCTAAACAAAATATGGAAAGCCACTAACAGTTCCTATTTAGCCAACTTGTTCGGTTACCCGACTGACTGCCCTCAACGGGAAAAAAATGGCTGGACAGGAGACGCACATATTACCATAGAAACAGGATTATACAATTTCGATGGTATCTCTATATATGAGAAATGGATGAACGACTTTTGTGATGAACAAAAAGACAACGGAATCCTCCCATGTATCATCCCAACTTCTGTATGGGGCTATGATTGGGCCAACGGGGTCGACTGGACGAGTGCTGTCGCCATTATCCCTTGGGAAATTTATCGATTTTACGGAGACACCACATTACTCCGCCGCATGTACGGACCAATCAAAAAATATGTCTCCTATATAGAATCCATATCAACCAATCATCTTACAGACTGGGGACTGGGCGACTGGGTACCTGTACGCTCAAAAAGCAATATAACCTTGACTTCCTCTATCTATTATTATACGGACGTCTGTATTCTAGCCAAAGCAGCCAGACTTTTCGGATATGCCGAAGATGCCTCCTATTATAACACGCTGGCACAAAAAATAAAAGAGGCTATCAACACCAGTTTTCTCAATAAGGAAACAGGAATATATGCAGAGGGAACACAGACAGAACTTGCCATGCCATTATACTGGGGAATCGTTCCGGAAGAAGATAAAAAGAAAGTTGCTGCCAGACTACATGAATTGGTAGAAAAAGACGATTATCATCTGGACGTCGGTTTATTAGGAAGCAAAGCCCTACTTTCCGCCATGTCAGATAACGGATATGCAGAAACAGCTTACAAAGTCGCATCACAAGACACCTATCCTTCCTGGGGGGTACTGGATCAAACAAGGTGCTACAACTCTACATGAAAATTGGCGGACAGATGTCGTTATCGACAACTCATATAACCATATTATGTTCGGAGAAATAGGAGCATGGCTATACAAAGGACTGGGAGGAATTCAGATAGATGAAAAACATCCCGGATTCAAGCATATTTTGCTAAAACCTTTCTTTCCGGCAGACATGAATGAACTTACCATACGCTATAATACTCCCTATGGCTGGTTAAATATCAACTGGGTTCGTCAAACTAATGACTGTATCCGTTATACAATCGATATTCCGGCAGGTACTTCTGCAACATTTGTTCCTTTTACAATGCCAGAACCCCAAAAATCGATAACTTTACAAGCCGGAAAACATTCACTTGAACTTGATTTTATTCACCAATTAATCAATCAACGATAACTATGTACAAAAGAATCACCTTATTCACATTCATTTGCCTGCTCGCTTTAGCAGGAATAGCCCAAAATAAAGACACTTATACCATTTTATTATCCGGAGCATCTTTTGCCGAACCTAACAATAAGTGGTTTGAAATGGGATGTCGTGCCCTTCACGCCATCCCCATCAATCGGGCTGTAAGTGCAGAATCTATTGCTCACACTGCAAATAAAATGCTGGACGGCACTCTCTATACCCCGGAAGAGTTCGATAACATTGATGTATTCGTCTTGATGCAAGTACATGAAAAAGACGTATATAACGAAGCAAACTTAAAAGAGAACTACAAGGATTATAAAACTCCTTTTGATGCTTCCGACTATGCCATTTGCTATGATTATGTCATCAAGCGCTACATATCAGACTGTTATAACCAGAAATTCAATCCAAAATCCAGATATTACAACACTCCTTATGGGAAACCTGCTTCTATTGTCTTATGTACTCATTGGCATGACAGTCGTCCGATATTCAACACTTCGGTCCGAAAACTGGCAGAAAAATGGGGATTCCCGGTAGTAGAATTCGACAGATACATCGGATTCTCCAAAAACCAGAAACATCCGGTTACAGGAAAACAATATAGCCTAATTTACACTGGGGATTCACAAGAGACTCATGGAGAAGTATTTGGATGGCATCCGCCACATGGAGAACATTCATTTATTCAACAGCGCATGGCTGCAATCTTTGCCGATACGCTTCGTAAGATATTGCTTCCCAAAGAATATATTAATGAATAATCACCAAATACTCATCGGATGAAAAAACTTCTATCATTAACAGTTTGCTTGCTATTTGTCCTATCACAAATAATGGCACAGCTTTCCGTACCTTCTTTCTTTTCAGACCACATGGTGCTGCAACGTGAGAAGCCAATCAATATATGGGGAACTGCCAGTGCCGGTGAGCGAATTAGCGTAACATTAGGAAATGCTCAAAAGAGTACCCGAACCGATAAAAATGGGAAATGGTCAGTCAGCCTACCTCCTATGCAAGCCGGTGGACCGTATACTCTAAATGTAAAAAGCCCCAAGCAGACTTTATCATTTACAGATATTTTAATCGGTGAAGTATGGATCTGTAGCGGACAGTCAAATATGGAGTTTCGTCTGCGTAGCGCTAATCATGCTACCGAAGAAGTCGCAACTGCCAATTACCCTCAAATCCGTTCATTCAACGTAATTCAAGAAATGGGACACACTCCTAAAACCAACTTAAAAGGTAAATGGGAAGTATGTTCACCCGCCTCCGCTTCTAATTTTTCAGCTGTCGGCTATTTCTTTGCGCGTGAATTATACCAAAAACTCAATATTCCTATCGGATTCATTAATTCCTCGTGGGGTGGTACGGACATTGAGACCTGGATGAGTATGGAAGTGATAGATCATTTTCCAAAATATGAAAAATCATTAGCCCGTATGCGTTCTTCTGAATTCGAAGAATACATCAAACACAGTGACAAAGTCAAAAAGGAATTTGAACAAGCCATCATAAATGAACCGGGAGAAAAAGAGAAATGGTATTCAGAAAACACCTCTACAGAAAACTGGAAAGAGCATATTGTTCCGTCATTATGGTCAAATGAAGAGTTATCCGGTATAGATGGAGTTGTATGGTTTACTTATCAGTTTTCCATACCGGCCAACTGTTTAGGACAAGATGCAGAATTGAGTCTCGGCACTATCGACGACGATGACATCACCTGGATTAACGGACACGAAGTAGGACGTACGATAGGATATGATCTGAAACGTCTATACAAGATCCCGGCAGAAGTATTAAAGGAGCAAAATACCGTCACTATTAAAATATCCGACCATCGTGGAGGAGGCGGACTATATGGCCCTAAAGATGAAGTATACCTGAAAGTTAACAACCGGATTTTCCCTTTGTGTGATAATTGGAAATATAAAGTAGCAGTATCGAGTGCACAATATGATTATGTAGAATACGGTCCTAACGCTTTTCCTTCTTTGCTATTCAACGCAATGATTCATCCGCTGGTAGGTCTGGGAATGAAAGGGGTGATCTGGTATCAGGGAGAAAACAATGCCGCTCGTGCCAACGAATACATTGATTTATTTCCGGCTTTAATTAAAGACTGGAGAAACAAATGGAATAACGAATTCCCATTCTATTGGGTTCAATTAGCCAGCTTCATGTCTCCGGCCAAGCAGCCTTCCGAGAGCCATTGGGCAAACCTGAGGGCTGCACAGTCGAAGACACTGGCCTTACCACATACAGGACAGGCCGTCATTATAGACATCGGGGAAGAAAATGACATACATCCCCGCAACAAACAAGATGTAGGTAAACGACTTGCTTTGCATGCTCTTCACAATGATTACGGATATAACTCTATTGTTTGCACCGGCCCGATATTCCAGTCGGTAAAAAGAATTGGAGATACACTGGAGATCACCTTTGACGCTTGTGAAGAGCAACTAGTAGCTCGTAATAAATATGGCTATTTATCAGGATTCGCCATTGCCGGCGCAGATGGAAAATACCAATGGGCACAGGCTAAAATCGAAAACAATAAAGTAATAGTATGGAATAAGGAAATACAGCAACCGATCTCTGTACGATATGCTTGGGGAGATAATCCCGATGATGCTAACTTATACAATGCAGCCGGTTTACCTGCTTCTCCATTCGAAGGACACATCAGCCTATAAACGGCATACGAAAAATAGAAAAAGAATACCGGAAATGAATGTATTATCATCATTTCCGGTATTCTTCATATTTACAGTCCACTCCCTAATCGTCCAGAGACTATATTTTCTCTTTCTAGCGCGTTGTAATTTAAAGATTATCACGTATCTTTGCCTCCTCAAATCATAAATACGAGATATGGCTATTACAATCAAGAAAGTCTCCACAAAGAGAGAGCTTAAGAAATTTATCCGTTTCAATTACAGAATGTACAAGGGCAACCCTTACTCTGTGCCTGACCTCTATGACGACATGCTCAACACCTTCAACAAGAAGAAAAATGCAGCATTCGAATTCTGTGAAGCTGATTATTTCCTCGCATATCGGGACGATAAAATAGTAGGACGTGTAGCTGCAATTATCAATAACCAGGCAAACAAGAAGTGGGAATGTAAAAACGTTCGTTTCGGATGGATAGACTTCATCGACGATCCCGAAGTATCATCCGCACTTATCAAAACAGTGGAAGAATGGGGAAAAGAACGGGGTATGACTCATATTGCCGGTCCTCTCGGATTTACTGATTTCGATGCGGAAGGAATGCTGATCGAAGGATTCGACCAGCTTAGCACCATGGCCACTATCTACAACTACCCGTACTATCCAATACACATGGAAAAACTGGGCTTCGAGAAAGATGCCGACTGGGTGGAATACAAAATCTACATACCGGATGCTATTCCCGACAAACATAAGCGTATCTCCGAACTGATCCAACGAAAATACAACCTTAAGATAAAGAAATATACTTCCGGAAGAAAGATAGCCAAAGACTATGGACAGAAGATTTTCGAACTGATGAACGAAGCATATAGTCCACTTTATGGTTATTCTCCGCTGACACAGCGGCAAATCGACCAATACGTGAAAATGTATCTGCCGATCCTTGACTTACGGATGGTTACACTGATTACTGATGCCAATGATGAACTAGTCTGTGTAGGTATCTCTATGCCATCTCTCGCTGAAGCTTTACAGAAATCAAACGGACGTCTGTTGCCGCTCGGATGGTTCTATCTGTTAAAGGCATTATTCATGAAACGTCGTGCCAAAATGCTTGATCTGCTACTCGTTGCAGTGAAACCGGAATATCAAAATAAAGGTGTTAACGCTTTGTTATTTTCCGATTTAATTCCAGTTTATCAAAAATTAGGTTTTATCTTTGCGGAAAGCAACCCCGAACTGGAACTGAATGGAAAAGTTCAGGCACAATGGGATTACTTTGAGACTCAACAACATAAGCGCCGCCGTGCGTTCATCAAAGAGATAAAATAAAAAAACAGCTATGGAAGAGAACGAATTGATACCTGTAGACAACAACAATGCAGTAGAGTACACTGACGACAACATCCGCCACTTGAGTGACATGGAACATGTACGCACACGCCCCGGTATGTATATCGGAAGGCTGGGCGACGGTGCACATGCCGAAGATGGAATCTATGTCCTCCTGAAAGAAGTAATTGACAACAGTATTGACGAGTTCAAAATGCAAGCCGGTAAGAAAATCGAGATTACCGTTGAAGAAAACCTTCGTGTCAGTGTACGCGACTACGGACGAGGCATCCCACAGGGAAAACTCATCGAGGCTGTCAGCATGCTGAATACCGGTGGTAAATACGACAGCAAGGCATTTAAGAAAAGTGTCGGACTGAATGGTGTCGGTGTGAAAGCCGTCAACGCTTTAAGCTCCCGTTTCGAGGTACGCAGTTACCGCGACGGCAAAGTGCGTATCGCCACTTTCTCAAAAGGAAACTTACTGACCGATGAGACAAAGAATACCGAAGAAGAAAACGGAACTTACATCTTCTTTGAACCGGATAATACACTATTCCTGAATTACTGTTTCAAGCCCGAATTTATTGAGACAATGCTACGTAACTACACGTATCTCAATACGGGGCTTGCTATCATCTATAACGGACACCGTATCTTGTCGCGCAACGGTCTGGTAGACCTTTTGAACGACAACATGACGGCAACCGGGCTTTACCCGATCATCCACCTGAAAGGGGAAGACATCGAAATCGCCTTCACGCATACCGGACAATACGGAGAAGAATATTATTCTTTCGTCAACGGTCAGCATACTACCCAAGGTGGTACGCATCAAAGTGCCTTCAAAGAACACATTGCCCGTACCATCAAAGAGTTCTTCAACAAGAACATGGACTACACCGATATCCGTAATGGATTGGTTGCCGCCATTGCCGTCAATGTGGAAGAACCGATCTTCGAAAGTCAGACGAAAACTAAACTGGGTTCTACCAATATGGTTCCCGGTGGCGTAACGGTCAATAAGTATGTAGGCGACTTTATCAAACAGGAAGTGGACAACTTCCTGCACAAGAATGCGGACATAGCCGAAGCAATTCAACAAAAGATACAAGAATCTGAAAAGGAGCGTAAAGCCATTGCAGGGGTAACGAAACTTGCCCGTGAACGTGCCAAGAAAGCCAACCTGCACAACCGCAAACTACGTGACTGCCGCATACACCTCAACGATCCGAAAGGCAAAGGACTGGAGGAAGACTCCTGCATCTTTATCACCGAGGGAGACTCTGCAAGCGGTTCCATCACCAAAAGTCGTGATGTCAACACCCAAGCAGTATTCAGTCTCCGTGGTAAACCATTGAACTCTTTCGGACTGACCAAAAAAGTGGTTTACGAGAACGAGGAATTCAACCTGCTTCAAGCAGCCCTGAATATAGAAGATGGTATTGAAGGATTACGCTACAACAAAGTAATCGTAGCAACCGATGCCGATGTGGACGGTATGCACATCCGCCTGTTGCTGATTACTTTCTTCCTGCAATTCTTCCCTGATCTCATCAAGAAAGGACATGTATATATCCTGCAGACGCCTTTGTTCCGTGTACGCAACAAGAAAAAGACAAATTACTGCTACAGCGAGGAAGAACGCATCAATGCTATCAATGAACTAGGACCGAATCCGGAGATCACCCGATTTAAAGGTTTGGGAGAAATCTCACCGGATGAGTTCAAACATTTCATTGGTAAAGATATGCGTCTGGAGCAGGTGACACTGCGCAAAACGGATGCGGTAAAAGAACTACTCGAATTCTACATGGGCAAAAATACCATGGAACGACAGAACTTTATTATAGACAATCTGGTTATAGAAGAAGACTTGGCATCATGAGAAAAGCAATATTCCCGGGTACTTTTGACCCCTTCACCATCGGACATTATTCGGTAGTGGAACGTGCACTCACCTTTATGGACGAAATCGTGATAGGAATCGGTATCAATGAGAACAAGAATACATACTTTCCCATTGAGAAAAGAGAGGAAATGATTCGGGAGCTTTACAAGGATGAGCCTCGTATAAAAGTGATGTCCTACGACTGTCTGACCATTGATTTTGCGCAGGAAGTAGGGGCCAGGTTTATTGTCCGCGGTATCCGTACAGTGAAAGATTTCGAGTATGAAGAAACGATTGCGGACATCAACCGCAAACTGGCAGGCATTGAAACCATCCTGCTCTTCACAGAACCGGAACTGACTTGCGTCAGCTCGACGATTGTACGCGAATTATTGACTTATAATAAAGATATCAGCCAGTTTATTCCCAAAGGAATGAGGATAAGTTGAAAGTTGAGAATGGAGAGTTGAGAAGGATGCAGGCGTATCTGTACCCGGTTGTTAATACTCGGCTATTAATATAAAGTAAGATTATGAATAAGATTAAAATATACGTCCTTTTGGCTTGCCTGTGGGCAGTATCAGCCTTACAGGCCCAAAATTTCGGTTCTGAAGCCATGCGCAAGCTACAAATGGCAGAGTTCGCAATCTCCCATTTCTATGTAGACAAAGTAGATGAAGACAAGTTGGTGGAAGAAGCCATCATCAAGATGCTGGCACAACTCGACCCGCACTCTACTTACTCGGACGCAGAAGAAGTGAAGAAAATGAACGAACCTCTTCAAGGTAACTTCGAAGGTATTGGAGTTCAGTTTCAGATGATTGAAGATACCCTGTTAGTAGTGCAACCCGTCAGCAACGGACCTTCCGAAAAAGTCGGCATCCTTGCCGGTGACCGTATTGTTGCGGTCAATGACAGCGCCATTGCCGGAGTGAAAATGAGTACGGAAGATATTATGAAGCGTCTTCGTGGTCCGAAAGGTTCTAAAGTCAACCTGACTATCGTTCGTCGTGGCGTGCAAGATCCTTTATTGTTCACAGTGAAAAGAGATAAAATACCTATCCTTAGCCTCGATGCTTCTTACATGATTCAGCCTAAAACAGGTTATATCCGCATCAACCGCTTCGGAGCAACCACTGCCGAAGAATTCAAGAAAGCAATGACAAGCCTTCAGAAACAAGGTATGAAGGACCTGATTCTCGACCTGCAAGGAAACGGAGGAGGTTACCTGAATGCAGCCATCGACCTTGCCAACGAATTCCTGGGGCAAAAAGAATTGATTGTCTACACGGAAGGACGGACTGCCAAACGCAGTGATTTCTACGCCAAAGGAAACGGAGATTTCCGTAATGGACGCCTTATCATCCTGGTAGATGAATATACGGCTTCCGCCAGCGAAATTGTCAGCGGTGCAGTGCAGGATTGGGATAGAGGAATTATCGTAGGACGCCGTTCTTTCGGCAAAGGATTGGTGCAACGTCCTATCGACCTGCCGGACGGTTCCATGATTCGTTTGACTATTGCGCGCTATTATACTCCATCGGGACGTTCCATCCAGAAACCGTACGACAGTACTGTCGATTACAACAAGGATCTGATAGAACGTTTCAACCACGGTGAACTGATGAATGCTGACAGTATTCACTTCCCGGATTCACTGAAAGTACAAACCAAGAAGCTAGGACGCACTGTTTATGGCGGAGGGGGTATCATGCCGGATTATTTCGTACCTATCGATACTACTCTTTATACGGATTATCACCGTAATCTGGTGGCTAAAGGAGCTGTGATTAAATTCACCATGCAGTTTATCGAAGGGCACCGGAAAGAGTTGAAAAACAAATACAAGAAATTCGAATCGTTTGATGAGAAGTTCGTCGTTGATGATAATATGCTCGCCACTTTAAAAGAAATAGGAGAGAAAGAAGGAGTGAAATTTAATGAAGAACAATATCAGAAGTCGCTCCCTCTCATCAAAACACAGCTTAAAGCACTGATAGCCCGTGACCTTTGGGATATGAACGAATATTTCCGGGTAATGAATACCACCAATGAGAGTATACAAAAGGCGCTGGAGATACTGAATTCGGATGAGTATCAGAAGAAGCTGAAATAAGGTATTCAGTAAACAATCATAAGACATCATTTTTCAGTTCGGTGGACATATATACTCACTATAGTGAAAAAATATCTATCATAAGTATCATTCATTTTGATACTCTTCTCATTATCAAAGAAATAAGTATGACAGATAGCTTTTAAAAAAGGTATCTATCATACTTTTACCAGCAAAAACAGGTTATCTATCATCTACAAAATAGCCGAATAAAGGCCCTATATGCATAAGATAGCTTGTTTTTGTTGAATAGTTTAATTCTCCCCTGCCCTATATCTATCAGATAGAACAAGGCGTATAAATACCTCAAACAAGCAGAGATAGTTTGCTTTTCTCCCTGATATAGTTTATCTTTGTTACCGATATAGTTCATTCTTCATGGCCGTGGCGAATTCCTACCACGGCCGTGGAAAGATACTACCACAGCCATGAAGAGATCTCTCCACGGCCGTGGGAAACTAATGATAAAGGCACCGGAAGACAACTATCCCTATGCCTTAGTCCAAGAATAAAGGCAGGATAACTTATAAAAGCCGCTTGATAACAAACAAACAACAGCTATATAACACCCTCCCCCTAAGTCCGAAGATGATCGATTAGCTTTGCAACAACAGAAAACAATGTCCTTATAGGCTTGCAACGGTAAATTAAAGGTACGTAGTAATGTATAAGGCAAAAAACAAATAAATAATGGCAATACAATTTGAATTGTACAAGACTCCCCGTCCCAAGGATGAGGAAGACAAAGAAGTGTATCACGCACGTGTAGTCAACTTCCAACACATTGACACAGACTATTTGGCAAAAGAAATCCAGATAGCAACTTCTCTAACTGAAGGGGATGTAAAGTCAGTTCTCGAATCCCTAAGTCATTTTATGGGGGATCGTCTTCGGGAAGGACAAAGCGTCCATCTGGATGGCATCGGTTATTTCCAGATAAAGCTGAATAGTCAAGAACCTATCACTTCGCCCAAACTAAAAGCGAATCAGATAAAACTCAAAGCCAATATCAGCTTTAAAGCGGATGCCAAACTAAAAAGGTCAGTCAGTGTTGTTCATGTGGAGCGAAGTAAACTGAAACCCCATTCGGCTGTCCTTTCAAATGACGAGATAGACAAATTGCTGACAAACTACTTCAAGAGCAACCCTGTATTAACCCGTCGCGACTTTCAAGGATTGTGCGGCTTTGCCCCTACCACTGCCGCACGGCAAATCAAACGGCTGAAAGAGGAGGAGAAGAAGTTGAAGAATATCAATACTTATTATAATCCGATTTATGTGCCGATGCCAGGATATTATGGCAAGGCAGAGATAAAGACAGATGAATAAAAGGAACCAACATAATACAGAAATAAAATGAAATCAGAAGAAATAAAAGAGCTATTTAAGCAGTTTGAGAGCATTGTTTGCGAATACAACAAAGTGGAATGTTGGAGTGCGAGAGAACTTTATCCATTGTTAGGATATTCTCAATGGCGTAACTTCCTGTCTATCATATAGAAAGCAAAAGATACATGTAAAAATGCCGGAGAAAATATTGCATACCATTTTGCTGACGTCAGCAAAATGGTTATATTAGGTTCAGGCGCTGAAAGAGAAGTAGATAACATCTTTCTGACCCGTTATGCCTGCTATCTGGTAGCACAAAATGGAGATTCTCGAAAGCAAGAAATTGCCTTTGCTCAAAACTACTTTGCAATACAAACGCGCCGTGCAGAATTAGTAGAGCAACGTTTAATAGAATATGAACGTGTCCAAGCACGTACCAAACTAGCCGAGACAGAGAAACTTCTCTCGGGTGTTTTATATGAAAGAGGAGTTGACAATCAAGGATTCGCCATTATACGTTCCAAAGGAGATAAAGCACTGTTTCACATGGACACCAAAATGCTAAAACGTAAACTTGACGTACCTGATAGTCGACCATTGGCTGATTTTCTTCCGACCATCAGCATAAAAGCCAAAGACTTTGCCGCAGAAATGACCTCTGTGAATGTTCAGCAAAAAGACCTATACGGACAAACTGCCATTGAAAATGAACATGTTGACAATAATGTCGCAGTCAGAGATATGCTTGTTGGTAGAGGCATATTTCCTGAACAAATTCCTGCAAATGAAGATATTGCGGCAGGGGTATTTCTCTAAAGAAAAACGTTTTAACACATTCTTTATAAATCTGATTTATAATAAAGGAGGGGAGGAACCTATTAAAACAGAGCCTGTTAGGCAGCATCTATAAAAAGGATTTACAAGCAGCAGTCGTGCAAACTAAGTCATTCCCTCAATTCTTCAGTCATTGTTTTTAGTAATGACCTGCTGTCACTTAACGGCAAATCCGTAGCTAAATCCCAACTCATCATACCTTTCAGCTTCTGTTCCTTTGCATAACGGGTTTTGATACGAATGTTATCCTGACCGTCAAACACATAAGTATCTCCCTGATAGATCACTTCATTCTGTGCAGGACTCGTAACCAATCCATTCTGTACAAAATTGAAATAAGCCTCTGTCTTCTTTGAATTATCTTTGGTCACCCCATAAAAAGGAACTCCTGCCACCAGTTTTTCCTTCGGAATACCATACTCCAATACCATCTGTATATCCGAACAATATTTCTCTATCGGAAAGCGAACCGGTGAAGGACCATAGCACTGAAGTGAAATAAAATCAACTGCTTCAATAGCTTCCTTACTAATCTTATAACAAACAGGATGCAGAGATACACTGAAAAGATACTTGTCTCCCAACACTTCACGCATCTTCAGGATAGCCAAACTATAATCTTTATATTCTTTCTCATTTTCCGCCCACTCAAAATCAAGATCAATGCCATCCAGTTTATTCTTTTCCAGTACAGTCTTTATGTTCTTTGCAAACGTCGTACGAGCGGCCTCATCGGCCACCATCGCTTTCCATTCGCCACTGGAAGCACCCAAACGTATTTTCACTTTTGTACCTTTTACTTTTGCACGAACCGATTTAATCAAACCTTCCCAAGTGGTCACCCCTTTTCCCTGAAATACACGTGGATTCTCAAATGACAATGATCCGTCTTTATTAGGATGAACATTCAAGAAAATAAGGTCGTTACTTGCCCGCAAGCTTTCTGTAGAAATACGACCACGGTTGTAAAAATTACCCCGCACATAAGAACTGACCATATAGTCTTGTTGTGCAAACAATGATAATCCAACAAACACAAAAAGGAAGAATACAATTTTTCTTAGCATTAGCATAATGATTGATAATTAAAACGTTTAGATCGCAAAAATACGCATATCAAAAGCAAACAGATGTTCAAAAACAACTATAATACTTCCAAAAATCAACATAAAGTTTTCTATTCAGAAATTTAAAACAGATAAATATTGAATTCTTTAACATCATCCAAAGGGATAAGAATAATATTTGCAGGTTTCTACTAAAACATAAATAAAAGAAAGAGTTCCATTTTCCGCAAAAAAAGCCTATCTTTGTTCCGTTAAGATAATAAATCACGCATAAAACTCATGCCAGGAGATTCATTTTGCATACAATATACCAACTGTACGGGATGTCCAAAAAATGTTGAGAATATCCTTGTATATAGAAACTTACCTAAAGGAGAGCATATCCCCAAGGATAAGTGTACGCAGAATTGTATGCTTTTTATGATAAAGGGCGAATTACTTATCAATAGCGAAGAGCATCCCGGAATAACGTTACGCGAGAGACAAATTGTTTTGCAAGCTATTGGCTCCAAGGTCGAAATACTGGCACTGACAGATGTTGAATACGTTGTCTACTGGTTCAACGAACTGCCTTTGCTTTGCGAAGACCGATATAGGGAAATGATGGAACAGGCGGAAGCTCCTTTGACCTACACTCCACTGATTATGAGCGAAAGGCTTTACCACCTTGTCACCAGTATGCCCGAATTCCTCGCTGAAGAAAACCCTTGCAGCAAGTATATCGACTTAAAATGCAAAGAATTGGTTTTCTTGATTACCAACTTCTATCCGCTGCCCCAACTGGGTTCATTCTTCTATCCGATCAGCACTTATACGGAAAGTTTCCACTATTTCGTCATGCAGAATTACAGCAACGTGAAGAACGTGGAAGAATTTGCGCATCTGGGAGGATATACGACCACTACTTTCCGCCGACTTTTCAAAAACCTCTATGGTGTGCCCGTATACGAATGGATACTGGAAAAGAAACGGGAAGGAATCCTGGAAGACCTGCAACACACCAAAATGCGAATCACTGAAATCTGTAACAGATACGGATTCGACTCCCTGTCGCATTTCGCACACTTCTGTAAAGACTCTTTTGGCGATACCCCACGCGCTTTACGCAAAAAAGCAGCCGGTGGTGAGAAAATCGGAAAGGTACAATAAACAGTCCCATCCTACTAATGTGCCAATCAGTTGCACCATGCGCGCATACTGGCTGGCATATTGACACATTGGCGCATTGATCCATTATTAAAGAATTATTTCTTTAATTCCTTGCTCAATCAATCTATTTCCCCTATTTTTGCAGTCCGTAAGAGGTGTAAAACGTCGAAATTTTAGTTCTAACAATTAAATAATTTAAATTCAATCATTTATGTGGTTAAGTAATTCATCTGTAGGAAGGAAAGTGGTGATGAGCGTTACCGGTATCGCCCTTGTCCTGTTTCTAACATTTCACATGGCGATGAACTTGGTTGCAATCATCTCGGCTGATGGTTACAACATGATTTGTGAGTTCCTGGGAGCAAACTGGTATGCGTTAGTGGCTACCGCAGGACTAGCCGCTCTTTTTGTGATTCACATCATCTACGCATTCTGGCTGACAATGCAGAATCGCAAAGCGCGTGGTAGCGAACGCTATGCAGTGGTTGACAAACCAAAAACTGTAGAATGGGCATCTCAAAACATGTTGGTGCTGGGTCTGATCGTTATCGTAGGTCTTGGTTTGCACCTCTTCAACTTCTGGGCAAAAATGCAGTTGCCGGAACTGATGCACAACATGGGCATGCACGCTGATACACTGACGCTGGCTTATGCCGCTAACGGTGCTTATCACATCCAGCAGACTTTCTCTAGCCCGGTTTACGTAGTTCTTTACCTCGTTTGGCTGTTTGCTTTGTGGTTCCACCTGACTCACGGTTTCTGGAGCTCTATGCAATCACTGGGATGGAACAACAAAGTATGGATCAATCGTTGGAAATGTATTTCTAACATCTATTCTACGATTGTTGTACTCGGTTTCGCACTGGTAGTAGTGGTATTCTTCGTGAAAACACTGATTTGTGGCGGTGCTTGCTAAATAGTAAATTGTAAATGATTAAATTGTAAATAATATTATGATCAAGATAGATTCAAAAATTCCAGAAGGCCCGGTGGCTGAGAAATGGACCAACTATAAAGCTCACCAGAAATTGGTGAACCCCGCTAATAAACGTCGTTTGGACATCATCGTTGTGGGTACGGGTCTGGCAGGTGCTTCTGCCGCTGCTTCACTTGGTGAAATGGGTTTCAGAGTATTCAATTTCTGTATTCAGGATTCTCCCCGTCGTGCACACTCTATCGCTGCACAGGGTGGTATCAATGCTGCAAAGAATTATCAAAATGATGGTGACTCGGTTTACCGTCTGTTCTACGATACTGTAAAAGGTGGCGACTATCGTGCCCGTGAAGCAAACGTATATCGTTTGGCTGAAGTGTCTAACGCTATCATCGACCAATGTGTAGCGCAAGGTGTTCCTTTCGCTCGCGAATATGGCGGTACGCTGGACAACCGTTCTTTCGGTGGCGCACAGGTATCTCGTACTTTCTACGCTAAAGGCCAGACTGGTCAGCAGTTGCTACTGGGTGCTTACTCTGCATTGAGCCGTCAGGTAAACGTAGGTACTGTTAAACTGTATACCCGCTATGAAATGCAGGATGTTGTCATCGTTGACGGACGTGCCCGCGGTATCATCGCAAAAAATCTTGTAACAGGCGAATTGGAACGTTTCGCCGCTCACGCTGTAGTAATCGCTACCGGTGGTTATGGTAACGCTTACTTCCTGTCTACTAACGCTATGGGTTGTAACTGTACAGCTGCTATCTCTTGCTACCGCAAGGGTGCTGTATTCGCAAATCCTGCATACGTTCAGATTCATCCGACTTGTATTCCGGTACATGGTGACAAGCAGTCTAAGCTGACTTTGATGTCTGAATCTCTCCGTAACGACGGTCGTATCTGGGTTCCGAAGAAGAAAGAAGATGCTGTAAAACTCCAGAAAGGCGAAATCAAAGGAAGTGATATTCCGGAAGAAGACCGCGACTATTACTTGGAACGCCGCTATCCGGCATTCGGTAACCTGGTTCCGCGTGACGTTGCCAGCCGTGCCGCTAAAGAACGTTGCGACGCTGGTTTCGGTGTAAACAACACAGGTTTGGCCGTATTCCTCGACTTCTCTGAAGCTATCAACCGTTTAGGTATCGACGTTGTTCTTCAACGTTATGGTAACCTCTTCGATATGTATGAAGAAATCACTGACGTTAATCCGGGAGAACTGGCAAAAGAAATTAATGGCGTAAAGTATTATAATCCGATGATGATTTATCCGGCTATCCACTATACAATGGGTGGTATCTGGGTAGACTACGAACTGCAAACCACTATCAAGGGTCTGTTCGCTATCGGTGAATGTAACTTCTCCGACCACGGTGCAAACCGCCTCGGTGCTTCTGCATTGATGCAAGGTTTGGCTGACGGTTACTTCGTATTGCCTTACACTATCCAGAACTATCTGGCAGACCAGATCACTGTTCCTCGTTTCTCTACCGATCTTCCTGAATTCGCTGAAGCTGAAAAAGCTGTTCAAGCTAAGATCGACAAGTTCATGAGCATCCAGGGTAAAGAATCTGTTGATTCTATCCACAAGAAACTGGGTCATGTCATGTGGGAATATGTAGGTATGGGACGTACAGCAGAAGGCCTGAAGAAAGGTATCGCCGAACTGAAAGAAATCCGCAAGGAATTCGAAACGAACTTGTTTATCCCCGGTTCTAAGGAAGGTATGAACGTAGAGCTTGACAAAGCAATCCGTCTGTACGACTTCATCACTATGGGTGAGCTTGTTGCTTACGATGCATTGAACCGTAACGAAAGTTGTGGTGGTCACTTCCGTGAAGAATACCAGACTGAAGAAGGAGAAGCAAAACGTGATGACGAAAACTTCTTCTATGTAGCATGCTGGGAATATCAAGGTGATGATGAAAAGGCTCCGGTATTGCACAAAGAACCGCTGGTATACGAAGCTATCAAGGTTCAGACTCGTAACTACAAGAGCTAATCGGTGAAGTTAAACATTTAAAAGAATTAGAAGAAAATGGATAAAAATATATCATTTACACTGAAGGTATGGCGCCAAGCTGGTCCGAAAGCTAAAGGTGCTTTTGAAACCTACCAAATGAAAGATATCCCCGGTGATACTTCCTTCCTCGAAATGCTGGATATTCTGAACGAACAGCTCATCAGCGAAAGAAAAGAACCGGTAGTATTCGATCATGACTGCCGCGAAGGTATCTGCGGTATGTGTTCTCTTTACATCAACGGACACCCGCACGGTCCTGCAACAGGTGCTACTACTTGCCAAATCTATATGCGTCGTTTCAACGACGGCGATACCATCACTGTTGAACCTTGGCGTTCGGCTGGTTTCCCTGTCATCAAAGACTTGATGGTAGACCGTACTGCATACGACAAGATTATGCAAGCTGGTGGTTATGTAAGCGTACGCACAGGTGCTCCGCAGGATGCTAACGCTATCCTGATCGCGAAACCTATCGCTGACGAAGCTATGGATGCTGCTTCTTGTATCGGTTGCGGTGCTTGTGTAGCTGCATGTAAGAATGGTTCTGCTATGTTGTTCGTTTCTGCAAAAGTTAGCCAGTTGAACTTGCTGCCGCAAGGTAAACCGGAAGCTTTGCGTCGGGCAAAAGCTATGTTGTCAAAGATGGACGAACTGGGATTCGGTAACTGTACAAACACTCGTGCTTGTGAAGCTGAATGTCCGAAGAATATTTCTATCAGCAACATCGCTCGCTTGAACCGCGACTTCATCATCGCAAAATTAAAAGACTAGAAATTGCTAGATTTCAATAGCGAGAGCTTAATTTGATTAATGACAGAATCCCCTGCCGGCTAGTTCGACAGGGGATTTCTTTATATATGAGTAGATCACAATTATTATTAATACGGATCAGTAACATGAACTTTTAATTCATAAGTTTCACCGATTTCACCTTATAGCCAAAACTGTTATGAATGAGAGAATTACGGGTGAAAGCGAGGACTGAAATAAGGTAAAATCATTCGTTACCGC
>NC_021017.1:2562538-2564035 GCF_000210075.1 Bacteroides xylanisolvens XB1A
CTGAATGGCAACCAAACACACCACTTGAAAAATACAGGGAACTGCTTCCTGACAGATGGGAAAAGGCTAATGGATAAAAAGGGAGCATTAGCCTTTTTATTTTAGCAAACTATATAGAATCGCGGAGACGCTTACGTTACCGCTTTCACCTGTCTTATTAAAATATCCCTTGAGCTAAAACAATTATCATTATAGCTAATCCGGATATGCTTATAGCAAATCCGCTTTCAGGTATTAATGAGTGAACTGTGCGGATGTAGTACTTTGGCCGCCAGGTCTTAACACCTTAGTTCTCATGTGTTAATACTTGAGTTGTTGCATCTATATATCCAGCATCTTGGAGCTATATATCCAACACCTTGGATCTATATGTCCAACAGTCGGTATGAATAAACTCAATAGGTGAAACCGGGAAGGTTCAGTTTCGCCTGAATTTCTCCCTTGCTTTCACCCGCTGTTACCTTATTCATCGGCATTTAGAGAATTGGGTGAAACCGGTGAACCGCAGTTATTTTACATAGTTGCATTTATGAAATGTCTTGCCTACGTAAATTACGTGGAGAGGCACCAAAAGATTTCTTGCAGAAATTAGAAAAATGGGGTAAAGATTCAAAACCATATTTATAGCATATCTCCGAAATGCTATATTCAGAGTTGTTCAAGTCGTCCAAAATGCCCTCTTTACGTCTCGCCAGCATCCATTCATAAACAGGTTCATGAAAGACGTTATTGAAGATACGACGGAATGTACTAAGAGTATATCCACCCAATTGTGCCAGTTCTTCCACTGTCTTTACTTTCTTATAGTTTTGAATAATGAAATATTGGAAACTGTTTACATATCTAGAGAGTGGGTGCACCAAGCTCGAAAGATCATAATCGGAATAATAGTATCCCAACACGAACGCTAATTCTTTTCGTTTCAGAGATAGCAAATCCCGACAGACTTTATCTCCTTTCAAATAAGTAATAGACCCATTGAGGAAATATTGCAATTCTGGAATTATTTTTAATGGAGTATAAATAAGTGGAGGAGATACTTCCTTCATGATATGATTGAAACGGAGGTCACAAAACAGTTCGGGCTGAATAAAACGATAATAAATGCACTCACATTCAGTCATAGCAAGCATCTCAAACATAGAACCAATGGCTTGAAGGATAAATTCACCTTCCTTAAGCATTGTCCCCGCATATTCCTTACTATTGACCAGTATTTCTCCCTTCATCAAAAAAAGGATAAGATTTTCTTCACACTTTTGAGCCGGTTTATGAAAACCACGCTGATAAATCACACGAGTAATGGCATTACTCACCGCTTTTGGACATATCTGACAATCCCAGGTTCCTTGACAAATAGATGGCATACGCTGACTGTGTTTGTTTTTGTTTATGCTGCCAGCAAAAATATATGAAATCTTTCATATTGCCATAAAAAAAGAGAGAAAAGTGAAAAAGAGG
Organism: Bacteroides xylanisolvens XB1A; assembly: GCF_000210075.1. GTDB lineage: Bacteria > Bacteroidota > Bacteroidia > Bacteroidales > Bacteroidaceae > Bacteroides > Bacteroides xylanisolvens. The sequence continues at coordinate 2,564,000 of NC_021017.1, forward strand.
TTAGGTAAGAGAAAAAAGGTATCCACTACAAAAATG
>NC_021017.1:2565435-2630122 GCF_000210075.1 Bacteroides xylanisolvens XB1A
GTAACATATAGAATTAAAATTCTCAGTCTTTTTCTGGAGAAACTAGGCTATATTTTCTATCATAATTCCAAAACACAAGAAGAACCGATGTAACATACAAATTACATCGGTTCCATAGATTTAATCTTGTGTTAGTCAACAGTTGGAGTTACAGGATCTTCAGCATCCCAACCAGTAACAGTTGCAGTGATACCAACTTCTTGAGCACCAATAGGCAATGTTAGTTTATATAGTATTTTCTTTCCAAACGCCCATGCAGCAGTACTTGTCAAAGATACTTCCTTACTATTTTCAGCAATCTTACTTCCATCTTTCTCTACGGTATATTCTATAGATATTTTTGCATCAGTAAGAGCTTGCGGTATTAACATCAACGCATTACCTGCTTTTACAGCTGTCTTATCATCTGAAAAAGCCCCAAGTTCATATGCATAAGAGACACTTGTCTCTGTACCTGCAGTCCAAGTCCCTGCGTTAACACCTGCATATGTAAATGTTCCACTTCCCTTAATTCCAGTCAATTCCACTTTAGATATAGTATAGGTATAACCAGCCTCTTTTGTCACCTCGATATTTACTTGAGTCAATGCATGTTTAAAAGTTAAAGAAACATCTGTTGCTGCTTCATTTGTCTTCTTTTGAGCATTTGCCACAGATGCAATCACTAAGTCCTTTTGAAGGGCAGCTGTATTTCCCACTGTATAAGTAAACTTAGGATATCCTTTATCAGTAGTACCATTCGGAGCTGTATATGTAACTCCGTCTTTTGGAGAGTATGCAAAGAATTGCAGATTTTCTGCAAGAGGCCAATAATATGGACCTCCAGATACCGTCCATTTAGAATCCGAATAAGTAGCAGAACCATTTATCCATGGTGTCGAAAGAGTCACCGCAGCACTCATCTCCTCTGCCTTCGTATTATACGCATAAACCTGAAAGCCAGAAATCTTTAAACCGTCTGTATCCAGTTCAGTAGCTCTAGTTACCACCGTATTAAAATTAATTTCGGCCTTCTGTGAAGGGGCTTCAAACTCTTCATTCTGTGAGCAACCCGTAATTGCCAAAGCAGCTGTTACTGCCAATAAAATCTTCTTCATAACTGTATTTTTTTAAGTTTATAATATTGTTATATTTTGTTTATAGCATCTATTTCATTTCACGGGTAACTCAACATTATCTTCGGGTCCCCATCCATCAACATTGCCACCCATTCCTCCACCTCCATCAGGATTCGGTGGTGTTTCCGGCTTATCAACTTCAATCTTATCATCAGGCGGTAACTCAATTTCCGGTGGTGGAGTTGGTTTTCCATCTTCCCCTGTTCCAGCATTTTCAAGTGTACCTATTATTTCAGTAACATCAATTGTTGCTTCCTGAACTGTATTATCTGTTTTGATAAATTTCAATATTAATATTATAGCATCTTTCTCACTAGAAGTTTCCCTCTCTGATATTGACATTCGCGTCGGCATTGTCATTTCCTTTACTTGTTTGAAAGCGGTGAAAGATGCCGTTACCTTATTGTCTCCCTTCTTTACCTCAAAGTAGATAGGTTGTGAGCTACACACTCCACGACCTTTGCCTATACAGTAACAATCGGATAATCCATCAATGCTCCCTACCACTGTTGCAACATACTCCAAACCTTTAGCCTCTACTGCAAAAGAATATTTCTTCACCACAGATTCCATCTTCCAGTCTAAATGAAGCACTTCTTCACTCTTCTCTATTTTCAGCTCATCTATATTCAATACATACAACGAATCGGGTGACCAAACCATCTTTTCCATTCCTGCAATCCCCAAATCATTACAATATTCTGTATAAGCTTCTATAGATTCATAGGACTCTTCTCCTCTAATTCGTATACGATCCGAGTTAAAGTTATAACCCATAGTTACTACCGAATACCGTCCCGGAGGAACTTTCATTTCTCCACCTCGTACCGAAAGGTATTTATCTACTTTCCTGCCATCTCCGTTCTTCGGATAAAAAATCACCCGAACTCCCTCCGGCAGTTGATCTGTCACTCCATCCCAATCCAGCTTTATATCTACCCCACTTACGGGATAATCATCCAATATATCGCGACGGCTACATCCAGTTAGCATCAGCAGCGAGGACAAAAGCACAAGAAACCCATATCTTGTATTTCGCATTACGCCCTCCTATTTCTTTGTTGTTATCAACCATACCAAAGAAACTTTCGCCTTGGTAGGGCCAATAAAGTTATAACGTCCACTATTTGTCCATATAATATCTCCCTCATAAGGAGTATATTTTTTATATTCTGTTGTCAAATACCCTATGCCTAGACTGAATTCAAGAGAAAAATGCCGTGCCAACTGCCGTGCATATCCATAAGTCACTCCCGCAGCTCCGTAATACTTACCTTGATAGCCGTCTCCACGCAGCTGGAAGTCATATATCCCACCTTCAGCATAAAGTCCGATAAAATGTCCGGTCAATCGGTCACGTTTCTGACGGTTTCCCAGCCAACAACGTCCTTCCATCCCTCCCGAAAGAAGCTGATAGCAGAAATCATGTTTGCTATTCAGCCACCACGGACATTTATATTCAGTATTCAAAGACCACCTCTTGCCTATCGGAATTTCCACTTCTATATTTGGCGCCAATGCCAAATCATATAACAGATTATTCTTCACTGCAAGTACAGTTTGGCTTTTCACCGGCCCTTCTGCCTCCGATATATCGACCTCACAGGCCTGTTTTTTTTCACTTTCTCCCACAGGCTTATCAGGTTGATCTTTCGGAAGCGCCTCTTCCTGCTTTGAAACAAACAACCCGGAGACAGAAGATACCGGTTCAAAAGCCTCTTTACCTAATTTCGAAGTTTCTCCAACAATCGTAATGACCGATCGCCGCAGCTCTGGAAAGATATTGTGAACAATGTATCGGTAAGCAATTCCCCGATTCAATTTTCGCAACAGTTGCTTCCGTTTGTCGATATCATTCTTATGATAATCAATCAACATCAGCACTTCTTCCCGATCCGGCAAGTTGGAGTCGGATGCCACCAACTTACGAAACTCCGACCAATCCTCTCCCTCTGAAAAAAAAATGAATCTTATCAACACTAACATCCGAATTATACCGTTGTAAGAATTCCTTTATCGAATCATTTCTTCGGGCAGCCAAACCTCTATTATAAGACTCATTGCCATCAGGAGAAACAAAAGTTTTCACATTAAGCGCAGTTACATATTTCGTACCCAAATTCCCGGAAAGCAAAGAATCCAAAGTTGCAATTGCCTGATTATTACTTTTATAACATGAATTCACTCCCGCATCATTCGCATCAAAATATATCATTACCCGCCGGATTGTATCATTCGCAACAGCGAAAAATGGAATCGAAGCATACCCACTTTCTGGAAGGCCTAATAAAACCATAAGAATAGCCAATATATAGATACCATGTTTCATTGTCGTTCGTTTCTGCTGACAAATATAGAAGTTAGAAAACAAACCGAATCATACTTTTAAAACAAAAATCAAGACATGAAAGATTCTGTGAAACGATTGAAACGATTTTGCAAGTTTTGAGAGTTTAAGGTCAATAATAAACAGAAAGAATGTCCTTGGTAACTCATCTGCGTGATAACACCGTACTTCTGTTCCGCCTGCATCAGCAGTTCACATTCATAGGAAGTTCTGACAAGCGGCTTTTCCACATACACATGGATGCCAAGCTTCATCGCCTCCATACAAATCGGGAAATAGCTATGATCGGGAGTCGCCAAGAATTTTCTACGAGATATTTTATCCCCACCCAAAAACTTCATTAAAGAACAACGGATCAATTTTGCATCAAGACTTCTTGTGACCACTTCACTCACCATTGAAGAAATCATGTATCAAAGTGGGTTTATGAATAGATCACATTTCTATAAGAAGTTTACAAAGCGGATAGGAGTGGCACCTAAAGACTACCGTTTGCATAATAAAAAAATAGGAAAGCTACAAAGGTCTCATATACTAGCAGCAATATCATTCCTGATCTGCTGAATTGCAAGAAGCAATCCAGGCAGATGCACTTTTACTATTTTAAAAATTTCTTCGGGGTCAATAGATAAATATTCATGAGAAATAATATTGCGCAGTCCAATGATGCTCCTCCATGGAGTACCGGCATAATTTATCAATAATTCATGATTAGTCAGATTATCTATATTCTTAACAGTCTCACCTATGGTTTGCAAACGCATACAAGTTGCATCAAAAATATCCATCTTATCAGGAGAAGCTAAGAAATCATTTACAGAAATGACACTACCACATCTTTCTATAGTTGTATTAATACGCTCTTCTACAAAAAGAAGCATATCCAATATGTCAGCATTAGATATAGATTGCATCTTTCTCTATATGATTGCGAAATAAACTACGCATAATTGCGGTTAAAGACACGACATCCACTTTTGCATTAAAACGCTCTTCTAATGACTCTTTTATTTCCATTCGAGTAAAATAATCCGGATCTTGAAGCTTTACACAAATATCAATATCACTATCCTCTTTCTGCTCACCACGAGCCACAGAACCAAAAAGTCCTAACTTTTCAATTCCATATCTCTCCCCAAATTCTTCCTTAAAATTCCGGAGAATAGCGATTATTTCATCTTTTGTTTTCAACTGACACTATTGTTATAATGCAAATATTAAAATTAATATTGGAATTAGCAAATTCTTAATCATATTTTGTGGTATCACTAATTAAAAAAAGATGCACAGGTCATCAAATTTTCATCGATCCCCTGTACACCTACTACTCTAAATTCTACTTCAAAACATAAATAGCCTAATTATGCTGCCGAATCCATTATTAACAATCATGTTAGTTTTATCCATCAAAAGTACAGAACATAATTACGTAAATAGTTCAGAAGTGCCCAGAACGCCATCATCATTGCCAATACAAACAAAACGACAAGTCCGATTGCCAAAGCAATCCAATGTTGTGAATGATCATCAGAATATTCTTTATGACCATCATTAAACTTGTATATTGTCCGCACTGTCTGCGCTCCTGCCAATAACCCGAACACTCCGGCAAAAATACCATTATGAATGTTTCCACCGCCACGAAGTGCCCGCTTATCAATTAAGAATTGAGGCGTCCTGCTCGCTACCACATACAAACCGGTAGCTATTAAAGTAGAAAACATCATACCGACTCCCATCATCCAATACATCAAGATACCCACAATGACACCTAACCAGATTAATTTCCTGGAACCATCAAAATGACGTTCTTCACCACTATTAATCACATCAGTCAATGAGTTTAAGCGTTCTATGACATCAGCGTCAGTAGGACACATACCGATAACCTGATCAATCAAAAGAACAGATTTCTTAATTTGCTTCATCTTTGTCGGCTTTCTGAATTCATCATCATCTGTTTTTTCAATCACCGTCCAAGTAGCGAATGCCTCATCCATCAGTTTCCACGCCTCCGTTATCTCTTCATCCGTCATTTTCTCCGGCATTCCGGCTGCAAGGCGTTTATTCAACATTCCTTCTACCGTAAAAACCTCTTTATAACGTGCGCCCTTATACCATACAAAAAACATATGCCCCACAATAAATAAAACAACGGCAATATACAAAATCAGTTGGAGAACAGCCAATATCTTTACTCCCAAAGGAACTCCGTCATCCGCCGCAGCATCAGCTATTGCATCAGCTCCACTACCGCTTTTTACAAGTGTCAATCCATTAAAGGCAGCATCTTTTCCGCCTTTATCAAGTCCGGTAAACGACAACTTATCATCCTTATAAACGACTTTGCATTGACCGGAAATCCCGGCATCAACCTCCGGACGTCCGCCTACAAAAGAAAGAGTCAGTTCATTCCCGTTCATACTCTCGACGTAAAACTCATAAGTTGCCATCAAAGATTCCCTTCCACCGGGTTCCAGCATATTCACTTCCATAAATCCATTGCATCTGGCATTCTCATTATAAGGATTCAATTGCCAATTACCATCACAATTCAATGTGAACGCAACCTTTAAATCGCCTTCTTTATTTGCTCCTAGCCAGTCACCGTTAAAAACATCTTCCTGCGCAAATGCAGTCATCGAAATAACCATCATTACAATGGCACACAAATACTTTTTAATATTCTTCATAATATAATAAAATTAATATTTCAACACCTTGGCTGCCACGTTCTTAAATTGCGACATGGCAAGCCCGATAGAAGCTCCGATATAAGTAGGATCACAAATAATGTACTTCTTTCCGCTTACAGTTATATAATCTCCGTCAATGTTTTCATCAAAACAGACCGCTGTTGCCATGTGATTGGGATATTCCAACAATACAACATCAAGCCCCATAAGAGTACGTACCAAATAAGAGTATAACACAGCACGGTCTTCGCAATCGGAATAAGGATAGTAGAACAGCTCATCCACAAAGAAAGGCTTTTCATAACCAAACTGGTCACCATCTGTCTTATAATCAAAAGCTGTCTGCACGAAATTAATCAGTATATTAGCGGCTTCCGATTGTTTTTTCCCTTGTATGGCAGCTTGCAATGATGGAAGCACCGTCTGTTGTACTTCCTGACTGACAGGAGCTCCCACATAGACAGAAAAGTCACATTGCGGATAATCCTTATAGAAAGAAATAAGTCCCGAATTTACTTTCGAGCAGACTTTGACGGATGGATAAGCTTTCGCTTGCAACGTTTTCTCCACGTAAGTTCCTGAAAAGGGTTGGGGAGTAGTGATATTCATATTTACCGGGTTCTTCGCATTGGCGAAATCACGGTTGTAAGTGTAAATAGAATTAGTTTTATTCGGGGTAGTATCAAACCTGTAATAGTTTACTCCATTCAAAGTAATAAAACAGGTAGCATAAATCATGTTACCCGAAGCATAGAATAAAGTAAGGCGGTTATCCATACGCGCCACCTTAACCCTATATCCCGATTGAGAAAGGAGAAACATTTGCATAAGAGCTATTTCATCGGAATGAGTACTTCCACATAGTTCAGTAGCCACTTTCCTCGTCAACAGCAGATAACCATAGTCATTCAGGGCATTATCCTTTTTAAAAGCCAAACAGTCGTCTATCAAAGGCTGATAGTTGCTACGCGATAACGTCTCCCATCCGGCAGAAATATCTTTCTCTGCAATCCCTTTTAAAGTGAGCCGGTTCTTCAATGAAGCATTGACAACACAATCTTTACTGTAGAACGAAAACTCTACACCGGAAAGTGAGCGTTTGGCCGGAACGGTTTCTTCAGGCTTCACTTCCGGTTTTATTTCAGGGAGCACCGCAGAATCCTTTTCCGGTTCTACAGCCACATCTTTACCTCCCGGTATAACCGGAACCGGTGTTTTCCCTTTTGAAGGAGAAAATGTCGCACTTGGAGTCACTGTCGGAATGGGGAGTCGGGTCACCTCCCCTACTTTAACCTCTTGCGGTTTTGTTGCCGGCTTCTTATGGTCAAAGCTGACCGGTTTTACAGGCTCTGGTCTTTGAGGACGTACCACCGGCTTCTGCAAGTCATACTCTTTCCAGATTTCTTTCAGAAATTCGGCAAATTCCTTATTCTGTTCGCTCACAAAATCATCAAACTCTTTTTGCTGCTGCTTCACAAAATCGTCAAACTCCTTCATGTCTTTATCTATTTGCGCAAAAAGACTAAACGGCAAACACAATGAAAAAACTACCATAGATAGTATTCGTATCCTATTTTTCCTCATTTCCTTATTATATTTTGTTGTTCTGTTATCTGCCAATCCACACACAGCTTATTATTCCGTATATCTTTGATAAAGGGGAAAATGGACAAGACAGCGACAACCTTCTCCCGATACAAACCACAACCGAAATCAGTGCCGCCATTGAAACGATCGTCCACCTGCTTGACATTTACATCAGAAAACGGATATAACAACAGCGCCTTCACTAAAGAAGACATATAGGCATTCCAAAAGGCATTCCTCATATCCATCTTCTCCAATCCGTCCTGACCTCCAAAACCGGCATCTTCATACCAACAGCCTTCCTGTGAAGAACAAATTTCAACTCCGTTCATATATGAAATTATTTGAGGAGATGACTGTGTTCCCTTAAGCTGAAACCATGACTGGTCTGATTGCTCCCTACAACTATCCGATTCCAACAATAAATTGAATTTCACCTCTTCTTCCTCAACCCTTTCTTTCGTAAACAAAAGCATCAACTCACTAATGGAATGATAAGAAAAATCGCAACTATCATTCGATGGAGTAAAAGATACCTCCAGAAATTTCTCTCCAAATATAGAAGTATATTCATGCTCAATCCGGTAGGAAACATGTTGAACGGGATGTTCGATCACTCCCAGTACAAGCATTTTGTTTCTTTGGTCTTCGTATGTATTACTGGCAGTCTCCATGGTGGAAAAAACGTCCGAGAGAAGTCTCAATTGTACCCCTTGCTGCAATGAATACAGATAAGCCGCTCTTTGCAAAGCAAGCATCCTTGCAGCTTCGGATTTCATACAAGGATCAGATATACCAACTACCCGGCCTTTCCGTTGAGAAGCAAACACCCATTCCGGCAAAGTCTCCCGCTGTCCCGGTCTCCAGTCATAAGATTGGTTATAAACTGTATCAACAGGCATTGCCTGTGAAAACACATCAATACCGGGAGACAAAAGCAACTGGATAATAAAAATAACTACCCAATTATATCTTATATCCGACAAATTAAGTTTCATCATTCAATCTTCAAATAGTTGGGTAGTTATTAAAGAGATCATTACTATCCGCAATGTTTTAAACAAGCTGCTTATTGGGCGTTTTTACTCATTTCTTCTTCAAATACCTTTTTGAACTTTTCATATTCAAAGTCAATGCGCAATTTGTCATCATTCTTAATACGATTTGCCATAGCATTCATGATTTCCTCTCCTGCCAGTTCAAGAGAGACATATACTTTGTATTTACCATCAGGAGTCTTCATGGTTTTTTCACAAATTACACGCGTACCGCTCAATTCCTGTTCCACTACCGTACGGGTCAATGATTGATAACGACTTTTGCTTTCATCATTTTCACCTTGCTGATAAGAGGAAACATAACTATCGGTTACCGATTTCACTTTTGCATTGATAGCAGTAGCAATTTCAGCCCGGGCCTCCGTCATCGCTTTTTTCTTTGCAATAGACATATCCGTAGAAAGTCCCATCGAACTAGCTCTAAAATACTCTTTGTTCGTTTGAAATTCCGGTCCCGAACAAGGAACATTAATTTCTACGTCCTGTTGCACTGCCGGTTGCTGCACTGTTTGTGTTACAGGTTTTGAACTACCGCAACTTGTCATAACAGCAATGGTTAGCAATGCTGTTCCCAATAAATTAATTCTTTTCATTTCAAGTCTTTTTTAATGTTAATATATGATTCATTTCAAGCCTCTCAACTTCACTATATTATTTTTGAAATCCTTCAATTGCAGCAGTGCCACAGATTGCAACTTACTTACCTCAATAACCATCTCCGTAGGCAGATCAGGCACAATGAGCGCAGTGACTCTGCGGTCATTGAACTTAGAACCCAGTTTGACACTGACAATCGGAGATTCTTCACCTTTTTCGTTTATAACCGTCAGATTTCCACTATATAAGTCCACTTCGCAATCGTCAGCATTTGTATTCACAATCTTAAGATGTATCCTCGATTTGTCTCCTAAAGTTGCAAGTTTGTCAAATTCAACAAAGACACCATCCAACCATTCAACCCGAATTGCCTTTTGATTCTCTGGTTTGGCGGACTTAACCGGAACCAAAGGAGCAGGAATAACTTCCGGCACCACAACAGGGACAGATATAACCGGATCAGCTTCTTTTTCCGGTACGGAAGCACCGACTATCGGAACAGGAACATCCGGCAACATCTTCTGTCTTTCCGGAATCTTTCCGGTTCTGTCGAATGTTATTTTCTTCAATTCACGTGCAAACTCCCGGTTCAACCGTTTTATCAATTCACGCGCCGCCATATTCTTGCCTTGAGAAGCGGACTTATTTTCAGGTACTAATGTCCGTTCATCATTAATAGAATAATTCAATAGGATTTGCCCCGTCCGGTTATTTTCTATTTTAATCCCCAACGTAGAAAAGAATTCGATGAAGTTGTACAGTTCACCCGGAACGGTATTGCCTTTACGACACTTATTATCCAATGTAACGATAATGTCGGCTTCAGAAGGAGATGCAACTACGTTAAAGAAATGATTGTTCAGCAAACTCTTCACAGTTCGTTCCACCGCCTCTATATCGCTCTGCGCACTTCTAACATAAGCTGAAGTCTGTGTCTGCACCGTGTTGATAGTCAACGTTGCTCCGGGAAGAGAAGAAAGCATTTGCTTGAATAAAGCTGCATAACTTCCCTTCCGGAACAAGCTGAACACATCATCAATTAATGAAATTCCAATTTCCTGCTGTGCCTGTTTAGAAGTAATATTGCGCACATAAAGAGCGGCAACTCCCGATTCGTTGGTGGGAGACATGGAAGACAAATCTCCCGCCCCGGAAACAAACTCGGCTTTCAACCGGATATTCCTTAACGGATTTCCATTACGGTAAACACCTATAGCAATAGGCTCCCTTATACCTTGAAACGGCGTGACTGAAACGGTTACCGGATTCAGAACAATCGTTATTCCATCAAATACTCCAGCCAAAGCCGCATATAGTTCAGTCGCCAGATTAATTGTCTTTCCTTCGTAAGAGCAGAACAATTCCTGATTAAGTACCGGGCGTATAGCCTCCATTCCATTCGAGAATAATTCAATGGCAGTCATTAAATCTCCCTGTTGTAAGGTAATGTGTCCCTTATACCAGAAATCGAAGCCGTTACGGATTGCCTTCTGACGACGTGCTGCCACCAAAGCCGCATAATCATCCTTATTCAGTTCATAATAAACCCAATACTCATTGTCACTTCGCCAGGAATCCACCAGACGAAAGTTCTCTATTTCCGCCCGGGCTTCTGTACGAATACTTTCTGCGAAGGTTTGTTTCACATTACCATCGTCCTCCAACGTATTCAACAAAGAATTGGCGGCAATCACCACTTGAATTTCAGATACAAGATCAGACAAAGCGTTTTGCTTTGCCTTTTGCTGATAATCTCCTTCCGATATTTCAGCCATTCCTATTCCGATGTAACTTAAACCACTAACAGGATGCTGTTTCACCCAGTCAGGACGGTTCGTTTGTTGACCGGAAAGCGGAAAGCAAAACCATGAAATCACAAGAATAAATAAAAGCCAATGTTTCATACGTCCTTGATTTATTGAATAGTCAAATAGATGGTACTTCCATCCACTCTATGTTCACTATCTATTCCGGAATCATTCAGATAATTAACCAGATTATCCGCAAACGTGATGCAATCCATCGGCAAGCCGTCGCTGTCCTTTGCAGGAATCTGTATCGAATCAAATATCAGACTATCGTCCACAACACCTTGAATATGGTAGCGTCCTCCCTGGGCATTTTTTCGTACCCAATTGCGTATATGCGCCGAAAGAGTAGTACTACCGTTTATCCGGCTATTCATCGTATTGATAGCATTATCTGCGAGACTAACCCGAAGAACAACCGTATTCCCCTGTTGAACTTTCCGGGCAAACTCTTTCGAGATATCTTTCAGAAAACCATCCAGAACATCTTGTGCCGCGTATGCGCATAACTTATCCACGTCCGTCGTCCTAAAGCGGTTCGTCCAGCTTTTCCGGCTAGCCAAATCTACTCCGGTAGCCGTTTCACGAGCAGTCATAATCAATGAGACTCTACTTCCCGAAGCTGCAGATATGTCTTTTTGTAAATCAACAATCACATAGACGTCCGCTCCCGAATTCATCAACAACTGCTTATCATTGGAATCAGCATTCTTACTTTCCCATTCGGAAGCGCGCAAAGTTCCTGACTGTTTTCCCTCGGCAGCCACCGTCTTCACGCCAAGCTTAACAAATCCCTCCTTTACCGTACTTACGGCTATACGAAGATCAAAATCATTTTTCAGAATATCGGCGTATGAGCTTCGGTCATTGCTTTTATAGGGGACTACCATGATTGTCGGCAAAGCCATTTGTTGCCGAGTTTCCTCCATCGACATTTCTTCCTGGGGTCTCGTCATCAATTTATTCCGTATCAAGTCTTTTTTAAGCGCACCTAATAAGATTTGAGCCGTTACTGTACCTTTGTATAGATTGGAAGATTGCTGTACCGGGTCTCCTACCGTTTCATAGTTCTTCACAAAGAGCATATAACGTGAACTGAAAAACTGATTCATATAGTAAGAATCTTCTTTCCCGACGAGCGGCTGTCCGTTTTCCACTCCGTCAATGCCGTTGAGGAATATAGCATTAAAGATCGACTTCAATGCCATATTATATACATCCTTCTTTTTTTCGGCTGTTCCGGAAGCGGTGATAACGGCTATGTTATCATCTGCCTTCACACAAGTTACGTCATTGGAATATGACTCCTGTGCCATGAAATGAATAGTGTATACAACTAGCAGGTTCAAAAGCAGTATTCGTAACTTCATCATAGTCCAAGTCCGCCTAAAAAGGTATTTTTTCGAGAAAGAATAATCAATTTCTTTTCTTCTTTCGATGCTTTCATTATCTCCTCACCGCCTTTGCTCACGGTACATAAAGAACGCGTTCCGCTCAATACTTCTTTCACATTCAAGCGTCCGACTTCTTTCAATGACAGTTCTCCGGCAATATCCATCTCTATGTAAACGATAAATTTCTGGCCTTTTTGTACCCCTCTCTTGGTTCCAAGATCGATATATACAGTTTGTGCTTTATCTTTTTTGGTACTCTCAATCTGTACAATCGTTCCTTTCATTTTGAAATACTCGTCAACAAAATCGTCCATGCTTATTACTACATAATCCAAAGTCTTAATGATAGCTTCATCAGGAGTATCGCCAATATTCCCGGTCAGCCCCTCGTGAGTGAATGTCTGGGTTCCTTTGAGTGTACCGTTAGAAGGGTCTACTATTTTCAACGTGTAAGAAACACTCCCCTGATAATAGGTCTTCCCTTTACTATCTGTTTTTTTAACTCCCTGCATACTGGTAATATTTCCCTGAATAAGATATTGGGCGCCTAACGTTGTCATGACCTCGCTTCTGCAAACGGCATCTCCCATAGCAGAAGCCTCTTGGCGTCTTTTCGCTTCAGTCTTCAATGCTTCATTAGAATCAACATCAATAAGTTCTACACGATCCATCTTCTGGATACCTTCTATTACTTTATTACGCAATGCTTCCGCCAAAATATTACTGATAGTACCGGGACGCGAGAAATAATCAATATAGACTCTTTCTTTACCGTTTTCATCGGTTTGTGCATAGCCTAACATTGGAATTAGGCAAATAGAGAACAATAGTAAAATCTTCTTCATGTCTGTTTATTATTTATTATTAATGCTATGTTTGTTTTTTAGTGCAATATTTCGCTCTTTTAATACAATATAGAATGTTCTTTTTTCAATAATGATTTACTGTTATGAATGATTGTGTTTTCTCTGACTGCAAAGTTAAGCACACATTAAGGTGCATTGTATACACAATATTTACTACAACCATCCGTTAAACGAATAGTTATCTCCAAATATCAATGAGAAAAGGGAAAAGAGTGGTATGTTCAATAAAACGAGGTCGTTTTCCCATCTCCAAGCTATTTGCGCCATCGCATTTTCCACAGTTCTCTCGAATAAGTATAAAATAGCATTTGTTATATCCACTAAAATTGTTACATTTGTCCAATAATAAATTGCTTCCCAATAACAAGATACATGGAAACAGATTTAAAGAAGATAGTAGGACATCGGCTGCAAATGCTTCGTATGGAAAAGAATCTTACACAAGAACAAATGGGAGAAAAGTTGAACTTATCAACAAGTGCCTATTGTAAGATTGAATATGGTGAAACTGACCTCACGTTAACCAGGCTAAATAAAATAGCAGAAGTACTGAATATGTCTGCATTAGAACTATTTAATAAAATAGACGGGAATGTGTATGTCAATAATTCCGGTACTATCGGAACTAATATTGGAGTCGCTAAAGACTGTAGTAGCGTGCATATCGAAGCGGCAGATGATCTTCGTGAGCTAATAAAAGCAAACAGTCGGCTCCTTGACATGTTATATAAACGTATAGAGCTTTTAGAAAATAAAGTGCTCTTATAGTGATTATACGCCTAGAGAAATCCCTAAGACGATGTATCGCCTATCCTTCCGTCTTCCAGAATCAGGAGAGGAAAGGCATATCATTTTAGGAATGATACCAGAACAGGAATAGATATAGTTAACTATCAATAAAATACAAATAGAATATATGTCAATGCCAATACGATCAAAATATAATCCGACTTCATCTTTCCAGTTAACCTTAGCATATACACTTTTTGTTGTTTATAACCATCAGGAGAACTATAATTTGGCCTATTTATAGATAATCAGTTTAGGTTTATGGCAAGAGTTGTAGTGGTCATCAAGTATTGCCCCATTTGAGAAAATGATGTGCTCATCCTTGAATGTACCATATCCTTCGTGAGCGTGACCGAACAAATGATAATGTGGCTTTACCTCATAAACCTTGTTTCGAAGTAATGCATTTCCCCAGTGAATTCCTGCTGATTCATCAAGTATCATGATAGGAGGTTCATGAGTAATGAGCACATCAACATCATTTGGTATCAAAGTCTCAGGATGGTTATATGCCAAACCAAAGAACTTAATACCATCAATCTCACATTCACAATCTTGAAGGAAGTATACATTGTTAGGCAAATCTTCAATGCCTTCAGCCTCCCAAAGGCAAAGGTCATGATTACCAGTTATGAAGATTTTGTGAGAATAGGGTAATTCGATGAACCAGTTGAGAAAGTTAAGCACTTCTTCCTCTGTACCATTGTCCGTAAAATCGCCACAGTGTACAATGACATCAGCAGCTGGAAGATCGGTCAACTGCCGATGCTGATTATGTGTATCAGAAATTTGAAGTATTTTCATTTTATAGAAATATGAATGTCATGTATGTCAACATCACCTTCGTCGAATATAAAGTATGAAGAAATTCCACTAATGCTATCATATCGTGAGTTCTCATCTTTATGTATAGGTATGACTCCAATACGAGGATGAACAGTTTGACAGACTTCTTTTAATGTTTCAACATCAGCGTGTCCACTTGTGTGAACACCATCCATTGTTCCATCTAATATTCTATCGCCAAACAGATTACGGATATTTATAACATCGCTATTTGTGTAGTCTTTACCCTCTTTTGTATAGCCACCCCACATAGAATATATCAACCACGGTTTTTCATCATTATATATATCGAGCATTCCCTTAAGCAAATAGCCACTGCTCATTCGAATTGGCATTAAAAACCCTTCCTTCTGTAGCTTGTTTCTAACATTGACAGTTCTATAATTGATTAGCTTGAAAGCATTAAACTGGAATAAATCAGATTTGCATCCTGCATATTTCGTGAATACATTAAGAACCCTATTTTGATACTCATCAACTAAGAATATACGTCCAGTCTTTTTACACGCCGCATGGAATGTTGCAAGCCGGTCAAGGTCAGTTGACGAACACAAGGCAAAGACATACTTGTGTTCACGCAATGCCTTTATAATATTCTTCTGTATTTCGCTCTCTGAAATCACACATTCTTGACTTCTTCCTAACATTGTTCCTTCTGTTATAAGTATGTCAACTTCTCCCACATTCTTCTTCAAAGTAGGAAAAAGACCTTTGCCAATATAGCCATGTCTGCGAAAATCTCCTGTGTGCAATATCTTCTTTCCCTCACATTCTATTAAGAACATATATGCATCAAAAGCAGAATGACTAACAAAATACGGAGTAACGAAAATCTTCCCTTTCTTACTGACATCAATACGTTTTGCCGCACAATAGGTTTCCATACGCTCTATTGCTTCAATCTGTTTGGAGTAATCTCCGTGAACCCTCAAAGCGTCATATTTGCAGAGCATAACTTCTTTTGCTCCTACTCCTATATATTGAAGGACATTTGTTGGTATCAGATGGTGCAAACCAACATGATCACTATGATAATGTGTATAGAATACGGCATCAGCATTTCCTATGATTGATTTTACTTGTTCTTCTGTCAGTTCTTCTTTTTTGCAACCAGGAAGATTGCTACCGAAGTCTATAAGAATTTTACAATTCTCAGTCGATATTTCTGTAATACAACCACCTATCTGGTCAGCCCCACGATGAATAATAAGATTCATTCTGTTTCTAATTTTTCTGATGTAACGAGAGTACCCTCCTCGCGTATGTATG
Organism: Bacteroides xylanisolvens XB1A; assembly: GCF_000210075.1. Classification (GTDB taxonomy): domain Bacteria; phylum Bacteroidota; class Bacteroidia; order Bacteroidales; family Bacteroidaceae; genus Bacteroides; species Bacteroides xylanisolvens. The sequence goes on from NC_021017.1 coordinate 2,581,811, forward strand.
TGTATGCTTTCATTTCCGGCAAAAATAAATCACGAATAAATCTATATCTTTCGCAGATTGTTTTAGACAAATTACTGTCTTCTCCCACAATTACACACGGTATTATTCTTCCGGAAAGCTTTAATGGTATTTTATTTTTGTAACTGGAACCGATAAGTCCATAATCTATTTTTTGCTCGATCATTGCTTTTATTCGTTGGTACAACTTATCATCTTCTCTAGCTAATTTTTGAAACTGTAGATAGTAATATGAAGTTTGAATGGGCGACAATGCAGTCTTAGTAGGATCATTTTGTTTAAGTTCCATTATCAATATATCTCCATTAGTATTTAGACCAAGGAAGTCAAATTCACCATACTCAGGTTTTATTTCTTCAGGGAGTGTTCCATTGTACGTCTTTCTTAATTGTTCAATTTTCAATGTTTGTTGGTCTACGATTTCCTTATTCCATTCATCTTTTATGTCTTTTGTTTTAAAACCGATAACTAGTTCCTTGTCAAAAAGAATAAAATCATCAGAATCTTTAACTTCGAACGTATAACGACGTCCTATTAATGTCTGATAATATCCTTCATTGCGAACTTCTTTTGTATCTTCATAGTATCTTTTGAACTTTTCCGTGGAAGCGATTTTCGCTAAATATGTGTCAAACTGATCCGGTGTTGGATTTCTAAAAAAATCTGGTTGCATTAATTCTTTGTAAGCCTCGGCTACATCACATATTTCATTAACTTTACCCGAATGACTACGAAAGGTTAGTATACGTCCAGTACCTCTATATATAGAAAACCAAGAACGATTAGTTTTAGGATCATTTCCAGTCTGGAAATCTAAACAATTATGTGATTTAACATAACTGATGATCCAAGGAAACCGCTCGTTTATTTGGGTTAGCAACTTTTCATCCATTTTCCTATCGTAATAGGTTGTTTTTATTGTGTAATTATTAACCATTTTCAATTTCTTCATTTAGAGTTTATAACTATGTATTATTGATCTCTGCTAAGACTCTGCACGCCATTATTTTCCTATTTATATCTATTTATGGCAGCAAAAAGTCGTTTTCTAATTTCTTCACGCAGCCCTATTGGTTCCATAACTTCGATCTTTTCACCCATAGCAAGTAGCTGACTTGTTAGCTCTGGAGTTAAGCAAAGTTGGTATTCAAAGTCGCTGTACTCTTTGTGTTCTGTTTTTATCTCTTGTTGAGAGAAATGCAGTGGCAGAGAACGCATATACTCTACATGAACACCGAATACCCGAACAACTACTTTCTGTGGCTTCAATTTGCCATTGACAAATATGCCAACTGTATGAGCATAATATTCTTCTGCATCAAAATCATTGGGAAGTATAAATGAGTCATCTGTCAATTCCATTTCCAAAATACGATCAAGGGCAATATTCCTTATTCCCTCCTGCTCTTTGAGATAGCCGACTACATACCAACGCTGATGGTAAACCTTCATAGCGTATGGCTGCAAGTGAAATATTGACTGATGACCATTGAAAGGTTTATAATCAATCTTCAATTCCTTTTTTCGTTGCATTGCATCTATGACTGTTTGGAGATATTCAGTTCCTTCAGGAATTTCCTCAAACAAAATTCGATCTTTCATGTTGCGCCCTGCTTCTATCATGTTAGACACAGTGAAGGAGTTAAGCAACCACTGACGAGTCTTGTCATTTTTCAGTTGACTAGAAGAAGAAATATAATACTCATAGCTGGATGTATCACATTCGACCTCTACACCAAAAAGTTCTGCAATAGCTTCTCTATGCATGTGGAATGTACGTAATGCAAGCGGTCTACCATCACCGAGACAACTATCTTTCCATCGACAGCTTATCTCCTCAAAAGTTAATCTGCGATGCTGAAGCAGCGTGTTGAGCAACCAGATATAGCGGTTGAAGGTTTTACTTATCATTTTCTAAACTTCCGTGATTTTCAAAATATTATTACTATTTTCTATTATTCAATTGCTTAAACCCTTTTTGTATATCTCATCTAATTGTTTTTCCTACTTTAGATATCTTGATAGCATGTTTTATAGGGTAGAATTCATAATCTTATTTAGTACAAAGTTAACTTTTTTGTATGCAAAAATACTGCATACCACCTAAATATATTAATTTATAGCAATTTTTTTTATGTGTGCAATGTTTCTGCATACTTCACCATTATTTTTGCACACTCATTTTAACATTCTATTCGTCATGGCATACAAAAAAAATCCAAAGAAAAAAGATGCTCTCAGTATAAAGAGAGCTGTAGAATCTCTGTGTTTCCAAATTGATTGGGGTTTAAAACTACTTGGCGCAGAGAAAGGAGATCTATTTCATCAATTAGCAAAAGTAGAGGTTGATTTCATCTCAGAACTCAACCTCACCCAAGATATTCTTGCTATCAAGAGCCTCGTGGATGGAGTGAAACAAAATTTACAGATAGAGCCCACACCCGAAAGTGGAGACTTCACCCATAGTGTCGTTGCTCTCGCTCTTGGCATTGCCTCAATTAGCCACCTTAACAACATAAGTTTACCAGAATCATGGCGAGAGCAAATAGAGAAAAAACTACTTACAATCTACTATCCGGAAAAGCAGCGTAACAAAGTCGTAGATTGGGCAAAAGCGAACGGTTACAGCACCTCCAGCTACCTTGGCCGTCCAATCGTGAAATTCAAGCAATTGTACTTAATTATAGAAAGAACAAAATAAGTCCGTTTTTTTTGCTCTGATCATCGCATTTTTTACAAAATACGCTCATTCCATATTAAACATTCCATTCTACTACCGATAAATATCCATTCAGTTACAACAAATAAGAATTTCCATGATCGTCTTTACAGAATTTATATGCAAAAGAAAGGGGCTGTCTAACAAATCCCTAAAATTAGAAATCACCCCTGTTAGAGTTCAAACTCTGACAAGGGTGAAATCGTTAAAAAAAGACTTGTTAGACAGTCCCTAAAATTCTTTATTGAGTTACCTATACCCTAACTCTTATAAGAGTCTACGCAAAAATATCACTCCGTAAAATATAACCTATTACATCTCCTTTATGTACATTGGCACCTTGCTGTGCACATATCTCCACAACCCTTCCGGTAAATCCGGTCAGAATCTTTTCATATTCTCCCCACGGGGTAGAAAGATAACAAAAAACTTCGTCATGCTGATATTTACGTCCGATGAATGGAGCAATGGATGGTCCCTCTACGGAAACTTCCCAAAGTACCTGCCCGTTATCAGGAGCAATGACCGGGTCTGCCTTGGCGCGCTTCAATTTCTTAATTTCCTCTTCCGAATATCCGTTCTTTGCCATTGCCGCATCTTTAGCATGTTGTAACTCTTCCTCAAAACGCTTTTTGGCAACCCCGGACTTATAATCACGGTACTGACGATCGTGCATGGCCAGTTCGAAAAGCTCCTCGTCATCCTCTCCATATTCCCAGCCATTTTCATCCATTTCCTTTCGATATTCATCCAAAGCATCCGGATAATTCAACTGCGGGTCGGTATCGACAAATTCATATCCTTTAGATTTCGCCAACTCTATAATCTCCGGAGCGAGCTTACCCGGAAGACGTCCACTTTTACCCAAAATCATATCCCAAGTGTGGTTATCTATCATTGTCCAGCGATCTTCTCCTTTTACCTGCTGCATAAGATTCATTAATGCAACATTCTTCACATACTGGCTGAAAGGAGTCACCAAAGGAGGATAACCCAGCTTAGGCCATACATATTCCACTTCATCAAAAAGCATCACAAGCAAATCATCCAGACTAAGTTCCAGCTCATTCTTACTCCTTAATATCATATTGATACCGGAATGTACTCCTTTCAAGTCTGCCATCATGGAACCCATCATACCACCCGGCAAACCACACTTCAGTAGAAGTGAAGACATGTATTTATTGGTAGGATCCATAAAATAACCCAGAAAATCATCAATGAATTCTTGCGTCATGGCACGAGCTTTCATATATGCTTTCATATTTATGTCGGGAACCTGGAAACCTAAATCTTTCAACATAGCCTGCACAGAGATTACGTCCGGATGCACTTTGCCCCAAGACATCGGTTCCATAGCTACATCAATGATGTCCGCACCATTTTCGCAAACCTCAAGAATAGAAGCCATAGACAATCCTGGTCCGCTATGACCATGATATTGAATCAATATATCCGGATGTTTCTCCTTGATAGTCCTGACCAATTCTCCTAACATACCTGGACGACCGATACCCGCCATATCCTTCAAGCATATTTCAGGTGCACCGGCCTCAATCAGTTGATCGGCAATTCGGGCATAATACTCAACAGTGTGTACGGGAGAATAGGTGATACAAAGAGTTGCCTGCGGAATCATACCTGCTTCCAAAGCATATTTAATAGAAGGAATGATATTCCTCGTTTCGTTCAGTCCACAAAAGATGCGTGTGATGTCCACTCCTTGCGCATGCTTGACTTTATACATCAATTTACGTACGTCTGCCGGAACCGGATACATGCGCAACGCATTCAATCCGCGATCGAGCATATGCGTTTGAATACCCGCTTCTTTAAAAGGTGCGGTAAAAGCACGGACAGCCTTATTAGGATTTTCGCCGTACAACAGATTCACTTGCTCAAAAGCACCGCCATTCGTTTCAACTCTGGCAAAACAGCCCATCTCAATAATCAAAGGAGCGATACGGACAAGCTGATCAACCCGAGGTTGATATTTACCGGAAGATTGCCACATGTCCCGATAAACAAGACTGAATTTAATTTCCTTTTTCATCATAGCCAATAATAAGTGATTTTTTCTTCGGTTAACTTCACATATACAAATATAAAGGTTTAAACTGACATATAGTCAAACAATCACCTTAAAAAATAGATATAAAGAGATGTTTAATATCATAATGCAAGAAAACCACCTCTATATAGATCCATTCACTATAAATAACAAATCAAATTGTTTTATGTTCGTACATATATCATTCCTTTAAGATTGCCAAATACTTCATCACCTTCATTCATTGACGTTTAACGGCTTCTGAAGCTATACCAGAAAGTTTATTTATACCAAAGTTTGTACAAAAGCAAATCGCTTCTCAAAATCATCAGTAGGTATAAACAAACCAAGATAACCATCAGGCATAATCCACTTGTCAAGGGCTTTATTATACTCAAAATTACTATTACAATAATTAATATAAGATGCAATATTGACTGAATCATTAAAATAAAGATTTCATCATTTTTTATTGTTATTACTCTAGTAAATAATGGTATTAGTGAGAACCTAAAATCGTAAATTGTAAAGCGCAAATACACAGCGATATACAGGTTCACATTTTCCTTTAAAAGGAACACCTCGTTGGTTTTAAAGGAACGATGCCTTGGTTTTAAACCAACGGGGTGTTCCTTTTAAACCAACAAAGCACTTATTTTAAGTCTCATTTCACGAGCCCTTCGAATGACTATGAAAACATATTCAAGAAGGCTTGCATTTCTCTCCATTATTTACCATAAATGTGCCATATTTTATCCACTAGAAGTACGTCGTGTCCGATAACAGTGAAAATCAGTGAAAGAATTTAAAAGAGAAACAAATACAACAGAATTATTTGGAAAGAATCAGTTGAACGCTTACATTTGTCATGTGATTTTTTTCATAGTATTAGATTTAAGGTTAACAAAGGTTGGAGCAAGGCGTTGCTCCTTTTTTTATGTCTATATGTGAGATTAGTTCATGTGAGTTAATTCAATAATTGGTACATTCCTCCTGCCAATACACGAATCACCCCTTTCATTTCCAGTTCAAACAGTAGGGCAGTCATCTTATTTACGGGAATATCTGCTTCTACCACAAGAGAATTGATTTGCAGATTTCCCAGTTTCTCCAAAATAGCAACTATCTTCTGCTCTTCTTCAGACAATTCGATAAAAAGACTACGTTGCACACTTACCTTTTCCGAAAGAGTCATCGGTATATTCCAGCCCATAGCCTGCACAAAATCTTCGGCAGATAATAACAGGGATGCTTTATTATCCCTAATCAACCGATTGCATCCTTTTGAATATTCATCACTCATGCGACCGGGGAAAGCGAAACAATCGCGATGATAACCTTCAGCAAGTTCGGCCGTAATCAATGAACCTCCCTTTTCTGCCGACTCAATGACGATGGTAGCATCACACATACCGGCAACAATACGGTTTCGACTGATAAAATTATGGCGATCGGGATTCGTTCCGGACAGAAATTCGGTCAGTAATCCCCCTTTTTCAAGCATGTCAACAGCTGTTTTCCGATGGACATGAGGATAAATACGATCCAGCCCATGAGCTAAAACACCTACTGTAGGTAATTCATTAGCCAAAGCTTCACGATGCGCATGAATATCGATTCCATAAGCAAGGCCGCTAACTACAAGCACATCAGGACAAAGCGCCTTCAGATCCCGCAGAAAAGAGGCGCAGATTTGTGTCCCATAATCAGTAGCATTACGGGTTCCTACCATATTCAGGATATGAAGGGAATTTAGATCAGCATTTCCTTTAAAGAAAAGAACGACAGGAGCATCTTCACATTCCCGCAAACGGGAAGGATAAGCCTCATCATGAAAGGACAGACAGGAGATCCGATTCTTCCGGATAAATTCATATTCTTGTTCGGCGCGGAGCACAGCTTGCGGACAATCCAATGCCTCTATCACCCGTTGACTTACTTCTGGAATACGTTCCGGTATTTCTTTGCGCAGACGGAAGACATCAACGGCATTACCCATTCCATCTATCAAATGTTTTGCTCCTATGTGCCCGATACCGGGCACCATTGTCAGAGCAATACTATAAATTTGTTCTTCTTCGGAGCTGTTCATTTCAGGTAGGGCGCAAAGACATTATCGAACAATTCGCTGTCACTTAAACGTCCGTTTACCACACATACCGTCTCAACAGTGGATTTCACTACTACTTTATTATCATTCTTACGGAAGATATCCTGATAAAACACATATTTGATACCTTCCTTTTTCATATATAGTTTCGAGACAAACTCATCTCCGCTTTTCAATGGAGTCTTGAATGCCATACTAATGCGTGCCACTACCGGATCGACTCCCTGCTCATGAAGTGCAGCAAAACTGACACCCACCGAAGTCAGAAACTCGTGACGGGTATGTTCCAGATAGTGCTGATAATTGGCATTATTGACAATACCTTGAAGGTCACATTCGTAATCGCGAACCTTCATTTCCAATTCATAGATATAGTTCATTTAAATTGAGAATTGAGAATTGAGAATTAAAAGTTGAGAAATAACAGTTAGCCTCTTTTTTGCTCAATATCGAGTCCTTTGAACTTCTTCAATTCTTCGGTCGATACCAGTTTATACAGCTTGTCACTAGGACGTATCTTATCCGATTTCATGGAGAAATGCTGTCCCTTTTTCACTGTTTGCACAGATTCCAAGTCAACACGGGCTTCTTCCAAAGTCATAAATAGGGCACCGGTAGTCGGCCCTGTAATGAGAAGCTTATCGCCTACACTTACTTCAGCAGCTTCTACCAAGAATTCGGAAACTCCGATATTGGAGAAGTATTTGATACCTTTACCTACATAAATCTTACGTTCCGTAGCTGCCGAACCATAATTCCTGGTCCATTCGCCCAAACGCTGTCCCAAGTAATATCCATCCCAGAAGCCACGGTTGAATACGGTTTTCAGGCGTTCATCCCAAGCCGCAATCTTTTCATCGGTGAATGTTCCATCCAAATAAGCCTTGATAGCTTCTTTGTAACATTCAACCACCGTACGTACATATTCAGGACCACGGGCACGGCCTTCAATCTTGAATACACGTACACCGGCATCCAACATTTTATTCATAAAATGGATGGTCTTCAAGTCTTTGGGAGACATGATATATTCGTTATCAATATCCAGTTCCACATCCGTTTCCTTATCACGAACCGTGTAAGAACGACGACATACCTGCATACAAGCACCGCGATTGGCCGAATGATTCATCTCATGTAAAGAGAGATAGCATTTACCCGATACTGCCATACAAAGCGCGCCGTGGCAGAACATTTCGATACGAAGTTGTTCGCCGCTCGGACCACAAATATGTTCTTCCTGTATCTGACGATAAATCTCGGCCACCTGTTCCAGATTCAACTCACGGGCCAATACTACCACATCTGCAAATTGCGCGTAGAATTTCAAAGCCTCCGCATTGGAGATATTCAACTGGGTGGAAAGATGCACCTCCTGCCCTATCTGACGGGCATAATTCATCACTGCCACATCAGCTGCAATTACCGCAGAAATTCCTGCTTCCTTGGCCGCATCGACAATGGTATGCATCAGAGGGATATCTTTATCATAGATAATCGTGTTGACCGTCAGATAACTCTTCATCCCGTGTTCATCACACGTACGGGCTATTTCCCGCAAATCATCAATCGTGAATGTATTAGCCGAACGGGCACGCATATTCAGGTTTTCTATACCGAAATAGATAGAATCGGCACCTGCCTGAATGGCCGCAGCAAGAGATTCGCGCGAACCCACAGGAGCCATTACTTCAAAATCTTTCAAACTAAGACTCATAGAATATATTACTTATTTGTATCAGTTAAGCAAATGAATGCGTACAAAGGTAGGCTTTTTTCCGTATTTTTGCAGCGAAAACAAGAAGTTACTTCAATCATAAACAGTAAATAGCAGACTCATATATGAAGATAGGCCAAATAGATCTGGGTAAATATCCCATCTTACTTGCTCCAATGGAGGACGTAACCGATCCGGCTTTCCGCCTGATATGCAAGAAATTCGGAGCAGATATGGTGTACACCGAGTTTGTATCGAGTGACGCACTGATACGTGCTGTCAGCAAGACTGCACAGAAACTAAGTATCAGTGACGCAGAACGTCCTGTCGCCATCCAGATATACGGGAAAGATACAGAGACGATGGTGGAAGCTGCCAAGATTGTAGAGCAGGCACAACCTGACATTCTGGATATAAACTTCGGATGTCCGGTGAAAAGAGTAGCAGGAAAAGGCGCTGGAGCAGGTATGCTACAAAATATCCCCAAGATGCTGGAGATCACCCGTGCTGTCGTAGATGCGGTGAAAATACCCGTAACAGTGAAGACTCGTTTGGGATGGGATGCAAACAATAAAGTAATTGTAGAATTAGCGGAACAGTTGCAAGATTGTGGCATTGCCGCATTGACCATACATGGCCGTACCCGCGCACAAATGTATACCGGAGAGGCGGATTGGACACTGATAGGCGAAGTGAAGAATAATCCGAGAATGCATATTCCCATTATCGGCAATGGAGACGTGACCAGTCCTCAACGCTGTAAAGAGTGTTTTGACCGTTATGGAGTAGATGCTGTAATGATCGGTCGCGCCAGCTTCGGTCGTCCATGGATATTCAAGGAAGTAAAACACTATTTAGAGACAGGTGAAGAATTACCTCCACTTAGTTTTGAATGGTGTATGGAAGTACTTCGTCAGGAAGTGGTAGACAGCGTTAATCTGCTCGATGAGCGTAGAGGTATTTTGCATGTACGCCGTCATCTGGCCGCAAGCCCGTTATTCAAAGGAATCCCTAACTTCCGCAACACACGTATTGCGATGTTACGAGCAGAAACAAAAGAAGAGCTTTTCCAGATATTTGATGAAATCACTTCCCAACGCAAAGAAAATCCGGAAATTTAAATCAGCACCTATTATATCTATTCTTCAGGAACTTGTACTTGTTCCTGAAGAATAACATGATCTAATTAAAACGTCAAGGTCTTTGGTTTCTATTTAAACATCGGCTGCGCAAACCACTTTTTGAACATCCAGGTTACGACTACATACAATAGGAATGCAGAGAAGAAACCAACAATGGCATCAATCACATAATGCGCCTGAATATATACGGTAGCCCCACAGAGCAACATATAGAAAGGTATAAGACAGGCAAACAACTTCTTGCTGCCACGCCAAGCCATAATCATCAGAATAGTAGAAATGCCTACATGCGAACTGGGGAATGCCGCCGTAGGACGTTCACCCACTTGCTGCGAGCCTTCCACCAAACTATAAAAAAATCCGTGCTGATAGCCCGGTCCGGGAAGTAACTCCTGATTATGATTGAAATAATCACCGATAGCAGGAAAAATACCTTTAGATACATTATCAATACCAATGGCAGGAAAATAGAATTGAGGGCCTGCAACAGGAACGAATATATAAATCAGATAGTAAATAAAGAAAGAAGTGACAAGCACAAAAGACATCTTTTCGAACCACTCAAATTTATAAATGAAATAGAATAGAGCCACAATCAGCATCATCGGATAATAAAAGAAATATCCCATATTGAATGCCTCGCTGACTATAAGATGTGGAAACGTATGGCAGAACCAAATAGCAGGCTGACCATTGAAAATAAACTGTTCGGCAGTTGCAAATACATGATCCAAATTCGGAAAGAAACGATTGAACTCGAAAGTATCCGGATACCAGTAAGACAGCAGACTCATCTGAATGACAATACGCACAAACGCCGAAAATTTACAGGGAGCAAGACGATAAAGATACATCAATAAAAAAGTCATAGCCGCGATCATAGCCCTATCCAGCAACATGTGCCATGGATGATCCATCCGCTGAAACAGGAACAGAATCAATATGGAAGTCAACAGATTATAAATCAATGTAATCTTTTCCACAGCAAACAACCCTTTCCGGGTTTCTACGCGCTTAAATAAGTCTAAAGCCATCCTTCATTTTTATACCAGGCAATGGTTTCCCGAACTCCCTTTTCCAAATCATATTCGGGCACATACCCCAGTTCATCCATTACCGGGGTTATATCGCATTGCCAGTTGCGTTGTTTCATTATCTTATATTTATCCGAATTCAGGGTACTGCTCCTCCCGGAACGTGTAGCAATGAATTCAGCGAACAAAGATATAACTTTTAGCACAATTAATGGACATTTCAAGTGAAGAACAAACGGATTACCCAATTCTTTTTGTATCAGATCCGAAAAGGCACGGCTTTTATAAACTTTCCCGTCTGTCAAAAAATACGCCTTACGAACTACTTTTTTCTCTATTCCCAGGAAAATAGCCTGCACAATGTCTTTTACATACACAAAGGTCAAGTCCTGACGACGGAAACCTACCGAGAAATCAACGTGTTTCCGGATAGACTTTGCCATCAGATAGTAATCAGCTTCACGAGGTCCATAGACTCCTGTAGGACGATAAATGACATAAGGGAAACCGGGCATACTCTGAATATACAACTCCGCTTTCAGTTTGCTCAATCCATAAGCAGTATTGGGTACCGCAGGGTCGTCCGCTTTTATCGGAGTATAGTCCTTCTCACGTACAGGTCCGAACACACTCAATGTACTGATATAGATAAACTGTTTCGGAACCATATTCAGCTCCTTCAACGTATCGATAAAATATTTGGTCTGAAGATAATTTACATAGTCAAAAGAGTGCTTGTCGGGGCACTTTGTAACACCGGCACAATGAATGATATAATCAAATTTGTTGTAAGTGCCTTTATGCCCGGAGAGTTGGGCACGAAGTTCATTAGGGTGCGCAAAATCCAGTTCCAGAAAGTGGATTTTCCGGTTTTTCAAATACCGCTTGCTACTCGTAGAACGAATCCCGGCCCACACACCAAACTTTCGCTTCAACGCTTCCTCCACGATGAAACTGCCGATAAAACCACTCGCGCCTGTAATTAAAATACTCTCCATTATTACTTTTCAGGTCCTACATGAATATTAATTGAAAAAATATGATGCCACAAAGATACGATAAATATAAAATAAAAGCCATTTTGCTTTTCTCAATTATTATTTGTTTATTTGCAACGCGATTTATTTACTATTCAACACTTTTAAAGCACGTGGAAGATAAGGCCGATTTTGATTTTCTTTTTAAAGAGTACTATCCTCAACTTTATTATTATGCATTTCACCTGATTAATAATATGGAGGCTAGCAAGGATATCGTAAGCGACGCCTTCGAATTTATTTGGGCCAATTATGCAAAAATAGATAAAGCCACGGCTAAATCTTATCTATACATTTACGTTCGCAACAAAAGCATTGACTTCCTGCGACATCAGAATATACATGAACAGTATGTACAAATCTATTCCGAACTGACCAAAAGTTATGTTGAAACGGAATATCTGGAGCAGGATGAAAGAATGATGCATATCAGCAAGGCAATGGAAAAACTGACTCCACATACCAGGCATATTTTAGAAGAATGTTATATTCAACGCAAGAAATATCAGGAAGTGGCAGAAGAATTAAATATCAGTGTCAGTGCAGTCAGGAAGCATATTGTGAAAGCATTACAGGTGATACGTGAAGAATGTGCAAAAAAAATCATAAATCAGGTATCTTTATTTTATGATTAAACGTAATATAAATAAGTATGATACAGTCAAACAGTGATGAATAAAGATATTGACAATATAAATAATACAGATGAATCTGTAGAGAAGGCGCTCGACATCATGGAGAGTTCTTCAGAGATAAACGACGAACAGCTGCAGGAGATGCTTAAAGATAAAGAAGTCCTGCAAGCTTGTCGCGACATCATGGATAGTAGTCTTTTCCTACAACAAAAAGGAGGAATAGAGCTTCCTAATGTAGAAATGGAATTGGAGCGATTTAAGAAAAAACAACATTCAACACGAATGCGTTCCAATCTCTGGAAGATAACTATCGGAATAGCCGCCATGATTACCGTTCTATTCGGGAGTTACTATTTAATTAATAGCCTGACAACCCCTGCACTCGAACCAATCACTGTATTCACTGCTGATACTACTCCCCAACATATTGTTTTGCAAAAAGATGACGGAGAAAAAGTTGTGTTAGACGAACCGCAGTCAAACAATCAAGTCCTGCCTAAAACCGCCATTGCAAAGTCTGAAAAGAAAGAGCTGGATTATAGGCAAGTCATCTCAACAACTACACAGACACATGTACTTACCGTACCACGAGGTGAAAGTTTCAAAGTGGTATTATGTGACGGCACAGAAGTCTGGCTGAATGCTAATAGTAATTTTGTTTACCCTACAGCCTTTATTGGCAACGAGCGTATCGTTACTTTAGAAGGCGAAGCTTATTTCAAGGTGGCCAAAGACGCCAAGCATCCCTTTATTGTAAAAACCAAGTCAGTCCAAACCCGCGTTCTCGGCACGGAATTCAATATACGTAGCTATACTCCCGAAGATACTCATGTAGTACTTATTAACGGGAAAGTAGAAGTAAGTAACACAAAAGGAGGATCATATACCCGACTATATCCGGGAGAAGACGCCCACCTGCAATCTGATGGAAATTTCGTTCTAACAGAAGTAGACTTAGACTCTTACGTCTATTGGAAGGACGGCTATTTCTATTTTGACAATATTACATTGAAAGATATTATGCAAAACTTAGGACGCTGGTACAATGTAAACATAGAATTCAGAAACAAAGAAGCAATGACGTATAAAATGCACTTCATATCCGATCGCACTAAAGATTTAGAGCATACAATCTCATTGCTTAATAGAATGAAAAAAGTCACTGTCACCTTGCAAGGCAATACGCTTACCATAGACTAGGTTTTTATTGCATAAGTATAACAAATCTATGCAATAAACAACAAAATATCACTTTTATTAAAAAATAAATCGCAAAAGGGGTATCCATTTTCTTTTCTCATACGCATTAGTTATATAAACATATCCAAATAGTGTTATTAAAAACAAACGTATGAGAAATAATTGGAACTTATTTATTGTGTGTTTTCTATGCGTATTGTGCTTCCAGCCTTACCAAGTTAATGCTCAAACGCAATCACAAAAGAAAATCACGATTGAGATTAGCAACGAACGATTGCCGTCCGTACTTAAACGTCTGGAAAAACTCTCCGGCTACAAAATCCTATTTACGTATGACGATGTCAAGAAATTCACCGTTTCCGGCTCTGTCAAAGATAAGAGTATAGAGCAGACTCTCGATATTATCTTAGCCAATAAGCCACTAGAATACCATATTGAAGATCAATTTATCACAATTACTTCCAAAGGTCCTTCCAAACAAGCGAAAGTATTCAATGTAAAAGGAGTGGTAATTTCCGGTGATGACGGACAGCCTCTCATCGGTGCAACTGTTGTCATCAAGGGAAGCAAGTCCGGTGTATTAACAGACATAGACGGAAAGTTTTCGATAGAAAATGTATCCAATAAATCCCTGTTACAATTTTCTTATATAGGAATGAAGCCACAAGATCTGACTCCTACCCCAACTATGAATGTTACATTAATGCCTGATGTACAAACTTTATCAGAAGTAGTAGTAACAGGTATGCAAAAAATGGATAAACGCCTGTTTACAGGAGCAACCAAACAATTGTCCGCAGATGAAGTGAAACTAGATGGTTTGCCTGATATCAGCCGTGGACTTGAAGGACGCGCCGCAGGCGTATCTGTACAAAATGTTTCCGGCACGTTTGGTACTGCCCCGAAAATTCGGGTACGCGGTGCCACATCTATTTTCGGTAGTTCAAAGCCATTATGGGTAGTAGATGGAGTCATCATGGAGGATGCTATTGACGTAGGTCCGGATGACTTATCTTCAGGAGATGCAGAGACGCTAATCAGTTCAGCCATTGCCGGGTTGAATTCAGATGATATCGAGAGCTTTCAAATATTGAAAGACGGATCAGCAACCTCTATCTATGGCGCACGAGCCATGGCAGGGGTTATTGTAGTAACAACCAAGAAGGGAAAAGCCGGCGTTAGCAAAATGAGCTATACCGGTGAATTTACAACCCGTATGATTCCCAGTTATAAAGAATTCAACATTATGAATTCGCAGGAACAAATGGGAATCTACAAAGAGATGGAGCAGAAAGGATGGCTTAATAACAGCGATACTTACCGTGCCAAAGATAGTGGTGTATATGGACGTATGTATCAATTAATCAATCAATATAACCCGGTTACAGGACAATTCGGACTTGCCAACACGCCGGAAGCACGTAATGCTTACCTGCGCGAAGCGGAAATGAGAAATACCGACTGGTTCAATACCTTATTTTCCAACAACGTTACACAAAACCATTCGGTCAGCATCACTTCCGGAACTGAAAAGTCTTCATTCTATGCTTCATTAAGTGCGATGTCAGATCCGGGATGGTATAAACAAAGCGAAGTAAAACGTTATACTGCTAATTTAAATACAACATATAATATATATAAGAATTTATCTATAAACCTGATCTCCAGTGCTTCCTACCGTAAACAGAAAGCCCCCGGGACACTAAGTTCAGAGGTTAATGCAGCAAGTGGAGAAGTTACCCGTCAGTTTGACATCAATCCCTATTCGTATGCACTAAATACATCACGTGCATTAGATCCAACAGTTGACTATACAGCCAACTATGCACCGTTCAATATCCTCCATGAATTGGATAACAATTATATGGATTTGAATGTAGCTGATGTTAAGTTTCAAGGAGAAATAAAATGGAAAGCACTTCCGGAGTTAGAACTAAGTGCATTAGGAGCAGTCAGATATCAGGCTTCTTCACAAGAACACAATATCAAAGATCACTCGAATCAGGCAACCGCTTATCGCACAGGAATGGACGACGCTACCATTCGTGACGAAAACAACTTATTGTATACCAATCCGGATAATCCGTATGCTTTGCCTATCAGTATACTACCGGAAGGAGGTATTTACCAGCGTAAGGACTATCGTATGTTGGGGGTAGACTTCCGTGCCACAGCATCCTGGAATCATTTATTTGCAGAAAAGCATATAACCAATCTTTTCGCCGGTATGGAAGTAAATGATTTGAAACGTATGCAAAATTATTTTCAAGGATGGGGAATGCAATATACAATGGGTGAAATACCATCGTATGTATATGAATTCTTCAAGAAGGGCATTGAATCCGGTGAAAGCTATTATGGATTAAACCATACAACAACAAGAAGTGTAGCAGGCTTTGCCAACGCAACTTATTCTTATGATGGACGTTATACAGTAAACGGAACATTCCGCTATGAAGGCACCAATCGCATGGGAAAAAGCCGTTCTTCCCGCTGGCTTCCTACATGGAATATGTCAGGAGCATGGAATGTACATGAAGAAAATTTCTTCAAGACATTCAGCTCTGTACTGTCACACTTAACATTCAAAGCATCCTACTCTTTAACAGCCGATAGAGGACCGGAATATGTGACCAACTCACATGCCATAATCACTAGTTATTCACCATTTCGTCCTTTCACCAGCGGACAGGAAACAGGACTTTATGTATCTGATCCTGAAAACAGTGAATTAACCTACGAAAAAAAGCATGAGTTGAACCTCGGTGCCGACATGGGATTCTTAGACAACCGGATCAATTTTTCGATCGACTGGTATAAACGCAACAACTATGACCTGATTGGTATTACCCCGACACAAGGAGTAGGCGGTTCTATCTACAAATATGCCAATATAGCTTCCATGAAATCACATGGTATCGAGTTCACCATCTCAAGTAAGAATATCCAGTCGAAAGACTTTTCATGGCATACAGACTTCATCTTTTCCAAAGCAAAAAATGAAGTTACAGAACTGAATGCCCGTTCCAGCGTAATGGATTTAGTTTCAGGTTACGGTTTTGCCCGTCAGGGTTACCCGGTACGTGGTTTGTTTTCCATTCCATTTGTCGGCCTAAATTCAAATGGTATCCCGATGTATAATATCAATGGAAAAATAACCAGTACCGATATTGATTTTCAGACACGTGACAACATAGACTACCTAAAATATGAAGGTCCTACTGATCCTACCATAACAGGAAGTCTTGGTAATATTTTCACTTATAAAGCATTCAAACTGAATGTATTCATCACCTATTCATTTGGTAATGTAGTACGTTTGAATCCATGTTTCAGCTATCAATACAGTGACTTATCTTCTATGCCACGCGAATTCAAGAATCGCTGGACAGTGCCAGGTGA
This sequence comes from Bacteroides xylanisolvens XB1A, assembly GCF_000210075.1. Taxonomy (GTDB): domain Bacteria; phylum Bacteroidota; class Bacteroidia; order Bacteroidales; family Bacteroidaceae; genus Bacteroides; species Bacteroides xylanisolvens. The sequence goes on from NC_021017.1 coordinate 2,598,875, forward strand.
TGAAAAACGCACGAATATCCCCGCTATTATCTCGAAACGCCAATATGAAGATAATAAAGATTTAATGTATGCATATAATGCCTACAATTATTCTACAGAACGAATTGCCAAGGGAGACTTTATCCGTATGAAGGAAATATCCTTGTCCTATGACTTCCCCCAATCATGGATTGCACCAGCAAAGATATCTAATTTATCTTTGAAACTTCAGGCTACCAATTTATTCCTGATTTATGCAGATAAAAAACTCAACGGACAGGACCCGGAATTCTTCAATACCGGTGGAGTAGCTTCCCCTGTACCTCGTCAGTTTACATTGACTCTTAGATTAGGATTTTAACCACTCAGATAATTATAAAAATGATGAAATACAGAAACGTCTTATATACAACACTCATTTCAGCTCTATGCTTGGGAACAACTTCCTGTAGTGACTTTTTAGATGAAATGCCGGATAACCGAACCGAATTGACTACTGAAGAAAGTATTACTAAAGTTCTGGTATCTGCATATCCTATGACTACCAACTGCCACATAGGAGAATTTTACAGTGACAATATCGATGAAAATAGCAGAGCATACAGCTACCTTTTCCGATTAAACGAACATTTGTACCGTTGGCAACAAACGACTGAAGAAAATCAGGACTCTCCTCATGCTTTATGGAATGACTGTTATAACTCCATTGCATCAGCCAACCAAGCCTTGGCGGCTATTGAGCAGATGGGAAATCCTCAATCATTATCAGCCCAAAAAGGCGAAGCTTTGATATGCCGTGCATACAATCATTTTGTATTAGCTACCACATTCTGCAAAGCGTATGGTACAAATGGAGACAAAGACTTGGGTATACCTTACATAAAAGAACCGGAAACATCTGTAAATCCACAATACTCACGCGGAACAGTTGCTGAAGTATACGAAAATATTGCAGCCGATTTAGAAGAAGGACTGCCTTTAATTGATGACAATATTTACTCACGGGTAAAATATCATTTTAATAAGAAGGCCGCTTATGCATTTGCAGCCCGCTTTTATCTATATTATACACAACCGGATTTTTCCAACTGTCAGAAAGTTATCAATTATGCCAATATAGTACTCGGTAATAATGCGTCCCAATATTTACGTGACTGGGCTGCATTAGGAGCTTTATCTCCCAACAAGAATATACAGCCGAACGCTTATGTAGATGCAGATAACCGTGCCAATCTAATGGTAATATCAGCAGCTTCATATTGGCCATTGGTTTCCGATCCGGGTTATGCCAACTGCGAAAGATATTGCATGAACAATATTACTGCTTCGGAAAGTTGTAAATCCGAAGGTCCATGGGGAGATCAGTCAAGTTATCATCAGATCCCATTTTCACCCGGTGGCTCTATAAAGAACGGATTCCGCCGCTTAGTTATCTATCAGCAATTCACGTCGGGCAACAGTTGGATCGGCTACATGCTGTATCCTGCTTTTACCACCGACGAAGCATTGCTTTGCCGAGCTGAAGCCTACACGTTACTAAAACGTTATGACGAAGCTGCCGCTGATATAGATGCCTGGCAGAAAGCCTTTACAAAAAACACCCAAACTTTGACCAAGGAGACAATCAATGATTTTTATGCCCGACTAAAATATTACACACCGGAAGCTCCGACAGTAAAAAAGGAATTGCATCCGGATTTTGTAGTAGAAAAAGGAATGCAGGAGAATCTAATACATTGTATTCTACATGCAAGACGTCTGCTAACCTTAGAAGAGGGGCTTAGATGGCAAGATATAAAACGCTATGGTATTATAATCTACCGCCGCTATTATGAAGGTTATACCTTGGTGAATATCACCGACAAGATGGACACGAATGACCCCAGACGTGCAATTCAGCTACCGGCCAGTGTCATTACAGCAGGTATGCAACCAAATCCAAGAAATGACTAAATAACTTTAGGAGGAAAAAAATATGAAGAAATACATCATATATAGTTTAATCATGACATTGACCTGTGGACTGGGTGCTTGCAACAATGACGAAGACGTAGACAAAGCAAACAGCATTTTCTCCACAGAAGAAGTAGATCGTAGCCCATTCGACAAGTGGATATTAGGCAATTATACCCATCCATACAACATTGCATTAAAATATCGCATGGAAGATAACGAGAGTGACATGACACACATATTAGCACCTGCCGAATACAAAAAGTCTGTGGTACTGGCTAAAATTATCAAACATGTGTGGCTGGAAGCATACGATGAAGCAACAGGCAATCCGAACTTCTTACGCCAATATATTCCTAAGACAATCCACTTTATCGGTTCCCCCGCCTATGAAGACAATGGAACTATGGTATTAGGAACAGCTGAAGGCGGCATGAAAATTACATTATACAATGTAAATGACATCAATCCCGACCAAATAGATATTAACCTGTTAAACGACTACTATTTCCAGACAATGCACCATGAGTTCGCACATATTCTGCATCAAACCAAAAATTACGATCCGGCCTTTGACCGTATTACGGAAAATGCCTACATCGGTAGCGACTGGTATATGGTGGGAGCCGACCGCAATGCATGGCAACAAGGATTTGTCACTCCTTATGCAATGAGTGAATCACGTGAAGATTTTGTGGAGAACATCGCAGTGTATGTCACAAATACCAAAGACTACTGGAATAACATGCTGCAAAATGCCGGTGAAAACGGCCGTGCACTCATAAAGCAGAAATTCGAAATAGTCTATAGTTATATGGAACAAACCTGGGGAATCAATCTGGACGAATTACGCGAGATTGTTCTACGACGCCAGGATGACATAGCAAACGGCTATGTAGACTTAAGTATTATTGAATAAAATATGAAAATTATGAAGAAATATCTATCCATATACACACTTCTGGCATTGGCCTGCATTGTTTTGCAATCTTGTCTTTTCTCCGAAGAAGAAATATTCGACGAATCATCTGCCAATAGGGCCACAGCCGATGTAATCAAATGCCAGGAGATTCTTAAAGATGTGCCGAACGGCTGGAAACTGGAATATTACATAGGAAGCAACTATTCTGCAGGTGCAGTCACTTTACTAATGAAATTTGACGGGAAGCAGGTAGAAATGGCTTCGGAAACAGGCGCAGAAAGCTATAAACCGGGAACTATAATAACCTCTCTGTATCAAGTAAAATCGGAACAAAGCACAATGCTCACTTTCGACTCATACAACCCACTGATCCATATGTTTTCAGGTCCTTTAGGCCTGAACATGAACCTAGGAGGGGATTACGAGTTTATTATAATGAGCGCAACTCCCGACAAAGTAATTCTGCAAGGAAAAAAATACAAAAACATAATGGAGATGACGCCTATGCCCAAAGATATACCATGGCGTATTCAGATTGAAGATATCATTAACATTGAGAAAGATGCTTTTCTAAATACATACCGCATGGAGAAAGGCGGACAAGTACTGAATTACTTTATACGCAACAATGGCACAATGGCTACATTCTCCGCTTACAGCGCCGATTATAGTAGTGCAAGAAGTTTACCCTATATCTACACAGAAAAAGGATTAAAGTTACAATCCCCGTACAATGTCAACGGACTTGAAGTCCAAAACTTCAAATGGGATAGAAAGTCCAGACTATTTGTTTGTACCGACGCAGGAGCAACTGACATCGTACTTAAAGAATATTATCCCGAAAACTATCTACAATATGAAGACTATATCGGTACCTACACTGCAACGATTGACGATTATGACGAAGGGCCAACTTCGCAATCTGTAACCATCTCTCCTAAAGTCAGAGGAGAAAGTTATACACTGAAAAGTATTGGCGGATTCAACTTCACCCTCCAGTATGACAAAGCCAGCGGAAAACTAGTTTTAGATTCACAAAGTATAAGTTCGACTTCTTCATCGTCTTATTACTTTGCGTGCGCGGCAGGTGTGGAAGGCTATGCCCACACAGAATTAAGTCTGCCATCACGCCTACGCAACGGATTGATAAATGTGACGACAAACAGCAACCCTTTCACTTTTTACTTTGCGGATAAAGCAAGCCAGGAAATTACATCATTGATAATCTGGGCTTATTCATCTGATGAATATTCAACCTCCGGACTAATGGGTTACTGGAGCTGGTATAACTCAATCTTAATGGTAAAAGAAAACGAAAGTAATTAATACGATTATGAGAAAGCTTTTTAATATATTCTTATTTGTACTTTGCATCGTAGCAATAGCGGGATGCAATGATACGGAAAGCAGCGAATTCAAGTTAGAAATCAAAGCTGTAAATACTAATTTCCAAGCTACCGGCGGAAAAGGATACATACAACTTCAGTCAACAGGAAATATAACAGCAGATGTTGACGTCGATTGGTGTGTGCTGAAAGAAGTAAATCCTAATGAAGTGGTATTCGAAGTAAAAGAAAATACCGGGTACTCCGGTAGAAATGCTTTATTGACAATCAGTAACGGAGTAGAGACAGAAGCATTCAACATCAATCAATCCGGAGCTGTTTTCATCTTCGGCAAAGACGAATGGATGCTCCGTACCGACAATAAAGCAGCTACTCTGCCAATAAAACTACAAAGTTCTTTCGATTATACAATAGACATACCCGCAGAAGCTCAAGAATGGTTGTCATTTGAACAGAATGCGAAGGGAATAAATTTCAAGGTAAAAGAAAATACCTCCGGAAAAATGAGAGGAGCTATTGTCAATGTGGCAGCAAAAGACAGATCGGCTTCTTATCAGGTAATACAATATGATGTTGACGAACTTACCGGAACCTGGCAAGGCATGTTTTCAGACGGGCAAATGAATTACGGTTTGAAAGATGTCACCATTGAAAAACAGGAAGACGGAACATACCTGCTTTCAAACATTCTAACCGGATTGCCTTATAAACTGAAAGCAAAAGCCATAGACAATTGCCTGGCTTTTGGAGCCGGTCAAAACCTAGGAGTCTTCGAGGACAATTTATATCTCTCATTCGAAATTCTTAGCTCTGACCTATATTATGTAAAAGATCCTTCTGTAACAATCTCATTAGGCCCCGTAATGTTAACAGACGGAACATTCGTTTTCGCTTTTTCCGGAATAAAAGAGAGTGATCCTTTCGGTTTTGTTTTCCGGGTATATGAAGATGCAAAACTACAGAAGGTTATAGACAATCTGTCCATTTTTATTAACTGTATTCTATTTAAAGAAGACATAATCCAATAACATATGAAAAAGATACTATTAACTAGCTTTATCGTGGCATTAGGATTACTTGGTGCAAGCTGTAAAGATGACAATAGCACAGCAGGCGGAGGAGGAGAAATACTTCCGGACCAACAGGTAAGCTGTGAGATATTTATGCCAACTGATGGCGCAACCGTTATTATGTCAGACAAACTGATTATCAGAGGAGAAGGGACTACAAACTATGGTAAAATCATTTCTGCAGAACTGAAAGTCGGGGAAGAGATTATCACTGACATCACTTCAGTTCCATTCTATTATGAGTATACCTTCTCCAAAGATGCCGAACCGGGAGAACTGAAAATTGAGTTAGCAGTTAAAGGAGATCACGAAGGTAGTGCCTTGGCAACTATTACAGTGACAACAGAACAAGGAAACAGGCCTGCTCCCCCTCAATATGGAGAAGTGCTAACCGATACCCGTGATGGAAATACATACAAAACCGTACAACTTGCAGACCAGTTATGGATGGCAGAAAATTTACGCTATCTACCAGAGCAACAGTTTGATGTGTCCTCAACCGAACCAAGATATTACGTAATGTTTGATAATGATGCAAAAACAGAACTTGGAAAAGGTTTCCTGAATGCATATGGAGCCTATTACAACCTACCTGCTGCTCTACAAAACGAAACGGCTTTAGGTCCCGATGAAACACGTATAATAAAAGGAGTTTGTCCTGATGGATGGCATATTCCTTCTCAAAAAGAATGGCAAAAATTATCTCAATATGTATTAGATTCCGGAATGGCAGCAATTATGAATGATGGTCAAGTAGATGAAACAGCCCTAGCAAAGGCTCTAGCTTCAACAACGATGTGGATGATGCCGGAATACACAGAAATAGAACCACAGCCAACCTGGGTTGGAGTTGAGATGGAAAAGAATAATGCAACCTTATTCAATGGTCTGCCTATAGGTTTCCGTGCTTGTGCAGGCGACGAAGATTGGATGCATTCAGCCTACAGTGCGGGTTGGTGGAGTTCGACAGCGGGAGTACAAATGGGACCAGAATTTGGTATTACCGTACGTATGTGGTCAGACCTCCACACATTTGTAACCAATGCAGAATTTAATCCGGGAGTAGGACTCCCCGTTCGTTGTATCAAAGATTAACCATATATTATTACTCACTAAATAAAAATACAATTATGAAGAAGTTAGGATTCCTTTTATTTTTAGTCTTAGGACTAACGGCTTGCGGTGATGACAACAATGATCCCGCTCCAGAACAACATGTAACATGTGCCATATCTTCTCCTACTGAAGGAGCAACGATAGACATAGCTGAAAAGATGACAATCAAAGGAGAAGCAACTGTTGACATTGGTCAAATATCGAATGTTACTCTTAAAATCGGAGACAAACAAATTTCAGAAGTAACTTCTGTTCCATTTAGTTATGAATACACATTCGAAGCCAGTCAAGCCGTAGGAGCACTAAAAATTGAACTGACCGTCAAAGGCGATCAAGGTGCCATGGCGACAAGTGAAGTAAATGTCACACTAAAAAAGACCGAACCAACCCCAGAACCGGAAGAAGGAAAGATGATTGACCCACGGGATAATCATGAATACAAAATTGTTACAATTGGTGAACAAATATGGATGGCAGAGAACTTGGCTTATTTACCATCAGTTAGCAAACCGGAAGATGCCGCTACCAGTGATGGAGATCCGCTCTATTTTGTTTTCAACTATGATGGCAAAGATGTAAATGCAGCTAAAGCCACGAAAGAATACAAGACATACGGAGTCTTGTATAATTGGTATGCCGCTATGAACCAAAAGAACGCAACCGGTGGAAATGCGGATGCCATACCAAGTGGTATTCAAGGAATCTGTCCTAACGGATGGCATCTACCCAGCAAAGCAGAGTGGAAAAAACTAGAAAATTTTGTTGCAGATGAATTAGCACCAGTTGAAGGTAATGTATGGACAGATGATGAAGGAAATAAATACTCCGATAAAGACTGCAAAAACGTCTGGTCAGCATTGACAGGAAAACTGGATGCTGACGGTTGGGGAGAATCCGGCATGATAGATGAAAATCCTGATCTCGCTAAAGGTCCACGTGACACCTATGGCTTTAATGTTATACCTGCCGGACAATGTTATCAGAGCGGAAGTTTTGAAATGCCTAAGTCACAGAGTAGAACAGACTTTTGGAGCACAGACCAAGCTACTTACGGAGCAGGAACTGTATATTTCAGTAATATGAGTTATGGGTTAGGTTATTCTTCTGATAAAGGAGGAATACAAGTAAAACGTGGCCTTTCAGTACGTTGCGTAAAAGATTAACTATATTGTAGATAAACATTTATCAATTAGTTCATTACAGAATTAATAAATTCTCTCTTAAAGATAAGGGAAGTATGTCGAGAGATATGCTTCCCTTTTAATATATCTTTTTACACCTAGTTACCAACTCACTCAAACATATAATTAGTCGATATCCAATATCACGAAATAAAACAAATTCTGAATGTTCTTCCATTTTATTATATATCTTTGTAACTAGATATTTTAAAAGACTACATTATGGCAAAAAAGAAAGAAAAGAAAGAGAAAAAGGCCGGCAAGAGAATGAGTAAGAAAGAGCTGGCAGCACTATTAATAGACTTTTTCCATGCCAAATCCAGCGAGACCTTGAGTATGAAATATATATTTTCGGAACTGCGTCTCACTACCCATCCGCAAAAAATGTTATGCGTCGATATATTACATGACCTTTTAGCTGACGATTATATCAGTGAAATAGAAAAAGGAAAGTTCCGCCTGAACAGTCACGGAACGGAGATGACAGGTACTTTCCAACGGAAGAGCAACGGTAAGAACTCGTTTATTCCTGAAGAAGGGGGCGACCCGATATTCGTGGCCGAACGTAATTCCGCACATGCGATGAATAACGATAAGGTAAAGATCACCTTCTATGCCAAACGGAAGAACAGAGAGGCCGAAGGAGAAGTCATCGAAATATTGGAACGCGCCAACGATACATTCGTCGGCACACTGGAAGTAGCTAAGTCATACGCATTCCTGGTGACAGAGAACCGTACATTAGCCAATGATATTTTCATCCCAAAAGATAAGCTGAAAGGCGGAAAGACCGGAGATAAAGCCATTGTGAAAGTAACCGAATGGCCGGACAAGGCAAAGAATCCTATCGGACAAGTAATAGATATATTAGGTCAGGCCGGTGACAATACCACAGAGATGCACGCAATTCTTGCGGAATTCGGTCTGCCGTATGTATATCCAAAAGCAGTAGAGACAGCAGCAGATAAGATTCCTGCCGAGATTTCAGCAGAAGAGATTGCCAAACGCGAAGATTTCCGTAAGGTAACAACTTTCACCATCGACCCGAAAGATGCCAAAGACTTTGACGACGCACTTTCCATCCGTAAGCTAAAGGACGGATTGTGGGAAGTAGGTGTACACATTGCCGACGTGACACATTACGTAAAAGAAGGCAGCATCATCGACAAGGAAGCAGAAAAGCGGGCAACTTCCGTTTATCTGGTAGACCGTACCATCCCGATGCTTCCCGAACGGTTGTGTAACTTCATTTGTTCACTCCGCCCGAACGAAGAAAAACTAGCTTTCTCCGTTATCTTCGATATTACGGAAAAAGGAGAAGTCAGAGACTCACGCATCGTACATACGGTTATCAACTCCGACCGTCGCTTCACCTACGAAGAGGCACAACAAATCATAGAAACAAAAGAAGGAGACTTCAAAGAAGAAGTACTCACATTAGATACGATTGCCAAAGCACTGCGCGAAAAACGCTTCTCTGCAGGAGCTATCAACTTCGACCGCTACGAAGTGAAGTTCGAAATTGACGAAAAAGGAAAACCAATCAGCGTTTACTTCAAGGAGTCAAAAGATGCCAATAAACTAGTGGAAGAATTCATGTTGCTCGCTAACAAGACCGTAGCAGAAAAGATAGGATGTGTGCCGAAGAACAAGAAAGCCAAAGTGCTTCCTTACCGTATCCACGACCTACCCGATCCGGAGAAGTTGGAGAACTTGTCACAGTTCATCGCACGCTTCGGCTACAAAGTGCGTACAAGCGGAACGAAGACTGATATTTCAAAATCCATCAACCATTTATTGGACGACATACACGGAAAGAAAGAAGAGAACCTGATAGAAACCGTATCCATCCGCGCCATGCAAAAAGCACGTTACTCAACCCATAACATCGGTCACTACGGACTAGCTTTCGAATATTACACTCACTTTACTTCTCCCATCCGCCGTTTCCCGGACATGATGGTACACCGTTTGGTGACGAAGTATATGGACGGAGGACGCAGCGTATCCGAAGCTAAGTACGAAGACCTCTGCGACCACAGCTCGAACATGGAACAAATTGCAGCCAATGCCGAACGTGCTTCCATCAAATATAAACAGGTGGAATTTATGAGCGAACGTCTGGGGCAGATTTACGACGGTGTAATCTCCGGCGTAACCGAGTGGGGACTTTATGTAGAATTGAACGAAAACAAATGTGAAGGTCTGGTCCCTGTTCGTGATCTGGATGATGACTACTACGAATTCGACGAGAAGAACTATTGTCTTCGCGGACGCCGCAAAAACAAAATATACAGTTTGGGAGACGCTATTACTGTTCGGGTAGCTCGTGCCAATCTGGAAAAGAAACAATTGGATTTTGAATTAATAGAAAAGTAAATTCACCACAGAGTACGCTAAGAAATCAGGAAGTAAAAAGACTTCGTGTACTCCGTGTCCTCTGTGGTAAGCCAAACAGCCATTATGAAAACTGTCATTATTGAAGATAAACAACGAATCGAGTCCATTATTCTCCATTGCGATGCCTGTTTTGTAGGCATTACTGATTTGGAAGGTAATCCCTACGTAGTTCCGATGAACTTCGGTTATGAGAATGGCATCATATATCTTCATTCGGGTCCTGAAGGCAGCAAGTTGGAGATGCTAGAACATAATAATAATGTATGCATCACTTTCAGCGTTGGACATAAACTTGTCTACCAACACGAAAAGGTAGCCTGCAGTTACAGTATGCGTTCGGAAAGCGCGATGTGTCGGGGGCAAGTAGAATTCATCGAAGAGATAGACGAGAAACGCCGTGCATTGGATATTATCATGCGTCATTACACAGATAGTGAGTTCAACTATTCCGATCCTGCGGTACGTAATGTCAAAGTATGGCAAGTACGTATCAATCAGATGACAGGAAAAGTTTTCGGTCTGCGAGCCAACGAAAAGCCATGAAGCGGTTTTCCGGCTTTCGACAATAATTGAGTAGAGTATTCAACAAGCATTGTAGAGTATTTCCAAATTAATTTCTCTAAACAAAAGTTTAGATCACTTTTACCCTCACACCCCCACCATTGCCTGTATCTCTTTATCCATCGACATTACAGGTGTGAGAGTAAAGGTGATTATAAAGACTATTCTATCCTCTCATATCAAATTCTTTTTGTATACTTGCAACATAAATAAAATAGATAAGTACTCTTGCAAAAAAATAAATTATGAAGAAATTACTATGTCTCGCACTGTTAGTATCTGCCGGAAGTATCTACTCCGAAAGTATCTCGGCAAACAACAAACCTACTGATAACAAATCCGGCAACAACTCAAAGGACATATACAAAAAAACCTGGATCGACTTCAATAAAAACGGTATAAAGGATGTATACGAAGATCCCTCCGCTCCTATCGAAGCCCGCATCGCGGATTTGCTTTCGCAAATGACACTGGAAGAGAAAACCTGTCAGATGGCTACTCTCTACGGTTCGGGACGGGTATTGAAAGATGCATGGCCTACTGCCGGATGGTCAGCGGAAATTTGGAAGGACGGTATCGGAAATATTGATGAGCAGGCGAACGGACTGGGTAAATTCGGTTCTGAAATCTCCTATCCGTATGCCAACAGCGTAAAGAACCGACACACCATTCAACGCTGGTTTGTGGAACAGACACGACTGGGCATTCCGGTGGACTTCACCAATGAAGGAATACGCGGATTATGTCACGACCGGGCTACCATGTTTCCCGCTCAATGCGGGCAAGGTGCCACGTGGAACAAGAAACTGATCCGGGAAATTGCGAAAGTCACTGCAAATGAGGCAAAAGCATTGGGATATACCAATATTTATTCTCCTATTCTGGATATTGCACAAGATCCTCGCTGGGGACGTGTGGTAGAAAGTTACGGAGAAGATCCGTATCTGGCGGGCGAATTGGGAAAACAGATGATCCTCGGTCTGCAAAGCGAAGGTATTGTTGCTACTCCCAAGCATTTCGCCGTGTATAGCATCCCGGTCGGTGGACGCGACGGAGGTACGCGTACGGATCCGCACGTGGCCCCGCGTGAGATGAAGACTCTTTATCTGGAACCTTTCCGCAAAGGTATTCAGGAAGCGGGTGCTCTAGGAGTGATGAGTTCGTATAATGATTATGACGGGGAGCCAGTTTCCGGAAGCTATCATTTCCTCACGGAGATTCTGCGTCAGCAATGGGGATTCAAAGGATATGTAGTATCGGATAGTGAGGCGGTAGAGTTTCTGCACACCAAACATCGTATCACCCCGACTGAAGAAGAGATGGCGGCACAAGTGGTCAATGCAGGATTGAATATCCGTACCAACTTTACTCCCCCGCAAGATTTCATTCTTCCGTTGCGTCGTGCTATCGACGAAGGTAAAGTCTCTTTGCATACGCTCGATCAACGCGTCAGTGAGATTCTGCGTGTCAAGTTTATGATGGGGCTTTTTGATAATCCATATCCCGGTGATGACCGCCGTCCGGAGACAGTCGTACACAATGACGCTCATAAAGCAGTATCTATGAAAGCCGCTTTGGAGTCTGTCGTTCTTTTGAAGAATAAGAATCAGATGCTTCCGTTATCCAAGAACTTCAAAAAAATAGCTGTGATTGGTCCGAATGCGGAAGAAGTGAAGGAGCTGACTTGCAGATATGGTCCTGCCAATGCGTCTATTAAGACTGTATATCAGGGAATCAAAGAATATCTGCCTAACTCGGAAGTTCGCTATGCAAAAGGCTGTGACATTATTGATAAATATTTCCCGGAGAGCGAACTGTACAATGTTCCATTAGATACACAAGAGCAGGCGATGATTCATGAAGCGGTAGAATTAGCAAAAGCTTCGGATATCGCTATTCTTGTACTGGGTGGAAATGAGAAAACGGTTCGGGAAGAGTTTTCACGTACCAATCTTGACCTCTGCGGACGGCAACAACAATTATTGGAAGCGGTTTATGCAACAGGTAAACCTGTCGTTCTAGTGATGGTGGACGGAAGGGCAGCAACCATCAACTGGGCAAACAAATACGTTCCTGCCATTATCCATGCCTGGTTCCCCGGAGAATTTATGGGAGATGCCATCGCTAAAGTTCTTTTCGGAGACTATAATCCGGGAGGGCGTCTGGCTGTCACTTTCCCGAAATCTGTGGGACAGATTCCTTTTGCATTCCCATTCAAGCCGGGTTCTGACTCTAAAGGGAAAGTCCGTGTAGACGGTGTACTTTATCCTTTCGGATATGGTTTAAGCTATACGACCTTCGGATATTCAGACTTGAAAATATCTAAACCGGTGATCGGTCCGCAGGAAAATATCACTCTTTCATGTACTGTGAAGAATACAGGAAAGAAAGCAGGAGATGAAGTAGTCCAGCTTTATATCCGGGATGATTTCAGCAGCGTTACCACCTACGATAAAGTATTGCGTGGTTTCGAACGTATTCATTTGCAACCGGGTGAAGAACAAACCGTCAGCTTTACCCTTACTCCTCAAGACTTGGGATTATGGGACAAGAATAATCAGTTTACGGTAGAGCCGGGAAGTTTCTCGGTGATGGTGGGAGCTTCTTCACAGGATATACGGTTGAAGGGGAGTTTTGAGGTCCAATAAACTTGAATAGACTAAAAAGTAACCACTAATAATTCTGTACCGGATGACTTAAAAAGAATAGAGTATTTGAAAAGCCTTGAATTTATAAAGCAACTTCTGATTTAAAATACTTATTAAAATATGGTCAAACAATAAATTGAGACTTCATTCTCTTTCTATCGTTTGACCATATTTGATGAATATACCTAGACTAACCTTAGTGAAAACGTCATTTTAGCATATATGTATTATTGCAAACTGAATTTCTTTGTTTGTACATCGCGGCTATTTCCACCAACCATCACTTCAAATTCTCCCGGTTCACATACCCAATTCAGCGCACTGTTATAGAATTTCAATTGTTTTGCTGTGATATCGAAAGAGACAGTGCGGCTTTCCCCTTTCTTCAAATGGATACGTTCGAAGCCTTTCAATTCTTTCACCGGACGTGCTACACTCCCTACCATATCACGAATATACATTTGTACGATTTCGTCAGCATCATAGTTGCCCGTGTTGGTGACAGTGACAGAGGCGGTTATCTTCCCCCTTTCATTCATTGAGTTATTGCTAAGTTGAAGATCACCGTAACGGAATGTGGTGTATGACAATCCATATCCAAATGGATAAAGAGGATCATTGTCTATATCAAGATAGTTGCTACGGAATTTACTGAACCACTTTCCTGCCTCTAAAGGACGACCTGTATTCAAATGGTTGTAATACAAAGGAATTTGTCCTACGTTCTTCGGGAAGGTCGTAGTCAGTTTTCCACTCGGAGAAACATCTCCGAATACTACATCACAAATCGCGTCGGCTGCTTCACTGCCTCCGAACCATACATTCAGTATAGCCGGGAAATTTTCCTGTTCCCAAGTCATCACAGTGCTGCGACCGGCAAAATAGACCAGTACAACCGGTTTGCCTGTCTTTTTCAATGCTGTCAGAAGATCACGCTGCGCATCCGGCATTTCAAGATTAGTACGGCTGCTGGATTCACCACTCATTTCAGACGATTCACCAACTGCCGCCACAATCACATCTGCTTGGGAAGCTACATTCAAAGCCTCATCAAGCAACTCCTGCGCACTACGCGGATCACGCATTTCACGACCGAACATAGTAGCTTCCGCCTCTCTTTGAGCATCATACATCAGATTTGAACCTTTGGCATAAAGCACTTCCGCTTTACCTGCCAATGATTGCTTCATGCTTTCATACAGGGAATTGTATTTGTCAGAAGCAGCTGCCACACTCCATGTACCCGGCATATTGGCCTTTGTATTGGCAAGCGGGCCAACAAGAGCTATTTTGCCTTTACGCTGTAATGGAAGCAGGTTGTTTTCATTCTTCAAAAGCACAAATGTTTCAGTAGCTATTTTACGGGCTACGGTACGGTTTTCTGCCGTAAAGATATCTTTCTTCACACGGCTTGCATCACAATATTTATAAGGATCATCAAACAATCCGAGCTTGTATTTCGCTTCAAGAATACGACGGCAGGCTTTATCTATTTCAGCCATTGTCACTTTCCCTTCTTTGAGAGATTTCTCCAAAGTAGTAAGGAAACCGTCTGCAACCATATCCATATCGGTTCCGGCACTAAGTGACATGGCAGATACCTGTTGAAGATCTCCCATTCCGTGAGCAATCATCTCGGAAATAGCTGTGTAGTCTGTCACAACAAAACCATCAAATCCCCAACGGTCACGCAAGACATCGGTCATCAGCCATTTGTTGCCGGTAGCAGGAATACCGTCAACCACATTGAAAGAAGTCATCACACTACCCACACCAGCATCAATAGCTGCTTTATAAGGAGGGAAATAATTGTTGAACATACTTAGGTGACTCATGTCTACTGTGTTATAATCACGGCCGGCTTCGGGTGCACCATACAAGGCAAAGTGTTTCACACAAGCCATAATGGTGTTCTTATCTGTCAGATCATCACCCTGATAACCTTTTACCATGGCTGCCGAAATCTCCGAACCTAAATAAGGATCTTCGCCTCCGCCTTCAGCCATACGTCCCCAGCGGGGATCACGACAGATATCGACCATAGGACTGAAAGTCCAGCAAATACCATCGGCACTGGATTCTTTTGCGGCTATACAGGCAGATTCTTTGATAGCCTCCATATCCCAACTACAGGAAAGTGCCAAAGGAATAGGAAAAACAGTCTCATATCCGTGAATGACATCCATACCAAACAACAAAGGAATTTTCAAACGGCTCTGCTCTACGGCAATCTTTTGGACTTCCCGAATATTCTCCACTCCTTTTACATTGAAAAGACCACCGACCTGACCTTTCCTTATCTTCCCGGCCACATCACTGCTCTTAGCTTGCCCGGTGACAATCTCACCCGACACAGGAAGGTTGAGCTGACCGATCTTTTCCTGCAAAGTCATCTTCCCCATCAGGTTGTCAATAAACTGATCCATTTTATCTTTATCGGCTTGCGGGGCAGCCATAGCAGTGAAAGCAGACGCTGTAATCACTGCTGTTAGCAAAAATCTACCTATTCTCATATTCTGTTTTGTATTTATATTATTCTTTCTTCTGTTTTTATTCGGCTGTTGTAGAAGTGAAACCTAGCTTTTTCAGTCCGTCCTGAATTTCCGGACAACTCATGAATAACCGCCAAAGTAGTCCTGTACGGTGGTTCTCTATCATTGGCGCAATCGTACACTGGTCGATGGCGAGATAATGCGGAACAGTCCACTTTTCGTTCGGAGAGAATGCATCGTAGAATCCATATTTCCCCCAAATCCATGATCCTTGTTTATAGAAACCTTTCAAGGCGGCCATTGACTCTTCCGGTGTGTAAGGGAAAGAGGATAAAGCGGCAGTAGGAGTTATCACACCGAGATCATTGTCGGGCATGTGGGCTGAATAGCCATTTATGGAGTAACTCGCTGTAAGTCCCCAGCAATCAGGTCCATATCCTTTGTAGCCTTTCGGATTAGTGACACAATATTGATAATCACTCATCGCATGATTGCGTACCACATTCCAGTAGTTGGCATATTGATCGGTCAAGTTACGCGGGTCGAGGCCGATGTAAGAGTAGTGTGCCCAGAATAAGGGACCGCCTTTCTCTTCTGCGCCATTATGCTTCAGTTCGAGCGGGTAACCGTAAGGTTTGGAAGCGCTTTTGATGCCACCGCTACGCGCCCACCCTTCATGGTAACAGGCTGCCGGAACGGAATGTGTAGGGGATGAGGCTGCAAGGATATAGGTAATCAGACATTCATTATAGCCTTCGAGCGGGAAGTTCATTTCCCAGCCATAGTTAGGAGACCAATGCCAGTATAATACATTCTGGTCGCCGTTGCGATACCAGTCGAATTCCATCCCGTGCCACAGTTCGTCTATTTTAGCTGCCAGTGCTTTTTCTTTCTCGTTGCCATCCTTTACGTATTGCCGTACACACAGCAGACTTTGCATAAGGAAGCTACTTTCTACCAAGTCGCCACCGTCATCTTTTGTTCCGAACGGTTTCACTTTGCCCGTAGGACCATGGAGCCAATGCGGCCACACTCCATGAAAACGATCGGCTTTTGCCAGATAGTCTACAATCTTTGTCAACCGGGCTACACCTTCTTCCCGGTTGATAAAGTTTCGTTCGATAGCCACCAACAAGCCGGCAACTCCAAATCCGCTACCTCCAATCGTAATTACATCCTGGTCCTGTTGTGGATAAACGTTATCAAGATGTATACGTTCGCAGGCCAGTCCGGAAGTCTTTTCCGCACCTTCCCACATATAGTTGAAATGCGTCTTTTGAATATAGTCGAGTAGTTCATCGTCGTTCGCAAATGCCTCGGGGCGATCAGGCTCCGCATCGGTCACTGTCTTGTTCTTTTGTGTACATGCGCATACCACTACGAGTAGAGTAATAAATATGCCGGTTCTTGTCCATTCCATCATCATATAAAGTATTTCTTCTGATTAATAATTATTGTTTCACGACTTTCGACAACGCCGACCGTCCCGATTCATTCAAAGCTTCAATGGCAAAGTAGTAAGTCGTACCAAGGTCAAGTCCCCGGAAGTCATAATGATCCGCACCGTTCACGGTGATGCAGTTATATAGCTTTTCGGGAGCAATGCCATAATAAATATTATAGCCGTAGGCATCGGATGAAGGATTCCACGAAATCATCGCATTGCGCTTATCCTGTTTGTCACGTGCTACCTTGAAGTTTCGTACAGGCAGAGGTTTCTCTCCATCGGCAAAACCAAACACCCGGAATTCCGAAAGGCAAAAGTTGCCGGATGGAACATGAATGTTTTCCAGTTTCAGATAACGGGCATCCAGCGTCTCACCCAATTCGATGTAGTCATGAGGTACATCTTTATCGTTATCACTTTTATCTACCGCCAGTGTCCAGTCTGTCCCGTTATCACTGGAGTAGATACGATATTGATAGTATAAATCGTTTGCACGATTATGCTGCACACTTTTATGGTCATAGTAGTTGAGTTGGATCGCCTTGATGTGTTTCATGGCGCCAAGATCAATTTCTATCCACTCACCCGGTTCCCCGGTTTTAGCAGCCCAATACGTACGCATATTTTCATCGGTAAGATTGGAAGAGGAATAGATGCTGTCGGTACTGGATACTTTTACCGGTTTCTCATAAGAAAGGAGCATCCAGCCGGTAAACCGGTCAGACGGATTTTTAATATCGTAGTCGGCATTCCAGCAAGGATAATCGCCGAATGCTGTGGTAGAGTACATCACTCCATCCGGATCGAATGCCGTAGGATATAATCCGATACGCCTTTCAAACTTATATTTGAGAGATAACATACAGGTACCCACATGCCAGTAATTCCCTTTCAAATCTTGAAAAGTGCCACTGTGTCCTACTCCCTGTACAAATCCGCCGGGCTTATAGCTCATCGGATTATGCTGCTGGTAAGTGAACGGTCCTAATGGCGAATCACTGACATATACTCCGTCGGCATATACCTTAAACTCCGTTCCCGGAGCACCGTACTGAAAATAATATTTTCCGTTATGCTTCGTCATATAAGCTCCTTCGGTAAACGGACGCAACGTCACTTCATCATCATTGTTCATGCCAAACCGTTCCCAGCCATGTTCTTCCGGACGAAGCATCATGATATCATAAATCTTACTGACCGGACGAAAATCATCACGACTGACCTGTACGCCTTTAAGAGGGTACTCATTACTCGAACCGTAATAAAGATAGAGTTTACCGTCATCATCCAAAAACAAGCAAGGGTCCCATGAAGGTAACGTATTACGTTCGATAGCACGCTTGAAACGCCCGGATTTGGGAGATGTGCTATACCATACGGGCAATCCTTCATAAGTAGAACCGGTATAGAACAACGTATCTCCGCTTACAAATGCTGCCGGAGCGCACATATCGTCATCCGTAGGACGACGCTGGAAAGAGGCCGGAGCAAATTCCCAGTCACTTAGATTCTTCGAATAATGGAAGCCTCCTTGGTTCGTGGAAAACAGGAAATACTCATCTTTATAAGTTAATCCCATCGGATCGGCAGAAGATCTGAACGATCCGTTAGACTGAACATTGTTGTTATAAGGTTCATAGTTATAACTAATATTCATAGGATTACAATAGGTACGAGTGACAGGATGCGCAGGGTCATACCACCTTGTAGCTTGAGCAGGCTGACGCTGCACAGACTTATGCTTCCCTGATTGCATAACGATTTTCACTTGCCGGTCGTCAACAGCACGTTTTACATTGGCAAAAGATTTTCCCGGATAATAGGCATAAAGATGCACATCGTTATCAGTAGCCTTCAACGTATAACGGCCTTCTATGTTCGTGTTACAATGAACCGGACTCGAGAAAAACATAACGGTAGCCCCTTCAAGCGGATTACCCTGTTCATCTACAACCGTTCCGGTTATTTCGTATTGATTTACTACCGGGATATAGTAGTCACTTACCTGTCCTTTTACTACTTTTATAGAATCTTCCGGTGGTAGTGCGTTCCCTGCCAAGGCAGAGAACGCTATCCCAGAACTTAGTAATATCTTTTTTACTATTCCTGTCATTTCCTAATTTTATTTAGACATAATTACTCGTCAATCGGTTCGTTCGTCAGACTTGGGATATTAGATACCTGATCGAAAGGAAGCGGATAATAGGTTTTATCTTCAGTCCATCCTTTGGAACCAAGCACAGAAGCAGCCTTACCGGTACGAATCAAGTCGTTGTAACGCTCTCCCCACTCACAAACAAGTTCCATACGGCGTTCATCAAGGATTTGGTCTACTGTCGCATTATCAATCTCGGACATCTTGGCGCGGTCACGCACAAGCTTCAACGGTGCATCACCATCCTTACCCAAACGTACCTTAGCTTCTGCATTCATCAATAGTACATCTGCGTAACGGAATATACGTACATTGTTATTTGCACCATATTTAGTACGACCTGGTGTCAACTGATCTGTCGGAGTATAGGCTTTTCCATTCCAGCAATCTGTTTGAGTAGAGTTCTGCAATTCACGAATCACATCACCGCTTGGAGTAGTTGTACCAGCCAACAGGAACGAAGTCGTAGCACGGATAGTCTCACCACGAGCCGCTGCCCAATCACGGAAATCTTTATATATACCGATAAATCCCCAGCCTGAAATATTTCCGTCGTTCGCCGGTCCTTGGAATACAAACCAGTTATCAGCATCTACCATATCACCTGACCCAAGACCAAAATCAGTACACTGACATTCGAATAACGATTCATCACAAACCTTACCCGGAATCTTGAATAAATTATAGTAATCATCATAAAGCTTAAATTTCTTGCTACCGATAATATCATCTGTCAATGTTTCAACTTCTCCATAATTACCCTGATTCAGATGTATCTTTGCTGCAAGCATCTCTGCCGAGAAAGCAGTGACAGCACCATAATGGGCCATTTCATTCGGACGTAATCTCGGAGTATGGTCCATCGTATACTGTAGATCTTCAAGAACATATTTATATACAGCATTGATCGTTGAACGGGTCATGTCGGTTTGAGTATTATTACGCAAAATAGTTACCGGACCAAAAGCCTGTACAAGCCGGTAATAAGCATAAGCACGAAGGAACCTCACTTCACCACAGTAAGAACGGTAATTAGTCATATCATCGTCCGACGTGATATTTTCTGCGTAGGAATCCAGCGATTCAAGAGCAGCATTGGCCACTTTTATGATACCATAGTACTGATTCCACATCTCGTTGAGCCCCCAGAAAGAACTGTCATAGTTGTAGTTACCCATATCAACAAGGGTTGCCTGGTCATCTATACGTCCGGACCAAACATCATCATCACGCACGACAGACAACGGCCATATCACCCAATGCATACCGCCTGTTCTAACTTTAGCATATACTCCGGAAACCGCTTGATACATATTCTCAATTTGAGTAAAGTCTACATTCTCTTCCGGAACCTTATTTTCGGGCTCTTTATCAAGATAATCACATGATGTATTGCATAACATTAATGCTGGCAACGCATATATTAAGATATTCTTTAGTATTCTCATTTTCTTGTTCTTTTGTTAGATTAAAATTAATTTTTCCATTCCGGCTTAGAAATCAATCTGGATTCCAAAGCTATAAGTAGATGTCAAAGGATAAACTTCTGTATCCCATCCTTCAGCATCACTCAACTCCGGAGTGAATGAATTCGCCTTAAATGTCGTGAACGGACGGTCTGCCGTTAGTGAGAAACGGATACCCGGCAATGTGTAATTTCCCATCTTGATATTACGCAAACTATAACCGAGAGTTATGTTCTGAATACGGAAGAAATCAGCACTTTCTACAAAATAAGAGTTCACTCTTTGGTCGGATACATTCCAGCCCTTTACCAATGCTGCTGCAGACGGATGCGAGTTAGTAGAACCCGGTCCGGTCCAACGATTCTCATACTGTGCTTTATCAAAGTTATAATTAGACTGTGCATAACGCAAAGCACGTTTACGGTTGTATATCTGTCCGCCTGTTTGACCATACGTAGTCAATTCAAAATCCAGATTCTTCCAGTTCAAACCAAGATTAATGCCGTATGTAAAATTAGGTATGTAAGAGCCAAGTACTTGGCGGTCATCACCATCAATTACGTTATCACCGTTTACATCTTCATACTTGAAGTCACCCGGTACAAGATTGTTGGCTACGGCAATCGGATCTTCCGCACATTCTTCCAAAGTCTGATAAACTCCTACAACCTTATATCCATAGTATGAATTCATTTCTTTACCTACCATATTAATGGTCTTTCCTCCCTTGATAGAGCTCAATCCTCCAAGGTCTTTTACCTTATTCTTCAAATATGAAAGGTTCACTCCTAAATTATATTTGAAGTCTCTTCCGATATTATCATTCCAGTTAAGTGATAAATCAAAACCCGAATTCAGAATCTTACCATAGTTTCCGGCAAGTACGTCATTGCTGAACGGTAAACGCGGAGATATAACAGCTCTTTTTGTCAGGCGATAGAAATAGTCCAAATCTACATTCAAACGATTCTTAAAAGTAGAGAAGTTCAAACCGACGTTTGTTTCATCTACCAGCTCCCACTTCAAATAACTGAAATAAGTTGTATTTTGATAGCCTGGGAAAGTAGAGTTTCCAAATACACCGGATGCAGAATTACCTGTGGTAATTGAAGCAAAACCATCACTTGCAGCTACGTGGTCATTACCCAAACGCCCCCAGCTGGCACGCAGTTTCAGGTAATCAAAGAACTTTTGATCTTTCATAAAATCTTCTTCACTGATAACCCATGCAGCACCAACGGATGGGAAATATCCCCAATGTTCCTGATATTTGGAAGAACCGTCCGCACGCATAGTGAATGTCAACAGATATTTCCCTGCATAGTCATAACTTAAACGGGTGAAATAAGACTGACCGCGATAGCAGTAACCATCATCTCCAAGAGTTACACCTTCAGCATTTCCCTGACTCAAATAAAGCCATTCGTCTTTTCCTTCCGGTACATTATTAGCTTTTCCCCACATATATCTGTACTGTTGTTGCCGCATAGAGTAACCCAACATGGCTCCAAAGTTATGTTTTCCCCACTGATTATTATAAGTCAATATATTATCCCAAATGTAATTGTAATAGTTCGTATCTTTCTTTGTCAATTCTGAAACGGCCTGTTGTTGCCAGCTACTTACATAGTAGGGAGCAATATATTCACGACCGCGAATGGCTGAATAATCATAACTATAACTTGTTCTGAAATTTAACTTCTCCGGTAAGAGTTGGAACTGTGCATAGAAGTTAGTCAATACCTGATAGTTCTCATTTTGTGAATCATAATAGTTGGCTGTTGCCACAGGATTGTAGAAGTTAGCAGTGAAACCAACTGCATCAGGTGATGCATACTTGTCGGGGAAAGTATTATCATTTGCCGAATCATAAACCGGATAAATGCCCGGAGCATTAAATGCCTGCTGCCAAGCTTTATTTTGTGGCAACACTTGGGTAGAGTTACTAAATACACCATTAAAACCGACCTTCAGCCAGTTGGCTGCTTCATAATCGAGTGCTGCACGGAAATTGAGACGTTTATAGTTATTCTCTACATCCATTACACCATCCTGATACAAATAACTCATACCTACGGAATAAGTGCTTTTCTCTGTTCCACCACTAATTCCCAAACTGTGGTTAGTGATAAGCGCACTCCGCAGTAACTCCTTATACCAGTCTGTGTCTGAATCGAATTTCCAGTTATGAAAATCCGGATCGGAATAGTCACCGCCGAATTTATCAATAGAAGCCTTCATGGTAGATACATACGCATCATAATTAGCCTCGAGAAGCATAGTAGAATACTCTTGAGAATTAGCCATTTCTAAAACGTTTGTAGCTTTCTGTACACCTATATATCCGTTATAGGTAATTTTAGCTTTCTGATTACGTTGGCCTTTTTTGGTAGTGATAATAACAACACCATTAGCGGCACGCACACCATAAATGGCAGCAGCCGAAGCATCCTTCAACACGGACATATCCTGAATGTCATTACTATTGAGGAAATTGATGTCATCATAGAACATACCGTCTACAACATAAAGAGGCGAACTGTTGGAAAATGACCCTTTACCACGAATGGCTACCTTCGGCCCTTCTCCCGGAGTACCGCTATTGGTTACATTTACTCCGGCCACTTTCCCTTGCATGGCAGCCATAGGTGAAGAGGCGGGAGTAGAAAGTAACGCTTCCCCCTTGACTACCGTAATAGGAGAAGTCAAGTCCTTGGCTTTGGCTGAACCGTAACCGATCACGACCACTTCTTCCAGCTTCTGAACATCATCTTTTAATTGAACATTGATTACATTCTTCCCTTTTACAGCAATTTCTTGAGGTATCATTCCTATATAAGAGAAGGTAATAACAGCATCTTCGGGAACGTTTTCCAAAGTATAGTTACCATTAAGGTCCGAGATAGTACCAGTGTAGGTACCTTTTACATGAGCAGACGCACCAATGATCGGTTCACTAAAGGAATCAACAATAGTACCTCTGATTGTTTTGTTTTGAGCAAGCAGTGTTTGTAAACACAACACTGCAACTACAAGAAAAGTAATCTTTCTCTTCATTTTTTTACGTATTAGTTGATAATAAGGTTGCTAAAAAATCAATGCAACAAAGGAATGGAGTTTTTAAAATTCTTGCAAAATAACGCATACTACGCTACTACTTTTATGCTGTACAACACTACGTTTTTAGTACGTTTATCGCTTGTAGACACTTATTTTGGCATGTTTTTTCGCTGATTTGGGATTTTTTAATTATTTGGTATTATATTTGAAATTATTTTCCATCACTATAATAGAGAGAGTATTCTATGAGACGCACTGATTTTATCTATTTATTATTTATTTTCATAGGAGGATGTTTATCCCCGGTAATAAGTCATGCATCTACATTCATGCCCATCGTTACCAACTATACTGCCAAAGACTATCAGGCGGGATTACAAAACTGGGCTTTAGCCCAAGGAAAGAACGGAGAGATGTATATTGGCAATAATACAGGACTATTATGTTTCGATGGCTATACGTGGAGTAAATATCAAATGCCCGGTAATCAGCTTGTGCGATCCATACTCATTGATGGTGACCGTATTTATGTGGGAACATACGAGGATTTCGGCTATTTCAGCCGCAACTCTCTTGGTATACTTGAATACACTTCCTTATGGAGCCAACTCAAGAATATCGAAACACACAATGATGAAATATGGAATATACTCAAAATAGGTGAATGCATTTATTTCCAATCATTCAGTTCTTGGTTTAAATATGACGGAAAGAAAGTAACCGCACACTATAACTCTCAACATTTGCCATTGTATTTTCATAAAGCGCATGGACAAATCTATGTACAGATGGTCAACGGTGATTTTTATCTTCTGGAAAATGATGAATATAAACTATTGATTAAACGTAAAGCATTAAAAGATGACTCTGTGGTTGCGGTCATTCCCACAGCAGGAGGAAAAATGATTCTATGTACCGAGTGGAACGGACTTTTTGACTATGACGGAAAGACACTTTCTCCCCACCCTACCGCTATCGATCAGGAATTAAAAAGTCAGCAGATGAATCGTGCCGTAATGATTCCATCAGATTCGGCAATCGTACTCGGAACGATCCGCAATGGTATTTATGCCGTTGACAAAGAAGGAAAAGAGAAGTGGCATTATGATATGGAAAATCGTTTATATAACAATTCTGTATTACGGCTTTTCTGTGATCGGGATAATAATGTATGGGCGGCACTTGATATCGGCATTGCATTAATCCATACCGGTTCTCCCTATTCCATTCTGATACCTGACCGCAATTCACAGTCATTCGGAATGGTATATGGGGTCAATGCATTTAATAATAGTCTATATATTGCTACTAACCAGTCTGCCTGGTTGTACTCTTTTGCCGACCAAACAATTGTTCCTATCCAGGGTACCGAAGGACAGAACTGGCATATCAGTACATTTGATTCACAAATTCTGCTGGGAAACAATTTCGGAACTAAAATTATAACGGGAACTACCGCCAGCAATATCCCCGAAACAGAAACCAGTAGCACGTGTCTGCGCAAATGCATAATTAACGGACAGGAAGTTCTCATTGAGTCATCCTATTATAACCTCCGAGTCTATCGTAAATATAATGGTAAATGGAGTTTTTCTCATTCCATTGATGGCTTCTGGAATCCGGTACGCCAGTTCGAGGTCGATCATAGTGGAAATATATGGGCTGCACATATGAGTCTCGGTATCTACAGGATAGAGCTTTCAAGGGATTTAAAAAAGGTGGAAAAGTGCACGTATATCAAGTCATTGTCAGACGAAGAGAATAATGCAAGCCTAATGCATGTTATGAAGATACGTGGAAGAGTGGTATTGTCGGACAGCAAAAGAACGTATACTTATGATGATATTAACCAGCGTATCATACCTTTCGTACAACTTAACTCCATTCTCAAAAATGGGATTAATATGGCTATACCGGTAGATGATAACCTCTATTGGCTTACCGACTATCGCGGATACACCCTGATAAGATATGATAATGACAATTTCAGGATGGAACGCTTCATCCCTTCCTCTTTTTTCGGACTTGAATGCAATGAAAACAATAATAATGTATATGTAAACAATAACACCACTTATTTCTGTCTCAACAATGGTATAGGGCGTTTGGATATGAATCTGAAAAAAGACACTTTGCTGCAAAGGAATTCTTTACTCATTAGAAAAGCTACTTCTTTGTCGCAGGATTATCAATTGCATCTAATGCCTGTATCTGCCGAAAAGAAAGACAACAAGAAAATATGGGGGGATATAACTTTCCATTTGTCTTATCCTAATTTTAACTGCGAACCGCTCCGTTTTTGCTATCATCTCACGGGAAGTAGCTTGGATCTGATGTCAGAATCAGCCGATCCGGTAGTCACATTTGGTAGCTTAGGGTATGGAGATTATCATTTTACGGCTTCAGTGAAAAATGTCGATGGTCAGGTACTTAGTTCCGTAGAATATTATTTCAATAAACCACGCCCATTTTATCTGTCCATATATGCTTGGATAATATATGTGCTTCTTGCGAGTGTAATAGTATACTTCTACTCTCGCTGGCATGCTGCCAAAATGCTAAGAAAACGTAATAGGGAGTTTGAAAAAGAGAAAATGAAACAGGACTTCAAGATGTTGGAGCAGGAACATATCATTGCGCAACAACGCGAGCAATTACTTGAAGCAGAATTACAAGTCAAAAGTAAGGAATTAGCCAGCCTGGCTCTCGATGCCGTAGTCCAACGTAAAGCGGTTGAAAGCTTGAAAGAGGTTATGTCTGAACAAGAACATAAGGGAATTATCAATCAACATGATATAGACACCATACTAAAACAGATTAACGGAAACCTGAATGAGGAGGAATTCTGGGATATTTACCACAAGAATTTTGATATGATCCATAAGAATTTCTTCCGTAACCTGCGTAAACAATATCCCAGTCTCACAGCCAGTGACTTGAGATTTTGTGCACTGTTACGGCTAAATCTATCGACCAAAGATATTGCGCAGTTCACCAATCTCACTATTCGTGGGGTAGAAACAGCCCGTTACCGAATAAGAAAGAAACTTGCCATTCCCGGAAATATTAATCTTGTTGATTTTCTAATTGACTTTACATAAGAACATTTACTGAATATTCCTTCTAATTTCACACCCCTATTCTGTTGGGATTTTCTAAAGAAACTTTATCTTTGTAATGTCAACAATTAAAAGAATATGGTTCGTTTTAATCTTGTTATCACCTTACTACTAATGATAAGCATAGCTGTCAAAGCCGAACTGACCAACCGGATGTTCGATGTCAGGCATGTAGGCTATGCAGAAGGCCTTAGTAGCCAACGCGTTTTTTCGATTGTCGAGGATGGAGACGGTGCTATGTGGATTGCTACAAAAACCGGAATAGACAGATACAACGGTCATACGGTAAAGAACTATGATTTGCCGGGCAGTTTCTATTATGGTGATCTTGCCGGACGCAGGCTTTACTTATTGTACGACGCACAACAAGGACTGTTTGCCTACGACCACACCGGACGAATCTACCGATATTCCACCATCCTGGATCATTTTGAGCAAGTCCTCCACCTGGGACAATTGATTCAGGAAGAAGTCATCTTGAACAAACTCTGTTTGGATAGTGACGGAACCTGGTGGATGGGAGCGGATAAAGGACTATACAAGCAAGAAGCGGACCATCGTATAGTTGCCGTACTGAAAGGACAATATGTCAACGACATCGCATTTGCCGGCGAGTCGCTTTTTGTGGGTACTTCTAACGGAGTCTGGCAACTGTCACACACCCTGCCGGATAAGAAACGCCAGCTGCTGGAGGGGTGGAATGTACAAACATTGTTCTGCGACAAACCGAAAAAAGAACTCTGGATAGGCACATTTGGCAGCGGTTTGTCTGTGATGAACCTCGACACTTCCAAAGTGCTTGCGCTGGAGGGACAAGGGAGCACGTTCCTTCATCCGATACGGGCAATTACAGACTATGATGTACATACCATACTCATAGGCGTAGACGGTGGCGGTGTGTATGCGATAGACAAGGACACCAAGAAAGCCCGTTTACTGATGAATACCAAAGATGACACAGATACTTACCTGCGCGGAAACGGCATATATGCCGTAACCAGAGACGACCAGGGCAACATCTGGATAGGTAGTTATACGGGAGGCGTATCCGTGGCTATCCTGCTGAAACATCCCATTTCGATATTAGCACACGAAAAGGGAAATACCCATTCTCTCATCAGCAACAACGTGAATGATATCGAAGAAAATCCGGATGGCAACCAATGGTTCGCTACCGATGATGGAATCAGCATCCGAAACACCTTGTCAGGCACTTGGAAACACGTGCTGAAAGAAATCGTAACCATTTCTCTTTGCACATCCGGAAATGGGAACGTATGGGTAGGAACGTACGGAGACGGAGTGTATCTACTGGATAACAACGGACGCGTGTTACGCCATCTCACCAAGCAACAAGGGCAATTGACCACCAATTATATTTTCTCCGTCAGACAAGACATGGAGGGAGACTTATGGATAGGAGGTCTGGACGGATGCCTGATCATGTTTGAAAAAGAAAAAGGCAGCAGACGGTCTTTCGACGTGAATTGGGTACAATCCATTGAACCTATCGACCGAAACCGGGTAGCGGTGGCTACCGTCAATGGTTTCTTCCTGGTGGACAAACATACAGGGAATATACAGCACTATGCCAATTCCCAGGAATTTCACAATCAGAATGTCAGTGCTTATATCATCTCTATGCTGTTCAATGACGACGGAACCGTGTGGCTGGGAACCGAAGGGGGAGGATTGAATCTATATGACATGAAAAACCGGACGGTAAAGACTTTCACTGTTCAAGAGGGATTGCCGTCCAACGATATATATAGTTTGCAGCGAGACGACAAGAAACGCTTGTGGGTCAGCACCGGAAAAGGAATTGCCTTGATAGACAGCCTGCGCGTGTCGAACCTCAACTATGCGGGCAATATAGACAAAGAATATAACAAATCCTCATTTGCCCGGTTGATGAACGGCGAGTTCGTGTATGGCAGCACGGATGGTGCTGTCTTTATCATGCCACTCGACATTTCAACCGTAGACTACTGGACGCTCCTGCGTTTCACGGGACTGACGGTTGATTATCAAAACGTCCAGGAAGAAGAATCGTTGAGACCCGCCATCCATGATATGCTTGCCGACCGTGCGGTACGGCTCGGCTATAAATACAACTCGTTTACCGTTTCTTTTGAATCTATCAACTATCGTTTCCAGCGCGATATTGTCTATCAGCATATTTTAGAGGGGTATGACAATGACTGGAGCAAACCGTCTGCCGAGGGCAAGGCATCCTACACCAAGGTATCGCCGGGCACTTATCTTTTTAAGGTGCGCAGCCTGCGGCGCAGCGACGGAAAGACAATCTCCGAAAGCACCTTAGAAGTGAAAGTGAGCCAGCCATGGTGGAACTCGTGGTGGGCTTGGACTATTTACCTATTTATAATAGGCTTCGTTTTCTATTTCATCCTGCGCTATAAGAGCAACCAACTCCAAAAGAAATACGACGAAGACAAAATACGTTTCTTCATCGACACGGCGCACGACATTCGCACGCCGGTAACGCTTATCATGGCACCGCTGGAGGATTTGAACCGGGAACAGGATCTCTCGGACAAAGCCCGTTATTACCTGAATCTGGCTCATGAAAGTACCCGAAAACTCCATTCGCTCATCACACAGTTGCTCGAATTTGAAAAGGTAGACGCCCACAAGCCATCCTCTTCATCGGTTCCGCTTTGTCTGAATGAAGTTTTGCTGAAAGAAGTCTCCGTCTTCCGGTCTTTTTGCGAGAAGAAGCAGTTGACACTGAATCTGACCCAACCCAACGAATCCGTTTTCGTTTCAGCCGACAAACACCTGATAGAGATGTTACTCGACAATCTTCTTTCCAATGCCTGCAAATACACCATGCCCCAGGGAGAAATCAGTCTGGATTTGAAAGCCACGAAACGCAAAGCCATCCTTTCGTTGAAAGATAACGGAATAGGCATACCGAAGAAAGCGAAGAAGCACATCTTCTCCGATATTTACAGAGCCGAAAATGCCCGGCAGTCACAGGAAGAAGGAACCGGATTCGGACTGTTGCAGGTGCAGCGCATTGTAAAGATGCTGCATGGAAAAATCACTTTCTGTTCCGAGGAGGGCAAGGGAACTACTTTCATCGTAACATTGCCGCGAACCACCACCGTAGCCGAACCCGTGTCGCACGAATCATCCCTCGAACACCTTGCCGGCACATCGGATAATAACAGCCACGAAACGGATAAAATAAAAGATCCGGACGACCGGAATACATTGCTCATTGTAGAAGACCACGAAACTCTCCGTCACTACCTCCGCCAGACCTTTGAGCACCTCTATCGGGTGATTGATGTTGCCGACGGACACGAAGCTATCGCCTGTCTCGCCAATGAATATCCGGATATCATCCTCTCCGACGTCATGATGCCCGGCATACGGGGTGACGAGCTTTGCAGAATGGTCAAGGAAAATCCTGACACATCAGGTATTCCGGTCGTTCTGCTGACGGCAAAGGCTAACCACGAAGCAATAGTGGAAGGATTGAAGAAAGGCGCGGATGATTATATCCCCAAACCATTCAGTACAGAGATACTGAAATTGAAAGAACAAGGATTGATTGACAATCGAAACAGGCAACGGCAGTTTTTCATGCGGCAAGCCATCGCTCAAGTAGAGGCGGGCGGCAAACGTGACGACAATGAAAGCAATGAAAACAATGAAAGTATCGACAACAAAAACGTAACGACAGCAAGCGAAACAATGGCCGAGGGTGATCGCCGGTTTATCATGCAAGCTACCCGGTTTGTTCTTGAACATTTGGATGAACCCGATTTCAACATCAATCTCTTATGCCATGAAATGGCAATGAGCCGAACACTATTCTACAGTCGCCTTAAATCACTGACGGGAAAAGGGCCGCAAGAGTTTATTCGTATCATCCGGCTACAAAAAGCTGCCGAACTGCTGAAAGAAGGTAAAAGCGTAACCGATGTCGCCGCCGAAACCGGATTTGTCAACACGAAGTATTTCAGTTCATTGTTCAAGAAACAATTCGGGATGCAGCCAAGTAAATATAGTGGGAAGTAGACAAGCATTCATGTTCGGTTTTGAATTAAAATTAGCTCGTTTCCGGTACAGTAATGCACTGTTTCAGCCTATTCTGACAAGGGTATATTCTCACTGCAATGAGAAAAAGTTCTCATTATAATGAGTATTTCTTCTCATACCTATGAGTATTTTTTCTCATAGTGATAAGTATACTTGAGAATGTTTACGGAAGTTTTTTTGAATTATAATTATATGAGTTTACCTCATTTCCGTACCGTTCTTAATTAAATGGGAATTTTGCAGTTAAATGAGAAATTATCGG
>NC_021017.1:2630518-2878677 GCF_000210075.1 Bacteroides xylanisolvens XB1A
ACCTCATTCTTGTATAGCAACAATCTTTGAAAAAGAATGGGTAAGATAACGTCCGTTCGATAAAAATCAGCAGATTTGTCAGCAATCAAACCTAATATGTCAGCAATCTGACCATCGTTTCAGCCGGATATTAGCATCTTTGCACCAAGCTTTACAAGTATAAAGCACATATTACGTTTAACCTTTAAAATGCTAAAACGATGAAAAAAGTAGCACTATTCCTATTTTTATCCGTTTGCTTCGCGCAACAATCCTGTTCGTCGGATTCTGTTGGAACGGAACCGGAGGAAAATCCACAAGACATTCTTTTTAAAGACGATTTCAACTTTTTCGACGAAAAAGTATGGACGAAAGAAACTCATGAACCCGGTTGGACCAACCAAGAGCTACAGGCATACGATGCCGCTCATGTATCGGTTGGAAAGGACGGGGATAAATCGGTTCTGATTCTTACCGCCGAACGCAAAGGGAATAAAATTTACTCCGGCAGGATCAATTCAAAAGGGAAAAAGAGTTTCAAGTATCGCAAGATAGAAGCAAGTATCAAGCTTCCCAAGACTAACGGCGGACTGTGGCCTGCGTTTTGGATGATGGGAGATAACGACAAAGAATGGCCGGCATGCGGGGAGATCGACATTATGGAAATGGGAGAACAGAGCGGAATGGCTGCGGGCGATTCGGAAAAACAAGTGAACACCGCCATTCACTATGGCCCTAGCGCAGCGGCTCACGAACAGCAATACTACAAAGCCAATGTTGCCAACAGCCTGCAAGACGGCAATTATCACACCTACTCTCTGGATTGGGATGAAAACAACCTGACAATATCCATCGACAACGTCAAGTTTCATACGTTCGACATTAGCTCGAACACATACTTTCATGACAACTTCTACATCCTGTTCAACCTCGCCGTGGGAGGTGCGTTTACAGGAATTACCGATATTAATAAACTGACGGGCCTGAAAGACGGTCAGAAAGTGAATATGTACATCGACTGGGTGAAAATATTATAGGAATCTTAAATATACATGCTATGAATATGGAAAAATGTAAGTATCTACTGTTTTGCGGAACACTCGCCCTTTGGATGGCGGGAAGTTTCCAGCAAGTGTATGCAGCAACGGAACCAAGTTCCCAGGCTATTCAACAACAAAGCAACAAGGTAACCGGAAAAGTGAGCGATGCCACAGGTCCCATCATTGGGGCTTCCGTAGTGGAGAAAGGAACTGCCAACGGAACGATTACCGATCTGGATGGAAATTTCAGTTTGAATGTAAAAGCGGGAGCTACGCTCGTTGTCAGCTACGTGGGTTATAAATCCGAAGAAGTAAAAGCGGGAAGAGGTCCTTTGAACATCACCTTGAAAGAGGATGCCAAAGCATTGGATGAAGTGGTAGTCACCGCCCTTGGCATCAAGAGAGAGCGCAAAGCGTTGGGCTATGGCATTGATGAAGTGAAAGGTGAAGCCTTGACCAAAGCGAAAGAAACGAATCTTATCAACTCCATGGCAGGACGTGTGCCGGGCTTGGTAGTCAGCCAGACCGCCGGTGGTCCTTCCGGTTCTACGCGCGTTATTCTACGAGGCAGTACCGAAATGACCGGCAATAACCAGCCTCTTTATGTAGTGGACGGTGTACCTTTGGACAACACTAATTTCGGCAGTGCCGGCACAAACGGAGGCTTCGACTTGGGCGACGGTATTTCGAGCATCAATGCCGATGACGTAGAAAATATGTCGGTATTGAAAGGCCCTGCGGCGTCCGCACTTTATGGTAGCCGTGCCAGCCACGGTGTTATCTTGATTACAACCAAGCGAGCCAACAAGGATAAAATCAGCGTGGAATATAACGGAACACTGACTTTCGATACCCAACTTGCCAAATGGGACGAAGTGCAACAGATATACGGTATGGGAAGCAACGGTACTTATAGCTATGATGCCATATCCAACACAAACAAAAGTTGGGGTCCCAAAGCGGACGGTTCAAACATGCTGAAGTATTTCGACGGCGTAGAACGCCCTTTCCTCATTGTCCCCGACAATACGTCCAACTTCTTCCGCACGGGTATCACCGCCACCAACTCCGCCATCATAGGTGTGAACAGCGGAAAAACCGGAATTCGCTTTACCTATACGGATATGCGCAATAAAGACATTGTTCCCCAGACGCACATGAGCCGTGACATTTTCAACCTGCGCGCCAATACGTCTGCAGGAAAGGTAGACCTGGATTTCAGCGTCAACTATACACGGGAAGACGTGAAGAACCGTCCGGCTCTGGGCGACAGCAAGTCCAATATCGGTAAAAACCTGATGACCCTTGCCACCACCTACGATCAGGAATGGTTGCAAACCTATCAGACTGCCGACGGCGAATATTCCAACTGGAACGGCATGGATCCCTACAACGTGAATCCGTACTGGGATATCTATAAGAACTTCAATAAATCCAAGAAAGACTTGTTCCGCATGAACGGCAAGGCCGTATGGAACATCGACCCACATCTGAAACTTCAGGCAACGCTGGGTGCCGAACTCAACTGGTTCACGTTCGATGATTACAAAGCACCTACCACTCCCGGATTCGAAGCCGGAAGACTTCAAAACAGTGCTTTCCGCAACCGCATGTACAACTTTGAAGTGTTGGCTCTCTACAACAACCATTGGGGTGATTTCGATTTCAACGCTACGCTGGGCGGCAATGTATATAAGGTGAACAACCAGACCACCGTTACCACCGCTCAAGACATGAAGATACGCGATGTCCCTTCATTGACGAGCTTCAACGAGATCAGTGTAGTGCCCGGCAGTTACCGCAAGCAGATTAATTCGGTTTACGGAGCAGTGAACGTGGGATGGAAACACATGCTTTACCTCGATGCTACGTTGCGTGGCGACCAATCGTCTACCCTACCCACTGGCAACAACATGTATGTGTATCCTTCTTTCTCCGGCAGCTTTGTATTCTCCGAGCTGACAAAACTGGGCGACCTCCTGCCTTACGGAAAGGTGCGTATGTCATGGGCGCAAGTAGGTAGCGATACCGATCCTTATCAATTGGGACTCGTCTATACGAAATCCAAATATGCTTATCCCGGATATACCATCGGATATATCGATAACGGAACCATCCCCAACAAAGACTTGAAACCAACCAAAACAAACTCCGTGGAAATGGGATTGGAATTGAAATTCCTGAAGAACCGTATCGGGCTGGATTTCACCTACTATTCTCAAATCAGTAAAAACCAGATTATGGGAATGGCAAGTTCCTGGACAACCGGTTATAACTATCGCTTGATTAATGCCGGCAAGATAGAAAACAAAGGTATTGAGATTGCCCTTAGCACACGACCGATTCAAACACGCGATTTTTCCTGGGACATTAATCTGAACTTCTCCAAGAACAGCAACAAAGTAAAAGAACTGGATGGCGAATCGGATATGTTTGAACTGGAAAAAGCATCTTGGCTCGACGTTCAGGTGGCCGCTAAGGTAGGCGAGAACTTTGGTTCTATTGTAGGCCCGGACTTCCAACGGAACGAAAAGGGAGATATTCTGATTGACCCGCAAACCGGTCTGCCGCAATATGACAAGAGCAACCACGTATTGGGGAATGCCTCTTGGGATTGGACAGGTGGATTACTCACCAACTTTACCTACAAGAATCTTTCGCTGGTAGCGGTATTCGATGTGAAAGTGGGCGCCGACCTCTATTCTATGTCTGCCCGTGCTGCTTACGAATCGGGTAAAAGTCCGGAAACATTGGCAGGACGCGACGCCTGGTATCGCTCGGAAGAAGAAAGATTAGCAGCCGGCATTGCGAAAGGAGCCGATAACTGGAAGCCGACAGGCGGATTCGTTGCTCCGGGTGTCATCGACAACGGTGATGGAACGTATCGCCCCAACGACATCTACATCAATCCGGAAGACTACTGGATGAGCGTTTGCCGTAATGCACCTTCTATGTTTATTTACGACAACTCATACGTGAAATGCCGTGAACTGACGTTGAGTTATAATGTACCCAAATCCTGGCTGAAGAATGTAGTAAGCGGACTGACCGTTTCGTTCGTTGCCCGCAATCCGTTCATCGTATGGAAGAATATCCCGAATATCGACCCGGATTCCAACTACAACAATACCACCGGTATGGGACTTGAATACGGTTCGTTGCCTTCACGCAGAAGCTATGGTTTTAATGTAAATGTGAAATTCTAAAAAGATATATCATGAGACAATCTAAATACATCACAATCATCACGATGGCATGTGCCCTGTTTTTCGCTTCTTGCAGCGATGAATACATGGAAAACATGAATACCGACCCTTCCAAGGCCGCTACCATCGACCCGAATGCGCAGCTCACCACTGCCCAACTGCAAACGTACGGAGACCTTAGTATGATGGAAATCTACCGTAACTACCATTATGCATTCACCCAACAACTGATGGGATGTTGGAACACCACCAACTACGGCGGACGCCATACGCTAGATAATAATGAAATGAGCCGTATCTGGACATCGTTCTACACTCAATCCCTGAAGAATATCATTGATGCTCAATATCGCACAGCCGAAGATGCAGAGAAAGTGAACATCAACTCTGTGCTCCGCATTTATCGGGTTTATCTTATGTCTATCATCACCGACACTTACGGAGACGCTCCTTTCAGTGAAGCCGGCCTGGGATTCCTCGAAGGAAAGTTCAATCCGAAGTATGACAAACAGGAAGATATTTACAACGCTTTCTTTCTGGAGCTGGAAGATGCCGTCAATAAAATCGATCCGACCAAAGATAAAGTGACAGGTGACCTCATCTATGCCGGTGATGTAACTAAATGGCAACAACTGGCAAACTCGCTTCGCCTACGTTTTGCCATGCGAATCTCCAATGTCAATCCTACAAAGGCACAAACGGAATTTGAAAATGCTTTAGCTGCCAATGGGGGTGTGATAACGGACGCCTCAAGCGATGCGCTCATCAAATACATGACAATCGCATTTAGTTTCGGACAAGAAGCTTACTCTGATTATCGCGGAAATTCATTGTCACAGTTATTGTTCGGCAACGACCCCGCTAATA
The DNA here is from genome assembly GCF_000210075.1 of Bacteroides xylanisolvens XB1A. Classification (GTDB taxonomy): domain Bacteria; phylum Bacteroidota; class Bacteroidia; order Bacteroidales; family Bacteroidaceae; genus Bacteroides; species Bacteroides xylanisolvens. The sequence goes on from NC_021017.1 coordinate 2,635,611, forward strand.
ATCCAAGTTACCTCTGCTCCACTTTCTTTAATCAGCTACGCCAATCCGGTGACCCTCGTACATTCAAAATTTCCCGTTGTTATTATGACGGGCTGATGAGTGCCACCAGTCCCGACAATCGTGTCGACATCACCCAGGAGATGATTGAAAAAGGGATTGATTTCAGTCCGCGCAACCCGGGTGCCTACTCGTGGGAGCCATGGCCTACAGGATACGACAGCGATATTTGTAAGGAATTAGCCGTTAACAACCCTTCTGTTACGGTAACTATGGCTCGTGAAGTGGAACCCAAACTTGCCAATAATTTCCTAAAAAGCGACAATCCGGGCGTAGTGATGACCTCTGCAGAAGTGAAATTCCTGATGGCGGAAGCTACCGTGAAAAAATGGAATGTCGGCAGTGTGTCGGCAGAAGATCTTTACAAGCAAGGAGTGCGTGCAGCTATGGATTTCCTGACAGACAACTACGGTTGCACGGCTACTACTGATGCAGAGTTTGATGCATTCATTCAAGGTAGAGGGACGTTCGGACATACGGACAATCAGAAACTTGAAGCTATCAATACACAGGCCTGGATTCTTCACTTCACCAATCCTGCCGAATGTTGGGCAAACGTGCGTCGTTCCGGTTATCCGAAGTTGAAATCACCGGCAGAATATGGGTTCGGACAATATCTCACCGGTGGAACGGAAATTCCGGTACGTCTCTGCTATCCTGTATTGGAATCTTCCTATAATAAGAAAAGCTACAATGAAGCCATCGAGCGCATGGGAGGAACAGATAATTGGCACAGCCTTCTGTGGTGGGATACTGAAAACTAACTATTAAACAATCATCCATTATGAAAAAGATATATATTGCACTATTTGCCCTACTCGCTGTAGGCTCCACATTTACTGCATGCACCGAGGAAGAACCGTTCGCTACGGTGACGGAAAATGATGATCCGCATATCCTTGACCCGGTATTTCCTGACAGGACGAACGGCCAATTGGCTACATTCGCCAACATCAGCCGGGATGCGAACTTATCCATTGCGCTGACCGTGACTCCGAAAGATTACACCACAGTAACCTGGTTCATTGACGGGCAGGAAGTAGAATCGGGTACCGACTCCGACAAAGAAATCAACCGTAGTCTGAAAGCCGGTACGTATAATTTGAAAATAGAAGTGGAAACTGTGAAAGGGAAGAAGACTTCCCGTGAAGGATTAGTGGTGGTCAATCCGTTGGCTGATGACCCTCAATCTAAAGAAGTAGCCTTTGAGAGAATTGTATCTCCCGGTAAGACTGCCCGTTTATATGGCAGTAATTTACAGAACGTAACAGCCATCCTCTTGGGAGGAAACACGATCACCGATCCTACTTATGTTGAATCGGAAGACGGGAACTATCTGGAATACATCGTTCCGACAGGCGTAAGCGAAGGCGATTACCGTATCGTTCTGCAAGATGCCGCCGGCAATGAATATGGAGCCGACATGGTGAAAGTGACCAATGCTTCCCTTGTCATTTCGGGGGCTAACCGGGCTACTGCCAACGTGGACTGGACCATTTCCGGTATCAATCTTGAAAACATCGCTTCTCTAACTATCGGCGGACAGACGGTGTCTCAATTCAGCAATCAATCTTCTACGGAAGTTACGCTGACTTGTCCGGATTTGTCTGATGGAAGCTATACGCTGACAGGCAAAACCCGTAGCGGAGAGGCTGTGCAGTTCTTGAACGACAATGCTACGACTACCGAACAGACTGTGACCGTATCTACCGAAATAACGCTTTGGTCAGGACACCATTACGTTTCGTGGGATAAGCCGGACGGTGACCCCAACAAGAGTTTCGGTCTGATTCCAAAAGATGTGTTTGCCGGTATCACAGCCGGATCAACACTGAAAGTAGTCTACTCCATAGAACCAACTGCCGAATATCATCAGATGCAACTTGCCACAGGTTGGTGGACTGGCCTGGCAGATAAGATAGAATTTACGGAAAACGGTGAATACACACTGGTACTGACACAAGAGATACTGAATAAGATTCAAACTGAAGACGGATTCTTATGTACGGGTCATGGCTATTATGTAGACCTGGTAACCGTGAAATAATGTTCCTAAGTAAGTTTAAAAATCATTCATACCATAAGTATCTGTCATTCTTCGGGTTAAATCCCTCTGAATGACAGATTACATAAACGATGCTACTTAAAAACAAATCATAATGAAACTAAGAAATATTATATTAATGACCGCATCTATCGCAATGACTGCCTGTTCCAAACAGGCAGTTCCCACTGCCATTCCTGAAGACGCAAAAATAGAACAACAAGTGGAAGAGCTTCTATCAAAGATGGACCTTGACGCCAAGATAGGGCAAATGACCGAGCTTGCTATTGATGTATTAGGAGAGACGATAAATGGAGAATTCCAATTGGACGAGGCAAAACTCCATAAAGCGATTGCTGAATATAAGGTAGGTTCGTTCCTCAATGCCCCCGGCCCGGTAGCACAAAGCCCTGAAAAGTGGAACGAGATTATCAGTCGAATACAAGAACTGTCGATGACGGAGATTGGTATTCCATGTATCTACGGCCTGGATCAGAATCATGGTACTACCTATACATTGGGCGGCACGCTCTTCCCTCAAAATATCAATATGGGTGCTGCCTTCAATCCGGATTTGACCTACGAAGCAGCACGTGTAACGGCTTATGAAACAAGGGCTAGCAATTGTCCCTGGACATACTCCCCCACCGTCGATATGGCACGTGATCCCCGTTGGCCGCGTGTATGGGAGAATTATGGAGAAGACTGTTTAGTCAATGCCATTATGGGCAGCACTGCCGTCCGAGGCTTCCAAGGAGATGATCCTAACCATATTCCCGCCGACCGAATCGCCACCTCCGTGAAACATTACATGGGATACAGCATGCCACGTACCGGTAAAGACCGCACACCGGCTTATATATCGGTTTCCGAACTGCGTGAGAAATGTTTTGCACCGTTCAAGGCTTGTGTGGAAGCTGGTGCACTGACTATAATGGTCAACAGTGGTTCCATCAACGGAAAGCCTGTGCACGCCGACCGCGAACTCCTTACACAATGGCTGAAAGAAGACTTGGGATGGGACGGAATGTTAATCACCGACTGGGCGGACATCAACAATCTTTATACCCGCGAACATGTGGCGGCGGACAAAAAAGAAGCCATCGAAATGGCAATCAATGCAGGTATAGACATGGCTATGGAACCGTATGATCTCAATTATTGTACACTACTAAAAGAGTTAGTGCAAGAGAAGAAAGTGCCCATGAGCCGTATTGACGATGCCGTCCGCAGGGTGCTTAGACTTAAATTCCGTCTGGGTCTGTTCGATCATCCGAACACTTTATTGAAAGATTATCCTCTCTTCGGCAGCAAGGAGCATGCACTTATCGCACTTCATGCAGCCGAAGAATCGGAAGTATTGCTAAAAAATAAAGATAATATTCTTCCGCTTCCTCAAGGGAAAAAGCTACTGGTAACCGGTCCGAACGCCAACTCTATGCGTTGCTTGAACGGCGGTTGGAGCTATTCGTGGCAAGGACATCTGACCGATAGATTTGCCGACAAATATAACACCATTTACGAAGCAATCTGCAACAAATTCGGAGCCGATCATGTCCGTCTGGAACAGGGCGTAACCTACAAACCCGAAGGTGCCTACATGGAAGAAAATGAACCGGAGATTGAGAAAGCTGTGGCCGCCGCCCGCAACGTGGATATCATTATCGCCTGCATCGGTGAAAATTCATATTGCGAAACACCCGGTAATCTTTCCGAACTTACCATCTCTGCCAACCAAAGCAAACTGGTAAAGGCACTTGCCGCTACGGGAAAACCGATCATCCTGATACTCAATGAGGGTCGTCCCCGCATTATCAACGAGTTGGAGCCATTGGCTGATGCTGTTATTGACATTCTATTACCCGGAAACTATGGTGGCGATGCATTAGCGAACATTCTGGCAGGAGACGTGAACCCCAGTGCCAAGATGCCTTACACATATCCGCGACACGAAGCAGCACTGACTACCTACGATTATCGGGTGAGTGAAGAGATGGACAAAATGGAAGGAGCTTACGACTACAATGCAGTAGTCTCCGTTCAATGGCCTTTCGGATACGGATTGAGCTACACCACTTTCGAATACAGCAACTTCCAAACGGACAAATCTTCGTTTACCACAGGAGATGATTTGCACTTTTCCATAGATGTAACCAATACCGGTAAATATGCCGGAAAAGAAGTTGTCATGCTATTCAGCAGTGATCTTGTGGCTTCGCTTACTCCCGAAAACCGCCAGTTACGAGCCTTCAAAAAGGTGGAACTACAACCGGGCGAAACCCAAACTGTCACTCTATCCATCAAAGGCAGCGACTTGGCTTTTGTCAATTCTGACGGGCAATGGGTACTGGAACAAGGGGATTTCCGTATGCAATGCGGAAATCAAGTAGTGACTATTACTTATAAGTAGACATTTATAAGTAAATGCGCATTATTAATGTATACACTCCCGACAATAACTCTATGAGACACTGCGTTACTTTGTGGTGAATTCAAATTATCATCTAACCGGCTGAACAGCCTCTAACAGCTGTTCAACCAAATTTAAACAACCGCTCCTCTTGATCCAAACGACCGTATGTCTACAACAAAAAGACAATCGTTTGAGCCCAAAGGAGCGGTTGTTTTTATCTGAAGGAAAGCGGCATTATTACAAAGGGTATTCCTCAAAAGCATACAAAATGGTAGATAAATAACGTTCACCTGTATCGGGTAATAATGCAACAATCATTTTCCCGGCATTTTCCGGTCGCTTCGCCAGTTCCGTAGCAGCATATACGGCTGCTCCTGAAGATATGCCTACCAACAAACCTTCCTGTTTGGCTAATTCACGACTCGTACGAATGGCATCGTCATTCTGCACCTGAATAATTTCATCTACGACAGAAGCCTTGTACGTTTTAGGAACAAACCCTGCACCGATTCCCTGAATCTTATGCGGACCTGGTTTACCTCCCGATAGTACCGGAGAATCAGAAGGTTCTACTGCCACGATCTTTATACTCGGATCACGCATCTTCAGCGCTTCCCCTACACCGCTAACTGTCCCGCCAGTACCTACTCCGGCCACAAAGATATCGACTTTCCCCTCGGTATCTCTCCATATTTCCAGACCGGTAGTCCGTAAATGCATGGCAGGGTTAGCAGGATTCTCAAATTGTTGTAAGATGACAGCTCCCGGAGTGACCGCCTTCAGTTCTTCAGCTTTGGCAATGGCTCCTTTCATACCATCCGCACCAGGAGTCAATACTAATTCCGCCCCTAAAGCTTTCAGAAGATTACGCCGTTCGATACTCATGGTATCGGGCATCGTCAGAATCAGTTTATAGCCTTTAGCTGCCGAAACAAAAGCCAACCCCACACCGGTATTCCCGCTGGTCGGTTCAATGATAGTTGCTCCGGGATGCAAAATTCCTTTCGTTTCTGCATCCTCAATCATAGCCAATGCTACACGGTCCTTCACGCTTCCTGCCGGATTGAAAGATTCAATCTTTACAATCAGACGAGCTTTCAGGTCGTTACTTGTATTATAGTTACTAAGTTCCAATAACGGAGTATTACCCACCAAATCCGTCAATTTTCTTGCTATCTTTTCCATATATATCTGTTTTAAATTTCTCTTGTTTTAATATATGACAAAGATAGTGCGGATTCTGTTCAGGGTAAATACCATATATGTGGTAAATTCATACCACATATATCTGACTTCCTGCTAGATATTATATTAAGAAATCAGCTCTCATAGGGCTGAATGTATCAATCAATACACCTGCTTCCAGACAAACACATCCATGAGGCTGGTCAGGTTCCACATAATAACCATCACCTGTAGAAAGAATTTCTTTCCGATCTCCAATGGTCAATTCAAACTTACCGCTTGCAACATAAGTAACCTGGCTATGATAATGTTGGTGCATAGAACCGACGGCACCTTTCTCAAATTCCACTTTCACCATCATCAGTTGCCCGTCATACCCCATTATCTGGCGGCGGATTCCCGGAGCCGGTTTCTCCCAATCCAATTCTTTCCCAAACTGAAAAGCATCACTGCGTGTTTTCATCTTCCAATCTATTCTTATTATAACTATATTATTTGAATCTCTTCACATAATCTGCAATCAGATAACATGCCGGGCCAAGTACTTGACCATGATCGAATCCTTGCATTTCGTACAAAGTCACCTTCTCGTTACCTATACTTTTCAAGACAGCTTCCAACAACGCATTTTCTTCATATCTTGCCGCCATCTCCAGATGCTTGTCCCCCGTAATCAACACGAGAGGAGCAGTTTCCTTGCGGGCCTTATTTACCGGAGCATACTCATCAACCACCGGAATACCGTCAGGCAAACCTCGTTCCTTGCGAATAGTGAAATGTGTCACCGTCTGACCACTCACCGGAAGATAAGCAGCTACACTATCGGCATTTGCTCCGTATGCTGCCATGTACTTTTTATCCATTGCCAGAATCAACGAAAGATAGCCTCCCGCAGAATGACCGGAAACAAAAATGTGATCCTTACGACCACCATACTTCTTAATATTCTTGAAAACCCATGCCACAGCTTCAGCCGCATCTTCGATGTAAGCCGGATTCTTTGCTTTCGGACTCAAACGGTAATTCACCGCCACTACTGCAAACCCCTGTTCTCTCAATTCTTTGGGAATAAATTTATTTCCACCTTCCATACCACCACCGTGAAACCAAACGATAGTTGAGAAATCCTTCTTGTTTTCAGGATAATAAATATCCAGTTTACAACGTTCCAGACGATAGGTGTCCGTTTCGGAGCCAGAGACATAAGATATATCTTTGTTTGTGCGATAAGCATTTTGTGCTTGAGCAATGCAAGCACAAAGCAAAAAGAGAAGAAGGCAAATCTTTTTCATGATCTTATTTATTTCAGTATTTTTTAGTATTCTTTCCCAATAAGCAGCATACAACCAAATGGCATCCATGTTTCTTATAAAATGCAATATTACGAAATTCTAATAAGAAATAGTCCTTCTACATACAGCTAATTCTGTTCATGCAAAAAATTATTCGTCTGACGACTGTTGAACTTTCGTCTAACAACTGTCAGACAAAAAGTATACAGTTGTCAGACGAATAAAGTTATTCAGCTAGAAAACTAGTCTTCTGTATACATAAGACTAATTCTTATATAAAAAGCGATAACATCAGCGTTTATCATTTCACATTCATTCCTTCAGCCATTGTATACATATCCGGCAAATCGGCAGAGAAAAGCGAAACCGGACTTTCATACATCTTTATAAAACTCTTTTCAGAGGCATGCCCTTTAAAAACGGAGTAGAAATGCGACTCACTTTCACTAGGATCATATTTGTTTCTCCACATCACAATCATGCTGACAAACTGTCCCGTAGCAGGGGTAAGGATTTGCTGTGTCCAATAGTTTTTCTCCGGAACACCATCACGTTGAATACCCTCTACTCCGGTTTCTGTAACCCCACACGGTTTTTTCAGTTCTTTTGACAGACGAGACAAGGTATTCATATTGGTAGTCAGCACAACCGGACTCAAACCATGATAAGAATCCATTCCTAAAAAATCTACATAATCATTGCCGGGCCATCTAAATAGGAAGTTCTCACGTCCCTGCACAGAATCTATTTGCGGGGAAATCGCATAAATAAGGTTATGCACATTTTTTGTGTCCCGCAAATAATTGACGGTAAACTTCCAAAAGGAAGTAAATTCATCACTGGTCGTACATGAACTCCCCCACCACGACCATGTTTGGGTATGCTCATGATAAGGGCGGAAAATGACCGGCACTAATTCACCATTCTTACCTTTCAAATTCAGTGCAAAATTCGCCAAACGATCCAGCCAAGTTTTAAATTTAAGATGTGTAGGACTTCCCTCTTTAAGAATCTCCTTCACAACCTCATTACTGGAATTATCCCATGAATCACCTCCGGTCAACGGATTATTCAGATGTGCACATGCAATAAGTACCTCGCCACGCTCATAAGCCTCTAAAGCGACTCTTTTACGGATTTCATTTTCCGGGTTCTGATAACGATCATCCATTATTTCAGCAACATCAAAACTGAAAACCGCCGGATAGTCACCACAAACATCATGAGTGTCGGAGCGTCCTTCCTCATTATACCATTTACGACCATACCAAAGATCATCATGATGTCCGAACATGAAACCTTTTGACTGAATAGCCCAAAGATTCGAATACAAGGCTTTAGTCTCGGAAGTCGCATTTTTATCTACAATGGAGAGTTCTTTCACTTCTTCATATTCCGGATAAAGCGCCGATACCTCTTCCACATCGCTACAACTCATAAAGACGGATGCTAATCCGACCAAAAGTATATTGATTTGCTTTTTCATAATTATCTGTCTTTTAATCTATATTCGTTAATAAAATAAAACTTTGAGCCTTGAGGATAGTCTGATAAGTTCCATCAACAGTTAATCCTGTCTGGACAGGGACGGGGTGTCCTTCATTGTTAGTTTGCCTATTCCCTTCTTCATATACATATAAAGAAACATTCTCGAGAGCAGCAGGCAAAGAAATATCCAAAGATCGATCCTCGTCTCCTATATTAACGGCAGCAAAAACATATTTTCCTTGATATTCTCCAGCAGCCGCATAAACACCTTTCGTGCGATCAAGCGTTGTTTTAAGGATATTAGAACCAGTCGGAAAATAACGGCACATCAATGACCAAGTGTAATACCACGGACGGATTTCTTCCTGCGAAGGGTCATCGAAGACTTCTTCTCCTAAGATATTCCACATTCCCCACAACTTAATATCTTCCGTCTTACCAGAATCACCGCTACTGTGCATTGCGTCATCCAACATCCAGGCAGCTATTCCCGAATATCCTCCATTCATTACCTCCATACAGAGCAATGGCATATCAAGACCATAAAAATAGTCGTATACCAACATATTAGAATCTGTACCTTTAGTAAACGGATGACCTTCGACACGCCGGTTATACTCTTTCATTAACAACGAATCTGCTTCACGCCAATATTTGTAACCGGCCTCTCCCAACACAATCTTTTTACCAGCAGGAATAAATTCCTTATGGCGAGCCAGAATCTCCGCATATTGCCCAGAACGTACTTCATGTTGTCCGGGATAGGCATGAATATCGTAAATACCGATGTGCGAATCCAAGTCGGTGGCCGCCTGTTTCACCCATCCTGCCGCGTCAAATGGAGAAGACGGATTCTTGTAATCAACGACTGCATCAGGGCCGGCAAACTTCACTTTGCCGTCTAGTCCGGGATATTCTTTCATCTTATCCGCAAAACGGAGTAACATGGATTTCCACAGGTCGTAGTCACCGTCAGTTGAAGCCCAATTCCCATCAGGTTCATTAAAGATCACAAAATATTTGATACAGGAAAAGCCAAGATCATTGACCAGATAATTCAGGTAATCGACAGACATATCCACCCAACATTGTTCATCCTTCATAGCCCAAGTAGGGGGATTATATTCACCATACATCACCACAATATTATGATCCGTACAATACTGCAACAAGCGGGAAAGTGACGCTATATTACGTGTTTTATCATACTTTCCCGTCTGCGGATCATAATAACGAAAAGGACTGTTAATCATACAACGCACATACCCCATACGCATAAAGTCAAGGCGTTTAAACAGTTTCTGCCAGTCTTCGTCAGAAACGGAGGCTCCCCATGACTCGGCTTCATCGTAAGGGTCCCACTCCACACCATTTCCTATGTAACCGGAAGTAACAACCTCTTGAAATACATTCACTGTCAGCCGGTTGTCAGAGTGCGTACATGAAACAAGCAACATCCCCACCACAAAAGTTCCTATTATTGTTTTTAAATTCATCATTCTGTTTTTAATAATCGTAATTAGTATACACTATCAGTGATTCTGCCGGCATAGTCACTGTCTCTCCTTTCTCAAGGTGAAGAATCAAGTTCTCATCATTCGGCAAAAGGAGACAATCTCCTTTCTGTTTCAACGTACCGTCCGAATAGATGAACTTTTTACAACCTGACAGAGAAGAAAGAACATTACTTTTTAGTTTTACCGTTTTCGGACTATCAGAAACATTCACCAAAGCAATCATATATTTCCCATCTTTTCCTGATACGGCAGCCTTTACGAAAGGCTCTCCGGTGGTGTCTGTTCTATAAACCACAGCTCCGGCAGGCATATACCTGGTCAGTAACGACCAGGCATAATACCACGGACGGACGTTTTCCTCTTCTGCTCCGAAACATTCTTCACCGAATATATTCCAGAATCCCCAAATCTTCAGTTTGTCAGGTGCTTCATTAGAGTGCATGGCATCATCCAGCATCCAGGCAATGGAACCTGAAAAACCTGTATTGACAGTTTGAATAAGAGCATCTGCCATATCTGTTCCATACATATAATCATAAACAAACATCTGCGAATCTTCCAACGAGGCGTTAACTTTACTCCTGGCTCTACGAATATTCTCCTTCTGATACAAAGAATCAGCCTTTTCCACAAATTTAAAACCAATTTCTCCCATCACGATTTTCTTTCCTTCAGGAATCTTCTCTTTATAGGCAGCAATAATATCTGCATATTCTCCAGAATTAACGGTGACTTTAGACGGATAAGTATGGATATCGTAAAGTTCTATTTGTTCGTTCAACTGCACTGCACAGCTATCTATCCATCTTGTCTCCGCTTTATCCCAGATGGCAATATCCGGACCGACGATACCAACTTCTCCGATCAAGTCAAATTCTTTCATATATTGATAAAACTGCCGGACAGATGATGCCCAAAGAGGAAAACTCTTATTAGTGGCAGCCCAATAACCATTCGGCTCATTCACTAGATTGTAATAGCGGATACAAGAATATCCTTTATTATGAACCAGATAATCAACCAAGGCAGCTGCGTGACGAAGACTTTGACTGTCAATCTCTGCTTCGCGGGCACGAATGACACTCCATCCCCAATCTCCGAACATGACAGTCACATTACGACTCTGGCAGTAGTCTAACATTTTGGATAATACTTCCATCCCCCGTTCCGGCACCAATCTCCCCTGGTCAACAAACGAAGAAGTATTAATCATGATACGAATAAACTGCGGACGCATAAAATCAAGTCTGTCATACAGTTTCTCCCAATCGGCTTCCGAAATAGTTAGTTTACCTTTGCCATAATCCAGTTGATAAGGATCCCACTGCGCCCCATTGCCTATATAGCAATCATTTAGCACCGTTTCCGTATCTATAGTGATTATTACATCCTGTTCTACCGGAGCACAGGATGCAAAAAAGGCAACTATAAAAAGAAAGAAGTATTTCTTCATATTTTATCATCCATTAGTTAATCCTCATTTTTTGTCACGAGTACAAAGAACTTACGTGCCTGTTTAGCAAACACATCATAATCAGTATAAATATAGGTCCACTCATCCACACCATTGATTTGGAAAGAGAAAGCATTATTCGGCAAAGTTACCGTATTGGTATAACCTCCCCCCTGGAATAATGTATAAGTTCCCGGATTTTCGAGTACGGCAGTCGATTCATTTCCGTCCGAATCAATAAAAGTAATAGTACCTAAACTGTAATTACGAATCCAACGGCTCTCTCCTACTGGGATTTTCCGATAATACTTCTTCAGATCAATATCCGTCTTATCTGCCGGATTAGAAGAACCTTTAAATATAAAATCTGCATATTTCCCATCAGGCCCAGCAGCATTTATACATTTCCCGGATGTGTTTCCATCATCTGTGATATTCTCCATAATAAAGGTCAGTGTATTGTCATACTCTTTTTCCGGGGAATATTCATCATACCAGCACCATGATTTGTCCATAAACGGATAAACTCTTCCGCCACCCCATTCCGGACCTGTACCACCATAAATAATCAAATTATTAATCGACCATGTACCTTCCAGACTTTCACGGAATTCATTCACATAGATCATATATTCACGTGTTTTTCCAGTTGCGGAAGTTACAGTAAGAACCGATTTTCGCTCCGGATTACTAAAATCCAATGTACTGCCTTTACCTGCAGAAGCTGTGGCTTGATACGACAATTCGATAGATTCTATTTCAACTTTCGACAAATCAGGAATAGCCCCCACATTAAGGGTTACGGTAACTTCCCCGGTTGTATCATCAATGCGTTCAATTTCAGCCTGTCCCACCTGGTTCTTGAATTTAAGATTCGTTACAGACCTCTCGTTATTCCATCCTCCATCATTCAAATCATCCTGCATGTCTTTCACACAAGATTGCATTATCCCCATACAAAGGATAAACAGTGTGTATTTTAATAGTTTATTCATAGCTCACGATTTTTTATTATTCTCTTAAACTTGGATTAAGATTAATCTCGGTTTGCGGCAACGGATAGAAAGAATATTGACTTTCATTTAGTCCGGCATCCTTCACTTCTTTGATTTCTCCAATCCTGCCCCAACGACGAATATCGTACATACGATCTCCTTCAAAAGCCATTTCAAACTTACGTTCTTCATATACTTTCTCCCGGAATTCATCTATCGGCAATCCTGGAGTCAAATCCCCCAATCCTGCCCTATGCCGGATAAAGTTTATCAGTTCATAAGCCTTGGTAGTCGGGCCGGCAGCTTCGGCATACACCATCGCAATGTCAGTAAAACGAATGAGAAAGGGGCGTGTACTAGTCTTATCCCCATCAAATTTGGGATCGATGTATTTTCGGCAGAAGGGGTACTCAAAATCACCGCCATCCGGTTTCCATTCCGCTTTTACCGTTCCATCTTCATTATACACCTTGTCCACAATGAGATCTTTCTTACGCAAATCGTTTCCATCAAACTCATTATAGAAATTCATTTCCGTACGATATTCTCCCCAACCGTCATGAGATTTTATATATTCATCTTTGTCTCCTTGCTTGATCCAGATAGTAGCACCCTCAATATAAGGAAGGAACATTTTGGATATCTTAGAATATTGTCCTTCTGCCTCTCCCGTTCTATCCATAGACATCAAGAAAATATTTTCTTTACCGGCAAAGTTCTCTACATCATAAATCTTGAGCAAATCACTTTCAAAACCATACGTATTCTGCGGATAATCCGGATCCAATCCTAATGCTCTTCCGGCATAAGTCATAGCATCTTGATAGAGAGAATTGACATCTTTCGCCATTTCCTTGTATAAAGGCACATTATTTGCTTTGGCAGAAGCTGCATATAAATAGATTTTAGCTAACAAAGCCTGTGCACCGACTCTATCGATACGTCCCATTATGGGGGCAGCGTATACAGGCAACAATTCTTCCGCTTTTTTACAATCGTCAATCATCAAATCATAAATCTCATCCATATTATTTGCCAAAGGAGTACCCGTTTGCGACAGTGTCTCCACTACTCCATAATGCATCGGTACCAAACCGAAGTTACGTGAAAGACAGAAGTAATTGTATGCACGTAAAAAATAAGCTTCACCCAAATACTGATCCTTTAGCTTGGAATCAATATCCGTACCCGGCATCTTCTTAATGACAGCATTCGCCCGATTAATAGCAATGAATGAGTATTTAAAGAAATTGACCAAAGTAGCATTGGTATCAAAGTTATCAATTCTCCACAGATTCAAGGCACGATTATCAACGGAGGCATCTCCTTTAGTAGTCATAATTTCAGTAGGCATATCACCGATGAAATAAAGAGCACGCGAATACTCGATATAGGTAAGAGTAGCATAAGCGTAATGAATAGCTGCCATTGCATCCCCCTCTGTTTTATAGAAGTTATCTTCGGAATAGAATCCGTAAGGCTCTTCATCAAGACTGCAACCGGAAAAGCCCAGGATACAGCTTATTAAAATGAAAGTGTATATATTCTTTTTCATATCATTTAATTTAGAATGTTATATCAAGACCTACTGTCCATTTCCTCAAGCGAGGATACCCACCAGAATAAATTCCGTTTTGCCCGACTTCCGGATCATACCCGTCGAACTTGGTAAATGTATATAAATTGGAAGCATTCATATATAGGCGTATTTTCGAGGCAAACACTTTCTGTTTAGGCAAATCAAAGGTATACCCTACTGTCAGATTCTGAATTCTCACAAAAGAGCCGTCTTCTATCCAATAGTCAGAAAAGCGAGTCTGACGTCCGTCACGCAGACTGGGATATTTGTTAGTCGGGTTGTCAGGTGTCCAACGGAGTGCAGCATTATGCGGATCACCAAAAGTCTTGGTGTTCAACACATCATTTCCAAACACACCATTCAGGAAAATACTCGCATCCAGTTTCTTCCAACGGAAAGAAAGATTCAGACTTGCCGTAAAATCAGGATTAGGATCACCGATAATACATTTATCGTTTTCATTCACAACACCTTGTGTCCCGTCCCCATCATACGTATTGACATATTTGAATTCTCCCGGCATAGCATCTTCTCCCGACAATCCTGCGTTAAGTCCTTCCGGCAAAGTCTGAATAATTCCATCACATTTATATCCATAAAAGACATTGATCGGTTGGCCAATAGCAAGTATATTAGTATAAGAGCGATACTGTTCACTCAAGTTACCGACAACTTCATATTCCATTCCCGTACGGGCATCTTTCAATAGACCCGATTCGACACTACTTCCCAAATCAACCACCTTGTTACGGTTCATAGAGAATATAAAAGTTCCATTCAAGCTCCAATCTTTTTTATCTACCATAACTCCGTCAATCGTTACTTCAAATCCCCGGTTGCGAATCTTACCATCATTCACCCACATGCGGTCATAACCGGAAGAAAGAGCCAGGTTTCTTTCTCTCAACAGATCAGACGTCTCTTTATTGTAAATATCCAAAGTGACGCGAAGTCTTCTGTTAAAGAAAGCCATATCAATACCAAAGTCCCATTGCGCAGTTGTCTCCCATTTCAGATCCGGATTAGGAATTCCACTCCAAATTTTCCAGATTCCGTCTTGCCCGGACTGCCCTGACTCATACCCGGGACCGATAGCAGTCAGCCATTGTCCCTGATGGTAATATTTAGTCGTTCCATAACGGCTAAGAGTCTGATAAGGACTGATTCCCTGATTTCCCGAAATACCGTAACTTAAACGAAACTTCAATTCATCAAATGTATTTAGTTTCTTTATAAACTTCTCTTCGTGAGCTTTCCAGCTGATAGCTCCGGAAGGGAAATACCCCCACTTGTTATTCTTACCGAATTTAGAAGAACCGTCGGCACGAAAAGTGGCAGTAAGCAAATACTTATTATCATAAGTGTAATTCAGACGGGCCATTCCGGAAACCAGTTTACTTTTCGAGAACCCGTTGGAAATAATATTGTTCGCTTTCTCTCCGGCTCCCATATTCTCATTTCCCAATGCTTCATTCACAAAACCATTAGCAGTCAGATACGAATCACGATATTGATACCACTCGTAAGAATGACCTACCATGGCGCCCACTTCATGTTTGCCGAACATTTGAGAGTAATTGGCAAATGTTTCGGAAACAAAATTTTGATTCTCTGTGTTACCAATGACTCCCCTACCACGATTCTCCGTACCGACTTGGGTGTATTTCTGTGGCAGATACTGGTCGTTGGTAGATTTTCCATATTTATAATTCAACTGGCTTGTGAGACGAAGTTGCGGTATCACTTGCCATTCAAAAGCTCCGGATGAGATAACATCCAGCATTTTGGTTTTATCCTTTTTATGCTCGCGAATAGCGATAGGATGACTATAATCTTGAGCAGTAGTCTGATAATAAGTTCCGTCTTCATTATACACAGGATAAATCGGATTTCTCCAATAAGCCATTCCGCCATTGTTATTACGGTTGCCAAGATATAGAATATTGGATGCACGAATCGTAAAGTTCTTATATATCTTATGACTGACATTCAGATTATACCCCCCTTTACTATAATCATCATCAATATACATTCCTTGGTCCGTATAATAATTAGCACTCAAGTTAAAACTCGTCTTCTCGTTAGCACTGGAGACAGAAACTGTTGTATTATTAGACACAGGCGCATCTCTAAACACTAATTCATCCCAACGGGTATTGGTTGTCCAAGTAGTCTGAAGCTCCTCAATAGACGGGTAATAAACACCGGCAGAATTATTTGCACCGATATAGAGCGGCTGTAATCCACCATTCACACGTCCCTCATTGTTCAACATTGCCATCATCACCGGGTCTCTCCACAAATCCAGTTTGGAAGAAAATTCAGAGAAAGTGAGCTGCTGTTTGACAGATACCGTCGTAGTTCCTTCTTTCGCCCTTCGAGTGGTTACAATTATAACTCCATTAGCACCTCTGGAACCATAAATTGCAGAAGCAGAAGCATCTTTCAATACTTCCATTGAAACAATATCATCGGTATTAATCTGTTTCAAATCACCGGCATCTCCCAATGGAAAACCATCTACCACAATCAAAGGTGAATTGGATCCGCGCAGCGAACTATTACCACGAATACGAACCGTTGATCCGGCTCCCGGATCCTGTGACGAATTGATTACTTGTACACCAGCCGCACGCCCCTGCAACAATCCTTCAACAGAATTAGCCGGTATATCACTTAATGCCTCCGGCTTTACCGTCGCAACCGATCCCGTCAAATCACTCTTTTTCACCGACCCGTACCCAATGACCACCACCTGATCAAGTAATTGAGTAGCATCACTAAGTACCGCATTTACCACCTTTTTTCCGGAAACCGATATTTCTATACTATTCATACCTACATAAGAAAACTCTAAAACCCCATTCACCGGCACATTGGCCAGAGAGTAATTCCCATCAAAATCACTGACTGTTCCTACAGCCGAACCTTTAATTTTAATAGTAGCTCCTATCAGAGGCTCACCTTGTACATCTTTAACCACTCCAGTCACAGTAATCTTGGAAGATGTTTGCTCTACCGCAGCCCATGCGGTAGAAAATACGGACAAAAAAAGGCATATCAACACAACTTTGCAGAGTGACATGCTACCAAGCCGTTTTTTCTGTTTATTCATCATAATATAAAATTTAAGCGTTGAATTCTTTACTGATAATTTGATAATACAAATATAGACTATAACCTTTCATTTTCATTCGCACTATTTACTCTATTATTATACTTTTTTGAACGATTTAATCTATGATTATCTATTTTTCGCATAGCAACCTCCCCAATGTACACATAAACAGTGTATACACATCACATTAAAAGACTAAAAGATAAAGGAGATTCAGTTAATTACACCTTGCAGTCGGTCAACAAGTAAGAGAGCAGTTCATTTACAGAGCAGGTAGCCACGCAGACATACTTATCCGCACTACCATAATACACAAAGAGCGTATCATCCACAATCACATTTCCCGTAGGGAATACACAACCGTTATAATACCCGTTTATCTCGAAGTCCTCTTCCGGTTCGAGAATTGATTCATGCGTTTTGGCTAGTATTTTCAGAGGGTTATCCAAGTCGAGCAATAAAGCCCCCACCCTATAATACCCTTTTCCGCCATGCTCCACACCATGATAGAGCATCAACCAACCCTTGTCCGTTTTCAAGGGAGGAGTACTTCCACCAATCTTTTCCTCCCAAGTATTTTCACGTCCTGTCAGAAGAAGATGGCTTTCCTTACCCTCCCAATCTAATAAATCATCCGAAAACTTTATCCAGATAGAAGGGTATTCTACACCAAATTTTTCGCCAATATACTGCTTGGGGCGATGTAACATAACAAATTGTCCGTTTACCTTCTCGGGAAAAAGAATCACATCGCGATCATCAAGCACCGGCGAAGTCAGACGTCCCAAACGGCGAAAATGGCAAAAATCTGTAGTAACAGCCAGCCCAGTATTACCTAAATTCTTAGCAATAGCTGCAGGAGCATACTTACCACATTCAGGAAGTAAAACTTCATCATGCCCAAACTTCCAATACTGCCCGGGTGGTACCGGCCGATAGGCATAAGTAATATAATACTCACCATCAAACTTCACAATACGAGGATCTTCCACACATCCGGAATCAGGCCCATCGACACTCGGAGAAAAAGCCGGCCGATCCGAGTGTCTTTCAAAATAAAACCCATCCCTGCTCGTAGCCAATCCCAAGCGGATAACATGTTCTCTATCATTACCTGCAGCACGATATAACATATAAAACATGCCGTTATCATAGAACACGCCAGGATTACAAGTCACCAAAGATTCCCAATCATTCTTTTCCGACGGAGAAAGAATCGGGTTTCCTTCAAATTTCTTTAATTTCATATATTCTATTTATTTTATTGAAAAATAATCCAAATCAATGCGCTTAACACAAGTAACACCCCTGCCCATACCTGATAGTTCTTATACCAGACTACTGTTTTCAAGGTTACATATTCTTCTTTCAGATCGCTAAAAGAAAAGGTGGTGTCAGTAAGCTTATCTTTACCCGGAGCCGCATAAAAGAAACTGCTGATGTAAATCACTATTATACTGAATATCAACAAGAAAGGAACCATCAATAAAAAGTGCAAATCACCAAAAACCGTATTTTTAAAGAAAAGTAAAAGAACCGCTACTACCAGACCGAGAATCAATCCCATAAAAGCTCCGCCACCATTCACTCTCTTATTAAAAATTCCAAGAAGGAAAGCCGCTACGATAGGAGGAGAAATATAAGAAAGCATTTCCTGATAATATTTTAGAAGAGATCCGAATTTACCAATTTGAGGTGCCCATAATGCAGCTAACAGAATAATCACACAAGAAGCGATTTTACCAACCAGTACCAGCTTTTTTGTATCAGCATGTTTATTAAACTTCGCATAAAAATCCATCGTAAACAAAGTAGAAGTAGAATTCAAGATAGCACTAATCGTAGAAGTCAATGCAGACAACAGAGCAGCCAGCATAATACCCAGCAAACCCACAGGCATTAATTGCATCACCATATTAGGATATACCATATCGGGTTTATCCAAACCTGGAAATAAATCACGGGCAATCAATCCGGGAATAGCGATAATAAACAATGTGCTCATCGTGAGAAAACCGGTGAATATAACACCTCTCCGACCTTCATCAATAGTTCTGGCACTCAAAACACGTTGTACTAAAGTCTGATTATTAGCCCAGAAGTAAATACCCAATATGGGCATCCCCACGATCAGCCCCAACCAAGGAGTGGCATTATCGGACAACGGGCGAATCAGCTTCACCAATATATCATCGTTTTCAAACAAATGATAGAAATAACTTCCTCCCTGTTGAAAACAGAAATAGGTAAGCAAAACCGAACCTAAAATCAAAACTACCGCCTGTATCAGTTCCGCGTTAATGGCAGAAGAAAGTCCTCCCGGAATTGTATATGAAGCTGCAATAATAGCAAAGACTATAATAATCATCTGAAGATCAGCTTCAGGTAATACCAGTTTGATAATTAATGCGGCTGCATAAAGCGCACCGGCAGCATCCAGAAAAATATTTCCGATAATACAAATAGCGGAAAAGTAGTAACGGGAACGCTTATCAAACCTCTTCTCCAGAAACTCCGGAATCGTAAAGACCTTCGACCTTATATATAAAGGTAGAAGGAAAACAGCAAAAAACACCATAACCACAATACCGGTCAGGTTATAATTGAAAACGGCAAGTCCCGTATCATAAGCATCACCCGATTGCCCGATAAGCGTAGTACTGGATATACTGGCGGCAAACAGAGACAACCCTACAACCCACCAAGGCATGGAACGTCCGGCAAGAAAATACGATTGGGCATCCGAACTCTTTCCGTTCTTTACACCCCACCATATAATAAATAGCAAATATACGACTACGATTATAATATCAATAGTTCCGATAGAAAATGATTCCATAGCATTCAATTAGTTATTAAGTATGATTCACTTTGCAAATGTAAGGCATATAATGATAGTTTTTTGATATTATATTGCTTAATAATTATACTTTTTTGAATAGCCTGTTTTTGTATTATTATTATTCGTACATTTGTATCAAGTTAAATACAGTTCTTATGAAAGACATTCAAAAGGAAATTACTCCCATTTCTTCTGATGATTTATTCATCGTTTTAAATCATCCCAATGCAAAATTTGATTATCCGGTACATTATCACTCCGACTATGAAATTAATCTTGTGATGAATACGTATGGAGAAAGAATTGTAGGCGATTCAGTCGAAAAGTTTGACAATCTGGATTTGGTAATGACTGGCCCCAATCTTCCACATGCCTGGAAAGGGGAGATTGTAGAAGGCAATCATGTGGTGACAATTCAGTTCTCGGACAAATTGCTCAATTTTCCAATATTGGAGAAACGACTATTCAGCCCGATTAAACAACTGTTACTCGACTCACAGAAAGGAATTAGCTTTTCTGAAAACACCATGCTGGCAATGAAAGAGAAAATTCTCCAGCTTACCCGGATGCAAGGCTTCCACACCGTTTTAGAGTTTCTCTCTATCTTGTATGATCTCTCCACTGCCGACAGACATATTTTAGTCAGTAATCTCTATGACACCAAAGACACGATACGTACCTCAAAAAGTAGACGCATTGCAAAAGTCTGCGACTATATAGAGAAGAATTTTGAAGAACCTATCAAACTGGGAGATGTAGCAGCTCTGGTAAATATGTCGGAATCCGCTTTCAGCCATTTCTTCAGAAAGAAAACAAATTGCACCTTTATTGACTATATCAACAACCTCCGTGTGGCCCGTGCTTGCCAGATGCTGACTGAAACATCACACACGGTAGCAGAAATCTGCTACTCGTGCGGATTTAATAATCTATCGAACTTTATTCGGATATTCAAAAAGAAGAAAGGAAACACACCTAGCGAATACCGTACAATCCTGCAACAGATGTTGATTAAATATTAAGTGCATTTATTTAATATCCATCGACCAACGATTTGATTTTTAGCTGTCGGGAAAAGTCCGTATATGAAATATCGGTACGAACTTTCACTATCTTATCTTTTCCCGGCATCAAATCGAAATAATTATCTTCAAAGAAATTATCAATTCCATCAAGAGACAAGTATACAGCTCTTGCAAAACGGTCTGCTTTTAAAGTCAATTCATATCCGTCAGGCAGTGACTTTAATTGATATGATATATTCACTTGCGGATATAACATCTCCTTTTGCTTCGTCAAGAAATAATTATTTATGTAAATCGTTCCTTGTTGATCGGTAAGGGTTGCGGAGATAACAAGCTGATTTTCCGGTTGTGATTTTATAAATGAATTCAATTTGTGGGACATAACGACTTTACTTTCATTAGCAGGAATAGTTACCGATCTTCTGATTGAATTAACAAGCTTTCCTTCCATGTCACAGACTTCCAGTTCCAGTATAGCGCTCGTTTTCCTTAATCTATCAGATACAATATATACATCAAGCTTGTCATTATTAACTATGGGAGATACAAGCACATCCCGAAAAGCTGCCTTGGCAAAATAATGTTGCGCTTTCCAACGTCCGTAGTAATCACGGCTCGACCACGAAGCAACCGGCCAGCAATCATTATGTTGCCAAAATAATGTCCCCATACAGTAAGGCATATCCCTGCGATGTGCTTCAATAGCCGTTTTAATAGCATCCCCTTGCAGTACAAGGTTCATATACAGAAATGATTCGAAATCTTTAGGTTTGCGATATTCGTTCAGCAAATAGTCTTCAATCAGTTTGTTCGCGAACTCACCTCCCCGTTGATGAGACATCATTACCTCGGAAGTTATTTCCCAGTCTTCAGGGTGCGGAGCATACATTTTGACCGACTCAAATTCGGGAAAAGATTGAAAACCATATTCACTAAAGAAACGACTACGCACCTTATTATATTCGGAGATCGGCTTTTTTGCATGCCATACAGCCCAATAATGCGTATCTCCTTTATTATTCTCGGAAACTCCGTCATAACGACTGAAGGGCGACGAAGGCCAATAAAATGTTTCAGGGCTATTTTCTGTCACCACTTCCGGTAGCATTTTATGAAACAGATCTTCATACTGCTGCCAGATAATCCGGGCATACTCCGGATTCTGCTTCACATAGTTTTCTTTCCAATTCCAACCAAACCAAGCTTCCAGACATTCATTATTACCACACCATAAAGCAAGAGAAGGGTGATTGCGCAAACGGCGAACATTATCAATCGCTTCCTGACGAATATTTCCCAGCAATTCACCTTCGGAGGGATATACGCTGCAGGCAAACATAAAATCCTGCCACACAAGAATACCATATTTATCGCATAATTCGTAGAAATAATCATCTTCATAAGTCCCTCCACCCCACACACGCAAAGTATTCATATTAGCATTGACAGCATCCAGGATCGTTTTCTCATACAGTTCCTTCGTCACACGAGGCAGAAAATTATCACAAGGGATA
The DNA here is from genome assembly GCF_000210075.1 of Bacteroides xylanisolvens XB1A. Taxonomy (GTDB): domain Bacteria; phylum Bacteroidota; class Bacteroidia; order Bacteroidales; family Bacteroidaceae; genus Bacteroides; species Bacteroides xylanisolvens. The sequence goes on from NC_021017.1 coordinate 2,658,133, forward strand.
TAATTAGCCCCTTTGGAAAATACAGGTATTCCATTAAGTTGAAAATAGAATGATCTTCCCTCTTTATCCTCCTTACGTATAACTTTTAATGAACGTATTCCTGTAGAAGTTATAAGACAATCCTTATTTTGCTCGTTTGTTTTTACTTCGGTCCGGAATTCATATAGATTGGCTTTTCCGAGTCCATTGCTCCACCACAAATTTGGATTCTTTATAAAGAAGTTTACAGCAATCTTATTCAATCCTTTTGTCAGGCAGGTAGTAGTAGCACCATAAATCTTTCCAGTCTTATTGTCTCTGACCGTAACTTCAGCCTTCTCAATATCTTTATCGGCTAGTATTTCTACAATATTACTAATGTCGGCTTGTTTATAAGAAACCTCTTTTTGCCGGATAAACACATTTTCTATCCGCAAATCATCCCATGCTTCTAATAAAACAGGTCTCCAGATACCAGAAGTTACCAGGCGAGGTCCCCAGTCCCAACCATAATGATAGCCTGCCTTACGGGCAAAAACACTAACCTTTCTATTGAATACTCCTCCATTCTCCGACTGGTCGTTGATTGCCTCATAGTGAAAAGGCAGCGCATCCCATTTAGGCATATCCCGTTTAATAGGAGAATGGAAATATATCCTTAATTTATTATCCTTTGCTTTCAGTTTATCTTTTACGGGAAGTTTCCATTCACGAAACATATTGTCTGCCTCCAATATCTTTTCTCCATTCAAATAGACATCTGCATAAGTATCAAGCCCTTTAAAATAAAGCCGTATATTGTTTTTATCCATCAATTCGTGTGCTACATCGAAGGTTGTTTCATAAATCCAGTCTTCCTTATCAACCCACTGTACACCTCTTTCATTTAAGCGATAAAAAGGATCTTCAATGATTTTATTATCAATCAAGTCAGTGTGTACTACTCCCGGAACTGTAGCAGGATACCAGTTAGAAAGACGAGCTTGTTTAAACCTCCATCCCGAATGGAGTTCTTTCTGAAGTGTATTGGCAGATATGTTACCATTCAGAGTGGAAAATGTAGTGACCATAGCTAGTGCAACCATCTTTAAATAAATTATCCTTGTTGATTTTCTCATAACAACTTTATTGTGTATTAGATTTCCATTTAAAATAACGTTGCAAACATAGGCAATTGTCAATCAATATTTTAATACTATATTACTTAATCATTATACTTTCTTGAAAAGGGTAATAGGAATTTATTTTATTTAAATAGACAACTGCTTATCGACTTGATAATATATACTTTCAATGTTCTATTTTTAATATTATACAAGGAAATGGCCAATTAGAAAATAACGAACCGGAAAATAAACTGCATAAATAAACGCATGAGCATACAAAAGGATGCCTAATATTGCATAAAAGCAAACAGGATATGCATCTTTCTCTATTCAGAAACCGCTCATTGCTTTAAAACCAACGAAGTGTTCCTCGGTGTGCATCGACTTGTTCCTCACCGAGGAAGCTATCGTTCCCCGGTGAAGAAGATAAAAATGGACTATTAAGAAACATTTTTATCTCTAGTTTACCATAATATATCGGAAAGGAAAAAATAATAAAATGATTAGTTATTCGGGCATCTGCTCTCCAAATAACAAAAATAATCAAAAATCTATCGCAGCTTGATTGGCATATTTTCGAAACAGCCGAAATAGAGAATCGCGTAATTACAAATGCAGGACATTTTCCTGCTTTTCTTTACCAAACTGCAATTCACGTCCTTCTTCCAATGATTAAATATTCCTTTTTTAAGAATCATCGTTTTTTAAGAGGCTACTGATTCCTTCAGAAGGCTCTTTCAACTTTTATCCTTCAATAGCTCTTTTGTCTTATCCGCCAAAAACAGGGGGATATTAATCAAATTACCATCTTGTTTCAAATTCAGCATTGAATAGCGAATCAGGTAAGCGGGTTGGAAAAGCTTCTCATAATGAATCACACTTTTGATATCAGAAATGTGATAACTTACACATTTCTGATATGAGTTTCGTGCGAATCTACACATTATCCATATAAAACGAAAGAAAAACTCTGAATATTAGCTTGCCAACAGCTCCCTGTTTATTTAAAAGTAATCATCAACTGTTCATCAACACCTTTATCAGGTATTCTCACACTACAGACACCTGTTTCCTTATCCCAACTCCACGCTACAGTTTCAGTGTTATTCTCCAGATTTTCTTCCAAACGTTCCGGTTTAGTTTGCTTTATCTTCTTTCCTTTGACAGTTATCTCTTTCGGAGCTTTCGCAGAATAAATACGGAACAACAGATTTCTCGGACCGGGAACAGTGTATCCTTTTCCTTCACGGGCAGAGACGGTCAGTTCATATCCATTTGCCAGAGTGCTGCAAATAATCGGTGTTTTGACAAATTCATCACGCTGATATCCTAAGTCTTCTCCTTCATCTTCGTAAAGAGTAAAGGCTGCTTGTGCACCTTCCTGGGCGGGAAAGATTTCAAAAGTAAGTGGATATACCGGTTTCTCATGGGTGTAGTTCATCACCGGCATGGTGGGGATGATGGAACCTTGCTTCACAAACATGGGAATAGAAGACAAGGGAGCGTCAACGGTAGTCCATTGCTCTCCGGTGTAGACCGTCTGCTTGTTGTTGTAGTCTATCCATGTGCCTTCGGGAAGATACACGTTCTTTGTGCGAGCACCTTTCTTCACCACAGGAGCTACCAACAATTCACGACCGAACAGGAATTGGGCATCCGTGGAGAAAGTTTCCATATCCATTGGATATTCCAGAAACAGAGGCCGCATGATAGGCAATCCTGTATCATACGCTTCTCGGGCGTAAGTGTAGATATACGGCAACAAACGATATTTCAGCTCGATAGCCGCTTTCGCGTTCTTTTCCGCTTCCGGCCCGAAAAGCCACGGTTCCACCGGGTTATCTCCCTCATGGTGGATACGACTCAAAGGATTAAATGCTCCGAATTGAATCCAACGGGTATAGAGTTCCGCCATAGCCGGATAATCCTCAATATCCCCACAGTAACCGGTGATATCACAGGAAGAAAATGGGATTAATCCCAATCCGGCGGAAAGCATTACAGGAATCTGATTGGCTAATTGTCCCCAACCTTGCAGTACGTCGTCTCCGTTTCCGCTATCACCCGTCCAGCCAAACGTATAACGTTGCAAGCCGGCATAAGCAGCACGAGTCATCTGGAAAACACGACGGTCCGGATTCCTCTTTTCAAATTGCTCCTTTACCACTTTGTCCCAGGTCAGACCATAGACGTTATGGATTTCATCGTGCATACCGAGATGGTGCTTCATCACCAGGCGTTCCGTCTGCTCCTCGTTACTCCAAGCAGGTTCGCCCATGTCTGTCCAGAAGCCGGAGACACCATCGTCAATAGGTTTCTGCTGATAAGTTCCCCACCAGTCGGCTACGGTAGGCAAGGTAAAGTCCACCACTCCGCAGTTCCCACCCCACGGCCAGGGCATATCGTAGCTTTTACCGTTCGTATTGTCCTTTACAAAATAGCCCAGACGGTCTGCTTCTTCCCATTGTTTTTTGTTGGCTTGTGCAATTACCGGGTCTTGAGATACGACTACCTTAAAACCCATCTCTTTCAAATCCGAAAGCATCTTTTTGGGGTTTTCATAGTTTCCTTTGCGCCATTCGAAATCCTGCAAATATTCTGTCCAGCCGATATCCTGATAGATAATATCACAAGGTATTCCCCGTTTCCGGTAGCCTTCGGCTATCTCACGACTTAGCTTTTCACTTGTCAACAGACCGCGGCATTGAGCAAAACCCAACGCCCATTTCGGCGGCATGATAGGTTTTCCAGTCAGTCCGACGTATTGGCTGATGATTTCTTTATAGTCTTTACCGAAGATAAAGTAATATACCATTTCCCCGTTCGGAGCTTCAAAGCTGTAATAATCACGGCTCTCTGTTCCGAATTTGAATTCCGTCTTATAGGTGTTATCAAGGAAAATACCATACCGGTAATTGCTCATAAAGAAAGGAATACTCTTGTAAAGAGGATCTTCTACCACACTATAACAAGGTTTGTCACTATTCCACATCTTATAAGACTCGCCACGACGATCCATCTTTCCCGCTTTCTCACCAAGTCCGAAGAAGTGCTCGTCACGACGAAGCACTTTATATTCCACTTTCTTCGTTCCTTCACTGACATGGCCTTTATCGGCATAATCACTAAACAGAAGTTTCTGATATTTATCGAATATCTGAAGACTCATCGGAGATTTATTCACCCGGATACGCAACTTCGGAGTAAATATCTCGTAACAGGCCGCCTGTTCATCCACATGAATAGTTCCTACCTCTTCCAGTTCTTCATTAATCACTGCAAACGAAGCATTTCTTCGTTGCAATTGCCCGTCGGGTGAGAACCAGATTTTCACGACGGAAGAGCTGCAAAGTTGCAATTGCAAGGCGGCACTGTCCGTCAGGTGAAAAGTCACCTGACGTCCTTGTTGTGTAAAAGAAGTGCACGTACGTATCTCATTTTCCGCCCAAACCCATGTTGGAAACATCAGACACAACACCCACACCCATAATCTATATCTAATCATCATACCTATCATTTTAGTTATTCTGTAGCAGCCACTTTATTCAGCCACAATCATCGTCCAATATTTCAGGGAAGGCAATGTGAAAGAGACAACTCCATTCTCCTGTGTAAAGGCCAATTCCTGCAAAGCCCCTCCGTGTACATCCGGCGACGCTACCCACAGCTTATTCACCTTTGCCGACAGATTCATTTGCAAAGCCGCTTTTGTAATCAAAGCCGGTTCCGGCATCGTACCGTCCACATCTCTCCAGCTAAGGCTGTTCGCTTGCGAGAAATTAAGAAGATGTATCACTTGCTTGCCACCTACCTGCTTGGCATAAGTAGTAACCGATCCCTGTTGAGGAGGCCAACTATTCAATCTCATTTCGCCATTGGTACAATTCATGGAAACACTATTCTCTGTACCACCGTCACGAAGCAGGTTTTGATAAGAAGTCAGGAAATCATAATAACGAACCATCGCTGTTTTCAATTCTTCGCTCATTGTCAGGTTCTCATTCGGAAAGTACTCTTTGCACAACATGTGATCGCCTCCCAACTCAAGGTGCGAACCACCCAAAGCAAACATGACAGCATCCGTCAGCAGAATACCCGGCGTATTAAATTCTCCCCGGTTATCCGCTTTATTATAATTCATATAAGCTGCAAAAACCGTATTCAACTGATAATTGCCATAGACTCCATTTTCATAAAGAATGGCTTTCAGATTGGTAAAATCAGCCTCATCCGCCCACACCTCATTATAGAAGAAATCAACTTTACCTGTCTCCCCTATCTGACGGGCACCGTAACGGCTGACCGCATTCATCACCAAACTCTTGTCCGGATGAGCCTGCTTCGTCGCTTCAATAAAAGAAGCATATCCCTCACGCAGATTGACCGGAATACCGTTGTAATTGTAAAGCGTGCTGCGTCGTCCCAACTGGTCTATCTGATAGCCGTCGAAGGCAAAGTTCGCATATACATCATCATTCCTTTCGTTCAAATATTTCTGCCATTCCTTATTAGAAGGATCTACCAGATAAATATTACTTTTCCATCCGCCCGGCAGATCATGACTGTCTTTAGTAGTGTGAGAAGCATCCTTAAACAAATACCATTCCTCCTTCACCCCGTCCGCAGCGGCATCCTTCAACGCCCCAAAACAAAGATTGTAAAACATAGACTTCATACCGAAACGATGCTGCGCTTCAATGTAATTCTTCACAGAACTTGTATAAACCTCCCGGTTAGCGATGTCCATATATACTTCGTCCAACTGCGTACGTGTACCGCCCAACGGCCAGTGATGTTTATTATGCCAGTCCTGAAACTGTACCCAATTGATGTGATGACGATTCAGATACGCCATCTCTTCCTGTGTCTTTTCGGCTGTCTTCTCCCGACTGAAATCAGCGACAAAACCATAACGCGGAAAACGTGCCGGATCACTGGATACATCTACCGCAATCGTACCGACAATTACATCCGTACCATTCTCCTGACGATACAGTTCCGCCATATATCCTTTGAAATCAGTAGTAGGCGGTTGCCATATCCAGCTCGTACCATTTACCGACTCTTCTCCGACAACCTCCCCTAAAAGACGATAGCGAACTTTAGTTCCGGCAGGCAACGCATCTTCTGCTGTAAATACCACTTTCTCCCCCGGTTTATAGAAAGCCTTATCCGTAGACAGGTCCACACTTAAATCCGATGTTACCGGAGTCACTTCGGTGACACTGCCCGAAGCTCCTCCATTCTCTTGGTTCGACCCATGATCGTCACTGCAAGCCATACACAGAAAAGCAGCCACCCAATATATTATTTTCTTCATCTTGAATTCTTGTTTTATTGTTTCACAATCGAAATCGTCTCTTTCAACTGGTCAATCGTAATCCGATAAGAACCGGCTTCCTGAATATTCCATTTATAATCCAAACTACCCAAATCTGTATCCGGATACATACTGTTCAACTCCGCATCCGACTTAGCAACGAACAATGCCGTCTCTACTTCCCCCGTCGGAGCCTTGTTGCTCTTATCCGCCATAAACCAATCCCCGTTCCAGTCTGACTGCTTATCGCAGGATATCTTCATCTCACCTGCCTTCAGCGTGCCGCTCCAGGTAAAGATATAAGGACTGTCGGCACTCTTAGTCATCGGAGTAGCATTGCCTAAATCCCATCCGTTCGGAGTTGCCTCACCCACCAGATACAGTCCTTCGTAAGGAGTGAACGGACGCATCAGCATCTTTTCTTTTCCTTTTCCTGTGTAGAACCATACTTTATAAGGCTTGCCACATTCGGCTTCCTTCATCTGCCATTTATTATCGTCACCTCCAAGCACTACGGATGTCGAAGTGTACGGAGCATTAGCCATGGTAGGATGGAAGAAAGCATCCGCCTGACCGAAATCTGTCACAGAAGCGAATTTAAATTCTCCGTCTGCCTTCCAGGGAATCACGGCTCCATAATGGAACAGATCCATTTGGACAGCATCTTTAGACAGTGCTTCAAATCCCCAACCATTGTTACCCGTAAACGAACCGACAATGAAAAATTCTTCATATCTCCAGCCAATATCTTCTGTTTCGGTAAGTGTCAACGTCAAGTCGAGCAGGTTTGCTTTTACGATATAAGTTGCTTCTTTACTGATTGTGAACTGTTCGTCCGGTTGGTCACCCGATGTACGGTAGGTCAGTTTGAATCCTTCTTCGGCAGTAGCATCGCGGTTGTACGACGGCAGGAATTCTCCTAAGGTCGTTATAAACTTAAACGATCCGGTATTCAGCTTTCCTGTCCATGTAAATTGTCCGTTATCCGTACGTTCCATTGCCGTTGCGTTATCGGCGCTCCATTCGCTCGGAGCAGCATCACCAATCAGGTAAAGCGTGGTAGTAACCGGCTGGTAGGTAGTCACTGTAAAGGCAGTCGTCGCAATCTGTTTCTGATCTTCCATTCCGGCAACAACCGCTGTGATACGTGCTTCCAACTCCGCTTTCACGGCATAGCCGATACCGAACTGCGTATTCAAGAATTGGTTGAGTTCTTCCACTTTCTTAGTCCATTGATACGTTCCCGTACCCAAATCCACCGAATAAGGATTCGCAAAGTCCGTTCCAGCTTTCGCCAGTTCCAGCGTATAAGAGATACGGTTACCGCTTCCATAATTCGTACCGGTAGTCCATGAAAGCGCCAATGCTTCCTGGCTATGGTTCTTTTCGTTCAACACCAACTCCTGCTGATTCACCGAAAGGGTGAGGGTATCATGTCCTTTATCTGTCTCCATATAATCCTCGGCACAGGCAACCATCGTTGCACCGATGAAAAGAGAGCATAACAACTGATATATATATTTCTTCATCATATTATTTGTCTAAATGAATGATTATAAAACGGATTAATAACCGGGATTTTGAGTCATCAGGTGATTGGAGTCCATCTCCGTCTGCGGAATAGGCAACAGGAGACGTTCTTTGGTCACATTATTCTTACCGATAGATTTCAGGAATGTCAATGCATAATTTCCATTATCAACCCGGATCATATCGAACCAGCGATGTCCCTCAAAAGCAAGTTCCATCCGACGTTCATGAATAATCTTTTCTCTCATTTCGGTCTGCGTCAGAGTGGTCGGCAGCTCTGTCAGCCCGGCACGCTTACGAACGATATTCATCGGTTCGGCAGCCTGATCCGGATGTCCCTGCTCATTCAAGGCTTCCGCTTTCTTCAGTAAGACATCCGCATAACGGTATACTACAAAGTTGTTGGGGTTGGTATTATACTCCGGAGAGACGGTTTTCGATACAAGGAACTTACGTACGTTATAACCCGTATTCGACCAGGAACGTCTGTATTCCATACCGTCAAAAGCAGGACAACCCTGATACAACACAGTGATGTCTTTCCGCAAATCACCGTCTTCGTATTGCTTGACAAACTCTTCCGTAGGCAGGTTCCATCCATAAGCACCGGCTACCATACCCGAATTACGTGGTCCCATGAAAGTAGACAACCAGGACGCTTGATTATCGCCGCCCCAAAAGTCATATTCCGTACTACCGGAGTATTGCACTTCGAAGAGAGATTCCGCACCATTATTGATCGTCGCATTAAAGTTATCGGCATAATTGCATTGAGTCAGATCATATCCCATTGCAGCAATGTTATTGCACAAGGTCACTACTTCATTATAATAGTCACGATGATTGGGAGCCAGTGTCAGGTAAATATCCGCCAGCATCGCCATTGCAGCCTCTTTGCAGGCACGTCCCCTGTCAGCATCTCCATAACTGCTTTTCGGAGGAAGCATATTCACTGCATTTTTGCAGTCGGAAAGAATTTGAGCATATACCTCATCTACCGTATTACGGGCAATATCCGCAGATTCTCCCGGTTCAAACGGCTCCAAGCGTAAAGGCACCCCTCCGTACAAACGAACCAGAATATAATAATAATGTGCACGCAGGAAATAAGCCTCACCCATGCAACGGGTCTTTATCTCATTGGAGACAGATGCTGAAGGCAAATTGGAAAGCACGATGTTGCAACGTCCGATCCCAACCCACGGAGAACGCCATACATACAAGGCAAAGCCGTTATCGCTCTGGGCAATGAAATTGGAAGCCTGAACAGTCTCCAAACCGTCAGTACCTCCTCCGGCTCCTACTTCACTGTTGCCTGCAATGATGTCGAGGCTCCAAATACGCTGGTTATACATATTAGATGACTGAAGAGTCTTGTAGCAGGCAGTAGTCAGTGCCACAGCAATCTCATTCGTCACTTCCGATTCGGGATCGACGCCATATTTAGGATATTTATCCAAGAAATCGTTGCACGATGTCAATGCCAGCATGGCAGACATAAATACCAAAGTTATTATCTTTTTCATATTCTTTCTCCTGATTTAAAAGTTAAAGTTCAAGCCCATACTGAAAGTACGTGAAATCGGGTAACGGCTGCTGTCGATGCCATTAATATCCACTTCCGGGTCGAAGCCGGAATATCCGGTGATAGTTGCCACATTCTCGCAAGAGAAAGAGATGCGGGCATTTTCCAGTTGAATCTTTTGCATCCACTTTTTGGGCAGTGTATACGAAAGCGTGATATTCTTCAGACGGAGATAGGAACCGTTTTCCACAAATCTGTCGGATACACGGCAGTTCTGGTTCGGGTCTCCCCAAATGGCGCGGGGCATAGAGTTGCTGGTTCCTTCACCCGTCCAGCGGTTCAATACCGCTGTGGTTTGGTTGTAAGCGGCTGCCATTCCTTCGTTGTCAACATTGTTGGCGTTATAAATCTTGTTTCCCGATACACCTTGCAGGAAAACGGAGAGTTCCCATCCCTTATAAGAGAAATTATTGCTTAAAGAGAAGAACCAGTTCGGATTCGGGTTACCGATAACGGTACGGTCTTCATCGTTGATGACTCCATCGTTATTCAAATCCCTGAAACGGATATCCCCCGGAGCTGCTCCCGGTTGGGTGGCGTGGCGGTTTACTTCCTCCCAGTTTTGGAAAAGTCCGTCGGTCACGTATCCGTAGAATACATTGATCGGATAACCGGCTCTAAGCATAGTCACGTATGAGTTACCCATCTGATTGATAAACATCGGAGTTTCGCTGTTCAGGTCCAGAATTTCATTCTTGTTATAGGTAGCCGTTAAAGCAGATTCCCAAGAGAAAAGACCTTTCAGGTTGATGGTGCGCAGGGTCATTTCCACTCCTTTGTTGCGCATTTTGCCGGCATTGGTAAAGGTTTCAGTAGTATCTTCAAAACCGGAGGTGATAGGGATGGAAGCTTTCACCAACATGTCTGCCGTCTTCTTGATGTAGGCATCCAGCGAAAGGTTGACACGTGAATTGAACAGGCTCATATCCACACCGAAGTTGGTCTGGCGTACCTCTTCCCAATGAATATTCGGATTGGAAAGGGTGGTAGATACCAAAGCGGTGGAGTTGTTGTTGCCGAAAGGATAGACTCCTGTATTATAGGAAGCCACAAAGCCGTAGTTACCGATTTCCTGATTACCGGTCACACCGTATCCGATACGCAGTTTGAGGTCATTCACCGGAGAATTGTCTTTCGGAAACCATTCTTCCTGCGAAATACGCCATGCCAGAGAAACGGAAGGGAATGTTCCCCAACGGTTGTTCTTACCGAAGCGGGAGGAACCGTCACGGCGCACAGTGGCTGTAAGCAGGTATTTATCTTCGTAAGAATAGTTGAGACGTGCCATCAGAGAAAGCAGTGCCCAGTCGCTCTGGCTGCCACCGATACTGTACATCTTCTCGCCGTTGTCCATTTCATGGATATTATCAAACATGAAGATATTCTTTTGAGCATTCAAGTAATCATAGTTGTTCCACTGGGCGGAAGAACCTGCCATCACACCTACACGATGTTTTTGGGCGAAAGTATGGTCGAATACAAAATAATTATCCCACAGGTAGGTAAATGATTTGTTGTCACTCTTATAGCGGGAAGATTCTTCTACCGGATTCGGTTTCCAGTCGTAAGCCGGAGTAAAGTTGTCGACAAACCAAAATTTGGCGTCATAACCGAAGGTGCTTTTCAACTTCAGCCATTTGGTAAAGGCAATCTCTCCGGTGATGTTTGCCAGAAAGTTATATCCTTTTGTCTCGTTCGTCATCATATACAACGTACCGATCGGATTGCGGACACTTCCATACCATTGCGCTTCCTGTCCGGGACCGCTCCAGCTACCGTCTTCATTCTTCACCGGCTGGGTGGGGAGTGCTTTCATCGCATCTCCGATGCTATAACTTCCTCCTTCTTTCACGTCCGTACTGAATGTCAGATTAGTAGTGAACTTCAACCATTTATTGACCTGGGCATCACTATTTGCCTGGAAATTGAAACGACGGTAATTAACGCTTTCCACGATACCGGACTGGTCGAGGAAACCGCCGGATACATAGTAATGTGCCTTTTCCGTACCACCGGAATAGCTAACCGAATAGCTTTGTTTCACTCCCGTACGTAGCATCTCATCCAGCCAGTTCGTTCCTGTTCCCAATAAAGAAGGGTCTGCCCAATAAGGGTTTGTATTATCATCATTATTAGACAGCATATCATTGCTCAAAGCGGCATATTGCGCAGCATTCAGCATATCGGGCACTTTAGTAGCGTTCTGAATAGCCCAGTTTGCGTTTACCGTTACTTTTCCGGCACCTTCGGCACCACGTTTGCTGGTAATCATCACCACACCGTTGGCACCACGCGAACCATAGATAGCTGTTGCCGAAGCATCTTTCAATACGTCTACCCGTTCCACATCAGCCATATTCAAGGAAGACAATCCCAAGTCGGTAGGAATTCCGTCAATGACAATCAGCGGGTTACTGTTATTGATCGTACCCAAACCACGGATTTTAATGGTGACATTATCACCCGGCTTACCGGCATCGATTATCTGCACGCCGGATACTTTTCCCTGCATTGCCTGACCGATATTAGCTACCGGAGAGTCTTTGATGTCCTTCACTCCGACAGAAGATACGGCACCAGTCAAATCGCTCTTTTTCATCGTTCCGTAACCTACTACAACAACTTCGTCCAATACTTCCGTATCTTCCTGCAAGGTTACTTTCAACGAGTTTTTCCCGTTCACCGGAACAGTCTGCGTTTTATAGCCGACAAAAGAGATAGTCAGCGTGCTGTTAGCCGGAACGCTTAATGAGAAATTACCGTCTACATCGGTTATCGTACCATTCGTTGTACGTCCTTCCACCACACTGGCACCGATCACCGGTTCACCCGTGGCATCTACTACATGTCCTTTTATTGAAATCTGTTGTGCGAATGCACTAAGAGATAGGAACAAGCCCCACATTATTAATAAGAGGCGGCGTTCAAAGCCTTTCGACTTCATACTCTGTTTCATGTACATTAATTTAAAGTTAATATTAGGGTTACTTTTGTTTTCGTTCTCTGTGTCATTGCTGAAATGACCGTGAAACAAAAGTATCCACATTTCATACTGCTTCTTAAAGCAGATAGCAAAAATATAGTGATTTATACAGTGTCTCACAGCATAAACCACTAAATATAAGAACGTTATAAAATAGAAGTCAGACTAAAAAAGTAGTGATTTTCTTATTCTTCCACCTTCCCTATTTGCATTACTTTAGTCTCAAATTCATCTCTTTCTCCCAAAGCTTTGTTACGGACACGGGTCCGGTAATTATAAATGGTAGTCACGGAATAACGGAGGAACTGCGCTATCTTGGTACTGTCCGTAATCCCCAGCCGGATAAGGGCAAAGATACGGAGTTCGGTGTTCAACAGTTCTCCCGGTTTGGGTTGCATGGGTTCTGTGAGCAGCGCATTAAATTCCTCCACAAAATTGGGGAAGAGTTGCAGGAAAGTCATGTCGAAGTTCGCATAAAACTCTTTCAGTTCTTCGTCAAGGAATTGAGAAGATTTAATGGCTTTATATAGTTCTTCCACTCTTCCGGCAGCGGCAATTTTATTTAGAGAACGACGGTATAAATCCATCTTGTCGAGATAAGTGGAGCATTGGTCCATATATCGGCCGATATATTCCTCCTTGATATAGTTGGCTTCCGAAAGCGTATGGTTCATCTCTTTCAGTTGCGAATTAGAGTCGTGAAGTTCTTCGTTCAGTTCTTGCAACAACGTATTGGTATCGACCACTTCGCGACGTGCGGCAGCAACCTTTTTCATCTGCTTGTAAACGAAGAAAATGGCAACCAACAAAAATACGGAAAGCAAACTGATACAAATCAATGATACTTTCATCTCCTGCTGCTGCCGTTTGGTTTTCAATTGGTAAGCCTGGTCAATGATAGGAAAGACTTGCGAGATTTCTAACGTACGAAGGCGGGCATTACAAAGAGTGGCATCCTCTAAGGAGCATTTCAGGTAATTGTAGGCACGGTCAATATCCCCTTCATCGTAGACAAGGGAAGCGAGTTTGCGCAAAGATACATATTCCTTTACTGCCGATTTCAGGTCGGCAATAGCCGAAAGGGCCAGGTAATGTTTTTGCCCTTGTTTGTCGCCTTTCAACCGGTAACCTTCGGAGAGAGTATAAGTAAGCATTGCTTTTGAATGGTCATCCAAAGAAGGTTTGTTGTAATATTCCATCAGCATACGGATGGCTTCATCGTATTGAGCATGTACGATACACTTATCCGCCATCACCAATACGTGCCCCAAAGAGTCGGAAGCGTTGACCTGCAGCAGAGAGTCACGATACAGATCCGTCATTCGATAATACTCTTTCTTGACTTTCTCCGTAACGGCATAATCTCCCATCAATCCGTAAATAGTGCGATACAGATGATAATAGTAACCATAGAGATAATCGGGCAACGTTTTCTTATCAATCTGCCCCAATAGTTCCAACGCTTCTTTATACATTCCGGTAGTTCCCATCACTTCCGCCATATTCATGGCAGCATCATCCAGATAATCCAGTTTATCCATGCGATGCGCCAGTTCCTCTTTCCGTTGAGCATAGACAAAAGACGAATCCAGATTATAAGCCCGGTATTCATCGAAAAGACGTCCGCAAAAACCATATCGTTGTTCATCGGAAGTAGCCTCCGCCAACAATTTCTTCAGGTCAGCGATACGCGCCTCCTTTTCCGCTCCATAGGTCTGACGGTTTTTAATGATACCATCAATCTCACGAAGTAACGCATCGGTACTCTTATTATCTTTTGCATAAAGCAGACCGGAAAGGACGATTGTCACAAAAATCAGAATCACTTTTTTCATAGTGCCGTATGTATTATAGTTGCAAAGATAAAAGTCTTTCAGAAACTTCCGGCTTTCAGGAGAAAATTATTGCAGGCAGAATGAACAATCTTGTATTAAAACAGGAAGCATTACAAATTTATTATGAACATAATTATTATATTTATAATAATGTTATCGTTGGAACAACCATCAATATACAGATAAATTCAAAAGTATGTATTCACAGCAAATTCAAACTGTTCTATAAATATTTTCTTAAATGGATATATATTATTTTGTTCATAGAAAACTAACATAGCTTTCTTATAGTCGATAGAATCAACTGAACGAAATGATAAAGGACAATAACCGTTGGCTATAAGTATTGCATTACTTGTTATACGGGCAGTACGTTTATTACCATCAGCAAATGGCTGAATGTAAGATAACAGAACTAAAGCTAGGAAAGCTTTATCAAAGATACTCTGCTTATTATTAATTAATTGACAAGTGTCTTCCATAGCTTCTCTTATTTGATATTCATTATCAAGTGGACGATAATTCGTACCCGTAATACCAACACGCCGAGAACGAATATGACGCTCAACTCCCAGTTCTTTAATAAGGATACTATGAATGTCTTCAATCTTTCTTATTGATAAATACTGAAGATAATCAGGATTATCTAAAATAAAATCAAGAGCTTCCTTGTGATTTAGTAGCATAATGGCTTCTTCTTTAGTTTTACCTTTTGCTTCTTCTTTTTCCAGCAAAAGTCTTTCCGTTTCAAGAAGATTATATGTGTTCCCTTCAATTTGAGAAGACTTCCAACTAAGATCCACACCTAACCTTTCCATTTCTTTCCGGTACTCTCCGTCTGTCATTTCTAATACATTTCTTCTAAACGTTTCTTGAAGAGCCGTTAAATGTTTCCGTTCGTCCATCGTGAAAGGGTCAACATTAGGCAATATATCAGGAATAAGGCTGAAATTGAAAGCTTGTTGAATTTCACGCTCATCAACTTCTTTCCGAAAGTATGATTCTAAGTCGAAATAACTTGTAACAAACGTTTGTGGTGTTAGTTTATAACATGTGGCAGGTCCTTGCCCTATGACTTCAATACTTCCAGCGGAAATCATGGCAGCTAATAAACGCTTGAATGTGGCGACACTTACTTTAGTATTCACTCCCTCCATTAATTCTGACCTAGAAGATAGAGGATGAAAACGAAGATATTGTTGAATTTCTTCTTCCATTGCTATTTAGTTGATTATATCGGCTCAAAAATACATAATATTATTAATATATCGGCTCAAAATGAGCCAATAATTACAGTGTATAGGACTCTTTTGAGCCGATATGAAAATCTTCAGCTACCTGTTAGTAGTCTCATATTGTTTCTGCATTGCTTTGATCTATTCTTCAGAATTCTTATTTATCACAGCAATTTTATCCTGTAATTCTTTATTCTGGATTTCAGATAATCTCATCTGTTCAGTATGGATCTTCTGACTGTCCTCTGTGGTGAAATAGTTCATTTCTGCACTCTAATGAGGTAAATACAGTTTTTTGAAACACTATCCAATAGAATGATTATATTTGCATTTTGATATAAGAAACAAATTACAAACTATTAATCAGTAAACCATGAGATTCAGCAACGTAAGATTATTAGTGAAAGACTTCGCCAAATGCTTCAAGTTCTACACCGAACAACTCGGATTAGAGCCATCCTGGGGAGATGAAAATAGCGGATATGCCAATTTTAAAGTAGCTGACGGGATAAAAGGCTTCACCCTTTTTGTATCCGACTGGATGGCACCTGCGGTAGGCAATGCAGATAAGCAACAGCCCGTTGCGATGCGTGAGAAATTAATGGTTTCATTCAGTGTAGATAACCTCGACGAAACTTTTGCCGATCTAAAAGCAAAAGGCGTGACGTTTATCACCGAACCTACGGATATGCCCGATTGGGGGATGCGTACCCTATACCTGCGCGATCCCGAAGAAAACTTGATAGAACTCTTTACCCCTCTAGCACCGGAGCAATGTAGCCAGGAGCTCCTCGAAGAAGATAAGAAATTTCAATAAGAAAGTTTGTTATAAAGAAATGTGCCCATACGAGTGAGCCGGAAAAATGATAGTTAATGAGCCCTATAGTGACATCGCTATGGGGCTCATACATTAACTTGATATTGCAGATATTCACTTGCCTTTCAACTTTATAGCAAGAAACTCACAAAGTAGAATATGAATCTGATTAATAAGCCCTCAACCCATAATCGAATCTCATCTTCTTGCTATCTTTCACTTCGATTTTCAACAGATTACTTCCTTTCCGCAAGTAACGGCTGTAATCGCTGATATTATATTGATTATATTGCCTGGTCTGCTTTGCCTCCTGCGCAAAGACTTCTACACCATTCAGCCAAACTTTGGCTTCTCCGGCAACATTCAGCCATAAAGACAGATGATTGAAATCCTTATCCACCTTAAAAGTAGCTTCTGATACTACCGTAGAACGAGGGGGACAGTCGAAAGGCAAAGAAGTCATTTTCAGCTCCTGACCGTTCATACCGACAAGGCGGGTATTCTTGCTTCCGTTCTGACTGTCTGCAATCAAAGTAACCGCTTTCACGGGAGTGATTTCATACAAACGGTTGTGCATCAGGTGTAACAAGCCTTCCGGTATTTTAGTTACTTTCCGGTCGTAAGTAATCAGGCCGTTCACTTCTCCTTCCACATCAGTGGTTTGTGTATAAACAGCCGCACTCAACCCTTGGGCAATCAGCGTTTCCAAATCATATACCAGACGGCCGTAACTATCAATCAGAGCCATTGCTCCGTCTATATTCTTATACCCCCAGTTCCTCATATTCGGATTCCAGATATGTTCCTTGATCGCCCAGCCATAGCCGCCGAATTCTCCCAGTACGGAAATGCGGTTACCGTTGTTCTCCGGCAGAATCATGGAAGTGACAGGATAATTATGTACGTCGTACATATCGCCTACGCCTCTGTCCGTCCAGCCGGTCACTCCGTTTATCAGGCGTGTATCGTCGTATTTTATCACTTTATTTACGATTTCCACCGTGTTATGCTGTCCCCATCCTTCATTGAAAACCACCCAGGTAGTGATACAGGGATAGAAACGGAGACGGTCGATCATTTCGAACATTTCTTTTTGCCATTGCCGGGTGTGTTCTTCGGGAGCGTTCCAATCAGTAGTAGCCAACGGATTGACGTGTTCCTCCTTCTTCCTTGACGTAGCAAAACCGGAAACCATGTCTTGCCACATCATCAATCCCAGAGAATCAGCGTAATAATAATATTGCTCCGGTTCTACTTTGATATGTTTACGGATCATATTGAATCCCATCTTCTTCAACTGCACCATGTCCCACAACATCGCTTCCTCGGAAGGAGGAGTCAACAATCCATCGGGCCACCAGCCTTGATCGAGCGGACCGTATTGGAAGATGGGTTGGTTATTCAGGCAAATACGGTTATATCCGCACTCATCTTTACAGACATCTACTTTTCTCAAGGCAAAGTAACTCTTTACTCGGTCTAAAACACGTCCTCCATTGGATAAGACAATATTCAAATGATACAGTTTCGGAGATTCGGGAGACCATAAGACAGCGTTTGGAACGTCTATCTCCATCACATCACGCAACTTCTGTTCCACCGTCTTGATTACTTTGCCATCATCCAACACTTCTATTTTCACTTCTTCATTGCCTTTGGCTCCGATTATATCGAAAGCCAGCTTCACGGATTTTCTTTCAATATCAGTGGAAGGAAGTACCTGACGGATATAGGTTTTATTCACCGCTTCCAGCCACACAGTTTGCCAAATGCCCGATACAGGCGTGTACCAAATACCTTCCTGATTAAGTTGTTGTTTCCCTCGGGAAATAGATTCCGTGTCCGTCGGGTCGGTGACGGCTACTTCAATGCTTTGAGGGCCACTCTTCTTCAGGTATTTAGTAATATCGAACGAGAACGGGTTGTTTCCTCCTTTATGCGTACCGACCAACCGGTTATTCACCCATACTTGACATTCATAATCCACTGCTCCGAAATGCAGGATAGTAGATTTGTTCTTCCAGGAAGGATCTAAGGTGAACTCACGTTGATACCATAGTTTATCCGTAGGAAGAAATGTTTTCTGCACTCCGGACAGAGATGATTCAATCGCAAACGGAACCAGGATTTCCCCTTCAAAGGAAACATTCTTCCGAGGCGTGTTCTGATCCGTTACGGCATACTTCCACAATCCGTTCAGATTGATCCATTCTGCCCGTTGCAACTGTGGTCTGGGATAACTTTGCCACACATTTTCCGGCGTCACCTGTTCAGCCCATACTGTTTTAATTTTATCTCCTTTAGGCTCCCATGCATGGGTAAACACCTGCGACATGGCTCCTAAAGCCAGAGTTAGTAAGATTCTCTTATCCATAAGCATTAGCGGGTTTTATATTCTTTAAAATCTTTCCGTCGATTCTTATTGTAGGTATTCCACATTTTCTGGAAATACAGTACATCACTCTTGTCCGCCCATTCGAAATAGGCTGTTTCCAATTCTTTTGCCATTTCAGGATATTTACCGATCAGGTTGTGCTGTTCGGTACGGTCTTCCTTGATGTTGTACAATTCCCATTCATCTCCCTTGAAGTTGGCGGAAACCAGCTTCCAGTCACCTTTACGCACCATGCGGTTGCCTTCATGTTCCGCATAGATGTATCTTTCGGGCATCTTCTTTCCTTTCACAATCGGAAGGATAGACTGACCTGCCATAGGCAGAATCGCTCTTCCCTGATATTCTTTCGGATAAGTGGCTCCTGCCAGTTCCACACAGGTAGACATGATATCGGAGAATTGTGCAGGCTGATGATTCAGTCCGCCTTTGTTCTTCACATGATTACCCCAGAAAATGATACACGGAGTAGAAATACCTCCTTCGTGTGCATAATGTTTATACAGCGTGAACGGCGTGCAGCAGACATTTGCCCAGCCTGTACCGTAATGATGATAGGTTCCGGGCAAACCCATTTGGTCGAGTTCTTCTCCGGTATGGGTATGGTATTCGACTCCGGTCTGTTTGTCGAAACCGAATTCGTGCCATTCGGCACAAGCTCCGTTATCGGACATAAACATGATAAATGTATTGTCTAACTCACCGTTCTTCTTCAATTCATCTACTACCCGGCCGATGTTCGCGTCCATCACATCTACCATAGCGGCAAAAATGGACATACGGCGTGCGAGGTCGGTCTGCTGATCTTTCGTCAATGAGTCCCATGCCGGTAGCGGATGCGTTTCATCTTCAAACAGACTTTCGGGAACTACACCACGTGGACTAAGTGCCGGTTTGCCTTGCATGAGTTTCAGGTCAACAATCCGTTTCCAGCGGGCGTCACGAATCTTATCCCATCCTTGCATATAGAGAGACATATATTTATCGGTCACTTCTTTCGGCGCATGCAAAGGGAAATGGGGAGCGTTATAGGCCAGATACAGGAACAACGGTTTCTTCTCCTGATGTGCCTGGTCGATAAAGTCAATCGCATAATCCGTTATCACATTGGTAGCGTAGAAAGTTCCTTCCTCATAGTGTCTGGGCGTACGGTCTTTAGGCAAACGGGTATATACCGCCGGATTCCAGAAAGAGTTGAATCCGCCCAACAGTCCGTAATATTCCTGAAACCCACGAAGAATGGGATTTGATTTATTCCCCAGATGCCACTTTCCCGACATCGCCGTAAAGTATCCGGCATCTTTCAGGACTTCCGCAATCGTGACGTTATCCGAATTGGAACGGAAACCGGAATATCCTTTCGGCCAAGCAGGATGACTGCCGTCCATGTGTCCCAATCCCGTCTGATGCGGATAAAGTCCCGTCAACAGGTTGGCACGGGACGGGCAACTGCGTGCACTGTTATACATCTGCGTCATACGGACGCCATTCTTTGCCAGTTTATCCAACACCGGTGTATGAATCTCACCACCGAAACAGCCGAGATCGGAGAAGCCCAAATCGTCAGCCAGTATGATAATAATATTCGGTTTGTCCTGCGCATACGTCATCGGGACCAGAGCCAGGCTGCCTGCTATCAATAAAGAAGTTTTCATTTAGTATTATAATTAAAGTTGGGTTTGAATTTACCATTCTCATAGATCATCGGAATTAATCCGGGACGGCACGTCACTTTATATTCCGCCGCCTGTGCCCCACGCGGATTGAAGAACATGGTAGCCCACCAGTTTCCATCCTTATCCTGGAAAAGGTTGTTGTGTCCTCCTCCCGTGATGGCATTGTAGCGTTCGCTATAGGGACCATACACATTATCGGCTGTCGAGATGATGCAGTCGTAACTATAACGTGTCTTCGGTGAGGTTACTCCCTTTTTCTCGATATAGGTATCTCCCTCCGACGTACGGTGCGACCATATAGCCTGTACGAGGTGATATTTGTTATCATATTTGAAGATAAACGCTCCTTCAATATACGGTTCCGGATTATATTTTTTCTCTTTCAATGTTTTCAGTTCCTCGGCAAATCCGCTCATATCCGGTTTCATACGGGCGATATAATGGTTGTGCCCGACAAAGTAGACAGTGCCGTCCGTATCTTCGAACAAACTTCCGTCGATGTTCGGGAAGATAGCTTTGTCTTTATTACCTTCGATATTCTCGTACGGACCTTCCGGTTTTCCGGTCTTGCTCCGCAAAATAAAAGAACCTCTCCCGCCTGCCGACTCATTCATGCAGGCAACGATAAACCAGTTCTTCGCGCTTTTGATATAATGCATTTCCGGAGCCCACACTGCATGAAAGCGGTTGTCCATCGGATCACCGTTGATAGATTTCTTCTGATATTTCTCTCCTGCTTTATATACTTTCGGCTTCTTTTGCCAGGTTCCGTCTTTTTCCATCGACCATATTTGTCCTCTGGCTTCCCAGGACTTCATATCTTTGGAACGCCACAGGTACAAACCGTCGTTCCAGTCCCAGCAATGTCTCTGTCCCGGAAAGTAACGGTCGGGGGTAGAGGTCGTTCCTGTGATATAATAATAACCGTCGGGACCCAGCGTAGCCCAAGTGTCCCTCATCCAATAATCAAACGCCGGCTTTACAGATGTCGGAACACGTAGTTCCGGAGCGTTTGTATCTGCCGTTCCATATAACTGTGCTGATGCTGTAGAGATGGAAATAAATCCTGTAAACAAGATCAATCCTAATCGCAAAATCAATTTCATATATTTCTGTTTTATGTTTACGGATACAAAAATAGGCCGTTGCGGGGCAGACTTCATGGAATCATGTTTTTAATATCCGTAGGTATGTACAATCTTCTTATTTTTTAGTATTCCGGATGGAGATAATTAAATGGATTCTGTTTAAAATGGTAACGTCTTTGCGGGAGAGGCAGCGGGTCCTGCAAACGCAACTCCCATGCCAGTAAACGGGTCAGAAGTTCTGTTTGAATTTCGCTGTATTTCTTCTCGCCAAACAGATTATGAACTTCCGAAGGATCTTTCTTTAAATTATAGAGTTCTCCGTTGCCATAATGATTCATGACCAGTTTCCAGTCATCCTTTCTTATCATGCGTGAGGTACCGCTTTGCGTCCAGGTGTTCAGTTCGTCGAAGTGGGCTATTTTGCCGGGAGTCAATGCTCCTTCCTGTTCAAAAGTCAGGGAGGCATCCAGTCCGACATCGGCTCCTCCGAAGCCTTGTTGTACGACCATGCTGGAGAATTCTTCTTTAGGGTAAGCTTTTCCGGTCAGCATCGGCCACAAGCTACGACCCTGAACTCCTGCCGGTATTTCGGCACCGATGGCAGAGCAGAAGGTGGGGAAAAGGTCGGCTATCGATACGTGGCTATCCATAGGGGCAGGCTGGTTTTTAATGTGATATCCTGCCCATACCATCGGGATACGTGCGAGGCTTTCGGAAAGTCCGGCTCCTTTACGGATCAATCCGTATTCCCCCCAGTAGTCACCGTGGTCGGAAAGTACGACAAAGAGGGTGTTTTCATATTGTCCGCTGGCTTTCAATGATTCGATCAGTCTCTTGATCTGATCGTCTATCAACCGGATCATTCCGATATAGTTGGCACGGATTCGAGGCAAGTCTTGTTCCAGGTTCGGGCAGGACGCGTCTTCCAGTTGCGCCAAAATACGGTATTTCTCTCCTTTCTTTGCCAAATCTTTGCGGGAGGTCTTTAAGACAGGGAGCTTATCGGGGGAGAACATGGAGTAATAGGGTTCACATACCTGATAAGGGTTGTGAGGTTCCGGAAAAGAGACCCATACGAAGAAAGGATTTTCTTTCTGCTGTTTAATCCATGCCAGCGCTTCGTTCACGATTTTGGTGGGATGCTGTTCTTCCAGCGAGATGGGAGATGGCTCCAGCCATTGCCCCCTGGCTTGCTGATTCAGGAAACGGGCAGTCTCTTTCTCTGCGGGAGTCGTCTTTTTGTGCTTTCCCCAGTGTCCGTATTCAGACCAGAAATCCAAGTCGGCAGGTTTCAGGTAAGCGTGATTCTTGCCAACCAATGCTGTTTTATATCCGTTTTCTTTCAATACGCCCACTAAGTCCTGTTGATAGGAGATGTCGGGGATATTGTGATTCGTGCGTACGTGAGTGGCGGAAGGAAAACGCCCGGTGAACATGGAACAACGTGCCGGAGAGCTGGCCGGCATCACAGTGTATGCCTTATTGAACCATACATTCTCCTGCGCCAAACGGTCGACAAAGGGAGTCACTTCCAGCGGAAAACCTTCCCTGCCGCACAAATCGGCACGCTGCTGATCGGTCATAATAACCACAATATTCGGTTTGCCGGTTTGCGCCTGAACTGACATAGCCAAACCTTGTATGGCAAGTCCTGTGATACAAAAGATTGTTTTCATTTTATTTTTATTTGCTATTTGACAATTTAGAGTTCACCACGGAGGACACAGAGGACACGGAGGCTTAATCATTTTATTCATTACAGAGTAACACAGAGTCTCACGCTTTTTTTACAGCTAACTGCATCTATCACTCTGTTCCTTGCAGAAAGAGAGAAAAAATGCTGTGTCCTCTGTGCTCTCTGTGTCCTCTGTGGTGAACTAAAAACGATATACAACCATGGAAGCTGCCTCCAGTTCGAACGGTTGATTCAGGTCCAGCCCGACTTCCGTCTCTACCGGTTGGACTTCATTCGGAGCAAACGGTGTGTTTTCTTTTCCCGGAACCAGTACCAGACTTGTTTTATGTGCCTTGACGGGACGTTTGAAGCCGGAAACTTCCGGTTGTAGAGTGACTTTTTTATCCTGCAGGTTTATCAGTTTCAGGATATATTGTTTGCTGGCCGTATCATATCCCATCGTAACAAAGATGTTCTGCAAACCTTCTATATCCTTGATCGCTGCATCCAGACACACGTCAAACGTGTTATCCCTGAACATCTTTGCCAGGTAGAAGAAGGAAGTCTTTACGCTACTGTCTACTCCATTAATCAACATCGGCAGGAAGATACGGTGTTCCAGAAAGTCCCAATGCCTCATCACCGGACGTTCAGCAAACAAGGGATTCAAATCGCCGTTGCGTTCTATTGACATACGGATGGCTCCGGTAGCCAGCAGGTTATAAGGATATTTTCCGTTGATTCCCAATTCGCCGATAAATAGATCGGCAACACCCCGTTTGTAGTTATCAAAACGATAATGCTGTTCGCAAGCCCATTCGATTGAGTTATAATAATGTTCGTCGAACACTTTCACATTCTTCGGGTTGACAAAATTGGGAATATCCTTCCGTTTGTCATCATTCTCTCTTCCGACTACACGGATGACACTATTGGCTATATAAATCAAGTCAGGATATTTGGCGGACAACGCCTGATAGATTTTCTCATAACGCTCCCAATACACAGGTCCGAAATCTTCATTTCCAATCTCGATATATTTTAGCGGGAAAGGAGCGGGATGACCGTTCTTTGCCCGTTCAGCTCCCCATTTCGTAGTTGTATCACCAATGGCATACTCGATGGCATCCAACGCATCCTGGATATAAGCGTCCAGATCGACATCAATGTGTCTGAAATTCCACTGTGGACTTTGCTTCACCCAACCACTGCAAATCATACCCGTAGGCATCACATACATCGCATCAGCTCCCACATATTCGCACAATTCATAAAACTCATGATAGCCGATTCCGTCGGTACGGTAATAAGGCGCCCATTTGCTCCACTGTCCCGGACGATTTTCAATCGGTCCGAGCGTCTTTTTCCAGTGATACATCGTTTCTTCATTGACTCCGTGCACGATGCATCCGCCCGGGAAACGGATAAAGCTGGGAGAAAACTCTTTCAGGTTCTGAACAATGTCTTTACGGAATACGGATTTTCCATCGTTCCAGGTATCGGACGGGAACAGGGAAACGACATCTATCTGAAATTGCCCTTTCGACATCGGTTGTATGGCAAACATTCCACGCCGGACGTTCTTTTCCGGTTTCAGTTCACCGGTATATTTTGTCCAGTCCCGATTCCCTACATTCACTTCGATCACATTGCTCACCCGTTGTCCCCATTCGTCAACTAGAAATACACGTAACGGAGCGGAATAATTCCTGTTCTTCAGAAACAAGGAAAGACGGTAAGACGTATCTGTCTTCAGGTTCATTCCATAATATCCACGGTTGAGAATCAGGGCATCCGGATGGTTCGCAATATCTTCCGTGACATTAACCAGCATCGAATACTTATTTTCCCCGCTCATCGGATTTTCATCCGTGCGACTGATAAATACAGGAGTATATGATAACGGATAAGTCGTCCATCCAATCAGCGGATCGGCCTGAAACACTTTTTTCTCTTTAACGCGGGGAGCCGGAACATTTTCATAAAGACCGTTCTTCACAGATAATCCGGCAGGCGGTGTAGCTTCTTCAAACGAACGGTTACGTATCAGTTCGGCGTGCAGGGCACCCTCGCCCATCATTCCTATTTCTTCATAATGGAAACCGTACTTTACGGGAGCCACTTTGTGGGTTTTCGATTTATTGATATACAACGTTCCATCGGAGGAAGACGGAGAGGAACTATTCCCATATACCAGAGGTAATGTGAAAAACAGACCGATACCAAACGTAAAGGATTTGACTGTCGAATGATTCATAGCATTTGTTTTTAGAGTTTCACATTGCAAATGTGGTCTTTTCTATCCAAGAAAAACAGAAAAATAATGCTTAATACCTGCAATCATGTATAAAAATCTGTAGCGAAGCGGCAAACTGAACATGAGTGCTGCCCGTTTGAACAATTCTACGACTGTTCAAAACAAAAAAAGACGTATCTTTAGGTCGTGAAAATCAATCAGAAAAGCCATGAGAACCACCTTACTTAAATTCGTACTCTTATTTAGTCTCGTGCTCTTAAATACAAGCTTGTCGACGGGACAGATTCAATATAATAATATACGCTTCAAACAGCTAAGTATAGCTGAAGGACTCCCGCATAATACGATCAATGCAATCACCCAGGACAACCACGGGTTCATCTGGTTTGGTACACGCAACGGATTGTGCCGATATGACGGT
This sequence comes from Bacteroides xylanisolvens XB1A, assembly GCF_000210075.1. GTDB lineage: Bacteria > Bacteroidota > Bacteroidia > Bacteroidales > Bacteroidaceae > Bacteroides > Bacteroides xylanisolvens. Next base: position 2,684,032 of record NC_021017.1, read on the forward strand.
TATAATATCAACCTGTTCGCACATAATGAAGCCGACAGCACCTCACTCCGCCACAATTTCATCACGCGCTTATATAACGATTCGCTCCGTAACATTCTATGGATCTCTACCGATCAGGGCATCTGCAGCTATAACTACGAGACAGAAGATTTCAGTCGTTACCAGATTAAAGGGAACACTAAGGATGATGTTTGTTTCCTGAATACCAGCGATGGTGTGCTTCTGGCCGCTTGTAGCAACGGACTCTATCGCTACAATGAACAAGACAGTCTGTTCGTTCCTTTTCTTCTCGATGAAGAAAAACCTCATGTGAGATACCTTGCGGAGGACGGAGACAAAACCTTATGGATAGACACCAACAAAGGACTGATGCGATACAGTCTGGAGAAGAAACAGTTCGTTTCCCTCCCGACTCTCATCCAGCCTTTTACACAGCAATGCAACAATGCCGTCCTGATCTCGTCCAACCAGCTTTTATTTAATACTAACAACGATTTTTTCGTCTATCATATACAAAGCAATACCCTGTGTAATCTCTCGAAAGACCTGGAAGTAAAACACTTCCGCTGTGCGGCAACCGACCATACGGGGAATATATGGGTAGGCACGGAGTATGGCATCTTTGTCTTCAACAAACTCTATCAACTGATTGCACATTACGAACAATCGGAACGGGATTTAAGTGCGCTGAACGATTCTCCCATTTACAGCCTTTATCAGGACAAGGCTCATAATATGTGGGTGGGAACCTATTTCGGAGGAGTCAACTATTATATATTCGGTTCCGACCAGTTCCAGATATATCCATACGGAGCCAGTTTCAATCATTTGAGCGGAAAGGCTGTCCGCCAGATTATCAATGCTCCGGACAACGGTCTGTACATCGCCACCGAAGATGGCGGATTGAACTACCTGAACAATAAGAAAGAAATCACCCGTGCCGAACGGCTGCACAAGCAAATGCAAATCTACGCCAAGAACATACATTCTTTATGGCTCGACAAAGATAACAGCCTGTGGCTCGGACTGTTCCTGAAAGGAGCTCTTCACTATATACCGCATCTAAACCGCACGGTGGACTATAATCTACTGTCGGATGAGGTTTCTTCCGGCTTCTGCATCATCGAAGACAAGAACGATCATATCTGGTACGGAGGCCCTTCCGGCTTATTCCTGATCGACAAGAAGAAAGCAAACTCCCGCCCGGAAAAAATTTCATCTCTCCGTGTCTTTAACCTGGTACAGTTTAATGACAGTATACTTTGGGCAGGAACCCGAAAAGGCAGTATATTTCAGATCAATACCCATACACTGAAAGTAACCTCGCTCCCCATCCTGCCGCATACCGATCTCTACATCACCTATATCTACCCCGATTCACATCAACGGATATGGATAGGTACAGACAACAACGGGCTTTATGTATCGGACCGCAACGGTAGCATTATCGCCTTTTACAGTAAAGAACAGTTGGGATCCAACGCCATCAAAGGTATCATTGAAGATGAGATGAGCAATGTTTGGGTAGGTACCGGAAACGGACTTTGTTGTATCAATTCCCAAACAGGAAGCATTGACCGATATACCACGGCCGACGGATTGCCCATCAACCAGTTCAACTACTCCTCCGCCTGCAAGAAGCCTGACGGAGAATTGTATTTCGGAACTATCAACGGTATGATTTCTTTCTACCCGGAACAGGTACGCTCCGTCAATCCCCGTTTCAACATTGCACTGACTGCCATTTGGAGCAACAGCGAATATATGTCGCCCAACAATGAGAAAGCATTCATCCCTTCCTCTATCTCCGAACTGACAGAGATCACCCTGACGCACGAACAAGCCCAATCCCTGCGTCTCGAATACTCCGGACTGAATTATCAATATACCGACAACACTCAATATGCGATGAAAATGGAAGGTATCGACAAGGACTGGCAGTTTGTAGGCAACCAGCATCAGGTACGCTTCTCCAATCTGCCTTCAGGAAGATATATCTTAAAGATCAAAGCCAGCAAAGATGGTATCCACTGGGACGAAACGGGCCAAAAGGACCTTGCCATCAGAGTCCTTCCTCCTTGGTGGCTCTCACCGGGAGCATATTTAGTTTATGCACTACTCTTCCTATTAATCATTTACGCCGCATACAGATATACCAAAACGCGTATCATCCTGCTCATGCGACTGAAAACGGAGCATGAACAACGCGTCAACATAGAGAATATGAATCAACAGAAGATCAATTTCTTCACTTACATCTCCCATGACCTGAAAACACCGCTGACCCTGATTCTATCGCCTCTGCAACGATTGATCCAGCAGCCACAAATCAGCAACAACGATAAAGAGAAACTGGAAGTCATCTACCGAAACGCCAACCGGATGAATTATCTGATTAATGAACTATTGACGTTCAGTAAAATCGAGATGAAACAGATGCGTATCAGCGTCCGGAAGGGAGACATCATGCACTTTCTGGAAGAACTGTCGCACATCTTCGACATCGTAGCCGGAGAACGGGAGATTGACTTCATCGTCAATCTGGAAGACACCGAAGAGGAAGTCTGGTTCTCGCCTTCCAAGCTGGAACGGATTCTTTATAACTTGCTCTCAAACGCATTTAAATATACCCAACCCGGCGGATACGTCAAGTTGAGTGCCAAACTAATAAAAGAAGAGAAAGGAACATTTGTGCAAATCTCCGTCAAAGACAATGGCAGGGGGATTCCTAAAGAAGCTCAAGAACAAATATTTGAAAGTTACTACCAAGTTGAGAAGCGCGACCATCGCGAGGGATTCGGACTGGGATTATCGCTTACGCGTTCGCTCATACACATGCACAAAGGGGAAATCCGGGTAGAAAGCGAAATCAACAAAGGTTCGGATTTTATCGTTACCCTGAATGTATCCGAGGATGCTTACAACCCCGATGAACGCTCGTCCGAGAACATCACGACCGAAGAAATACAGAAATATAACCAGCGAATCAAGGAAACCATCGAACTCATTCCCGAAAAGCTGACCAACAAAGAAAAAGATCCTGCCCGGGAATCTATTATGATTGTGGAGGACAACAAAGAAATGAATGATTACCTCGCCAGTATATTCAGCGAGAAATATGATATTATACGAGCGTATAATGGTGCAGAAGCCTGCAAGAAGATAGCCAAACAGCTGCCCAACCTCATTATATCGGATTTAATGATGCCGGTGATGGACGGCCTGGAATTCACGGAACGTGTCAAACAGGACGTAACGACCAGCCATATCCCCGTTATCCTCCTGACTGCAAAGACTGATGAGAACGACCATACGGAAGGTTATCTGCGTGGAGCCGATGCATATATCACCAAACCTTTCAACGCCAAGAATCTGGAACTGCTGGTACAGAATATCCAAAAGAGCCGGAAACAGAGTATCGAGCACTTCAAACAGGCAGAGGAACTGAACATCAAGCAAATCACCAACAACCCGCGGGATGAAATATTCATGAAAGAACTGATGGAACTGATTATGGCGAACCTCACCAAGGAAGACTTCGGAGTAACGGAAATCACAGCCCATCTCCGCATCAGTCGCAGCCTGTTGCACATGAAGCTGAAATCACTCACCGGATGCTCCATCACCCAATTCATACGGACCATCAAAATGAAAGAGGCTAAAACTCATTTACTGAATGGTATGAATGTCTCCGAAGCATCATTTGCCGTCGGTATATCAGATCCGAACTACTTTACAAAGTGTTTCAAGAAAGAATTTAATATCACTCCGACAGAGTTTCTCAAGCAGTTGAAGTAGAAGTTACCATGATAGAAATTCGATCTATCCTTAGACAGCGTATCAGCTATTAGTAGAAAAGTCCTTTTGCTCCCTTTGCAAAGATCTCTTCCCTTAATAGTAAAGTTGTCTTTGCCCTATTCCAAACTATAAATGCAAGTTCCGTTTATAAAATTGCAAGCTTTGTTTTTATAAACGGAACTTGCATTTATAAAAACAAAGCTTGCATTTATAGTTTGAAACGAAGGAAGACGAAGTTATCTAACCGGAAAAAGGAAGTTTGGTCTATATCAAAGAGAAGTTATCTATTAATAACCAACAGGCCAAATAGGTATATCCTGTACATCCGTCATTTGCTTGTTAAAAATTACATAGATTCAGAGGTATCTATCCTTACAATTCGGAAACCTACATTGGCATAACCTTGCGCACCTGTCCTTACATCATCTGATTTCTCGCTACGGCAATCGTCACGTTTGGAGTCCCAACTTCCACCTTTGACAATATACTGCCCGTTAGCATCAGTTGAAGTAGTCCACTCCCAGCAGTTTCCCCAAAAGTCAATGCCTCCACATGCACCTGTGGACTGTTTGTAAGCATCCACTGCTGTCAGTCCTGATTCAATGTGGTTAGCATTCATTGCCACATCTTTAGGCATGTGACCAGCACCAAGAATCCATTCTTCTTCATTGGGTAAACGGTAGATATGCTTGCTGTCCTGTGCTGTCAACCATTTGCAATAAGCTTTGGCATCATTCATCGTAATGTTCACAACCGGATAGTTGTCCTGTCCTTTTTCATAGGTAAATCCGGACTTGAAGGCGGCATACTCGGCATTGGTGACGGGTGCATAGCCGATATAAGCATTGGGAGCTGATGCGCCACGCAACACCATCCAAGCATCTTTCGGATTCTCGTCCCTTCGAGGGTCGATGAAGCGAAGAAATTGCTGTTGGATGCGGGTTTCTCGATTCTGTACCATTTCGCCCACAATACCTTGCATGTGCTCCACAATGCTGTAAGTCCGGGCTTCACGTTCCAGTTCACGGAGCTTGTTTTTCTTTCTGGCTACCACTTTGTCATACCGTACACACATCTGATCCAGCAATGCTTGTTTGTTGGCTTCCGTAGATTTCTTACGGTATTGAACGAATAGATTGTGTGTCTTGGAATCCATTTTGGGTCGTCCTTCCTCTACGAGTGGAGCACCGGGCTTGTCGAACTCTAACTCGCTCTCTACCAAATCATCGGGACTGATAAATTCTCCCAATTCCACCTTCTGATGCACACCGAAATAATGCGCCACGAGTCCGTCTCGGTAAATAGAGAGCCTGTATCCTCCGTAAAGGTTGCAAGGTAAGGTGGAAATGTAGTAGTCTTTTCCGGGTATAAATCCAGACTTGCTGCTTGAACTGTACGTTATAATGGTACTTGTATGTACCATATCATCGATTACAGTTTTTCCCTGGGCGGTCCTTTGGGTAGTCGCCGTACCTGCTAGCGGAAAGCCATCGACACTTTCCAGTTCTACCTTTGTCACACCTATAAGCTGGAAATTGAATTTGATACCGCATCGGCTAGCCGAATGACCCTCATATCCATCCTCTTTATCCGTTTGGTGGGTTGAAACCACGATTTTATCTTCTTTGTCATCGTCTTGCGCGGACACAGCAGTACCCGTCACAATGGCAATAGCCATTGCTAAAAATATTTTTTTCATATTCGTATGTTATTAGGGAATTAAATGAAATCTGTTCTTACGACTCTGAAACCGACATTGGTATATCCTTGTGTACCAATTCTTACCACATCCGATTTTTCACTACGGCAATCGTCTCGTTCAGAATCCCAACTGCCGCCTTTGATGATGTATTGTCCATTTGCATCTGTGGATGAAGTCCATTCCCAGCAGTTGCCCCAGAAGTCGATACCACCACAAGCACCCGTTGTCTGGCTGTAAGCATCTACCGCTGTCAGTCCCGTCTCCACACGACCTGCGTTCATCGTAACATCTTTCGGCATGTGTCCGGCTCCAAGAACCCATTCCTCGTCGGTCGGCAAACGGTAGTTATGCAAATTGTCTTTTGCTATAAGCCAATCGCAATAAGCCGTGGCTTCAGCTATGGTTATATATACTACCGGATAATTGTCCTGTCCTTCATTATAGGTGAAGTCTTCTTTAAAGGCAGCATATTCTGCATTGGTTACCGGTGCATAACCGATGTAGGCATTGGGAGCTGACGCACCTCGCAACACCATCCATGCGTCATTGGGATTGTCGTCGTTTCGAGGATCGATGAGTCGCAGAAACTGCTGTTCGAGTCGGACGTCTCGATTCTCAACCATCTCATCCACAATCTCCTGCATTTCTTCCACCACATCCGGGGTCAAAGCTTCTCTCTCCAGCTCGCGGAGCTTGGCTTTCTTTCGAGCCACTACCTTGTCGTAACGAATTCCCATCTGATTCAATAATGCCTGCTTGTTTTCTTCCGTTTGGTTCTGTTGGTATTGGCGGAGAAGGGCTGTAGTTGTGGCATCCAGTTCCGGACGCTCTTCTTCTACGAGCGGCGCATCCGGGTCGTCAAATTCCAGTTCGCTTTCTGCCAAATCACCGGGGGTTATGAATGTGCCCGGTTCTACAGTCTGATGCACTCCAAAATAGTGGGCAACCAGTCCGTCCTTGTAAATGGAAAGCCGGTATCCTCCGTAGAGGTCGCAAGGCAAGGTGAAAATAGAGTAGTCTTTTCCCGGAGTGAAACCGTTTTCATCGGGAGCATTGAAAACCAAAATGGAACCGGCATTTTCCGCTTCGCCGATAACCGGCTGTCCCGTCTCGTCCCATTGGATGCCAACAGTTCCGGACAAGGCATAACCGTCTACACTTTCCAGTTCTATCCTGGTTACTCCCGACAGTTGAAAATTTAGCTTTAAGCCACTGTAGAGCTTGTGAAGCTCCAGTGAATTAGGGCAGTTTACTATTGAAAAACCTTTTTCATCATATCCATCATTTCCTGCCTTTTGTTCAGCAAGAACAATTAGGGTAGGATTTTCATCACTGAAATTCAGTTCCTCTTCGTTTACCAGGTTTTCATTATCACACGAAGTTAGGGTAAACATCACAAGGAACGATAAACCAAATATGCTAAATGTTTTTAATCTCATAATCTTCAATTATTTACGGTTTTCTTTATTTTGAGAGCGATGAAACAGGCGATTCATCATCTTTCTTTCCAATTCATATACTCTCTCAATTTGTTTGGGTGTCAAAAATTTGCTGTATTTCAAATAATACCTTTTCCTTAGGTCAAGTATCTTTTGACTATGAGTGAATCTTTCATTCATTGCCTGTTCAGCTTCTTTATCCGAAAGATGGGAAGCGTCTCTTTTAGGACGGGGCCCCAATGCCCAAATATCTTTCTGGAATTGGCAGAAAGTTTCTACAAACTGCTTGGCTGTCGTATCATCCATCGCCATCTCATCGGCAATAAAATGAGCTTGGGCTTCAGCCAACTGTTCCCGAGTCATACGCTGTCGTTCGCTCTTCTGGGCATAAGTACTCACATTAAAAGTAATCATTGCTACTGCAAGTACAAGAATTTTAATCATATTCTTCATGTCTGTTTGTTTTTTTATTCGTTCATAAACAAATCGTTCTGATAGGTTGCAAACAGGTAATCCTGATCACTACTGCTCAAATTGGCAAACGCCTTTTCAACATCTTCAAAATTATTCCTTGGATGATGGGGCAATAGGTTGAAGACAATTAATAGTGCAATACTTGCTGCCACAAGTCCTCCCGTTACAGAATACCAAAGACGAAAGTTGCGTTTGGGTCTAGAAGGCTGCATCTCCTGTTTTACAGTTTCCCATACGTTGTTTTCTATATCATCCAAGAAACTATCGGGTGTGGTATAGGGCAGACGCTTACCTATGCGGTTGAAATCAAAATCTTCTTTCATACATCTAATTGTTTGAATTCATATATTTAATAATCTTATCTTTGGCAATATGATAACTGGACTTTACACCATCTGCTGTTGAACCGATGATTCCGGCAATCTCGTCATATCCCAAATCGTCATAGTATCGTAAGTTAAAAGCCAACTGTTGCTTAGTTGGCAACGTTAAAATAGCTTTTTGTAGTTTCACGACTTCCAAATCGCTGTAGTCTACATATTCGTCGGCTATCAGACTGTCTAACTCGTCTACAGAGTCATTCAACGATACCCGATCGTCTCGATACCGGTTTAGAAGACGCAAGGCTTCGTTGGTGGCAATCCGGTATACCCAAGATCGGAAAGAACATTCGCCCTTAAAATCGGACAGCGACCGGAATATCCTTACAAAAGTTTCTTGCGTTGCGTCTTGTGCGTCCTCATGAACCACTACCAACCTTCGGATATGCCAATAAACTGCATCCTTATACTTTGCCATCAGACAACGAAATCCTTTTTCCGGTTCTTTAGCTGCTATCATCACCAGTTCCCGGTCATCCTTCATTTTCATAAACAGCAGGTTTTGACACCACCCAACATTCGGTAGGAAGAAAGTTATACAAGGTCGTATCGGTTATCCGTTGCGTAACGACAAAACAATGTTTGCGATGGTGATGGCGGTGGGACCGGCGCACGGTCACACATGATTGCAGCAAAAACATAACAGCCATTCCTAAAACCAGTAATTTCCAAATCCGCTTCATACACTATTGTCTTTTTATATACACTTTCTTTTTTCCTTTGATAATAAGTTGTATAGGCTTTTTTTTATCCATAGCGAAAGCATCAAGTTCAGCTTCTGCCGCGGCCATGCTAAGTCTCGTCATTTTTGCATATTGCCTGATGCCTAGGTGCTTATGCGTTTCCAAGTAAGCTATAGCCATTGCCAATCGTTCCTTTTGATTAAAAGGGTTGCTGACATAAGATGTCACGTCAGGTTGAACCACAACAGTCACCACCCGATCAGGACGATAATAATAATGCCGATGCCAATGTTGTGCATTTGCGGATCCGCAAACCAGCGCCATCGCAACTACCAGTATTCCTGTTTTCCATTTTATCGTTGTACACATAGTCATTTATCTTATCTCGTTATACATTCATGTTCCACGTACCTTTTCGTGAGCTCAACCGAATGGACGTTCTATATAAAAGACCTTGTAAAAGAATAAAAGTAAAATAGAAGAAGTGATTTTTTCAGTTTCCTCTATTAAGAGTCTACTTAAAAAAGTCGATAAATTTAAAAACCGAGGTTCATTCGATAGATTTTTCCCAATCAAAGTCCCTTTAAAAAAGATAGGTTATTGGATGATAACAGAAAAAGGGAAATCTATTCTGTCATAAGACAGAGCCGTAAGTTAATTTAAGCGGTATAAACGCCAACGGAATGTCGGCTGCAAATAAAAACAACATCGCCAGGAACTAGCTAACAAATGCTGTAAGCTAATTCACTGGCGATAAAAACTATATCAACTAATACCTATTCTACCACTCCTGGAAACGTAAATCGGCTTCTGGATTCTGACGACGAATCAGTTCCTCGTCAACCTGATAAGTGACGCCACCTTTCGTGTACTTATAAGAAAGCGTAAACTTTGGCTGCTTTCCTACAAATTCCAACGATTCGGCTGCAGGATCTAATGAGGCGGACGCATCTATGATAGCAACACTTCCTCCGGCTTCGATAGTAACGCTTCCGTCCGGATTGACTGTCAGATTTACCGACTCATTATTTTCCAATGTGTTTCCGAAACCCGGTCTGCGTACTTTGTTTCTACCTAACGAAACAAAGTCGCGGGTCATATTCTGACTCAAATCCTTGTTATTGTATTCAGTCACCTGCTGGGTGGATAAGTTAGTAACTTTCCCTTTCACAAAGTATGTCCCATGATACTGGCTGACGAACTTGACAACTACAATGCTGTAATCCTTCAACTGACCGTTCACGTCGGTACTTACTTCATCCTGATTATGATCGACCAGCCGGAAAGGGATGGCATAATGCTTATCCAAAGCGGCATCGTCATTATAGAAAGCATCGGAGAAAGTCACTTTCACATCTGCTATTGCCAGATTCGGATTGCTAATTGTCATCTTGTTCGGATTAGCCAACTGATAATAGTTTTCCGGCATCAGTGTCAAGCCCGTACCATCCAGTAAAGACGGATCGATCTCAAACGTAGCCCAATCATCGGTATGCACCTCTCTTTTACCGCCAATAGCCACTCCCACCTTTATCGACATATCTGTATCGGCTACCAGTGTCCGCAGAGGTTTTTGCGAAGCAAAGTACACAGAACTCTTATCGTAGTCCTTTTCATAATCGTCATAACAAGCAGTCATCAGAACGCTTATCAGCCCTATCCATAATATATTTAGTCTTTTCATTGTAAATAAGTATTTATATCAACAGCACGTTATTCCCAACCCTGATTATTCATTAGATTCTTATTCTTTTCCAGCTCTGCATACGGTAGCGGCATGAAATAGTTTTTCACTTCATATTTCCGTTGTTCCACTTTCTGTACTTTGAAGCTGAATGTACCATCTTCCTTGCGGGTAACGGCAACACCCTCCACCTCTTCGTTCAACGGCAATACCCAACGACGCATATCAAAATAACGATGATTCTCGAAAGTAAATTCCAAGCGACGTTCGTTCTGAATCAACTTTCTGAACGAGTCCTTACTTTGAGCCATTTCATCCAGATAAAGATCAAAATTGATACCCCCGGCTTGCGAACGGATTGTTTTCAATATTTCGTATGCAGAATACAGGCATCCTTCGGCTTTCACCGTCGGGTTGCCCCAAGCCTCATTAGCAGCTTCGGCAAAGTTAAGAAGAACTTCCGATTTTCGTAACAAAGGATTGTAATGAACCGAGTTTAAGGTCTGAATCGGATTCAGCATAGCCGATTTCTTGGAAACGAATTTAGCCAAATAATAACCCGTACGTGTAGCATTCTCACTAAACGAAGGAGAATCTTTTCCACCCTCGGACATATCCAACGGCTGGCCGGAATCGCCAAATATAGCACTATGATAGTAGACATTCAGCGCAAAGCGATTATCAAGTACGGCATAAAGCTGCGTCAGATCGAAATCAGGATCAGACAGATCGACACCGGAACGAACATCGGTTGCCGGATAACCATTCTTCGCATAAAAAGCCTTTACCAGATTATGAGAAGGAGTGGTACGAGCACTTCCATAATAGAATGGCGGGAAATGAAGGCCTTCCAGTAGATTACTATTAAAATATTTGCGGAAAGCATAATCGGAACTTTCGGTCTGCACATCGGCAATGGAGGAAGCCGCAACAGGAACATAAGTTCCGAAACCTTCCATGCCCAGAATCTTATTGATCTCTTTGGCTACCGCTTCCCATTTTGCCTGGTAAACCGTAGGATTCAGAATTTCGAATTGTCCCATGCCGGTGATCTTCGTCACGTCATCATCCTGCATGGCAGGGCTTGCGCTATATAAAAGCGCACGACTTTTCAGAACAGCTGCCGCCGCTTTCGTGGCACGGCCGATTTGTGTATTACCAAACTCCAGGTCATCTCCCTGATACACATTCGGTAATAACTCGATGGCATTATCCAAATCGTTGACGATAAAATCGACTGTTGCCTGATAAGTAGGACGAAGAAATTCACCGTTCTGCGCGGCCTCATCCTGCGAAATAAAATGATCTGCCAACGGAATACCCAACGCTTTTCCATTCTTCGCCTTTCCGCCGTACATCTTCAATAGCTCAAAATGCCACCATGCACGCAGGAAATACGATTCACCTTCCAGACGCAGCTTGATTTGCTTGTCCACTTCCGGATCGGTGCGGTTGTACTGCACCTGGTCGGTCAAGCCGTTTTCGAGGAAAGAGTTTACATAGTTCAACATGTTATACGCATTACTCCAGTTTCCGATCGGGTTGTTAAACGCTGTCATCCCACCCATATTTAATTTATAGACAGAAGAGCTGCGCAGATTAGTCACTGCATTATCGGTAGCACAATCCAGAAAGTTATCTTCAAAACAATCCGGGCGGTTGGCTATGCCATTATAAGCTTTATATAGTACGCCTTGAGCAAGTTCCGGCACTCTCCAGGTATCAGAGTCTCCGATCTGCCACGTCACCTTTGTATCCAATGTGTCGTCACAAGCACAAAAGAGAAACAGACCTGCTAAAACGCAACTTCCTAATATATGTTTCATATTGCCATCTATTAATTGTTCAAAATTAAAATACAAAAGAGACTCCGCCTGTAAAAGTACGCGTCACCGGGTAGTTTGTCACACCGGCATTCAGCAATTCAGGATCCAAATCTTTCACGGAAGAAAGCACAAACAAGTTTGCACCACGAGCGAAAACCTTCATCTTCTTCACTACCGAACTTGGGGAGAACTGATTGAACGTGTAGCTCAATTCAACATTCTTCATACGGAAGAAGCTTGTATTCTTCAACCAGAAAGAAGAATTGCGGAAGTTGTTCTCACCAGCAGTGGTTGTCAGGCGCGGATAATTTCCGGTCGGATTGTTTGCCGGATGATAACGGTCTAATGCCAGTTTGGAGTATTTACCTTCTCCATTATTCCAGTAATAAGCATTCGTTGCCCAAGTGTGAACGCCCAGTTCGGAATATCCCTGAAGATACAACCCCCAGCCTTTATAACTTACATTGAAATCGATGCCCAATGTAGTACGTGGGAATGAGTTTCCGAGTTCCTTTACGTCACGACCGTCAATGATTTTATCACCGTTCAGGTCTTTGTAGGCGATGTCGCCTTCCTGATAATCGGCAAACGTCTGGGTTGCATGTCCGTTGATGACTACATCTTTGCCAAATAATCCTTCGGCAACCAGTCCCATCATAGCATCGGTAGAACGCCCCACTGTGTAGCGGTATTCTTCACCATGTTTCACCTGGTTCCATTTCAATACTTTATTCTTTGACCATACGAAATTGGCTCCTACCGAATAAGCCCAGTCGTTGATGCGGTCGCTCCAAGTGAACATTCCTTCTATACCATGATTCAAGACGGAGCCCATGTTATCCTGGTAGGTAAAGTTGCCAGTATAATCCCCGTAAGAGGCATCAACAGAACCGATGATGTCCGTATGTTTCTCACGGAAATAGTTCATTTCGGTATATAAGCGGTTGTTCAGGAACAAGCCTTCCACACCGATGTTCCATTCTGCTGCCTTTTCCCATTTCAGGTTCGGATTGCCCGCACGGACAAAAGTGGAATAGTAAGCCGTAGCGCCATTGTTCGTTGTTCCGAACCGGAAGCTGCCGTCTTGCGACCAGGCACGTTCATACAATAAATGTTCAGTGCTTCTGTCATAGCCCAATATACCGGCGCTGGTTTTCAGTTTCAGGAAGTTCACGTATTCATTGTCTTTCAGGAAATCTTCATTGCTTAGAATCCAGGCAAGGCCACCCGCAGTCGAGAAGAAGTATTTATTTCCCGATTTGAAACGGTTGCTTCCCATCAATGCCATGTCGGCTTCCACAGCATAACGGCGGTCATACATATAGTTTAAGCGCAATGCGTAGTTTGCATTGATGATGTCCTGGGTCACTCCCTGATTCGTTGTTTTCGAGTACATGTAAGTCAGCCGTGCCGATACATCATGCTTTTGGTTGAATGTATTCTCGTATGCGGCAAAGGCATTCCAACCCAATGTCTGCTGCAAGGTAGTCGACTTCCGACTCTGTGAAGTGGCTACATCTGTTTTCTTCATCTGGGTGTACATGATCTGTTCCTCACCGGCAAAGTTACGATATGTTTTGATGGCATACGTCGGATAGACTTTGCTCAAAGAGAGTTGCAGGTAATCATAGTTGTCGAAAGAAAGGAAAGCACCGGCTTTCAACCCTTTTGTCAGCATATCAAGATCGAATTTCAAACCGATATTGGTCTGGCTGCGTGTATAACGCTCATCCGTATATCCTCCGTACATTGTTTCCGCGTATGCATTCATCGGACGCAGCAGACTTGCGCCAAACAAAGGAATTCCGTCCGAGCTGGCTAGTCCGGTTTCTTCCGGTGACATAGTCAGCGGGTATTCATTCGGACGATGCGTAGACAGGGCCGTAAATACCTGACCACAGTCCAATTGCCCCCATTTACGCATTTCCATACGTCCGGCAACGTCTGCGGATATAGTCAGGAAATCCGTTACATTGAAGTCGAGGTTTCCGCGAAGAGTCAGACGGTGCAGTTGCGGAGTATAGGTAACGTCTTCAAATCCGCTACCTCCTACATATCCGGCAATCAGGGCATAACGCACTCTGTCGGTACCTCCCGTCATATCGAACGATACTTTCCGATAGTTGGCATTTTTGTTCAATAACTGATCGTACAAATCGACGTTCGGATACAATAGGTCATTGGCTCCTTTGGAGTTTTTATATCCTTCCAGTTGTTTCTGATTATAGTAAGGAGTCAATCCGTCATTTGCACGCGCTTCATTGTACAGATTAGCATACTGATAAGAATTCAGAAAATCAGGAGTACGCGTCATCTGTACCACACCTGCTTCGGCGGTTGCGTTATAAATGCGGCGGTTGGCCTTTCCTCTGCGGGTAGTCACCCAAAGTACGCCATTCGCAGCACGCGCCCCATAAAGAATCTTGGCAGTGGCATCTTTCAGCAACTCGATACGTTCGATTTCTTCAGGAATCAAATCCGCTGCCGGACGTTCCACACCATCGATGATAACAATAGCTGTATTCTCCGACATGCCATGCTGGCCACGGATAAATAAATCAGGCGTATTATTACCCAATCCGCTGACTGTGGAGCGAACTTGCAGACCTAACATTTTACCTTGCAGCATATTAGTCAGCGTCAAATCAGGGAACGTTCCGAACTGTCCGTTCTCCAGTACGCTCGTTGCGCCTACTTCATTCCCTTTATACGTCTTGCCACCATCGGCTCTATTCACCAACGATTCTTCGGTCAGGAACAGAGGCTCTTTCTTCAGGACAATCTTTTCAGGAACGATATTGCTGCCTGTCAGCTTATACACTTTATCTTCATATCCCAAAGCCTCCACCATGACGGTTGCGTCATTCTCGACCTTCGTCTGAAAACGTCCCTTTGCATCTGTATATAGAACGACTGCGCCTTCTCCACAAATGATAGAAACATTCTTCAACGGGCTACCTTTCTCGTCGGTAACAATAGAAACTACTTCCACCAAAGGCTTCTTCGCCGACTTTCTCTTTGATTTATTCTGTGCGAAAGTCAGGCTAGAGCCAACGATAAGGACAAATATGAGCCCTATCAGTCTTATATATCTAATCTTGTTTCTCATATACTTTTCTTTATTTTAGGTATCACCATCCGGGGTTCTGTTGAAGATTATCCAAAGCCGCCACTTCATCCATCGGTAGCGGATACCAATAATTACGCTTGTTAAACGTCCGCACGGCTGTCCTCACCGGAACATACTCGTAAGTAAAGTCGGTCAACTTATAAGTGCAGGCTTTTTCCACTTTCAACTGGTCGGCCGTATAAGAATGATTGATCGGGGTTGCTTTGACACCCATGATCGGATATTCACCCTTAAACAGGTCTTCAGCAATCATCCAACGGCGGATATCATACCAGCGGTGTCCTTCGAACATCAATTCCACACCACGTTCCCGACGATAAGCTTCTCTAAAATCCACTCCATCCGGTAGTTCGCCGATTCCGGCTCTTACACGGATTTTATTCAAAGCCTGACGGGCCGACATCGTACAACCCGTAACGACTGCATCCGGATCACCTGTCGCCTCGTATGAAGCCTCTGCCATATCCAGATAAACTTGCGAAACACGAATGTACACAGCCACCAAACGATATAATTGGAAACCAGCTTCGCCAAACAAAGGCACACTTGCTTCCGGCCAAATGAACTTCTTACACATATATCCGGTCTGTTGAGAGCCTCTCGTAAACTGATTGGTAGAAATGAAGTTCTCGGAGTAACCGCCCGAATAAGTAGTCAGATAATAAGGAACACCCTGTAAATTCTTTCCCCATTGCTCACCGGGCACGAGGATATTATTAGTGAAGCGAGGGTCTCTATCCGAGTAAGGATTGGTAGTCTTTACCGCATCATAACCGGAACGCGGATCAGTGATCGGATAGTAGTTGCCGTCAGCTCCCTTACGTTCGTACATATCTACCGCATTTTGTGTCGGAGCATTATAAGGAGTACCTTCGGCACCGGTTTTATTATCGTATGGTTGTGTCAGCCATTGCGCTCTGACGAAAGCAGACCAGTTGCCATGATGCCAACGCAGGAACCATAAGTATTCCGGCTGTGCGAATTGATTGGAATTAGGCATTAATTGAATACTACGATATTCGTCGTGATTCATCAAGCGATAATATTCGTGACTTTCAATAGCATTGATCGCCTTTTGCGCACTACGGGCAGCTTCGGCAGCCATCTCTTTTCCATACCCTTTGTTTTCAATAGAATTCAAGTCGTTCTGCATCAAAGGGCTGGCAGCATAAAGCTGTGTCATCGCTTTTAATGCCATGGCGCCTACTCTGTCAGGCCGTCCATGTTCCTCGTCAGGCCAGCTTATAGGTAAATATTCAATGGCTTTATCCAAGTCTGTCTGCATCCAAGCATTGGATTCCTGATAAGTTTTACGGGGAAAGTCAAAGTCATCCGATGCTCCCCAAAGCTGGTCAAAGATGGGCATTCCGCCATATCGCTTGATAATCTCAAAATAGAAGTAGGCACGTAGGAAATGAGCCTGTCCCAACAGTTTTCTCCTTTGGTCGTCTGTGATGGATTTCACTTGATCTACTCCGCTAATTACACGGTTCACGATACGAAGTCCGGTATAAGCACGAGAAATAGCACTTTTGAAATTCTTCCCATCACTTTTACTTCCTATTTCGAAACGTGTACCGGCATTCTCCAGCCAGTTACCTGCATTGACAAACTTCGACGGATCATTATCGCGAACGGATGCATATTCATCCGATAAATTACCTACCGTTACGTATGTATTCGAATAAGAGTTGATACCATGTGTAAAGATTAATATATCATCATTTTGAAAGATGCGGTCCATGAACCCTAACAAACTGCTATAATCTTTATAAACATCATCTTCGGAAAGTCCGTCATCGGGAGAGCGGTCCAGATAGTCCTCACAACTTCCTACAAACAACCCCAATAGAATGATCCATATCCAATTCAACTTATGTCTTCTCATATCAGTAAATTTAAAGTGTCTCATAATCCTAATCTAAAACCAATGTTATAACGTCTCACCACCGGATAAACATTCTGTCCCGAATGTTCGGGGTCACGGCGGGAATCACCTTTCGAGAACGTCAACAAATTGGTACCGTTGACATATACTTGCAGTTTTGTCAGACGTAAAGGCTGCAACCAACGCTTCGGAATCTGATAATTCACTTCCAGGTTCTTCAAGCGAAGATAAGCATGGTTGGTATATGTGTATGTACTAGCCACCGAATTATAACTTCTCTGAACATGAATACTGGGGCGAATCGGACCGCCTTGAATCGGAGCATCGGCTGTCCATGTATTCAACGTATTTGGTTGAGCCTTGATATTACCTTCCGGGAAATCCCATAAATAGGAAGGAATCGCTTCTTTATAAACGTCCATAGCACTGTACCACAACATATTGAATCCGATTCCTTTGTAAGAACCTCCCAATGTAAATCCGAGGGTAGTAGTCGGATAGTTCAGGTTTTTCATCGGAACCATATCCTTAGCATCAATCATGCCGTCACCATTATAATCGATGTAATACAAGTCTCCCGGAATCAATGTATTATGTGTACCATTGGCAATAGTGGACTGCGCCGAGTTATAAATATCATCCAATGACTGGAAGTTTCCTGTTGCCAGGTATTTATTCACATATCCGATTGACTTTCCGGCTTTTTTCAAATATTCGCTCTGATTCTTCGGGTCATCAATAAAGACAACACGGTTCTCACTGGTTGCAAAATTAAACTTCGCGTAATAATTAAACTTTCCAATACGGTCGTTCCAAGCAA
This sequence comes from Bacteroides xylanisolvens XB1A, assembly GCF_000210075.1. Lineage (GTDB taxonomy): Bacteria > Bacteroidota > Bacteroidia > Bacteroidales > Bacteroidaceae > Bacteroides > Bacteroides xylanisolvens. The sequence continues at coordinate 2,701,856 of NC_021017.1, forward strand.
TATCCAGTTCAAGACCGTGATTTTTAGTCTTACCCAGATTCACCTGCGGAAAAGCAATACCACTATCGGCCCATGACGGAATCGTATTACGTGTCATCAAAATGTTATTACGCTTTTCATCGAACAAGTCCACAGTAAAGTTTAGTTTACCCCACAAACCTATTTCGATACCGATATTCTGCTTAATAGATTCTTCCCAGGTAGCATCGGGGTCGGCCAATTTTCCTTCTTTGTATAAAGGTCCCCAGTTACTGGTCTGATATTTACCAAACTGCGCATTGGCAGATAGTTGCTCAAACTTCTGAATATAGTTGAAACGGGTAGCACCTTTATCATTACCAACTACTCCATACGAATAGCGCACTTTCAGGTTGGTCAGTACACCTTTGGTCAATTTCTTTACCCATGGTTCTTCACTGATACGCCAACCAATAGAGGCAGAGGGGAAGAATCCGAAACGGCGTCCCGGAGCAAATTTTTCCGAACCAGTGTAGGCACCGTTAAATTCAGCAAGATAACGCTCTTTGAAGTTGTAAGTGACACGGCCTACCCAGTCTTCTTCGTAAGCCGGGAAGTTCATCACACCCGAATTAGCAGTATTGGTTGATTCGTTCATCTTACGGTTAAATACAAATAAGGCACTTACATCGTGATCGCCAAACTGGCGACTATAATTCAATGCTAATTCGTAATAAAGTTTACGTCCGTAAGCCTTGAAACCGTCATAAACACCACCAACAGGCAAATCTCCGGGAGCATTTTCATCCGGATAGCGTTTCTCGGTATAATTATAAGTAATTGTTCCGTCAGCATTATAAATAGGATTGGCGTAATCATACACACGATTAATACGAATATGTGTACGTTGGGCAACCAAATCGTCTTTACCTAAAATCTTACCCGGCATGATCTGGGTAGTCCATGAAGAAGAAGTAGTGTAAGACAATGATGCTTTCAATGACAGTCCCTTTGTAATAAAGTCCAGCTTCTGATTCAAGATTACATCGTAGAAACCTTGATGTTGCTTAATATTACGACTACCTCCTTCGTTCATCAGACAGGCTATATTTTGATCGGAGCTTAACCCGTCTCCCCATATTCCATTACTATATTTAATCGGAAATTCATTACTTGGAGCCGTAAAGAACGTTTTAAAAAAACGTTCATCCGGAGAATCGACATTCTCATAATAAGACGGTTGGTTCTGATAACCCATCTTACCGGCCACATTGAACGAAAGTTTAGTAGTACTTGTGATATTGAAGTCGAAATTACTACGCCAGTTATAACGACGGTAAGAGAAGGAAGGATCGAAATCCTCTTGTTTGGTAGTATTAAAAATATCTCCGTCATGCAAATAACCCAAAGATACGAAATAACTCATTTTCTTCGTACCACCACGTACATTAAGATTATAAGCCTGTTCATAACCTACATTCTTTACCAGTTCTTTCCACCAGTCCACTTCGGGAAAGACATCGTTATATGGACCGTAATTTCCGGTAGCATACGCATTTTCCCATGCGGTAATGGTAGATTCGGGAACCATTGCTCCCCAGTTACCATCATTAGCCTGGGCTCTGTTATACTGTTTCATAGAGGTCACATAGTCAGACCATTCAGGAGCAGCAGAAGGTTGTTTAAAACCGAAGTTAGCTGTGAATGAGATTTCCGGTTTCTGTTCGAGTCCGCGTTTGGTTGTCAACAAGATAACGCCGTTCGCACCTTTCACACCGTAAACCGCAGTTGCCGAAGCGTCTTTCAGTACAGAAATAGATTCGATTTCGTTCACATCGACATCGTTGAAGTCACGTTCGATACCATCCACTAATACCAGTGGCTCCGCTTCTCCCCAGGTAGACTTACCACGAATCAATAAAGAAGCCTTATCGGCTCCCGGCTTTGAAGTGGAATTGATGGCAACCACACCCGGCATCTGACCTTGCAAGGCTTCGGAAACGGAGTTCACGCTACCTATCTTTAATAAATCATCTCCTTTTGCAGTAGCAATGGAACCGACACTGGATACCTTTTTCTGTACACCGTATCCAACCACTACCACTTCTTCCAGTGTCTCCGTATCTTCTCCTAAAGAGATTACTCCTAAAGTCGTTTTATTCTTTAAATCCAGTTCCAGAGTTTTATAACCCACATAAGAAATGACAAGTACGTCTCCTTTCGATGCCTTCACAGTAAAATTACCGTCAAAATCAGTAATCGTACCGCTTCCCGTACCTTTCACGCGAACACTGACGCCAATCATCGGTTCACCAGATACTGCATCCTTCACTTGTCCCTTCCAATAATCTTGTTGTGCCTGCACGTCCAGCGCACAAAACAAAAAGCAACAAAGACATAAGAAAGAAAAATAAAGTCTGTCTCTTTTCATAAACATTATTTTTAACTGTTAACAAATTCTTTATCTCAAGACACAAATTAAGCGGGAAAATCTTCAAATGAAAAGGAAGATTATCCTCAAAACCCGTACAAATGTGCAAAATAGATTTCTCTACTACATTTCTGAACAAATCATTTCCACATTGGCTTTATGACGTGCTCTTTGTCTACGGTGATGTTGTATATGCCATCGTTTCCTTTCTTCAGGATGAGCGGAACAATACGTGTTTTACGAGGGGACACGGTGGAATCTGAACGATGAACGTGGTAAACATAGTAATATTTTCCATCCAGACCTTTAAATACATCTCCATGTCCTGATCCGTTTTCTCCTACGAGGCTGCGATGAATGATCGGACTGTTCGGATGCTTTTTCCACGGACCGAAAGGGGAAGAAGCAGTGGCATAACCTACCGAATAGTCGATATTCATAAAATGATTGGCAGAATAGAAGAGGTAATATACCCCGTCCCACTTCATAACAGTCGGTCCTTCCATCACCGGTGCAGACTTATAGTTCGGAGTCTTTTCCCAAGACTCCGTACAGTCCATACATTGTTTCAATGTTTCCGGTTTGATACTTCCCTTCTTTATGTCAAACTCGGCTACCCAAAGATAATTGCCTTTATTAAAGCGGACATGATACAGGTAGTATTTTCCATCATCATCCTTAAATAGGAAAGAGTCTATATTCTTAGCGGAAGCGTCTATCGGTTTGACTTCCTTCTGCCGGAAAGGTCCGAATACCGATTTTGAGGAAGCAATTACTGTTTGCTCATTAGCAGTATAAGTGAAATAATAAGTTCTTTTATCCTTAAAGTATTGAGGTGCCCAGAAGCCTTTTTCACCATACGTTCGATCTCCTTTCCGCAGAATCAGTTGTAGAGAAGTGCCATCAGGCACCGTCCAATGCTCCAGATCGGTCGATTCGAGGATAGCAAAGCCCTGCGGTTCCTGATTGCGTGTGCCGGTGAGGTAATACTTGCCGTTTTCCACATAAATTGTAGGATCGGCATAAGTGATCTCCTTCTCATTAACCGAATCAGCCCGTACCCCAGTGACAGACAAACCAATGATTCCTAATGCGAGAATAAGTCTTTTTGTCATTTTATATTTTTTCATACCTATTTTATTCTATATCTGATCTTTATCTCATCTACAAAATTTCAATCTAACATCCAAACCAAACCGGGTTTCTCCCCTGCGAGATTCCATATTGCTTCATCCCAAGAAAGAGCCTTGGCAGCATCTATCGGGGTACTCATCGTAGAAAGACCATTGTAACGGTCGGCACCAAATGTTTGTGCTCCGTAATCGGGTATTTCTTCGTCTACGATAGCGGGCGTATTGGCAGAGAAACGACATTCCATATTTGGATTCGCATAGCAATTATTAGCCTCATTCTTGTTAAAGCGTCCGCAAATTCTTCCCGACTTAGGTGCACCGTTAGAGAATAATTTCTGGTTCCAAGCCACACAATGTGTTACGGTGATTCCTGTCGCCTTGTTAGCAAATCCCATAATACCGCCTACCTGATTTTGAGCGGAAATCTCGCAATCGGAATAACAATAAGAGATCACAGCTGTCGGACTAGGATCTACAAATCCGGCAATACCACCCGCAGGATTCGCCACTTTCATCGGGAAAGCTTGTGCAAGACCTGAAGAATAACACTGCGTAACGATAGAATATAACATACGTCCAACAATGCCTCCTACACATGATTCAGTCACAATATCCCCAGTGGAAGAGCATTGAGAGATCGTTGCTCCGCCTCTCGTTTCCCCACAAATACCGCCGGCGCACCATACGGCAGTAATATCCGTTGCCGATGTACACTGATGAATTTTACTATCTGCACCATGAAGTCTTGCACAGATACCACCAGCCTGACCGTTATCCCAGGCAGCCGCTCCCGTTCCCGAAGTTAAAGAAATCGTACCGGATACCCGAACATTCTCCACAATACCCGGAGAAGTAGCAGCTCCCACCTGTCCGGCAAGGATGCCTGCCATCTTTGTATTGGCTGTAATCTGCGCATTTTCAAAGTTTATATTGGAACACTTACCAACCAACAATCCAAAGAATCCCTGATTAACAGAAGAGGAAGTATTTACTTTCAGATTACGAATCGTATGTCCGCCTCCATCCAATACAAGTTGTTTGGAAACCGAAGTCTCTATCGGTTGCCAGTCTACACCTTGCAAATCAATATCATTCTCTATCTTGGCATAGATCGTCTTACCATCTTTGAGTTTCTCTCCGAGAGTTATCAAGTCGTTCGTTGTCGCCACGGTATAAGGGTTGTCGATTTCTCCCTGTTTCTGTTGCAGGAAGAAAGTCATTGTACTTTTCTCTTGATTGACTGCAAGATCGTCGGAAACCAGTTTCAAACCGAGAACGTATTTCTTTGATCCGTCAAGCGTACCTAAATCATGGAAGCGCAAATTTACCATACGCAGGACATCGTCCCCCTTAAAATTAAAATTACTTCCATCCAGATCATAATATTCCACAGGTAAGAGGTGATATTCTTCACCAAACTCTTTGGCATCGACAACAGCCAATTCCGCCTTTGCTTCTTTTTCGCAATGGCTTTTCTCCACCATAATGTTATATTGGTATTCCGGCTCATCCAGATATAAATCATATTTGCCTGTCTGATAAAGCGACAAGGTAATATTGGAATAGGTAACTTCAGCCTTTTCCGGCTGTGTCAGATCCATGACTTCACCACATGCTATCAACGAAAACGCCATTAATGACGCTACAACAGGAATGTATCTTTTCATAATATCTTTCTTTTAATTATTAAAAACAGGGATTACCATACCGACGTTATCTCCTGACAACCAAACTTTATCTCCATCTATACGAACTACTTCCATCTCCATCCCTTCTTTGAGGAAAGAAACTCCTTGGAATGAGAATTCAGCCTTTATCTTTTGACCGACAGCCGTGGGCTTCCCGTCAAACTTCACATGAATGTATTTGCTTTGATCCGAATTTTGCAGGCGATAAGTCAACCGTTTAGGATTAATTGCAGCCTGAAGTTGTTCCTGCTCTGTAAAAGTACAAATTCCATCCAAACTATAAAACCCAACTTCGGTATATCCTGTTATATTCTTCTTATCAACCCCGTTTTCGGCATATTCCGTCTCCGCACAAGAGGTGAAAGCCAACAAACATACCAACACTACATATATTACTTTCATAAGCGAATAAATTTAAGATAATTACTTTCTAATAGTTGTCGACAATATTTCTACCGATCCATCCTTATAAGTCACTTCGGCGGTAAGTATTTGTCCGTTCAGGTTCTTATTCACTATATTGATTTCCTGTCCATCCAGCTTTACTTTATAAGATGAGACATCAGCCGGCAAATTTAATAGTTGTACTAACATATATTCATCCACTTGTTGATATTTCAACAAAGGAAACTTTCCTGTTACAGACTTGGTCTTAACATCATCCTTCCACAACACGGCATCATCCGATTTCAGCAATGCTACATGGTAGGCAGTTCCGGGAACAAGATTTTCAACCAATGTATAGTCATTCTCCGAATCAAGCGACCGACGTACTACCTCTGTTCCATTTTCATCTGTTACTGACAATATACCTGTTTTATCGGCTCCATTCCCCCAACGAATGAACAATTCCCGTTGCCCTCCGACAAGGCTGGAAACTGCCAATCCATCCCGGGCAGCGATGAAATCGGGATACAGCAATGGATTGGGATTGTAGAATCCGTCTGCATCCAGTCCTAAATAACGGGAAAAATAAATTCCTCCAAGTTCCCACATTTCAGTCTTCGCATCGTAAACAGCTCTCGCTCCACCGGGAACCACACTAAAACGTCCGGTAATGGCATACGTATCATATTTCTTGAACACCTCATAAAAAGTTTTATACCAATTCTTCGGATACCAGGAATAACTCTCAAAAAGGCTCTTGAACTCGGTTGCACTGACCGGTGTACCGGCATTAGCTTTTTCAGCTATCAGATTAAGGTATTCGTAAATTTTCATCCCGGCCGTATAACCATGCTTGGTTCCCCATTCTCCCAGTGCGTCGGCTACATGAGGATTTAAAGCACGTACCATAGAGAATTCCGTGCAAATCAGTTTCTTTGTTACACCATATTTATCGCGGATAATACGGAAATCATCTTCCGCCTGGTTGATTTTCAATGCGTGAACGTGTAAGTCGAGCCCTACAACATTAGGATTGTTATTAACCACAGAGACTACCGCAGGTACCGTTTCGCTCTTCGGCAATTCGGATACACGGTTCAATGCTCCGGCATAAATATCAAATGTCCATCCATTAGCCTGTTTCCAGGCAGTCAGCCGATTGGCAAACTCATTCAGAAATGCCCGATAATCCTCACCGTCCGCATGACAGAGATCGGTATCCAATGCATTCTCCCATTCCGGTTCGTTACCCATGACAAGTATTTCAATATTCTTCGCCATATCATAGGTTTTCAGTAATACTTCAGTTGCCTGAAATATGTACTCCATCTCCTTAGTTCCTACTTTGGGAACCGTGTCGGTATATAATTCAAAAGGTATTTTCAGGCTCAATATAAATTTCACACGGTCGCCCAAGGCTTTCTTGGCCTGAATAAATTTCAGTGTAGGAATATGTGTCCTGATGGCATTTTCTTTCACACCAACAATCTTCCCGTTTTCATTTTGAAGAAACAGATTGGGGATATTGACAAATCCTCTCACCCAAGTCACTTTCGACTGTTTCAACATCTCTATTTCCGTAATCGGGTAATCTATATTTTCATTATAGTTCGCCCCCAAATCCTGCGCCTTTGTTCCCATCGAACATAAGAACAGCAATACAAACATTAAAAAAGCTTTCATTTTCATATACATACTTCAAGGTTAATTGTCCGACATCGAACAGAACAAAGGTAGAGAAATAAACTCCGGTAGAATAGAACGATTGTTTTATCAACGGGATTTATGTTCAGAATAAACATTTGACCTTATTTTAATGGTTCTTCTTCTACTTCACTGCGATAATAACCGTCCACTTCAGCAAAGAAATTCTGCTTCAGGGAGTCCAGAAGTTCGGGCTGTTGTGCCGCCATATTCTGTTGTTGAGTCCGGTCGGCTTTTACATTAAATAATCCGTATTCACCCAGATTACCCAATTCATTTCCGGTCAGGTTTCGTTCGGAACCTTTATAAGGAGGCATCATAATCCAGTCGCCCGAACGATAAGCCATACGTCCTTGCGCTTCCAGCACTACATCCTTGCGGGCAGTCTGCTCTTTTCCGAAGAAAGCATCCAGATAGTTCCGACTATCCAAACCTTCCGGCAAATCGGCATGTATCATCGAACCCAGAGAAGCGAGAATATCTACCTGACAAACCAGTGCATCGGATACGACCGGCTGAATCTTTCCTTTCCAATAAACAAACAGAGGAATATGCGTACCACCGTCGAACAAACTATATTTACCTCCGCGCAGACCTCCTGCAGGAAGGTGATCGCCTGCCAGTTCGGGAGCACCGTCTTTGTAACCGTCATTCAGAACCGGCCCGTTATCGCTGGAGAAGATAATCAGTGTCTTTTCCAACAAGCCTTCTTTCTTCAAGTGGGCAAGCAGTTCGCCGACACACCAGTCTGCCTCAACGATGGCATCGCCACGAGGCCCCATCGTTGTTTTGCCCACAAATCGCTGGTGGGGAGCACGAGGGACGTGAGGTTCGTGTAAGCCATAATACAGGAAGAAAGGAGCACCTTTGTGTTCAGTAACAAAGTTCTTTACCTTATCTACAAAATAGTCGGCCATATCCTCGTCTTTCCAACGGGCTTTCTGTCCGCCTTTCATATATCCGATACGAGGAATTCCGTTTACTATAGAGTTATTATGTCCGTGTGCCCACTGCATTTTCAGCATCTCCGGATGAGAGATGGCAGTCGGTTCGCCCTCAAAATTATGCTCGTAACTCACTTCGATAGGGTCGGCCGGGTCGAGTCCTACTACATCACCGTTTTCCACGTAAACCGTCGGGACACGGTCGTTGGTTGCCGCAATCAGGCAAGAGTAGTCGAAACCGATTTCTTTGGCACCCGGTTTGACGGTTTCGTTCCAGTTGACATTGCCGTCTCCCATCCCCAAATGCCACTTTCCGATAGCTCCGGTCACATACCCGCACTGCTGCATCATCTTCGGCAAGGTAAACTGATTTTCATTAATGATAAGAGGAGCATCTCCCGGCAGGATTTTTGCATCCTTATTTTTCCACGGATACATTCCGGTCATCAAAGCATAACGGCTGGGAGTGGAAGTTGCCGAAGTGGCATATCCGTTCGTGAAACAAACTCCGCCATGAGCCAGACTGTCGATATTCGGAGTATGAATCGTAGTAGAGCCATAAGCGCTGACATCACCAAATCCCAGATCATCGGCAAGAATCACAATCACATTCGGCTTTTCTTCTACTGGCTGTGAGGTACAACCTACTAAAGACAACGTAGGAACTAGATAGATTATCTTTTTCATAATATTATGTAGTTAATAACGATGCAAATTTAGCCACCACTTATTTATTTATGTAGAACAAATGTTTAATAATGGGGAGAAATGTCCATCCTGCAACTATTCCAGAGAAATAAGGTATGAAAATGCGTGTGATGAATTAACTCGAAATGATAGCATAGGCCTGTCAATGTTCTACTTTTAATATTCTACAGGAAAATAGCCAGTTAGAAAGTAGCAAACTAGAAAATAAACTGTATAAATAAACGCATGAGCATACAAAAAACAGTCTAATATTGCATAAAGCCAAACAAGATATACATCTTTCTCTATTCAGGAACCGTTCATTGCCTTAAAACCAACGAAGTGTTCCTCGGTGTGCATCGACTTGTTCCTCACCGAGGAAGCTATCGTTCTCCGGTGAAGAAGATAAAAATGGACTATTAAGAAATATTTTCTCCCTAGTTTATCATAATATATTGGAAAGGAGAAAATAATAAAATGATTGGTTATTCAGGTATCTACTCTCCAAATAACAAAAAGAATCAAGAATCTATCGCAATTCGATTAGTATATTCCCAAAACAGCGAGAATAGAGAATCACGTAATTACAAATGCATGGCATTTTCCGGCTTTTCTTTACCAAACTGCGATTTATGTCCTTCTCCGATGATTAAATATTCCTTTTTTAAGAATCATCGTTTTTTAAGGGAGGCTATATAGTTTGGAATAGAGGTTGTGCTTAACAATAAAAACTGTAATAGTATACAGGAACAGCCCAATAAGATATTACCGGATTCTGACAAGATTAGGTAATGTCTTATTTTTATAATGATGAAAATTGTTACCTTTGTATATATCTTATATTTACAATTAAGATTAAACCTAATTTTTCGCTTATGAAAATAGTTAAGGCTACCTACATCGTTATATTCATTACCGGACTATTAGCCGGAGTGTTCTTCTCATCCTCTGTTTCCGCCCAAGATATTTCGGGAGCCTGGCACGGAAAACTTTCCCTTCCCACCGGTTCATTGACTATTGTATTCCACATCAGTCAAACGGAACAAGGCGCTTATGTGACCACACTGGACAGTCCCGACCAGGGAGCCAACGGTATCAAGACACAGACTACTTCTTTCAATGATTCTACTTTAATTATCCAGATACCTGTGATTCATGCTTCGTACAAAGGAAAACTGAACAGTGATAACACAATCAACGGAACATTTACGCAAGGGATGCCCCTTCCGTTGAATTTGAAAAAGGGAGAAGCCAGCCGCCCCAAGCGTCCGCAGGAGCCTCAACCGCCTTTCCCTTACAGAAGTGAAGAAGTCACCGTGAGGAATGAACGCGATGGTATTAACCTTGCCGGAACATTGACTCTTCCCGAAAAAGGAACTAAATTTCCGGCAGTGGTAATGGTGACAGGAAGCGGTGCGCAGAACCGGGATGAGGAAATCATGGGACACAAACCTTTCTTTGTCATCGCCGATTATCTGACCCGAAACGGAATTGCTGTGCTTAGATGTGATGACAGGGGTACTGCCGCTTCACAAGGTACTCACGCAACAGCTACCAATGAGGATTTTGCCACAGATACGGAAGCAATGGTGAATTATCTGCGCAGCAGAAAAGAAATAAATGCAAAGAAAATCGGAATTATCGGACATAGCGCAGGCGGAATCATTGCATTCATCGTTGCCAAAAAGGACCCATCCATTGCATTTGTCGTTTCATTGGCAGGAGCCGGCGTGAGAGGCGACAGTCTGATGCTGAAGCAGGTAGAGTTAATCTCTAAATCCCAGGGAATGCCGGATGCCGTCTGGCAAGGGATGAAGCCTTCGATACGGAACAGATATGCCATACTGCAACAAACAGACAAAACTCCCGAAGAGTTGCAGAAAGAACTGTATGCAGATGTTACAAAAACAATGTCTCCCGAACAATTGAAAGACCTGAATACCATCCAGCAACTATCCGCACAAATCAGTTCGATGACTTCTCCGTGGTATCTTCATTTTATGAGATATGACCCGGCCCAGGATTTGAAGAAACTAAAATGTCCGGTTCTGGCTCTGAACGGAGAAAAGGATATTCAAGTGGATGCCGCCATGAATCTTGCTGCCATTCAGGAAAGAATCACCGGAAATGGAAACAAAAATGTAACAGTCAAAGCCTATCCGAACTTAAATCATCTGTTTCAGACTTGCGAAAAAGGAACATTGGCTGAATACGGGCAGTTGGAAGAAACAATCAATCCGGAAGTCTTGAAAGATATCATTGAATGGATAAGGAAACAATAAGTCTATTAATGATATTACTTAGCAAGTACACATTTCTCAATATCACATTCTTTTCTTGCTAATTCTTGCAAATTCTTCAAATATTTGCAAGAATTGGAAAGAAAGTAAATGGCTACAATTTACATATACTACATAAATCTCCCGTCATCAGCTTACACCAACATTGTCTAATTTGATTTAAATCAAAATCTATCTCATCGAACTCACCCTGAAAGATTTTGTTTTACCTTTGCAGCCGAAATAAATAAGCGGCAAATAATAGTAAGGTAAAAAGGTAACAGGTATTAAGGTTAAGTTTTGTATGAAGAAGAGTCTTATTGCATTGGCGTTCGGCACACTGGGATTAGGTATTGCCGAATTTGTAATGATGGGAATTTTGCCCGATGTGGCAAAAGATTTAGGTATTAGTATTCCTACCGCAGGGCATTTCATTTCTGCTTATGCATTAGGCGTCTGTGTCGGTGCACCTGTATTGACACTGGCTCGCAAATATCCGCTAAAACATATTCTGTTAGTATTAGTTACCTTAATTATGATAGGTAATATCTGTGCGGCTATGGCTCCCAATTACTGGGTGTTGCTCGCTGCCCGTTTTATCTCCGGCTTGCCTCATGGTGCATACTTCGGAGTAGGCTCTATTGTTGCAGAGAAACTAGCCGACAAGGGTAAAGGTTCGGAAGCCGTCTCCATCATGATTGCAGGAATGACCATTGCCAACCTGTTTGGTGTACCTTTGGGCACTTCCCTAAGTACCATGCTTTCCTGGCGTGCCACTTTCTTGCTGGTCGGTATCTGGGGAATTGTTATCCTATATTACATCTGGCGATGGGTTCCGCATGTAGAAGGCTTAAAGGATACCGGCTTTAAAGGACAATTCCGCTTTCTTAGAACTCCGGCTCCGTGGCTGATTCTCGGTGCTACGGCACTAGGTAATGGCGGTGTATTCTGCTGGTATAGCTACATCAATCCGATGCTTACCAATGTGTCCGGCTTCTCCGCTGAAAGCATTACGCCTTTAATGATCCTTGCCGGCTTCGGTATGGTGATGGGAAACCTGATTAGCGGACGTCTCTCCGACCGCTACACCCCCGGAAAAGTAGGGACTGCCGCACAAGCACTTATCTGTATTATGTTATTGCTCATTTTCTTCCTTTCTCCCTATAAATGGGCAGCAGCCCTGTTGATGTGTCTTTGTACGGCAGGACTGTTCGCAGTATCCAGTCCGGAGCAGATATTAATTATCCGCGTATCAAAGGGAGGAGAAATGCTGGGAGCAGCCTGCGTGCAGGTTGCATTCAATCTCGGAAATGCCATCGGTGCTTATGCAGGCGGACTGGCTGTTAGTGGTGGATACCGTTATCCGGCTCTGGCGGGTGTACCATTTGCTCTAATTGGATTTACTTTATTCTTGATTTTTTATAAGAAATATCAGGCAAAATATTAAAACTCTGCCAAAATGCCTATCTTTGCAGTCAGATTATCGATAACTAAATAAAAACGAAATAGATAAATGGCATTGCAATGTGGTATTGTAGGACTACCGAACGTGGGTAAGTCGACACTTTTCAACTGTTTGTCGAATGCGAAAGCACAGGCGGCAAATTTCCCTTTCTGTACAATTGAACCCAATGTAGGTGTAATCACTGTTCCTGACGAACGTCTGAACGCACTCGCTGAATTGGTGCACCCCCAACGAATTGTTCCTACAACTGTAGAAATCGTAGATATCGCCGGACTGGTGAAAGGCGCAAGCAAAGGTGAAGGACTGGGAAACAAGTTCCTTGCCAATATCCGTGAGACAGATGCAATTATCCACGTACTCCGTTGCTTCGATGACGACAATGTGACACACGTAGACGGAAGCGTAAATCCCGTCCGCGACAAAGAAATCATTGACTACGAACTTCAATTGAAAGACCTGGAAACCATCGAAAGCCGTATCCAGAAAGTACAGAAACAAGCACAGACGGGCGGAGACAAAGCTGCAAAGTTAGCTTACGATGTACTCGTTCAATATAAAGACGCATTGGAACAGGGAAAATCTGCACGTACAGTGACTTTTGAAACAAAAGACGAACAAAAGATTGCTCACGAACTGTTCTTATTGACCAGCAAGCCGGTAATGTATGTCTGCAATGTTGATGAAGCAAGCGCAGTAAACGGAAATAAATACGTAGATATGGTACGCGAAGCAGTAAAAGACGAGAATGCTCAAATCCTGATTGTCGCAGCCAAAACAGAAGCGGACATCGCCGAACTGGAAACGTATGAAGACCGTCAGATGTTCCTTGCCGAAGTAGGCTTGGAAGAATCGGGCGTAGCACGTCTTATCAAATCTGCTTATAAACTCCTGAATCTCGAAACATATTTCACTGCCGGTGTACAAGAAGTACGTGCCTGGACATACGAAAAAGGATGGAAAGCTCCTCAATGTGCCGGAGTGATCCACACCGATTTTGAAAAAGGCTTTATCCGTGCCGAAGTTATCAAATACGATGATTATATCAAATACGGCTCGGAAGCAGCTGTGAAAGAAGCCGGAAAACTGGGTGTGGAAGGAAAAGAATATGTGGTGCAGGATGGCGACATCATGCATTTCCGTTTCAACGTGTGATTATCGGTAACTACCGACGACTTATTAATTACTAATTCGCTAACAATATGAAATATCTCATTGCAGGAACGGGAGGTGTAGGCGGCAGTATCGCAGGATTCTTGTCGCTGGCAGGCAAAGATGTAACTTGTATTGCCCGTGGAGCTCATTTGCAGTCGATTCAAACGAACGGTTTGAAACTGAAGTCGGATTTAAAGGGTGAACATACGCTCCGAATCCCGGTTACTACGGCTGAAGAATTTAGCGGGAAAGCAGATGTGATATTTGTATGCGTGAAAGGTTATTCGGTCGATTCCATCGTAGAACTGATAAAAAGAGCAGCACACAAAGACACGGTTGTCATCCCTATTCTGAATGTATATGGCACAGGGCCGCGCATACAGAAGCTAGTTCCGGAAGTTACCGTTCTCGACGGCTGCATCTATATCGTAGGCTTCTTATCCGGCACCGGAGAAATCACCCAAATGGGAAAAATATTCCGTCTGGTATATGGTGCTCATCACGGCACGGTTGTGAAGCCCGGATTGCTGGAAGCCATCCAACAAGACTTGCAGGAAGCAGGCATAAAGGTAGACCTGTCACCAGACATCAACCGGGATACGTTTATCAAATGGTCGTTTATCTCTGCAATGGCCGTAACGGGTGCTTACTACGACGTTCCGATGGGAGAAGTACAGAAACCGGGAAAGATACGGAATACATTTATCGGACTTTCTACGGAAAGCGCTGCCTTAGGAAAGAAACTAGGCGTCGAATTTCCCGAAGACCCAGTCAGCTACAACCTGAAAGTGATTGACAAGCTCGACCCCGAAAGTACCGCTTCTATGCAAAAAGACCTGGCACGCGGACACGACTCGGAAATACAAGGATTGCTCTTCGACATGATTGCAGCAGCCGAAGAACAGGGAATAGATATACCGACCTACCGGATGGTTGCGGAGAAATTCAAAAAATCTAATCATTAACATTAATCCAATATAGAATGAATACCATGCTATTATCCATCAACTGGAACCCGAATCCCGAACTATTCAACCTGTTCGGCATTTCTATCCGTTATTACGGATTACTGTGGGCAGTAGGAATATTCTTTGCTTATGTGGTTGTTCACTACCAGTACCGGGATAAAAAGATAGAGGAAAAGAAGTTTGACCCGCTTTTCTTTTACTGTTTCTTTGGTATTCTGATCGGTGCCCGCCTGGGACACTGCCTATTCTATGACCCGGGATACTACCTGTCTCATTTCTGGGAAATGATTCTTCCTATCAAATTCATGCCGGACGGAAACTGGAAATTCACCGGATATGAAGGACTTGCCAGCCACGGCGGTACATTAGGACTGATAATCGCCCTTTGGCTGTATTGCCGCAAGACGAAACTCCATTATATGGACGTGCTGGATATGATTGCCGTAGCTACTCCAATCACCGCCTGCTTCATCCGCCTTGCCAACCTGATGAACTCCGAAATCATCGGCAAACCGTCTGATGTACCTTGGGCATTCGTTTTCGAGCGTGTAGATATGCAACCCCGTCATCCGGGACAGCTCTACGAAGCCATCGCTTATCTTATCCTGTTCTTCATCATGATTTACCTGTATAAGAATTACAGCAAGAAACTGCACCGTGGCTTCTTCTTCGGGCTTTGTCTGACTTATATCTTCACCTTCCGCTTTTTCATCGAATTCCTAAAAGAAAATCAGGAAGATTTTGAAAACAGCATGATGTTCAATATGGGACAATGGTTAAGCGTTCCGTTTATCATAATAGGCGTCTATTTCATGTTCTTCTATGACAAGAAGAAAAAGAAAATAGCCTAAATCAAAAAAGAGGGATTAGCGGTTCAAACATCGCTAATCCCTTTTTTTTATCAATAAAACAAATGCCATTTCCCTAATGTCAGGACAATAATCGAAAACATATCCTAAGACATTATATACATTTTCAGCTTATTTCCCCCTGACTATCTTCTTAATATCATTCAGTTTATTCAGCGCTTCAATAGGAGTAAGATTATTCACATCAAGATTCAATATCTCATCGCGAATCTGACAGAGAATCGGATCGTCCAACTGGAAGAAGCTTAACTGCATACCTCCACGATTCTCGCTCACTTCTGCCAACGGTTTACCTGCTATGCCCTGTTGGCGATTATCAGATTCAAGCTGTTTCAATATCTCATTTGCACGTTTCACAATGCTTTTCGGCATACCGGCCATCTTTGCCACATGAATACCGAAAGAGTGTTCACTACCGCCACGTTCCAGTTTACGAAGGAAGATTACTTTATTATCAACTTCTTTCACCGATACATTATAATTCTTGATGCGCTTGAAAGATTTCTCCATCTCATTCAATTCATGATAATGCGTAGCAAATAATGTACGTGCTTTTGCTTTCGGATGTTCATGGATATACTCTACAATTGCCCAAGCAATGGAAATACCATCATAAGTAGAAGTACCACGACCCAATTCGTCAAATAATACCAGACTCCGGGAAGAAACATTATTCAGGATATCAGCCGCTTCATTCATCTCTACCATAAATGTAGATTCACCGACTGATATATTATCGCTCGCTCCTACACGGGTAAATATCTTATCAACTAAACCGATATGCGCACTTTCCGCAGGAACAAACGAGCCGATTTGAGCCAATAGCGTAATCAATGCTGTTTGGCGCAAGAGTGCCGACTTACCGGCCATGTTCGGACCTGTAATAATAATAATCTGCTGTGTATCGCTGTCCAGCATTACATCATTGGCAATATACTTCTCGCCTATTGGAAGTTGTTTTTCTATTACCGGGTGACGTCCCTGACGAATATCCAGTACGTCATTATCCTCAATAATCGGACGGATATAACGATTCTCACGGGCCACATTGGCAAATGACAACAGACAGTCCAGACGTGCAATCTGATTCGCATTAATCTGTATCTGTGGAATAAACTCCATCAATGCCTGTACTAAGTCCGTATATAGCTGCGTTTCCAGAATCAGAATCTTATCTTCCGCTCCCAAAATCTTTTCTTCATATTCCTTTAGTTCCTGCGTAATATAACGTTCCGCATTAACCAGCGTTTGTTTACGAATCCACTCTTTAGGAACTTTATCTTTATGGACATTACGGACTTCGATATAATAACCGAATACGTTATTATAAGCCACTTTCAAGCTCGGAATACCCGTCTCTTCGCTCTCCCGCTGTTGTATCTTTAGCAGATAATCTTTTCCTGAATAGGAGATTTGCCGCAATTCATCCAAGTCTGCGTTCACACCGTCCTGAATCACTCCACCTTTATTTATCAGTAAAGGAGGATCATTTTTAATCTCTTTGGCAATCCGGTCACGAATAGAAATACAAAGATTCAACTGTTCGCCAATGCGATTCAAGCTCGCATTATCAGCTTCCATACATGCCTGTTTTATCGGCTCAATTGCTTGCAAGGCAACTTTCAACTGAACGACTTCACGAGGCGACACACGTCCTACAGCCACTTTGGAAATAATACGCTCCAGATCACCTATCAAATGCAGCTGTTCTTCAATCAGTTCCTTAAAATCAGGTTGGCGGAAGAAATATTCCACTACGTTCAAGCGTTCATTGATCGGTTTCTCATCCTTTAAGGGAAAAACCATCCAGCGTTTCAACAGACGCGCTCCCATCGGGCTGATTGTTCTGTCAATCACATTGAGCAGGCTACTTCCGCCATCATTCATATTGCCAATCAGCTCAAGACTACGCACCGTGAACTTATCCAGACGGACGTATTTATCTTCTTCAATACGCGCCAATGAAGTGATGTGACCAATTTGCGTATGCTGCGTCATTGTCAGATACTGCAGGATAGCACCGGAAGCAATGATACCGTTCTTCAAGTGCTCTACTCCGAAACCTTTCAGATTCTTCGTTTCAAAGTGTTTCAGCAGTTTCTCACGGGCAGTCGTTTCTGTAAATACCCAGTCGTCCAGCTCGAATGTGAAGAACTTGTTACCGAAATTACCTTCAAACATCAGGCGTTTGCCACGTTCAAAAAGAATTTCCTTAGGGGCAAAGTTATTCAACAGCTTGTCTATATAATCAAAAGGTCCTTCTGCAGTAAGGAATTCACCGGTAGAAATATCGAGAAAAGCAACTCCACAGGAAGCCTTTCCGAAATGAACGGCAGCCAGGAAGTTATTTTCTTTATAGTTCAGAACATTATCATTGATAGAAACACCGGGAGTAACCAATTCGGTAATACCACGCTTCACCAGCTTCTTCGTCATTTTCGGGTCTTCGAGCTGGTCGCAGATAGCGACACGTTTTCCAGCACGAACCAGTTTCGGAAGGTAGGTATCAAGGGCATGATGAGGAAAACCTGCCATCTCGATAGTTTTTCCTTTCCCATTGGCACGTTTTGTCAGTGTGATCCCTAAAATTTCGGCTGCGACGATGGCATCCGTAGAATATGTTTCATAAAAGTCACCGCAACGAAACAGCATCACTGCATCCGGATGTTTTGCCTTCAAATCCAGAAACTGTTTCATCATCGGGGTGAGGACAATCTCTTCTTCGTTCACGGGTGTCTCCTTTTCTTTTTTGTTGAGTATATAATGAATTATCCTTGCAAAGATAACGGTTTTTCGGCAGAGAATCAACGGTATGCTCCGATTCAATTTTCAAAATAAATGTTGCATACCTTGAAAAAAGGAGAGTTTATTTCTTAATAAGTAGGAGAAAATTATTAAAACGTGTTATAAAACATGCTATTTTTCTTGGATAATTTGCTAATTTCCCAAGAGTCCGTATCTTTGCAATGTGTTTTTCATAGTATTAGATTTAAGGTTAACAAAGGTTGGAGCAAGGCGTTGCTCCTTTTTTTATGCCTATACGCTTCGTCCCTATTTGATATAAACCAGCAGAACTCTCTCTTTTCAATCATCAGATTATTTTGGCGCAATCTGAAATCCTAGAGATTCGGTTCAGAGCAGCCCCACCTTTAAAAATAGATTCATTCCTGTTTCAGAAAGGAATGAAACAAATTCTTTTATAAATGCCATATTTTAGTTTTAATGTAAATATTATCACAGTAATAGATGCAATAGAAACAAATGGTGTTACCAAAAAAATGTCAATAAAACTCCTATGTATTTCTGATAGATAACACTGTTTTGTAAAGCACTGTTATCCAGTCGGTTACTATTCGGGGTTTTCCTTTAAAACCAACGCCCCGTTTCTCACCGAGAAACAACCTGTTCGACACCGAGAAACGAAGTGTTTCTCACCGAGAAACGAATTAACTGATAAAGTCCTAAACTTATAATTAAGGAAATTGTTAGTCTCTTTTATTTTTGACACTTCTATCGTAGGAATGCATATGTTGAAATATATTTCAATGATAATCTTATCATGTCCAAAATATAATGATATGGAATAAATTTATAACCATACATGAAACGAACCGTTTTGGGTATAGCAATTATGCCCCAAAATTGTCAAATTAAGCCACTTCTTTTTTGCCTTCTACAACATATCAAACTCCCCAATATGCAGTATAATGCAAAAAGCCAGTCGTAACATACCATGAACCAATTTTCTATACTTTTATAAAAATATAATAAACATCGAATGATATTCACTCAAACAAAAGCACACATTTTAAATACAAATATTATCATTTTTCTTGTTTATATCAGCTAATAATAATACATTTGCATATATTCAAACCAATATAATACAATTATGAATAAAATTACCATTTTTTCATTAACATTACTTTTCGCTCTAATTTTACCTTTATTTGCAAATGCACAGGTAACAGTGAAAGGTATTGTAACTGACGAAAGTGGGGTACCATTAGTAGGCGTATCCGTCCGCTATAAGGAGCTCCCCCAAGTCGGTGTTACCACAGATATTGATGGTAAGTTTTCCATCAAAGAGATGAAAGAAGGCAAGACACTTGTTTTTTCTTACATTGGCATGAAAAATGTAGAGCACTTATTGAAAGGAGCAACACCTTTTATCAAAATTAAAATGGAATCTGCAACAAGTGAACTGGATCAAGTTGTCGTTACAGGTTATACCCAAACTACTTTTAAGAAAATGACTGGTTCTGTCGGAATTATCTCGGCCGACCAGTTAAAAGACCAAGCCCAACCAACGGTAGACGCCCTCATGCAAGGTAAAATAGCAGGAGTGGCCGTATCAGCCATATCCGGACAACCTGGTAGTACACAAAAAATACGAATCAGAGGTACCAATACAATCACCGGAGATGGTGAACCACTATGGGTTATCGACGGAGTTCCCATGCAAAGTGGAAGTACCGATATGCCTACCAGTGCTGAAATAAAATCCGGTCAATTTGACGACTTGTTCATGAATGGTGTCGCTGGCATCAATCCCAGCGACATAGAAAGTATTACTATTTTGAAAGATGCTTCAGCCGCTGCTATTTATGGTTCGCGAGCAGCCGGTGGGGTAATTGTTGTCACCACCAAAAAAGGCAAATCAGGAAAAGCCCAAATAAACTATTCAGGCAATGTATCAGTCACTTTACCACCCCAACGGAACTACTCTCTGATGAATTCACAAGAGAAGCTTGCCTATGAACAGGGATTATGGGATGAATTCTCTGCTCCGGGATTTGAAGCCGGGACAAATGACTATCCGGTGGTAGGAGTAGTAGGCATCATTCGTGCTGGTAGGGGAAAGTTTGCCGGATGGAGCAAAGAACAACAAGATACGTATATCGAAGAATTAGGTAAAACGAATACCGATTGGTACGATGAACTGTTTCGCAACAGTGTTTCTACCACCCACAACTTGTCCATTAATGGTGGTGGAGACAAATACACCTATTATACTTCACTAGCATATACCCGCAACGCCGGTTTATTGAAAAATAATGATTACGACCGTTATAACCTGACAGCTAATCTATCAATGCACCCCAGCCAGAAAGTAAAGATTGACTTTGGGGCATCCATGTCTTATCAATATTCAAAGTCCCCGGCACTGAATAGTCTCGATCCTTTCCAATATGCTTATTTTGCCAATCCATACGAAAGTCCGTATAACGAAGACGGCAGTTACCGGGCAGATGAAACATATTATGCACTAGGAGAATATAACAATAAAAAGACTAGTTCCAAGATTATACCTGATTGTGGATTTAATGTACTTCGCGAAATGGACGAAACTTCTTCACGCACTAAGAATATAAAAACAATGGTTCGTGCAGGAATTGATTACAGCATTATCAACCATTTGCGTTTTGTGGGCCTGGCTTCATATACTTATTCCACCAACCGTCTAAAGGAAATATATGGTAAAAACACAAAAGCAGCTTTAGACAACCGTCTCTCTATCGATAACAATACTAATAAGGAATATGCTTCTATCTTGCAACGCAATGTAGATAATGAGAGCTATATGGTCCGCGGGCATTTTGCTTATGATGATTTTTTTGGAGACCACTCTGTCTCCCTTATAGCCGGTGCCGAATTCCGCGGAAGTAAATCAGACGGTTTGTACAGCAAACGATACGGTTACGACGAAATCACCGGAAATGCCATAACCCCACTTCCTGATGACCCGACAGGAGTAGGCTACGAGAAGCTGAAAGCCTATCTCGCTGCTATTGATGGCTCGAACGGAGAAACATGGAGCGAACAACGCTTTGTCTCTTTCTATGCATCTGCTGACTATTACTACAAAAACAAATATGTACTGAATGTCTCTTTCCGTACTGACGGTAGTTCTAATTTTGGTAGTGACAAACAATTTAATCCTAACTGGGCAGCCGGCGCAGCGTGGAATGTTAGTGAAGAAGATTTCATGGCTTCGCTGAAACCCGTACTGAACAGATTAACACTCCGTATAGCAACCGGATTTACTGGTAACATCAACCGTAGTGTCAGCCCACAAATGATTATCAGTTACTACGATGACTACCGGAATATTTCCAACAATATTTATCATATAGGAAAAGTAGTTAGTCCACCGAATCCCAATCTACGTTGGGAAAAGACGCAAGACGTGAAAGTGGCTCTTGATTTCGGAATGTTTAACGACCGCTTGACAGGTATAGTGGAAGGATACTACCGGAAAAGTAAAGATATTGTAACAGGTGTGCAAGTACTAAGCAGCACAGGATTCACCCAACAGAAATACAATACTGCCAATATTGACAACAAAGGTATCGAAGCTACCCTGAATGGAACTCCTGTTAAAACAAAAGATTTCAGTCTGTCTCTTTCTGCCAACATAGCTTACAACAAGAATAAAGTGACCAAATATAAAGCTTCCTATAGCAGCATGGGATATAATAACTTATGGGAGGGCTATCCTGTAGACGCCATCTATAGTGGGAGATACACAGGTATTGACCCCGAAACAGGATTATATACATACCAGCTGCGTCCCGATGCTGAAATACACACAGCTACCGACTTGAATAAGCCCGATAATTACCGGTATTATCTAGGCACGAGTGAAGCTCCCGTAACCGGAGGATTTAATGTAACCGCCGAATATAAAGGTATTCGCCTTAGCGTAAACGGAACTTTTGCCACAGGAGCCAAAAATTTTGAATTCATCAAGTCGCCAACTTCAGCTAACACCGTAAGCGGTAATGGGGTATTTAATTACACAGAACGCGAACAAGTCTTCCAAAATGATTTGTTCGCACACCATCTGAATGTTCCGAAAGCAGCAGCCGACCGTTGGACGCCCAATAATACAAATGGCACTTATCCGCGCGTATGGAATCCGTTCGGTGAGGTTTACGGATTTGGCTATTATAACCCTATGCACAAAGAAATCACGCATGGAGCTTTCCTTACCAACTTATCTTATGCCAGAATTAAGAGCATCATTTTAGGATATACGCTACCTAAGAAGTTAATAAGTAATTCCGCTCTCTCCAATGTAGATTTCTCTCTGTCACTGAACAACTTCTTCACATTCACCAGCTATTCAGGCATGGATCCTGAAACCCCCGGTGCTACTTATCCGATAAGCCGTTCTGTGATGTTTAGCGTAAATGTTGGATTTTAAATAACAATAAACGATGAAAAATAAACTATTCATATCTATCTATTGTGGTCTAATGATATTGTTGGCTTCCTGCAACAATTACTTAGACGTAAAACCCAAAGGAAAGATAATTCCTAAAACAGCTGAAGACTTTTCCACCATTATCCATTATTGGCTGGATCAGATAGAAAAAGGAAGAGATGACGTTATCATTCCCAATCCAGAAGTAATGACAACTTTAGAGATGTTTGCCGATGACTTGAATGCAACGCTTGCCAGCAATTTCGGCTATACGAGCATTTATGTGGGAAGTGCCATTAACAAAAATCAGGCCACTTACAAAACACTCTACTCTGTTATCAAAGACTGTAATATGGTTATCGGCAACATGGATGATACGGAATCCGATTTAGCTAGAACCCTATTGGGAACAGCCTGGAGCATTCGTTCTATTTGCTATTATAACCTTATGCAGCGCTACTGTGAGCCATACCAGCCGGAGACGGCAAAAGAGACTCTCGGACTTCCACTTGTCGACGATTTTGATATGGAAGCAAAGCCTGCACGCGCCAATCTGAAAGAAACTGCTGAATTTATAGAAGAAGGATTCCAAAAAGCCCTCTCATATAATGTGTCTAATGAAGACTTTATCTTTACTTCATCCGTAACAAAAGCCTACTTCGCACGTTTCTTCTTTTGGACACAGAACTGGAGTAATGCCATTACCTATGCCAAAGAAGTATTGGAAAAATACCCGATGCTGGAAGCTGACGAATATGTAGAAGCCATTAACCAGAAACAAGCAAAAGCACACAATGTCATTATCCGTTCATTCACCATGGATGATGATATAGGAACCATGAGTTACGCAACTGCACAAGCCGATATAAAATCAAGACCTGTCGACAGAAATTTGGTTGATTTATTTGCAGCCACCGACAATGACGTACGTCGCAGATGCAACTATGATTCCAAACGGATTGTCAATAAAATCATCACCACCAAGTTTCGTAGTGAAGAACTTTGCCTGATTATAGCCGAAGCCCACGCACATCTGAATCAGGAAACAGACGCACTAGGTTATCTTAACCAGCTTCGTTCCAAACGAATCACTCAGGATTATATAGCCTACACAATTGACAATCTCCCAGAAGTTTTCCAACAAAATATAAAAACCGACGCCACTGGGATCCCTTTGACAAAATTGATGTCAGCCATCCTCTGTGAACGCCGTAAAGAATTGTTTGTTGAAGGCGACCGCTGGTTTGAATTAAAACGCAACGGACGTCCGGAATTTTGGGTCGCTGCCAAAGGAAAGAAATTTATCACAGAAAAGTATCTTTATACTTTTCCTATTCCCAAAGCAGACATCAGATTATTTCCTGATTTGCTCATTCAAAATCCAGGCTACATAGAATAATTTATCCATAAAAAACAGAAACAGTTATGAAAAAGATACTATATATCCTATGTTTCATTCTCACAGGTTCTTCCGCTTTCTTGGTCTCATGTGATAAACCGGAAGAACTGACACCCAAAGTAGATAATACATCAGAAGATTATTTACTTCCCACCGGAAGTATCCTGAATGCACAAGACCGTGAAGAAGTACAAGCATTATGGGATGAATACAACAATGCCATTAACCAATAAAAAGGGATTAAAATGAAAACAAAAATCAGAATAACAGGCTCCTTTCTTCTAATGATTATACTAATCATAGTGTCGGCAGCTTGCAACGATGACGACTCGTCGGGTGCAAAGTTATCTTTTAGTCGCTCCATATACATATTACCTTCTAACGGTAGCCTGGAAGTGGAATTGAGAGCTTCTGTAGCACCTGAAACAGACTTAAGCATTCCTGTCATCATTGAAGGTACTGCCATATTGGATGAAGACTATGAAATTTCTGCTAACGGGTTCATGATAAAAGCCGGAGAAACAAGTGCCACTTTAACCATTACTCCCAAAAACAACCTGACTGCCAACCGTGAAATCCGCCTTTCCATCAACCCGGTTTCCGGATATACGCTCGGTGACAAGAAAATAGCGATCATCCCCGTTGAAGTGAAAGAGCACATTATGTATACTTTCAAGCCTGTTATCTATCGTCTGTTAAGTGAAATAGACATTAGAATCGAAGTGGAAGGAGAAAATAGCGGCAGCAGTTTCAGGGCAACAACAGACATCGTGTTGCCGATAGAAATAGACCCGTCCAGTACAGCCATATTGAACGAAGATTTTGAACTTGAAAACGGAATAACTTCTGTCACCATTCCAAAAGGATCTTACTACACACGTTTTAAGATAAAAATAAAAGAAGGAGCAGAAGATTATACAGGAAAAAACGCTATCCTTAAACTAGGTACACCAGTTGACAACTCCGAACTCTACTATCCGGGCTCATTTGTATCCTATAATATAAAACTGGATCAGTTAAAGTTTACTGACATGCTGGGCAAATGGAAACCTGTGGAGATTAAAGATAAAGACAACTATGTATATGTTGGCATGCCTGACGAAGACTGGATAAATAGTCTGCCGGAAAACAATGGAGCTAATGACTACCTGGAATTTGTACATCAAGAAGATGGCACAGATAAAATAATCCCATATCTAACGGGAGATTTAAAGGACTTCTTTTGCAACCCTCAAGGCCACACTGTTGTTTTCGACCATATAGAGAAAGGTATCTATAACTGGATAGCTGATGAGGAATATGACGCTCCTTATTTCACCACCTCTCAAGTGAATCGTTGTTTCTCAAAGAGAAAAACAGAGCTCGGAAATGCATTTATAGGATTGGATAAGATAGATGATAATAATATCATCATTTACTTTCACGATTTTATACCAACTGATTTCTTCAGCTCAACGTTTGAAGAGTACGGTCATTATTTCGATGCGAGTTTCTTTGGTATAACCTACGCATTCACAAGGGTAGTAGAATAAACAAAACAGAAGAAAAACTTCATTAAAAATATAAGCCAATTAATTCATCTTATCACGAATTAATTGGCTTTTTTTATATCTAATCATTTTATAGATTATATCTATTTCCGCAGTGCCTTCTCAATCGTAAACAACCGGTAATCATACTCCTCTTGCATTTCCCGGTTAGGTGCTACTGATTTCGCTCTCGTAAACTCACTTTTCAAATCCAACAGACAGCCATACCAGAATGGAGCCCGTTCAGGAGCAGAAGAATAAGGAATGCTCTCAATAGCCGTCATACCCCGGTAAGGACAGACAGTCTGAATAGTCAGTTTAGAAGAAGCATTAGCTGTCTCATCTTTCCCTTTCGGCACATTTACATTCGACCAAGAAATGACAAAACTCAGCAATTGTCCCTGTAAGAAACGTTTCCAGTCGTCAGGCTCCTTTCCTGCCCTTGTTTCCTTGAAAAGATGATTCTTCAAATCTTCAACAGCCTGCTGTTGCGTATAAGGGTCACTCGATTTGCTTTCGCTAAGCCAAAGGTTATTGAGCTGTATTAATAGCAAATTGGCGAAAAACTTCTGTGAATAGTCAGCAGCGCTACCTGTCAGCGCACAATGATTCAACAGTTCCCGATTGTCCAACCAGTTCATTTGACTGATAGCTTCCATCATCCACTGGTACGAACGACGTTGCACCTCTTTGGATACCGGTTGATAAGAAGGGTAACTATCCCCTTGATAACTGTCATTCAAATAGATTCCACCAACTTGCTGCAATACATGCTTCACATATTCATCCGCCTGATTGATAATTTCTCCATATAGTGAGGCTCGTTTTTCATAGTTGAAATCTTCCTTGTCTAACCATTGGTTTGCATTCGCCACTACTTTACCCAAATTTTCAAAAGCAATGGTTGCCGCACGAATAGCATCATTTCCCAAATCCATCTCCATTCCGCGAGGATCATAATAAGCTTTCCTGCTCTGCGGACGTTTAAAAAGCAATAATGGGTTCTGATTCCGTTCAGAAACCAGCTTCCGCAAATCCGATAATTCTTCTTGCGGTGTTTTCTTATTCATTGGCTGATAAAGATAACGAATCGCCCAATGGTCATATTCTCCCAGCACTTGTTGCGTCAAAGGTATATCAGCACTATAATTATCAACCGAAAGTAAATAGTTCATCGGCAACTTATCCATGACTGACGCAGATAGCCCATGTTTTTTTACAAACTCTTTCGACTGAAGCGAATCTACCGGATAAGCAATAGATCCTGCCATATTATCCGTCAATCCCAGACAATGCCCCCAATGCCTCAACAATAACGAAGTCAATGCTTCTTCCACCAAATCTTCATCCGGCATCAACGTGCGGGCTTTCTCGTTAAAGGAAGCTGTCTGTAAGAAATAATTCAGCTGAATTTTCGAAGCTAAATTATGAGGGATATAAATATTGGCACTTATTATTTCTCCTGTCAACGGATCACTCCAATAATTATCCGTAATCTGACCGGAAGGTGAAACGACATACCGGATACAAGACTTAGTAATACTGTTGGCATCAAATCCTATATCTTTAGGGTAAGGTTTCACATCTAACGCATTAGAAAAACCTATTTTCTGAAAGCTTTTGTTCCATATCTCAGCGCTACGATACACACACTTCTGCCATTTTTCAGGCAACAGCGTATCCACATAGAAAACAACAGGTTTATCAACAGCCAGGTTCCAGCGATTCACCCAATACTGTATGTTGCTGCCTTGCTCCTTATCCGAAAAATTCACCTTGCCGCTCCATAAAGTTCCGATACGAGGATCAGCCAAACGAGGACAATAATCCCCATCTTCCGGTAATAACATAAAAGTACGCTTCACAACTGCGCTGAAGGGAATATTTTCTGCTATCGGAAAAATACCGAATAATGACATCGCTAATTCATAGCTCATATAGCATGAAATAGATACATTATCTGGATAAGAAGCTATTCCGGATATCATTGATTGTTTCTGTTTGAAAGAGGCTTTACGCTTCACCCAGCCCCCCATCGTATTGTATGCTTTCGGATCAATCGGATTCATGTATTTATCATCCTGAAAAACATAAGATGTAACGTCAATCACCAAAGCGCTGTCCGGAGAATAAGCCTTTATAGAAAACTGATTTAAAATGACATCACTGAAACTTTTTTTCAGCGCATCTCCGATACGGGAATCTTGTTCTGTCACCGGACGGTCCGCTACCTGATATAACCTAACCAAAGAATCGGACCGGCAGAATTTCACTTGTAAAGGTGCAACAGGGCAAAAGCCAACAGATGATTCCTGAGGGTTACTTAGTTTATCGACTACACCTCCCATCAGCAAACGTTTACCCAACACATCTCTGGGTATTTCCATATATACTTTATCGTCTACCCAATAAAGATTCATCAGTCCTTTAGTTTCGACGCTATTCGGTTTATCCTTCAACAGTTTTTCGTATGCGCTTTTGGGTTTAACCTGCTCTATTTTCCCTTTTTTCTTTTTTTTGGCAACAGCCTCCAAAGGAGAAAAAACAAACACACCAAATACTGATAAAAAGAGCAAAAAGATATATTTATTCTTCATAATCATCTGTTTAATGCATTATTCATTTGATGAAGCAATAACTGATAATGAAGCCGCGTATCTTTATCAACATGTTGCTTCCGGCTGTTTAATAAATTACGTATGCGCAGGAAATAACCATAACACATACTATCCTGGTTTTTGGGAATAAAATACTCTGCCATTGGTTCGTCAAATCCAGCCACTGGATTAAACATACGCCCCAGATCGGACGCACAACAACATCCTTTATGCCCTACACCTGTTTTATGATGAAAAGCAGCTAACTGCCCCCATGCATCTTCTTCACTTTTCAATGATTTAGTATCTTTACTCAATCGGATTCCGGCAGTCGAAGCCAGGTGTTTGATAAACAAATTCTGCAGTTTCATTTGAGTAGCACTTAATTTACGTCCTTGTATAGTAGGATTCCATATATATGTATAAATATCATTCATACATTCATCAACATCATATCCTTCTTCTTTACCGGCTTTTAATGCCGAGAATTCTACCCGGGCAGGAGCTTTCATCAATAATTTCATCATTACATCCCGCAAAGCATCCGATGGTTTCCCTACCATAGGCAGTACCTTCAGGACATTTTCATCATCCAGCCAATCCAAGGTCGCCAATTGCTCCAAAAAGTAATTCATCGCCTCTTTCTGCTTCTCTTTAGGTTCAACCTGCAAGGCTTCCACCTTATCACCAACCAATTTTTCATGCAAATAGATTCCTCCTATATTATGATATACATGCAACATATAAGTCAAATATTGCATGATTATACCATCGTAAATATCCGACCGATGTGTATAATCCACATCTTCTTCTCCTAGCCATTGATTCAGATTAGCCAGAATGTATTTCAGATTTTTCACTCCATATCGGGTTGCTTTCACAGCATCATCACCCAAATCTTCCATTTGAGAACGAGGGTCGAGTATATCCGACTGCTGCTTGCCATACCGATATACAGGATTATCTGATAAATCCGTAATCCATTTCGAAGTGATGGCATATTCCTCTTCCGGAGTTTTAGCTTCCGGCACAGGTGTATAATTCCAGCGAATCAGATAATCGTCATACAAACCAAAATATGGCGGCATCATACGTACTCCCCGTTCCATATCACCAGGTTGTGCCACATAATTAAAACGCGCATAATCCATAATGGAAGTGGTAGTACCATGCTTCTGCGTAAATGAAGGAGAACGGAGCGAATCTACGGGAATTACGGAAGAAGCACTCATATTATGCATAAATCCCAAACAATGACCCACTTCGTGAGAAACGACATAACGTAAAGCATCGTCCATCACCTCTCTCGGAATTACTTTATGACGTACACGCTTATCGGCTTGAGCAGTTTGAATAAACAGCCAATTATTCAACAATTTTATGACATTATGGTACAGATATACCGAAGCATTCAATATTTCCCCACTACGAGGGTCAACCCACGATGGTCCCATTGCATTCTCAATCCCTATCGGAGCATAACGAATACATGAATATTTCAAATTATCTGGATCAAATTCCGGATCGTCTTTCGGAAATTCTTTAGCCTGGATAGCTTGTGTAAAACCGATTTTTTCAAATGGCTCATTCCATTGATTGACAGCTTCAAATATAGATGCTTTCCAACTTTCAGGAAAACAACTGTCTACGTAGAATACAATCGGTTTAATAGGAGTCACTTTCTTTCCTTCAATATAACCTCTCAAATCTGAAGGTTCCAAACGCCAACGATTGGCATAATAGATAGAACGGGTTGTCTGTTTAGCAGCTGAATATTCATTTTTCATTGTAGGAAAAATGCCAATTCTGCTATCCATCAATCGGGGACGATAAGGAATCGTATCCAATAATATAATCGAACGGGTTACCTTTGCGGTCAAAGGCTCGTCTTTTATGTCTTTCCCTTTGCCCCCAGTCAACGAATAAGTATAATTCAAGCAACTACGGACTGATATGTTATCTTCAAAAGCCTTAAAACTATCAATAAATGATTTGTTACTTTGAAATGAGGTCAAACGTTTACGTCCCCCTGATGTATTCACGCTGTATTTATCGAACGGGGACATTAATTTATTGTCACTTACAAAGAAATCGGTAACATCAAAAACAACTGCCGTACTGTCGTTATTATAAGCCGAAATATCAAATACTTGCAGAATGGCATTCATATTACTCATCTCAATAGCTGCCTTCAATCGGTGACCATTGTCATCACCCACATTATTGGTCTGCACTGCCGACAAGCAGACTTTATTATTCAATTTCTCAAAACGAAAATGAAGAGGTTCGGTAGGTTTCGAACCAATAATAGCATTCTTATTATCACTAATTTCTGTTACTGTAGAACCTAGTAACATATCACGCTGCAACATTGATAAAGGAAGTTCAAAATAAACTTTCTCCTTTACTTTATGTACAGTGATAAAACCTTCTGCTTTTGAATGATTAGATGAGAACAGTTTATCATAAGCAGTTTTTTCTTTCTCAATAGACTCCTTCTTTTTTGACTTTTTGCGTTTAAAAGAAATAGCATTTGCTGATACACTCCCTCCTAGTATAGAAAACACCAAAAGAGCCACCCAAATTCTTTTCATTTTGATAATAGTGTTAATTCATATTCTGTAATAGGATACAAATTTAAGAATTATAAAGAATTAACTCCAATAAAATCGACTTTTTCCTCCAGAAAAACTACACAATATTTTTTGTAATACATCGACCTATAAGTTACACTTCACTTATAAACTGCTCAAAACTATATTTAAAATCCTCATTCAATATTAGCTTATACTCCTTGGTGAATTGATCAAATGCAGTATATGCCATTCCCATGCGTTTCAAATCCACTAAAGCACGGCACTTAACGCGAACAGACTCTTCATCTAACGAATCAAATCGCAGAATACAATTTGAGATTTGTATTCTCAAGTTATCATTTCCTACAAATTGCTTGCTATCTCTTAACCGGCTCAGAAGATCAATCATTGAATCGGAATAATCTGCTTTAAAACTATCTACCCAATCAAATTGCATATTAGGAAGCAATTGACCAAATGAAGCCAGACTCAATAATTTTTCCAGATCTTCCTTATGGACCACATCTAAAGGCGCCATCTTTTGCATCAATTGATTTGCTATAGTATAGTCATTATATACATGCCCCTTATTAAGAAAGTACCAATAACCATTTGCTGATGATATCTCCGTATCTCCTACCTCTTCCAACAAAAGACGTATCTTACGTATATTTACACTACGGTTATTAGAGAAACTCTCCTCGGACTTATCATACCACAACAATTCTTTTAACTTGATATTAGAAATCCCCTTATTATTCTGATTGGAATAAAGAATAATAACAGATAATAATTGACGCATAATAGGCGTAAATTTTCCGGTAATGTCTTTTAAATCCCGATTAATAACCTGAAATCCGTTTAGCATATAAATTCCTGGTGTGGTGTTCAATACAGGAACTTCAAACGAGGAATATAGGTGGTCATTTTCTTGAATTTCTTTTTCACTATTTATATCTGAAACAACCCCTTCTTCTTTTTCACAAATATCTTGTTGCGGAATAGATATAGCTTCTTTCTTATCATGCTTTCTGCTATTCTTTAATCTCCACCCAATTCCTCCTAAACCTGCTACACAAATACATATAAACAGTAATTTCCACCAAGTCCCCTTGCTTTCCTGTACTGTCATATTTTGAATAGGCAACACTGGAGATGCAATAGAATAAATATTAGCTTCATAATTATTCCCCTCTACTTGGTGAACTGTTACAGCGTAATAACATTTTTCTGAAGCAAGATAAATTAAATCTGCATGAGAATTAACATCTAAGAAAGTATAAGGTATTGTATCACCTAAAACAGTTTCTTGTCCATTCTCCAAATTTAAATCTTTCAAAACCAGAGAAGATAGAAAACGACCTGAAGAAAAAAACAATCCTTTTGCATGTTCACCTTTTTCTACTTCATCAACTATCAACGTAGAAGCAGCTACCTCATCACAAAGGTTCTCCGGCATAGCCCACTTTTTTTCCAAAGAATAATCATTCAAGTTCAATTTATACAAATCCTTATAATGAACGACCCCATACTCCTGTTTGCCCAAGTCATTACCCAATCCTCCATAAATATAAACCAGCGAATCGGTCTTGCCTATGGCACTCAAATAGCGAGGAGTAATCACATCCGGCAACTCTCCCTTTATCACTTCACCCCACAGAGATATTCTATTCAACTCACGGGTATACAAATGAAATCCATATCCCAGAATTTGTACAATGGATGAATCTTTTGGATTGAAAAACCGATTATGTTGTGTATAAGAAGACTGCCTTTTCCGTTGGATAGGAGTAGACCAACTTTTTGTTTGAAAATTGAAAAAAGACAAATTCTCCCCATCAGGCTTCTCAAAGTCATAATAAACCAACTGGCTACCTTTATCTTTCAAAGGAACAAAAAGAAACTGGTTAGTGATCCGATTTACATCAATCAGCGGCGAGAAAACATATTCTTTAGTTGTACTCCGTATTAAATCATATTTGACAATACGATCTTTTGCAATAAAATAACATGCCGACTGCTCTTCACACGGAACAGGAAAAGTCTTGGATGAAAAAGATAACGTTTTCCTATGTTTCCAATATATATGACTATTAATAATCCATTCCGGATTTGATATAAAAGCTGTCATCTGCCGAAACTTGTCCTGAAGCAAAGTGTCAGATACGGCTTGCTCCAACGACCATTCGTATTTTATGCTCCCAGGTTCCAGACCGATCTGTACATCCTTCAAAATAATAGGTGCCACGTCCGAAGTTGTGTAAGAAGCTAATTTATTAGCACCAAAGCAGACTTTAACAGAATGATTATCCGGGGCAGTAACTTTCTCTTTAGAAATAAGAGAACCATTATTTCTGACATATAACGTATCATTTTTATACTCCAATTCTATCTTTATCCTATTCCACTCATGAATATCGATAGTCGCAGAAGAATGTATCTTTCCTAAATATTGCTGGTCTTTAATCAAACACAAATAAGGCTCTTCGTTCACAGGATTAACCAATATCAGATTGAGGCTATTTCTATTGTCAACAATCATACGACATACATAACCAAAATGCTCGCCTTTTTCCCTAATCTTCAAATCAAAAGAAACAGATAAATAATCTTTGAATCTCACTCCCTGATTGCCGGACGGTATGATGAATGAAGTACGTTCATCTTTTGAATATTCATAAGCACGAAAAGAAAGACCTCCGATATTTTCACCACCCCAAGTGACTATAGTCTTCGAGATAAATAAAATATAGAATAACAGTCGGATATATTTCATAGCAAAAGCTTATTTGAAGCAAAGATATAAAAAATATGTTTTTTCAATCTTAGGATATTAAAATAATATAGTTACTCTGCACCAATAACGAAATATATCCGGCTATTATACTCCACATCCTTATCGAACCGGCATCCGGGATGAACGCAGTTCTCCTCTCAAATATTTAGCAGCTTCACCTGCCAGCCAAAGATAATGATCGGGTGCTTCTCCTTCATAAGTTATAAAAGAACTTTCACCCACCGGAGGTGTATTTGTACATTTAAAGAAAGCTGTCCCCTCATCTATCTCATCAAACATTGCCAAATAAAGGCTCTCTGCTCCTGCATCTACAGCACCTTTCACCTGTTGCCAGAAGAAACGTCCCCCCAATCTCGGAATCATGTTTTGTGGAGCATCCTTTTTCATGTTATGCCAACTAAAGCCCGGAAACAACACCGGCATATAATCTTTACCATTCGCTTTACACCACTTTATATCTTCCTCTATCGACTTACGATATGGCTCATACGTATTATTATCAAAACGTCCCACCAACCATGGATGGACAATATCCGCCTGTTTTACCAGTTCGAGCAATCGCGTATCAGAGACAGCATCTATCGTTAATGTCCGCCAATGAGTAGGTACACCTACCAATATGGAACAACCTTCACTCTTCAGGAAATCAATGATTTTCTTTACCTGCTCATATCCATATTTACGGCGATCATTAAACCCTATTCCCCAAACAGCAACTAACGGTTTACCATGATGATAAACATAATGATTGTTGTTCCGGGAAACTAGTTTATACTTCTCACACAGCTCTTTCCAGTCACATATCAATATATCTTCTTCACCGGCTTCCATACCGGAAAGGTCATACATCAGGCAAATTGCCCGGTCATACTTTTCTGCCGAAAGAACAGCATTATTCAGTATCTTATTATAATTATCCTTCCCTTTCTGATTTCGTATAGAAACAACAAAACGTTGCATAAATACCCCGTCAATTCCATATTGCTTCATCCATTTAAAATGCAGATCTGTAGTAGAAGCATCATACGAACTAAAAACCTTTGCTGGTGTCTCATCAGGTAACTTAAAAGCCGTTTCATAGGTTTTCTCATATTCAGAAACATCCGGCCAAAGATCAATGGTACACTTGCCCAGTTTGAACTCTTTTTCTTTTTCAAAATGTTTCCAACCCAAACCAGCACCGTCTTCAGGAGTATTAAACCAACCCTGATACCCTGCCATCACTAAATTCCTTATTGATTTGAAACGGACACGACTCATCGACTCCGTCGTTTTTGTCGCCGGATCAGACATCACCACCTCTTTAGGAAATTGATTTAAGGCAATAAATTCACTGATAAACCGATCCGGATATACTTTCACAAGATTCATCCCTTGATACCCTGTCCCCAGCACCTTTCCTACCGGACCTATCGTTATCATTTCCATATTGCCAACCTTTCCATAAGCATTGTTATGTAAATGCCCTGCAAATATTGCGTTTACTCCATATTTCTGAAACAAACGCACATATTTCTCTCGCATAGGCAAAGAGAAATTCGAATAATTCACAGGTTCATCCATCCGCTTTAGAAAAACAGAGCAATGAGTAAAAACAAACTTGAATCTGGCATCCTTCGTTTTCTGTAATTCCTGTTCCAGCCACTTAAATTGAACTTCTTCCCTCTCCTTGTCCTCTTCTTTTATTATATTTGAATCAATACCTATAAATGCACAATCACCATACCTGAATGAAAAATGGGTTTCTCCGTAGTTTTTTTTATAATTATCTATAGAAGATCGGCTGACCTTACCTATATCGTGATTTCCCGGAATCATATAAACCTTTACTGAAGAGTCTATTTGAGCAATCATCGACTTATAAGCAGCAATCTGTTCCTTACTCTTCGAATTATTTACAAAATCACCGGTTATCACCACAAACGGAGGTTTTAACTGATTTATAGCTGTCACAGCCTTATTCATAGCCTCTGTTTCTGCCGAAATACTCTTATTGTTATCCATGAAGCCAAATTGGGGATCACTTAATTGCAAAAAGAAAAAGGGAGCAGAATCCGCTGCTATCCCATGAGATACAAAAACAGCCAAGAGAAAACAAACGACCGATATTATTTTCTTTCTCATAAATTATTTATTGTTATCATGAGATACGACGATCTGCCTGATGCGTCGTATCCCGTTACTAATAACTATTACTTCTTAAATTGATTTCTGGTTATCTTCAGAAATTCGGATTTGTTTTCCTCCGTCGGTTCCAAATTCGTTCCTTTCTGGTAATTATTCCATGAATTGACTAACACAATGTTTTTACTTCCGATATTCCGTTTAGCTACATTACAGAAATTAATATAATCAGCAGTCTCTCCATCTTGCCCGAAAGTATATTTATAACTTGAAGTTGAATTGATACGGTCATTATAAGAAGGAAAGATACA
Source organism: Bacteroides xylanisolvens XB1A (assembly GCF_000210075.1). Taxonomy (GTDB): domain Bacteria; phylum Bacteroidota; class Bacteroidia; order Bacteroidales; family Bacteroidaceae; genus Bacteroides; species Bacteroides xylanisolvens. Next base: position 2,738,064 of record NC_021017.1, read on the forward strand.
AGGAACAAAGTCTGTATTCCATTTGGATATTGTAGTCTTCCAATTGGCCCAATTCAAATCAACAAAACTGAAAAAGGCATAATAACGGTCATACATATTCGTTGACCAGTCGTTCACTGTCACTCCATCAAAAGAAGCAATCTGATGTTCCTCATAATTCACCGGAGCTACCCAACCGGTAGTAAATTCTCCAATCGTATAAAGATCATACCCCAATTCTGATACAGCCTTCTTTAATGCCGGGATGACCAAAGAATAATCAATACTCTTCAATGCAGAAGAAGAAAGGTTAGACGGAGTTATTAGAATAACCGGTCTTCCGTTCATTTTATAATAGGCCTCATCATTAAATAAAGGCACTAAAGTATTCGTAAAGTCATTGATCATCTTATTCAAATTCTCTTCCTCTTGAAGCGGTTTGTCATTAGATACTTTCAGATGTTTGGTGTTATAATTGATCACTAAGCGGACTTTTGCATTGGTTGCCGTACGTACAGACTTAAAGTTTGTAATCAATGTATTATCTGCTGAAGCAGCATCCCAAGTAACTATCAGAAAGTCCAAGGCAGCCTCATCCGCCCAAGCAAGCTGTTGCTGTAACACTCCACTGGTTGTAGACAAATATTCACCCAACAAAGGAGTACCGGCATATATTTTCTTACCGGATTTTAACCAGCTGGAAGAGGAAGTTATATTGGTATAATAAGCACCGACTATCGCATCCACAGGTAAATCCGTCTGTGGTATATCATACACATATTTGCTCTTATCAGGAGCCAAATGATCGTCTTTATCACAAGATACAGCTAACAAAGCGATGAATCCGAGCAATATAATAGTTATCTTTTTCATATCCTTCATTTTTTAATTATTCGTCAAATAAGGGTTAGTCTTAGTGGGCAATGCAAACCATAACTTAGTCGACATTGCATCCTGTCCACCATCGAGATTTGCAATACCTTTCGTCAATTCATATTCATTGTTTGTTTTCTCGCTATCGGGATATACCAATCGCTGAGGAATATAAGCATAAGGATTATCCTTGGTGCCGGCATTTACAGCGCCATATCCGGTTTCCGGCGAGAAATGCGGCGGGAATTCCAATACTTGGCTACGGCGAATCAGTGTCCACGCATCCAACGATTGATAAAACATAGCTATATATTGCTGCATGATAATCTGACGATAAATCGGATCAGGTTCATCAGAGGTAATAGCAGAAGATACAATGCCGATAAAATCTTTATAATAATCTTCCCCTTCTTCTGTGACTGTGAGATCTGTCAATGTATTCCATTTAATTCCCGGAGTCTGAAGATAATTATTCACTTTTCCACCGTCTACGCCATATTGAACCATTGAAGCGTTCACACCCGCATTGTAATAAGCCTCGGCTGTTTGCGAACCACTTCCCAAACCTTTATGAACCAATTCACTTTTCAACAGGCACACTTCTGCATAATTCATAATTACTTCTGCATAACTTTGCTCCGTGAATTTATCCTGTAATTGAGAGTAATCATCAGCCGTCTTTCCACTATGCGGATTGGGAGACAAGCTGACTCCCGAAGGCAAATTAGAAACTTTCGGTTGTCCCCAATAAGGTGCCCAATGGAAGTTATCAGGCATAGAAGCAGCATTGGCAGGAGTGAAAAACTTCTCCAACCGCGGATCAGCATAGGGAGCCATATACATCAGAATCGATTCGCCGGCAGAATGAAGCTTATCCAAATTACTTTCACGGTTGATAACCAGATAATCATAAAAATAATTTCTTGTATCTGCGTTATCTCCCCATTGCAAAAGACAATTATCTTCATTACTTGTCATCAAGTTCTGTTCATTTTCCATAAGTTCATCAATCACTTCAGTCGCTTTCGAACGGTCAGCATTACAAATACGAACGGCCAAACGCAAACGTAGTGAATTGGCAAACTTCTTCCATTTCAATAAGTCGCTGGATTTCTGTCCTGAAGGAAAAATAGGGTCTGCTTTATAAACATCTCCATCCATCTTCAACCCGTCGGCACATGCTTTCAAATCATTCAGCATAGCATAATAAATATCCGATTCCTTATCGTAAGGCACTCTCTCGCCGGCATTAAATGCCTGACTTTTAGGAATACCTCCCCAAATAGAAACTGCTTGTGAGAAAAGATAGTTTTCCCATATTTTAGCAATAAGTACACGATTGTGATATTGCTCGTCATTTTCCATTTGCGTTTGTATAAAGTGAACAGGAAAAATAGCATAGTTATATACATTCTTCCAATATGAATCATTGGTTGAACCTTGATTTCCATACCGTTGTACCTGTCCACCGGTAGCTCCACCATAATAATGGCTATAGTTGGCCAACAACACTTTTTTCATGCTTCCGCAAAAAGCATTCAGCGTATAATAAGAACTCGTATTGAACAAATATTCTGGATTAATCTCATTCAGTTCATTGGGATTGGCATTGGCAGATTCAAAGTCATTCGTACACGAAACGAAAGAAATGACCATTGCAGCAAAACTGGCTAATAATATTTTAATCTGTTTCATAATATTCTATCTTTAGAAGGTTAGTTTAATATCAAATCCGACAGAAGATACGGGCGGCATTCCTCCATATTCTATACCTTGAGCATTTCCTGATGAAGAAGAAGCCTCCGGATCTATGCCTTTAGGAGTATTTTGATGAAGAATAGCCAAATTACGTCCTACCACAGCCAGTCGTAGACCACTAATCGGTAATTTCTTTAGGATAGACTTCGGAAGACTGTAGGCAACAGAGAGTTCACGGAATTTAATATAGGAAGCATCAAATACAGATCTTTCATCAAAACTAGCATAGCGGTTATTAGGTTTGACAAACAAGAGACAAGGCGTTCCGTCTTCAAAATAAGCGTCCGGATATTGATAACCGGAAGTTGCCTTCGCGCTACTCTCACCATAAATCACATTACTCAAATAATATCCTTCACGTCCTTCGGCAGATTCGGCAACCACACCGGCTGTTGTCGCTCTATTCCATGTTCCCGAATAAAGAGTTCCTCCAATACGTGCATCAAACAGGAAACTAACTGTAAAATTCTGGATTCTGAAATTGCTTCCAAAACTTCCCGTCCATTTCGGCTCGGCACAGCCTAAATATTGCGTATTATCCGTTACCAATATTTTACCTGAAGAATCGACTAATTTACGTCCCTGGTCATCACGTTTCCAAGCACGTCCCCGAATGACTCCATAAGGCATGCCTTCTTCCAACATAATACTGACATTACTTGATTTCAATAATTGCACATTAGGATTTCCGTCCACTACCTTAATCACTTCCGACCGATTACGCGCCCAGTTAATATTTGCATTCCATTCAAACAATTTGGTCTTGACCGGAGTAGCAGACAACACAACTTCCCATCCTTGATTACGTACATGACCTGTATTCAAGAATTTAAAACTATAACCGCTAGGCACCGGCAAAGCGACTTTCGTTATCAAGTCATAGGCATCAGAACGATAATAAGTTACATCTACACCCAAACGATTATGGAAAAAGCGGAGATCAGCTCCAAGTTCCAAAGAACGGTTACGTTCCGGCAAAAGTTGATCATTATTTAAAGTTGTACTAATGGTTTGCAAAGGTGAACCATTATAAATGCTACCCAACTTATAGGTTTGATTAATCCGATATGGATCTGTGTCAGAACCGGCATAAGCAAAAGAAGCACGAATCTTACCGAACGACAAGATAGGTGATTTGATCTTAAATGCATCGGTAAAAATAAACGTAGCACCAAAAGAAGGATAAAAATAAGAGCAATTATCCAGTGGTAAAGTAGACGACCAGTCATTGCGGGCCGTTACATCTAAATAAACATAACTATTGTAACCTAATGACACCGAGCCGTAGGCAGAACGGATTATCTTCTTAGATTGCAGTTGAGTGGCACTAGGATACTCATTCGAGTTAGAAATATTCTTGAAATCAGGAACCAATATGCTATTCACGCTTTCCGTTCTTTTCTCCGAGTTGCGTTCATATCGGCTAATACCGGCAATGGCATTGACTGATATTTTATGAAATGTTTTATTATACATCAATAAAGCTTCAAAGTTAGTAGAAGTACTGTTATTGATCCAGTTCTTCATACCACCGTCCACATCACTACGTGCACCCAGATTAAAGAACTCCATTCCTTTCCACCAATAAGCATCCAGTCCGGCTTTACCTACCGCCTTCAAGCCCGGAAGTAATTTTACTTCCAGATTCATCGATCCGCTCACCCTGTCACGCGTGTCAGAGTTCGTATTTTCATAAATATTCCAATACGGATTATAACCACGTTCACCAATCGGAATCATTTCATTTCCATTTTCATCCTTATAATGTTTCAATACATCAATAGAAAGCGAACGGGGAAGAGTAACAAACGCATATATAGGATTCTTATCCGAACCATTCATATATTGACGATTGTCTACCTTTTCATGTGAGTAAGTCATTTTAGAATCTAAAGTCATCCATTTGGTAATCGTATTCATCAACCGGAGATTGAATATATCTTTAAAGCTTTCATTGATACCGTGTACTACACTATTACCCTTACTTCTCGTATACGATACGCGATAATTATTCTTTTTCGAACCACCTTCTACAGCCAATGTATGTGTGTACCGATGGGCGGTTTCGTAGAAATCCTTCACATTGTCCGGATGTGAAGAATGAGTAGTAAGTACACCGTCATGTCCATAGATAACCTGATCCCACAAAGGTGCTCCCCAGCTACGCAATTTAGCACCTGCAGAAGAATTATAACCACTGAAATTCGGTAAATCTGTTTGCAACCTGTTACCATTAGGTTGAAGTGTCAGTTTATGGTCAAGCAAATAAGAGTTTTCTCCCGTTCCCCAACCATTCTGATAATCTAAAAACTGGTTCACTTTTTCAAATTGGAAATTTCCGCTATAAGAAACTTTTGTTTTTTCGAATGTGCTCGAACGTTTAGTGGTTACCAATACAACTCCCTGTGCTGCACGCGAACCATAAAGTGCAGCTGCATTCGGTCCTTTCAGGATTTCAATGCTTTCAATATCATCCGGATTGATATCCGCTACCGGATTACCAAGGTCGGTAGAACCTGTACCACCATCAACGGTCACACTTGTATCACCCGGTTCGTTTTCAATAATCATACCATCAATCACGAATACGGGCTGTGAGTTTTCAGTCAGTGAGCTTGTTCCGCGAATGACAATACGCGCACTACCATTGCTCGTTCCCGGAGGAGTAATGGTAACCCCCGCCACCTTACCGGAAAGAGAAGATATCAGATTGCCACTACTATTTTCTGCCAAGGCTTCCGCATTTACACTCTGCCGTGAATAATTAAGACTCTTAGCTTCACGCGTCACTCCGAGAGCGGTAACAACCACTTCATCAAGAGCCTTCGCCGTGCTGGCCAAAGATACATTGATATGAGTCAAACCGGTAATTTTAGCCGTTTTCGTCTCCATTCCGACATACGAAAATTTCAATTCTTGACATCCATTAGGCACATGAAGTGTAAACGTACCATTTATATCGGTAATTGTACCTACCGATTTAGCGTTCGTCTTACCATCCGGATCAACAGCTACCACCGTAGCTCCTATGATAGGCATTCCATCCGCAGCATCTGTCACTTTACCCGTTATACGCTTTCCTTGCGCATAACCCGATACACTTATTACTAAAAAGAATAAGAATAGGAAGTAGTTTTTCATAATACTTAATTATTAAATTAAAGAATACAGTATTGATTAATGCATTAAAGATGAACCAAAGATATTTTATGGTGATTAATATTAGATTAATATTCTCTTAATGGCGAGACTTTACAAAAAAAATATTTGTAGAAGATAGATTTTAAGGTTACATTAAGTTTTCATTAATCAAACTACTATATATTTACAGCAAATCTAATTAAAACCATCGAAAAATAAAAAAATCTGTTTATGTACAAGAGAAAATTCATTCCGTTAGTACTGTTAATGATTTTAATCGTCAATGGATGCAGCAACAAGCAAGAGGTAATGTCAACTCCGGTTGACTATGTAAATCCTTATATGGGGAATATCAGTCATTTGTTAGTTCCTACTTACCCAACTGTCCATCTTCCCAATAGTATGCTCCGCATCTATCCGGAAAGAGCAGATTACACTTCTGATAAAATAAAAGGCTTACCGGTCATTGTTACCTCGCATCGGGGAAAGTCTGCATTCAGCCTGTCTTTCTATCAGGGAGCAGAGAGCGGATTACAACCGGTATATTACTATTGTTATGATAATGAAGTGATAAAACCCTATTCCTATTCTTCCTATTTTGAAGAAGAAGAGGTTTCCACTAAATTCGCTCCTTCCCACCAGGCAGGAATCTATGAACTAAGTTTCCGGAAAAACGATGCTCCATATTTAATACTTAGTACCACCAATGGTGAGCTTAAAACTACGGAGAATACCATTTCCGGTTATCAGAACATAGATCATCAAACCAAAGTATATGTTTATATGGAGACTTCCGCACTGCCGGAAAAAACGATGACTGTCAGCAAAGAAGAAATAAATCACAGCCACACTGCCATAAAAGGCAAGAACGTGGGTATCGCTCTCTTATATTCAACAGATATAAAAACAATCAAAGTTCGCTACGGTATATCCTTCATTGATGAAAAGCAAGCAAAAGCCAACCTACAGCGGGAAATAAAAGATTATGATGTAGAAAACCAGATGAACATTGCCAAAAACATCTGGAACCAAACATTAAGTAAAATCAAAGTGGAAGGAATAGACGAAAATGCAAAAGCAATATTCTATACTTCCCTCTACCGGACTTACGAACGGATGATTTGCCTTTCGGAAGACAACCGCTATTACAGTGCTTTCGACAATAGTATCCACAAAGATTCTGTCCCATTTTATACCGACGATTGGATTTGGGACACGTATAGAGCAGTCCACCCCTTACGTGTTATCATCGAACCAGAAATGGAAGCTGACATGATTCAGTCTTTTATCAGAATGGCACAACAAATGGAACATAACTGGATGCCTACATTTCCTGAAGTTACGGGAGACAGCCGTAGAATGAATTCCAATCACGGTGTAGCCACTGTTATTGATTCATATATAAAAGGAATCTGTAACTTTGATTTATCAGCTGCTTACGAAGCCTGCAAACTTGGTATTACAGAAAAAACGTTAGCCCCATGGTCAGGCATAAAGGGAGGTGAAATCACAAAATTCTATTGGGAAAACGGATATTTACCGGCATTGGCACCGGGAGAACAAGAAACTGCTGACGAAGTACACCCATTTGAAAAACGCCAACCGGTAGCTGTCACTCTAGGTACGTCTTACGATGAATGGTGCCTGGCACAAATAGCCAAACAACTTGGGTATGAGAAAGACTATAACTACTTTCTACAAGGGAGTAAAAACTATCGGAATATTTTCAATCCTGAAACAAAATTTTTCCATCCCAAAAATGCAAAAGGCGAATTCATAGAACCCTTTGATTATGCCACTGCCGGTGGATTAGGTGCTCGTGAAGCATACGGCGAGAATAACGGTTGGATATACCGATGGGATGTTCCCCATAATATTGCTGATTTAATTGAACTGATGGGAGGGAAAGAAGCATTCAGAAATAATCTTGAAACGATGTATAACACCCCATTGGGCGAAGCCAAATATGTATTTTATGCACAATTACCGGATCATACGGGTAATGTAGGTCAATTTTCAATGGCTAACGAACCCAGTATGCACATTCCTTATCTGTACAACTATATAGGAGAGCCCTGGAGAACTCAAAAAAGAGTAAGGACATTGCTCGATGAATGGTTTAGAAATGACCTGATGGGACTCCCGGGCGACGAAGATGGCGGAGGAATGTCAGCATTTGTAGTCTTCTCCATGCTAGGTTTCTATCCTATTACTCCTGGTTTGCCTATTTATGTCATCGGAACTCCTATGTTCGAAAGAGCAGTTATTGAAACAGGAGCCGGCAAATCATTCGAAGTCATTGCGCACAACTATTCGCCGACAAATAAATATATCCAATCAGCCAAATTAAATGGCAAAGATTGGAACCAATCCTGGTTCGAACATAAAGAACTGATGAATGGCGGCAAACTGGAATTTACAATGGGAAACACTCCCAATAAGAATTGGGCGGCAGACAGTGTACCCCCTTCTTTTGAAATGAATAAATGACAGAATATGAATAAAATATTATTTGTCCTTTTATCGCTTTTGACTTCTCTGCAATCATACTCCCAAGAGCAAAATGAAAAAGAAGTTTCATTTCTCTTGTTGGGAGATATACACTATGATTTATTGGAAGATCACGATATGGAATGATTATCCACCAAACCGGATGATCTGCGCCAAGTTACCAAAGAATATTCAGTATTCACGAAAAATACATGGCCGGAATTCTCCCGGATAATCAGCGGGCAAGTTCAAAAACACCAGCCGTCAATAAAAGCCGTTCTGCAAATGGGGGACTTGTCAGAAGGATTGGCCGGTTCTCCACAAAAAGCAATACAGATGGCTAACAGTGCCTTTAAGGCTGTCAACAAAATGAATCTGAAAGTACCTTTCATTATGACTAAAGGTAATCATGATATCACAGGACCAGGGGCTAAAGAAGCTTTTGAAAAAGTATACTTACCCAATATGGCAAGGTTGGCAGGACATCCATCATTACAATCAGCCAATTACACTACTACTCTTGATGATGTATTATTTGTGTGTTATGATCCATGGGATCGGAATCCGGAAGGGCTACAACAATTAGAAAAGTCACTAGCCGGTTCGAAAGCAACTTACAAGTTTGTCATGTTACACGAGCTTGTGATTCCGGTAAACGAAAGATGCTGGCATGTATTCCGACAAGATAATGCCAAGAGGATGCAATTAGAATATTATGCCGCATTTGGAGAAAAGCCATACGATACAGTCAACATATCCGAATTACTTACTTCGAATTAAAAACATATTAGCCATGAATGTAAAATTTAAAACTCACTTATTTATTCTCTCCTTATTCTTTTGCTATAATCTATCAGCACAAGAAATCGTCAAAGGAGATTTTAAGAACGAAAATCCACAAAGTTCGTATGTTCCTTCATTTGACATGGATGCTACCGACAGACCGGTGAAGAATGTCATCTTAATGATAGGAGACGGCATGGGACTGGCACATATCTGTTCAGGAATGTATGCCAATCAAGGACAGCTTACTATCACTAATTTAAAAACATGCGGTTTCGTCAGAACGCAATCCGCCAACAAGTTTACAACAGATTCAGCTGCTTCCGGAACTGCTTACTCAACCGGAAAAAAAACTAAAAACGGAGCGCTCGGAATGGATGAAAATAACCAAGTTATTCCCAACTTACCGGAGAAGTTATCCGGCTATGGCTACATTTCAGGAATCGTTACCACTGACAATCTCGACGGAGCTACTCCTGCTGCTTTTTTTGCTCACCAACCGGAGCGTGGAATGTCTAAAGAAATTTGGGCGGATCTTCCTAACAGTAAGCTGACATTCTTTTCTGCCGGTAGTTATGAACTATTTGAAAAACAAGCACCAAACGTTCAAAAGGAAATCAAAAAAGAGTTTACCATCATAGAGGAACCGAATGACAAAGCTATCAAGAAATCTAAAAAACTGGGATACTTACCCACAAAGAGCAAAACAGCTTCTGTAAACGAAAACCGGGGAGATTTCCTTCCGTCTACCACCCAAATGGCTATTGACTATCTTTCGAGCAGGAGTACTAACGGTTTCTTCTTAATGGTAGAAGGTGCCCGAATAGATAAAAGTGCGCACAGTAATGATTATTCGGCAGTTGTCCGTGAAGTATTGGACTTTGACAAGGCGGTAGAAGCTGCTATCAGATTTGCAGAAAAAGATGGAAATACATTAGTGATTATTTCAGCTGATCATGAAACCGGAGCATTAGCTTTACGTGACGGAAACATAAAAGAAGGCAAAATGAAAGCAATGTTTGTATCTAAAGGACATACACCAATCATGGTTCCACTGTTTGCATACGGTCCACAATCCAAGCTTTTTGGTGGTGTTCAGGAAAACAGCGATGTTAGTAATAAAATTCTCCAATTACTCGCTAAATAAGATATAAAACAGATCTGTCATTCAAACTGAAATAAGAAAGAATTTCTTCTATATGAAAATAAGAAATTCTTTCTTATTTTTTCTCTGCCTGATAGACTCCAAAAATAATGCAACCTGCTCCCAATAATGTAATCCATGTGATTTGTTCGTGAAGAATGATTACGGATGCCACCATTGTTACCAACGGATTGAGATAGATATAATTGGAGGCTCTAACGGTTCCCAACTGTTTCAATACCACATTCCAGAGGACATAACAAACCAAGGATGCCAGGACGGCCAAAAATAAGAGATTGGATAATACAACCGGTTTTAAAAGTACATCGAAATCAGGTTGTAACGGATGAAGAAGAAAGGCGGGAAGTATAGTCAATACTCCATAAAAGAATATTTTGCGGGTGATAAATACAGTGGGGTACCGCCCTGTCATTTTCTTTATCACCAAACTATAAAATGCCCACGACAGGGCGGCAAGTAAAGTGAGCAGATCCCCTACCGGAGATAATTTAAGTACAAAACTACCGTTAAAGACCACCAGTCCCACCCCGATTAAAGCTAATATGGAACCATAAATCAAACCTTTGGTGGCTTTTTCACTCTTATAAAAGAGAAGGGAAAGAATGGTAGTAAGCAGGGGAGCTGTGCAAATGATGAAAGCGACATTGGATGCTTGCGTAATTCCCAAAGCTGTATTCTCTGTAAAGAAATAGAGTGAACCACCGAAGAAACCTCCTGCCATCAACCAAAGTTCGTCTTTCCAATTACCCGCAAACAGACGTTTGGGAGAAATCACCCAAATACCCAGATAAGCAATGAGAAAACGATAAAAGAATATCTCCTGTGGGGTCAGTCCGTGATTAATTAATACTTTGGTTGATATGAAAGTCAATCCCCAGATAGCAACTACAAGTATCGCAATCAGATGGTAATATCCATGCTTCAATTCCATAATGGTGGTGATGTTTGTTTAATAGAGTGCAAAGATAGCGAGAAGTTATGGAATGTTTGTTTGGAGAAGTAACAAAAAGCCCGTACCTTTGTTTATGTTCAAAGAAAGCTCCTAAAATAAGGTATAAGTTATGGAAAAATATATAGCACCGGACAGAAAACGTATCCCATACGGCATGATGAACTTTGCAGTAATCCGCCGCGACGACTGTTATTATGTGGACAAAACCCGGTTTATACCCATGATAGAAGAAGCGGACAAGTTTTTCTTCTTTATTCGTCCGCGCCGTTTCGGCAAAAGCCTCACTGTAAATATGTTGCAGCACTATTATGATATACTTGCCAAGGATAAGTTCGAAGCGCTGTTTGGCGACCTTTACATCGGAAAGCACCCTACGCGCGACCGGAACAGCTATCTGGTACTATACCTCAACTTCTCCGGAATAGTAGGCGAACTACACAACTACCGCAAGGGACTGGACGCGCATTGCCAAACAATGTTCGACTACTTCTGTGACATTTACGCTGACTATCTCCCCAAAGGCATCAAGGAAGAACTCGACAAAAAAGAAGGAGCTGTCGAACAATTTGAATACCTGTTCACAGAATGTAATAAGACCAACCAACGTATTTACCTCTTTATCGACGAATACGACCATTTCACCAATGCCATCCTCTCGGATATAGAAAGCCTGCATCGCTATACGGACGAAACACATGGCGAAGGTTATCTGCGCGCCTTTTTCAATAAAATCAAAGCCGGAACCTATTCCAGCATCGAGCGTTGTTTCATCACCGGCGTAAGCCCCGTGACAATGGACGACCTCACAAGTGGTTTCAATATCGGAACCAACTACTCGCTCACACCGGAATTCAACGAGATGATAGGTTTCACGGAAGAAGAAGTGCGCCAAATGCTCACTTACTATTCCACCACCAGTCCATTCAACCACAGTGTGGACGAACTGATAGAAATAATGAAACCTTGGTATGACAACTACTGCTTTGCGGAAGAATGTTATGGTGAAACCACTATGTACAACTCTAATATGGTACTCTACTTCGTCAAGAATTATATTCAACGAGGCAAAGCCCCCCGGGATATGGTAGAAGACAATATCCGTATCGACTACGAAAAATTACGTATGCTCATCCGGAAGGACAAAGAGTTTGCCCATGATGCCTCCATCATACAGACATTGGTGAGCGAAGGCTACGTCACCGGAGAACTGAAAAAAGGTTTTCCTGCCATCAATATCACCAATCCCGACAACTTTGTGAGCCTGCTCTACTATTTCGGTATGCTCACCATTAGCGGCACGTATAAAGGAAAGACCAAACTCACCATTCCTAATCAGGTAGTCCGCGAACAAATTTACACTTATCTGCTAAGTACCTATAACGAAGCCGAACTCAATTTCAGTAGTTACGAAAAGAACGAACTTGCCAGCGCTCTTGCCTACGATGGCGATTGGAAAGCCTATTTCGGTTATATTGCTGACTGCCTGAAACACTACACTTCCCAGCGTGACAAGCAGAAAGGTGAATTTTTTGTCCACGGCTTTACGCTTGCCATGACGGCACAAAACCGTTTCTACCGTCCCATTTCCGAACAGGACACACAGGCAGGTTATGTCGATATTTTCCTCTGTCCGCTACTGGATATCTATTCCGACATGAAGCACAGCTACATTGTGGAACTGAAGTATGCCAAGTATAAAGATCCCGAAAGCCGCGTGGAAGAACTGCGACAGGAAGCTATTGCCCAAGCGAATCATTATGCTGACACTGATACGGTAAAGAGAGCAGTCGGCACTACACAACTTCATAAGATTGTGGTGGTATACAAAGGAATGGATATGCCGATATGTGAAGAGGTTTAACAGATAGGCTAACAATATGAAAAGATCAATAAAACGTTTGCCCAAACGCACGCAAGAAGAGTTGGCGGTGTTGCAAGAGCTGATATTGTCGAATCTTACGAATGTGCGTATGATTATCTTGTATGGAAGTTATGCACGGGGAAAATATGTTATCTGGGATGAAACATACGACGAACGTGGAGTAACTACTTACTACCAAAGTGATTTGGATATTCTGGTGATATGTGATACGAGAGACGCAAATAAAGCAGAGAGGCATGCGCGCGAGGTGATCGTTCCTAAATATGATACAAGAATGGAAGGAAAGCGGCATCCGGCACCGCCTAATATTATTGTAGAAACTCCAGTGACCATTAATAGAGCTATAAGAAGGAAGCATTATTTCTTTTATGAAATTATAAAAGACGGAATTCTGTTGTATGACAATGGTACGTTTCATATTGGCAAACCTGAAAAGTTGCCGTATCGGGAGATTAAGCAATATGCAGAGGAAGAATATGAAGAATGTTTTCCTTTAGCAGAAGGATTCTTAAGACATGGCGAACTAGCCTATGAAGATGGAGACTATAAATTAGGTTCTTTCTTATTACATCAAGCCTGCGAGCGCTTCTACAAATCATTTACGCTTGTGTATAACGGAATTCGCCCTAAATCTCATGAATTAAAAGTACTGGGAGCGATGGTCAGAAGCTGTTCACGAGGATTTGCTAATGTGTTTCCTACCAATACTTTCGAAGATAATAAAGCATTTGATAAATTATGCAGGGCATATATCGAAGCGCGATACAACCGGCTGTTCACCGTCAACAAAGAGGAATACGAGTATATGCTGGCACGAACAGAGGTACTGCGCGAAGTGACTATCCGAGAATGTGCTGCACGCATAACATATTACGACGAGATGATAGAAAAAGAAGAGAAAGACAAGATATAACCATATATTGTAAAAATGAAGAATTACCCTCATCACAAATAGCTGTAATGAGGGTAATCACGTTAAAAGAGAGTTTCGATACATCTCCTTACTATCAAATTCTTACATGAAGAACTATTTGGTCACCTTGTAAGTTCCACTTCCATACTCCTTTGACTTCATCTCTCCGGGAAGGGTTACGGTAGCGGTAACACCCTTAGGAATGGTGAATTCCCAAATCCAGGTATCTCCTTCGTATTTCCAGGCACTCTTGATGAGTCCGGCGGCGGAACGGTATTCGGCAGTCACGTGTCCTAACCGCTTGTCTGGAATGGGCTTCATAATGATATGTTTGAAGCCGGGGGTGGCAGGATCGGCTGCGATGCCGGCAACGGTTTCCCAAATCCATTCACATACGCATCCATAGGCATAATGATTGAAGCTGTTCATGCCGCGCGGTCCCATTCCTTTGTCTATCATATAGCTGTTCCACCGTTCCCAGATGGTGGTGGCTCCATTGTCCACAGAATACAGCCAGCTTGGGTTCTTACGTTGAAAGAGGAGTTCATAGGCAATGTCTTCCATGCCATTCTCCGTGAGGGTGGCCATGAGAATGGATGTGCCCAAGAATCCGGTCTGCAAGCAAAGATCGTGCTGTGCGAAGTTTTCACGCAGGCGGTCTATCATCTTCGCTTTGGCTTCGCCTTCCACAAGCTGGTTCTTTAGGGCAAATAAGGCAGGAGTTTGCATGGTGTTGAGGATGGCGGTTTTGAAGGTGCCGTCCTCGTTGAGGAAGTTCTCTTTGATGTATGCCTTTGCCGAATCGGCCATTTGCTGGTACTTGGCGGCATCGCGACCAGTGGCGGCAGCCATATCCCGCATCATGAAAGCATCTATCACCCAGTAAGAAGCGCTCAAATAGTTCCAATAGCTGACGGCATCAGGAAGCGGGCCTTGGGGAGAGAAAGCGAGTCCGCTACAACTTTCCAGTGGTTCGTAGCTCAACCAGTCGGCCCATTGGTAGTTGCCGTTCTCACCGCAGAGAGTCTCGTGATTATACTTGGTGTCGTTGATGTGGTTCATAAACAGGTCCATGGCGTTCCAGCTCTCTTCAATAATTTGCGTGTCACCGAATTGCTTCCATACCGTCCAGGGCACAATGATTCCGGCATCGGCCCAACCCAAACGCATTTTCTCATCACCGTATTGTGCCAAGGGAGCCACTCCGGGGAATCCACCCAAACTGTTTTGAGTGTCGCGCATGTCACGCATCCACTTATGGAAAAACTTCATGGTGTTAGCAAAGAACGTACCGGTTTCTGCAAACACTTGTGTGTCTGCTGTCCAGCCCAGACGCTCGTCACGCTGCGGACAGTCGGTGGGTATAGACAGGTAGTTGGATAGCTGTCCCCAATAAGTGTTGGAGATGAGCTTGTTCACAAGGTCGTTGCCTGTGGTGATAGTGCCGGTCTCCAGTTCCTTTGCGATGGAAGTAACGGGGATGGACTTCAACGACTTGATGGCAACATTCCCGGTGGCAGTTATGGAGACATAGCGGTAACCGAAGAAGGTGCAGTGAGGATAATAGGCCACATAGTTATCTCCGCCAGCAAAGGTGTAATCCAGACGGATACCGGTGTGGGGGATGCGCAGGTTTTCGCGATGGCAGCTTCCTTCCGGACCGTCCATCCCACGAATCTTGGCGCCGTTGCCGTCATTGAGCAGCTCTGCAGGAAGGCAGGTCAGCACCGTTCCCTCGGCAGCTTTGAATACGAAAGAGGGTATGCCGGCGCAATTTTGCCCGAAATCCACCACTAACGTCTCTCCCGGACTTACGGTTATCTCCTTGCCCGATGCGAACTCACGGGCGATAATCACCTTACCGAACTCGTTCTCTTTCGCTCCTTCTATATTCTTCCAAATATATGCTCTGATAGGAGCAAGAGCAAGATCTGTACGCAGATAGACTTCCGCTCCGTCCGAAGGCAGAATGTCGCCAGAAAATTCGGTGTTCTCTTCGGGTATGGAGAGTTTATCCACACATTCGAAGCCCATCGGTTCGCGTGCATCGTACTCTTCTCCGTCAAAGATACCGGCATGTTTCACCGGACCGGCAATTCCGGCTTTCCAGTTTTCGAGGTCGGTACCGTAACGCTTCTTACTTCCGTCAGAAAAAGTTAGTTCCAGTACACCACGGAAGGCACATTTCTTGCCTATCATGCCGTCATATCCTCCGGGAGTTATGATTTTGTCACCCCACCATCCCGGCGTTACCTGTACGGAAAGCATGTTCTCGGCGTTTAGCTTGGTACGGATGATGTCTGTAATATCATAAGTGAAAGAACGTTTGGTCTTGGCATAGTGTGTGAAGCCCGGTTTCAGAAATTCCTCGCCTACGGGTTTCCCATTCACATACAACTCGTAAACTCCCAGTCCAGCGGTCATCCACTTGGCGGAGACAATTTTCTGTTCATTTTTCACGGTGGACACGAACCAACTCGCGCCATCGGCTGCGCGATCGTCGTTATGTCCTTTCACTACAGGAGCGTCTACTGCGGAAATCCATTTGGATTCGTTCCAGGCTGATGCTTCCAATGCGTCAGTACGTTTTCCGACTTCGGTTGCGTTTATCAGTCCGCTATTCGAGAAAAGCGCGAGAATCATTATCGGGATAAGATTCGCAAAACAATGAAGATTCATTTTCATACTTATATGTATTTTTAGTATTAAAAGATTAACTTGGAAATGCTGTTTTAGTTTTACAGGGCTTGCACAACAAAATTACAGAATTATATGATATGACAGACGATTTCTGCATTTTTTTTGACTCAATGATGGTTTCTATTCAATCCGGAACTGACTCATAAGTCCGAACTGATTGAACAGACAACAGGAGCTTTTTACGTTGAATGATCAATTACCGGGCAAAACAATGACATATTGTAAAATAATATAATCAATACACTCATTCAGTATATTGTAGAAATTATTTATTAAAAAAGAAAAGAAGATGCCGGTTATTCATTGCAATCATTCTTTCTTCTTTACACGAAAGCCTCGAAATCGAATAAACTCTATTCAAGTTTTTAATAAATAACAAAGAGGTTTATTATAAACGGTATCCAAGTTTATTATAAACTCTTTTTTGACACTTTCAATACCTAAAATAGAATTATTGCAACAAAAATGGGCAAGAACCTTCACAGTTTCTTGCCCATTCGTTATCCTCGTTATGCAATTCGCATATTAACCTATTGAACTTTATGTAATAAAATTTATATATTTCATTGTTATTTCTTTATTATTATTGACCTCAAATATACAAAATAAAAAGAAGAAAGTCAATAGGGAAAGCGTGGTTATCTGAAAATAAACACGTAAATTTGTGCCTCGAATTAGAAATAACAGTATAAATCACTATAAATAAAAACTTTATCACTATGGAGTACAATTTCAGAGAAATTGAAAAGAAGTGGCAGAAAAGGTGGGTAGAAGAGAAAACCTACCAAGTTACGGAAGATGATTCGAAGCAAAAATTTTATGTACTAAACATGTTTCCTTACCCATCAGGAGCTGGTCTACACGTAGGTCATCCGCTGGGATACATTGCTTCGGATATTTACGCCCGTTACAAACGACTGCAGGGCTTCAATGTACTCAACCCGATGGGATATGACGCTTACGGTCTGCCGGCAGAACAGTATGCCATCCAAACCGGACAGCATCCCGCCATCACTACCGTCAACAATATCAACCGCTACCGCGAGCAGTTGGACAAAATAGGTTTCTCTTTCGACTGGAACCGTGAAATCCGTACTTGCGACCCGGAATATTATCATTGGACCCAATGGGCCTTCCAAAAAATGTTCAACAGCTATTATTGTAACGACGAACAGGAAGCCCGTCCTATCGAAGAACTGGAAAAAGCCTTCGCCATCTACGGAAACGAAGGACTCAATGCCGCTTGCAGCGAAGATATCAGCTTTACTGCCGAAGAGTGGAACGCCAAAAGCGAAAAAGAAAAGCAGGAAATCCTGATGAACTATCGTATCGCTTATCTGGGTGAAACAATGGTAAACTGGTGTGCCGAATTAGGAACTGTACTGGCTAACGACGAGGTAGTAGACGGAGTCAGCGAACGTGGCGGTTTTCCTGTTATCCAGAAGAAAATGCGCCAATGGTGTCTGCGTGTATCCGCTTACGCACAACGCTTGCTTGATGGATTGGACACGATCGAATGGACAGATTCTCTGAAAGAAACCCAAAGAAACTGGATCGGACGTTCGGAAGGTGCTGAAGTGCAATTCAAAGTAAAAGACAGTGACCTCGAATTCACTATTTTCACCACTCGTGCAGATACCATGTTCGGTGTTACCTTTATGGTATTGGCTCCGGAAAGTGAATTGGTGGCACAGTTAACGACTCCTGAACAAAAAGCAGAAGTAGACGCCTACCTCGATCGTACCAAAAAACGTACGGAACGCGAACGTATTGCCGACCGTAGTGTTACCGGTGTGTTCAGTGGTTCGTATGCTATCAATCCGTTCACAGGTGAAGCAGTGCCTGTATGGATCAGCGATTACGTACTGGCCGGATACGGAACAGGAGCTATTATGGCTGTACCTGCTCATGATAGCCGCGACTATGCATTTGCCAAACATTTCGGATTGGAAATCCGTCCGTTGGTAGAAGGTTGTGATGTTAGCGAAGAAAGTTTCGATGCAAAAGAAGGCATTGTTTGCAACTCTCCGCGTCTTGATGTCACTCCTTACTGTGATCTTTCATTGAACGGACTGACCATCAAAGAAGCGATAGAAACAACCAAGAAATATGTAAAAGAGCACAATCTGGGCCGTGTGAAAGTGAACTACCGTCTGCGTGACGCTATTTTCTCTCGCCAACGTTACTGGGGTGAGCCGTTCCCTGTTTACTACAAAGACGGAATGCCCTATATGATTGACGAAGCCAGCCTGCCGCTGGAACTTCCGGAAGTCGCTAAATTCCTGCCTACCGAAACAGGTGAGCCTCCATTAGGACACGCAACTAAATGGGCTTGGGATACAGTAAACAAATGTGTCGTAGAAAATGAGAAGATTGACCATGTAACCGTCTTCCCGCTGGAACTGAACACCATGCCGGGATTCGCCGGTTCTTCGGCTTATTATCTCCGCTACATGGACCCGCATAATCATCAGGCATTAGTTGATCCGAAAATTGACCAGTACTGGAAAAATGTAGACCTATATGTAGGTGGTACCGAACATGCAACAGGGCACTTGATTTATTCTCGTTTTTGGAATAAATTCCTGTATGACATGGGTGTGTCTGTAATGGAAGAACCCTTCCAAAAGTTAGTAAACCAAGGAATGATTCAAGGCCGCAGCAACTT
The DNA here is from genome assembly GCF_000210075.1 of Bacteroides xylanisolvens XB1A. Taxonomy (GTDB): domain Bacteria; phylum Bacteroidota; class Bacteroidia; order Bacteroidales; family Bacteroidaceae; genus Bacteroides; species Bacteroides xylanisolvens. Next base: position 2,757,368 of record NC_021017.1, read on the forward strand.
TGTATATCGTATCAAAGACACCAATACTTTCGTTTCACTGAACCTGAAAGATCAGTACGAAGTTACCCCTATTCACGTAGACGTAAATATCGTATCTAATGATATTTTGGATTTGGAAGCATTCAAAGCATGGCGTCCTGAATATAAAACAGCCGAATTTATCCTCGAAGACGGAAAATATGTCTGCGGATGGGCAGTTGAAAAGATGAGTAAATCTATGTTCAATGTAGTCAATCCGGATATGATTGTTGAGAAATACGGTGCAGATACACTTCGTATGTATGAAATGTTCCTCGGCCCGGTAGAACAGTCTAAACCGTGGGATACAAACGGAATCGACGGTGTACACCGTTTTATCCGTAAATTCTGGTCGTTGTTCTACAGCCGTACGGACGAATATCTGGTAACGGACGAACCTGCAACAAAAGAAGAATTGAAGAGCCTTCATAAATTAATCAAGAAGGTGACTGGTGATATTGAACAGTTCTCTTACAATACATCTATCAGCGCATTCATGATTTGTGTAAACGAACTCTTCAACCTGAAATGCAGCAAAAAAGAGATTCTGGAACAGCTCGTTATCACTCTCGCTCCTTTCGCTCCGCATGTCTGCGAAGAGTTGTGGGATGTATTGGGACACGAAACTTCCGTATGCGACGCCCAATGGCCTGCATACAACGAAGAATATCTGAAAGAAGATACTATCAACTATACCATCTCTTTCAACGGAAAGGCACGTTTCAATATGGAATTTGCAGCAGATGAAGCTTCGGACGCTATCCAAGCCGCAGTATTGGCAGACGAACGTTCACAGAAGTGGATTGATGGCAAGACTCCGAAAAAGATCATTGTCGTTCCGAAAAAGATTGTAAACGTTGTAATTTAAAGTATTAAGTATAAAACAATAAGTATTAAGTAATAAGTATTATCCGTAGTCGTTTTCCAAATATATCCGTCAGGTTAATACTTATTACCTAATACTTGAACTTAAAATCCATGCATAAACTGACAAAAGCGGAAATAATGAGAGAAGTGAAAGATTACATCTATATCACTCTCGGATTGATAAGCTATTCTTTGGGATGGGCTGCATTCCTGTTACCTTATCAGATAACTACCGGAGGAACTACCGGTATCGGAGCTATTATCTATTATGCAACAGGATTTCCAATTCAGTGGTCATACTTTATTATCAATGCAGTTCTGATGACGTTTGCCATCCGGATATTGGGTCCGAAATTCAGTATAAAAACGACTTATGCTATTTTTACGCTGACTTTTCTGCTTTGGTTATTCCAGTTAGTGGTGAACAATTACGTAGAAGCACCGGATATGACGCCGGACGGTAAGCCGCTATTGCTCGGTACAGGACAGGATTTTATGGCCTGTATTATTGGTGCAGCCATGTGCGGTGTAGGCCTCGGTATCACTTTCAACTACAATGGAAGTACGGGTGGAACAGATATTATCGCAGCCATCGTCAATAAATACAAAGATGTATCGCTTGGACGAATGATTATGATTTGTGATGTATTCATTATCAGTTCCTGTTACTTTATATTTCATGATTGGCGCCGGGTTATTTTCGGTTTTGTCACCCTATTTATTATTGGTGTTGTGCTCGACTGGATTATCAACAGTGCCCGTCAATCGGTTCAATTTTTCATCTTCTCCAAGAAATATGATGAAATAGCCGACCGTATCATTAAAGACGCCGACCGGGGAGTAACGGTACTCGACGGTACGGGATGGTACAGTAAAACCAATGTGAAAGTGTTGGTAGTACTTGCCAAGAAACGTCAGTCACTCGAAATTTTCCGTTTGGTAAAACGCATTGATCCGAATGCTTTTATCTCTCAAAGTTCCGTTATCGGTGTGTATGGCGAAGGATTCGATAAGCTGAAAGTGAAATAATAACCGGTTGATAAGTAGTGAACAACCCTGTTAAAACAAAAAATAAGATGATGAAACGCAAACTTGTATTTGCTACCAATAATGCTCATAAACTGGAAGAAGTGGCCGCTATCCTGGGAGATCAAGTAGAATTATTAAGTCTCAATGATATCGGTTGCCAAGCGGATATTCCCGAAACTGCTGAAACACTGGAAGGAAATGCGTTATTAAAATCTTCCTATATCTACAAAAACTATCATCTGGATTGTTTTGCCGATGATACGGGATTGGAAGTGGAAGCCTTGAACGGAGCTCCCGGAGTCTATTCCGCCCGCTATGCAGGAGGTGAAGGACACGACGCCCAGGCAAATATGCTCAAACTTCTTCACGAACTGGACGGAAAAGAAAACCGTAAAGCACAATTCCGCACCGCTATTTCGTTGATACTGGACGGAAAGGAGTATCTCTTTGAAGGAGTGATAAAAGGCGAAATAATCAAAGAAAAACGTGGTGATTCCGGATTTGGCTACGATCCTGTATTCATGCCTGAAGGTTACGACCGGACTTTTGCCGAATTGGGAAATGATATAAAAAACCAAATCAGCCATCGCGCACTGGCTGTACAGAAACTTTGTGAGTTTCTGCAAAGCTGATTATACATACCCACTTAAAATATAAAACACAATGAAGAAAATTACTTTATTTACTTTACTTACGCTCCTATTGTGTACTTCGTGTGTAACAAAAAAGAAGTTCATGCTTGCAGAGATGGCAGCCACCGCAAGCAAAGACAGTCTGCAAGGGTTGTTGAATAACTCCCGCGAAGTTGGTAACCAGCTATCGGCACAAGTCAAAAACCTCTTGCGTGATACGACCAAGATGGGGAACAGTATCCGCCAATATCAGAGTATGTTGAATGTCAACATGACTGAACAGGAAAAACTGAATGCGCTGTTGAGCCAGAAGAAAAATGAGCTGAACGAAAGAGAACGCACGATCAATGAATTGCAGGACATGATTAAGGCACAGAATGATAAGGTACAAAATCTCTTGAGTAATGTAAAAGATGCATTACTTGGTTTTAGTACTGACGAGCTGACCGTTCGCGAAAAAGACGGAAAAGTATATGTAGCGATGTCCGACAAATTATTATTCCAGTCAGGAAGTGCCCGCCTAGATAAACGTGGAGAGGAAGCTCTCGGCAAACTGGCCGAAGTATTGAACAAACAGACGGACATCGACGTATTTATCGAAGGACATACGGACAACAAACCGATCAATACTGTACAATTCAAAGATAACTGGGATTTGAGTGTGATCCGTGCCACTTCCGTAGTTCGTATCCTCATCAAGAATTACAATGTAAATCCTTTACAGATTCAGCCTAGCGGCCGCGGTGAATATATGCCTATTGATGACAACGAAACAATAGAAGGAAGAAGCAAGAATCGCCGTACGGAGATTATCATGGCTCCGAAGTTGGATAAGTTGTTCCAGATGCTTCAAAGTTCGGAAGAATCCAAATAAAAAATAATTGATTCAATAATCAACAATAAAAAATCCTCTCGGTTAATAAACTGGGAGGATTTTTTTATCTTTAAAGAATTGAATTATTTTAAAACAGTTTCTAACTGTTATTCATTCAAGAACAATAATAAAAACCAAATTTCTTTATAATCCCAACTTAGCCGAAATCTCCAACATCCGCTGAATCGGCTTCACTGCCTTCTTAGCCACCTCCGGATCTACCGTTATTTCCGGTGCTTCATTCTTCAAACACTCATAGAGCTTCTCTAACGTATTCAACCGCATGAAGCTACACTCGTTACATCCGCACGTACTATCGTTCGGAGGAGCAGGGATAAACGTTGTCTGCGGACACTTCTTCTGCATCTCATGCAAGATACCCGATTCGGTAGCCACAATATACGTGTTTTCCGGATGGTTCACGGCATACTTCAACAATGCTGCCGTAGACCCTACCACATCCGCCAGTTTCAAAACCGTACTCTTACATTCGGGATGTGCCAAGACCAACGCTTCCGGATGCTGCGCTTTCAATTCCACAATCTTTTCAACAGAGAACTGTTCATGCACATGACAAGCTCCGTCCCAAAGAAGCATATTCCTGTTCGTAACTGAGTTGATATAATTACCCAAATTCCTATCCGGACCAAAGATTATTTTCTCATCTTTGGGGAAACTTTCCACGATCTGCTTCGCATTGGTGGAAGTCACCACCACATCTGTCACTGCTTTCACGGCAGCTGTTGTGTTGACGTACGAAATAACGGTGTATCCCGGGTGTTCTTTGACAAACTGTGCAAACTGATCCGCCGGACAACTGTCCGCCAACGAACAACCTGCCGCCATGTCGGGTACCAACACTTTCTTGTCCGGACAAAGCACCTTTGCCGTTTCCCCCATAAAGTGAACGCCACACATCACAATAATGTCCGCTTCCGTTTTGGCTGCCCATTGAGCCAATGCCAAACTGTCGCCAACGTAATCGGCGATGTCTTGTATTTCCCCTTTCTGGTAGTAGTGTCCCAGAATGATTGCATTCTTTTCTTTCTTTAGCTCGTTAATAGCCTTTATGAGTTCATTCATAATAATATTCTTATTTCTTTCCTTTTAAAAAAATCTTTTGTTGGTGATGATAGCCTGTTAATAATGTTAGCAAATAAATACGATTTTTCTTGCCGGATAAGTTATTAGTCCATACTTCTGCTTTATGAGTCGGTTATGAACTGATGTAAAGGGCAAGATATCCTATTCTACTTGCTTCATTATCAATGAAAGCATCGTTAAATGCCGTCAAATGGAAGTTTGCTATTAACTCCCTGTTGATAAAGTGCAAAGTTAAAAACTTTATGGATATAAACAGGTAGATAAGTGCTGAAAAATATGTTTATGTCTGTGTAGAAAGTTTTGGGTTAGTTTTTTGGAATGTTCATAATGAAGGCCTCTTATATCTTCTTTTGAATAATGCAAGAATTATTTTTCAAAATCTTTGCCGATAGTTTTGACAGGTTTTAAACCGTTATCAACACCTTGTTAACTGAAAAGAATTACCTTTGTGGACAAGAACATAATAAAAGAAAAGACGTATGCGTAAACTGAAAATAACAGAGCTGAACCGTATCAGTGCCGAAGAGTTTAAACAGGTTGAAAAACTGCCTTTGGTGGTAGTGCTGGACGATATTCGTAGTTTGCACAATATAGGTTCTGTGTTCCGTACTTCGGATGCTTTCCGTATTGAATGTATCTATCTGTGTGGTATAACAGCTACCCCACCGCACCCTGAAATGCATAAGACTGCGCTGGGTGCAGAGTTCACTGTCGACTGGAAGTATGTTAATAACGCTGTTGATGCTGTTGATAACCTCAAAAATGAAGGGTATATCGTTTATTCTGTAGAGCAGGCGGAAGGAAGCATCATGCTTGATGAGCTCCAGTTGGATAAAACCAAGAAGTACGCTATCGTTATGGGAAACGAAGTGAAAGGGGTACAGCAGGAGGTTATTAACCATTCGGATGGCTGTATAGAGATTCCTCAATATGGTACCAAACATTCGTTGAATGTTTCCGTAACTACTGGTATTGTGATTTGGGATTTGTTCAAAAAGTTACACTAATAGTCATAATACAGGATTGGTTAATAAGTTGTTTATAATGAGTTAATAGCTTAGTTAATTCATTCATAATCAATAACTATGTTCTGTTTATAACTATATGGAGCCATGTTGATTCTATGGGTGTTGGGTAATTATTATTATAGTTGTTGATAGTTCGTTTTCAGGCTGTTAATACTTGAGTTTTCAGGTATTAACAGCCTATATGATATGTATTAATAGCTGGGAACTCAAGTATTAACTTCTGAGAAACCGGAAATTAATACCTTGCAGGAAGCTTGTTAATTCTTGAAATGATAACTAGTATGGTTGAGTAGTGATCAATTAGTTTATAAAGTTTATAAACTTATAAGCTGATTGATTTTAGATCTGTCCGTTCTCCACCATCAACACTACACGTTCCGTTAGTTTGTCTTCACCTTGCGGATCATATTCTTTTTTTAAACTGGCTCCGAACAATGCAGCAAAAGTCTGATAGAATCCCGCTTTGAAAGGTCCCATAAATGCTTTTACCAGTTCATAACTGGTAGAATTGCTTTGGCGGTCTATTAATTTAATCAACAGTTTTCCCTGTGCAAACGAGAGTTTTTTCATTCGGGGAGTATATTGATCTTTCAATCCTTTTTCAACCCGTTTGATATGTTTTTGGCGGGCTTTCTCATTGGGTAAAGTCTGAAGATATTCGTAAGTTTCAATGATGGCCTGGTTAATTTCTCTGGAGATAGGATATACCTTTTTCACATTGCGGATCAGTCGGTAATATTCCTGGCGTTCCTTTTCATTTTTGAATTTCAACGGACGGAAAATATACACAGTTCTTAACTGGACACATGGAATGGTATCTCCATTGTAGATACACATCGGAACCAAATATCCATTGATGCTTTGTTTATCTTGAGCTTGCAGGCGCAACGAACAACAAACAATAGCAAACAGCGTCATTACTACTATGTTAAGCCTTCTTTTCACGATACAAAAATAGAATTAAAATTTTATTATTCAGACATTTCTCTTCGATGTTAACCTATTTAAAGTATCTTTGCGGCCTTATCTGTTAAAAAGCAGGAAGAATAAACCATTTTATTGATGAAAACTATTCAACTTTTACGGTTGATAAGTATTATAAACAGCCTGTTAATAATTCCTGCTTGTAGTGCTCAAAACCTTTCTGAAAGTCTTTTAGAAGATGTTCTTGAAGATTTATCCGTTAATAACGGAACTGATAACTCTGTTAATACTCCTAATTGGGAAAATGAATTGGAAGAACTTTCCAATCGTATGCAGGAACCAGTTAATTTGAATGTTGCTACCCGTGAACAACTCGAACAGTTTCCTTTCCTTAGTGATATTCAGATTGAACATTTGCTGGCCTACATCTATATACACGGACAGATGAAAACCATCTATGAACTTCAACTGGTAGAAGAGATGGATAGGCAAACAATCCAGTATTTACTACCTTTTGTCTGTATAAAAGCTATTAACAATGAACCTGCTTTTCGGTGGAAAAGTCTGTTGAAAAGCGCAGCGAAATATGGAAAAAATGAGCTGTTAACTCGCTTTGATATACCATTTTATAGGCGAAAAGGTTATGAACATACCTATTTAGGACCTTCTGTTTATAACTCTGTGAAATACAGTTTCCGATACAGTGACCGACTCTATGCAGGAGTCGTTGCTGAAAAAGATGCTGGAGAACCTTTTGGAGCTTTACACAATCGCTACGGCTATGATTATTATTCCTTTTATCTGTTATTAAAAGATTGTGGACGATTAAAAGCATTAGCTATTGGTAACTATCGGCTTAGTTTCGGACAAGGATTAGTGATTAGCACTGATTATCTGATGGGAAAAACAATTTATGCCTCTTCTTTCAACAATCGCAGTGGCGGAATAAAGAAACACTCTTCCAGCGATGAATACAATTATTTTCGGGGAGTGGCCGCCACTGTTGCTTTATCTAAAGATTGGGATCTTTCCGGTTTCTATTCACACCGTTCATTAGATGGAGTAATCACTGACGGAGAAATCACCTCTATCTATAAAACCGGACTGCACCGAAGTCAAAAAGAAGCGGATAAAAAGAACCTATTCACCATGCAATTAACAGGTGGACACGTGAGTTATCAACACAACCGTATTCGACTGGGTATCACCGGTATTTACTACCTTTTCAACCGACCATACGAACCGGAATTAACAGGCTATTCCAAATACAATCTTCATGGAAACAACTTCTATAATCTGGGGATTGATTATGCTTACCGCTGGCATCGTTTTTCTTTTCAAGGAGAGACGGCCATCGGAAAACAAGGTTGGGCCTCTTTGAACCGTTTGCAATATTCACCGGTTCAAAACACTCAAATCATGTTGATACACCGGTTTTATTCTTATAACTATTGGGCCATGTTTGCCCATTCTTTTGGTGAAGGAAGTACGACACAAAATGAACAGGGATATTATATCGGCATGGAGACTTCTCCTTTTGCCTATTGGAAATTCTTCGCCTCATTCGATTTATTTTCTTTTCCGTGGAAAAAATACAGAGTAAATAAACCCTCTCGCGGAACAGACGGATTGCTTCAAGCCACTTTCACTCCACGCAGCTATCTATCCATGTATCTGAAGTACCGCTATAAACGCAAAGAACGGGATTGGACAGGTAGTAAAGGATCACTAACACTTCCTATTTTTCACCATCAACTTCGTTATCGTTTGAACTATTCTTTAGGAGATGTGTTAAGCAGTCGTACAACTTTAGATTATAATCATTTTCATTCTCAGGACAGAGCTGCTAATATAGGATATCAGGTTACACAAATGATATCCTCCCAACTGCCTTGGGCCAGGCTGTTTGCTGACGTTCAGGGCAGTTACTTTTTTACAGAGGATTATGATTCGCGCGTATATGCTTCGGAAAGCGGATTGCTTTATACGTTCTACACACCGTCCTTCCAAGGTCGTGGATTTCGCTGTAGCGTCCGTCTCAGATATGAACTGAATAAGCACTGGTTGTTCATAACCAAGTTTGGCGAAACAGTCTATTTAGATCGGAATGAGATCGGTTCGGGCAATGATTTGATCTGTGGAAATAAAAAAGCAGATGTGCAAATGCAACTGCGTATTAAGTTTTAATGTATATTTGTCTGCCAAAAATAATAGAAGAATACGATATTAAATGGATGACAGGGCTACTTTTGACAAAATGTTTAATGAATGGTATGCACAGTTTGTATATTTTGCATATTATTTTATAAATGACGCTGAGGTATGCAGAGATATCGTAAGTGATGCTTTTGAGTATTTGTGGCGTAATTATGAAAAGATAGAAGAGGCGACGGCTAAAACTTATCTTTATACAATCATTCGTACACGTTGCATTGACTATCTTCGCAAGCAAAATATCCATGAAGAATATGTAGAGTTTACTTCGCAATTAACTGATAAAATGATAGAAAGCGATTCGCAACATTCTGATTCTCGTGTTTTGCGTATTCGTAAAGCTATGGAAAAGTTGACTCCTTATAATTATCATATATTGGAAGCATGCTATATTCATAATAAGAAATATAAAGAAGTGGCCGAAGAATTGAATGTAAGTGTTGCGGCTATTCATAAGAATATAGTAAAGGCTTTGCGTATTCTTCGCGAAGAATTGGGTCAAGAGGGTAACCGGAATAGACTTTAAAACGTAAATATATATATTGAATACATTATTTATGGATGAAAAGAATATAAATATAAGTAAGTCGGAAGAAGAACTCCTGGAAATTATGGAGAATCGTTCTCATATAACTACTGATCAATTGCATAATTTGAAAGAAGATGAGGAGTGCTTGCAGGCATATTCTGATTTGGCAGAAATTGTGATAGAAATGCAGAAAAAACAAAATATGCTGGCAATTGATGTCCGGAATGAATTGGCAGATTTTCATAATAAACATTCTAAAAACGATCGAAGAAAAAATACGCGGATACTGTTGTGGGCCAGTGCCACGGGTGTAGCGGCGACTGTTGTCATAATTTTAGTTTTGCGTGCAATGATGATTTCGTCGCAACCGGAAATCATTCAAGTGTTTCAAGCCAATCATGTTGCCCAAGAAGTCACTTTACAAGTGAATGATGAGAAGGAAATAAAACCACTAAAAGAAGTGGTAGAATCTCTTTCGTCTTCCTCTACTGCACAGTTGTCTTCTAAAGAAATAGATTATAGTCGTGCTCTTCTTCAGACAGAAACCAAGGAAGTAGGAAAGCAGAAAGTACAGATACATAGATTAAGTATTCCTAGGGGAGAGACATTCAAAGTCGTTTTATCTGATGGGACTGAAGTTTTCTTGAATTCGGATAGTCGTCTGGCTTACCCTACGGTTTTTAAAGGAAAAGAAAGAGTCGTCTCTTTGGAAGGTGAAGCTTATTTTAAAGTTACTAAAGATGCAAAACATCCTTTTATTGTGAAAAGTGGAAATCTACAGGTTCGCGTATTAGGAACGGAATTTAATGTGCGTAGCTACTCTCCTATTGATGTCCGTGTTACGCTCATTACAGGAAAAGTGGCTGTTAGCGATACTTGTGGAATTCATAGTGTTGAAATGATGCCGGGACAAAGTGCACAGCTTTCTTCTGACGGAACGTTTGCTGTGAACGAGGTGGACATTGAATCATTTTTATATTGGAAGGAAGGATTTTTCTATTTTGACGATGTTGCCCTGGTTGACATGATGAAAGAAATAGGGCGTTGGTATAATATAGATATTGAGTTCCGCAATAGCAAAATTATGGATCTTCGTATGCATTTCTTTGCAAATCGTCACCAAGACATCTTTCACTTGATTGAATTATTGAATCGAATGGAGAGGATACATGCTCATTTTGAAACAGGAAAACTAATTATTGAATAAAAAACGAGCAAAAAGTCATAAATCTGAATAGAAATATATATTTCTGAAAAATAAATTCTTTTAAGGGTAACCATTCTTTTTTAAACTTCGTATATAATTAAAAGAATGAAATATTATTTAACTATTCGGGCTTATGAAAAAGAATCAAGCACAAAAGTTCATTGTCTTGTTCTTGTTTTTCCTTTTTGCCTATTCATGGCGTGTTGAAGCGCAAACAGGTAAGGAAAAGCAAATAACAATGGAGTTTAAAAATGAAGGATTACCCTCTATTTTTAAACGTTTTGAAAAAGTATCGGGATATAAAGTTCTTTTTATCTACGATGAAATCAGTTCTTATACTTCTACCGGAAAAGTAGAAAAAGCTACAGTCGATGAAGCATTGAAAGTGATTATCGGGAAAAATCCGTTGAAATACCACATTGACGGACAATTCATCAATATCACAAAAGAGGATTCTAAAAAGTTTTTTTCACAAGTAAAAGGAAAAGTTTTTTCCGAGGAAGACGGACTTCCTGTTATCGGTGCCACTATTATCGTAGAAGATGCCAATAATATTAGGGCTATCACGGACAATAATGGTAATTTTCAGCTTTCTAATGTTTCGAAAGATAGTCGGGTTAGAATATCGTATGTAGGTTTGGAGACTCAGTTCTTGAATCCTTCATCCTATATGTCGGTAGTGATGAAGTCTGATACAAAAGCACTCGATGAAGTGGTGGTGACAGGTATGTTTAATAGAAAGAAAGAGGGATTCACTGGTTCTGCTGTTACTATCAAGGGTGAAGAACTGAAAAAGTATAGTACGAATAATGTGGCTAAAGCGATAGCTGCTGTCGCTCCCGGGCTTCGTATCATGGATAATATCAATATGGGGTCTAATCCGAATAATCTGCCTGATATGCGTATGCGTGGCGGTGCAAATATGGATTTGAATGCACAGGCTACGGTAGATTTAAATTCTGCCAGTAATGATGTGCTGGCAGTTCAGGGCGAATATGAGACCTATGCCAATCAACCGCTGCTTATCATGGACGGATTTGAAATCAGTATACAGACACTTGCTGATATGGATCCCGACCGTGTTGCTTCCATCGTTGTGTTGAAAGATGCGGCAGCTACGGCTATTTATGGTTCGCGTGCGGCAAATGGAGTAATTGTTATCGAAAGCAAGACTCCCAAACCGGGACGGATTTGGGTGACTTATGGTGGGGAACTTCGTATTGAAGCTCCGGATATGACCGGGTATAACTTGATGAATGCAAGAGAGAAGATAGATGCAGAGTTGCAAAGCGGACTTTATACATACGGCGGCGAAACAGTTGAAAAATGGCAGCTCTATCAATCTAAATTGCGTGAAGTGCTGGCAGGAGTAAATACTTATTGGCTGGACAAGCCTTTGCAAACAGCTTTCCAACAACGACATACGGTTACGCTGGAAGGTGGTGATGAAGCCTTACGCTATCGGATGTATGTCGGATATAATAGTTCTCCGGGTGTGATGAAAGACAGCAAACGTGATGTACTGACCGGTTCACTTGATTTTCAGTATCGTCTGAAAAAGGTGTTGTTAAAGAATAGCATTACGTTGGATAATTCGGTGGCTAATGAGTCTCCGTGGGGAAGTTTTAGTGAATATACCCGCTTGAATCCTTATCTGCGTCCGTATGGAGAGAACGGAGAAATACAAAAACGGCTTGATAATTTTGAAGGAGTGGGTGGTGAGTCGAGCTACCTGAATCCGATGTATAATACGACATTCAACAGCAAAGATCAGAGTAAGAACTTCACAGTACGTGAACTTTTCAGGGTAGAATATAATCCTACTAATGAATTACGGTTTGAAGGAGCTTTTAATTTGTCCAAAAGTGTAGGACATCGTGATATTTTCCGTCCTGCACAACATACGCTTTTTGATAATGTGACCGATCCTACCTTAAGAGGTGATTACCGCAGAAGCCAGAGTGAAGCTGTCAGTTGGGGAATCGATTTGACAGGAAGCTGGAACAAGCAATTGAAAGACCATTATCTGACTGCTAATGCACGCATGAGTGTATTGGAGAATAATTCGGAGACTTATGGAAACTATGTGACCGGTTTCCCGAATGATAATATGGATAACTTGTTGTTTGGTAAGAAATATAACGAGAAAGTGACGGGCGATGAGAGGACAACACGCTCTATCGGTTGGGTGGCTGCCGGAGGTTATTCTTATAAATATAAGTATTCGTTCGACTTTAATATACGTTTGGACGGTTCTTCACAGTTTGGAAAAAATAACCGTTGGGCTCCTTTCTGGTCAACAGGATTGCGCTGGGATTTGAAAAAAGAGAACTTCATGAAAGATGTATCTTTTATTTCCGATTTCATTTTGAGGGGTACATACGGTACGACCGGTTCGCAAGGTTTTGATCCTTATCAGGCACATGGTTATTATACATACTCTAATTTGCTGCTTCCTTATTACTCATCTGATGCAACAGGTTCGGAAATCTTGGCTATGCATAATGAGAGTTTAAAATGGCAGACAACGAAAAGTACTAATCTTGCCTTGGAACTCGGGTTTTTCGATCAGCGTTTTACTGCACGTGTGGAATATTATCGGAAAATAACAGATAATATGGTTGCCAATATAAGTCTTGCTCCTTCTCTTGGTTTCAGCAGTTATCCGGAAAATCTGGGAAAGATAGAGAATAAGGGTTGGGAAATTTCTCTCTCGGCTATTCCTTATAAAAACACTGCTAAACAAGCTTATTGGACAATTACAGTAAACGGTTCTCATAATACTGACAAACTATTGAAAATATCGGAAGCGATGAAATACAGAAATGATAAAAGTGCATCAGATTTAAAAGATACGCCGTTGCCACGTTATGAAGAAGGTGAATCTCTTTCCCGTATCTGGGTAGTACGTTCATTAGGTATTGATCCGGCTTCCGGAGATGAAATATTATTGAAACGTAACGGGGAGATGACGAGTGCCGTTAACTGGAGTGCGAATGATGTAGTACCTATTGGTAATACAGAACCTAAATGGCAAGGATATATTAATTCTTCCTTTACATACAGAGGTTGGGGAGCAGATGTCAGCTTCAGGTATCAGTTTGGCGGTCAGGTATATAATCAGACCTTGCTTGACAAGGTGGAAAATGCTAATTTGAAATATAATGTAGATCGACGGGTAACTCAGCTACGTTGGGCGAAACCGGGTGATAAGGCACAGTTCCGTATTCTTAATCCTAACGGTTTGGAAACGAAAGCCACTTCCCGGTTTATAATGGATGAAAATATATTCCAGGGAAGTTCGTTGTCTGTTTACTATCGTATGGATCGTACTAATACAAAATTTATTAGTCATTGGGGATTGAGTTCCGCTAAAGTGACGTTTAATATGGAAGACTTTTTCTATTGGTCTACAGTGAAACGCGAAAGAGGTTTGTACTATCCGTATTCCCGTCAGTTTACATTTGCTCTGAATGTTGCTTTCTAATTAAAAACCTATTTGTATGAAACAGATAATATATATACTATTAACAACAACAATGCTGGGACTTATGTCTTGCAGCGACTGGTTGGATGTATCTCCGAAGACTTCTATTCCTACCGACAAGCAATTTGAGTCGGAATCAGGATTTAAGGATGCGCTTACAGGTATTTATTTGAAGTTGGGAACCACGACATTATATGCCGGAGACTTGACTTATGCTTATTTGGATGAGTTGGCAGGATTATATTCCGATTATCCGGGGTATAATACAAATGCTGTTTTCGACCAAAGTATCGTGTTCGATTATGAGAACATGTTTTTGAGTAAGAAGAATGGGATTTACTCAACGATGTATAACATCATAGCCAATATTAATAACTTCTTGGAGTACGTAGACAAAAATAAAGATGTTTTAGTTACCGAACGCTATTATGAAACTATGAAGGGAGAGGCACTCGGGCTTCGCGCTTTTCTTCACTTTGATTTGTTGCGTATGTTCGGTCCTGTTTATAAAGAACATCCTGCATCCAAAGCTATACCCTACCGTATTGCTTTTGATAAGGATGCCACTCCTGTTTTACCAGCCAGCGAAGTGGTTGACGCTATTCTCAAAGATTTGAATGACGCTGAAAAATTACTGAAAGAGAGTGATCCTCTTGATTTCTTTACCGATCAGACGGATGAAGATTTTATAGATAAAAATCATTTTCTTGTCAATCGTGAGTTTCGTATGAATCTATATGCGGTTAAAGCTATGCTGGCTCGTGTATATTGTTACAAAGGTGATGCGGAAAGTAAAGGATTGGCCACAGAGTACGCTAAACAAGTGATTGCTGCCTCTAAGTATTTTACATTGTATAAATCGCAGACTGCTTCCAATTACAATTCCATACGCTACGCAGAGCAAATCTTTGGAATAACAGTCAATGAATTCTCCAATTTGCTTATTGGAAATTATATGGATATGGAGAATACCAATACTCAGCAACATTTCTATCTGGATGGAGATAAATTTAAATTCTTCTATGAAACTGCCGATGCAGGGAATACTGACTGGAGAAAAAATACGGAAATGTTTGAGGTTATTAATGGGGCAAGTCGGACAGATGTTTTTTGTAGAAAATATAATCAGAAACCTTTGAATGGCGGATATGCTTATTCCGGTGCTGACGCTATCCCTTTGATACGCTTACCCGAAATGTATTATATTGTAGCAGAATGTGTTCCTTCTGCATCGGAAAGTGCTGACGCGTTAAATACCGTACGTTTTGCACGTGGTATCTCTTATAGTGATGAAATACCGACTACCGGATATGATGACCTTGATAATACTTCGGAAGAAGACAAAAACCAGACTAAACGTATTAATGAGATAATGAAAGAATATAGAAAAGAATATTTCGCGGAAGGTCAACTTTTCTATTTCTTGAAAGCGCATAATTATAGCACTTATTATGGTTGTGGGATTGAAACGATGACTGAAGCCCATTATCAGATGACGTTGCCGGATGACGAGTATATTTTTGGAAACAACTCTAAATGATGAAGCATTATGAAACGTATTATATATTTTGTTTTAGCTATTCTTGTTTGCGGCATTTATGTAGGATGCAGTGAAAACGAGATAGACTTATATGACCAGACACCTCGTATCAATTTCTATGGTAGCACTACGCATGTCCGTACTTTGGTTGATACGGATTATGTGAAGAAAGAACCTTATGCTGTAGACAGTTTCGAGGTAAGAATACAAGGAGATTTTTTGAAAGAGAATCGTGATTTCTGTGTGAAAGTAACTCCGAATAATGATTATCAGAATTCAGTGGATGTATTATTGGAAAGCAAGTATACATATACTGACCTTGATACAGTTTGCCAGATATTCTATTATAAAATAAATCGTCCGAAAGTAGAGGCAGGTAGAAATGTTTATGGTTGTTATCTGGAGTTTGATTTGAATAACCCTCTTCATCAGTTTGATAAAGGTCTGGTAGAAAAGAATCAAATCGTTTTAAATGTCAGATGGGAGTTGAAACCGACCGAATGGAGTGATTATGTGGGATTTGGCAGTTATAGCGATGCTAAATATATGTTTATTATGGATGTATGTCAACGTGTATGGGATGATTTGGAAGATGAAGATATTGATGTAATCAAGCAAGCTTATAGAGAATATAAGGAGGAGGGAAATCCACCGATTTTAGGTGAAGAGGGTGATGAAATAGAATATGAATAAGATTAAAAAGAAACGTTATGAGGAAATATATCATCTGTATAGTAAGTTTTATCGGAGCGGCTTTATTGCAAACAGGCTGTTACGATGACAAGGGAGATTACGATTATCATGATGTAAATACGATGGATATCGTAATACCTGAAACGAAGGTACGTATGCCTAAAGAGGAAGCAGTCGAAGTTTCAATTATACCCGAGATTTCTCAGACTTTGGAGCAAAATGAGAAAAACCTTGTATTTCAATGGAAGAAAACAATCGAAGGAAAGAAAGCGGGGTCGGACAGACTTAGTGATTATAAAGATTATTCCGTAGGCAAAGAATGTAAAGTAACAGTCGAGCCTTATGAATCCGAAAATATAGGTTTGATGTTGGTCATTACGGATAAAAAGAATGGAACAACCTGGTATCAGATAGGTGAAGTTGCAATTATTCGTCCTTTAAATCCTTGCTGGTTTGTATTGCAGGAAAAAGAAGGAAAGGGAGTATTAGGAGCGATAGAGGGTACTCCGGAAGGATATTATGTTTATCCGGATGTCTTTAAATCAGAACTGAATCAGTCATTTCCGTTAGAAGGAAAACCTTTGGCGGTAAGTGCAAGAAAAAACTATGGGGATTCGTTTTTAAGTAGTATGCTGGGTTTTTTTGGTTTTAAAGTAAGTCCGGCGTTAATGGTGGTAACCGATCGGGACTTGGCCTTGTTGACTCCAAGTACTTTAATAACGAGATATCCATCGAATAAAATACTTTTTGAACCGACTGGAAAAGGGGAACCGTTGAATATCGAGCTCTATAAGATGAGTACTCATGGTGAATTGTTTGTGAATAGTGGAAAAGCATATTGTGCTCCTATGGATGGATTTTGTGTACCATTCTCAGTAAAAAAGGAAAGTGAGTTTCCCGCCATTTCCGCTTATGGTTCGTATGGAGGAGGCTATTTGTTTTTTGATTCTGAAAATCATCGTTTTCTTGCTTCCTCTATTCTGGGTTTTAGCGATTATATGGTACCGAATTCGGCTACTCAAGATATACGTAATTATGGAACTAAATGGACTGATCAGAAACCTGTCAGGACATATTTAATGTCGTCTGATGAATCAAATGTCTTTGATCCAAATAAGATTGATCCGTCTTTAGAAGTGCATGACATTGTTACGGGAGGAAACGGGGGAAATTTTGCTTATGCAATTGCTGCTCCCCATAACGGAAAAGAGCTGACTGTGTTTAAATTCAGTGCGCAAGATGAAGATCCGATTTGTGCTGCCCGGTATACGATTGCTTTACCGTCCGAAGTAAATGTAGAAACAGCAAAATTTGCAGCTTCTTACGCGTATACGGCAAACCTTATATTTATGACATCGGGTAATAAATTATATCGCATTGATCTTGGTCGCGGAAGGGCAATTGAACTTTATACTTATGAAACTGATCCGTCAGCACAGATAGTTAGTTTTAAATTTAAGGACCCTGAAAGTGTGAGAGAGGAAGATGACGATGAGGAAATAGGCGAATATAAGGAGAAACTAGGTATGTCTCTCGGGTTGGGTATCAATACTGCTGACAAAGGTGTAGTTGTCGAATTGCAATTGACAGTGGCGGGCGATGTAGCTCGTGAAGAAAACAGCATTTGTGTTTACGAAGATCCCGATCAGCCTATTGGGAAGATTGTTGATATTAGCTATAATTATGAATAGTATAAACCGGTCTTTATGCTAAAAGGAATTATCGGTGCAGTATTTCTTGCTGTTGTCTGTACTTGTCTGTACGGGCAACAGCAAAGTATTACAACTTTTATTAAAGAAGAAGCACCAGTGGAAGTTATTCCCGGTATGTTTACTACCTACCGAAGTGATAAACATATCTATTGGGAAATCCCGGATTCATTGATTGGACGTGAGTTTGCCGTAACGACAACTATCCTGACAGCTCCTGCCCGTCCGGACCGGGATATGGAAAAGAAATTCGGATATGCGGGTGACATGATAGGTCCGGTATTTTTCAGTTTCCGTAAACAGGGTGACGAGTTGTGGATGATGGATCCACAATATGAGAGGGTGATAGAAAATCCTGAAGGAACGTATGCAAAAATCGCCGCCCAACGTGGGAACGAAAGGCTTTATAAGATATTACCGATTAAAGCTAGGAATCAGGGAAGCAGCTTGATAGAGATTGGTGAAGTATTAAAAGATTTTCCTTTGTTTACTCTTGATATTGTATCTTTTGATTTATTGATAGGTACGCGTTTAAGAGAGAAAGATTATATCAAGGAAATTAAAGGATATGACAACCGCTTGTTGATACACGCATCACGAGTTTATCGAAGTTCGTCAATGAAAATACCAGGTAAGCCTGTTGCACCTCCTTATATTGGAGACTGGGATACAGGTATCTGCATAAAATTACTGTCAAAAAGACCGTTGGAGGCAGTTGCTGCAAATACCGGAGCTTATTTTTCTATCAGCAAGGAGTGTTTTCAAGGGAATCAGCCTGCTATTCGGAAATCTGTTGTCAAACGATGGCGGCTGGAAATAAGGGCGGAAGATGAAGAAAGATACATGAGGGGGGAACTGGTAGAACCCATACAACCTATTATTTTTTATATAGATCGTAATACACCGGAAAAGTACATCGACTGTATCATTGAAGCGGTGCGTGACTGGCGTCCGGCTTTCGAGAAAGCTGGATTTAAGAACGCCATTGATGCGCGACTGGCTCCTACCGTTGAGGAAGATCCTGATTTTAGTATTTATGACAGTACTTATCCGTTCATCTCATGGAAGATATCAGGACAAAATAACGCTTATGGACCGACTCCATGCGAACCCCGGTCCGGTGAGATTATAGCTTGCCACATCGGTATTTTTTGCAGTGTCTTGAATTTGGAACAGAAATGGTATTTTGCTCAATGTGGAGCGAATGATCCGCAGGCATGGAATATAGAGTTGCCGGACTCTTTGCAATACGAACAGATAAAACAAGTATTGACACATGAAGTGGGTCATACATTAGGGTTGGAACATAACTTTCTGGGTAGTTCTCATTACTCCATCGATCAATTACGTGATAATGACTTTTTAAGTCAATATAGTATTGGTAGTTCCATAATGGATTATGTGCGGTGTAATTATGCTTTGCGTCCTCAAGATAAAGTTGATTTGAGAAACAGGCGGGTACGTGTCGGCGAATATGATAAGTGGGCTATTGAATGGGGCTACCGTATATTTCCGGGTAAAGATGCTTCTGAAAGAGAAAAGAACAGGAGCCTTTGGAATCAGGAAAAACAGAAAGATCCCTCGTTACATTTTTCGGGCAGAATGGATGTAAGGGCTCAGGCAGAAGATTTGGGTAATGACCATGTTATGGTTAATACACAGGGAATAGAGAACTTGAAATATTTGTGTGAACATCCGGATGTCTGGAATGTGACGGATAAAACGTCTTTGCGTGTATTACAGGGGCGTTATGAAGCGGTATTGGAGCATTATAAACAGTGGGTACAGCACGTTTTGTCTCATTTGGGCGGGAAACGTCTTGCTGAGCCGGATGATGAGAATATTTACATACCTGAAAAAGCCGATTACAATAAGAAGGTTATGAGCTTTATACAGGCTTATATATTACAACCGCCTGTGTGGATGTTTGATGAAAAACTTACCGCTAAATTAGAAATAAATGGTAGTCGGGAGTTCGATCGCTTTTATGAAGAGCTGATGTCGGAAATGATTCGTTCCCTCCGGGAAGTGGAAAGAACGGAGAATGTTTGTGAGGATATGTTGTCTGTAGATGAGTTTTTGGAAAGCATACATAAAGAATTATTTACCGAATGGGCTGACAATATTCCTGTAAGTGACGCCAAGTATAAAGTGCAGCTGCTTTATGTGAGTAAACTTGTTAAATTGTTGGATAGATCAGAAAAGATAACTTCGTCGAGATTATTGGTTTCCATCATGCAGGCTTTGAATAGAATAAAGGAGGAAAGTCTTGATTATAGCCATAAGATTACGGATCCGGTTGCCAAAAAACGGGCAATGTTTCTTGTAGATAGTATTTTGTTTTAATGATGAAAAGTAAATAAAGAAATTCATGAAGAGAAGAAGATATGTGATTGGTATATTGTTGTGTGTCACAGCTTTGCTTCAGGCACAGGATTTCGTCAAGTCATTTGACGAGTTTTTTGTTGCCGGGATGGATAAGATCGACGGTGTGTTTCCTGTGTATGTAGCGGAAAAAGAAATCTATTTGGAAATACCCGAAAAATATATCGGGCGGGAAATTGAAGTCAGTGGACAGATAGACCGAGGGTTTGATTTGTTGAATCGTCCGGTTGACGGACTGGGAGTAGTGCGTATTATATCTCCGGATAAAGCTACAATTTGCTTTCAAAAACCGTTTTATACAGAGCGTATTTTAGATGAAAAAAGCACATATCAGCAATCTTTCTCGTTGTCAAATATGCAACCTGCCGGTAAAAGTTATCCAGTGGTGGCCTATTCAAAAGAGCAGGGAGCTATTATTCGGATAACAGAGTATCTGATGACTGGCGATGACTGGTTCAGCTATAATGATAGTTTTATTCGTTCCTTGGTTCCGGAACTGTCGGAAATAATGAAAATACATCCTTTTAAGGAAGGTGTGTCGTTTACGGTCAGGCGCTATCATGGAGTTGAAGCGGAAAGATATATGCTGTCCAGTTCTGCCATTATATTGCCTGAAGGTAGTATGCCTTTGGAAGTCACTTGTGCAGTACGCTTGCTACCTCTGAAAAAAGATCAGATCCGCTTGGCAGATTACAGAATACCTTACCGGACATTGAGTTTCAAAGATTACTCGCAAAATCCTTATTGTATGGTAGAAGATTCATTGATTCTTCGTTGGGATATGTCACAACCGCTTACTTTCTATGTAGACACTCTTTTTCCGAAGGAATACTTCCAGGCAGTAAAGGAAGGAGTGGAAGCATGGAATACCGCCTTCCATAAAGCAGGTATTCATGATGCTTTACAAGTAAGGTATGCAGACCGAAAGATAATTCCGGCGGAACAACGTGCTTTTATATCTTATGATTTAAGAATACCGGGGATCAAAAGTGACTTTATCTGTCATCCTCGTACCGGAGAAATACTTTCATGTCGTCTGAATATCGGACATGGATTCCTAAAAGGAAAATTAGACGACTATCTGTTAAGTTGCGGTGCCTCGGATTCGCGTATTCTGGCTGACCGTTATTCTAAAGAAGTGGAAAAAGAATTGTTGCAAAATGAAATAACGGAAGAAATTGGATATCTTTTAGGTTTGCGCAGAAGTTTATCGAAAAGCTCGTGTGGAAAGACTTTAAAAGTTGGAGATGATGATTGCCGGACTATTTATTTTGGCTATCATCCTTTCAAAGGAGACCAAAATTGTTATGATGAACGGGAGAAGCTCCGCCAATGGATAGATCATAATTTACCAGATCACATTCGTTTATTCCAACCATCAGGGAAGGAGAATTCTAATTCTTCATTTCCAGAAGATTATGCGGTCAAAATATCGGATTTACAGACTGTAGTGAGTCGGTTGGATAAGATTGTGTATAAGGGGAAGAAATACGATAAAGGGAGTTCGCTCACTGATATATACAGAAAGGCTATTCGTCTGTATGGGAGTTATCTGATGGAAATGGCAAAGGTGGTGGGTAGTTCTCAACCGGCAGATGCGCAGCGTCAGGCAATGCTTGATTTGGACAACTATTTATTTCATTCTGTTAAAAAGATGGAATGTACCTATGTAAAAGAGAATTTGTTGGAAACAAGAAACAATCTTCTGTATCCGGAACTGGCGAAGTTGTTCAAACAATTGTTGAGTGTAAAGACAATTTCAGCTCTTCGATTGCAGGCGTTGCAGAGTGACCGGAAGGGGTATGACGATATTGATTTTTTCCGGGATCTTTATAAAGGATTGTTTAATGGTTTTGATCCGCAGTCTGCCGTTAGTTATGAACAGATGGATATTCAGCTGATATGTTTGGAAGCGTGGCTGGATATTATGCAGGAAGCTACTGAACATAATAGTATAAAGAAACGTTTAACGAACGAATTGCATAGTCTGCACGATAGACTGGAGGAGCTTAGCACGATACATTCCCAAAAGGAAGTACGTGATATGTATATTCTGCTTTTGAGAAGAATGGATCAATATTTCCGTGTGGTTTCTTGAGTGGCGTTAGAGTAATAATTTGTTTGGGATGATGAAAAAATGGTCGTACAGATAGAATAACCTATAAGTTTTGGGTTATCTTTGCTATGATTTATGAATAAATAATTAGAATAAGATGACTATTATTTTTCCTTCACCCATCTTCGGCCCTATTCATTCCCGCCGTTTGGGCGTTTCATTGGGAATCAATTTATTGCCGGACGACGGTAAGGTTTGTTCATTCGACTGCATTTATTGTGAGTGTGGTTTCAATGCCGAACATCGTACGAAGAAACTTCTTCCTACCCGTGAAGAAGTCCGCATGGCTCTCGAAGAGAAACTAAAAGACATGCAGGCAAACGGCCCTGCTCCCGATGTATTGACATTTGCCGGAAACGGTGAACCGACTGCGCATCCCCATTTCCCGGAAATCATAGAAGATACACTTGCGCTTCGCGACAAGTATTTCCCAAAAGCAAAAGTAAGCGTATTGAGTAACTCTACATTTATCGACCGTCCTGCCGTATTCGAAGCACTGAACAAGATAGATAATAATATCCTGAAACTGGATACGGTGGATGAAGAATACATTCATCTGTTGGACCGTCCTAACGGAAAATATTCTGTTAAGAAGATCATCGAAAGAATGAAAGAGTTCAAAGGAAACTGCATCGTACAGACGATGTTTCTGAAAGGAGGTTATCAGGGAAAAGACATGGATAATACATCCGACAAGTATGTGCTCCCCTGGATAGAAGCAGTGAAAGAAATCGCTCCCCGTCAAGTGATGATTTATACGATTGACCGGGAGACTCCCGACCACGATTTGCAAAAGGCTACGCATGAAGAGTTAGACCGTATTGTGGCTTTATTGGAAAAGGAAGGTATTCCGGCAACAGCTTCTTATTAAAATATAATTTAAACAGGGATATATTTCTTCTTGATAATACGTAAGAAAATTAATATAAGAGGGCGAACCTATAGAATTCAGAAGTTTTATACTTCCTATTCTATTGCTCGCCCTTTTATTGGCTTCATGAGCTGTTTCAGCCTATTCTGACAAGGGTATATTCTCACTTCGATGAGAAAAAGTTCTCATTGCAGTGAGAGTTTTTCTCATTACAATGAGTATTTTTTCTCATCGCAGTGAGAATGCTTGAGAATTTGCACTTCCCTGATAATGGTTGACTATTTTATTTCTTATCACTGTTTCGGGTTGACTTGCAATATTACTAACCCTATCTACAGTTGACCTTATTATTGATTATTCCTACATCGGGTTGAGTTGTTTTATTAGTTATCGCACCAATATCAGATACTAAGTATATAAGACGTCAGACTACTATCCTGATCGAGATTGAGTTTCCGTTTGAGTCTGTACTTCTTCAATTCGACAGACCGGAGCGCAATGCCCATAATAACGGAAATCTCTTTGGTAGATAAGTTGGCACGTATCAGGCAGCAGAATTTCAGTTCCGAAGGCGACAAGTCCGGATATACTTTTTGCATGCGCAGCATAAATTCATAGTGCACTTCTACGAAGTAGTTTTCAAAGGATAATAGCTTATCTTTTTCCGTAGCGCCCTGCTGAATAATTTTCATTAACCGGAGGTAGAGCTTGTTGGGATACCGCTCGCCCAGTTCATTCTTTTGTGTTTCCACTTCCGTAGAAATAGCGTCCAGCAATTCCTGCTTTTGGGTTAAGAAACGCATCCGGTTTTTAAGTTCGCTTTCCTGGTTTCTTACTTTCTCCTGCAATTGTTCGTAGGCTTGATGTTGCAGTTCTTCTGCATGTTTTCTCTGTTCCTCTTCGTATTGTTTGAGTAATCTCTTCCGTTTTCGTTCGCTGAAGAGAGTCACCACTCCAACGGTGATTATCACCAGGAACAACACATATAGCGTAATCATCCATGTCCGTTTGTAGAGAGGTGGAGATACGAGTATCGGGACTATCAATGTATTTTGATTACTATCCTTTATTTCGAGTTGATAGATGCCGGATGGCAGGTTGGTGAAGTGGATAGTGCCCGACGTTTGCCACGGACTCCATTCATTCGTTACTCCGGGAAGGCGGTAGGAGATAGAAGTGGCATGAGTCCCCAGTCCGGTAGTGACTTGAATAGTGATATTGGTGGCGGTATTAGGCAATTCTATTTTCTGCTGGTGGAAATCTGCATAAAAAGTATTGTTATCATAATCGTTGAAACAGAAAGTCTCTATCTGTAACGGGCGTGGATTGGAGACATGGCGGTTTACCATTTTACTGTTGATAACGACAGTTCCTTCACAGGTAGAAACAAACGTGATTGAATCATTAATTGATTTCAGATTATAATGTTTGTCGTAAAGCATAAGTTCATTATCAACAAACGGCCAGTGCATTATTAATTCGGCAGATAAATCCGCAATGTGATAGAGGAATAACTCTTCATCCGTAGCTACCCAGATATCGTTCTTATAGGCTGGTTTTATAGATTGCAACTTGTTCAGATACAAAATTTCCCTGCTTATTTGTTCTTGTTTTCTAAAACTCTTCCCGGTAATATCGAACATGTATATTCCTTTAGGCGTCGCAAACAGAATCTTATCTTCCACTTTTACCAGACTGATTCTGTTATAATTGGCGTATCCGTCTATTTCGGAGAAGTTCTCGAAATCCGTTATCTCATTCAGGTCTTTGTTGATGCGCAGTCGGAAGATTCCTTTTTCCGGATGGATAGCCCATACCGTATGAAGATTTTCCGGCATGATGTTGGCATAATCTTCCGTATTTATAAGTAAAGACTTATATTTCCAGGTGTTGTCTTTATATTCGAGCAGGGCAATTCCGGAATAAGAACGTAAGAAGATGTATTCATCGCCACGGTCGGCTATATATTCAAACTGTCTGACGCCGTTTATGTTGTAGAACGGTTCGAAATTGGTTTGTCCGGCTTTCATTTTAAACAGTTGGGTGGTAGTGCCGCACAACAATTCATTTTTCAGGTTGCAGAACTGAAGAGGGTACATCGAAGTCTGCATCTTCCTACCGTCTTCTTCATAAAGATAAATACCTTGGTTGGAGCCGATATAAGTCTTTCCGTCGAAAGATGCCGCATCGAAGAAAGTGCCTATGTCAGTATTTGTTTTCCATAGATAAGTGGCCGGTTCGAGGATAACCGATGATATTCCGTTGTCGAGCGAGAGCCAAAGGAAGTTCTCGGCAGCGAAACACAAACCATGAATATTGAGGTCTTGCAGTTGCGAAGAATGATAATGCGTCTGTTGCCCGCTTTTCAGGTTAATCAGGAACAAGCCGTCGCCTATGGTTCCGACAGCAAGTAGTTCGTCTTTCCAAATACTTCCGCAGTCTATCCGGACGGGGATATGATTGGCATTTTCCAACTGGAGTAGCGGGACTATGGTATTACCTTTCAGTGTATATATCTTCCCGCTGGCTTGCCCTATGATATATTCATCATCGGCAATCCGAAACATGAATTTAGTTTCTCCATTCATGAAGATTGTATCCTCGCAGAAGTTTTCCAGCTTATTGCTGCGAATTTGCATGAGAGCACCGCCGCACTTCTGCGTAAACAGCTTGTCACCTGCCGGATAGAGAGAAACACAACAGTCGTTTTTCACCAGATAACCCATATCCTTGCCGTCATACCAGATAATATTGCCGAAGGAATGGAAATATACTTTGCCTTCCGTTTCGGCTATACTCCAAAAAGTCTCTCCTTTGATTCCAAGCTTATTTACCAGCGGTAGAAGAGACGTATAGTTGATTTTTCCGTTTACATCATATTGCCAGTAGCCGATGTTGTTGTCGCCTGCTGTGTAAATCCGGTTCCCGATACAGCAGACCGCACGTACGGTACTTCGCTCGCCCGGTTCGAGAAGTGCCCAGTCATTGCCGTTGTATCTTAATAGTCCGTTATTGTTGCTGCTATATAGAATCTGTTCGGGAGAAATCGCAATGCCCCAGTTCTGAATTCCGCCTTTGTAGTTCTTATAATTATAGTTGGTGATTTGCATAGGTGTTTGTGCCATACCCGGAGAGAGACAGGTAAAGGATAATAAAATAGATAGTCCAAAAAGAATCCAATTGTATCTCATTTGTATTGTATTAACAGGGAATGTACTTATTACAAAGATAAAGAGAAAAATCAAAGATGCAATAAACCGTTTCTTTTCTTCTTTTTCTTCCGGAAAAATAAATCAACTCTTCTTCCGGTTCTGGATTAATTTTGTAGTTTTACGGACGTATCAGGAAAAAGAAGGTATAATCATAAAATGTAATCATAATATGGAATGTAAAATACGTTGTTGGCGGATAGAGGATGCAGAAGATATTGCAGAGACACTGAATAATAAGAATATACTGGATAACCTGCGGGATGGCATCCCCTTTCCATATACCGTGCATGATGCAAGGGAGTTTATACAGGCAATGAATGCCGCCGATTCGGAAAGTACGTTCTCATTTGCAATAACTGTCGATGATAAAGCAATAGGGAGTATAGGTGCCTTCCGCCAAAGCAACATACATTCGAGAACTGCCGAGGTGGGATATTACATTGCAGAGCCTTATTGGGGGCAAGGTATCGGTACAAGTGCTGTGAAACAAATATGCGAATATGTCTTTCAAAATACGGATATAATCCGACTGTATGCTGAACCTTTTGCACATAATGCCTCTTCTTGCCGCATCCTTGAGAAATGCGGGTTTGAGTTAGAGGGGACATTGAGGAAGAATGCGGTAAAAAATGGTGTTGTGGTGGATATGAAGATGTACTCAATTCTGAAAGAATGAATCCCGGATTCATCATCTAAAAGATATATGCCGGACTATAAAGAACCAGCCCGGCATATATGCTAATACACAATTACATTGTTACCTGAAAAGTTTTATAGGTGCTGCTTGTACCATTCCAAAGCCCGTCTGTTCCTGCATAGGCATAAGTTCCTTCGTCTATTCTGAAACGGAAAGTATAATAATATGTTCCTGCAGTCGAGATTTCGGGAGTTTTGCCTTGATAATAGTGATTGTTTCCCCATTGCCCGTTCCAATGGCAAGATTGCCATGTCCAATCGGTTCCCGACGGGTCAGAGTTTGTTGTGGAGTAACCGATTTCACAAGTCACATGTTTGTTGGCAGTGCCTGTTCCCAAGTCGGTTAATCCTTCGATGAATACCTGTGCGCCCGTTTCAAACTGTTCTCCTTGTGGGATAGGATTCTTGGCTGTCCAGTCACCGAGTATTGCCCAACTGATGGATAGTTGGCTGTAATCTTCGATGCTTGCGTATTCTTCTTGTTCTTCCTCTTCTTCTTTCACTTCAAACTTTCCGTTGACGTTTACTTCTCCATCCCATAATCCGCCTGTTCCTGCATATTTGTAAGGTCCCGAACCATTACGGAAACGGAATGTATAAAAGTAAGTGCCGGCAGTGAGGTTTTGAATACGCCCCTGATAATAGAAGTTGTTGCCCCAGTCGCCATTAAACGGACAGGAAGTCCATATCCAATCTTCTCCGGACGGGTCAGTATCGGTAAACGAATAACCGATATCGCAGGTAATCTCTTCTCCTGTTTCGCTGTCGACAGAATTGGTGATGCCGTCGGCAAACACACATGAACCGGCTTCAAAATCGTCTCCCTCATTGAGTACGCTAGAGGCACACCATTGCAGATTGGCCCATGTGATAGGAAACTCTTCATCCGGTCTTTCTCCTTCATCCTGAATACTTTGCTTAACGGTCAGGGTAATAACCTCTTCGTCTTGCAGGAAAAAGGTGACATGTCCTTCGCGGGGCTGACCTGTTGCATTGTCGGAGACAGTGACAGCTACATTCGCTATAAAACTCTCATTTACTCCGGGATAGTTGTCCGGGCTTATGGTGATCCAGTATTCGGAAGCAACGGCACTCCAGCGACGGGTGGCGTCTACTTTGACGGCGAGGGTACTTTTATATCCGGTGAATGACAATTCATTCTTGTTGATAGTCAGAGATGCCGGAGCTATCTCTTCGGAATCTTTGCAACTCCAGATGAATAGAGTCGTGCAAAGAGAGATAAATATACAATATATGTGTTTCATACTGTTTAATTATTGGTTATTAGTTTTATACTTATTCATAGATGAATAGGCCTGATCTATTTTATATCTGATTTCTACCCTATTCATGTATGAATAAGCTGGTTTTACCGTAAATAGGTTGTCACGCGATATATACCCGGACTCCAGACTGCCTGATAGGAAGTAGGTGAGTAAACAAATATCTCGTCGCTGTGGTCGGCATTGTAGTTGTTACTCTTTTCCGATGTAAACGTACGACGTCCTTTGGCAATCAGTACAGCGTTGTGGTAAGTCTCGTCACCATTGAGCAAACGGGTGGCTTTCCACTCACCGTCCGTATCGTAACCGCCTTCCCATACTTGCTTGATATAACCCGTTTTCTTTTTGTCAGTAGAAGTGAAATAAACCTTGAAGTTGATTCCGGCAACGACGAACTCATTTTTTCCGGTTTGGATAATCAATCCGTAAGCATCTTCGGCATCGTATTTAATACATAGTTGATAATCGCCCATCGTCACTGTACGTTCCGATTCACCCGGCATTTTCATTACGCCAATCATGCGGTCGCTGCCTTGGTGTTCGGAAATAAGCGGTATCAATTCATTCAGCACTTTATAGGACTGTGCAAAGACGAAATTATCCGCCCCATCTTCGATACCGAAAGGTGAATAACAAAGTGCGCTGTGTTCGCCGAATGCCCAAAAAGCATTGGCCGGTTTCATCACTGCTTCGGGAATCAATAACGGATTATCCGCCCGGTGATAGTCTGCTACAATATTTTTAAAGTCAGATAGATAAATATCCGGAGCAAGCACATCGATATGCGGTGCGGCTGCTTTCCAGATGTCCATTACACGGGATACCGGTCCGCCGTTGGGATAAACTCCCGGCATGTCATCAGGCTTTTGCACCAGCCAACAGTTGCAGAAGGTAGGTAGCGGATAAATCTCTTTCGCACCGGCAGAGATAAAATCGATGTAAGTGGCATACTGCCAAGTGGTGTAAAAACTCTTGCTCCAGGCATTATCTCCGAACACCGTTTTCCATGCGCCGGACGTCCTGGCTCCGTTCTCCTCCCATACGGAAAGCAACTCTTTGCGCAGGTTCTTGCGGTTCTTCTTCATATACTGAATAAGTGCTTGCGGAACCTCCTGCTCGTATGCCGCAAGTGAGGCTTTCGAGTAGTCCATACCCTGAAAGATACCCACTTCGTTTTCCGGTTGCAGGGCGATGACTGTTCCCGTTGCCTGATCCACCTTTTTGATATGTTCCACCAATGTTTTGAATGCTTTGGCGTCCGCTTTCATGGCGTTTTCGCAGAAAGGGGAAATCGTTTCGATTTCTTTGCCTTCCACGCTCTTCACGCGGAAAAAACGCTTGGTATCCTCTTTCACCCAAGTAGGCGCATAGCTAGATTCTCCGTTCTTCCAACTGCCGAACCACAGGATAGACAGTTTGAATCCATTCTTTCGGGCTCCATCTATCATATTGTTTATCAATGTATAATCAAATATACCCTCCTGCG
Organism: Bacteroides xylanisolvens XB1A; assembly: GCF_000210075.1. Classification (GTDB taxonomy): domain Bacteria; phylum Bacteroidota; class Bacteroidia; order Bacteroidales; family Bacteroidaceae; genus Bacteroides; species Bacteroides xylanisolvens. The sequence continues at coordinate 2,787,272 of NC_021017.1, forward strand.
GTTCAAACTGTTCCCAAGCGATGGGGGCGAGCACCGTGTTCAGGTTCAGTGTTTTTAAGGAAGTCCACAGGCTGTTCAAATATTCGGTGGTTGAGGCCGAAGAGTTGTGCAGTTCGCCTGCCAGCATGATGAAAGGTTTTCCGTTCACTATTAGTTGCCAGCTTCCGTGTTCGTTTTTTACGAGTCTGGAGGGAACTTCGGTATTCGTTGAAGTATACATTGGGGGGCGGGCATTCATCATTGAAGTTCCCATTAGTAAAATCAGGCACACTATAGTAGTCAATAATTTCTTCATCGTTGTTTTTTATCTTAAAGTTACAGGAATAGAATAAGACTGGTTTGCACCGTCGGTCACTGTGAGCTTGTATTTTTTTCCTCTTAGGATGGAGTTGTCGAAGAAAGAAATGATATTAGTGCCTGCTGACAGCTCGATATTGGTGCGGTAAATCTCTTCGTTTTTCATATTAGTCAGTATGAGCAGTCCGTTGCCCGAAGCCTTCGTATAGAATTCTATTTCATACTTTTCACGGTCGGGGTGACGCATCATGTCATACACACGGGTTGCGGTGTTGACTGTTGCCAGGTAAAATCCCGGGGTATATTCGGGAGTCGTTTTGATTTCTGCCAGTTGGAGGCCTTTCTGCACATACTCGTTTTTCATCAGCAGTTTCCAGATAAGTCCCGTGCGGTAGTTTTCCATCATGATAGCCATCGGTGCGTGCTCCATGGCCAGGTATTCCGTTCCTACCGATTTGTCGGAAGGGCAGTAGGATATATTAAGCCCGTAGGTGCCGTTCAGTTTCGGGTAGTTTCTTATCAGGTTCATCAATACTTGTGTGGAATAGAACGGGGTATATGGAAAAGCGCTGATTGCTGCCGTAGGTGCAATGATGCCGTCGTCTTTGAATGGTTCGCGCGATTTGTATTCGGGGTTTTTGCCGCAACCGCCACAGGCAGTCAGTCCCCAGTCGGATTCCGAATATTTATATTCTTCCGGAGCCTCATATATGCAGTAATGGCGGTTGACCATTGTATGGCTTACGTTCTGTGTCCAATAGTAGGTATATTTGTCTTCCATGGCTCTGGGGTCCAGTCCGAGGAAAGAATATTGGGACAGGAAAAGTGCGTTGCCATATTCAGTGCCCAATGGCATCAGGTAACCATACGTTTTTCTGCCGGGCGTGGCAAAGTTGCGGCCTTGCCAGCAATTCTTGTAGATATCTGTCGATACTTTATGATTGTCCGGTGCGGCCATCGCCAATATGTATACCAACAGAGTTTCGTTCCAGCCTATCAAAGGCAGTTCGTAGGTATTGGTATCTTTGTGCCATATCCAGTATAAGCGGCCGTTGTTTACGAAATGGTTCCATTCGATGGTTTCCCAAAAATAGTGTGTCGTTTCGCGGATTTCCTTTTCGGCTTCGTTGTTACCGGTGAAATATTCGCAGGCAGTCAATAAGCCACCCATCATGAAAGCTGTTTCCACAATTTCTCCGGCTTCATTCTGGTTTCCGAAGGGGAGAGTTTTGCCGTCGGGTCTGTACCAGTGTGCCCAGGCTCCGGCAAAGCGGTCGGCTGTTTTCAGGAAGCGGACTATCTTTACGATATGGTTGGCAGCATCTTCACGGCTGATCCAGCCGCGCTCTACTCCTATCACAAGATTCATGATTCCCATTCCTGTGGCACCTGTGGTAAGGGTTGTTTTACTTGTAGATCCGTTGTAAGCCATTCCGGTTGCCGGATTGGCACCTTCATAGAAATAACTGATAACCTTCTGCTGCTGGTCGTTCATGGCAGCTTTCACGGTAAGCGGCGAATAGGTGTTGTCGTTGTTCACGGTCGATTCGCCCAATGTCGATTCATCTTCCACGCAGTTCCACAATATGAGTGCCGAGAACAGGGCAGCGGTTATATTTAATATCATCTTTGACATATTTATAGTTGTTATTTGATTTCGATTAATACTTAGGATTTTGTTGCAACTTACCGTTCGATTTGTCGATTTCCGTTTGCGGGAGAGGGAATACCTCGTGTTTGCCGACAACGAAGTTGGCTACCTTGTCTTCGGCAATTCCCCAGCGTACCAGGTCGAAATAACGTTCAAATTCCAGCGCCAGTTCGATGCGGCGTTCGTGACGGATTTTCTCTCTTAGTTCGTCTTTGTCGGTAGTCTTAATTTCGGGCAATACCGACTGACCGTTACGGGCGCGGGCTCTAACCATTTCCAGTTTCCTCTTTGCCTCATCGAGGTCATTGGTTTCGCAGGCGGCTTCGGCGTGCATCAGTATGATGTCGGCATAACGGATGATGCGAAGATTGCTCCAGTAACCGTAACACCAGTCGGCACGTCCGTAGAGCGAGCGTTCGCTTTTCCGGCAATAGGCTTTCCTGTTGAAGTATTTGTAGTTGCTTGCCACCACTTCTTCGCCATCCACCTTTTCACCGTGTTCCAGTATGGTAGCACCGAAACGCGGGTCGTTACTTTCGTAATCGTTCATCAGATTCTCACTGGGTGCATTATGTCCCCAGCCTAAGTTTGGGAATCCGCGGATACCGTTCATCAGGCACCATTGGTTGTTTTCGCCGATGATAGAGATGTTTTGGTCCGGTTTGTAGTCGGCGTTGATTTCCCATACAGATTCAGGACCGAATTCGTTCTCTTCCCAAAACATTTCCGCGTAAGGAGTAGAGAGGTCATTATCTTCGGAACTGATGATTTGTCCGGTGTAGGTCAGACAGTTGTTGTAATCCTTTTCATAGAGGTAAGTTTTGGCGATGATGGCACGGGCGGCGTTTTGGGTGGCACGTCCGATGTTTCCCGAGCTGACTGCTTCTTTGCGGGTAGGCAGGTCGTTTATCACTCCGATCAGTTCGGGCAGATACTTGTTGCGGATAACCGTTGCACTAAGCTGGTCGGCCATTGCTTCGTCCTTTCCCATTACTCTGTCTACGTAGGGAACCGCACCGAATGCCTGTGTCAGGCGGAAGTATGCTGCCGCACGGATAAAATAGGCTTCGGCTTTGTACTGTCTGGTTTCTGCTGTTTCTCCGTTGGCTTCTTCTAGGTCTTTCAACATCTGCAGAGCTTCGTTGGCTTTGGTGATGGCGGTGAATTGAAGTGAGTAATAGGTGTTAAACATACTGTTGGCCGGTGTGAATGACATGGTAGGAAACTGGCTGAAGTCTACACCGCCGTCGCCCGAAGGTCCTCCGGGGTGACTGTTGTCCGTTGTATGGCATTGCATGGCTGTTACAGGCCAGGTCTGTTGGGCGAATACGTTGTATCCGTCCATTAGCGTGGCGAGGACGAGAAGCTCCTGTGCGGTACCCATATCATAATTGCCTTCGTGATATTTACCTTTCGGCGCATTGTCGAGGAAGGCATCGCTGCAAGAGGTACAGGCGAACAATATTGCTATTATATAAGTAATTCGTTTCATAATTCGTTGATATTTCTAATGACTTAATTTTTAATTCAACAGTTGATTGAGTGAGCCACTTACTCAACTGATATTTTTTTTTAGTTCAACAGCGGATGGGATGAATCATTTCGCTCAACCGATGTTGGCTTAGAAATTAATGGATAAACCTACGGTATACACCGATGGTAATGGATAGGTATCTCCCTGGTCCATACCTCCTTGCAGAGCACTTCCTCCTATTTCAGGTGTGTATCCGGTGTTATGTTTGAAAGTCAGCAGATTTTGTCCGCTTACGTAGACACGCAAACCGGATATTCCCAATTTGCTGATGGCCGATGATGGCAGTGTATATCCCAGTTGCACATTGCGCAGACGGAGATAGGAACCATTTTCCAGCAGATTGGTCGAAGAAAGGTAGTTGTGCCCACGTGATTTATCTAAAATAGGTTCTTTGTTGGAAGTCCCTTCACCGTGCCATCTTTGCAGACTTTTCTCATAAAAGTTGGTTGTCGTCCACGATACGGTTTTCTTTAAATCCAAAATCTTATTGCCGCTTACACCATTGAAATCCACATTCAAATCAAAATTCTTATAGCCCAGCATAAAGCCGAATCCATAGGTAAAAGTTGGCATCGGACTGCCGAGGTAAGTACGGTCGGCATCCGTGATCTTTTCGTCACCGTTTAAATCCTTATAGCGGATATCTCCCGGTTTCGCTGTCCATGTCATCGGGTAATAATTGTCGACCTCTTCTTGCGTTTGGAAGATTCCATCCTGTACGTAGCCGTAATAAGAGCCGATGGGATGACCTACGGAGGTACGATGATAATCTCCTGAAATAATGTCCGAGTTATTATCACCCAGTTTGGTTACTTTATTCTTTAAAGTGGCGCCGTTGACATTGATGCCATAGTCCACAGCCCCTATCCGGTCTTTCCATGAAAGGCTGAATTCGAATCCTTTGTTGTTGATAGAGCCGGCGTTGGTAATGGCATAACCTGCGCCTATCGAAGAAGAAGGTGATACATAAGCCAATAGGTCATCGGTCGTTTTGCTATAATAACCGAGTTCCATGCTCAAGCGGTTGTTGAAAAGCTGCGCGGAGATACCTACATCAATACCTGTCATGACTTCCCAATGGATGTTTTTGTCGATATCATAACTAAGGGTAGGAATAAACTGCGTCACTCCGTTGATGATGACTTGTTTCCCTTTTGGGTTGATGGTCGGGTAGTAGAGATAGTTTCCTATCTTGTCATTTCCCAGTTTACCCCAGCTGACTCTTAACTTGGCAAAGTCCACCACTTTTTTCAGCGGCTCCATGAAGGCTTCTTCACTGATTACCCAGCCCAATCCCACAGACGGGAAGTATCCCCAACGATGAGACGGTGAAAACTTGGAAGAACCGTCGGCACGGAAAGTAGCGGTGAGTAAATAACGATCTTTGTATGCATAGTTCACACGTGCAAGGTAAGAGATAAAAGACTCCTCGTTCCACCAGTCACCTGCGGAAACACGGTTGACGGACCCCATGCTAAGCATCCAAAGGTCATTAGGTACTATATTCATACCATTAGCCAGACTGTCTACTTTGGCGTTGAAGCCTTCACTAATGGCTTTGCGTGCCGTATATCCCACTGTTGCGTCGATGCGATGATTGGTTATCATCTTTTTATAACTCAAAAGGAAGTCTGCCTGAAAGGTGCGAGCCTCATCACTTTTGCGATAGAAATTGGTAATATCGTTCTTATGTGCCGAATGGCTGGTAGAGTTATTCACGTCATAGCGCGGTGTATACTGTTCGCCCCGATAGAGTCCGATATCCATATATCCGGTTGCTTTCAACGTAAAATCCTTCAGAAAGTTCCACTCACCATAAATGTTACCGATGATGCGGTAATCACGATACTTCTCCGTATCCTTGTAAAGCTCCATTTGAGCTACCGGATTGTTTACGTTGGATTGTATATCGGCAGACGGATGATAGAGCGAACCCAGGTTTTCCGGGTCGTAATCTTCTTCCGGAGCGTATGGTACATAAGTAGGGAGCGCCATGACCGCATTTTGGATTTTGGCAGAAGCAGGTTTGCTATCCATCTGCGAGAGGTTGATATTTCCTCCTGCTTTTAGATTCTTGGTAATGTCATAATCCTGTGAGAAACGTACGTTGAAACGTTGGTAAGTATTATATTTCAGTACACCGTCCTGCTTGTAGTAGCCGACAGATAATAGAGACTTACTGTTCTTTCCGGATTTGGATACCGTCAGGTTATGATTGGTAATCATCGCTCTTTCTCTTAATACTTTGCTTTGCCAGTCAGTGCCCGTACCCAGCATGTCGGGGACCCATGAAGCAGCGTTTGGGTCCTGGTTCTGCAACATCTCATTGTAGAGCATGGTGAAGTCCGTTGCATTAGTCAGCTTTACCCGGTCGCGTTTCCAAACGGTTTGTGCACCGAAATAGCCGTCGTAGGTAACCGATGTTTTGTCTCCTTGGGCACGTTTCGTTGTGATGATAATTACTCCGTTCGCTCCCTGCACTCCGAAGATAGCAAGAGATGAAGGGTCTTTCAGAATTTCCATACTGGCAATGTCGCTGTTACTCAAGAACTTGATGTCCGACATCAACATACCGTCCACTACATACAAAGGATTACTGCTGGCATTCAACGTACCGATACCGCGAATTTTAATATCCGGTTCCGCACCTGCCGATCCGGAATTGGTTACCATCAGTCCCGGTATTTTTCCTTGCAGGGAAGACATTACATTATTAGTAGGCGCATTTTTAAGTTCCTCACCGGATACAGAGACAATCGCTCCGGTTAAATCCCTTTTGCGGGCCGTACCGTAACCGGTCACTACTACCTGTTCCAATTGGTAATTATCATTCTTCAAGCGGACGATGATTTCGCTTGAACGGTTTTGGTTAGTGATAGGAATAATTTCCGTTTTCATACCGATAAAACTAACCACCAGTTTATCTCCTATTTTCACGCCCGACAGTGAGAAGGAACCGCTCATATCTGTTTGAGCTCCGTTGGTCGTTCCTTCAATCAATACTGCGGCTCCCATTAATCCCATTCCGGTTTCTTCTTCGAAAACCGTCCCTCGGATATTGAAATCCTGCGCCTGTACCAGGCAGGTATAAGATAAAAGGAATAGATACAATACTACATGTTTTATCATTCTCATAAGATTTTAAAGTTAATGAATCTGCTATCGTCAACAAAAATAGATTCAGATAACGGGAGTTCCTAAAATTCTTCCCCTACAAAGCTTTCAATAGTTTCATCTGCTGTTTGATAGCGGCACATCAAATATACATCATATTTCGAATTTGAAATATAATGGTTTGTATATTAACAATTTACATTCTGCGGTAATCTACAAATCCGTCATATACTTTTTAGCGGTAACGATTAATCAATATGTTCTTTATGAGTATTTTTCTACCATATTTATTGTTCAAGTTATAGTATATTTTTATTTATCCATAAGGTAGTATAATGGAAGTTGCACATGTGTAAGCAGATACTGCTTTGGAAGGAAAGTTTTTGGAGAAAGAAAGATCAAAATGTGGCAGATAATTTCAAGGTTACAGTTGCTCGATGGTAGTAACGGGAAGATCGGTACACTCGGCGATGACGGCGGTGTCTATTCCTTTCTGTTTGAGTTTACGTGCTATCTCTATCGTGCGGTCATGTTCTTCGAGGGACTGGAATACAACATGAGACAGGTAATCCAGTGCTTTGTACAGGCGTTCCCGGCTCTCTTTCTTCTGATAGTCCACCCCTACGAATGTGGAACGTTTGCGGCGCAGAATCAGACAATACGTTCCGGCTACGAGTAGTCCGGCTATCGTGTCGATAGGAATGTCTGTATTGGCAAACATCCGGTTGTATTCTTCTATGGCAGCCTTGTAATACATCTCACGGCTACGAGCCATGCGGCGGGTGATTTCGTTATCGGCGGACAGCTCCCATGTGAGCAAACGCTGCATATCCGGATTGTCATAAAGGTGTCCGGCTAATGCCTGTAGGGTATTCTTTAGAATATCTTTACCGGCTTGGTCTGTGGGGTGCTGGCTGTTGAACAGGTCGTGCAGCCAATAATCACAAGTATAAGCGTACTTGTCAAGCAGCTTTTCCATTGTTTCGTAATTACGGTTCAATACGATTGGCTGAACATCGGCATATTGGCAAATATCGGCAAAGTTGATATTGGATAATCCTTTCGTGTCCGCCAACTGACGGATGGCATCGAATACTTTGGCTTCTATTTCGGCACGTGTACGACGTGGACGTTTGGGCTTGTTTTCTTCCATTTTTCGGTTCATATTTCCTTTTGGCAAACAAAGGTATGAAAAAATATGCAAAGTGCTTATATCATGTTAGAAAACACAATTTTAGGGAATGGCAGAAAAAAATGATCTGTTCTTTTGTTTGTAATACGGTAAAATTGTATTTTTATGGCTTATAAAAATACAATATATTATCTAAATTAAATACTATATTGATATACAGATTGTTATAATATTATTTTATAAATATATATAGTATTTGATTTATACACACAAAATAAAGATACACATGCAAACAAAGAACCTGTTCGGAATCTTTTTGCTATCCTTTTGGGCGTTCAGCTTTATGGAATGTAGTAAAGACGATAAAATAGAAGACGAGATGGAAACTATTAAAATGTATATTTCTGCTGAAACAAGCACCACCTATCACCCCGTGGGGCAACGCAGTCTGTGGAAACTCCATTCCCCTATAAAGAATTGATATTCAAAAAATAAATCAACTTAAAAACTTTCAAGTATGACAACCAAAAGAACATTTCAATCATTAGTAGCCATCTTTTCGCTGGCATTAATTCTTGTATCCTGTGGATTAGCAAAGAGTACCGCTCCCCGGCCCACTGATACGGTAGGCACCAATCCCGACGAACTAAAAGCAAAGTTGGCAGAGATTATGGAGAATGCAGGCGGAACGCTGGAAACGGCGGAGTTCGCCAGCATTAATTCCAGTTGTAGCCATTCAGGCAAAACGAGTTATTCTGTTGACCTGGAAATTGTAAAACCGCAGAATAAAAATAGATTAGCCGAGGCCAAGTGGTATAGTTCAGAATCGTCTCCTAACGATTTTAGTGTAACGGATATCGTACTGTCGGATTCGGAAAACAATGTGATTAAGGAGTATGACCTATTCAAAGACATACTTTTTACTTATGCCGACATCGAACAGTATATCAACCATTCATCTACTTGCTTTAAAGAAGCGCTGGAAGCATCCGGATATGGTGCGGACGGTTACGTTGAACGCATCACCATTTCCCGGGAGCAATACAATAACAATAAACTAAAAGCAAGCATTAAGGTAACACACAAGAGCGATAGAACGTTAAAAAAATACTATCAGATCCAGGAAGACGGAATGCACATTGTTAAGAAATAATGCAAAGGTAAAATCGAAATACTTTTCTAAAGAAAAGTGTTCTTACCACACATTGAACTGCACCCCAAAAGTTAGACATAAAACTTTAGGAGTGCAGTTTTTTATGCGACATTCATTTGAAGAAAAACTCAATATTGTGAGCAAAGTTAAGAGCGGTCAGCCCATTAATACCTCTTTGGCTGTTCGGTTTTTTATATGAAAGGCTAGCTTCCTTTCTTCACATAATCTTTCGGCAATATCCCGAACTGCTTCTGAAAGCAACGGGCAAAGTACGAAGGATTATTGAATCCTACAATGAAACAAACCTCATTGATCCGGTATTCTCCTTCACGCAGCAGTTCTCCGGCTGTTTTGAGGCGTATCAACCGGATATAATCATTGGGTGGCATTCCGGTCAGCCCTTTCAATTTGCGCTGTAAGTTGGAACGGCTGATAGCCATCTCCTCTGCCATCTTATCGATGGTAAATTCTTCATTGGTGAAATTGCGGGTAATGATTTCATTGATCGTGTTCAGCCATTTCACGTCTGTTTTGTTCATTAATGTCTGGTCGTATGACATATTCGGAACAGTTGTAAAGTGGTTGAACAGCATGCGCCGGTTTTCCAGCAGATTATTGATGGTGGCTTTCATGTGGCTTAGCGAGAAAGGCTTTTCTATATAAGCGTCCGCGCCATAGTCAAGACCCGCAATCTTTGAATCGATGCTGTCGAGTGCCGAAAGCAGGATAAACGGGATATGGCAAAGCATATTGTCGGAACGGATGGACTTTAATAATTCGAATCCGTCCATGTGAGGCATGACGATGTCGCTGATAATAAGATCTACTGTCGTTGTCTCCAGACATTCCAACGCTTCCTTGCCATTGGCGGCTGTATGGATGGTATAGGTATTTCCCAGATTCTTAGCCAGAAACTCCAGCATATCCGTCGTGTCTTCCACTACCAGAAGAGAGTAACCGGCGGGTTCGCTCTCTTCCTCCAGAGCGGGAACCTTGTCGGGCATGGAAGTAATGGAGGGGCTGACAGAGATGCTTTTCTCCAAATACGGAATTTCCACACATACTTCGCATCCTTCCGTATAGCCGGGATTGATATAAACCTTTCCTTTATGCTTTTCCACCAACAATTTGACGAGACTCAATCCGATTCCTACTCCCGAACCGTTGTTTCCTGCGTTTCCCACTTGATAAAACGGTTCGAAAACCTTGCTGCATTCCTCTTGCGGAATACCCGGACCATCGTCGCGTACACACAAGGAGAGCGTACGCCCTTCTGCAGACAGATGTTCGTCCAAAATCACCATAATGCGGGTGCGGGCATATTTCATGGCATTCGTCAGCAGGTTGCTGATAATTTTAGTCAGCGCCTCCTGGTCTACATTATATTGCAGATGTTCTTTCGGCAGGGAGACACTGAAAGAGATTCCGGTCAGGGAGATGGCACGGAAACGGTCGATGATGTCCTCTATCATCCGGTTGATATCCACTTCATTGAATGAAAGCGTATAACCTTCCTTGTCCACTTTGCGGAAGTCGAGCAATTGTTTGATAAGCTCCATCAGCCGGTTGGTATTCTTTTGTATCACAGACAGGTTGCTTTCCACTTCACTGTTCCATTCATGTGTTTCCAAAATCGCTTCCAGCGGAGCTTTGATAAGACTAACCGGAGTCTTGATTTCATGTGCCACTTGGGTGAAGAATGTAATTTTCGACTGGAACAATTCCTGATTCTTGATTTGTTCCATCTCTTTCATCTTTCTTGCTTTCACAGCCTGCTGTTTACGCAAATAAAGCTGTATCAGGAAATATGCGAGGCCACACGCTATTAGTAAATAGAAAATCTTGGCATAAATGGTCTTCCAGGGTGGAGGAAGAATTTCAATATGCAGGCAACAGTCGTCATTGCTCCAATATTCATCGTTGTTACTGGCTTTCACACGGAAAGTATATTCACCCGGAGGCAGGTTGAGAAAAGATACGTTATGTTTATCCGTATATATCCATTCTTTGTGAATACCGTCCAGTTTGTAGGCATATAAATTCTTGCTGGGAGCCACATAACTAAGACTTTCGAATGCGATGTCGAACGATACCACCTGATAAGGAATCGTTACTTGTCCGCTAAGAGCAGGTATACGCTTGCTAAGGCTTACTTTGTCGTCGGGGCTGTGCATATATACCGCCGAGATAGACGCCGTAGGTCTTACCTTATTAATCGATAATTTGAACGGATAGAAACAATTAAACCCGTTCACCCCACCGAAATAGAATTTCCCGTTACTGGCTTGCAGGGAAGAACGGAAATTGAACTGGTTGCTTTGTAATCCATCCTCGATGGTATAGAGTTGTGCCCGTTTGTTTTGCGGCTCATACCGGATCAGTCCCCTGTTGGAAGAAAGCCAATAGTTACCCGATTGGTCGTCCAGTATGCCATAGATGATATTGTTCGGCAGATTCTCTTTGGTGGAGAAGTTTTCAAAACGGTCTTCCTGATAGTGATAACGGCAGATGCCACCGCCTTCGGTACAGAACCATAGATGCTGCTTATGATCGATATACACACGGATTACCCAGTTGCTACAAGGAGAATCAGGATTTACTGGGTCGTTGCGATAGTTGTGCAATTTACCGGTTTGGCGGTTGTAACGCCAAATGCCGTCCCTTTTGCTTGCCAGCCACATGTCCCCATGTTGGTCTTCAACCATATCGTAGATAAAGATATGGCTTAAAGGTTCCAATGTTCGAAAAGAGTCACTTTCCGGGTCATACCGGCAGAATCCGGAAAGCGTTCCCAGATAAATGCTGCCATCCTTCGTTTGATAGATGGAGTAGATATGGTCGTTAGGAATTGAATGTGGGTTTGCGCGGTTATGGCGATAGTTTTTCATTTTTCCCGTTTGAATATCCAGGATATATAATCCACGGGAGAAACTGCCAATCCACAATTTTCCTTCATTGTACAACAGTGCATGGATATTGTGATAACCGATATTAGGGTTACTGTTTTTCAACAGATGTTTTTTAAACTTCTTCGTGCGGGGATCAAAGAGATTCAGTCCCCCGTCTTCGGTAGCAATCCAAATGTTTCCGTCGGGATCTTCGCAGAATTGGCTGATTACATTTCCCGAAAGAGAATTTTCTGTACCATTGGGATAATACCACTCAATATCCTTATGCTTGGGAGACAAGTAACTCACCCCACTGAAATAAGTCCCGATCCAGATTCCCCCTTCCCTGTCCTGATAACAGGCATAGATACTTTCTTTATTTTGTCCGTCGTCGGTAGGCAGACATTCTCCTGTCGTGGTGTTGAATGTATAAAGTCCGTCGTCGGAGCCGAGATAGAAAGAGTTGGCCGTTCGTTGAAACAAGGTGCGGATGCGCGGAATGGTAAGCGTGTCCCCTTCTCCGAAGTAATAGCGGAATTGCCCTGTCTCCTTATTGAACCGTGCCAGTCCCCCGTACCATGTACCCACCCATAATACTCCCTGCGAACTTTCCATCAAAGAGATAATCTCGTTGCAGGCAGGACGTCCGAAAGAAGTGTCCTCGGATATATACCCTGTGAAGTTGTCCGTGCGTTGGTTGTATTTCGCCAGTCCATTCCGGGTACCTATCCAGATAGTCCCGAACGAGTCGTTGTAAATCACCCATACGTGATTGTCCGGCAATGAATGGGGATCGGAAAGAGAATGTAGATAGTGCCTCAACGTACCTTTTTTCTCGTTGTAGACAAACAGTCCGTTGGTTGTTCCGATCCATAACTGCCCGTCATTGTCGTATGCCATTCCGAAGACACTGTTGACTGTCACTCCGTCTTCCGTCTGTGTATCGAATACGGAGAATTTCTCCTCCCGCGAATCGAATAAATACAGTTTTTCCGTACTGGCCACCCAAATCTGATTGTTATCCTGATGGCGGCAGATAGTTACTATATTCATATAACTGTTTCCACCGTTTTCTGACGAATGTCCGTAATTGGTAAATTCGATGCCGTTGAAACGATTCAGCCCGTCCTGCGTTGCAAACCACATATATCCGATGCTATCCTGAAGGATGCTCCGGACACAATTGCCCGATAACCCCGATCTAACGTCATATTTCTTGTAGATATTGGCGAAGACCAGAGAAACGGATGCAAGCAGTATACCTATGAATAAGATGAATCGTTTCATAATTTCCTTTCTTTGTTATTAGGTTCGGTTTAATTCAATTCTGTCCAGCTTAATTCTGTTCCGTTCTGTTTTTCAGTTTAATTTTGTTCCGTTCAGTTTAGTTCTATTCATTCCGGTTTGCTACCGTTTAGTTTTCGTTGGCAGTTATCCCCTCCACAAGCTATGAGAGCCTGTTTTATGGGGGATATATTTCTTGTTTACAAGAGCTATATGTCCTGCGTATTGGATCTATATACCCAACACGCAGCACATATATACCCAACAGATTGGATCTATAGCTCCTGTAAACAGGGTAATTACCCCCTTTGTAGAAGCCTTTATTTCACGTCATCCCACGTATCTGTGCGGAATGGGAAAGCACTCAATCCGAAAGTATTCCGCAGCGTGATATTTCCCACATAATTACGGAAAGCATAGCGCACGGCAACCGGTTGGGCTACCTCTTCACTCCACACTTCTACTGTGTTGGTACGTCCTACAATCTTTGCTTTCGCCGGATAGAACTTCTTGTCCGCTCCCGCAATCTCAAATCCTTCCAGTTCGGAGAAAGTAGGGGACAACCCCGCAGGTGCATTATCAAATGTCACTATGGCCTTTTTGTCCGCATAGTCCACTTTGGTCATCGTTGGACCGTTGGATGGTAACCGGCGGATACCGTATGTTTTAGTCAATGCAAGTGTAGCCAACCGAAGTCCCACTACATCCTTCTGTGGCGGATGGATGCAAAATTCATCACCAATATCCGTAGTGGGCACCATGCCCGAATTAGGAATCGTTTTCAGTGCTTCCATCTGTGCTTCACGCAATAAAGCAGCCCCCGTATTGCTGCTGTTTTCATATTTGTAAGGAGCGATCTGCACATAATAGAAAGGCATATCGGGAGCCTCCCATACATTTCTCCATAGCTGCACCATAGCAGTCATCATCGGAGCATAGAATTGATAGTTGGATATATTCGATTCTCCCTGATACCAGAGGAAACCCTTTGCCGTGAAGTTCTTAACAGGCCATAACATCGAGTTGTACAGACATTCCAAACGCTGGTGCACCCCTCTTTTAGGATTTTTGGCAGCTTCAATGTTCATACCTTCCACGGTTTTCAATGTCGGTTCATCCATCCATGCTTCAATCGCCGAACCTCCCCAACTGTTGATAACCAGTCCTACCGGGAGATGGAGACTTTCAGTCAGTTGGCGGGCAAAGAAATAGGCGGCGGCACTGCAATCAATGCTCGTTTCGGGTGACGATACTTCCCATTTTCTTTTCTTGAAATCCGTGCGGCGTTCTGTATCATTGGTTCTCGGTACGGTAATAAAACGAATACGGTCGCGATAATTTCCCGAGTTCAGCAGCGTTTCAAGTGAGTGGTCAATGGGTTGTGCTGCATTTCCCATCATACGCATTTCCATGTTCGACTGTCCGGAGCAGATCCACACCTCCCCTATCAGTATATCCGAGAGAGTGACCGGAGTGCCGTCACTGATCGTAATAGAATAAGGAGTATATCCTCCTTCGGGAGTGTCTACTTTCACCAGCCAGGCCCCGTCTTTATCCGTAGATGCCTGATAAGTCCGGTTGTTCCACGAAGTGGTGACAATTACTTTTTTGCCGTCCGCCCACCCCCATAACTTAACGGAGCTATTCTGTTGAAGTACCATGTGATCTCCCATCATTGCAGGGAGTTTTACTTTGCCTTGTGCAATCGGCAGGAATAAAAGTGATAAAATAAGAAGTAGAAAATGTTTTTTCATACTGTTTTTATTAGATATTCGACGAATAATTATTAGGTATCAGGCAAAAATACAACCTATTTTTAAATATGGAATAAAACTAGCTAGTCATTTTCTGATAAAAGCTGGTCGAAATCTTAAAAGCTTGTTTTTCCTTTCCATTCTCCGCCGAATTTTCTTAATTAGTGGCATCAATCGCCTAAACAGTATTATTAGATTGGCTAAATATCCCATTTCTTTGCAGGGTGAGTATTTAACAACCTAATTGTTTCATTAAATCTAATAAAATGAAAAAGAAGCATTATCTATTATTTTTATTGGCTTCGCTCTTTTTACTGACAGATGTGGTGTGGGCACAAACATCTGCCACGGTAAATGGAGTAGTGATCGATGAGAATGGAGAAACCCTGCCGGGTGTTTCCGTCGTCGAAGTAGGTACAACAAACGGTGTCCTGACAGACCTGAACGGACACTACACCTTAAAAACAACTTCTGCCAAACCTTCCGTTTCTTTCAGTTACA
Source organism: Bacteroides xylanisolvens XB1A (assembly GCF_000210075.1). Taxonomy (GTDB): domain Bacteria; phylum Bacteroidota; class Bacteroidia; order Bacteroidales; family Bacteroidaceae; genus Bacteroides; species Bacteroides xylanisolvens. Next base: position 2,802,580 of record NC_021017.1, read on the forward strand.
TTGGTTATCAGACCACCACGCTTCTCCTGAACGGGCGTACGAAACTTGATGTACAGATGAAAGTGGAAACGAAAGTGCTGGATGAAGTAGTGGTAGTGGGCTACGGTGTACAGAAGAAAGTGAACCTGACCGGTTCTGTGACTTCCATCAACTTTGCCGACCAGACGGAAGGACGACCCATCATGAGTGTTTCTTCCGCCCTTTCGGGACTTGCCGCCGGTATGAACGTCACGCAGGCTTCGGGACAACCCGGTTCGGACGGTGCCACCATCCGCGTCCGCGGTAACGGTACGTTCAATACCAACTCCCCATTGGTCCTGGTGGACGGTATCGAATGGAGCATGGACAATGTGAACCCCAACGACATCGAAAGCATCTCCGTACTGAAAGACGCTGCCTCCACAGCTATTTATGGTACGCGAGCCGCCAACGGAGTCATCCTTATCACCACCAAAAACGGGAAAGGCAAACCGCAAATCTCCTATTCTTATTCGGGAGTCGTGCAGATGCCCTACAACAACCTCTCTTTCGTAAGCGACTATGCCCGTTATATGGGACTGGTGAACGAGGCTTGCGACAATGTGAATACCAAAGGCATCTTCTCGCAGGAAAGCATCGACCGCTGGAGGGCTGCTTCTGCCGATCCGAACGGGTTGAACGAGTACGGAGTACCCAATTACGTGGCTTATCCCAACACCGATTGGTTCGACGAAGTATTCGACACCGGATATTCGCAAGAGCACAACCTGTCTGTCTCCGGCAGTTCGGAGAAAGTGAAATACATGCTTTCCTTAGGCTATCTCGACAATCAGGGAGTCATGAACCGCTGGAACCTCGACTCAAGTACGCAGAAAATCAATTTCCGTACCAACCTGGAAGCCAAGATAGTGAAATGGATGACCGTCGGCACCCGTCTCTACGGACAAAAGCAAGATTACGGGATGGCTAATATCAGCAACGGATTCAAGTATCTCTATCAGACCACTCCGGGTGTATATCCCGGCGAACCGAACTACTGGGGACGTGCCGCGCTAGCCAGCGAAGAATCTTCCAATGCCAATAATATCTTCGGTCAGATGGCAGGAGCCACCGGTTTCAATACCGTATGGCGTCTCAACGCATCAGTCTACGGAATTATCACTCCCTATAAAGGGCTCAACATTGAAGGTACTTTCAACTATTCGCCGACATTCACCGACAAGTCTTCTTATAGCCGCCAAAATGGTTATTGGGACTACGTCACCGACCAGCGTGTCAGCGAAAGCGCGTTGGAGAACGCTTCCATCACCAATACGAGCGCACGCACCTGGCGTCAGAGTGCCGAAATACTGGTACGCTACAATACAACCATCAAGAAAGACCACGATCTGGGCGCACTGCTCGGATATTCTGCACAGGAATATTACAGCAAGAGCTTTGCCGTTTCCCGTAAAGGCGCTACGGACTGGACGCTGAACGAACTAAGCACTTACGAGACGCTCGTCAGCTCTTCCAGCTCGGCACCTGCCAAATGGGGATTGCTCTCTTATTTCGGCCGTGTCAACTACGGATATAAAGGGCGTTATCTCTTCGAAGCCAACCTTCGTGCCGATGCCTCCTCCCGTTTCGGTGTGAACCAGCGTTGGGGATATTTCCCCTCGTTCTCCGGTGGATGGCGTATTTCGGAAGAATCGTTCATGCAGGGAGCATCGGACTATCTCTCTAACCTGAAACTCCGTGTTTCCTGGGGAAAGACAGGTAACAACTCAACGGGCAACTACGACTGGCAGGCAAACTACGCCACAGGCAATGTTGTAATCGACGGTGAAGGAACCAAAGGATTGGTACGCAAGAAACTAAGCAACGACAAGCTGCATTGGGAAAGTACCGCCACCACCGACATCGGACTTGATTTCGGCTTCTTCAACCACCGCCTGACGGGTGAGATAGACTATTATAATAAGTATACTTCGGACATTCTCTACCATCCCGAACTCTATCTTTCGATGGGTGTTGTAGGCTCTGCTCCCGAGAATTTGGGTGAAGTGCGCAACCGTGGTGTTGAATTTACCCTCAACTGGAACGACCGTATCGGAAAAGATTTCGAATACCGAGTGGGTATGAACTTCTCTTTCAACGCCAACAAAGTGATGAAGTTCAAAGGCGAACTCCAGAAATACTGGACGTATGATGCACAGGGAAACAAAGTGAGCTATGTCAACAACTTCAGTGATGTGTCTGAATCTGGTTTCGGAGGCTACATCTGCGAAGGCCGCCAACTGGGAGAAACCTATATGTATAAGGTGTACAGAGGTTCCGGTGAAGGCTATACCGGAGGTGCGGTGGATATCCATGCGGGACCGAAGGACGGAATGATACGTACGAAAGAAGATATGGTATGGGTGCAGGCCATGATTGACTCCGGTTATTCGTTCGGAGGAATGAAGACGGTTGCCAAAGACCAGCTTTGGTATGGTGACATACTCTATGCCGACAGCAACGGTGATATGAACTACGGCGATACCAACGACCGGGATTTCTCCGGACACACCAGTGTCCCCAAATTCAACCTGGGCTTCAACTGTGCCTTCTCTTACAAGAACATTGATTTCTCCATGTTATGGTCGGGAGCTTTCGGGCATTACCTCAACTGGAATACGGATTACTACAACTCGACACTGGTCAGCCACGGATATGGCATTATCGAGCATATCGCCGATAACCATTACTTCTTCGATCCTTCCAACCCGGACGATCCGCGCACCAACCAGTGGGGCAAATATCCCCGCCTGACATACGGTACTACCTATAATAACAGAATCCAGAGCGACTGGAACGAATATAAGGGCGACTACTTCAAGTTGAAGAATATCCAAATCGGCTATACGTTGCCGCAACGGATTTCCAGCAAGTTCTTTGTTAATAAGCTCCGTGCTTTCGTGTCGATGGACAATATCCTGACGATTACCAGTTATCCGGGACTCGATCCGGAAATAGGAACTGCCATCGGTTATCCGTTGATGCGTCAGATCTCTTTTGGCGGACAGATTACCTTTTAATGATGTAGAACTAAAAAAACAGAATCTGATATGAAAAAGATATTAATGATTTTAACGATGGCGCTGGCGGCTACCTCCTGCATGGATATTCTCGATGTGGCTCCGGAAGACCAGATTGCAAGTGAAAACATGTGGACCACGGAGGAGCTTGCCGACAAGGGAATGGCAGGACTCTACTTCCCGTTCTATGCCACCCAACTCTCCTCTACCCAGCTTCGCCGTGCCGACGGACTGAACCGTCAGGGAATCGAAGCTATGAGCTTTGCAACCGATTATTATTCCAATAACTATCCGGTGGAACTGCTTTCGCTGGCTACCAAGCCTGCCAATGACTTTCAGGTGTGGTATGAATGGAAGTTCTGTTACACCATCATCCATGCGTGTAACGATGCGATTGCCAATCTGCATAAAGCAGATATGAGCGCTAATAAACTGGCGCGTTACCAATGCGAAGCCCGTTTCCTCCGTGCCTGGGCGTACAATCGTCTGAATATGCTTTATCAGGGCGTCCCCGTTTATCTGGAACCCATCAATAACGAAGACTGTACCCGTGGTCAATCTTCGGTAGATGAGGTATGGCAAGTCATTCTGGATGATTTGACGTATTGCATCAACAATCCCGACTTCCCCAATAACACGCTGAATGAAGACTACGGTCGTCCCTCTAAAGGAGCCGCTTATGCCCTGCGTGGTATGGTATATATGTGGAAGAAGCAATACAAGGAAGCAGGCAACGATTTCAAAGAAGTGGAAGCGTGCGGTTATGGCTTGTGGACAGGCGAATATGCCGACTTCTTCAAATATGAAAACGAAAAGGATAAAGAAATGATCTTCTCGCTCCAGTTCAGCGAAGAAACCGGTTATTGTGATAACATTCAGCAAATGACCGGTGCCCGCGATACGTATGATGGCTGGACGGAAATAAAACCTTCCGCAGACTTTGTGGACTACTATAAGAACGCGGACGGATCGGACTTCAAATGGTCGGAAGTAGACGGCTTGGAAGATTGGGACTTACTGACTCCGCAACAACGTGAAATCTTTTTCTGCCGTGACGGATTGGAATCCATGTCCTCACAAAAAAATGCCCTTATCAAACGGGTAGGCGAAGATATCTATCAGAAATATTACCTCAACAGTGGTAATGAAGCCCGTATCAAAAAGGCGTATGACAACCGTGACCCGCGTCTGCAACAGACCGTCGTCACTCCTTATGTGCCGGTGGACTGCTACAAGCCTAATTATGCAGGAGATGCCAACCAGATCGGTAAACAACTCCGTTGGCCGTTGAAGGAACAGGGAACGAATGGCGGAGACTTCTGGCTCGATAAACGTACTTCTGCTTTCTACTGCTATCGCAAGTACAATGAGTTTGAGAAAGGCCGTTTGATTAGCCGGAGCCGTTGCCATACCGACTGGCCGTTGATTCGCTATACCGATGTACTGTTGCAGTATGCCGAAGCATTGGCGCAGACCGATCAGTTGGGAGAAGCCATCCGTTTGGTGAATAAAGTACGTACCCGTGCCCACATGCCCGCACTGACAGAGGGCGGAAGCGGTCCGTGCGCAGTGAACGGAAAGGAAGACATGCTCGAAAGGATACGTTACGAACGTCGCGTGGAATTCTGCCTGGAGGGAATTAACTTCTTCGACGAAGTACGTTGGGGAACCTACAAAGAAACCAAATTCCAGGGGAAAGACGTGAATGGCGGCAAGTCCTGGTGGGGTGATATGGTAGAGTATAACTGGTATTACACCGATTACATGTGGCCGTGGACTGCTCCTATCTCTGAAACGCAAAAGAACCCGAACCTGACTAAACGAAGCGGTTGGGCGTATTAATCATAAAGATTTGAATAAGGATGAAGAAAATACTTTTACTATTACTCATTTTTGTATCCGGTTGCACGGGTGTAGTTGCGCAACAGTTTGATTATGGCAAGATAGCGCCTCATCCCCGGTTGTTATTGCCGGCGGGAGGAGAAGAAGCCATCAGGAAAGCCATTGCGGAGTATCCCCCGTTGGCCACTGTTCACCAGCGGATCATGGAACTTTGCGACCGGACACTTACGGAACCACCTGTGGAACGTATCAAGGAGGGCAAACGCCTGCTGGCGATTTCGCGCATCGCATTGAAGCGTATCTATTACCTCTCATACGCTTACCGTATGACGGGAGATAAGAAATATGCTCACCGTGCGGAACAGGAGATGCTGGCCGTCAGTCGTTTCACCGACTGGAACCCCACTCATTTCCTGGATGTGGGTGAGATGGTAATGGCATTGGCTATCGGTTATGACTGGCTGTACGATTCTTTGCAGCCCGACACCCGCCGGGTAGTGCGCGAAGCAATCATCGCGAAAGGCTTCGACGCGGCAAAGAACACCCGTCATGCCTGGTTCTATACAGCTAAGAACAACTGGAATTCCGTATGTAATAGTGGATTGGCGTATGGCGCGCTGGCTCTTTTTGAAGAGGTTCCGGAAGTATCGAAAGGCATCATTGAGAAATGCATGGAGACAAATCCGAAAGCGATGGTAGGTTATGGCCCCGACGGAGGTTATCCCGAAGGGTTCGGATATTGGGGGTACGGGACAAGTTTTCAGGTAATGCTCATTGCTGCGCTCGAAAGTGCTTTCGGCACAGACAATGGGCTCTCCCAAGCCCCCGGTTTCATGGAGTCTGCCCGTTTCATGCAGTATATGACGGCTCCGGGCGGAGATTGTTTCTGTTTCTCGGACTCTCCGGTAGAGGCGGAGTGCAACATGATGATGTTTTGGTTTGCAGGCAAAGCGAAAGACCTTTCCCTGTTGTGGATCGAACGTCAGTATCTCGACCGGCCGGATATGCCGTTTGCCGAAGACCGTTTACTGCCCAGCCTGATGGTGTTCTGTTCGCAGCTCGATTTGAAGCATATCGGCAAGCCGAAGAGAAACTTTTGGTTCAGTCGAGGAGATACGCCTGTGTTTATCTACCGTGGCGGATGGGACAGCAAGGAAGATACCTATCTGGGAGTGAAAGGCGGTTCGCCTTCTACCTCTCATGCGCACATGGATGCCGGTTCGTTTATCTTCGAGAGAGACGGGGTGCGTTGGGCGATGGACTTGGGTATGCAGAGTTACATCACGCTCGAAAGTAAGGGAGTAGACCTGTGGAATATGTCGCAGAACGGACAACGCTGGGAAGTATTCCGGCTAAGCAATATCGCTCACAACACCCTGACGATTAACGGCGAACGCCATTTGGTAAAGAGTAATGCTCCGATCACCCGTACTTTCGAGTCGAAGAAACAGAAGGGGGCGGAAGTAGACCTGTCGAGTGTGTTTGCCAACAGCGTGAAGAAAGTCGTCCGCACCGTGATATTGGATCAGAAAGACCATCTGGAAGTAACCGACCGGTTGGAGACGGGGGACAAGGAAGCTGCCGTATCCTGGATCATGGTCACTCCGGCGGAAGCCAAAATAACGGGCAAGAACCGGATGGAATTAACCAAAGACGGACAACGGATGCTATTGACGGTAGATGCCGATACGGAAGTAGAAATGAAAACCTGGTCGAACGTGCCCCCGCATGAATATGATTTCCGCAATCCGGGAACCATCCGCGTGGGCTTTGAGACGGTGATTCCTGCCAATCGTGCCTCGCAACTGAAAGTACGACTTATTCCTTTGAAGTAGTAATACAAATAAATTCATTGAACCATGAAAACGATTCTTTTTAAAACAATCATCATAGCTTTCTTTGTGGGAACAGCCGTTAGTTGTTCCGATGAAGATGAGAACAGATTCCGTCCGGGATCTACCCATGAGAAACCGACTCCCACGGAGCCGGAGGGCGGACTGGATTATTCCAAACTGACTGCGGACAATCATCCCCGTCTGTTGATGAACGCCGAGGCCTTCACTGCGTTGAAAGCCAAAGTGGATGCCAATTCGAGTGCCAATCTGACCTTGCTCCATAATACCATTATGGGAGTGTGCAACAGCAAAGGGATGAACGCCACGGCACTGACTTATAAATTGGATGCCAGCAACAAACGTATTCTCGATGTATCCCGCGATGCGTTACTGCGTATTTTCACCTGTGCTTATGCCTACCGGATGACCGGCGATGCCAAATACCTGACTAAAGCGGAAACGGATATGAACGCTGTCTGCAACTTTCCCGACTGGAACTCGAAACGCCACTTTCTCGATGTGGGCGAAATGGCTACGGCTGTTGCGTTCGGCTACGATTGGCTCTACAACGAACTAAGCGCAGCCACCCGTACAAAAGCGGCCAACGCACTGTTGAAGTTTGCCTTCCAACAGGCGCAGGATAAGAACTGGAACCTCAACTTCTACGAAGCCACCAACAACTGGAACCAGGTTTGTAATGGCGGACTGGTCTGTGCGGCACTCGCTTCTTATGAAAACAATCCTTCCGAAGCAAAGGACATGATTGAGAAGGCGTTGGAATCCAATAAACCTGCATTGGAAGTGATGTACTCTCCCGACGGCAACTATCCGGAGGGCAGCGGTTACTGGTGTTACGGCACGCTTTATCAGGTATTGATGCTTGCTGCCCTCAACAGTACGCTCGGCACGGATAACGGGCTTTCCGATACACCGGGATTCTCCAAGACGGCAGAGTATATGCTGTATATGACAGGCTTGAACAGCAAGTTCTTTAATTATTCCGACTGTGCTCCCTCCTCTACCGCGGCATTGGCTTCGTGGTGGTTTGCCGATAAATACAGTAATCCATCCTTATTATATAATGAACTGAAAATGCTGAAGAACGGTGAATACGCTTCCTGTGCCGAAAACCGCCTGTTGCCGATGATTATGGCGTTTGCCAATAATCTGAATCTGGACGCAATCTCCGCTCCTTCCAATAAACTATGGAGTGGAAAAGGGGAAACGCCCGTAGTGATGGTACATACCGACTGGACGTACACCGATACGGATAAATACCTCGGAATCAAAGGTGGCAAGGCAGGTTCGAGCCACGGACACATGGATGCCGGTTCGTTTGTGTACGACGCGTATGGAGTGCGCTGGTCAATGGATTTCGGTCTGCAAAGTTATACAACGCTCGAGTCGAAATTGGCAGCTTTGGGTGGTAATCTTTGGGATATGGGACAGAACTCGATGCGTTGGGATGTATTCCGCCTGAATAACTTGAATCATAGCACGATTTCAATCAATGACGCCCGTCACCGGGTAAATGGGGTGGCTACACTGACTACTACTATCAATACCGCTACGGAATTGGGAGCCACTTTCGATCTGACTGAAGTAGTGTCCGATCAGGCGGCGTCCGCTACCCGTACCGTGAAAATCGTGAACGATAAAGATTTAGTGGTTATGGATGAGATCAAGGCGAGAACAGATAAATCCGCCAAAGTGCGCTGGTGTATGGTGACGCCTGCCGTTCCGACGGTGGAAAGTAACCGCATCGTACTAACGAACGGAAGCAAAGTGATGTATCTCACAGCCAGCGGAAGCGTGAAGCCTACCTACAAGCAATGGAGTACCACCAGTGAGAACTCTTATGACCAGGCTAATCCGGGTACCTATATGGTCGGCTTTGAAGCAACGGTCACCGCCAATCAGACCGCTACATTTACCACAACCCTGTCCCCTAAATAAAAAGAATGGAACGTATGAGAATCCTATTAATATCTATACTCGGACTTTTGACATTGGCCTCCTGCACGAAGCAGGAGCCGATGGAGGCATTGATTGACCGTGTATTTACCGTTGCGGAGCAACAATACACGGCTATGGACACCCGCTTGACAGAAAAGACACTTCCCCGCACGCTCTCTGCCGACGGTGAGTTTGTTTCCTCAAATATCTATTGGTGGTGCAGCGGCTTCTATCCCGGTTCCCTTTGGTATATCTACGAATATACCCGGAAGGACGCAGTGAAAACACTGGCCGAGAAGAACACGCTGAAACTCGACTCTATACAATACGTGACCAGGGACCACGATGTCGGTTTCCAGTTGAATTGCAGTTACGGCAATGCTTTCCGGCTGACAGGTAATGAGGCTTATAAACAAGTGCTCTATCAGGGCGCCAAATCTTTGTCAACCCGCTTCAATCCTGCTGCCGGTGTGATTCGTAGCTGGGACTTTGTACGCAAAGGCTGCGACTGGAAGTTTCCGGTGATTATTGACAATATGATGAACCTTGAATTGCTGTTGTCCATGTCGAAAGCCTACGCCGACGACTCTTTGCAGAACATTGCCTGTACGCATGCCAATACCACTATCCAGCATCACTTCCGGGATGATTATTCCACGTATCATCTGGTGGATTATGACCCTGAAACAGGTGCAGTGCGCGGCAAGCAAACGGTGCAGGGCTTCTCGGACGATTCCTCCTGGAGCCGCGGACAGGCATGGGCCTTGTATAGCTATACGATGATGTTCCGTCTGACGGGGTATCAGAACTATTTGCTGCAAGCCGGGCATATTGCCGATATGCTGCTCCGTCGTTTGCCTGCCGACGGTATTCCTTACTGGGATTTCGACGCTCCGGTAGAAGAGCAGACCTATCGGGATGCTTCCGCTGCGGCTATCATGGCCTCCGCCTTTATTGAGCTAAGCCGTTATATCCCCGGCACGGACGCCAAGGAATCTTATCTTGCCATGGCAGAAAAGCAACTCCGTACGCTTGCCTCGAAAGAGTATCTGGCAGAACCGGGTACGAACGAATGTTTCATCCTGAAGCACAGCGTGGGTGCACTTCCTGATAAAAGCGAAGTGGATGTCCCCCTGACGTATGCCGATTATTACTTTTTAGAAGCATTGCTGCGGTATAAGAATCTACAATAATAAAACTAATACAATATGATTATGAAGAACTTATATATAAATATGGCATTTATCTTCGTACTACTGCTGATAACTGTCTCCTGCTCGGACAAGGATGATTCGGCTCCGCGTGTCATTCCCACCATGAACCTGACAGTTTCGGAGATTGCGGACAATACGGCTCTGATTACTTCCGAGCAGCAAACAGGTACTACGTTCGGTGCGAAAGTCATTGAATTCTATCCGGTGGCCGACATTGGCTTTGATTATAACATTGAAGTGAAACTGGTGAAATTCGTAGAAGAGAACGGAGAACCCGTATCTCTGCCCTATACGCGCAAAATCACTGAAGGATTACGTCCGGGGGTGAATTACATCAGTGCGATTATCGCCTATAATGCCGAAGGGCGTGCCGTGTGTTCCGCTTTCCAGACCTGGAAAGCTTCAGGAACGGAAGGAGCATGGAGTGACGGCGGTTCTGCCGGTGATCTGGAAGAGAATGAATGGTAAAAATGGTGTAACTCAAAAGAATGAATGGTATGAAAAATAGATTATTTGCAATAGGTGCAATGATTCTCATGATGACAAGTTGCACGCAGGACGAACTTATTTCGTCCGATAAGGGCAAAGAACCGGCAACGGCAGGTTCATGTCTGACATTGGTTGGACTCTCGTCTCCGCAGACGCGTGTTTCTATCGGTGACAAAACTGGGGACGTTTATCCGGTGCTCTGGAGCGAAGGGGATGCCTTGGGTGTGTTCTCCCGTACGGCAGGGACCGACATCAATAATGTGCAGTCTTTATTGAGTGATGAGTCGATCGGACAAAACTCCGGTGTCTTTACTTCGGACGACGTGAAAATGGCGGAAGAAGGAGCTACGGAACTTCTTATTTACTATCCTTACCGGGCAAGTACGGAATTGGCCGAAAATGATAACAAGATTACTTCTACCCTGTCCGTTGAGCAGGAACAAAGCCGTCCCGGCGATAGCCATCATATTGGAAAGTATGGTTTTGCGTTTGCCAAGGCTACGGTCAGCAGTCCGGATATGCTTGCTAAATTTACGTTGAACCATGCGATGGCGTATGTGAAGTTCAGCATCTCATCCCAGGAGCTTTCTACGTACAAGCTAAAGAGTGTTTCTTTATATGACAAGGAGACAAAAACTCCTCTTTCCGGTGTATTCACAGCAGATTTGGATACGGACGAACTGACCTACGGTACAGATGTGAAACCGTATGCCACTGTTTCACTGACTACTCCCGAACTGCTCGCTTCCGCACAGGATATATACCTGACTACATATCCTGCCGATTTAAGTGGCAAAGAAGTGTACATTGTCATCACTTTGGAAAATGACCAGCAGACTGTTACCATTCCTATTCTCAAAGAAGGAAAGCAACTGAAAGCCAATGCTGTCAATACGATTGCTGTCAACAACCTGAAACTTTCGGATAACTCCTGCGAATGGTATGAGCCGGTAGAGACACGTTTATTGGCAGGAGGATGGGCTTATGGCGAGTCCAACTGTCTGTTGACGAATATTTCTACCAGTGGCGTGAGCAATACGATGAGTGTGAAAGCACGTGGTAACTTTATGGAAGTGGAAGAACCCAAGTATGCCAAGACTATTCTGGGTTGCGATTTGAACGTTAATCATAAGATGATTGCCGTGAATGGCTCTACTACGGACGTCTCCCCGATTGGCAGTGATTACAATATTACGATCAACACCTATAAAGTAAGTGGAGGCTATGACGGCGGTTGCGGTCAGGTGGCTATCTATGGAGCGGATCAGACTACCGTCATCTGGAGTTTTATTATCTGGATGACCCCTACTCCGGCAGAACATCCTTATGGTAATACGGGATATGTAGTGTTGGATCGTAATCTGGGTACTTATATGACGTGTGAAGGAGACAACTGGAAGCAAAACGGTGTTTACTTCCAATGGGGACGTCCTACGCCGGTCGGCTGGTCGGGAACCGTGGGTACTAATATACCTACCGAAGCCACCAACGTCCGCTTCTCTATAGAAAATCCCCGTGCGTTGCTTTATACTAATAATGTGGAGAATACAAAATCCGACTGGTATCTGGGTGCATGGACTGGTGCACGTACCGATCGTAAAGATGACTTCTGGGGCAACCCGAACGAATCGAGCACTTATCTCAATCCTTCTGACGGTCATAAATCTATTTATGATCCTTGTCCGAAAGGTTACCGGGTTGTATCTCCTCGTGTATTGGATGAGATAGAGCAGAAAGGAGAATTTGTGAAACAGAGCGCAACTGCGGTATTTAAATATTGCTATGACGGTACGAATTACGCATATTGGCCGTTGGCAGGTTGTAAGTGGGGTTCCAACGGCGGTAATAATGGCAACAATACAGGATTGGATACCGCTAAGGGTGCCGCTTGCTATTGGTCTAACTCATCGGCTAGCAGTTATGGAAATGACAAGGATCAGGGAGCTACTTCTCTGTATTATAAAGTCTCCGATAAGACCTGGACACATTCCTCCGGTCGTTCTCATGCATTCTCCGTGCGTTGTATGAAAGATACCGAGAATCGTTGATTCTCTTCATGGATTCTCTTCATTGAGAATATGAAATAGAATTCCCCGTTATATGAAAGTTTCTGCCTGTCTCCGGATACAAGGTACTTTCATATAACGGGGAATCTGTTCTGTTTTTAAGATATTCACGAAAAAAGGAAAGAAAGAAAAGGGCCAAACAGAAAATAAACTGCATGAACAATTGCAAGAATATGCATTATCTCTCTTTATCTTGTATTTATTTCCTTGAAATATGCACGATATGGTGTAACTAAACCATCCGTTTGCCGTAATCAAACCCTCCGTTTGGTTTAAACAAACCGTCCGTTTGCTATAATCAAACCATCGGTTTCTTTTAAAGGAAGCTAAACTTGGTTTTTGAAGAGGATATATTGAGCTGGTTTGTCTTTTTCTACTGCCTATTTATAAATAGCAATCTGATATATCCTTTGTGATATGATAGCTATTTATGCTTTTGATTAACTGCTTTTATTGTAACTTGTTTGCTAATAATGCCTATTTTGTGTTATTTGCGAAATCTGTAACTCTAAATGGAGGGCGTTTTTCATGAAGTGCAAGGAAGGGCTCGAAATATAAAGAGCAGGATAGGTAAAATATACAATTCTTCATGTTGGCACTTCTTTCAGCAATCAATGTCTTTCCTTTATAAGCATGTATCTCTTTTAAATCACCATATATGGTGAAAAGCATGATAGTATGCTTTAATACTATGCTATTTATGTGCAAATTCACTGTATATGGTGAATTTACTTGTTTTTATACTAAAAAGATTCTATCTTTGTGAGAAAGTTTCTATATATGGTGAATTATGGATTTAATAGAGATAGGAAAACATATTCGCGAAAGGCGTAAGGAGTTGGGGTTGGATCAGTCTACGTTGGCCACTCTTGCAGGAATAGGGATTAACGCTTTGGTCCGCTTGGAACGTGGAAGTGGTAATCCCCGCTTCGATGTTCTTTTTAATGTCCTGAAAACTTTAGGACTTAGTATTCATATTCAATAATAGACACACATATGAGTCGATCTGCCAAAGTCTATATAAAAGGTGTTTATGCCGGTCTGTTAACAGAAATAGATCGTGAACACTATTCATTCTGTTATGATACGGACTATTATAATAATCCACAACTCCCAGCTGTCTCACTGACCATGCCCAAGACACAGCAGGAATATACCTCTTCCTATCTTTTCCCTGTCTTTTTTAATATGACATCTGAAGGGGATAATCGGATTATTCAAGCTAGAAACCTGCATATTGATGAAGAGGATGATTTTGGTATTCTTCTGGCTACTGCCCATACAGATACAATCGGAGCAATAACAGTTAAAAGAATGTGATAATGGAAACAGATATTCATATTTGTCCCTCACTTTTACGGGAGACTGGCGGAGAAAGCGGATATTCATCCAAAGCCTTGAAGCAGCTTTTTGACGGGAAAAATATATCTTGTGAATTACCTTATAAGCATTTTGACGATAATGTCGGTATTGATATCTTCAATAACAATAGCAAACGCATATCTGTTTCAGGAGTCCAGATTAAGTATTCTTTAGTTGCCGATGACGGGATATTGCGATTGACCAAAGAGGGAGAACAGGGCGAATTCATATTAAAGCCTGTTCCCAATAATCTCCGTAACAAGGAGTTTTGTCCTGCTAACGAACATTTGACAATGCAGATAGCTGCGCAAGTATATGGGATTCCGACAGCTCCTAATGGATTATGCTTTTTTCAGGACGGAACCCCTGCTTATTTTGTACGACGTTTTGATTTGTCGGAGAAAGGAAAGTTACAAAAGGAGGATTTTGCTTCTTTAGCCGGGCTTACCAGGAAAAATGGAGGTTCCGATTATAAATATGACAATCTGGCCTATGAAGAGTTTGCAAGAATTATAGATAAATACAGCTCTGTCCCCCAAGTGGATAAATTGCGTTTTTTTGAACTTATCTTGTTCAACTTTGTCTATTCTAACGGCGATGCCCATTTAAAGAACTTTTCTTTATTGGAAGAGAAGAAAGGAAGATTCCGCCTATCTCCTGCTTACGATTTATTGAATACTCATCTCCATATAAACGATGGTATCTTTGCCATGAGCAAAGGTTTGTTTGTTAATCCTGAACCGGATTATTTCGGTGGTGCATCAGCGGTTACTGGGAAGACTTTTTATCACTTTGGCTTAAAAATAGGTCTACCCGAGCGTTTGGTAAACTCTTGTCTCGAAAAATATAGTAAGATATATGAATTGACTGATCAACTGATTGAACATTCTTTTCTCTCTAAAGAATTGAAAAAGCAATATAGACTTATGTATAAGTCAAGAGTCGGGAGCTATCTTAGTGTTATTGAGTAATAATGTGCACATTATTACTCTTTTTTTATATTAAGATGAACAAGATCCCCAAAAAGATTTGTCTAACATAAGAATCTGTTCTTTTTGTCATTCTTCTTTTCTGTTCCGATAATTGGCCGGTGATGTTCCCAAATGCGCTTTTACGTATTTCCCGAAAAAGGACTGATTGGGGAAGTTGAACTCTTCCGCAATTTCCTTGATAGACTTTTCCGAACGTTTTAATCGGTATTTGATATGCTCCACGGTAGTTTCGTTAATCAAATCCAACGGAGTCCTGCCACATGCCTGCTTGATGACTTTCGAGAAATGCTTCGGAGTATAACAAAGCTCGTTGGCAAAATAACTCACCGAACGGTGCATACCCTTGTCCTTCGATAACAGTTCCATGAACTTCCGCAAAATGTAATTCACCTGTTTGATGCCTTCTTTCGAACCTTCCGTATTGCCGGCGGCTTCCATTTCCTTGTGAAGCTGTCCCAGCATTTCGCAAAAGATAGCGGAAAAGAGATATTGCATCACTTCTTTGTGGTAGCAATGAGGCTCATCGTTTATCTTGGCTATAATTAAATCCCGGTAGAATCCGAAGAAAGTTTTATCCTCCCCGTTGCCAACCGACTTCACCGGATTGTTGTGGATATGAATGGCAGTATTCCACGTTTTCCTTTTCCATTTTAATAATACGTTGCAGGAAACGGGTAGAGAATCCGGCAAGCCTGACTTTATATTTAGGACTAAGCATCGTATGGCTGATAATCGTGTTGGGCAGACCGAGCAGCAGCTCGCCCGCCTGCAACTTATAGGTCCGGTAGTTGACGTCCAGCTGGATGCACCCTTCTATACAAACCGCGATGAGAAAACAATTCAGTTTGATTGTATCATTACTATAAGGAGTCCCCTCCAGACTGTTGACTATCGCAAAGTCATCATCGATATAATCAAGGACGTGCTGACTGTCCTTAAAATCCTCTATATCCACCGTAATAATGTTCTCTTTTTCCATGTTCTTTCCTTTTTTACTTTTTGCAAAGTTGGTGAATAATCGGGAAAACAGAATGTCCCATACTTCTTCAGATTTGTTTGATATGTCGTTTATTGCCAAATAGTTAGCTATAATAAACGTAAATGGCGAAAATAGGACATTTATGGAGGGAAATTGGTCACTCTTGCCTTGTTCTTTTCTCCTACTTTTGTCCAGGATTTAACAAAAGACCAAAAGAGAAAGTATGATTACAGTAAGCAAAAAATGGATACGGCTGATAGGGATTGTCGGTTGTACAGTGTGGATGGCATCTTGCAAGCAAGCATCGGATGCGGGAGTGAAATCTTCTTCTTATGCAGTAATGCAGATAGAAGCGGTGGATAAGGAATTTTCTTCTTCCTATTCGGCGAGCATACGTGGGCGGCAGGATATTGATATTTATCCGCAGGTGTCGGGAACGATTGAGAAACTCTGTGTGACCGAAGGGCAAAAAGTACGCCGCGGGCAATCGCTTTTCATTATCGACCAAGTACCTTACAAGGCCGCACTCAAAACTGCCATTGCCAATGTGGAAGCAACACGTGCCGCACTGGGTACTGCCGAACTGACCTACAAGAGCAACAAAGAACTGTATGCGCAGAAAGTAGTTTCGGAATTTAGCCTGAAAACGGCCGAGAATTCTTATCTCACCGCCAAAGCTCAACTGTCGCAGGCCGAAGCACAAGAGATCAGTGCCCGCAACAATCTCTCTTATACCGAGGTGAAAAGTCCCAGTGACGGAGTCGTAGGTGCGTTGCCTTATCGTGCAGGCGCATTGGTAAGTGCCAATATGCCCTATCCGCTTACTACGGTCAGCGACAACTCGGATATGTATGTCTATTTCTCCATGACCGAGAATCAGTTGCTTGCCCTCACCCGCCAGTATGGCGACATGGACGAAGCCTTGAAGAACATGCCGGAAGTGGAATTGCGCCTCAATGATAATTCGGTTTATGATAAGAAAGGTGTCATCGAATCCATCAGCGGCGTCATCGACCGGCAAACGGGTACTGTGGTGGCGCGCGTGGTGTTTCCCAACGAATCGCGGTTGCTTCATAGCGGAGCCTCGGGCACGGTGGTAGTGCCGAGCATTTATAAAGACTGTATCGCCATCCCGCAGACGGCCACCGTGAAGATGCAGGATAAGACGATTGTATATAAGGTAGTGGACGGGAAGGCTGTCTCTACCCTGATAACAGTGGCCGAAAACAATGACGGACGCGAATATGTGGTGCTGGACGGACTGAAAGCAGGTGATGAAATCGTATCGGAAGGCGCCGGACTGGTGCGCGAAGGCATGCAAGTTAAATAAGAAGGAGACTGATTATGAAAGGAAATATATTTATAAAACGGCCGGTGATGGCTATCTCCATCTCCGTACTGATTCTGGCTATAGGGCTTATTTCGCTCTTCACGCTGCCGGTGGAGCAATATCCTGACATTGCGCCTCCAACGGTATACGTAACTGCCAGTTATACAGGCGCCGATGCCGAGGCAGTGATGAACAGTGTCATCATGCCACTGGAGGAGAGTATTAACGGTGTGGAAGACATGATGTACATCAGTTCCAGTGCTTCCAATGCAGGTTTGGCCATTATACAGGTTTATTTCAAGCAGGGCACGGACCCCGATATGGCGGCAGTCAACGTGCAGAACCGTGTGGCGAAAGCACAGGGATTGCTTCCGGCTGAAGTAACGAAAGTCGGCGTCAGCACGATGAAGCGGCAGACCAGCTTCTTGCAGATTGGTGCTTTGGTCTGCACGGACGGTCGATACGATCAGACGTTCCTCGCCAATTATCTGGACATCAACGTTATTCCGCAGATTAAACGTATCGAAGGAGTGGGAGACGTGATGGAGCTGGGTGATACATACAGTATGCGTATCTGGCTGAAACCGGAACGAATGGCGCAATACGGACTGGTTCCGTCGGACATTACCGCCATATTGGGTGAGCAGAACATTGAAGCTCCCACTGGTGCATTGGGCGAGAGCTCGAAGAATGTTTTCCAGTTTACGATGAAATATCGCGGACGCCTCAAAAGCGTGGAAGAATTCCAGAACACGGTTGTCCGTTCGCGCGAAGACGGTTCGATACTTCGCCTGCAAGATGTGGCAGAGGTGGAACTGGGTACGATGACGTATAGTTTCCGCAGTGAGATGGACAGTCAGCCTGCCGTTCTTTATATGATATTCCAGACAGCCGGTTCCAATGCCACCGCTGTCAACAAAGAAATCACTACGCAGATAGAGCGAATGGAGAAGAATCTGCCGGAAGGAACGGAATTCGTCACGATGATGAGTTCGAACGACTTCCTTTTCGCTTCCATACACAATGTGGTGGAGACGCTGATTATTGCCATCATTCTGGTCATCCTCGTGGTCTATTTCTTCTTGCAGGATCTGAAGAGTACGCTGATTCCCTCCATCTCTATCATTGTGTCGTTGGTGGGTACGTTTGCCTGTCTGGTGGCTGCGGGTTTCAGTCTGAACATCCTGACACTGTTTGCGCTGGTGCTTGCCATCGGTACGGTGGTGGATGATGCCATTGTGGTGGTGGAGGCCGTGCAATCTAAGTTCGATGCCGGATATAAGTCTCCTTACCTTGCCACGAAAGATGCAATGGGCGACGTGACGATGGCTATTGTTTCTTGTACCTGTGTATTTATGGCTGTGTTTATTCCCGTTACATTTATGGGAGGAACTTCGGGCGTGTTCTATACACAGTTCGGTATCACAATGGCAACTGCCGTAGGTATCTCCATGATTTCGGCCTTGACGCTTTGTCCTGCTTTGTGCGCCATCATGATGCGTCCGTCGGACGGAACCAAGAGCGCTAAGAGTATTAACGGACGGGTACGCGCTGCGTATAATGCTTCGTTCAATGCCGTATTGGGTAAATATAAGAGAGGTGTGATGTTCTTCATCCGCCATCGCTGGATGGTGTGGACTTCACTGGCTGTTGCCGTTGCTTTGCTGGTTTACCTGATGAGTACCACTAAAACGGGACTTGTGCCGCAGGAAGACCAAGGTGTCATTATGGTGAATGTCAGCATTTCACCGGGAAGCACGCTCGAAGAAACCACGAAAGTGATGGACCGCCTGGAAAATATCCTGAAAGATACGCCCGAAATAGAACACTACGCCCGCGTAGCAGGATATGGACTGATATCCGGTCAGGGAACTTCGTACGGTACGATCATTATCCGCCTGAAAGACTGGAGCGAACGAAAGGGCAAGGAGCATAGCTCGGATGCTGTGGTGTCCCGCCTCAACGGACAATTCCAGGCGATAAAGGAAGCGCAGGTATTCAGCTTCCAGCCTGCCATGATTCCGGGTTACGGTATGGGTAACTCCCTCGAACTGAACCTTCAGGACATGACGGGTGGAGAATTGGCTACGTTCTATGAAGCGGCTATACAGTTCCTTGGTGCTCTGAACGAGCGTCCGGAGGTAGCGATGGCTTATACATCGTATGCTATCAACTTCCCGCAGATATCGGTGGAAGTGGATGCTGCCAAATGTAAGCGTGCAGGAATTTCGCCGAGTGCGGTGCTCGATGCGGTGGGCAGTTATTGTGGTGGCGCGTATATCTCCAACTATAACCAGTATGGTAAAGTATATCGTGTGATGATGCAGGCTTCGCCTGAATACCGCCTCGACGAGCAGGCGCTGAATAATATGTTTGTACGCAATGGTACGCAGATGGCTCCGGTGAGCCAGTTCGTGACGCTGAAGCAAGTGCTGGGACCGGAAACGGCCAACCGTTTCAATCTTTACAGCACCATCACCGCCAATGTGAATCCTGCCGACGGTTACTCCTCCGGCGAGGTGCAGAAAGTGATTGAAGAAGTGGCTGCACAGTCTTTGCCGGCCGGCTACGGATATGAATATGGTGGTATGGCACGCGAAGAAGCAAGTAGCGGTGGTGCGCAGACGGTTTTCATTTACGCCATCTGTATCTTCCTTATCTATCTGATTCTGGCCTGTCTTTATGAGAGTTTCCTCATACCGTTTGCCGTTATCTTCTCCGTGCCGTTCGGGCTGATGGGATCGTTCCTTTTCGCCAAAATACTCGGGTTGGAGAATAATATCTATCTGCAGACGGGTGTGATTATGTTGATCGGTTTGCTGGCTAAGACAGCCATTCTGATTACGGAGTACGCCATAGAACGTCGCCGCAAGGGAATGGGTATCGTGGAGTCTGCCTACTCTGCCGCACAAGTCCGCTTGCGTCCTATCCTGATGACGGTGTTGACAATGATCTTCGGTATGCTTCCGCTGATGTTTTCCTCCGGTGCAGGTGCCAATGGCAACAGTTCGTTGGGTACGGGTGTTGTGGGCGGTATGGCTGTCGGGACACTGGCATTGCTCTTTGTCGTTCCGGTTTTCTACATCATCTTTGAGTTTTTGCAGGAGAAAATCCGTAAACCGATGGAAGAGGAACCAGATGTGCAGGTGCTTTTAGAGAAAGAAAAGAGTGAAGTTGAACGCGAACGTAAATAAATGAAAGAAAGAATGAAGAAGAATATCATCACATTAGTTGCCATCAGTCTGTCGTTGAGCGGTTGTGGCATCTATACCAAATACGAACCCGCCACTGTCGTTCCCGACGATCTTTACGGCGGGGAAGTGGTGACCGAAGACACTGCCGGTCTGGGTAATATGGACTGGCGGGAACTCTTCACCGACCCTTATCTGCAATCCCTCATTGAAGTGGGATTGCAGACCAATACCGACTATCAGTCTGCCCAGCTCCGTGTGGAAGAAGCACAGGCCGTACTGATGTCCGCCAAACTTGCTTTTCTGCCCGCTTTTGCGCTTGCTCCGCAGGGAACAGTGAGCAGTTTCGATACGCAGAAGGCTACGCAGACTTATTCGTTGCCCGTTACTGCCAGTTGGGAGTTGGACGTTTTCGGGCGTATGCGCAACTCCAAGAAACAGGCGAAAGCGCTTTATGCTCAAAGCGAGGATTACCGTCAGGCAGTCCGTACGCAGTTGATAGCAGGTATCGCCAATACCTATTACACCCTGTTGATGCTGGACGAACAACTCGACCTCTCCCGTCAGACGGAAGAGGCATGGAAAGAAACCGTTGCGTCCACCCGTGCATTAATGAATGCCGGATTGGCAAACGAATCGGCTGTGTCGCAGATGGAGGCGGCCTATTATCAGGTGCAGGGTTCGGTCCTCGATTTGCAGCAGCAGATCAATCAGGTGGAGAACAGTCTTGCCTTATTATTGGCGGAGACGCCACGCAACTATGAGCGTGGTGTATTGGCAAAGCAACAGTTTCCTGCCGACTTCTCGATAGGAATTCCTGTACGGATGCTTTCTTCCCGTCCGGATGTCCGTTCGGCAGAGCGGACGTTGGAAGCGGCGTTCTATGGCACCAATGCGGCACGTTCGGCTTTCTATCCTTCCATCACTTTGAGCGGGAGTGCCGGATGGACAAACTCCGCCGGGGCGATGATTATCAATCCGGGTAAGTTTCTCGCGTCGGCGGTAGGTTCGCTTACGTAGCCGCTCTTTAACAGAGGACAGGTGGTGGCACAATACCGCATTGCCCGTGCGCAACAGGAAGAAGCGGCGCTCGGTTTTCAGCAAACGTTGCTCAATGCCGGTAGTGAGGTGAATGATGCGTTGATTGCCTATCAAACCAGTCAGGGAAAAAGAATCTTGTTGGATAAACAGATCACTTCCCTGCAAACGGCTTTGCGAAGCACTACTCTGTTGATGGAGCATGGTAATACAACCTATCTGGAAGTGCTTACCTCCCGGCAGTCGTTGCTTAGTGCACAACTCTCGCAGACGGCCAATCATTTTACTGAAATACAAAGTTTAATTAACCTATACCGTGCTTTAGGAGGAGGTCAGGAATAAACTGTATCATACTCTCTGTTTTTTAATTTAATGAAAGAAGGGCTGCCGGAGAAGTGATTCTGTGGCAGCCCGTTTGTTAATCGGTCAATATCGGTCAATATGCGGCGAATTGGCTTGCAGCCGGAAACTTCAGCCAGCATAAAGAATAATGATGGTATTATTTATCAGCCAGACCTTTCTTTTTTCTTTCTTTATATTGACTGGGTGTTTCCCCGGTATATTGCTTGAAAGCCGTACTGAAATAACTCGGAGTGGTAAACCCGGTTTTCTCTGCAATTTCAGAGAAGGGCATATCCGTGCCGGATATCAATGTAATAGCTTTTTCTATACGGAGCTTACTGATATACTCGTTCGCTCCCATGCCTGTAAGTGCTTTCAGTTTGTTATAAAGCGAAGAACGGCCCAATCCTACTTCCTGGCAGATAAACTGAATGCCCAGATTGGAATTTTCTATATTTTCCTGGATGATACTATTCAGTTTAATTAGGAATGTTTCGTCTGTCAGGCTGATGGTGCTTTCTTCCGGTGTGGGGATTAATCCTGCATTCAGATACCTTTTCTTGGTATATTCCCGGTTTTTCAACCGGTTGCGGATAAGTTCCATTAGCATTTCCACTTCGAAAGGTTTGCTTAAATAGCCGTCCGCTCCATTCTTGTAACCGCTTATTTGGCTTTGCCTGTCATCTCTGGCAGTTAGCAGAATGACTGGGATGTGACTGATATTGATATCCTCTTTAATCGTTTTACAAAGTTTATACCCGTTCATCCGAGGCATCATCACGTCACTGACTATAATATCAGGGACATGGCTTCTGACCAGTTGAAGGGCTTCCACCCCGTCTCCGGCGATAATTATCCGTTTGAAGTATCCTTCGAACGTTCTTTTCAGAAAGTCTGTCATATCCGGATTGTCATCCACTACGAGAATAGTGTATGGAGTGGTGTCGAATACCTCTTTCGCGGACGGCTGCCCGCTGTTATCATCCATCATCAACTCGTTCAGATAAGCTTTTGGCTCGCAGATGATTTCTTCCGGTTCCTGCCTCAACGGCAACTCAAAGAAAAAGCTGGCTCCGGTTTCTTCATTATCCTGTGCGCCGATAGAGCCGCCGTGCAGTTCCACCAGAATCTTGGAGTAAGACAAGCCGATTCCTGTTCCGCTCTGTTCTCCCGTTCCCTGGTAGAAGCGGGTAAAGAGCTTGTGCGTATCCACTTGCTTTAGTCCACATCCCTGGTCGATGACGGAGATACGCACCCGGTTTTCTTCGGGCAGCAGTTCCGAAGCAATCGTTATTTCCGTGTCCTGCGGACTGTGTTTCAAAGCATTGATAAGCAGGTTACTTAGGATAATCTCGCATTTGTCCTTATCGAAACTAACTTTCTCTATCCGTGGGTCGAGCTGATAGCGGATATGCACATTCTTTGCTTCCCCCTCACTGATAAAATCCTGCGAAACGTGTTCAATCCATTGATTGAGCGGATGAGGCTGAATTTGCAGTTTACTCTCCCCTACTTCCATTTTCCGCACGTCGAGCACCATATTAATCAAGTTCTTCATCCGTTGTGCCTGCCGGTAGATGGCTTTTAACGGCAGATATTGGCTGTCTCCGGAAGAGAGCGACTTCAAAATCTGATTGAGTGGCGCATGAATAAGCGTCAGCGGAGTCCGTAGTTCGTGGCTGATATTGATAAGAAAACGTACCTTTTCCTCGTACATCTGTTTCTCATGCTCTTTCATCGCCCATTTTAGTTTTTCCTGATTACGTTTCAATGTTCTGCGGAAAGTTTCGATGATTATGGTGGCAATGAGAATGGCACAACCGAGAATGAACCACCACGTGCGATACCATGGTGGGAGTACGGTTAGTTCCAGTATTTTCTGGTTGGGAATCCAGCTACCGTCTTTCGCTGTGCATGAAGCCATAATTTTGTAATTGCCCGGCGGTAATGACCGGATTACCAATTCCGGCTGGTACGATTCGATATACTGGTCGTTCAGCCCCTCTATCCGGTAGCGGTAGACTTTCTTGCGGAAGATATCCTCTTCTTTCGACATGATTCGGATAGTGATATTGCTGTCCCATGGGACAGAGATTGCTGCCGGATGACTATATAGTTTGTTCTGTGCAGGCTCACCATTGATGATAATATCCAACAGTTGCAGTTCCGGCATTTCCGATGTATTCAGCAGCAGCTGGCCGTCAATGCGCAGCATACCCTTTACACCGCCGATATAGACATCCCCCTCATTGTTTACCAACCGGGCGTTGGGCAGATATTCGTTTTGGATAGCTCCGTTCGACTCTCCGAAGAGAACGAACTTCTGTTCCTGTATAAGCCAGGCGAAAAGCAGATTATCCGCACCTATCCATACTTTGCCCCTCTGGTCGCATTGCACCATGTTGACTTCGGTAAACAGGTTGGTAAGGATGTGCGTCTGCTTTTGGGAAACGGGGTTGTAGTGGATAAGGCCGAAATTGCTTCCTATCCAGAAATCGCCGTGCTCGTCGTGTGACGCCGAACTGATTACGGTATCCTGATAACATTCGAAGGTTGTTTGCAGCAAGGAATCCCCATCGTGCAGTTCGTAGATATGTTTGAAATCGTTGATGTAAGTCCGGTTGTTCTCGTGCTTGAAGGGGACGAGCGTGCCGACAATACTTTTCCCTTCTTCTCCGGTGACCTTGTCGAATTTCTTTTCTTTCAGGTGATACTGGTAGACATGGTCGCCCAGTAATAACACGGTGTTGGGGGTGTTCTGATATAAGTTGACCGATTTTCCCCGGTTGCAAAGTTGTGTCGTAGTTTCTTTGTCGACAATGGTAAAAGGCTGTTTCTCCCCGGTTGCGGGGTTGAATATGAATACTCCTTTGGAGAAAAGGGAAATCAGTAGTTTTCCGGGAGTGAATCCGCTGATAAACGCTATTTTATCGTTCCAGGTAGAAAGATAATGGGTGAATTTCTCGGTACGCGGGTTAAAGAGGTTGATACCGCCGCCGTCCGTACCAATCCAGATACTGTCGGTCGATTGGCGGTAAAGGCTTCGCACGGTGCTGTTGCTTAGTCCGCGGTCGTTGCCGGGGACTACGTCGGTGTAGGTTTTCATGAACACTTCCCGGATGCTGATTAATCCGTTGCAGGTGCTTCCTGCCCATATATTGTTATTGTGGTCGTTGTGCAGGCAGAGAATGGAGTTGGCGGGGAGAGAGTAGTTTTCACGTCCCGGGATATATTCCAGTTGGGAGATTTCCCCGGTTTCGGAGGTGAGGATATTGATTCCGCCGCCATCTGTTCCTATCCACAGTTGCCCTTCCCTTTCGGCGAGGCTTAGGACGATGTCGTTGCTAAGGGCGGAGTTGCGGGTGGAGTACGAAGCCAGTAGTTTGCCGTCGTATGAGTAGCAACGAAGTCCGCCGCTGTAAGGGGCAATCCATATTCTTTTCCGGCTGTCGGTCATCATGGTGGTAATTTCCGGCCCGCAGTCGAAAGGGGGCCGTCTGTGCTCTCCGGTATGCAGGTCTACGAGGTATATGCCTGTCCAACGGCTGCAACAAAGCAACGTCTTTGAATCCCACATACTGAGAGCGTTGATTTTAAAAGAGTTGGCGTTGAAATATTGCAGAAGCCGGAGAGAAGAATCGTTATAACTATATTTGTAAATCCTGTCCTTGCCGCCAAAGAGGATTCCGTCCGGGACAAGGCAGAAGGAATAGGCGGTGATATTCTTCCCGTCCTCGTCCGTGGGGAACGTGAAGTCGTTGCTCTGCTGTTGGTAACGGGCAATACCTTTTTCAGTCAGTACCCAGATGTTGTGTTGCTTGTCTTCGGCAATCTGATAAATCAGGTTGTGGAGAAGCGAGTTCGGGTCGTTTGCCTGGTGTTTGTATCTTTTCAGTTCGTGCCCGTCGAACTTTCCCAGTCCCGATTTGGTACCTATCCATACGAAACCCTGCTCATCCCGGAGAATACAGCGCACGTTGGAAGGCAGCCCTTCTTTCAGAGAGATTTGTTTAAAGTAATAGTGTTCTGCCCGGAGAGGGAGAACACCGACTAACTGTATGATAAAGAAAAGGCTTGACAGAACAGCGTATTTGGTTTTCATGTAAAGCAGGTTTGTTTATGAGGACAGATGCCTTCTTTATAATACGGCTAACTTGTCCCCTTTTAAGGTGATTTCGTATTTTTTCCCTTTTACGGTCTTGAACTTGAGCGTCTTGTCTCCGTATCTTACGTTACAGGGGATTCCGGATTTGGAATGGATGATAGCTTTCTCCAGTTGTCCCTCTTTCCAGGAGATGGAAACCTCAAAATTTCCTTTGGCGCAGATTCCGCTTATTGAGCCGTTTGCCCATGCATCCGGCAAAGCGGGAAGAAGTTGGATGAATCCCATGTGGCTTTGCAATAACATCTCGGTTATTCCTGCCGTACCGCCGAAGTTTCCGTCTATCTGGAAAGGCGCATGGGTATCCCAGAGGTTGTCCAGTGTACCGTTTTTCAATAAGTTGCCGTATAGTTTATACGCATGGTTTCCGTCTTGCAGTCGTGCCCATTGGTTGAGCTTCCAACCCATGCTCCAACCGGTAGCGCCGTCTCCGCGATGTTCCAGTACCACTCTGGCTGCCTGTGCAAGTTCGGGGGTAGTCACGGGAGAGATGGTATGCCCCGGATGCAATCCGAACAGGTGGTTGACGTGGCGGTGTTCATCTTTCGGGTCGTCTATGTCGGTAGACCATTCCAACAACTGACCGTAGCGTCCTATACGGTACGGAACCAGTTTGGTCAGTACGTTTTCCCATTGTTTGCGTTCTTTGGCGTCCGTTCCGAGCACCTTGCTTGCCTGGATGGCGTCCAGTAATATTTCACGTACTACGGCATGCGCGAAAGTGACTCCCTCGTCCACCGGGCCGTGTTCGGGAGAAGTGGAAGGAGCGGCGGTGTAAGTCCCGTCGGGCTTGTGCCACAAGTGGTCTACCGCAAACTGTGCGCTGCTTTTGATAAGGTCGTAGCCGATTTCCTTTAAGAATTTCGTGTCACGGGTATAATCATAATACTCCCATATATGCGTTGCCAGCCACGGACCGACGGTAGGATTCAGGTTCCATGCCATAGATTTGCTGGATAAGGGAGCTGTGAATCCGAAGATATTGGCAGAGATGGATGCTGTCCATCCGCGGGCGTTGAAATAGGCTTGTGCTGTCTTCTCGCCGGGTTTTACCAAGCTGCGTATAAAGTCAATCAAAGGCCATGTACATTCAGAGAGATTGGTGGGGCACGCAGGCCAGTAATTCATTTGAATGTTGATGTTATTGTGGTAATCTACCCGCCACGGGCCGTCGGTATTGTTGTGCCACAATCCTTGCAGGTTGGCTGGCATGTTGCCGGGGCGCGAACTGGCTATGAGCAGATAGCGTCCGAACTGATAGTACAATTGTTCGAGCTGATAGTCCGGCACGCCTTTCTTATAGCTAGCCAGTCGTTTGTAGGTCGGCAGGTTGGGAGTGCCGATTTCCGGATTGATTTCAAAACGTACCCGATTGAACAGCGCGGTATAATCGGCTTCGTGATTACGATAAAGCTCGTCATAACCTTTTTTCAGGGCATTGTCCATCATAGCCAGAGTCGTTTGTGACGGGTCGTTGCCGACGTAGGCTTTCGGGTCTTTGAAGTCTGGGGCAAAGTTCATCTTATAATCGGTATCTGCCGTAAGCAGGAATACCACTTCGTCAGCATCCTTCACAATAATCCGGTCGTTTTCTGCTTTCAGTGTTCCCCCTTTGTGGATAGCTTTGATTCGGAAAGCGAATTTCATTCCGTTGTTATTGAGAACGCCGGTATATACTAATCCGTCGTTTCCATCTGCTTCCAGATGGCTTTTTGCTTCGTTGTTGGGACAATAGCTAAGTACAAGATTCTGTTTTCCGCCTTTGTCGGCAGTAAACTTCATGACCATAACGCTGTCTGGATAGGATATGAAGTATTTACGTTGATACCGTATCCCGTCTTTGTAAAATTGCACCACAGCCATCGCCGAATCCAACGACAGGATGCGGCGGTAATTGCTCATATTGATTTCGCTGAGTCCGGTTTCCACATAAAGCTCTCCCATCGTGGTAAAAGCACCGAAGCGGAACGGAGTCTCGTCTTTTTCTTCATAAGCTCCCAGCCCGTTGAAGTTTTCCTGCGTGAGATACCCCGCCTTTTTAGAATCCCCGTCCAGGAAAGCCTGCCGGATTTCTTTCAGTACACCTGACGACTGTTTGTTTACGTTCCAATAATACTCGGCGCCTTTGGCGGTATTCGGCCCCCCTTTCCAGAGAGTTTTTTTCATTCAGTGTGATTCGTTCTGCGGATATGGAGCCCATGATATTCGCTCCCAGGCTGCCATTCCCGATAGGTAGCGAACGGCTTTCCCATGCTTTGTCCGGATTCGCCCCTGTGCCGTTGGCACGTAGCCAGATAGCTTGTCCATCGAGATTGTTGGGAGTGTCGAACCATACGGAAAGCCCTTGAGTATAATCCACCGTCTCTATGGACGCTGCGGAAAGAGAAAAAAGTGTGCAAAGAATAAGAGGGCAGAGTTTTTTCATAATATGTGTTGTTTAAAGGAATGTGAGATACAAAGGTACTTGTTTTTTAAGATTCTGTCTAGCGGGTTGGTTTCAATTTTTACCAATAGGCTTTTAAAAATCGCTAAAAGTGCTTCTTTGTAGGTTTGGTAAGATGTTTCTAATGAAGAACCGGGTCTGGTTTACATTCAGTATATCCAATTTTCAAAGAAAAACACTCCGACGGATGATGTCCGGTCTGGAGATAAATACTACCTTTGTTTCCTATATAAAAACAAGTATGTATCTGACAGGTATGAGCCGGGAAGAATTATATGCCGAAGCATATAAGGACCTCATTGCAATATCGACCCCAATGAACATGTTTATAGATAAGGTGTGTAAGAAAGCAACGATGATGAGTCCATTTTGATCTATTGTTTCTTGCAGTACTCATGGAAGAGTATCAGGGCAGAGAACATTTTTAAAATCATTTGTTTGTGAAAGTAGCGGAAAGAGCGTATCTTTGTTTGCACTGATAAAAAGTGAACTCATAAATACACCGGATTATGGAATATGTATCATCAGAAAGAAAGTTGCTGCCATACGGCATGATGAA
The DNA here is from genome assembly GCF_000210075.1 of Bacteroides xylanisolvens XB1A. Lineage (GTDB taxonomy): Bacteria > Bacteroidota > Bacteroidia > Bacteroidales > Bacteroidaceae > Bacteroides > Bacteroides xylanisolvens. The sequence continues at coordinate 2,831,418 of NC_021017.1, forward strand.
CTTTGCGGATATTCGTCTTGATAATTATTATTACGTGGATAAAACCTCGTTCATCCCTGTAATAGAACAATCGGACAGATTCTTCTTTTTCATCCGCCCGCGCCGGTTCGGCAAGAGCCTTACGCTGAACATGTTGCAACACTATTATGATGTGCGTACACGTGACAAGTTCGATGCCCTGTTTGGCGACCTCTATATCGGAAAGCATCCCACACGAGACCGTAACAGTTATCTGGTGCTGTATCTCAATTTCTCAGGAATTAGTGGAGAGTTGCACAACTACCGTCAAGGGTTGGATGCACATTGCAATACCAGCTTCGATTATTTCTGTGATATTTATGCAGAATACCTGCCGAAAGGCATTAAGGAAGTCTTGAATGAAAAAGCAGGAGCTGTTGAGCAGTTGGATTATCTATATCATCAGTGTGAACTTGCCGGGCAGCAAATATATCTTTTCATTGACGAATATGACCACTTCACCAATGCCATCCTCTCGGATGCCGAAAGCATTCACCGATATACGGAAGAGACCCACAAGGAAGGCTACCTGCGCGCCTTCTTCAATAGGGTGAAAGCCGGAACCTATTCCAGCATCAAGCGTTGCTTCATCACCGGAGTGAGTCCCGTCACGATGGATGACCTCACCAGTGGATTTAATATTGGCACCAACTATTCCCTCACACCGAAATTCAACGCAATGATGGGTTTCACCGAGGACGAAGTCCGCGAAATGCTGACTTATTATTCTACTAAAGCTCCATTCCATCACACTGTAGATGAGTTGATAGAACTTATGAAACCGTGGTATGACAACTATTGCTTTGCGCAGGAGTGTTATGATCAGCCAACCTTGTACAACTCCAATATGGTGCTCTATTTCGTTAAGAACTATATTGATAATAACGGAAAGGCACCGCGAAATATGATAGAAAGTAACATTCGTATCGATTACGAGAAACTGCGTATGCTTATCCGCAAGGATAAAGAGTTTGCGCACGATGCCTCCATTATCCAGACTTTAGTGAGCCAGGGATACATCACCGGCGAGTTGAAAGACGGTTTCCCAGCTGCCAACATTGTAGATTCCGATAATTTCGTGAGCCTGCTCTATTACTTCGGCATGCTCACCGTGAGCGGAACGTACAAAGGTAAGACTAAACTTATCATTCCCAACCAAGTGGTGCGTGAACAACTCTATACTTATCTGCTGAATACATACAATGAAGCCGACCTCAGTTTCAACAACCATGAAAAAGATGAGTTATCCTCTGCTTTGGCTTACGATGGCGCATGGCAATCTTACTTCGACTACATCGCCGATTGCCTGAAACGCTACGCCTCTCAGCGCGACAAGCAGAAAGGAGAGTCCTTCGTACATGGCTTCACGCTTGCCATGACAGCGCAAAACCGTTTCTACCGTCCCATTTCCGAAGCAGACACGCAATCCGGATATGTTGACATTTTCCTGTCTCCCATGCTGGAGATTTACCCTGACATGAGCCATAGCTACATCATCGAGCTGAAGTATGCCAGATACAAAGACCCCGAAAGCCGGGTGGAGGAATTGCGGGCGGAAGCTATTGCCCAGACCAACCGCTATGCTGACACCGACAGGGTGAAGAACGCTATTGGCACTACGCAACTACACAAGATTGTGGTAGTGTATAAAGGTATGGAAATGAGAGTTTGCGAGGAGGTAAATTCTTGAGATACAGCATTCGATAGCTGTTAATTATCAGGAAAAGAAGTAGAGAGCTTATAAAGTAATATTCATTTCGGTATAGTACTGAATCATTACAGTATCGAATAAATTTCCCCACTGGATATTTATTTTCCATCTTTCCATCTCCCCTTTCACCTTTTCTCTGTCTCTCCGATGAATAAGGAGTTTGCGGGTGAAGTGCAATAACTTCACCATCTCTTCACCTGTGGCGATTAGTTTCAAAAATTGTTTCAAGGCTTGAAACAATCCGTTTCACACCGAGAAACACTTCGTTTCATACGGTGAAACACTTTGTTTCCCGGCGTGAAACTTTTAGTTTCAAATAGGGTTGAAACTAATTACGAAATAGCTTTACTAATTTTGCTCGATGGTGATGCGGTAAGGAATAAAACTATGTGTGGATGAACTTGTTCAAACCAGTACTGAAGTAAGCAGAGCCATGTACTTGACTTGCTCAAGTCTCTTACATCATTTCATTGTATGTAGTACTCCATCCCCCACTCAAAGGAACCCAAGCCCACATTCCACCGACTTTTGCCCACGTGATGAATCTATATACCCCGCTTGTTGGGCATATATATTCAGCGTGGTGAGTATATATACCTACTACGCTGAATATATAGATCCATCAGCTAATTTGAGAAAACTGAATGCGCTGAAAGCACTCTACCTTGTTTGCAGTATCTTTCTGCGAGGGATGTCTTTTTCCGCTTTCAGCCGCTATTTCCTCCTATCAAGGCGTTTGCAGACAACACTGAAACGGCTGAAACCGGATTATAACATGAATATTCAATAAGAGGGTTTTGGCAAGGTCAGAACCGGATAGTTGGGTGTTTTAATCATTGTCTTTTTGAGATAAGAACCATTTCTCCGATGGAACGGGTTGATTTGGTGAAAAGTGAATATTTAATGGCTATTTTTTAAATATTGATTTTTGTTGTTGTACCTATTTTTGTGACGTTGATTTTAGGAGAAAAACCAATTGTTTGATTAATGGAGACTCTTATTGTCAGCGAATAGAAAATCTTAATAACTTAAATTTATGAGAAACAAATTCTTTTTATGTCTTTTCGTGTTAGTATCGCTAACAGCTTGTAAAGACACTAAATGGGTAGAAGTTCCGGGTGGAATGCCCCCTGAAGGAGCAATCACCGGACAGCCGGGAGTGGATGATCCGGCTGAGAAAACATTAATCAATTGTCAATACATTGGTGGTGACCCTTTCGAATTAAACCGTATTCCGGTAGAAAATCTGATTGTCAGCAATGATCTTATTTATTTGGCTGCGCGTCCTTATGCTAATGGAGATATAGCTTTTGACTTGCCTATAAATGATGCAACTTTTACAGGCGGGGTTTCGCATGAAGCTACTTATGAGGGACGTAGCGGTGTGATAAAATTTGACGGAACCGGAAAAATGAATGGAAAAGATGGATTATTGCATTCTACAGAAGAGACATTTAATAAAAGTTTCACTTTTGCTACCTATATATTTATAGATGAGTGGGTGCCCGGAGCATATATCTTTAAAAAAACAAGTGGAGATAAAGTGTTGGCTGCCTTACAATTAGGTACTAACGAGCAGACTGTGAGCTGGGCGTTGGGAAATGCATCAGTGACAGCAGGTACCTATGTGGATGCCAAGGGTTTGGCTCCGGGAGCTTGGCATTATCTGGCGGTAGATTATGATGGCAATAAAAAGCAATTCAGGATTTTTGTAGATGCGTGGTCTTCTACGCTTGACAAAGAAATCGTATTGCCTACTGCCCGTGCCGATTTTTATATAGGTGAAAACTTCAAAGGCCGTTTGGATGAAACTTCTTTTTGGAGTATGGCAGCAGGTACTGGTGGGAAGAATGGTATAAAATTCGATAATTGGAATATGGTAGCAAAAGTGTTGGCTTATTGGCAATATGATGATTCTACCAATCCGGGGAAGGACTCTCACACTTGGTTGGACCGTTGGAAAAAAATACGCGAAACCTTGGCAGCTCAGGTAGGTAATGACAGCCGAAAATTACGATTAGGATTCGGCAGCGGGCAATGGAGGCAAATGATGAGTGCTGATAATACGCGTACCGCATTTGCTAATAATTTGAAGAGTGTTTTGAAGGAATATGAATTTGATGGAGTAGACCTTGATATTGAATGGCCTACTACGGAGACAGAATATGCTAACTACAGTGCGACGATTGTGAAAATCAGACAGATACTTGGCAAAGACGTATGTTTCTCCGTATCCCTTCATCCGGTTGCTTATAAAATTTCGAAAAATGCGATTGAAGCTTTGGATTTTATGTCTTACCAATGCTACGGACCGGCAGTGATGCGATATTCTTACGAGCAATTTGTAAAAGATGCAGAAATGGCTGTTGAGTACGGGATTCCGGCAGATAAACTGGTTCTCGGTGTGCCTTTTATCGGGACTACCGGTGTAAATGGAGAACAAGTCTCTTACTCTGATTTTATAAATGGTGGACTTTCGGATGTTGCTTTGGATGAATTTACGTATAATGGCAAAACGTATACTCTTAATGGTCAGAATACGATTCGTAAAAAAGCGAAGTATGCTTGTGAGGAAGGCTATAGAGGAATAATGAGTTGGGGGTCCGATGTGTCGGTAAATAATGAAAAATCATTGTTGAAAGCGATACAAGAGGAGTTTGTTGCTTATGAGATTAATAATCCCAAGTAAATGTAATCTTAATTATTAAATGTAATATTATGAAAAAAGAAAAATTAATGAAGATACAAGAACGACTTGTTTTTCTTCTGATTTTCCTATTCTTATTGCCGATAGGGGTCATTGCCCAACAAAAGATGATTACGGGGCAAGTAGTGGACGAACAGGGAGAAGCTGTTATTGGCGCCAGTGTGATGGTGAAAGGTGCAAAAACCGGAACAATTACGGATTTGGACGGAAATTTTTCTGTTCAGGGAAAAGCGGGGCAAACGCTTTCTATAAGTTATGTTGGCTATACTCCATTGGATGTGAAAATTACAAAATTACAAAACAATCGATTCGTATTGAAGGAAAACACGGAAGTGCTTGACGAGGTTGTTGTTGTCGGTATGGATACGCAAAAGAGAAATACAATTACGGCGGCGGTATCTGTAGTGAAAGGAGATGATATCGTCAATCGTCCCATAACGGACCTCACCAGCGCTTTGCAAGGTAATGTAGCAGGATTAAATTTCGCATCGGATGCAATGGGAGGAGCTAAAGGAGGTGAGTTGGGTACGGATATAAAATTCAATATCCGTGGTGTTGGCTCTATCAATGGTGGCGAACCGTATGTATTGGTAGACGGAATCGAACAAAGTATGCAGAATGTGAATCCCGCCGATGTTGCTAGTATCAGTGTGTTGAAAGACGCCTCGGCAGCCGCGATTTATGGTGCCCGTGCCGCCTATGGTGTGGTATTGGTTACAACTAAAAGTGGAAATTCGGAAAAAGCTAAAGTAAGTTATTCGGGAACAGTTGGTTTTAGTTCTCCTATCCGTACTCCACAGATGATGAATTCTTTGGAGTTTGCTTATTATAATAATGCTTTGTATGATGCCGGTGCATCTGCTTCGGGGATTAATAGAATCTCAGACTCGGTTATAGAAAAGATTAAGGGATTCATGCAGAATCCATATTCAGAGGAATTTCCGGGAATAGATGTATCTAGTAACGGAGAAGACTGGGCTAGTGCATATTATGCCCAGTATGGCAATACGGATTGGTTTAAATACTATTACAAGGATAAGTCCATTCGTCATTCACATAATTTGAGTGTACAGGGTGGATCGCAGAAGATAAACTACTATATCGGTATGGGATATGTCTATCAGGAGGGCTTTCTGGATCATGTTAAGGATGATTTGAGCAAGTATAATCTGAATACAAAGCTACAGGCGAAGCCTACTGACTGGTTGAGATTCAACCTAAATAATAATATAACTTTGCAAATGATAAAACGTCCGATGCCCAACCAGTCTATTATTTATAATAAGATAGGTTCGCATCGTCCGTCACAAGTTACACATTTGCCGATTGATTCAAAATATAATATTCCCAGCTGGAACGAAACGCTTTTCATGCAAAATTCGAATTATGAAAATAATCGGCTTTCAGATGCCTTGTCAGTATCCGCTACGGCTACTCTAATGAAAGGATGGGATGTTACGGCTGAAATGAAGATACGTTTTGATGTAGAAAATAACAATATGATTCTATATGAGAATCCGCAATATGAAACTCCTTTAGGGACGCTAAAACCGGGTGATGCTACTGGACGCAGGCAAGGATTCTCTTATCCGAATATCGATTGGAAGTTAATGAAGTTCGGTTCTTATGCCCGTGGAAGTCTGTTCAATTATTATTTGTCGCCTAATGTGTCCAGTATGTATATTCAGCAATGGGGAAAACATTCTTTCAAGGCAATGGCGGGATTCCAAATGGAAATGAAAGAAGATTCCAATGAGTATATGTATAAAGATGGAATGATGAGTAATGATATCTTTTCTTTTGCAAATGCCAGCGGGAACGTCATAGCCGGAGAAGATCGTACACATTGGGCTACAATGGGGGCTTACCTTAAGTTGAACTGGAATTATGACAATATATATTTCTTTGAGTTCAGCGGGCGTTATGATGGCTCTTCACGTTTTGCAAAAGGAAACCGTTGGGGATTTTTCCCTTCATTCTCTGCTGGTTATGATATTGCCAGAACAGATTACTTCCAGAGGCTGAAACTTCCGGTGTCTCAATTGAAAGTCCGTGTGTCTTATGGTCGTCTGGGTAATCAGAATGGAGCCGGATTATACGATTATCTGGCTACTATGTCATTGGATGCTTTGGGATCTAATGGTTGGTTATTGCCTACTGCCTCTTCTGCCAGTGCTATCAAGGGAACGATAGCAAAGACCCCTAAAATGGTAAGTCCGTTTATTACATGGGAAAAAGTGGATAATGCAAACTTGGGACTTGATTTGATGCTGTTCGACAATCGGCTTTCTTTAGAAGCAAATATATACCAGCGCATGACAAGGGATATGATTGGTCCGGCCGAAGCTATTCCCGATATTAGTGGTATAGCTTCCGAAAACCGCTCTAAAATAAATAATGCTACATTGCGTAACCGCGGATGGGAGCTTTCGGTGAACTGGCATGATCAGCTGAAATGTGGATTTAGTTATGGCGTAGGATTCAATGTGTTTAGCTATAAGGCTGTCGTTACCAAATATAATAATCCAGATGGAACCATTTACAATAATCACACCGGGTATGGTCCTAATAAAGGATATTATGAAGGGATGGATCTTGGTGAGATTTGGGGGTATCAGGCTGACGACCTTTTCATGACAAACCGTGAGATTGATGATTACTTGCGAAAGGTGGATATGAGTGCGCTCAAGCCGGATGACATGTGGCGTCGTGGAGATTTGAAATATATAGATTCCAATAATGATGGGAAAATAGATGGTGGTGACGGTACGATATACAATCATGGTGACTTGAAGATTATTGGTAATACAACTCCCAAATATTCGTTCGGTATCAATTTGAATGTGGGATATAAGGGTTTTGAAGTATCTACTTTATTGCAAGGAGTGGCAAAAAGGGATTTCCCGATTTCGGGAAGTAGCTATATGTTTAGTGCAGGTAGCTATAACTTCAAGGAGCATCTGGATTATTTCAGCCCGGAGACTCCGAATGGCTTTTTGCCTCGTCTGACTAGCTGGAAAAATAATCAGGACTTTTATGTAAATACAGGGTATAATTCAACTCGCTATTTATTGAATGCAGCTTATATGCGTATGAAGAACCTGACTGTATCATATAATTTCGATAAGAAGTTGCTAAAACATATCGGTATTAGTCGACTGAAATTGTATGTAGCATGCGATAACCTGTTTACTGTAACAAAATTGCCAAAACAGTTTGATCCGGAAACGCTTAATCAGGTGAACGGAATGGCTGGAGGTACTACTACAGAGGCTCCGGGTCTAACCTCACCGGTCGTATCTAATGGTAATGGTATGGTGTATCCGCTAAACCGGAATTTTGTATTCGGACTTGATTTTACTTTTTAAATAGAGGATAATGATGAAAAAAATATATTTATTAGCAGTAGCTTTAGCCGGTACTTTATTGACTTCCTGTTCTGACTTTCTGGATAAAGTGCCTTTGGTGGTGCCCAGTAGCGAGACATTCTTGACGAATCAAAGTGCCGTGACTAATTATGTCAATGGTTTGTATATTGCTCTTCCTTCTGCAGGTGCCTATGGCATGGGAATAATGGGAGAAGAAAAGAATAGTGATAATATGGTAGCCATGGTGTATGACAGGCGTATGAACGGGGAGTTGCAAGAATCTATCGGAGGCGTAACAGAATGGCAGAAAGGATACCAGAATCTACGTAGTGTCAATTACTTCTTAGAATATTATAAAGTACCGGCAGCTGAAGAAACAGCGGAAGTATTATCTCTGAAAGGAGAAGCCTATTTCTTTCGTGCATATTGGCACTATTACTTGTTGACTAAATTCGGCAGTATTCCTGTGATGGACAAGTTTTGGGATGGAAACGCTACCGTTGGCGGGTTACAGATTCCGGCACGTGATCGTTCGGCAGTGGCACAATTCATTCTTGATGATTTGAAGGCAGCTAAAGAGTTGCTATATTCCCGCAGCAAATATCAGGGATTGCGTATTTGTAAAGAAGCTGCTATGGTTATGGCGATGAGAGTGGCACTCTTTGAAGGTACGTGGGAGAAATATCATAAAGGTACTGACTTTGCCGCTGCCGAGTATAAATCAGATGATTTTTTGCAGCAAGTACTTACTTTGGGGGATGAATTGTTTCAAATGGGTATTACATTAAACACAAAAGAGAATGATAAATCAGTGAAGAATATTGATGATGCGTATGGAAACCTGTTCAATTCAAAAGATTTGTCGGCTACTCAGGAAGTGTTGTTTTGGAAGAAATATTCAATTGCCGACAACTTGGTTCACAGTTTAAATACGAATTTATCCAGTGGAATGTGTGATGCTGAAGGACCAGCCGGACTTTCTCAATCATTAGTAGATAATTATTTAAGTGTGGATGGCAACTTTATTGATCCCACAGCCGCAAAATTTAAAGATTTCAATGAATCTTTTAAGGATAGGGATGGTCGGTTGCTGGCCACTGTAATGCATTCGGACTGTAAATACAAATCGATGACAGTGAAAGGAGCTAAGAAAATGCTGGTGAAGGCTTATTCAGAGGAAGATAAAGATTTAATCAATCCTCCTCAAATTGTAAGTACCGGAAATCAGAGTAATACTACCGGCTATCATATCCGTATGGGAATTGATACTACATTCGTAAGTGGGCAGGGAGAAACTGCCACTCCAATGATTCGTTATGCAGAAGCCTTGCTGGCTTATGCAGAAGCTGCGGAAGAATTGGGAAAATGTGACGCTGCTGTTTTGGAGAAGACTATAAAGCCATTACGCGAACGGGCCGGAGTCACTTATCTCGCTCCATCAGCTATTGATCCCAATTTCCCTGATTTTGGTTATACAATTTCTGCCAATCTGCAAGAAATCCGTCGGGAAAGACGCTCTGAACTGCCATTGCAGGGAATGCGTTTGGATGATTTGATGCGTTGGAGAGCACATAAGTTATTCCAGGGGAAACGTGGCGGAGGCGCTTACTTTGGAGCCGGCAGCGTTTTATATAAATCAATTGATCCGAAGAATGAAGAATTGGCTCAAATTCTGGTAGACAATAACGATTACTTGGATCCACTGAAAAATGTTCTTCCACGTGGGTTCCAGTTTGATGCGGGACGTGATTATCTACTTCCGATTCCACCGAGCGAGATATCATTGAATAAAGAACTGACACAGAATCCGGGGTGGCGCAAAAATTGAGAAGCATCAACTTAAGTTCATTGATAATTATAAAGAAAAAAACATGAAGAATATATTCTACAAACTATTTTCAATATCTCTATTGGGTGTATGCTTGATGGGATGTGAAGATGAAACTAAGTATTTGCCTTTACCACAAGCTGTTCCTTTTACGATGACTGTCAATAATACGACTTTTGTAATGGGCGAAAAGTTAGTTGTCGATTTGGATATTAATCCGGATAAGGATGGAAGCGAGGTTTTGGCTAACGAAGATTTTGATATTTATTTTACCGCTAAAACTGGTACGGAGGATGTGTCCGGCGTATTCAAAGATTTTCATAACATCGTTACTTTTCCGAAAGGTGAGAAGAGTATTCGTGTTGAGTTCCCTCTGAAAGAAACTGGATTGGAAGGAAGTAAAAACTTTAATTTTGTAGCTTTTTCCCGCGGATACGAGATTGGTAACCCTAGTTTTCCTATGAAAGTGTCCGATTACTATCGGGTAAATATGGCAATACAAGGCAATGCGGACAATATAGTAACGGAAGGTGATAAATTTGTGTTGGTAGCCAGTCTGGATAAACCGAGGGCAATACCTATTGTGGTAAGTATCAGCGCAAAAGCGGAGGATGAGAGCTCTTTTGAAAATTTGCCCAGTGAACTGACTATTCCTGCAGGAGCGCTGAACGCAAAAACTGACCCTATATCTTTAGTTATGGATGGAGCGAAGACAGGAGACAAGGAGTTGACATTGAATTTCACTTCAAACTCTGAAGCTAATCCGATGAAGTCTGATAAATTAGTAATTATGATGACTGACCTCGAATCTCTTGCCAATCCGGATATGTATGATCCGACCTTGGTGTATGAACATCCGGAATATCCATTTGTATCTAAAGGCAATAAAAGCAAATTCGATGCTTGGTGGGGGAGTGACAGAAGCTCGTCTGTAGAAATAACCGGAAAAACGGGTGCTAAACCTGGAACTGATTATGCTTCGTTAACTTCGCATCCCAACCAGAAATTAGCAGAGGAAGGATGGAAATTCTGGAGTGGCGTAGAGTTCCATTTTATACAAAGCTCTTTCGGGTGGAGTATGCCGACGAAGCCGAATACGTCGTTTGGTAACTATAGGCATTGGTCTTTTAATTATATTCCAACTAAATCAATACAAGATGTGTTTGCTGCTAATCGCGATAAATGTTCTAATGTAACAGAAGACGGTACTTATCAATTGTGGGTACAAGCTGGTTCCACACCGGGAGACGGACTTGGTGCGAGTAGAGATTACGGTTCGGCTGCTGTATATATTGGAAGAGGCGGTTCAGGTGCTTCTACCCGTTTTATACACATCAATCCGGGAATGCGTATAGAAATGAGAGTGCGTGTGACGGGAGATCGTACGGGTATTGTTCCGGTCATTGAGCTTAGAGATGCACCTGGGGGCGTATTTGATAAACAAATACAGAGAATCGATATTCTTAGAAATACGAAAGGAAACTTGGTGACACAAGGTGTTTTCTCGACAATGGAAGATGGTACTAAAACAAGCCCACTCCCCAAAATTGGTGATTATAATATTTATTGGGTAGAATTGACTACAGATGGAATAAAAGTAGGAATCAATGGAAGTACGAATGTAGATGTCCCTTCGACAAGTTCTTGGGGTTTTGCTCCTGCAGATGGCTTGGCTTTGGATTTCCTTTTTGCTCCGGCAGACAATCGTCCGGACGGATGGGATAGTGTATTGAAGGCTATTTCCGAACCTAAGACCGATCCGAATACACCTATGATGGAAATTGATTGGATTCGTTTTTATACGAATAGCACGTATTCGGACGAAGGTGTGACATACTGGGCAAATGCAGGTCAATTATTCTACTAATATAGTGTTCTGCTTTCAATAGATTAATTGATAAAATGTCGGAAGTCAGGTGTTTATGCATCTCTTTCGACATTTTCACTCTTAAAAGTTTTATTACCATGAAGAAAGAAATCTTAATTATTCTCGTGCTATTGACGTCTTTGATTAGTATGCATGCCGCCAACTTGACATCTCCCCCTATTTCAATAGTTCCCCGTCCGGCGCAGGTCGTGCCGGGAGAGGGCAACTTTACCTTCTCTTCTCAAACGCTGTTTTCGGTAGAGAACCATGAGCAGGCTGTCATCGTCCGCAACTTTATAAACTTATTGAAGAGAAGCTCGGGGATCACCTCACAGTTGGCAATAGGTGGCAGTGAGAAGAGCCATGTCTGCTTTACAACCGACTCTTCTTTAAAAAGCGAAGCCTATCAGTTGGCAGTTACTCCGGAACAGATTCAGGTAAAGGCATCGGATATAAAAGGCTTTTTCTATGCATTACAGACCATCCGCCTATTGTTGCCGTCGGCTGTTGAAGGCAATCAACAGGCTAAGAATATCCGATGGAGTATCCCCGCAGTAACCATTCAGGATGAGCCACGCTTCGGCTATCGGGCATTGATGCTGGATGCCGCCCGTTTCTTCATCCCCAAGGAAAACGTGTTGCGTATCATCGACTGTATGGGCATGCTCAAAATTAATACGCTTCATTTCCATCTCACGGACGATAACGGCTGGCGATTGGAAATCAAGAAATATCCCCGCCTGACGGAAGTGGGAGCATGGAGAGTGAACCGCATGGACGTTCCCTTCTATTTCCGCCGTAACGCCGAACCGGGTGAACCCACTCCTATCGGTGGATTTTATACACAGGAAGATATTAAAGAAATGGTCTCCTATGCTGCCGACCGCCAGATAGAAATTATCCCCGAAATAGATATGCCGGCTCACAGCAACGCTGCACTGGCTGCCTATCCGCAACTGGCCTGCCCCGTAGTAGACAGTTACATCGGAGTAATTCCAGGTTTGGGCGGAAGTAATTCAGGAGTGATTTATTGTGCCGGAAACGATAGTGCTTTTACATTCTTGCAAGATGTTTTAGATGAAGTGATGGCAATCTTCCCTTCGCGATATATTCATCTGGGAGGAGATGAGGCGCAGAAAGGGTACTGGAAAAAATGCCCGCTTTGCCAGCAGCGGATAAAGAAAGAGCACCTTGCCAACGAAGAAGACCTGCAAGGTTACTTTATGAAACGGATGAGCGACTATGTACGCAGCAAAGGACGCGAAGTGATAGGTTGGGATGAACTGACAAATAGCAGTTTCCTGCCGGAAGGTGTTATCATCCAAGGCTGGCGCGGACTCGGTACGGCTGCTTTGAAAGCCGCGGAAAAAGGACATCAGTTCATTATGACCCCTGCCCGCATCTTGTATCTGATTCGTTATCAAGGCCCGCAATGGTTCGAACCCCAGACCTATTTCGGAAATAACACGCTGAAAGACATCTACGATTACGAACCTGTGCAAGCGGACTGGAAACCGGAATATGCTTCTTTGTTAAAGGGCGTACAGGCATCTATGTGGACGGAGTTCTGCAATAAGCCGGAAGATGTCGATTATTTAGTGTTCCCCCGTCTTGCCGCCCTAGCGGAAGTGGCATGGACACAGCCTGCACGCAAGGAATGGACTGCGTTTTTGAAAGGACTGGATGCCTATAATGAGCATCTGACAGCTAAAGGCATCGTTTACGCCCGTTCAATGTACAATATCCAGCATACGGTAACTCCAAACAACGGAATGCTTGAGGTGAAACTGGAATGTATCCGTCCTGATATGGAGATACATTATACGACGGACGGCAGCGAACCTACGGCAACTTCACCGCTCTACGAAAAAATAGTGCCTGTAAAAGAGGCGCTTACCCTAAAAGGTGCAATTTTTGCGCACGGCAGACAGATAGGAAAGACATTGATACTTCCTGTCCGATGGAATCTGGCTACCGCCAAACCTGTACTGGGAACCAATCCGACTGAAAAGCTCCTGACGAATGGAATACGCGGAAGCCTGAAATATTCGGATTTCGAGTGGTGCTCATGGGCGGACAATGACTCTGTCTCTTTTACGATTGACTTGCTGAAGCTGGAAATGCTGAACACGTTGATATTGGGATGCATCACGAACAATGGAATGGCTATCCATAAACCGGCATCCGTGAGGGTGGAAGTTTCGGATGATAACTCCAAGTTCCGCGAAGCCGTCGTGCAGAGCTTCACGTCTGAAGAGATTTTCCGTGAAGGGAATTTTATAGAAAACCTGTCATTGAAACTGGGAGGCACACAGGCACGTTATGTACGTGTGACCGCCAAAGGTCCGGGAGTTTGTCCTGCATCTCATGTGAGACCGGGACAGACATCGAGAATCTTTTTTGATGAAGTGATGCTGGAGTAAGACAAGCCAAGCAGGTGTGGAGGGCGGCGCATAAGCGCGGATTATTTTTTAAAGTCTAGTAAGGTGACGATTGATTAAATAGGCTATATATAGCTTGCGTGTTGGATATATAGATCCAACACGCAGGTCATATATGCCGTACACATTGGATCTATATGTCCAACACGCACGGTATATAGCTCCTGTAAGTGACTGATAATTAGTGTTATTCTACCAGACTTTTCGCTCTTTCCAATGCTACATTGATATTCGGGCAGATATTCTCTTTTCCCAGCAACTCGTAGAATCCGGCTTTTTCCAGTACATCATGCACGTTCTTGTTGACTCCCGAAAGGATAATGGTAGTCTTTTCCTTCTGTGACATTTCGCAGAGAGCAGTCAGGTTATGAATACCTGTGGAGTCGATAAACGGAACCTTGCGCATACGGATGATACGTACTTTCGGGCGGTCTCCCAGTTGTGTCATTGTTTCTTCAAACTTGGTAGCGATGCCGAAGAAATAAGGGCCGTTGATTTCGTATACCTCTATACCTTTGGGAATCATCAGGTTTTCTTCGTGTACGGTAATATCCGATTCTTTATTCGGGTCAATCTCATCGGTAATTACCGAGATTTCGGTAGTCTCCATGACACGTTTCATAAAGAGGACGCAAGCAATCACCAATCCTACCTCGATAGCGACAGTCAGGTCGAAGATAACGGTCAGGAAGAACGTGATAAGCAGTACGGTAACGTCCGATTTCGGATTCTTCAGTAAAGCTCTGAATACACGCCATCCGCTCATGTTGTAAGATACGATGACCAGTACTCCGGCAAGGCATGCCATCGGGATATATTGTGCGAGTGGCATCAGGAAGAGCAGAATCAACAGCAATACTACTGCATGGATGATTCCGGCTATCGGTGTCTTACCCCCGTTGTTGATATTCGTCATGGTACGGGCGATGGCTCCGGTGGCAGGAATACCTCCGAACAGAGGAGCTATGATATTGGCAGCTCCCTGTGCAATCAGTTCTGTATTGGAATCGTGGCGGTCGCCTATCACACCGTCGGCTACCGTGGCAGACAGCAGCGACTCGATAGCTCCCAATACGGCAATGGTGATAGCCACCGGAAACAGTTCCCTGATAGCTTCCCAATCCAACGCAGGCACAACGGCATCGGGCAACTCCGATTTAATGGTGAAGCGGTCGCCGATTGTCTGGATGCAGTCGATCCCTCCGAAAGTTTTCATCAGGTAAACGGCTACCGTGACTACGATGATGGCAATCAGCGAGCCGGGAATTTTCTTTGAGAACTTCGGAGTGATGGCGATAATAATAATGCTGACAATGCTAACGATGGTATTCCACCAGTTGATCGTGTCGAAGTGTCGGAAATAAATCAGCCACTTCCCGACGAAGTCTCCCGGCACTTTCTCGTCTCCGAAAGATAAACCGAAAATATCGGCAATCTGGGTTGTGAAAATAGTGACGGCGATACCGCTGGTAAATCCGACGATGATAGGATAAGGAATGAATTTGATGACAGCTCCCAGCTTGAACACTCCTAATAATACAAGGAGTACGCCCGCCATCAGCGTGGCTACAATCAGTCCGGCCTCGCCGTATTGTTGTATGATGCCATAGATAATGACGATAAATGCTCCTGTAGGACCGCCGATCTGGACTTTGCTGCCTCCCAACAGGGAAATGATGAATCCCGCAATGATAGCAGTGATAATACCTTTTTCGGGCGAAACTCCCGAAGCGATCCCGAAAGCGATAGCCAGTGGAAGCGCCACGATACCTACGATGATGCCGGCCATCAGGTCCGCCATAAACGTTTCTTTCGAATAATTCTTTAGACAAGAAACCAGTTTGGGTTTAAATTCAAATAGCTTCATTTTTAGATGTTGTTATACGTGTACTCTGTTCTTTTTTGCAAAGTAGAGGTTGCAAAATTAGATAAAATAATCGAAATAAGTATGTTTTTGAACATACTATTTGTCTGTTGATAGATTTCATCAATGAGGTGATAGTTTTTATTCATTAAGAAAAGGTGGTTTATTGTGAACAAATCGCTTATATTTGCGTTATAAATAGTACGACAAGTTACGTTTGGTAATCAACCAATTTAAAATATATATAGAATTATGGCTAAGAGTATTAAAGGAACTCAAACAGAGAAAAATCTGTTGACTTCATTCGCAGGAGAATCACAGGCTAGAATGCGTTACACTTATTTCGCAAGTGCAGCTAAAAAAGAAGGCTACGAACAAATTGCGGCTATTTTCACTGAAACTGCCGATCAGGAAAAAGAACATGCAAAACGTATGTTTAAGTTCCTCGAAGGCGGTATGGTAGAAATCACTGCCAGCTATCCGGCCGGTGTAATTGGTAATACACTTGAAAATCTTCGCGCTGCCGCAGCGGGTGAACATGAAGAATGGTCACTGGATTATCCTCACTTTGCCGACGTGGCAGAACAGGAAGGTTTCCCGATGATTGCTGCTATGTACCGCAATATCTCCATCGCAGAAAAAGGTCACGAAGAAAGATATCTTGCCTTCGTAAATAACATCGAAAATATGACTGTATTCGCTAAAGAAGGCGAAGTGGTATGGCAATGCCGTAACTGCGGTTACATTGAAATCGGTAAGGAAGCTCCTGAAGTTTGCCCGGCATGTCTGCATCCACAGGCTTATTTCGAGGTGAAGAAGGAAAACTATTAATCTACGGATGAATTAGATAGAGGGGATATATCCATTAGGTATATCCTCTTTATATGTTACTATGGAAATCATATTATACGATTCAGAAATAAAAAGATTAAAACTCTCCAAGTTTCAAATGGATTATCTATCTTTGCTACAAATTGCAGTTGTATGTCATCAAGAAGAACTAATAAACTTGTAGTTCCCTTTGTAAAGTGGGTTGGAGGAAAGAGGCAGATACTTTCAGAAATTGAAAAGTATTTGCCTTCAAAATTTGCAACTTACTACGAGCCTTTTATTGGTGGAGGAGCGTTACTTTTTCATATACAGCCAAAAAATGCCATTATCAATGATTTTAATGCTGAATTAATAAACCTTTATACTGTAATAAAAGAAAATCCATTAGAACTGATAGCGGATTTGAAAAAACATAAAAATGAAGCAGACTATTTTTATGAGATTCGGAGTCTGGATAGAGATAGAGAGAAATTTTCGGCATTAACAAACATAGAAAGAGCTTCGCGAATTATATTTCTAAATAAAACTTGTTATAATGGTTTATTTCGAGTGAATAGCTCTGGGGAATTTAATACTCCTTTTGGTAGATATAAGAATCCTAATATAGTCAATGAGATAACTATAAAAGCTGTCTCCTTATATTTGAATAATTCCAATGTCTTAATAATGAATGGTGATTTCGAGGAGGCTTTACATAACGTTTCTAAAGGTGATTTCGTTTATCTCGATCCTCCTTATGATCCGTTATCAAACAGTTCTTCATTTACGGGATATACTCAGGGAGGATTTGATCGTACAGAACAAGAACGGTTGAGAAATGTTTGTGATTGGCTGCATGCAAAGAAGGCAAAGTTTCTCTTATCAAACTCATGTACTGATTTGATTCTTGATTTATATAAGAACTATAACATAACTGAAATAAAGGCCATTCGATCCATCAATTCAGATGCTGAAAAGAGGGGACAGGTCTCTGAAGTATTAATAAGAAATTATGAATAATGCAAGTAAGATAGACACTAATTGGACGAAAATTTTTAATAAATATCCTATTCTGCAAACTATAAAAGATGAAGGAAAGTATATTATAACAGCACAACAAATTAAAGAATTTTGGGAGCCTCGTTTGATGACTAAACACGATCATAGTGTCAATAGACCCCAGATATTTATAGATAATTCTTTGTCTATTTTGCCAATTACACGAGGAAGCTATATTATTGGTGCAATGGACTTGTATCATGATTTTGCATTATCTGATAGAGAGAAAGTCTTTGATAGTACAGATAGTATGCCTGTTTCTTCACCTGCATTTATTGAGTCTATTGATTTTAATAATATCACAAGTGAGGCTACGGCTATTAATAGCATATATGTTTCGGATATTCTCAGGGATTTCTTGAATGAACCGACCTTGTTGCCTACGGTAAATGGGCGAATGGGAGCTGGAAGTTTCTCATTTAGTGTCAATTGTTTGTCAGGTGAAGATACTTCTCTTTTAGTGGATGTAAGTAACTCACAGATAGAGATTGATGGAGGTTATGAAGGAACAAATTCTTTGTGTTTGATTGAAGCTAAAAGTTCTCTTTCTACAGATTTTTTGGTACGCCAACTTTACTATCCTTTTAGATTATGGACTAATAAGATAACTAAGCCTATCAGACCTGTATTTTTATTGTATAGTAATGGTACATATTATTTATTTGAATATGCTTTTGAAGAAATAGGTAATTATAATTCCTTAAAGAGAGTGCAATATAAAAAATATCGTATTGAGAACGATGTGATAACCTTACAGGATATACTTGAGATACCAAAGCGTATTCCAGTTGTCAAGGAACCGCAAATTCAATTCCCACAAGCAGATTCGTTGGAACGCATTATCAACCTTTGTGAAATTATGAATTCGGATAATAAAGCGTTTAATAAATATGGTATAGCAAAAATATATAGTTTTGATGAGCGCCAGTCAGATTATTATGCGAATGCAGGTGTTTATTTGGGTTTAATTCAGCGGTATAAAAAAGGGAGTATCTACAATTATAAACTATCGAATTTAGGGAAACAAATTTTTAAATTGCCATTGCGAAGCCGACATCTTCGGGTGGCAGAATTGATTCTTAGCCATAGTCCTTTTAGACAGACATTGAAGAGTTATATTGATAATGCTAATATCCCATCTAAAGAGGAGGTAATAGATATCATGAGGCATTGCGAACTTTACCGCATGTCTGAAAATTTATATTATCGCCGTTCCAGTACAGTGATTAGTTGGATAAATTGGGTACTTAATTTACGTACTGAATAAATTCGTATAATGCCCTTAAAATCATATTATAAATCATCGGATGGAGCATTTACTCTTTTACTTGGCGATTGTCGACAACTTTTGTCACAGTTTGATTTTCAATTTGATATGATTTTTGCTGATCCTCCTTATTTTCTTTCGAATGGAGGGATTTCTGTACAATCTGGTAAAATTGTTTGTGTAGATAAAGGAGATTGGGATCGTAGTTTTGGCAAAGAATCCATTGATAATTTTAATTATAAATGGATTGCTGATTGTCGTGACAAACTTAAAGATAATGGTACAATTTGGATATCAGGGACTTATCATAATATTTTTTCTG
The DNA here is from genome assembly GCF_000210075.1 of Bacteroides xylanisolvens XB1A. GTDB lineage: Bacteria > Bacteroidota > Bacteroidia > Bacteroidales > Bacteroidaceae > Bacteroides > Bacteroides xylanisolvens. The sequence continues at coordinate 2,850,680 of NC_021017.1, forward strand.
TAGCTAATCAGTTAACTGAACTTGGGTTTAAAATTCTTAACTGCATTACGTGGGTGAAAACTAACCCTCCTCCTAATATTTCGTGTCGTTATTTTACATACTCGGCAGAATACATTATTTGGGCTCGTAAAAATAATAATGTTTCTCATTATTATAATTATGATTTTATGAAAATGAGTAATGCTAATCATCAGATGACAGATGTTTGGAATTTGTCTGCTATTGAGGGATGGGAAAAGATACACGGTAAACATCCTACTCAAAAACCGATAAATTTATTAGCTAGGGTTATTGCAGCTAGTACTAGGCCTGGGGCATGGATATTAGATCCTTTTGCCGGTAGTAGTACTACTGGTGTCACGGCTAATCTTTTGAAACGTCGATTTCTTGGTATTGATATTGAACAAAAGTACCTTGAACTTAGTATTCTACGGAGAAAAGACTTGGATTTTCCTAAGGTTCGTGCAGATTTTCTTTCTAGGATTTACAGCATTAATGTTCATGCTATCTCTTTAGAAGATAAATAAAATTGAAGTAAAATACTTGAATTTACAATATTAGAAAAATAAATAGGATGGATAGTTCTTATATGGAAAAGGTACATTTACTGAATATCCCTGCTTAAAGATACAAAAAAGGCAACTGACTTGCAATGAGTTAGTTGCCTTAAATTTTCTTATTTTAGGAATATCCCTACCTATTTTTCGGATAGCCTTTTTTGTATTATCTATTGATTCCGGTAATCTTTGGGAGATACACCGTATTGCTTTAAAAATTCCCGATAGAAATAAGATTTATTAGAGAATCCACATTTGAACATAATCTCGGATACGGTCAACTTGGTTGTCCTTAACAACTTGGCTGCATATTCCAGTCTAATACCTCGTACAAATTCACTCGGAGTCTTGTCTATTATTTCTTTGAACTTCCGATACAAGGTAGCTTTGCTCACTCCTACAAATTCGGCAATAGAAGAAGGGCTTAATAACTCATCATCTATATTATTCTTTATGAAGTCTGTTACATTCTGTATTAACTCTTCGTCTTCCGGATGAAGAACAATCCCGTCTTTTACTTTCACAGAAGACATGCTGGAATTGAAATAGTCCTTTAAAAGCATTTGTCTCGACAGCAGATTCTCTATGGTGGATATCACCTGCCTCGGGTGAAATGGTTTGACGATATAAGCATCCGCACCATGGTTAAAGGCATTGATCTGGTCTTCTACAGAAGCCTTTGCCGATATTCCTATGATCGGAATATAACTTGTTTTCAAATCGGATTTCAATTTATTAATCAAGCTCAAGCCGTCCATATTGGGCATGACAATATCACTTATAATAATATCAGGATGATTATGTTCTATCTCTTTCAAAGCCTCCACGCCGTCTTTTGCTTCGTGTATCACATAATCAAAGAGGACATCTTTCAGCAGGTCTCTGATATTCTTTTCATCTTCCACTATCAGTATGACAGTATCTTTGCGAGGGGATAAGTGATCCTGCCCGTTCTTTTCTTTCTGCAACGAATCTTTTTCATCCGTTACAACAAGTGAATGATCGGATGGCAGAGAAGGAATCACGACTGAAAATTCAACACTTTTTCCCAGTTCACTATTTACACTTATCTGCCCGCCTAATAATTCAACCAGACTCTTTGTTAGATTTAAACCTATGCCATTGCTTACAGAGTTACCCAATTTCGGAGTATCAAATATCTTATACTTATCAAATATCTCTGCCATCTGTTGCTCGGTTAACCCCTTGCCGGAATTTCTTACGAGCAAGTATAAGGTTTTATCAGGTTCATTTTGTGATATCTCAACATGAATATATCCATAACGAGGAGTATATTTGAACGCATTCGACAGTAAATTGAATATAATTTTTTCCAAAGCATTGCGGTCGGAATAGATCTCTGACGTATCATGGGTCTCTACCTTGAAGTCTATTTTATTCTCTTTCAGGATATCCACATAATTGTTGGAAGCATATTCCATCAATGATTTTACGTCCACATTTTCAGGATGCAAATCCATATTGCTCGATTTAGTTTTACGAAACTCCATCAACTCACTAATCAGCTTCTGCATCCTTTCGGCATTATTCTTTATTATTTGGAGATATTTCTTTGTACTACCATCTAACCCGTCCTGTTCCAACAAGTGCTGTGCAGGTGTATAAATCAAAGTTAGGGGGGTAAAGAATTCATGTGCCACATTGGTGAAGAAATTGAGCCGGGATTCATAAATCTTCTGTTCATGCCGTTTCTCTACCTGGGCTATAAGAACTTGGCGGCTTAACCGTATGCGATTTTTGATAACAGACTTTGTGATGTAGAAGATAATAATGCACAATATGGCATAGATAATCAATGCAGGAACACTAAGCCACCACGGATAACCTACCTTTATAGTTAAGCGATAAACGTTGTCTCCCCATACTTTGTCGCCATTCGTGCTCTTCACTTCAAGCTGGTACTCACCCGGAGGAAGTTGGGTAAAGATAATATTCGGATTATTACCTATCTCCACCCAATCATCCGAATGGTTCTTCAAGCGATAAGCATATTCACAGTTTTCATTGTTAATAAAGTCTTTGGCTATGAAATTGAAAGTCATGAATCTTTCTTCATAGCTAAGTTTCAACACTCCTTTTCTGATACGTTCATTAATGTCCTGTACCGTATTATATATCTTCAAACTACTTAATATAAGTGGAGGATTAAACTCGCGCAAATGTATATTTCGAGGATTGAAATAACTAAACCCGCTTACTCCTCCAAAGTACAAGAAGTCACGATGATCCTTGAAGAAAGCTCCATCAGAGAATTCATCATTCTGCAATCCGTCATTCAAGGTATAATTATCTATTTTATTGTTTTTTACATTCAGGCTAGACAATCCCTGGTTGGTACTGATCCATATCTTTCCTTCGTGGTCTTTTAATATTCCATGAATCGTTTTATTATTCAATTTTTCGTCGGCATATTGTATCAGGCGAAAATCATTCTCCTCCTTTTTCAATTCGTTCAGTCCATAACTTGTTCCTATCCATATATTGGCATCATCACGCAGTAAACACAATACATCATTATTAGTCAGCAAAATCCGACTATCCATATCCTCCAATGATTTTATGCTGTTATCTTTCATATTGATACAGTTCAAGCCTCCGCCACGTGTGCCAAACCATAACATATTGTCTTCCGGATCGGATGTAATGGCATAAACAACATCGTTATTCAATGAGATATTCTTATCCGACGAATTATATTGCCTGAATCCTTTAACGTGATAACGACCTTGCTCTCTGGAAATATTTATTTTGATCAAACCATATCCTGATGTCCCCACCCATAAAAGAGAATCATTGTTCGTAAAATAAATGTTATACACAGCCTTGAAAGGCGGATATTTATCAGGTATCTCAAGCTTTTCCAGTCGCCCTGTAGCAACATTCAATATATTGATTCCGTTTCCTTCCGTTCCGATAAAAATGTCATTCGCTTTATTTCTTCTCAAGGCATAGACAGAATTGGAAATCAATCCTTTACTCTCATTCAGATAATCTGTCAATTCTTTCGTTGCAGGATTCAACAGTTTTATTCCGCTTCCTTTTGTGCCTATCAGAATATTACCATCTTCATCTTCACAGAAACATCTCACAGGGTGACTGGTGTGAACGGTTTCAAATAAAGAGTCGTAATGATAAAGTTGAATTAATCCTTGTCCGTCCGTTCCTATCCACAATATGTTCTGACTACCGGAATAAAGAGTGAAGACTGATAACTGACTGGATAGTTCGTTCAGGTAGGTAAAAGTATTCTTTTTTAAATCATAATGAATACATCCCCCTTCTATAAAGCTGACGTACATCTTGTTCTCTGCTAAAATAACCTGCGATACAGGTTTGCTACTATCCAGCTCAATGCATTGGGAAACTGTAAAGTCGGGATTTAAAAGGAAAAGTTTGTTGTCTTTGTTTAAGATAAATCTGCCTTTCGACAGAAATATCTTATCTACAGGAGTCTGTATGTCGACTGTGCGTAAATCACTCTGTTTTCCTCCGTTAATGAGTAGATTGTAGGTCAGATACACAGTATTTCCATTATTTAAAAGGAAAAGCATACGGTCGGAATCACTCACGGAATAATCCTTTATATGACTTGCAAAGTCTGTGTTAATCGGATTAAACTCATCTTCAGAATCATTGTAGACAAAGAACCCCAGCCCCTTTATGAGGCAGATAATATCTCCTGCCGCACTCTTTCCTAAAATAAAAGACTTTTCCTGATTGGGTACTTTATTATCTGTTCTTAAATAATACCTTGTTATCTGACGGGTTCGTTTATCTAACCGATTGATTCCATTATCTGTTGCTATCCATAAACTGCCCTTACATTCGATAATCTGGCGGATAACGTTATTACTTATAGAATTCGGATTGTTTTTGCTATATCTGAATGTCGTAATTTCTCTTCCATTATATGCATTCAGTCCATCCCATGTCCCAATCCAGATCGTATGTTCTGCATCTTCCAAAATACAGTTTACTGAATTATTCGTCAGCCCGTTAACATTTGATATGTGTTTTGCCACATTAAAAGCATAAGACTTTGTGGAAGTGACAAATGCAATAATCAGAATAAAAAATAATTGTGCGTATAAGATGTTTCTCATGTAAATGAATGTTATTTATACGGTTAGGATAATAGCAAATATAAGGAATTTATTTTATTCCGCGCATATTTTCATCGGTAACAAGGGTGTATGATTTCACCGTCAACAACCAATCAATAATCAATAGGCGTTTGCTAGATTCAGTATTCATTCATGAGAAATAATAATGTCTTTTTCATGGTCAGTTGGTTGTTAAAAAAGGGCGGATTTTATAATCCGCCCCCTCATTTTATTCATATTAAAAACCCGGATTTTGGGAAAGAATATTGTTGCTCTTATCCCTTTCACCTTGCGGTATCGGAAACAGATAATCTCTGTCGTCCCTAAAATTGGCACCTTTCGATGTATTATATTTGGTTGCATAAGCACGCATAACGGTTCCGAAACGTTTTTGTCTCATCAGGTCATCCCGTCTCCATCCTTCCATTGCCAATTCACAACGACGTTCCTTCCAGATGATTTCTTTCAGACGCTTCTGATCGGTTTCTGTTATGTCGGGCAGTGTATTAGTTGTTGTAGCAGGAATATACGCCTGTTGATCTCTTCTCGGATCTATCGGATTAGTTTTGCGGGCTCTTTCTCTTACATCATTCAGGTAAGGAAGTGCAAGCCCTGGTTTTCCATTTTCGTTTAATACTTCAGCATACATCAAGAGAACATCGGAATAACGGATCAAGCGAATGTTGTAACTAATCATCCAGACGTCGAAACCAGTTTTTTCTACTGCTGGCACAGTCATCTTGTAATCATGATAACCGCTTGGAGATTCAGCATTGTCCTGCGCTTCAGTATCACCTTTATATCTATCACCAGTCTGTGTGAATACATAAGTAATACGCGGGTCATCTGCATCAAAGGCATCATAGAGGTCTTGGGTTGGTACGTGAAATCCATATCCCTGATAACCGGAGATGCGTCTGCTTGTGAAGAAGTGAGGGACATTGGTACCTGTGGCTATGTTTTTGTCATATACTTTGTTGGCAATCTCAAATACTGATTCCGAACTGTTTTCATATTCAGTGCGCCAGTTCATGCCGTAATCACTCAACAATGTATAGTCTTTGTCTACTTCAATAATATCATGAAGTACCGTTTCGGCAGAGGTAAAATCACCTTTGAACATGTACGTTTTAGCAAGCATTGTTTTAGCAAAGCCACGTGTTGCACGATAAGCATCATCTTCAGAGTAATCTCCTTTTGCAGGAAGTGCGGAGGCATCGGTTAAATCATTCACAATACATTCATATACCTTCTCCAATGGGGAGCGGGGTATCTGCAGTATTTCAGCGGGTTGCATCGGCGTAGTGATTAAAGGCACTTCTCCGAATGTAGTGACCAGGCAATAATACCCGAATGCTCTCAATGCTTTTGCCTCGTTTGCATAACGTTTCAATAGTTCTTCGTTTCCTATTGCATCAGGAGCATAATAAATCACATCGTTACAACGATTGATTAATCTGTACAGAATCTCCCAACGACGTCCTACTTCACCATTGGTTGTGTAGATCGTAAAGTCGGACAAGTCGCGTACTTCGGCACGGTCACCGTCATTTCCTCCTCCTTTTAGAGCATCATCCGTACTGCAATCACCTACAAAATAATGATTTAATGCATATTCATTCCAAGTTGTACGTAATTGAAGATAAGCTCCAGTCAAGGCTTGTTCAATATCGCTTTCCTTCTGATAATAATTATCGCTTGTGGTTTTACCATAACTTGGTTCGTCGAGAGAGCAGCTATACAACCCCACTCCGGCAAGAGCCCAGCATATTATAAATAATATTTTTCTCATAATGTAATGTCTTTTTAGCTAGATTTAAAATTGCAAATTAACTCCAAAAGTGAATGTACGTGAAGACGGATAACGTGTAGTATCCACTCCCATATCCAATGGGTTATTGATACCCAGTTCCGGATCAAGTCCGGAATAACCGGTTAAAGTAAATATATTCTGACCGCTCACATAGAATCTACAACTTGAAAACAGTTTGCTCTTCTGGCAAATGTGACTCGGCAATGTATAACCTATTTGCATATTCTGTAAACGCAGGTAAGAACCATTCTCCACATAGAAAGAAGAACCTCTCATATTGTTGTTAGAGTCAGAGTTGGTTATGCGTGGATATACAGCATCCAAATCCCCGTCTTTTGTCCATGCTTTTGTGTAAGCATCCGCCAATGCATTCTGGCGTCCTGCTGAAGCAAGGCTTCCTTTAGCAACGTTCCAGATGTCATTTCCAATAGTTCCTTGGAATGCCATGCTTACATCAAAGTTCTTATAACTAAATCCTAAGTTGAAACCATAAATGAGGTCCGGATTAGGATCACCGATAAAAGTACGGTCATCATCATCGTTCAATTCGCCTGATTCTCCTAATTTGGCAAACTTGAAATCACCCGGTTGTGCATTAGGTTGAATCTTGGTACCATTCTTATCCACATAATTGTCTATCTCTTCCTGATTCTGGAATATTCCTATTTGTTTGTACCCCCAGAAACGTCCGATAGGACCTCCTACATACGTACGGCTAGTGTTTCCACTCAAATATTCCGATGTAAGTTTGGTTACCTCTGTCTTATAAGTAGACATGTTCAGCCCTACATTGTAATTAAAGTCTTTTCCTATCTGGTTACGGTAGTTGACTACTATTTCGAAACCGGTATTCTTCAAGTCTCCCGCATTAAAGAAGGGGCTGTTAGGGAAGGCGCCAAAAGAAGGAATAGGCATATTGAGCAACATGTCACTTGTTTTCTTTACATAAAAGTCCATACTTACATCAAGGCTGTTTTTAAAGAAAGACATATCTAAACCGACATTGGTTTGCTGGCTGGTTTCCCATTTAATATCTGCATTTCCCACATAAGTCGGGACGTAACCTTGTGAGTACCCGTTTCCAAAGTACCACTGATTCTCATTATTGGTGCCAATCAACGTAAGAGGCGCGTCTCTATCAATTCGTTGGTTACCATTCTGTCCCCAGCCTACACGCAGTTTTAAATTGGAAATTGTATTTTCAATGTTCAGGTTCTTGAAGAATTCTTCATTGCTCACTCTCCAACCTAATGAAACTGATGGGAAATAGCCCCAACGGTTACGTTTGGCAAATCTTGAAGAACCGTCGGCACGGAAATTGACTGTAGCAAGGTATCTGTCATCATATACATAGTTGATACGTCCCAGGTACGACAACATAGAAGATGTTTCTTTACCTCCCGAGGTGTTATCTCCAGCTGTTTGTGCATCAAGTATCTGATAGATTTCATCGTTACCTAAAGCCTTTCTCTTAAATGCATTAATGCCTTCGCTACTGTTCTTCTCATAAGTCATGGCAACCATTGCATCCAGTTTATGCCTGCCTATTGTCGTGTTGTAATTAAGGCGTTGTTCCACTTGATAATTAGAAGTAACAGCGCTATTATTATTCAATTGAGTTTCTTTATTATATTTACTTTCCTGATTCGCTAAGTTATCTTCCGAAAAAGTAGACGAATAGACAGGACGGAAGTCTTTGAAAGTATCATGGTATCTTTCGAAACTATACTGTACCCGATAGCTCAATCCTTTATACAATTTGATTTGGGCAAACACATTACCAAATACATTGAATATGTCATTGTATCTATTAGGAAGTTCGAGCATGGCTACCGGATTAGGGTCGTAAGACCACTCGGTAGGCGCATATTTGTTATATTCGTAATTTTCAGAAGACGGATCTACCAACGGGCTGATAACAGGGGTAAAAGGATCAGCTTTTTGAATGAAATCGAATGAAGGAATTGCTCCTGCGTCACGTTTTCTTATCTTTGCCAGATTGACATTGGCGCCAACAGTGATAAATTTGTTAATATCATATTCAAGATTCGCTTTAAGTGAAAGTCTCTTGAATTCAGTAGTGATGATTGCACCCTGATCGTCTACATATCCTAAACTTAAAGAAGATCTCGAATTATCTGTCCCCTTACGGATGCTTAGATTATAGTTCTGGTTGAAAGCTGTACGGGTTACTTCATTCCACCAGTTGGTATTATAACCTTTCTGATACTGATTGGTAAACTTATCCTTCATTGAGTTTTGAAAGCTTGCATCATTTTCATACGCTTTCATGATGAAGTTGTAGTATTGGTCGCTGTTCATCATGTTCAATGCTTTATAACTGTTTTTTACACCTACATAAGCATCTAATGTTACAGTCGTTTCACCTTTCACCCCTCCCTTGGTAGTAATGAGGATTACTCCATTAGAACCTCTCGAACCATAGATAGCGCAGGCTGAAGCATCTTTTAATACTTCCATACGTTCAATATCAGATGGATTCAGGCTGCTGATGTTATCCATGAACTGTCCATCAACTACATACAATGGATTGTTGTCATTGACGGTCCCTAAACCTCTCACGCGGATCACTGCATCCGATCCCGGCTGGCCGGAACTGGCGGCAACAAATACGCCGGCTGCCTTACCTGTTAGTAGTTCGGATGCATTAGATACTGCATAGTTCTTAATATCCTTACTACTTATAGAAGCCAAAGCACCGGTAAGGTCACTCTTTCTTTGAGTACCGTAACCAATAACCACAACCTCATCCAATTCATTATCGGACACTAGATTTACATTGTACGTTCCGCTATTTGTTACGTTTACAATTTCAGTTTTAAAACCGACATACGAGAATGAAACTTTATTTGACGATACTTTTAATGTATATTTACCGTCAAAATCAGTGATAGTACCATTGGTCGTTCCCACTTCAAGAACAGAAACTCCAATTAAAGCCTCTCCGGTATTACTGTCGTATACCACACCCGAAATACTCTTGGTTTGCTGTGCAAAGACATTTGTGCAAACAGCAAGAATAAGAATGAATAATAAATGCTTACTCATAGTTTATACACTTAGATTTAATTATATGAAATGATATTTTGTTTATTCGCAATAATCTTACCATCTTTCAGTTCTAATTCTGTTCCGGCGGGAAGTTCCACAATTACTCTTGCGTCATTGGCCGGGATCTCAACGGAGCCATTTGTCTTTATATTTTTTGCTATATATTCTTTGGCAACAATATCAAACAAATCGCATGGTTGGGTAGCTTGATAAGTAATGGTTTTGGTCTCTTTATGAGGGTTATAATAGAGATAGACCGGATAAGGTTTCTCTGTATAGAAGTCTGTGACATTACAATCCAGCCGGAGGATACCCTCCACATTCGTTTGACAAACAATGGCCCCTAAAATACCAACAGGAGAAGAACTGTAAACGCTGAACATGCTCTCCGTCGGATTACCTTTTATCCATTTGGGACCATCGCCGATTGCAACCGGACTAACCCCTTTTAATGATGCTTTTCCATAGTCATCCGTTTTTCGTAAACCTTCATAAGAAACATTATCATAAGTAATGTCCTTCAATTCCGGAGCCCATTGATGTGCTTCATCTATTTCCCCCGGATAGAACAAACGACATGCACTTGCATTGTTCAACATCCACTTGCCGATAGCCTTTGCATATTGAGGCTGATATTTCACCATCGGAATGAAAGGCCAGGCGGGTTTGATACTGTTCATAAGGAATGCATATCCTCCGCCGTCTGTGATACTTCCTTGCAGACCACTTACATCATAATCACCCCATTTTCCTACAATAATTCCCCAACCGGTTCTTCCTGCAGGGCTTTTACATCCGTCAAATACCCAATCAAGAAGTTTGGCTACATCATAGTTAGCCCCCTCTATTGCATTCAAATAGGCTGCCGTATACACTCCGAGTGGTAAAAGAGCCTCGTAAAAACGGCTTTCTTTCTGGGCAAGCAGGGCTTCGATGGCACTTTTACTATGTTGCAGATAACGTGGATCACCAAACTTATGATAAGCACACAACAATACATAAGCATGCCCACCGGCGGCGTCTTGTTGCAATGGAATATTATTAACCATTCCTTTCATTTGTGCATAGTCAAAATAAGAATAGTCGTAATTTCCATTCAATACAGAATCTGCTTTAACAAACTGCTCTGCAATACTTTTTTGTATCTTCTCTGCCCCGTCTACATTGGGGAAAACATCGCAAATAGCATAATATAAGGCATTGGGTAATACATCATACCACCAGTCGCGGCCATAGCCTCCTCCTAAAAGGGCTACTGACGGAGTCGTATTGTTCATGACTATATTCCAGCCGTTATCAGAATTGAAATAATTCTGCACCATTTTTACATAGTTATATCCATCTTGATTCGTCTTGTCAATCCCTACAAGGCCGGCACCAAGAATAGCTGCCAATGAGTTCAGACTTTCATGGAACTCTCCGTTATTGGCATTCTTTCCCTGACGAATATCTTTAATGGCAGTATATAAGCCAAATGTAGTCTGGTCCATATTTCTGCGGGCGTCATCTAACCAGATTAATGGTCCGACTTCGCTTTTATTATTCCAGTCAAAGATAAACTGGTCATACTTTTGGGCTTTTTGTTTCCAGTCCAGCATTTTATAAGTTTCAGGCATATCAGGCATAGAGTCTACCCTATGGATGGAAACCTGCTTTACCTTTTCACCAAAGTTATTTCCGTTGCCCGAGCAAGATGCCAGGAGACAAACGGTCATAAGTACAAAAACACCTTTACTTGTCATTTTCATGTTCAATAGTATCAGTTTGATTAGTAATATTCTTAGCTAAAGGATATGCCGCTAATTGTAATCCGGCAACAATCACCAGCGCATATTTCAATGCAAAATCCTGCGATACACAATAAGCAAGGAAGATAAACAGTAGTAAACCGAAAGCTCTTCCAAGGAAAAGGCCGAACTCATGGCTTAGGATATATGCATATTCGTTTCTATTCTCAATCTTTGCAACTGCATCAATTGTTCTCATCATAATGGGGAAGTAAGCCAGGTCGAACAAAGGCTGGAATATCACTTTGCAAAGGACGAAAAGGATCACTCCTGTAGCAGAGAAGAGAATACCGTTGAATAGTGTACCGACAAAGAATACGATTAATCCTCCTACAAAGATTTTCAAACGGTCTTGCGGGCGGGCCATACGTCCTAATACATACACCAGGACAGCGGTCAGTGCCCCGCTAACTCCCTGAATCAATCCTAACGCTCCTTCATCTCCTACCAGCTTCAATACCAATATAGCTGGTGCTGTTACTAAAAAACCTTGAACCATTCCTTTCAATCCGGCTAGCCACAGCATCTTTTTCCAAAGTATGTTGAAGCGGAAATAGAGGAAGTTTGTTTCTTTGGGGTTCTCGAATTTACCTTTCCACAGTGTCATGCAGGCGATAACGGTAATGACTACTGCTGCCATCGTAACTACACAGTAAGAGGTATTGATATTGAAGAGGAATCCGAAAACTTCTTTTCCATCTATCTGGCTGATAAATGCGCCTATAATTAAAGGAACACCGATGGAGGTAATAGAAAAGAAGAAAGACTCTAGTCCGAAGAAATAGTTACGGCTGTTGTCGTTGGTATTATAGAGAGCCAGCAGGTATCGGTTGGTCCAGAAGAAACCAGAAGCTGCTCCCATTAAAAAGCCGGCTAGACCAAGTTCGATGAAGCCAAGTGACTTGATGGTCATCATACCGAACATGGAAATGCCACTTACCAGGATTCCTACCGAATAAAGCGTCTTCACACTGTATTTCTTTAGCAGATAACCGTTAACAAGAGAGGTAGTAATGATGCCTATATACATTGCCAGCTGATAAAAAGCAACCATCACCGGATCGCTCGTGTTCCTCATGATATAGGCTCCCACAAAGATTTCTACTATCGGTAGTACCAATGCATAAAGCATATTGGTAACCAACAGTGTTCTCATGTTAGGTTCCTGTTGCTTAAAGAACAGATATTCTTTTTTCAGTTTATTCATTACTTCTTTTGTGTCTGTTTTAATACGTTTAATATCTCTGAAATGGAAAGCTCTGCCTTACAAATCACTTCATCGCTTGCTCCATAATACATGGTTATCGTATCGCCGTCCACCAAATGCCCATTAGTGAAAACTACATTTCCGAAGAAACCTGTTTGCTCATAAGCGGCGATAGGTTCCATGATCGGTTCTTCGCTTCTTGCAATCACTTTTGAAGGGTCATTTAAATCGAGTAATAAAGCCCCCAAGCAATAACGGTGATTAAAATCGGCTCCATGATAAATCTCCAGCCAGCCTTCTTCTGTCTTTATTGGAGCTGCCCCTGCCCCTACACGTGCGCAATCCCACATTCCGTCACGAGTGGTTGCCACACATTTGTGGTTTCCCCAATGCAAGCGGTCGGGCGATTCTGCCAACCATATATAATTGCCGCCAAGTTCGGGACTGCTCGGGCGATGAAGAGCGAAATACTTGTCACCTATCTTCTGTTCGAATAATGCACAATCTTTGTTATGCGGTGGGAATATCATTCCATGCCGTGTATAGTTTTTCCAATCATTGGTGTGAATCAGTCCAACCCCTACAGCTACCGACGATACTTCTGTGAAAGTAAGGTAAAAACCATCTTTGGTTGTTGCAACACGGCAATCCTCAATACCGAATGCTTCCAGCTCTCCTTTTCCGAAAATAGGTGGAAATTCCGGTTCATCTTTGAAGTGAATACCGTCGGTACTTGAAACCAATCGTAAGTAAGACATCGTGGTCAGATAATTCTTTCCTTTGTAACCGATAACGCGTGGGTCTGAAGCATCTAAATCGGGATCATTCTTTAAAAACGAAACCACTTCTATTTTTCCTTTTTCATTATATATAGGAAAACTGATAATTCCTTCTTTCTGTATAGGTCTTTCTGCGACGCGCAAAAGTAACCAAATTTTGCCTTGATATTTGAAAACTCCGGGATTTAACAAACATGTAATTTCCATTCCGTTGATTCCCGCTTTTAAATCTTTTGGAGCCAGTAGGGGGTTCTGCTCACATCTTTTAGCTATATCCATAATATTTCGATTAGTGATTATTTCTGTGAACAAAAGTATGAGATGAAAGACAGGAAAGCGTTTACTATATTCTCAAAGAGGTGTACACATGCTCAAGAACATGTTTTTAAGAGGATGATATTGGGGAATGATTTTAGAAGAGGCAGGGATATTCGTATTTATATGCTGTACTATTTAAAAGCTTGATTTATAGATGGATGTGCACTTCGTTGAAGTGTATTATATTCTCATAAGTGTATAGTATAGTTTCTTTGAGGAGTGCAAAAGAAACATATAAAGATAAAAAAATAAGAGGCCAAACTCAAAAATATAATTTGAGGAAGCCTCTTGTTTTTTCTTTTTAATAAAAATGATACTGTAAATCCTATTTCTTCACGTATGGATAATCTATCGTATATAATCTGTCAGAGTTTGTTTGATAGAGGTGAAGCCGTTAAAAAAAAATTGTTAGACAGCTTCTTTTCGTTATCGGTTTGGTATACTGTCTTTATAAATAGTAATTGTCCTTTTTCTTGTTGAATCATTCTTGATACTGGTTACATCTCCCCGGGTCGTGAAATACACATAGTTTCCCAGATCGAGAAAACGGTATACTTTCACTCCGTCGTGCTCGAACAGATAACTGACTTCATAAGTCTGGTTATTTTCTGATTTTCCGCTTTTCAGTGGAATACCTGCATAGCAGGAAGCTAGTCCCGTTATGCAGAAGAAAAGAATAAAGGTCCGAATCAATGTTTTCATAATCATTTCTTCACGTGTGGATAATCTATCGTATAATGTAATCCGCGGCTTTCCTTACGCTCCATTGCTTGGCGCATAATCAGATAACCCACATTCACCATATTACGCAATTCGCAGATTTCTCTGGACGCTACGCTACGTTTGAACAGGCTTTCAGTCTCTTCGTAGATAATATCGAGTCTGTCCCAGGCACGTTTCAGACGGAGGTCACTGCGGACGATGCCTACGTATGTACTCATAATTTGATTCACTTCCTTCATACTTTGCGTAATGAGCACCATTTCTTCCGGAGAGCGGGTTCCTTCGTCATTCCATTCGGGAATATCTTCATTATAAGAATACTGATCAACCGCTTGCAGACTGTGCTTGGCGGCAGCGTCGGCATATACCACTGCTTCTATCAATGAGTTGGAAGCCAGACGGTTTCCACCATGCAATCCGGTGCACGAACATTCTCCCACGGCATAAAGGCGTTCGATGGAAGATTGTCCGTCCAGGTCGACAAGAATACCTCCGCAGAGATAGTGGGCGGCCGGGGCTACCGGGATATAATCTTTAGTGATGTCGATGCCCAGGCTAAGACATTTCTCGTAGATATTGGGGAAGTGTTTCTTTGTTTCTTCGGGATCTTTGTGGGTGACGTCCAGATATACATGGTCGTCTCCACGGTTCTTCATCTCGTTGTCGATGGCGCGTGCCACGATGTCACGGGGAGCGAGCGAAAGACGGGGATCATATTTCTGCATGAACTCTTTTCCGTCCATGGTGCGCAGTACGCCTCCGTAACCACGCATTGCTTCCGTTATCAGGAAAGAAGGGCGGTCTCCCGGATGATACAGGGCGGTAGGGTGGAATTGTACAAACTCCATATCCTTCACCGTACCTTTGGCACGGTAAACCATGGCGATACCGTCTCCGGTAGCGACTAGCGGGTTAGTGGTTGTTTTATAAACGGCTCCTACTCCACCGGTAGCCATTAGCGTCACTTTAGCAAGATAGGTATCTACTTTTCCCGTTTTCGGATCGAGGATATAAGCACCATAACATTTGATGTCCGGTGTCTGGCGGGTTACAGTCACTCCCAGGTGATGCTGTGTCAGGATTTCAATGGCAAACTGGTTTTCGATGACCGTGATATTCGGATGGCGTTGTACGGCTTTAATCAGGCTGTCTTGAATTTCTGCTCCTGTATTGTCTTTATGGTGAAGAATACGGAACTCCGAGTGTCCGCCTTCGCGGTGCAAGTCAAATTCGCCTTTCTCGTTTTTGTCAAAATCCACTCCCCACTTAATCAGTTCTTCAATTTGTGCGGGAGCTTCGCGCACTACCTTTTCTACTGCGGCACGGTTACTGATCCAATCGCCGGCAATCATTGTGTCTTCAATGTGCTTGTCGAAATTATCCACCAGAAGGTTGGTGACGGAGGCTACACCTCCCTGGGCGAAGTACGTATTGGCTTCTTCCAGCCCACTTTTACAGATAAGAGCAACTTTACCTTTGTGCGCCACTTTCAGCGCAAAACTCATACCGGCAATTCCGGAACCGATAACGAGGAAATCGAATTTTCTTACCATAATCTTGTTATTTCTCACCGCAAAGCTACAAAATAAGTTACTTCGTTGTACTTTTCGTTGTCACTAATTCATAAAATTGCTACCTTGCAGGCAAAAATCTGACAAAATGAATCGAATTTTTCATGCTCGCATCGCCTGGTACCAATATTTCCTGTTGGTGGTGCTTACTGTAAATGCTGTTGGCGCATTGTGGTGCAAATATATCTTGGTAGCGGTACTGTTTATGCTGATGCTGATTGTAGTGATCGAACAGATTATACATACTACTTATACGTTGACTACAGACGGTAACCTGGAGGTTTCACGCGGCCGTTTTATTCGTAAGAAGGTTATTCCGCTTTCCGAAATCACCACAGTCAGGAAATACCATTCCATGAAGTTCGGTAGTTTCTCGGTGACGGATTATATCTTGATAGAATACGGAAAAGGGAAGTTTGTTTCGGTGATGCCTGTCAAGGAACAGGAATTTGCAGAACTACTCGAAAAGAGAATGTTTGAAAAGAAGATAAAAGAGTAACTGATTATATACTATGAAATATCAAGTGATTATCATCGGTGGCGGTCCTGCGGGATATACGGCTGCCGAAGCTGCCGGTAAAGGTGGTTTGAGCGTATTGCTTATCGAAAAGAATAGTCTGGGTGGCGTCTGTCTGAACGAAGGCTGTATTCCTACGAAAACATTGTTGTATTCGGCAAAGACTTATGACAGTGCAAAACATGCATCAAAGTATGCAGTCAATATCCCGGAAGTCTCTTTCGATTTGCCTAAGATAATAGCGCGTAAAAGTAAGGTAGTGCGTAAACTGGTGCTGGGAGTGAAAGCGAAGCTGACTGCCAACAATGTTACAATCGTATCGGGAGAAGCGCAGATCATTGATAAAAATACGGTTCGCTGCGGGGAAGAGACTTACGAAGGAGAGAATCTGATATTATGTACGGGTTCGGAAACCTTTATTCCTCCTATTCCGGGAGTGGACGCGGTGAACTACTGGACGCACAGAGATGCTTTGGACAGTAAAGAATTGCCGGCTTCTTTGGCTATTGTTGGTGGCGGGGTAATCGGTATGGAGTTTGCGTCGTTCTTCAATAGTTTGGGAGTACAGGTGACGGTGGTTGAGATGATGGACGAAATCCTGGGTGGAATGGATAAGGAGCTTTCCGCTTTGCTCCGTGCAGAATATACAAAACGAGGTATTAAATTCCTGCTTAGTACGAGAGTGGTCGGCTTGTCGCAAACGGAAGAAGGGGCTGTTGTTTCTTATGAGAACGCGGAGGGAAACGGCAGTGTCATTGCAGAGAAGCTGTTGATGAGTGTCGGCCGTCGCCCGGTGACGAAAGGTTTCGGGCTCGAAAACCTGAATTTGGAGCAGACGGAGCGTGGTGCTATCAGAGTTAATGAAAAGATGCAGACTTCTGTGCCGGACGTGTATGTTTGTGGTGACCTGACAGGATTCTCTTTGCTCGCCCATACGGCTGTTCGTGAAGCGGAAGTTGCCGTACATTCCATCTTGGGAAAGGAAGATGCCATGAGTTATCGGGCTATTCCGGGCGTAGTCTATACCAATCCGGAGATTGCTGGAGTGGGTGAAACGGAGGAGTCGGCCTCAACGAAAGGAATCAATTATCAGGTTATCAAACTTCCGATGGCTTACTCCGGCCGTTTTGTGGCGGAGAATGAAGGCGTGAACGGAGTCTGCAAAGTATTGCTGGATGAACAGCAGCGGGTGATTGGCGCTCATGTGTTGGGAAATCCGGCTTCGGAGATTATCACTCTTGCGGGCACTGCCATTGAGCTCGGATTGACGGCAGCGCAATGGAAAAAGATTGTTTTCCCGCATCCTACGGTAGGAGAAATCTTCCGGGAAGCTCTATAAACGGATTCCGATATCTGACATCGTTCATTGATGAAGATACCTATCTGATTCATTGATGAGGGGGTATCTCACTGATAAATCGAATATATGATGAGAAAATATATAATCACTCCGGCCTTATTGGCAATAGTTTGTATGGTGATGTGTCATTGTACATTTAATCGTAAAGCGTCAGTTGCCGCCAATGAATATTTGATTCAGGGCGAATTGGCCAATCTTCCCGACAGCATTGTGATCGGCCTGTATGAAGAAGACGGAAATATTCTCAACTGTGTCTTGAGAGATACGCTTATGAATGGACAGTTCTCTTTCCGCGACACGGTTTCTACCACACGGAAAATGCTGATTATGTCTGATAACCGGGGCTTCCCGGGTACATGGCTGGAAGTGTGGATCGCACCGGGGGAATACATCGAAATCAAGGGACAGGACAAACTAGTGAAAACATGGGAAGTAGTAAGTGATGTGCCGGAACAGCAGGAAGAAAACCGCTTTATGGCTTGCGCGATGGCTCAACAGAAAGAACTGATGCAATACATGGCAGCGGAATATGACTGGCAACGGATGATGTTCATTGACCATCCGGGCGACCGGGAGTTTGAAAGTCAGGCGTGGGCCAAGATAGATTCTATCCGGAAACTGTCAATGCCGTTGCAGCAGGAAATCTGGAAAAAGGAAATGGAATACATGGAAGAAGCTCCCGTCTCCCCGGTGTGGATGGACAGGTTACTGTTTTTTGCTTCCATGATGAAATATAAAACCATCATGCCTTATGAAGAAGAGGTGAAAAAACTCTATGCCCGAATGTCCGAAGCTGATAAACAAACAGGTGGCGGACAGGAGATTACAGCCTATGTTTATCCTCCCGCTACCGTAGGAGTTGGAGATATGATGGTGGATGGAGACCTATATGATGCGAATGATTCTCTCCGTCATATTTCCGAGTTCAAAGGAAAATTCATCTTACTCGATTTCTGGAGTAGCGGGTGTGGTCCTTGCGTGGAGTCGATACCCGAAATGGAGAAGGTGATGGATCTGTACAAGGATAAAATGACTGTGATTAGTATTAGTGAGGACCCGAAAGCACGTTGGAAAGAGTATATCAAGACGAAAGGAATAGGCGGTAACCAGTGGAACGAACTTCGTAAAGGACGTACCGGTCTTGCCCTAAACTATCAGGTACGGGGAATCCCTCATTATGTCTTGATTGCTCCTGATGGAAAAATCCAGGATGTATGGTCCGGATATGGCGCCGGTTCGCTTCTTGGACAGGTAGAGAAAAACTTGAAATAGATAGAGGTAAGATACGATCATTTGTTGATGTCATAAACAGTGTTATATGAAAAAAAGTCTTTTGTTAGTCGCCCTTTCAGTTTGTTTGTTGCCACTTTGGGGACAACAGAATTTCTCCCGGATAGATTCGCTTATCAAGAAGATGCTCCCCGAAGCATCCGAAGTCGGCATATCCGTCTACGATCTGACGGCTAAGAAATCACTTTATAACTATCGTGCGGAGAAACTTTCACGTCCTGCCTCTACCATGAAGCTGTTGACGGCTATTACCGCACTTTCCCGCCCCGGAGCCAACGAGCCTTTCCGCACCGAAGTATGGCACGATGGCGTGATAGAGCATGATACCTTGCAAGGCAACCTGTATGTGGTAGGCGGATTCGATCCGGAATTTGACAGCCAGTCGATGGATTCATTGATAGAAGAGGTAATCACTTTCCCTTTTTCGGTTATTAACGGGCAGGTCTATGGTGACGTTTCAATGAAAGACTCCCTTTATTGGGGCAGCGGATGGGCGTGGGACGATACACCTGCGGGTTATCAGCCTTATCTCTCTCCGCTGATGTTCTGCAAGGGGACTGTACAGGTTTCCGTAGTTCCATCCACGGTGCAGGGCGATACGGCAAGTGTTTCCTGCCAGCCTCTGTCTTCCTATTATACAGTGACGAATCAGACGAAAACACGTACCTCTTCTGCCGGGAAATTCTCTTTCACAAGAGACTGGCTGACGAATGGAAACAATCTCCTTATTTCGGGCAATGTCACTTCGATTCGAAAAGATGATGTCAACATCTATGATTCTCCCCGTTTCTTTATGCACACTTTCCTGGAACGCCTTCGTGGGAAAGGAATCACGACTCCCCAGTCGTATGGCTTTGCCGAATTACCTCGCGACAGTGTGAGAGTAGAGCGTATGGCTTGCTGGAACACTTCTGTGCAGAAAGTGCTGAACCAACTGATGAAAGAGAGTGATAACCTCAATGCGGAAGCATTTCTCTGTCGCCTGGGAGCGCAGGCTACGGGAAAGAAGCAAGTAGCTGCCGAAGATGGTATTGTCGAAATAATGAAGCTGATCCGCCGCCTGGGGCATGACCCGAAAGATTATAAGATTGCCGACGGTTGCGGACTGTCCAATTATAATTACCTCTCTCCTGCCCTGCTGGTGGATTTTCTAAAATATGCGTACTCGCAAACAGAAGTGTTTCAGATGTTGTATAAATCACTTCCTGTTGGCGGGGTGGACGGAACTTTGAAGTTCCGGATGAAAGGTACTCCTGCTTTTCGGAATGTTCATGCCAAAACAGGCTCGTTTACGGCAATAAATGCGCTTGCAGGCTATCTGAAGATGAAGAACGGACATGAAGTGGCATTTGCCATTATGAACCAGAATGTACTTTCGGCGGCTAAAGCGAGAGCATTTCAGGATAAAATGTGTGAGGTGATTATTGGGAAATAGGCTGATATGAATACATTAGCCCGTACAACCAAAGTGGAATTCCGTTGTTGAATCCGATTTCTATGTTGTCAAGGGGCAGGTACTATTTTCCATGGAGGGCTCTTTATTGATTCTTCTATAAAAAGACAATTGTATTCTCTAATAAGCAAAAATCGTAGGATTTTGTTTACCAGAGAATACAATTATACTTGTTTTGAATCGAATACTGTAAATTCTATACTATATATTATATTTACTTTGAGTATTCAGCCCAATTAGTATTCTTCATATCGCCACTCTTAGCCAACTCTGCGTGCATACCAAGTGCAGCCTGAATAGCGTGTGGAGTCTGTGCCCGGTTACCGGCCAGTTTGAGGTAATCCCAAAGAAGCTCTTTGTAGTCAGGATGTGCACAGTTTTCGATGATGGCTTGTGCGCGTTCTTTCGGGCTCTTGCCACGAAGATCGGCAACACCTTGCTCGGTGATAACGATGTTGACATCGTGCTCCGTGTGGTCGTGGTGGGATACCATCGGTACGATCGCGCTAATCTTCCCTTCTTTGGCCACAGACGGACAAGTGAAGATAGAGATGTAAGCGTTGCGGGTAAAGTCTCCCGAACCACCGATACCGTTCATCATTTTTGTTCCGCCGATATGGGTAGAGTTTACGTTGCCGTACAGGTCAACTTCGATGGCTGTATTGATAGAAATGATACCGAGGCGGCGTACTATTTCCGGGCTGTTTGAGATTTCCGACGGACGGAGAACCAGTTTGTCGCGGAAGAAATCCATATCGTTGTAGATGCCTTCCAGACAATCATTTGTAACAGTCAGTGAACAGGCGCTACCGAATTTGATACGTCCTTCGCGAATCAATCCGATCACGGAATTCTGGATTACCTCTGTGTACATTTCGAATGCAGGAATCGTTTTATCACGTCCCAATGCACCGAGTACGGCGTTGGCGATATTTCCTACACCCGATTGCAAAGGCAAGAAACTGGACGGGATAATACCGCGTTTCATGTCGGCTGCAAGGAAGTCGGCAACATTCTGGCCGATTTTGTCGGTCAACGGATCAGCGGCAGCGAAAGAACGCGCTTCGTCCGGCCAGTTGGTTTCCACTACGCCTATAATCTTTTTCGGGTCTATCTGAACGTAAGGCAGTCCGATACGGTCACTCGGTTTATAGATCGGTATTTCGCGGCGGTAAGGCGGGTCGAGCGGTTCGTATACGTCGTGCATACCCATACCGGATTTGCTGTGTGCGCTGTTCAACTCCACGATGATCTGGTCGGCAAGACGGCAGATGGTCGGGGCGATGCCGCCGGCGGCAGTCAGATAAATTTTTCCGTCTGGAGTTACTTCGCAGGCTTCGATGATGGCTACGTTCACTTTGCCCATGAACCCGTAGCGCACTTCCTGTGCCATTTGTGAGAGGTGTATGTCGTTGTAGGCAATCTCTCCGTTGTTCACAGCTTTGCGGAAGTCGGCGTTGGTAGTATAAGGAGCGCGGTAGCGGATGGCTTTGGCGCGTGACAGTACGCCGTCACAGGATTCCCCTGTCGATGCGCCTGTGAAAATTCCTACTTGAAACGGGTTTCCTTTCGCATGTTCTGCTTCAGCAATTTTTGCGAGTTCGGCTGTTACAGCCTTGGCCGTTCCGGCGGGAGTAAATCCGCTTAGGCCGATGTTGTAGCCATGTTTGATTAGGCTTGCAGCTTCCGCTGCCGAAATACGATTGAGTGACATAAATAGTAAATTTCGTGTTAAATACAGTTGATATTTTTATTGATAATTAATTCTCTGTTTGTACGGCCTTGTACCAATGCTTGGCAATGACTCGTCACATAATGATTCGAAACTCAATGAGTTTACGGGCTCTCTCAATACTTCCGTTGAAGTATCTCTCCCCAGATAATAGCGCGGCGGGCTTCTTCTGCGGAGTGAATCGTGAAATCATGTTCGTTATCAGTTGATTCGGTGTGAGAGTTATAATGAGAACCTTGTTGGGAATTTCGTTTATCTTGCGCGGCACTGTTTGCCAGGGATGCGGAAACGGATATTTCTTCTTTTTTTCTTTTCTGCTGCGCCGCTGGTTTCGCCGTCTGTTTGGGAGACTGTTGCGGTGGCGTCTGTTTCAGGGGTTTAGGCTGGAATAATTCTTCCAGCGACTTGGGGCCACCCCATGCCTCGGGCATAGGAACTGCATCCGGAGCTACTTCAACGGGGGATGGCATCGGGGAAACGGGGCGTTTATTCTTAGCTTTTTTCGATTTACTATTCTTATTCACCTCTTTGAATATTCCCACAAGAATGACACCTGCTATCAAGAGAAATTTCAAAAAATCTTCCATTGTGTTTCACTGCTAATTAGTTATCTGCCAAAGTTACGTATTTTATCTGGTTCAGGCTAACATTTTATTATGAAAAAAGGGCAGCTTCACAGCTCCCCTTAATTTTTTTAACCTAAACCTTAACTATGAAAAAATCTAATGTTTCTTTCATTGCACAAATGTGAAAAATAAATTTAAATTTGCCAAGCATATCGCCTAAAAATGTTTATTCTCTTAACATAAATTACAAATTTGCTTGCCAAATCATAAGTTTTTGCGTTATTTTGATATCAATTCACTACTTATTGAAAGCGAAGCCGTATCTTTGCATCCGAATTTTTAAACTAAGATTTGAGTATGAACGAATTAACGGGAGCGGACTTTAAATCCGCAACTGAAATGAAGGATGACAACAAAAAGTTGTTTATCGAAACCTATGGCTGCCAGATGAACGTAGCCGACAGTGAGGTGATTGCCTCGGTGATGCAAATGGCGGGTTATTCCGTAGCCGAAACGCTGGAGGAAGCCGATGCCGTGTTTATGAATACCTGTTCCATCCGCGACAATGCGGAGCAGAAGATTCTGAATCGCCTGGAGTTTTTCCACTCGCTGAAGAAAAAGAAAAAGCATCTGATTGTAGGTGTACTGGGCTGTATGGCCGAACGGGTAAAGGATGATCTGATAACGAATCATCATGTAGACCTCGTTGTGGGGCCGGATGCTTACCTGACGTTGCCCGACCTGATTGCGGCCGTAGAAACCGGTGAAAAAGCAATCAATGTGGAACTTTCTACTACCGAGACTTATCGGGATGTGATTCCGTCGCGTATCTGCGGCAATCATATTTCGGGTTTTGTATCCATCATGCGTGGCTGCAATAACTTCTGCACCTATTGTATCGTGCCCTATACTCGTGGACGCGAGCGCAGCCGTGACGTAGAAAGCATCCTGAATGAAGTGGCAGACCTCGTGGCGAAAGGCTATAAGGAAGTCACCCTGTTGGGGCAGAACGTCAACTCTTACCGTTTTGAAAGACCGACAGGCGAAGTGGTTACTTTCCCGATGTTGCTCCGAACAGTGGCCGAGGCTGCTCCGGGAGTGCGTATTCGTTTCACGACTTCCCATCCGAAAGATATGAGCGATGAAACGCTGGAAGTGATTGCGCAAGTTCCGAATGTGTGTAAACATATCCATCTGCCTGTGCAGAGCGGCAGTTCGCGTATTCTGAAACTGATGAACCGTAAGTATACCCGTGAGTGGTATCTGGACCGGGTGGCAGCTATCAAACGTATCATCCCCGATTGCGGACTGACTACCGATATTTTCTCCGGTTTTCATTCTGAAACGGAAGAGGATCATGCCTTGTCACTTTCGCTGATGGAAGAATGTGGATATGATGCCGCTTTCATGTTTAAATACTCCGAACGTCCGGGAACGTATGCATCGAAGCATCTTGAAGATAATGTGCCCGAAGAGGTGAAAGTCCGTCGCCTGAACGAGATTATCGCTTTGCAGAACCGTCTGTCTGCCGAATCCAACCAGCGTTGCATCGGTAAAACGTATGAAGTGCTTGTAGAAGGAGTTTCCAAGCGTTCGCGCGACCAGCTGTTCGGCCGTACGGAGCAGAACCGTGTGGTGGTGTTCGACAGAGGTACGCACCGTGTAGGTGATTTTGTCAACGTGCGTGTCACGGAAGCCAGTTCGGCTACGCTGAAAGGGGAAGAGGTCGTTTCAAATTAGTTTGCAAGAGAATTTTAAGATCAAACAAATATTGCACGAATTAGCAGATTATTTCATTTAATGTGCTTCTTACGGCTTACTATATTTCTCATTGCAGAGGACGTAAAAAACGCAGAGGTATTATTTTTTTTAATCTCTGTGTCTTTTGTGTCCTCTGTGTTTTTTCCGTGTTCTTGGCTCTCTTTTACGATGAGATTCACATCATCATGTGCCTCCTAATGGAGAACTTCACAATCGCCATTGCATTGATGGACGCAAATGGAATGTCCATCGGTTCGTGGTGTGTATTGTAGCTCACTAGTTTGAGATATCCCTCCTTATCGGAACGGTTCACGTATTTCACTGCCAGATACTCGTCTCCGTCAATCATAAACGACACCAGATATATTTCCCCGTAAATGACATTATCGAAGCTGCTGATTTCTTTATATCCGATAATGTCTCCCGATTTCAATATAGGATACATGCTGTCTCCGTTGACGTAGACTGCTCCGTCGCAGACGGAAATATTCGGAATTAATATCTTTCCCAGTGCATACTGCTTTTTGTTGGTGAACAATGTTTTCAGGTTCGCAGCTGCCGTAATATCGTATAATGTCACGCTACGGTCGTCTATTGGTTCGGGTGTTTTCGGATTGTGTATAATCTCGACTTCTCCCTGCACCAGTTCGCTTTCGCAATATCTTGGCTGGTGTTTCGGATTTCCCTTTCCCAATAATAGCCAATTGTAGTCCACCTTGTCCCCGAATTTATCGAGTAACAGGCGGAAGTCAATACTATTTCGTGCACCCCAATTGGATACTGTGGCGCGTGAGACGCCTAAATATTCAGCTAATTCGCTGTCGTTCTTGAAGTTTAGCACCTGTTTGGCACGCTTCACTATTCCTGTAACATCCAAAAATGTATCCATTCTATTATCGTTTATTTTTGATGTAAAAATTCATAAACTCGTTAATTGCTCATTGATAATTTGTTATCTACTTTTTTAAAGTTAATTCTCAAAATCGTTTGTTTTCTTTGCGAAAACTGTTTTATCTTTGTAACAATGAAATCACAAAGATGTTTCAAAATTATAAATTTTAAATAGAAAAACCATGAGAAACCGCAAAAAGTTTACGAAAGGTTGCAAAATACCTCATTCACCCCCTTTTTAAGGAAGCCGTGCCGGACGGGCGGAAGTAATATTGAGCCCGCTTACACCATCTATATATCTTGCGTGTAGCGTCTATATACCCAATGTGCAGCCGATATATCTCCAATATACAGCAACTATATGTCCTGCGTGCAAGCGATATATCTCTAATATACACACGAATGTTTAAATATGAAAATTGTAAAAACGGAAAGCAGTATGGAAACCATTATGAATCAATCTCTACACATCTGCGGATGTTGCAAGCGTAAGCTCCCACAGGAAGCCTTTTATATGAATCAGCGTACCCGGGCTTCAGATAATTACTGCAAGGAATGCCGTAAGGCAAACACGCGCAGACATCGCAATCAGGATAAAAATATATCATTTGAAAACAAACCTCTTTCTTATCCGGTAATAACCGAGGTAAAGGACTACGCTTTGCGGATGCTCCTTATCCGCCATGCCCGTCAGGTGGTGGCGGACAGTATTCGCCGGAAGCAGGAAAAGGAAAAACTACACGCACTATGGGAAGAATAAAACAGGGGTTGGATTATTTCCCCATGAGCACCAGTTTCATGCACGACCGCGTGGTGCGTCGTGTCATGAAGCGGGAAGGTGATGCTGCTTTTGCCACATTGGTAGAAACGCTGTCGTACATCTATGCCGGAAAAGGATATTATATCTCTGCCAGTGATGAGTTTTACGATGAACTGACGGACAGCCTTTACAATACGGATATGGATGATGTGAAACGTATCATCGCCCTGTCCGTGGAATGTGGTCTGTTTGATGCCGGGCTTTTCCGCCAATACGGCATCCTGACTTCCGCCGATATCCAACGGCAGTATCTCTTTATCACCAAGCGGCGTAGCAGTTCGTTGATAAAGCCGGACTACTGCCTGTTGGAAGCGGAGGAACTTGCATCGTACCATTCTTCTCAAAGTAGCAAAAGCTGTGCGGATGATGCTGATAACGAAACAGTCGATGCTGTAACATCAACTGCTGATTCTGTAACATCAAACACCGATTCTGCAACATCGGAAGCCGAAATGTCGACATTGGGTACACAAAACAAAGAAAAACAAATTAAAACAAACCAAAACAAATTAAACCACCTCTCTGACTCTCCTCAAGGAGAGAACGGAGGAGGAAAAATCTTGAAAAGAAGGAAGGCGATGACACAGGACGACATCGACAACCTGCAACCACCGTCCGACGGCACGCCGCGTAACTTCGAGGGACTGCTGGAGAACCTTCACTCTTACAAGATTCCGCCTTCCGAGCAATATGCCATTATCCTGAAAAGCAACTTCGGAGCTATCGGAAACTCTGTGTGGAAGGGATTCAGCAACATTCGCGGGAGTAATGGAAAAATCAAATTGCCGGGGCATTATCTTTTGAGCGTAATTAATTAATTTATGAACGCACTTTGAAAAAATGATTGGGTCAGTCTGAATAATACCCGTATCTTTACAGTGTCATTAAGCTTAAGGACAACACTAAACTAATTTATTAACACGTAAAAACTATTACAATTATGCCAGTATTGTACAAACCCTTCCAGTCCGTTCTGGAAGACAAGAACAAAAAGAAATTATTTCATCCCCGTGTGATATACACGGCCAATGTGTCAACCACCCAACTCGCCAAAGAGATAGCCGCTTACTCGTCTCTTTCCACCGGTGATGTGAAGAATACACTCGATAATCTGGTGACAGTGGCTGCCCAGCATCTGCAAGCATCGGAAAGTGTAACGCTCGACGGCTTCGGGACTTTCCGTATGGTGATGAAGTCCAACGGCAAAGGTGTGGAACTGCCGGAAAAAGTATCGGCTGCCCAGGCTTCCCTTACCGTCCGCTTCTTGCCCAACTATACCAAGAATCCTGACCGTACCACCGCTACCCGCTCTTTGGTGACAGGTGTCAAGTGTGTCCGTTTCGACCTTGCCGATACTTCGGCTTCGGGTGGCGGAAATAGCGGTGAACCCGATGACGGTGGTGGTTCCGGCGGCAGTGGAGAAGCACCGGATCCGGCAGCATAGCCTGTCTGTATGACGCAACACAAACACGAATGGCTGACTAAACGGAACTTTTTAACTGGACTAGTAAACTAATTATCCACTAACATGCGAATTATTAATTTAATCGTGGTGCACTGCAGCGCCACGCGGGGGGATTGTACGCCCTCTCCGGAAGATTTGGACCGGCTGCACCGACGTCGGGGATTTAACGGAACAGGCTATCACTACTACATC
>NC_021017.1:2878697-2903441 GCF_000210075.1 Bacteroides xylanisolvens XB1A
TGCAAGGATGGAACAGTGCACCTCACCCGCCCCATCGAACGTGTCGGAGCGCACGCAAAAGGTTTCAATGCTCATTCAATAGGTATCTGCTATGAGGGTAGTCTGGACTGCCGGGGACGCCCGGCAGATATCCGGACTCCGGCACAGCGGGCCACGCTCCGGCAACTCGTCGGGCAACTACAGGAGAAATTCCCCGGCTGCCGGGTATGCGGACACCGGGGTCTTTCACCGGACTTGAACAGAAACGGTGAGATAGAACCGGAAGAGTGGATTAAATCGTGCCCGTGTTTTGAGGTGGCAAAGGAATTCAAGGAACTTGAGGAGTTTGCTGTCAAAACAGAAAACACGGAAGAACACAGAGTAACACAACACATTAAAGAACAGAAAGGAGGTAAATGATGGCAATGAAGAAATCAGTATGGGATATGATCCTGAAGGTGGTTATCGCAGTGGCTTCAGCTTTGGCTGGCGTTTTGGGCGCTAACGCGATGAATCTGTAATTAGTTGAATTGTGGGACGTGCGCGCCGTCCCACAATTTTGATGGTTAGATAATTAATTGAACGATAGATAATTAGAAATATAAAAATATTTATTAAAATGCAGAAAACAATATATATACAGAAGATTTTTTTACTCATTGTAGTGACTTTCAGTTACTCAATTGCTATGGCGCAGCAGTTTAAGTCGCCGGATGTGATACCGTCTTCTCCCCAAAGTCAGTTAATAGAAAATTTTTATGAGAAATATTTCAATAATGATATTTCAGCTCGTGGAGAAAAGACTATTGATATCAATTTATATGATATTGAAGTGAAAGGCCTCAATATTCCCATTAATATCTCATATAATACTTGTGGAGTCAAATATAAACAATCGTCTGGTGATGTCGGAGTGGGCTGGACATTATCCCCTGCCGCCAGAATATCTAGGACGATTATTGGCTATCCGGACGAAGCAATGAAAAGAGTTCCTACATTATTTGATGATTTAAATAAATTGAATAATCATATTGATGTAGACAAATATCTGTCTGCTTTTTCGTCCGGAATAATGGGTAATGTCTCCTATTTCTCTGTCGCATCGCGGGACCAGGGATGTGATATTTTTACATTTAGTACATTAAGCGAGAGTGGTCATTTTGTTTTTCCGGATCCGTCTACATTGGATAAGGTTGAAATCCTGGAAAAGATAAATTGCCAAATTACTCCTATCTTAACAGGAGGATTGCTGACCGGGTTTCAAATTGTTGATGGGCATGGTATTACTTATAATTATGGTGGTAATGCCAGCGAACATGTTCATGAGGATGCCTATCGAACGGATATTTCGTCGGGAACTACAGGATGGGCTCTGAAAAGTATTGTAACGACGAAAAATGATACGGTTCGTTTTGACTATGTCGGATATACGGACCGTTCTATTACAGAGCCGGAATATAAGACGTTGTCTGTAAATGATTCTTATGCTTACCGTATGTACGTACAAGATGAAGGAGATGTCCAAGTACAACAAGAATATGAATTAAGCATTGCGCTGAACTTTAATATAACTTTACCCAACTATACAACTTTCTTATTGTCAGGGATTGAGGCGAATGGAATAAAAGTGAATTTCTTTCGTGCGTCGGCAGATGGCATTTACTCCAACGCAGTAGATAGTATAACCGTTGTCGATAAACAGTCTGGTGATATTATAAAACAAATCAACCTCTCATATTCCGGGATGAACAAACGACCGCATTTCTTTTTAGACAGGCTGGAAATGGATGGCCAAAAATATTATTTGTCATATTATACACCTTCTGACTTAGGATTGGGTGAATATGATAATACGCATTATACATCTGATTTATGGGGATATTATTTGTATTCTTCCACATCGTTGGATAAAGTGGATCTGCCTGTAATAAGCCGTGAATTTGTAGATGATAGTTTTGTGTTTTTTAAACCCGTTCCTGGAGCAAGCTTGTACGATGATGTCATCAAGAAATTATCCCGGATTATTCCAAATGTGAATTTCAAAAATGATTCGGATAACACAAAAGCACATCTTTTTTCTCTGAAGAAGATATATTTTCCTACCGGTGGGTCACAAGAATTCATATATGAACCCAATGAGTATTTATTGAATTCCGCTCGTGTGAAGGGGGCCGGTATCAGATTGAGTAATGTTAAAACTTATGATGATAATGGCAATTTACATGAGCAAAGGTATAAATATGGAGAAAATGAGGATGGGATTGGTGTTCCTAGTTTTCATTTGAGTTGTGAAACCTTTGCAGATGTGAAACAGAACAGAATACAATATAGTACATCTCCAGGGCTTTATGATTATGTCTCATTTTGCTCACGTATTTATTCTCCGGTGGCTTTTGGAGATGCTAACATTAGTAGTAATTTTTTTGTAGAATATCCGCAAGTACATGTATATAATAAACAGGAAAAGGGTGAAAATAAGATTTCGTATCTTTTTAACCTGCTTCAACCTCTTTACATAGATGTGATGCCTGAAAATACTAATGAGAAATATGTAGGAAGCCCTGATTTACTGAATAACAGGGGATGGAAATCTTATATACACAGATATCAATATGGAATAAAGACTAACATTGCATCATGCCGGTACTTTAATTCGGACGGACGTTTAGTTAAAAAGGAAGATTATACCTATTGTAGAAGCGCTGGTTTGGTTATGGACGGAGGAATTAAGATGGAGCAAGTTGTTATTCCTGTTTATCAGGATACGTATGATTTTGCTCATACGATCGAGCTTTCCAGGCCATCTCTTTTCAAATATATGACTTACTCGGTCATGTCCGGAAGGGATTTGTTGAGTAAGAAAGTCGTCAGTGAATATTTTGCCGGGGGAACAGTTGTGTCAGAAGAAGGTTATGTCTATGATGATAAGAACCAGTTGATAAAAGTTATTCGTACCTCTCAAAATGGTGGTGGTGATTGTAGGATAAAGAATATAAAGTACCCCTATAACTATACAGATGCCATAAGTAATCTTATGGTAGAAAGGAATATGCTCGATTATCCGGTTGAAACTATAACCGAATATAATGGTGAGGAAGTTTATCGTGAACAGATAAAATATGGACTGTATCAAAATCTGCTATTACCTGCTTATGTTGATATATCTCACGATGGACTCCTTGGGCTGAAAAGAGAAATGACTTATGTTTCGTATGATAAAAAAGGAAATATATTAGAATATGTTGATAAAAATAATAATCATACCTGCTATATATGGGGATATAATTATAAATATCCTATAGCGGAAATACAAGGGGCGACATACGACTCTGTAAAAAGCGTTTTAGGTCATGAAAATAATGATTTATCCTATCTGCAAGGATATGGAGAATATCAATTAGAGCGTGAGCTAAATAAACTACGGATGGCTTTTAGAGATAACCATCCGGTCTTTATTAAAACGTTTCTGTATAAACCGTACGTCGGGGTTACTTCAATTACTACTTCTGATGGCTTTACTACTAAATATGGCTATGATCAGTTTGGGTACCTTAAAGAATCTTATTTGGAAAGAAACGGAAGAAAACAATTAATTCAGGAATTTAAATACAATTATAAGCTATGATAAAACAACTTCGGATCATAATATTATTCATATTGTTGGGTACAGGCACTTGTCTAACAGCACAAAATAATACTGTCACTCCTTTATTTGCGGGAAAAATCGGCTATCATCAATATTTTGGGAATGATATTCTACTTAAAGACGTAGTTTCTCCTTCAGGGGGGAACGGGACTTATTCTATATCGTGGGAATACCGGTATACTGATTCAAATGAATGGAGTGAGATTACCCGGCTTGCTCAATCTGACTATGAGGGGGGATGCTTGGTTTCATCCCAACTTTTCAATACATACAGAGCGGAAGGAGTATATATCAGAAGAAAGGTTGTAAGTGGTACCTTGGTTGCATATTCTTCGGATATTAGAGTGAAAAGGCTCACAGAACCTTTGTCTTTTACCAATAGAGGCGGGGAGGCTTATATTGATCTTACCAAGCATTGTCCTTCGCTGCCCGGTGATTTTATCTGTACAGAGTTATGGCTTGGAGAAAATACATCTGATTGGTGTAGTTTCCTGTATACCGGATGGGAAAATACTGATCATCCTGCTACTGTAAAAATAGAAGTTATGAGAAATTTTGGAGATCACCGTAGCGGGCAGATTGAACTTCTGTATCGTGGATTTTCACGTAATAGCAATTTTTCTGTAGACATGAGTAACTACCAGAAGTATAAAGTTACCGTAAAAGTTGAACAGAGCTGGAATTTTACCGATGATGTTTTCTTGTTGCTTTTACCTACACAGGAGGAACCTATTAATCCGGGTGAAACTTCTTATGGTGTTTGGGTGGATAATGATGGGATGAGGGATGATTTGTTCAGATGGTGGCAATACAGTCATGACCAGATACATTGGGTAGATGTCTTTGATGTACCGGATTTGAGAACAGTATATCAGCCGGGTCCGTTGTATCAAACCACTTATTTCAGAATGATGGCTAATGACGGGGTCGATGTATATACTTCGAATATTGTGTCTATAAAGGTGCGTGAGAAATTGAACCTTTCGTCAAAGAATTACATACATACGCGTACTTATACTACTCCGGATGGGATGGAATTCAGGGATGATGTTGAATATTTTGACGGTTTGGGACGTTCCATTGAAAATGTCAAAGTGAAGCATAGTGTTGATGATACGGATCTGTTGTCAATTACAGAGTATGATAAAATGGGACGTTTATTTAGAGAATGGCTGCCTGGGGTATCGGAATCCGGCAATTGTGGTGCATTTGTCGAAGCGGAAGAGTTGAAGAATAGTTCCGTCTTGTCTAATGGAAACGATGTTATGCCTTATACAAAAACGTTATATGAAAATTCGGCTATAGGGAAAGTGGAGAGCCGATATGGTCCGGGTATGGAATGGCATAATCGGGGAAAAGGGATTAATAGCAGATATTTAACAAATGTGTCTAAAGATACTACCTTGCTGGACTTGTGCGATTCATTGGTGTGCTTGCGTTATACCGTGCCGACTGATAGAACACGACTTTTTGTTAGTTGTGCAGGAACCTATGCTTCCGGGGAACTATATGTCGTAAAAGAGGTTGATGAAGACAATCATGTAAGGTATGAATTTACGGATAAAGAAGGAAGGATCGTGCTGACTCGCAGTATAAATGGTAATGAAGGAATGGATGACACATACTATATATATGATATATTCGGAAATTTACGGGTTGTTCTTCCTCCGATGTGTTCTGCCAATTTTTATTCAGGTTCTCTTACGGATAGTGCTTCTGTTTTATCCGATTATGCTTTCTTGTATAAATACGATACCCGTAACCGTTGTATTGGGAAAAAACAGCCTGGTTGCGAGTGGGTGGAATTAGTGTATGATCGTTGCGACCGGTTGATTTTTACTCAAAATGGAAAAGAACGGGCAAATAATGAATGGGCTTTTCATTTGGAAGATTTGTCAGGGCGGTCTGTGTTGACCGGTGTTTACCTCGGTACGCCTGATTTTCAGAATTGTGCTTCAGAGGATATTTATGCTGAATTTACTTCAAATACAGATTCGCCTTACTATGGATATACTATTTATGGATTGCAGAATCATTATTTGGACATACAACAGGTTTATTTTTATGATACTTATGAATATCAGAACTTATTGCCGGATTCTTTGTCTTCACTATGGTATGTATTTGATAATAATTACGGGGAACGCTATGAGAATAGCCAGAGTTCACCTCATTGCAAAGAACAGCTAACAGGAAGTATCGTTCGAATATTGGGAACGGAAGAATACCAATATGCCAGTTATTATTATGATTATTATCATAATCTGATTCAGGAACGTAAGACGACATCGGGTGGAAATAAGAAAGTAAATAAATCGCTTTTTAATATTCTCAAGCAGCCTGTGAGTGTCCGCTCGGAATACGAAGGAGGAGTTTTAAATAAATTGTATAGTTATGATCGTGCAGGAAGGCTGATTCACGAAAGACATTGTGTCGTAAGTAAGGATACTGTTGATCTGTTGTATGGTTATGACAAGTTAGGAAGGCTAAAAAGACTGGAACGTATTCATGGAAAAGATTCGGTAATTACAGAAAATGCCTATAATATACGTAGCTGGCTGACCGGTATTGATAGTAATGCAGGGTTTGTAGAGCAATTGCATTATGTGGACGGATTGGGGATTCCCTGTTATAATGGAAATATTAGTAGTATGACATGGGAGGTTGATGGTATGAAAAGAGGTTATAAATTTATGTATGATGGCAGAAGCCGCCTGCTTCGTGCTGTATATGGTGAAGGTGAAGGCTTGAATGTCAATCAGGATCGTTTTAATGAAGAGATAACCGGGTATGATAAAAATGGGAATATCCTTGGTATTAAAAGATGCGGAAAGAGATCAGAGGATGAATATGGCTTAATAGATAACCTTGTCATGAGTTATAATGGAAATCAATTGAAGGCTGTATCTGATAGTGTAACAGGTTCTGCCCATGCTGATAGTTTTGAATTTAAAGATGGAGCAGATCTGCCGGTCGAATACTATTATGACTCAAACGGAAATTTAATACAAGATTTAAACAAAAAGATTTCTGAAATTCAGTATAATTGTTTAAATTTACCCAGCCGTATAGAGTTTGAGGATGGAGGTGTTATTTCCTATCTTTATGATGCCAAAGGAACAAAGTTCCGAACAACGCACGTAATAGCCGGAAAGACCACAACTACTGATTACTTTGACGATGCGATCTATGAAAATGGTGTGCTCACTACTTTGTTGACGGAGTTGGGATATATCTCCCTTGTTGATGGCAAGTATCATTATTACTTGAAAGATCACCAGGGTAATAATCGTGTGGTTGTGGGACAGAATGGCAGTGTGGAGGAGGTGAATCATTATTATCCTTTTGGTGGTACATTTGCTTCGACTTCATCTGTCCAGCCTTACAAGTACAACGGTAAGGAACTGGATAGACAAGGTGGTCTTGACTGGTATGATTATGGGGCGAGACATTATGATGTGGCGTTAGGGAGATGGCATGTTGTAGATCCGATGGCGGAGAAATATTATTTGTGGTCTCCGTATGCGTATTGCCTGGGAAATCCGGTGAGGTTTATTGATCCAACAGGGATGGTTACGGAAATTCCTCCGGGTTTCTGGGCATCTTTTGGCAAAGGCTTCTCTCAACCGTTTGTTAGTTTTTGGAATGCCGTTACTCATCCGGTGGAAACCGTTACGAATGTAGTGAATTCTATAAAGAGCGTAACTCCTACCGAAGCAGGGTTTGGTGTTGGTGAGCAAGTGCTAAGAAGTCCAATGAGTCCGTTAGGCAGTACGTTTAATCAACTGGATGTGGCACAAGCCATCGCATATGATAAGGCCAATGGTACCATGACTTCAGCAGAAGTTATTGGGAATCAGTGGGGAGATATCGCGTTTGATGCCGTAACAACAGCGGTAGGTGCAGGAGTAGGAAGAGGTACTGGACTTTACAAAGGGCAGACCCTTGTAACCAATAGTATACCTCAAAAGGTTGCTCGTGTCATCCCTGATGGAATAAAAACTTCTATGCTTGGAGCTCCTAATCAATCTGATGTATTTGTTACCGCAGCTAAAGACATAAAGGGATTAAATGCAATGCAGATAGCTAATAAATTGACAATACCTCAAAGTAGTTCTGGATTTAAGGTGATTGAATTTAGAACTCCGATGAATGGTCTTGCTTCTCCAATAAATAGAACAAATCCTGGATTTGTAGGAAAAGGAAGAACTTTAGGGGGAGCTAGAGAATTTACTATACCAAATCAACAAATACCTAAAGATGCCATAATTAAAATTGTAAAATAATGATATATTCAAATGAAACTGAATTTGCAGGTTCCTGGTTATTAGAAAATGGGAATGTAAAAGATGATAATGTATCTATGCGTATTAAAGATTTAATCGTTAATTATTTATCAGAAATAGCAATGACTGATGATGGGTGGCAACGGCTATATCAAGACCCTAATGACGGACGATATTGGGAGTTGTCATATCCACATTCAGATTGGGAAGGAGGAGGACCACCATCACTTAAGAATATATCACAGCTTGAGGCTAAAAATAAATATAAAATTTAATATTGTCTTTATGGTCGTTATAATTTATGCTACAAAAGTACACGCATACGCGATATATAGCAAATCTAATTTACATTAACTCTATTATTAATCTAGATCATGTAAATATTGCGGATTTTATCGTATTAAAACCATAATAATATGAATAAATATGAAGGTATGACTGTCAATGAATGTCTTTATGTTAGTGGCTTAATAGATGAATTTTATAAAGCAGTTGAGAAAAAAAGATATCGAAGCTGTTATATCCATCTTAAAAAGGGTGGAGTTATCGAATAATCAAATTGAGCCTATTTTAGTAACGTTAAATTTACCCTATATTTAATAGTTTGTTTAATTTGCCCTGATATAATTTGCTTAGAAAATGGGTAATTTGTATCAGGGTATTTTATATTCGCAGAGGTTATTGGGAATCAGTGGGGAGATATCGCATTTGATGCCGTAACAACAGGAGCAGGAGTAGGAAAAGTTACCGGAACGTTAGGAAAAGCGAGTTCG
This sequence comes from Bacteroides xylanisolvens XB1A, assembly GCF_000210075.1. GTDB lineage: Bacteria > Bacteroidota > Bacteroidia > Bacteroidales > Bacteroidaceae > Bacteroides > Bacteroides xylanisolvens. The sequence continues at coordinate 2,887,382 of NC_021017.1, forward strand.
GGTGTAGAAAAGGTGAAAGGGTTAGGTAATCCATTCAAGAATATGACACTTGACTAGGTCAGGACATCGATGGATAAGCATGTAGGTGCAGGAAAACTGAAAGTAGTTGTTGTTGATCGTGAAACAGGACTTAATAAAACTTATTCTAATAATAAATCTGGATATTCTTATAATTTGGATGAAGGAGGTCCTACAAGAATTGGTAGAAAGAAAATGATAGAGCCGCCTCATATTGATGTGAACTATCCAAAACCTAAGCCTAAGAATATTGAAAAGAAAAAATTATTTGTAAACTATTAATATTATGATTAGCGTAATAACAAGTGGAATGGAAAGTAGAGTGTATCTCGACAATGAAGGTATTGATGATATGATTCATTATTTAACTTATTTGAGAGAGAAAAATGAGACAACTTATGATCTAATCGAAGGCAATGAGTTAGATAGACTTGATGAGGATCTAGTTCTTGATGGCTTTGAGCATATAACACATCTGGAATTGATATACATCAATGCCTTTGATAGAGATGATGGTACAGTAAGAATCATAGAGGAGGATTAATATTTCTTACCATTCTCGTGTTTTACCCTGGTATAAGTTGATTAGAAAACAACCAATTTGTATCAGGGTATTTTATATTCTTTATTATGATGCCAAAGGAGCAACGTTCCGAACAATATACATAATAGTTGATGGGTGAAGTGCATACAAGATGTATAGGTGGTATTAGTAGGACGTAACTTGCTTATGTTGTATAATAAAGCTCCATTTGATCCGGAATCTACGGCAAGCACCGGAACCTGGGGGCAGGGCATAGACAACTTCCGTCAACCCAGCTACAGAAACATGGGCTTTTCCGTTAATCTGACTTTTTAATCTTCCTTCAAAAAGATATTTTGTCCCGATATGAGCTGTCAAAACTACTCTCATCTTGTATCGGGGCAACTCTTCTATTAAAAGTCCTTAACGAAAGCCCATTACATCACTTTTTATTTGTTTCTTTGCACCAAATTCGGGTATAGTGTTGTCTTGTCATTCGAGGCAGCACTTAATTTTGCTTAGATAGTTAATGGAGAAACTCAGTATAAATGCTTGTCCGGTGTGTGGCGGTACGCACTTGAAACGCGTCATGACTTGTACGGATTTTTATGCTTCGGGCGAACAGTTTGAACTGTATTCGTGTGAGGACTGTGGATTTACATTCACACAAGGAGTTCCCGTGGAAGCAGAGATAGGCAAGTATTATGAGACTCCCGACTATATTTCTCACACTGATACGCGCAAGGGGGCGATGAATAATATCTACCATTACGTACGTTCTTATATGCTGGGCCGCAAAGCGCGCTTGGTAGCTAAAGAGGCGCATCGTAAAACGGGGCGTTTGCTCGATATAGGTACGGGAACCGGTTACTTTTCCGATACAATGGTTCGCCGGGGATGGAAGGTAGAGGCAGTGGAGAAAAGCCCGCAGGCACGTGAGTTTGCAAAAACGCATTTCGAACTGGATGTAAAGCCTGAATCGGCTCTGAAAGAGTTTGCTCCTGCTAGTTTTGATGTTATCACTCTCTGGCATGTGATGGAGCATCTCGAATCTTTGAATGAGACTTGGGAAACGCTTCGCGAATTGCTGACAGAAAAAGGAGTATTGATTGTGGCAGTACCCAACTGCTCTTCTTATGATGCCAAGCGCTACGGTGAATATTGGGCGGCTTATGACGTTCCCCGTCATCTCTGGCATTTCACTCCGGGCACTATACAGCAGCTGGCTTCCCGTCATGGCTTTATTATGGCGGCACGTCATCCGATGCCGTTCGATGCGTTTTACGTATCTATGTTGAGCGAGAAACATCGTGGCAGTTCATGCAGTTTCCTGAAAGGGATGTTTGCCGGGACGTTGGCCTGGTTCAATGCTTTGGGAAGGAAAGAACGCAGCAGTTCAATGATTTATGTATTCCGAAAAAAAAGATAACGCATGGGAAATCAAAACAAATATAAGTCAGGTTCGATTTTCGACATGCAGTTCATCACGTCGAGTATCAGTACGACATTAGTGTTGCTGTTGCTGGGACTGGTTGTCTTCTTCGTATTGACAGCACACAATCTTTCCGTATATGTCCGCGAGAATATCAGTTTCTCCGTTCTTATCAGTGACGACATGAAAGAAGCGGATATACTGAAACTTCAGAAGAAGCTGAATCAGGAACCTTTCGTGAAACAATCCGAATATATCTCTAAAAAACAAGCACTGAAAGAACAGACGGAAGCAATGGGAACCGATCCGGAAGAATTCTTGGGCTATAACCCTTTTACCGCTTCCATTGAAATCAAACTCCATTCCGACTATGCAAACTCCGACAGCATTGCGAAGATAGAGAAAATGATTAAAAAGAACACCAACATACAAGATGTGCTCTATCGAAAGGAGTTAATTGACGCCGTGAATGATAACATACGAAATATCAGTCTGGTACTGCTTGCCTTGGCGGTAGTGCTTACTTTTATCTCTTTTGCCCTGATAAACAATACCATAAGACTGGCTATTTACTCCAAACGCTTCCTCATTCACACCATGAAGTTGGTAGGAGCGAGTTGGGGATTCATCCGGGGGCCATTCCTTCGAAAGAATGTATGGAGCGGGATATTGGCAGCCATCGTTGCCGATTCCATATTGATGGGGACCGCTTATTGTGCCGTGACGTACGAACAGGAATTGCTTCAGGTCATCACGCCTGAAGTCATGTTGATAGTCTGTGCAAGCGTATTGGCGTTTGGAATTGTAATAACGTGGCTATGCGCCTATTTCTCCATGAATAAATACTTGAGAATGAAAGCAAACAGCCTGTACTATATTTAGCGGATGGCGAATGGCTGACGGCAAACCTGTGTTTGCGTGTGATTAGCATCCGTAACAACCGACTGATAGATTAAGGGAATGATTGAAATTAGTAATTTGTAATTAAATAAACTATGTCTGACAAGCAGAAATTTGCCTTTGATAAAGTGAACTTTATCTTGCTCGCGATAGGGATGGCGATTGTTATTATCGGCTTTCTATTGATGACGGGACCTACATCGTCCGAAACCTCTTTTGAACCCGATATTTTCAGTGTACGCAGAATCAAGGTAGCGCCAGTCGTTTGCCTGTTTGGCTTCTTGTCTATGATTTACGCTGTATTACGCAAACCTAAAACACAAAAAACAGAAGAATAAAGATGGGGGATTTAACAACATTTGAGACGATTATTATTGCTATTGTAGAAGGGTTGACAGAGTTTCTACCGGTTTCTTCTACAGGACACATGATTATTACACAAAACATATTAGGAGTAGAAAGTACAGAATTTGTAAAAGCATTTACTGTAATTATTCAGTTTGGCGCAATTCTTTCAGTTGTCTGCCTTTACTGGAAACGCTTTTTCCGGTTGAACCATACACCGGCTCCTGCAGGCGCTTCCGCTTTGAAGTGTTTTCTGCATAAATTCGATTTTTACTGGAAACTGCAGGTTGCTTTTATTCCTGCTGCAATTTTGGGTTTCCTGTTTAGCGATAAGATAGACGAGATGCTGGAAAGTGTAGCGATAGTGGCAGTGATGCTGGTAATCGGTGGTATATTCATGCTGTTTTGCGATAAGATTTTTTCGAAGGGAAGTGAAGATACCGTGCTGACTGAAAAAAAGGCATTCAATATCGGTTTGTTTCAGTGTATTGCTATGATACCGGGAGTATCCCGTTCGATGGCTACCATTGTCGGAGGTATGGCCCAGAAGCTGACTCGTAAGGATGCTGCCGAATTTTCATTCTTTCTTGCCGTGCCAACTATGTTTGCGGCAACCGGTTACAAGGTGTTGAAACTCTTCCTGGATGGTGGCACCGAGATTCTTGTCAACAACATGCCGGCACTTATTATCGGTAATGTGGTGGCTTTTGTCGTTGCTTTGCTGGCTATCAAGTTCTTTATTAGCTTTGTTACGAAATATGGCTTTAAGGCGTTTGGCTGGTATAGAATTATTGTTGGCGGAACCATTCTGGTAATGCTGCTGCTTGGATACAACTTAGAAATTGGCTGATGAATTTTAAAAAGGGAGAAGTACTGTTTTTCAATAAACCTTTCGGATGGACTTCATTTAAAGTAGTAGGGCACGCCCGCTATCATATTTGCCGTCGGATCGGAGTGAAAAAACTAAAAGTCGGGCATGCCGGAACACTGGACCCTCTTGCAACAGGGGTGATGATTGTATGTACAGGCAAGGCAACCAAACGAATAGAAGAGTTTCAATATCATACGAAGGAGTACGTAGCAACGTTGCGCTTGGGCGCTACTACCCCGTCATACGATTTGGAACATGAAATAGATGCCACCTATCCTACCGAGCATATCACAAGGGAACTGGTGGAAGAAGTGCTGACGCACTTTATCGGTGCCATCGATCAGGTCCCCCCTGCCTTCTCTGCCTGTATGGTAGACGGCAAGCGTGCTTATGAACTGGCCCGGAAAGGAGAAGAAGTCGAACTAAAAGCAAAACAGCTTGTTATCGACGAGATTGAATTGCTGGAATGTCGCCTGGATGATCCGGAACCGATGATTCAAATCCGTGTCGTATGCAGCAAAGGGACTTATATCCGCGCCTTGGCCCGCGACATCGGCGAAGCACTCCATAGCGGAGCTCACCTGACAGGATTGATCCGTACCCGTGTAGGTGATGTCCGGTTGGAAGACTGTCTGAATCCCGAACACTTTAAAGAGTGGATCGACGGACAGGAGATAGAAAATGAGGAAGAAAATAATTAACGTAATAAGGAATAGATATGAAATTATCACAATTCAAATTTAAGTTACCCGAGGATAAGATCGCTCTACATCCTATGAAATATAGGGATGAGTCTCGTTTGATGGTATTGCATCGTAATACAGGTAAGATTGAGCACAAGATGTTCAAAGATGTGTTGGACTACTTTGATGATAAAGATGTGTTTATATTCAACGATACGAAGGTATTCCCTGCCCGCTTGTATGGTAACAAGGAAAAGACAGGTGCTCGTATCGAAGTATTCTTGTTGCGTGAGTTGAATGAAGAGCTTCGTTTGTGGGACGTATTGGTCGATCCGGCACGTAAGATACGTATCGGTAACAAGCTGTATTTCGGGCCGGACGATTCAATGGTGGCTGAAGTGATTGATAACACCACTTCTCGCGGACGTACGCTCCGTTTTCTTTATGACGGACCTCATGACGAGTTCAAAAAGGCACTGTATTCTCTGGGTGAAACTCCACTCCCCCATTCTATTATCAACCGTCCCGTAGAACCGGAAGATGCTGAACGCTTCCAGTCTATTTTTGCAAAGAACGAGGGTGCGGTGACTGCTCCGACTGCTAGTTTGCACTTCAGCCGTGAGTTGATGAAACGTCTGGAAATCAAAGGTGTGGACTTTGCATATATCACTTTGCACGCTGGTCTGGGTAACTTCCGCGACATCGACGTAGAGGACTTGACGAAGCATAAGATGGATTCGGAACAAATGTTTGTAAACGAAATGGCGGTGAAAACCGTGAATCGTGCCAAAGATAACGGTAGAAATGTATGTGCGGTAGGTACGACAGTGATGCGTGCTATTGAAAGTGCAGTCAGCACTGACGGACATCTCAAGGAATTTGAAGGATGGACTAACAAGTTTATCTTCCCTCCGTATGAATTTACCGTAGCCAATTCAATGATTTCCAATTTCCACATGCCACTTTCTACCTTACTGATGATTGTAGCTGCTTTTGGTGGTTATGACCAGGTGATGGATGCTTATCATGTAGCATTGAAAGAAGGTTACCGTTTCGGCACGTATGGAGATGCAATGCTGATTTTGGACAAATAATGGCAAAAGTTTATCTGGGACTCGGCACTAATCTTGGGGATAAAGAACAAAATCTTCGGGATGCCGTGCAAAAAATAGAAGAGCAGGTAGGGAAAATAGTTTCCCTGTCTGCTTTTTACGTTACTGCTCCTTGGGGATTTTCTTCCGATAACAGTTTCCTGAATGCGGCGGTTTGTGTAGATACCGAATTGGCTCCCATAGACGTTTTACAGAGAACGCAGGCGATTGAACAGGAATTGGGACGTACGAAGAAATCCGTCAACGGCATATATAGCGACCGCCTGATTGATATTGATCTGTTGCTTTATGGTGATTTGATACTTTCCACCACTTCTCCTTCAGGAGCAAAGTTGATCCTCCCCCATCCGTTGATGGCAGAACGTGACTTCGTCATGAAACCACTGGCGGAAATTGCTCCCGGATTAGTGCATCCGGTACTTGGAAAAACGATGAAGGAGCTTACTTCTTCTTTTTCTCCGCAATAAATACCGGTAAATAGGCAATGCATCCTATCAATACTGCATACAGCAAATGAATCTCCTGAAACGGCTTATCGATGAAATGGCAGACAATGGCATAGATGGCAATCGTGAAGCCTATATAAAGAGCCAGCACCAAAAGCGTTTTTAATTTCTTATTTAGAATCATTATAAATCTATTTATGTGTTAAATACGTGGCAAAGATACTCATTATCTCCGAAATCTCTTTATCTTTGCAACCGAAATGAAAGTGTGGACAGATTTGAGTAGCTTGCAACCACGGAAAAAAATGCTAAAACACGTCTGATTGACGCCTTTCGGTTTATCCTTTGCAGCACTCGCCTCTCCTACTCTCTCTCATTTTTTAATTTTCAATTTTTAATTCTTAATTTAAAAAGATGGGATACTTATTTACATCCGAATCGGTGTCAGAAGGACACCCCGACAAGGTGGCCGATCAAATATCGGATGCCGTGCTTGACAAACTGTTGGCTTACGACCCCAGTTCGAAAGTAGCTTGCGAAACACTAGTGACTACCGGACAAGTGGTGCTAGCGGGTGAAGTGAAAACAAAAGCGTACGTTGACCTCCAGCTCATCGCGCGCGAAGTGATTAAGAAAATCGGTTATACCAAAGGAGAGTACATGTTCGAAAGTAACTCTTGTGGCGTACTTTCCGCTATTCATGAGCAAAGTCCCGATATCAACCGTGGTGTAGAGCGTCAGGACCCGATGGAACAGGGTGCAGGCGACCAGGGTATGATGTTTGGCTACGCTACCAATGAAACGGAAAACTATATGCCGCTTTCTCTTGATCTGGCACACCGCATTCTGCAAGTGCTGGCCGACATTCGTCGTGAAGGAAAGGTGATGACTTACCTCCGCCCCGATGCCAAAAGCCAGGTTACTATCGAATATGATGACAACGGAACTCCTGTTCGCATCGATACAATCGTTGTTTCTACGCAACATGATGACTTTATCCAACCGGAAGATGATTCTCAAGCCGCCCAGCTGAAAGCTGACGAAGAAATGCTGTCTATCATCCGCCGTGATGTGATTGAAATTCTGATGCCTCGTGTCATTGCTTCTATCCATCACGATAAAGTGTTGGCACTGTTTAATGATAAAATCATTTATCATGTGAATCCTACGGGCAAGTTCGTAATTGGTGGTCCTCACGGAGATACCGGTTTGACAGGTCGTAAGATTATCGTTGATACTTATGGTGGTAAAGGTGCTCACGGTGGTGGTGCTTTCTCCGGAAAAGATCCTAGCAAGGTAGACCGTAGTGCAGCTTATGCAGCACGCCATATCGCAAAGAATATGGTTGCGGCAGGTGTAGCAGATGAAATGCTTGTACAGGTGAGCTATGCTATCGGTGTGGCTCGTCCGATCAATATTTTTGTAGATACTTATGGCCGTTCCCACGTCAACATGACGGATGGTGAGATTGCCCGCGTTATCGATCAGTTGTTCGATCTTCGCCCGAAAGCAATCGAAGAACGTCTGAAACTTCGTAATCCTATTTATCAGGAAACAGCCGCTTATGGTCACATGGGACGTGAACCGCAAGTGATAACGAAGAAGTTTTCTTCTCGTTACGAAGGAGATAAAACAGTGGAAGTGGAACTCTTTACATGGGAGAAACTCGACTACGTAGATAAAATTAAAGCTGCTTTTGGTCTGTAAAACAGTCTGAAAGCGAGCTTGGCTCATTCGATAAGAGCCACAATCTCAACTCCTTCTAGTAGGATATGAGGTTGTGGCTCTTGATTTTAAATAAGTTATATTTAAATAAATGTTTTTTGGCTACTAAGTATGTTTTATCGGAAATTGCTACTTTTGTATCGTAAAATAAAACAGACTGCTAAATGAAAACAAGATGTTGTTGTTCTAAACGCTATTTATTGGTGTTCTCTATTTTACTTGTCAGCGTAGGTAGCATTTTTATGTCTGTCTCTCTTTCTTCCTGTTCCTCTCCTTCAGTGAAGAATCAATTGTTATTATGCGCTGATTCATTAATGGAGACATATCCAGATAGTGCTTTGTCTATTTTGGAATCAATTACTTATCCACAGAAGATGCCACGTGCTGACCGGGCGCTTTATGCGCTACTGCTCACACAGGCACGGCATAAAAACTATATTGCTTTAGAGGATGATTCGTTGATAAAAACGGCTGTTGACTATTATGGCGATAAGAAGAAAAGTCTGCGTGCTGCAAAGGCTCATTATTACTGGGGAGCTATTTATAGCGAGAAAGGATATGCCTCATTTGCCGTCGAAGAATATCTGACGGCAATTCGATTGATGCCTGTTAGGAATGAATTCTTAGCAATGATTTATGATAATCTTGCAGAATGTTATGAAGAGGATCGTTTGTACAATGTAGCAATAGAAAACTATCGTGCGGCTTATCAGATATTGAAAGGCAAAGATGAACAGACATATCCGATGAGAGGGATTGCGCGTGTGTTTTTATTGCAAAATGAAAAGGATAGTGCATTATATTATTATCAACAAGCTCTTGATTGTGCATTGGCAGATCAAGATTCTAGTTTGATAGGAGCTCTTTATCACGATTTAGCTATGGTTTATAGTGAGAAAAAGGATTATATTCAAGCAGATAAATTTGTGTCGAAAGCAATTCTATTACAGGGGCAGGATGCTATTAATACTTGTTTGTCAAAGGCTCAAATTATGTTGAATCTGAATAAACTAGATTCTGCCAGTTATTTTTTTAGTAAGAACATGGATGAGCTTGATATTTATGGAAAGGCCGTTTGTTATGATGGTATGTATCAGATAGCGAAGAGAAAGGGAGAGTGGAAAACTGCAACAGAGAATATGGATGCTTATAAGATACTTTATGATTCTATGCAGATTATGACTGATAATGAGGAGCTAAACCGCCTTATGGATAAACATCAACTGGAAGAGCATAAAAGATTATTGTCAGAGCATACTAGAACGCTAATTTTTAGTTTGATTACTGCATTTTCTTCTTTAATGATTATATGTGTTTTCTGTTTTATGTGGAACGACAGAAAAAGGAAAAAGCATTATATAGCTCTACAGCATGAATTGACCCAAAAACGAGTGGATACTATGCTGTTAAAAGAAGAAGAGCTTTCTGAATCTAATAAGGAACATATAGATAAGAAAAGATCGGAATTGACCGAACAACAGATTCAATTATGTATATCAGTACTTAAAACAACTGATTGCTACGATCAATTGGAAGCGTTGGAGAGAGCAACTCCTAAACAGTTATTGGTGATGCGTAGCTTGAGGAAGGAAATACGTTCTGATATTTCTAATGCATTTGTTGATGTGATGATGAACTTAAAAGAACGTTATCCTGCTTTAACTGGTGATGATGTGTTTTTTTGTGTTCTTTCATTACTTTGTTGCTCAAAAACTGTTGTAATGGAGTTAATGGATGCCACATCAGATGCTCTTAAAACACGTAAAAATCGCATAAAGAATAAAATGGATGCACAAATTTTTGAGCGTGTGTTTGGTGTTGATAATCAGTGAGATGTGATACGAACTTTTTGTTTGTTTTATTTTTTAATGAATGTCTGTTACCATTGTTACCACATAATAATCGTTTCTTTTGCTTCATCTGTGTATTTTTGAAGCGAAATTTTAAACCCATTTATTATGAAAGCTAAATTCTTACCTTTTTTATTGTTGGCTGTTTTACTTCAAGTGAGTACGTTTTCCTTTGCAGATGAAATGATATCTGCGCGTGAAATCAGATTGAAAAATAAAACTAAGGTACAACATCGGTCTATTCCTGTTACTCCTGAAGCTTTTATTGAAAACTCATTATTGTCTATTGATCTTCTTTCTACTGTTCCTGTTGTGACTGTTATTATAAAAGATGCAGAAACAGAAGAAGTTGTTTATACTTCTACTGATTTAAATGTAAATAAGGTTTATGTCGATCTTGCTGGTGAGGAAAAAGGTAAATATATCTTGGAAATACAGCTTTCGGAGGAGGCCTTTACCGGAGATTTTGAATTAGAATAAATCTTTGAAATATATATTATTTGCAACTAACATAATGATGATATACCTAAATCATTAACTGATGAAGCCCCGCTGTTGAAATATATGGCGCATTGCTGAAATGGCGATTAGATGACCGAAAGGGGAAAGATCGGTAAATTCTATCCGTGGGCTTAATAAACCTTGTGAAAGGCGCATAAAGGTATATTGAAACGTAGAATTAAAATCACTTTTTTAAATTGTATGCTGAATACTACTGGTAGGGTGTTCGAATGATTTTATGATTCGAATAATAAAGTTCATTCAGCAACAATTTGATACACCTGTTAGTAGATGAGATATCTGTGATAGATGTATTCTTTGTGAGAAAGGTTCTTGGACTTCTGGATAAGGAGTCCAAGATTTTTTTTATAGGGATAGATAAATGTAGAGATAAAAATGATCTCTGATTAAGTTGAATGTGAATAACGGAATTTTTTCGTAATTTTGCCTTCTCGATATAATAATGGATAGTGATGAAGATGAATCAGATAAATTCCGTATGTGTATATAGCGCTTCCAGTACCAAGATAGACGCTGTTTATTTCCAAGCAGCCGATACTCTCGGGCGTTTGCTTGCCGAACACCGTATTCGTTTGATAAATGGAGCCGGAAGTATTGGCCTGATGCGTTCTGTGGCAGATGCTGTATTGAAAAATGGTGGTGAGGTGACAGGTGTGATTCCTCGTTTTATGGTGGAGCAAAACTGGCATCATACGGGATTGACAGAACTGATTGAAGTAGAATCCATGCACGAACGCAAGCGGAAGATGGCAGATTTGAGCGATGGTATTATTGCTTTGCCCGGTGGATGCGGTACCCTTGAAGAACTGCTGGAGATTATTACCTGGAAACAATTGGGATTATATCTCAATCCGATTGTAATCCTCAATATAAACGGATTCTTCGATCCACTCCTCGAAATGCTTGAAAAAGCTATTGATGAGAACTTTATGCGCCGGCAGCATGGCGATATATGGAAAGTGGCGCAGACGCCGGAAGAAGCGGTTCAATTGCTTTATGAAACTCCTGTATGGGACATTTCCATTCGTAAATTTGCAGCGATATGATAGGCGACACACTAAGTTCCCGAAGTGCGGATACGCTGTCCCTTCTTCGGCAGAACCAGACTAGTCCGGCAAAGGCGGACACTGATAGTCTGCAGTTGGTTGATCTTCATGCTGTGCAAGAAGTTGATTCCGGCTTTGAGGGGACACCTATCTCCTACTCTCCCCGCACGGACGATGCCATTGCGTTGACCTTGCTGGCTTGCTTCTTTCTTTCCTCCATAGCCTTGGCGCGCGGAAAGAAATTTCTCTCCCAACAGGTGAAAGACTTTGTATTGCACCGTGAACGAACGAGTATTTTTGATAGTTCTACGGCAGCCGATGTGCGTTATCTCCTTGTGCTTGTGTTGCAGACTTGTGTCTTGTCGGGTATCACATTTCTCAATTATTTTCATGATACATGCCCTGCTTTGATGAACCGGGTATCCCCCCTCCTTTTGCTGGGTATCTACGTTGGATTCTGCCTTGCTTATTTCTTACTAAAATGGCTGATTTACATGTTTCTTGGGTGGACGTTTTTTGATAAAAATAAGACAAATATATGGCTGGAATCCTATTCTGCGCTCATATATTATGTCGGATTTGCCCTCTTTCCATTCGTTCTTTTTCTAGTTTATTTTGATTTAAGTCTCACAAATTTGGTCATAATTGGGGCTATTATTTTAATTTTCACTAAAATATTGATGTTTTATAAGTGGATAAAGCTTTTTTTTCATCAATTTAGCGGGCTTTTCCTATTAATTTTGTACTTTTGCGCTCTTGAAATAGTACCTTGTTTGCTACTCTATCAAGGTATGATTCAAATGAACAATATTTTGCTAATAAAATTTTAGGACGTTGAAAATTAAAAAAGTACTAGTGTCGCAGCCTAAGCCTGCGTCAGAGAAATCTCCCTATTACGACATAGCTGAAAAGTATGGCGTTAAAATAGATTTCCGACCATTTATTAAGGTTGAAAGTCTTTCGGCGAAAGAATTTCGGCAACAGAAAATTTCGATTCTCGACCACACTGCCGTAATATTCACTTCGCGCCATGCTATTGACCATTTTTTCACTTTGTGTACTGAATTGCGCGTGACAATTCCCGAAACGATGAAGTATTTCTGCGTGACGGAAGCTGTTGCATTGTATATTCAGAAATATGTGCAATACCGCAAGCGTAAGATCTTCTTCGGAGCTACCGGAAAGATTGAGGACCTGATACCTTCCATTGTGAAGCATAAAACGGAGAAATATCTCGTTCCGATGTCAGACGTACACAATGACGATGTGAAAAACTTGCTCGACAAGAATAACATTCAGCATACAGAAGCTGTGATGTACCGTACAGTGAGCAACGACTTTACACCGGACGAGGAGTTTGATTATGACATGTTAGTGTTCTTCAGCCCTGCCGGAGTGACTTCATTGAAGAAGAACTTCCCTGATTTTAATCAGAGAGAGATTAAGATCGGCACTTTCGGCTCTACTACCGCACAGGCTGTACGTGACGCAGGTCTCCGTCTGGACCTTGAAGCTCCTACGGTGCAGGCTCCGTCAATGACTGCCGCACTTGATATGTTTATCAGAGAAAACAATAAATAAACAGAGTGGGTATATATACTTTGTGTAAAGCCGAAAGGCTGAATAGTAAAATTTTGATCGGAAAGATGTTTGAAGGCGGCGTTTCGAAGTCGTTTTCCATCTTTCCGATACGCGTTGTATATATGCCTGTTGAGCAGGGCGAGGCTCCTGCTTCTATATTAATCAGTGTATCGAAACGTCGTTTTAAACGAGCGGTGAAACGCAACCGTGTGAAACGTCAGATACGCGAAGCCTACCGGAAGAACAAATCTCTCCTGGTGGACGAATTGCAACGCCGGGAGCAGCGGTTAGCCGTTGCCTTTATCTATCTGTCGGACGAGCTTATTGCAACTTCCGAATTGGAAGAAAAGATGAAAATAGCGCTTGCGCGCATCTCTGAAAAACTATCCTCATGAAACCTCGTAACTCCCGGATATCTGCCCTGTGGGTATTCGTAACGGGAATTTTGAGGAAAGTATTCTCTTTCTTGTTGCTTGTTCCCATCTACTTTTACCGGGTTTGTATTTCGCCTCTTACTCCTCCCTCTTGTCGATTCACGCCAACTTGTTCGGCTTATGCCGTCGAAGCAATTAAGAAACACGGTCCCGTAAAGGGGCTTTATCTCGCTGTGCGGCGCATTTTGCGATGCCATCCCTGGGGTGGCTCCGGCTATGATCCCGTACCTTGAAGCAACTAAAATGAGAAATAGAAGATGAAAAAGAATGTGACTGACATTTTGGATATTCATACTCATAAACTGGAGGCCGATTCTCTGGGAAAATCTATCGTGAATTATCCGCTGTTGGCGGACTCTCCATTGTATATGCCTTTCGCAGGAGATGTGGAAGTGGATAGGGGATATTATTATTCTGTCGGCATTCATCCCTGGGAGTTGACAGAGCATAATGCCGGACAGCTTTTGGATTATCTTAAGCAGCAGTTGCGGAAAAAGCAGTTTGTCGCCGTAGGAGAAGCGGGATTGGATAAATTGGCAGTAGCTTCAATGGAACTTCAGTTAACGGTGTTTAAAGCGCAGGTGAGGCTGTCGGAAGAGTATGGTTTGCCGTTGATTATCCACTGCGTGAAAGCAATGGACGAGCTGTTAGCAGTGAAAAAAGAATTTCGTCCCCAACAAGCTTGGATATGGCATGGTTTCCGTGGAAAAACGGAGCAGGCGGTGCAGTTGCTAAAGAAGGGCTTTTATCTTTCTTTGGGAGAGTATTATTCTGATGAAACGATGCAGACAGTACCCGACGAACGGTTGTTTCTGGAAACGGACAACAGTTCGCTTGATATTGAAGATATCCTGTGTCGGGCAGCCAAAGTGCGTGGGGTAGAAGTGGAAGTGTTGCGTGAGACGATCCGCCGAAATATCCAAAATGTCTTTTTTAGGGCATAAGAGTTGTATCTTCCGAGAAAGAGTCGTACTTTTGTCGCACATGGGATTGAAATACAATAAAAAACAACTAATTAATAGAGTAATACGATGAATTTTGTAGAAGAATTGAGATGGCGTGGCATGTTGCAGGACATCATGCCGGGAACAGAAGAGTTGTTAAGCAAAGAGCAGGTGACTGCCTATTTGGGTATCGACCCGACTGCTGATTCGCTACACATTGGTCACCTTTGTGGAGTGATGATCCTTCGTCATTTCCAACGCTGCGGTCATAAGCCGTTGGCACTGATCGGTGGCGCTACAGGTATGATTGGAGACCCTTCCGGAAAATCAGCAGAACGTAACCTGCTGAACGAGGAAACATTGCGTCACAATCAGGCATGTATCAAGAAACAGCTTGCCAAGTTCCTCGACTTCGAGTCGGATGTGCCTAACCGTGCCGAACTGGTGAACAATTATGACTGGATGAAAGATTTCACTTTCCTCGATTTTGCTCGCGAAGTAGGTAAGCACATTACTGTGAACTATATGATGGCAAAAGACTCTGTAAAACGCCGTCTGAATGGTGAAGCGCGTGATGGATTGTCATTTACCGAGTTCACTTATCAGTTGCTTCAAGGATATGACTTCCTTCATTTGTATGAAACAAAGGGCTGTAAGCTTCAGATGGGTGGTTCTGACCAATGGGGAAACATTACTACCGGTGCCGAATTGATCCGCCGTACCAATGGGGGAGAGGTGTTCGCACTGACTTGCCCGCTGATTACAAAAGCTGACGGCGGTAAGTTTGGTAAAACAGAATCCGGAAATATCTGGCTGGACCCTCGCTATACTTCACCTTACAAGTTCTATCAATTCTGGCTGAATGTAAGCGACTCCGATGCCGAGCGTTATATCAAAATCTTCACTTCTATCGAAAAAGAAGAAATTGAAGCACTGATTGCCGAACATCAGGCTGCTCCGCACTTGCGTCTCCTTCAGAAACGTCTGGCTAAAGAAGTAACTGTGATGGTTCACTCGGAAGAAGATTATAACGCAGCGGTTGACGCATCCAATATTTTGTTTGGTAATGCTACTTCCGACGCTTTGCGCAAATTGGACGAGGATACATTGCTGGCTGTATTTGAAGGAGTACCCCAATTTGAGATTTCCCGTGATGCGTTGGCAGAAGGAGTGAAGGCAGTAGATTTGTTCGTCGATAATGCGGCTGTATTTGCTTCGAAAGGTGAGATGCGTAAGTTGGTTCAAGGCGGTGGCGTTTCATTGAACAAAGAGAAACTAACGGCCTTTGATCAGGTAATCACAACTGCTGACTTGCTCGATGAAAAATATCTGCTTGTTCAGCGCGGTAAAAAGAACTATTTTTTGCTGATTGCAAAGTAATAATGCACGATTCACTCGATAGAATGTAAAAAAGTGAACGAAATATTTGGAGGTTTGCTTGCAAACCTCTATCTTTGCACCGCTTTTTAACAGAAAGCACATAAGTTTGGACTATGGTGTAATGGTAGCACAACAGGTTTTGGTTCTGTTTGTCCAAGTTCGAATCTTGGTAGTCCAACGAAGAAAAGCCCCGAAAGAGACATCTTTCGGGGTTTTTCTTTCGTGACTCTGAAGTCGTCGTTTTTGGG
>NC_021017.1:2904883-2911436 GCF_000210075.1 Bacteroides xylanisolvens XB1A
GTTTTTGTATATCCTTATAAAATTGAAGTATATAGGGGATCAGCGTATATAGAATTCATTAATCTTATTTTATTCGTTATATTGACTATTTTAATGCTTATCGTGTTGGTCGTTGAATAGCTTGTATTTTATTATAGAAGGTTCAAACTGTATTAGGTAGAAATCTCTCCCAAATCGTATTATAGTTCGTTAAAAAAGTGTACATTGCACAGATTCTGGACATTTTTGGTGGATAATTGGAACAAAATTGCAAGGTAAACCCGTTTTCTTTTGCTATTTTTGCATCGTGTACGTAAACGAAGTGTACGTAGAAAGAGAACTTATTCAATAACTATAAATAAATAAGGTATGAAAACGAACTATGAAATTCGCTATGCTGCGCATCCTGAAGATGCAAAAAGTTATGATACTACAAGAATCCGCAGAGATTTCTTAATTGAAAAGATATTTGTCCCCAATGAAGTAAATATGGTATATTCCATGTACGACCGTATGGTGGTAGGTGGTGCGCTGCCGGTAGGAGAGGTGCTGACGCTCGAAGCAATCGATCCGCTGAAAGCTCCGTTCTTCCTTACCCGTCGCGAAATGGGTATCTACAATGTTGGTGGTCCCGGTATTGTGAAAGCAGGCGACGCGGAGTTCGAACTGGACTATAAAGAAGCTCTTTATCTGGGTTCGGGCGACCGTGAAGTGACTTTCGAAAGCAAAGACGCTGCTCATCCTGCCAAATTCTACTTCAACTCACTGACTGCACATCGCAATTATCCCGACCGTAAGGTGACGAAAGCCGATGCCGTAGTAGCTGAAATGGGTTCTTTGGAAGGCTCCAACCACCGTAATATCAATAAGATGCTGGTGAATCAGGTGTTGCCCACCTGCCAGTTGCAGATGGGTATGACGGAACTGGCTCCGGGAAGTGTCTGGAATACGATGCCGGCCCACGTACACAGCCGTCGTATGGAAGCCTACTTCTATTTCGAGATTCCCGAAGATCATGCTATCTGCCACTTTATGGGTGAGGTAGGCGAAACACGTCACGTATGGATGAAAGGCGATCAGGCTGTTCTTTCGCCCGAATGGTCTATCCACTCGGCTGCTGCTACCCACAACTATACCTTTATCTGGGGAATGGGTGGTGAGAACCTCGACTATGGCGATCAGGACTTCTCGTTGATTACAGATTTGAAATAACAAATCCAATAGTTTTCCTAATTTAATAATAAAAAGAATTATGAATCAGTATTTGAATTTTTCTTTGGAAGGTAAAGTAGCGCTCGTTACAGGTGCTTCTTATGGTATCGGTTTTGCTATTGCTTCTGCATTCGCAGAACAAGGCGCTAAAGTTTGTTTTAACGACATCAATCAAGAGTTGGTAGACAAAGGAATGGCTGCATACGCTGCAAAAGGTATCAAAGCTCACGGTTATGTATGCGACGTGACAGACGAACCGGCTGTTCAGGCTATGGTTGCTACAATTGCCAAAGAAGTAGGTACAATTGATATCCTTGTAAATAATGCAGGTATTATCCGTCGTGTTCCTATGCACGAGATGGATGCTGCTGATTTCCGTCGTGTAATCGACATCGACTTGAATGCTCCGTTCATCGTTGCTAAGGCTGTTCTTCCTGCTATGATGGAAAAACGTGCTGGTAAAATCATCAACATCTGCTCAATGATGTCCGAACTGGGTCGTGAAACTGTATCTGCTTACGCTGCCGCTAAGGGTGGACTGAAGATGCTGACTCGCAATATCTGCTCTGAATATGGTGAATACAACATTCAGTGTAACGGTATCGGCCCGGGTTACATCGCTACTCCGCAAACTGCTCCTCTTCGTGAGAAACAAGCAGACGGAAGCCGTCACCCATTCGATTCATTCATCTGCGCCAAGACTCCTGCCGGTCGTTGGTTGGATCCTGAAGAACTGACAGGTCCTGCTGTATTCCTTGCTTCTGAAGCTTCTAACGCTGTCAACGGCCACGTTCTTTATGTAGATGGTGGTATCCTTGCTTATATCGGAAAACAGCCGAAATAATGTAAGATAGAAGAGATTCCGATAAGGTGATAGAATGGCAAAGAGCATCCTCTTTTCATCTGTCACCTTATTTTTTATCATTCCCTTTGCAGGAGCTATAGGACCGACTTATTGGACATATATGCCCAACGTGTTGAACATATATATCCAACACGTTGGATATATATAGCTGATGCGTTGGATCTATATATCCAACAGATGCGGATATAATAGCCTCTATTTGCAAAGTATATATTATTCATTCAATGTAGACTAATTATGAAAAAGATATTAATTCTGTTTGCTGTAGTCTTGATAGGGTTTGCTTCTTGTGCCGACAGTAAACAGTCAATGACAATCACAGTGACCAATCCGCTGGCTCTTGAACGGGTGGGGGAGATGGTTGAAGTGCCGATGAGCGATGTTGTTGCCAAGTTGAAACTGGCAGATACAGCGCAGATTGTAGTGCTTGATGTTGACGGTCAGCAAGTGCCTTATCAGGTGACGTATGACGAAAAGGTTGTTTTCCCCGCTACGGTAGAAGCGAACGGAACGGCTGTTTACACTATTCAACCGGGTACACCGGCACCTTTCGATGTCGTTGCTTGCGGTAAGTACTACCCCGAACGTCTGGACGACGTTGCCTGGGAGAATGATCTTGGCGGATTCCGTGCGTATGGCCCTGCTTTGCAAGCCCGCGGAGAGCGTGGTTTCGGCTACGACCTTTTCACGAAGTACAACACAACGGAGCCGATTCTGGAATCTCTCTATGCGGAAGAACTGAATCCTGAAAAGCGTGCCAAGATAGCTGAATTGAAAAAGACAGATCCTAAAGCTGCCTCCGAACTACAAAAAGCTATCTCTTACCATATCGATCATGGATATGGCATGGATTGCTATGCCGTAGGACCTACGTTGGGTGCCGGTGTTGCTGCTCTGATGGCGGGTGACACTATTATCTATCCTTACTGCTATCGTACACAGGAAATCCTTGATAATGGTCCGCTGCGTTTCACGGTGAAGCTGGAATTTAATCCGCTGGTAGTTCGTGGAGACTCTAATGTAGTGGAGACTCGTGTAATCTCACTGGATGCAGGTTCTTATCTCAACAAAACGATTGTTTCATATACCAATCTGAAAGAAGCAATGCCGGTGACTACCGGACTTGTGTTGCGTGAACCGGACGGTGCGACTGTGGCAGATGCTGCCAATGGCTATATCACTTACGTGGATCCTACAACAGATCGTAGCGGTGCAAACGGCAAGATATTTGTCGGTGCTGCATTTCCTGCACAGGTGAAAGAAGCGAAAGTGGTTTTTCTTTCTGAAAAGGAAAAGAAAGAACGTGGCGGGGCCGACGGTCACGTTTTGGCTATCAGCGAATATGAGCCGGGTTCTGAATATACTTATTATTGGGGTTCTGCCTGGGATAAGGCTGCTATTAAGACTCCGGATGCCTGGAATAAATATATGGCTGAATATGCGCAGAAGTTGCGCACACCGCTGACAGTGGCATATTGATGTGTTGAATTGCTTTTCCAATAGATTAAGCAAAGGTTTCTTTTCACCAAAGAAACCTTTGCTTAATTTTATCTTCCTGAAAAAGAAAGAAAGTTTTTATGTTATAACGCCTTTGAATTATCTCGTAAAAGCGTGTTGTTCGTAATATTCGTATGTTGTTCCGTCTTCTTTCTCTTTTTCACGAAGTTCATAGACTAATTCATTTTCTGTCATTGTGGTCACTATCCACACTTCTGTGTAATTATCCTCTTCAGTGTCGATGAGAGTCAGCTTATTACCGGAGTAGCTCCATGTACCATGATAATAATTAGTACTTCCGGAGGAGTTGTAGACATCTTTTTCTACATACGTACCGTCTTCCTTGAACTCTATGGAATAACGGTTGGTTCCATTTACAAAATCTTCTTTAGAGTCACTTACCTTTTCACCATCTTCCCATTCTTGTGAAAGATAATACACTCCATTCCATGTTCCTAACAATAAATCGCGTGAACCGACAGCGTCGTCATCGTCGTCGCCACAGGAATAAATGCTGAACGACAGTAATACTGCAACTATGCAAACAGTTGCTTTCCAGATTGTTTTCATAATAAATTGTTTTAATTGTTTGATTTTGAGATGATTCGTTTTTTAGACTCTATTTGATAATAGTTTCCACATGTCCGTCCTTGAAGAACAGGTAGAACGAGCTGGAATACATCCATTGTACTTCTCCATTTGATTCTTGAATAGTCTGCGGTTTGCCGAAAGCCAGTAGACATTCATCTTCCGTCATGCCTTTCACCGGCTTGTTGATGTTGATTTCATTCCAGTGAGTAATCGGTGAAAGCTGGTTCGTTATGATGAAGTCGAACATTTTGTTCAATACTTGCGATTCAACCTGTACGAAATCATCCATGATTTCTTTGTGAGATGCTTTCTTGTCCGGTTGTAGCTTCTCCATAGGAGTGATTTTTTTCATTATCACTGCTGATGACTCTATCCGTATATTGGAAAGATAATAGACCAGTTTACCGTCCTTTACTTGAAACAGGGCTTTGCAATAGTAAGTATTCTTTTGGCTTGAGTCTGCCTGCGAGGCAAGTATCAGATCGCAACTGAAGTTTTTAGCCGGTACGTTGACCTCCGCTATTCCTTCCCGTAACTGTGGGCAGACATTCTTGACGATCCATAGCAGTGCATTAGCGTAGATGTTTTCGTCTTGCATATCGCTGAAAGGGGTAAATCCGCTGACCACATATTTATTGCCGTCTGCACTGACAGGATAGCTCTTTTTCTGTTCGGTGAAAGTCTGTGCTGTTAGTGGGATAATTCCTAGCAGTAGATACAAGATTACCAGAAATTGTCGTTTGGTCATCATATTCCGTTCTTTTTAAGAAAACAGCATCCACGGCCCTTTTTGTGAAAAGAAAAGATCGTGGACGCTGAATAAATAATATGGTTTATTGAGGTTTGGTTGTCCTTAGAAGGCAATACCCAGACGAATCATAAAGTTACTGGTTTTGAATCCGTCGGCATCGCTGAATGCATCTATAAATCCGCGTTGGTAGGTGAGATCCAGATTGAAACGGTCATACCAGACTCCTACGCCGATATTCATACCGGCATCAAAATGATTGTAGTCAACCTCCATATAATCTGCATAATCACCCCAACTGATGCTTTCTCCATCTTCTTTCATTTTGCTTGTGTAATCGTAACTAGCGAAGACTCCTACATGCGGGTCGATACGGACGTTGTCCGCCACAGCAAATTTCCATCCGAATGTGAACGGAGAATATTGTATGTTGTGAGCCATACATTTCGTGTCGTCCACTTTGAAACCACGGGAGCCAAGTCCAAACTCCATCCCCCAGTATCCTCCTGTACTGCCTAAAGGCTTCTGATAACCAAATGTTGCGTTATATCCGATGTTTGAATCAGCTCCTTCGGCCCCGTCACCGGAGAAATTCATGATATTCAAACCTGCACGCAAGAACCATTGTGTGCTGCTGGCTTGCTTCTCTGTTTTGACGATTGCGCTTCTGGATGATACGATTTGCGCTTGAGTTCCTACGCACAATAAGAGTGCGGCAACCATTGATAGTACTTTTTTCATTGTTATTGATATTTTAGTGATTAATTCTTATTCTTAACGACGGGCGCTATCTGGCTTTTTCCATCTGTGGGTGATAACTTTTGCAGACGTATCCATTCATAATCTTCTTTTGTGGCCGGATGCCAGTTGACGAAGATGCCGGGATAACCTACTACTGTAACCGTGTATCCCCCTGTTTTTTCATTATCTTCCACTTTGAAAGTGGCTCCCATGATGACATCGCAGTTGTATTTGATGGTGGACAGATACGTCCCCCATGCACGGATGTTGTCAAGTTCTCCTTTCATGGCGATTTCCACTTCCTCTTTGCTTAGTGTCCATTCATCCTTGATCCGTCCCTTATCTTCCAGTATTTTCACCTCGACAACTGTAGGTTTGACACAAACTTCAGTAACTGCATCACCTGCACGTGCCTGTGCGTCGCGAAACTTGAAGACCGTCTTTTGCGCATGGGCTCCGACGGCACAACCGACAACCAGAGTAATAATCAGAAATAGTTTTTTCGTTTTCATGTCCTTTTGTGATTATATGTTAATATGCCTGCAAAGGTATGCGAAAGGAGTATACTACCGGGTGAAAACATAGTTCCAAGAACGATACGAAATTGTATCCTATTTGGATACACTGGGGAAGCTTCCGGTGTTGATGCTGTCGGACAGATCACGGAAGAAATCGTGGCCGAGGATGTAGGAGATGCGCCAGAGCAGGTGGATGTCGATATTCTCTTTCCGGAATATCTTGTAAACATTGGGGCGTGTGCAGCATAGTTGGGTAGCGAACCAGGTGACGGTGCGTCCCTGTTCGTGAAGCGTGCGTTCAATAAGTTGTCCCGCATGAATCATGTGCCTATTCTGCTTATGTGTGTCCCCCGGATTCCCGTTGGGCGGACAATTCAATCTATTGTTGACAGGAATATATAG
>NC_021017.1:2912473-2999779 GCF_000210075.1 Bacteroides xylanisolvens XB1A
GAATCTCTCACCTTCGTCCGTTCCATGTTCAAGGCCTTCGCAATGCCAATTATCGGGAACGAACAACGCAGAAAGCCCACGCCGATATGTACAACACCCGTAGCCCCCCTTTGTTTATCAAAGTGAGGCACGGATGTATATAAATACACATCAGGAGGACGTCTTTGTTGCTGTTAGTCATTCCGATAGGTCAAAGTTTGCGAAGTTTTGAACATAAATGACAAACGCTTGTAAACGTCTTCTCAATATAAACATCTCTCCCTCGCCACCCGGAGGCTTTCTGCGGAATAGACCGTTGCAAATGTATAAAAAAATACGGATGGAAAGGGTAATGTGAATCAGAAACTTTTTGAATACCGGTTATTTTGCCCTCTTTTTTCCCTTTGCCGGGCGAAATGCGCTTGTACTGACATCTTATAAGAAAGAGGAGTGATCTCCCAATTTCGGGCACGAAACAGGCCTTAAACTACAAAAGCCGGGGCGTAAGACCTCGGCTTATATTTTTATCTTCTTATCAGGGAGCTTTTGGGCTCATTGGAGACTTTTTTCAAAAATCTCTGTTCTTTTCGAAGTTCCTGTTTTCTCAAAGGTTGTTTCTATAACATCTTGAACTCATACCCTTCCTCTTTCAGGAATTCAATGGCACGAGGAAGTGCATATTGCAGGTTACCGTTATTCCAAGACTTCAGTGAATCATGGAAAGTGATGATGGAACCGTTGCGTGCATAGCGCTTCACATTGTTCAATACCTGTTCCGGGCGCATCCGTTTACTATAATCACGAGTTACGAGATCCCACATGATAATGCGGTAATGATAGCGCAAGGTATAATACTGCCGGAACCCCATGTGTCCGTGTGGCGGACGGAAGAGATCGGAATGAATAATTTCGTCTACCTTTCTGGCGTTTGCGAGGTAATCAGGATTAGAATATTCAAATCCACGGATGTGGTTGAAGGTATGGTTACCGATGCGGTGTCCGTGTTCTACCACCATCCGGTATTCATCCGGGTGCTTGCGTATATTGTCGCCTACCATAAAGAAGGTAGCTTTAACATGATGCTTTTCCAATACTTCCAGTACCCAGGGAGTTACTTCAGGGATGGGGCCGTCGTCAAAAGTCAGATAGACTGCCCGTTCATTCGGATCCATCCGGAAGATAGCTTGTGGATACAACGCCCGGAAAAGCCAAGGTGGTTGTTCTATAAACATGAGAGTCTGTGTTAAACAAGTATTAAGTAATAAGTATTAAGTATTATCCATGCGGAAAACATGTCGGAAGCCTATGGTAATACTTAATACCTGATACTTAATACTTACTATTTATTTCCCTTTCATTCTTGTCACGTACTCGTTATAAAGTTGGTCGAGTTGCGTGGAGTAATGTTTCGCGAGTTCTTCTGATTTGTATTTTTCCATTAAGCGGACTTCGGCGTCAAGCAAGCTGGCGTTGTACACGAAGTTTTCGCCGGCGATGGCAAGCTGGTTATCGTTCAGGCTAAGATACCAGATCATGTATTCGAGCGATTTGTTGGCAAGCTCGTCGATGATCTTGTTGGCTTTCTCGTTCTGTCCCAGCTGGTAATAAGATTCTGCCATTTGGAAGGCGCCGTTTGCCCAGTCGTACGGTACGTTGTATGACGGAATCATCTTTTCGGCGTAGTCGAGTGCGGCGAGTGCCTTATCCTTCTTGCCTTCTTTGATAAGCTGGCCTACAAGTTGCGTGAAGATACGGCGGTGCGTGTAGCACATACGCATCACGTTCTCGTCGATATAGATACCCGGTTTGTCGATACCGCCGAACTTGAACTTGTTCATCAGGTTGTCATACATCTTTTCGCTGTCTATCTTGCTGTCCAGTTTGTCCGTATCGAATGGTGTGAAACGGTAGGCAAGACCTTCCTGCATAAAGTGGTTGCCCATGCCCAGATGGTTTTCGCTTCCTACGGTGATTGCCATATAGATAGGACGTTCCCAGTTGGCATTGGCAAGCATTTCGAGCATCATCAGTTCACTCTTGTAGAGGGCGCGTTTCGGGTTGCCGTTGGCGTCTCTAAGGGTGATTGTCATGTATTCGGGGATAGAGTCGCCCAGAGCTTCCGGTATCTTCATGCCGGAGCGGCGTACGGCTTCTTTGTCCACCTTCATTACGATGCTGTCCGTAGGGATAAGCGGCAGTTGGATATCTTTTCCAGTCTTTTTGAGAAGCTCTTTCAACTGGTCGTTCTTACCGAGCATCCAACGGTTGATGATTTCCTTCAATTCGTATGGATTCTCACCAAAAATGGAGTGAACGAGTGATAATATGGTAGTGTCTCCCTGTGCAGCCAGTTCGTTTGCCTGTTTGAAATAGCTGTCGATGAAAGCCTTCATTTCCGTACGGATAGGAATATATTCATTTTGTCCTTCTACATATTCCACACGGTCCCAAGTGATAGGAAGCGAAGGGGAATCGTAGGCTGGGCGTTTCATTTGGTCGATATACCAGTCTGTTTGCAAGTAACTTAGGTTACAGGTGCGGGCATCTGTACGGAAGCCTTCTGTTTCCTGGTTGTACCACAATGGGAAAGTATCATTATCACCATTGGTATAGATAATCGGATTTCCTTTTTCCTGTAAGGTCATCAGGTAGTTCTGTCCGAAGTCGCGGGCAACGAAGCGTCCGCTACGGTCGTGGTCATCCCAGGTCTGTCCCGCCATCTGGATGGGGACGAACAAACAGAGCACTGAAGCCAGTGCGGCTGCCGGAAGTTCCTGCATCTTACAGTATTCTCGCAGCATACGGATGATACCTGCCACTCCCATACCTACCCAGATGGCAAAGGCGTAGAACGAACCGGCATACGCGTAATCTCGTTCACGGGGCTGTGCAGGGGTTTGGTTGAGGTAGAGCACGATGGCGATACCTGTCATGAAGAACAGGAAGAAGACCACCCAGAATTGCTGGATACCCCGCTGGCTATGATAAGCCTGCCAGAAGAGTCCGATTAAGCCGAGAATCAGCGGCAGACAGTAGAATACATTGTGTCCTTTATTGTTTTTGAGATCCTGCGGAAGCAGTTCCTGATTACCTACCAGCAAGTTGTCGATAAACGGAATACCGGTGATCCAGTTGCCGTGTTCAATTTCTCCGCTACCCTGTATGTCGTTCTGCCGTCCGGCAAAGTTCCACATGAAATAACGCCAGTACATGAAGTTCAACTGGTAGGAGAAGAAGAATTTGATATTTTCCCATTGGTTAGGCATGTTCACCATTACCATTTCTCCGCATTGGTCGTAAGGAACGTCATGCCCTTTGATGTCTACCCATTGCTTGTAGAGTGGTGCGTGTGACGAGCTGTACATACGCGGGAAAAACATATTCTGTGCATATTCGTATTCCACACGTCCGGGAAGTTCGATATAAGAGTCTTTTTCGTCGGGAGAAGTCTTTTCCTTGCGGACAAACTTGCTTCCTGCTTCCGACTGGCGCGGAATACAATAGCCGTCTTTTACGTCGAGTGCCACTTTCGAAGAGAAAGCAGGGCCGTAGAAGAGCGGACGGGTTCCGTATTGTTCACGGCCGAGGTATTCGCCCAGGGTGAATATATCCTCCGGTGAGTTTTGGTCCATCGGAGTGTTGGCAGTAGAACGGATAACGATCAGTGCGTAAGAAGAATACCCGATTACGATCATCATGGTGCACAGCAATGCTGTGTTCATGGTGCGGGCGGTGATACGCCATCTCTCTTTGATTTTAGCCTGTACATTCGGAGCAAGATAAAGTCCCAGTGCGGCAATAACCAAAATACCGATGATGATACTGCTGGCTCCGTGTCCGTAGAAGGGGATACCCAGCAAAGCGATCGTCAGGATAAAGGAGATAGCCATGCGCGCTTTGTTCTTTTCGGTGTAACTTTCGTATACACCCCAAATCAGAGCGGCTGCAAGCAGAATGATATAAACCACTACGCCCGAATTGAATGACATTCCGAGTCCGTTGACGAACAACAGTTCAAACCAGCCGCCTACTTTCACGATACCCGGTACGATGCCGTAAAGCACGGCTGCAACGAGCACCATTGAACCTAATAGCGCTATTAACGAACCTTTGGCGGTAGCATTCGGCGTTTTTTTGTAGTAGTATACCAATACGATGGCAGGCAGACAAAGCAAGTTCAATAAGTGCACACCGATACTCAATCCGGTCAGATAGGCGATGAGGATAATCCAACGGTCGCTGTGCGGCTGGTCGGCTACGTCTTCCCATTTCAGAATCAACCAGAAAACAACAGCGGTAAAGAGGGAGGAGAAGGCATATACTTCACCTTCCACGGCCGAGAACCAGAATGTGTCACTGAATGTATAAACCAGTGCACCGATCAGTCCGCTACCCATCACTGTGATAAGCTGTCCTTTGGTGATATTGTTTTCGTCAGTGATAACCAGTTTGCGTACCAGGTGGGTGATGC
The DNA here is from genome assembly GCF_000210075.1 of Bacteroides xylanisolvens XB1A. Classification (GTDB taxonomy): domain Bacteria; phylum Bacteroidota; class Bacteroidia; order Bacteroidales; family Bacteroidaceae; genus Bacteroides; species Bacteroides xylanisolvens. The sequence goes on from NC_021017.1 coordinate 2,916,924, forward strand.
TCCAGAAAAGGAACAGGATACAGGCGCCACTCATGAGGGCACTCATGTAATTCACCATTTTAGCAACAGTTGTTACGTCGGAAGCAAATTGAGAAAACAGATTCGCCACTAGCATGAAGAAAGGCGCGCCGGGCGGGTGTCCGACTTCCAGTTTATAGCCGGTGGTTATGAACTCCGGGCAATCCCAGAAACTTGCGGTCGGTTCTATTGTCAGGCAGTAGACGGTTGCCGCAATGATGAATGTAAGCCAACCCATAAGGTTGTTTACGGTTCTGTACTGTTTCATTAGCACTATCGTAGTTTATTCGTTAAAAACAAATTATGAGGTCGCAAAGATAGTGATTTGTAAGGATAATGAGGAAGAAAGTAAGAAATATTAAGTAACGGAGGGCTGATTTACTATCTCTTTCACTCTTCCGGAAGGCGGGAACTTGTGTGTTGGCAAGTAAGGAAATTATTTTTAGTCCTTTAATAAATAAGCTCTGGTGTATTAGAGATAAACTTCCTTTATCCTGTTAGTGAACTTCTTTTGCCTTAATAACAAACTTCCTTTTCATTAGTCATAAACTATAATTGCAAGTTTTGTTTTTATAAATGAAACTTGCAATTATAAAAACAAAGCTTTCAATTTTATAAACGTAACTTGCGTTTATAGATTATCCTTAGTCAATCATAACTTTCCTGTTAGAGAAGAACAAGTTTACTATTAATACAACGGAAGTTTACTATTAATAGCTTGGACGTTAGGTGTTAACACTTGTAATATCAGCTGTTAATGGTTGAGATTTCAGGTATTAATACTTGGGTTGCTGTATATATATGTTTGGGATATTGAATATGTGTATCCTTTAATGATGGTGATGATGTTCCCCTAAAACCCGATGAGGCAGTGTGCCGTGTCCCAATAGTTCGATGGGGCAGTTGAAGTTTCTTTCCAGCCATTCGGTAGTGACGCCCGTGTCCGGATGGTAATCCAGCGTTTCATTGACACAGGCGATGGATTTTACCTGTTGCAATACAGTGCCGATGTCGTGACTGACAAGGATAATGGCACATTCTTTATTGATTTCAGCTAATAACTCATAAAGGCGTGCTTCGAAACGCTTGTCGATATACGTGCTGGGTTCATCAAGAATCAACACTGCAGGATCCGAGATGATGGCACGTCCTAACAGGGCACGTTGCAGTTGTCCACCGCTTAATTGTCCGATAGAGCGGCTTTCAAGCCCTTCAAGCCCCATGCGGGCGATAATCTGTTTGCCTTTCTCTCTCTGTTCGGGAGTGAACCGGGAGGTGAGCGACTTCTGTATGCTCAATCCGGACAGGATCACTTCTTCCACGGAAATAGGGAACTTTCGGTCTATGGTGCTATATTGCGGTAGGTAACCGAGGAAAAGCTGGGATTTCGCGGAAGAACTTTGGTGGGAGTTTTTGGCAGATGTTTCTGTCGAAGTCCCTTCCGTAGATGTTCTTATGGGAGTCTTCTCGGGAGTATGGAATATAATTTCTCCTCCGGTTGGTTTCAACAGACCGAGGATGCACTTTATAAGCGTTGTTTTGCCGCCTCCGTTCGGACCTATAATACCTAGAAAATCCCGTTCGTAGATGCTTAGATTAACATCGTGGAGAACAGTGCGACCGTCATATCCGGCGGAAAGATTCTTTATTTCGATTATTGGTTTCATCATTGGAAAGGGCTTGATTGGTTCTTTCTTTATACGTTTATTTGGTGGCAGCTTGCGGCGCAAGGGCTTTGGCTACATTCAGCATTTCTTCCTCCCAGTCATAACTTAACGGGTTGATAGGGACCACTTTCGTTCCGGTTTGCTGCGCGATGGTTTCCGCATTGCGTTTGTCAAACTCCGGTTGAACGAAGATAACGCCTACATTTTCCGCCTGACAGACGTCTATCAGGTCTTTCAGATGAGCGGGAGAGGGTTCTTTGCCTCCTTCTTCGATCGAAATCTGATGCAATCCGTAGTCGCGGGCGAAGTAGGAGAGAGCCGGATGATAAATCATGAAGGCTTTGGCTGCTTCGGGGGTGGAGAGTTGCCGGCGAATCAGGCTGTCGGTGTGCTGGATGCGCTGACAGAGAGAATCGTAACGGTTTCTATAATATGGTTCGTTTGCTTTATCCAGTTGGCTAAGGGCTTTGTAGGTGTTTCCGGCGATGATTAAAGCATTACCGGTAGAATTCCATACGTGTGGCTCTACGGCGTGGATATGGCCGTCGTGACTGTTGTGGCCGTGGGCATGGTCATCATTGTTGAGTATGAGGTCGATTCCTTTCGAGGTGTCGAACACTTGGATATGGGGAGTATTGTTCATCAGGCGGTCCATCCAGGTTTGTTCGAAGCCGATGTACCCGATGCGGAAATAGGCTTTGCTGTCTCCTAAAGAAACAAGTTGCTGGGGGATAGGATCGTATGTCTCTGGACTGGAACCTTTGGGCACCATGCTGACTACTTTGAATTTATCTCCGGCAATAGCCTCGGTGAAATAACGTTGCGGTTCCAGTGTGACGGTTATCACCGGCTTTGTCTCGTCATCGTTACTTGCTTGGGAGGAACGTCCTGTGCAGGCTGCCATCAGGAGGCAGGTACCAAGAAGGAAAAGTGTTCTCATATCTTTTAGTTGTTGTTTCATGATTTTTTCTGTTTCGGGGTTTCAATCTTATCTTGTTTCTACTCTTGTTTCCGGGCCCGTAATATTTCCCGTTTACCACCCGGAGGTCCGGGGAGGCGTTCTACTGTGAATCCGGCTGTCTGCAACATTCGGCGTACTACACCTTTGGCACAGTAGGTAGTCAGAATTCCGTCTCTATCTAATAAAACATAGAGGCGGTTGAATAGTTCTTGCGACCACATTTCCGGTTGCTTTTCCGGGGCGAAGGCGTCGAAATAGACTAGGTTAAATGGAGAGTTCTCAACTCTCCACTTATTCACGTCCGTTTCTATTTTTCGTAAGGTGAAGTGCGGTGTAAGCTGCACGTCTTTTTCCCAGGGCGATGTATGAAGCTGCTTAAACAATTCGATAGCCGATTGTTGTTCTTCTTCATTCGGGGTAAATTGCTCATTGGTTGTTGTTTGCTTCCGATGTATGGTAAGCTGTTCATCGCTGGAGATATATCCTAGCTGTTCTACTGTCTGCCAGTCTAGTGGATAGAGTTCCAACCCTGTATAGTGTATATTTCGTCTGCTTCTTTCCGCTTCTTCAAGGGTGAGCCAAGCGTTGAGTCCTGTCCCGAAACCGATTTCAAGAACACGTGGAGTAGCGGCAGGAGAGGCTTTCAACCCCATATCGATGAAAATATGTTGAGACTCCGTGCGTGCCCCTTTCGTCGAATGATAATGTTCATTCAATTCCGGAACAAACAGAGTAGCGCTCCCGTCATCGGTTCTCTCAATTATTCTTTCCATCACTCAATCTTTAATACTTAATACCTAATACTTAACTTAATACTTAAAAAAGACCTCTACCCCGCCATAGCATCCCAGGCACTTTCGAGCACATACAGGAGAAGGATATAACGTATCAGTTTGCCGACAAACATGGAAACAATAGTAAGCCATGTGTTACTTCGCATAAATCCTAGTGCAATGGCGATCACTTCGCCAATGGCAGGAAGAAAGGTGAAGAATGCCATCAATGCCCCTTTCCCTTGCAGGAATTTCACCATTTTGTCTACCTTTTCTTTCTTTACCTTGAAGTATTTCTCAATCCAGCTGATTTTGCCCAGACGTCCCATGTAGTAACAAGTCATTCCGCCCACTGTATTGCCTAGAGTGGCGGATATCAGACAGGCTATCGGGGGCAGGCCGAGCTTCACCAATGCCACCAATACCAGTTCGGAACTGAAAGGCACGATGCTCCCAGCCAATAAAGCCGAGATGAATAATCCCGGAAGTCCCCATTCTATGAGGAGTTGTATCGTTGAATCTACAAAAGCGTCCATATATTAAAAGCAAATAAGAGGATGAGGCCGACCAATGAAATGATAAAGAACACATTCGAACTTTTACTATTGGTCAGTACAAAGAAATGTCCGATCAGGATGCTGTTGCTTATGATAAGCAAAGGCAGCAGGGCACTGCAATATATCGGTTGCAAGGCAATCAGCAGGAACAGGAAGAGCGTCAGGTCTATCAAAAACTGGAGATAGGCACGTGTGCGTATCTTATCCTCAAATCCGGCAGCGATGCAATGGACAGCACTGACGATAAACATCACGAGCAGATAGCCCAGTATAGCCAATTCCCAGGGTTGAAGGATTTGTAAGTTAAAGACTTCTCCGAAAGTTAATAGCTGGTTGAAAGGGCGGTAGAACAACTCCATCTCGTTATAGAAGAAGGCGTGTCCGAACAGCATCCAGTAGGGCAGCATCCATCCGAGCAGCGCGCCGCAGAAACTACGCGGAGTGAGCGACTGGAAACGGTAGGCTTCGAGCAACCAAAGCACCGAGAGGATGGTGAGCTGTGGGAAAAGAATACTTCCCGCTCCGATAAAGAAGAAGGAATAGAATAGATAGCCCGCAGCTTGAGCTTGCTGATAGCTTTTAAACAGAAAATAAATGGAAATAAGAGAACCGAGGGCGACAATGTCTCCTATGTATAGTAAATGCATTCCCGGACAAACGGTGACTAGCAGGAAATAAATAGCTGTCTGCATGGAAGCCCTCATGCGGATAATGCTGAACTGGTTGTTCAGCTCTATCAGAAAATAGCCGATGATTGCGTAAACCAGAAAGCTGACAATTCGTTCTGCCCATCCCGGAAGCAGTAAATCGCGGGTGGATTGCAAGAAAGAAGAGCTGTCCTTGGGTGTTGTTGAGGCTATGGAGTCGGGAAATAAAAAGTAAGTCAACACCCAGCATAGGGCGCAGATAAAGATAACGGCAGGCAGGGTCCACCGTCCTGCCGTCACTTGACTTTGTAGTCTTTTATTTCTCATTGGTCTGTCAGTTCTTTTGCCGCCCGGCGGGCATATATCATCGCTTTGTAGGATCTATATGCTGTGCAAATAGGGGATTTATGCCTGCCGTGGCGTATCATTACAGGTTGTTTCTTACAAATCGAATCCGATGTCGCGGCGGAAATACTTCTTGTCGAAGTCGATCATGTCTGCCACTTTGTAGCTCTGTGCCAATGCTTCTTCTTTCGTTGCACCGTAAGAGCAAACGGCAATCACACGTCCTCCGTTCGTCACCACTTGTCCGTCTTTCATGGCTGTTCCGGCATGGAAAATGATGCTGTCGGTGGCGGCAGCCTGTTCCAGTCCGCTGATAGGGAATCCTTTTTCGTAGGCTTCTGGGTAACCACCGCTGACAAGAATGACGCAGCCGGCCGAACGTGGGTCCATCACCAGTGTTTTCTCGTTCAGGTTGCCTGCCGCTGTGCCTTCAAGCAACTCTACGAGGTCGCTTTGAATGCGCAACATCACGCTTTCTGTTTCCGGGTCGCCCATGCGGACGTTGTATTCGATAACCATCGGTTCACCTTTCACCTTGATAAGACCGAGGAAGATGAAACCTTTGTAGGTGATCTTTTCTTCTTTCAGACCATTGATGGTCGGTTCGATGATGCGTGTGCGTACTTTCTCCATATATACTTCGTCAGCAAACGGAACCGGAGTTACGCTACCCATACCGCCTGTATTCAATCCTTTGTCGCCTTCACCGATACGTTTGTAGTCTTTCGCTACAGGGAGGACTTTGTAGTTGTCTCCGTCTGTCAGTACGAATACAGAGCACTCGATACCGCTCAAGAATTCTTCAATCACAACGGTTGCCGATGCGGAACCGAACATGCCGCCGAGCATTTCTTTCAGTTCTTTCTTCGCTTCATCCAGCGTAGGAAGGATGAGAACTCCTTTCCCGGCACAAAGGCCATCAGCCTTCAATACATAGGGAGCTTCCAACGTTTCGAGGAAAGCGAGGCCCTCTTCGAGGTTTTCGGAAGTAATGCTTTTGTAGCGGGCTGTCGGGATGTTGTGGCGCATCATGAAGCCTTTGGCAAACTCCTTGCTGCCTTCCAGTTGCGCTCCTTGAGCCGAAGGACCGATCACGGCAATATGCTTTAGCTCCGGACGGTTTTGGAAGTAATCGTAGATTCCTTTTACCAACGGATCTTCGGGGCCTACTACTATCATTTGGATGTTCTCTTTTAGAGCAAAAGCACTGATTGCTTCAAAATCGGTTGCTTTGATGTTGACATTCTCGCCTACGGCAGTTGTTCCGGCATTTCCCGGAGCAATGTATAGTTTTTCAACTTTCGGACTTTGGGCAATTTTCCATGCCAGTGCATGTTCGCGGCCGCCCGAGCCTAGTAATAATATCTTCATCTTTGTATTGTTATGGATTTATACTGTTATCTATGATTCGTATGGATACGGTGGTGTCTTTGTCAGTTTTATAAGTTCTGCTCAAAGTACCGGGTGATTTTCTCATGCAGATGTACACGGTCACGTCCTGCTACGTTGTGCTTGTGGCACGGGTAGATAAACAGGTCGGGATAAGTGCGGGCATCTACACAGGCTTTCATGAACGACAGGGTGTGCTGTGGCACGCAGGTGTCGTCATGGTCGTCGTGAATAATCAATAGGTGACCTTTCAGTTGGCCGGCAAGGTTTTTCAGATTACATTCTTTGTAGCCTTCTGGGTTGCTTTCCGGTGTATCCATATAGCGTTCGCCGTACATTACTTCATAATACCCCCAGTCGATTACCGGGCCTCCGGCAACGCCTACTTTGAATATTTCCGGGTAACGGAGCATCAGGGCGGTAGTCATGTGTCCTCCGAAGCTCCATCCGTGTACGCCGATGCGTTCGCTGTCTACGTAGGGGAGGGATTTCAGGAATTCAACGCCTTTTACCTGGTCTTTACCTTCTTCGATGCCAAGACGGCGGAAGGTAGCATTTTCAAATGCCAGTCCACGGTTGCTGCTGCCACGGTTATCGATGGTGAACATGATATAGCCTTTACCTGCCATGTACGTATCCCATCCGCGTGCGCCGTTTTGCCATCCTCCGGTGACGCATTGCGCGTGAGGACCTCCGTAGACGTATACGATGACGGGATATTTCTTGGCCGGGTCAAAGTTGGCCGGTTTCATCAGGCGATAATGCAGGTCGGTGGTGCCGTCTGCCGCTTTGATTGTTCCGGTTTCGATGCTTGGCATTTGGTAGCCTTCGTAAGGGCTTTCAGCAGTCAGCAGATTGGCTGTTTCTTTGAAGTTTTTGGTGTCTACCAGGTTGATGATGCGAGGCTGGTCTTTTGTTGAATAACGGTCGATAAGATAAGTGCCGGAAGCGCTAAGCATGCCGCTATGTTCGCTTTCTTTGCAGTTCTCGAACGGTTGGCTTATTTTTCCATTGCTCACGTTTACAGCGAAATGTCCGCTTCTCAAGCCTTCTACGGCTGTGAAGATGATTTCTTTACGCTTTGTGTTGAATCCTAGGACGTCGCTGACCAGCCAGTTGCCTTTGGTCAGTTGTTTGACTTTGCCGGCCTGGAAATAAGTACCACCGTTGGCACTGTTATAAGTTTCACCTTTCATGTTGGCTGCATCGGCATCAAAGAGATAAAGATGGTTGTAGCCGTCACGCTGACTTTGATAGATGAATTTGGTAGGGTCCCACGGCAAAAATATGATTGCGTTTTGTGGCTCCACGTATTTAGGATGCATTTCTTCGTAGAGAACACCCATCGGCTCTCCTGTTTCTGCGTTGTACCGGCAAAGTTTGGCGTGGTTCTGGTCACGGTTTACTTCAATCAGGTAGAGGCTTTTTTCATCCGGTGACCAGCTGATATTGGTGAAATAACGGTCTGTGGGATCACCTGCGTTCAGATAAATGCTTTTGCCTGTGGCAGGGTTGTAAATGCCTACTTTTACCTGATGGCTCGTCATGCCTGCCATCGGATAACGTACATTGTTCACTTCGCCTACGCGTGCAGTGATGTCTACAAGCGGGTATTGTGTCACCATGCTCTCGTCCATACGGTAGAAAGCGAGCAGGTTACCTTTCGGGCTCCAGAAAGTGCCTTTGTTGATACCAAATTCATTCCGGTGTACAGTCTGTCCGCAAACGATGCCTTCGGGTTCATTGGTTACCGCTTTCTCGTTTACATACAGATTGTTACCTATCGTGTATGCCACGTTTCCACTGGCTGCGCAATAGTCTTCATTATCTGCTCCGTCTTTGGGTTTGAGAGTGCTGACAACTTGATTGCTCTTGAAATCATATACAATGAACTTTCCTGCTATCTTGAATAGCATTTGTGGCTTATCGGCCCATGGGAAACTGACGGAATACAGGTGTGATAACTTTCCTGCCTTGTTCTCTTCAAGCACTTTGTTGATCTGTTCACGAGTGATAACCATTGTTTCTTTCCCCGTTTTGGGTTGGATAGAATAAAGGGTATCTACGCCCGGCTTGATACATTCGTCACCCCACCATTGCAGTCCGTACAGGTTGTCTGCATAGCGGTAACTCTCGCCACCCGGAATCAATTCTTCCAGTGTCGGCTTTTTGGTTTCTTGTGCCATAACATTGAATCCGATTGGTAGTGCCAACAATAAAAGCATGGCTCTTTTTCCAATTTTACTCATTGCTCTTTTCTTTATTATTTGTTTTTAAATCCTTCTATTTTTACTCTGTCCAAGGGAGTCTGCTTTATTTGAATGGCAGCACTCAACTTGGCGAAAGCGGTGAATAGGTCGTCAAATTGCTTCTCGTAGCTTTCTCTGTCGGAGGATATGTCCTCTTCCAAGTATTCAATCCTTTTCCTCAATTCTTCCAATTCCTGTTTCGGAGCATGGGAGAGTAGGTATTGACGCATGTGGACGAAGGCATCCATAATATTAATACTGACTTCAATGGCACGGGGACTTTTCAGAACTCCAGATAACATTGCTACACCTTGTTCTGTAAAAGCGTAAGGCATTTTGCGAGTACCACCCCAACTTGATATTCCATTTTGGAATATCAAGTTGAACTCGTCTTTATTTAATTGAAACATGAATCTTGCAGGAAATCGTTCGATGTTTCGTTTAATGGCTTTATTGAAGTTACCTGTGGTAACTTCATACATCTCCGCCAAATCAAAGTCCAACATAACTTTTTGACCTCTGATCTCATAAATTTTATTTTCAATGATAACAATGTCGTTCATTTTTTCTTTAATTGGTTGCTATCATAGATAGCTTATTGGCGAAAATGTTATTTGAACTTGAGGTTGCAATTTGTGACCTCAAGTTGGTTATCAGGGTGTTAATGAGTGTGTGATGTTATAATGTGTCATTAACTATTGAATGGTTTATTCCTCTTCCTTCTTCGGAATCCTCGGCTCCCGATTTCCTTTAAACTCTCTCGGGCCTCTCGAATCTCTTCCTCCGAGGAATTCTCCCCGTGGCTTTCTATCTCTTCCATCACCACCTTTGAACTCACCACCTTCTCTGCGCGGCTTGTATTCTCCCTCTCTGCGAGGTCTGGATTCACCATCCCGACGCGGTTTGAACTCACCTTCGCGGCGTGGCTTAAATTCTTTTCTTTCTCTAAATCTTGGAGCCTGTTCTCCTTCAGCCTCTTTCTTTTCTTCTCCCTCTTCCTGGCTCTTGAACTCTTTGTATTTTCCGTCAAAAATCTCATATTTGCGGAACTCACACTCCAACGGTCCATTGAACAAAGGAACTTTCTGACTTGCTTTCAAACCAATCTGGTCGAAACACTCTTCCCGATAAGAAAGCACCCATGCCTCGTTTCCTACAAACGCATGTTTCAGACGTTCACCGATCATCTGATAAAGTCCAAGCAAATCATTAGTGGAAATACGTTCACCGTATGGCGGGTTAGTGATGATAATCGACTTCTCCTGTGGCTGTTCAAACTGCTGGAACGGTTGTAGCTTCAACACGATGTCTTTCGATACGCCAGCAGCTTTTATATTGTGAGTCGCAATCTCATTAGCTTTCGGATTGTTATCGTATCCGTAAATCTTATGAGCAAATTCGCGCTCCTGACTGTCATCATTGTAAATCTCATCGAACATATCCGCATCGAAATCTACCCATTTCTCAAAAGCAAACCCTTTACGGAATACTCCCGGAGCAATATTCTTAGCAATCAGTGCCGCTTCAACAGGGATAGTACCCGAACCACACATCGGGTCGATCAAATCACATTCTCCGCGCCATCCGGTCATTAGAATCATGCCGGCAGCCAATACCTCATTTAACGGGGCTTCTACTGCTTCCTGGCGATAACCGCGACGGTGAAGTGATTCTCCAGACGAGTCCAAAGACAACGTACAGGTAGTCTGTGCAATATGAATATTCAGAAGTACATCCGGATTGTTGATACGTACCGACGGACGTTTTCCTGTTTTATCACGGAAATAATCCACAATCGCATCTTTCACCTTATACGAAACGAATTTCGAATGGCGGAACTCATCGCTGAATACTACTGCATCGATAGCGAACGTCTTGTTCACATCGAGATATTCTTCCCATGGAATAGCCTGTATTTGATTATAAACCTCATCGGCATCTTTGGCTGTAAAGTTTTTAATTGGTTTCAGGATACGGATGGCGGTGCGAAGGCAAAAATTCGCCTTATACATCATACGTTTATCTCCTGTGAATGAAACCATGCGGCGTCCTATTTGAATGTCGTTGGCTCCTAATGCTGTCAGTTCTTCTGCAAGTATCTCTTCCAGTCCCTGGAAAGTCTTGGCTATCATCTCGAATTGTTCGCTCATATAGATTCTTTTGATTTTATTTTTTTGCTTTAGTTTGTACGATTCTTGCTCCTGCAGGAACATTCTCCGTTACCCAGATATTACCGCCTACGGTTGCGTCACGTCCGATGGTGATTCTTCCCAAAATAGTGGCGTTGGAATAAACAATCACATTGTCTTCCAGGATCGGATGGCGGGGGATTCCCTTGATTGGTTTTCCGTCGGCATCCAGCGGGAAACTCTTGGCTCCCAGAGTGACGCCCTGATATAGCTTGACGTTATTTCCGATAATACTCGTGGCACCGATAACGACACCCGTACCGTGGTCGATAGTGAAGTGAGTGCCAATCTTTGCGGCCGGATGGATATCAATTCCCGTTTCGCTATGCGCCATCTCCGTGATGATGCGGGGAATCAAAGGAACGCCCAGTTCCAGCAGTTCATGCGCGATACGGTAATTGCTGATCGCTTTAATAGCCGGATAGCAGAAAATTACCTCCCCATAGCTTTCGGCAGCCGGGTCACCGTTATAGGCGGCTTCCACATCGGTTGCCAGTATTCTTCTCATGGCGGGTAACTTACTGATAAATTTAGCAGCAAGACGTGCTGCCTCTTCCCGTTTCGAGTCGGAGCAGACGTTGCATTTCCCCTCTATGGAAGTGCTAAAACACAATCCGGCCAGGATTTGCTCACAAAGTAAGTCAAACAATTTTTCAATGTTGACGCCGATGTGATAATTAATTGTCCGGCTGTTAATAGTAGAATTTCCGTAATATCCGGGGAAGAGAATGGAGCGTGAAAGCTCAATAATTTCATACAAGACTTTAGCAGAGGGCAGTGGTTCGCCATCTTTGTGCTGATGAAACAGTCCTTTATAAGATTCGCTTTCCGATAGCTCATCGACTGCCTGTGTCAAAATGTGGGTGAAGTTCAGTGGACTCATTAGGTCAGTTACTCATATTTATATGGGCACAAAGGTATTAAAAAAAATAATAAAATTCGCTGGGATTCAGGATAAATAATGTATTTTTGTCACATTCAAAACATGACATGAATAAGGGGACTGATGAATCGGAAGACTGCTATGAAACTATTTGGACTGTTGGGGTTGTTGATGTTGTTGAGTTGCGGATATGCTGATAGACACCGCAATAACTCTTCGTGCGAACAGGTGTTGGTTGATTCTCTGGAAGTTCGTGTACAGGATTCTTTGTTTTCCAATGTGCATTATTCCCGCTCACAGGTGCTTGACGCACTGACACAGGCGCAAGATTCCCAGGTTTACTATCGTTTGCTTGCCCTTTATGGGAAAACATTCTTTGTCTCTTCCGATTTTGATTCTATACTCTATTACAATCGCCGGGTAAAGGAATTTTTCCGCAATGCTTCCCAATCTTCTGAATCTCTCCAATCTCCACAATGGAATGATGTATTATCCGATGTTTATAATATCGAAGGCAACGTGTGGATGCAACTGAACCGCCCTGATTCTGCAATTACCGACTATAAGAAAGCTTACGAATATCGTCTGAAAGGAAAAAAACTGCACCTGCTCCCGGATATTTGTATCAATACTGCTGATGCCTACCTGCATCGCAGTGACTTGGCACACACTGCTTCGTATTATCGTCGTGCCCTGTTTCTCTGTGATTCGCTAAACTTGTCCGAGCACGCGAAATTCCCTGTCTACTACGGATTAGGGCAAACCTATATGGAACTGCGGGATTTCGATTTATCCAATCATTACTATGAATTGGCCGGACAGTATTTCGATGAGATGAACGTGAGCGAACGATGGACTTATCTCAACAATCGCGGTAATCATTATTATTACCGGAAAGACTATCAGGAAGCTTTGAAGTATATGCGCAGGGCCAATGTGCTTGTCTCTTCTTATCCGCAGATGGTGTTTGAACAGAATTTTATTAAAGTAAACCTGGGAGAATTGTACCTGCTGACTGACAAACTGGACTCCGCACAGGTCTGTCTGGACGAGAGTTATCGATTCTTCTCCGATATACAGCATAACTCGGCCGTACATTACATCGAAACCCAGATGATTGAACTGGTATTGAAGAAAGGAAATATAGCTCAAGCGAAAACAATGATTGCCCGGACTGCTCCTGTCGGGCATCTTGACGCTAATATGCTGACTATACGCAATCAGTATCTACAACATTATTTTGAGCAGATTGGTGATTACCGCCATGCCTATGAGTATCTGAAACGCGATTGTCATCTGGATGATTCCATTCGTAGCGAACGAGTACAGATGCGTGTTGCCGAACTGGATATGCGCTACCGGCAAGATACAATCGTGCTTCGTAAAGAAATGCAGATTCAGCGACAGGCGGCAGAGATGAGAGTGCTCAAGTTGAGCGTATCTATCTGGGTACTTGTCTGCGTGTTGCTTGTGGCAGGGGTAGTGGTAGTTGTCTGGTATATGCGTAAAAAGAGGGAGTTTCTTCGCCAGCGTTTCTTCCAGCAAATCAACCGTGTCCGCATGGAGAATTTGAGAAGCCGGATTTCTCCTCATTTTACTTTTAATGTACTGGGACGTGAGATCAATCAGTTTAACGGCTCGGAAGAGGTGAAACATAATCTGATGGAACTGGTGAAATATCTCCGTCGTAGCCTCGAACTTACCGAGAAATTGAGCGTATCTTTGCAAGACGAACTGGATTTCGTCCGTACATACATCGAACTGGAACGTGGACGTGTCGGAGAAGATTTTGTCGCAACAATCACGGTGGAGGACGGTTTAGATGCAACCCGCATCATGATTCCATCTATGATTGTGCAAATTCCGGTGGAGAATGCTATTAAACATGGACTGGCGGGAAAGGACGGAAAAAAGGAGCTAATGGTATATGTTTCCCGTGAAACAAATGGGATTCGCATAACGGTTACCGACAACGGACGCGGGTATCTCCCGCAGGTAGTTTCCGCCACACGGGGTACTGGTACAGGATTGAAAGTGTTGTATCAGACCATTCAATTACTGAATACAAAGAACAAGAGTGATAAAATACGTTTTAATATAACCAACAGAAGCGATGGACAAACCGGTACGGAAGTGTCGGTATATATCCCGTTTCGTTTTTCTTATGATTTATGATGGAGACAGAAGAAAAGTATAAGGTAGTCATCGTTGACGATGAACGTACAGCGATTGATGCTTTGCGCCGCGAGTTAGAGCCCTATCGTGAATTTGAAGTAAAAGGAATTGCAGGGAATGGTGCAAAGGGTAAAAAGATGATTATGGAGTTGCATCCGGATTTATTGTTTCTCGATGTGGAGCTTCCGGATACATTGGGGCTTAACCTGCTAAGTGAAATTAGAGAGGATATTTTGTGGGATATGAAGGTGGTGTTTTACACCTCTTATGATAAATACTTGCTTCAGGCATTGCGTGAGTCGGCTTTCGACTTCCTGTTAAAGCCTTTTGAGGCGGAAGACCTGAAAGTGATTATGGAGCGTTACCGGAAGGCAATGACCTCTGCTGCGCTTCCTCTTTTGCCTTCTTTTGCCTCTTCTATCAGTGCATTAATGCCACAACAAGGCATGTTTATGATTAGCACAGTGACGGGTTTCAAGCTTTTACGCCTGGAAGAAATCGGCTTTTTTGAGTATCTGAAAGACAAACGTCAATGGCAGGTAGTCTTGTTTAATCAGACTCGCCTGAATTTGAAGCGGAATACAAAAGCAGAAGATATTATCAGTTATTCACAAGCTTTTGTGCAGATTAGCCAATCGGCTATTGTAAATGTTAATTATTTGGCAATGATTGATGGTAAGTGTTGCCAACTCTATCCACCTTTTCACGATAAAAACGATTTGATGATTTCTCGAAGTTATCTGAAAGAACTGCAAGAACGTTTCTTTGTTTTGTAATGTAGACCTTATAAATTGCAATACGCCACTTCTTCAGCAGAAGCGGCGTATCTTTTTTGTTAGAATATTAGAATGAGAGAGAGTTTATGTTACATATTTGTATTATCCATCGTAACAGTCATTTCGGGTACCAGTATATAGGCTTGTTTTTTAGCGTTCCATTTATAATAATTGGTGGTAACGGTCTTGCCTTCATACGTATAGTTGATGCGTAGGTCTTTTTCCCATTCGTCCTTGTTGCTATTCCACTTTAAGGCTTCGCTTTCAATCATACGTTTATTGTCATCGTACTTGTAGTTGTACTTCATGTAGTTGGCAAGTGTGTTTCCGTCCATTTTGTAAACGGTCTGTCCCACTGTCATACCATTCTCTTCGATTGGATTATAAATCAATTGATTATCGTAGCTACGTGCAGAAGTAGCAAGCGACACAACAAGAAGAGCTGCAGATAAAACGAACATTTTTAAAGATACTTTTGCTTTCATGGCTATTTAAGTTTTTGAGTTATACTTTCATTTGTCTATCAAATGCATTGGTTTTACGCTGCAAATCTACATATTAATTTGGTATTTATGCATTTTTGAAGATAAAATATTGTCAAAATGTCAAGATGTAGGGTCGGAGATGGGTTGCTTTTTGCCAAGATTGGTGACAAAAAAATATCCGGCAGTCAATCTGCCGGATATAGAATGAATCACTTCGTCGAAAAAGGATTCCTTTTTCTAGCTTTCTGGATAATGAGTTAAATAATGTTATTATCCATACTTGCTTCTATTTTGTAAGCGGAAACCCCGGATAAGGTGGAGTCTCCCTGCGCAATTAGTATCTAAAAGATAGCAATTCCTTATTGAGGTGGCCTTTATCCACTTGATGGTTTAATGTGCCTCAAGCCAGTTTTTGCCCCATCCGCAATCTGCTTTCAAGGGGACGTGCATGCGGTATGCTTTCTCCATTTCTTCGATGACAATTTCTTCTACACGCTCTTTTTCATTGACAGGAACGCTGAAGTTTAATTCGTCATGTACTTGTAGGATCATTTTGGCTTGTATTCCTTCGGCCTGGAACCGTTGATAGATACGTGCCATTGCTACTTTTATAATATCTGCCGCACTTCCCTGGATAGGGGCGTTGATGGCATTTCGTTCCGCATATCCGCGTACAACGGCATTGCGGGAGTTGATGTCCGGCAAGAAGCGTTTCCGGTGGAAAATTGTTTCTACATAACCTTTTTCCTGGGCCACCTGAATACTTTTGTCCATATAGGCTTTCACTCCCGGATAAGTTTCAAAGTAACCGTCGATTAGTTCTTTGGCTTCTTTGCGGTCTACATTCATCCGTTCGGCAAGACCAAATACGGATATGCCATAGATGATACCGAAATTGGCAGTCTTGGCTTTACGGCGCATGTCGGAATCTACATCTTTCAGATCAATCTTATAGATTTTGGCAGCGGTGGCAGCATGAATATCGTGGTTGCTAAGGAAAGCATCAATCATATTCTTATCCTCGCTAAGGTGTGCCATAATACGCAATTCGATCTGCGAATAGTCGGCAGAGAAGAAGAGGCAGCCTTCATCGGGGATGAATGCTTTACGGATTTCTTTTCCATTCTCGTCGCGGATAGGGATATTCTGTAAATTCGGGTTACTTGAGCTAAGGCGTCCCGTAGCGGTTACAGTCTGGTTGAAAGAGGTATGCACCCTTCCTGTGCGTGGGTTGATAAGTAGGGGAAGTGCGTCGATATACGTGCCCAATAGCTTTTTTAGTCCGCGATGTTCCAGAATCTTTTCTACCACAGGATGTTTATGCCGGAGGCTTTCGAGCACTTCTTCCGAGGTGACATACTGCCCGGTCTTGGTCTTTTTCGCTTTTTCTACAATCTTCAGCTTGTCAAACAAGACTTCGCCGACTTGCTTGGGTGAAGCGATGTTGAAGGTCTCACCGGCCAGTTCGTAGATTTCTTTTTCGATTTGCTCCATCTGGGCGGTGAAATGAGCGGATGATTGTTGCAGTGCTTCCGTGTCTAGCAATACTCCGTTCCGTTCGATATTGACTAATACCGGAACAAGAGGCATTTCTATATCATAGAATAAACGTTCGGCGTCATTCTCTTTCAGCTCTTTCTCCAATACGTTTTTCAGTTTCAGAGTGATGTCCGCATCTTCGCAAGCGTACAGATATACATCTTTCGGGTCGAGGTCGCGCATGTTCTTCTGATTCTTTCCTTTGGGGCCTATCAGTTCGTCAATATGGATGGTCTGATAATGCAGATAAATTTCTGCCAGGTAATCCATGCCATGACGAAGTTCCGGTTGAAGAACATAGTGAGCGATCATCGTATCGAAAAGCGGACCTTTTACTACTGCACCATAATTTTGAAGAACGATCATATCGTACTTGATATTCTGTCCGACTTTTAACGAATTCTCATTTTCGAAGACCGGGCGGAACTCCTTTACGATTTTTAACGCTTCGTCCCGGTCTGATGGAACAGGAACATAAAATGCTTCATTTTCGGCAATGGAAAAACTCATTCCGACCAATTCGGCATCCATTGGTTCGGTCCCGGTAGTTTCCGTATCTAATGAGAGAATTTTCGATGTAAGTAACTTTTGAATAATTTCTCTTCTTTTCTTCTCTGTATCAATGAGTTGGTAGTTACGTGACTGCGATTCTAACGTCTCTAGATTCGATTTTTTTGCTTCATTCGGCTCATTGGGCGTGAAATTCGCAAACAAATCGCCTTGTATTCCGCCTCCTTCTTCGGGAAAAAGTGGAAGAGGAGAGGGGGCGCTTTTTCCGGTGGCTACTTTGCTTTTGGGAGTGGAGGTTATTCCATTTCCGGAAACCTCTTTTTTTAGTACCCGGTCGATGAGCGTTCTAAATTCCAGTTCTTCGAAAATGCTGCGAAGTGAATCTTCGTCTGCTTCTTCGCGGACAAGAGAATCCATTTCAAGTTGGATGGGCACATCGATTTTAATCGTGGCGAGGAATTTCGAGAAAGTAATCATTTCCCGGTTCGTTTCCACTTTTGTTTTCAGTGCACCTTTCAGTTGGTCGGTATGCTCTAATAAGTTTTCGATGCTTCCGAATTCAGAAATTAGTTTTTGGGCAGTCTTTTCTCCTACTCCGGGACATCCGGGGATATTATCCGAAGAGTCGCCCATCAGTCCGAGCATGTCAATCACTTGTGCCGGAGACTGAATGTCAAACTTGGCTTTCACTTCTTCAACACCCATCACTTCGAAACCTCCTGTGTGCTTGGGACGGTACATAAATACCTTGTCGCTTACCAACTGCCCGTAATCTTTGTCGGGAGTCATCATATAGGTGGTGATACCTTGGCGACCGGCTTCGGTGGCAAGCGTACCTATCACGTCGTCGGCTTCGTAGCCTGCAACTTCCAGAATAGGGATGCGGTAAGCACGAATAATATCCTTTATAATAGGCACGGAAAGGCGGATCGCTTCCGGAGTTTCTTCACGCTGCGCTTTATATTGTTCGAAAGCTTCGTGGCGGAAGGTAGGTCCTGCAGGGTCGAAGGCTACTCCTATATGAGTGGGATTCTCTTTTTTCAGCACTTCTTCGAGGGTGTTTACAAAACCCAGTATAGCTGAAGTGTTGAATCCTTTGGAATTGATTCTTGGGTTCTTGATAAAGGCGTAATATGCCCGGTATATCAGTGCATAAGCGTCTAAAAGAAATAATTTATTACTTGAATCCATAGATTTAATTAATTTTTCATGGTAAAAGTACAAAAAAATACGGTATTCAGCGTTTTATTATTACTTTTGTGCTCAAATTGTGTAATTAATGGACAGCATCTCACTCATCAGAACTCCGATTGAAGCAGAACTAAGAGACTTCAAAGAACTTTTTGATAGTTCTCTCTCCAGTTCAAATGCATTGCTCGATAGTGTCGTATCTCACATACGGCAGAGGAATGGTAAGATGATGCGTCCTATTCTTGTTTTGCTGGTGGCACGTCTTTATGGTGCTGTATGTCCTTCCACTCTTCATGCAGCTGTTTCATTGGAACTCCTTCATACAGCCAGTTTGGTGCATGACGACGTCGTGGATGAAAGTACCGAACGCCGTGGACAACTCTCGGTGAATGCTATCTTTAATAATAAAGTAGCCGTATTGACGGGCGACTATCTGCTGGCAACCAGTTTGGTGCATGCCGAACTGACGAACAGCCACCGCATTATTCAACTGGTGTCTACTCTTGGGCAGGATCTTGCTGACGGCGAGTTGCTTCAGCTTTCAAATGTAAGTAATCATAGCTTTTCTGAGGAGGTTTACTTTGATGTAATCCGTAAGAAGACTGCCGCTCTTTTTGCTGCCTGTACGAAAGCTGCCGCTTTTTCGGTAGGTGTAGGGGAGGGAGAAGCCGAACTGGCTCGTTTGTTGGGCGAATATATTGGTATCTGCTTTCAGATAAAAGATGATATTTTCGATTACTTTGATAATAGAGAGATTGGCAAACCAACAGGTAATGATATGCTTGAAGGTAAACTGACATTGCCCGCTTTGTATGTATTGAACACGACAAAAAACGATGAGGCGCAGGAATTGGCAATCAAGGTAAAGGAGGGTGCAGCTACTCTCGATGAAATTGCTCATTTGATCTCGTTTATCAAAGAAAATGGGGGCATTGAATATGCCGTTCAGACGATGAATATCTATAAGCAAAAGGCTTTTGATTTACTGGCTTCTTTGCCGGAATCTGATATTTGTGTAGCCCTCCGGGCTTACTTGGATTACGTGGTAGACCGCGAAAAATAATTACCTCCGGTGTTTGCCCAGAAGTGAATAGCACGATAATAATCGATCCCAATCTTCTATCTTTCCCGATTTCATCGCTTTTCCTAAAAGGAAACTCTTGTCTATTTCTTCAGCTGTATGAAGATCTAACGAACATAATTGGGCTGCTTGTTCTATGTACTTCCAGGCTTGTTCCTTGCTGATGTGCCCGCATGTTTGGGAGGCGCGCGCCAAGCTGACAAGCAATCCCATGTCCCATCCGATAATCCCTTTTTCTAAGTCATTTATCCATATAATCGGGTCTCTTCTTTCTTCTGTATATTTCACGAATCTGTATAGATTCTTTCCTTGCTGAATGAAGCGTTCTACTCCGAAAAAGCGCTTTTGGATGATACTTTCGAACTCGTTGATGTTCTCTGTGGAGAGTAAGTAGGGGAGCATAATCTGGTAGGAGACTCTGTCTCCTTCGTTAATCAGGAACTGGAATAATCCGGTGACGGACTCGGTATCGGTGCAGTGGAACTCTTCTGCCAGCAGTCTGGATAGCTTTTGCGGATGGACTCCGGTCTCCATGGAGTTGAGATAGAAGCCTTGCAGTCCAGCTTCCATATAACCGATGCGTAGCCCCTTCTTTTTCTCTGTTCCGAGGATGAGATTCAGAGGGTTGTGATTGAATCGTAAGGTTCTTGTGTAAGCGTCCATCCTTAATACCTCCATAAAGTTCATGAAAAGCGTGAGAACTGTTGCCATGTATTTTCCTGAGGCTTCGGCAAGCCGTTATGAGTATACAAGCAACAGTCCCACGCTCCATTCGATATATAACAAAATTATATACATGAAGGTGCGTGAGACCCGTTTGCTTATTACCATTCATAACTTTGAATTTTGCCGAATTCCAGGAACTGGTAATAAATGAAACGTTCTCTAATATAACTAATTAGCTATATTTTCATCGCTAAACCTTTTACAAAGATAATTATTTTTCCGAATTCTCCAGTAACTATCTTTAGTTTTTCTTAAATAAAAAATACCGCGTCGATTCCCGTGATACGGGAGTCGCGCGGTAAGGCGTATTTGATTGCTAATGTAGCCTTTAATTTTTAGAAGAACTTGATTTCTTCGCCTTTGATGTCGGAAAGGAGGAGGTTGGCTAAACGGCTGGTTCCCAAGCGGAACAGTTGGTTGTCAAGCCATTCTTCACCTAATAGTTCTTTTACAATAGTGTAGTAAATAATCGCATCGTTAACAGTGTTGATACCACCTGCCGGTTTGAATCCAATCTTGTTTCCTGTCTTCTGATAGTATTCTTTGATAGCTTCACACATCACGTAAGCGGCTTCCGGCGTTGCGGCAGGCTGCTGCTTTCCGGTAGACGTCTTGATAAAGTCTGCGCCCGAATACATGGATAGGATAGAGGCTTTCTTGATGTTGGAAGCACTCTTTAATGCGCCTGTTTCGAGGATTACTTTAAGATGGTGTTCCTTGCAAACTTCTTTTAGTTCCTGTATTTCTTCGCACATTCCTTCGTAGTCTCCGCTAAGGAACTTGCCGATGGAAATCACAATATCTATTTCGTCTGCACCGTCTGCAATGGCCAGTGCTGTTTCTGCCACTTTCACTTCAATGAATGTCTGTGAAGAGGGGAAACCTCCTGATACACAGGCGATATTGACTCCGTCTACTTCCAGCGTGTTTTTAACGATGGCTGCAAAGTTGGGGTACACACAGATGGCTGCTACGTTTTTCAGATCAGGATATTCGTCGTCAAACTGATTGACTTTTTCAGTAAAGTGCATCACGCTTTCGTCGCTGTCCGTACTGTTCAGGGTGGTCAGATCAATGCAGTTGAACAGGAATTTCTTAACGTCTTCCGTGTTGTTCTCCGGCACTTTTTTCTCAATCAATTCAGCTACGCGAGCTTGAATATCTGCATCGCTCAGATTGGTATTATACTTTGCCAATGCGGCCTTGTACTTGTTGGGCTGTGAGTTATTCTCTTCCATGATCTTTCAGTTTTGGGTTGTTGATATGTCTTTTATTATCTCGTTTCGTTTTCTTCTCCATGCTTTTCCGGAAAGCGTCAGTGATGTCTACTCCCGTCTGGTTGGCGATGCAGAGAAGCACCCATAAGACGTCTGCTATCTCTTCATCTATGTTGTCTTTTTCTCCTTCCTTGAAGGATTGGTCGCCATATTTGCGGGCCATGACACGGGCCAGTTCTCCTACTTCTTCCGTCAGGACTACCATATTGGTCAACTCGCTGAAGTAGCGGACACCGTATGTTTTCACCCATTGGTCCACTTGTTTCTGTGCTTCTTCCAGAGTCATTTTTTTAATGATTAGTGATTAATGATTAGTATGGAATATCTATTCTTTGTTTTTGGTATCCATGCATATAGTAACAGGACCGTCGTTTAAAAGTTCAACTTTCATGTCTGCTCCGAAGATTCCTGTGCCTATTTCTTTTCCCAGTGCACCGCTTAAATCTTTGCAGAATTGCTCGTAGAGTGGGATAGAGATATCCGGTTTGGCAGCTTTGATGTAGGAGGGGCGATTTCCCTTTTTGGTAGAAGCGTGTAGCGTGAACTGGCTGATAACTAAAATTTCGCCTCCATCTTCTAAAATAGACTTGTTCATCACCCCATTTTCATCGTCGAAGATACGTAGATTTACTATCTTTTTGCAGAGCCAGTCGATGTCTTCCTGCCCGTCTGATTCTTCGATGCCAACTAATATCAGCATCCCCTTTCCGATGGACGATTTGCAGTGTCCTTCAATGGTTACTGACGCATGGCTTACCCGTTGTATAACTATTCGCATTGTTATTTATTCTATTTCGTGGTTAGGAAAGGCAAATTTACAAAATTCGAAAGAGAAAACGGTGTGTTGGCAGGAAAATATTATAAGGTTTTGCCGAAAGCTTTAATGGTTTATTATTTAGGCATGGATTATACAGATTGAAAGGATAATGCGGTTTTTAGTAATTTAACCGTGAAATCCGTGCAATCTGTGTAATCCGCGGCTAAAAATGATAGAAAGATAACTGACTCCATTCCGCCGGCTTCTTATTCATTTTTTGATGATTCATTGCTTAATCCCTCTTTTACGGTCTTGGCTTTCGCTTCTCCGATGATAGCGGCAATCTCCTCAAAAGAGGTTTCTTTTATTCGTTTTACGCTCTTAAACTCTTTCAAAAGTGCTGTTTTTGTCTTTTCTCCGATACCTTTGATGGTATCCAGTGCGGACGCAACTTGTCGTTTGCTGCGTTTATCACGATGGAAACTAATAGCAAAACGGTGTACTTCATCCTGAATCTGTGTCAGCAGACGGAATAATGGGCTTTGCTGTTTGATACCAATCGTCTGCGGAGGAAATCCAAAAAGCAGCTCCGATGTGCGGTGGCGGTTGTCCTTTGCCAGTCCGGCAATAGGAATAGCCAGATTCAGTTCGTCTTCAATGACTTCTCTGACGACCTCCATTTGACCTTTTCCGCCATCAGTGATAATCAGGTCGGGTAGAGGAGAATTCTCTTCGATAGCGCGTTGATAACGCCTTCTGACGACCTCTTTCATGGAAGCATAGTCATCAGGCCCTACAACCGTCTTTATATTGTATTTCCGGTAATCTTTCTTTGATGGCTTGGCCTTCTTAAATACAACACAGGCTGCCACGGCATCAGAACCCTGTATGTTTGAGTTATCAAAACACTCGATTTGTAGCGGCGGTCTTTCCAAATGCAACTCTTGCTGAATTTCTTTCATTAAACGCATACTCCTTTGTTCCGGATTCAGCTTTTCTGTCTGTTTTAGGCGGTCGGCCTTGTACTGTTTCACGTTTAGAACCGAAAGATCCAGCAATTTCTTCTTATCTCCCCGCTGTGGAACGGTAAATACGATATTGTTTAACTCCAAATCGAGTTCAAAAGGCACTATAATCTCTCTGGACTGGCTTTTATAGCGTTCCCGCATTTCAATAATACCAAGCGTCAAAAGTTCCTCTTTTGATTCGTTCAGCTTCTTTTTATATTCGAACGTGAAAGCCTGATTGATGGCGCCGTTTGTGATGTGCAGATAATTGATGAAAGCAGAGTTCGACTCGTCCTCTTCGATTGAGAATACATCGATATTGTGCAATACAGCACTTACTACCTCTGATTTGGAGCGGTAACTCTCTATCAGGAGATATTTCTCTTTCACTTTCTGCGCCTCTTCAAACTTCATTTCGGCTGCCAACGTCTGCATCTTTTCCAGCAACATACGGCTGATATCTTGTGTATTCCCTTTCAGGATTTCCTTGATTTCATCTATGTTTTTGAGATATTCTTCCTGTGATTGCAACCCGATGCATGGCCCGGCGCAGTTTTTTATATGATATTCCAGACATACATTAAATTTGCCCGCCCGTATGTTTTCCGGACTTAGGTTTAAATTGCATGTGCGCAAGGGATATAAATGCTTTATCAGGTCTAATACCGCATACATTGATGGAATGTGACTGTACGGGCCATAATAAGACGAACCGTTCCTGATAACCTTTCTTGTTTTGAAGATTCTCGGAAAGTACTCATTCTGCACGCAAATAGAAGGGTAGGTCTTGTCGTCCTTTAACAGAACGTTGTAGCGCGGCTTATATTTCTTTATCAGATTATTCTCCAGCAATAACGCATCTTCTTCTGTGTTGACTACGATATAGCGAATATCAGCGATTTTACTGACCAATACTCGTGTCTTTCCCGGCTCATGCTCTTTGCTGAAATAAGAATAGACTCTTTTCTTTAGATTTTTTGCCTTTCCAACGTATATAATCGTTCCTTCCGTATTCAGGTATTGGTAAATACCCGGTTTCTCGGGAAGGTTGGCTACAATCCCTTTCAAATATTCATTGGTTTTGCTTTCCGGTTCTACATTCATAATCGTTAGGTATGAGAGATCGCTAGCTGCTTACTTTTGACACATTCTCTGCAAATAGATGCAAATCCTTTATAAAGTCAATACCGATTCTACTTCTACGTCGTCTCCGAATACTGATTTTCCATTCAGTTCTTTCAACTCAATGATGAAGTTTACATATACCTTTTTAGGTTTTAATCTTTTCACTAATTCACAAGCCGCTTTCATCGTGCCTCCTGTTGCCAGCAAGTCGTCGTGTAATAGAACTACATCATTCTCATCCAGTGCGTCTTTGTGAATTTGCACGGTGTCCTTTCCGTATTCCTTGTCGTAGCTTTCTTCAATTGTTTCTGCAGGGAGCTTGCCGGGCTTGCGGATAGGAATGAAACCGGCGTTCAGGCGGGTGGCTAAAATCGGTCCCATGATGAAGCCCCTTGATTCTATTCCTACTACTTTGGTGATCCCTTTATCCTTATACATATCAAACATAATGTTTGATAATTCTTGCAGGCACCATGGATCTTTGAATAGGGTGGTGACATCGTAGAACAGGATTCCGGGGATCGGGAAATCGGGTACTTCCCGAATACTTTTGATTAGTGTTTCTTTGCTCATAATCATTGAATTATATCGTTTCTTTAAATGATTTGTTTCACGTGAAACGTTGCCGCCTATCGTCCCGAAAGCACGAGCAGTACGTTGATGTCGCTTGGGGAGACTCCTGGAATTCTGCTCGCTTGCGCAATCGTTTCCGGATCTATCTTTACCAACTTTTGCCGAGCTTCGGTGGATAGGGATTGAATGGTAGAATAATCAAATTTTCCTTTGATCTTTATGCTCTCCAATCGTGCCAGCTTTTCAGCAATCATTCGTTCTCTGTCAATGTATCCTTGATACTTGATTAAGATTTCAGCAGCTTCGAGAATCTCTTCTTTCCGATCCTGATCCGAACTTGTCGCTTTCTCCAGTTCCCGCTGAAACGCCGGAACGTATTCTGTTATATTCTCGATTGTCACTTGCGGACGATTCAGAATCTCTATCAACTTGCATCCCTGACGCAGGGGAGTTGTTCCTATCTTTTCGAGAGCATCATTAATTAATGCCGGTTTCATCGAATAGTTGCGTGCGAAAGAAACGATTTGTTCCACGGCTTCTTTCTTGCTTTTTACCAGTTGATAGCGATCTTCCTTTGCCAATCCGAGCTTAAACGCTTTTTCTGTCAGGCGCATATCGGCGTCATCCATACGAAGCAAAATACGATATTCTGCACGGGAGGTAAACATACGGTAGGGCTCATCCACACCTTTGGTAACCAAATCGTCGATTAATACGCCAATATATGCTTCGTCGCGGGCCAGAGTAAAGGCTTCTCCACCGTGGCAGTTGATATGCGCATTGATGCCGGCTATCAATCCTTGTCCTCCTGCTTCCTCATATCCGGTAGTGCCGTTCACTTGTCCGGCAAAGAACAGGTTTTTGATAATCTTCGATTCCAACGTATGTTTTAATTGGGTCGGATCGAAGTAGTCATATTCGATAGCATATCCCGGACGATAGATAACCAGATCTTTGAAAGCCGGGATTTGTTTCAGTGCCGCAATTTGTATTTCCATCGGAAGTGAAGAAGAGAATCCATTAAGATACAACTCTTGTGTTGTTTCTCCTTCCGGTTCCAGGAATAACTGGTGCTGGTCTTTATCGGGGAAAGTAACAATCTTGGTTTCTATGCTCGGGCAATAGCGTGGTCCGATACTTTGTATCTGTCCGTTGAACAGTGGAGAATCCGGCAAACCTTCACGCAGAATCCGGTGTACTTCTTCATTGGTGTAGCACGTCCAGCATTGAAGTTGCTTTAAGTGGTGCGTGCTGGTATTCATGAAGGAGAACTTGTGGAAGTCACATTCGCCGGCTTGTGTATCCATTTGGTCAAAATGAACGCTGCGCGCATCGATTCGTACCGGAGTACCGGTTTTCATTCTTCCGTAGGTGATGCCGTGACGGGCGATGGATTCGGTCAATTGATAAGAAGCTGGTTCGGCCATTCTTCCTCCCGGTAATTGATGGCGACCTACGTGCATCAGTCCGTTGAGGAAAGTGCCTGCGGTGAGCACAATGCATTTCGCTTTGAAGGTGACACCCCACGCAGTGACCAATCCGGTAGCCTCACCGTTTTCAACGAGCAGTTCGCATACTGTATCTTGCCAGATATGAAGGTTGGGTGTATTTTCTAGTTTCTCCCGCCAGGACCAAATGAACTTAGCCCGGTCGCATTGGGCGCGGGGACTCCACATGGCAGGGCCTTTCGAACGGTTTAGAATTCGGAACTGAATGGCTGTTTCATCTGTCACCAATCCCATCTGTCCACCCAGTGCATCTATTTCACGTACAATTTGTCCTTTGGCGATTCCTCCTACAGCCGGGTTGCAACTCATCTGCCCAATCTTGTTCATGTCCATAGTAATGAGACAAGTCTTGGAACCTAAATTAGCTGCGGCAGCCGCTGCTTCACAACCAGCATGTCCGGCACCAATTACAATTACGTCGTACTTAAAATCCATTCCTATCTTATTTATTATCAAACGCTGCAAAGTTACGGAAAAGTTGTGAGACTTGTATCTTCAAGCTGTTTTTGCTTCTGAAAATCCGGGGAGGAATCCGGTTTGACTGAAAAAATCGCCGTAATTTTGAGTTAGAAATATGCAGATTGTTCGAAAATAGGCCGCTTATTGTTTTTTGTGATTGTATGTTTTTGAATAGAATGGTAATAGATTGTGTTTTAAATTCCCTGTTTTGCTTTCTTTTTGTTAGTTGTGCGCTTGCTCAATTATGAATGCAACTAGAGAGTAAAAGGAAAGATTTGTTGAAAAGACGGATTGTTGTGGGAATAAACGTAAGGTTTACACTCAAAATCTACCCTACGTCTTGACATAAGTCAAAAAAATAAATCTGAATGTAATTTTTTGCATGATGGCTTTTGTTGTTTTTGCAAACAGCTATACCTTTGCAGTGTAGTTGTGAAACTACTTATATTTTAGGTATTAGAAAAAGGTAATAATTAAAAGGTGTTAGTTTATAAAATTAAGGTATTAGATTTTAAGATTAGTTTTTAGGAAAAAGATTGTTTTGATTAGGTATTAGGAGAAAGACGTTTTCAGGTAAAGAGTAAATGAAAGATGAAGAAAAAGAAGAATCCCATTTATGGGGATTCTTTAAAGGTGGAGCGGAATGATTCGCTCTTTTTTTGTGCCCTTTCATTTCCAACTATTATTTTCTTTTGCTTCTCATTTGAACTGTATGGTAAGCTCGTTCGAGTTTCTTTTGGGGCAATTTGTTATTTGCCTGGATTCAATTAGTTTCAACCCTATTTGAAACAGTTTGTTTCAAGGTTTGAAACGATTCGTTTCTCGGTGTGAAACAAAGTGTTTCCCGTAATGAAACAGAGTGTTTCAAAGCATGAAACAGATTGTCGTCTTGTGGGATACGAACCGCTGCCCTATAGCTTACGATTGTTTTGTCAGCATTTCTCTTGTCTGACTCATATTTGAAATCAAAAAAATAAAGTCTGGTGGCTATCATAGGACAAGATTCCCGGTAAAATTGAAGGGAAAAACCAAGAAATCAGAGCGATAAATGGTGGTGATAGATGATAGATAAGGTGATAGGTTACCGGCAATCTATCACCATGCTTGAAAGTGCTATGAATAAACTGTTTCAAGAAGTCTGGTGATAGATGAAAGATGAAAGTGAAAAAATCTCTATGTATGAGAAAGAACTTTTTTATTTTCTATTTTGTAAGCCGGCAAAGTCTGCGTTTTTGAAAAAAAACAATATATTTGCAATCGTAAATGTCGCAAAAGTAAGTAGTTACGGCGATTTTTATGAATTCTGTTTCCTTTTTTCGCAGGTAATGTGACAGTATGAACGATAAAATTGACACTATAGTAGCGGGAGTAAACCGGAAGGATGAAAAGATGTGGGGCGATTTCTACGATCGTTTTTATACTGCCTTATGTGTTTATGTATCAAAGATATTGCCGGTCCCCGATGCGGTAGAAGATTTGGTACAAGACGTTTTTATTTCTGTATGGGAAGGGAAGCGTACCTTTTCTGATATTAAAGAGCTTACCAATTATCTTTATCGTGCCTGCTATAATAATACCTTATTATATATACGCAATAATCAAATTCATGATACCATATTGAATTCTTTAGCCGAAGAAGAAAGCGTGGAGGACGAAGATATGATTTATGCATTGACGGTGAAAGAAGAAATTATCCGGCAACTCTATTGCTATATCGAAGAACTTCCGTCCGAGCAACGCCGGATTATCTTAATGAGAATCGAAGGACATACATGGGAAGAGATAGCGGAACGTTTAGAAATAAGTATCAATACTGTTAAAACTCAAAAGACACGCAGCTATAAATTCCTTCGTGAGAGGCTGGGCGACTCTGTTCATTCTATTATTCTTTGTTTATTTCTCTAAAAAGATAAAAAGTCAATTTGATACATCTTTATCTTTTTATTGATTACTTAAGATTTGTTTTCTTTGTTAAAAACGAACTGATTCCTTCTGTATTGTGACATAATGTTATATTTTGCCTCTAAATTCCTCTCCTTTATATTCTTATCTCAAAAAAATATCATCTTTTTGTCACCCTTTTCTGTGAGTTATGTATATCTATAATAAAGCAAATTAAACAGTTGTTTGATTTAAAAAGGAAAAATAAGATGAAGAAGTTCGAAAATGTATATCAAGATGCCGCTTTAATGAAGAAAGCTCTTTTAGGAGAAGCTAATGAATCGGAACAGCAAGAGCTTGAAAAGCGATTGGCGGAATGCCCGGACTTACAAAAAGTGTATGAACAATTGCAGAATGGTGAGACATTAAGAGTTGCATTTGAAGAATATAAAAATTATTCATCAAAGAAAGCCTATGAATCTTTCCTTCAGAAAATCGGACAAACGGAACCGGAGGTAATAAAGAAGTCTCGTGCTTTCCGGATTTGGTGGTCTGTTGCAGCAGCTGTTGTTTTAGTAATCGGTTTCTCTTTCTATATGTCGAATTATGGTTCGATTGAAGAGGAAAGCAGACCATTGATTCAGCCAGGAGTTCAACAGGCACAATTGACTTTACCCGATGGCAGCATTATTGATGTGCGGAAGAAAGAAGTTAACGTAATAGTAGATGGCGTCCAGGTAAAATATAAGGAAGGAGTGCTGTCATATAAACCAACCGTCACAACACAACACGAAGAGAAAAACGTCGAAGAGAAGCCGGTTAAGTCAAATGAACTTATCATACCACGTGGAGGAGAAAATACCGTGATCCTTGCTGATGGGACGACGGTTCATTTGAATGCTGGTTCTAAGTTGACTTATCCGGTACGCTTTGCGGGTAAACGCAGGATTGTAGCTCTGGAAGGTGAGGCTTATTTTGAGGTTGTGCAGGATGAATCTCATCCGTTTGTGGTACAAACTCATCTTGGCGAAGTGATGGTGCTTGGTACGGCGTTTAATGTGAATGCTTATACCGATGCTTCCGTTTGTTACACTACATTGGTACATGGAAAAGTTCAATTTTCTGCACCGAATGTCGGAACGGTAACTCTTCAGCCGGGTGAACAAGCAGTAGTTTCTGCCAATGGCACAGAGAAACGTACAGTCGATCTGGATGAGTATATCGGTTGGGTAAATGGTGTGTACAACTTTAAAAACCGTTCTTTAGGGGAGATTATGGAGACATTCGAACGCTGGTATGATATACAGATTTATTATGAAACACCGGATCTACGCGACATAACTTACAGTGGCAGTTTGAAACGTTACGGAACGATCAATTCTTTCTTGGATGCTTTGGAACTGACAGGCGATCTGACTTATAAAATCAGTGGCCGGAAAGTGCTGATATACGATGGAATGAAAGAGTAAGAATAAATAGAATATTAGGTAAAGTTTAATCATTAATTTATGAGAGAAAAACGATGGCTACTATGTTTTTTAGTGGCAGTGTGTTGCACATTTAGCACATGGGCTCTACCGTCACAGGATAAGACGGTAACTTTAAACCTGCACAATGTCTCTATTGAGACTGTTTTGGATGCAGTGAAGAAACAAACAGGAGTGAATATGTTGTATAATTCACAAATGTTTAAAGGAGTTCCTCCCGTATCAATTAATGCAAAAAATGAGAAATGGGAAGTCGCTCTAAAGTTGATTTTAAATCCCCAGGGATTTGATTATGTGGTGAAAGACGGTATTGTTGTTGTTCGTAAATTGCAGGCCGAGAAGCGTGATAATCGTATCCGTGGTACGGTTATTGATTCGAATAAGGAACCGATTCCAGGAGCCAGCATCATCGTAAAAGGTACTCGTACGGGTACTTCTACTAATATTGAAGGTGAGTTTACTTTGGATGTTAAGGATGATAAGGTGACTTTGGAAATCTCTTTTATTGGTATGAAGAAACAGACTCTTCAGGTAGATGCTACACGTAAGAAGATGCTTGAGATTACTATGTTGGATGATGTGAAGACATTAGAGGATGTAGTTGTAACCGGATATAGCAATGTTCGTAAATCAAGCTTTACTGGTAGTTCTACCCAAATAACAGGTGATGAGTTGCGTAAGGTATCGCAAACCAATGTTCTGGATGCCATGCAGTCATTCGACCCTTCTTTTCGTTTGATGAGCAATACGCAGTTTGGTTCCGATCCGAACGCATTGCCTGAAATGTATATTCGTGGACGTTCAGGGGTAGGTACCAGAGATTTGGATAAGAATCAATTGTCTAAATCGAATCTGGAAAATAATCCCAATCTGCCTACATTCATTATGGATGGATTTGAAGTTAGCATCGAAAAGGTATACGACTTAGATCCCAGCCGCATAGAGAGCATGACCATCCTAAAAGATGCTGCAGCTACCGCTATTTACGGTTCGCGTGCCGCTAACGGTGTGGTAGTTATCACTACCGTCACTCCGAAACCAGGTGAAGTGCGTGTCTCTTACAACTTTACAGGTACGGTGGAAATGCCCGACTTGAGCGACTATAATCTGGCAAATGCTTCAGAAAAACTGGAGATGGAACGCCTTGCCGGACTTTTCGATAATAGTAACATGGAAAATCAAATTCTTGATTATAATAAGAGATTTGCACAAATTCAACGTGGTGTGGATACTGATTGGATGGTACTGCCTCTACGAAATGCATTCGACCATAAACACAGCCTCTTTATAGAGGGAGGTACGCAAAACTTGCGTTGGGGTGTAGATGCTTCTTACAATGCAGCGAATGGTGTGATGAAGGGGTCAGGACGTGATCGCTATAGTGTTGGTTTCTCTCTGGATTATCGTATGAAGTCTTTGCAAGTGAAGAACACTGTATCGTTCACTCATTCTAAATCGAAAGAGTCGCCTTATGGTTCGTTTAGTGACTATACCATTTTGCAACCCTATGATACACCTTATAATGATGACGGGACATTGCGAAAAAGGTTGAGCTTCTCGAAGAATAGCAATTTACGCGAGGCTAACAACCCACTATACGAAGCGACTCTTGGCAATTATACTTGGAGTGCTTATGATGAAGTATCCAATAATTTGAGTTTGAATTGGTATCTGACCGATTACTGGACTGTTAGAGGTCAATTTAGTGTGAACCGTAAATATTCTAGTGGAGAACGGTTTATCGACCCGCTGTCTTCAAAAACCACGGCTGCTCCTAATGAAGGTGGACATAACTTGGGTGACCTCTATGTGGATGATGGAAATAGTTTGAATTGGAATGCAAATGCAGCTTTATATTATACACGTTCTTTCAATAAACATAATTTAAATCTGTCTGTGGCATGGGAGGCATCTTCTGGTTCATCAGATGCGACAAACGTTCATTACCGCGGATTCCCGAGTGGACAATTTCATTCATCGAATTATGCAGCCGAAATATATGAAAAGCCGTCACGTACCGAAGGTACTTCACGCATGGTCAGTGCATGGGCTACCGGAAACTATACATGGAATGATATTTATTTGGCTGATTTCTCTGTTCGTTTTGATGGGTCATCTGATTTTGGCTCCAAGCAACGCTGGGCACCGTTCTTCTCCGGAGGTTTGGGGGTGAACATTCATAATTATGAGTTTCTAAAAGGAAATGAGATAGTTAACAAATTGAAGGTACGTGCATCGTATGGCCGGACTGGTAAAGCTAGTTTTCCAGCTTATGCTGCTACGACTATGTACGAAGCGCTTTTTGATGAATGGTATGCAACAGGTTTTGGCGCAGTGTTGAAAGCTTTGGGAAATAACAACTTGACTTGGGAAAAGACTGATAAGTTTAATGTAGGTATTGAAATGCAATTTTTGAATCGGCGTTTGACAGTGGATGCAGATTATTATCATGATAAAACAATTGATTTGGTGAACGATGTCAGCCTGTCTCAAACTTCCGGCTTCTCTAGTTATAAAGACAATATGGGTGAAGTACTGAATCAGGGATTTGAGTTGCAGGTACGTGGCGAAGTATTCCGTAATCGTGACTGGTTGGTGGCGTTATGGGGAAATATGGCACACAACAAGAATAAGATTCTAAAAATTTCTGATTCTCAACGTGCCTACAATCAGCGAGTAAAAGAATTCTATGAGAATATAGTGAATGAAGAGTATGGCCGCTATAATTCTAAATATGGAGTACCAATTTCTCAATATGAGGAAGGACAGTCACTTACTTCCATTTGGGCTGTGAAATCTTTGGGTATTGATCCTACTACAGGTAAGGAAATATTCTTAAACCGTGATGGTAGTGTGTCCGACACATGGAATGCCACTCAAGAAGTGGCTGTTGGTAATACTGAACCTAAATTCAATGGCTCTATCGGATTTAATGCTGCTTATAAACAATGGAGCTTATTTGCTGCTTTCCAATACGAATGGGGCGGGCAGGAGTATAATCAGACTTTGGTAGATCGGGTGGAGAATGCCAGAATACAATATCAAAACGTAGACTTGCGTGTGTTGACCGACAGATGGAAACAGCCGGGAGATATTGCGCAGTTTAAAGATATTAAAAATGCCGATAGTGCCACTATGCCGACTTCACGCTTCGTTCAGGATAAGGCTTATCTGCGTTTGAGTGCATTAACTTTAAGCTATGATTTCAATCGGGAATGGATAAAGAAGTATTTGGGAATGAATATGCTCCGATTGGAAGCAAGTACACGCGATTTTATTAACTGGAATTCTATCCGTCAGGAGCGAGGTTTAAGTTACCCGAAGTCATGGACGGTTGATTTCTCTATTAAAGCACAATTCTAAGTATACCATTATGATACGAAAAATATATACTACGTTTGTTTCTTTTGCGTTTGTAGTCTTGACACTCTCTTCGTGTTCAGATTGGCTTGACCTTTATCCTTCTGATGAGATAAAGGAGGAATATTTGTTCTCTTCTGGTGATGGTTTCCGTACGGCAACGAACGGTATTTACCGGAAGATGGCTACTTTCAATTTGTATGGAAGTAACCTTACTTGGGGCATTATGGATGCCTGGGCGCAGTCTTATTATATAGATCAAGCTCCAAGTATAGGTGGTGGAACAGCTATGAGAAATATGGCAGCGCTTCAGTTTAAAAATACAGAATTAGTCCCTGTCACAGATGCCATGTGGAATGCTGCTTGGAATGTGGTTGCCAATTGTAATGAATTGGCTCAACAGGCCGCCAAAGCTGACCCTAATCTCTTTAGTGGACTTGATGGTGAGCGGCAGATGATTTTGGGTGAGGCTATCGGATTGCGCGCATTTATACAATTTGATTTGCTTCGTATTTATGCTCCATCTCCTTCATCTGTTGGTTTCGGGAAAGATGATCGTACTTTCATTCCTTATGTTAATGTTTATCCTAGCTATGTCAACAACCATCAAACTGTTAGTTATTGTTTGGAACAGATTATTGCTGATTTGAAGGAAGCACAGCGCATTCTGAAGGAAGTGGATGCAACATCTAGTATGGGGGCGAACGCTAGATTCAATATCGAAACGGTTTCAGAGAGCCTGTTTGCAAAAAGCAGAGGCTATCGCCTGAATTATTATGCGGTAACGGCGGAGTTGGCTCGTGTTTTCTTGTATGCGGGAAAGAATGCAGAGGCTTATGCAGAAGCCAAGAAAATCATTGATGAAGAAAATAAAACCGGCTATTTCGAGGCTTCAACTAATTCGTCTGGCTTTAGGAATGGAAATATGAAGATGTATAATGATATTATTTTCGGGCTCTATTCTTCAAAGGAGTTGGTGGAATGGGATCAGGAAATAAATCATGGTTCCGATGGTGCCAGTGAGGAGAATTATTTGTGTCTTGATGGTGATGTTGCGAAAGAACTGTATGGGGATGAAATAAATAGCGACTGGCGGTTTAAGTATCAATTGGAAGAGAAGTATTATGGGTTTTATTATCGCACATTGAAGTATAACAAACAGACAGAGAGTACAAATGAAGGGAAAACAAATAACCGTATGCTCCCTATGATACGTATGTCTGAGGTGTATTACATTGCTGCTGAAGCGATTTTTGATACCAAACCCAAAGAAGCACGAGGCTATTTGGAATTGGTGAAAAAAGGAAGAGGGATATCAAAAAAGTTTGATAATGTGACAAATAAATCGGAGTTTATAGATTTGTTGGTAAATGATGCCCGTCGTGAATTTCTGGGTGAAGGGCAGATATTCTATATGTATAAACGGTTGAATAGATTGATCCCCGCCAGCTCTTATTATAGTAGTGATATTTTGCCGACTGATGAGAATGTGGTATTGCCGAAACCTGATTCGGAATCAAATATTTAAATATAAGGAATATTTTCATAATAACTATTTAAGAGAAATGAAAATGAAGATAAAATATGCTATATGGGGAGCGTTGATTTGTATTGCAGATCTGATGCTCGTTTCGTGTGAAGAGAAGGGATTGCTGGTCAACAGTAACGATACAGCCTATTTGAGATTTGCTAATGATATGACAAAAGACACGACTACAGTATCTTTTAAAATGTATAATGAGGGTGAGGATGCCGAAATACCGATAGAAGTCTCTGTCTACGGGCAAATACAGGAAGATGATTTACATTTTAATGTAAGTGTAGATGCAGAATATACAACCTTGCCTGCCGACTTATATGTGCTGCCTACAGACTGTAGGATTAGAAAGGGATTGCTCACGGATACCATTTATGTGATACTGAAGAATGCCCCAATGCTGGAGAAAGAAACGAAAATATTGGCATTGCAGGTAGTGGAGGCAAACGGGGTGAAGCAAGGTGACCATTCATATTCTCGTGCTTTTATTACTGTTACCGATCGTTTGTTTAAACCTCACTGGTGGTCGGTGATTGATGCAGGGTCAGAATCCAATCCGGGGAATTCAGTCGATTGGTTTTATCTAGGTGAATATTCGGAAAGGAAGTATCAGATGTTTTTGGACGAGTTGAAAAAAGATGATATGGTGTTCGATGGAAAGAACAAGCAAGTATTACGTAAATATTCATTAAGACTGAAGAATACCCTGAAGCAGATGAACGAAGGAAAGAAAAAGGAAGATTGGGAGAAAGATGAGCATGGAAATGTGATTACTGTGGAAGTGGCAGGATAACTATAAAATTGCAAAGTATGAAAAAATTAGGAATATATGCAGTGATGACTGTTTTTGTCGGAGTTATGTCCGGTTGTTTGGATGATGACAATAATTATAACTACAAGCAGATTAATGACTTACAAGGTGGTAATTTCAATATTGAGAATATCAATTCTGGATATAACTTGATAGAGGGAGACGAATTGGTATTGGCGCCTACATTTAAGTTTACGATAGACAGCATTACGCCCGACGTCAGCTACGAATGGTACATAGACAAACAGTTGCAGACAGGTGAAAGTGGTGCCACTTATACATTTAAAGCCGACAAAAGCGGTACGTATCAAGTGACATTTGCAGTGACCGACAATAAGTCGGGGGTCCAGTTCGGAAAATCTACGATTATTAAGGTGATGTCTATGTTTCAACGTGGATGGACTATTCTGTCGGATGAAGGCGGACGTTCTGTGCTTCATTTCATTGTACCTACAACACAACATTATCAGGTAACGTATAATGGGGAAACCTTTACTCGTGATTCATTGGTTTATCATATAGTGAAGCGTGATGTCGTTTCCAATTTGGGATCAAATCCGAAAGGATTGATGAATAACATTGGTTATATAGATTATAATCTTCAGTACGGTATTAGCGTATACGATGAATTGGTAGTGAAACAAGATCGCTGGGTGGAGCTTAATGGCAATACGCTGGAACGTGAAGTGTACACAGATGAAGAGTTCCGTGGGGATATTCCTGCTCATTTTTCTCCGATAGAAGCTGCCATGACTTATACGGCTAAGGCATTGTTGGATAAGAATGGACTAATTTATTGGGAAAAAAAGGCAGATGCGGCTGATTTTCATGCAGGTACCTATATGTCTATAGGATTAAATAATGAAACCCGATTCAGTCGCTTGTTCCAAGCCTATAAGTTTAATTACTATTATACGAATGTGATGCTTGCGTTGACAAAAGAAGATAATTCATTAGTGGGCATTTTGGATGTGGGTAATGTAGCTGGAAGTGAGAGTTCAGCTATCGGCGAAATGACTAGTTCTGAAAGTGGGAATATGTATAATATTGCCGATCCGAGTGGTGAAGATCACTTCTCAAATATAAAAAAGACAGTGGTAGATGCATTGCCAGCTCCATATGATGGAGGGAATGATTTTACAATGGCTTATCCTTTTTGGACGGTTTTGCTGAAAGATGAAGCTACATCAGTATATGAATTGCGTTATTTCGGGTTAGAGGCAGATAGCAGATCCGTTAGTTGTATGGATGGTTGGTATTATGAGGCTCCTTTAGGAGTTATCAATGATTATCGTGGTATGGCTAATTTTGGAAATAAACGTTATGTGGTTATTGCCAGCGGAAACCAGCTTTATTATTATCAATACGGATGGGATTCTTATGGAGATGTGGAATATAGAGGGAGTTTGATGCCATTAGGTGAGCCGTTGCCTGCTGCTGTCAAGACCTTGTCAGGTATGGATGTGACCACCAATTTACGTAAATACAAGTATCCTTACAGTGGGCAATTAGGGGTTGCTTTGGAAGACGGAAGTTTTTATATATATAGTGTTGTAGAAACAAGACTAAAAGACGGTACGTGTACGGCGGTTTCTCTTAAACAGCAATTCCCGAATGAAACCACTTCAGAAGAAAATAAGAACTTTGGAGAAATTGTAGATGTCCTTTATAAATGGGGAAGTGGTGATGATTATATGTCATTTTCTTTCTAGAAGAATAGCTTTAAAAGTGATTCATATAGTAATAAAATAGCCATTATGGTATTAAAACGAGTTTTTATTGTCGGCAGCTTGTCTTTTATTTTTGCATTGCAAGGATGGGGACAAGCCTCTGGCAAGCATGATACAATACTAGCCAATTACGAGTTGGTACAGGAGTTTCAGGAATTTACCTTAGGAGGTAAATTATCTAATAATAGTCTATCGATTTATCCGCGGGAAATCAATGATACAGATAATTTCTGGTTTGATTTTCAAACGACAGCTGGTAAAGATTACTATTATGTGATGCCTGCTGCAGGAAAACGTGAACCTCTTTTTGACAAAAGTAAGATGGCTATGCAGTTAAGTGAATTCACCAAAGGCGTGGTGGATAAAAATAAACTGGACATTTCATCTATTACTTTTTCAAAAGATCAACGTTCATTTGAGTTCGATTATAAGGGTAAGCAGTATAGTTATAATCGTTTGACGGGTAAACTGACAATAGTTGAGAAGAAAGAAGAGAAGAAAGAATCATCAGACCCAAGCTATACTTGGATGAACTTTTCTCCTGACAAGAAATATATTTTGTATGCAAAGAATCATAATTTGTATGTGAAAGGAAATAAGTCACTGGGAGTAGATACAACTGAAGTGCAACTGACTACGGATGGTATGAAAGACTTTTCATATGCTCGTGAAGATGATTACGAACCTGCAGAAGACGGAGAAGTACCGACGCTAGCACGCTGGTGTCCGGATAATCGTCATGTATATGCAGTGCGTGATGATAACCGTTTATTACGAGATTTTTGGGTAATTAATTCAATAGAAGATTCACCGTCATTGGTCAAATATAAATATGAGTTCCCTGGTGATAAATATGTTACTCAAAATGATTTGACGATTATTGATATTGTAGAAAAAACGGCAAAGAAAGCGAAGGTGGACAAATGGAAAGACCAGTATGTAATGCCTCTTCATGTTACCTCAGATAGCAAATATTTGTTTTTTGAACGCACTAAACGTACTTGGGATGAAGTAGATGTATGCTCGGTTAATCTCTCAACTTTGGAAGTAAAGGAGATCATTCATGAAGAAGATAAACCGTATCGTGATCCTCATGCTCGTAATGTGGCAATCTTGAACGATGGTAAGGATATTTTGTTCCGTTCAGAGCGTACTGGCTGGGGACATTATTATCATTATGATGGCGATGGAAACCTCAAGAATGTGATGACTTCTGGTGAATGGGTAACAGGCTACATTAATTCTATTGATACACTGAAACGCAAAGTTTATCTGTATGGATATGGAAAAGATAAGAAAGTAAATCCTTTCTATTATATGCTTTTCGAAGTTGATATTGACAAAGAAGGAGTTACTCCATTAAGTACAGAAGATGGGCAGCATAATGTGAATTTCTTGAAATCTCATAATTACTATATCGATACATATTCAAGAGTTGACATGGAGCCTAAAATCATGCTGAAAGATAGAAAAGGCAAAGTGATAATGGAGTTGGCAAAACCTGACTTGGACTTAGTCTATGCATCGGGTTGGAAAAAGCCGGAACGTTTTGTTGTAAAGGCAGCAGATAATATTACCGACTTATATGGAGTGATGTGGAAGCCGTCTGATTTTAATCCTGAAAAGAAATATCCAATTATTTCAGTCGTTTATCCTGGTCCTTATTTCGGCTTTGTACCTACTAACTTTACATTGGATGACAGCTATTGTACCCGTATGGCACAGCTAGGTTTTATTGTCATTACTGTAGGACATAGAGGGGATACTCCGATGCGTGGTAAAGCTTATCATCGCTACGGTTATGGCAATATGCGCGATTATCCCCTTGCAGATGATAAATATGCAATCGAACAGTTGGCTCAACGCCACTCGTTTATCAATGGCAAGAAAGTAGGTATATACGGGCACTCAGGTGGCGGATTTATGGCTGCAGCTGCTATATTCACTTATCCGGACTTTTATACGGCTGCCGTTTCCTGTTCCGGGAATCACGATAATAGTATCTATAATCGTGGTTGGGGCGAATGCTATAATGGCGTGAAAGAAGTTGAAAAGGTTGTGAAAGACAGCTTGGGCAACGAAACGAAAGAATATGAGTACAAATTCAGTGTGAAGTCTAATGCAGAGATTGCCAAGAATCTGAAAGGGCATCTGATGCTTGTGACGGGGGATATGGATAAGAATGTTAATCCTGCACACACTTATCGTGTAGCTCAAGCATTGATTGAAGCTGGCAAAGATTTCGATATGTTGGTAATACCCGGTGCAGGGCATGGATATGGCTCTGCAGATAAATATTTTGAGAAAAAGATGTATCGCTTCTTTGCTAAACACTTGCTGGGTGATAACCGGGCAGATTATTGGGGGGATATAAACTGTACCAAATAAGACATAGACAAAATTTTATGAAAAACTCTCTTTTTAGATATCTGTGCTTGGCGGCTGTTGCATTAATATGCAGCATGGCCAGCGCACAGCAAAAAGCAAATTATCAGTTGGCGGAGAAGTTTCGTTTACTGACACAGAATCCTATCATGAAGTATTCTACGGAAGTCAACCCTACGTTCATCAATGATACGGACTGCTTCTACTATTCTTTCACTACCCGTGAGGGAGAGAAATACTATTATGTGAATCCGAAGAAAAAGGAAAAACGTCTGTTGTTTGATACCCCCGAACTCTTGAGTAAGATTGCAGTATATACCAA
Source organism: Bacteroides xylanisolvens XB1A (assembly GCF_000210075.1). Lineage (GTDB taxonomy): Bacteria > Bacteroidota > Bacteroidia > Bacteroidales > Bacteroidaceae > Bacteroides > Bacteroides xylanisolvens. The sequence continues at coordinate 2,957,304 of NC_021017.1, forward strand.
AAAAGCTTACTCTGCTGCAGCTCCTCATCTGTCTTTCACTTTCATGAAAGATAATGAGACAATTCGTCTCGACTTCGACCGTGGGCTATATACCTATAACATTCGTACGAAAGTGTTGAAGAAACTCGATGAAAAGCCTATTTATAAAGACGGTGATCCATACTGGAAGAAATATTCTCCGGATAGCTTGTATATGTTGTATGCCAGTAAAGACAACCTGTATTTTGTCGGAAATCCGAAAAAGGGACAGGATACAATACCTGTACAGTTGACAACAGACGGGGGACCGGACTATACATTCAATCGTGAGGATGAAGGAAAGATGGAGGGACGTTTCGGGGCTGAATCAGCTCATTGGCTTCCGGGTACTCATCGTTTTTATGCTGTTCGTGAGGACAATCGGAAAGTGCGCGATCTGTGGTTAATCAATTCATTGTCAAAGTTTCCTGAATTAACGACTTATAAAGCCGAGTTGGCAGGAGATAAAGACGTGACACAATATGAACTTTTACTTGGCGACGTAGATAAAAGGGAAGTGAAGAAAGTAGATATCAATCGTTGGCCTGATCAGTATATCGATGTACTGTATACAACAAATGATGGTAAACGTCTCTATTTTCAACGTTATAACCGCTCTTGGAATCAATCAGATATTTGTGAGGTGGATGTCGAAACTGGACAGGTACGCGTCGTAATTCATGAAGAGAATAAGCCGTACCTTGATTATCAGATGCGTAGCGTGTCTTTCCTGAAAGATGGAAAAGAAATATTATTTCGTTCGGAACGGAACGGGTGGGGACACTACTATCTGTATGATACTGCTACCGGAAACCTGAAAAATCAGGTGACAGACGGAACTTGGGTGGCTGGTCCGATTGCAAAGATTGATACTGTCGGTCGAAAATTTTATTTTTATGGTTATGGTCGTGAGAAAAGCATCGACCCTTATTATTATATCCTTTATGAAGCTAAACTGGATCAACTGAATGCTATTCGTTTGTTGACACCCGAAAACGCATCACATGAAGCTAGAATTTCTCCCTCTAACCATTATATTGTAGATTCCTACTCCACAGTTTCACAAGAACCTGTCAATGTCGTTCGCAACTCACGTGGAAAGGTGGTTATGAAACTGGAAAAACCGGACTTGCAACCTGTTTATGAGATGGGATGGAAAGCTCTGGAGCGTTTTAAGGTGAAAGCGGCTGATGGTGTGACTGATCTTTATGGCGTGATGTGGAAACCTGCAGATTTTGACTCGACGAAGGTTTATCCCATTATTTCGAACGTCTATCCGGGACCTTTTTTTGAGTATGTGCCGACACGCTTTACTGTGAATGATGTATATAATACCCGTCTGGCGCAACTGGGATTCATTGTTATTACTGTAGGTCATAGAGGTGGTACTCCGATGCGTGGAAAAGCATATCATACATATGGATATAACAATATGCGTGACTATCCATTGGCAGATGATAAGTATGCTATTGAGCAACTGGCTGCCCGTTATCCTTTCATTGATGGTACAAAAGTCGGTATTTATGGTCATTCCGGAGGAGGATTCATGTCGGCTGCAGCTATATGTACTTATCCCGACTTCTATTCAGCTGCTGTCTCTTCGGCGGGTAACCATGATAACAGAATCTATAATAAGGGCTTTGTGGAAATTCACTTTGGCGTAGATGAAAAGGTGAAAACAGGGAAAGATAGCTTGGGAGTGGAGCATACGACTTATGATTATAGTGTTCGTGTACGCCCTAATCAGGAACTAGCCAAGAATTACAAGCATGGCTTGTTGTTATTTACTGGTGCGGTCGATAATACCGTAAATCCGGCGAATACATTACGTCTGGTACATGCATTGATTAAAGCAGACAAAGACTTTGATATGTTTGTACTACCGAAATGCACTCATGGATTCTTTGGTGAATCAGAAGTATTCTTTGAACATAAAATGTGGCGTCATTTCGCACGTTTACTATTGAACGATCATTCGGCGGATGCAGATATTGATCTGAATAAATATATGATAGAAGATGAAAGGAGAAGATAAGATGAACAGGACAATAATAAGAATCGGAATAGCAGTAGGACTTTTGATCGGATTTGGTCAGAATATTAAGGCACAAACACCGAAGAAGCCGATTGATATTGACGCGTGTATGTCATGGATGCGTGTAGAGTCGCCTGATATTTCTCCGACAGGGCGATGGGTGACTTATCGTATAGTTCCTATGGAATATAATCCCGAGTACAAAGACGGAAAGATCTTGCACCTGTTTGACTCACGCACCCGTAAGGAGATTCTGTTGGAGGATGTAGAAAATATTGAGTTTTATAATTCAGATCAAGCTGCATATTATCAAGTGTCCGATTCTACTGGGAATGCGAAAACAATCCTGTTAGAACTGCCTTCAGGCACAAAGACCGAGTGGACTTATAAGGAAGCTTTCCGACCAGCAAAAGGAATTCCTTACTCAATTTCTGTAACAAATGTGCCGAAGGATACCATCAATCATGTTCCATCTTTCGACCGCTTGATAGTTCGTCATCTAAAAAACGGCACTTCCTTTCAAATTGACAGTATTGGTTATTATACCTTGTACAACGAAGGACAATCTATCATCTTTGTACGTAAACAAGCGAAAGGTAACGCATTGTGTTATGGTCCATTAACCGGACCCTATCAGACTATTTATCAGAGTTCCGTAAAGAAAGAACCAGTTTCTTTCAACTTGAATGCAAAACAGATGATAGGAGGGTTCAGTATTAAAGATTCACTATGGTACAACTTTTCCTTAAAGAAGAACACCTGTGATTTGGTCTTTGACCGAAAAGAGATAGTTCTCCCTGCAAGGATGGAACTTGTCCGGGCTAACCTGTCAAGTAGCCAGAAGTTTCTGACAATGGAACTCAGACCTTATCAGGAAAAAATAAATAAAGATAAGAAAGAAGAGGAAATAAAGCCGGATAAGAGTTTTGAGCTGGAGTTGTGGACCTGGGATGAATATGAAGTACCTACTTTGCAGACACGCAGTCGTTATTTCCGTCCTCAATATTCGAAATATATCTATGACATTGCTTCCCGAAAATTGACGGAAGTAGCTCCCGGGCATGCTGATTTGTTGGAGCCGGATCGTGCGGAAGAGATTCATAATGTGCTTTACACAGACGAAACGCCTTATTGTGCGCAGAAAGACTGGCTTAATGAAATGCCGTTTGACATCTATTCTGTGAATGTACATACGGGAGAAAAGCAATTGGTAGGACGTAGCTACCGGACAAGACCGAGGTGGTCGATGAATGGCAAATGGGCTGTGATGTATGATCCTATTGCACAAGTATGGAATAAGTTTGACGGAAAAACGGGTGAGGTTACCGATATTTCAACAGCTATTGGGTATCCGATATTCGAGGAAACTTATGACAAACCAAATCCTGCACCTGCTTGTGGTATTGCTGGTTGGACTGCTGATGGTAATAATGTGTTGATTTATGATGCTTATGACTGGTGGAAGATCGATTTGACCGGAGAACGTCAACCGGAATGCATCACTAAGGGGTATGGTCGCAAAAATCAGAGATCTATCCGTAAAATGACCAGCAATATTGACAAAGAAGTATTCAATCCGGACGAGACGGTTATAGTCAGCGTATGGGATGAAAATACAATGGATGAAGGTATTTATTCACTTGACATGAAAGGTCGCTTGAAGAAGCTCGCAGAAGGTCCTTATATCTATTCAATTCATCGTTTTTCTGACAATCAGAAGTATTGTATCTGGAATCGTCAGAATATATCAGAATTCCGTGATCTGTGGTGGAGTAAATCGGATTTCTCTGATCCGATTCGTATAACGAATGCTAATCCTCAACAAAGCGAATACAAATGGGGTACTGCAAAGTTAGTGGAATGGACTAATTATGAGAATAAGCCTAACAAGGGAATACTTTACTTGCCGGAAGATTATGACGCTAAGAAAGAATATCCTGTTCTGGTACAGTTCTATGAAACACATTCCGGAGGGCTGAACACTTATCATGCTCCAATGTTGAGTAGTGCAATGGCGGATGTGATGTACTTTGTTAGTAATGGGTATATTGTATTTATGCCGGATGTGCATTTTACCATAGGAACACCGGGACAGAGTAGTTATGATGCAGTAGTAAGCGGTACGAAATACTTGATAGAGCAGGGGATAGCGCATCCGGGAAAGATAGGTCTTCAGGGACATAGTTGGTCAGGTTTCCAAACTAGTTATCTGGTGACGAAGACGGATATATTCGCTTGTGCTAATATCGGGGCTCCTATTACTGATATGGTAACCGGTTATTTGGGTATTCGTGGTGGAAGCGGTTTGCCGCGTTATTTCATGTATGAAGAATGGCAAAGCCGTATGGGAAAGAGTTTGTGGGAAGCCAAAGATAAGTATTTGGCAAGCTCTGCTATCGTGGAAGCGGATAAAATACATACTCCATTATTAATTTGGCATAATGATAAGGATGAGGCTGTTGCCTACGAACAAGGTCGTGCACTTTATTTAGCTATGCGTCGTTTACAACGTCCGGCATGGCATCTTAATTACAAAGGCGAAGGGCATTTTCTTGGTAATCAGGCTGCACAGAAAGACTGGACTATCCGGATGAAACAGTTCTTTGATTATTACCTGAAAGGAACAAAAGAGCCGCGTTGGATGAAAGAGGGTATTCATTTGCGAGAACGTGGAATTGATCAGAAATATGATTTACTAGAAAAATAAATTAAAATGAAGAAACTATTAATGACAGTTATGGTTCTGTCTTGCTTTGCATTCAGCAGCTATGGACAGAAAGTGGAGAAACAAATTATTGGTAAATGGTGTAATCCTTATACCTATGAATCTACAGGGGAACTCAAAGGGTTTGAGTTTAAAAGTCGGAGATTTTTAGATATAGTTGCATAATGGCGACACACCGCTTGAATTCAGCGAATTAATGGGATTGTATTTCACTTCCATTTGAAAAACGACGCTACAAAAAGCACATTTGAGCATGAGTTACGTTACCTAATCGTTACCTTGTCCAAGTCTATAAAACAGACAATATAAGCGGTTATTTTTCAATTGTTTGCATTATTCTTCATAGCTTAAAACAACTCGATAAATAGTAATTTTGTAACAAAAATAATCGAGTTATGAGGAGTACCTTTCGAGTTCTGTTCTACACCAAGAACCAGGCCATAAAAAATGGCCGTGTCCCTGTCATGGGGCGTATTACCGTCAACGGAACGACGGCGAGTTTCAGCTGCAAGCGTGATGTTCCCCTTGCCCTTTGGGATGCCAAAGGCAATTGTGCCAAAGGCAAATCCGAGGAGGCAAGACGGCTGAATCGGGAGCTGGAGAACATCAAGGCACAGATCGGCAAGCACTATCAATATCTCTCGGACCACGATTCGTTCCTGACAGCCAAGAAGGTCTATGACCGCTATAACGGCTTTGGCGAGGAGATCCATTCGTTGATGGAGATCTTCAATATCCAGATCCGGGATTACAAACGGCAGATCGGCAAGACGAAAGCCCAAAGCACCTACCGGGGGTTGGTGGACGAGTACAAGTGTCTGTCCTGTTACCTGAAGGACAAGTTGGGTACGGAGGATATCCCCCTGATGTCGCTGGACATGGATTTCATCAAGAACTATTACAACTGGATGCTTTCCGTGCGCGGGCTGGCCAAGTCAACGGCCTTCGAGCGCGTCAACACACTGAAATGGCTGATGTATCTGGCAATGGACGAGGGATGGATCCACAAGCACCCGTTCAAGAAGTTCGTGTGCAAGCCGGAATACAAGAAACGTCCTTTCCTCTCGGAGGAGGACCTGCAACGCGTTATCAGCGTCAAGCTGAGCTACAGGCGGCAGCAGGCCATCCGGGACATGTTTGTTTTCATGTGCTTCAGCGGCCTGGCCCATGCCGACCTGAAGGAACTTTCTTACCGGAATGTCCACACGGATTCGGACGGCAACACCTGGCTGGTTGGAAACCGTGTGAAGACCAAGGCACCCTATGTTGTCAAGCTGCTCCCGATAGCCGTCGAGCTGATCGAGAAATACAGGGGGGTGAACGAATTCAAGGTTTCTCCGGACAGGGTGTTCCCCGTGGGGGAAATAGGGAGTATGGAGGACAGTCTGAAACGTATCGGCGAGAAGGCCGGCTGCAGTGTCCGCGTCAGCCCGCATGTCGGACGTCATACCTTTGCGACCCTGGCCCTGAGCAAGGGCATGCCGCTTGAAACCCTGCAGAAAGTCCTCGGGCACAAGACCATCATTTCCACGCAGGTCTACGCCGAGCTGATCAATCCAAAAATCGGTGAGGACACGGACAGGATGCGTGAGAAGATCGGCGGGATGTTCCGCCTGGCCAACTAAGAAGAAGGGATGCTTATCCGGCGAGTCCGGTGAAGCATCCCTTCTTCTTTTTCTTTACGGCCGGTTATCCGGCGTATTGCCTGTAGTTCCGGTAGTTTTTCCGCAAGGTCTCGTACAGGGCACTCTCAGGATACAGTATTTTCCCTCCGATGGTGGTATAGGGTATGGCTCCTTCGTCACGCAGTGTCTGCAGAGTCCTTTTTGAGATGTGCAGCATTTCGCACACGTCTTCCCCCTGTAGGTAATGTTCGTCCGCGATGGCGGGACGTATCCTTGCCGTCGCCGCCTCCACCGATTTTCCGATCTTTTTCATCCATCCGGTCAGTTCCTTGAACTCCTCCGAATCTTTTGTAATGATTTCCGCCATTATTTCCTTCTTTTTTTAATGAGACCTTCTTCCAATATTTGCCGGATATCCGCTTCCTTGTAAAAGCATTTTCCTCCGATGTTCGAATAAGGGACCAGTCCCCTGTCCCGATGGTTCTGCAGGCTTCTTTTGGAGATGCCGAGGGCCAGGCATACCTCCTGTGCGTCAAGTCACTTTTCCGGTGAGGACGGAGCGATTTTCTTTTGGAAGTCGGCCATCTGTACCGACAGCGTGCTGAGCTTTCTTTTTAGCTCCAGATACGCGTTCGTTTCAATAAGTGTCAGTTCCATAATCTTTTTTTATGATTTCGGGTGCAAGATAATGCAATTTTCCATGCGTGTACGGAACGCGTCAGCCATAGTCATGAAAAGTCGGCAATAGTCAGGGAGTCGGAAAACACGCCCTCCTTCTTTTTGGGGGCGGCATAATGAATCAATCGAACCTGTTTGCCCGGAATATCAGATTAATTTCCTATCTTTACCCCGGAAATATGAATTCATTCAGGAACGGGGATTAATCCGGTCCTGTTGATATATAGACATAACGTTCGCGGAACGCCCTCAAGACGAAATCTGGTAAATTTCACAAGAATAAGGGACCTCTGCGTAAGGCTATGCTATGCATTGTCATAGCGTGGCTTGCGCTGCTCTTATTCTTGGTTTACCAGAGCCACGTCTTGAAGTTGCGTAAGGCCACGCTCTTTTTATGGCCTTTTTCCGGAACCATTACGAAATAAAAAATATCCTATTCATATGGCGACGGTTCAGATCCTGGCTTTCATCACCCTTGACGGCTACCTTGCCCGCAGGAGTACATTTCCCGATTTGTGGGAACACCCCGAGAAATATGGCATCACCCGTATCCGGGAGGCTGCCTTGTCCTGCCTTGGCCCTGATGTATCCTTCATGTCCCTGACGGAATGGAAGCAGGGGCATTCCGGTGTATACCTTGCGGAAGCGGCTTTGGAGACGCTTCCTTTTACGGACAGCCTGCTCCGCTTTGACATGGCCGACGAGCTGGTCTTGTATGTCCTGCCCCGCTTCCAGGGGGAAGGCTTCCGCCTGTTCGAAGGATGCCCCGGATTTTCCTTATGGGAGCTGGCCGGGATGCGGAGTTTCGACAGGGATGTCTGCTGCCTGCATTACAGACGGGTCGCCGGCGGGTAACGGCTGTCTCTCCACCGGGATGTCCCTGAATGTCATCTCTATCCTGTAGTTTTCGTCCATTTTAAGTGATGCCTCATAGGGCTTTCCCTTCCTGCTGACAAAAGGCAGGAAATCCGTTTTCTTTCCTTCCAGCAGGCAAAGCATCTCTCCGTCGGTCAGCTCCCTTGCGTTGAATGTCCTGAAAAGCAGGAACGCGCAGTCCGGGTCACCGCACCGGGCCACCTTCCGGTGAAGGGTCAGTGTCTCCATGCCGCATTTGGGACAGCGGTGTCGGGGCGGTCCGGGATGTTCGAACCGGACCGCCGAGAGTTCCTCCACGATCTGCCGTGCATATTTTCCAACCTTTTGGATGAACACGTCCGCGTCCAGTTCTCCCCGCTCGATCTCCTGCAGGTCCTTTTCCCACCGGGCGGTCATCTCCGGATCGGCGATCAGCTTGTTCCTGACGGCCTCATACACCTCCAGCCCTTTCGGGGTGGGCAGCAGGCCGCATCCCTGTCTTTCGACATACCGGCGTGCGATGAGCAGTTCGATGACACCGGCCCTTGTGGAGGGTGTGCCGAGTCCGCACCGTTCCATTTCGGACAGCAGCGAGGCTTCCGTAAAAAGCGGTACGGGACAGGTTTCCACGCTTCGGACGGATATGTCCGTTACCGGCAGCACCTCGTCCTGCCCCCAGGAGGGGAACATGGTGTCTTCTTCTTTCCCGGTCCCGTTATGAACGTTTTTCCATCCGGCATGCACCGTCCGGCGGTATCCGGCCTCGAACAGGATTCCCCCGCATTCGATACGGACATCCGCCTCTTCTTTGGTGCAGTCACCCGAAAAGGCTTCCAGCATCCTGCCTGCGACCATCCGGTAGAGGTTCTGCTCATCAAGCGGCAGTTTGCCGGGTATGTTTTCCGTTATGATGATGGCATGGTGTCCGGTCACCTTGCCGTCATCGGCGGCACGGGCGGACAGCACCCTGCCTTCCGGTGTCTCCGCATGACGTGCGAAACACGGGTCGTCTTTCAGAAGGGAAAGCAGTGTCGGCATATCCTCCGGCATGTCCTTCCGGATGTAGCGGCAGGAGGTACGCGGGTATGAGATGTATCCTCCCTCATACAGCCTCTGCAGGGCGGATGCCGTCTGTCCTGCCGTCAGCCCCATCCGGAGGTTCGCCTCCTTCTGCAAGGAGGCCAGGTCATGCAAAAGCGGCGGTTCCTCCACCGTTTCCTTTCTCTCCGCCTGTATTACCGTGGCCACACGCGATGCCGCGATCCGGTTCCGGGCGGCTACGGCCTCCTGCTGCTGCGTGTATTTTTCCGGGCAGGTGAAAACAAGCTCTTTACCGTCCTTGAGGACCGACAGCTCCAGCCGGTAATAAGGTACGGCGTTGAAATCCCTGTTCTCCAGGTAACGGCGCGAGACAAGCGCAAGTACCGGTGTCTGTACCCGTCCGAGCGAGTGGTTCTTTTTTCCGGCTGCCATGCCGAGCGCGAGGCTTGCATTGTACCCGATGATTCGGTCGGCTTCCCGCCGTGCCCTGCCTGCCAGGTACAGACCTTCATAGAGACTGTCTGGTCTAAGGTCAAGGAACGCCTTTCGGATCGCCTTGTCCGTCAGTGAGGAAAGCCACAGACGTTCGGTTTTTCCTTTGAAGCCCAGATAATCATAAAGGTTGCGGGCGACCATCTGCCCCTCACGGGAGGTGTCCGTGGCCGTAACCGCCCCGTCCGCTTCCCGCAGCAGCCTGCGGATGACCTCCAGCTGCCTGACGGCCACGGGGTCATCCCGGAAACCGTCTTCCGTCCTTGTCCGGCGGACGGCGAGTCCGGAGGGGACTGCAAGGGGAAGCATCTCCCTTGTAAAAGGTCCTTCCATACAGGAAAATGGGGAAACCGGGGCCAGCAGGTGGCCGAACGTTCATGTGACGGCGTATCCGTTTCCGATGAGATACCCGTCTTCCATTTTGTCCGCGCCCAATATGCGGGCCAGTCTTTTAGCCACGAGGGGCTTTTCACAAATCACGACTTTCATTTTCTTACATTTTTATTGTCAGGTTATTATCTGTTGTTTATGGATTATCCTATTTGGGGACGTTTCTTCGACTTCCCGGCTCCTTTGGCGGGTTTCTCTCCGCTCCGGGCTTTCTTTGTTTTTCCGATCTTCTCGGAAAGCTGCGGCATATTCCCCATGCTTTCCGCGGGGGAAGGGAGTGTCCGGGCGGGAGGAATCCCCATAGGGACCATGTCATACCCTTTGGAGGTCATCTCCAGTCTCACATGGTCCATCGGCTTGAGATACAGGGTGGCTTTCCCGTCGGAGGTGAACTCGTAAAGGACCGTCTCCCTTCCGGCGAGGATGCTCTCGTAGTTCTGGTAGCAGAGGCTTTCCTGCGGGACACCGTTCTGTCGGAGCATCCCGCAGATCTCGTCGGGGCACAGGTTTCCGAATTTCCTCTCATGCGGCGAGGCGAATATATACTCGTAGGTGGACAGCAGCAGACTCTCCTGAAGCAGGCTCGGGCAGCGGTCATAAGTGGTCATCCGGTATATTTTCCTGGATATGTCCTTCAGCTGCCGGGAAAGGTCGCGGGGCTTGGAGGAAAGCGGTATGCTCCCCAGGCGGATGAGCGAGCGGTTGATGTCGCCTATGACGCCCCGTTCCCACCGGGCGAGCAGGTCCGCGCGGTTCTGCCGGAAATTCTCACGGAGAATCCCCGGAATTCCTCCGGTGTTGAAGAACAGGCCGGCGCGCTTCCATAAGGATGGTTTCCTCAGGTTGGTGGCACTCCAGCGGATGACATTGAAACGGTAGTTTTCCATGAACTGCCGGAGAGGGTTCCGGTATGAGAAAATATCCTTTATGGTCTTCTGCAGCGCCTTGCGGTCGATGGTGCGTCTGCCGGCGTCGAGCAGCTCTTCGGGTGTGGGTGTTCCTGTTGTTTCCATTGCGGTTTATAATTGGGGTTTCACTTTTCTGAAGGCCGGTCCCTTTTGCTTGCGGGCCGGTTCCTTTTTCTTTTCACCGGAGGATGGGGGGATCATGCCCTTTTCCGGGCATTCCGCCATGGCCTGTATCCTTTCCGCATACTTGTCCGTCTTTTGGGGAACGGATGGCGTATCCCTGCGGATCCCTTCCCTTTTCAGAAGGAGTTCAGCGGCCGCCATGGACCTTTCCCGAAGGTCGTGCATCCTCTCCTTATAAGGGAAGTTGCGGTACAGTTCCCTTTCCCTTGCGAGCATGCGGAGTTCCTTCTCGATACCGGCGAACTCCTTCCTGTAACGGAACGGACCGTCCATATACAGGTGGGCGTATCCCTTCCGGGCGATATCCTGCAGGGTCATGATCTCCCGGTTGTTTGCGGAGAGCGCCAGGGAGTTGGCCCTCACGAAACGCTCCAGGTTCTCCGCCGTGGGCGACATGTCGAAAGATGCTGTCGGGAGATAGCGGGCAAGGATTTCCAGCGGGGGCCGGGAGGCGGGAAAATCCCGTCTGTTCTCCCGTGACATTTCCAGCAGCCTCCGGGAGGCTGTCTCGATCCGGTATATGGAAAGCGTTTTCATTCCTTCCCATGCGGCGGAATAGAAACGGTCCGCCATCTCCTGCAGCATCCCGCGCATACGCTCCGGGCCCTGCAGTCCGTCATTGAACACCCCGACACCCCGTTCCGTCTTCACGAGGGTAAGGCGGAACAGGGCTTTCTTCCCTTCCGAGGCCCTTTCCATGGCGGTCTCATAGGCCTCGTAGTTCCGGCAGCCGGGTGAAAGCCCCATCTCTTCGAGTGCGGTACGGTCTATCTCCCTTCCGTGCGCCCTCAGGTAGACGGCCCGTCTGAGCGGTACCGGTTTTCCTCCGGTTATTTCGCCATATCCGGAGATGAGCTTCCATATGTTTCCGGGGCGTTCCTCCCGGAGCTCCTCCCTTGTCGGAAGCATTCTTTCCGGTACTCCTTCCAGGGCCAGCAGCAGGTTGTCCGGAACCTGCCCGTTTCCCTCCCTTATGGCTTTGTCGGCGGTATGCCCGATGAATTCCATGAAGGGATCCGTGCCTTTCGGCCTGTGCCGGACCACCATGAAGGATTTTATCCGGTTGTCCGGACACAGCTCCAGATAGAGGTTTCCGGACGTTTCCTTCCGGGGGCGTTTCCAAGGCCTTTTCAGCCGTTCCAGCCACCATGCCATGCTATATCCGTCTTTTAGGGGTTCCATCTGTTTTCCTCCATCGGTTTGTCTTCTTTTTACCGGCAGGCGGACCGGCTCTGTGCCCGGTTTCCTTTTCCGCTATGGAAGGCGCGTATCCCCGTACCTTATATTCTGTTCTGAGAATTCTCTCCGCCATGTCCCTGGAGGCCTGTCCGAGTGCCCGGTACATCACAATGTCATTCCTTTTCAGGCAGGCCTGCCGGCGTTCATACAGGCTGCGGAATCCGGCCCGGTGGACGGATACCTTCTCCAGCTGTCCGGGATCCGACAGTCCTCCGGCACGGATTTCGGTCAGGGCGGCGATTTCATTCGCCTCGTCCGTGACATTCAGGCCGAAGGTCTTGACAAACCGCCGGAACGCCTCACCGTCCGCATGCATGGGACAGCCGGCTGACGGATGGAGTCCGGCCACAAGGGAGTCCGGCAGATAACCCGCCTTTTTGGGGACGAACTCACGCCGGCCTTGCAGGGTGAACATAAAGGCGCACCTTTTGGCCGCGTCCGATATGCATTTATCGGATGTACTGAAGTGGTATACATCCAGTTTCTCCAGCCCGTGGAGTTCGGGGGAGAAATACCGGTCCGCGTGGTACTGCAGGTAACCTTCCAGACATTGCAGTCCCCGGCCCGAGTCGTCGAACAGGAGCACGCCCTTGTCCGTGCGGACGGCGGAGAGGGTGCGCCCGGGCAGGGCATTCTCCCTTTTTTCGTGGTAGGCATGGTACGCTTCCAGCATTTTTCTATTATCGGGATTGTCCGCCAGCCGTCCCGTCTTTTCCAGTATGGCCCACATCCCTTCCGGAAGGCCGCCCCCCGTGGTCTCATGGATGAACGTGAGGCTGCGCAGGTCAATCGAGGGCAGGTCGCGGATGTCGCCTTCTCGGATATAGTTGTCCAGCAGTTCCGGAAGGCCGTCGTCCGTCCGTTCCGCCCCCGCCAGGCAGAATACGGATTCATTGGGGACATACGCCCCGCCCAGGGCCAGCTCCGCCTGCCGGAGCAGATAATCGCCGCATTCACGGTCGCTGTGGCATACGGCATAGTCCGCCAGCCTGCCTTTTCTGTCCACATTGAAAAGGACGACCGGCCCGTTCTGTTTCAAATCGGTTTCTTTTTCCATATCGTGATATTTTAAATTTCTTTATATCCCGGCAGGTTATGATATTTTCCTGCCTGCGGATTTACGGGTGGTCTTTTTCTTCTCCGGTACCTTTTCCCGCGGACTGACGGGATGCGGGACGCCGTCCTTTACCCGGTAGGTCCTGACCGGGAACGGTTCACCGGATACCAGCAGTCTGTTCCGTGTAAAGTCCGCCATGCAGTACAGCAGGTGCCGGGAGGAGGGGCGGTCATTCTCCGGCAGGTACAGGGCGTTCCCTTTGGCCAGTATCCCGAGTTGCGCCTTGTCCAGTACCCTGTTTCCCACAAGAAGGGAGGTATCGGGGGCATTGAGGTATTTCTCCAGCGGCCGGTGGCCCCTTGCGTCGAAGTCCCGGTGAAGTATATCCTCCGCCGCTTTTCTTATTTTAAGGGAAAGTTCCTTGAAGGCTTGCACGTCGAACAGGCCGGCGGATTTGACCTGGGTCACCTTTTCAAGCTGCTCGGCCAGGGGCAGCAGCTCCCGGTAATAGGTGAACGGCTTGTCATGGATGTTCATATAACCGTGTTCCCTGATGGAGAGCAGGCGGTAGATATCCTCGTTCTCCGGCTTTCGGGATAGTTCGAGCCCCATATATCCCCTCACTTGGGAGAACAGCCCGGAATACCCCTCGGATGTCGGATTCATGGGAACGTAAAGTTTCGGTTCGAGGCGGTTGATGAATTCTGCCGGGAGGAGACCGGAGGAAACATGCCCGCCCTTTCTGTCCCCGCCCGGTAAAAGTCCCCTGCGGCAGCTGCTGTTGATATGGGAGGCCAGCTCCTTCCGTAAACCGGAATACTCATAAATTTCCAGGGCCCCGTCATGGGCATGGGGATCGAAGAAATGGTCGGCGGTATGCTGGAGATAGCTTTCAAGGCCTTCCTTGCCGGTATTGCTGTCGGAAAACAGCAGATAACCGGACTCCCGCCGCACCACTTTCAAAGGTGTTGTCTTGTTTTTCTTTTCCATACTGTCTTTCTTGATTTTACAATTTTACATTTTATGCTGGGGTCCGGTCTTCTTTTTTGTACTTCTCGGAGAAGCGGAGGACCTCTTTCCCGTATCCCGTTTGAACCCGGCGGTTTCCCGGTCTCCGGGCGGGCGGCTGCCAAAGACGATGCGGTCCGTATTCCTATCTACCCATGCATACGCGTGAGCGGGATCATCCGGTATCCTTCCTGCCGTGCGGTGTCCGCGGACATCATAGGCGGAGTCCGGCAGCCTTTGCAGCTGCTGCCTGGTTTTGCAGGTTTCATCCTCTTCGTGGGGAGCCGTTTCCGGCATGTGCCGGAGCGTTTCCAAATGCCTGTCGTAACGCTCCGGGGCCTCCAGGGTGTCGGCGATATTTCCGTTACGATGGCTGACCGTGCAACCGGCATTGTGACAGAAGCTGCGGAAATCCTCTGCCGTCGGTCTCATCCCGTTCCGGTAACGGACATCCAGCCGGAAATCCTCCGGCTTTCGCGCGTAGGGATATGCCGCAAGGGAGATTTTCTCCGGATTGACCGGAGAGAGATCAGTAAGTACACCTTCCGCCTCATAGACGCATACCGGTCCCAGGTCGAATGACGGCTCGAAATAGGTATCTGCCATTTCCTGAAGGAATTCCCGAAGGCTCCTCCTGCCTTCTTCCGTATGGGTGAAGAAGAGGAAACCCCGGGATGTCTCCACGGTCGTATAAGCCGTGGAAGGGATATTGTTTCGTTTTTCCGGTTTTTCCTCGGGACTGACAGTCCAGGGGAAGCACCTCATGATGCCTTCGGGACAGCACCTTGATATTTCCGGCTGTCTCATGGATTCCCCGTCCAGTTTGATGACAATGTAAAAGTCCGTCTCATTCCGGCCTGTCTCGCAAAGGGCGGTGACGGTTCCCTTGTACGGATAGCTTTCAGGGGATTCGGGATCGTCCCCGACAATCCGCATCCTGATTCTGACTTGCTCTTTTCTGATCATGGCTATATTTTAGGCTTGTTACTCTTGGACTTCGTTTCTCTTTTTTTCGCTTTCCCGTCAGGTTCCGGATCAACCGGTCGGATCAGCCCGTCGCTTGTCATCCGGTATGTCCGCACGCCGGGGAACGGCCTTGCCGATGTTACCAGCCGGTTTTCGAACCTGTCGGCCATGCAGTACGCCTGCCGGCGGTTTTCCGGAGAGTCATTCTCCGGAAGATGCACCGCGTGCCCGTCGTGAAGCACCGCCCTTTGGACGGAGTTCAGCTTGACGCGGCCTACCGTGAAGGCAAGGTTTCCGTCATCCAGCTCGTTTACGATGGAACGGTGCCCCCTCACATCGAAATCCCTTTGCAGGATGGCTTCCGCCTGTCGGCTGAGAACCGAGGAATAGATCCTGAAATCGTCCGCGTTGAATGCGGCGGCGTTTTTCACCTGCGTGACCTGTTCCAGCTTCCTTGCCACCGGCAGCAGGGTGTCGAAGTACGTAAACGGTTTCTCATGGACATTCATATAGCCGTTACGCATGACGGTCAGCAGCCGGTAGATGTCGTAGTTCTCCCGGCTGACGGTCGTTTGTGTCCTCTCATCGTCCTTGAAGCGTGAGATGAAACCGGCGAAACTATCCGCGTCGGGACGCAGCGGATGGCTGTATAGGGGAACCAGCCCTTCCGTGAATCCCTCCGGCAGCGCGGACGGGGCGACATGGCGGTGAGGGGAAAAATCGAACCGGTTTACCGGAAAGTATCGGAAAGGGGCGTATACCGTGTCAATAAAGGAAGGCAGCTTTCCCTTCAGGACGGGGCATTCATAGATGTCCAGCCGGCCCATGTCGCAGTGCGGGTCGAAATAGTGGTCCGCCACATGCTGGATGCAGGCCCTGAACCCCTCCCTGCCGGTCTCGTTGCCGGAGAAAAGCAGGTAACCGAAATCATTTTTCACCACCGTAAGGGGCAGCACGTATTCCGGCTGCAGGCGGTAGATATTCTTCCTTTCGCGCTGCCTCCCGAGGAATTCGATGTAGCCGGTCTCCTGCATGAAGTGTTTTTTCAGCACGGAGCAGTCCGGCGTTCCCCTGGTCAGGGTGGAATATACCGCGTCGGCAAGGGTGATTTTCTTTTCCGGCAACCGGCTTTCCGAGGCCAGAAAAGGAAGGAGCGTGTCACGTATGTAGCGGTCGGCCGTCTGTCCCGACACGGGTGGCGGCACGTCTTTCATGCTTTGGAAACGGAAGACGAGCAGTGTCACGTCCGGCACGTATGTGCAGAGGGAGGCGGCCTTCACGTTGTCGTCCAGAAAATGCCTTACTCCGGTTTCCACGTCACCCTGCTGCAGGAAACGCAGGGCATTTTCCGAAGACGGCCGGTAATGGCCGTACCTGTCTATGGCGATACAGACCGTGCCGGGCTGCTGCGGATTGAAATAAGGTTCGGAAGATAGTCTGTTGCTGTCCATCGTATTATCGTTTTATCCTGTTGTTCCTTTCGGTTTTTTCGACCCTGTTCCTTTTTACTCTCTCCGGAGTGCCGTATCCCCGTACCAGAAAATCCGTCCTTAAGATACGGTCCGACTTCTCCCGCATCTCCTCCAGTATTTTTTCCATGCTGTCCCCCTTGGAAAGGCCGTTCACGCAATCATCCATCCTCCTGACGAATTCCTTGAACCGGAAATGGTAGGCGAAAGCCGGATCGAGGATGATGTCCCTGTCGAAGTGCTTCTGCAGGGTGAGCAGCCGGCAGATATCCCTGTTGTTCCCTTCCGGCCGGCAGCCGGAGAAGTCCTCCAGGCGGCGGTATTCCGTATCGGAAGGGGCCATGTCCGTGGCGAATTCCAACACCCATCCTTTCTTTTCCGACGCCCCGATATCGGCGTACGCGTCGAAAAGGTCGAATATGTACCTGCCTGTTTCCGCCTCTTTCCGGAAGGCGGTGTCGGTGAGCCCGTACAGCCTTCCGGAAGGGGAATCCACGCGGTATTGCCTGACGGGACCGGAAGGCGCGTGCATCGAGAAATAGTTCCCCAGCAGGAACTTATAGAAGTTTTCGGTCCCTTCCCTTCCGATGTCGCCGCCGCTGAACACCAGTACACCTTTGGGAGTCTCGATGACGCGCAGGGGCAGCTTGTACCCGGGGATGTATTTGTACCTTGCGGCCAGCCCGTCCTGCCGTCGGCGGAACTCCACGAGCCGGTCGATCTGCCCGGCATCGAGACGGAGAATGCCGCCCGGTTCCACAGACAGCCCTTCGGAGCGTATGAAGACCATGTCGCGCAGGTTGACACTTACCACCGGCTTCAGCCTGTTCCTTTTGATATGGGGCAGCAGCATGCCGGTGATATACTCTTTGACGGGGGTATCCCGATAAAAGGGAGGAAGGCCGGACATGCGGGGGAAGCGGTAGACCTCCATACGGGTGTCAGGAATGAATGCCGATATCCGGGCGGTCTCCACCCCGACATGCAGGAGGCTGAGGAACTGGCAGGTCATGCCCTTCCGGTCCGGGTCGACAGGATAAAGCTGGTAGGAGGAGTCGGCATGGGGCTTCTCCCTGCCCGTCTCGTAGCAGACAAGGAGACCGCCTGCGCCGTCCTCTCGGAACAGCCCTTCCAGCTGCCTGATGTTCTCATTTGCGGATGTCATGGCCGGTTACATTTTGGGGGTTATGGTCTGTCTGGTCCGTCTGGCCGGTTTCCCGGCAGTCTCCTTAAGGCCGGCCGTCTGTTCCTGCCCCTGTTTTTTCTCCGGCTTGAGGGTACTGCGTTCCCACAGGAATTCCGTACCGCGTTCGGCAGCACTCATCTGGATGGAGGTCCGGTACACCTTCCCGTTCGAGGACTTGAACTCGATGGGTATCTCTTTTCCTGCGGCGTAGTCGGCGTATTCCTTGTCGCTCAGCGCATAGTCCTTTATCTTGCGCGGACAGCGTGCCTGGTCTGCCGGAAGGAAGAACATCTCGTTGGTCACCGGGTCCTTGGACAGGTAGCAGGGCTTCGTTTCCCTGGTACGGTAGTCCGTGACCAGGTTGACAATCCGGCCCGCGTTGCCGGTACGGTTCAATGCCTCCAGCACATCCTCCTCCAGTTTGTATCCCCGGTATTCCTGTCCGACTTTCGGTGCCTGGCGGATGAAGTGCAGGTCGAACTTGACCGCCCCGTTCTCGTCGCGGAAGAGCGAGAGCTTGGCATCCCCCTTCTGACGTCCCAGCTCGGTGTTCATGGAGATGTCATAGGCTATGCCGGACTGCCTGCCCTGCAGCAGTTTTTCCATATCGCCCGTCTGTTTGAGCACCTCCGGGGTAAGGCCGTAACGCTCCGCCTGCTGCCAGTTGATCTCCCGTTCGTTGAAGAAATGGTTGTTGTAGATTCGGTTGTTCTTGGAAAGTTCGCGGCGGACGGCCTCGTTCTCGGGGCGTTGGGCCTCCTCGATTTTCCTGGCGGCCTGTTCCACCGGGGTGTTTTCCTCCATCCGGTAAAGGGAGAAACGTGTGGGGTTGTTGTACTGGTAGAGGAAGTTCTTCCCGAAGTTGGTGAAGAAATTCCCGAAGCGGTCCACGCGGACGAACTGCCCCTTGTTCCGTTCGCTGGCCTCGAGCGTCTCCAGCTCACCGTTTGCCGCGATGCCCTTGACGCCTTTCGCCTTCTGTTCCTTCTTGTCGTAAGCCATCAGGTAACCCTGTTCCTGAGTGGCGTTTTCGCTGCCTTGAGCAGCGGGATTTACTTCTTGCATGACTGTTAAATTTAAAGGTGAATGAATCATTTCGGGAGGTAAAATTAGTATCTTCGCCATTAAATAAATTGATTATGAGGAAGTTGTCATTAATAGTCATGTTTTGTCACCTTTTGTCACTTTCCGCCTGCCTGGAGGATGGGGGAAAAACGGCGGAAGGCGGCGGGGAAATGTTAAACGGGCATGTCCGGGAACCGGGGAAATGAGCGGAGGAATGAGGGCTGCGGCGGACGGTCGCCGTCCTGACGGACTATCCGGTCCTGTTTCCCCTTGACGGCAGGCGTACCCGCTACCGGGTGTCCTCCGGATTCGGATACAGGATCCATCCCCTTAAGGGCCGGAGAATATTCCATAAGGGGGTGGACCTGGCGGCCCCGTATGGCGAGCCGGTATATTCGGCCGGAAACGGCCGGGTGATCTCCGCCGGCTACAGTCCGGGTTACGGCCGGACCGTCCATATCCACCATGGGGGTGGATACTCCACCCTGTACGCGCACATGAGCCGGATCCTTGTAAGGAAAGGTGAAACGGTCCGTATCGGGCAGCGCATCGGGAAGGTCGGAAGCACGGGGATGTCCACCGGCAACCACCTGCATTTCGAACTGCAAAAAAACGGCCGGCTGCTGGACCCGGTGGAATGGTTCGGCAGGCGGTTCTAAATTCTTACTGTTTATCAATCATACGACGAGTCATGAACATTGAAGAAGCGAAAAGGATTCCGCTGGAGGATTACCTCCGGCGGATGGGATTCTCCCCCGTAAGGGAACAGGGGGACAGTTTGTGGTACCGATCTCCTTTCAGACAGGAGCGTACCCCCTCATTCAAGGTCAGCCTTTCCAGAAACCTGTGAATCGACTTCGGCGAGGGGACGGGAGGAAGCATCATCGACCTGGCGCAAAGGCTGTACGGGACGCGCGACATATCCTCCGTATTGAAGGGCATAGAGGGACACTTCCCCGTGTCCACGCCCGCCCAGGCACCCCGGAAGGCGGCCGCCACGCCTCCGGCATTCGAGGAGCTGCGCGTCTCGCCGCTCCGTAATACGGTGCTGCTGGACTATCTGGCAAAGAGGGGGATTCCTTCCGGCATTGCCTTGGGGGAGTGCGTGGAGGTCCATTACCGCACGCGCGGCAAATGGTATTTCGGGATCGGGTTCAGGAACCGGAAGGGCGGCCTGGAGATACGCAACCCTTATTTCAAGGGTTCGACCTCCCCAAAGGACATCACGCATCTCAGGCATGGAGCCGGGGGGAACGGAAAGGCGACGGCCCTGGTGTTTGAGGGCTTCATGGACTATCTCTCGTACCTTACGCTCAAACAGGGAAAGCCGGTGCCGGACTGCGTGGTGCTCAATTCGGTCGGTAATCTGCCGGGGGCGTTGGACGTGCTGAAAGGCTACGGGCATGTCTGCTGTTTCCTGGACAATGATGACGCGGGCCGGAAAACCACGGAGGAGATCAGAAGGCAGTGCGGGAGCGTGACGGACAAGGCGGTGCACTACCTGCCTCACAAGGATTTGAACGAGTTCCTGCAGCACCGCCTGAAAAAAGCGGAGGAGCCATGTGCGGAACTGAAACAGGGAAGCGGGTGAAAGATAAAACGGTAACCGGTCCTACGATGGGACTGACATGTAACAAGGGAGAGCCAAAAGTCCGGCCCTTCCTTTCATTTTACCGATGCACTGCCTATTTTGCAGCCGGAATGAAAGGCCCGATTATCATTCACATCTGCAAAAAAGAAGGATTTCCCTTTGTTATCCGCGCTTATCACACCCATTGGTTTTATTGTTTTCAAACAATATCCTGACCTGCCTGTCATTCATATTCTTCCAGATTCGGTTTCTCATTAAAATTGATAAAAAAGCTGGAAAGGGATATGGCGGAGGAGACTCATGTGTTATTAAAAAATCCGTACAATTAAAATCATCCGGCGGATCCCGTACGGAAGGACGGGGAAAGAGTCCGACAAGACTTCATGCCGGACCGAAGGAGATATGGACCGTACCCGGTTTCTGACAAATCACGGGAAGGTTACATGAGCGGTTCTCCCATGACTTTTTAGGGAATTCATTTGACCGGTCGGGATAAAATAGCTATATTTCCACTGCAAAACGGCTTGATTTATAGAAATTTGTAAACAATAATATATGAAGACGAATGAGAACTGGGCCGAAATCGTGGATACGCTCCACCCGTATCTCGATGGAAGTAGGGAGAAAGAAAGGTATCTGAAAGATATAGGGAACTGCCTGCGGTTTCTCGGATGGAGAAAGACCAACGGAACGATGGTGTCATGCCCGCCGGAAGACAGGAGTTCCGGAAAACCGGACATCGTGCTTTTGAAGCGGGGGGAGGATGCCGGATTGCAGGCATTTCCCGTCATGACGGAATCCCCTGGAGAGATGGTGTATGCCATGGGGCTGTATATAGGGGACAACATCCGGCTTTATTATAATGCTCCCGGAGAAAAAGGCACGCCGGCCTGCGTACTGACGGCGGAAATCAGGGTGGACGATGCCAACGGGCCGCTTCTCTGCGACCTGCTGTCTTTCAAAGGATTCAACCTGAAGAGCATGGAGAACTTCTGTCTGAGGCGCTACAACCTGGTACGTACGGGCGGAAGTTTCCTACAATGGACGGAGGATTTTCTTTCCGGAAGTACCGGAACGGGAAATGTCGCCGGCCTGCTCAGGGAAAAATTCATGGCCGAAGGGTTCGAGGAATCCCTTGTCCGGGAGGAGCTGGACAAGCTCGGGCTCAGGGTGAGCTATAAAGAGGGGCATGCCGCGATCACCCTCCGCTATCCGGAATGAAACCGCTTCCGGCGGCAGTCCGTACCGGTATTCACATCAAGCCTTGATAATTTTAAACTGCAAGTAACGACAAAGGACTACCCGATTTTGGGTAGTCCTTTGTTTACAGTACAGATATCGGATATGTTTTCGACGTTTATCCCATACTCCAATTCTTATTAATAGTTTCTTATCAGCAGTTCGTTGACCGGTTTCCGTTTCTCGGCGATGGAGCAGACCGAGCGGAAGATGCTCAGCCGTTGGATATGGAAGCCGTCGTACAGGTCGTCGAAGAAGGTATTGGTCGGGTCCTTTTCGCGCGGGTCCGAGTTGGAGAGCATTCATTTGCTGCCGGCATTCCCCAGGTCCCTGCAGAACTCGGCCAGGCGGATCTGGTCGTGGTCGTCGAAGTCGTCCGGCATGTAGGAGGTGCAGCCGCCCGACTCGTTGACCGGCTTGTAGGGTGGATCAAAATAGAAGAAGGTTTTCTCTCCGGCATACTTCGCCGTCTGGCGGTAGTCTCCATCCAGGATGACAACTCCCTGCAGCAGTTTATGGTTCAGGCGGAGCAGGTCCTCTTCCAGTATTTTCGCGCGGTTGCCCGCACCGAACGTCACGGAGAGCTTGCCGCTGCGGTTTACCGAATAGATGCCGTTGTAGCAGGTGCGCATGAAGAAGATGAACAGCGCCGCGCGGGTGACATCGTCAGGACCACCCTCGTTGAAGAATGTGCGTCTCTCCATGAAGTACGCCCTTCTGTCCGCGTGCTCCGCCAAGGCATGGTATTCTCTTTGGATACCATCCAATGCCTTGATCAGTTCCTCCGGGGAGTTTTGGATGACACGGTACACGTTCACCAGGCTCTCGTTGGAATCGTTGATCACGCAGCGGATACCGGGATGGGCCTGTCTTAGTCAGAAGAACAGCGCGCCGCCGCCCACGAAGGGTTCCACATAGGTTTCCATCTTTCCGAAATCTGCCGGCAGGGATTCGGTGAGTACCGGCAGCAGTCTTCTCTTTCCGCCCACCCACGGGAAACAGGGTTTTCCCTGAAGGGCGATGTTTTTCTTTTTCTCGGTCATAAAACTAAAATTAAACGGTTATTGAATGGCGGATTGCCGGAGGGCAATCCTGTTTTTATATCAGTCTGTTATTCCCCGTCCGTCTCCAGCAGGTGGCTCAGATTCGGATCGTTTTCTATGCGCAGGAGCTCCCGGCGGATGATGTCACCCACCTCTTCCTTGATACGGTAGTAGTTACGCTCTATTTCCTCCTGCATATGATCCCGGCCGTCCTCTCCCGTGAAGTCCGTGATGACGGGTATCGGTCTGTACGCCCTCGTCTCGGCCTCCACCCCGGCATTGTCCACCATGATCCGGGCGTGGAATATTTTCTGCCTGATGGTCTCTCCGAAATTGTCCGATACGCTTCCCACGAACATCCCCTGTGAGAGGTTGGATATCTTGGAGGCGGGTATCAGGGAGTCCAGCTGGGTGCTGATGTTGGTGGAAGTGTCCTCTTTCGTCATATTGACGGACTTGCGCTGCTGGAGCACCTTGCCGAAGCGTTCCGAGAGGTTCTTCGCGGTTTCTCCCACGACCTGTCCGGAAAAGATGTTGCCGATGGTGTTCTGGATCACGCGCGCCTCCTTTTCACCGTAGTCGCGTACCAGCTGGCTGAAGTCCTGCGCTCCCAAACAGACCGCCACCTTGTTGCTCCGCGCCGTGGCGATCAGCGTGTCGAGCCCCCGGAAATAGATGGTCGGCACCTCGTCCACCAGGATGGAGCTCTTCAGCTTTCCCTTCCGGTTGACCAGCTTGACGATGCGGGCGTTGTAAAGTCCCAGGGCCGCCGAATAGATGTTCTGCCGGTCGGGGTTGTTGCCCACGCACAGTACCTTGGGCTGCTCAGGGTTGTTGATGTCCAGCGTGAAGTCGTCCCCGCTCATGATCCAGTAGAGCGAGGGGCTGATCATGCGCGAGAGCGGTATCTTCGCGCTCGCTATCTGGCCCTGGAGCTGCTCCATCGCCCCGCCTTTCCAGGCGTCCATGAAGGGTGAGAGGTAGTTCTCAAGCTCACGGTACGAGGTCAGGATGGTGAACACGTCCGAGTAGGGCTTGTTCAGCAGCTCGATGGCATGGGGGAAGGTGCAGTATCTCCCTCCATCGAAAATCTTGAGGTACCATATGATGGCGGCCAGCAGGATGATCGGGGATTCCACGAAAAAGTCGCCCTGTTTCTGTATCCAGGTCTTGTTCAGGTTCAATAAGATCACGTATGCCGACTCGTAGGCGTCCGCGATATCCGACATGAAGGCCGGGTTGATCGGGTTGCAGCGGTGGCTGCGGCGCGGGTCGTCGAAGTTGATCACGTAGAACCGGACGTCTCCCGCGTACTTGTCCCTGTTTTGGAGCAGGTGGTTGTAGACGATGGTGCTCAGGTCCGGATATTTGAAATCATAACAATAGAGCGCGTAGCCCTTCGCTATCTGCTGCTTGATGAACTGGTTGATGACGCAGTACGATTTCCCGCTGCCCGGCGTGCCCAGCACGAGGGTTGCCCGGAACGGGTTCACCACGTTTATTCAGCCGTCATGCCATTTCCTGTTGTAATGGAAACGGGTCGGAAGGTTCACCGAATACTCGTTCGTCATCAGCCTTGTCTCCTGCATGAAGGACTCGTTCTCCTCGTTGAACACGTCATCCATCAGCCGGCTTCCCAGAAGGCGGCCGGCCCACATGCCTGCGGTCAGGAGGCAGATGTAACCCGCGGTGACGGCGGAGACGTACAGCAGCGTGACAAGCCGGGTGTCCCACGGGGAAGTGAGCAGCAGCTCGCTTGAGAAATAGAACGACAGCCCGCAAATGAGGACACAGCCGATGCGCAGGCGGGACATCTCCATCTGTCTGCGCCCCCTGGCCCCCATTGCGGAGAAGAGGAGGAACATCAGGCAGAAGGACTTGGTCACCAGCGAATGGGTGAACAGCCCCGTGTCCCGTTGCAGGTTCAGAAGGATCCTGTCCGCCATGCCGTTGGTACATCCCAGGCGGTGGAAAAACGGATAGCAGAAATAATAGACGTTCATCACGAGGAACAGGATGCTGACCGCCCGCATGAAGTCGGTGGTCTTGCCGAGTCCCCTGGCATCTTCTTGTGACATGTTTTACTTGTTTTACAGGTGATACTTTGCTTATGTCTTATCTTTTGGGAAACCCTTTTAGCCGATATGCGGGCCGCGGCGTTTCCGTTTCTTTTTTCTCTTTCCGTAGGGGCCTTCCACGGTTTCCTCGCCCGGATAAGGACGGGATTCCGTCGTGAGGATATCCAGCAGCCCTTCCGCAAGCCCGGTTTCCCCTCTTGCCCTTTCCTCTTTCAAGGAGGCATCCCCATGGGGGATTGTCATGGGAAGCGGCGTGCCGTACAGCCTGTTCAGGACGGAGGCGGAGAACTCCCTGCCAAGGGCCGAGCCCTTGAATACCGTTCTTGATCCGTGGTCGATGTAGGTCACCCCGTAAATCACGCCTTGTTCGTTTTCCCAGAGTATGGGGACGACGCCTTTTTCGGCCAGGAGCCGGAGGAATCCCTGCCGGGTGTCCTGACGCAGGGCTTCCCGGATGGCCTCCTTTGTGCTTTCCTGTACGGGATGTGCCTTCATCCACGTCTTGCTCCGGGCGCATTTCCTTTTCAGGGCCTCGTAACCGACGCTCCTGCCGATGTCGCTGGACTTGATGCCCACGCCACAGCGTCTGCCCTTCTCATCGAGTGCCGCATAGACCAGCCCGTGGCATGTCCTTCCGTCGACACTCTTGCGTACTTCTTCCACCGTCACGTTGAAGAGTCCGAGCAGGGCCTTGAATTCCCTGAATGAGCGGAAACGGTAATCCTGCAGGGCCGGTCTGACCACGTTTGCGATCTGGTGTTTCAGATCGCCTTTGCGGTATTCCACCGCTGTCATGGCACCGGAGGCCTTGCGTTCCTCTTTCGTTGACGGGACCAGTCCGTATTTCTGTTCCAGCTCCCGGCAGATTTTCATGGAACGTTCCCACTCCTTGTAATCCCGGATCTTCCTGCCCTGTTCGTCTATGCGCAGGGAGACGATGTGGATATGGGGGCGCGCGTTGTCCTCGTGCCGGAAAATGATGTAGGGCTGGTCGCCGTATCCCAGCTTCTCCATGTATTCCCGCCCGATGGCCTCCAGCTGTCCGTCGGAGAGCCTGTCATCGGGATGGGGGTTGAGCGAGAGGTGGATCACCGGCTTTTCCGTCCGGAGGTTGGCGGCAAGGTAGGCCTCGAAGCTGCGCATGCATTCCGGGATGCCGGCCGTACCGTCGGGACGTTCCATGATACGGTTCCATGCCAGGGTCCGGGCCTTGCCCTTGTCCACTTTCTCCTGGTTGTAATAAAGCGCCCCGTAGACGGACACCCCGGACGTTATCTTTGCAACCATCGCTCGAATTCCTTGGTGAGACGGATGATCTCCTTGTTCAGCGAGATGTACTCCACGGTCAGCTGTTCCAGCTTGTAAAGCAGGGCCAGGGCTTTCTTTTCGGTCAGCTCCCCGCTGTGGACGGCCTTGGCCACCTGGTTGTAGTTCACTCCCACGCGGCGGTAGTCGCTCTGCAGGTTCGTCAGCCGGATGTAGAAGTCCGTGGCGGCCTTGTCGATCTTCACCACCTTCAGCGGCCTGCCGAAAATGGCCGAGAGGATGAACTGCGACCTGGTCTTCGCGCCGGAATTCGCGTAGAGCCTCTCGAATTCGATGTTCTGCATCTCGTCCAGGCGGAACCCGTAATAATAGGAATGAAGTTCGGATTCATCCTTCGGCTTGCGCCCGCCCTTTCATGGTTGTCCGGCGGCAGCCTGTGCCGGCTTGCCGGTCTGTTTGATTTTAGCCATAGGACATATGTTTTCTTGGTTTCTTTTCATGGGGGCAAAATAAGTGAGAATTCCGCTATGTACCAAACGGAGCGGGGTGACTATCCCTGACAAAAGATGACTTTGAAGGACACGGTGCTTTTTGCCCGGTATCAACGCTGTCCGAGACCGCATTTTACTATGTTTTTCTCATAATTCTCCTTGAGTTTTGGAAGCAGGACGGAGAGGTTCTTCTTTCTGCGGGCAAGGTCGGCACGAAGGTCGTATGGCTTGGGAAGGGTGATGTTGAAGAATTCCTCAAATGCGGCAACCAGGCCGGCAAAGGATTGGCGGGCACCGTTGTCATTGGTGATAAGACCGGAGTAGTCCAGTGAGGCTATCAGCTCCATAAGGCTGGTGGTGGAACCGTTCCAGTGTATGGATGGGACGCCTGAACGCTTTTTCTGTATATCGGAGGAGACCTGACACTCCGGATGCTCCACTGAAAAGAGAAGGAGCTCGATTTCCATCTTGACAAGGGAAGTCGTTTTTGTAAGATATATTTCCATTATATGCTCAGGACGGTGTCCCGGTATGTCTCTGTAGAGATCAAGTTCCAGTTCCAATATCCTGAGATGCCTTAACTTGTCTATCACTGCCTGTTCCCCGTTTGCCAGCAGGGAGAGTTGGGATATGAACTCTCCATAGGCATCGGTTACCTTGTTCTCTGTGATTGTTTTCCCTTCCCGGAAGGTTTCTGCAAAATGTCCGAACAGACGGCTGCTTATTAATGTTTCCATACGCTCCTGATTTAAGTGTTACATCCGGTTTATGTATGGGCCAATGCCATGCCTCATATATGGGAACCGGCATGAAATCTTATAAATATCAGGCGGACAGACAGATAAATTCCACGCTGTCTATAGGGTGTAAACCTACAATGTACACCTGCCTTACAATATTGTAAGGGATATGTACACTTTTTGTAAGCCCCCTTGCATTGGACAGGCTTTCAGGAAAGGTTCTGGCGGATAAATCCGGCAATCTCTTCCGTGTCCCACAGCTCTTTCAAAGCTGTACACTGTACACCGTTGGAGTTCAGATATTTTATGAATACCCTTCCGGTTCCCGGATTGGGCAGAAATATGACCGCAAAAGGCCTGTTCCTGTATAATAATGTGAAACTGCCCGTAAGTGTTTGTCTGTAACGGATGACCTTGCCGGTTTCCCTGTAAAGGTCGTCTGTTATCGGGACAAGGAGAACGGTTTCTATGATCCTGTGAACGCTGCCTTTTTTGGGGGGAAGCCCCATGGCCTGCGCCGGTCCTGTTTTCCACATTCTTTCCCGGTGTTCAAAGTCGCAGATCTGCATGTGCAGTCTGCCGCGTAGAGAGTGTATCTTCATAACTCATCGTTTTTTGTGGCTTGTTTTTCCAATGTCAAACATAAAAGGAAACCTGTCGGAATGCAAGACAAAAAGAGTTAATCCTATGGGAGTCGGATTTTCCGACACCCTTGCCCGCATCAGATGATTCCATATCTTTTCAGCTTTTCGTACAGGGTCGTACGGCTCATGTTCAGGAGTCTGGCCGTCCTGGAACGGTTGTTTCCCGTCTGCTCAAGCATTTTCACGAGCAGTTGCCGTTCTTTCTCGTCTTCTGAGAGAATCACATTCTCTTCCGGTCTTACACTCAGGTCAAGTTTCATATTGCCGGCTGTTATCCAGCCGTTGGTGGCAAGCAGCATGGCACTGCGGACGGTATTTCTCAGTTCCCTGATGTTTCCCGGCCATCCGTATTCCCGTATGGCGGCTATGGCAAGGCTGTCGAATCCCTGGAGTGAGACCCTGTGTTCCTTGGAAAAACGATCAAGGAAGAATTTTGCCATGGGAAGTATGTCCTCCGGGCATTCGGACAGTAGGGGGACTCTGATGGTGAACTCGTTGAGACGGTGGAACAGATCCTCACGGAAACGCCCTTCCGTTATGGCTTTCTCCAGATTCTCGTTGGTGGCGGCCAACAGACGGATATCAAAGCGGCGTTCTTTCGTGGAGCCGACTTGCTTGTAGCATTTTTCCTGCAGGGCACGAAGCAGGAGCATTTGTGTCTTATAGGAAAGGTTGCCTATCTCGTCAAGAAAGAGTGTCCCGCCGTCAGCCTCCTGAAACAGTCCGGGCTTGTCACTGTCAGCGCCGGTGAACGAGCCCTTGCGGTGGCCGAAGAATTCAGATGCGGCAAGCTCTTCGGGAATGGCCCCGCAATCGACCGTTACATACGGCTTGTACTTTCTGCGGCTCTGTTCATGCATCTCCCTGGCTATGTGCTCCTTGCCTGTACCGGAAGCCCCGCGAAGAAGGACGGATATGTCGGAAGCCGCAACCAGGCTTATTTGGCGGTACATCTCCCGGGCCTTGTCACTCTCTCCGCGGTAGAACTCATTTATATCATGTTTTATACGGCTGAAAACCTTGCCAATGGACTCCAGCAGTCTGTCCGGCTGTATGGGTTTGCAAAGGTAGTTTGCGGCACCAAGCTGCATGGCTTCCACCGCATTCTCAACCTGGCCGTAGTTGGTCATTATGAGGAATGGGATATTCAGATGCTTTTCATGTATCCATCTTAACAGTTCCGTACTGTTGCCGTCAGGCAGACGCAGGTCTGCGAGGACAAGGTCATACTCCCCGGATGAAAGTTTCCTGCGTGCAGAGGAAAGATATGCCACGCATTCCGTCTCCATATTTTTTTTCTTCAGCCAATTGCTGATGCTGCGGCTGAATATTATATCGTCTTCAATTATCAGTATTGTTCTTTTCATGTGCTTCCTCCTGCATTTTTTCAACATGGATGACCAGTTTCGATGCAGCCTGTTCAATCCTGTATATTTCTTTGAGTTGCTTTTCCTGCCATTTGTCCGGATCCGTTGTGACAATCTCATGAAGCGTTTCCATCGGATAGTCCAGGTTCACGGTTTCCCAAAGCGGCAGGTTCTTGTGAAGGATATCCCGAAGGGCTTGTCTGTCATTTCCATGCAGCGCATCGTGCAGCCGGGAGAGTTCCTTACGGCTTTCATCGACAAAGATTCGCAGCATTTCCCTGTGGTTGTCCTCTCCGGCAAAGAGCAGGGACAAGTCCGGTTTCCATACCCGTTCCTTTACCGTTCCGATGATTCCGGATATGCCGGCAAACAGCCTGTCTATGGAGAACGGTTTGCGGATACAGCCGGCAAATCCGCATGAGAGGTAATTCATGTCATCATCCACACGGGCGGTCAGGGCTATTACAGGAATAGTGTTTGCACAGCCTATATTGGAGGAACGGAGCAGCTCAAGAATGGAGAATCCGTCCATTTCAGGCATCTGGATATCTGTCAGCAACACATCATAGCTTTTCTCCCTTATCCGGGCTATGAGTTCACGGCTGGTGGCACATGGGGTGCAGTCCGCCCCGAGCCGCTTGAGCATTTCTCCCGTTATGCGGAGCTGTCTGATATCATCGTCAAGCAGAAGCACGGAAATGCCGTTCAGTCTTGAAATGACGGATACAGGCTCGTTTTCCTCTATCGGAGATTTCTCGTCCGCCTCCCGGAGGGGAAGAATGACAATGAATGTACTGCCTTCCCCCGGGCGGCTTTCAACACGGATATTGCCGCCCATCCGTGAAACAAGACGGTATGATATGGTCAGGCCAAGTCCGAATCCCGGTACGTTACGGGCATTTTCAAGCCGTTCAAAGGCTGTGAATATCCGTTCGGTATCCTTGCTGTCCATCCCACAGCCTGTATCCTGTACTGAAAAGCGCAGCTCACCGCCGTGATATTCGGCACTTAGGCATATGCCCCCTTTTTCTGTAAATTTGAGCGCATTGGCAATCAGATTGCTTATGATCTGTTGCAGCTGTCCCCGGTCCCCGCTGACAACAATGTTCATATCAAGGAACTCGCTTGAAAAGCGAAGGTCCTTCTTTCTCGCCTGCAGAACAAAATTGTCAGCGACTTCCTTGAACAGGGATTCCAGATTATAGACCGAGATTTGGGAACGGTTCTGCTCCGTATTCAGCAGGTAAAAATTCATAAGTGTTTCAACAAGTGTAAGCATATAGTCGGATGCGTGTGATATACTCTCCAGGTATTCACTCCGGCATTCCGGTACAGACTCCTCCGGCAAGAGTTCTGCAGCACCCTTTATGGTACTTAGTGGGGAACGCAGATCGTGTGCGATGGAAAGCATCATGTCTTTTCTTGACTGCAACAATTCCCTATTTCTTTCATCTGATGCTTCCAGTTCTTTTTCATACCTATATTTTCTATTTAACTCTCTATGTATTATGATATACAATATAATGGTTATCAATGTAATAGATATTGTAAATATGGCAATGATGGAATCAGAGTTTTCTCTTTCCACTGCCAACTCTCTGTAACGGTTGGAAATACGATGGTTAGTTTCCGATTCAAGTTCACGGACCAGACTGTTAAGTTTCCGGTTAAGGTTCTGATTGTTTGTATAAAGGCTGTCCATTTGAATCGATAAAGCCTTTCGTTGCATATCCTGTTTTTCTGCCACTTCACGGTTTAAGGAATATAACATTTCTGTAGTGATATTGGAAGGGGTTTCTTTCGTCTCTTTTTCTTCCTTTTGTTTAAAATATGCCGATTGCTTCTCTTTTCTGCGAAAAAAGGACCAGATAGTTTTTTTCTTTTCAAACGTTTTTTCTTGCCCACTATCGGAAGATGCTGGCATATTCTTGATTTGGGAGATGATTGTCGGTATTCTTTCACCTATTATATCTGTGGAATTCTTCAATTGATAAAAAGTGTTCATTATCCAATAAAGTATCTTTTCCTTTTTCTCTAAAAGAAGACACAATGTATCAATTCTGCTCTGAAGCCCAAGTATATGAGTGTCTTTCTTCAGAACTTGTAGTGTATCACAAATGCATTTCCGTTTTTCTGTATATGATAGATAGTCTTTTTCTTTCCAAACACTCACCATCTCGCCTTCTGTGGTAAGTTCTAAAAGGTCTATACAGATTTCTTCTGTCAATTGCCAAGTATGGACAAGTTCCTTCTCGTTTCGGTGAAGGGTGTTACGATTCATTTGTTCTTTACGGAATATATAAATTGTAACTATAAGTAAGGCTATCAGAATACCATAGCCAAAGATTATTTTAAACTTTAATCCCATTTTATATAATACTAATCAAGGTTATCTCAGTAATGCTTTTCACCATTGAAATCGGGCACTTCTTTGTTTTCACCGGAGAAGGCAATCTTTGCTTTGCCGTTCTCGAATGGGACAGTAAATTTAAATTGAGTCTTGATGACTATATTACCCATTGAGGAGGTCATTTATCATTTAGGTTTTATTAATGGGAGTAGTTACCAGTGTCCATATTTCCTCTTTGTACGAAATACTATCCAAAAATTTTTTGTTCTTTCGTTTTCTTTGAATGCTGTTATCTATTGTACATCTGACAGGCGCAACTTCAATTGTTTAATTCTCTAATAAGGCAGACATATCTGCACAATTCTTGTCTTGCCTCAAAAGTGGGCTGGCAAGAATGAGAGAAAAACATAAAGAATACCGATAGTAAACACCAACAATCAATTATAAAAACAACATTCAAACTATAATGAATAATAGGACAGCTTATTAAGCTATTCCTTTCTTGTTAAGCTTAAACAAATAAACTTTTAATATTCAAGAAAAGATTTCCCAATAGATTTGTAAGTTTTGTTCATTTCTTCACCCATACAAAACAAACTAAGCCTATTTTATAAATAGTAAAATATTCTCCACTATTAAAGTAGCGTTCTTCTTTTCGCCAGCTTTACTTTTATGGTCAGAGGTCTTTTGTTACCTCTGCACATGAAGTCCAGTCCACTATAAAGCGAATTCTTCATTTTTTGTCGTTCCCATACAGTGGAATGCCCTCCCTATTATCTGCGTGTCTTCAAGGTTACCTGTTATTGGCAGGTTGTTTCCCTACCGTATGCATTTCACCCTGATACCCCGGTATGAAGTTGGTGTATACAAGTTAATGATTGCCTGATTTACCATGACTCCATATTTTAAGACGGCAAGACGTGTATCAATGAGAATCAGCTCCTCATTGACACACGCAGTCTTTTCCAGTCTGTCGATGAACATGTGTGTTATTGCAGGTTAGGATTCAAAATTGCGTCTTCGTATGGATAAGGCGCATACATCCTGCTGTCATCCCATGCGCCGGTTACAGGCACCTTCTCTTTGCGGAATACCCCTGGGGCCACTTCTATTTCCGGATTCTGTTTACGGTATTCGAAATGCTCCTTGAAACGGTACATGCGGAACATGTCCCTTGCCCTGCAGGCAAGTCCCCCCCAATAATATCCGGCCATTTCCCACCCGTGTTCGTTGTAGGCAGCTTCAGCCAGTTGCTCGGCACGCATGGCAATGTTGTACATATCCGTTTGATTACCGTCAGCACGGTTGCGGACGCGGTTTAACATCTCCACCGCTTTTGGGGTAACCTGTCCGGAACGTGCTGTAGATTCGGCAAACCAGCAATATACCTGTGACAGGCGGATGATTTGTACGGTCTTTTCCCCGTTGCTTGGCAGGGAGGTCGGATCCGTGTAATCGAATTCTTTTCCCCGGGTAGCCGACTCGACCGTTTTCATGAAGACCGGTGCCACCACCTCCCGCTGGTTGCTGGGGTCCTCCCACCAGTCACGCGGCTGTCCGTCCGCCAGTATGATTTTAGGGAAGTAAGTGGCCTCCTTGCGGGGACCTTCCGGAAACTCTTTCCAGAACTTGATCTCCCCGTTCGTATCACCCCAGCCATGTTGTATGACCTCCAGGGGTATGTCGGTCACAGGGATTGAGTTTGGTGTACGGTCCCGGTTGTAATATATGCCCAGCAGCAGTTCAGGATTATTGTGGTTGTAGGCTATAGAGTGAACCTGGCTGTATTCATCAAGCAATTTATAGTAGTAGGTACCTTCATCTGCTGCGTCAATAACTTCTTCGGCCTTGTCTGCGGCCATCTTGTAATATTCTGTCCCCTTGTTGAGCGGCCATCCCGCCATGCACATGTACACATATGCAAGCGTTGCTTTTACCGCTCCCTGGCTGACGGCGATATTTATGCCGTTGCGTCCGTACGGTTCTTCCGTGTATAGTGGCGGCAATTTTTCTTCGGCATATTTCAGGTCGGTCAGAATCTGTTCGTAGATTTTCTCCTCGGTTTCCAGAGGAGTGTTGAAATCGATCTTTTCCTCCAGCATCATGGGGACCTTTCCCCAAGTAGTTACCAGGTAAAAATAGGAATATGCCCTCCAGTAACGGGCCTGGGCTATGGCATTGTCAATGGTTTCCTGTGGCACTTCCGGTGTGCGGCCAGCATTGTTTATGATAAAGTTGGCCGCCTTGATCACTTTGAAGCGTTGTTCCCACAGGGTTACCATCCATGTGTTGTTGTCAGTGGGACTGAATTGGTCAAACTCCCGCAATGACTGCTTGTTGCTGGACGGATGGGTGGAGATATCATCGCCCGCTAGAAAATTGGTACCGATGTGATTGTTGCTGGCCTGTGAAGCTGCAATGACCGAGTATAGCGAATTGAGGGATGCGTCCAGATCCTCCTTGTTACTGAAAAAATTTTCAGAGGTGAGTTGTCCGTAGGGTTTTTCATCAAGGAAATCGCTGCATGAGGTGAGTCCGCTCATGAGGGTCGCGAGCAATACGACGGTACTCATTTTTATTTGTATTGTATTCATTTTTTTGTTTAATGAAATTTTAAAAATTAAATTTAGCTCCAAATGTCACAGTCCTTGGAATGGGGTATGCCCCATAATCCAGTCCGTCATAGGCATTGTACACTTCGGGATCCATTCCCTTATATCCAGTGATAGTGAAAAGGTCCTGAGCGCTGACGGACAGCTGTATGTTGGCAAATTTGGCGATTCTGCGCGGAATGTTGTATGATAAACTGATGTTCTTCAGTTTGATGAAAGAGGCATCTTCCAGCCAGCGATCCGAGTTTGCATAGTTTTTATTGTCCGTATTGGTCAGGCTGGGATAACGGGCCTGCGCCTTGTCCTTCACCTTATCCCATCCTTGGTAATAGGAGTCCCGCAGGGTGATGAAACGCGTCCCCCCTGTCATGGAGGCCGTGGCGTAATGGCTGATATTCAGTCTTTCCACTCCGGCTGCCGCATTGAAAAAGAGGTTCAATGTCCAATTTTTCCAACTGACGGTATTGTTCCACCCAAAAGTCCATTTGGGATTGGCCTGCCCTTTGATGACCAGGTCTTCCGAGGTGGGAGCAGTGGTCAACGAACCGTCAGCTCTCTGGTAAAGATTGGCTCCCTTGTCGTCGAAACCTTTCCACCTGTACACGTAAAATGAACCGAGCGGATGTCCGGGTTTCATGATTTGCATGGAGCCTCCCAAGTCGCTGTATGTGGCTGTCAGTACAAAATCATTGCCGGCAAGGTCCGTCACCTCGTTCTTCACATAAGCCGCGTTCAGATTGGTTTCCCAGACGACAGTACCTTTTACCGGGAAGGTACCGAGCGAGAATTCGAATCCAACGTTGTTCAGTTTGCCCTCATTGACCCAATAGGTACCTCCTGCGTTATAGCGAGGAATTTGTTTTTGGAACAGCAGGTCGGTGGTACGCTTCCGGAACCAGTCGAATGAAATGTCGATCCCGTAGAGGCTCAGGTCGACGCCAACATCTACCTGTGAGGTTTTCTCCCAGGTCAGATCGGGTGTCGCAAACTGGTTTGCCCAATATCCGGAAAATCCTGTGGCGGTCCCCCAGCCATATAGTGTATTGGTCAGTGCCCCCAGCGTACTGTACGCGCCGATGGCCTGGTTCCCGGTTACACCATAGCTGCCGCGTAACTTCAGCTGCTTCAAGACATGCTGGCTCCGCATGAACGATTCCTTGGCTATGTCCCAGGCCAGCGCGGCCGAAGGAAACCATCCCCAGCGGTGTCCTTTCCGAAACTTGGAGGAGCCGTCAGCACGTAGTGCGGCCGTAAAAAAGTAACGCTTCTTGTAATCATAGCCCACGCGGACGATACCGGACGCCAGTGAGGATTCGGTATAAGAGTTGCTTTCGTTACGTACGGCCGCATTAGCCACATTCCAGTAACCGACGCTTTCATTGTTCAGGTTGGAGCCGCCTGCCTGCAGTCCCGTGTCATAGCTCCGGCTGATTTCCCATACGCCGGTGGCGGTCAACGTATGTGCTTCTGTAGCCCTTTGGTAAACGAGACTGTTGGTATTCTGCCAATAACGGTGCAGGCTGCTGCTGTTGCTCATGCTGTTGATGGTTCCTGGGGCGGTCAGTTTTGAACAGAATGAATAGGACGGGCTGTGGTCATAATCATAACCTCCCTGCACGGTGAAAGTGAGTTCCTTGGCTAGTTTGAATGCCAGTGTGAGGTTCGCATTGACATTGTAACTGTAGCTGTCACTACGGTTTTCAGCCAGCAATGCATAGGGATTGGCACCTCCAATATTGTAGGGGTCGGTGTTGTATATTCCCGTATCGGGATCTTTAAGTTCCATGGTGGGGGAATAGTTAATGACATTGAACCAGTTCGGAGCTCCGTTTTTCTGATGGATGATTGCGGTTCCGATCTTGGCCGATACGGACAGCCAGGGGCGTACGTCTGCATTCACATTCGCCCGGAAACCATAGCGTTTGTATTTTGAGTTGATGGTCACCGCTTCCTGGTCAAGCAGGTTGCCCGAAAGCAGGTATTTCACACTTTCTGTCCCCCCTGACACTCCCAGGCTGTAATCCTGGCTCATAGCGGTACGGGTCATGATATCCACCCAGTTGATTCCTTTGCTCCCGTTTCTGTAGGCTTCCAGATCACTGGAAGGGATAGTACCGGCACCCCGGATTTCGTTCAGGGCTTGGGAATATTCGTAGGCATTAAGCAACTCGTATCCCTTGCGTACATTCGCAAGGCCAATTTTGGCGTCGAAATTGATACGGGCACGTCCTGTCTCTCCATTACGGGTGGTGACCAGAATGACGCCATTGGCCCCCCGTGAGCCATAGATGGCGGTAGAGGAGGCATCCTTCAGAATCTCCATAGACTGGATATCCTGCGGGTTGAGTCCGTCAAGACCACTGGTGGAGATTATGCCGTCAATGACATACAACGGATCGCTGCTTTTGTTGATGGAAGTGGTACCGCGTACGCGTACACGAGCTCCGGCTCCCGGCATGCCGCTGGTTGTCGTCACCTCGACTCCCGGGGTACGTCCTTGCAGGATTTGCGACACGCTCTTTACCGGCTGGCTTTCAAAGCTGCGTTTGCCTACCGTGGATACCGATCCGGTAAGGTCGCTTTTCTTCACCGTACCGTAACCTATCACCACCACCTCCTCCAAAATTTGGGTGTCCTCTTTCAGTACAATGTTGTACATGTTGACACGGCGGCTCACACGGATTTCCTGCGTGTTGTATCCTACATACGAGACAACCAGAATACTTTTGGGGGGTATTTCCAGTGAGAACTTTCCGTCAATGCCGGTCACGGTTCCATTTTCAGGACTCCCTTTTACCATTACAGTGGCTCCGATAACGGTCTCCCCGTTCTCATCGGTCACCGTGCCTTCAATCCTTCGGTTTTCTTGTTCAGCCTCTTTCTCCTGTGTGTAGATGAGGAGTGTCTCTCCCTGCGGAGCGGTCATTTTTTTGGCGAATAGGGGTAGTGGCAGAAGTAGTATCAGCATCAGGATACCGCCCGTTCGTTTACAGATGAATGTGAGTTTCATGCAATTTTTGTTGTTTTTTGTTTACTGTTAATTTTTTAATTTGTCAGCAAAACACATACCAAAAGGATAAACACTCATAAAACAATGAAAATCAATGGTATGTATTTGTGATAGACATTTGCTGTATGTGGAAATACGACCACAAGTGTAGAAAAAATCCACATTTTCATATTCCTATTGAATACCATGCGTCCTTTTCAACTCCAAAGTGAATGTAGCGGACAGATTTTTCGTTTATATAAACATAAGATACAATAAGTTTCAGGCAAGAATCCGGCATATATTATTGTATATAACATATGTTAGGTATCAATAGAATTGTGAATAATAATATCCATTGGCAGAGTTTTAAAGATGTGCTAATTTAATTCCGCCAACGGGTATATTTGTACAATTAAACACTATTTTGTTAATGTTTAATATGTTAATAATATAAATATATTTTGTATTATAACTGTCCGTTGTAATTTGCAGTGTTGCGCTTCAAATATATTTATTTGATTATAAGCGTTTTATATAGTTTATTCTATTGAAAGCTTAGAATTATGACATGCAATTTGCATGCATTTCGGTCTTTTTTCGATAAATAAAAACCTGTATTTATAGTATCACCACGTGAGGCATCAAACATCTTTTTTCTTGCGGTGGCATGTATTCTTTGTGCTGTCACACGTAAATATATGCTGGCGAAAAGCAAAAAGGAGATAAGATTTTGTTTTCGCCAGCGCATATTTTACTGGCGATACAAATATAAGTTTAATTCGTTTTGGATGTATATACAAAGCCGCAAATTAAACTTACCGTATTATCTTAATTTCCTTTTCTTGGCTGGTGCTGATTATTGTACCATACGATGATGATGTGTTTCTTTCAGCAACGACAAAACACACGGGTAACAGAGAGGCTGGTTCCAATCAGTGTTAGAGGCACACATCACTTTTGATGGGCACATATTAAAGATTTCATGAGCTTGTGGAGGACAAGCATTTTCTGTCTGGTGTTCTTTTGTGGTACTTACAGAGAGGAAGCGTTCTTTTTTATGCGAATAATTTGCAATTACAAAATATAATCGTTTACTTTGTCGCACTATGATGCAGCAGTATGGCAACGGTAAACAAGATAAGAGATGCCGGATTGAAAGTTACCCCACAACGCAAGAGCGTGTATGAGGTGATGATGCGATTGCGCCATGCGACCGTGGACGAGATCATTGCTGGTGTGCAGAAAAAAGACAGCAGCATGACGCTATCCACTATTTACCGTATTCTTGATACCTTCTGTAAAGCCGGCATTTTGTCGTTGGTCTGTCATCCCGGGACAGGCAAATGCTACTACGATATCTGCGTGACAGAACATCACCACGTGTTCGACGGGCGGGAAATCATGGATTATATGGATCCCGAACTGACCGGGATGATAAGGGACTATTTGCTGCACCGGCATTTTGCCCTGGGGGAGATAGAAAAGATACAAGTTCAGATTACCCTGAATAAAAATAATGTATAACCTTTAAAAAGTAAAGATCATGAGAAGTATTACAACATTCGATTTGCAGTATGCACATCGGTTCTACGGCTTCCAGGGCGAAGCACAGTATCTCCACGGGCACACGGGTGTGCTGACCATTGAGGTGGAGGACACGGTGAACGAGGGAGTGAACATGGTTTACCCCTGCAACGAGATACAGAAAGTGGCATGGGAAGTACTGAAAAATTTCGACCATGCCTTGATACTCCGCAAGGATGACCCGTTACTGCCCGCCATACTTGACGTGTATGAGAAGCAAGGCATCAAAAACGGTCATCCGCAAAACAAGATGAAGGGCGAGGCATTCAAGACAGAACTGGCCACGGCCTATCCCGACGCCCGGCTGGTGGTGACAAAAGAAACCATGACGGTGGAGGGGATGATCAAAATAGTGTATGCCCTGTTGAAAGACAAGCTGAACATTGTGAAAATCACGTTTACCAGCGGGGTGAATGCTGGTTCTGCCGAATTTACAACCAGACACGATATAGAGCGTTGTCCGCTGTGCGGAGTGGCTCTGAATGAGGAGGGTGTATGCCCGAAATGCGGTTATAAAAAGCAATAAGCCGGATTCAAGTAACAGATAATTATTCATTGTTTCACCGATGTCGCATTCATGCGACTATAACCAACATACGAGTATGAAAATGTGGAGTGCCATGGTGCTGGTATGCGCCGCCTGCCTTTCCTTTACATCCTGTCAAGACAAGAAGGCTAAAGATAAAATTAAGGATCAGGTAGAAAAAACCGAAAATGTGCTTGAGGATACAGGAGAACAAATCGGGGACAAGGTCGGAGAAGTGAAAGAAGCACTGAACGATATCAAAGATCAGGTTGGTGATTCAGTCAAGACAGTCCTGCAAAATGCAAAGGACAGTATTGACAGCAAAGACGGCGAAATCAAAAAGGTTTTGGACGAGGTCAAGGACAAGGCCGGGCAACTGAAGGAAAAGTTAGAATAACCAATGATAACAGATCGCATATGAAAAAGTTTATCTTGACCTGCCTTCTGGCCGGAACATCAGCCGTCATGTACGGGCAGAAGGACGAACAGGGCTACGAGGACGGAAAATGGGTGTTGAAAGGAGTTGCCGGACTGAACCTCTCGCAAACGGCCATGTCCAACTGGTCCTCCGGAGGAGAGAACTCCGTGGCGGGAAACGCCTACCTGAACGGTTCCCTTGTGCACAAAAGAGGACACTGGCTCTGGGTTACAAATCTCGCCATGGATTACGGACTGGCCAAGAACAAGTCGGAAGGCGTGCGTAAAAATACCGACAAGATCGAACTTGCCACGCAGCTTGGTTACACAACCGACAATATATGGTTCTACACGCTGGCCGGAAATCTGAATACCCAATTTGCGAAGGGATATAATTATCCGGACAAGGAGCATTACATCTCTAATTTTTTCGCTCCGGCGTATTCCAATATAGCTCTTGGTGTGGAATACCGTCCCAAAAGCAACTATTCCGTGATGTTATCACCCGCATCCATGAAAATGACATTCGTTCAGGACGATTACCTGTCCTCCATCGGTGCTTTCGGTGTGGATCCGGGCAAGCGCTTCCGGATAGAGCCGGGCGCCTACCTGAAAGCCAGGGCGGAACTGGGGATTATGGAAAATGTGAACCTGATCACGTCGGCGGACTTCTTCACGCCGTATAACAGTGATTTTGGGAATGTGGATGTCAACTGGGATGTGTTGATCAGCCTGAAAGTGAACAAATACCTGTCGGCGACCATAAATACCACGCTGAAATACGATGATGATGTACCCACTTTCAGCGAGGACGGGACACGCAGGGGGCCGAAGGTTCAATTCAAGGAAGTGTTAGGCGTGGGAGTTGCTTATAACTTCTGACAGGCGAGGAATATATGGAATACATGAGGATGAAAGTCCCACATGTTTAAAAGGGTCCTTAGTGGTATTATTTGTTATAGAGGCTATTTATGAAATAGCCTCTATTTTTTTATCGGATCCACCCGGCAGAAATGGGCCGTTACACGTTGATTTATTTATCCGTACCGCCCTGTTTCAGGGTTTACTAAGAATTGCCCCGAGTACAGGAGCGAATCAGCCCCTTTGTCCGTCTTCCTTTCGGTCCGCATGGTGTACGGTAAGTTGCGGGAAAGGGAAATTTATGTCTTTTTCCCTGAACACTGAATAAACCTGTTCATTGATGTCATACAGGACATCCCAGTAATCAGCGGTGGCAACCCATACACGCACTGTCATATCCACGCTGCTGCTGTTGAGTTTTCCCAGAACGATCTGCGGGGCGGGAGTCATCAAGACACGTGCGTCCCCTGCCAGAATATCAGCCAGAACCTCTCTTACCCTTTGTACATTCTCACCGTATTCCACTCCGAACACCCAGTCCACACGACGTAATTCCTGTGTGCTGTAGTTGGTGACCGCATTGCTGTTCAATATGCCGTTGGGAACATATATCATGCGATTATCCAGAGTGGAAAGTATGGTATGGAAAATCTGCACTTCCTTCACGGTTCCGCTAAAATTCGGGCCGTCTATATAGTCCCCGGCCTTAAAAGGTTTGAACACAAGGATAATCAGCCCTCCGGCAAAATTGGAGAGGTTGCCGGATAGCGCCATACCTACGGCAACTCCCGCCGATGCGAGCAGTGCGGCCAGACTGGTCGTCTCGATACCCAGCTTGCCTATGATCGCAAAGATGAGCACCATGTTCAACAGAATGTTGATCAGGTTCCTGACAAAAGTCTGAACGTTGTGTTCCAACTTCCCTTTTTCCAGAAGTTTATGAACCAGTTTGTTAACCTGGCGTATGACAAAGCGTCCAACCAGATAAATAAGCAGGGCGATAACTATGTTCTTTCCGGCATCCAGTCCTATATCCACCAGTTTATCCACGACTTGCTCGATCTTGACGGAAGAAGTGGCATTCAAAAGAAGAGTATTCATAAGTTTTAATATTTTGATTCGTTAAACTACAAAGATATGCGTTTTTCCCATGCGTGTGAATCACAAGTATTATCATGAGCGATCATTCTGCCTGCTTTCCCATGAAAAACGATGTCGATCTGTTTGTTGGCAATGCAAAAACATGGACAATTATATTTATAATTTTACGGAAATACAACCATAACATAAACGGTTTAATATTTGTTAATTATTTTCGATGATCATCCAAGCCTGTTACATATCAAACACGTTCATGTAAAAAAGTGAAATTCCCGGGCCTGGCGGAGTAATACGGGGCATTTCTCCGCCTGACCTGGGAATAGAATGGTGCGGATAAGATTCCCGCACTGTTTCAATCCATTTTCATCACTATCTGAACATTCGGGTTATTTGCTATCCAGGGCATTCCAATAATCCATGTTGGTAACCCGTTCCAGCAGGACTTTTCTGTCCCCTTCACGGATATTGTCCGCCGCAGTGGCGGAGATAATGGCCGCACGCTTACCCACGCCACGCCATTTAATCATCCGGGCGGGAACTCCACGCCCGATCAGGGCGGCATGCACCTTTTCAGCACGCCGTGCGGAAAGGGTCAAGTTATAGGAGTCGCTTCCTCTGGCGTCCGTGTAGCCCG
>NC_021017.1:3003096-3017998 GCF_000210075.1 Bacteroides xylanisolvens XB1A
TTTTAAATATATAAAATGAGGAATAAATCAATAGTTTGATAATTATTTTATATGCAAATCGAATCACGAAAATTAACTACATTTATTAATTAAATATCACAATTGATTTTATTTTGCAAATATAGATTAATATTGCAATTTAAAACTTACCATTTCAGCTCGATTATTTATCTTTTTAGCAAGCGGTCATGGTGTTGTATATAAATGAATATGATTTGTTTTTCGCCCATATCACTATTTATTCTTGAATGTGTATATGAAAATTCATGCAATTTAAATATCTCAAAATCAGTAAGAGCAGTGTATTTTGTACCTTTTTGTTTGTATGTTATTCCTGCCGTTGCCTCTTGGCACGTAGCATTTCTGCCGCCTCCATTTCCGTCCAACGCTCGAAGTCCTCCACCTCTTTCCTTATTTCCCGTATTATCCGAATCCTGTATGCCGGCCCCTTCATCCACGACTGATATTCTGACCTTGTTTTCAAGCCTCCGTGTGTTTATCGTTATACAACTTTCAGGCATGCTGAATTTTAGCGCATTCATCAGCAGGTTTGACAGTACAGTGTGGCATTTTTGCCTGTCCAGCCATATCTCTTCTATATCGGTGTCCATTTGTAATTTTATGGATATTCCCTTTTCCTTGGCTTCATCTGTAAAATCTTTGACAATATCAGCTATCCACCCGTCTAATTTACATCTTTGTACTTTTAATTTACTGTAGCCTGCTTCCATACTGTTCCAGTCCAGCACCATGTCCACAATTTCCCTCATATGCTGCGCTTGGTTGGATATCAATTGCAATTGTGACATCAGATATTGAGGGGACTCTTTGTACTCTTTTTTGTCTATCAGGCGTTTTAGTGGAGCATAAATCAAAGTCAAGGGAGTACGTAATTCATGATTGATGTGAATAAGGAAATCTATCTTCTTTTCATTAAGATATTGTCTGTATTCTTTTAATCTCTTTTGTATTTTGATTTCTTTTCTTTTGTCGATAATATATATAACCACAATAATTCCTCCTGCAAGAAAAATGCACACTAGGATTATGAACCGGTCTGTTTTATACCATGGCGGGGTGACATGAATATCAGTCAGATGGACGGGAATGGTATAATCTCCGTCTTTTGTCAGACATGATACTTCAATGTGGTATTTGCC
Organism: Bacteroides xylanisolvens XB1A; assembly: GCF_000210075.1. Lineage (GTDB taxonomy): Bacteria > Bacteroidota > Bacteroidia > Bacteroidales > Bacteroidaceae > Bacteroides > Bacteroides xylanisolvens. Next base: position 3,004,257 of record NC_021017.1, read on the forward strand.
TGGGAGAAGGTTGGGGAGCTCCAGCATCGGATTATAAGATTCAATACTTTTATCAACATCTCCTTTAATAATGTATCGGAATGGAACCCGCTGGAAAATTTCTTTATTTTTAATATATACCCGCAGTACGAGTGTGTTATATTTCCATGGAATCTTTATGTTCCGTACATCTATATCCGATGTTTGCGGGCGTCCGTTAAGCTCTATACCATCAAGTACTATTTCGAGATATGGCTCATTAGGGTCCGGAATATCTGTGTTAATTTGCACCAGCCCCTCTGTGCCGCCGAAATAAAGATAAGGGTTGTTTTTCTTAGGCCGTTGTTGGTAAGTGAATATTATTTCATTGGGATGAAACCCGTCGCTTCTGTTCCATTGGATAAGCTTTTCATCTTTTGTACAATAAGAGAACAGCTGGTTTTGCGCGCAAATCCATACCCTCTCCGAAGATGGGTCATAGCGGAGTGCGTCAATATCGCTGAATAACTGTGATACGATTTTATAATATCTTTTTGCTTTTATGTCATAACATTCCATTCCTTCTGTCGTTCCCACCCGTATCTTACCTCGTCCGTCACAATCGATCGCGGTGATGACTTCTTTTTCGTCTATCTGGAAAAGCAGCCCGATACTATCATTCCTATTAGTGATCTGGAATATCTTGTTTGCGCTCATAGCCAGAGATATCTCCGCATCGGAATACCCCATGAGAGAAGGCGGCAATTGGTAATTTTTGCAAGCCTTGAATGCAGAGAATTTTTTATTGCTTATGTCATATATCCATGCATCCTTACTAAGTATGTATATTTTGTTTTCGGACACCCGGTGAGCTCGTGGAAGATATCCATAAAAGCACTGCCTGAAATTGATACTGTCGTTTACTATCGTAAATGGTCGATAAACTCCCGTGTTCTTTTCGAATAAAAAGAGCCCCTTCGTATAAACCGATACGAGCAGTGCCTTTTCTGATACTGGAGCAATGGAAATCACCTTGTCTCCATAGCTGGACTGAAAATGCTTGAAAAATCCCGTTTGGGAATCATACAGGTTTATTCCACCTCCGTCCGTGCCTATCCATAGTTTTCCATCGGATTCTTCATATAAACAGGATACCGATTTCTCGCTCATCCCGTTTATATCTCCCAAGGGGCAGTCCTTGTAAGTACGTATATGACTTTCTTTGATATTGAAAACTCCTCCTCTGACACTTCCCGCCCATAGACCTTTATTTCTGTCCTGATATAATAGAGTGACGGAGTTTACGGGCAACGAATTTTCATCTCCGGCAATATGGCAGAGGTTGGAGAAATTCTCATTAGACAGTTCCAGACGGTTGATTCCTCCTCCGTCAGTCGCCAGCCATAGGCACCCTTCCTTCTCTACGATATCCAATACATAATTGTTTGTTAGGTCGGAGTTTTCTTTTGTATACCGTTTTATAAACTTACCTGTTTTTTCATAACAAAACAAACCTTGTCCCCAGAAGGATAAGTATATATATCCGTTTGACGATAGATACGCCCCTTGTAAAATATTGTTTGAACCAGAGAATCTCCTTTTCAGAATTGTCCTATTTGAGGGATATTATCGAATATCGTATGGAATCTCTTGAAATTAGGGATCGGTTATGTAGATTCTTTGAACTTCTTGAATGTTACTTGAAAAGTGGAGCGGACCGCATCCATTTTCACGAAATAAAATCCAAGGAACTTTTCTGGAACATTCGCTTTTACTATTCCAGTCCAGGCAGGAACTTGCGAATTTCTTCTATATGATTATAGGTCGTTCGCAAGACTTCAAAAACAAGGTCTTGAACAATTACAAAAGTTGCAGGACCGTGAAAGAACTTGCATCGGCCTGTGATATCTCCCTTTCCGCCTTCAAAAGACAGTTTTCCGCGGAGTTTGGAGAGGCTCCAGCCGAATGGATACAGAAACAGTTGTTGTGAGAAATCAAATATAAACTTTCGATTACAGACTTGCTGTTAATAACAGTCATTTTGTTTTTTCCTGTTATTACTTGGAAGTGTTTTAATTCATTTCATAAACTGTGGATTATCGTTTATACAATTATGTACATCTTTAATCTATAAGATTGTTCTGAGAGCTTAAATGATAAATAAAAGAGCTAAAATGAAAACACATTTCTTTTTCAAATAACGTTCTTTGCAAAGAAAATTAATATAAAACTTTAAAATAATGAAGAAAATTTTTATCAGTTTGTTTTTGTCTGGTGTTTTTATGTATCACACAAATGCCCAGACTGCAGTAGAGGGTAACAAGTTTCTGGACAACTGGTCCATTGAGATCAGTGCGGGAGGAACAACCCCGTTAACACATCATTCTTTCTTTGGAAACATGCGCCCGATCACGGGGATAGAACTGAATAAACAATTGACACCGGTTTTCGGTTTCGGTCTGGAGGCGGTCGGAAGCTTTAACACCTCACAAAGCAGGACCATTTTCGACCGCTCCAATGTCAGTCTGTTGGGGTTGGTGAACCTGAACAATCTCCTTGGGACCTATACCGGGGTTCCCAGACCTTTTGAAATCGAAGCGGTGGTCGGAATCGGATGGTTGCATTATTATATGAACCGGGAAACGGGTTCCGATCAGAACAGCATGTCAACAAAACTGGGCCTGAACTTTAATTTCAACCTGGGAGAGAGCAAGGCATGGACATTGGCACTGAAACCTGCTCTGGTCTATGACATGAATGCTATGGGTTCCGAAGCCGTACATTTCCATTCCGGACGGGCCGTATGGGAAATATCCGTTGGTCTGAAGTATCATTTCGGATGCAGTAACGGGAAACATCACTTTACAAAAGTGAGAGCTTATGACCAGCAGGAGGTGGATGTCTTGAACGCAAAAATTAATGAACTTCATACACAGGCCGGTAAAGATGCCGAGGCTTTGCAGGAGGCAGTGCGAAAGGTAACGGAGCTGGAGGCCGCGCTGAACAAATGCCGCAACCAGGAACCAAAAATTGTGAAAGATACCATTGACAACACTAAAAAGACGCTGGAATCCGTCATAACTTTCCGCCAGGGCAGGACGACAGTTGACAACTCCCAACTCCCGAATGTCGAACGTATCGCTACTTATTTAAAGAACCATAAGGGAGCAAGTGTGCTCATCAAGGGTTATGCCTCTCCTGAGGGAAGCCTGGAAGTTAACGAGCGGATCGCCCGACAAAGAGCGGAGGCCGTGAAAAAAATGCTGGTGGGCAAGTATGGAATTGCAGAAGAACGGATTGTAGCCGAGGGCCAGGGAGTAGGGAACATGTTCGAGGAGCCCGACTGGAACCGGGTAAGCATCTGTACGATCAACGCGGGAACGGAATCCAGTAGCCGTTAAATGCGATCCGGAAAATACCGGAAAGATGCATTCACTTGAACAGAATGTATTAACTATATTTATTCTACACGTAATTTGAAATGCTATGAACAGGTATGTATCTGAAATGATCGGGACAATGATCCTTGTTTTGATGGGATGCGGAAGTGCTGTTTTTGCCGGGGATATCCCCGGTGCGGTCACCACCGGGGTGGGTACCCTGGGAGTTGCCATAGCCTTCGGGCTGTCGGTGGTCGCCATGGCATACGCTATTGGCGGAATATCCGGATGCCATATAAATCCGGCGATCACACTGGGCATGTACTGCTCGGGAGGAATGGGGGGCAAGGATGCCCTGTTATACATTATTTTCCAGATAATCGGGGGGATTCTCGGATCAGCCGTACTTTTCATACTGGTATCTACGGGGCCACATGCCGGCCCTACCATGACAGGGAGCAACGGCTTTGCTGAGGGGGAAATGTTGCAGGCCTTTATCGCTGAGGCCGTCTTTACGTTTATTTTCGTTCTTGTGGCGCTGGGAGCCACGGATAAAAAGAAAGGGGCCGGTAAACTGGCGGGCCTGGTCATCGGGCTGACGCTTGTCCTGGTGCATATCGTATGTATTCCCATCACCGGAACATCAGTAAATCCCGCGCGCAGCATAGGACCCGCACTTTTCGAGGGAGGAGGCGCGATCTCACAGCTTTGGCTATTTATCGTCGCTCCACTGACAGGAGGTCTGGCCAGTGCCATAGTGTGGAAAGCCATTTCTCAGCATAGCGACAGACAACGATGAAGGGAAGGTGGATGACCCCGAGACACGTTTCTCTGTTATCCACCTTTGTTTGATACATTATTATCAACTAAAATAAAAAAAGATGTCAAAAAGTAGTTTTTTACTGGATTTTAAGGCGTTTGTCATGCGTGGAAACGTAGTAGACATGGCCGTGGGTGTGATTATTGGCGGTGCCTTCGGGAAAATAATATCTTCAGTGGTGGCAGACATCATCATGCCACCGATAGGGTTGCTGGTAGGCGGAACCAACTTCTCGGAACTGAGATGGGAATTGGAACCCGCCAGGGTAGTTGATGGGGTCGAACAGGCGGCCGTCACGATAAACTATGGAAACTTCATACAGACCATGCTGGATTTTGTGATTATCGCTTTTGCCATTTTCTTGTTCATCCGCCTGCTCTCCAATCTCAGGCGCAAAAAAGAAGAGACACCCTTGCCCTCACCTGTCCCGAGCAACGAGGAAAAGTTACTTTCAGAAATACGTGACTTGCTGAAGAAACAATGACGTTTATTCAAACGGTATGGACGGTATCGGGCAGGAACATATCTGAGGGACAGGCTACTCCTTGGCGGTGGAAATTTTCCTTTGTCCCTGAATGATAAAAATAGTGTGAACATTAAAATTCAGATATGACTAAAGCAGATATTATAAACCGGGTCTCTGAGGAGCTTGGAATCGATCGCAGGACCGTTGGCTTGGTAATCGAGAGTTTCATGAAATGCGTGAAGGATGCACTCGGCAGAGAGAGAAGTGTATTCCTGCGCGGATTCGGGACCTTTTCTTTGAAGAAAAGGGCGGCAAAGAAGGCACAGAATATCCAACAGCACACAACCATATGCATCCCGGCTCGCAAGGTCCCTCATTTTAAACCCTCGGAGTCTTTCTTGGTTCTCCGGAAAGAAGATAATCGAAAATAGACCGGGAGTGAATCTACCCCTTCCATTGTCAGGGAGGGGTGGATTTTAATGTGTTTTATGGAAATTTATCAATCATGTTTTACTCCTGTTTTCCAGCTCCGTTCAGATATGGACTACAGGAGCATAGATGACCGGACGATCATGTAGATTCCCGGTAAACCTGTAAATAGACTGTTATGCGTGTTTTCAATCTTTTATTGTTGATCTCCATGTTCATTCCCTTTCCGCTGCCCGCTCAGGTGGGCGAACGTTATATAGAGGTAACCGGTACTTCCGAGATAGAGGTAGTTCCTGACAGGATTCATTACGTTATCGAAATAAGGGAGTACTTCGAAGAAGAGTTTGATGGCGTATCCAAACCGGAAGAATATCGGACGAAGGTTCCTCTTACCAGGATAGAGGAGGAATTGAAGCAGGTTTTGAAAATAGTCGGAGTGCTACGGGAGGCAATCCGCACAAAGGATGTGGGCGATAATTGGCGTAAGCCGGGACAGGATTTTCTGGTTTCCAAATCATTTGATGTCACGTTACGTGACTTCACACTGATTGATGAAATTTTAAAACGGGTGGACACAAAAGGAATTCATACGATGTATATAGATAAACTGGAACATAGGGATATCCTGTCCTATCACAGGAAGGGCAAGATAGAAGCACTGAAAGCGGCACGGGAAAAGGCGGTTTACCTGCTGGAGGCAATAGGTAAGAGGCCGGGTGAGATCATCCGCATCGTGGAAGGAGGGGATGCTGGAAAAGAGATGTTTGCACAAGGTCATATCTTATCGGTTGCCCCGCCCCCATTCGAGAGAAGCCGCACGATAAAAAAGGGATGTTCGATGCTGGTCCGGTTCGGGGTTATGGATCGACGAACCGTTTTTAACAAATCTCGGAGTGGATTTGCAAGAGAAGATAACGGGCATCCGTATGCGCAGGAAAGGGAATCTGGTTTGTAGTGAAATATCCGGCCCTGTCTCTGATCGGTAAACGGGTTAATAGATTCAACTCACGATAAGATGAAATATTTTTACTTTATTATGAATGCCGGGGTAAAAGTCGGAGAGGAAATCACCCATGCGATATTAGAAGGAAAAATTGATTCATGCATGGCATCCATATACGATATAATTGCTGTCCGGTCCGAAGGTGCTTTTTCCAGAAGCGTGAAAGGCATATACCGGTATTTGTAAAGAACAAGACTACATCATTGATTCCAACTTGAGAACCTTTGTGGTACGGACAACGTCTATACTCTACTTGTACTCTTGTAAATCACCATTTATAGGTATTGTTAGTTATTAATTTAATTTCTATTTTTACAAACTAATGGATCGTACGAAAAAAAAACAGAGACAGCGGGCTGTCATAGCATGTATGTTGTTGCTGACATTGATGCCCTTTTTCCTCGTGAAAGCTTTTCATGTTCACGGGGAACATTCGTGCGTATCCCATAACGAACAGGGGCACTCCCGTCACGATTCTCCTGAAAATTGTACCATCTGTCTCTTTACGCTCTCCCCGTTTGTCGAGGCAGGGATTTTTATATACGATTATATTCCGACTGGCAGGCCTGTAAGGTATCTTATCTCCGGGGAAACAGATGTCATCGTCATTCTTTTCCCGCATTTCCTCCGTGCACCCCCCCTGTGTGTTTGTCATAACTCCCTTGAGGGATTCGCATGCCATCACTGTGATTGCGTGCAGGGGCTTTTCATGTCCCGTCTTAACAGATTATAACCCGTTTATATTTTTTCAAGTATGACATTTCATGCATATCTCCAGTATGTGTGCCTGCTTGTTGTCTGCCTATGTACCCTCCCTTCTCCCATGGAAGCACGGGTACAGGCTGACCGGCAATCGACGGGTACACGCGATACTCTGCTGGTCATTGACCAGGAAAGCGGGCTTCCCATTGAAGGGGCCTATATCCTGACCGGGGAACGGTTACTTGTCAGCTCCCCCCGTGGAATGATTGTTTTCGGTCATGGAACGTGTTTCATGGATACGGTCCTCGTGCAGTGCCTGGGTTACGGTTCCCGGCGTGTACCTATGAACGAGGTATTCAAAGAAAGCAGCATACATACCGTATGTCTCTCCCCGGACATACAAAAACTCGGGGAAGTGGTCGTGACCGGTGAACGTGCCGGGGCGTCACCCAACGTGGTGAGCCGGCGCCTTTCATCTCCCGAGATCAGGAACGCGCTGGGAACCTCGCTTGCCACCCTGCTCGAACGTGTCAGCGGGGTAAGTTCCATCAGCACGGGAACCACTGTATCCAAACCCGTTATCCAAGGAATGTACGGGAACCGGATACTGATCATCCATAACGGTGCCCGCCAGACCGGGCAGCAATGGGGGGCCGACCACGCTCCCGAAGTGGACATGAACGGCAGCTCCTCCGTTTCGGTAATCAAGGGCTCCGATGCGGTAAGATACGGTTCGGATGCCCTTGGAGGGATTATCGTCATGGAGCAGTCTCCGCTTCCTTTCAGAAAACGCTCCCTTCAAGGGGGAATCTCCGCACTTTACGGAAGTAACGGGCGTCGCTACGTGGCTACCGGACAGCTCGAAGGTGCTTTTCCCGGTGATTTCGCCTGGCGTCTGCAGGGAACCTGGTCAAATTCCGGGGACCGTTCCACTGCGCACTATCTTCTGAACAACACGGGAACCAGAGAGTATCACGCTTCCGCCTCTCTGGGCTATGACCGCGGACGTCTGAGAGTGGAAGGTTTCTACAGCCGCTTCTACAGCCGGACAGGGGTGATGCTCAGCGCCCAGATGGGTAGCGAGGACCTGCTGGCGGAACGTATCCGGCTTGGTCGCCCCCTGCACACGGATCCCTTCTCCCGTGGTATCAGGCCTCCCTGCCAGGAGGTCACCCATCAGATCGCATTCGGCAGGATGCGGCTCGGCATGAAGAAGGGGGGGAGTATTCACTGGCAGAGTACCTGGCAGAAGGACGATAGGCAGGAAAACCGTGTCCGGCGGCTGGATTCTAACATTCCGGCGGTTTCCCTGCACCTGAATTCATTCCAGCATCTTCTGCGCTGGAAGCGGGATTACCGCTCCTGGCAGGTCGAGGCGGGAGGTCAGGTCATGTTCATCGAGAACCACAGCCGCGCGGGTACCGGATTCGTGCCCGTTATCCCGAACTACACGGAGACACAGGCAGGGATATACGGAATCGGGAAATATCACCTGGCCAGGGGAGGCGTTGAAGCAGGCCTCCGCCTGGATATGCAGGAAACCCGTGCCAGTGGTTATGACTGGACGGGAAGCCCCTATGGCGGGACAAGAAAGTTTAACAACGTGTCCTACAGCCTGGGAGGACACTATCAACTTTCCAGACGCTGGAGGCTCACCTCCAACTTCGGTCTGGCTTGGCGTGCCCCTCACGTGTATGAACTGTACAGCAACGGGAACGAGCTCGGGTCTGGGATGTTTGTCAGGGGAGACTCTGCGATGCACTCGGAAAGAAGCTACAAATGGATATCTTCCCTCCGTTACGGCGACGGGATGTTCAGCGTCTGTCTGGACGGTTACCTGCAATGGGTGGACGGCTATATCTATGAGGGGCCGGAGAAAGAGACAGTCACCGTGATTTCGGGAGCATACCCGGTCTTCCAGTACAGGCAGACCCCGGCTTTCTTCCGCGGTATGGACTTTGACCTGCGTTTCACTCCGGACGGTTCATGGGACTACCATGCCGTCGTCTCCTTTATACGGGCAAACGAACGGACAAAGGGTAATTATCTTCCTTATATTCCCTCCTTCCGTTTCAGCCATGAACTTGCGTGGATCCACGAGACGAAATCGCATCTCAGGCTGCGTCTGAACATCAGGCACCGTTTCACCGCAAAACAGAGGCGGTTTGATCCGGACACGGATCTTATCCCGTATACTCCCCCGGCGTACCATCTCCTCGGGTTCGACGCTGCTCTTGAACTTCCCGTGAAACGGGGACACCAGGTCCGGTTCATGCTGTCGGCAGACAACCTCCTGAACCGTGAGTACAAGGAATACACCAACCGCTCGCGTTACTATGCGCATGATATGGGACGTGATGTGCGTTGCGGTGTAAACTGGATTTTTTAATTTATAACAATTATAATCAACACTAATAAATAAATAAAAAGAAAAATGAGAACAATTGCATGTAAAACCGTGTGGGCACTTCTGGTAGGAGTGTCCCTTGTCCTGTCGCTGAACTCTTGCAGCAAGGATCCTGTAATACCAGAAGACGAGACGAAGAACAAACTGCATGAGGACCCGGCAAAAATGACCGTCCGCCTCGTTGAATGCCACCTGCACGCTGACTGGAACGAGATACAGAAGGCCGGAGGTCCCCACCAAAATCCGGAATCCCCAGCCAGGTATATGAAACGTGTCCAGGAGATCACTTATGAACTGAAGACCGGCAGTGGATGGACCCTTGCTGAAGGAAGCCAGGGCAAGTTTTACGTTCAGAAAAACGGCGAATATAAAAATGGAAACAACTTTACCCCGGCCCCGGTTTACCTGATGTTTATCTATTACTACAATTCCAAAGGAGAGTTAATGAACGGCCAGTTCGTGGAGAACGGGCAGGAGAATATCCACCAGCATTTCTTCACCCCGGAGAACGTGAGACCTACCTTTGACGGGAAACCGGAAACTGACGACAATGATCCGGAGGCACTGGTGGATTATCTCTATGTGGATACCACGCCCTGGGACAAGACCAAACATGACAACGAGGCGGAAATTACGGGAGGCACTAACCCGGTAGGATTAAAAGGAGTTATCCGGTTCCTGAAGGACCGCAAGGAGTTTGACCTGAAACTCCGCCTGTATCACGGCTACAATTCTAAAAAGAACCCGCAGACAAACGGCTTTGACCCGTTCTACAAGCCCTCCGGGGTATTGATCCAGCGTGGAACATGGGATATTAACCTGAGCATCCCGGTAGTGGTGTTTTGGAGCCGCGAGGAGTTTGTTGATGTGGACCCGGAGGCAGATGTGAACCTGATCGGGGAGGATAGCCTGGATGAAGACAGCAACCGCACGCTACACTCCATCATGAAAACCTTCAGTCTTACATGGAAGGAGGCGCTTGAGGAGTTCATCTCCTATACCTACCAGGCGGGGGATGTGGAAGCTGGATCCATATGGCTTTGATCATCTCGCGTAGGATGGAATTCTCTCTTTATCAATCTACAGGCGGCAGGTGGGGCCGCCTTTTTTGTCTTGTGCAGCGAAAAATCCCATCTGCTATGCTTAATCCCCGTGGTTTACTTGGGGATGTATTGGGACATGCTTTACCATCTCACCCTGTTCCATTTTTCATGTTTGGCAAGTTGAAAAAAATCCTATACATACAAGACGTACCGTTCCCTTACCGACGGGTCTGGAACCGACTTCCCGTCTTTCGTGCAATTTTCCCGCTTGGTTACTGAACTTTTTTGGTCTTTTTCCGATTTGATGCATATAAGTTTATGCTTCCTTTCCAGGAAACAAGGAAGCGTCAAATGTCTAACTAATAAAAAACTTATGGCAACAGTTAAAACAGTATTGGTAAAAGGAAGGAGCAACCGGTCCGGCAAATTCCCGTTAGTCGTACAGGTTCTTCACAAGCGAAGGAAAAAGGTTGTTTATACAGGATTCAGCATCCCGGATACCCTGTTTGATCCCGTAAAAGGGAGGGTTATCGACGGCGGGGAAAACACCCCGGAGTCGATTCGGAGGATCAACAACAGGTGCGAAAGTATCTCAAGGGTACTGTTAAAGTGTATTTCAATGATAGAGAAGAAATCCCGGGAATACGAAATAGAGGACGTATTCAGGACTTACGGCGTGTTAACCCGCGAAGCCGGTTTTTATTTCTATTTTTCACGGAAAATCCGAGAGCTTCGTGAAAGCGGTCATGAGGGAACAGCCCGGGCATACGCCTCCAGCCTGCGTTCCATGCAGAGGTACCTGGGAAAAAAGGATTTTCCTTTCATAAAACTCTCTTCCCGGATCATTTCCGACTACCAGGGGAAACTACTCGCTTCGGGTATATGCGATAACACCATTGGTTTTTATCTGCATAATATCAAGGCTCTTTTCAGGAAGGGATGTCGGGAGATGGGCCTGGAACTTCCTTGCCCATTTCGCGATATAAGCATTAAAACGGAAAAAACTCTCAAACGCTCCCTTGATCCGGTTGTGATTAAAACACTATCCGCAATTGAACTGGAAAAGGACAGCCCGTTATCTCTTGCCCGGGACATTTTCATGTTCAGCTTTTACACGCGTGGAATGTCATTCGTCGATATTGCATTGCTAAAAAAGAGGCATGTTTTCCCGGGTGAAATCTGTTACAGGCGTCACAAGACCGATCAATTGATGCGGGTAGGTATAAACAAGGAGATCAGTCGTATCCTGGAAAGATACAAGAATGTACCGGGAGAATACATCTTCCCGTTGTTTCCGGCAGAACGGGATCCGTACGCTGGTTATAGAAGTGCCTACCATAGGATTCGTTACTCCCTGGGAAAGATTTCCCGGGTCATTGGTTTGGAATTCCCGCTGAGACTTCACGCGGCCCGCCATTCATGGGCCACGATAGCCAAGGTGAACGGTGCCTCGGTTCATGTTATTGGTGAGTGTCTGGGGCATACGTCGGAAAAAACGACCCGAATCTATCTGAAAGAACTGGATCATTCCGCACTGGATGCGGTTAATAATCAAGTGGCTGACTTCATTTTAGCGGTGGATGATTGACCGGGCCCGACCGCGAAAGATATCAGCTCAAATTCTTCAGTTCCCGTCTGGACGATGGACGGCGGTTAAGCACCCCCAAAGAGGCTTTTACCACCGATAATTTTACCATTCCCGGATGTTTCTGTAAATCCCGCCTTGGTGCACGTGGCGGGATTATACAGGAAAAAAAAGGAACACCTTATTTAGCTAATTTATCTTATACCGTCTTCAATTGAAAGATGGCTACGAGAGGGATTTACATGTTATGGTATCTACGTTTTGGACCGGCATCTGTTGGGTAAACAGATGATTTAATGGAATAATAATATTTTTCTACATTAGTTAAATTCTATTATATAAGATATTTTTTCACTTTAATTATAGTATATTATCATAATATACGTATATTTGTTCCTGTTTCTTCACTCTCTCCCGTAGAGAGTGGAAAATTAAAAAAACTTACAGCATGTGTTAAAAAATAGCATAATCTTTTTTATTTGGATTACGCTGCAAATTTAAAGACAATAATTTTGTTGGCTGTTTCCGTTTTGGCTCTATTATTTATCAATTTCTTATCTCCCTCATTCAGAGATTGTTTAACCGCCTTTTATCTGCTGTCTTAACTCTCTGGGAGAACATCCCAGACATCTTTTGCAAAATCTGGAGAAGTGTGCAAGAGAGGAAAACTCCAGTTCATTGGCAATGGTTCCCAACGGCAGGTCTGTAACTGAAAGTTTGTATTTGATTTCTCCCAACAACTGTTTCTGCATCCATTCGGCTGGAGCCTCTCCAAACTCCGCGGAAAACTGTCTTTTGAAGGCGGAAAGGGAGATATCACAGGCCGATGCGAGTTCTTTTACGGTCCTGCAACTTTTGTAATTGTTCAAGACCTTGTTTTTGAAGTTTTGCGAACGGCCTATAATCATATAGAAAAAATTCGCAAGTTCCTGTCTGGAATAGTAAAAGCGAATGTTCCAGAAAAGTTCCTTGAGTTTTATTTCGTGAAAATGGATACAGTTCGCTCCATCTTCCAGATAACACACCAGTAGTTCAAGAAATTTGCATAACCGATCCCTGATTTCAAGAGGTTCCATACGATATTCGACAATTTCCCTCAGGTGGTATAACTCTGAAAAGGAGGCCCTTTGACAGGGCCATACTCCCCCCTCGAACAGGGCAGCCACGACTTCACATTTTTCCAGTGATTGGGTGTTAAACAGGCTGTCACGGCAAAAAAAGACCATCTCTCCTGATGAAACAGTGAACTGAAAACCGTTGCAGGAGAATTGCAGACTTCCCTTGAGTACGAACAGGATACAATCTTTTACCAATTCCTCCTCGTGGTTCAATCCTTCGTCAAATTTATAATACCGGAATCCCTCCTGCATAGATTTTGAGTAATTATAACAAGACGTGTGCTCGTTCAAATAAAAAAGTTCCATTGTTTCTGTTTTTGTTGCCTAATGATAATGTTAGTAATCTTATTTTCAGTTAGTTATATGATAAAATCTGTACATGTTTCATCTTTTATTTCTTTTTGGCATCTATAACCGCTTTCCAGAGCGGATTTTGAAAAATTTTCCACTCTCTACGGGAGAGAGTGGAAAATTAAATGGGAATTATAATTCAATGATATTATGCGAATGAGTCATGAAATATTCAATATGGAGTGATCCAATACAGACTCGATTTACCTGCATATTCGGGGTGGAATGTTTTTTAGGTTTTGTGTGTAGACAGATTAGCAAGTCTTTTTACTATAGGATTCCTGGATATTCATCCGCATATGTAAAATGAATTACTTTTTGATTCTTATACAAAGAATGAGTTCAAATATTAATTTGAAAGGTAATATAAGTCATAATTTTACTATCATAAAATGTAAAGATTACATTAAATCGTTAGGTTTATGCTGAGCGGTTTATGTTTTAAATCTTGATACATTTATTATTTTTATATATTTAAAC
>NC_021017.1:3021315-3058442 GCF_000210075.1 Bacteroides xylanisolvens XB1A
TGGGCTACACGGACGCCAGAGGAAGCGACTCCTATAACTTGACCCTTTCCGCACGACGTGCTGAAAAGGTACATGCCGCCCTGATCGGGCGTGGAGTTCCTGCCCGGATGATTAAATGGCGTGGCGTGGGTAAGCGTGCGGCCATTATCTCCGCCACTGCTGCGGACAATATCCGTGAAGGGGACAGAAAAGTCCTGCTGGAACGGGTTACCAACATGGATTATTGGAATGCCCTGGATAGCAAATGACCCGAATGTTCAGATAGTGATGAAAATGGATTGAAACAGTGCGGGAATCTCATCCGCATCATTCTATTCCCAGATCAGGCGGAGAAATGCCCCGTATTACTCCGCCAGGCCTGGGAATTTCATTTTACATGACCGACCGGATGTACAGCGGGCCAGGATGATTATTTGGAAATATGGTAAAGTTTCATTGATATACATTTTTAGTGTGATAGAATAAAAAGATGTGTCCCCGGATTCAGGGGGGATTTCAACATGTAAATAATCGAAATGGCGGTCCTGATGGGCCTATGTAGGCTGCATCTCCCTTGTCCAACTTCTGGCCGCAAGTGGTCACTTGTACTTGTCATAACGGGCGTGCACGTAACCGATATCCAGGGAGGCCTCGATATTGAGACGGTTGGAAAGCACCGACTGGTAACCGGCGCTCAACCCGCCTCCCCAGAAATAACCCTCGTAACGGTGGTCTTTCATGTTTCCATCCCCTTTCTGAAGCACAAAGGGGACATCGACATCTCCGATATTCATCTGGCCGCCATGGGTGTGCAACCCGAAGAACCAGTCGTTGAAGAGGGCATAGGTCCAGTAACGGAGCTCCGGCTGGACAAGCCAGTGACTGAACTTCTTTTCTTTGTACAGGGAAGACGTGGGGTCCCGCGTGTAGAAAAAGAAATTCATGCCCACCTGTGTGCCAAGGGTCCATTTACGCCTCATGGAGAACTCCAGGGAGAGGTTGGTCGTTTTCAAGGTATCGTAGGTCAGATTGTTCTTCAAGGCAACCTTTTGAGAGAAGGCACCAGCCGAACAAAGCAAAAACACCAGAAGAAAAAACGGTTTCATCAAACTGTTATTTATCTCCTTATTATGTGTGTTGACGGTTCTCCTGTACAATTTTTCCACAAGGATATCCGTTCTCATGCAATTAGCTTGACTGCCGGGTGGTACCGCTTGGACTCGGTTCTGGAGAATGGTTGCCGAGGTGGATGTTCTGCTGCTGTATGTATAGGTCAGACTCTACCTTTGGAGCTTCCATCGGGAACATGACTTGAACCCGTCAGATTGTTCATCAGGAAGTGGCTGTCTATTCTGTATCCTTGATCTCGTTGTTTTTTTAGGAAGCTGCCTTATGAAATAAGTGTCGATAAGACAGGGTTTTGTAGTTCCTTTCGTGGACCGCCAGATTGGCACACTGTGGATGCCGGAGCTCTCCTACGTGTACCCCCTCCTCCTTCTGATAGCATCAGATTGCGCAATGTCATAGGTCCGTCAGGTAAAATTCCGAATTTGTGTTGATTTATTTGTCCGTAAGCTTGCACAATACGGCAAAATACACTATCTTTATGCACATCAAGACCGCATACCGTCTTTACGGGGATTTTCATTTATTGGAATATCGACCCGTTTTACATACATGAGGCTATGGTAACTTTATTAAAAGGCCTCTTTTCTCTCACAAAGACAGTTGTGGTCCTGACGTTTAGTTTTTGTACGCCTTTGTAAAAGATAATATTGGATATATTGATAGATGATTTATGTATCGGAAAAAGACGCCGGCATTTGTATAAACTTTACATAGAGGATATTGTCCTGTGTCCCATTTGCCGATGCAGTATGTGTATATCGTTGATTATCAATAGTATAGCGCTCTAAAAGGTACAACCAGCAGGTTGGCAAGTATCTGAGAATGTGTAAGTTAGTGATTTTTAGCACCATTCTCGGCTTGTACCTCCATTTTAGAAAGTAAAAGTAAGTGTAATTTCTTGAATATCAAAATGTGCGGTACAAAAACTTGTGAAAAATGCCGTTTTTTGATGAGAAAAGGTACAAAAAAACGGCAGATTCAAGTTAATAGAGATATTATTCGTGTAAGCTAAAAAAGAGCTTTCAAGATGCTTGGTCTTGAAATATTATCACTATCTTTGTATAAATAATATTTTATTTGTTATATATGTGATAGTCGCTTTATGAACAATATAATATCGTTTAATTTATCAACTCCGGATGATGTAGCGAAGCAAATTGCCGCTAGAGTAAAAGCACGGAGATTGGAGTTAAATCTAACTCAAGAAGGCATAGCTACAAGAGCCGGGCTTAAGTTTGCTACTTACCGTAGGTTTGAGCAGACTGGGGAGATATCTTTAAAGGGATTGCTTCAAATAGGATTTGCTTTAAATGCGTTATCCGAATTTGACGCTCTTTTTGCACAAAAGCAATATCAATCCTTGAATGATGTATTAAACGAACAAAATGTTATCCGTAAAAGAGGTAAGAAAAATGAATAATATCAAGCAAATTGAAGTGATATATGATAATCGGCTAGTCGGGCGCTTGGCATTGACTAAAGAGGGGTTATGCGCATTCGAGTATTCGGTAGAATGGCTTGATTCTGGTTTTTCCATATCACCATTCGAATTACCCTTGAAAAGTGGTGTCTTTATAGCTAAACCTCGTCCGTTTGAAGGAGGATTTGGTGTTTTCGATGACTGTTTACCTGATGGATGGGGCTTGCTTATTTTGGATAGGTATTTGCAACAAAAAGGTGTCAATCCACGGACTTTAACTTTATTGGATCGCCTTGCATTGGTTGGCTCAACAGGACGCGGAGCATTGGAGTTTCGTCCGGATAAAAGTGTTATTACAAGACAGGATTATGTCGATTTCGAGAAATTGGCATTGGAAGCAGAACAAATATTGGATAGTGACGATTATACAGGTGAAGGTATTGAGGAGTTTCAAGATCGCGGTGGTTCGCCTGGAGGTGCAAGACCTAAAATCTTCGTTCGCTATGATAACAAGGAGTGGTTAGTAAAATTCCGTGCCAAACGAGATCCGCAGAGTATTGGTATAGATGAATACCGTTATTCGCTTCTTGCCAAGCAATGCGGAATTGAAATGCCGGAAACACGTCTCTTTGAAGATAAATATTTTGGTGTGGAACGATTTGACCGGACTCCAAATGGCAAGTTGCATGTAGTAAGCATGGCTGGCCTTATCGGTGCTGATTATCGTTTACCAAGCATTGATTACGCTCATATATTTCAAGTTTGTGCTATGCTGACACATAGCGTAGCCGAGTTGTGGAAGGTCTACCGGCTGATGGTATTCAACTATCTGATAGGCAACAAAGATGACCATGCCAAGAACTTTGCCTTCATTTATCGTGATGGGGATTGGCATTTTGCTCCGGCTTATGATTTGCTGCCAAGCGATGGCATCAATGGTTTTCGTACTACATCAATTAATGATAAGATCGAGCCAACAAAAAAGGATCTGTTTGCAGTGGCCGTAAGAGTAGGATTGAAAGAAAAGGATACCATGTACTGTTTGGAAAAAATACAAAAAACTATAAATTATTATATGTGATTATTGATGTTATTTGATAGTGAGTAATTAAATATTTTATATCATGGATATAGTAACAGCATCTTTTTTAAATCAATTTAAGGAGCAATATGGATATACTGATATTGCCGAAGATAAATGTTTTGAATTATTTTCAACTTATTGCATTGTTTCTAGTTTTATAAAAGCAGAGACAATAAGTACATCCCTATTAGAAGACTTATGCATCGGAAATGGTGGAGATTGGGGTATTGATAGTATCATATTAATTGTTAACGGAAAGATTGTTACAACAGAAGAGGAGGTTAATGATCTTTTAGATGCTAATGGATACATTCAATTACAAATAGTCTTAGTTCAATCAAAGACTTCGAATCATTTTGATATTGGTGAGTTTGGAGTTTTTTTGAATGGCGTTGAGTTTTTATTTAAAGATATCATTGAAGATATTAATTGTCTCCCTACATGTAATGATGACCTAGAAAAATATAGGAATCTAATAAAATATGTTTATACAAAGAGTGCATATTTCAAAGACGGAATAAATCCATTGTTAGATTTATATTATGTCACATGTGGTGAATATAATAATCAAGCTGATTTTGTCGCCAGAATACAAAAAACGGATAATACTATACATTCGCTAGATCTAACCTCCTCTTTTAAGTGTCATATATTTGGGAAAAAAGAGGTTATTTCTTGTTATAAAGAAACTAAATCAAAGATTGAGGCAGATATTAAAGTTGATAATAAACTAATTTTTCCAAATATAGTAGATGTGGAAGAAGGGTTTCTATGTCTTATTCCATTTAAAGAATTCAAGAAATTAATAATTGATAATAATCAAAATATTATTCAGTCTGTATTTTATGATAATGTACGTTCTTTTCAAGGTAATAACTCGGTAAACAAAGCCATGTCTGAATCTTTAAAAAATGAAGATATCAATTTATTTGTTGCAATGAATAACGGAATAACCGTTATTGCCAAAGATGTAAAAACGACGGGGCTGAATATTCATCTATCAGACTATCAAATTGTTAATGGATGTCAGACTTGTAATGTACTGCAACAACATCTTGATGTACCTAATATTGATGATTTAATGCTATCTGTAAAAATAATATCCTCAAAAAGTAAAACAATTAAAGATAAGATAATAGTCGGAAATAATAGTCAAACAGAGGTAAAAAGAGAGCAACTAGTATCTTTATTAGATTCACAAAAATATATAGAAGATTATTATAATGCTCAAAAAACATTTGAAAAATTGTATTACGAACGTCGTTCCAAACAATATAGGTATGAAGAAACAAGAATTCCAGTGAATAAAGTTATAACTATTCCTTTTCAAATTAAAGCTTTTGTTTCTATGATACTAGAAAAACCACATGAAGTAAGTGGTTATTACGGAAGTATTGTGGAGCAATTTGATAAAAATGGAGTTCGTGTTTTTGCATCAGAGACAAATCCAGCATTATATTACACAAGTGCATTAGCAAATTACAAAATGGTAGAGTGGTTTTCTAAGAATGCGCAGTATAAAGATTTTAAGAAAGTAAAATTCCATGTCTTGTTAGCTTTCAAATTAATGTGCCAAAAAAATAGACAGCCACAATTGAATTCAAATAAAGTACAACAATATTGCGATCATTTGTGTCGCATATTATGTGATGTTCAAAAATGTGAGAAAGGATTTGATGCTGCAATAAAACTAGTTAGTACAGTATTAGGAAGAAGTCCTAAAGATAGCGATAGAATGAGTGGAAAATTAACAGAAGATATGATTAAAACTTCTATACAAATTGATTCTATCAATAAAAATAAGACACTTTGTTAGTGCTCTTTATAATAAGAGTAATATAGACGTTATTATCTATAATATGTTAAATTAATTTTGATGTAGAGAAAATATATGAGGGTGACATAAAAGTAAATTACATTTTCTGAAAGACTACGAATTGTAAGTCCTATGCATAAAAGAGCCTTATCAGACTTCTTTTTTTGGTGGTATGATAAGGCTTTTAATAATAAAATTAGGACAGTCAAGTTACTGTTTGTAAGTTCTCCTTTATGAAATTTGACTTTTGGGTCGGCCTCATTAAATAATTCTTGATGAATATCGTAAAATATCTTTTGCCTATTGGAGATACAGATTCTAAGGATGTTGGACATCTTATACATCTAAAAAGAAGGACAAAGTGATAATGAGCATCCTACTAGTTTATGACATAAGAGAATTCTGAAAATCGCAGCTAATTCAACTCCTTATTATTTTAATTTTTGTCACCGTTAAGTTATAAGAGTCTTACGGAAAAACCTTAATTTTAAAAGACTAATGTCTGTAGTATTTCAATGCCTGTCATTTTGCGAAATATTCAGTCTTCAACCAATAGGCATAAATCGGGTCCTGAAACGAGATTTCACCAGCCTTATTATCCAATATATCATTCTTGATAAGGGCAGCTTTTGAACGGGATATTGAGGTCGTTGAAGAGATTTGATAGCGATGCATCACTTCTGTTGAACTGATGGCCTTTTCTCCAGCTATAAGAGCCTTGAGGTAGTTCAATTGCTGTGTGGTCAGTGTTTCGGTGATTGTTACAAACAGCAGACTTAACTGCTCCACCAATGCCGTATGTGCCTCACGTACGATCTCAACGGTACATACATCCTTTGTTCTGAGCCATGAAAGCTGTGCCAGCTGCTGTGCGTAATATGGATGGTTATCTACGAGCTTTGCAATCAAATGGCTTGCTTCATTGTCAATGTTCTTACCGGTATCAGCGAAACGACTCTTGAAAAATTCCACAAGGCAAGGCGTCTCAATCTTATTGAGAAACATCAGGTTGCCGAACTTGTAGAATGGTTTGGATGAGTCGGTAAATACTTCCATCATCATGTGGCGCTTACTGCCATAGAGACAATAGGCCACACTTTGGTGCAGCTGCCAATGTGAACGCAACTTTTTCTGGAAATAGTCTGGGTCGGTAAATTCCGCGATATTTTGGAACTCATCTACGCAAATCACGATTTTCAGCCCCTTCTTCCTGGCAATCTTTTCGGCAAGATCGAGCACTTCATCAGGATTGCGTTTTACCTCCTCCCAATCAAAGTCGATTGAGACCTCATTGGTGGGGTCTGTACCGATTGAAATCTTGGGAACAAGATGCGAAAAGAAACTCTTCGCACTCTCGATTGCCTCCTCCCATTTTGTGGAAGTGGCGGCAATGACCTTCTGAGCGAGCAGCGAAT
Organism: Bacteroides xylanisolvens XB1A; assembly: GCF_000210075.1. Taxonomy (GTDB): domain Bacteria; phylum Bacteroidota; class Bacteroidia; order Bacteroidales; family Bacteroidaceae; genus Bacteroides; species Bacteroides xylanisolvens. The sequence continues at coordinate 3,028,158 of NC_021017.1, forward strand.
AGAAATGCTCCTCGCTACGTACATTGAAAAGGTCGATATGACAGATTCGGAGGTTACTGTCCTGTGCCATCGCTAACTTTGCAGCCTTATTTACAAGCGAACTTTTACCCCAACGGCGAGGAGAGATAATAATCGTGTTGATTAGCGACGTAAAGTTCTGAACCAATTCGGCTGTTTCTTTCTCACGGTCGGTAAAATTCTTCTCAGTAGCAATCTTTCCAAATATAAACGGAGTTTCCATAACGCTCTATTTTGATTTAATACACAAATATAATACATAAAATGTAACTACAAAAAATGTTGCAACAAAAAGTGCATATACATTTATTGTAGTATCTTGCTGATTGGTGTTGTCTTCATATAAATATCATGATAAAAGTTGTATAATCATAATGAATTTCGCTTTCCAGTAACAAATAATATATTGTTTGTTATAGATGAAATACGAACTATATAAATAATATAATAGCATTTAATATCTTAACGTTCAATGATGTGGTCAAGCAGATTACGGTAAGAGTAAATTCGAAAATTTATTCCTGTAACACATCATAAAATAAAGTAAAACTATCATATTTATATATTATATGATATGTTGAGCTATGACAAAAAAGCACAATGGGTACCAAGTAGCCAAGAGAGTTAAAGCAGAAGATGCAGATAGTGGATAAGCAGCTCAGGCTGGCTAGACTATGTACAAATCTCAGTATTGCTCAGATTTGTTGAACGTGTCACCTGTTCGCCTTACGGTTTCTCACATAGAGAAAGACGGCAACAGAGGCAATAGGCATTTATCTTAGAGTACTTTATGTGTTTCAACTGGATGATGATATTTTTTTCTCGCAAAAGAAGCTACAATGGGAAATGCCTTGCAGGATTTGAGTCTCAAAAAAACGTAAAAGGGTATCCCCAAAAGAATAAGTTATGTAAATGGCTATTATAATCGAACAAAAATGTCCTTCTGTACAAAAATATGCGTATATTTGTAGATATTTTATCAATAAATTGAATTAATATGTCGAATAATCAACAAATAGTGATGAATAGAATTAAGGTTACACTTGTTGAGAAACAGAAAACCAATAGATGGTTAGCTGAACAAATGGGGAAATCAGAGAATACCATTTCGAGGTGGTGTTCTAATAAATCTCAACCATCAATCGCTCAATTACAAGAAATTGCAATCTTGTTAGATGTTGATGTTCGTGTACTATTAAAATCACAGAAAGAGTAATATAAAATGTCGAAACGCATTGAATATATAATTGATGATATTAAGGAACAATATCTTGAAAAAGATAACAATATACCTTGGATTATCGGTTTTAGTGGAGGAAAAGATAGTACGGTTGTACTAACATTAGTGTGGAGAGCCTTGCTATCTATACGAGAAGAGTTAGGCGATACGGCTCTTGTTCGACAGGTGTATGTTGTAAATAATGACACCCTAGTGGAAAATCCTATTATTACAGACTATATCGTTGAGGTATTGGATTGTATCCGTATTGCTGCTATTGAACAAAAACTACCTATCAATGTCCAAATAACAGTGCCAAAATTAGAGGATAGTTTCTGGATTAGCTTCCTAGGTAAGGGATATCCTGTTCCAAATAATACCTTTAGATGGTGTACTGATCGATTAAAGATTAAGCCGACTACGCAGTTCATCCTTGATAAGGTAGATGCTATGGGAGAGGCTATTGTTCTTATTGGTACTCGTCTTTCCGAGAGTGCTACTCGTGCGAAATCGATTCGTCGTCACGAAATCAAGGGAAAACGCTTAACCAAGCATCCGTTGAATCCCAATACATACACATATCCTCCAATTAAAGATTTATATTTGGAAGAGGTATGGTATATACTCAACAATGAGCCATCACCTTGGGGCTATGACAATAAGAAGTTGTTCCAAATATATGCTGATGCCACAGCAGATGATTATGAGTGTCCTACTGTAATTACGGATAAGACACAGCCTTCATGTGGGCAGAGTCGATTTGGTTGTTGGGTTTGCACCGTAGTTAAGGAAGATAAGTCAATGATGGCCCTTATTAACAATGGCAACCAATGGATGTCTCCTTTATTAAAATATCGAGACGAAATGGTTGCAGGGCGAAATATTTCAGAAAATAGATATGCAACCCGCAGAAATGGTCAAGCTGCTCAAGATGCTGATGGTCATAATCAAGGTAATTACACTTTTGAGTATCGCTGTGAGATGCTCCGTAAATTATTGGAATTGCAGCGCGATATGCAGAAAATAAAGCCGCATATGGAGTTGATTTCAAATCAAGAACTTGTTGCGATTCAAATTAACTGGTATCGAGATGGATTTTTTGCGCCAAAAGTAACAGATATTTACAATGAGGTATATAAACGAAATATGCCTCTTGAAAATATGCAGTACCAAGAGCGATTAATCCTTGAAAAGGTATGTGCAGAACATCCTGAAGATTATCACTTGATAAATGATTTGGTATCGCTTCAAAAGAGCAAGACCATTTTGATGAATAATAATGGCCTACAAGGCGATATTGAGAAACGATTAGATAACTACCTCAACCAGCAGTAAGCAATGTTTATAGAGTCAATAATATTACATAATTACAGAGCATACAAAGGGCATAACCAAACCTCTTTTAAGCAGGATGCCAAGAATATCTTTCTTGTTGCCGGAAACAATGGTTTTGGTAAAACTACATTTCTCACATCCCTCGTATGGTGTCTATATGGCAAATTAATGGTCGATGTTGATGAAAAGTTTAGACGCGAAATCAATGATGCTCAAGGATATAAGAACTATGCCCGCCAAAGCTTGCATAAAGAGTTAGCAAGTGTTGTAAATACATATGAAACAAGCCCTGAAGAGCGAAAACGGATTATAAAGTACGGTTATTCTTCGGAAAGCGAATATATTAAGAATGATGCACAGTATTATGTTGAGATAAGTATTACTGATGTATTTATTCCATCTATCCCTTGTCGTACAATTACAATTCGACGAACCTATGACTACTTCTTAGATACTGAATTCGTTGAAGTGTTAATCGATGGACAGGTAAATGAATTAGCAAAAGATGTTGGCTACGACATCTTTATCAATGACTTTATTCTTTCAAAGGATATTGCAAAGTTCTTCTTCTTTGATGCCGAAAAGATTGTAAACCTTGCAGAAGTAAAATCACTTGATGAAAAACGTCGATTGAGTACGGCTTATAGCGAGGTTTTAGGTATAAAGAAGTATGAAGATATCAAGAGAAATCTTGAGAATCTTCGTCTCAAATTCCGAAAGAGTGCAGGATCAACAGCAAGTAAAGCTAAATTGGATAGGCTTCAGGCTGAAGTTGATAATTTAGAGGTGCAAATTAGAACAAAGGAAGAGGAACGAGAAAGAGTTGATAATCAGATTCAACAGTATAGAGCAGAGGCTGTTCAGTTGCAAGAGCGACTTATTCGTGAAGGTAATGCTATTAGTGTAGAAGACCTTAAGAAACAAAAAGAATTGCTTATTAAATTGAAAGAGAAGGACTCTAAATTAAAGAGTCAATTACGCGAAATGTTAGATGTTGCTCCATTTGCTATTTCGGGTAAATTATTCACAGACCTAATGACGCAGGTTATTGCCGAGAAGAAAATTAAAACGACTGCAGCCAGTCGTGCTGCCATAAATGCTGCCCTTCAATTAACACAGACTCAAATTACAGAGGGAGTATCTGAAATTAAACTTTCAGCACTTCAAAAGCAAGCTATTGAGAGGATTATCGCAGACGTCTTTGCAAATAATATCGTTGAAACACCGGAAGAAGATGCAATAGCTATTAAGGTGTTAGTTGACTTTAATGATAGTGAATCAAATGAGTTTCAGGCTTTGTTTGACAATATCAGATACTCTTTCAACACCTTATTCAAGCAGCTAGTAAAGGATATAAAGAACAATGCTCTATTCATGGCAAAAACTCAACGAAAGATTGTTGAGGCAGAGTATGATGATGGAAACGGCGACATCAAGGAGATACGAATGCGTAAAGCAGAAGTTGATGAGTTATTGGCTCAGTTAGATATTCAAACCCGCCACCTCTCGGAACAAATAGGAACATTAAACAAGGATATTAAAGTCCTTAAAAAGCAGTTATCAGAAGTTGCGAAGCATGTTCGCGTTGATAAGGCTGATAAAGAGAAGGATTTAATAGCGGAGCGACTTATCGGTGAGTTAACAACATTCTTGTTTGAATTAAGAGCTAAGCGCAAGTTTTCTCTTGAGAAGAAGATTATGGCTGGCATAGATGTCTTGATGCACAAGGCGGATTTTATACACAGTGTGCGTATTGACCTACAAAATGATATTATTGAGATAGAGCTTTTGGATAACGCCGGAGAGATTATAAGTAAGGAAAAATTGTCAAAGGGAGAGCAGCAGTTGTATGCTACGGCTATTCTTAACGCTCTGGTTGAGGAGTCTGGAATAGAATTCCCTGTATTTATTGATAGCCCTCTTCAGAAGTTTGATAGTATTCACTCACGAAATGTTATCACAAAGTTCTATCCGAGCGTGTCGAAGCAGGTCGTTATCTTCCCATTACTTGGAAAAGAGTTGTCGGAGGATGAGTACAATGCATTATTGCCTAATGTTAATGAAGTTTATATAATCGAAAATGAGAATGGATGTTCTTCATTTAGAAAGATTACTCCAAATAAATTGTTTGAAACACTATCATAGTTATGTTTACATCGATAAAAACATCAAAGATTAATAAGGATATTGTTACAGACTTAAGTCGTAAATTTAACTTGGGCGCAGAGAATATTATTGCGCGTATAGCTTTGACTTATTCCTTATCAAAAGATCGTAAGTTATCATTATCAGATATTGCTGATTCACAAGGTAAGGAGTACAGTAAGAATGTTTTATTTGGAAGCAATCTACCTTACTATATTGGCCTTATATGCGTAAAGTACGGTTTGTATAAGACAGATAAAGATATTCCTAAATATATTAAGTTGCATATTGATGATGGATTGCAACTAATGAATAAGGAGTTGAGAGATAATCCAAACTTGAATGGATATGATTATTTGATTGATAAAATAACTAATGGATTAGAAGATATCTTATGTTGAAAGATGTAAAATTTAAACATAGTTATTCTTCTGGATATGATGAGCCAAAAGAATTCTTTACTGAAGCACTAATTGAAAGCTCATCTTTTGATTTAGGCTTGGGGTTCTTTTCATCTAGTGGAATAAGAAGTCTTGCATATGGTTTTGCCCTGTTCATAGCGAATGGAGGCAAAATGCGTGTTATCATAAACCATATATTAAGCAAGGAAGATAAGCAGGCTATTGAAAATGGACAAAAACATTTGTTCGAGGACTTCGAGTGTCGTGTTTTATCTGATATAGATAAGTTAACAAAGACACTTTCTAAAGAAAATGAACATTTCTTTCGCTGTTTGTCGTATTTGATTTCTATTAACAGAATTGAATTTATCGCGACTATTTCAACTAAAGGTGGATTAGGACATGACAAGTATGGGGTATTTACAGATGAAAAAGGCTGTAAGGTGGCATTTATTGGATCTGCGAACTTTTCACAATCAGCATTAGAATTAAATGGTGAGACAATCACTGTATTTACATCTCCAGATGACAATAAAAGAATAGCAGAATATCAAACATTATTTGATAGATCCTGGGAAAATGATACTCCCCATTTGCTCCATATACCAATCGACAATGTTAAAACCATAATTTGTGAAAAGTTCCCCAAAACAACTATTGAAGAACTTTTAGACAATAGCGTAAATTTGCGAACTGATAATTCGTATAGTAATACCTATATCAAACCACTATCTCAAAGGCTTTTAGATAAGATTGAATTAAAAGAACAGGAACCCCGTTTCCCATTCCCAGAAGAAAGATCAATCCAAATTAATGCATATAATGCTTGGATTAGCAATGGAAAAAAAGGTGTTTTTGCTATGGCAACAGGTTCTGGCAAGACAGTTACAGCTCTCAATTGCTTGAGAAAGCAATATAAAGAGAATGGTTATTATAAAGCAATAATTGTCGTACCCACTCAAGCATTAGCAGTTCAATGGGAAAAAGAGGCAAAAGCTTTTAACTTCCAAAATATTATATCCACACATACGGATAAAGATTGGAAGAACACTTTGAGTCGATATACAACAAGAAGTTTATTAGATCAATCAAAGAGTATTATTATCATAACGACATATGCGACATTTAACCGCAAGGATATACAACAGTTTATTAATAAGGTTAAGGGACTAGAAACCTTTATGTATGTAGCTGACGAAGCACACAATATAGGTTCTCCAAGTTCATTAAAACATTTACCCCATAATATACAATGGCGTATAGGTTTGTCCGCAACACCTGAACGTATATACGATGATATAGGCTCTGAAAAATTATATGAGTTCTTCAATTCTAGACCACCAGAGTATACATATAGATATACAATGAAACAAGCAATAGAAGAAAACATATTATGCCACTATGATTATTACCCCATATTCGTTGAGTTAACAGACTCTGAAATGGAAGAGTATGAATATATCTCAACTCAGTTAAGGAAGTTTATAGATCCTGATACAGGAAAATATAGACCCGAAGCCGATAAATTATTGTTGAAGCGTAAAAGAATTATTCATAAGGCAGAAAATAAGAAAGTGGCGATTTCTAATTTACTAGAAGACTTAAAACAAAAGCGTAAACTTGATTATACTTTTGTTTTTGTGCCTGAGGGATATGAGCCTGATTACTCCGAAAGAGATTCGTATAACATTGATCAAGAAGATATTCATATAATAGATGAGTATGCACAGATGTTTAAGGATCAAGGGTACAGTTATCATAAATACATTAGTGGACTTGATGATGCTCCTGGCATATTGAAAAGTTTCGCAGATGGAGATATTCAAATTTTACTTTCAATGAAGTGTTTGGATGAAGGTGTTGATATACCACGTGCGGAGCATGCGATATTCTGTTCAAGTACAGGTAACCCACGTCAATTTGTTCAACGTCGTGGACGCGTACTAAGAAAAAGTAAAGGAAAAGATAAGGCAAAAATATGGGATTTGATTGTTACGCCACCAAATGTGATGAATGATTCCATCGGTATAGAACGAAATATGTTCATTAGTGAAGTTAAACGTATTGTAAACTTTGCTGCCCTCGCTGATAATCAAATAGATATTTTGTATGGAGATTTGAAGAATTACTGTGAGGCTTTGAGAATAGATTTATTTGAGATGCTTGAAGAAGAAAATAATAACTATAAATAATAATATTATGGCTATACAAGACGAAATGTATAAGGCAATTGAGAAAGAAATTAATCAAACAGTTGAATCTGGTGCTGAAAAAGTTACTGTGAACTTTGAAAAAGCAAAAGAGGTTGCCAAAATGCTAACAGATCTATCAACTAGTGTTGGAGATGCAGATGTATTAACAAATCAGTATATTGCCAATATTAAGAATATATGTAACTCATAATACGCAAAGTTATGATTATCAAAAATATTACTATCGAAAATTTTCAATCGTACTATGAGAGTCAAACAATGGAGTTTTCCAAAGGTTTGAATCTAATCATAGGCAATGGAGGAAAAGGTAAGTCCAAACTTTTCAATGCCTTTTACTGGGTATTGTTCGGTAAAATATATATCACTGGTATCGGTTGGTGTACTACAGATAACTTGCCTCAATCTGCCAAATTTGCAATGCAGCGTTATGAGTTCATTAACAAACGAGCTCTATTCAATGCACAAATTAACGATAAAATTAGAGCCTCAGTACAAATCGAAATTGAGGACGATAAGGATAATGATTATATAATAGAGCGCTCTGTCAGTGCATTAAGACTTGAAGGAGAAGAATGGGACTCTAATGATGCTTGGCAAGTGGGCGGTAATATGCTGAAGGTTTCTTTTGATTCCGCCACAGGAACAAAAGTGCTTAATGATTTATTAGCAGAGGACAAAATTAATGAGCTATTCCCAGATGGTATCAGAAACTATATATGGTTTCAAGGAGAGTCACTCGAAAGTCTTATAAACTTTAGAAATAAAGAAACATTAAAAGCAGCTGTTAAGCATATTTCATATTTTCCTTATTACGAAAAACTTTCTGAAATAATCAGTAAGTCTAAATTGAAGATTACAGGAATTGAGAGTCGTAAATTAAAAGAGGTTAATAAACATAATTCAAGCGTTAAGGGGTTATTATCAACCATTGACAACTTAAACAATAAGATTACTAGAGAAGAAGAGAACAAAAAGCAATTTGAGACTCACATTGAGACTATTAAGATAGCCTTAGCAGATGGAGAAACAAAGATTTCTGGCTTAGCAAGCTATTCAATGTTAGTAAAGAAATACAAGGATTGTGAAAACGAGATAAATAAATTATTGTCAGAAACGACTCGTATAGATGAGTTTCAAAGAGAGAAACTTCCTTCATTGTGGATCCTTCGTGGTATTGAACCAATGATTCAACAATGTAAAGAAATTATTGAAAAGCACAAGGAGGAAGAGTATACTGTTCCAGAAAAGAAGTATCTAGATAATCCTAGTCGTTCAAAGTTAGAAGAGATACTTAAAGATAAGAAATGTTTTGTATGCGGCACTGAATTCTCTGAAGATGATGCCCCATACCACTACATCACAGAACGATTAAGATTACAGGAAGAGTACTTAAAAGAAATGGAAGAGTATACCAGCAATATGCAGCTTTCTAAACAGTTTAACATGTTTGTTGGTAAGATTCAAGATTATCCAGATTCATTACTGATTTCTTTGTCAAAAATTGACAAACAATGGAAAGATAGCGAAGATGAATTGGAAAAATATATGGCTCAGCGAAGAAGAAAGCAAGATGAAAAACGTAAATTGGATGAGCAAATAGAAGATATTAAGAAAAAGCATGGTGTAGATCCTGTAACCCAAGCAGAGACAGCCGGTATTATCAATTCTTCAATTCGAGCAAGCAGAAGCAATTTGGAAACTCAACAACGAAAGTTGGATGTTTCCAAGCAGACACTTAGTAATTACAGGAGTGAATTACGTGCTACTGAACGAGAATTGGAAAAATTAGGAGCAAAAGATACTACTGTTGCAAAAGTTCCAGAGACAGAATGGAAACACATTTCAACATTCCTAGAAGATATCTGCAAAAGAGTCCAGGAAAGTGCAAGAAAAGATTTGCTTCATAAAATTGAAGAAAGAGCAAATCTCTTTTATGCGAAGTTTACAGAGCATGATAACGGATACAAAGGTAATGTAAAAATAGGTGAAGACTATTCTATAGAATTTGATGCGGGTCTTAATACTAGCCATGAGGATAGAAAGAAGATGAGTATTATAAATGCTTTACTATCGTTGAATCAAGAGGCTATGGGCATTTATTATCCATTTATAAGTGATGCTCCAACATCTAGTTTCGATTTGGAAACGACTCATAAATATCTGCTTGGTATTAAAGATATATTTGGTCAATCCATTGTGCTAACTAAAGATGTGGATTTGGAAAGTGATAAATATATTGATTTGCAGAATCAAAGTAATGTGTCGAGAATTTACAATTTAGAGAGCAAGATATATAGTGGAGATTCTAATCGTGGACAACACGAAGTTTCTACGCAAATAACAATCTTAAAATAAGGCAACATGGAAAATATATTTGAAATTAGATTTTCATTTGAACAATATGTTAAGGATAATGTAATCCTTAAATTCTCAAATAAGCAAGGTGGTGCCTATAATGTATTTTCTTATCATTGGCAATGTTTTGTTTGGGCTGCGGTTGTTGGTTTTATACACAATGAACGTAGACCTCTTCAGTCTCCTATTGCTGATCGCCCTTTTAGTTTGAATACAATGTGTAATGGTGGTGGTGAAAAAGATGCGGAGGCATTATTGTGTATGTGTATAGCCAAAGCTGGTTCACTTGACATTATGAAAGAGCCAACAAAAGCTATTGATTTAATAAATGAATATGCTAATGGTGGGTTTTATTATATAATGAAAATGATGCAAGATCAGCCAATTACTAATGATTTGGAATGGGTTAAGCAAGAAATATTTGGAAGATCATTATGAGCAAGAAGTATACCATATTAGAGGCTGCAAAGGAGGTGTTGTTATCTTTTGACAACCAACCTATGTCTGTAGCAGAAATTTATGCAAAGATTCTTGAACGATCTTTATATACATTTCGAGCCCAAGCCCCTGTATCTGTATTAAGAAGTGAACTTAGAAGTCATTCATTAGGTATAGATTTTCCAACTGCATCATCGAAGAAGTATTTCATATATGATGAATCTAGCAGAAAATTCCGTGTCAATGAGGAAAATAAAGAGCGAGTAAAGAATACTGCAAAGGAGATGGCTTCTCTACGGACTGTTCGAGAGTTATATCATGAGTATGTAGAAGCATTCCAGCAAAAGATCCTTCGTCAATTGAAGAGTCTCAATCCATACGAATTTGAGAAGTTCTGCATGAATCTTTTGGACGTCTATGGTTTCTCTGATTTATCAGTTACTCAAAAGAGTAAGGATGGAGGTATTGATGGATTTGGCAAATTAAAAATAGGGTTGGCGCATATGAGTGTAGCGTTCCAATGTAAAAGATGGAATGTTGGCTCTGTTGGGAGAAAAGAAATAGATGCGTTTAGAGGCGCCATTCAAGGGGAGTATGAACAAGGAATATTCTTCACTACATCGTCGTTTACCAAAGATGCTATGGGCTGCTCTATTAAACATGGGGCAGTACCTATAATTCTGATTGATGGCGAAATGATTGTAAAGTTTATGATTGAGAAACAATTTGGAATCGAACATGAAAATATGCCTATCTACATAAATGCACTAGATCAAGTATTATCATAAAAAATAATAATATTATGAATACCAATGTAATAGAAGGAAATCCAACGAAAAAATTCTTTATTGAGATGATAACTCGGGATATATCCATCGAAGATGCCATTGTTGATTTATTGGATAATTCGATTGATGGTGCAAATCGGATTAATTCCGCGATATACGATGGATTGTGGATTAAGTTAACAATAAATGATAAGGAGTTTTCCATAGAGGATAACTGTGGAGGTTTTTCTCTTGAGACAGCTAAAAAGTATGCTTTTAGATTTGGTCGGCCAGAGGATGCCCCCAAAATGCGAAATAATACAGTAGGCCGATTTGGAATCGGCATGAAACGTTCTCTATTTAAAATAGGTAAGCACTTCTCTGTTGAGTCGTTATGTGGTTCTGATCATTTTTTAGTAGATGTAAATGTTGAAGAATGGGAAAAGAAAACAAAGACTGTGACATTGCCAGGTGAAGATACGCCAACCATGATCGATGATTGGAGTTTCAATTATCACGAGCTTGATAGGGGCGGCGCTTTACAGAACGATGGAACCTTGATCAAGGTGACAAGCCTGAACCCCGAAGTTCAAGACCTTTTCTCTGACACTCGCTTTATTAGTGAGTTGGCGGAAGATATTCAGCGTTTATTAAATTTCAGCCTTTTGCGTGGACTCCAAATATATTTAAATGGCACAGCTTTAGAAGGTAAAAAGGTTGAGTTATTAATATCTGATGAATGTATGCCTTATTACGATGAAGGCAAAGTAAGAGATGTTAAATATAAAATCGTTGCAGGTTTGGGAGAAATAGGCGAGCCTAAAAAATCTGGATGGTATATATACTGCAATGATCGGCTTGTTGTAGAGGCAGATGAAACAACAATGACGGGCTGGGGACTTTCTTCGATTCCTAAATGGCACGTAAATCATGTGATGTTTAGAGGTATCCTATATTTGGATTCCCAAGAGACCATGAATCTCCCATTGACAACAACAAAAAAAGGCATTGATACAACTTCAGAGATATATAAGGCCATATTGCCGAGGATGAAAGATGCCATGATTAATATATTGGATTATCTGAAAAAGATATCATTAATGGGAGATCAAGCTAACAGCTATCGTCGTATGTTATGCGATACGACGGAGAGAGCCTCAGCCGTTGAGTTGAAGTCTCTATCTTTCGCTGTTAATGGAGAGCCTTTAGTGCATAAAAACTTCATATCTCCTCCGCTTGATGAAGATGTTATTGCACAAAAAAAGAATACAGTAAGAATAGCATATGATGTTAATAAGTCTAAGGCAAATGACGCAAAACATCATGCTGAAGCAAGTAGTTATAAAGAGCTTGGGAGTATAACATTTGATTATTATTTACGAATGGAGGACATCTAGTATGAAAAGTCCAACAGTTTTAAATTATGAAGTAAGACCCTGCAAATTTGTCGAGAGACGGATGTTACTATCTGTGCTCTCTCGCATTATACCATTATTTCAACAGGAGTATCAATATATTGGTTTTGGAGGATTGTCTTTTACAGATTTTAAGATGTTTCATCGAGAACTCCATATCAACCAAATGTTCAGCATAGAATACGGATATCCCAAGGAAAAATTAGAATTCAATAAACCGTATTCTTGTATACAGATCCACCCTGGTAGAAGTATTGATGAATTGAGTAAAATAGATCTAACGAAGCCAAGTATTATATGGCTTGATTATGATGGATGCTTAAATAGCGACATATTTGAAGATTTGGAAATTATTTTCAATCGAATTCCACATGGCAGCATATATTTAATCTCCTGCAATCGTCAAATGAGGAATGGAGACAATCAAGAATATACCAAAAGCGAACTTAAAGAGGTATTTGGGCCGCTTGTTCCATGGGATATAGAAGATAAATGCTGCGTAGATTCTAAAGCTCCGTATACTATTCGAAGAATGCTAGAACTCGATTGCATAAATACTATTAAGGATAGGAATAGGATGTTGGAACATAGGTTGAAATTTGAGCCTATCTTTAATATTACATATGAGGAATATAGAGGAGCCAGAATGTTTACATACGGAGGTGTTGTTTTGAATGAAAGTTTTAATGAAAAGTTATTGCATTTCGAAGAATTTGATTTTGTAGGGACACCAGATCCTTATAAAATAGAGATTCCTAATCTCACTTACAGAGAAGCAATGGCTTTAAATCAAGCATTAAATATAGAAGATCAAGAAACACTTTTAATCTCAAAGAAGATACTCAAAGAAGAAGACATCAGAAAATATAAGAAATGCTATAAGTACCTACCTAATTTCTATGATGTTAGAATTTAGTAAAAGGCTGTGAATATGGAAAATATGGCATGGGAAATAAATAGTAGTTTCAGGTCATATAGAAGTAAGAACATTCTGAAAACAATAAAAAAATAGAGAGGCTGTTTCAAATAGGACCTTGAAACAGCCTCTTCATTAAGAAGTCTACATTACACCTCCAGCTCCTTCAACGGCAATCCATAATTATATTGTCTGAAAAGTCCTCTGTGGATAAGTTTCAGACCAAGGGTCTGATAATACTTGTAGTCGTCATCCTCGGTGCAGAGGTATTTGTAACCATAGCGCGGGGCGTACTCCTTGAAGAAGCGGGCAAGGTCTTTCAGGTTTTCCTGCTGGTTTCGTTTGAAGTTGCTGCGTACAATGATAATGCTCCAGTCGGGGATGCTGCCAACACCACAACTGTATTCCCAGAAACGGATATATAAATCCATTTCGTCTACATGGACGGAAACACATATGCCGTTGGCGTTGTGCATGACGGAACAGCAGTTTCTGTAACCGAATCTCTCACACAAATAGAGATTGAAATCGTAAATAAAATCGGAATAGTTCATAATAATTTGAATTTTGATGGTTAATAAAAAATTGATTATAGACTGAAACCTCGCTTGCGTTTCGGTTTCTTTTTCTTCTTTTTAAGCCGGTTGGCCTGTATCGCTTCCTCCGTATCATAATCCGTAGGAGAGGGCGTGAACAATCCCACACTGATGCTGGAATGATTCTCCTGCTGGTATTCATGACGAGGTTCCTCGCGTATGGTTTCTACCTGTGACTGACGCTGGTTCATGGTAGCAGAAAGAGCGTTATATCTCAGCTCCTGGTCGATGTTCAGGAAACTGAACTGGCGGTCAATCTTGGAACCGCTAAAGGTCAGTTGGTCACATGTGAACTTGACACCTTGCATCTCTCCGGTCGTGCGACTTTGCTTCCATTGCGTATCAATTCCGTACTTCCGTAAGGCCAGTCGCAGCTCACTCCAGCTTCGGGCGTTCGGAACTTCTCGTTTCAAGGCATGATAGATAAAATACTTTACCTTGTCGTGATGACGTAACCGCATGAAATTGACATGCTCTTTTCCTTCGGCAAAATGCAAGCGGTAACGAGCTGTTAGCATCTTGCAGACCTTTTCATTCCGGTAACGGTCGTTCTTGTCGCTAATGGTGCGGCCGTCATTATCCACCCGGTTGTAAACGATATGACAATGTGGATGGTCACGGTCGGTATGTCGAGCGATGATGAACTGCGTGTTCTCGATTCCCATTAGCTTCATATAGTCGTGGGCGATTCTTAGCATCAGTCCATCATCGTCACGGATGCGGTCTCCGTCTTCTGCGGAGAAACTCAATGATATATGGCCGACCGTGTTCTTGACCTTGTCGTTCAGTAAAGTCTGCAACTCGAATTGTTCTGCTATTTCTTCAGGTGAACCGTAGACACCAACTGCTTTCAGCAGACGCGATTTATCTTCTTTCAGCACATAGTTTACGCACCCGGAAAACGATGTGCCCTTGACAATTTTACCGATCATCTTTGAGCTGTTTTATGAGTTGTGAAATCTGTTGAACGGCGGTACTGCACTCATCAGCCACACGATAAAAACCGTAAGCATTGGCTCGTCTGGCAAGCTGGTTCAGATTTGTGCTTTCGCCAATCAGTTTTCGGATGATGTCAAGATTTTCTCTTGTAATTCGTTCACGCACTGTACCGTGTTCGATAAGTGAACGCACTACTTCGCTTTGACTGCGTTTGCTGCGTCGGCTGAGTGCTCTAAGCCAGCCGAATTGTTCGTCTGTAAGACGGATTGTAACTGTATTTTTCTTGTCCATAATATTTGCTTTTGAGATTAATAATTGTGACCATCGGGAGCCGTCTCACCTTCTTTTGAGGTGAGCAAGTGGCCGGGAAATGTAATACACCGGCATAAACTTGCTCCAGTGAAAAAGAAGTGAATCATACATCTGAAAGTCATCGTTTGAAAAGTCCTTTCCGGGTATGTTGAACCATTGCTGAAAGCGGTACTTTCTCCACATTGACAAGCTGCAAATCGAAGGTTTCGACCAGTGTTTCCAAGGCCGGATTCAACGTGATAAGACGATTGAGAATAGCCTCCTTTGTCTCTTCTCTCAGCAGAAAATCGGCGATGTCATAACCTGCATCCCGTTCTTCTTTTGTCGCATTTCTTTCCATAAAATCGAAGAGAGAAACTTCTATTCCCAGGCTCCGGATCATCTCCATTTTACTGTTCCAATAGTCGGTCGCCCCCAGGTCGGGGAAGAGCAGGACACGTCGGTTTCTCAATACGCTCATGGCGTCCCGATTGAACGCTCCGTTCTTTCCGCCCGAAGCAATCCAGAGGTATTGCGGCAGATAGAAGCTGGAAATCAAAGCGCTTTTCTCACTCTCCACAAGGGCAACTGGACGCTGCTGGTCGGAGGCCAAAAGATGCTCGCCAAACAAACATTGCCGGAGGTTGAAATTCTCTTTTTTCAAAAGGGAATGTACCCACGTGATGTAGTTGTGCGGCTTTTTAATCCGTCTTCCGTTTTCAGGATTGTAAAGCATCACTTTCCCAGTGCGTACTCGTCCGGAAATATCCACTTGCCAGAAGACCGTAGCTCCCGGCCAATGCTTTGAGGTTCCCACATGGTAGCGCAACATCAGCTCCTCGGTAGCCTCCTGCCCGAAATGAAAACTCAGGAACTGAAACAGCTTGTTCGTGTGATACAGTTTCAGGGATTGCCTCATGATTTCCGGCTCAATGAAGGATGGTGCAGGAGGCAGACTGATGCGTGGCTTTGACACCGGTACAAACTCTTCACTCAATCGTTCCTTGGCCATCGGGTTCTCGTCAAAGTACATTTTGGGCGTATAGTTGTAGCCGCACTTCTGTTCATGGTTGCATCGCCCTACATAATCAGGAAAGTTTATTTGCTTTTCCGTATCGATGTATTTGGCGAAACAACTTTTGCGGTGGCAGTTCGGACATGTATGCCGGGTGCTGACACCTTTGTATGGTTCTAATGTGAATCTGTAGCTCATTTTTCTTTCTGTTTGGATGTTACTATGCACATTTTCGCAACTTCACAAACCCCTCGGTTGCGAAAATGTGCATAGTAACAGGTTTATTTACTGTATTCTCCATGATTCTCTTTTCTGAATAATGTTCCAATGTGGCGTTTTAGAAACATCTTGAAAGCATGCTCCTTCATCCCGTAACTTTCAGCAATGCCGATACCTTCTGCCGTCGTAAATCTCTGAGGCAGGTTCAGGTAGATGTTGCGGTGCAATTCGCTCAACTGTTCCTGACTGACGGCTGTCTGCACTTTTACGGCTGTGGTCCGGAAATATTCAGTCAGCAGAATGGCACGGTTCACGCTTTCAAGGTCAATCGTATGCTTGTCACACTCTCCGCAAGTCCATCGGGCAAGCTGGATAATCAGACAAAACCGGATAATGTAGATTTCCAGTTTGCAGTAAATACCGACCAAAGCATCATTGGTTTCCATATCACATTGGCGTGCATTTTCGTGCTGCCAGCCGTAAAGCCGCTGCTTGGCGTCTTCATCGAATGGCAGGCATTGAGGCTGCAACTCATTATTCTCGTCAAGCGAATAATCCTGTGCAATCAGCTTGTTTATAATCTGTTGCCATTGGATTTCCAGTTCTTCAGGAGTTTCCCGGTCGTTCCATCTGCTTTTCAAAACAGATTCAGGCATCACGAAAAGAATACGGTCTATGAAACCGTTACTCGAACGTTCGCCCTTGACCAGTTCGCCCAAAATCTTCTTTTGAATGGTACCGATAACAGAGATATAGGGGCGTCTGATAAAAATGGAACTTTGCGCACTCTTGCGGTCGGAAATCGTGGGCTTGGCATTGAACACCGAAAGCCAGAATTGTTCTTCCGAACCGTTATTGTAGCGGTTGAAGTTCTTGAACCAGGCAGATAGCTCGTCCGACCAAAGGCAGAGTCCTCTGGGATTCTGGGCATGTATCAGGCTCAATCCTTCGGGAGTGATATCTGAAACAAGAAAGCGTCTGCGCACGGGAGCCTGCGGAAATTCATCCAAACCAGCTTCCATGCGTTCCTTTTTGCTCATGGACATAGTGCGTTCATACTCGGCATACAACTTCTGATACTCCTGATTCTGACAATAGTCGTGCTCAATGAACGGTTGGAAAGCGAAGCTCAGCGGATGACTCTTATTGGCCCCGGGGCGACCAATCAGAGCCATATACAGGATGGGACTTTCCAGCCAGTTGCGCTTCACCTGCACCAGATGGGAGTTGCCAATCCCCACGGCAATGGCTGCAAGGATAGCCGCAGCAACATAATCCACGGGATAGCCCTGACAATCGTGTAAACTGCTGATGATACGCTGAATCTTGATAGGAAAGATTTCTATCGGGAACTCACCACCAGACATTCTGGCTCCGATACGCACAGCCTCGCCGATAATACCTTCAGCTGTTAATTTGGAGGTTTTCATATCCATGCAAATCAAAAGTTATAACCTCCTTTTGGTTTGCGTTTCGCTCCATGTACTATCTCCGCTGCCTGTTCCTGGAGCGACATTGCCTGCATCTGCTTGCGCCCGGACTCAATCCATTGCAGTAACTCATCTTCATAGAAGTAGAGTTTTTTCCCTCGTTTGTAAGCCGGAATCAGTCCTTTACGCGCAAGCGTGTAAATGGTAGGCTTCGCCTTTCGTGTGATTTTACAAGCTTCGTCAATTTCAATAAGACGATGCTTGTCGGAAGAAACCTGCGGTTGCAGTGCCGCTACCATTTGCCGGATTTGTTCCATCTGTTCCGTGAGATAACCTACCGCCTGCGGCAGCTTATCAAAAGTGATCTGTTCGTTTGCCATACGTACTCGTTTTTAATTGTTCGCTGGCAAAGGAAATTGGTGTTTTGATGGTGGAAAACATCACCGGAATATAACTGTGAGATAACTTTTGGTGGTGATTGGTATGACTAAACAGTTGAAATACAACAAGTATATTACCTACTTTTAGTGTTAGACCAATAACTATTAATGGATATTGATAAGAAAAAATAGCCTCTCGATAAAAAGTGAAATGTGTGATGATAAATTATGAATAGTAAAAATTCTATTTAACGTGAGTTCGAAATAAAATCAAAAAATAGCAAGTTGTCCGTCATTGACAAACTTTACGTCAATGGCGGGCTTCTTTTCAAAAAAGCAGTATGCCGCGATAGCCGACAAGGAGTTGGCTATAAAGTTACTGAATGAACGATGTCTTGAGTGTTCAATCTGTGCGATGTTCTTCAGTTCGTCATTGACCGTTTCAATCAAGGCTCTTTTTCTTAGCAAAATCTTGTCGGCAATACTCATCAGTGAGTTCCTCATATTATTTTTAACTTTAGTAACAAGTTGTATGCCATTAAGGAAAAGGTTTTCAAACAGAGCCTGACCTATATATCCCTTGTCTGCACATAGTTTTCCTTTGATGTTTTCCAGAAACCTACCCTGTTTCAACGGTTCCCGGTCATCCACGTTTCCAGGCGTGAACATGAAATTGAGGATTTCACCCTTGTCATTGATTATCAGATGCAGCTTGAATCCGAAGAACCATCCCATAGAACATCTTCCACGCTCGGCAAGCCCTTCAAATGTCTTATGAATCAAGATTCTTTGGTTACGACATACACATAAGGGAGTGGAATCAACGAAACTGATGCCGGTACAAGTTCCCAGCAGTACTCTTTTGATGAATATGGTCATGGGAAGCAATACTTCCTTCTCCAGTTCCACAAAACGGTTATAAGAAACCTGACGAGGAAAAAGGTGTTTCAGATGTTTACAGACATACTCCTTGTAGTAATGCTTGAAACAACGGAAACCACCGGAGTGAAACAGGATTAGAATAACCATAATCTCTGCATCACTCATACGGTTGGGTTTGTTACGATGCATGGTCTTCATATCCTTAATCATATATTTTTCCTGTTGCAATGTAAATTCCTTGCAAAAATCATCGGCCATACAATAAATCTCTGTAACTTTAGACTCTGGAAACATAGTGGTAATCGTTTAAATGTTATAATTCAGCACTATAAATTTAATACTTTTATCGCTATGTTTCTAATTATAAGTGAAATATATTTATTCTTATTTCGAACTCACGTTATTTAAAAAGTTTTTTAAATTTGCAATGAATTTGATTGAACGTAGGAGTATGTTTAATATCTACTCATTTATTTAGGTGTCTGTTGCCGACTTTTTACCAGTTTGTACTTGGATGGATTAACTTGTTTAATTTCACTAAATCTCTGAATAATATGAAGACATTAGGTAACTTTTTAGGACGGTGGGCATTTGGCGGACTGGGCGGTTAATGCTCGAAAAAGAATGCGTGGTAAAAGCATACTCTGAAATCAATAGCTTCGCCATGAGGGTTCGACTCCCTTGCCGCCTATAAAAAGAGGACAAGATTTCTTGTCCTCTTTTTGTTATCAATTATAACATTGGCACTCTATTTTTGAAAAAATAAAATTGCTTATTAGGATATGTTACATTTTTAAATTTGAAGCTGATTAAGATTTTATTTACATAATCTTTCTATCCAGTTTGATGCAGCACACTGATTCCGTATGTGACATTTTACGCTCAATAGTGGAGATTTCCAAGTCACGTAGGGTGTGGGCAAAGACATTCTTGATGAAGGTTGCAGTATGAATACGCTTTCTACCAAAAGCCTTGCCGATATTCCAACCAAAGTGCATAATATCAATGCTTTTAAGCTGAGAGTCAACCTTTACAGGCGACATCTTTTGTAAGGTATCGCCTGTACTATATTCTGTAACGTATGTGCATAGACGGTTGAGATCTTCTTCACTCATATAGGCAACCATGGTTTGCTTAGTATAATTGAGCACCTTTTCTAATTTGGTTTGAATAGCACGATTATTTTCTGTGATAACATTGGTTCGCATGACTTCATATTCTGAGGGTTCAGAGATTGCTTCTTCATTGGTAGGAGCAGGCTCAATGACATCAGGCGTAGCCTGGTTTGAATCTTCGATTGTAAGGGCTTCCGGAACAGAAACGGTGTCATTGTAATTTTTCTTCGTTTGAAAAGCAGAGAAACGCAATAGAAAAGCTTCTATGCGTGGCAGCAGAAACTGATTAAAAGTTGTCTGTAAACTGGCATAGATTGCCATCAAGACAATTACTGTTGCAAAAAATGCAACACTACTACTGAAATCGTCAACACCTTTGGATAAAACAAACAGCCGAGCTAAAACGCCAACGATAAGAATACCTACCAATACAAGGGAATAGAGTGCTATATGTTCTATACTTTTCTGATTCATAGTGATATTTGCTAATTGTTTGTGCGCAAATATATGTCATTTCATAGATACCATGTTATAAATCCAAGAAAGTGGCAGCATTTGTCCTCGATATGTAGCTTTTTTCCTCATTAATAAGCCAGAGTCAAACAAAAAAATCCCAATCATATTCTAATTGTGTGTTTTGTATAAATTGGAGTGGTAAATCGAAATAAATCAGTATCTTTGAATTATTTATGAAATTGTTGATAACAATATGAATTTATATGGATTTGAAAGAATTAATAACAGAAGGTGAATCATTCCTAATGAATGTGAGAAGGAGTCCTTTTGGAGATTATATCGCAGATAGTAAAGGCTATGCAGAATGGGGAGCAAAGTCTTTGATGTTTTTGCAATCATTGTATCCGAACCATCCTCAGACTGAAAGATTTGATTTTTGGGTCAAAAAAATATGTGCGATGAAAATGAATGCGAACAACTTATTGCAATATTAAAAGCTTTTCATGAGATAAATCCTAAAATAGCAGAAGTGGACTATGATAAAGTTCTAAGTAAAATATTTGAGAAATTTCATATATGTGCAAGACAATTAAAGCGTAGGCATGCAGGACGCCCTACGTTAGAGATTAAAGATGAATACGATGTTCAAGATTTATTAAACGCTATTTTACGATTACATTTTGAGGACGTCCGACCAGAAGAATGGACGCCTTCATATGCAGGCGGTAACAATCGTATGGATTTTTTGTTGAAAAATGAAGAAATTTCAATAGAAGTAAAAATGACACGCGATGGATTAAAAGATAAAGAGCTAGGTGATCAGTTAATCATTGATATTGCTAAATATAAGACTCATCCAAAATGCAAATTTTTATATTGTTTTGTATTTGATCCCGAAGGATATATACGAAATCCTCGCGGTCTTGAGCATGATTTGACCAAAGAACATGATGGTCTATCAGTGAAAGTCTATATTAGACCTATATAGTATAATAATATATGCTATATTATAAATTTCATATATCAAAGATAATCCGTACTATTTAGTTGTATAGTACAGATTATCTTTGGACTAGTGTTTTCATTTAAGAGAAATTTTATTCGCCGTTTCTCGCTTCTTTGAATTGACCAAATCAGCATAGATTTGTGTAGTGGTGACATTCTTGTGCGTCAGCATCTTCGATACTGTGTAAATGTCTGTACCTAAAGAGATTTGGATGACCGCATACGAGTGCCTAAAGCAGTGGAAGGTTATGTGTTTTCTGATTCCGGCTTCGGCTATCCATTGTTTCAGGGGATGATGAGTCATGGATCGGGTCAAGCCTTTGAATACTTTTCCGGTGCCCCATTCGCCACACAACTCCAGTGCTTCCTGACTGATAGGGAGGGTGGCCTCGGTTTCTGTCTTTTCGGTGCAGATACGGATGTAGTAGCCTTGATCCGGACCGACCTCAAAGTCACGCCAGTCCAGCTTCAGAATATCACTGATACGGAGACCGGTCATGCAAGCAAATAGGGAGGCCTGTTTCAAGACAGGAATCTTGCAGGGTGTAGCTGCTAGTTTCTTGACTTCATCAAGTGTCAGATACTCTTTCTTGACCTCTTTCCATTCAATCTTTTCCAGGAAGTCGTTTAAGTTCTCACGCAACATCTTTTCCTTATAGGCTATTTTCAATAGTGCTCGGAAAGTTGAATAATAGCCGGCTGCCGAATTACGTGAGATATAAGCATTGGGATGATTGATCTGTTTGCATTTGAGCAGATAATCCTTGAACTTCTCGCACAGTTCCACGGTGACATCGCCAAAGGTACATTTGCCGCCGACAAATTTCTCGAAGTGGTTGTAAACGCAATCCCATTTCTCATACTTTTCTCGTGCCTTTGTCCGGAAGTAGGCGAGGAAATCTACCTTTTGCTTGTTCTTGTCCAGAAACCCGAATTCTTCATTGATAAGCGACTGGACACGGATACAGCGGATTGCCTCTGCCTTGTTCAGCATATCCTGATTGAACATTCTTTGCTGCTCGTTCTTGGGCTTGGCATAGATGTAAATGCCGAGGAATTCCCGGCGACTCATCTTCATCGTGTAAGGATTGCGAATGGCCGGATAATAATCCAGATAAAGAGATATACGGTCGTTACGCAATGGCTTTTGTCTCAAAGTTACGTTGGTGCATGTAAGTGTCATAGCTATATCGTTTTTTGATTAATGCTTGTTTTTGTTGCAAATAAAATAGGTGTTCTGATGGTGGTATTTATCACCGGAAAATAACTTTCGGCTCATTCTATCTTTGGAGGCTCAAAGAACTTGTCCAGCTCAGCCCGCAGAATCTTGGTATATTTACCTACCTTGATACGGGGGATATTATGGTATTTCACATAATGGTAGAGTTGATCCCGTGTCAGATTGAATCGCTCCATCGCTTCGGCAATAGTGTAGTATTTTGGCTCTTCTGGAGCAATGAGACCTTTGGCAATGTCCACATGCTTCTTGGAATAGTACACCATGATACCGACCTTCTTCTTGGGAATGGCATTCTTTGATACGAAAGAATAGATGGCCGTCAGCGTCATGCCGAATTTCTTTTGCATGTCTTGCGTGCTGTACCATTCCTTGATTTCAGGATCGGGAGCTTTCTTTGCAAAGTAGTCATCAATATGCTTTTTGCTCCAATAGGTTTTACCACGATGAAAGGTTCGTGGGATATTATGTTCCTTAGCGATATGGAATATCCAGGAATCCTTTACGCCATACTTCTCCTTGACTTCAGCTGTAGTGTAGAAATCATTAATAGAAGGTTTGTCTCTGACCGGAATCTTAAAATCTATAGGCTTATTGAATAAGTTATCAATATCTTCCTTTTTCAATAGAAATTTATATCCAAGTCGGGAGGCTTTTAGTTCACCTCTTTTCAGGTAGCCATAAAGAGTAGGTCGGGTTACTCCAATGTATGTGGCAGCTTCTGTGATAGTAAGAATAGGCTTGTCTCTGATCTTCTCAATCGGCTTTTCCTTGATGACTTTTTCGATAATTTGGTTGTTAGCCTTAATAGAGGACTCACGTTTCTTCTGTTTATACAGAAGGTTTGCACATCTGTGCGAACAACAGGTTGTAGTTGTTTTATGCGCAATGAATTCTTGCTTGCACCACGCACAGATTCGTCTGATTTCAATGTTGCTACTCATGTTATTTCTCCTTTTTTCTCCAATATTTTTGTATAACTCCGTAAAATCCCGTAAAATGGCGTAAAAGTTCTCCATGACCTTGCCAACGATAATCCTCGGATTTTCGTGGTGAGGTACACAGGAGGTACAAAAAATGGCGTAAAAAGGCTTAGCAACGATTATCAACGATACTTGAGCAACAAAAAAGGCGCCCGTAAAGAGCGCCATATTAATCGATTGTAATCAATTTAACTATTTGATAATCAGGTATTTACTTTCCGTAGCAAAAGTAAAGAGACTAAAAATATTTGCTGGGAGAATCACTATAAAGGATTAAAAAGTAAAACTGCTGTCCGATGTAGACTTGGAAGCGCTTGATATATTTTAAAGCGAGAAGGGCCTGGGTGAGAAATAGTCTGTCAGCAGTTTTTTCCAGTAATTGAGCGTATGAACATATTGATTCAAAAGTTGCACTATAAAATAAATGATTACAACAATGAAGCTAAAATTGTTATTTTCCCCTTTTGTTTTTTGCTTGGTATTCGGATGCGGAAGTCGGTCAACCAGTGAAAAAGCAATAGCCGATTTTGTGCAAACGGACAAACAAGGTGTATGGACCGATCTACAGTTTGAGGTTATCGAGATGGGGGAACCGGTTATGATCACTGTGGGTGACAGTATCCGTATTCTGAAAGAGACCTTTGAAAAAAAACGGGAGGAGGAGCTTGATTTTGCCAATACCCATGTTGAGCGTTACAGCAGTTCTCTACAGAAAGAGGGATTTTCGGCAATGCGGGAGTTTTATCAGAACCGCGTTGACAAGTATCAGAAAATGGCTGATTCACTTTCCAGGCTTAAGCCCGTGTTACCTGCATCATATGCGGATACAGATCCTCAGAAAGTGCTGGCACAGGAGGTTACTTGTAAATATTCAATCATGGCCCCGTTCATAAAAGCGAGACAGGAAATCACTGAGACATTCGTCCTTAACGCTGATGGCAGTAAATGTTACCGTTACAAGCTAGGAAGGAGTAGACGGTAGGCTATTCATTGAGTGTCTCTGATTGGTCACGGCAATAATCAGGAGTACAATTTTCTGGAAAGCCTGTCATCAAAAACAGGCTTTCCAGATGACAAGTGCCCTCTCTGTCATGGTTGCAGTTCTCTCCCAATCAGTACCACAGGTCATCATCGTCCTTGTTGCATCAAACCTGTGGGCTGTTTATAATTTGTAATGCAACGCGTATGCCTCTTGATTTTTTCCTGGGCAATTGTATTATCTTGGAGCGACTTCGGAGCTCTATATGTTGGAGGGGTTTGGCGGCATAATTGCCGTTAAACCGTTTGGTTTTCGTTTAACGAAAACACAACTTGCTGTCCGCAGGAGCGGACCACGTTTATCCAATAATTATTGTGTATCAGCCCATTGTAAGGCTATTCCCCTGTGGCTTGCGGGGTATTTCCATCAGGTATTTGCCGGCTGTTCTCCCCATAAAAGGATGGATATCTCTCCATAACCATGTGACTTACGCCCATAATTCGGGGATGAGGAGGCGTATCTATCTATGGAAAATCAGCTCTTTCCATACCTTATTCTCCATTAATGAATTGCTACTTCTACACTTCTGCAAATGGAGAAATGGACATGTAGCCGTGTACGACTTATGTTTTTTCTTCATTGTCTCCATTAATGAATTGCTATTTCTACACTTCTACAAATGGAGAACGGGCATAGAACCGTGTGTGACTTATGTTTTTTTTCATTGTCTCCATTAATGGATTGCTACTTCTACACTTCTACAAATGGAGAACGGGCATAGAACCGTGTACAACTTATGGTTTCTTTTCATTGTCTCCATTGATGGATTGCTACTTCTACACTTCCACAAATGGAGAACGGGCATAGAACCGTGTACAACTTATGGTTTATTTTTATTGTCTCCATTGATGGATTGCTACTTTTACACTTCTACAGACTGATAATTTAAGAATCCGACCAAGGCGGATACACGCTCTCATACCTGCCCATGAAGATTAAAAGGACCGGTGGACAAGGAAACGGAATCCCGCCCGCTTTTCCACACCGCTACGGGCAGCGTGCCTCTGATGTCGCCTCCGCATAGGAAGAAACGCCCGAACGCAGCGGCATGTCCGTCCACCCGTCATGTGCATCATGACAATAACCGACTTTGGATGACTATAAGTGACAGGTGGCTCCGTCCGGTTCTCTTCTTCCTTTATTTTGTATTCCGATACAATACCGGTTGTGTAATTTAATAATTTAAGATTTTAAGATATGGATTCAAAAAAAGAAAAGAACTGGCTTTCCGATATCGTTCTCGAGAGGGTCGGACTTACGGGGAACCTTCTGTCAGATCCCGTTTTCCCATCCCCGGAACCGGTGACGAGGGTGCCGGGGCATGAAAGGCCGGTGGGGGCAGGGAAAGTGACAGACCCGGAAGAATACAAAAGGAGGTTTCTGGTTCCCGCTCCCAAGGCCGCGGAGTGGAAGACCGCATACATTGACGGGAGACTGCACCGCCGGATTGCCATGCTGGTCAGGGCAGCCGGTTGCGGCAGCATCTCCGGTTTTATCATCCGGCTGCTGGAACTCCATATGGAGGAACACAGGGAGGACATCGCCGTCCTGCTCGGTGAGGTCTATCGTCCTTGGGATGAAGACGGGCAGCGGGGAGGAACGGCCCGCCGATAAAATGTTGTCATTGTCCAAGAAGATATATCATGACAGGAAAGAACGTAAAAGACCGGATGGGTCCCGGCGGGATGGATGCGGACCGCATCCGTGAGATCATGGGGGAAGCTCCTGCCTGTCCCCGGCAGGGACGTGGAACGTCCGGTAACGACATTATGCGTCCCACAAGGAAAAGTGTTCCCATGCAGCCGTCCGTTTACGGAAAGGAATACCTGCATGGCATTGCGGGCATGCAGCGCCGGTCACTGCATATTCCCGCCGCCCTGCACCGGAAACTGTCCATTCTGGCGGGAGCCTCGAGAAACGGGAAGGTCACTCTGGAGGGGTTCATCAACCACCTTGTCTCGCGGCATCTGGAAGAATACAGGGAAACGGTGGAGATGATTCTGGAGGAGTCCCTGCCCGGACGGTCATAAAGGGCCGTCCCCATGAGAGGGGATCCTCCCGGTGGGAGCATTGCTTTTTGTTTCTGAAACAATAGTGTTTAACATTTAATGGAAAAGAAGTATGATGAAAAAAGAAAAAGAGTTGTTGGTTGCCATCGCCAGCCAGAAGGGTGGCGTGGGAAAATCCGTCTTTACGGTAATGCTGGCCAGTGTCCTGCATTACCGTAAAGGCCTGCGTGTGGCGGTTGTGGACTGTGACTCCCCACAACACAGCATCGTCCTGATGCGTGAGAGGGACATGGAGGGTGTCATGAAAAATGACGACCTGAAGGTGAACCTGTACCGGCAGTACGAGAGAATCCGGAAACCTGCCTATCCGGTCATCAAAAGCGACCCGGAAAAGGCGGTGGAAGACCTGCGGCGTTATATGGACGAAAAAGGGGAGACTTTCGATATCGTGCTCTTCGACCTTCCCGGAACGCTCCGCAGCGAGGGGGTGGTCCATACCGTCTCTGCGATGGACTATATCTTTGTCCCGCTCAAGGCGGACAACATCGTCATGCAGAGTTCCCTGCAGTTTGCCAAGGTGCTGGAGGAGGAGCTGATCGCCAAGGGGAACTGCAACCTGAAAGGTATCCGGCTGTTCTGGAACATGGTGGACAGGCGGGGACGGAAGGACTTGTATGATGCCTGGAACCGTGTCATCCACAGGATGGGGCTGCAGCTGCTGTCCTCACACATCCCGAACACCCTCCGCTACAACAGGGAGGCGGATCCTGTCTGCAAGGGTGTCTTCCGCTCCACGCTGTTCCCGCCCGATCCCCGTCAGGAGAAAGGCTCCGGCCTTCCTGAACTGGTGGAGGAGATATGCCCCGCCATCGGTCTGGGGGAATCCGACACCGACCGGTAGCGGACGATAGGATACAGACACCTTAAATAAGGACTTTTAGCCTAAGATAAAGTAAGCTAACAGCATGATAATAAGGCTCTTATAATTACGACTTCTCCTATAAAAGCATTACCTTAGCAGTATAATAATAAAGGAGGTAACAAATTATGAACGAGCAAGTTAGAAGCATTTTAGCACAAGAGACAACAAAGACAAGCAAGATCCGGCAGCTGTTCCTTCTGGGAGTTCCCCGTGCGGAAATCGCAAGAATGGTGACTAACGGCAATTACGGTTTTGTAGTGAACGCCCTGCGCCGGATGAGTGAACGTGAGGATGGTTTGAATACCCATCAGGCGACAGCCGTATTGGATTACACTTTCAACCGCAAGTTCGGTATCGAGATCGAGGGCTACAACTGCTCCCGTGAACGGCTCGCCCGCGAGCTCAGGGAGGCCGGTATCGAGGTTACGGTAGAAGGCTACAACCATACCACCCGTCCGCATTGGAAGCTCGTGACGGACAGCAGTCTGAACGGCAACGACACCTTCGAGCTGGTCAGTCCGATCCTGGTCGGTGAAGCCGGCCTGCGGGAACTGGAGAAGGTCTGCTGGGTGCTTGACCTGTGTGACGTGAAAGTGAACGAGAGCTGCGGGCTTCACGTGCATATCGATGCCGCCGGTTTCAACATGGCGACCTGGCGTAATCTGGCCCTGAGTTACAAACATCTGGAACCGGTCATCGACAGGTTCATGCCGGCATCCCGCAGGGATAACTACTATTGCAAGGGATTGGGCCATGTATCTGATGAGACGATACGCTCGGCCAGGACGGTGAACGAACTGAAAAACAGAATCGGCAACCGTTACCACAAGGTGAATCTCGAAGCCTATTCACGGCACAAGACGGTCGAGTTCCGCCAGCATTCGGGAACGACCAACTTCACAAAAATGCGTAACTGGGTGCTGTTTCTCCATAAATTGGTTACCTTTGCCACAAGGGGACAGGTGCCCGCAGCCACCGCACTCCGTGACATCCCTTTCCTGGACGATGAACAGAAACTATATTATAAACTGAGGACTAAAAAATTATCGGCATGAACAAGCATATGTATATTTTGGCGGACGGCGGCAGGATTGCCGCCTCCGACCCTTCCGAGTTTGTACGCATCCTGCGTGAGGGCAGCTGGTTTGACAGCGGGTGCACCGACGGGGAGTACATGGTGAATTTCTCCGGGCGGTACAGGGAACTGCACGGGGTGACGGTGAGGACCGACACGCCGGAGCATTTCATGGATGACCTGAAAAAGTACGGTTACATCAAGGGCTGAGAAGCCCGCTCCTTTATTATTGCGATCCCCGCCAGCAGAAGCCGGTGGGGATTTTTCTTTTTTTCACTGTATCGGATGTCCCCCGTATCCTGTTTTCCAAAGGGGGGCTGGCTTCACGACTCCCTTCGGGAAAGCATTTTTTTCTTTTCACCGCCCCTTCCCCCATGACAAAAACTGACTATCCATGACAATACACGACAGGGTATTTGAGGTCATTCCGCTTGTTATTTCCTTTGTGGTATGAAACGGCAGGAAAGCTTGCCGGCAACAACCATAAAAAAGAAATGCACATGGAAAAAGAACCTTTATTTATCGAATTGACCGGCCGGAAGTGTGAACCCGGCAAGACCTTCTTCACCGTGTTCACGGGCGGTGTCCTACATAACCGCCGGGGATACAACGTTGCCATGATGGATTGTGACCCGCTCCAGTACAGTATCGGCCCGACGGAACACGCACATCTCATGACAAACCTTATGTAGACCGGTATGGAATACGCATTCATCCTTCTGTTCCTGTATGCCTCCTACCTGAGCATAGAGAAGTACGTCCACACGGGCAGCATCCTTAAATGGAGGGACGGACAGCGTCCTGCCTCCGCTCTTCCGGTGAAGGAAGAACCGGCGGAACCACGGGAGGAAACGTCTGAGGAAGCTGTCATCGGCAGAAGCCGGTACCGGTTATGGCAATCCCCGCCTATGGACGGGGAATACGCGATGAGCGAAAAGCGGACGGATACGGCCATGAAAGGGAGAAAGGCACCCGTGCCCGAATTCCCCGCCCCTTTCGGAAGACCGGAGGAGGGTGAGGTGCCGGAACGCTACGAGATCACCGGTTATGTGGAACGTCCCGATCCGCACCGCGCCAGAGGCGTGACCTTTGACGACATGGACCTGCTCTCCAGGTTCATGGCCACGGACCGCCTTTCGGAACCGGAACAGTCCCATGCCCGCCAGACACTGGAACGGCTGGAGGGGACCGACATGGAACGTATCCTGCAGGCCGGCATTCTGGGCAGTGACGAGACATTGAAACGGTACATGGAACTGTACGTGGACAGTGACAGGGAGCCGCCCCTGCTGGCGGGAAAGGACAGGGAAAGCATAATCAGGGATTTCGATATCATGGATTTCATACCCCGATAACCAATAACATAATGTGTATATGGCGAAGTATCATGATTCAAGCTGATCCGCCTTGCGGACATTCCGTTCCGAAGAGAGAGCAACATGAGTGACGAATGAATTAACGAAGGAGATG
>NC_021017.1:3058805-3106866 GCF_000210075.1 Bacteroides xylanisolvens XB1A
GGCCTGCAGCCTGTCAAAAAAGAAAGTCTGACAAACATTTATTATAATAATTGGTATAAAAACAATGAGACATTCAAGAACCCATTCATTTTTACGATTCTCCCCTATGGGCAAAGTGACAGACGTATTGGCATCCCTTATCGGGCGCATACCTGCCGGAACAGCCTTCCTGCTGGCATGACTGGCCACATGAGCAGCCCCCGCATCCGCTGCCGGTGACGGGTCTGCCGGGCTGGTACAGGCCACGCAGATGGTGAACAGCTATTTTGACCCCGCCGTAAAACTGATTTATGCGGCCGGCGCGCTCTGCGGCCTTATCGGGGCCATCCGCGTGTATTCCAAGTTCTCGTCGGGCGATCCGGACACGGGCAAGACCGCCGGCAGCTGGTTCGGGGCCTGCGTGTTCCTGATCGTGGCGGCTACGGTACTGAGGTCGTTCTTCCTGTAACCCCCATGCCATATGGAATACAAGCTGAACAAGGGCGTCGGGCAGGACGTGGAGTTCTGCGGCCTGAAGGCGCAGTACCTCTATCTCTTTGCCGGCGGTCTGCTCGCCGTCTTCCTCGTGTTCGTCATCCTCTACATGGCGGGCGTGAACCGTCTGTTCTGCATCGCCCTCTGTGTCATATCGGCCTCGGGAATCACCCTGGGCGTGTTCCGCCTGAACAGGAAATACGGCCCCCACGGGCTGATGAAGCTGGCGGCGGCAGGTTACCGTCCCTATTACATCATCAACAGAAAACGTATCACCTCACTTTTTAAACGAAGAAAATATGCGAAACATACTCAAAGCGTCCACCCTGGAAAGTAAGTTCCCCCTTCTTGCCGTCGAGGACGGGTGCATCCTCTCCAAGGACGCAGACGTGACCGTCGGCTTCAAGGTCCGCCTGCCGGAGGTCTTCACCCTCACCTCCGATGATTACGAGGCCATGCACGGCGCATGAGCGAAGGCCATCAGGGTATTGCCCTGCCATACCATCGTCCACCGTCAGGACTGGTTCCTGGAGGAGAGCTACAGGGCACGCACCGACAGGGAGGAGCCGGGATTCCTGGACCGCAGCTTCGAGCTTCATTTCAACGAGCGGCCCTTCCTGAACCATTTTTCGTACCTGTTCATCACCCGTACCACGAAGGAACGCATGCGGCAGCAGAGCAACTTCTCCGTCCTTTGCAGGGGGCATATCCTCCCCAGGGAGGTCCGGGACAAGGACGGCATCCTCCGCTTCCTGGAAGCCGTGGAGCAGTTCGGGCGTATCATCTGCGATTCCGGGCTGGTCCGTCTGGAACGGCTCACGACGGAGGAGATCACCGGAAAGGGAAAGGAGGCCGGCCTGGTGGAGAAATACTTCTCCCTCTCGCAGGAGGACACCACCACGCTGGAGGATATCCGGCTCGGGGGCGCGGAAATGCGCATCGGCGACAAACGGCTCTCGGTGCATACGCTTTCCGACGCGGACGACCTGCCCTCCGCGGTACGGACGGACGGGCGTTATGAGAAATACTCCACGGACCGCAGCGACTGCCGCCTTTCCTTTGCCGCCCCCGTCGGGCTGATGCTGCCCTATAACCATATCTGCAATCAGTACGTGTTCATAGATGATCCGTCGGAAACCCTCCGGCATTTCGAGAAAGCGGCCAGGAATATGCGCTCCCTTTCACGTTACAGCCGTGCCAACGAGATCAACCGGCAGTGGACGGAGGAATACCTGAACGAGGCGCATTCCTTCGGGCTGGTTCCCGTGCGCTGCCACTGCAACGTCATGGTCTGGTCGGAGGACAGGGAGAGGTTGAGGAACATCCGGAACGACACCGGATCGGCCCTGGCACAGATGGGCTGCAAGCCCCGGCACAATACCGTGGACGCGCCGACCCTTTACTGGGCGGGCATCCCCGGCGGGGAGGGTGATTTTCCCGCCGAGGAGTCCTTCCACACGTTCATCGAACAGGCGGCCTGCCTCTTCATCGGGGAGACGAACCATGCCTCCTCCCTCTCGCCCTTCGGCATCAAGATGGCGGACCGGCTCAGCGGCAGGCCCATCCATCTGGACATCTCGGACGAGCCGATGAAGCGGGGCATCACGACCAACCGCAACAAATTCATCCTGGGGCCTTCGGGCAGCGGCAAGTCCTTCTTCACCAACCATCTCGTGCGCAACTATTACGAGCAGGGCGCACACATCCTGCTGGTGGATACGGGAAACAGCTACAAGGGGCTGTGCCGGCTCATCCATGAGCGCACCCGCAGGGAGGACGGGATCTACATAACGTATGAGGAGGACCGCCCGATCACCTTCAACCCCTTCTACAGCGAGGACCGGCAGTTCGACGTGGAAAAGAGGGAGAGCATCAAGACGCTGATCCTGACCTTGTGGAAACGGGAGGATGAGGTGCCGAAACGCTCCGAGGAGGTCGCCCTTTCCGGCGCGGTGAACGCCTATATCCGCAGGATTACGGACAACCCGGAACTCCGGCCGGACTTCAACGGGTTCTACGAGTTCGTCCGTGACGACTACCGCCGGATGATGGAGAAAAAGAGGGTGCGTGAGAAGGACTTCGACATCGACGGGTTCCTGAACGTGCTGGAACCGTTCTACAAGGGAGGGGACTATGACTTCCTTCTGAACTCGGACAAGGAGATCGACCTGACCCACAAACGGTTCATCGTCTTCGAGCTGGACAACATATCATCGAACAAGGTGCTGCTTCCGGTGGTGACGCTCATCATCATGGAGACGTTCATCTC
This sequence comes from Bacteroides xylanisolvens XB1A, assembly GCF_000210075.1. GTDB lineage: Bacteria > Bacteroidota > Bacteroidia > Bacteroidales > Bacteroidaceae > Bacteroides > Bacteroides xylanisolvens. Next base: position 3,061,549 of record NC_021017.1, read on the forward strand.
CAAGATGCGCCGTTTGAAAGGCGTCCGTAAGATGATATTACTGGAAGAGGCCTGGAAATCACTGATGTCCCCCAATATGGCCACCTATGTCTTGTACCTTTTCAAGACGGTCAGAAAGTATTTCGGGGAGGCCGTGGTGGTGACGCAGGAGGTGGACGACATCATCTCGTCCCCGATTGTGAAGGAGGCCATCATCAACAATTCGGACTGCAAGATCCTGCTGGACCAGAGGAAATACCTCAACAAGTTCGAACGGATACAGACTCTTTTAGGACTGACCGGCAAGGAATGCTCGCAGATCCTCTCCATCAACCGTGCCAACGATCCCTCACGCAGGTACAGGGAGGTATGGATCGGACTGGGAGGCGTGCAGTCGGCCGTCTATGCCACGGAGACCTCCACGGCCGAGTACCTTACCTACACGACGGAGGAGGGCGAGAAGCTGGAAGTGGAACGGATGGCGGCAAAGACCGGCAGCATGGAACAGGCCATACGGGTGTTGGCCGCCGAAAAGAACAGCGGCAGGAGATAATCTTTGTAAAACAATTAAAGGAACGATTCAATGAAACGAAAAATTTTCAGCGCATTGTGCGCCTTTTTACTTACCGTACCGGCCATGCACGCGCAATGGGTGGTGACCGACCCGGGCAACCTGGCGCAGGGCATCGTGAACAGCGTCAACGAGATGGTGGAGACTTCCGAGACGGCGCAGAACGCCATGTCCACCTTCAAGGAGGCCTCGAAAATCTATGAGCAAAGCCGGAAATACTACGACATGCTCAAGAGCGTGAACTCGCTGGTGAGCGGGAGCCTGAAGGTCAAGGAGTCGGTGCTGATGCTCTCGGAAATCTCGGAGAGCTACGTGACGAACTACGGGAAGATGCTCACCGACGGGAACTACACGCAGCGGGAACTGGATGCCATCGCCTTCGGCTACAACAACATCATGAAGAAAAGCAGCGCGTCCGTGGCCGGGCTGAAGGACATCATCAACCCCACCGGCATGTCCATGACCGACAAGGAGCGGCTGGACCTCATAGAAAGGGTGTACCGCGAGATGAGGCATTACAGGACGCTGGTGAACTACTACACCCGCAAGAACCTGCGCGTCTCCTACCTGCGGGCCAGGGAGAAGGGCGAGACCGAGCAGGTCCTGAAGCTTTACGGGGAGGACGAACGCTATTGGTAAACCTTTAAAAAGATACAGACTATATGGTATTGCTATCCCTATCTTTCGACAGCCTGCACGGTATCCTGCGCCGGCTGTATGACGAGATGACCGAGCTCTGCCAGCCGATGATGACGCTGGCCACGGCCATCGCCGCCCTGGGCGCGCTCTTCTACATAGCCTACCGCGTGTGGCAGTCCCTCTCGCGTGCCGAGCCGGTGGACGTGTTCGGCATGCTGCGTCCCTTCTGCCTGGGCATCTGCATCCTGTTCTTCGACGTGATCGTGCTGGGAAGCCTGAACGGTATCCTGAGCCCCGTCGTGCAGGGAACAGGTGCCATGCTCCACGACCAGACCTTCGACGTGAGGAAGTTCCAGGAGGAAAAGGACAGGCTGCTCTCCGAGATGCCCCTGAAGGTGGCCGTGACCGGGGAGTTCAACCCCACGGACGAGGAGCTGGAGAAGGAGATCGTCGACATGGGCTGGAATGAGGAGGACTACGCGGTGATGCAGCGGATGTCCCACACCTGCTATTCGTTCTCCCTGCAAGGCATCGTGCAGACCATCATGCGCAAAGTGATGGAGTTCTTTTTCCGTGCCGCCTCGCTGGTGGTGGACACGATCCGCACCTTCTTTCTCATCGTCCTCTCCGTGCTGGGTCCCTTCGCTTTCGCGGTATCGGTCTTCGACGGTTTCCAGAACACGCTCATCCAGTGGCTGGCCCGTTATATCAGCGTATATCTCTGGCTGCCCATCTCCGACCTGCTCGGGGTGATGCTCGCCAGGATACAGACGCTGGTGCTGCAAAGCGAGATGGAAATGATCCGGGATCCCCTGAGCGTCTTCTCCCCGGACGGATCGACGGCCATCTATCTGGTGTTCATGCTCATAGGGCTGGTCGGGTACTTCTGTGTCCCCACCGTGGCGAACTGGGTGGTACAGGCCGGCGGTATGGGTGCGTACAACCGCAACATGAACAATACGGCGGGCAAGGCCGCCAACGTGGGCGGGGCCGTGGCAGGGGCATCCACGGGCAACGTGGCCGGAGTATTGCTGAAGAAATAAAGATGAACCGGGTAATAACATTCATTCATTTCAAGACATGGAATTCAAGAGCTTAAAAAACATCGAGTCCTCGTTCAGGCAGATCCGCCTGTTCAGTATCGTCTTCCTCGCCTCCTGCACCCTCCTGACCGGTTTTTCCGTCTGGAAGTCCTACCGGTTCGCCGAGGCGCAGCGGGAGAAGATCTACGTGCTGGACGAGGGGAAGTCGCTCATCATGGCCCTCTCGCAGGATGCCGCACGCAACCGCCCGGTGGAAGCGAGGGAGCACGTGCGCCGCCTGCACGAGCTGTTCTTCACGCTGGCCCCCGACAAGGCGGCCATCGAGTCGAACATAAACCGGGCAATGTACCTGGCCGACAAGAGCCTGTACGGGTATTACCGGGACTGGAACGAGAAAGGGTTTTACAACCGGCTCATCAGCGGGAACGTCAACCAGACGATAGTGGTGGACAGCATGGGCTGCGATTTCGACAGCTATCCCTACCGCGTCACCACCTATGCCCGGCAGATGATCATCCGGGGAAGCAACATCACCGAACGCTCCCTGGTGACACGCTGCCGCCTGCAGAGCACGGTCCGCTCGGACAACAACCCGCAAGGGTTCCTTGCGGAGCATTTCGAGATTCTGGAAAACAGGGACCTGCGTACCGTGGAAAGGTAACGCTCCCTATGGTAGTCAATCATTTGATAGCATTTTCACAATGGGAACAAAGTCAACAGTCAAAGAAAAGGCGAAGGCTTATCTGGAAAGTCTTTCAGAGAAACAAAAACGGGGCATCCTCATAGCCATGCTGGTCTTCACCTGCATCGCATCGGGCATCGTCCTGCTGCGCGCAGCAGGACGGCTGACACCGGCAAGGGAGCGCATGGAGCTTCCCTTCGGGGAAGGCAGCCTCTCGGATACCCTGCGCAGGCTGCCTGATCCCCTGAGGGGACAGGAAACAAACATTTACCGGACCATTAAACAACCCCAGCAGAATGGAAAACAGGAAAAGTAACATGGAAGAAGAACACGTGCCCGTCGGGGAAGCCCCGGAAGGCACACGGCCGGCAGAAGCCGGTTCCGTCCCCTCCGAAGGGACAAAAACGGAAAAACGGCTTAGCGGGGAGGAAATCCTGCGCCACAGGAAATACATCGTCATACCGGTCTTCGTACTGGTATTCCTTGCGGTCCTCTACTGAATATTCGCCCCTTCCGGTGACAGCGGGAAAACGGTGGCGGGCAGTTCGGGATTCAACGTGAACGTGCCGGAACCTACGACGGTCCAACTGGAAGGGAATAAAACGGACGTTTATGAAAGGCAGCAGGACCGGCGCGAGAAAGACAGACGGATGCAGTCGCTTTCCGACCTTGCCGGAAGGTTGTTGGAAGGTAAAGGACAGACGGACGGCGTATCCGGTCCGGACGGAAGCATACGGCAGTCGGCGGACACCTACGAAAGGATCACCGAGCAGTTGGAGACCTTCTATGAGACACCGCAGGAAACGGCCGGCGGCCTGGAACAGAAGGTGGACGAGCTGAACCGCCGGTTGGAAGAGGCGGAAGCGGAAAACCGGCGCGCGGAATCCCGCGAGCGGATGATGGAACAGTCCTACCGGATGGCCGCCAGGTATCTGAACCCTAAACCGGAAGCCACGCCCGGCGAGGCGGAGGAGGAAGAAAAGCCGGAGCCTGTCCCCGTCAGCCGGGCGGAGAGCGGAACGACCTCCGCCCTGAAGCAGCCGCTGGCGGATTCCGCGTTTGTCGCCTCACTTGTCGTGGAGAGGAACTACGGTTTCAACACGGCGGTGGGCAGCAGCTACCGGATGGGGATGAACACCATCCCGGCCTGCATTTCCGAGAGCCAGACCCTCGAGCAGGGAGGACGGGTGAAGCTGCGCCTGCTCGAGCCCCTGCAGGCTGGAAGTGTCACCATACCGGCCAACAGCCCGGTGACCGGCACGGCCGACATCCGGGGGGAACGCCTGGACATCCTGGTAAGCAGCATCGAATATGCCGGCAATATCATCCCGGTGGAACTGGCCACATATGACATTGACGGGCAGCGGGGCATCTTCGTGCCGGGATCGGAAAGCCGGACGGCCGCCAAGGAGGTATTGGGGGACGTGAGCCAGAGCATGGGAGGCAGCATCTCCTTCGCCGGTTCCGCCGGGCAGCAGGTGGCGATGGACCTCACGCGGGGTGTCCTGCAGGGCGGGACACGGTTCATCTCGCAGCGGGTCAAGGCGGTCAAGGTAAAGCTGAAGGCCGGATACAGGGTGTTGCTGGTCACAAAAAAACAATAACAAGGTTTAACTGTAATTTTTAAACAATCATTCAAGATGAGAACATTCATTCTTTTAATCATGGCTGCGCTGGCGGGAATGACCTGCCGGGCACAGGAGTGCAAGCCGGAGGGCGGGGTCAGAACCCTGACCGCCGGCCAGCATATCACGCCCTACAGGATCGGCGTGCCGTTCAGCAAGACGGTCCATGTCCTTTTCCCTGCGGAAGTCCGCTATGTCGACCTGGGCAGCACGGACATCATCGCGGGCAAGGCGGACGGCGTGGAGAACGTGGTGCGCGTAAAGGCGGCCGTCCGTAATTTCCCGGGCGAGACGAACTTCTCGGTCATCACGGGCGACGGCTCGTTCTATTCATTCCTCGTCTCCTACGAGGAGGAGCCGGAAGCGTTGAACATCAACATGGACAGCCGGTTTCCGACGGGACCCTCCACAGGTGGGAGTGCCGTCCGTGTGACCGAGCTCGGCGAGGAGGACCCTTCGGTCATCGCCAGCCTGATGTACACCGTCCACCGCCTGGACCGCAGGGACGTGAAGCATATCGGCTGCCGCCAGTTCGGGATGCAGGCCCTGCTCAAGGGGATCTATGTGCATAAGGACCTGCTGTTCCTCCATATCTCGCTGACCAATTCCTCACATGTGCCCTTCGACATCGACTTCGTGCGTTTCAAGGTGGTGGACAAGAAAGTGACCAAACGTACGGCGCAGCAGGAAACCTACATCGAGCCGGTGCGTGCGCTCAACGAACTGAGGCGTATAGGGGGCAAAGGGGAAGGACGCATCGTCTATGCTTTCCACAAGGTGGTCATCCCCGATGACAAGCTCATCGAGGTGGAGATTTACGAAAAAGGCGGCGGACGCCACCAGCGGTTCCATATCGAGAACAGCGACCTGGTGGATGCCGGACTGGTGGACGAACTGGTAAAGGAGTAATGCCATGAGAAAGTATCTGTTTATAACAATGTGCGCCTTCCTGTCCCTTTGGGCGGGCAAGGTTTCCGCCCAACGCTACCTGCTCGGGCAGACGGGGCTTGAACTGAGGCTGGGCGGCGTGGATGACTTCGGAAAGAACGTAAGGCACCTGAGAGGGAATTTCCAGGTCGGGATAGCCCTGAGCCGCTACAACCGTAACCGCTCGCGCTGGGTGGTCGGTGCGGACTATGTGAAGAAACACTATGCCTACAAGGAGGTGGCCGTTCCCAAGGAGCAGTTCACCGCGGAGGCGGGCTGTCTCTTCCCGTTCCTCTCGGACAGGGGCAGGAACGTGTTCCTCTCTGCCGGACTGTCCGCGCTGGCCGGCTATGAGAGGGTAAACCGGAACGGCAGGCTCCTTTATGACGGGGCGACCCTGCTGCACAAAGGGGCCTTCATCTACGGCTTCGCCCCGGCATTCGAGATGGAGGCGTTCCTTACGGACCGCTGGGCTTTTCTTTTCAATGTACGGCAGCGTGTCTTCTTCAGCTCGTCCGTAGGGCATTTCCATACGGTAGTGGCCGTCGGACTGAAATACATCATCGATTAATCTTTTAAGAACTGGAAACAATGAAAACAGGAACATTCATCATGGGATGCGCGCTGGCTCTGCTGGCGTGCACCTTTGCCGGCTGCGACGACCGTCTGGAAGTGCGGCAGGCATACGACTTCTCGCTCTCTTCCTGGTACCTGCAGGAAGGCATCGCGCCCGACGAGACGGTGGAGATCCGCCTGACACTTGACCGCGAGGGGGATTACCGGGAGGCCCGTTACCGCATCGGATACATACAGCTGGAGGGTGACGGCGAGGTGTTCACCGCGGACGGAATCAGGCTGGTGAACCGCGAGCTGACGGAACTCTCCGGCATCGCGGGGCTGGACACGACGGACATCCGCCGCCAGGTGTTCACCCTTTTTTTCCGGAACACGGGAGAGGACAATCCCGGGATCCGCTTCGTGGCGGTAGACAACTTCAGAGTGGAACGGACGCTGGACATCCCGTTCTCCATCGAGGACAGGGCAAATACGGATACAATCGACTAACGGGAGACGGAAGCTATGACGGAACAGGATAAATACGGCATGGAGCAGCTTGCCGAATATCTGGACATGCGAATACGGTACGAGGAAAAAACAATAAAGGAGATCCGGAATAAACTGGACCGGGATTACCTTTATCATTTTGCGTGGACCGGGGAGGAATTGTTCAAGTCCCATTTCATGGTAAAGCAATACGGGGAACTCCGCCAGGTAATCCGGCAGGTGGGAGTTCCCGGGGAGGTGCATGGATATATACGGCATAAACGGGAGGAATGCCTGAAGGAGCTGGTCAGCGGGAGTATCCGCAGGCGTAGCACGGACGATATTTCCAACCTGGCACATACCTACCGGCTGGAATGCATGCAGAGACTGGTCAAGGATTATACGGGCTTCGAACGGCTTCTCTCGATGAAGGCTCCCCGCGAGGAAGTGAAAGCAAAAACGGAACTGGAAACGATGAAAAAGAAGTCGAACGGATTAAAAATGTAAAGCATGAGACAGGACAATTGGAATATTGAACAGCTCTGGCAGTCGCTGGACAGGAAAATTGCCGGTACGGAAGAACGGATACGCAAGGGGCTGGAAGAGGCGAAAAAGGACTATTCCCGTTTCTTTGAATGGCAGGCGGACGATGTGTACAAGGCAGGCCGCCTGCGTGATTACTACGGCGTGTTCCGCAACAAGGTGAACGGGACGGATGATGTGGAGGAACTGCAAAGGTACTTTAAGGATATCGTAAGATACCAGCAGGAAAGGCTGCTTGCCAATCCGCCCGCAAGGAACAGCACCAGCCCGATGGCGAACATGGCGCATACCCTGTCATTGGAATGTATGCAAAGGCTGATTCAGGACTGTCAGGGATTCTTGCATACTCTTTCCCTCAAGGAACCGAAAAGGGAAATGAAAGAGGCAAACGGGCAGCCTGTGAAGAAAAAGTCGAACGGATTAAAAAGATAATAAAATGGTACGACAGAATCCCAACGTTACAAGATTGATGGAACGTCTGGACGCTACAATGGAAGTGTTGGACGGGAAGATCCAGGAAGGCATGGCAAGGTCCAATGCAAACTACCTTTCTTTCTTTGAAGACAAGTCTGAGGAGTTATACAGGCTGTATTATATGTATAAATGCTTAAATGACCTGCGTTCCAATATAAGAAAACTTGAGACACCGCAGCAGATTCAGGAATACATACAGCGAAGAAGGAATGTCTGTTTGGATAAACTGCTGGAACAGGACATCTCTGCCGGAAGTACAAGCCCGATGAGCAATCTGCCCCATACACTCCGGCTCGAGTGTTCGCAGCAGCTTATCCGTGAATATGACCTGTTTATCCGTTTCCTTACCGCAACCCCACGACAGAGACAGGAAGAAGAACGCGCTTCAAAAGTCAACCGGGATAAGGTGCAGAAAAAAGGATTAAGATTATAGTAAAAACAATGAAAAAGGTAAAGAAAATATCAGTTTGGAGAGGAAAGGCAATACTATGCCTGCTTGCGATGATACTGTCAACAGCCTGTCTATCGGCACAGCCGATAAAAATGCAACAGGGACCGGATCCGGTAAAGTTTGAACTTGCGGTCAGTCTTGTAAAACAATGAGAAGGACTTCATGGAAAAGACAAATTTCCTTTCTACGGATTTGGACACCGGCTATTGCCCGGCGAGAATCTGTCCTACGACATGACGGAGGCAGAAGCGGAGGCACTGCTCCGTAGGGATCTCATGAAACGCTACGCATTGTTCCGCAGTTACGGCAAGGATGCACTTCTTTTAACGGTCTTGAGCTACAATGTTGGGACATCCGCATTGCTCGGTTATGGGAAACGCCCCAAAAGCCGCCTGCTCCGAAAGCTGGAAGCTGGAGACCGTGATATATACAGGGAATACATTTCCTATTGCCACTACCGGGGACGGAAGGTCAAATCAATAGAAAGACGCAGAAAAATGGAATTTTTACTGCTTTATGAGAAATAAAAAGAACGAGGGAGAGCATACGACGTTTCGTAGTGCCCTCCCTTCATTCATATAGGATTTTCAATACTTCCCGCATTATAAATCCGGTTGTTTATAATGTGGGAGTATGTCATGCCTAATACCCGATATTGAAATTCAGCAGCTGATGGATAAAAAGCCTGCCGCGTTCCGTCCATACGGTATGCATGGCCGTTCCGGTTTCTCCGTTCCGGTTTTGCCATACATGCGTATGTGTCCGGGTATATCCTTCCTTGTGGTATCGGGCGGTAAGCATCCATGTTCCTGACTGGCGGAACTGGACTCCAAGCAATTTCAACCTGTAATTCAGCTCCCTTCCGCTCATTCCAAGTTCTTTGGCTATCTGCGTGGTTGTATATGTACTTGCCGAATGCAGGACCTCTTCAAAATACCTTACCTTAGGAGCCTGCCGGCTTAATTTGATGGCGTTCTGCGCGTTTTTCTCTTCCAGTACGGATATATGCCTGTCGCGTTCCTTTATCCTGTTTTCCGCAGGTAACAAAGCCCGTGAAAGCAGTTCGGAGTCGGTTTCTCCCTTTATGTCAAGCAGGTATCCGCCTTCTTTTAATGTTCGTGGGACGAGGTCGTCAAAGATCCAGCTTTCAAACCTTTCAGCCGAGGGCAGACGGCTTCCGGCTATAAGCCTGTACATGTTCCCTTCATCTATGAACTTGATTTTCTGACGTCCGCCCCTAGTAGGGATGTCGTGAACGCAGACTCCCTTCTGTTTACAGTGCCGGTCTATGGCATCCCTTGTATTGGCGTATCCCAATGATGCGGCGACATCCTTTGCGCAAAACCATATTTTGCCGTCCTTCTCGACTGTCCGGATTTTACCGAACTCAGGATGTTCCGCTATAACAAATGTATGCATGCTGTCTATTATTTATAAGTTGATTCTATCGCTTTGAATATCTCATGGATTACCTGGGGGACGATGGCGTTTCCATATCCCTTGACGGACTGCTGCCGCCAGGAAGAAAAGGTAATACCGTCCAATTGACGGGGAACCCCATCATCTCGGCCACAAACAGGGGATTGAGTTGGAAACTCCTCCCAGACCGGGCAAAGAAATCGGGAAGGCTGCCCTGATGCGGGTTCTTCCCCTTCCTTTGGAAATTTTCCAAGGTCGGCGCGCCCTTCCAGTCCCTTGCAGTCGGTGTCGGGAGCAGCCCGTGGAAGTCCAGGAAGTCCGTCAGGCCGTTGGGGTTCTTCTCCCCGTCCTCCGTCTCGTGCATCGACACGCGCCCCTGACGTTTCCAGCGTTCCACCCGCTGCCGGTGGTGTATCTCCGTCGCTGTCGGGGTGGGCAGCAACATCTCGCGGATGATTTCCGGAAGACCCTTCTGGAGACAGTTCGGTCCCCTCGGGCTGTAATCCCTCGCCATCGGCGTGGGCAACAAACCATATGCGGTCCCTTCTGTGCGGGGCACCGACGGCACAAGCCGGAATAAGCAGCGGCTGGACGGTATATCCTTCACGCTCAAGATCACGGCAGATGGTCTCGACGACGTATTCCTCCCGCTTGCGGTATACAGGCTGATCCTCTCCGAACAGAGAGGGCTGACATCCCACGTGAGCCGCCTTGCCGGGCTGTACCATCGTGAGGATGCCACCAACGTTCTCACCAACAATCCAACCGGGCCGGATCTCGTGAATGGCACGGAGCATGTGAGGCCAGAGGTAACGGCTGTCCTCCGCGCCCTTTCGCCGGCCGGCAACGGAAAAGGGCTGGCATGGGAAACCTCCTGTGAGGATGTCGATCCGTCCCCTTCATCCCCGAAAATCCGTAGTTGTAATATCCGTATAACTTTCTGCATGGCTGAACCAGTAATTTAAAATTCGGTTACAAAACTCATCTATCTCACAATGGAAGGCGTTACGCCATCCCATTCATTCGGCGGCAAGATCCGCCGCACCAAACCCGCTGAACAGCGAGGCATGTACCAACTGTCTCATATTGAATCCTATTAATCGGTTAATGAATCCGTTACATTTCCTGTCTCTTTTTTCACCGGAACGGTTATCGCCATTCCGTCGATCTTGCGGTATATCTTTCCCATCTCCAGCATGTTCTTTAACCGCAGGATGTCCGTAATCTCGTAGACGGTTATACCATTCTGCACGCTGAAACGGATATACCCCTTCTGACGTTGTGTCTCCACTTCCTCACGGGTCATCTGGAGAAGCTCGCAGATCTCCTCCAGCGTGAAGGTCAGTTGCACTTCCTTGACGGTATGCGCATAGGTCAGGATACTCAGTATCTGCAGGCATTTACGGTGTGCCTTGACAAGGGCGGCAAACTTGTTCCGCTCGATCATGATGTACTTACTTTGATTTTCCATTCTTCTTATTATTAATTGTTATTGGTTCCTGTTCTTCGAGGGCTTCCGGCAGGACGGCCGTGCCATATTCCTCCCGGAGGAACTTGTACACGTCGAATGCCCAGAAGTACACCTTGCCGCTGATCTTAAAGGACGGCAGCTTTCCCGACATGCGCCAGCGTATCAGCGTCCGGTCGCAGACTTTCAGCTGGAGACGCATGTCGCGGCTGTCCAGCATCTGCTTGCCGTTGAAATTACTAAGTGCTTCCAACTCCATTTCCAGACGGGCGATGAGCTTGTTCTGACGCTCGAAGCATCCTTCGATCATCTGCCTGAGCTCCATGATTTCATTCTTGCCTTCTTCCATTTGTCGGTTGTTTTTAGTTCGATACTGTTTTTGTCTTTCTTCGCTTGCAAAGTTTGGGAAAATCGGAGGGTGAACATAGGGCTGACGGATACCGCCAGCCCCATATTTTGCCAGTAAACCATTATGTATCAATGATGTATTTTTTGAAGTTTTTTGAGAGGGTAAAACCCTATTACCGGGAATAAACTATTCGGAGGAGAGGTAATACAGTAAAAAGAGGATATCTTACGGATGGCAATAAAAAAGGAGACCAAGTCCGAAATAGGACCTGATCTCCCTTGAAAATCCCGCATAAAAACTTGCTAAGGTCAAGTAAATTAACTACTTTTGTAGCTGAAGAGTTATTTGAGGTTATGCAGAAAAACGCAAGCGAGCGATGGATTTTCGTCACCTAATCGTTACCTGCCTATTTTCTAAGCTCCGATTACCTTTTGACAATCAAAAGGTTAAAGAAAACTACGCTATTTTTTTCAAAAAAAAGGCGGTAAATGTTCTGCTATCAATGTACCGTCTTTAGATCTTAGAACATGGAAGATCGACAACGGCTATTTGATTATAGAAGGATTTAGTAAAGAAGATAACGGAAAAGTAGAAGTGTATAAAACACGTGAACGTATTGGTTATGTAACATCAGATTCATTGGAATTGGTTGTTCAGGAAGCACAGCCGCGGTTGGCCTTTCTGTATCTGAATATGAAATCAATCAAGAAATTGGTTACTCCAGAAGTAACCCCTGATAAGAAGTAATAAATCTCTCTCTTAAATAATTTAGTGTTTAAATTAGCATTACGTTGCTAATGAAAACGCCTCGTCGTAGTGATTACGATGAGGCGTCTTCGTTTTACAGTATTTATACAGTATAGTATGTTTGAATAAATCGTTTGTTTATTGAAATCGTTTGCTGTTGAGGCTTGTTTACACTTTTCGTATAGATAATGCTTTGTTTTCAGCACCTTCCATAATCTCCCGCTCCCCGGGACCTTTATCGTTGATGCCGCACAAGTGAAGAATTCCGTGGATAATCACACGATGTAGTTCGTCTTCGTATGAGGTGCCAAACTGCTCCGCATTCGTATGTATTGTATCTAGACTGATGAATAAGTCACCTGATAAACGATCGCCTTCACAATAATCGAAAGTAATAATATCCGTGTAGTAATCATGTTGCAGATACTGACGGTTTACTTCCAGAATTTTTTCGTCCGAGCAGAAGATATAAGCGATTTCACCGAGTCTTTTCCCGTAAGAAGCAGCTACGGCCTTTATCCATTCCGTAGTCTCACGTTTCTTGATATCAGGCATTTTTACGCCTTCTGTTTGATAAGTTACAGCCATAATTGAATGTTATGATTTAAAAGAAAAATAAATAACTGATTAAGATAGCGGCTATGATACCCGAGAAGTCTGCTATCAGACCGCAAGTCACCGCATTACGAGTCTTGGTGATCCCCACACTGCCGAAATAAACGGCCAGAATGTAGAATGTGGTGTCCGAAGCTCCGCGAACTACACAACTCATACGTCCTACAAACGAATCAGGTCCCAGTTCTTTCATCGTATCGATCATCAATCCGTTTGCACCGCTACCGCTAAGCGATTTCATCAATGCGGTAGGCAGCGCTCCTACAAAGCTCGTGTCCACTCCGCATAAGCCTACTATATAGCCGATGCCTCCCACCAGAAAATCCATTGCTCCCGAAGTGCGGAACACTGCAATTCCTACAAGGAAAGCAACCAGATAAGGAATGATGCGTACAGCCGTCGTAAACCCTTCTTTAGCTCCCTCCACAAACGAATCGTATACATTGATTTTCTTTCTGACTCCCGTCAAAATAAACAGAATGATGACACTGAACAGCAGAATATTCGCTATCAATGTAGAATAAGTACCCATATCTTCCCGCGAGACACTTAGAAACAGATAAATCAAGCCGGAAAAGAAAAGGCAGATAACGCCCATTAAAATGAGAATAGGCTTATTGATTAAGTTTATCTTTTGAGCGATGCTGACTGCTATGACTCCTACTAGAGTTGAAATGAAAGTACTTAGCAGGATAGGGATAAATACATCTGTAGGCTGTGCAGCCCCCATTTGTGCACGATATACCATGATACTGATCGGAATGATGATAAGGCCGGAGGTATTAATCACCAAAAACATAATCATCGGATTGGAAGCAGTGTCTTTTTTCGGATTCAGTTCCTGCAGCTCTTTCATCGCTTTCAGCCCCAATGGGGTGGCTGCATTGTCGAGACCAAGCATATTGGCAGACATATTCATGAAGATGGACCCTAACACCGGATGTTCTTTAGGAATATCCGGAAATAGTCGGCAAAGCACCGGACTAAGAAAGCGAGCCAGTGCGTTAATCAATCCACTGTTTTCTCCGATTTTCATGATACCCAACCAAAGAGCCAGTACGCCTGTAAGTCCCAGAGATATCTCGAAAGCTGTCTTTGAAGAATCGAATGTAGCGTTCATGATAGCTGTAAATATCTCCGTATCTCCCAGAAAAATCACTTTTACAAGGGCGATGATAAAGGCGACGACAAAGAATCCTATCCAAATGTAATTTAGAACCATAGTTGATAGCGTGTATATAGATAGTGCAAAAGTAGTTATTACGTTTCAAATAAACTAAATCTTCGTCTTTCTTATACTGAAAATGAATGTAAATCTCTATCTTTGTCTCCTACTTTTCAAGAAATAAATGGAACAGGAAGATTTTAACATACGCGAACATCAGCTTACTTCAAAAGAACGGGATTTCGAGAATGCACTCCGTCCGTTAAGTTTTGAAGACTTTAGCGGCCAGGACAAGGTGGTGGAAAACCTTCGCATTTTTGTGAAGGCGGCACGTCTGCGCGGCGAAGCACTTGACCATGTGCTATTGCATGGTCCTCCCGGATTAGGAAAAACAACTCTTTCAAATATTATCGCCAACGAATTGGGAGTCGGCTTTAAAGTAACTTCCGGTCCGGTGCTAGATAAACCGGGTGACCTGGCAGGTGTATTGACCAGCCTCGAACCGAACGACGTGCTTTTTATTGATGAAATTCATCGTCTGTCGCCCGTAGTGGAAGAATATCTTTATTCGGCCATGGAAGATTACCGCATCGATATTATGATTGATAAGGGACCTTCGGCACGCAGTATCCAGATCGATTTGAATCCTTTCACGTTGGTTGGTGCAACCACGCGTAGCGGTCTGCTGACGGCTCCGCTTCGTGCACGTTTCGGTATTAACCTTCATTTGGAGTATTATGACGATGATATTTTGAGCAATATCATCCGTCGTTCTGCGTCCATACTGGATGTGCCTTGCTCGGTACGTGCAGCCTCGGAGATTGCTTCCCGCAGTCGTGGGACACCCCGTATTGCCAATGCTTTGCTTCGCCGGGTACGTGACTTCGCACAGGTGAAAGGCACCGGCTCTATCGATACGGAGATTGCCCAGTTTGCGCTGGAGGCATTGAATATCGACAAGTACGGACTGGATGAGATAGACAACAAGATACTTTGTACCATTATAGACAAGTTTAAAGGCGGCCCTGTCGGTATAACGACCATTGCTACGGCTTTGGGAGAAGATGCGGGAACCATCGAGGAAGTTTACGAACCTTTCCTGATAAAAGAAGGATTCATGAAACGTACTCCCCGCGGACGCGAGGTAACCGAACTTGCCTATAAGCATTTGGGAAGAAGTCTTTATAACAGTCAGAAAACACTGTTTAATGACTGACATAAAGCGTCATGTGATAAGTGGTATTAACGGTATAAAAGAACTTTATAAAGCATAGTTGGATGATGAAGCAATGGACTACTTTATTTGTTTTTCTCTTTTTGAGCCTTTCTCTATCGGCTCAACAGGGATATGGAAGAGATATTTTTGTTTCTTCTAAAGGAGATTCCTTACCTTACCGGATGATTCACCCCGAATCGGTGAAACCGGGTGAGAAGTACCCCATCGTGCTGTTTTTGCATGGAGCCGGCGAACGGGGAAATGATAATGAGAAGCAATTGACTCATGGCGGACAGATGTTTCTTAATCCGGTCAATCAAGAAAAGTATCCTGCTTTTGTGCTGATTCCGCAGTGTCCGACAGACGGTTACTGGGCTTATACGGAACGTCCGAAGTCTTTTATACCTGCTGAAATGCCGGTAGGACAGGAGATCAGTCCTATATTGCAGACACTCAAACAGTTGCTTGATTCCTATCTGGTGATGCCCGAAGTGGACACGCAACGGGTTTATATTATCGGCCTTTCAATGGGAGCGATGGGAACGTATGATTTAGTAATACGCTACCCGGAGATATTTGCTGCTGCAATTCCTATCTGCGGTATAGTCAGTCCAAGCCGGTTGTCGGCTGCCAAAGATGTGAAGTTCCGTATCTTTCATGGAGATGCGGATGATGTAGTTCCGGTGAAAGGTTCTCGCGAAGCATATAAAGCACTGAAAGCTGCCGGTGCAGATGTGGAATATATTGAATTTCCCGGTTGTAATCATGGAAGCTGGAATCCGGCTTTCAATTATCCCGGATTTATGGATTGGTTGTTCAAACAAAAGAAGAAACGTTGAACCAATCTGAATGATAATCACTAATAAAACATGGCTGGACTAAAATCATTAGCTAAAGATACTGCAATTTATGGGTTAAGTAGTATTGTCGGACGATTCCTTAACTACATGCTGGTACCTCTGTATACAGCTGTATTACCGGCTTCCACCGGAGGTTACGGAGTCGTATCGAACGTGTATGCGTTTACAGCCCTGATGCTCGTACTGCTTACGTTCGGTATGGAAACGGGATTCTTCCGTTTCGCCAATAAATCGGGAGAAGACCCGATGAAAGTATATGCCAACTCCCTATTGTCAGTAGGAGGCGTATCTTTGATTTTCGTTCTCCTTTGCCTGTTATTCCTGCAACCTATTTCCAATTTGCTGGATTATGGCGATCATCCGGAATTTATAGCGATGATGGCTGTTGTGGTAGCTTTAGATTCTTTTCAATGCATTCCTTTTGCCTATTTGCGATACAAGAAACGCCCTGTCAAGTTTGCAGCTATCAAACTGCTCTCTATCATTGGCGGCATCGGTTTGAATCTGTTTTTCCTGTTGGTGTGTCCGTGGCTGAATGTACATTGTCCGGCAACCATCTCTTGGTTTTATGATCCGGACTATCTGGTGGGATATATTTTCATTAGCAACCTGATTATCTCGGTTGTCCAGATGTTCTTCTTTATTCCAGAGCTGACAGGTTTTGCTTATAAGTTGGACCGGGTGTTGCTGAAGCGAATGGTAGTATACTCTTTTCCGGTATTAATCTTAGGTTTGGTAGGTATTCTGAATCAGACTGTTGACAAGATGATCTATCCGTTTCTCTTTGAAGATCGACAGGAAGGGTTAGTACAACTGGGTATTTATGCGGCAACCAGCAAGATTGCGATGGTGATGGCCATGTTTACGCAAGCTTTCCGTTACGCTTACGAACCGTTTGTATTTGGCAAAGACCGCGAAGGAGATAACCGGAAAATGTATGCGGCTGCGATGAAATATTTTCTTATCTTCTCATTGTTGGCTTTCCTTGCTGTAATGTTCTACCTCGATTTGCTGCGTTATCTTGTAGCAAAAGGTTACTGGGAAGGTCTTGGAGTGGTAGCTATTGTGATGCTTGCAGAAATCTGTAAAGGGATTTATTTCAATCTTTCCTTTTGGTATAAACTGACGGATAAGACCTATTGGGGAGCTTACTTCTCGGTGATCGGCTGTGTCATTATTGTTGTATTGAACATATTATTTGTGCCGGTTTACGGCTATCTTGCTTCGGCATGGGCTTCTGTTGCAGGCTATGCGGTAATCTTGCTGTTATCCTACTGGATAGGGCAGAAAGAATACCCGATTCGTTATGATTTGAAAAGCCTCGGACTTTATGTTCTGCTGGCAGCGGTGCTTTACGTTATTGGAGAACAGGTGCCTATCCCTAATCTGGTGCTCCGTCTCGCTTTCCGTACCGTACTCTTATTGCTATTTATAGCTTATATTATCAAGAAGGATTTACCATTGAGTCAGATTCCTGTTATTAATCGCTTTATAAAGAAGAAATAACTATGAAGACAGATGAACGTAATAAGTTTGCTATCAAGTCCTTTCTAGGAGAATATCTGGACTTGAAAAAAGACAAGGATAACGAACTGGCCACCGTGGATTCTATCCGTAAGGGTGTAGAGTTCAAAGGTGCCAATTTGTGGATCCTGATTTTTGCCATCTTTATGGCATCACTCGGATTGAATGTAAATTCTACTGCTGTAATTATCGGTGCCATGTTGATTTCTCCGTTGATGGGACCTATTATGGGAGTGGGACTCTCTGTCGGACTGAACGACTTCGAATTAATGAAACGCTCTTTAAAGAGCTTTCTCATAACGACCGCTTTCAGTGTGACGACGGCCACTATCTTCTTCCTTCTTGCCCCTATTGCCGGTTCACAGTCGGAGTTGCTGGCACGTACATCGCCCACTATTTATGATGTATTCATCGCGCTTTTTGGTGGTTTGGCAGGTGTGGTAGCCCTCTCTACCAAGGAAAAGGGAAATGTGATTCCGGGCGTTGCCATTGCTACTGCATTGATGCCACCGCTTTGTACGGCAGGTTACGGACTGGCCTCCGGTAATCTTATTTATTTCCTGGGTGCTTTTTATCTTTACTTCATCAACTCTGTTTTTATCAGTCTGGCCACTTTCCTCGGAGTTCGTGTGATGCATTTCCAGCGGAAGGAATTTGTAGATAAAACCCGTGAGAAGACCGTACGTAAATACATCGTTCTGATTGTGGTGCTTACCATGTGCCCTGCGGTTTATCTGACATTTGGAATTATAAAAAGCACTTTCTATGAGGCGGCAGCCAATCGTTTTATTAGCGATCAGTTAAGCTTTGAGAATACACAGGTACTCGATAAAAAGATCAGTTATGAACATAAAGAAGTGCGGGTTGTTTTGATTGGTCCTGAAGTGCCTGATGCTTCGATTTCTATTGCCCGTAGCAAGATGAAAGAATATAAGTTGGAAGATACGAAGCTGGTTGTATTGCAGGGGATGAACAATGAAGCGGTAGATGTGACTTCTATCCGTGCCATGGTCATGGAAGACTTCTACAAAAACAGCGAGCAGCGACTTCAGCAACAGGCAGTGAAGATTTCCCAACTGGAGACAACATTGGAACAATACAGAACGTATGATGCAATGAGTCGTACATTAGTGCCCGAACTGAAAGTGCTTTACCCTTCCATCACTACGCTCTCCATCGCTCATTCGCTCGAAGTGCGGGTTGACTCGATGAAGACCGATACGGTAACATTGGCTGTTTTGAAATTCGACAGACATCCGTCTGCTGCCGAGAAACAGAAAATCAGCGAATGGCTGAAAGCCCGTGTAGGAGCGAAGAAGTTGAGGCTGATTACCGAATAATGAATCTAAAAATAGTAATATGAAATTCAGACTAACCGTCTTGATAGTCTTTTCCCTCTGTCTGTCAAATGTATTTGCCGATGAGGGAATGTGGCTGCTGGGAAACCTACGCAAAAACAAACAGACAGACCGGGTAATGAAAGAACTTGGTTTGCAAATGCCTGTGAATAAAATATATAATCCGAAGAAACCCTCTCTTTCAGATGCTGTTGTCAGCTTTGGAGGTTTCTGTTCGGGAGTGGTGGTTTCCGAAGACGGTCTGGTGTTTACCAATCATCATTGTGGTTTCAGCAGTATCCAGCAACACTCTTCTGTAGAACATGATTATCTGAAAGATGGCTTTTTTGCACGTAGCCTTGACGAAGAGCTGCCGAATCCGGAGTTGTATGTCCGTTTTCTGCTTCGTACGGAAGACGTAACCAAACGGGTATTATCTGCTGCCCGCTATGCTAAAACGGAAACAGAACGCCGTGTAGCTGTCGATTCGATCATGAATGTAATCGGTATGGAAGTTTCCGAAAAAGATTCTACGCTGACCGGTATTGTCGATGCTTATTATGCAGGTAATGAATTCTGGCTTTCCGTTTATCGTGATTATAACGATGTTCGTTTAGTCTTTGCACCTCCTTCTTCTGTCGGGAAGTTCGGATGGGATACGGACAATTGGATGTGGCCGCGACATACGGGCGATTTCAGCGTATTTCGTATCTATGCAAACACCAAGAATGGTCCGGCTGATTATTCTCCTGACAACGTCCCTTATCACCCTGAATATGTGGCGCCTATCTCTTTGGATGGATACAAGGAAGGTTCTTTCTGCATGACGCTTGGTTATCCGGGAAGTACGGAACGTTATCTTTCTTCGTATGGTATCGAAGAGATGATGAATGGAATCAACCAGGCAATGATTGATGTGCGGGGAGTAAAACAAACGGTTTGGAAACGGGAGATGGATCGTCGTCCGGATATTCGTATCAAGTATGCTTCAAAATACGATGAAAGTTCCAATTATTGGAAGAATAGCATCGGAACAAACAAGGCCATCAAGCATCTGAAGGTATTGGAAAAGAAACGGGCGGCTGAAGCAGCACTTCGCGACTGGATTCAGTCTCATCCGGAAGAAAGAGAGAAACTGATTCGTTTATTCTCTTCTCTGGAGTTGAGTTATAGTAATCGTCGGGAAACAAATCGTGCGTTGGCTTATTTCGGTGAATCGTTTATCAATGGTCCCGAATTGGTGCAGCTTGCTCTTGAAATTCTCAATTTCGACTTTGAGGCCGAGGAGAAGCTGGTGATTACCCGCATGAAGAAGTTATTGGAGAAGTATGATAATCTTGATCTTTCCATTGATAAGGAGGTTTTTGCTGCCATGCTCAAAGAGTATCAGTTGAAAGTGGATAAGAAGTATCTGCCTGCTATGTATGAAAAGATAGATACACTCTATAACGGGAATATTCAGGCTTATGTAGACTCTTTGTATGCAACGTCCAATATAACGTCTCCTAAGGGCCTAAAACGTTTTCTGGAGCGGGATACTACGTATAATCTGATAGAGGACCCGGCTGTTTCCTTGAGTCTGGACCTGATCGTGAAGTATTATGAGATGAATCAGAGTATTTCCGAAGCTTCCGAGCAGATAGAGCAGGGGGAACGCTTGTTCAACGCTGCCATGCGCCGTATGTATGCCGATCGTAATTTCTATCCGGATGCCAATTCCACTATGCGGCTTAGTTTCGGAACGGTTGGGGGGTATACTCCTTTTGATGGGGCCACTTACGATTATTATACCACTGTGAAAGGCATCTTTGAGAAGGTGAAGGAACATGCAGGTGATATTGACTTTGCCGTCCAGCCCGAGTTGTTGAGTTTGCTTTCTTCCGGTGATTTCGGAAGATATGCCAATGCACAGGGAGACATGAATGTTTGCTTTATTTCTAATAATGATATTACAGGAGGTAATTCCGGTAGTGCCATGTTCAATGCCAAAGGAGAATTGCTTGGGCTGGCTTTCGATGGCAACTGGGAAGCAATGAGCAGTGACATCGTATTTGAACCTGACTTGCAGCGTTGCATCGGAGTAGATGTGCGGTATATGCTCTTTATTATGGAGAAATATGGTAAGGCGGGCAATCTTGTTCAGGAGTTGAAGATAGCTCGATGAAGTAAATGTTTCGATAAAAGATATATATTTACTAAATAGAAAGGCAACTAATCTGTGGTAGTTAGTTGCCTTTCTATTTTATTTAAATGAATTCCTTTTTACTTTTTGGGTTTTCTACGTGCCCATCCTTCCTCGCTGAAGTCAGGCTCTTTGTCTTTGAAAAATTCTTGCCAGTCATCTTTCTTTTTTGGACCACGGGCATCAGAATAACCTCGTTCTGCACGACTAGGTTTATCTTTTTTAGCTGATTTAGCACCTTTTGCAGAAGCATCTTTCGATTTTCTATCCTTATTCTCATAGCGTGGTGCACGTTCGTCACTTTTGCCGCCGAATCGTTTACCTCCCTTACGCTCATTAGAACTGCTTTCGCGTCCTTTTCCGCTTTCTTCACCGGCTATTTCAATAACGACCTTACGTCCGTTCCATTTAGCTTTGTTCAGCGCTTTAATTACATTGGTCGCTTCCTTTTCGGGTACTTCAAAGAAAGAATAGTTCTGCATCAGGTCAATGCGTCCCAATTCAATGCGCCCTCTTGTATTGCTGTTCAACAGTCCGATAAGATCACTTGGAAAGAAGCTGTCCGTTTTACCCAGATTGATAAATAAGCGGTTGAAGCCTGGAGCAGCTTTTCGGCTTCTTTTCTCGAAACCTCCTTCTTTACGATCACCACGTCCGGCGCGTTCTGCACGCATATCGGTTGGTTGCTCTATTTCAGGACGGTTGCGGTAATATTCTGCAAAACGGTTGAATTCGTGAGAAACCATTCGTTTAATCAAGTCCTCTTTGCTTAGCCATTCCAGTTTGCGATAGATTTCCGGCATAAAGTCGGCAATCTCTTCTTCGTTCACTTTTACTTTTTCGAGATCATCAATTACCTTAATCAGCTGTTTTTGACAGATACCTGCCGCTGTCGGCATTTCTCCGACAATAAATTTTTTGCTGATAATCCGTTCGATTTCTCTCATCTTTCCCTTTTCGCGGAGGTTGATGATGGCAATGGAAGTTCCGGTTTTTCCGGCACGCCCTGTACGTCCGCTACGATGTGTATAGCTTTCTGTGTCGTCAGGCAATCCGTAATTGATGACATGTGTCAGATCGTCTACGTCAAGTCCACGGGCAGCCACGTCAGTTGCAACGAGCAGTTGCAGATTACGGATGCGGAATTTCTGCATAACGGCATCCCGTTGTGCTTGGGAAAGTTCGCCATGTAAAGAATCGGCATTGTAACCTTCCTGCATCAATTTGTCTGCAATTTCTTGAGTCTCTTTACGGGTACGGCAGAAAATGATACCGTATATTTGTGGGTAGTAATCGACGATACGTTTTAAAGCTTCATATTTATCTTTAGCCTGTACGGTATAAACAACGTGTTTAACGTTGTTGGTACTTTCATTCTTACGGCCAATAGTTATTTCTTTCGCGTTACGTAAGTAGTTCTTGGAGATACGTGCGATTTCCGGGCTCATTGTTGCAGAAAACAGTAGAGTGTTACGTTCCTGCGGCACATCAGCCAGGATGGCATTGATACTCTCTGTGAATCCCATATTAAGCATTTCGTCCGCTTCATCCATTACAACGTTGTGGATGGTAGATAAAGATACGGTTTTGCGCTCCATCAAGTCCAGCAGACGTCCCGGTGTGGCAACGATGATATGTACACCTCGTTTCAGGCTGCGTATTTGGCTATCAATGGAAGAACCACCATATACAGGCAGCACTTTCAGTCCGTCAATGTATTTGGAATAGTCGTTTAGATCTCCTGCTATCTGGAGACAAAGCTCGCGGGTAGGGCAGAGGATAAGCGATTGTGGAATTCTGTTTTTTACGTCAATCTGTTGGAGCAAGGGCAAACCGAATGCGGCTGTTTTACCTGTTCCTGTCTGTGCAAGAGCTACTACATCATTATTTTCTCCTAAAAGGTACGGAATCACTTCCTCTTGTACCGGCATGGGATTCTCGTATCCCATTTCTTCAATTGCTCTACGTATCTCCGGAGAAACGCCAAGCTCTTCAAATGTCTTCATTAAATCTCTGTATATCTTTTATTTCGGCTGCAAAGATAGTTAATTTAGTTGATAATAAATGGTTGATAACGGATAATTATTGTAGACGTCATCGTATTTATCATTTATCAACAATCAATTATCTGTTAATAAAATGCTGCGCAACTGTTTTAAATCTTCCGTAGAAAGTCCGATTCCTTTTTTCAGATAGGTTTGTACACTCCCATATTCAGCTTCAATCTGTTCCTTTGCGGCATTCAGGAAATCTTCTTTGGCCGAATAGATGGTAGTGATTGCTTCTTGAGAGTTGATCGGCAATTTATAGGCGTATTTAGAGGCTTTGGGGATATTGAAATAGTCGTTACTCAAACGATAATCTTCCATTATCACATCTTCATTGACGCCTAGAGCGGCGAGTAGGAGTGCGGAAACAACTCCTGTACGTCCTTTTCCGGATGTGCAATGAATAACAACCGGATAATTGCTACGGTCGAGAAGAACGGTGAACAGCTCTTTGAATTCCTTTTGGTAGTTTGTAACCAGTTCCCGGTTCATTCGTTCTACGAGGCGGTAGATGGTATCAGTTTTTATTTTTTCTTCCCGAATACCTTGCAGAATTTTTTCCATGTTCCCTGTGAGGATGGGGATATGTACGATTTTAAACTTGTCATCATGTAGTTGCGGATAGTTGTGGCGTTCACTTTCAGGACGTAAGTCTATGATTGTTCGTATTCCCATATTCTTAAGCTCTTGGCGGGAACAAGGAGGGATACTGTCTATTTGTGCGGAACGGTATATCATTCCCCAACGAAGAGATTTTCCGGTGTTGGCAGATTCGTATCCTCCTAAGTCGCGGAAGTTCTGTATACCGGGGATATTGATGTTGCGGGTAGCTACTTTGATATGGTATTTGTTGTTAAACACCATCAAGTAGTAATAACGTTGGGACGGATCGTTGGTTACGATTGTCATTTTACCACTGGAGATGCTAGCCATTGCAATGGGAGAATCTTCCGGAATAATTTCCGGAGAAGTAGAGGTGTATACTTTTACCTGTCCTTTTAATATCGGTGTTGTTTCCCATTTGATAATACAGTTTCCTATATTATTTTCCTCACACACCACAGATATAGCAGGTGATGTGCCGGAGCACGACGGGAGCACTAATAAAACAGTAAGCCAGCTTAACAGGTTTTTATACATAGTTTCTTTGTCTTGAATCGTATACTGCAAAGATAAGAATTACCCGAAGATGTGATAATTCCTTTGCGATAATTAGCCAAAGTTAATAGTAATTTACGTGTTAAAAAAGGGCGCATCTTCCGGTGGAAGAGCGCCCTGAATGAGAAGTTGCTTGAATCAGCTTTATTGGATACTGTTTAATAAATCCGTTTTTCCTTCATTGATTAACTTTAGAATAAGTTCGCCAAATAAGGTATTTTGCCATGCAAACCAAGCACGGGTGAAGTTATTGGGGTCATCTTTGTGGAAAGATTCATGCATAAAGCCTGTCCCTGCATCCGTATTGAGCAGCATCTTTACACAATCTTTGATCTCCTGATCGTCCTGACTGGTAAATGCTTTCATCATGATGCTCATCGGCCATACCATATCATAACCGATGTGAGGCCCGCCAATACCTTCTCCTGCCTTTCCTTTGAAGAAATAGGGGTTATCCTTGCTCCATACAAAACGGCGTGTATTTTGATAGATAGGATCGTTGATTTCTACATCACCAAGATAAGGCATTGCCAGCAGACTTGGTACATTAGCATCATCCATTAAGAAATGATTTCCGAAGCCATCTACCTCAAAGGCATAAATTGTACCATATTTAGGGTGATTATAAGTCGCATATTTTTTTAGTGCAGCTTCTACTTCTTTTGCCAGATCTGTGCATTGTTTTGCCAGTTCTGCATTTTGATTTACAGCATTTAGAATTTCGGCAGCTTTCTTTAGCGAAGAAACAGCGAAGAAGTTAGACGGCACGAGAAATTGCAGGGTTGTAGCATCGTCAGATGGGCGGAAAGCTGAAACAATAAGTCCGACAGGATTTACCGGAGCACCTAGGCCATTATTGTTTAATGTATCGAGTGCACGTTCTGTTTTGCGTTGAAATTTATAAGGTCCCACTCCTTCTTTGCGTTGTTGCTCCTTAAAAGTAGTCAGGATATTGGTGATGGCTTGTATCCATTCACTATCAAAAATACTAGCATCACCGGTTTCCTTCCAATATTGGTAGGCCAGACGTAGTGGATAACATAGAGAATCTATTTCCCATTTTCTTTCATGTAATTCAGGTTTCATGTCGGTCAGGTCGGACATCCATTCCCCTCCGACAGCTCCGTCATTAAAAGCATTAGCGTATGGATCAATATTGATACATTTAAATTGTCTGCGGATCACTCCTTCAAGCATTTTCTTTAATTCCGGGTCTTTATTGGCCAGTTGTACATAAGGCCAAACCTGTGCTCCCGAGTCACGTAGCCACATGGCATGAATATCGCCTGTATAAACAAAAGTATCAGGCTTGCCGTCTGTTGTGCGATAATGAACCGTTGTTTCAAGGGTATTGGGAAAACAATTCTCGAACATCCACGCCAATTTTTGGTTAGTAAGCAACTTTTTTACTCTGATAATTTCTGCTTCCACAGCTTTTGATGTAAAAAGACGCTTGTTTACAGGTGGACGGTTACTTTTATAAGCGGCCACTTCAGCTGCCTGATTGACTACATTGGTATGATCTTTAGCAAGAATAAGTTCAGTAGCATTCGCATGACTTCCCATTAATAGGGTGGTTGTAATAATGCATATTCCGATGTTTCTTTTCTTCATCTTTACAGTGTTTTTGAGAGGATTATTAAAAGTGGTTATTATAAGTTGATTCCGGCTAATCTGCCGTACATTTCTACAAAAGCTGCTTGTGTCAAAAGCCATTTTTTCTCATTTTTATCTGTTCCGCTCCAATCTGTTTGGAAGAGTCCCCGTTTATCCCTGGCATATTGCCATGCATAATCAAGGCTTTTTTGGAAGTCGGCTAGATAGGTCTTATTGTGATCTGTGTGATAAAGCTCTATAAATCCTCTTAGCATGACTGCTGTGAACCAGATATTTCCTTTTTTCAGTAATTGAAATGTTTGTCCGTTCGGCGAGGTGAAATGAGTGAAAAAGTGCTTGTGACATGCTTCGGCTATATTTTGAGCATCTTCCAGATAGTTTTTCTGTTTTGTTATTTGGTAGAGTAGGGCGGCTGCTTGCATCATTTGGCCGCTATTATAGGCAAATTTGGCACGCCCGATTTTCTTATTGAGTGCAATGTTGTCAAAGTATAAATGATCTGTTGGATCTTCTAAATTCTTTTTAGTCCATTCGTATAACTCTTTCCCTTGTTTCAAATAGGTGCTGTCTTGAGTTGCCTGAAATAGCTTGAGAGCAAAAACGGCTCCCGGTGCATTTGAACAAGTGTTTTTGGACTCTTTTTTCTGCTCACACCAGTAGATTCCTCCTCCGAGCACTTCGTCTTTACCGCTAAGAATGAACTCCCATATCAGTTCGGCTTTTTCCAGATAGGCTTGTTTTTTAGTCATACGATAAGAATCGGTAAAATCAATGCCTAACCAAACGTTGTCATCATAAAAGCGATCAGAGAGAGGTTGATTACTGATATAGGATGAGTAAGCGAATGGTTCTCTTCGTGTGTCGAAGTATTCTTCCAATCCGGGTAGTACTTTATTTTCCAGAAGTTTCTTGTATTTTTTGTTTCCAGTGCTCTCCAACAGTGCGTTTACTGCAGAGAATGTACCCGAGTACGGCCAAAGATAAGAATATTCATTATGTCTTTTTGCTTGTTCTTCTGACGCCAGATAAGTTGCTTTGTTGTTCTGGTCAGAAGGATAATTTTCGCGCAGCAAACAAGTATTAGGTGCTGCATAGTTTTTGTAAAGGGCGTCCAAAGTTTGTTGGGCTCTTTCTGCGTTAGGACTTGTGTTCGCAATGGCGAAAGCACAAATAACATTGAGCAATAGGCTATTCATAGTTTCCTTTCATTAATTGATATTTATAAAATAGTCCAATTTTGTTTTTCAATTTATTGGGGGATTAATCATTGGAGATCAAGTCCCAGGTATCACTGCTACTGTGACTCTACAAAAATACCTTATTCCGACTACTTATAAAATGAGTAGTAAGCGAATTGTAAATGCTTGTAGGATGTACTTGTTTGATAATTAGGTGTATACGTATTGATGGATATTACATAAATGTAAATGCTATTGGTGGCTGATAGACTATTATTCTTGAATTTATTGCCCGATTCGAGCCACTTTTTCTTCAAATTCATTCCGATCTCCATTTGCTTTGATTCGCATTTTTGAACGGTAATTATAGATAGTCGACAATGAATATTGCAGGAAGTGGGCTATTTTTACGCTATCTGTAATTCCCAGGCGGATTAGTGCGAAGATACGTAATTCAGGCGTTAAAAGTTTACCCGGACCTGGAATAATTACATTTTCTGGTAAGAGCAATGCATTAAAATCCTCAACGAAATTAGGAAAAAGATTTAGAATTGCTTTATCAAAGTTATTATAAAATTCAGCCAGATCTTCTTCTGTGTTGAGTGAAGAGTGAAGGAATGACGTCACTTTTTTAATATCTTCGCTTTTGGCTATTTTAAGCGCCCTCTTTTTTAAATTGGCTATTTTGTTAATATAACTGGTATGTTGTTCCATATATAGTCCTACATATTCTTCTTTGATTTTATTATTATCTGCTAATATTGAGTTCATTTGTTGTATCTCGTAAAGATGATAGGATAAACTTTCATTGGCTTGCTCCACTTTTCTTTTTTGTTTTTTTAGTTGTATGAACAAAGCACACAATAAGATACAGACAAAACACAATGCTACAAGCAATATGGTTATGGTGATAAATTTATTTTTTTCCTTTTCCTGAAATGCCTTATCTATAAAAAGGTACATGTCTGAAGCTTCAATAGTATTGATTCTCGCATTACATAAGATAGCATCCTCCATTGCATTTTTCATATATTTATATGCCCGGTCTATGTCTCCGCTTTCAAAGATCAATTTGGCGAGAATTTTTAGAGAGAAATTCTCTCTGGCTCCATTTAATACGTCGGAGATAGCGGATATCGCGAAATATTTAATCATATTTTCAGAGTCATTTTTGCCTTGATAGGCAGAAGCTAAAGAATATGCAATTATTCCGGCATCTCGTGAATAAGGTGCATAACTTTTGTAAACGCTGTCTAATATGTGAATAGCATTATCGTATTTTTTATGGAAGAGAAGAGTCGGTGCTGACATGAATGCTCGTACGTTTGAGGGGACTTCCTTGCATTGAAGAAGTGAATCGCGATAAATTTGTGCAATCAGATCGTTCTCTTGTGCATCATTCTCATTTGAGGCAAAAGTTTTCTGATGATTATAAATTGTGACTTGTCCGAGAAAATATTCAGCTTTCAGCCGCGGAGATAATTGCTCTTGTTGTGTTGAGTTGACAATCGCTAAGGCTTCTTTGAAAAAGCCCATAGAAGATAGTATTCTTGAATAATCTAATTTCGCCTCAATTAGTAGTTCTTTGTCATTACTTTTTTGAGCAAGGTTATTCATATGGATGGCATAAACTAAAGCCGAATCTTTCTGAAAAGATGAATATTCAAAACAAAGGGACTGGGCAATTCCTATTTTTTCTTGAATATTGTCGGATTGCCTTAATGCTATTTTTAAACTGTCTATCTGCCTCTGTTTTTGTTTAGTATAGACAGATTTGTTTTGTAGAGATTTATCTAATGTTTTTAATAATGATTCGATCTCATTATTTGCTTTTGTTGGCAAACTGGTAAGAATAAGGATTATTATTAATAGAGGCAGAATAAATCTTTTCATGTGTATTAAGTAAGATTGCGTATTAATTGTGGTGTTTGCAAAGATAAGAAAATCCATATTAAGTTAAGGCTTACTGATTAGCTTAATATGGATTATATAATATAAAGTCTTTGTAGGATAGGCTGCTGGCTTATAAATCTTAATCTGTAGTTTTACCTGTATTTCTTTGCAAACTCCACGGATACCGAATTACTAAAACTTCCGCAAACCTCCGCTGCGAAGTCTTTTCCGCATTGGATTATTTTATCCCATATTTCTTCATTCAAGTTATTTAGATCGCGGTATCGAACATCATATTTGAGTAATCCATAAATGAGTCCTGCATTAAAATTGTCGCCGGCTCCGATGGTGCTGACTGCCTGTAACGGTGCTACCGGATAATCTTTGTTGACCAGATTGGTGCGCAATGCTACCTTTTGCCCGCCTGCAGTACAGATGAATTGTGGGCAATAGAACTTGATTTTATCCTTGTATATCTTGTCTATATCCTGCATGTTGTACATATAGAGGAAATCCTCTAATGAACCGCGTACAATATCTGCATATTCAAGATTTTCAATAATGGTTGGAGCCAGTTTCATGGCTTCATTCTTATGAGAAGAGCGGAAATTCGGGTCGTAATAGATGATGGCTTTCTTTTCCCGTGCCTGATCGAGTAATTCGAGAACCTTTTCCCGCAGTACCGGATTCAATGCATAATACGAACTCACCATCACAATGTCATCTTCCTCTAATTTAGGGAATGGGACGTCCAAGCGTTGTTTGGGATAATCCTTGTAAAATATATATTCAGCATCGCTTTGCTCGTTGAGAAAAGCGAGTGATACGGGTGATTTACCGTCCGGGAATACGTTGACATGATCCGTGGGGATATTATTCTCACGCATAAACTGTAGGATAATATTGCCTACACGGTCATTCCCGGTTTCACTGATGAAGCCGACGTTTATTCCCATTCGTCCCAATGAGACGATGCCGTTGAATACAGAGCCTCCCGGTACAGCTGCGGAAGGCTGGTCACCTCGAAAGATGATATCGAGGATTGTCTCTCCGATACCGATTACTTTTCGCATAGTGATCTTGATTTTTCTCCCAGATAACCACCATGATGGCGTTTTGAATATTCGGCGATCGTAAATCCGGTTTCTTTCATGGTTTGTACCACCAATATATCTCCGATCACTGTCATGGCAGTGGTAGAGGTAGTAGGAGTCATGCCTAACACACAGACTTCAGCCGGCTTACCGGTACTAAGACAAACATCCGACTCTTTTGCCAACGGACTGTCCGGGTTGCCGGTAATAACAATAAACTTCAAATCCGGATCCAGATTATGAGCCAGACGGGTTAATTCCACAATCTCCCGTGTCTTGCCCGAGTTGGAGATCAACAGGAGTAAATCATTCTTTTGTAAAATACCCAAATCCCCGTGTTGTGCTTCGCTGGGGTGCAGAAAGACAGATGGAATACCGGTGGAACAAAAAGTTGTAGCAATGTTCATGGCAATCTGTCCGGCTTTTCCCATACCGGAAGTTACCAGTTTTCCCTTTTTCTGATGTATTTGTTCTACAATCAGTTTCACTGCTTTTTCATAAGCGTCTGTTACAGGGATGTTGAGCACAGCTTGTGCTTCCTGTTGCAAAAGTTGTTTGATGGAGTCTATCATATAATCAGTTTATTTTTTCTTTTAATTCGTTCAATGTGTTTGCTACTTCGTAGTAGGTTGAGAATGGTTGCCGTGCAAAACCTTTATCCTCCAAGGTGTGGAGTGCTTTCAATAGTTCGTCATAGAAACCATATTCATTGTAGAAGATGACCTTTTTCCGGTGATAACCGATAGAGGCAGCAGCTATTACATGGAAAATCTCATCGAGTGTACCGACGCCTCCGGGTAGTGCGACTAACACCTCCGACTTCTCCGTTATGATGTCTTTGCGGTCACTCAAATTGCGGGTATGAATTTCTTCGTCTAACAGAATGCTTACTTTGCCGTTCTCCTCCAGTTTGGCGGGAACAACTCCGATGACCTTGCCTCCGTTTTCTTTCACGGCGCGGGCTACACATTCCATCAGTCCGAGGCTGGCCCCTCCATATATCAAGGTTTTGCCTTTCTGCCCCATCCATTCTCCTATTTGGCGGGCACTTTCGAAGTACATTTTGTCAATGTTTTCGGAGGCGGAACAGAATATTCCTATCTTTTCCATATACGTTGTTGCTGTTATAGTCCACAAATATCTGCAATTTTCTATAAACAGCAATAAGTTTTATTGTATTTTTGTGGCATTAATTCAATAAGGAAGTATAAAACAATGCAAGGTAACGAATATACATTGCCAAATGGCTTACGTATTATCCATGAACCGACCCTCTCAAAAGTAGCTTATTGTGGTTTTGCGATCGATGCCGGAACGCGCGATGAGGCAGAGAATGAGCAGGGAATGGCCCATTTTGTAGAACACCTGATTTTTAAAGGAACGGAGAAGCGTAAAGCCTGGCATATCCTCAACCGGATGGAGAATGTGGGGGGCGACCTGAATGCTTACACTAATAAGGAAGAAACGGTGGTCTATGCCGCTTTCCTGAAAGAACATCTGGAACGGGCGCTTGAACTGTTGGGGGATATTGTATTTCATTCAACCTTTCCGCAGCATGAGATAGAAAAAGAAACGGAGGTCATTATTGATGAAATCCAGTCGTATGAGGATACTCCGTCGGAACTGATCTTCGATGATTTTGAAGATATGATCTTCCGCAATCATCCATTGGGAAGAAACATTCTTGGTAAACCGGAACTTCTGCGGAGTTTTCGCACGGAGGATGTTCTATCGTTTACCCGCCGGTTTTACCAACCGGGAAATATGGTGTTTTTTGTTCAGGGACAATATGATTTCAGAAGAATCATCCGCCTGGTAGAGAAATACCTCCTGGATATTCCTGATGTAAGAGTAGAGAATCGTCGTACACCTCCGCCTCTTTATGTGCCGGAACATTTGACGGTTCCCAGAGACACACATCAGGCACATGTAATGATTGGTAGCCGTGGCTATAATGCGTATGACGACAAACGTACGGCTCTCTATTTATTGAACAATGTCCTCGGAGGTCCCGGGATGAATAGCAAACTCAATGTGTCCCTTCGTGAGCGTAGAGGGCTGGTTTATAACGTCGAATCCAATCTGACCTCTTACACGGATACAGGGGCTTTCTGTATTTATTTCGGGACGGATGTAGATGATATGGACACCTGTTTGAAACTGACCTATAAGGAACTGAAGCGGATGCGTGATGTAAAAATGACTTCCTCCCAATTGGCAGCAGCGAAAAAGCAGTTGATCGGACAAATCGGAGTGGCATCTGATAACTTTGAGAATAATGCACTGGGAATGGCGAAAACATACCTTCATTATCATAAATATGAATCATCCGAGCTTGTTTTTAAGCGTATTGAAGAGTTAACAGCAGAGCAACTACTGGAGGTTGCCAATGAAATGTTTGCAGAAGAGTATTTATCAACGCTGATTTATAAGTAGCTTTTTGATACTGCTACGATATACTGACAATTAATAAACTGTTAATATTAAACTAACCATGAGAAACTTAACACGAAATGTTTGGATTTGCCTGGGGCTGATAATGTTTCCCCTTACAACATTCGGACAGCAGAAGAGCAATTTTACCTATGTGCCGGCCCAGGAGCTTTTATTGGTAGGAAAAGCGACTACCGAAGGTGAATATTTCCATCGGGTAGATACAGCAAAGTATTGTACGATGCCTCCTGCAGTAAAGAAGCTATTCACCAACTCTGCGGGTTTGGCTATTTCCTTCACAACGAACAGCCCGGTGATAAAAGCTAAATGGACTGTTCCTGACAATTACCAATTGCCAAACTTGACCAGACTAGCCCAGAAAGGCTTGGATTTGTATATCAAACGGGATGGGAAATGGCAATTTGCCGGAGTAGGGATGCCGGGTGGCGTGACTACAGAAAGAGTGATTGTCGATAATATGGGAACCGAAGAGAAAGAATGTTTGTTATATCTGCCCTTATACGATGAGTTGAAGAGTCTGGAGATAGGCGTTTCTTCTGATGCTCACATACATAAAGGAGAAAATCCGTTCAAAGAGAAAATAGTAGTCTACGGATCCAGTATTTTGCAGGGAGCTTCTGCCAGCCGTCCGGGCATGGCCTATCCGGCCCGCTTATCCCGTAGCAGTGGATATAATTTCATTAATTTGGGATTGAGTGGTAATGGAAAAATGGAGAAAGAAGTTGCCGGGATGTTAGCGAATATTGATGCAGACGCTTTTATCTTGGATTGTATTCCCAATCCTTCTCCAAAAGAGATTACCGAACGGGCTGTAGGCTTTGTAATGACCTTGCGGGAGAAACATCCGGATACACCTATTATTATCATACAGACATTGATACGCGAAACGGGAAACTTTAATCAGAAAGCCCGTGAGAATGTAAAGCAACAGAATGAGGCTATCGCCGAGCAAGTAGAAGTACTGCGTAAAAAAGGCGTAAAGAACCTGTATTTCATTAAAGAAGACCGTTTCTTGGGAACAGATCACGAGGGAACCATCGACGGAACTCATCCGAACGATTTGGGATTCGACCGGATGCTAAAGAAGTATAAACCTGCTATCAGCAAGATTCTGAAAATTAAGTTTAGAGACGAATAACGGAAAGAAATAAGAAGAAATAAAGGTCAATTCATGGGGGTGAACTGACCTTTTTTCTTTTGCAAATGTGTTAAGTTGTTCCTGAAAACAAGAAGCCCACTACTTCTTTAATAAGATGTTTCGAATGACTTATAGAGAAGATCATTCCAAATCTCTCAATCCTTTTTCCTCCAAATAATGAATAAGTTCTTGTGGACGGTCTGTTTGTATCATTGTTGCTTTATGCTTTAACATCCAACCCCAATGTTTATCTTTACTTTCCAATAGAGCATTCTCATCATCATGTCCGCCACATAGACTATCCCATAAAGTATTCATCCATACCCGACTACCTGATTTAGCGATTTCATCTATTATTTTTAGATTCGGATTTGCATCATCTTTGAAGCATAGTTCGTAAGCAATTGGGGTAAAGTTTTTGATAAAAGTTTGTATAGTGGCAACTGCTTCTTTATCCCATAAATTAACGATAGGCATATAAAGCATGCTTTCATTGGAGCCATACTCTTTTTTCACTTTCTCTACAGGATAGTATCCTTTGATGATGACCTGTTTCTCCATTCCACATTCCTGGATGATAGGCATAATTTCTTTTATGTAAGTACCTCCTTTGTCTATATTGACAAGAATACGGCCTTTACAGACATTTAATGCTTCTTTCAGTGTGGGGATTGGTTGGCGGGTTTTGATTCCGTTGCCGCTGCGTAGGACGAACTTTTTCAGTTCCTCGGTCGTATAATCTTTTATCGGTCCCTTTCCCGTAGAAGTACGGTCGAGAGTTTCGTCGTGCATACAAATAAAGTTGCCATCTTTAGTCGGTTGTATGTCAAGTTCTATCATATCAACTTTCATTGCAATTGCTTTTTCGATACTTTGCAGGGAGTTTTCCGGCGCATTGCGCCAGTCTCCTCTATGAGCGATAACAAAGATATACTTCGATTCATTATCATGTAGATTTTTCAAAAGTTTATCAGTCCTTGTTTGTGCGCTGATGGAAAATGCGGTTAGCAGAATAGGTAGTAAGAAAAAAAGTTTTTTCGTCATAACTTAATAGAATTCATTAATGATGATAAAAGTCACCCGGGGCATCGCCCCGGGTGCTCGCTATTATTTGACAGTAATGCGGCGAATCAGGTAATTGACGGCGCCTGCCACATACATTGTTTTGCAGTCCTCCGTAATTATGATTTCATACGGTTGGTTGAAGGTAGCCTTCAGTCCTTTTCCGTCGGAGAAACCTGCTTTCCCAGAACCAGCGATGGTTTCTAGCGTTCCTTTCGAGTAGTCTCCATTTGCGTCAGGAGTTAGTTTGCGGATGCAGTTGTACGTGTTATCCGAAAGATACAGGCATCCATCTGAACCGGCAGCTACCCCGAAAGTAGCACCCACTTTTGCACTAAGCGGATTACCGGGTTCTCCGTCATAATACTCTTGTCCTTTTACTCCGTCTCCTGCAATTGTCTTTTGCGTGCCATCCGGACTGATTTGAATCAACACATACCCATTAGAAGTACCAACAATCATATTCTTGTTTTTGTCGAACACAATATAGTTGGGAGATACGTTAAGAGTGGCGAAAGTTGTTTTTGTACCTGAAGGTGTGAATTTATAAATCGCCTTATTGTCGCGTGCCGATACATATATGTTATCTTCATCATCGAATGTAACATTCATTGGACTCTTCATTTCGGATGCTAAGGTTGAAACAGACATACTGCCGGTTTCTATTTTCCGTAACATTCCTTTTCCTTTGTCGATGAAATAATAGTTTCCTTTCGAATCGAATCCACCTTGCCAGATAGCACTGCTACCGTCTACTGCCACATCGAGGAGTGAAGTGACCAGGAAGTCCGGAGAGATACGTCGTATATAGTTGTATCCTCGTTCTGTAAACCATAAACTGCCATCCGGAGCAAAAGCGATACCAGTGGGAAGCTTGGTTGTGGCTTCCGTACCGACTCCGTCTGTCATTTCGAATACTCCCTTCTGTCCAACGATTGTTTGAACGATATATTCCTGATCGGGTGTTTTCAGATAATTGAGCTCGAGGCCTGTCAATTCACCCGAGGGGGATTTGACGCGGATGGAATATTTTCCCGGAGCCATTTCAGGTAATATTATTTTCAGTTCGTCCTTGAATGCTTCTATAACGGTTGCTTGTTGGTCGTTGATGAAAACAGCATTTTCTTCCGGCACCGTGCTGAAATTACGTCCCAGTATTGTAGCTATTTCACCGGAATAAACATTGGTGGGTTTCACGAGGACCAGCCTAAGCTCTGTCACTGACGCTTTGTAGTCATTATCATTGCAGGCTACAAACAATGATAAGAGTGGGCAGGCGAGCAGTAGTATGTATATCTTTCTCATAGTCTTTTATTTATTTACTGTTATGGTACGAATCAAATGGTTTTGCTCATCAGCGATATATACTTTATCCGAAACCAGTACGCTTGCAGGGCAATTGAATGTAGCTGTCAGGGCAGAACCATCAATTTTACCTTTCGTTCCCGGAATACCGGCTATTGTTTTTAATGTTCCTTTCGTATAGTCGCCTTCTGCATCCGGTGTTAGCGTACGTATGGTATGCATTGTATAATCGGTGATATAAAGTACCTCATCCGGGCCGAATGCAATGCCGAATGTTGCCCCCATGGTTGCTTTTGACAGGTCGTTCTGTTCACCATTAGAATAAGTCGCGGCAGTGGGTACTACGCCAGTTCCGAATACAGTTTTTAGTGTACCGTCCGTATCGAACATATGCAGCTGATAAGTACCGCCGGTACCTACAAAAATTCTTCCCTTCTTATCTACCGCCATACAATTGGGACCGGCTTTGAGTGAAGACATATCGTAGTTAGTTACAGTACCGCCGGATGTTATTTTCTTTACTGCCTTATTATCGCGGTCCGCGATATACATATTACCATTACTATCAAAAGTGACGCTCATCGGACTTTTAAAGGTTGTTTCGGTGGAGAACACAGAGCAAGTGCCTTCCTGTGTAATCTTAATAATATTATTTAAAGCTTTATTGGCTACATAATATATGCCCGAGAGATCGAAACCACCTTGCCAGGGAGCATTAAATGTAACGGTGCCACTTTTGGCAACAGTTGAAACATTATATTCCTGATCCATTTTTCTGATGACGTTATTTCCTCTTTCGGCAATCCATATGTCACCATTGGGTGCGAGAGCTAGTCCCTGCGGGAATTTGAAAGAGGCAGCCGTTCCCTTACCGTCAGTAGAGGTAGTTGCGGAGTTACCTGCTACTGTTGCAACTGTGTAAGATAAATCTTCGTAGGTGAAACTTAGATTCTCTACCGTTTTATCTGCGACAGTAACTTTGACTGGATAGGTACCGGAAGGATTCTCCGGAGCAATAATGGTTAGCGTTGTTGCGGTTACAACTTTTACGGTTGCCTGCTTTCCGTTTATGGAAACCATGTTCTCTTCGACCGTTGTTCCAAATCCTTCTCCTGAAATCACCACTTCCTCTCCGGCTTTTCCACGTGCGGGGGTTAGAGAAGAGGTCGTTAATGTCACTGTGTGAAGGTAAGTAAACAGGGGGCTTTCAGCTTCTTTAGTACCAATTCTCACACGGATAGGGTAACTGCCTTCCTCGGTGTCGGGAATGATAATTTTGAGTTGGCTGGAAGTCGCCTCTTTAACTTCAGCAGTCACTCCGTTGATTGTCACCTGATTTTCTGATACCACTGTGCTGAAACACTGACCGATCAGTGTCACTAAATCTCCTGCATAGGCAGAGGAGGGCATAACCTGTAATACAGCAAGTTCAGGTGGAGCTTGAGGTGTTGCATAAGTAAATTTGAGTCCTTCTACAACTTCCCCTTTCACACTAACTTTGATTGAATAAGTACCTTCCGGATTATTGGGAAGAGCAATCACTAAACGATTCTGGGTTGCATCGATAATTTCCGCTTGTACTCCGTTAATAAATACCTCATTATCAATTGCTGTTTCAGAAAAATGAACTCCTGAAATAATTGCGGTACCTCCTGTCGATCCAGCTTTCGGAATAATGGAAATGAGTTTCGGAGGAAATTGTCGGGAATCGGATTCGTCCGATTCCGAAC
Source organism: Bacteroides xylanisolvens XB1A (assembly GCF_000210075.1). Taxonomy (GTDB): domain Bacteria; phylum Bacteroidota; class Bacteroidia; order Bacteroidales; family Bacteroidaceae; genus Bacteroides; species Bacteroides xylanisolvens. The sequence goes on from NC_021017.1 coordinate 3,099,086, forward strand.
ATCCACAGAACAAGTTGCAACAAAATAGGATAGATAAAATAAATATTGAGTTCTTCATACTTTCTGCTTTTTAAGGTTCATTGACTGTTACCATCCACGTATTTACGACAGGTCGCTCCTGTCCATCAGAAGGCCGGTTCCGTATTTGGAATATATCCGCTATCGGATGTCGTATAAGCATTTGGGTAGAACCGCCACCATCCAGGTTCACAGCCCATGAGCATCCTAATGCTTTCATTATTGAACCCATTTCCGGATAAGTAAGTCCGTATGAGTAGAACTCTACACGTCCGTCAGCCACCATGAAGTAGACATGACCATCATCTGAATATCCAAGACAAGTACGCGGATCGATACCTGGATAAGTCGCGCCGGATATTTCTCCATCCCGTAGCACGATAACTCCGCTCCCGGTCACTTCTTTGAGGTTGTACTGCATACCACGATACTCCACAGAGTCGGCAATTACCATTTTGTTGTCTTTCGTCAGCGCGATAAAACTCAAAGCTTGTTGGGGAAGTGTTTCTTTAAAGATGAATGAGTTTTTTAAGATCACTCCATTGCGATGAATGGGCCCCCTGATATCCATTGTACTGACATCCCAAAAATCAGCATTAATCATGGCAGCTACCCGGTGCCACGGACGGTCGGCGTAATCTGCCATTTCTGTTAGTGTCTGCCGCTGGAAGTTGTTGCGTACATCCGCATCATACGGCATACCTACTTCTAATGAAACCCCTGGTTCATTCAAATCAATGTCGATTATAAATATATGAGTAGAGCGGCTGTCTGCCTTTTGAAAATGGACATCTGTTTCCGTAACTCCCAATGCAACAACAAAGCTGGTATCGGTATATACACGTGCCACTGTTTCACTACCCGCTAATAGTTTTTGACCGATTTTTGTTTGCGGGGTATAATGTACGTCTTCAATTGTATCGTTTGAGCAACTTAAGAAAGCCACTGGTAATACAAATGACAGAATCTGCATGTATTTTAATAAGTTCATCATTTTCATTGTTTTAGTTAGCCCAATATGAATTTTGATTTAAAAGTTTATTGAGAGACCTTTCTTTGGCAGGAATAGGTAATTTGTTATACTTGCGCTCAAAGCCGAGATCACTTTCCAGGCGGTTGAGGCGGACAAGGTCGAACCAACGGAAACCTTCTGCCAGTAGTTCCGTATGTCTCTCATTGAGAATTGCATCTATGAAGTCTTCTTCAGTGGCAGGGTGTACAGAAGGAAGACCACGAAAGTTCCGAAGCTCATTCAAACGGGTAAGCCCTTTGGAAAGTCCTTGTGCTTCAGCACTGATCAGGTACATTTCCCCCAAACGGGTAATAATGATCGGATCGGTAGTCACCTCTCCACCGGGATATTTATTAATGACTTCATTTGTTTCCTGCATATCAATTGATATGGCGGTTCGTTTATCATCCGGTTCGAACATATTCATCACTTTTGTCGTCGGCGCATATGTATAGCTACCTCCATTGGCAGAAGCACGTGAATAGAGGGAAGCACTCAAGTTTACGCTTGATTCATTGAGCAGATTGACAAATGAGAATATTTCTTCTCGGTTTGCTTTTCCACGGAAGATCTGGTCGAAGTCGGCAAGTGAGAAATTGGCATCACCTATCACTTCTTCAGCAAGTTTGGCAGCTTCAGTCATTTTGCCTTGTGCAAGTTTGGTTCTTGCCATTAAAGCCTTTGCCGCTTGTTTTGAGACGTAATACTTGTCGGAAAAAGTAGGAGCATAATCTATTGCTACCTGAAAATTCTTTTCTACAAAACTCCATCCTTCTGTTTCGGTAGATGCTGCGATGTCTCCCGAGAAAGGAGCTTCGAGAATGGGAACTTCTCCATAGCGGGTAACCAGGTGATAATAAATCAGACCACGGAAGAAACTGGCTACTCCCAGTATCTCGTTTCGTGACTGGCTGGCTGCTAATTTGTCAACTGCGACAATCAGTGAATTTACTTGGTAGAGAGCAGTATAAAATCCATCCCACGGTCCGCTGACGAAACCGCTTTCAGGGGTAACCAGGTCTTTTACCAATAATACCGGATCTTTCAGTCCTGTCGCTCCGCCGCGGACAAGATCTCCGCCGACAATGTCTTGTGTAAGATAACCATTGACTGTTGGTTTGTTTTGTATATAAAAGTAGAGTCCGGTAAGCAGTAATTGAGCATCCTCCTCGGTGAGGTTATCACTGGATACGGCATTATGCGGATATTGGTCCATTTCGTTGCAACTAGTGGCAAACACCAATAATACTGTTAATAATGATATAATAAAATTCTTCATATCTGTTAGAATTTAAGATTGACACCTATTGTAAACGTACGCGGTTGGGATGGGTAGAGATAATCATATCCCATATTGGTTGCAGAGAGGCTTACATTTACTTCCGGATCCAGATACGGCCACTTCGTTAATATGAAGAGATTATCTGCCTGGAAATATATGCGTAGATTATCGATATGTATCCGGTTAATCCAACTTTTTGGGAGAGTATATCCAATAGAAGCTGTACGGCAACGGATATAAGATGCATCGTGTAACATTCGGGTATTGACAAACTTGGTTGAGTTCCACGTATAACCATAAATGGCACGCGGATTTTCGTTAGTACTGCCCGGTCCCGTCCAACGGGATTCTGCAGATGATTTCAGTATCGGCCATGTACCGTTACCCATTCGTAAACCTCCGGTCCACAGTTCATAGAGCTTGTTGCCTGACGAAAATGTAAAGAACAGGCTCAAGTCAACGCCTTTGTACTTGAATGTGTTATTGAAACCACCGGTGAACTTTGGATTAGCCGAGCCGACAAACTGTTTGTCGTTTTCGTCTATGACATCGTTGCCATCCACATCTTCGTAAATACAGTCTCCTGCTCTTACGCCCTGATCGTAAATCTTGGCAGGAATTTCATCATCCGACTGGTAAATACCTTTCCACTTAATCATATAGAAGGACCCTATCGGTTCGCCGACTTTAAGGGCGTGCATCGAGCTGGTTGTCAATATCTCATTATTGTCGAGAAGCGCAGTCAGTTTATTTCTGATAAAGGAGATATTGAAATCTGAATGCCATGAGAATGAACCTTTGCTAAGGTTGGCTCCTAAGGTAAATTCGAGTCCTTTATTACGCATTGATCCGATATTACATACCTGGCTGGTATAACCCGATGTAGCAGGAGTTGGCTTTTGGTAAAGCAAATCCTTGGTATCTTTGATAAATGCATCTGCTGTGAATGTGATCGCACCTCTGAAAAAAGAAAGGTCTACTCCGATGTCAGCTTGTTGGGCTTTTTCCCATTTAAGATCGCGGTTGCCTGCAGTAGTCAGTCCTAAACCGTTCTCACCGTTATAGTTGTATCCTCCACCGGCTAATGCTTGATAAGCATAAGAGCCGATACCTCCCTGATTACCGGTGCAACCCCAGCTTGCGCGGAACTTTACATCGGTTTGTGGATATTTCCACCAAGATTCTTCTCCCAAATTCCAACCGGCGCTGACAGACGGGAAATATCCGTAGCGATTGCTGGATATGAATTTGGAAGAACCGTCAGCACGCATGGTTCCCGTTAGTAAATAGCGGTTCTTGTAGTTCAGACTTAAACGGCCGAAGAATGATTGGAGCAGGAATGAAGAAAGTCCTGTACTTATATCCGAGTATTCGGCAGCAACAGAGTTGACGTCAAAAGATGGAGAGGGGAATCCGATACCCGTTTGTGCGGCCGAGGAAGTTACATCCTTTTGTATAGAATGCCCCAGCATGACGTCCAGAGAGAAATCTTCTTCAAAGGAGTGTTTATAAGTGAGCACGTTTTCCCATAAAGTACTCGCATAAGATTTTCGTCCGTCAATAAGCTTTCCTACTTTATTGCCATAGGGGTGATCGGCTGTGTAATAAATGTGTTCTTCCGTATAGTTGAAATCCTCTCCGAGTGTGGTTTTGAAGTTCAAGTCTTTCGTTATGTTAAACAGCATATAGAGTGAACCGAGGGCACGGTAATTATCGATATATACATCTTCTTCGTTAAGAGCCTGTATCGGGTTATGGTTGGCCAACTCCTGTCCTCCGACAGCATATTCTCCGTCGGGACGATAAGGAGAATCCCATGGACGTTGTTCGATGGCGCGGGTAATGACACTGGTTCCTATATTATAGCCGGTGGGAACGCGGTTATTACGCGAGTAGCTTAAATTCAGGGCGGTTCCTACCTTGAGCCACTTTTTGATTTCCGTGTCCAGATTAACCTTCAAATTGTAACGTTTGAGCTGATTGTTGATAATTACACCTTCGTTGTGTTTGTAATTGGCGGACAAGTAATAATTCGTTTTATCTGTTCCGCCTGACACAGACGCGGTAGTCGTGTAGGTAACAGCCGTACGAAGTACCAGATCGAGCCAGTTTGTCTGTGCTTTTCCCGGTGCAGGGTTATCAATACGTGCCTGCGTACTGTTGGTTTGCAGATTATAGTTGTCGATAGCTTCGTTCAGAACTTCCAGAAACAGATCAGTGTCGGTCATATCCAGTTTGTCTGTTCTGGTCAGGTTGGAGAAACTAACATTCGTGTCAATGTTTACTTTGGCCTGTCCCTTGCTTCCTTTTTTAGTTGTTATCAGGATAACACCATTTGTTGCACGTGAGCCATAAATAGCAGCGGAAGCTGCATCCTTCAAAATCTGTATAGATTCTACGTCGGAGGGATTGAAATCATTCAGACCGTTCATTGATTGTGCTCCCCAAGCACCAGTATCTCCTGACGTATTGTTGATAGGTACTCCGTCAATTACATATAGTGGTTCGTTACCTGCGGTAATTGAACCGATTCCACGGATACTGACCCGATTTTTACTTCCCGGTACACCGGATGCTGACGTTATATTCACTCCGGATACGCGTCCCTGCAACAGTTCGTCAACACCTAATACCTGGCGGACATTGACTTCTCCCGGTTTATAAGTTCCAATGGAAGAGGTAACATCCCGCTTGGTTTTGGAGCCATATCCGATGACGATAACTTCATCCATGACGTGTGCATCTTCTTCCAGCGCTATGTTGATTGTTGGTGAAGCACCGATGCGGATAGATTTCTTTTTGTATCCGATGTAGGATATTTCCAACGGCTTGGATAGGTCTGCTGTGACGGTGAAATTTCCTTCAACATCTGTAATTGTCCCGATGCCACCTTCCTGTATTACATTGGCTCCGATAATCGGTTCGCCTTTTCCATCTGTCACAGTACCTTTGATGGTTTTCTTTTCGTTTTTTTTCTGTTGTTGCACTTCTTGCTTCACTAATACTATGGTATTGTTATTAAGCGAATAAGAAACATTTAATGGAGTGAATACTTGTGACAGTACTTGATCAAGAGGCTTATTTTTACAGTTGACGGTCACTTTCGATTGGTCGTTGAGGACATTGTTCCGATAAACGAATGTATACCGGGTTTGTTTCTCGATCTCCTTTATGAATGTTTTCACCGTACCATTATTGATGTTTACCGACACATTTCCTTTTTGTGCCAATGCTCCTGTTGTGGATAGTAAAATCATTCCAGTGAGCAAAATGGTAAAGTTTCTAAAAATAAGGAGATTATGTCTCCTCTTTTTAAAGGAAAAAATTAACTTTGTGTAATTCATAGTTGATACTATTTTTTCATGTTTTAATGGATTAATTTTATCGACTTTCATACAACCAAAGGATTGGGCGATTCTTTGGTTGTTTTTCTTTAAATAGCTTATATTATATCTTTCATAGGCTCCTTTCTTTTGAGGTTAATAAATAATGATTTTATCTTTATGTATCTCATATTTGAATTTATACTGAAGGCTCAATGAATGGATAACATTCTGTATATTTTCATGGCGGAAAGAACCGGACAGTAAATCTTGTGCAATCTGTGGATATTTTAGTTCTATTTCTACTCCATACCACCGTTCTATTTGCTCTATAACATCAATTAAAGGCTCGGAGTCGAAAATTAGATAATCATTACACCAGCCTGTTTCTACATGCACATCAGCTTTTGTAATTTTGAGGGCTTTGTCTACACTGGAGTAGGTTGCTTTTTCACCGGGAGTAAGCGTATATTCGTGCGGGAGAGAGCCGCCGGATATTTTAATTTTTCCGGTAAGCAGAGAGGTTTCGATAACATCTTTCTTATATGTATTCACATTGAAAGAAGTTCCCAATACTTCGATCTGGAAGTCATTTACCATGACTCTGAAAGGACAGTCCGGGCTTTTGGCTACATCGAAGAAAGCTTCTCCTGATAGATGTACGAGTCGTTGTTCTGTATCATTGACGTCATATCTGATGGTAGTGGCACCATTCAGTTGCACTTTTGTTCCGTCCGGCAATATGATCTCTGATTTGCTGCCGGGTTTTACATTGGCAGTTATCATTTGTTGCGAACTTGGAGTATCGAATAAGGAATATATGCCGAAGGAAGAGGTGACGAGTAGAGCGATGACAGCGGCATATTTCGCAAATTGATACCAGCGTCTTCTCCAGATGATTTGATGAAGTTCCTTACGTATCTGCTTTTTCATCATGGGGGGCATCCCGATTTCCGGTGCAGAATCTTTTTCCATGTTTATCATGGTATTCCAAAGTTCTTCATCCGGTATGTGGTCAAGTTCTTTTTTGAACTCTCTCAAGTCAGAAGAAGGTAGTCCCTTCTCCATATATCGGCGGTATAAATCTTTAAAATGTGTAGCCATATTATAGGTGTTTCTATTGGTTATACGTGAATGGAATAAGAGAGTACTATGATTTCTTTGTGTTTTATAACATAAAAATCAGATAGAGATCTTTTTTGTGGGAGAAGATATTATTGCCTTCCCCTTGTGATGTGTTGCAGTGACGATATTATAAGAAGAAAATAAAGAGAATATTATATTTCATTATTTCGCTGCGAAGGATCTTCAGAGCGGAAGTCAGATAGTTCTTTACTGTTTGCTCGGAAAGCTCCAGTTGCTCGGCAATCTGTTTGACTGGAATATGTTTTTCTCTGCTTAGTTCATAAATCTCTCGTTCCCGTTGTGACAGAATATTCTTTGATTTCTTCAGTTGTTGCAGGAATTCATCATACAATAATAGGTCTTCTGGAGATACATCGCTCTCTTGGTTCTCGCAATACTCCATAAAGTCTTCGAATTGTAGTTCGTTGACTTGTTTGCGGAAATAATCGATTACCTGATGTTTGGCAATAGTGAAAATAAAGGCTTGCAGGTTGCCAAAGCTATTCAGTTGGCTACGGTTGTCCCATAGGCGTAAAAAGGTATCCTGAACAATATCTTGTGCCAGGGAACGATTTTTTAGTTGTTTAAGAACAAAGCTGTAAAGTCGGTCGGCGTAGGCTTCATAAATCTGGGTAAAAGCCTGGTAAGAGCCGTTGCGTAGTTCTTTTATGCACTGTATTTCGTCTATTTTCATCCTTTCTGTAATAGAAGTAGGTCAGGCAAATGTACTGAAATAATTTAGAAATAAACAAATCTATGTGAATAAATAAAGAGAAACCGATGTCCGGTAGTTGGCAGATGAATTTTATTTTGCAATCATATTACAATCATATATTGAGCTTTATTGTACCGTCTCTTGCTTTCCGCTAATTAATTTTGTATCTTTACTGTTTTTTACCCTTGCAAAGACAAGTGGTCATCTTATGCAGTGATAAATATCACTTTATAAGGTGATATTTGTTTTTCTATAAGGTGACTATTGTCCCGTTACAACTGGACAACTACCCGAGTGCATAAACTA
>NC_021017.1:3108168-3124821 GCF_000210075.1 Bacteroides xylanisolvens XB1A
TGCATAAACTATGATAATCTCTGCACTGAAAATCTTTATTCTCTGCACTGAAAAGTCTTAAATATAATAATAAGATTATGGCCTTTTACAATTTAAAGAAGAAGCCTGCCTTGACTACTAAGGAAGGAGAAACGGAAACAATGTATGCCGACATTGTCTACAGTGGAACGATTCCGGCAGAACGATTGATCCGTGGCGTTGCTAAGAGAACCGGATTTAAGGAAGGAGTGATAGAAGGTATCCTTATAGAACTGAAAGAGGATGTATTGCAATATCTGGGTGAAGGATACCGCGTCGAATTGGGAGAGTTCGGTTTCTTTTCAGCCAAAGTGAAAGCTTCCCGATTGGTAGCAAATAAGAATGATATTCGTTCTGAATCCGTAGCTTTCAACGGGGTGAATTTCCGTGCTTCCAAGAGTATGCGTGTAGGTATTCGCGGAGATTTGGAGCGCAGAAAGTGTGTCGATTTCAATACTTCATGTAAGTGGGACAGGGAGAACCTGAAGAAACTCGTCCTGCAATATATCGGGGAGCATGGCTTCATCACAAGAACCACTTATACAGAACTTACCGGGCGTTTGAAGAATACTGCATTGGACGATCTTAAATCTTTTGCGGCCGAAGGCATTATCAAGCGGGAGGGACGGGGTAATCAGATGCATTTTATAGCATCGCCACGAAAGGAACCGGATGGCGAGTAGTGAACTCTGATTGGATATGTTTAACTTGCGTTCGTATGTCTAAAACATACTGTTATCGTCCATCATTAAATGATATTATGGCTAGAAATTTGTATCTTAGCGCCCATGTTGGGTTGCTAATCCGGTAACCGTGTATGTTTGTTTTTATAATACTTCTAAAATAAAAAAACGATGTTTCAGAAACTTGTAGCTATAGAACCGGTCAGCCTGGTTCCGTCGGCCGAAAAAACGTTGTATTCATTTGCCGGTCAGGTGGTGATGTATCCTGATATACCCGCGAGTGATGATGAAATCATTGCCCGTATCGGAGATGCCGATGCGGTGCTTTTGAGTTATACCTCCCGCATCAACCGGTATGTACTTGAATGTTGTCCGAATGTGAAATACATTGGAATGTGTTGCTCGCTCTATTCTCCCGAAAGTGCGAATGTCGATATTCGCTATGCCAATGAACGGGGGATTACGGTAACGGGTATCCGGGATTATGGTGATGAGGGAGTGGTAGAATATGTAGTCAGTGAGTTGGTGCGCTGTTTGCATGGCTTCGGGCAGGAATCGTGGGAGGAGTTGCCTCGTGAGATTACCGGATTGAAAGTCGGAATAGTCGGACTAGGTAAGTCGGGCGGCATGATAGCGGATGCTTTGAAGTTCTTTGGTGCTGATATTTCATATTATGCCCGCAGTGAGAAAGAAGCGGCTACTGCCAAAGGATATTGCTTTTTGCCGTTGGAGAAACTCCTTGCAGAGAGTGAAGTCATTTGCTGTTGCCTTAATAAAAATACGGTTCTGTTGAATGAAGAGGAATTCAGGCAGATGGGTAATCGGAAAATCTTATTCAATACCGGTTTGTCGCCGGCATGGGATGAGGCAGCTTTCGCTGAATGGCTGGAAGGTGACAACCTTTGTTTTTGTGACACGATAGGCGCGTTGGGGAGTGAGCAACTGCTCAATCATCCGCATGTACGTTGTATGCAGGTGTCTACTGGCCGCACGCGTCAGGCGTTTGACCGCCTGAGCGCAAAAGTATTGGCCAATCTGTCAGAATACAATGGGTGATGTGATATTAATCAGGGTGCTCACTACTGACCACCCTGCAATATCCGATGTAGCACTATAAATGTCTACTACGGCATGCACCTGGTCATTTTTGATTTCTACCCTTTGCGTATCTCCCACAAATCCGGGGGTAGATTGTATGGATACCTGCATGTTCTCCGGACCGACAGAAGCTCGTGAGGCGGCAACTGTAACATTCACTTTGGTTGGAAAGAGGCGAATAGCTTCCGCAGCACTTCCGGAGAAAACAGTACGTTGCTCCGTTTGCAAAGAATCATCATAAACGGGAGTTCCTTTGAGTGCGTTAGGACCTTTTTCATTGAAGAAGCGGGCCGTCGTATTTCCCATCAGAGAGGCAGTTCTTAAAACATCGAATCCACCGGTAGCTCCGGATGCGATATAGATTCGTGTGCCATTTGCCTTGGCGGTTTCTGCCACTTCCCGATAGAATGTCTCGTCTGCCAAAGCACCGATAGACAAGGTAATGACAGAGGTTCCGTTTCTCAATGCTGGCAAAGCCAATTCCCGCATAGCGGCAGGAGAGGCCGATTCCACCAGATAATCTGGTTTTAATGCTAATAACTCTTCCAATGTGGCGCAAGCAATGCAAGGCTTGCCGTGTTGCTGCATTTTATGAACGATGTGCGCTGCTTTTGAAGCAGTACGCGAATAGACACCTACCAAGTCATAATCTGGTAATAAGCCTTTGACAACTGCATCCGCAACGATTTCTGCAAGTCGTCCACATCCTACAATGACTAACTTTTTCATGCAACAAAGATAATACTTTTATTGGTAAGAGCTTGGGTTGGTAATATGGTATTTATTTTCATCAGGTATGTATCCGGGGTTTGTTCCTTTAATTTATGAGCCATTTGTAATCAGATTACGAAGATTTTCTCTACATTTGTCTTTATTAGTCTTGTAATCTTCTATTAAAGTTTAATACTCCGATGAAAAAAAAGTACCTGATATTTCTTTTACTTCTCTCTTTTCCACTATATACCCGGGCCGATAAGACCTTGGACTCACTGTTGAATGTGCTTGATTTGACGATTCAGGAACATGAAATTTATGTGGTTCAACGAGAATCACGTATCAAGCACCTTAAAGAACTGACACACGGAATAGAACCTAATTCCGCGGAACAGTACAATCTGAACAGTCAGATATACAAAGAATATAAAGCCTTTATCTGCGACTCTGCAATCCACTATTTGAATGAAAATATCCGGATTGCAGAGCGCTTGCGTGATACGGACCGGAAGATAGAAAGTCAGTTGCAGCTTTCGCTATTATTATCATCAACTGGAATGTATAAAGAGTCTCTTGATGTGCTGGAATCGGTAGATCGTCGGAAAATCATTCCTCGTTTAATAGCCGATTATTACACCTGCTTTGACCATGTGTATGGCGAGTTGGGCGTTTATACACAGGATAAAACCTTTTCGGGACGTTATTGGAGTATTTCACAGGCATATAGAGATTCATTATATGCTATATTGCCTCCGGAATCGGAAGAATACCTGCTGATGCGTGAAGCATCATTTCGCGATCAACGCCAGTATGAGGATGCCCTGAAAGTGAATGATCTCCGGTTGACGAAAATAGAACCATATACTCCCCAATATGCGATGGCTACTTATCATCGTTCTTTGATTTACAAGTACAGTAATGATAGTCTGGGAGAGAAACGGAATCTTTGTCTTTCTGCTATATCGGATATTCGTTCTGCCATTAAGGACCATGCTTCGTTGTGGATGCTTGCCCAGCTACTTTACGAAGATGGTGATATGGAACGTGCGTACCAATATATGCGCTTTTCGTGGAATGCGACCAAGTTCTACAATGCCCGTCTGCGTAGTTGGCAGAGTGCTGACGTGCTTTCATTGATTGATAAAACCTATCAGGCAATGATTGAAAAGCAGAACGACCGTCTTCAACAGAACCTGCTGCTTATCACTGCACTATTGGTGTTGTTGATTGTAGCTTTGGGATATATCTACCGTCAGATGAAAAAGCTGGCAGATGCAAGAAATCATCTTCAGGTAGCTAATAAGCAGTTAAACGGATTGAATGAGGAGTTGAGGCAAATGAATAGTTGCTTGTCTTCTACCAATATCGAACTCTCGGAGTCCAATCAGATCAAGGAAGAGTATATTGCCCGTTTCATCAAGTTGTGTTCTACTTATATCAACCGTTTAGACGCTTACCGGCGGATGGTGAATAAGAAAGTGTCTGCCGGACAAATTGCGGAGTTATTAAAGATAACGCGTTCCCAAGATGCTCTTGACGAAGAACTGGAAGAATTGTATGCTAACTTTGATACAGCCTTTTTGCATCTCTTCCCTAACTTTGTGGGAGAATTCAATGACTTATTACAGGAAAATGAACAGATTTTACCGAAGAAAGGCGAGTTATTGAATACTGAACTGCGCATCTTTGCTTTGATACGTCTGGGTATTGAAGACAGTTCACAAATTGCGGAGTTTCTTCGTTATTCGGTGAATACAATTTATAATTATCGGGCGAAAGTAAGGAATAAAGCCCGTGGATCGAGAGAGGATTTTGACGATTTAGTGCGAAAAATTCGCTAATTCGGACTGTAAATCAACCACTTTTTTAGGTATACGTTCTGAATGTAAATAGATGAAAATAAGTGGATTATCGTTTTGTGTAATCCACTTATTGCCCCCTCCTTGTTAGCTCACTTTAATTTCTTTATACTTTTGACCTGTGCTTCGAAAGTAATGAGAATAGCCCATTGCTGACGAGCGTCTTATTATTAACTTTAAAACTTAGTACGCATGAAAAAAAACAGGCGAAAAATCCTTTCGGGGAGTCGCAAGATTTTCTTTGCTATCTTGGCAATGTTTTTATCTTTGAGTGCATCCGCACAGCAAATTACTGCATCCGGTCAGGTCCTGGATGCTCAAAAAGAACCGCTAATCGGTGTTAGTGTACAAGAGAAAGGTACGTCTAACGGAGCAATTACCGATTTAGATGGCAACTTCACATTAAACGTTAAGCAAAACGCCATTTTGATATTCTCTTATGTGGGTTATAAGTCGCAGGAGGTAAAGGCAGCCCAACAGATGAAGATCACACTTCAGGAAGATAATGAAGTGCTTGATGAAGTGGTGGTCATCGGTTATGGTTCGGTGAAACGGAAAGATGTGACTACCGCTATCTCTTCCGTATCTACCAGGGATTTGGATATGCGGCCTATTGTTTCGGCAGGGCAGGCCATTCAAGGTAAGGCAGCCGGTGTCTCGGTGATTCAGCCTAACGGAACGCCGGGCGGTGAAATGTCTATCCGTGTTCGTGGTACTACTTCAATGAATGGTAGTAATGACCCGTTGTATGTAGTAGATGGAGTGCCTGTAGACAATATCAAGTTCCTTTCTCCGAATGATATTGAGAGTATGCAGATATTGAAAGATGCTTCATCAGCATCTATCTACGGTTCGCGTGCTGCTAACGGAGTCATTCTAATTACTACGAAGGCCGGTGCAGCCGGTAATGCCAAAGTTTCTTTGACAGCCCAGTTCGGTTTGAACAAAGTGGCCGATAAAGTAGAATCCCTGAATGCAGCACAATATAAAGAATTGCAGGATGAAATCGGACTAGTGTCTTTGCCGGACGGATTACCCGACCGCACCGACTGGTTTGATGAAACGTATACGACCGGAAAGACTCAAAATTATCAGGTAGCTGTATCCAATGGTAATGAGAAAATGAAATATTACCTTTCTGCGGGTTACCTCAAAGAACAGGGAGTGTTGGACATCTCTTATTACAAGCGTTACAATTTCCGGGTAAATCTGGAAAATCAGGTTCGTAAATGGCTGACAGTAAGTGCTAATATCTCTTATTCAGATTATACAAGCAATGGAGGCGGAGCAATGGGAACAGGCTCGAATCGGGGTGGTGTTATTCTGGCTGTTATCAATACACCGACTTATGCGCCGGTGTGGGATGCTTTGAACCCTAATCAGTATTACAATAACTTCTATGGAGTGGGTAATATCACCAATCCATTAGAAAATATGGCCCGCGCGAAAAATAACAAAGACAAAGAAAACCGCTTGTTGGCATCGGGTAATATATTGCTGACTCCATTTCCGGAACTGAAGTTTAAGTCTACTCTTACTCTTGACCGTCGCAACGCCGTTAATACCACTTTTCTTGATCCGATTTCTACTGCTTGGGGCCGCAATCAGTACGGTGAGGCTTCGGACAATCGGAATATGAACACGGTGCTGACATTTGATAATGTATTGACTTATAATAAAAACTTCAAGAAACATGGCTTGGAAGTAATGGCCGGTTCGTCATGGACGGATTCAGACTATTCAAATAGCTGGATCAACGGTTCACACTATCGTAGCGATCAGATTCAAACATTGAATGCTGCCAATAAAATATCTTGGGATAATACAGGTACGGGTGCATCTCAATGGGGAATTATGTCATTCTTCGGACGTGTAGCTTATAACTTCGACAGTAAATACCTGGTAACGGCTAATCTTCGTGCCGATGGTTCTTCTAAATTGCATCCCGATCATCGTTGGGGCGTATTTCCTTCATTCTCTGCAGCCTGGCGTATTTCTTCAGAGAAGTTCATGGAGAACCTTACATGGATTGACGATTTAAAATTGCGCGGTGGCTGGGGACAAACCGGTAACCAGTCGGGTATTGGTGACTATGCATATTTGCAGCGTTACAATATCGGTCGTATCGAATGGTTTAAGAAAGGCGGCGAAGGTGATTCTACTGATTATGCAAATGCTGTTCCTACCATTAGCCAGGCCAACTTGCGTACATCTGATTTAACATGGGAAACCACGACACAGACCAATATAGGTCTGGATCTGACCATATTGAATGGACGGTTGACGTTTAATGCCGACTATTATTATAAGAAGACCAAAAACATGTTGATGAATGTATCATTACCTGCCGGTGCCGCAGCCGCTACGTCTATTGCCCGTAACGAGGGTGAAATGGTAAATAAGGGTTTTGAGCTTTCTATTAGTTCGAAAAATCTTCGTGGAGGAGCATTTACATGGGATACAGACTTCAATATCTCTTTTAACCGGAATAAATTGACAAAACTGGAATTACAGAAAGTTTATTACGATGCTAAAACTGCGGATGTGGTGAATGACTATGTGGTACGTAATGAGCCGGGCCGTGCTTTGGGAGGTTTCTACGGTTATATAAGTGATGGGGTAGATCCTGAAACCGGTGAATTGATGTATCGTGATTTGAACAATGACGGTAAAATATCATCTTCCGACCGTACCTATATCGGTGATCCGAATCCGGATTTCACCTATGGTATGACTAATACCTTTTCATGGAAAGGCTTTAATTTGAGTATCTTTATCCAAGGTTCTTATGGAAACGATATTTATAATGCTTCACGTATTGAAACGGAAGGCATGTATGATGGTAAGAATCAGTCGGCCCGTGTACTGAATCGTTGGAAAATACCCGGACAGATAACAGACGTGCCTAAGGCTAATTTCAAATTGCTCAATTCTACCTATTTTGTAGAAGATGGCAGTTATCTAAGATTGAAGGATGTTTCCTTGTCCTACAACGTTAAAGGTAAACTATTGAAGAAATGGGGAATTACCCGTTTGCAACCTTACTTCACGGCTACTAACCTGCTGACATGGACCAGCTATTCGGGAATGGACCCGGAAGTAAACCAATGGGGTAACAGCGGTACGGTACAAGGTATCGATTGGGGTACTTACCCTCATTGCAGATCATACGTGTTTGGTATTAATGTTGAATTCTAATGAAAGGAAAGATTATGAAACTAAGAACTATATTTTACGGATTAACCTCCGGCTTGCTATTGGGACTTTCTTCCTGCTCGCTGAATTATGAGCCATTAGACACCTATTCGGATGTGACGGAAGGAGTGACAAGTGATGGTACAAAAATCGTATTCAAGGATAAAGCTGCAGTTGAAAGTCATCTGACAACGCTTTATAATCAAATGCGCGACCGTCAGGAACATTGGTATGTGGATTTACTTTTGATTTCAGATTCCCATTCGGATAATGCTTATGCCGGTACTACCGGAGCGGAAGTTGTCCCGTTTGAGAATAACTCGATTGAAGGTTCCAATTCTGTGTTGGAACGTGACTGGAACCGTTATTTGGAGGATGTGGCCCGTGCCAATAAACTCATTTGTAACATTGACCTGGTGACAGATAATTCGTTGACTACTGCCGAACGGGCGCAATACAAAGCAGAAGCGAAGATATTCCGTGCCATGGTAATGTTTGACATGGTACGTCTTTGGGGTGATTTCCCTGTGATTACAACGGTGGCTGATGATATTACTTCTGAAAACATTGATGAGGTATATCCACAATATTTCCCCAAACAAAATACGGAACTTGAAGCTTATCAGCAGATTGAAAAGGATTTATTGGATGCAGTATTGTATGCTCCGGACAATACGCCGGGGAATAAGACGTTGTTTTCCAAATCTGTAGCTCGTACCTTATTGGCTAAAATATATGCCGAGAAACCTTTGCGTGATTATACGAAAGTTATCCAATATTGTGATGAGGTGAAAGCAGACGGTTTTGATCTGGTAGATGATTTCAGTGATTTGTTTGGAATGAATGCTGCGGGAACAGATGCAAAGATGCGTAATACAAAAGAATCGATTCTTGAAGCACAATTTACATCCGGAGCAGGTAACTGGTGTACATGGATGTTCGGGCGTGATCTCGTGAACTGGAATAACAATTTCACGTGGGCGAAATGGGTGACTCCGTCCCGTGACCTGATTAGTGCTTTCAAACAGGAAGGGGATGAAGTCCGTTTCAAAGAATCAATAGTCTATTACGATTGTAATTGGAGCAACTATTATCCGTCTGATAATTATCCGTTCATGTATAAATGCCGCTCTGCCAACAGCAGTATTATCAAGTACCGTTATGCCGATGTCCTGTTGCTGAAAGCAGAAGCACTGATTATGCAGGATACGCCGGATTTGGAAGGAGCCGCCGATATAATAGATGAAGTGCGCGACCGTGCCAAATTGGGAGCACTTCCCACCTCTGTCCGTTCAAACAAAAACGTCCTGCTGAATGCCTTACTTAAAGAACGTCGGTTAGAACTGGCTTTTGAGGGACAACGATGGTTTGATCTGGTCCGTCTGGACAAGGTAGAAGAGGTGATGAATGCAGTGTATTCCAAGGATTCAGGTCGCAAAGCGCAGATTTACACTTTTGATAAGAACTCTTATCGTTTGCCAATTCCGCAGTCGGTAATCGACGCGAATGATAAGATTCACCAGAATCCGGGTTATTAATTCAACTAAAAACATAGAAAACTTAAGATTATGATAGACATGAGAAATATAGCATTGACCTTTTTAGGATGCTTCACCATATTAGCTGCATGCAGCAACAGTGACGATGCGGAGAAACCGGTTACACCTGTTCCGACCGGAGATGTGACTATTTATGCGACCACTAGCAGCCTGACTCGCGATTTGACCCGTGATGCCGTTAATTTCAGCTCGAAAGATAATTTGGCACCTACTTCAATCACATTGAATCCGACTGAACAATATCAGACAATGGATGGCTTCGGAGCTGCTATCACAGGCGCCACTTGTTTTAATCTTCTGCAAATGAAACCGGAAGATCGTCACGCCTTCCTTACGGAAACATTCTCTGACGACAAAGGCTTCGGATTTAGCTATATCCGTATCTCTATCGGCTGCTCGGACTTTTCATTGAGCGAATATACCTGCTGTGATACGAAAGGTATTGAGCATTTTGCTTTGCAAAGTGAAGAGAAAGACTATATCCTTCCGATTCTGAAAGAGATTTTGAGCATCAATCCTTCTATTAAAGTCATTGCCGCCCCTTGGACTTGTCCAAAATGGATGAAAGTAAAGAGTCTCACAGATCTTACTCCGCTGGATTCATGGACAAACGGTCAGCTGAATCCAGCCTATTATCAGGACTATGCCACTTATTTTGTGAAATGGGTACAAGCCTTCAACGCCGAAGGCATTGATATTTATGCTGTAACTCCCCAGAACGAACCGTTGAACCGTGGTAATTCCGCTTCACTTTATATGAGTTGGGAAGAACAGAGGGACTTTGTGAAAACAGCACTCGGACCTAAATTCAAAACAGCCGGACTGGCTACGAAAATTTATGCATACGATCATAACTATGATTATAGTGATATTGCAACGGAAAAGAACTACCCCGGTAAGATGTATGAGGACGCAGCTGCTTCCCAATACCTGGCCGGAGCTGCTTATCACAACTATGGCGGGAATCGCGAAGAGCTTTTAAATATACATACAAAGCCTATCCTGAAAAGGAACTTCTTTTCACGGAGACTTCTATCGGAACATGGAATAGCGGACGTGATTTGTCGAAACGATTGCTGGAAGATATGAAAGAAGTAGCATTGGGTACGATCAACAACTGGTGTAGGGGAGTTATAGTGTGGAACCTGATGCTTGATAATGACCGTGCTCCTAACCGTGAAGGCGGTTGCCAGACTTGCTACGGAGCGGTGGATATCAGTAATAGCGACTATAAGACAATTATCCGCAACTCACATTATTATATCATCGCCCATCTCTCAAGTGTGGTGAAACCGGGAGCGGTACGTATCGGTGCATCCGGCTATGCTGATAGCAATATCATGTATTCTGCTTTCGAGAATCCGGATGGAACATACGCTTTTGTACTGATGAATAATAATGAAAAGACTAAAAAGATAACCTTAAGTGATGGTAAGCGTCATTTTGCTTATGATGTTCCGGGCAAATCTGTGACTTCCTATCGTTGGGCAAAGTCGGAATAAGAACTTTAAAACGATCAAGACAATGAAAAAAAACAGTTATATTATATTGGCTTTGGCAGGAATGTTATCCATGAATTCCTGTAATGATGACGAATTCTTGCCCGGTAATCCGAGTATGGAAATCAAAGCAGAGAATGCAGATGCTCTTTTTGGTGACAGTCTTCCGTTTACGATTAAAGCCTCGGATGTGGATGTGCCTCTTTCTACGTTGAAAGCACAGCTTTTTTATGGAGAAGAACAAGTGTCTGAAACGGTCATCCGTACAAAGACAAGCGGAAATGACTATACTGGTAAAATCTTTGTTCCTTATTATGCTAATATTCCTAATGGAAAGGCAACTTTGAAATATATTCTTCAGAACATTCATTTTACTACCACAGAAATGACGAAAGAACTCGCTCTGGCACGACCGGACTTCCCCTATCTGACATTAGTGGATGAGGAAGGAAAAGAGTACCGGATGGAACGGCAAGCCATGTACAAGTATAGTGTGACAGGAGACTTCTCGCAAAAGATGAAAGCGTATATCAAGACTCCGAAAGTGGGAGAGAATGGGAACGAATTGACCTTCGGCTGGGAGAATGGAACGATTGAAGCCGGTTCTACTAATGCTATCTCATTTTCTAATACGGAACCGGGAAATTATGCTATCAAGTTTAATACGTTGACTTACGAGGCAGAACCATTTGCCAAGTTAAAGGTGAACGGTGAAGATATGGAATTGGTAGAGAATGATATCTATGCAATCAAGTTGACTTTGAAGAAGAATGACATTCTAGCGTTTGAAGGGGTGCCTGATTATGATAATTGGTGGATAGACCAGGATTATTTTGAAAAGCAGGAAGATGGAACATTGAAATTCCTGCCGATTGACGGAAGTTACCAAATAACAGCCAATGGTAAAATGAAGTATTTCTCTGTCATTGCTTTGAAGAATGGTGAGGCTGCCAAGTTGCAGGATGATGGAACAGGTGCTATCTGGGCTATTGGAACAGGAATCGGTAAACCGTCGGTGGCACTTTCTGAAGTAGGGTGGACTCCGGAAAACGGTCTGTGTATGCCACAGCTTACTGCGAAGAAGTATCAACTGACATTTATAGCTGGCGTTACCATGAAAGTGGATGATATTAACTTTAAGTTCTTCCATATCAATAAATGGGACAACGGCGAGTTTAAGGGTGATGCTATTTCTACAACGAGTGAATTGGTTAAAATCTCATCGGACGGAAACTTGGGACTGGAAGAAGGTCAGAAGTTCGAAAGAGGAGGTATTTACAGGTTTACAGTTGATGTGACGAAAGGCAATACCAAGGCTGTGTTGACAGTGGAGAAAGTAGGGAAGGTAGATTTACCTGCACCGGATATTTTCTTTGGTAATGATAAGATGGAGGTGACAGATACTGATATATATAAGTCGGATCAGGCGTTTACACAAGGACAAATGATAACTGTTACAGGCATTGATAATTTGAATGAATGGTGGATCGATCCTGACTTCTTTGAGAAACAAAGTGATGGTGCATTGAAGTTCCTGCCGATTAACGGAGATTATCGGGTGACAGCTAATGCTGTTTTGAAGTATTTTTCTGTAATGGCTTTGAAAGATGGTAAACCGGCCAAATTGCAAGATGACGGAACGGGTGCAATCTGGGCTATCGGGAAAGGAATCGGTAAGCCTTCTGTTGCGTCTTCCGAAGTAGGTTGGGAGCCAGGTAAAGCGCTCTGTCTGGCGCAAGTTGCTCCTAAAAAGTATCAGCTAACCTTGAAAGCTGGGGAAACGTTGAAGACTAGTGGTGACTGGGAGGCGATTAGCTTTAAGTTCTTCTATCAGAATGATTGGGGAGATGAATTCAAAAATTATGCAAGCAATACTTTAGTGGAACAGCTTAAACTTACAGATTCCGGAAACTTGGAAATGCAGGATAATAAAGCATTTGAAGAAGGAGCTGTCTATCGATTTACCATTGATGTAACGAATGGCAATGCAAATGCTGATCTGAAGGTTGAGAAAATAAATTGATCTGAAGATTGATGCCGGATTTTTATTGAACCTATCCTGAAAGGGTATGATGAATTGTACCCTTTCAGGATTCATCTTTGGTCGGAATAATGTAAAAAACATTAATAAACCCGTCCGCAACTAGGAAATATCCCCTGTTTGGGAGTCTATATAAATAAAGTATTAACTCATTTCTTATATCATCAATAAACATGAAACTCAAAGCAATGTTACTTGGCTTGTCTGTGATGACTGCGTTGTCTGCCTTTGCGCAGAAGCCCGTGTATCTGGATACTGGTAAGCCTATCGAAGAGCGAGTGAAAGATGCATTGAACCGGATGACCCTTGAAGAAAAGGTGAAGATGATTCATGCACAGTCTAAATTTAGTTCGGCAGGCGTTCCCCGCCTCGGAATCCCCGAAGTATGGGCTACCGACGGTCCTCACGGTATCCGTCCGGAAGTGTTGTGGGATGAATGGGATCAGGCAGGATGGACAAACGACTCCTGTATTGCCTATCCGGCACTGACGTGTCTTTCTGCTACATGGAACCCCGAAATGTCGCATCTTTATGGGAAAAGTATCGGTGAAGAGGCGCGTTATCGCAAGAAAGACATCTTGTTGGGTCCCGGTGTGAATATCTACCGTACTCCCTTGAACGGACGTAACTTCGAGTATATGGGAGAAGACCCGTATCTATCCGCCACTATGGTGGTTCCTTACATCAAAGGTGTACAAGAGAACGGGGTAGCTGCCTGTGTGAAGCATTATGCATTGAACAATCAGGAGTTCAACCGTCATACCACTAATGTGCAATTGAGTGATCGTGCTCTTTATGAAATATACCTGCCTGCTTTTAAAGCGGCTGTTCAGGAAGGTGGAACATGGTCGATTATGGGCTCTTATAATCTTTATCAGGGACAGCACGCTTGTCACAACAAACGTCTGCTTAAAGATATTCTTCGTGATGAATGGGGTTTTGATGGCGTTGTAGTGTCCGACTGGGGAGGTGTGCACAACACCGAACAGGCTATTCACAATGGTATGGACTTGGAATTTGGTTCCTGGACGAACGGACTGTCTGCCGGAACGAGAAATGCGTATGATAATTATTACCTTGCTTTCCCTTACCTGAAACTGATAAAAGAGGGTAAAGTAGGAACAAAGGAACTGGACGAAAAGGTTAGCAATGTCCTTCGTCTGATATTCCGTACTTCAATGGATCCGCACAAACCGTTCGGCTCTTTAGGTTCTCCCGAGCACGGACAAGCCGGACGTCAGATTGGAGAAGAAGGCATTGTATTGTTGCAGAACAACGGTAACGTATTGCCTATCGATTTGAATAAAACGAAGAAAATCGCAGTGATCGGTGAAAATGCGATAAAGATGATGACTGTGGGCGGTGGTAGTTCTTCTTTGAAAGTGAAATATGAGATTTCTCCGTTGGATGGACTGAAAAGCCGTGTGGGCTCAAAAGCGGAAGTGGTATATGCCCGTGGGTATGTAGGCGATCCGACAGGAGAGTATAACGGTGTGAAAACCGGTCAGGATTTGAAGGACAACCGTTCGGAAGATGAACTGCTCGCTGAGGCTTTGCAAGTGGCTAAAGATGCCGACTATGTTATCTTCTTCGGTGGCTTGAACAAGAGTAATCATCAGGACTGTGAAGATTCGGACCGTGCCTCTTTGGGTTTGCCATACGCGCAGGATAGAGTGATAAGCGAACTGGCAAAGGTGAATAAAAACCTGATTGTTGTCAATATCTCCGGCAATGCAGTGGCTATGCCTTGGGTGAATGAAGTGCCTGCTATTGTTCAAGGTTGGTTCCTGGGTTCGGAAGCCGGAACAGCTCTTGCTTCCGTATTGGTGGGAGACGCCAATCCTTCAGGAAAACTTCCTTTCACTTTCCCTGCAAAACTGGAAGATGTAGGTGCTCATAAACTGGGCGAATATCCGGGTAATAAAGAAGAACTGGCACAGTCTAAACATAGAGGGGACACCATTAATGAAATCTATCGGGAAGATATTTTCGTAGGTTATCGCTGGGCGGATAAAGAGAAAATCAAACCGTTGTTCCCGTTCGGACACGGATTGAGCTACACTACTTTCGCCTATGGAAAACCCTCGGCCGACAAGAAAACAATGACAGCAGATGATACCATTTCTTTCACAGTCAATGTGAAGAATACAGGCACTCGTGAAGGTCAGGAGGTTGTTCAGCTTTATATCAGTGATAAGAAATCCTCGCTCCCTCGTCCGGTAAAAGAGTTGAAAGGTTTCCAAAAAGTGAAACTGGCTCCGGGCGAAGAGAAAGCAGTAACGCTGACGATTGATAAGAAAGCATTGAGCTTCTTTGATGATGCCAAACACGAATGGGTGGCCGAACCGGGCAAGTTTGAGGCGATCATCGGTAGTTCATCCAGAGATATTAAAGGTATTGTACCATTTGAGTTGAAATAGGTAGATGTTTGGTTAGAGATCTTTTTTTAGGAGATGAAGGCGGTTCCGGGTACAGGAGCCGCCTTCTTTGTTTATAGTCAGGATAGAACTTACTACCATTCACCCTTAATTTGTATTATCTTCCCATATAGGAAAAAGTAGCTGTAAGCGTCTCCGCGATTCTATCTTGTCGCCCTTTTTTCATTCTTATATTTTTGCGATGTATAAAAATGAAGCATTATGGATTTAGCAGAAAATCGATTTGGAAAAACTTGGAAACATTTCCTTGAAGTATTGAAAGTAGACTACAATTGTTCTTTAGCCGATGTTTGCCGCGATCAGCATACCACTTTTGGTGGTATGAGTTCCTGGATGTCCAGACGGGGCTATAGCGTTAAACAAGCCAAGGCAGATGTGGTCCGTGATTATTATGGCGGCGTTGAACCCTCCCAACCGACAACTTCCTCTCCTTCATTCACTCAAATAGCACCCGCCATGTTGTCGGAAGAAGAGTTTAGTCTTGCCGGGATCACAATCACCTTTAACAGTGGAACCACCATTTCAGTCAAACGGGCCACACCCGGTGGTGTTATTAAAATGTTGCGCGATTACGAAAGAAAGGAGGGAGATCCATGTATTCTCTAACATCAGCCAATCGATACTATCTGTACCAGGGCTTTGTTCGTATGAACCTTGGCATTGACGGTTTATTCAAAATTATACGATCGGAAATGAAGGACTTGTCTCCCGTTTCCGGAGATATCTTTTTATTCTTTGGTAAAAACCGACAAAGTGTAAAAATACTGCGTTGGGATGGCGATGGCTTTCTTCTGTACTACAAGCGCCTCGAAGGTGGAAGTTTTGAGTTACCGACATTTAACCCCAATACAGGCAATTACGAGATTTCTTATCAGGTTTTGTCTTTTATCTTAAATGGAGTGTCATTAAAGTCTGTACGGTTGAGAAAACGTTTTAGGATCTAATTCAACATTCTGATTATTAGACATTTGCACTAAAGATATCATCCGGTTTATTTGGCTAATTCGTTGATTTTTTATATCTTTATGCCATGAAAAAGGATGAGATCATAGAGTTATTGAAGGAACAAATCAAGGGATTACGAGATGACAACAACAGACTCTTGGACCAAATAGATGCTTTGATAAAGGAGGTTTCTTCCCTTAAAGAGGCACTCCTTCAAAAAGGCGAATCTCTTAGCAAGCAACAGCGCCTTACTAAGGGACTCGCCAAACTTGTATCCAACACATCCGAACAGCAACAGGCTCCCCAATCTGCCATATCCGAAGAAGAGCGGCAGAAGATAGAAGCGGAAAAAGCAGATAAGCGTAAAGCAAGAAAGAACAATGGGGCCAAACGTGACATGCATTATGAGATGGAGGAAGAAGAACATGTCGTTTATCCCGATGATCCCGATTTTGACATCAATAAGGCCCGGTTGTTTACCACTGTTCCCAGAATATGCGTCCGCTATGAATGTGTACCCATGCGCTTCATCAAGCATGTCTACAAGATACACACCTATACACAAGAAGGTCGCCTGTTTGAGGGAAAAACACCGGCCTCGGCC
>NC_021017.1:3124966-3207934 GCF_000210075.1 Bacteroides xylanisolvens XB1A
AGAAAGCCTCAAACCTCTTCGAAAATCTTTATAAGTGCATCCGGCAGACAGCTTTGAGTGATCCTTATAAGGCAGCCGATGAAACCTATTACAAAATACTCGTCCCGGAAAAGAACAGCAAGGGAAAAGGAGTCAGGAAGGGATACCTTTGGGTGGTTGTCGGCATAAACACCAGGATGATATACTTGCTCTATGATGACGGCTCCCGGTCTGAAAGAGTTATTCTTAACGAATTAGGCAGTTGCAAAGGTATCATACAAAGTGATGGTTACTCACCTTACCGGAAGCTCGAAAGCGATGCTTATCCCAATATCACACGCATCCCGTGCTTGCAACATATAAAACGGAAATTTATAGATTGCGGTGAGAAGGACCCGGATGCAAAAAGGATCGTGGAGCTGATAAACGCACTTTATCAAAACGAGCATAAGCATAAAGTTGGGGTTGAGGGATGGACGGTAGAACAGAATCTTATGCATCGAAAAAAATATGCGCCGGACATACTCGGAGAAATAAAAGATGTGTTTGATGAAATAGAAGAACGGGGGGATTTATTACCTAAGAGCGAACTGCAGGAAGCCATTACCTATCTTCGCAATGAGTGGAATGCAGTGGTGGACATCTTTAATTATGGTGACACTTATCTGGACAACAATATGGTTGAACGGATGAACCGGTACATATCCTTATCAAGAAAAAACTCATTGTTCTTCGGCAGCCATAAGGGGGCCGAACGAGGCGCCATACTCTATACGATAGCACTCACTTGTAGGATGCATAAAGTGAATCTATTTGAGTATCTCACGGATGTGATAAACAGAACAGCCGAATGGCAACCGAACACACCAATTGAAAAATACAGGGAACTGCTTCCTGACAGATGGGAAAAGGCTAATGACTAAAAAGGGATCATTAGCCTTTTTATTTTAATACACTATATAGAATCGCGGAGACGCTTACAAGTAGCTTTAAGTTCGATGAGAAAAGGATAAAATCGAATTTGTCCACAAACTGTGGACGATTTGCCAGTTTCGTATAGAATCGAATAATTTTTCCCACTGGATATTTATTTCCCACCTTTTCAACTCCCCTTTCACCTTTTCTCTGTTTCCTCGATGAATAAGGAGTTTATGGGTGAAGGGCAACAATTTCACCATCTCTTCACCAGTAGCGATTAGTTTCAAGAATTGTTTCAAGGCTTGAAACAATCCGTTTCTCGGTGTGAAACACTTTGTTTCCCTGCTTGAAACACTTTGTTTCAAGGCTTGAAACTTTTAGTTTCAAATAGGGTTGAAACTAATTGCGAAATAGCTTTATTAATATTGCTCAATGGTGTACCAGTTTGAGACAATCATCGGTAGTTCATCCAGAGATGTGAAAGGTACTGTGCCGTTTGAATTGAAATAGGTTAATGTTTGGTTAGAGATTCTTTTAAGGAGATGGCGGCGAGTTTGGGTATTCGCAAAATGCTAAGTGGTTGTAACAAATCGACTTAGCGTTTTTTTATTACCAACATTTTCTCTGTGTTTGCAAAAAATAGTAAGAAAATAGTCGTTTCGCTTGGTAAAGTGTTGTATCATAAGTAATTTTGGGAAAAATAACAATCAAGGTAACTTATGATGGAAAAGGGTATTTGGCAGGAAATAGAGGAACTGTATATGGAGTTTCAGCAACTCGGTATCAGTCAGTCGGTGGACTATGAGAAGTACTACCTCTATTCTCTTATTACCCATTCTACAGCCATTGAAGGTTCTACACTAACCGAAATGGATGCACAGCTTCTTTTTGATGAAGGTGTAACAGCTAAAGGAAAGCCGTTGGTATATCATCTGATGAATGAGGACCTGAAGAAAGCATACGAGCTTGCCAAAGAGGAAGCGCAATGTAATACTGCTATAACTCCTGCTTTCTTGCAGAAGTTAAATGCTACTTTGATGCGGACAACAGGGGGGATACATAATACAATAGGCGGCTCTTTTGATTCTTCCAGAGGAGAGTTTCGTTTGTGTGGTGTTACGGCTGGTGTAGGTGGGCGTTCTTATATGGGTTATCAAAAAGTATCTGCTAAAGTAGAGGAACTTTGCCTCCTGTTGCAGGAACGGCAAAAGAATGTGGAAACGTTCCGTGAACAATACGAACTAAGTTTTAATGCTCACCTCAATTTAGTGACTATTCATCCTTGGGTGGATGGCAACGGGAGAGCAGCTCGTTTATTGATGAACTACATTCAATTCTGCTATCATCTTTTTCCCGCTAAGATTTTTAAGGAGGATAGGGCAGATTATATCCTTTCTTTACAACAAGCACAAGATGATGAAACCAGCCAGCCTTTTTTGGATTTCATGGCGGTGCAATTGAAAAAATCACTGTCTCTGGAGATTCAAAAATATAAAGACTTTCACGATAAAGGATTTAGCTTTATGTTTTAATCTTGTAGGGCTTCTTTTGATAAGACTTCCGCCCGTTGTATATTGTGTTGTTTTAAGTATTAACACTTGAGTTATAGGCTATTAATACTTTGTATTTAGGCTATTAATACTTGAGTTGTTGGACATATATACCCAAGACGCAGGATATATATATCCAACGTGCAGGATATATATGCCCAATACATTGGAGATATATACCCAACAAATTGGATGTATACACTCATTAATTTATATGATGTAAGCATCTCCACAGTGCTATCTTGTCATTTATCCCTCGGCTTTTTATCTTTGTAAGCATCTCCGCGATGCCGTATTGTTTTATTTGCCATTGTGAAGGAGGTGAAGGATGGTTCTTTCTGTATTTTGCATCCTCTTTCACCATAAGGTTTTGATTTATAGTCATTCAGCTAACGGTGAAACCGGTGAACCTTCAAAATGAATCTTATAGTTGCAAGTAGTCTTTAGAAGGTTCTGTCTTAAGCTTATTGCTGTAAACTTCAATTAATACTGATTTTCTTTTCTCTTTTCTGATTTTATATTCTATCTTTGTAGTGCATTCCATTTTAAACCACGGCAGAGAACCTGCCGTATCAGTGTGGCGGGCTTTTTTATGTCCGTCTCATTAATCCTATATGGCGGTTTCGCACCCCCATGTAGGATGTTAGTGCACCTACTGCTGTCGTGGATAGTGGAATGCAATGGGACAGGCGGAACCGCTTCTTTTATTCCTTAAAACTACCTTTCTGTATCGCCCCATTAAACTTAATTTATTCACCATTTAATTAAAATTCTTATGGAAGAAGTTTTAAGCAACCAGGAGGCCCGTCCGGGGGACGCGACGCAACTCATGCACGCTATCTTTTCATCCGATGATGAAATGATGTCTTTTTATCTGACCCTCAATTGTTTTATGAATCCTGAAAGCTATCTAGTGGAACGAACAGATCGAAAGAGACTGGAGGATTTAGCTAATACGCTTTATAGTAATGTGGCGGCCTTTGAAGCCATCCGTACTTATAAGTCGATAAGTGTGAAAGAGGTGATTAGAGGATTCGGCACGCACATGATGAATACGCAAATCTCCAATACCAATCGTTTCCAGAGTGCCGATGCAGTGGGAACGTTAATGAATTGTATACTGAATACCACTAAAAACAGTTGGCAATTTAAAAAAATGGATCGGAATAACAATATACATCTTCAGAATGTACGATACTTATTGAATCGGTTGGATGCGGCAGAATCTAATGAAGAGAAGAATCGTGAAGAAGTAGTGATATAAACAGTTTTATAGAGCTCATTTAGTGATTATGGTTTAGTTGAGAGTATGATACGGGATTATAGCACTATGATGTATGATGCTATCGCTAAACCTTGATCACTTAGTCATCTGCTCTATTGGGGCTTTTGACTAAGCAACTGAATCGATTCTGTAAATTCCGTGATGACTTCAGACAGATGCGGATTGTCATTACGAAGAATGATTGTTGCGAAGTTCACAATGCCATCTGCATCCACAATAGAAGATGACATCATTGTGAAAAGGGCTTTACGGTTGTAAGTCGAGAACCAATATTCAAATAGGCGACTACGCATACGTTGTTTGTCATCACCTGTTTCACAGATATAAAGCAATGTAGAATTGTTGCGATTGAAGAATTCGTCAACGATGGAAACAATGGTATCACGTACTTTGCTATCACGGGGGGATTTGTGATTATTAAGATTGGCAATAATTAATTGATATGAATTTTTCACGAACAGAACATCATCTTCCATGAAACCAATGAAATAATGTACACCTCCATCGGTAAAGAACTGGTAGAATCCATCTTTGTCGGTCGGTTCTACCTGATAAGACGATTTCTCGTTAATATGTTCGAGTGAAAGAGATTGCATTATAGTGCAAAAAAGTTTTCAACCTCCTTGCCTGTACGTTTCTTGTATTCCTCTTTCATCGACTTTTCCAATTGGACAAGACATTCCTTTTTCTTCTCCTTTGCAGTCTGAAATTTGGTGAGGACTTCTTCTCTTGTTTTCTTTGCTTTCATCATATACTTTCTTTGCTTTCTGCAAAAATAACAAATTCTCACTGATAATCAATTACATTCGAGCATTTATTTATTAGTTGTAGAGAATTTGACATTTAATGCATGTACCTATTTCCGTAGAACATATACATTCCTTGTATCAGAAAGTTGATGTATGGATAATGATAGATTGAAGCGGTCATTGTTTACCCAGTACCAACAGGCTTTCCGGTCCCATATTGAACAACAGGTCTATGATACTCAAATTAGGTAGAAAACCCAGTTTAGACTCGAAAACCTGATAGTAAGGTTGTGGAACAAACTCTGTATCTACTTCCCGGAAATTCTTTTTGGGATGGATGACTTCCCGAAAATCGAATTCTCCGGGAGCAAACTCCATCTTATATTCGCTAGTA
Source organism: Bacteroides xylanisolvens XB1A (assembly GCF_000210075.1). Lineage (GTDB taxonomy): Bacteria > Bacteroidota > Bacteroidia > Bacteroidales > Bacteroidaceae > Bacteroides > Bacteroides xylanisolvens. The sequence goes on from NC_021017.1 coordinate 3,129,842, forward strand.
CGCTCCATAGTGGGGTGAATATCTATCAATTCACAGACCATCCGGCATAGTTCTTCGTTGAAATCGATTAAAAATTCGTATTTCTTTTCGTAGAAAGGACGGAAGTCGTCCTTGTAATATTCAAAGAAAGGAGTACTGTTGTAGGCTGATTCGATGGCGTTCCAATGTAGATGTCTCCAGTTGCCGTGGTCGGAGATGCGGATATCCTTCATTGGGCACTTCAATGTATCGGGCTTTACGGTTGGGATGGAAAGAGCTAACTCACCCGATGGACCGGCAATGGTGCACCGGTTGCGGTAGGTTTGTTTTATATAGTGGTCGTATTGTTCTACAAATACCTTGTCATAAGCCAGTAGTTTGGTATAATATTCAACGGGAGCGAGATAGGCTGAAGATAAATAAGCGATGTTCATTTCTTTCATTTTAATTCGTTTAGGAGGCTCTGTTATTAAGGATATTATGAGATATTATGAAGGGGTTGTTTCTTTGATGATCCGGAAGATTATTTTACTGTTCTGAAGAAACGCCTCCATTGATATCCGTCAAACAAACCTGTTTCTTTTTCTTTAGAGAACCAAATGATGGAGGCTTTTCCGATGATATGGTCTTGCGGGACAAATCCGAAGAGCCGTGAGTCGGAGAAGTTGACGGTATTGTTAGACCCCATCCAATAGTAATCTTTGGTGAAATAACAGTGTTGTGTGGGTTTTCCGTCCACGTAGAGAGTGTCGTTCTTTATTTCTGCCTGTTTGCCTTCGTGCATCACGAGGGTATTCCGCAGCAAGGTCATGTTCCAGGGATAGACCCGGATAAATTTCCCTTTTCCGGGGACAATCAGCGGATTTGGTTCGGCATCTTCTTTGTTTGACAAAGGTTGAACGAAACTCTCTTTCCCATTCATGGCCTGTTCCAGCAGATAATATTCGTAACGGCTGAAACTGCGCACATGGGTGCTGTCATTACTTCCCATCAATCCGTCGTTGGTGATGGAAAGAGTATGCATGAGTGACGTAATCAGATTTTCTTTTGAAGCGGGATATGAATAAAGTCTTTTCTTATCCGGATTAAACTGTGCCTCCGGAGAAATAACGGAGAAAAGAGAATCGACCAACAACGTATCTCCCGGAACTCCGAGACAACGGCTGATATAGATTTCCCGACGGTCGATGACAGGTTGCCGGATTCCGGCAGGGTTATTGAATACTACGATGTCTTGCCGACGCACGGGACTCTCGCACCAGCGGTGATAAGAAAAAAGCGACATGAAAGGAACCCGCAGCCCGTAACTCCATTTGTTGACCAGGATACGTTCACCCTGAAAAATGGAATTCTCCATGCCGGTGGAAGGGATAAGGCAGGACGTGAAAGCAAATCCCCGGAGCAGAAGCACTACGACTACTGCTCCGGCAAATGCTAGTATCCATTTGAATTTACGAATGTTCATCAACTTTTATCACCTTATCACTCTATTCTATCCGTACACTTATCAGTCTACCCACTTGAAGAGGCGGTTCCAGCGAATCTTGCCGTCGAACCATCCACGGTCTTTGTCAAGCGATAGCCATACAACAATCGGTTTGCCCACTACGTGATCTTCGGGTACAAAACCCCAATAACGGGAGTCGGCGGAGTTGTGACGGTTGTCACCCATCATCCAGTAATAATCCATTTTGAAGGTATACTCGTTGGTCTTTTCACCGTTGATGTAGATACCGTCCGGTTTCACTTCCAGCTTATTGCCTTCGTAGGCTACGATGCAACGCTCATAGATAGGCAGGTTGTCTTCTGTGAGGGTAATGGTAGCTCCTTTGGCAGGAATCCAGATCGGACCGTAATTGTTGCGGTTCCATTTGGTATAAAGATTGAGCGGATACATCTGTCCGGCATAATCTTCGGGTTCCATTACTATTTTGCTGATTAGCTTTTTGTTGCCCAAAAGCGTTTCATACATCTTCTTGGTTAGCGGGAAATGATATACCGGATTCAGTTTGCCCTGTGCATTCCGGCTGTCCAGTCCCATTTCCAGCAGTCCGCTTTCCCAGCCGGAGTCTTCTATCAGCATGGTGTCGTCCTTGCTGATACCCAGTTCACGAAGCATATCTTCGGGAATGTACGGACCGGTGGTCTGTACGAAATAGTTGAATTGCAGGTTTTCGGGGTTCTCAATTGCTTTACCGTCAATCATCACCTGTCCGTCTACAATTTGAAGGGTGTCACCGGGCAGGCCGACACAACGCTTCACATAATTCTCGCGACGGTCTACCGGACGCCAGAGGACTTCACCGTAAGTGCGCGGGTTGTTCATTATCTGTTTACGTCCGGCAGCATAGTACAAATCATAGATGGCACGTTGCTGGGCGCGTGTTAGACTATCCATTTCAATCTGTTTGGAATAGATGCGTTGTCCTTCGCCGTAAGCCAGCGTATAGAAGTCCGTTGTCTGTTGGTAGTTCACTGCTACCGTATCTCCTGCGGGGAAGTTGAAGACAACAATGTCATTCAGTTTCACTTTGCCGAAACCCGGTACCCGTTTGTACTTCCATTGTGGCCACTCGATATATGATTTAGTATTGAAGACAGGTAATGTATGCTGCGCCAACGGCATGGAAAGGGGAGTGTTCGGTACGCGGGGACCGTAACTCATCTTGCTCACATACAGGAAGTCGCCTACCAGCAATGATTTTTCCAGCGAAGAAGAAGGAATCTGATAATTCTGGAAGATGTAGATATTGACGAAGTAGACAGCAACCAACGCAAACACGATGGCGTCTACCCAGCTCATGACACTGCGGACAGCCGGATTCTTCGACTTCTTCCAAAAAGACCAGGGAATTTTCTTTGTGATATAAATATCGAAAATGAAAGGAACAACAATTAATCCCCACCAACTCCGTACCCAGATTAGGAAGATGAGGTAAAGTAGAATAGCAGTGGCACATTTGATCCATTGTGCGCGTGTGGCTTGTCTCATAATGTTATATTTGTTTAGAACTAGCTTCTGATATTTTAGTCATTTAAGAACGGGAATAAATCACTCATACCCAAAAAACCTTCGTGTGTGGCAGTATATTCGGCTGCCAATACGGCTCCCAATACAAACCCGCCGCGGCTCTTGGCATCGTGGGTGATAGAAATGGTGTCTACATCGGACTCATAACGGATGGTATGAAGTCCGAAAACTTCGCCCTCACGGATCGAGCTGATAGGAAGTTCGTTAGGAGCACAATCGTTGGTTCCGCTAATGGCTCCGTCCGGCGCAAGGAAAGTCCCTTTCACCCATTTGTCCTTACGGTCTATCTTTTCCAGAATACCTTCCGCCAGTGTAATAGCTGTTCCGCTGGGGGCATCCAGCTTGTGGATATGATGTGTCTCGCTCATGGTGACATCGTATGCAGGGAACTGATTCATGATTTTAGCCAGATACTTGTTGAGAGCGGAGAAGATGCTGACTCCCAGGCTGAAGTTGGACGACCAGAAGAGTGTTTGGCCTCCTTCCGTACAGAGCTTCTTGATTTCTTCGCCGTGCTCGGTCATCCATCCGGTACTGCCCGATACCAGTTTCACACCGGCTTTGAACGCTTTCATATAATTGCTGTAAGCTACCATCGGATTGGTAAACTCAATGGCCACATCGGCCGATTTGAATGCTTCCGATTCGAAGTCATCCTGATTATTGATGTCAATGATGCAGACGATTTCATGTCCGCGACTACGGGCAACCTTTTCTATCTCTTTGCCCATCTTTCCGTAACCGATCAGTGCTATTTTCATTGTTTTCTGACTTATATTCAAAATAATAGTCGCAAAGATAAGATTTTTATTACATTTGCAGCGCACATTAACGTCTTGTTAACATGGAACATCTTCTCCACTACGTGTGGAAGCATAAATTATTTCCCCTGAAAGTACTGCAAACCACCAACGGCTTACCGGTAGAAGTGATTGACCCCGGTCTGCAAAACCCCAACGCCGGTCCCGACTTTTTCAACGCGAAACTAAAGATTGACGGCGCCTTATGGGTGGGAAACATCGAAATACATACACATTCTTCCGACTGGTTCCGCCACGGACATCATTCTGACAAAACATACGACTCTGTGATTCTTCATGTAGTGAGCGAAGCAGATACGGAAATAACCCGTTCTAACGGTGAACAGATACCGCAACTGTTACTTACCTGTCCGGAAAATGTGCAATTACATTACCACGAACTTTGTGTCGCGGATCATTATCCGGCTTGTTATCCCATCCTTGTCTCTCTTCCCAAACTGACGATTCATTCCTGGCTGACCGCTTTGCAAACGGAACGTTTGGAGCAGAAAGCGCAATTAATCACACAGCGTCTCAAACATTGTAACAGTAATTGGGAAGATGCTTTCTTTATCACCCTTGCCCGTAATTTCGGTTTTGGCTTGAATGGAGATGCTTTTGAAACGTGGGCGGGATTATTACCGTTTCGTGCGATGGATAAGCACCGGAATGATTTGTTTCAGATAGAGGCTTTTTTCTATGGCTTGGCGGGATTGTTGGAAGAAACGTTTCTGAAAAAGGAACAGGAAGACGAGTATAGTCTCCGTCTTTGCAAGGAGTTTCGTTATTTGCAGCGGAAGTTTGAAATCGGGCAGGGGATGGATGCTACGTTATGGCGTTTTCTACGGCTTCGTCCGGAAAATTTTCCGCATATTCGCCTGGCGCAGTTGGCTTATCTCTATCAGAAAGGGGATAAGTTGTTTTCACGTTTGCTGGAAGCGGAAACTCTGGCAGATGTGAGAACCTTGCTGGATGCCCGTACGTCTCCCTATTGGGAAAATCATTATTTATTCGGACGACTTTCTTCACAAAAGGAGAAGGCGATGGGAGAGCGTTCCAAGGATTTGATAATCATAAATACAGTGGTTCCTTTTCTTTATACATACGGCTTGCATAAGGCAGATGAACGAATGTGTGAACGTGCCGGACGTTTTCTGGAAGAATTGAAGGCGGAGAGCAATCATATTATCCGTTCGTGGAGCGATGCTGGGCTTCCGGTTGTCAGTGCGGCGGATAGTCAGGCGTTGATACAGTTGCAAAAAGAGTATTGTGATAAGCGAAAGTGTCTGTACTGTCGCTTCGGTTATGAATATCTGAAACATACATAGATTCGGGAAATTGATTATATAGGCGCAAATATTTAGTTCTTAAAATAACCAAGATGCCAAACTTGTCATTATCTTTGCGCCGTCAATTAAACTCTTAATTTGTATAGTGTTATGAGAGCTAAAAAGTTTGTATGCTGCTTGCTGGCTATGCTGCTGCTCGCCGGTGTTTCGTTTATCTCCTGCGGTAATAGTTCCAAGGCAAAAGCCGATAGTGAACTGACTACGCAAGACGGTGAAGATTTCAAATCGTTTCTGGATAAATTTACTTCTAGTGCAGCCTTCCAGTATACTCGTATCAAGTTCCCATTAAAGACCCCGATTACTTTGTTGGCAGATGACGGCGAAACCGAAAAAACGTTCCCTTTCACCAAGGAAAAATGGCCGTTGCTGGATAGCGAAACTATGAAGGAAGAACGTATCACCCAGGAAGAAGGGGGAATTTATGTCTCCAAGTTTACGCTGAATGAACCGAAACACAAAATCTTTGAAGCGGGCTATGAAGAGTCCGAAGTGGATTTGCGTGTCGAGTTCGAATTGCAGGCTGACGGGAAATGGTATGTGGTGGATTGCTATACAGGCTGGTATGGATATGACTTGCCGATTGGAGAGTTAAAACAAACCATCCAGAATGTGAAAGAAGAAAATACCACATTCAAAGAAATACATCCGTAGAGATAAGTATTAAGTATCAAGTATTCAGTATTAAATGACTGGCTAATACTTAATACTTGATACTTATTATTAGGGTTCTCCTACATAATATCCTAACTCCGATTCTTTTCCGTCCACCATCTCCCTGACAATGCCGTTTTTAGTGTTGAAATCCTGATAGAGTTCTTCATAATCACGTGTATAATCTGCGTCGGGGACTACGTTAACATCAAATTTCAGTTCTGCTTTTCCATTTGGGAGCATATTGCCGAAAATCCGGATGCGGTGAACCACTTCGCCTACATTCTTGATGCTGTTGTAGGTTGCCTTGAATTGCCTGATACCGTCTTCTGGAATGATGATATGCGAACTTTTATCCAGAATGATACAGCCACAGGAAGGTTGCATTTCTGAAATGATTAACGGAGCGTCTCCCGTATTGGTGATGGTAAACATGATATCGAGTTGCTGACCTTGCTTGATAGGGTAATAGTGCCTGACGGAATCTTTTATCGTCATGCTGGTGGGACGTACTTCCTTCCTGCACCCTGTAAAGCAGAGCGGAAGTGCCGTCAGTAGTAAAATATAGAATATAGATTTATTCATTGTTGCCATTTATTTTTGTTATATCACTTTTTCAGCATCTAAGGGATGAATGCAATTTCATCGATACCCATTTGCGTTCCCGGTTTCTTTAAACAACTGATTTTTATGCTTAATTGTTCTGTTCCGTTCAGGTCTGCCGGAATAGTGGCTTTCATCATTTCTCCTTTTTCTGGGGAGTCTTCCGGTTTCAAGTCTATTGTTTTATAGGCTACTCCGTCTTTCAACAGTTGAACTTGCTGTGGAGCATAGATACGGTGGCGGGGAAGATTCAGAAAACTGATATAGAATGTTCCTGATGCATTGAGTCCTTTAACTGGCAGGTTGATGGTACATTCTTCTCCCGGAATGATAACCCAACCGCAATGATAGTCTCCGGGTAAACCGTGAGTGCCGTCGGTCAGTTTCTTTGAATCATTTTTATTCAGTTTAGGGGTTGTGGAAGGATTCATTCCCAGAAACAAACTTTTCTTTATGTCGGAAGCAAGTATATATTGTTCCCATTCCTTTATATAATAGTCAATCTCATAGGCTGACTCGTTATAATATTCCATTCCGGCAAATGCTTTATGCTCTTTGAGTTGGGCGATCCATTCACGGGTTTGGGGGAGCGGCTGAATATCCTTTCCATTCCGCTTGGCATATCCGTAAGCGTCGAAACCGTGGTCACGTGCTAATTCCATGCGCGTGAAAGATAAAGCGGTTTGAAGCTCGTGCAGCTTTTTGCGCTCTTTCCCTTTTGCTTCGGATACAAAATTTCCCATTTCATCATAGAATTTGATAAACTTCTCCGGATAGAGGAATCCTTTTTCCGATTCTCTGATACCGGCGTAAAGTCCGAGCCGCTTACCGGATTGGGCGTTGTTTTCTAGCTCTGTGTAGTAATCGTACAGCCATTTTTTGGATACCGAGTATTCCTGATTAAAATAGCTTTTAATTAATTCATCAACCGGAAGTTCCGGGTTGATAAGAAGGGCTGATAATACAAAAGTCCTCATTTCATCGAAAGAAGAATAGCTGTAGCCGCTTCCGTTGAAAAATATGCCGCTGGCTCCGTGTTGTTTGAAAAGTTGGAGTCTTTGCTGGGCTATCTTTAATATGGGGAAAGGAGTGAGGTAGTCGTCGAAGTTGTTGATATAGTCCCATATATAGATGTTGTTCGTTACTTTCTTCCAGTTGTCGAGTTGTTCCGCAAATTTCTTGTCTTGCTCGTCCTTGCCGTCTGTCCGGCGGAGCGGGTAGTCGATAGCGCTGACAATTACCCCGACGTTGGACGGGAGCTGCTTGTCTGTGACTTGTTGCGTGGTCAGGTAGGAAGTCGTAAAGAACGTGTGTTTGGGAAAACGCTGCGACAGGCGGAGGATCAGTTCCGTAACGGCGGGAGTTGCGTTCTTCTCTGTATTTCCCAATGCGGTGCAGGTGGCACACGTACAGGCGTACGGAGTATCATCCGGTGAGATTACAAAACGGGAATTCCCCTTTTCACCGAAGTTATCTACGATGTAATTTTCTATCTGGCGATACATGTCCTCGGAAGAGAAACACAGTTGTGAGTCATCTGTTTTCCCGTGAATGGTGGCATATACTTTCTCTGCATCTTTTCCCAGTACTTTTCGCAGGTTGTGTCCCCATATTCCCCAGCTGTCGTCAAAGTTGTTCAGGCCGATAACGCCTGTATGATCGGCGTTCAGGCCGTATGGAGAATAAATACTTTGATAGTCAAATGCAAAAGCTCCGCAAGTATCATTAAGGTTGATAAGGGCGGGAGGAAGATCCGAACCGTCTATGCGCGGGTCTTCTTTGCTGATCTTCTTTATCAGTTGGTATTGCAGCCATAACATTTGTTTGTCGTCACTTGCGGTCAGTCTGATATCCGAACCTTTGCAGGCTACTTTGAATCCTCTCTGCAATGTCGGGTCTATCTGTATGATGATACGCCACATATCCATCTCGGAGACACCGAAAGCGACCATTTCATCGTCGTTTGCACGTTTCTTGAGGTGCTCGTACAGGTATTTGGCCCATCGGGTATCTCTGTCCGTCGGATCTTCGCCGATTGTGATGAGGTATCCTTCTTTAGATGGGAACATCTCCGTGCGTGCCTGCATGCGGCAGCCGGATAAAAGGCAGCAAATACATATCATTCCTGCCAATATGGGGCAAAGCGTGTCAGAATGAAATATAGACTTGTGCATAGATGTTATATAAATTTTTATAGCGTGTCGATATGGATTCTATCGGGTTGAGCGGACTGCTCCCTCGCACGGTGTTGGTCTGGTTATAATAGGTATTCCAGGTACCCATCAGACCTATGGTAATATTAGGACTGACCATGTATTGGCCTCCCAGTCCTACCATTGTATTGGTGTGTGAGAAAGAGCCGGGCAGCGCGTAATCCAATACAGCCGTTTCCGGGGCCGATCCGATACTTGCCATGGCGTTGATATTCGTCTTTCCGTCATTAGCCGGGAAGTATTTGGCACCAATCTGTGCATTGTAGTAGAAGTTGGAATTGAAGAAATGCATATCTATCTTCGTGTTGAGGCGAACGACTTCGATAGTTTTGGCTAATTCTCCGCCTACGGTGAGCAGGTTGGTCTTTGACTCATTCCAGCCGGTAAATAGATAACCGTTATCTCCGGTGCCTCCTGCAAAGAATTCGTCGTTCCATTCATAACGTTTCGTATAGGCAGCTACACGTCTGTATCCCACATGCGCTCCTATTTCCCAGTCATTCTTGAGATAATGCCGTACGGCAACATCGGCGGTAATATCCGGGAAGTATTTGGTAGCAAAGGCGGCATTGACCGTAGTGCTCCACTTCGGTGAGAAGTGATGCGTCCATTCTCCCTGTACCTGGATGCCGACCCCTCCCGGTGTCTGTTCTTCAGCCTCCATGCTGTCGCTTGCCGAGCCGCTTCGTCCTGCATAGTTGAGACGTCCCGTGTAGCTGTTCTTCTGGCCTTTTCGGGTGTATTCGGCGGTGGCAACGGAGGTAATGATGTCTTCTTCTCCGTAGCGTGCACGCAGGTAGGTCAAAGCGATCTCATTCTTGAGCATCATGCTTCTAAGGCCCGATAAGTGCCGTTGGAAAGAACGGTATTCCATGATGGAAGGCTCGTAATACTTTTGATAATAATAGGCTGAATCCGCTTGTCTGTTGGCTTCATATACCACGCCTTTGGTGTATTTCAACGACTTGTTCTGGCTGTCGTAAAGCAAAGCTGTATCAAGAACAGCGAGAGCTTTTTCGGGTTCTTTCGCCTTTGTCAGTTGCAGGGCACGATATTCGCTGCTTTGTGAGAATGCGCCTATAATCTCTTTGTTGCTCGGGTATTTATTGAGTATCGGTTTCAGGAATTCCAAAGAAGCTTCGTATCTCTTGTCGCGTTCAAGAACAGTAGCCCTCTTTGCCTGATAGAACGGTTCTTCAGGATAGTAATTGATTCCTTGCGCTGTATATTTCTCGAATTCATCGTATTTTCCGAGTAAACCGGACGAGTTAATGGCATACCGTAATCCAAGATCGCTCGATGGATTCAGGCTGACCAGTTTGATGGCTTCTTCGTATGCTTTCTTCGTAGCTCCGGCTTCCATGCACTTTTTGATGTAGGGCACTGCCAGTTCCTCGTATCCGATGACGTAGAAGATACGCATATCCTCGTCGCTCTGCTCGATGGCAGACAAATATAGTTGCAAAGCCTCCTCGGTTTTGTCCATTTTATCGAGAATAAAGGCCCTTTTCAACGTACCATTCTCGTAATCCGGGAAGTGAAGGGTGATGGTATCCAATGTGGCAAGTGCTTCATTGTAACGTTTCATATTGATATAGCAACTCAAGGTTTTTTCCCATGCGGCACCGTTCACGTCGTTGTCTATATGTTTTTGAGATACAAACAATACGTGCGGCAATGCTTCCGCATACAGACCGAGTTCCATCAGCTTTTCAGCTTTCTTCATGTGCTGCGCGCTCATGGCAAGCGTAATGTCATAATCATCAGGATACATCTCGTACATCTTTTTCAGCGTTGAATAGGCAAGATCATCCTCATTCATCTGGCGATAAAGCATATATTCTTTATAGAGAATTCCTTTATCATTGTTGCCATATTGTTTTTTAGCTTCTCTGATATAGAAGAGGGCGTCGTCGGTATATCCGCGGGTGACGGAAGTGTTCAATAAGTAGTCTAATGCTTCCTTGTTCTTGTTGCCTCCTTCGTAGGCCATGCCATATAATACATACGGATCCCGCTGTTTCTCTGCACGGGCAGCTTCCATTAATAAGTCGTTGTACATACGCCGTATGGCAGGACTGTTGTTTCTCTTCATTTGCTCGCGTATAAATACCAATGCTTCCGGATAACGCGCCAATTCACTGAGGATACTTGCCCTTTTGACGATGAGGGCACCACTTCCCGGTATGGCAGCCAAACCGTTGGATGACCAGCCTAGAGCTGCTTCCCGGTTTCCTTCCTGTAAATGCAGGTTGATGATGTCTAGGTAATATTCTTCGTTTTGAGGAGATACCTTGATTAGCTCCGTCAGTTTCTCGATCGCTTCTTTCCGGTTACCGCCTTTTTTCATTTGCTGGTAGCCTACTTCCATGCTGTAGATGTAGTCTTTCCTTAGAATGGTATCGTTCGGGTAAATCTGATTGATTCGTTTCAACAGGCGATCCGCTTCCACATCGTTGTTCTGCTTGCGGTATAGTTCAATCTTCCTTCGCCATAAGCCTCTCCAATACGGATTCACTTCCAGCAATTCATTAACGTAGCAAATGGCACTGGAGTAGTTTTCGGTAATATCTTCCACGTCTACCAGCAGGTGTTTGGCATTGACGTTGTTATAATTGTCGTCTATTGCTTTAACAAGATGATAACGCGACTGGTCATAATTCTTTTCGTGAAACCAGTATTTGCCCATGAGCCATTCAAGGTCAGAAACATTCGGGTATTTCTGAAGGCCCTCCTCCAACAGCTCTTTTCCTGCTTCCCATTCCTCGTTCGCAAAATGCTCCTGCACAATCTGGGCATATTGCTCCGGCGTCTGGAATCCATTATCGGTTCCGGAGGAAGAGGTTATCAGCAAAAACAGACAACCTAATAAGGTGATCTTATGGAGAAATTCTCTGTTCATTCTATCTTGTCTTTAATCTTTCTTTCTTGTTTAAATCGTAGCCGGTTCAGGCTTCATAGCCGATGTTTCAGCATCATCCGTATTTTCTTCTTTCTGCTTGAATCCTTTACGCTCCATATTCTTCCACTTGAAGTCTCTATTGGTCAGATAACTAAGGTATCCTCTCAATGAACAGAAAGTGATGATGGGATGATAGAAGATGGGCTCCAATATGGACGCTATGATAATCCACAGGTATTCGTATCCTCTTTTATAAAGCATCCCGACGTAATAGTCGTAGGTAATAACGACGATGGAAAGGAACTGGCAGAACGTATAGATCGTCAGGTAAATCATCCACGCCGTATTCCAGTTGACCGCTCCTGTAAAGGCCAGATAGATAAATACGATCAAACCGGTAAGCTCGATGATGGGCGCCAGAAACTCAAATACGAACATATAAGGCAGAGTCAGCAATCCCATCTGTTTATATGTTTTCTTGAAGATCATCTTATGGTGGATACTAAGTGTCTGGAACAATCCTCGTGCCCAACGGGTACGTTGACGGTAAAGCATCGCCAAGTTGGGAGGTCCTTCCGTCCAACAGCAAGTATCAGGAATCTGAATAATCTTATAAGGACGGGAGAAGTCGCACATGTATCCTACCATGCGGGTAATGAGGTCCATATCTTCTGCAAAGGAAGTACCGTCGTATCCTCCGGCTGCAATGGCTACGGAACGGTCGAAAAGACCGAATCCACCGGAAACATTCGGCATACCATTGATTGCAGACCATCCCATTTTACCAATCAGGTAGGAACGCATGTATTCGAGGTTCTGGAAAAGCGGAATCGGAGTACGCGGAGTTCTCACGTCTACTATCTGCCCGTCTTTCACTACGCATCCGTTTGCCATCAACATCGTTCCGCTGACTGCGATTACCTGTTTATCGGAAGATATAATGGGCGATATACAGCGGTAAAGAGCATATTTCTCTAAGATACAGTCTACGTCCGTACAGATGAAATAAGGATATGAAGAAACATTGATACCTGCATTGGATGCATCCGCCTTGGTTCCTCCATTCTCTTTGTCTACAACGATGAGTCGACTGTATTTCGGACTGGTAGATTTGAAGAGTCTTCTGAACGGTTTGGTTTTGATTCGCTCAATATAGGCATAGGGCACTTCTATCAGTTCGTAATGTTCAATCATCTTCTTCAACGTACTGTCCGTGCTTCCGTCATTAACGATCACCACCTCGAAAAGCGGGTATTCCAATGCGAGCATAGAGTTCACGTTATCAATGATTGTCTTTTCTTCATTGAAAGCAGGGGCAATTACCGAAATACCCGGTGTATAGGGGGATTCCTTAATTGTTTTCCGCATATAGCTTTCCACATAGTAATCTTTTCTCCGTTTCAGAGAAATGAAAGAGAGGAAGGCGAATGTGACGAAGAATATCGCCAGCATACTCGTATAAAAGAATACGAAATAATTGAAGAATGTAAATATTATATCTCTCATATTCTCTAAATTAACTGGTTGATTAACGGATGCTTGGTATGGGCAAACAATATAGCTGTGTGGGAATCTGCTTTTCTCTCCAATTGATCGAATGTTTTTCTTCCCATTGCACTGTATTCATAGAGGGCTTTCAGGATGATACGTTTTGTCCCCCAGTTGTCTGCTTCATCATAAGCATTGTAAAGAAATCCTAATGCCTTATCTGTTTTCAGGTCTGCAACAGCCGAAATGATTTGTCGCTTGACTTCTTCCGGTTGCACATGATACATTTCAATCAGCTTGGGCTCGATCTCTTTATATTTTAGCTTTCCTAAAGTTCTGATCGCTTCGCCCCGGATTTCGGTAGAGCGTGCGTTGATTTGTTTAGCCAGAATGGGAGCACTATCGGTTTCATTATATAACCGGATTTCGTTGATAAAGAATATCTTAACATTCTCTTCGGCCGAAGTATTCACCCATTTTATAAAGCTCGGTGTGTTATATCCCACCTTCTTGCGGTGTTCCAAAATGGCATGCAATTCCATCATATCCCATTGTCTCAACTTCATGCCGATGTCTTCGTCGAAGAAACGGAACGGATCTCCCTGGCTTAGCCACATATAAGTGTAGCGTGCAGAGTTCCTCAATTCTATTTCACGATGATAGAGGAAGCGTACCAATACCGCTTCAGAGGCATATCCGTTGATGGATTGAATAAGTTTCAGCGCTTGTATCTTTGCTCTTTTGGAGCCGAATTGAAGTTCGCGTTCAAGGAAACGCGTGATCTGGAATACGGTTTGAATCGTTTGATAGTTTAGTTCATGGATGTCATCTTCATGTACACTCTTGATTTCTGTTAATAGTTGAGTGATAATACGTAATTCATTAGGCTTGGGACGTTTTTTCGTATCATACTGTAATCTGTCTGCGATTTCCTCTTCACTTAATGTGTTAGAATCTAGCGAGATAGATTTCATTTCCTCGTAATATTTGTCGAAAGCTTTGTTGTATCTTCGCTTCTCTTTCCGCCTTTTGAATATACCATATATAATATGGAATAGGAGAAACAAGTACGCAATAATACAAAACATTACCGCAATTGAGCATATTCTTATGATTAAAGGATAGCCAATAAACTTGTAATATATCCAATAGAAATAATATTCTATGTAATCTATACCATACAGTACTTGATCCATTTCCCTTGATATTTAATCTATAAAACTTGTATATTCAAAACAAAAGTTCTATATTTGTTGTATTGAATGTTCTGTCTAATGCAAATATACTAAATAACTTGTATATATTATCCATTGTTTATGAACAGGGCTTTTGAGCCATATTTGAGCTCTTGTGATTATTTTCGATGGAAAGGATTGAAATTACAAATAAAGGCAGGTAAAATGCCATTAAGCGTTAATTATATTTTTGATAAGTTAACATATAGGGCTCGGATATGGGTGCGATAAGGTAGAGCTTTCATAGGAAACTGAAACAAACAATAAATTTAAAAATTAGATTAAAATGAAGATTAAAAGTTTGATGTATGTCCTTATGGGGACGATGTTGGTTGTTGCTTGTACAGACAGTAACAATGAAGAAGGAATAGTGGATAATGGAGGAGGAGATGATTCCCCGCAGTATGTTATTCCGGCAGGGTTTGATTTTGCAACTAGTCGTACTGTCTCTGCTAAAGTTTATTCAAGTAAGCCTGTAGCGGTTGATTTGTATTGGGATTCAGAAAATCAGGAAAGAAGTTTGTTGGTGAGTGGCCTGCTTGTTGATGGAGAGAAAGACTTGGAATTGAATGTGCCTATTCACTGTGCCAATATTTATTTGAAGTATTCTGATGGAACAGATAAAACAGCATCATTTCCGATAAATAGCGTGACTCGGAGTGGCGAGACTGTAGCAATAACTGTACCTGAAGATGCGGTGGCGGTAACTAGTGAGGAAGATGATGGATGGTTTTTCTATCATAATACAGGCGTTGCTATGTTTGAAGACAATTGGCCGATTGAACCAGGTCAAGACAATGATTTGAACGATGTTGTTTTTGAGTACGATTTGAAAGTAACCGAATGTCAGGCTGAAAAATGGTTCGAAGCTGGTCAGGGATATAAAGAAGGATTGAAGTTGACTTTGGATATTCGTGCTAAAGGCGGTAGATATCCTATTAAATTAGGTGTAGTATTAGGTGGCTTGGATAAAAAGTATATAGAGACTGTTGCAACCCGTATTCTTTTGAAAGAAGGACAAGGAAAAGAAACCGAACTTGCTACTGGGGAAATGAAAGCAGAAATGCCTCAACAGCAACTCTTTGGAAAATCGCAATTTTGTAAAGTTACGGTAGACACGGAACACGGTAGTCCGGTTATCATAATGGATGGTTTGAGTGCTTTGGGTGATAATACTAATTTCTTCCAGACTACAAAAGGTTTTATAAATCCGGGACAAGGCATGTTGCGTGCAGAAATTATTTTGGGAGCTAAGGTTCGTACTAGTCTTACTGAAGATTTGGATCAATTGAAAGCTTATCGTGCTCTTATTACTGATACTCATAATCAGAATTTCTTTATTGTGACAAATACGAATAAAGAGATTCACATGAAAGGCTATAGACCTTCTTATCTTTATACTAATTACGAAGCTGATTCAGCCGGTGAAATGATGGAAGGTGTTCCATATTGTAATAAGAATGGTTTTGTTTGGGGAATTAAAGTTCCTGTTGGCGTAAAACATGCTTATGAAAAGGTGCTTTTTGATAACGCTTATCCTGAATTCCGTGCTTGGGTGACTAGCAATGGAGCTGATAACAAGGATTGGTATTTGCATCCGGCTGCTGAAAAAGTGGTAGAAGCTTGGTAATACAAAATCCCGGTCAATACATTATTTGAGATATTTTGTACAATTTGAGCCCCTCTTTTTTCGAAAAGAGGGGTTTCTTTGTATCCGGAAGAATTATCTTTAAACTAATACCGTAATGACGAAGCGATTTTTTATTAGCTACAGTTTGATTACTTTATTTCTCTTGGATAGTGTAGTGCTGTTTGCACAATGCGAAAATGCGTTTGCACAACAATGGAAGATAGAAGATGCATCCCATGCCTTGCAGGTGATAGAACGTACAGATACATTAGAATTGATCGTGCCGGATGGATTGACTATGTGGTATCAGCAGCGATTGGCGGGGAATTATGAGGTTAGTTACCGCACTTGTATGGTGATGCAAGGAGGGAAGTACGATCGCTTGAGTGACTTGAATTGTTTTTGGGCTGCCAATGACCCTAAATACCCAGATGATCTTTTCACTCGTAGTCAGTGGCGCGACGGCATCTTTAAAAACTACAACACATTAAACCTTTTCTACGTTGGATACGGGGGAAATGATAACTCGACGACTCGTTTCCGTCGTTACAGAGGAGAATATTATGGAGTAGCAGATGACAAGGTGAAACCCTTATTGAAAGAATATACTGATGCCTCTCACTTGCTTGTTCCCAATCAGTGGTATCAGATTCGCATTAAAGTGGAAAAAGGAATCACGACTTATTCTGTGAATGGTGAAGAACTGTTCCGCTATGTTCTTACAGGCGGCGAAGGTGACGGACACTTCGGTCTTCGTCTCTTGCAGAATCATGTCCTGTTTACAGATTTTAAAGTGACTACTCTCTGACTTATATACTGAAAAACCTAATAAGACGATATATCCATGATGAAACAACCTTTTATTAAATTTGGAGTGACAACTCTATTTTCTCTTTTGTGTTCAACATTCCTTCATGCGCAAGTCGTAACAGATGAGCGGATGTTTTCTTTTGAAAAACCGCAAATACCGGATTGTATCACCGCTACCCATTCCCGCCTGTCGGTATCAGATCTGCATTATAAAGATGGAAAACATTCGTTGGAATGGACATTTGAACCGGGTGGTATATTGGAACTCAAGAAAGACCTGAAGTTTGAGAAGAAAGATCCGACCGGCAAGGATTTATATCTTTCGGCTTTTATTGTGTGGGTTTATAATGAAGTGCCTCAGAATGCGACTATTGAGTTTCAGTTTCTGAAAGACGGCAAACGATGCACATCTTTCCCTTTTGGTATTAATTTCAGTGGTTGGCGCGCTGCATGGGTCTGCTATGAACGTGATATGCAAGGCACACCGGAAGAAGGCATGAATGAACTCCGAATTATTGCTCCAAATTCAAAAGGAACCCTTTTCATCGATCATTTGATTACGGCTACTAAGGTTGATGCACGTCAACAGACGGCCGATCTGCAAGTCCCTTTTGTCAATGCCGGAACCACCAACCATTGGCTGGTTGTCTATCAACACTCGCTTTTGAAACCGGATATTGAATTGACTCCTGTAGACGATAAGCAAAGAGCAGAAATGCAACTGTTGGAAAAGCGTTTTCGTGATATGATCTACACGAAAGGCAAGATCACAGATAAAGAGGTTGAAAATATTCGCAAGAAATATGATTTCTATCAGATCACTTACAAAAACGGTCAGGTTTCGGGAGTACCTATCTATATGGTACGTGCCGCCGAAGCTTATGAACGAATCATTCCGGATTGGAACAAGGATATGCTCACTAAGATGGGTGTGGAAATGCGTGCTTATTTCGATCTGATGAAAAGAATAGCTGTTGCATATAATAATAGTACGGCGAAACCGGTGATTCGGGAAGAAATGAAGAAGAAGTTCTTGGCAATGTACGATCACATAACCGATCAGGGCGTGGCTTATGGTAGTTGTTGGGGAAATATCCATCATTACGGGTATAGTGTTCGCGGCCTGTATCTGGCATATTTCTTGATGAAAGATGTGCTTAGGGAAGCAGGCAAACTCCAAGAAGCCGAACGGACATTACGCTGGTATGCGATTACTAACGAAGTGTATCCCAAACCGGAAGTTGACGGAATTGATATGGACTCTTTCAATACACAGACCACAGGGCGTATTGCCAGTATTCTAATGATGGAAGATACACCGGAGAAACTGCAATACTTGCGGTCTTTCTCTCGTTGGATTGATTATGGTTGCCGTCCTGCACTGGGGCTGTCCGGTTCATTTAAAGTGGACGGAGGTGCTTTCCATCATCGCAATAACTATCCGGCTTATGCCGTAGGCGGACTGGATGGGGCAACAAACATGATTTATCTTCTTAGCCGGACGGAATTTGCAGTTTCCAAGTTGGCTCATGAAACGGTGAAGAATGTATTGCTGACCATGCGCTTTTATTGCAATAAACTGAATTTCCCTCTTTCTATGTCCGGTCGTCATCCGGATGGAAAAGGTAAACTGGTTCCTATGCATTTTGCCATGATGGCTTTAGCCGGTTCTCCCGATGGAAAGGCGGAATATGATAGTGAAATGGCTTCTTCTTATCTTCGTTTGATTTCAAATTCGGGCGTTGAGAATGATGCTCCCGAATATATGCCCAAAGTTTCAAATGCTGAAGAACGCAAAGCGGCAAAGCTTCTGATAGAGAAAGGTTTCCGTCCGGAACCGGACCCACAGGGGAATATAGCAATGGGTTATGGTTGTATCTCTGTTCAACGTCGCAGTAACTGGTCTGCCGTGGCCCGTGGACATTCCCGTTATTTATGGGCGGCTGAACATTATTTGGGAGCGAATTTATATGGTCGCTATCTGGCACACGGCAGTTTGCAGATATTGACTGCTGCACCGGGGCAGACAGTGACTCCGGCCACTAGTGGTTGGCAGCAGGAAGGTTTTGACTGGAACCGTATCCCGGGAGTTACATCTATTCATTTGCCGTTGGAACAATTGCAGGCTAAAGTACTCAATGTAGACCGTTATTCAGGAATGGAAGAGATGCTTTATTCTGATGAAGCTTTTGCAGGCGGATTGTCTCAACAGAAGATGAATGGTAACTTCGGAATGAAGTTGCACGAGCACGACAAGTATAACGGATCGCACCGGGCACGTAAATCTTACCATTTCATCGATGGAATGATTGTCTGCCTTGGATCGGATATTGAAAATACAAATACGGAATTCCCCACTGAAACGACTATCTTCCAATTGGCAGTCACAGATAAGGCGGGACATGACTATTGGAAAAATTATCAGGAAGATAAGAAAGTATGGGTAGATCATTTGGGAACAGGTTATTATGTTCCGACAGCCATTCGGTTTGAGAAAAACTTCCCTCAACATTCGCGAATGCAGAATACGGGAAAGGAAACAAAGGGTGATTGGGTTTCTTTGGTAGTAGATCATGGAAAGGCGCCGAAAAACGGAAGGTATGAATATGCTGTTTTGCCTCAAACGAATGAAACCGCGATGAAGAAGTTTGCGAAAAAGCCAACTTATAAAGTATTGCAGCAAGACCGGAAGGCGCATATTGTAGCGTCCGCTTCCGAGCAGATTGTTTCTTATGTATTGTTTGAAACTCCTGAAACAACGTTGCCGGGTGGTCTGTTGCAGCGTGTGGATACTTCCTGCCTGGTTATGACTCATAAAGAATCTGCTGATAAGATTAAACTGACGGTAGCACAACCTGATTTGGCTTTGTATCGCGGTCCAAGTGACGAAGCGTTTGACAAAGACGGGAAGCGGATTGAACGTAGTATCTACTCTCGTCCGTGGGTTAATAATGGAAGTAGTGAAATACCGTTGACTGTGACCATAAAAGGCCGATGGAATGTGGAAGAAACTCCCTATTGTACGGTAGTCTCCTCCAATGAAAAGCAAACAATCTTGCAATTCAGTTGCAAAGATGGTGCTAGCTTTGAAGTGGAACTAAAGAGATAAGAAGTCAGGCAGTCAGAAAATGTTTTGTTTCCCTTTGTATAAGCGTGGTTTCCAAAGCTTTGAAACTGTTGTTTCTAGCCGCAGAAACTTTAGTTTCTACAAAGGGAAACTTTGGTTTCAAGCGTATGAAACTCTAGTTTCAAGTAAGGAAACCAAAAGTTTCAAATAGCGAAACGATTGGTTTCTCGGTGTGAAACTAATCGTTTCCCGTAATGAAACAAAGGTTGTATATAAGTGAAGTAAATATGACTGTTGGGGCTCCCGTAATGAATGTCTCCGATTAATGAAATGTAGTTTGCTGTTTTCGGTGACAGCAATATTGTCATCACAATGCTGTCACCGATTGCTGTCACAATGCTAATCGTTTATAATCAAATCATTAGGTAGTAATCGGTGACAGGTGACAGATATATAATCAAAAGAATTGTGTAGAGAGAGATTAGAACATGAACATGGCAACAGCAACAATGCGGTTGTTGCATACGGCATGAGTATCTCTGATTTTTCCGTTGGAGGCATTGAGTGAACCATACCATGCAGAGCTTAAGGTATATTCCAAACCGAATTTCCAGTGGGGAACATTGTAGGTCAGTTCTGCCCCTGCTGTTACTAACTGATCGAGGTTTGTTCCCGTTCCATACACTTGAGCGTCAGTTCCATCTGGAGCATATAGTGCATCGCTTGTTCCCAAATTCTTAGCATAACCTACAAAAATTCCAGGTTTCCATTTCTTTCCGTAGACAACATTCAACCAAGAGCTGGAGAAACGTATGGGAGTATATTTTTGTTCTCCGGTGTGCTCGTCAACTGACTTAATGCCGAATCCGCCTAATCCGGAGGCTTGTGTAAGATTGGAACCTAATACACTTTTTGCGGCAATGAACCAGGCTTTATGAGTATATTTCGCATGGGCCTCGTA
This sequence comes from Bacteroides xylanisolvens XB1A, assembly GCF_000210075.1. Lineage (GTDB taxonomy): Bacteria > Bacteroidota > Bacteroidia > Bacteroidales > Bacteroidaceae > Bacteroides > Bacteroides xylanisolvens. Next base: position 3,150,561 of record NC_021017.1, read on the forward strand.
AGAAAGGGTAGTTATGCGTTCGTTTATTTTATATTGATCTCCGTTCGCTCCCCAAGCATGTATGCGTGGCTTTAATGATAATAATTCAATGCCGACACCTGCCAATAAGCCGTCTTTCTTGTAGTCAGCTCCTACATATATCTCCGGGATGCAACCATTCTTTAAGTATTCATGACTTTTTTTACTCTCTTTCGGTTTGTCAGGATTGATACCTTGTGAAGTGTATTGTGATTGCCATACTGCTGCTCCGGTAAGTTGGAAATTCTTGTTTGTATAGCGATAACGAATTTGAGGTGCACGACTAAATGGTTGGAACGGTGCTCCTACGGAGAGATTAAGAATCTGTGGAGACACATCTCCAAATAACGGATGCCAAGTCTGCCCGAGCAATACAGCCGATTTTCCCCAATCCAGATTCAAATAAGCATGGCGAAGTCGAATGACCGAATAAGAGGTACCTGTACCACGGAAGTCAACCTCTACTTTGGCAGATGTCTTGGCCGTCCCCAGCTTCGGACCGGCAACGTCTACTCCGAGACGTGAATACAAGGTATAGAAATTGCTGTTGGGCGTTGAGTTCAAATCATTCCCATCCGGATCACGTACCTTATCTTTCGGATACATATAGAACAATCCGTCTACGGTTTCTTCATTAGCACGACTATTATAATATAAGTCAGTACGAATCTGTCCGTAGAATTTGAACTTGAAATCCTGCATTTGTGCGAAACTGCCCGATACGATTATCAGGCAAAGAAATAAGAGAATGTACTTTTTCATAATGTGCATATTTGTAAACGGGTGCAAAATTACGTAAAATTACTGGTTATTAGTTTATCGTTGATTAAAAAAGGCAAGGATTGCCTGATTGTATTTGTTGAGGCTTGTGCTTTTATGAATTGCTTTCAGTAATTTTCTGTCCGCTTGCGGCATTAAATATTCCCAGAAAGTTTTCATTTTGTTCAGAAGCTGTTCGTCTCCTCCTTCTAACTGTTCTGCATATTGATTGTATACACATCTATGCATCGATTGCAATTTTTCTCTTATTTCATCAAGCTCAAGTGTACGGTTTTGTCTATATTCCAATGCCAATGCCGGGTTGGCAAGTAGTCCTCGTCCTATCATCATTCCGGCTAATCCGGGAAACTGTTCCTGAATGTGGTGAATATCTTCCACACTATTGATATCCCCATTATAGATGAGCGGATGTTTGCAGACTCCCTGAAAGGCTTCAAACGCTTTAAGGTCGACTTCTCCTTTATATTGCTGTTTTCCTAAGCGGGGATGCATAACCACTTGTCGTAGGGGGAGCTCATTGATAATCGGAGCCAGTTTCAGACATTCTTTCGGATCTTCCCAACCCAACCTCATTTTGATAGAAAAACTTATTTGCGGATATTCCGTAATCAGCAGGCTAAGTAACGCTTGCACTTCTTCGGGATAAGGAAGAATACCGGAACCATTGTGGCGTTTAGCCAGCATGGGAAAAGGGCATCCCATATTGATATCGACTTCCTTATATCCCTTTTCAATGAATAGGGATAAGATTTTGTCTGCTTTGTCAAAAGAGGGAGCTATCAGTTGCGGAATCAGATGGGGTACTTGATTATTTCCGGGCTCGATTCCTCGGACATCTCTATGACGAAATCCGCCTTTTTCGAGTCGTACAAATGGGGTATAATAAGTATCTATACCTCCGAAGCAGGCAGCATGAGCATTACGGTAAAACACGTCGGTATAACCTTGTAATGGGGCAAAATGAATAGGAAGAGTCTTTTGCATTGTTTTTATTTTTGTGCAAACTTATATATAAATGTTGATTTATACGCTAGTTGAGTAAAGAAAAATGTTTTTTCGGAAGAGAAGAAAGGGAAGAGGGTGAAAAGATATGGTAAAAGTAAAAGAGAGGAACCTCGCGGACCCTCTCTTTTTAATGTTAAATTGATTAAAGTCTGATTTTTATAAACGTTTTCTATGATTGAAGGTTAGAAAAATTGGGGGATATACTATTATTCTACAACGTTTATAGTCAGTTCACGTACTACTTGACCACCTTGATGGACGTAGTTTGCATTGTTGGCTACGAAGGTAGCGGTGTATGTCCCGGCTTCTTCGTAGGTATGTGAGTATATCTCTAATGTTTGCGAGATATTCTTGATGCTTTGTCCTGCATCCGGATAGCAAGTACCCAGCAAGACGGGAGCCGAGATAAGCCAAGTGTCTGCTTTTGTTGTTCCTTTACTTCCTCCTGCGATTTGTATTCTGGTAGGTGTGGTGGTACTCCAGAAGTCAGGGATTTGTCCGTCAACAAGCAAATATGGATATTTTTTTATGTTCTCTTCACTGTTTAGGTCCTCATCCGGCATTTTCTCATTTCCCAATGCCTTCTTAAGAACTTTTTTGTGACTGTCATTTAGCTTCGTTAAATCATATACGAGATTTAGCGGTGAGAAACCGAAATCTTTTGCATTAACCGTATTCCCTTTGCCGTTTGTGAACATCAAGTCAATATTCATATCCATGATGTTGAGCTGTGGCATTGTATTTGAGTTATCAATGGGGTTATAGTGAACCGCTATTGTTATTTCTTTAGCAAGATAAGAAGATAATTCGAATGTAAAAGTTTTGCTGGATTCTGCTGTCTCGCTAGTGCTGTTCGGTTTGGTTGGAAGTTCTTCCTGTGCAAATACCTCTGTCCATTCACAGTTTTCTACAGTTTGTTTATCTTGATCTACATTACTGCCGTTTATGCCATTAAATTGGTCGGAAACGAGTACATGAGTAGAGCCTTTAATTGTGCTTGCGTTTCCATATCTATACCAAATGCGGAAACTAAGTTCACACTTTTCAATATCCTCTACTTTCATTTCTGTACGGTTTCGATGTTTGTATTCATGACCTATTTCTCCACTGAAGAAAGTGATAAAGTCAGGGTCTCCATTAAAGCTGAACGTTACCGGACTGCCTTTTTTGACAGTTACAGTGTTACCGTTAAAGCTGACATTGTTGTCTGTCACCACACCCACTTCCATTGCTGTTTCTTCTTTTAATTCCTTGTCGCATGAAGCGAGACACAGTCCGGCAAAAGCGATAGTCATCAAACTTTTATATATTGTCTTCATATCCTTTTCTTTTTAAAGTTAATAAGTGATTTACCAACCCGGATTATTTGTTTTGATAGCACCGTTCGAGCCAATTTCATTGGCAGGAATCGGGAAATAGTTGTAAGACTTCGGAATATTGAAGTAAGTATATACATTGATTCCGAACTTCCAGGATTCGTCAGCCTGTGCCTTGTCCACTTGTTCCTGCATCAGTTTGTAATAGTCTCCCCAACGGATCAGGTCGAAACGGCGTGTGTACTCGAAACAGAGTTCCATTGCACGTTCGTCTTTGATAGCTTTGCGGAAGCTCTCTTCATCCAGATTTGCTGCAAGTTTTTTGATTCCTGCACGTTCTCTTACTGCATTGATACATTCATACGCCAAATCATTAGGGCCATGGTTGACTTCATTTTCTGCCTCTGCAATCATTAGCAGAATGTCAGAGTAACGGAGAAGAGGGAAGTTGATGGAAGTATCGTTTTTACTCTTCTTGTCTGCTTCATATTCTCTACGATATTTGGCGGCAGCCCTGTTGCGGTTCTTATTGGCATCGTTCTTCGATTCACGATCACCGTAAGTAGACCCCGGCTCTGTTTTACCATAGCTGAAGGATTTATCCCAGTATTGTTGTTCCACTTCATCTCTTTTTCCTTTTACAAATTCACGACCGTCTACCGGAGTACCTTCTCCTGCTGACTGGGTGTAAGTGAATGGAGCGATGTTCCAGTTGCAACGGTCAATGTCATCGTTTGCTTCATACAATTCCAGCAGTTTAGGAGTATTCCAGATAAAAGCGTATGCATAGCCCGGATCACCTTTACCAGTGATGGATGCTTTGGAAGAAAGGTCCTTACCCTGAATGCCGATAATATTACCGATTCTACCTTCTGCACGTACATCCGTCGAACGGTTACCTGCAAATTCTACTTCCCAAATACTTTCATTAGCCTTGGCACCATCCTTATTGAGAGCAGTGTTATACTTATCAGAACAAATGTCGATAAAGAAGTCCCAATATTTGGCAGTTAGTGAATGACCCTCATTCTTGACTAACTGTGCATAGTAACTTGCTTTTTTGAAATATTCTGTAATCTCGGCACTAGTCGTGTTGTTAGCCAAACCCACTTCCTTGTCACGTTTAGGTTCACCGGCCCGGAACATATATACACGCGCCAACATTCCCCAAGCAGCCGATTTGGAAACACGTCCCGGTAAATAGTTCAAATCTTGAGCAGATTTGAGATCCTCGGCAGAACCATACATCTCTTTGATGATAAAATCATAAATCGTCTGTTTGTCCGTACGTGGAATGGAGAGGTTATAGGCATCTTCTGTAGAAGTAGTCTTGAAAGGTACATCTCCCCAACATTCTACCAAAGTAAAATAATAGAATGCGCGTAAGAAACGGGCTTCGGCTTTGTACTGCTTGCGGGTATCGTCGTTCATATCGGGCACTGCATCAATATTTTCCAGGAAAATATTGGCTCTGTTGATGCCGGAGTATAATGTGTACCACAATGCTGCAACGGCCGGATCACTTGTGTTGGCATTGTTACAGATCAACCCACTTTTGTTAGGTCCGCGGTTGGCACCACCATAGTGTCCCAGATCGTCACCTCCTACAAGGTATAAGAACTCATTTCCGTAGAAGGAACTTTGTCCCAGAATGGCATAGGTTCCTGTCAGCCAAGAGGTAGCGTCCGCTTCATTTTTGAAGAAGTTTTCAGGAGTGGTGTATGTCGGGTCTTTTTCCAAGAAATCGCAGGAAGTCAGGTTAAGTCCGACAAGAAGTGATATGATGATTATTTTTATTGTTTTCATATACGTAATTGTTTGAAGGATGATTGATTAGAAACCTAAGTTTATACCAAAACTGATAGAGTAGGCTCTCGGATAAGCGGAGAAGTCCAGTCCCGGAGTCAGTGCGCCTTCACGGATAGATACTTCCGGGTCGTAACCGGAATACCCTGTACATGTCCATAGATTCTGACCGGCAACGAATACGCGTGCATTGTCTATCTTCCATTTCTTGGTCAGTTGTTTCGGCAGTGTATATCCTAAAGACACGGTCTTCAGACGAAGGAACGAACCATCTTCGATAATACGTGTAGAGAACACTTTGTTAGAACCGGAGTCGGTAGCTCTCGGAATATTACTTTCCGGATTTTCCGGTGTCCAGCGGTCTGCGTAACTTGCGTATTGGTTCAAGTCACGTGTTTTATTGCTGTTCTCGAAGAACAGGCGGTTGGCATTCAATACATCGTTTCCATACGACCATTGGAAGAAGATGCTCAAGTCAAATCCTTTGTATTCGAAATTGTTGGTAAATCCGCCCGTATGTTTCGGCATACCGTTACCGATCATAGTGCGGTCGTTATCGTCGATGATACCGTCACCATTCAGGTCTGCGTATTTCGGCATACCCGGTTGTGTATTACTTTCGGAAGAGAAATACGGAACATTGCGTTTCAGTGTATATGTATCACCTACTTTGTCGAAATCTTCGTATTTGTATGTACCTTCGTAGATGAATCCGTACATCATTCCCATCGGATAACCCACTTTGGCAATGTAGCTGTATTGAGAGTTATAGTTCTGGTCAAATTTGGCTGCACTCAACAGAGAAGATTGGTTTTCGGCCAATTCTAATACTTTGTTCTTGTTGAATGCGATATTAAAGTTAGTAGTCCATGAGAAATGACGGTTCTTGATATTGGTTGTGTTCAATGTGAGCTCGATACCTTGGTTGCGTACCTTTCCTACATTCTTCATGGCACTGAAATAACCGGAAGAGGTGGGAAGTGCAGTATTCAGCAACAAATCACGAGTCGTTTTACGATACCAGTCTACGGTTAATCCGATGCGTTCGTCCAGGAAGCCTAAGTCCAGGCCTAGGTTCCACTGTTCGGTAGTCTCCCATTTCAGTTTTCTGTTTCTTAAGGAAGTGGGCACTGTACCTACACTTGTCAGGCTGTTTTCGAACGGATATACACCACTCGGTAGGCTACCGATCGAAATAAAATCTCCAACTTTATCTTTTAATATCTGATATAAAGCATACGTATCATACTCGCCTACACGGTTGTTACCGGTCAATCCCCAGCTTGCTCTTAATTTACCGGAAGAAACAACAGACTTCAATGGTTTCATGAAATCTTCCTCCATGAATCCCCATGCCAATGAACCGGAAGGGAAATAGCCGAAACGGTTATCACCACGGAATTTGGAAGAACCGTCGGAACGGAAAGAAACCGTTGCATAATACAATGATTTGTAGTTATAGTTCAAACGTCCCAGGAAAGAGAGCATAGACCAGGAACTCTTTAATGATTTGGTCGTACTGGGAGTTCCTTCACTCATTCCTGCCATCCCGAGTGCTTCGTTTGGAATTTGCACTGTCTTGTATGAATAGTATTCATAGTCAGAATTTTGCAGAGTTACACCTACCATACTATTAAAGAAATGCTTCCGTTTGATATTGGTCTGATAGGTTAGAATATTTTCGTTCAACCACGTTGCACGTTGAGAATGGTAGATTTCTGCATTCACCTTATCGGATGATTTCGGATTACCATAACGAGTTTTCGAGTTGTTGAATGTTTCCCCTTTGCGGGTATCGAATGTGTAACCGCCGGAAACTTTCAACTTCAATCCTTTGATAAATTCATATTCTGCAAATCCGTTGAACTGGATATAGTTCGCGTACGTCTTGCGATATTCATTTTTCAAAGACATGATAGGGTTGAAACGATAGTCGTTGGTATTGTTTATCGCGTCGTCCATGATGTTATCCATCAACGAGTTTAATGGTCTGTCCGGTTCGGTCACAGGGCGATATCCCCATACACTATAGAACAGGTTATTCATACCACTGTATGAGTTCTGGGAAGGAGAACCACCGGTAGTTGTAGTACTGGAATAGTTGGTCGTCAGATAGATTTTCAGTTTCTTCTTTTGGATGGTAGTACCCATACGGCCTTGTACACGTTTGTAGTTTGATTCCAACAAGATACCGTCCTGGTCATAATAAGATAAAGAAGCATTGTAGCGAACTCCTTCCGAACCACCGGTCAGGCTGACATTGTGGCTTTGCATCCATGCGCTGCGGAAGATTTCATCCTGCCAGTTATATTGCGGGATATTTCTATAATCTTCCAGTCCCCATTTCTTACCGTCATAATTCATGAAGTAGGTAGTTTCCATATCTTTGGGACTACGTTCTGCCTGTAGTTTGACGAATTCATAGGCATCCATCATCGGGATCGTTTTGGTGATATGCTGAATACCGAAACTTCCGTCGTATTTAATTTTAGGTTGGCCGATTGTTCCTTTCTTGGTTGTAATCATCACGACACCGTTGGCACCACGGGCACCGTAGATAGCGGTAGCAGAGGCATCCTTCAGGAAGTCGAGTGACTCGATATCGTTCTGATTAATGGCTGCGGCTATGGAGGGGTCTTCCACCGGGAAACCGTCAATGACATAAAGAGGAGAGTTGTCCTGTGTCAAAGAGTTGTTACCACGGATGACGATGTTCATCTGTCCGCCCGGCATACCTTCGCCCGAACTTACGTTGACACCGGCAATACGTCCGCCCAATGTCTCGCCGAAAGAAGCAGTCGGAGTGCTAAGTAGTTCCGCCATACTGGCTTTGGCAACAGAGCCAGTCAGATCCTTCTTGCGTATCTCCTGATAGCCGACTACTACCACTTCGTCCAATGTCTTTGTGTCTTCCTTTAATGTGATAACCATTGGCTTTTGAGTGTCCACCTTCATTTCTACTGTGACATAACCAATGAAAGAAATAACCAATATCGAATTTTTATTGGGCACGTTAAAAGCAAATTTACCGTCAAGGTCAGTGATTGTTCCTTGCGAAGTACCTTTTACCTGGACACTGGCTCCCGGCACTCCTTCTCCTAAGTTATCCTTCACTGTACCTTTAACAAGTACCTGTGCAAGTACAAAAGAAACAGAAAACAGGATCAGTCCGATGGAGGAGAGCATCCTTTTTCTAGTTTGAGTGGATAAATGTTTTTTCATATATTAAAAATTAAGTGATTTTATTGAATCTACGCTTGCAAAGATAGATGGATTGAATATTCTAATATGGATAGAATTATTCAAGATTGGTGCAAAATCATACAATTTTCCTGTTCTCATAAACTATTTTTCTTTTACGGATTCTAGTAATTCAGATAATTCTTTCACTATGTCGGGGTATTGTTTTGATACATTCGTTTTCTCCGATGGATCGGAGGATAAATCGTAAAGTTGAGGCTGTTTGTCGTTGCCTAACTCCATTTTCGTCCAATACTCGATAGCGGGGCCGTCGCTCGGTTCGATGTATTTCCATTGACCTTTTATGATGGCAAGTGTGTTATTGAGATTCTGTTGAACGACATACTCACGGTTTGTATTATTTTTGCCGAGGAGTACGTTCAGATGTTCTTGACTATCGGGAGCAGCTCCTTTACGTAAAGGTTGGTCCAAAAGGGAGGCGAGCGATGCATACACATCTATTTGAGAGAAAAGAGCTTGTTGCTTGTTCGGCTTTACTCGGGCAGGCCAGCGGACGATAAATGGAACGCGTGTCCCCGCTTCGTAAGCACTGTATTTCCCACCACGGTAGATCCCCATCGGAGTATGCCCGTTGAGAAGTTCGTAAGCTTGGTCTTGATAGCCGTCGTCGATAACAGGACCGTTATCGCTGGTAAAGATCAGGATGGTGTTGTCTGCGATGTGGAGGCTGTCCAGTGTGTGCATGATTTCACCGATGGTCCAGTCCAGTTGCAGGATGACGTCGCCACGAGTGCCGAGTCCGCTTTTGCCTGCGAAACGTGGGTGGGGGATGCGTGGTACATGTACGTCTTGCGTACCCATATATAAGAAGAAGGGTTCTTCCTGATGGGATGCAATGAAATTCTTGGCCTTGTTGGTGATGATATCGGCTATGTCTTCATCTTTCCAAAGGGCGGATTTTCCTCCGGTCATCCAGCCGATACGGGGAATGCCGTTGATAATTGTATTGTTGTGTCCCTGGCTGGGTTTTAAAGTGACGAGCTCTGGGTTCTCTTCTCCCGTAGGCCAGTCGCCTACTTTGTGGTCGTAGTTTACGGTGATAGGATCATTGGGGTCAAGTCCTACGACATGTCCGTTTTCTACAAATACACAAGGTACACGGTCTACGGTAGCCGGAATAATAAATTCGTAGTCGAACCCGATGCTTTGTGCGTTAGGGGTAATCCGGTTGTTAAAGTCGGTTCCACCTTTCGGACCGAGTCCCAGATGCCATTTGCCTACTGCACCGGTTGCGTATCCTGCATCTTTCAGCATATCTGCCATGGTGATGCAGGTAGTGTCGATAATGAGTTCAGAGTTGCCGGGAGCGATTCCTGTGTTTTCCTGTCTCCAAGGATACATACCTGTCAGGAGTCCGAAACGGGAAGGGGTGCTGGTGGCAGAAGTTGCATAAGCATTGGTGAATTGTACTCCTTGTCCTGCCAACCGGTCGATGTTGGGAGTGCTCACTTTTGTTGCTCCATAACAACTTAAATCACCAATGCCGAGATCATCTGCAAATATATAAATAATGTTAGGCTTTTGGCTATTCTGCCCATTGTTCTTTTGGGGTGCATGATTGCATCCTGACAGCGTGACGATGCCGGACAATAGGGGAAGTAGACGCGAAACGTTTTTCATAATGCTGAATGTTTTAGGAAATAATGTAATGAACACAAAGATAAGCGAATGGAAGAAAAAGAATGAGTAGGAATGTACAAGTGAAGTACAAAATAGTACACTTAAGAGGTTACCTTCTTTATTCGGGCGAAGATGTCCGGACTAAGAAACCGTTTATATCATAAATTTAGGCACGGATTACACGGATTAACGCTGTTGTTTTCATACTCATCGTTTTTTAATCCGTGAAGTCCGTGTGATCCGTGCCTAATAATATAAGATTATTTTGCAAGAGTGCTTGTATAGTTGCCTGCTAATCTGTTTCTTCTCCGTCCCCTTCTTCTTCGCTCTCTTCTCCTTTACGATAAGCCAGCGGACTGACGTGATAAATCTCCTTGAAACATTTACTGAAATAGCGGGAGGAGGAGAACCCAATCCGGTCAGAGATCTCCGTGATATTCAGCTCCGGGTTATTCCTTAACATGACAGCGCCTTTTTTGAGACGTATGCTTAGGATGAAATCATTCGGGGTCTGGCCTGTAACTGCTTTCAGTTTAGTGAATAGGTTCGTACGTGCCATACCCATTTCGCGGGCGAAGATATTAACGTTGAAATCCGTATTGTCCAGATGACGTTCGATAATGGCCATCGCGCGGTCGAGCATCTCCTTATCCATCGGGTTGGTAGCCAACATTTGGGCAAAAGCCTGTGGTTGTTTGCTGAACTTCTCTTGCAATAGCCGGCGGGAATTAACTAGGTTATTGCAGCGGGAAATCAGAAGATTGGTATTAAACGGTTTCGTGATATAATCATCCGCACCAATCTTCAAACCTTCGATATTGTGCTCTATAGCAGTACGTGCGGTTAATAATACCACCGGAATATGGCAAGTGTTAAAGTCCGTCTTGATCTGTTTGCAAAGTTCCGTACCCGACATGCGTGGCATTACGACATCACTTAAAATGATGCTCGGCATATCCTTCTGTATCATCTCTAATGCTTCTACTCCGTCGGAAGCCGTACTGACTTGATAGAATGTTTCGAAAATACCGACTAACATCTGTTTGATAGATTCATTGTCTTCCACTATCAGCATTTTGGCGTCTTCGATGCGCTTGTTATCTTCTTCTTTCCATTCCGAATCAGGGATTATTTCTACTGAAGGAACAATAGTCTCTGTTTGCTGGATGGTTTCCGTATCATCTTTCGCTATTTGCTCTTCTGTGAAGTGTTCCTTGCCTAGTTTGAGGGTGATAATGAAACTGCTTCCTTTGCCCGGTTCGCTTTCTACCCGGATTGTGCCGTGATGAAGTTCCACAATACCTTTCGTCAGTGCCAGTCCGATGCCTGTACCGGCTCCGGTATTCAGCGAGTTGAGATGCTCGGTCTGATAGAAACGGTCGAATATCTTATCAATTTCGGCAGCGGCGATACCTGTACCTGTATCTTTTATTTCAATGATGACATGGTCTTTCTCCTGCGATACATTAATCGAAATTGTATCTTCGGCCTTGGTATGCTTCACTGCATTAGACAGCAGGTTGTTTATCACTTTCTGCATCTGCTTTTGGTCATACCATACTTCAATGTCATCCTTCTGTTTGTTGAACTTGAAGTTGATTTGTTTACTGCTCGCATATTCGAGGAAGAGCAAATAATTCTCATACAGGAAGTTAACCAGATTGTGCTGGCTAACTTTGATCTTCATGTGACCCTGTTCCTGTTTACGGAAATCAAGTAGTTCCGTAATCAGTTCCCGTAATTGGAGACTGTTCTTGTAGATTCCCAATACCTTATTATATATATTAGGCGTAAATGTCTGCACCTGCAACAAAGTTTCCACTTGTCCCACGATCAGCGTTAACGGTGTGCGGAATTCGTGCGAGATGTTAGTGAAGAAACGGAGTTTCGACTGGTTCAATGCTTCGAGGTCTTCAATATGCTTCTTTTCGTACTTCAAAGACTCACGGAGTTTGATGCGCGAATTATAGTTCTGAATAAGATACCATAACAGGCTGATAGTGACAATGGTATAAATCAGGTAAGCCCACCATGTCTCATACCATGAAGGGAGTACGATAATCAGCAGTCTGGCCTCTTTTATTCCTTCCCTCTGTGATTTGATGACAAGGGTATATTTACCCGGATTCAGGTTTGTATAAGTAATCAGCGTTTGCTTCCGGTAAGTATGGTTCCATTCGTCTGAGAAACCCTCCAGGCGATAGAGAATTTCATCTCTGTTGGCAGGGATGAAGTTGGAAGTGGCATATTCGATGCTAAACATCGATTGATTCGCTTTCAGACTGATTTCCGGAGTATGACAGATCGACTGTTCCAGGATGCCGCTTTCATCTCCCGGAACTACTTCTTTTCCGTTGACAAACAGGCGGGAAAGAATGATATTATATGATTTGGGAGTGAAATGTAATTTTTTCTCCCAGAAAGAAATCATTCCCTGAATACCGCCAAGGAATACTTCTCCGTCATGTGTCACAAATAGTGCGTTTTCATTGACGGCAGTCAACGGGAATCCATTCTCCGTACCGTAATTATAGAATTTCTTGCTTGGATAGTTGAACTGTGAGAATCCCTGATTGGTAATCAGCAATAAGTCTCCTTTCTGTATGGACGATTCGCATACTTCGTAGATGCAGTCGCTGGATAAACCATCTGTCTGTACGTCAAAGTTCTCGAAGTCATCACTTTCCTTGCGGTAACGGTCGAGACCACTTCCGGAGGTGCAGAACCATAGATTACCATTACTGTCCTGCATGATACTGTTGATATTATTGTTGCTAAGGCTGTTCGGATTAGCGGGATTGTGTGGATAATTAGTAAGTTTACCGCTGTCGAACCGATAAGAATAAACACCCTCCCCGGTAGCCGCAATCCACAGTGTACCGTCTTTATCAATATAAAGACTGGCTACCATGCCAATACCTCTTCCTTCTTTCGTCTCTTTGAAGAGTTGTTGGCAAGCGCCTGTTGCCGGATTGAAAAGACAAACACCGTTTTGTGTGGCAACAACCAGCTTGTCTTTATAAGGTACAATGTCTCGGACGATATCCGAAGGTAGCGAGGTTGGATCTCCGGCTTTCATCCGGTAGACTGTGAAACGGTTGGTACGCAGGTCGAGTTTGTTCAATCCTCCCAAGTGTGTACCTATCCACATGATTTCATTAGTCCGGTCGTAATAGATTGCTTTGACGTTGTTATGGGAAATACTATTTTTGCCCTCTTCGTGGCGATACCACCGATAGGTGTTATTTTTCCGGTTGTACACATTCACGCCACCGCCTTCGGTACAAATCCATAAGTTTCCGTCTTTATCTTCAGTCATTCTGCCGACAATCGGGCTACTTAGACCTTCTTTCTCTGTATCTCCTGTCTTGTAGCGGGTATAGATTTCATATTCCGGATTGAAATAGTTGACACCTCCGAAATAAGTACCCAGCCAAATTGTTCCTTGTTCATCTTTGACGATGCACCAGATGGAGGAGTGGGTAAGTCCGTCGGGTTTGTTCGCGTTGGCAGTGTAAAGTTGGAATTTACCTGTGCTCTTTTCATAGCGATTTAACCCGTGAAAGGTTCCTATCCACAGATTTCCTGCATTATCTTCACAGCAACTCCTTACGAAGTCGGCACAAATACTGTTTGGATTTTTGGGATCATGACGGAAGTTCTCGATGGTACCGTCTGTTTTTATCCGGTAGAGTCCTTCTTCCCAAGTACAGATCCATAATTCTTTAGACGAATCTTCGTAAATACTCGCAATATTACCTCTTGTGACAGGTTGGGAAATCTTTTTGTCTCCCGATAAACAGTAAAGTCCGTTACTGGTAGTTCCCATCCACAGATTTTTCTTTTCGTCCAGGTGGAGGCAGGAGAGGGTGATATCTTTTCCGGCAAGATGATAGTAGAGATCGAAGTTTCCGGTACTTTCATTATATACAAACACTTCTTCTCTTTTCCCGATATATAATTTCTCGTTGAAATAAATAGCATCCACATTGCCTTGCAGCAACGTTTTGAATCTTTGTGTGGTCAGATCGAACTCTGCTACCCCGTCCGTACAGAGCAGGTATACCTTCCCGTTTTTGTTTCCGGTGATACGCAGCACTGTATTGCTGAACAAACTGTTCGGATCGTTTTTATTAAGTTTGAAACTTTTGATATCGTTACCGTTATACCGGTTCAGTCCTTCACGCGTGCCAATCCATATAATCCCCCGTTCATCAATATAAAGGCTATTGACAGAAAATTGGGAGAGTCCGTCGTCCGTGGTCAAGTGGCTAAAAGTGATGTTTTGACCTTGTGTGCGGACTCCAGCTACGCTTAAAAATAGCAGAAATAAAAGAATTACTTTTCTCACTAATTTATTTTTTAAGGTGTTTACATCTATGCAAATATATTGTTTTTATTCGATTTCAGTGAATCTTATTAGAAGAAAGTAACTATAAAACACCGGAAGAGAATTCTATTTAACAGAATTACTCTTCCGGTTTCTAACCTAACTAACCTCTTGTTATAGTGTTTGTGCCTGTTTCGTTTTTATCAGTTCAGATTATTACCACACTACATACTGATTGAAAAAACGAGTACTTTCAGCAATCCATGAGTCCATGTTCTCATAAGCTGCAAAGTGTCCTGATGTAGGGTAACATATCCAGCGTTTAGGTGTACGGATGTGATTGTATGCTGCAAAATTTGTATGTGGTGGTGTAATGTTGTCCTGAAGTCCGAATCCCATTAATACTGGGCATTTGATCCATCCGGTCAGATTCTTCAAGTCAAAGTAAGTTAGTAATGAGAATATTTTATCTTTGTCAATATTCTGCCGGGCAGCTCCTTCGAATACCAAGTTGGCAGGCCAGTGAACCAAACGGAAATAATCGGGATAGTCTGACAGAAAGGGTACGATAGGCGCAGCTGCGGAAATACGATGGTCGAGTGACGCTGCTGCTAATGTGAGCGCTCCACCTTGCGAAATACCTGTAGCAAAAAGGTTTTGTCCGTCAAAGCATGGCTGAGCAAAAATAAAATCAATACTGCGGACTGTATCAGCAAAAGCACCTCTGTAATAGTAATGTTTGGGTGAATCCAGTCCGAAAGCAATCCACTCACCAAAGCGGTTATAAGGTTTGTTGAGGCCTTGTCCACGGGGTGGAATGACCAAGATACACCAACCGGGATAGTCGTCGGGACTGGGAATCCAGGTGACGGCATCATAACCTTGATAAACCACTACGGCCGGATGACTCTGACCATCTGTAGGGACTGCCCAATACCCCCGTAAGATTTCTCCTTCAAGCGAGCGCATTTCTACTTCGTAAACATCACGCTCTGGCTTCGAAGATTCAGGTAGACGTGTCATTTTATAGGCAGGGTGTACACGTTTAAGTTCGGTGATGGTTTTATTCCAAAATCTTTTTAAGTTAGGGGGACCATCCGGTTTGGATAAAATCTGTTCGGCTTCGTATCCAAAGAAGAAATGTTTCAGAGTGTCGGTGCCGGCAATGAAACAAACCTGGTAAAATCCGGGAGTGAGATTCGTGAGAGTGACTGATGCACGACTGCGAAAGCCTCCACCGGGAGCTATCGAATCTGTTCCGAAAGAGTAGGTTATAAAGGTAGACGATACAGCATTGCCGAAATCTGTTGCAATGTCCATGCGTATCCTATCCGAAAAACCTGACTGTGCAGATGTCAATTCCAGCATGAAGCGTACTGGATGTTCGTTATCGAACATCCAGTTTTGCTCAACAGGAATATTGAGATTTATGGTCTTCTGTGTATAACTTCTTATTGAGTATCCGGTCAGGAGTATAATGACGTATATCCACTTTTGCATCCTGTTAATCATTGTAATTACTCTTTGATATAAAACGTAATCAGCACTCCTTTATGATCGCTTGGCCACTGATTGTTTACGGGCGGAATGATTGGATCTTTGGTTTGTTCTTCTATTCTTTGTCCGCGTACAATAGAGCCTGTTGGACCTACTATCTGGGCACTTTTTATTTGTAGATTTTTATTTGGATAATAGTAAACGAAATCAATTCGTTCGCGTTCATCTGCCTCCGGTGCCCATGAGAGATTCTCTGGAATGACTGATTTATTGTCTGCTGGAAAAGTGAATCCCGGACATTTCACCGGATCGGGATGAATTACCCGGTAGGCATCTTTATATCCCCGTTGAACCAACAATTTGGAAGTTCCCCAATTGACGATACATCCGCGATGATCGAATAGATCTTTTGTATCGGCCTGCCAATCCAGATAAGAAGGCTCATTCAGATCTCCGGCAAAAAATACGAGTGCTCCTTGCTCTAGCTCTTTGGCAGCGTTGTTGATAAAAGCTTGGGCGGATTCTATACGGTCTGATTCTTCGCAGACAGCAAGTATCTTGTTTACATCAGTGATAGGAGCCGGAAGTTTATCCCAATTAACGCTACCGTCATTGTATCCCCGGGGATAGTAACAGGTGTAGTAACGATACTCTGAATGTGCCGGGTAAACGGCCACTCGTTTCCCATTGACATCCAGAATCGCTTTGAACATCCATTTGTTGATGCGTTCTGTCTCTTTGATCGGATATTTTGATATGACCGCTCTTCCGTCTATTCGTGCATCGTAATAGATGAGTCCCTTATCTTTAAGCCCTTGCATTAGTTTAGGCATCACGGGATCGTCTTGTGGACCTTTATATAATTCGCAAAATGTAGCAATGTCTGGCTGTAGGGTAGCAATCTGTTCTATCAGATATTCCGGAGCATGCTCCACCTTGGTACACTCCACCCATAAGTTGAGTTGAAGGAACTTAATCTCTGTTTTCTTTCCTGTTTCTTCTTCCGGTACAGATACTTCCGTATCGGTTTTAGAACATGCAGTGATAACAGGAAGTATGGCAATAATAATAGTTAATAACCACTTTTGCATAATCTGTATTTTTTAGATTTGATTACCAGCCCGGATTCTGACAGTTAGTTCCTGAAGCATTCTGTAACCGGATCGCTTCGTCACCCGGTATTGGATATAATAGGAATTTTTCACTATATGCTTTTCGGTTATTATCTACTACAAAACGGGAGTAACTTCCATCTGAGTTTGCCTTCATTCCGGTAATTACTTTATCTGTTTGATCCAGCATCTTCCAACGGCGTACATCAAAGAAACGGTGTTCTTCAAAAGCAAGTTCTACGCGTCTTTCGTTCCTGATTCGCAGACGAAATTGATCACAGGATAATCCGTAAGGAATGCCTGGCATACCTACTCTGGAACGTACTGCATTGACTGCGTCTACGGCATCATTGGGTACAGTTCCGGTAGTAGATGCTTCATTAGCTGCCTCTGCATAATTCAAATATAATTCAGCCAGGCGGAACTCTTTGAAGTAACCATCCAGATTGCCGGAACGTCCGGATTTATAATGTGAGAACTTACGCGTATAATAGCCGGTACAGGTGTAACGTGCGTTACTGGGATCAAGTGCACAGTTTCCTCCTGTCTTGGTTGAGAGTAGTGCACCGGTTTCCAGGTTTAGTTTGGAACCATCGTAATAAATAGAAGCTTTAAGACGCGGATCACGGTTCTCATACGGTTTGGCTCGATTGTAGAGACCTTCAACAGCCGAATTCAAGTTAGGCTGCAGATGATTGGCATCTAGATAAGGGCTCTCTAAATTGAGCAGAGGATAAGATTCTGTCATGTCACCGTTCACAACTTCATAGGCATCAAGTAGCTCTTGCGACGGACACGCACCGGCATCTGTCTGGCCGTCGGTAGTTGGCAGGCCAGCATAATTCCACATATACATTTGTCCAACTTCCATAATGGTTTCTTTGTCATTAACTACCGGCAAGTCAGTGCGCGAATAGAAATACACATCATAAGGAGAATAACCAGCTGTAGCATTCGGCTGTTTCTTATAAAGTTCATAATTGTTCGCCAGACAGTCATCCAGAGACTTTTTAGTAATTTCTGCGGCTTCTGTCCAAGTGATTGTTCCGTCATTGTACAGAGGACTGGCTGCATAGAGTGATATCTGTGAACGGATGGCTGCACAGATGGCTTTTGTCATAACGTGACGGTAATTCTCCTTATCTAAGGAACGCCATCCCCATTCTTCAACAGTGGGAATATCAATAGCAGCCTGACAATCAGCTAATATTTGGCGGGCACACTCGCCAAATGTACCTCTTTTAACCTTGGTATAATCGTAGTCGGGAGTTGTTATGATGGGAACACCTCCATAACGTTTCACCAATTGAAGATAATAGAAAGCGCGTAATGTAAGTACCTGTGCCTTGAAACTGTTACGTATATCTTCCGAGTAGACACTGGCAGTAGGGATATTGGCAAGAAAGATGTTGCAGGCACGAATCCCTTGATAATAATAATTGTAGTTTTCCGGATTTCCTTCGATGCCCTCCAGCGGATTGCTGAAGGGAGATAATTGTCCTTCATTCCATTTGCGGGTAACTCCGTTCTGTAGTTCCCAGGAATCTTTGGCTTCATCCGTACAACCAGCTAGCATGGTATAGTTATAGTTCATTCCGTAATTCAGAATCCATCCATAACATTGATTCATATAAGTATACGTTTTACGGTTCGTGGTAAACAAATCGCTGTAATCCGTACGGCCGTCCGGATGATCTTCAATTTCAGTACATCCTATGAATGAGGATAATATGAGCAAGGAGAATACTCCTGATATGATTTTATTTATTTTCATAACTTCAGTCTTTAGAAATTCAGGTTAAGTCCTATGTTAAATGTTCTGTAAATGGGGTATACAGAGTAGGAATATTGTTCCGGGTCCAGATTATCGAACTTGAGAGATGAGGTGGTCAACAAATTGGCTCCGCTGATATAGAATCTCATTTTCTCCAGTTTCAGCTTACTGCTCCAACGTTTAGGAAGTGTATAACCTAATACTACATTCTTCAATCTCATATAGTTATTTTTGGAATAGAAGAATTCATTCGATTGGAGACTTGAAGAGCTTCCTGTGGTCAAAGCCGGATAGCTGATTTTTTCATTTGCCGCATAGCGATCTGCTGTCCAGGCATTACGGTGCAGGTCTGTGTACACTCCTTGGTAAGCATTATCGAAGATACCGCATCCACTGTAATAGGCTGCTGTACCTGATACACCTTGTAACTGAACATACAAGTCAAAGTTTTTGTATTCCAGTTGAATAGAACCACCATAAGAAAGTGTAGGTAGTGTCTGGGCTTTGTCCATCGGTGCCTGGTCACGCTCATCTATATTTCCGTCGTTATTTAAGTCTTTGTAAATGAAATCACCTGGGCGCGGAGAAGCACCAGAGAATCGCAGACCGCTTTTATCTATTTCCTCCTGGCTATTATAGTAGCCGTTTCCGTTGGAATAGTCAATCAGATATCCGAACTGTTGTCCTGCAGAATAGCCGGTTTTACGATATGGATAGTAATATCCGCTGGCGGTACGGTTCAACTCTTTTATGTCAGTTACTTCATTTTTATTGTATCCCATATTCCCTCTGATAGTCATTCTTAATCCACATTTCAGATTCTTGATATAAGATAGTTCAAGATCAAATCCTTTGTTGTTCATCTTACCCAGATTTTCAAATGGCAGATTTTCACTGGCGATACCTTGTGCAGAAGATACACTGTTATTTTGGATAGCCATTTGGGTCTGTTTCACGTTCCAATAATCAAATGTGATACCTAGTGAGTTGAATAAGGTAACATCTATTCCGTAATTTTGCTGGAAAGATTCTTCATAATGGATATACGGATTACCTTGCATACCTTCTACAGTATGAAAGCCATAGTAGTTGCTTAGTAAGTAACCTGCATCTTTATAACGTACATCTGTAGCATACAGGAAACGGGTGTCAGATATCTGGTCATTACCCAGCCAGCCGGCAGATGCGCGTATTTTGAGGAAGGACAACCAATCTGTGTCTTTCAGGAAACTTTCGTTGGATACCACCCAAGCGGCAGATACTGTCGGGAAGAATTTAAAACGGTTACCTGGTTTGAACTGTTCTGTGCCATCATAGGTAAAGTCTCCCTGTATATAGTACCGTGAATCATAGCCGTATTTCACATGTCCCATTAATGACAAACGATCGTATGGGAGATCACCGTTTTTCATCATATTCTCATTGAAATAGCTGACAAATGCATCTACTTCATGTTTGCCTCCAAAAATACGATTATAGTTGATGAATCCTTGGAAGTTGATAAAGTAGCGCATATTAGCGGTCTTACTTAAACTTAGAGGAAGAGTGGTGTGAGTACCGAAAAGTCCGCTGCCATTGGCTGCATAACGTGCGTAGTCAGTAGAACCATAGATTGTTCCGTCATAGTTTGCTTCATAACCTACTATTCCTTTTACGCTCAATCCTTTAGTCAGGAATCCCAGATCCAGATTCATTCCATAAGCGACGTTCAGATTGATACCTGTTTGATGGCTATATCCGGAGCGGTTGATAAGTCCGTAAGTAGGATATTCATTGTATTCTGCAGTAATCACTTTTCCGTCTTCGGTGATAGGTCCAGGTACGGTGGGGGCCATCTGATAGATCGAATTCATGATATCTCCTGTCCCGTTGTATCCTTGATTCATCCGGTCGATAGTGACATTTGTGTTAAGGAAACAGTTTAGATAACGATGCAGAGTGACGTCCACATTAGCTAAAATGTTGAAGCGATGCAATTTGAGTGCAGGATTATAATTATCATTCTTCTCTGCATCAATCAGGCTGTTTTGGTGAAGATAACCGGCATTAACAAGGTATTTAACCCGGTTGTTACCTCCGCTGATATTTACGTTGTAACGTTGCATACTGGCTGCATCATTCATAAAAGTGTCATACCAGTCGTGTCCCGGCATAGTTCCATCTGTAAACCCGGCTATTTCATATAAAGAATAGAGTGGAGTGCCACCGTCATTGAGTAAGGCCTGGTTACGCATTTGTGCGTATTCACCGGTACTTACTATTTTAGGACGCTGGGTAGCCTGTTGTATGGAGAAGTCCATGTTCACATTTACTTTAGTACGTCCTATTTCGCCTCTTTTTGTAGTAATAAGAATTACTCCGGAAGAAGCTCGCGGACCATATAATGCTTTAGCTGCGGCATCTTTCAGAATACTGACAGATTCTACAGTGTTGGCATCGAGTGTATTCATATCGAATAATGGAGCCGGAATTCCATCGAGTACAACCAAAGGTGAATTACCGTTTATGGAATTCAGACCACGTATATACATCGTTGTTGCATCATCGGCTGGTGTGCTGGTGGATTGGATAGAAGTCAATCCTGCCAAGCGTCCGGTCAGCGTAGCTGAAAATCCGCTATTAGGTGTTTTAACTAACTCTTCTCCCTGAACGGTAGAGATTGCTCCTGTATAACCTCCTTTTCTCTCTTTCTGCAGCATGGCTACTTCGAGAGATGTATCCTGACCGGCGATGTCTGATATCAGACAAAACTCTACCGGTTTATTCAGAGTGAATTTCATTGTCTGGTTCCGATATCCCGGAATCTTACAAATGACCATACTGGCTCCCGACGGAATCTCCATGATGAATTTTCCGTCTTTATCACTGCTTGTGGTGTATTCGGGATTGTCCGGGACAGAAATGATTGCGCCGTCTAAAGGTTCGTTGCTCTCATTCCGCACCACACCGGATATAACTTCTTGCACTTGTGCCCGGCATACTTCATTGCCTGTGAACAGGCATACGATGCACAAAAGTGTGATTATTCTGTTTTTCATATACATTCTGTTTTATGATTACCATCCTGCATTTTGCCACGTCTGTCCTGTCGTGCCTTCCAATACGGCTGCTTCATTGGCAGGGATAGGATATACGTGCCATTTCTTTTCATAACTCATTTTGCTCGGTTTGCTGCCGTCTGTTCCTAGATTGATTCTTTCATAAGAGAATGAGTTTCCATTTTTGGTGATTCTCATACCTGTGGTAAACTTCTCATTTTCCATATTCTCATTGGCGGGTGTCCAACGGCGGATATCGAAATATCTGTCTTCTTCACAAGCCAGCTCTATCTGGCGTTCGTGGCGTACCAATAAACGAGCTTCGTTCTTGTCGTTTGTCGACAGATCAACCGAAGGATCAAAACCTGCGCGATGACGGATTTCATTGATCCATTCCAGGCCTTCGGTAAGGTGTCCGCTTTCAATAGCGGCTTCGGCGGCATTCAGATAAATTTTGCCTAATCGGTAAAAACGGAAACGGCCATCATATCCAGCCACTCCGGCTGCCTTACAGTTACCGTTTACCATTCTTTTTCTCCAATAATAACCGGTACGTGTATTCGTATTTCCACTTGTACGGATTTCGCTATTTCCTCCCACGTACGTTTCTACTACTGCCGGTTCCTTTCCTAACAGCACAGGACTGTTATTATAAAAAATTGTAGCCTGGAAACGAGGATCACGTCCCTTATAAGGGTTGGCTGGGTCATAACCGCTATTAGGGTTATAATTAGGTGACAGATGCTTCTCATCGTTATAAGGTTTCGATAAATCCAGTACAGGCTTTCCTGTTGCTAGCATATCATAGGCGTCTACTAATTCTTGGGAAGGAACAATAGTTAATTGAGCGTTTCCCAATACCGGAGCTCCGATAACGTCATACAAAGGATTGGTGTATGGGTCGGGCCAATAGCCTTCGGTACTTTGCCAGATTGTTTCTTTATCACTGGGATCTGTTCCGATATAGTTATTGAGCGTAAAGTACTCCATATAAGCATTGTTATAGTACTTTTCAGTATCCGCACATTTAGTATACAATTCATATCCATTGGCTTTCAGCTGTTCCAGACAGTCTTTGTTGATTGTGTAAGCCCATTCCCAAAGATCTTTGCCGCCATTGTTGTAAGTGCTGGCTGCGAATAGACATGCTTCGGAACGGATAGCCATTGCGATACCTTTGGTCATTCTGATCTTCTCGTTGAGTGTTGTCAGTCGCCAAGGGAGGTTGCTGGATTGCAAAGCTATTTCGCAATCATCTACAATGAATCGGGCACAGTCTTCGAAAGTAGGACGTGATAGAGTTGAATAATCATAGTCTAAACCGTATGGCTCTTTCTCAATAGGCACAGGACCATACCATTTCAGTAACTCCATATAGAAATAAGCACGGAGTACATGAGCCTCTGCTACCCAACGGTCACGGTCGCTTTCTCTTGGTATGGCGGCGGTGGCTGCCCGTTGGAGGAATGTGTTGATAATACGGATTTGCCCCCAGTATAACTGCCAGTATCCTCCTTCTGAGTAGGTGTCACCCATATCTCTGCGAACGTCGAGATAGAAGTCGGTGGTGGTACAGTTGCCGGATGCGGCATGTGCAAAGCCGGCACCGGAACCATCCGTGCAATCCCACGCTTCATCACTAAGTGCTACGGGATAGTTGCTCCAGAAATGATATCGTAAACTCTTTTTAGGCAGATAGTCAAAGCAAGTACTGAAATAAGCTTTAGTCAGATCGGGATCTTGGAATACTTCGTCCAGTGATAATCTTCCGTCGGGAGCTACATCCAACGCTTCATTACAAGAACTGAATGTGAGCAAGGAAGCAAACATGCATATATAAATCAATCTTTTTTTCATATCGGTTTTGTTTTAGCCGTTAAAATGTAATATTTAAACCTACATTGTACGTACGCATTGTTGGATAGGCTGCCGGACTGTTTTGTTCGGGATCGAAGCTGTCAGTCTTCAGGTGAGTCCATGTATACAAGTTGTTACCACTTAAATAGAAACGTACATTGGAAGCACCGATTTTCTTGCTGATGCTTTCCGGTAATGTATATCCTACTTCTGCATTTTTCAGACGTATATATGAGGCATCCATGATAAAGAAGTCGTTGGGCTGCAAGCTCGGGCCGCCACTGCTGGACAGACGAGGATACGTAATCTTTTCGTGATTATTATAGCGTTCTTCGCTCCAACGTTCCATGTGCATCTTGTAAAAGTTGCCGCTGCTTTCATAAATACCGGCTCCTGAATAAGTCTTGCTGTATTGGCCTACTCCCTGCAACATGATAGAAACATCGAATCCTTTCCAGTTGGCAGATAAAGAGAAACCGTAGTTGATGCGAGGCAATAGGGAGGAATAGCCAATGGGAGCCTTGTCACGGTCATTGATGACACCGTCTCCGTTGAGATCTTTATAAATAAAGTCTCCGGGTTCCGGTGTTCCTACACCTTCATAAGTCAGTCCGCTCTTGGCAATACTCTCGTCGCTATAGAAGAATCCTGTGCCGTCACGCCCTTTTTCAGGATCATAGCTGTGGTCGATGATATATCCCCAGTTTTGTCCTAATGAGAAGCCGGTGGTGCGGGTGCGATAAGCATAATCCTTACCTAATAGTGGCTCGTCATATTCCAATACTTTGTTTTTGGCATAACTGAAGTTTGCATTAGCAGAAACAGATAGCCCGTTTTTGAATTGTTTCTGATATCCGAGGACCATTTCGAATCCCTGATTCTTTACTTCACCATCGTTCATCAGTGGAAGAGCGGATGAGGGAAGACCTTGAATCATAGGAGTAGTCTGCGGGATAATCAGAATATTTTTTCTTTTTTCAACAAAGTAGTCAAATGAGAAGGAAAGATCATGATACAAGGATATGTCTATACCATAATTCTGTTTTTCAGCTGTTTCCCATGTGATGCTTTTGTTTCCTATGTAGTTTTCGGCTATCTTGTAACCTTGTCCCCAACCGGAACCATTGGAAGCATATCCCAAGCTTGGGGATAACCAATGATCTCCTTTACTGTCGGTGACTACGGAATATTGACTGATATTATCCAGATAAAGGAAACGGGCTGAACCGAAGGCGTCGTTACCAACTTTTCCCCAAGAAGCTCTTAACTTCAGATTGGTCAAAACCGGATTATCCTGAAGGAAGCCCTCATTAGTAATCAGCCAACCGAAAGAGGCAGCCGGGAAGAGACCAAATCGTTTGTCCGGTGAAAATTGTTCAGAGCCGTTATAACCTACGTTGACCTCTGCAAAATAACGTCTGTCATAGTCATAAGTTGCACGTCCGGCAATACCGATGACGTTGTAAGGAAGCAGTAGGTCACCGGATGTTTCTTTGGATTCTTTGATGTCCCGTTGAGCTAGAAACATAGCAGTGACATTATGCTTTCCGGCGAAGGTCTGGTTATAGTTGATTTGTCCCTGTAAGTTCATAACCCAATAAGATTCGGAAGACTTTGTGAGTTCAATCGGGCCGTCTTCGTCCTCCAGGCTAGGATGGCGATTGATAAACAAATGCTCTCCTGAAGCTAATGTCTGATACGTATACCAGGTATAGGAACGTTTTCCGATTGTTTTCCCAAATCCTTTGGAGTCGAAAGATACCTGGCCTTTGACAGAGAGCCCTTTAGTGATAAATCCCAAATCTATTTCTACTCCTCCGATAACATTGATTCCCGATCTGGTTTCCAGTTGATAGCCCGAACGGTTGATTAGCGGATATGCACTCAATGAATTGTTGGCGGGATCTTCTACGGATAATCCGGCACCAATAGGGAAAGTACGTATAGCATCAGTAGCGTATGCACCTTCCGGGGTGAGATACATGGAAGTAGGGCGTGAGGTCAAAGCGCTGTTGAATACACTTGACATACTTGCGGAAGTTCCGTTGATCCGTTCCAGATAAGAGGAAGCGTTTAAGTTAATCTTTACCGACTTATTGACTTTGTAGTCGATATTTGAGCGGAAGTTGTAGCGGTCTAATGAAGACTGGGCATTGTATCCCAACCTGGATTTAGGTTCTACGTTGAACATACCTCCCTGATGCAGATAGCCTGCACTTACAAAGTATTGAAGTTTGTCCGAACCTCCCGAAACGTTCATGTTGGCTCTGGTCATGGGAGCATAATCTCTGAACAAGATATCTTGCCAGTTATTATTCGGATAAAAATCCGGGTCTACAGGATTACCTGTTTTCCATGAGTCGAACTTATCAATGTCCGGCCCGAGGAATTCAGCGGAATTTCCGTCGTTCACGAGTGCTTCATTGCGAAGTCTGACCCAGTCCCATGAATCCAGACGTTCGGGCTTGAAAGCGATTTCCTGCATGCTGAATTCTACATTGGCACTGATACGGGCAGTTCCTTTTTCACCTCTACGAGTGGTAATCATTATCACTCCGTTGGCACCACGTACTCCGAATACTGCTGTTGCGGAAGCATCTTTCAATACGGAGATATTAGCAATCTCGTTCGGGTCGATAGATCGCATATCGTCTACAGCTACTCCATCTACCATAATTAATGGGTTTGTTCCGTTTGTAGTGGCAGCACCACGCAGGAACATGGTGACTTCGTCACGTCCCGGTTCACCGGAGGTCTGGATAGTTGTCAATCCTGGGAGTTTTCCGGATAAAGCGGAACTTAGGTTGGGCGATGAGGATTTCATCAAATCTTTTCGATCAATGGAAGCTACGGAACCGATGACAGAAACCTTTTTCTGGGTACCGTAAGCTACCACTACAACTTCCTCCAGGTTCGCTACGTCCGGATGCATGATGATACGCATGTCTTTTTTAGCAGGAATGTCCTGCTTTTGATAACCTACATAACTGATTTCCAGTATAGCGTTGGGGGCAACCGATAAAGAGAAACGACCGTCTATGTCTGTAATAGTACCATTCGTTGCTGCTCCTTTTTCTATGACGGAAGCTCCGATCAGGCTTTCACCGGACTCGTCTACGACGACTCCAGAGGCTGTTATTTTAGACTGTTGCTGTGTCAGGGTAGCATCTCCGATATCCGATGCATTTCCTGTAACGGGAATACAGATTCCCAACCCAAGCAACAGGCACATTTTGTATAGCCAATAACTTTTTTTCATAACTATAACGTTTAAGATTGTTTTCTGTCTAATTAAATGAACTCAACATTTTATCCTTGTCGTATCCTATGTATTCATAGCGTTCTATCCGGACACCTTGATTCTTTGCGGTAATACATGGGCTTGTGCCATTCCATGGGCTATCCATCCACCATTCTTCTACTAGTAGCTTCCTTTGAGTTGAAGAGCTGTCGGTAAATGAGAACTGAACTTTTGAGGCATCTACAGCTCCACCGGAGTAACCTAGTACGGAATAAGTACCTGCCAGATTACGCAGATCAACATAAGTGAGCGGACAACCGGATGCATTTAGTGATGTGATGGATTTGCACCGGTTTATATCCAGATATGCTAATCCCGGATTGTTGCTCACATCTATAGAGGTTATCATATACTGATCGCCAGAAATGAATTTGGTTAATCCTGCATTCTTGGCACTGAAAGTCTGAATTCCTTTCTCATCTACCGGACCTGCCGTGTAGCTGGTACTGATTGCGTATTTACTAAGATCGATTTCTCCCAGATTATTTCCATCCAGAATGAGGTTTTTGTATCCGCAGAAGTATTGTAGTCCTTCCAGATTAGTGATTCCCTTATTGCTAAGATCAAGGGTCTGTTATTCCTGAAGTATTCAGTATTCAGAGCAGCCACTGTCAGAACTTTATCTCCATCGAATACATCCGGAACCAATGCTTTGAGTGCGTTTCGCAGATTGATATCAGGAATTTCTCCGTACTTTTTCATTGTCTTCTGATATTTTCCGTAACTGTAATAATAGTTGTTGTTTCCATCGGGATAGTCGTGCATCCAGTCGTACCCTTCCACTGTCACTCCATTATTGATGGCATCTACGATAGAACCGCTATTGCTGTAGTATGAGTCCATCCACCAGGATTCCATTTTCAGGAGTCGTTCTTTACTTGCGTCATCGCTGAAAGTAAATTTGAAGTCTGTGCTGTTGTAGTTCAGACATCCGCCATAGATACTGTGGTAATTGCGTACATCCAGATATACCAGTTTACAGTTTAGAGCAGAGAACTTCTCAATGTTATAACAATAATACAGGTCGACAGATTCTAGTTTGGTACTTCCATCTATGTTGAGAGATACCAATGTCGTGTTCGGCTGTTCCGAAGTGGCTAGTTCCAGTTTGGTCAGACCAGTGTTTTGTGCAGTCAGTTCAGACAGTCTGGATAGTACTTCTGCAGGAATTTCACTGATATCATTATTGTTGCAGATCAGTTTCCGAATGTTGCTGAAATATTCGAGTCCCTCCAGAGAAGTGATATTTTTATCGCTGATATTTAGTGTGCCATCAGTGAAAGTGACATATTTAGCACTGGAAGATATCTTTTCTCCTTTAAATATATCAGGGAAAAGAGCAGACAAGGCATTACGCAGGTTTTCGTCGGGCATAACTCCAACAGTACTGTTGATGACGCCTAATGTTCGCATTTTGCTACCGCGTACCAATACAAGTCCATAAGAATCTTTGGTGGCCGTAGAGGGGTAAAGTACCGTGATATGATCGGATTGTACTTCTCTGGTTTCCATGTAGATGGGCTGTTCGGTTCCTCCTGAAAGGGGAGAAAGAGCCAGTACATCACAGTCGATAAAGCCATTTCCCTGAATGGTAATCTCTGTGCCCAGGGATTCTTCCGAAATATCCGGAAGCACTACATTGGTTACTCCTAGGTCTGTGCCTAACTTTTCGTCTTCACATCCCAAAAGGAATACCATTCCAAGCATTAATAAAATGTAGAAATGTGTTTTCATAAATACTATTTGTTTAATGAATAAATAGAGTACATAGTTATTCTTGTTTTAAGACGATCACAGAATGAGCCGGAAGTAAACATAGAATTTTATCGTTCACTTTGAGAGGCTGGGCGTCCGGAGCCAACATTTGGTCTGTGGTAGGTAAACCGTCTTTGATATAACGGTAAACCTGATAATTCCCTTTGGTTTGCGTATGTTGGTTGATGAGGCTTATTGCTTTCTCCTGGTCCATTCCATTGGCGAAAACATATACCCATTTGCCATTTGTGTTTCGAACAGCAGTTCCTGCATACCATTCTTCCGGTGTTGCTATCGGATAGATTTCAGCTCCCGGGCGTATGAAACGTGTCAACAGAGAATAGGCATAGTACTGTGGGCGTACCTCGTAATCACTTTTGATATCGTTGTAGTATGGTTCCGAAGCGTATGTTTTCTTTACATACTTCCATAAACCCAGTTGCTGCATTGCTCCGTAGTCTGCATCCTTACCATAGTATTGGTCTATCAGGCTCCAATAGCTAACACCGCTTGCTCCTGCATTGAGTAGATTGATGGCTATGCGTGTCATGAGTACTCCTCGTTCATACAAGTCGATATCTTTTTGTCTGGTGGCACCTACGCATTGATTACCTCCGAATTCACCGATGAAATGGGCTTTCCCAACTGAAGAGGCCAATTGAGAGTTTTGTTTTTCCCAATCCAGAATTGTGGAGTTCGGAGTTTCGTAGCCGAAGATATAGGTGTGGGAGTTGAATACGTCAGCAACGTTCGCCAGTCCTTTCGTGCAGGCTGCCAGATATTTATGCGTTCCTGTACCTCCGTCTGAATTGTCAGAAAGGCTGAAATGTACTTTATTTCTTATTCCATCCTCTTTGAAACGTCTGTCGAGTACTTTACACATTTCAATATAGTCGGCGGTGGGAGCAGCTTTACCTTTGATGATATATGACCAATCTGGTTCGTTGATCGGAGTAATCTCTTTGACGCACGTGTATTTTTTGTTGTTGAGCAGGTGTTGTACAAGTGCGGAAAAGTTTTCGCTCCATTCTTCATAGTTAGTCGGGGCTACTACCCAGTTACCATAATTCCCTTCGGTCAGGAAATGTCCCGGAGGGGCTCCCCAAAGTACAAGGGTGACTTCCATTTTCTGTTCTTGTGCCATATCCAATACTTTGTAGAGTGATTGCATTTCTACAGAGTTGAAAGTGAAATTATGCCAGTCGATTTTGGATGCATCCGGATTGTCATTCTTTGGCTCATACCATTGTGGCATCACCATCACCCGTAAGCTTTGCAGTCCCATTTCTTTGACACGTTTCACAACGATGCGATCCCAGTCTTCAGCTTTAGCTCCATCATTGCGGGTCACATTTTGTGAGAGAAAGTGGGGATCTAGTTCTGCACCTATAGCACGGAGCTTTACACCGGTTTTCTTTCCTACAGAAAGTTTCTGTATGGCAGTTGTTGAACTTTGGTATTTGATTATCAGACTACTTTGCGGGTTATCCAGTGTCAGCGTGAAGCCGTTAGCCAGTTCTTTACCGGTTTTCTTTATAGCTTCTCCTGTATCTTTATTGGTGAGTATATAAGTGTGGTCAGGGTGTAGCCCTGATAAATTGACAGTATAGCTCTTGTCCGGATTGTCTTTGCGGCGGAAAGCTACGATGTATCCGCTGTCATCCGACGGACGATAAAGTTGGTATGCTAGCCAGATATTTTCCGAAGTAATGTTGTTTATTCCACTCAACGGATAGTAATCTTCATAGAAATAGGGGCGGAGTTCTTTGAACTCTGCCTGGCGGTCGCGCATATCATAGATGGATTGTCCAGCTTCGGTTATTTTCCAGTTGTAGATAATAGAGGTTCCGAGGCTGGAACGGAAAGTGAATTTATCGGCACTCACAGTTCCTGTACCATGCAGGGGAAGGTATAAGTTCAATCCGTAAGTATGGCATTGATAGCCGATTGGTTCTCCATAACTGTAATCTGTTCTCCACATCGGTGCACTGCGTGAGATACTTTCGAGGTCAATACGGCGTCCGCCACTGGCACAATTATCAACCAGCAAGCCCGGAAAGCGGTTCAGCAGATATTCCCAGAAAGAATAAAGTCCTTCAATGTATCGGATTTCGCAGATACCTTGTCTGCCAGGTTCATCATTGGCAGCCCAGAAACCTTCCGGCTCTATATTGAAATCCTGGCGGTAGTAGTCTATGCCATTTTCTTCGAGGAAGTCTCCGATATATTTACTCATCCATCGACATGCCTCCGGATTTCCGAGATTGAATAGATAAGAGTCGTGCTCACCATCTTTTGTCCAGTCTTCCTGTTTGGCTTTTCCTCTGGCATCCAACATCCATTGAGGGTGTTGCAGTGCCCAAGCTGAGCCTTTCATAACACGCTCCGGTTCAAACCATACCATGAACTTGGAACCAACTCTATGCACTTCGTCGGCGATGGGGCGTAATCCTTCGGGGAAACGAATAGAGTCGACGGTCCAGTTTCCTACGGTGTTCGCCCAATTCTTATGATTGGCTACATCTGCAGAGTGATTGTACCATCCGGCATCCAGCCAGAATACTTCGGGTACTAATTTGAATTGTTCATACCGTTTCACCATAGCAATGGCATAATCTGTAGTCAGGCAGGTATATTCATTACAGGGAGTAGGATCACCGTAGTTGAAACTGGTCGATATTGGATATACGGTCGGTTTACCACCTACTTTCCAAGTGTGGTGGGCTTGCACGAAACGGCGGAACTGGTTGTGTCCTTTCATCCGGTCGGAACCGTTCCAGAATGACAGGCATACACTGGAAGTGCGGATGCTCTCTTCCGGATACAGATAGGTTTTCAAACGTTCAATTCCGGAGGTAAGCGCTACGCTTTGCTGGTCTGCACAGCGCACATCGGCAAACCAGGTTCCTGTCCATCCGATGGCTACGATAACTCCTTGATTAGCCGGAGATTCAATATTGAAGAATGGCATACGCATTTGTGAAGAGCGTCCACCTTCCGGTCTCATATAAAGATTATCACCCGGAGACAAGATTGTAAGTTGCTGGCTGAAATCTGATTTGGATGCATGGCTGCCTTCGGAATGATGAAGGTTGAATGCTCCCGGATGCTGGTAGCGGAATGTGATATCAGACACTTTTATGTTGGCAATCTCCGGCGTATTTTTCTTTCCCTGGTTGGTGAAACGGAGTACCCATTCCACCGTATTGAAGTCGGTAAAGCCTTTCACTTCACATTCGACTTTTAATCCTCCGGATGGTTCACGATAAGTATAAAGGTATTTCAGAACCTTGGGATCGTCACTTTTCTGACGCGTAGCCGTATAAGACCAGCTTTTGATAAATTCCTGTGAAGGTTTACCTCCATATTCGAAAGAGAAAGGAGGGACCACACCGCGGGCAAAGTGGGTGGTTATCCATTGGCTGGTGTTTACCGGGCGGTCGCTCATGCGGGCTACCGTCTGTCCTGTTCCATTATGAGGGAACAGAAGCAGAATGAATAGATAATATAGTATTCTTTTTTTCATTCTTTATTCGGTTTTTCGTTGGTAACTTTATATTTTAGTAATAAGGAACTATGTGGCTTTTCGAGGATCAGTGGCAACTGACTGGTCAGTTCTTTTCCCTGATAGATTTTGCTCTGTCGGCTATCCATGTCTGTCACTGTATAGTATTTTTCCGGATCCACTCCTGAAAGTCTGACGGTGATTTTTTTGTCTTTGGAGGCGGTTCTGCGGAAAGCAACGATAATACCACTGTCGTCCGACGGACGATGCATTTGATAGGCTAGCCAGATATTATCCCGCGTCATGTCTTCTGTACCCGTCAGTGGGTAATAATCTTCGTAATAGTAAGGTCTGATTTCGTGGAATTCTTTCAGACAACGTTGCATTTCGTAAACGGAGGCATTTTTATCGGTTATTTTCCAGTTATAAATCAAAGCTGTGCTGACGCTTGAGCGGAAAGAATACGGATCGGTCTGTAAACTACCTGTTCCATGTAAAGGTAGGAAGAAATTCAGGCCATACGTGTGACATTGGTAGCCGTCCGGATCGTCGTAATGATAATAATCACTCCTCCATAGTGGTGCGCTTCGGCCGATTGTTTCCCAGTCAATACGTCGTCCCCCACTGGCACAGTTGTCTATGAGCAGGTTCGGGAATCGGCTCAGCAGATAATCCCAGAAGTAGTATAGTCCTTCGATGTGTCGTATCTCTTTCATTCCTGTACGTCCGGGCTCATCGTTGGCTGCCCAGTAGATATCCGGCTGCATATTGAAATCCTGACGGTAATAGTCTATGCTGTTTTCTTCGAGCATATCGCCTATATATTTACTCATCCAGTGGCAGGCTTCCGGATTTCCCAGATCGAACAGTAGGTAGGTGTCATTGTTGTGTTCGGGAATGTCGAGCATCCAGTCGGGGTGTTCTACTGCCCATTGGGTACCACGGATGACACGCTCGGGTTCGAACCAGACCATGAATTTAGCTCCTACTTTGTGTATTTCGTCGGCTACAGGACGAAGTCCTTTGGGGAAGCGCAATGTATCTACAGTCCAGTTACCGGCTGTGTTGGCCCAGGTCTTGCCATGTTCGAAGTCTGCAGCATCGGTGTTCCATCCGGCATCCAGCCAGAATACTTCGGGCTTCAATCCGAACTGTATGTAACGTTTCACCATGGCAATGGCATAATCGGCTGTCAGGCATGAGTATTCCGTACAAGGTGCGGGGTCCCGATAGTTGAATCCGCTGGAAAGAGGATATTCGGCAAATTTTCCGTTGATTTTCCGTGACTTGTGTGCCAGGACAAAACGGCGGAATTTATTGTGTCCTGCCATCCGGTCGATATTTTCCCAAAACATCAGACTGATACTTGGGGTACGAATTGTTTCCTGTGGACGTAAGTATAATTTCATGGTTTTCATTCCCGAAGCCATGGATATTGTACGATTATCTTGTGCGCATACATCTGCATACCAGGTGCCCGACCAGCCTACTCCTAATATGACTCCCTGTCCGGCAGGTGATTCAATGTTGAAGAAAGGAAGATAGTCCCCTTCTGAAGAGCGTCCTCCTTGTGGAGACATCTGTTTGGTTTCACCCGTTGCCAGAGTAACCGAACGTGGATGGAAATCATATTTGGAGATATGGTTTCCGTCTGCATAGTGTAACTTGAATTCTCCTTTAGAAGCGTATTGCATGGCAAGGTCCACTACTTTCACTTGTTCCAGAGTGGGAGAGTTGCTCGTACCTTTGTTGGTGAAGTTCAATACCCATTCGGCAGCCTGATAACTGGGATAGCCTTTTACGGTACATTCTACTTTCAGTCCGTTGGTAGGATTGTAGTAGGTAAAGAGATACTTTATCACATCCGCTTCTTCGGATTCTATCTTTTGCTGGGAATAGTCCCATTGGCGGATAAATTCTGCGGAAGGTTTCCCGTCACATATAAACGAGAACGGAGGTGTTTTTCCTTTAGCGAATTGTTTCTGAATCCATTTTTCGATTTCAGGAATGTATTTGGAGATTTTAGCCGTCGTCTGACCCACGGCTATGATGCTCCACACACTCATAATCAGTAATGAGAACAGGAATTTCGATTCGATTTTCTTGAAATGTTTCATTAGAATATAGGTTTATGTGGTTTTTATTTTTCTCATTATTCCGATCAGATAGCACCATACAATGGCAAGTACTATGATTGCAGATAACTGACTGTGGAATGAATCGGTAATTACTCCTAAAATAGGCGGGAGGACGGCACCGCCAGATACACCGACGATAAGAAGTGCAGATACTTCGTTCGCTTTCTCGGGAACACGTTTCAAAGACAGAGAGAAGATGATGGAAAACAGATTGGCATATCCTATCCCGAAAACTGCTACACATCCGAGGATAAACCAGAGATTAGTGCTAATGGTCATCAGTATCAATCCTGCGAGAGCTATCCAGACGCTATAAATATAGAATTTACTTTCTGAATATTTCATCAGTAGGATACCACCCAAAAAGGCTCCTACAGTGCGGGCGAAGAAATACACACTATTTCCCATTCCTGCATCTGTCAGTGGTAGATCACAACGTTCCATCAGGAATTTAGGGAAAGTCATATTGATACCTACGTCTACACCTACCAGCACGAGAATACCGATAAAGAAAGCAAGAATGTATTTGTCTTTGAATAATTCAAGAGTGACTTTGAAAGAAATGTTCTTCCGTTCCTGTTGTTTTTCTTGTATAGGGGTAAGCCATAGCCATATCAAAGCGAGCAGTGACAGTCCGGCATAAACGGGGAATATCATTTTCCATCCGAAAAAACTACCAGTCACCCAAGCTGCCAGGATAGGACCCAGGAATGAACTGACTGCTTTGACAAATTGTCCTAGGGTTAATGTACCTGTCAACTTATCGTTTGCAACGACATCCGTTACTAATGGGTTGAGTGAAACTTGCAATAGAGTGTTACCGATACCTATCAAGGCAAATGCGATTAATATGGCGGTAAAGTCATATGCAACGAGTGGAAGGCACATAGCTAATACATGGAATGCGAAGCTAAGTAATACGGTTTTCTTGCGTCCGATGCGATTCATTAACATTCCGGTGGGAATAGAAAGCACCAGGAACCACAAGAAACAGGATAGAGAGATGAGATTAACCATCGTATCGGTGAGATGGCTGAAATCATTCTTCACATAGCTCGTGGTTATTCCGACAATGTCAACAAATCCCATAACGAAGAATCCGAACATGACGGAGAGCATTTTTACTATGGATATTTCTTTTTTCATTCGTGTACTTTTGATGATAAATTACTTGGTTGGTGGGCATATATATCCAGCACGGCGGATATATATGGCTAACATGGTGAATATATATGCCCAATACGGTGTATATATATCCCCACTAAATGGGGTGTATATACTTCTATTTTTGTACTAATACCCTGATTGATGAACGAGATAATTTAAGTTTTAGGTTATTCTCTTGCGTGTTGACCGTTTCTGTTGATTCTATAAGATTATCACCTTCCGGTAGGCGTCCTTCCATATATTTGTAGACATTGTATTCTCCATTGGCACCTTCTTTATCATTTTCCAACTGTATCATCTTGTCTTTGTCTGTAGCGTTGGAAAGTACATACGTCCATTTTCCCTCTGTGTTGAGAAAAGCACTTCCGGCTATCAACTCGTCGCCGAGATCCAATGGATATACTTCGTCGCCCTGGCGGACAAAACGTGTCAACAGACTATATGCATAGTATTGAGGACGTACCTCGTAGTCTTCCTTGATTTTGGAATATACATCTGGGTCTTCGGTATAAGCGGATTTTAGATATTTCCATAAACCGAGTTGCTGCATTTCCGAATAGGAGGCATTGCGGTTATAATATTGATCGATCAGACTCCAGTAGCTTACTCCGCAAGCACCGGCATTCAGATAGTTCAGAGCAACGCGGATTATCTGTACCCCTCGCGTATACGTGTCTATACCATATTGACGGGCACTTCCGTATCCAGGAAAACCGAATTCTCCAACAAAATGTCTTTTACCTCCTGCAGAAGCTATATTTTGACGTTCCCAATTTACGAGAGTCGAATTAGGGGTGTTGTAGTCAAACTTGTATACATGAGAGTTATACAGGTCGGCTTCATCGTTTGTGAAAGCGGAAACACAGGCAGCGATATATCCGGGTGTACCGTCTGTATTGTCAGAAAGGTTGAAGTGTACCTTACTGCGTATTCCATCTGCTTTAAACTTGGCATCCAGTGCTTTCACCATGGGGGCGTAGGTGTCCTGCCAACCCATGGTTTCAAAATCACCTTGCCACATGATGCGGCCGTAACCTGCTATATGACTGTCAGGTTCATTGAATGGAGTAATTTGATTGATACAGGTATAATGCTTTTCTTCAATCAGGTATTTCACCATTGTGGAGAAGTTTTCAGCAAATTCTTCATAGTTATCTATACCGGCAATCCAACCCGGATTAACGTTATAACTTCGTGCATCACACAAGAAATGCTTTTGACCATTGTTAATGCCTGATAGTAAGTCGATATTGGTAATGGCTCCCCATACGACTAATGTCACTCCGATATTATTCTCCTGGGCCAGATCCAATACTTTGTATACAGATTGCATTTCTTCCGAATCAAAAGTGAATTTGCTCATATCCGCGACATTAGGATCGTTGTTGTCATTGGAGGGTTCCCACCATTGTGGCTGCATCATGATTCGGAATTGTTGTACTTTCATTTTCTTTACCCGTTGTACAACTATATTTTCCCAATCTTCAGCCTTTGAACCATCATTGCGGGTGATGTTTTGTGAGAAGAAGTGTGGATCCATCTCGACACCGATAGCATGAACCGGAGTTCCTGTTGAATTCCCTACTGCAACAGGATAATAGTTGCAAGCCGGGCAATCGTCATATTTGTTATAATCATCCGAGCAGGCGGACATTCCCCAAAGTGTGCAAACAATACTCAATAGAGTTTTACTGATATGTGTCATTTTCATTGCCATATTGATTAAATTTAGTAGGTTATTATTCAAAGCCTAATTCTGCCTCAATTGCCTGAATCAGAATGTGGATAACTTTGATGTGAATTTCTTGTATTCTGTCGGAATGTGCTGCTCGTGGCGCGCAGACTGCAATGTCTGCCAGTCGTGACAGTTCATTCTCTCCTTTTGAAGTCAGCGCTATCACTTTCATTCCATTGTTGTGTGCTTGTACGGCAGCTTTCAGTATGTTCTCGGAATGTCCGCTTGTGCTGATGGCCAATAATACATCTCCCTTACATCCCATAGCTTCTACATAGCGGGAGAAGATCTCGTTGAACGAAAAATCATTTCCCACACAGGTCATGTAAGCCGGGTCATTGATTGCAATTGCCGGTAGCGGGATGCGGTTGTTGCGGTAACGTCCGGTTAGTTCTTCTGCAAAGTGGGTGGCGTCACATAAAGAACCTCCATTACCACAGCTGATAATCTTATTTCCGGCTTTTAATGCTTCGGCGCAGGTAGAGGCTGCCTGTGAAATAATCCCGACTGTTGTTGTTTCCTCAAGAAAGCTCTCCAACGTTTGCCGAGCCTCTTCCAGTGTTGTTTCAATAAGCTCTTTCATAATAGTTAATCGGTTAAGTTAGCGGCTACAGAAAGAGCTGCATAATCTCCTATCTGCTCTCCCAAGGCGGCTGGTTTCACTTTACATACTCTGTTTGCACAGGATAATGCTTCCTGATCGATTATCTTTTGCATGATGGGTTCCATCATATTTTTATTCCGGGTATAGATGCCACCTATCACAATGACTTCCGGATTCAAGATATCGATCACCATGGATAATCCTTTTCCCAGATAAATAGCAGACGTCTCATATATGCTTTGGGCTAATTTATCACCTTTGGCAGCTTCTTCAGCCACTTTTCGGGCAGTAAGCTGATCTAGTTCCTGTAAGGTACACCATTCAACTTTCTGTCCGGTCTGCAATTTCTCCATCACATACATTTTGGAGAGTTGAGCAATACCTCCACCGCTGGCAAATCCCTCAAAAGAGCCCTTTTTACCGTAACCTATCGGACCGAAATCCGACAGGCGGATATGTCCCAGTTCTCCGGCATTGTCATTGGTGCCCGTATACAGTTTGCCATTTAATATTAATCCTGCTCCCAGTCCCGTACCGAATGTGAGAAAGACCATATTCTTAGTTCCTTTTCCTGCTCCGAACTTCCATTCGGCTAAAGCACAGGCATTGGCATCATTGTGTAGATTGGTTTTAATGCCCGTCTTTTTTTCCACCATTGCCACAATGGGGATGTTGTCCCATCCCGGTAGGTTAGGGGGAGACATCACGATGCCTGTTTCACTGTTGAGAGGACCTCCGCAACAGATTCCAATCGCTTTTGTGTTAGTAGGGGTTAGCTGGTGGAGGTTCATCATCTTTTCGGTTTCACAGAGAATTCTGTCTATTGTTTCGTCGACTGTGGTCGTATCAAATTTCTTTTTGTCGATGATATGTAGCTCGTCGTTTTCTTTGATACCGTAGATGATGGTGCATTTGGTGCCTCCTACGTCAATTCCTAACAAGTTCTCTTTCATAACTATTATTTTTTAGCGTATAATCCGGTTTTTTGTAACAGCCGCTTGTATTCTTTCAAGTTGAAAGGTGCCTTGCCGTATAGGTAATGATTCATGAATTTCTGATTACCGATCTGGTATTGGATCAGATAGATTCCTTGACCGCTTTCTTCCGGTAGTGAGGCTATTCTGACCTTTTGATTGGCTGGAATACGGAAAGTGCTCTCATAGATTTTACGTCCCGAGGATGCATCTGTTACCGTTACATTACCACTTTGTACGTTGCGTGTGTCATTCGTTCCTATCAGTGGGTAATTTCCGCCTTCTGCATCATTGATTAGTACACAAACATCCTGTTGAACATTCTTGATGAAATAATATGCCATCTTCTTTGAATTGTAGTAGTCAACAATCGCATCAGAGATCACTGGCCATCCATCCCGCAGGTTCCACCAGACAATACCAGTCTTGTCGTCAAACTTCTTTCCACGCCACATTTCTATGAAATATTTCATAGCTTCTGCCTGTACGGATTGAGAAGCGAATATAAAATCATCCAGTTTGGAGGGAACTTCACCAAAAAGTAAACGTACCTGATTAATCATAAGATTATTGCGATCGAATGTCTTTCCCCATTCTGGGAATCTACGAACAGATTTGGTAACCCATTCATCATTCCATTCATGATTTTTTGTCCAGGGATATACGGCATCTTTTGTCATCATTTTCTGGAGACTTTCTAAATTAGGGCAGCCGTGATAGCCGATTTCACTGACAAAGCAGCAGGTAGCATCCGTATAGAATTTGTCTTTGTAATATCCTCTGGGACCCCATAAATGGTTTTCTGGTAAATATTGGTCAGCACTTCCTCTTTCATATACCGCTTGGCTGTAGTAAGGAGAGCTGGGAAGATAAGGGCGAGTAGGGTCAAACTCATAAATAACTGCCGGGAGGACCTTGCGGCTAACTACATCCTGATTTGGATTAATATTAAATGGTTGCAAAGACCAGCGCAGTGCACAATCGTCTTCATTATTTCCTGACCATAAAACGAGTGATGGATGATTGCGTAACTTGCATACAACGGAAATGGCCTCTTCTTCCAATGCTTGTGTAAATGAGCTGCGTTGAGGATAGAAAGTACATCCCATCGTAAAATCCTGCCATACCATAATGCCCTTTTCATCGCATAAATTAAAGAAATGATGATCTTCATACACGTTGCCACCCCAACAACGTATCATATTGCAGTTTAATTCTACAGCCATGCGGATAGATTCGTCTACGAAAGAATGATCCCGGCTATGGAGTGCATCCATGGGTACCCAATTGGTTCCGTGAATAAAAATAGGTTCTCCATTGACTATGAAACAGAATTTACCCGGATGATCCGGTGGGAGGTTGATGTCTGTAATGTCTAGTTGAATCGTGCGGAGGCCTACCCGTTTATTATCTGTTGATAAAATAGTGCCGTCAGAATCTACTAACTCTACTTTTGCATCATATAAAGCCGGTTCTCCATATCCTCTTGGCCACCATAAATCAGCATTCTTGATTTCCATTATATATCGGAATGCTGGGGAAACGACAACAGAGCTTCCTTTATATATTTCTTTCCCATGGCGACTTAATGTATATACGGCTTTCACTTTGTCGAACTTTTCGAAAGGTAGTTTTACTTGTACATCAGTATACAAACGTACATTTCTGGTAGCAGTGTCTACATTGGCGACCATATAGTGAACATCTGTGAGACGTGCCGGATTCAATACGCGTAATTCTACATCTCTCCACAAACCTGCACTGACTAATCGTGGCAGAATGTCCCATCCATAGGTGTGCGGAGCTTTTCTGATGAATACGGATTCTTCAGACGGGAAGTTTCCAATACTGAATGTCCCTAACAGATGTTTTTGTCCTTCAATAACAGATGAACGGAGTATCACTTGGAGTTGATTGCTTTCTCCTGCTTTTATTTCTTTAGTTACATTAAAAGCATGTTCAATCATCATATTTTCTGCTTTGCCAATGTGCTTTCCATTCAGCCATATATCGGCCAGACAGTCTATTCCGGCAAAGAAGAGTTGATATTGTTGTCCTGGTTTTAGTTGTGGCGCTACGAATGATTTGGAATAACACCATTGATAGCCTTCCCATTTGCGTAATTCATTTACATTACTGCCAATCATCGGATCTTTAATTAAGTTGGCAGCCATTAGGTCTAGTTCTACATTACCGGGGACTTGGGCTGATAGATGTTTCACTTCAGCTAGTTGCATGTCCTTGGGCGAAGTTATAGGT
This sequence comes from Bacteroides xylanisolvens XB1A, assembly GCF_000210075.1. Lineage (GTDB taxonomy): Bacteria > Bacteroidota > Bacteroidia > Bacteroidales > Bacteroidaceae > Bacteroides > Bacteroides xylanisolvens. The sequence goes on from NC_021017.1 coordinate 3,191,413, forward strand.
TCTTCAGGTTGCATCCAATAAGAGAGTTCCCATGTTCCATTTAAGGAGATGGAACTACCGGAATCGGCAAAAACACCACTTGTACAAGTGAGAAATATCAAAAATAGCAGTGTACTGATTTTATTCATTGTTAATAGATTTGATTGATGGTGTGACAAAGTAACTAGTGTTATATTTTTATAGTATTACATAACGGTCTCATTTTTGCTTCTTTATATACCTCTATTAAACCTCCTTTCTTTTGTTTCAATTAAAATGTGAGTTGATGTTTTCCTGACCTTAAATCTATCTTTTTACCATTATATTCTACTGTTGCATTCGTATTGACTGGGATCGTGACTTTGAGAATCACTTGTTCTCCTTTACGTTCCCATTCAGAACGAATGATTCCGTTTACAGATTTATATTCTGCTTTTACCCAGTCAAGACCTTTTACGAAATGAGGTTGGATAAGAATATGTTTGAATCCGGGTTTCTGTTCATCATAATTAATGCCTGCCAATATATTGTACATCCATGCATTAATGTCTCCAAGAAACATGTGATTTACGGAGGCATCTCTAAATTCAGGTGAAAGTATCCATGTTTCTGCTAGTGTAGTGAAACCTTGTTTTATCCAATTGCCCCAAGATGGAGCTTCTTCTTGTGCGGCCATCTGATATGCCAAGTCAGCATATCCATATTTGGAAAGCATCCGCAGGACTGTTTTACTGCCTAAAACTCCAAAATCGAGCAGGTTTTTATTGGCTTTTATCATCGTAGAAAGATTATCTGCAACCTGCTGTTCGTATTCTTTAGGAACGATTCCAAGGTATAAGGCAACTCCTTGTGCTGCTTGCGAACCATTGGCATAAATAGCTTTGGATGTGTCGAAGTATTTGTGATTGATAAGCAATTTCAATTCTTCTGCTTTCTTAGCATAACTACTACCATCTTTTCCAATGAGTTCTGCAAATTTAGCCATATACAGATTGTCTAAATAATAATAGCAGGTAGTGGTGAATTCTGTAGGGGTTTGTGTTTTATGGAATACCCAGTCACCAATTCCGTAAGTTACGGTTCCTTCCGCGTCCTCGCGTCCTGCGAGGTAGGCAAGGTATTTGGTGCATACAGGCCATAGTTTTTCGATGCTTCTTGTATCTCCATAGTAGTGGTAAATTGCCATTGGCACGATAAACATGGCAGCATCCCATACAGGACCTATCCAGTCATCATAGCCCCATCCGGAACTAGGAATGATTCCCGATATACGTCCTTCTTCATTTTGATTATCAATCATATCATCCAGCCATTTTTCATAGAAAGTAATACCATCGAAGTTTAATAATCCTAAATCCATTGTTATGTGTGCATCGGCAGTCCATCCATTTTTCTCTCGTTGGGGACAGTCAGTCGGGATACTCATCAGATTTGATAAATATGATTGATTAGCAGCTTTCCATATTTTATTTAATAGTTCATTTGAACAACTGAATTTACCAACAGGAGGAACAGCCGTATGTATGAATTGAGCGGTTAAGCTCTCTTTAGTAAGTTTTACAGGACGATCTGAACGAACTTCTACATATTGAAATCCATGATATGTAAAATCTGGAGTGAATGTACCTTGTTTTCCGTCCAATATATAAGTGTCTGTTTGAAAAGCGAGGCCAGGTAATGGTTTGTAGTAAATATCTAAGTTGCGCATTTCCAAGCGTCCGTTATCTTTTAGCAATTCGCCGTGTTGCATACTGACTTTAGTGCCTTTCTTGCCATTGATAGAAAGAGTACAGACCCCTGACATATTAACTCCAAAATCGTATACATAGACTGTATCACCAAAAGAACGCATATTGATTGGAGTGATAAATTGTTCCGTTTCAATAGCAGGCATGTTTTGTGATACTAGTAGGGGAGAAGGGGCAGCCACCTGAATTGCATTTGTCCATTTAGAGTCATCAAAACCCGGTTTGTCCCATCCAGCAATTGCAAGACATGCATCATAGGTATCACCACTATAAATATTGTTTTGTATATAAGGACCGGTACTCGTTTTCCAAGTAGAATCTGAATGGATGGTTTGCTTTTCTCCATTTTTATATAATATCTCCATTTCGCAGATCATTCTTGGGCGGTTACGCCAGCGGGCTTGCTCATAGCTCCATGTTGCTACAGGGGCCGATTCGTTGTAGAATCCGTTCCCAAGTATTGCAGATAGTACGTTCTCTCCTTTGAGCAGTTGTGAAGTGACGTCGTATGTGTTATACAGATTTCTTTTATCATAATGAGTAAAACCCGGATTGAGATGTGATGATGTTATTGATTTACCATTTAATGTCATTTTATAATATGCAGCGGCACTTACATATAATCTTGCTTGTTGTATATCATCTTGAGCGATAAACGACTTGCGCAACATGGGCGCTGGCGTATAATCTTTATCATGATTATCAGTAATCCATACTCCTGTCCAGTCACTTTGGTTGAGTTGAGCTGTTTCAAAACTGGATATAGGAGAGATAATCTTATGTTCCTTTGTTTTATCCCATGCTATTACTTGCCAGTAATAACGAGTTCTGGATTTCAATTTTTCTGATCCTTGATAGGTCGCATGAGGAGTGTCAGAGTAAATAGTGTCAGATTGCCAGCTATTATCGGATGAGTTTCTCAAATCTTGTTCCCGGGTGGCGATATATAGCTGATAGCTGTCTTGAGAAAACTCTGTTGCATCTTCATTATTGGTTGTGTAATTCCAAGTAAAACGCGGTGCTGGTGAATCAATGCCAATTGGAGAAATTTGATATTCACATCGCATATTTTCAATATCAATGTTGTTACTGCTGCATGCCCATACTAGAAGTCCTAATAGAGCCAGCATGTATTTTTCATTTTTAATTTGGAACTTCATAATTCTGTATCTTTATGTTAATAATTAGAGGGCTATTTTCTTTATTGTTACATTTGTTAATTTGATATCATTATTTATTTTCACTAAACCGGTTAAGTGATTGAAGAAAAAATGTAAAATCATGACTAGGGTAATGAACATGGCAGGACAAGTGTTTCTACTTCTTTTTTTTCGGTCGAATTTTCCAAGCGATATTTGATATCGCCAAGTAGAATCCTTACGGCATTCTTACCGATCTCTTCTATTGGCATTCTTGCGATGTTCATATTAGGTGCTAAGACACGGAATGCTGATACTCCATGAATACAAGCCAATTCATATCCTTTATTTATATTGATTCCTTTTTCATAAAAGTAACGGAATGCTTCCAGAGCCAAAATATGGGTTGTGAAGAAGAACCCATCTACATCAGGTACTTTGCTGAATATTTGATCAAGAGTCTTGAAAACATTCTTCTCATAATCAACAAAGGTCACCTCTCCATATAGATCAGGATCAACGGGTAGGTTGGCTTCAATTAAAGCTCTTGCATACCCTTCTCGTCTCATATTCATTGTGCGGAGATGAGGATTCGTGGTAATAATAGCTATTTTAGATGAACCGTTATCGATCATTTTCTTTACTAACTCGTAGCTACTGCCTTCATTGTCAATAATGATGTAGTTTGTCTGCATCTCAGGAAAGTAGCGGTCAAATAAGACTAATGGATAGCCTTCTTTGACTAGATTCTGTATTTCAATTTTAGAAACTTTTGTGGGGGCTACTATAATTCCATCCACCTGTTTCGCTTTGAATAACCGGATCATTCTGTTTTCTCTTTCTATTTCAGATTCAGAGCTACAAATCATTAATGAATAGCCTTGTGTTTCCGCTTCCTTTTCTATAGAACGGGCAACTTTGGAGTAAAAAGAGTCTGTAATATCCGGTATGATTAATCCGATTGTACCTGATATACCCGTATTTAGGCTTCTGGCTAATAAATTAGGCTGGTAATTCAACTGTTTGGCGCATTGAAAGACTTTTTCTTGTGTAGCAAGACTAATACCTTTTTCATCCCCCTTACCAGAAAGTACCCAAGAGATTGTTGTCTTGGATAATTTTAAGGTTTCTGCTATGTCTTTAAGGGATGTTTTCATAAACAGTATCTATTTAATCGGTTAAGTGATGGCAAATATATGAAAAAATATCTCATTATATAATAGTTGAGTAATATTTAACTAAATATTATTTTTTGATATAATAATTTGCAATTTAAAAATAACATAGAAATAAGGTGTAAACCAAAGAAAGTAACTATATTTGTATCATTCAAACGAAAGATATATGAAAGTAAAGAAAATTAGTGCGGCTAATGTGGAGGCTTGTTCGCTTCCTAAACTATTCGATGAAGAAAAAATAGATTTTCAGCCGATTCAGTGTGTCAATTGGGCTGAATATCCTTACAAACCTAAAGTGAATTTTCGAATTGCTCACACACAGAACTTGATTTTACTACATTTTAAAGTGAAAGAGGAGAGTGTACGTGCCAAGTATGGAGAAGATAACGGTTCTGTATGGACTGACTCCTGCGTGGAATTCTTTTCTATACCTGCAGGCGACGGGATCTATTATAATATAGAATGCAATTGCATCGGAACTATTCTGGTGGGTGCCGGACCTGTGCGTAACAACCGCGAACATGCACCGAAAGAGGTGACTGCTCTTGTACAACGCTGGTCTAGTTTGGGTAATCAGCCTTTTGCTGAACGCATCGGTGAAACGGACTGGGAAGTGGCTCTTATCATTCCGTATTCTGTGTTCTTTAAGCACCAGATTGATTCGCTCGATGGAAAGGAGATAAAAGCTAATTTCTATAAGTGTGGCGATGAATTGCAAACCCCTCATTTCCTTTCATGGAATCCGATACAGATTGAACAGCCGGATTTCCACCGCCCCGATTTCTTCGGAACATTGGAGTTTGAATAATGAATTGAATCTCTGAATTTGAAGATAAAAAAAGAAGGTTGATACTTGAAAAAGTATCAACCTTCTTTATATGAAGTCACTTTGTTTATTTCACAATGCCTCTTTCCGAGTTCTTCACGAAATTTACAATATTCTCAATCTCCTCACTCATAGGAACCTGATCGATAATCTTCTGTACAGCATCCTGAACGCTAAAATTACCCTGATAAATCAAACGGTATGCGTTGGCGATGTGACGGAGGACTCTTTCCGATGTATTGCGATGTTGCGAGAGAACCACAGCGTTTACACCGTGATATGCCACCGGATTTCCTGACATGATAACGTATGGAGGTACATCCTTAGATATACGGCATCCACTTTGTACCAGTGTCCAGCTACCTATATGACAGTATTGGTGTAGGGTAACATTGCCACTTAGAATAGCGCAGTCATCCAGCATACACTCTCCTGCAATGGTAGTACCTATACCTACTACACAATTATTGCTGATTTGTACATCATGGCAAAGATGCACCTTATCCATCAGGTAGTTTCCATTTCCGATTTTGGTAGCATTGCCGGCAAATGTAGCGCGGCTGATTACCACATTCTCACGAATATCGTTGTTATCTCCGATAATCAGGTTACTTTCTTCTCCTGTGTAGTGGAAATCTTGCGGTTCCGCTCCGAGGACGGCATTCTGATGTACCTTATTTCCTTTTCCCATTTTAGTACCTTGCAAGATACTAGCGTAGGACATGATGACGCAGTCATCTCCGATCTCTACATTCTTTTCAATGTAGGCAAAAGGCAGAACAGTTACATTCTTGCCCAGCTTTGCTTCGGGATCTACGTAAGCTAACGGACTAATCATAATAGTATATGTTTAAAGTTATTCTTCTCTTCCACCACCCAGTGCCTGGTAAAGGCTTACTACTGCCTGCATTCGATCAAAGCAATCAGAAACCTGAGAGATTTGTGCGCTCAGGTAAGACTGTTGTGCAGACAATACTTCCAGGTAGGTTGAGGTCCCTAAGTTAAACAATTCTTTTGTATCTTCCGAAGCTTTTTTAGCAGATTCTACCTGCATTTGGCGAGATTCTACCTTTTCACTGGTCTTTTGGTATAAACTTAGCGCATTGCTAACCTCACTACCAGCATTCAATAAGGCTTGTTGGAAAGATAATTTCGCTTGTTCTTCCTGCGCTTTAGCAGCTTTCAGGCGAGCGATGTTCTGTCCGCGGTAGAACAATGGCTGTGTCAGTGAACCGACAACAGAGGCCAACAATTTGCCGGGATTAACGATTCCAGCTCCTGAATTATTTGTCCATCCTGCTGAACCGCTAAGTGTGATTTGCGGATAGAAAGCGGCACGAGCCGAGTTGGTATTATAATAGCAACTAGCCAATGACATTTCGGCTGCTTTTACGTCCGGACGATTGGATAATAGCTGAATAGGCACACCGGCGGAAAGTTCGGTTGGAAGTACTTGTGCTTCCAATTCACCACGCTTGATGGCATGGGGAGCCTCTCCCAAAAGAGTAGACAGTGCATTTTCCGTTTCGCGGATACTCTGCTCGATATCAGGAATACTGGCAAGTACCTGTGCGTAAGCGGCTTTACTTTGTTCTACACCAGCTGAATTGATGCTATACATGGCCGCATCTTTCATGGCTTCCATCGTTTCTGCATTCTTTTTCAGAATTTCTGCTGTAGCCTTGGTTATTTCCAACTGGCGGTCCAACATCATTAATGTATAATACATATTGGCGACGTTAGAGATAACCTGTGTCTGTACTGCCTGGCGGTAAGCCTTAGTTTGCTTCAGAGTAACCTGGGCACTCCGTTTAGCATTCAGTAGCTGACCAAACAAATCAATTTGCCAACTAGCTGTGACAGGTAATGAATAAGTTTTTGTAGCTGCGTTCTTGTCGAAGCTGCTAATCGTTCCTTGCGGAGACAATCCCAGTGACGGAGCATAAGCCAAACGTGCCGACATCAGGGATGCTTCTGCCGCTTTCACATTCTGTGCAGCAGACAAGAGGTCCGTATTTTGTTTCAGTCCTGCTTCGATGAGTGACTGGAGTTGCGGGTCGGTGAAGACTTCTCTCCACGGCAGATTTCCGAAGTTAGCTGTATCCGAAGCCAGTGTATCATTATCCGCTACCGGATCGCGATACAGGCCGGAAGTAGTGATATCTTCGGGTCTGTCATACGACTTATAGATGTGGCAGCTGCTCAAGAGAGCAGTTGCGCACAACATATATAGAATCTGTTTCTTCATATCGAATTTCATTATTTAGCGTATTGTTCAATCTCTGTTACGGCATCTGCATTGTCAATATCTTCCCATTCCATCGGTTTAACTTTCTCTTGCAGATACTGGAAGATAACAAACAAGGCAGGAACGATGAAAATTTGGCAAATCATACCGATTAACATACCACCGATAGAGGCAGTACCTAGTGTACGGTTACCGTGGGCACCTACACCGAAGGCAAACATCAACGGAAGCAAACCGACTACCATCGCCAATGATGTCATCAGAATCGGGCGGAGACGAGCACCGGCACCCAATACAGCTGCCCAAGTGATACTCATACCCATCTTGCGACGATCTAGGGCGAACTCTACGATCAAGATGGCATTCTTCGCCAACAGACCCATCAACATGATTAACGCGATCTGCATATAGATATTGTTTGACATCGTACCCAGAATCATCTTCAATGCCGAAATATTACCGATAGCACTTACACCATTCACAAACAGGAAACTGCCTAACAGACCGAACGGAATGGATAATAATACGGCCAATGGAAGAATGTAACTTTCGTACTGTGCACTCAACAATAAGTAAACGAATACAAAACAGAGTACAAAAATCAGTCCGGTAGCACTTCCGCTACTTTGAGCCTCTTCACGCGCCATACCTCCTAGTTCATACGTATAACCGGTAGGCAGGTTTTCTTGAGCAACTTCGGCAAGAGCCGTCAATGCCTGACCGGATGTATAACCACTTGCCGGAGCTACCATTACTTTCATAGAGGTATAAAGGTTGAAACGACTAATAATATCCGGACCATATACTTTCTCCACAGAAATGAACTGGGCAATCGGGGCCATCTCGCCTGCACTATTACGCACCTTGATATTTTTTAAAGATTCCAGGTTTTTGCGTGATAACGGATCTGACTGAATCATAACACGATACATCTTACCGAAACGATTGAAGTTGGATGCGTACAAACCTCCGTAATATCCTTGCATAGTAGTGAGGATATCGCTCGGGCTGATGCCAGCTTTTTTACAAGCTGCCGCATCAATGTCAATCATGTATTGCGGGAAATTCGGGTTGAAGGAAGTCTTTGCTGAATTAATTTCCGGACGTGCTTCCAATGCTGCCGTATAATCATTAACCACATCGAAGAATTTGTTCAGATCACCACCGGTCTTATCCTGCATATTCACTTCAATATCCGTAGATGCCGAGTAACCCGGGATCATAGGAGGAGCGAAGAACAATACTTGTGCTTCTTTGATAATCTTCTGTGCACGCATATATAAGGAGCCGACCACAACGTCAGAATTCTGTATCATGGAACGTTCGTCCCAGTCTTTCAGTTTGATAATGAAAGAACCATAGGAAGGTCCCTGACCACCGATAAAGCTGAATCCGGAAATCATTGTACGTGACAATACCGCAGGATCGGAAGCGATCAGACTGTCTACACGTGCCAAAATCTCTTCGGAACGGTCTTGAGAAGTACCCGGAGGTAATGTTACTGCTCCCATCAGTGTTCCGGTATCTTCATTAGGTACCATACCTGTCGGGGTGGTGTTCATGAAGAATACAAGTATCGCAATGGAAGCGACAACTAATCCCATAGACAACCATTTCTTCTGGATAAAGAACAGTACTCGTTTCTTATAACGTTTCAGGATTGATTCGTATGTATCGTTGAATCTGTTTTTAAACTTCTTCGTACTCATTCCGATCAGTGCCAGAATACTAAGCACTACGAAAATAGCAGTAACTATCGGATTGATACTGAACAAACCAAAGATCATGCCGAGAATGGCAATAAGCGTGAAAGTAAGTGTAATTCCCGGATGCAACATCTTTCCGATAGCCTCGGTATATCTGTTGATCATGGTTGTATGGGCTGCCGTATAGGCTACTTTCATGCGTTCTTTCAATGTGGAGTCTTCCGTTGTTCCGTCTTCTTTTTTGTGAGGTTTCAGAAGAACGGCACACAAAGCCGGACTCAAAGTCAACGCGTTCAATGCGGACAGACCGATAGCGATAGCCATAGTCATACCGAACTGACGATAGAATGTTCCTGCTGTACCTCCCATGAAACTTACCGGAACGAATACAGCCATCATGACCAACGTAATAGATACGATAGCACCACCCAATTCATTCATGGCATCGATAGAAGCCAGACGGGCAGATGTATAACCTTGGTCAAGCTTGGCATGCACACCCTCGACGACCACAATCGCATCGTCGACCACAATCGCAATAGCAAGCACGAGCGCACATAACGTCAACAAGTTCAAACTGAATCCTACCAGGGACAGGATGAAGAAAGTACCGATCAGAGCTACCGGAATGGCGATAGTCGGAATCAATGTCGAACGTAAATCCTGCAAGAAGATATACACTACGATAAACACCAGGATAAATGCTTCGATCAACGTCTTCAATACTTCATGGATAGAAGCGAAGAGGAAGTCGTTGGCATTCATGGAGATGTTCAGTTTCAATCCGGTAGGTAACGTTTTTGATGCTTCATCCAACAATGCTTCAATATCACTGATGGTCTGTGTCGCATTGGTTCCTGCCATCTGGTATACGATACAAGTCACAGATTTGTGACCGTCTACCCGGTTGGTAAAGTTATATCCCAAACGGTCCAGCTGAATTTCTGCTATATCTTTCAGACGGAGTACTTCACCGTCAGGAAGAGATTTGATAACGATATTTTCAAACTCTTCAGGCTGTTGCAAACGTCCTTTATAGCGGATAGTATATTGGAAAGTTTGGTTACTTCGTTCACCGAACTGTCCTGGAGCTGCTTCGACATTTTGTTCTGCCAGAGCAGTGGAAACATCACTAGGTACGAGCTTGTATTGTGCCATGACGTCCGGTCGTAACCAGATACGCATAGAATAATCCTGACCCAAAACGTTAGCATCACCTACACCTTGAACACGTTGTACTTGTGGGATTAGGTTGATTTTAGCATAGTTTTCAATAAATGATTCGCTATATGTATCTGTCTCGTCATATAGAGAGAATACTACCAGCATGGAAGTCTGGCGTTTTTGGGTGGTTACACCGACTTTAGTTACTTCGGCAGGCAACAGACCTTGTGCCATAGAGACACGGTTTTGTACATTGACAGCGGCCATGTCCGGGTCTGTTCCTTGTTTAAAATATATGGATATCTCACCGGAACCTGTGTTTGACGCAGTTGAGGTCATATACATCATGTTTTCTACACCGTTGATCTGTTCCTCCAATGGAGCAATCACGGAATTCAATACGGTCGATGCACTGGCTCCCGTATAGGTGGCTCTTACCGAAACAGTAGGAGGCGCGATGTCCGGATACTGCGTGATAGGCAGTGTCGCCAATCCGATAGCCCCCAGGATGACTATCAGGATAGAAATAACGGTTGATAGTACCGGACGGTTAATAAATCTATCTAATTTCATATGATTATCTGATTATTAGTTGAAGGCTGTGGCTAAATTACCGTCGCGTTGGTCTTTCAAATGTTGTTGATAGTTTGCTTCTTTCTGCGCTGGTGTGATAGGTTGAACCTTCTGGCCATCTTTCAGGTTTTGTACTCCTTCGATTACAATTTTATCTCCTGAATTCAAACCGGAAGTAACCAAGTACTCTTTCCCGTTATCCAGATTAAAGATTTTGATTTCTGTATATTTCACTGTGTTGTCCGGTTGCAGAACATAAACGAACTTCTTATCCTGGATTTCTACTGTTGCAGACTGCGGTATAGTGATTACATTCTCCATGGTATAAGGAATCAGAGCGTTTGCCGTGCCTCCACTACGCAATACATGTTCCTTATTCGGGAAGATAGCACGAATGCTTACCGAACCGGTAGATTGGTCGATAACGCCTGTGATAGCGTCTACTTTTCCATCTACATCGTATGTGGAACCGTCGATTAGTTGCAGTTTGATAGTCGGTATCTTGCTGATTTCTTCTTTGATTGTGCTACCGGACTTGGTCATTGCCAGCAATTCCTTTTCTGTCATTGAGAAGTATACGTATACTTCGTCAATTTCGGATACGGTAGTCATCGGTGTAGCGATAGAAGGGCTTACTAGTGCCCCTATACGATAAGGAATATCGTTGATAACACCATCTGACGGGCTTTTAACTTGTGTGAATGACAAGTTCTGTTGAGCAGTGGTCAGTTGTGCTTTTGCCTGTGCCAACTGTGCTTTGGTTTGTGCCAGAGAGTTTTCTGCCATTGCCAGGTCATAGTCACTGATAATTTGCTTCTTGTTCAACTCTTTCTTATTGTCATACGTCATTTGTGGAGTGCTCACTGCTGCTTCGGCTGTAGCAACTGCTGCTTTGGCAGTGCGTACGGCTGCTTCATATTGAGTCGGGTCAACAATGAACAACACTTGTCCCTTACGTACAGTTGCTCCTTCGTCTACACACAGTTTCGTGATGAAGCCCGATACTTGGGGGCGGATTTCTACATCTTGTTTACCTTTGATTGTAGCCGGATAAGCGGTTGTTAAATTGGCAGTTGTTTTTTGTAACTCTTGTACTGCATATTCAGGAGCCTTTCCTGTGTCATTGCCCTTATTGCCACAACTAGACAAGAGGGCTACGCAAAATGCAAATAAAACAATTCTACTTTTCATACTTAATAAATATCTGTTTTTTAATTTAATGCGTTTGTTGCCAGTGTGCTGTTCGTCCATATAGATTAAGGGGGTTAAGGAAGAAAAAGCCGGAAACTAATTCGGTTAAATTAGTTTCCGGCTGCAAAAGTACTTTAAATTCGGTATTCTTGTTCTCTGATACCGTGTTTTTTAACTATGTTTTTTACTTTATTTTATGATATACAGGAGTCATAATAAAACTTAACTCATAATCTTGGTAAGGAAGACGGTATTTTTCCAGTGGGATGGCTCCCCAACTGTTCACACAAGCAAGTCCCGCTTGTGCCTTATCGATACAGAAATTGGTGAAGTCTGCCTTTTCTACTTCCGGTGAGTGACGTTGATCTTTACCGTCACCGTCATCCAATGACTCGATGGTATAATTCAGGGCAGAAGCAGAGAAAGGAGCATCCGATATGAATTGCAATCCGTTACCACTAATGTTCAGAAGTCTCCACCAGCGGATATCCGTTTTGGTTCCGGTTTCCTGCGGGCGGATGTAAGGATAGAATTGTTCTTCCACCGTCTGGCGGTATTTGCCTAACATGGCTCCGTGGTTACGGTCAGCATAGTTCTCTCCCGGACCACGACCGTAGTACTCTACCTCGTTGAAGTTGACAGGCATCCGCATTTGCATACCGAAGCGGAACATGTCAGAAACTTTCTTGCTCTTGTCTGCCGCCATCTTTTGGGTAACTTTCACTGCTCCCTTGTTGTTAATGGTGTAAGTCAGCGATAATGTTCCGCCAATCGACTTCATGTCATATTCTGCACGAACCACTGCCTGATCGTTTTCAATAGCATGTTTCAGAGAAGTCAGTTTCAGTTCAGGATTCTTCCAGGCAGCGTATTTATGTTGCAGTCCGGCTCCGAAATCATTGTCGGTCGGTGCACGCCAGAAGTTAGGAGTCAGTGCGCTGCCGTCTTCCATCATTTGCATGCCGTTGACGTCGTAGCGACAAAGGTAACCATTGTGCTTATTGAAGTCCATAGAGAAGTTTTCACCTTTCACAATCAGGTAATTGCGGTCGTTGTCCAAAATACTGGGCACGATAACCGGAATGTTGGAAGCCTGTTGATTTTCCAGTTTCAGTTCCGGTGCTTTGTAGTCGCGGATGCTTAACTGGTCGTAAGCGATAGTCGTTCCTGCCGGCAGCAACGTTTCGGCGGCTTTCAGTTTATAGCTCACATTCAGCAACAATTCCTTGCAAGGACAGATATTCTTCACGTCCAACGGAATTTGCACTTTCACAGTTTGCTGGGGTGCAACTTTCAGGTCGGATACAATGCCTGTTTGCACTACTTCCCCGTTTGCCAGTAATTGCCATTCCATATAATATGCAGAGAGGTCGCGGAAGAAATATTCGTTGAAGATATTGATCTCACCTTTGGCAAGATCTGCAGGAGTAGTCCATATATCCTGATAGAAATAAGCCACTTCGTATGCATGCGGATTAGGCACGCGGTCGGGGCTGATTAAACCGTTGTCGTTGAAATTGTTGTCCGAAGCGTCGTATTTGTTGAAATCGCCGCCATAACCATAGATATTTACTCCGTCTTTGTTTTTCCAGTGGCAGGATTGATCTACAAAGTCCCAGATAAATCCGCCCTGATATTTCGGATATTTGCGGATGATGTCCCAGTATTCTTTGAATCCTCCCTGTGAATTACCCATTGCGTGCGCGTATTCGCATTGGATTAACGGCTTTTGGATGTCGCCTTCGCTATATTTGATACAAGCGTCGTAGTCATAATACATCGGGCAGAAAATATCGGTGAATTCGCTGGTTCCTGCTTGTTCATACTGTACGGCACGTGTCTTGTCTTCGTTCTTAATCCAAGTGTAGCATTTCTCAAAGTTCGGTCCCATGCCGGCTTCGTTGCCCAGTGACCAGAAGATGATGGACGGATGGTTGTATCCACGTTGTACATTGCGTTGGTTACGCTCCATGTGAGCTTTAGCGTAACTCGGGTTCTTTGCCAGTGTCTGATCGCCGTAACCCATTCCGTGAGATTCTACGTTGGCTTCGGCCACTACATACAGACCATATTGGTCACAAAGGTCATACCAACGGTTGTCGTCCGGATAATGACAAGTACGTACAGCGTTGATATTCAATTCTTTCATCACTTTGATATCCTGCAACATACGTTCGAGAGAAACGACATAACCGCCGTCCGGGTCCATTTCGTGACGGTCGGCTCCTTTGAAGAGCACCGGTTGTCCGTTGACGAGTATCTGTCCGCCTTTCAGCTCAATCTTGCGGAATCCTACTTTAACGGGGATTACTTCTACTACGTTGTTGCCGTTTTTCAGTGTAGCGGTCAGCGTGTAGAGATTAGGCGTTTCGGCAGTCCATTTGGCCGGGTTGGAGATGGATAGGGTAGTGTTTAATTTGCCAGAGCCTTTCAGGTCGGCAGTTGCTACACTGTTACCTTGAGTATCTGTCAAGTCCAAGGCAACTGTGCCGCTTCCTTTCAGATCAACGGCTATGTTCAGCGTACCGTCTTTATATTGGCTATCCAAATCTGGAGTGAGGCGAATATCCTGGATGTATTTCTTGTCACGTGCGTAAAGATAGCAGTCACGTCCTACGCCAGAGTAGCGGAAGAAGTCCTGATCTTCCAGATAACTGCCGTCGCACCAGCGGAATACCTGGAAAGCAATCACGTTTTTACCCGGTTTCAGGTAGTTGGTCAGGTTGAACTCGGCTTCCAGTTTGCTGTCCTCGCTATATCCTACGTAACGTCCGTTCACCCAAAGGTACATGTTGGAAGTTACCGAGCCGAAATGTGCAAAAATCTCTTTGCCTTTCCAGTCAGCAGGAAGGATGATTTCTTTGCGGTAAGAGCCTACGTGGTTGTTTTCTGTCGGCACTAGCGGAGGGTTGTTTTTGAATTGGCTTCTCCAGGCATATCCTACGTTGACATAGATAGGGTCACCGTAGCCGTTCAACTCCCAAACACCGGGAACTTGAAGATCATCCCAACCTTTGTCGTTGAAATTAGTCTGGTAAAAGTCGGTCGGGCGTGCGTCTGCGTGTCTCACCCAGTTGAATTTCCAAAGACCGTTCAGGGTCATGAAATTTGCGGAATTTTCTTTAATGCCGGCTTTAGCTTCATCAGCCGATGCGAAAGCAAAGTAATTAGTGTGCATAGCGGAGCGGTTTGCGGAATTCACTTCCGGATCTTTCCACTCGTTGAAGCTTTGCGCTTGAATTGCTGTCAGTCCCAATGCAGCCAAGCAGCAAGAGAGTAGTTGTTTCTTCATGGGTTTTTTGTATTAGGTTTGAATTTCGGGAGTCAAAGATAGGGAATATTTTATTCAGTGAAGGTCAAAAAATCATTCAATTAAGGCTAGTTTTTAATAAATTAGCTAGAAAATAGAGTATTTTACTTACTCTAATCAGTAAAAACGTGAGATACAGTTTTCCACCGCGGTGGAAAAGGTATCTCACGTTAATAAAAATTGGCTGTTATATTAGTCAGTTCTTATACGCTGTTTATACGTAGACTTGCGTATAACTAATACATATATAGATATGATTCATACGTTATGCTGCAGGATCCGGAGCCTCACCGCTACCGCCTTCGTCCGGATTTTCCGGTTTATTTCCCCCTCCATTTCCGGAAGAGGTGCCGCCGTTTCCTTCCGTCTTGTAAATACTTACATTATCCAGCATATCCTTAAATTTATATCCCGGCGTAAATACAATTTTCACTCGACGAACGGTATCGGCATCTACATCTTTTTCCTCTTTCTGGCTTTTGCAACTCATGCCCGGACGGAAACATCCGAAGTCACCTAATTGCACAGACAATCCTTTGTTGAGGTTCGTGTTCAACGCATCAATCAGTGCGTCAATCACGTGCTTCACTGCGCCTTCGGGAATCATACCGAACATGGATACTTCCTTGCATAAATCTCTGAAATTTACCGTATTGGTAATTACATTCTGTGCTACATACTTTTCAGTCTTTGTTTTGTCAAAGCCGAAAACTCTTTTCTTGACAACATACTTTAATGCCATAGTCTTTCTTCTTTTAATAGTTAGTTAATCTGTTTTATTGTTGTTTTGTGATCACGACGCAAAGATATGGTTTCCGAAATTCATGACCAAGCTGAAAAAGAATTGTGCGTTAATAAATTAGTTAATAAGTAGAATACTGCTGTATTGGGGAATTTTATGTAAAAAAGATTTGGCAGAAAGATAGAAGAAGAGGATGCCGATCAAGATATTGGGGTATCAAGTGTGGGGAAGGCATCCTCTTCGAAGATAGAACGAAAGGACTACTTGCACAAGCAATCTTTTTCGCTTTGTTTTCTATCTTCTATATATATTGGTAAGGGTTATGATTCTGAATTATTCCGTGTCTTCTTTGGTTCGCAGGCTGACTAACTCTGTCCACTTGCTTATACTTAAGTCGAACCCTCCTTTCTCCAGATGTTGGAGGGCGGTTCTAAAATGTCGTATTACTTTTTCTGTATCATTGGTTGTTTTATACTCAAGCTCTCCAAGTGCATATTCAAGACGTGCCATTTGGATGTAATCTAACAAGGTATAGTTTTCGTCAACGGATAAAGTTGAAAGATAGTTTAACAAGTCAAATGCTTTTTCTCGTTCTTCATCTGATAAGTTGGAGATGGGGCGGCGCGCGATAGGGTGCTGCATTACTAAAATAATGTTTTCTTTCAGGTCGTCGTACATATCTTTGTTATGTTTGTCGCATCATTTCCCTGTGGTGCGC
>NC_021017.1:3208982-3213142 GCF_000210075.1 Bacteroides xylanisolvens XB1A
CCACTGTATGCGACCATAGGTATCCAGCTAAGACCCTCCAACGACATAAGTGATAGCCCCACGCCCATTTGAGTATATAAACAAATTATATACAGAAGTGTGCGCGAGACCTGGCATCACTTATTGCTATTCGTTGGAAAATTTAGCTGAATTTTATGACCGAGTGCAATAAATAACCGTTCTCTAGTAAAAAAAATAAAATGTTCCTCTCTACGTATGAAAGGAAACCGCTACAAAAGTAGCAATAAATATTGATAAAGCAAGTAATCTTGTTTTATAATTTCATAGATAGTTCTGATTTACTAAAAGTCAGTATAAATATGATTAATATAAAAAGAACCCTACACTGAATTATTGTTTTTTTGTTCAGTTCAGAATTGGAATTCTAGGTAATTCTGCTAGATGATTTTAACTTAACTTTCTGTTTTCTTTGCATAAACCACCTGTTTGCCTGTTCCATAACGGATTAAGAGTCCACGTTCGATAAAAGCATTCAGTTCTTTCAAAGCACGTTTTTTGTCGTGTCCTGTCAATCGGCTATAGTCGGTGCGGGTCAGGCAGGGATATTTGTTCAGATGCTGGTTGATTATTGTCAAACATTCTTCTTCGCTGTGCCCTTTTCTGTGGTGACGAGTCATCGATTCTCCACGTTCCAGTCTCATTTGCTGGCCTACTTCTTTCTTAAACTGGCTACTTACCCGGAAATTGACATTTTTCAGTTCTATGGATTGTGCGTGTACATCTTTTTTCTTCATTACACGAGGTCCCTTCAAAGACACTGAAAAATATCCGATATCTCCCAGTTCCACAATCCATCCGTTGGCAATCAGGTCTCTCAACTCGTTTTGGAAAGACTGCATGGCGCCCGCCAGTAAACTGCGGCTTATTCCTGTGAATTTGTGTACACGGTCTAGAAATTCTTCCTGATCGATGGTTCCTTTGAATACTACGCGGGGATGAAGCGGTTGTGCGTCGCCTGTTTGTTGAATGTCAGGTGTGTCGTAAAGGTCATATTGTATACTCATATTCGTTTTTATTTAGTGTAGGCACATTGATAAATCCGTTTGCCTATCCGGATTTACTTCACTTGCTACTTTTATTTCGTTCCACTATAGTTTCTCTTTCGTCCCACTATAGTGCTCCGCAAGGGAAACTATAGTGTTCTTTGCGGAACACTATAGTGGAACGAAAAAAGATTAGGCAACAAAGGTAATCTCTTTAGGCAATAAAACTAATTATATTAGCAGGAAAGAAATAAAAACGTCGCAAATATTGTTTATTACCTTAAGTCACCCTTTCCTTTTTTAATAAATTAGCTAGAAAGTGTGGTGTTTATTGAATAAGAACCCTTATTTTTGCAGCATGTTACAATTTGAGAATCAAAAGATAAAGCAAATAGTTCGCAAGGTGCTTCCGGTAGTAACGCTGGGAGCTATGTTATATTCCTGCGCCAGTATTGGACGGCCGGACGGAGGCCCTTATGATGAGACGCCGCCCCGTTTCATCGGTAGTACTCCTGCTGCGGGCGCTCTGAATAATGAAAGGACTAAAATTTCTTTGATGTTTGATGAGTTTATTAAGCTGGAGAAAGCAACCGAAAAAGTCGTTGTTTCTCCTCCCCAGATACAGCAACCGGAAATCAAGGCTTCCGGCAAGAGAATACAAGTCAACCTACTCGACTCTTTGAAGCCTAACACGACCTATACGATTGACTTCTCGGATGCAATTGTCGACAATAATGAAGGTAACCCGCTAGGGAATTTTGCATTTACGTTTTCTACCGGTACGGAAATCGATACGATGGAAGTAGCAGGAACAATGCTCGACGCCTCTAACCTGGAACCTATTAAAGGTATGCTTGTCGGACTACATTCCAACCTGAATGATTCGGCTTTCAACAAATTGCCTTTCGACCGTGTGGCACGTACAGACAGCCGTGGACGTTTCTCCATCCGTGGTGTAGCTCCCGGCAAATATCGCATCTATGGATTGATGGATGCCGACCAAAACTTTACTTTTAATCAGAAGAGCGAGATGATCGCTTTCCATGATTCGTTGATTATCCCCCGCATGGAAGAACGTATCCGCATGGATACTGCTTGGGTGGACTCATTGACCTACGACACGATTGTTGAGAAGAAATATATGCATTATTTGCCGGATGATGTCATCCTCCGTGCCTTTAAAGAGCTTAATTATTCGCAATATCTTATCAAGTCGGAAAGACTGGTTCCTCATAAGTTCACTTTTTATTTTGCCGGTAAGGCGGACACTTTGCCAGTCTTGAAAGGCTTAAACTTCGATGAAAAGGATGCTTTTGTCATCGAAAAGAATCAGCGGAACGATACAATCCATTATTGGGTGAAAGATTCTTTGCTCTTCAAACAGGATACTCTTGCCATGAGTCTGACTTATCTTTATACAGATACTTTAAACCAATTAGTACCCCGTACAGATACGCTGAATCTTGTTTCGAAGCAGAAATATAAGAAAGAGGAGTCGGATAAGGACAAAAAGAAAAAGAAGAAAAAGAAAGGGGAAGAGGATGAACCCGAACCGACGAAATTCTTGCCGGTGAATGTTAGTGCCCCTTCGTCAATGGATGTATATG
This sequence comes from Bacteroides xylanisolvens XB1A, assembly GCF_000210075.1. Taxonomy (GTDB): domain Bacteria; phylum Bacteroidota; class Bacteroidia; order Bacteroidales; family Bacteroidaceae; genus Bacteroides; species Bacteroides xylanisolvens. The sequence goes on from NC_021017.1 coordinate 3,211,594, forward strand.
GATATATTTCTTTGAATTTTGAAGAACCGATAGCCAGCTACGACACTGCCGCCATACATCTGCGGCAAAAGGTGGATACGCTCTGGAAGGATATACCGTTTGAATTTGAGCAGGATTCCGTAAATCTGAAGAAGTTTAATGTGTATTATGATTGGGAACCGACGCTGGAATATGAATTTTCGGTGGATTCGACCGCATTTCATGGTATATACGGATTGTTTACAGACAAAATAAAACAAGGGTTCAAGGTGCGTAGTTTGGAAGAATATGCCAAAATCACGTTTGTGGTGACGGGAGCGGAACCTAATGCTTTCGTTGAACTGTTGGATGCGCAGGATAAAGTGGTACGCCGAAGAAGAGTAGAGGAAGGAGGTTATGCCGACTTTTATTACTTAAATCCCGGTAAGTACTCCGCCCGGTTGATTAACGACCGGAATGGAAACGGTGAATGGGATACCGGCAATTTTGAAAAAGGGGTGCAGCCCGAAGAGGTGTATTATTATAATCAGATTTTAGAGCCGAAAGCCAACTGGGATCTAGAACAAAGTTGGGATATTCATGCAGTTCCGCTGGATAAGCAAAAGCTGGATGAACTTAAAAAACAAAAACCAGATGAAGACAAGAAGAAAAAGGATCGGGAACGAAATAGTCAGAACCGCCGTCGTTAGCGTTCGACGCAATTTTATTATCGGATTAGTGGCCTTACTGATGGGAGCTTTCGCCCTCCCAGCCAGTGCTCAATGTGAAGCGAAGAATGATGCGTTTCAATCCGGCGAACACGTAATGTATGATTTATATTTTAACTGGAAGTTTGTCTGGGTGAAAGCCGGACTTGCCAGTCTGACGACGAATGCTACTACTTATCATTCACAACCTGCCTACCGGATTAACCTGCTTGCTTTGGGCAGTAAACGGGCGGATTTCTTTTTCAAGATGCGCGATACGCTGACTTGTGTGATCGGTGAAAAACTGGAACCGCGCTATTTCCGCAAAGGTGCCGAAGAGGGAAAACGTTACACGGTCGATGAGGCTTGGTTCTCTTATAAGGACGGTCTTTGCCTGGTAAATCAGAAGCGTACTTACCGGGATGGGGCGTTTAATGAATCTGAAGATAGTGATAGCCGCTGTATATACGATATGTTGAGCATTCTGGCGCAAGCGCGTTCTTACGACCCTGCAGATTATAAGGTGGGAGATAAGATCAAGTTCCCCATGGCTACAGGCCGTAAAGTGGAAGAACAGACGCTTATTTATCGTGGTAAAGAAAATGTGAAAGCGGAAAATGGAGTGATTTACCGTTGTCTGATCTTCTCATTAGTTGAATATGATAAGAAAGGGAAAGAGAAGGAGGTGATTACTTTCTTTGTGACAGACGATTTGAACCATCTTCCTGTCCGTCTGGACTTGTTCTTGAATTTCGGTTCCGCTAAAGCATTCCTGAATAATGTGACCGGCAACCGGCATCCGCTGACTTCTGTCGTTAAATAAATATATAGAAAAAACGAAGGCATATCAGAAGTAATTTGACCTGTCAACCTGTTATTTTTTA
>NC_021017.1:3214381-3284050 GCF_000210075.1 Bacteroides xylanisolvens XB1A
AGACGCGGATAACACGGATTTATTATCTTCTTATCCGTGTCATCCGTGTTATCCGCGTCTAAAAGGTAGACTTTTAAGAGTGTTAATACATCTTCCTGTTTTTTTATTCCTGAACTTCGAAAGGCACTTTCTGATCTTTCCAGAATACGCTGGATTCAAAAGTGGCAATCAAATCTCCGTTCTGATTCGTTACATCTACCTGATAGCAACCCGTGCTTCGGCCGATATAGCGTTCGCGTGCTTCGGCAAAGAGAGTATCTCCGGGGCCGCTGGCACGTAGGAAAGTAATAGTGGACGAGAGAGAGAAAGCTAGTGTGCCGTGCGAGTTGGCAGCTGCGGCAAGCGCAAGGTCTGCCAGCGTAAAGATCGCTCCTCCTTGTGTGCGGGCACCTGCGTTAAGATGTTCGGGTTTTATTTCTAATTTGGCTTTACTGTAACCTTTGCGTACTTCCAGCAGTACTACTCCTGCATTTTCGGCAAACAGATCGTTCTTAAAAAACTCTTGTGCGGTCATGATATTATTTTTGAAGATTCTTTAATCGTTTCTTATTTTTTCAATGAATGGATATATACCTTATCTTTTTCAATTGAGTAGCTAAATTTATTTGTTTCAGACATAATATCCAATATTTTCTCCAAATTATTTGTTTCTATAATAAAACTTCCATGGAAAATCAAATTCTTGAGTTGCTCTGACTCAAATGCGAATGTCACATCAAACTGGCGCTCCAACTCTTTAGAAATGATCGACATAGGAACTTCATCCCAGAATACTTTGCAGTTGATCCACTGTTCAGCATAGTCAGCACTCTCGGTCAGCTTATAAGTTTGGTCAAGCTTATTAACTGTCATCGTTTGATTAGGCTTCATTATAAACTCTTGGTTGATGCACAATAAGACAATGGAACCTTCTAGGAGTGATACCTTTATATAATTCTCATCACCATAATTTTTAACGTTAAACTTAGTACCCAGTACCTTGATCTGTGCGGAGTCTGTTTGTATAACAAATGGATGCTCTCCATGCTCTACCTCAAAATACCCTTCGCCTTCCAGCCGGACATTGCGATTCTTTCGACTAAAACTCTCGGAGTAAGAAAGCTTGGAATCTGCGTTTAACCACACTATAGAACCGTCAGGAAGCTTCATTTTTAATTTCGATTTTCTTGGAGCGTATACTTCGGAAATCAAAGAATCATCAGGTGTTGTAAAATTATAAATTATAAAAGGAGTGGTAAACAGTAATATAATGATTGCCGCTGCGTAACCTGCATACTTCACAAATAAGGCTCTTCTCATCTTTCCTGCCGGAGCACTCTTATGTTTGCGGATTCGTTTCGCAAATCTGTTATAGGCTTGTTCTTCGTGTACAGATACATTTTTATACTCGGCAGACAGAAGCCAGATTCGTTTCTGCTGTTCAAAATATTTCTGATTCTCCGGATCGGAGTATATCCATTCGTTCAACTTATGTAAGTCCTCTTTAGCGATACTTCCCGAGAGGAAATCATATATCAGTTTATCAAATTCTTCTTTCATACCATCTTAAACTTAATATCTATTGAAAATCATATACCTGCGCTATCATCAGGACAGTTTGTCAATAGAAGAAGTATAGTGAATTACTTTGCTTTTTAATATTAATTAAATATATTCGTAATAAACATTACAATCAGGGCAAGATAAGATCTTGCTGCTTCCTTCAGTTTATCCAGTGCACTTCGCATGTGATATTTCACTGTATGAATAGTGATTCCCATGATTTCGGCAATTTCTTCTTGTCTTTTGTTCTCAAAACGACTCAATAAAAATACCTTCCGGGTTTCCGGAGATAAGCCGTCAATCGTCTTCTGGATAATAGAATGTAGCTCTTTACCCTCTAAATGCTCAACCGGATTTTCGCCCAAGGACCATAAATCGCTGTAAATGACCAGGTCTTCTGACGAGCAGGCCGTTTCCCTTCTCACATATTCAAGCTGAAGATAATTGATACACTTATTGGCTACACTTCTGAAAAGGTAGTTCTTCAATGAGGTGTTAATTGTTATTTTAGAGCGGTTTTCCCATAGACTATACACCAAATCTTCTACTATAGATTCTGATAGATAAGAGTCTGTCAAATACCCTCTCGCTATCCGGCAAAGATCTGTATAGTAAGTTTTATAGATGTATCGGAATGCCTCCTCTTTACCCGATTTCAGGGCCTCGATAATCTCTGTTTCCAGGTTTTTTTCCATTATGTCTTTCAGAAATCGTATATTTGATTTATTAGTTAATATATTAAGGTGAATACTCACAGGTTCTGTTTCTCCGATGGATAATTCGGGGGCAAGGTATTGAAAAAATGTAAGATGACCAAACTCACTAATAAAAAGATGAGTTGAAGGGCTGAACGAATAAAAAAATCATTTCTCACTATACTTTTTATTAATCTGGCTGTCATATTAATGAATAGGCCAATAAAGCATATTTTAACCTGAATCTCTATGAATGGTAAAAAGAAGGATTGTAAAAGAGCATAGCGCGACACTCTTTTTTAAGTTATAAGGTATACAAACAGCTGTTTTAGTTTAGTCATGCAGGATAAAGATTGTTTTCAGGAATAACAGAAAATAAGCTATTTCTTATTTAAATAATATTGTATGAAGAAACTACATTTTCTATTAAGCACATTCCTTGTGTTTATATTCACGTCATGCGGAGAAGATGAACTGAAAGGTGTTGTCTTATCCGAAGATCCGGGGTACGTAAAAGAACCATTGGTAGCCATACAGGCAGAAGATGGCACAGGGAACTGGATAAATGGTCTTATTGACCAGAACAGTAGGGTCATAGCCTTAGATTTTCGCATTTTGGACGACCAAAGTGCGGTGAATGTGAAACTCAAACTGGCGGATGAATGGGCAAAGCCCATTGATCCGCTTACTACTGATGCTGTACTGGACTTGAGCAGCGGTATCACCCGTATTAAAGTGAATGATGGAGCAGATGATATCGAATATACCATTTTCAGCACTTCTACTCAGCTACTTCGAGGCGTAACGGCTACTTGTAACACAGAGCAGGTTAGTGCTAACTTTATTAATGGCATCGCTTCGTTACGTTTCAAACAAAACACTGCATTTGCAAACGTTGTGTTGATGCCGACTTTGGCAGATAACGCAGAAATCATCTCTACGGATCCCGTCAGTCAAAAGGATGAAAACGGAAACCTGATTGTTGACCTAAGTAGCACACTTACTATTACTGTAAAAGACAATACGAACAACATGACTAAAAAATATCACTTGAGTGCTGTAAATGGAATTATTGACGCAGGGGTAAACTGGAAAAATATTACTGCTGATCTAAAAAGCCAACACAGTAGTATTTGTATTCCTGATTTCATGATTGTCTATGAAAATAAAAACTTGCATGGAAGGAGCGGTAATACGGGATGGTTGATAACTATTCCTGCCGGTAGAATAAATATGAAGGTTAGCTGGGATATGAATAAAGACAATGTAACATGGGCTGAACCCACTGCTCAACATCGTACAACAGCTATCATGAATGATAATATGGATTATTCATTGTTTGTTCCGGGATTGTCCGGGCAATTCTGGGTACCGATATTTTATAGCCTCGGGTGGAATGATAGTGGGCTGCTATCCGCACCGCGTCTCGGATATAACCTATCTACTTCTTTGAAGTATTGTCCGGGAACTCTGGGAATTACAGCTGATGGAAAAGCGGAGATTTCGTATGCAGAAGTGATAGATAATAACTTGTATAAGTTTACCAGCGGCGGAGCCGGCAAACAAGCTGCCAATGGAGTACAGTGGTCCCCAACCAGTGCTGTCAGTGGATATTCCTATCCGTTGCAAAAAGGGCAGATCATGATTGCCGGAGAAAATGCAGAACTTTACAAGACATTTGCTACTAATGAAGGAAGAAATACTTCGACCCGTAACAGAGGAATGGATGGAGCATTGTCAGGAAGTAATTCATGGGCTGCTAATCCGGTAAGCATTTGGACTTTTGATGGCAAGCCTGTAGGACGCCGGGCTGTCGGTATCACGGAAGAAGGAGACTTGGTCATTTTTGTAAGTAATCGTTTTACGAATTCTTATAACTCGGTAAAAGCAGCTTGGAATGTCTTTAGTGATGGCTCTTCTTTACGGGAAGTTGCTGTGGCATTGCAGGAAGTGGGTTGTACGGATGCCATTGTGTTTGGTGAGAACTATCATAGTCCTGTTGTTATTCGGGATGATAGTAGAGGGGTGCCTTTAGGAAAGGTAGCCGGTAGATACGACTGGGAAACGAACGGCAATGTTAAAAATGCGGATAATGAGGCTAGTTCGCAATCCTGGATAATGTTTAAATAAGAATATTGTAAAACAATGAGTTAGTAACAAAAGATATACACATAAAAACTTAAATCAATGAGTAAAATCATCAAATGCATGTTCTTCGTGCTATTAGCCGCAGTTCTTCCACTGTCGGTTCACGCACAGCAGGTGACCTTACATTTGCAGGACGTAACGGTGCGCAAAGCGTTCCGGGAGTTGGAGGTCAAAGGAAATGTATCCTTAGTATATGAGAAAAATGATGTGGACCTGACCCGTAAAGTAACCGTGAAGGTAGATAATCAACCGATAAGCAAGGCACTGGATCAGATTCTGAAAGGGCAGGAATTAATTTATAAAATAAACACATAGCGAAAAAGTAAATTTGGGCAAAGCGTAGCGAATTAGCTGATAGAGCGTTCGTTACGCTTTGTTTTTCTATTGCACAGAGCCAACGAAATACCACCTCGAAGCCAAACGGAGCAGGAGTTCAGTTACCACCTCGTTACTCCCGTAACGGGTGCAGATTTCTTGCTAAATGGTTCTGTTTCTGTGATTTGCGGCAATTTGCATAGCTGTCAGTAACTCACTAATAACTAATTTTGTCACCCAAAAAGTGTGAGTTATGCGAAGTACATTCAAAGTATTGTTTTACGTGAAGAAAGGCAGTGCCAAACCAAACGGCAACCTGCCTCTGATGTGCCGTATCACGGTGGACGGCGAGATTAAACAGTTCAGTTGCAAGATGGACGTTCCCCCACGACTGTGGGACGTGAAGAACAACCGTGCTTCGGGCAAGAGCGTTGAAGCGCAGAGAATCAATCTTGTCGTTGATAAAATTCGGGTGGAGGTAAACCGCCGCTACCAAGAACTGATGCAGGCGGACGGTTATGTTACCGCCGCCAAGCTCAAAGACGCCTATCTCGGTATCGGCATCAAGCAGGAAACATTGCTGAAACTGTTCGAGCAGCACAACGCCGAGTTTGAGAAGAAAGTCGGGCACAGCAGGGCGCAAGGTACATTTACCCGTTATCGGACGGTCTGCAACCATATCCGGGAGTTTTTGCCCCATACCTACAAGCGTGAGGATATTCCGTTAAAAGAACTCAACCTCACGTTCATCAACGACTTCGAGTATTTTTTGCGCACGGAGAAGAAATGCCGCACCAATACCGTGTGGGGCTACATGATTGTGTTGAAGCACATCATTTCCATTGCGAGGAACGACGGGCGTTTGCCCTTTAATCCCTTTGCCGGATATATCAACTCTCCCGAAAGCGTGGACAGGGGCTACCTCACCCGAACGGAGATACAGACGCTCATGAACGCACCGATGAAGAACGCCACCCATGAACTCGTACGGGACTTGTTCGTCTTTTCGGTATTCACGGGTTTGGCGTATTCGGACGTGAAGAACCTCACCACCGACCGCCTGCAAACATTCTTCGACGGCAACCTGTGGATAATCACCCGAAGAAAGAAGACCAACACCGAATCGAACATCCGCCTTTTGGACGTTCCCAAACGTATCATAAAGAAATACAAGGGGCTGGCTCGGGACGGTCATGTTTTCCCCGTTCCGAGTAACGGAAGTTGCAACAAGATACTTAAAGAAATAGGCAGACAATGCGGCTTCAAGGTGCGTTTGACCTACCATGTTGCAAGACACACGAACGCCACTACCGTACTTCTGTCGCACGGCGTACCCATCGAAACGGTGAGCCGTCTTTTGGGGCATACCAACATAAAAACCACCCAAATTTACGCCAAAATCACCGCCCAGAAGATAAGCCAAGACATGGAAACCTTGTCGCACAAGCTGGAGGATATGGAGAAGAATATCTGCCGAGCCATCTAATTAAAAACGGAATACCAATGAAAGAAGAAAGGAACATTATCACGATGGACGGGCAGGGCAATATCTTTCTGCCGAGCGATATAGGTGCAACCGCCATGACCGAGCGGGAAATCTGCGAACTGTTCGGGGTTATCGCCCCGACGGTTCGGGCAGGGATAAAGGCACTCTGCAAAAGCGGAGTTTTGAGCGTATATGACATAAAGCGCATTATCCGCCTATCGGACAGATACAGCGCGGAGGTTTACAACCTCGAAACGATAGCCGCCCTCGCTTTCCGTATCGAGTCGTTCGGGGCGGCGAAAGTCCGCAGGGCATTATTAGAGAGGATTATACACGGGCGAAAAGAGAAAACGACGGTATTCGTGTCGGTTGTTTCGGACGGCAAGCCCAACAGCCGTTGGAAAGCATGATGATATACCAACATACCAACATGCAAACATGCAAACGTACCAGCATACCAGCATGCCAACATGCAAACCTATCACTATGGTGATATATATTGCAGGTTCTATTCCTCTTTTCAAAGGAAAGCGGAGCAATCATTTCCGTTTACAAAGGCAAAGCAAGCACGGGGCTTCACGTCGGCTAAAAGGTCAAGCGGCTGCGCCGTTTCCCGATAAATCTTCCTCTCGCTTCGCTGCGAGCGTATTTATCGGGAAAACCTTGTATCCGACCACCCCATGCAAAAGAGCCTTTGAAAACGGAAACGACCGCCCCGCCACCCACCGACCGAAAGGGAAAAAATAAGGTGGGGTTATACGGGTAAGCAAGCGGCAAGGATAACCACCGCCGAAAGGCAAACGGACAGACGGACGGCACGCCGCAGGGTATTTACGGGGAAAATACCGTAGCTTATTAGGGAATTTGTCCGAGCCGCAATACTACGTATCGCTGAAAATTCCCCAATAAGGCAAGGGGCAAGCCCCTCTGCACACCCCCTTGAGGACGGCATTTCGCCGCCCTCAAAGATAGTCAGATTTATTGTTTCACAAGCCAGAAAAGAAAGGAATATATGGGTTTCGTAGTTTTACACATGGAAAAGGCGCACGGCAGCGACAGCGGAACGACCGCACATATCGAGCGTTTCATCATACCGAAGAACGCCGACCCCACACGCACGCACCTAAACCGCAGGCTCATCGAATACCCCAACGGGGTGAAAGACCGTTCGGCGGCTATACAGCAGAGATTAGAAGAAGCTGGGCTGACACGCAAAATCGGAAGCAACCAAGTACGGGCTATCCGCATCAACGTATCGGGAACGCACGAGGACATGAAGCGGATAGAAGAAGAGGGGCGTTTGGACGAGTGGTGCGCCGACAATCTGAAATACTTCGCCGATACGTTCGGAGAGGAGAACATCGTGGCGGCTCACCTGCACAGGGACGAGGAAACACCGCACATACACGTTACGCTCGTCCCCATCGTCAAGGGAGAGCGAAAGCGCAGGAAACGGGAGGAGCAGACGAAGAAGCGATACCGCAAGAAGCCGACCGACACCGTGAGACTGTGCGCAGACGATATTATGACACGGCTGAAATTGAAGTCCTACCAAGATACCTATGCCGAAGCGATGGCGAAATACGGGCTGCAAAGGGGCATAGACGGCTCGAAAGCTCGCCACAAGTCCACGCAGCAGTATTATCGGGATATACAGAAACTCGCCGACAGTCTGAAAGCGGAGGTGGTGGATTTGCAGCAGCAGAAAGAAACGGCGCAGGAGGAATTAAGGCAGGCGAAAAAAGAGATACAGACCGAGAAGCTGAAAGGGGCGGCAACCGCTGCAGCCGCCAACATCGCCGAGAGCGTCGGTTCTCTTTTCGGGAGCAACAGGGTCAAGACACTGGAAAGGGAGAACACTGCCCTGCATAGGGAGGTAGCCGACCACGAGGAAACCATCGAAGCCCTGCAAGATAGGATACAGACCATGCAGGCAGACCACAGCCGGGAGATACGGGAAATGCAGCGGAAGCACGGCAGGGAGATAGCAGACAAGGACACAAGGCACAAGCAGGAAATATCGTTTCTGAAAACGGTAATCGCAAGGGCAGCGGCATGGTTTCCCTATTTTCGTGAAATGCTCCGTATCGAAAACCTTTGCCGCCTTGTGGGGTTCGATGAAAGGCAGACCGCAACGCTCGTCAAGGGAAAGCCGTTGGAGTATGCAGGGGAACTCTATTCGGAGGAACACGGACGGAAATTCACGACCGAAAAGGCAGGTTTCCAAGTGGTGAAAGACCCCACGGACGGGACTAAATTGGTTCTTGCCATCAACCGAAAGCCCATTGCCGAGTGGTTCAAGGAACAGTTCGAGAAGTTAAGGCAGAACATACGGCAACCTATACAGCAGCAAAGGAAAAGCAGGGGTATGAAACTGTAAAGCTCCAATTTTATACAGCGAGCAAATAAATCTATTGCAACATAAGTGATTATCACAACTTTTCACTACCTTTGTGGTTGGATTAGGGAAACTCCGTCCAAGACATATTAGAAAAGAAAGAAGCGTTATGCTTATCTTGTTGTTGAAAACGTAGGAAATTTTCAAAATGAGCAAGGATGGCATAGTGGTTCTCACGCTATAGCGTGGGCTGCTATTACTACATCTGCTCATTAGGTTTTTCCTACGACCTTCAACAAAGACGTGGCATTGCAGTTCCACGCTTCGTGGTTTAATAATAAAAGGTCTTAAGGAGCTGGAAAGACAAACATAGTACTATGGACATGACATCTCTTTGGGGAAGACTTGCAAAATTGCAGAGTTTCTTTCAGGATGGTTTGAATGTGGATGAAAATTCACATTTGCCAGAAGCGGATTTACGCAAGATAAGTCTTGGCAATCTGTATGTATATCAACAACAAGGTGTATTGAACACATTCGAAACTGGCGTAACTCCCTCTGTTCGTAAAGTTATTTTAGGTGAATACTTTGGTATAACGGATAGGGATAGTGCCATCGAAACTTTGAATTGGTTGTCGCAAGCTCCCTCGCAAACAATGTTTCACTATGCTTATACGGCTTTTCTTCAAGGAGGGGGTAATATAAGCAGGAAGTGGCTTAATGAAAATGAAGAATTGAAAGAACACACCGATTTCCGAAATGACTGTTTGGAAAAGTTGGAAACGATGGAGGAAAAATATCCGGACATTGAACAAGCTGGAATTGTCGTATCCAAAGAAGAAATGGGCAAACTCGGAGTACTTGCGTGGGATGCAGGAAGATTAAACTTTATCAGCAGACTTTGCCTTGAGCAAGAGTACATTGTAAAAGAAGAATGTATGCAGTGTATCAATGCCGCTTACGAGATGACCAAAGAAGTTTATACCAATTGGAAAGACTATGCTTATAGTTATGTTCTTGGTCGTACTTTGTCGATGGGAACTACCAACATGATTGGATTGGCAGAAGATTTACTGACAGATACCAAAAGCCCTTGGACTTATATAAAATGGTGATACTTTATTAAAAAACATTTATTAACTCTACATTTTTTTTGAATTATGAAAACGTTTAATTATGCTCCAGCCTCTCCTATCAAGGATAACATTACAATGTTGGCTGTATCAGTCGGTATGGTTGTCGTGCCGCTCGTTTATCCATTCGGTATAAGAATAGGCAGTACCCGAATACTTGGCCCTACGAGTACTGCCATTGTTTTTATAATCGGAGGACTCGTTCTCTTGGTAATAACATTGAACAAGGTTCGTCTTGCCCGTGCTTTGGCGGCGAACGGAGGAAAAATCGTTGTCGATGCAGATAGTGTAACCTATCCTATAATAAAGAAAGGGGAGAAAACCGACAAAATATTTAAAATATCGGATATAAAACATCTTAAATATGACGATGAAGAAGGAGAATTGGAAATCTTCTTGACGGATGATACACAAATAACATTGCATGCAGGATTCTTTGAATCTTTCGAGCGATACGAGGAATTTTTCGCTTTGTTGAAGAAGTGAAGAGGCTAACAAGTTCGATTTATGCGGATAATGGCGTGTGGCTCAATCGCTTTTCGTGGTGATTGAGCCACGTGTTAGCCGCAACCTTGAAAAACAAAAAATACAATGAATAGAATATTGGCACTATACATCTTTTTACTATTGTGTGGCACGGTTTCCGCACAACAAATCGTAGAATGGAGCGATTTGCAGACTATAACAGATAACTCACGGCGCACGGTCTATTATAAAAAAGGCAGAAAACAGCCGTTACGGGGAAAATATCGCATTATACGAGGACTTGACGAGGAGTGTGTTAAATTTTCCGATGGCATGATAAACGGAGATTATCGCCGCTATCGTGATGGGGTGCTGCGTGAATCGGGTATATATGCCAAAGGCAAGCGTAACAGCACATTCACGGAGTATTACCAAGACGGCGTTACTCCCCGAAAGGAAACACCCATGCAGCAAGGCAAGATAGACGGAACTGTAAAGACCTATTTTCGTAACGGCAAAATAGAAGCCGAAAAGGAATATAAGCAGAGTGTGGAGAGCGGGCGGGAGCGCCGCTTTGACAGCAAGACAGGAGAGCAGATTTTTGAATCTCATTATATCGACGGGAAAAAAGATGGCGAGGAGTGGGAAATCTTCGAGGATGCGAGCACGCTTCGCAGCAGGATAATACGCCACTACCGTAACGGAAAACTTGACGGCTCTTATCGTGTGGAATCGACACGGGACGGCAAACCCTATATAACTATCGAGGGACAATACACTGACGGCGAGAAATCGGGGCAATGGATAGAACATAACTATGATAACAATACCCAAACCTGCACATGGCATGGTGAAGGTGGGGCTTAAACAGAGATGAAGATAGTTATCATAATACTACTTTTAACGCTTGCATCGGTCGTAAGCTGCGAGCCACCCATGCCGCCGACGGACGAGGAAATGATACGCCACTTCGCCACGCACGAGGCGGCATTCGACAAGATACGCAAAATCATGGCGGAGAGTTCGGAGGGAAGCTTTCACTATCCACCGCTCTCTCCCTGCGATATTCTCATCCTTGATTCGGCAGGACAAATATCCTACCAACCGAACCAAGTGCAGGACACGCCGGTACACGGGTTATCAAGATCTGACCGAATACAACTCGACTCCTTGTTGTCAGAGATTGGATGCGGTCTTGTCCTTGTTGACCGCAGGGAGCAGGAAACGGCAGATTCGGTATATGTGAGCTTATTTATGCTGTACTACTCCCACGGCATCGTGGATGCGGGAACATCCAAGAGTTTCGTTTACGATCTCGAATTGAGAAGCCGCCGTGACATCCGTATCACCGAACACGGCGACCTGAACAAAATTTACCGCAGGACATACAATGACACTACGCTATACAAGCCCGTCAAGGAAGGCTGGTATATAGAGTTAGACCATTCACGATAATTTTCTTTTTTCGCAAGTCGATTTTATAAAATTGTCACCGAAAGTTCGTACTTTCGGAAAAAGATGTTATATTTGCAAATGAAAGAGTTATTTGACAGCATAGCAATGTAAAACGCTGAAATTCGCACAGTTGCTAAATCGTTACCTCTATTTCTCAAATAATTCGCTAAAAGTTTATTTCTCAATCGGTTAAGTCAAACCGAGAAAAATCTAAAATAAAAGATAATCATATTATCATCACCCGGCCTGTCGTTCAGAAATCAGATAAGAAACGGCGTATCAATGGTATCGTCAGTGATGTCAATGATGAATTGTTAATTGGAGTATCGGTATCAATTCCCGGTACTAATATTGGCACGGTGAGTAATATGGAAGGGAAATTTGAACTGGAAATACCGGAGGACGCTAAGAAATTGCAAGTGTCTTATATCGGTTTTGACACGCAGGAAATTTCATTGTCGCCTGGCAAGACGACATTCAACATTGTAATGGGAGAGAATGTGAAAATGCTTTCAGAAGTAGTAGTGGTTGGTTATGGCACACAAAAGAAGGTGAACCTGACCGGTTCGGTTGCTACGGTAAATTTGGAAAAGGAATCACTTTCCCGTCCTTTGGTCAGTGCTTCGCAGGCGTTGAGCGGTATGACAGCCGGTTTACAGGTGATGCAAAGCTCCGGGACTCCATATAATGAAGGCTTTTCTTTCAATATTCGGGGAGTAGGTACCCTGAACAGTTCTTCACCACTCGTGTTGGTGGATGGGATGGAGCAAAGTCTGAATAATGTAGATCCCAACGATATTGCTTCTATTTCCATCCTGAAAGATGCGGCCTCGTGTGCTATTTATGGTAACCGAGGGGCAAATGGGGTTATTCTGGTTACTACCAAAACCGGACAAACAGGAAAGGTCAGCGTGTCCTACAATGCTACTTTTTCACTGAATCAACCTACCAAACTGATAAAAACGGTATCTAACTACGCCAAGTATATGGAATTGATGAACGAAGCTGCTACTAATATAGGAGAATCTGCTCCTTTCAGCGACATTACCATCAATCAATGGCGTGAGGCGGAAAAAGATCCGAATGGCATTTCGGCTTCCGGCTATCCTAATTATGTAGCTTATCCTAATACAGATTGGTACGATGAGATATATAGTAACGACTGGATGATGAAACATTCGCTTTCCGTCACTGGACAGGAGGGACGTACCGGATATAATCTTTCTATATCTTACACTGACAATCCGGGATTAATCAAGGATACCGGATACCAACGCTATTTTCTGCGTGCCAATGTTTATTCGGATATTACTAAGTGGTTACGTATTGGTACTCGCGTATGGGGGTATCACACTGACCAGAAGAAAAGCGATACCGGTTCACTCACCAATATTAATACTCAAAAGATGATACCGGGCGTATATCCATATTATGACGGAAAATATGGTGCGCCGGAAGCGAACGAGGAAGATCCGCAATCTCACAATCCTCTGTGGGACATGGCGCAATCGGAAGGGCATATCAAGAACACGCAGTTCTTCACTACTTTCTATGCCAACGTGAAGTTTCTGAAACACTTCTCATACGATGTTAATTTGAACTATAAGGATTATCGTTATGAATCGATGTCCGTAAATACGGATTATGGGAAATATAGTTTTAGTACAGATCAGTGGATAGCTGCCCCCAAAGATCCTGCCGATTTGTATACCCGTATGGCGTATGTCCGTGAGAACCACTGGAAATTAACGCACTTGCTCAATTATAACCAGACTTTTTATAAGCATGATATTGGTATGTTATTGGGCTTTGAAGAAGAACGTTTTGTCAAACGGACTACCGACACTGCCAAACTTGGATTAATAGATTCGTCTGTGGGTGATCCAAGTTCTGCTACTACTCCTTCTTCCATAGGTGGTACAGGTGAGGAATTTACATCCCGTTCTTACTTCGGTCGTATTAACTATGCTTTCGACAGCCGTTATTTATTCGAGGTTAATATGCGTTATGACGGTTCCTCCCGTTTTGCTCCGGATAATCGCTGGGGGCTTTTTCCATCTTTCTCTGCCGGGTGGAGAATCAGTGAAGAGAGATTTATGAAAGGACTTCCTATCGACAATCTGAAATTACGTGCTTCGTGGGGTAAGTTAGGGAACAATGCGATTGGTAACTACGAATGGCAGGCTGTATACAACTCGGCAAAGTACGCGTTTGGAGGTAGCCTTAATAATGGTTTGGCAATTACTTCTATTTCCAACAACCTGTTGGAGTGGGAAAGTACTGCCATTACGAATATTGGTATCGACTTTGCAACTTTAAGAAACCGTCTGACGTTTGAGGCTGAATTTTATAATAAAGTAACGGATGGAATCTTATATCGCCCTGATATGTATATGTCTCTCGGGACAGCCAGTGGCCCTCGTCAGAACATTGCGGAAGTGACTAACCGCGGTATTGAAATGACCCTGAATTGGCAAGACCGTATCGGTAAAGTAGAATATCGTGTATCCGGTAACTTTGCCTATAACCAGAACAAGGTCAGTAAATACAAAGGAGAGTTGCAGCGTGGCTGGCTGACAGATGAAAACGGGAACCGTATTTATCAAACCAATATCGGTGATGTCTCTACCGGAGGATCTACCCGTGTAATAGAAGGTAAAATGATTAATGAATACTATATGTTGCAACCATATAAAGGTAATGGAAACGGCTTTAACGCAGATGGAACAGTCAATATCAACGGTGGTCCGAGAGACGGAATGATCCGCACAGTAGACGACATGAAATGGCTGAATGCCATGGTAGGGGCAGGGTATAAGTTTTATCCGCGTCAGAACGTCAGTAAGAGTGGCATTTGGTATGGTGATTACATCTATGCAGACTTAAATGGCGACGGTGTATATGGTAATGACGCTGATAATGAGTTTCAGGGATGTTCCAATGTGCCCAAGTATAACTTCGGTCTGCAGGCAAGCGCTAATTGGAAAGGCTTCGATTTCTCCATGAACTGGTCCGGTGCGGCAGGTTTCAAGATTTACTACTATCGTTTGGCATTGAACAGCAGTGCTACCATCAAAGGATATGCTATCGGGGAAGCAATAGCAAACGATCACTATTTCTTTGATCCCAAAAATCCCAATGATCCGCGCACGAACTTGAGTTCAAAGAATCCTCGTTTGACAAATAACTCCGGTAACGACCAAAGTGGTATGACACAGTCATCAGTACATTTGCAAAAAGGGGATTATATTAAACTGAAGAACCTGACTATCGGATATACATTGCCTGCTGTCCTGTCGAAAAAAGTATATGCACAGAATATCCGTTTCTTTGCTTCCGGTGAAAATTTATTTACCATTACCGGGTATGAAGGAATGGACCCGGAAATGCGTACCGCAGTGGGATATTCTACTATGAGACAATATGCATTCGGTGTAAATATCACTTTCTAAACTTACTCTAAAACGATTTTATGATGAAAAACAAAATAAAAATATTTCGGAAATTAGTAAGATGTGTATCTATTGCCTTGCTGTCTTTCTCTATGGCTGGATGCGGTGCGGACTTTTTAGATACTACTCCTACCAATAACATAAGCGGTAGTAGTATCTGGACGAAAGCAACTTTGGCCGAACAGGCTGTTATCGGCGTATATAATGTCTTTCTGGATCAATATTGTCCTAACTCCGGCATTTTGGATTCGCACCGGATTCCATGGGATGCTTATTCTTCTGTGATGGATACAGACAAGAACTGGATTAAGCGAATGCCTAATTGTACAGGAGCAGCTACTCCCTCAAGTGGCCTGTTCAGTGATATTTATAAACGTTTTTATACTTTTATCTATCGTGCTAATGATGTGATAGATAATATTGGTCAGGTTCCTGATATGTCGACCGGAGAGAAGCAACGGGCTATCGCCGAATGTAAATTCTTGCGTGCATTTGCTTATATGCGCTTGAATATCTTGTATAAAGGAGTGCCGTTATATATGAATGCAATCACGAGTCCTGAAAACGGTAACAAAGCCCGTTCTTCAGAAGCGGATGTTTGGGCGGCTATAGTCCAGGATCTGACAGATTGTGTGAATGAACCCAATCTACCGGGTAAATATAATTCGGGTGACTCTAACTATGGACGGGTAACCAAAGGAGCTGCTTATGCATTACGCGGACAAGTATATATGTGGCAGAAGAATTGGGAGGCGGCGGTTGATGATTTTAATTCTGTGGCTGACTGTGGCTTCGGGTTATATACTAAGGCCGGTGCTACCAGTTATAAGCAGTTGTTGAAAATAGCAAATGAACAATGTGAAGAAATGATATTCTCTGTGCAATGCATCAAGCAATATGGCTACTCCAATACAAGGAACATCACTTACGGCAACCGTTGTACAGCAGGTTCTATGTGGAATAACTATTTGCCTAATCCGCATTTTGTAGAATCTTTTGAGACGGCGACCGGAGAAAAGTTTAATTGGGATAACTACTTGCCGGGCTATAGTGCGATGAAAGAAAAAGAACGTGTGGTGTTTTTTCTACGTGACGGACTGTCCGCGGCAGAAAAGGAACGTATGGCTGCCTATGGGGCAGATATGAACAAATATCTGGATAGTGGCAATGAAGCACGTATCAAAAAAGCTTACGAGAGCCGTGATCCACGTCTGCAAATGGCTGTCATTACCCCTTACGCACAATACAATGGCGCTTCTTCTGGAATAGCTCATACTTATACATTGCGTTGGCCTTATCGTGGCTCCGACAGTGCAGAGCCTTTTGATATCCGTACTGATACAAACGATAAGTTTTACTATCTATGGAGAAAGTTTGTACCTGAAGGTCTGGAACAGACAGAACGTGATACTTATGGATTGGATATTCCATTAATACGCTATGCGGAAGTATTGCTCCTGAAAGCAGAAGCGCTAAATGAATGGGGAAGTACCCATGAAAGCGAAGCAATCAGATGTGTTAATGAAGTAAGACGTCGTGCAGGGCATGTCGAATTGAATAATGCAACTTATCCTGCTACGAAAGTTAACGGGCAGAGTGATTTGCGTGAACGTATCCGGAATGAGTATTACTGGGAAATCGGTGGCGAAGATTCCATGTATTTCCATGAATTGCGTTGGGGAACGTGGAAAGATAAGAAGTTTGATAATAATCGTAACGGTCTGATGCAGATGTGGGGTGAAACGACTTATACCTGGTACTGGTTGGGGGATCAGTGCTGGAGCTGGCCTATTCCTGCTAAAGAAATGGAAATGAACTCGAATTTGGAACAGAATGAAGGTTGGATAAATTAATCTTAGTTTTAACTAATAAAGTATATATGAAAAAATTATCTTTTTTAATTGCAACAGCATTGTGTATCATGGCATGTTCCGGTGGCTCTGACGAACAACCGGATGGGCCGGGTAACGGTAATGGAAATGGGGGTGGGGGGAGTACACCTAACCCTGTTTCATTCTCCAATCCTATAGTCGGCAAACAGTTGCCTGATCCGACAATAATTCATGCGGCAGACGGAAACTTTTATTTGTATGTTACCCAACAGGATAATATCTATATTCCGATTTACAAATCTACTAATATGACACAGTGGACTTATGCTGGGGCAGCCTTTCTGCAAAAACCGAACTGGCAGCCGGACACTCGCTTATGGGCTCCGGACATTAACTATATCAATGGCAAATATGTGCTCTATTATACTCTCGGGCACTGGGACTTGCCTAAGAATAGTTGTATCGGGGTGGCGGTCAGCGACTCTCCTGTAGGGCCTTTTACGGATCACGGAAAACTTCTTGACTACAATTCTGGTACTATGCAGTGCATCGACCCTTGTTATTTTGAAGATAATGGTAAGAAGTATCTTTTCTGGGGAAGTTATAATAGTACTTCTAAAGGCTATGAAGGAGGTATCCGTTATGTAGAGTTAAGTGCTGACGGTCTATCCATTAAAGGGGCTGTTTCCGAAAAGATAGCGGGTCCTTCAATAGAAGGCATCATGGTTCATAAACGCGGGAATTATTATTATCTATTTGGCTCTACGGGTAGTTGTTGTGAAGAGGAAAGAAGTACGTATCGTGTAGTGGTGGGGCGTTCTAAAAATATCGAAGGTCCTTATGTGGGTAAAAACGGTACTGTGATGAAAGAAAATAGTAGTTATAATGAAGTAATTCTACAGGGTAATAACCTGTTTGCCGGAACCGGACACAATTCCGAAATTATCACGGATGATGAGGGTAATGACTGGTTCTTCTATCATGCCTGGCAGAAAGCGAAAATAGATAATGGTCGTCAATTGATGTGTGACCGCATACAATGGAGCAGTGATGGCTGGCCTTATATTACTAATGGCACACCGGCATCCGTATCTCGTGCACCTGTATTTAAAAACGAAGAAGAAAAAGAGTAATCTATGAAACTATTCAACTATTTATTGGCCGGGATATTGTGTGCTTCTGTCACTTGTCTCCCGGCGCAGCATCGGGCTGATCCCCAGAAATTGGTCAATCCGGAATCCTTTTCTATGATTTTGCTCGGTGATCCACAGGGATATACCAAGTATGATATTAACCAGCCGCTTTTTGATCTTTGTACCGCATGGATTGCGGACAATATAGAGTCGCTTAAAATTAAAGCTGTCCTTTGTACAGGCGATTTGGTGGAGCAGAATGATAATAATGTATTAAACCGTAAGATGCTGAACCAGACCAGTCGTGAAATGTGGGAGGCAGCATCGCAGGCTTTGAAAAGACTGGATAACAAAGTACCTTATATTATTGCCGCAGGCAATCATGATTATGGATACAAAGCCGCAGAAAACGGTCGTACTTATTTTCCTGATTATATTCCTTTTGAACGAAATTCTACCTGGCGGAATATCTGTGTCAGTGAATTTCCTAATCGTGAAGGCAGGGCGTCTTTAGAGAATTCGGCTTTTGAGTTTGATGAGCCGGGATGGGGAAAGATTTTGGTTATAGCAGTAGAGTTTGTGCCTCGTGATGAAGTTCTGCAATGGGCGAAAGATTTGGTAAACAAGCCGAGATACAAGAATTATAAGGTGATTTTTATCACTCATTCTTATCTTGATATAGGTAATAAGCGCGTTACGAAAGATGGGTATAAGATTTCTCCACAAAACTCGGGGCAGGCTATTTGGGAGAAACTTATTTATCCTTCTTCCAATATCCGTCTCGTACTTTGCGGACATGTGGGAAGAGGCACCGGTGAATATGAGAATAATGTGGCTTATCGGGTGGATAAGAACAGTGCCGGGAAAGATGTATCACAAATGACGTTTAATGTACAATATGTAGGAGGCGGTCCGGAAGGGAACGGAGGGGATGGTTGGCTTCGCATTCTGGAATTTATGCCGGATGGTAAAACGATCAAAGTACGTACTTATTCTCCCTTGTTTGGGATTTCAAAATTGACCAGGCATCTGGCACATCGTACGGCACCTTACGATCAGTTTGATATTATATTGGAATAACTTGACCTAGTAAAAATACTCTTAATAGAAATAATGTAGATGAGAAAAGTTGTATGTTCTTTAGTGATACTTATTAATAGTGTTTATCTATTTGCACAGTGGAAACCGGTTGGCGGTCGAATTATGACGGAATGGGCGGCGAAAATAGATGTTGAAAACGTGTTGCCCGAATATCCCCGCCCAATTATGGAACGTGCTGACTGGATAAATCTGAACGGATTGTGGAATTATGCTATTTCTCCGGTAGGTCAAGCTATGCCACAAAGTTATGATGGTCGGATTTTAGTTCCTTTTGCTGTAGAATCAAGCTTGTCCGGAGTGGGGAAAAGTCTTGGGGAGAAGAATGAACTTTGGTATCAGCGTCAATTCTCGGTTCCCTCCAAATGGAAAGGACATAGGATCTTATTGCATTTTGGGGCTGTTGACTGGAAAGCGGATGTTTGGGTAAATAAGGTAAAGGTGGGACAACATACAGGAGGATTTACTCCTTTTTCTTTTGATATCACGCCTGCCTTGCTGAATGGGGAAAATGAATTGATCGTGAAAGTGTGGGACCCGACTGATAAAGGTCCTCAGCCTAGAGGAAAACAGGTTAGTAAGCCGGGAGGTATCTGGTATACTCCTGTCAGTGGTATTTGGCAAACAGTTTGGCTAGAACCCGTGCCAATCCGGTCGATTGTCAATATCAAAACGACTCCTGATATTGACAGGAATAAGTTGACAGTAGAGGTTATGACAGATCATCAGATGCTTTCAGATAAATTGGAGGTGAAGGTATTAGAAGGAAAGCAGTTGGTGGCTGTAGGAAGTTCCGTAAATGGTATTCCGGTTGAAATTGCTATGCCGTCTGATGTAAAGTGGTGGTCACCGGATTCTCCGTTTTTATATGATATGGAAATTTGTCTGTATTCAGAAAATAAGTTGATCGATAAGGTTAAGAGCTATACTGCCATGCGTAAATATTCAACGAAACGCGATAAAAATGGAATTGTACGTCTACAATTGAATAATAAGGACTTGTTTCAATTTGGTCTTTTAGATCAGGGCTGGTGGCCGGATGGCTTGTATACGGCACCTTCGGATGAGGCTTTAGTATATGATATTCAAAAGACAAAAGATTTTGGATATAATATGATTCGCAAACATATAAAAGTAGAGCCTGCCCGTTGGTATACGTATTGTGATCGTTTAGGGGTTATTGTGTGGCAGGACATGCCGAGTGGCGATAAGAATCCCGAGTGGCAGAATCGGAAGTATTTTGAGGGAACAGAATTTAAACGGTCTGCTGAATCAGAGGCTATTTATCGTAAAGAATGGAAAGAAATTATCGACTGCCTTTACTCTTATCCTTGTATTGGCACATGGGTACCTTTCAATGAGGCTTGGGGGCAGTTTAAAACCCCTGAAATAGCAGAATGGACAAAGCAATATGATCCTTCCCGTTTAGTGAATCCTGCCAGTGGAGGTAATCATTATACCTGTGGTGATATGCTCGATTTGCATAATTATCCCGGTCCGGAGATGTATTTATATGACGCACAGCGTGCAACTGTACTCGGAGAGTATGGAGGAATTGGTTTAGTGCTGAAGGAGCATCTTTGGGAGCCGAATCGTAATTGGGGGTATGTTCAGTTTAGTACTTCCAAAGAAGCTACTGATGAGTATCTGAAGTATGCTAATATGCTGAAGGATATGATTGCACGTGGATTCTCGGCTGCTGTTTATACACAGACTACAGATGTTGAGATCGAAGTGAACGGATTGATGACATACGACCGCAAAGTAATAAAACTGGATGAACAGAATTTGAAGAGGGTAAATACGGAAATTTGTGAAAGTTTAAAGTAAGAAGCCGGATTAGCCATTTGGCTGAACAAGGCAACTCATCTGTAGCCATTCGAATTATAGATATAGTTTGCAATATTATATAATTGAGAAAACAGAATTCAGATACTTTCTTTGTATCTGGACTCTGTTTTTTTGAATATATAATTCTATCCATTCCTTCATTTTTCAGTGAAATGTACCAAAATTGTCCTTCATTTGGATTATTTAGGTCGGTCAATTCTATTTAAATGCACTACTTTTGCCATCAGGAAAATTAATCACTTAACAAATAATCCTTGTATTATGAAAACAATTCTTAGCGCATTAGGACTTTCCCTATTGATCTTTACGAGTTGCGGTGGACAAAAAAAGGTTGAAGTAGACTTTATTCAGGACAACATCGACAACGCTGTGGCACAGAACACAATCCAGACGGACATTATCGAGAAGTCCGGTAAAATCTTGAATCCGAGAACAATCAACGAAGATGGGAGTATCTCTTACATACCGATGGAAGACTGGTGCTCCGGATTCTTTCCCGGTAGTATATGGTTGACTTATAACCTGACGGGTGATAAGAAATGGTTGCCGCTGGCTGAGAAATACACAGAAGCTCTTGATTCTGTGAAATATCTGAAATGGCATCATGATGTAGGTTTCATGATTGGTTGCAGTTATCTGAACGGCTATCGCATGGCAGATAAGAAAGAGTACAAAGACGTCATTATAGAAGCTGCCAAATCATTGTCCACTCGTTTTCGTCCGAATGCAGGCGTTATCCAGTCATGGGATGCCGATAAAGGTTGGCAGGGAACACGGGGATGGAAATGTCCGGTGATTATTGATAATATGATGAATCTCGAACTCTTATTTGAAGCAACAGCTCTTTCCGGAGATTCTACTTTCTACAATATTGCAGTGAAACATGCTGATACAACAATGGCTCACCACTTCCGTCCGGACAACAGCTGCTACCATGTGGTAGATTACGATCCGGAGACAGGAGAAGTGCGTAAGAGACAAACTGCACAGGGATATGCGGATGAATCTTCTTGGGCCCGTGGACAAGCTTGGGCACTCTACGGATACACTACTTGCTATCGTTACACGAAAGACAAGAAATATCTCGACCAGGCACAAAAAGTCTATAACTTCATCTTTAATAATAAGAACCTGCCGGAAGACCTCGTACCATACTGGGATTATGATGCTCCGAATATTCCGAACGAACCGCGTGATGCTTCTGCAGCAGCTTGTACAGCCTCTGCCCTTTACGAACTGGATGGCTATCTGCCGGGCAACCACTACAAAGAAACGGCTGATAAGATAATGGAAAGTTTGGGCTCACCTGCTTATCGCGCAGAAGTTGGAACAAATGGAAACTTTATCCTGATGCATTCGGTTGGCAGTATTCCTCACGGTCAGGAAATTGACGTTCCTCTGAACTATGCTGACTATTATTTCTTGGAAGGACTGATGCGTAAAAGAGATTTGGAAAAGAAATAAGAAATAGACAATGAACGGTAAACAGTGAACGGTGAATGCTTAGCGGATTCTGACGGAACATGTTTACCGTTTATCATTCGCTACTTATTATCTATAACTTTCTATTGACCGTTTGTCATTTACCTGTTTTAATTATTTATCATAAACTATCATGAATAAACCTATAAACCTTCTTGTAGGAGGCTTGACGCTGTTTGCCGCACAAGGTTGCAAGGCTCCGAAGCAAGCGTCCCAACAAGCGGAGCATCCTAATATAATCTATGTATTTCCCGATCAATACCGTAACCAGGCGATGGGCTTCTGGAGGCAGGACGGATTCCGGGATAAAGTAAACTTTGAAGGAGACCCCGTGCATACTCCTAATCTGGATGCCTTTGCACGTGAATCTATGGTCTTGTCGTCTGCACAGAGTAACTGTCCGTTGAGCAGCCCTCATCGTGGAATGTTACTGACCGGTATGTATCCGAACAAAAGCGGTGTACCATTGAATTGCAATTCTACACGTCCGATCAGTTCCTTACGCGAGGATGCGGAATGTATAGGCGATGTGTTCAGCAAAGCAGGTTATGACTGTGCTTATTTTGGTAAACTTCACGCTGACTTCCCGACTCCGAACGATCCCGAACATCCGGGACAGTATGTGGAAGAAAAACGTCCGGCATGGGATGCCTATACACCGAAAGAACGCCGGCACGGCTTTAACTACTGGTATTCTTACGGAACATTTGACGAACACAAGAACCCGCATTATTGGGATACGGATGGTAAGAGACACGATCCGAAGGAATGGTCACCTTTACACGAATCAGGCAAAGTCATTTCTTATCTGAAAAATGACGGTAACGTACGTGATACCAAGAAACCTTTCTTCATAATGGTGGGCATGAATCCTCCTCACAGCCCGTATCGCTCCTTGAATGACTGTGAAGAGCAGGATTTTAATCTTTATAAAGATCAGCCTCTGGATAGTCTGTTGATTCGTCCGAATGTCGATTTGAAGATGAAGAAAGCGGAGTCTGCACGTTATTATTTCGCTTCCGTTACCGGAGTAGACCGTGCTTTCGGACAGATTTTGACGACATTGAAAGAATTGGGATTGGATAAGAATACAGTCGTAATCTTTGCTTCCGATCATGGTGAGACGATGTGTAGCCAGCGCACTGATGATCCGAAGAATTCCCCTTATTCTGAATCCATGAATATTCCGTTCCTGGTTCGTTTTCCCGGTAAGATTCAGCCGAGGGTAGATGATTTATTGCTCTCCGCTCCTGATATTATGCCTACGGTGCTTGGCTTGTGCGGACTGGGTGATTCTATTCCGGCGGAAGTGCAGGGACGTAATTTCGCTCCTCTTTTCTTCGATGAAAAGGCTGAAATTGTTCGTCCTACAGGTGCACTGTATATTCAGAATGTAGATGGTGATAAAGATGAAAATGGATTGGTGCAGACTTACTTCCCTTCTTCAAGAGGTATCAAGACGGCTCAATATACATTGGCGTTATATATCGACCGTGATACGAAGCAATTGAAGAAAAGCCTCTTATTCGATGATGTAAAAGATCCATATCAACTGCATAACCTGCCTTTGGAAGAAAATAAGGAGATTGTGGCACAACTTTGCGGTGAAATGGGAGCTATGTTGAAGGAAATTAATGATC
This sequence comes from Bacteroides xylanisolvens XB1A, assembly GCF_000210075.1. GTDB lineage: Bacteria > Bacteroidota > Bacteroidia > Bacteroidales > Bacteroidaceae > Bacteroides > Bacteroides xylanisolvens. The sequence continues at coordinate 3,238,447 of NC_021017.1, forward strand.
CTTGGTATACGGAAAAGATTCTGTCGGATCGGATTCCTTATTAGCGATTAGTAATTTATAAAACGCTGATTAACTCAAATAAGTGCCAATTTTAGGAGTAAATCTCTGCGACAATAATAGGTGTTAATCCGCATCCGCGTTTAAATTGAAAATAGTAATGAAAAACAGTTGTTTTATAGTATTATTCCTTTTGGGAATCATTCCTTCAGCTTTCGCTCAACTCATCGGATTTGAAGAAGAAGTGCCCGAAGCATTTACAGTTTCCGGAAAGGGAGAAGTGAAAATCTCTTCTCTTTTTTACAAGGAGGGTGAAAGTAGTCTGGAATGGGACTTTCAGCCCGGTTCTACGCTGGATGTTCAAATTGCTCCTTTATCGTTGAATACGAGAAACGAGAAGCAGTTCGGCATTACCTTGTGGATTTATAATGAGAAACCGCAGCAGGATTCTATTCGTTTTGAGTTTCTGAATAAGGAGGGAGAAGTCTCTTACTGGTTCTCTTATCGTTTGCAGGCAGCAGGCTGGCGGGCTTGCTGGATCTCTTTTGAGTATATGCAGGGCGACAAGAAAGATAAGAAGATCGTAGCCTATCGGCTGGTTGCCCCGCAACGGAAGGGACGTATCTTTCTTGACCGTCTGATTTTTCCGGAAAAGAAAATGAATCTTCGTACCACTCCCGACCAACAGTTGCCTACCAATAATGGGCTGTCTAATCGTGACCTGTGGCATTGGTGTCTCGTGTGGAAATGGGAACAACAGTCGTATGATATTCCTCTGCCTTCTAAATTGACAAGCGAACAAAAGAAGGAGCTGAAGACTATCGAACAACGTTTGACTGACTTTCTGGAAGTGAAAAAGGCTCCGCAAGGACCGATTAATGCTGCCTATAAAACATTTGAGAAAGCGGCTATCAGTCCATCCATCGCTGGGACGGGATTTATAGGAACTCCTATTGTTGCTCCTGATGAACAGGACAAGAAGAAAGGAGAAATGTCATGGAACGATATTGAAACGATGCTTTCCGGCTTTGCCTATGATGCTTATTATAACCAGAACGAAACATCAAAGAAAAACTACTTTACCGTATTCGACTATGCTATCGATCAGGGATTTGCATACGGTAGCGGTATGGGTACCAATCATCATTATGGTTATCAGGTACGTAAGATATATACAACTGCCTGGCTGATGCGTGATGCTATCTATAAACATCCTCATCGGGATGCTTATCTCTCCACATTGCGTTTCTGGGCGGCTCTGCAAGAAACTCGTCAGCCATGCTCTCCAACACGTGACGAATTGTTGGATTCCTGGCATACGTTATTGATGGCGAAATTTATTTCCGCTATGATGTTTCCCGATGCAAGAGAACAGGCGCAAGCGTTGAGTGGTTTGTCACGTTGGCTATCTTCTTCTTTGCGTTATACTCCGGGAACGATCGGTGGTATAAAGGTAGACGGTACGACTTTCCATCATGGCGGTTTCTATCCGGGATATACCACTGGAGTACTTGCGACTGTAGGAGAATATATTGCATTTACCAATGGTACAAGCTTTGAACTGACAGAAGATGCGCGCAAACACATGAAATCAGCCTTTATTGCTATGCGCAATTATTGCAATTTCTATGAATGGGGCATCGGAATCAGTGGCCGTCATCCTTTTGGAGGGAAGATGGGAAGCGATGATATCGAAGCATTTGCCAATATCGCTTTATCCGGCGATTTGTCCGGTCAGGGAAATACGTTTGATCGTGGTCTGGCTGCCGACTATTTACGTCTGATACGCAATAGTGATACTCCGAATGCGCGTTTCTTCAAGAAGGAAGGTATTCAACCGGCACAGGCTCCACAGGGATTCTTCGTTTACAACTATGGTTCGGCAGGCATTTTTCGTCGTGCGGACTGGATGGTGACATTGAAAGGGTATACCACTGACGTATGGGGCTCTGAAATTTATACGAAAGATAACCGTTACGGACGTTATCAAAGTTATGGCTCCGTGCAGATTATGGGGAAAGGAAATCCCGTGTCACGTGCCGGAAGCGGCTTTGTGCAGGAGGGATGGGACTGGAATCGTTTGCCGGGTACAACTACCATTCATTTGCCTTTCGACTTGCTTGATAGCCCATTGAAAGGAACGACTATGGCACGCTCCAAAGAGAATTTCTCCGGAAGCAGTTCTTTAGATGGTAAAAATGGAATGTTCGCTATGAAATTGGCAGAACGGGATTATGAGAACTTCACACCAGACTTTGTGGCCCGTAAATCCGTTTTCTGTTTTGATAACCGGATGGTTTGCCTGGGAACAGGTATTTCGAACTCCAATGTAGATTATCCTACGGAAACAACTCTTTTCCAGACAAAATATAATGGTAAGGAGCCCAAGGTAGGAGAGGATAACTATTGGCTTCATGATGGTTATGACAATTATTATCATGTAGTGGACGGAACCGTTCGCTCACAGGTGGCAGAACAGGAATCACGGCACGAAAAGACGCGTGAAGTTACTAAGGGAAAATTCTCTTCTGCCTGGATAGAATATGGCAAGGCACCGAAAGAGGGGACTTATGAATATATGGTATTGATACAGCCTTCTGCTTCTGATCTCGACGAGCTGCGTAAAACTCCTGCATACGAGGTGTTGCAACGCGATCAGACTGCTCACGTTGTTTATGATAAAAAGACAGGTATCACGGCGTATGCTGCTTTTGAAGCTTATCAGCCTGCCGCTGATAAAGTGTTCGTGGCTATTCCTGCGGAAACAATGGTGATGTATGCAAAGGAATCTGATAAGGGTATCCGTTTAAGCGTCTGTGATCCGAATCTGAATATAGAAGAGAAGACGTATACAACGAAAGAGCCCAGTCGTCCTATTACTAAGGAGATACGGCTTAAAGGACATTGGAGATTGACAAGCCCGATGGAAAATGTCCGGTTGGAACAGCAGGGAGACCAGACCGTACTGACGGTAACCTGTCAGCATGGACAGCCGGTTGAAATGCTCATGGAAAATAAATAATTAGTGAATAAGATAAGAGAAAACAAGAATTTAAAGAGAGGTATTAGTTATCATGTTTCTATGAAAAAAGAGAAGACCGGTTCGTGGTGAGCCGGTCTTCTTTGTATTTGCATGGTGCGTTGAGCACTTTCTTTTCTTATTACTTATTCAGCCTCCATTCGAAACCGTCTTTAGTATCTTTGATTTCAAATCCGAGTGCTGTCAGTGTGTTGCGGATTTCATCGGAAGTAGCCCAGTCTTTGTTGGCTTTCGCTTTCATACGTTGTTCCAGTAGCATATCTACTACCTTACCGTAGGCTGCTTCACGGCCATCAGAAGAACCTTTTTCTTCTTTCAATCCCATGATGTCGAAGCTGAACAGATGGAATGTTTCTTTCAACTCTTTCAGGTCTTCGGCGGATATGGTGGCATTGCCGGCAATGATATTGTTAATAATGCGGGCACCTTCGAAAAGCTGTGCGATGACAATCGGTGTATTCAAGTCGTCATTCATTGCTTCATAGCACTTAGCGCGCAGTTCTTTCACGTTGATTCCCTCTGAAGTTGCCGGTGCGGGAGTAATCTTATCTAATGCGTCAATAGCTTCCATCAGACGTTGCAGACCCTTTTCGGATGCTTGCAGTGCTTCATTGCTAAAGTCTACCGTGCTGCGGTAATGAGCTTGCAGGATGAAGAAACGGATTGTCATTGGTGTGTAGGCTTGCGCCAGCAGCTTATGAGTACCGGTGAAGAATTCGTCCAGAGTGATGAAGTTACCAAGTGATTTACCCATCTTGGTTCCGTTGATGGTAATCATGTTGTTGTGCATCCAGTAGTGAACCATGTCGTCGCCTTGTGAAGCTACCGATTGTGCGATTTCACATTCGTGGTGAGGGAAAATCAAGTCCATTCCTCCTCCGTGAATATCGAAGTGTTCACCCAGGTATTTGCGTCCCATAGCAGTACATTCGGCGTGCCATCCGGGGAAACCGTCGCTCCATGGAGACGGCCAGCGCATGATATGTTCAGGTTGTGCCTTTTTCCAAAGGGCGAAGTCGGCGGGATTGCGTTTTTCGCTTTGTCCGTCGAGGTCACGGGTGGTATTCAATACGTCGTCCAAATTACGTCCGGAAAGTTTTCCGTAATGGTGATCTTTGTTGTATTTGGCTACATCGAAATAAACGGAGCCTTCGCTTTCATAGGCGTATCCGGCATCCAAAATCTTCTGTACCAGTTGGATTTGTTCAATGATATGTCCTGAAGCATGTGGTTCGATGCTCGGAGAAAGTACATTCAGTGCTTCCATTGCTTTATGATAGCGGTTCAGGAAATATTGAACAACCTCCATTGGTTCCAACTCTTCCAGACGTGCTTTCTTGGCAATCTTGTCTTCTCCGTCATCGGCATCATGTTCCAGATGACCTACATCGGTAATATTTCGTACGTAGCGTACTTTATATCCTAGGTGGGTGAGATAGCGGAATAACACATCGAAGGTTATAGACGGGCGGGCGTGTCCTAAATGGGCATCTCCGTAAACAGTCGGTCCGCACACATACATGCCTACATGAGGTGCATGAAGCGGTACGAACAACTCTTTCTTTCTATCTAAGGTGTTGTAAATGGTAAGTTGATGTTCCATAACATTTTATATTTGTTTTATTGGAACTGCAAAGTTAGTATAAAATCTGAATATGCGCTCTATCTTTGATGAGTTGATTTTAGCTCTTGAGCTGTTTTACTGGTAATATTATTAGTTTCCCGGTATGAAACTAAAAGTTTCACACCGGGGAACCAATGGTTTCATTACGGGAAACCAAAGGTTTCTCACCGAGAAACTAAAATTTTGTCGGCATGAAAGTAAATGTTTGGTTATTGTTGACTGCAAAACTTATCAATAGCTTCTGCTACACCGTCTTCTTCGTTGCTTAGAGTGATGTAATTTGCTGCTTTTTTTACAGGTTCTTGTGCATTTCCCATAGCAATTCCCAGTCCTGCAAACTTAATCATGGATAAGTCATTATAGCCATCTCCCATTGCTATGACTTCTTCTCGTGCTACTCCTATTTCTTTCAATAAGACAGCAAGAGAAAGAGCTTTGTCAATTCCTTGCGGAACTAATTCGAGGAAATAGGGTTCTGAACGGAAAACGTTAATATGTCCTTGTAGCCGGAGACTAAGTTCTGCTTCAAGCGGAATGAGTTTATCTGCGTCTCCCACGATGAGGCATTTGGCTACAGGAAGCGTGATCTCTGTGAGGAAGTCGTTTGTTTCCCGTACTGCCATTTTATTGAGAAAGGCCTCTTTCTGTACGTATGGGTCTTGAGAGTTTTCTGTTATTATATCTGCTCCGTCATAGGTTAATATACTTAGTTGGTGGGTACGGGCACATTCATAGAGCATCGGAACAACTTCATTAGGTAACACATTTTCATATACCATCTCTTTTGTTTCCCAATTGATAATTTCACCTCCGTTATAGGAGAGGATGAAACCTCCGAATTCATTCATCCGTAATTCGTTGGCTAATGGTACAATACCATAAGTAGGTCGTCCGGAAGCTAATACGAGTCGTATTCCTTGCTCTTGTATACGTATTAGAGTTTCCCTGTTGCGGGGAGTGATTTCTTTTTTAGAATTGGTGAGTGTGCCGTCAAGGTCGAGCACGATAAGTTTGTATTTCATGTAGCGTTGTTTTGGGTGCAAAGATAGATTAAAAAAGTTTTTCCGCAAGGTGGTGGGGGAAAAGATGTGGCTTTAGCTAAGCCAGCCATCGTTTGTTCAACTTGGCAGATGTTTTTGTAAAGTATTGAATATTAATAAAGGAGCTTCAGATCTGAGTCGTCGTGCTGTCATGCATCAGATGCAGGGACTTTCTTTTTGAACCAGACTCGTATTTTTCGGATGTAGTAGCTTCTCCTGTTTCTGATTTCTTGATTGATGATATGACATTTAGATAAATAAAAGCCGCATAACTTTCGTTATGCGGCTTTTATTATTAAACTGGTAAAAGAGTTTTATTCAATTGTTGCTCCATAACCAGCTACATCGCTAGCTAATGTAAATATACCATTTACATAATCATATTGAGTAATAGGAGCTGTTGCGTGCTTGGTTATGTTATTACCGCTTGTTGGTTCTTTAACTAAAGAACTTGTATGATAATAATTCCAATTTTTGGTTAAGCCATATACGATATTGTCGGTTACATCTATTTGAGGTGTGCAACTTTCTAAGAAAGAATAATAGTAGGAACCGAATTCTGCTTCCGGACTTACGTCAAAGATATTCTTGCTTATAGTCAATGATGTTCCTTTTTGATATCTGAAGAATATATTGCTACCTATCATGTTGACAAAAGTATTATTTATAATTTCGGCAGAAAGTACACCATCTGATAAAGGTATATTACCAGTAGCCCAGTTTAATATTTGCACGCCTTCTTGAGGTGTCTGGCTATACACTATATTGTTCTTGAAGTTGAAAGTTTTATAATCTCCTAAATTGAAGCCTTTATATATATTTATCAAGGCAATTTTGATAGCATTAACTTCAATACGAGTGTCTTGAACAGAGATGTTGTCTATACCAAAGTAAGTCTTTTGTGCTGCATCGTAATAAATTGGTTTCAAGACATTCGCAATCAGACAGTTGTCAATGCAGATGTCAGTAAAGTCTCCCTTGCTGATAACGCCTGCATTATTTATAAAATAACCAGCATTGCTACCTCCATTGAGATCACTTAAATCTATTTTTATATTCTTAAAAAGTAGCTTTCCTTTGCATGATTTCCAGCAATTAATAGGACGAAGTGTTACTTGCTCGTCATCATATCGACCGATGATAATAACATCATTGCTGATTGATTTTACTCCGGTTGTGGTAAAATTGTGTGCTGTACCTGTGAGGAACAGTATAACAGGTTTACTCATTGTAGCACTAAAGTAAGTGTCAAGTGCCACATCGGCATCTGTTGCATCCAATATTTGTATGTCAGCATCTGAATAAATTTGGTTGTTGATGGTGATGCCGCCGATAGTAATGTCTTTACCATGATCAAAATCGGCTTTATAATCCGTACGATTCTTAATACTAACCTGAATCTTTGCAATCATAGCATACTTTCCACTTGTTGCCAATATCGCAATATCAGTACTGTTATCAGCTGTTGCACGAGTCATCATCTTTGCGCTTGATGCAGGGGCAGTAACAATCAATACATTTTCTTTTCCAGCTTCCTTAGAGAATTTAGCACTCCATCCTTCTGGAGCAGTAATCATTGTATTTTTTACTCCTCTCATGGTCATGGTAAATTCTTTCGTTTCACCTGCAGAAAACTCTTGTATTTGTTCTAAATCTTCAGCCGCAAAACTACATTCAAAGTCGCTGATGATAGGGATACGTATGGTTGGAGCATCCTCACCCGCAAGTACTAAGACCAGTTCGTTGTTTTCTACTGTTACACTCTTGAAGTTTTTGTCTTCTGCCGGAGCGGAACCGTCACCAGTTGCGCTGACTTTGTCAGTAGTTCCTTCTTTGTATATATATTCATAGTTTTTTCCTTCATCATAGCTAACCTGCCAGTAGCCTTCACTATCTACATTAAATGTAGGAGTCTTGCCACTCTCTCCATTAGCTTTCACAGGTTGTCCGTTTACAGTCAGACGCTCCGGAGTTTCATTTTTGTTGTAAAGAACAGTCCAGTAGCCTTCTGAATCGATACCGATAATAGGGCATAACAGGTTATTATCGTTTTTCATATATAGATTTACTGTTTTTCCATTGCTCAAAGTGAGTGTGTAGGAATCAGACTTTTCCTCTATATTAGTAATAAATGTTCCTTCATTATAAAGTTCGCGAAGAGCTTCTGTGTTACTATTTATATCACGTACTTGTGTCTCGAGTGCGGTAACGCGCTTTTTCAGTGCGTCTACATCATCTTCCAAATCGTCAATGTTGGTACATGCTACCAGGCATACAGCCAATAACATGAACATACTCCATACTTTTTTCATGATTATATTGTTTTAAAGTTATTATTTTAAAGAGGATAGCCAGGAAGGAACATATCCCAAACGTTTACGTAATTGAGCCTCATAGAGTGAATATGGTTCCACAGCAGTTCCGTTACTTTCGAGTCGCTTCATTTGAGTAGCATCAAAATCTAAAGGACTTCCGTGGAAACCGACAATGATAGGAGGCATAAATTTCCACCAAAAGCCGTTACTATCCCACCAGGTAAATTTACCTTCTGTATCGATGTCCTGATCTGTTTGTACATTTGTTGCATAGAAATTCCATATTGTCAGATTCTCCATGTGATTTGGCATTTGAGCAGAGTCTCCTCCTTGTCTCCAATGCATGAAACCGCCAGTACAGCAGTCAATTAATGTTGCACGTGGCTGTGTGGCATGTGATTCAAAGCAAGAATCATCTCCCCATTTCACATTCCATATTACAGCACCCATGCTTTGCTTTGAAACACCGCAAGCGTGATATTGACCAACGTTTGTTTTATATTCCATCAATGTGCTTTCACCTTCTCCTTTTCTAAGTGTGTAGCCATTGCTGCTTTCAGTTACTTTTCCAATAAAGATACGGGAAGAAGCTTGCGAGCGGATAGAAGCATGTCCACGATTACCACCAATAGTGATGTCATAAGCAGAACAATTGGCAGAACTTGTGATTGACATGGCTTCACTAACACTTTCAAAATTAACCCGGCGCATCCATGAATTGGTCAGACGTACAAAATCGATAAGCTTAAAACCACCGTCATCTATGTCAGAGCCGTGATGAATAAACTTCTCTTTGGCATGTCCTTTAAATGTAAGGTCTTCTACGCCAACATTGGCATAATTGGCGAATTTATGTACATTCCATCCCCAATCTTTATTAATAGCATGCATGATGGGTTCTTTAAAGGTAATACTGTTACCACTAATCTTTTCAATCTGATGGTATTCGAATATTTGAATACCATTTGTTTTGATATTGGGAGTAATGCCTTGTTGTACCTTAATATCTTGCCATTGATAAGGCGATAGTTCGGAATTAATAACATCATTATCCGTGTTTCCCAACTTGGGGGTTCCCAGTACGAGACATACCCAACTGCCCGCACTTACTCCTGTTAAACTGGCCGTTATGGTTTTGCTGCCTATGGGAGCGTCTTCAGTGATAGCACCAATTGATTCTCCTAATCCTGTATTATGTTTGAACTCCATCATAACAGGAGCATTCCACATTTCCTCAGTAGGTTTGGGAGAATTATTTGCAGCAGTCATTTCGAGTGTTGTTTTGTTTCTTCCGGCTCCTTTTAAAACAATATCACTCATCGATATACGAATCCTGCGATCCTTAGAATCCTCATCTTGTAGAATATAATTCCCTTCTGGGAAGTAGATAATAGCTTTAGCGTTTTCCTTAATATATCGATCTGTCATATTATTGAGATCTTCTTGCTTTGTTTCTCTTGCTATTTCTTCCAGTACCTTCATGAAAGCTGCTCTGTCAGATTTGCCGTCGTTGGGGATAGCCCCATATTGGGGATCTGTAACATCGTATACTTTATATCCTTGTGCTATTAATGTTTCTATTTCAGGAGGAGCTATTTCACCATGTTTATATCCGGCGTATGAAAAGTCCAATAATACATTTTGTTGATCTGCGTTTACAAATTGTTGCCAGGCTTTTGCTCCGGTTTCATTGGAAAGTTGTTTCACTTCAATAGAAACAATACGGATATAATTCTTTGATGAAGTAAGTACAATCTTAATTGTTTCTTCTACGTCTTTTACAACAGTTGCTTGTGGTGTGATAGTTAATAAGTTCTCGGATAAAAGAACATCCCATCCTTTAGGAGCTTGTATTGCAGCTTGTTGCACGTCATTCTGTTCTACTTTATACTCTTTATGGCTTTCATTGGGGGCAAAAACTTGCACAGCTTGTTCACTTTCAGCGTCATTGAGACCATAAATGATCAGTCCGAAGCTGTCGTCTACTGGGAAAGTATATGTTTTTTCACCATCAGCCAGGGTGAATGAGAAAGTATGGTTTGCTTCATTATATTCTACCTTGCTGAATATGCTGGTTCCTCCCTGACTTCCACCTTCGGCCTTAGTTCCTAAGCTTGTATATGTTTGTCCATTATCGTAGCTCACTTGCCAATATCCACTGGAAGATACGCTGATTAATGGAGTTGCCACCACATTGCCTTCTCCATCACGGGGCCAGGCTGATATTTTCTCTCCATCGGCTCCTGGCAGATATTTGAAATCTGTATCATTACTTGTTTTATATATCCAGTAGCCTTCTTCGTCTACGGAAAATTCAGGGACAGACGCTTGTACTGCTTCACTCTCCATGACTTTAATGCTTGTTCCGTCACTAAGTTCCAGCAAATATCCTAAGCCATCTTTAGTCGGAGTAATTCCGATAATGATTTTGTTTTTTTGCATAAGGGCTTGCAGACTGGCAAATGAAGTATTCAGTCCTTCCGTTGCTTTTTCCAAAGCAGCGACACGGTCTTTCAGAGAATTGATGTCTGCTTCCAGGTCGTCTGTTTTTTGGCATGATTGCATGATTGCCAACATGCTGCAAATACCAAATAGTAATAGGTAGGTAATGCTCCTGTTTTTCATACATTTATTATTTCAGGTTATTTATAATTTTCACAGTGGCAAAGATAACCGGATAAAATAAGAGTATATGGATAAAAAAATTCAGGAATACGATGAAATAATACATTTTACACACCTCTGTGATAGATTGAGGCTTTATGTATTATTAGAGCAGGTCTACCCATTGCTCATTGCTTAATATAGGCAATGACTCACTGTCGGCAACAAATGTTTCCGCCAGTTTTCGTTTCTCATCTTGCAGATGCAGAATCTTTTCCTCAATGCTGTTTTGTGTAATGAAGCGATAGGCAATCACCTGCTTATCCTGACCGATACGATGGGCACGGGCGATGGCTTGCGATTCGGCGGCAGGATTCCACCAGGGATCTATGATAAATACATAGTCGGCTTGTGTAAGATTGAGTCCCACACCCCCTGCTTTTAGTGAAATAAGGAATGCCTGAACATCTTTTTGCTCGGTGAAATGGGCGATTTCGGAAGGCCGGTTGTTGGTTGCTCCTGTTAATAGGGCATATTTCCAGCCTCGTTCTCGGAAAGCTTCAGCCAAGACCTCCAGATGTTTGACGAATGAAGAGAAAATTAGGACTTTGTGTCCTTCGCTTTGTAATGTATCGAATGTTTCGATTATCTGTGCGGTTTTTCCGGATGTTCCGGTATAATCAGGAAGAATGAGTTGCGGATGACAAGAGAGTTGTCGTAAACGCAAAATGCCATTTAGTACACTAAATGAATGGAGCCTGTTCGTACTTTGAGGGTGCTGGAGAAGTATGTTTCGCAGGCTGTTTTTCTCCTGTTCGTAACACGTGTTCTGCTCTTCAGTCATGTCGCAGTAGATTGTTTCTTCCGTAAGTTCAGGAAGTTCCGGAGCTACCTCTTTCTTGCTTCTGCGGAGGATGAATGGGGCAGTCAGTTGTTGCAACTGCACTCGTACGCGTTCGTTTCCCTGGCGAATCGGCATTATGAACTGCTTTTGGAAAGCACTTTCCGTGCCCAGTAAGTCCGGTTGTATAAAATGAAATTGAGCCCACAGGTCCTTTAATGAGTTTTCGATAGGAGTACCTGTTAGTGCGAGTCGGTGTTTGCTTTGCAGTTGAATTGCCGACCGGAAGGTGAGCGATTCGCTATTCTTGATATTCTGGCTTTCATCGAGCACGACATATTCGAAACGGTAGGAAGAGAGTATATCAATGTTATTTCTCATCATGCCATACGTAGTAAAGATCAAGTGAAAATGACCGAAGAATTTTTCCGGACGTTTCTTGTCTATAGCCACGGTGTTGTTGTATTCCATCATTGAGAGCCCTGTAAAGCGCTTGGCTTCCCGTCGCCAGTTGTGAAGTAGCGATGTGGGGACTACAATTAGGGTAGCGGGTTGTTTGGGAGCGGATGGCTTATATATGTACTGTAGCAGGGTAAGAGTCTGAAGAGTCTTCCCGAGTCCCATGTCATCTGCCAGGCATCCGCCAAATCCTTGTTTATGGAGGTGTACCATCCACGAGAATCCTTTCTGCTGATAGGGGCGTAACGTTGCTTTAAGCGTTCTTGGTACGGCAACGTTATGTATTTGCTGCTTCGCGGGGAATTTTTTCACTCCATCCTCACCCAAAGCTGTCTGTACGGCACCTATAAATGCATGTTTCAACCGAATTCCTTTTTCTGTTTGTACTCCCATCTCCAGTAAGTTCGCATATTTGCTGAACCACTCTTCAGGCAGGAGAATCATACGCCCGTCAGGTAGCAGATATTCCCGCTTTTCTTCGAGGATATGTTTGCGGAAACGTGAAAAAGGAATGCGCAGATTACCGATAACAACAGTGATGTGCAGTTCGAACCAGTCAACCTCATCGTCGCAGCTTTGCTCGATGCGTATCTCATCCAGACAATATAATGCATTCCCTACATTACTGGTAAGGTGAAAGGATTGCTGCAACATCTCCCGATGATTGTTGATCCATTCGACAATTGTCTTTTCCGGAGCTTTGGCGGATAGTTGGAAGTGTGTGGCATTGAGTTGTTGCAGACCGGCATTCGTTAAGAGTTGGACTGCTTGTTCTTCCACTGTAATATTACGCGGGAAAAAGCCGATTTCACCGGATGTTTTCCGATAAATGATTTTCTTCATTTCATTAGCACTATCTGGTGCAAATGTCTGGTCTCCATAGCGGAAGACAAGTTGCAATGCTTGTCCGTTGTATGTGGCATCTTCGAATGAGAGAACAGCTTCACAGGCACATTCTTCTTCAGTAATATTCAAACCGTGAGTCTCGATATCGTGATAACGTGCAATTGGAATAACGATGTTGTCTATGTATTTCTCAATCTGCAAAGCGTCTACGCTAATCGATCTTTTCTTTGTGAAAGGTAAGATACGTGCGCTTTCAATGTGCGGAAAGAAATATAACTCCATTCCCAATAATAGAGTGGCCGGCGAGGAGGTCAGTACAACTACCGGTTTTAACTCACTCAAAGAGAACGGTTGCCCTTCATAATAACACTGCAACTGATAACGGAACGTTTTACTGTCAACATGAAACGTTACGCGAATTTCTACGTCGTGAGGGTTGATATGATAAATATGATGGGCGTATAAGATTTTGCTACCGGCTTGTTTCTGATAAAAAGGCAGTCCATTTTCCCGTATCAACGCCAGCATCTCCAACAGCTTCTTTTCGATGAACGGGCGAATATTATTTTTAATTCGTTCCGGATCTTCGGATAGCTTATGTAGAAAGCGTGATACTGTTTTTTCACGGGAGTAGAGGCCCATCAGATACTTTTCTGTATAGTATGAAGCGATATCGATAGCTTGTCTTTCCGCTTCGCTCATTATGCTCATAGCTTCCGGAGAGGCGTGAAACGCTTGCTCCACTAATTGCAAGGTGCCATCGTTCAGCCTTTCCGCAATATACGGAATCAGTAATATGCCGAGTATCGGATGCTCTGTGAAAACGATTATAACTTGTCCGTTAGTTGGTCTCTCTTTCATTCTCTTTTAGGCTTTAACTGACAAAGATACGGGAAAATACTTAATTTTGCAGCATGATAGAGGAAAACAAACGCGTATTGCTTGGAATGAGTGGCGGTACAGATAGCTCTGTTGCTGCTATGCGATTGCTGGAAGCCGGTTATGAAGTAATCGGGGTAACCTTCCGTTTTTATGAATTGAATGGTTCGACAGAATACTTGGAAGATGCCCGTAATTTGGCAGAACGTTTAGGAATACGGCATATAACATACGATGCCCGTGAAATATTTGCCCGGCAGATTATTGAATATTTTGTGCAGGAATACCTGGCAGGACGTACTCCGGTCCCCTGTACCTTGTGCAATAATTATCTGAAATGGCCTTTGCTTGCTAAGATTGCCGATGAAATGGGAATTTTTTATATTGCTACCGGACACTATGCGCAGAATATACAACTAAATGAAACTTTTTATATAACGTACGCCGCCGATTCGGATAAGGATCAAACCTTCTTCTTATGGGGATTGAAACAGGATATTCTTAATAGGATGCTGTTGCCGATGGGCGATATTACGAAAGCTGAAGCCCGTGCCTGGGCTGCTGAACATGGTTTTCGAAAGGTGGCAACCAAAAAGGATAGTATTGGTGTCTGTTTTTGCCCGATGGACTATCGGACCTTTTTAAAAGACTGGTTGGTCAGAAATGGTCAGATGTCGGTCAGTAATAGTGAGGCATCAATCAACAATAGTCAGACATCGGGCAGCGATAAACAGACCTGGTCTGACAGAATCAGAAGAGGAAGATTTGTCGATGAAAAGGGAAATTTTATTGCCTGGCATGAAGGCTATCCCTTTTATACTATTGGGCAGAGACGCGGTTTGGGCATTCATCTGAATCGTCCTGTATTTGTGAAAGAGATTGATCCTGAAAAGAATGAAGTGATGTTGGCTTCTCTTTCATCGTTGGAAAAAACAGAAATGTGGTTGAAAGATTGGAATCTTGTAAATCAGGAGCGTACTTTAGGACGCTCTGACATAATTGTGAAGATACGCTATCGCAAGCAGGAAAACTATGGCACGATTACCGTCACATCGGATCATTTACTGCACGTGCAGCTCCATGAACCATTAACAGCCATTGCTCCCGGGCAGGCTGCTGCATTCTATGGAGACGGATTGCTACTAGGAGGAGGAATCATAGTCAACGCCCGGTAATCTTATATATTGGGAAGATGAACGCTCTGACGCAAGTTTTTTAAAACAAAACTTAGCTTGCTAATCGACATAACTAAGGCACGGATTACACGAATAAACAAGGAAAGAGAATAAACTTATCCATGTAATTCGTGTAATCCGTGCCTGAAAGAAATCGGAGAGTTGTTTTGACGCTCTCTCCTTATACAAGTAACCTCTGTAATGGAAAAAAACTTGTAGTGGTTATGTTTTGGTTTTTGGTTATTCTTCCGGATGAGCGCTATTATTCAGCACCAGCATTGCTTCTATATATTCGCGTGTATTGCTTAATCTGGGTACTTTGTGTTGTCCTCCCAGTTTTCCTTTCTGTGCCAGCCAGTCATGGAACAATCCCTGACGGGCAACGATCACTTCCAATGGTTGCAAAGCAATATCTTTCCATCGTTTGGCCTCATAGTCAGAGTTAACCTCTTTCAGCGTAGCGTCAAGTATTGCGGCGAACTTTTCTACGGAATCCGGCATTTTGGCAAATTCTATCAGCCACTGGTGCCTGCATTTTGCGTTCTCATCCATAAACACCGGCGCCGCAGAGTATTCGCAAATTTGTGCTCCGGTTTCGGCGCAAGCCTTTGCCAATCCTTTTTCAGCATTATCGACAATCAGCTCTTCACCAAATGCATTGATGAAATGCTTCGTTCTTCCCGTGATGACAAACTTATAGGGATTCTTGCTGGTAAACTTCACAGTATCACCAATCATGTATCTCCACAAACCACAGGAAGTAGAAATAACCATTGCATAGTTCTTGTTAAGCTCGACTTCTTCAAGACAATAAGCCCGTGGATTTTCTTTTCCCACTTCCTCCAACGGAACAAATTCGTAGAAAATTCCATAGTCGATCATTAATAACATGGCAGGATCGGAAAGGTCGTTCTGGGTTCCGAAATATCCTTCCGAAGCATTGTAGGTCTCTACATAATGCATTTTAGGTGTTGTAATCACCTGTTTATATTGCTCACGATACGGTGTGAAAGCCACTCCACCATGGAAGAAAACTTCCAGATTGGGCCATACTTCTTCCAGTGCCTGCTTTCCTGTCTTTTCAAGGATACGTTTGATAAGTACCAGCATCCACGACGGCACACCGGATAGGCTTGTCACATTTACCGGAATAGTGCTGTTGGCGATTGCTTCTATCTTGGTTTCCCATTCGCTCATCAATGCAATTTTCTTGCTTGGTACGCGAATGAAATTGATAAGCGGATTTACGTTTTGAATCAGAATAGCGGATAAATCTCCTACTAAACTATGATTGGAATTGAGGTTCGGGCTATGGCTCCCTCCTAGAATCAGTCCCTTGCCGGAGAAAAAATGGCTATCCGGATTGATGCGGAAATAAAGAGCTGCTGCGTCTTTTCCTCCTCTGTAATGAATATCTTCCAGCGCTTCCTTGCTGACAGGAAGGAATTTACTTTTATCATTAGTCGTTCCGGAAGATTTTGCAAACCAGCGTATCTCCGATGGCCAAAGCAGATTCTGTTCCCCAGCTCGCAAACGTTCTACATAAGGCTTAATTTCTTCGTATGTCTGGATAGGAACACGTTTACGGAAATCTTCATAGTTACGGATAGAGGAATAATCGTACTTTCTTCCCCATTCAGTTTGAGCGGCCTGGCGTGTTAAGCGGCTTAACACACGATGCTGTATCTCACTAGCCTGACTAGCATATAGGTCTATCTGTTTTAAACGGGAATCGAAAGTCTTACTAATAATTTTTGTAATATTCATTTCTGCTTTAACATAATAATGTTTAGTCGTGCAAAAGTAACTTATTTATCTTTTTTTTCTATCTTTACGACGGAAATAATCGTTAAAAATAGACGACTTTCATATAAATCCCGAGTTTTAGACTAAAAAATGCGACAATGAGAATTGGAATCTTAACATCCGGCGGGGACTGTCCCGGTATTAATGCCACGATTCGTGGCGTGTGCAAAACTGCCATCAATTATTACGGGATGGAAGTAGTAGGTATTCACAGCGGTTTTCAGGGCTTGCTGACTAAAGATGTCGAATCTATTACAGACAAGTCGCTCTCCGGTTTGCTCAATCTGGGTGGAACGATGTTAGGAACATCTCGTGAGAAGCCTTTCAAAAAAGGAGGCGTTGTCTCTGATGTTGACAAACCGTCTTTAATCCTTCAGAATATCCGGGAAATGGAACTCGACTGTGTCGTTTGTATCGGCGGAAATGGAACACAGAAGACTGCGGCGAAGTTTGCTGCGATGGGAGTGAATATCGTATCTGTTCCTAAAACCATTGATAATGATATTTGGGGTACAGATATTTCTTTCGGTTTCGACTCGGCAGTAAGTATTGCTACCGATGCCATCGACCGTTTACATTCCACCGCAAGTTCTCACAAAAGGGTGATGGTGATTGAAGTGATGGGGCACAAGGCGGGTTGGATTGCCTTGTATTCCGGTATGGCAGGAGGAGGGGATGTGATTCTTCTCCCTGAAATTGCTTATGACATTAAAAATATTGGTAATACGATTCTGGAAAGACTGAAAAAGGGCAAGCCTTATTCTATTGTAGTGGTAGCAGAAGGTATTAGGACAGACGGACGCAAACGGGCTGCTGAATATATTGCGCAGGAGATTGAATATGAAACTGGTATAGAAACTCGCGAAACAGTTCTGGGCTATATTCAGCGTGGTGGTTCGCCTACTCCTTTCGACCGCAATCTTTCTACCCGTATGGGCGGCCACGCGACAGAATTGATCGCCAAGGGTGAATTCGGGCGTATGGTAGCTTTAAAAGGGGACGATATTGCATCTATCCCTCTTGAAGAAGTTGCAGGAAAACTGAAATTAGTTACTGAAGATCACGATTTGGTGATTCAGGGGCGTCGCATGGGGATTTGCTTTGGCTAGTCTCCTCGGCTTCCATAGTAGGTTGTACCGTAGAAATTTCATTATCGGAGGTGTTTTCTTCTAAAACATTCTTCGGTTTTGTCTCGGGAATTACATTCAGTTCGGCTTCAAGTTCATTCTCAAATTCATTCTCAAGTTCAGTTGCCAATTCTGTTTCAGAGTTAGTTGCAAGTTCAACCTCCGGTTCTGTTGTAGTTGCTGAATGTTGTGCTTTGATCTCTTCGACAGTTGACATAAATACGGGTTCCTTTACTTTCTTTATAGCCATTTGGGCAGCATTCTGTTGAGACTCTTTTTTGGAATATCCCGTACCTGTTCCTGCCGGAAGTCCTTCAATGCGTACTTCAGTTTGGAAAACAGGGTTGCTGTCGTGATCGAGAAATTGCTCGATTAACTCAAAGGAAACCTCCATCTTATTTTTTTGGCTCCACTCAATAAGTTTGGATTTGAAGTTAACCTCTTTTCGGGATATTTTATCCAGGTCGATATAACGGTTGATGATCCGTTGTTCCATAAACTGTTTGCAGCGTTCATACCCCTGATCCAGATAAATAGCTCCGATAAATGCCTCAAAAGCATTTCCGTACATATAACTGTTGTGAGAAGAAGAGCGGGTGGAATACTTTATGAGTTTATCCAAGCCGATTTCAACGGCCAACTTATTCAAAGTCTCCCGTTGTACGATCTTAGAACGTGTGTTGGTCAGGAAACCTTCCCGTTTCCCTTCAAAACGTTTATAGACAATATCTCCTACGATGGCGTCGAGGATGGCGTCACCTAAAAACTCCAGCCGTTCATTGTTGAGGGGACGTCCCTTGTCGGAGCGGACAGAAGTTGATTTGTGCAGGAGAGCCTGCTCATAAAGTTGGATATTGCGCGGGTAGAACCCGAGTATCCGGTAAAAACAAAGATAAGACTCTCTATTCTTGCGGAACAAGAGCCTTATCTTATCTATTTCGTTACGTAACACGATATTACTCTGCGTATTTCTTGAAGATAACGCACGCATTGTGACCACCAAATCCAAATGTATTGGACAAGGCAACATTAACTTCGCGTTTCTGTGCTTTATTGAACGTGAAATTAAGGTTATAGTCGATATTCTCGTCGTTGTCACCTTCTTCGTGGTTGATAGTCGGAGGAACAATGCCGTTCTTGATAGCAAGGATACTTGCAATAGATTCTACCGCACCGGCAGCTCCCAGCAAGTGACCTGTCATTGATTTTGTTGAACTGATGTTCAACTCGAACGCATGATCACCGAATACTTCCTTGATTGCTTTTGCTTCTGAAATGTCACCAACCGGAGTAGATGTACCGTGTACATTGATATAATCTACTTCTTTCGGATCCATTTCCGCATCTTCCAGTGCATTTTTCATCACCAATTTCGCTCCCAGACCTTCTGGATGAGAAGCTGTCAGGTGATGTGCATCTGCAGACATACCTACACCGGCAACTTCTGCATAGATTTTTGCACCGCGAGCTTTAGCGTGTTCCAGTTCTTCCAGGATCAGGCAACCGCCACCTTCGCCCATAACGAAACCATCACGGCTTGCGCTAAACGGACGTGAAGCTTTAGAAGCTTCGTCGTTGCGTGTTGACAGTGCGTGCATAGCGTTGAAACCGCCCACACCTGCCGGGAAGATAGCTGCTTCCGAACCACCGGATACAATTACGTTTGCTTTACCCAGACGAATCAGGTTGAAAGCATCTGCAATAGCGTTGGTTGAAGTAGCACATGCTGAACAAGTCGCGTAGTTAGGACCATGGAAACCATACATGATAGAAATCTGTCCGGCTGCAATATCCGAAATCATCTTTGGAATGAAGAACGGATTAAACTTCGGACCCATTTCCTGACGAGTGTAGTAGTTGCCTACCTCTTCTTCAAATGTATGTATACCACCAATACCGGCGCCGAAAATAACACCGATTTTGTTCAAGTCTTCTTTCTCGACATCAAGACCGGAATCACTCACCGCTTCTTTGGCAACAGCGATGGCATATTGAGTATACAGGTCCATCTTTCTTGCTTCTTTGCGGTCTATGTATTTCGTTGCATCGAAGTCTTTCACTTCGCATGCGAATTGTGTCTTGAATAACGACGCATCAAAATGAGTAATAGGCCCTGCTCCACTAACCCCGTTCACAAGGTTTTCCCAAAATTCGGGAACGCTGTTGCCAACGGGAGTAATGGCGCCAAGGCCTGTTACTACCACTCTTTTTAATTCCATATTGATGAAATCGAATTACTTAGCGTGTTCTTCGATATAAGATACAGCATCACCTACAGTACCAATCTTTTCTGCTTGGTCATCAGGAATAGAGATACCGAATTCTTTTTCGAATTCCATGATAAGTTCTACAGTGTCAAGAGAATCTGCTCCCAGGTCGTTAGTGAAGCTTGCTTCGGTTGTAACTTCTGATTCTTCTACGCCTAATTTATCAACGATAATCGCTTTTACTCTTGATGCAATTTCAGACATAACTTTAAGTTTTTAATTAATAATTAGTTTTATTTCTTTAAATTTGCGGTGCAAAGGAATGAATATTTATCGTTTTGCGCAAATATTTGACTAAATAAATGCAAAGTTTTGCACATTTTTCACTGTTTTGTGCATCGAATTTGAGAGTTATGAAGAAAAACATCGCAATTTTTGCTTCCGGTTCCGGTTCAAATGCCGAGAATATTATCCGGTATTTCCAAAAAAACGATTCCGTTCAGGTTTCGTTGGTACTTTCTAATAAAAGTGATGCATACGTTTTGGAACGTGCGCATCGTTTGGGAGTGCCCTGTAACGTGTTTCCAAAGGAGGACTGGATAGCCGGAGATGAAATTTTGGCTATTTTGCAGGAGTACCGCATCGACTTTGTCGTACTGGCTGGCTTTCTGGTTCGTGTGCCTGACTTGCTTTTGCATGCTTATCCCGATAAAATTATAAATATACATCCTGCTCTTCTGCCGAGGTTCGGAGGCAAAGGAATGTATGGAGACCGGGTTCATGAAGCGGTAGTGGCTGCCGGTGAAAAGGAAAGCGGTATCACTATACATTATATAAATGAGCATTATGACGAAGGAAATGCAATCTTCCAGGCTACTTGTCCTGTTCTTCCGACAGATTCTCCGGATGATGTAGCCAAAAAAGTGCATGCCTTGGAATATGAACACTTCCCGCAAGTCATAGAACAAGTATTAAGAAATAAGTATTAGGTATTAAGTATTACTCCATGCAGATAATCGTTTGACGGAATTTCATGAAGTTCTCGGTCGCTACGGTTAATACTTAATACCTAATACTTAATACTTATTTCTTAATATTTGATTAAATAAGCTGTCTCTTCTCGCCGCAAAGGATAATCCCCGCGTAAGGTTTCGAATTGTTCCGGTTGATTTTTCAATCGGGTGCTATCTTCGACTGGATTATATATTTGGAGGATTGCTTCTTCATGTTTTTTGGCATGTATAATAGGAGAGGCGGGTGCCGGTGCGTTTATTTTATAATCAGCTTCTATTTGGAAGAATTTGCAAATGGCATCCAGTGACATGCGTGTGGCGTTTGCTTTTCCATCGGCAGAGTAACCCGCAATGTGGGGAGTGCCAATAAATACTTTATCCAGTAACTCACGGTTAATTTCCGGCTCATGCTCCCACACATCGATGATGGCATCTAAAATGATCCGGCTGTCTAGGGCTTTTAAAAGAGCATTGGTGTCAATGACCTCTCCTCGGGAGGTATTAATGATAACCGGTTTTCGTTTGAGTGACTGGAAGAAGTTCTCATCTGCCAGGTGGAAGGTTTTATATTTCCCTTCCTTATATAAAGGTACGTGAAAGGTAATGATATCACATTCTTCTGCTATTTTACTTAGTGAAGCGAACTGCTCTGTTCCTTCTTTTTCCTCCCGTGGCAAATCATTCAGTAAAACGCGCATGCCAAAATCCCGGGCAACTTTAGCTACTTTACTCCCTACGTTTCCCACTCCTATGATTCCAATCGTCAGTTCGTTTAACTTTTTGTTTCTGCAAGATTTCCACACCAGAAGCGATGACTGTATATATTGGGCGACAGAAGCAGAATTGCATCCCGGAGCATTTGTCCATTCTATGCCTGCCTGTTTGCAATACTCTGTATCAATGTGATCGAAACCTATGGTTGCCGTTGCTATGAATTTTACCCGACTACCTTCCAATAAATCCCGGTTGCAATGTGTGCGGGTACGGACAATGAGTGCGTCTGCATCCCGTACGAGCTCCGGAGTGAAATCTTTCCCCGGTACATAAACCACCTCATCGGCTATTCTCTGAACCGCTTCTTTTATAAATGGTATTTTATTGTCGATAATAATTTTCATATACAATTCATCTTTTATACCCACAAAGGTAACAAATAAAAAAGTAAGAAAGGGTTGCTTGTCTGAAAAATATTACATAGATTTGCCCTATTATATATCTATTAGCTAGTTAAGATTATGACATTTAGTAACCTTTGCAACGAGATTTTTTGGAAATCGACAACAGATTACCATGTAACGGATAGTGTGGATGCTCCGATGAACAATCCTTACGAGTTGAAAACTATTGAGTATTATTTATATCTAAAGAACTGGATTGATGCTGTGCAATGGCATTTTGAGGATATTATCCGTGACCCGCAGATTGATCCGGTAGAAGCATTGGCTTTGAAAAGAAGAATTGATAAATCAAATCAGGATCGTACAGACTTGGTGGAACTAATTGATAGCTACTTCTTAGACAAATACAAAGAAGTAAAACCTCTTTCTGACGCAACGATCAATACAGAAAGTCCTGCATGGGCTATTGACCGCTTGTCAATTCTTGCATTGAAAATTTACCACATGCAGCAGGAAGTGGAACGTACGGATACTACAGAGGAACACCGTCTTCAATGTCAGACTAAGCTGAATATCCTGCTGGAACAACGTAAAGACCTCTCTACGGCTATTGAGCAGTTATTGGTTGATATCGAAGCCGGGAGAAAATATATGAAAGTATATAAACAGATGAAAATGTATAATGACCCGGCATTGAATCCGGTGCTTTATGCTAAAAAATAACGAATGGCGCGTATTCTCATTATTCGTTTTTCAGCTCTTGGCGATGTAGCCATGACAATACCGGTAATACATTCGCTGGCTGTGCAATACCCGCAGCACGAAATAACAGTGTTAAGTCGTGCTGTATGGCAGCCGCTCTTTCAGGGGCTGCCTACGAATGTAGGTTTTGTCGGAGCTGACTTAACAGGCAAACACAAGGGGCTTTGGGGCTTGAATAGCCTCTATTCGGAGTTGAAAGCGATGCATTTTGATTACATTGCTGATTTTCATCATGTGCTTCGTTCCAAATATTTATGTCTGCGATTCCGTCTTGCCAATAAACCGGTAGCTTCCATATGTAAGGGAAGGGCCGGTAAAAAGAAACTGGTTCGTCGTCACGATAAGGTGATGGAGAATCAGAAGAGTTCTTTTCGCCGTTATGCCGATGTGCTTGAGAAGCTCGGTTTGCCGGTTTTATTAAATTTCTCTTCTATTTATGGCGAAGGAAAAGGCAACTTTGCAGAGATAGAGCCAGTCACAGGACCTAAGGAAGGTCAAAAATGGATTGGTATAGCCCCTTTTGCCAAACACAGAGGTAAGATTTATCCGTTAGAGTTGCAGGAGCAGGTTATAGCACATTTTGCGGCTAACCCACAAGTGAAAGTTTTTCTTTTTGGAGGTGGTAAAAGCGAGCAGGAAGTGTTTGACGCATGGATTGCTAAATATCCTTCTGTTGTTTCAATGATCGGTAAACTGAATATGCGTACCGAGCTGAATCTGATGAGCCATTTAGATGTGATGCTTTCAATGGATTCTGCCAATATGCATTTGGCGTCCTTGGTCAATATTCCGGTTGTTTCTATTTGGGGGGCCACTCATCCTTATGCCGGTTTTATGGGCTGGAAGCAATTGCCGGTTAATACCGTGCAACTTGATTTGTCATGCCGTCCCTGCTCTGTATATGGACAGAAGCCTTGTTGGCGTGGTGATTATGCCTGTTTAAGAGATATAAAGCCGGAACAGGTTATTGCAAAAATAGAAGGGATTGTAGGTTGATATTTGCAGGAATTCAATTTAGTTGTTTTTGAGCCGAAAGAGCGTAGAATCAAATAATGATGGAAAAAGAGATACAACGAAAGAAAAAGGTACTGATAGATCTTACGAATTATGGTAGTCTAACAGCTGGTTTCGGACAGATTGCGGCCAACTATGCGGCCGCTTTTTCGTCTATGCCGGTAGAGGATCTTCATTTTGTATATTTGTTGAGACAGAAATATATGCAGGAATTTGGCCCGAATGTGACCTCTGTTCCGGTACGTCGTATCAATAAGTTTTTCCCTTTTACTCTTCCTAAAGTAGATGTATGGCATGCGGTGAATCAGCAGCGGAAGTTGTTACGTATTGCCGGTGGTACAAAGTTTATCTTTACTATACATGACTTTAATTTCTTAACGGAGAAAAAGCCTTGGAAGGCTAAAATGTATCTTCGTCGGATGCAGAATAAGGTCAATAAGGCATCAGTAGTCACAACGATTTCTCATTATGTAGCAGATGTCATTCGCCAACATATAGATTTGAAGGGGAAAGAGATCCGGGTCATCTATAATGGGGTGGAGAGGATCGATATGTTGGAAGGAACCCAGCCGTCTTTTGCGACGGGACGTCCTTTCTTTTTTACGATTGGACAGATCCGTAGGAAAAAGAATTTCCATCTCCTGGTTGACGTAATGCGCCATTTCCCGGAATATGATTTGTATATTTGTGGAGATGCCCATTTCGCTTATGCTGAAGAAGTGCGTAATCTGATTCGTGAGAAGCAAGTCACTAATGTGTTTTTGACAGATGTAATCACTCAAAGTGAAAAGATATGGTTGTATCGGAGCTGTGAGGCGTTCCTGTTTCCTAGTGAAGGAGAGGGTTTTGGACTCCCTGTGGTGGAAGCTATGCAGTTTGGAAAGGCTGTATTTGCAGCTAATCGCACTAGTTTACCGGAAGTTTGTAATGGACATGCCATCATGTGGGAACATTTGGATACAGAATCTATGGTGCAAAGTATCCGGGAACATTTGCCTGATTTCTATAAAGATGAGGAACGCTTGACCAGAATGAAAGAACATGCAGCTTCATTCAGTTACGAGAAGCATATACAAGCTTATCTTGATTTATATCGCGAGTTAGCTCAATTGTCTTAATGTCGAAGTTAATTGATCGTATACCTTTTCCGGGGTAATTAATGCGAAACGTTCTTCATAAGTTAATGTTGCTTGTTGTTCCGGCGGAAGAATATCGTCGGGACTAATACCTCGGGCAAGTACGGAATTTGTAGGTAACCACATTGATTTAGAAGCGCTTGGCGAATAAATAGCGAATGAAGGAATTTTGAGGGCTTGCGCAATGTGTCGGGCTCCTCCTTCGTTTCCGAAATAAAACGAGCAGTTGGCGCAAAGTGCTGCCAGTTGTCGTAATGAAGAGGCTTGTATATCAATCTTGATGCGTTCCGGGCATCCCAATTCCTTGTAGATATTTCTTGCATCTTCTTCTTCATACCCCGGTGCATAGTTGAAGATCATTTGTATGTCCTTGTATTCTTCCAATATTCTTTTAAGTGTGGTTATCATAAACTCCGTATTCCATTTTTTATGGAGGAGCTTGGTGGTAACTCCTATTAGGAATACAGGGCGCGCGAAATCTATCCCCTCCTTTTCCATATAATATCGAAAGTCTTTTTTCTCCTGGTCAGTGAGGTATAACCTGAATTCTTTTGTATATTGAATAGGCCTGATTTTCTCTAATGGCGCTGCAAGCAATAGGTTGCGTTCTACCATATCAGTTGTTAGACTATTGCTGTAAGTGTCTGTCCGATAATTTAATAGAAAACGTGTGTATCCCTTGATACGCCCTATCCGGAAAGGAGTTTTTAATGAGAAAAGAGAGAAAAAAAGAGTCCGGATCGTAGAACGCATATCGATGATGACATCGTATTTGTTTTGATGCGTCACTTGCCATACTTTTTTTATATAAGCAGTGAATGGCTTATTCTCATTCTTGTCAAATGTAATAACTTTATCTATGTCCGGGTGACCCTCATAGAGCGATGCTATATTTTTATTCAGCACAAAGTGTATTTCTGCATCGGGAAAACTTTTTTTCAGCGTACTGCACAATGCAACAGCCAGAATAGAGTCCCCTATTTGTCTAAATCGAATAATCAGAATTTTTTTGATTGGTTTCATGCTTGACTTCTTTATGCTTTTTATCGTGCAAACATAGCTAAAAAAAAGCATTTATGTCTAAATATAAATGAAAAGAAAAAAGAAAAAACGACTAAAGTTGTTCGCAACAGTACTTAATATGTATAGAGAGTTAGCCAATCTTTGTGAGAAAAGAAAAAAATATAGTCGGAATATGCCTTAATTTCTTTATCTTTGCTCCATCTTTGTAATTAGTATTATATAGGAGAGTGTAATGAGAGTGATTGTAAATCCCAAGTACGCGCATCTGCAGAAGGAGATAGAAGAAATTCCAAGGTCCTTCCAGGAAAAAGGAGATGTGGTGTACGATGGGCGTAATGTTTTAAAACGAATTGGCTTAGGCAGCATTGATGTTGTGGTGAAGAGCTTTAAGAAGCCTCACATCATCAATCGTGTTGTATATTCGTTTTTCCGGCAATCAAAAGCAGAGCGTTCCTATATTTACTCTATGGAAATTCAACAACATGGCTTTGACACTCCGGAGCCAGTTGCTATGATCGAACAATTCCAGAGTGGCCTTCTTTCACATAGCTATTACATTTGTTGTTATGATGGTGGCGAAACAGTCCGTTCCCTGATGGATGGGAAAGTGGAAGGAAATGAAGATAAACTTTCTGCTTTTGCGCGCTACACGGCTGCTTTGCATCAGGCAGGTATCCTGCATTTGGACTATTCTCCCGGCAATATATTGATCCATCAGAATGATGCGAATGAATATAGTTTTTCCTTGGTCGACGTGAATCGCATGCAGTTGCTATCGGATATTGATTGTGATACTGTGTGCCGTAATATGTGTCGTTTATGCATCTCTCGTGAAGTGCTGACTTATATAATGACAGAATACGCTTCTTTGAGGGGATGGGATGTAGAATCTACTGTTAGTCTGGCTCTTCGTTATAGCGATCAGTTCTTTACTCATTATATTTATCGTCGTGCGGCACGAAAAGAAAAAGAAAGGCATATCGTATCCCTGATTTTATTCTTCCGTTTGTACCGTTCAGTGCGTAAGTTCTTTTCCTGGGAACCGCATATCTCACGTTTCTTATTGAAAAAAGAAAAGCGCATTTATGATACATACTTGTGTAAGTATGACTATTGCGAATTGCTTTCTGCTGATTATCAATGATTAACTCTTACTTCCGCGCATGACTACACTGCGGATTTTATGCCTGAAAAAACCTTTCTGATTGGTATATGTGCAGTTATTCTTATCCAAAAATGCAGAAATGACTGCTTCGTCATCATGTAGATGGTATGTGCAAATTGCAAAATCCAACTTCTGGCAATTCTGGAATAAGTTCTTGCATCCGGCCAATGCATGCCGTTCAGCTCCTTCGATATCCATTTTTAGAAATAGATGCTCCTCCGTTTGATTGTTGAAGAAGTCATCCAGAGTTTGTTCTCTCGAAGAATTATGGTCGCTTACATATTTTTGGACAATCGTAACTTTATTTTGCCATGGTTCAAAAGTAGCTCTGATGGCCTCCAGCCATTGTTCGTCCTGCTCAAACAAGTAGACATGTTTAGCTTCTTCGATGATTTCCAATGAAGAATATCCTTCGGCGCAACCGACATCTACAAATACCTTTCCTGTCACTTCTTTAACGCTGTTGAAGTAATGGTGCGGTGAGCGCCTGTCTTGTTCCATGCTCAAAGCCCTGTAATATTTTTGAATTTTCCTGGCCGGAGTGCTCTTTCTGAAATAGAGCCGTTTCTCTTCTTTTTGAACATAGTATAAACCTTTCTCCTCGTCTTTCTGTACGTCAACGGGCATATTTGCATATTCATCTTTGAATTCATACAGGTGTCTTGAATATCCATGTTCTTTAATATATTCATAGTATTTCAGATAAGGAGAGCCGGGCTTATATCCTTTCATGAAATAATATGGGAGAGTGCCATATATAAATTTCTTTATTGTGTGTTTAAGTATGTTCATCTCATTAATTTCTTGTAGATGTTTAAGATCTCTTCCGCTTGCTTTTCTTCAGAGAATCTTTTGGCAAATATTTGCCCTTTTTCAATCATTACTTTCTTTCTTTCAGGGTCAGAGTATATCTGTTTGAAAGCATTGGCCATTCCTTTGATATCATCGGGATGTATATAGATCGAGTCGGGACCTCCGGCTTCTTCCAGGCAAGAACCTGTTGCGGCTACTACCGGAATTCCGGAGTATAAAGCTTCTATAATGGGGATGCCAAAGCCTTCAAAGCGTGAAGGATATACAAAAATTTCAGCTAGCTGATAAAAAGTCGGCAGATCATCAAAAGGAACATTGCTGATGATGTGCACTCTTTCTTCCAGCTTATTCTCCTTAATAAAACGTTCAATCTTATCAGTGTATTCTGTATGGCGTCCTACAATGACAAGATGAATTTGTTCAGGAAGCATCGTCAGTGCTTGTACCGCCGAAAGGGCATTCTTTCGTTCTTCAATACTTCCTACGTTGAGGATATAGTGTTCCGGTAGCTGATATTTAGCTCGGACTTCTCTTTTTTTCTCTTCTGTTACAGGGTGCGTGAATGAAGTATCACATCCCTGATAAACAACTTCTATCTTATCGGCAGGAATCCCGAAATACTCAATAATATCACGTTTGGTACATTCGCTGATAGCAATGATTCTATCCGCATTTTCGCAGGCTTTGCGGAATTTGTATGTATATATATTCCTGTCGATCGAATGATAGTATTGTGGGTATCGCAGAAATATCAAATCGTGGATTGTTACGATACTTTTTACCTTACTTTTATGGATATTCAGGGGTAATTCATTGCTAAGTCCGTGAAAAATATCAATTCTTTCTTTTTCCAATTGGCGGGTGACTCCCAACACTCGCCATAACGAACTTAACTTTTTCCAGAAAGAAGTAGTGGGGTAAGAAAGCTGTAGTTGCCGATATTGCTTCGTTAATTTGTTCAGCCTTTTATTTTCCCGTTTCTTGGGGGCATACAATACATATTCATTCTCCGGATAGAATTGGCATAGAATATCCACTATATAGCGGCTATAATTACCCAAACCGGTGAAATTCTGTACTGCACGTTTTCCGTCAAAACCTATTCTCATTTCTACTTCTTACCTTTATGTGATTATAGTTAGACTTCAAACTCCCGATAAGGTTTATTCAGGTCTAAATAATGGAAATTGTGTTGTCTTTGCCCACTTTGTTTAGGTATGGTCATGTAATCTCCGTATTTCTGTGACAGATAGACATCGTATTTCTGTACTCCCCACACTTCTTCATTTTCAAATAAGACTGGAGTAGGGGTACCCAGAATATCTTTAGACATGATTCCTTTCATTCCGTCATCATAATCACAGACCAACGCGGATTGGTCGAAATCATACTTTTTCATTACTTTCCTGATACTTTCCTGTGCTCCGGTAAGGGTAAAAAGTTTTCTGCATAATAGCGGTATCCATGAACTGGGGCCTTTTCCATGCTTGTATGGATCGCGATGAATCAGATAAAGTATACGTTTGTAGAATTCGTACTTTGCAAAATGCATTCTTTGCGCCATGCGGCTCTCCGGAACTCCGTCCAGTGGGAATATATCAATATATACGCCTCCCAAATATTTGAGATGCATACGTTCAATTAGAGTGGTGTCGGCATCCTGTACTTTTGCGAATGGAAGAGGATATTCCTTGTCGTTTTCAGCACATACAGCTTCGTATGGTTTCGGCAACCATTCTTTGGCATTAGCCATTAATAAATCATAATCGGCTCTTGGCATACCGATATCCAGATCATCATCCCAAGGGATAAATCCTTTGTGGCGGACGGCTCCCAGCATGGTGCCTGCCATGATGTAATATCGCAGATTATGTTCTTTGCAAACTTTGTCAACAGCTAATAAATTCTTTAATATGCGAAGCTGTAGAGGGCGGATATCGTAATTTGCCATTTCTATCTGAATTTTGATTAATAAAGACTTGCTGGAATCAGCTTCTGTGCCTGTTGAAAGTCCTCTACGGTGTCCAGTTCGGCCGAGAAGAACTCGGTGGTATCCATGACGTAAAAGCTATATCCTTGCGGAATCAGTCGCTCAAAAGCCCGTTCGTAGAATATATTGTCCAGTCCTTCAGTGGTAATCATAATTTCCAGTTCCCGGAATAGAGCTTTGGTGTATTCAGCTGACATCTTTTCGATACCGATAGACTCTCCGATAGCATCGGATATAGAACAAACTTTGCTGATTTCAACAACCTTTTGTGCGTCGTCTACGATGACTTTTATTTCTTCCGCTCCAAGCTCGTGTCGATTCAGTGCCAATATGTCGTTTTTGTCCGAATGAAGCAGTTTTTCTACAATTTGAGGATCAAAAATAATATCACTGTCTAATAACAATATTTCTTCCTCGTCGGTATGCGGTCGGGTAAGCCATAATGAATAGATATTGTTGGTTGATTCATATCTGTCATTATAGATGAAAGTAATATTTTGGACTGGATAACGTGCCTGCAGAAAATCAACGATTTGTTGCTGGCGATACCCCGTGACGATAATGAATTCGTCGAATCCGTTTTGTATCAGAGCATCAAAAGCCCTTTCCAGTAGGCATCGTTCTCCTATCTTGAGGAGGCATTTGGGCGTTGTATCGGTCAGCGGGCGTAAGCGTGACGCTATTCCTGCGGCTAATATTACTGCTTTCATTTGGAGGCGATTTCTTTAATTGTATCTATAACGATCCGGTTTTGCTCTGGGCGTCCCAATGTGATACGCAAATGAGTGTTGATATCCGGTTCATTCATAAACTTCACTTTATAACTCTGTTCAGCAAAAGCCTTTTGTAAAGCTTCTTTTAGCTCTATCGGGTATTTGATTAAAATGAAATTGGCAACCGATTCATATACTTTGAATCCGGGTAACACGCCGATTTCCTTTTCGTAGCGCTCACGGTCTTCGTTCATCAGTTTGGCGATGTTGCGGTAGTGTGCGTCCGATTTAAGAGCTGCAATGGCGATATCTTCGGATATTCGGTTGTATCCCAGATATTTATTGCTGTATCTGCTGAATTTTTCCAGTTCTTTACTCATAAATCCGAATCCCATACGTAAACCGGGCAATCCATAAAACTTGGATAAAGTACGGGAAATAATCAAATTCTGATATTTATTAACCAGTTTTTTGATATAACTGGTATCAGTTGAAACAAAAGAAGCGTATGCCTCGTCTATCAGTACCACTGTTTGGCTGGGTACTTCTGCAAGCAGTTCATCCAGTTCTTTCGGAGTTAAACCGTTGCCGGTAGGGTTATTGGGAGAAGCCAGTAAAAGAATCTTCGGATTCTCTTTCTGAATCATATCTTTCAGCGTCTCAAAGTCATATTTAAAAGTGTTTCCGTCTTCGTAAAGAGGATATTGCAAAGTATGGCCATTCACCTCATCTGCAATTGACTTATAATACCACCATGAGAACTTGGGAATCAACATCGTTTTGTTTCCATCTTCTTGAGTCAGGAAGTAATGAACGGCTTGCTTCAGAATATCTTCTCCGCCGTATCCCAATAAAACTTGAGTTTCATCTATATCGTATAGTTCGGACAAGAAAACAGATAATATACTTTTCTTTCCTTCATCATAAATGCGGGTATAAAAACAAAGTTTATTTATATCGAAGTTTTTTAAAGCTTCTACTACTTCTTTTGATGGACTGTAGTTAAATTCGTTTCGATCTAAAAAGTTCAAATTCTTTTCCATATTAGTTTTGTATGATTCCTTTATCGCACCAGGTTAGTTTCCTGACTTTTGTTTCGTTCAAAATACTGCGGTTGTTGTTTAGATTATCTGTTCCGTGTAGTTCATGATGAAGATGGAACACGATTCCCGCAAATTTGATGGTACGCTTGCGTACACCGCTGTTGATAAGGCGGCATACTAATTCATGATCTTCACTTCCCCATCCGGTAATAGCTTCATTGTACCCATTGACTTTTAACAAATCCTCTTTCCAGAAAGCCATATTGCATCCTCTCGAGTAAGAAACATCCCATTGACGATAATGTTGAAGTAGTGGACTCAACCAAGGTAAATGTACTCCGTTGATTGTGTTTTTAGTACCTTTGTCGTGAATGGAAATGATGCAGTTTTTTTCTGCTAACATTTTTCTCGTTAAGCCTTCCCGGATTAATACACGGCTACCGGTTACAAAACTACCTTTTTTTGCAAAACGTACATGATCTTTGACGAAATCTTTGTGTAAGACGATATCTCCGTCAATTTGTATAATATATTCTTTAGATGCTTTCGCAATAGCTTTGTTGCGGATGGAGGCCAGTCTGAAGCCTAAATCCTCATGCCAAACATGAATAATGGGAACTTCAGAGGAAGCTGCCAATTGATGAATTAGTTCTCCTGTGTCTTCTTTAGAACCATCATCGGCAATGATAATTTCATCAGGAAGGAGAGATTGACGTAGCACGCTTTTAACGCATAATTCTAATGCGTCGCTTCTATTATAGGTGGATATAATTAGCGATGTACTTATGTTGCTCGCCATTGGTTTATTCATATAATTATTACTATGTTAGTTAAATAGTTAAGGGGGCTTGCACTAAAATTCTACAAATGTATACATTTTATTTGGTTGTGACAAGTGTTAAAGGCTTTTTTGCTAAACATTAGAGGGTTAGCGTCTTTTTTAAGAATAATATCTGTATCTTTGCTATCAGTTTGTTATTATAACTAAGATTAATAGTGTATTTGTAATGGAAAATCATTCGGTGGAAGTTAGTGTAATCATTCCTAATTATAACTATGCTCGTTTTTTGCGGCAACGTATCGAATCGGTATTGGCCCAAACATATACAGATTATGAGATTATATTATTGGATGATGCGTCAACGGATGATAGTACATCTATTTTAAAACATTATAGTGCTAATCCTCATGTCAGTCATTTGGAGATTAACTCAGTCAATACAGGAAGTCCTTTTGCTCAATGGCAGAAAGGCATTAGTTTGTCTCGTGGAAAGTACATTTGGATTGCCGAAAGTGACGATGCGGCTGAACCCTCTTTTTTGAAAAAGGCAGTCTCTGTTTTGAAACAATATCCGGATGCTTCTTTTTGCTTTCTGGGCTCACATTGTATAGATGGGGAAGGTAATCAGTTAACTACTGATTTTGATCGTTGGACTTCAAAACAGTTGAGTCGTTCTCATAATATGGGTGTTTTTGATGGTGAAGATTATATAAAACATAATCTTTATTGGCGTAACTATATTTACAATGCTAGTGGTGTTGTCTTTCGTAAACAATGTTTTGAACAAATAAAAGACTTGTCTTGCTTTTCAATGCGCTATAGTGGCGATTGGCTTTTCTGGATAGAAATGGCTAAGCAAGGAATGGTAGTCGAAGTTTATGAAAAATTGAATAATTTTCGTTTGCATAATGTAAGCACTACCAAGAAGGGGCAAAAGACAGGCGATGGGGTTCGAGAAGACATATATATAGTAAATAGAATAGAGCATTCTCTCGTTAATATAGGGAGGCAAAGAAAGACTGTGCGTCATGGGAGCTTTTATAAAGAGATAAAAAGACTTAAGGTTCCTACTGAAATCAAGAAGGAACTTACATTGCACTTAGTAGCTTCTTTAAAAGCAAATTCTAGTGATTATTATGTAGAACGATTTAATAAAAGTTTTAGTTGGCTGATGCCTTGGTTGATTACTCGTGATAAAGATCGTCTGTGATTACTGGATGTTTTTATTGGAAATGGATAATGTTTATGAAATACTTGCTAATAATCACTTAAAAGTAAATTTAGTCGGTGGATTTTTCTATCTTATCTGCAATAATATTACCAACAGTTTCACTAGCTATAGTTGCCCAATGCGTATCATCTATATGATAAACGTCTTTGACTCCGCTGGCAATCATTTCTCTAAAATTATCTCTAGGATTAATAAACCATTTTAGTTGGTTAATTCCATTTTCTTCTAGTTGATCAATTACTTTCTTAGGCGGGTATGGATTATTTATTATATATGGTTGGTATACATCATATTTATCGGGAGCTATCATATAATAGAGGTCAATGCCTTTTTCTTGAAAGCGTTTATGAAGGTAGTTTAGTTTGTCTAAAATGGCGTTGTATTCTTCTTCTGTGATTGATAATTTCCATAAATCGTCATTGTAAAAATAGAAGGTGTTGTATGGTGGAACAGAGAAACAATCAGTGTTTAACTGTACTTCTTTTACTGGCCTTTTTGATTTGTATAAATGATATTTGATATATTTAAACGTTTCCATTAAATAATCTTTCTTCTTTTTTTCTGTAAAATTATTTTCTGGCTTATTGTCTTCTTTCTCAAGAGTATAATTGATGTCTTTAATATCTCTAAAGCTAAGTATATGCTGTACAAATTCTCTTTCGACCGTTTCAATAATAACAGTCTTACATCCTAGGCTAGCATATATATCGTTATTCAATAAATACAATGCGATATCTTCAGAGCTATATCCTCTTCCTCTTGGATCAGGATAGTTGAGGATTCTTTCTCCTAATTTGGCTGCTAAATAATTTTGATAACCACTGAAACCTTGTTGGCTAAAGGAGTCTCCTATGGTCATAACTTTGTAATTTCTTTGTATGTTGTCATAATATGTATCTACCTTGTTCTCTGATAATGGTGTACCTAAATTGGTTTGGGTTTTGTCTATGTAAAAGTAGCCAAGTTTCCCTAAATCACCGGCTTTGGTTAGACGATCTATTAAATAGAAATTCACATAAAAGCCATATGCGTATATTAATACCATGACAGGGAATATGGTGAATAAGCATTTTAATATAAATTTTCTCATAAAGTTCTAGAATTGAAAATAGATAAATGTTTGAATATCATTAGAGTAATAAAATATATAATAGAATATGGCACAGTAGATTCCCCATCTGATTATAGGGTATTTTATATTTATTTCTAGTCCGTGCATTTTGCGTCTGTTAATCCATTCTATGATAATCAAAATAGCAATGTATTGGATGCATTTAACTCCATATTCAAGCGATGAAGGTTGCCATTTAGTAAACATATAAATGATATATTGATAGGCCTCTTTTATATTTTCGGCGCGGAAGATAACCCAACCAATCATTACAAGAATGAAAGTACTAATAATCTGTCCAAGTTCTTTGAGGGATGGTAGGTATTTGTTTTCAGCTACTATGTCTTTATACTTTCTGTTTCTTCCCATGAGTAATAATGGTAGAAATAGTAGAGCATGAAATGCACCCCAACAAATAAACGTCCAATTGGCTCCATGCCAGAGACCGCTAACTAAGAAAATTATCATAGTGTTACGGAAAGATTTCCATTTGCTACATCGACTTCCTCCTAATGGGATATAAATATAATCTCTGAACCAAGTGGTGAGTGAAATATGCCAACGTCTCCAAAATTCGGCAATATCTCTAGAAAAATATGGAAAGTTGAAGTTCTGTAGTAAGTTAATGCCAAATAACTTTGCTGTACCTATAGCGATGTCCGAGTATCCAGAAAAGTCTCCATAAATTTGGAAAGTAAATAAGAAAGCTCCCCAAACCAGATTCAAACTATCAAGTGTTTGATAATTTGCAAAGATTTGATTGACTGCGACAGCGCATGTGTCTGCTACAACAATCTTTTTGAATAATCCCCATAAAATTTGCCTCATACCATCTACTGCCGCTGTGTAATCGAAAGTTCGTTGGCTTTCGAACTGCGGTAGTAAATTGGTCGCTCTTTCGATAGGACCTGCAACAAGTTGAGGAAAAAAACTGATAAAAGCAAAGAATGCTACAATATCATGTGTGGGTTTCATCTTGTGACGGTAGATATCGATTGTATAACTAAGTGCTTGAAATGTATAGAAGCTAATTCCTACTGGAAGTAAGATATCTAATGTGACCCAATCCAATTCAAATCCAAACCACTGAAACAGGTGTTGTAAATTTTCCGAGAAGAAGTTGAAATACTTGAATATTCCTAATATGGTTAGGTTTAATACAATGTTGGCAATACTTATTAAACGTTGGATGTGTCTATGTCCTTCTTGCCGTTCAAGTAGGATTCCGCTTGCATAGCTACATAAAGTAGTAAACGCTATTAAGATAAGAAAGCGCCAATCCCACCAACCATAAAATAGATAACTAGCTACAACAACAAATAAGTTTTGTGCCCTTAATTTTTTGAAAGCAAACCAATATAATAAGAATACTATTGGTAGAAAGACTAAGAATTCGAATGAGTTAAATAGCACGGCCTAATTTTTTTGCAAAGATAAATATAAAATAATTATTGATATTGTAAATGCATGTAATTTTGTTTACGTCTTATAAATAACTATGTTCTAAGAATAGATGTATATAGACGCTCTATCTGTTTGGCATTGTTCTCAATAGAGTATAATGACGAAACATAATTATATGCTCGTTCGATGATTTCAGTGTATTGTTGTATCTGTTTTTGTTCTATATCTGTTAAATGCGTGGCTAATTGCTGTTCGTTGGTAAAACGAAGAGCAATTTCTTTATTGTATTTTTTTTGACCATTGTCAAATTGTTCTTTTGTTCCGGCAGTATCTTTTCCAATAACTAAGCATTTGTTAAACATAGCTTCTGCTGTAATTAGACCAAATGCTTCAAACGGTGACGGGACGATTAAAGCTGTTGCGCGATTCATTAGATCATATATTTGATTGGTGGGTAATGCTCCTTTAAGCGTAATATTATTTTGTATATTGTATTTTCCTATTAGTCTATCAATTTTTTGTTTTGTCTTTGAAGAATAGTTTCCGGCAAGTATTAATTTGAAGGTACCTCCTCTTAGTAGATAGTCTTTATAGCTATTTAATAGTGAAAATATGCCTTTCTCTTTCACGATGCGTCCTACAAATAGAAAATACTTTTCTTTAGGAAACTCTTTAGGTTTATAACTTTGCCTCAAAACACCGTCGTAAATAATAGTCGAGTTTTCCTCCTTTAGTTGGTAGAAATTATATATACCTTTTGTTATTGCTATATTGAAATTGCCGGATTTGTGTAGTTGTTTTTTTAAATATGGAAGTGAGTAAGCGTGTGAATGTCCAAAATCTAAAGATTGATACTCTCTTAGGTGCCATATATGTGGAATCTTTAGTGATTGAGCTGCAGTAGCCCCAAACTGATATGCAGAAGAATTGGTATGAATAATATCAATCTTATATTGTTTGGATAATTCTATGATTTGTTTGGTAAAGAATTTCTTTTTATTTTTTAATTTAAAGGCATATATGGGACGAGTAATATAATTCCATAAATTTTTTTTTGAGGGATACCAGAAGAAGTCGTAGTTAAGAATACTATATGGTATATTTTCCGATTTCAATTTATTAATGGTTGATTGGCTAGCTAATTTCCCTAATGTGACATAAGGCCTTATTTTGCTTTTAAGTTCTTTAATTAAAGTGATTAATGCTTGGTCAGAGCCTCCTTCACCTACTGCTATGTATAAGACGTTAATCATTTTGATGGAACTTTATTGAATTTGGTTTATGACTTCTTTTGTTATGTGTATGGCATCTTTTTACGATGAACTATCTAATAATATTTTTTGGTAAAAGTACTACAAGTATTAAGACATATAATTCTATACCATATAAATTTGAAAAGGATTTTATTTCGCCACTTGCTATTTTTATAGGTCTCACGATAGAGCTTCATTTCTCTAAAAGCGCGTTTAAAGGGTGCCGATCCTTTAATGATATTTTTTATGCGTTTATATTCTTTCTTTTCTTGTATCGACTTTATACTTGATGGATTGAGTTCTCTGCTTTTTTTGTAGAATTCAATCTTTGATTGTGTGTCATTGGTATCATAAGCTAAAACAGGGAATGTATTGATGGTTTTATTGTATATTCTTGCATATTCATTAGCCATTTCTTTTACAGACTTCATTTCTTTTAAATAATGTCTGATATTCTCTTTTTTCTTTTGATATTCTCCTGCGATGTTTGATTTGACTGTTAAAATGAACTTAAAAATATCTTTTGCGGTACTGTGTATGGGGAAAATCCATCCTGCATCAATTGCTTTCACCCGTTCAGCTATAGCTCCTAAATCGAATGTGATTACAGGAATTTCAGCAATAAGGCTTTCTGATAAAGTATAGGAATATGTTTCTGGCCACATGGACATTAAACATACTAGTTTAATGTCGTTCTCAAGTAGTAGATTAGGTAGGTCTTTCTGTAAATATTCACCATGATAGATATAATTTTGTTTATTGGTGTTATATTTTTTATTTTCTGCCATTCCAAAGAGATGGATTGTTATCTCGGATTTTCTAGCTTCAGCTATTAACCCTTTTAAATATCTTAAACCTTTTTCTTCTGAAATCCCACCAATAAAAGCGATATTAAACTTTTCTTTTTTGTTTTTCTTTATGTTAGAATAATTCGATTCTTTGTTTGCTTGATTGTAGCCATGTTCTATTACGTCGATTGTTAGGTCTTTGTATATATCTAAAACAATATTCTTAGTATTGGAAGAGGGGACGATTATTTTCTTTGCTAATTTAAGATTCGAATAAAATTCTTTTCTCCATAACGGTATAAAATTAATATTCAGTTTAAACTTTTTTGATATGCATGAACTACATCCATTTTGGTTGTTATAATTACAAAGAAATGTTTCCTCGTCGAAGAGTTTTACCGAAGGACATATTGAATAAAAATCATGCATTGTATATATAAAGGGAACGTTCTTCTCTTGTGCCACTTTGAAAATATCCAAATACATGTTTCTTAAGTGATGGATATGGATTAAATCTATTCTTAGGGCCGTTATCAATCTCTCAATATCCTTCTTGAAAACATCATTATAAAGATTTAAAGCTGTATATTGAGAATACATGCCTAGAGAAACAGTAATTTCGTCAGATGAAAAATAAGAGGTTAGATAGTATCTGAAATCATCCACAGAATAATAGATTACATGAAAATTAAATTCCTTTCGCATGTTTCTAATTAAATCATGTACATGCAATGTTGTTCCGCCGATGTTCCTTTCGTTGATCGCTTTGAACTCATGTATTACAATCAGTACATTCTTTTTAGAATACATATCTGTGTTATAACGCACATTCAGTTGTATCTCTGAGATCGGATTTTGTTGAACAAAAGCTTCAGTGTTTGCAAAGCATACTGGGTATCTCTCTTTTAATATTTGTAGATGAGAGTTTATCAAATTGGTCTTTTCTTGAGTGAAAGATTGGGTCCCTTTATGATAAATATATGTGTTATCACATAATAAATGTCTATATCCAGCTTGTAAACATCTATATGAGAAATCATTTTCTTCCCCATATCCTTTTCCAAAAGTTTCTTCGTCGAATAGACCTAGATCGTCTATTGCCTCTCTTTTAATATACATACAGAATCCGTGCGCAGTAGGAATATCAGGAAATAAATTCATGCTGCATTTTTCGACAATGTCAGCATATTCTTCTACACTTAAACCTGGAGGAATGGTGTTTTCTGCCAAAAAAACAGGTACAGATGCTAAAGTCGCGTTATTGGATAGGGGAGTAACAGTAGCTACTGCAGGTTTACTATATGCGCAATTTTGTATTTTGGAAAGCCAATTTCTGGTTACTTCAGTGTCACTATTTAATAAGACTACATCATGGTGTGAATATTGCATGCCAATATTCACAGTTCGGACAAATCCTTGATTATCTTTGTTATCTATTAATATGATATTTAGCGATTGATTTTCTTTTATAAAAGAATTCAATAAGGGCAATATTCTTTCGTCTGTGCTTTTATCATTGACTAACAATAATGTGTGTTGGGTAAGATCTGTATGCTCAATTACTGTTTCAATGCACTTTTTGACAAAATCAAAAGCATTATAGATGGGGATTATGATGTCAATATTCGTCATAGTAGATTGGGGATTCATTAATTTTCTCTCTTTCATTAAAGTCTGAATTCTTTTATTGCTAATACAAATGATGTATAGATAGTGTGGCAAAGGTATAAAGAAAAAACAGAAATGCCAAAGGGACTTGTCTTTAATCTTCGAGTGAACCGCTTGTATGTGAAAATGTTATGATGTTGCCTATTTTTGTTTTTACATTGATACGAGTCTAATAATTGCGTAGATGTGTTTTTATGTTTGGCTATTTTTGAATATTGAAGAAAAAATATAATAAATATCATTTAAAGAGGTGGCCATAAACGTAAATAAATGCAATGAACTGTTTGATTTCTACAGAAGATTATATTTTTAGGTATAGTTCTAATAGAATTTCTTATCTTTGTTATCAATTCCAAACTTGTATTGGCCCGAAATGCTTTAATAGGGTTTTAAATGTTGTTTATTGTTGAATAAAATTTCACTTTTTTGAAGTTGAATGTGCAGAATTGGAATTAATAATTTATGCGAATCAGTAGTTGAACTCTGATTCATTGTTTTAGAAAACTAGATAAATGAATGCGATGGCTATTTTCCCCGTCGTATGTACCAAAAGTCCGGATGTAGATCTGACTTTCATCGCTCTTTGAATATTTGTTTTCTCATTCAGCCAGTTGAAAAAAGATTCTATCGGTTGTCTGACCTTTGACACGGCAGTAGAAAACAGGTCTCTACCAGCTTGCTCTCTTTGAGTAATACTAAGAACTTTTCCTTTATGGCTTTAACAGGAGTCAGTATGGCCAGATCATTCTCCTCTCTGATGATAAGATAATCATTTCGGGGGATGGAATGGCTCCTTTCCTGTGGAAAGCTAAGGTGTGGAGTTTGAGTCCGAAATAATACATGTTCTTTGTAGAACAGTATCCTTTAGTCGCAATTTTAGTAGTTACTTTCCCTTTTTTATTTTTATTTTCAGAAGGGTTGCGAAATGGTGATGAGATGTTTAATTGAATAATAACAATTTAACTAACTGAATCAGCAAGTGATTTCAACTACTGATTCGCATAATATATAAAATATATTTAGAATGAAAAAGACAGAATGCCAATATCGTGTGAGTGTTATCATTCCTGTTCATAATACAGCTCCATATTTAAAGCGTTGTATTGAATCTGTACGTAGTCAATTATTGAAAGATATTGAAATAATCTTAGTTGATAATAAGTCGGAGGATACATCATCTGATATATGTGATGAATATGGCAGGATTGATAATCGTATAAAGGTTATTCATCTTCTGGAGGCTGGTGCCTCTATTGCGAGGAATGCTGGTCTTAAAATAGCATCTGCTCCATATATTGGTTTTGTTGATAGCGATGATTGTATAAATGAAAGAATGTATATGGATTTGCTATGCGCTATTGAAACTTATCATGCGGATATAGCATATTGCAACTTTTGTTATGAATATGAAGATGGTCGGATAGAACATCTTTATACGAATTCAGGATTGGTGGTAGAACGAATGTCAAAAGAAGTGGTAGAAGATATTATATGTGAGAAAGTAAGTAGCTCTCCATGTACTAAATTATTTAAAAGGGATTTATTTAATATCATCTTGTTTCCTGAAGGAGTGTTTTTTGAGGATCATGCGGTAGTATATCAATGGGTAGCTTTGAGCAAAAAAGTAGTATGGATTGATCGTGAATATTATAATTATCTTCAAAGAGAAGGGAGTACATGTCATTCTATTGATTCAACCAAGCAATATCATTTTTTTTTGGCAGAATATCCGAGAATTGAGTTTGTAAAAAGAAACAAACTGTTTTCTGAACATCAAAGAGCAGAGGTCATATTTCAAATTGTATTGACTTGTTTTCGTCGTTTTGATGATTTTATGAAAGGAGCTCAGCTTATAAGAGATAGAAAACAAATA
Organism: Bacteroides xylanisolvens XB1A; assembly: GCF_000210075.1. Lineage (GTDB taxonomy): Bacteria > Bacteroidota > Bacteroidia > Bacteroidales > Bacteroidaceae > Bacteroides > Bacteroides xylanisolvens. Next base: position 3,280,306 of record NC_021017.1, read on the forward strand.
AAAGATATGAGGCATAAAATGAAAAAATGGCTTTATTTATCTCCAGATGAAATAGATGGTTGGATATATAAACGCGTTAGGAAAATAACGTATCGTTGGTTGCTTTGTTACTGGAAGTATTATCGTAAACACTAATTTAAATGTGATATTTTATGTTTGGTGTATAAATCTCTTTGCTTATTGTAGTATTCGTTGGTTATTCCTTAGTTATTGGTCTTTTCAAGATACATAACTTTGATATATTTTATAGTTTAATTTACATGCTCTTCTTTAATTTTGTATTACTTTTGTGAAGTGATTGAATTTGTGTCTCAAAAAGATATGGTAGTTTTCTAAAAGGTGAAATTTATGATTCAGTTATTTCCATTGGTTTCTGTGATAATCCCTGTATACAATAGTGAAGAATACATCGCATTTACTATAGATAGTGTAATTAGTCAAACGTATAAGGAGCTTGAAATTATTCTTATTGATGATGGAAGTACTGATAAAAGTGCGGAGATTATAGCTCGGTATGCAGATGGTGATAATCGTATTTTCTACAAAAGAAAACAAAATCAAGGTCCTTCTTTAGCTAGGAAGATGGGGATAGATATTGCAAAAGGTAAATATATTCAATTTCTAGATAGCGATGATATCTTGATTAATGACGCGATAGAATTATTAGTTGAAAAAGCAGAGAGTTGGGAGGCTGATATTGTTGCTTTCCCTTTTTGTTTTTGTGCACAAAATGGTGTAAAAAGAGAATCGGGAAAACTTCAATTTGAACAGATAACTGGTGTCGGCTATTTAAATGAGATATTACTAGGGAAGGCTTATTGGAGTTTGTGGTCTAAATTTCAAAAACGTAGTTTGCTTCAAGAAAATCTTATAGATATAATGCCGCATATTTCCTTTGGTGAGGATGTGATATGGACAACTCAGATTGTGTTAGCGGCAAAAAAAATTGTTTCCTTGAATAAGGCAATCTTAAATTATAATGAACGTCCATCTTCTTTGTCTTGTATTCCTGTGTTTAGTGATGAAAAATTTGAAGAATTTAAAACCTATTCTCGATGGATTGAGGATACTATAAAACAGAAAGGCTTGGTAAAAGAATTGGGCGAATCTTTGGCCTTTTTCCATTTGAAGAATACATTTATGATGATTTTGTGGAGACGATTTGATAATATAGGTGAGGAAATGAAAAGAATAATTCAGGATTTGTGCTTTTATCCTAATTTGGGGTGTTCATTACAATACTATGAACGTAAAGTAATAGATGCTTATAGATTTTCTACTTGGTTTGGAAATTTTAAATTGATGCGTTATGTGAGGAAAGGAAAGATTTAAGAATACTTTTCAAAAAGGCTCCCATATTTTAGATATCATTTTCTCTTTTCTTTTATTAGAAGAGAATAAGTTGTTAATTTTCAAAAGTAGAAGAACGATTTTTCTTATTCTTTTTTTGAATTTTTTGGTTTGGGATATTGTTGGAATAAGTGAACCTAATTCAGAATATTTGTATTCGTACAATTCAGACAAGGCGTCTAGTATGGCTTGTGGAAACTGTTCTTTGATCCATTTTATTCGTTCTTCCATTAACTTCTCTTGATTTGAACTAATTCCAGTGCCATCAACTTCTGCTATTGTTATGTCTATGTGTTTATAACTACATCCTTCAAAAATGATACTTTTCATTGTGTGTATCCAATCTGATATGATTTTATATTTCGTATTGTATAATTGTGTCTGGAATAATGAATGGTGGATGAAGCAGGCCTGATGAGGTAATGCTGTTTTGAGAAGATAAATAATATCTAATGTTGCCGCAGGGCTGATATTTCTATAAGAGCTTGTTGATAATACGTATTTTATGTTACCGTAAATATATTTGCTTCCGTCTAATGGCAGTTTCTGAAGTATTGTGCTATCCATAAGAACATCCCCTGAATTTAGAAAGTATAGATACTCTCCGTGGGCTTGTTTTATACCCTTATTCATACCATCATAGATGCCTTTGTCGGGTTCTGAAGTCCAATAAAGTGGATATGTTACTTCTTTTTCATATTGTTTTATAATGTCTGTACTTTCATCTGTTGAATTAGCATCAATAATAATATGCTCAAATGAATTACACTTTTGGCTTTTAATACTATTCAAAGTTTTGATAAGTCCATGCTTATTATTGAAATTTACAGTAATAATACTTATAAGTAATCTGCTCATATTCCTCAGGTATGTAAAATTGATGTATTATATATATTGCAAATGTATATAAAATACTTGTGATTTTATACTAATGCAATGGTAAAGATGTATATCTTTGCACAGTATAAATAGTGCAAAGTTAATGAACTGGAATAAATGTTGAAGGATCTGAAAAGAAATATCTATCGATATTTAATTGATTGGAAAATTATCCGTCCAAAAATTATTGTAATGATGGATGGTGGGATTTGCTCTCAAATGCATCAGTATTTGTTGGGATACTTGTATGTAAAAGCTGGATTCTCCGTTTGCTATGATCTAGCTTTTTATAAAGAGTGGGGGGCGGATATAAATAATGAATATGTTAGAAATTTTGATATTTTAAAAGCTTTCCCTTATTTGGACTTTGCAGTGGCGTCTGATTATGAAATTAATATTTATAAGAGGAAATATTTTTATGGCGGCAATGACGGCGCTATTCGTACTAATGATTTTTCTTTTCTAGATTTTGTGCCTCCGGTTTATTTGGGAGGCTATTATCATTTTCCATCATTGAAGTGGCTTGAAGCTTTTCAATCTTTGTATAAATTGTCTGATGGTGTTTTGGATGATGTAAATAGGGAAAAGAGTGATGAAATAGCTGCACATCCCAATTCTGTGGCTGTACATGTTAGGAGAGGGGATTTAAGGGAGGAGGTTTCTTCATATGGAGCACCGGCATCTTTAGATTATTTTATGAAAGCAATTCTTTTTTTGAAGAAGAAATTACATGAACCTTATTTTTATTTCTTTTCCGATGAACCCGAATGGGTGAGGGTTGAATTGTTACCAAAACTTTCTATAGCAGATTCTGCAGAAGTTGTTGATATTAATGGCTCTGATAAGGGATATATGGATTTGTATTTGATCGCTCATTGTAAACATCAAGTTACAACAAAGGGGACTTTGGGTAAGTTTGGAGCTTTGTTGGCGGATACTCCTGATAAATATGTCATATTGTGTAACGACATGACTCAGCAATATTGGAAAATATTATTTCAGAATCCGATTTTTCTATAGTATATATGGACAATAGTTCGTTAAACATTTCATTAACACTTATGTCACAATTACCGTAAACCTAAGACCCTGGTCATTCTTGTTTTTTAGGCATATACTTCGGATATGGACGAAGTTTGATTACCAAATAAATAGAAACAAGTAAGGTCATAACTGGGCAGGCCTCAGATGGAGAATATGGTTTACTAGGGGTTAGTTACGGTCAATAGTTTATTGAATTTTAATTAACACTTATGCTGTAATTGCTACCAATTTAACCCTTTCTTCCCATAGTCTTTTGTTTATCTTCTCGTTAGGTTGAATTTCTAACACAGAAATAAATCGTTTTATGAGAAAAATTGTGGTATAATACCTTTGCTGACACCATTGATAGGGTTCTAAGGTTTTCACTTAAATATTGGGGCTTATGGGAACTATTAATGAATTATTTCTATGCGGAAAGTTGCTAACTTTTCGAGAACGGGAGACAATACGTTATTTATTTCATTAAGAATGA
>NC_021017.1:3285900-3296292 GCF_000210075.1 Bacteroides xylanisolvens XB1A
GTGTTTACAAACATTTATTTTAACTCGTGTTTTATGATAATATTTTTTATCTTGTACGATTATTAACTCTAAAATTAATGTTATGAAAAAGATTTATTGGTTTTTGGCTTTATATTAGCCATTTGTTATTCTTGCTCGGAACTTGAAGACTTCTTAATCGATTCAACTTCAGTGGTTTCATGGACTACAATGACTAGAGCTGCTGGTGATGAAAAGTTTGATGTAGTAGGGTATGGTTACGATGTGACGAATGAGTATTTACATCCTTTATCAGTCAAAGGTCCTGTCTTGAATGTAGAGAAGTATAAGCAAGACCATTCTGGAAGATTGGAGTCTGGTACTGCTTCTTATGGACATGACCGAATGTATTATGGCTATTCATCAGCTGATTATGTGAAGAATATTACGACAGAAACAAAGGCAACATATACAATGAGTTATGGCAATGAAAAAGATACAGTATTCTTCTCAAATACAATAACTAATAATGCTTATTTGAAAACAGAATATTCTTATTCAAGTAAGTATTCATTTGCTAGTTTGGATTTAGTTAGAAATCTAAAACATATTTATTTTAATGATGAAATCAGTCGCTTATCTCAATATTTATCAGATAGTTTCAAGGAAGACTTAGAGCGACTTTCTCCCAATCGGATCGTAGAAAGATATGGTACGCATGTTCTAACGGATATCATAATTGGTGGACGTTATAAATTAATTTTTCGTTCCGTTATCACTAAAGCAAGAGATGCTTCAACAAAAAGGAGAACTGTGAGTTCGGGATTTAAATCAACTTTAGATGGAATCGGAGTAAGTTATAATTTGGAACATATAGATACTGTGGATGAGAGTTTAGTAAAAGATAATCAACATAAAGAATTATATGTTATGTTTTATGGTGGTAGTGGTACAAATTTGAAATATGATTTAGAAAAGGGTATGCCAACAAGTGTTGATGTACTGAGTTGGGAAAAATCATTATCTTTAGCAAATTCCTGTTTGACTGAGATTAATTGGAAGGAAACTTATCCAATTTATGAGTTTATATCTGACCCTGTAAAGAAGCAGGTAATAAAAGCAGCTGTGATTAAGCATATAGAGAAATCGAAAATAGATATGTTAGAGTTGTTGCCATTGCATATATATGTATATGACAATCCCAATGAGGTAAATCAAAAGCGCATGGATCATTATACTACCACACAAGTTGATATAGAGAAAAAATATTCAGGTTGGAAATATGGTGGCGTTGAAGGGTATGTCGTTAAAAAAAGATATGATGGAACAGTTCCTTTTTATGAGTATTATAGTGATAACAGTTTTGATCATTACACCACAACCATTTCAACTATAAACCAAGATTTCCCAGGATGGAAATTATTGCCAGAATCTATATCTGGATATATATATAAAGATATAGGAGATAATTTGATACCTTTATATGAATACTATAATGATGATTTAATTAATCATTATACATCAACAGATCCGACCGTTAGTCAAATCTATGATGGCTGGCATTTTCTTCCTAAATCTATATCTGGATATGTCTATCCTGCAAATTAAAGTTTTACTAATTTGAGAATTCGGGGAATGCTTTAAATAGTTACACGTTTTGTATTATTTGTTGATGGAGTTGATTAATTATAAGAATCATGCTTAAATGTATGTGTTATTGTAGACAGAGATTAATTGCCGAATGAAACCTGCAGCTTTTCTAAAAAATGCTAGTTTTATTCGGCAATTTACTTCGTATTCCTTTTGCCATCTAATCTTAGGGGTGTACTTTATGCGTCTGCTCTGTCTTAATAAGGTGAAGAAAACAAGTAATAAAACAGCTGTTAGCATGAGAATAATAGCTCAATATTGCAACAGTAAAGCTGATCAATGAGTGCGGGATAGTTAGTATTAACTATAAAAACACCTTTGAAAGCTATAGTTAATACTATAAAATTGATATTTTGCTATTGTTTTATTATTCAATAAGAGAATTATTGTCATTATATCGAATTCACGTTAAATTATTGACAAACAGTTTGCAAATATCAAGATTATTTGCGACTATTGCATCTTAGTTGTGTATACGCCTGTTGGATTTAAATACTTGGGTGCTTCTATTATGCTAAATGACAGTAATAGTGCGCAACTTATTAATAATAAAATATTTAATTCTGCCGATAGGTGTAATACCATTTTTATGTACAATTTAAAATTTCCAAACTATGTTGCTCCGGAAGCTGTAATAGGGGCTGAAACCATTATCGAAGAGGGTACTATTATATTGAAAGGGGCTATTATCGGTAGTCAGTGTAAGATTCATCGCCACATATTTGTGGATGAGGGGGTTAAGATAGGCGATAAGGTTAAGATTCAAGACAGTGTGATGATTCCACGTGGTGTGACTATTGAGGATGGCGTTTTTATCGGTCCATCAGTTGCTTTTACAAATGATAAATATCCAAGAGCTATCAATAAAGATGGAACATTGAAAAGTGGGGGCGATTGGCAGGTTAGCGAAACTATTCTAAAGTATGGTTCTTCTATTGGGGCGAATGCAACTATAGTATGTGGTGTTACTATAGGTGAATGGGCAATGGTGGCTGCTGGTTCAGTTGTAACAAAAGATGTCCCTGCAAATGCATTGGTTATGGGGAATCCTGCAAAGGTGATAAGATATTTTGAGTAATATTAGCTATGACTGACTATCTTGTAGAATTTTTGGAAACTCCTCTATTTAAGCTGGGTTTAACTATCTTTTTTAGTTATGTAACTTGGAGACTGACAGAGAAGTTAAATCCGAGGTTTTTGTGGAAAGATTATAAACGCAGACAAAATCTCAAAAGAGGATATATCAATAAAGATAATGTTAAATTCGGAATTGATCATCATGATTATTTTGATCATGATGATGGCGGGTATATTGATGATTTAATAACTATACGATTAGACAAAACTCTCTATGAGTATAATTTTGAGGAAGAGTTCTCACAAAATTGTCAAAGAATACCTAAGCTCGAGCTAATTAAAGAATATATTAATATTAATTTCCCGGAAATAAATCTTGACGAAGTTGTTAGAACTGTAATAGTGCCGGGGGTGCTTAGGAATTCAGGGGGTAATATTTATGTGGTTAATGATATTCGGAAAAGTAGAAAAGACTATATTAATGGGAGAAATTCTGTAAAACGCCTTGAAGCCTCAGTTTTTGAGCTTGATTTAGTTAGGATGACTGCTGATACAGTTCAGTTGATTGATCGATTGTACTTATATTTTCAAGGAAAGAATCCGGATTTATTTGAAATTAATTATAAGACAAATAAACGGTTGGAAAATACAACAAAAGAGGTGACTGAGTTAATTGGATTTATGACTAAGGTTAGTTTAAATGGCTTTATCATAAGTACTAAGAAAGTTAATAAAGAATATCAGTTGTTTTATAATAAAAAACAAGGTTTCTCATATGGAATTTTGTTCTCAGAAACTACATTAAAAAGCATAATAAGAACTTCTAGAACTAAAGTAAACGGGCTGATGTTAAAAGAAATGCTATGTAAAGCAGTGCCGTCTTTAGAGGTTAGAGAACAGCAATTCACAGATATTGCCATATCATATTTAGATGGCCTGTATGTCGAGATTCTAGGTGTATTACTTGTTGATAATCTTGCTCCCTTTTCTGACAGTGACTCTGTGTGGCTGGATTTTACTCTTGATAGTATTCGTCAAGAAGCATTCAATAAAGACAGTTCTTTAGAACATGCTTTGTCATATGCTGCTAATATCAGGCAAAGGGCGAATAATAATCGTTTTTATTCATTTAATAAGTAGCTTATCTATGAACATAAATTTAAAAGATACTCTTGTTGATGATACTATTATAGTGCAAGTCCAACCTGTTTTAGAGCAGGTTCAAACAGTGACTACCCATTTTGATATTGTTGGGAATTTGCTTTGGGATAATTTGTTTGCACCATTACTCTTTGGAATATCTATTCCACTTGTATATAAGTTTGTAAAAAAACTCTTGAAAAGGTATAATTTGAAGAAATATCAATCTAAAATAATACGGGAAGACCAATATAAAGTGCTTGTTAATAATGTTTGTCTGGAGGATAAGTATTTTCGGGTTAATAAGATTAATGATGACGAATTTATTATTCCATTTCCTGAAACAAGAGAGAAGAAATTGGAGGAATTAGGATTTAGAAAAGTATATAAAAAGAATAAAAATCAATGTTTGCATAATAGTCTTTATAATTATATTAGCAAGTATTATGGAGAACAATTGACTTATAGAGGAGAAAATTACTCAATCCCAGAATTTATAACTAGGCTTTCTGAAGAGACGGCTGATGTTTTTATACATGAAATGCATCAAGCGAAACTGCGGTTTAATAAATATCTATATGGTATATATGATGTGAGAGTGGATGAGGATGATAAATGTGAAATTTCTGTTTATAATTCAGACTATTTTACATATAAGTGTACTGTTAATTTGTATAATGCGTTGGCTACTATTCCAGTTAAATCATGCTTTCCGGATTTTAATGTAAATGTGGCACAAGTAAGACCTTTTTATAATTCAGTAGCTGTTGGAGGTTTTGTTATAATCGATCGAGGAAATGGTGATGAACTTGTTACTGGGTTTCGTGGGGAGAATTGCCAAAGTGGTGGATATTGGCACTTTTCTTATGATGAGACATTTACGGAAGATGACAAGTCGGATGAGGATGATCAACCAAACCTTATGACATGTTTGAGGAGGGCGTTAAGTGAAGAACTTGGGATTTTAAGAAAAACTCAGGAAAAATGTATCCCTACATCTCAAATTACTTTTTTAAATGTGGGAGTCATCCGTACAGCTGGAAATGATAATAGACTGGAATTTGAGGTGTGTTCATTTGTTCGAGTGTGCTTGTCGGAGGCATTCACATTGGAGGATTTTATTCATGGTTATCGTTTTGCTAAAGATGCAGAGATTGAAACCAGATGCCTGGAGTTTATTCCAATCAAAGAATTGGATAAATTTATATCTACTCATAAGATATCTCCAGAATCCAAGCATTTGGCCCAAACGATCTCTTTGTTGAATGATTTTGATTTGCTCGGGACCGACAAAGAAGGATATCATGAAATTTTAGAAGCAAATAAGCAATAATGAAAATAGCATGAAATTATGACCCTTTTAATAGGTTGATAAGTTCTATTAAATAGCTATCAAGCTCATAAAATGTCGATATTTTACCAGAGAGGACAGAAATATAGAATGGCGGTTGCTTTGCCATTTGAATAAGGGTATTTCTTTCATCTGTTTTTTCTGATGAAATCTGAATGGGCTTAATTGCAAACATGGAAGAGATGTATTCGATACCATGTAATTGGGGGTGTATAAATTCCTCATACTGTGTTTTCATTGCTTCATATGCAGTTAGTGGTTTATGTAGGCATAGGTTACAGTTCCCGATATTGTGAGGACTGCAACTACCATTTTTCATACATGGAAATGATGGCTCTGGGGATGAAACGGTATGTGGGGTGTAGTGGACAGAAGTTAGTGTATGATATTTACTAAAGCCGAATGGCATGATTGAAAAGAATTCGCCGTCCATAACAGTAATGCCGATATCTTTCAAAGTGTCTGGTACTTTGCATAAAATAACTTCACAAAGTTCGTACTTTAAGTTGAATCCCGGTTTGTTGAATAATTGGCTTACTATATTGGTAGAAGCATAAGTTGCATTTACCACTCCTTTGCATTCAATATACTCGCCGTTTTCTATTTCTATTTGATAGCGTTCATTTTTATCTGTAATTGAAATAACCTTCGTTCCCGAAAACGTATCTACATTTTTAACATCACTAATGTGGTTTAGTAGTTTATTTAGAACAATCTTATAGCTATATGAGTATTCTTTAGTAAGATATAATGCTTCAACTTTATTTGAGTTAAATAGTGTATTAGGATCAACTTCAGAATATGGTATATTATTTCTATTCATAAAATCTTCATATTCAGATTTGTTGGTTAACGACTCATTATTTGCGATAGCATAATAGGCCTTAAATTGAGAATTAATACTTTCACCAAAGTCATGTATAAAGCGCTCTTTATATTTTAGTATTGTGTTTACTGTTTTTTGACCTCTTGGGTAATGTAAGCCATTGTGGAGGCGGGCTTGATTGACCATTGATGCTCGAGAGAAGAAATTTTGATCTATATCAATAACAGCAACGGTAACTTCACGTTGCGACAAAAAAAGGGCAGTATATAAACCATATATGCCTCCGCCTAATACGACTATATCAAATTGTTTCATAGTTGTTTAATTTGTTTTGCCGGTGCGCCATACCACATCTGATTATCAGGTATATTTTGGAGTATTAATGATCCCATACCAATAATAACATTATTCCCTATACGAATTTGATCTTTGATATTGCTGGATGCATAAATAATACACTCATTCCCGACTTTGACGGAACCGGCTATTGTGACGGAACTTGCTATCCAGTTATTTTTACCAATAACTGTATTGTGCCCAATAGAACACAAACCATCTATTTTAGTTCCATCTCCTATTGTTGTAGGTGATAATGTGCCTTTGGTAATTTGACAATTAGGGCCAATATCAACCTTGGAGCCTATAATGACGTTTGAGTAATGCGGGAATTTGTGTAAGCTTCCATATTGATCTCTTTCGCAGCCTAATCCGGAATGACCTATGACTGTTCCAGCATGAATGATTACATCGTCTCCTATTTCAACGCCATCATAAATGACAACATTTGAGTGAATGATGCAATTATTTCCAATGGAAGCATTCATAATTGTTGCAGATGGGCTTATCTGTGCGTTTTTGCCGATAGATTTTTGAATGTCAATAGGCTTATAATAATTGGGATGGAAAAATCTCTCTGCAATGAGAATGAAAACAAGACGCGGATTGCTGACATGGATGATGACTTTGTTGAAAAGTTTCGGAGTGATTAAAACCTCTGTGTCAGTTATTAGATATTTTACATTTGATTGCTCAGCTAACTTTTGTTTCTCTTTTTTGTATGTTGCTATCCATCCCATACATTCGGGTAATGAAGAATCTAATGTCGAGATATTTTTAACAACTAAGTCCTCTACATCATGTGATACATTAATAACGTATTCTTTGATATATTCAATAATGTCTGATAGCTGAATCATCTTTATATTTGTTTGCAATTTATTGTGTGTAAGTATTCTTTTTGCTTATCCTTACAAAGATAGTTATATTTGGCATAACTCCTAAATAAATATCTATAAAAAGTTATGCACTATTCTATTTCAATATTCAAAAAGGAATGTGAAAAGTGGCTGGCGAAGAATTAATGTTTTCCTAGTTGTAGGAAATTGGAAAGTATTTTGTGGATGTGATATTTGCTTTTGCTGTCTTAAGCGGTAAATGGTTCTCTTTTTATTCAAAGTCTATTATCTATCTCTGCCATTATATCTTGCTTTTTGCAATTCTTTCCTTGTTGGACTTGTTGCGATACAGATATTTCTATGTATATTTGTATGATGTGAACTTAGACGGATTGAAATATGAGTGGCAAGATTTACCCTATCGGTATACAGAACTTTGAAAGTCTTCGTAATGATGGCTATTTTTATATTGATAAAACAGCATTGATTTATCAATTGGTGAAAACCGGAAGTTACTATTTTTTGAGTCGTCCGCGCCGTTTTGGCAAAAGTCTGCTCATTTCTACGCTTGAAGCTTACTTTCAAGGAAAGCAGGAACTCTTTGAAGGGCTGGCTATGGAGAAACTGGAAAAAGATTGGGTAAAATATCCCGTTTTATATCTTGATCTTAATACGGAAAAATATGATACTCCGGAAAGTCTGGAGAACAAACTCAATGGGGCGTTGGTGGAATGGGAGAAGATATATGGTGCGGAGCCCTCGGAGAAATCCTTAGCGATGCGTTTTGAGGGGATTATTAAACGTGCCTGCCGGCAGGAAGGACAGTGTGTGGCTATTCTTGTGGATGAGTATGACAAGCCGATGTTGCAGGCCATTGGTAATGATGCCTTGCAAAAGAGCTTTCGCAATACATTGAAAGCTTTCTATGGTGCATTGAAAAGTCAGGATGGCTGTATTAAGTTTGCTATGCTGACGGGAGTTGCCAAGTTCGGTAAATTTAGTGTGTTCAGTGATTTGAATAACCTGAATGACATTTCAATGTGGAATAAGTATATAGATATTTGTGGTGTGAGCGAACAGGAATTATACGATAATCTGGATGCCGAGCTTCATGAGTTTGCCAATGTGCAGGAAGTGACGTATGAGGAGATATGTGTCCGGCTGAAAGAGATGTATGATGGTTATCATTTTACGCACAATTCTAAGGGAATGTACAATCCTTTCAGCCTGCTTCATGCTTTTAATCGGAATGAGTTTGGGAGTTATTGGTTTAAAACGGGTACTCCTACTTATTTGGTGGAATTGCTGAAGAAACACCATTACGACCTTCATCGGATGGCTCATGAAGAAACTGATGAACAGGTACTGAACAGTATAGATTCTGAATCTACCAATCCTATTCCGGTAATCTATCAGAGCGGGTACCTTACCATTAAAGGGTATGATGAAGAATTTGGTATTTACCGTTTAGGTTTTCCTAATCGTGAAGTGGAGGAAGGATTTATCCGTTTTCTGCTTCCTTATTATGCGAACGTCAATAAAGTGGAATCTTCCTTTGAAATTCAGAAATTCGTTCGTGAGGTACGTGCTGGTGATTACGAATCTTTTTTCCGTCGTCTGCAAAGTTTCTTTTCTGATATTCCATACGAGCTTGCCCGCGAATTGGAGTTACATTATCAGAATGTACTTTATATTGTATGTAAACTGGTCGGTTTTATGTAAAAGCGGAATATCATACGAGTGAAGGCCGTGTGGATATGGTATTGCAGACTGACAAGTTCATTTACATTATGGAATTTAAACTGAATGGTACAGCGGAAGAAGCTCTGCAACAGATAAATGACAAGCATTATTCCCGACCATTTGAAACGGATTCACGAAAACTTTTTAAGATTGGTGTGAATTTCAGTGCTCAAACAAGAAATATAGAGAAGTGGTTGGTCGAAAATTGAATTGCCTGCGCCGGAAATAAGATATTCATTTCTCATATTCTCATAGATTTGATTTAAATAGCAGATAATTAATAAAGTAAGCTATGAGAAATACTTTAAAAATTGGTATTTCTCATAGTTTTATTCGCAAATAGACCTTGATTTGGCTTATTTCTCATACCTGTTGAAGTCATTTCTCATAATGGCCCGGTGTTGGTATATAAATAGGCTGTGTGGGCTTACCTATATTCTGTAAGTTGCCTTTTGCTTTTAGGCGACGGATTTGCCTACTGGCCATACTTTGAGTGAAACTGCAGAGCGACTGCATATTGCTACGGGTTAATACAGGATGAGTTGCAAAATAGGCAGTAAGTTTCTTGTCGATCTCTTCTTCTGAAAGAGAAGCCGAATGTGGCTTGTATTTTGAACGTCGTAGATGAGTGCTCATGCACAAACTCTTTAAATCTCTGTCAGCCTGGAAATTAATGGACTTAAGTTTCACTTTGTCAGCACGAGTGGTAAGCGAGTGCACGGGTTCGGTAGCTTGCAATGTAATCTGGAAATAGCCGATTCCATCCAGATGTACTCGTTCTCCTTCGCATAGGTGGTTTCCCATGCATCTGCTCAATTCCATTAACATGGCTTCTACCTCTGCTTTCCCGAAAGTAGTTGCCATGTGGATTTCTCTTGCCAGCTTTTGAGTGGTCACATGTTGAAAATTAACCACTCGTGGGTGGTAACTAGGTTCTTCCCCTTCTTTTTCCGGTTGGGGATTCTTATAAAACTCGAATTGTATTGCCATCTTTGTTTTAATTTAATGGTTATTTATATGTTATGTACTGATGCTCTTAGTGTATCTTGCTTTTATTCTTTTATTATTCAACCGCCATCCTGATTGTTCCACTACAGTGAACGGTTCTTTTCACTCTAGTAGACAGAACTTTTTACTGTAGTGAACAGGCCTGTGCACTCCAGTGGAACGATTGGGATGCTCTTTCAAAGATACGACATTATTAGGTGAAAAACAAGTAATTAACTAGTTGTTTTCATGAAAGAAATAGCTAGCTGTTTTCTAAGATAAGCTTGGCGGATAAACAGGAGAATAGTTGTGTCTGACTATGAGAAATACCCTGATAGAGTATGAGAAATAGCGGCTTTTTGAAGAAAATCGATGAGGATAGTATGAGAAACACCTGTTTTAAAAACGTTTCTCATAATGTACTTCTTTGATTATATGTGCTTTATCTGAAATCTATGAGAACATGAGAAATAGAATTGAAAAAT
>NC_021017.1:3297735-3379701 GCF_000210075.1 Bacteroides xylanisolvens XB1A
CTTTTCTAGTAGAAAGATGAAATAAGTATTCTCTGAAAAGTTGTTTGTGTGGAATATTTACAGTATATTTGTGTCGTAATAATCGCCCTACAAAACACATGCAGGACAAATAAATAAAGTAATGAGAATAACACTGGTAAGAGACGATGGCAAGGTGAACACTATGCGTACGTTAAGAATTGAACAGCTCGTGGAGCAAATGAAAGTGGAAACCAAAACACAGCCTGTCTCAAAAATGAGAGAAGTCCTGCCTTTTATGCTTCCGGGTGATAAAAATGACTATGTACAGAAAGTGCCGAAGCTGATACCTGCAGCCGCCTTTTTTCGCAAAGGCGGCATGACGACGATGAGTGAATACAATGGAATTGTGATGATTCAGGTCAACAACTTGTCCGGACGTATGGAAGCGGATGAAGTGAAAGAACGGGTAAAGGAGCTTCCGCAGACTTACTTAGCTTTCACCGGTTCTTCCGGAAAGTCCGTGAAAGTATGGGTACGCTTTACTTATCCCAATGATCGTTTGCCGACAACTAGTGAAGAAGCGGAGCTTTTTCATGCGCATGCCTATCGGTTGGCAGTGAAATTTTATCAGCCACAACTTCCTTATGATATCGAGCTGAAAGTACCTTCGTTGGAGCAATATTGTCGTTTAACTTTTGACCCGCACTTGTATTTTAATCCCGAAGCAATGCCTATTTATATGAAGCAGCCTGCGGCTATGCCGGGTGAGGTGACTTACCGCGAACGGGTGCAAACGGAAACTTCACCGTTGCAACGGCTTGCACCGGGATATGAAAAGTGTAATGCGCTTTCTGTCCTTTTCGAAGCTGCTTTTGCACGTGCGTTGGATGAAGAGACTGATTATCAACCGGAAGGAGACAAACAATCGCTATTGATTAACCTCGCAGGACATTGTTTCCGTGCCGGTATTCCGGAGGAAGATACAGTGCGATGGTCTCGCGCTCATTATCGCTTGCCGAAGGACGATACATTGGTTCGAGGAACCGTGCGAAATGTATACCGCACTTGTGAAGGGTTTGCGAGTAAAAGTAGTCTGTTGCCGGAACAATTATTTGTCATGCAGATGGATGAGTTTATGAAACGGCGTTATGATTTTCGTTTCAACCAGTTGACATCACAAGTGGAATGTCGTGAACGGAACAGCTTTAATTTTTATTTTCATCCGGTGGATAAACGGTTGATGGCAAGTATTGCAATGAATGCACATTATGAAGGGCTTAAGCTGTGGGATAAAGACGTGGTACGTTACCTGAATTCGGATCATGTGCCGGTTTATCAGCCTATCGAGGAATTTCTTTATGACCTTCCTCATTGGGATGGTAAGGATCATATCGGCGATCTTGCCAAGCGAGTTCCTTGCGATCATCCTCATTGGGCGCAATTGTTTCGTCGTTGGTTTCTTAGTATGATAGCGCATTGGCGTGGAATGGGAAAGAATCATGCAAATAGCACTTCTCCTATATTGATAGGTCCACAGGCTTATCGTAAGTCTACATTCTGCCGGTTGATTTTGCCTCCATGCTTGCAGGCTTATTATACGGATAGCATTGATTTCAGCCGGAAGCGGGATGCCGAGTTATACTTGAATCGCTTTTTATTGATTAATATGGATGAGTTCGATCAGATTGGCATCAATCAGCAGTCTTTCCTCAAGCATATTCTGCAAAAGCCCGTTGTCAACACACGACGTCCGAATGCTTCGGCTGTGGAGGAATTGCGTCGGTATGCCTCTTTTATAGGAACGAGTAATCATAAAGATTTGCTGACGGATACTTCCGGTAGTCGCCGTTTTATCGGTGTTGAGGTGACTGGAGTGATTGATGTGGTCCGCCCTATTGATTATGAACAATTGTATGCGCAGGCAATGGCACTGCTGCGTAGTAATGAACGCTACTGGTTTGATGAGAAGGAAGAGGCTATTATGACGGAGGCGAACCGGGAGTTTGAGCAGTCGCCGGCAATCGAGCAGTTGTTCCAGGTGTATTACCGGGTAGCGGAAGAGGAAGAAGAGGGAGAATGGTTACTTGCTGCAGATATACTTCAGCGGATACAAAAGGCAAGTAAAATGAAGATTTCTTCCGGACAGGTTAATTATTTCGGGCGTATTTTGCAGAAGCTGGGAGTAAAGTCATTCAGGAAAACACGCGGAGTTTATTATCATGTGGTGGCTGTTGGGCAAGGGTGATGATGAAATAATGCACGAGATGTGCATTTTATTATTTTATAATAATTATCTTTGCGTAATAACGTGAGATATACGAAGACTATGATAAGAAATCCTTTTATAACAAGTGGATATGTGTCTGCTGATTATTTTTGTGACCGTCAGCAGGAAAGCGAACAGTTGGTACGCGAAGTGATGAATGGGAATAACCTGGCTCTTGTCTCTACCCGACGAATGGGAAAGACGGGGCTGATCCGTCATTGCTTTCAGTTTCCTGAAATTAAGCAGGACTATTACACCTTCTTTATTGATATATATGACAGCCGGTCATTGCGCGACTTGGTATTTGCACTTAGTAAAGAGATTTTGGAAGTACTGAAACCTATAGGGAAGAAAGCTTTGCATGGTTTTTGGGAATGTGTGAAATCTTTGCAGGCCAGTATCTCTTTTGATGTGAATGGTATGCCTTCTTTGAATTTGGGATTAGGAGATATACAAGCTCCGGCTACTACGCTCGATGAAATTTTCCGGTATTTAGAGCAAGCGGATAAGCCTTGTTTGATTGCCATTGATGAATTTCAGCAGATTACCGGGTATGCAGAGAAAAATGTAGAGGCTACTCTCCGGACTTATGTGCAGCATTGTAATAATGCGCGTTTTATTTTTGCCGGGAGCCAGCGTCATGTGATGGGGAATATGTTTTTGACGCCTTCCAGACCTTTTTATCAAAGTGTGTCAATGATGCATTTGGAAAGTATTCCTTTAGAAGAATACATGCGTTTTGCATGTATGCATTTCAAACGTGCAGGCAAAGAAATGGAAGAAAGTGCTGTTACCACAGTTTATCAACAGTTTGAAGGAGTCACATGGTATATACAAAAAGTATTGAATACACTTTATGATATGACCCCGGAGCACGGAGTCTGTAAAGTGGAAATGGTGTCAGAGGCCATTCGGCAGATTATTGATTCGTTCAGATATACTTATTCGGAAATCCTTTTTCGTTTGCCGGAAAAGCAAAAGGAGTTACTGATTGCTATCACTAAAGAGGGAAAAGCGAAAGCTATCACTTCCGGTGCTTTCATAAAGAAATACAGACTGGCTTCAGCCAGTTCTGTGCAGTCAGCATTGAAAGGGTTACTGGAAAAGGATTTTGTGACCCAGGAAAAGGGAGTGTATCAAATATATGATCGTTTCTTGGGTATTTGGTTGAAAGAGAATTATTGAGTCGTTTTTTGTTTGTTGAAACGTGCTTTTCGATAAATCGCGTTAATAATTAGCTGAAACTACTGTCTGTTAATCAGTTTTATTGTATCTTTGCGGTCTTAACTTTTTTAATGGTAAATAATGAAGGAATTTCTACAACTAATGCGACGTTTCGTGTCGCCTTATAAGAAGTATATCGGCTGGGCTATTTTGCTGAATATTTTGTCTGCTGTATTCAACGTGTTCTCATTTACTTTTTTGATTCCTATTTTGAGTATTCTGTTTAAAACAGAAGGAGCGGATAAAGTATACCATTTTATGGAATGGGGTAGTGGTGATTTAGCAGATGTTGCCAAGAATAACTTCTATTATTACATATCTCAAATGATAGTGGATAATGGTCCCACTGTGGCTCTTATTTTCTTGGGATTGTTCCTGATGGTGATGACATTGTTTAAAACCGGTTGTTACTTTGCTTCTTCAGCTGTGATGATTCCATTGCGTACAGGAGTGGTACGTGATATTCGTATTATGGTATATGCTAAGGTTATGCGTCTGCCAATGTCTTTTTTCTCTGAAGAAAGAAAGGGGGATATCATAGCCCGTATGAGTGGTGACGTGGGAGAGGTTGAAAACTCCATTACTAGTTCTTTGGATATGTTGATGAAGAGTCCAATCCTGATTATTATATATTTCGTGACATTGGTCACCGTTAGTTGGCAGTTGACTCTTTTTACTATTATTGTATTGCCGGGAATGGGTTGGTTGATGGGAGTGGTCGGAAGAAAACTGAAACGCCAGTCACTGGAAGCACAGGCAAAGTGGAGTGATACGATGTCGCAATTGGAAGAAACACTGGGAGGTTTGCGCATCATCAAGGCTTTTATTGCGGAAGATAAAATGATTAACCGCTTCACCAAATGTAGTAACGAACTTCGGGATGCAACAAACAAGGTTGCTATACGTCAGGCTATGGCACATCCGATGAGTGAGTTTTTGGGAACCATTCTGATTGTAGCCGTACTGTGGTTTGGTGGTACATTGATTTTGGGACAGAATGCAACCATCGATGCTCCGACATTTATCTTCTATATGGTTATCCTGTATAGTGTAATCAATCCGTTGAAAGACTTTGCTAAAGCAGGATATAACATTCCGAAAGGTTTGGCTTCTATGGAACGTGTTGATAAAATCCTGAAAGCAGAGAATAAGATTAAGGAGATTCCGAATCCGAAACCGTTGAAAGGTTTGAATGACAAGATTGAATTTAAAGATATCTCTTTCAGCTACGATGGTAAGAGAGAGGTACTGAAACATGTAAATTTGACAGTTCCCAAAGGAAAAACGATTGCACTGGTTGGACAGTCAGGTTCCGGTAAATCTACCTTAGTCGATTTGTTGCCACGTTACCATGATGTACAGGAAGGTGATATTACCATTGACGGAACGAGCATCCGCGACGTGCGTATTGCTGATTTGCGTAGTCTGATTGGTAATGTAAATCAGGAAGCTATTTTGTTTAATGATACATTCTTCAATAACATTGCTTTTGGTGTGGAGAATGCGACAATGGAACAAGTGGTAGAGGCAGCAAAGATTGCCAATGCACATGACTTCATTATGGAGAAACCGGAAGGATATAACATGAATATCGGTGACCGTGGTGGAAAACTGTCCGGTGGTCAGCGCCAGCGTATCAGTATCGCCCGTGCCATCCTGAAGAACCCTCCGATTCTGATTCTCGATGAGGCTACTTCTGCATTGGATACCGAATCAGAACGTCTCGTGCAGGAAGCGTTGGAACGTTTGATGAAAACACGTACAACGATTGCTATTGCCCACCGTCTTTCTACTATTAAGAATGCAGATGAAATCTGCGTGTTGTATGAAGGAGAAATTGTAGAACGTGGTAAGCATGAGGAACTTATAGAATTAAACGGCTATTACAAACGCCTGCATGATATGCAACAACTGTAATGCGGCAATTGTAATTTTTTGATAATGCAATGATATTATTAAGTTTTGATACAGAAGAATTTGATGTACCTCGTGAACATGGCGTAGACTTTCCGTTGGATGAAGCGATGAAAGTATCAGTCTATGGTACGAACCGGATACTGGACTGCCTGAAAAAAAACGGGGTGAAAGCCACCTTCTTCTGTACAAGCAATTTTGCAGAAAATGCGCCGGAGGTGATGCGGCGTATTATGGACGAAGGACATGAAGTGGCTGCGCATGGATGTGACCATTGGCAGCCGCAGGCTTCCGATGTCAGCCGTTCAAAAGAAATCCTGGAGCGTCTTACCGGCAGAACGATAGAAGGCTATCGCCAACCGCGTATGTTTCCCGTATCAGATACGGAACTTGAACGAATGGGGTATGTGTACAACTCCTCACTGAATCCCGCATTTATCCCCGGAAGATATATGCATTTATCAGAGCCGCGTACCTGCTTTATGATAGGCAAACTACTTCAAATCCCGGCTTCTGTAACTCCATGGATTCGTTTCCCACTATTTTGGTTGTCTTGTCATAATCTGCCGATGTGGCTTTATCAAAGCCTGGTAAACCGGGTGTTGAAACATGACGGATATTTTGTGACCTATTTCCACCCATGGGAGTTTTATCCGTTGGGTGAACACCCTGAATTTAAAATGCCTTTTATCATCCGCAACCATTCCGGTAAAGGAATGGAGGAACGTTTGGATATGCTTATCCGCAACCTGAAAGAAAAAGGCTACCCTTTTATGACTTACTCGGAGTTTGCGCAGATAAAACTGGCTGAACTAAATAAACCGGACGAAAAATGATTAAATTGGCTATTGTATCCCCCTGTTATAATGAGGAGGAAGTGTTGGAAGAGTCAACCACCCGTTTGACAGCTTTGTTTGATGACTTGGTGGCGAAAAAAAAGATCAGCGCCGACAGTTTTGTGCTCTTTGTGAATGATGGCAGTAAAGATCGTACATGGAGCATTATTAAACAATTGCACCGGACGAATCCATATATAAAAGGAATGAACCTGGCTCGCAACGTAGGACATCAGTATGCCATCATGGCCGGTATGATGACCGCTAAAGACTGGAGTGATGCCGTTATTACCATTGATGCCGATTTGCAGGATGACCTGAATGCGATTGAGGAGATGATCGATGCTTATACACAAGGATATGATGTCGTATACGGGGTGAAAGTATCCCGCCAGGCAGATCCGATGCTGAAACGTCTTTCCGCAACCGCTTTTTATAAATTACAGCACCGGATGGGAGTAGAGACAATCTACAATCATGCGGATTTCCGTTTTTTGAGTAGGAGAGTACTGGAACAGCTGTCTCATTATCAAGAACGTAATGTCTATTTGCGTGGTATTATCCCATTGCTGGGTTTTCCTTCTACTACGGTAGATGACGTAATCCGGGAACGGACAGCCGGAACCTCCAAATATACAGTAAGAAAGATGTTCAGCCTGGCCTTGGACGGAATAACCTCTTTCTCGGTGAAGCCTATTTACGGTATTGTTTATCTGGGAATTATATTTGTTTTTATCAGTATACTGATAGGAATTTATGTATTGTATTCTTTAATTTCGGGTACGGCAGAGCATGGCTGGGCATCTTTGATGTTGTCTGTCTGGTTTGTCGGTGGAATTGTTCTAATGTCAATAGGAGCTGTCGGGTTGTATATTGGGAAAATCTATAAAGAAGTAAAACGTCGTCCGCTCTATAATGTGGAAGAAGTACTATACGATGACCAAGATAAGTAAAGCTATATTTGACAGGCATCCGGACTGGCGGGATAAGTTCTGGCAATTCGTTCGTTTCGGAGTTGTTGGCACTGTATCCTCGGCTATTCATTACGGAGTGTATTGTCTGGTTTTACTGGTTGCAAACGCCAATATCTCTTTTACGGCAGGTTATGCCGTCGGATTTATTTGCAATTATTTCCTGACTACCTTTTTTACTTTTCGTTCCAAGCCCTCGTCTCGCAATGCGGTTGGGTTTGGCTTTAGTCATCTGATTAATTATCTGCTTGAGATTGGTTTATTGAATCTCTTCCTTTGGATAGGGGCAGGCGAACTTCTGGCGCCGATACTGGTGATGATAATTGTAGTACCTATCAATTTCCTAATTCTTCATTTCGTTTATATCTACAAAGGGAGAAAATAATTTTATTAAATCTCTTTCATTTAATTCATAAAAAGAAAAGGCTATTATGAAACGTTTTCTAAATCTTATTGTATATATACTTACGATACATGTTTCGGCTTTGCTGATCGCAGGACTGTTTCGCCTGGTACTTTTTATCTCATCCTATCATCAATTGACTTCTGAAGCCTTGTCGGATAAGAGCCTTTCAATGCTTGCTTTTGTGCATGGTGTCTGGTTTGATAATGTGATCGGTTGTTACATACTTTTGTTGCCGCTGACAATTGCGGTGGTGTGTGGAGTCTGCAACTACTATGGGAAAGCATTGTTCCGTTTCTTCACAATCTTTTTCAGTGTGTTTTATGGACTGGTCTATTTAATCAGTGCGTCGGACATACCCTACTTTGCCTATTTCTTTAAGCATATCAATTCTTCTATATTCGAATGGTTCGGTTATGCAGGAACTACCGCCGGAATGATATTGGGAGAAAGTGCCTATTACTTGTCCATCGGATTATTCCTGCTCTTCTTGGCCGGGTTCATAGTATGGCTTGTCTGTCTGTCGCGTTATTTCCATCGTCGTAGCCTTACTATTTCCGCTTCGTTCCCATTTTGGAAGAGAGGAGTTGTGGTTCTGGTCGGAGCTTGTCTGATCGGTCTCTGCATCTTTGGAATTCGGGGGCGTACAGGTTATAATCCGATCAAAGTGAGTGCGGCATATTTCTGTCAGGATGCTTTTCTGAATCAATTGGGAGTAAGTCCGACTTTTAATCTGTTGACGAGTGTGATGGATGATATGCGTCCTGAAAATAAATACTTGCATCTGATGGATGAGCAGGAAGCCATAACTAAGGCGCAAGCTCTGCTCAACCGTCAGGGAGAGGTAGCTGTCTCACCGTTGGCTGTGTACAGACATGCTTCAAAAGCAGATAGTGTGCAGCAAGGTCGCCCCAATGTTGTACTGATTATGATGGAATCCATGTCCAGTAAACTGATGAAGCATTTCGGGCAATCAGAGACGCTGACTCCTTTTCTGGATAGTCTGTATACCCGTTCTATTAGCTTCCGTAATTTCTATTCGGCAGGAATCCATACGAATCATGGTTTGTATGCCACCTTATATTCTTTCCCGGCGATGATGAAACGAAACCTCATGAAAGGCTCTGTCATTCCCCGCTATTCGGGACTGCCTACTGTCCTGAAAGAAAACGGTTATTATAACCTTTTCTTTATGACGCACGAAGGGCAGTATGATAATATGAACGCTTTTTTCCGGACAAACGGCTATGATGAAGTGTTCTCACAAGAAAATTATCCGGCTGATAAGGTTGTGAATAGCTTCGGAGTACAGGATGATTTCCTGTATGACTATGCAATTCCGGTATTGAATCAGCGGGCTGCCACCGGAGAGCCTTTCTTTGCTACTTTGCTGTCCATCAGCAATCATCCGCCGTATGTGATACCTCCTTTCTTCCATCCGAAAACGAGTGAACCCGAGACGCAGATTGTTGAGTACGCGGATTGGGCTTTGCGTAAGTTTTTTGAAGAGGCACGTAAACAGCCCTGGTTTGATAATACGATATTTGTGTTGGAAGGAGATCATGGCAAATTGGTGGGAGACGCCGAATGTGAGCTGCCGGAATCTTATAACCATATCCCGCTGATGATTTACTCCAGCCGTATTCATCCGGAAGAGAAAAACACTTTTGGAGGTCAGGTAGATATACAGCCTACGATATTGGGGCTGTTGAATATTGATTATCTACAGAATAATTTTGGAGTGGATTTGCTGAAAGAAGAACGTCCCTGTATGTTTTATACTGCCGACAATATGATTGTGGGACGCAATGATACGTTATTGTATCTTTATAATTACGAGACGCAGCAGGAATTTACTTATCATATAGACAATGGCAAATTGAAAGCCGTTCCGATGGATGATCGCTTTTTGCCTTTAAAAGAATATAGTTTTTCCATGCTCCAATCGGCAGAGTTCCTTGTGAAGCATGGAAAAACGGTAAATTCTGTCCCTGTTACTCAACAATAGGAGTAGTTTCGGTTTTTTCAGGCTGTTCGTTTTTAACGAACTTGTATACTTTGGCTATTTGCCGGAGCACTCGTTTAGGAGATTCGTAAACCTGTTCGAACTGATACCCCTCTTTCTCAAATTCAGGAAGATATTTCTCTGCGTCATTGGTGCCGATCAACAAGAAACCTTTGGCAGGACGTTTTTGGTAGAAGTTGTCGAGACGGTTATGCAGGTAGAAATTAATCTCGAAGTAATGTACAGGGTCACCTGCTGCATGCAGACTTTCTTCAATGAATTCGTACATAGTCCCTTCGCTTTCCGGCGCAATCTTTTCGATCTCTGCAGCGACGAATTTGACGGATTTCGAATTTAATGCTGCCGGCTGATAAGCACCGTCTAATGCAAGGTATAATCCCATGGTAAGCACGACGAGGGCATACAGGAAGCGGTTGCTCAATGCATGTTTCCGTTGATAGAACCACCAGTAGATACCGAGGACGGTAGGAACGGCAATCAGCAACAAGGCTCCTGCACCGCTGATATTTTGTATGGCGCGCATGAAATTAATGTTGTCCTGTGCGTGACGGCCGTGGAAGATTGTTTCAGGGATGAGCCCGCATTTTAATACAATGAAGCAAGTGAACAGCAACAGGCTGATTACCGCAAGAATACTTCCATATACTTTGATGACTTTGGATTGCTTCTTGACCAGATAAAATAGATATTTGGCAAGGAAATAAGCAATGAAAGGATAGATAGGCATCAGATAGACGCTGCGTTTGCTCTGCGGAATGCAGTAGAAAACGAAGATGACGACAATACTGGTGAAAGAGAATAAATCCACCGGATCCATATTCTTTATCCAAGCAGTGAAACGTTTCCACCAAGCGGCAGGCTGGATATTGAATTTATGGTAAGTCAGGCTGAACAGGGAAAGTACGACTAACAGTGTCCAGGGAACATATCCGGCAAACAAGGTCACGAAATTATAGTGCCAGGGGTTCACGCATGAATTATAGCTCATGGTATTGGTCATGCGACCGAGGTTTTCCTCCATCACTAATGCGATGAATTCTTCTCCACCTTGTTGGTAAGCAGCTACGTACCAGCAGATAGGCAGGATGAGAGAAAGGATAGCCCAGGCGGAAAGTAGCAGGAATGCCTTGAAGAAGTTGACACCCCGGAGTAACAAGAATATGCCTACAACTAAGCATGGAATGATAGTACCTACCGGTCCTTTAGTCAGTGTTCCGCAACTCATCAGGAGAATGGCCAGCCAGGGAATACCTTTAAGCCCCTTCTCATACCATCTGTAGAGACAATATAGAGCGCCAACGGTGAGCGCTGTCAATACCATGTCCACCCGGCAGTTGGCTCCGGCCCGGTGTAATTCGAAATTAGTCAGGGTAATAAAGGCGGCCAATAACGCCAGTTGCACTCCTTTTCTTTTGGCAAAGAACAGAAAGCCGCAGAGAGTCATGGCAATCAAGGCGATGGCGGACGGCAGGCGGGAGGTCATTTCTGTGACTTGCCCTCCGTTCACTACTGCTGATACAGCAGCGATGCTCCAATGGAAGAAAGGCGGTTTATAAGCCATTTCTCCTCCGTTGTTTCTGGGTAAGATCCAGTTTCCGCTATCCAGCATGGAATAGGAAACAATAGCTTCGCGAGGCTCACCTTTCGTGTGGTATTCCGACAAGCCGAGGAAAGGCAGGATAGTAACTACGCAAATGACTAATAACAGCCAGAAAGCTTTGTTTGAAGTCAATGTTTTCATCTTTTCTTATGATTGAAATTTATGTTCTTTTATTTTCTGCCGAAGTCGGCCGGAATTTCTCCCCATTCTTTCGTTTCCCATTTCAGGATACGAGTGGTATATGTATTTTCCCGCAACCATTTTTCTGCCCGTTCGATCAATAAAAACAGTTCTTCCGTTTCCGGAGTGCGGGGGAGCTTGGTTTTGCACTTCTTCTGCCGTACCCAGCTGATCGCATTGGCGCTATCACTGTAAATAGGCATGTCGAAACCTTTGTTCTTCAACAACGCCAACCCGTGTACGATGGCTAGAAATTCGCCGATATTATTCGTGCCTTTCATCGGGCCGAAATGAAAAATTTCCTGCCGGCTGGCAATGTGTACTCCACGATACTCCATCGGTCCCGGATTACCGCTACAGGCTGCGTCGACTGCCAGGCTGTTGTCGATCACGCAAGAGGGTAAAGTATCTGACGAAGGTTTGGAACCTCCTGATTTAGACTTTGCGTTTTTGCCGATATAAGCGTATGGAGACATTGTCAGCGCGCGTTCCGCTTCTTCGCGCGTATCGAATGATTTGTATTTGGCAGCTTCGTATCCTTTGATTTGAAGCTGGCAGTCTGTCCAGGAAGTGTAAATCCCGGGTGTGACGCCTTCCCATACGACATAAAATTTTTGTTTTGCCATTTTTCTGACGATAAATTTAGATAGTCAATGAATTGACGCTGCGAAGGTACAAATATATTCTCTAACTGAACAAGTTAGGGGGGATACTTGTTATAAAAAAAAGAGAGTTTTAAGAATATAAAATAAGAAAGGAACTATGATGGAAAGATCTTTTAGTGAAGCTTTGAAACAACGTCGGACTTACTATTCAATTACTAATCAGTCACCTATATCCGATCAGGAGATCGAATGTATCGTTAATATGACCGTGCGTCACGTACCGTCAGCATTCAATTCACAGACTACACGTGTGGTGCTCCTGTTGGGAGAATCTCATAAGAAACTGTGGCAGATCGTGAAAGATACATTGAAGAAGATTGTACCGGCTGAAGCTTTTGTAAAGACAGAAGAGAAGATAGATCATTCCTTTGCCTGTGGCTACGGAACTGTACTGTTCTTTGAGGATCAAAAAGTAGTGAAAGGACTTCAGGAGGCTTTCCCGTCTTATCAGGAGAACTTCCCGGGATGGTCATTGCAGACTTCTGCCATGCACCAGCTGGCTATCTGGGTGATGCTTGAGGATGTAGGTTTCGGAGCATCGCTGCAACACTATAACCCGTTGATTGATGAAGAAGTGCGCCGTGCATGGAACTTGCCGGAACATTGGCATCTGATTGCGGAAATGCCGTTCGGACTTCCTATTGGCAAACCGGGTGAAAAAGAATTTCAGCCGCTTGAAGAACGGGTGAGAATCTTTAAATAAATCGGGAATGAAGAATGAATAATGAAGAATTGGATGGCATAATGGCTAAAATTCTTCATTCTTCATTCTTCATTCTTCATTAAATGATTAATTTTGTGAGCAAAATTAGTCATTTATGGTTCGTATCTTTCTTACCGGCTATATGGGTGCCGGAAAAACGACGTTGGGTAAAGCATTTGCCCGGCAAATGAATATACCGTTCGTTGATCTGGACTGGTATATCGAAGAGCGTTTTCACAAAACCGTTGGAGAATTATTCACTGAACGAGGCGAAACAGGATTCAGGGAACTGGAGCGGAATATGCTTCATGAAGTAGCCGAGTTTGAGAATGTGGTAATTTCGACGGGAGGTGGAGCGCCTTGTTTTTTTGATAATATGGAATTTATGAACCGGACCGGAAAGACGGTTTTTCTCGATGTGCATCCGGATGTGCTGTTCAGACGCTTGCGTGTGGCTAAACAGCAACGCCCTATTCTTCAGGGGAAAGAGGATGACGAACTGAAAGCGTTCATCGTTCAGGCGCTTGAGAAACGCGCACCTTTTTATCACCAGGCACAATATATCTTTAATGCAGACGAATTGGAAGACCGTTGGCAGATTGAAACATCGGTGCAACGTTTGCAACAACTTCTTGGATTATAATCTGTGCCTAAATTGTATATCAGACTTTATTTTTTTGATACTCTTTATTGTTCATTCAGTCAATATTAGTACCTTGCACTCGTTATGAGATTTTTTTTATTGACTAATAACACAAAATTAAGGTAAAGTCTATATCATGAAAATTTTAAAAGAGAAATTTGGAGAGTTATCCGCTAGAATAAAAGCGTCCGGACAGCCTGCAAGGACATGGTTTCCACAGTATACACCGGCCTCATTATTAAATGCGGAAAATTGGTGGGAAGCATTGGCTGTATGTGAATATGCTTTGGACACAAAAGAAGACGAGAAATTAACAGAAGATTTTTTTGAACTGATATTCAGTGCTTTTGACTGTAACGTAGAGGTCGATCTCAACGCAGAAGAATATGAATTCTGGTGGGAGAAGGTAATGCAGGTATGCGACCGTGTAGCTGTGTTTAGCGGTGCGGGATGGGCACAGAAGGGTGCGCAATATTCTGAAGCCCGTTATGGAAAGCGGGATATGAGTTATTTGTTTCCGTATTACGAAAAGGCTGCCGATATGGGTTGGGCTGAAGCGGAAGCAACTGTTGCCTATTGGCGATACATGGGATTCTATTGCGAGCAAAATAAAGAAGAGGGCGAACGACGTTTTGCCGCTCTCACTTCTCCCGAAGCTATTTTATGGGGAAAACATTATCGTGCTTTTGTCGAAGAATTTACAGGAGATAAAGCGAAGGCGTTGCAGATACGGAATGACCTGCTTGCCGAACTGCCTGAAGGAGAACGTTTGCGTGCTCATGTATATGCAGCACTGGGAGACGCGCTCGACAGGGCGGAAGGCAGTGTGGCAGAGGAAGCTGCTTACTACGAAAAGTCTCTGGAGATAGTTCCCAATCTTTATAGTCTTAAAAATCTGGCTACCCTTTATTTCCGTTATCCGGAACTGAATAAACCGAAAGAACTGGGCTTTGAACTTTGGGAAAAAGCCTGGCATGCAGGTGTGTGGTCTGCCGCTAACTTCCTGGGATATAATTATCAGGAAGAAGAATGGCTGGATATGCCGAAAGCTATTGAATGGCTGGAAAAGGGGATGCTTTATTGTGAATCTTACAGTGCGTATGAACTGGCGCTGATCTACCTGTATAATGATGAATATAAGAACGTGGAACGCGGACTGATGTGTCTGAACCGTTGCGTGGAAGATAACTATATACAAGGTATAGAAGGACTGGCTAATATCTATTTCAACGGTGAATTGGTGGAAGAGGACATGAATCGTGCGAAAGAATTGTTGGAGAAGGCTATTGAACTGGGTTCGGGAAATGCAGCTTATCGTCTAGGCTGGATGTATGAGCGTGGCTTCTTGTCTGAACAACCGGATTATGTGAAGGCGTTAGAGTATTATGAAAAGGCAGCTTCGCTGAACAATGCCGACGGATATTGTCGGATGGCGCTTTACCTGGCTAATGGATACAGCGGTGTAAAAGATGCTGATAAGTCGAGAGAATGTTATGAAAAAGCAGCCGAACTGGGTTCCTGCTTTGCTCTTGTAGAACTGGCGTTCTTGTATGAGAATGGCGATGGGGTGGAGAAGAACTATGAAAAGGCATTTGAACTGATTAGTAGGGCTGCCGGACAGGGTTATCCTTATGCGATGTTCCGTTCTGGTCTTTATATGGAAAAAGGTGTTCTTGGTGAAGCAAAACCGGAAGAGGCGTTCGCTTGGTATACAAAGGCGGCAGAAGCGGATGATAATGATGCGATCTTTGCTCTGGGACGCTGTTATAAAGAAGGAATCGGAACGGCAGAAGACTGGGATAAGGCACTCGAATGGTTCGGCAAAGGAGCGGAGAAGGAAGAGTCCCGTTGTCTGACAGAGCTGGGCCTGGCTTATGAAAATGGCAATGGCGTGGAAGAAAATCCGCAAAAGGCTGTGGAATATATGATGAAAGCTGCTGAACAGGACTATGGTTATGCCCAGTTTAAGATGGGAGACTATTATTTCTTTGGTTGCGGTCCCTGTCTGGAAGACAATAAAAAGGCTATGTATTCCACATGGAAAAAGGCAGGACAAAACGGAAGCAAGCAGTTGTAAAATACAGCGTTGCAATTACTTGATTTTCAGCTAATATGTTTTAACAAACGGAAAATTCGACTATTGGCGTTTAGTCCTTATTGGAGTAATTTTGTACCACGGTTGTACCTCGCAGGAGGGGTCGCACGGTTCGATTTCCTTTCAGCAGCGTGCAACAGCGTTCAACAATGTGCAACTAAATTTCTTCGATGATGGACCGTCAGAATGAACACAAATTAACAGGCCAGCCCGACTTCGGTCGGGATATGCCAGACAAGCCGTTCCTCACCATTGGGGAGGTGGCGGACATTCTGCAAGTGAGCAGCCGTACCGTGTATAACCTGATTTATAAAGGTACGCTCCGGGCTTGCAGGATTACATACCACATCACGCTAATCACCAAGGAGGATTTCTTCCTGATGATTAAGGAAACAACCTACTGCAAGCGGAGCTTTTCTGTATTCGCAAGGCAGGGGAAAAAGACAAAGAAGAAAATGAACGGAGAAAGACAGGAAAAAGAGCAAACAGCCCTCATCCGACAAGAGGGAAAGAAAGGAACAAAGGGCAGTCCGACAAAGCGGCGGCTCATTCCGGCGGCAAGCTACAAACAGTCCGTGCGTGACACGTTCACGGACAGGGAGAGTGTCGGCGGCGACCTTTATACGATGGCGGAGATATGCCAAAAGTTCAATTATACTTACGGACGGTTCTACAACCTCCGTATGCGGTACTCTATACCGTGCATCAAAGCCAATGCCACCAAATGCTTCCCGAAAGCGGAGGTTGACAAGGCGATGGCGGAAGAGGACGAGCGGCTGGGCAACAACCTTTCGGAGCATTGGTATTCGTGCTTCGACATCATGCGGCTGTTCGGGCTGGGCAAGACGCAAGTCCGCAGGTTCGCCCTCACGCACGAGGTACGGACGAAGCGCATACACGGCAACCGCCTGTACTACCTGAAAGCCGACTGGGATGCGGCACGTAAGGAAGCGGAGCGGAAAAGCGCAAGCACGAAAGCCAAACGGGAAGAATAAGCATTTATAACCAATCAAATACATTAGCGATATGACAAACATTTGTACGAAAGTGACGGTCAGGAAACGACCTATCAAGAACGGGCAGTTGTCACTCTACCTTGACTTCTACCCACCCGTCAGGCACCCGAAAACGGGCAAGCTGACAAGGCGTGAATATCTCGGCATCTACATCTATGCCAACCCGACAGAGAAGTTTGAAGCGGAGTTCAACAAGACCATGCTGCGCAATGCGGAGCTTATCAAGTGCAGGAGGACGGAGGCCATCATCAACGAAGAGTTCGGCTTCCTCGACCGCAACAGGGGCAAGGAGAGCTTCTTGGAATACTTCCGCTCCAAAATGGCGGACGATGACAATTTCAGGAATTGGAACGCCGCCTACAAGCACTTCGAGAAGATTGCGGCGGCAGTTGCACATTTGACGACCTGACGGTGGAATACTGCCAGGGCTTCCTCACCTACATGCTGTCGCTCACCACGCAGACCCACACCAAGATGATGGCGTCCACCGCCAACAACAACCTGAACAAGCTGAAATGCGTCCTGCGGCTGGCATACGAGGACAAGCGGATTAAGGAGAACATCGCACCGAGGCTGAAACACGCCAAGGAAGCCAGCACAAGGCGTGAGTTCCTGACGCTTGACGAGGTGAAGAAACTTGCGCACACGCCCTGCGGAAAGCCTGTCGTAAAGTCTGCGGCACTGTTCTCCTGCCTTACCGGACTGCGCATCAGCGACATCATACGCCTGCAGTGGGAGAACATCATCAGGGGTGCGGATGGCGGCTGGTGTATGCACATCGTGACCAAGAAAACCCGGACGGAAGCCGTTTTGCCGTTATCGGATGAAGCCCTCGCACTCTGCGGCGAGCGTTCCACGGGGCAGGTGTTCAAGGGAATGACACAAGCCCTGCTTCCCTTGTATCTCAAAGACTGGATTAAGTCTGCCGGGATTACGAAGCACATAACCTTTCATTGCTTCCGCCATACCTACGCGACCCTGCAGCTTGCAGCCGGAACAGACCTTTACACCATCTCGAAAATGCTTACGCACAGCAACGTGGCGACAACGCAGGTTTATGCGGATGTGGTGAACGACCTGAAGCGCAAGGCATCGGAACAGATAACGCTAAAATGACTTACATATGGAAAGAATAACATTTGAACAACTGCCACAGGCTGTCTCCACCCTGATAGAACGGGTGGAACAGCTTGCCGGAAAGGTGGACGAAGTGCTATGCAAGGCGGCAGGGAAAGACACGGGCAGGCGTAACCTGCTTTCCCTTGATGAAGTCGCCGCCCTGCTCGGCAAGTCGGCTTCCACCATCTATGCCATGACTTCCGAAAAGCGCATACCGTACCGCAAGCGTGGCAACAAGCTCTATTTCTTCGAGGATGAGGTCATGCAGTGGATTGAACAGGGCGGGACATCGGGAACGGGCGGAGAGGAGGATTTCAACAGACGGCTCGAAGCATTGCGCAGCGGCAAAAAGCGCAAGCCCGGCTCATTACAGAACAACAGGTGACCACGGTATCACCATAACACCATAGATTATGTGCAAGAACGAACAGACTATACATTACTGCACCATTCTCTCCGCCCGGCAGTGGGATTTTCTTTTGGACGGCAAGTCTTCAGCTCTCAGGCAGAAATGCCTGCACAGGCTGATGACCGCCGCCGTAAGGGCAAAGACCGTTTACCGCATCAAGGGCATAGAGATTGTCTTGGAGGTGGGACAGGCGGCAGCTTCCGATGTGGAAATGGCGGAATACCTGAAATGCAACCGAAAGACGGTCGGCAAACTCATAGACAGCTTTAACAGGCTCGGTATGCTGACCACCCGAACCAACAACCGCACTTCCATCCACGCCCTGCATTTCCTTACAGGGTGGTATGTGGATGGTGTCCTTCTGACCAATCCCCATTATGTCAGGCCTGCGGCTGTTCCCAAAGGACAAAGTGACAATGTGCGGACACCATACTCTAATGATGCACCGTTAAAGGATAAGCCGTGTACCGTACCTGACGACTGCCAATGCGCAAGGCATGATACGTACAGCATTACAGGCGGAGCAGCCGCCCTTTCTTCTTCCCTTTGCTCGCCCGTGGCATCCGGCAGTCAGGATGCAGAATACAGAACAAGAAATCAGCATATCACAGACGACGGCAAAGGGCTACATGGCAATAATTCCACAGGAAGCCTGAAAGAGGCACAGGACAGCACGGTTGGCGGTGCAGATAATACCGGCATTGGCACAGGGAAATGACAGGCGCAGCAGGCGTTTTTCAGCGGTACTCCGTTGTCGTTGCGTTGACAGACTGGGCTTGCCCAGATATAGCCCACTATAACTTCTCCGCAAGCTCCGAAGTTGTGGGCTCTCCCGAGGGGCTGGGCTTTGCCCCGTCCCACTTAGGACGCTGTCCTAAGAACCCGGCAAGGACTTTCTGCCCTGTGCAACCCGACCAAAGAGTGACCCTCTCTTTGGAAACTCCGCTCAGTGGCTTTTGCCCCTAAGAACCCCAAGCAGGAAGTGACCCTCTCCCTACACCCTCTGATTAAGGCGCAGCCCTAATAACCCGTTTTGTGAGACTCAAAAAAAACAGACAAGCTATGGCACAGAAAACATCCGTAAACATCAAGCCGTGCAACATCGGCAGCAGCGAGGCACACAACAGGCGGACAGCGGAATACCTTACCAATATCCGCAAGGAGAAATTCTACATCCGCACAGACCTCATGGCTGGAAACGAGGCGTGGGTATCACCTGATTTCGGTGAGGCCACGCTTACCGACCGATACAACCGGATAGCCGCAATGGTCAAGGAAAAGACAGGCCGGGCGATGCAGACCAAAGACCGTGAACGGGTAAACAAAAAGACGGGCAAGGTGACCATAGTCCGTGGCAGCACCCCGCTCAAGGAGGGCGTGGTGGTAATCAAGGAAGATACCACGATGGAGCAGTTGCGGAATTTCTGCGAGGTGTGTAAAGAGCGTTGGGGTGTTACAGCCCTGCAGGTGTTCATCCACCGGGACGAGGGGCACTACGGAATACCCGGCGACAATGCCACATGGAAGCCAAACCTGCACGCCCATATAGTATGGGACTGGATGAACCACGAAACGGGCAAGTCCTGCAAGCTGGACGAGAAAGCCATGAGCGAGATGCAGACCATTTTGGCTGAGTGTCTTGATATGGAAAGGGGCACCTCAAAGGAGGTGACGGGCAAGGAACATTTGGAGCGCACGGACTTCATCCTTGCCAAACAGAAGAAGGAAACGGAACGGGTTAAAGCCGAAAAGGAAGCAGCCCTTGCAGCCAAAGAGAAAGCCGAAAAGGAACGGCAGACCATCGAAGGTGAGAACAAGGCGAAAGAAAAATACCGCCAATCCCTTGACAAAAACATTGCCGAAAAGGAACGTCAGTTAAAAGACGAGCGCAAGGCGAAAATGGACAGCATATTGGACAGTGTAAGTAGCCTTGTCGGTGTGGGTAAATCCGCAGCAATCGAAAAAGAAAACACCAGACTTAAAGTCGAGAATGAACGTATCAGAAAAGCCTTTCCGAATGTTGTAAAAACTAAGGTGGAGGAACTGACAAAAGTTTTGACAACGGAGAAACAGGAAGCCGAAGCGGAACGTGACAGGGCTTTGGTGCAGAGCCGTACACTTGTCATTGAAAGGGACAAGGCGGTAACGGAACTTCAGGAGCAAAAGGACGGCGAGCGGCAGCGCATTGACTTTGCCGTAAGTCGTGCCACGGCGGAGAAAAACAAGACAATCCGCCTGTTACAGGATGCGCTGAAAGCGAGCCGGGATATTCTTAATTTGCTTGCCGACATTCTCTACAAGACAAACGAGGTCTTTAAGCGAGCCATTGATGCAATTATCCATTTCGGCACGGAGCGGCATAAGTCATTCTTTGCCCCGTCCGAAGCCGCCGACATCAAGAGCGTAATGCAGGAATACGGGGAAACAGTCGAACAGCAGAAAGCGGTCGGTGAATGGCTTTGCGGTTATGCGGAGAGCCGACAGCCTTTTGACAAAATGAAACATCGCCATACACTCAATGAGGTTAGCGATGTGGCGGAAGGAAAATATGATTGGAGAATTAAACAGATGCAGAGAAATAATATTAGCATATAATACTCTTGTATATTACGATATAAGTTAATAACTTTGCAGCATACTTAAACAAATAAGCAATGAATGGTTTAAATCGAATTAAAATTGTTCTTGTGGAAAAAGACAAAACAGGACGTTGGTTGGCTGAACAATTAGGAGTTAGTGTCACTACAATAAGTCGTTGGTGTTCCAATTCGACACAACCCGATTTAATAACATTGGCAAAAATTGCATCTTTATTAGACATTGATATTAAGGAACTTCTTGTTTCAACTAAAAAAGTATCAAAGGAATGAAACACATTATTTATTTTAATACGGCTCAAAAAATGAGCCAACTTAGTGATAATTCTATCGATATGATTGTTACATCCCCTCCTTATCCAATGATTGAGATGTGGGATGATATTTTTGCTGCACAAAATCCAGATATAAGAACTGCTTTTAAACAAAATAAGCCAAGAACAGCTTTTGAGTTAATGCATAAAGAACTTGATAAAGTATGGTCTGAATGTTGGAGAGTGCTTAAAGATGGTTCTTTTATGTGCATTAATATCGGGGATGCAACACGAACTATTAATAGTGAATTTGCACTATACAATAATAATACAAGAATTATTCTGGCTTGTGAAAAGTTAGGATTTATTAATCTTCCCAATATTTTATGGAAAAAAACGACCAATGCCCCAAACAAATTTATGGGAAGCGGTATGCTTCCATGTGGTGCATATGTTACCCTTGAACATGAATGGATTCTTATTTTTAGAAAAGGTGGTAAGCGAGTGTATAAAACAACAGAAGATAAAGATGCGCGAAGAAGCAGCTCTTTCTTTTGGGAAGAGAGAAATATTTGGTTTTCTGACATCTGGGATATAAAAGGAGTTAAGCAGACTATTGATAAAGCCCCGTCAAGAGAACGCAATGCATCTTATCCAATTGAACTTCCTTATCGCCTTATAAATATGTATTCACAAAAAGGCGACACTGTACTTGATCCATTTATGGGTTTGGGAACCACTGTGATTGCATCCATTCTTAGTGAACGGAATAGCATTGGTTATGAGATTGACTCCTTACTCAAACCCCTCCTTAAGGAAATATTGAATACCATTGATGTATTTAAAAGCCAATTCACTTATTAGAGATAGATATACCAAACATTTAGCCTTTGTGGAGGATAGAATCAGACAAGGAAAGGATGTGAAGTATGTCAACAACCACTTGCAATGTAAAGTCATGACAAAGCAAGAAACTGATTTAACATTCCATTATCTCAAAAATATTATTCTCAATAATGAAGTAGGAGAATTGGAGTTTGAATCCAATTATTATGTAAAAAGAGAATTAAGCGATTTTCCAATGAATAAAAGGGGCTCTCTCTTTGAATTCGCTATTTAAAAAAACGCCAAAAATTGTTTGATTTGAACAAGCGATTTTTGGCGTTTATTTTAAGGATTTGCCTCACTAATTGTTTTATTTTGGTTAGAACCTCTTGATTAAGAATATTGCCCCTACTATTTGATATGACAATAAATACAGGAACACCAAATTTCTCTTTATAAAGTTCATATTTTATGGCATTTGCATTTCGTGCCTTAACAATATATGGGGCATTTTTAGTATATGATTGAGGCTTTACTTGAACACCGCAAATTAATTGAGTTCCTCTGAATATTTCTAAATCAACAGCATATGTGTGGTCAACCTCTCCAACTGTTTCCTTAATTGTTAATTCTGGGAAAATTCTGAGTAAAGTTTCCTTTGTGTTATGTTCTCGAAGAATAATTCCATTCCATGTTTCACAAATAACGCGAAATCTTACACATTCAACGCATTCATCAAGAGTTAATCCATAACCATTATTTTTAACTGCTTCGTATAAAATCTTCCCTTTTTCTCTTAAATCTTCTTTTGTGCGCCCTTTTTGAGTGTTGATATTTTTTACATCCCAACTGAGAGCGTAGTATTTCTGTTTATTATAAGGTATTGTTATATCATTAAAAAAAGCTTTTGAATACCCCAATTTTGCTGCATTTTGTTCAATATACAGATTTCGTGTATGTCCACTTGCATAATAGGCATTCTCCCATTCTTCTTTATTTTTCCAATTTGCAGTTTCAATGAGTGTTGATACATACCCAACTGACCACGGGTCGTTTAACATTAGTTCATTCCATTTTGCGTTAGTGGAACGAAATTTCTCTTATCTATTGATAAAATAAACTCATCCATAAAATGTAATTAAAAATTTGAAGGATCATATTCTATATTAATACCATCTTTTTTCTTTTCATAATATACAATTGGCACATCTATTATTTCTGAAAGACGGTTCTCAATCTTGTATGTAGCAGATTTTATTTGAATAGGTTTTTCCCCGATAAATCCGTCAATACCTTTGGCCTCCTCTTCTATAGTAGCCAAACGCCAAGTTTTACATAGTTTCTCTGCAAGAAAAGCAATTATTGCACTTTGAAATTTGAGACCACAATATGTTTTTGTGTAAACAAGGTCTTTAACCCATGCTTCAATCATTTCACGATTTATCTGCTCAACAGCACATTTCATTTCCTGAAACTTTGAGTAAATTTTATCGGTAGCAGCTTCAATGGCATTTGGATGTTTTGTAGAATACCATTGAATCCATTCTTGTAAAGATTTTCCGTTAAACTCTTGTATAAGTTCTGACATTTGGCCAACAACTTCCGGTCGTGTTCCCTGTGCATTACTATTTACCAGATTAATATCTGAGTAGTGTATTTAGGAAAATCAAATTGTGAAGCATTTGAGAGTTGTTCAACTTCACTATTTTTCATTTTTATCTTCTTCAGCATAGTTTCATATTATTTTAACTACCTGAAAGCAAAAAGCCCTCATTTCAAAAGAAAAGAGGGGCATGGAAGAGATTATCGGTATCAAGGCTTAGCACTGCCCACTTAGTCAATAACCATCTTGTCCACGCCCCGTTTGGTGCGTGAGCATCCGATGATTTGACTGCGACTAAGAGTTCTTGAAGTGCTAATTCTGATACCCAATCGAGTCAGGATGTCATATTACTTTTTACTTATCTCTTGTACTTGTTTTATTTAATAAACTTAATAATTCTCTTTATGGACAAAGTCCTATGCAAAGTTACACATTTATTTTTTGTTGCCAGCATAAAGCTCAAAAATTAGAGCTAAAAATTTTTCGTGCTATTGAATGTTTGTACCCGCCATGTCTCTTTTCATTCATAAAATACTGATTATCAAAAATAATAAATAATTCCCCGAATAATTCCTTTGTGGTTTTGACCTCATTCCGAGCGGTCATCGGCAAAGTATAAAAATGACTTCTATTTGTTAAGTTTTTGTTAAATCTTCATCTTAAACAAACCTTTTCCTTTCCCTCTTTGCTTCTTCCAAAAACGGCTTTTTCACCCTGTTTCTTATAGTGATTATTTTTGTACCGATATTTTCTTATATTACTGATAATCAGCTACAAACGCTCTCTCATATGAATGGTATGAGAAGGCTGTGGCCAACGAAATTCCAATGGCAATGTTGCGTATGGGTGAGTATTACCTGTATGATTATGACAGTCTGAACGAATCGGAAAAGGCTTTTGCCTATTTCAAGAAAGCTGCCGAATACGAGTGGTATAGCGAAGGATTGGGTATCTGTTATGAAATGGGTATCGGAGTGGAAGATAATGAAACGGAAGCTTTTAAATATTATACGCTGGCTGCGGATAATGGAAATACGATGAGTATGTATCGTACCGGACTTTGCTATTACAACGGAGTAGGTGTGAAACAGAACTATGCCGAAGCTTACCGCTGGTTTACGGATGCGGCAGGGAATGAAAATATTGCTGCGACTTATTATCTCGGTAAGATGATGATGTATGGCGAAGGTTGTACTCCTGATCCGGAAGCTGCGGTGCAATGGCTGCTGAAAGCTGCTGAAAAAAATAGCGACAAAGCGCAATTTGAACTTGGAAATGCCTATCTGACGGGCAAAGGCGTGGAAGAAAACGATGAAATTGCAATGGAATGGTTCGAAAAGGCCGCAGAGAATGGCAATGAGAAAGCTCTTAAAATTACCGGAAGGAGGAGAAAGTAAAAGAGGAACATGGAAAAAGAAGGGAATAATCTGTTTCAGGTCAATCTTAAAGGTATGATTGCCCTGTTATCAGAGCACATTTATAGTAACCCGAATACTTTTGTTCGCGAACTGTTGCAGAATTGTGTAGATGCCATCACGGCACTACGCAATATCGACGAGAATTATAAAGGACGTATCGATGTCTTTCTGAATGAAGACAAAACGGTGGTGTTCAGGGATAATGGAGTCGGACTGAAAGAAGAGGAAGTTTATCGTTTTCTGACGGTTATCGGAGAGAGTTCAAAACGGGATACTCCCGATGCGGACGATTTTATCGGAAGGTTCGGTATCGGATTGTTATCTTGTTTTGTGGTGACTAATGAAATCACCGTGGAGAGTCGTTCGGCAATGGGCGGACAGCCTGTTTGCTGGTGTGGCAAAGTGGATGGGACGTATCAGCTGACTTTATCGGACGAAGAACGGCCTATCGGGTCGCAGGTGGTGTTGCATCCGAAAGGAGACTGGATGCATCTTTTTGAATATGAAACGTTTAAGAAGATACTGGTCAGTTATGGGGAAGTGTTGCCATATCCTATCTATCTGCATTATCAGGGGGAAGAGGAGTTGGTAAATACGCCTTCGCCCGTATGGCTTGACCCGAAGGCGACTCGCAAAGAACTGCTGGATTATGGGGCAAAAGTATTTCAGTCGTCGGCTCTTGATGCTTTCCGGATTTATACTGAAAGTGGTAAGGTAGAAGGGGTGCTTTATGTTTTGCCTTTCCGAACACAATTCTCAGTACGCAATTCTCATAAGGTCTACCTTAAACGTATGCTGTTGAGTGAGGACGATTGTAACCTGCTGCCGCCGTGGGCTTTCTTTATCCGTTGTCTGGTGAATGCGGACGGATTGCTGTCTACTGCTTCCCGCGAGTCTTTGGTGAGCAATGACCAGCTGAAGGATGCACGGAAAGAGATCGGGATAGCTATCAAGGATTATCTGCGGGGATTGGTGCAGAATGACCGAGCCATGTTCAACCGGATCTTGGATGTTCATCACTTTCATATCAAGGCGATTGCTTCGGAAGACAATGAACTGCTCCGTTTGTTTATGGATTACCTTCCTTTTGAAACAAATAAGGGGCTGCGTGGTTTTGGAAGTATTCGTTCGGCAAGTAATGTGATATGCTATACCAAGAATCTGGAAGATTTCCGTCAGGTGCGCCGTATAGCCGGAGCGCAAGGATGGCTGGTGGTGAATGCTGCTTACACTTTTGATGAAACTTTGTTGAAAAAGTATGTCCGTCTGAATCCGGAACTTACGTTGGATGAAATATCTCCTTCACGGTTGCTGGAACAGTTTGGCGAAGTGGAGGCGAATAAAGAGTTTCAGGCTTTTGAAATGAAAGCGAACGAGCTATTGAAGCGGTTTGGCTGTGTCTGCCGTCTGAAACATTTTACTCCGGTGGATATTCCGGTAATCTTTGTGGCGGAGGAAAAGGAGAATGTAGCTAAAAGTGCCAATAATCCGTTGGCGGCTGTATTGGGGGCTGTCAATACTGCCAAGCAAATCCCACCAACACTCACTTTCAATGCGGATAACGAAATGGTGCAGACTTTATTGCAAATACAGGGAGACAATAAATTGTTTCAGCATGTGGTGCATATATTGTATGTACAATCGCTTCTGCAAGGTAAATATCCGGTGAACAGTGAAGAAATGGAGCTTTTCAACCGTTCGCTTAGCGAACTGATGACTTCGAAAATGAATGATTTTATAAATTTCCTGAATTAAAAAAAAGAGTATGAGATACACACTTGAAATACAAAAACTGCTGTTGCAGACACAGAATGACAGCCTGCATCCCCGTGAAAAAGCCAATCTATTGAAAGAAGCTATCCGCATCGCTGATGAGAACGAAGATGTGGAATGGGCTACGGAGTTGAGACTGGATCTTATCTATGAACTGAATCTTCTTTCGGCAGATGCGGAAGAGATTACAGTGTTCTC
Source organism: Bacteroides xylanisolvens XB1A (assembly GCF_000210075.1). Classification (GTDB taxonomy): domain Bacteria; phylum Bacteroidota; class Bacteroidia; order Bacteroidales; family Bacteroidaceae; genus Bacteroides; species Bacteroides xylanisolvens. The sequence goes on from NC_021017.1 coordinate 3,324,435, forward strand.
TAAAATCCTGGATGATTACGAGAATCACAAGGATGTAATCAAAGAAGAGGATTTGTTGTGGAAATATAAATGGATCTGGGCTTGTACGTTCGATCTGCCGGAAATTCCGATGGAACAGGTGAAAGCGATCGGTGAGGATTATAAAACCCGTATTCTCCGGAATGGATATTCTTTGCGGAGTTATTATCACCGCTGGTCTGTGGAATGTATTTGGATGCGCCAGTATGACAAGGCGAAAGAATATATTGACAAGATGCTGAATGAAAAGATAGACGATCAGTCGTGTGAGGCTTGCGAACTGAATTTTATGCTGGATTATTATCTGGAAACAGGGCAGTTTGATGAGGCTTACAGCCGGGCGCAGCCATTGATTAATAAGCAGGTCACCTGTTATGAAGCCAATTTGCGGGCTTATTTGAAGCTTTCTTATTATGCACAGAAAGCTGGCAAACCGGAGGTTGCCGCTGATATGTGTGCACGTGCCGAAGAAGCATTGCAGGGAAGAGAAAAGGATGAATATCTTTTGCTTTACTTGGGATTGTTTATTGCTTATAATATAATGACGAAGCCGGAAAGAGGCTGGGAGTATGCCGAGCGGTGCATCGGTTGGAGTTTGCGTACGAATACGTTGAAGAAATATCGCTTCTCTTGCGATATGGTAGAGGCCTTGAAGTATGAGACCCGTCCGGAAGTCTCCTTGTCGTTGCCGGAGGAATTCCCTCTTTATCGTCCGGATGGAATTTATCAGGTCAGCGAGCTTCGCAATTATTTCTATCAGCAAGCAGAAGAGCTGGCACTTCGCTATGATGCCCGCAACGGAAATAGTGGTTATATGGACCGTTTGAAACAATTAATGTCCAATTAATTGCCAACATGTAGATTAATCCGTATTTTTGCCGTCCAATTATTTACTAAAAACACTGAATAACAGAAAATGAGAAAGTGGCGTATTGAAGATTCTGAGGAACTCTACAACATCACAGGTTGGGGTACCTCGTACTTTGGTATTAATGACAAAGGTCATGTCGTTGTTACACCTCGTAAAGATGGAGTATCCGTTGATTTGAAAGAACTGGTCGATGAGTTACAATTGCGTGATGTGGCATCTCCCATGCTGGTGCGTTTCCCGGATATTTTGGACAACCGTATTGAAAAGATGTCATCCTGCTTTAAACAGGCAGCCGAGGAGTATGGTTATAAAGCCCAGAACTTTATTATTTATCCGATTAAGGTCAACCAGATGCGCCCTGTGGTGGAAGAAATTATCAGCCACGGAAAGAAGTTCAATCTCGGACTGGAAGCCGGCTCTAAACCGGAACTCCATGCGGTGATTGCGGTCAATACGGACTCTGACTCATTGATTGTTTGCAACGGATATAAAGACGAAAGTTATATTGAACTGGCTCTGCTTGCTCAAAAGATGGGTAAACGTATCTATCTCGTTGTGGAGAAGATGAACGAACTGAAGCTGATAGCAAAAATGGCAAAACAGCTGAATGTGCAGCCTAATATCGGTATACGTATCAAACTCGCTTCTTCCGGTAGCGGAAAGTGGGAAGAGTCGGGAGGAGATGCCAGCAAGTTTGGCTTGACTTCCAGTGAACTTCTCGAAGCGCTCGATTTTCTGGAGAGCAAAGGCTTGAAAGATTGTCTGAAGCTGATTCATTTCCATATCGGTAGTCAGGTGACGAAGATCCGTCGTATTAAAACGGCTTTGCGTGAGGCTTCACAATTCTACGTGCAGCTCCATTCAATGGGTTTCAATGTGGAGTTTGTTGATATTGGCGGTGGACTAGGAGTGGATTATGACGGAACCCGTTCGTCCAATAGTGAAGGTAGCGTAAACTATTCCATTCAGGAATATGTAAACGACTCTATCTCTACGCTGGTAGACGTGAGCGATAAGAATGGTATCCCGCACCCGAATATCATAACGGAAAGTGGGCGTGCATTGACGGCACACCATTCTGTTCTCATTTTTGAAGTTCTTGAAACCGCTACTTTACCCGAATGGGATGACGAGGAGGAAATTGCTCCGGATGCACACGAATTGGTGCAGGAGTTATATGGAATCTGGGATTCGCTGAATCAGAACAAGATGTTGGAAGCATGGCACGATGCGCAGCAGATCAGGGAGGAAGCGCTGGACTTGTTCAGTCATGGAATCGTGGATCTGAAAACTCGTGCACAAATCGAGCGTCTGTATTGGTCTATTACACGTGAGATTAATCAGATTGCAGCCGGTTTGAAGCATGCACCCGATGAATTCCGTGGATTGTCCAAACTGCTTGCCGATAAATATTTCTGTAACTTCTCGCTGTTTCAGTCACTTCCTGACTCTTGGGCAATTGACCAGATATTCCCGATCATGCCTATTCAGCGATTGGATGAAAAACCGGAGCGTTCGGCTACTTTACAAGATATTACCTGCGACTCGGACGGTAAAATTGCCAACTTTATCTCTACCCGTAACGTGGCTCATTATCTGCCTGTACATGCACTGAAGAAAACAGAACCTTATTATGTGGCTGTATTCCTGGTGGGTGCTTATCAGGAGATTTTAGGAGATATGCATAATTTGTTCGGTGATACGAACGCCGTGCATGTTTCGGTGAACGAGAAAGGATATAATATCGAACAGATTATCGACGGAGAAACGGTAGCGGAGGTGTTGGACTATGTGCAGTACAATCCGAAGAAGCTGGTACGTACGCTCGAAACTTGGGTGACGAAATCAGTGAAAGAAGGAAAAATCTCCTTGGAAGAAGGAAAAGAATTCCTTTCCAACTATCGTTCGGGGCTTTACGGATATACTTATTTGGAATAACCGGCAGGGTGCCGGAGCCGGATTCTCCATTCGGTGAACTTATTAGAAATCAAGAAATGAGAGAAAAACTAACAGTAATTAAGGTGGGTGGCAAAATCGTAGAAGAGGAAGCCACCCTTCGTCAGTTGTTAAATGACTTTGCCGCTATTGACGGACATAAAGTGTTGGTTCATGGTGGCGGTCGTTCGGCAACAAAGATTGCCGCGCAACTGGGTATTGAAAGCAAAATGGTAAATGGTCGTCGGATTACCGATGCCGAAACGTTGAAAGTCGTAACGATGGTGTACGGCGGATTGGTGAATAAAAACATTGTGGCAGGTCTGCAAGCACGCGGAGTCAATGCACTCGGATTGACCGGAGCGGATATGAATGTAATCCGTTCGGTGAAACGTCCGGTGAAAGAAGTAGACTACGGGTTTGTGGGAGATGTGGAACAGGTGGATGCCACTTTATTGTCGGATTTGATACATAAAGGCGTTGTTCCCGTGATGGCTCCATTGACACACGACGGTCACGGCAATATGTTGAATACGAATGCAGATACTATTGCCGGGGAGACAGCGAAAGCGTTGTCGGCTCTGTTTGATGTGACATTGGTGTATTGTTTCGAGAAGAAAGGTGTGTTGCGTGACGAGAATGATGACGACAGTGTGATTCCTCAAATCACCCGTGCCGAATTTGAACAATATGTAGCCGATGGCGTTATTCAAGGAGGTATGATTCCTAAGTTGGAAAATTCCTTTGAAGCAATAAATGCAGGAGTTTCTGAAGTGGTAATCACCTTAGCGTCAGCGATTAACGATTCTGGAGGAACGAGAATAAAAAAATAATTCAAAAAAAAGTAGTGGGCGACTGTAACTTTTCATATCCTAGCCCGTCATTATTATAGAGATGCAAGAAATCAGCTTCCGAAACGATATTTTGCCGTTGAAGGATAAACTCTTTCGATTGGCTCTCAGAATCACCCTGGATAGGGCCGAAGCCGAGGATGTCGTTCAGGACACCATGATAAGAGTGTGGAACAAGCGTGATGAGTGGTCTCAATTTGAATCGGTCGAAGCCTATTGCCTGACAGTGGCAAAGAACCTGGCGATAGACCGGAGTCAAAAGAAAGAAGCTCAAAACGTGGAACTCACCCCCGAAATGGAGGAAGAACCTGATGCAAACAGTCCGTATGACCAGATGATTCATGATGAAAGAATGAACATCATTAATAGACTGGTAAACGAACTTCCCGAAAAACAGCGGCTTATCATGCAACTGAGGGACATTGAAGGTGAAAGCTATAAAAAAATTGCAACCTTGCTGAATCTGACAGAGGAACAAGTCAAAGTGAATCTCTTCAGAGCCAGGCAAAAAGTAAAACAAAGGTATTTAGAAATTGACGAATATGGATTATAAGGATATAGAACAGCTCCTCGAGCGATACTGGCAATGCGAAACTTCCGTTGAGGAGGAAGCAACATTGCGCGACTTCTTCGCAAAGGAAGAAGTTCCGGCTCATTTGCTTCGCTATAAGAATCTGTTTGTTTATCAGCAGGTTCAGCAGGAAGTAGGACTGGGCGAAGACTTTGATGCACGTATTCTGGCAGAGGTGGAGCCTACGGTAGTAAAAGCGAAACGTTTGACACTGACCGGTCGTTTTATTCCTCTGTTCAAGGCTGCTGCCGTAATTGCAATCATCCTTTCTTTGGGGAATGTGGCACAACATTCTTTCTCCGGAGATGATGGAAGTGTATTGGCTACGGATACCATTGGTAAACAAGTAACTGCACCGTCGGTCGCTATCTCAAATGATGTGAAAGCGGAACAGGTCCTGGCGGATAGCCTGGCGAAGATCAACCACAAGGTGCAAGTTATAAACGAATAGACATTTTCATTTGCTTTAAACATATAATATAGTTAGTGTGCTTAATTAAAACAACAACGAAGGCGAAACTGTGAAGTTTTCAATTCTCTCAAATTTTTATAATGAAACTAACTAAATAAATGGGCTACCGCGCGATGCAGTAGCCCTTTTATGTTTTTAAACTGTCTTTATTTAAGCTGTCTTTATTTGATCTGCCGTATATTTTTTCGTGGCGCATCCACTTCTTGAGGATCTCCTTTATAGGCAATATCACCGCTTCCTTTGACGCGGGCAACCAGCTTCTGACTGGCATAGCAGCTGATGTTGCCGGAGCCGCTAATGCTTGCGTCTGTGTTTTCTGCTTGCAAATCGGCAGCTTGAATATTTCCTGATCCGGCAATAGAATAGCTCGCTTGAATGGCTTTGCCGTTCAGATTGATATTGCCCGAACCGGAAATACTTGCCTGACATTCCTGGCTCTCTATTTGTTGTAGTCTTACATCTCCCGAACCATTAATTGAAACGGCCATTTTTTGGCAATTGAATCCTTCTCCCTGAATGTTGCCCGAACCGTTGATGTGGAACTCAATATCTTTAGAGGTTTGTATCCCATTGATTAATCTTATATTTCCTGAACCGTTGACCGACAGCTTATTCAGTTCCGGAGCAAAAACTTTTATTTCCAGTTTTCCTTTCCAGATAGTGACATTCTTCTTGAATTTTATAATGAATGTACTACCCTCCACATACGTTTCTATAAGTGGTATGATGTTGTCGGAACCATGAATTTCGACATGGCTGCATGTGTCTTGCCAATAACTAATGTTGGCGCTTCCCACTAGTTTGATTTCATTGAAGTGGTCGGCTTTCACTTCTTTGGAGATGTAATTCTTACTGCCTACGATGTGTTTTCCCCGCAAGCAAGAGCCGGCAGTAAGTACTAGAAACATTCCCGTGACTAATACGAGCAATAAACTTGTTTTCATAATTACGCTTTTCTATGATTGATATAATGGTTAGACGGAAGAATTTGATCTAAAGTTGCATCTTCCATAAAGTTTTTCGTTAGCGTCTTCTTTTTTATTACTTTTGTGGCTGTTGATAGGAGGATTATAATGGATAAGATTATAGAAGATGATGAGTTAGGGCGTCTGGTGATACGCGTCAATTCACGTGCGAGAAGTCTTGTGTTTCGTACCAAGAGTGATGCTGTTTATGTTTCAGTTCCTCCCGGTACTACCCTGAAAGAAGTGAAACAGGCCATCGAGAACCTGCGTGGAAAGCTTCTGGCCTCCCGGCAAAAAATCGCTCGTCCGTTGATTGATTTGAATTATAAGATTGATGCGGAGCATTTTAAACTATCTTTGGTGTCGGGCGAGAAAGATCAGTTTCTGGCTAATTCCCGGTTGGGTGTAATGGAGATCGTTTGTCCGCCTCATGCCGATTTTACAGATGAAAAACTGCAAAGCTGGTTGCATAAGGTTATTGAAGAATCATTGAGACGAAATGCCAAAAGTATTCTGCCTTCACGTCTGGCCTTCTTGTCCAAGCAATGCGGATTGTCCTATTCGAGTGTGAAAATAAACTCCAGTCAGGGCAGATGGGGGAGTTGTTCGGCTCGAAAAGCTATTAATTTATCCTATTACCTGGTTTTGCTGCCTTCTCATTTGATAGACTACGTGTTGTTGCACGAATTATGCCATACCCGCGAGATGAATCATAGCGAGCGATTCTGGGCGTTACTCAATCAATATACAGAAGGAAAAGCATTGACCTTGCGGGGAGAATTGAGAAAGTACCGTACAGAAATATAAAATAAAGTTAGTTTTTATCCCTCATGCTTTCTATAAATAGGTCTTTGTTTATCAGCCTATTTGCGGAGTTCATCGAGCAAAAACGGATTCTTCACATTCTTCACTGTTAAGAACATTCTTCACTTCTCCCTATTCATGGAGGATAGCATCATTCTCCTTGTGTAAAGCACATCTATTATGTCGTAAAAAAATAAAAAAGACTGATTACATCCTGATATAATTTTCGTCTTTTCAATAAAGTAACCTTTAATGAGATGGAAAACATGAGAAAGAAACAAATTCTTTTTGCGTTTGGAATGGCCGCCCTCTTGTTGTACGCTTGCGTTCGTGACGAATTGTTCACGGACAGACAACAGGAATTATCAAACGAACTGGCTGTCGGTAAGAATCGGGAGTTAACTGTTGCAGCTGCCAAAGAATGGTATGTCGACAATGGGGCTCCCGTTACCCGAATGGGGGTGACGCAAAGCAATGTATCGGGAATATTGGTAACTCCTTCGTGGAATCATGCTAAAGAATGGAAGAAAGGAAGGTATGAAGTGGTGGAAGCCTCTTTGCGTTCCAACATGAATGTTATCCTTTATGACCAAGATACGAAGAAGCAGAAAAAGAAGATGAGCAAGAAAGAAAAAAGACGGGTGATGAACGTTGCTCGGTCTGTTATATTGAAAGATATTACGACGGGAGAAATCATTACTTTCAATATGATATTTATAGGTAGTCTGAATTATCTGATGAAGTACGATGATTTGTCAGATAACAATTATTTGCATCGGGTTCCCCATTTTGACGGTATGGTTTTATATTTTTGTCCCAGCGGTGAGTTTGTAAACGGTTGGAAGTACAAGAATGGTAAGATAATAAAGCGTCTTTCTCCTGTTCTTGATGAGGCGGCATTATCGGATACGCTATCTTCTGCTACAACTCGAGCTATACAGTGTTACACGAATTACTATACCGAATCGTATTACTATTGTCCTCCGATTACACGTTCTGCCTTTATGGATGACTGGGCGAGTTTTTATGGTACCGGTGAGTTTGGAGGCGGTATTGATGATGGTAATGGTGGTAATAGTGGTGGAAGCGGAGGTGACCCTACCCTAGAAGGTGGTGAATTAGAAGGTCCAACAATAACTGCACCTGCATGTTATTGGACTTACCGAGAAGTTCCATATACCGAATGTTATGATGATGGTTCTTCTGATGGAGGTGGAGGCGGTTATATCGGAACTCCCACTGATCCTTCAGTTCCGGTGAAGTCTCATGTAAAAAAAATTATAAAGAATACTGATAAGTTAACCCCTCAACAACTAGAGAAATTAGAAAGAGTCATTAAAGAAATGGAGGAAAAAATATGTTATGCTAAGCAGATTATTAATTATTTAGAGAGCGAAGGTTTCGCTTTTAATTATGTTTATATGGATCCTAATTTAGGAGGAGGAAGGGCAAATGCAGGGAATTCTATTTTATCTAATGGAACAGTAGATTTAGTGTTTAGAGGAGAGGATGATATAACCTATGGAAGTTTTGCTCATGAATTGGTTCACCTCTTTCAGATTCATTTAGGAGTATATAGCGGTACTATATCAAGAGGTATGATGGAATATGAACGGGCATTGATAGATGATATCATGTATTATTCAAAAATTAAAGGAAGTAAGAAATTTAGTGATGCGTGGTATGAAAAAGTAGAAAGAAGTTCGTTTGTGTATGGGAATAGGCCAGGCGAGGATAAAATTAAAGCTGTTGAATGGGATAAAAAACAAGCAAAATATTTAAATTGGCTTAGTAAACTTACTAAAAAAGGAACTCCTATCTCTATTCCCAACGATGATTTTAAAGAATGGATATCGTTATTTTCCGAGAATAGCAGGACCTATTCACCAGACAATGGGTATAATTACAATATAGATTATACACCTAAGCCGTTAGCAAAAGTTTTAGAATTGGCATCAAGTTGTTATTAAATAAATTCAGTTATTATGAGAACTATATACTTATTGATTAGTTTTTCCATCTATTGTTTACACGTACTTGGTCAAACAGATACGGAGATAATATATAAATCAACGAGTAATAATGCATATTATATGCACTATTATTCAGGATTTGTATCCATTGGTAATAACGTTTATCCATTGTCGGGAAAAGAAAATCCTTTAAATTGGCAAGATTGGTATCATTTTGATTGGAGGGAAGTAAAGAATCTGTCTAAATATATAGAACCTTACATTGGGCCTTATTTAAAAAATATTCAATTAATGGAAGATGATTACTTTAAAACAACAATATGGATTGATTTACAAGGGAATCTGATATATTGTGAATTTAATTATCCGTCTAAAATAAATATTCCACTTACGGTGATAGAACAAATCGAAACATCCCTAAAGGCTAATGGAAAGGTTAAGGTAACTCCTATTGGTACTCCTAGGAATGATATGTACTATGTACAATCTTGTGTCTTTGTTGATTTGGAGCAACTTCAATCGCGACTTTATCACCCTGTTGCCCCCTCATGGAATGATGATATCGCTATCCAACTGGATAATGTTTTTCCAACTGCCACTTATTATGCGGATTATTTGAATAGAAGGAGCTATGTCTCTTTTTATTCTGGCATGTTCAATTACACAGATGGTTCAACTGAAACGCAAGGAAATATTTATATATCGGGGACGGGCGAAGCGGCATTCACACTGTCTTTTATCAATGTTACCGACCGGGACATTATTCTGGATTTGGGTCAACTAACAGTTCGGATGGATGAGCCCGGATACACATACAGGCCTCGAATATCTTCTATAAGTATAAATGGAGGACCTCGGTTAGATATTAATTCACGAACAGCGGTAGTTGAGAATGATGGAGGTGTCGTTTCTATAATCTTCTATTTTGATGATATATTGGACATGTCTGGCAACTATTATAATACGTATCCGACAGCTTATAAGCTGAGCTTTTATTATGGCAATCATAATATATTTGAGCATGTTATAGATGAAAGATATGATTATGATGTGTGTGACGCATCAAGTATTACCTGGTACAGAGAAGGTTACATCATGTTCCGATATATGTATAACAAAAATAAGGTAGGGATGTTCTATAATAAAACCACTGATACTTATTTTTACTAAATCAATGAAGAACTTATTATTACAAAGCATACTACTATTCCTCCTGCTGACAAGCTGCTCCTCTGTCCCTTCTGATGTCCGCATAGCATTAGAACAAGCCGGAATAAACCGTCAAGAACTGGAAAAAGTGATTGAGCACTATAAAACCACTGGAGAAATACAAAAATTGAAGGCAGCATACTTCCTCATAGCCAATATGCCAGGGAAGTATGCCGAGTATTATAGTTGCAACGAACAAGCATACGAGATGTTTTTGCGCGGTAAAGATGCCAATAAACGCAACAATCGTGTGGCATACGAAGATTCTCTGGCAGAGCAGATAGATATGCTGAAAGATTTGTCGGGAGGATGGGTACCGCTTATGGTTAAGGACATTGATGTTATCTCAAGCAAGTACCTTATTGAAAATATAGATTTGGCATTTAAAGTCTGGAAAGAACCTTGGGCTTGTCACTTTACATTTGATGAGTTTTGTGAATATATTTTGCCTTACCGCATTCTTCACGAACCTATATCAGACTGGAGGAAATATCTGTACGAGAAATATTCGTGGGTGAAGGATTCACTTAAGAATGTATCCGATACAGAAGAGCTGGTGCTTCATCTTAATGACTTGATTGCAAAAGACTTTTGGACGCTGGACGAACTAGACATTCCTTTCGTGTCTGTTCCTTTGCTCGAAAAGGCAAAAGCCGGAGGATGCGACCAGCGTTACGTATTAATGATTTCCTTGCTACGGGCGATGGGGGTGCCTGCCATGATGGACTATGCACCACAACACAATAACACATTTAAAGACCATAAATGGGTGGTCTATTTGGATAGCCTGCATCATTACCGTCCCTGCGATGCAGGACGCATACGAGGTAAAATATTCCTCAAGGACAATTTGAGATGTGCCTTTCCGGCAGGGCTTGTCATCCCCTTGGCTGATGGCTTTGGTTCCAATGTGTTTCGCTATACATACGCTATCAACAGAAACAGTTTGGCAAAAAAAACGAAGAACAAACATGCTTTGCCTCCCTTTTTCCGTAGTTCGTGTGTTAAGAACGTGTCCGATCAGTATGTTTTCGACATGCACCCTGTAATATACGACATGCCGTCCGAGCTACAACTTAAGGATAATGAAGCCGTTTATCTGGCTGTCTTTGGCTATGGAAGCCATATCAGGGAGGCAGACTATGCCCAAGTAAAAAATAACAAAGTGAGATTTGAGCATATCGGAAGCGGTATCGTTTATCTTGTCTGCGCATACGGGCATGAACGGCTTGTGCCTATTTCTTATCCCATCTTGTTGCGGGACTCCTTGGGTAAGACAGAAATACTCAAACCGGACACCGTGCGCAAACAAAAAATGATTCTTACCAGAAAATGCAAGCCCTCTTTGCTGATGCAAGGATTTGCGGAGTCTATGATTGGAGGACGTTTTGAAGGTAGCGACACTCCGGACTTTAAACATCCGGAAACACTTTTTACAATCAAAGAAGCTCCCTATTCACTGACAGAAGTTGACATAAACGTGATGTCTTCCTACAGATATGTACGCTATACATCTGTTCATTCGGGAATCTTTGCAGCGGAAATACAATTCTGGGGTACAGATAGAGAAGGAAAGGCTGTCATGTTGGAAGGAACGCCCATTGTGCATTTAGGCAGTGACAGTATTCCTAACAGCGAACCAGAGAACGCTTTCGACAATAATATACGTACCAATTTCAATGCACCTTCCCATTCTTGGGTCGGATTGGACTTAAAGTCCCCTCAATCCATTACGAAAGTGAAATATCTTCCGAGAAATAATTTTAATGTTATAGAGGTGGGTAATAAATATGAATTGATGTATTACAACGACAGGTGGGTATCTTTAGGTATACAGACTGCCACCAATCAATACTTGGAATATGATAATGCCCCTACTCAAGCTCTTTTCCTATTAAGAAACCTGACACAAGGAAAAGAGGAGAGGATTTTTACCTATGAAAACGGGAAACAGGTATGGTGGTAAATGAGAGGATAGAAATAAAAATAGATACATTCATTATTGCTGCTATTCTTGTATGCTTGGTGTTTAATCTATGCGCTGGTTTGTTTGATAGCCAACGAACTTCTTCCATAATATCTGTCTCTTATTTGATCGCCTTATTTTGTATTCGTACAACTTTCTTTAGGGTAAAAAAAAGTGTGCGGATACAAATCCCTGATATTTTGTTTGTTTGCTATTTTATATTTGCTGCTTTCAAGAATGATACCGATTTTAATCTTAATCAGTTGGGTGATATCATCATCCTGTTATTATATATTTGCATCAGGATGACTGATGCTCTTGATTACAAATTTTTATATATAATCATACTATGCCTTACTGTAGCTTTATCGTTCTACGGGTATTTGCAATGTGCCGGTGTATTACTCGTTCGGAATAAAGAATACCTCATGACTGGACCTTTCTATAATCCTGCACCATACGGTGCGCTCATTTGTTTCTTTATTTCTATTATAATCACTGTTGTTATCACGATTCCCGAAAAAGCCCATAAACATGTTTCCTTGTGTGTCATCGGCTTTTCTCTTCCTGCACTCGCTCTCTCGGCATCAAGGGCTGCATGGCTGGCAAGTGGTGCTGTTCTTCTCTTTATGTTCTTGCTTAAAAGCAAAAACAAATTGCGACAATTGCCAAGGAGTATCGGTCGTTTGTGCGTGATAAGTTTATTTGCGGTATTCATTTTGTCTTGTCTGCTTTTATATCATGTAAGACCGGAATCGGTTAAAGGAAGGCTATTTATCTGGAAAGTATCATCGGAAATGATAAAGAAAACTTTCGTTACAGGTCTTGGATACAATAGCTTTGAAGCCAATTATATGAATTATCAGGGTGAATACTTCAAACAGGGTAAAGGAGACGAGACTGAAAAATATCTGGCAGGGAATGTGGTTTCCGCATATAATGAGCCTATCCGGATAATGATAGAGTACGGTTTAATAGGATTGTCCATATATATGTTACTCGCTTGTTTCGTATTGTTTCGAACTCAACAGCGAGAGACCGTTTCAATGGCTGCCAAAATGGTAATTTCTGCCTATATTCTGTTCGGGCTGTTCTCATATCCCAATAAAATATTCTCTCTGCAAGTGCTTGCAGTCATATCCTTTGCCTGTTTGCTGAATGAACGAAAGGACAAGGTTACGTATCAGCTACGGTTTGGATTTTTACATCGGTCTATTATAGGACTTCCTTTTGCATTCATATCTTTAGGATTACTTTTCAATACGATCAGGTTTCATTATGCCTATCAGGAATTTCAGTCATTATTGGAAACGAATAGGACTAATATTACCGCAAAACTAAATGAATTGGTGCCTATATTGTCAGGGGATTATTTATTTCTACAGAACTATTGTGTTCTGGCGAAGGATATAGTTGAAGAAAAGACCCTTCTTGAAAAATTAGACAAGGCGATCTCCTTGTCACCTTCAACCACATTATATCGAATGAAGGGCGATTGTCTATATTGGCACAATCGGTATGAAGAAGCAGAGACATTTTATTGGAGTGCTTATTATATGCTTCCTTCCAATCAATGGGCAAGAGCAAGAATCGCTATGCTATACCTCAAACAAGGTAAAAGGAAAGAAGCGGAACAGCTTGCGGCTTCCATATTAAAAGAAAGAATAAAATCTCATGGGTTTGATACATTCTTGTTGCGTCAAGAAATGAAAGAGGTCTTGTCAACGCATTAGAAGAGATTGAATAGTTATTAAGACAACTCTAAATATAGATAATTGAAACAGTATTTCGTTTATTTGTCTAATTGTTTAATCCCGTCCGATTCTTTTTCAAACTGATAAGTTCCTCCTTTTTCGCTAAGATCAAACGTAGAGACTAATTCTGTGTTATTATCTACGATCAATAAAGCGCTTTGTTCCGCAAAACGTCCCACTTCTACAGTGTAAGGCTCTTCCGATATAGTTTTATTGGAGATAAGACTGTCGTTGACAAACAAAGAGATAGAATCTCCGGCAAAACCTTTTACCAGACTGATTGTGTAGCTTTCGATGAAATGACGTTCTTCCTGCTTTTCCCGTTGTAGCCGCATACTCATGTATACGAAAATAACCACTACAAAAATGACGGCAAAAGCAAGAATTCCGTTACCTACCATAAACTGTTTATTTGTGTTGAGACGATGTGCCATAGTCGTTATTTTTTGAATTGTGGCGTAAAGATACGAATATAGCACTGTTAATTCATACTTTTTTTCTTTAATCTTTTGTAGTCGAATAGATTATTTATATCTTTGCAACCGGAAACGGATGAAAGGTGGAGGGGCAATTAAGCTCCTTTTTTTGTTCTTATATAGTTAATAAATGATAGAAAAGAAAACTGTTTGTCAGATTGTAGATGAGTGGCTGGAAGGAAAAGACTACTTTTTAGTAGAAGTAACTGTGAGCCCGGATGACAAAATTGTGGTCGAAATTGACCATGCAGAAGGTGTTTGGATCGAAGATTGTGTGGAGCTTAGCCGCTACATAGAGTCAAAACTGAACCGTGAAGAGGAAGATTATGAACTGGAAGTAGGGTCGGCCGGTATCGGACAGCCCTTTAAAGTACTGCAACAGTATTATATCCACATCGGACAAGAAGTGGAGGTATTGACTAAAGACGGACGTAAACTGGCCGGCATACTGAAAGATGCCGATGAAGAGAAGTTTACGGTAGCCGTACAAAAGAAAGTAAAACTAGAAGGATCCAAACGTCCGAAACTGATAGAAGAGGACGAAACCTTTACTTATGAGCAAATAAAATATACTAAATACTTAATTAGCTTTAAATAGTTATGGCCAAAAAAGAAGAAACAATCAGCTTGATTGATACATTTTCGGAATTTAAGGAACTGAAGAATATCGATAGAACGACGATGGTTAGCGTACTCGAAGAGTCGTTCCGTAGCGTAATCGCGAAAATGTTTGGCACCGATGAGAATTACGACGTGATCGTGAACCCGGATAAGGGTGACTTCGAGATCTGGCGTAACCGTGAAGTTGTGGCCGATGAAGATTTGACTAACCCGAATATGCAGATTTCGTTGAGCGAAGCACAGAAAATTGATGCTTCCTACGAAGAAGGTGAAGAGGTGACTGACGAAGTGATTTTTGCCAAATTCGGACGTCGTGCTATCCTGAATCTCCGCCAGACATTGGCTTCCAAGATTCTGGAACTCGAGAAAGACAGTATTTATAATAAATATATAGATAAGGTAGGTACGATCATCAATGCAGAAGTGTATCAGATCTGGAAGAAAGAAATGTTGCTCTTAGATGATGAAGGAAACGAGTTGCTGTTGCCTAAGACCGAACAAATCCCGAGCGATTTCTATCGCAAAGGTGAAACGGCCCGTGCAGTAGTTGCCCGCGTGGATAACAAGAATAATAATCCTAAGATAATCTTGTCACGTACTTCTCCCGTTTTCCTGCAACGTTTGTTTGAGATGGAAGTACCCGAAATTAATGATGGTTTGATTACCATCAAGAAGATTGCCCGTATCCCTGGTGAACGTGCCAAGATCGCGGTAGAATCTTACGATGACAGAATCGACCCTGTAGGAGCCTGTGTAGGTGTAAAGGGAAGTCGTATTCATGGCATTGTTCGTGAACTTCGCAATGAGAACATCGACGTAATTAATTACACATCGAACATCTCATTGTTTATACAGCGCGCTTTAAGCCCGGCTAAGATTTCTTCTATCCGTCTGAATGAGGAAGAGAAGAAAGCGGAGGTTTTCCTCAAACCGGAAGAAGTTTCGCTGGCTATCGGTAAAGGCGGTTTGAACATCAAACTGGCCAGTATGTTAACTGAGTACACTATCGACGTGTTCCGTGAGTTGGATGAGAATGTAGCGGATGAAGATATCTATCTCGACGAATTCAGAGACGAAATCGACGGATGGGTGATCGACGCCATCAAGGCTATCGGCATTGATACGGCGAAGGCTGTGTTGAATGCTCCTCGTGAGATGTTGATTGAAAAGACGGACTTGGAAGAAGAGACAGTGGACGAGGTAATACGCATTTTGAAATCGGAGTTTGAAGAAGAAGGTGAAAATTCAGTAGAAAATTGAGAATTTAAAATTGAAAAATGAAAGTTATCTCTGTTATACTACATCGTAACTTTTAATTCTTCATTCTTAATTCTTCATTTAAACAAGCTCCATTTATTCATTAATTTTAAAATATGACGATAAGGTTAAACAAAGTTACAAGAGATTTGAACGTAGGAATCGCGACGGTAGTTGAGTTCCTGCAAAAGAAAGGGCATACCGTAGAGGCTAATCCTAATACCAAAATTAGCGAGGAGCAATACGCTATACTCGTAAAAGAGTTTAGTACAGATAAGAACCTTAGACTTGAATCGGAGCGTTTCATACAGGAACGTCAGAATAAGGAACGTAATAAGGCGTCTGTTTCGATTGAAGGCTTCGAAAAGCAGCCGGAGAAACAGAAGTCGGAAGATGTGATTAAGACAGTCGTACCTGAGGATGCACGTCCGAAGTTTAAACCTGTCGGAAAAATTGATTTGGATAAACTGAATGGTCGTAAACCTGAAAAGGTGGAGAAGGAACCGGAACAGAAACAAGAAGAACCTGTTGTAGAACGGCCTGTCGTTAAACCCGAAGTAAAAAAGGAGCCCGAGAAGAGAGAACCCGAGGTGAAGAAAGAAGAGGTGGTGATACCTCCTGTTTCTGTAGTAGAGCCTACTCCAGTGGTGGTTGAGCCCGTAGTAGTCCCGGAACCTGTAGTGGAGAAGAAGCCGGTAGAAGTTGAAAAAGTAGTAGAAGAAGTGAAAAAAGAAGAGCCGAAGGTAGTAGAAACTGCACCTGTGAAGGCGGAAGAACATAAAGAAGAAAAAAAGGTGGAAACTGCACAGGCTGAAGTAACCCCGGTAGCAGAAAAAGCTCCGGAGGATGATGGTGTTTTCAAAATCCGTCAACCGGAATTAGGCGCGAAGATCAATGTGATCGGTCAGATCGACTTGGCTGCATTGAACCAGTCTACTCGTCCGAAGAAGAAATCGAAGGAAGAGAAGCGTCGCGAACGTGAAGAGAAAGAGAAAATCCGTCAGGATCAGAAGAAACTGATGAAGGAAGCCATCATCAAAGAAATCCGTAAGGATGATTCTAAAGTGGTGAAGAACGGTCCGAAAGAAAGCGCGGATGCTGCTAAGAAAAAACGTAACCGTATCAATAAAGAAAAGGTAGACGTTAATAACGTTGCGACTTCCAACTTTGCTGCACCGAGACCTAATATACAAGGTAAAGGTGGCAATGGTAATAACAACGGTCAGGGCGGACAAGGAAATAATAACAGAAGAAATAACAACAATAATAAGGATCGCTTCAAGAAGCCGGTTATCAAACAGGAAGTGAGCGAGGAAGACGTAGCAAAACAGGTAAAAGAAACTCTTGCACGTCTGACAACCAAAGGTAAGAACAAGACGTCCAAATACCGTAAAGAAAAACGTGAAATGGCTTCCAACCGTATGCAGGAACTGGAAGATCAGGAAATGGCAGACAGCAAGGTATTGAAGTTGACCGAGTTTGTTACGGCTAACGAACTGGCAACGATGATGGATGTATCTGTCAATCAGGTTATCGCTACTTGTATGAGTATTGGTATCATGGTTTCCATCAACCAGCGTCTGGATGCGGAAACAATTAATCTGGTGGCAGAAGAGTTCGGATTCAAGACAGAATATGTAAGTGCGGAAGTGGCACAAGCTATCGTTGAAGAAGAAGATGCTCCGGAAGATTTGCAACCGCGCGCTCCGATTGTTACAGTGATGGGACACGTTGACCACGGTAAGACTTCTTTGCTCGACTATATCCGTAAGGCGAACGTAATTGCCGGTGAAGCCGGAGGTATTACACAGCATATCGGTGCATATAACGTGCAACTGGAAGACGGTCGCCGTATCACGTTCCTCGATACTCCGGGTCACGAAGCGTTTACCGCTATGCGTGCACGTGGTGCGAAAGTAACGGATATTGCTATCATTATTGTGGCTGCCGATGATAACGTGATGCCGCAGACGAAGGAAGCAATCAATCACGCGATGGCTGCCGGTGTACCTATTGTATTTGCAATCAATAAGGTAGATAAACCGACTGCGAATCCGGATAAGATTAAAGAAGAACTGGCTGCAATGAATTACCTTGTTGAAGAATGGGGTGGTAAGTATCAGTCACAAGATATCTCTGCCAAGAAAGGTATGGGTGTGGAAGATTTGCTGGAAAAAGTATTGCTCGAAGCAGAAATGCTCGACCTGAAAGCAAATCCGGACCGTAATGCTACGGGTTCCATCATCGAATCTTCACTGGATAAGGGACGTGGATATGTAGCTACTGTATTGGTATCTAACGGTACTCTGAAAGTGGGAGACATCGTACTGGCAGGAACCAGCTACGGACGTGTGAAGGCTATGTTCAACGAACGTAACCAACGCATCAAAGAAGCAGGACCTTCCGAACCGGCTTTGGTATTGGGATTGAACGGTGCACCTGCTGCAGGTGATACATTCCATGTTGTTGAAAGCGATCAGGAAGCTCGTGAAATCACCAACAAACGTGAACAGTTGGCTCGTGAACAGGGCTTGCGTACGCAGAAGATCCTTACGTTGGATGAGTTGGGCCGTCGTATTGCTTTGGGTAACTTCCAGGAATTGAACATCATCGTTAAGGGTGACGTGGACGGTTCTGTTGAGGCATTGAGCGACTCGTTAATCAAGTTGTCTACGGAACAAATTCAGGTAAATGTCATCCATAAGGGTGTGGGAGCAATTTCCGAGTCGGATGTTTCTCTGGCTGCCGCTTCGGATGCGATTATCGTCGGATTCCAGGTACGTCCTTCGGGTGCTGCCGCTAAGATGGCTGAACAGGAAGGTGTCGACATCCGTAAGTACTCTGTCATCTACGATGCAATCGAAGAGGTGAAGGCTGCTATGGAAGGTATGTTGGCTCCGGAACTGAAGGAACAAATCACGGCAACTATCGAAATCCGCGAAGTATTCAACATTACGAAGGTGGGTTTGGTAGCCGGTGCAATGGTGAAGACCGGAAAGGTGAAACGAAGCGACAAGGCTCGTTTGATCCGCGATGGTATCGTCATCTTTACCGGAAACATTAACGCGTTGAAGCGCTTCAAGGACGATGTGAAGGAAGTAGGTACAAACTTCGAGTGTGGTATCAGTCTGGTGAACTGCAACGACATGAAGGTAGGCGATATGATCGAGACATTCGAAGAAATAGAAGTGAAACAGACTTTATGATTTATGAGTTATGATTTATGAATTATAAGGGTATAAGGCCATTCGCGAAGTAATGGTTGCAACAATAGATGGGTGGTAATGTGGTACTATTTTATATGGGACACCACCTTACCACTTTATTGTTTTATCACCTGACAGAAATATAAATCACAGATCATAATCATAGAAACATAAATCATAAATCACAAATCATAAATCACAACGTGGCAACGATTGATATCATTATCCTTATTGTAATAGGCGCCGGAGCGGTGGTAGGCTTTGTAAAAGGCTTTATCCGCCAGTTGGCTTCTATTTTGGGGTTAATAGTCGGGCTGCTGGCGGCGAAAACTTTATATGCCTCTTTGGCGGAGAAACTTTGCCCGACAGTGACGGATTCGATGACAGTTGCGCAGGTGTTGGCTTTTATCATGATTTGGATTGCCGTGCCGTTGATTTTTGTACTGATAGCTTCGTTATTGACAAAAGCAATGCAAGCAATCTCGCTGAACTGGCTGAACCGCTGGTTAGGGAGTGGGCTGGGAGCACTTAAGTTTCTGTTGTTAACAAGTGTAGTGATCGGTGCGATAGAGTTTGTGGACAGCGATAATAAGTTAATTAGTGCAACAAAAAAGGAAGAATCTTTGTTATATTATCCGATGGAAACGTTTGCGGGGATCTTTTTCCCTGCTGCGAAGAATATGACGCAACAATATATATTAGAGAATAAAGATGCAACAAGAAGAACCCAATAAAATGAAACCCAATCAGAAAGACGAACTCGAAAAGAAGACTGATAATGAGTTTGTCCGGAAATTTGCGGAGGAGAAATATAAATACGGTTTCACCACAGAGGTGCATACAGACATCATTGAGCGTGGACTTAATGAAGATGTCATTCGTCTGATTTCATCGAAAAAAGACGAACCGGAGTGGTTGCTGGAGTTTCGCCTGAAAGCGTACCGCCACTGGCTGACGCTGGAGATGCCGACTTGGGCACATCTCCGTATCCCTGAAATTGACTATCAGGCGATTTCTTATTATGCCGATCCGACGAAGAAGAAAGAAGGACCGAAGAGCATGGAGGAAGTCGATCCTGAATTGATAAAGACGTTTAATAAACTGGGTATTCCTTTGGAGGAACAGATGGCTCTTAGCGGAATGGCGGTGGATGCCGTTATGGACTCCGTTTCCGTAAAGACTACCTTCAAGGAAACGCTGATGGAGAAAGGAATTATCTTCTGCTCGTTCAGTGAAGCCGTGCGGGAACATCCCGATTTGGTGAAGAAATATATGGGCTCGGTGGTAGGTTACCGGGATAATTTCTTTGCCGCGTTGAACTCCGCTGTCTTTTCTGACGGCTCTTTTGTGTATATTCCGAAAGGGGTACGTTGTCCGATGGAACTTTCCACCTATTTCCGTATCAATGCCCGTAACACGGGGCAGTTTGAACGTACGCTGATTGTGGCGGACGACGATTCGTACGTTTCTTATCTGGAAGGATGTACGGCGCCGATGCGGGATGAAAATCAGTTGCATGCCGCTATCGTTGAGATAATCGTACACGACCGTGCAGAGGTAAAATATAGTACTGTTCAGAACTGGTATCCGGGCGATGCGGAAGGTAAGGGCGGTGTATACAACTTTGTGACTAAACGCGGTAACTGCAAGGGAGTGGATAGTAAATTATCCTGGACACAAGTGGAAACCGGTTCGGCCATCACTTGGAAATACCCTTCCTGTATTCTGACGGGCGATAACTCGACCGCTGAATTCTATTCCGTAGCTGTAACGAACAACTATCAGCAGGCTGATACCGGAACGAAAATGATTCATTTGGGCAAGAACACCCGCAGTACGATTGTAAGTAAAGGTATCTCCGCCGGACATAGTGAGAACTCCTATCGTGGGTTGGTACGTGTGGCCGAGAAAGCGGATAATGCCCGCAATTATAGCCAGTGTGACTCTCTGTTGCTGGGAGATAAATGTGGTGCGCATACTTTCCCTTATATGGATATTCACAATGAAACGGCAGTGGTGGAACATGAGGCCACAACGAGCAAGATCAGTGAAGACCAGATATTCTATTGCAACCAGCGCGGTATTCCGACAGAAGACGCTATCGGGCTTATTGTGAACGGATATGCAAAAGAAGTATTGAATAAACTTCCGATGGAATTTGCGGTAGAAGCACAGAAGCTGCTTACTATCTCATTGGAAGGAAGCGTGGGGTGAGTTACTAGTTGGCAATTTACGATTTACTATTTGGCTGCGCGCTTATAGGAGGTAAATTGTCGGTAGTATAGGTTTTTAATAGTAAATAGTAAATGGAAAAATAGTACATATAATCATGTTAGAAATAAAAGACCTGCATGCCAGCATTAATGGCAAAGAGATATTGAAGGGTATTAACCTGACGGTGAATCCCGGTGAGGTGCACGCTATTATGGGGCCGAATGGTTCCGGTAAAAGTACGCTTTCTTCCGTATTGGTGGGAAATCCGGCTTTTGAGGTAACAAAAGGTTCGGTCACGTTTTATGGAAAGAACCTGTTGGAGTTGAGTCCTGAAGATCGTAGCCATGAAGGGATCTTTCTTAGTTTCCAGTATCCGGTAGAGATTCCGGGTGTGAGCATGGTCAACTTTATGCGTGCTGCTGTGAATGAGCAACGCAAGTATAAAGGTCTGCCTGCGCTGACAGCCAGTGAGTTTCTGAAACTGATGCGTGAGAAACGTGCGGTGGTAGAGTTGGATAATAAGTTGGCTAACCGTTCGGTGAATGAAGGCTTTTCGGGTGGTGAAAAGAAACGGAATGAGATTTTCCAGATGGCCATGTTGGAACCGCGGTTGAGTATCCTTGATGAAACGGACTCCGGTTTGGATATTGATGCGCTCCGTATTGTTGCGGAAGGAGTGAACAAACTGAAAACTCCTGAAACAAGCACGATCGTTATTACTCACTACCAACGTTTGCTTGATTATATCAAACCTGATATTGTACATGTCCTTTATAAAGGTCGTATCGTAAAAACTGCCGGACCGGAACTTGCGCTGGAACTGGAAGAAAAAGGATATGATTGGATCAAGAAAGAAGTAGGAGAATAACAAATAATAAGTTATGATAGTTGAACAACAATATATAGACCTCTTCTCACAGACGGAAGCAATGATCTGCAAGCATAGCGCCGAAGTGCTGAATGCGCCTCGTGCAGCTGCATTTGCCGATTTTGAACGCCTCGGATTTCCGACTCGTAAGATGGAGAAGTACAAATATACGGATGTGAGCAAGTATTTTGAACCGGATTATGGTTTAAACTTGAATCGTCTGGCTATTCCGGTCAATCCGTATGAAGTGTTTAAGTGCGATGTGCCGAATATGAGTACCGCCCTGTATTTTGTGGTAAATGACGCATTTTATAATAGAGCACTTCCTAAAGTCAATCTGCCGGAAGGTGTGATTTTCGGCAGCTTGAAAGAAGTGGCCGGACAGCATCCGGAATTGGTGAAGAAGTATTACGGTCAGTTGGCAGATACTTCCAAAGATGGGGTGACTGCTTTCAATACAGCTTTTGCACAAGATGGTGTTGTATTTTATGTGCCGAAGAATGTAGTAGTAGAAAAACCGATCCAGCTGGTAAATATCCTGCGTGCAGATGTCAACTTCATGGTGAACCGCCGCGTACTAATCATCCTGGAGGATGGCGCGCAAGCCCGTCTGCTGATTTGTGACCATGCAATGGATAACGTGAACTTCCTGGCAACACAAGTGATTGAAGTATTTGCAGGTGAGAACACGGTATTCGATATGTATGAACTGGAAGAAACACATACAAGCACCGTTCGTATCAGTAACCTGTATGTAAAGCAGGAGGCAAACAGCAATGTATTGTTGAATGGAATGACCTTGCATAATGGTACTACCCGCAACACCACTGAAGTATTGTTGGCAGGAGAAGGAGCCGAGATAAACCTCTGTGGCATGGCAATTGCCGATAAGAACCAGCACGTAGACAATCATACAAGCATTGACCATGCCGTACCGAACTGCACCAGCAATGAGCTGTTCAAGTACGTACTCGACGATCAGTCGGTAGGCGCGTTTGCCGGACTGGTACTGGTGCGTCCCGATGCGCAACATACGAACTCCCAGCAGACTAACCGGAATCTTTGTGCTACGCGTGATGCGAGAATGTACACACAACCTCAATTGGAGATTTACGCGGATGATGTGAAATGTTCGCATGGAGCAACGGTAGGCCAGTTGGATGAGGGTGCATTATTCTATATGCGTTCACGAGGTATTGCAGAGAAAGAAGCCCGTTTGTTATTGATGTTCGCATTTGTCAATGAAGTGATTGATACCATTCGTTTGGAGGCACTGAAAGATCGCCTGCATCTATTGGTAGAGAAACGTTTCCGTGGCGAGCTGAATAGATGTCAGGGCTGTGCCATTTGTAAGTAACCACTAATAATTAATAAACGTGGATATTCAAAAGATACGTGAGGATTTTCCGATATTGAGCCGTACGGTTTACGGTAAACCTTTGGTTTATTTCGACAACGGTGCGACGACGCAGAAACCCCGTCTGGTAGTTGATGCGTTGGTGGATGAATATTATTCCGTTAATGCCAATGTGCATCGCGGTGTGCATTATCTTTCGCAACAAGCTACGGAATTGCATGAGGCTTCCCGTGAAACGGTGCGTCAGTTTATCAACGCCCGTAGCACGAACGAAGTTGTCTTCACCCGCGGAACGACGGAAAGCATCAACCTGCTTGTTTCCAGCTTTGGTGACGAATTTATGGAAGAGGGGGATGAAGTGATTCTTTCCGTGATGGAACATCATAGTAACATCGTTCCTTGGCAACTGTTGGCTGCCCGCAAGGGAATTGCCATCAAAGTGATTCCAATGAATGACAAAGGCGAACTCTTGCTGGATGAATACGAAAAACTATTTTCCGAACGAACGAAAATAGTCAGCGTGGTTCATGTTTCAAATGTGCTGGGTACGGTGAATCCGGTGAAAGAAATGATTGCAACGGCTCATGCGCATGGCGTACCTTGTCTGATAGACGCTGCACAGTCTATCCCTCACATGAAAGTGGACGTACAGGAGTTGGATGCTGATTTTCTGGTGTTCTCTGCCCATAAAATATACGGTCCGACAGGTGTCGGAGTGCTTTATGGAAAAGAAGAGTGGTTAGACCGCCTTCCGCCTTATCAGGGAGGAGGAGAGATGATTCAGCATGTCTCTTTTGAGAAGACTACTTTCAACGAACTTCCTTTCAAGTTTGAAGCCGGTACGCCCGACTACATCGGAACTACCGGACTGGCAAAAGCTCTTGATTACGTGAATGGACATGGACTTGAGCAGATAGCCGCCCATGAGCATGAACTGACAACTTACGCTTTGCAACGGCTGAAAGAGATTCCCCAGATGCGTATATTCGGTGAAGCAGCCGAACGGGGAGCAGTCATCTCCTTCCTGGTAGGAGATATCCATCATTTCGACCTCGGAACGTTGCTGGATCGTTTGGGTATTGCCGTGAGGACGGGACATCATTGTGCACAACCTCTCATGCAACGTCTTGGTATAGAAGGAACTGTACGGGCTTCGTTTGCCATGTACAATACGAAATCGGAAATAGATACATTGGTGGCGGGAATTGAACGCGTCAGCAAGATGTTCTAACAATATAAGCCGCTATTCCTGTGGGATGGCGGCTTTTTTTATTCTTTAACTAAAAAAAGATGCCTTCAAGTGCAGTGATTTGAGCTTTTGTGCGTCTAATAGGTAAAGAAACAAAATGTTCATTGAATATTAGGAGGGTCGTGAGACCATGCTCATATTATATAAATTCTCTCTCTTTAACATTAATCGCAGCTATATCGTAAGAAATTACGGTGTAGCTGCAACTTTTTTAGGGGGACTTGCGTCTAACTAAATACATATAACTTACAGATAACTAATAAAGAAAAAACTATGCTGATGACAACCACTCCCATCATTGAGGGAAAACGAATAGTGAAATATTATGGAATAGTTTCCGGAGAGACAATCATAGGTGCCAATGTATTCCGCGACTTGTTTGCAAGTATTCGGGATATTGTGGGTGGTCGTTCCGGTTCTTATGAAGAAGTGCTGCGTATGGCAAAAGATACAGCGTTGAAGGAAATGGAGGCACAAGCAGCTCAAATGGGAGCTAATGCCGTGATAGGTGTTGATTTGGATTATGAGACAGTTGGAGGTAGTGGCAGTATGCTGATGGTGACTGCTAACGGTACAGCCGTAAAGATTGAAGAGGATTAATTGATTATTGTTTTTTTACTACAGAGAACACGGAAGACGCAACGCATATACTTTGTTTAGTATCAATGGTATAAAACACTGTGTCCTCCGTACTTC
This sequence comes from Bacteroides xylanisolvens XB1A, assembly GCF_000210075.1. Taxonomy (GTDB): domain Bacteria; phylum Bacteroidota; class Bacteroidia; order Bacteroidales; family Bacteroidaceae; genus Bacteroides; species Bacteroides xylanisolvens. The sequence continues at coordinate 3,349,768 of NC_021017.1, forward strand.
TGTGGTGAATATTATTCGGCAGTCAGCTCAATCACACGGCTGAAAGCCTGATTGGTAGTGAAAGCATTGATTCCTACTTTCATCAGATAATCTCCTGAATAAGTCTTCTCATTGGCAGCAAGATTCGATTTAGAGTTCGGCATCAGGTTGATTTCTTTCACCTTATACATTTTCTTCGCATCCAATCCCTGAAGTTTAACCGGGAGCAGCTTCTCACCGAAACGTGGGTGGATATCGTAGGTATAAAGCACTGCTTTGTTCTTATCCGGTGCGGCGTACATGACAGACATGTGATTACCATCGTATGGAGAAACCAGTCTGTACTGGTCACCATCCAGAATCACTTTCTTCAGACGCGTCCAGTTGGCAACTGCGTTTTGGCAAAAAGTCTGTTCGTCCGCATTCAGCTCTTTCAGTCCGAGGTCGAAGCCCAGTTTGCACATACTTGCTACATCGGTACGGAATTTCACGCTTGTCTTCTTGTTCCAGCTGGTTACGTGTGCATCCATTGCTTTTGCAGGGAAGATTTGTGAGAATCCCCATTGGATAAACAGGCGCTCTATCGGGTCTGTATTGTCACTGCACCAGAATTCTGTGAAGTATTTCAATGCTTCGTAGTCGCAACGGGCGCCACCGCCGGAGCAAAGCATCATCGGTACGTTCGGATATTTGTCTTTGATACGTTCCAATACATTATATATACCACGTACATGGTCGATATAAAGTTGTCCTTGTTTATTCTTCAAATAGGGAGAATAAATATTTGTGATGGGAGAGTTGCAGTCCCATTTAAAGAAAGCCACTTCCGGGTTCGCTGTCAGGATGTTATCCACTACGCCAAACACAAAATCCTGTACTTTCGGGTTGCTAAGATCGAGCACCAGTTGGTTACGGTAATAGTATGTTTCCCGATTGGGCAGAGTGATTGCCCAGTCAGGATGCTTCTCGAACAATTCACTTTTGGGGTTTATCATCTCCGGTTCGATCCAGATACCGAATTTTACTTCGGCTTCTTTGGCCGATTTCACGAGTGCGGGAATACCGCCCGGCAGTTTGGATTTCATCACTTCCCAGTCACCCAGTCCGGCATTGTCGCTGTTGCGAGGATGCTTGTTGCCGAACCAGCCATCATCCAACAAGAACATATCTACACCCAGATGTTTGGCTTCTTTCATCAGTTCGGCAAGCAGTTTCTCATCGAATTTGAAGTACGTATTTTCCCAGTTATTCAATAAAGTCATGCGGTCGCCTTGTCCGTCTTTCAGTTGGTAGTTGCGTGCCCATGCGTGGAGGTTGCGGCTGGCTTCGCCCGTACCGTTGTTGCTGAAAGTAAAGATGAATTCGGGAGTGGTAAATACTTCGTTCGGTTTTAGTTCATAATCAGATGCATACGGGTTGATGGCGGGGATGACGCGGAGGTTGCCTACGTTGTCCACTTCAAAGGTAAACTGGAAGTTGCCTGTCCATCCGATAGTCCCTAGCATGGCACGTCCTTGTGTTTCCTGTGCCGGTTGCTCAAAACCAAGTTCGAAGAACGGGTGGGTATGCATGGCGGCACGGCTTCCCAGTTTGGTGTCGATCACCTTTTTGCCGAACAATAGAGGTTGTGTGCTCATTTGTGCTTCTTTAGCCCAGTCGCTGCTGAATTCAGTCAGATAATACTCGTTTCCGGAGAAATAAAGCATCGTCGAAGCATAACGCCAGATGGTGACAGGTTTCTTTTCAGCATGTTTGATTTCACTCCACGTCTTGATGACGTTTTCTTTCGGATAAGCGATGTAATGCAGCGTGACTTCCACCGGGTACTGATCGTCTTTCAGTTGGATGACTGTCTCCGTGCCGCCTGCCACTGCTTTTTGTTCGGAAGATACATAACGGAGAATCGTGCTCGGGTTTCCATCATTGTGCGTGATTGCTACAGCCGGTTCAAAATAATCCTCGGCGCCGGAGCCCGGATATACTTCCCATCCACGGGTAGATACGCTTCCGTCACTTCCACCTTTCACGTATGGAGAAAAGTTGTTGATGTCTTTCTCGTTCAGTAACTTATCGCCCAGATAAGCCTGATAAAGTCGTCCGTTGGGAGCTACTTGGAGAATTAAGTCTGTGTTGTCCGTTGCGATGCGGATAACGTTCTTTTCCTGGGCGTTCACTTGTGCCAGGGTAAACAATGCCGTAAGTAATACGAAAAGTTTCTTCATGGTTTTTTAATAATTAATTAGGTATTAGTTAGTTTGTGGGCATATAATGCCACAAAGATAATTATAATTCGTTTGGTATGAACTAGAATTTGATGCTTGCGCTAAATTCTACGGTGAATGGGCGTAAATAGTTTCCACTCATATAATTTCCGGCGTATTGGACAGCTTCTTCTTTCGTAATCAGTTCCGAACCGTTGATGGTTCCGCTGGCTCCTTTCTGATTCAGGAAGTTGATGACTGTTGCCCCCAGAGACAGGTGCTTGTTTACGTTTCAGTTGATTCCTCCGAACGTTTCCCAGCGCCCGTTGAAGTAGAGCGCTTCCTGAAGATTGGCGTACGTCTTGCCGAAATAGCGGAAACTAAGCTAGAGGCGTAAGTCTTTCGTGATGTTGTAGCTTGGGTCGAGTTCGACAAGTATCTGCGGGATCTCTTTTACGATCATTCCGTTGGCATTGACAGACCTTTCCTCACTCGATTTTATCCGTATCATCCGGCTAAAACATGCTGCGGAATTGTTGCAGGAGGGAGAACTGCGCACCAATGAAATTTGTGACAGGGTAGAATTTCAGTCACCTTCTTACTTCGCCAAAGTATTTCAGAAACAGTTTAAAGTTACTTCTACGGAGTTTGCCCAGCAGAATAAGTAGAGAATGGCATATAGTTAGTTGTTATTGACTATTATTCGTTATCTCTTTGTTTGAATTTGAACTGAAATTAGTTCATTTCTATACAGAAATACCCCAAGATACTATTGCTGACAATAACTCGTCAATATGCAGCTTCTATTTCTTTCTCTTGCTTATATTATTTTTTCAATTGCCTAAGGAGTTTTCGTTTGACAGTTGTTGAACGAACGCTTGACATATGTTGAACTATCGCTTGACTATAGTCAAACGAAAACTCCTTAGGCAATGAAATAACTATTAATAGGTAAACGATTGCTTAAAAATAACTGATAAAATCATTAGTGGCAATTGATCCCAAACCAGGCAATTTCTGGTTAAATGGGAATTTAATTCAGACAGAAGAACATAAGAACAAAAAATAAAATAGCAGTTCAATAAGCAACAGAAATAATTTTCAAAGCGCAGCTTTTATGTTCTTTTGTTCTTATGTCTAAAAAGAACTACCATCTGCTCATTTGTCCAAAAGGACGTATAAAAAATAGAATGATTCAACTCTGTAAATTCTTTCTTTTTTACTTGCTTATTTCGATTGATTTCCATACTTTTAGCCTCCGTAATCCTTTAAAAATTGACCCTATGGACAACATTCTTTTCTGGCTCGTTCCAGTCGCTTCCGTGTTAGCCCTCTGCTTTGCTTATTACTTTCATAAGCAAATGATGAAAGAGAGTGAAGGTACACCCCAAATGATAAAAATAGCTGCTGCTGTACGCAAAGGAGCTATGTCTTATCTAAAGCAACAATACAAAATAGTAGGTTGGGTATTCTTGGGGCTGGTTATTTTGTTTTCAATTATGGCATACGGCTTTCATGTACAGAATGCATGGGTTCCTATTGCTTTTCTTACAGGTGGATTCTTCTCCGGGCTTTCCGGATTTCTGGGGATGAAGACGGCGACATACGCGTCCGCTCGTACCGCTAATGCTGCCCGTACTTCTCTGAATGCAGGATTAAGAATTGCTTTCCGAAGTGGTGCCGTGATGGGACTGGTGGTCGTTGGCCTGGGACTGCTCGATATTTCTTTTTGGTATCTGTTGCTGAATGCAGTGATTCCTGCTGATGTACTGACACCTACTCATAAACTCTGTGTAATCACTACCACCATGCTGACATTTGGTATGGGAGCTTCTACCCAGGCGCTCTTTGCCCGTGTAGGCGGTGGTATCTATACAAAGGCAGCCGATGTCGGAGCCGACTTGGTAGGCAAAGTAGAAGCCGGAATCCCGGAAGATGACCCTCGTAATCCTGCCACTATTGCCGATAATGTGGGCGATAATGTAGGCGACGTGGCCGGTATGGGAGCCGATTTATACGAATCTTACTGTGGCTCGATTCTGGCAACAGCCGCACTGGGTGCTGCTGCTTTTATTCATTCGGCAGATACAGTGATGCAATTCAAGGCAGTGATCGCCCCGATGCTGATTGCGGCTGTTGGTATTATCCTTTCTATTATAGGTATATTCGCTGTCCGTACCAAGGAGAATGCGACAATGAAGGACCTGCTCGGCTCTTTGGCTTTCGGTACGAATCTTAGTTCCGTATTAATTGTTGCTGCTACATTCCTTATTCTGTGGCTTCTGCAACTTGATAACTGGATTTGGATTTCTTGTGCCGTAGTAGTCGGACTATTGGTAGGTATTATCATCGGACGTTCTACAGAATATTATACTTCCCAATCCTATCGCCCTACCCAGAAACTAAGTGAAAGCGGTAAGACCGGACCTGCCACCGTAATTATCTCCGGTATCGGTTTAGGTATGCTTTCTACGGCTATTCCGGTAATTGCAGTCGTAATTGGTATCATTGCTTCCTATTTGTTGGCTTCCGCCGGCGATTTTGCCAATGTCGGTATGGGACTGTATGGAATCGGTATTGCGGCTGTCGGCATGCTTTCTACTTTAGGTATCACTCTGGCAACGGATGCTTACGGCCCGATTGCGGATAATGCAGGAGGTAACGCAGAAATGTCCGGCTTGGGTGCCGAAGTCCGCAAACGTACCGATGCGCTCGATTCATTGGGGAATACGACTGCTGCCACCGGAAAAGGTTTTGCAATCGGTTCCGCTGCATTGACAGGGTTGGCTTTGCTGGCTTCTTATATTGAAGAAATCCGAATCGGCCTTACACGGCTTGGTAATGTAGATCTGACCTTTGCGGATGGTAGTTCCATCAGTGTGGCGAATGCTACTTTTATCGACTTTATGGATTATTATGAAGTACATCTGATGAATCCGAAAGTTCTTTCGGGTATGTTCCTCGGTTCCATGATGGCTTTCCTGTTCTGTGGATTGACAATGAATGCCGTAGGACGTGCAGCGGGGCACATGGTAGATGAAGTACGTCGCCAATTCCGTGAAATAAAGGGTATTTTGACAGGAGAAGCGGAGCCGGATTACGAACGTTGTGTTGCAATATCAACAAAAGGTGCGCAACGTGAAATGGTTGTGCCTTCCTTAATCGCTATTATTGCCCCTATCCTTACAGGTCTTATTTTCGGTGTTCCCGGTGTGCTCGGTTTGCTGATTGGTGGCTTGAGCAGTGGCTTCGTACTGGCTATCTTCATGGCTAATGCCGGCGGTGCATGGGATAATGCAAAGAAATATGTAGAAGAAGGAAACTTTGGAGGAAAAGGCGGTGAAGTTCATAAAGCAACCGTAGTAGGAGATACCGTGGGCGATCCGTTTAAAGATACATCCGGGCCGAGCTTGAATATCTTAATAAAGCTAATGAGCATGGTAGCCATTGTAATGGCAGGGCTTACTGTTGCCTGGAGTTTATTCTAAAAAAAGCAGGAAAGAAGTAAGAAAAAGGAGGCAAAACAAGTCTCCTTTTTTAATTTGAATTACCTTTGTGTCAAAATAGAAGCGATAAATATGTTATTACCTTATTTGAACGAGAATCTGATTGAAGCCGGATGTGATGAGGCCGGTCGTGGATGTTTGGCGGGAGCAGTATACGCTGCTGCGGTTATTCTTCCGAAAGATTTTAAGAATGAACTGTTGAATGATTCCAAGCAACTGTCGGAAAAGCAACGTTATGCACTGCGTGAGGTAATAGAGAAGGAAGCGATAGCCTGGGCGGTTGGCGTCGTGTCACCGGAAGAAATTGATGAAATAAATATCCTGCGGGCTTCTTTCTTAGCCATGCATCGTGCAGTGGATCAACTGACTACCCGCCCACAGCATTTACTAATCGACGGAAACCGTTTCACTAAATATCCCGACATCCCCCATACCACGGTAGTGAAAGGCGACGGGAAATATCTTTCAATAGCTGCGGCTTCTATTTTAGCCAAGACATACAGGGACGATTATATGAACCGTCTCCACGAAGAGTTTCCTTATTATGACTGGGATCACAATAAAGGCTACCCAACTAAAAAACATCGCGCCGCCATTGCCGAACGTGGAACCACTCCTTACCATCGAATGACGTTCAATCTCCTGGGAGACGGACAGCTGACTTTGAACTTCTGAAGTCACTTTGTTTCATTTTACACATATTTTCTACATTTTTTTGCAGAATAAGCACGATTTTGTTACGGATAACCCTAAGATTGTTCTGTTTAGGCTAAAAAAGTGTTGCCTAGTGCTTTTATTTGTTATTGAAATGCTATATCTTTGCAAACAATAATAAGAATTAAAAAGTTTAAAATCATGGCAACGAACAAACTATTGTGGTCTTCTAAAATTATTGGGGTATTTTTTATGATGTTGGTTTGCACTCTTTCTGCAAATGCACAGTTTTTACGTACTTCTTATTTCATGGAAGGTACCCATTATCGTCAACAACTAAATCCGGCTTTAACACCGACGAAAGGTTATTTCAACCTTCCGGTAATTGGTGCAGTTAATGCAACTGTTGGTTCTACTTCATTAGGTTATCAAGATATCATTGATATCATTGATGATGGTGACGATTTCTATACTAAACCAGATTTTATGAATCGTCTGAAAGGTAATAATAAGTTGAATGTGAACTTCAGTACGGAGATTCTCTCTGCAGGATGGTACAAAGGTAAGAACTTCTGGTCATTCAATATCGGTCTGCGTACAGATATCGGTGCTAACTTGACTAAGAATATGTTCAGTTTCCTGAATCAAATGGAAACAATTGAGGATAACTGGAGAAATAGCAACTATGATATTAGTGGTCAGCAACTGAATATCAATGCCTATACGGAAATAGGTTTAGGACTTTCACGTCAGATTAATAGTCGTTTAACTGTTGGTGCTAGAGTTAAGGCTTTATTAGGTATCGGCAACATGGAGTTGAAACTTAATAAAATTGCGATGAGTGCTAATTTGCCTACTGATCAACAAATCAATCAATGGTCAAGTGAGAGCTATTGGTCAGGCAGCTCTGCAGAAATTGTTGCAAAGGCTCAAGAATTGAAAGCTAAGTTTGATAATTATCATGCAAACTTAACTGTCGGTGCCGAACTGAAGAGTTCTTTCAAAGGCCTGGAATTAAAAGAAGAAGAGGGTAAAGACTATGTAACTGATTTCGACTTTGACAGTGGTAAATTAGGTATTGCTGGTTATGGATTTGGCATCGACTTAGGTGCATCTTATAAAATTCTGGATAATTTGACTGTATCTGCCTCTATTCTTGATTTAGGCTTTATTTCTTGGTCTAAATCAAGTACAAAAATAGCATCAGCTAATCCGGATCCAATTGATATTAAAGGAAGTACTTATGCAGGCATGATTGATCCGGCCAATGCACAATCTAGTGTTACAAATGCATTGAATCAGTTGCAAAACGATGCTGAAAATTACATGGATCTTGTGACACAAGGTGATGTGCTTAACTATGATATGTTGCAACTTGAAGTAGGAGATGCTAAAGAATCTCGTAAATCTCGTCTTGCTTCTACTCTTGTACTAGGTGCAGAATACGGATTCTTCAATAACAAATTAGCAGTCGGTGTATTGTCAACAACTCGTTTTGTACAGCCTGATGCTCTTACAGAATTAACATTCTCCGCAAACTACCGTCCGAAAAGCTGGTTCAATGTAGCGCTTAGCTATTCAGCTATCCAGTCAGCCGGTAAATCTTTCGGTTTGGGTCTGAAGTTAGGTCCTCTGTTTGTCGGAACTGACTACATGTTCTTAGGAAAGAACTCTAACTCTGTTAATGGATTCGTTGGGGTATCTATTCCGTTAGGTGGAAGAAAAGCAAATAAAGAAGGATAAATATTTTAATTTCTCTCTAAACATTCTCTTTTAATTAATTCTCTATAGAATAAAAAACGTATAATTACAGCTTACCGTCATAAAGAATCCTTATAAAGGGTTATAGATGGTAAGCTGTTTTTTTATGTTCCTCCTTTTAGAACCACTTAATCTTCCGGAATATTACAAACGCAAGCGTTGACAATCCGATGGAAAAGAGCACAATCAAAGAGAAAGCAAAGGGCACTTCTTCCAGGTGAATATCCACATTCATGCCATAGAAACTGGCAATCAATGTCGGAAGCATCAGGACGATGGAGAGGCTTGTCATACGTTTCATGATCGTATTCACATTATTGGAGATAATAGAGGCAAAAGCATCCATTGTCCCTGTGAGGATATCACTGTAAATATTCACCGTATTGAGCGCCTGTTTCAGCTCGATAATTACATCTTCCACTAATTCAGTGTCCAGATAATCCGTATCCTGAAAAATAGTCCTTAACTTACCGATCATCACTTCATTTCCACGGATGGAAGTATTGAAGTAGACAAGTGTTTTTTGCAGTCTCATCAAGCGAAGCAAATCCTCGTTACGGATACTCCGTTCCAATTCCTTTTCTGCGGCACTGATGTCTATGTTTATCTGCTTTAGATATTTCAGGAACCACACGGCAGAAGAATAGATTAACCGGAAAATCAGATCCAGCTTGTTGCGTACAACGATCCCTTTTCGACGGGTATGCTCTATGAAATCCGGTAACAAATCTGTGTTGTGATAACAGACGGACACAATAATCTCGTTATTAGTGATAATTCCAATCGGTACGGTGTCGAAAGGCAGACTGCCATTCTGTTTGTTCACTACCGGGATACGAAGAATCGTCAACAACCAGTTGCCTTCCGTATCCGTACGCGGACGTTCGTCCGTGTCGGCTATATCGTTCAGAAATGATTCGGGTACGTTGAGAGTTTGAGTTAGAAATTCAAAGTCATCATTGTTTGGGCATACTACATTTACCCAGCTGTTGGGAAGCCATTGTGCTTTTTCCACAAAGCCAGCCTCACAATAAAGATACGTTCTCATCTTATTGCCTCCTTTCGTTTGTTTGACACGAGCAGAGGCATCAGTCTTCAATGGCTCTGTTCGCTTTAATTAATACTAGTTGTGCACGTTCGCGGGTTTGAATCGTCCATATTTCTATGATTTTAATTTAAAAGCGAGGCAAAGGTACGGAAAAATGAAGTAAGTTCCGCCTTTTGTATCCTGTTTTTCGATAAACATGTTGAAAGTTGTTTTACAAAGTAAGAAAAAGACCCATAGCCTGATACACTTCTGCCCTGTAACTTAACATAGATTAAACGTTTACGTAACCATCTTTTTTGTACCTTTGCACCCGAAAATCAGTGTGATAATTTAAATATTAAAATATTATGAGTAAGAAAGCCCTTTTAATGATCCTCGATGGTTGGGGATTAGGCGACCAAAAGAAAGACGACGTAATCTTCAACACTCCCACTCCTTATTGGGATTATCTGATGAGTACTTATCCTCACTCTCAACTTCAGGCAAGCGGTGAAAACGTGGGTTTGCCCGACGGACAGATGGGTAACTCGGAAGTAGGTCACTTGAATATCGGTGCCGGACGCGTGGTTTATCAGGACTTGGTGAAAATCAATCGTGCATGTGCGGACAATAGCATCATGAAAAATCCTGAAATTGTTTCTGCTTTCTCTTATGCAAAAGAAAATGGAAAGAATATTCACTTTATGGGGCTGACTTCTAACGGTGGTGTACACAGCTCACTCGTTCATCTCTTCAAACTTTGCGATATCGCAAAAGAATACAACATCAACAATGCATTTATCCACTGCTTCATGGATGGCCGTGATACTGACCCGAAGAGTGGTAAAGGCTTTATCGAAGAACTTTCTGCACACTGCGAGAAATCAGCAGGAAAGATTGCTTCTATCATCGGCCGTTATTATGCAATGGACCGTGACAAGCGTTGGGAACGTGTAAAAGAAGCATACGACCTGCTCGTAAACGGTGTAGGCAAGAAAGCTACTGATATGGTTCAGGCAATGCAGGAATCTTACGACGAAGGCGTGACAGACGAATTCATCAAACCGATTGTAAACGCTAACTGCGACGGAACAATCAAAGAGGGTGATGTAGTGATCTTCTTCAACTACCGTAACGACCGTGCCAAAGAGTTGACTGTCGTACTGACTCAACAAGATATGCCGGAAGTTGGCATGCATACTATCCCGGGGCTGCAATATTACTGTATGACTCCGTATGATGCATCTTTCAAGGGCGTTCATATCTTGTTCGACAAAGAAAACGTGTCCAACACATTGGGCGAATATCTTGCTTCCAAAGGCTTGAGCCAACTTCATATCGCTGAAACAGAAAAGTATGCTCACGTAACATTCTTCTTCAACGGTGGACGTGAAACTCCATTCGATAAAGAAGAACGTATCCTTGTTCCTTCTCCAAAAGTTGCTACTTATGACTTGAAGCCGGAAATGAGCGCTTTTGAAGTAAAAGATAAACTGGTAGCTGCCATCAACGAGAACAAATATGATTTCATCGTAGTGAACTTCGCTAATGGTGACATGGTTGGTCATACCGGTATTTACGAAGCAATCGAGAAAGCGGTTGTTGCTGTAGACGCTTGTGTGAAAGATGTAATCGAAGCCGCTAAAGCACAAGATTACGAAGCAATTATCATTGCCGATCATGGTAATGCTGACCATGCTTTGAACGAAGACGGTACTCCGAACACTGCTCACTCTTTGAACCCTGTTCCTTGTGTTTATGTAACAGAGAACAAGGCTGCGAAAGTAGAAGATGGTCGTTTGGCAGATGTTGCTCCGACTATTTTAAAGATTATGGGACTGGAAGTTCCGGCTGAAATGGACGGAAACGTTTTGATTAAGTAATTTAGATTTCTATAATTGGGAGGGCGGAGTAGAACTCCGCCCTTTTTGTCTCACATAAGGTTTAAAATGATACAAATAGGTGATGTAGTAGTGTCTCTTGATGTATTTCAGGAGAAGTTCCTTTGCGATTTGGGCGCCTGCAAGGGGGCTTGTTGTATTGAAGGTGATGCTGGTGCTCCGGTAGAGCTGGACGAGGTGATGGAGTTGGAAGAGGTTTTGCCGGTTATTTGGGATGAACTGGCTCCGGAAGCACGTGCGGTGATTGAAAAGCAAGGAGTAGTATATACGGATGAGGAAGGTGATCTGGTGACTTCTATTGTTAATAATAAAGACTGTGTGTTTACCTGCTACGATGAAAAAGGCTGTTGCTACTGTGCTATTGAGAAGGCTTATCGGGAGGGGAAAACAGACTTCTATAAACCGGTGTCCTGTCATCTTTATCCTATCCGGATCGGCGATTACGGGCCCTATAAAGCGGTGAATTATAATCGTTGGGATGTATGCAAAGCAGCAGTTTTGTTGGGGAAAAAAGAGAATCTTCCCGTATATCAGTTTTTGAAAGAGCCTTTAATCCGTAAGTTCGGTGAAGAATGGTACAAAGAGCTGGTTACTGTTGCTGAAGAGCTGAAAAAGCAACAATATATTTAAATTCTCTTCCGGTTCTTGCGTATGCAATATAGCTGATAGAGCAAAATGCACAATGCGATTATGATTCCGCATGCCGGCATAATCCATGCTTCCGGATGGATAATAATCAAGAAGATACAAGTCGCGATCACGCAGGAAGTCAGTACAATAAGAAACAACCTGATCTTTGCAAATAACGGATTGGGCGCAGTAGTTTTCATTTTCATAGTTATGTTTTCTTTGCTTTTTATGCAAGATAGTGATTTTGTATGGAAAACGTTTCTGCTGTTAGGTTTTATTAAGAGATGGGCGGTTGAACGATTCGAACATGAAAGCCCCTTCAGACAAAAGAAAAACGCCGATCGAAGGATGTTCCTTCGCCATCGGCGTTTCCTCGTTGTAAGATGTGAGGTTGGTTTATAAAAACGTAATATTAAAATTATGCATCGATATTTGCATACGTTGCATTCTCTTCAATAAACTCGCGGCGTGGCCCTACATCTTCACCCATCAACATAGAGAAGATATAATCAGCTTCTGCGGCGTTGTCAATATTTACTTGTTTCAGCATACGGTTTTCAGGGTCCATAGTTGTTTCCCACAACTGTTGGGCGTTCATCTCACCCAAACCTTTGTAGCGTTGTGTATGAATTGCATTTTCTGAACCACCGCCGTAAGTGTCAATAAACTTTTGGCGTTGTGCGTCTGTCCAGCAATACTCTTCTACTTTACCCTTTTTGCAGAGGTAGAGCGGGGGAGTGGCGATGTACAGATAACCGTTCTGGATAACCTGTGGCATATAACGGAAGAAGAACGTCATGATCAGTGTGTCGATGTGAGAACCATCGACGTCGGCATCGGTCATGATGATAATCTTGTGATAGCGCAGCTTCTGTATGTTTGCTTCCTTGCTGTCTTCATCAGTTCCGATAGTCACACCGAGAGCTGTGTAGATATTGCGGATTTCATCACTTTCCAAAGCCTTGTGATACATGGCTTTTTCTACGTTCAGAATCTTACCGCGTAATGGGAGGATCGCCTGGAACATACGGTTACGTCCCTGTTTGGCAGTACCACCTGCCGAGTCTCCCTCGACGAGGAACAATTCACATTTTGAAGGATCCTTATCCGAACAGTCGGCCAACTTACCCGGCAGACCACCACCCGACATCGGCGACTTGCGTTGTACCATTTCACGGGCTTTTCTTGCAGCGTGACGTGCAGTAGCAGCAAGAATCACTTTGTCGACAATTGTTTTGGCTTCCTTCGGATGTTCTTCCAGATAATATGCTAATACTTCGCCCACTGCCTGGTCAACAGCACCCATCACTTCGTTGTTACCCAACTTTGTTTTAGTCTGTCCTTCAAACTGTGGTTCAGCTACTTTTACAGAAATAACGGCAGTCAAACCTTCGCGGAAGTCATCTCCCGAAATTTCAACTTTTACCTTTTCCAGCATCTTGCTGTCTTCGGCGTATTTTTTCAACGTACGAGTCAGCGCACGGCGGAAACCTGCCAAGTGTGTACCACCTTCAATGGTGTTGATATTGTTGACGTATGAGTGAACGTTTTCGGAGAATCCGGTATTGTACATGATAGCCACTTCAATAGGAATTCCCTGCTTTTCGGAGTTCAGATAGATCACATCGTTAATCAAGTGCTCGCGTGAAGACTCGATAAAACGTACGAACTCTCTCAAACCTTCTTCTGAATAGAACTGCTCGCTCTTGAAACTTCCATCTTCGTTCACCACCCGACGGTCAGTTAGAGAGATGCGAAGACCGGCGTTCAGATAAGCCAATTCGCGCAGACGTGAAGCCAGAATCTTGTAGTCGTATACCGTTTCAGTAAAGATGGTACCATCCGGCCAGAATTGCTGGCGGGTTCCCGTAATGTCGGCTGTACCGACTTCCTTTACAGAATAAAGCGGTTTACCGATCTCGTATTCCTGCTGATAGATTTTACCATTACGGAATACTTGTGTAGTCATGTGGGTAGACAGCGCGTTTACGCAGGACATACCTACACCGTGCAAACCTCCGGATACTTTGTAAGAACCTTTGTCGAATTTACCTCCGGCGTGCAATACGGTCATGGCTACTTCCAGTGCCGACTTCTTTTCTTTCTCGTGATAGTCAACCGGAATACCGCGTCCGTTGTCCTGTACTGTGATTGAATTGTCTTCGTTGATTGTTACTTCGATATGGTCGCAATAGCCGGCCAATGCTTCGTCGATAGAGTTGTCAACGATTTCGTATACCAAGTGGTGAAGTCCCTTGACGCTGATGTCACCAATGTACATCGCAGGGCGTTTTCTTACTGCTTCAAGACCTTCCAATACTTGGATACTATCCGCAGAATAAGACCCGTTATTGGGAGTGATTTGTTCTTCGCTCATAATTGCCTTTCTAACTTTAATAACAGAGCAAATATAGTGAAAATTGTCGACTTGACGAAGAATAATCAGTGAAAAATAAAGAATGCGGGCGGTTTCTCTGTATTGTTAATAGGTTTGATATTCAGTGGGTTATAAACAAGAAAGGCCGAACTTAAAAGTTCAGCCTAGATGCTATATAGAATTGTTAAATTCTTGTTATTAAGCGAGCTTGTTGATGTAAAGAGCCAACTTAGATTTCAGATTGTTAGCTTTGTTTTTGTGAATGATGTTCACTTTAGCCAACTTATCCAACATCTTTGTAATGCCTGGGTACATTGCAACTGCTTCTGCTTTATCAGTAGTTGCACGAAGCTTTCTAACAGCATTTCTCATGGTCTTGCCATAATATCTGTTGTGAAGTCTTCTTGTCTCTTCTTGTCTGATTCTTTTCAGTGATGATTTATGATTTGCCATCTCGACTAATCTATTTTTTTAGTTCTTTATTCTTTTAACTTGTAGCCCGTGGGGGAATCGAACCCCCCTTTCAAGAATGAAAATCTTGCGTCCTAACCGATAGACGAACGGGCCATCCTGTTGTAGCATTTCTGCTTTTTGCTTTCTCGAATCTGTGTTTGTTTCTCGATTGCGGATGCAAAGGTAGGAACTTTTTTGAAAATGGCAAATGATTCATAGAAAAATTTTCAATGAATATGTGTTTTTTTTCACAGATGTCTTTCTTTTTGGCTGATATTCAGTGAAATATATGGTTGTGATTTTTATATAAAAAAATCTCTCCTGTGAAAAACAGTAGGAAGCATTTTTTCTTACCACCTTATTATATATAGCGAAATAAAAAAGCTGCTTATTGGTAACTTCTTTTGTAACTAAATGATTCTTTAGGCGACTAACGGAACAAATACCGGAGACGATGAATGATAACAAAGAATTTATAGGCATACTGCTACAAAATAAGCGTATCATTTATAAGGTTTGTTTCATGTACGCGCAAGATAAGGAAGTGGAAGCGATATTTAACGCCGTATGTCTCCGATTATTTTGTGTTTTTTTGTAGCTTTGCTTCGGATTGGAAACGAGATAAATTCGGTTATGCTGCAAAAAACGAAAGGAATAGTTCTTCATACATTGAAATACAATGATACATCTATCATTGTGGATATGTATACAGAGTTGTCCGGCAGGGCTTCTTTTCTTGTAACAGTGCCCCGTTCGCGGAAAGCGGCTGTGAAATCCGTACTTTTCCAGCCGTTGTCTTTTATTGAGTTCGAGGCCGACTATCGCCCCAATGCAACTCTCTATCGTGTGAAGGAAGCGAAATCCTTTTATCCTTTTTCTTCCATTCCATACGATCCGTATAAGTCTTCGATGGCACTTTTCCTGTCGGAGTTTCTTTACAGGGCTATCCGGGAGGAGGCGGAGAACCGTCCGTTATTTGCTTATCTGCAACATTCCATCATTTGGCTGGATGAGTGTGGAGACGGCTTTGCCAATTTCCATCTGGTGTTCCTGATGCGTCTTTCCCGTTTCCTGGGACTTTATCCGAATCTGGAGGATTATCATACCGGCGATTACTTTGATTTATTGAATGCCTGCTTCACTTCTATTCGTCCCCAGCTGCATTCTTCCTATATCAATCCCGAAGAGGCTGCCCGTCTCCGTCAACTGATGCGCATGAACTATGAGACAATGCATCTCTTTGGCATGAGCCGTGCGGAGCGTACCCGTTGCCTGACGATTATGAATGATTATTACCGCTTGCATCTGCCCGACTTCCCGGCATTGAAATCATTGGAAGTGTTGAAAGAACTGTTTGATTAATTAGTAATTTCTTGCAGGTTTGTATGCTGTTCCTGAAAATATATGTTACTTTTGTCGGTAGAGAACAAAAGAGAATGAACAAGCGAGAAACAATATGAAAAGATTCCTGTACCTGACGGTCTGTTTTTTTATCCTAGGGAAGTTTTATGGTTGTAACGGAGACGTGTTTGTCGACGACTTCCGTTCTTCCGATTCCGAACTGACGCTGGACGGGAACGGGGATGTTGCCACTATTCAATTTGCAGCTGCCAATTGGGATTGGATGTATGTAGCCTTCGATTTTCCCATTCAATATAACATATATGATGCGGACAATCGCCTGATAACAACCGACCAAGGTCCATCGCTGAACGGGTTGGGAAAGATTGTGTGCACCGGAGAGATGATTGATTTCACCATCGAACGCGTTCATCCCAAAGAAGTGAAGATAACGGTGGGCGAGAATGCCCTTTCCGCTCCTTTTCAATTCCAGCTCAGGGCGAGCAACGAGTATGAGTGGCAGGAGATACGCGTCGAGATTTCTCCGACAGACAGATATGTGATGGATAGTATCATTTATTCTTTGGATGCATACTCTTACGATCCGGAAAACAAGATAGAGAAAAAAGAAGGCGTCTCCTTTCATAACTTAACAGATGGTTCGTCTACATACACGCTTTTTCCTTTCGAGTCTTTTTACCATTTTATGAGATTTAAAAGCGATGTGCCCGAAGCCTTTCAACTACTGGGCGAAGCTGGTCTGACAGTGGAAATACCAAGCATGAAAGATGGATATTTAGGGATGAACGGTAAACGGGCGCCATTCATTTCTGCGCAACAAATGTTGCCTTGCTCCAATACGGAGCAGAAAAAAGACATAATCCCTCCCAGGACTTCTCGATACTACATCTTATCGATGGTATATGATTGGTTGGAAACGAGATATACCCTTTATGTTTCTCACCCCAAAACCAAGAAACAACGAATCGTAACCGGCACGTTGCATAGCGAAATGCCTGTAAAATACTACATAACACACAAGGATATCCCTTTCAACAACTAACCGATCAACAACTAATATATCAATGATTAGAAATAGGAACGCCATACGGTTACTGTGCCTCCTTTGCCTTCTGGTACATCCGGCAATCAACGCAAATCTGGAAGCCCAGACAATCATTGGGCAACGGAACGATAGCGTCAGCCATCCCCTGATCTGCCATCAGCTTGGCTTCGACATCCGTCCGGGATATATCGTCTCCACCCATAGTTTTCTGCAAGGAGACAATGCGCAGCAAAAGAAAATCGACCAATCGCTTTCCTTCCATTTCAAGTACGCTTTCAGATTCAGCAAAGAATCCAACCTCGGCAGGCTCTTTCCCCATACCTATCAGGGTATTGGCATTTCCTACCATACTTTCTTTAGTCCCGCTGAATTGGGAAATCCCGTGTCGGTATACGCTTTTCAAGGGTCACGTATCGCGCAACTGTCCCCCCGTCTGTCGTTCGATTACGAATGGAACTTCGGGGCTTCTTTTGGCTGGAAGAAATATGATGAACTATCCAATCCGCAAAACGTGCTGATTGGCTCCAAGATCAATGCGTACATCAATCTCGGCTTTTTGCTGAACTGGCAAGTTCACAAGTACTGGAAACTGGCGGCAGGTGTAGATCTCACCCATTTTTCCAATGGAAACACGCATTATCCCAATGGCGGTCTTAATGTTATTGGAGGAAGAATCGGCATCGTGCGTACTTTGGGCGTGGATGAGGGACCCGGTCCCATCACTCCCGGACGGCTCTTTATAAAACCTCACGTCAGCTATGATCTGGTGATCTACGGAGCCACCCGCAAAAGAGGACTGATTGGAGACGATGTGTCGAGTATGATTCCCGGTTCGTTTGGCGTGGCGGGCGTCAATTTCGCCCCGATGTATAATTTCAACAACTATTTTCGGGCAGGGTTTTCTGCCGATGCGCAATATGATGAGAGTGCCAATCTTAAAGAGTATAGAGTGGGCGAGTATTACTCGGGCGATTTGAAGTTTCATCGTCCTCCTTTCCGCGAGCAGTTTTCCGTAGGTTTATCTCTTCGGGCAGAGCTGGTGATGCCTGTTTTCTCTATCAATGTCGGCGTCGGTCGGAACCTGATATACAGCGGTGATGATACAAAAGGGTTCTATCAAGTTCTGGCTCTCAAGACTTATGTCACCCGTCATTTGTTTCTACACGTGGGGTATCAGTTGAGCAAATTTAAAGACCCCAACAATCTGATGTTGGGGCTTGGATATAGATTTCATGATAAGCGATGAAAGAGTAATCTTCGCTTGTTAATAACTTCCTTTTTTCAATTTAATTAAAATGTAAGCCCTCCTAATTGAATTATTCCATTATCCTTCCAAATATAATTAACTTTTACTTCTGTGATACCGGCATCAGGATACCGTTGCTGATATTCTACTGTTTTATCACTCTGTAGGATATATCCGTATGACATTCCTGTGGCAAATTTAAAACCGAATTTCTCTGTTTTATTATCATACATTAGGGTTAAAGAGGTAATGTTCCATTCGTATGTACCTTCTTTGAATATTCCCGAATCAGTTTCCATTGTGAACTTCTTGGTTTCCTGATTGAATGTATAAGTGGCACCAATGAATGGTTTCTCTTTTTCTCGTAATTCAACTTCTATTTCTGGGGGGATTTTTAGATCTACAGCTTTTATTATTACTCCCGGATAATCAGGGTTACCTTTTAATGGAATTCCCCAATTGATGATTTCCGGACTGTTGAAGTATTTGACATATACGTAGATTTCACATGCTATTTTTTTATTATCAGTATCGATAAGTCGTATCATGGTGCTCCCACTTTTGTATGTAGCGATGCATACGCCCATTTCGTCAAGAGTTGCAGTTGCAATTTCTTGATTTTCTGATTCTAACTTATAGTTGTGCTCTGTTAAGTCTGTTTCTATGATGACATGCCTTGTGTCTCCTTCCCATATAGAAACTGATTCCTTTTCAACTTCGTATGGTTGTTCTTCAGAGCAACCATACGAAGATGCCAGTAATAATACGAATAGTAAAAATCTATCAATTCTCATACCTTTAAATGTTTGTTGCAAATATATGCTAATATGGGTGATAATCCCTTTGTTTTACTGGCTAATAAAGTCTTTATTGCTTATTCCACGTGGACTTCTACGATCGTAAAGACATTGGTTGAACGGATATAAAGGTCAAATGTTCCATAAGGTCCGTTGACAATGTCAGGTGCTTTAGTTAGGGTTATTCTTAATTTGTTATTGGCATATGTTACATTTAATCCTTTTATACCTGCGCTATGTTCTTTCAAGAAAAACTCAATATCTTGGGGTAATGCTAATTCAACCGTTTCACCTATGCGGTAAAGGCTTCCAATATTATACCTATATGCAGGCAGTCCATTATTGTTAGGGAAAACAGATATATATTTTACAATTGCACCGATATTCATGTCACTATTTACTATTTTAGATACAACATAGGCTTGATAATAACTTGTTTCTACTTGAATAGCGTAATTGCCTGACGGAAAATCTATCAGTGTATTTTTATTAAAAATCTGATAAATATGCCCGGGTGTAACCGCCACTTCGTGTGTGAGGTTGGTTAACGAGGGCAGAATATTTGCTCCAACTCCTGCGCCATTTCCTACGTCAGAAATGAAATTTTTAGATGTGATAAAATTATTGGCTTCATTGATGTAAACATTTGATTCACCTAAATAGGTTTTTCCATTATGCTCATTAAGCATATTGAGTGTGATGGTGTCTGCCGGATCTTCTGGTGTGTCATCATCACTACAATTAACGAAACACATAGTACAAAGGGATAATAAGAAAATCCCAACTATTTTCTTTGTATTCATTTTTTTAATTTTTAATTTATCAGGAACTTAGTTTGACTTGTTGCTTAGAAATATTTTATCGATATAATAGTCAATACTCTTGGAAGTATTGCGGAATAATAGTTGAAGCTTGTATTTCCCTTTAGGATATTCTTCTTGAGAAGGTAAAAAGAACCTTATTTTGGCGCTTTCATGAGAAGGTATTAAATATCCAAGATCATTTTTTACATAATTATCCGGATAAACTAAAGGAATCCATGAATTATTACTTTCTCTATAGTGCAAGAAAGTATTGCTAATATAAATAATTGTATCGTTTGTATTATTAGTAATTTCTGTTTTCAAGAATCCGTCTTTTGAGCAGGGGGCTTTTAATAAAAAGCGCACTTTTATATTCTCATTTTCTCTTGTAATAAATTCTTCCCCCTGCATTTGTTTTTCTTCTACAATCGTTTCTCCTGGCTCGATGGAATTAATGAAATGTGATATATCCATTTTATATGAATTAAGAGAGTCGATACTATTTTCATATTCAAGGTTTACAGTGCTTTTAGAATTGCCTGTTTTATTATGACAACTGATTAGCATGAATAAAACAATTCCATTGGTTAGCAAAATCGATATTAATTTGAGCATAAGTTAAGTATGAAATGGATTGGATAAGTTACTTATCCAATCCATTGGTAATTATTAGTTGAAATGAGCATTTAGTTTTGATGCTATATTATCAACCTTAACAAATATAGATGTGAAAGCTGTGCTTCCTTTATGTATACCTATTACTTTTTTACTATCTGTAAGATATACTGGTCCCCCGCTATCTCCGAACGCACTTAAATATGTAGCTTCACCCATATCTGTATAGTATATTCCATCGGCATTTACATTTGCATTGGTACTTGTAATATAACCTTCAGATTGAGCTATAGTCTCTCCTAACTTGGTTACATTATCTCCTGCCCAAATATTATATTCTTCTCCAGTAAGATTTCCATTATTGGGAACGATGGAGAAATTAGTTATACTAATGAATGCTGCATCAACGGAACCACCTTGGATTGAAAAGTCACAACTACCGATTAGTGTGTTATTATAATATGCCGGGTCACCCGTGTTATAAGCATGTCCTGCAGTAACAAAACCGTCAGTGTTAAATCTAGTAGCTCTATATCCCATTGACGCAGTGCCTTTAGGTGTGCCTATAGAACTTCCTGGCGATAATGAGTGGTTTTGAAATTCTCTTGTGCATTGTTTAAATACAATTCCTGAAAAGTTCACTACTTCTGATTTAAACTCTTTTATTTCCATTTCATTAGATTTGTCAAGTTCTACCACGACACAGTTCTCAAAATCATTCAGATAATAGTATCTTATATTCTTGGCAATTTGAGAATCTTTATTACTGCTAATAAATGAAGTTATTTTGGTTAGAACATTATTCAGCTCCGTATAAGAATAATTGCCTTGTGTATATATGACATCATTCTCACCTATTAACCTTATAAGAGTGGCTTTGGTACTTTCTATTTCTCCTTTAAGAAAAACAACAAGTTTACCATTCCCGTTAATATAACTTCCCCCATAATAGTCCGGATAGTCACTAGTACTTAATGAACGAGTTTTTGTCATTCCAAATGATTCTAATAATCTTATACCAGCCTCACGAGCTTTTTCATTGTTTCTTTTTACAATGTTTGGCTGTTCGTTGTTTTCTCTTTGAAGTACATCGTCTGAAGAACATGATGATACGACTAATCCGAAAAACAGCAGAATGGTCAAAGGTAACAATAATTTTTTCATAAGCGGATAATTTGAATTAATAAATGATACGTATTTTACCTCTTCCTTAAAAGGATTGTCTTTTTTATTGGTGAATATCTATTAATGCTCTTCATTACAAACCGAATATTCTATATCGTTGATATAAAGTCGTCATTGAAACAGATTTTACAGGTATGCTGTTTACCCAATCTAAGATTCCGTATGCATCAAGAATATAGTCATCGTCGTAGTATGCAAAACAATATAACGATGTCGGATTGTAGATATACCAAATATTGGTGTTTGTATTTTTAAACTTGTACATTCCAGCCTCATCTACATCGTTTATTGAAAATGATAATGTGGTTTGTAGGATAGGATTTATTACTTTATTCGGATTAGCTTTGATAGCTAGTTTATAATATTTGCTCTTTTCATCTTTTATAGCATTACTTTTTTCGGTAAAGGTTGTGGCAACACTGTTCGCTTTTAATTCTGCATCGGATTGACTTGCTGCACTTGAATTTGAGAAAATGAGCTTATCTCCTTGTCTTGTATTTAGCACAGGTACAATATCATATAATTTCTCTCCCGAGCTACTTTTGCGGACGTATACTTTCATTATTTCTATATACGGTTCTTCAAGTTGTTCTTGGTGCTGAAAATCCATGTGGGTGTCGTTATATCTTTGCTTAAGTTTTCTTCCAAAATAAAATCCGATATTGGATAGAGCCCACCATCTTGAATGTCAATCATTGTATGTGTTCTTGAATCATTTAATGATTGAAGCCAACTCGTTAAATTAATGGATGTACTTTTAACGTCATAAGGAGGTGTTGCAACATTATAACCATAAGCGCCGCCCAATGTTTTGATAGATACATGTAATTCGGAAAAAGATTTAGTCTCTGTAGAAGAATTGCCATCTTTTGTTCCAACAGAAAAATCTCCTGAAACAGAGTCCTTGTTCCATGAATAAGTTGCGTTTATTGATTTATCCATGTCGCGCTCTTTACTATTGAAATCTGTACTTTGTGTGTCAAGACCATAGTATAAAGCCGATGCCCGCCCACCTGTATAATAGCTTGTTAAGACAAATTCTCCGTAACTTTGAATTAATTCTACCATGGATGAATTATAAAGGGCATCTACAAATAATTCGTCCAAATAATCTGCCGAAATTCTTCTCAATGCACTAGGTGCTGTTTGTAAGGATATCATTCCATTAATAACTTCAACACTAAGTTCTCCGTGTACTGCTTGTTCGGAATTACTTGTGTTATGCTTGAAAATATCGGTTACAGTTTTCTTTCTTCCCAGTTTGAACGGACCAATATTTAGTGAGAATCCGGATTTGACAGTTTTAGTAAACGATGAAGTTGTTTCTAAGCGTTCGAAGCTGGCGTATGACATGGCTTCTGTTGACGTTGTCCTTAACTCTTTGGCAATTATATATGAAGGATATCTTTCAAGTAGCTTTTCCATATTAACAATTGGAAATCTCGCATTTGAAAAGTCCCCGATAATTGATGTTCCGTTTTCTATGGCATAAGAATTTCCAAGAAAATCAGTAGCATCGGTAAATGATGTCCTAGTACTGGGTCTGGGTGCTATCTTTTTAGACCAAACTTTTGGTAGATTCGGGTCACGTTCTTGCAAGATGATTTCTGATGTTGAATCATCCTGATTGTTTAGCGAAGCAGAATCACTTATTTCGTCTTCATTGTTACATGATGCTATAACAAACAATATGATACATGAAAATATAGTAAATTTTCTCATATAGGTCTATTTTTTTAATATGATTGGTGATGATTGACTTGCATTTCTGGTGTTCACTCTTCTTTTTACACTTTGTTGAGTATCCAAGTTTGTCTCTTCTAAATCAACATCGGATATTTCATCTACATGAATCCTTCCGCTCCAACGTCCAGGCAATTTGGCTATTCTAGCATCTTTATCTTTTTCTTTATATTCAATTGTGGCAACATAGTCTACTGATACATCATACTCTTTAAAATAATAGGTCACCGTGAGTTTTGTACGTGGAGAAACTTTGACAGGTTCTATATGCTTTAATGTATTTTCCATTACTCTGCGTACATTGGGCTGGTATTTTGTATCAATTGGTATACTTGCATTAGGAACAAGATCTATTTCTCCTAATGTAACTGTAGGGCGTGCAAATAGCATATCTGAAGCTGGAACCTTAAATGCTATTCCCTTTTCTTCTTTAAAATAGGAGTCCTCTTGTATAGCCTTTTCAAATACGAGGTTCTCTCGTATAAATTGGGATGAAGAGTTTGTTATGGCTCGTTTGATAGAGACATTCTCCCTTTGGGTCACAGTTGCGGAATATGGATTGATAAATTCTAGGCTTTTCAGTGTGAATACAGCATCAGGGGTGATAGTAAATTCCTGTTGGGCTCTTTGTGTATATTGGCTGAAACCAACATTATTAGCTTGTATATCTACCACATAATTGAATACATCCCACCATGAACCACTACTTCCTTGGCCAAGATATAGCTCATTTTGAAGGACATAAGTTCCTGGATTATTAGTAGCAGGTATAATGTCCCAGGAATCCATGGCTCCTGTAGTGGAATTACTGCTCATTGCAAGTAATATTTTTGATTCCGGATTACTAGTGTAATGTCCTACAGCTAGACGAGTTTTCGAGTAGTTTGAATAAATTAAATAGGGTATGCCGGTAATTGATGAGGGAATTTGGACATAGAATTTACCATAAGAGCCAGGATTATATCCCTCATAGGTCACTCTCTGTCCCCAACCAGTACATGATAAATATCCACCTCCAGTGCTAAGTGTGAAGGGTAACTCTCTAATAGCCCACATATTTTCTGAAAAATATTGGCTATAGTTACTTGAAGCTACTGATCGTGTCTTCGCTTTCTTTAGTTCATCTATCCTTTCTTTTAATGCTTTTAGCTCATCTGTCATTTCAGACAATTCATAACTTTCTAATTGAAGGCTATCCGATTCCAATCCTGATAAGTTCAGTTTTTCTGTAGATGACTGGATCTCATTTTCAATCTCACTTTCGCAAGAGTACAATAACAAGGTGATGCAAGGCAGCACCAATAAGAATCTAAAAATGTTTCCCATAATTATTAGTTTTATAGGGTTTATAAAGTTTGATATTTTTATTATTTATCGTTGATTATTCGATTTCAAACTCTCCAATGAAAGTTATGTCTTTTTCTATGTAGAGAAGTTCATAATGACCGACTCTGTAGCCTTTCAAATCAATCTTATAAGTTTTTTGCTCATTAGGAGTTAATATCACATCTTGGAAGATAATATTTCCCAGTTGATCTTTTACTTGGAAAGTAACTTGATCGTCGATGTCTTCAAGAAAACGAACTTCAATAGAGTTTTCGTCTTGGGTAGCTTCTATTGGGATAGAATTTGGTGTTTTTTGGCATTTATGCCATCTTATAATTTTAGTTCTTTGTGTTGATAGATTATTGGCTTCTATTATCATGAATGGAATGCCAATTAATAATAGTAAAATGCTTAGTTTTCTCATATCTTTGATTGTTTTTTGCAAATTTATGGAGATATGAGGGGGAATGCAAATAAAAGAAGTTTTTCAGCGTGGACAAACAGTGCTTGATAATCAGTCGCTTATGATGTTTTGCGTGGACATCCTTTTATGTTGCTGATTATTTCTTCCTGAGAAGAGGTATTAGTGCATGTTTTCAATTAAATACTCATACAATGTAGCATTATTATCTGGTAATATTATATTCAGTTTTTGTCTAAGTCTGAGTCTTTTTTTTCTTACTGAGTCGACTGTAATGTTTAGTAACTTTGCTTCTGTGTTAGTGTCAAACCCTGATATATATAAACAGCAATACCAAAAGTCTTGCTCTGGTAAATCTGGGCATCGACTATATATGTATTTACGTAAATTCGGATAAATATATGTTATTTCATCTGCAATGAGTTTCCATTGCTTGTCTGTTATTAATGGCTTGTTATTTCTGGGCTTATTTTGGTTGGCTAGGTGTATTAGTTCTTTATGTAAAGGTGAATTCTCTAGAATTTTATTTTGCAATTGTTTATAGTTGGTGGTTAGGAGACTTATTTCTTCCTGCATTTCCTCATAGCTCTCATTTTTCTCCTTAAATGTATCTAACAATCTTTTTTTCTTTTCCAGTTCTAAAGAAACATAAAGCAAATCTGTCTTTATTCGGTTCAACTCTTCTTGTTGTCTTTGGATTTTCTCTTTTGCTTTCTTTCGATATAGTAGATATCCTATTATTATTAACAATAGTATTCCAATGCATATAACTAAAACTATAATGTAGCTTTGCTGTTTAATTTTTAATCTATCTACTTCTTTGCTGATCTTTAAATGATTATATTTAGACTCTATGTTCAATATCTTAGATTGGTTATCAGCATATATGATTGAATCAGTTATTTCGACGTATTCTTTCAGATTAGTAAGAGCTTCTTTATAATTCTTTTCTTCATTATAGATTTGGTAGTATAAATATTTAATGCTGTATGTATACTTTGGATTATCTTGTAGTATTTTGGATAGTAGCTCTTGTGCTTTGTTAATAGCCCCCGATGCAATATATAAGTCTATCAGTGCCATATAATCGGGCATTGTTTCTCTTCCTACCAATGCTTTGAGAAAGTATTCTTCAGCTTTATCATATTTATTTTGCATTGCATAAATATTCCCTAAGGCATTGTCTATTGATGCAGTGACTTCGATATTTTTAGTATTACGTGCTACAGAATCAGCTATAGTTAGAATTTTTAAAGCGCGTGATAACGAGTCTATGCATGCATATTCGCGTCCTACATCTCTTAATGCGCAAGCATAGCTATCTGTATTATTTTCTTTTTTGAAGCATTCGGCAGCAGCCTTATATCTTTTGATAGCTTCTGTCCGCATGAATTTCTCTCCATATAAATCGCCTATATAGCTATATGTATATCCGGTGAGGTTATTAAGCTTATTCTTTTCTGCAATGTCCAGTGCATTGGTATAAATAGACATTGCTTTATCATAATCTCCATCAGCAAAATAGGATCGACCTAAATAAATCAAGATTTGCACTTGTTCGTCAGGGCTACCATGTGAGGAATACCAGTCATAGGCTCTTTCTAATTGGTAAGTTGGTAGGATGCTATTAAAAATTTCGTCTGTAATCTTTCCTGATAACATACACCAGCGTGCAAAGGTTTTGTTGTCTAGTTTTTCAGGAGATGATATGCTGTTTAGTAGGTTGGATGCGCTGTCAGGATTTATGGCAATGGCTTTTTCTACTTCATTTAGCAGTCTGTCAGATACGGATTGTTGTTTGTTGCATCCTGATAGCACTAATATAGATGTTATAATTATAGCAATACTCTTTCTCATTTGTCTGTCGTGGTTTAGTTTCGTTGTAAAAGTAATCCTTATTTTCTATATTATGCTCTTTTATAGGGAGATTATTTTAGTTCGGGGAAATAATAATTAGTACTGTCTATATCATACATTAAATTAATTTCAAATCTGCTTTTACTTTATTAAGTTCATGTGATCTAATTTGATTATTTCCCAGCTATTAATAGACTCTTTCTTATTTATAGTGAGAAAAGTTCCTTTCTATTAATACCTAAATTACTTTACTATAATTCTAAACTTGTTTTTCATTAATCGCAATCTATAATTGCAAGTTGCAATTATATAAATGAAGGTAAGCATTCGGTCACGTGCGTGTTTGTTTCCCTTCTTTTCCTTCCTACCTTTGTGTCTTCATTACAATCTTAATCCATAATGTGTTCAGTATTAGTATTTTCTAGCGAAAGTGATAAACTACGTAGCCTTTTTTCCGAGTCTAACCATTTTGATTCGGTTCTTTTCATATTTGATGGTGGTCGTCGTTATAAAGTTTCGGCTTCCAGCCTTGGTATCCATTCCCCTCAGGACCTACTTCTCCCTTTAGGCCTTGGTCTTTTCCGTAGCAGTCCTTTCTGGTCCTATTACCTTTATCCCCAAGGTTGTAATTTCCATAAAGGCATTGACGGTCTTTGTGGCGAGGTCATCCGGCACACGAGTTCTTGCGTGTCAGAGCAGAGTTGCCATATTTTTCTTGACCGCTCCCGTAGCAGGTTGCATATCCTTTATCGGTGCGACGACGAATACCGTTTGGAATGCCGTCGTCTGAATCGCGGCTCTTTTCTCTTGAAAAAGGACGAACGGAAGAGGGATTTTCTTCAAATTTCCTGGAATCGCCTGAATGAGCTGCTTACTGTTAAAAAGTATCGGAAAACAGTTGAAAAGTAATCTCCCGTCCTACAAGCCGTTCTGCTTTATTTTGATAACTTTGTCAGATAATAAAAAAGTGGATATACAGTGAAAGAACCGGTCATTACCCTTACTTTGGAAGAGTACGAAGAGCTGCGCAAGGAACGTGAACGCCTTGAAAAGGAACATGCAGAACTTCAGAGAAAATACGAATCTTCTTTGCGGGAGTATTCCCGCCAGGTCGAAGAAATCTCAGCCTGTACAGCCGTCATTGCCGACCTGAGATGGAAATTGGCTGACTTGACACGCCGTTTATGGGGTAAATCCAGTGAAAAACGCCATCTTCCCGAAGATGCCGGCCAGTTGAGCATCTGTTTTGAGTCTCCGTCCGATGTCAATGACCCGGTAGCGGAAGAACAGAAAACAGCTGAGAAATCTGCCAAATCGGAGAATGGCTACAACCGTTTCCGTAAGAGCTTCACCAAAAAGATTACTCCCCACGCCCGTAAGCCCATCGACCCGTCCCTTCCCCGTGAAGAGATTATCATTCCCATGCCGGAAGGTCTTTCGTTGGAGGGAGCGGCGAAGCTGGGAGAGGAAGTGAGCGAACAATATGCCGTCAGTCCCGCCCGATTCTATGTGAGACGCATCATCCGCCCTAAATACCGGCTCGCCGACGGTCGTATCATAACTGCTCCCATGCCCGTAATGGCACATCCCCACAGCAATGCGTCGGAAAGTGTACTGTCACACATTGCTACCGCCAAATATTACGACCACCTGCCTCTGTACAGACAACTGGACATCTTTGAGCGTGAAGGCATCCATCTGAGTCCTTCTACCGTAAGTAACTGGATGATGGCTGCCGCACAGCGTCTGGAGCCAATCTATAATGAGCTTCGTGAACTGGTCAAGGACAGCTATTACGTCATGGCCGATGAGACGCCCCATCCCGTACTTGAAAGCGACCGGCCCGGTGCTCTTCACCGCGGGTATATGTGGAACTTCTATCTGCCCCGGTTCCATACCCCATTCTTTGAATATCACAAGGGACGTGGCAGCAGCGGAATAGACACGCTGCTGGCAGGACAGGTTCGGGTGGTACAGAGTGACGGCTTTGCAGTATATGATGAGTTCGACACACTACCCGGAAAGTTGCACCTGTGCTGCTGGGCACACGTCAGGCGCAAGTTTGTGGAAGCGGAAGGAAATGATCCTCCTAGAGCAAGGCATGCACTTGAACAAATAGGCAGACTGTATGCTGTGGAGGAGAAAATCAGGATAGGACATCTGGAAGGCGGAGCTGTAGTAAGGCTTCGCCGGGAAGAATCGTACCCTATTATCAAAGGACTGGAAAAATGGTGCAGGCAGGAGTATGAACATACGGTTGAGAAATCGCCTATTGCCAAGGCCATATTCTATATGTACACACGTTTTGAACAACTGTCCGGATATGTCAACGATGCACAGTTCTGCATTGACAATAATCCAGTGGAGCGCTCTATAAGGCCATTGACTTTGAACAGAAAAAACACTCTTTTCTCCGGTTCACATGAAGCGGCACATGCAGCGGCAATATTCTTTTCACTGATGGGATGTTGCAGGGAAAATAAGGTGAACCCAAAACTATGGATGCAGGACGTGTTGATTAGGGTACAGGAGAATGAAAGAGAAAAGAAAAACGACTACGCCGATTTACTGCCATTTAATTGGAAAGGATAAACAAGAAAGATAAATAAAGTCAAAAGCCAGACATGCTTCGTTTGGCTTTTGACTTTATTATAGCTTGGAGAGAAATACGGGCGAGGCCGAATGCTTACAAATGAAGCTTTTGATTTTATAAATGAAAGCTTGTTTATAAAAACAAAAGCTTCATTTAGAGATTGCCTTTAATGTTAGTAATCTTTTCTATTAGTGAAAAGGAAGTTTGGCATCAATAGAGAATAAGTTTATATCTAATAGATTGGAATCAGTCTATTAATCAAAATTCGGCAGAAAGGGATAGTGAATCGGGTGAAACCTATGTGAAAGGCAGCCCTTCACCCGAAATCCCTTTATTCATTGATGTTTCAGAGTGGTGAAGGAGGTGAATGTTATGTTTAAAGAAAAGTTGCAGATGTGTGTAAGATAAAACATCTTGCACGCATCTGCAACGGTATCTTGCACAGGTTTATA
>NC_021017.1:3382168-3438390 GCF_000210075.1 Bacteroides xylanisolvens XB1A
ATACTGCTATTAATCAAATAGATAAACTCTAGTTAGTGTAAGATGCAAGATAAAATCGAACACTAAAAGGTTCTGTGGAAATTCCGGAAGTTATCCCAAAAGCTCTTTTACTTTTGCGGAAATGGCACGTCCTTCTGCAAGACCTGCCAACTTTTTGGAGGCAACTCCCATCACTTTACCCATATCTTTACCGCTCGTAGCACCTGTCTCTGCGATAATTTCCTTCAAAGCAGCTTCCAGTTCTTCGGCAGTCATTTGTTTCGGCAGGTATTTTTCCATAACGGCTACCTGACCCAATTCTACGTCAGCCAAGTCCTGACGACCCTGTCCGATATAGATTTCAGCAGAATCTTTTCCTTGTTTTACAAGTTTCTGGATAATCTTCAGAGCTGCGTCATCTGTCAATATATCGTTAGCTCCCGGAGCTGTCTTAGCTTCGAGGAAGAACTTCTTTATATTTCTCAAGGTTTCGAGGGCTACTTTATCTTTCGCCTTCATTGCGTTTTTAATGTCTTCGCTGACTTGATCGAATAAATCCATACTATTATAATTATAAATTGAAGATTAAAAATTAGATCTGAAGCCTGATGCTGTGGGACTATAATTTTCGTTCTTAAACTCTTTGTTTAGAATGTAATTACGCCGTTATCATCCGTAGCTTCTTCTGTTGCCACTTCTTCTTCCAATGCAGCTTTTGTCCGGATTTTAGTAAGAGTCGTCTTATCACGCATGTACGTGGGAGAATCTTCTACCATGGCGATGATATCGTCGTTGTCCAAATCTTCCGTGTTGAAAAGATAGATGTGACGGCGTTTGCGGAGGCTCTTGCTTCCGATATTGCTGGCACTTTCGCCGTATGCCTTGCGGATACGTTCTTTGTTCTTCTCTTTTTCCTCTTCCAGTTGCAGTTGGCGTTCTTCCTCTTCCTGGCTGCGTGCAGCATGCAGGCTGTCCATTCCGGGGACGTCTTCTACACCGAATCCGGTTGCCAATACGGTGATCTTTACTTTTGTATCCAGTGAGTTGTCGATGGCAACGCCCCAGATCACTTCCACTCCTTCGCGGAATTTGCTCATGAACTCGTGTATCTCGTTCATTTCCTCCATCATTAGTTCGGATGACGGGCAGAAAGAAACGTTCAACATAACCTTCTTGGCATTGAAAATATCGTTGTTGTTGAGCAACGGAGAATGCAGGGCATCATCGATTGCTTTCGTCACACGATTTTCTCCTTCGCCGAATCCGGTACTCATGATCGCTACTCCGCCATCTTTCAGGATGGTTTTCACATCGGCAAAGTCGAGGTTGACCGTACCACGCATGGTGATAATCTCGGCAATGCTCTTGGCAGCGATGGAAAGAGTGTCATCGGCCTTGCCGAAGGCATTCATAAAGGTAAGATCGGCGTATATTTCGCGCAGGCGTTCGTTGTTGATAACCAATAGGGCATCAACGTGCTGGGCGATACGTTCGACGCCGTCCAGTGCCTGGATGATTTTCTTTTCTCCTTCGAAGATAAAAGGGATGGTGACGATACCGACAGTCAGAATATCCATTTCCTTCGCAATGCGGGCGATGACCGGGGCAGCTCCTGTTCCGGTTCCTCCTCCCATTCCGGCGGTGATGAATACCATCTTGGTACCGTCGTTCAGTTGTGCTTTGATATCTTCTATACTTTCTTCAGCGGCGTCGCGTGCCCGTTCGGGACGGTTGCCGGCTCCAAGCCCTTGCGTGATGCTACGGCCCAGTTGCAGTTTCACCGGGACAGGTGATTCGGCCAATGCCTGGTTGTCCGTGTTGCAAAGAACGAACGTTACATCATGGATGCCTTCCCGGTACATGTGGTTTACAGCGTTACCACCACCACCACCTACACCAATCACTTTGATGATTTTCGGTGAATCTGTCGGGAAATCGAATTGTACTATCTCGTCCATAATAATATGATTTCTGATTTATGATTTCTGGTTTCTGAACTCTGATTTTTGAATCTTGATTTATAAGTTATGATTTATGATATAGCGCGCAGCCAACTCATAAATCATAATTCATAAATCATAACTCACTTCATATCGTCGTCGGAGAAGATTTCTTTCGTCAACGAGTCGATCTTGCGCTGAATCCAGCTCGGACCGGCTTCTCTTTTCCGTCTTTCTTTCTCTTCCTTTTCCTTTTGCTTGCGAAGTTTTTCCGCTTCCTTGGCAGCTAACTTGGCTTCACGCTCTTCTTCCTCTTTCTTGAGGCGGGCGAGGCGGGCCTGTTCCTTCAGCTCCTGATCGTCTTCAAACATATCTGCGGTCCTATGCACTTCCGGCTCCGGTTTGGAGACTGGCGGTACAGGAGCAGCAGCTTGCGGGGCGGTTTCAGTCAGGCAACAGTTTTGGTTCCCTTCAAACAGGAGACCGAACAATGTGTTCTGTGAACCGTCTTTTTTTAGTATATTGTTGGGGGCATGGACTGTATTGCGTGGAAGTTTCGCCATCCGTATCTTTTCTATCTTGCTGCGTTTGCGCAAGGTTTCGTCCAAGTTCTTCAGGTTGGCGGCTCCTCCTGTCAGGATAAGTCCTGCCAGCAGTTTGTCTTCGTAGCCGGATAGCTGAATCTGGTTCCATACGTTGGCAACGATTTCTTCGGCACGGGCTTCGATGATATTATTAAGGTCTGCCACTTTGATGATACGGTTGTCATCCTCCAGTTTGCAGGTAGCTTCTTCCTCTTGTTCGGGGTCTTCTTCGTAGAGGGCGTCACCGTAGGCTTTTTTCAGGCGTTCGGCTTCTTCCTCCTCCATTTGCAGGGTGGTGATGTCACGCGTGATGCTGTTGCCTCCCAAAGGTAATACGGTGAGGAAGCGGAGAATGTTATTCTTATATACAGAGATGGTAGTCGTATCTGCTCCGAAGTCGATCAGTGCACAACCCGAACGGCGTTCGCTTTCTGTCAGTACGGCATTGGCTGTTACTAGCGGGGCGATCAGTTGGTCGGCAATGTCGATTTTTGCCTGCTGGAAGCAATGCTCCAGATTCTTGCGTACGGAAGCACGGGCAACGATGTTGAGGAAACGTCCTTCGATGTGGCTTCCTACCAGACCTACCGGGTTGGCTTGCAGATTATTGCCCACCTTGTATTCTTGCGGAGCTACGTCCAGTATATCCATATCAACCACCGGGATGGCAATGTTCTCATCACCGATAGCGCTTACAAGTTCTTCGGATATGATGGCTTCTTCTTCCAGGTCGCGGCTTACTACATTGCGGACTGTGCGGAGTGATTGTCCGCCGATGCCTACATATACCTTGGCAATTGAGTTTTTCAACTCACCTTCCAGTCTGTTGATGATCGAGGTCAGGCTTTGCGCTGTTTTGTCCAGATTGAAAATAACTCCTTTACGAATAAACGTAGAAGAGTCTTCCTGGGCATACGCTAATACCTGCATACTTCCGTCACTGTTCTTTCTTCCGGCCACACCGGTTATCTTCGATGAACCAAGTTCAATAGCGGCGATAAATTCTGTTGTTGCCATATATATTTATTTACGATTTTACGATTTACAATTTACGATTGAAAAAAGATTGTTCACTCCTCATCTGTCAACTATCAATTATCAACTATCATTTATTATCTATTCTCGTTTGGTGCAGATAATCTGGTTGTTGAATTCGAGATTGATACGCGAATATTTGTTCCAGCCTACCCGGTTGAGCCCTTTCTTGTAGAACTCCTTCAAACGTGCCAGTTTATCTTCAAAGTTTTCCAGTTTTCCGAGATAGACGAGATGGTCTCCCACACGCGGCACCAATTCGATGTTCTGGTCGGGCAACACATGAATCTGTTCTATCTGGGCGTCCCAGAATTTATTATTATGCAAAAATACACCAAACTTATATAAATCCTTCATTGCAAACGACTTTTCTACGTTTCCGGTGACAATTACCCGGTGAGCGACGCATTTTGCATCCGGTGGCATGACGGTTCCTTTGTTGTCAAGGTAGTAATTCTGACCGTTGGAGCTCATCACCCGAAGAATAGGGATACGTTGTGTCACTTCCACGCATACTTTGCCGCTGGGTGTTTTGTAACACTCGGCTTCGTCAATCAACGGATGTTTGCTTAGTTCCCGTTCCAGTGACTTGGTAGAGATGCGCTCCATCTTCTTCCCGATGGGGTAGATCCCTTTGTGCTGAAGGATACCTTTCAGCTCTTCTTTGGTGATGAAGCCGGCGTATGCGGTATCCTTGATAACCAATTCCATGTCACGGCAGGTCTGGTCGGCAGGCTTGCGGTTGAATGCGGTGATAGCTACGGCGAGGTAGGCTATAAGCACCAGCATGACGATGGATAGAAGGATTCTCTTTACCATAGTTTTTTTATTAATGAAGAATTAAGAATGAAGAATGAAGAATTGCTGCGCATCAATACGCTGGATAGAGATTCTTCATTCTTCATTCTTAATTCTTAATTTTTTTGTTTCTAATAGTTCCTTTATTTCAGGGACATAGTTGTCAATGTCTCCAGCCCCCAAAGTGATTAATACTTCAATGTTTTTATCTTTCAGAATGTTCAGTATATCTTCCTTTTTGCACATACTTTTTTCAATGCCCGGACGGAGATTGTCATAAATCAGTTTGCTGGTAACGCCCGGAATCGGTGCTTCACGTGCCGGATAGATGTCTACCAGAATCACTTCGTCGAGTAGCGACAGGCTATCGGCAAAATCTTGATAGAAGTCGCGGGTGCGGGTATAGAGATGCGGTTGGAAGATGGCTGTAATCTTCTTGTCTTTGTAAAGTTCGCGCATAGACAACACGCTCTGTTTGATTTCAGAGGGGTGGTGGGCATAGTCACTCAAAAAGACGATACGGTCGTTCTTGATCTTGAAGTCGAACCGGCGGTCTACTCCGCGGAAACTTGCCATGCCTCTTTTTATTTCTTCATCGGTCACTCCGTTAAGGTGTGCCAATGCCATGGCGGCTACGCCGTTTTCTATGTTGATGCTAACCGGAATTCCCAGTTGAATATCGTTGATACGGGTGTCCGGGGCAACAAAGTCGATGAATATTTCTCCGTTTCCGATGCGGATGTTTTCTGCGTGGAAGTCACCCTCGTCGCGTGAGTAAGTATAGACACGAACGCCCGGCTGCACTTTGGGTTGCAGGGAGATGCCTTTGCGGATAATCAGTGCGCCACCCGGTTGGATAAGCGTGGTATAATGCTCGAAACTTTCCAGGTAGGCTTGTTCTGTGCCGTAGATGTCCAGATGATCGGGGTCGGTAGATGTAATTACGGTCATATAGGGCGACAGCCAGTGGAAAGAACGGTCGAACTCATCTGCTTCAATCACCGTGTAAGGGCTTGTTTGAGAGAGTAGCAGGTTGGTGCCGTAGTTCTTCGAGATTCCTCCGAGAAAAGCGGTACATTCCACGTGCGATTGATGGAGCAAATGGGCTGTCATCGTCGATGTGGTTGTTTTTCCGTGAGTACCTGCCACGCACAGACCTTTGCTCGAATGGGTAATCGTTCCCAATACTTGGGCGCGTTTCTGTATTTCGAATCCGTTGTTGCGGAAATAAACGATTTCTTCATGTTCCTGCGGAACGGCGGGCGTGTATATGACTAACGTGCTTTCCTTGTCTTTGCAGGCTTCGGGAATCAGGTCGACGTTTTCTTCATAATGTATTTGTGCGCCTTCGGCAATCAGGGTTTCAGTCAATGGAGTAGGGGTACGGTCGTAACCGGCCACTACCTTGCCTTTGAAGAGGAAGTAGCGTACAAGTGCACTCATACCGATGCCGCCGGCACCTACGAAATAGACTGATTTTATCGTTTCTATATTCATTTCTTCTGTTTTTTATTTTAGTACGGATTACGTCGTTTGATCCCGGAGCTATACCGCTACTTCAACC
Organism: Bacteroides xylanisolvens XB1A; assembly: GCF_000210075.1. GTDB lineage: Bacteria > Bacteroidota > Bacteroidia > Bacteroidales > Bacteroidaceae > Bacteroides > Bacteroides xylanisolvens. The sequence goes on from NC_021017.1 coordinate 3,388,069, forward strand.
TGTGTGCAATCCGATAATCTATTTATCTGTTTTTTGCTTCTGTTTATCAGCTCTTTACTTCCGCCAGTTTGATAACCTCCTGTGCGATGATTCTCGCAGAATCGGGCAAAGCCAGCTTGGCGATATTCTCTTTCAGTTCTTTCAGTTTCTGTTCGTCATTGACGGTGGATAATGCTACATCCATCAAGGTTGTTTCCGCTTCACTGTCTTTGACGTAGATAGCTGCCTGCTTATTCACCAATGCTAAGGCATTCTTAGTCTGATGGTCTTCCGCTACATTGGGAGAAGGCACTAAGATAACAGGTTTATGTAACAGGCAGAACTCTGAAATGGAACCTGCCCCCGCACGGGAAATCACAAGATCGGCTGCTGCGTATGCGGCTGCCATGTCTTTGATGAAATCCGTTACATATAAGTTCGGAAGTGTACCTGCAGCTTTCACGGCTTCTTTCACTTGCGGGTAGTAGTATTTGCCCGTTTGCCAGATGAATTGCACGTCCGTATTTTCTTTGATGGTTGCCAGTCCGGCTGTCAGCGTATTGTTGATGGTACGTGCACCCAGACTGCCGCCTACAATCAGAATCGTTTTTTTGCCAGGCTGTAAGTTGAAGGAGCGCAATGCTTCTTCTTTAGACGGCATATCCTTTGTCAGGTTTTGGCGGACAGGATTCCCCGTCATAATAATTTTGTCGGCAGGGAAAAACTTTTCCATTCCGTCATAAGCTACACAAATCACTTTTGCTTTCTGTGCCAGGAGCTTATTGGTCACTCCGGCATAAGAGTTTTGTTCCTGGATTAATGTCGGTACTCCCATCATTCCGGCAGTCTTTAGTGTCGGGCCGCTTGCATATCCGCCTACACCTACCGCCACTTGTGGGCGGAAGTCCTTGATAACTTTGCGTGCTTTCCACTGGCTGCGCATCAGTTTAATCAATACAGATATATTTTTCCATAAACGTTTGCGGTCGAATCCGGCAATCGGAAGCCCGATAATACGGTAGCCTGCATCGGGAACCCGTTGCATTTCCATACGTCCTTCAGCACCTACAAAGAGAATTTCTGCGTCGGGGCGTAGCTCTATTATAGCGTTTGCGATAGAGACGGCAGGAAAGATATGCCCTCCTGTTCCTCCACCACTGATAATAATTCTAAGTTCTTTTTCCATCATAATGTTTTTCTTCTGTCCTTTCTCAACGTTTACTGTTCACCACTCACCGTTCACTACTCACCGTTCATCATTTATCGTTCATCACTTACCGTTTATCAATATCATGCTCATCTTCAAACTTGGCATCGCTGTTCAGAATCTGTGCTGTCGGTTCGGCGGCAGTCTGTGCCTCGGAATTTGCAGCTGCCTCTGCCTCTAATTGCAGTTGGATCTGTGCATCGTGCGCTTTTTGTTCTTCTAGATAGGCGGTATATCGGCTTACACTTAATATCATACCGATATAAGCGCAGTTGATTAACGTACTTGTACCTCCTTTGCTGACCAAAGGCAGAGGCTGGCCGGTGACGGGGAATAATCCGACGGCAACCATCATATTCAGTATTGCTTGCGACACCAGTAGCAACGCAATGCCCATAACGAGAAAGGCGGGGAAGGTTCGCTCGCATTTCTGTGCGATTCGTCCGGCTCGCATTAGCAGCCATAGATAGAGGAACACCACAAATATTCCTCCGATCAATCCCATTTCTTCAATCACAATCGCAAAGATAAAATCGGAGAATGCCTGACTAAGGAAGTCACGTTGTATCGAGTTTCCCGGACCTTTGCCGACTACGTGGCTGGTAGCAATGGCGATGCGTGCATGCGCCACCTGTGCATCTTTGTCAATATCAAATTTGGCAGCCGGCACTTCCTCCTTCTCAAAGAAGCCGGAAACACGATTCTGCCACGTTTCGAAACGGTGAAGTCCCGGAGTGTTATGCAGCGTTTTGGCGGGAATAGCCATCAGTATACCTACGGCAACACCGCCCACAAGTGCCAATATCCCTAACATTCCGAATAGCTTTTTTGCTGACACCCGGCCGATAAACATCATCATGCATACTACTCCGAAAAGCAGCATTGCTGTCGAAAGGTTTTCCGGTGCGATAAGCAGGAATACCAGTCCGGTGAGGATCATGATATATTTGAAGGCGTTCGGGTTGGCTCCGTATTCGTCCTGCCTTTTGGATAGGATGAATGAGACGGCAATGATAACCGCCATCTTTGCCAATTCCGAAGGCTGGAACTGTAATCCCATAAAGGTCATCCAACGGGCTGCCCCGTTGACACGGTCCCCTGTGATGATACCCATCAGCGTGACAAATGCCAATAGAACCAGGGAAATCGGATACAGAAAGACCGGAAATACCTGGAACCATTTGTAGGGAACATTATGCAGAAACACTACTACCACAGCACCTACCATCAGGATGATGGAGTGTTGTGTAATCGGTCCCCAATGGTCGCCACTTTTGTAAGTCAGTGTCGACGCTGCCGAGAACACCTCGATAATAGAGATGAGGCAGAGACAGAGGAAGATAATCCAGATTACCTTGTCACCTTTGAATATGTTCTTTAATAAATCCAATCTTGTAGCAATTAAAAATTAATAATTAGAAATTAAAGGGCGCGGACACATTCCTTAAACTGGTCGCCACGGTCTTCATAGCTTTTGAAGAGGTCGAAAGAGGCGCAGCAAGGGCTTAATAATACTGTTTCACCTTTCTTTGCCAGTTTGTAGGCAGCTTCTACGGCATCCTTCATTCCGGTTTGTACGTCTGCTACGGGCAGGCCGAAACGATCGAAGAATTCGTGAAGTTTTTCGTTGTGAAGTCCCAGGTATACCAGTGCCGAACACTTTTCACGTACCAGGTCTTCAATTTCAGTATAGTCGTTGCCTTTATCTTTACCACCGAGGATCAATACCGTTTTGGTAGTCATGCTTTGCAGGGCATACCAGCAGGAGTTGACATTCGTTGCTTTAGAGTCGTTGATGAAATCAATTCCGCGGACACGTGCCACCTTTTCCAACCGATGCTCTACTCCCTTAAAGTCGGAGAGGGCTTTACGGATGTTTTCTTTGGCGATGCCGGCAAGGTTTGCCGAGATACCGGCGGCTAAAGAATTATATAAGTTATGTTGCCCTGTCAGAGCCAGTTCTTCCTGCTCCATGTTGAAGGCAATCGGTTCGGTGATTTTCACTTCGTGGTCTTCTACGTATGCGATCGCTCCGTCTTCTTTTACAGCGGCAAAAGGATACAGGTGAGCTTTCAGACCATGTTTCGCCAGTTCTTGTCTGATGATCGGGTCGTCATTCCAGAAGATGAAAGCATCGTCCGGGGTTTGGTTTTGGGTAATGCGGAATTTAGCGTCGATGTAATTCTGCATACAGTGGTCGTAGCGATCAAGATGGTCCGGAGTGATGTTCATCAATACGGCGATGTTCGCACGGAAGTTATACATATTATCCAGCTGGAAAGAGCTAAGTTCGATAATATAATAATCATGGTAATCTTCGGCTACCTGCAAAGCAAGGCTTTTGCCGATGTTGCCTGCCAAACCTACGTTCAGACCTGCGCTTTTGAAAATGTGGTAGATCAGGGAAGTTGTTGTAGTCTTTCCGTTAGAACCTGTAATACAGATCATTTTGGCATCAGTATAGCGTCCGGCAAACTCAATCTCGGAGATCACCGGTGTGCCTTGAGCTTTCAGTTTCAGGATGATTGGGGCATCATTCGGGATACCGGGGCTTTTGATAACCTCGTCGGCATTCAGAATGAGCTCTTCGGTATGGTGTCCTTCTTCCCAGGCAATCTGATGGCTGTCGAGAAGTTCCTTATATTTGTCCTTGATGGCGGACATGTCCGAAACAAACGTCTCAAATCCTTTTACTTTTGCGAGTACGGCTGCACCTGCGCCGCTTTCGCCAGCTCCTAAAATTACAATTCTTTTCATCTACAATAATGTGCCCTTGTTTTCTAATCGATTGATTTATCTATTAGCTGCGCACATCTTTTAAAAGTTAATAATCGGGTTAATGCTCTCTATATTTTTAATGAAGGACGGATGACGCGGATTTCACGGTTTTAAGGGATTATGCAGTTAACACTGCGTTAATCCGTGTAATCCGTGCCTTCATTCTATCTTATTTTTAATGTTATAATTGTTATTGCCGCCAATACAATCGTTACAATCCAGAAACGGACGGTAATCTTTGATTCGTGGAACAGCTGGTCGGGCTTGGTGAATTTCACCGTACATCCCGGCTCGATCAGACTCATTGAAGTACGGAAATGATCGTGAATCGGTGTGCGCTTGAACAAACGCTGCTTTACACCTTTCCGCTTTCCTGCCTTATAATAAGCCCGTTGCAGGATTACCGACAGATTTTCTACCAGGAATACACCGCAAAGAATCGGTATCAACAACTCTTTGTGGATGATGATGGCGAACACTGCGATAATACCACCAATGGTGAGGCTGCCTGTGTCTCCCATAAATACTTGTGCCGGATAAGCATTGTACCATAAGAAACCGATAAGCGCACCGATGAAGGCACAGATATAGATTACCAGTTCTTCCGAACCCGGAATATACATGATGTTCAGATAGCCTGCGAATTCGATATGCGACGATACATACGCCAATATCCCCAGCGTTGCACCGATAATGGCCGAGTTTCCGGCCGCCATTCCGTCCATACCATCATTCAGGTTGGCACCGTTTGATACGGCGGTAACCACGATGATTGTGACGATGACGAACAAAATCCATCCGGCTGTTTGCGCATGCTCGCCCATGAAAGCAACCAGATCGGCATAATCAAGGTTATTGCTCTTGAAAAAAGGAATCGTTGTCTGGGTCGATTTCAAATCATTGGTTCCGTGTATCACTTCCATCTCCTGTCCCGGATTATGAACTTCGATATTCTCACGGATCACTACGTCCGGGCTTAGATACAAAGTCATTCCGACAATTAAACCTAAACCGACCTGACCGATAATCTTGAACTTGCCATGCAAACCTTCTTTGTCTTTTTTAAAGATCTTGATATAGTCGTCTGCGAAGCCGAGCGATCCCAACCATACGGTGGTTATCAGCATCAGTATCATATATATATTATGCAGTTTGCCTAACAACAGACAAGGAATCAGGATGGCTACAATGATGATAACACCTCCCATGCTCGGCACGCCTACTTTGTTGACGCCGAACGGGTCCGTTTTAGCATCACGCTGCGTTTCTGTGATTTGTTTCCTTTTGAGTAGGTTGATGAACTTATCTCCCCAGATACTTGAAATAAGTAACGCGAGGATCACTGCCATCAAAGCACGGAATGAAGTATATCCGAACATTCCCGCTCCTGGAAAATTGAGCTTTTGCAGCCATTCAAATAGATAATATAACATAAATAATTTGCCAATTTATTGATGTGTTGCTATGTCGCTTCTGCCGGATGAATACCGGAACCAGTCGGCATATTAGCACAATCTATTCATTATTTAAAAATTTCTTTGAGTACTTCTTTATCGTCAAAATGATGTTTTACTCCTTTTATCTCCTGGTAATTCTCGTGTCCTTTTCCGGCAACGAGAATCACATCTCCTTTTTCTGCCAGCATGCAAGCCGTGCGAATCGCTTCTTTACGGTCGGCAATGCTTAGTGTTTTCTTCATATCCTCCGCATCCAGTCCGGCGAGCATATCGTTGATGATGTCTTGCGGCTCTTCGAAGCGCGGATTGTCTGAAGTGATGATGACGCGGTCGCTGGCTTTGGCAGCTTCCTTTGCCATGATGGGACGTTTGCCCTTATCACGGTTGCCACCGGCACCCACCACTGTAATCACTTTCCCTTTTCCTTCAAGTACTCCATGTATGGCATTCAATACATTAATAAGTGCATCCGGAGTATGCGCATAATCTACAATCGCTGTAACTCCCTGTGGAGAACGGACCGCATCGAAACGTCCGGCTACCGGATGAAGCGTGCTAAGAGCCACAAGCACCTCTTCTTCTTTCTTACCCAACAGAACGGCTGCCCCGAATACTGCCAGCAAATTGGAAGCATTGAACTTGCCGATAAACTGAACTGCCAACTCGTGGTTGTTGAAGTCGAGCAACATTCCTTCAAAATGAGACTCCAATACCCGCCCTTTAAAGTCACAAAGGCTTCTTAATGAATAAGTATAGACCTTAGAACGTGTATTCTGTGTCATCACCAGTCCGTTCTTATCGTCCAGATTAGTCAGGCTGAATGCGCTTTTCGGCAGATCGTCAAAGAACTTCTTCTTTGCTTTCAGATAATTCTCTACTGTTTTATGATAGTCGAGATGGTCGCGGGTCAGATTGGTAAAGATCCCTCCTGCATACTTTAATCCACTGATACGTTTCTGTGCAATGGAGTGTGAACTGACTTCCATGAAAACATATTTGCATCCTTCATCCGCCATTCGTCCCAATAGACGGTTCAACGTGATGGGATCGGGCGTGGTATGCTCTGTCGGGAGCGGTTCATCGTCGATATAATTGCAAACGGTAGAAATCAACCCTACCTTATATCCGAAATAACGGAATGTATTATATAATAAGGTGGCGATTGTTGTTTTTCCGTTCGTTCCGGTAACACCAACCAGTTCCATCTTGGAAGTGGGGTCGCCGTAGAAAGTAGTAGCAATCTTTCCTACCGCATCTTCACTGTCTTTGACTTGTATATAAGTGATCCCCGCAACAGGTTCTTCCGGCATATCCTCGCAGAGGATAGCAGTCGCTCCTTTCGCTATGGCAGCAGGTATGTAGGCGTGGCCGTCGGCTTGTGTGCCGCGCATTGCCATGAACAGTTGGCCGGCTTCCACTAGACGGGAGTCAATATTGACTCCGGTGATTTCTATGTCTGAATCTCCGGCTACCTCTACCGGTTGGATCGCTTTCAGTAACTCCTTTAATAACATCACTCTATTTAATTTTTAATCTTTAATTTTTACTTTAGCGTCAGCGTCACCGTCTGTCCCTTCTTTACGATGGTTCCATTGGCTATCGACTGGCTTTTCACTTTGCCTACCCCGACCAGATTGACCTTCAATCCTTTGCTTTCCAACAAGTATACGGCGTCTTTCGCTCCCATACCTATCACGCTCGGCACAAAGTTCTGCATATTGCTCCGGCTTTCAAGAACCACAGCTTGCGGAGCAACGTGCGTATTCCCCCACACTTCTTTTCCTGAATCGGCAACTTTACCTTGTATATTAATCTCCAGCTCCTCCAATACCCGTTGAGCTTCGCGCATCTCTCCGGCTTTTACATTCGGAATGACTACGGAATTGGTGTCAATCGCATTGGTAAGCGGCAACCGCAGGTCTTTGGCATACACTCTTTCCGCAATCTTGCTGAATACACTACCTGCCATCAAACCTCCCGAAGCCGGCAAGCCCGGTTTCTGGATAGAGACAATCATACTATATTTAGGTGCCTCTGACGGAAAATATCCGCAGAAACTAACCAGGTAATTCGTTCTTCCCGTTTTGTATCCGGCTGCCCCCTGTGAAATCTGCGCCGTTCCCGTTTTGCCTGAAACGTGGAACTGCTTACTCCCTGCAGGCTTGGCAAGTCCTTCACCAACCACTTTCCGCAGTATTTCACGAATTTGTGTCAAAGTCTTATCCGAACAAATCTTAGGATTGATAACCTCTGTCGGATATTCTTTCACGACTTCCCCGTCTTTCACGGCAGCTTTGACAAATTTCGGACGTACACTGACTCCATTATTGGCTATTCCGTTGTAGAACGTCAGAATATTGATTGGTGGAACCTGTGTCTCATATCCGATACTCATCCACGGCAAAGTGGTCTTTGCAAAATAACGTTCTTTCGGACCACGGATATTCGGCTTCCCTTCTCCTGAAATCTGTAGGTGGAGCGGTTGGTCGATACTCATCCGTTTTAACCCGTCTACGAATTTCTGTGGATTGCTACCATAGAAATGATCTATAATATAAGAGGTACCGACGTTGGACGAAACTCCCAGAATTTCTGTAACAGTCAGCTTCCCATATCCTCCACGGTGCCAGTTGTGGTCTTTCATGACACGTCCGTACATCGGCATCTGTCCGTTGCCGGTGTCTACCACATAGTCCGGAGTAATCTTGCCGTCTTCGAGAGCTACCATAATAGAAGCCGTCTTGAAAGTGGACCCCGGCTCAAGCATATCACTGATGGCATTGTTACGCATTTCGTAATACTCGCCGTCCTTGCCTTGCATCATGTTGACGATTGCTTTCACTTCTCCGGTAGCTACTTCCATCAATACCACCACGCCTACGCTGGCATTCAGCTCTTTCAGCTTGTCTACCAATGCTTTCTCGCAGATATCCTGCATGCCTACGTCGATGGTACTAATCAAATCGCAACCGTCAACCGGCGGCACATCGACAATGTTCAGGTATTTGTTCATCACTTTTTGGCGGTGCGTCAGTCCGTCCCGTCCTTTCAGGATAGTGTCGAAAGCAAGTTCGATACCATTTCTGGCTCCTTTGGCTGTATCTGCATACACATCTCCCAGCGTACGGGCAGCCAGTGAACCGAAAGGTTTCTTGCGCTGATTGTATGCTAATTCTTTAAATCCGCCTTTATACCGGTTCAAACAGAAGACGGGCAGTCTCTTTACCTCTTTATATTGTATATAGGAAATACGTTTCGGATAAATCAGATAATTACGGCTTTTTGCCTGGCGTCCTTTCTTGAGGTGTGCTTTGAATTGGGCTGCACTCCTGTCCGGGAATATCTTGTGAAGTCCGATACAGATGGAATCCATATTGGCATTGAGGATGGAGTCCCGGCGTGCCTGATCTTTCCGTCTGCGTTTTTCGTCCTTCTCACCGGACATAAAGTCCATATAGATTCTGTACTCGGGTAGCGAACTGGCCATCAGTTTACCGTCAGAAGAAATAATGTTTCCACGATTAGGTTTCACCGTCACATTCTCTTTTACGAAACGATCAGCCACATCCTGCCAGTATTGTCGTTCGGCAAACATGGTGATGCCTGCTTTTACAACAATAGCTATTCCTATCAACGCCATCAACAGGATGACGAAGAAGTAACGGGTCATTATGTTCTTTTTATTAACTGCCACAGTCTTTGTCTTTTAAAAACTCTCAATTCTCAACTCTCCACTTATTTAATAAGGTAAGGAGGATGGGTTGATGTTTGCAAATCGCTTTCCTTATTTGATATATAATCTTCAATGCGTGACTGGCGGCTCTTCTCCATCAGTTCCGAGCTGCGCGTCAGTGCGTCGTATTTAATGTCTATCAATTCCTTTTTCAGCCGGTCTATCTCGATCTGTTGCTGTTGACTGGCATAACGATTGTGAATGTAGAAGATGATGAATACCATGATAAGTACCAGCAACTTCGTTTGACGGCGGAAAAAATCGGTAGCCAGAATGTCTCCACCCAGAATACTCTTCAGCGAGGTGCGGTTTTTCTTCTTGCCCTCTTCTGTTTTCTTATTTACTACTTCTTCTTCCATATCTTTCTATTTCTTTTCTGCAATTCGTAATTTGGCACTTCTCGACCGTGGGTTCCGTTCTATTTCTGCCTCGTCGGGAACGATTACCTTATTATTGACAAGGCGGAAAGGCGTTTGCAGATTTCCGAAGAAGTCGGATTCTGCTTTTCCTTCTACGTTGCCCGTCTTCATGATGTTTTTCACCATGCGGTCTTCCAATGAATGATAAGTGATTACCACCAGTCTGCCGCCCGGCTTTAATGCTTCCGTAGCTGCCAGCAACATCTCTTTCAGCGCTTCCATCTCTTGATTTACTTCGATCCGCAGTGCCTGGAACACTTTTGCCAGCTCTTTCTTTTCGCGTTCACGACCGAAAAGCGGTTTGATGATTTCCAGAAACTCACCGATGGTCCGGATATTCTGTCCGCTTCTGGTTTTAACGATGACAGAAGCCAGTTTGCGGCTATTCTTCAGCTCTCCGTACAGATAGAAGAGGTTTGCAAGACGTTCTTCCTCGTAAGTATTCACGATGTCTGCTGCCGTAATTCCGGCACGCTTGTTCATACGCATATCCAGCGCTCCGTCGAAACGGAAAGAAAAGCCGCGTTCGCTATCATCGAAATGATGGGACGATACGCCGAGGTCGGCCAGGATTGCATCTACCTGCTCGATGTCGTGATAGCGCAGGAAATTTTGCAGGTAACGGAAGTTGCTGCGCACGAAGATGAAGTGAGGATCGTTGACAATGTTCCGTTCAGCGTCCTCGTCCTGGTCGAATCCCAATAAACGTCCGCCTTCTCCGAGTCGTGAAAGTATTTCGCGCGAATGTCCTGCTCCTCCGAATGTAACGTCTACATACGTTCCGTCCGGTTGGATATTCATCCCGTCAACGCTTTCTTTCAGCAATACAGGTACATGGTATGTCAATTCATCTTTCTCCATCTTGTCTATTATCATCGTTCATAATTTCTTCTAATGCTGCACCGAACTCTTCAGGCGGCATGAAAGGCTGTTCTGCCCGCTCTTTCGCCCAGATCTCTATCTTATTGTCGATGCCGATAAAACGTATATCTCCATGAATACTGCAAATCTGCAAATATCGTTTGGGGATTAATATACGTCCGTTGCTGTCAGGTGTCACCACTTCAACGTCGCTCACAAACTGTCTGAAAATGAGTTGGTGTTTGCTGTTCCATTTGTTCAGCCTGCTGCGAAGCTCGTTCAACTCCTCGTTCCACACGCTCTCGGGGTACAGGGTCAAACAGTCCTGAAATACGTCTTTACGCATAATAAGCCTCTCCTCGGAAGCTGCTTGTAGTTGCTTCCTGAAGGTAGCGGGTATGAACACCCTTCCTTTGGCGTCCGCCCTGGCTTCAATATTTCCTAAAAAACGTATCATTACCTTATTATAATAAGCGACCGTAAAAGTATGAAATTCCCCACAATTCCCCACAACTTTCCATAAAAAACTTTCAGAGAAGTTTTCAACAGAATGTTAAATGTCTATTTGCTTGAAAATGATGCGGCTTTGAGAATGCTTTACTGGTGGGGAGCTTGTGACGGTGAAACGAAAAAAATGTCTGTATAGGTAAAATTTAAATAATGTGGTAGCGGAGACTTCTTTTGATGCAATAGGAACTTGTACGACACCCGGGTCTCATTATACCTGACACCCGGGTGTCAGACCCATTGAGACCCGGGTGTTGTAGGTGTTGAGACCCGGGTGTCGTGCAACTAATCTTAGTAATAAAAGAAAAGGCAGAATATACCGGAGTATTTCTGCCTTTTAATCATTATCAAAACTAAAATCTGTATTAAAGAAGTATGTGATCCGAGATCACCAATTTATATAGTTAAGGTCTAGCGGAAGTCTTTCAATTCTTCCTGTAATTTCTGGCGCGTGAAGAAAATACGGCTCTTTACTGTGCCTAGCGGGAGGTTCAGTTTTTCCGCAATCTCACGGTATTTGAATCCTGAAACGTGCATGGCGAACGGAACTCTGTATTCTTTGGGGAGTTTGTTGACTACACGGTGCATCTCTTTCAGGTCGTATGCTCTTTCTGTACTTTCTGAACTTCCGTCCTGTGGTAAATTCAGATGATAAAGATTATCCGTCTGATCGACGAATGTCTGGTCGCGGACTACCTTGCGATAGTTGTTTATAAAGATGTTGCGCATGATGGTATACATCCATCCTTTGAAATTTGTATCAGGGGTATATTTATCTTCATTATCTAATGCTTTTAATGATGTCTCCTGCAACAAATCGTTTGCTTCTTCACGGTCAGTTGTCAGTTTATAAGCGAAGCGTAGTAATTCATCTTGTACTCCTACTAAATCTTTTCTGAAGCTTAAACTTTTCATATGTGTTGCTTTTTAAAGGTGAATATTCGTTTGTTATTTTCGATGTTGCAAGTTTACGTGAATTTCTGAAACCCGATAGGGGGAAATCCGACGTTTTTATGCCCGAAAACTATCCGCGGATAGTTTTTAGGTTGTTTTTGATAGTTTTTGGGTGGTATTTTTTTATCTTCTGAACTTAAATCCTGCATTTTCTACCAAATTATTGCGATTAATAAAAAAGAACCGTTAATTTTGTGCCATCATTTTTATTTGAAAAGAATGACTGATGACTCTTTATTTTTGATTGATGTCGATAAGATACTTCGGACAAAGGCTCCGAAGCATTATAAGTACATCCCTAAATTCGTGGTTTCTTATCTGAAGAAAATTGTTCATCAGGATGAAATTAATGTATTCCTGAATGAGTCGAAGGATAGATTGGGTGTGGACTTTCTGGAGGCATGTATGGGCTTTTTGGATGCGAAAGTGGACGTAAAAGGCATTGAGAATTTGCCTAAGGATGGATTGTATACTTTTGTGTCCAATCATCCGTTAGGCGGACAGGACGGTGTTGCGCTTGGTTATGTGTTGGGAAAGCACTATGACGGGAAAGTGAAATACCTGGTGAATGATTTGTTGATGAATCTACGCGGATTGGCTCCCCTTTGCATACCTATTAATAAAACCGGCAAACAGGCAAAAGACTTCCCGAAAATGGTGGAAGCCGGATTTCAGTCGGATGACCAGCTGATAATGTTCCCTGCCGGACTGTGTTCGCGTCGTCAGAATGGAGTCATTCGTGACCTGGAATGGAAAAAGACATTTGTAGTAAAGAGCATACAAGCAAAACGTGATGTAATACCCGTGCATTTCGGCGGTAGGAATTCTGATTTCTTCTACAACCTGGCAAATATTTGCAAGGCATTGGGTATCAAGTTTAACATCGCTATGTTGTATCTTGCGGATGAAATGTTTAAGAATCGCCACAAAACTTTTACTGTCACTTTTGGCAAACCTATACCCTGGCAGACTTTTGATAAATCGAAAACCCCTGCGCAGTGGGCTGAATACGTAAAGGATATTGTTTATAAACTGTAACTGATAGAACAACTATAACAAGGAATATGGAAGAGATTATTAAACCGGTAAGCAAAGAACTGCTGAAGGCAGAATTGACGGAAGACAAACGCTTACGAATGACGAATAAGAGTAATAATCAGATTTATATTATTACTCATCAGAATGCTCCTAATGTAATGAGAGAGATTGGTCGTTTGCGTGAAATAGCTTTCCGTGCTGCTGGTGGAGGTACAGGCCTGTCAATGGATATTGATGAATACGACACGATGGAACACCCCTATAAGCAGTTGATCGTATGGAATCCGGAAGCGGAAGAAATTCTGGGTGGTTACCGGTATCTGCTTGGTACGGACGTGCGTTTTGATGAAAAAGGCGCGCCAATTCTGGCTACTTCCCACATGTTTCATTTTTCTGATGCTTTTATTAAAGAATACCTGCCGCAGACAATTGAGCTGGGGCGTTCGTTTGTTACGCTTGAATATCAGTCTACCCGTGCCGGAAGCAAAGGATTGTTCGCTTTGGATAACCTGTGGGACGGGTTGGGAGCGTTGACCGTGGTTATGCCGAATGTGAAGTATTTCTTTGGCAAGGTGACCATGTATCCTAGCTACCATCGTCGTGGCCGTGATATGATTCTTCATTTCCTCAAGAAACATTTTTATGATAAAGAGAAACTTGTTACTCCGATTGAGCCTCTGCAACTTGAGACTTCCGAAGAAGAGTTGAACGCATTGTTCTGCAAGAGTACTTTTAAAGAGGACTATAAGATATTGAATTGTGAAATCCGTAAATTGGGCTATAATATTCCTCCGTTGGTAAATGCGTATATGAGCTTAAGCCCTACGATGCGTATGTTCGGAACAGCTGTCAATTACGAGTTCGGTGATGTGGAAGAAACCGGTATCCTGATTGCTGTAGACGAAATTCTTGAAGATAAACGAATTCGACACATCCAGACGTTTATTGAAAGCCATCCGGATGCGTTGAGATTGTCTTCTTGTGAAGGGGAAGAGGTTTTTACTCCTAAAGTGGTTACACCGCAGGCAGACTGTTCCCGTTAATTTTACGATAAAGATCAAGAGCAAAGACGTCGGTCATTCCCGATATATAGTCAAGTACCGCCTGTATTCTTTCATAGAGTACAGGCGAATTTATATTGTATTGGCTGGAAACCCGGTCGATCAGGAGTTTGGAATAAGCCTTTTCGGGTGAGGTTACGGCGTCTATCATCAATTCGAGTAAGGTACTGATGATGCGGAATCCCGCTAGCTCGATATCCAGTACGTCCCGTGAACGGTAGATTTTATTGATAGATACTTCGACGCTGTGTTTGTAGGCTGCTGCCGGACGTTCGGCTATGCGCTTGATTAGTGATCCTTCGAACGTGCCGGACAGTATTTCTTGTTCATGATCTAAAAAGACACGGGTACACTCCCGGATCAATAAACCGATGACGGAAGAACGCAGGTAGGCGATTTGCTCGTTGACATCATTGACAATCAGGAATGTTTTCCGGAGATGTTCCTGTCGCTCTTCGCTGAAATAGGTCATTAATAGTTCTTTGGTTTCTTCAGTGGTGAGAATCTTCAGCTTATATGCATCCTCAATATCCATCATCTGATAGCAAATATCGTCTGCCGCTTCCACTAAATAGACTAGTGGGTGGCGTGCATACTTCAAAGGATGCTCGTTGAGCAAGGTCAGTCCTAATTCAGTTGCTATTTTTTGGAAACTTTCTTCTTCGCTGACGAAGAATCCAAATTTCGATTTGGTTCCTGCAAGGCTCGATGAAAAGGGATATTTCACGATAGAAGCCAGAGTGGTATATGTCAGGACGAATCCGCCTTTGCGACGTCCTTCAAACTGATGTGTCAGTATTCGGAACGCATTTGCATTTCCTTCAAAATGTGTCAAATCTTCCCATTCCATCGGAGAAAGTTGCTCGCCGTTCGGCTGCTTTTCTTTCAGGCGAACTCCTTTTCCTTCAGAGAAAAAAGTAGAAATAGCCTTTTCACCTGAATGACCGAAAGGTGGATTCCCCAAATCGTGTGCCAGGCAAGCGGCCGAGACGATAGAACCGATCTCCGGCAGGAAAGAATCTTGAAGTTCCGGATGACGTTCCAGAAGTGCTTTGGCAACATCGTCCCCGAGTGAACGGCCAACGCTGGCTACTTCGAGACTGTGCGTAAGTCGGTTGTGAACAAAAACGCTGCCCGGAAGAGGGAATACTTGCGTCTTGTTCTGTAATCTGCGGAAAGGAGCCGAAAAAATAAGACGGTCATAGTCCCGTTGGAATTCGGATCGGTTTTCCTGTCGTTCTTCATGGAATTCTTCCATCCCGAAACGTTTCGCTGATATTAGTTGTTTCCAATTCATCATTTTATTTACGATTTAACGATTTGCGATTTGATGATTGATGAATGTGTCAATTGACAGTTGGTACATTAGTACCTTGCCTTATTAGCACATTATTTATTATTTAACTGCAAACTTAACTATTTTTCAGTTCAAAATGTGTATTTTCGCTTGTTAAATCTGCTGTCCGAGATATTTGTCGTTAAAGATAAAATAAGTTCGGGGTTTTGACTGGATCGGCGGTAGACTTGATCTGGATTAATCTTTTTACTTCTTATTTATATGAAAAAACAGGTTACAGCCTTTATCTGTATAATCGTTTTCAATTTTGAAGCCATATTCGCTTCTACTGATTTCTCTTTTAAAAGGTATCAGGTGGAAGACGGACTTTCGCACAATACGACTTGGTGTTCGATTCAAGATAGCTATGGCTTTTTGTGGATTGGCACAAGTGATGGACTGAATTGTTATGATGGTTGTGGCAACAGGGTGTATCGGAATGCTTTGAATAATAAATATTCTTTGGGTAATAATTTCGTCAGTTCCCTTTTGGAAGAAGGGGAAAATATCTGGGTAGGAACAAATTCGGGACTTTATATCTATGACCGTTCTACTGACCGCTTTTCTTATTTTAATGAAACAACACGGTATGGCGTATTTGTCAGTAGTGAGGTGAAGAAAATCATAAAAACTCAAAGCGGTTTGATTTGGATTGCTACGTTGGGGCAAGGTGTGTTTATTTATGAACCAGTGACAGGTGTGCTGACACAGAATAGTATTCATACTTCTTTTGTTTGGGATATCTGTCAGAGTGCAGATTCCCGTATTTATGTTTCTTCAATGCAGGAAGGACTATTTTGTTTTGATGAGAAGGGAACCTTTCTGCAAAATTATCCGGTTCTGTCAGATTCAAACATAGGCAGTCAGAGAATCAATTGTCTCTATAGTATTAAGAATGAAATATGGTTTGGTGTGGGTACTAATTTATTAGGTTGTTATCAGGAAGGAAGCCCGGATTTGAAAATTTATGATGCGTCTGCACAGAATTTCGGTGCTATTCTCTGTTTGATGGATTATAACGAAAAAGAATTGTTAGTTGGTACGGATAATGGACTGTATCTGTTCAATCGCGACCTTAAAACATTTCGTAGAGGCGATTCTCCCTTTGGCTTGCGGGCATTGGGCGATCCAACTGTTAATGCAATGATGTGGGATGCCGAAGGTACACTTTGGGTGATGACTAACTCCGGCGGAGTGAGTTACATGACTAAGCAATTGAAGCGTTTTGATTACTATTCCCTTATCTCATTATCAGGTACATTAGAGCTTGGCAGGGAGATCGGCCCTCTTTGTGAAGACCAGAATGGAAATATCTGGGTGGGAACCCGGAACGGGTTATGTTTTTTCAATACACAAATTCATTCACTTTCGGAGTATACTTTAAAGAATGTGGATGCGAGATATGACATTCGTAGCTTGCTGCTAGATGGCGACCGCCTTTGGATAGGAACCTATGCGGAAGGGTTGCATGTGCTAAACCTGAAAACTGGAGCAGTAAAGAGTTATGTCCATTCTCGCGATATTCCCTATACAATTTGTAGTAATGATGTCTTGAGTCTCTTTAAAGACCGAAAAGGAGATGTTTTTGTTGGAACAAGTTGGGGGTTATGTCGTTACAATTCGCAATTGGATAATTTTGTGACAATCATTCATGTCGGCTCTATGGCTTCTGTAACTGATATTTATGAGGATATGTACAATAGTCTTTGGGTTGCGACCTCAAATAGTGGTGTCTTTCGTTATAATACAGTGAACGATCGTTGGGAACATTTTGAACATATACGTGAAGATACAACAACTATTACCAGTAATTCTGTGATTACATTGTTTGAAGATATGAAAGGAACAATGTGGTTTGGAACCAATGGAGGAGGATTATGCTCATTCTCCAAAGATACGGAGACTTTCATTGACTTCGACCCGGAAAATACATTGTTGCCTAATAAGGTAATTTTCTCTATAGAACAGGATCGGACCGGTGATTTTTGGATTTCCTGTAATGCCGGATTATGCCGCATTAATCCCGTGTCTCAAAAGAACTTTCACTTATTTACCGTAAATGATGGTTTGCAAGGTAATCAGTTTACTGCACAGTCTTCATTGAGATCGTCCACAGGGAAGTTCTATTTTGGAGGAATCAATGGTTTCAATGTATTTGAACCGGGGCAGTTTACGGATAATACCTATCTTCCCCCTGTTTATGTTACTGATATTAGTTTCCCTTATTTGACAGATGAACAAGAAGTGAAACGGCTGCTTCGTTTAGATAAGCCCTTCTATAAAGCAGATAAGATCCAATTACCCTATACAAATAATAGTTTTACAGTACGTTTTGTTGCACTTAGTTATGAAGATCCACACAGAAATCGTTATACTTATATGTTGAAAGGTATTGATAAGGAGTGGATACATTCATCTAATAATACGGCCTCATACACCAATCTTCCAGCTGGGGAATATGAGTTTTTAGTTTGTGGCTCTAACAATGACCATCACTGGAATGAGAAAGCGGCTTCCTTATGGATTGTGATAACTCCGCCCTGGTGGCGGACTAGTGTCGCTTATTTTATGTATATACTATTATTTCTGTGTACAGCTTGCTATATTGGTTGGCGTTGGAATCTCTATGTCAAGCGTAAATATAAACGTCGTATGGAGGATTATCAGGTTGCCAAGGAAAAAGAGATGTATAAATCGAAAATCAATTTTTTTATCAATCTGGTACATGAAATACGTACTCCTCTTAGTCTGATTCGGCTCCCTCTGGAAAAGTTGAGGGAAGAGGAAAAAGAAGAAAGAAAAGAAAAATACCTTTCGGTGATGGATAAGAATGTAAATTATCTGTTGGGAATAACGAATCAGTTACTTGATTTTCAGAAGATGGAGAGTGGAGCATTGCAACTTAGCATGAAGGAGTGTAGTATTAATGCGTTGATGAGTGATATATTCAATCAGTTCAATGGTTCTGTAGATTTGCAAGGGTTAACAATCTGTCTTAGTTTACCTCCTGAAGAAATTAGTGTGATGATTGATTCGGAGAAAGTTAGTAAAATTTTGGTAAACTTGGTAGGAAATGCTATTAAATATGCAAAATCTCAAGTCGAGATGCGGCTAATATTATTGGGCGATAGGGTAAATATAATAGTGAGTGATGATGGCCCCGGAGTCCCTGAAGGTCAGCAAAATAAGATATTTCAGGCTTTCTATCAATTGCCGGATGATCCGGTGGCAACGTCTACAGGTACAGGGATTGGTTTGGCATTTGCCAAATCTTTGGCAGAAGCTCATCATGGAACTTTATCATTAGAAAATAGGATGGAAGGTGGTTCCTCATTTATATTGTCTTTGCCGTTGGAAACAGTAGTAACGGAAAGTATTCCGAATGAATTTGCTGAAATGCAGATGATAGATGTGGAAGGAAAAAAAATGCCGGATTCGGAGTTTGGAAATAAGAGATTCATTGTTTTGTTGGTGGAAGATAATGTCGAGTTATTAAATTTGACCAGAGAATCTCTAAGTGATTGGTTTAAAGTTTTTTCTGCCTGCAATGGAAAAGAAGCACTGGAAATACTTTCACGTGAGAGTATTGATGTCATTGTAAGTGATATTATGATGCCCGAAATGAATGGTCTTGAACTATGCAACTATATAAAATCAGATCTAGTTTACTCTCATATTCCCGTTATCTTGTTGACAGCGAAGACAACGTTAGACTCAAAAGCGGAAGGTTTTGAAAATGGTGCTGATGCATATATTGAGAAACCATTCTCTATTAAGCAGCTCCATAAACAAATCGAAAACTTATTAAAACTGCGACTGGCCTTCCATAAGTTGATGATTAATCTTTCTGGAAGTCCGGCTTCTTCATTGGCGGATTTTGCTCTTTCACAAAAAGATGTAGAATTTATAGAGAGGGTAAATACGATTTTGTCGGAACTGCTTGCTGATGAGAGTTGCTCGATAGATTTGTTAGCAGAGCAGATGAATATGAGTCGTTCTAATTTTTCCCGGAAGATAAAGGCTCTGTCTGGTATGCCGCCTCATGATTATATAAAGAACTTTCGGTTGAATAAGTCGACTGAACTAATCATGAGTGGTATACGAATAGCTGAAGTTGCCGAACAGTTAGGGTTTACTACTTCTTCGTATTTTGCAAAGTGTTTTAAAGAAAAGTTTGGGGTATTACCGAAAGATTATAAAGGATAACAGCTAGTTCCTATCACTCGTGGGGGTGCCAGACGGCTTTTGAAGCAGGGTGCTTTCCTTTTGGGGGATTCCTAAAATGGGAATTCCATTTTCATCCCATTCTATCTTTTGTATGCGTGTTGTCCGACCGTCCAAAACGAACATGTCACGAAGGGCGTTTCGAGCGTGGTAAAGTATATACCATTCTTTCTTGTCGGGTGAAGGTATGAAACACAGGCTACCGGGGCCATACACATGATTCTCTGGTGCTTGTTTGAATACAGGTTCCAGAGATTTCTTCCATGAATTCGGGTTGAGAAGATCGCTGTTAGCATCAGCTGTTAATAACCCTACACAATAATAAGGTGTCCAGTTACCGCTTGCAGAGTAATATATTAATAATTTGTCTTTGTTTTTGGAACGGAAAAATTGTGGAGCTTCATTCACATGGATAGGATAACCGGTTTTATTGCCATCTACACTGATCCATTGACATTCCCATTCGTATTCAGGTTTGGATATTAATATACGGTCTGAGGCTAGTGTCCATGGATTTTTCATTTCAGCGATATAGATACATTGGGTTTCTTGATAAATTCTTCTGGTTTCCCATCCGCACCAGATTAGATAACGTTTGCCATTATGCTCGAAAGGATTAGCATGAATAGCCAAGTTATTATTTTTATCGGTCGATATTCTTCCTTTCATGACAAACTCTCCTTTCATAGGATCGGGAGATTCATTTTCTAGCACATATATCTGACGATTGTCTATATTACCATCATCAGCAGCGCAATAGATATACCATTTATTGTCCATATAGTGTATCTCTGGTCCCCAAAGATGAGATATACCAGGGGCATTTTGGGGCGAATATACGTTTTTTTTGGCTGCTTCTGCCAGTTGTGTTATATCGTCAGTTTCCCATAATATGATACAGTCTGCTAAACTTTGAGTATAGTAATATTTTCCTTCATGAAAGATGGCCCATGGTTCGGATCCTCCACCTATGACAGGATTTGTGTAGAAAAGTGTAGAGTCAATGCCTGTTTGTTTATCAGTCTTTTTGCTTTGGCATGATAGACAAACGATAAGCAATATTAAAAATAAGCAATTTTGAAATTTCATAGTGCTTTCTTTGCTAAAATACTTGCAAAGAAAGCACAAATTATTTAATTCTAGAGCTGTTTGATTAGTTTTTATTGTTTGTTAGTTAGGAATTAGCCTATAATTAATGCCCTCCTTTCTATATTTGTAATTAATAAACCTTTGGGCCCATTGACTATTAAATCTTATTATTAACTAAATTTATTATTATGATGAACAGGACAGGAAAAAGAATGAATGTTGTTAAGGCATTTTGTTTACTTGCTTTGCTTGGTTGTTTCATCGGTTGTAAAGACGATGAAAAGAGAAAGGAGCAAGCTTTTGATAACAGTTTGCCTATTGAAATTGTGGGCTTCGAGCCCAGGGAAGTCACTCCAAGAACACAGTTACTTATTTATGGAAAAAACTTCGGTAATGATCCTTCCTTGATTAACTTGAAGTTGGGAGGCGTGGAGACTAGAGTCGTAAACTGTAACAATGAGTGCATATATTGTATGGTACCTCGCAATGCCGATAAAGGGACTATAGAAATTTCTATTGGTGATCAAGCTGCTATAGCTCCTGACAGATTTACTTATATAGCCAATACGCAGGTTACTACGTTATGTGGCTATGTGGATGAGACTGGGCGATATGAAGTGAAGGATGGCCCATTCAGTGATTGTGGTTTGAATTCGCCTACATGGCTGAGCATTGATCCTAAGAACCCTAATCATATTTATATGATTGAGGATAAAAGTAGTATTCGTTTGATCGACATGGAGGTACAAGAACTGACTACAGTGGCAACGGTGGGGCAGTTGAATATTCAAGATCCGCGTTCTTTATGCTGGAGTCTGACTGGTGATACTCTATTTGTGAGTAATTATTCCAATGGTGATTCTCCGATTGTTGTCACTATGCTTTTGCGTAGCGAAGGATTTAAGAAAGCTCATTCGCTTTTTTCCGGTTATAAATGGGTTATTTCGGCAACTATTCATCCACAGACGGGTGACATCTATTTTGCTCAGGAATCGGATGCCACTATCAAACGCTATAATATGGCAACAAAAGAAGTGGAAACAATGTTTTCTGTGGGTGGAAACTGGATATGGATGTATGTTTACTTTCATCTTTCCGGTGACTTTGCCTATCTCATGCGTCCGCGTGAAGGAACTATCTTCAAATGCCAGTTTAACAAGACGACAAACTGGCTGGAACTGCCGAGTATCTATGTTGGAAATTGGAATCAGGGATACAATGAAGGTGTAGGAACGAATGTCCGTATGGGGGTGATGTGGCAGGGCACTTTTGTGAAAAATGAGAAATACATAGAGCAGCATAAAGACGATATCTATGACTTTTATGTGGCAGATGGAGAATTGTATGATAACCACCCTGGAGATCTGATATGGAAGGTCACTCCTAATGCCGAGGCCATCCGATACGCAGGGCGTGGAAGCGTGGCAATGGATAATAGCCATTTCGGATACGTTGACGGCGATTTGCTTCAGGAAGCCCGTTTCAACGGACCGCACAGTATTGCCTTTGATGAAGTGAATAAGATATTTTATATTGGTGATCAGCATAATCACCGTATCCGTCAGATTATTGTGGAATAAAAAATAGTATGAAAAACATGAAACAACAATTCTTAGTTATAATAGCCGCTCTATGTTGTTTTGCGGCAGGAATTTCGGCTCAGCAGTCCACCCATAGGCAGATTGTTGTGACTGGAGTGGTTACGGATGAAAATCAAGAACCGCTCATCGGGGCTAATGTGTCCGTTAAAGACGTACCGGGGTTGGGTTCTATCACGAACATAAATGGTAAATTTAGCATTAAAATGCAACCATATAATCGTTTAATTTTCTCTTACATTGGTTATGAGACACAAGAGATCCTTGTGAGAGAAGAGCGCACAGTGAACGTAGTAATGAAAGAAAAAACCGAAACGACATTGGATGAAGTAGTGATTACTGCTACAGGTGCACAGAAGAAACTAACGGTGACCGGAGCCGTGTCTACTATCAATGTAGAACAATTAAGAACCTCTCCTACAGGTAGTATTTCCAACTCTTTGGCAGGGAATGTTGCAGGTATAATAGCACGTCAGACTAGCGGGCAGCCGGGAAAAAATGTTTCTGAATTTTGGATTCGTGGTATCTCTACGTTTGGAGCGGGGTCAAGTGCATTAGTGCTGGTCGATGGTTTTGAACGTGATATGAATGAATTGAATTATGAAGATATCGAATCCTTCACCGTATTGAAAGATGCTTCGGAAACGGCTATTTATGGATCGCGTGGTGCTAATGGTGTAGTCTTGATTACTACCCGTCGTGGTAAGATCAATAAAATAACTGTTGATGCGAAAGTGGAGACAATTTACAATACACGTACATTTACTCCTGATTTTGTAGACGGTATTACTTATGCTAATCTGGCTAATGAGGCGCGCAGAACCCGTAATCTCGAACCTATTTATAGTGGAAATGAACTAAAAATTCTCACACAAGGACTAGACCCCGATTTATTACCGAATGTGGACTGGATGGACACCTTGTTAAAAAATGGAGCTATGAGTTATCGGGCAACATTGAATTTGAGTGGCGGTGGACAGAATGCACGTTATTTCGTTTCGGGCAGTTATCTTGACGAAGGTGGTATGTATAAAGTAGACAAATCACTGAATGAGGACTATAACACCAATAGTAACAATAAGCGTTGGAACTACCGTATGAATGCGGATATTGATGTAACACGTACTACTTTGTTGCAAGTGGGTATCGGTGGTTCGCTAAAAAAAATGAATGAATCGGGTATGACTTCACATGAGATCTGGAATAGCATTTTAAATCAAACTCCTACTAGCATGCCCATTATGTACTCCAATGGATATACTCCTACCAATTCGGACGGCGATATTAACCCATGGGTAGCTTCCACTCAATGTGGGTATAATGAACAGTGGTGGAATAATATTCAGACTAATATTACTTTGAATCAAAAATTAGATTTCATTACGAAAGGATTGAATTTTATAGGGCGTTTTGGTTTTGACACAGATAACTATAATTTTATCAAGCGTTATAAATGTCCGGCTTTATGGAGTGCGGATCGCTTTAGAAAAGATGATGGTACTATCAATTTTACGCGAAAGCGGGCAGAACAAGAAATGACCCAGACTTCCGGCAATACGGGTGAACGAAAAGAGTACTTTGAAGCCGAACTCCAGTATAACCGGAATTTTAAATCCCATATTCTTAGCGGGACATTGAAATATACACAGGATTCAAAGGTGAAAACCCAGGAGATTGGTAATGATATCAAGAATTCGCTCCCTATGCGCCATCAAGGGTTGGCTGGAAGAATTGCCTATAATTGGAATTATCGCTATTTTCTGAATTTCAATTTCGGATATACCGGTTCTGAGAATTTTGCTGCGGGTCATCAATTTGGTTTCTTCCCGGCCTATTCTGTGGCATGGAATATAGCAGAAGAACCCTTTGTCAAGAAGAACCTGAAGTGGGTAAATATGTTTAAAGTACGTTATTCTTGGGGTAAGGTCGGTAACGATAAAATGTATGAAGCTAATGGTACTACACTGATACGTTTTCCTTATTTATATACAATCGGTTATGGGGGTGCTCCCAATCCCAATATTTGGGGAGACAATGCCGGTTATTATTCTGCCTTCGGAGGATATAACTGGGCGGATTATGGTTATGAAAAGTATGGAACCACTCTTTTTCAGGGATTACGTTATACGTCTTATGCTAATGACGGTGTGACATGGGAAATCGCCACCAAGCATGACATCGGATTAGATATGAGTTTGTTTGACGATAAATTCACCTTGACAATAGACTACTTCCATGAAGACCGTAAGGGCATCTTCATGTACCGTAGATATCTTCCTGCCACAGCAGGTGTAGAAAATGGGATGACACTTCCGCAAGCTAATGTGGGGAAAGTTCTCTCAAAAGGAGTGGATGGAAACTTTGCATATAAGCAGCAGGTTGGGAGTGTCCAACTCACCATGCGGGGAAACATGACTCTATCGAAAAATGAAGTGAAAGATAAAGATGAACAGAACAATGTTTATCCTTATTTAATGGAACAGGAATACCGTGTGAATCAGGCGAAAGGTCTTATAGCGTTGGGATTGTTCAAGGATTATACAGACATTCGTAATAGTCCGCAGCAAACTTTCGGTGCCTACCAACCGGGTGACATCAAGTATAAGGATGTCAATGGTGATGGAATTATTTCTGATATGGATAGGGTAGCCATTGGAGCGACTACCGTCCCCAATTTGATTTATGGTATGGGTATTTCCGCTCAGTGGAAAGGGCTAGATGTTAATCTGCATTTTCAAGGAGCAGGTAAGTCTTCTTTCTTTATCAATGGAAGCGGTGTCCGTCCTTTCGTCAACGGTAGCAAAGGCAATATATTAAAAGACGTCGTAGCCGGCCGTTGGATTTCAAGAGATGAATCGGGCACTGAATCCACAGAAAATGTGCGGGCAGAATATCCCCGGTTAAGTTATGGCGGAAGTAACAACAACTATCAAGAATCCTCTTTCTGGTTGCGTGATGGCTCTTATGTGCGTTTGAAGACTTTGGAAATAGGCTATACCTTGCCTAAGCCTCTCGTCAACAAGATGCATTTCAATAATGTACGCATTTATTTAATTGGTACCAATTTGCTTACTTGGTCAAAGTTCAAGATGTGGGATCCGGAGATGAACAGTTCGAATGGAGCAGCTTATCCGTTATCTAAATCTATCACAGTGGGATTAAATGTAAACTTATAAAAAATGAAAAGTATGAAATGGTTATATAATACTGGTGCTATACTATTTATGGTCTGCTATCTGGCATCGTGTAGCGATTATTTGGAGGTGGAACATAATTTCAAGGACCGCCTGACGATTGAGAAAGTGTTTACGAACAGGGATTATACGGATTCGTGGCTTTCCAACACTTATTCATATCTCAGAGACCAAAATCAGGATATTGGTGGAAAAGAGAGTGTGCCGACTAATTTTGCCGATGATATTTATTGGGCAGATTGGAATAATTGGGGGAATAAGAATATAGCAGGTGGTTATTATTCTTATTTCCGAAATGTGGAGTATAATGAGGATTGGATGCAAGAGACTTATACTAATTGCTATTTGGGTATCAATAAAGCATGTGTTTTTTTGAAGTATATCCACATGAATACGCAGCTGACAGAGGAAGAAAGGCTTGATTATGCAGCACAGGCACGCTTTGTGCGAGCTTACTATTACTGGTTGCTTTTGCGTAAGTATGGTCCCATTCCTTTGATTCCGGATGCCGGAGAAGATTATACACAGGATTATGATGCATTAGCCCGTCCGCGTAATACGTATGACGAATGCGTGGAATATATCACATCCGAGATGGTGTTGGCAGCCAAGGATCTTCCTTTGGAGCGAGGAGCCAACAATATAGCGCGTCCTACCCGTGGAGCTGCTTTAGCCACCCGTGCCAAAGTCCTTTTATATGCCGCCAGCCCGTTGATGAATGGCAATACCGATTCTTATGCACAACAAATGGTAGATGACGAAGGAAATCGTTTGCTTTCTGCCGAATACGATGAATCGAAATGGGCAAGGGCAGCTGCTGCTGCAAGAGATGTGATGGAGTTACCGGGAAATAATAATGGTCATCGCTATCAATTGTATGTCAAGAATCGTATAAGAGGTGGCGGTACGGACGATTATCCGGAGACCATCGAGCCGTTTGATGATAATAACTTCTCCAAAAAAAGTTGGCCGGACGGATATGCCGACATTGATCCTTTTGAGTCATATCGTTCTGTTTTTAATGGCGAACTCTCTGCTTATGCAAATCCGGAACTTATTTTTTCACGTGTGGATAACATAACGGTCGATCATAGTGGAGAAGGAACTAACTCACCGGATGGCATTGCAAACATGGTATTGCATCAGTTGCCGACGGTGGCCGGAGGATGGAGTATGCATGGAATGACACAGAAACAATGTGACTCCTACTACATGGCCGACGGTACTGATTGTCCGGGTAAAGATAAAGAGATAGGGCGGGGAGATGGAAGTGCCCGATTAAGCGGTTATGTGACCAGTGAAGATGTAGATGCCGGTCGCTACAAACCTTTGCGCGCCGGAGTTTCTTTACAATATGCCAATCGTGAACCCCGTTTCTATGCATCAGTCGCTTTCAATGGCAGTGTGTGGAATATGTCTTCATTGAATGGAAAAGATGGAGCTGCCAGTCCTAACCAGCAAGTCTGGTATTATCGTGGGACTTCCGAAGGATACAATGGCGGCAATCGTATATTTACAGGTATCGGTATCAAAAAATATGTGAACCCTTATGATGCTAAATACCAAAACAGTTTTTATTACAGGCAAAAAACAGAGACTGCTATTCGCTATGCGGAAATCCTATTGATTTATGCCGAAGCATTAAATGAACTGGATGGAAGTTATGACATCCCATCCTGGGATGGCTCGGCAATGTACACATTAAGACGTGATGTGAATGAACTGAAAAAAGGTATCCAGCCTGTTCGTATTCGTGCAGGTGTGCCTGATTATACCTCTTCCGAGTATCAGAATAAAGAAATGTTCCGGAAGAAACTCAAGCGCGAACGTCAGATAGAGTTTATGGGCGAGAACCACCGCTATTACGATTTAAGACGTTGGAAAGATGCTCCTCAGGAGGAAGAAACATTGATTTACGGATGCAATATGCTGATGGATGAAGCTCGCCGCGATTTGTTTCATACGCCGGTGGCAATTATGTCGTTGCCTGTCCGCTTTGTAGAAAAAAGCTATTTCTGGCCCTTTAGTCACGGACAGTTACAGCGCAATAAGCGGCTGACTCAAAACCCCGGTTGGACTTACTATGATTAACCTTTATAATAAAATGAATATGAAAGAAAGAATATATTATCCGTTACTTGCTGTTTTGATGGTATTGTTTTGCGCAGCTTGTAATGAAGAATGGACTGACGAACAATATGAACACTATGTTTCATTTAAGGCGCCGATGAATTATGCAAAAGGAGTGACTGATATTTATGTAAAATACAAGCCGAATGGCATGGTAACCTATCAGTTACCTCTCATTATGAGTGGCTCTACAATGGCCGGAAGTGATACGGAGGTACAGGTGGCGATAGATTCAGACACCTTGAAAAGTATCAACTGGGAGTATTTTCATAATAGAAAGGATTTGTATTACAGAGAGCTTACCTCCGGTTATTATGAGTTGAATGATATGAAAGTAATGATTCCAGCAGGCGATTGCATGGGAATTTTGGACATCAATTTTAAACTGAGTGGAATTGATTTGGTCGACAAATGGGTATTGCCGCTCACAATTGCAGAAAGTCCGACCGGCAGTTATGAGCCTCATCCAAGGAAGAATTACAAGAAAGCATTATTGCGTGTGATTCCTTTCAATGATTACTCAGGTACCTATTCTACCACAACTATGCAAGTAGGCTTTAAGGATGCCGGTAATAAAATGACTACTAATGAACGTACTGCATTTGTGGTAGACGAGCATTCCATATTCTTCTATGCAGGCTTGATAAACGAAGAGGAACTGGAACGCAGAAAGTACAAGATTATTTTCACGCTCAATGCCGACGGGACAGTTACCCTTTCTGCCCCCGATCCGGACATTCATTTCAAACTGATAAAAAATCCGACATGGAAAGTGACGGAGAAGATGGACGCATCATTGCCATATCTCAAACATAAGACGATTACTATTGAGAATTTCAAATATGAGTTTGATGATGTCACTTCTGTCCCGGGCACTCCTATAAGTTATACGGTTGAAGGGACAGTCAATATGGAGCGTAAAATTAATATTCAGATTCCGGATGAAGATCAGGCAATCGAATGGTGATAATTTGTAAGTCGGAGTGATATGTATAAATGGATTATATTAATGTCGGGATTATTTGCGTCACTGATCGCTTGTGCCAAAGTTAAGTTATCTCCTTTATTTTCCGATAATATGGTACTTCAGCAAGAGGCTGAAGTACCTGTTTGGGGAAAAGCATCTCCAGAAATGCGAGTTATAGTGATTCCTTCATGGAGTGGGGAGAAATATGAGAATATAGCTGACAGGACGGGTAATTGGAAAGTAAACATCAAAATCCCAAAAGCCGGGGGACCTTATCATTTAGAAATAATAGATGGAGAAAAAGTAAGATTGGAGAATGTAATGATTGGTGAAGTATGGCTTTGTTCCGGTCAGTCGAATATGCAAATGCCAGTAGAAGGATGGGGCAAAGTAAAAAACTATCAACAAGAGGTGGCACAGGCCAATTACCCGAATATACGCTTGATGACTGTGAGTAATACTATTAGTCTAAGTCCGTCGCAGGAGTTTACTGCTGTCGGAGGAGGATGGCAAGTGTGTTCATCGGGTACTATCCGGGAGTTTTCAGCAGCAGCCTATTTTTTCGGTAGGGAAATAGCACGCACGCAGCAGGTACCGGTAGGACTTATCTGTGCCCATTGGGGCGGTACTAATATAGAGTCGTGGATAAGTGCTCAAGCATTGGGCGAAGTTCCCGATTTTGTTGAGCAATTGAAGCTTATCCGAAGATTGGGAAACAAGGATTGTGATTTACAGGCGGAGGAAGAACAAAGGCAGGCAAAGATTTTGTCGTTAGATAAAGGAATGAGAAATGGAAAGCCTTTTTGGAATACTCTTTCTTATAATGACGAAGGATGGATATCTCATTCTTTCCCCGGAAATATCGAAAAGACTTTTCCTGATTTTGATGGTATTGTTTGGGGGCGAAAGACGGTGGATATTCCAGAACAATGGGAGGGAAAACCGTTGAGTTTACACATGGGGTATGTGGATGACGAGGATATTACTTATTTTAACGGAATCGAGATAGGGAGCACGAAAGGATATACTCATTCCCGTACTTATGAAATACCGGGTAATTTAGTAAAAGCGGGCAAAGCTGTAATTACTGTTCGTATCGTGGATACTGGAGGAGGGTGTGGCATCGGAGGTGAAATGAAGTTAAGCAAAGATGTCGGAGACTGGATTCTTATATCTGGTGAATGGAAGTGTAAAGTTGCCGCTCAATCTCATATTGATCCGGTGTTTGAGATGAATCCGAATGTGCAAACAGTGCTTTATAATGGGATGATTCATCCATTAGCACCTTACAAATTTCGTGGGGTTATTTGGTATCAGGGAGAGAATAATGTAGGGCGTGCTACACAATATAGGATATTGCTTCCATTACTTATTCAGAGCTGGCGTGAGGAATGGGGGAATGATTTTCCTTTCTACCTTGTGCAATTGGCTAATTATTTAGAGAGAGCAGATGAACCGGGAGACTCACAGTGGGCTGAATTACGAGAAGCGCAGCGCCAGACAGCTTTGTATTATGACAATGTGGGTATGGCCGTTACCATAGACATCGGCGATATGAATGATATTCATCCCAAAAACAAACAGGAAGTAGGGCGTAGACTTGCCTTATTAGCACGTGCCGATACCTATGGTGAGCGGATTGTTTGTAGTGGTCCGGTTTATCAGACTTACCGTGTGAAAGGAGACAAGGTTATTCTCTCTTTTGAGTGTGCAGACGGAGGATTAAAAACGTCTGATGGGAAAAAATTGACAGGGTTTGCCATAGCAGGGATAGACGGAAAATATCATTGGGCGGAAGCTGAAATCTGTGGAAATGAAATCATTGTATCATCGGAAATGGTAAAACATCCTTTGGCTGTTCGCTATGGATGGGGAGATAATCCTACATGTAACTTAATTAACGGTGCAGGATTACCGGCCTCTTCATTTCAAACTTTACGTTAAACTTAAAAAAAACAAGAAAAATGAAGAAACTTAACTTTTTATTTTTAGGCTTATTATCTTTTATGCCAATTTGGGGATGTAACGATGATGATTCATTACCGGAGGCTGTTGTTGAAGTCAAGGAAGGGCATAATGAAGATATTGTATCAGTCATTGATTATGATATTAAGAATGATGGAACACTGATTGGTTCTCAACTTAATAATTTGGTCGGTCAGTCTTATGGGAAAACGCTTTATTTTCCTGCCGGAACTTATAACTTGACGGAGCCTATCGTTCTGCCATTGGAATATACCAAAAATGTAAATCTTATTTTTGATAAGAATGCAACGGTTAAAAGTGATGTCCATTTGGAAGCATTGATTAAAGTAGGTTATTCAGAAACCTATTTTACCGATGTTTCACACCGGCGATTCTCTTATATTGAAGGAGGAATTCTGGATTGTTATAATGCAGATAATGGAATTCTAGTAAACGGAAGGAAGCAGTTGGTGCAGATACGTACGATGAGTCTGGTGCGAGGACGTAATACACATATCCGCATACACGTTCCTGAAGGTATTGGAACTGGTGGAACGGGTAGCTCGGATACAAAGATAGATAATGTAACAATTCAAGGCATCTCTTCGAATGATAATGTATACGGTATCTATATAGATGAATCTTGTTGTGATTGTAAGATATCTGACACTTTTATTTATTGTACAAAAGAAGCTTTAGTTACGAAATCTGCCGGTCATATATTGAACAATGTACATATTCTTTCTTGGGATACTACCGGAGGGACCCATCTTGAGGATGGTAAGAATTACCGTTCAACAGTCGGAATACGTATAGCTAGTGGCGGATTTTTTGTTTTCAATCAAATCTATTATGATACGATTGATAGAGGAATCGTCGTGAATGAGGGTTATAGTCCGGATTTGATGCTGGACCAACAGATTTCTTTTTCATATTTGAATAATTTTGGAACCAGCTTTATTCAGGCAGAAGGGAATAACCCCAATTTGAAAGTGAAGTTGTCCAATTCTACTTTTACTGTATTAAATGATAATTTTAAGATTCTAGATTGTCCTGTTGATTTGGTGGGATGGGATATTGCGGATAAGTTTTCTTTCCTGAATTGTGTAGTTGCTAATTCGCAGCGCTTGTATCCTTACGAAACGACTTTGATGCAGAAGCTTAGAGGGGTAAGTTCTGACGGGATAATATGGACAACTTTAGCTAATTATGATACGAATTGGAATGTATTAGGGGCTGTCATTTCTTCTCCAATGCGGAATACCCTTGAGATAGATTTAGCCGATAATTTGACTGTAAAACTTAATTTTATGTTTAAAGGTGTTGAACCTCTCTTGCAAGGTTATGAAGTGCTGGGAGAGGGAGTAGAGGATATTGAATTTGGATATGCTGTTTCCGGTCAGTTCTGTGTGTTGCTGTTCAGGGCAAAAAGGAGTGCTTCTTTCAATCCGATCATTTACGATACATTAGGTTCTGGGCGGTTTATGCCGACTCCGTATAAAGGCAAAAAATATACGCTTGTTGATTATGGGTTAAGTGATTCGGATATTAAGATTTTATCTCGTTAATGTAAGTATCTAAATAATGAAGTGATTATATAATAAGTAATAAACATGAAATATCAATACTTGTTATTAGGCGTTCTATATGGGTTGTTATTGTCTTCCTGTTCATTGTCGGCTGAAGAAGGAGATAAAGAGATGGATCGATATATTGCCAATCTGATGGGAAAGATGACACTGCACGAGAAGTTGGGCCAATTGAATCTTCCTTCCGGGGGTGATTTGGTTACTGGTAATGTAAATAGTGCCGAACTTACGAAAATGGTTCGTAACCAGGAGATTGGAGGCTTTTTTAATGTGAAAGGAATAAGAAAGATTGTTGATTTGCAGCGTATAGCCATTGATTCTACCCGTTTGGGAATTCCTTTGCTGGTAGGAGCTGATGTTATCCACGGTTATGAAACCATTTTCCCGATTCCTTTAGCGCTTTCTTGTAGCTGGGACACACTAGCTGTTGAACGTATGGCACGCATTTCTGCTGTAGAAGCCAGTGCGGATGGTATTTGCTGGACATTCAGCCCGATGGTTGACATTTGTCGCGACAGTCGTTGGGGGCGTATTGCAGAAGGTAGTGGTGAAGACCCTTATTTGGGTTCCCTGTTAGCAAAAGCCTATGTACGCGGTTATCAGGGAAATAATATGCAGGGAAAAAACGAAATTCTTTCCTGTGTAAAACACTTTGCATTATATGGCGCATCCGAATCAGGGAAGGACTATAATGTGGTTGATATGAGTCGCCAACGTATGTATAATGAATATCTTGCCCCATACAAGGCAGCTGTTGAGGCAGGTGTGGGTAGTGTGATGAGTTCTTTCAATTTGGTGGACGGCATTCCGGCTACGGCTAATAAATGGTTACTGACCGATTTGCTCCGGAATGAATGGGGCTTTTGTGGGTTGTTAGTGACGGATTATAATTCTATCGCCGAAATCTCCTCACATGGGGTTGCTCCTTTGAAAGAGGCTTCTGTACGTGCTTTACAGGCGGGTACGGATATGGATATGGTTTCTTGCGGTTTTCTGAATACATTGGAAGAATCTCTGAAAGAAGGGAAAGTTACGGAAGAACAGATTAATGCCGCTTGTCGCCGTGTATTGGAAGCAAAATATAAATTGGGCTTGTTTTCTGACCCGTATAAATACTGTGATACCCTGCGTGTGGAAAAAGAACTTTATACGACTGCTCATCGCGCGGTGGCGCGTAAAATCGCAGCTGAAACATTTGTTCTGTTGAAGAATGAGGATCATCTGCTTCCGCTCGAACGGAAAGGTAAGATTGCTTTAATTGGTCCTATGGCTGATGCCCGTAATAATATGTGTGGGATGTGGAGTATGACGTGTACTCCTTCCCGTCACGGGACATTATTGGAGGGAATTCGTTCGGCAGCAGGTGATAAGGCTGAAATACTGTATGCGAGAGGTAGCAATATATATCATGATGCGGAACTTGAAAAAGGAGGAGCTGGTATCCGTCCGTTAGAACGCGGCAATGAACTGCAATTGTTGGATGAAGCTTTGCATACGGCTGCCCGTGCAGATGTGATTGTTGCGGCTTTGGGAGAATGTGCTGAAATGAGTGGTGAATCGGCTTCACGTACGGAACTAGGGATTCCTGATGCTCAACAGGATTTGTTGAAGGCGCTGGTGAAGACGGGTAAGCCCGTAGTGTTGCTTCTTTTTACGGGGCGTCCGTTAGTTCTGAACTGGGAGGATGCCAATGTTCATTCTATCTTGAATGTCTGGTTCGGTGGAAGTGAAACAGGCGATGCTATTGCTGATGTATTGTTCGGTAAAGTGACTCCGGGCGGCAAGCTGACTACGACTTTTCCCCGTTCAGTGGGACAGCTTCCTCTGTACTATAATCATTTGAATACAGGTCGTCCCGATCCTGACAGTCATTCTTTTAACCGTTACTCCAGTAACTATCTGGATATGAGTAACGAACCTCTTTATCCTTTTGGGTACGGTTTGAGTTATACAAATTTCTCTTATGGGAATTTGCAACTTAGTTCGGATGTACTGTCCAAAAATGGGGAGTTGACAGTGTCTGTGACTGTGACCAATGACGGAGATTTTGACGGATATGAGATCGTACAAATGTATCTGCATGATATTTACGCTGAAATATCTCGTCCAGTGAAAGAGCTGAAAGGCTTTGAACGTATCTTCTTGAAAAAAGGAGAGAGTCGTGAAGTTAAGTTTGTTATCACGGAAGACGATTTGAGATTTTATAATTCAGGATTACAATACGTTTATGAACCGGGAGAATTTGATGTCATGGTAGGAGCAAACTCTCGTGATGTGCAGACTGAACGTTTTAGGGCAGATTGATCGTATATAAACTTTCTTTTTCTAAGATGTAAATATTCTTTTGATTATAACTAAATTATGGTTGCCGCTTTGGACTACAAAACAGAAACTTTCGGTTGTTGCTAAAGGCGGCAACATTGTGATTGGAAGTTCCGTTTATCATTTGAACTTAAAGATGCTTGACTTATCTTTTTATTTAGGATTTAGTTGTTTACCATTCGCAATTTGGTTGCAGGTACATTATTTAACTGCAAACTTAACTATTTTTCAGTTCAAAATGTGTATTTTCGCCCGTTAAATAGTAAACATGCATTTATGAATATTCAAGTTATCAATAAATCGAAGCATCCGCTTCCGGCTTATGCCACCGAATTGTCCGCAGGAATGGATATCCGTGCTAATCTTTCTGAACCTATCACACTGGAACCGTTGCAACGTTGTCTGGTGCCGACAGGATTGTATATCGCTCTGCCGAAGGGATTTGAGGCGCAAGTTCGTCCACGTAGCGGGCTGGCGATAAAGAAAGGTATCACAGTACTTAATTCTCCGGGTACGATTGATGCGGATTATCGTGGAGAAGTTTGTGTCATTTT
The DNA here is from genome assembly GCF_000210075.1 of Bacteroides xylanisolvens XB1A. Classification (GTDB taxonomy): domain Bacteria; phylum Bacteroidota; class Bacteroidia; order Bacteroidales; family Bacteroidaceae; genus Bacteroides; species Bacteroides xylanisolvens. The sequence continues at coordinate 3,423,031 of NC_021017.1, forward strand.
AGTCAATCTCTCGTCCGAGGCTTTTGTTATTGAAGATGGCGAACGTATCGCGCAGATGGTGATAGCAAAGCATGAACAGCCTGTATGGCAGGAAGTGGAGGTGCTGGATGAAACGGAACGCGGAGCCGGTGGCTTCGGACATACCGGAGTATGATGAATGCTTAATCGAAAAAATAGAATGAAGATAAAAATAGGATGGCTGTTCGTGACGGTGTTAGTGCTCACTTCGTGTGGGGGAACTCGTTCTATGCGTACAGCAAAAACAGCAGTGAAGGCAGATGCATCCTTTTCGGTAAAAGAATCATTGCTTCCTGCTGAACAACAGCGTAAATATGACTACTTCTTTTTGGAAGCCATGCGGATGAAAGAAAAGAATGAGTATGATGCGGCATTTGGTTTGTTACAGCATTGTCTGGATATCAATCCGAACGCTTCTTCGGCACTTTATGAAATATCGCAGTATTATATGTTCCTCCGCCAGGTGCCGCAAGGTCAGGCGGCTTTGGAGCAGGCGGTGGCTTTTGCTCCTGATAATTACTGGTACAGTCAGGGGCTGGTCAGCCTGTATCAGCAACAGAACGAGTTGGATAAGGCTGTAACGTTGCTTGAGAAAATGGTAACCCGTTTCCCGTCAAAGCAGGAACCTTTGTTCAGTCTCCTTGATATTTACAGTCGTCAGGAGAAATATAACGATGTCATTTCTACATTGAACCGTTTAGAGAAACGCTTAGGTAAAAATGAGCAGCTTTCTATGGAGAAATTCCGTATTTATCTTCAGATGAAAGATGATAAGAAGGCATTTCAGGAAATAGAAAGTCTGGTACAGGAATATCCGATGGATATGCGTTATCAGGTGATATTGGGAGATGTGTATCTTCAGAATGGAAAAAAACAGGAAGCATACGATGCATATCAGAAGGTCCTGGCGGTAGAGCCTGACAATCCGATGGCTCTTTTTTCAATGGCTTCTTATTATGAACAGACCGGTCAGAAAGAGTTGTATCAACAGCAGTTGGATACTTTATTGCTGAATAAGAAGGTGACTTCGGATACCAAAATCAGTGTTATGAGACAGGTGATTGTGGAAAACGAACAGTCGTCTGCCAAAGATAGCACTCAAGTGATTGCCTTGTTCGACCGGATGATGAAGCAGGATATAGATGATCCGCAGATTCCGATGCTTTATTCTCAATATTTGTTGTCGAAGAATATGGAACAAGAGGCTGTGCCGGTATTGGAGCAGGTGGTTGATCTGGACCCTACCAATAAGGCTGCCCGGTTGATGCTGGTTAGTGCGGCGGTGAAGAAGGAAGACTACAAGCAAATTATCAAAGTCTGTGAACCGGGTATTGAAGCCACTCCCGATGCGTTGGAACTTTATTATTATCTGGCTATTGCTTATCATCAGGCAGAACAGACGGATAGTGTATTGAGTGTTTGCAGCAGAGCATTGGAACATGTAACTGCCGATACTAGAAAAGAAGTCATTTCGGATTTCTATTCAATCATGGGAGACATTTATCATACCAAGAAACAGATGGCGGAGGCTTATGCTGCTTACGATTCGTCTTTGGTGTACAATCCTTCCAATATTGGCGCATTGAACAATTATGCTTATTATCTGTCTGTGGAACGTCATGATTTGGACAAGGCGGAGGAGATGAGTTATAAAACGGTGAAAGCCGAACCTAATAATTCTACCTATCTCGATACTTATGCATGGATTCTTTTTGAAAAGGGAAACTATGCCGAAGCCCGTATTTATATTGACAATGCAATGAAGAACGATGGCGAGAAGAGTGATGTGATTGTGGAGCATTGCGGAGATATTTATTTTATGACCGGCGATGTGGAAGGTGCGTTGAAATATTGGAAGAAGGCACTGGAAATGGGTAGCGAGTCGAAAACGTTGAAACAGAAAATAGAGAAGAAGAAATATATTGCGGAATGAAAAGAATCATTTATCTACTGTTGTTGGTGGTAGTGGTGTTGGCCGGCTGTAAGAGTTCGAAGCACTTGGCAACCTCGGAAACTAAGACTTCGACAAAGGCTCCGACATCCAGTTACCTGGCTTCCAAGCTTCAGTTGACTATTCCCAGCAAGAAGGGAAGTATGTCTGTAGGGGGAACCATGAAGATGAAAACTCATGAGCGGGTACAAATCTCCTTATTGATGCCTATTCTGCGTACGGAAGTAGCACGTATAGAAGTTACTCCCGATGAAGTTTTATTGGTAGACAGGATGAATAAACGCTTTGTTCGTGCCACTAAAGCTGAATTGAAAAATGTATTGTCGAAGAATGTGGAGTTTTCCCGTTTGGAAAAGATATTGATGGATGCCTCTCTTCCTAGTGGAAAGACAGAACTGACAGGAAAAGATATAGGAATTCCTTCATTAGAAAAGGCTAAAGTCCAACTTTATGAGTTTTCCACACAAGAGTTTTCGATGACTCCGACGGAACTGACGTCCAAATATCGTCAAATCCCCTTGGAAGAATTAGTAAGAATGCTGGTAGCTTTATTATGATGAAACGTTTCTTTGTTATTCTAATCAGTTGCCTGTGGTTGGCAGTTCCTCTTTCCGCTCAATCGAACAAGTTGATTCGTGAGCTGGAAAGTAAACGCGGTGCGTTGCAAAAACAGATCGCCGAATCGGAATCTATATTGAAGGATACAAAGAAAGATGTGGGAAGCCAGTTGAATAGTCTGGCTGTATTGACCGGACAGATTGAAGAGCGGAAACGCTATATCATGGCTATCAACAATGATGTGGAGGCTATCCAGCGTGAACTGGCTTCATTGGAGCGTCAGTTGCACGGGCTGGAGAAGGATTTGAAAGATAAAAAGAAGAAATATGAAGCTTCTGTCCAGTACTTGTATAAGAATAAGTCGATAGAGGAGAAGCTTATGTTTATTTTTTCAGCAAAGAATTTGGGGCAGACTTATCGGCGTATGCGATATGTTCGTGAATATGCCACTTATCAACGTCTGCAAGGGGAAGAAATTTTAAAGAAACAAGAGCAGATACGCAAGAAGAAAGTGGAGCGTCAGCAAGTGAAAGCCGCCAAAGAGAACCTGCTGCGAGAACGTGAGAGCGAAAAGGTGAAGTTGGAAGAGCAGGAAAAAGAGAAACGTACGTTGGTGACTAATCTGCAAAAGAAGCAGAAAGGATTGCAGAATGAGATAAATAAAAAACGCAGGGAAGCCAATCGGCTGAATGCCCGCATCGATAAATTAATTGCGGAAGAAATAGAGCGTGCCCGTAAGCGTGCACAGGAAGAAGCTCGTCGTGAAGCGGCTGCCCGTAAGAAAGAGGAAAGCAAGGAGGGAAAATCTGCTACAACGGAAACAGCCGCCAAATCGAAACCTCTTGAGTCTTATACCATGAGTAAGGCGGATCGGGAATTATCAGGTAACTTTGCCGCGAATCGCGGGAAATTGCCAATGCCCATATCCGGCGCTTATATTATCACCAGCCGTTACGGGCAATATGCTGTAGAGGGTTTGCGTAACGTGAAACTGGATAACAAGGGTATTGATATTCAGGGAAAACCGGGTGCACAGGCGCGTGCCATTTTTGATGGAAAGGTGGCGGCTGTGTTCCAATTGAACGGATTATTTAATGTCCTCATTCGTCATGGCAATTATATTTCTGTTTATTGCAATCTTTCTTCTGCCTCCGTCAAAGCCGGTGATACGGTGAAGACAAAGCAATCCATCGGTCAGATCTTTTCTGACGGTACGGATAATGGACGGACGGTATTGCACTTCCAGCTGCGTAGGGAGAAAGAAAAGTTGAATCCTGAACCTTGGCTGAACCGATAATTGAATAAAAAACACGTAGAATGAAGTTAACTAAAATACTAATATGCTTGCTGATCTTCTGGAACGGAACATTATCCGCGTTTCCTTATTTTTCGTTCAAGAAATATTAGGTAGAAGATGGATTGTCTCATAATACCGTGTGGTGCGCCCTTCAAGATAGTTATGGTTTTATCTGGCTGGGTACCAGTGACGGATTGAACCGTTATGACGGACGGGGAAATAAAGTGTATCGGAATGTTCTCAACGAAAAGTTCTCATTAGAAAACAATTTTGTGGAAGCCCTGATAGAGGTGGACAAAAATATCTGGGTTGGAACAAACTCCGGACTTTATATTTAACGTGAATTCGTTGAACTCACGTTATCTAGTTTATTATCAGATGCGTATAGTTGATATGTCTTGTTTTTGTGTTGTAATTAGTTGGTTTTTCAGGTGTTTTTGTGGCCTATAAAAATGATTTATTTCTTGGATTTGGGTATTCCAGATTTTTTCAACGAATTCTAATTTTAGAACAAAATATCAACAATTCATACATGACAAAGAAATAATATATCCCCAAATGCAGTTTCAGGGATCTTACATAAGATGGAATAAAGATATGTATATTAGTGGCGGCGATTTAGAACAGACTAAAATGATTCCATCCATTCACTTGACCGACAGATGTTTTTATATCCCTATCTCCATTATAAATCGCGAAACATTGTTCCGTTGGAGTATTGGATAGTTTAGCCCATTTTGAAATACCTTTAAAGAAATCCGGTGAATAAGTTGCTCCTGATTTGATTTCATAGGCATATTGTTTTCCGCCAACCATTCTTAATAAGTCAACCTCATTGCCAGTACTATCACGCCAAAATGATAATCCCGGTTCGACGCCTCTATTATAGGATTCTTTTACAAATTCATTGATGATAAGATTTTCGAACAATCCTCCACGTAAAAAATGAGTAGTTATTTGTTCTGTATTTTGTATGTCAAGTAAAGAACAGGCTAGCCCTGTATCATAAAAATATAACTTAGGAGTTTTTACTAATCGCTTGGCATAATTGTTGTAATCTGGCTTCAGTAAATAACAGATATAACTTGCTTCTAATATAGATAACCAGTTAGTAGCTGCTGTGACAGAAATTCCACATTCATTTGCTAATGATGAAAGATTTAATAATTGACCTATGCGACCTGCACATAATTTGAGGAATTTAATAAATTTGCTTAGATCTCCAATGTTACGCAATAATCTTACATCTCTTTCTACATATGTTTGTATATAGAAAGGATAATAATCATCCGGATTTATTGCTTTATCATAAATACGTGGATAAGCTCCCTTAAAAATTTCTTCATTTACATTGGATGGCAATATTTCTCCTTTTTCCATTTCATAATGCGAAAACGGTAGTAGCTTGAGTACTGCCGTACGTCCAGCTAATGATTGATTCACACTTTCCATTAATAAGAAGTTATGAGAACCAGCCAGCATATACATACCTTCTTTATTCTCTTTATCGGTATGCGTTTGAATATAAGAGAAAAGTGACGGAACTCTTTGAACTTCATCGATAATTGTTTTATCTGGATAGGTGGAAAGAAATCCTCTCGGATCATCTGTAGCAAATAGTCTCATATCAGGATCTTCCAAAGACACATATTCATAGTCCTGAAAGGAATTTCTCAATAATGTTGATTTTCCAGATTGTCTAGGTCCTGTCAATGTGACAATCGGATATTTATTTGCCATTTCAATTAACTTGGATTTCAATATTCTTTCTATCATTGCTGCTCTTATTTTACTGTTTGCAAATTTAATCTTTAAAAGTGAATTTGCAAAACATCTCCATTTTTTTAACTCAAAGTTTTCTATTTATATTAGATCCTTTACAATCATATCTGCAGCATACTATAAGTAATTATAATTTAAGCAGCCTGTCATTGAGCTGGATTTAAACAATGACAAGCTGCTTATTATTTATCTTATATTCAATAATGTACCTTCTATCTGTTCTACGGAGCGTATCTAAGCTATTTTAGCATCAAAGAATTTCTTAAAAACAAGAACTTACATTCAACAACTGATTCGCATGAATAACTGAATTCATACTCTACAATTAGTATTAGCAGCTGTAAAGATGATAAAGATGCGTCTGCAGTTGCCCATGACCCAAACCAACCAATAGAAGTGACAGATTTTACTCCTAAATCTGGGGGGGGAGGAAATACACGAATGGTGATATATGGAGCTAATTTTGGAACGGATCCTTCTATTATTTCCGTGAAAATAGGAGGGAAAGAAGCAATAGTTGTCAGCTCAAAAGGAAACAGTCTTTATTGTCTCACTCCTTCATTGTGCTTTGAAGGTAGTGTCGAAGTAAAAATAGGAAAACAATCTTCCAAAGCGCAGGCTAAGTATGAATATGAGCCACAACTGGTAGTTTCCACTTTGTGCGGATATTTAGATGAATATGGTAAGAAGCTGTTTAAAATTTATTGAAAATAAACGTTATTGCAATGAATAATATATTGTAAATCAGTAGGTTAATCGGAGGTTTGTTCGTAACTTTATGAGTGTCAATTAATTAGAGTTATGGGACAATACTCAACTAACCTTACTGATAAACAGTGGCAAGTTATAGAAAAAATTATAAATCCGCAAGAAAGGAGGCGAAAACATTCTCTCAGAAACATCATGAATGCGATTCTATATCTTCTCAAAACAGGCTGTCAGTGGCGCATGATTCCCAAGAATTTTGCTCCGTGGGAGAGCGTATACTACTATTTTAGCAAGTGGAAAAACGAGGGCATCATTGAGGAGCTCCTTGATACACTTCGCTCTATGGTACGCATCCAGTCCGGTCGCAACGAAAGCCCCAGCATGGGCATTATAGACTCACGAAATGTCAAGACTTCACATCATGTAGATTCTGTTCGAGGACTTGACGGCAACAAGAAGATTAAGGGCAGAAAACAGCATATAATCGTTGACAGCCAAGGTTATCTGATGTCTGTAGCCGTGCATGAAGCCAATGTTCATGACAGCAAGGGTGCTCCGAAGGTCATTGAGAGGCTATCCTACAAATTTCCTCGTCTTGCCAAAATCCTTGCGGATGGTGGCTATAGAGGAAGCCTTGCAGATTGGGTATTTGACAAATTCAAATGGGAACTTGAAGTCGTTCTCAGACCTGATGAATGCCCGTCAAAGTTCAAGGTCATTCCGAAACGATGGATTGTTGAAAGAGCATTCGCATGGCTGGAAAACTTCAGAAGGCTGACAATAGACTACGAGTTCCATGCTGATACTGCAGAGACTATGGTTCAACTTGCTTTCTGCAAAATCATGCTTAACAAAATTATTGTGTAATTTTTAAACAGTTTCTTATTTAAAAAGAAAATTTATCTCATTTAATATTGAATACGAATTCAATGATGTAACAAGTACTAAAGGTGTCAAAATTCCTTATAAAGTAAAGGGAACGATGACACTTCAACGGAATATTAACACACAGATCCCAGATGAGGACCAGTAAATTGAATGGTAATATGGACGAATGAAATAAGAGAGTTTGATAAACTAACTCTAAGTACGAGGGTATCCTTTTCGGACACCCTCTTTACTTATAATAGATCATGATTAGTTACTTCCATTTCTGTTCATCTATTTTTTCCTTTATTGATTTGTATTTTTCCCTTTCTCTTAAAAAACTTCTCTACTTTTGTTCTGTAAGTCGGTCACACGAAACCGACAAAAATGTTAATTAAATCGTAATAATTATGGACATTTAAAAATGTTTGTCTTAGTTGGGAGCTTTATTACCCATGGCAATGATTGCTTATTGGCCGAAAGGAGTTAAAAAGAACGTGGGTGGAATGACATCTGTCAAAAGCATACGAAGCATGGGCTAAGCATTGCGTGGTAGAACCTTACCCGGGACAGAAAAAGAAATAACTGTCATTCCATTTAAAACGGAATGAATAAAAAATTGAATGAATAATGGGGATGAAGGATTCCGGATCAGGAATAACTTCATCCTCATTAATAATATCTGCTATGAGGTTATCTACAACAAGAACTATTGCTCCGCTTGCCCGATGGTAGAATACTTCATGCTTCCTATTTGTCCATCCTTACTCATCGTTTCCGCCTGAATAATCACTGGAGTGGAATATTGGTTATTGTAACATTCAATCACCGCTTTTCCATTTTCATCTGTCCGTACAGACGGGTTCCAGTAGAGCGTCCGTCTTTTGTCCACTTTATCCATATACAATTCTTTGGTCGGGTAGGCAGGTGAATAATATTCCAATGCATGAGTATATCCCTGAATGACTGTTTGCCGGGTACCAAGTACGGCAGTCTGACTTTTGTTCAATACATCGCGTCTGGGTAGGGGAATCAGGTAGAAAACACTGTATTTATCCAGTTTGCTGATATCCACTCCCGTGCTATCCGTAACTTCGGACATTTTGGTGTTTTGGATAATCTCGTCATCGATGCCTCCTGTTTCCTTTACTGATGATTATGGAAGCCAATCCATCCACTTCGGTCAGCATCATTTGAGTTTCTGTCTCGGATAAAATGTGATTATCCATGATATAGCAGATTGGTTTCTGCCGATAAGTAAGCTTGTCATTACTACGATCCCAATCGAATTGCGGACTCAACTTTTCCATTAATTCCGGAATAGTTGTGACAATCTTCCCATTGTCACGTAATAAATCAACAGAACGGCGTACATCGTAATAGGCGTCAATGCTTTTCTCATTGATTTTAGTAGCCATATTATTTCCTTGTCGGCGTTTACTTTTTATTTCCACTTCATCCAATACATAAAGCCCTTCTACTTTCCGGATAGAATCCATGTATAGAGAATCAAAATTCTCGGCTTTTTGTTGCCAGTGGGTCAAGTCCTTCCATTCAGGATGAAGTTCCTTGTAACCATAGGCTCGGGGAGCAGGTGAGAAATTACGGTCGATCAGGATGGATGCATCCTTGTTGCGTTCTTTACCGACTTTCCGGGTTTGGATCACCGCTTCCGTGGTTCCTTCAAAGTCTTCGACAGGAATGGTGAAACGACCGTTTTCATCGGTCACGGTTCCTCCAGTGATAAATTGGTCATCTTTCTTCACTATTACACTAAGTGCTATATCTTTCAGCTTATTTTTGAGGATCGTTGATTTAACCTGCCCGTTCAGCACTAATTGTGCTTCCGGTAACTGCAATGGAGTGAAAGGAGCAGTAGAAATGGCTTGGCTCATGTCATATTTACGCCATCCATGCACGATTAATAATATATCCAGTTCCGTTTGCTTCCGGGGAGACGGCGATGCAAAATAATAACCGGGCTGATGGATATATCCTTTTAAATCAGATGTTAATAGCAAATCAGTGAAAATGTTATTGTCATACTCCAGATAATCTGACCGGACGGCATCCCGGATACTGACCGATACATCTCCCGATATCGGTTCTCCCTTGGCATTCTTTACCTGTAACTCACAACGAATAGGAGCGTAGGGAGTATACACCTCTTTCAGTCCCTCTGCGGATAGTTGTAGAGGGGCACGTGGATTGGAAAAGACAAAACGCTCGCATAACGTATTACCAGCTCGGTTGATGAGGCTGACTTGCAGTACACCTGCCGGTAGTTTGCGGGTAGGCAGAATGAACTCTTGTGGAGTGTCCGCCCGGCAACTAATCAGTTGATGAACATACGGCCGCCCTTGATGACTGATAAATACAGCCAATGTATCTTGAGGAGTAGCGGCATTGCAGGATACTTTCACCAAAAGGGCACCGGCATTGTTGACAGTACTCAATACATATCCGTTAGGTAACGCCTGTGGAAGGGTAAATTCATACTTCTTTCCTTGAAAATCGACTTTGGCAACAGCCGGTTGTGCAGAAGGCGTATATTTAAAATGCCCCATTCCATCGTGCAAAGTCTCGAAAGAAGAGATTTCTGCTCCTTCTTTGGTATAAATCGTTCCTGACAATTCTATATTCCCTTCATCTTTACTCTCCGCCTTGAAAGCCACTTGCGAAGTCACTCCTTCCACTAATTGCCCTCCTTCAGGGAAAAAGCGCACACTCAACTTCTCCTTTGTTTCCAACGGACGGTTCTCCATCGACGGACTAAGTTCGTAAGTCGTGATGCTACGTTCCAGCTTATCACTATTCGTCAGTTGATAAATAGGGAAAGTACGTGAGAAATACTGCGGTTCGCTGAAGGCAAGCATCCAGCGAGTATAGGCACGTACCTCATAATAGCCGGATAACATGGAATGGGGAAGAACGAATTGTCCGTTCCCTTCCCCCTGTGTCAGTTTGATGATTTGCTTATCTGTTATATGTCCTGTCTGATCCACCAATTCCACATACAGGGGGCGGCTGATCTGACTGAAAATCTGTTGTCCGGCAAGAGTAACATAGGCTTTGAACCAAATAGTGTCACCGACGTAATAACTCGTATTGTCAAAATGCAAATACGCTTTCTCCCGTGGAAAGTTGTTGGCAAATGTCTGTGCCTGGTTCATGTATTGTTGGAATATAACTTTGGCAGGAGGAGTCTCTCCCCATGCTATTGCTAGTGATAAACAAAAAGAAAGAAGAAAAAGAATTCGTTTGTTTTTCATTTCAATAGGTTTTTAACTAAAATGCAAAGTTAGAATATATTGACCTAAAAATAGAAAATTAATTGTTCAATAAAGGAAAAAAACTATTCAGAGTAGAAATAAAAGTTCATGGACGCATTGTATATCTGTTGGATAGCATATATACCAGATTTTATTCTTTATTGATTAGCATTTTTCCTTCCTTTTGCATAAACTTCTCTATTTTTGTTTTTCAGATAATTGATAATACTATGGTAAAGAAAAATTTCTTGATGACTGCACCCTTACTGATGGCGTCATTTTGTTCGGCACAGGAAAAACCGAACGTTGTACTGATTATGGTAGATGATATGGGCTATTCCGATATTGGCTGCTATGGTGGAGAAATACTGACCCCTAATATTGATGCATTGGCATCCAAAGGAGTACGTTTCACACAATTCTACAATACTTCACGTTCATGCCCCACCCGGGCTAGTTTAATGACAGGATTATATCAGCACCAGACGGGTATCGGGCAGATGTCCGAAGACCCGTTTAATCAACCCAATCAAAAGAGCCCGAACGACTGGGGAGTGCCGGGATATAAAGGATTCTTGAACCGGAACTGTGTTACGATAGCCGAGGTATTGAAAGAAAGTGGCTACCATACTTATATGGCTGGTAAATGGCATCTGGGGATGCATGGAGAAGAAAAGTGGCCTTTGCAACGGGGATTTGAACGCTTCTACGGGATTTTGGCAGGAGCTTGCAGCTATCTCCGTCCATCGGGGGGACGTGGCTTGACTCTTGATAACACGAAACTTCCGGTACCGGAAGCACCTTATTATACAACAGATGCATTTACCGATTACGCAATCCGCTTCGTTGACGAACAGAAAGACGATAAACCTTTCTTCCTTTATTTAGCTTTCAACGCTCCTCACTGGCCGTTGCAGGCAAAAGAAGAAGATATTCAAAAATTCACGAAGATCTATCGTGAGAAAGGATGGGATGAAATTCGTGAAGCAAGGCGCAAACGGATGACCAAGTTGGGAATCATCGAACCGAATACAGAGTTTGCCGAATGGGAAAACCGGAAATGGAATGAATTGACGGAACAGGAGAAAGATAAAGTAGCCTATCGGATGGCTGTTTATGCAGCACAGGTGCATTGTGTAGATTATAATGTGAGAAAGTTGCTGGATTACTTGAAAAAGAATCGTAAACTGGATAACACGCTTGTCATGTTTCTATCCGACAACGGTGCTTGTGCCGAGCCATACGCTGAATTGGGAGGCGGAAAAGTGTCTGAAATCAACGACCCGGCTTGTAGCGTATTCCCTTCTTACGGAAGAGCATGGGCGCAGGTTTCCAATACTCCGTTCCGGAAATACAAATGCCGTTCTTATGAAGGAGGTATTTCCACTCCTCTCATCGTGTCGTGGAAAAGCAATCTGAAGAATAAAAAAGGTGAATGGTGTCGTGTTCCCGGTTATCTGCCGGACATTATGCCGACTATTCTGGAAGCAACAGGAGCCACTTATCCGGAAACTTATCACGGTGGAAACAGAATATATCCATTAGTAGGCAGTAGTCTTTTCCCAGCTATTCAGAAGAAAACAGACTCTTTGCATGAATATATGTATTGGGAACATCAGAACAATAGAGCGATCCGCTGGGGAAACTGGAAAGCAATCCGCGACGAAAAAGGAAAAGAATGGGAATTGTACGATGTGGTTAAAGACCGTACCGAACGTAACAATCTAGCGGAACAGCACCCTGAAGTGCTTACCAAGTTAGTTGCCGAATGGGAGAAATGGGCGAATGCAAACTTTGTATTACCCAAACATCCGAAGAAATAAATAAAGGAGGAACACAAAATGAATAAATTAAGTAAGTGCATCTGTAGCCTTGGGAGCTACCAGCCTGTCTTTCGCCCAGCAAACGGAAAAACCGAACTTCCTATTGTTCATAGCCGACGACTGTTCTCATTATGATCTGGGCTGTTATGGCAATGTTGATTCGAAGACTCCGAATATCGACCATTTTGCCACACAGGGAGTACGCTTCACACAAGCCTATCAGGCTGTTCCGATGTCATCGCCTACCCGCCATAATCTATATACAGGTGTATGGCCTGTACGCAGCGGAGCTTACCCTAATCACACTTGTGCCAATGAAGGCACATTGAGCGTTGTACATCATCTGCAACCGTTGGGTTATAAAGTCGCGTTGATCGGGAAATCGCATATTGCCCCGAAATCAGTATTTCCTTTCGACCTTTATGTACCTCCTTTGAAAGGTGTGGACTTGAATTTTGAAGCAATTCAGAAATTTATTTCCGATTGCAAGGCGAAAGGCGAACCTTTCTGTCTGTTTGTAGCCTCCAATCAACCGCATACTCCTTGGAATAAAGGCGATGCCTCTCAATTTAATGCGGACAAACTGACACTGCCTCCTATGTATGTAGATATTCCCCAGACTCGCGAGTTGTTTACTCATTATCTGGCAGAGATCAATTATATGGATCAGGAATTTGGTAATGTCCTTTCTATCCTGGATCAGGAAAAAATGACGGATAAATCTGTTGTCGTATATTTGAGTGAACAAGGCAACAGCCTGCCTTTTGCCAAATGGACTTGTTATGATGCGGGGGTACACTCTGCTTGTATCGTTCGCTGGCCGGGAGTGATTAAGCTGGGAAGCGTGAGTGACGCGTTGGTGGAATATGTCGATATTGTCCCTACTTTTGTCGATATAGCAGGAGGAAAACCGCTGGCGAAAGTAGATGGCGAAAGCTTCAAACCGGTATTGACAGGCAAGAAGAAAGCACACAAGGAATATTCTTTCTCCCTTCAGACCACGAGAGGCATCAATGCCGGATCGCCTTATTATGGCATCCGTTCGGTATACGACGGTCGATACAGATATATTGTCAATCTCACCCCGGAAGCTACTTTCCAGAATGTTGAAACAAAATCTCCTTTGTTTAAAAAGTGGAAAAGTCTGGCGGAAACGGATAGTCATGCAAAAGCGATGACGATTAAATACCAGCATCGTCCTGCTATCGAATTGTATGATGTGAAGAACGACCCGTATTGTATGAAGAATCTGGCGGAAGACGCGAAACAAGCTTCTACCATCAGCCGTCTGGATAAAGAGCTGAAACGCTGGATGAAGGATTGTGGAGACGAAGGACAACCTACCGAAATGCGTGCCTTCGAACACATGCCGGGAAAGAGAAAATAAGCCGTCACACATCAAAACGAATAAAACACAGAATGTAATTTATAAATCGTATATCATGAAAGAAGAATTTTTTGGTTTGCTTTGTGGATGTACTCTGCTTCCGGCATTTCTTCATGCGCAGACAGAGCGTCCCAATATTGTGATTGTATTGGCCGATGATTTGGGTTGGGGAGATGTAGGATTTCATGGTAGTGAAATCAAGACTCCCAGTCTGGATGCTCTGGTGGGCGAAGGAGTGGAACTCGAACGCTTTTACACTTCTCCCATCAGTACGCCCACCCGTGCGGGACTGATGACGGGACGTTACCCGAACCGGTTTGGTGTCCGTTCGGCTGTTATTCCGCCCTGGCGTGAAGACGGACTGGATGAGAATGAAGAAACGATGGCCGATATGCTGGCACGTAACGGATATAAGAACAGAGCCATTATCGGTAAATGGCATCTGGGACATACGAAGAAAGTGCATTATCCGATGAATAGGGGCTTTTCGCACTTCTATGGTCATCTGAACGGTGCGATAGATTATTTCGACCTGACGCGTGAGGGTGAACTGGATTGGCATAATGATTGGGAAACTTGTCATGACAAGGGCTATTCTACCGAATTGATAACCCAAGAAGCCATCCGCTGTATCGATGCATACGAGAAAGAAGGTCCGTTTATGTTGTATGTGGCCTATAATGCACCTCATACACCTTTGCAGGCACAGGAAAAAGATATAAAACTCTATACAGACAATTTCGACAGCCTGACACCGAAAGAACAGAAAAAAGCGACTTACAGTGCAATGGTTTCTTGTATGGACAGGGGAATCGGTGCTATTGTAGATGCCTTGAAGAAGAAAGGAATTATGGACAACACTTTCTTTATCTTCTTTAGTGATAACGGCACTGCCGGTGTTCCGGGATCCTCATCAGGACCTTTGCGTGGACATAAATTCGACGAGTGGGATGGAGGGGTACATGCACCGGCTGTTCTTTATTGGAAGAAGGCAGAGAAACAATATAAGAACTTGAGCTCACAAGTGACGGGCTTTGTTGACCTTGTTCCCATGTTGAAAGATTTGGTAGGAGATCACAGCCGTCCGAAACGTGAATATGACGGTATTAGCATTCTCCCTGTATTAAACGGTAAAAAGACCTGTATCGACCGCGACTTTTATCTGGGACACGGAGCAGTAGTCAATAAAGACTATAAACTGATAAGAAAAGGTATGAAACCGGGTCTGGATTTGAAACAGGACTTCCTGGTTGATTATAAAACAGATCCTTACGAAAAGAAAAATGCCAGCGCAGGAAACGAGAAAATTGTGAAGGCTTTGTATGAGGTTGCCCTGAAATATGACACGATCACTCCTTGTATACCGGAAGTACCTTACGGTAAAGGTCGTGACGGATTCAAAGCTCCTAAAGAATGGAAAGTAGTACGTTGAATCTGTTAACCCTATGAATTGAAAATAATACAAGATGGAAAAATCAATGATTAGTTTATGCCTCCTAGGAGGATTGGCGATAGGGAATGGGTTTGCCCAAACTCCTTCGAAGCCATCCGCGCTATATGTCATTCCGTATGCTTTGTCGTTATTCGGTCGCGCGCACTAGAAGAGATTTATTTCTCATCTTTTTATTGCGCATTTCTCATTCAGATAACCATATGCTTTCATGTTTTCCATTCGTTCTCACCTTGTTTTTAATAAG
>NC_021017.1:3439692-3692897 GCF_000210075.1 Bacteroides xylanisolvens XB1A
TTTTAATAAGACATTCCGCTCGTTCTACTGGAGTGGCACGAATTGTTTACTAGAGTGCACAGGCTTGTTCACTGGAGTGAAAGGAACTGTTCATTGGAGTGGAACGAAAGAGATGCCGGTAAGATAATCCGGGCATGTTAGCAGGAAACCATGGAGACATAGGTAGTATTACTTACTAGCTATGCTTTAATACATTAAATATATGAATAAACTAATCCCACTTCAACAGGTTCTATATTTGTTGGAGTGGGATATCAATGCGTTTTTATGTAAAGAGGATATTACTTATATCCTTTGGATCCTCCAATTAAAATAAAGGTGTTGGAAAGGTACGGATTGCTCCACTCAAACGCGGATAAGTTTCCCAGATGTCATCTTGGGTCGGATCATCCAAGTAGCGTGTATCTTTGGTCTTTTTAAGTAATTTGTCCATTTCTTTACGGAGATTATTTAGCTTTTCAGTGCATTTACCATTTCCAACTAAATTATGAAGGCAACCGGGATCGGTAGATACATTATACAATTCTTCATAAGGCCGTTTCCCTGCTGCTTTCAGAAAATAAAGATATATTTCTCTGTCATCTCTGTTGCTGACAATGAAGTCCCATGCCGGACATTGGTCTATGTCGTAATAAGCACTATGCATTGCTTCTAGTCTTCCTTTTTTATCAATAGCGCAAGGGTCACCTGCAGGCCATCTCTCCGGACGGAAGTTTCTGATATAAAGAAAATCTTTTGTTCTTAATGCACGGCTCGGATATCCCCAATTATTGTAACGTGCAGAAGCATGACGTTCTCTTCCTGCAAAAACCATCGTTCTTCCAGTGTCTTTTCTCTTTTTCTGAAGATAGGGTAGTAGACTGATACCTACCATTTGCCCTTTATTATGTATGCCAACTGCATCAAGGATTGTTGGGGCCAGATCGACTCCACTTACAAATTCATCACTGATACCTCCTTTGTTAATCTTACCTATCCAACATATAGCCATTGGAATATGAATACCATATTCAAAACAAGTTGCTTTGGCTGCGGGGAAAGGCATCCCATTGTCTGCCATGACAATAATCAGAGTATTCTCTAATTCGCCCTCTTCTTTCAATGTGTCAAGGATACGGGATAATTGGCTGTCATACCATTCTATTTCCGTTCCATAGTCTAATAAATCTCCTTTTATGGCCTCCTTATCGGGAAGAAAAGAAGGAACTTTTGCATCGGCCAGTTTTCTATTGGCTTTTTTCCAGCTATCCTTTTCATAAGGACGATGCGGCTCACGTGAGCCGACCCAGAAATAGAAAGGCTGTTTCTCCTTTCTGGCGTGGAGAAATTCTTTAAAGTTTTGATAATAATCGGTATTGGACACTCCTTTGAAAGGAGGTTGAATGTGTCTTTTATTGTATTCCGGACCTGCAGGATTATGTTTTCGTCCCGATATTTTCCAGTCGCCGGGGCCCCATCCTTTGCCTGTGCAGCCAACATGATAACCTGCTTCGGCCAAAATATCAGGAAAACATTTATATTCGGCAGGGAAGGAGGAAGCATGAGTACCTGCTTCTGCTATTTGCCAGGGATAAAGTCCGGTTAAGATAGAAGCTCGCGAGGGACTGCTTCCAGGAGAAGTAACGAACGCGTTGTTGAATAACCAGCCGTTGCGGGCTACAAAATCAAAGGCCGGTGTTTTAGCTATGGGTGATCCGTAGGCCGATGCGTGCGGGTAAGACTGGTCGTCGGAAATGACAAATAGTATGTTGGGCCTGTTGGTTTCGGCTGCATTGAGTGACGGAATTACTAAGGGACCGACTAAGGTGGATAAGAAGATATGTTTGCTGTTCATAAAAATCTCCTTTAAATGAAA
Source organism: Bacteroides xylanisolvens XB1A (assembly GCF_000210075.1). Classification (GTDB taxonomy): domain Bacteria; phylum Bacteroidota; class Bacteroidia; order Bacteroidales; family Bacteroidaceae; genus Bacteroides; species Bacteroides xylanisolvens. The sequence goes on from NC_021017.1 coordinate 3,441,548, forward strand.
CATTGCTCTCTGACCGATGGCAATGAGAGAGCTTTCTTATTATAAATGAAAATACAGCACCTCGAATTTAAAAATTCAAAGGTGCTGTCTTGATATTCAATAAGGAAAAGAGTATTATTCTATTTATTATTTATTCAGAGAGTTACAGATCTGTTGGTTGATTTCTCTGACTTTAGCTTCATTCATCTTGATTACTTTACGGTCATAAGTCATCAGACCGTTGATTTCACCTTCTACGTCTGTTGTCTGGGTATATACGGCAGCAGAGAATCCTTTCCGGATCAATTCCAACAGATGTTTGCCATATTTAATGTATTCGTTCGTTACTTCGTCCGATGTATTGAACTTCACATAACCCCAGTTTTTCTTGTCATTCACCCAAGTGTTTCCTTCTACTACCAAGCCGATACCTCCATATTCACCCAATACGGTAGCGCGTCTCGGATCGTAAAGGAACATGTTCGGGCCCGGATAGTGGTGAAGGTCGAGAATATCGCCACAAGTATAGTGATTACCACCGCTGGCAGGATTCACCAGGCGGCTAGGATCGTATTCTTTGGTCCATGCTACGATTTCCGGAGTTTTGAATTGTCCCCATGCTTCATTGAAAGGAACCCATACAGCGATACTCGGATAAGAATACAGACAGTCGATGATTTCTTTCCACTCTTTGCGATAGTTAGCTTCCGAAGCAGCAGAACGAATCACTTCCGTACCGTTGAAATAATTGCGTGCCTGCCACTGTGGGCTAGGACCACCGTTCGGCATATCTTGCCATACGATCAATCCTAATTGGTCGCAATGAGTGTACCAGCGTGCAGGTTCTACTTTGACGTGCTTACGTACTATGTTGTAGCCGAAGTCTTTCGTCTTCTTCAAGTCATAAACCAATGCTTCGTCTGTCGGTGCGGTATACAAACCGTCAGGCCACCACCCCTGGTCGAGCGGACCGAACTGGAAATAGTCTTTGTTGTTCAATTGCAGGCGAGTGATGCCATTCTGACCTTTGCGGATAGAATATTTACGCATAGCCGTATAACTCTTTACCTGGTCTATTGCTTTTCCGTCTTTATACAGAGTCACTTCCATATTGTAGAGGAAAGGAGAGTCCGGAGACCACAGTTTAGCATTAGCAGGCATTGTCAGTTCAACAGGTACTCCGTTCAACGCTGCGCCTTTGGCTACAAGGTTCTTACCATCGAATACTTTTACTTCCACTTTGTCGGCAGAGGTCGTATTAGCGGCAACTTCTACCTTAACAGAATTATTGTCAATATCAGGAGTAGTTTTCAGATTAGTGATGTATTGTGTTGCAACCGGTTCCAACCACACTGTTTGCCAGATACCTGTAACCGGAGTGTACCAAATGCCATGAGGATTTGCTATTTGTTTTCCTCTGGGTTGTTCGCCACGATCTGAAGGATCCCATACTTTTACTACCAAGTCATTATTTCCTTTATTAAGTACAGAAGTAATATCGAAATAGAAAGGAGTAAATCCGCCTGTGTGTTCGCCTACTTTTACATCATTCACCCAAACTTCTGCTTTCCAGTCTACCGCACCGAAATGCAGCAGGATTTGTTTGCCGCGCCAGGCTGAAGGAATATCGAAAGTGCGTTGGTACCACAGTTCTTCTTTTTCGTTTATCATTTTACCTACGCCTGATAAAGACGATTCTACGGCAAAAGGAACAAGAATATCGCCTTGGTAAGCAGCAGGCGTAGGATCACCTTTCTTTGTGATTGCATATTTCCAAAGCCCGTTCAAGTTTTTCCAGTCATTACGTTCCATGATAGGACGCGGATATTCCGGCAATACGTTTTTAGGGTCAAGCTGTTCTCCCCACGATGTCTTGATTTTGTCACCGGCAGGTTTCCATTGAGCAAAAGTCGAACCGCATAAAGCCAATGCAAGCAGCATTGTTAGAAAATTCTTTTTCATGTTCATGGTATACATTTATAATTAGTTGTTGAATTGGTATCCCATTAAAAAGGAATATCGCAAAGAAAGTGGAAATAAAAGAGAATAAAGGAAAATTACCGTTCAAAAAATAATAAATTCTCTTCTTTTTTATATAAAGTCCCGTATAAAGCGGCTTCGGATAATAGAGAATGGAAGTGATGGTCAGTTTTTGTCCTTTATGGGTTCATGTAAATTTGCGTTTGACTGCTGAATCGTATGAATAAATGTTTTTGTTATTTTTCAGCTATTTTTGTTCCTGATGGTTTGGGCAATATTGTTCCGGTTTTATTCGGTATTCCCAGTATAGCCATCCCATCTTTGTCCCACTCTATTTTTTGTAAGCGGGGAGTACGTGAGTCCATTGCACCTGGAGCGTCATTCGGTATCTGACGGGCATGATAAAGCATATAACATTCCTTTCCATCCGGTGAAGAGACGAAAGAACTGCCGCCAGGGCCAAAAACTTCATTCTCCGGTTTCTGCTGAAATACGGGTGTCGGATGTTTCTTCCAGGAAGCAGGGTCCAACAGGTTGGCATTGGCGTCTGCTGTTAGCAATCCTACACAATAATAGGGAGTCCAGCTACCGCTGGCGGAATAAAAAATGCATACTTTATCTTTATTCTTCGGCTGAAAGAAATGAGGTGCTTCGTTCACATGGATCGGATAGGCTGTTTTGCTGCCATCGGGATTAACCCATTGACACTCCCATTCATATTCAGGTTTGGAAATCAGGACTCTGTCAGAAGAAAGAGTCCACGGATTTTCCATCGAAGCGATGTAAATACATTGTGTCTCGCTGTCAATTCTTCGTTTTTGCCATCCGCACCAAATCATGTAACGCTGTCCGTTGTGTTCGAAAGTACTCGCATGAATTGCCCAGTTATTATCTTTGTCGGTCGGTATGCGCCCTTTCATGACAAACTTACCTTCTGTAGGAATATCAGCCTCGTTTTCAATCACATAAATCTGGTGATTGTCCATGTTGCCATCGTCTGCTGCGAAGTAAATATACCATTTGTTGTTGATGCGATGCATTTCGGGGGCCCATAAGTGATGGGAATTGCTTGGATCGGTTGGTATCCATACCGGCTTTCTAAGACTGTCATTCAAATTTGTAATATCACTGGTCTCCCAGAGCATGATTCTGCTTTCAGAGCCTTGCGTATAATAATATTTCCCTTCATAAAAAACAGCCCATGGCTCTGCTCCTCTTTCACGTAGCGGATTTGTATAAGTCGCTCCTGTTACGGCTTCCTTTTCCGGCTCTGTTTTCTTCTTGGGTTGACAGGATGCACAAATAATTATTAAAAGTACGGTTAGGAATAACAATCTGCTTCTCATGGTATTTTTTACTTAATAATAATATTGCAAAGAAAGCATAAAATCTTGATAAATCATCTTTTTTTTGCAGATTGGTTAGTATTTATCCTTAATTGGTTCGTATTTATTGAATTTTCTAGTTGTTTTTTCTCATCTTTGCAGCACGAACTTTAAAATTGATATTGTATGAAACTGAAGCACCTTATCCTTCTTAGTATTATTTGCTGTTCCCAGTCTGTATTTGGACAAAAAGCCAATCAACAACCGAAGACGAGTGGCAATCCTGTATTCCCGGGATGGTATGCCGATCCGGAAGGAGTTGTATTTGGGGATGAATACTGGATTTATCCTACGTATTCGGCGCCTTATGACGAACAGACTTTCATGGATGCCTTCTCGTCTAAAGACCTGGTGAACTGGACAAAGCACTCGAAAGTGTTATCAAAAGAAAATATAAGTTGGTTTAAACGTGCTTTGTGGGCACCTGCCGTGATTCATGCGAATGATAAATATTATATATTTTTCGGTGCGAATGATATCCAAAGCAATAATGAACTGGGCGGTATTGGTGTAGCTGTGGCCGACAATCCTGCCGGACCATTTAAAGATGCGTTAGGCAAACCTCTGATTGATAAATTTGTAAATGGTGCGCAACCGATCGATCAGTTTGTTTACAAAGATGATGACGGACAATATTATATGTATTATGGTGGCTGGGGACATTGTAATATGGTGAAACTGGCCCCGGACTTGTTGAGTATCGTACCGTTTGAAGATGGTACCCTTTATAAGGAAGTAACCCCCGAAAAATATGTAGAGGGACCTTTTATGTTGAAACGTAACGGAAAATACTATTTTATGTGGTCGGAAGGCGGTTGGACCGGACCGGATTATTGTGTTGCTTATGCCATTGCCGACTCACCGTTCGGACCCTTCAAAAGAGAAGCAAAAATATTACAGAGAGATCCCAATATTGGAACAGGTGCCGGCCATCATTCAGTTGTAAAAGGGCCGGGAGAGGATGAATGGTACATCATTTATCATCGCCATCCATTGGGTGAAACGGATGGAAACGCTCGTGTGACCTGCGTTGACCGTATGTACTTTGATAAAGATGGAAAAATAAAACCCATAAAGATGACTTTCGAGGGAGTAAAGGCAAGCCCATTTAAGTAAAATCTGAAAAGTTCAGCCCGTCCGTAATTAATATTTTAATAAAGATGGGTCTTTTTTTGATTTATTGTTTTATTTTTGTCCCTTTGTAAATTCAATATATCATAATTGTTGATATGGCTACTGAGAACTAGTGTATGCTCCTCTTTTGTAAATCCATAAAGGAGTAAGTATATTCTCTATTTATTGTATTCATGTATTCAACACAAAACTGCAAGTATTGCACTTTTGCCTCATTTACCATATTCATTTTTGTCAGAGACTGAATTGTATAACAAAGAGCTTCATCATTGATAGGATCAATATGAAATAAACTCTTACAAAGTGCAACAACTATCTTATATGCTTCTTTTTTAAAACAATTTTCGATCTCAATCAATAATACCGGTTCTAATTTTTGCTCAAGATTTCCTTTGAAAGAATCGAACTCTGGCATATCAATTGACCGAAGAAACTTCCCGCGAGATACAATTCCAATTAGTTCTGTCGCATTTCCTCCAGTATTATTTATCATCAAAAGTTTGACGCAAGCAAGATAATCACAATAAAATTCATCCGTGTATTCAATCCTGAACAAACCTTTATCGTATACAAGTTCAATTCCATCAATTTCTTTTAAGATTCCTCTTACATGATTAATGGCAACCCCACGTGAATTTTTCACCTTATCTTCAGATTTACCGGGCCAAAACAATTCACTTAACCTCTGTGATGAGATACCTCCTTTAGGGCTATATTGAAGAATTGATAAGAATACCTGTTTTAATTTGGTACTAAACATATAGGTTATATCCTTATTTTGCCTGTCACGTACCATAAACTCCCCAAACAAATAAATGCTATTAGCTTTTACTAAATTTTGTTCCAAGGAAGTGGAACATTTTACATTTACTGGATTTATAATAGTTTTTTTATCATTTGCTCCTTGTTTCTCATGGGAGCGACGTCTGATAAAAAAGATCAAAGCAGATATAATTACTATAACTAATAATATAAGCAATGCTATCAATATTTGGAAAGTAAATTCACTATTTTTACTGTGAGGTTTGTATGCACTCAATGGCGCATGACTTATCGGAGGAAAAGCCAATGAATACACACCCACACTGGAAGATATATCATCGTCGTCAAATTCCTGAACCACCGCAAAGAGTTTATTGAGTTTGTCACTATAATACAAATTAGCTTTCGTTTTTATCTTTTCGGAACGTATAGGTATAGAGTCACCTAATATTTGAAAAGCTCCGTCTTTGAATGCAAAACGATATAATTTGAGATAAGTATTAGAACAATGTTCCGGATAACAAAGCGTATAAAAATAAGAATCATCCTGAATAACCATTTCTCTTACAGGAACTATGTTTTCTCTATTCCATGGTATTTCCCACAGCTTGGAAACCGTGTTATTGTTCAAGTCTACTTTATGTAAATCATAAAAATATTGACGTCCCACTATTTGTTCGCCTGATTCATTACCCATACCTCCATATATATAGAGAGAATTGTCATCCTTACGGTATCCCATTGATGAAAAATAGCGTGGTTCTATCCGGTCTCCTTTCAAAACTACCGAATCCAGTCTGTTTTTGTTATAATTATACACATACAGTTCTTTACTATAGTATATGTCTCCAAAACCGCCAAATATGAAATGCCGTTCATTCTCCCGATCATAAGCAACACTATGGTGATGAAGTTGCATGGGTAAGTTTTCATTGCTCACTACAGTCCATTCTTTCGCTCGCAAATCCAAAGTTGCAACTGTTGGTTTGCCAGCATCATCTACATGAACTTCATATACATAAAGTTTATTAGCTCCACTATTCCAAAAATTTGTTCCCAGAAAAATATCGATAGGACACTTATTTGCAAGACTATTACATATTACGTCACCCGAGTACAAATTATAGGTAATAAGAGTATCTTTATTAAATATGTAGATATTGTCCGTAAGATCATCAAAATTATAGCCTGCTACACTAGAAGATGTAAACTTATACTTCTGTGCCCAATTATAAGACTCATTTATAAGCCATTTCGGATTACTAACTTGTCCGAATACTTTTCCCTCAATAGAGTGAACCTCCTCTCCTTCACTTTCATCTAAAGGAAAATTGTACTGTTGTTTATCATCAGAAATTATAAGTTGTCTTATTGAGAAAACTGGCACATCAATCATATAATCACTCTTTCCAAAATATATGTCTGGAGTCCATTTAGAAGGTAACTCAAGGTTGTGTACAAAAAATTTTTGTTGTTTGATTGCAAGACATAAAGAATCTTTTTGTAAATCAAATTTTATTGATACTTGAAACCAACGAGATGCTACTAAATCCTTAGTCTCAAATTTGGCAGCAATGAGACTATTCTTTCCTTCTTCATTTAATTTAAACACAGAGAATATACCATCGTTATAATAAGATAAATTATATATCTTATTATTTTCATTCTTTATCCTAACGATATAACCTAAACGAGAAGGACGCGTTAATGACATTTCAAAACTTATATTAAACTTATCCGAAAACTGAATAGGCGTATCATTAAAAACATTATAGGATGTACGCTCATCAATGGGATAATCATTCCCTTTAAATTCTAATCCTTGCCCGTATAAGGTTGATGATAAAAAAAATATACTTATTGTAGCTATGATATGGCAAGATGACAACTTCATAATATTTTATTTGTGTGTTTCTAATCAAAGAATTGAATGCAAATTTAAAATAAAATATCAAATTGCAATAAGCTTAACACCTTTAATATTCATTTTTTTTTCAAAAATATTCTCCAAGAAAAAATAATCATAACTAGCATCTCTCCTATTTTTGAATAAACCACTATTAAAGAAGCGCTTAGTTCCACAGAGATATATCCAGGTATCATATTTATAGAAAAAAACTTCTGTATATGTTTACATTAATGAAAAACAATGAACTCTCAACATTATTGATATATCAAAATATTGACTTTAAATGGCAAAGATTAATGTATTTCCTAGATAAATAACCGCTTTTTAACCTATAAATTAACCGTCATGCTCTTTTTTTGCCAAAAATTATACAACGAATTATAATGCATATAAAAATCAAAAAAAGAAAAACACATTTGACAAATCCGGTAAACTTACAATACATAGATATTTAATTATGAAAAACAAAAAACTTTATTTTGAATTGCGTATGAAACTAATGAAAAACTTACGAACGTTTACGTTCTTTATGTTAGTGGGAGCTATCGCTTTCACAACTAGTTCGTGTAGCGATGACGATGATTCGACCAAGTCCGACTATGGTACTGTAACAGGTATGGTAACTGACGAAAACAACACGCCTATCAATGGCGTTGCAGTTACTATTTCTGATGTCGAAGGTTCTACAGCTACTGGTGCCGATGGAAAGTACTCTTTCTCTAATGTACCTATGGATAAACGTACCATTACATTCACCAAAAAAGATTATCTGACTACCAGCGCAACTGTTTTAGCCGGCAAGTTCGATGCTAATAAAGTAGCATCTATAAGTATTCAGATGCTAAGTGCAGCAGCAAAGGTTATGGGTACTGTAACTGATGCTAAGAACAACAATGCTCCTCTTGCAGGGGTAACAGTAAAACTGGGTTCATTGACTACAACTACCGCCAATGATGGTACATACTTATTTGAAAGTCTCATTATTGATGATTATTCTATTACATTTAGTAAAACCGGTTATGTAGCAGTTTCAAGGGATATCAAGAAAGCCCAGTTTATAGATAAGATAGCCACTCTCGATATTCGTCTGGGTGGAGTAGAAGTATTGCCAGGTTTAACAGCTGATGATTTGAAAGAGGCTGATAAATGGCTTTATAATGAATACAGAGGCGGAAAAAATGCTGATAGCTATCCTCATTGGGATTGGTCAACCGATTATATGTGTACTTTGAGTTTCTGGGGCAATATGGAAGAACAGCCTGAAGGAACCACTCTAAGAATTAGAAATACGGGGGATGAACAAAAAAATCCGGCCAATCTGGATGCATTTGATTCTTATACTTATGGCAGCAAGAAGATTACGGAAGACAACAAGATATTGTCATTAAGAATCCGCACTCATAATGCAGATGACAAAGCACCTGCGTATTTTGGAGTGCAAGTAGTAGATCTTTCTGCTGCAGAACCTGTAGCTGTGAAAGTGGGAGGAACCAAAACCTGTGGTTCGCAAAGTTATACTGATTATGATTTTGACTTAAGTGACTATGTTGGAAAAGAAGTTATTATAGCTATCGGAATCTATCGTACCGCAACAGGTGATTATTGGAAACAATTGGTTCTTCGCGCTATACGCTTCGCTCCACAAAAAGTCGAAGGATGGAACTGGCTGCCCGGCACCGCTATCACAGGTTTGGAAGAATGGAAGTTAACTGCAGAAATGGTCCGTTCAACAATGGTTCAAACAGCTAAATCATTCACTGGAATAAGCCCCATTCGTGGTGGTAGCGGCGATTATTATGCAGCATACCGTGAGTGGCGAAATGTAAATCATATAGCCTATTGTTGGGCATTTATGCCGACAGTAAAAGACCCAGAAGTATTCCCTAGTGAAGGTTATCTGATAAAAACAACGGGGAACGGAGCCGCTAATACCAATAAACCCGAGGCTTATTTCTATGCAAAATTTGCAATAGCAGAAGGAAATAATAAATTAACGTTGACAACCCGCACGTTTGGTAATCAATGGACATTCTTTAAACTTACTGTTATCAAAGAAGACGGAACATTCATCAATCTAAATCCAATATCTAATACGGCCAGAGAAGCAGCTGCTGCAGAAAATGGTTGTTGGAAGTTCAAACATGATGCAGGAGGTCCGGACAATCCTAATACCTATGCTACATTCGTATACGACCTGGCTCAATTTAACGGCAGTAATGTAGTGTTGGCCATAGGCGTATTTAATGGAGAAAAGAGCAGCAATGAAAATAAGCTGGTATTCCACAGCGTCGAATTAAACTAAAAAAAGACCCTGTTCTTACTCGAATCTTTTGCTTGTTTGCCTATTTATCAGGCTAAAGATTCGAGTAGTAACCAGTTCATACTGAATAAAAACATAACTAAATTTTAATAATTATCATTATGATGAAAACACAACGTGCAAAAAAAATGCAATATCTGTATTCTTGCATTCTTATGGTGTTTCTTCTGACTTTGAGCTCACCATCATGGGCGCAGAAAAGAACCATATCAGGTATTGTTACAGATGAAACCAATGAACCTGTAATCGGGGCCAATGTTGTAATCAAAAACACAACCGTAGGTACGATAACCGGTATAGATGGTCAATATCGTATTGAAGCTCCAGATAATGCTACTTTAGTATTCTCTTTTATAGGCTATAATTCTATAGAAGAAAAAGTGAATGGACGTACACAAATCAATGTTTCTATGAAATCCAATGACATCACTCTTAGTGATGTAGTGGTTGTGGGATATGGTGTACAAAAAAAAGTGAGCCTTACCGGTGCAATAGCAGGAGTGAGAAGTACCGACCTATTGAAAACAAAAAATGAGAATCCGCAGAATATGCTTACCGGTAAAATCTCCGGAGTACGCGTATGGCAAAAAAGTGCCGAACCCGGATCTTATAGTAATAATTTTGATATTCGTGGATATGATGCTCCATTGGTCATCATTGACGGTGTTCCTCGTGACGTGCAAGACTTCCAGCGTTTGAATGCTAATGACATTGATGATATATCTGTACTGAAAGATGCTTCGGCTGCTATTTATGGGGTACGTTCTGCCAATGGTGTTATATTAGTAACTACTAAAAAAGGCTCAAAAGAGGGAAAGACAAAAGTCTCATACAATGGTTCCTTTACCATCCAACAGCCATCTGACATGCCTAAACTGTCCGATCCGTATGGAACAATGACTTTATATAATGAAAAGGCGATGAATAAAGTAGATGGTGGGAATATTATATACGGTGAAGATCAGTTCGAAGCTTTCCGCAATGGTTCACGCCGAGCTACAGATTGGAATTCATTAATATTTTCAGATCATTCTCCTCAAACTCAACACGATATCAGCATCTCAGGAGGAAATGAAAGAACCCAATATTATATAGGTATGGGATATTTCTATCAGGAAGGATTTTTCAAATCAGGAGATTTGAATTATGAGAAATATAATATTCGTTCTAACATCTCGACAAGAATTCTTAAAGGATTGACTTTCGAACTCAATCTTAGTGCTTTCCTCGATGAACGAAATTCTCCTTATTACAGTTCAGTAGATATTATTCGCAACTATTGGTCGCAAGGGGTATTGTATCCAGCGTATGCCGATCCGGAAAATACAATGTTAAATTACAAAGGATTAGAATTGGAAAATAATACGGTTGCCTTCATGACTTCCGACGTGTCGGGATACAAAAAGAACAAACAGAAAAATATCCAATCTTCAGCATCACTCAATTATGATTTTGGAACAATAACACCTGTTTTAAAAGGCTTGTCAGCAAAAGCATTGTTTAGTTACGATTACCGATTGGACAACAATGAAAGTTACCGTAAGGAATATTATCAATATGCTTATGATGATTTGACCGATACCTATACTCAAAAATTGTATAACAACAGTTCTCCGAGCAACCTCCTTCGAAAAATGTACGATAAACAACAGACTCTGGCTCAGTTAATATTGAATTATAATCGCACATTTGGAGAACATTCCGTAAGTGGATTAATCGGTTGGGAAACTCAGAAACGTCAGGGAGATAACTTCTATGCCCAACGCAATCTTGCCTTCAGCGTTCCATATCTTTTTGTAGGCGAAGACACTGCCCAACAAGGTGGAATGTATTCGGGTAACTCCGATCTTTACGAGGAAGCTAATTCAGCTTTAATAGGTAGAATAAATTATGCTTACGGAAGCCGTTATTTGCTTGAAGCACAATTCCGTTACGATGGATCATCTAAGTTTGCCAAAGGACATAAATGGGGGTTCTTCCCTTCCATATCAGCAGGATGGCGTATCTCTGAAGAGTCGTTTTTCAAATCAATATCTGCTCTTTCTTTTGTGAATCAGTTGAAGGTACGTGCCAGCTACGGTGTATTAGGAGATGATTTAAGTAATAATTGGAATTATGAATGGGCACAAGGATATAATTATCCTGCTACCAGCGGAAATGCTGAAAAAGGGTATTATAATCAATATGCTCCCGGCTTCGTCTTTGGCGATAAATTCGTTTATGCCGCCTCACCGAAACCTCTTCCTAATGAGGGTATCTCATGGTACGAATCAAGAACATTCGACATTGGTGTAGACTTTGAGGGATGGAATGGTTTATTCGGTTTTGTGATTGACTACTTCGACCGCCGCCGCAAAAATATGTTTGCCCGTAGTAGCGGAGATTTACCAACAGTTGTAGGCGCTGAAGCTCCATTAGAGAACGTTAACAGCGACCGGCAATTTGGTATAGACCTGGAGCTTACACACCGGAATAAAATAGGAGATTTTTCTTATAAGGTAAAAGCAATAGGTACTATTACTCGCAGAAAACACATGACTGCAGTCAATAAAGGTCCTTGGTCCAGTTCTTATGATAGATGGCGCAATGACAATTTGAACAATCGTTATCAAGGTGTTCAATTCGGTTATAATTCAGCAGGACGTTACACTGATTGGAATGATATCTGGACATACCCTATTTATAAAGACAGAGATATACTCCCTGGAGATTACAAGTATGTAGACTGGAATGGAGATGGTGAAATCAATGGTCAAGATGAACATCCTTTTGCATTCGATCAAACACCTTGGTTAAATTACAGTTTGAATTTGGATTTCGCATATAAGAATTTTGATCTGAACATATTATTTCAAGGTTCTGCCCTCGGTTCTATGGAATATAAAGAACCTTTATACAATATATGGGGTGAAAATGGCGGAGGTGCTTTGGAGCAATTCCTTGATCGTTGGCATCCGACAGACCCTCTGGCTGATCCCTACGATCCGAAGACTCAATGGGTAAGCGGTCACTATGGATATACGGGCCATTATCCAAAAGGGAACTCTGAATTCAATCGCGTCAGCACAGCTTATTTACGTCTTAAGAGTATAGAAATTGGCTATACCCTTCCTCGGATAAAAGCTTTGTCGACCATGAACCTTCGCATATTTGCCAATGCCTACAATCTGTTTACAATAACAGGCGTGAAATTTGTCGACCCGGAACATCCTGACGACGATCTGGGTAGAATGTATCCGTTAAACAAAACCTATACAGTAGGAATGTCTCTTTCTTTTTAAGGTTTTGGACAAAAAAATAATTTAAAATATTATCTATATGAAAAAGATATTTATATTATCATTGTTTAGTATCTTATTATTCAGCGGTTGCAATGATCTAGATATTGCTCCCAAGAATCTCATTACCGATAAAGACTTAATAGGAAGCGAATCGGGAATGGATATTTATATGGCACGAATGTACAGTAATATGCCTTTCGAAGATTTTAAATATATGGCAAAATGGGGATTTGATTTCAATTCCTGGTTAGGTGCATTCGGTATTGAAGGAACAGGTGAAGCCGTAGGCAGAGATAACATCTGCAAGAGCTTTACAGGAGAAGATACTCAATACTGGGGAAAATCATTTCCTTTGTTGCGTGATGCCAATTTTTTAATTGAGAACTTGCCGAAATACGAAGGAAACTTTGCTGGTAATGTTTATAATCACTATATGGGTGAGGCTTATTTCGTAAGAGCTTTTGTCTTTTACACGATGGCAAAGCGCTATGGTGGTGTACCGCTGGTTACGAGAGTGATACAATATCCGGCTGACGAAAGTACGCTGGAAGTTCCCCGCTCGTCGGAGAAAGAGACATGGAACCAGGTGTTATCTGACTTTGACACAGCCATATCACTATTAAGTAACAAACCGTTAAAGGATGGCTATTCAAGTAAATACATCGCATTAGCATTCAAATCTGAAGCTATGCTATACGCAGGGTCCGTTGCTAAATATAATGAAACAGTTCAAGGACGTCTTACAGGATTAGGACGCAAAACAGGCGTACGTGTTATCGGATTCGACGAGAGCCAATGGGAAGATGCATCCAAAAAATATTTCACTGAAGCTTATAAAGCAGCCCGTGAAGTAATGATAAATGGCGGTTATGATCTTTATAAGAAAAAATGGGCAGCAAACGATAAAGAAGCTCAATACCAGAATATGGTAGATATGTTTAGCGATCTGACTAGTCCGGAAAATATATATGTAAGAAAATACATATATCCAACCATCACACACGGATATGACGCTTACAGTGCTCCACTAGTATTCCGCGCTCCGCTATCATCTGAAACGTGTCCAACTCTTGATTTTGTAGAATTATTTGATGGCTTCGAACATTATGCTGACGGAACAATGAAAGTAACTGACGGTGCTTCCAACACCGATGGTAACTATCTGCTGTTTAATACACCGATGGATTTCTTTAAAAATGCGGAACCTCGCTTACGTGCCTATGTAATCTTCCCCGGTGACATGTTTAAAGGTAGAGAAATTGAAATCAGAGCGGGAATATATACTGGAGCAACTCCAATCAAACCTTTTTTCAATGATTACTCTTTTGCCAATGCTGACACTCACTACCAAGATTTAAATGCATATACCGGCAAGCCCAAAACATTATATCTCAGTCCTAAGATGGAAAATCAGGAAGTTGTAAAATATGACGGTAAAGATATGACTGCAGGCGGAGAAAATGGTCCGTTCTATGACCAGGGAGAATCGGCAATAACCGGATTTTATGGACGTAAATGGCTAAACCCAGCTCCATCGTTTGCGGCAGGCGAAGGAAAATCAGCTCAACCTTTTATATTGATGCGTTATGCTGAAGTTCTGCTCAATGCGGCCGAAGCAGCAATAGAGTTATCTTTAGCCGGAGTAACATCTCCTGATGGAGAAAATCTTCTCCAGCTGGCAACCAAAGCAGTAAATGATATCCGTGAACGTGCAGGAGCTACTCTGTTGACAAGTAACCTGACAGCTACAGAAGGAGGACGTGACATCGTACGGAAAGAACGTCGTAAAGAATTAGCCTTTGAGCATAAGACTAAATGGGATTTGCGTCGTTGGCGTGTACAAGATTACAATAATAGAGGCGGATTTTGGGGTGAAACAAGAGATAAAGATAAGTTTAGCAGTAATTCCCGTTATCGTTTCCGTGGATTATATCCTTTCTTCTCAACCCAAGCTGGTAAATACTTCTTTGACGCTCGTTTCCAATGGACTTCAAACAGAACTGCTGACTACAGTACTATTGACTACTACTTCGGAATACCGGGTGGAGAAGTAACGAAGAGTCCGCTAATCGATCAGCAGCCTAACCGATAAAAGATAAGTGATATAAAAAACTAATTAAGAAACATAGAATATGAAAAAGATAACATTTTGTACCTTATTATGTGCACTGTTCACTTTCGGTTCCTGTGACATGTTCAGCGTTGACAATTACGATGAACCAGCGGAAACATTGCAAGGTGAAGTAGTAGATGTAGCTACAGGAGAAAAAGTGCTGACCGACCAAGGCAGTGAAGGTATTCGTGTGCGCTTGACTGAACTCAGTTGGGGTGATAATGTTCAGCACAACCCAGATTTTTATTGTATGCCCGATGGCACATTCCAGCATACAAAATTATTCAAAGGCACATACAATATCCGTATTGATGGTCCATTCATACCCCTAGTGCGAGAAGATAACTATGGAGTGCCTTTAGCTGATGAAACGATAGAGAAAGAAATATCAGGCATAACAAAAGTACGTTTTGAAGTAGAACCTTTCTTAAAAATAGTATTCGTAAGTGAACCGACAATCAGCAATGGCAAAATTACGGTAAAGGTCAAAGTAACGAGAGGTGTCAGCAAAGAAATCTTCAAAGAAAAAATTGAACCTCTAGGAGAATATAAAGACAGCTTTTTAAATATGACTGACATACAACTATTTGTGAGTTATTCTTCAACTGTTGGATATAGAGCACGAGACGATCGTTGGTCTAATAAGATAGAGTACACTGGGGCAGACTTTGAACCTCTTTTTGGAACGGAAGTTACCATCAAATCCAACGGTACAATACCTTCAGGCAGAACAGTATTTATACGAGCAGCTGCCCGTATAAACTACGAAACAGAAAGTGTCCGTCGCTGGAATTACAGTGAACCTATGGAAGTCTTAGTTCCATAATTATTGGCATAGAATTTAGATTAAAACAATCCTATTTTGAAAAGAGGTTAGCCTCTTATCCTTACGTGGATAACCTCTTTCATAAATTTCATATATAAAAAACAAGTTATGAATAAAAATAAAATAATCATCGTTTTCAGCTGGATATTAGGAGCCATGTTATTCGGGTGTTCCGATTCAGATGCCAATGAAAACAACAATTCCGGTGATAAAGGATTTACATACAGTGATGTAATTACAGCATACGATTCGTTTAATGAGTACTTATTCCAAGATTCCCGCCAAGTTTATCGTAGAGATGCAGGAAGTGGAACATCGGAGATTGCCGTAGGTTGGACACAAGCCATGATGTTTGATATGACGATAAACGCCTATAAACTCACAGGTGATAAAAAATATATGGACCTGATGGAAAAGCATTTCGAGGGATGTTCTAATGAGTTTACATTCGATTGGTATGATTATTCCCACTGGGATTTATATGACGATATGATGTGGTGGGTCGGTTCGTTAGCACGTGCATACTTGTTGACCAAAGATGATAAATACCTGAAAATATCAGAAGATGGTTTTTATAGAGTATGGAATGGAAAGCCACAATCAGAAGGAGGACATCCTTTGGATAAAGGTTCGTTCGATCCGAACAGCGGGGGCATGTACTGGGACTGGAAATTTGGTCGTACAGGGAAAATGGCATGCATCAACTATCCAACTATCATAGCTGCAATGGAGTTATATAAGGCTACAAACAACTCCCAGTATCTGGAAAAAGCAAAAACCGTTTATAAATGGGCTTCGGAAAATTTATTCAATCCGGTAACAGGTGCAGTAGCAGACTCTAAACATGATGGAAATGCTGATGCCGCTTGGACAATGCTTGTTTATAACCAAGCCACTTGCATGGGCTCTGCCGCCATGCTTTATCTTGTGACAAAAGATCAGACTTATCTAAATCATGCAAAAGCCGCTATGGATTATATTATAGCAAAGAAGTCAACAGCAAATAAAGTTTTAAGGCCGGAAGGTAATCCATCTCAAGAAGAATTAACAGACGAAAAAGGTATTTATAATGCCATCTTAGCCCAATACATACCTATTTTAATTAATGATTGCGGGCAAACCCAATACACCGAATACATAGAACGCAGCATCAATCTCGGCTGGAAAAACCGTGACAAGGAACGTAATCTGACTAATAAGTTCTTGGAGCGAGTTCCATTATCAACGTCCCCCCTGTCTTCTTATACAGCTTCCGGCATTCCTGCACTAATGCTAACTTTCCCGAATGTAAAAGACCGGAGATAAAAAAGCACTGATTATAAATCTCTGCATAGAGGAAAATCAATAGGTTCATTATAATAATCATTTGTACCTTTGCTAAGTGTTTTATTGAAAGGTACAAATGATTTTCTAGTTTGAAGCAAAGTAAATTTATTAGGGGAAAATGATATTCAACAGTCTCATTTTTTATTGTAGAAAAGTGTTTTGGTCTGTATTTGTTCTTTATTGAATAAATATTATCGTTTTTTTTCAGCTATTTCTGCAATCTTTGTAACAGGAAAAATACTATAAACTTATAAACTATCATGAAAGGCAAAATTCTTTTGGCTCTGACACTACTATTGGGAGTATCAACTACCACATGGGCAGTCGGTAATTTAGGAAAAGCAAACCAGAAGAAGCATGCGTATACGAACGAAGATGTATGGGCAGCTTATGAAGGATTTAATAATACACTACTAGACTCCAATAAATATGTTTACAAGACAAATTCGTCCTATCCGAGTGCTGTTGACCGTGGCAATGGAGCAGCGGCTATCTGGTGTCAGCCTATTTATTGGGATATGGCAATGAATGCCTATAAACTGGCAAAGGCACAGAAAGACAGAAAGAAGACAAGTTATTATAAAACACTCTGCGAGAAAATATTCGCAGGGAACAAAGCGCAATATTGTCAGTTTGATTTTGATGATAACAACGAAAATACCGGTTGGTTCATCTACGATGACATCATGTGGTGGACTATCAGCTTGGCACGCGGCTACGAACTTTTTGGAGTGGATGAATATCTGAAACTCTCGGAAGCCAGTTTCAAACGGGTATGGTATGGCTCGGAAAAAGTGGGTGATACAGGTTCGTATGACAAAGAAAACGGAGGTATGTTCTGGCAATGGCAACCCATTCAAAATCCGAAACCGAATAAATTCGGTGATGGAAAGATGGCATGTATCAACTTTCCGACAGTTGTTGCAGCATTAACCCTCTACAATAACGTACCTGAAAATAGAAAAGAATCGACCGACAAACGGCCGGATTATCAGACGAAAGCTCAATATCTTGCCAAAGGTAAAGAAATCTATGAATGGGGAGTGGAAAATCTCTTGGATAAAGCAACAGGAAAGATTGCCGATAGCCGTCATGGAAATGGTAATCCTGCCTGGAAAGCACATGTCTATAACCAGGCAACCTTTATCGGAGCGTCCATACTGCTTTATAAGGCGACCGGAGAGAGACGTTATCTGGACAATGCTATTCTGGCAGCAGACTATACAGTGAAAGATATGTCTGCAGAACATAAAGTGCTACCTTTCGAAGGTGGTATTGAACAGGGTATCTATACTGCCATCTTTGCGGAATACATGGCATGGTTGGTGTATGATTGCGGACAAACCCAATATCTCCCGTTCCTGAAACGTACCATCAAAACAGGTTGGGCAAACAGAGATAAGACACGGAACGTATGTGGAGGCGAATACTATAAAAAGTTGCCGGAAGGTGCGGAAATCGACAGTTATTCTGCTTCCGGTATACCGGCATTGATGCTTTTGTTTCCGGCTAAAAAATAAATAGAAAACGACGGAATTTGCGTAAAATAGATTAAATAAACAGGTGATTTAAATTATGAAACAACAACTGATGATGCTGTTACTGGGAACAGCTTCTGTATTTTGTAGCTGTGAGACCCAGGTAGAACAGCACGAGAAGAATGAATTACGTGCTCCGGCATATCCGCTGGTGACAATTGATCCTTATACTAGTGCATGGTCTACTACGGACAATCTATACGACAGTCCTGTAAAACATTGGACAGGCAAGGATTTTTCTTTACTTGGTGTTGCAAAAGTAGACGGACAAACCTACCGTTTCATGGGAACGGAAGAACTGGAACTACGTCCTTTGGTAAAGACATCCGAACAAGGTAGCTGGACAGGAAAGTATACCACTCAACAGCCTGCTGACGGATGGCAGAATGCCGGATTCAATGATAAAGCCTGGAAAGAAGGCGAAGCTGCCTTCGGAACCATGGAGAATGAACATACAGCCAAAACCCAATGGGGTGAAGAATTTATCTGGGTACGCCGGGTAGCTGATATTCAGGAGGACTTGACAGGAAAGAATGTATATCTTGAATTCTCTCATGACGATGATGCTATTATTTATATCAACGGCATCAAAGTGGTAGATACAGGTAATGCTTGTAAAAAGAACGAACGGGTGAAACTGTCGGAAGAAGTAGTAGCTTCTTTGAAACCGGGTGAAAATCTGATTGCAGGTTATTGTCATAACCGGGTAGGAAACGGACTGCTAGATTTCGGATTACTGGTAGAATTGGACGGTTACCGTTCTTTCCATCAAACAGCACAACAAACTTCTGTAGACGTACAACCTATGCAGACTTATTATACATTTACTTGCGGTCCGGTAGATCTGAAACTGACATTTACCGCTCCTATGTTCATGGATAATCTGGACTTGTTGTCACGTCCGGTCAACTATATTTCTTATGAAGTAGCCTCCAATGACGGAAAGAAACATCAGGTTGAGCTGTATTTCGAAGCATCTCCGCAATGGGCAATCGACCAACCTCACCAGGAATCTGTTGCCGACAGCTTTACTGACGGCGATTTGTTATTCCTTCGTACCGGAAGCCGCAATCAGGATATTCTGAAGAAAAAGGGTGATGATGTTCGTATTGACTGGGGACATTTCTATCTGGCAGCTGAAAAGGAAAACAGTACCTATGCAATCGGTGACGGCAGAGAGCTGCGCAAGAACTTCGTAGCCAATAAACTGGAAGCTCCTACCACAAACGGTTATGATAAACTGGCTTTGGTACGTTCATTGGGCGAAACACAAAAAGCTGATGGCCATCTGCTGATCGGATATGATGATATTTATTCTATCCAATACTTTGGTGATAACCTGCGTCCTTACTGGAATCGTGAGGGCAATGAAACGATTGTTTCCCAATTCCAGAAAGCGGAGAAAGAATACAAGACACAAATGAAGAACAGTGCTGCTTTCGACAAGAAACTGATGGAAGAAGCTATTGCTGCCGGTGGACGTAAATATGCCGAACTTTGTGCATTGGCTTATCGTCAGGCATTGGCTGCACATAAACTGGTACAGGCTCCGAACGGCGACTTGGTATTCCTTTCTAAGGAGAACTTCAGTAATGGTTCCATCGGAACAGTCGACCTGACTTATCCGGGAGCTCCGTTGCTTTTATACTACAATCCGGAATTGGTGAAAGCTACCATGAACCATATCTTCTATTATAGCGAAAGCGGAAAATGGGCGAAACCATTTGCTGCGCATGATGTCGGTACTTATCCATTGGCTAACGGCCAGACTTATGGCGGTGATATGCCGGTAGAAGAATCGGGTAATATGGTGGTATTGGCTGCTGCCATTGCAAAGGTAGAAGGTAATGCAGATTACGCACAGAAACATTGGGAAACCCTGACTACGTGGACAGACTATCTGGTAGAGAACGGACTTGATCCGGCCAACCAACTTTGTACCGATGACTTTGCAGGTCACTTTGCACACAATGCCAACCTTTCTATCAAAGCAATCATGGGTGTTGCTTCATACGGTTATCTGGCAGATATGCTGGGCAAAAAAGATGTGGCTGAAAAGTACACACAGAAAGCGAAAGAAATGGCTGCCGAATGGGTGAAAATGGCTGATGATGGTGACCACTATCGTCTTACATTTGACAAACCGGGAACATGGAGCCAGAAGTATAACCTGGTGTGGGATAAACTGTTGAATCTGCAAATCTTCCCTAAAAATGTTGCAGAAACGGAAATAGCTTACTATCTTTCGAAGCAAAATAAATATGGTCTTCCGTTGGATAACCGTGAAACATACACAAAGACCGACTGGATCATGTGGACAGCTACATTGGCAAATGACAAAGCTACCTTTGAGAAATTTATCGAACCCGTATATCTGTTTATGAACGTTACACCTAACCGTGTTCCGATGTCCGACTGGGTATTTACAGACGAACCGAATCAAAGAGGCTTCCAGGCACGTTCCGTTGTAGGTGGATATTATATCAAAATGCTTGAAGGAAAACTGATTAAATAAAACAAAAATACCATGAAGAAACTAGCTCTATTCGCTTTTACGTTACTTAGTGCATGGGCTATGACTGCAAAAACAATTACCGGACCGGTGGACTACGTTAGTCCGCTGGTTGGTACGCAGTCAAAGCACGCATTATCTACCGGAAATACTTACCCTGCCATTGCGCTGCCCTGGGGAATGAACTTTTGGGTTCCGCAGACTGGTAAAATGGGCGATGGATGGGCCTATACGTATGACGCTGACAAGATCAGAGGATTCAAACAAACCCATCAGCCAAGTCCTTGGATCAATGATTACGGTCAATTTGCCATCATGCCGGTAACCGGTAAGGCAGTATTTAATCAGGATGAGCGTGCCAGTTGGTTCTCTCATAAAGCTGAAACGGCTACTCCTTATTATTACAAAGTATATCTCGCCGATCATGATGTAGTGACCGAAATTGCTCCGACAGAGAGAGCGGCTGCTTTCCGTTTCACTTTCCCCGAAAACGACCACTCTTATGTAGTGGTAGACGCTTTTGATAAAGGTTCGTTTGTGAAAGTAATCCCTTCGGAGAACAAGATTATCGGTTATACCACTAAAAACAGCGGTGGTGTTCCTGCCAACTTTAAAAACTACTTTGTACTGGTATTCGACAAACCGTTTACTTATACGGCTGCCGTAGCCAGTGGTGTGATTGACACCAACAAACTGGAAGCGACAGACAATCATACCGGTGCACTGATCGGTTTCAAAACCCGCAAGGGCGAACAGGTAAATGTGCGTGTAGCTTCCTCTTTTATCAGCCCTGAACAGGCGGAACTGAACCTGAAAGAGCTGGGTACGGACAATGTTGAACAGATTGCAGCGAAAGGCCGCAAGATATGGAACGATGTACTGGGACGTATCGAAGTGAAAGACGATGATATCGACCATTTGCGTACATTCTACTCCTGCCTGTATCGTTCGGTATTGTTCCCCAGAAGTTTCTATGAGATAGATGCCAAAGGAGACGTGATGCACTACAGTCCTTATAATGGCGAAGTGCTTCCGGGCTATATGTTTACCGATACCGGTTTCTGGGATACGTTCCGTTGTCTTTTCCCATTCCTTAACCTGATGTATCCATCCATGAATACAAAGATGCAGGAAGGATTGGTGAACACTTATAAAGAAAGCGGATTCCTGCCGGAATGGGCGAGTCCGGGACACAGAGGTTGCATGGTTGGAAACAACTCCGCTTCCGTAGTTGCCGATGCTTACCTGAAAGGATTGAAAGGATACGATATCGAAACCTTGTGGGAAGCTGTGAAACACGGAGCGAACGCAGTGCATCCGAACGTTGGCTCTACCGGACGATTAGGACATGAGTATTATAATAAATTAGGATATGTGCCTTATAATGTAGGTATTAACGAGAATGCAGCCCGTACACTGGAATATGCATACGATGACTGGTGTATCTATCAATTGGGTAAAGCCTTGAAGAAACCGAAAAAAGAGATTGAAATTTTCGCAAAGCGTGCAATGAATTATAAGAATCTCTACGATCCCGAATACAAACTGATGCGTGGCAAGAATGAAGACGGTACATTCCAGTCTCCGTTTAATCCGTTGAAGTGGGGGGATGCCTTTACGGAAGGTAATAGTTGTCATTATACCTGGTCGGTATTCCATGATCCTCAAGGTCTGATCGACCTGATGGGTGGTAAAGACGGATTCAACCAGATGATGGATTCTGTATTTATCCTGCCTCCGATTTTCGATGAAAGTTATTATCGAGCCGTTATTCATGAAATCCGTGAAATGCAGATTATGAACATGGGCAACTATGCACATGGCAACCAGCCGATTCAGCACATGCTTTATATGTACAACTATTCCGGCCAACCCTGGAAAGCGCAACATTGGATTCGTGAAGTGATGGACAAACTTTATACTCCTGCTCCCGACGGTTATTGCGGTGATGAGGACAACGGCCAGACTTCTGCCTGGTATGTATTCTCGGCAATGGGATTCTATCCGGTATGTCCGGGTACGGATGAATATGTCTTGGGTACTCCCTACTTCAAGGAGATGAAGCTGCATCTGGAAAACGGAAAGACGGTGACTATCTCCGCTCCGAATAACGGAGACGATAAGCGTTACATTTCATCAATGACATTGAACGGTAAAGAATATACCAAAAACTATCTGACTCATCAGGATTTGTTGAATGGCGCTAGCATTTCTTTCAAGATGGACGCGAAACCCAATCAGCAACGTGGTACAAAAGAGTCCGATTTCCCTTATTCTTTCTCTAACGAATTTAAAAAGAAGAAGTAATCATGAAGAAACAGGTCAAATATATCAGCGCAGGTATGCTGGCAGGTATGCTTCTCTGTGGCGGGGAGCTGCAAGCCTCCAACCGTATGACGGAAATGCATGTATGTCTGGCGGATGCCATTCAGAAAGATAACCGCCCGGAAATATCCAATCGTTTGTTCCGTTCCAATGCGGTAGAGAAGGAGATTCTCCGTGTACAGAAACTTTTAAAGAATGCGAAGTTGGCATGGATGTTTACCAACTGTTTCCCGAATACACTGGATACAACCGTACATTTCCGTAAAGGAAGCGATGGCAAACCGGATACGTTCGTATATACGGGCGATATTCACGCCATGTGGTTGCGCGACTCCGGTGCACAGGTATGGCCTTACGTACAATTGGCTAATTCGGATCCCGAACTGAAAGAAATGCTGGCAGGTGTTATTCTCCGCCAGTTCAAATGTATCAATATCGATCCGTACGCGAATGCTTTTAATGACGGCGCTATTCCTGACGGTCATTGGATGAGTGACCTTACGGACATGAAACCGGAGTTGCACGAACGTAAATGGGAAATAGACTCTTTGTGTTATCCGTTGCGCTTGGCCTATCATTACTGGAAGACTACCGGAGATGCGAGCATATTTAACGAAGAATGGATTCAGGCAATCACTAATGTACTGAAAACATTCAAAGAGCAACAACGCAAAGACGGAGTAGGTCCTTATAAATTCCAACGTAAGACGGAACGTGCACTGGATACTGTGAGCAATGACGGTCTGGGAGCACCGGTGAAACCAGTCGGTTTGATTGTTTCCAGTTTCCGTCCTTCGGACGATGCTACTACGCTTCAATTCCTGGTTCCTTCCAATTTCTTTGCCGTATCTTCTTTGCGTAAGGCAGCCGAGATTTTGGAGAAGGTAAACAAGAAGACAGCTTTGTCCAAAGAATGTAAGAACCTGGCGCAGGAAGTGGAAACAGCATTGAAGAAATATGCGGTGTATAATCATCCTAAATATGGTAAAATCTATGCCTTCGAGGTAGATGGTTTTGGAAATCATCATCTGATGGACGATGCCAATGTGCCGAGTTTGCTTGCGATGCCTTATTTGGGTGATGTGAATGTAAACGATCCGATTTATCAGAATACCCGCCGTTTTGTATGGAGTGAGGACAATCCTTACTTCTTTAAAGGCAAGGCAGGCGAAGGAATCGGCGGACCGCATATCGGTTATGATATGGTGTGGCCGATGAGTATTATGATGAAAGCCTTCACAAGTCAGAATGATGCCGAAATCAAAACCTGTATCAAGATGTTGATGGACACCGATGCCGGTACCGGTTTTATGCACGAATCTTTCCATAAGGATAATCCGAAGAATTTTACCCGTGCATGGTTTGCCTGGCAGAATACTCTTTTCGGTGAGTTGATTTTGAAGTTGGTTAATGAAGGAAAGGTAGATTTATTGAATAGTATACAGTAATATGCTGACATAGTAAATTGAACGCGGATAACGCGGATGATGCGGTTCTTTTTCTGGTGCAAAATCAGAAAAAACGTGTTATCCGCGTCGTCTGCATCTAAATATGAATAGCTGAAAACTAATAGTTAAAAACCAATTGTATCATGAAAAAGTTATGTGTATGGGCAGTTGCCGCCCTTTTAATGGCAGCTTGTACTCCGAAAGCTGAAAAGGCTACAGATTCCGGTTTATTGCAGAGTAAATTCCAGACAGAAGTAGATGGAAAGAAGACTGATTTGTTCACTTTGCGTAACAAGAACAACATGGAAGTTTGTATCACGAACTTCGGTGGACGTATTGTTTCAGTGATGGTTCCCGACAAAGACGGACAGATGCGTGACGTTGTTCTCGGTTTCGATTCTATTCAGGACTATATCAGCAAGCCTTCGGATTTCGGTGCCACTATCGGACGTTATGCCAATCGTATCAATCAGGGACAGTTCACTTTGGATAGTGTAGAATATCAGCTTCCCCGCAATAACTACGGTCATTGTCTGCACGGCGGACCGCAAGGATTCCAATACCGGGTGTTTGATGCCGAATTGCTGAATCCGCAGGAATTGCAGTTGACTTACCGTGCAGAAGACGGTGAAGAAGGTTTTCCGGGAAACATCACTTGTAAAGTGTTGATGAAACTGACGGACGATAATGCCATCGATATTCAATACGAAGCGGAAACAGACAAACCGACGATTGTAAATATGACCAACCACTCTTATTTTAATCTTGAAGGCGATGCCGGCAACAACTCCGGTCATTTGTTGATGGTGGATGCGGACTATTATACTCCGGTGGACAGTACCTTCATGACAACTGGCGAGATCGTTCCGGTAGAAGGAACTCCGATGGATTTCCGCACCCCGACTCCGGTAGGCGAACGTATCAACGACTATGATTTCGTACAGCTGAAAAATGGCAATGGTTACGATCACAACTGGGTATTGAACACGAAAGGCGACGTAACCCGTAAATGCGCTTCTTTGAAATCACCGAAGACTGGTATCGTACTCGACGTTTATACTAATGAACCGGGTATTCAGGTATATGCAGGT
Organism: Bacteroides xylanisolvens XB1A; assembly: GCF_000210075.1. Classification (GTDB taxonomy): domain Bacteria; phylum Bacteroidota; class Bacteroidia; order Bacteroidales; family Bacteroidaceae; genus Bacteroides; species Bacteroides xylanisolvens. The sequence goes on from NC_021017.1 coordinate 3,467,477, forward strand.
AATTTCCTCGATGGTTCACTGACAGGAAAGAAAGGCATTACTTACAACCAACGTGCTTCCGTATGTCTCGAAACACAGAAATATCCGGATACTCCGAACAAAGCGGAATGGCCGTCGGCTGTACTTCGCCCGGGCGAAAAGTATACAAGCCAATGTATCTTCAAATTCTCTGTTGATAAATAGGTTATAAAGGCAGTTCATGCCATTGAAGAACGGGTTGTCTGATTAGAGATTATCCGTTCTTTATTTTAATGTAATTTGTTAGTGCTCAATTGGGTTCATAGGGAAATTAGGATGATTTCCGGAAGTAGTAGAATAGACGAAATGAAGAAAAATAAAACGAAAGGACTTTTTGCATCGATAGTGCTTGGAGTGGCGGTTACAGCTTGTGCGCCTGCTTCTTCTTGTGGTACGGTGACGGTAGTGGACCGACCGGACATACAGTCCGTCAATACCAATTATATCGGGTATCGCGCTCCGCTTCGACCGTTGAATTTTATAAAGTTGCCGGTAGGTAGTATTCAGCCCGAAGGATGGGTGAAGAAGTATCTGGAGTTGCAACGTGACGGTCTGACCGGACATTTGGGAGAAATCAGCGCTTGGCTGGAAAAGGATAATAATGCCTGGTTGACAACTGGTGGCGATCACGGCTGGGAGGAAGTTCCTTACTGGCTCAAAGGGTATGGCAATCTAGCATATATCCTGAATGACCCGAAGATGATTGAAGAAACCAAATATTGGATTGAAGGTGTATTTGCCAGTCGCCAGCCGGATGGCTATTTCGGTCCGGTCAATGAACGTAACGGCAAACGCGAACTTTGGGCACAGATGATTATGCTCTGGTGTCTGCAATCTTATTATGAGTATTCTCAAGATCAGCGTGTCATTGACCTGATGACGAATTACTTCAAGTGGCAGATGACTGTTCCCGATGACCAACTTCTGGAAGATTATTGGGAGAAAAGCCGTGGCGGTGATAACATCATCAGTATCTACTGGCTTTACAACCATACTGGGGATGCTTTCCTACTCGAATTAGCCGAGAAGATTCACCGTAACACAGCCGACTGGACGAAATCCACCTCCTTACCTAACTGGCACAATGTAAATATCGCCCAATGTTTCCGTGAACCTGCCACTTATTATATGCAGACCGGAGATTCAGCGATGCTGAAAGCCTCTTATAATGTCCATCATCTGATACGGCGTACTTTTGGACAGGTTCCCGGAGGTATGTTCGGTGCGGACGAAAATGCTCGTCTGGGATATATCGATCCCCGACAGGGAGTGGAAACCTGCGGTTTGGTAGAACAAATGGCTTCCGATGAAATCATGCTTTGCATGACAGGAGATCCCATGTGGGCTGAACACTGTGAAGAAGTAGCGTTCAACTCTTATCCGGCTGCCGTGATGCCCGATTTCAAGGCATTGCGTTATATCACTTGTCCGAACCATGCCATCAGTGATTCGAAGAACCATCATCCGGGCATTGACAATCGTGGCCCGTTCCTTTCGATGAATCCTTTCAGCAGTCGTTGCTGCCAACATAATCATGCACAGGGCTGGCCTTACTTCACCGAACATCTGGTATTGGCAACTCCCGACAACGGAGTGGCAACAGCTATTTATGCAGCTTGCAAAGCTACAGTGAAAGTGGGTGACGGCAAGGAAATCACTCTTCACGAAGAGACAAATTATCCTTTTGAAGAAGGCATTGCCTTCACTGTTTCTACCGATGAAAAGGTCGCTTTTCCATTTTATCTTCGTATTCCTTCATGGACTCAAAAGGTGGAAGTGCGGGTGAATGGCAAGAAGGTAAGTGCAGCTCCTGTAGCGGGAAAATATCTTTGCATCAATCGCGAGTGGGCGAATGGTGATTGTGTGGAATTGACTCTTCCGATGTCTTTGTCTATGCGTACCTGGCAGGTGAATAAAAACAGCGTAAGCGTAGATTACGGACCTTTGACTTTGTCTCTTAAGATTGCAGAGAAATATGTAGAGAAAGACAGTCGAGAAACAGCTATCGGTGATTCAAAATGGCAGAAAGGTGCTGATTCGAAGAAATGGCCTACTACTGAAATCTATCCAGATAGCCCTTGGAATTATTCGTTGGTATTGGATAAGAAAGAACCTTTGAAGAATTTCAAGGTAATCCGTAAATCTTGGCCGGCTGACAACTATCCTTTCACAGTAGCCAGTGTATCTTTGGAAGTAAAAGCTATCGGTCGTCCGGTTCCTGAATGGAAGATAGACGAAACAGGACTGTGTGGCGTATTGCCGGAAGAAGATGCGGTGAAAGGTGATAAAGAAGAAATAACATTGATCCCTATGGGTGCGGCACGGTTGAGAATCTCTGCGTTCCCGAACACAAAAGAATAAATTAATAACTAGAAAACTTAGAATAAATGAAACGTATTGTTTTTTTAGATTACATCCGTGTGTTTGCATGCTTTCTCGTCATCCTTGTTCATGCCAGTGAAAATTTCTACTGTGCTCCCGGAGCCACTGATATGGCAGGTCCGCAGTCTTTTTTGGCAAATGAAGTAGACCGGCTATGGGTATCAGTGTACGACGGTTTTTCACGTATGGCAGTACCCCTGTTCATGATAGTCTCTGCCTTCCTGCTTGCACCGATGAAGGAAGAGCAGTCTATGTGGCAATTCTATCGCCAGCGCTGTCTTCGCATCCTTCCACCGTTTTTCATATTCATGATACTGTACAGCACTCTACCTATGCTGTGGGGACAGATAGACGGAGAAACATCTATGAAGGACTTGTCGCGGATATTCCTGAATTTTCCGACGCTAGCCGGACACTTGTGGTTTATGTATCCTCTGATAAGCCTTTATTTGTTTATCCCAATTATATCCCCATGGTTGAGAAAAGCCACGGCTAAAGAAGAGCGTTTCTTTATAGGGCTGTTCGTGTTGTCAACCTGTATGCCTTATCTCAATCGTTGGTGCGGTGAAGTGTGGGGACAATGTTTCTGGAATGAATACCACATGTTGTGGTACTTCTCCGGTTATTTGGGCTATCTTGTTCTGGCACATTACATTCGTGTACATCTTACCTGGAACCGTTCCAAACGTTTCACTGTAGGAATCATTTTAATGGTAATCGGTGCTGTATGGACTATTTATTCATTCTATGTGCAGGCTATACCCGGCGAACTCCATTCCACACCTGTAATAGAAATAGGATGGGCTTTCTGTACGATTAACTGTGTGCTTCTCACAACGGGTACATTCCTTATGTTTACATGTATCAAACGTCCGCAAGCTCCCAAGTTAGTGACGGAAACATCGAAACTTAGCTATGGTATGTATCTTATGCACATATTCTGGCTCGGACTGTGGGTGACTGTGTTCAAAGATACATTGGCGCTTCCCACTGTTGCCGCTATACCATGTATCGCAGTGGTTACGTTTATCTGTTGTTTGGTAACAACTAAGATAATCTCGTTTATACCGGGCAGTAAATGGATAGTAGGATAAATATCCGGAAACAATAAGATTTTGAATAGATAATCAAGTCTTTTCTGATTTTCTATTCAAAATCTTACTGTTTATAGCCTATTTCCCTCTTAATGTCCTCTTTCTCTTTTCACCTCTTTCACCCCTTTGTAAACTGTTATTTCCCAGTCTCTTACGGGTGAATCCTTCCTCTGTCAGAAGCTTTATGCCGCTTTCATCGGTTTCACCAGATACACATTTCCATATTTGGTATGTTTGCGGGTGACACCTGCCGCAAGCAAAACTTGCGCGAACGTAGCCGGATTACTTCCACGCATGGCAGCGGGGTTATACATTTTCAGTCTTCTGAATATGTCCGAAGCCGAGAGCCGTTCGCTTCCCTCTTCATCATCTTTAGCTATCCGGAAGCAGGCATGAAAGACTTCCTCTGCCGGACACGGATGATAAAAAGCGGCGTTGTGGCGTTGCAGTTCCCGTTCCTCTTCTTTTGTGAACCAGTAGCGGATGCCGGAGAGCAGTTCAGCTTTCAGTTGGGCATAGATCTGATCGTGCATGATACCTTCGCAGTCGATCAAATGTTCTGCTTCAATGCAGATGAATCGCCGGCTACCGGTGGGATCGGTGAGCAAGTCAAAACGGTTGCTTGTACCGATGAACGAAGCGATGCGCGGCAAGTTGCGGAAATTCTTTTGATAAGCTTTGCAGATATTCAGGTTTGCCATTTGCATCAGATTCTTCAATAATGGCATTTGCTGCGTTCCGTATTTGTCAAATTCATCCATGTTCAGAAGTCCCATTTCGGCAAGTAACCTTTCGGGTTTTCCTTGTGCAGACAGTTTCAGGTTGTCCATGTAATAACGTGACAGTGCCGGCGGCATCAGTGCCTTGCAAAATGTGGATTTTTGTCGTCCCTGCTCGCTGCTGACAAGTATGGGGGCTACGCTGTTGGCATGTATTCCCGTCATGCCTAACCATTGGGCGGTGAGTCCCAGCATCCAGGTATGGAAGCTTTTTATCCAGAGCTGATTGTCAGAGACACGCTGCGCCAAAGCTTCCAGTCTGTCTGTCCCATCCCAGCCGGGCAGTTCCTCCATGTAAAGCCGGAAAGGATGGTATTTAGGAATACAAGTGGAATAAATGTAACGGCTCAAGTCTTTATCCCAGCAGGATATGCCCTGGTCGTGTGCTTCCATGCAGAAAGTGTTCAGTTCCCGCTTACTTACAGGTTCGAAAGGAACGGCACGCTTGTTGGCAGGACGATATTCCGTTTCTTCCGTCAATAGGTTGTAACGAAAATCATACTGTTTTTGCAGGAATGTACGTACCTCTTGGGTTAATCGGACCGGTTGTTTTCGTTCTGTCTCTTTCTCCCTTCCAGTAGGCGGTGCTGTGTCCGGCAGGGGAACGGTATATTTATCTTCATGACATTTTAGCGTTTTCTGTGGCTCTTTGTCTGTTTTCTCAACTGCATCTTCTTTGTTTTCCTTCATTTGAAACAATTTTAGTTCCTTCAATACCTGTCTCCATATCAATGTTATTGCATTCATTGTTTTTTCTATTTTTAAGTGATTAAAATCGGTTTATTGTTCAGCACTGATACTGCGAATGTACTATAGGATGATACCGGTTTGCAAGTGTTTCTCCGGAAAAAATATAAATTTCTACTTGACTGAAGAAGGCGGCTTCTTATCGTCCTTTTCTCTATTTTTTATCGTATCTTTGACGAAGAGTTATTGTTGATTCACTTTCGTGGTTTAATCAAATGACAAAAGTGATCTACTTGGATAACAACTGTGATTTAAATGAACCACGGTAGTGGTTTGATGATAAACTTAAAGTTTTTACATGAAATATATTCACTATCAAAACGTTAACTACTAATGGCTATACTTTACGATTGGTATGAGAATCCCGGTGAGTCCGATGATTCGGAAGAGAAAGGTTTGCATCCCCGCATTTTTTTGAATGGTAAGGTGGGAACGGATAAACTGTGCCGGATGATTCACGGACGCAGTTCGCTTTCTGTAGGTGATGTAAAAAATGCGTTCGAGATGCTTGCCCAAATTTGTGGTGAAGAACTACGTGAAGGACGCGAGGTACATATCGAGGGGCTAGGCTATTTTGCCCCTATTTTGAGGAGCACGCAAAAGGTGACCCGCAGTACTAAAAACAAATGGTCGAAGATGGAACTGAAAACAATCGGTTTCCGTCCGGATGCTCGCCTGCGGGGTGAATTGGTAGGTGCCAAAGCCAGCCGGAGTAAGTATGCGCGCCATTCGGAGTCTTTGTCGGAGGTGGAGATAGATATGCGGCTGAAGGAATATTTCGCCGATCATGACGTAATGCTTCGTTATGATTTTCAGGAAGTATGCTGCATGACACGGACTACGGCGAATCGTCATCTCCGGCGATTGCTGGAAGAAGGTAAATTGCGAAATATCGGCAAACGTATGCAGCCGATTTATGTGGCTGCAGCGGGTTATTACGGGGTATCTCGTGATGTGCTCCGGCGGTAAATGGAAACGATTTGAGTAAGCGTCGATTTGAAGTGTGTCGGTGAAAATGGTGAAAGCGTGATAGAAGGGCTTTTGCATGGTCGCTTTCACCCGCTTTCCTGCTCTGGATGGAGGTTTCGGGAAGAAGGTGAAAGTGGTGAAAGATGTAGTCTTATAGATGATTTACTTTCATTATTTGATTGAATAGTAAGGCTTTTTTAGTTATCTGTTAAATTGATAATATATCTGCTTAGAGGGGATTATTTAATAGCATCGAACTTCAGTGTCCCGTTTACGTCGATAATTTTCAAAGTACGGTTACCCTTTATTCCCATATCAATGAAATTGACCTTGTATAAACCATTTCCCAATGCAGTTACTGATGTTACTTTAGATATGTCGCTTGGTCCGTCTTGCATACCTGTTCGGAAGTTCCATATCGCATATCCTTCGCTGTCATACTCGTAGTTATCTTTCAGCTGCTTTTGCAATTTGGCTGTACAATGCTTTTTTACTGCCGGAACATAATTCTTTGCTCCAAAAACGTAGTTTGCGTAGAAATCTTTGATGAACTGAATGGTTTTGGTATTGTCCACTTTAGGTGATTGTAGAATAATGGCAGTCCCATTGGCGAGAACAGCCTCATTGTCGAGACAACAAGCTTGAATTTGTATGGGTTGTAGGGCAAATCCTAGATGAATGATATATAAAAATAAAATCTTTTTCATATTCGTATATTATGTATTTTGAAAGTCTTATTTAGATTTAGCGACCTATTGCAAAGATAGCGTTAATTACGAAAAATGAACGAAGTATGTGAGAAAAAGATAATAATATCATATCAAAAGATGAAATGAATTGTCCAAAGCCATTTTGATAAGAGAGGGGAATGAATGTTATAATTAGCGATGAATAGGGGATATTTCGTTTATCTATACATTGCAGGGCAGCCGGATAGTAGCCTCATTGATTGTACTATTCTATTAAATGATATAGATTTAATGTGTATCTTTGTAAAAAATGCAAAATAAAACATGGAATCAAAATAAATGAAATTAGATAATTATGAAAAACATTTTCCTTCCTAAAGTAACGATGTGTATAATTGCACTGTTTACTTTAATTTTACCAGCTTCTGCACAAAATACAAATGCGACAGATGAGTACAAAGAAACGTTGAAGAAAATCATGGATTTTTCTGGTACTTCGACTACTACGGATGACTTTCTCCAGAGATTATCATCTATAATGAAATTGAATGCGCCGAAAAAGGATGAGGCTTATTGGAATGAGTTCTCTAAAAACTGGAAAGAGAAAGTAGAGAATAAGGTGTTTGAAATGTATATGCCTGTTTATGAGAAGCATTTAACATTGGAAGAATTAAAAGCTGTTGCTGCATTTTATGAATCTCCCGTAGGTAAAAAATATAAAGAGGCTTCATTGATTGTTATGCGTGAGACAACGCCGTTGTTAGTGCAGCAACTCCATACAGAGATGTCCAAAGAGGTAATGCCGGAGAAAAGTGAACGAGTAAAAAGAGGTGAACAGCGGTTGAAAGAATATGAGCAAAAGCAGAAGCGTGATAAAGAATTATATGCACAAGCCTATATGCTTCCAAGCGATAGTATAGTTATAGTTCCTGAAGAAGTGTATGAGAAAGCGTATGAAAATGGGATGTCTACAAGTCCTTCTTTATATTCGATTGAAAGGAGAAAGAATGATACTAAAGTGACATTCATACAACCTATTTATTGGGATTGGCAATGGTTGTATTATAGTCCGGGATTTAAGATTATCGATAAGAAAAGTGGCGATGAGTATAATGTGCGGGGATATGATGGTGGAGCTCCGATAGGGAGGCTGTTGGCTGTCAAAGGATTTAATCATAAATATATTTATATCAGTCTTTTATTCCCGAAACTGAAGAAGAGTGTGAAAGAAATAGATATTCTTGAGTTGCCACACAAAAAAGATAAAGAACAGTTGCCTTCTAATGATGATGGAAAGTCTAAATCATATTTTAATATAAAGGTGAAAGATTATCAGACCATTTCCGATAAGAAAAATAAGAAGATCTATTATTAGTTTAAATGATTATCAGAATTTGAAATGATAATAGCAGGTATTGAACATGAGTGTTTACTGTTTTTGATATAAATTTATTCTATATGAGAAATCGAATTATGATTTTATGCACTTTTTGTGCTATTGCTATATTTTCTTCTGCCCAAGAGAAATTCTCTATCCAAGGTATTGCTAATGAGGAATTGAATAATCAGTTGTTGTATTTGTGTCTGATGGATGATGGAGAAAAAGCCAAAGAAGTCGTTCTCGACAGTGCAAAAGTGAAAAAGGGAAAGTTCTCTTTTTCTGGTGTACGTCAGACACCGAATATTGCACTTATTAAGGATAGGGATGGAGAAACTTATCCGTTGATTCTCGAAAAAGGAAAGATTGTGATCAATCTTACCACGAGGACCGTAGGAGGTACGCCGCTGAATGATACTTTGGATGTGGCTTGGAAAGGAATGCAGTCGGTGATAAATAATAACAAACAAATAGTGAAAAGTAATATTTCACTTGTCATGAGCCAAAAATCTGGAGAGAGTTTTAGAGAAGCACTGAAACGGGATACTGCATTTGCTGCAATATGGCGGAGAAATGTGGAGATAGATTTGGCACAGAGGGATTCGATTCGCGCTTTTGTAGAAGAACACCAAAACAGTTTGGTGGGAGTATTTCTGTTATCTTTAAAAGAAGTGTCTATATATCACAGTCTATTGGAAGATATGATGAGCGAGGCTTCTTCTGTGTTTGCGCAGCATGTATTGGTGAAAGATAAATTAGAAAAAATGAGGCAAATGGCCCGGCGTTTTGAGGCCGAGCGTGAAAAGAAAATGACTCCGGAGGAGCGTGAAGAACAAAAGAAACGGCAGGCAATGGACGCTAAGATAAAGATTGGCGAACGTTTTCCGAACGCTAAGGTGAAAGACAATGCTGGAGAGATAAAACAGTTGTCCGACTATGTAGGTAAGGGGAAGTATGTGTTAATAGACTTTTGGGCTTCATGGTGCGGTCCGTGCCGGAATGAAATGCCCAATGTGAAAGCTGCTTATGAGAAATATGCTTCTAAGGGATTTGAGGTGATTAGTATCTCTATAGATAAGAAACAGAAAGCTTGGAGGACTGCTATTGAAGAACTCGGAATGAACTGGACACAAGTATTGAATGTGGATGCTGCTGATGTATATGGTATTTATGCAATACCCAAAACTTTTCTTGTAGATCCGGAGGGCATTGTTGTTGCAAAAGATTTAAGAAGTAAGAAGCTGGAAAAGACATTGTTTAATCTGTTGGAATGATTGTTGTATTATAGTATCGTGATTTGCTAATCTGGATGAATTTGTTCGTATTGGTGGACAATTCATACCTGCCGTGACAGTTATATCGGATTTCTTACAGCAAGTATGAATAGCTATGGCTTAAATCAGAAGCCCGTCCAATAGCTCTAAATAAAGTCCAATAGCTTCTTCTATTTCTTTTAACATGATATATTCTTCTGCCGTGTGTGAGCGTGACGAACGGCCCGGACCTATTTTCACTGATGGAAAGGACATTAGTGCCTGGTCGGACAATGTTGGAGAACCAAAAGGAACGCGTCCTAGCTTCACAGCTTTTTGAACAAACGGATGTTTCTCGTCGATTCGTGAAGAATTGAGACGGAATGAACGAGCTTGGGCTTCACAGGAAATATGCTTTTTGATTTCAGCAAACAATTCTTCATTTGAGTAAAGCTCGTTACTCCGGACATCGACGATGAAAGTACATTTATCGGGAATCACATTGTGTTGTGTACCGGCATTGATAACAGTGACACTCATCTTCACGGGACCCAACAAGGGTGATTCTTTCTCAAAACGATAGTCACGGAACCAAGCTATGTCGTCTAACACCTTGTAAATTGCATTGTCTCCTTCGTTACGTGCTGCGTGGCCTGCTTTACCTGTTGCGGTCACATCTAGTACCATTAATCCCTTCTCGGCAATGGCAGGTTGCATTTCTGTAGGTTCTCCTACGATAGCGAATGAGACTGGAGGAAGTCCCGGCAATACACTTTCAATTCCGTTTTTTCCTGAGACTTCTTCTTCACAAGAGGCTAGATAAATCAGATTGTATTTTTGCGAAGTACGACATAGTTGCAGGAACACCTGTAATAACGAAACAACGCTGGCACCGGCATCGTTACTTCCTAATCCATATAACTTACCGTTTTCTTCACGTGGAGTGAACGGATCTTTCCGCCAACCGTTAACCGGTTTCACTGTGTCTATGTGGGAGTTAAGTAAAATAGTCGGCTTCTTCAGATCAAACATCGGACTAAAGCACCACACATTATTTCCTTTACGTCCCGTCTGCATACCTGCCATTTCAATATAGTTTTGCAGGAAATCCGCAGCCTGGGTTTCTTCCCGACTGATTGAAGGAATACTAATCAGTGATTTAAGCAGGCTTACAGCCTCTGTTGTCATATACGGAATATCATATTTCATAGTGCAAATCTTTTATCTATACCTTAATCTTTGCACAAAGATAGTCGTTTTGCACAGTTGTTTCAAATAAAAATAATGAATTAATTCTTATCTATTGATTATTAGTTGCTTAGGTCCGGAAAACTATTGAAATCTTTCTTTTTTTGATTCTTTTCTTATGAAAAAGGTTGTTGATAAATTATTTAATAATTAACTTTGTTGAAGGGTTTTATATTTTACTTGTTAATCTTAATGGATATACATGATGATTATCACACGAATGGAAGATAAAGTTCTTCGTTTTAAAAAGTTTTTTGATCTGAATTTCCCCAAAGTAAAAACTTTCGCATGGCAATTGTTAAAATCAGAAGAAGATGCAGAAGATATAGCTCAAGATATATTTGTTAAGCTATGGGAGAAACCGGATTTATGGTTAGAACGTGAAAAATTGGATAGTTATTTATATACAGTTGTACGAAACCATATCTATAATTTTTTGAAGCATAAGGCTGTTGAATATGACTACTTGGATGTTGCAGCAGAAAAAATGCGAATGGCGGAACTGGGATTGCCTACGCCGGATGATGAATTTTGTGCTCATGAACTTGAGCTTTTTGTTCAGATGGCTCTTGAACGCATGCCGGAACAGCGCAGGCGTGTTTTTTTAATGAGCAGAGAGGAAGGGATGACTTCACCGGAAATTGCTGAGAAGTTGAATGTTTCGGTTCGTACAGTTGAGCAACATATCTATAAAGCCCTTCAAGATCTAAAAAAAATCATTTTATTTTTATTTTTTTTCTATTTAGACTAAGTATGTATGTCTGGCAAGTTGTCTCTTATATGTAACACTTGATTTGGTATAGATGAAAAGTAAATTGGAAAAACAGCTACGCTCTTTTATTGACTTTGATTATTCAAAGCGGACAATCGACAGATTTCATCGTTGGATGATTAGTCCTGATTCTGCAGAAGAGAAAGAAATGGCGCTTCATAATTTATGGTTTAAGACGAAAGGAAAGTTTGGACACGGTATGGAGCATTCGTTTCAGCAGGTATTGGATAAAATCGGCATTGAATATACTCCAATGGTTACAAATGTAAATCGTTGGAAGTTGTGGAAATCTGTTGCGGCAGCTGCTGTTATCGTCATTCTGTCTGTGACAACTACTTTGTGGGTAAGTTATAATCATTTTGACAGGGACAATATCGCAATGGTGGAACATTATGTGAATAATGGGGCCAGAGAGACAATCAGTCTTCCGGACGGAACTACCGTATGTCTGAATTCTGGTTCATATGTATTTTATCCTGAAAATCTGGAGGGCAAGACCCGAACGGTTTATCTGATGGGAGAAGCCGAATTTAAAGTGGCAAAAAATCCGGAGAAACCTTTCATTGTGCGATCATCAAATATGGCAATAACTGCCTTGGGAACAGAGTTTAATGTGAAAGCTTATCCGGAAGAAGATATAATAACCACTTCTTTGATCGAAGGGAAAGTACGAGTGGACTGTAATGATACGATTAGTTATGTTTTAACTCCCGGATATCAGGTTGTGTATAATAAATGTACAGCTGACTGCCAAGTGCTGACTGCCAACATGAAAGATGTAACGGCATGGCAACGAGGGGAAATTGTATTTAATAAAGCCACAATTGCTGAAATTATACAGACATTGGAGCGTCATTTTGGAATTATGTTTTATGTTTCTACGAAGAAACGTAATCAGGATCGCTACAACTTTGTGTTTAAAGAAAATGCAGGGCTGGAAGAAGTTTTGGAAGTGATGCAAGTGGTTGTCGGCCAATTTGATTATCGTTTGAAAGACAATGCCTGCCATATAATTTGGTAATGAATATTTTTCTTATTATTTAACGCTCAATTTACTCCGCCTATGTAGAAAAATATCCGGAGAAGGCCCCACCTACTCCGGATATGAAATAAGTTTAGTATTAAAATGGTGTAAAAAATAGTTTACTACCTTTGTTTGACTTGAGAAAATATTATGATTTTAACACTAAAACGCTGCTAAGATATGAATTTATATCTGAAAAACATTAGAAAAAGTATATTAATAATTTGTCTGCTATTAGTAGGGTCAGCGATTTATGCTCAGAATAGTAGTAAAATAACAATAAAAAGAAAAAATATTTCACTACAGGAAGCATTGGCTGAAGTCAGGAAGTTAACCCACATGTCTATTTCTTATAATGATTCTCAACTTCCTGTGAATAGAATATCTTTAGATATTGAAAAACAACCTTTGGAGCAAGCTTTGAAAGTAATTCTTAAAGGAACAGGTTTTACATATTTGATAAAAGATAATTATATAATGATTGTGCCGGAACAAAATATCAAAAAGGCTAAAAGCAGAAATATATCCGGCAATGTTGTAGATGCGAAAGGAGAACCGTTAATCGGAGTTACAGTGATTGAAAAAGGAACAACTAACGGTGCGGTGACCGATTTGGATGGCAATTATAAAATAACAACTAAGACTGCAACGCCTGTTCTTGTTTTTTCATACGTAGGTTATCAGACAAAAGAGACTCATGCTACAGAAAATATTGTCAATATTGTTTTGGAGGATGGAGCTCAGGAACTGGGGGAAGTGGTCGTTACGGCTTTAGGAATTAAGCGTTCAGAGAAAGCATTAAGTTATAATGTTCAGAAAGTGGGCAATGATGCTGTCACTACTGTGAAGAGTGCCAATTTCATGAATTCATTGTCCGGTAAGGTTGCAGGAGTGAATATCAATGCTTCCTCAGCTGGTATGGGCGGCGCTGCCCGTGTGGTGATGCGTGGTCCGAAGTCTATCAGCCAAAGTAATCAGGCTCTTTATGTTATTGATGGTATTCCTGTGACTGGTAGAAGCCAGGGAGAATTGAAGGGGGATGCAATGATGTATGCGAATCAGCCGGGGACAGAAAGTATTGCGGATGTCAATCCGGAAGATATCGAGTCTATTTCGGTGCTTAGCGGACCGGCTGCTGCCGCTCTTTACGGTTCGGCTGCTGCTCAGGGAGTGGTTATGATTACTACTAAGAAGGGGCAAGAAGGAAAAGTGTCCGTCACGATTTCTAATAGTTCACAGTTTGCCAATCCATTTGTAATGCCAAAGTTTCAGGACCAATATGTGAATCGTCCGGGGGAGATAAAAACTTGGGGAGATAAAGCTACTTCGGAATTCGGTACTTATGAACCGGCTGATTTCTTTAATACGGGTACTAATATTCAAAACAATATTTCACTGACAGCAGGTACTAGCAAGAATCAGACATATCTTTCTGTGGGTACGACGAATGCACAAGGGATTATTCCTAATAACTCATATGATCGGTATAATTTTACGTTTCGTAATACCACCTCATTCTTGAATGATAAGATGACTTGTGATTTTAACTTTAATTATATTCGTGAGAAAGATAAAAATCTGATGGCTCAAGGTCAGTGGTTTAACCCTTTGACTTCTCTTTATCTTTTCCCGAGGGGAGAAAGTTTTGATGCAATCCGTACATTTGAGGTATATGATCCTGTTCGTAAGATATATGTGCAAAATTGGAACTATGGAGATGCTCTTAAGATGCAGAATCCTTATTGGGTGGCAAACCGTATGAATCGCACTAATGACCGGAATCGTTATATGGTGAGTGCCAGCCTGAAATATGAAATATTAGACTGGCTGAATGTTACCGGGCGTTTGCGCTGGGATGATGCTGCCACTAAGCAGGAAGATAAACGGTATGCCTCTACATTAAAGTTGTTTGCACCTTCCGATTACGGTTTTTATGGCTATGATAAGATTAATGATCAGACATTGTATGGAGACTTGATGCTTAATATCAATAAGACATTAGGGGAGAATTTTAGCATTTCTTCTAATATGGGTGCTTCATTTTCCCGTTTGAAATATGATGTTACCGGTTTTCAGGGAGGTCTGAAAGCTCCTTCTAATGTGTTTACGCCGAATGCTATAGATTATGGAAACGCAACCAATGACAATCGTCCTATTTTTGAGAGCTACAAACATTATATCAATTCAATGTTTATCAGTGCCGAGTTGGGGTATAGAAGTATGCTTTACTTGACTCTGACCGGTCGTAATGATTGGGACTCAGCTTTGCATGGAACCGCACAAACATCATTCTTCTATCCTTCTGTAGGGGTATCTGCGGTTATTTCGGAAATGGCGAAGATGCCACAAATGATTAATTATTTGAAAGTACGTGCTTCGTGGGCGTCTGTCGGTTCGGCCATTGAGCCTAATCTGTCATCGGCATGGAGGTATGAATATAATCCCGCTTTGGGAACTTATAAAACAGTAACTTACAAATTTCCGAAGAAATTTTATCCGGAACGTACGGATTCATGGGAGGCAGGTGTCACTGCACGCTTGTTTGGAAATGCTTTGTCTGTTGACTTGACTGTTTACCAATCCAATACACGCAAACAGACATTGTTGCGGGATGTTACGTCTGGAGCTGCAGGTTTTAATAAGGAATATATTCAAACAGGTAATATCAGGAATCGTGGATTGGAATTATCGGTGGGATATACTAAATCCTGGGCGGATTTTACATGGAGCTCTTCATTGGCTTACAGTATGAACCGTAACAAAATAGTAGAACTGTTGGAGAATCCTAATGAGGTGGTAAGGCAGGCAGGACTTAGTGGTTGCGGAGTAGTCCTGAAAAAAGGTGGTGGTATGGGCGATATTTATACATATACTGACTTTAAGCGTGATGCTGAGGGGAATATCGCTCTTGATTCCAACGGGAATGTGATGCAGACCAACTTGTCCAATCCACAATACCGGGGTTCGGTATTGCCTAAAGGCAATCTTGGTTTTTCAAATGATTTTTCATGGAAAGGTGTGAATCTGGGATTTGTCCTGACTGCGCGCCTGGGAGGTATATGTATGTCACAGACACAGGCTATTCTGGATGAGTATGGCGTTTCAGCGGTGAGTGCTGAAGCACGAAATAATGGTGGTATAGCAGTAAATACCGGAAAAATCTCAGCCGAAGGATATTATGCGGTAGTAGGTGGAGACAATCCTATATGGTCCGAATATATTTACAGTGCGACCAATGTACGTTTACAGGAAGCTCATATTAGCTATACTTTACCTAGAAAATGGTTGAAGAGTAAAGAACTGACCTTGGGAGTGACTGCCAATAATCTGTTTATGATATACAGGAAGGCTCCGTTTGATCCGGAATCAACTGCGTCAACAGGGACTTATTATCAAGGGTTTGATTATTTTATGCAGCCAAGTTTGCGTACCCTGGGATTCAACATCAAATTGAAACTTTGATATTAACTTAAAAAAAAGAAAGATGATGAAGAAAATAAATATAGTGAGAAGTTGGTTGATCGGTTCATTTGTTCTATTCGGGATTACCTCTTGTACTGCGGGGTTTGAGGATGCTAACCGTCCGGGACATGAGACTTCGTTGGAAGAGCTTGGACGAGACGACTATGCGGTTTCCTCTTTTATCACAGAGTTGCAGAACTTTGCTTTTCCTGAACAGGAGAATACTTATCAAAATACGGAAGATCTTATTGGTAATTATTTGGGGCGTTACATGACTTATGTGAAGCCGGATTTTTCGGTGAAGAATTATACTTGTTTTAATGCATCGGACGATTGGAAAATCGTACCGTGGCGGGACGTGTTTGCCAAAGCGACGTCTTCATTTAATGCTGTGGCTGTCCTCACACAAGAAGAGGGCCCCATGTATGCATTGGCATTAATTTTACGTGCGCAGTTAATGTTGCGTTTTACTGATACATACGGTCCTCTTCCTATTGGGGTGGAAGAAGATGCCAATGCTTATTCTTCTCAAGAGAAAGTGTATAGCCATCTCATAGAGACTCTGGATAAAGCAATTTCCATCATAACTCCTTTGGTGGAGACGAATCCGGGATTGGTTTTGAAAGCGGATGCGGATAAGGTGTATGGAGGTAAAATGAATCAATGGTGTAAATTTGCAAACTCGTTGAAGTTGCGTATGGCCATCCGCATGCGATTTGTCAATCAGGATGAAGCTCAGCGAATTGCTGTGGAAGCGTATAAAGCGGGAGTTATTGAACAGAACGAGGACAATTGCGCTATAACATATATTCCCAATGGACAGTATAAGACTTCTGTCGACTGGGGAGACAGTCGTGCCTGTGCCGATTTGGAAAGTTATATGAATGGTTTTGGCGACCCGCGTATTTATCAGTATTTTAAAAATACGGAAGAATATGGTAGACGTTCGGTTGTGGGTTGCCGTGCAGGTGCCAACGTGACCAATAAGGACCTTGCTATGAAAAAATATTCTGCTGCCAATATTGAGGAAGACTCAAGGGGAATGTGGATGACGGCTGCCGAGATGACATTTTGCCGGGCTGAAGGTGCGATGTTAGGTTGGGATATGGGAGGAACTCCCGGTGCGCTTTATAATCAGGCGGTTCGTTTGTCGTTTGAACAATGGGGGGTGGCCGGCCAGGAATATTACTACTTGGAAAATTCGGAAAACACACAAGAGTATTATTATGATGCTGCGGATGGATATGGAGGCAATCATGCACCTGTCAGTACAATCACGGTGAAGTGGGATGATAATGATTCCCCCGAAAGAAAAATGGAAAGGCTGATTGTACAGAAATGGATTGCTTTGTTTCCTGATGGTCAGGAAGGATGGAATGAAATACGTCGTACCGGTTATCCTTGCGTATTTCCTGTGGCTCAGTCCACCAATGGATACGATCTGGATGTGCCGAATCGTATTCCGTTTGATCCGAGAGAGATGAATGGCAATAATCAGGAAAATTATCGGAAAGCTGTTGAAATGTTAGGCGGGAAAGATGATTATGCTGCAAGGATGTGGTGGCAAAATGGCGGTAACAAGTAAGAAATCTAAATGTAAAAAGCTATAAAAATGAAACGATTATATAAATATTTCTTTGGAATTTTAGGAATATCATTTGCTTTGACGGCCTGTGATGATTGGTTGGATACGGAAATTAAAGATCCTGCGAATCTGACTATATCTAATAAGGATGAGGCTTATTATGCCCGTCTGCGTGAATATAAAAAGAGTGATCATCCGGTTGCGTTCGGATGGTATGGTAACTGGACGGGAACCGGTGCCTCTTATGAGAATTCCTTAAAAGGATTGCCGGATAGTGTAGATTTTGTGTCATTGTGGGGAAACTGGAAGAATCCGTCACCTGCTATGATGGAAGATTTACGTTATGTGCAAGAAAAAAAGGGAACGAAGGTATTGTTCTGTTTCCTGGTGCTTGATATTGGCGACCAGATTACACCGCCGATGCCACAGGAGGAAATAGACAATGGTACATCTATAGAAGACTGGAGACATAAGTTTTGGGGGTGGGACTATTCACTGGAGAATCGGTTGGTTGCAGTGGAGAAATATGCGAACGCCTTGTGTGATACGATCGAAAAGTATAATTATGATGGGTTCGATTTCGATGCTGAACCGAATGTACAGCATCCGTTTCCTACCAATAAGGAACTTTGGCAAAATAACGGTCAAGTAATCGCGAAGTTTGTGGAAACGATGTCGAAGAGAGTCGGCCCGAAGTCTGGTACGGGAAAAATGCTGGTTGTGGATGGTGAACCGGATGCACTGCCTGCTGAGCTGTTTCACCATTTTGATTATCTGATTCTGCAAACGTATACAACTTATTATAAGCAAGACAACAGTCGGCTGGATGCTCGCTTCGACAAACAGTATGCCCACTTTAAAGATGTGGCGACAGCTGGAGAGATTGCGAAAAAGATTATTATCTGTGAGAATTTTGAGGATCATGCCAAGACTGGTGGGGCGGCTTTTATACTTCCTGACGGCACGGAGATAAATTCACTTAGTGGTTTTGCTTATTGGAATCCGTCGGTTGGTGGCATACAATATCGCAAAGGCGGTGTAGGAACTTACCATATGGAATATGAGTATAAAGTGAATGCACAAGGGAGCGAAACTTATCCGGCGTTGCGTAAAGCCATACAAATTCAGAATCCAAGTATTAAGTAAATAAAAACGAATAAAAAATGAACAGATATTTATTAAAACAAAATATAATCGGACTATTATTCTTTACATGTCTGTTTGTCGGTTGTGATAATGCCGAATATTCGGTGTTACATAATCAGGCCTATATTTCACAAACTGGTACGAATCCGAATACTGCATTAAAAGTGTTTATTGATCAAGATTTGGTGACAGCCAATTTGAATGTGCGTCTTTCCGATCCGGCAGAGAAAGACTATAACTTTGAGTTTGTGGAAGATGCTGAATTATTGGCAAAGTATAATGAAGTTAATTATACATCCTATAAATTTCTTCCTGCCGAACAGTATAATTTTAAGGGGAAAGAGGCTGTGATAAAGCAGGGGGAGGTTCTTTCGGAATCGTCAGGATTGGAAATTCTTCCCTTGACGCAGGAAATGAAAGATAGCGGAAATAAATACGCCATTGCTTTGACACTTCAGAGTAAAGATGGCGCGGCAGAGGTCTTGAAACCTGGAAGTACTATACTTTATTTACTTGATCCGGCCATTGTGACTTCAGTCCCGGTTTTCAACTCTAGACATAATGCTACTTTCAGTTTGGTTGAAGATTTATCTTTAAGTGAATGGACTTTAGAGTTCTGTGTCAATATGAGCAAACTTGGGAAGAAGGTTGGGGAATTGAATAATCAGGCCCTTTTTGATGGTTCAAGCAGTTTGGGCGAATCGGATGGGCAGATTTATACTCGTTTTGGTGATGCCCCCATTGAAGGAAATCGTTTGCAGATAAAGACTCAGGGCTTACAGATGAACAGTGCAACGTTGTTTGAAGAGAATAAATGGTATCAGATAGCTTGGGTGTGTACAAGCAGCAAGTTGTATCTGTATGTTGACGGAAAATTGGATAATTCGATAGATGTACCGGGTAAAGTGACCAATCTCAGTAAAACGAAATGTAAAATTGGAAATGCCGAATATTTGAAAGCAGATGTTCAGATGAGCGAATTCCGCTTATGGAAGCGGGCTTTATCTCAGCGGGAAATAGCCAACAACTTGTATGCGACCGATCCTCATTCCAATGCATTGTTTGCTTATTTTAAATTCAATGAAGGAAAAGGTGACAGGTTTACCGATGCTACAGGAAATGGAAATGAGGCATGGTGTAATGATCCTGTTGAATGGAGAGATAATGTTCGCCTCAATGCTAACAATTAAATAATGTATTATAACTGAAATATCATGAAATCAATAAAGAAGAATATCATAACTTCGATGGTATTGCTTTTGCCATTGTGGTTTGTTGCATGTGAAAGTGAACGGGAAGTGGGAAGCACTCTTTTCCCGGAAGGAAACAGTGGTGACATTGTCAAAGCATTTATTGACAACCGTTGTTTTTATCCCAAGAATTATATGGAATCTACAGTTGTGCAGGCAGGAAACGGAGGGGATTTGATTGCGGGTTCCGAACAGGTGGATCTCCGGGTGCAATTGACCAATGCTGCTCCCCAGGATTTGTTTTTTTCGATGAAAGTGGAGAATTCGGTATCGGATGCTGGAGAGGATGACGTAACATGGTTGGGAGAAGACGCAATCTCCTTTCTGAATCAAACGGTTACCATCAAAAAGGGAGAACTTGAAAGTGGGGAGATGATATCCTTCACGCTTGATGAGGAATCTGGTTCACTTAAGGAACTTGCTGAGAGTGGAATGGTGGCTTTGTCTTTGGTAACTACTGATGCAGTTGAGATAAGTGAAAATTATAGTACATATTTATGGAAAGTGAATAAGGAAATCACGAATATAGATGTGAATGGTAGTTTGAAAGATAAAACAATGATTGATGTTACTTCTTATGATGTGATTGGAGGATATGGCCTTCCTACACAAGATTTAAGTGATGATGACATGAACACATTCCTAATGAGTTATATTGACTATCCAAATGCTAAAATACCATTTCATATGCATGAGCCTCAGGAAATTATAGGGCTTTCAATTACTCCTGCTGGTTATTGGGGAGCATGGAATTTGGATTATTCAAAAGTGGAATTATTAGGTGGGGATGATCCGGATAATTTGACGCGCATAGGTATAGCGACATGCACAACAGGGATGCCTTCTGATCATACTCCTTGGGAAATAGCTTTTTATTCGCCTGTAAAACTGCGATATCTGACAGTGCATGTACTGGATAATTTCTCTAATGGTGAGTCTGTGAATGCATTATGTGCTGAAATACGATTGTATCGATAGGAGTTAGGGAATATGATTATTTTTCCTAATTTACAGTAGAGTGTAATTTATACTATGCCGGTAAAGATGAAGTATACTTTGCTGGCATAGTTTGGTTTATAATCGTTTGGTTTTTATTGCCAAATATCTGATTCATAATGTTCGTTGCAAAACTCTTGGATTAATGTTGCCTAAATGAAGTAAAACCAATACCTTTGTACCATATTTACTAATACAAAGAGTATGACTTATCATCATTTATCTGTCCTGGTCCATCGTCAGGCCGAAAAATATGGCGACAAGGTAGCCTTAAAATACCGTGACTATGAGACAGCTCAATGGATTCCTATTTCATGGAAGCAGTTCTCCGGATCAGTACGGCAAGCAGCTAATGCTTTCGTGGCATTGGGAGTAGAAGAACAAGAGAATATCGGTATATTTTCACAAAATAAACCCGAATGGTTCTATGTCGACTTTGGCGCGTTTGCCAATCGGGCTGTTACTATTCCGTTTTATGCAACGAGTTCACCTGCGCAGGCGCAATATATCATTAATGATGCGCAGATTCGTTTCCTTTTTGTAGGCGAGCAATACCAGTATGATGCTGCTTTCAGCATCTTTGGTTTCTGTACCTCTCTGCAACAACTGATTATTTTTGACCGTTCGGTAGTGAAAGATCCCCGCGACGTATCGTCTATCTATTTTGATGAGTTTATGGCGATGGGAGAGGGATTACCTCACAATGATACGGTAGAAGAGCGTACCGAACGGGCTTCATACGATGACTTGGCAAACATTCTCTATACATCCGGCACAACGGGTGAACCGAAGGGCGTCATGCTTCATCATTCCTGTTATCTGGAACAGTTTCATACACACGATGACCGTTTGACGACCATGTCGGATAAGGATGTATCTATGAACTTCCTCCCCTTGACACACGTGTTTGAGAAAGCATGGTGTTATCTCTGTATTCATAAAGGAGTGCAGATTTGTATCAATCTCCGTCCGGCGGATATTCAGACAACGATTAAGGAAATTCGTCCGACACTGATGTGTAGTGTTCCCCGTTTCTGGGAGAAAGTATATGCAGGTGTACAGGAGAAAATTAACGAAACAGCAGGGTTGAAGAAAGCACTGATGCTGGATGCTATCCGGGTAGGTAGAATCCATAATCTGGATTATCTGCGTTTGGGTAAGACTCCTCCGGTGATGAATCAACTGAAATATAAATTCTACGAAAAGACAATCTACTCTCTACTGAAAAAAACAATCGGTATTGAGAACGGTAACTTTTTCCCGACTGCCGGTGCTGCCGTTCCCGATGAAATCAATGAATTTGTCCATTCGGTAGGAATCAATATGGTGGTAGGATATGGTTTGACGGAATCGACGGCCACTGTATCTTGTACATTGCCGGTTGGCTATGATATCGGTTCAGTAGGTGTTGTACTTCCGGGAATTGAAGTGAAAATCGGTGAAGACAATGAAATTCTTCTTCGGGGAAAGACGATTACCAAAGGTTATTATAAGAAAGCAGAAGCTACAGCTGCTGCCATTGAACCCGATGGCTGGTTCCATACAGGTGATGCCGGTTACTTTAAAAATGGCCAGCTTTTCCTGACGGAACGCATTAAAGACCTGTTCAAAACATCGAACGGTAAATATGTTGCTCCGCAAGCTTTGGAAACGAAATTGGTTATTGACCGTTATATTGACCAGATTGCCATTATTGCCGATCAGCGTAAGTTTGTTTCCGCTCTGATTGTTCCTGTATATGGGTTTGTGAAAGAGTATGCGGAAGAAAAAGGCATTAAATACAAAGATATGGAGGAACTGTTGAAACATCCGAAGATTGTAGGATTGTTCCGTGCACGGATTGATACACTCCAACAGCAGTTTGCACACTATGAGCAAATCAAACGTTTCACTCTGCTTCCCGAACCGTTCAGTATGGAACGTGGAGAACTGACTAATACGTTGAAATTGAAACGGTCGGTAGTTGCCAAGAATTATAGTGAGCAGATTGAAAAGATGTACGAAGAAAATGAGAAATAAGAGATGGACGGTGAACGTTAAATATGAAACGGTAAACCGTAAACGATAAGTCGCAAACAATAAAACGGTGAACAAAATCTGTGCAATTGGCAGAGTTGTTCACCGTTTATTATTTATAAGTACATCTCCCTAATTAGTTTGTATTGTTTTCATTTTTACAAATTCCTTATAAAGAAAAACTTCTTGATTTTGATAGTATAAACTTATTTAGAGGACAGACTTAGTTTATTCGTTCCTTTTTAGTATCCGAAAATCTGCTCCTGCGTCAATTCTTCAATAAGACCTACAGCTTTCAGCTTATCCAGTTCCAAATCCTTCTTATCTCCCAGAATGCAATAAACATACGTGCGTCCTTTTACCCATTGCTTTTGGAAATCGGCAATGTCTTTCAGCGTCATGTTCTGTATATCATTGTAGAGCTTGATACGTGGGTCTACGTTTTGGCCTAGGTCCTGTGCATTGATATAACTCCAGATGATGTCACCTTTGATGATACGTTTGGTACGCAGGCGGTTCGTTAATCCGTCTTTAGCCAGTTTGAATGCAGCCTCCGATTCCGGCATATTCTCATTCAGTCCGGAGAGTACGACATACGTACGTTCGTTGCCCGGAGATACGTAGAAAGTACAAGCCAAGCGATAGAATTCACTTTTCAGTTCCTCCGGTGTCATGTCCGAAGTACCCAGATATTATGTCAGGAAGAGTGACAAGCAAGAAAGTTTCAATAGTTTGTTCATAATATGACAACATTTTAATAACAAAAACAAAGGTAGCAGATTTTTGCTTATCTTTGTCCCCCGATATCTGAATTTTGTAAATAATAAAATTGTAAATCAAATGATTACTATTGAACAACTTAAAGACGTGAAAGAGCGCACTGATGCGTTGAGGAGGTATCTTTGACATCGACGGGAAGAAAATTCAAGTCGAAGAAGAGCAATTAAGAACACAAGCTCCGGGATTTTGGGATGACCAGAAGAAGGCCGAAGCTCAAATGAAATTGGTGAAAGACCTGCAAAAGTGGATTGAAGGCTACAACGAACTCAAGACATTGGCAGATGAACTTGAACTGGCATTTGATTTCTATAAAGAAGAACTGGTGACCGAGGAAGATGTGGACGCTGCTTACGCCAAAGCTAGTGAAGCGGTAGAGGCACTCGAACTCAAAAATATGCTTCGTGACGAAGCCGACCAGATGGATTGTGTGTTGAAAATCAATTCAGGTGCCGGTGGTACGGAAAGTCAGGACTGGGCTTCTATGCTGATGCGTATGTATCTGCGTTATGCCGAGACCAACGGTTATAAAGCTACCATTGCCAACCTTCAGGAAGGTGACGAAGCCGGAATCAAAACCTGTACTATCAATATTGAAGGTGATTTTGCATACGGTTATTTGAAGGGAGAGAACGGTGTGCACCGCCTGGTTCGTGTTTCTCCGTACAATGCGCAAGGTAAACGTATGACTTCCTTTGCTTCTGTATTCGTTACTCCGCTGGTGGATGACAGTATCGAGGTAAATATTTTGCCTGCCAACATCTCTTGGGATACATTCCGAAGCGGTGGTGCCGGTGGACAGAATGTAAATAAGGTAGAATCCGGTGTCCGTTTGCGTTATCAATACAAAGATCCTTATACCGGTGAGGAAGAAGAAATTCTGATTGAAAATACCGAAACCCGTGACCAGCCGAAGAACCGTGAGAATGCAATGCGTCAACTACGTTCCATCTTGTATGATAAGGAATTGCAGCATCGTATGGCAGAACAGGCGAAAGTGGAAGCCGGTAAGAAGAAGATCGAGTGGGGTTCACAGATCCGTAGCTACGTATTTGATGACCGTCGCGTGAAAGATCATCGTACCAACTATCAGACTTCGGATGTGAACGGTGTGATGGATGGCAAAATAGATGGCTTTATCAAAGCTTATCTGATGGAGTTTTCTTCACAAGAATCATAAAAAATAAAATTAGCAAGAATTATTTTTGGAAAGTTAATAGATTTGTACTTACTTTGTTAGCGTTGAACTTTAAAGCTAACTATTATGGGTAAGGTGAAGAAAAAAGTAGCAATTAGTAAGAAAGAAGAAGAACAAGCCCAGAAGGTTGTCAAAATAGTGTTCGTCTCATTAATTATTTTGGCATTGATTATGCTGATCGCATTTTCCTTTTTCGGCTGATAAGTTCGCCACAAATTATACGGTTAACCCAGATTGTTTGGTTATTGATAGGATGAATATCAAATCCGATCTGTGTTAATCTGCGTAATTTGTGGCGAACTCTTTGTTTTGTAATGCATTTGTGTTCTCTGTAATATAAATGTAACTTTTCTGTCATTTTCCCGTAGTTAATTTGTCATCTCCGTGTATCCTCACAGTTGTACTTTTGCCGTGAATTTAGTAGCAGACAACTGAAATGAGTAGAATCAGAACAACCGTCGTTATGCTTTTGCTGGCGACAATGGCCTTTGGACAGGCAAAAGAAGATGCAGGGGATGGTAAGATGCTGGATAAACAGACCATGGAGTTTAAGGATTATCTGCCGGAGATTCACGGAACAATCCGGGGAAAGTACGAATACCAGACAGAAACAAGTGAAAGCCGTTTTGAAGTACGTAATGCACGCTTCAGTGTTTCGGGAAATGTGCATCCGATAGTTGCTTATAAAGCGGAAATCGACCTTTCCGATGAAGGCTCTATCAAGATGCTTGATGCGTATGCACGTGTTTTTCCGGTGAAAGACCTGAATTTTACGATCGGTCAGATGCGCGTTCCTTTCACGATAGATGCTCACCGCTCACCACATCAGCAGTATTTTGCCAACCGTTCATTCATTGCCAAGCAAGTAGGAAATGTGCGTGATGTCGGTTTGACGGCTGGTTATACGAATAAAGACGGTTTCCCATTTATTCTTGAAGGGGGATTGTTTAACGGCTCCGGTCTGACAAATCAGAAAGAATGGCATAAAACGCTGAATTACTCCATAAAAGCGCAGTTACTGCCTAATAAGAACTGGAATCTGACACTTAGCACCCAAATGATAAAACCGGAAAATGTGCGGATTAATATGTACGATGCCGGTGTCTATTATCAGAATGACCGTTTTCATATTGAGGCGGAATATTTATATAAAATGTACGGTCACGAAGCATTTAAAGATGTTCATGCGGTGAATAGTTTTATTAATTACGATTTACCATTAAAGAAAGTATTCAATAAAATCTCCTTCCTGGCTCGCTATGATATGATGACCGATCATAGTGATGGTAAGATGGATGAAACGACAAAAGCTTTGATTATAAATGATTATGCCCGACATCGTGTGACAGGCGGAATCACATTAAGTCTTTCCAAAGCTTTCATTGCCGACCTCCGACTGAACTTCGAGAAATATTTCTATAAGAACTCCGGCGTTCCAAAAGAATCGGAACGGGACAAAATCGTGATTGAGTTCATGACGAGATTCTGAAATAAATAGAGACTTGAAAATTGAGAATTAAGAATTGTAGTTTTCTGATACATGATGTGAGGTATCAAACTATCATTTTTTAATTCTCAATTTTTAATTTATCTTTGTGCCATGGCACAGGAAATAGAACGTAAATTTTTAGTTATCGGTGAATTCAAGTCTTCGGCTTTTGCGCAGAGTCATATTGTGCAGGGGTATATCAGTAGTGCTCGCGGGCGTACTGTCCGGGTTCGTATTCGGGATGAAAAAGGTTATCTGACAATAAAGGGAGCTTCTAATGCTTCCGGTACCAGTCGTTATGAATGGGAAAAGGAGCTGGCCTTATCAGAAGCAGAAGAATTGATGAGGCTTTGCGAACCGGGGATTATTGACAAGACCCGTTATTTGGTACGTAGTGGCAAACATGTATTTGAAGTCGACGAGTTTTATGGTGAGAATGAAGGACTTATTGTGGCAGAAGTAGAGTTGGAATCGGAAGATGAGGCTTTTGTAAAACCCGACTTTATCGGTGAGGAGGTAACGGGCGACATACGCTACTATAACTCACAGCTAATGAAAAAACCGTATAAAACGTGGTGAGCGTTAACAAATAAACCGTATATTTGTTCTTATATAAAAAAGAGAGCAGTATATGGATATGGAACAGTTGTACAGTTATGTGCCGCGTGAATTGGTTACTTTTGTTTTAGTAACCTTGTTTTCTTTATTAATCGGACTTTCGCAACGTCGAATCAGTCTGAAGCGTGAGGGGGAAACTACTCTTTTCGGAACCGACCGCACTTTTACCTTTATTGGTATACTGGGTTACTTGCTTTATATCTTAGACCCTACGGATATGCGTCTGTTTATGGGAGGTGGAGCGGTATTGGGATTGCTGTTGGGATTAAACTATTATGTAAAGCAATCACAATTTCATGTTTTTGGTGTAACTACCATCATTATTGCCCTGATTACTTATTGTATGGCTCCTATCGTAGCTACCCAACCTTCCTGG
Source organism: Bacteroides xylanisolvens XB1A (assembly GCF_000210075.1). Lineage (GTDB taxonomy): Bacteria > Bacteroidota > Bacteroidia > Bacteroidales > Bacteroidaceae > Bacteroides > Bacteroides xylanisolvens. Next base: position 3,494,743 of record NC_021017.1, read on the forward strand.
TTTTATGTTATGGTAGTTGTGACTGTGCTTCTGCTGACTGAACTCAAACATACTTTTACGGAGTTTGCGCAACGGATGAAGAATGATGAAATGATTACGTTAGCCAAGTTCTTGGCTATCAGCGGTATCATATTACCGATGCTTCCGCATAAGAATCTGATTCCGGATATTAATCTTACTCCTTATTCTATCTGGTTGGCAACGGTAGTAGTATCCGGCATTTCCTATCTCTCTTATCTATTAAAAAGGTATGTATTCCATGAATCCGGAACGTTAGTTTCCGGTATTATTGGTGGATTATACAGCAGTACGGCTACGATCTCGGTACTTGCCCGTAAAAGCCGAAAAGCCTCTGAACAGGAAGCTACTGATTATGTTGCTGCCATGCTGCTGGCTGTCAGCATGATGTTTCTGCGATTTATGATACTGATACTTATTTTCAGTAGAGAAATCTTCCTGTCTATTTATCCGTATCTGTTGACTATGGCGGTGGTGGCGGCTATTGTTGCCTGGTTTATCCACTCCCGACAAAAACGACCGGAAGACCAGCCTGCTGAAACAGAAGAGGATGATAGTAGCAACCCGTTGGAATTTAAAGTTGCTTTGATTTTTGCCGTACTCTTTGTGATATTCACTTTCTTAACTCACTATACGTTAGTGTATGCGGGCACAGGCGGATTAAATCTCTTGTCTTTTGTTTCCGGTTTTAGTGATATAACTCCTTTTATATTAAACTTGTTGCAAAATACAGGCAGTGTGGCTGCATTGATAATTACTGCTTGTAGTATGCAGGCTATCATTAGCAATATAATGGTAAATATGTTCTATGCTTTATTCTTTGCAGGGAAGGGGAGTAAACTTCGTCCTTGGATTTTGGGAGGATTCGGTGTGGTAATTGCTTGTAATCTCGTTTTGTTGCTGTTCTTTTATATTTAAGAAAAGGGAGCAATTGATCGTTTTTCATTGGTCCAATTCAAGTAATTTACTATTTTATCGAATATAATAGATAAAATAGATGTGTTTTTATCGACTATACTCGATAAAGTGAAATGGATAAAAAATGAAGAGTAAATATCATTAAAAAGAAAATTTACTCTTCATTTAAATTCAAAGTGAGATATTTGTTGAATATCTTTAAGTAGTGGTATGACTTGTTACCATTTCCAGTTGTCTTTACTCTTTTCTACGTCTTTTTCTATGTCGGAAGGAAGATTAGGGAAAAAATCAATATCCGTATTAGCTTCTAACTCGTCTATAGTAACCTCATATTTAGAAAAGGGTTCTTTACTATTATAAGATTTATGCTCAAACCAATACCCTATGGCAGAATATTTTCCATCTTTAAGGGATAACAGTGCCATAAAATAGTATTTGGGAACGGCTATATTATGAGAGCCATCAGATATATATTTTAGTATCTGGTCATCCCTAATTGTTCCCCCTTTTACTACATATAATGTATCTTTTGAATTAGTAATGCTATAGCCTTTACTTTGAACTTGTCTTTCTAAATTTAGCCAAATACCTCCGTTGAATCCATCTTGAATTTGTGGACTCATATTTGACATGTAGAATGTTTTTTTGTTGGCTGCTACTGAATATTGTCTGTCTTCGGAAGCTATTAAATGTCCTCTACTGTAGTTAGAACCAGAAAAAGCTTTTTCTCCAAGTCTGTATGCTGGAGGTAATGAAAGATCTTCTGTAAAGTTCTCATTTCTTCCTGCATCTTTGTCAGAAGTGGCAGTGCTAAAAGTGCATGCGACCCAACGAGAATGCATTTTGTTACAATCATACTCATAGCTATAAGTAATAATCTCTTTGTTATTCTCTTTAGTAGTGTGCGTGATGAACTTATACATATTTCCAGAACGCAAAGCTGGAATTTCAATCCTCCCTGCATATCCCGAAGGTTTTTCCGGGTCTGGATCCGGATTTGAGCCATTGCCTGCTAATTGTTTGAGTGCAAACTCTGCTTTTTCTTTCCCCGCTATGATTGTAATAATGACACTTCGTTCAGCTCCGGTATTTGCTTTCATATATCCACTGATAGAGCCATTTCCATTGCCCGATGCTCTACTCAATGTACACCAAGTCTCACTGCTTGAAGCCTGCCATGTGCCATCAGCTTTTACACGGATGATAAATCCGCCTCCATTTGCATTGATTTGCGTTTGGTCAATAGAGGCAATTCCTTGATTGGTATTGCCCGGATTGTCCGGAAGGTCAGGCGAATCCTGTTCACTACATGAGATTGCAGTGCTACAGGTTATGAATAGGATGAATAGTCTAAATAATGCTTTTGTCATTTCACTTCTTTGATTAGATAAATAATAGTAGGCAAGTGATCGCTATATCCGTTTAGCCATACACCACCTGCTTGCGTCCGTTTAGGATAACCTTTGTATTTCCCCTCTTTTTGGAACATAAAATCACGGCAGAAGATTTCATGTTTATAGAATTTCAGTGTACTACGGTCAGTGCCCAACAAATTCCCGGTGAATACAATTTGATCGAACAAATTCCATTTGCCTTTGTACATCAGAGTTCCGTATCCTTTTTTCAAAGTATCCCACCAAGGATTGTACAAGTCCGTAGGTCCTACATCAGCAGGTTTCCGTTTAGCTCCAAGCGCTACAGCCATACTTTTATCCATCGGGTCGTCATTCATGTCTCCCATAATGACAATTTTGGCTGCGGAGTCTTCCTTTAACAGTGAGTCTTTGATCGCTCTAACCTGCTCCCCTGCGCGTTCACGCGCCGGAGAAGTAGCTGCTCTCGAAGGCCAGTGATTGACGATAAAGTGCATTTTCTCACCTGCGATATTACCGCTGGCAATCAGGAAACCACGTGTCTTATGCACCGTATCATTGATATATACATAAGGTACGAGTTTACTATTTGTCAGTTCAAACAATTTGGGATTATAGAAGAAAGCACAGTCCACACCACGTTGGTCTGCTCCTTCGTAGTGAACATATTGGTACCCTCTGTCCGCTAAAGCAGGTTGTTTCAGTATGTCCTCCAATACTCTGTAATTTTCGATTTCAGAAACGCCGATAATGGCGGGACCCATTGGTAACTTGTCGGTACTTAACATACTTAATATTTCCGACATGTTTTTCAGCTTAGCCTTATACTTCATCGTATTCCACTGATTAGTACCGTTAGGAAGATACTCGTAGTCATTCTTACCTTCATCATGAATGGTGTCAAACAAATTCTCCATATTGTAGAACGCTACACTGTAGAGGGCAAATTTCTTTTCTTGTCCGTAGGCCATGAGGACAAAAAGAGCGAGTACACCTAAAGTCATTAAGCTTTTTTTCATCTTTAAAATTGATTTTAAAAGTGGGTAATTTGTCATTTGTATGACAAATATCTAAAAAGAAAACGGAAAAACCACCCTTGCTAGTTACTTTTTTTGCAAAAAACATTGTTATATATAAAATTCTTTGTTATTTTGCGTAACAACATATTTCTTTTATGTTGCAAAATGAAAGACCAATTAACATTAATATAAATTAAATTATGAAACAACGACTAGGGTTAGCGATCGTGCTATTTTGCTTAATGCCAGCACTTTTTGCGCAGCAAAAGGCAAAGCAAAACGCCCGTGAGGACAATGCTTCTTTCATGTTTACAGAATCACAATTGAATGAGGATGATGATGCAGCACAGAGCACATCTGCATTGGTCACTTCTAACAATGATGTTTATCTGTCAAATGTAGGTTATCTGTTTAGCCCAATGAGATTTCGTGTAAGGGGATATGATTCCCAGTACAGTGACATGTATATCAATGGGGTACAGTTTAATGATGCAGAAACAGGACGTTTCAGCTACGGATTAATAGGAGGATTGAACGATGCTACCCGTAATAAGGAAGGGATCGGTCCTTTTGAATTTAACAACTTTACTTTTGGTGCGATAGGAGGTGCCACCAATATCAATTTACGTGCCAGCCAATATGCGGCTGGCTCAAAACTAACACTGTCAGGTAGTAACCGCAACTACATTTTGCGTGGAATGTATACTTATTCTACAGGTCTGATGAACAATGGTTGGGCATTTACCGGATCATTAGGTTATCGCTGGGGTAATGAGGGAAATATTGAAGGAATCAAATATAATTCTTTTTCTTACTTCCTCGGTGCGGAGAAAGTATTCAACGAACGCCATAGTCTCTCTTTGGCAACTTGGGGAACACCGACAGAGAGAGGACAGCAAATGGCGGCAACCGAAGAAGCTTATTATTTAGCGAACAGTCATTATTATAATCCGAACTGGGGATATCAGAATGGAGAAAAACGAAATGCACGTATTGTACGTCAGTTCGAACCATCGGCTATTGCTTCATGGAATTTCACTATTGATGATAATAAGAAATTAGTGACAAGTGCCGGATTCAAATATTCTAACTATGGGAAAAGTGCTCTAGGCTGGAATGGTAATGCGGCCGATCCACGCCCGGATTATTATAAAAAGTTGCCTAGCTCAATCTTTGATGTATGGGAATCTGTTCCTACTGCCGATGAATTGCAGCAGTTTAATGAAGTTACAGATAATTGGAAAAATAATAAAGCTTATCGTCAGTTAGATTGGGATGCTCTTTATTTTGCCAATAAACAGGCGAATGCATTAGGTAAAGAGACACTTTATTATGTAGAAGAACGTCATGATGATCAGTTGGCTTTCAACTTTAGTTCGGTATTCAATCATCAATGGAATGAACACAACAGCTACATTGCGGGAGTTGCCGTGAATACAACCAAAGGTATGCATTATAAAAAAATGAAGGATTTGCTGGGCGGACAGCTTTATACTGACGTCGACAAATTTGCAGTGCGCGATCATGGAGCTAGTTCCAGTATGGTGCAAAATGATCTTGATAATCCTAACCGCCGTATTGGTGAAGGTGATAAATTTGGTTATGATTATAACATCTATGTGAATAAGCAGAGTGCATGGGTGCGTTATCAGGGTAACAATGGCGGGTCATTAAACTATTTTGCTTCCGGTAAGATAGGATCTACACAGATGTTCCGCGATGGATTGATGAGAAACGGACGTGCTCCGTTGAAATCACTTGGTAGCAGCGGTACGGCTAAATTCCTTGAAGGAGGTATAAAAGCCGGTTTGAATTGGGCTATCAATGGTAACCATTCTTTCACGTTGAATGCCGGATATGAAGAACGTGCACCGTTGGCCTATAACTCTTTTATTGCTCCACGTATTAAGAATGACTTTGTGAGAGACTTGAAAACAGAGCGCATCATTGGTGGTGATTTGACTTATAACTTCAACACTCCATGGGTGATGGGACGTTTGACTGGTTATTACACTCGCTTCCAGAATCAGGTAGAAATGGATGCTTTTTATAATGATAGCGAAGCACGTTTCACTTATCTTTCTATGAATGGCATTGAAAAGGAACATTGGGGAATAGAAGCAGCGGCTACCTTTAAGTTGACAAGTGAACTTTCATTGACGGCTATCGGTACTTGGAGTGAAGCTAAATACACCAATAATCCGGATGCTGTATTGACATATGAAAGTGAGAATGAGTCAAACCTCGATCGTGTTTATGCTAAAGGTATGCGTGCTAATGGTACTCCGCTTTCTGCTTATAGCCTTGCTTTGGATTATAACGTAAAAGGTTGGTTCTTCAATTTGACCGGAAACTATTATGATCGTGTATATATCGATTTCTCAAGCTATCGTCGTCTTGGCAGCGTATTGGATAAAAATGGTGCCGGCGTAGATGCTAATGGAAATCCGGTTCTCCATGTACCGGGTCAGGAGAAACTGGATGGTGGATTTATGTTGGATGCTTCCATCGGAAAATACATTCGTTTACGCAATGGAAAGAGCATTAGCCTTAATTTGAGTTTGACTAATATCTTGAACAATACAGATTTGCGTACAGGTGGTTTCGAACAGAACCGTGATGATAATTACAAAGACGGTGACGCACGTGTTTACAAGTTTTCTAAGAACTCTAAGTATTTCTACGCATTCCCGTTCAACGCTTTCTTGAACATTGGTTATAGATTTTAAGAATGTGTAGTTATCAATCCAAAACAATAAGAAAGGAAGAAACAATTATGAAGAAATTACTATCTATATTATGTACCGGATTGCTGCTATGTGGCGCAGGTCTCACTTCCTGTGAGAACTATGATGATCCGGTGACGGGAAATGCTTATGGCAATAATTCAATCCCGGAAGGACGCACCATTTCAATAGCTGCGCTGAAAGAGAAATACAATGATTTCATTGATACAAGTAAAGATACCTATACCACTATCGAAGGTGAAACGCGCATTGAAGGAGTGATTACCTGCGATGACGAAAGTGGGAACTTATATAAGAAGCTGGTGGTAGCAGATGAGACAGGTGCTATCGTTATTGGTGTTAATGCAACCGGATTGTATGCATTCTGCTCGGTAGGACAGAAAGTGGTAATCGACTGTAAGGGTTTGCAGATAGGTAGCTATCGTAAACAGGCACAGATCGGAACAGTATATAATAATTCTGTAGGCCGTATGCCGGAATATGTGTGGAAACAACATGTACGTCTGATTAATGAACCTAAATTATACTATCCAGAACTAACACCGATTGAAATTACTACTCCAGCTGATCTTGCTGCTATAGACTTGAAAGAAGCTCCGGTACTGGTTACTTTCAAAGATATAAAACTTTCCGAAGCAGATGGAACAGCGACTTATGCTCCAGGAGATGAAGGTTCGGTAAAACGTTATTTCACTTATGCTGACGGAACGCAGAGTGGAAGTAATCTATTCCTTTATACCAGTGCTTATGCAAACTTTTCAATGGAAGTAATGCCGCAAGGTAGTGTAAATATTACAGGTATTTTGTTGCGTTACAATAACCAGTGGGAGGTTGTTGTTCGTACTTTAAGCGATATCAAACGAAATAATTAATTCAATTAACACATATAATTATGAAAAAGATTCTAAATGCTTTATTCTTGACACTGCTTGCGGTGTTCACATTTAGTTCATGTAGTGATGTACCGGCTCCTTATGATATATTGGGAGAAGGTGATGTTCCGGGATTGACGGGTGATGGTACGAAAGAAAATCCATATAGCATAGAAGCAGCACAACAGAAACAAGACGGTACAATTGCTTGGGTGCAAGGATATATTGTGGGTACTGTAGAAAATTACGAAGATCCTTCTGGAAGTGCAAAATTTGCAGCACCATTTACAGCTAAAAATAATCTGTTGATAGCTGCTAGTGCAACAGAGACAAATGTAAAGAATTGTGTTTGCGTGCAATTAAGTTCTGGAACAGAGCTGTATTCGAAATTAAACCTTGCAGAAAATGCCACTAATTTGGGACATATTCTTGCTATCCAGGGTTCATTGGAAAAATTCTATGGATTTCCAGGAGTGAAGAGTACAACTGCAGCGACATTAGATGGTAAAGATGTTGGTGGAAGTGGTGAAACAGATCCGGATAATCCTCTCGGACTGGATGATTCTAATCCTGTGAACTCATTCTCTGCTACTTTTGATGATGCAGTAAATAATAACGATTATCTTTTGACAAACTGGTATAATGTAGCTGTTACTGGTGGCAGACGTTGGCAAGGAAAAATCTTTAATAATACAGATAAATATATTCAGGCTACTTCTTACAATGCTTCAGGTAGTAATTTTGAATGTTGGTTCGTAACTCCGGCTTTTAAGGTTGATGAAATCGCAGATAAGACTGTCTCTTTCAAGTGTGCGGTTTATAATTATGCAACAGCAGCTGCTAATTCTAATTTGGAAGTTTACTTCTTGAAATTAGTGAATGGTAAGATGGAATCTAGTAAGCTGACAATTGATGGGATGCCTACAACTGATAACACATGGGTGCCATTGGAAGCTAAGTTGGATAGTTATGCAGGACAAACGGGTTTTGTTGGATTCAAATATACTAGTACAAGTAGCACAGAAGCTTTAAGCTATCGTTTAGATGATATTCAAGCAGGAAAAGGCCAAGGTGGTGGAGAAACCCCGGGAGAAGGTACAGAGTTATTAACTAATGGAGGATTTGAAAACTGGGCAGATGGATATCCGATAGGTTGGAAGTCTACATCTACAGCTGGTAATGCGACTCTTGAACAGTCTACTGATAAACGGAGTGGTACGTATTCTGTTTTAGTAAAGGGAGTTTCATCAAGTAATAAGCGGCTTGGTAGCGCAGAAATGACATTAAAAGCTGGTACTTATATGTTCTCTGCTTATTTTAAGGCTGCTACAGCAGATATAGCAAGTGCTCGTTTAGGCTATGTTCCTGTTGATGAGACTGGTAAAGCTGGAAGTTATGTATATGATGCTGATTATGTAAATGGTATATCTAATGAAGATTGGGTTACGAAAAGCTTTACATTTACTTTAAGTGGAGAACAAAAGATATGCTTGGTTATCATGAATTCGGGAAATCCAGGAAAAGATTTGTTAGTAGACGATGTTAGTTTAAAAACTGAAGATGGAGGTATTGTAGGAGGTGTGGAAGAACCTGATCCTGAACCGGGTGATGCTGATGGAACAGAAGCACATCCATATTCTGCTGCAGATGTAATAACACTTAATAGTACTCGGAAAGGTCCTTTTTATGTAAAGGCTTATATTGTTGGTGCTGCAGATGGTGCGATGAGTAAAATTCAAACATCTAATTTTAGTGTAGATACTAATATTGTAGTTGCTGACAAACAAGGTGAGACAGAAGTTAATAAACTGGTTCCTGTACAGCTGCCTTCTGGGGCTATCCGTACAGCGTGGGCATTGAAAACGAATCCAGACAAGCTTGGAAAACAGGTTATTATTCAGGCTAATTTGGAAAACTATTTTAGTACTCCTGGATTGAAATCTCCAACTAGTATTACAGAGGTGGGGAAATAAAAAATAGTTGTAAGATACAAGAAAGCTGCCCTCCACAAGAGTGGCAGCTTTTCATCTTTTGATGATTAATTATAATTTAATGTTTAGGAAGAAGGAAATGAAGTATAGAGGAATTAATGTGTGGGTAGCTTGTTTGTGTTTGCTTTTAGCTGCTTGTGATAAAGATGAAAACAACAACTCCAATAATTTTGCCACCGGCATCGTAGAACTCCCTGCCCTTCGTAATGGTGCAAACGATGTGTTTGTAACTCATTATACCACATTCAATGGGCAGAAAGTAACCTCTTTCAGTATGGAATACGATAAGAGTAAGAAACATTCCCGTTGGATTGCATTCCGGTTTGACAATCAAACAAAACAGCAAAATGTATCACGTAGTGATGAGCCTTTTGATGCTGATCCAGCTATTGGTTCACAGTATCAACGTGTACAAGCAGATTTTGGAAAACAAGGTTATGACAGAGGACATCTTTGTGCTTCCGCCGACAGACTTTATTCACGTGAGGTAAATGAACAGACTTTTTATTACACTAATATGAGTCCTCAACGAAATAAATTTAATACAGGCATTTGGTTGACTTTGGAGGGACAAGTGCAATCATGGGGGCGTAGCTGTACAGCTTCAGATACTTTGTATGTAGTAAAAGGAGGAACGATTGATAAGGAAGATCAGATCAGAGGATATATTAGTAACGACCGTAGCAAGCCCATTCCTAGATATTATTATATGGCTTTGTTGTTTAAAAAAGGAGATTCATTCAAAGCGATCGCTTTTTGGATGGAGCATACCGACACTCCGAAATCAACAAAGTTAGTTGATTATGCATTATCAATAGACGAACTGGAAAAAAAGACAGGAATTGATTTCTTTCCGAATCTGAATGATAATTTAGAAAATGCGCTTGAGGCTACGTATTCAACAAAAGCGTGGCCGGGATTGGAATAAGATCACCACGTTAATAATAACAGTCTCTTTGTCAAGGCAGGGTATACTTCAGGATGCTACCACCCATTTCTCGATATTACGGGTTTTCTCACTGAAGTTAATTCCTATCTTGAATAGTTTGCGTCCATCCGCTTCGAAAGGCAGCGCATAGCGTTTGTTGTTAATCTGCTGCAAAGCCTCTTCTGCTGTTCCGTTTAGCTTGAATTCCATAATATAAATGAATTTGTCTGTTTGCAGAATGAGATCTACACGTCCGTTATTGGTGTGGTATTCCACTTTGGTATAGAAACCAACCAATTTGAAAACAATGAAAAGCACGTTCTCATAATGTAATTCCTGATTTCGGATAACTTCGTAAGTCGTATCGGCGAAGAAACTCTGAAGGCGGCGGAAGAAAGAATCATAATCACCTATCTCTATTTCATGGACAAACTTTTGAATCTCAAACGGGGATTCTACCTTATTCACATTTGCATAAAAAGGAAGTAGAAAACGAATGAATCCTTCTTCTACTTCACGGTTGGGGAAACCTAAACGGTATATGCCAAAACGTTCGTCATATCCTTTAATGGTGAGGTATCCGCTTTGGTAAATCACTGGAATCGGGTTGGTTGATTCGGAGTCGATGCTATTCAGTACTTGTGCATCAGTTTCTTCGTGTGCCATCCGTTCCAGATCATAATGATGCTTTTTTAGTAACTTAACCAGATAGGTAGGTGTCCCCGTCTCAAACCAATAACTGCCGAATTCTTTATATTTGAAAGCGTTGAGCAGACTAAACGGATTATATATACCGATAGAATTATGTGTAAAATGATAGCCATCATAATATTCTTTTAGTTTTGTACAGAGCTTGTCATACGACAAACCTTGCGTCTCTGCAAACTCATGAAGTTCGATATCTAAGTTTTCATGAAGCTCCTGATCGCTGACACCGCAGATTTCAACATAATCTTTTCGCATTGAGATGTCATCCAAATTATTCAAGTCGCTAAACACACTGACTTTGCCAAACTTTGTAACGCCGGTCAAGAACGCAAACTTTATATAGCCATCCATTGTTTTGAGTGCCCCATAGAAAGGTTTTAAAGTATCCCGGAATTGTTTTTGTAATTCTTCGTTGCCGATGGCTTGCAACATGGGCTTATCATATTCATCTACCAAAATAACTACGCGTTGTCCTGCCTGCTTGCAGGCGCGTTCTATGATACCGGCAAAACGCAGGGAAAATGAGCGTTCGGATGGCTCGGCACCATAGAGCTTTTCCCATGCAGTCAACGATTTTTCGAGTATATTATCCAGACTTTCCGGCGTATCATATTTTTCGATATTAAGGTCCAGATGTAGTATCGGATATTTAATCCAATCCTTTTCCAACCTTTCTACAGCCAGTCCTGTAAACAGTTCTTTTTTCCTTGAAAATAGGCTTCAAGAGTAGAGATGAGCAGACTCTTTCCGAAGCGGCGCGGGCGGCTTAAGAAATAGTAACTACCGGTTTTTACCATTTGATACATCAAAGCCGTTTTATCAATATATAAATAGCCGTCATTACGAATCTTTTCGAAATTCTGTATGCCAATGGGATAAATTTTAGTGCTCATATACTCCGGTTTTATAAATCAATTACACAAAGATAATAAATTTCCGGGTACTTCATTGCTTTTAAAAAGAGGAAAGTATAAGTATAGTTTGCTTTTAACTGAATGAAGTGTAGAAAACAGTACGTACTGTTTGAAGTCTATATTTTAATGCCTATATTTGTCTACATTTCAATTTTATAAGGATAGGCATTATGGATACTACTTTCAGAATATACCCGATAGGGATACAGAATTTTGAAGACTTACGCAATAATAACAACGTTTATGTAGATAAGACGGAGTTGATTTATCGTTTGGCTAATACCAATAAGGTTTATTTTTTGAGTCGTCCCCGTCGTTTTGGAAAAAGTTTGCTGGTGTCCACTCTTGATGCTTATTTTCGGGGGAAGAAGGACTTGTTTCAAGGTTTGGCAATGGAGCGTTTGGAGAAAGAGTGGAATGTTTATCCGGTGTTGCACCTTGATTTCAGTATGACAAAGTACACAGCACTTTCCGACCTTTTGGGACAGTTGAATCTGAATCTATACGATTGGGAAAAACTCTATGGAAAGGAAGAAGTAGAAGGTACGCCGGCGGAACGTTTCCGGGGAGTGATTCGTCGTGCTTATGAACAGACGGGCAAACCGGTAGTAGTACTTATTGACGAATACGATGCTCCTTTATTAGACAGTAACCATTTGCCGGAACTGCAAAATGAACTTCGAGAAGAAATGCGGAAATTCTTTAGTCCCTTGAAAGCGCAAGGAGAATATCTTCGTTTCCTTTTCCTGACAGGTATTAGCAAATTCAGTCAAATGAGTATTTTCAGTGAACTGAATAATTTGCAGAATATCAGCATGAGAGATGATTATAGTGCTATCTGTGGCATAACCGAACGGGAATTGCGTACACAATTGAAAACTGATATTGAAATGATGGCACAGGCTAATAATGAAACCTACGAGGAGGCTTGTACGCATTTGAAGCAGCAGTATGACGGATATCATTTTAGTGAGAACTGCGAAGACATTTACAATCCATTCAGTTTGTTCAATGCTTTTGCACAGAAGAAATATGCCAATTTCTGGTTTTCTACCGGGACACCTACTTTTTTAATTAATATATTGCAGCAGAGTAATTTTGATATTCGCGAATTGGATGGTGCAACGGCTACTGCAGAACAGTTTGATGCGCCAACGAGTGTTATTACCGATCCTCTTCCTGTACTTTATCAAAGCGGCTATCTTACCATCAAGGGATATGATCCGGAGTTCCAACTCTACACATTGGCTTATCCTAACAAAGAAGTGCGGAAAGGATTCATAGAATCTCTTATGCCCGCGTATGTGCATTTACCTGCCCGTGAGAATACCTTTTATGTAGTCTCTTTTATCAAGGATTTGCGTGCCGGAAAACTGACCGAATGTCTGGAGAGAATAAGGTCTTTCTTTGCTTCAATTCCCAATGATTTGGAAAATAAGCAGGAAAAACATTATCAGACAATTTTCTATTTGTTGTTCCGTTTGATGGGGCAGTATGTAGATACAGAGGTGAAAAGTGCAATCGGACGGGCAGACGTGGTAGTAAAGATGCAAGATGCCATTTATGTCTTTGAATTTAAGGTAGATGGAACTCCGGAGGAAGCACTGGAGCAAATAAATAGTAAGGGATATATTATTCCTTATCAGCCTGATCATCGGAAAGTTGTAAAAATAGGAGTTAACTTCGATAGTACGACAAGAAGTATCGGTGATTGGAAAATTGTAGAAGAAGTATAATTCTTTCTCTCCCTATTGATTTCATCAATTCCTCTTTCAACCTATCACCATCGTTCTGAAACTCTTTATTCATCGTATTTACAGAGTGGTGATAGAGGATTTGATCCAAATCATCATATTCTACCTATTCTAAATATGTTTCATGCGGCTTGCCGAATATCACTGCAAATATTCCTCTAAAAAAAGTTTTGCGATGTTTTTACTCTAACACCCTCACCTATTAGCTCAAACAGTTTATCCATCATGGTTACAGGTGTGAGGGTAAGGGTGAGGGTAAAAAGTTACCCTCACCCTGTCTAGTAATTACTTACTGGAGAATTTCCAGTTGAGGCCAGTCCCGCTTTGTTTCATTGCTTGGGACAAAGTGTTTCACACCGAGAAACAAAGTGTTTCGCTACTTGAAACACTCTGTCTTGCTATAGGAAACAAAGTGTATACCTATATCCTTTAAACTTCAGGTTTAATCAGTCAACTAAAATCAGGACGAGACAGGAAGAGGTAGGGTGAGGGTAAAAAGTTACCCTCACTCTTACCCTCACACCTGTAACCATGATGGATAAACGGTTTGAGCTAATGGGTGAGGGTGTTAGAGTAAAAACATCGCAAACTTTTTTCTGGATATTTAAAGGCCGAAATGCTCTGAAGTAATTAGCACTCTTTGACTTCATCGCAGAGATGCGATTTTGTTCCTTTCTGTTTCAGAAATGAATAAACTATGCTATCGTTAATTATACCTCGCCACTATGCTACTTTTATTTTTTCTTCTTGCCTATATTATTTTTTTGATTGCCTAATGAGTTTTCGTTTGAGTTAAGTCAAGCGATAGTTCAACTTAAGTTAAGCGTTCGTTCGACTTAAGTCAAACGAAAACTCATTAGGCTATGAAATACATATTAATAGGCAAGCAATTACCTAAAAGTAACTAATGAAATCATTAGTGGCAATTGATTCAAAACCAACATCAGTTGAGTAAGTGACTCACCCAATCAACCGTTGAACTAAATAAATTATCTCATTAGCTTGCGGAAACGAACGAGTTCTAGCTCAAAACCGGCACGGAAATGAATCAATTTTTAGGGATATGGCTGTCCTGAACCAAATCCCCCAAGAATTACAACTGAGCCGGCTTGCTGAATATACATAATTTCCTGCATTTATTTCCATATTTCCACTGCATCTAAAAAAATATGTATATCTTTGTCATACGCTTTCTGCTCATCAGCGTGATGAAACTAGCGGGAGGCGGTATATATTACTAAAATAGGAATATGTAAGTGTTATCTCTCGGAATCAGAATCTAGCGATTTAAACCAAGGAGAGATGATGCGGCAGATATTCCACGTTAACGGCTTATATCAACATATCCGTAAAAGATGTGTTATATATAAACGATTGACGTGGGTGTCTGTTGTCATTATTATCTTTTGGGAGGGTTTCGCTAGACCTTGATTCCGGATAATGGTGCAACAGCATTCACGTCTTTCTTATGTCCGGCCGGTTATGATTACCCCAGAAAATTTAACCTAACCAATTACCTGCCTGCCTGAAATACAGAAAACGTGTATGCCCGTTGTGCCACATAAACAGAATAATATCAATCTTTATTGTGGAACACATTAAAACAAAAGCATTATGCCAAAATGGATTAGCGTAGAAGAAGCGGCGGCCAAGTATGGAATCAACAAAGAAGTTATTTGGCTTTGGGCAGAGATGAAAAGATTCCCGATGTCCTATGAGAAAGGCATCACCACTGTCGATGAAGAAAGCCTTATCGGATTTCTTCATCAGAATAAGGATCGAATTACAGCCGAGTATATCGACACATTGGAAGAACTATGTATTGAAAAAGCAAATATCTGTAACTTATATGTTAAAATTATTGGCTGTCAGGACAAGGAACTCTTGTGTCAAAGGGAACAAATTGTCCGAATGAAAGAGATACAAACAGCTATGAAAAGGCAAAACAGCCGACTCCGGGATTGCGAGAAAGTGTTCACGGAATATGAAGAGAACTTTAGTACCTGCTGGATTGGAAGAATCTGCGCTCACTTAAGGCGACTGATACGGTTGATGCGACGGTAAATACCATCCTATCTCATTTTAAATATGGAATAACTGATACCGTTGAACAGAAATGTCTAAAAGTACTCTTGAATAGAAACATTTAAAGATGCCCCTGAATAGATATATTTAAAGATATCCCTGAACAAAAATGTTTAAAAATACTAGAAATATACTGTAGTAAGATTTTTTATCCATTCGTTTTATATTCTTAACTCCGAAAAATTCGTAAGTGTGGATAAACCAACTACTTTTGACCTTCAACTTTGCAGCATTTTTGAATGTCCTGCGTCTAATAAACATAAACTAAATATTTCTAGTCATGAAACACAGACTGTTACTACTAATTCTATTCGTGTTCGCTACCTCCGTGGCGGGATGGGCACAAAAATCCACAGCTCCTTCTTATACTGTCAAAGGAGTACTTCTTGATTCTCTAACACAAGAGGGAGAACCGTATGCAACGATTAAGATTACTCCCAAAAATGCTCCGGATAAAGCAGTCAAGATGGCGGTGACTGGGGCGAATGGTAAATTTCAGGAGAAACTGAATGTCGCTGCGGGCAATTACATCATCACCATTTCTTCGATTGGTAAAGCGCCGATAGTAAAGGAATTTACTCTAAAACCGTCCGTGAAGGAGGTTGATTTGGGCACAATGATTTCTTCGGAAGCCAATAACGTATTGAAAGGAGTGGAGGTAGTTGCACAAAAACCTTTGGTAAAGGTAGATGTGGATAAGATTGAATATAATATTGAAGATGATCCGGACTCAAAATCGAACAGTATATTGGAGATGCTTCGGAAAGTGCCTTTGGTAACGGTGGATGGAGAAGACAATGTACAGGTGAACGGCAGTAGCAGTTTCAAGATACATGTGAATGGAAAGCCCAATAATATGATGAGCAATAATCCGAAGGAAGTACTGAAAAGTATGCCGGCAAACACAATCAAATATATTGAGGTGATAACTTCACCGGGAGCTAAATATGATGCGGAAGGTATCGGAGGTATTCTGAATATCGTCACAGTAGGTTCCGGATTTGAAGGCTACACGGCTACTTTCAGAGGAAATGCTAATAATAACGGAGTAGGTGCCGGCACTTACGCAATGGTGAAACAAGGTAAACTGACTGTTTCTGCCAACTATAACTACAATTATAATAATAGCCCGCGCAGCTACTCCGACAGTTACCGCGAAAACTACGAACCGGATAAAGAGAATGAAAAATATCTGGAATCGGAAAGTAGCTCCAAGTCGAAAGGGAATTTCCAGTATGGCAATTTGGAAGCCAGTTACGAGATTGATACGTTGAGGTTGCTGACCGTGGCTTTCGGAATGTACGGTAGCAGTGACAAAAGTAACAGTGGCGGAAATACGATTATGCACGGAGCTGACCGACAGGATTTTGCGTACCGTTATAGAACCGACAATCATGGAAAAGGGTCATGGTATTCTATCAACGGAAATATAGACTATCAACGTACTTCCCGAAAAAATAAAGAACGGATGATTACGCTTTCTTATAAAATCAATTCCCAACCCCAAACGAATGATTCATATAATACTTATCTGGACATCGAGCCTGATGAGAATAAACTGGATATCATCAAAGAATTGTCATTAAAGAATTTCCATTCGGACGGAAAGACAAATACGATGGAGCAGACTTTCCAGGTGGACTATACTACTCCGATTGGGAAGCTGCATACAATTGAAACCGGTGCCAAATATATTTTCCGACGTAACTCCAGTGATAATCGGTTTTATGAAGCCGAGGGAGCAAGTGAAAACTATGCATATAATGAGAATCGTAGTAGCGAGTACCGTCATTTGAATCATATTCTCTCTGCTTATGCCGGATATACGCTGAAATACAAGGGATTTACTTTCAAACCGGGATTACGTTATGAGCAAACCATACAAGAGGTGAAGTATCTGGTGGGTCCGGGCGAGAACTTTGATTCGAATTTTAGTGATCTGGTTCCTTCCGTTTCCTTGGGAATAAAACTAGGAAAGACGCAGAATTTGCGTGGTGGATATAATATGCGTATCTGGCGTCCGGGTATCTGGAATTTGAATCCTTATTTCGATAATCAGAATCCGATGTTTATCAATCAGGGAAATCCGAACCTGAAGAGTGAGAAGAGTCATTCGTTCGACTTGTCTTACAGCAGTTTTACGTCCAAGTTCAACATCAATCTTTCTTTGCGTCATTCTTTCAATAACAATGGAATTGAAAGAATCAGCCGTTTGATTACTGATAAAGACGGAGAAATCTTTGAAGGTGGGCATAAAGCTCCCTACGGTGCACTGTATAGCACATACGGTAATATCGGAAAGAGCCGGGAAACAGGATTGAACTTTTATTTGAACTGGAACGCTTCTCCTAAAACGAGAATTTACGTCAATGGACGTGGCAATTATAGCGATTTGCGGAGTCCTGCCCAAGAGTTGCACAATTATGGATGGAATGCTTCTGCTTATGGAGGAATTCAGCAGACCTTACCGGGAAAAGTACGTTTGAGCCTGAACGGCGGAGGTAGCACACCCCGAATCAGTTTGCAGGGAAAAGGTTCAGGATATAGTTATTATAGTTTGGGATTGAGCCGTTCTTTCCTGAAAGAAGAACGTCTTTCTTTGAATATTTATTGCAGCAATGTTCTGGAGAAATACAGAACTTACAATAACCACACAGAAGGAGCTAACTTTATTTCGAAGAGTTCGAGCAAATATCCGAGCCGGTATTACGGTTTCAGTATTAGCTATCGGCTTGGTGAGTTGAAAGCCAGTGTGAAGAAAGCCGCACGAAGCATCGACAATGACGATGTGAAAGGTGGCGGCGGAGGAGGTGGAAACACCGGTGGTGGAGGTGGTCAGTAGACCACTTCCGCACACCGAGATTCCCTCTTATTTCTGTCTCACGTCTTGCTTGTTGGTGTTAAAACCAAGTTTGGTTAATCCGGCCTGTACGTCGGGATGGCTCATGAAGAGTTTCCACAATAATCCGCTCCGGTAGTTTTCGATCATGACAGCAATAGGACCCTGGTCGATAGCCAGATAACGTTGCGGATACCAATTGTCCGTTTCGCTGAAAGCATCGTAGAATCCGAAAGGACCGAACACTTTATCTCCCATACCATATAGATGGCGCATCACTTGCATGGAATATTCCGGTGTATAGACAATGGATGAAAGCGCGGCGGTAGGGGAGATTACTCCTTTGTCCTCCTGCTCATTGGGCGAATGAGCTGCATATCCATCGACGGAATAGCTGGCGGTCAGTCCCCAACAATCCGGTCCGAAACCTTTGTAATGTTTAGGGTTGCGGATGCAGTAAGCACGGTTCACCAGTGTCAGGTTGCGCATTTCGTGGAAGTAGCTGGGGCAGTATTCATCTTTCAGTCCCACCGGATCAAGTCCGAGGAAAGAATATTGAGCCCAGAAAAGCGGTCCGGCTTCGGTGCCCTGATAGCGGAGGTGCAACTCGATTCCTTCCACTTTATGCGGAGAAACGATGGCTCCGTTCTGTGCCCAACCGTCATGATAGACAGCCGCAGGTACTCCGTGTGTAGGAGAAGCGGCGGCAAGAATATACATAATCATACATTCGTTGTAGCCGTGTACAGGGAAATTCATTTCCCAGCCATACGTCGGACTCCAATGCCAGTAAAGAACGTTTTGCCCGCCTTGCCGATACCAGTTCCAGTCGACATCCCGCCAAATCTGGTCGATCCGTTGGGCGAGGGCTTTCTCTTTCTCGTTTCCGTTGACGTAATATTGGTGTACGGCCAGCAGCCCTTGGATGAGGAAAGCGGTCTCTACCAGATCGCCCCCATTATCTTTCTGGCCGAATGGTTTCACTTTGCCCGTATCACCATACCACCAATGAGGGTAAGCTCCGTGGAAACGGTCTGCCTTTTCGAGGAAAGAAACAATGCGTTCCATTCGCGCCAGTCCCTCTTCGCGGGTGACGTAACCGCGGTCGATTCCTGCAAGGATAGCCATGATGCCGAAGCCGCTGCCACCAGAAGTGACTACGTTGGCATCGTTTTCAGGATAAACGCCGTCCACATGATAACGTTCGGGAGCCAAGCCGCTATTCGGCTCGGCACCTTCCCAGAAATAGAGGAAAGTCCGTCGCTGGACGGTATCCATCAGGGCGTCGTCCGATAACGAGTCGGTGGCTGCGGAAAGGTTGTTGCTTTTGCTTTTCCCTTTACAGCTCTGGAAAGTCAGGGCAACGGCGGATAGAAATAGTAACATGAGCGGAAGTGCACTCATTTCTATTATTCTTTTATATTTATCGTTCATAATCAAGGTGATAAAAGTTTAGTTTAACGTGAACTTCGCGGTTTTCACATCACGGCTGTTCGTACCGATCATCACTTCAAAGTCGCCCGGTTCGGCAACCAGTTGCAAGTCATAATTATAGTATCGAAGCATTTCCGGAGCAATCTTGAAACGGACAATCTTCATTTCTCCCGGTTCCAGGAATATCTTTTGGAAACCTTTCAGCTCTTTGACGGGACGGGTACTGCTACCCACAACGTCGCGGATATAAAGCTGTACCACTTCCGAGCCGGGCCATGTTCCGGTATTGGTAACCTCCACTGCCGCGGTCAACGAACCGTTCATGTCCATGGAAGAATGACTCAAGTCGATGTCGCTGTAAGAGAACGTCGTATAAGAAAGGCCGTAACCGAACGGATAAAGCGGATCATTATCCACATCAAGATAGTTGCTGCGGAATTTCTCGAACCATTTGCCATCTTTCAATGGGCGTCCGGTATTTTTGTGCGCATAATAAAGAGGTATCTGGCCGACATTCTTCGGGAAAGTCATGGTCAGTTTTCCACCCGGATTGACGTAACCGAAGAGGGCGTCACCAATGGCGTAAGCGGCTTCACTACCTCCGAACCATACATTCAGAATGGCAGGCACATGCTCCTGTTCCCAGTTCAGCGTAAGCGGACGTCCGGTAAATAACACCAGTACCACCGGTTTGCCTGTCTTTAAAAGTTCTTTCAACAGATTCTGTTGTACGTCGGGAATATTCAAGTCCGTACGGCTGCTGCTTTCACCGCTCATTTCAGAAGATTCGCCTAGCGCTGCGATGATGATATCCGACCGACGGGCTACGTTCAATGCTTCGTCCAGCAACTGCTGGTCGGTGCGATTGTCACGGTTCAGGGAACGGCCGAACATCGTTGCCCGTTCTTCGTAACTTGCATCACTAATCAGGTTGCTTCCTTTAGCGTACATGATATTCGCTTTTCCGGCTGTCATCTCTTTCAATCCTTCTACCAAAGAAGGGCAACGGTCGAGCACAGCTGCTACGCTCCATGTACCCGGCATATTGCTACGGCTGTTTGCCAACGGACCGATTACTGCAATATTTCCTTTTGGGTTGAAAGGCAACAACGGATTTCCGTTCGGATTACCGTCGGGACTGTCATTCTTCAGAAGAACGAAACTTTCTGCTGCAATTCTGCGGGCTGCATCACGATGGGCTTTGGTAAAGATGTCGCGTGCCGGACGTTTCGGATCGCAATATTTATAGGGATTATCAAACAATCCCAGTTTATATTTGGCTTCCAGAATACGACGGCAAGCCGTATTCAATGTTTCCATAGAGACTTTTCCTTCCTGAACGGATTTCTTCAGTGTCCCTACAAAACCCTCGCTTACCATATCCATATCCACTCCGGCGTTGATGGCACGGGCGGATACTGTCTGAAGATCGCCGATACCGTGGTCGATCATTTCTGAAATGCCGGTATAATCAGTCACTACAAAACCGTTGAATCCCCATTGTCCGCGGAGAATATCCGTCATCAGCCATTTATTGGCAGTGGCCGGAATACCGTCTACTTCATTAAAAGAAGCCATCACGCTGCCTACACCCGCTTCAACGGCTGCTTCATACGGTAGCATATAATCATTGAACATTCGTTGGCGGCTCATATCCACGGTGTTATAGTCGCGGCCGGCTTCGCCTGCCCCATATAACGCAAAGTGTTTTACGCAGGCCATGATTTCGTCATTCCGTTCCATGTTCTTCCCCTGATAGCCGCGCACCATCGCTTCGGCAATCATGGCACCGAGAAACGGGTCTTCGCCACTACCTTCGGATACGCGTCCCCAACGAGGGTCACGTGAAATATCCACCATCGGGCTGAAAGTCCATGAGATTCCATCGGCACTTGCCTCTACGGCTGCAATGCGGGCAGACTCTTCAATGGCTGTCATGTCCCAGGTGCAAGACAAACCGAGCGGGATAGGGAACATCGTTTCGTATCCGTGAATAACGTCCATCCCGAACAATAACGGAATACCCAGCCGGGAATCTTCCACAGCCTGTTTCTGTACTTCACGTATTTTCTCTACTCCTTTCAGATTGAACAATCCTCCCACTTCGCCTTTCTTGATTTTTGCGGCGATGTCGCTGCTTTTAGCCTGTCCCGTAGTGATCTCTCCGGTGACAGGAAGATTTAACTGTCCTATTTTTTCTTCCAGCGTCATTTTATTCATCAATACGTCGATGAAACGATCCATATCCTGTGGCGACTTTTGTGCCGACGCGGTTAGAAAACCTGCGGCAAACAACAGGACGGATAGACTTAACTTTTTGTATATCATATTATTATAGTTACTTTTATCTCTATTCATATAAAGTCCTCCTGATGCGTTGAATGTTCGGCACCGAGGAGGACATTGTTCGACACCGAGGAACAGTAGTTTCGGCACCGAGGAAACAACCGTTCGGCACCGAGGAACTTTCTTATTGGTAGTCGGGGTTCTGTACTAACACTCCCTTAGACTTGTCGATCTCTGTCTGTGGCAGTGGAAGCAGTGCGTTTTTGTCCTGATAATTGGTTTTACCGGCTGCGCGCAACACTTCTTTTGCAATGCCCCAACGAACGAGGTCATAGAAACGGTCGAATTCCAACCCTAATTCCACACGGCGTTCGTGGCGGATGGCCTCACGCAATTCTCCCTGATCGGTAGTCGTCACTTTAGGCAATATATTGCTATTGGTGCCTCTGGCGCGTGCGCGTACTTGTTCCAAATAGTCGATTGCTTCACCCGGAATACCTTTTTCATTAGCTGATTCGGCTCCCATCAGCAGTACATCTGCGTAGCGGATCAGACGAATGTTTACCCAGAATCCTTTGTTGGTATATTCTTTACGCAATGCCGGGTCGGTATAGGCTTTCTTATTGAAATAAGCACCCATTGCCGGGGAAACCGGAGACTCGCCGTATGGTTCGTTGGTGTTTTCCGGTGTGATAGGATCGCTGTCCGAGTGGCGGAAGTAGAGTAGGGTAGAGTTTTTGCGTGGATCACCCTGTTCGTATGCTTGCGCCATATACTCTGTTGCCATGTGCCATCCCCATCCCAAGTCCCATTGACCTGCTCCGCGTACACCTTGTACTTCACAGAACTGGCTACCGATAACGGTACTTTGAGGAAGAGCGGCAGTAGCTGTACATTGCAACTCGAATATAGAACCTCCGTTATTTTCACCATCATCCGTGAAAATCTCATTATACGGAGTCTTTAAGTTGTAGAGCCCCTTTTTGATGACATCGGTGGAGGCTGTGTACATATTGTTCCAGTCGTTGCGCATCATATAAGTACGCGCGTGTAAGGAACGGGCAGCTCCCCAAGTCAGTCGTCCGGTGTATTCGCTGCTCCATGTTTCCGGCAATGACTCTTCTGCTGTTTTCAGGTCTTTGTCAATCTGCTCATAGATTTTATCAGCGGTTGTCTTCGGGATATTGGCTTCCGAAGCGTCGTTGATTTTGTAAGTCACCAAAGGAACTTCGCCGAAAGCTCTTACCAGATTGAAGTAGCAATAAGCGCGGAAGAAAGAGGCTTCTCCCTTATTGATGATGTCTTCAGTTTCTGTTTGTCCGGCTGTTTCTTTTTCTGCAATGGCATCAAGAATCTCATTACATTGGTAGATGATGGCATAATTCTGTCCCCAATAAGCACCCAGTAGGCCGTTGGTCGGTGTATACACAAAATCATCATACATTTCGGCTACATCAGAGCCATCGCTGGCAATACTTCCTTTTTCCGAATCTTCCGAACGGAAACAGTGGATGGCAAAAGCAGGAGGGCCGGCTGTCACATTATAGTTACGCATCATCGTATAGACATTATAAATCTTCCCGTTGACCAGAGCGTTCGGATTATCATCTTCCGTAAACTGTCCTTGTGGACTACGATCCAGAAAGTCACTACAGCTGCCTAGAAATAATGTAGTTGAAGTAATAAGGGTTGCAAATATATATTTATTCAGTTTCATATAATGATAGTTTTAAAGATTAAAGTTGTGTTCCGCATGGAAAACTGGCAGTGGCACCTTGTCACTAGAATGTTAGGTTGATACCGAAGGTATAGACTGCAGGTACAGGATAACTGCCGTTATCTACTCCGAATGCGGTGGCAGTTCCTCCAAGTTCGGGAGTATATCCGGTGTTATGTTTCCATGTCTTCAAGTTCTGTATGTTGACATAGACTTTCAGAGCTTGCAGACGTATTTTGGCAATTAAGCTCTTGTCGAACGTATACGCTAACTGTACGTTGCGGATACGGAAGAATTTGCCGTCCTCAATGTAATAGTCGGAGTTGAGGTTGTTGATGGAATGTTTGGTGTTCAGCAACGGTTGGGTGTTGGACGTACCTTCTCCGTGCCAGCGGTCCAAGCGTTGTTCCAGGTAGTTGAACTGGGCAAAATTGTAGTTATCCCATGTACGGAAAATCTTGTTTCCACCTTGTCCCATCATGTCGATGCCTAACGACCAATTCTTGTAGTCTACTCCGAGAGAAAAACCGTAAGTGACCTTTGGAGTCGGGTTGCCTATCATGGTACGGTCTTCCGGGGTGATTTCTCTGTCACCGTTCACATCGGCGAATTTCAGGTCACCGGGGGTAACGGTAGCCAGTGTATTTTTGGGTGATGCGTCAATATCTGCTTGTGACTGATAAACGCCTGCCACTTTATAACCATAGAAATATCCGATAGGATAACCTGCCATTGTGTAACTTTGCTGCTTATCTCCGGCAATGATGGAATATCCTTCCTGAACAAGACTTTTTACCTCATTCTTGATAGTAGTCAGGTTGGCACTGACGGAATATCCCCAGTCACCAATCTGATCGCGCCAGGTTACAGCCATTTCCACTCCTTTATTCTGGATCTCTCCCAAGTTTCCGATACCGGGGATAGTTCCGGAAATTCCGGGAACTTCGGCTAACAAATCTTTGGTATTCTTCTTATAGTAAACACCCTCAAAATGCAAGCGGTTGCGAAGCAGGTTCGTTTCAAATCCGGCTTCCCAGGCTTCTACTTTTTCCCAACGCAGGTTAGGATTAGGAAG
The DNA here is from genome assembly GCF_000210075.1 of Bacteroides xylanisolvens XB1A. Classification (GTDB taxonomy): domain Bacteria; phylum Bacteroidota; class Bacteroidia; order Bacteroidales; family Bacteroidaceae; genus Bacteroides; species Bacteroides xylanisolvens. Next base: position 3,519,421 of record NC_021017.1, read on the forward strand.
ATAGGCAAGCTGGTATCCGGGATAAATGATGGACGGTTTACCGAATACAGCCGAATAAGCATTGGTCAATAAGGGTTCGGCAGGATAGGCTTTATCCAGGTTCTGGTTTCCTAACGTACCGTAAGATGCTTTGATTTTCAACATATCCAGCCATTTGATGTCTTTCATAAATTCTTCTTCGGACATCAACCAACCTCCACCCAGTGAGAAGAAGTTCTGCCATTCATTGCCTGTGTAGGAGAAAGCGGAAGAACCATCCCGGCGGAAAGATCCGTTGAACAGATATTTACCTTTATAGTTGTAGATCACACGTGCAAGTACGGATAATGTACTGCGTTCCCATTGAGTACTTCCATTGGTAGCGGTAGCCGCATCGCCGATGCTAACAAACCATTTGTCCGGATTATCCGGAATAACCAGTCCGACCCCCTGCTTGCGTGCTCCGTCCAATCGGCTCAACGAATTATAATAGGTAGTAAAACCGGCGGTAGCTGTCAGGTTATGATTTCCATTATCAAAGCTGTTGGTGTATGTCAATAAATAGTCGCTCTGAACTTTTGTTTCATTCTCTTTAAACTGGCTGACCTCGGTCTTGCCTGTTCCCAAAGTAGAGATCCCTCCGTTGACAGCGGCATCGTATACTTTTACGATCGGTGTATACGTCCGTCCGTTGTTCGACGCATAATCCATGGAGAACATTGCTTTGAACGTGAAATGTTTCAGGAAGTCTACTTCACCATAAATATTACCGGATGCCCGGTAGTTCTCCGCTTTGGTAGTATTCGCTTTCAATTCGACGTCTACCATCGGGTTGCTAATCTGCGCTTTCTGGAATTCGGGCAGAGCCGTATATAATCCGTATTCGTTGTTATACACCGGAGCGATAGGAGTTGCACGCAGGGCATTCAACACCTGTTTGGAATCGGCAGGAAGCATACGTGCTCCGTTGAATTGGAAACCGACTTTTAAAAAGTCCGTAATCTTATAATCATTACTTGCGTTGATGGTTACCTTGCTGAATTTCTCATGCTCGATGTTGCCTTGTTCGTAAGAGTAGCCTACGCCCAGATAGAAACTGTGTTTGGGCGAAGCCCCTGTAATACTGATGTTATTGTTTGTAATGAAAGCAGTCTGGAAAATTTCGTCTTGCCAGTCTGTATTGGCATCCCAGCCGGTATAATCGAAAGGATCGTCTCCTTGATTGGCGAGCTGTTCGTTATATAGTTCCTTGAATTGTGAACCATTCACCAGTTTCACTTTATCCACCACTTTCTTGAAACCGAAAGAAGTATTGATATTGACCAGCGTCTGCCCCTCTTTGGCTTTCTTTGTGGTAATGATGATGACACCATTCGCACCGCGAACACCGAAGATAGCCAGAGATGACGGGTCTTTCAGGATTTCCATAGATTCGATGTCCTCCGGATTCAGGAAATTGATGTTGTCATTGAATAATCCGTCGACAATGTACAGCGGTTTATATCCGTTGATGGAGTTTGTTCCGCGAATACGTATTTCCGGATCAGATCCGGCCCGGCCGGAGTTGACAATCTGCACACCTGCTACCTTTCCCTGCAGGGAAGACAGCGGATTCATTGCCGGTTTGTTGGCTAACTCTTCTCCTTTGATATTGGTGATAGAACCTGTCAAGTCTCTTTTCTTTGCACTACCGTATCCGATAACGACTGTTTCGGCTAGTACTTGTGAATCTTCTTTTAAAGTGACATTGATGACGTTCTGTGTCCCCACTTTAATGGTTTGCGAAGTCATCCCCACGTATGAAAATGCCAGTACGTCCTCCGGAGTGACAGAGATTGAATATTTACCGTCCATGTCCGTGATGGTTCCGGTGGAAGTTCCTTGTACGAGTACCGATGCGCCGATCAATGGTTCATTGGCAGCGTCCGTCACTGTTCCTGTCACCGTCTTTGTCTGTGCAAAGGCTGATGCAGAGGCCAGTAGCAGGCAAACAAGCGTCATGATGCTCTTTGACCTGATGGCTTTTTTCTGAAGATGTTGTAAAAGTCTAGTCCTCATTGCATTAAATTTTTCCATTTGTTATTATTTAGGTTGAAGTCTTTTTTCTGCCGTCTTTTGGCAAGAGTAACAAAGGAAACAAACGAAATTCAAAAAAGATTTTGGAAAAAAGAGGGAATGGTTGATTTTAACACTAAAAGAGAGGTGACTGTTGAAAAAAGTCAGGCACGAACCGGTGTTGTTCGTGCCTGAATAATAGGATGAGGATTCTCCGTCGGGGGAGGTATATCCTATGTATACGTTGTTCGTTTTATGATTTCCTGTTTTAAAACATCTGTTCCGCAGTGGTCATACATTGAATGACATCTTCTTTGCTGCCATTGAAAGGACCTGATTTCTCTATTTTTAGAGTTGACATGGCGGCTGCAAAACGTCCTGCTTCTTCGATGCCGGCACCCGATACCCGTTGGTATAGATACCCGATGGTGTAAGTGTCTCCACACCCTGTTGCATCTACCACTTCTTTGGGTTTATATGCCGGAATACGATAGAAGTCTTTTCCGTCGAAAATAAGTGATCCCATGCTTCCCAAGGTGACAAGCACTTCTTTCACGCCCCATTCATGTAATTGGCGGGCAGCTTCATGCGGATCAGAAAGACCTGTCAGCACTTCCATCTCGTGCTCGTTGACTTTCAGGAAATGGATATATTGCAGAGCCTCCCGCTTATCTGTCCAATCCACCGGATAGACGTGAGTGTCACGCACTTCACGTAAATAGCCTTGTGAGTCTACTGCAATCAACCCTTTTTGAGATAGTTCTTTGATTACTTCCAACGAGAAGTCGTCTGCCAGCAGAGAGCCGAGATGGTAGATTTGCGCATCTATATCTTTCAGCTGACCGGCAGTGAACGGATCGGCTTTCGCTAATACACGTTGAGTACGGTCGTCCGGATTGGCGCCATAGATATTCTCGAAGTATACGGAATATTTGCTTGGCAGGGCGGTTACATGAATACCCATTTCACGTAGTTGCTCCACGACGTTCATTTCAGTGGCACCAACTGCTGTTACTAAAGCGTAATTGATGTCGTTAAAATGGCGGATGGCATGTGAACAATAAAAAGCCGTTCCTCCCGGCATATAGACAGTGTTTTGGGGAGTGACTACTTTGTCTAATGTGATGTGACCGATGCAGCAAAGTTGATGTTTATTCATGTCTAACCAATTAAAAAGCCTCCAAGATAGTATCTTGAAGGCTTCTAGTTTATTTTTAGTGCGGCTGATAGCCGTAAAACATTTTGGCTATTTCGCACTTATTATCAGTTATTTACAGAGCCTTCATTTTAGTCAATGCCACCGAATTAGCCACCGACTAAGTCACGAACTCCTTTTTTTATCTAAATCAATGAACTCTTATTTGTAATACAAAGGTATCGTTTTTAATCGGATAAACCTAATTAAAGTGACAAATAATGATAAATATCGCATTTAATTTATTAACTTCACAGCGTAAAAAATATAAATTATGCAAAATAAAAGGTATCAGAATTCTTATATTAAAGGCTTAAAAAGAAATGTTATCAATAACACTATAGCAGGAATCGTTATAGCAGGAATAATATTCATTATACAACTGATAGGAGGCTGCGAACAACCGGAAATAACTCATCAAAAAACTCTCATTGACAGTCTGCAAATAAACACGAATGATGAAATTAATGACTGGGACACAGACACCACCATCTACCATACAACCACTAAACCAACTAAATAAAACATTTTTCTTGCTAAATAATCAACCTATAAGTTTATTATCTCGTTACTTTTGCGTATCTTTGTCTTACTATAAAACAAGGAGATATGACATTTGACGACATTACTGGAGACAGAAAATTATGGGCTGTACACTTTGAAGGCGAGGATGATAACGAATTTTATAAGGTGTTCAACAACTGGGCCGACGTGGTTTGGCTACGCACTTTCTTCAAGGAGAATATAGATGACTTGAACGCCTACTTTAAAATAACAGATATAAAAGAAGCTATCAGCGATACTATTGAAGATAGTGAACGCCTTCGATACATCATAATGGACATCTCCCCGGAAACCGATTTAAGCAAGATATTCCGCCCGCTGGACAACAACCAGGCTTCGGATATGATGCTGCAAAAAGAAAAGGCCCGGTTAAAACGTAAATACGGTCACTCGTCATGGCTCCGGCTATACGCTATCAAATTGATTCAAGGCAACTACATCATCACCGGAGGCGCCATCAAGCTGACGGCTACGATGCAGGAAAGAGAGCACACCAGGCAGGAACTTGTGAAAATAGACAGGGTTCGACGCTACCTGCTTGAAGAAGGAATCATTGACGACGAAGGGTTTATAGAGTATATTAGTGAATTATAATTTGGGAGGAATGATATGGAAAATCGTATGAAATCTATCGCACAAAGGCTTGAAGAACATGCTTCTCCAACGCCTTCGAAATGGCGTGAGCTGTTTGACTTCCTTGAAACAAACAAGTCTTGGCTCCGACATTCGCAAAATATTGCCATGCTGATGCTGGACAGGATGGAAGAATTAGGAATGAGCCAAAAGCAATTGGCTGAAAAAATGAATTGCAGCCCGCAATACATCTCAAAGGTGTTGAGAGGACGGGAGAACCTTTCACTCGAAACTTTGACCAAGATTGAAAACGCACTGGAAATCTCGATTATCAAAGAGGAACCGATGGCTGTATAACTCACATCGGCTGCAGTAGGAAAGATTTGCTATCAGATTTTTCCGGATCAGCTGCTGCAGCTCGGGAATAGTGCTAGCAAATGTTTCGTCCTGGAAGAAGCCGGCTGCCGGATTCTGCTAGCAGTTGGCAGGGGATAACAGGTTGATGAAGCCGGGATCCTGCCAGGTATGTGCTAGCAAACTGGAAAAAAGTCATGCTTGAAACTTTTCGTCTGATTGCTCACCGTGCCGCCGTGTGGTTCGTGGCAATGCGTGCAGCGGGAATACCGCCGCCCACACAGCCCCGCTCCCCACAGCAGCACTCCGTCAGTGTTTAATCGGAACATTCCTTCACCGGCAGCGTTTCTCGGACGTTCAGTGTTTCTGTGCACCGTGCCGCTTTCCTTGCTTTCCCGTAGCCGTCGGACTGGCGCAAAGAAAGCCGCCCTACGGCAGTGTTTCTATGGGAGATTCTTGGGGAAAGTTTCTTTAAAGTTACTCCGGTGTATAATAGTCGAGGCTTGCCAAGTGGGTGATTACAGAAGTTACTACCGCCTGATGCATTCAGCTCCGGCTCCCGCCCACACCCCGGCACAGCCGGACCACAGGCGACAGCCTATGCGGTGGACACCCTTGCGGACGATAGCAGAAGTTACTCCCGTCTTATATACGGCTCCGGTTGCCGCTCCCTCACTTGCCGAATACAGCAAAGGAAGCAGCACCCTATGCGATGGGGACCCTTTCGGATGATATCCTTAGCGGAATGTAAGCCCTTGCGGCACGGGTGATAGCTGCGATGCCCGGTGCGGTTTCGCTCCGCCCGGCACTAACGCCGGGACTAAAGCGAGAATCCGCTACCTCTTTTCGTCTGACTATAGGAACGGGCTGTTAGTCAGGAGTGCAGCCATGCGGTGCGAGGTTCCCGTGTTTTATGATTGAGCGGGTTTGTCTGTTTGGATAGGAGGCGGCGCAAGCTTCCGCCGCCATGCTGACGTGATGCTGCTTGCGCCGTGTTCTTCCGGTTTTTCTGATGGAGTGCAGCTTTTGCGCAGGAAATCCGGAAGAGCAATTATGTTTAATTAGTCACAAAACCGTTCCGGATTTTGTGCTTTAATTCAACATAACAGCATCTTCCAAATATTCCTGCTGTTTGCGGGCTTTTCTGTTGTTTCAGGAACGAGCATAAAGTTACTCCGTTTAATGTTCACCCTTGCGGACTGCGCCCTGCGGAATGTAAACGCCACCACTGTGGCGGCAAGCCGCCACCCCGACCACCACCCCTTAGTTACCCCTGCCTATCCCGGTTCCCTGCAGGGTTTCCGACATCTTGCGGGTTTCCTGTTCCTGCGAGCTGCGCCTGGCGGCGTGCCCGGCTGACTGTTTGCACCCTGCGGACAGTCTTTGCAGAATATCGGAGATTCCCGGCGGTCGGCTTCGCTGTCCGCTTCACGAAGCGGGGCAGACGCCCCGCCGAAAAGTTACGGACAAAAGAAATTCGTGACAATTGCCCGAATATCACAAATTTCCTCTGCCAACAAACATATATAACTATATCTACCAAGTATACAGGTAACAACCAGCCACTAAAAAGCCTATCTTTACATCTGTAAACCAACACTATAATTATGTATACCAACGTGCACCAACAAAACAACTGCCAAAGTTTAACCAACCGTAGCTACGGTTTTAAAGAACTGGCCGTTCTCTATTTCCCGAATATTGCACCTGCATCCGCTTCTATCCGCCTCAAACAGTGGATAAAGGACGATTCCGAACTACTCGAAGCATTGCAGGAAACAAACTACCAGTTAAGTAACCGTATCCTCACCCCCAAACAAAAGGAACTGATAACCATCTCTTTCGGCTCACCCTTTTAAGCCCTAGTGCAGCAGCTCTTACGGCTACAGCCCGAACCCTCTTTGCTAGGGGAACGCCCTGCGGCAAGGGGGAAGAGCACTTCCCCCGACAAGCGTCTCCCCCAAAGGGGGACGGAAGGGGGGTAGAACAAGAATACACAACTAAAAATCACCCACAAAAAACAATGATTAAACAAAGAAACATCACCCTGATTGTGGTGCACTGCACCGCATCCCGTTGTACAAGCAACCTCACCCCGGAAGCCCTCGACTCCATGCACAAACGCCAAGGCTTTGCCGAATGTGGCTATCACTATTACATCACCAAAGATGGAACGATACATCACATGCGCGACATCACTCATGTCGGCGCCCACGCCAAAGGCTACAACACCCCGTCGATAGGAGTTGCCTACGAAGGAGGCCTGGACGCTTCCGGACGTGCCGCCGACACCCGCACAGACGCACAAAAACAAAGCCTTGAAACCCTTCTCCGCTTCCTGCTGCTCACCTATCCGGGAGCAAAGATTTGCGGTCACCGCGACCTCTCGCCCGACCTCAACCACAACGGTACCATAGAACCCTGCGAGTACATCAAACAATGCCCCTGCTTCTGTGTCTCCATCGAATACGGGTATTTAGCGGTTAACGGTGAGTGATGAACACGTAGATATACGCATGAAAGCGCAGCCACTAATCGGTAACCATTAACCGTTCATCGCTCTCTTCTACCTTTGCGGGGAAATGTTGTGCAAATGAGCGGAGAACCAAGCTCGCTTGTGTTATCCCGAATGCCGCCGACATTCAATTCATTGAACAATTAAAAAGGAGGTCATTATGAAACCATTTTGGAGAACGACGTTGAAGGTATTGAAAGTTATCGGTAAAATTTTTGTTTGGCTCACCGGGGCAGACAGTCCCGTGAAAGATGATGAAAGGAGAAACGATTAAGGAGTAAACTTTACGATCGGAGTGAAAACCCCTGTTTGGAGGGCTGCGGAATACAAACCGCAGCCCTTTTTTCATGTACATAATCGTATGATGAAACACGTATCATCACAGATAAGAACATACGTCTGCACGCCCACGCACGTATATGTAGATTTGCAACATTATTAATCATTAAAACACTAATTAACATGGCAATTACAATCAAACCCGCTTTGCGCAAGAATCCGCAGAACAAAGACGCCGCCGCAAAATACTATGCCCAAGTAGTACTCGCCCCGGAGATGGCACTGAAACAAATCGTTGAACAAATCGCAGACCGTTGTACACTGACAGGTTCTGACATCAAAGCTGTTCTTGACGCATTGATGACCGTCATCAAGCGCAACTTAGCCAACGGTTCACCCGTCCGCCTGGGAGACCTTGGGTCTTTCCGTCCTTCCGTTTCCGGTAAAGGTCTCGAGGATGCCAGCAAGTGCGGCGCAAACAGCGTCAAGAAAGCACGTGTCATCTACGTTCCTTCTACGGAAATCAAAGAAGCCGTTGCAATGTATTCTTTCTCAAAAGCAGGAGCAAGCGCAGCGAATGAAGAAGGCGGAGACGAGAAACCAGACCCGAAACCTGACGAAGGCGGCGGAGAAGCTCCGGACCCGGCAGCTTAATTATCATCGTTCCGCATATCGCAAACCTGTCAAAGAAAAAGCCCGATGAATGAGAAATCATTTCACCGGGCTTTTCATTTGCGGGTATTTGGTGAACGGAATATGCTTCTGAAAGTCTCATAGAAAACATCAGGAGTTTTTCAAAAAACGTCTGACGAAATAAAAAAACGTCTGATGAATTTTTGAGAACATCTCGAAGGGTTTCAAGTACGTTTTTACTTCCGTTCCGACTGTTTTTGGGCGTTTTTACGTTTTATTCCCGTATGATTCCATCTGTAAATAAACGTAGTGACACAGACAGAAACGCAATTATCTATAAAGTGACGGGAAGGGATAGATGATAAGTTTGCTGTTTTACAGCGTATTTTTCCTCTTTTCTTCTACAAAGATAGGCCACGGCCGCCCGTCAGTCAAGAACCGCTACGCTATTTCAGATAAAAATATCCTGCGCTCCTACGTCGTGCGGTATTTTTATCTGAAATTTCTTGTCTGCCGTTCATCCATGCCCTTGGAGAGGTAGATGAAAAAAGGAAAAAAATGTGTTCCTGTGCAGTGTGGGGCGGATAAAAGCGTGTATTAGTCTTAGGCCCAATATCCGCCGAAGTGATTGTGCCTGGTTACTTTGTCTAACTTCAATTGCTTGCGGCGAAACTTGTTGATTGCCCGTTTGAGCGATTTACGTCCCGATGTGCTGCAGTTCTTTTTTCTCATTCGGCATTGGTAGCAACGGCAGATACCAATACCTGTATGTGATTCTTTCATTTCTATTCTGTTTAATATAAGTTTTAAGAACTTACGTTTTTTACTATTTTATTTTGTGACATTTGCCCGATTGTCACGGATTTGTTATTTGCACTCTTCGGCGGGGCGTCTCGCCTCGCTTCATGGAGCGGACGGCGAAGCCGACCGCCGGGAATTTCCAATGTTCCGAAAGGCGTAAACAGTCAGCCGGGCACGCCGCCAGGCGCAACCCGCAGGAAGCACAAACACCCGCAACAGGTCAGAAAACCGCACGGCTCGGGACTGGCAGAAGTAACTAAGGGGCGGTGGTCGGGGTGGCGGATTGCCGCCATAGTGGTGGCGTTTCCACTCCGCATGGCTTTTTTCGCCCGGGGGCGGAAAAATAAAACAATCCATATTAAACATAACCACGCATTATGCACCCGACTTGCCTGAATGGCAAGGCGTGCGGGCATAATGACCCGTTATGTTTAATATCGCTACCCCTTTGTTTTTCTGCCGGTCTCTTTTTGGGTGTCCCCCAAAAAGGAAGGCGGAAGGAAAACAATTGCTGTCACAGCGCACACAGCATCACGTCTGCACGCGCCCGAAGGACGGCGAAGGGTGCTTACTTCCACAATACAAACCCACTCAACCGTAAACCCGGGAACCCCGCACCGCAGGGCTGCACTCCTGGCTAACACTTCCGTTCCTATAGTCAGTCGAAAAGAGGTAGCGGATTCTCGCCTTAGTCCCGGCGTTAGTGCCGGGCGGAGCGAAACCGCACCGGGCATCACAGCTGTCACCCGTTCCGCAGGGGATACCCTTCCGCAAGGGTTTCCACCGCATAGGCTGTCGCCTGTAGTCCGGCTATACCGGGGTGTGAGCGGAAGCCGGAGCCGTATGCGTCAGGCGGTAGTAACTTCCGTAATCACCCACTTGGCAAGCCTCGACTGTTACACACAGGAGTAACTTTTGGGAAGACTTCCCCCAAGAACGTTCCATAGAAACACTGTCAAAGGGCGGCTTTCTTTGCGCCAGTCCGACGGCTACGGGAAAGCAAGGAAAGCGGCACGGTGCACAGAAACACTGAACGTCCGAGAAACGCTGCCGGTGAAGGAATGTTCCGATTAAACACTGACGGAGTGCTGCTGCGGGGGACGGGGCTGTGTGGGCGGCGGTATTCCCGCTGCACGCATTGCCACGAACCACACGGCGGCACGGTGAGCTGTCAGACGATAAGCCGCTCGCGAAAGTAATCCGCTTGGTTCGGCACTTGCCTATTACCTTCACTTGCTATCACATACCTGTCGGGATCCCGGCTTCATCAACCTGATATCCCCGTTAATTGCTAGCAAATTAGTTGCTCCGGAACGAACCGGGAACAAGAATCCGCTAGCAGAATCCGGCAGCCGGATTCTTCCAGGATGAAACAGTTGCTAGCATTATTCCCGATCTGTAGCACACGATCCGGAAGAATCCGCTAGCACTTTTACGCAGCTCGAGCACACGATCCGGAAACATCTGCTAGCAAATATTTCATTGGCCAAGATCTTCCGGAGCGTATTTTGCTAGCAATCGTTTCCCCTGCTCTTTCTCCCTGCCCGCTTTCTCCAACCTGTCGAGTGCCGACAGAAAACCCCGCACGGCTTCGTCTTGCTCCCGGTACTTTCGTTTCAGTTCTCCGTGTTCCTTCGCTTCCTGCTTGTAGTGGGTACAGAAACGGGGGTACTCCCGCACAACGTGTTTGATTGCTTCGCTGGCCGTTCGCTTTCCTGTAAGATTCTTCAAAATTTCAAGCTGTGTGACTTCCTCGGCAGTCAGCCGTAGCGTGATGGTGCTTACTTTTTCGCTCATGATCGTTCACCCCCTTTCTCGCCATCGGAGGCGGACGGTTCCAGCGAACCGGTGGTTTCTCCGACTTGTGTTCCGGCGCGCCCCGCTTCCGCTTCCACCTGTTGTTTCCGGTTCATCACTTCCGCCCGCCGGTATGCTTCCGCATACGTCTGGCAGTGTATTCCGTATCTCTCGATAGTGATGCCTGCGGCTGTCACTTCGTGCGCCACGCACCACCCTGTACGCATTTTGCGGGGGTAGTAGAGCGGCGTGTCGGTTGCTTTTTTGTTTTCGCTCATCGTTGTTGCTTTTTGTGAGGCTATGAAGCCGATTTGTTTTTTATTTCGTCATCTCCGTGACTGCTGTCCGCTATCACCCCCACGGCATCCCGTAGCCGCTTCAACAGGAACAACCGGGGCATCCGCAGGCGTTTGTTTCCATGCATTTCGCCTAGAATTTGCCATACGGGATTTCCTATTTCGCCGTGTCCGGACAGTTTGAGCACCTCCTCAAGTTCCCGGGGGGAAAGATTGTAAGGGCTTAGGGCCTCTATCAACCCTTTGGGATTGCGTGGCTTTTGTTCGCGCGCCGCCGCCTCCACTTGTGGCGGGCGTTTCCCGGTAGTTGTGGAAGCAGTATTGCCACCTGTTGCAATGGTCGTTTCAGGCTTGTTTCTCCCCAACGGAGTGGAAGAAAGCAAAGCTCTCGCTTCCTCCTCCGTGAGTTCTCCGATAGTCGGTAGGGGGATAGAGGAGGACTTTTCTTTGTTTTCTTTTTCTTTGCTTTTCTTTTCTTTGTCGATTTTTTCTGGAAGGTTTCCAGAAGTTTCCGGAAAGTTCTGGAAATCTTCCGGAACTTTCTCGAAAGTAGGTTCTACCGTTGTCGGTGACACCGACACGTCCGGTACATTTTGCCCGGTCGGTTCTGCGGCTGTCGCAGCTTCAAACAGAGGCATAGTGACGGGTTCCTTTATGGGCTGCTCCGGTTCTACGAGAAGAATATCCAGCGGGATATACATTTTCTTCTTCGCCAGCTTGCAGATGTCTATATATCGGCTCTGAATGGCCCGGGAGGTGAGAATACATTTCATCTTCCACACGACGGGGTCGAACAGGCAGATTTCAGCGCAATAGTCTACAATCTCTTTCACCCGTTCCTCGTTCATGCCCCAATAGTCGGCACAGTCGAAAAGCTGATCTTCTGTCCAGCGGATATACGAACCGTCGACACGGTAGATTTCGTTCAATGCATATTGGTATACGGCATAGCCGTCGCACCCGTATTTCTTTTTCAGGCGTTTTATTTTGATGTCCTGAAAGCGGTCTGTTTCCGCTTTGTAATAGGAAAATCCGTTCTTGCTCATATTCTTCTGCTGTAATTAGATGCCAGGTAATTCATGATTTCTTCTTTGCTGTATAGGAAAGTCCCACCCAGTTTATAGAACGGGATAGCTCGCTCCGCGCGCAGGTTTCTCAATGTCGAGTTGCTGATGTTGAGCAGCTTGCATACATCGGCCGATCGGATGAATACAGCATCTTCGGGCACGGTGTCAAGCATAACGGGCGTAACGGGCTTGTATTTCGATTTTTCAGGGTCTTTTTCCTGTTGTGGAGTTCCGGCTGTATCTGTCTTTTCAGGTTTCACGATTCTCATGCTGTTGGTTTCTGTTTTCATAATTCTGCTTTTTATATGGTTAATATTCATTCAAGTGATTAATGTTCATTCAGGTATTCAAAAGTAATCCGGTCGAGGTCCTTCAGTTGGTTACTGTCGAGAGCGTAGATCGTCTTTATAATCCACCCTTTCAGGACAATTTTCCGGTGTCCTTCCCTGCTGCCATAATGCCGCAACGCATCACTAACCGCCTTCTTCATTTCTGAATAGGTGATGAAGCTTTTCTCATACGCTATCATGCTGTCGATAGCTTTCAGTTCCAGTTCTTCCTGATTGATAATTACGGTTGCTTTCATTCGTTTGCGGCTTTATTATTGGGTGATTTATCTTCTTTATGTGAATACATATCTTTGAGTGTTGCCATATCGCGCATTACCTTCGTATCGACTACTCGTGCATATACCTGTGTCGTTGTGATTTTGGTATGTCCCAGCATTTTTGATACGGTTTCGAGTGGGATTTCATGTTGCAGGGTGATTGTCGTTGCGAACGTGTGGCGGGCAACGTGATACGTAACTCTGTCTTCTACTCCGGCGAGTTTGGCTACTTTTTTGAGATAACGGTTCATGATCTGATTGCTGACATAAGGGAATAGCGGCTGGTTCTTTTTGCCGCCTTTGTGGTAGGTGTCATATCTATTGATAATTTCCAATGCAGGTTCTAGTAATGGCAATGATACACGGACACCTGTTTTGACCCGTTTGTAATGCAGCCACAGGCTTTTGTCTATGCCGATAACGATGTTCTTTTGCGTTAATCGTGTCATATCTTCGTATGAGACTCCGGTATACACGGCAAAAATGAACAAGTCTCTGACAATGCCCAGATTAGGAGGTAGTATTACAGTGGAAAGTCGTTTTACGGCTTCTTCGTCCAGTTCGTTGATGTCGGTTTTTTCTTTATGTGCTTTGAGTGCTTTTACCGGATTTCGATTTATCCATTCGTTATTGAAAGCCATTTCCATGACTTTTTTGAAGCGTTCCATGTGCTTCAATGCTCCGTTAATATCGCATCGTTTCATGTTGTCCTGTCGCAAATAACCTTGCAGATAGGCGAAAAACTCATTGACAAAAGCTGCGTCGATGATACTTATATCGTAGTCGGCCACTTTGTGTTTGATTCGCACGTAGCTTAGTAGATATTTCAAGGTAACTCCGTATTGGTAGCATGTTGACTGGGAGAGTTTTTTCCCTTCCATAATCATGTGATATTCGAACAGCGTTTTAATGGTAGAATATTCGTTATCCTCTGATTGGAACATGAGTTTAAAGTTCTCGATGTTGAGGGGATAGTTCTTTTGCCGGAGCTTGTTACAGGTTTCTTCAATTTGCAGTTTTAAATCTTCGATATACCTGTTTGTTTCCTTGTCTACAGCTGTTTTTCCGAGTGACTTTTGGGCGACTGCCGACCATGAAGCGGGGGAGATATGACAATTCGTCGGAATTTCGTATCTTTGCCCCATGATTGTAACTCTGCAGAACAGAGGTGACAGACTTTCATTTGTTCGACTTTTCCGTAGCCAAAACAGAACGTTGAAAGTTTTTTTTCTTTCCATACTTGATTTTTTTTGGTGAATCCTACTTTGAATCCAAAAAATCAAGATAAAAAAAGGAATCCTGTCACCGAGAATGGCACCGAATTGTTGTTAGCATTTTTCGGATGACCAGCGAAGAGGACACAAAAAAGCCCCTAAAATGTCCGTTTTAGGGGCTTTTTAACTGTAAATACAGTGTAGTTTGTGCGGCTGATAGGACTCGAACCTACACGTCTCACGACACCAGATCCTAAGTCTGGCGCGGCTACCAATTACGCCACAGCCGCATGCGTAGCTTTTTTGTTTAGCGGTGCAAAGATAGGAAGATTTTCTGATTTGGCAAATAATTCGGCAATAAAGTTATTCACTTAAGATTTCGAGTGCTTTTTCAATCAGTGGATCTTTCTTTTGTGATTCTATGTCACCCTGCTCTATCCCTTCTTCCAGAATCTTATCCATATTTACATATACATCAGGTTTTATTCCATCCTCCAATGACTTTCCATACTTATCAAAGTGGGGGCTGGCTGAGAAGCGGACGCTCCAACCATTGGGTAATTCTGATGAAAATGGTAGTCCTGATCCACCACCAGTCTGGTCACCCAGCTGGATGATTCTTTTATCTTCGTTATCATTGTTTAAGCTGCGCATTATGTTAACAAAATCATTTGTGGCACTATAACATCGACGATTGGTTAGTATCACGACCTTTTTTTGCCAACGAATACTGTTGGAGGGTTCTAAATAAATGGGTTCCATCTCTGAGAAATCATTGTGTCCCGGACCTGTCTTATGTTGGATATATCCTGTTAGTGCCAGTTTATCAGTGAACCGGGCAGCTATGCGTGAAGAATTGGTCAGATTACCTCCTCCGTTATCACGGACATCGATAATTAATCCATTGCAGATTTGTAAATAGTAAAGGACCTCATCCAAATTGCCATCTCCAACTCCGGCACTGAAACTTTCATAACGTATGTATCCTATGTTATTGTCGAATATTTTATATTTAAGACCGGCGGATGTGCGGTAGCCTGAATTGGCACTACCCAGATAATAGTTATAAAGAATATCTTCTCTATAATTCCAGGGGTAGCCCTGATACCATGCATCGTAATAAGAAATACGACTGGCAGAAGATAGATTGACATGCCCGTCTTTCAAGATATAAAGCATTTGGCTTAGGATGTCGAACAGGTCATCATTGGACATCGACGGAATAATCAGTTTGCTATATTCGTCATGAACAGCATCCCAGTCAATACCTTTCGTATCCAGGAAACAATACTGTTCGTCAATGATCTTCCATAGTTGTTCGAAATTACCTCTGGGATCATTGGCGTAGTCATCTTCCCCAATGCAACCAGTCAGCACCGGAAGGCAGCAGAGCAGCCAAAGTATTTGTCTAATCTTATTTCTCATCATTAATTGATCTCTCACTTGAAGTTTCAACATTAAATTTTGTTCTCTTAGTAAGCTCTAACCGATGAAGGAAGAGCAGTTCCTTTCTTATTTCGGATACGGTATAGGTCTTTCACAAATCCTACCATGAATACGTGGGAGTAGGTATGTGTCTTGATATTGTTAACGTTGGATTGCTGCAAATCAGCCAGGTAGCTGAAGCGCATTTTGGTATATCCTATCGGCAGGTCGACGGAGAGCATCTGTCGCAACGAAGGTTGATTGTGCAGGGAGGTAAATTTTATTACTCCACTCGAATTTCCCAAAGAGAATATCTCGTAATAAGATTGTCCGTAGTGGGGAGAGAACATCACTCCCATAACCGGCAGATTGACCTGATAACGAAGCACCATCGGATACCGTTTGATTTTCAGGTGCCAAATAGCCATTCCGGAGGCATCC
The DNA here is from genome assembly GCF_000210075.1 of Bacteroides xylanisolvens XB1A. Taxonomy (GTDB): domain Bacteria; phylum Bacteroidota; class Bacteroidia; order Bacteroidales; family Bacteroidaceae; genus Bacteroides; species Bacteroides xylanisolvens. The sequence continues at coordinate 3,535,216 of NC_021017.1, forward strand.
AGATTGACGTATGCTCGTGCGGATGCCGGATTGTTGGTGTTCCGGAGATTATAGACAAAGCCTCCGTTGACATCTATCAATCCTCCGGCTAATAATTTGAAATTATCTGTCAGGCGGAACTGGTAATGTAATCCATAGTTCCAGTTGACTAATCCGGAGAAAGTGTTATTGTTATCGGCCCGGTTGTGCGTATAGCTGATGTTTGCCTGAAAGAAGTTCTGCACAGATACATTTCCATCAAACAACTTGGTCATCCGAATCAATTCACGGGAAACACGGAAGTCGATTCCTTTGTATTCCTGTGGTGAAAGATAGGTGTCGAAAACGTTAGTAAGTCCGACGCCATACATGGTGGCACGTGTTACATACCGATGGGCTTGCAGACTGTCGGTCTGCGCTTGTAATCTTGTGCTAAGGGCGAACAGGATGCAACCTGTCAGCCCCAGGTATATTAGTTTTTTCTTCATCAGAATAATTTCATCTGCCCGGTGATTTCATCAATAATGTCGCCTTCGCTCTTGCCGCTGTCCGGGTCCAGATTTTCCGGCTCCTCTTCAGGAACTTCCTGTTGTTCTTGTGAGGGTTCGGGGAAGCGAGTTGGTTCAAGCTCATTGATCGTCTCCACTGCATAGGTAGTGATACGTTTTCCCTTGGCTTTGAAACCTTTGACAGCAATGAATTCATCCGCATCGATATTCAACGGATCACGGAAATTGTCGTGTCCGCCAAATATGACTTCCAGACGAGGATAGTACTCGTCGGTCAGCAGGATCAGACGGTTGTTCTTATTTTCTCCCAAGTAGTTCTGTTTACGGTTGGAGGCCTCAAAACAGAAACGTTTCAGATACGGATAATTCTGTTGGTCGGCATCGTAAAGCGCGGCAGTCCATATCTTGTTAGGATCAAATTTCTCCACGATGCTTACATTATCTTCATAGTGGTTGCTCAAGTCGAAGTTGGTAGTATAGAAATCACCGTTGTTCAGAACAATCAATATGCTGTCGTCGCTTTGGAATTCACCCAGATATTCACCTCGTCCGTCATAGTTGAGGCGGAGTATGTCACGGTCAAACCATACTTTACGTCCACCGAGCGTAGAACCTCCTTTTTGTTTCAAGGATATCTTATGTACCGGCAAGCGGGTAAGAATCACACCTCGTGCCTGACGTCCCTTGATGCTGACCTCGCTGAAATCATGCTCGAAGATGATACGGCGTACACGCGGATTCGGTTTCAATGTCACCTTGATGATTTCGGCTTCTCCGTTCGGATTAGCACTGAAATAGGTAATCCGTGATTCGGGAGTTCCCAGTGTGACATCATATTCGCGGTCGCGAACTACAGAGGTAACGGCGAAACGTTTTACGTATGTCGTTCCTTCTTTTCCATCGCGGTAAGCTATATTGTAGATCGTACGTTTATCGTTCTTCTTGAATACATTGACATAGAGAACGTTTTTGCCGACGAATTTCTTGTCGGCAACAGGAGTAACGATATACTTACCGTCGCGGAAGAAGATAATGACATCATCGATATCCGAACAACATGCAACGAACTCGTCTTTTTTCAAGGCTGTTCCGATAAATCCTTCTTCGCGGTTGATATAAAGTTTCTCGTTTGCTTCTACTACTTTGGCAGCTTCGATGGTGTCGAAGTTACGCAGTTCTGTACGGCGCGGGAAGTTCTTGCCGTATTTGTTTTTCAACATCTGATACCAGTTGACGGTATAATCTACGATGTGAGCCAGATGATTATCAATCTCGGCCACTTCTTCTTTCATCCTGGCAATCAGTTCATCCGCTTTGTCCGAATTGAATTTCAGAATACGTCCCATTTTGATTTCCATCAGTTTGAGAATATCCTCTTTGGTGACTTCACGGATAAATTTCGGATAATAAGGCGTCAGGCGTTCGTCAATATGAGCACAAGCTGCGTCCATATCTTTGGATTGTTCGAACTCTTTGTCCTTGTAGATGCGTTCTTCGATAAATATCTTTTCGAGCGAAGCAAAGTGCAACGCTTCCAGTATTTCGTTTTTCTTGATTTCCAGTTCCTGCTTTAGCAAATCCAGCGTGTTGTCTGCCGACTTTCTCAAGACTTTGCTGACAGTGAGGAAATGAGGTTTGCTGTCGTCAATCACGCAGCAGTTGGGTGAGATACTTACTTCGCAATCGGTGAATGCGTACAATGCATCGATTGTTTTGTCCGATGATGTACCTGGTGCCAGATGCACTAATATTTCTACGTTGGCAGCTGTGTTGTCATCTACCTTGCGAATTTTGATTTTTCCTTTATCAACTGCTTTCAGGATAGAGTCGATCACTGTTGAAGTGGTTTTCCCATAAGGGATCTCTGTAATTGCAAGCGTTTTGTTATCAATCTTGTTGATCTTGGCACGTACTTTCACTGCTCCGCCACGTTCTCCGTCGTTGTATTTGGCTACATCGATCGATCCGCCTGTCTGGAAATCGGGATACAGTTGGAATTCTTCCCCATGCAGATAGCTGATGGAAGCATCGCAAAGTTCGTTGAAGTTATGCGGCAATATCTTGGAAGAAAGTCCAACGGCGATACCTTCCACTCCCTGCGCCAGTAATAACGGGAATTTCACAGGAAGAGTGACTGGTTCTTTATTTCGTCCGTCGTATGACAATTTCCATTCGGTAGTTTTGGGATTGAAGACAACATCCAGCGCAAACTTGGATAAACGTGCCTCGATATAACGGGGAGCAGCCGCACCGTCTCCGGTGAGAATATTACCCCAGTTACCCTGACAGTCAATCAACAGGTCTTTCTGTCCCAACTGTACTAGGGCATCCCCGATAGAAGCATCCCCATGCGGGTGGAACTGCATGGTGTGTCCCACAATATTTGCCACTTTGTTATACCGCCCGTCATCCAGACGTTTCATAGAATGCAGGATACGACGTTGCACAGGCTTTAAACCGTCATTGATGTGAGGTACGGCACGTTCCAGAATAACGTATGAAGCATAGTCCAGAAACCAATTCTGGTACATGCCTGTTAACTGATGTTTTACGCTTTCGTCCCGCGCGTCCGCTGGTTTGTAGTCTGAATGTTCTTCCGTTATCTCGTTGATTTCGTCACTCATATATCAATCTTCGCTTTGCTTTAACAACAAATTATCTTCCTGAACATCAAAAAAGGGGATGTCCACGCAAAAATACGAAATAAATTCATATGAGGACGAAAAGAACTCACGTTTTTTATGATACTGACAGTTCTGTTAATCCTTTGATCTCACATTCCACACCAATAAAGCGAAAAAAACGGAAAGTAATGCTGCTCCGATCCAAAAAATATTGATGTAAGAAAAATCATAGATTTCTTTACCATCAACGATGCTTTTGTGCCCTTCAATGAGAACTCCGCTCATTATATCTTGTATACCTGCTCCGATGTAACTGGCAATGCCTACAATACCTAACGCTGCACCAGAAGCGTTCCGGGGAGCAATGTCGACAGCCATTAATCCACCCAAAAAACAGAGAAGTACTCCGATAGCGGTTCCGAATAGTACCATGGATAATGCGTCTATCCAGAAGTGGACGCCCGGGACTAGTAGAAACAGGCATAGTGCTGCTACATTCATCAAACCGAAGATAAGCGCAGGAGCATTTCTACGTCCATTGAAAAACTTGTCGGAGATTACCCCGGAAAACATCGTACCAATAATTCCACAAACCGAACTGATGGAGATGATAAAACTGGCATCTAACGTAGAATACCCTTTCTGGGCTTCCAGATAAAAGACTCCCCAACTGTTCACTGCATATCGGCTGACATACATCAACGCACTTGCGATGGCAAGTATCCAAATTGCCGGCATCATTAACGCCTGTTTTTGTGCCTTGTTGAAGTCAGCTTTATCATCGGTTTCATCTTTTATTTGTGGATGATTAACTGCTGACAGTCCTTCACTTTCGGGAGAGTCGTGGAAAAAGTTCCAGACAATTAAAACTCCGATTATTCCAATACTACCGGCTCCTATGAAACCATATCTCCACCCTAAAACGCTCACAATGGAAGCGACAATGATGAAAGTCATAGCCTCTCCGATATTGTGACTTGCCGACCAAAAACCGTAGAACGACCCTCGTTTCTTGTCCTCAAACCAACGGGATAGTCCGACTACACAGGAAGCTGCTCCCATTGACTGAAACCAGCCGCTGATTCCCCATAGTACGGCAAATAGAATAAAAGAATGAGTGAACCCTAAACATAAGTTAGCCAAAGCGGTAATCAGTAATCCGGTGGACATGAAGCGTCTGATATTACTGCGGTCTGCTAGAAATCCATTGGTGAATTTTCCGATGGCATATGTGAAAAACAGCACGGCACCAATGATACCGAGTTCGGTTTCTGAAAATATACCTTCTTCGACAATCGGCTTTTTTACTACATTCAGACTAAGTCGGCAAACGTAATAAATACCGTATCCGGCAGTTGCGGAAAAAAAGGTTGCCCATTGTAGCTTTTTGAGCTTCTTCTTGTTCTCTTTAAGAACTGGTGCAGGAGTACTGATTTGATAGAATTTGATAAGTTGTTTTAACATGGTAATTAGTGTTTGTTGCTTTAAAAAAAAGCAATAGTGATAGTAAGGTGTATCGGGGATTACCGATACACCTTACTGATAAAAATATAAATTGTGGATTAATTAGTAACTTAAGCCGTCTTCCCAACCCGGATTTTGGGTCAGAATGCCTTGTGTCAATACGCGTTGATCGGCAGGAATTGGCCATAAATAGTCTCTTTCCTCTTTCCAGTCATTGCCATAAGTAACTTTAGGAAATCCGATAATATAGCCGGATGTACCATTGGAGAGGTAAATATCCTTATCCAGTTTCTTTTTATTATCACATTGCGAAGTAGCTGTGGTTTCGTAGATTTCCAAATCAGGTTTTCCGTCTCCATCCATGTCATACGTTCCTACTCCAGGAATATAGATGCCGTAGTAAGGAATGTACTGATTGAACATTTGTTTTCCTTCTTTCCATCGGAACAAATCCCATTGTCTCAAGCCTTCCATAACTAATTCAATGGTACGTTCGCGACGTATTTCGAGAATGACTCCTTTGTTCGCTCCCTGCTCAACGTTCGGATAGCAGGTACCCAAATACGGATCAGGATTGTTGTTGGCGTCTGTAAGAATCAAATCCGGCATTTTTGCCCGTTCACGAATTTTATTGATAGAGATATCCAGATCTTCTTGTTTAAGAGTTCCTAATTCTGCTTTAGCCTCGGCATAATTCAGGTACACTTCTGCGGCTCGCATCAGTGGCCAGTCGGAGGTACTTTTGGCGGCTCCGTCATGGTCTTTCGTTCCTACGAATTTGATAGGTCTGTATCCGCAGTAGGCAGTTAAATCATTAGCAGTAACGGTGGTTTCTCCTTTCTGGATATAGTTCGGGCAAAGTACAGTTTGTTGTAAGCGTGGATCACGGTCTTTTACCTCTTCCGTATAGAACATAGTTTCATATCCTTGTTTATCTGTGAAACGCGTTCCGTCAGTCATCAGGTAGTGATTCATAAACCGGCGGGTGAAGCCCATCTGCAGATTGGCGATGCTGAATTGTACGGAATGTGATAATTGTAGACCTTCGAAGTTATAAGCTCTTGCCAGTACAACTTCTGTTGTTTTGGCATTGTCCGCACAGAACATATCTCTGTAAGGTTCTGTTCCTTCTTTATACAGACTGAAGCCGCTTTCATCAATAAACTGCTTGGCAGTGCTTGCTGCAATTTCCAGATATTTCTCATAATTGTCCAGTCCGTGGTATTTCCGATAAGTTCCTTCATAGAGTGCAGCTTGACTGGCAAATGCCAGTGCTGCCCATTTAGTGACTCTTGTATTCCGAGTGTCTGTGCTTTTAGTTGGTAAGCTGGTGGCGGCATCTTCGAAATCTTTGAGGACCCGATCCATCACAAATTCGCGTGAATCTCTGGCTTTAGCCAGTAATTCCTGATCTTCCGAACCTAATACCTGATCATACCAGGGCACGTCTCCATAACGACGTACCTTTACGAAATAGAAATAAGCTCTGAAGAACTGTGCCACACCGTTATATTGGCTGCGGGCGGTTTCATCATCACAATTGGAGGAATGTTGCAGAAAATAATTGATGTGACGGAGTTTGCTCCATGACCATCCGGTTTCGCTAGCAGCCGAACGGGTACCTTCAATCACCTGTCCCATGCCTTTGTCAATCATATCGTCTGCATTTGTACCGGCTGAAGCGTCCGGTTCATCCAGCAAAGTATAAAATTGATTGGTCCATAACTCCAGGTCGGATTTATTTTGAAAGTAATTCTCCGGTGTCACTGCATTTTCCGGTAGGAGTGTCAGGTCGCAACTACTGAACAGGGTTGTCACCATTCCCAGGATAATTATTTTGTTGATAGCTTTCATACTATATCTGATTAATCATTAATTAAAAAGTAATATCTACTCCAACAGTATAAACACGTGGATAAGCATATCCCGAACCTGTGTTGGATGAGTAAGTGCTACTAGAGATAGCCAATTCCGGATCAATGGTTTTATTATGCTTCTTCAGAGGCGACCAATAATATAGATTCTCTCCTGAAACATAAACACGGACTTTTTCGAAAAAACGCTTGTTGATGGGCAGGGTATATCCGATAGAGAGGTTCTTGAAACGCAGATAAGCAATGTTCTGTATATATCGGTCATTGACTGTTCCGAGTGAACCTCCGGAGTAGGATTGATAACCTCTGATGCGTGGGAAGAAGGCATTTCTGTTGTCTTCTGTCCAACAGTCTTCCGGGAATGACTTTTCTATAAATGAGGTAGAAGGGAAAGAGTAGGGGCCCCAGAAAGAATTCGCTCCTTGTGAACTGGAACTGGAGGACGGATACCAGTCTCTTTTACCGATCCCTTGAAAGAAAGCAGATACGTCAAAACCATTCCAGCTTGCATCCAGGCGGAAAGAATAGTTGTATCTTGGAGTCGTATTTCCGATGATCCGTTTGTCGCCCGGGTCATCTACGGTTCCTGCTCCTGCTCCGATCACGTTGTCTCCATTCAAGTCGGCAAAGCGTACATCACCGGCACGTAGATAACCGTCTACTTTACTACTGTAAACACGTCCGTTCACGGCTTTGTCATTAATCTTTGCCTGATATTCCGCAGCTTCTTTGTCTGTTTTAAACAATCCGTCTACATGGTATCCCCAGATTTCTCCCATTTTCTTTCCTACATAGTGGTCGGAAATCAGTTTGTCCGGGTTGTTGTATTTGGTGATTGTGCGCTGGTAATCTCCCAAGGTAGCTTGTATCCCATATCGGAAAGGCTTGTTGGCTACTTTGAACGAATCGTTCCATGAAACAGATAATTCCCATCCGTTTGTCCGTAAGTCAGCGCAATTGGCTTTTGGGGTAGAAGCACCGTATACATCCGGTAAAGTCAATGAGGTGGTCAGCATATCCGTTGTTTTACGGACGTAATAGTCGGCACTCATACTTAGACGGTTTCTAAGGAATGACATATCCAATCCGACATTGTATGTTGTAACAGTTTCCCAGGTCAGCCCGGAAGAGATTGGATTGGAAATTTTCGCATAGTATGCTTTTCCTTCTCCATCAAAGGTATAACTGAATTGGTTATCGGAAGTGATTGTTTGCAGATAAGCGTAATAATCTACTTGTTGGTTACCCAGACTGCCGACAGAAGCACGTAATTTTAAACTGCTCCACCAGTCACTTACAGGTTTGAAGAAGTTTTCTTCAGAAATTCTCCACCCTGCTGATACCGAGGGGAATATTCCCCATCTGTCTCCTTCTGCAAATCGGGAAGAACCATCAGCACGGCAGGATACCTCAAGCAAGTATTTGCCCATGTAGTCATAGTTGATACGCCCAAAGAAACCAAGAGTCTTATAGGCACTGATATCTTGTGATACGGTAAGCACACTTTCGGGTGTTACTGCCGAAAAGGAGTCGAGGTTATCATTGGACAAGTTGGTCATGGAAGTATCTTTGTTGACATTACGGTAAGTCTCATACTGACTACCTGCCACCACTTTAAGATTATGTTTCTTTGCCCATGAATGTTCAAAAGTAGCATAGTAATTCAGCATATGAGTGACGGGGAAAGATTCGTCTTCTTCATAGTTGTTAAAGATACTTCCGGAAGTGAATGTCTGTGTCACTCCCTGACTACGTGAATATTCAAATGAGTTGTTGCGATAGCGATACAGCTGTTTTCTTTGCTGATAACTGTAATTGGCAGTCAAAGTCAATCCTTCCAGTAAAGTAATATCAATCTGGTTGACTACAGACAAGAGTGTTCTGGATTTGGTGTTATGCCCTCTTTGAGATGTCAGATAGCCACCGTCGCCGGCTCCGAGAGGGGAGTTGGCATAAAGTTGGTTTGTATATTGCACAATTGTTCCGTCAGGATTGAAAGGCACGAATGACGGACTGATATTCGATTCCAGACGAGCAATGGTCATTGCATAATTGGAAGTTCCGTTATATCTGTAATTGTTGTTGTCCAATCCGATATTTGTCGACCATTTTATCCATTTATTCAGTTGGGCATCCATCTTGGCACGGAATGAGTAATCTTTATAGAGGTCTTTATCAATGTTGAACATACCATACTGCTGATAGTAGCGTCCACTGATATAATAATTCACCTTCTCGCCACCTCCGGTGATGGAAATGTTATGTTCCATCTGTGGGCGGGTGCGATTGTAGAAGTGTCCATACCAATCTGTATTTCCATAATAATAGTACTTCCCGTCTTCTCCGATTTCTACCCAGGGGCGTTCAGGATTCTCAGTCATATCATTCCTGCGGTCGTAGAGCTTCTGGAGTTCTTCATCTTCATACAAATACATATTCACACCATTGTATGCATGGTAGAACTTGTTGGCGAAAGTTACATAATCATACCCGGTACGGATAAAATCAGTGGAAGTCGTATTCTGTGTCCATCCGAAACGACCGTTATAGGAAATTTTGGCTTTTCCTTTTGTTGCGGCACTTCCCGATTTAGTGGTAATAAGTACCACACCAGCCGATGCTTTTGCTCCATAAATGGCACACGAAGATGCATCTTTCAATACAGAAATCGATTCGATATCATTTGCATTGACTTGATTTAGCGGTACTTCTACGCCATCACACAATACTAACGGCGTGCCACCGTTGACAGAGATACCTCCACGAATGTTTAATGAATACCCTGACTCGGGCGAACCTGTACCAAAAGTAAGATTTACAGATGGATCGGCTCCCTGCAATGCATTGGCAGCAGACACTACCGGGCGGTTGTTCAGGTCTTTACTAGAGATGGTGGAAACGGCACCTGTCAGGTTACTTCTGCGTTGACTACCGTAGCCTACTACGACTACCTCGTCAATCATCAGGCTGGAAGGAATCAGGCGGATGGTCTTGGTCTGATTGTCTTTTACATTGACTGTTGCCATTTCATAACCTACGTACGAAATTTCGATTGTTGAGGGTATGAAAGCTTCTAAAGAAAACTTTCCATCCAGATCGGTAATTGCTCCTTGTGCGGTTTCTTTGTTCATCACTGAAGCGCCTATAACAGGATTACCTTCTTCGTCATAAACAATACCGGTAATCGTCTGTTTCTTTTTCTCACCGGGCTTTTGCTGACTGGTATCTGACTTTTTACTGATAATGATACTATGCCCGTTGATGGCGTAGCTAACATTCTGTCCCACAAAAATCTGATCCAAAACGGCCTTAATAGGCGCATTAGTGGCATTGACTGACACTTTTTTACTCATGTTGATCTCTGCGGATTTGATCACAACAGAATAATTTTTGGTCTTATGTAAAGCTTCTATTGCTTCTTTTACAGTAACATTCTTTAATTGTAAGGTTATGTCTTGTGCTAGAATGGGTTGAGAGAAAAATATCATCACACAAGCAAACCAGATCGTTGATATATATTTTTTATAAATATTAGTTTGCTTCATATCAGGTTATACTACTGCTAATTTTATGGAGCTGCAGAAGTAATCAAGATTACTCCCTGACTCCGGGTTATGGACATTTGTCCGTCTGTATTGAGATTGGATAAAATCTCATCGAGAGTTTCCCCGTTAGTGAAGTAAGCAATGTAAGTGCTGTCACCTAGCTTTTGATCTAATATGATGATTCTGGTATCGAAATAATATTCCAGTTCCTTCACAATATCATTAAGGGGAAGATTACTGAAATAGAATCCTTCGTTTTTGGCCGGACACTTGTACAGATTGGCAAGGAATGTATCGCGGACAATCTTCTGTGAAGTTCGGTTATACTGAATCATTTCTCCTTTCTTCAAAATCTCATTAGGATGAGTTGGAGTTTTGAACAGTACCGAACCTTCTACGAGCGCGACTTCTACTGTCTCGATATTCTCGTAGGCACGGAGATTGAACTTTGTACCCAGCACCTGCACATGGACGTCACCAGCAGAAATGATAAAAGGCTTGTCCGGATCCTTTGCCACATCGGCAAAGAGTTCTCCACTGACAAAGATTTCTCTTTTATTTTCTGTGAAATCGGAAGGGTAAATTACTCGCGTGCCTGAATTGACATGGAGCGTCGTTCCATCCGAAAGAGTGAGTGTCTGATGCATACCGTGTGGTACGGTGATATCATTCCAGTGTGTATTTGCCTTCTTGTCAAGAAGTAAATATCCGGCTAAAAATAAGAGTGGTATAAAAAGGACGGCTGCCACACGCTGCATCCAGCGGATTGAACGCTGAAGTCCCGGGCGTGGTGTGCGGACCTGTTGGGGTTGAGTTGCTTTTTGAAATTTCTCAAAAGCTTTTTGAGATAACTCATGATTCTCCATTTGAATTTCAGAGATAATCTCACGGAAACTCTGGTCCACTAGGCTATTGTCATTTTCTGTCAACCACTTTTGGATTTCTATTTCTTCCTCGTGAGAACACTTATCATAGAAATAATCTTTTAATATGTCATTAGTTATCTTCATAGCGTATTTGTTTAAAGTACAAAAATGCATTTTTTTTCTTTATCAATGAGTATATTATGTTGATTATTTCTGAATAAGATATTCTATTTGGGATAGATTTGTATTTTTAATCTGATCTCATATTCATAAGCACTTGTTTTTATTTAGTATTTCGATTATTTTTTTCTCTAAATTCTTAGCCCAAAAGTAGTAGCCGAGGTCAGACGGATGGGTTCCGTCGGTACAGGTATCCCTGTTTTCGGGAGATGGCAACGGATTGCCTATCAGGTAGATATTCGGATATTTCCGGATGATCTCTTTCATAAGAGTTTCTACTATTTCCAGTTTGTCACTCTCCCTGGCTCGAATCAAGGTGTTAAATGCTTCATTGCCCCGTTGAATAGTTTGTACGAATATCAGAGGAGTCTTAGGGTGTTTGGCTACAATGATATCTACAAATGCTTGTAAACGTTCCTTGATTTGCATTGCGTCGGGGTTGGAAAACACATCAAATACAAAAGCATCGGCTTCGGTGGCTGCTATCACTTCCGCAAAATAAGACTGAAGTTTGGCATTGCCACTGAATCCTAAATTGCAGACATGTAAGTTTGTATTACGCTCTATTTGCAGCGGATAACTCATCCCCGGACGACTTGCTCCAATACCTTGCGTAAAACTGGAACCGAAGAATACGACTTTTTGCCCAAAAGGATTCGGGATCGTTTCGATTGAAGATCCCGGCTGAATGCCTATCTTCAGAGATTCGAGTTCGCTGTACATCGGCAGGTAAAGCAGACATTCTTTTTCCTTTGGCTCCATACCATACATCAGTGTGAATGCTTCGTTCCGTTTAGCAGGAGCTAGCGAATTGGCATATATCCATTCATTATTCTGTCTGATATAGAGGTCGAAGCCGGCAGCTGCTATTCCTGTTACATTATCTTTCCTGTATTCCCATTTATACGAGGGAAGCAGGTCAATCTGGGGTGAGTTGGTCCTGAAAACAACCGCTAATCCTGCTGAACATCTGGCTTGCTGGTTTTCTGATTTTGAAAATCCCTTGAAAGCTACCGTATCTATACGGTGATATAGATGTGGGGTAGGCAAGGCTTTTCCTACAAGGGTCAGTTGGGAGGCATCTACATAGCGGATGTCTTTTATACTTTGTCCCCATAGGATAGTCGGTGCCAAAAGCGAAGCCAAAAGGAGCAATCTGAAATTTCTCATGTTTTCTTATCTGGTAAATAGAATAATTACTTTCGGGGATTAATTGTGCCGTCCGATTTTCTTCAGGTAGCTGATTAATAACTCCGGTCGGTCGGTTTGTATGATGGATGTGCCGAGATCTAATACCTTTTGGTAAACTTCTGCCCCATGTTCAAAAGCATAGTCATCGTACATACCTGCTTCTTCACCTCCGCAGAGTGAGGCCCAAAGAGTATTTACCCAGATTTTAGAACCTTGTGCAAGTATATCCTTCATGCATTTTTTTACTTCCGAAGTTTCTTGCTGCCAGCATACTTCATATGCTAGAGGAATGATTTTCTTGTCCATATATTGACGGAACAAATCTTGTCCGCTTGGTTTGTTGATATCAATAATGGGCATGTACATCATGGCGTGTTTATACTTCTTAGCTTGTGCATCTACAAAATCAACCGACTTTTTACCTTTAATCAAGATTTGTTCTGTGACTCCCAATTCTTCTGTGATAGCCATTACCAAATCATAATATTGGTACCCTTGGTCTATGTTAACCACTATACGGTCTTTGCAGACGGCCAATGCTTCTTTTAAGGTCGGCATCTTGTATTTAGTGGGGCAGTTATGACCTGTTTTCAGGAAACAGCTTTTGATATAGTCGTAAGTTACGTCGCTGACTCTGCCTTTTCCTGTGGTAGTCCGGTCGATAGTACCGTCGTGACAAAGGACAAGTACACTGTCTGCTGTTAGTTTCAGGTCTAGTTCCATGACATCAACTCCCATGCGGATAATCGATTCGATGGCAGGGATGGAGTTCTCCGGATAATCCCGCCAGTCTCCCCGGTGGGATACTACCACTACATAGTCTGTTTTCGGATTGTGAATGGCTTCTACTATCTTTTGCGCATGTGTCTTGTCCGGAGCGACAGGAGTGACTGCAAAAGTGCCTAGAGTCAGCAACAGAAGAAGTCCGGTGAATAAGATTCTTTTTTTCATATTCATATCATTTTAAGGATTAATTTTTTTTGAATAAAAGAGGACGAAGTACAAGATGCTGAAGATCGTAAGCTGTGATGATCACATGACCTTCATCAAAATTGTTTTCGAATATTACAGTAAGGGTATGAGTCTCTTTGTCGATTGTTGCTTTTACGTTCACCGCTTGGGCAATAGTGACTAATGCTTCTTCTGCAGATGCTCCCGTTACTTCATATTCAATTTTTAGGGGACTGGAAAGATCGGTTATTTTTGTAACAGCATTTGCTTTTAACCTGAGATTCAGAGAACTGAACACTTCCAGTGTGAGTGTTTCCCCATTACCCAATGTGATTTTGAGATATCCCTCATCAGTCTTGGTAATATTTTTAAAAATGGCCGTCTCGTCGGTTGTAGCTGTAATAGGAGTCCCCTTGTTATCCTTGAGTATCTCACCATTGACTGTCCAGTAACCGTCGGCATTTACCCCCATTTCGGGGGTATAGCCACAGACGGGTACTTTTTTTTCGGTATCATCTGTGAGCCAGTTTGTCTCATTGCCAATAGTGGTGGTCCAGTAATACAACTGGTCGTCATCGTTGAGGCGTACACCGAGTATAGGGGCTTCTATTACATCTTCCTGGGTTGCTACAACAACTGCTTTTTCTTCATTATTGTTGTCTTTATAGGTAATAACATATTGCCCGTCCGAGTTTCGGGAAACAGAGGTAATTACATTTCCTTCCGTCAAATATCCCAGTTTTGAGATATCTTCATTGAGTTTATCCGCTTTGGTTTGAAGGGCGGCTATTCGCTCTTTGAAATCATTGAGCTTATTCTGAATCGAAGAGTCATCATAATCCCCACAACTGGTGAGCAGGAGGGAAAAAAGCACCGAACAGACAAAATATATTCTTTTCATATCTTGTGTCTTTTAGAAATTAATACTAGGATCGAAATTTTGGTTTGCATGACAAAATGCATTCTGGTTAGTGGCATCTGGTGCAGAAGTAGGATCGTCCTTATACTTGCTGTAATCACCGACATAGCCTCCACATACACAAGCCTTGCAATTGGTCCAGGTTGCAGTGGAAGCACCAGAATAACCACATAACCAGCCCGGACCATGTCTGTTGGTCCCATTTCCTTCGGTGAATACATCTCCCAAAACAGCACCTTTGTTTACGCAACCGATAATCTGTATGTTAGAGTGACCGATGATGCCTCCTGTGCGGACACTTAGGTGAGTCATGACATTTCCGTAATTCGTGCAGGACTCTACTGTATATTCCGGTTTGGTTTTCAGGTCGTCTGTACCTCCTACAATTCCACCCATACGTTTGTAATTGTAGGTCACACTCGCTTCTTTGCCTTCATGTTGCCCTACTTTGTCATCTTCAATGGTTCCTCTGTTGTCACAGTTGTAAATGTTACCATACATTAGTGTTGCTACAATTCCGCCCGTTCTTCCGCTCGGACAACTGATATCGCCATAGTTGGTGCAGTAATTCAATTTTCCTCCTTCTGCTTTAGCCATGAAGGCGCAGATTCCGGCTGTCTGCATACCTGTACCGCCATTAGCTGTATTGCTGATGCGTCCTGTACGGACAAATCCTCTGTTGGAACAACCTTGTGCTTTGGATTCTCCTCCAATGGTTGTGTTGACAATTGTACCTACCAGGCCGGAAAGTGCGTTAAATTCTCCGGATTTATTATCGGCTGTGAAGTCGATATTATAATAGTTGGTACAGCCCTCTATTACCGATTTTTTGGCGAAGCAGACAAGAGGAGCTATGACAGTATATTTAGATGCTGTTCCGCTCATCATCCAAGTTATAGTGGTACTGGCATCTCCTAAAACTAAATTTTTGATTGTCGCATTTTCTATCGAACCGAATAAACCATACGCCAATCCACCATTTGTTATATCTGCACTACAATTCAGGTTCTTGATAGCATGGCCTTGTCCGTTGAAAGTTCCAGTAAACGGATGTATGGAAACATAGGGTTCGGCCGTAGTATAGTTGGAAGCTTCTATATCACCGATAGGTGTCCAACTGGTCACGGATGACATATCAATATCATTCAACAATACTATCTCTCCGGCGTCATTCTGCCAGCGGGAGGTACTTGTTCCGTTATTTACGGCTTTTGCAAAATTAACTAGATCGGCAGCAGTACTGATTCCTCCTTTAGCTTCCACTTCTTTAGCTTCTTGTATCACATCGATACTTGAAGATATATTATACAGCGAATTAGAGAATATTATTTTCCCGGAACGTTCGTCACCCGTTTCATTAGCCAGAATGGTGAAGGCATGTGTGGTTGTAATTAATGCACGGGTTCCTTTGTAAGTGATCCACTCGTTTTCTGTACTGACCTGATAGAATATGTTGGCAGATATCTGCATTTCTATGTCCATTTGGGTGCCTTTGAGTTGGATAGGACCTACATGACCTTGGTATAGTGGATCGTCCAGAATTGCGGTACCGTATGTGAAGTATATCGGTTTCAATACGGTATTATTTCCTGCACTTGCCAGCAACAGAATATTTCCTTCAGTCGCTCCTTCTTTCATGGTAGCGATGAGGGTGGAAGAGGCTTTATCTATTTTGACTTCCATATTGTAGGCAGTAAACAAGTCTACATATGCATTTTCCGATTGGGTACCATATATTTCATATGGAATACTAACCGGAGTAGCATAGTCTGTTACTGCATTGTAAACCGGACTGTTGAACCGGATACCGAGTGCCTCTTGTAAACTCATACGCAATTCCTGACCGTCTGCCAGAATAAATACGGCTTCTCCTGTTTTATCATCTATATAAGCCGATTTGAATAACAGATTACTTAAATCATTGGCTAATACACCGGTGCTGGCGCCATTCACACTCCAATAACCGTTCTCGTTTATTTTAACGTCAGGCATCGTTCCGCCTATCGGAAATTTCTTTCCGTCACCGTCGAGAATGAATGTATAAGTCTTCCCTTTATCAGTCGTCTGCGCCCAATAGAATTTACTGTCAGTATCCTGTTTGGCCGTGATGATAGGAAGTTTGATGGCATCTTCTTGAGTAGCGATCGTAACGGTGTGGGTTTCCCCACCACCGTCACTGTAAGATATTACGTGGTTGCCATCGGCATCCTGACTGATTAAAGTGATAAACGAACTCCCGATCACTTTAGACAGTGAAGTCATTTGCTTGGTCAATGTTTCGGCTTGAGCTTCATAATCTCCGATCGTCTTTTCTATTTCGTTGAGGTCCTGCCAGATTCGTTCGTCGTCGTAAGAACTGCAACTTCCCAGAAAACAGGCAGATATAAATAATGATATACTTATAAACTTTTTCATATATTCAGTGATTAACATTCGTTTGATTCATTATTCGAGTACTCTGACATGCAGATAGTTCATACAACTTCTCTCACCTTTCGTATCCGACACGTGATTGATTACTTTTCCGATACCATTCTCATAAGTCCACATTACTGTAGAGCCTCCCCCATCGAAACGGATTACATCATATAATCCCAACTTTTTGCAAACACGGTAAGCTTCGTAGAAATCAAGTCCTCTGTCACTATCTGTCCTTCCGTCTACACAGAAAATAACAATCTTTGATTTATCCTGTGTCATACCGAGATTGGTGGTCGGGTTGATTGTCTCTGCATCTTCTTTTTTAGGAGGTGCAGAGTATACGCCATTATATACATAGCGGTACATACTGGAGTTGTGTACTTTGATTGGATTAGTAGAACTGCCTATTTTAAGTTCGGCACTGATTTGTACTTTATCACCGGTTTTTAGGTTTTGAACTAGTTCGTCAGCTTTGTCTCCTGTTACTTGCAGTACCCATTCATTTTTATCTGTTACGTATGGGGCTTCTACTGTAGTGCCTCGTCCGTCAATGATTTTAGTAATTGTGGCTTCAAAATCACCAGAGTTAACCTTTAGCGGTTGGTTGTTCTTGCCGATGATAAATAGGGCTTTAGTTCCTATCGGGTTAGTTAATCCGGGATGGGGCTCTTTTACATACCTGAAGGTGTACAAGTTTGCATCGTATGATGGTTTTCCACTCAAACGGACAATAGTATCATTGACTGAATAATATTCATATTCCTTGGTACCAACTTTCAGTTTGCCTGTGAAATCTCTTTTTTCGAAGCTAACCGTACGGTTGTCAAAGAAGGTGAATCCCCAGACATGATTAGTTAAGATAGAACGTACATACGGGTTATTGATGAATACCGGTTCTCCTTCTTCAATATGCATTCCTCTGGGGAAGCCGTCATGTGAATTGAAGAAGCCGGTATTTATACCTACAATAATGTTTCTTCCTTCATCTCTTCGTCTGGTACAAGTCTCCGATAAGGTTTCGCGGAGGACTTTACCATTATTTGAATTATTATTACCATTCGGGTTTGGGCAAATTTCGTCTGCCATGACTGTCTCGAATGTAACTTTGGGGTTGTTCATGTCAATTTCAATAGCATAGATATTTTGATTGAAATTGATAAAGGAGTAGTGTTTGTACACAATACCTGATGCTAGTTCACGGTCCTCGGTCACCTGCCAGTCATAGTATGCCTCATCCTGGTTAGAGAAATTATTGGCTTCTTTGGAGAAAGCTCCGTGACGGACAGCGTTACTGTAAGTTGCTCCCGGAGTATCTTCCGGATTATTTTTGTAAATACTGTAATCTCCAACTTTACCTCCGATATGACAATCTGTGATATAGTTCGTACCGTTTTTGGTGCCACTATAACCACAGGCCCATCCGGCACCATGTTTGTTGGCTCCATCAGCAGTTGCATCGGACAAGATGATTCCATTGTTTGTACACGATTGAACAAATCCGGCATTGTGTCCGACAAATCCACCTGCACGACTTCCGTTTTGGGAATAGACATTTCCGTTGTTAATACAATTTTTGAGGTATTTATCTGTATTTATACCTCCTGCAAGTCCGCCGATGCGTTTCACATTATATCGTTTGGAAGTTGAAGCAAAAACACCATTCACGTCATCTTGAATGACTCCTTCGTTAGTGCTGTTTTCAATAATTCCTTCCTGTAGAGTTCCTGCAATTCCACCACCACGCCCGGAAGGTGCACTGATATTTCCTTTGTTAATTGCGTAGCCGATATAAGCCTCATCATTTTCTATATATCCCGCAATACCTCCTTGGTTGAAAGCTGAATAGGCACCGGAAGCAGTGTTGACTATGTTGCTGCACGTCAGGTTACCTTCGTTGCTGCAACCGTTTGCTTGTGTTGTGTCGCCTATTTTATTTCCGTATAATACACCTGCTAAACCTCCCATTCGAACACCTACATTAGCAGCGTCTGTTCCTTCAAAAGATAGATTTATTTGGTTGGTACATGCCAGTATGCTTCCCTCACAATAGCCTACTAAGCCGCCAATAGCAGCTCCTTGCGGAGCTTTACCTGTAATGGTGGCATTACCCGAAATCACTAAATTCCTGATGACACCGGAACTGCCGAGTGCATTGAATAATCCATGGGCAATATTGCCGTCTTCAAGATTATATGTAAAAGTCAGATTAATAACTGAATGTCCTTTACCATCAAATACATCGTTAAAGGTTTGCTCGCCGATTGTATAAACCACTTTTGTATTGGCGTTGGTCGTATTGCTTGTTACATTACTTCCTGCACCGCTCGTCAACGTGATATCTTTCATATCAATATCGTTCAACAGAATAACGTTTCCTTCCGTATCTTTGAATTTACGCAAACTACTTCCACTGGTCACAGCATCTATAAATGCTTTGAAGTCTGTTGCAGTAGCAATGCCTCCGTTTTCAATGATAGGCAAAGTGAAGCGCATCGGTTTGATCAGTACGTTATCTTCAGTGTCATAAAGCATAATCATTGTTACCCCTTCTTC
Source organism: Bacteroides xylanisolvens XB1A (assembly GCF_000210075.1). Lineage (GTDB taxonomy): Bacteria > Bacteroidota > Bacteroidia > Bacteroidales > Bacteroidaceae > Bacteroides > Bacteroides xylanisolvens. The sequence continues at coordinate 3,554,292 of NC_021017.1, forward strand.
GAAATCATCAGCGAAGGTGACGACCAATGTTTTATTACTACTATTTAACCTGGCTTCTAATCCATCGTCGTTGCGTGTGATGAGCATCAATGCTTGTGCTGCCTTTTTCCCAATGATATTATAATTTAAGGTAAGGTTTTTTGTTCCTTCCTCTATAATAATAGGAGAAATGGCAGTCTGATCTGTATTTTTAAACTCCACATTAAATAGTGTAAAGGTATTGACCGATAGAGTTTCTCCGTTGCCTAGAGTAATTGAAGCAGTTCCGTTATCGTTCATTTCCACTTTAGTAATAAGTGAAGTTGTTTTTCCTTCAGCTTTAATCGGCTTTTGGTTGCTGTCTAGAATTTGCTGGCCGTTAATAATCCAATATCCATTCTCATCCACTCGTATTTGAGGGGCGCTACCTGATACCGGTATTTTTTGTTTGTTGGCATCCAGCAGGAAAGTCGTTTGACCTTTGGTGGTAGTAGTCCAATAATATGTTCCGGCTTCTTCTTGTATTCCGATAATCGGACTGGAAACCATTTGGTCAGTGGTAGCAATGGTGAAACTATGCTCAATATTGTCACTTCCTTTATAAGAAATGACATAACCACCGTTAGCAGCTTCTGTGACAGAGGTGATGGCTCCTCCTTTCACAATCTGGCTCAACGCATTCGCTTGCAGTTGTAAACTGTTTAGCTTCTCTTTCAGTTGATCGAGATCTTTGTAGATTCCATCAATGTCCTTCCAGGCAGCCGAGTCATCATAGTCATCGGTGCAACTGCCAATCACGGGCATGAGTAGCAGGAATAAAAGTAGAAAATTTCTCATGTTCTTTAAATAAATTGATTCAATGGTTAATAGCGCGCTATGTGTGATTCGTTTCTATAATGAAGAACACATCATCTAACGGGGGTACGTAATCGGATTTGAACTTTTTTTTAAAATCATCACTATTTTCAATAAGACTTGAATTTTTCATATTAATTTCATAGTTTTGTCACCAGAAGTATGCTACTCCCTGTTTATTTCTCCCTTACATATTACAATATGATGTGATTTTAAATACGGCTTGGTATATCTTCTATATTATTTATAGCTTTGTTGACTAGAATCTTTTTTAGAAAAAACGATGAATAAAACTGATTTATCTTCTGCTACTGAAGAGCAACTGTTGTTACAGCGGTTGAGAGAAGGGGACATGGGGAGCTATGAAACCTTGTTTCATCGTTATTATCCTACTTTTTTTGCTTTTGCCAAAGGTATGCTGAAAGATGCAGGGGCAGCGGAAGATATTATTCAGAATGTGTTTATGAAAATCTGGATACACCGTGAGGCGCTGGACGAAACAATGTCAATCAAAAACTATATTTATGTACTCTCCAAACGTGAAGTCTTTAATCATCTTCGGGCCAAATACAATACTCATGTAGTGTTAACGGAAGACATGATGACATTGGAGCGACCTTCAAGTATGGATGAACCAACTACCGACTATCGTGAATTGCGAGAGGCAGTACAAAGTGTGATTAACACGATGCCACCTAAACGCCGGAGTGTGTTTTGCCTTAGTCGCTTTAAATCTCTGACTAATCAGGAGATTGCAGATAAACTTGGTATTTCCATTCGTACTGTCGAGAAACATATAGAACTGGCTCTCCGTACTTTTAAGGAACAATTAGGGAGCTTCTTTGCTCTTTTTGTAGGGTGGTTTCTTTAGATGAAGAGAAGGAAGTGTGATGATAATGGGTGGATTTTATAGTAGAAAGAGATATGTCGTATACATGACATATCTCTGATAATTTAATGAGAAGTTGATTTAAACCCGTATTTCCCAACCTTTTTCGTACTCTCTTCCCCAAAGTTTATTAGCTTCCAAATCGTTAAGAATTCGTCCGCTTCCCGGATCAATCTGTAATGAATGTCCAACACGTTGGGCAATGTTACCTAATTGTACCAACTGGGTACTGATACAGGCATCTACAATTCCGGAATTTAACTTTGTTCCTTTACGAATGGCATCAAACCAGTTTCGGAAGTGGAAGGCATCCAGCTTTTCGGATGGATTCAACAGATTGCCGGTCTCAAATTTTAAATCACTTTTTACCTCTTTAATCGTTTTACCTTTTAAATCTGCAATTTTATATTCATTGCCACCGCCAATGAAGAGAGTTCCGGTTTCTCCATAAAATGCGGTTCCTACTCCATATCCGTCTACCGGCATCGTATTACAACTACGTCCTTCCCATGAAAAAGATGCTTCGTCACCAAATTGGAAGGTGATAAGTTGTGTGTCAGGAGTTTGCCAGTCGTCCTGAAAACGATACCGACCTCCGATAGAATCAACCTTTGTAGGATAATCTACACCCAATCCCCAGCGGAGTATATCAATAAAGTGAGTTCCATTGTTGAGCGCTTCACCTGTACCCCAATTCCAGAACCAATGCCAGTTATAATGGATGAAATTATCTTTGAAATCAGCAACACGTGGGGCAGGACCTTGCCATAAATCCCAATCCAGATAATCAGGTACAGGAACAACTTTCCCTGTTCCAATGGAAGGGCGATTATTGACATACCAAGATTTGGCATATCTCACTTTTCCGATAGAACCGGATTTTATTTCTTCCATAGCTTTAATTACATTGGGAAAGGAACGGCGTTGGTTACCCACTTGAACAATCCGGTTATATTTCAAAGCGGCTCGAACCAACATTTCATTTTCTGCCGGATTATGACTGGTCGGTTTTTCCAGATAAACATGCTTTCCGGCCTGCATAGCCATAATGGCTGCTTTGGCATGCCAATGGTCAGGGGTAGCAATCACCACTGCTTCAAAATCGTTCGACTCTAACATCTTACGAATGTCTTTTTCTCCTTTGGGAGTACGTCCGGTAATTTTGTGGATAGCAGCCTGACATTTTTCTAATGCTCTTGAGTCTACATCACAAATGTAAGTAACTTCACAATCTGGAAGTTTGGCAAATCCTTGCGCCAGGGCCTTACCTCTCGAGTTCACTCCAATGACTCCGATACGTATTTTTTCGTTAGCTCCCAGAATATCTTGATTACGGCTTGAACCGAATCCTGGAAGTATGCTTCCTAATGAGAGTGCAGCTGTACCTGCTACTGTTTTTTTGATAAAATCTCTTCTTGTTGTCATAGTATCTATTTTTCTCCAAAATTAGGTTGTTATTAGAATATGTGAATGAGTATTTCCGTCAATTCTCCTTCAAAAAACGTAAATCTCTTATTTTTTTCTTCGGAAAAGGTGACTCAAGAATATCAGGATTCCTCGGGGAATCCATAATATGAGATAGATGAAAAAACTAATCACGATGACATACCCGATTTGGGATATTATTTCAATCCATGGGCGGGAATAGATAATGATTGCAATTACATTGATGATAAATGCAAGCAGGAAACTTAGAAGAAAGATATTCCTTTCTTGTTTCAACTTTTTTGAGGTGATAATAATATCTTTCATAGTTTAGAATTTCATATAGGGTATTTTATATTCGTCGGGGAAGAGGATATGGCGTTGTTCATCCATTGCCTGATTTCCAAGTAAACAAAGAACCGTTGAACAATATGCTTCTTCCACTACATTCTGTGCTTTCTCTCCGGTGATACACGACTGGCAGAAAGAAGACAGGATAATGTCCGAACCGTCTTTGTCTGCTCCGATCATACTCAATCCACTGTTTACGTGAATATCTCCATCAATGATAAAGTGTGGTGTGTACTCCATTTTTGTTTCCGGTCGCCAACTGGGACCTGCTGTCGGGATGGCGGCAAAGACCTTGTCTTTTACCTGGTCAATCAGTTGCCGGATACCCGAAGTTGAATGATCTTCTTCCAGATAATAAATACCTTTTGCCATTTCCATGGTTCCTTTACTTCCCAGAATCTGGTCTTCCATTCCGTTGAACTTGTTGGAAATCAATGATTCGTATGCGATCTTAACTCCATCCGAGTATCTGTAAGTGACATTGACGCTATCATAAACTTCTCGTCCGTCTTTCCAGTATACAATGTCACCCATTCCCATAATGGATTCCGGCATTTTTTGGGCTGCCCAGTTACAAACTTCCAACTGATGGCATGCTAATTCCGTCATTAATCCTCCGGAGCTCTCTTTGTATAATCTCCAATTAATTTTGCGTTCCAGCTCTGGTGAAGGAACCGGACGACGCCAGTCTGCATTACGGAACCAGTGACAGCGAAGACCTACTACATCTCCGATGAGACCGGAATGGATCATCTGCATTCCCTTGATGTACTTCTCGTCATACATTCGCTGCATACAAAAGTAGAGGACTTTGTCTGACTGGTTGTAAGTGTCATAGATAGCCTTGCACTCGTCAAGGGTACGTGCCATTGCTTTCTCGCAAAAGACATGTTTGCCGGCAGCTAATGCGTCCAATACAATAGGTGCATGCCAGTTTAGTGGTGTGGATATGATGACTCCATCGATGTCCTTCGATTCCAGTAGTTTGCGGTAATCCGTATATGGCTTTGCATCCGGACAAAGTTCTAATGCTTGTTGAAGATTGGGGGCATAATTATCACATACGGCAACAATTTGTGCATGAGGTATTTCTTTGAGGTTATGGATGTGGTATTGTCCTCTGGACCCGGTACCAATCAAAGCGATTCGTGCTTTCTCATGCTTGATCTCTTGTAGTTTCTCCGGAGTACAGGAAGTCAGCCAAGGAGTGGTCGCCAATAATGCGGTTCCTCCGGCAACATATCCCAGGCTTTTGATGAATTGTCTGAGTCCTAAGTCTACTCCTTTTTCTTTATGTTCTTTCATATCATAAATTGTATAGGGTTGCTTGTATATTATTGAACTTTTCTGAAATCTTTTTTTGTTCCTGTTCATTGGCAATCATCCAGACCGTACTAAGAATTTCGGCTTCCAACGGGTCGGGGGACAGGATAGAACTTGCTTTTCGTTGTTTATTAAATATGCCTGTAAGCGGATTCATAATGTGTCCGGTATATTGTAACGTATTGCCGGAAGTGGATAATGCTGTATCCTGCAGATCGAATTCTTTTAGAAGAGACTGATTGTACGGGTTCAGAAAACTGACTTTCCAACAATCTCCATAAGGATGATGTCCTATACCCAGGATCGAACTGTTTCCAAAATTAGCAAATGCATCACTAATATTCTCCTGTTCAATGAATTTTCTTATTTTCTTCAAAGCATATCCTTTGGCAAAACCTCCAAAATCAAGTGAAATATCAGGAGATGTAAAGGAGATATATGAATGTTCATGAAGTTGTATTTGGGAGAAATCTTTTAATGTAATGTCGAATAAGTGTGAAGTGGTCTCATAATAGTATGAGCAAAGCTGTAAGATTGATTTCATCTCTTTACTGATTTGAATCTTGCTTTGAGAAGCATGATTATTAATCTTGGAAACTTCACTATGAGGATCAAAACGATTTAATATTTTATCCAATCGCTCCAGCTCATAGGCGATATCTGCCCAAAGTGTATTCAATCGGTCGATATCGGAATGAATGAGCAGGATATCGAATCGGGTCCCCATGATATGAGGAATGAAGCCATGAAACATGGCTTCATTTTCATAATATTTGCATCTTGTTTCTAACACCTATTGTTTTGTTTATTTGTTTCCTTTCTTTGCCATTTCTACAGCAGTAGTAGTAATGTAATATTTAGCTAGTGTATTTTCATTTTCCCATTCCGGCATATCCTGATTGTGTACATAATGCAGGAAAGCCTTTGCCACTTTGCTGAAATGTTCTTCGTGTCCTAATCGTTTTTCCTGTGGTATGTCAATCAGATAAGTTCCATTCTTTTTGTTTTTGACAGATAAGAACGGATAAGTTATTTGAAGCTGTTCCACTGTTTTTTGCAATTGAGCTTCAAATGTCCGATTGTCAATGTCCGGTTCTTTCTGTATATATAGCTCTTTTACAAATCCATTTTTTTCATCCTGAACGATTTTTAAAGTGGCTTTACTTCCTTTCTTTATGGAAGTAAATGTATCTCCTCCGTTAGTGGGTGGAGTATAATTCCATGTGACTTTCATTCCTATACAAATCCCTTTAACGGTATAGTTGAGACTTCCGTTTGCCATCACCTCCAATACATCGTTTTTTATGTATCGGTTAAGATAAGCGGGAAAAGAATCGATTTGTGTCGATTGACTGAACTCTGCTAATGTAATTGGAGTTGGCCAGTGTTTGGCGGCATTCACGGTGACATCCGATTGATAATGAATCGTTTCATCAGGAAAACATTGCCAGTTGATGAGGTCGATCAGATGTGTTGTAACATCTGCAATGCCTTCTCCTTGTTGCTCTACATCGTAATACCATGCCGGGCGAATTAATGGCTTGCCAGAAACTGTCTTGAAAAAATGATGCACGCTTTCCATTATGACAGATGGATTGTCCGGTGAACCTTTTTGTAAATCTCCGAATAATTCCGTCTGATGCAAAAGCTCTTTTTCTATGATATTGAGGATATCATAACGTTCCGTCATCAGATCGTATAAAAGAAGATTCTTTTCTTTGGCGAGTTGATAGGCTTCTGTCAATAACTTGAAATCCTGTGGATTGATAGCCAGTGGCTTATCGGCAAGGACATGATATCCGGCTTTGATAGACTCCATGATATAGCGCGTCTTTTTCTGATTGTTTCCGGCCAATACTACTACATTACCTTTATGATCGGCAAGCATTTTCTGGAGATAATCATCTCCGGTATATACTTGTTTTTTCCATGTCGTAGGAGATTCCGCCCGCTGATTATAAGAATCAATGCTTTCCAGATATTGGTTGACGGCTATTCCTTCGGGGGCATATATCCGGATGGTGTCACTGACATCTGTCAATGTCTCTTTTTGAAGTAGGCTGGCATGGAAATGTCCGGGATCGAGAACCACTACTTCTATTTTACATGAATCATTGGCTTCCGCCTTATTCATAATCTGTTTCTTGGAGAAAGAACATGAAGAAACTATAAATAAGATTGATATAAGCCCGATTCCTTTATATATAAATTTCATTTTCTTATTTATTATAGGTTTTGATTAATTTCCGGGCGTCTTTCCATCCTTTTTGGTAAGCTTCTTCCAATGTGACAATTCTTCCATTCTCTTCTTTACTCATATTGGATGCTTTCATGAAAGTGAATATTTCAATTGTTTCTTCTCTGGAGATAGGAGAGATTCCTGTTTGAAAGTATTTAAGAATCTGTTCAAGAAGCGCTTTATAACCTTGGTAACCTCCTGCGGCTACTGCTCCTTTTGAAGTATAGGCAGTTCCACCATAAATTTGCGGTCCTTTTATAATCGCTCTGAAAGTTCCGATTCTACCATCTTTCCATCGTCCTACTACTACATCCCCTCTATCTGAAGACATCCGGTTGACTGATTCGCATCCTGTTCCCATAATTGTGTATAATGTTTCTACTCCATGAATGCCATAGAAACCGAAATCCGGATGCGTTGGCTCCACTTTGTGAGGAGAATAACAATCGGCTCCAAGGATTTTGCCAAATTCTCCATTTCTTAATTTCTGGTTTTGAGGAGTAAATCTAAGAGCAGAAGAGGAAAAAACAGGTGCATTGTATTTTTCTGCCATTTCATAAATAGCGATTGCATCTCCTAAAGTAGCTCCGACAGGTTTGTCAATATAGCATATCTTACCTGATTTGAATACCTCGACGGCTTGTTCCAAATGTAGTCTGCCGTCATTGGTTTCCAAAAGGACACAGTCTACTTTTTCCAGTAAATCTGCTATTGATGAGGTGATTTCCACGCCATTTGCTTTGACCTTTTCAATGTATCCGGGGATTCGTTCGTAACTGGATTGAATAGTCTTTGAACCGTACGGATACGCTGCTACTACCCTAAAACCTTTGGAAAAGGTCTCATCCGAACCACTATTAATCAATTCGGTGAAAGCGGTGGAATGGGATGTGTCCAGACCAATAATTCCGATCCGCATAACTTTTTGTGCGTGTATACTGAAGCTGATAGCCAGTAGTATAAGAAGTGAGATTCTGTTTTTCATAATCCTTTATAAATTAATTCTTTCTGCACTTTCCGGGTCCAAATATAACGAAGAATTTTCTTTTCTTCGCAATATGCTGGCCGGACATTTTTCTGAAACTTCACCATAAACAGTCTGATAGACTGCTTGAGCTTTATTTTTGAACGGGACGATACAAAACATCCATTCAGCTTTTAGCAAAGCCGGTATCGTGAGTGTTAAAGCTTCTTTGGGTACTAAGTCTAGTGTCTTGAAGCATTTTTCATTGACTTGCTGTTGGCGACATATTGGGTCCAGTTCAACTACTTTCACAAGTTTGGGATCATTAAAGTCTGCTACATCCGGATCATTGAAAGCAATATGCCCATTTTCTCCAATTCCCAAACAAACGATGTCAACCGGATGCTTAGTCAGCAAGTCTGCATATCGCTGACATTCCTCTTCAAGGTTTTCCGCCAGACCATTCAGATAGTTGACTTTCTTGAAAGGAACTTTGTCAAAGATACGAATTCTAAGGAAATGTCCAAAACTTTGTGGGGCTTCCGGATGTATACCGATGTATTCATCCATATGAAAAGCGTTTATTCTGGTCCAGTCGATGCGTTTGTCATGAATCAGATGACTCAAAAACTCATTTTGTGAGGGGGCAGCGGCGAAAATCATATTTATTTCCGGTTTGCTTTCCAATAAGCGACAAATTTGGTCGCCGACTTCTTTTGCGGCTACACTGCCCATCTCTTGAATGGACGGGAAAATTCGAACTGTTAATTGTTCCTGCTGAAAAACTTTGGTCTTAGTTTCATTTAGTATAGATAACATGGCCTTTTAATATTGTATTATTTATATTTATTTGATTATCAAAAATGACTATGTCGGCATCCTTACCGATTTCTAAAGAACCTTTTTCTTTGTCAATATGAAGAATACGGGCGGGCGTCAGGGTCATCATATGGACGGCGTCAATGAGAGGAACACCGGCTAAATATATCATGGTTCGAACCAGCCGGTCGGTTGTTGCAACACTACCGGCAAAAGCTTTCCGATCCGGCATTTTGGCCACTCCGTCTTCGATAATGACTTTCTGGCCATTGTTGAGGCTACCTAATATCGATTCACCGTCCGGCATACCCGCTCCTCTCATGGCATCAGTGCAGAGGGCTGTTTTATCAACTCCTTTGAACTTGTATACGAATTGGAGCAGGGGTTTCGGAAGATGTATGCCATCGGCAATAATCTCCACTGTCATATCTTCAATCAAGTAGGCGGCTTCTACTACTCCGGCATAGCGGAAAGCATTTTTGCGGGTCACTGATGACATGGCCGAATAAAGGTGGGTCACATGTGTATAACCTGCTGTAAAGGCTTTCTCAACTTCTTCATAAATCGCGTCGGTATGAGCGATGGAGGGGAGAATATGATGTTGTTGCAGAGTTTGCCCTAGTGCTAGAGCACCCTCCAACTCTGGAGCTACGCTCCAACGGATAATATCTTTTGAGGCTTCCAGAATGGCATTGTATTCTTCAGCTTGCGGCTTTTTCAGGAAGTTCGGGTCTTGCGCACCACATTGTTTCGGTGAAAAGTAAGGTCCTTCCAAATGTAAACCGATAAACTGCGAACCATTGATATTCATTTCTTTGGCTTTCCGATATACGGTAAACGTCGTCATTAACTCCTCGTTAGTGCTGGTAAGTGTGGTGGGAACCATTGCGGTAGTACCATACTTGGCATGTGTTTCGGCCACTCCGAGAAAAGCCTCGACAGTACCATCCATGAAGTCATGTCCTCCTCCTCCGTGGATATGCATGTCGATGAATCCTGGTGAAACATAATTCTGACGGGCGTCTATTACCTTGTCACCAACGAGCGGTTGATAGCTTTCATTGGGAATAATCTGCTCAATTTTTCCATTTTCGCATATCAATGTTTGGCCCATTTCTATGCCTGTTGGTAGAATGAGTTTTCCATTTGTTATGATGAGTCTTTCCATATTATTTCGTTTTTAATTTATTTCCAGGAGTCTATTTTATGACCTTTAACTGCAAAGAAAACCAAATATAAAAAACAGGGAATCAATACCCAATAACCGAAACGCAGACTATACATATCTGCCAGATGACCATATATCAGAGGCAGAATGGCATTGCCACATAATCCCATAATAAGAAGAGAGGAACCGGTTTTGGTGAATTTCCCTAGTCCATGAATGGAAAGTGGCCAGATACCTGCGTAGATTAAAGCATTCGGGAAACCCAATGCATTCAGAAAGAAAATGGAGGCATTGGCATGATGACCGAACAGGGTTACTTCAAAATCTGCAAATACAACTCCGAATGAAAGGAGTAATCCGGTGATGGTACACCCTATAAGTGCATTTTTTTGTGAAACATATTTGGGTATTAACAGAATCCCCAGCAGATAACCAATCATAGTGCAGGCCAATGTATATGAGGGAAATGTTTTAGCTTCGAGCAGGTCCATACCCATCGAATTGGCATAATTAATGATTGTATCAATTGCGATAACTTGTGTTCCTACATGAAGAAATATAGCCACTGCTCCCAAGATAAGGTAAGGAAAGTCGAAAATACTTTTTCTGGTGTGATGGTGGCTACCTGTATCTTCCGTGCTGTTTTCTTCGTCTGTGTTGATTTCAGGCAGAATGGAGTAACGGATACCGATACCGGTAAGCAGTAAAATAACGCCTAGAACAGCATAAGGCACAATGACGCGTTGTATTAATTCGTCAAGCATAGCATTCTTTGTGACTATGTCTAAAGTCCCCGATTCTATAGTGGCAAAAAGCTCCTTGTCGGTAACATTTAATATCAATGCAGCAAATATGAGTGGTGAGACGATACCTGCGAATTTATTGCATATTCCCATAATACTGATTCGTTTGGCGGCACTATCAATAGGACCGATAATAGTGACATAAGGATTAGCGGCAGTTTGCAATATGGCTAATCCGGTGCCGATGGAAAATAGACCGGCCAGGAATATCTCGAATTGACGGGCTAATGCTGCCGGAACAAATAAGAAAGCTCCTAAGGCGGTAAGCATAAAACCATACATAATACCTCGCTTGAATCCCACTTTCTTGAGAAGTACTCCCGAGGGGATAGCCATTACAAAGTAGGCGATATAAAATGCAAAGGCGACAAAGTAGGATTCGAAATGTGTCAGTTCACAGGATATGCGGAAGTATGGAATCAGTATGGCATTGACCCACGACACAAATCCGAAGATAAAGAACATCCCTGCCAGAATTGCAATTGATATGTAGTATGTCTTTTTGCTACTTATAAGGTTATTGTTTCCCATGTGTTTTTATTTTTTCAGTTCGAAATCTTTCTGTAATTTGATGTCCCGTGACGATGCGCCTATTAATACTGTAAACATGCCAGGTTCGTCTTTCCAGCATTTACTTTCGGTATCGTAGTATTGTAAGGCGCGGCGCGGTAACTTGATAGTGACTTGTTTGGATTCACCCGGTTTTAAGCCAACCTTAGTGAACCCTTTTAATTCTTTAAACGGGCGTTCTACAGAACATTTGTTTTGATGCAAATATAACTGTGCAATTTCCTGGCCATATCGTTTTCCCGTGTTAGTAATGGTGAATGATACGGCAAACTCTGTGTCCGAGTCTTTCCATACAGGTTTCATCTTTATGTTTGAATAAGTAAAAGTGGTATAGGATAATCCATAACCGAATTCAAATTGGGGGACTACACGGTAAGTATCGAAGTAGCGGTAGCCGACCATAAGCCCTTCCTTGAAACGGACGGTGTCGTTTATACCCGGATATTCTCCAAATACGTGATCAGGCATATCTTCCAGACGCTTACACCAGGTAGTAGTCAGTTTTCCCGAAGGATTGACTTCTCCAAACAATGTACGTGCCAGTGCATTTCCTCCTTCCATCCCTAGAAAACTGCCGTGCAGTAATGCCGTAGCATCATTATACCATTCTCCTATTTCGACGGGGCCACCGGAGATTAGTACCACTACAGTGTTGGGATTAACCTCCAGGATACCTTTTAATAATCTGTCCTGTTGGTAAGGAAGCTTTAAATTCGGCTTATCGTACCCTTCACAGTCAGAACCATGTTCGTGGGAGGTTCCACCTATATAGATAACCAATTCTGCTTGGGCAGCTGTATTGATTGCTTTCTTATATAGCTCTTCATCGGATTTATCAAATTCGTTCGTGAACCAATGACCAACCTTATACGCCTTTTTACTCAATTGATAACCGGGTGCATATTCGATCCGGGCTTTTCCATCTAAAAGATTTTGTAGCCCTTCCAAAGGAGTAACTTCATATTTAGCTTTAAGTTTTGTACTGCCACCTCCTGCTGCAAATACTTCGGTTGCATTTGCGCCAATCACTGCGACATTCTTGTATTGTGCCGGGTCTAGTGGTAGCATATCTTTGGAATTCTTCAATAATACCAATGATTCCTCCGCTATTTCTCTGGCAGCCTTAGTATGGGCAGGTATTGCAAGTTTGGCTGCCATACCTGTAGTGTCATAAGGAACTTGTCCTATTAAATCAAGTCGAATCATCAATTTCAGAATATTACGTACTTTTTTGTTGACGGCTTCTTCCGGAATCTCTCCATTACGTACTTTCTTCAATAAAGGATCGGCCAAATAATATTTATTGAAAGCATATTTCCCATTTTCTTTGATGCTTGTTCCCATTTCGACATCCATACCGCACAGAGCTGTTCGCTCTGTGTTATGGACTGCATTCCAGTCCGATACGACTAATCCGTCAAATCCTAGTTCATCACGAAGTAAAGTATCAAGAAGATAAGGACTTTCCGTACACCACAACCCTCGAACCTTGTTATATGCCGCCATGGCTGCCATGGCTCCACCTCGTTGTATGGCAGCTTCAAAAGCCGGAAGATAAATTTCGTGTAAGGTGCGTTCGTCTACTTCTACACTCACTTTGTACTGGTTGTATGCCTGGCTATTCAGAGCAAAATGCTTCACACAAGAGGCTACTCCCTGTGACTGTACTCCTTGTATATATGGAACAGCCAGTTCACCGGAGAAGAAAGGATCCTCGCTGAAATATTCCCAATTACGTCCATTGAGTAAGGAACGGTGAATGTTGACTCCCGGAGCCAGGCTCACATGCTTACCGCGTGCTTTACATTCAGCTCCAAGAACTTCTCCATATAGCTGTGCCAGATCACGGTTCCAAGTAGATGCTAAGGCGCTTAATGCAGGTAGATAGCTACATGCGTCGTTATCCCATCGGGCGGATTCCCACCCATTGGCTACTCCCTCAAATCTTACTCCGTGAGGTCCGTCGGAGTAGTGCAGGTCGGGGATGCCAAGCCTTGGAACACCGGTACTTGAAAACATCGTGTTACTGTGCAACATTCCAATTTTCTCTTCCAAAGTCATTTGTGATAATAAACTTTCTATCTGTTTATCAGTACTTGCTACTTTATTACCAGTCAGACAGGAGGAGAATATAATCAGAATCAGCCAGCTATATGGAGTCAGTCTTTTCATACTAGAATACTTGTTGTCTTTGATTATTTTGAATTATTCTTTCTTGTTTCAATTTCACTGTACACAGCATCCGGGATCAAATCAAGCCAGTAAGGATCCTGGACGAGTTCCTTGTACAGTTCAAGTGCCAGAGGGTCACTTTGCAGACGGCGGTCACCATTCTCTGCATTTTCGTGATTCTCCCATACGACGGCCTTGACACGTGGCTCTTCATCCTTCAGCTTAAACCATTCTCTTACCCATCTCTGGTGGTCGCATGTGCTGGAGTATCCTCCTTCACTAATCATGATAGGCTTGTCTGCCGATACCTGCTTGATTCCTTGCATCAGTGTGAGCGGATATCTTCTTTCTTCCGGATAAGTAGCACTAAGCGATGGTGGATAACAGCTTACTCCCAGCCAATCTACATACATATCTCCTGGATAATAGTTTTTCATTGCGTTTGCTTCTGTACCTGGCATGCTTACACTGTTGGGTGACCATACGAAGACATTGTAGGCAGTGACACCCAACTGTTCTGCAATGTTATACATACGTCTCCAAGCCTTGACATAGTTTGTGGGATCTCCGTAATACGGAGTCCAGCTTCCATTCATTTCGTTGGCTGGTCTGAACCAGATAGGTCCCATGTCACGTACTTCTTGGGCAGCTACTTCGGCGAAGTATGATTTGTGAAAATCGTCGAGTTCGCCATTTGCCATTTGTTGGGTGGGAATGACGGGCAGCCATCCGTAAAGGAAGAATCGGTATTTGCCCTGATAGTTTTTTCCCCAGTATTTCTCACGTACTGTTTGCATTTCGCTGAAATTTCGTCCCGGTTCCATATTCTGATACCATAAGATCATAGATAGTTGCTTTCCCACCAATTTTTCAAATAAGGCAACGGCACACTGGTCAGTACTTCCTTCGCGGTCTTCCGGATCGAATCCGTATAATGGTGGGAATGCTCCATGATAACACCCTTTTTCGGGGACGTACTTCATGTCATTATGAAATTCTCCCATTACCTTGATTTCGTCGATGAGCATCATCATACTGGTGGAAGCTGAAGATTTGAGAGTCGCTTTCACATATCTGCATGCTACATTACTAAAGTCTGTTTTTCCCCAAGCATCCGACTTTCCGTTGCTGTCGGAATAGGTAATTGGTGAGGCTGCTTTTTCCCATTGGCTTTTGTCCTTGCTGGTTGATACTTCTATTTGAGCAGGGAATACAATTTGTGATGTCGGATCGGAAATAGCATGTACTGATACTTCTGTGATACTGCGTAATGATCCCAAATCAATTATAACTTCTACAGTTTGTGCATCCCAACCGACTCCTCTGTTTTTAGTCGAGAGGGTACCGGTCTCCTCATCCGTCAGTTTGGTGCCGGATGTCCAGGGATCGAGAGGGGCTTTATCAGCATAGGCACTGTTGGCTACAACATTCATTTTATAGAATTTGCCTGCCGCCACATTAATAATGCTTTGTTCATTTGGATCTTTGGGCTTATTTGGATCAAAAGTAACTTCCCACGATCTCGTTTCTTCTGCATTGCAAGCGTATATGAGTATTGCAACTGCTATTAACCATAAATTTTTTAATTTCATATTTAGTGGTATATTATAAGGTTGATTACTGGTTGTTTGTATTACATATCAATACAGTCATATTGGTAGCAGGCGATGCCTCCATTAGAGAATACGAGATAAACGTATAGATAATAACCATTTTGGGCAACTTTAAATACGACATCTCCGGTTCCTTCGGTGTTCTGACCGGAATTCTCGAGACCTCCATATATCTTGTCCGGACATACTACTATTTGGTTGTCGAACGAGCCGCTACTAAGATCATACATACGGACAGCATCAGAACCAGTTACGGCATAGTTGAAACTATTTACATGATTGTAAATGACATAAGGTACTTTGTTGAACACGGCATAGTCTACAGCATTGATAATTGTGTTACCCGGAGCACCCGTATTTGCCGCTTTTATGCTGTTGTCTGTTCCTTTAAACCAGTAGAAATAGCGTTTGGCAGAAGTATCTGTGACATGGCTGGCCAAGAAATAGTCACTTTGAGTATCGGTGTCATCAGCATAAATCACATCCGCCCATTTAATCCAGTTTGAAGTCAGTAGAGAGGAACTCATAATGACAAATTCCGGACTTTGTGATTGTAAAGTACCATTTATGACACGCCAACGGGCGAATTGCACTTTACTATCCTTTTGGAATACTGGAGTTGTGATAAGGGCATTGGCATCCAAATCTCCCTGGATAGAGATCTTCCAACCAAATCTTATATTAGTGCCAGTTTTATATTCAATATATTTCTGTGGTTTCTCATTCACTCCATTAGCTTTCCATACGGTGAAAGTACCTCCTGATGGAGTATAGCTGCAGAATAAAATATTATTTCCCCGATCTGCTGTTGCATGGAAGTTTGAATTGTCACCGGCAAATTGGCTGATATCCATAGAACCTGCTATTTCTCCGGTCTGGCTATTTAAGTAAATGGCACGATCATTGGCACGTTCGTTGATGACAACATATTTGTCGACTACTGCAAGTCCAGTTACTTTACCCGGTAGCAGAATACCGCTTATTTCAGATAGTCTTTTAGACCATAATAGCTTACCGCTTCCTTGGCGGATACCTGCAACAGTTTTTTGCGGAATATCTTTTTTTACCGTATATGTTGCTTTATCTATGCCATTCTGTGCTGTGACGACGATGGTCTGTTCTTGTTCATAGTCTAGTGCTTCTGTTTCGGGGTTGGGACTGCATGTTGCTCCATGTGAGATATCAATGTTAGCTATCTGCTCCCCTACATTATCTATGGTTACTAATGAAATTGTTTTTTCGTTTTCATTAATGACTCCCAATAGCCCTATGGCAGGAATATCGAATTTGGTGATGCTACATTCGTTGCTCTTACGGATTTCACCTATTACTTTGAATTCGGTACTAGTCCCGGAGGTCTGATCTTTCACTGTGATATAGTTGTCTTGGGTAAGATCCATATAAAGTAATGGTGGAGTTACACTGACATTATTCGCTAAACTGGCACTCAATCTTACCCGTTTTAGTGCAGAGGTCGGCAATACATTATCCGACAATTTGGGATAATTGTATGGGAAAACAAATGTGATTGAATGATTGGTATAATCTATCTCACCTTTGAAACTATTTTCGCTGCTGTCATCGTTCGGAAACGATGCAGTGATGCTGTTGATACCTTCGCGTTGAATGTCAGAACCCAACTCTTCAGGACTGTGACAACTAGTTACTCCCCATAGAAGAACTAATGCCTGGATGATTGATATAATTTTGTTTTTCATTGTTCTAAGAGTTTTATTGTTATTTCCATTCATCATATTGCTCAATCAATGAGTTATTCTTCAATTCTTCAGACGGTACAGGAAGGACATATAATTTCTTTATAAACTTGCGGTCCTGCCCGTCGCAATCAACATATTCGTATGTATTGGTAGCGCCAATGATTTTGAAGCCATGTGTGCGATAGTTGTTGTATTCAATATGGGCTAATTCCCAACGACGCATATCCCAGAATAAATGACCTTCATAGGCTAGTTCAACCTTTCTTTCATTTCTGTAATCTTTGAACCAAGCCTCGCCTGTAGAGGATTTACCCGGTAAATTCACTTTTACTCTGGCGCGTACCTCATTCATTGCACTTTGGGCTTCCCCGATCTTATTGAGTCGATAAGCTGCTTCTGCTTTGTTCAATAAAACTTCTGCATAGCGAATTTCAACCCACGGTTGGGCGCTTTTCCCATTTTTGACGTCTGTTAGCGTTTCATCTAACAATTTCCTTAAAAAATAACCGGTTGTGGTTTTGCCGTATGAAGTACCCTGTTCCCGGTAAGGCATAAACACACCATTCTTTCCGTCAAGGCTGCAATCCATCTTTTTCCCTTTCCAGGTACATCCTCTATAGATTACAGTTGCGGCGAAGCGAGGTTCCAGTTGGTCGTATGGAGGAGTTTCATCAGTAATGCCATGCCAGGGTGTCCAGTCTATCTTTTCTCCATTTTTGCTTTCATAACATTCTACCATTTCCTGGGTAGGAGTTCCTGTTGAACCATTGTCATAACCATCACATTGTGGTACATAATACCGGTCGAAAAGATGATTAGGCCCGTTGGCAGCATCATAATCAAACTCCAGAATCGCTTCTTTATTATTCCCTTTCCATGCATCTTCATATTTGTCCGTCAGACCATATAGTTTGAGTGCAATTACATTATTAGCAGCATCATAGGCATCCTGCCAACGTTTGGCATATAACATAGCTCTTGATTTCAGTGCATAGGCTGCTCCTTTGGTGATACGCCCTTTATTTGCCGCATCCCATTCCTTGGGTAAATTATTGGCTGCAAAATCAAGATCGTCAGCTATGAATTGCCAGGTTTCTTCAGCACTGCTGCGGGCTTTATTAGTTGATACCGGCAGATCGTCATACAAGATGACACCTCCATGTCTTTTGGCTAACTGGAAATATACAAATGCACGGAAAAAGCGTACTTGAGCTTCCCAAAGCTTATTTCTGTCTGCTGAAAATTCGGAATATTTTCTTTGTAGAGATAGAAATTGGTTTGTTTCTCGGATCTGTTTGTATGCTGTTGAACGTAGCCAGATACTGTATAGACAGTTATCCGGAGAGATAGCATCCGGTGTAAGTACATAAAGATTAGGATGGCCGGCTCTGTGTCCCAGCGTATATGAACCATACTTAAATGCGTCAGTCAGACTTTCTGTAAAACTTCCGTAGAATTGGGCCTCCCCGAATTGACCGTAATCATGCAGGAGGGGATAGAAACTATTCACATATTTGTCAACCTGGGTTTCATCTTGCCAGATGATTTCATCACTAACGGTAGTCGTTTGTTTTACTTCATCCAGCCAGTCGTTGCACGAACTTAAAGTCAGCAACATAAAGAAGAGTGATATATTAATACATAACTTTTTCATATAGCGTATATTTTAGAATGTGATTTTAGCTCCAAGTGTATAAGTCCTTTGTTGCGGATAATATCCATTGTTTACAGCTGGAGATTCCGGGTCGATGTTGTACTTGGACACAGCGCTGAAAGTCAGAAGGTTGTATCCCTCAACATAGAGGCGAAGAGCTTCCACTCCCAATGGGCTCAACCATTTTTTAGGGAAATTGTATCCTATTTGTGCTGTTTTTATTCTCAAATAGTTTCCGTTACGATACCAGAATGTGGAGGCCAGCCCGTTATTCAAACTTCTCGGATTGATTTCCAGACAAGGGAACTCTGCATTTGTATTTTCGGGTGTCCAGGAGTTTGCCACCAGATAGACTGGTGCATTGCCATTCTGATAGAATGGACGCGTGAAGGCCGTAGCGCTTTGGATTCCGGATGAACCGGTTGCCGTATATACTCCGGTTAATGCAACATCGCTGCCAAGCCCCCATGATGCCAAAATATCAAAATCGAATCCTTTCCAGTTACCGAATAAATTGAAAGAACCTGTGTGGGTCGGTCTTGAGCTTTTACCTACATACCCTTGATCTTGATTGACTGTTATAATACCGTCTCCATTTCTATCCATATACTTGATATATCCGGGATAAGCCGGTCGGTCGGGCATGGTAGCGGAGTTGGCTATCTCTTCCTCACTCTGGAACAATCCTTGGGCAATGAATCCCATTTTCGAACCGATTTGCTTTCCGGTCAGTCGTCTGTATTCCGGTGTGTTTTCAGAGTCACCTGCATATTTGAGCCACCTTCCGTATGCGTATGACCAGATTAATTTGGCTCCATAGCTGAAACTTCCGATTCTGTTCTGATGTGTAAAGGTGACATCAAAACCCTTATAATCTGCTTTATTAACGTTGGCAGTTGAAAAATAATAGCCTCCCATGGAAGGAGTGTGCGAACCGGTTACAGAAGATAATTTGTCATATTCATATTTATAAAAAGCATCCAGTTCCATTCCTAATAATCCATTCCATAAAGTTACATCTACTCCGATATTATAGTTGAGGCATTGCGCCCATGTCAAATTGGGATTTCCCAATACGGACGGATAGATAGCAGTTTGACTGGCTCCGCCTATTACTACAGAATTGGGG
The DNA here is from genome assembly GCF_000210075.1 of Bacteroides xylanisolvens XB1A. Lineage (GTDB taxonomy): Bacteria > Bacteroidota > Bacteroidia > Bacteroidales > Bacteroidaceae > Bacteroides > Bacteroides xylanisolvens. Next base: position 3,573,963 of record NC_021017.1, read on the forward strand.
GATGTGCTCATCGTATTTCTCCATTGGAAAGGCTGGATACCGCTGGTTGCAGTTTTTCCAATACCTGCTCTTAATTTCAGATTGTCTACCCAAGTAGCATGAAACCATTTTTCATTATTGATTCTCCAGGCAAGAGAGAGACCGGGCAGGGTGACCCAGCGTTTGTTCATACCACCAAACAGATAACTACCATCGTGGCGTAGTGAAGCCTCCAAATAATATTTGTCAGCGTAATTGTAGTTCAAACGACCTACAAAACCGGCTACACGTGTCTGGCTGCTGCTACCCGAAGGTATAGCAGGTTGCTCTTTCCCCTCTTTGGTGAATCCTGTGATTTGGTTCAACTCATCCAACTGAATGAAATCTAATCCGGTTCCCGTTACACCGAGATTGTTGCTATTACGTTCCCGTGTTTCGGCCAGTAATAATACTCCGATCGAGTGATCTCCAAATTTGTTATCATACGTGATACTGGTTTGCGTAGTGAACTCTTGGGCGCGTGATGCCGATTCGGATAATATAGGTGTATCTTTCAAAACACTGTAGTCCTTATGGTAGGTGAGTGTGGTAGTGGCTGCATTAGGTAAATCCATAATCATGACTTCATTCGGCTTGGTCAACTGTTTAGTCATCCCATGAACTAAGTCGTACGCTCCCTGGAATTTTAAACTTAATCCTTTAAGCCAAGGTGTGTCGTATTTCAGACTGAAATTAGACTGCATATATGATTGGTTGGACCTGTTATATCCTGAATCGTATATGGATGCGATAGGAGCTACCGGAGAACCGGAAGTCGGGGTTGAAACATCGTATATTTTCCCATTATATTCATAAGTGTCCTGTACGTATGGCAAAGCATAGCATACCTGTTGGGGAATATTCATCCAATCATCCGGATCGGCAGAAAATTTGGGAGCATCCCGTTTTTCTATACGCCCCGAAACACCTAATGACAGACTAAGTCCTTTAGCCAACTGTGCATCGATATTAGAACGAAGATTCATTCGACGGTATTTGAACTTATCTATATTTCCTTTTTCTTCCAGATAACCGATAGATGTGAAGAAACGAATCTTTTCACTTCCTCCTGATGCTGAAATATTATGATGTTGGCGAACACCGGTTCCATATACTTTATCGTACCAATTGGTATTTCCCCATCCGTCGACACCCTCGCGCATTTTGCGCACCATGTCGACAGTAAACACTTCCGTATCACCTTGTAGAAGACGGGCTTTATTGTACCAATAAGCATATCCCGGTCCGTCGAGCCATTCTTGTTCTTCTGCATTCTGGCTGATACCCACAGTACCTGTATAGCTAATGGTGACTTTATCTGTTTGTCCCTTTTTGGTTGTGACAATGAATGCTCCATTTGCGTCCAGACCATAAACGGCTACGGCTGATGCATCCTTTAATACAGACACAGATTCTATTTCATTCGGATCGAGTCCGTTGAAGTCACTTGCGCTTCTTCTGATGCCGTCAATAACATAGATAATACCACTTTGCCCGCGTATAGACAAGGAGGCATTATCCGCACCGGGTTGTCCACTGGCTTGTACGGCGGAAATACCGGCAACACGTGCACCGATGATATTACTGATTCCCATGGTTGGGGCTTTAAGGATTTCTTTATCGGAGACAGTAGATATGGCGGCGGTCAGACTACCGCGCTTTTGAGTTCCATAGCCTACCACTACGATTTCATCCAGCGAGGAAACATCTTCTTTAAGAGTGATATTGATATTCGTCTTATTACCTACTTTGACTTCCTGGCTGACCATTCCGATATAGGAGAATACCAATACGTCATTCTTATGGGCATTAATGCTATATTTGCCGTCAACATTTGTAATGGTACCGACATTCGTTGCACCCTTGACAGCTACAGATACGCCAGGTAATGGTTCATCATTACCATCTTTCACAAACCCTTTTATTACTTCTTGTGCAAGACAATCGAGAGTGCACATTAAAAGAGTAATAAACAACGAGGTTACTAACCTTGGATTCCATCTGATTTTCTTCATTGCATGATAAGTTTTTAAATATTAGATCGTCGATTTGAAATTTTAATTTCTAACAATAGTCTCTTTAGACCGGTTAACTAGTTAATGATACAAAAGTATTCTGTTTCAAAGATATGTGCGGTGGCAAAAACGAAAAACTATCTTCAAAAAACGAAGAATAATGCATCGTTAATCTTCTTTTGGCGTTTTTCTTTTTAAGAACCATTCGAAGAACTTATATATAGTTTCGTTTGATTCGGGAGTAGGATCATGTTTGGGCCTGTTCGTCATTGCCACTCGATGATGATAACCCAAAAGTCGGTTGACTGCAACAGAGTGATTTAATGGAATCCATCTGTCTACATTATCAGAATAACCTCCTGATACGAGAAATGGGCGAGGAGCCAATAAAGAATGGAGTTCATGTAAATCATGCCCCTCTTTACATAGTCTGGCATAGACACTTGTTGAAGAGTTATTGCCGTTGTTGCTCCAGATCTTTTTCCAGGGTGGGGGATAATACCCCAAGTACCAAGGTTCCCAATAATTGATATAATTATCTTTGGTTTCATCAAAGACGATACCCGGATCACTCCAGGCGGTGCAGGCAAACTTTTCATATAAACAAGAAGCAAACATAGCCCATTTAGCACCGTAAGAGTGTCCCATGATACCAATTCGGGTAGAGTCGACACTTTCGACTCTGGCTAATACTTCCCATGCATTGGCTGCCGCATAAGCAAGTACTGAAAGAGGTTGCATAGTGGAGTTGTTAATAGTCGGGTAATAGAGAGAGTAAGTCTTATCTTTGGTGGTCTGTCTAGTTCCTAATGAGAGAGTAACGAATCCTCTTTTGGTTAATTGGTAGGCGAAATCTCTATTAGCTTTTCCTCCCCATCCGATAGCTGTTTCCGGTTCGTAGAATACTGTGATAACGGCAGGATGTTTCCCTTTCTTATTTGGTTCCAGTAAATAGCCGTAAGTCTGTTCCAGAGGAGTCCAATAAAAACGCACTAAATGTTGTTTGAAATCTTCGCGTTCTGTGGTTTTTATAATCTCCAGTTTTTGATTGGTGATGATAGCCGGCCAATGACCGATCAGGTTCAACCATTTGTCTTTTATTTCTTTTCTTCGTTTTAGCCAATCGTCTGCGTTTTTGACTGTATCTCCATTGTAAAATAAAAGAGGATTGCGGTAAGTTCCAAATTTCTCCTGATACAGTGGTGGTGGGGTAAAGTAGGCGGATAGCTTCTCCCAGTTTCTTTTTGTCTGGTTAATCTCTAATCTTTTGCACCCCATTATTGAGGTGACCCCCAAATAAATAATAATAGGATAGATAATCGTTCTTGTTTTTCCTCTTATGGTATGTCTTTGCATAGTATTAATATCTAAAATGTATTTCGAAAGGTATGAAAACAAAGGTAGGTCATTCTCATGAATGATCTTAATGTCAAAACGAAAAACAGTCTTCAGAAAGCGTTTATTTTATCTTTGTCTAGTCTTTTTCTGCCGGTATTCAATAGGTGAACATCCTTTGAATTTTTTGAAAATCCGGGCAATGTTATTATAGTCTGTAAAGCCTACTTCCATTGCTAAATCGGCCAATGGACGGTCGGTTGTGAGCAGTAGATCTGCAAGATGATTACACCGGCAATTCAGAATATATTGGTATATAGAGGTATTCAGTGCGTTTTTGAATTTCACTTCGAAGTTTCTGCGGGATAGCGGAATGTTTGCAAGCAGAGACTCTATGGTCAAATCGGAACTGTAATGAGACTCTATATACTTCACTACTTCCAGAATATAAGGGTCTTTGATATTGTGTTTCTCCGTAGATTGCCGTAATTCGATGCGGATAGGATTGATAACAATATTGAAAGTACCTTCGTGTTCCTTTTTTATTTGTTGATGAATAAGTCTGCCGATAGAATATCCGCCTCTTTCTACTTCGAGCTCTATGGATGAAATGGGAGGGTCGGAAATATTACACATCAGTTCGTCATTGTCCACGCCTAATAAAGCAATTTCTTCCGGAATAGGAATATTCGTCATTTTGCAAGTTTCAGAAATGAATAGGGCGTGCGCATCATCACAACAAAATAGAGCGACTGGCTTGGGGAGTTGCTGCAACCATTGGCTGACTTCCATTCTTATCTCGTCTTCCTGCTTATCCGATTCGAAACTGAAAAATTCGCCTCCGATGCGTTTTACTTCCTGCCGATACCCTTCGCAACGTTCGTCAGACCAAACCACCCCTTTAACGCCGAAATAAGCAAAATTGCGAAACATTCTCTTGGCAAAAAACTGGGCTGCCATTCTTCCCGTTCCTTTATAGTCGCCTGTCAGATTAGAGTAAGTGACGCTCCGGTGATGGTAGTTTTGTAGTACTACCGGAATATTCAGCTCCTTCTGCAAATCGATCGTATCATTATTCCACTGACCGATAATGGCGTCGGCTTTCCATTCTTTCGCCCATCTTAAAATGCCTTGTTCACCATGCATTGCGCTATAATAAGAAGGTAGTCGGTAAAAGAGCCAGGGGCCGTTTTCTTTGGAGTATTGGACAAGTCCCCGTAGCAGTTTCCTGTCAAATTCGCTTGAATAGTCTATCAATAGAAGAATCTTAATCATAGTTCTATGTTTTTCTTTAGTATAATGTAGGGATGCACAAATATAGAAGAATTCCTTTGTTTTCCTATAATAAAAACTTAATTTTGTAGCAAGAAAAACTTGTATGACACCCGGGTCTCGTGCTGTACGACACCCGGGTGTTGTTGTGTTCGACACCCGGGTCTCAGTATGCATGACACCCGGGTGTCGTACAAATTATGATAACTAACTTAAAAAGAAAGGAGCGTAAGATTATGTCTATCCCTTATGTAGTGAGAAAGAAAGCGGATTTATCATCCGGAGAACGGAAAGAGTTATGGTATGGTGTACCTAGTAAAATGCAGCGAAGAGGAGGAGTGAAAAATAAAGAACTTGCAGTACGGATGGCAAAGACAACAGGCTTTCATCGTGGGCAGATAGAAGGAATCCTGTCGGAGTTGGTTGAAAGTATTCAAGACCTGCTTTCCTCCGGTCATTCGGTGACCATTGAGGGATTGGGAACCTTTCAAACGGCACTGACCAGTCAGGGATGTGTGCTGCCCGAACAGGTAACGCCGGGGAAAGTTGCTATTTCACGCGTATATTTTGTGGCAAACTCAAAATTCAGCAGGGAACTGAAGAAGACAAAGTGTACCCGCATACCTTTTAAATATTATATGCCCGAAAGTATGCTAACGAAAAATATGAAGAAAGCAGACCGGGAACTGGAACAAACAGAATACGACATAGAAGAGCCGGAAATCGACGAATAGTTGAATAAAAAACAATATTGTCTTGTTAATTGAACAGAATTAGATTATATTTGTTCAGTGGTTAGAACAATATCTTGAAATATGATTAGAAGAGAAATACTAAAAGAAGTTCTATTAGATAATAGAAATGAGGTGGTCAAACATCAAGTTATACCTCGTAGCTTTCAGTTTGAAGAGTTTGGAAATTATGTATTTGTAGGTATCCGGCGAGCAGGAAAATCATTTTTACTTTATCAACGGATACAGGAACTTTTGCATAATGGGCATACTTGGAATGAAATGCTATATGTGAACTTTGAAGATGAACGTTTGATTGGAATGACGGCGGCAGATTTAAATCTCATACTGGAAGTACATGCCGAGATGTCAACAGACAGGCCGATGCTTTTCTTGGATGAAATTCAGAATATTGATGGTTGGGACAAGTTTGTTCGGCGATTGGCTGATAATAAATATAGGGCTTATGTGACAGGAAGCAATGCTAAAATGCTTAGTCAGGATGTAGCTACCACTTTGGGGGGACGATACATTACAGTACATGTATACCCTTATGATTTTAAAGAGTTTCTTTATGCTAATGGGGTTGAAGTTACAGAGAATTCTTTGTTTGCAACAGAGAGCCGGGCAGAAATAAAGCGTATATTCAATGATTATTTTCGTTCCGGTGGTTTTCCGGAAGGGGCATCGCTTGCCGCAAAACGGGATTATCTGACAAGTGTTTACCAAAAGATATATTTAGGAGATATTGCTGCAAGACATTCCATCGAAAATACTTTTGCTTTACGCATCCTTTTCCGCAAATTGGCCGAAAGTATAAAGCAACCGGTTTCGTTTACTCGTATAACTAATATTGTTGCTTCAACCGGAGTGAAAATATCGAAGAATACTGTCATTAACTACATGGAATATGCCAAAGATGCTTGCTTGCTGATTCCTATACAAAATATTGCGGATAAATTGGTGGAGCGTGAAACTAATCCGAAATATTATTTTGCGGATAATGGCATTCTCAATTTGCTTCTTTTGGATGCTGATACCTCGTTGCTTGAGAATTTGGTTGCTGTGACACTATTGCGGCGTTATGGGACGGACGATGCTGTATTCTTTTATAATAGAAATGTAGAGGTTGATTTTTATTTGCCTGATACAGGAGTGGCTATACAGGTCTGTTATACCATGAATCTCTCTGATGAGACTTTCCAACGGGAAGTTCAGGCATTAGTAAAATTGAATAAGGTATTTGAATGTCGGCAGTTATTGATAATAACGTATGACGATGAAGAACGGATTGAGTTGGAAAAATGTGCGATTGAGGTAATACCGGTTTGGAAGTGGTTGTTGGGTAAATAAGATAAATTAATACCCTCCCTGTCTTATTTATGAGATAAATCCCTATCTTTGTGGCACTTTTTACGAAAAAAGCAAATTCAAATTAATAGATATAGAAAAGAAAATGGCACAAGAAGACGTTTTTAAGAAGCTTGTATCGCATTGCAAAGAGTATGGTTTCGTATTCCCTTCGAGCGATATCTACGACGGACTAGGCGCTGTGTATGACTACGGTCAGATGGGCGTTGAATTGAAAAATAACATCAAGAAATACTGGTGGGACAGCATGGTGCTGTTGCACGAGAACATTGTCGGTATCGACTCTGCCATCTTTATGCATCCTACTATCTGGAAGGCTTCCGGACACGTAGACGCATTCAATGACCCTTTGATTGACAATAAAGACTCTAAGAAACGTTATCGTGCTGACGTGTTGATCGAAGATCAGCTGGCTAAGTATGACGATAAAATCAATAAAGAAGTAGCGAAAGCTGCCAAGAGATTCGGCGAATCTTTTGATGAGGCTCAATTCCGTTCTACCAACGGACGTGTATTGGAGCATCAGGCAAAACGCGACGCACTTCACACTCGCTTTGCTAAAGCTCTGAACGACGGTAATCTGGAAGAATTGCGTCAGATCATTATTGATGAAGAAATCGTATGCCCGATCTCCGGTACAAAGAACTGGACAGAAGTTCGTCAGTTTAATCTGATGTTCTCTACTGAAATGGGTTCTACTTCCGAAGGAGCAATGAAGATTTATCTTCGTCCGGAAACTGCACAAGGTATTTTTGTAAACTACCTCAATGTACAGAAGACGGGTCGTATGAAAGTTCCTTTCGGTATCGCACAGATTGGTAAGGCTTTCCGTAACGAGATCGTTGCCCGTCAGTTCATCTTCCGTATGCGTGAGTTCGAACAGATGGAAATGCAGTTCTTTGTAAAACCGGGAACTGAACTTGACTGGTTCAAGAAATGGAAAGAAATCCGTCTGAAATGGCATAAAGCTCTTGGATTCGGCGATGCAAGCTATCGTTATCACGATCACGATAAACTGGCTCACTACGCAAATGCCGCTACTGATATCGAATTCCTGATGCCGTTCGGATTCAAAGAAGTGGAAGGTATTCACTCTCGTACTAACTTCGACTTGTCTCAACATGAGAAGTTCTCCGGCAAGAGCATCAAATACTTCGATCCGGAACTGAACGAGTCTTATACTCCGTACGTAATCGAAACTTCTATCGGTGTTGACCGTATGTTCCTTAGCATCATGAGCGCATCTTATTGCGAAGAGCAATTGGAGAATGGTGAAAGCCGTGTGGTTCTGAAATTGCCTGCTGCTTTGGCTCCGGTGAAACTGGCAGTTATGCCGTTGGTGAAGAAAGACGGTCTGCCTGAAAAAGCCCGTGAAGTTATTGACAGCCTGAAGTTCCACTTCCATTGCCAATATGACGAAAAGGATAGTATCGGTAAGCGTTATCGCCGTCAGGATGCTATTGGTACTCCGTACTGTGTAACAGTCGATCATCAGACATTAGAAGATAACTGCGTGACATTGCGTAATCGCGATACCATGCAACAAGAGCGTGTAGCTATCTCTGAACTGAATAACATTATTGCAGACAGAGTAAGCATCACTTCTCTATTGAAAACTTTACAATAAACCTTTAACGAATGAGTAAAAAGATCTATTTATTCTCCTTAGTATTGCTGGCTTTGGCGTTCACTGCTTGTAGTGAAACGGAAACAGTAGACAAGTATGATAATTGGCGTTCACGCAATGAATCATTTATTGATTCTTTGGCAAATGTGTTTGAAGCGGGAACTGACCCTCTGTTACTACGGATTAAAGTGGAACAAGGCAATGATTATATTTATTATAAGACGAAAACTCCGATCACTGTGAATAGCGTACATACGGAAGTTCTCGGAGAGAAGCCGACATCCACAGCGGTTGTGAAGGCTTTCTATAAAGGTACGAATATATTGGGTGAACGTTTCGATGGTTTTGAGGGAGCTGATCCGGTGGATGGAGATTCGAATGCCTCTCAACCGGATACCCCTCCAGTGTCATTCGATTTGTCCGGTAGGGTAATAGAAGGCTGGAAAGAAGCAATACCTCATATGAAAGTTGGTGAACGTTGGTTGATATATATACCTTGGAAATATTGTTATGGCAGTACCGGAAATAGTAATACAACTCTCATTCCTGGTTATTCAGCTTTGATTTTTGATATTCAACTGCTTGATGCAGATAGTATTCAGAAGAAGTCGGAGCCGTCAAAAGATTAAAAAATATATTGTTATTTAAGAAAAAGTTGTTTGATTGTTTATAGAACGTCAAATAACTTTTTCTTTTTAGGTATAAATCGTGTCTTGTTTTTATTTTTTCTTATCGTATTTTATACTACTCTCCCTAATCTGCAAATGTGTCGGAATCGTTACCTGCTTGATTGTCTTATCTCCTTTTATCTGATCGATAAGTAGTTGGCAAGCAGTTTCCCCCATTTTATAAGTCTGATGAGATACGGCAGATAGTTTGGGCTCTACATAGTTAGCGTGTTGCTCGTCCGTATATCCTATAATGGCAACATCCTCCGGAATCCGAAGTCCGTGGCTTTTGATTACTTCCATCGCAGCAAAAGCCAGCGTATCATTCATCGCAAGAATGGCATCGGGAGGTTGTGGTAGGGATAACAAGGTTTCTGTTGCAATCTTACCTTCTTCATAATCAATCTTTCGGCAAACAACCAGTTCTTTTTCGATAGGAATACGGTTTTCGCGCAGCGCTTCCAGATAGCCGTGCTTTCTTCTCTTTACAATATCCAGATGATTGGCCCCTCCGATAAAAGCTACCCGCTCGCTTCCATTATCCAGGAGATGTTGTGTAGCCATCTGTGCGGATTGTGCCCCGTCTGCTATCACCGATGAAAATTGGTCGGTCAGGCAAACACGGTCGAACAGGATAAGTGGCATATTAATGTCTTTCAAGGCGGAGATGTGGGAGAAATCGGTTGTTTCTTGAGACAGACAGGCGATGATGCCTTCCACGCGCATATTGACCAGATTCTCAATGTTTCTTTTTTCGTGCTCGTAAGACTCATGCGAGGTCGTGATAATCACGAAATATCCGTTGGCAATAGCCATATTCTCTATTCCATTCAGAATTGATGCAAAGAAATGAGTGACAATATCCGGAACGATCACTCCGATGATACGTGGCGCATTTTTCCGCAGGCTCATGGCAAAAGGATTGGGACGGTAGTTCATCTCTTTAGCCAGTGCCTTTGCTTTGGCGCAAAGTTCACGGCTGATTTCCGGACTATCTTTTAGTGCCCTGGATACAGTAGGAATCGACACCCCCAATGCTTGGGCGAGATCTTTGAGTGAAGTATGTTTCCGGTTTTCCATTTGAAAGTCTGCAACTTAGATTCTTTTTACAAAGAAAGCACATTCCCGGAAAATAAAAGCATCTGAAGCAATATTTTTTACGTAAACCGTTACGTTGGTTTTTCGACCGCTCTCTGCTGCACTGAAACTATTACTGACCTATTTTTGTCGCATACAAAATGATTTAAAACCTAAAAGTATGCAATACCATGAAATCGGAAAGACAGGGATGAAAGTATCATCTCTTAGTTTTGGAGCTTCTTCTTTAGGAGGAGTTTTCCATGATTTGAAAGAAAAAGAAGGCATTCAAGCTGTGTTTACCGCTGTTGAGGCAGGAATGAACTTTATCGATGTGTCTCCTTATTACGGACATTATAAAGCGGAAACTGTTTTAGGAAAGGCGCTTAAAGATCTTCCTCGCGACCGTTATTACCTTTCTACCAAAGTGGGACGTTATGGAAAAGATGGAGTAAATCTGTGGGATTACTCTGCAAAACGTGCGGTAGAAAGTGTGTATGAGAGCATGGAGCGTCTGAATATAGATTTTATCGATCTGATAAATGTACACGATGTGGAGTTTGCCGATTTGAACCAGGTAGTTAATGAAACTCTACCTGCTTTGGTTGAGTTGCGTGAAAAGGGAGTGGTAGGACACGTTGGAATTACCGACTTGCAACTCGAAAACCTGAAATGGGTAATTGACCATTCACCAAGCGGTACGATTGAATCTGTGCTTAGCTTCTGCCATTATTGCCTGTGTGATGATAAATTAGCAGACTTCCTGGACTACTTCGAATCCAAAGAAATCGGCGTGATTAATGCTTCTCCGCTTTCAATGGGACTGTTGAGTGAACGTGGCGTGCCTGCTTGGCATCCGGCTCCCAAACCCTTGGTAGAGGCTTGCCGTAAAGCAATGGAACATTGCAAAGCTAAGAATTATCCGATTGAGAAACTGGCTATGCAGTTCTCCGTCAGCAATCCCCGTATAGCAACGACTTTATTTAGTACAACTAATCCGGAGAATGTGAAAAAGAACATCGCTTTCATCGAAGAACCTATTGACTGGGAACTCGTTCGGGAAGTGCAGGAGATTATCGGAGAGCAGAAACGTGTAAGTTGGGCAAACTCATAAAACAGCGTCATTCGTATGGACTATACAATTATTGATGCGCACGCCCATCTGTGGTTACGACAGGATACTGTTGTGGACGGATTGCCTATCCGGACTTTGGAAAATGGCCGTTCGGAATTTATGGGAGAAATCCGGCAAATGGTTCCGCCCTTTATGATAGACGGAGTGAATAGCGCGGAAGTTTTTCTTTCGAATATGGACTATGCGCAAGTGGCTGCGGCTGTCATTACCCAAGAGTTTATTGACGGTATTCAGAATGATTATTTGTCGGAAGTCGTTTCCCATTATCCCAACCGTTTCTTTGTTTGCGGAATGTGTGAGTTTCGCAAACCTGGATTTTTGGAGCAGGCGAAAGAGCTTATAGCCAAAGGTTTTAAGGCTATAAAAATACCTGCCCAACGCTTGTTGTTAAAAGAGGGACGGGTAATGCTGAATAATGAGGAAATGATGCAGATGTTTCATTCTATGGAAGAACGGAATGTCATGCTCTCCATCGACTTGGCTGACGGAGCAACACAGGTTCCCGAAATGGAAGAGATTATTCAGGAATGTCCCCGCCTAAAAATAGCTGTCGGACACTTCGGAATGGTGACACGTCCGGACTGGAAAGAACAAATCCGCCTGGCACGTCATCCCAATGTGATGATTGAATCCGGCGGAATCACCTGGCTTTTCAATGATGAATTTTATCCTTTCAAAGGAGCAGTGAAAGCCATTCGGGAAGCGGCGGATTTAGTTGGCATGGAGAAACTGATGTGGGGATCGGACTATCCGCGCACCATTACTGCGATCACCTATAAGATGTCATACGATTTTATAGTGAAGTCTTCCGAGCTGACGGAAGAGGATAAAAGACTCTTTTTGGGAGAAAATGCCCGGAACTTCTATGGATTCACGGATCTCCCCGTACTTCCTTACATCAAGAACATGTCCGAATGATGGAGAAAACATCCTTATCGTAAAACTAGATTTATACCATGAAAAAGAATACATATACAATACCTTTAGCGTTGGTTTTCTGCCTTTTCTTTCTGTGGGCAATAAGCAGCAATCTGCTTCCCACGATGATCCGGCAATTGATGAAGACATGTGAACTGAATACCTTTGAAGCCTCCTTTACCGAGACTGCCTACTGGTTGGCTTATTTTATTTTCCCCATCCCCATAGCGATGTTTATGAAACGTTACAGCTATAAGGCGGGAATTATTTTCGGACTGGTATTAGCAGCAATCGGAGGCCTGCTTTTCTTTCCTGCCGCCATTTTAAAAGAATATTGGGCTTACCTCTGTATCTTCTTTATTATCGCTACGGGAATGTGCTTTCTGGAGACGGCTGCCAATCCGTATGTGACGGTTTTAGGAGCTCCCGAAACAGCTCCCCGCCGATTGAATCTGGCGCAGTCTTTCAATGGACTCGGAGCTTTTATCGCTGCCATGTTTTTGAGTAAGCTCATCCTTAGCGGAACTCATTACACGCGAGAGACCCTTCCTGTAGATTATCCGGGAGGCTGGCAGGCCTATATCCAATTGGAAACGGATGCCATGAAACTCCCTTATCTGATATTGGCTATATTGTTGATTGCCATAGCTGTCGTCTTCGTCTTTTCAAAATTGCCGAAGATTGGGGACGAAGGAGAAACGGCTTCTTCCGATAAAACGACTTCTTCGGGTAAAACGAAAGAGGGTAGCCAGAAAGAAAAACTGATAGACTTCGGTGTATTGAAGCACTCACATTTGCGGTGGGGAGTGATTGCGCAATTCTTCTATAACGGCGGACAGACGGCGATAAACAGTCTGTTCCTGGTTTACTGTTGCACTTATGCCGGATTGCCGGAAGATACAGCGACTACCTTCTTCGGATTGTATATGCTTGCATTTCTTTTGGGGCGTTGGATCGGTACCGGATTGATGGTGAAATTCCGTCCACAGGATATGTTACTGGTTTACGCCTTGATGAATATTCTTTTGTGCGGGGCAGTGATGATATGGGGAGGTATGATCGGGTTATACGCAATGTTGGCTATCTCTTTCTTTATGTCTATAATGTATCCCACGCAGTTTTCATTGGCGCTAAAAGGACTGGGGAGTCAGACAAAGAGCGGTTCGGCATTTCTGGTAATGGCTATTGTCGGCAATGCCTGCCTGCCTGCCACAGTTGACGGCTTATTTCATGCATGCCAATGAGCATATCTATTATATGGCCTATTGTGTACCGATGATTTGCTTTGTCTTCTGTGCATATTACGGCTGGAAAGGTTATAAAGTAATCGATTAATAAATTTATTTATCAAACATATCCAATGAAAGCAGTTCAAATTGTCAATCCCTCCGAAATGAAGGTGGTTGAACTGGAAAAACCGACCGTTGGTGTCGGTGAAGTATTAGTAAGAATCAAGTATGTTGGTTTCTGTGGCTCTGATCTGAATACCTTTTTGGGGCGTAATCCAATGGTGAAGTTACCGGTAATCCCGGGACATGAGGTAGGAGCGGTGATTGAGGAGGTTGGTCCGAATGTTCCGGCTGGCTTCGAAAAAGGGATGAACGTGACATTGAATCCATACACCAATTGTGGTAAATGTGCTTCTTGTCGTAATGGTCGTGTCAATGCCTGTGAGCATAATGAAACGTTAGGGGTACAGCGCAATGGAGTGATGTGCGAATATGCCGTATTGCCTTGGACAAAGATTATTCCGGCAGGCAATATCTCTCCTCGCGATTGTGCGTTGATTGAGCCGATGAGTGTCGGATTCCATGCGGTATCTCGTGCGCAGGTGATCGATAATGAATATGTGATGGTTATTGGCTGCGGTATGATTGGTATCGGTGCCATTGTACGTGCTGCTTTGAGAGGGGCAACGGTCATTGCTGTCGATCTGGATGACGAGAAACTGGAACTGGCGAAAAGGGTAGGTGCTTCTTATGTGATTAACTCCAAGACAGAAAATGTACACGAACGGATGCAACAGGTAACGGAGGGCTTCGGTGCCGATGTGGTGATTGAAGCTGTCGGCAGTCCGGTCACTTATGTGATGGCGGTGGATGAAGTCGGTTTTACAGGACGTGTGGTTTGCATCGGTTATGCCAAAAGCGAAGTAGCTTTCCAAACGAAATATTTCGTTCAGAAAGAACTGGATATCCGTGGTTCCAGAAATGCGTTGCCGGCAGATTTCCGTGCGGTTATTAATTATATGAAAGAAGGCAACTGTCCGGTGGAAGAACTGATTTCGAGGATAGCAAAACCGGAAGGAGCTTTGGAAGCTATGCAGGAATGGACTGCTAATCCGGGAAAGGTGTTCCGTATCTTGGTTGAGTTCTGATAAGTTCTTGTAATAAGAATAGTTGTTGATACTCGTTGTTCCGGGTATGTAATAAGTGAGAGGAGGCTGAATACAGTCTCCTTTCTTTGGGAGATAGGGTGATGTAACATGAGTAAATATAGATGTAACATTCTTCATTCGATATGTAGCATCACAAAGAAATCATGTAGCATACTTTGGACAATATATCTGTTTGCATTTTCTATTTTTGTGATGTGGAAGATAACAAGGAACATTTTAAATAATTAGCTTTCAAATAATAGATAATGTAGCCAGTTAATAAAAAAACGATGATTATGCTGAAAACAAAAATCAACACTATTCTGCTGTGTACTCTTTTTACATTGTTCTTCCCGCTATCAGCCGGAGCACAATACCGTAATCCTATTCTTTATGCTGACGTGCCTGATATGTCGGTATGTCGTGCAGGTGATTACTTTTACATGGTTTCCACTACTATGCACCTGATGCCGGGAGCACCTATCATGCGTTCGCCGGACATGAAACATTGGGAAACTATCAGCTACGTATTTCCCCGCATTGACGATGGTCCTCGTTATGATCTGCTCGAAGGCACTGCTTACGGGCAAGGACAATGGGCATCATCTATCCGCTATCATGACGGAAAATTCTATGTATGGTTTACAGCCAATGGCGCGCCCGGACGCGGGTTTGTCTATACTGCGGCAGATCCGGCCGGTCCCTGGAAACTTCTTTCGCGCCCCCCGCATTTCCATGACGGTTCGCTTCTGTTTGATGATGACGGGCGGGTGTATCTCTTTCACAGTACAGGACAGCTTACGGAGTTGAAACCCGATTTGACCGATGTACTTCCCGGTGGCATCAATCAGCAAATATTTGAACGGGATGCTGACGAACAAGGTCTGTTGGAAGGTAGTTCCGTCATCAAGTATAATGGGAAATATTACTTGCTGATGATTTCTATGGATTGGAGTATTCCCGGCCGTCTGCGTCGTGAAGTATGCTATCGTGCCGATAAGATTACCGGACCTTACGAAAAGCGTGTCATTCTTGAAACGGAGTTTGACGGGCATGGCGGTGTTGGTCAAGGATGTATCGTAGACGGGAAAAACGGTGAATGGTACGGGCTGATTTTTCAGGATCGCGGTGGCGTAGGGCGTGTACCGTGTCTTATGCCTTGTACATGGACGGAAGATGGTTGGCCTATGCTGGGAGACAAGGATGGGCACATTCCGAATGATACCACTTTATCGTATATGTCAATGGATGGTATCTGCGGTTCGGATGATTTTTCCGCTTCCGGGCTTTCCCTCTATTGGCAGTGGAATCATAACCCCGTCGATCAGGCATGGAGTCTTACCGACCGTCCCGGATTTCTGCGTTTGAAAACCTCCCGTGTGGTAGATAACCTGTTTGTTGCTCCCAATACGTTGACCCAACGTATGGTAGGACCGAAATGCATGGGCACTGTCAGTCTCTCTCTGGGGGGGATGAAAGATGGTGACCGTGCAGGATTATCGGCTTTTAATGGTGACAGCGGTGTGCTTACGATTGAAAAGAACGGAAATAAACTGTCTCTTGTGATGAGTGAACAGAAAAGTGTATTTGAGAAAACGAAGCGTGCCATTAGCCGTGTGGATATGACCGAACAAGCCCGTATACCTCTTAACAAAGAGCTTGTCTACTTGCGTGTGGAAGGTGACTTTACCAATGGACGGGATGAGGCTCGTTTTTCTTATAGTCTTGATGGGAAAGCATGGATACCTGTCGGTCTGCCTATTAAGATGAAATTTGACTACACCCGTATGTTCATGGGCAGTAAGTTTGCTATATTTAACTATGCTACACGTTCCGTGGGCGGTTATGTAGATGTGGACTCCTTTGATTATTCGTTCTGTGATGCGTCAATGTAACAAACAAATATGTATTTGTAACCAATGAAACATTGTTTTATTAGAAAATAGGCTATTTTTGTTTCCAAATTAATCATAACTAATAAGTATAATATTATGAAAAGAGGTTGGATACCGATTATGGGTGTTTGTTTGGTGTTATCGTTTTCGGCATGTAAGCAATTGCTGCCTTACCAGGACACTTCTTTAACGGCGGAACAACGGGCGGAGGATTTGTTGCCCCGGTTGACTTTGGAAGAAAAAGTATCATTAATGCAAAATGCGTCACCTGCTATCCCTCGACTGGGAATTAAAGAATATGAGTGGTGGAATGAGGCGTTGCACGGTGTGGGACGTGCCGGATTGGCTACTGTTTTTCCCCAGTCTATCGGTATGGGAGCTTCTTTTAATGATTCATTATTATATGAAGTGTTCAATGCCACTTCCGATGAGGCTCGCGTAAAATCGCGTATTTTCGGTGAAAGCGGCGTGCTGAAACGCTATCAGGGATTAACATTCTGGACACCGAATGTCAATATATTCCGTGACCCTCGTTGGGGACGCGGTCAGGAAACTTATGGTGAAGACCCTTATCTGACAGGACAAATGGGAATGGCTGTAGTCCGTGGTTTGCAAGGACCGGAAGATGCCAGGTATGATAAGCTGCACGCATGTGCCAAGCACTTTGCCGTTCATTCAGGACCGGAGTGGAACCGGCATAGTTTTGATGCGGAGAATATAGATCCCCGGGATTTATGGGAAACCTATCTGCCTGCTTTTAAAGATTTGGTACAGAAAGCGCATGTAAAGGAAGTGATGTGTGCCTATAATCGTTTTGAGGGAGAGCCTTGTTGTGGCAGTAATCGCCTGTTGATGCAAATATTGCGGGATGAATGGGGATACAAAGGCATTGTAGTCTCTGACTGTGGAGCGATTTCCGATTTCTATAGACCGGGAACGCATGAGACTCACCCGGATAAGGAACACGCCTCGGCTGGTGCCGTGCGGGCAGGTACAGACCTTGAATGTGGAAGTGAATATGCTTCACTGGCGGATGCTGTAAAAGCCGGTTTGATTGACGAAAAAGAAATAGATATTTCATTGAAACGTTTGTTGACGGCACGTTTTGAACTGGGAGAAATGGACGAACAATCGGCTTGGTCGGAAATTCCAACCTCTGTCTTGAATAGTAAGGAACATCAGGCATTGGCTTTGCGTATGGCCCGTGAATCATTGGTGCTCTTGCAGAATAAAAACAACATCTTGCCTCTGAATACCCATCTGAAAGTAGCTGTTATGGGACCTAATGCCAATGACTCCGTGATGCAGTGGGGAAATTATAACGGTATTCCGGCACATACGGTTACCTTATTGGAAGCTGTCCGTGCCAAACTACCGGAAGGACAAATCATATACGAACCGGGTTGTGACCGTGTGGACGGAAAGACACTCCAAAGCCTGTTTGATGAATGTAGCATAAATGGTAAACCCGGTTTCTTGGCAGAATACTGGAATAATCGTAATCGTGAAGGGGAGGTCGTTGCCACCGATCAGATTTCAACTCCGTTCCATTTTGCAACGACAGGGGCTACTACCTTTGCTCCTGGGGTGGAGATAACAGATTTCTCGGCTCGTTATGAATCTGTCTTTCGTCCTTCGCAGTCGGGTGATGTTGCTTTCCGTTTCCAACTGGATGGTGAAGTGACTCTTATTATAGATAGTGAGCAAGTGGCTCGGAAAATATATGTTAAGAATCCGACGAACCTCTATACGTTACAGGCGAAAGCTGGAAAAGAGTATCATATCGAGATTTTATTCAAACAACGGAATGAAAGGGCTACACTTGATTTTGATTTGGGCAAAGAGGTAGGGATTGACTTGAACCTCGCAGTGAAGAAAGTAATGGATGCTGATGTGATTCTTTTTGCAGGTGGAATTTCTCCAAGTCTGGAAGGTGAGGAAATGCCGGTAGAAGTTCCCGGATTTAAGGGTGGTGACCGTACGGATATTGAACTTCCGGACGTTCAACGTGATTTGTTGAAAGCTTTGAAGAAGGCTGGTAAAAAGGTTGTCTTTATCAATTATTCCGGTTCAGCTATCGGATTAGTGCCCGAAACGACTACTTGTGAAGCGATTCTGCAGGCATGGTATCCGGGACAGGCGGGTGGTACAGCTATCGTTGATGCTCTTTGGGGAGAGTATAATCCCGGTGGACGCCTGCCGGTCACTTTCTATAAGGATGTGAATCAATTGCCGGACTTTGAAGACTATTCCATGAAGGGGCGTACCTATCGATATATGCAACAGCAACCACTTTTCCCATTCGGTCATGGGTTGAGTTATACTGACTTTACTTATGGAGAAGCTAAATTGAGCAAGAATACAATCGCCAAAGGTGAAAATGTAGTATTGACTATTCCGGTAAGTAATGTCGGGCAACGTGATGGAGAAGAGGTGGTTCAGGTTTATTTGAGACGTCCGGGTGATAAGGAAGGTCCCCGTTATACCTTGCGTGCTTTCAAACGCGTTCATATTCCGGCAGGGAAAACTGAATCAGTAGCTATTCCTCTTACCGGTGAGAACTTTGAATGGTTTGATGTAGAGTCGAATACGATGTGTCCGTTGGAAGGTACTTATGAATTACTGTATGGAGGAACTTCTGATAGAAATAAGTTGAAAACGATTGTAATGAACGTACAGTAATACCGCTTTGGAATTTTGTTTATTTTTACAGATAGACAATCCGGATTTATTTATTGAATGAATAAAGAAAGAACGACCTTGTTCCTTTAAAAGGAACGGGTCGTTTCTTTTAAACCAAGCCCCCGTTTCTTTTAAACCAATGGGGGCTTTCTTTTAAAGGAAAATGAATATTTGCTAATTATTGATATTCAGCATTTTATATGATGGAAGATAAAAGTGCTGAAATAATAGGTAATGTAGTTATTTATCTTACCATTTTTCTGTTTTTGGGCTTTTTGTTACATCAGAAAAGAATCATGTTACATGTCTGTGATAAATGTAACCTGTATATAGATGCCTGTATCATGATTGTACATATATGATAAAACCGAATCGATACATTTGCAAACACTACTATGGAACAGGAAATTATAGAAAATAAAAAGTGATAATATGAGAACATTAAAATTGATTTTGTCGAGCTGGCAATCCGTGGGGCTTGTCGTATTTATTATGTTGTTTTTTAATATGGAGGTGAGTGGCAAGGGTAAAATAACAAAAAATGCTCCTGTCTTTACGCAATTTATTTATCAGGGGGAGGATGCTATTTATCAAAACAATCCTTTAAAGCCGGGTGAGTTCTATAATCCTATTTTGCAGGGTTGCTATCCCGATCCGAGTATAACGCGGAAAGGTAATGATTATTATTTAGTGTGCTCATCTTTTGCTATGTTTCCCGGGGTGCCTATTTTCCATTCTAATGATCTGGTCAACTGGAAGCAAATCGGTCATGTGCTGGACAGAACGTCACAATTAAAGGTTGAAGATTGTGGTATTAGTGCTGGTGTATATGCTCCTGCTATAAGATATAATCCCAATAATGATACGTTTTATATGATAACCACTCAATTTTCCGGCGGCTTTGGAAATATGGTGGTAAAGACAAAGAATCCGGAGAATGGCTGGAGTGATCCGATCAAACTTCAATTTGAAGGCATTGATCCTTCTCTTTTCTTTGATGATAATGGCAAGGCATACGTGGTACATAATGATGCTCCTGCTAAAGCAAACGAGCGTTACTCGGGACACCGTGTCATAAAAATATGGGATTATGATGTGGAAAATGATAAAGTGGTTCCGGGAACGGACCGGATCATAGTAAACGGTGGCGTCAATATAGAAGAAAAGCCGATATGGATTGAAGCTCCTCATATCTATAAGAAAGATGGACGTTATTACTTAATGTGTGCGGAAGGAGGAACCGGAGGCTGGCATAGCGAAGTCATTTTTGTAAGTGATCATCCGAAAGGACCTTATCTTCCGGCAAATAATAATCCTATTTTGACTCAACGTTATTTTCCTGCAAATCGGGCGAATAAAGTAGACTGGGCTGGTCATGCAGACTTAGTGGAGGGACCCGACGGAAAATATTATGGTGTATTTTTAGGAATACGCCCCAATGAGAAGAACAGAGTGAATACCGGACGCGAAACTTTTATTCTTCCGGTGGACTGGAGCGGAACATTTCCCGTTTTCGAGAATGGGCTTATCCCTATGAAACCTACATTGAAGATGCCTTCGGGAGTAGAGAACCAAACAGGAAAAAACGGTTATTTGCCTAGTGGCAACTTTGTCTTTAAGGATGATTTCTCCGATAAGACATTAGACTTTAGATGGATTGGTCTTAGAGGTCCTCGTGAAGAATTCGTTGATATGACCGATAAAGGATTGCGGATCGTCCCTTTTACCTCAAATATCAATGAAGTGAAACCTACTTCTACCTTGTTCTACCGTCAGCAGCATAATCAATTTACAGCGGCAGCAACCATGGAGTACAAACCGAAAAATGAGAAAGATTTTGCCGGTATAACATGTTATCAGAATGAAAGATATCACTATGTTTTCGGTATCACTAAAAAGGGAAAAGACTATTACCTGATGCTGCAAAGAACCGAAAAAGGACAAGCGAGTGTCCTGGGTGAGATGAAAATAGAAACAGAGAAACCTGTGACACTGCAAGTAACAGCCAATGGAGATGATTATCGTTTTAATTATTCGATTGATGGAAAGGTATTTATGAATTTAGGAGGAACCGTTTCCGGCGATATTCTTTCTACTAATGAGGCTGGTGGCTTTACAGGAGCAATGATTGGACTGTATGCAACATCTGTTGGTAATTAATTAGAAACCTTATTATTCTATAATTATGAAAATACATCATCTATTTTGGGGTATATGTTTATGCTTCAGTACAAATGTTTTATTCGCACAAAATTATCAGAAAACATCGTCGGGTATCAAGACCACAGTGAATGCAGTGGATATAGAAGTACAATTTTTTGCGCCTGCTGTGGCGAGGATAATAAAGTCTCCGGAAGGTGTTGCCTATGAAAAAGAGAGTCTTTCTGTAATTGCAAAACCTGAAAAGGTAAGTTTCAAAGCTGATATAAAAGATAATAAGATTGTATTGAATACCAGTGAACTAAGTGTCAGTGTGGACACCGGGACGGGAATTGTTTCTTATTTCTCAAAGGATGGCAAAGTATTATTGGCAGAGAAATCCGGTATGCAGTTTATCGATTTCGATGATGCCGGGACAAAAACTTATCAGGTTTATCAACCTTTTATATTAGATAAGGAAGAAGCCATTTATGGTTTGGGACAATTGCAAAATGGAAAGATGATTCAGCGGAACATGACTAAAAATCTGCTACAGGGTAACGTTGAAGATGTGTCACCTTTCTTCCAGTCCACCAAAGGATATGGTGTGTTTTGGGATAACTATTCGCCGACTCTTTTTACGGATAACGAAGTTGAAACATCTTTCCGTTCTGAAGTAGGTGACTGTGTGGATTATTACTTCATGTATGGGAAAAATGCCGACGGTGTTATAGCACAGGTACGCAACCTGACCGGGCAAGCGCCGATGTTTCCTTTATGGACTTATGGTTACTGGCAAAGTAAGGAAAGATATAAGAGTCAGGAGGAAGTGGTAGACGTTGTTCGTAAATATCGTGAATTGGGTATTCCTTTGGATGGCATTATTCAGGATTGGCAATATTGGGGGCATAACTATTTGTGGAATGCGATGGATTTTCAGAATCCGACTTTCAATAATCCTCAAAAGATGATTGAGGATGTCCATGCGATGAACGCACACATGGCTATATCTATCTGGTCGTCATTCGGACCGATGACTAAACCTTATAGAGAATTGGACAAAAAAGGGATGTTGTTTAACTTCACTACCTGGCCGCAATCGGGATTGGAGTCATGGCCCCCCAATATGGAATATCCTTCCGGTGTAAGAGTGTATGATGCTTACAATCCCGAAGCGCGTGATATTTATTGGAAATATCTGAATGATGGAATTTTCAAGTTGGGAATGGATGCCTGGTGGATGGACTCTACCGAACCCGACCATTTGGACTGGAAGCCGGAGGATATGGATACCAAAACCTATCTGGGTTCGTTCCGTAAGGTGCGCAATGCTTATCCGTTGATGACTGTCGGAGGGGTTTACGACCATCAGCGTGCAGTGACTTCGGACAAACGCGTGTTTATTTTAACCCGTTCCGGATTCTTGGGGCAGCAACGTTATGGTGCAAATGTATGGAGTGGTGATGTCGCTTCCACATGGGAGAGTTTTAGAAATCAGATTCCTGCCGGATTAAACTTTTCTTTGTGTGGTATGCCTCACTGGAATAGTGATATTGGTGGCTTTTTTGCAGGACATTATAATAAAAGCTGGAATGATGATAGTGCTTCAAAAAATCCATTGTATCAGGAGCTTTATGTGCGTTGGTTGCAGTTTGGAACGTTCAATCCGATGATGCGTTCGCACGGGACGGATGTTTATAGGGAAATCTATAAGTTCGGAAAGAAAGGCGAGCCTGTATATGATGCTATCGAGAAGATGATAGGTTTACGTTACTCTCTGTTGCCTTATATTTATTCTACTTCTTGGGAGGTAAGCAATCGTCAATCGAGTTTTATGCGCGCTTTGATGATGGATTTTGTAGATGACAGAAAGGTGTGGGATATCAATGACGAATATATGTTTGGAAAATCGATCCTTGTGGCTCCGATTACTCATGCACAATATACACCGGAAGCTGTGGTAAAAGTCTCCGAAGAAGAAGGATGGAACAGAGATGGAGCGAAAAAAACAAAAACTGATGTTGCTGTGGATTTCATGGAAACGAAATCTACTAACATATACTTACCGGCAGGAACGCTATGGTATGACTTCTGGACAAACGAGAAACATGAAGGCGGAAAGGAAATTACCAAAGAGACTACACTGGATGTTATTCCATTGTATGTAAAAGCGGGTAGTATCATTCCTGTCGGTCCACAAGTTCAGTATGCCACTGAAAAACCGTGGGATCATCTTGAATTGAAGGTGTATGCGGGTGCGAATGGATACTTCATTTTATATGAAGATGAATTTGATAATTATAATTACGAAAAAGGAGCATATACGGAAATTCCAATCTCTTGGAATAATGCATCTCGTAAATTGACGATAGGGGCAAGAAAAGGTGCGTATGAGGGAATGTTGAAGAACCGTAAGTTTACTGTAACCCTTCAGGATGGAACTCAAAAAAGCGTCGATTATAATGGGAAGGCAGTTTCTGTAAAGTTTTGATTGTAAATAGAATGTGTGATTATGTCAGTAGAAAAGAATCTGAAAAGTAGAAATATGATGAAGTTTTTTATAGTAATGGCTATGCTATTGGGTAGTAGCGTTGCAAGTGCAGAAAATAAACAGATAACAAGTCCTGATGGAAAGCTGGTAGTAACAGTCTCAGATATGGATGGAAGACCTTCTTATTCTGTTAGTTATGACAATGTTCTCTTTTTGAAGCCATCTCCATTGGGGATGATTGCAAATATAGGAGATTTTTCATCGGGGATGTCGCTGGAAAAGAATGTTTCAACCAATAAAATAGATGAAACATACGAGTTGGCTTCTATTAAAAAGAGCAAGGTTCGTTATGTGGCCAATGAAGCTGTATTTTCGTTTACACAACAAGGGAAAACAATTTATGATGTTATATTCCGCATAAGTAATAACGATGTTGCTTTTAAATATAAGATGTATCCGCAAGGTGAGACACTAAGTTGCGTGGTTAAGCAAGAAGTCACAGGATTTGCGTTTCCTGACGGAACCACCACTTTTCTTTGTCCGCAAAGTAAACCGATGGGGGGATTTGCCCGTACTTCTCCAAGTTATGAGACGTCTTATACGACAGATGATGTCGCAGGCAAAAATGGCTGGGGAGAAGGATACACATTTCCCTGTCTGTTCCGTAATGGAGATAACGGTTGGGTGCTTGTTTCCGAAACGGGAGTAAATGGTGGATATTGTGCGAGCCGTCTGTTGGGACACAAAGAAGGGGTGTATACCATTGGATTTCCGCAAGAAGGTGAAGCAAATGGGAATGGTACGGTTTCTCCAGGGATAGCATTACCGGGCGAGACGCCTTGGCGTACTATTACTGTGGGCAAGACTTTGGCTCCAATAGTGGAGACAACGGTTCCTTTTGATGTTGTAAAACCGCTTTATCCGGCAAAAGGAGAGTATACGTATGGACGGGGTTCATGGAGCTGGATTATCGGTATGGATGGAAGTACTAATTATAAAGAGCAACTCCGGTATATTGATTTTTCGGCAGCAATGGGGTATCAATCTGTGTTGGTGGATGCCCTGTGGGATAAACAAATAGGACGTGATAAAATTGAAGAATTGGCTAAATATGGGAAGGACAAAGGGGTAGCTCTTTATTTGTGGTATAATTCGAATGGGTATTGGAATGATGCTCCGCAAACTCCGAGAGGTATAATGGATAATGCGATAGCCAGACGTAAGGAGATGAAATGGATGCAAAGCATTGGTATTCGTGGAATAAAAGTTGACTTTTTCGGAGGTGACAAGCAAATGACTATGCAGTTGTATGAGGATATCTTGTCGGATGCAAACGAGTACGGTCTTTTAGTTATTTTCCATGGATGTACTTTGCCTCGTGGCTGGGAACGTATGTATCCTAACTTCGCATCGAGTGAGGCTGTATTGGCTAGTGAAAATCTTCATTTCTCTCAAGGCAGTTGTGATAATGAGGCCTTTAATGCTACCTTGCACCCGTTTATTCGTAATACTGTGGGTAGCATGGATTTTGGAGGTAGTGCATTGAACAAATATTATAATGCGGATAATGCTCCACGGGGAAGCCGGCGGGTGACATCAGATGTCTACGCACTGGCTACGGCGGTGCTATTTCAGAGTCCGGTACAGCATTTCGCTTTGGCACCGAATAACCTGACCGATGCTCCGTCGTGGGCAATTGATTTTATGAAAGAGGTTCCAACGACTTGGGACGAAGTACGTTTCATTGACGGTTATCCTGGTAAATACGTTATTCTTGCCCGTCGTCATGGTGACAAATGGTATATTGCCGGAGTAAATGCGCAGAAGGAAACACTGAAACTTAAAGTTAATTTGCCGATGTTCTCCAATGGAGAAAAGGTGAGACTATTTAGTGATGATAAGGCATTGCAGGGTGGTGTGAAACAAATAGAAATAGGGAAGAAACAAGAATTACAATTGGCTATTCCTTGCAATGGTGGAGTATTAATAACCAAATAACCATTTTAAATAAAAGAATATGAGAAACTTTAAATTTTTAGGCGTGTCGTTTTTGTTGGCAATCACTGCCGCTACTTCAGGAACTGCACAAAATCCTATTATACAAACAAAATATACTGCCGATCCGGCTCCGATGGTATATAACGATACCGTTTTCCTTTATACAACCCATGATGAGGATGATGCCGAAGGATTCAAAATGTTGGACTGGTTGCTTTATACCTCCACTGATATGGTGAATTGGACCGATCACGGAGCGGTCGCTTCTCTGAAGAGTTTTGATTGGGTGAAACGTGATAATGGTGCCTGGGCAGAACAGGTCATCGAACGTAATGGCAAGTTTTACATGTATTGCCCGATTCACGGTAATGGTATTGGCGTATTGGTATCCGACTCTCCTTACGGTCCTTTTAAAGACCCTTTGAATAAACCATTAGTTTGGCAAAAAGAGCATTGGGATGATATTGACCCTACCGTATTTATTGATGATGACGGACAAGCGTATATGTATTGGGGCAAT
The DNA here is from genome assembly GCF_000210075.1 of Bacteroides xylanisolvens XB1A. Classification (GTDB taxonomy): domain Bacteria; phylum Bacteroidota; class Bacteroidia; order Bacteroidales; family Bacteroidaceae; genus Bacteroides; species Bacteroides xylanisolvens. Next base: position 3,600,232 of record NC_021017.1, read on the forward strand.
CCGAATGTTTATTATGTGAAACTGAATGAAGATATGATTTCATATTCGGGGGAAATAGCCAAATTGGCTGATAAACCGGAACATTATCAGGAAGGTCCGTGGGTATATAAACGTAACGGTCATTATTATATGGCTTTTGCTTCTACTTGTTGTCCGGAAGGGATTGGCTATGCTATGAGCGACAAAGCTACCGGACCATGGAGTACAAAAGGATATATTATGCGTCCAACGGAAAGAACCAGAGGAAATCATCCCGGAATTATTGATTATAAAGGCAGTTCTTATGTGTTCGGCCTAAATTATGATTTGCTTCATCTGGAGACTTTCGACCATAAAGAACGTCGTTCGGTATCTGTTGCAAAAATGCATTATAATCCGGATGGAACCATTAAGGAAGTTCCTTATTGGCAGGAGACGAAACTGGAACAGATTGAAAACTTTAATCCTTACCGTAGAGTGGAAGCCGAAACGATGGCTTGGGGATATGGTCTGAAAGCTGAAAATCATAAGAATGGTGGTTTGTATATAACCGATATTGATGATAATGAATATCTGTGTGTGCGTGGTGTCGACTTTGGCAAGAAGGGAGCAAAGAAATTCAGTGTAAGCGCAGCTTGTGTTGAAAAAGGCGGAATGATAGAAATTCGTCTGGACAGCACGGAAGGTCCGGTAATAGGCTGTGTCAGTATATCACCAACAGGAGGACTGGATATATATAAACAGATGTCATGCCGGATAAAGAATGCAAAGGGTGTACATGATCTTTATTTCTGCTTTAAAGGAGAGAAAGGAAACAAACTTTTCAATCTGGATTATTGGGAATTTGAATAGCTTTTATTCAAAAAAATGAGATTGTAATGTGCTTATAATCAGTGTAATTATTTGGGTATGCTACAAGGGGAAAGATAGATGTAACATTGAAAATGAAGATGTTATTTAGGAAAAGAAGCCCGTAACATAATTATGTTTGTAGTTTTATAAGCTGGCATATCTTTGCAGAAAAAGATCAGTAATTCATATTTGATTATAAAGAAAATAAGAGGTATTATGAAGAATACACAGGTAATACAATTAATGTCAATCGTCCGGCTCTCCATATTTATGTTGGGGATAACAATGATGTCATGTAACTCAAAGAAAGAACAACAATTACCGGCTATTGGAAAATCTGTGGCTCTCTTTGATTATTTTTCTTATAAAGGAAATATGGTAACAACCAATGTCGGAGCCGGAAATTTCTTTGTTAAGACGCAAGACCCGTTTGGTGAATGGTCGGAACCCGTCATGTTGCCGGAGGTCGGAGGTATTGATCCTTCTTTCTTTTTTGATGAAGATGGTAAGGCATATATTGTTAATAATGATGAGGCTCCGGATAATAAACCTGAATATAGCGGCCACCGTACTATACGCATACAAGAGTTTGATGTGAAAACAGATAAGACGATCGGTCCTCGTAAGATTCTTGTAAACAAAGGAGCTCAACCGGCAGACAAACCAATTTGGATAGAAGGTCCTCATTTATATAAAATAAATGGAAAGTATTTCTTGATGTCCGCCGAAGGTGGAACGGGTAACTGGCATTCGGAAGTGATTTTCCGTGGTGATTCTCCGATGGGTAAATTTCTTCCATGGAAAAACAATCCGATTCTGACGCAAAGACATTTGAATTCTGACCGTCCTAATTCGGTAACCTGTGCTGGTCATGCAGACTTGATTCAAACAAAAGAGGGAGATTGGTGGGCTGTTTTTCTGGCTTGTCGCCCTATTAATAATCAGTTTGAGAATTTGGGACGTGAAACATTTATGATGCCGGTGAAATGGAGTGAAGACGGATTCCCGTACATGACACAAGGAGATGATTTAGTACCTATGATTGTAAAACGTGAAGGTGCGAAACGCGATACGACAGTTACTTATGGTAATTTCGAGTTAATAGCGAACTTTGATTCTCCTGTACTTGATATGCCATGGATGACTTTAAGAGCTTCTGCTTCCGATTTATATTCATTGACGGAAACGCCCGGATACCTGACCTTGAAGTGTGCAGATATTAGCGCTACGGAAAAGAAAACTCCGGCATTTGTCTGTCGTCGGTTACAACATCATAAATTTGAATGTGCTACCCGTATGTTGTTCAATCCTTCTAACGATAAGGAAACAGCCGGAATGTTATTGTTTAAAGATGAGGCGCATCAATATTTCTTCTGCTTGAATAAAGTGGGTGAGAATAAAAATATTTCTCTGAAACAAATCGGTGAAAAGGAACAGACATTGGCTTCAGATGAAATAGACGCAGATACAAATGAGGTATATTTGAAATTAGTATCTCAAGGAATTGGTTACGATTTCTATTATTCTATTGATGGTGAAAAAAGCTGGAAACTGCTTTGTAAAGATGTAGATCCCAGTTATCTCTCTACTACAACGGCTGGTGGATTTACCGGTACTACAATTGGATTATACGCTACTTGCAAATAATTATTTTTTTTATATAAATCTAATACTAGCAACTATGGGTGGTATTTATAATGATAGCTAATGCAATTAAAAAAAGAATGATGATTAGAAAACAATGTAGTTAATTAACATCTTAAACTAATGGTAATGAAAAATGTAACGAAGAAAATTCAAAAAATTCCTTACCTGTTTCTCCTTATGTTGTTTAGTTTTGTAACAGCATCAGCACAGAAAGGGATAACGGTGAGGGGAACGGTTCTTGACAGTAATGGTGAGACAATCATTGGAGCCTCGGTAACTTTAAAAGGTAATAATTCAGTAGGTACGATCTCAGATATAGATGGCAATTTTGTATTGACTGTGCCCAGTGAGAAGTCTATCCTTATTGTTTCGTATGTAGGAATGAAACCACAGGAAGTAAAAGTGGCTTCCAAAGGTTTGATAAAAGTGACGTTGGAAGATGATACCAAACAACTGGAAGAAGTAGTAGTTGTAGGTTACGGACAACAGAAGAAAGCGTCAGTGGTAGGTGCTATTGCACAAACCACTGGTGAGACATTACAGCGTGCAGGTGGTGTGTCGAATGTGGGTGCGGCATTGACGGGTAATTTGCCGGGTGTGGTGACTTCTGCCTCTACTGGTATGCCGGGTGACGAAGACCCGAAAATTGTAATTCGTAGCGTTAGCTCGTGGAATAATAGCGAACCGCTTATCCTTGTGGACGGTATCGAACGTCCGATGAGCAGTGTGGACATGAGTTCTGTACAGTCTATATCTGTATTGAAGGATGCGTCGGCAACTGCTGTTTATGGTGTGAAGGGTGCCAATGGTGTCATTCTTGTAACCACTAAGCGCGGTAACGAAGGTCGGGCCAAGATTGACGTAAGTATGAACATGACGGCTAAAGTGGTTTCTGCTCTGCCGGGAAGAATGGAGTCGGCGGATGCGTTGTATGTGCGTAATCAGGCTGCCGAATATGAGTTAGGCTTGAATCCTGCTTCTTGGAATAAAATATTGCCGATGGAGACGATTGACAAATATCGCCATCCTGCTAATTTGGAAGAGGCCGAACGTTATCCGAACGTTGACTGGCAGAAAGAGCTTTTCAAAGATTATGCCATGTCATACAATCCGAGCATCAACCTGTCGGGTGGTACACGCCACGTCAAATATTTCGCTGCGGTAGACTTTCTGCATGAAGGTGACTTGTTCCGCGAATGGGACAATAACCGTGGTTATCAGGCAGGTTACGGATTCAACCGTATTAATGCACGTAGTAATTTGGACTTCAAGATTACCAAAACTACCGTATTGAAAGCCAATATTTTCGGTTCTTACGGTGTGAAGAAATCACCGTGGGGAGTTGCCGACGATTCATTTGGTGCCTCGCAGTTGTGGCAGGCTGCCTACAGTTCTCCGTCAGACGCTTTCTTGCCCCGTTATTCCGACGGTACGTGGGGATACTACAAGCCCAATTCGCAAGGTGCGCCGAACTCTGTGTTGAATCTCGCCAATGCAGGCTATGAAATGCTTACTACTACCCGCGTCAATACTGACTTTGTATTGGAACAGGATTTGAGTTTCCTCGTAAAAGGATTACGTGCAAGTGCCATGATTTCGTGGGACAACGTGTTTGTGGAAGCCGGTCGTGGTGTCAATGACTTGAATCACGGGACGCAGACCAAATGGATAGATCCGGAAACAGGCGAGGTGCATTATAGCAACGCGCAAACCGACTCTAAAACCGGACTCGATTTTCAGGAAGGTATCTTGTGGTCTACAGCAGGTGGTGCTGTGCGGGACTGGTCTACTCAACGCAATCTTTTTTATCAAGGACAATTGTCATGGAGCGGCAAGTTCGGTGACCACGATGTCAGCGCCATGGGAGTGTTCAACCGTACCGAACGAAGCACTGGTAGCGAATTCCCTCACTATCGTGAAGACTGGGCGTTCCGCGCCACTTATAGTTATGGCAACCGTTATTTCTTGGAATACAACGGTGCATACAACGGTTCCGAGAAGTTTAGTCCCGACTATCGTTTCGAGTTGTTTAACTCAGGTGCGTTGGGCTGGATGATAAGCGAAGAAAGATTCTTCAAGCCTCTCCGTAAGTGGGTAGATATGTTGAAAGTACGTTATTCTATCGGTGAGGTAGGTGACGATAATCTTGGTATTCGTTTTCTATATGCTACACAGTGGGCTTACGGAGGTAAGTCTTTCCACGGTTTGAACAATCGAACCGAGTCTCCTTACACTTGGTACAAGGAAGCTACGGTAGGTAATCCCGATGTACATTGGGAAACAGCTTTGAAGCAGAATATCGGTGTTGATTACGCTTTCTTCGATGGTTTGCTTGCCGGTAGTTTGGAATTTTTCTATGACAAGCGTTCGGACATTCTTGTAGCCGGCGACAAACGTGCCACTCCCGGTTATTTAGGAATTTCCGCCCCGGCTGCCAACTTAGGACGCGTGCGTACGAAAGGATACGAATTGGAACTTCGTGTAAATAAAACATTGAACAACGGTCTTCGTCTGTGGGGTAACTTCAATATGACTCATGCTGAAAACAAGATTCTCAAATACGATGACCCTGTGTTGCGTCCCGCATACCAGAAGTCGGAAGGATTTGCCATCGGACAAGACCACGCTCATCTTACGGCAGGATTTGCCAACACGTGGGACGAAGTATTCGCCATGCCTACACACAATACGATGAACGATCAGAAATTGCCCGGACAGTATATCACTATGGACTATAATGGTGATGGCGTGATAGATGCCAACGACAGCGCTCCTTACGGCTATACGGGTACTCCCGAAAATACGTACAACGCTACTATCGGATTCGATTACAAGGGATTCAGCTGCTTTGTACAGTTCTATGGAGTGACCAACGTCAACCGTTATGTGGGTTTTACTTCCTTGCACAATAACGTGAATACTGTATTCGACGAAGGAGTATTCTGGTCGAAAGATCGTTTTGATGCAGATGCTCCCATGCCTCGTATCAATTCTACTCCGAGTTATTATGAAGGTACTCGCTTCCATTACGACGGTTCGTTTATTCGTCTGAAGAATGCTGAAGTGGCTTACACTTTTACACAACCTTGGGTAAAGAAAATTGGATTGAACAGATTTAAAATATTCCTGAACGGAAACAACCTTTGGGTATGGTCGCGTATGCCGGATGACCGCGAATCGAACTTTGCAGGTACGGGATTGGCTTCGCAAGGTGCTTATCCTACTGTACGTCGTTTCAATCTGGGTATTAAATTTGACCTTTAAAACATCATCGAATTATGAAAAAATACATTATAAAATATGCTGTAATGGCTTGTTTGAGTCTCGGATTGACGGGTACGACTGCTTCGTGTACCGACTATCTGGACAAGGCACCCGAATCGGATGTCACTCCGGAAAATGCCTTTAAGGACTTCCACAATTTTCAGGGATTTGTAGAAGAGCTTTATGCTTGTATTCCCGACATGGCCAAACAATACTGGTCAAACTCTTGGAACTGGGGTGAAGACGAAGTGATTGGTGTAGACTGCAATTATCACATGGGCTATAAAGTGGACCAAGGCGACTTTTGGGGGTGGCAGGCTGAACACGACGGCTGGGGGGCCGGATTTATGGATTGCAAAACTCTGAATCTGGACTTTACTACTCCGAACGACGGATTCAGATGGAACCGCGACTTGTGGCCCGCTTCTTGGTACGGAATCCGTAAATGTAATACGGGATTAGCAAATCTGGACCTGCTTACCGATGCAACGCAGGAACAGAAGAACGCCATTGCCGGACAGCTTTATTTCTTCCGCGGGTGGTTTCATTTCATGCTGATACAATATTTCGGCGGATTGCCTTATATAGATAAGGTGTTGCCTCCCAACGAAACATTCAACGAGCCGCGACTCAGCTATCACGAATGTGCCGACAAGGCTGCCGATGATTTCCGGATGGCTGCCGATCTGCTGCCTATTGATTGGGACAAGACATCTATCAGCCCGAGCACGAAAGGATACAACCAACTGCGCATCAACAAAATCATGGCACTGGGCTATTTAGGTAAAAACTACTTGTGGGCAGGAAGTCCGTTGATGAACAAGGTGTCCACAGGAAGTGAATCCTACAATCAGGAATATTGCCGGAAGGCTGCCGAAGCGTTCGGGGAGTTGCTTACGCTGGTAGAGAACCGACAGACGCAATATAGCTTGGTGGACTTTGAGGACTATTCCGACCTCTTCTACACATACGGAAAGAATGCCCAAATGCCGGGTTCTACAGAAGCATTGTTCAGAGGATTGGTGGCAGATGGCTGGCAAAACTCAACTTTTGGTTTAGCTCTTCAGTTTGTGCCTGCCAGCTATAAGAAAGATAACAATCCGCAACTCTCGCCCACAGCCAACTATGTACACTATTACGGTATGGCAAATGGATTGCCGCTCGACGACCAGGAATCCAAGTGGGACAAGACTCATCCTTGGAAAGGACGCGACCCACGTTTCTATCATGATATTCGCTTCGACGGTTCGCCTATGGTATCTGATGCAAAAAAAGATTCGGAGGAGGTCGGTGACTTAGCCGTTGCATCCCTCTACACAGGCGGAAACGCCCGTGACGACCAGTTCGGAAGCCGTACCGGATTCCTGCTTGGCAAGTTTATTCCGGTGACAGCCAATAAATGGGATGATGGCTGGGGATGGAGTCCGCAGATGCATATCTATTGCAGCTATATGCGTCTGGCAGACATTTATCTGATGTATGCTGAAGCTGCGGCAAATGCTACCGGCTCGTCTACAGGAAAGTCAACCAACTGTACACTTACGGCACTGGCCGCAGTCAACACCATCCGCAAACGTGCGAGAGTAGAAGGTGTCAATGCCAAATATACCGGTTCAATCGATCTGTTCAACAGTGAGATTCGCCGCGAACGTGCGGTAGAACTTGCATACGAAGGACACCGTTTCACTGACTTGCGTCGCTGGTTGCTTATCGACAAGAAACCTTATACCGAAAAGACTGCTGTCGATTTCCAACGGGTAGGCGACCTTGCCGAGAACCCTCAGGAAACAGCTGTAAGCGGCTATACATATCGGGTAATCGTGACGCGTAATTTCACGGAGAAGCATTACTGGTTGCCTCTGAAATTGTCTGACGTGACCTTGTATCCGGAGTTCTATCAGAATCCGGGATGGTAAACAAGTGACTTATTAAACGAAATAGAATATCATGAAACAAATTCATAAAAATATAATTCTTAGCGCCGGACTATTGTTTGCTTCTGCCGGGCTGATGGCTCAGACGGATGTGGAGAAGACTGATACATTGGCTCAGAAAGTGAATGTGGCTTTCCGCACAGTGGACCGGGCGGATTTGATGGGTGGTGTCTCGTCCGTCAATGTAGAGGAACTGACTAATAAAAGTTATTCGCTGTACAGTCTCGACAATATGCAATCTTTAGTGGGAGGTTACAACGGACAATTATGGAACATGGGCGAAGCGTTGGTATTGGTAGACGGAGTCCCTCGTGAGGCAAACAACATTCGTCCTACCGAAATAGCCCAAATCACATTCCTCAAAGCAGCGCAAGCCGTGGTGCTTTACGGCAGCCGTGGTGCGAAGGGAGTCATTCTTATCACCACGAAGCGCGGATGCGATAAAGACTTGCGGGTGAGTGCGCGTGCCAATGCCGGTATCAATGTGCCTAAAAGCTATCCTAAATATCTGGCTTCTGCCGAATACATGACGTTGTATAACGAGGCGTTGCGTAACGACGGGTTGGATCCCGCTTTCTCGGATGAGCAGATTTACAACTATGCAAGCGGAAGTAACCCTTACCGTTATCCGAACATCAACTTCTTTTCCGATGACTATATTCGGAAGACAAGTCAGGACTATAACGGAGTGGCCGAGTTTTCGGGCGGCGGACGCTACGCCAACTTCTATACGAACATCGGTTACGAGAGTTCCAACGACTTGCTCAACTTCGGTGAAAGTAAGAACAACCGCAATTCGCGCCTGAATATCCGCGGTAATGTGGATTTGCGTATGAACGATTGGATCAGCGGTTGGGTAAATGCAAATGCTATCTTCTACGATTCCCGTCACGATAAGGCAGACTACTGGGCTAACTCGGCTACGTTACGTCCGACTGCTCCCGGTTCGGCGCCTCTTGTACCTTTCATTCCCATTGAGTTTGTCGATAAAAACGATGCTGCTTCGTGGACGTTGATCAATAATAGCAATTACCTTATTGACGGCAAATATCTATTGGGAGGTACGCAGTTGAACATGACTAATCCTTTTGCTGCCATGTATGCGTCCGGTTATCAGAAAGCTACTTCACGTCGTTTCCAGTTTGATGCGGGAATCAACCTCGATTTGTATAAAGTACTGAAAGGATTGTCATTCCGTACACAGTTCTCCGTAGACTACGGAACTTCTTACATCACTTCTATCGACGACGACTATGCAGTGTATGAAGCCTCTTGGAACAATGCTTTCGGAGGCGACCGTATTACTTCATTGACTAAGTACAATATGGACAAGCATACCGGTACGCAAAACGTATCGGGCAGTACGGCGTATCAGACCATTTATTTCTCTGCACAGTTCGGCTATCAGAACACTTTTGCCGACAATCATCATGTGAATGCATTGTTGTTGGCTCAAGGCAGCCAGCAGACCTATTCGGGTACCTACCATCGCACTAGCAATTCCAACTTGGGTTTGCAACTCGATTATAACTATGCCGGTAAGTATTACGCCGATTTCAGCATGGCAGCGGTTCATTCCGCCAAATTGCCCGAAGGCAACCGGATAGGGCTTTCGCCTTCGTTTACGTTGGGATGGCGTCTTTCCGAAGAGGGTTTCCTCAAAGATGCCGATTGGCTCGATAACCTGAAACTGATGGCAGGCTATAGTGTGCTCAATCAGGATTTGGATATCAGTGATTACTACATGTATGCTACCAAGTTTACACAGGCAGGTACGTGGTGGGGATGGAGCGAGGTAAACAACTCGATGCAGACCACCGACTTCCTGCAAGGTGGAAACCCCGACCTCGGCTACATCAAGCGTAAGGAATTTACGGTAGGATTGGACGCTTCTCTTTGGAAGGGATTGGTGAGACTCAATGCCAATTACTTCGTAACCAATACCGAAGGATTGCTGGCGCAGCCCCAAAATTATCCGTCTTATTTCCAGACTTATTATCCGAAGTCCGATATGCGTCCTTATATTAACATGAACAACCAACGTCGTACGGGTGTGGACTTGAGTGTAAATGTGGGCAAAAAGCACGGTGACTTTGAATGGAATGTGGGGCTTGTGGGTATGTACTACACCTCCAAGAACACCAAATGGGACGAGAATGTGAAATATGACTGGCTGAAAGCCGAAGGTGAGGCGATTGATGCTTTGCGCGGATATCAATGCATCGGATTCTTCAAAGACGCTGCCGATGTGGAAAGCTCGGCAAAGGTGAATGCTAATACCAAACCCGGTGATTTGAAGTATGTAGACCAAAACAACGACGGTGTCATCAATGAGCAAGACCAGGTGGTATTGGGCAAGTGGGGTGCTTCCTGGGTGATGGGTCTCAACCTGACTGCCAAGTACAAAGGCTTCACATTGTTTGTGGCAGGCACCGGATCGTTTGGTGGCAAAGGACTGAAGAATAATAGTTATATGCACGTGTATGGCGATCGCAAATATTCTGAAGTGGTTCGCGGACGCTGGACGGAAGAGACGGCAGATATCGCCACATACCCGCGTCTCACAACACAAGGTGGCGACCTGAACTTTGTGGCTTCCGACTTCTGGTTGTACGACACTTCACGTTTCGATTTGAACCGTGTTCAATTGTCTTACGACTTCCCGGCTGCTATGCTGAAAGGCAAACTTGTGAAAGGTTTACAAATCTATGCCAACGGAACAAGCCTGTTGACCTTGGCGAAGGAGCGTAAATATATGGAGATGAATGTAGGGACTTCTCCCCAATGCCGTTCGTACGCACTGGGTGTAAAGGTAGACTTTTGATGGGTCTCTCGTTGTAGAATATAAAAATATAGAATAAATAAGTCATGAAGAAAATTATAACAATATGTGCCTTTGCCGCTTGTCTGACCGGATGCGATGACTTGTTCGAACCGGCTATCGAGAACAACCTCGGACTGGAATATATGTACGAGAATTCGCAATATGCCGAAGGAATACTGGCAAATGCCTATACACGCATACCCTGCGCAGGCTATTCTTTCAACGACGTGGCTACCGATGACGCTGTGAGCAATGATGCGGAAAACAGCTGGCGTAAAATAGCCTCCGGCATGTGGACGGCAAACAACAATCCTGCCGACCGTTGGACTTCCTGCCGTTCCGCCATACAGTATATCAATCTTTTCCTTGCCAATGCCGACAAGGTGAAATGGGCGAAAGACGAAGTGGTGGCGCAGATGTTCTGCGACCGTGAGAAAGCGGAAGCCTATGGCTTGCGTGCCATGTATATGTATTACCTCCTCGAAGCCCATGCGGGCTATACCGAAGACGGTGTGTTGATGGGGGTGCCCATCCTGACCGAACCGGAAGCAGCCGGATCCAATTTCAATGTGCCCCGCAGCACATTTGTAGATTGCATGAAGGCGTTGAAAGAAGACGCCCGGTTGGCACTCGAAGGATTGCCTTGGGAATATGGTGACGCAGCGGAAATGCAACGCTTGTCTGCTAAATATGCAGGAGCAGACCAAGGCAAAGTCACCCGTGTGTTTGGCGCAAACTTTATCGGCCGTATGTCTGGAAAGGTGGTGGAAGCGTTTGTGTCAAAAGCGGATTTGCTTGCTGCCAGTCCGGCATATAGTGACCAGTCAGGCGTTGATTGGAAAACGGCTGCTGCTAGTGCTGCAAAGGTACTGAATCATATCGGAGGGGTAGACGGTATGGATCCTACCGGATGGACATGGTATTGCAATGTAGATGATATTGAAAAACTTAGCCCAACCGAATCACCTGCTGAAATTCTGTGGCGTGGTGAACGTGCCAAATCCCTCTCGCTCGAAGAAGATAACTTCCCGCCCACACTCTACGGTAACGGACGTATCAACCCAACTCAAAATCTGGTGGATGCATTCCCGATGCTGAACGGTTATCCGGTGTCTCATCTGTCCGGCGAATATGATGAAAATCTTCCGTATGCCAACCGTGACCCGCGCTTGGAAGCATACATTCTCTATAATGGTTGTAAGGCAGGCAATACGAATAAGGAAATCTTTACGGCAGCCGACGGAACTACCAATGATGCACTGAACAAGGTGGTAGGACGTTCTACCCGTACCGGATACTATCTGCGCAAACTGTTGCGTCAGGACATCAGCCTCGACCCGAATGCGAAAGCCGACCAGTATCATTACACACCGCGCATCCGCTATACCGAGATATTCTTGGCGTATGCCGAGGCGGCAAATCAGGCGTACGGTCCGCAAGATAAAGGAGGCAACGGCTATTCTGCTTATGATGTGGTGAAAAAGTTGCGCCACCGTGCCGGCATCGGTCGCGACAATGGTGATGCTTACTTGGAATCCATCAAGAACGATCAGGCAAAGATGGCGGAACTCATCCGCAACGAACGTCGCATCGAACTTTGTTTCGAAGGTTTCCGTTTCTGGGATTTGCGCCGCTGGAAGAGCAATCTGACCGAAACCGCTAAAGGGATGAATATCAGTGGAACCCGTTATACTCCGATGGAGGTAGACAAACGCTCGTTCAGTGAGTATATGTATTACGGTCCTATTCCTTATTCGGAAGTTCTTAAGTATGACGAACTGAAACAGAATCAGGGTTGGTAAACCGATAGTGTAAATTTAATAAAATGCTAAAGCATACAATGATTATGAATAAGACAATAATGAAATGCATGGTCCTTGGCTTGTTGTTTGCCGGCTGTGAAAACGGAGACAAAGAATTCGACGATTACGAATATCAGACCATCAGTTTTGCTACTCAGACTCCTATACGCACCATCACATTGGGCGAAGATGTATATCCTACCGAACAAGACAATGAATATCGGATGCAGATCATCGCTACATTGGGCGGTGTGTGGTCAAACCGCAAAGAGCGCACAGCACAGATTGTTATCGATGAAAGTTTGTGTACCAATGCTTATTTCGACAATGGCAAGCCGATACTTCCTATGCCTAAGGAATATTATACTTATTCTTCGGAACAGGTGGTATTTCCCAAAGGAGACATTTATGGACGTATGGACATACAGTTGACCGATGCTTTCTTCAATGATCCTCTCACGCCCGAACTCACCTATGTCATTCCGGTACGGTTAGCACAGGCTTCAGACTCTATCTTGGCGGGCAAACCTAAAGTTGAGTCTCCCAATCGCTTGAATGTGGCAGACTGGGACGTGCTTCCCAAAGACTATGCGCTTTATGGGGTGACCTACAAAAACAAGTATGAGGGCGTTTGGTTGAGTCGTGGCACAGACCAGCTCGACATCAATGGCAACACTTCTACGCTCAACCGTAACCCGCAGAATATAGAGAAAGCAGACCAACGTACATTAGGAACTATTGCCCTCAACAAAGTGCGTTATCCTCTTTCGCTTTCGGTGGATGTGGTGAATGAGAAAGGCGAATCTTCCAAGCAAACGTTGACAATGGACTTGGTGATAACGGTTGACGACAACGGCAATTGCTCCATCACTACCGACACACCGGGGGCTCAGGCAAGCGGTTCGGGCAAGTGGACCTATCATGGTGCCAAGAAAGCGTGGGGCGACAAAGACCGCGACCTGTTCGAACTGACCTATGAAGTGACTTATGCGCCTTATGTGTTGAATGCTGTGACCGGTGAAACGGGCACTGCCAAATGTAGCAGCACGGACGCGCTGGTGTCACGCGACAGACAGAGCAAATTTGAAACTTTTAACGTGAAGTTGAAGTGAACCGCAATCTAAACAATTTAAGAAAACTACATGAAGATGAATAGAAAAAATAATATGGTATGGGGCACGCTGGTAGCAGCTTTGCTGGCTTCTTGCGTGGATACCGAGATTGCCGATGTCACGGTGACAAAACCGGAGTCGATAGCGCAATACGAGTATCTGAATGATTATGCCCCGCTGAAATCGTACATAGACCGTGCAGCTAATCCCGATTTTAAATTGGGATTAGCGTTGGCAGCTAACGAATTTATCGAAGGAGGATTGGTATTTCGTTTAGCGGAAGCCAACTTCGACGAAGTGACCGCAGGCAATGCGATGAAATATGCTTCGTGTGTGAACGATAAAGGGGAGATGAATTTCGAAACTGTGGATAAATTTGTCACTGCCGCCCAAGCTGCCGGAATTACTATATATGGACATACATTGGCTTGGCATGCACAGCAGAATAATAAGTATTTGAATTCTTTGATTAAAGACAAAGAATTGCCGCCCTCTGTAGGAGAAGGAAATTGTTTGCATATCAATACTTCTGAAGCGAAGGCGAATCCATGGGATTGGCAAAATTACTATGATTTGGAATCTCCTCTTTTACAAGGGAAATCTTATGTATTCTCTATGAGAACCAAGGCTTCATCAGCTGTGACATTTCCGCTTTGGATAGAAACACCGAATGCTGGTAATACACATTATGGCATACCACAGATTTCAGCAGGAACTACATGGAGCACAATAAGCATTGAATTTACACCTAATAGTGATTGTTCTCGTTTGTTATTCAATTTCGGACAGTTTGGAGGAGATCTTTGGTTTGATGACATGGTGCTGGTTGAAAAAGGTTCTGAGCAAAATATGATAAAGAACGGAACTTTTGAAGAAGGAAATCTGCCTTCTAATTGGTCTAAACCAAGTTGGCATGCGCATTCTTATTCAATTATACCTACACCGGGAGATGCGGCAGTAGAGATTTTAACTGACATCATTACTAATGGTGATGCGCAAGGCAGTGAAACTACCAATTTTGTTTCTACTCATGTGGGAGGAGCTAATGCTGCTTGCGATATTGTTGATGGAGTAGGTAAAGACGGTAGTCGTGCTTTCGTTGTTACTTCTGCTGGTGGAGGAACAAACAGTTGGGATACTCAATTCTTTTTGTATGCTGACCGTCCGTTGGTGGAAAATGATGTTGTACGTATCTCTTTCGATTATCGTGCAGATACACCCAATAATTCTGAGTCTCAGGCTCATGCTGCCCCTGGAGCTTATATTCATTATGATGGTGGGTGTGCTGTTAGTTTCACTACGGAATGGCAACACTTTGAAAAAACTATTACTATTAACACTACCCTTTCTCCTGAGGGAAACATGCAGACTTTTGCATGGAACTTGGATGTAGGCGCGCCCAATGCACCTGCTAATAAATATTATTTTGATAATATCAAATTGCAAATAGTTACTAAAGGTAACACTATTCCTCTTACTCCCGAAGAGAAAAAAGAAGCGCTTACTCGGGCAATGAACAATTGGATTGAAGGAATGATGAAAGCTACTGGTGGTTACGTGACTACTTGGGATGTAGTGAACGAAGCTATTTCAGGTGGTGGCAACGACGGTGAAGGTTTCTATGTCTTGCAATCTGCATCTAATGCCGGTGCTGACGCTGCCAATAATTTCTACTGGCAAGATTACTTGGGTAGTGAAGATTATGTTCGTATTGTTGTAGCTGCCGCCCGTAAATATTATGCAGAAAACGGTGGTGTTAAACCTCTCAAACTTTTCATCAACGATTACAATCTGGAATCCACTTGGGATAACAATCAGAAAGCCAAGAGCTTGGTACACTGGATAGAGAAGTGGGAATCTGACGGTGTGACAAAGATTGACGGTATCGGTACACAGATGCACGTGGCTTATCGCGCCAATGCTGCTGACCAGCAGAAGCAAGAAGAACATGTAGTGAAAATGTTTGAAATCTTAGCCAAGAGTGGCAAACTCGTGAAAGTATCTGAGCTGGATATGGGATATGTGGATGAAAGCGGCACTACGGTGTTGACAAAGGATATGACAGAAGAACAACATAAAGCGATGGCTGAATATTATAAGTTTATCGTGAAGAAATACTTCGAGATTATTCCTGTGGCACAGCAATACGGCATCACGCAGTGGTGTGCTACCGATGCTCCCGGTGCCCCCGGTGATTCTAACTGGCGTGGCGGTGAACCTGTAGGTTTATGGGATTCCAACTACAACCGTAAGCATACTTATGCCGGTTTTGCTGACGGATTGGCTGGTAAATAATAGAGATTGATAAGAAAAGGCAGCGGGGCATATAACATGAATCCGCTGCCTTTATTGTTTCAATAAAAGTCGGATAATAATGAAAAACATATTATTTATTTTAAGTTTGATTATTTGGTGTAGCTGTAGTAATGAAATTCTGTTTGATATAGATAAAGTAGGAGATATAGTTACAAGGGCTGCAAATTCGGATAGTACATATTGTTTTGGGGCTTCAGATTCGGATGTAGTGGAGGACTTTGTTATTAGTCCGAAGGATGACTCACAACCTCTTAGTAGAACTTTATGTTCCTATGTAGAGGTTAATGGAACAAAAACATTATTGCAACCTGAAATAGTGAGTGGTCCTTCATGGTTGGATTATCTTATATGTTTTCAGTATTATGATATATATGTTCTATCGGTAGTAGCCCAGGACAATACTTCCTCTCTCAGAAGTGGAAAAATTGTATTGAAACAGCCGGGATCTAATAAAACATTAACAGTTGGTATTACTCAAAATGGAATTGATAATCGCATAATGATTTCAATGAAAGAACTGTATTCCAATCATCCTATTTTTACTGCCACGACAACTTATCCCGTAAAAAAAGATATAAGTTGCAGAATCCCATACGAAGCATACAATGATGGTGGAAAGTATGAGAGTAGTGCATCAATCACTATTCCTAAAGGGGAAACGAAAGGAACTTACGAAATGGATTATAACGGCTCTCCGTTAGTTTTTTATCATGGTGATATAAAAGGCTATAAATTGTATGAAGGAACTATCAGTGGTGACGGTATTTACAACTATAGTTTTTATCGCTATTGGTAGTATTGTTATTTTTGCAACAACTATTATGTAACATCAACATCATTATGAAAAAGATAATTTATTTGCTGGTGTGGATAGGCATGACTTTGGCGTCTTGCTCAGACGAAAGCTCTCTTCCTATACAACCGGAGATTCCTGCCGAACCGGAAACACCTAAGGACGAACCGGCTCCGGAGAAAGACTATCATCAGTTGCCGGTGTTGCACGTAGAGGGGCGCTACCTTAAAAACGAAAAGGGCGAGACGGTCAATCTTCATGGATTTACACAGACCTACAGCCCCTTTTTTAACGATAACGCATGGACTAACTATGACGTGCAGTCGTGTCTCAGCTATAACAAACGTATGGTAGACGGAATTGTGGCTGCCGGATGGAAGTTCAACTTCGTGCGGATGCATCTCGACCCTTATTGGAGCGATGATACTTCAAAGCCGTTTGTACGATACGAAGGGCACGAACGCTTTTCCGAGACCCGTTTCCGCAAGTATCTCGACGAACTGTTTGTGCCGATGGCGGAGTATTTTGTATCTAAGGGAATGTATGTGGTGATGCGCCCGCCCGGGGTATGCCCCAACGAAGCTCCTTATCAGGGAATAGAGGTGGGCGATAGCTATCAGCAGTTCCTGCTTAACGTGTGGGACATCGTTTCGCAACATCCTAAAGTGAAGAACAATACGGACATCATGTTCGAACTTGCCAATGAACCGGTCAACATCAAAGGGACCGACGGCGCCTATGGTAGCACCTCCGATGCCTGCTTTGCCAATGCAAAGATTTACTTCCAGTCCATTGTAGACAAGATAAGGAGCCATTGCCGTAATATCATTTGGGTGCCAGGCTTGGCCTACCAGTCGCAGTATGCCGGGTATGCCACCCACCGCATCGAGGGCGATAACATCGGCTTTGCCGTGCACTGCTATCCCGGATGGTATGGCAGCGATGCCGAAAAAGACAGTGGCGAGGGAATCGGCTCTTCCACCGGTGGCGGCTACGAGCCCTTCCAGCGCGGATGGGATACGCAAGTAGGTCCGGTGGCGGCGATTGCCCCCATCATGGTGACGGAAATAGACTGGGCACCTTTGAAATACGATGCCACTTGGGGAAAAAGCATCACAGGCGAAGCCGGTGGCAAGGGCTTCGGCGCCAACTTCAAATATATAGCCGACAATGCGGGAAATGTGTCGTGGCTCTTTTTCACTACAAGAAGCCACGAGCTGGCAGCGTTTAAGGACGTGCCGGGTACAGAGGGCAACTATACGTTCCTCAACGATCCCGAAGCCTGTCCGTGGGCAATGTATCATTGGTTCAAGGAGTATGCCGAGGGAGTGACCGTCAATGGCGAGCCCGAGAGACTGGAACTGATGGGCGAGCAGGCGACACGCTCGTTGCAGATGGGAGGAGTGCACTACCTGAAAGTGAAGGCGGTGTATAAAGATGGCACCTCGCGAATGGTGACTGCCGAGGCGACTATCAATAGCTCGGACGAACAAGTGCTGAAGGTGGAGCCGACTGGCAAACTGGTGGCAGTGGCACCAGGCAATGCTACGGTAACGGTGACTTACCGCACAGCAGCGGGAAACAGCATGCAACAGACATTGCAGGTGACGGTGGTTTCGCCTTTTGTGCTGACGGAAGACGTGTTTGACCCTTCGATATGGGAAGAAGGCACCTTTGACGAAACGACCCGCATCTTGGTGACAGGCAAATATGGCTTTGGCGGATGGAAATACCCCGGCGGACTTGACTTGTCGGGCTACCGGAGGCTGACCGTGGAATTGGGCAACGACAACGAGTGCGGTGTCTCTTTCCGCCTTTTTGACAAGAACGACTACTGGACGAAGCCCGCCACCTACGATTTCGGACAGACACGCAGAGTGGTGGTAGATTTGCAGCAGATGAAAGATACTGACGGCAATAGGGTAGACCCGTCGCACCTCTACATTGTCGGGTTCTGGTCGACTGGTGGCAAGCCGATTGTGATAAGCAGCATGAAGTTGGAATAAATATAATATAGAAAGATAGTAAATGAAGAAGTTATTATTGTTGAGTTGTTTGTTGTGTGCAAGCCTTTGCGCGGTTGCACAGGATGCAAACTTTTACATTTATCTGTGCCTAGGGCAGTCTAACATGGAAGGCAATGCCCGCTATGAAGCACAAGATACGCTGGTGGATGCACGCTTCCAAGTGTTGGCGGCGGTAGACAATAAAGAGTTGGGACGCGTGAAAGGCGAATGGTATCCCGCCCGCGCTCCGCTGTGCCGTCCGAACACCGGGCTGACACCGGCTGATTATTTCGGACGGACCTTGGTAGAAAACTTGCCCCCGCATGTGCGCATCGGAGTGGTGCACGTGGCGATAGGCGGGTGCCGGATCGAGCTTTTCCAGAAAGACAAATGCGAGGAGTATATCAAAACAGCTCCCGACTGGATGGTGAATACGCTGAAAGAGTATGACAACGACCCGTATACCCGTTTGGTGAAGATGGCACGCATTGCACAGAAAAGCGGTGTGATAAAAGGGATACTTCTACATCAGGGCGAGTCGAACACCGGTGACAAGGAGTGGCCCCAAAAGGTGAAGAGCGTATACGACAACCTGCTTGCTGACCTTCATCTGCAGGCTGACGAGGTGCCCCTGATTGCCGGTGAAGTGGTGAATGCCGACCACGGTGGTGTTTGTGCAGGCATGAACGAGGTAATTGCTATGTTGCCGCAGGTGATAAAGAACTGCGCTATTGTCTCCTCCAAGGGGTTGAGCTGCGCTCCCGACCATCTTCACTTCGATGCTGCCGGTTACCGGGTGCTGGGACGCCGCTATGCGGCACAGGCACTCCACCTGATGGGCATTGAACTTCCTTCGCCCGATGATGTGTGGAAGCACACAGTGGCAGCCCCCACCAATATGCACGGCAGCGACTTCCCTCGTATCGACAAGGACAACCGTGCTTATTTCCGTTGCTACGCTCCCGATGTGAAACGCTTGCAGGCAGACGTCTGCGGCAAGAAGTATGAGATGGCCATGGACGAGCACGGCTGGTGGAGCGTGAAGACCGACCCGCTGCCGGTGGGATTCCACTATTATTTCCTGTTGGTAGACGGATTCAGGGTGGTAGATCCCTCTTCGTGCACCTTCTTCGGTTGTTGCCGCATGGCGAGCGGCATCGAGATACCCGAAGGGGCAGAGGGCGATTACTATCGCCCGCAGCAAGTGTCGCATGGGCAAGTGCGCTCCTGCACCTATTATTCGGAAGCGAAGAAAGAGTTTCGTCGTTGCATGGTGTACACACCGGCAGAGTATGAGTCTCACCCCAAAAAACGCTATCCGGTGCTCTACTTGCAGCACGGCATGGGAGAAGATGAAACCGGCTGGAGCACCCAGGGATATATGCACTACATCATGGACAACCTGATAGCCACCGGCAAGTGCGTGCCCATGCTCGTGGTGATGGATAGCGGAGATGTGGAGACTCCCTTCGTGCCGCGTCCGGGGAAAGATGTGAACGAAGAGCGTGCGCTTTACGGCGCTTCTTTCTATGATGTCATTTTGAAAGACCTCATTCCGATGATAGACCGTACATTCCGCACCAAGACCGACCGCGAACACCGTGCAATGGCAGGCTTGTCGTGGGGAGGACACCAGACGTTCCAAACAGCGTTGCCGCGTCTCGACATGTTCTCCTACATTGGCGGGTTCAGCGGGGCGATTTTCGGGCTGGACGTGAAAACGTGCTTCGACGGTGTGTTTGCCGATGCAGGTAAGTTCAACAAGAAAGTGCATTATCTCTTCCTCGGCTGCGGCACGGACGAACAGATGGGCACGAAGCAGTTGGTGGAGTCTCTCCGCAAACTGGGCATCAACGTGGCTTATTATGAATCGCAAGGCACCGGCCACGAATGGCTCACATGGAGACGCTGTCTGAAAGAGTTTGTTCCACACTTGTTTAAACATTGAAAATGATATGAATCTGAAAGCAAAACTTGTGGCGGCATTATTGCTGCTTGGAGGTGCTCTACCCCATGAGGCAGGAGCGCAAAATCCGTTTGTGCAAACCTGTTATACGTCAGACCCTGCTCCTATGGTGCATGATGGCACATTGTATGTCTATACGGGACATGATGAAGATAAGGCTGATTTTTTCTGGATGCAGGAATGGCGCGTGTATTCTACCAAAGATATGGTGAACTGGACCGATCACGGCTCTCCTCTTGCCATCGAATCATTCGACTGGGCGGACGACCGTGCCTGGGCAGCACAGTGCATCGAACGTAATGGTAAGTTTTATTGGTATGTCTGCCTGCATTCCAAACTTTCCAATACGATGGCAATCGGTGTTGCGGTAGGCGATTCGCCTGTCGGTCCTTTTAAAGATGCCATCGGCAAACCGCTTCATGACGGGAGCTGGGATTATATAGATCCTACCGTATATATAGATGATGACGGTCGTGCTTATCTGTATTGGGGAAATCCGAATATCTATTATGCAGAATTGAATGAAGATATGATTTCTTTGAAAGGTGGAGTGGGCAAACTGGAACAGACTGTTGAGAGCTTTGGTGCACCTAATCCGGAAAAGCGTGTCAAAGGTGTTAAGTATAAAGATACTTATACAGAAGGTCCATGGCTTCATAAACGGGAAGGAAAATACTATTTTCTTTATGCTGCCGGAGGTGTACCCGAACATATTGCCTATTCCATGAGTGACGGACCTCTTGGTCCGTGGAAGTATATGGGAGAAATCATGCCTTTACAAGATACGGGTTCGTTTACTAACCATTGTGGAGTGATAGACTATAAAGGCAATTCTTATTTCTTCTATCATACGGGTAAGTTGCCGGGTGGTGGAGGCTTCGGGCGAAGTACGGCGGTGGAGCAATTTAAGTATAACGCTGACGGCACTTTCCCGATTATTAATGCTACCCGGGAAGGGGTGTCACCGGTAGGTACGCTCAATCCTTACGAAAGGGTGGAAGCTGAAACAATCGCTTTTTCTGAAGGTGTGAAGTCCGAACCAAATGTGAAAACCGGTATATATATATCTGAAATTCATAATGGAGATTATATAAAGGTACGTGAAGTGGATTTCGGCAATAAATCCCCCAAACGGTTCACTGCTACCGTTGCCAGTGCCCTTCGTGGCGGAACACTTGAAGTACGTACAGACAGTATAAGCGGACCATTAATTGCGGAACTGACTATTCCTTCAACGGGAGGTTGGGAATGCTGGAAAACATTGCAGACTGATATTGTAAAACCGGTCACAGGAATACAAGATATTTATTTTGTATTCAAAGGACGTAAAGGCTGCAAACTGTTTAACTTTGATTGGTACAAGTTTAACAGATAAACATGCTAGAGAGCAGTTGGGTTACTCTTCCTTTTTACTCAACTGCTCTTTCATATACATTGAAGGCGGCATTCCATACAATTCTTTGAATGTTGTCGAGAAATTATTAGGATCAGTGAATCCTGTTAACATGGCTATCTCGGATATGGTATGCTGTTTTTCGGACAATAAACGAGCGGCTTCTTTTAAACGTATATTACGTATAAAGTCACGGGTTGTCTGGTTGGTGAGCTCTTTGAGTTTCCTGTGAAGATGTACGCGGCTGATACCTACCTCGGTGGTGATTGTCTCTATTGTCAAGTTAGGGTTACTGATGTTTTCATTGATCACTTTCATAATACGTTCCATCAATTTCTCATCGGGTGATTTCACTTCCAGTTTCTGAACCTTGTTCTCCAGATTTTGCTGGCCTGTAAATACTTTGCGTAACTGCTGCCGTGTATTAATCAGATTTTCTACCGTCTTTTGCAGAATTTCGATATTGAATGGCTTCATGATATAGGCGTCGGCTCCTGTATTCAGACCTTCAAGGTTGTCTTCTTCCCTCGTTTTCGCGGTAAGCAAAATGACTGGGATATGGTTGAGGTTTACATTCTGCTTGATCTTCCGGCATAAGGTGAGTCCGTCCATTTCGGGCATCATGATGTCACTAATGACTAAATCCGGAGTCTTCTTAAATATTTGCTCTAATGCTTCTTTACCATTACGGCTTTCCATGATATGAAATTTGTCCCCAAACTCCTTCGCTATATAATTTCGGATTTCTTCATCGTCTTCTACAATTAATACGCGATATTTAGTTTTTACCCTGACTTTCTTTTCTTCCTCATTTTCTATAATGGGAGAGATGACAGGAACAGTTGGTACGGCTACTGTTACCTTTTGCTCATTGTTGTCAACTTCTTCAGGTCGTAGATGCTTGTTACCCAACGGTAATCGGATAATAAAACGGCAACCCGGTTGTTCTTTATTATTTTCTACATAGATAATTCCATGATGTAATTCCACTAATGAACGAGTCAGATGTAAGCCTATTCCTGTTCCGCCTTTCGGATTCTGTTGGCTGTTACGGATCTGATAGAAACGTTCGAAGATATGTTCTTTTTCCTGTTCATCGATGCCTGTTCCGGTATCCGCGATAATTATTTCGGCATATTGTTTCAAGGGATCGGGCAGTGTATTGTCTTCTCCCGTACGGATGGTAATATCTATGTTTCCTTTTTCAGGAGTAAACTTGAAGGCATTAGACAGAATATTCAGGATAATCTTATCAAAATTGCCTGTGTCTACCCATACATTCAGTTCCCGGAGTGTACTGTGAAGTTGTAGTTGGATATTTTTTGTATTTGCCTGTTGACCGAAAGTTGTACATAAATCCTCTATAAAAGGAATAATGTTGGTCTCCCGGAACATCAGGAACATTTGTCCTTTATCAATTTTCCGAATATCCATTAGTTGATTGACAAGATTCAGAATACGTTCCGCATTTCTGTAGATAATATGATATATTTTCAGGCGTTCATTGTCCTCCTCATTCTTAATCAGTTTCTGTAGAGGGCTGATGATTAGAGACATCGGAGTGCGTATCTCATGAGAGATGTTGATAAAGAACTGCAATTTTGCTTCATTGATTTGTTCGGCATGGATATGTTGCAGCATTTCCTGATGCATTCTGTACCGATGTCTGATCTGAAGAATAATGATAAATATAATGGTCAGTAATAATAAGGAGTAGATAACTTTGGCCCACCATGAAGCATACCATGCAGGAGATATAAAGATGGTAATTTCTTTTATATTTGAATACACAGTGTTGTCTTTTGCTCTGATTTTAAAGTTATAGGTACCGGGTTTCAGATTGCTGAATGAGATACGGTTTACACCTTTGGGCAAACTAATCCATTTTTCATCGTTGATAGAATAAAGGTAGTTGATATGTTCGGGGGCATTTAATTCCAGAGTGGCAAACTCGATACTGAACACATTGTCTTTATGGGATAGATAAAACTCTTTAGCGTTGAATACAGGGCAGTTGATAATATTGTGAATACCGGATTTCATTCCTTTTCTAACCGGATTGTTATGCAGGAAAAAGTCGGTAATCCGGATATTCCATGTTTTTGCCGGATTGATAATGTCTTGCGGATTGAAATAGGTGATACCATTCATTCCGCCAAACCAGATAATACCTTGTTTATCTTTGAAGGAGGCATTCTTGTAGAACTCATTTCCCTGTAATCCGTCGCTGACATAATAATTGATAAATTTGTCGTTTTTCTTTTGGAATTGGGAAATTCCGGCATTGGTGCTTATCCAAAGAAAATCTTTTCCATCTCCTTGTATGGCATATATTGTATTACTGGGCAATCCGTCTGCAGTAGTATAAGTGGTTAGTTCTTTCGTATTTTTATTCCAACCGGATAATCCTTCGGAACTGCCCAACCAGACAACTCCTTCGTCATCTTCAAAGATTGAATAAATAACATTTTGTGAGAGTATCTTATGACTTTGAAAATCAGGACTGTCAAGGTCTATACAGTTGACGCCGTCATAAGTTCCGACATACAGTTTATTATCATCGGAATAGTGCAGACAACCTATCCATTCGTTGATTAGAGATGTCCGAGATTGTATGGATGTAAATTCTTTCGTTTTCAGGTCATAGTAGAACAAACCGAATCCCATTGTCGCAATCCAAAGACGCTTGTTTTTATCTTCTGCGAAATCATATACACGTTGTATATAGTTGTTGTTCTTATCTACCAGTTTGTACTGGTAATCGCATAATCCTGTCTGTTTATTCAGCTTTCCCATACCGTTGATAAAGGAGCCAATCCACATATTGTGTTCGGAGTCTTCATACAATTTAATAACAGTTGAGGGTACTGAATGAGGATGGGTGGTGTGTGAGAAATGTTTTGCCGGCTCTAATTTTTCTGTAAGGGCATAGATACCGTCGTTATCCGTTCCTATCCATAAAGTTCCGTTATTATCTTTGCAGAACGAAGTAATACAACAGGAGCCTATGCAATTTTTATCTGTTGATTTATGTCCGATATACTTAAAGCTGTTGGTGCGGGCCGGAATTAATATAACTCCTTTCTGATAAACAGCTAGCCATAAGTTACCCGAATTGTCCTTTAGAATGGAGTGTATTTTTGAGTTTCCCGAATCGAAATAATTATTGTCAAACTTGTATTCGGAGATTTCGTGTGTTCGGATATTATAAATGGCTACTCCCTTGCCGTCAGTGCCGATATACAATTCATTGGGTATACCGGAATAAAGGAAGCAAACAGGAAGTTCTCCTTTCTCTTTCAAATCGACCGGAACAAAGGTTTTACGTTCTTTATCGTAAATGAATAGTCCTTTTCGTATACTTCCTACATAAATGTTGCCTCGTTGATCCTCACATATACTTTTGACGTATCCGTTGTCTTTAGACAAGTGTAACGTAAGCTGATTGTCGGGAGTGAGTTGATATACTCCTTCTTCCCCTTTTGCCATCCATACATTTTGTTTTTTATCTTCAAACAGGCTTCCGGGTGAAGTGACTGCAATATCGACTTTCCGGACAGTCAACAGATGGTCTTTGATGTCCAGCTTGCACAACACATTTCCGGATACCCATATCTCTCCGTTTTTTCGCTCGATGAAAGAATTAATGTTGCTTTCAAGCGTTTCCCCGGTATCTTCCAATTTGGCAAGTGGAGTAAAATTGTCCGTGGCCGGATCATACATTTGAATTCCTATATATGTGCCGATAAGCAAATGACCTTTGCTGTCTTCAAAAACAGTACGAACAAAATTGTGGGCTAACGAATGTTCGTTATTGGGCTCATGTTTGTATATGGTAAATTTAGCACCGTCATAACGGTTCAGACCATCTTCTGTTGCAATCCAAATGAAACCGTTCCGGTCTTGATATATTTGATTAATCAGACTACTGGAGAGTTCTTTGTCAGTAGTGAATAACTTAGGAGATTGCCCGTTGCATAACAAAGAAAACAATAATAATAGAAAAGTGAATACATTTTTCATAGTTATAGATCGTTGTTTGTTGTACAAAGAAAACTAAAAACCTAAATATAACCTAATAAAAAATGAATATTTTCATTAGGCTTCGGGGGTACAATCGGATGTTGTAACATCGTTTGTAAATAATGTAACATGAGAAAAGATTTATCCCTTCTTCTGTATTATTGTTTTCCTTCGATTGTATTTACAATATAGGTTTTACCCGCCTTTGTTTCGATGTCATATTCATAAACCTTCTGCAGTTTGGGAGATTGCGCACTTACCCCTTTGGCTACAAGAGGTCGTTTGATAGGAGTGGTGGCGAATAATCTATTTGAGCACTCTTTCCCGTTTACTTGTTTTAAGCCTTTCCCTTTCAGTGGGACATAAGACCGGATGCGGAGCGTACCGCCTATATTCGATCGGATGATCGCTTTATTTAACACATTGTTTTTCCAGTCCATATCGACAGTAAAGTTTCCACGTGCCACCAGCCCCTTCACACTTCCTTCTTCCCATGCATCAGGTAATGCTGGCAATAAATGTACGGCACCGTCATGACTTTGGAGC
Source organism: Bacteroides xylanisolvens XB1A (assembly GCF_000210075.1). Taxonomy (GTDB): domain Bacteria; phylum Bacteroidota; class Bacteroidia; order Bacteroidales; family Bacteroidaceae; genus Bacteroides; species Bacteroides xylanisolvens. The sequence continues at coordinate 3,626,689 of NC_021017.1, forward strand.
AACATTTCCGCTACTCCGGCTGTATAACCGAAATTACCGTCAATCTGGAAAGGCGGATGGGCATCCAGCATATTGGGATAGGTACGCCCGTTCGGATATTCTTTAGCCAAGTGATCGCTGGGCAATAGTTGAATCATATTTTTGATGATCTGGAAGGCATGGTTTCCATCCAGCATGCGTGCCCAGAAATTGACTTTCCAGCCGATACTCCAACCGGTAGCCTTATCACCGCGTTGCAGCAATGTGTTTCTTGCTGCCTGGAATAACTCGGGATTCGAGTATGGAGAAATTTGATTACTCGGATATAGCCCGTACAAATGTGAAATATGACGGTGCTCGTCCTTGGGATTGTCAACATCTTCCAGCCATTCTTGTAGTTGGTTATGTTTTCCTATTTGCATAGGTGGCAACTTCTCTAGTGTTTGTTTGAGGGAGTCTTGGAAAGAGGGGGCTTCACCTGCGATGTATGAAGCCAATAAGGTATTATGCAGTGCATCAAAGGCAATCTGGTTGTCCATGGTGCAACCGGCCGTGATGGGACCGTGTTCCGGTGATACAGAAGGCGACACTACCAACCATTTATACACTGGATGTTCTACCAAGAAATCCATGTAGAACTGCGCTGTTCCTTTCAGGATGGGATAGTACTCTTTCAGGAATTCTTTATTTCCTGTAAAGAGGTAATGTTGCCAGATATGTTGAGCTAACCAGGCACCGCCGCTAGGCCACATGCCGGCTGCAGCAAAGTCTACAACTCCGCAAATTCGCCATAAATCAGTATTATGATGCGCCATCCATCCCCTACAATCATACATAGTTCGGGCTGTTTCTGCTCCTGTGACAGATAAATCTTTCAACATAGAGAATAGCGGACTATGTGTTTCACTTAAATTAGTGACTTCTGCCGGCCAATAGTTCATTTCTGTATTAATGTTGATGGTGTATTTACTATCCCAAGGTGCATGAGTACTGTTGTTCCATATACCTTGCAGATTAGCCGGTTGTCCACCCGGTTGCGAAGAAGAAATCAGTAAATAACGTCCATAATGGAAAAGTAGAGCTGCCATTGCCATGTCTTCTCCATATCCGAAGTTTTCAATTCGTTTGGGAGTCTCCAGTTGGGAAGCTTTGCCTGTCGGTAATGTAAGGCGTACACGGTCAAATTGTTTTTTATAATAAGCGATATGGCTTTTGAGAGCTTTTTCGTAAGGTATTTGCATTGCTCTTTTCAGATATTCGCTGGTCCGGTGGGATTCATTGGCGCTGACATCCTGGTAGTTTACGTAGTTGGTTGCTGCCGATATATAAAGGGTTGCTTCTGTTCCTTCATTTATTTGGAGCGTATTTCCTGCCGGGCGGAGAGTGCCATTTGTTTTTACCTGGATTTGACATTCTGCCCGTAGTGCGGCTTTCAAACCTTCCTGCTCTTTCCCTTGACAGGTGACGGTCAGCTGATCATTCTGAACATTCACCTTATGTACTAGAGGGCAATTATATGCAATAGTAAAGTTCAGTGCGTTTGCTTTACTTGCTTTGATATGCATAATAATGACATTATCAGTAAATGAAGCAAAAGTGGTGCGGGTATAAGTGACGTCATCCATTTGATAACGGGTAGTTGTCGTTGCATTCTCCAGATTCAGATCGCGGTAAAAGCCGGATGCGTTTTGGTGTTCCGGAAATTCCAGATAAAGGCTACCTAATGTCAGATAGCTCATTCCGTGTTGCTGGGTTAAGAAGTTGGCGTCAATGAGTCTTTGCGCTTCTTTGTTTCTCCCTTCAAAAATCAGTTTGCGTACAGCCGGCAGAACATGTATGGCATTCGGGTTATTATTATTGTATGGAGAACCTGCCCAAAATGTTTCTTCGTTGAGTTGTAATTCTTCGCGTTCGATTCCGCCATATACCATGGCTCCAAGACGGGAGTTGCCAATAGGGAGAGCTTCCGACCAATTTTGTGCAGGTTGACTATACCACAGTTTCAGGTCCTGTCCTGAAACAAGGTTGCTTATTAATAGGAATAATACAAAAAAAGTGTTTCTGTTCATATTGTATGGATTTGTAGCAAAGGTAGCTCATTTCCCAATACAAAAGGCAAAAAACTGTTTCTGAAATCTACCTTGGAAGTAACTTCTTTCCATATTTGTGTTACTAATATATATGGTGTATGTTCCACAGGATAAAATAATAACTGCTGGTTTCTTTTTGATTTATTATCAGCCTTGCCCTCTTGTCATATAGCTTATTTGCAGGCTGATTAAGTAGGGAGGTATAAGAAGGGAAGCTGGTATAGTTGCGTTGGGATACCGGTATTGTTCTATGAAAGTACCGGTATCATTAATTCCCCACGGCCGTGACAAGATCTTCCCACGGCCGTGGTAGGAACTCGTCACGGCTGTGGGAAGAAGCTACCACGACCGTGAAGAATTAAGTATACCGGTATCCTGATCGAACAATAGTTATTGAATGATATAAGTATGCCGGTTGTATGACGGATGTTTAATGGAGGCTTTTCTTGAAAGGTAAGTAAAGCTGGAGGGATATGAGATATGGGAGAGCAAAATCATAAAATAATAGGCTGACAATAAAACTTATAAAATGTTATTGTCAGCCTATTGTCAGGGCTTATTGTCAGCGTCTAATGTGCTGGAAATCATTCGTCTAATGAATAGGAATGACGGCTGACAATAAGAACTGCAAAATTTATATGTAAATACAATCAGTGTGAGTAATTGACTTGTCTCTACATTGATCTTTTTATCTATTATCTCTCTTGCTTTTCGATTCATTCATAAACAGATAAGATTTCTTGTAGCCTCCGTAGTCTACAACCAACTTTTCCAACACGATGCCCGGATCAAGAGGTTTGAAAATTAGTGTCTGCATGCCGTCTGATGTATTCGGCACATTCAGTTTGACCTTTTTCTCAACGATACGTCTTGCAACTGTCGGATAGTATATGCTGTATACATTTTCAGGAAGCTCGTTTAAGTTATGATTGAAATTGATAGTCTGTTCCTTCGCTCCTTCGAATCCGATACTGTACTCATGTCCTTTCCGGTCGTGGAAAGCAAGAGTCGATTTCACTATCACGTGAACAGTCACTTTGTCGACTCCTTTAGGCAATTTTATTTTGTAGGAGATAGAAGCTCCGTCGGTCGGCTGGGTATAAGGCATCAGAGCCATGCCGCTGAGGGTACGCCCCATATAGGGGATCACTGTCCATTCCGTACTTGGTGCTGCTTTAGTGCTGTAATAGTGTTCGGCTTCCATAGCTACATATCCGTCTTGTCCGGTGAAGACGTATCCACCGACAGCCTTTTCCGGATGCTTGATTCGGTAGGTTTGTGGTAATGTATCAGCGGGGAAATTATCATTCCATGAGGTATAACCGATATGTTTCTGAATCATCATGTTCTTCCATTTACCGCCGGACATAACATTGTTATAATCGTCACTCAACGCTTTATCCCGTGCAAAAGCCTGTTCCACTTTATCTGCCCATTCGTTAGCTTGCGGATTGTTTTCTTTGTACAATTTATGGTTCATGACTTGTGCATAATACATCTCGTACAGGTTTACCATGGCTTGAACAGGGAAGAGGATTAATTGCTTGTAGGCATCTTTATATTCCGGTTTCAATGATATGTATTGTCTCAAAGCTTCCGCTTCCAGTTTCAGATATTCATCAGATACTTGTTTCCATTCGCCGGTCTCCAGGTTATAAGTATTCCGGTCGAGCATTTCTCCCGTTACGCGACCGTTATATTTGCTGTACAGGTTTAAGATTCGCATAGCTTCATCCGCTTGATCTTCGCCAAACTGCTGTGCGCAGAAACGACGGGGATGATCCAGCAAGTTAGAGACGTTGAATTGCTTGGGATTCCATGCCATATCCATGAAGAGCGTGATCGGATATTCCATTGGTTTCAAATCGCCTACATTCAGTATCCACAGCTTTTCTACTCCGTAATCGTATGTGAGTTGAAGTTGCTCCCACATATTTTGTATAGGGGTTACGTTCAGCCATTTGGAGTTTCTCGGAGCACCTACGTAGTCTACATGGTAATACATGCCCCAACCGCCCGGATGCTTACGTTCCTTGGCATTTGGCAGACGGCATACATTGCCCCAATTGTCATCACATAATAGCATGATAACATCATCGGGCACACGCATACCTTTATCATAGTAATCCAGTACTTCTTTGTATAGTGCCCAGACTTGCGGGGTTGCTTTGGCAGGTCGTTTAGTCACCTTTTCAATGATTCTGCGTTGGTTCTTTACTATGTCTTCCAGCAGTTTCACGTTGGTGTTTTCGCTCATGGCTGCGTCACCGTCTCCGCGCATACCGATGGTTACGATATCTTCTGTGCCCTGCATCCGTTCGATACCTTCACGGAAAAACTGATCGATCACTTTTTTGTTAGTTGTATAATCCCATGCACCATATTCTTTGCGCTTGCGTGACCACTCCTGATGGTTGCGTGCCATTGGTTCGTGGTGGGATGTACCGATGATGATTCCCATTTCATCAGCAGTCTTACTATTCTCCGGGTCGTCTGCATAGAAAGCCCAGCTCCACATGGCAGGCCAAAGGAAATTACCTTTTAGGCGTAGTATCAATTCGCAAACTTGTGTATAAAAACGGTGGTCACCATAGTTTGTGCCGTAGGTCTGTTTTACCCAACCGGTCAGACAGGGCGCTTCATCATTGAGGAAGATGCCGCGGTAGGTCACCGCAGGTTCTCCGTCTGTATACTGTCCCGGCTTTACATATACATTCTGTTGTTTTCGGATAGGGACGTCTGCCCACCAATACCAGGGAGATACCCCTATTTGTTCGGAAAGTTCATAGATACCATAGATCGTACCGCGTCTGTCGCTGCCGATGATAACCACTGCTTCATCTACTCCTTCACAGGGATTGGTGACAACTTGCAGGATATATTTCTCATTTTTCCCTTCCAGCTCCTTTTTATCTATTTTGTTTGCAGCTATCAGTTTTTTTACAAAAGGAGTACTATAGGTACCTACAATGACACAGTGTTTCGAACTTACGTTTGTTAAGAATTCAGGCTTCGTTCCGCATACTTGCAGTATATCTTGTTGAAGATTGCCGACAGCTATCATTACCCCTTTGTCTTCGGAAGAATCTACATATATCGGACAAGGAACTCCGTTGGCAATCAACGGAAAATGATTACCGGCCGGTGTGAATATTACAAATTGTTCAGCGGCAAATGCCACTATACTCACAACAGAGAGGTAGAAGAATAGAAATAATCTTTTCATGGTTTCAATATTTAATAATTTGTTGTTAATCATTGATCTTACGTTTCACTGTAACCGGATATTCTATTTTGCAGATAATTGGTAATTGAAAAGTATATAACAGCAGGCTCAAAATGATGTAAATATCCTTCTTCATAAATACTATATTTAATGAAATTATCTTCTTTGTGTCTTAAATCCCAAAAATGGTTTATTTTTGTCTGTACTGTGACACGATGCAAAGATAGTTGGTATTGATAAGAACGGGCTTTGGGTATGTTTCAATTATTTATACTGTTGATACCAATTTACTTTTTCTTGAAGTTTTTTCTTCGGAGATAAAATGAAGAAGTGTGAACAAACTGCTTTGTTCAATAAATGTTTTTGATTTTGTTTCAAAATCTTTTTGTATTGTATCTATGAGGCTGTCGGATGAATAATGATGGTTAATGTGTCATATTCCGTATTAATAAGATTGGTATGTGATGCGTATAATATAAGTTGGTTTAACAAGAGTAAGTAGAGATTTTAATGATCTTGAGAATATCGGTAAGCGTCAATTGCATTCTTAACCGAACCGTGTAACAGTAACAATTTTTGTGCATGGTCATGATTTAATCCTAGTTCCTCCATAATCATCCTGGTGCCTCTTTCTACCAGTTTATGATTACTAAGCTGCATGTTTACCATCTTATTTCCTTTCACCCGTCCAAGTTGAATCATGACAGAGGTGCTAATCATATTCAGAATCATTTTCTGTCCGGTGCCTGATTTCATCCGGGAACTGCCTGTTACATATTCCGGTCCTACAATCATTTCGATGGCGACATCTGCCTCTGCCGCCATTGGAGAATCGGGATTACTGGTGATACAACCTGTCAGGACACCGTGTTTACGGGCTTCCCGTAAAGCACCGATTACGTACGGGGTAGTGCCGGAAGCGGCAATGCCGATAACGGTGTCTTTTTCGTTGATCTGGTGTTCGACGAGTTCTTCCCAACCTCGATTTTCATCATCTTCGGCTCCTTCTACCGGATTGCGCAAGGCTGTATCGCCTCCTGCAATCAGTCCGATAATCCAGTTGGGAGACATACCGAAAGTAGGAGGAATTTCGGAAGCATCCAATACTCCCAGGCGACCGCTTGTGCCGGCCCCCATATAAAAGATGCGTCCGCCTTGTTTCATGCGGGGCACAATCTGATTGACAAGCTCTTCAATTTGTGGAATAGCCTTTTGTACGGCTAACGCTACTTTCTGATCTTCCTGGTTGATATCTTCTAAGATCTCTCGCACAGATTTCTTTTCCAGATGATCGTAAAAGGACGGTTGTTCGGTTATTTGCATTTTTATAATTACTGGTTATAAATTACAATAGGTAAAAGAACTATTGTTGATGGTATTGAATCAGCCCTTCCATCGGACTTTGAAGAATCTTACCGATCTGAATTCCTGTTGTTTGCGCAGCCTCCTGCAAAATCTCCTTGTAACAGTGAGCTACGGAACCAATAAAATGTACCGGATATTGCTTATAATCATATTGCATCACGTTTCTGCGGAGAAAAGCGATAAAGCTGTTGAGTACTAGTGAACGGATAGCCGGTTCTTCCAAGTGCTGTGCAAGGAAAGGGGAGAGACTAGCCAGAAAACGGTTCGGAAAGGGTTGGCGGTAAACGCGGTCGATGATTTCGGGGGCCGTCAGGTCGAACTGTTTTAAGAAAGCTTCTTTGATGGCGGGTGGAAGCTGGTTTTTCAGTACATCGCCTACCAGTAGTTTTCCTAAGACTGCGCCGCTTCCTTCATCTCCCAGGATGAATCCAAGAGGGGAGATGTTGTTGACAATCTCTTCACCGTTGTAGAAACAGGAATTGGAACCTGTGCCGAGGATGCAGGCAATCCCTGCTTCATGTCCGCATAGTCCGCGGGCAGCGGCAAGCATATCCGAGTTGGCTTTGATATTTCCGATGACAGGCAGGCTGTCGGCGATGGCCCGCCGGAGGACGGGAGCCTTTTCGGGAGTGCAGCCTGCACCATAAAAAAAGACGGAGTTGATCGTTCCTTCCGGTAGTTGTGGCAGAAGGGAATGTGTCAGCTCTTGTTGAATTTCTTCTTCTGATTGGAAGAAGGGATTAATTCCCTTCGTTCCCATTCGTTTGATTGGGGTGTCGTTGAAAACGATGCACCAGTCGGTTTTTGTAGAACCACTATCTGCAATGAGTATCATATCTTTGAGTTTTTTATTGTTTCTTTCCGAAAGAATCCTCCAGTCGGTTGCGAATCATTAATGAGGCGACGATACCGGGTAGGGTACAAATACAAACCCAGATAAAGAAGTTTGTGTATCCGAGATGTTCCTGTATCCATCCGGCAGGCATACCGGGAATCATCATGCCTAGTGCCATAAATCCGGTTCCGATAGCATAGTGCGCCGTTTTGTGTTCACCTTCTGCTATATAAATCAGATATAGCATATAAGCGGTAAAACCGAAACCATACCCCAACTGTTCGATCGCTACACAAATGGCTATAAATATAGGATTGTCCGGGGTGGCGGCAGCCATCCATACATATAATAGATCGGGAATGTTGATGGCTAATGCCATGGGTAATATCCATTTCTTGAATCCGTCACGGGAAACGAGGAAACCACTAATGATTCCACCGAGCAATAAAGCTATGACACCTATCGTGCCGTAGATCATTCCGACAGTTGCTGTGGATAAACCCAGTCCACCTTTATCGGTCGTGTCGAGCAGGAAAGGAGAAGCTATTTTGGCTAACTGTGATTCTCCCAACCGGTAGGTGAGGAGGAAAAAGAACATGAGACCGAGGTTCTTTTTCTGAAAGAATGTGACAAAGGTCAGGAGGAAATCTCCCAACAACTTACCCGGTGTGAGTCCGGGACGTTTAATGTCCGAATCAGGATGGGGGAGGATAAGCCGATGATAGATAGTAAGAGCCAGAAATAATCCGGCAAGGAGGTAGAATGTAATACTCCATGCCAGGGGAATATTGTTCTGTGACGTTTCCAGCCATCCTGCCAGCATGACTAGAATTCCCTGCCCGAAAATATTGGCAAGCCGATAGAAAGTATTCCGGATACCGACAAAGAAAGATTGTTCCTTATTATTGAGTCCGAGCATATAGAAACCGTCTGCTGCGATGTCATGCGTAGCGGAACTGAACGCCAACAGCCAGAAAAAAGCAAGAGTCAACTGTACATAATGAGCAGTCGGAATAAAGAAGGCTATTCCTGCAAATCCGGCAGCGATGAAACCTTGCATGGCAATAATCCAGGCACGCTTCGTTTTCACCAGGTCGACGAATGGACTCCATAGCGGTTTGATAGTCCAGGGAAGATAGAGCCAGGAAGTGTATAAGGCTATTTCCGTATTGGATAATCCTAAACGCTTGTACATGATAACAGCAATCGTCATTACCGCTACGTATGGCAGCCCTTCTGCGAAGTAGAGGGTGGGTATCCAGCTCCAGGGATTTCTTTTTATAGTGGGGGTTGTCATGGTATTATTCTTTTTTATTGATATTGTTTCTCGAGCGTACTGCCGGGGTAATAGTGAGACAGTATTTCTTCATATTTGTAACCTTGCTCTCCCATTACGGCAGCACCAATCTGGCAAAGTCCTACTCCATGCCCCCATCCGGCTCCAGTAAGGATGAATCGTGAAGGGATTTTATCCTCTTTATGTCCTTTTTCCTCATATTCCTTGTCTACTACGAAGGCGGAACTATACAGATGAGAAGTAGATAAGGTACGGCGTATTTCCAACTCTTTTCCAATGATGAGTGTCCGTAAGGTTCCTACAATCTTTAGTCGGACAAGACGTCCGGATGTTCCCCGTTCTACAGGAATTAAATCAATGATTTGTCCGAAATCAATCCCTGAACGTTGATGAATCAGTTCTGAAAGCTCCTGCTGCGAATAACTGACTTTCCAACGATAGAAGTCTGCTGTTTCCTGATCGTAGTTGTTTAGTACTTGGCTTAGAATTTTCTTATCCTGCGTATTACAAAAAGCAACAGGTGAGGTACGTATCCATTTATCAGCTTCCGCCTCTATGTTCAAATCGGGAAGTTGTTTTTCAGTCTTGCTATCCCGTTGTCTGATTAGATAAGGATGCTTTACGTTTTCCCAACAATTTTGGAACTCTTCAAAAGCTCCGCCACAACATTTAGAGAAACGGGCATCACAAATCGCTCCTTTATACATCAGCACTTCCCCCCGCGTGGCGGAGACTGCTTCGATGGCTTGTGGTGTTGAGGCTCGTGTAATTCCCTGATAACGCTGGCAATGATCATCGGCACATACATCGAAATTTCTATGTGCTTCATGGTCATACCACTTAATAAATGAAGAATTAGGAATGAAGAATGAAGAATTGGCTGCGCTGTCTTTTTGCAAAGTTCTTTTAAATTCTTCATTCTTCATTCTTAATTCTTTATTTTTTTCGAGTAGCCAGCTTCGGGAGATGACGGCGTGAGCCTTTAGTAGTTCTAAAGAAGCTGTTGCGCTCATTTCGGATGAAATTACACTGGTAAGATATTCTTCAATGGAAATCACATTGATGGCGGTTAGTTGTTCTCCTTCGATGATAATCTTTAATTCCCCTTTGAATTTCTGGACTTCTTTGCGTTCCCAATGGAAGTTGATTCCGATGGTCACATCTTTCAGTTCAAAGAAAGCATGTGCATTTTGTGGAGGAATGAAGGATAATTCGTCGTACTCTTTCCCTTGCCAATGAATCTTCCCATCCTGATAAATAACTTTCTGTGTCCCGGAAATTTCCGTTCCGACAGAAGAACTAAATTTCACCGGGAAAGAGAATTCAATCTCTTTCCCGGAAAGGATACCAACTGTTATTTGAGGTTGAGTCATAATACAGCCTTAATACGTTCTAATATTTTTTGCAGTTTTTCTTTGGATATAGATATTTCCCGATAGATCTCATATACCTTTTCAGGAGTCAGTTTCTCCATATCCTCTTCACGTACTATAGGGAATATGCCGTTCATTTCAGCAATAGCAGGACTGATGATAATTTGTTCGTCCCCTTTTGCGTAATAGCAGTCAGGACGATGTTTGCTGCGTAAGAAGATAATACAATTGTAAGGGTGTTCGGCCACTGACTCAAATTCATCGTCATAGTTCTTTCCAAAATCCTCTTTGGTGCGTTCCAAACCATACCAGGCAAGAATATTCATCATTGGTTCTTTTCCGTTATTATTGGCAGCTAAAATGTCGTAAATCAGATGAAAGGTTTTCGACATTGTTGTCTTATTTTCCGCCTGAATCCTGATGAAACTGTACGGGAAACCTTCATAACTAATTTGCACCTTGTCGTTATCTATTAATTCCATGCGATCGTAATAGGCTCCCTGTATACTTTCCTCTTTACTGCAAGCTTGAAAATGGGCATGATCGGGAGCGGAAGCTCCAGATTCCGGTCCATTATACAAAAGGAAGTATTCTTCCATAATGTCGGTGAGTTCTATCATATCTTTAAAACGCCCGGCTATGGATTGTGACTTGTGTTCCTTATCTACAATTGTAAAGTGGTGTTTAAATATGGGATAGGGATTAACCAGTATCTGATAATTCCTGTAACTGATGAACTCTTGTTCCTGCGGTCGGTTTGTTTGGCAGAGGAAGCAAGGCCGTGAGTGAATGGAGGCAGTATCTGTCTGTGCGGTAGCCGAAAGAATACGTTTCGGATTAAAGAATAGTTTCGCACTTAAACAATTGTTACCAAACCACTTGGATATTTTTTTTGTTCGTGACCGATACTGTTCCAGTGCTTGGTAATTTTCTTTGGCTAGTTCCCAAGAAAGAGTTTGCTTTTGGAATAACTGTTCGATACTTTGCTGAATTTTCTCTAATGTCGTTTTTTGTTGCAGGATGCGCTGTTCCAATTCCCACGTACGAAGCCGGTCTTTATATAGATTATTCTGGTTGATTTTCTCAACAGGCAGTGCAGCATCCGAGTTGCCGTCCCAACGGCGGCAAAGGTAAATCACGTCGTATATTCTGCCTATCTGATAATCGTGTGAAATTTTCAATCCAAGGGCATAATCTTCTCCATAGCTTGTGTTCGGGACTTTGATTTCCCGAAGAATGGGTGTGTAGAATGCACGGGGAGCTCCCAGACCGTTGATACGTAATGCATTATTTCGTCCGTTGTCGGGCGTCCATTCCTTATGATCGATGATGCCGGGGGCAATTTCCTGCATATCAAAGTTAGTCATCATATAAGTGCCGATTACCATTGCACATTTCTGTTTATAGAAAGTATCAATGATGATTTGCAGGCTATGTTCGTCTTTATACACGTCATCGCTATCAAGTTGGACGGCAAACTTTCCGCATTTCTCGTGATGGATACCTATGTTCCAACATCCGCCTATACCGAGGTCATCTCTTTCGGGAATGACGTGAATCAGCCGCTTGTCCGAACTAAGTTCATGGAGAACTTCACTGGTCCCGTCTGTTGAATGATTGTCGATGACAATGACATTGAACGGAAAGGTCGTTTGCTGGTTCAGTGCCGAGCGTACGGCATCTTTGACTGTGCGAATACGGTTGCGTACGGGTATAATGACAGAAGCTTCATATTCAAAAGTGTGAGAAGAAAAGTCTACGGGACGGAAGATAGGATAAAGATATCCGCCAATTTCCTTCAAATGGTTGGTGCATGCCTGTTCCATTTCAATCTGTACCTGACGGTTTTTAGGGTCTACATAATCGAACTGCTTCTCACCGCTTTTCCGCTTGTCACTTTCTACTTCGGTATATAGATATTCGTTGATGTGTACCAGTTTGCTCTTTTGGGATATTTTGAGTCTCAAATCATACAAGCCTGCATATTGATATTCCTCTTCTGTATTTTCTATAACTTCCTTGAATGCGTTGGCATTGAACAGTAAAACCGAGCCGAAATTGAAGTCGTCACGCAGGCTACCGGGTTGGTAATCAATGACCGGAGCTGTTTTTTGCACACCGTCTATCTGTTGGTAATGGTCTGCATATACCATGCCAGCTTGGGTCATTTCCATTACTTGAACCATTCTTTCAAGAGCGAACATGCCTATTTTTAGTGCAGTGTGTTTGGTATAAAGCAAGGTATATGTTTTATCAGAATGATCTGCAATAGCTCGCATCGCTTGTGTAGACTGCATTTTCTCTACAGAGATGAGTTCGCATCCGGGAATACAGACATTGGTAATTGGCGATGCCAATAAATAAATCTTGTCTACCAGCGTCGATGCACGTAACTCCTTAACTGTTTGCACAGTTTCTTCCAACCGGCTGAAAGGAAGAAAACAGTTGATTGTTGTTTTCATTATTTTACTTTTTGTTTTGTAGTATGAGTTGTGTAAGATGTTTCTTTGTCTTGTCTTTTGATGAACAAACAGAGTCCAAGGAATGTGAACAGGGCATTGATTATCAACAACTCGTAACTAATTTGGTAACCGTTGAGCCATGCTTCCGAATTTCTTTGCAGGATATAGCAAAGAATAGGAGAAGTGATAGCTACCAACGGAATATATTTATCATAAACTTGTTTCTTGGTGAAGATGCCAAAAGCGAACAGTCCTAAGATAGGGCCATACGTATAACTGGCCAATGTGTAAATCGCATCAATCACACTGGTGTTGTTCAGCAGATTGAATACGAAAATGACTGCTCCCATCACAACTGCCATACCGATATGTACATGTTTGCGTATTTGGCTAAGTGCCGCCTCTCCTTTTTTCTGTGCATGTAAAATATCTACAGTAAAGGAAGTGGTCAGTGCCGTCAAGGCAGAACCGGCTGCAGAATAGGCGGAGGCTATCAGTCCGATAATGAATAATATTCCGACTATGCCGGGAAAATAATTTCCGGTAGCAATCATCGGAAACAACTCGTCGCTTTTTCCCGGATTCCCAATGCCTTGCTGTGCTGTAAACGTATATAACAGTACTCCTAGCATCAGAAAAAGCAGAATGACAAAGAACTGTGAGATTCCACTGGTAATCATATTCTTCTGTGAGTCCCGGAAGTTCTTGCAGCTAAGATTGCGCTGCATCATATCCTGGTCGAGCCCATTCATAGCAATGACAGTGAACACTCCTGCTAGGAATTGCTTGAAGAAATAGCGTTTGTCATTAACATCGTCGAAGAAGAATGTTTTGGAGAAGTCACTATCTGATATGGTAGTAATCAGGCCGCTAAAGTTGAGGTGCAAGTTGGAGGCTATATAATAGATACATAGTATCACAGAGACTACCAGGCAGAATGTTTTCAATACATCCGTCCATATCAATGATTTCACTCCGCCCCGGAAAGTATAGAGCCATACTATAAATACGGTAAGTATGACATTCAACAGGAAAGGAAGATGGAAAGGCTCGAAGATCAGCAGTTGCAGCGTCAGGCATACCAGAAATAGTCGAACGGCAGCTCCCAGCATCTTTGAGATAAAGAAGAACCATGCTCCTGTTTTATAGGATGAAGCTCCGAATCTGTTCTCCAAATATTCATAGATAGAAACCAGATTCATCCGATAGAACAGTGGAACAAGCACAAAGGCGATAATAAACTGTCCGACTATAAAGCCGAGTACCATTTGCAGATAAGAGAAACTGCTAGCTTGTACCATGCCCGGAACAGATACAAAAGTAACTCCCGAAATGGTGGAACCAATCATGGCAAAGGCAACAACATACCATGCCGATTTACGGTTTCCTACGAAGAACCCTTCATTGTCAGCTTTGCGTCCTGCTATATAAGAGATAGTGAACAGGATTATAAAGTATGCCACAATAGTGATAGATATAACGGCTGGACTCATATCTGCTATTTAAATTCGTTTGAGGATGAATGATTCGAATAAGTTTATCTTTGTCTACAAAAGTAGGGAATTTATCATAGATATGTATACTCTTACCTATTTTTTATTCCCGGTGTGCCTCCGGTCGCGTGTTTGGACGAACGCCAGTTTTTGTTGAGCGAGGACAACTCCGGAGATTTCTTTTCAAGCGAAATGCCGGTTGTCTTTTTGTTGTCAGAATCGTGCATCTCATCTCTAAAACGGCAAGTATCAAAAGTTTGTCCTTTCTCCGGCTTCTCGCTACAGGAGAGTGCCAGATAGCCTCCGTCGTTATTAAGAGTCGGGAATTTGGGTATTTCTATCAGGTTCTCTCCATTTACTTTATGTTTCCGAATGACCTTGCTGGTGTATTTGCTGAAGCAAAGATAACCTTTGGATGGAATGGTGATGGGAGTGGAGGAACTCTCGTTACAAAGAGTGGTAGTACTGTATACTGTGCCACTTTCATACATTTTGTATAGATAGAGAGTTGGCAGAGTAATAGTCTTTTCACCCGGATTATAAATTTCTACATATTCTGCACCGTCAGTAGCATTATCATACATTATTTCGTTGAAAAGAAGCATACCTCTCACATCTTCCGGTAATTCGGGAGTGTCGGGATTGTCCGGTAGAACCGTATCGGGGGTATCGGGTGTTTCGTCGGGTGATGTGTTCGTTTCTACGTCATTAGACAACTGTATGTGATGGAACGTGAATCCTTTACAACGGGTTTTGGTGTAAATGCAGTATATACCGCAGTAGCGGGAAGTCTGTATATCGGTATCTTTTATCTGTTTTTCTTTTACGTATTCATTCTCGGATTCAAGCCGTGTCCAAAAAGTCCAGTAACCGTTATTGTCACGTTCTACTTTTATATATAGTTTCGGTGATGAGTCGCCTTTCATCAGTTCTCTTCCCGAAGCCAGTAGTTTAGACTGCTCTCCGTTTTGACGATAAAGAGCTACATTGTCTTTTGCTCCTCCAATCTGAATATAATAGCCGTTTAAATTACCGGAAAGAATGTTTGAGGAAGAAGTCAGATAAAATCGTGCATAATTGTTGGCGGAGGGGTTGAAGGTGAGGTGAACTCCAAATTCCCAACGGGTATTTTTTATAGAGGTAGAAGGAATGGTGACATAAGCTGTTCCGGCGTCTTCCTGTGGATCATTCAGATGGATTCCTTCTTTAGAGTTGATGGTGAATTTGTCCATCTCTCCTTCCCAGGGAAGTTCGGGTGTGATAGTGTCTCCTCCTCCTAATTCTCCCTTTTTTTCGTCATCAGCAGGGAGCGAACAATTATAGAACAATATGATGAAGATACTTAGGAAAGCAAATGCTTGGTAAACTTTCATACGGTTTTTAGTTTGAGTTATTTCGTTTTACCGTATTTGTTTGAGTATAATGCAGAAGCAATTGCGGTTTAAATAGTTGAATGAGTCGGCAAAGGTAAACCTTTTTGCTGGAAAAAACATACTTATTGAAGAAATAATTGTAAATCCTTTTGTTTTCTCTAAATGCGTGGAAAGGAAACAGTGAGGGGTTATCAAAAGTCAATAAATTAAATGTGACTTTTGATAACCCCTCACCCATGTTACATTCAATTATTGAAACATTATTCGAAGCGTGGCATTACATATTTATCTGTGTAAGATGTGAACGTAATACCTGGCATGGAATGAACGTTCGATTCGTTCTCCAGCTTCTTTATCAGCGAATAATCGTTGGCATCCAATGCGTAATAGTTATCTGAAGCCGGAGTTGTCACGCGGACTGTCCAGTCGAACATATTACCGATGATGGTGAGCGCATCCGTTTCCGGATCAAATGCCGGGATTCCTGTTTTAACGATTTCATACGTCCGGTTCTGCAACACATAGAAAGCCTTGTTGACATCGGTCATAAAAGCAAGCGTCTTTTTGTTTCTGAACTCGGTCAGATACAGATGTTCTAATGTCAGGCCTTCAGGCAAGGTGATGGCACGGACATACGGGCGTCCTTTCACCTGTTTCAGATGAAACAGACGACGGTCGGCATCCAACAGAAGATAACCTTCGTCATACTCCTTTTTCACCGTCGGATTTCCTACGATTTCCGTTGCCGGAAAACGAAAATCCTTCTTAGTCATAGCTTCGGTAAACTGAAGGCTTTTGTCTTCCTTCACGCTGTTGGTAGCCATGTCGATAAATTCGATCCCTTTGGAGGTGATACGGAATACGTCATCCGGCATTTTCAGGTCCACACGTCCTGACATAGATTCCATCAGTGGGTAAAGCCCGATAGAAGGTGCGTTTATATCCGAAGGCACACTGCGGAAGTTGAAGTTTTCTGTCTGCACCATTTTAGGAGTCATTGCGATTCCTTGAATGGTATCCGGAAAACGCTCATCAGACATCAACTGACGGAAATAAAACATAGGCAGGATGCTGTCGAAAGCAGCTTCCGAATAAATGTTTCCTGCAAGGTCGCGGCGCACGGTTCCTTTCCCTTCTTCTTGTCCCATCTGGGCGAAATCGCCAATTACGAAACTATACAGGGTAAAGGGAGTCTTTTCTGGCTTTACGACAAAGAAATTGTAGCACCAGGGCAACTGCCAAAGAAGCAGAAAAGCGATGGTTACATATAATAGTATGGTACTGAAACGTCTCATTTCTCAATCTTTTAATTTTTAATCTTTAATTTTTTTATTGGTTAATCCTGTTTTCCGGCCTTGAACCGTACGATAGAGAGCCACGAGAAAGAGGCTGTCAACAAAGTATAGACCACTAAATAAGGGAGAAACTTGTTGTATGCTTCCGGCGTAGGCGACAGGAAGAAGATTCGGAGTAACAATACTGCGATAATGAGATTCAGGATACGGCGTTTCCATGCCGGTTCGAGGCAAATCCATGCGACGAGCAGATAGCCGGAGATGCCGGCGAGATACCACGTTAAAGCGGTAAGCAGTATGTGGTTTTTGAGCTCATGGGCAAGGATTCCGTTCAGATAGATCTCCATCAACAGGAAATTGGAAGCGAAGCAGACAAGAAGCAGTATGAGTCCGGAGAGTAACATATTGCCCGTCATTTTCAGTTCCGGATAAGGCAGATGGAGGGTCAGTTTCAAACATTTGCGTTGCATCTCGGGGACAAATTGCACGATTGCCATCAGGATTCCGGCAATCAGAGGAATATATTGCAACATATCAATGAAGATGACATCCCGTTGCAGCATGACTTCCCATACATGGGCAGCCCCTTTCATTTCTACCACCCGGTTGATACGGAGCATACAGTAGCCTGTAAAACCAAGTGTGGCGAGCACGGCAAGCAGAAAATACCACCGTGTCTTTATCCATTCTTTATAAAATATAGCGTACATTCTTGAGGATTTATGATTTATGAATGATGATTTATGGGTTACGAGTTGCCAACTCTTATTCTTAATTTAATCAGTATTTCCCGGTGAGGCCGATAAAGGCATCTTCCAAATTGACTTGCTCACAGTGCAAGTCTGTATAGGGCACTGACATTGATTTCAGTTTGGCTTCTGTTTCTGCCGGTTGCAGGAAGGAGAAAGTCTCCAACTGGTTCCGCATGATGGAAGGATGGTAGAAATCATCCGATGCAGGAAGCTCGTAACCTTCGGGAATGGTGAAGGTGTAGCGGCGTCCTTTTTCCAGTAATTCGGCGATTGGTTTCTGAATCAGTATCTTTCCGTAGTCCATAATAATGCAGTCGTCAACGAGACGCTCCATATCCTGAATGATATGCGAGGTCAGAAAGACGGTTTTACCTTCCGAACGGGCATAGTCGCGGAGATAGTCCACAAACAGGCGGCGGTAGCCGGGATCGAGTCCGAGCGAGAAGTCGTCCAGTACCAGAAGTTCCGGGTTTTGTGCGAGAATCAGTCCGAGAGCTACTTGAGAGCGCTGTCCGCAGGACATACGTGAGATGCGCTGTCCGGTAGCTACTTTCAATTTATTCATCAGTTCGTAGTACGCTTCTTTTTTCCACTGGCCGGGGTAGAAGGCTGCGTAGAATTTTTCTATTTCGGTGATGGTCATGAATTGGTATTGCACATGACCTTCGATGAGCAGTCCGATATGGCGGCGCAGAGCCGGTGCCATGGTCTGTATCTCCTGTCCGAAGATGCGACATTCTCCCGAACGGGGTTTCAGGTAACCGCTCAAGATATTGATAGTGGTGGTTTTGCCCGTACCGTTCTTTCCCAATAGTCCCAGGATACGTCCTTTGGGCACTGTGAAACTAAGGTTTTCGTAAATCAACCGTTTACCGTAGTAGTGCGTCAGGTTGTTACATTCGATAATTTGTTCCATTTGATTTTATCTGTTATTTCGATTCAAAAGAAGAAAAGGAAAAGAATGGGAATCAAGATTCCGACTATTAGTTCTATTCCTCCTCTGCCGATAATGCCCTTGTTCCCTTTCAGCATGATAATGCCGGAAAGAGTAATGATAATAAGGGCGATAGCGAAAATATCCGCGAAGTAAGTCCACCATTGTCCCGGATTGTAATGTAAACGGGACATCGCTCCGATAAGCGGGCGACGGGTGACGGATTCATATACCGCTTCTCCTGTCTTCACGTTTACCAGAAGGCTGGAACCGCCTTTCAGGAAGACTTTCATTACGTCCGTTTTCGGGAAGTAGTATTTGGTATAGTTGCCGGTTTCTCCCAAAGGTTCCAGTAGAGTAAGTACTTTCTCTTTACTCATTCCTGCTTTGTCCGGTAGCTTTTCCGCTATTTTATATTCTTTCCGTGTGATGGAGAAGTTCGGATTAATCGTGTCACGGTGATTCATTACAATTCCGGAAATGGCATATATCAATACCATTCCGGAAAAGAAAAATGACAGGTCACGGTGTATGAGCCGGCTCCATTTACGAACAGTACTACTCCACTTCATACGAGTTGGCTTCCATAAAATAGAAAGATAAATACTCTTTTCCTGTTTCTGCTTTGCGGTCGGCTATTTTTGCGCGGAAGTCTGCGATGCGGGCTTCGGGACTGTTGGCTGTTTCGCCGCGTGCTTTCTTTTCAGAATCGCATCCGGCTTCACCGGTTCCGTGTTTTTCGGCAGCTTGTGCTTTGAGTTGTGCTTCCCAGTTTTGGAGGTAGGCTTCGTCGATGCGTTGTTCTTTCAATGTTCCGGTAACACGGACAATAGAGTTCACACATTTAGGATCGAAGGCTCCCAATGTTCCGGCTTCTACACGGATCACTTGGGTATCGTCACTGCCCATCAGGAAGATTTTCTTTGCACCATGTTTGCAGGTATGTGTGCAAACGCCTTCAATGGTTACTTCTTGTCCTGCAAGGTTTTCGGCATTGGCAAGGAGAGAATCAATTTCCAAAGCGGAAGATGCAGACTGTTCTGTAGTCGCTTCTGATGCGCTTTTCTGTTGTTTGTTACCACATGAAGTTCCGATAAAAGTCATTGCCATAAGGGCAATTGCGATTGTTAGCTTTTTTGTTTTCATTGTTATTGCTTCGTTTTTATATAGTTTGTAATCTGTTTTTCGTTTGTTTATAGCTTTTAATAGTTCGCCTTACGGGCGGGGAGTTTCAACCATGCTTGAAACAAATACTACTCCTTTAGTTGGCAGCTTGATCCCTTACGCAACGGAGTTGCATACCGGCTTTAATGCTGACATAAGATAATGATAATCTGCCTTCCGAATACTTTGCATTGATTGTACTCATTAATCCAAAGAACTGTATATTGGTAAGTAGTCCGCTGGTGCTATTGTATACGGGCTTGAAGGCAGTCGAAGTCATAAGATAATTCATTGCCGGTTTTCCGTGCCATGCAGTTTGAATATTGGCATCTTCTGCTATTGCCGTTTTTTGATAGCTGCCGGCACCTGTAAGGCTTGTTGCCATACGAACGCCGGAGAATTGGTAATTGAATCCTGCATTATTCAGTGATGATATTTTGGCGCCGTCATAAACTGCATCATAGAAAAGAGCTTTATCACCATCAGCCGGTACCTTGCCGTCGACATCATTCGTTGTTTTTCCTACCAGATTAAAGTATTCCAGACGTGTTGGTATGTGCCAACCTTTCGGACAAATACCTTGCGCTCCTTCAAAAGAGTTCAGATTGCTTTCAGTAATTTCCTTACCGCCCAGTGCAACTTGGAAATCATATAGATAACCTAATTCTTTGATAGCACTTTCCTCTGTTGTGGCTACGGTTGCACCGTCAGCTTTGATTTCATACGGGTACCAAACATGACTATCAGCAGTAGGATCGGTAGAAGGAGTATATCCTTTCGGAAGATAAATAAGCGGTTCAGCCATCCACGTAGTACCGTTCGCCAAAGTTACCGTGTTATATTTTACATTATCGTATAAGAAATAGTTCTCATTGAGATGTTCTTCGAAAGGAATCTCATTGTCTGCTCCGATTTCACCTTCATCTGTCCAGTTTTCGATGTCACCGATAAGTTTAACCTCTATATCGTCAGGCAATACACGGATGTTTACGCTGTATTGTCCTCCTTGCGCTAAAGTAGTAGATGTGAGTTTCTGCGACAAGGTCTTGCCATCAGAAGTTGCTACTTCGAGCGTCAAAGCTACCGTTTGGGGAACGATGAGGGCGCGGTAAGTTTTGTTCGTTTCAACAACCTGTGCCGTAATGTTTGTAGCTGCGACATTCGCGTCAGCAGTAACTGTAAGGGCAGCCAGATCAAGAGTTGCAGTCGGGATAGAGCCTTTCAATGCAATGGATGTTATGTTGGCTTCTACTTCCTTTGTTACATTAATGACCAGTTTGGTAAGCAGATGCTTAAAGTTCATTGTTATAGTATTTACAGTAGGAAGTACATCTTTATTGCTTGCTGCCATAAGGTCTGATGCCCCATATCCGGTGGTCTGATCGGCTTCTACAGAAAAAGAAGTAGGAGTATTACCTTCTCTATAAGGATAGTATGCTACTATCTGCGATTTGTCATTTCCTTCCGGGTACCAAAGCAGGTCACCTGCAAATACTCCGTCATTGAATGTCATTAGTTTATTTTCCGCATATACGAAGTCACCGTTTTGGATGATTGTAACGCCAATTTTATCTCCGGTTTCAAAGTTAACTTCGGTAGCGCGTGTGATAACAGGCGAGATAGTAATACGACTGTCTGAAGGAGTCGTCGTTTCGTTCTCTTCCTGTTGGCAAGATACCAAAAGTGCTGCTGCGAAGATAAATGTTAAACTCTTTTTCATTGCTTAATAATTTAGTTTATATATATATTCATTGTTTTCAAAAAGCATATCCCGGTTCTCAAAAAGTATATCCTAACTTGATAGTCTCATTCCAACGGCTCGAACCATCTATATAGTGAAGGTTGAAACCGCGTGTATAACTTCCCTGTACTTCAGCATAGATCCCATGGTTGAAATGATAGCGTAAACCGAGACGAAGCGTTGCTTGTGGAGCAGTAGCATATTCATTCTGCAGATTATAATAATCTGTCAGGCGATAAGGAGGATCACCCGGCTCCGTATCTGTTGTAATGACTCTGCTTTTCTCAGTAGAGTTTCCTATGGCAAAGGAAGCGGCTGCCTTTAAGTCAAATTTCCCTATATGAAACACGCTGGATACATACGTCTGCGTACAAAGCATCTTTTCCGACGCTACATACGGATACATCTGGGTAGTCAGTCGTTTGAAAGTTGAAATATGTGTTCCCAAACGAACTTCTGTACGAGGACTTATAAATTCATATTCGGGATGGACCGAGAAAGCATCTCTTTCGAAAATGCGGTTGGAGCCGTTGATATAAGTCGTCGTTATTCCGTTAACAGTCTCCTTATTAATCACATTCTCGTTGTTGACCAAATGTGACCATTGCAGGTTCAATCGTAGAAAATGCTCTTTCTTTCCCTGTTTGAAATGATAACTCAAATGAGAGGCAATCCGGTGAGTGGGGAATTTGAACCAGATAGCATCTCTTTCACCGGCAGACCCCGAAGAATAGGTATATTCGATATCTCCATAAAATCTCTTCCATTGAAGTTGCAGTGCTCCCCCGTTAGACAGTTCTTTGATCGGAAAGCCGTTGATTCCCGATTCGCTTAGATGAATCCCGCTGCCGTCCCATGCTTCATAAGCTCCATACATCAGTCCTTTGTCCAAGAAGGCGTTGTAGGAGTTTTCGGTAGTCCCGATTACTTCCGCCTTGACCGATTCGCTGTTTTTGCTGAACATATAAGAAAAACCGATGGCTAGATCGCCCGAGTGATACATCACACTGGGGGCTACTTTCAAATCCAGCCGGTAATTGGTATGTCGCAAGTCTTTCCGTTTGGAATAGTTGGAGGCGGCAAAGTCAATCTTTCCTCCCAATCGCCAGTTAGGTGCAATATCTGATGCAATACCGCCCATAAAAGCGTATCGTTGCAGGTCTTTGCGTCCGGGAGTGAACTCTAGAATGTCTACCGGATAAAATCCCGGCTGGATAAACATGGAACCACTCATGTCCTTACCGGAAGTATGATCGAATGAGAAAGAACCAGTCAGCGAATACCCTTTCAGATGAGTGATAGACTTGGCTATTGCTCCGGCATTCCATGATTTCTCCGCTTCGTAAGAGTGGTGGAAATCACCATGGTTATTCTTACCATACAGTTCGGCATAGGAAGAAGAGATGCTATCCATCCTGATACCTGTAACATTTTTTCCGGTATTCCAGGAATTACGCCGTTCTATAATGTCGTAAGTCTGTGCCGAAACACCGTACACTATACATAGTAACCAAAGACCTGTTATATATATTTTTTTCATCTCACTCATGCAAAGATTGTTTTTCTCTTTCATAAAAATCGGTAGAAGAGTTGTTGGTGTCCATCAATACTTCATAACCTGCTTCCTGCGTAGCTTCTTCGTCCACATGTCGATATAAGCTGCGTCCGTTGTATGTCGCACTTTGAGTGACATATCCTGCGTCGATGGAAGGAGATATACGTTTCTTGTTGTTGGAGGAACCACCGTAGTACACTTCCGCTCCATCAATCACCCAGTCGAGCGGAACTGCTATCACCCGGTCGGTGGTACTTCCCGGTTTTTGTATCACACTTCCCTCTTTTAGAACAAAGTCCTGTATCGTGGTATCCTTAGCTTTAAAGATAACCGTAGCAGGAGAAAAGATAGAGAACGAGTAAGCATTCGCCTGTCCGGTTTTCAATACCACGTTCAGATAATGATCCGGTGTGATTTGATCCCCCGGAGCCGGATGATACTGTGTATTCGGAAAATAAACGTTATTGTAGCAGACAAAGTATCCCGGTTTGTTCAGATTGACAGATTGCGGGTATTGCGCTGCATGGTCAACTGCCCCATTGATGGCAATCACTGCATCTTCTCCCGGTTGAAGCGGGAAAGTCTTGCCGGTACCGCCAAACTGCCAGATGCACTGAACGATGGGAGCAAAATCCCGGAAGATGGTTGCTCCGGTTATTTCATCCTGCGTTACCCAGACATTGGTAGCTTGGGAATTGTAAGGATCAAGCGCTCCGAAACATAAACTATCGAGATATTGCACTTCCGAATCGTTATTATGCAGGATTATATATTTGTCGGACTGGTAGTTTCCCTCCAGCGGCAACTTTGTACATCCTCCGCAATAAATCTCCTTAATAATAATAGCCCCGGCTCTGGAATGGATGAGCGGGAGGTTGAACGCCATGTTTCCGCTGGTCAGTTTCACATTATCGGCCAGTCCGTTGAAAATATCCTGTCCGTCCTTGTCGCTGACCTGCACGCGATATATACCTTTAGTCAGAGAGAATTGCGCCACTCCGTTCTTGTCGGTTTTAGCCTTGTAAGAATTTCCACGATCGACATCTTCAATCTTTACGGTCACTCCTTCCCGGAGATATTCCGAGTATCCATCCGGGTATACGGCAGTCACTTGCAGGCTGTGCAACTGATCGTCGTACGGATTCTCTTTATCAAGATCCGTGCATCCTGCAAAGATCCCGGTCACTGTTAGTAATAATATGTAGATAGACTGCTTCATATCTTTAAAATTTAATACGGCAAGTAAGTCCATAATAGAAATCCGGGGTAAAGAGCGCGCTCACACCGGTTGCATGAGATTTTACATACGGCCGTGAATTGGTGAAATTGATAGCGTTGAGAGAAAGAGACACATGGTCGCCAATCTCTTTGGTTATGTTGATATTGGCGGAGAAATAAGGATCATATCCATCCGCTGCAAATGTGTAGGCATTGCCCGATTTGCGTATCAGATAAGAGAATTCCGGATTCTCGGCTTCGGCTGACGTGAAAGGATGCATCTCATTGTTCAGGTCGAGATATGCCACCGGCCAGATAGCCGTATAAGAGTCACCGTTATAAATGCTTCCACCCGTTTGGGCATTGCTGCTTTCACTTACGTTGAACGCGTATTCTTTTCCCTTATATTCGGAGATATTCTGCGAACGCTTCACAAGCGAAGCCTCCAGTCTGCATGAAATAATCAGTCTGGCTTTCGGAATACGGGTGATGGCTGTGATATTGGCATCCAATGAGTGGGTACGTTTACCGTTGGCAGTCGTCGATAAGTTGTCGCCATTGGCATAGATACCTACATATTGGTAGGAGCGGTTGGCAAGACTGGTGTGCGACCATCCGTTCTGATAATAATAGGACAAAGAATTGTCGATATATTTAGTATAAGCATAGGAGGCATCTAACCGGAATTGCGTACGGATAGGAGTTATTTCCGGGAAATCAACAATCATTTCCGCTCCACGGCGAATGACGTCCATTCCATTATCGGGAGAGGTTGACTTGACAAAAGTCTGGTCGGTCACCTTTACATCCATAGGAGTCCAGTAGCTCGATGCATTGTCACGTATGTACACCATTCCCGTCTGATTATCCACATTGATTTGCGGATTAGTCGGCATAGTGAATCCCTCCGGTAATTGGAGAACATCGTAAGAGAACGGGTTATAGGAACTCGTGTATTTATACGGTAACTTGGTACGGTTGAAATAACCGACTAGCGAAATCCTGGTCCGGGCTATATGGACGTCAATGCCCAATTCCGAATTCTGATTCCGTTGCCAGCGTAGATTCTCATTGTGCAGTAATGTGTAGGGCTGGCTGTAATAGATATAAGATGATTCATTGTTATTATAGGAAAAACCGAATGTCTGTATGTCCCGGTATTCCTGTTTGGGGTACAAGGTATAGAAAGAGGGAAGCTTTTCAGTGATTCCCCAACCGCCACGGATAGCGATATGTTCGTTCAACTGCCATCTGGCATTGAAACGTGGTGAAAGAGTATTCAGGTTTTTATAGTTCGTTCCCTTGATAAACAAATGTTCCCAACGCACTCCCGCCATCAGTCTAAGCAGGGTGTTTCCCACTGGTAACGACAGACTTTCTTCGGCATAAAGCGAAACGTTATGCATATATGGATAAGCGGTGTAAGGGCGGGGGCGATAACCGTTCGGAGCCAGTGAAGGGTCTTTGTAATATTCTCCTTCACCCACATTCCCTGTTGCTTTCCACTGAACACCCGCTTTCAGGTTGCTGTTTACAGTCTTGAACCGTCTGTTCCATTCATACTTTAACGATGCGGCATAATCCAGTTCTTTGGAGTCGATGATCTGATCTGCGAAGTAGGTATATGGCAGTTTGCTTGCCATAAAATATCCTTCTTGCGTGGCATGAACAGCCGGCTGTTCCGATGCATACGAATAGAAAGTATGTGCATGGGAGTTATTGTCATTGTAGTATACCGATGCGTCGAACTTGAGGTTGGTGACCCACGATTTATTGAGCAGCCAGGCCAGTGAAGTGTTTGCCCGGAATACGTTATCCCTCACTTTGTTGTATTCTCCCGAATAGGCATCCGGGTCATCTTTGGTATTCATTCCTCCGATATTACCTGTAACACCGATATCGAATCTGAACACTTTGCTGAAAGTGTTGCTATATCCGGCAGAGAATCCCCTTCTTGTATAAGACGAATAGGGAGATACCAACTTTTGGGTAGCCTTTGTCCATTCTCCGTTTATGTTGATAACGCCTTTGTCGTTTCCTAAATCCAATCCTTTGGAGAAGGAAACCTGTTCGGTGCGGGGATTGATGGACAATAATATGTTCCAGGGTGTTTTCCCTTTCCGGGTGTGAATCTTGACCATTCCGCTATTCAAATCCCCGTATTCAGCCGAAGGTACTCCGGTGATGACTTCAACCGATTCAATATCCGCCACGGTGATATTACGGGTATCTGCTCCGTTCATATTTCCAAATGAGCCATTATTGCCAATACGTACCCCATCCACTTCAACGGCTGTCCCAAAGGCTGCATTACCGACTGTCGACCCTCCGTCGCGTAATGAGAAGATATTATTAGTGGTAAGATCCGGCACTTTTGTCTTTCCTCCCGGAAGAAGAGCGGAGATATCGCTCACGTTGGATACCTGCAAATGTTCCAGCGCATTATTACCGATAGTGAGCGTAGTGTTTAACTCATTCTTGGGCGCTTGTGCAGTAACGACTACATCATCCAGTGCAAGCGTGTTTTCTTTGAGTTCTATATGTAGGTTTTTGATATTACTGTGCACATTTACCGGAATTGTTGCCGGTACATAACCCAGAAAAGAAACTTCCAGATTATATTTTCCCTCCTGCACTCCTTGTATCGTGAATTCGCCTTTCTGATTGGATACAGCCCATAAATAGGTGCCTTTAATGAGAATGGAAGCACCGGGCAAGGGGGAATTCGTTTTGGGCTCGGTCACACGTCCCGAGATTGTATAGATGTTTGAATTAGCTGCGGCCTCAAATAAATTGAAAAATAGCAGCCCCCAGAATGCTATGTTAAAAAGACAATATTTCATAGATAAGTTTTGTGCAAAATTCGATAAAAACCAAGTTTATATCAATCACTATAAATAGTTATTTTCACAAATCTTAATACCTGCAACTGGGGATCTTTTACCTAATAATGGGTACCTTTTCTTTAATAGGTAATTTAGAAAATAAAAAAACGGCTTGCATTGCGATCACTATCACATTGCAAGCCGGTTGATTTATTGGGCTTATCTGTCATTGACCGGATATTATATCCAGTCTATTGTATTAGATATTTTTTACTTTAATCAGATATTCGGCAATCTGAACAGCATTCAGGGCAGCGCCTTTCTTGATCTGGTCACCTACAATCCAGAAAGTCAATCCGTTTTCGTTTGTCAGGTCTTTGCGGATACGGCCTACGTATACCGGATCTTTACCTGCCAGGAACAGCGGCATCGGGTATTCTTTTTCTGCCGGATTGTCCTGAAGAACCAGCCCTTCACCGTTAGCGAATGCTTCACGAGCTTCTTCTACGGAAATCGGACGTTCTGTTTCTATCCAGATACTTTCAGAGTGAGCGCGTAATGCAGGAACACGTACACAAGTTGCACTAACCTTTACGTCAGAATGCATGATCTTACGTGTTTCATTGTACATTTTCATTTCCTCTTTCGTATAACCGTTTTCTGTGAATACGTCAATCTGCGGAATCAGGTTGAAAGCCAACTGATAGGCAAACTTCTCTACAGTCACAGGCTCGTTTGCCAATACCTGGCGATATTGTTCGTACAATTCGTCCATAGCAGCAGCACCCGCACCACTTGCTGCTTGATAGGTAGACACGTGCACGGTTTTTATATGAGAAAGCTTTTCGATGGCTTTCAGTGCAACTACCATCTGGATAGTCGTACAATTCGGGTTGGCAATAACGCCACGCGGACGTTCCAATGCATCTTCGGCATTTACTTCAGGCACAACCAAAGGTACATCGGCATCCATACGGAATGCGCTGGAGTTGTCGATCATCACAGCACCATACTTGGTGATTATTTTTTCGAATTCCTTGGATGTTCCTGCACCGGCAGAAGTGAAAGCAATGTCTACCCCTTTAAAGTCATCGTTGTGTTGTAAGAGTTTCACCTCGATCTGTTTACCGCGGAAAGTGTAAGTTGTTCCGGCACTACGTTTAGAACCGAACAAAACTAACTCGTCCATCGGGAAGTTTCTCTCATCGAGCACGCGCAGGAATTCTTGTCCTACGGCTCCGCTTACGCCAACAATAGCTACTTTCATCTTTTTCTTTTGTTAAATTGTGAATATTGAATTTCTTTCCTGTCGAATAGAAAAGATTTGGCTGCAAAATTATAACAATTTAGCATATAAACATCGCTTTTGAGAGAAATATTTCAGTTTTTCGGTGGATTTCTTTAACCTTACGTATAATCAAGTGTGGTTGTTGGATCGGATAAATGCACCAAAAGGGATGCATTCTCCGTCGCGATGCGAATCGGATTGGTTTCGTAGCTTGATAAGATTATCTTTATTGCCTAATATTACTTCGTTTAACTATAGTGTAACGCAAGGATAACTATAGTCTCCCTTGCGTATAACTATAGTCATACGCAAGAGACACTATAGTAGAACGAAATAAAAGTGCCTAATGAAATAGATCTTGATAGGTAAGCGGGGGAAAAGAAGTAGTAAGGTGAGTAATTGACTACTGAATAATACGTCTGGACATTCATTGTGATTCTGCAAACTTTTTTGTTCCTTTGCATTGAATTCCTAAAGCCACAGCCTATGAACCTGTTTGATTTTAATTTAACCTTACCGATTACCGACCCGACTTGGGTATTCTTTTTGGTATTGATTATCATTCTCTTTGCTCCGATGATCCTCGGACGTCTTCATATACCTCATATTATAGGCATGATTCTGGCGGGTGTCTTGATTGGCGAACACGGCTTTCATGTACTCGACCGAGACAGTAGTTTCGAACTGTTCGGCAAAGTAGGGCTCTATTATATCATGTTCCTTGCCGGTCTTGAGATGGATATGGAGGACTTTAAGAAGAACCGGACGAAAAGTTTCGTGTTCGGCTGGCTTACCTTTCTGATTCCTATGGTGTTGGGAATATGGAGTAGTATGAGTATGCTGGGATATGGTTTTCTTACGGCGGTATTGTTGGCAAGTATGTATGCTTCTCACACCTTAATTGCTTATCCTATTATTAGTCGTTACGGACTGTCTCGTTTGCGCAGTGTCAATATCACCATTGGTGGTACTGCTGTCACCGTCACCCTTGCTTTGATTATTCTTGCTGTCATAGGAGGCATGTTTAAGGGAACTGTCGATGGCTGGTTCTGGGTATTTCTTGTGGCAAAAGTGGCTTTCCTCGGATTTCTGATTGTGTTCTTTTTCCCCCGTATCGGACGCTGGTTCTTCCGGAAGTACGATGACAGCGTGATGCAGTTTGTATTTGTGCTGGCGATGGTTTTCCTCGGAGGAGGATTGATGGAATTTGTAGGAATGGAAGGAATCTTAGGAGCTTTCCTGGCGGGCTTGGTATTGAATCGCCTGATTCCTCATGTATCTCCTTTGATGAACCGGTTGGAATTTGTGGGAAATGCACTGTTTATTCCCTATTTTCTGATTGGTGTCGGAATGATTATTGATGTAAGAAGCCTGTTTACCGGAGGTGAAGCATTGAAAGTGGCTATTGTGATGACAGTGGTGGCAACCTTTAGTAAATGGCTGGCTGCCTGGATCACACAAAAGATCTATCGGATGCAGTCGAATGAACGGAGCATGATATTCGGCTTGAGTAATGCGCAGGCTGCGGCTACACTGGCAGCAGTACTGATCGGCCACGAAATTATTATGGAGAATGGAGAACGCTTGTTGAATGATGATGTATTGAACGGTACGGTAGTGATGATACTTTTCACTTGCGTCATCAGTTCTTTGGTGACCGAACGTTCGGCCCGCCGTTTCGCTCTGGATGAAAATGTGCAAGCGGAAGAAGAAGCTAAACAGATAAATAAGGAGCAGATCCTGATTCCGGTCGCTAATCCGGAGACGATTGAAGATTTGGTTAATCTGGCTTTGGTGATAAAGGATGCCAAGCAGAAGAATGCATTGGTTGCATTGAATGTGATTAATGATAATAACAGTTCGGAGAAGAAAGAGCAGCAGGGTAAACGGAATTTGGAGAAGGCTGCCATGATTGCTGCTGCCGCCGATGTGCCTGTCACGATGGTGAGCCGTTATGATTTGAATATTGCTTCGGGGATTATCCATACGATCAAAGAATATGAAGCTACAGATGTTGTGATCGGTCTGCACCGGAAGGCCAATATTGTCGACTCTTTCTTCGGACATCTGGCTGAAAGCCTATTGAAAGGTACGCATCGTGAAGTGATGATTGCCAAATTCCTGATGCCGGTTAACACCCTGCGCCGAATTAATATTGCCGTTCCGCCAAAGGCTGAATATGAATCGGGTTTCTCAAAGTGGGTGGAACATTTCTGCCGTATGGGAAGTATCCTCGGCTGTCGGGTGCATTTCTTTGCTAATGAGCGTACATTGATGCGCCTTCAGCAACTGGTGAAGAAAAGACATGCAGGTACCCCGACAGAATTTTCCATCCTGGAAGAGTGGGAAGATCTCCTGTTATTGACGGGACAGGTGAATTATGACCACTTGCTGGTGGTTGTTTCTGCCCGTCGCGGGTCTATCTCTTACGATACCTCTTTTGAACGTCTGCCGGCGCAACTGGGAAAATATTTCTCTAATAATAGTTTGATTATCATCTATCCCGATCAGTTTGGAGAACCGCAGGAAATTGTGTCATTCTCTGATCCGCGCGGACATAATGAATCTCAACATTATGAGAAAGTGGGTAAATGGTTCTATAAATGGTTAAAGAAAAACTGATGGAAAAATACGACTGGCAACAGAGAACAGCACTCCTGTTAGGAGAGGAAAAGATGGAACGCATCCGGAACGCGCACGTATTGGTCGTGGGATTGGGTGGAGTGGGGGCTTACGCCGCCGAGATGATCTGCCGCGCAGGAGTCGGACGGATGACGATTGTAGATGCCGATACAGTGCAGCCTACCAATATGAATCGTCAGTTGCCGGCCATGCATTCCACACTGGGAATGTCGAAAGCGGAAGTATTGGCTGCCCGTTATAAAGATATAAATCCGGATATCGAATTGACCGTTCTGCCCGTCTACCTGAAAGATGAGAATATACCGGAACTGCTGGATGCCAATCAATATGATTTTATAGTAGATGCTATTGATACAATCAGTCCGAAATGCTTTCTGATTTATGAGGCGATGAAACGTCGTATAAAGATTGTTTCCAGTATGGGAGCAGGAGCGAAGAGTGACATCACCCAAGTTCGTTTTGCCAATCTTTGGGAGACGTATCATTGCGGTTTGAGCAAGGCGGTACGGAAACGCTTGCAGAAGATGGGAATGAAACGGAAACTTCCGGTAGTGTTCAGTACGGAACAAGCCGATCCGAAAGCCGTGTTGCTGACGGATGATGAACAGAATAAGAAATCGACGTGTGGAACAGTCAGTTATATGCCGGCCGTGTTTGGGTGCTATCTGGCTGAATATGTCATTAAACGATTATAAAGGCTATTATGATAAAACTAGAAGGTATAACGAAGAGTTTCGGCTCATTACAGGTGTTGAAAGGCATTGATCTGGAAATCAATAAAGGAGAAATTGTCAGTATCGTAGGCCCGAGCGGTGCCGGTAAAACGACTTTGTTGCAAATCATGGGCACTCTCGATGAACCGGACGCGGGTACGGTGCAGATTGACGGAACAGTAGTAAGCCGGATGAAAGAGAAAGAACTATCTGCGTTCCGTAATAAGAATATCGGTTTTGTTTTCCAGTTTCATCAACTGTTGCCGGAGTTTACGGCATTGGAAAATGTGATGATTCCCGGCCTTATTGCAGGCGTTTCTTCCAAAGAGGCAAATGACCGTGCCACGAAGATTCTGGATTTCATGGGGCTGGTTGACCGGGCTTCTCATAAACCGAATGAACTGTCGGGAGGTGAGAAACAACGGGTAGCGGTAGCGCGGGCTTTGATTAACGACCCGGCAGTTATTCTGGCAGACGAACCATCCGGTAGTCTGGATACACATAATAAAGAAGATTTACATCAACTGTTCTTCGATTTGAGGGACCGTCTGGGGCAGACTTTTGTCATAGTGACGCATGACGAGGGACTTGCCAAAATTACGGACCGGACAGTCCATATGGTGGATGGTATGATTAAAAAATATTAATTAGAGAACCTAACTTCTAAAAATGTATACCAAAAAGGTAGAGCCTTGCAAGTGTTCTATCTTTTAGCTATATATTTATAGTCGCTTCTCTACGGAAGTCTGTGAAGATGATAGTAGAGTGTTTGTTTTGTTTGTGTGTGATGCATTCTTGTCTGGTGTGATAGGAATGCATCTTTTTTTATTTATTATAACAAATGTAGGGCTCGATCCGTTCAAGATCAATAGGAGTGAACTCCTCATAAAGGGATAATTGCTTCAGACTTTTTAAGATTCCTTTCTTTTTCCGATATTCTATGATGACCTTCGCTTGATAGTAGTTTATATATGGATGACGCATCATTCGTTCCATACCGGCTTTGTTTAAATTGATACGGTGTATCTGATGGGTGTCAATAGAAAACCACGGGCGGAGTCTTTCTACTTTTAGATGAATCTCCTGTAACTGCTCTATCCGGCAAAAGCCCCCCAGCCGTTCGCGGTAATTTACGATCATCCGGGCAATATTGCTTCCGACTCCCGGAATCTTTTTAAGTTCGGTGGTATCAGCAGAGTTGAGGCTGACGACAGTTCCCGGGAGGTATTTCACAAGTGTGTCCCGTTGTATGCTTTGTACGGTTAATAACCGTGTTGTATCTTTATCTTTCGAACTGAAATCTTCTGTAATTTGGATATAAGGATGAAGAGTCTGGTATTGTTCTTCTGTGAGTCCGTATATCTTCCGAAAATCCTCCGGATGGCGGAATTTGCCTTGTTTATGGCGATAGTGCAGGATATTCTTTATCATCCACGACGGTAATCCGAGTGAAAGGAAAGTAGTAGAGTCCGCGGTGTTCGGATCGAACATCGTAAGCTTGATTTCCCTTTGAGGGGTTGATGGAAAAGAATGACCGGACTTTGGGTGAGGTTTTGTTTCCCGGAGAGAGGAAATAAAGTCATTATATTCT
Source organism: Bacteroides xylanisolvens XB1A (assembly GCF_000210075.1). Taxonomy (GTDB): domain Bacteria; phylum Bacteroidota; class Bacteroidia; order Bacteroidales; family Bacteroidaceae; genus Bacteroides; species Bacteroides xylanisolvens. The sequence continues at coordinate 3,659,901 of NC_021017.1, forward strand.
TGATCGGCTTTCTCATTCTCTGTGCAGTCGGTATCTTCGGTACGAGTGCAAAAGGTAAAGAGTTCAGGAGCTGCATATACTCCTAAAATAAGAACGACAAGGACGATAATGCCTTGTCGTTCGGTTTTAGTATAATAAAGGAAGTTTTTCCACATTATAGCTTGATTAGCCCAAGTTCATTGATAAATATCAGTGAGATGGCGATTGGTGCGATATATTTTAATATAAAGATGATAAGCTTGTATACCGGTATCTTTAACGAGCCGTCATTGGTAATCTCTGACCATACAATCTTTTTATCCAGATACCATCCGGTAAAGAGGGAGATACACAGTCCGCCAAGTGGTAACATGATTTTAGCTGTTACAAAGTCGAAGAGATCGAACATTCCCAGTCCGAAAACGGTGAATCCTTTCATGACTCCCAATGATAATGAACAGAATATTCCGAGGAAGACACAACCGCCGGTGACTAACCTTGCTGCTTTTCCACGGGAAAGATTAAACTCCTCGTGAAGATAAGCGGTTACTACTTCATGCAAAGAAATGGTAGAAGTTAAAGCAGCCATCGCCAACAATGCGTAGAACATTACAGAGAATATGTATGCTAGTACGGGAACTCCGCCAAATGCCTGTTGGAATACATTAGGCAGCGTGATAAAGATCAGACTGGGACCTGAATCCGGTTGTATGCCAACCGAAAAGGCTGCCGGGAAGATGATAAATCCGGCTAGTATTGCCACAAAAGTATCAATGATTCCTACACTGAAAGCTGTTTTAGTCAGGTTGGTTTCTTTACTGAAATAAGAGGCGTAGGTGCAAAGGCATCCCATACCCAGACTCAAAGAGAAGAAAGCCTGTCCCATAGCACTTAAAAACACATTTCCGTCCACTTTGCTAAAGTCGGGTTTGAGCAGGAATTCAATACCCGCACCAGCTCCCGGTAGAGTGACCGAACAAACTACCAGTATGAGGATAATGATAAACAAGGTAGGCATCATGATCTTCGAAGACTTTTCAATCCCTTTTTCTACTCCTTTCACGATAATGAAATGAGTAATCAATAAAAATGCTACCAGCCATACGACCGGTCGCCATGGGCTACTGGAGAATTGTTGGAAAGAAGAGATAAACTCTCCGGAGTTTTTTCCGGCAAAGCCATTGGTGGCAGCCTCAAGAATATATTCAAGTGTCCACCCTGCTACTACTGCATAATAACTAAGTATCAGGAAACCTGCTAATACTCCCATGCGTCCTACCCAACGCCAATGCGTTCCCGGAGCTAATGTTTGATACGCTCTTGCAGTGTTGGCTCTTGATCGGCGTCCTATCAGGAACTCGGCAATCATAATAGGCAATCCCAAGAGAAAGATACAACCTAAATAGATCAGTATAAAAGCGGCACCTCCATGATTTCCTGTTTCGTATGGAAACCTCCATATATTACCCAACCCAACTGCAGAGCCGGCAGAAGCGAGTATGACCCCTAATTTGCTGCCGAAGTTCGCTCTATCAATTTTTGCCATAAATCTTGTTTTATCTTACAAATCGTTATAAAATATGCGAGTTAAAGTGCAAATATAGAAAATGATACTTATATTTGCACGAAAATTGTAATATTATTTAGATATGCTATCTTATATTAAGAAATATCCTATCTCGCTTTTTATCATTTTGACAGTGATTTATCTGTCGTTCTTTAAACCGCCTAAGACGGATTTGAATGAAATTCCCAATTTAGACAAACTGGTTCATGTTTGTATGTATTTCGGTATGTCGGGGATGTTGTGGCTGGAGTTTTTGCGTGCACATCGCAGGGATCATGCTCCCATGTGGCATGCGTGGGTAGGGGCATTCCTTTGTCCGGTGCTTTTCAGCGGTTGTGTGGAGTTGCTGCAGGAATACTGTACTACTTACCGGGGTGGTGACTGGTTGGATTTTGCGGCCAATACAACAGGGGCGATTCTGGCTAGTTTAGTGGCCTATTATGTCGTACGGCCGAGGATGAAAATAAATAAATAGTAAAGGCAACCTATGAACAACAAAGGTGAACGATAAGCCGTGAACGATGGCAAATAATAAACGGTGAATAATGGATATGATATAGTCAACCATTATTCACCGTTTATTATTTATCATTTGAAGTTTACCATTCCGGTTTTATAGAAATTCTACCGTTGAACTAAGCTTGATCCCATTGGAACCTTTAATAAGAATGGTATATCCTTTGGGTTTATCTTCTTGCAAATCCTTTATAACTTCCTGCACATCTGCATAAGTTTTAAAAGAATGTTCACTTGTGGCAAACTGTTCTCCCACGAGCCATACTTTCTCAAAATCACTTTCTTTGATGTAGTCAACGATTTTCTGATGCTCGGCCGGGCTATCAGCACCTAGTTCGCGCATATCTCCTAATATGAGCATCTTGTGAGGGACTGTCATGTTCTGGAAGTTTTGCAAGGCAGCCATCATGCTGGTTGGGTTTGCGTTGTATGCGTCAATGATAAGCGTGTTATCTTCCGTCTTTTTAAGTTGGGAACGGTTGTTCTGTGGCGTATACTCTGCCAGAGCTTCATCGATCTTCTTTGCTTCCACTCCGAAGAAACGTCCGATAGTGATGGCAGCCAGGGCATTCGGGAAATTATATTCTCCGATCAACTGTGTGCGAACCTGATGGCGTTCACCGTCCTTACCGGCTTTCCATTCGAAAGCAAGATAAGGCGAATTGCCGGTAATCCGGCCATTGACATAGAGATCATCTTCTGTTCCATAAGAAATCAGGTTCAGTCCCTGTGAGATATTCATCAAATAGGGGTTATCGTGATGGATAAAGGTGATGGCATCTTTCTTGCGGAGGAAATCATAAAGCTCTCCTTTGGTCTTGATAACTCCTTCGAAAGAACCGAATCCCTCCAGATGAGCTTTGCCTACGTTAGTGATAATACCATAATCCGGTTCGGCTATTTCGCAAAGAAACTTGATTTCCCCCGGATGGTTGGCGCCCATCTCAATGACGGCAAGGTCATGTTCCGGTTTTAACCGTAGCAGGGTAGTCGGTACGCCGATGTGGTTGTTGAGATTACCTAAAGTATAGAGTACATTGTGGGCTTGGCAGAGAACGCTGGAAATTAACTCTTTGGTGGTTGTCTTCCCATTAGTGCCCGTAATGCCGATCACTCGCGTTCCGAGTTGGCGGCGATGATAGTTGGCAAGCTGCTGCATGGTTTGCAGGCAGTCGTCTACAAGTATATATCGTTGGTCGCCTTCTATGGCATACTGTATTTCATCGATAATGGCAAACGCGCATCCGGAGTCCAGCGCTAATTTGGCAAATGCATTACCGTTGAACGACTCACCTTTCAAGGCGATAAACAAAGAACCGTCCGGGCAGTTCCGGCTATCAGTAGTTACTGATTGGCAATCCAGAAAAATCTGGTAAAGAGCAGAAAGTTTCATAACCTGATCTTTTATTTAAAACGTTGCAAAGATAGGCTATTCTTTCGGATTTGATGGGAGTTCGGACAGTTTTTTGCTTAGGCGTATATCAAAGGAAGAGTCAGGATCATCCGGCATCCTTCTGTATAAGAAGTGTCGATTCGGAGACTACCTCCTAACTTTTCGGCAATACTCCGGCATATTGGAAGTCCGAGCCCGGTGCCCTGCGTGAAAGAATTCATTTTGTAGAAACGTTCAAATACTGCTTCCTGTTGGTCTTTCGGGATGCCTGTTCCTGTATCGGTCACACTGATTTCAATTTTCTTTTCAGCTTCCAATACGGAATAAGCGATGCGAATACTGCCATGAGTCGTAAATTTAGCGGCATTATGTGCCAGGTTGTTCAATACTTGTGATATACGTTCCGAATTACTGCGTATGAGCAGGCTTTCTCTTTCAGGTTCGAATAAAACTTCTACATCTTTCTGCGTGTTATCTTTGGCAACTTCAGATGCAAGTTGACAGATCGCATGAAGGTCTGTTTCGGGGTCAGTGGGCAGTTGTTCGTATTGATCCAGTTCGGACAGCGTGAGCACATCAGTCACCAGTCGAAGCAAGTCGTTACTGTTGCTTTTGATGATATTGACAAACTCCTGTGTTTCCGGACTATTGCTGTAATGATCGCTTAATACCTGCGAGAAGCCTACGATAGAGTTGAGCGGTGTGCGGATTTCGTGCGTCATGCTCTGGATAAATGTTGTTTTCATCCGGCTGCTTGCCTCCGCTATATCTTTGGCTTTACGCAATTCTTCCCTCGATACCATAAGCTCTTCATTCCTTGTTTTAAGTTCGGCTTCCGAAACTTTCAGTTTGCGTTTCAGGAAGTTTTCTCTATAAAGGAATATGAATAAGATACCTAATAAAATAATCAATGAAATAATCAAGGTTGTTTTATTATGCAACTCCTTCTCTTGTGCCTGAAGCATGAGTTCTTTCTTTTCGGCATTGAGTTTTTCTACATTTAATAAGGTGGCGAATTCGCTGCTGGCCACTTGCTCATTGGCTATTTTCAAAGAGTCATCCGTGTTGATGTACATTTGCAGATATTTGACCGCCAGGTTCATATTCCCCATCTTTTGGTAGATTTCTCCTTGTGTGCGATAATGGCTGCTGCTAAGTATGCTTTCGCTTAAACGACGTTCTTCTTTTTCCTGCATCTTTGCGGCTTCCAGCGCTTTCTGATATTGTTTGGTCTGCTGGTAGTATAAACATTCTATATTATACAGTCTCTTTTTGATAGACTCCAGTCTTTTGTCCTGTTCAAACGCTGCCTGACACTCCTTCAATAATTTTTCGGCAGCTTGAAAGTCGCCGAACTTGCTGTAATAGTTTACAAATTCCAACTTGGCAGATATTTGTTGCGTAGAGGAATTGGCAGTCGCAATGGCTTTTTCCACAGCAGCCAATGCTTCTTTTTGCTTTTTCTGGTTGATGTAATAGTTGGCTATCTGGGCATAAGTCTGGGAGATGTTGTAGTTTTCGATCTTGTATTTTTCAGTCAGCTCGATTTCTTTCAATCGCCACTCGAACGCCATCGAATCGAATCTTTTGATGGTGTAGATTTGCGACATGATGTTATAGCAACGGGAGAGGCCGGTCTTATCATCCTCTTCTTGAGCTTCTTTTAACATGTTTTGCACTTCATAAAGTGCTATGTTTGTTCTGCTTGTTTTTAGGTAATAGGTAATTAATCTATTAGCCCATGCGAAGTAATAGTATTTAGGCTGATGAGTGGCCTTGGCGAATTCTTTTACTTTGTTGGTATAGTGGATTACGCTGTCTTCATTGGTTCCTTGGAAATAATAATAATCCAGTTGAGTGGCTATGGCTACTGCCTGCATTCGTTCGTCCTGCCGTTCGCCGGCCATTCGGAATAAAGTGTCGGACATATTAAGTACAACAGGCTCTAACAAGTATTCTTGACAACGTTGATAATATTCATAGAGAGTAGAGTCAACATTGAAAGTTTCAGCCTCTTTTTGAGCTTTAGCAGTAGTGGTAAAGAACAAAATGAGGAAAAGAAATCCTACGCGAAATAGGGTTAATCGGCTCATGGTATGAATTTTTCGGGTTCTTCTATAGTTTGCAAATATACGTTTATTTCTTCTTTTTAGTACGAATACTTGCTTTTTTTATCTACATTTGTAGGCGATCTAAAAGGAATGTTGTCAATGATGAAACCTATATCTCCTATTTGTATAAATGTAAAAGGGCGGTTGCTTGATCTTGCTACTCCGCAGGTGATGGGAATTTTAAATGTTACTCCCGATTCTTTTTATTCCGGCAGCCGGATGCAGACTGAAGAAGACATTGCTGCCCGGGCCCGGCAGATACTTGATGAAGGTGCTTCAATAATTGATATAGGAGCCTATTCTTCACGACCGAATGCCGAACATATTTCTGCTGAAGAAGAGATGCGAAGACTGCGCACCGGTTTGGAAATTTTGAATCGTAATCATCCCGAAGCCATTATTTCCGTTGATACTTTCCGGGCTGATGTGGCGGAAGAATGTGTGAAAGAATATGGAGTGGCTATTATTAATGACATAGCTGCCGGTGAAATGGATCACCGGATGTTTCAGACAGTAGCCGACTTGGGAGTACCTTATATAATGATGCACATGCAGGGAACTCCCCAAAATATGCAGAAAGAACCGTCTTATGATAATCTGATAAAAGATGTTTTCCTGTATTTCGCCCGTAAAGTGCAGCAACTTCGCGACTTGGGAGTGAAAGATATCATTCTCGATCCGGGATTCGGATTCGGAAAGACACTGGAACATAATTATGAACTATTGGCACATCTGGAAGAGTTTCATATCTTCGAACTTCCCGTTTTAGTGGGAGTTTCGCGGAAATCAATGATTTATAAATTATTGGGAGGAACCCCGCAAGATTCATTAAACGGGACAACCGTATTGGACACTGTTGCGTTAATGAAAGGAGCGCACATCCTGCGTGTACATGATGTGCGTGAGGCGGTGGAAGCTGTCCGGATCACAGAGAAATTAAAAATAGAGAGTGGATATGACAAATAAGAGGAGGGTGCATGTTTTTTGAGTTTGGTATAAAAGATTTTATCGATATCCTGCTGGTAGCTTTTGTTTTGTACTATACCTACAAACTGATGAAAGCTTCCGGCTCCATCAAGGTATTCACCGGAATTTTGGTTTTTATCCTGATCTGGCTGGTGGTGACGCAAGTGCTGGAAATGAAATTGTTGGGCTCTATTTTCGACACATTGATGAATGTGGGTGTGATCGCGTTGATTGTTCTTTTTCAGGATGAGATACGCCGTTTCCTCTTGACTTTGGGGTCTCACCGACATGTCAGCGCACTGGCCCGTCTTTTTAACGGTTCGAAAAAAGAGTCGTTGAAGCATGACGATATCATGCCGGTGGTAATGGCTTGTTTGAATATGGGGAAGCAAAAAGTCGGTGCATTGATTGTCATAGAGCATAACGTTCCTTTAGATGAAGTTGTCCGTACGGGCGAACTGATTGATGCGGCAATCAACCAACGTTTAATCGAAAATATATTCTTCAAGAATAGTCCGTTGCACGATGGCGCAATGGTAATCAGCAAAAAACGTATCAAGGCGGCAGGATGTATTCTTCCTGTATCCCATGATTTGAATATACCGAAAGAACTTGGCTTGCGACATCGCGCAGCAATGGGAATCTCTCAACAGTCGGATGCTCATGCTATTATTGTTTCGGAAGAAACAGGCGGTATCTCCGTAGCCTATCGCGGACAATTTTATCTTCGTCTGAACGCGGAAGAATTGGAAAGTCTGCTGACAAAAGAAAACTGATTTTATAGTGATAGGCCAATGGTCAAATAATGATGGTCGTTTTATGACTATCATTATTTGACCATTGGTGTTTTATTTATTATCTTTAGGGCAATAACAATAGATATGAACTATCCTTTTGTGACTTAATGGTTATGTTTCTGCCAGGTATTTCTGCGATCGGGAATAAATGAAATAAAGCCAAATAGCGCCAATTGGCGCTATTTTGCTTTATTTCTAACCCTTTTTGAATGATAATTATCCCCTCCTTTTTAGGTGAATCGCCTACCTTTGCCGTATACTATTAAAATTCTATTTTTGAATAAACCATGAAAAACAAAATTATTGCTTTACTGGTACTTTTTACAGTTATTCTCTTTAGTAGTGCACAGGCGCAAACCACTGCCCACAAATTTGAGGCGGGCAAGAACACATTCCTGCTTGATGGAAAACCATTTGTAGTGAAGGCGGCTGAATTGCATTACACCCGTATCCCACAGGCTTACTGGAGTCATCGCATAGAGATGTGCAAAGCATTGGGAATGAATACGATTTGCATTTATATTTTCTGGAATATCCACGAACAGGAAGAAGGAAAGTTCGACTTCTCCGGTCAGAATGATATTGCCGCTTTCTGTAAACTTGCGCAGCAACATGGAATGTACGTCATTGTCCGTCCCGGTCCGTATGTGTGTGCGGAATGGGAGATGGGAGGACTTCCCTGGTGGCTGTTAAAGAAAAAAGACGTAGCTTTGCGCACGCTTGATCCTTATTACATGGAACGCGTAGGCATTTTTATGAAAGAAGTCGGCAAACAACTGGCTCCGTTGCAAGTGGATAAAGGAGGAAACATTATCATGGTTCAGGTGGAGAACGAGTATGGCTCTTACGGAACCGATAAACCATACGTTTCTGCCGTACGTGATTTGGTACGTGAATCCGGTTTTACCGATGTGCCTCTGTTTCAATGTGACTGGAGCAGTAACTTTACCAATAACGCACTCGACGATTTGATTTGGACTGTGAATTTCGGAACTGGGGCTAATATCGACCAGCAGTTTAAGAAACTGAAAGAGCTTCGTCCCGAAACTCCATTGATGTGTAGTGAGTTCTGGAGCGGATGGTTCGACCATTGGGGACGGAAACACGAAACACGTCCTGCGAAAGACATGGTACAGGGCATCAAGGATATGCTCGACCGGAATATTTCTTTCAGTCTCTATATGACTCACGGAGGGACGACTTTCGGTCATTGGGGAGGTGCAAACAACCCGGCTTATTCCGCTATGTGCAGTTCGTATGATTATGACGCTCCGATCAGTGAAGCCGGATGGACTACCGAAAAGTTTTTCTTGCTTCGCGATTTATTGAAAAACTATCTTTCGGCGGGTGAATCATTGCCTGAAATCCCCGCTGCTTTGCCTGTTATTGAGATTCCAGAAATTCATTTCAATAAAGTGGCTCCACTATTCTCGAATTTGCCGGAAGCCAAACAAATAGTGGATATTCAACCGATGGAACAATTCAATCAAGGATGGGGAACTATTCTGTATCGGACCACACTGCCTGAAGCAATCCCCGCAGGAACCGTTTTGAAGATTACGGAAGTGCACGACTGGGCGCAAATCTATGCCGGCGGCAAACTTCTGGCTCGTTTGGACCGTCGCAAAGGAGAATTTACTACGACTTTGCCCGCACTAAAAAAAGGTACGCAACTGGATATTCTGGTGGAAGCAATGGGACGTGTCAACTTTGACAAATCCATTCACGACCGCAAAGGTATTACAGAAAAGGTGGAGCTAGTTTCGGGTAATCAGGCTAAGGAATTGAAAAACTGGACTGTGTACAACTTTCCAGTAGATTATTCTTTTATTAAAGACAAGAAATATAACGATACAAAAATACTACCGTTTATGCCTGCTTACTACAAGAGCACTTTTAAACTGGATAAAGTAGGAGATACATTTCTGGATATGAGTACATGGGGTAAAGGTATGGTTTGGGTGAATGGTCATGCAATGGGGCGTTTCTGGGAAATCGGTCCGCAACAGACCCTCTTTATGCCGGGCTGCTGGCTGAAAGAAGGAGAGAATGAAATTCTCGTATTGGATTTGAAAGGTCCTGCCAAGGCTTCTATCAAAGGCTTGAAGAAACCTATTCTTGATATGCTTCGTGAAAAAGCTCCCGAAACACACCGCAAGGATGGAGAAAAACTGAAACTGGCAGGTGAGAAAGTAATACATGAAGGTGCTTTCACTCCGGGCAACGGCTGGCAGGAAGTACGATTTGCTGCTCCAGTGAAAGGACGTTATTTCTGTTTGGAAGCGCTTTCTCCGCAAGCAAATGATAACATCGCAGCAGTGGCAGAGTTCGATGTCCTGGGAGCTGATGGCAAACCGGTATCTCGTGAGCATTGGAAGATTCGTTATGCCGATAGCGAAGAAACGCGTAGCGGCAACCGTACAGCCGACAAAATATTTGATTTGCAGGAATCTACTTTCTGGATGACTGTGGATAATGTCCCTTATCCTCATCAACTGGTGATTGACTTGAGTAAAGTGGAAACAGTGACCGGCTTCCGCTATCTGCCCCGTGCCGAAAAAGAATATCCGGGCATGATTAAAGAATATCGGGTGTATGTGAAATCTGCCGACTTTAATTACTAAACTATTGATGTACAAGCATTGAAATGATAATAGATATGAAGAAAAATATAATCCTTTTCGCACTCCTCTTCGTAGGAGTGTTGACTGGATATTGCCAACAATCTGCCTACCTGTTTGTTTATTTCACCGGCAATCGCATGAGTGAAGAAGCCGTCAGGATGGCTGTTAGTCTCGACGGATATAATTATAAAGCTTTGAATGGAAATCAACCGGTACTTGATTCCCGGGTGATTAGTTCAACAGGCGGAGTGCGCGATCCTCATATTTTACGTTGTGAAGATGGGAAGACATTTTATATGGTAGTTACAGACATGGTATCTGCCAATGGATGGAGTTCTAATCGCGCCATGGTATTGCTGAAATCGAAAGACCTTGTACACTGGACTTCCAATATCGTGAATATCCAGAAGAAATATCCCGATCAGGAAAACCTGAAACGTGTGTGGGCGCCACAAACGATTTATGACAAGGAAGCCGGAAAATACATGATCTATTGGTCCATGCAACATGGCAATGGCCCGGACATCATTTATTATGCTTATGCTAACAAGGATTTCACCGATATAGAAGGAGAACCGAAACCACTGTTTCTTCCGAAAAACGAAAAGTCATGTATTGACGGCGACATTATTTATAAAGATGGAATTTATCACCTGTTCTATAAAACGGAAGGGAATGGAAATGGCATTAAAAAGGCTACTTCTCCTTCTCTGATCTCCGGACAGTGGACGGAATCAGATGACTATAAGCAGCAGACGAAGGATGCAGTAGAGGGTGCGGGTATCTTTCCATTGATTGGCTCGGATAAGTACATCTTGATGTATGATGTGTATATGAAAGGCAAATACCAGTTTACGGAAAGTGTCGATCTGGAACACTTCAAAGTGATTGACCATGCTATCAGTATGGATTTCCATCCACGCCACGGTACTGTTATTCCGATTACTCAAAAAGAATTGCAACGCCTTTTCAAGGCGTATGGTAAACCGGAAGGTTTCTGATCTAAAGGAGGAAGGTCAAAACCCATCTAAATTAGAAATCATCCTCGCCACAGCTTCTTGTCGCGAAGATGATTTCGTTGAAAGGAAATTTGGGCACCTCTCATCTACAAATTCAATGAATTTCAAGCGGGTAATTTTCATTTCCAGATAAATACATTCACCCTTTCGTCTTTTTTTGAGTTATTAAGATAAGGTGGATTCACTAGTGTAATCCAGGAAAATAGTATACGATATTGGAAAAAGTGTATATTTTACCCTTGTTTACTTGTTTCTTATATATTTTTAAGTGTAAAACAACCAATTATAGCTTGAAATATATCAGTTAGAATAATGAAAATCTTAACTTTGCGATTGATAATCTTAATGCAATAGATACCATGAGAAATTTATTCCTGTTTTTAGTTGTCTTGTTTTTGTCGTTTCAGCAAGTCACTTTAGCTGCAATCAAAGAAATGACGAGTACCCCCGATTCGGTTTATCTCTTTTCCTTTGCCACTTCCGGAGACGACGGACGTAGCGGGCTTCGTTTTGCCTGGAGCATGGATAAGGAAAACTGGTTTGAAGTCGGCCGGAACTACGGATATCTCCGGTGTGATTACAGCCGTTGGGGATCACAGAAGAAAATGCTCGACCCTTATTTGAAACAGTCGCCCGCTGGCGAATGGATATGTACCTGGAAATTGAATGATCGTGATGGATACGGTCAGGCCACTTCTAAAGACTTGATAAACTGGACCAGCCAGAAATATCCCCGTACTACTTCCGATTTTGACGGAACAAGAGTGAAAGCCGTAGTTGCCGGAGAGGAGCAGAAAGGAACTATCAACCGGGTAGCGTGGACTTTGGTAGATGGATTAAATAAGAACTATGGCTGGAATCAATATCGGAACTCATTGCATGAAGAACGTCCGGTGCAGGATGGAGAACGTTTTGCCGGTTTGAAGCCTGTAAATGCAATGGTCACCGTACAGCCCGAACGTGCCAAAGACATCAGCGATGTCTTGTTGGGTGTCTTCTTTGAAGATATTAATTATTCGGCAGACGGAGGACTCTATGCAGAGCTGATCCAGAACCGTGATTTCGAATACGACCCTTCAGACAGGGAAGGGGATAAGAACTGGAATAGTACTCATTCCTGGACATTGAAAGGAGATAAAACCACTTTCACCATTAACACTACCGATCCTATTCATGCCAATAATCCACATTATGCCGTATTGAATGTAGAACGACCGGGAGCCGCGTTAGAAAATACAGGCTTTGATGGTATCGCGCTGAATGTCGGAGAGAAATATGACTTTTCCATATTTGCGAGGGTTCCGCAGGGGCAATCAAACAAATTGCAGGTTCGTTTGGTAGATGGAGAAGGAAATATATGTGGAGAGACTTCTCTGACTGTATCTTCCCGGCAATGGAAAACGTATAAAACAGTGATTACTGCCAAAGCAACCGCAGATACTCGCCTCGAAATCATTCCCCAATCTGCTGGAGAATTGAATCTGGATATGATTTCCCTATTTCCGCAGCATACATTTAAAGGACGCAAGAACGGACTCCGCAAGGATCTGGCTCAAGTGTTAGCTGACATTCATCCCCGTTTCATCCGTTTTCCCGGTGGCTGTGTGGCTCATGGTGATGGTCTGAAGAATATCTATCAATGGAAAAACACAGTCGGTCCGTTAGAAGCAAGAAAGGCGCAACGTAACCTTTGGGGATATCATCAAAGCATGGGACTGGGATATTTTGAATATTTCCAATTCTGCGAAGATATTGGCGCAGAACCGCTTCCGGTATTGGCAGCCGGTGTTCCTTGCCAGAACTCTGCCTGTCACGGTGACTTGAGAGGCGGGCAGCAAGGCGGTATCCCAATGAGCGAAATGGGTGCTTATATTCAGGATATTCTTGATCTGATAGAGTGGGCAAACGGCGACGCTAAGAAGACAAAGTGGGGAAAGGTACGTGCCGAAGCAGGCCATCCGAAACCTTTTAATCTGAAATACATTGGCATCGGAAATGAAGATCTCATCACCGATATCTTCGAAGAACGTTTTACAATGATATTTAATGCCATCAAAGAAAAATATCCTGAAATGGTCGTTGTAGGTACAGTAGGACCGTTCAATGAAGGAACAGACTACGTAGAAGGATGGAAACTGGCCGACAAACTGGGTGTGCCGATGGTGGACGAACATTATTATCAGACTCCGGGATGGTTCCTGAACAATCAGGATTTCTACGATAAATACGACCGTTCGAAAAAGACAAAAGTATACCTGGGCGAATATGCGACTCATATCCCGGGACGAAAAGCGAATATCGAAACTGCACTGACGGAAGCTCTTTATCTTGCTGCCTTGGAACGCAATGGAGACGTTGTACACATGACTTCCTATGCTCCTCTTCTCGCCAAAGAAGGACATACCCAATGGAATCCGGATTTGATTTACTTCAATAACCGGGAAGTGAAACCTACCACCGGATATTATGTGCAGAAACTCTACGGACAGAATGCCGGAAACGAATATTTGCCGTCGAAGATCACTTTGGATAATAAAGACGATAAAGTGCAGAAACGTTTTGCTTCTTCCATTGTCCGCGATTCGGCAAGTGGAGATGTGATTGTAAAGTTGGTCAACTTACTTCCAGTAGAGGTTAATACCCATGTCGACCTTTCCGGAATCGGTGTGATACAGCCTTCTGCAAAGAGAACCGTACTGACCGGTAAACCGGCAGATACTCCGCTACCTGTTGAAGATACGGTGGAAGTGGCAGAAAAGTTTGATTGCCAATTGTCTGCCTACTCTTTTACGGTGATCCGGATAAAAAAGGCAAATGAGAAATAACAGGAAATAAATGAAGAACATAATAACATGAATAATATGAAGAAGATAATAAGCACTCTACTGGTGGCTGGTTGCTGTCTGACTTCGCTGATGGCACAAGACGTGGTCGTGAAAGGACCGGATGAAAAACTGCAATTGGTTGTCTTTACTTCTCCTACCGAAAAGCCAAGTTATTCCATTACCTATAATGGGAAAACCATGCTGGAGAAATCACCTTTGGGTATGAACACGAATATCGGTGACTTTGCTAAAGGAATGAAACTGACAGGGCATACGGTCACCCCGATTGATACTGTCTACCATCAGGATCGTATTAAAACCTCACAAGTGTATTATCAGGCAAACGAGCTGAACTGTCATTTTGAGAATCCGAAAGGGCAGAAAATAGACGTTGTCTTTCGTGTCAGCAACAATGATGTAGCTTTCCGTTATATTCTGCCGCGTCAAGATGGAAAAGGAAGTGTAACGGTGACTGCCGAAGAAACCGGTTTCCGTTTTCCGCAACAGACTACTACTTTCTTGTGTCCGCAAAGCGATGCTATGATAGGATGGAAGCGTACAAAACCCAGTTATGAGGAAGAATACAAGGCAGATGCTCCGATGAGTGACCGTTCCCAGTACGGGCATGGTTACACATTCCCTTGCCTGTTCCGTATTGGTGACGATGGTTGGGTGCTGGTTAGCGAGACAGGAGTGGACAGTCGATATTGCGGCTCACGTTTAAGCGATGTGAGCGAAGGTAATCTGTATACGATTGCTTTCCCGATGGCAGAAGAAAATAATGGCAACGGAACGGTTGCTCCGGCATTTGCCTTGCCGGGAGCTACTCCCTGGCGTACCATCACTGTCGGCGAGACTTTGAAACCGATTGTGGAAACAACTGTTGCGTGGGATGTCGTGCGTCCTCTTTATGAAACAAAATATGACTACCGTTTCGGACGCGGCACATGGAGCTGGATTCTTTGGCAGGATGGTAGTATCAACTATGACGATCAGGTGCGATATATTGATTTTGCTGCGGCAATGGGATATGAGTATGCGTTGATTGATAACTGGTGGGATACGAACATCGGTCGTGACCGCATGAAGTCTTTGGTAGAATACGCACGTAGTAAAGGCGTGGAACTCTTCTTATGGTATAGCTCTTCCGGTTATTGGAATGATATTGAGCAAGGACCGGTTAATCACATGGACAACGCCATTATTCGCAAACGGGAGATGAAATGGTTACAGAGTCTTGGAGTAAAAGGCATTAAAGTCGATTTCTTTGGTGGCGACAAGCAAGAAACGATGCGCCTGTATGAAGATATCTTGAGTGATGCCGACGATCACGGCCTGATGGTGATCTTCCACGGTTGTACAATCCCTCGCGGATGGGAACGCATGTATCCGAATTATGTAGGTAGTGAAGCCGTACTGGCATCCGAGAATATGGTATTCAACCAGCATTTCTGCGATAAAGAGGCTTTCAATGCTTGTCTGCATCCGTTTATCCGCAATACGGTGGGTAGCATGGAATTTGGCGGCTGTTTCCTGAACAAACGGCTGAACCGCAACAATGACGGAGGAACTACGCGTCGCACTACTGATATATTTCAATTAGCCACTACCGTGTTATTCCAGAATCCGGTACAGAACTTTGCACTTGCCCCCAACAACCTGAAAGATGTTTCCCCTGTTTGCATGGACTATATGAAAACGATTCCTACCACGTGGGATGAGACGTGTTTCATTGACGGATATCCGGGGAAATATGTAGTCTTGGCACGTCGTCACGGTGGCACTTGGTATGTGGCGGCCATTAATGCAGGAAAAGAAACATTGAAGTTGAAACTGGATTTAGAGATGTTTGCCGGAAAAACAGTTTCTCTGTATAAGGATGATAAAAAAGGAGCACCACAGCTAGTGCCGTTGAAAGTAAAAGAGAACGGTAAAGTACAGCTGGAGATTCTTCCGCAGGGAGGTGCTGTATTGGTAAACAAATAGATGATAGTTCTACCGTTTGTTGTGGGATCATGTGGCAATGATTGTTCGGTAAAAGTTTGATAGAATCAATATTTATAGCATAATTTATGTAGCACTTTTTATGCTACACAAATTGTGCTATGAATAATTGCTTGAATATAAACAATATAGACTGCTTTCTTTATTCTTTGAATGAAATCATATTTGAGAAATGTTTCGTGGATATAATTCATTCAGTTGTGGTTGCAGACATTGCCTTACGCTGGTATACTAAAATAATCATATTCAAGAAAAGACCCTTCACCTTTCACAATGCCCTGTTCATCGTCATTAGCGGGTGAAGGGCTGGCTTTCACCTTCCTTTCACCTTTCTACCCTGGCTTTTACAGCTGTCTAGTCTGCTAAATCTTTTATCTATAGCTGGCAGGAGAAGTATTAATAGATGGCTTCCAGACTATTATAAGAAAACTTCTTTTCTATAAGGGACAAACTTCCTTTGTATAGGACCTAAACTTCTTTTGCATTATAAGAAAACTATAAATGCAAGCTTTGATTATATAAATGCAAGTTCCATTTATATAATTGCAAGTTTTGTTTTTATAAACGCAACTTTCATTTATAGATTGCATTTATTGAAAAGTAAGTTTACATACTGGTAGTAGGAAGTTTACCTATAATCAAAAGAAAGTTTGTTATTAATGAAAGAGAGGGTAGTTAGTAATGGATAAGGAAGCAGGTCAGGTATGTCTTCAGAAGCATAGATAGAGAAGTGCCATATAGGATTAGGAAACCGGACTATCAGAAAAGCATTTTATGTGTATATATAAATGACCTGCTCGACCAGAAAATCACTTTGTGTTGAAATCGGGTAGGTTCTTTTTATTGAGTGAACTGATAGGTGAAATCCCTATCCCTATCGTATTATATGGTAAACGCAGGCTAAAATTGAAGTGCAAATGCTCCGTAATATGATACATTTAGCGGAGAATGATTGTTTTTTAGTCCTTTTTTGACACATAAGTGTACCTTTATATTTAATGTATCATCTATCTTTGTAAACAAGAAATCTTATTTAATATCATGAATATGAATAGACATTGCAGAATAATCAAGTGTATATTATCAGGAGTCGTTTGCGCGTTGTTATTGCCTGTATCAATGCAGGCACAAAAGAACACAGCATTTATCCCCGGACAAGTGTGGAATGATACGGATGGAAATCCGATCAATGCCCATGGTGGCGGACTTCTTTATCACAATGGTACTTACTATTGGTATGGTGAATACAAGAAAGGAAAAACGATTTTGCCGGACTGGGCTACGTGGGAGTGTTATCGTACAGACGTGACCGGAGTCGGTTGTTACTCCTCTAAAGACTTGCTGAATTGGAAATTTGAAGGAATTGTGCTTTCGGCAGTCAAAGACGATCCGAATCATGACCTGCATCCCTCCAAGGTGTTGGAACGTCCGAAAGTCATCTTTAATAAGAAGACCGGTAAGTTTGTAATGTGGGCACATGTGGAAAGCGCCGATTACAGTAAGGCTTGTGCTGGCGTGGCGGTTGCCGATTCTCCTGTCGGACCGTTCGTCTATCAGGGAAGTTTCCGTCCGAACAATGCGATGAGCCGCGACCAGACAGTTTTTGTGGATGATGACGGACGTGCTTATCAGTTCTATTCTTCGGAAAATAATGAAACTATGTATATTAGTCTTTTGACTGATGATTACCTGAAACCCAGCGGACGGTTTACTCGCAATTTTGTCAAAGAGTCTCGTGAAGCTCCGGCTGTGTTTAAATATAATGGTAAATACTATATGTTAAGCTCCGGTTGCACAGGCTGGGATCCGAATGTGGCCGAAATAGCAGTGGCCGATTCTATTATGGGAACGTGGAAAACGATCGGTAATCCTTGTACGGGACCGGATGCGGATAAAACGTTTTACGCGCAGAGTACTTACGTTCAGCCTGTTATCGGAAAGAAGGACGCATACATTGCTATGTTCGACCGCTGGAAAAAGAAAGACTTGGAAGACTCCCGCTATGTATGGCTGCCTGTACTTGTAAAAGACGGGAAGATAACAATTCCCTGGCATGAAAAATGGACTCTTTCCATCTTTGACAAATAAAAAAGAAGATAAGCATGAAACGGATATTACTACTACTTTGCGGAATAATACTTGTTCCTACTCTTGTCTGTTCCCAGTGTTTGGTGGAAGTAGGAAAGGGATATAGTTGTACTTCGGTCAATACTGCGGTCTTTCGCAATAACTCGCTGGTGACGCATGGTGATGAACAATATATCAGTTATTACGATAACGACGGCTATCTGATACTTGGAAAACGGAAACTGGATTCGAAACAATGGACTTTACACCATACCCAATATCAGGGAAATGTAAAGGATGCTCATAATGTAATCAGTATGATGGTGGACGGAGAAGGTTACATACACGTGTCTTTCGATCATCATGGACATAAACTGAATTATTGCCGGAGCATTGCTCCCGGTTCTCTGAAACTGGGAGATAAAATACCGATGACCGGAATTGATGAAGGAAATGTAACCTATCCGGAGTTTTATTCTTTATCCGGAGGAGATTTACTGTTTGTTTATCGTTCCGGTTCTTCCGGTCGTGGTAACTTGGTGATGAACCGTTATTCGCTGAAAGAACATAAATGGACTCGTGTGCAGGATATACTGATTGATGGAGAAAATAAACGGAATGCTTATTGGCAAATGTATGTCGATGAGAAAGGAACCATCCATCTTTCGTGGGTGTGGCGCGAAAGCTGGCATGTGGAAACAAACCATGATATATGTTATGCCCGTTCGTTTGATAATGGAGTGACTTGGTATAAATCAAGTGGAGAGCAATATGAACTTCCTATCCGATTGTCTAATGCAGAGTATGCCTGTCGTTTGCCTCAAAACTGTGAGTTGATTAATCAGACAAGTATGAGTGCCGATGCAGAAGGAAATCCGTATATAGCTACTTATTGGCGGGACTCCGATAGTGACGTGCCCCAATACCGTATCGTCTGGAATGACGGGAAAGTATGGCATCAACGGCAGATCACAGATCGCAAAACACCTTTTACCTTGAAGGGTGGCGGTACGAAAATGATACCTATTGCCCGTCCGCGTATTGTGGTAGAGGGTGGGGAAGTCTTTTATATTTTCCGCGACGAAGAACGGGGAAGCCGTGTATCGATGGTACATGCGTCCGACGTCGGCATTAGTAAATGGACGATAACGGATTTGACCGACTTTTCCGTGGATGCCTGGGAACCGTCTCATGATACGGAACTCTGGAAGAAACAGCGGAAGCTCCATCTCTTTGTGCAACACACCCGTCAGGGAGATGGTGAACGTACAGCGGAAATTGACCCTCAAATGGTATATGTATTAGAAACAGATATGAATATAAATAAGTAAAGATATGAAGGAATTATCTGCAACTCTTTTTTCGTACTCTTCCTAGGTGGTGTAATTCGTGTCTTAATTCATCATCAAGCTCATATATGGCTTTAACGGCTGGAGTATTCTATCGGTTAGTTCACTAATATTCATCTGTATATGTGTACCGGGCAGTCGCTCGGTACTATACATGCATTTCCCTTTACACAGATAATAATAACCGTTATTTACCGACAGTTGTTTATCCGATAATTCCAACTGCATTTCATCTTCGGGGAAAGCCGCGGCATAGATTTGCAGCACTTCTTTGGCATTGATGATACGTGCCATGCCCAACGGATGTTGAGGCTGTTGATCTTCGGGAGGTAAGAGTTGAACCATGCACTTATATCCGGTGTGTTGCCTGATAGCATACAATAGGCTATATTCCACATCTTTATCTTCAGCGCAAAGCTCATTGATAATGATATGTTTGTCTCCTTTATATATAATAGTCACCCCCTTGATTTCGTTTTCTTGTCTGGCTACAAATAAGTATCCTCCGCTGATGGCAAGATCAGTCATAATAACCTGAAAGTCTTCCAGCGTGTGCTGAATACAGCAAGCCCGTTCGGAAAGCTTCTTATTCAAATAAGAATAGATCTCCTCCTGAAACTCTGATACCACACTGACCGCTATCTCTTTAGCAGGAATAAACTCCGGCAAAACGATCTCTTTAGTTGAATACTTGAATACGGAAGCATATCCCATGCGGGCATAATAGTCGAACAACCAGGGCTCTGCCGGTATCAATGTACTGAAATATACTCCATTCCGCAGCATCCGGGCGAAAGACTGTGATAAGAGCTCTCGCATAACCCCTTTGCTTCGGAAATCGGGATGCGTACAGGCTCCTGAAATATAGGAAGTCTGCACTGTTTCTCCGCCGAAAGTCATCGGATAAGGAAGCAGCTGAAGCGCAGAGATTACCTCATCGCCACTTTGGATGGCGACATTCACCTCTGTTTTATAACGCAGTCTGAAGTACATTTCAACGAATTCTTCACTATCGTCAAAACAGATTTTCCACAATGCTTTTACTTGCTCCTTTAACATCATATTTATAATGGATTTACCATTTAACCATATTCATGGGATGCTCTTTGAGGCAAGCCATATATTTTTCCAGAATCGTCGCCGGCTGGTAAGACAGTTTGGCTTTGCGCAAACCCTCAATACCTAAATCCTCTTCCCGGTTGATATAGATATATTGTTCGGGAATCCGGTTGGCAAATTCATAATTAATCATGGCATACGCACCTTCAATACTGGTATCCGCTTTTTCTACATGTACGCCGAATGTTTCATGATTGATAGGCATACCGAATGTGAATGCGACAATTTTACCGTTCACATGCAAGATACCTCCCGTCAGTCCGAGTGCCTCGAAGTTGTGGAGAGCATAAATCAGGGCGCGACGTTCGTTGCCTGTCCCCTCCTGTTGGTCACAGTTATTCACTTTACACCACTCTGCTTCCAGATCCAGACATTCCTGAATACGGTCCGGGGTAATCGGTGTGTATTCGTAATCCGGATAAGTGTTGCGGAACCGGTTGATATGATTTCTTTTCGCCTGGAATTTCTTCCCTTTCAGCGTAGATAGATCACTTCTCAAATAAATATAATCCGCATAGTCGCGGTCTTCTGTGAAAGTGAACTGTTCCGGAAGGATAGCTTCGAGATCAGCGCGCATATTGCTGCACACTCCCAGCATACAGAAATGCTGGTTCTCTTTGCGGGCATCTTCTATCAGTTCCCACAATACTGCTTTCAAATCTCCTGTGCCTACGGGCATCATATAAGCAAGTTGTTCTCCCGCCCAGAACTTGAATACCAGAAAGTTGTCGACCACTGCGAATTGAGTGTCATATAAGAACCTCCAGCTGCAAAGATTGGAGAATGAAAGATCGCAATTGCGGCGATCACTTTTCATCGTGAATGAGGTGATTGTGTCTTTGTCTGCTAATGTGATATCTTTAAATGGAATCATAAAATTGCTTTTTGCGTTTAACTCTTTATATAACGGAAAATCAAGAGATTTTGTTTTTACAAGACACCTAATAATCGAAGGATCGTAGGTGTGAGTAGTGCAGTGAAGATTCCATTCAGTGTCAGTCCCAGACTGGCGTATGCTCCATATTTACTGCTGATATCCATTGCGGTGGAAGTTCCGACAGCATGAGCGGCTGTCCCCATCGAAAGCCCTTGAGCGATCGGACTGCCTACATGCATGATTTTCATGGTCTTAAAACCACAGATTGCTCCTAATAAACCAACTGCCACAACAACTGCCGCCGTCAGTGACGGAATACCGCCAATGGCTTTGGTTACTTCCATCGCAATCGGAGTCGTAACCGATTTGGGAGCCAAAGACAGGATTACTTCTTGGGAAGCTCCCATGAATTTCGCAATCAGCACTACTGAAATAACTCCGACAATGCAGCCTGCCAGTTGAGACAGAAGGATAGGCAATAACTGCTTTTTTATCATCTCCAATTGAAGATATAAAGGTACGCCTAAAG
The DNA here is from genome assembly GCF_000210075.1 of Bacteroides xylanisolvens XB1A. Lineage (GTDB taxonomy): Bacteria > Bacteroidota > Bacteroidia > Bacteroidales > Bacteroidaceae > Bacteroides > Bacteroides xylanisolvens. Next base: position 3,681,643 of record NC_021017.1, read on the forward strand.
CAACAACAGCCGGGCGGAGCCAGAACTCGATCAGATGTCCTCCTTTATTATAGGTCTCGTATGAGATATTTGTCATTTTAAGGAAGATGATTAATAGGGCGATGGTCAGCAATATAGGATTTAATAATACCAGTCCTGTTTTCTTCTGAAGCAATTTGGCAAAGAAGAAAATCCCGAAGGTGATAGCCAGCAGGAAGAAATTATTCTCTAAGAAGCTCATTTGTCTTTATTCGTTAAGTTGATTTTATCTTTAAGGTGCAGTTTCTCCGACAGATGGAAATCCGTCAGATGAAGTTTGCGCGCCAGCTTAATCTGACGTGCCAGCCTGAACTTGCGGACGATTTGATGTACCCATCCCGTAACGACAAGTACAAGCGCGGTGCTGACAATGGTCGCTGTTACTATCGGCCAGAACTCTGCCGCAATAACATCAAAGTATAGCATAAGAGCCACACCGGGCGGAACGAAAAAGAATCCTAAGTTGGCAACCAGAAAGTCGGACAATCCCTGTACCCAGTGTAGTTTAATCCAACCTAATTTTAAAAAGAGGGTGAGCAGCAGCATACCGATGATGCTGGAGGGGAGCTTGATACCCGTAAGATAAACTATTAATTCACCCAAAGCCAAACAGCCAAATAAAATGGCGCACTGACGTATCATATACTAATAACCTATTGATTTTGTTTGAAAACACTGCAAAGGTATGAAAAATAGGAGTACAGTGTTAAATATTATAATATTTTAGACTTGGGAGAGAAAAATAGCCGAAATTGTAATGTGGATATTGCAAAATTGAGTACTTTTGCACCGCAAATTACAAATTGTAAGGACGTTTTATAATAATATTCAATATATCTATGCTCAATTTAATCAACCAAATCGTGGCGCGTGCGAAAGCAAATCGCCAACGTATTGTTCTTCCGGAAGGAACTGAAGAACGCACATTGAAAGCTGCCAATATGATTTTGACAGACGAAGTAGCCGATCTAATTTTACTGGGTAAACCGGCAGAAATTAATGAACTTGCTACAAAATGGGGATTGGGAAACATCGGTAAAGCTACTATCATTGATCCTGAAACTTCTCCGAAACACGAAGAATATGCGCAGTTGTTGTGTGAACTTCGTAAAAAGAAGGGGATGACTATCGAAGAAGCCCGCAAATTGACGAGCGATCCTTTGTTCTATGGTTGTTTAATGATTAAGAGCGGTGATGCTGACGGTCAGTTGGCTGGTGCCCGCAACACTACTGGTAATGTATTGCGTCCTGCTTTGCAGATTATCAAGACTGCTCCGGGAATCACTTGCGTATCCGGTGCTATGTTGCTCCTGACTCATGCTCCTGAATACGGAAAGAATGGCATTTTGGTCATGGGTGACGTTGCCGTAACTCCGGTTCCGGATGCTAATCAGCTGGCACAGATTGCTATTTGTACTGCTCAAACTGCGAAAGCCGTTGCCGGTATTGAAAATCCGAAAGTGGCTCTGTTGAGCTTCTCTACCAAGGGTTCTGCAAAACACGAAGTAGTTGATAAAGTGGTAGAAGCTACTAAGATTGCAAAGGAGATGGCTCCTACGCTTGATCTGGATGGTGAAATGCAGGCTGATGCTGCTCTTGTTCCGGAAGTCGGTGCAAGCAAGGCTCCGGGTTCTCCTGTGGCTGGCGAAGCAAACGTATTGATTGTTCCGAGTCTGGAAGTTGGTAATATCTCTTATAAGTTAGTCCAACGTCTGGGACATGCTGACGCTGTCGGCCCGATCCTTCAGGGTATCGCTTGTCCGGTAAACGACTTGTCTCGTGGTTGTTCTATCGAAGATGTATATCGCATGATTGCTATCACGGCTAATCAGGCTATTGCAGCAAAGGCGAATAAATAAGTATTAGGTATAAAGTAGTAAGTATTAAATCGACAACGACATGAAAATTCTGGTATTGAACTGCGGAAGTTCATCTATTAAATATAAATTGTTCGATATGACCAGCAAAGAAGTGATTGCACAAGGTGGTATCGAAAAAATCGGTCTGAAGGGATCTTTCTTGAAACTGACTTTGCCGAACGGCGAAAAGAAAGTATTGGAAAAAGATATTCCTGAACATACAGTAGGAGTAGAGTTTATCCTGAATACATTGATTCATCCTGAATATGGTGCTATCAAATCTTTGGATGAGATTAATGCGGTAGGTCACCGTATGGTGCACGGAGGCGAACGTTTCAGCGAATCTGTATTGCTGAACAAAGAAGTGTTGGAGGCTTTTGCAGCTTGCAATGATCTGGCTCCGCTTCACAATCCTGCTAACCTGAAAGGTGTGAATGCAGTTTCTGCTATTCTTCCTAATATTCCGCAGGTAGGTGTATTCGATACGGCTTTCCATCAGACTATGCCGGATTATGCTTACATGTATGCTATCCCTCACGAACTGTATGAAAAGTATGGTGTGCGTCGTTATGGCTTCCACGGAACATCTCATCGTTACGTGTCCAAACGTGTATGCGAATTCTTGGGTGTAAATCCGGTAGGAAAGAAAATCATCACTTGTCATATTGGTAATGGTGGTTCTATTGCCGCTATCAAAGATGGTAAATGTATAGATACTACTATGGGCTTGACTCCATTGGAAGGCTTGATGATGGGTACTCGCAGCGGTGACATTGATGCCGGTGCAGTGACGTTTATCATGGAAAAAGAAGGCTTGAATACTACGGGTGTTTCCAACCTGTTGAACAAGAAGAGCGGTGTACTCGGTATTTCAGGTGTATCAAGCGATATGCGTGAACTTTTGGCTGCTTGTGCGGCTGGCAATGAGAAAGCTATCCTTGCAGAGAAGATGTATTATTATCGTATCAAGAAATACATCGGTGCTTATGCTGCTGCATTGGGCGGTGTAGATATCATTCTGTTTACAGGTGGTGTAGGTGAAAATCAGATGGAATGTCGCCGTGAAGTTTGTAAGGATATGGAATTCATGGGTATCGAGCTTGACAACGATGTGAATGCTAAAGTTCGTGGTGAGGAAGCAATTATTTCTACTCCTGCTTCTAAAGTGAAAGTAGTAGTGATTCCGACAGATGAAGAACTGTTGATTGCGTCTGATACAATGGATATTCTGAAGAAGTAATAACTGAACTGATTTATATTGTACGGGGATGTGCCAAGATTGGGACATCCCCGTCTTTTTTTGTATTAGTTTTACCTCATGGTTCCTTTCATTTACTTCCAAGAAACAACATTGTTATTATTATTGTTATTTGTAGCTAACAGGTTTGCTTGTTCTTAAAAATACCTGTATGTTTATTGTGTAATTAAATTAAGTAATAGTAACATGTTAAAAGTAGTAGCATTTATGAGGCAAGTGGCTAATGGGCTACAAATGGGGGGAAACTTTGGGACGGCTCACGTATATCGTAGTAGTCTCAATGCCATTATTGTTTATTGTGGGAAAGGAGATTTCACTTTTGATAAAGTAACTCCGGGATGGTTGAAAGGCTTCGAGATACATCTTCGTAGCCGTGGTTGTAGTTGGAATACAGTTTCAACTTATTTGCGCACATTTCGTGCAGTCTATAATCGTGCGGTCGATCTTCGAAAAGCACCTTATGTGCCGAATTTGTTCCATTCGGTTTATACCGGTACTCGCGCTGACCGTAAGCGAGCTTTATGTGAGGAAGACATAAAAAAGGTATTTGCAAAATTACATTCATCGGTTGCAACTCCGGCTTTGCGATGTACACAAGAGCTATTTACTCTGATGTTTTTACTTCGTGGTTTACCTTTTGTCGATCTCGCATATTTGCGTAAGAGTGATTTGCATGATAATGTGATTACTTATCGTAGGCGTAAGACGGGGCGTACATTGTCGGTGACATTGACTCCGGAGGCAATGCTTTTGGTGAAGAAGTACATGAATTGTGACCCTTCTTCTCCATACCTTTTCTCATTGTTGAAAAGTCGTGAAGGAACAAAAGAAGCATATCGAGAGTATCAGTTAGCATTGCGCACATTTAATCGGCAATTAATGTTGTTGGGTGAATTGTTGGGACTGGGGGATAAATTGAGTTCATACACCGCCCGCCATACATGGGCCACAACAGCGTATTATTGTGAAATTCATCCGGGCATTATTCCCGAAGCGATGGGGCATTCGTCCATTACAGTGACGGAGACTTATCTGAAACCTTTTCAGAATAAGAAAATAGATGAAGCAAACAAGCGGGTTATTGATTTTATCCGATATTCAGTTCGAAATGCAATTTGCTGAATATAAGTCTGTTACTTTGTAGGTAACGGGAATAAATACCGGTGCAAATATGAGCATATTTCTTAAAACAACCAAACGAAATCACACATTTTTTTCTAATAAAGCATTCAAAAGAAGAACATAAACAGATAAAACACGTAGATTCTTTGTATTAGGGCATGTCAACCTCTAAATTTTGCATAAGATTTCTCTCCCCTCTACCTCTTTCATGAAGTAGGGGTTAAAATGTTTCATTGTATATTATATCATTTTCTAGTATTGACTACTCAAGAAGAGCAGGAACAAAGGTTTGCCGTTACCTACGAAGTAACGGGTATGCTATTATTGAAACTTAGTGTTTAATAATATATTATTAATGTAATTTTTAAGTAGTTATGAAGAAAAAGTTTGTAAAAGTGATGCTCTTCGGGGCGCTGGCGCTTTCTACTATCAGCTACGTAGGATGCAAAGACTACGATGATGATATAGATGGTTTGCAACAGCAGGTCGACGCCAATAAGAGTAAAATTGAAGAGGTGGATGCTGCAATGAAAGCCGGTAAATTTATTGTCAGTTATACTCCTGTAGCAAATGGTTATGAGTTGTCTCTTTCTAACGGTTCTAAATTGACTATCACCAATGGTAAAGATGGAGAGAACGGACAGCCGGGACTAAATGGTGAAACGGTCATTCCTAAATTTAAAGTATCAAGTGACAACTATTGGCAGGTAAGTACTGATGATGGCAAAACCTATGAGTATGTTTTAGATGCAGATGGAAATAAGGTTAATGCTACTGGGAAGAAGGGAGAACAAGGTGAACCTGGTAAGCCTGGCGAACCAGGTCAGGATGCATCAGCTAACGTGTCTATTAATAAAGATGGGTATATCGTTATCGGTGATGTGGTAACAAGCTTGAAAACTGATACTAAAGTTCCTTCTATTGTTATAAATGAGGTAGATGGTTTGTACGTCATCACTCTTGACGGTAAAGAATATAAAATGTTGGCAGAAGGTTCTGCCTATAATGGTTTGCAAAGCATTATTTACAGAAGACAAGCTGCTAATGATAAAGATGATTTTGTAAAATCAATCGGGTTGATGTCGTCCAATGATCCTGATGCGGAATTATTGGCAACCAGTGCTTCTGTAGCTACTTTCAAAGTATGGCCTACTACACTGGATCTAGGTAAAGCTGTATTTGCATTTACCGATACATATAAAACCAGAGCACTTGTTCCTGCACTGAAATATGTAGAAGGTAGTGCAAAATGGGTGGATAACCGACAAGGTATCTTGAGTGTAAATATGATTTCCGAAAACATTGAAGTTGATAAACCTTACGCTTCTTCTCTGGATGTAACAATTAACGGTTATACAAGAGCCTCTGATTATTTCAACTTCAAAGCTGAAAAATGGACTCCGGCTGATTTGAGTTTTGTGCATACAAAAGATGCAGTTGAAGTTCCTACTGATGTTTTGGCTGATGCAACTACCGAATCCGATTTTTCATCTTATGTTGAATATACATTTGTTTATAACAAATCTTATAATTTGAATGATTCTGTAGCATTGGGACATGATGTGGAAGAGGATTTCATTTCAATGGCTGATTTAGGATTTAGTGGTATCACTGTTGAATTCAAACAAACAGCTGATAAGGCAAAAGGTATCTTTGAAATTAAAGACGGTGTTATTACAGCTAAATCTAGTGAGCAAGCTTCGGCTATCAATGAATTATGCTATGTGACAGCAACTTATAAGAATGAAAAAGGTACGGAAATCATTTCTTATGACTTTGCAGTGAAAGCTGTTCGCGAGCAGCAAGTGGCTCCGGCATTGGTTGATATTGATGTAGAAACGAAAGATGCAGCTGCAGCTGATAAGTTAGCTAAATTGCAGTATAGCACAAGTGAACAAACTATTGACTTGAATGTTCGTGCATTCTTGAATTCACTGGGTGGACGTGACTATATGTCTGACAATGAAAACGTAACTCCTGTTAAATATGGTTTGTATTACTTGACTAATGAAGATGGTAAAACTTATGCTAACAAGGTTGATGCATATATTGAATTCACACCGGGTACAAGCACAGATTTGGATAATCTTAAATTGATATTCCCTGCCGAAACTGTTATCAATGGAGATCAGCAATTGTATTCATTCGAAACATGGCCAGGTGGTGGAAACTCAAAATATGAAATTACAAATTCTGAAGAATATGCATGGCGTAAATCCACAACAACTCATCGTGTTAACGGTTCTAACAAACAGTATACTTTGAAATTGAAGGATCTTGTTAAGTGCGAACGTAAAGTGATCATCAAGCAAAATAGTGCATTTGTTGTGAATGGTAAGACAACTATTACCGGTGCATGGACTGAAGCTGATAAGTCATTCAGTATGACGGCTGATTTGACAGTTCTTTATGCTGCATATAATACAGATAACAGTACTTCTAGTGAAGTTATTGAATATTATCTGGCTCCGCAAGCAAAACAGTCTGATGCTGTTAAAGCTGTTTATAGTCAGATAAGCATTGCTGGTAATGTTATTACTGTAACTCCGGATGTAGATGTGAAGACTTTAGGTGCTATCAAGATCGGAGCTAAAATACAAGGAACTGATATTGAAGCTACTATTCTTGATATAAATGGAAAAGAAGTGACTTATTGTGAACCTGTATTGCGTTCTCCGCTTGATGTCTTGTCTTACAAGTCTTCTATTGATTGGAATATAGATGGTGATCAGAATAAGACTATCAATGTAGGAACGAAAGCAGAAATCAAGATGTCTGACAAAGATATCAATGTAACCAAGAAGAATGTAGTTATTGAAAATGGAGTAGCAAAAGCTCCTTGGGCTGCAGCTTATGGCATTGATGCTGCTGGCGCCATTACTTATGCAATTGATGGATATAGTGCTACTGTAAATGAGGGTACCTATACTATTAATCCGTCAACAGGTGTGATTACATGTAACAATACAGCGATTGTTCAGTCATTGGACATCTATGTGAAAGTAACTGTAAATCATAACTGGGGTACAGAAACTATTAATAAGATCACTGTGAAAGCTTCTTTGAAATAGTCCTATTTTAAATAAGAAAGAAAGGGTAACTCTTTTCCTTTGTGTAGAGTTACCCTTTTATTGATAATATAATTGTCCGATATGGTGGTATCGGATATTATTTGTCGAATTATTCATCTTTGTGAAAAGATGAATATGTTATTTCCCACTAAGGATTTTTGACATCCTTAATTTGTTAGATGAAAAAAGGTAAAGACTGCACTTGTGAAAGACCAGTCTAATAATAAACCTTTATTTCGAAGGGCGTTCCAATTTTCCCTTATTTCCCAGGAACGCCCTTTTTTATTCTGTAAGATTTATCAAAACTAATATAGTTGGAGAAACTCAATCTCTTTTTATAATGATTCTAACGGAGAATAGAAAACTTTTTGAGGGAATCTTGATAAAAAGTAGATAGGAAATATAGTTAGTTCTTTTGTTTTTCTGGAGATTTGGGAGTAGTTTCCCCTTTTTTGTCTTAATTTGCATCTCAAATTCATTCTTAAAACGAATTTACTATGCGTTACTCCGTCATAATCCCCGTTTATAATCGTCCCGATGAAGTGGATGAATTATTGCAAAGTCTTACCATGCAACACTTTAAAGATTTCGAAGTCGTTGTTGTAGAAGATGGTTCCTCCATTCCCTGTAAAGAAGTAGTAGACCGTTATGCAGACCGGTTGAATATAAAATACTTCTCTAAACTTAACTCCGGTCCGGGACAAACCCGCAATTACGGGACAGAACGTAGCGAAGGGGAATACCTTATTATATTAGATTCTGATGTCATTCTTCCCGAAGGATACTTCGATGCGGTAGAGAAGGAACTTCTCGCTTCTCCTGCCGATGCTTTCGGCGGTCCCGACCGTGCGCACGATTCTTTCACGGATATCCAAAAGGCGATAAACTATTCCATGACTTCTTTCTTTACGACCGGAGGGATCCGTGGCGGGAAAAAGAAGATGGACAAATTCTATCCCCGCAGTTTTAATATGGGAGTTCGCCGGGCAGTGTATGAGGCTTTAGGCGGATTTTCAAAGATGCGTTTTGGAGAGGATATTGACTTTAGTATCCGTATCTTTAAGAACGGCTATACTTGCCGGCTTTTTCCGGATGCCTGGGTGTATCACAAACGTCGTACTGATTTGAAGAAGTTCTTCAAGCAAGTGCATAACTCCGGCATTGCCCGTATTAATCTTTATAAGAAATACCCGGACTCTCTGAAACTGGTGCATTTGCTTCCTGCTGTATTTACGCTGGGAGTGGCACTCTTATTATTAGGAACCCCATTCTGTCTTTTCAGTTTTACGCCGATCATTCTTTATGCATTGCTGGTATGCATGGATTCTACTATTCAGAATAAGAGTCTGACTATTGGCATATATTCCATAGCCGCTGCATTTATACAACTTATCGGCTATGGTACAGGCTTTTGGCGTGCATGGTGGCAGCGTTGTGTCAGAGGGAAAGATGAGTTTGAGGCTTTCCAAAAGAATTTTTATAAGTAACCTACTTTTAATTTGTTTACTACCATTCCTATTTTTACTTAAAAGGAATGTTGCATGACACCCGGGTCTCAATACGTCTGACACCCGGGTCTCATGCTACTCAACACCCGGGTGTCAGGTATGCTGAGACCCGGGTGTCGCACAACTTGTCTCTGCATAGAAAAAAGAAGAAGCCTGCAACCAATTTTTTTCCCATTGCCTCTATCATTAAATTAAATAAGCCTACCTTTACACCTTCAAAACATAGCAAATGGAAAGTAAACACAAACTATCCATCAACCAATGGGCACTGGAGGACCGCCCACGGGAGAAAATGATGGAAAAGGGAGCAGCAGCATTGAGCGATGCCGAACTACTCGCTATATTAATCGGCTCCGGAAATACGGAAGAAAGCGCTGTTGAACTGATGCGACGCCTGCTCCTGTCTTGTGATAACAATCTCAATTCTCTGGCAAAATGGGAAGTCTGCGATTATTCCCGTTTTAAAGGTATGGGACCGGCGAAGAGTATTACAGTGATGGCTGCATTGGAACTTGGAAAGCGTCGGAAACTGCAAAACACAAAAGAAAGGCCTCAAATCACCTGTTCAAAAGATATTTATGATATCTTTCAACCTTTGATGTGCGACCTCGAACAAGAAGAATTCTGGGTTCTTTTATTGAATCAGGCAACGAAATTGATTGATAAGGTGCGTATCAGTACCGGTGGAATAGATGGAACATACACCGATGTACGCACCATCCTTCGGGAAGCATTGCTGCAAAGAGCCACCCAAATAGCTGTGGTCCATAATCATCCTTCAGGGAATATCCGTCCTAGTCAGCCTGACAAAACACTGACAGAACATATTCGTAAAGCGGCAGATACAATGAATATCCACCTGATAGATCATGTCGTCGTTTGCGAAGACGGGTTCTTTAGCTTTGCGGATGAAGGATTGCTTTAATTTTCTCTACATCTTTATTCCCTTTTGCAACAATTTACCATCTGGGTACGTTTTTCATATTAGTGAAGATGGAGAATAGATGTAATATTCTTTAGGTACACGATGCTCATTCCGTACCTAATTTTTTATGTTTCATTTTTTATCTCTATCTTTGCGATACATAACAAAATGAGAAGACGTATGGAAAAGATTGAAATAGAAGAAAAGATTGTAGCCATGCTAAAAACGGTGTACGATCCGGAAATTCCGGTGAATGTATACGATCTTGGACTGATTTATAAGATAGATGTCTCCGATACTGGAGAAGTGGTACTTGATATGACATTGACAGCCCCCAACTGTCCGGCTGCTGATTTTATCATGGAAGATATTCGTCAGAAAGTGGAATCGGTGGAGGGTGTGACTGCGGCTACCATTAATCTGGTGTTTGAACCGGAATGGGACAAAGATATGATGAGTGAGGAAGCGAAACTCGAACTCGGTTTTCTCTAGTTACGAGTGATAACCTCATAATCAATCTCTTATAACTAACAACTCAAAACTCATGAAGAACGTTTATTTCCTTTCCGATGCGCATCTTGGGTCCCGTGCTATTGAGCATGGACGCACGCAGGAACGGCGTTTGGTGAACTTCCTTGATAGTATAAAGCACAAGGCTTCTGCTGTTTATCTGTTGGGAGATATGTTTGATTTCTGGTATGAATTCCGGCTGGTCGTCCCCAAAGGATATACCCGTTTCTTGGGAAAAATCTCCGAACTGACGGATATGGGAGTGGAAGTGCATTTCTTTATTGGCAACCATGATATATGGTGTGGGGATTATCTCACCAAAGAATGTGGTGTCATTATGCACCGTGAACCGCTGACTACCGAAATATACGGAAAAGAGTTCTATCTTGCTCATGGTGACGGGCTGGGCGACCCGGACAAGAAGTTCAAACTGCTTCGTTCCATGTTTCACAGCAAAACATTACAAACATTGTTTTCCGCTATTCATCCCCGATGGAGCGTGGAACTTGGTTTATCATGGGCGAAACGCAGCAGGCAGAAACGGACTGACGGAAAGGAACCGGATTATATGGGGGAAAATCAGGAGCATCTGGTACTATATACAAAAGAGTATTTGAAAAGTCATCCCAATATAAACTTCTTTATTTACGGACATCGCCACATTGAACTTGATTTGATGCTAAGTGTCACTTCACGTGTGCTGATACTTGGAGACTGGATTAATTTCTTTTCTTATGCCGTATTCGACGGCGAGAACCTTTTTCTTGAAGAATATATAGAAGGAGAGACGCAGGTTTGAGGCGGATAGTTTCATCCCGGTTTGAAACAAAAAGTTTCCCGGTGTGAAACGAATGGTTTCTCGGTGTGAAACACTTCGTTTCTCGGTGAGAAACAAACAGTTTCAAGGCATGAAACAACTAGCTCGCTTAAAAGGATTGAAAAAGAGCTCATGCTTGAAGAGAAAAATCTCTACCGATAAGAAAT
>NC_021017.1:3694369-3736583 GCF_000210075.1 Bacteroides xylanisolvens XB1A
ACCACCGTAAGTCATAAACCAAATTCCCCTCTGTGTCCTCCGCGTCCTCTGTGGTGAAAACCTAAACAAGAACTAATAACCTTCATCTTTCTATCAATTCCAGTCATTCCGTTTTGGGGGCTATTTTACCCTTTTACCCTCTTTGTAGCTTCCTGTAACGCTTGTTTTGGACGAATTTTAAGTTGAAATGAACGAAAACAAAGTCCTGTTAGACAGTATCAGAGAAGGAAGAAATGAATTGAAAGTTCCGTTTCGGACAGTTTATCTACATTTGCCTACAGAAAAACCAATCATTTGATATCATGAAAAAAGTATTATTGATTTCATTCGTAATCTTGTCTGTGGCTGCACAGATGACACATGCGCAAAAACAAGCAGTCATCAAGTTGACGGAAACAACGTTGATGCATGAAATGCGTGCCACTCCTTATCCTCTTGATAAAGCGGTGGTAAATGATCGTGCGGTTTCTTTCCAATGGCCGCTCCGTTCGGACATGAACTCGCAGGACAGTCCGTTGGATGGATTCGAACACAAAGTAAAGAAGGTAGATAAAACGAAGATTACCTATCGGTTACGTTATTCGCAGGATGCCGGATTGAAGTCCGGAGTTGTTCAGGTGGAAACTCGTTGGCCGTTCTATAATCCGGAACAACCGCTTGCGCCGGGGGGATGGTACTGGCAGTTCGGTTATGTAGAAAACGGACAAGTGACTTGGGGAAGCACCCAGCAAGTCACCGTAGAAGATCGTTCGGGCAAATTCTGTCCGCCTTCATTGAAAACAGTGTTGGCAAAACTACCTGCCGACCATCCGCGTGTGTGGATCATGAAGAACGAATGGAAGGACTTTATAAATCACAGCAAACAAAAGGCAGAAAGGCAATGGTATCTTGAGCGTGCAGATCAGGTACTTCAGAATCCAATGAAATCAGTGAAAGATATTAATGTCTCGCAGGTGAAGAATCTGAAGAACGAGATGCAGATAAATTCATACCTCACTCGTGAAAGCCGTCGCATCATCGATGCGGAAGAGGGAAATACCGAAGCATTGATACGGGCCTGGTTGCTGACGCAGGATACTAAATATGCTGACGAAGCTATCAAACGGGTATTTATCATGGCCGACTGGGATAAAGATAAGAATGTGAAAGGAGATTTTAATGCTTCTAGCTTATTGTCTCTCTGCTCTATGGCTTATGATTCTTTCTACGACCGGTTGAATACATCACAAAAGAAAGCATTGCTGGAAGCCATCAAAAATAAAGGTGGTGAAATGTATGAGAACTTTAATAACAGGATGGAGAACCACATCGCCGACAATCATGTGTGGCAGATGACACTTCGCATCCTTACAATGGCGGCATTCAGTGTATATGGCGATCTGCCTGAAGCCGATACATGGGTGGATTACTGTTATAACGTATGGTTGGCACGTTTCCCCGGATTGAACAAAGACGGTGGCTGGCACAATGGCGATTCTTACTTTACGGTCAACACCCGTACATTAGTAGAAGTGCCTTACTATTATAGCAAACTGACCGGTTACGACTTCTTTTCCGATCCTTGGTATCAGGGAAATATCATGTATACCATCTTCCAGCAACCTCCTTTTTCCAAATCCGGAGGAAACGGAAGTTCGCATCAGAATGTGGGACGTCCAAACAGTATCCGTATAGGATATTTGGATGCGCTGGCACGCCTTACCGGAAACACTTATGCCGCTGATTTCGTACGCCGTACATTGAAAGTGGAACCGGAATATATGAAGAAAGCCTTATTGAGTAAGCCCGGTGATCTGGCCTGGTTCCGCCTGCAATGTGATAAACCTCTGCCGGAAGGTGAAGGATTGACAGCACTCCCTGCAGGATACGTCTTCCCCGCAACAGGACTTGCCTCTTTCCAGACGAACTGGGACAGAGTAGGTGGAAATGCGATGTGGAGTTTCCGGTCAAGCCCTTATGGTTCTACCTCTCATGCACTTGCCAATCAGAATGCTTTCAATACGTTCTATGGTGGAAAACCATTATTTTACAGTAGCGGACACCACATTGAGTTTACCGACGTACATAGTATGTTGTGCCATCGTGCCACGCGTGCTCACAATACGATTCTGGTGAACGGTATGGGACAACGTATCGGTACGGAAGGATATGGATGGATTCCCCGTTATTATGCCAGCGAGAAGATCGGGTATGTGCTGGGTGATGCTTCCAATGCTTACGGAAAAGTGATTTCACCGCTTTGGCTGACACGCGGCGAACAGTCGGAGGTGTATTATACGCCCGAAAATGGCTGGGATGAGAACCATGTGAAAACTTTCCGCCGTCACATTGTCAATTTGGGAAAGACAGGACTCATCTTTATCTATGACGAACTCGTGGCAGACGAACCTGTAAACTGGAGTTATTTGCTGCATACCACAGAAAATCCCATGACAGTGGATCAATCGAATCATCGCTTCGTGCATATTCAAGCCACGAACCGCGGAGGAGCATCAGACGCTTATCTTTTCTCCACCGGAACATTGCAGACTGATACGACGAGCCGTTTTTTCTATCCGGCAGTCAACTGGCTACGTGCTGATGACAAAGGGGTGTTCAAGAAGTATCCTAATCACTGGCATTTCACCGCTACATCGGAAAAGGCACAAGTATATCGTTTTGCCACTGTCATCAATACACATGCACTGAAATATCCTGCCAAAGATCCCGAAATCTTGTCCGACGGACGTATCAAAGTGGGCGGATGGCTGATCAGTGTTAACCTGAAATCCGACGGTGCTCCTTCATTCTTTATCCGCAGCACTCAAGAGAAGGTGAATATCACTTATAAAGGTGAAGCTACTGTCATCAATGAGGATGGGTACGAAACGGTAATGAGGGATACAGTGCCCGAACTGGAAATCTGATCAATGAACATGAAAGATACGAATATATGAGACACTCTACTTTTAATATGAGAACTATATGTCTGTTGGCTGCATTATCGGGCATAACCGTCTTGTCGGCACAGACTCCCGGTAAACCCCGTGTACAGACTTCGGCAGCTCCGGAGGAAACTACGGTTTACAAGCCCGGCGGGAAAAAGCAGGAAACAGCAGTTGCGACTTCTTCAAAAAAGGAGGAGGATAAACGCCAATCCGGCAAAGAGAATGCAGGAAAGAAAGCGGCTGCCTTTGATGGTCAACGCTATCTGGCACTGAAAACGAATGTAGTATATGATGCTTGTGCTTTGCTGAACCTTGCCGTGGAAATGCAGGTGCATAAAAAGATCACGGTAGAGTTGCCGTTGACTTGCAGTTTGTGGGACTTGGGGGATAAGCACGGCGTGCGTACGGTAGCATTGCAACCTGAAGCCCGCTGGTGGATAGGAAATGAAACAGGACGGGGACACTTTGTCGGACTGCACGCTCACATGGCATGGTTTAACGTGAAGTGGAACGATGACCGTTATCAAGATACTGATCGTCCGCTGTTGGGAGCCGGAATAAGCTACGGTTACAAACTCCCTCTTTCCAGACACTGGGGAGCGGATTTTAATCTGGGAGTGGGATATGCCAACATGAAGTATAACACCTATTATAATGTAGACAACGGCGCACAGCTGGATACGCGTGTCCGTCATTACTGGGGGATAACCCGTGTGGGAGCATCGTTGGTCTACCGCTTCTAACCTTAGATAGGAACATACATATAAATAAGATAACAATATGAGAAGAAATTTATATATACTGGCACAGTGCACTTTCTTGTTGTTCATCACCTTGCTGGTGAATGGATGCAGCCTGCACGAAGAACCGGAAATGACTCCCGAAGGAGAACTGGGAGTGGACCCGACAGCTGTAACACTCAACCTTAATCTGGCAATGAATCTAAGTTTGGCAGAAAGAGCACCGGTGACCATCACCCGTGCGTCGGAAACCAACTATCTGCGTCGTTTCATCGTAGAAGCCTATCTGGATAGACAGGTGGCGGCACGGCAAACGGTATATGAAGAGGATTTTAACCGTGCCAGTCTGTCTGTTAGTATGAAGCTGCACGCCCGTAATTACCGCATCCTGGTGTGGGCCGATTATGTGAATGCGGAGACACCGGAACAGGGACTTGTTTACGATGCCAAGAATCTGGCTTTTATCCTTCCTGCCGGAAAGTATATAGGGAATAGCCGCTATAAAGATGTTTTTGCTGCTTCTGCTATGGCAGACCTGACTTCTTTCCGCAATCATTGGGGAGCTGAAACAAGTCTTGACGTTGAACTGTATCGCCCCGTAGCACGCTATGAACTGGTGGCTAAAGATGTGGCAACGTTTCTCAATAAACTGTCCACAGGCGGACTGAAAGGTGAAAGTTTTACCGCTCGTGTGAAGTACAGTGATTATTTGCCTACCGGTTACAATTTGTGGGATGATGTACCCAAGAACTCGCTCATGTACATGGAATATAAAGTGGCCTTTGAACGCCCTGCCGATGGTACGAAAGAACTGATACTGGGATTTGACTATGTGTTGACCGATGCCGGAGAAACCGTTTCCATCCCTGTAGAGCTCGAAATCTTGAATGAGAAGAATGAAGTGCTGGCACGTACAGCTTTCCGTATTCCTTGTGAACGGGGCAAAAACACAACGGTACGCGGTAACTTCCTGACTTCCGATGCTAATGGAGGAATAGGGATCGACCCCGATTATGACGGTGATCTGGAGGTAGACCTTGGAGAATTATAAAATAGATAAATCAATTAAGAATTGCTTAACCATAAAACAATTAAGATCATGAAAAAGAACTTATTTTATTCGCTAATGGCTTTGTTCGTAGTGCTTTTTGCATCCTGTGGACAAGAAGAAATCGTTTCGGACAACGGAACAGAAATCAATGCTCCTGTTACTATCTCTGTACAGGCTCCTGTAAATAACGTCTTTAGCCGTGCGGTTACCATCCCTGACGGTTATACGATGCAATGTATCATGCAATTACTGAATGCTGATGGCAATAAGATAGGCGATCAGGTAACTAAACCGGTTACAGACGGTAAGGTATCTTTCACTATTTCCGTAGATGAACAAAAAGAAGTGTCGAAAGCATTGTTTTGGGCTGAATACGTGCCGGAAAGTGGTGCCGCTAATAAAGTATATAACACTGCTGATTTGAGAGTAGTAGGATATAATACTGCGTCATTCGATCTGACAAATGATGCGTTGATGGCAGCCAGCGACGCTTTCTGCGGAAAATTGGAAACGATTGGTAATGCCAGTGTGACATTGAAACGCCCGTTTGCTAATGTGAGCGTAAAACCGAAGAATCCGGAAGTAGCTGCGGCAGCTAATAAACTGGAAATAAAATATAACGCTTTGAGCGGATATGATATTTTAGAGGGTAAATGTTCTGCTACGACTCCTGTGACTTATACAAATGCAAGTTTTGCTTCTGCGGATGGCAATTGGTTCGCTAATTTCTTTTTTGCTCCTTCAAATGTAAGTAAATTTACAGAAGAAATAACCATGGCATTGAGTGGCGGATATAGTAAAGAGATTAAAATACCGGCAAATACATTACCTTTGGACGCTAATATGCAGATTATGGCTAAATTTGAAATCGGAGATGGAAACTTTGACATTGAAGTAGGAGTGGATCCGGATTATGAAGCATTGGAAATGAAAGTTGGTAGTTATATCAATGCAGAAGGTAAAGTGGTACGTGATGCAGCGGATGCTGTCGGTATTGTTTTCAAGATGGAGGCTATTGGTAGTGATGTGCCGGCTAATTATCCTGTAGCACTTCAAGGTAAGACAATTGCCGGATATGCGGTAGCGATTGAGAATGTGGCGACTGCTCGTCAGACTCTTAATACTGAATTATTGACTACTTTGGCTGAAACAGCTGCAGGTATGACAAATGGTACACAGACTACGGACGTTTTATTAACAGGTCTTGGAGATGTTGCCTTTAAAACAACTTATGAGAAATGGGTGGGAGAACATGCTCCTGATAGTGAGAATTTGAGTGCATGGTATATTCCTACATTGTCGCAATTGAGTGCGTTCATGGGTACATTGTTTACTATGAAAGAGATACCAGCTACTGGTAGTGAGGACTTCAGAAACATGTCGGAGTTTGAATTTGTCAATGGCAAAATGTTTGATAGAGAAACGATTGCTACAGTGAATTATGCTTCTAGTACTATCAATAACCAAGGTAATGTTTCTGGTGTACGTATTAATGTAGCTGATGGTGTTGTTACTAATGCACAAGAGGCGGGTATCAGTGTTAAGACAGCTCTTAATCAACAAGCTCTTTGCCGCCCAATGATTACAATCTTTAAATAGTCACTGAATATTCGACCTTACTCAATAGAAATTCAAGGAAAGTGGGATCCCCCCATCCCGCTTTACCTTCTTCTTACATTGAAACTTTTGAAAATAGCCCTCTAATCTTATACCAAGAAAAGAAAATAATATGCACACCACATTTCGCCTATCGGTTTTTCTTTTGTTCATGGTACAGCTGTTCTGTAGCTGTACATCTGACTCGCTGCCCGAACCGGACAGTACGCAGCCAGAGACGCCTGCCGGAATTCCCGATGCCTATCAGGATAAAATACGAACGCAACCTTATCCCAAAGCAGATAATGAATTGTATCTGAATCCTGCTCCTCTTATTGTTCCTCAAGCCATGAAGACGGGCGAAAGACTGCAATTTTCCCTTTCACGTACTGAAGATTTCAGCAGTTCCGAAACGCTACTTTCCGAACCGCAGGAATGGTGTATGTATAATCTTCATCGTCGTTTGGAGGTCGGCACATGGTATTGGCGCTTTCGTTCCACCAATCTTAATGGAACTACGCCCGGTGAATGGAGTGCTATCTATCGTTTCGAAGTAAAGAATGATACACCGGAATTTGTAACACCTCCTTTTCAGACATTCTTAGCAAATGCTCCCCGTCTGCATCCTCGTATTTACTGTTTTTTAGACGACCGTATCGGAGAGGCTCGTAACCGTGTCACTTCACACCCTGAATATGCAGAACTACAAAGTCGTGCTTCACAGGCATTGAAAGCCGAATACACCGGAATGACTGATTTATATAGCCGTGCAGAAGAGCTCCGGCAACATGCCACTTATCTTTATCAGGCCTATCATTTAACCCAAAAAGAAATTTATGCCGAAAAGTTACGCCAGCTTCTCGAAGCGTTGATTGTCGCTCCCCCTGCTGATGGACAGCTTTTTGCATCCAACTTTACTGCCAGCAACATCGCATGGTGTCTTGTTGCAGCCTACGATCTGCTTTATAATAACTTGTCTGCTTCCGATCGTACTGCTGCCGAAGAACTGATGATGCGTGTGGCACGTTACTATTACAAGGTAAATTGCGGTTTTCAGGAAAACCATCTCTTTGATAATCATTTTTGGCAGCAGAATATGCGCATCCTCTTTCAAGTGGCTTTGTCGCTTTACGACAAACCGGCCTATTCTTCCGAAGTGCTGCCCATGATGGAGTATTATTATGAATTGTGGACAGCCCGTGCTCCTGCTTCCGGTTTCAATCGCGACGGTATATGGCACAATGGTACCGGTTATTTCAGTGCCAATATCTTGACTTTGGCGTATATGCCGTCTCTTCTTTCATTCATCAGTCGGTACGATTTTCTATCACATCCGTGGTATCAGAATGCCGGACGTTCGTTGGTTTATACTTGCCCGCCGGGATCGAAAAGCAACGGCTTTGGTGACAGTAGTGAAAAGGGGAGTGAACCCAACCGTTTGGTTGCTGCCTTTGCTGACTATCTGGCGTGTGAAACGGGTAATTCCTATGCCGGATGGTATGCCGGAGAATGTCGGGACCTGTTGCGTCGGGATTATGAATTGCGTCTTTACCGGATGTGTACCGATCAGGATTACAATACAGCTTTTCCTGCCGGGGCTGATAAAATGGTATGGTATAAAGACGCCGGTGAAGTAGCCATGCACAGTGCTCCGGAAGATACGGGAAAGGATCTTGCGCTCTCGTTCCGTTCCAGTACATTCGGGTCCGGCAGTCACACTACTGCCAGTCAGAATGCTTTTAATCTGTTGTATAAGGGTGTCGATGTGTATCGCAGTACGGGCTATTATCAGAATTTCAGCGATGCTCATAATCTGATGTCCTATCGCCATACGCGGGCGCATAATTCACTGTTGGTAAACGGTATCGGACAACCTTATTCTACCGAAGGTTATGGCAGTGTGATGCGTGCTATGGGCGGACAGCATATCAGTTACTGTTTGGGAGATGCTTCACATGCTTACAGAGGTATCAGCAATGACCCGATGTGGGTTGGCTACTTCAAGCAGGCAGGTATTGAGCAGACGCCTGAAAATGGATTCGGTGCCACCCCGTTGACTAAATACCGTCGGCACGTGTTGATGCTTCATCCTCATACGGTGATTGTGTATGATGAGCTGGAAGCATCGGAGGCTGTCTGCTGGGAGTGGCTGTTGCATAGTCCTACGGAATTTAAGATCGATGCGGTAAAGAAAACGTTGTCTACAAATAATAAAACCAAAGGATGGATGGCTGTGACGCAGCTTTTTGGAGGACATGTTTTTACGCTGTCCCAAACGGACCGTTTTGTAGTGCCGCCCGCCATCATCGGAGCGGAGTATCCCAACCAGTGGCATTTGACTGCACGGGTTGACGGTTGTTCTGCCACCCGTTTCCTGGCTATTATTCAGGTAGGAGATGAGGCTGTTTCTATTATTAACCGTGACGGTGATACCTTTAATGTAGGCGACTGGACGGTCAAAGCGGTTTTGGATGCTTCCAAGGCACCGGAACTGACAGTGAGTCATCGCACCGAACAAGCAGTATTTAGTTATGGAACAGACAATCCTGCGTTGAATGGCAATTTTTACTCTCGACAATATACGGGTTCCTCGTTGCTTTACGATGAGATAGATGGGGTTTATCAGGTGGTTGAAATGACCGACCGGAGTCCCATATCTACCCGGGTAGTAAATCAATGATAAACAATGAAACATAGTGAATATAAATAACAAACAGAATATGATGAAAAATAGAATTATTTGCATTTTGTTGCTTCTTGTCGGTGCATCCGGCATTTATGCCCAGAGTTTGACCGTTACCGGTAAGGTGGTGGACAACGAAGGCTTGGAAGTGATTGGAGGAAATGTAACCGTGAAAGGAAAACAAAACACGGGTACCATTACCGATATCAATGGTAAATACACCATTACCGTTAGTGATCCGCAGAAAGATGTCTTGGTTTTCTCTTTTATCGGATTGGAAAATATGGAAGTACCCGTGAAAGGAAGAAAACAGATTGATGTGACCATGAAAGCTGCGTCGGTATTGTTGGATGAGGTGGTAGCTATCGGTTATGCAACAGTAAAGCGTAAAGACCTGACCGGTTCCGTGGCTTCTGTGAGAAGCGACGATTTGCTCAAAGTTCCTTCGTCTGATGTAACCCAGGCTTTAGCGGGACGTATGGCGGGTGTGCAGATTATACAAACAGACGGTCAGCCCGGTGCTACGATGTCAGTGCGTGTTCGTGGCGGTATATCAATTACGCAAAGCAACGAACCGCTTTATATTATCGACGGATTTCCGACGGAAGATGGCATGTCCAGCCTTGATCCTGCCGATATTGAAAGTATCGACGTGTTGAAAGATGCTTCGGCAACAGCCATCTACGGCGCCCGGGGAGCGAATGGCGTAGTGGTAATCACCACCAAAAGCGGTGCGAAAAGTGAAGGGAAAGCGACTCTTACTTTCGATTCTTATGTCGGTGTGCGTACGCTTGCCAAGCGGTTGGATGTATTAAGTGTAGAGGAATTTGTGTTGGCGGATTATGAAAGAACATTAGGAGATGCTACTGATCCCGAGGAAAGTATGCGGTCATGGCAGAATCGTTACGGTGGTTTTGTCGATCTTCATGAAAACTATGGTAACCGTAAAGGTATCGACTGGCTGGACCGTACGATGGGACGCACTACCGTTACGCAAAATTACCGGGTAGGCGTCAACGGTGGTAATGATAAGTTGAACTACAATATGTCTTATGGTTACTTCAAGGATGAAGGTGCGATGGTATATAGCGGCAGCGACAAACATAATATTGCGCTTAGCGTGAAAAGCGAAGTGAATAAGCGGCTCTCCGTTACAGGACGTATCAACTTCGATTATCTGAAAGTGTATGGAGCAGGTGTTGCCGGAAACGGTACGAATGAAGGCGGAAGCAATGTAGATGCAAAGTTTAATAAAATGGTTCAGATTTTGCAATACCGTCCTACCATTGGTATACGTGGTAATGACTCGGATTTGTTGGCAGGAGAAGACCCTGTATTAAGCGATGCGGACGGAAACGTGATGCAGAACCCGTTGATTGCCGCCGCTGAAGAAAAGGATAATAAGGAAACACGTACTTTGCAAGCCAATGGCGGACTGACTTTCAAAATCATCAAAGGATTGACCTTCCGCAACAATACGGGTATGCGTTATCAGCTTTACCGCCGGGAACTTTTCTATGGCGACCAATCTATAATGGGAAGACGTAACGGTATTTACGGCTCTATCAGAAATACGGAGACCGGAAGTTTTCAGACTTCTAACGTCCTGACTTATGACAAACGTTTTCAGAAGAAGCATAAAGTGGTAGTACAATTGGGACAGGAATTTGTAAAACGCTGGACTCGTGTGCTCGAATCCGGTGTCAGTGGGTTGCCTACCGATGAGTTCATTTTGGGAGATATGAGTCTGGGTACTCCATCCGTTGCTTCGTCCGATGAAAACTATGATGACAATCTGCTCTCTTTCTTCGCTCGTCTCAACTATGACTTTACCGATAAGTATTTGTTTTCCGCAACTTTCCGTGCGGATGGCTCTTCTAAATTCGGTAAGAATAATAAATGGGGATATTTTCCTGCCGTATCAGCAGCATGGCGTGTGGTTGAAGAGGATTTTATAAAGAAACTGAATGTTTTCTCCGACTTGAAATTCCGTATCGGATACGGTTTGGCGGGTAACAACAGAATCGGTAGTTATAACAGCCTTGCTTTGATGTCTTCCATCATCACCGCTATGGGAGATCAGCTTACTCCCGGTTATGCTTCCAAGCAGATACCGAATCCCGACCTGAAGTGGGAAGCGAACAAGACTTTTAATATGGGGGTCGATTTAGGATTTCTGAATCAACGTATCACCATTTCACCCGAATTCTATATAAATAGGAGTAGTAACTTGCTGCTTAACGCCCAGTTGCCTTATTCTTCCGGTTATCAGAGTATGTTGATTAATGCCGGAGAAACGAAGAATGTAGGTGTGGAACTGACTGTGAATACTGTGAATTTCTCTACAAAGAAGTTTAGTTGGAACACTACACTGACGCTGTCTCACAATAAAAATTCAGTGAAAGCATTGACCGGTGAGGCGGTGCAACTCTATGAAGCCAGGTTCGGCTTTAACCAAAACACTCATCGTATTGCTGTCGGAGAACCATTAGGACAGTTCTATGGTTACATCACCGAAGGGCTGTATCAGGTAGATGATTTCAATTATGATGCTTCTACGCAGACCTATACCCTGAAAGATGGGATACCTTATCATGGTGATAAAGGCCGGATTCGTCCGGGTATGTGGAAGTTTAAGAACTTGACCGGAGACGATAATGTGATTGATGAAAATGATAAAACGGTCATTGGTAACGCTCAACCGAAATTCTACGGAGGATTGAACAACTCTTTTACTTACAAAGGATTTGATTTAAGTATATTCCTGACTTTCAGCTATGGCAACGAAGTGCTGAATGCGACCAAACTGGTTACCAGTAAGGTAGGTAGCTTGAACTACAATGCATTGGATGTGATGAATAGCTCTAATCGTTGGATGACCATCAATTTGGATGGACAGAAAGTGACAGATCCCGGAGAACTGGCTGCTCTGAATGCTGGTAAAACCGTAGCTGCTTATCATGATGCTCAACAAGGAGACAATTATATTCATTCATGGGCAGTGGAGGATGCTTCCTATTTGAAACTAAGTAATGTGACTTTGGGATATACATTCCCTAAAAACCTGATTGCAAGGGTAGGATTGAAGAATTTGCGTTTGTATGCCACCGGTAATAATCTCTTGACTTGGACCAAGTATTCAGGTTTTGATCCGGAAGTTTCTACGATGAAAAGCGGTTTGACACCGGGTGTTGACTTTGGAGCGTATCCGCTTAGCCGTTCTTTTATTTTTGGTCTCAACGTAGCATTTTAATTCTTTAAATACATAGTAATCATGAAAAAGATACATCTATTATATGCCGTATTCGCCTTGTTGGCAACAGGATTTTCCTCTTGTGAGGATTTGCTGACGGAAGAACCTAACTCAAAATATGACCGGGACCGCTATTTCGATTCGGAAGATAAAGCGGAAATGGCAGTGATGGGAATATATAGTTCATTGTCGGACTTTAATCATTATGGTTGGTACGAAATGGCTTCTCCTGCATCAGACGATACCTATTATACGGCTCGTACGCAGTCTGACAATCAGGTTCACGATATTGCACATTATCAGCTAAACTCCACGAATACGTGGATTGAAAGTATCTGGAAACTGAAATATGAGGGAATCGACCGGGCTAACCTCACCATTGACGGAATCTGTGGCATGACAGGATACGCAGAAAATACCCGTCTGAAAGTATTGGAAGCGGAAGCTCGCTTTCTGCGTGCTTTCCTCGCATTTGATTTGGTGAGATATTGGGGAGATGTGCCTTTCAAAACATCTTATTCATCATCCTACGAATCTGCTTTTGGTGAACGTGTGGACAGGGAAGTGATTTATGACGAGATTATATCCGACCTTACTTTCGCTAAAAACAATCTGGATTGGGCAACTGCTTCTTCCAGTCCCGAACGGGTGACGCAAGGGGCTGCCCGTGCATTGCTGATGCGTGTATATTTGCAACGTGCAGGATATAGCCTTCAATCGAATGGACAGTTGAAACGTCCGGAGGACAGTAAGCGGATGGAATATTTCGATGCAGTGATAAAAGAGTGGGAGGCTTTTGAAAAGAAAGGATACCATGATTTTTATGATGGTGGTTATGAGGCACTCTTTAAAAGCTACTCGCAGGGGGTACTGAATAATAAGGAGAGTCTTTGGGAGATTGCTTTCTATCATTCACAAGGACGTCGTAACGGTGGAGCATGGGGGATTTATAACGGTCCGCAGGTGGCGGAACCTACCGGAGTTTCTGCATCTGAATCAAATCAGTATATGGGACGTGCCAACGGTTTCTTTATAGTAGTCCCCGAATGGCGTAACTTTTTCGAAGCGAGCGATAAACGTCGTGATGTCGCTATTTGCACCTATCGTTATACCTGGAATGGTACTAAAAAAGAGCATGTAAAAGAAGAAAGAAGTGCAGGTAGCTGGTATGTGGGAAAATGGCGCCGGGAATGGATGCCGAAAGAGTCATGGAACAAGAATATCAATTATGCGGATGTGAACTATTGCCCTTTGCGTTATGCTGATGTGGTATTGATGGCTGCCGAAGCGTATAATGAAACAGGAACGGACAGACAGAAAGCATGGGATTTGTTGAATAGCGTACGTACACGTGCTGAAGCGACTTCTATTACAGAAGCGAATTATGATGAAATGATGAGCATACGGAAAAAGACACATAACCTGACTTTCATCGACGACTCTACACCGGAAGGAAAGTTTCGGACGGCTCTCTACTGGGAACGCGGCTTTGAACTGGCTTTTGAAGGACAGCGCAAATATGATCTGATACGTTGGGGAGTGTTGGGAAAGGCTCTGAAACTGTTTGGTGAGATCAGTTCCGTCAATCAGAAAGAGAACAAACCATATCCGGCTTACCGGAATTTTACGGAGGGTAAACATGAACTTTTCCCTATCCCTCTGAAAGAGATACAAAGTAATCCGAAACTCAATGGAATGAATAATAACGGGTATTGAGAAGACTCTCAATAGAATAGGCGACTGGAAAAATATACAAAAATAGTTTGCCAATTCAAAGAAAAGCCGTACTTTTGCAAGCCGATTATTATCACAAAATGATAAGAGATTAATTCATAGCAAGTTAGTATTCCTTTGTCCGGGGAAGACTAATGAGTGGTGAAGAAATTTTTAGTAGTAACATTTAAAAAACAAAATTAGAGTGGATACTTTAAGTTACAAGACCATTTCTGCAAACAAAGCGACTGTAACCAAAGAATGGGTTATCGTTGACGCTACAGACCAAACATTAGGCCGTCTGGGAGCAAAAGTTGCAAAATTGCTGAGAGGAAAGTACAAACCAAACTTTACTCCTCACGTAGACTGCGGTGATAACGTTATCATCATCAATGCAGACAAAGTAAAACTGACTGGTAACAAATGGAATGACAGAGTTTATTTGTCATATACAGGTTATCCTGGTGGTCAGAGAGAAATGACTCCTGCCCGTTTGATCACAAAACCGAACGGTGAAGAGAGATTACTGAAAAAAGTAGTGAAGGGCATGCTTCCTAAGAATATCCTGGGAGCTAAATTGCTGAATAACTTGTATGTTTACGCTGGTAGCGAACACAAACAGGCTGCTCAGAACCCGAAAATGATTGATATTAATTCATATAAATAAGATATAATGGAAGTAGTAAATGCATTAGGCAGACGTAAACGTGCTATTGCACGCATATTCGTAAGCGAAGGTACAGGAAAGATTACTATTAACAAGAGAGACCTTGCAGAGTACTTTCCATCAACTATTCTTCAGTATGTTGTAAAACAACCATTGAACAAGCTGGGTGCTGCTGAGAAGTATGACATCAAGGTGAACTTGTGTGGTGGTGGTTTCACAGGTCAGTCTCAGGCATTGCGTTTGGCAATTGCTCGTGCACTGGTTAAGATGAACGCTGAAGATAAAGCTGCTCTTCGTGCAGAAGGCTTCATGACTCGTGACCCTCGTTCTGTTGAACGTAAGAAACCGGGACAGCCGAAAGCTCGTAGAAGATTCCAGTTCAGCAAGCGTTAATGTGCTGCCTGATAGAGGAATATGTTTAGTATCTAAACTACTGGGACTCTGCTCATAGACTACCCAGCGGTTGGTTTAGAAAAAACAAAAAAGAAAGTAAACGATTTAAAGAAAAAACAAGATGTCAAGAACAAATTTTGATACATTATTGGAGGCTGGTTGCCACTTCGGACACCTTAAGAGAAAGTGGAACCCTGCAATGGCTCCTTATATTTTCATGGAACGCAATGGTATTCATATCATTGACCTCCACAAAACAGTTGCAAAAGTAGACGAAGCTGCTGAAGCTTTGAAACAGATTGCCAAATCTGGCAAGAAAGTTCTTTTTGTTGCTACTAAAAAACAAGCTAAACAAGTTGTAGCTGAGAAAGCTCAATCTGTTAATATGCCTTATGTAATCGAACGCTGGCCGGGTGGTATGTTGACTAACTTCCCGACTATCCGTAAGGCTGTGAAGAAAATGGCTACTATCGATAAATTGACTAACGATGGTACTTACTCTAACCTTTCTAAGAGAGAAGTTCTTCAGATTTCTCGTCAACGTGCAAAATTGGACAAGACTTTGGGATCTATCGCTGACCTGACTCGTCTGCCGTCTGCATTGTTCGTTATCGACGTAATGAAAGAAAACATCGCAGTTCGCGAAGCTAACCGTCTGGGTATCCCTGTATTTGGTATCGTTGATACTAACTCTGATCCTTCAAACGTAGATTTCGTAATTCCTGCTAACGA
The DNA here is from genome assembly GCF_000210075.1 of Bacteroides xylanisolvens XB1A. Classification (GTDB taxonomy): domain Bacteria; phylum Bacteroidota; class Bacteroidia; order Bacteroidales; family Bacteroidaceae; genus Bacteroides; species Bacteroides xylanisolvens. The sequence continues at coordinate 3,710,125 of NC_021017.1, forward strand.
TGACGCTACTAAATCAGTAGAAGTTATCTTGGATGCTTGCTGCGCTGCAATGATCGAAGGTTTGGAAGAAAGAAAAGCTGAAAAGATCGATATGGAAGCTGCTGGTGAAGCTCCTGCTAACAAAGGCAAGAAGAAATCAGTGAAAGCTAGACTCGACAAGTCTGACGAAGAAGCTATCAACGCAGCTAAAGCTGCTGCTTTCATCAAGGAAGACGAAGAGGCTTAATATATAAAATGTGCCAATTTGCTAATGTGCAAGAGTATATTTATACGCTTGTATCTTGATTGGCAGATTGGCACATTTTTTTGTTTCGAAAATTATTATTCATTTAAATAAAGGAAATTATTATGGCTGTAAGTATGGCTGATATTACCAAGCTGCGCAAAATGACCGGAGCTGGTATGATGGATTGCAAAAACGCGTTGACTGAAGCTGAAGGCGATTTCGACAAGGCAATGGAAATTATCCGTAAGAAAGGACAAGCTGTTGCTGCTAAGCGTTCGGAACGTGAAGCTTCTGAAGGTTGCGTTTTGGCTAAAACTACCGGTGACCGTGCTGTTATCGTTGCTTTGAAGTGTGAAACTGACTTTGTGGCTCAGAATGCTGATTTCGTGAAACTGACTCAGGATATTCTTGATCTTGCTGTGGCTAATAAATGCGCTACTTTGGACGAAGTAAAAGCATTGCCGATGGGTAACGGTACTGTACAGGATGCAGTGACTGACCGTAGCGGTATCACAGGTGAGAAAATGGAACTGGATGGTTACATGACTGTAGAAGGTGTATGCACTGCTGTTTACAATCACATGAACAGAAATGGTCTTTGCACGATTGTTGCTTTCAACAAGGAAGTGAACGAGCAGTTGGCTAAGCAAATAGCTATGCAGATTGCTGCCATGAACCCGATTGCTATTGATGAAGATGGCGTTTCTGAAGAAGTAAAACAGAAAGAAATTGAAGTTGCTATTGAGAAGACAAAAGCAGAACAGGTACAGAAAGCTGTAGAGGCTGCTCTGAAGAAAGCTAACATCAACCCGGCTCATGTGGACAGCGAAGAACACATGGATAGCAACATGGCTAAAGGATGGATTACAGCTGAAGATGTAGCTAAAGCAAAAGAAATCATTGCTACTGTTTCTGCAGAGAAGGCTGCACACCTGCCTGAACAAATGATTCAGAACATCGCGAAAGGTCGTCTGGGCAAGTTCTTGAAAGAAGTTTGCTTATTGAACCAGGAAGATATCATGGACGGTAAGAAAACTGTAAGAGAAGTGTTGGCTGCTGCTGACCCTGAACTGAAGATTGTTGATTTCAAGCGTTTCACTTTGAAAGCTGAATAATCAATCAGATTCAAATTCTATGATGTGTCCTTAAAAACGGAACACGTTAACTTAATAGAGATATTCATTAAGACTCTCTATTTGAAGATACAAGAAAGGCAACTAATTCATAACGAGTTAGTTGCCTTTTCTTTTGATTTGATCTTATCATTCCTTTCCTCAAGAAACTGCCATGTATAACATGAGGCACATTCTTGGGGAGGATTATTTCAATGCTTTGTCTATTTCCTTCATCAGCTTGTCCATTTCTTCTTTTTTATAACCGACAGTGGCGGATATCACTTTCCCTTCTTTGTTGATTAAGTAACTTCTGGGAATGTATTGACTGGCAAACTTACCTGTGACTTCCCGTTTCGGGTCCGGGTAGAGAGGAAATGTAAACCCTTTACGCTTGTTGTATTCCGTTAATTGATCGTCGGTATGTTCGCGCCCGATTACTAACATGCAGAAATCTTTGTTGTCCTTATATTTAGGCCAGAGTGTTTTTTGAACTTCAGCCAGTTCGCTTTGGCAAGGACCACACCAAGTAGCGAAAATATTGATTAATACAACTTTTCCTTTCAGGTCCTCGGAGTTTACAGTACCGTTCACTGTTGAATGAAGGGTGAAAGCAGGCATACTATCGCCTACCTTGACGATATCAGCATTGTTGTCTTGTGCAAATGACAACAGTGAGAATAACGCTGCTGCAAAGAATAATGTTACTTTTCTCATATCTTTAAAATTTCTAGTTACAAAATGCTATTTAGTTTAACCTCCTATACCTTTTGTTTTAGAGTATCCTTCTTTAATGAGCAGCTCTATGATTTTGGTTTTGAAATCTCCTTGCACCATAATCTCTCCGTCTTTAGCCGATCCGCCTACTCCGCATTTGCTTTTCAGTAGCTTACCCAGCTCTTTCAAGTCGTTTTCCGTACCTATAAATCCGGTAATTAATGTGACCACTTTACCGCCCCGGTTCTTTTTGTCAATGGAAACTCGCAGGTTTTGTTTGTTTTTGTCGAGAGTAACTTGCTCTTCATCGTTATCCATTTCATAGCCGAAGTCCGGATTCGTGGAATACACTACGTTTAATCTATCTTTCCAATCATTATTTTTCATACTCGTCATTTTTAATCCTTTTCAAAAGTATTAAACTTATGGAAAAGAGCAAAATTTGAACCTCTTTTCATTGTTTTGTTTAATCTCTATTAAGGTTTTCTGTTATAGGGTTGTCAGTCTCAAAAAAGATTGTACTTTTGCAAAATACCAAATTTAGTAAGAAGTATGAGCACATCTATACGAAAAGAGGCGGATAAAGTGCCGGAGCCTACCTTGCGCAGACTTCCCTGGTATCTGTCCAACATAAAACTAATGAAAGAAAAAGGAGAACAGTACGTCTCTTCTACACAAATCTCTAAGGAAATAAATATTGATGCTTCTCAAATCGCCAAGGATTTATCCTACGTCAATATCTCCGGGCGCACGAGAGTAGGGTATAACATTGATGCGCTGATTGAAGTGTTGGAGAGTTTTCTTGGATTTACCAATATGCACAAAGCCTTCTTGTTTGGTGTAGGTAGCCTGGGGGCTGCTTTGCTTCGGGATTCAGGTTTGCATCATTTCGGGCTGGAGATTGTGGCAGCTTTTGATGTGAATCCGGAATTGGTGGGAAAAGACCTGAATGGTATTCCTATTTTTCACTCCGATGATTTTGAGGCAAAGATGAAAGAATACGATGTAAATATCGGTGTGTTGACCGTGCCTATTAATATTGCTCAGGAAATTACAGATAAGATGGTAGACGGAGGTATAAAAGCCGTATGGAACTTTACTCCTTTCCGAATCCGTGTACCCGAGAATATTGTGGTGCAGAATACGTCTTTATATGCTCATTTGGCTGTTATGTTTAACCGATTGAATTTTAACGAGAAATAATGAAGATTATTGCAGTAGGCATGAACTACGCCCAGCATAACAAAGAACTGGGACATACACAAGTAAATACGGAGCCGGTGATTTTTATGAAGCCTGATTCTGCTATTCTGAAAGATGGCAAACCGTTTTTCATCCCCGACTTTTCCAACGAGATACATTATGAAACGGAATTGGTAGTCCGTATCAACCGATTGGGGAAAAATATCGCTCCCCGTTTTGCTAACCGCTATTATGATGCTGTGACAGTCGGTATCGACTTTACAGCCCGTGACCTTCAACGAAAGTTCCGTGAACAGGGGAATCCCTGGGAGCTTTGTAAAGGTTTTGACTCATCGGCTGCTATTGGGACTTTTGTTCCGGTAGAGCATTATAAAGATATTCAAAATTTGAACTTCAATCTGTTGATCGACAGTAAAGAAGTACAGCGTGGCTGTACAGCAGATATGCTTTTCAAGATAGATGATATTATCGCTTATGTCAGTCAGTTTGTAACGTTGAAAATCGGTGATCTACTCTTTACGGGGACTCCTGTCGGTGTAGGTCCTGTTAGTATCGGACAGCGTTTGCAAGGTTATCTGGAAGAGGAAAAACTGCTGGATTTCTATATCCGTTGATCTTTTTTATTCATTAGTACTCATTTGTTATACAAAATATGAAGATAAGAGTAGGTTTTGGCTTCGACGTACATCAGCTGGTCGAAGGGCGTGAATTGTGGCTGGGCGGTATTCTTTTGGAACATACAAAAGGATTGTTGGGGCATTCGGATGCTGATGTATTGTTGCATGCGGTTTGCGATGCTTTGTTAGGGGCGGCGAATATGCGTGATATCGGCTATCACTTTCCCGATACGGCTGGAGAATTTAAAAACATAGATAGCAAAATTCTGCTGAAGAAAACAGTGGAATTGATTGCTACCAAAGGATATAAAGTGGGTAATATCGATGCAACCATTTGTGCCGAACGCCCGAAGTTAAAGGCACATATTCCTTTGATGCAAGAGACGATGGCAACTGTCATGGGAATTGATGCGGATGATATTTCCATTAAGGCGACTACTACCGAGAAACTCGGTTTTACGGGTCGTGAAGAAGGTATATCAGCCTATGCTACCGTATTGATAGAGAAGATTTCTTAACCCCTAAAACAAATAAATATGATTCGGCTCTTAAAAATTTACTTAACACTTACCTTTTTGTTGGTAACAACTTTTTGTATGGCTCAAAAGAGTGAACTGAAATTTAGTAAAGATGGTAAATTCAAAATTGTGCAATTTACCGATGTGCATTTTAAATACGGCAACCGGGCTTCTGATATCGCTTTGGAACGCATAAATCAGGTGCTTGATGATGAACGCCCGGATTTGGTGATTTTTACCGGCGATGTTGTTTATTCTGCTCCGGCAGATTCCGGAATGTTGCAGGTATTGGAACCGGTAGTTAAACGCAAACTGCCTTTCGTGGTCACTTTTGGTAATCATGACAATGAACAGGGAATGACACGGGAACAGTTATATGATATTATCCGTAAAGTTCCCGGCAATTTATTGCCTGACCGGGGAACAGTCTTATCGCCGGACTATGTATTAACTGTGAAATCGTCTTCTAATGTAAAGAAGGATGCAGCTTTGCTTTATTGCATGGATTTTCATTCCTATTCTCCTTTGAAAGATGTGAAGGGATATGCATGGCTTACATTCGATCAGATAAATTGGTATCGCCAGCAGAGTGCAGCTTATAAAGCGCAAAATGGTGGACAGCCTTTGCCGGCTCTTGCCTTTTTCCATATTCCTCTTCCTGAATACAATGAAGCTGCCCGTACCGAAAATGCGATTCTTCGCGGAACTCGTATGGAGGAAGCTTGTGCACCTAAATTGAATACGGGAATGTTTGCGGCAATGAAAGAAGCGGGTGATGTGATGGGTATGTTTGTAGGACACGATCATGATAATGATTATGCAGTGATGTGGAAAGGTATTCTTCTGGCTTATGGACGCTTCACCGGTGGAAATACGGAATATAATCATTTGCCTAACGGGGCCCGTATCATCGTATTAGATGAGGGGGCTCGTACATTTACGTCCTGGATTCGTCAGAAAGACGGAGTGGTGGATAAAATTTCCTATCCGGCAAGTTTTGTCAAGGACGATTGGACTAAACGTTGAGGCTTGCGAACTTCACATGGCTAAGGCGCGTGTACTTTGAACCATAGCTTTCATATTGGCGTGATACTTTCGCCGATGCAATGTAGATAATATCTCCCAGTCGGTATTCATGTTCTATCCCTGATAGAGTGCATGAAACCGCACTGGGATTTTTTGATGGAATACTTATAATAACCAGGTTTCCACTGGCATCGGTTAAAGTCAGTATCTGCTTGACAAAAAACTGTGGGGTAGTGCCGTTCACTCTTGTTTTGTATGGATCGTCTTCCAGTCGTACGCGTGTGACTTTTAATTTTAAGTCAGTCAGTTTTTCCCCTAATTCTCCCAAATAGCGGCTTGATGAACGTTTCTCTCTCGACTTTCTGATCATGATATCCAAATGTATGGAATGATAAGCCTGTGCTATTTGGACGAAGCGTTCCTGTTTAGGTATTTTGGGGGTGAACTTGTAAGCTACCCAACTTAAATAGGCAGGATCTATCTTCAAAATTTCATGAAGAAAATGTCCCCGGTATTTTCCGAAAAAGATAAGGTCGTCACCGTTACTCTGCATTCTTTTCTCATTGTAATCCATGAGAATAAGGCAACGCCTTGAATAGTAAAACATTGTACTGGCCATTCGGAGGGATTCGTTAATGTCCGGTGACAGGTCATGTATATAAAGAATAGATTGCTTTTCGGGCAGGGGAGAGTACAGCCAAAGGGAATAGTTTGGTTTCCCCGGTCGGGGCAACACCACCAAGTAGACTCCTGCCTCTTTAAAAGAGGCTCTGCCTCGGTTGTACTCATTCAATTTGGCATACAATAAGGCTTCTTCGTTTTCGGAAATGCCCGCTAATCTAGGGTTAGCCATAATTGTTCTCGCTTTTGGTATATTTCAAATATAAGGATTTTCTTTCAGAAAAGCAACTTTTCTCTTTGAAATCTCGTACATTTGTAACCATGTAAATTTTCAAAATTCGAATGGAAGAACGAAACAAGAGAGTATTGGTAGGTATGAGCGGTGGCATAGACAGCACCGCTACTTGCTTGATGCTGCAAGAACAAGGATATGAGATTGTAGGAGTTACCATGCGTGTGTGGGGAGATGAACCGCAGGACGCCAGGGAGTTAGCTGAACGAATGGGGATTGAACATTATGTGGCAGATGAGCGTATTCCTTTTAAAGAGACCATCGTAAAAAACTTCATAGATGAATATAAGCAGGGGCGTACACCGAATCCGTGTGTGATGTGCAATCCGTTGTTTAAGTTCCGTGTTCTGACGGAGTGGGCGGATAAGTTGAATTGTGCATGGGTAGCTACCGGACATTATTCGCGATTGGAAGAGAAAAACGGAAACATTTATATAGTAGCCGGAGACGATGATAAGAAAGACCAGTCGTATTTTCTCTGGAGATTGGGGCAGGATGTGCTGAAACGTTGCATTTTCCCGTTGGGAGATTATACGAAGGTAAAGGTCCGTGAGTATCTTGCGGAGAAAGGGTATGAGGCAAAGTCGAAAGAAGGAGAAAGTATGGAAGTCTGCTTTATTAAAGGAGATTATCGTGATTTTCTTCGTGAGCAGTGTCCTGAACTGGATAGTGAAATCGGACCGGGATGGTTTGTCAACTCTGAAGGAGTAAAACTGGGGAAACATAAAGGAGCACCTTATTATACGATTGGCCAACGAAAAGGACTGGAGATCGCTTTAGGAAAGCCTGCTTATGTGTTGAAAATTAATCCGCAGAAAAATACAGTGATGCTTGGAGATGCCGACCAATTGGAAACTGAATACATGTTGGCGGAGCAGGATAAGATTGTGGATGAACGGGAACTGTTCGGGTGTGAGAATCTGACAGTGCGGATTCGTTATCGCAGTCGTCCGATTCCCTGTCGGGTGAAAAGATTGGAAGACGGACGTTTGTTGGTACGTTTCCTCGAAACGGCCTCGGCCATTGCTCCCGGACAATCTGCTGTGTTTTATGATGGAAGACGGGTGCTGGGAGGAGCTTTCATCGCTTCCCAAAGAGGAATCGGGCTGGTGATTATAGAAAATGAAGAATTATGATTGATTAAAATAGAAAGATAATTTATGAAGAAGTTTATAGTATTGATTTTCGCTCTAAATATGTATCTGGGGGTATCTGCCCAATTTATTCCGGGAGATACCTTAAAATACCGGATTAGTCTGAAAGACAAAGCGGCTACGGACTATTCTTTGCAGAAACCGGAAAAGTATTTGTCTAAGAAATCTATTGAGCGGAGAAAAAAACAGGGATTGCCCATTGATTCTACCGATTTACCGGTTTGCAGGACGTATGTAGATGCCATACGAAAAACTGGTGTTCATGTACTTGTGACCGGGAAATGGGATAATTTCGTTACTGTTTCTTGTAATGACAGTACTTTAATCAGCAAAATAGCTCAACTGCCTTTTGTACGTTCTACAGAAAGGGTGTGGAAAGGTATCACGCAAAGAGCATTTCAAAGAGACTCATTGATAAATAAACCGTTGCGCACCGATAGCCTTTACGGTCCTGCAATCACGCAAGCGGCTATGAGCCGCGTCGATCTCCTGCATGATGCCGGCTTTAAGGGTCAGGGAATGACCATTGCCGTAATTGATGCCGGATTCCATAATGTGGATAAGATTGATGCCATGAAAAATATCCGTATTCTCGGTGTGCGTGACTTTGTGAATCCGGAGGCAGATATTTATGCAGAAAGCAGTCATGGAATGTCTGTATTGTCCTGTATGGCTATGAACCAGCCACATGTGATGATTGGCACTGCTCCTGAAGCTTCTTATTGGTTGCTGCGTAGTGAAGACGAATATTCGGAAAATTTGGTAGAGCAGGATTATTGGGCGGCAGCTATCGAGTTTGCCGATAGTGTAGGAGTGGATTTGGTGAATACATCGCTTGGTTACTACTCATTTGATGATCCTGCGAAGAATTATAGATACCGTGACTTGAATGGGCATTATGCATTGATGTCCCGTGAAGCTGCGAAGGCTGCCGATAAAGGAATGGTAGTTGTGTGCAGTGCCGGAAATTCGGGCGCGGGTTCGTGGAAGAAGATTACTCCTCCGGGAGATGCGGAGAATATCATAACTGTAGGAGCTGTAACAAAAAGAGGAGAACTGGCGCCGTTTTCTTCTGTAGGAAATACGGCTGACGGACGTGTGAAGCCGGACGTAGTGGCTGTCGGTCTAAATTCGGATGTGATGGGAACGGATGGAAATCTTCGTCGCGCCAATGGAACCTCTTTTGCTTCTCCGATTATGTGCGGTATGGTAGCTTGCTTGTGGCAGGCTTGTCCGAAGCTGACGGCAAAGCAGATTATTGATTTGGTACGTCAGTCAGGTGATAGAGCTGATTTCCCGGATAATATATATGGATATGGTATTCCCGATTTGTGGAAGGCATATCAATCAACTCAACGTTAACTGTTCTTTTTTATGGATTCTCTTTCCCTTTTAGAACTGAATTCACTCGTCCGCCGTAGTCTGGAGCAATGCCTGCCCGATGAATATTGGATACAGGCAGAGTTGAGCGATGTCCGTTCCAATACGACGGGGCATTGTTATCTGGAATTTGTGCAGAAAGATCCTCGTAGTAATAATCTCGTAGCCAAAGCACGGGGGATGATTTGGAATAATATCTACCGCTTGCTGAAACCCTACTTTGAGGAAAGTACCGGGCAACTGTTTACCTCCGGTATTAAAGTGCTGGTGAAAGTAACTGTTCAGTTTCATGAGTTATACGGTTACAGTTTGACGGTGCTTGATATTGATCCTGCCTATACATTGGGAGATATGGCTCGCCGTCGTCGGGAAATATTATTGCAGTTGGAAGAGGAGGGAGTCTTGACGTTGAATAAAGAACTTGAAATGCCGGTTCTTCCTCAGCGTGTTGCCGTCATTTCTTCGGCTATTGCAGCCGGATATGGAGATTTCTGTCATCAGTTACAGCACAACCCGAGCGGATTCTATTTTTATACAGAACTTTTTCCGGCTTTAATGCAAGGCAATCAAGTTGAAGAGTCTGTATTGGCGGCTTTAGACCGTATCAATGCCCGCATCAATGAATTTGACGTAGTGGTCATTATTCGTGGAGGTGGGGCTACTTCCGATTTATCCGGTTTTGATACTTATCTACTAGCAGCTGCATGTGCGCAATTTCCATTACCTATCATTACCGGTATTGGTCATGAACGCGATGATACAGTGCTTGACTCTGTGGCTCATACCCGGGTAAAGACTCCTACGGCTGCTGCCGAGCTTCTGATTCATCAGGTAACGGAAGTAGCAGAGCATCTGGAAGAATTATCTGTACGTCTTCAACAGGGAGCTTATATGCTTCTTGAGCAGGAACAACGAAGGCTGGAGGCGCTCCAAATCCGTATTCCCAATCTTGTTCACCGCAAACTTGCGGATGCTCGTTTTTCTTTGCTGGCAGCAAAGAAGGATTTATCACAAGTGGCGAAAGCATTGTTGGCCCGTCAGTCTCACCGGCTGGAACTTTTACAACAGCGAATAGCAGACGCCTCTCCGGATAAACTCTTGAGCCGGGGATACAGTATTACAATCAAAGACGGGAAAGCGGTGACAGATGCATCTTCGCTGAAACCGGGAGATCGCTTGACAACCCGGTTGCTGAAAGGAGAAGTGCAATCTGTGGTGGAAAAGTAACTATCCGTCGACTGTGTATTTGTAAGAACATTCATCATTAACCATTAAATATCAATCATCGTGGCAGCAAAAAAAGAAACATATTCCCAAGCAATGGAACGTCTCGAAAAGATCGTTCGCCAGATAGATAATAACGAACTGGATATCGACATTTTGAGTGAGAAAATAAAAGAAGCCAATGAGATTATTGCTTTTTGCAAGGATAAACTGACAAAAGCCGACCGGGAAGTCGAAAAATTATTGCAAGAAAAGAGGCTATCTGAAGAATAAAAGTTATTTTTGCGTTTCAATGCAATAGAAAATAAACTAATACATAACAATATGAAAGAAATAGACTGGGCGAATCTGTCATTCGGATACATGAAGACAGATTACAATGTGAGAATCAACTTCCGTAATGGTGCATGGGGAGAATTAGAGGTTAGTAGTGACGAACACCTTAATTTGCACATGGCGGCAACCTGTTTACACTATGGTCAGGAAGCCTTTGAAGGGCTGAAAGCATTCCGTGGAAAGGATGGTAAAGTACGTATTTTCCGTTTGGAAGAAAACGCAGCCCGTCTGCAATCTACTTGCCAGGGAATTTTGATGGCAGAACTTCCGACAGAACGGTTTAAAGAAGCAATTTTGAAAGTCGTAAAACTGAATGAACGTTTTATCCCTCCTTATGAAACCGGTGCTTCTCTTTACATTCGTCCGCTGTTGATCGGAACAAGTGCCCAAGTAGGTGTACATCCTGCTGAAGAGTATATGTTTGTTGTGTTCGTAACTCCGGTAGGTCCATATTTCAAAGGTGGTTTCTCTACCAATCCGTACGTTATCATTCGTGAGTTCGATCGTGCCGCTCCTCATGGAACAGGTATTTATAAAGTAGGTGGCAACTATGCAGCCAGTCTTCGTGCTAACAAGAAAGCACACGATCTGGGGTATTCCTGCGAGTTCTATCTTGATGCGAAAGAAAAGAAATATATTGATGAATGTGGTGCTGCCAATTTCTTCGGTATTAAAGATAATACTTATATCACTCCGAAATCAACTTCTATTCTGCCTTCTATTACCAATAAAAGTTTGATGCAGTTGGCAGAAGACATGGGTATCAAGGTGGAACGCCGTCCGATACCGGAAGAAGAACTGGAAACATTTGAAGAAGCAGGTGCTTGTGGTACTGCCGCAGTAATCAGCCCGATTCAGCGTATCGATGATTTGGAAAACGGAAAATCATACGTTATCTCTAAAGATGGTAAGCCGGGACCTATCTGTACAAAATTGTACAATAAGCTGCGTGGAATTCAGTATGGCGACGAGCCGGATACACATGGCTGGGTGACGATTGTAGAATGACGATATATTATGAAATAACACATTTATCAATTAATATTATTCACTATGTTAAAACTAAACTCAGAACTGCGTGCTCAGGCGCGTGAGGCACTTCGAGGAAAGTGGCCTATGGCAGCCGTTGCTGCACTTATTTATTCAGTTATTGCCGGTGGATTATCTGCTATTCCTGTGATTGGCGGATTATGTTCATTGTTTGTCGGACTACCGGTTGCATACGGCTTTGCTATCGTGATGCTTGGTGTATTCAAAGGTAAAGAAATTGATTTCGGAGTGTTATTCGAAGGCTTCCAGGACTATGGACGTATTTTTGTAACGAAGTTGCTACAGGGTATCTATACCGCTTTGTGGATGTTGCTGTTGGTTGTACCAGGAATTATTAAGCACTATTCTTATGCAATGACCGACTATATCTTGAAAGAAGAACCCGAAATGAAAAACAATGCAGCTATTGAGAAAAGTATGGCTATGATGGAAAACAACAAGATGAAACTGTTCATGCTTGATTTGAGCTTTATCGGTTGGGCTATCCTTTCTCTCTTTACTTTCGGTATCGGATTCTTTTTCCTGCAACCTTATGTGCAGGTTGCTCATGCTGCTTTCTATGAAGATTTGAAAGCACAACAAGGTGGAAATGTAGAAGTAAACGTTGAAGTGAATGTTGAGATTTAATAACACGAATCATTCAATATTATAGAAGAATGGAGCATAGAGAAATCTGTGCTCCATTTCTTTTTGTCAGTTGCGTCAAAATCAGTACCTTTGCGGCCTAATCAGGATTGATATGGGAAAGAATAAATTAGAAAAGTTTGCCGATATGGCGAGTTATCCACACGTGTTCGAATATCCTTATTCGGCAGTAGATAACGTGCCTTTTGACATGAAGGGGAAATGGCATAAGGAGTTTTTTAAAAACGATCATCCGATTGTGCTCGAACTAGGCTGCGGACGTGGTGAGTACACCGTCGGCTTGGGTAAAATGTTTCCCGAAAAGAACTTTATAGCAGTTGATATAAAAGGTGCCCGTATGTGGACGGGAGCAACGGAATCATTACAGGCCGGAATGAAGAATGTCGCTTTCCTGCGTACCAATATTGAAATCATTGAACGTTTTTTTGCCGAAGGCGAAGTAAGTGAAATATGGCTTACCTTCTCTGATCCGCAAATGAAGAAAGCAACCAAGCGATTGACTTCCACCTATTTTATGGAACGGTACCGTAAATTCTTGCAGCCGAATGGCATTATCCACCTGAAAACGGACAGCAACTTCATGTTTACCTATACAAAATACATGATTGAAGCGAACCGTCTTCCCGTTGAGTTTATGACCGAAGATTTATATCATTCCGATTTGGTAGATGATATTCTCGGTATCAAGACTTATTATGAACAACAATGGCTCGATCGTGGTTTAGCTATTAAGTATATCAAATTCCGGCTTCCGCAGGAAGGTCAATTGCAAGAACCGGATGTAGAAATAGAACTTGATCCTTATCGTAGTTACAATCGTAGCAAACGTAGCGGATTAAGTACAAGTAAATAGTTTTGTGCAGTAACAATCGCCCTTAAAGTGAACTGACACTTAATCGAATGGTGATTTTAAATTGTAAATAGTAAATCGTCAAATAGTAAATAAAATGACTCTCTATCCTAAATTGATATTAGATGCATTGGCAACGGTGCGTTATCCCGGTACGGGAAAGAATCTGGTGGAAGCGGAGATGGTTGCCGATAATCTCCGTATTGATGGCATGACTGTCAGCTTCTCATTGATCTTTGAGAAACCGACTGATCCGTTTATGAAATCAATGTTGAAGGCTGCGGAAACAGCTATCCATACGTATGTCTCTCCTGATGTGCAGGTAACGATCACAGCGGAAAGTAAACAAGCTGCCCGTCCGGAAGTTGGCAAGCTCCTTCCGCAAGTGAAGAATATAGTCGGCATATCTTCCGGTAAAGGTGGAGTAGGCAAGTCTACGGTGTCTGCGAATCTGGCTGTTGCTTTGGCTAAATTAGGTTATAAAGTAGGTTTGCTTGATGCTGATATTTTTGGTCCTTCTATGCCGAAGATGTTTCAGGTGGAAGATGCACGCCCTTATGCTGAACGTATCGACGGTCGTGACATGATTATTCCGGTAGAAAAATATGGAGTGAAATTATTATCTATCGGCTTCTTTGTCGATCCGGATCAGGCAACTTTGTGGCGTGGTGGAATGGCTAGTAATGCGTTGAAACAGTTGATTGCTGATGCAGCTTGGGGAGAGTTGGATTATTTTCTGATAGACCTTCCTCCCGGAACCAGTGATATTCATTTGACAGTTGTTCAAACGCTGGCCATGACAGGGGCGATTGTTGTCAGCACTCCGCAGGCAGTGGCTTTGGCAGATGCCCGTAAGGGAATCAATATGTTTACCAATGATAAGGTAAATGTACCTATCCTTGGTTTGGTTGAAAATATGGCTTGGTTTACTCCTGCCGAACTTCCCGAAAATAAATACTATATCTTCGGAAAAGAAGGCGCAAAGAAACTGGCTGAAGAGATGAATGTTCCTTTGTTGGGACAGATACCTATCGTACAAAGCATTTGCGAAGGGGGAGATAATGGTACACCTGTTGCGTTGGATGAAGATTCCGTAACCGGACGTGCTTTCTTATCCCTGGCTGCCAGTGTCGTTCGCCAAGTAGATCGACGGAATGTAGAGATGGCGCCGACTCAAATCGTGGAAATGCATAAATAAGTGGAATCTGGAGTTGGATAGCTTTGCAGTAAGTTATCCATAGGATATAAAACGAGCCTCTGTAGTCTTTTCAAAGACTATGGAGGCTCGTTTATTTATTGATTTTTAGGATTACGTATTCTTGCAAAATAATCTTATATTATAATCCGCGTAATCCGTGCCTAAATATATTATATAAACTAATTATGATGACATACTTATATAGCAATTGTTGTTGGCGGATTTTCCTCTACAAGATAGTGACGCTATCCGATAGAAATAGTGACGGTATCATTATCATATACCGTCACTATCCTAAGCATATACCGTCACTATCTTTTTAACGTTCGAATTACTTATTCAAAGCTTTCATAAGCTCTTTTTTCATGGTGTCTACTCCGGGAAATCCAGTTTGTTTGAAGGTGATATTACCCTCCGGATCAACAATAAAATAAGTGGGAACTCCCCGGATATTGAAGCTGGACATCAGAAAACTCCATTGTTCATTTGTCACACGGAAATGCTCACCATGAATGTCGGTAATCATATTTTCCCAGGTGGCTTTGGGTGAAGTTTCGCCTGTGATGTAGAGGTAGATAATATCCTTGTCTTTTAATTCCTCTTTCATTGGAGTAATGGCTTTATTGGCTGTGCGACAAGGGCCACACCAAGTTGCCCAAAAATCGACTAACAACGTGTGTCCACGGAATTTAGAGATAATGGATGGGAATAAGTCCTCATTGGAGACTTGTCCCGTCTCGTTTACAGTGAAGCCTGTCTTTCTTTTGTTTAATTCTATTTTCTTTATTATTTCTTTGTTCGTTTGAGTAAGCATCTCTGCGTATGCCGGGGAAGAAAAAGTTTTTAGTTCGGCATTCTGCTCTGTTGTTAACGGGGTAAAATCCTTTATGGATTGATACAGCTTATTAAATTTAATGTTATCGAATAAGGGTCCCTGTCCCGTTCCCAGTGTCTCTTTAAGTACATCTAAAGAATTTGGCAGAAAACTTATCAAGTATATTGTTGATGCGTAATATTTACCGTATAGCGCTTTCAGAGTGTTGATAGAAGTGAACTCTTTCAATGTGTCATAGTATTCTGTAGGAATATCAATGCGGGTATTGTAGAAATAGTCGTCAGTCTGTTCTTTATTCAGTTTATTAACAGCGATATATGCTGATTTTAGTTCTCTCTCCGTCATGGCGATTTTACCAGTCGCTGCCAGATCTACCTGAATATTTAATAGCTCTTTACACGCATTGCTGTATGGGGATTGTGCAATTTCTTTTCGAATGGATGGAAGACGCTCCAATACATAAGCCTTGTATTCATCTGCGCTTTTCCCGGCAATGTCGTTATACATATCCATGTAATAAACTCTTTTCAACACAATATCTATATCTACGGAAGCTAATTCTTGTTGCAGACTAGCCAGATAACCATTAAAGTATACAGGTTCTCCATACGTTTTATCCTTTTTTTGCAGATGCGCCTGTCTACGGCATAGTTCCTTTGTATTGATGATGAGCGATGTCTCTTCGTTGGGAGCTATCAGACACTCGATCCAGCCAAAAGGAAGTTCTAATGATACACTTGTAACGGACGTTATTTTGACCTCCGCCTGAAAAGTGCCGTCTTCTTTGATCTTTATGATATTCTGTTCGTTGTGGACATTCAATGCAGGGCTTTCTATATGCATCTTCATTTGTTGCATCATCTCTTTCTGATAGTCCAGCATTTTCCCTTTGAGTGTAGCAGTCCCATAAACCAACTTTGGAGTAGGCAATATCGCTTTCTTGTTTATTTTGTGTACGACTGCTTCTTTGGGAAGTTTTTGTTTATAGAATGTATCTTTGTCTAATTGTATTCCCCATATCTTATAGGCCCCGTCGAAGTCCCCTTCCGAGAAATCCAGACTGGTTACATTTTCAGGTATTGGGGGAAATAAGAGTTGAAACTCCGCTTCTCCCGATTCCGGCATCCAGAATTCCTTATCCAATGTGATTCCAACTCCCTTTCGGATAGGATAAAGCATTCCGTTATTATCTTTCAGAAAACTGCCCGTTGCTATTTTAATCCAGTATTTCGGACGATAAAAAGCCTTTATATACACTGTTGTCACGGTATCACTCATGACAATTTTATCAATCTCAATACTATTGGAGCTCCATGCTAGAAAAGGAGGCCGCTCGATAACTCTGTCTTTGGCTTGTATGGTGCAGATTGTGCAGAATATTAAACCAATAATCCATGCGAATCTTTTCATGTGAATAATGTTTTATTACACGAACAAATATAAGGATCTTTTTATAACTATCCTTGCAAAAAGCTGAAAAAGAAATGACTTTTTACGGCACCGGGGAAAGATATGTCCGGCACCGGGGAGGAGAAGGTTCCCCCACCGATGAACGCCCCGTTCCTCACCGATGAGGAAAGGGAGCGGTATCGGGGAAGTTATTTATTGTAACCGGAACGTGATAGGGAGGGTATACTTAACAGGAACAGCCTGTCCTTTTTGCATTCCCGGTTCCCATTTAGGCATGTTGCCCACTACACGGATGGCTTCTGCATCCAGTGACGGAGATACGCTACGTAATACTTTTACGTTTGACAAACTACCGTCTGTTCCGATAATCATTTGTATGATTACCCTGCCTTGTTCTTTGTTTTTTTGAGCAATGACAGGATATTTGATACTTCTAGCAAGATAACGCATCAACCCGGCTTGTCCCTCCGGGAATTTGGGCATTGTTTCTACTACAGTGAAAGCCTGATCTGCGTTTTCTCCTTTCACACCTACTGCACCGGGAGTTGAATCTTCCTGTGGACCGTATCCCACTACAACTACTTCGTCCAGATCAGACTGTTTGATCTCTTCGGCCTTGGGTGGTTCTGGATCGGATAGTCTGAAAGCAACGGGAACTGTAAATCTTACATTTACTGCTTCCCCTCTTTGTTTGCCAGGTTGCCATTTAGGCATGGCAGCAATGACACGCATGGCTTCTTTGTCGAGATACGGATTGACACTTCGTTCTACTTTTGTGTTGGCTATACTTCCGTCCTTTTTAACGGTAAAGCTTACAATTACACGTCCTTGTATGCCATTTTCATGTGCTTCAGCCGGATATCTGACATTCTTCGACAAGTAATCCATCAATGCCTTCATCCCTCCCGGAAAATCCGGCATTTCTTCTACAACCTGAAAGACAACTGAATCCGGTACACTCTTGATTTGTGTTTCCGTTACTTCCTTTCCTTTTGTACCTTGCGGAAGAGTGATTTTTTGAATTTCTCTTGTAGAAAGTTCGGGAATATTTGTGGTTTCAGCTTGCATGGCAACTTCTTCCGTTATTTGTCCCATCATTTCTTTTGCAAATTTTTCAGTAGTACGTGCTACCATTTCGATGTTACTGACAATCATCAAGATGGCAGCCAAGGGAAGAAACATCAGATATTTTGTTCTTCCTATTTCTTTCGTTCTTCGTTTATTCATCATTTTAATACGATTTTTGAGTGGTAAAACATTGAAACTATTTGATAAATTTGCTGCAGCCTTGTGATGTGCCAGTCCCAATAAGTGGTACTGGTATGATTTACTATCATGTCCCGTCTCTAATACACGATGGTCTGCCATGTATTCGAGGTTTCCTCTGACTTCTCGTTTCATTAACCAGATAAATGGGTTGAACCAGCAGAATATGCACATTATTTCGCTGAAAAGTACATCCACCGAATGGTATTGACGGGCATGTGTCTCTTCATGCGTAATGATTTCACTGATTTCAGATTCCGTATGTGATTGCGGGTGTATGAATATCCAGTGGAAAAAAGAAAAAGGACCTGTTTCTTTTTTTAATAGATGTACGCGTACTCCTTGTATATTGCTTTTTGAGCATTGGAAATGCAATCGGATGATGCTACCCAGTTGTACGAAGAAACGTGCGGTAAGTAATAACATTCCGCTCCAATAAATAATTTTAGCGAACTGTATGATAACCTCTTGCCAATTTATGACAGTCTCTTGTGTAGGAGTCACAACTTGCTCCGGAAGCAGGATGGTTGCATAAAGATCTGCCATTGCCACCATCGGTTCGTGAGCTTTTATCCATCCCTGGATATTCAGTAGAGGGTAAAGCAAAGAGATGGCAAAGAAACATAACAAAGCCATTCTGCGCCAATGGAAGAAGGTGTCTTTGTGAAAAAACAACCGATAGAATGCGTAGAACAGTGCTATCGCTACATTTATCTTTAGAAAATAAGCTAGTTCCGGAGTCATGATGATGAATGTTTTCTATTAATCTTCTTTTCCTTTTTCAATAAGATCGATAATATCTTTGAGATCATCGGCCGAAATCTTCCGGTCTTTGGCAAAGAAAGAAACCATTTCTTTGTAAGAGTTCTCAAAGTAGTTACGAACTACACCGCTCATGAAATGACGTTTATATTCATTTTCACGAATGGCGGGAGTATATTGGTAGGTATTACCCACACGTTTCGGCGTGACATATCCTTTCCGCTCAAGGTTCTTTACGATAGATGCTACTGTGGTATAAGGAGGTGCCGGTTGCGTATACTTTGCAACAATGTCTTTTACGAAACAGCATTGTAACTCCCAAATGTAGATCATTACTTCTTCTTCTTGTATAGTTAACTTTTCCATGGAGATGTTGTTTAATTACGAATACTTCGCAAATCTACGAATATTTCGTAAATACGCAATAGTTAGTCGGTTAATAATTGTAAATGTATAAATCTTGCAAGAATATTTTAATTGTGATATGATCCTGAAAATATTTAGGCATAAAAACAGACCGGATGAGCATTGTTTTTGCCTAAATAGTCACACTTTAATAACATTTATGCAAAAAAGAGAGTATCTAGGATTTTTTTATATAAAATAAATGAAATATATTTGCGGCTACAAAATATACGTTAAATGTGGAAGGGTGCGTTTCAATGCTTTAACCGGTTGCGAATAATTCCCCGCACTTAAAACAAAACTATTAACTAACAATGCTAACCAGAGGGAAGAGGAAGGCAACTAAAAAATGAATGATATGAAAAAAGGTTTGATTTTTGTGCTATTTGCACTTGTTTCTATCGTTTCTTATTCTCAGATTTCTTGGAATGCCAAAGTAGGTATGAATATGAGTAATCTTACAGGTGATGTAGACACAGACATGAAGATTGGTTTTAATGTTGGTGTAGGTGCAGAATATGCATTTACGGAAATGTGGTCTGTTCAACCATCTTTGATGTTTACTTCTAAAGGTTATAAAGCTGATGGTGTGAAGTGTAATCCAATGTATTTAGAATTGCCGATATTGGCAGCAGCAAGATTTGCCATTGCTGATAATCAGAATATCGTGGTAAAAGCAGGTCCTTATTTTGCATTTGGTGTTGCAGGTAAATATAAATATGATGGAGTTGATGAAAAGGATGATGTTTTTGGAGATGATGGGTGGAAGAGATTTGATGCTGGTCTCGGTGTAGGCGTTGCTTATGAAATTAATAAATTCTTTATTGACTTATCTGGAGAATTTGGATTAACTAAAATTGCTGATGGTGACGGCGCTCCGAAGAACATGAACTTCTCTATCGGTGTAGGTTACAAGTTCTAAACTTATTATACTCTCTTTATAATATCTCTAAAATCCCTCGTTCTATACTCTCTTGGAACGGGGGATTTTTATATTCTTATTCGAAAAAAAACGGCATACCCTCTATGGAAAGGATACACCGTAAACTCTCTCTCTTGTAATTTTCACTCATTAATCACTTATCTGCTTGGATAAGTTTTCTTTCTCTTTTAATTCTTTGTATCGCTCTATTGCATGTTTGCGGCTCATTAGTATTTGCCAGCGGTATACCCAACAGGTGGTAAGGAAATAAATGCCGGCTTGCAACCATAAAGCTTTATATTCAAAAGCTACTTCACTAAGAGTAGCTCCCATATTATTGATTTTTACAAAGCCGTTAATTCCAAAGGTAGAGGGGAAGATGTAAGATACATACTTCCAAAACGGGGGAATAGCTGCTCCCGGCCAAGAGATTCCGGAAATAAATAACAAGGGGACTGACGTGAATACAAAAATCAGCATACACGTCTCCCGGTTGCGGATAGCAATGGA
This sequence comes from Bacteroides xylanisolvens XB1A, assembly GCF_000210075.1. Taxonomy (GTDB): domain Bacteria; phylum Bacteroidota; class Bacteroidia; order Bacteroidales; family Bacteroidaceae; genus Bacteroides; species Bacteroides xylanisolvens. The sequence continues at coordinate 3,730,404 of NC_021017.1, forward strand.
AGCTGTCATGGCAAAGAAAATACAAGCCGCAAGGTAGGGGACAACAAATAATACTAATGAACTGGGTTGTCCGATCTGGTTGAGGCTAAATAATCTTGGGACCACATAAAGTACGTAGAAAGCTACCAATATATAGACCAAGAAATAACTCAAGCCTTTTCCTAATACAATTCGTAGCGTTCCGTTGTAATGACGGTTAATAGGCACGAGATCCTTAAACCTGTTATTTTCACGAGCTGTTCCCGCAGCGAGACCGATACCAAGTAATAATGTTTGTTGGATAATTAATACTAGTACTGCAGGAATTAGGAAAGCAGCGAATCCGGTAGTCGGGTTGAAGATAGAGATTTCTTCATATTCGATCGGATAAGCGGTGATTTCATCCTGCCGGTCGGTTGTATTTCCACTGCGTGCAATCTTGATATCCTTATTCATATTCAGAGAAACCGCTGTGTTGGCAAGAAGCATCGATTTATAATACAACAATCCGCTCATGTCGCAATAGATGCTCACTTGTGTCTGTTTTCCTTTGGCAATATTGTCACTAAAATCCGAAGGGATATAAATGATGCCGTATGCACGCCGGTTTTTCAGCATTTGTTTGGCCTCTTCCATATCGGCACAGTAGGAGACGATTTTAACATCGGGCGTAGCATCTACCTTGCGGAGATATTCGCGGCTAAGAGATGAATGTGAATCGTCAACAACAACAGCAGGAACTTCACGCACTACTTCGTTATCATAGATGAAACTATATAGCAACGGATAACCTAACGGGACGAGTATAAAGAATATCAGTACCCCCTGGTCGCGGAAAGTTGTCTGAAACTCCCGTTTCCAGATATAAAACAGGTCATTGATGCCTTGAGCTATCTTATCTTTTAATTTTATATCTTTCATTTAGGGTATATATTTATAGTAAACCAATGCTTCCTTCAGGCGGTGAACCACGAAGAAGGGGAGCATCATGAATATTAATAGTGCCATATAGTTGGTCCATGAGTAAGCCATACTATATCCGTTGAGCGCCTGATCCACGTAAATAAGGAAATAGTGCCGCAACGGGAATAGATTGCTCAAAGCCTGTAAAACAGGATGCATAGCCATGACCGGGAATGAAAATCCGGAAATGGAGAACGATATGACTCCCCACAGGGAAGCAAAACTTAATCCGAGTCGTAGAGTCGGCAGGGTTCCTATCATGACAATACCACAACATTGGGATGCCAGTACAAGACAGAGCGTGGCAAATATCATCGGAAATATACCGCTGTTGCAAGGAAAATGCAGGAATCCATACAGGTATACATTATAGAATATACCCATAATGAAAAAGACTACAGTGTGGGGAAGCAACTTCCCGGCCAATGCAATATAAATGGAGTTGTTACTCATTCGTAACCATTCGCGAGCCGTACGATCTTTGATTTCTACACCGATTGAATAGACAGTTACCATAAATATTAATAGCATGAGTACTCCCGGTATCAGTGTATTGCATAAGTATACCGAATAGTTTAGCCACGGATTATTCAGTGGGTGTGTATCGATAACAATCGGTTGCAGATATGCCATAGCCTGATCCTCTGTTGCACCTTTGGCATATAACATGGTCCTTGCAGCGGCTCCTGAGGTGAGTTCTCCCATCATTTTCATATCCCTGAACAATAGAGAGCCTGCAATCAGGTATGAGTAATTGGTATAGAAAGAGATCGTTGGCTGCCGTTGGCTTTGTGCCTCTGCCGATAAACCCTTGGGGAGATAGAAGAACCCGTAGATTTTTCCCTCCTGCATGGCAATACGCGCATCTGTTACATTGCTGTAATGAGCTACAACCCCTGTCTGCGAAAAAGCATCCAGATTGCGGACAATATTACGGGAAGTAGACGAATCATCCATGTCCACCACTCCCGCAGGAAGATCCTTGGGAAGCCCCGAATCCATTAAAGTGGTGAAGAATATATAACAAAACAGCGGGGCAATGACCATACAGAAGAGATAGAGCGGGCGTGATACCAATCGCCGGCACTCTCTTTGCATAACCTGCCACAAAGCTATATATTTCTTTTCTCTCTCTTTCATGGTTACTTGTCAATGATAACAGACATACCCGGACGGAGATTTTCCACTTTCTCTACCGGAGAAGCTTTCACCTCGAATGTTTTCAGATCAAATTGTCCGGTCGTTTTGGTTGCTTTCCAGGCAGCATAAGTGCCTAAGTCTTTCAGATAATATACTTTGAGCTGGATCTTTTTATTATCCAGAGCAGGAATGATAGCTTCGAACTCCGACCCCATCGTCAGGTTCTTGAGCAAATCTTCGCGTACATTGAATGTTACCCACATATCGTTGAGTTCAGCGATATTCATGATGGGAGCACCAGTACCTACCAATTCGCCTACCTTCGGGAAAATCTCTGAAACTTCTCCGGCAGCCGGAGCTATGAGATAAGTCTCCTTTATGTACGATTCTACTTCGGCAACAGCACCTTTTGCCCGGTTTACCAAAGCTTCCGCGGCCATCTTGTCTTCACGTTCCGCTCCGTTCTTTGCCATAGTATATTGCGCTTTGGCTGCTTTCTCTGTAGCAATGCTTGCATCCCGTTGCGCAGTGACTTCATCCAATTTCTGTGCAGGCATTACTCCCTGCTCATAGAGGTTCTTTACACGTTGATATGATTTTTCGGCAATGGTGACGCCTGCTTGGGCTTTTTGCCACATTTCGTATGCTGCCTGGATTTGTTCCTCACGCGCGCCTTTGATTGCTTTTGCGTTTTGTGCCTGTGCGGCAGCTTCGGCAGCACGTGCCTGTTCCATTTTTGCCACTACGTCAGGAGCTTCCAAAATAGCCAGCGTATCTCCGGCATTGACACTTTGTCCTTCTTTCACGCGAAATTCCAATATACGTCCCGGAACTTTGCTCGAAACGCGATACTCGGTAACTTCAGCCTGTCCCTGTATAATTTCAGGACCTTTGCGAAGCATGAAGAAGCCAACGACTGCAACGATTGCAATAACTCCAAGTAGAGTAAGGAATGCAAGCAGCATATTGCTGTTTTGTGATTTTATAGGTGCCATATGATTTATGAATTATGATTTATGATTTATGTTTTATGGATTGTGAGTTGGTTAGGGATTGGGTTGTTTCTGATTGGGTTCTTTACTTTATTTTTCTGCTTTTTATTTATTTCAGTGTTCCCAGAGATTTCTTCAGATAGATTTCTGTTAACTTCACATCTATTTGTGCGTCAATCTTTTCTGAATGAGCGGACAGCCATGCCGTTTGTGCTTCAAGAACATTACTTGTGGCAATCACTCCCTCTTTAAAACCAAGCGTTGCATAGCGCAGATTCTCTTCCGCTTTTTCCATGTTTTTGGAAGACATAACCAGTTTCTTACCTGCTTCTTTTACCTTGAAAGCGGCTTGATTGACTTGCAACTCTATTTTTTCGCGTGCGTCCTGAAGCTGGTATTGTGCAATGCGGGCTTCGGCTTTTGCCGCTCTCGTTTTATAAATACCTTCTCCCCAGTGCCATATAGGTATCTGTACCATCACTCCCACATTCCACATGCCTTTGAATTTGTTTTCAAAGCTGTTGAAGACAGAAGGGTTGGTTACCATATAATTCCCCATCAATGCGATAGAAGGAAGATGTTCGGCACGGGTTACGTTTACTTTCTGTTTATAAATCTGTGTCGCTAATTCGAGACTACGTATTTCCGGACGATTCTCATAAGCGGTAGATAAATCGAAATGAGGGTCTGTTGTCAGTAATGGAATATCTTCCATATTTTCATCTGCTAGCGTGATGGGGGAGCTAAGATCAATACCGCATAGTTGGCACAGCAACATTCGGGCAAGGCTCAATCCATCTTCCACTTTGGTGAGTGTCATTTCTGCTTCATTCACCTTGACGCGTACAGACAAGCCATCCGCTTTGGTGGCTACTCCTTCATTAATCATTTTTTCCACATCACCGTCCAGCTGTTGCAAGAGCTTTAAATAACCTTCCGCCAACTTCTTCTTATTAACCAGCGAAATAACTTGCCAATAAGCCTGGTCTGTACTCATGATTACTTCCTGCATGCCACCGTGGTGTTGTTCTTGAGCCAACTCTTCGGCATACTTTGTTATTTTGTTGTACGCCCGGATTTTTCCACCCATATATAAAGGCTGTGTCAATGTAAGAGCACCTGCATAGACATTCCTGGTGTCTGTGCGGAGCGCATCCACTAAAGAGTTTCCCGCTCGGTCGAGAGCAGGCAGAGCCGCTCCTAGTTTTCCGCTTAAGGAAGCAATAAGTGGTTTTAATTCAGGATGTGCTGTTGCAATCTCGGTTGCAGCCTGTTGGATAGGGCCTGCCAGATTAGTTCCTAGTCCTGAAAGCGCAGCTTTCTGGTCGTTGTTTAATAATGAAAACTCTTTCTGGTTTCTCATGTAAGCTCCGGTTGCCGAGAAATTGGGAAGATAATTCGTAAATGCAGCTTTCCGTTGATAATGAGCAGCATTTATCTTCTCATTGCTTATCAACAAATCTTTGTTGTTGGCAAGAGCTAATGCGCGGCAACTATCCAGACTTAGAAAGTTCTGCGCTTTTCCTATGAAAGTGAGACTTAGCAGAATTGTCAGAAGAAATACTTTTTTCATCGCATCTTGCATATTAATAAGGTGATACTTCTATATTTAATAACCCGGTTCTTATGTAATTTGTTTATTGAAGTAGTCTGTTTTTTTGTACTTGTTTACTTAAACAATAATTGCATAAACAACGATGCAAATGTATGTGCTTTCTGTGAGAACTCAAAACGAATTAGCTTTTTTTAGAAATATAGTGGGGATGGATTCTGTTGAAAAGAAAGAAGGCTATTCCTCATGGCGAGGAACAGCCTTTCTTGATATATAAAGTAAGGGGATTTTAATTACAGAGCACCTACTTCTTTCAAAGCAGCGTTAGTTCCGTGAACAGCTTTTGCGCTAGCTGCGAACTTAGCTTTTTCGTCTTCGTTCAGGTTCAGTTCAACGATCTTTTCGATACCGTTCTTGCCAAGGATTACAGGAACACCGATGCAAAGATCTGATTCGCCGTATTCACCTTCCAATAATACAGAACAAGGAACCATCTTCTTTTGGTCGTGAAGGATAGATTCAACTACGAATGCTCCTGCTGCACCCGGTGCATACCATGCAGAAGTACCTAGCAATTTAGTCAGCGTAGCACCACCTACCATAGTAGCAGCAGCAACTTCTTCCAATTTCTCTGCAGAGATGAAATTAGCTACAGGCATACCTTTGTAAGTAGCGAAACGAGTCAAAGGAATCATCGTAGTATCACCGTGACCACCGATAACCATACCTTCTACTTCGTTAGCGTTGCAACCGATAGCTTGAGACAAGAAATATTTGAAACGAGAGCTATCCAGAGCACCACCCATACCGATCACACGGTTTTTCGGCAAGCCCAGAGCTTTCAATGCCAAATAAGTCATTGTATCCATTGGGTTGGAGATAACAACGATGATAGCGTTAGGAGAATATTTCAACAGGTTTTCTGCTACCGATTTAACGATACCAGCGTTCACACCGATCAGTTCTTCACGAGTCATACCCGGTTTACGAGGAATACCTGAAGTAATCACAACAACGTCAGAGTTAGCAGTTTGAGCATAGTCGTTCGTGCAGCCTACCAATGTAGTGTCGAAACCCAACAATTGAGCTGTCTGCATCATATCCATTGCTTTACCTTCTGAAACGCCTTCTTTAACGTCCAGCATTACTACTTCGTCTGCTACTTCATTAAAAGCAAGTACATTTGCACATGTAGCACCTACGTTACCTGCGCCTACTACGGTTACTTTTGACATAATACTATATATTTAAAAAGTTGATAATTTGTTTTATCTTTTAGCGCGACAAAATTACAACGATAATCCTAATTAAAGAAATTTTTCCGTAATAATTTTAGTTAAAGGTCGAAGTTCCCGATAATATATAGGTATGATAAAAAGTTTGGGTGGAAGAAGCTGTTTTTTGCATGGTTATATACAGAATGTAGCTGCGTAAGAATGTACTATTATGGCAAATGATTCATTCAGCTATTTTTTTATAATTGCTTGTCTATTCGGAGTTACTTCGTTCGCTACTATTATTTCGTTCCACTATAGTGTTCCGCAAGAATAACTA
>NC_021017.1:3737887-3825321 GCF_000210075.1 Bacteroides xylanisolvens XB1A
AATAACTATAGTGTCCCTTACGGATAACTATAGTTGAACGCAAGAGTAACTATAGTGGAACGAAGTAATAATAAGCAATGAGATTAATAATATTAGGCAGAGAAAGAAATAACGATAGTATCTTGATGGAGAATTTTTGGCAATACCTTTCAACCGTATGCTTGATTCATTTTTGTATGGAAAAAGAAGATACCAGTTAAAGTGGCAGGGAACCTGGCAAGTTTTTTAAATAATGAACGAATAAAGTCCGAAAGCTTATTATCTTTGTGCCAATCTGTTAATTGAAAGTTTAATGAACTGCTGAAAATATCGAAAATATCAAAATGAAGTTCTGGGAATCAAATCATCAATCTGTTCAGGAAGGGGATATGCAATTTATTGCACTTTACAAATTCTACTATCAAGATTTGTATGCTTATGGAGTGAGTTTGGGGTTCAATACCGAAGATGTGAAAGATGCAATTCAAGAAGTATATCTAAAATTGTATTTCAATGAGCGCCTGTGTATTGATGAGAAGAAAATAAAATTTTATTTGTTGCGTTCGGTTAGGAATCAGCTGATTGATTGGGAGCGTACAAAGAAAGATACATCTTCTATAGAAGAAGAGGAAAGGAGTTTTAAATTATCCGTATCCGTTGAAGAAAGCTTTATTTCTGATGAAGAAGACTTATTACTGAAAAAAAGGGTGAATAGAATTCTTGATTTGCTGACAGATCATCAGCGGGAAATAGTCTATTTACATTTTATAGAGGAAATGCCTTATGAAGAGATTGCGGTAATGCTGGATATGAAAATTCAAACGGTGCGCGGACAAGTCTTTAAAGCGATGGAGAAATTAAGAAAACTGGATTCAAAAGATTATTTTCTGTTTTTTCTTATCTTATACCTGCATGGCGTTTCTGTCTTTAAATAATTGAAAAAGAGTATTGTATACGGAAGGTGGGGAGCGTAAACCTATACCTCTCTGCTTTTTTATTTATTTTTTTGAGGAAAAAAGGAGATGAAAGGCATACGAATCTCGTATATATAGTAAACAGGTCTTTAATTGAAATAAATAATGAAAGAATATTCATCATATACTACAGCCGATTTTTTGAACGATGATTTATTTCTTTTCTGGTATTATTCCGGAGAAGGAGATTATTATCGAAAAATCATTGCCGATTGTCCCGATCGTGAGCCGTATTTAAAAGAAGCGATGGAGAGACTGGCGGCGTTGAAGTGGGAAAAGCCGGTTTTACCCCCAAAAGAAGTGGATAATGCTTGTTTGAAACTGGAACAAGCCATTCAAAATCGGAAAATGTCTCAACGTAAACATCGATTGTATAAGATGAGATGGTGGAGCGCTTCAGTTGCGGCAGCTATTCTTATCCTGTTTGTTTCGGTAGAGGTTATTTGGAAAAGTGCTCCGGCAATTGATTATCTAGCTTTGTTGCAAGTGAATGACTCTGTGTTTATGAGTGGTAAAACGCAGCTTTTTGTTGACGATCAGTTGAAAGAAACTTTTGAAGGTAATCCGGATTTGGCTTACGATCAAATGATGACAGATGCTGGTGAAGGGGAATTTAATAAATTAGTTGTTTCGTATGGCAAACGTGCCCGTGTCACTCTTTGCGATGGTACGAAAATATGGGCGAATGCAGGAACGGTGCTTCTATATCCAACACATTTTGAGGATAAGAAGCGTGAAATATATGTAGATGGAGAAATATATATTGACGTGACTCCTAATCCGGAGAAACCTTTTATTATTAAGACGTCGGATATGGGAGTAAAAGTGTTGGGAACTTCTTTCAATGTTTCGGCTTATCGGGAAGATGTAGAGAAAAGTGTTGTGCTGGTTACAGGTAAAGTGGAGGTAACAGCATCTAATGGAGAATCTGTACGTATTTTACCCAATGACCGGTTCAGGCAATCCACTGATAAATATGTGGTAGATAAAGTGAATGTGGAGGATTATGTGTCGTGGAAGGAGGGACGATTATCGTTTAAAAACACAGAGCTTGGCGGAATACTCAAACAACTGTCCAGATACTATAACGTAAGAATTGATTATGATAAACAACAACAAATCACTTGTAGCGGAAAACTGAATTTGGACGATACGATCGAACAGATATTGAATACTATCACAGAAACGGCTCCTGTGGTAATAAGTAAGGAAAACAATGTTTATAAAGTAACAATAAAGAAAAAATAGCCTATGATTAATATGTGAAAAACCATACTCTAATTTATCCTTTTGAGAGGGAAAGGATACCAGCCAGTTTTATTCGTAATAGAATAGCCTTAAAATATTGAAGTATAATTTTAATTCTTAAACAGATGAATGAAAAACATCAAAAAAAGAATCACACTTGCCTAAGTGTGAGAAGGCCCTTTATATGCTTTTTTCTAGCATTGGGTGTGTTTCTGCTATCCGCTTTTCCTACTGAATTGTATGCCCAGAAGAAAACAATTACTTTGGACTATAAAGAGTTGGGACTAATGGAACTTTTTAAGAAGATAGAAGAAAAGAGTGATTATGTCTTTTTCTACTATGACGTATTGATAGATAAGGATGTGAAGGTTCCTGCACGTTTCAAAAACATGACAGTAGAGCAAATTCTGGATAAAGTTTTTGCTAACATGGAGCTTACCTATAGCATTAATAAAAAACAGATAACTATTAAAAAGAAAGTATTGCAGGAAAAAACGAAGAAAGAAGGTCAAAGCTCTATTGTAAAAGGAGTGGTATTCGACCAGTCTCGTGAACCGTTGCCCGGAGTTAGTATTGTAGTGCAAGGTACTAATATCGGGACCGTCAGTGATCTTAATGGTGCTTATTCCATCCATGTGCCTTCGGATGATTCGCAGATTATTTTCTCCTATATCGGTTTTGCTCCTATGACTTATTCGGCAAAAGAAATGAATAAGCTGGCGGAAGTGGTGTTGGTTGAAGATACAAAAACAATTGATGAAGTGGTTGTGGTGGGATATACGACCCGTACACGTGAGAAATTAATCAGTTCCGTCTCGACTATAAACAATCAGGAATTAGTTAAGTCCACAGTCCCCAATCTGGAGAATGCGTTGACAGGGCGTGTGTCCGGAGTCTTTTCCCGTCAGACCAGTGCTGAACCGGGTTCGGATGGTGCCGATTTGAAAATTCGCGGTTTTGGTTCTGCTTTGGTGGTAGTGGATGGCATTCCGGGAAGAAATTATAGTGATATCGATCCTTCCGAAATTGAGTCCGTTTCTGTATTGAAAGATGCATCGGCTGCCGCTGTTTATGGGATGCAGGGAGCAAATGGAGTTATTCTTGTAACAACCAAAAGAGGAGGAAAAAACAAACCGACGACATTGGATATCAATACACGCTTCGGATTGCAAATGTCGCATAACTATCCACAGCCCGCATCAACCCCGCTGTGGCAGACATTAGTCGGTGAATATTATGCTAATATGAAATTGATTAATGATAAGAACGCGGTGATTACTCCCGCTGATATGGCTACACGTGACTATGCTTATAATACCAATTGGTATGAGGAAATGATAAAGAACGCTCCTATCACCCAGTCCAATATCAATATTTCGGGAGGCACAGATAAAGTCAGTTATTTTATTTCAGCCGGCTATTTATATCAGGGAGGTATTTGGTCAACAAATTCTACTGATAAGAATCGTTTCAATTTCCGTAGTAATTTGGATGCGGATATACTGAAAAACTTGAAGTTATCTGTCGGAGTGGGAGCTGTCATTAACAGTCTGAATTATCCGAGATCCGCTTCGTATGAGATAGCCCGCAAAATGAAAGATATGGCTCCGAATATTCCGGTAAAGTGGCCGGGGCATGACGACTATTATGCTTTTGGTGGGGAAGGCACGGTGAATCCGATGGCATTGGCGGATAAAGAGGCATCCGGATATTCCAAGAAAATAGCCAAGAATCTGAATGTGGATTTTTCTTTGGAGTATAAGGTTCCCTTTGTAGAGGGGCTCTCTTTGAAGGCTACGATGGGATATACGCAATCTGATTCGTGGAATAAGAACTGGAATATGAATATCGTTTATATGGGCTATCGGGAGGATGCGCAGGAATATTATGAGAGTGTTTCCGCCTCTAATGCCAATAAAGCAAGTTTGAGTTTGGAAGATGGTTTTTCCTATAATATAACCGGACAAGGTTTTATCAATTATATCCGTTCGTTCGGGAATCATAATATAAACAGCGGACTGGTCTTTGAATTTTCGGATGCGGAAAACCGTTCTACTGTTACGTCTCGTGGGGAATTTCCTTCTACTGTGTTGGATATGATGGCGGGTGGAATTGCCAATAAACAAGTGACAAATAGTGAAGTTTTCCGTAAATACAGGACGGCTTCTTTCATCGGTCGTTTCTCTTATGATTACCGTTCCAAGTATTTTGTCGATTTCAACTTCCGATATGATGGTGCCCAGTATTTTGCCGATAAGTGGGGCTTCTTTCCCTCTGCCTCTGTAGGATGGATGCTGACAAACGAAGAGTTTATGAACCCGTTGAAGGAAGTCTTGAATGAGTTTAAAATTCGTGCCTCCTGGGGAGAATTGGGTGACTTGTCGGCTGCCAGTCAATATTATGCCAATAATGAGCAATACTATTTTCAAAGCGGCTATCAATACCCGGGTACTCCGATGAATTTTGGCGACCGCATCATCTATGGATTGAACCCCACTTTGAATCCTAATCCGGATTTTACATGGGCTACATCATCAATGATAAATGCAGGTGTTGATTTTAAGTTGTGGAATGGCTTACTTAGCGGATCGGCAGATGTGTTCTATCGTCAGCGTAAGGGACTTCCGGCACAAAAGGCCAATGATAATGCAGGAGCATTAGCCACTTGGTATAACTTAGACCATGACAACACCCGTGGTTTTGAATTTTCATTAAATCATCAGCATAAAATAGGAGAAGTCAACTATTTTGTCGGAGGAAATATGTCGTGGTCCAGGACTCGGAAAGGGAACATTGAGCACGGAAGATTTACAAGCGGTTATGACGAATGGAAATGGAACACTGAAGGACATTGGAATAACGTACGTTGGGGATATAACTGTATTGGACGTTATCAGTCGTATGGAGAAATAGTTAATGCGCCCATGCATAATAATTCGAATAATAACAGTGCCATATTGCCGGGTGACTTAAAGTATGAAGACTGGAATGGCGATGGCTATATTGATGATTATGACCAACGTCCTATCGGAAGAAATGCTTATCCGGAGTTGGTATATGGTATTAACCTGGGACTTTCCTGGAAGGGAGTTGATTTCTCCATGTTCTGGCAGGGAGGAGCATTGTCGGACTTCCAGATCGGTGCTTTCGATATGGATGCTTTCCAGGAAGGGGCTACCAACCTGAACACTTGGGAATATTTCGGCGATCGTTGGCATCGTGCCGATTATACTGATCCGAATTCAGAATGGATACCCGGGTATTTTCCTGCGGTCCGGGATTTTACATCAGTAACGATCAATCGTCTAAGTTCTAATTTTTGGATGTGGAATGGAAGTTACATTCGTCTGAAAAATGTGGAATTGGGATATACTTTGCCACAACGAATTACCCAGAAGGCTAATATCAAACAGTTGAGGATTTATGCGAATCTTTATAACTGCCTGACCTTCTCCTCACAGAAATTCTTTGATCCGGAACAGCTTGAAAGTCAGTATTCGTTTGCCAGCTATCCGCAAATCATGTCATTTAATGTAGGTATAAATCTTAAATTCTAACAGGTTATGAAAGTAAAATCTATCATATATATGGTATTGGCATTGAGCTTGTGCTGTGGATGTAGCGATTGGCTTACTGTCGATTCGAAAACCATTCTTAGTGAAGAGGACATTGCCAAATATCCCGAACTGGCAGAAGCACAGTTCTTATCCAATTATGCGGAATTACGTAAATCAATCCATTGTATCGGTGACGGAGCAATGTCGTACAGGCAACATCATCTGGATGCTTTTACCGATGATGGAGCGAGCAATATTACCTACGAGAATGGGGTCATGAGAAATAACACTCCGGGTACTGTTTTTGGAGGAGTCTTTTCTCAAAGCAAAGGTGAAATATTTGAGGCGGTATGGAATTATAAGACAATCAATATTGTTAATAAGTTTATCGCCACTTATAAGAATTCGGATAATGAAGGGGTGTTGAGTACAGTCGGTGAGGCTTATTTTATTCGTGCTTATCTGTATTTTGAGATGGTGAAACGATATGGGGGCGTGCCTTTGTATTCAAGTCCGTTGGATGATGTAAGTTCCATCAACAATCGTTCTACAGAGGAAAAATCCTGGGATTATATAAAAGATAACTTGGACTCGGCTCTTGTATTGCTTCCGAAAGTACAGCGTATTGCAGCAGAAGATCGTGACCGTGCCAATCGGTATACAGCTTTGGCGTTGAAGTCGAGGGCTATGTTGTATGCGGGGACTATTGCTAAGTATGGAAAAGTTTCAAATAATAGTTTCCAGGGAATCCGCAAAGAAATGGCGAAAACATATTTATTGGAAGCGGCAAAAGCAGCAAAGGAAATCGTTGATGATGGTAAGTATGCGCTCTCTACTGAATTTGGCGATTTGTTTAATGGAAAAGATGAAAATAATAATGAGATAATTTTCCGTTTTGCTAACGTTGCCAAGACAGGAGTAGCTGTATATGAAGATTACTGGTACCAATCTTATCGTATCAAACGGTCTAGTTATTGTGCCTTTATGGTTCCTCCTTTAGATGTTGTCGAACAATTTGAAACATTAGACGGCAAGATCCAGCCATTGGATTATGCCGCTTCAAAGAATAATCCCGAAGATTTTTTTGCAAACCGTGATAAACGTCTGGATGCTACTGTTATTTATCCGGGAGGAGAGTTTTTGGGAGAACGTTTCTCTATTTACCGGAAAACACTTGTGAAAAGGACAGATGGAACTACTGAAGAATATTCTTATGAAAAATCAGAAGATTGGATGGGAGCAGGGAAAGTGCCCGGTCACGAAAAATACATGAAAAGTGGAGCAGATGGTATCTTCTTGAACCTTTCTGCCGCAGGAACTACTAACTGGGGATTTTTTCTGAAAAAAACACTTTATGGAGTGAAGAGGCTGGATGATTATCTTATACAAGAAAACGATCAGGATGCAGTCGTTATTCGGTATGGCGAGGTTATTTTAAATTTGGCTGAAGCTGCCGTTGAGCTTTCAACCTATGGAGTGAATGACTATTTAGCGGTTGCCCAAGTCGCTTTTGACCAATTGCGTAGTATACATGGAGGATTGCCTGCCAAAACGATGGACTTGGAGGTTGTACGGCATGAACGCCGGATAGACTTGATGTATGAAGGATTCCGTTATTGGGACTTGAAGCGTTGGCGCATTGGGGAAGAAAAGATGCACAATAAAACGTTGAAGGCTCTCTATCCCATTCTTCATATCGATGAAACAACTTCTCCTGCCTCCGTTTATTATACGTTGGAGAAAGTAGAAGCACCGGATTTGGCTACGAGAGTGAAATGGTTCGAGGAAAGAGACTATTATTGTCCGCTTCCTTTAAGCAAAAGCCCGGGTATCGTGCAGAATGACGGTTGGAATTGATAACCCTAAAAGAAAAGAATATGAATAGAGCTAGATTATATATAAATATCAAACTGTTACTTTTAGCAGTGTTAACACTGAATCTGTCAGGGTGTGAGCTTGACGAACGTGTGGACGATTTGACCGGTGGCTACGAAGGCGCTTTTATTGACAGGCTGACCGGTGAAAAGGTGGCTACCGAATATTATGGAGCTAAATTAAAGTTACTTGATCTGGAGTATGGAAATGTAGCGGTTCCCTTGGAGTATAACACACTTCCTGAAGGAACATATCGCAATACCAAAGTATATCCTTCCCGCTATAAAGTATGGGCGAACGGACCGTTCTTTGAGTTGGATACCATTTATGGTGATATTCGTAGTTTGAAGAAAATGGACTTGATTGTTACCCCTAATGTAACATTGAAAATCAAGAAGGTGGAAGTGTTGTACGGCATTACAGCGAACGTTACTTTTACTTATCAGGTAAATGACGAACGCTCCAAGAATCAGGAAATAGGATTGGTATATGGCAAAGAGCAATATCCCGGACAACGTACGGCTATGAATGAAAGCGAAAGCGGTTCACATACTTACAAACGAATAAAGAAGAATTTGACAGAATTGTCGGGAGAATTTACGGAGACTCTGTTCTTAAACCCTAACAGCACATATTATCTAAGAGCTTTGGGACGTACGGAATCAGCAGGAGATTACTGGAATTATTCAGAACAGACTGTGATTAATACGACAGATATTGATTTGTCTTCCTTACCGATTGAAGCCGCTGTCGGAGTAAGTAGTGCCACTTCTGCTGTTTTGCAGTGGGCATTTCCTCCCGTTGTTGACGAGATAAAGGTTTCTTATACGGATCGGGATGGTGAAGAGGTGATGGATAAATTTAAACCTACGGATTATTCATACGTTGCCAATTTGCCTCATAATAAAAAGAGTACAATCAAAGTACAACTTCTGGCGAAAGGAGTTGCCGGTCCGGAACAAACGATTGAAGTACAGACTAAATCTTTGATGGATAAATATGTACCTGCCTCAAACACCCGTCCGGAAAATGTTCCTTTCTACAATGATTCGGAATTTAAAAAATCATTATCCGGTGAATGGGCATTGATATATGGTCCTACAATCGGCGAAGACTGGTCCACTACCGATTTACGTTTTGAATATTTCGATTGGTGGGACACATGGTTGATAGGATTTGCCGACCGTATGCCTGCTTGCCAGGATATAGAGAACTTTAAATCACTGACGATTCAGGGAGAAATACAAACATTGGTTGATATTTTACCTTTTGTTAATCTGGAAACACTTTCTATCATAAAGGGTAAAGGTTTCTCGGTGGATAAAACGATTAATCCGAAAGTTGACCTGACAGTTCTGAAGAAACTGAAGAAACTTAACACAGTTATTATAGGACCGGATGTGCCGCTTACTAAAAAGAATTTTGATGATGCGGGACTTACACATCTGACGATTACCAACTAGGTCGGTAATCACACTACTCCCTTTGACAAGCGAATGTGTCTAGTGGGTAACATCGGATACATTCGTTTTTTAAAAGAAATATATAAATGAAAATATAAATAGTATGTGTAAGATTAAATGTTTATTTCTACTGATGTTGATCGTATTGTGTTCTTCCTGCAAAGAAAGTACAGAAGATGAAAAAGCGATGCAACAGATGGTGGAACGTTTATTTCCGGAGTATGCTTCCCAATTTAGTTTTGAACAATCGGAAAAGATTGATAAAGATTGGTATGAAATAGAAGCGCAAGGAGGAACAGTACGAATACGGGGAAATAACGCAAATTCGATGGCTGTAGGGCTGAACTATTATCTGAATCATTACTGCCTTACCTCTGTTTCCTGGTATGTGAACGATACGGTGGAGATGCCGGAAGTATTACCCATGCCACCGGCAAAAATAACTTCGACTGCCCGTTGCAAGAACCGATTCTTTCTTAATTACTGTACCTTCGGTTATACAATGCCATGGTGGACATGGAAGGATTGGGAACGGTTGATAGACTGGATGGCTTTAAATGGAATCAATATGCCTTTGGCAATCACCGGACAAGAATCTGTCTGGTATCGCGTATGGACGAAATTAGGATTGACGGATGAGGAAATACGGAACTATTTCACAGGGCCTGCTCACTTGCCTTGGCATCGTATGTCTAACCTGGATTATTGGCAGGGGCCTCTGCCTAAAGAATGGCTGGATACACAAGAAGCATTGCAGAAACAAATCGTAGCCCGTGAACGTCAATTTAATATGCGCCCCATACTTCCTGCATTTGCCGGACATGTACCGTCGGAACTTAAAAGAATCTATCCGGAAGCTAAGATTAGCCGGATGAGCTCTTGGGGAGGTTTCGAGGATAAATACAGAAGCCACTTTCTGGATCCGCTTGACCCATTGTTTGCAACCATACAGAAAGAGTTTCTGGAAGAGCAAACTAAGTTGTTCGGAACAGACCATATTTATGGGGCAGATCCTTTTAATGAAGTAGCCCCTCCAAGTTGGGAACCGGAATTTTTAGCCAATTGCTCGAAGCATATTTATCAATCGATGACGCATGTCGATCCGGATGCTACTTGGTTACAAATGACATGGTTATTCTATATTGACCGACATTTATGGACAAACGAACGGGTAGAAGCTTTCTTGAAAGCAGTCCCTCAAGATAAACTGTTGCTACTGGACTATTATTGTGAGAATACTGAAGTCTGGAAGCAGACAGATCGGTATTTCGGGCAACCATATTTATGGTGCTATTTAGGAAATTTCGGAGGAAATACAATGCTTGCCGGAAACACCAAAGAAGTGGGGAAACGAATCGAAAATGTATATACCAATGGTGGAGAAAACTTTTCGGGACTGGGTTCTACTTTGGAGGGGTTTGATGTAAATCCTTTCATGTATGAATATGTTTTCAGTAAAGCATGGGATTGTAATCTGCCGGACTCTGTATGGATAGAACAACTGGCAGACAGGCGAATTGGCTTGAGAAACCAACAAATGCGTCGGGCATGGAAATTGCTTTATGACAGTATTTATACAGTACCAGCTGCTTTGGGACAAGGGGCATTGATGAATGCGCGTCCTTGTTTAAAAGGAAATGGCAATTGGACAACTACGCCTACGGTAGCGTATTCTAATGAAACTTTGTTTGAGGTATGGGAGATGTTGTTGAAAGCCGGAGAACATCGACATTCTGCTTATGAATATGATGTTGTTAATATAGGAAGGCAAGTGCTGGGGAATTATTTCGGGAAGCTTCGCGATGAATTTGCGGAAGCTTATTCCCGGAAGCAATTACCGCTATTAAAACAAAAAGGAGCTGAAATGAAACAACTACTGCGTGATGTTGATACTTTATTAAGTACACAATCTTCTTTTTTACTGGGAAAATGGATTGAAGATGCCCGTTCATTAGGTACAGACGAAGTTTCTAAAAACTATTACGAAGAAAATGCCCGTACTATCGTTTCAACCTGGGGAGATAAAGATCAGAGTTTAAACGATTACGCAAATCGTACTTGGGGAGGTTTAGTATCGGGATATTATGCGCCTCGTTGGGAAATGTTTATAGATGAAGTTATTCGCTCTGTTTCTAACAAGCAGCCGTTTAATGCTGATGCTTTTCATCAAAGAGTGACGCAGTTTGAAATTGACTGGGTCAAGTCACATGAACGTTATCCTTCCGAACCGGTTGGTAATGTTGTTGAGATTGCTACTTTATTGATGAATAAATACAAGGATTCAATTTTAAAAGAAAAACACAATGAGAATAATTAGTTATATTTCAAGTATAATCATCGCTTTTTCTGCATTGGCTATCATGAGCGGATGCAAAGATTCGGAAGTTGTTGATGACGGCTTTCGTACAACAATGGCTAAAGCCTCTGATGTGAAATTAAATAAAGTTGCCTATTGGCCGGGAGATCCTGTAAATTGCTCTTTTACCTTGAAAAATGAAACGAACTATCCGATGGATATTCGTGAAGTAAAAGTGGTGATTCAGAACTTGGATGATGGAGGGTGTGTATTGACAGAAAAGTCTGTTGCTTCCCATATTCAAATAGAACCGGGACAATCTGTTCCTGTGGATACCGGGACACTGTATACCCTTCCAGCTGCATTAAAGCCTTCTTCCTTCTGTGCTGTCAAGTTCCTGTTAGATTTTGAAGATGGGATAACCACTACAATTGACGGAACATATTTCAGAGCTGTCAACGAGCAGTCGCTGTTGACTTACGATATTCAAAAGTTAGATTATCAGGGACTTCCTGTTTATCGTCAGATAGGAGATATGAGTGCCGGGTTCGGTGTATTAAAAACGATAGTTGCTTTCGATCAGGGAATAGCTGCCACCATGGAGGAGGCTCCGCAGGGTGGTACTTATCCGGTTGCGCCTACTCCGGAGTTTTTGCAACGTTCCGTTCGCAAAACTGTTGAGCTTTACAATTCGGAGATCGGAGCTGCCACAAAGATAAAGAGAGTGGTGATTGGAACGGGGATCGCATCTGTTTCTTACTTTGCAACAATGATGGGGGCAGCCTATTTACCTATTCATTATCTGGTATCGGTTAATTCTGCTTCCGAAGTACAAGCTATACTCGATTATTCCAATCAAAATGGATATGCCTCTTATGCCACATTGGGTTATGACGGTTCTATGCCCGGAGTGGGAGTTGCCTGGATAAAATTATTGGATTTGCCGGAAGAATATAAGCAATTTATAAAAGATCATCAGGTAGAAGAAGTTTATATTTATGGAGTAGGTCAGGAAGGACATGGAGAGTCTTATTCCCGAAGGGTTTTGACGCAGAATACAATTACCGATGAATATGCACCTGGTTCTTTATATATATTGTATACTAACTTTGGTTCGGATGCTGATATTGACGCACTGAAACATCGGTTGTATGACTATAATCAGTTAAAATTGGGTGAAGGACAGTATATCTCTGATTGGGAAAGTGGAATTGTCGATGATCAGATAGCCAATATATCCGGCTCTGCGCAAGCGATGGCAAATGTGAAAGCTTATACGATTGAGACTGATGATATGATGGCTTTGTACAATATATCTTCTTTCCTGACGCTTCAATATATAAAAAAGAATCAAAGCAAGTTGCAGGCACCTTTTGTGAATGGAGTTATTTTTAACGAGTATCTTACGAATCACCCTCAATATGAAGCGTTTGTTGGATATGTACCTTTATTATATTGGCAATTTAATTCGGCGGCTTCTACAGTAGAACGTATTGATGGTTATCTGAAGTCAGCTATTGCCGGGTATTTTCCTGATGTTGTTGATCATTTGTATGAGGGATCTTTCTATCTGAATTCTAATATGAGACGCTATGAGTTTTATGACGAGCTGACAGCAAGAGGTGTCACTTCGGAGAATATTAGAATTAGGCAGAGTGTAGATAAATGGAATCCGGAAGATGATGGAGAAACGGAAGAGTATTTGGGACGCATTAATCATAAAATAGGTTCGGCTGAAGAATTTGCTTATGATATAATTGAACGTATTGGAGTGCAGAAGTATCGGAATACGGTTAAGTCGATGGAGTACCTGACATTGGAGGAGCTTCGTACTATTTGTGCACAGGTTGGAAATATGAGATTAGTAGAACATTGATATAACATCGGATTTAAGATTTAAACTAACGAAATGAATATAAAACAATTGATGGTAACTTTCTTCATTGCACTATTGGCAGGAGGAGAGATTGGAGCTCGTGTGCTGACGGATAAATTCGTTTATTCACAAGGGGAGAAGGTTGTGTTTACTTTTGATGGGAAGTCAGAAGGTAAAACGATTATACTGAAATATCTCTCCAAGAAAGGAGAACCGGTTCTTGCGGAGATTGGCGGAGAACCATTTGTTTGGGAAGTTCCTTCAGAATTTACGCCTGCAGCCGTAGGTGTTTATCAAAAAGAGGAGGGACAGTTGACATATTCTTCTTATTTTAGGGTGGTAACTCCCGGAATGTTGACTACCTATCAGATTGCTAAAGAGGAATATAAAGGTTTGAATGTGTTTATGCTCGATGGTGGGATGAGTGCGGAATATGCTGTCCAAAAATCTTTAGCTAATCTGACGGCAGGTGTGAGCCATACATGGCGGATTGGTCCGGGAGGAGGTCCCAAACCGGTATGGGGGACACCTGATTTCCTTCAACAATCCGTTCAGCATACAGTAGATTTATATAATGAGTATTTGGGTAAGTCGAAGAAACTTAAAACTGTGATAATAGCTACGGGAGTACCGGCGGTTCCTTATCTTTCTGCAGCTATGGAGGCTCCCGTATTGCCATTACATTTTTTGGTTTCTGTCAATTCTACCAAAGAAGTTTCTTCTATATTGGAATATTCCTCGCAAGCTGGAGTACCCTGTTATGCGACATTGGGATATGATGCTTCCATGGATGGTGTCGGAGTTGCCTGGATAAAATTATTGGCTTTGCCTGATGAATATCGGAAGTTTATAATAGAACATGAAGTAGAAAATGTAATTATCGCAGGCATAGGAGAAGACGTGAAAAGTGAATCTTATTGTCGGAAACTTAGTAAAACCGGAGTGGATGGTCAGGAGTATGCAGACGGCTCTCTTTATATTTTATATACCCAATCCGGTTCAGAGCATGACATCAAAACGATATCAAGAAATGTCGTGGACTATGATACGTTATCTCTTGAAAAAGGTAAGGACTTGGCCGATTGGGAGAGCGGTGTTGTCAACAGGCAGATTGATAATATATCAAAAGGTATTTGTGAACATACTCCGGCACAAGTTTATTCTTTGATTGCTACTCATGATATGATGGATATGTATAATCTCGGTGCAAATATGGGTATGTATTTTATGTATAAGAATCGGGAGCAAACAAAGGTTTCCGTACAGGGGACTTATTTAAATGAATATTTAATATCACAACCTTTGTATGAGTTGACTCAAGGATATATTCCATTATTGTTTTGGCAGTTTGTTCCTCCTGTATCAACGATCGACAGGATAAAACGTGATATACAGAAAGTGGTGGATACTTATGAAAAAGGTGTTCTCTTGGAGAATAAAACCGTACATGTGAATGCACGTATCGGGAAAGAAGAGTTGGTACAGGAATTGAAGAAAAGGGGATTTCGGTTTGTTACTAAGCGCAAAGATAATGTGGAAGAATTGTGGAACCTATCCGATGGAATAAATTCTCCTTGTGAAGAGGTTGTACAGAATATAGTGGAACAGATTGGGGTAAAACAATATCAGACTCAATGTAAGAATGCATTGTATTTAAATATGGGTGATCTTAAACTAGTAACGAATAATATTCCGGGACTTGTCTTTCATTCTTTTAAGAAAAAGTAGCAAGATGTTTATTGGTTACAGTAGTAACACCTGCTGAACTGAATAAGTTAGCAAGCAAATAAGTTAAAATTGTATGGATTAGCAGAGGGTTATCAAAAAACTCTCTGCTTTTCTGCTTGACTTCTGTTGCGAAATGATTACTTTTGCGCACGTTATCAATTCACAACTGAAACTATGAGTAAAAAAAGCCTTCTTATTGCGGCCGTGGCTATCTTGGTGATAGCTATTATTGGTATTACTTATTTATTGTTTACCGAAAAAAAAGCTAATCGGGAGTTAGTGCAGGAATTCCAATTGGATAAGGAAGATCTGGAAAACGA
This sequence comes from Bacteroides xylanisolvens XB1A, assembly GCF_000210075.1. Lineage (GTDB taxonomy): Bacteria > Bacteroidota > Bacteroidia > Bacteroidales > Bacteroidaceae > Bacteroides > Bacteroides xylanisolvens. The sequence goes on from NC_021017.1 coordinate 3,753,204, forward strand.
ATATAGTCGTTTTGTGCAAGAATATGATGAATTGAAGTTTAAGGTTACTAATGACTCATTAGGAGTATTGTTAGAACAGGAACAGTTAAAGACCCAACGTCTATTAGAAGAACTTCGTACTGTGAAGAGTTCGAATGCAACAGAGATTCGTCGTTTAAAGAAAGAATTGGCTACTTTACGTAAAGTAATGGTTGGTTATATTAATCAGATTGATTCACTAAATAAACTGGCTGCACAGCAGAAACAGGTCATTGCAGAAGTAACACAAAAATATAATCAGGCTTCACAACAAATCAGTAACCTTTCCGAAGAAAAGAAAAATCTGGATAAGAAGGTGACGTTAGCCGCACAACTCGATGCAACTAATATTCGTATCGAACCACGCAATAAACGCGGTAAAGTGGCGAAGAAGGTGAAAGATGTGGTGAAATTGGCTATCAGTTTCACGGTCGTGAAGAATATAACTGCTGAAAACGGTGAACGTACCATTTATATACGTATTACCAAACCCGATAATGATGTACTGACCAAGAGTGCATCCAATACTTTCCCTTATGAAAACCGTACATTGGTTTATTCAATTAAGAAGTATATTGAGTATAACGGAGAAGAACAGAATATCAATGTGTTTTGGGATGTAGAAGAGTTTCTATATGCCGGAAATTACCGGGTAGATATTTTTGAAGGCGGGAACCTGATTGGTTCGCAGTCGTTTACATTAAATTAATATCGGGGTATTATTTTTCTCTATCGATATTTTATTTTTCTTCTATATTAACTAACCCGATGGTCTGTTTTTAATATTTCTTCGGGTAACAGCTGTTCTTTTATGGATGAACTGGGGAAAGAACTGCATAAATAATTGCAATAATATACAGAAAATAGGGTGAATGTAGCATGAATTTGCATACAATATGCGGCTTTTTAATCGTAGAAGCCTTCGTTGGATTAAAATCAACGAACTGTCCCTCACCGAGGAACTTATCCTTCCTCGGTGAGGGACAGTTCGTTTCTCGGTGAGGAAGTCATATGGGAATGATTGGAAGCAGTTTTTCTCTCTAGTTTGTATGCGAATAAAGATAAGGAGAAATTGATAAAATGAAGGACTGTTGTCTATAAAAGAATGATTTGCAAATGCAATCAGTATAATTTTAATCTTATTGAGTAAATATAGGGGGAAATCATGTTAATCTGATTTCTGAAGATAGTAAATCCCGGCCCTTTTTCTCTTTAGTTGGAATCTATACCCAATTTGTTGCATTCCCAACAGCTTGAATGTCCCTTTTTTTAGAAGTTCTATTTTTAAGTACCGTATAGTTGAATCGGGTGATGAGGAATAACGGTTGCATAATGTGAACTGCTTACCGTCTTCCGTCAGCTCCCCACATCATTTTGCTGCGGAGTGTATCGAAAAAAATGTGATTAAAACGTTTCACTACCTTTATGCTGTAATCTGCCCGACGGATGGTTAGTTGAGTCGTTTCTTTGCAAGTCTCGCTCCTCCCGTCGATGGCGACGAGGAAGTTGTGACTTCTGCTTTCTACATCTAATGTAATCTCCCAGTCATCCCGAATAACGATAGGGCGGACGTTGAGACTATGTGGAGCCACCGGAGTGATGGCAATAGTGTTGGAATGAGGGACGATGATCGGGCCTCCTACACTCAAAGAGTAGGCTGTGGAACCTGTTGGAGTGGCAATTACTAACCCGTCAGCTTGATAAGTATTCAGATACGCGCCATTAATAGCTGTCCGGATACTAATCATTGAGGAGCTGTCTCGTTTGAGAATAGCTATTTCGTTGAGGGCATAAGGAGAATCTTGGAGATGTTTGTCGTTGCAGATCAACTGAAGTACGCTCCGTTCCTCCACACTATATCTGCCGTTTTGGATTTCATCAAATGTTTCCTCCATTTCCTCCGGCGAAATATCTGCCAGAAATCCTAAACGTCCTGTGTTAATTCCCAAAATAGGAATCCCTTTTCTTCCTACGCGGCGGGCAGCTTTCAGAAATGTTCCGTCGCCTCCGATGCTGATTACCATATCGGCAGTAAAATCATCACCATCAAATAATTGATCTGCTTTAATATCCATATTTTCAGAAACTAGGAATTGATAAAATTCCCTGCACATACCAATCTCTGCTCCCTGTTTCTTTAAAAGTTTAAACAAGGTGACAGCATGAGAGGACTTTTTAGCCTGATAAGTATTTCCGAAAATGGCGAATTTCATAAGCAATATCATTAGTTCAGGATGCAAATTTGGCATTTTTTCTTGGATTTCTACTTTAAATAACCAAAAAAGAACCCATAATGCGTTTCGTATTATTAGGCAACTAATAATAATATTTGTATTTTTGCGGCAAATATAACGTAGAACTATGACTAAATTAAGTGTAAACATAAACAAGATTGCTACGCTAAGGAATGCTCGCGGAGGAAATGTTCCCGATGTAGTAAAGGTAGCGCTTGATTGTGAATCTTTTGGTGCAGACGGTATCACTGTTCATCCTCGTCCCGATGAACGCCACATTCGTCGTTCAGATGTATATGATTTGCGCCCTTTGTTGCGCACGGAATTTAATATCGAAGGTTATCCCGCTCCGGAGTTTATTGACCTGGTGTTGAAAGTTAAACCTCATCAAGTAACTTTGGTTCCCGATGATCCTTCACAAATTACTTCTAATTCCGGTTGGGACACCAAAGCAAATCTGGAATTCCTTACTGAAGTTCTCGATCAGTTTAACAGCGCCGGTATTCGTACTTCCGTTTTTGTGGCAGCCGATCCTGAAATGGTGGAATATGCAGCAAAAGCGGGAGCGGATCGTGTCGAACTGTATACCGAACCATACGCAACGAACTATCCGAAGAATCCGGAAGCTGCCATCGCTCCTTTTATCGAAGCCGCAAAGACTGCCCGTAAACTGGGTATCGGATTGAACGCCGGACACGACTTGAGTCTGGTTAATTTAAATTATTTCTATAAAAACATTCCTTGGGTGGATGAAGTCTCCATCGGACATGCGTTGATTAGCGATGCGTTGTATCTGGGACTCGAACGTACCATTCAGGAATATAAAAACTGTCTACGCTCATGAATGCAATGATCTTGTTAGCCCAAGGGGCTATGAATATGGCCGACTCGCTGGCTACTGCCAACCCCGTATTGACGGAGGTGAATGCTCCTGAAATGAACATGCTTGATATGGCTATCAAGGGTGGATGGATTATGATTGTGCTGGGTGTATTGTCGGTTGTCTGTTTCTATATCCTGTTTGAACGTAACTACATGATTCGTAAGGCAGGAAAAGAGGACCCGATGTTTATGGAGCGGATTAAAGACTATATTCATAGCGATGAGATCAAAGCGGCTATTAACTATTGCCGTACGATAAACACCCCTTCGGCACGTATGATAGAAAAAGGGATCAGCCGTTTAGGACGTCCTATTAACGATGTACAGGTAGCTATTGAGAATGTAGGTAATATTGAAGTGGCAAAGCTGGAAAAAGGATTGACTGTAATGGCAACTATTTCCGGAGGTGCTCCGATGCTCGGATTCCTCGGTACGGTGACCGGTATGGTACGTGCATTCTATGAAATGGCGAATGCCGGAAGCGGAAACATTGATATCACTTTGCTTTCTGGTGGTATCTATGAAGCTATGATTACTACGGTCGGTGGTCTGATTGTCGGTATCATTGCTATGTTTGCCTACAATTATCTGGTGATGCTGGTAGACCGTGTGGTAAATAAAATGGAGTCTCGTACAATGGAGTTCATGGACTTGTTGAACGAGCCGGCAAAATAATAGGCTGATGGGATTAAAAAGAAGAAATAGAGTATCGCCCAATTTCAGCATGGCTTCCATGACGGACGTCATCTTCCTGTTGCTGATATTCTTTATGATAACCTCTACGGTGGTGTCGCCCAATGCTATCAAAGTCCTGTTGCCGCAAGGCAAGCAGCAGACTTCGGCCAAACCGCTGACAAGAGTGGTTATCGATAAAGACTTGAATTTCTATGCCGCTTTCGGCAATGAAAAAGAGCAGCCGGTGGCGCTGAACGATCTGACTTCATTCTTGCAGAGTTGCGCAGAGAAGGAGCCGGAAATGTACGTGGCATTGTATGCAGATGAATCGGTACCTTACCGTGAGATCGTAAGGGTATTGAACATTGCAAACGAGAATCATTTTAAGATGGTGTTGGCTACACGCCCGCCTGAAAATAAATAAGAAACAATGGACAGAAGAAAAAAGGGTGAATACATAGGAGCGCTGGGTGCACTGTTGGTGCATGTGGCAGTGATTGCTCTTTTGATTCTGGTGAGCTTTACTGTCCCTCAACCGGATGAAGATGCAGGCGGAGTGCCTGTAATGATGGGAAATGTAGACGCAGCGAGTGGCTTCGATGATCCCTCTCTGGTAGACGTGGATATCATGGATGAAGATGCGGCAGCACCCGCGGAAACAGCACCGGAACTTCCTTCGGAACAGGATTTATTGACGCAGACTGAAGAGGAAACAGTAACCCTGAAACCTAAGACGGAAGAACCGAAAAAAGAAACGGTGAAACCTAAAGAGGTGGTCAAGCCGAAAGAACCGGTGAAGAAGCCCGAAAAAACGGAAGCCGAAAAAGCTGCGGAAGCGAAACGGCTGGCAGAAGAAAAAGCGGAACGTGAACGTAAGGCTGCCGAAGAAGCTGCCAGAAAGAGGGTGTCCGGTGCGTTTGGAAAGGGAGCGCAAATGACAGGAAATAAAGGAACAGCGGCTAGTGGCACGGGAACCGAAGGTAGCAAGGAGGGAAATTCTTCTACCGGAGCGAAGACCGGAACCGGAGGTTATGGAACATTTGACCTTGGCGGACGTTCTTTAGGTACGGGCAGTTTGCCGAAGCCTGTATATAATGTGCAGGAAGAAGGACGTGTAGTGGTGAATATCACCGTGAATCCTGCAGGGCAAGTGATATCGACCAGTATTAGCCCTCAAACGAATACGGTAAATTCCGCTTTGCGTAAGGCGGCGGAGGATGCAGCGAAGAAAGCCCGTTTTAATACGATAGATGGGGTGAATAACCAGACAGGGACAATCACCTATTATTTTAACTTGAGATAGTATCATTAACCAAATATATAAAGGATTATGGGAACTGTATACGCTTTTTTTGCAGATGGTTTTGAAGAAATTGAAGCCTTTACTGCTATTGACACGTTGAGACGTGCCGGACTTAATGTAGAAATCGTATCCGTTACGCCGGATGAAATTGTAGTGGGAGCACATGACGTATCCGTCCTTTGCGATATCAACTTCGAGAATTGCGATTTCTTCGATGCTGAACTGCTGCTGTTGCCGGGAGGAATGCCGGGAGCTGCCACACTTGACAAGCACGAAGGGTTGCGTAAATTGATTCTTGATTTTGCCGCAAAAGGTAAACCTATTGCGGCCATTTGTGCTGCTCCGATGGTATTGGGTAAACTGGGACTGCTGAAAGGAAAGAAGGCTACCTGTTATCCGAGTTTTGAACAATATCTGGATGGTGCAGAATGTGTAAATGAACCTGTCGTACGTGATGGAAACATCATTACCGGTATGGGACCGGGTGCTGCCATGGAATTTGCTTTGACAATCGTTGACCTGTTGGTAGGTAAAGAAAAAGTAGACGAACTGGTAGAAGCGATGTGTGTTAAACGCTAAACCGTCCATGAAGAAATATGTAATCATTGTCGCCGGTGGAAAGGGCTTGCGAATGGGAAGTGACCTCCCGAAACAATTCCTTCCCATGGGTGATAAACCTGTGTTGATGCATACCCTGGAAGTATTTAGGAGATATGACGAAACACTTCAAATCATAGTAGTGCTTCCACGGGAACAACAGGACTTTTGGAAGCAACTTTGCCAAAAACACAGCTTTGCGGTGGAACATACCCTTGCCGATGGAGGCGAAACGCGTTTTCACTCTGTAAAGAACGGTCTGGCACTGGTGCAAGGGCCGGGACTGGTAGGGGTGCATGATGGAGTACGTCCGTTTGTGTCGGTAGAGGTGATTCGCCGTTGTTATGACTTGGCAAAAGTGCAGAAAGCAGTGATTCCTGTGGTGGATGTGGTAGAGACACTTCGCCATCTGACAGATACCGGAAGTGAAACGGTCAGCCGGAATGATTACAAGCTGGTTCAAACACCGCAGGTGTTCGATGTAGAGTTGTTGAAACAAGCCTATGCACAAGAATTTACTCCCTTCTTTACAGATGACGCTTCCGTTGTCGAAGCAATGGGAATGCCTGTGTATCTGGCGGAAGGTAACCGTGAAAATATAAAAATAACGACTCCTTTCGATTTAAAAGTGGGGAGTGCTCTTTTATAAATGTTCGATTTAGCCACACGCGACATAAAATTTATCTCCGGTGTAGGCCCTCAAAAAGCCGCTGTATTAAATAAGGAGTTGGAAATCTACTCCTTGCACGATTTAATTTATTATTTCCCTTATAAATATATTGACCGGAGCCGCATCTATTACATTCACGAAATAGATGGCAATATGCCGTATATCCAGTTGAAAGGAGAAATTCTCGGTTTCGAAACCATTGGCGAAGGACGTCAACGTCGTTTGACGGCGCACTTTTCGGATGGTACGGGAGTCGTGGATTTGGTGTGGTTTCAAGGCATTAAGTATATCTTAGGTAAGTATAAACTGCACGAGGAATATATCATCTTCGGCAAACCGACTGTTTTCAACGGACGTATCAATGTGGCGCATCCCGATGTAGACAAGCCGGAAGATTTGAAACTTTCTTCGGTGGGATTGCAACCTTATTATAATACGACGGAGAAGATGAAGCGCAGTTTCCTCAACTCTCACGCGATTGAGAAGATGATGGCAACGGTGATTCAGCAAATACAGGAGCCTCTGCCTGAAACACTTTCTTCCAAATTGCTGGCGGAATATCATCTGATGCCTTTGACGGAAGCTCTCCGGAATATCCACTTTCCGACCAATCCCGATGTGCTTCGCAGGGCGCAATATCGCCTTAAGTTCGAAGAGCTGTTTTATGTTCAACTGAATATCCTCCGCTATGCCAAAGACAGACAAAAAAGATATCGTGGATATATCTTTGAGAAAGTGGGAGATGTGTTCAATACATTTTATACAAAGAATCTTCCTTTTCAACTGACAGGTGCACAGAAGCGGGTATTGAAGGAAATACGGAACGATGTCGGCAGTGGCAGGCAGATGAATCGCCTCTTGCAGGGAGATGTAGGAAGCGGGAAAACACTGGTTGCCTTGATGAGTATGTTGTTGGCGTTGGATAACGGTTATCAGGCTTGCATGATGGCGCCCACCGAAATCTTGGCGAACCAGCATTATGAAACGATCAAAGAACTGCTCTTTGGCATGGATATCCGTGTCGAACTGCTGACAGGCTCTATTAAAGGCAAAAGGCGGGAAGCGATTCTGACCGGATTGCTGACCGGAGATGTGAAGATATTAATAGGAACGCATGCCGTTATTGAAGATACTGTCAATTTCTCTTCTTTAGGCTTCGTTGTTATCGACGAACAGCATCGCTTTGGCGTGGCACAACGCGCCCGCCTTTGGAGTAAGAATGTTCAACCTCCGCATGTGCTCGTGATGACTGCTACCCCGATCCCACGCACTTTGGCAATGACATTGTATGGTGATTTGGACGTGTCTGTTATCGACGAGCTTCCACCCGGAAGAAAACCGATTACTACCATCCACCAATTTGATAACCGCCGGGAAAGTATGTACCGTTCGGTGCACAAACAAATTGAAGAAGGACGTCAGGTCTACATTGTCTATCCGCTGATTAAAGAAAGCGAAAAGATTGATTTGAAGAACCTTGAAGAAGGATATCAACATGTTCTGGAAGAGTTTCCGAAATGTACGGTTTGTAAAGTGCATGGCAAAATGAAACCAGCCGAGAAGGATGAGCAAATGCAGCTTTTTGTTTCGGGCAAAGCGCAGATCATGGTGGCTACTACCGTCATTGAAGTCGGAGTGAACGTCCCGAATGCTTCGGTGATGATTATTGAAAATGCAGAACGTTTCGGGCTTTCGCAGTTGCATCAGTTGCGTGGCCGGGTAGGACGTGGAGCGGAACAGTCTTATTGTATTCTGGTGACGAATTATAAGTTGACGGAGGACACCCGGAAACGATTGGAAATCATGGTACGCACTAATGATGGTTTCGAAATAGCCGAGGCCGATTTGAAATTGCGTGGCCCCGGTGATCTTGAAGGTACGCAGCAAAGCGGCATCGCTTTCGATTTGAAGATTGCGGATATTGTACGCGACGGGCAACTGTTGCAATACGTTCGTGCCATAGCTGAAAGTATTGTGGAACAAGACCCTGCGGCACAGAATCCCGAGAATGAAATCTTGTGGCGGCAACTTAAAGCCTTGCGGAAAACGAATGTTAACTGGGCTGCCATAAGTTGAAAAACGGTTAAACATGCAGTTTATTTGCGTAAATGTGTTGCAAAACATATTTTGTCCCTATTCTCCCTATTTATAGGAGTTTAACGGCTCAATTGTTCCCTCTTTTTGTACTAAGCATCTGAAAAATAGTTAATAACTCTCTTGCCTTTTCATAGGAAAATACTACCTTTGGGGGAATTTTTTTAGTAAATGTATTGTTTAACCATTTGCAAAGTCGAGTATTATGCTTGAAAAAACGCTGGTCATTTTAAAACCATGTACCCTTCAACGGGGATTGGTTGGTGAGATTACTCATCTCTTTGAACGTAAAGGATTACGGTTGGCCGGCATGAAGATGATGCAACTGACTGATGAATTGTTAAGCGAACATTATGCCCACCTTAGCGGCAAACCTTTCTTTCAGCGTGTGAAAGATTCGATGATGGCAACTCCTGTCATTGTTTGTTGTTTCGAAGGTGTGGATGCTATTCAAACAGTCCGTACGTTGGCGGGACCGACTAATGGACGTTTAGCTGCTCCAGGCACCATTCGCGGGGATTACAGTATGAGCTTTCAAGAGAATATCGTTCATACATCCGATTCTCCGGAGACTGCAGCTATTGAATTAACGAGATTTTTTAAACCGGAAGAAATATTCGATTACAAGCAGGCTACATTTGATTACCTGTATGCAAACGACGAATATTAATTGAATTGACAAAGAAGGAATGAATTTTAGCATTATTAAAACAGGATTGGTCGCTGTTGCGGCTATGGTCAGTCTGAGCTCTTTCTCGCAAGACTTGATTGCCCGCCAAGCACCGATAGACAAGAAATTAAAATCAGTAGACTCTTTGGCCTTGCAGAAGCAAATCCGTGCCGAACAGTCCGAATATCCCGCCCTAAGTCTTTATCCAAACTGGAACAACCAGTATGTGCATGCTTACGGAAATGCTATTATCCCTGATACGTATACAATCGACCTGACAGGTTTCCACATGCCAACTCCAAGTACAAAAATTACTTCGCCTTTCGGTCCTCGTTGGAGAAGAATGCATAATGGGTTGGACTTGAAAGTGAACATAGGTGATACTATCGTAGCTGCTTTTGACGGTAAAGTACGTATCGTAAAATATGAGCGTAGAGGATATGGAAAATATGTTGTTATCCGTCATGATAATGGATTGGAAACTGTGTATGGCCATTTATCAAAACAATTGGTTGAAGAAAACCAATTAGTGAAAGCCGGAGAAGTAATCGGTTTGGGTGGTAACACCGGACGTTCTACTGGTTCGCATCTTCATTTCGAAACCCGCTTCCTGGGGATTGCAATTAATCCGATTTATATGTTCGACTTCCCGAAACAAGATATCGTTGCCGATACTTATACGTTCCGCAAAGCAAAAGGCGTGAAGCGTGCTGGTTCTCATGATACTCAAGTGGCTGACGGTACCATCCGTTATCACAAGGTGAAGAGTGGCGATACATTGTCCCGCATTGCTAAATTGCGTGGCGTATCAGTCAGTACACTTTGCAAACTGAACCGTATCAAACCGACTACTACTTTGCGTATCGGACAGGTTTTGCGTTGTTCATAAAAAATATAGCTTATAAAACAGTAATACAATATCTTTAGAAGAGGGCACTTTAATATAATTTAGAGTGCCCTCTTTCTGTTTTTACTTAATTATTGTTACCTTTGCGCACTATTTGGAAGAAGATGAAAGATACCAAGCAACAATTTGAACATGTCATCGCTTTGTGCCGTGACTTATTTTCCAAGAAGCTGCACGATTACGGACCTGCATGGCGTATCCTGCGTCCGGCTTCGGTGACTGACCAGATTTTTATTAAAGCCAATCGGATTCGTAGTATTGAAACCAAAGGAGTAACCCTGATTGACGAGGGAATCCGTGCCGAGTTTATTGCGATTGTCAATTATGGCATTGTCGGACTTATCCAGTTGGAACTGGGGTATGCCGAGTCTGCCGACATCAGCAATGAAGAAGCGATGGCTTTGTACGATAAGTATGCAAAAGAGGCATTAGAACTGATGCTTGCCAAGAATCATGATTATGATGAAGCCTGGCGGAGCATGCGTGTCAGCTCTTACACAGACTTGATTCTGATGAAAATCTACCGTACCAAGCAGATTGAGAGCTTGGCCGGCAATACATTGGTGTCAGAAGGTATTGATGCCAATTATATGGATATGATTAATTACTCTGTTTTCGGACTGATTAAGATAGAATTTGAAGGATAAGAACTTACATATCATTCAGGAGGTAGTGGCGAATATGTGTCGCTTTGTTTTGGCGGCATCGTTCATCTTTTCCGGATTTGTAAAGGCAGTTGATCCGCTGGGTTTCCAGTATAAGATACAGGATTATCTGACTGCATTCGGAATGGCTTCCTGGTTCCCTTCATTCTTCCCTTTATTGGGAGGTATCGTTTTATCTGCCGTTGAGTTTTTTATAGGTATCTCTTTGTTCTTTGCAACAAGAAGAACATTGGCTACCTCATTGGCTTTGATGCTGATGATTTTCATGACGCCACTGACCTTGTATCTTGCCATCTTTGATCCGGTTTCGGACTGCGGTTGTTTTGGTGATGCCTGGGTGTTGACAAATTGGGAAACATTTGGAAAGAATATCATTCTGCTATTTGCGGCAATAATGGCTTTCCGTCACAGGAGGATGCTGATTCGTTTTATCAGTGTGAAGATGGAATGGCTGGTTTCTCTTTATACACTGTTTTTTGTGTTTACTTTATCGTTCTATTGCTTGGACCGTTTGCCTGTTTTAGACTTTCGTCCTTACAAGATCGGAAAGAATATCCTGGAAGGAATGACAATGCCCGAAGGAGCCAAACCAAGCGTATATGAAAGCATTTTTATCCTGGAGAAGAACGGAGAGCAGAAAGAATTTACGTTGGATAACTATCCGGATAGTACCTGGACATTTGTCGATACGCGTACTATCCTTAAGGAAAAAGGATATGAACCGGCTATTCACGATTTCTCTATGATAGATCTGAATACGGGGGAAGATATAACAAACGATGTATTGACAGATATAGGATATACTTTCCTGTTGGTTGCCCATCGCATTGAAGAGGCGGATGATAGTAACATTGATTTGATTAATGAGATATATGACTATTCGGTGGAGCATGGCTACAAATTCTATTGCCTCACTTCTTCACCGGAGGAACAGATAGAATTGTGGAAGGACAAGACAGGAGCCGAATATCCTTTCTGCCAAATGGATGATATTACTTTGAAGACGATGGTTCGTTCCAACCCGGGGTTGATGTTGATTAAGAACGGAACCATTCTGAATAAATGGAGCGATGAGGATATACCGGATGAATACGTACTGACGGACAAGCTGGAGAATCTGCCGCTAGGAAAGCAGAAAGTGAGCAGTGACGCTCATACGGTAGGATATGTTTTTCTGTGGTTTGTTATTCCGTTGTTGTTAGTGCTTGGGGTGGATGTGTTGGTCGTTCGCCGCCGGGAACGGAAAACCGCGAAGCGGAAGCAACAAGAAGAAGAGATAAAAAGCAAAGAACCGGAAACAAAGAATCAAGGAATAGAAGAACAAGAATAAGAAAAAATGATAACGAGCGACCCTCTGTAACGAACACTAACCTGAATCGTTCAATCGTCAATCGTCCGATCGTAAATTTATTAACCCTTTAAAATAAAAAAACAAAATGAGAAAGAACATTGTTGCAGGAAACTGGAAAATGAACAAAACCCTTCAAGAGGGTATCGCTTTGGCTAAAGAACTGAACGAAGCATTGGCTAACGAAAAGCCTAACTGTGATGTAATCATCTGTACTCCGTTCATCCACCTGGCTTCTGTTACTCCGTTGGTAGACGCTGCTAAGATTGGTGTAGGTGCTGAAAACTGTGCAGACAAAGCATCAGGTGCTTATACAGGTGAAGTTTCTGCTGAAATGGTTGCTTCTACTGGTGCAAAATATGTAATTCTGGGACACTCTGAACGTCGTGCATACTACGGTGAAACAGTTGCTATCCTTGAAGAAAAAGTAAAATTGGCTTTGGCTAACGGTCTGACTCCGATTTTCTGTATCGGTGAAGTGTTGGAAGAACGCGAAGCTAACAAGCAAAACGAAGTAGTAGCTGCACAAATGGAATCTGTATTCTCTCTGTCGGCTGAAGACTTCTCTAAGATTGTATTGGCTTACGAACCGGTTTGGGCTATTGGTACAGGTAAAACTGCTTCTCCTGAACAAGCACAGGAAATCCATGCCTTCATTCGTTCTATCGTAGCTGACAAGTATGGCAAAGAAATCGCAGACAATACTTCTATCCTTTACGGTGGTAGCTGCAAACCTTCTAACGCTAAAGAACTGTTCGCTAACCCGGACGTTGATGGTGGTTTGATTGGTGGTGCTGCTCTGAAAGTATCTGATTTCAAAGGTATCATTGATGCTTTTAACGCATAATTAAAACTTCTTTCAGGCACGGATTTCACGGATTACACGGTATAGTTTAGTCCAAGAGATTTCGAAAACTGTGTAACCCGCGTAATCCGTGCCTAAATATTATTTATAGAATGAGAAAACTAGCTTTACTTACTTTGTTGTTGGTATTGGCAGTTGTCGGTGTACAGGCACAGGGCATTGTCAAAAGTCTGGAACGTAACGTTCCGGGACAAGGAAAGGTGACTATTCATCAAGATCCCCGTATTGAGGCTCTGATAGGGATGGAACGTCCTGCAACAGGTGAACAGAAAGTAATAAAGACTTCCGGGTTCAGAATACAGGCGTATGCCGGTAACAATACTCGTCAGGCTAAGAATGATGCTTATCATGTAGCATCACGCGTTAAAGAGTATTTCCCTGAATTGACAGTATATACTTCGTTCAATCCACCTCGTTGGCTTTGTCGTGTAGGTGATTTCCGGAGCATTGAAGAGGCGGACGCAATGATGCGTCGGTTGAAGGCTACCGGTGTGTTCAAAGAGGTTTCTATTGTAAGAGACCAGATCAATATTCCTTTATAATTATATCATGTTAGAAAAAGAAGAAATTGTTTCTCCGAATCTGGAGGAGTTGAAGAGTCATTATCGTAGTATTATAACTTTGTTGGGTGAAGATGCCGAACGGGAAGGATTATTGAAAACTCCGGAACGGGTGGCTAAAGCAATGTTAAGCTTGACGAAAGGGTATCACATGGATCCTCATGAAGTGCTTCGCTCTGCTAAATTCCAGGAAGAATACAGTCAGATGGTGATTGTGAAAGATATCGATTTCTTCTCCCTTTGCGAACATCACATGTTGCCGTTCTACGGGAAGGCACACGTGGCTTATATTCCTAACGGCTATATCACCGGGTTGAGCAAGATAGCCCGTGTAGTCGATATATTCTCTCATCGCCTGCAAGTGCAGGAACGCATGACACTGCAAATCAAAGAGTGTATTCAGGAAACACTGAATCCGTTGGGTGTAATGGTGGTAGTGGAAGCCAAACACATGTGTATGCAGATGCGTGGTGTAGAAAAACAAAACTCTATTACTACTACTTCGGATTTTACCGGGGCTTTCAATCAGGCAAAAACTCGTGAAGAGTTTATGAATCTGATTCAACACGGGACTTTGTAGAGAAAACCTGGTAAGAGACGTTATTTGGTTTCGGTATCGGGGAAGGCAGGCTTCGGTACCGATGAAGAGGGGGTTGCACCGATGAAGACATCTCTCGGCACCGATGAGGAATCATCGCAGAACAACCCTGTCACCCAATCGTTTTGCCATGATGCTTTGTACAGTCTTCAACTCATTAAAGCGTTTCATAAGCGAATCACATTTTTCATTATCATGGGCGAGAGCAGGATCTTGCAGGGCATAAAGCATGTGCTTCAATTCCTCTGTTACAATTGCATATTTGAAGTTAATCATTAACATCGGAACCATTTCATAGAGACGCTCTTCATCTGTTACGATCTTTTGGGATTTGGAGTGGTATTTACTAAGCTGATACCGCACATTAATCAAATCCACACTCAATTTACTGATTACCGGATCAGGATGTGCCAGAAAATAACGTTCAGCAATGAAATTGGAATCATGCATGTGTGCAGCAGCTTCCGATAACATTTGGCGGTGCAACGGATTATGAAAAGCTAACTCATCTTCTTTTAAATCATTAATCACATATTCTATAACGGTTACCGGAATCTCGTTTCCTTCTTCATCAGTCAGGTTACACATGATTTTTTCTCCATAACGAACTACTGCCTGTAATATCAGCCGTTCGAATTTGTAGAATTCTTGTCCTTCCTTTCCTTCCTGGGGGATAAAAGATGCATAGTTGTCTTCCTGCAGAGCGGGAGGAACCTCTGTATATCCGTTATCTATTTCAGGGGGCAACGGAATATCTCCGTTGGGCATCGGAGCATTTTCAGGCGGTGTCCCTTGAGACATTGTAGCTGTTCTTTCAGCCATCCGGCGTTCCCGTTCCGTCTGTTCAGCCCGTTTCTCTGCTTGAGTTTCCCGTCTTTTGGCAACTTCTGATACTAGCAGCTTATCTTCTACATGAAGTAGCTGCGCGCATTCTTTGATATAGACGTCTCTGACAATTGCTTCAGGGATGACAGAAATACTTTGCACCAGATTACCAATCAGTTCCGCACGCTTGATGGGATCTTTTCCTGCATCCTCCAGTAGCAAGTTCGTTTTGAAGCGGATAAAGTCCGTTTCATGTTCCGAGATAAAAGTCTGAAATTCCGTTGAGTTGTGCTTGTGGGCAAAAGAGTCCGGGTCGTCCCCATCGGGAAGAAGACAGACTTTGATATTCATACCTTCCTCCAATAACATGTCAATTCCCCGGATAGAAGCCTTGATACCTGCTGCGTCGCCGTCGTAAAGCACAGTCATGTTGTTGGTGAACCGGTGAATCATACGGATTTGTCCCGGTGTAAGGGCTGTTCCCGAGGAAGCAACCACATTCTCTATGCCGGATTGATGCATGGAGATTACGTCCGTGTAGCCTTCAACCAAAAAGCAACGGTCTTGTTTTACAATAGCCTGTTTGGCAAAATATATACCGTATAATTCGTTACTTTTATGATAGATTTCCGATTCGGGTGAATTGACGTATTTTACTTTAACCCCTTTCGTTGCACTGGCAAGTACACGTCCGCCAAAAGCCACCACTTTACCGGAAAGCGTATGGACAGGGAAAATTACACGTCCCCAAAAACGATCTCGCAATCGGTGGTCGTCCGTTTCGTAGCAAAGTCCGGTTTTTACCAGATACTCTTTTTTATATCCTTTTTGGATTGCCTCTTTGGCGAATGCATCGTGACTTTCAGTACAGTAGCCTAGTTGGAATTTCTCAATAATGTCATCGCGAAAACCACGGTTGCGGAAATAAGCCATACCGATGCTACGCCCGTCTATATGATTTTTTAGTATGTTTTGGAAATAATCGCGCGCAAAGTTATTGACGATAAACAGACTTTCACGTTCGCTTTGCACAAACTTCTCTTCATCGCTTAATTCCCGCTCCTTGATTTCAATATTGTATTTCTTGGCAAGGTACTTCAGCGCTTCCGGATATGACATCTGCTCGTGCTCCATAATGAAATGCACTGCGTTTCCACCTTTTCCACAAGCAAAACATTTGCATAATCCCTTGGCGGGAGAGACATAAAAAGAAGGGGTTTTATCACTATGGAACGGACACAAACCGACGTAATTGACACCACGTTTGCGCAGGGTGACAAAATCTGAAACGACATCCATAATTTGTGCCGCGTCCAATATCCGGTCTATGGTAATTTGATCTATCATTCTTTCTCCTGTGAATCCGTTTTTGCGGATACAAAGGTACACATAAAAAAATCCCCTGCAAACAAAAAAGTATGCAGAGGATCGTTAAATCTTGCCTATATAAGGGATGGTTCTGTAACCGGAGAGGCACACGGAAGATTATTATTTCCCCTGATCCCTCTCTATATAATGGATTATTTAATCTTCTCCCGAATCTTAGTCAGATACTTTTTCATTCCTTCCGCATCTTTGTTCTCGATAATTTCGAGAAGATTCTTCAACTCCGTGCGGATATTGGCTACCTGTCCCGGAGTGCGTGGGTTGAATAGAATTTCCTGAAGCAGGTAGTCGTCTTCGCTTAATAGGCCTTTGGCAATTGCCATGTGCTTTTTGAACGTAGTTCCCGGAGCTTCCTGATGTTTCATTACGGCAGCAAATACAAAAGTCGATACGAACGGAATAGAAAGCGAGTAGGCTACTGTTTCGTCGTGTTCGTCGAACGTATATTCGAAGATGTTCAAACGCAATGTCTGATAGAGGTCTTTGAAGAATATTTTTCCCAGGTGGTCGCCTTCACTGATGATGATGGCATTCTCGCTGCTTAGATTACTAAGACTAGCAAAAGTAGGGCCAAACATCGGGTGGCTGGAGACATAACGGAAACCGCTTTCTTCATAAAACTTCTTCAGTCCTGTTTTTACAGAGGCAATGTCACTAATGATACAGTCTTTCGGTAACACAGGCAATACTTTATGAAAGGCATCCAGCGTGTACTTCACTGTAACGGCATTAATAACCAGTTCCGGTTCAAAGTCCTTAATCTCCTCCAATGTGGTGAAACGATACGTGTTATAGACAAAACGCAACTGGTGCGGGTTGACGTCAAACACGGCCGTTTCATGTTGAAAGCTTAATATATCAGTAAAGAAAGAGCCCATTTTTCCGGCTCCAAGGATTAATATTCTCATAATGTTTATTTAAAAAACTTTCCCTAGCCCTCTCCCAAGGAGAACAGACTGAAAGTTACTCTTATCAATATGAACAGGAGGTTACTTTCTTTCCTTTCTTTGGAAGAGGGTTAGTGGAGAGGCTGCTTTTTATTTATTAATAATTTCCATCTGTTGACGAACCGATTCTTCGTGGATGGCTTCGAAAATTTTCTTCATAAACTCGCTGTCCATACCACACTGTTCGCCCTGCGCGCCACGTTTTTCCAAGATTTCATTGTAACGTCCGGCTTGAAGAACGGTGATTCCATGCTCTTTTTTGTAAGTACCGATTTCGCGGGCTACGCGCATTCTTTTTGATAGTTCCTGAATGATATTGTCGTCACATTCGTCAATTTGTTTACGGAGTTGTGCCAGACTTTCGGTAGATTGCGTTTCAGTACGGATCACCAGCAGATTGAGGATATAGTCGAGTACGTCCGGAGTAACTTGTTGGGAAGCATCGCTCCAAGCGCAGTCAGGGTTACAGTGGCTTTCTACGATCAGACCGTCGAAGTTCAAGTCCATCGCCTGTTGGCAAAGCGGAGCTACTAATTCACGTTTTCCACCGATATGGCTCGGATCACAGAAAATCGGAAGATTAGGGATACGGCGGCGCAGTTCGATAGGAATATGCCATTGGGGAAGATTACGGTAGATTTTCTTGTCATAGCTGCTGAAACCACGATGGATAGCACCCAGACGTTTCAAACCAGCGTTGTTGATACGTTCCAGTGCTCCGATCCATAATTCGAGATCCGGGTTCACCGGGTTCTTAACCAATACGGGGATATCAACACCTTTCAGCGCATCAGCGATTTCCTGTACGGCGAAAGGATTGGCAGTGGTACGTGCACCTACCCAAAGAATATCGATACCCGCTTTCAGACATTCGTAAACATGTTTGGCTGTTGCTACTTCCGTAGAAACATACATTCCTGTTTCTTTCTTTACCTCTTTCAACCAGGCAAGACCTTCTACGCCGATACCTTCGAAACCTCCCGGTTTGGTACGTGGTTTCCAAATGCCGGCACGATATATTTTCTGTCCTTTTGCAGCCAGTTGTTTGGCTGTATCCATTACTTGTTCTTCAGTTTCTGCGCTACAAGGGCCGGCAATGACAATCGGTCTTTTAGCTTCAATGCCCGGTAATAAAATTGATTCGAGTTCCATATTCTTATTTGTTTTTATTCTTTTAATAACTTGTTTTCGTTGAAATTATTCTGTCTCATTATGCTGCTGTTTTCTTCTCTTTTTCTTTGAAGAGAGAACAACAGAAACCTATATTCTTTTTATTCTTTCCAGTGCTTCCGCCAGTTTATTGTCTTTACAACAAAGAGAGATACGAATATATCTTGCTCCGTTACTGCCGAAAATAAATCCCGGAGTGATAAACACTCTTGCTTCATGCAATACCTTTTCCGTCAGTTCCTCTACATCCTTGCAGGAAGCGGGAATCTTTCCCCAAAGGAACATTCCTACTTGTTTTTCGTCGTAGGTGCATCCCAATGTTTTCATAATTTCACCGGCGAGGTGACGACGGTTGCGATAGTTTTCGTTATTGCCTTCATACCAGTCTGCTTCTGCTTCAAGAGCAGTTGCTGCAGCCAGTTGCATGGCACGGAACATACCGCTGTCGATATTACTTTTCACTTTCAATATCCATTGTACGAATTCTGCGTTCGATGCCAACATACCGATACGCCAGCCGGGCATATTGTGACTCTTGCTCATAGAGTTGAACTCGATGCAACAGTCTTTGGCTCCCGGCACACTTAGAATACTGATAGGCTTATCGTTCAGGATAAAGCTGTACGGATTGTCGTTCACAATCACGATATTCTTTCGGCGGGCAAAATCAACAAGACGCTCATAGATTTCCGGAGTAGCATTGGCTCCTGTCGGCATATTCGGGTAGTTGGTCCACATCAGTTTTACACGACTAAGATACATCTTTTCCAGTGCCTCAAAGTCGGGCATCCAACCGTCTTCTTCTTTCAGGTCATAGTTGATAACTTCCGCGCCAAGTATTTTACTTAAAGAAGTATAGGTGGGGTATCCCGGATTTGGGACTAACACCTGCTCACCCGGATTGACAAATGCCAGCGTAACATGGAGGATTCCTTCTTTCGAACCGATCAATGGTTGTATTTCCGTATTCGGATTCAGTTCCACTCCGTACCAGCGTTGATACCAATTGGCGAAACCTTTGCGCAGTTCGGGGATACCTACATACGGTTGATAACCGTGTCCGTTAGGATCATGAGCATTGTTGCACAATGTTTCGATGGTTTCCCTTGAAGGAGGCATATCGGGGCTTCCGATACCGAGGCTGATGACATCTTTTCCTTCAGCATTCATCTGTGCTACCTCTTTAAGTTTCTTTGAGAAGTAGTATTCGCTAACACTTGCCAATCTGTCGGCAGGAGCGATTTTATACGTTTGACTTTCCTTCTGCATATTCGCCTAATAATTTAAGTTCTTTGGTTAATGGAGTGATTGCGGCAATAGATTGCTTGTATCTTAGATAATCGTTGAAAGCCACATCTACGTAAAATTGGTATTCCCATTCCCGTCCGATGATTGGCAACGATTGGATTTTTGTCAGATTGATATTATAGAACGATAGAATAGACAAAACCTGCGACAGACTGCCTTCCGTGTGCGGAAGAGTGAATACCATACTTGCCTTGTTGGTTGCGTTGACATGATGTTGGCGGAGTTCGTCCACTTGCCAGGGATCGGCAACTACCAGAAAACGGGTGAAGTTGTGTTTGTTTGTTTCAATGCCTTCCTGAAGGATTTTCATGCCATAACGTTCGGCTGCTGCTTTGGAGCAGATAGCGGCATGGCCTTTCAGGTTTTCATTCTTGATGATTTCCGCGCTACGGGCGGTATCTTCACCTTCCACTACTTTCAACTGTGGATGTTGGTTCAGAAATTCGCGACACTGCATCAGGGCGATAGGGTGGGAGTTGACTTCAGTCAGATCTTCCCAACTCTCATCAGGGAGACAGACGAAGCTGTGCGAGATACGCAGTTTGTATTCACCAATGATCTGTGTGCCGCTTTGTCGCAGCAACTCATTGTTGTGCAGCAAGCTTCCTGCAATCGTATTCTCGATGGCTAGCATTCCGATAACCTGGCTGTCTTTTCGTATCGAAGTAAACACGTCTTCGAAGTTGGCACAACAGATTAACTCTATTTCTTCTCCCTCGAAGTACTTGTGTGCGGCGATATCATGATATGAGCCGAGTGTTCCTTGAATTGCTATCTTTTTCATTGTTCTAATGTATTATATAAAAAAATCCCGCGTCCATATTGGAGCGGGATTCATATGATTGATTTCTCTATTCAGTCCTTAAGCATCACTGTCACTTGATACATACAAACTCCCGCTCTACTTTGTTGCTAAAGTAAAAGTAAAAAAAGAAGTAATATGCATAAGTAAATGATTTCATTCGAATCTTTGTTTTTTGCTTTGGTTTCTAATTCTGGGGCAAAAGTAATAATTTTCTGTTAGATGCAAACAAAAAACGATATTTTTTTTGTTTTTTCATCAAAAACAAATGAAAAGGTCATTCTGTTTTGAGCTTTACATGTCGTCTTTCTCTGGTTTGCGTGTAGCCTTTTCTTTCATTAAGGCTGAAAGCCTTCTATTATATAGCGTAGGGCATCGCCCTACGTAAAAGCATACACCTAACATAAGCCCTGAAAGGGCGGGACTACTTGGACGTTTACGTCTTTCATAGTATGATTCTATATAAACTCTTCATTATATTCAACCTGATATTCTTTTAGAAACATTTTCAGTTCATCTTGGAAGGTCATTTTTTTGTGATGCTCTTTTTGTCCCAGAATATATCGAGTTACAGTCTCAACTTTTGATTGACTGACTGAGAAAGCTCCATATCCTTCTTGCCAGGAGAAATCATGATATGAGGGTCCTAAACTTTTTATCCATTTTGACGAACTACGTTTTACTTCTTCTACCATTTTGGATAATGCGATGTTTTTGTTGAGAATACATAGGATATGTATATGATTGGTAAATCCGCCTACTATGATAGGTGGGCAGTCTATGTTTTTCAGAATGCCGGAGATGTATTTGGATATTTCTGATAATTTATCCTCGTTTATACTGTCCTTCCTGTATTTAGTGCTGAAAGTCAGATGAATATAGTTCTTTGATAGGGATTGTGGCATATAGTTAGTTCATGTTCCGCCCTTTCAGGGCTTGTATTTGGGTTTTATAAATACGTAGGGCGATGCCCTACGCTATATAATGGAAGGCTTTCAGCCTTATCAATGTTGATGTCAATCTGTCCTGATAGTTTCTACGCTATATAATGGAAGGCTTTCAGCCTTATCAATGTTGATGTCAATCCGTCCTGATAGTTTCTACGCTATATAATGGAAGGCTTTCAGCCTTATCAAGCTGATATCAATCCGTCCTGATAGTTTCTACGCTATATAATGGAAGGCTTTCAGCCTTATCAATGTTGATGTCAATCCGTCCTGATAGTTTCTACGCTATATAATGGAAGGCTTTCAGCCTTATCAATGTTGATGTCAATCCGTCCTGATAGTTTCTACACTATATAATGGAAGACTTTCAGCTTATCAAGCTGATATCAATCCGTCGTTTCTGATAGTTCCTACACTATATAATGATAGGCTTTCGGTCTTATTTTAAAAGATTCCCGGCAGTGCCTCCGGTTTCGGTCCCAAGTTTTTGAATTCTCCATTCAGACCAGCTTCCTCCTTCGGATTCAGTTCCAAAGACTTCTTCATGTCCTCTACAGAACCATCCTTATCACCATTCAGCAATTTAGCACGTCCGCGTTCTTTGTAGGCCTCTGCAAAGTTCGGATTCAGTTCGATGGCTTCATCAAACAGTCCGATGGCTTCCGTCAGCTTCTTCTGATTGATATAAAGTTGTCCTAAGTAAAGGTAAGCCTGTTCGTTGAAGGGATTTATTTCCGTCACCAGTTTGTAATCCTCTTCCGCTTCCTCGTCCTGACCGTTGGATTCTTTCACTTTTCCACGCAAGAGCATGGCAGTTTCTTCCTCCGGATTTTGAGCAAGTACAGCGTCTATATCCTCCATCATTTCTTTATACTGTTTCAGGTTCAGTAAAGCTTCTGCACGTAACAGACGGGCTTCGATGAAATCGTCTTTCAAAGTGATCGCTTTGGTGAGATGGGCAATGGTCATTAGGTCGTCGTTTTGTCCCTTACGGGCTTTTCCTAGCAGATAATGAGCTACGGCATTTCCTTCCTCAATGGCAATTGCTTTATTGGCAGCCTCTTCCATGGCCTGATAATCTTCCTGGATAAAGCATACATTTGCCAGTGTCAGGAAAGTACTCGTGAGATGAGGTTCCATGGCAGCCATTTTTTCCAACAGTTCGCGGGCTTTTGCCGTTTCTCCCATCTGAATGTAGAGTTGGCTAAGATAGCCCATTGTTTCAAACTCTTCCTGGATGGCAAGAGCTTCTGTAAAACATTTTACTGCATAATCCGGACGTCCCATGCGTTGCGCACGTAAACCGTCGTATTTGAAAATCTCGAAATTTTTCTGATCGTTTTTCTGTTTTTCACTTTCCGGAGTTTCCGACTTACCGGAGAAGAAAGATTTAAAAAAGTTCGGCATGACTGTGTTATTTTTGAGTTACCTTGCAAAGGTAGTAACTTATTTTGAAATATGTATCATTCCATCCTGCATCTTCCATTCACCTTCCTCCAATAAATACTGGATGACTTCACTGACTCTCTCTTTCTCCGCTTCTATTTTCTCGGCTATTTCTGCCGGCGTATGCGGTTTTTGGGCAAGTAATTCTGTTATTTTCTTTTTCAGCTCTTCAAGAGACTTCCCGGTCAGCGTATCTGTTGCACGGTGACTAAGGCAAACATCACATTGTCCGCAGTTATGCTCGTTTTTCTCTCCGAAGTAGCGGAGCAGCATCCGGCTTCGGCACACATTCTCCGAAATGACATATTCTTCCATCGCCTTGATGCGAGCTTCATACCGAGCTTTACGCTCTTCGTAGACAGCAGGGGGGATGTGCACAAAACGAAGTTCCTGCCGTTCGCGCGTATATATAATATAAGGAGTCTTTTTGTGCGGAATATAATCCACGATGCGACGTTTGGTAAGCGTGACCAATATGTTATAAATCTGTTCACGGGTCAGTCCGGTACGTACGGACAGGGTGGCTTCGCTGATATAGGCATAATCGGTAAACACTCCGGTGTACGAACGGAGAATCATCTGTATCAGAGCTTCCGCTTCCGTTCCCATTTCCCGCAGTTTGTACAGTTCGTCCCGGCGAATCGTAAAAAGGATGCGTGAGGCGTTGTCCTGTTCGTCCGTATATTCCAGATAACCGGCTTGAGTCAGTATCTTCAGCGCACTGTCTACCGGAACCGGGAAGTATTTGAACTTCCGGCAAAACTCTTCCAGGTTAAATTCACGTACACATTGGAAACCGTCGCCCATTGCCATCTGATAGTAATATTGCAGATGCTCGTACACATTGAGGATATATTCTTTATCGGGAAAAGTATCCACTACACGCCTGTGTAACGTCGTTCTGTCCGTTTTAGTATATAAGATTACGGCATACGCTTTCTTACCGTCTCTTCCTGCACGTCCGGCTTCCTGAAAATAGGCTTCAGGAGAATCGGGGAGGTCGAGATGCAATACGATACGCACATCGGGCTTATCGATCCCCATGCCAAAGGCATTGGTAGCTACCATCACGCGAACTTCACCGCTTTGCCAACGTTTTTGACGTAGGTCCTTTACGGCATTATCCAGTCCGGCGTGATAAAAGTCGGCGGTGATATCTTCATTTACCAGTAATTCGGTGATTTCTTTGGTCCGTCGTCTGTTGCGGACATAGATAATGGCGCTGCCCGGTACCTTTCGTAAGATATGTAACAGTTCTTGAGTCTTGTTATCTGTTTGCCGTACCATATACGCCAGGTTTTTCCGCTCGAAACTCATGCGGAAAACATTCTCTTCACGGAAATCCAAGCGAGCTTGAATATCTTTCACCACTTCCGGAGTGGCGGTAGCGGTCAGTGCCAGTACCGGAATTCCCGGTAACAGCGCCCGTATCTCGGCAATTTTCAGGTAAGCGGGGCGGAAGTCATATCCCCATTGTGAGATACAGTGACTTTCGTCAACCGTAATCATAGAGACTTTCATTGACCGCAGTTTGGTGCGGAATATGTCCGTGTCCAGACGTTCCGGAGAAATATAGAGGAATTTGTAATCACCGAAGATGCAGTTTTCAAGTGCAGTGAGAATTTCCTGCCGCGTCATGCCGGAGTATACGGCAAGGGCTTTGATGCCACGTTTGCGGAGATTCTGCACCTGGTCTTTCATCAGGGCGATGAGCGGAGTAATGACAATGCAAATCCCTTCCTGGGCGAGAGCAGGCACTTGAAAGGTGATGGACTTACCGCCTCCGGTAGGCATGAGCCCCAGTGTATCTTTGCCTTCGCCGATACTGGTGATGATCTCCTCCTGCAAGTCGCGGAAGGAGTCATATCCCCAATATTGTTTTAATATCTCCTGATACTTATTCAATCGGCTTTATATCCTCGATTTGAAGTTGAACTTCGCCACGCTTATGCGTGTTTTCTTCAATGGTGTAACAGATGTCGAACGAACGTTTTGTTTTGATATAGCGCACGTGCGAACTCTGTCCGAACGCGATACCGTTCATTACATTATTCGATTTATTATCAACCAGTTCGAGCTTGATATGTTCCTGGTCGCGTCCCACTACTTTACTCGTTCCATAATCATAGACGTGATGAGTGCAGAAAATGGGTTTCGTGTTGTCGGGGCCGAAAGGATTAAATTTCTTCAGGTCGTTGAAGAACTTGGACGAAATATCCCTGAAGTCGATTTCAGCATCAATCTCGATGACGGCACTGGTTTGTTCCGGTAGGATATGCCGTGAAACGTAGTCTTCGAACCGTTTGGTAAAAGCATCCACATTCTCCACTTTCATTGATAGTCCGGCGGCGTATGTATGTCCTCCGAAGTTTTCCAGCAGGTCGCGGCAATGCTCGATTGCTTTATATACATCGAAGCCGGAAACAGAACGTGCGGAGCCTGTCGCCATGTCATCCGTTCGTGTCAGTACCACGGCAGGGCGGTAATACACTTCCGTCAGACGGGAAGCTACGATACCGATCACTCCTTTGTGCCATTCTTCGTTGTAGAGCACAATAGAGCGGCGGTCGGCTAATCCTTCCAGATTGGCAACGATGTTGTTTGCTTCCTCCGTCATACTCTTGTCGAGGTCTTTCCGGGTTTCGTTGTACTGGTTGATTTGTCCGGCTTTCTCAAGTGCCGCCGAGAAATCTTTTTCCGTTAGCAAGTCTACAGCTTCTTTCCCATTCTGAATACGTCCCGATGCATTGATGCGCGGTCCGATTTTAAACACAATATCGCTGACAGTAATTTCTTTTTCAGAAAGTCCGCATACATCGATAATGGCCTTCATGCCGATACTCGGGTTACTGTTCAGTTGTTTCAGACCGTGGTAGGCGAGAATACGGTTTTCACCCATAATCGGAACGATGTCCGATGCGATACTCACGGCTACGATGTCGAGCAACGGAATCAGATGATGGAATTCGATACCGTTACTAATGGCGAACGCCTGCATAAACTTGAAACCGACTCCACAACCGGAAAGGTGGGTGTACGGGTACGTGTTGTCCAGGCGTTTGGCGTTCAATATAGCTACGGCAGGCGGGAGAATATCATCCGGTACGTGATGGTCGCAGATGATAAAGTCAATCCCTTTTTCTTTGGCATACGTGATTTCCTCTACTGCTTTTATTCCGCAATCGAGTACAATAATCAGTCCCACACCGGTTTCAGCGGCGTAGTCCACTCCTTTTTTAGAAATGCCATACCCTTCGTTGTAGCGGTCGGGTATGTAATAATCAAGGTTCGAATAGAACTGTTGAATAAACTTGTAGACCAATGCCACGGCAGTAGTACCGTCTACGTCATAATCTCCATAAATTAGAATACGTTCTTTCTTTCCCATCGCCCTGTTCAGACGTTCTACTGCAATATCCATATCCTTCATCAGGAACGGATCGTGCAGGTCGGGCAACTGCGGGCGGAAAAACTTCTTGGCATCTGCTGCCTTCGTAATTCCCCGCTGTACCAAAAGTTGTCCAAGAATCGGGCTAATCCCTAATTCCTGGGCCAATGTCTGGCTTGTCTCTGCCTGTTCGGGTGTAATGGGTCGATAATTCCATTTGTGATTCATTTTATATATTGTTTTTTCTTTTTCTGTTCTCAAGGGTTGGAAAGGAACTTCTTCCCAACAAGGGGTAAAAGTACGAAAAAAAGCGGAAGTGAAAGGCAGATATTACGAAAATATTTCAGTGAAGTATGGATGAGGACTTTTTTGCAATAGAAATGTAGTGGCATCCGGACTTTTTTTTCTTTATGGTTTTACTTTTCTATACTGCTTTTTGGCAGCTAACTTCTTTTGGTTATCTTTGCTTCACCAACCAATATAAAAACTAGGAGAGAAATCCACAAAAATGGGAAGACTGGATGATACTATAAACACTGGAATGACATTTGATAATATCTATATGGAGTATTATCAACGCTGCTTCTTATTTGCTAAGTCTTATCTTCATGACGAAATGTTATCCAAAGATATAGCTTCCGAAGCCATGATAACTTTATGGACTACGATGAAAACCGAAGATGTGAAAAATATCCATGCTTTCCTGATGACCGTAGTAAAGAACCAGGCATTGAATCATATGCGAAATGAACATCTGCGAATGGAAGCCCGTGAAAGTATATTGGCTGATGAACTCTACGAACTTGATTTCCGCATCGCTTCTTTGGACTCTTCCGACCCGAACCGACTTTTCTCTGAAGAAATAACCGATATTGTGAACCGTACTTTGAACGGATTACCGGAAAAGACAAGAAAAGCATTTATGATGAGCCGGTATGAGAACAAATCGGTGAAGGAGATTGCCGAAGCGCTGAATGTCACAGTGAAAGGAGCCGATTATCATATCAGTAAAGCGCTGCAACAATTGAGAAAGAACCTGAAAGATTATCTTTATACCTTATTATTTTTCTAATAAAGTTATCCACCGGTGAAGTACTCCTTCGGCACCGAGGAACACACCTTCCGGTACCGGGGAACAAATAAACGGTTAATAACGCACTTTTTTTATTTTTTCCACTAGTGAACTTTGCAAGTGGCGTGTCTTATATATGTAAGCCCACAAAGAGTTTATATATAAACCTAAGAAAAGGTATGGACGCGAAACTATTGAATAAATATATTGCAGGTGACGCACTTCCCGAAGAAAAAAAGGAAGTGATACGCTGGATGAAGGAGAGCGAAGAAAATCGGGAACAGTTGATGCAGTTGCACCGTGTTTACAATGCCACTATATGGAATGGAAACTTACAGGCAGAAAAAACAGAGAACAAGAAACCTGTGATGCGTTACCTTTGGGCGTCTATAAAGATAGCGGCGGTCGTTGCCATGGTTGCTTTTATTATCCATAAGGAATATCAGGAATACCGGATAGAACATTCTGCCGAAATGCAAATTATGACCGTCCCGGCAGGACAAAGGGCTAGTCTGGTCTTGGCTGACGGAACAATTGTTTGGCTGAACTCCAACTCTACCTTGAAATATCCGGCAACCGGATTTCATTCCAAAGAGAGGAAAGTGATTCTGGAAGGAGAGGGATATTTCGAAGTGGCACATAACGAGAAGCATCCTTTCATTGTAGAAACGGAGAAATACGATATCAGAGTATTGGGAACCACCTTCAATGTCTCTGCCTACCCAAACTCCGGTTTATTCGAGACATCTTTGATTGAAGGTAAAGTTACCGTGTATCAGCCCGATACACAACATGAAATGACCTTGAAACCTCATGAAAAGGTAGAAGTTAAAGATGGCAAACTCTATAAGGAGACTTTCTCATCGGACAATGATTTCTTGTGGAGAATGGGTATCTATTCTTTCAAGGATGAACCGCTGGAAACTGTCTTCAGGAAATTGGAGCAATATTATGAAGTGAAGATTATTAATAAGAACGAGGAAATCGCTTCCCGCCCGTGTACCGGTAAGTTCCGTCAGAAAGAAGGAATCGAGCACGTGATGAAGGTATTGCAGAAGTACGTCAAATTCAACTATATACAGGACGATGAGAAAAATCAGATAATTATCTATTAAATCAACCCTAGTATTTAATCTAAAAAAGAAACACCCGGAATGAGAGCAAGAGAACCAGCCCTTTCAAAACAGAAATATCGGTAAATGCTGCAACACTTACCGATATGTGAGAAGTCAATAAAAAAGACTCGACATCTGTTACAAATCTTTATGTATTAACTTAATAACTCTAGGCAAAGATATGAAAAATAATCTTTGGTGTGGGCGTATTGTCCATAGAAAAACACACTGTACTCAAATTTTAAGAATTATGAGGTTAACTGTCTTTTTCCTGTTATTCATTATTCTTGAGACATATGCCCTGAACGGCTATTCGCAAAATCAGAAAGTTTCGATGAATAAAGGAACCGCAACATTGGCTGAAATCATCAGGCAGATTGAAAAGCAAACAGACTATTTGTTTATTTACAATGAACGTGAGGTTAGTCTGAAACGGAAAGTATCTATTTTCACTCAGAATGGGACAGTGGCAAGTCTGCTGCTGGATGCACTGAAGGGTACGGAGTTCTCCTATACAATGGAAGGGAAACACATCATCCTTACGAAAAAACAAGCTGAAGCGCTAAGTCCTGTGCAACACAAGAAAAGAATAACCGGTCTGGTGAAGGAATATTCGGGCGAAGCCATCGTAGGATGCAATGTGTCGGTTAAGGGCACTACCATCGGTACAATCACTGATATAAATGGCAAGTATAGCCTTGAAGTTCCCGATAATGCAACCTTGGTCTTTTCATTCCTCGGATATAAGAGTATGGAATATCCGGTGAAAGCACAGCAGACTATCAATGTGACCTTGGGCGAAGATTCAAAAGCACTTAATGAAGTGGTGGTTGTAGGATACGGCACACAACGTAAGGCGTTGGTGACTAATGCAATCAGTTCTTTTAAGCCCAGCGAATCGAATATGCGTCCGGTGTTGACTCCGAGCGAATTACTACAAGGACGAGTGGCGGGTGTTACGGTATCGACCGGCTCCGGCAATTTGGGAAGTTCCGAACGAATGAGTATCCGCGGTGCGGCTTCTTTGAGTGCCAGTAACGAACCTCTGTACGTGGTGGACGGAATTCCCATCCTTAACAGTAACGCTTCCTTATTCAATATGGGGGAAGATTTGAGCTCGATGGCAGTATTGAATCTGACGGACATCGAATCTATTGAAGTATTGAAAGATGCCGCTTCGGCAGCTATCTACGGTTCGCGGGCAACGAATGGCGTGGTGGTGATTACAACCAAATCCGGTAAGGAAGGCCGTTCGGATATTCGTTTGAATGTCAGTACGGGAATCTCCAAATTCGCCAATAAAGGACGCATTAAATATGCGGATTCTGACTTGTATGTGGAAACTTATAACGACGGGGTCGAACGTTATAACCGTCAGAATGGCTATACCGTAGGTTCTGCAGGGTATGTAGTGCCTATCTCCAACCCATTCCAGGGATTACCCGATACGGATTGGCTGGATTTGATTACTCAAGTGGGACATTCTTACAATGTAGACCTCTCCTTCTCCGGCGGAAGCAAGAAAACAAAATTCTATGTGGGAGCCAACTACAATTATCAGGAAGGTATAATCAAGACCAATGACATAACCAAAATCAATCTGAAAGCCAAGATTAGCCACGAAATGACTTCCTGGTTGGAAGTCGGCGCCAATGTCAGCGGTAATTATCTGAAAAACAACCGTGTTCCGGGAGCCAATATCGGTTCTACCATCGTAGCCCGTGCCGTTGAACAACGTCCTTTCGACCGTCCGTACAAACCGAACGGTGACTATTATTTAGGTGGAACCGACGAGTTGGCACGTCATAATCCACTTCAGATTCTGAATGAAGAAGTATCCTATATTGATACCTACCGTTATTTAGGAACGTTCAATGCAGACTTAAAATACAAGAAGTTCAGTCTGAAAAACTCTGTCAGCACCGACATCGGATATACGTATGACTATGTGTACTACAATGAGAATCATCCTTATGGAGCAGGCGGCGGACGTATTGTGGAGTACAACCGCCTGGTGAAGAACTTATTGATAGAGAATGTATTCAACTATAATGATAAGTTCGGTGATTTTGAAGCGGGTTTGATGCTAGGACATTCTTTCCAGAAGATGTCCACCCGTACATCTTCTATCGACGGACGCGGTTTTCCGTCTCCGGTATTCGATACGGTCGGCACGGCTTCCGAAATTTATAATGCTTCGGGCGGCATCTCCGAGTTTGCCATGGAGTCCTACTTCGGACGTATCAACCTGTCTTATTTAGACCGTTACATTCTGAATGTGACTATGCGTTCGGACGGTTCATCCCGTTTTGCCCCTTCCGACCGCTACGGATATTTCCCCTCTGTCTCTTTAGGTTGGAATGTTTCGAAAGAATCTTTCTGGAAATTCCCTCAGACAGACTTGAAGTTCCGCCTGAGTTATGGTAAGACCGGAAATCAGGATGGAATCGGCAATTATGCCTGGCAACCGTTAATGTCCGGCGGCATTAACTACGGCAATAATAGCGGTATGGCTGTCACCAGCATGGGAAACAACAAACTGACATGGGAAACTGCCGACCAGTATGACTTCGGCTTCGACCTGGGCTTTTGGAACGGCAAACTGAATATGATAGCCGATATTTATCTGAAGAATACGAACAACCTGCTTTATTCAATGCCCTTGCATGGAACAAGTGGTTTCACCAGTATCACCAGCAACATCGGTTCCATGCGGAACTACGGTGTGGAATTCTCCATCAACGGCCATTTGAATATAGGGAAAGTCAACTGGACTTCCTCTTTCAACATCTCCCACAACAAAAACAAATTGACTAAACTGCTGGGAGACGACTTGCTTCCGATAGGTTCTAACCGCGCCTTGAAAGTAGGTGAGGAACTGGGAGCTTTCTACCTGTTCCAGATGGACGGGCTCTACCAATATGACGGTGAAGTGCCGCAACCATTGTACGACCTGGGTGTACGTGCCGGTGACGTGAAATATCATGACGCGGATAATAATGGCATTATCAATGATAACGACCGTGTACTGACCGGTTCTTCCAATCCCGATTTCTTCGGTGGATGGAACAATACTTTCAAATACAAAGGTTTCCAACTGGATGTGTTCTTTACGTATATGTACGGAAATGATGTGTATGCCGAATGGGCGGTGACCGCTACCCGTCCCGGATACCGCATGGCCATTACGGAAGATGTCGCCAAGAATCGTTGGACGGCTCCGGGAAGTTCTGATAAATATCCGCGTGCGGTCAATACGCTGTGTGGGCATAACAGCAAGAACTCCACCCGTTTCCTTGAAGACGGCTCTTTCATTCGCTTGCGTTCTCTTACATTCAGTTATACATTCCCGCAAGTAATGTTACAAAAGATTTGTTTGAAAGGTCTGCGTCTCTATGTGCAAGGGGACAACCTGTTGCTGTTCTCCAAATACTCCGGCTGGGACCCTGAAGTGAGTAAGAACATGGACCCGCAGTACTTTGGCGTCGATTTGTATGGAGTGCCGCCTTCCCGTTCGGTCAATTTCGGAATAAACCTTAGTTTCTAATCATAAACGCTCACAATGATGAAAAAGATTATTACTATATTTCTGGGATGCCTGTTGCTGGCTTCATGCAGTGGCATGCTTGATATCGAATCCCACTCCGCCGTATCGCCGGGAAGTGTGACGCCCAAAGACTTATCGGCTTTACGCATGGGAATGTACAATAAGGTACAGAACTCTCCGGCGCGTGAGTCATATATTACATTCGATATATTGGGCGGAGACTTGACTCAAAGTACAGGGAATGCAAGGGACTTGATAAACTCTGTACTTTCCTCACTGAATTCGATCGTAGCCAACAGTTGGAACGGCTATTACAATGCTTTATATCAAGTAAATAATGTTATCTCCATTGTAGAAGACCTTCCCGAATCCGACCTGCGGAATCTGATTATCGGAGAAGCGCATTATTTCAGGGCATATATCTATCATTCACTGGTGACACGCTGGGGTGGTGTGCCTATCCAAAGAGTGAATACGATGGACAAGCCTTTCCGTGATTCGGAAGAAGCAGTGTGGGCATTTATTGAGGAAGAACTCGAAACAGCCCTTGCTTTCTTGGGGACTTCTTCCAGTTGTTACTATGTATCCCGCGATGCCGCCCTTGCACTGAAAGCCCGTGTGATGCTCGAACGTGGCAAAAAGACGGAAGCGGCTGCACTGGCGGAAGGTCTGATAAAGGATGGAAAATACAAACTGGATAGCTTCGACAAGATATTCCGTGGAAAGACCAACACGGAAGTTATCTTTTCCTTCCAATGTCTGGCGGAAGAATCGAATATCACCATTTCCACCTTATTCTATACATATGCTCATCCCAATCACGGCAGCTATGTGTATCGTCCCACGAACGACGTGATGAATATGTATGACGACAAGGATAAACGGAAAGAAGTTTCCATTATCAATGTAGGTGCCGAACCTTGTATCAATAAATATCCGAGCGGACAAACCGGTACCGACCCGGTAGTGATGAGCCGTCTGGCTGAAATGTACCTGATAAGTGCGGAAGCGCAAGGACTCTCCAAAGGTCTGGGACGGCTGAACGACTTGCGGAAAGAACGCGGGCTGGATGCCGTAAATCCGAAGGATGAAGACGAATTTATAGAATATATCCTGGACGAACGCCGGAAGGAACTGCTCGCCGAAGGTTTCAGATATTATGACCTCATACGTACGAATAAGGCAAAGACAATGCTTGGACTGAAAGATTACCAGTTGGTATTGCCTATACCGGGCAAGGAAATGATTTCGAATCCGAACCTGGAGCCGAATCCCGGATATTGATAATGATTGTATTTATACTTATTAAAGAGACAAAATGATGAAAAAACTAGATATATGATTCCGCTCTTCTTCTTTTAGGGTGTCTGCTATGGACGGGATGCAATAATGATGAAGACCTGACCGTCTATTCCACCGAGGGCGCGAAAACGGAGTTGGGACAGAAGATAATTGTCGGAAGTGACGGATACGTCGGACAATATTTCTCGGACACTACTTACACGTTGGCTCCGGGTGTAAAGGCTTTGGAGATGGAAATCCTTTCTGCCACAGGTATGGCGGTAAAGATGTTTGTCCTGGAAGTCGATTTGAAAGACACGCATCTGACGATGAAGGCTTCGTCTCCCAAAGACGAAGGCAAGCTCAAGACGAAACAACAAATGACGTTGCAGGCATTGGCACACGACAAACAGGGCAGCCGTGTTCTGGCTGCCGTGAATGGTGATTTCTTTGCTACGGACGGAACACCGCAAGGCATTTACTACCGGAACGGGGTATGCTTGAAGAATACGATGACCGATAATGTATGTACTTTCTTTGCCGTCACGAAGGGTAAGAAGGCGGTGATTGGCTCGTATGACGAATATGATACTTATAAGGATGAGATTCAGGAAGCGGTGGGCGGTCGCGTGCGTTTGATGACGAACGGGAATGTGCTTCCTCAGACATCGACAGCACTGGAACCCCGGACGGCTATCGGCGTGACGGACAATAATGTCGTTTATATTTTGGTTGCCGACGGACGTAACTTTTGGTACTCCAATGGCATGAGGTATGCTGAAATGGGAGCTGTCATGAAAGCGTTGGGAGCGAAGGATGCTATCAATCTGGATGGCGGTGGTTCGTCTACGTTCATTATCCGCTCGAAGGCGGGATTTGAAGAGAACCGTTTTGCTATCCGCAATTGGCCTTATGATAATGGCGGTGTCGAAAGAGCAGTTGCCAACGGACTGTTGGTGGTGACCGATAATTAATAGTTTGAATCTTAATAGTTGAATCATTATGATACGAAATAATAGAATGTATAGTTGCTGGCAAGGTCTATGGGGAATCATCTGTTGTCTGTCCTTGCTGCTGGGTATGGCAAGCTGTCAGGACTTTACGGATGATACGGGACGCACAATGCCCGAACCGGATTTGAAGTTTGCGGACGGAACGCTGAATCTTCCGTTGGAAGAAAAGGAATATACGGTGGATATCGAATCCAATCTGCCTTGGCGTGTGAAGACTTCCGCCACTTGGATTGACTTGCTTTCATCGAACGGGATGGGTACGGGAAGTTTCAGAATATCGGTATCCAAGAATGCGAATGTAGCTCCCCGCGAAGCGGAAATTGCAGGCTGGATTATCGAAGGTGCCGAAACAAAGCTGAAAGTGGTACAGGAAGGAGTGGGCATCGCTTTAAAAAAACGTGCGGTGAAAGTAGGTGCGGAAGGCAGTGCGGAAGAGGTGATACCTTTTTCGACAATGGTTACTTACACATACGAACTATCCGAAGGATGCGACTGGATACACGTTACCGACGGGGCGGCAATTACTCCGGGCGTCATCAATGAATCGGAACTGAAATTGGCGATTGACCCTTATACGGATATAGACGAGGGACGTACCGCCTCATTGTACCTGAAAGGTTCGAATGGGATTACCGACGTACTGACAATAACGCAGGATAAGAAACCTTTGGGAGACATCGATTACCTGAGAATGTTCTACGAAAGTGCGAACGGAGATAACTGGACGAAGAAATGGAACTTTGACGCTCCACTGGAAACTAACCCGACAAACTGGTTCGGATTGAAGTTTGAGAATAAGAGGGTGGTTGAGATTGATATTCAGTCCCCGAATAATATCGAAGGAGATATTATCCCCTTATGCAACTTGTCGGAACTGAGAAGCATAAAGTTCAAACATCAGAAGTTAGCAGGTATTCCCGAGGAAATAGGACAACTGTCCCAATTGACCACTTTATGGATAATAGAATCTGCTGCAAGCGGAAACTTGCCGGAATCTTTGGGAGAATGTGAATTATTGACTAGCTTTAACATCTCAAATCATCCAACTTCCACTCCGGCCGGATTTAACAACACGTTTACTGGTAATCTGGATATGTTGATAAATATCCCCGGTATGGTGACAATAAAGGCATATTGTAATAATTTGAGCGGGCCGCTTCCGGTTATTCCGTTAGACGGAAACAATAAACCGACCACTTGGAAGAGCCTGAAAGAGTTTATGATTTATACCAACGGATTCAGTGGAAGTATCCCTTACGGATATGGAACGGTAATCGAGAAGAGTGGTTCGAGTGGTATATTCAGAGTGAATGATAATCAGTTGAGTGGACAGATACCTGCGGATATCAAGGCATGGTCGCAATATGCAACCCGGAAAGCTGCGTGGATATTGCAAGGGAATAGTCTTACTGAATAAGATAACTTAATTAATTTATTAACTTAACACATTTATCTGTCTGTTTACAATGAGAAAATACTTCGTTATCCTTGTCTTAGCTCTCTGTTCCGTCGGAACATTGAAAGGGCAGACCGCATCAGATTCTTTGGCAATCGTTTCTGCACAATGGGAGATAATACATGCTCAAAAGGGAATTATCCACAAGAGTGCGTCTATACCTCAGCTTTATCAGTGCCCCCAAGTTATCAACCTGATAGAGATTGACCCCGGCAAAGGGATGAAAGCGGGTATTGCCATATCGGACGGTATGAAAAAGACAAGCCGGATAGCTTCCGAACATCATGCGCTTGCGGCAATCAATGGTTCTTATTTTGATATGAAGCATGGGAATTCTGTCTGTTTCCTGAAAACAGACAGGCAAGTGATTGATACGACAACGATAAACGAGTTTAAACTACGTGTCACGGGAGCCGTTTACGAACGGAAAGGAAAGATGAAGCTGATTCCCTGGAACAGACAGATAGAAAAAAAATATAAGCGAAAGGTGGGTACAATATTGGCATCCGGACCGTTATTATTAAAAGACGGTCGGGTATGCGACTGGAGCTTGTGTGGAAAGGACTTTGTCCAGAATAAGCATCCCCGTAGTGCTGTTTGCATGACGAAGGATGGAAAAATACTGCTTGTCACGGTGAACGGACGTTTTCCGGGGCGTGCCGAAGGGGTGAATATCCCCGAACTGGCACACTTGCTTCGGATATTAGGCGGTAAGGATGCGTTGAACCTGGACGGTGGCGGTTCCACAACATTATGGCTGTCGGGGGCACCGGAGAATGGTGTCGTCAATTATCCTTGTGATAATAAACGTTTCGACCATGCCGGAGAACGCGGAGTGCCCAACATCATTTATGTTTATGAATAACCTTATTGTTTATCAGCTATCGCACGACTTGAAGTTGCGAATAAAATGGAAAATGAAATGAAGAAACTTTTAAGATGCTTCCTGTTGGGGCTATTATTATTGTGCAGTGTCGTTGTAAACGGAGCGCAAGTCCCCAAATATATCTTCTTGTTTATCGGTGACGGCATGGGATTCAACCATGTGGAAGCAACCCAAATTTATGCGGAGAAAGTAGGAACAGATACGGGCGAATGTTCACTGTTATTCCCCACTTTCCCTGTGATGACTCAAGTATGCACGCGCTCGGCTTCTCACTTGATTACGTGTTCATCCGCCGCAGCTACCGCTTTGGCTACCGGAGAAAAAACGCGAACTATGTAATCGGAATGGATGCGGAAAAGAATCACGGGTTAAAATCCCTGGCACGCCAACTGAAAGATAAAGGTTATAAAATAGGAATAATCACTTCTGCTTCTATCGACCACGCTACCCCCGGTGGATTTTATGCTTCACAACCCGACCGTTCTATGTATTACGAAATAGGAGTGGATGCCGCCAATTCCGGTTTCGATTTCTTCGGTGGGGCGGGATTGCTCGAACCTCGCAGCAAGCGTAACCTTTCGGCGCCTTGCCTTTAT
This sequence comes from Bacteroides xylanisolvens XB1A, assembly GCF_000210075.1. Lineage (GTDB taxonomy): Bacteria > Bacteroidota > Bacteroidia > Bacteroidales > Bacteroidaceae > Bacteroides > Bacteroides xylanisolvens. The sequence goes on from NC_021017.1 coordinate 3,790,475, forward strand.
GACCTGTTCAATCAGAAAGGCTATACGATGTTTCGTGGAATGGACGCTTATAACCGTGCTGCTGCAAAGGATAAAATTCTCCTCTTCCCAACCGATACAGTGAGCAAAAGCCTGAAATATGCGATGGACCGTTCCGCCAAAGACTTGAGTTTGCCTGACTTGACAAAAGCCTGCCTTGCTAATTTTCAGGAAACCGCGAAGAAGGGTTTCTTTATGATGGTAGAAGGCGGAAAAATAGATTGGGCGGCCCATGCCCACGACGGTGGCGCTGTTGTGAAAGAAACCATTGACTTCGACCAATGTATCCGCTTGGCTTATGATTTCTACAAAAAGCATCCGAACGAGACATTGATATTAGTGACTGCCGACCACGAAACGGGCGGTCTTGGACTGGGCAACTCCGATATGAACCTGAATATCGACTTGCTTCAATATCAGAAGTGTTCACAAGAAGCCTTGACTGCTGCTATGCGTGAAATGAAAAGCGGAAAGATGATTCCTTCGTGGAAAGACATGAAAGCGTTTCTGAAAAAGAACCTGGGCTTTTGGGAACAAATTAAGATTACTCCGCGTGAAGAACTTGAATTATTGGTTTGCTACGAAGAGTCTTTCTTGAAGAAGAAGTCGAAAGATGTGGTCAGCCTTTACGCGAAAGATGAACCTTTAGCGGTGGCTGCTATTGCCTTGTTGGATAAGAAGGCGTCATTGGGATGGACAACTAAAACGCATACGGGAGCACCCGTGCCATTGTATGCGATAGGCAAGCAGGCTGTTCTTTATTCGGGCAGGAGAGACAATACGGATATGGCTAATGTTTTGCGGAAATTATTCCTTATCAAATATGGAGAGGTTTATCAATCAAGAATGTGAGTCAGTATTTGAGTTAGAGGAATCCCGTATGAAAATGAACTAAGCCAATACTGAACATAAATATATGGCTGGATACTACATAATGTCGGCTCTATATGGCGATTTTGACGTTGATTTATTAATCGACAACTGGAGTCGGCCACTTAGCTGACTGAAGTCGGCTGCTTAGTCAACTGGAGTCGGCTATATAGCCGACTTTAGTCGACTGATACGATGTCGGCTGTTTCAATCCGGTATCCGGTCATATTCTTCTTACGTTCTTCCACATAAGAAAACACCTGAGTTTTTGTTTGAACTAGAGCTTCTTTTCTTAAAAGTGTGAACAGTGTGAAGGATGTGAGGAGTTTAAAATGGGGTTGTGAAATCACAGCAAACATCTGTTATTCTACAGTTTATGAGACTGTGAAAAGCGTGAAAGATAAAAGATGAACTTTTATTATAAAGGGTATCTAAATTTATACTTTTGTCAGCTATCATTTTCTGTACTAGATATTTTATGCCTTATTAATTAAGGTACAAAAATAGGCAATTTCTGTTATATAGCGGACATGAATCAGAATAAAACTTTTTCCGGAGAATTGGTTTTGCTTGTTTTGTTTCTCATTCGTGAGGGGGCTTTTTCAAAAAAAAACTATCTATGCTTTTTGCAAGTCCCGTTCTTCATATTTGCAGATCGCCTCTATCCATTCTTCTGTCAGTGGCATGGATTCATGTCTTTCAAGATCGAAAGTAACCATAACAGACTTGCAGATACATTTTACTTCATTCGTTTCTGTGTCGATAACCCGCTGGATCAGGTGAAAGCTTTTGGTGCCTATCTTAGAAACAGCAGTCTGTACGGCGATATGATCGGATGCGAATATCTGTTTGACGAAATCCGCTTCGATGTGGACAACGACAATCCCGATCTTTTCCCAATCTACTCCGGGGCATACTGAAGCGAAGTATTCAGTCTTTCCTAAGTCGTAAAAGGAGAAGTAAACTGTGTTGTTGACGTGACCAAATTTGTCTACATCATTGAATCGCAATTGGATAGGTAATGTGTGATGAAATACGATTTCTTCCATTGTTTTCTCTTAAACGTTTTAAATTCGACACAAAAATGGCACTTTTGCTTTCTTGCTTGAAATTGAGGCAAAGATAGAGATTTCTAATGATTCTGCTTTCGGAGATAAGGAAGATTTTCGTTAATAATCGTTTAAAACGAAGTTTTGGGATGTTTGTTCTGTTAGGGAAACACGCTTGTAATAATGTAATAGTTAAATTGTTGTCTGCCAATAGTTGATTTTAAAGGGTGATTTAAAAACGTCAGGATAGATTTCACTAAATGGAATAAATGTGTTATTTTTGCGTCTTGTTCTTAACGGAAATTAATCAAGAAATGATAGAAGATATTAAAAAAGCCTGTCAGGTGATGAATGAAGGAGGAGTGATCCTTTATCCCACTGATACCGTATGGGGTATAGGCTGTGACGCGACTAATGAGGAGGCTGTACGCCGGGTGTATGAGATTAAGAAACGTGCTGATAGCAAAGCTATGTTGGTGTTGGTGGATTCTCCGGTTAAAGTGGATTTTTATGTACAGGATGTACCTGATGTAGCATGGGATTTGATTGAAGTTGCCGACAAGCCGTTGACGATTATTTATTCCGGAGCACGAAATTTAGCACCTAATCTGCTGGCCGAAGATGGCAGTGTAGGGATTCGTGTGACGAATGAAGATTTTTCCAGAAGACTCTGTCAGCAGTTCCGTAAAGCAATTGTTTCTACTTCGGCTAATGTCAGCGGGCAGCCGGGTGCTGCTAATTTTAGTGAAATTAGTGATGAAATCAAATCGGCGGTAGATTATATCGTTGGCTTTCGTCAGGATGATATGAATAAGCCGAAACCCTCAAGTATTATTAAGTTGGAAAAAGGTGGAGTGATAAAGATAATTCGCGAATAAATGAAAGGAGAAAAACTTAGTTTATTGCAGCGTTGTATCAAATGGCGGGAAGCGAACATAAAGGAGAAGCAATTTATCCTGATATTAAGTTTTCTGGTCGGAATCTTCACTGCGTTTGCTGCGTTAATATTGAAATTTTTTATCCATCAGATACAGAATTTCCTGACTAATAATTTCAATGCAACAGAAGCTAACTATTTGTATTTGGTATATCCGGTAGTCGGTATTTTCCTTGCAGGTTGGTTTGTGCGTAATATTGTAAAGGATGATATCAGTCATGGGGTCACCAAAATTCTATATGCCATCTCCCGTAGGCAGGGACGTATCAAGCGACACAATATCTGGTCGTCTACTATCGCCAGTGCCATAACCATCGGATTTGGTGGATCAGTCGGAGCAGAGGCACCAATTGTACTGACAGGTTCGGCAATCGGTTCCAATCTCGGGAGCGTGTTTAAGATGGAGCATCGCACGTTGATGCTGCTCGTAGGTTGTGGTGCGGCAGGTGCCATTGCCGGTATTTTTAAAGCTCCGATTGCGGGACTGGTATTTACCTTGGAAGTGCTGATGATTGACTTAACCATGTCTTCTTTGCTTCCCCTGCTGATTTCTGCCGTGACAGCAGCAACTGTTTCGTACATAGTCACTGGTACGGAGGCTATGTTTAAGTTCCACCTCGATCAGGCATTTGAACTGGAACGTATTCCTTTCGTTATCTTGCTGGGAATTTTTTGTGGGCTGATTTCGTTGTACTTCACACGTGCCATGAATTCGGTAGAAGGTGTATTTGGCAAACTCAATAACCCTTACAAGAAACTGGCTTTTGGTGGTGTGATGTTGAGTGTATTGATTTTCCTTTTCCCACCTCTTTATGGTGAAGGATATGATACGATTAATCTTTTGTTGAATGGAACGTCTGCCGAAGAGTGGGATACGGTCATGAACAACTCTATGTTTTATGGCTATGGTAATTTGTTGCTGGTTTATCTGATGCTGATTATCTTATTGAAAGTATTTGCTTCCAGTGCAACAAACGGTGGAGGTGGTTGTGGTGGTATCTTTGCTCCTTCGCTTTATCTGGGATGTATTGCCGGTTTTGTTTTCTCTCATTTTAGCAATGACTTTGCTTTCTCCGCTTATTTGCCGGAGAAGAATTTCGCATTGATGGGAATGGCGGGAGTAATGAGTGGTGTCATGCATGCTCCATTGACAGGGGTGTTCCTGATAGCCGAGCTGACAGGTGGATATGATTTATTTCTTCCGTTGATGATTGTATCTGTAAGTTCATATCTGACAATTATTGCTTTCGAACCTCATAGTATCTATTCGATGCGTTTGGCTAAGAAGGGCCAATTGCTGACACATCACAAGGATAAAGCTGTGTTGACGCTGATGAAAATGGAAAACGTGGTGGAGAAAGATTTCGTTGTCGTACACCCGGAAATGGACTTGGGCGAACTGGTGAAAGCAATTGCAGCTTCCCATAGAAATGTCTTTCCGGTGACAGATAAGAAAACGGGTGAATTGTTGGGAATTGTATTGCTCGACGATATTCGCAACATCATGTTCCGACAAGAACTTTATCATCGTTTCACTGTTAATAAATTGATGATATCTGCTCCTGCCAAAATCTTCGATACGGATGGAATGGAGCAGGTTATGCAAACATTTGACGATACGAAAGCCTGGAATCTTCCGGTCGTAGATGAGGAAGGCCGCTATCAGGGATTTGTCTCTAAATCAAAGATATTTAATTCGTATCGGCAAGTGCTGGTACATTTTTCTGAAGACTAATCCGTGCCTAAGTAATGATAACATATTTAAAATGATGAAGAAAGAGGACTTAAGAATAGTATATATGGGGACTCCCGATTTTGCAGTAGAGGCCCTGCGTCAATTGGTAGAAGGCGGTTATAATGTAGTGGGTGTGATTACGATGCCCGATAAACCTGCCGGACGCGGACATAAGATTCAATATTCTCCTGTCAAACAATATGCGCTCGAACAGAATTTACCGTTGCTTCAACCGGAAAAGTTGAAAGATGAAGCTTTTGTGGAAGCGTTGCGTGAATGGAAAGCGGATTTGCAGATTGTAGTTGCTTTCCGTATGTTGCCGGAAGTGGTATGGAATATGCCGCGACTGGGTACATTTAATCTTCATGCTTCTTTACTTCCTCAATATCGTGGAGCTGCTCCTATCAACTGGGCGGTTATCAACGGTGATACGGAAACCGGGATTACGACTTTCTTTTTGAAGCATGAGATAGATACCGGAGAGGTCATTCAACAGGTACGTGTGCCTATTGCAGATACGGATAATGTAGAAGTGGTACATGATAAATTGATGATGTTGGGAGGAAAGCTGGTTCTTGAAACAGTAGATGCTATACTGAATGGAACGGTCAAACCAATTTCTCAAGAAGAAATGGCAGTTGTCGGTGAACTCCGTCCTGCTCCGAAGATATTTAAAGAAACTTGCCGGATTGACTGGAACCAGCCGGTGAAGAAGATCTACGATTTTATCCGTGGACTATCACCTTACCCCGCTGCCTGGAGTGAACTGATTGCTTCCGAAAAAGCAGAAAGTGTGGTCGTGAAAATATTTGAAAGTGAGAAAGTTTATGAATCACATCAATTGGCTGCCGGAACAATCGTGACTGATGGCAAGAAATTTATGAAAGTAGCTGTACCGGATGGATTTGTATCTATTCTTTCTTTACAATTACCCGGTAAGAAACGACTGAAAACAGATGAGTTGCTTCGTGGTTATCACCTGGAAGATGGGTGTAAGATGAAGTGATCTGACAATAAGATAGAATAAAAACCGTCCCGAACACGAGACAATTAGAACCTAAAATAAAAGAATTATGAAACCGATTATCGCTCCTTCTATTCTTTCTGCCGATTTTGGATATTTGGCAAAGGATATTGAAATGGTAAACCGCAGTGAAGCGGAGTGGGTACATATTGATATTATGGACGGAGTATTTGTTCCGAATATTTCATTTGGCTTTCCGGTACTGAAATATGTAGCGAAGTTAAGTAAGAAGCCGTTGGATGTGCATTTGATGATTGTGAATCCGGAGAAATTCATTCCGGAAGTAAAAGCATTGGGTGCTCATACGATGAATGTGCATTATGAAGCTTGTCCACATCTGCATCGGGTGATTCAACAAATCAGAGAAGCCGGGATGCAGCCTGCTGTAACGATCAATCCTGCTACTCCTGTAGCTCTTCTGCAAGATATTATCCGGGACGTGTATATGGTGCTTATCATGAGCGTGAATCCAGGATTTGGCGGGCAGAAGTTTATCGAACATTCGGTAGAAAAAGTTCGTGAACTGCGTGCCCTGATTGAACGGACAGGTTCGAAAGCCCTGATTGAAGTAGACGGTGGCGTGAACCTGGAAACAGGAGCCCGTCTGGTTGAGGCGGGAGCCGATGCGCTGGTGGCTGGAAATGCTGTCTTTGGTGCACAGGATCCGGTAGAAATGATTCGTCAGTTGCACGAACTGTAACTAATCTATTGAATTCCTTTTATATCCATCGATATCCATTTATACGCCTGCTTATCCCTTGGATAGCAGGCATTTTTTGTGGAGATCATTTTTTTTGACCGTTCATGGGATCCCCTTTGTGGTATTCTCTTCTTTGGCTTTTTTGCTGTATTGTCTTTTGCTCTTTATTTTCTGAAACGCTATTCGCTGCGATGGTGTTTTGGGATAGCTATCTCCGCTCTTTGTTTTACGGGAGGATGGCTTGGGATGACTGGACAATTGCAACAGGCTGTCTGCTCTTTTCCGAAAGAAGAAACTGTGTACCGGGTTTTGATAACGGATGCAGCTCAACCAAAAGAACATACTTACCTCTGTCAGGCATTATTAAAAGAACGTCGTGATACTGCGGGCATATATCCGATAGGACATACTGCGGTTCTTTATCTACAGCAAGATTCGTCTGCCTCCCGTTTGAAGAGTGGAGATGAACTGCTGATTTCTGCCCACATTTCTCCTCCTCTCAACAATCGAAACTTTGATGAATTTGATTATGCCCGCTTTCTGATGCGGAAAGGCATTAGCGGAACAGGATATGTTGCATCCGGGAAATGGATAAAATGCGACGGAATGAATAACTTTGACCTCAAAAGTGTAACCAGCTCTTGTAGAAGAAACGTGGTTTCACTTTATCAGGAACTGGGATTCAACGGGGATGAACTGGCAGTACTTTCAGCACTAACAATAGGAGATAAGACAGAATTAAGTGATTCGGTTCGTGAAAGTTATTCGGTGGCCGGTGCAAGCCATATTCTTGCTCTATCCGGTTTGCATATCGGACTTTTATATACAATGATCTTTTTCATTCTGAAACCTATTGCCCGAAGAGGAAATATAGGTAGATGTGTGCGTTCTGTTTTTCTTCTTGTCTTATTGTGGACCTTTGCTTTTTTTTACAGGGCTTTCTCCGTCGGTAGTACGTTCGGTCAGTATGTTTTCGATTTTAGCTATGGCGGATATGACTGGTCGTGAACCTTTATCTTTAAATACATTGGCGGTAGCTGCGTGGTTGATGTTATTCTGTAATCCTGCATGGCTGTTCGATGTTGGTTTTCAGCTCTCTTTCCTTGCTGTTGCTTCTATCTTGCTTATCCAAAAGCCGATCTACCATTTGATTACCGTGAAAAGTAGAATAGGAAAGTATGTTTGGGGACTCATGAGCGTGTCTATTGCCGCACAAATAGGAACAGCTCCGCTTGTTCTGTTTTATTTCTCTCGATTCTCCGTGCATTTTCTATTGACGAATTTAGTTGTTATTCCTTTGATTACGATTATCTTATATGCTGCTGTCGCAATGCTTCTTCTGACTCCTTTCTCCTGGCTTCAGATAGGAGTGGCCGGAGGTGTTAAGAAGCTGTTGGAAGGACTTAATTTCTTTGTCCGATGGGTAGAGCAGCTTCCTTGCGCTTCTATAGATGGAATTTGGCTTTATCAGTCAGAAGTGCTAGGTATCTATATTGTCATCGCTCTGCTAACCTATTATTTCATGAATCGCCGATACCGGAATCTGCAAATCTGTCTTTTTTCTATCTTGTTGATGGGGACTTATCATGCAACGCTGTATTGGTTGGATCGTCCTCAAACGAGTTTAGTCTTTTACAATGTGCGTGGTTGTCCGGCAGTACATTGCATAAAAAGTGACGGGCAATCCTGGATAAACTATATGGATACTCTCTCCAATGAAAAACGTCTGAAATACATGACAGCTAACTATTGGAAGCGTCATCACCTTCTTCCTCCCCAAGAAATAACGGCTGATTGCCGGCACGCTGAACTTAACCGTCAACAGCAGATTATATCCTATCATGGTTGTCGTGTATGTGTCATAAACGATAACCGTTGGCGAAACAAATCTACCGTTTCTCCGTTATATATTCAGTATCTTTACTTATGCAAAGGATATGACGGTCATCTGGAAGAACTCGCCCAGGTCTTTTCTTTCTCTTACGTCATATTGGACGCGTCCCTCTCGGAATACCGCAAACACCTACTTGAAAGCGAATGCAAGAAATCCGGTCTGCGATTTATCTCTTTGTCTGACGAAGGTTCTGTCCGCTTTTTGCTCTAAGTACAAAGATTTATCGTACATTTGCACCTTGATAAAGTTTAAGAGTATGTTGACGAAAGTAATTGAACAAGCCAAAATAGACCATTTTACCAAATGGTTTGAACGAGCTGACAAAATAGTAATTGTATCCCATGTTTCTCCTGACGGCGACGCTATTGGTTCATCATTGGGATTATATCATTTTCTGGATTCACAGGAAAAAACAGTAAACGTAATTGTGCCGAATGCCTTTCCCGATTTCTTGCGATGGATGCCGGGCAGTAAGGATATTCTTTTGTATGACCGTTACAAAGATTTTGCCGATAAGTTGATAGCCGAAGCTGACGTAATCTGTTGTCTCGACTTCAATGCATTGAAGCGTATTGACGATATGGCAGATGCTGTGGCTGCATCTCCTGCGCGTAAAATCATGATCGATCATCACCTGTATCCCGAAGATTTCTGTAAGATTGTAATGTCCTATCCTAAGATTTCTTCTACTTCCGAATTGATATTCCGGCTGATTTGTCGTATGGGATATTTCAGTGATATCACGAAGGAAGGCGCAGAATGTATCTACACAGGCATGATGACAGATACAGGAGGATTCACTTATAATTCGAATAACCGGGAAATTTATTTTATCATTAGCGAACTACTTTCCAAAGGAATCGATAAGGATGATATTTACCGTAAGGTGTACAATACCTATTCCGAGAGCCGTTTGCGTTTGATGGGCTATGTACTGTCGAACATGACTGTTTATCCGGATTGTAATTCGGCATTAATCACATTGACAAAAGCCGAGCAAAGTAAGTTTAACTATATAAAAGGTGATAGCGAAGGCTTCGTAAACATCCCCCTTTCCATCAAGAATGTTTGTTTCTCCTGCTTCTTGCGGGAAGATACAGAGAAGCCGATGATTAAAATCTCCCTTCGTTCGGTAGGAACCTTTCCATGTAATCAGTTAGCCGCTGAATTTTTCAACGGTGGCGGACATTTGAACGCTTCGGGCGGTGAGTTTTTCGGAACGATGGAAGAGGCAAAAGCGGTCTTTGAGAAAGCGCTTGAGAAGTATAAACCTTTGTTAACAGCAAAAAGCTAAAGATGGAAGGTTAAAAGTGAATATGGAAAGGTTAAAAGATACGAACTTTCAACTTCCCCCTTTCAACTTTTAATGATTTTGAGATACATTTGTGCGGAATATAGCTAAATAACAGATAATGAAGAAACTTGTATTTTTATTTCTCTCTTTGTTAACCGCCGGAAGTCTGTTCCAGGCATGCGACAATTCGAAGACTTATGCAGAAATGCTGGAAGACGAGAAAAATGCGGTGAATAAGTTCATCAAAGATAATGATATTCGTGTCATTTCACTGGAAGAGTTCGAAAGAGACACTGTTACGGCTTCAAAAGAAGCTGGGGATGGATATGACGAATATGTTGCTTTTTCCAACGGCGTATATATGCAGATCGTAGATCGTGGCGGGAAAGAGGAAGGTGAGAATGGGGTTGAGTTTATTAATGAAGTAGACACTTTTGCTAATAATAATGTCATTTGTACTCGTTATGTAGAAAAGGATATGATGACAGGAGAGGTTACTTGTTTCAATGTACCATTAGAAGAATGGATGGATGCTCCTGATTATTATAAGTTTCCATTAACATTCCGTTATGTACAAAACGCGTCTACTGTTTATGGAATCGTTTTATCCGGTAGTTTGGAATATGATTTATTATGGGTTAATCAAGGTTATGGAACTGCAATTCCATCCGGCTGGTTGATTGCCTTACCTTATTTGCGTAATAATGCACATGTACGCTTGATTGTACCTTCTAAGATGGGGCATACAACTGCACAACAATATGTCAATCCTTATTTCTATGATATCTGGAAGTTTGAGAAAGCAAAAAGCTAAAGCACTAACATTAGATAAATCTTTTAGTTAAAAACCTATGACTCTAATCAAATCTATCTCTGGAATCCGCGGAACCATCGGCGGAGGAGCGGGAGAAGGACTGAACCCGCTTGACATTGTAAAATTCACCTCGGCTTATGCTACTTTAATTCGTAAGACCTGCAAAGCGAAGAGCAACAAGATTGTTGTGGGACGCGATGCCCGCATCTCGGGTGAAATGGTAAAAAACGTAGTAGTCGGCACATTAATGGGAATGGGCTGGGATGTAGTAGATATTGATCTTGCTTCTACTCCGACCACAGAACTTGCTGTGACAATGGAAGGCGCTTGTGGCGGTATCATCCTGACAGCTTCTCATAACCCTAAGCAGTGGAACGCACTGAAGTTACTGAATGAACATGGCGAATTTCTGAATGCAGCCGAAGGCAACGAAGTGCTTCGTATTGCTGAAGCAGAAGAATTTGACTATGCCGACGTAGATCACTTGGGTTCTTACCGCAAAGACCTGACTTATAACCAGAAACATATCGACAGTGTATTGGCTCTTGACTTGGTAGATGTAGAAGCTATCAAAAAAGCAGATTTCCGTGTAGCCATTGACTGTGTAAACTCGGTAGGCGGTATCATTCTTCCCGAACTTCTTGAACGTTTAGGTGTGAAACATGTAGAAAAACTCTACTGTGAACCTACCGGAAACTTCCAGCACAACCCCGAACCGCTTGAAAAGAACCTCGGTGACATCATGAACTTAATGAAGGGTGGAAAAGCTGATGTAGCCTTCGTTGTAGACCCCGACGTTGACCGTCTGGCAATGATCTGCGAGAATGGCGTAATGTACGGTGAAGAATATACACTGGTTACTGTTGCCGACTATGTACTGAAACATACCCCCGGTAACACTGTTTCTAATTTGAGCTCTACCCGTGCTTTGCGTGATGTAACTCGCAAGTATGGAATGGAATACAGCGCTTCTGCCGTAGGCGAAGTAAATGTTGTAACGAAGATGAAAGCAACCAATGCCGTTATCGGCGGTGAGGGAAATGGTGGAGTAATTTATCCTGCCAGTCACTACGGACGTGATGCATTGGTAGGTATCGCATTATTCCTTAGCCATCTGGCTCACGAAGGAAAGAAGGTTAGCGAGCTCCGTGCTACTTATCCTCCTTACTTCATTGCTAAAAACCGTGTAGACCTGACTCCGGAAATTGATGTAGATGCTATCCTTGCCAAAGTAAAGGAAATCTATAAGAACGAAGAAATCAATGATATCGACGGTGTGAAAATAGACTTTGCCGACAAATGGGTGCATTTGCGCAAGAGTAATACAGAACCGATCATCCGTGTGTATAGTGAAGCTTCTACTATGGAAGCTGCCGAGGAAATCGGTCAGAAGATAATGGATGTGATTAATGAATTAGCAAAATAATATCCTGCAAAATAGGATTTTATTTATAACATTTGAGTCTCGTATATCATAAAGATAACTGAATAAGTTGTCTCATTGATATACGAGACTTTTTATTAGGATGATATCCACTGAATGATAATAGTTACTCTTCTCCTTGAGTATTAACAATAAAGTTTCTTTTGATTAAGTCTAAACTTCCTTTCGTCTAATAGTAAACTTCTCTTTTGTTATTTACAAACTTAAAATGAAAGCTTCATTTTTATAAATGCAAGCTTTGTTTTTAAAAACGGAACCTTTGTTTTTATAAATGAAGCTTGCATTTATAGATTGGAAGGGATGAAAGGCAACTTTACTGTTAATAAAAAGAAAGTTTGGACTTAATCAAGAGCAACTTTTCTATTAATAGATTACATGAGAAGTAAGCAGTGTTGAGAGAGAAGTAATCAACAAAGCTTACTTCTCTGCGTCGTTAGCATAGATACACCACAAGAATATCAATTGGTATACAACTTTATAGGTCTTATATCAATGATAAACACATGGCTTAAATATGCATATTGATAAACGTACGGCATGAAAATAAAACTGATTGCATTATTTATAATGATGAGATCATTGAAAAATGGAAGAGGCAGACTCTTAGATTGTGTGAACTTAGTAGTGAAGTAATTGTTGAAAAATAGAGGTACTTGATAAAATAGAGTTGCATTTTCCGTATAAAAACGTATCTTTGTGTAAAGAGAATCAAAGACATCGATTATTAATGGCTATTTTCTTTCGCACTGCGAAACAAAACATATAAGCGATTGCCTGATATTTAATAGATGATATTAATGATTAACACAATGAAAATGCGCTTGATTTTTCCTTTTGTTCTATTGATTTATTCATTGATCTGTCAGGCAGATGGTGGTAAAGATTCATATATCTTCCGGAAAGTAGATTATCAGCAAGGATTATCTAATAGCGCTGTGCTTTGTCTTTTTCAAGACAATACAGGGTTGATGTGGTTCGGTACTTACGATGGAGTCAATTGTTATGACGGCAGAAGCATGGAAGTTTTCCGTTCCGATTTTTCAGCTCCCAAGGCTTTGAGTAACAACGTAATCCATTCTATTCAGCAGGCGGATAATAATTGTTTGTGGATTTCTACTCATTTGGGGATTAATCGTCTTTCACAGAATTCACGGCAAGTTGTCGGATATTATGACTTTACAGATGATTATTATCTACATTCCAATTCAAAAGGAAACACATGGGTGGTGAGTCATGGTGGAATTTTCTACTATAATACATCTTATAAACGATTTGTACAGATTAAGAATCTGAAAGTACCCGTAGAAGATATGGATAAACGGGCGTTCGTCACGGATGATGGTGTTTTGTGGATTTTCACTCAACAAACAGGGGAGCTGTTACAGGTTTCGCAGGATGCTTTTGATTGTGACACATTATCAATTCATTCAACTGTTTTATCTACTAATTTTCATGCGAAACCTATTGAAGATGTCTTTTATCAGAATGGCGTTCTTTGTTTTATCGATAGTGAGCATGATCTTTATGTTTATGATATTTCCCGACAATCTAAAATTTATATTCGTAACCTTTCTTCATTAGTGCAGAAGAATGGAACTATTGCAGGAATAGCCCTTTTCTATGAAGATATTATTATTGGTTTTCGAACGAATGGGTTAGTCCGTCTCCGTACTTCACAAAAATATAAAGAAGAAGTGGTCGACCGGAATGTACGTATATATAGTATTTATCGAGATCCTCATCAGAATGTCTTATGGGTTGCTTCAGACGGACAAGGGACGATTATGTATGCTAAGAAATATTCTATTGCCACCAATTTGATGCTCAATCAACTGTCATCTAACTTAAGCAGGCAGGTACGTTCTGTTATGACAGACGATAGTGGTGGACTATGGTTCGGGACGAAAGGTGATGGACTGTTGCATATACCGGATTATCGTGAGAATGAGGAGGTTTCTGCCGTTACAGTTTACTCTCCTGAAGGAAAGCAAAATGTTGTGTCTTATATACGATGGAATAAAGAATTTCCCGTTTATAAATTGGTTCAAAGCCGTTATATGGATGGCTTTTGGATAGGATCTGGAGATCCGGGACTATTTTACTATTCTTTTGAAGACAAAGCTTTGCATTCTGTGGAGAATCTGCCGGCACAACCCACCGAGATACATGGCATTTATGAGGAAAATGATAGTGTACTTTATGTGGTGACAGCCGGTTCCGGTTTTCATAAATTAATACTTGAGAAGCAGGCAGGTACCATTCGTTTCAAGTCGCAGAAAAGTTATCATTTTTTTCACGGTCAGCGAGAAATTACGATGTTCTATCCAATGTTGCCCGAAGGGGATTCTATTTTGTGGCTTGGCAGTCGGGAGAAAGGACTCGTACGGTTTGATAAGCGGACTGAAGAATATAAAGTGATTTCTTTGAAAGAAATGCTTCATAAGTCGGTAGACGATGTGCTCAGCCTGTATCGGACCAAAGAAGGGTTGTTATATGTAGGGACAACATCAGGATTGGTATGTTTGAATTCTAATGGCAAACAGATGAAAGCTACCTATATCGGACGGGAGCAAGGTTTGCTCAATGATATGATTCATGGTGTACTTGAAGATGAGAACGGACTCTTATGGCTTGGTACGAATCGGGGGCTGATTAAATATAATCCGATAAATGGCTCATCACATGCCTACTTTTACAGTGCAGGTGTTCAAATCGGTGAGTTTAGTGATGATGCTTATTACATGTGTCCATATACACAGGAGCTTTTTTTCGGTGGGATTGACGGGTTGCTTTATTTGGATAAAGAGGTGCAGGCTGCTCCGGAATTTTATCCGGATATTTTGTTACGTAAGTTGACTGTTGGACATACGCAAGTGGTTCAGGGGGATGGAGATTACTATACAGACGATGGTAAGGCATTACAGTTGAAGGGGACGGAGGTTTCATTTGCACTTTCTTTTGTTGTTCCGGATTTTTTATCAGGAGAAGATATAGAATATTCTTACCAGTTGGAAGGATATGATAAGGATTGGACCTCTTTTAGTAGTATTAATGAAGCCTCATATACAGGAGTGCCGGCAGGTGATTATATCTTTAAGGTACGCTATAAGAGGGATGTATTTGATACAGAATATCGGCATTTTTCTATTCCGGTATATATCCTTTCTCCCTGGTATCGATCGGTGGCGGCTTATTTTGTTTATTTGATCATTTTTTTGTTGTTGTTAGGGTACGTGATATATTTGCTACGTAAAAACTACCTTCAGGAACGGATGATGAAAACACTGATGGGGACAGAAAGTTGCCGGAAATCCGAGACTGTATATACAAACCGTAGGATGCTTGAAGATTTTACTCTTATTTATAATTATTGTGACCAATTGCGTGCAGAGAATCTTTCTTATGAGCAATGTCTTGAGAAAGTGTCACTGATACGCGAAACTGTGATGAGCGCACTTCTTAATCCTGACGCTCTGTTTTTGGAAGAACTTAAACAATTCTTTCCGGATCGGTTTATTGTTTCTGCGCGTATGAGTATACAGGGAGTTTCTCAAGAGGTGTTGCGTACGTTGGAAGAACAAGGGATTGATCATTCTTCTATATCGTCAATGATTCCGGAACACTTAACATTTCCAGTTTACAAGAATGCGTTATACAGTATTCTTTATTGCTGCTATCTCCGGATTACTGAAATGAAGGGTACTCATGGCGTAATAGTAGAAATGTCAGAACAGGATGGTAAGATGCAGCTACATTTTTCTTCTAAAGATGCTACTGCGAAAGCGTTGTATGAATATCTTTCAGATAAAGCTTCTTCAGTGACGGAGAAAGATTCCGATCATGTGTTTGTTGTGCATTTACTTTTAGGTTTTGTACGGTCAGCTTTGGAACGTATTCATGCCGTTCTTCGTTATGATGATGATGAGAGTGGTAGTCGGTTGACGATTATCTTTGAACCGGCGGTCTTGACAGTAGCAGGTGAACAAGGGAAAAAAACTGTGCTTTTGTTGGAAGACAGAGATGAAATGACTTGGTTGATTAGTAATTTCCTGGCTGATGAATACGTGGTTCATCAAGTAAAGAGTGTGCAGCTTGCTTTTGACGAAATTCGTCGGTCGGCTCCGGCTCTATTATTAGTGGATATGACAATGTATGCCAATGCTGAAAGTACTTTTATGGAGTATGTTAGCCGGAATCGTACTCTGCTTTCAAAGACAGCTTTTATTCCATTGTTAACCTGGAAAGTTGGTTCGGCCATTCAGCGGGAACTGATCTTGTGGTCTGATTCTTATATTGTACTTCCTTATGATATATTATTCTTGCGGGAAGTTGTCCATAATGCTATTTATGGAAAGCGGGAAGCGAAGCAGATATATATGGAGGAACTGGGAGATTTGGCGGGACAGATTGTCTGTACAACTACCGAACAAGCTGATTTTATTCGTAAATTGTTAAAGGTGATTGAAGAAAACCTGGACAAGGAAGAACTGGGCTCAACGTTGATCGCTGATCGTATGGCAATGAGTTCCCGTCAGTTCTATCGTAAATTCAAGGAAATTTCCAATACTGCTCCCGGTGATTTAATAAAGAGTTACCGTATGGAAAAGGCAGCCCGCCTGTTACTTGATGAAGAACTTTCTATTCAAGATGTTATTATGGAGGTCGGTATTTCCAGCCGGTCTTATTTTTATAAAGAGTTTACCCGTCGGTTCGGGATGACACCGAAAGATTATCGGGAACAGCGAAAGGTATGCTGATTGTCAGGTTAAATTCTTTCGTATAGGTGATTAGTTGGGAAACATTATTATTTATTTGTTTGTCACAACCTTGTGCTCTAAATTCCTTTTGTCGATTTTATTGTATTGATTATTAGTGTGTTAATCTGTGCTCTAATTTACCATTCTGTGCTTTAGATATGTGTCTTTATTTTGCCGTTTTTTTGGCAAGGTAGAGCATTGGACTTTTATTCGAATAGCCTTTATTTGCAACAATCTTTTTAAAGGGAATTAACCTTATTACTAATCAAATTTAAAGGAATTATGAATGAAAAACTAAAGTATCTTACCTTATTTGTAATAGGTATGATGTTGAGTTTGGGCATGAATGCTCAATCTGTAAAATCAATCTCCGGTACGGTAACCGATGATCAGGGAGAGGCGGTTATCAGTGGTACGGTGAAAGTTAAAAACGGTAGTACAGGAACAATCACTGACATTAACGGTAAATACACTCTCTCTGTTCCTTCCAATGCCACCTTGGTGTTTTCGTATATTGGTTATATCACACAAGAATTTAAAGTCTCGGAATTAAAGAGTAATGTTCTGAACGTAGTTCTGCAATCGGATACGAAAGCACTGGACGAAGTAGTCGTTGTAGGTTATGGTACCATGCGCAAATCAGACTTGACGGGTTCCATTTCCACAGCCAAAGGTAAAGACATGCTGAAAGCACAATCATTCAATGCGCTTGACGGATTGAAGGGTAAAGTGGCCGGTGTGAATATCTTCTCTAATACCGGTCAGCCGGGTGGAGAATCGCGTGTCATCATTCGTGGTATTTCTACTATCAACGCGTCGGCATCACCGCTGTACGTAGTAGATGGAGTGGTGATGTCAAACTTCGAATTGCTTAATCCGAATGATATCGAATCTATCGAAGTATTGAAAGATGCTTCCTCTGCTGCCATCTATGGTGCCCGTGGTGCGAATGGTGTTATCATGGTGACTACCAAGCGCGGTAATGCAGGAAAAGGAGTCCATGTTTCCTATGATGGTTCATTGTCTATCGGTAAGATGGCTAGAAAAATAGATGTAATGGATGCTAACGAATGGATGTCTACCTTCAAGCAGGGATTGGAAAATGCCAACGAATTTCAAGGCAAGAACTTCACAACTGATCTGTCACAGATATTCACAGACGAACGTTTGTTCAATGCAGACGGTTCTCCGAAATATAATACCAACTGGCAGGATGAAGCATCCCGCACTGCCATCTCTCATAACCATCAGATCAGTATCCAACGTACAGGAGAAGGATCTTCTATCGGAGCATTCATCAATTATACCGATCAACAGGGTATTTTGTTGAATTCTTACTTCAAACGTATCAATGCAAAATTGGCGTATGATGACAAACCGACTGATTGGCTGTCTACTTCCGCTAATTTATTAGTAAATCATACTTGGGGTAATAGAACTTCTGATAACCCTTACGGACAAGGCGCATTGCGTACGATGATCGAACAGTTGCCTTTCTTACCGGTTAAGCTGGATGGTGAATATACGCAGACGAACATTATTAATACAAGCTCTATTCTCAATAATCAGACTGATCCTAATAGCGGAAAACAAGGATTCAGCCCGGAAGGTGTAGGTAATCCCGTTGAGTTGCTCGAACGGATGCAGGCTATGCAATATCGTACGCAGATTTTTGGTAATGCTGCTTTGACTTTCCATCTCATGAAAGGATTGGATTTGAAGACCCAGTTCGGTATCGACTACCACAATAATCGTGATGCTAACTATACGCCGTTCACTCCGCGTCCGATGATTAATCAAAGTTCCGAGGGAGCAGCTTCTGCAAATAACTCCAACTCTTTGTATTGGCAGGAAGAAACCTATTTGACTTATGTGAAAGATATAAACAAACATCACATTAATGCAATGGCGGGTATGTCTTGGCAAGAGTATAATTATACCAAATTCGAAGCTTCCGACAGTAAGTATATTGATGACTTCTACGGATATTATAATTTAGGTTCCGGAACGAACCGTCCTTCTGTAGGCAATGATTACGACAAGTGGGCGATGAACTCTTATTTCTTGCGTCTGGCATATTCTTATGACAACAAGTATATGGCTACCGTAACCGGTCGTTATGATGGCTCTTCCAAATTCGGACAGAACAATAAATATGCATTTTTCCCGTCAGTCGGCTTGGGTTGGATGATTTCTAATGAAGACTTTTTGAAAGATAACTCATTGATCAGCAAGCTGAAATTACATACTTCTTACGGTCTGACAGGTAATTCGGAAATTGGTACATATAAATCATTGGCTACGGTGAGCCAGTCGAATACGATCATTGGTGATGCTCTGCATGTAGTGTCTTATCTGGACAATATGCCTAATCCGGACCTGAAATGGGAAAAGACAGGACAGTGGGACTTAGGATTCGAGTTGGGTTTATTCAATAACAGACTGAATTTCGATATTTCCTATTATTATAAGTATACTTCGGATTTGTTGCTCGACCGTCCGGTTCCTGAATCAACAGGTTACTCTTCCATTATGGATAATATTGGAGCCGTTTCCAATCGTGGTGTAGATATTCTGGTTACAGCATATCCTATTCAGACACATGATTTCCAGTGGACTTCCACTCTTAATTTAGGTTTCAACAAAAACCGTGTAGAGAAGTTGGATGAAAGTGCATCTGTTGATCCTGTCACCGGTAAGCGTCAGATTACGACCGACGGTTTTGTGGGTTACGATATGTTGATTCGTGAAGGTGAAGAGCTTTCCTCTTTCTATGGTTATAAGCGTGCCGGTATTTACGATGGTATTCCGTCTAACTGGGATCCGGAGACAATGAACATACCTTCCACTATTGGTGAAAAGGTAACTTATAAGAAACGCGAAATTATCGGTAACGGATTACCTGACTGGATGGGCTCATTCATCAATACCTTCAATTATAAAGGATTTGATTTGACTTTAGACTTCCAGTTTACATGGGGGGTGGACGTGATGCAAGAATATTATCACTCTACTGTAGCCCGTTTCCTAACTAACGGTATAGACCGTCTTTATAAGGAAGCATGGCATCCAACTCTCAATCCGTCGGGTAAAGAACAGGCAATTCGTCTGAATAACTTTGGTCAGGGAGCTAATAACCAGGCAGATGATGACTGGGTTTGCAATGGTTCTTATTTGCGTTGTAACATGATTCAGCTCGGATATACCTTCAATCCGACACTGATTAAGAAGATCGGTCTGTCTTCATTGCGTTTGTATGCGAATGTGAATAACGCATTCCTGATTACTTCTAAGGACTATAACGGATATGATCCGGATAACTCATCTCGTTTAGGTGACAACAAATGGGGGGCTAACCGCCAATTCTTCACCTATCCGCGTCCGAGAACGTTTACGTTCGGTCTTAATGTAGCATTTTAATTCACCGTTATAAAAACTATAAGAATTATGAAACTATTAAAAGTATATATATCTGCATTTTGTATGTGTTCACTTTCTGTGTTGTTGAATTCATGCGACGATTTCCTGAAAGAAGAACCATTGGATATGAAGTCATCTGACCAATTCTGGAAGACGAAAGCTGATGCGGAGTCGGGTGTGAACGCATTGTATTTCGGTGGTGTACCTTATTTACATAACACTGATGTAGGCGGTGGCTGGACTCCTAAAGCGACAATGTGGGGTGGTATTGTGTCCGGATTGTACGTTGATAAGCGTAAGGATAGAACATTTACTACGGCATCCGAAGGGTGTAACTTCAATATTGAGTCTTTTGATGATATTGCAATGAAATACTGGCATGAGTTTTATAAAGGTATTTCACGTGCTAACTTTGTTATAGCCAATATTCCGACAATGACCGGGGTGCTGGATGAAGCTACTATTAATAATTATGTGGCTCAAGGTAAATTCTTCCGTGCATACGGGTATTTTTGGCTGGTCAAAGAATTTGGTGGTGTTCCTTATATTTCAGAACCTTACACATCTACAGAAGGTATGTACAAAGAACGTCTTTCTGCTGAAGAGGTTTATAAGAAAATTGAAGCCGACTTGCTGGATATTGTCAACGGGGATGCATTGCCGAATAAAACGTTCTATGAAAATGGCTGTTATGTTACCAGAGCAATGGCGCAGACTTTGCTGGCACAAGTTTATCTACAATGGGCTGGTGCACCGTTAAACGGGGGGGCAGACTATTATGGAAAAGCTGCACAGATGGCATTGAAAGTGATTAATGATAGTCCTCACGGACTTATTCATCCGAATGGAACGACTGATGATTTGAACTCTGCGTATAATGTGATTAAGACAACGAAAGAATCAGCTGAAATCATTTATGCTAAAGAATACAATTATAGTGATTATAGTGTAGGTAACTCTTATGCTTGTCGTTCTATCGGGACAGATGCTTTTCAGTGGGGAGTGTTCCATCCGGGAGGAGACGTGCTGTATAATGCATACCTTCCCTGTGATATGTTGCTTAACAGCTATGCCTCTAATGATATTCGAGGACATGAGAAACAGTTCTTCTTTAAGCAATATACCGATGCTGAAGGAAATACTCATACTTTGAATAATGCAGGCAACTGGGCATGGTTTGATGAAAATGCTTTGATTAGCGGTCACGACGGTGATTATAATATGCCGGTATTCCGTTTTGCGGAAGTCTTGCTGATTGCGGCCGAAGGTCTGGCACGTACAAATCATGAAGATAATGCTGTCGGTGGAGCTAAATATTATCTCAATCAAGTGCGTAAACGTGCTGGATTGGCAGATGAGACGGCTACAGGAAACGATTTAATACAATCGATTTTGACTGAACGTTTGCATGAGTTACCGTTGGAATTTAAGATTTGGGATGACATTCGTCGTACTCGTTTGTATCCGGAAGCATCTACCGAATCAGGAAAATTGAAATGGACTGCTCTTGCATCGGCTCAAATCCAAAACAAGCCCGATGGAAGCATAAGAGCCGGCGCCATTCCTGAATATGCTTTGTTATGGCCTATCCCGTTAGATGAAATTCAGGCTAATCCTGCGTTGGAAGGACATCAGAACCCGGGATGGAATTAATTAGGTAATAATAAATATTTGTTTCTGATAGAATTGGAGAGAGGGTAAAGGCTAATTATCCTCTCTCTATTGCTTAAACGGTTAGTCTTTCGGTTGTACTCTCATTGTATACACATAAATATTATATTTTGATTCTCAGTTATTTAACTTGTACTCTCGTTGACACTCGTTTCCTTTGGTTGACTATACTGCTATTTTTTCTTATTTTGGCGTATCAGAGGACTGATAATTGCTGAAAGATGCTTTAATTTGTAACATAAATAAAAAAGACTTGATAATCTAGTATTAATAGTTTAATTCGTAGACCATGAACAAAAAGAAACTACTATCTTTCGCAATAGCCCTGCTATTGGGAGTTTCCTCTACCTTTGCACAAAAGCAACCGGTAGACTATGTGAATCCTTTAATGGGGACTGATTCGAAAATATCACTATCCAATGGAAATACATATCCCGCCATTGCGTTGCCTTGGGGAATGAACTTCTGGATGCCACAAACCGGAAAGATGGGTGACGGTTGGGCTTACACTTATGCATCCGACAAAATCAGAGGTTTCAAGCAAACGCATCAGCCCAGTCCGTGGATCAATGACTACGGTCAGTTCTCAATCATGCCGATGACTAAACAGTTGAAGATCGATCAGGACAGTCGTGCTTCCTGGTTCTCTCATAAGGCAGAGAAAGCCACTCCTTATTATTACAGTGTTTATTTGTCAGAGTATGACATGACAACTGAAATAGCTCCGACAGAACGTTGCGCATATTTCCGTTTCACTTTCCCTGAAACCTCCGATGCCTATGTGGTGGTAGATGCTTTCGACCGCGGTTCGTATGTGAAGGTGATTCCCGAAGAAAATAAAATAGTTGGTTATACGACACGCAATAGTGGCGGTGTTCCTCAAAACTTTAAAAATTACTTTGTGATAGAGTTCGACAAGCCTTTTACTTTCAATAAAGTATGGGCAGACTATCATTTGGTTGAAACACATCTCGAACTACAATCCAATCACGTGGGTGCTGCTATCGGATTTTCAACGAAGAAAGGAGAACTGGTACATGCAAAGGTGGCATCCTCATTCATCAGTCCTGAACAGGCTGAACTGAACTTGAAAGAAATTGGTAATAAGACCTTTGAACAGA
The DNA here is from genome assembly GCF_000210075.1 of Bacteroides xylanisolvens XB1A. Taxonomy (GTDB): domain Bacteria; phylum Bacteroidota; class Bacteroidia; order Bacteroidales; family Bacteroidaceae; genus Bacteroides; species Bacteroides xylanisolvens. The sequence goes on from NC_021017.1 coordinate 3,813,223, forward strand.
CAAAAGAGGCCGGTCGTAAGGCATGGAACAATGTCTTGGGGCGTATCAAGGTTGAAGACAGCGATGAGAACCGTATGCGTACGTTCTACTCTTGTTTGTATCGTTCGGTGTTGTTTCCCCGTATGTTTTACGAAGTAAACGGTAAGGGAGAAACTGTGCATTACAGCCCCTATAATGGTGAAATCCGTCCGGGATATATGTTTACCGACACTGGATTCTGGGATACTTTCCGTTGCTTGTTTCCATTTGTTAATTTGATATATCCTTCAATGGGTGAGAAGATGCAGGAAGGCCTGTTGAATACCTATCTTGAAAGTGGATTCTTTCCTGAATGGGCAAGCCCGGGCCATCGTGGTTGTATGGTTGGGAACAATTCAGCTTCTGTAGTGGCGGATGCCTTCATGAAGAATGTAACCAAAGCGGATGCAGAAAAAATGTACGAAGGCCTACTGAAAGGGGCCAATAGCGTACATCCGAAAGTTTCTACTACCGGACGCCGTGGATATGAATATTATAACAAACTGGGCTATGTGCCATACGATGTGAAAATTAATGAGAATGCGGCACGCACATTGGAATATGCATACGATGACTGGTGCATTTACCGTATGGGTGAAAAATTAGGCCGTCCGGCAGAAGAACTGGATGTTTATAAGAAAAGGAGTCAGAACTACCGTAATCTGTTCGATCCGGAAACTAAGTTGATGCGGGGAAAGAATTCCGACGGAACTTTCCAGACTCCTTTCAATCCTTTTAAATGGGGAGATGCCTTTACGGAAGGAAATAGTTGGCATTATACATGGTCGGTATTCCACGATGTACAAGGACTGGTTGACCTGATGGGCGGCAAGAAGATGTTTGTCAGTATGCTTGATTCTGTATTCAATCTTCCTCCTGTATTTGATGATAGCTATTATGGAGGAGTGATTCACGAGATTCGTGAAATGGAAATTGCTAACATGGGTAACTATGCACATGGCAACCAACCTATCCAGCACATGATCTACTTGTATAACTATGCCGGCGAACCGTGGAAAGCCCAATATTGGTTGCGTGAGACGATGAACCGCCTCTATCTTCCTACTCCGGACGGTTATTGTGGAGATGAAGATAACGGTCAGACTTCGGCTTGGTATGTATTTACTGCATTGGGATTTTATCCGGTATGTCCGGGCAGCAATGAATATGTGATGGGAGCTCCTTACTTTAAGAAAGCAACGATTACACTGGAGAACGGCAAGAAATTGGAAATCTCCGCCCCGAAGAATAACGATGATAATCGTTATATTCGTTCATTGAATTATAATGGCAAGAATTATACAAAGAATTATCTGAACCATTTCGATCTGTTGAAAGGCGGTCGTCTGGTGTTTGATATGGATAACAAACCGAATAAGGGAAGAGGTATCAACGAATCAGACTTCCCGTATTCATTCTCTCGTGACGCAAAGTAAGCTGATATGAATAATTTGAGAAAGAAAGTATTGATGATGACTATGGCGGCAGTAACTTTGTCCGCCATAGCTCAACAGCCGGTAGACTATGTGAATCCGATTATCGGGACCAATGGGATGGGGCACACTTTTCCCGGTGCTTGCACTCCTTTCGGATGGGTACAGTTGAGTCCGGACACAGACACAATTCCGCATAATATAAATGGAGCTTATCAGAAAAATGCCTACGAGTATTGTGCTGGTTACCAATATAGGGACAAGACCATTGTTGGCTTCAGTCACACTCATCTTAGTGGTACGGGACATTCTGACTTGGGAGACATCTTGTTGATGCCTGCTGTTGGCGATGTGAAGTTAAATCCCGGTCGGGCGGATTATCCGGAAGAGGGATACCGTTCACGTTTTGACCATGCTACAGAAAAAGCTGTTCCCGGATATTATGAAGTGATACTGGACGATTATGGCATTAAGGCCCAACTGACAGCAACACAACGGACGGGTATACATAAATATACCTTCCCGAAAGGAAAAGATGGTCATTTGATTTTGGATCTGGTGCATGGTATTTATAATTATGACGGCAAAGTTCTATGGGCCAATTTGAGAGTCGAAAACGATACTCTGTTGACCGGATATCGTATCACCAATGGATGGGCGCGTACGAATTATACCTATTTTGCTATCTCTTTGTCACAGCCGATTAAAGACTACGGATATAAGGATAAGGAAAAAGTATTGTACAATGGCTTTTGGCGTCGTTTTAAGTTGGAAAAGAACTTCCCCGAAATCACAGGTCGAAAAATCGTGGCTTACTTTAACTTCGATACCGCTAACAATTCGGAACTGGTTGTAAAAGTGGCATTGTCGGCAGTCAGTACGGAAGGGGCCATTAAGAATCTGCATGCCGAGGCTTCCGGAAAGAGTTTCGAACAGTTGGCGGAGGCTGCTCGTACAGATTGGAATAGTGAACTGGAGCATTTCGAGATCGAAGGTACGCCCGATCAGAAAGCAATGTTCTATACTTCTCTTTACCACACCATGATTAATCCGTCTGTGTATATGGATGTAGACGGTTCCTATCGTGGGCTGGATCATAACATACACCGGGCGGAAGGATTCACCAACTATACTATATTTTCCCTTTGGGATACCTATCGTGCGGAACATCCTTTCCTGAATCTGGTGAAACCGGGACGCAATGCGGATATGGTGGAATCCATGATTAAACATGAGCAACAAAGCGTGCACGGAATGTTGCCGATATGGAGTCTGATGGGAAATGAAAACTGGTGTATGAGCGGTTATCATGCTGTGTCTGTACTGGCGGATGCAATAACCAAAGGCGTCTTTTCGAATGTGGATGAGGCATTGGCGGCAATGGTCAGTACATCCACCGTTCCGTATTATGAAGGTATAGCTGATTATATGAAGCTGGGATATATTCCGCTTGACAAAAGTGGTACAGCAGCCTCTTCTACTTTGGAGTATGCATACGACGATTGGACTATCTATCAGACAGCTTTGAAGGCAGGTAACAAGGAAATAGCGGAGACTTACCGAAAGCGTGCCCTCAATTATCGTACTATCTATGATACAAGTATTGGTTTTGCACGTCCCCGTTATAGTGACGGTTCTTTCAAGAAAGAGTTTGATGTATTGCAAACCTATGGTGAAGGTTTTATCGAAGGCAATTCATGGAATTTCTCTTTTCATGTGCCACACGATGTATTTGGCATGATCGACTTGATGGGAGGAGAAGGGACGTTCGTGCAGAAACTGGATGAACTGTTCTCCATGCATCTGCCGGAGAAGTACTATGAGCATAATGAGGATATTACGGAAGAATGTTTGGTCGGCGGATATGTGCATGGTAATGAACCGAGCCACCATGTTCCTTATCTATATGCGTGGACTTCCCAGCCGTGGAAATCACAGTACTGGCTGCGTGAGATTCTGAATAAGATGTATAAGAATGATATTAACGGATTGGGTGGAAATGATGATTGCGGACAGATGTCAGCATGGTACCTTTTCTCCGTGATGGGTTTCTATCCGGTTTGTCCTGGTACAGACCAGTATGTATTGGGAGCGCCCTACCTACCTTATCTGAAGATGACGCTTCCTAATGGAAAGACATTGGAGATCAAAGCGCCGGGTGTCAGCGATAAGAAACGTTACGTGCAGTCGCTGAAATTGAACGGTAAGGTATACGACAAGATGTACATTACACATGAAGACATTTTGAAAGGAGGCGTGCTTGAATTCAAGATGGGGGCGTCACCTAACAAACGTCGCGGATTATCACCGGAGGATAAACCTTATTCATTAACTAACGGAATCAACGAATAATCAATAAAGGAGTATGAAAAAGATACATTTAATCTATGCAGCCTGCCTGCTGGTAGGTATGGGGGCTTGTGCTGCAAGTGTGCAAAAACAGGTGAAGGATAGTTCTGATGTATGGAAAGAGTACAATACAGGTGCTGTATTGTTTGAGGATAAAGCACCGGAAACGCTGGGATCGGACATTTACCACCGGATCATTCCCGATGCTGAATCGTACATCAAGGAACAGGCACGTACTGTATTAGCTACTCTTTACAATTCTCCGGAAGATAGTATTCCCGCAGTGCACAAGATACATTATACTTTGGAAGATATCAACGGTATTTCTGCTAAAGGCGGTGGCAATGGTGATGTGACGATTTTCTACAGTACACGTCATATTGAAAAATCTTTTGCAGCGAATGATACGGCAAAGTTGTTTTTCGAAACGCGCGGGGTATTGTTGCATGAACTGACACATGCTTATCAGCTGGAACCGCAAGGAATCGGTTCTTATGGAACCAATCGTGTGTTCTGGGCATTTATCGAGGGAATGGCAGATGCTGTGCGGGTTGCCAATGGAGGATTTGACGGACCGAATGCCCGTCCGAAAGGTGGAAATTATATGGACGGATACCGTACGGCGGGTTATTTCTTCGTGTGGTTACGTGACAACAAAGATCCTGAATTCCTGCGTAAGTTTAACCGGAGTACATTGGAGGTTATCCCTTGGTCGTTTGATGGAGCTATCAAGCATGTTTTAGGAGACGAATATAATATTGATGAACTGTGGCATGAATATCAAGTTGCGGTAGGTGATATACAAGCATAATAATGTAAATATGGTGAGTGTAATGGGTAAAAGAGGATTGTTTTTAGTATGGCTGTGCCTGGTGAATATTTTGCCGGGCATGGCTCAAACCGAGAAACTGATTGATTATGTGAATCCATTTGTGGGAACAGATGGTTATGGTAATGTGTATCCGGGTGCGCAGATTCCTTTCGGGGGAATTCAGATGAGTCCGGACACGGATAGTAAATACTATGATGCGGCTTCCGGTTATAAATATAATCATTCCACTTTGTTGGGGTTCAGTCTGACTCATTTAAGCGGGACTGGTATACCTGATTTGGGAGACTTCTTGTTTATTTCCGGAACAGGAGAGATGAAACTGGATCCGGGGACACGTGAGGAGCCGGAAAAGGGATACCGTTCACGTTATTCTCATGAAAAGGAATGGGCATCACCTAATTATTATGCGGTGGAACTGTCAGATTATGGAGTAAAGGCTGAAATGACGTCAGGGGTACGTAGTGGTATGTTCCGCTTCACCTATCCTCAATCGGATAAAGCTTTTATTATGATCGATATGAACCATACTTTATGGCAATCTTGTGAATGGGCGAATCTGCGCATGGAAAATGATTCTACCATCACCGGATATAAACTGGTGAAAGGCTGGGGACCGGAACGGCATATCTATTTCACGGCTACTTTCTCTAAAAAGTTGACCGGCTTGCGCTTTATGCAGAATAAGAAGCCGGTGATTTACAATACCTCCCGGTTTCGTAGCAGCTATGAAGCTTGGGGAAAGAATCTGATGGCTTGCATCTCTTTTGATACAAAAGCCGGAGAGGAGGTGATTGTAAAAACTGCTATTTCATCGGTCAGCACAAACGGGGCAAAAAACAATATGGCGGAACTTGCCGGACTCACTTTCGATGACCTGAAAGCTAAAGGAGAAGCACTATGGGAAAAAGAACTTGGAAAATATACCCTTACTGCCGACCGTAAAACGAAAAGAACATTCTATACGTCGGCTTATCATGCGGCTTTGCATCCGTTCATCTTTCAGGATGCAGACGGGCAGTTTCGAGGATTAGATAAAAATATAGAGAAAGCCGAAGGATTTACTAACTATACGGTATTCTCTCTTTGGGATACCTACCGGGCTTTGCATCCCTGGTTCAATCTGGTTCAACAGGAAGTGAATGCCGATATTGCCAATTCCATGCTGGCTCATTATGATAAAAGTGTGGAGAAAATGCTTCCTATCTGGTCGTTTTATGGAAATGAGACTTGGTGTATGATTGGTTATCATGCAGTTTCCGTATTGGCTGACATGATTGTGAAGGGAGTGAAAGGATTCGATTACGAACGTGCGTATGAGGCTATGAAGACCACGGCGATGAATCCGAATTATGACTGTTTGCCGGAATATCGTATGATGGGATATGTGCCTTTTGATAAAGAGGCGGAGTCAGTATCTAAAACATTGGAATATGCGTATGATGATTATTGCATGGCACAGGCTGCCAAGGCTTTGGGTAAAGAGGATGATTACCGTTATTTCTTGAATCGTGCACTCTCTTATCAGACTTTGATTGATCCGGAAACGAAGTATATGCGTGGCAAGGACAGTCAGGGAAACTGGCGTACACCGTTTACTCCGGTAGCTTATCAGGGACCCGGATCTGTAAATGGATGGGGGGATATTACGGAAGGATTTACTGTACAATATACCTGGTATGTACCACAAGATGTACAAGGATATATGAACGAAGCTGGCGAAGATTGGTTCCGCAACCGGTTGGATGAACTGTTCACGGTAGAGTTGCCGGATGACATTCCGGGAGCACATGATATTCAAGGCCGTATCGGAGCCTATTGGCATGGAAATGAACCTTGCCATCATGTAGCATATCTTTATAATTACTTGAAAGAACCTTGGAAATGTCAGAAGTGGGTCCGTACGATTGTTGACCGTTTCTATGGCGATACTCCGGATGCATTAAGTGGCAATGACGATTGCGGACAGATGTCAGCTTGGTATATGTTCAATTGCATTGGCTTTTACCCGGTGGCTCCTTCAAGCAATATGTATAACATTGGTTCTCCTTGCGTTGAGGCAATAACAGTTCGGATGAGCAACGGAAAAGTTATTGAAATGGTAGCAGATAATTGGTCGCCGAAGAATGTGTATGTAAAGGAATTGTATGTGAATGGCAAGAAGTATGACAAATCTTATTTGAAATATGAGGATATACGTGATGGCGTGAAACTACGTTTTGTCATGAGCAGTAAACCGAACTATAAGCGTGCGGTATCGGATGAAGCGGTAGCTCCTTCTTTGTCGTTGCCTGGAAAGACAATGAAATATCAGGTAAATTTGATGAAAACGGGTATATCAAACCAGTGAAAATAACTTTTGAAGGAGTATTACCCAGTCCGTTTGATAGTACGAAGTGATGTTTTTATTACATTTGCCATTGTAAAACGATTATTAATTAAATATCTAAATCATGAGAAGATATTTCCTGTTAGTTGTGTGTTTGTGCTTGGCATCACTACTTCGTGCACAGAATAAGTTAGAGTTAATTTCTCCCAATGGAGAGCTGAAAGTGTCCTTGAATCTCTCGGATAAAATCTATTATAGTATAGATTATAACGGAGATGTATTGTTGAAAGACAATTCCCTTCAGTTGACATTGAGGAATCAGGTGTTGGGACAAAATCCCAAACTGCGCCGTCAGAAACGTACGAGTGTCGACGAGCAATTAACTCCTATTGTTCCTTTGAAATATGCGAAAGTCAATAATCGTTATAATCAATTGCTACTGACCTTTAAAGATTATTCAGTAGAATTCCGTGCTTTTGACGATGGAGTTGCTTACCGGTTTATTACCTCACAAAAAGGTGATGTTGAAGTAATGAACGAAGAGTTTGCTATCAACTTCCCGTCGGATTATCTTCTTCACTTGCAACAACCGGGAGGCTTCCATACAGCTTATGAGGAACCTTACACACATGTTCAAAGTAATGCGTGGAAGCCTGAAGAACGGATAGCTGTTTTGCCGGTATTGATTGACACACAAAAAGACTATAAAATATTAATTAGCGAGTCGGATCTGGCTGATTATCCATGTATGTTTCTCAAAGGAACGGGGACGAACGGAGCAATCTCTGTTTTTCCTAAAGCTCCGCTTGCGTTTGCCGAAAACAGTGATCGTAGTGTGAAGATTACTCAAGAAGCTGATTACATTGCTAAAACAAAAGGTACGAGAAATTATCCTTGGCGTTACTTTGTGATAAGTAAAAATGATAAGCAGTTGATTGAGAATACAATGACTTATAAACTGGCTGAAAAGAATCAACTTCAGGATGTTTCATGGATTAAGCCGGGACAGGTGAGCTGGGAATGGTGGAATGACGCTTCTCCTTACGGACCGGATGTGAATTTTGTTTCCGGTTATAACTTGGATACTTATAAGTATTACATTGATTTTGCTTCTAAATTTGGTATTCCATATATCATTATGGATGAAGGCTGGGCTAAAAGTACACGTGATCCTTATACGCCTAATCCCAAAGTAGACTTGCACGAGTTGATCCGTTATGGCAAAGAAAAAAATGTAGGGATTGTGCTTTGGTTGACGTGGTTGACGGTAGAAAACAATTTTGATCTCTTCAAGACTTTCAATGAATGGGGAGTAAAAGGACTTAAGATTGATTTTATGGACAGAAGCGATCAGTGGATGGTCAACTATTACGAACGGGTAGCCCGGGAAGCAGCCAAACATCATTTGTTTGTCGATTTTCATGGCTCTTTCAAACCTGCCGGACTGGAATATAAATATCCGAATGTATTGTCTTACGAAGGAGTGCGTGGCATGGAACAAATGGGCGGTTGTTATCCGGATAATAGTCTGTATTTACCGTTTATGCGTAATGCTGTCGGTCCGATGGATTATACTCCCGGAGCGATGATTAGTATGCAGCCTAATGTGTATCGCTCGGAACGTCCCAATGCTGCAAGTATCGGAACACGCGCTTATCAGTTGGCACTCTTTGTGGTTTTTGAAAGTGGTCTGCAGATGTTGGCGGATAATCCTACTCTTTATTATCGTAATGAAGATTGTACCCGTTTCATTACACAAGTTCCCGTAACGTGGGACGAGACTGTGGCACTCGAAGCTAAAGCGGGTGAATATGTCATTGTAGCAAAACGGAAAGGCGATAAGTGGTTTATAGGAGGAATGACTAACAATGGTGAAAAGGAACGTGAGTTTACCATAAAGTTAGATTTCTTGAATAAAGATCGCTCTTATCAAATGACATCTTTTGAGGATGGTATCAACGCAGGACGTCAGGCGATGGATTATCGTTGCAAGTCAGCCCAAGTGAAAGCCGGGGAGCAGCTAACTATAAAGATGGTTAGAAATGGTGGCTTTGCAGCTGTCATTGAATGATGGCACATATTCTAACTTTCCATACGTAAAAATGGAAATCATCTTTCAATCTATCACCATCCTTCTGAAACGCATTGTTCATCGAGCTTTCAGGGTGGTGATAGATTGTTCTCCACCTGTCACCTAATCATTCATCTATCACCGTTTGAAATGAACATGCCTGCATATAAATATAAGCTTGTATGTAAATAGAAGTTTCAACAGGGGATACCTTTAGTTTCAAGGCGGGAAACTTTAGTTTCCATTAGGGGAAACTGCAGTTTCAGAGGCTTGAAACTAAAGTTTCCTCGGTGAGAAACAAAGTGTTTTACTACATGAAACTGCTTGTTTCAAGCGTTGAAACCAATCGTTTCACGGCATGAAACACTTTGTTTTGCTATTTGTTCTAAGAAGGCAATGTCTCGGAATCAACGTTTTCTCTTAGAGAACCACTCTTTAAACTCTGCTACTCGGGCTTTGCTGACAAGTATTTTTTCTTTGATTCCTGAATAATACAAGTTGATGGACAGTCGGCTGTTGAACCATAAGTCAATATCTTTGATAGCTTCTCGCGAAATAAGATATTGGCGGTTAGCCCGAAAGAAAAGAGAAGGATTGAGACACTCCGTAAGTTCATCTAATGTTTGAGAAAAACAGTATTCGGTTTCATCGGTTAAGACTACCTTGACCTGACAGTCCTTAATATAAAACAATTGTATCATATCTACAGAAACGGGCAATAGTTTGTCTCCTTTGGTAGGAATAAGGAAATGACTTTTATAGTTTTCTTGCTTTTGGAGTGAATGTATTAGTTTCAGTAGCTCATTCTCCTGTTGTGGAAAAGGAAACTGGTGTTTGTCAGCAGCATCCTGTAAACCTTGGAGCTTATCGAAAGCGTGTTCTATGTCTTCCTTACCGATGGGTTTTAATAAGTAGTCGATGCTGTTTACTTTGAATGCACGTAACGCATATTCATCATAGGCAGTTGTAAAGATAATCGGACAAGTAATATTGATATGATTGAATATCTCGAAGGCGGAACCATCTGCCAGATGAATATCCATGAATACCAGTTCCGGCATCGGATGAGAACTGAACCATTCGATAGTGGAACTGATACTATCCAGTATGGTCACGATTTCTCCATTCGGTTTTATCTCATTAAGCAGTGAAGTCAGGTTTCGTACTGCTGCTTTTTCGTCTTCTATAATGACAATCTTCATGGTGATTATTGTTCTAGTTGTGATTTTTCAATCAAAGGAATACAAACTGTAAACTCTCTGTCCTCCGTTATTTGTATATCCCGTTTAAACAAGAGCCTGTATCGCTTGGCAAGGTTGGCAAGTCCGATGCCGGTTCCGGAAGTTGCAGTCCATTTGGGCTGAATGTCGTTGCTGATAGACAAATTGCCGTTATCGTCCGTCGTGATATGAATAGTCAACGGCTTCCGGTTGCTGATTTCGTTGTGCTTTACTGCATTCTCAATCAACACTTGCACCGCCATTGGAGGGAGGAGATATTCTTCGTATGCATTGCTTATCTGTATGTCGAATTGTAGATTGTTCTCAAAACGCATCTTTAATAGAAATATATAAGCGGAAACAAATTCCATTTCTTCCCGGAGACTGACACATTGTGACTCATTACTTTGTAAAGTATACCTTAGTACCCGGGAGAGTTCCTGAATGTAATCCTGCGCTTTATCCTGATTTTCGCGTACCAGCGAACGCAGGGTATTCAGCGAGTTGAACAGCATGTGTGGGTTCAGCTGATTCTTCAGTACTTCATACTGATTACGGAGATTCTCTGCCTGAAGCTGTTCGTTCTCAATAAGTACCAGTTGCTGCTTGAATATAAGATGAATGATGCAGCAGCTACTGGTGACGAGACATGCCACAATGAAATCCCGCAATGGATGCAAATAATGATGTACCATGGCATCGATGGCCGGAATATCAAACGTTCTGTGAAGGAAAACAAAAAACTGTCCTGACAAGTTACTCAATATCCATGTCACGATAAAGGAAAGCAAAATCTTTGTCCCTGTAATTTTAATGGAAGCCTGATTGAAATGAAACAAACGGGTATTGATGGCAAAAAGTAACAATAGCGACAGAAAGGTAAACAGTATTTCGTTTGCCACATCTATAAACTTCATCCCCGGGAATAAGGAATGACTTTCGAAACGGTCGAAAAGAGATACTGATTCAGGAAAATGAATCAGTACAGCAACCGCCAAGGAGATGATGACTGTGGAAAGTATATACTTATCTTTTTTTATTGCTTTGGCTATCATACAACAAAGATAGTGGTAAATTATGAGTTACCGGTTATAAAATGTCAATGCTGTTGTCACAGTTGGTCAATTATTGTTTCTGAATGTGTGCCGTGACATACATACCGGGGCGGAATTGTACATTTTCCTCCTTGATGGAAGCATATACTTCGAGCGAACGATTGGTTTCGTCTACTTTTTGTCCGATGGAAATCACGATGCCGTGAAAGGTTTGTGTCCCCATTCCGTTTACACGAAACTGTACCGGGCTGCCGACTTGTATGTCTGCGAGATCTTTCTCGTAAGTAGTCAGGCAAAGCATCGGGCTGCTTTTATCGATAAGTTCGCAAAGTGCTTCTCCCGGATTGATATATTTGCCGATGTTCATCGCTACATTAGCGGCATAACCACTAATAGGGGCTTTGACTTCCAGTAGCGGTTGTATTCCGTTCTTAAGTAATGCCTCCGTTTGAACGCCTAAAAGAGAAAGTTGTGCAGCAGCGGCGTCCTGGCGACTCTTCATGGAGAGAAAGTCCGCTTTACTTTGCTGGAATTTCTTTTGAGAAGCTGCTTGTTCGGCAGACAGATTTTTTTGCCGTTCGTATTCAGCTAAGAGATATTCGGTCTGTGCGTGGCTGTCCAGATAAGTTTGTTGCAGGGTGATGAACTCCGGATTCTCTAATGTGGCGATTACACTGTTTGCAGCCACCCATTGCCCTGGAAGCAGAGAAGCTTTTTTTACAATGCCTCCCATGGTTAAAGCAATGGTTGCCTGACGTTGAGGAGGAAGAACGATTCGTCCGTTGAACGAAACCT
>NC_021017.1:3825341-3899352 GCF_000210075.1 Bacteroides xylanisolvens XB1A
GATTAGGCTTTGAGGTAGCTGAAGTGATGGCATCCACTTCGGGTTGTGCGATGGTATCTGCTATCGTTTCGGCAACGGGAATTGCGGCGGATTCGTTATTTGTAGTTTGCTGGTTTCCTTTGCAAGCCGTTAGAACTAGTAAAAGGATGGGATAAACTATTTTTTTCATATCTTATGTTTTATAATAATTATTCAGGGTGATGTATCTCATTCAATGTCTCGATTTTCCACCTACTTGAAAAGTTCATATTCCAGTGCAGCAATATTGTATTGGTAGACTGTTTCAATATAGCCTCTGCGTATCTCTCTGGCGGTGGTAATCGACTGTATATATTCGGCAATGCCTGTTTCGCTCTGCTGCAATTGCAGGTTGGCTGCCTTTGTCAGTTCATCCGCTTCTTTCAAGGCAGAAGAGGTATAATATCGTAAACTCTCATTATATCTGCGAAGGGATGCTTCCAGTTCGAGTGTCTTATTTCTTAACTCCCGGATGTTGGCATCTGCCTGTATTTGCGCTGAAGTAGCAGTTAGCCGTGCCTGCTTCACTTTGCTCTTTTGTGGTAGGAAGTAGATGGGGAAAGAAACCCCGATCATCCAGGCATTCAGATTCTTAAGTGGGAGAATGTCCTGACGTGTATACCCCACACTGATTTCAGGAAAGAAATGGCTCTGCTCTACACGGAGCATTGCTTTCGCTTCATCTGCCTGGCTTTGAAAGTAGGCAGTATGTGCTCCCGACAGGTTTCCATCCGAAATGCCGGTATAGAATAAGGATAAAGTGGAATCCACCGGAACAATGGGATCGTTGGAGTAGCAACTCCATTGGAAACGTGCCAATGCCATTTTCTCTTCTTCTTTTGCTTGGAACCAGCGGTTATGCAGATCGGCAGCTATGGTGGTCATCATATTTTTCTCTAGCAAGGTAATCTCTCCTTGTTGGTATCGTAATTCTCCGATGCGCTGCAGTTCTTCTGCCATTTTATCCTGATCCCGATACATTGAACAGAGATTAGTGGCATATTGGTAGTAGGCCCACGCCCTTTTCACTTCTGCTGTGATTTCTTTCTTTACCATCTGCCGATAATAGGTGTTCGTTTTTACCTGACGGTTGACTAACGCATTCTTATAGAATGGCGTTAGAAGGGAGCCCAGGCTTTGCTCGAAAGTCAGTTCCTTGTCTTTTTTGTTTTCTCCGTTAAGTTGACCCCAGGAATAGCTGAACGAGGTAGGCGTTGCTTCTATCACTTCTCCGCGAGTGGCTTTGGCTTGTTGAATAGCATTATTGGCTATTTTCAGGCGAGGATGATTTTGTTTGGCTATTTCTATCGCCTGTTCGAGACTGACTGTTTGTGTCTGTTGAGCGGAAACGAACGCGGGAAGAAACAAGAACAGGAGACACAATCCCCCGAAAGGCCAGCGCAGTTTGATTCCCGGACGTCTCCAGGTAGCAAATGAATTTACAATTTTGTAAAACACCGGAATGATGAGTAAAGTCAGTACGGTAGAAATTATCAAGCCACCGATGACCACTGTTGCCAACGGACGTTGTACTTCTGCGCCGGCTGAAGTGGCTATTGCCATCGGGACGAATCCCAGAGATGCAACCAGTCCTGTCAGGAATACAGGACGGAGCAAGTGTGGAGTCCCTCTTTTGATAATCTGGTTTGTAGTCATGGAATAGGTATTTTGTTTACGAAGTTCGTTGAAGTGATTTACCATCAGGATACCATTCAATACTGCCACCCCGAACAAAGCGATGAATCCTACTCCGGCCGATATGCTAAACGGAAGTCCGCGTAGCCAAAGTGCGGCGATACCACCGATGAGCGATAGGGGGACGGTTGAGAATACCATCAGGGTATAGGTGATGTTCTTGAATGCGAAGAACAGAATCAATAGAATGAGCATTAATGCTACGGGGATGACCACCAGTAAGGTATTGATGGCATTTTGCAAGTTTTCGAACTGGCCGCCGTATTCGAAGTAATATCCCGGCTTCAGTTTGATGTTCTTGTTCAATGTCTCTTGAATATTGGCGACAACTTGCTGGATGTCTGCGTCACGCACATTGACACCGATGACGATGCGCCGTTTGGTTGCATCCCGGTTGATTTGCAGTGGTCCACTGACAAGGTCGATGCTTGCTACCTCTCCAACAGGGATTTGAATTCCTTCCGAAGTGCGTACAAACAACTTATCAAGATTCAAGTCGGCCACTTTCTCCTGGTCAAGCCGGACCACGAGATCGAATCTCCGCTCGTTTTCAAAGATTACACCTGCTGACTCTCCGGCATAGGCAGTTCGGATAATGGTGTTAAGCTCTTGTATGTTGATGCCGTAACGGGCTATTTTGCCACGGTTGTATTTCACTACCAATTGAGGTAATCCCATCGTCTGCTCAACGATGACATCCGCTGCTCCCGGCACTTTTTCTACAAAGGTAGCTGCTTCTTTGGCTCTTTCATATAATTCGTGCGTGTCTTCTCCATATAATTTGATGGCAATATCTGCTTTTGCTCCCGTCATCAGCTCGTTGAAGCGAAGCTGTATCGGTTGCGAGAAGTTGAATTCGGCACGTTCGGAGAGCGGAGCAAGTGCGTCTTTCATTTTATCCACCATTTCTGCACGGCTTCCGGCACTTGTCCATTCTTTAAATGGTTTCATGATAATCATCACATCGGCATCTTCCACCGCCATCGGGTCAGTGGGAACTTCCGCCGTTCCTATTTTGGCTACAACATGTTTGATTTCAGGGAATTTATCCATTAATGCTTTCTCTGCCAAGCGGGATACTTCGATACTTTCGGTCAGCGAACTTCCTGCGGGTAGTGTCATTTGCATGGCAAAATCTCCTTCGTCCAAAGTAGGAATGAATTCTGCTCCCAGGCGGGTAAAGAGAAAAAGTGAACCGATCAGCGCAGAGAAGGCTACGATGACGGTACGCCATTTGTGACGAAGACAGGCGCGCAGGGTGTGCTGGTAGATCTTGTTCAATTTCTCGAAGAAGCGGTCGGCAAGGGTGGGTTTCACAATAATGGTATGCTTCAGAAAGAGGGAGGTCATCATAGGAACATAAGTCAGTGAAAGAATTAAGGCTCCGATAATGCAGAACACAAGTGTTTTGGCCATGGGGGTGAAGTATTTCCCTTCAATCCCGTTCAATGTAAGGATGGGGAAGAAGACGATAAGGATAATCAACACTGCAAAGGTGGCGGAACGTGCAACGCCGGAAGCTCCTTTTTCCACTTCTTTGTCCATCTCTTTGCGGGTCAGTGTGCGGCCTCGGAATTGTTTTCCGTAAATGTGGGCGAGGATACCTTCCAAGATAACGATAGAGCCATCTACTACAATACCAAAGTCAATGGCACCTAGACTCATTAGATTGGCGGTGACATTGAATACACGCATCATGATAAAAGCGAAGAGCATTGCCAGCGGGATGACGGATGCTACAATCAGTCCGGCACGGAGGTTGCCGAGGAAGAGGATGAGTACAAGGAAGACGATAACCGCTCCTTCAATCAGGTTGTTGACAACCGTAGAGATGTTCCGGTTTACCAGTTCCGAACGGTTCAAGTAAGGTTCTATACTGACTCCTTCGGGTAATAGCTGCTGTATTTTTTCTACCCGTTTTTCGAGTTCTTGAGTCACTACATTTGCGTTGGCACCTTTCAGCATCATGGCAATTCCACCGACACACTCGCCCTCACCATCCTTTGTCATGGCACCGAAACGCTTTGGAGAACCGAAGCGGACAACTCCTACATCACTGATATGTACCGGAATCCCATTCCGGTTGGTCACTACAATCTGTTCAATATCCTTGATGCGGGTAATCATACCTTCCGACCGGATATAGTAGGCATTCTTTATTTTCTCAATGTAACTTCCGCCGGTATTTTGGTTGTTGCTGCTAAGTGCTTCGAACACCTCGCCGATAGTGATATTCAAAGAAAACAGGGCGTCCGGGTCGACGGCTACTTCATATTGTTTCAGGTAACCGCCGAAACTATTGATTTCTACTATACCGGGGATACCGGACAACTGACGTTTCACCATCCAATCTTGAATGGTGCGGAGTTCCATTGCGTCATATTTCTTCTCATATCCGGGAGCTACCTTCAATATATACTGGTAAATTTCTCCCAGACCGGTGGTGATGGGCATCATCTCCGGTGTTCCGAGCTCGGAGGGAATTTCGCTTGTTACGCTTTGTATTTGTTCATTTATCAACTGCCGTGCATCGAGTGTGGGGACACTTTCTTTAAAAACGACCGTTACGACCGATAGCCCGAAGCGGCTGACAGAACGGATATCTTCGACATTCATAATATTGCTCATCGCTATTTCGATAGGCATAGTGATGAGTTGTTCCACCTCTTGTGGCGCGAGTGTAGGAGATACGGTCACTATTTGTACCTGATTATTGGTAATGTCGGGCACGGCATCAATAGGTAGTGTCAGCATCGCATAGATACCTCCGATAAACAGGAAGAGAGTAGTGAGTCCTACAAATAGTTTCTTCTTGATTGAAAAACGTACAATAGCTGTAAACATGACTTTCGTTGTATTATTATTTCACGATACAAAATTACTACCTATCTTCATCCGTTATCACTAAGAATAAATGAAGCGGAAAGATTGTGGGGTGAAGTGACGGATTTGGGAATTGAAAGATGTAAAATCATAGTTCTTGTTTCACTGCTGAACAAACATTTCTTTCAGTTTACTCGTTTAATATAAAAACAAACTAAATGTATATTCAGCATGAAAACATTCGTCTTGATGATGGTAAGCCTGTTGTTTGCAATTTCTTCGGAAGCGCAAAACAAGTCTTTTTATGATTTTACAGTGAAAACTATTGATGGTAAGGACTTTTCTCTTTCTTCACTGAAAGGTAAGAAAGTGCTGGTAGTCAACGTGGCATCTAAGTGTGGGCTGACGCCCCAGTATGCTCAACTGGAGAAACTATATGAGAAATATAAAGAAAAAGACTTTGTTGTTATCGGTTTTCCGGCGAATAACTTTATGGGACAAGAACCGGGTAGTAATGAGGAAATAGCCAAGTTCTGTTCTTTGAACTATGATGTTACTTTTCCGATGATGGCTAAGATTTCCGTTAAAGGAAAAGATATGGCTCCTCTTTACCAATGGTTGACGGAGAAAAAACAGAATGGAAAAGAAAACGCACCGGTTCAGTGGAATTTTCAGAAGTTTATGATTGATGAGAACGGACGTTGGGCGGGAGTTGTGTCTCCGAAAGAAAGTCCGTTCTCTGAAAAGATTATTACTTGGATAGAGAAGGAATAAGAGATACTTTTTTCAGCTCTTCTTCGAAGTTGGGAGTGAAGATTCCTTTACCCAGATTTTCTTTTATTTCTTCGATCTTCCAAAATCGTCCACCGTCCAGTTCGTCGCTGGGATGGATTTCTTCCTCATAAACGGTTTTGTGGACAAAAACAAGCTCTTTTTCACGGCTGGATTCAAAAACATAACTGGTGAGAAGCTCGGGGGTGAAGTCTGTGATGCCCAATTCTTCACGGACTTCTCTCTTTAGGGCGATTTCTACGCTTTCGCCCAAATCAATATGTCCGCCCACAGCCGTATCCCATTTCCCCGGTTGAATGTCTTTCCATTCGGGGCGTTTCTGTAAGTAGATGTCTCCTTGGGCATTGAATACGTGAAGGTGAACTACCGGATGAAGCAGTTTGCTACCGCTGTGACATTCTCCGCGAGTGGCGGCTCCGGTGATATTTCCCTGTTCGTCTACGATAGGGAACATTTCCTGGTTATTATCGCTTGGCATAGTGTCTTTTATATTGCGTAAAATCTTTCGGAGAGGAGGATTTCTTATGGTATTAATAAAGAAGAATCTCCATAACTTAGGAATCGGAAATCATGCGCCAGTGCATAATCATAAATTGTGTGCCAATTCCCTTTTACAAAAGCTGAAACTAAAAGCAGCAAGGTACTTTGCGGCTGATGGAAATTAGTAACTATCGCTTTCACTATTTTATAATTGTATCCCGGTGCTATGATAATCTGTGTACTGGTGTGAAGGGTTTCCAAACCATTCCTGTCGAGATATCCTAATATCTTTTGCAGCGCAACAACGGGAGGAATCTGGTCGTACTTTTCATAAGGCTGCCATTGTTTGACACGTAGTTCTTCTTCCGTAGCATACGGATTTTCAGCCAATGTAACTCCAATGTGATACAGGCTTTCCAGAGTCCGTACAGAAGTAGTCCCTACTGCAATAGCACAACCGTCGTGGTCAATCAGTTTTTTGATGGTACTCCGATTGACCGATATATATTCCGTGTGCATCTCGTGACCTTCGATTTCTTCACTTTTTACAGGTTTGAATGTGCCTGCTCCTACATGTAGGGTTAATTCTTCAAGATCAATCCCTTTCTTTTGAAGTGCATCCAATACTCGTGGAGTAAAATGTAATCCCGCCGTAGGCGCAGCTACCGAACCTTTAATCTTAGAATAAACAGTCTGATAAGTCTCCTTGTCACTTTCTTCCGTATCCCGGTTTAAGTAAGGAGGAATAGGAAGTTCTCCGAATACTTCAAGGATATCGGCAAACGTCACTTCCGGATTATCCCATGCAAAATCTACCCAATGGCTGGTTCCTTTACATTCTCCTCGGGTAGCGGTCAGGGTAATAGGGAATCCTTTGACGGTCATTTCGCGTTTCAATTGTCCGTCTTTCCATTTCTTCAGATTGCCGATCATACAAAGCCAGGCGGCATGTGCTGTCTGTTGGAAATTCAAGACATAATCGTTTGGCTGAATCGGTTCAAGACAAAACACTTCGATCAGTGCTCCCGTCTCTTTTCGAAAATGGAGGCGTGCCTGAATGACTTTTGTATTATTGAATATCATCAGACTGCCTTGCGGCAGATATTCCGGCAAAGAAGTGAAAACATCTTCACTAACTTCTCCACGACGGTATATTAAGAGTTTGGACTGGTCGCGGGTAGGCAACGGGAATTTAGCAATACGTTCATCCGGAAGAGGATAACTGTATTCACTGATATGGATATGTCTAGGATCTTCTTTCATTGTTTTCTAAAATAAAAAGAGGTTAGAACCCATTCGGTTTCTAACCTCTTTAACCAGTCGGGGTGACTGGATTCGAACCAGCGACCACACGCCCCCCAGACGCGTACTCTAACCGGGCTGAGCTACACCCCGAATTGCGGATGCAAAAGTACAGATTAATTTTTAATTAGCAAATAAATAGTGTGAAATTTCTTCTATTATAAATTTACTATTTAGTGCTATCGTCTGGTTATTAGTAGATTATGGGATTGTTTTGTTTGTTGGTAGAGGCAAAATAAAAAGATGTTATGGATTTATATTTAATTCCATATTGCATTTTCCAGTTTATGCAAAATGGCTGAGTTGTGGGATTAGTTCATATCAATTAGCCGAAAAAACTTTAATAAAACTTTAATCGGTTTTAGTTCTTTATTTGTGAACTATAATAGCCTTGAATTTTAATGAAAGTTAAAGTGTGAACGAGGTTCCCGAATTAATTACGGATTTGTCTTTAGAAATTAAAGTTAATGGGGTAACTTTAATCGTCTTTAATCATCGGAATTTTGTATCTTTGTATCTGAACTTTAGAGAAGTTCGTAAATAATTTCGTTGCTATTTAAAGGATTAATTTTATTAAAAGAAAGAAGAGTATGGCAACAGTTAAATTTGTGTTGTACAAAAGCAACAAAAGAAAAGACGGGAGTTACCCTGTATGTTTAAGAGTGTCTAAAAAAGGTAAGCTCAAGTACATTGATTTAAAATTATCATCATTAGAGGGGCAGTGGAATGAAGATACTTGCCGCTTTAAGAATGATAAGCGTGTCAATCCTAATTATGAATTATATAATGGGCTGTTGAGTCATTATGAAGACCGAAAAAATACTATCCTAAGGAAGTTTTTGGAAGAGCGTGTAGATTGGACTTTGAATCAGTTTGAATCGGAATTTCTGGGTATGTCAAGGCAGGGAAAGGTTTATGACTACTTTATGAGGCAGGTTGAGAATTTGAAAGCTACAAAACATATTGGAAATGCAAAGGTTTATGAGCGAACTCTACGCATGTTGGCAAAGTATGACCCGAAGATTAAGGAACGGGTATTTTCAGAATTGGATATAAAATATATCAATCGTTTTAATTTGGAAATGGAAAAAGACGGGTGCTGTGGCAATACCCGTAAATATTACCTTAAAACATTACGGGCGGTTATGAACAGGGCAATAAAGGAGCATGAAGCCTCATCAAGAACCTATCTGTTTGGTAAAAATGGTTTTGAAATAGGTTGTTTGGAGGAAGAAACAGAGAAACGCTATTTACAGCCAAAGGATTTGGAACTTTTAAAGAATTCGCCCCAAACGAATTTTGTCTTGGAGCGTGCCCGTATGCTGTTTTTATTTTCCTATTATTGTTATGGGATGAGTTTTGTTGATATGGCAAAGCTTACGACTGAAAATATAGTTGTATCGGAAGGGATAGGACATATTGTTTATAAACGGGAAAAGACGAAGAATGTCAAGAACATGAAGCCGTTAATAATACCTGTTACCCCTGCCTTGAAAGATATA
Source organism: Bacteroides xylanisolvens XB1A (assembly GCF_000210075.1). GTDB lineage: Bacteria > Bacteroidota > Bacteroidia > Bacteroidales > Bacteroidaceae > Bacteroides > Bacteroides xylanisolvens. The sequence goes on from NC_021017.1 coordinate 3,833,954, forward strand.
TTGGAGTGGTTTAAACAAAATACTTCTTTAGTAGGAGATTATCTTTTGCCTATAATAACGAAGGATTATGACGGGGAGCAACTGTATGATCATATACGTACCCGTTATCAACGCCTTAATAATAACCTGAAGAAATTAGGTAAGATATTAGGTGTTGAGAAGAATCTTACCACCTATGTGAGTCGTCATACGATGGCTATGACGTTGCAGGGTAATGACGTTTCCCGCGAAACAATTAGCGCAGTATTGGGACATCGTGACATTAAAACCACCATGACATATTTGGATAGTTTGTCACAAAATGTTTTGGATAGAGTTGCAATGTTATTATAATAATTTATTAAATCTTATTTGATATGATTTTAACGCTAAAAACACCTTTGGAGCAATTGATAGGTAAACTTCTTAAAGGGGAAGTAACAGCACTGTCAGAAAAGAGACTCTATCTTTATGTTGAGAATTTAACGAATGGGGATAAAGGTAAACTTCGGCAAGCATTGAAAGATATAGATGATATGGTTGCTAAATGGAAGGATGGCTATTTTATATCCGTTTATGAAGAAAGGGTGATTGCTTTTAATCGAAGTAAATTGGCAATAACACCTCAAGAGTTGGATGATATTTATCATGAAGAAAATTATTTGTTGAAGTCTGGTAAAATTGCACTGTCAGTAGATTATTTATATGAATCTATTGCAAAGTATGGTTTTATAAATGAACATCATCAGGATGCTGTAGAAAGTGCATGTTTTTATCATGACATGGAGTTTTTGCGGAAAGAATGGGAGTATTTGGTATTGGCTCCGATAATGTCATTACGGGATATTGTTTGTAGTATGTTGGGTATGGTCTGTGATACCCCTAAAAGTGAGTCGCAGACGTCTAGTAGACCATTAAAACGGATAGAAGATTATCCGGAGATATTTGGTCTTGGTATTTGTTGTGAATTGACAGGCTATGCCAAGGATACGATTTATAAGTGGACTCGCACAAAAGAAATACCGTGTCATCGTTCCGGCACTAATGGGCGTAAATTGGTATTCAAACGTGATGAAATTGTAGAATGGCTGACAGCTCGGAAACAGGAAACGAAAGATGAGTTTATAAAACGCAAAGAATCGGAGTTGGCTTCCAAGTATATCTATAATAACCTATAAAAGTAGTGGTATTTGTATACATTTAAAATAATCAGTTATGTATGACACAGTAGTTTTAAAACTTCTAAAAGAGGATATAGGCGATAAATACGATTGGAGGTCTGTCTTTAATAAGATTGACCAAATCAGTGAGTACAAGCCATTTGAAGGTGGCTCTGGACATATAAACGGGTTACGCGTTACTGTAACGGCAAAACACGTCAAAGTCAGTGGGAGCCTCTCTAAATATTTCAGAGGTACTAATCTTGATTCTTTAACCTTGTCACAAGTTGAAAAGGCTATCAAGCAGTTGGGCAAGGATTTGGGTGTTCCTATGATAAAGGCTGATGTGGAACGGGTGGATATGGCTGAAAACTTTGAAATGTCTCGTCCCCCTGAATTTTATATCTCTAAAATGCAAAGTTTGGGGGAATGTTGCCCTAATAAGTGGAAAGGAACTACCTATTTTCCTTCTAATGGGGTATTGTTACGCTTCTATGATAAGTCCAAGGAAGTGCGTAAGAAAAGGAAAAATCAGAAGAATACTTCCGGTGCTTTCTCTACAAGTGTGGAACGGAATTTATTAAGATACGAGATATGTTTTGGTAAAAAGGCAATCAGGCGGATGTTCGGTCATCAGTTAAAAGCGAAAGACTTGTATGATAAAGATATATTTTGGAGGTTGGTATCCGAGTGGCTCTACTCCTATGACGAAATAGGTATAATATCGGATAAGCTTTTTGATGTGTCTTTTGAACAGATAAAAACGCTGAGTGATTTTGAGGAGTGGTGTATTTGTATTGCTCATAGTGTTGTTGGGCTTCCTTCTTTTGTAAAAGGGCGTTTCTCTGTCAGAGAGCGGAGTCTTGGCGAATCGAATGGCAATAAAAAGGATGGACAGGATAGACAATATCATAAAAGAATACAGGATAAAATTAGAGGAGCTATGAAGCACTTTAGTGGTACTATGGGAAAGACAGAGTTGATGCAAGAACTGACAGATAAGATTGAAGCATATCTAACGGATAAGTTCGAAAACTCCCCCGATGCTTATGATGTGCGGAAAGATAGTGCTTCGGTCAAATAAGCTCTCTATTAGGTTCTATGCGAGATAAACTTCTAATGGCTGGGGGAATAGTGTTTGATTAGGGGTAATTCTTCTATAAAAGACTATTATGAGAGGTCATAAAAATAAAAGGAGGACTAGATATATGAAATATATCAAAGTCCTCTTTCGTCAATATACGCAGGCTATTGTCCTGCGTATATATCTTCTCTCATCTCTATTGGAAGCGTATTGCCATTTTCATTCTTCAAATGTATAATTTACTCGGTATGGGAATAAAATGCTAATACCGCTCTAAAACGAACCTCTATGATTAAGTATGTGATGAGGCTATTGCTAAGAGTCGATGTTCCATTTTCAAGTTATCATAAAAAAGAATGAGGGTGTAGAATGTCCACATTGGTTGAATGATACCTGTAAAATGATGTAACAAGCTAGGGGTAGGATAGGGGACAGGCGGTAATATGAGAATGTCATATAGGATTAAAATAGAATGGATTGGGGTAGATATGTAGTGAAAAGGTAGGGGAAAGGCATAGTGATGAGGCTAATAGCGACGTCTCATTGACAAAAGTGATATCAGAGGTTTGGGAAGTCTCATCGAAGTTCTTTCCCTAAATCCTTGTTGGGTATCAAGTTTTATATAAATTTGTTCCATGACACCCCGAAAAACGTTTGTAGGACGTGGAATTTTGACTATATTTGTCGCATCATACAGGTTTACCCCTGTTTGGTGGACATAGTTAATTATGGAAGCGTTTAGCTTTATCCCGTTTTTAGGAATCTGGACAATTTCGAATCACACGGGGATTGGCGATACAAACGTTCATGCTAGCCGTATATACATACTCAAATGATATATACAGTTTGGCGTGGGGTGTCGTTTTATCTCGTGTGATAGGTTTGTCCAGAACCTCTAAAACAGATAATCCTAACAGCCTCACGCTTTCTTTTTATACAAACCTTTCTTGTTGGGGCTAGGGAAATCAAATCTGTGATATTATGAAAAGAATTTTGTTGTTTATCGCAATGGTCATAGTGACTGTTGCTATGTCTGCCCAAGAATCGACATCTGTAAGGTCGTTTGAATATTCTAATTATCTCTGTCCTAATCCCTATACAGGCAGACCAATATATGGAGGAGAATCCCTCGAAATAAGCTATTCAAGTAAACTAGGTTCTTATGGAATTGATTTTAAATACGGTTTTATAAGGTATAGGTTAAGTCTTAGTTATAAAGGAACTGAGAATGGTTGGTATAAATATACAGGATTTGAAATAGATGATATGTCCAAAGTAATTGTAATGACTCGTACCAAATTAAGTCATTTTCTGAATAACTTTGGACAATCCCAAGATAATTATTTTGAAAAGGATAAATTGATTGAAATTCACATAAGTGGTTCGGGGAGTTTATCTATTTATCCAATGAAAGATACTCCTGAAAGACGAAAAGAAAGAGAAGAAAGGAGCATTAAGATAAAAGAAAGAAATAGATTGCAAGATAAACTAAATGAACTATATTCATATTGGCAAAGTACTAAAGCGAGCGTTCAAGACAGTTTGCGAAATTCTTTTAAGAAGGAATTTTTCGAGAAGAAGGGTGCCGGGCGATATAGTTGGGATTCAGAGACGAATTTTGCTGTTAGGTATATGGCTTGCATAGATTCAAATAAGGTTGTGAAAATTCTTAAAATAAATGATGTGAAAGTAGCTGAAAATATTGAATATCTAGATGAGTTTAATAGAAATGAATACAAATATCAAGCTAAAAATAACAATGGTGCAAAACTAATTAATGGAAAGATGTTCCTAACTGATAGATTTTCCCCAAATTTGATTGTTTGTACGTTAACTCGAGAAATAGTATTGAAAAAAGGAAAAGTTTTATATACTCGTTGGGGGAGTGGTAAGGTTAGCCAAAAGGCGGAGAAGGTCATAGAGGCTAATATTGCCTTGCTAAAGAAGGGACGATACCTAATTGAAATACAGGAATTAGATGGAGAGCTTATATCTGTAGTTGCCCAAAAATATTCGAATATTTCTAACAAAGAAAAAATTGAGTTATATTCAATATATGAATAAATTGTATAACGTATTAGGCTGTAGTACGTTGGGTAGGCTATAGTAATTTACTTGAAAATATTCCTATGGTACGAAAGAAAAAGGGAGAATAATAGAATGTTAGATGTATGATATGTTCAAAATTTTTTAATAATGCATTATTATGGAAAGGAATTTTATTTTATCAGTAGGAATGTCTGTAATGTTCTTTTTTATAAGTTCCATTAAAACTGTCCAAGCTCAACAATTAGGAATTGGCGTAAAAACAGAGTTAAATGGAAAGGTACGTTTCTGCAATTACGATGAGGCTTATTTTATGCCAGATACAAATACTCGTATAAAAGTTACAGGATTAGAAATTGCATACGATAGTTCCTTGAATTATTATGATATATTTGTGAATGTAAAAGGAGACAAGGTGAATTTGCATATAAAATATTCCAATGGTGGTGAAGGAGCCTATATTTACAAAGGTATAGACAGGATTTCAAGAATGGATGTTGTGGTTACTACCAAGAAAAAATTAAGTCTTTATGCAAATAACTACGGTGTCAATTCTTATAAAGAAGTCGAGAGTTCTGTTGGAATTATTATAGTGTTTCCTAAAACTTATATGATTTCGTCCATTGTTCCTATAAAAAATAAAGTAGAAACAGTGAATGAATTGTCCACTCAATTGCGCAAGGGGGTGATAACTGATTCGGATGGCTATACAAATATCCGTAAGTCAAATAGTGTAAATTCGGAAATTATAGGTAAAATTGTGGATAGGGAAGTATTCACTTATTGGGAAACAAATGATAATTGGTATATTGTGCAAACTGCAAAAGGAATCAAAGGATATGTGCATAAAAGTAGAATAAAACCAGTAGAGGAAAGAAATGAGCAAAAAATAAGATACTATAAAGTAAAGAATGGAGATAAAATCCAAGATATAGCAGAAAAATTAGGGGTTTCTATAGACACAATTTGTAAGTTAAATCGTGTAAAAATAACAACAGTGTTGAGAGAAGGGCAGGCTTTACGTATTAGTAGATGAAAAATGTTTTGAATTATTTTTGTGAGGAGAGTAATGCAGAATCTCTAATTCTGATTAATTTTATGTCAATAGAAATATGTTGAACAAAGCTTTAAATATTGCCTATAAGGCTCATATTGGACAGTTAGACAAAGGTGGCAGTCCGTATATATTGCATCCAGTCAGAGTTGCTTTACACTGTCAAACAGAGGATGAAAAGATAGTAGCATTGTTGCATGATGTTGTAGAAGATACATCTATAACATTTGAGGATTTAAAAACGGAAGGGTTGGATGACAGGCTACTGGAGGCTTTAAAATGTCTGACTAAAGAAGAGGGTGAAGATTATAAAGCGTTTATTGAACGTGTCTCTACTAATCGCTTGGCTACAAAGGTTAAAATACAAGACCTAAAAGATAATATGGATGTAACCCGTTTGAATGGTAAGGCACATTGGAAGTTGGAAACATATAAAGAAGCGTTGGAGTACCTCGAACGGTGCTCAAATAAGAAAGTTTTATATGTAGATATGGATAATGTATTGGTAAACTTCCAATCGGGCATAGACGCCTTAAATGAGGATTTAAAAAGCCGATATGCGGGGTGTTATGATGAAGTCCCTAATATATTTGCAAAAATGCAACCCAATGAAGGGGCAATAGATGCCATGAATCGTTTAAAAGACAAATACGACATTTACATTTTATCAACAGCTCCATGGGATAACCCAAGTGCATGGTCTGACAAGTTAGAATGGGTGAAGCGTTATTTGGGTGAAGTATGCTATAAACGTTTGATCTTGTCGCACCACAAAAACTTGAATGCAGGGGACTATTTAATAGATGACAGGAAAAAGAATGGTGCTGCCGATTTTAAAGGTGAGCTTATATTGTTCGGTTCTGAACGGTTTCCAAATTGGGAGTCTGTGGTAAGGTATTTAATGTGATAAAAACACGAAGAACGCAAAAGAGATTTTACACTGCAATTTGCTTTAGTTTGGACTAAATATCCCGAAAACTTTAATCGAATTTTAATCGGTATAAAAATAAAGGAGCTAGATAACTATCTAACTCCTTGTTTTATATATGATTGCATGATGAAAATCTTTTACTCATTTCAATGCCCCCAGACGCGTACTCTAACCGGGCTGAGCTACACCCCGAATTGCGGATGCAAAAGTACAGATTAATTTTTAATTAGCAAATAATCCGTTGATTTTTCTAGTATGAATTGTGCCGATTTATAGCTATTATTCTGATTATTAGTCTTTCTTGTGAACATACAAATCTTTATTTCAATGAGTTAGTAGTTTTTTTGATTGCCTCTTATGTGATATAAAAGTACATTTCTTTAATTTTGCTTGAATTAGAAAACAATCTGCTTATTTTTCATTTGAAAGCATTAATCCTTTTCTTGTCCTAAAAACACTATAAAAAACAGGTCAGTCTATAATAAAACGAAATAGGAAAATGATAAATGAACTAACAATCAGAGAGTTTGTTTATAAATTAATGCAAATAAAAGGTGTTTGACTTCCTTAGTATGATACTATATTTCCATTTTTGGTGCGTGGTAAATTAGGAAGTTATACATTTGTAAAAAGACTTAGTTTAGAAAGGTGTTAAATGTTAGACATTAAAAATAGAGAGACATTAGAGATATACGTCTTGGGTGACGATTTTAAATTTTATCAGAATCTGAAGTATCTTCCTTTGACTTCTTATCCTTCTAATAATCAATCAGCTTTGATTATATATTGTTTAGGTGGAAAGGCCAAAATTACAGTGCATGAAGATGTACATTGGATACAACCGGAGGAATTGATTATATTATTACCCGGACAATTTGTCTCATTTAGTGAGCCAAGTGAAGATTTCTCGACCGTTACGATGGTTATATCTACTTCACTGTTTAGTGATGCGTTAAGTGGTGTGCCCAGATTTTCTCCGCATTTCTTTTTCTACATGCGGACTCATTACTGGTATCCGCAGTCAGAACGCGATATTCCCCGGATGTATAATTATCTGGGTATGATAAAAGATAAAGTTACCTCTCAAGATATATATAGGCGTGAGCTGATTATTCATTTGTTGAGGTATCTGTATCTGGAACTGTTCAATGCTTATCAAAAGGAATCGACCTTGATGACTGCCCGCAGGGATACCCGTAAAGAAGAGTTGGCTAATAAATTCTTTGGGCTTATCATGAAGCATTTTAAGGAGAATAAGGATGTGGCTTTTTATGCGGATAAACTGTGTATTACTTCCAAATACCTGACTATGGTAATTAAGGAGACAAGCGGGAAGTCTGCTAAAGACTGGATTGTTGAATACATCATATTAGAAATCAAGGCTTTGTTGAAAAACACAAGCCTGAACATTCAGGAAATAGCGATTAAAACGAACTTTGCGAATCAATCGTCGCTTGGACGTTTTTTTAGAAAGCATACAGGAATGTCGCTTTCACAATATCGAATGAGTAACTTAGAACAATAGTGCGGACAATTGCCTCACAATAGGCAATAATATCTATAGGGATTGGGAAGAGAAAGGGAATGAAGTCTATTTCATTCCCTTTTACTATGTGGTATATCTGATGTAGGATGGATTAAATTCCCATACATTCGCGATAGAAGTCGAGCATTTCGAAGATAGTGTCCTTATCGGCAGTCTGATTGATGCAAATGTCTCCAATATCTTTTAGTAAGGTGAAATTGATAGTACCTGAAGTATTCTTTTTATCATGCGTCATAAATGCATACAGTTGGTCATATTTCTTGCAGTCGAAAGTAAATACACCATAATTATCCTTGATAAACTGGATCGTTTGCCGCATTTTCTCTTTCGGGAAACCTACTTTGAGATGAGAAAGATACAGTTCGCACACAATTCCCCAAGCTACTGCATATCCATGTAATACAGGACGGTTTTCTGCCAGTGCCATACTTTCGAACGCATGTCCTACGGTGTGTCCCAGATTTAATGCTTTGCGGATTCCATGTTCGAAGGGATCCTGTTCTACAATATCTTCTTTCACTTGTACCGATTGACCTACCAATTGTTTGAGAGCTGCATAATCAATACTAGAGGAATCGAAATTGAGCAATTCTGCCCAATGTGCCGTATTGCTAATCAAACCGTGCTTCAACATTTCAGCATATCCGGAGAAGAAATTGTGTGTGTCCAATGTGCGTAGGAATTCAGTTTCAATCAATACACTGTTTGCCGGAGCGAAAGCACCGATTTCATTTTTCAGTCCGTTGAAGTTGATTCCTGTTTTACCCCCCACTGATGCGTCCACCATAGCGAGCAGAGTGGTTGGTATATTGATATAGGAAATGCCCCGTTTGAATGTAGCTGCGGCAAAACCTCCGAGATCTGTCACCATCCCTCCTCCAAGATTGATAAGTAAAGAGTGGCGGGTAGCCCCTTGAGTGCTTAATGCCATCCAGACGGAAGCGAGTGTTTCCAGAGTTTTATGCACATCTTCTGCTCCGATACAGATTTCTACAGCATCTTTCAACAGCCCCGATTCCTTTAGAGAGGGGAGACAAAGACGCTGGGTATGCTCGTCTGTGAGGACGAATAATTTGTCATGCGGACATAGCTCAATGGCACGACCGAGGCTCGTTTCCAAGCTTTCGCAGAGAATAACTTCTTGTTTACTCATGATTCTTTTGCTTTTTTACTCTGCAAATGTATATAAAATATCTTTTTTTACTTACTTTTGTCTCATTAAAACGTTTAATCATGAAAGCATTATTACCTGTATATTGTCGTCCTTTAGGATATGTTGTCTTGTTGGTAGCTCTGTTTATCCCTTTTATTTTGGTGATGCAGGGAGTAGTAACTGATACTAATTTGCTGTTTTATAAAGAATGTACAAAGTTGTTGATGATGGCAGGATGCTTGTTGATAATCTTTGCATTGAGTAAGAATGAAAGCCGTGAAACGGAGCAAATCCGGAATTCGGCTGTTCGTAATGCTATCTTTTTGACATTCTTGTTCGTCTTTGGTGGTATGTTGTGGCGTGTTATGCAAGGAGATGTGATAAACGTCGATACTTCCTCTTTCCTTACTTTTCTGGTTTTTAATGTGCTTTGTCTGGAGTTTGGTCTGAAAAAAGCGCTTGTTGATCGATTCTTTAAAAGATAATTTTCTTTTCAATTAAACCTTTTACGATTCGATTTGTCAAAAAGACATTGTTATTGCTACTAATATAATCGTAAATAAGGTAAATGAAAAGATTTTCAGCAGGGTTGGTGCTGATGTTGCTATGCACCTTCTCAATTTTTGCACAGAATAAGGTTATTACCGTTTCGGGACGTGTGGTGGAATCCGATACTAAAGAGCCCGCAGCGCAGGCTACAGTTCAATTGTTGTCATTACCCGATAGCGCTTATGCCGCCGGTATAGCCAGTAGTAACCAGGGATGGTTTACTCTCCCCAAAGTAAAAGCCGGAAAATATGTGTTGAAAGTTTCCTATATTGGATTCCGAACCAAGCTCGTACCGGTACAATTATCTGCTAACGCCACTGATAAAAAATTGGGAACCATTACATTGGACCCTGATGCTGTCATGCTGAAGGAAGCGGTGATTACTGCTGAAGCTCCGCAGGTGGTCGTGAAAGAAGATACGCTGGAATATAACTCAACAGCTTACCGTACTCCCGAAGGGGCGATGCTCGAAGAGTTGGTGAAGAAACTTCCGGGAGCAGAAATAGACGATGACGGTAACGTCAAAATCAATGGTAAAGAAGTAAAGAAGATTATGGTGGATGGTAAAGAGTTCTTTGGTGGTGATGTGAAAACCGGATTGAAGAACTTACCGGTCAACATGATCGACAAACTGAAAACATACGATAAAAAGTCTGATTTGGCACGTGTTACCGGAATAGATGACGGAGAAGAAGAAACTGTTCTTGACCTGAAAGTGAAGAAAGGTATGAATCAAGGTTGGTTTGGTAATGCAAGTGTTGCCGGTGGTACAGAAGATCGTTACGGAAGCAACTTGATGTTGAATCGTTTTGTCGATAATAGCCAATTCTCTTTAATCGGTTCTGCTAATAATGTGAACGATCAGGGATTCTCCGGTGGAGGTGGCGGACCTCGTTTCCGGAACAGCAATGGTTTGACTGCTACCAAGATGTTAGGGGCTAACTTTGCTACCCAGACTGAAAAATTGGAACTGGGAGGTAGTGCCCGTTATAATTTCAGTGATCGGGATGCAACATCTACAAACTACTCGGAACGTTTCCTGCAAAATGGAAATTCTTATTCAAATTCGAACAGTAAGGGCCGCAATAAGAATACGAACTTTAATGCAGACTTTCGGTTGGAGTGGAAACCGGACACATTGACAAATATCATTTTCCGTCCGAATGTTTCTTATGGAAAGTCTAACAGTTATTCTATTTCCGAATCGGGTACTTTTAATGGAGATCCATTTAATTTGGTGTCTAATCCTAATGAGTTTTTGAATAAGATTTTCTGGGGAAGTACGGATGATCCTTTAGAAGCTATTCGTGTCAACGCCAGTAATAGTGAATCAAAATCTGAAGGGCAGAATCTCTCTGCAAATGCTTCTTTGCAAGTGAATCGTAGATTGAATAATCAGGGACGAAACATCACTTTCCGTGGTACATTTAGTTATGGGGATAATGACAGCGAACAGTTTAGTGAATCATTGACGCGTTATTTTGATGATAATGCAAAAAAAGAAGATGATGAGCGTAAACAATATACTACTTCTCCAACCAAGAATTATGATTATACTGCCGAACTGACTTATAGCGAACCGATTGCGAGAGCTACCTTCTTACAGTTCCGCTATAAATTTCAATATAAATATAGTGAAAGTGATAGAAGTACATACAGCTTGATTCCTGATGCAGATAAAGGACAGGATTGGTTTTGGAATTTTGGTGATGGCCTGCCTGTAGGATATGAAGAGAATAAAGATAGAGATTTGAGTAAGTATGCTCAATATAAATATTATAACCATGATATTAATGCAGGACTAAATATTATCCGCGAGAAATATAGATTGAACTTTGGAGTATCTTTGCAACCGCAGAACACCAGATTGGATTATAAGAAAGCCGAAGTAGATACTGTAGTAAAAAGAAATGTGTTCAATTTTGCTCCTAACGTTGATTTTCGTTACAGATTTTCTAAAGTCAGCCAGTTGCGCTTTACCTATCGGGGACGTGCAAGCCAGCCGAGTATGGAAAATTTGCTTGATGTAACTGATGACTCTAATCCGTTGAATATCCGTAAGGGTAATCCGGGATTGAAACCTTCTTTCTCTCATTCTATGCGTTTGTTTTATAATACTTATAATGCAGATAAACAGCGTGGCATGATGGCTCATGCAAACTTGAATATGACTCAAAATAGCATTACTAATGCCACTACTTATAATCAGAGTACTGGTGGAGTGACTGTTAAACCGGAGAATATCAACGGAAACTGGAATGCGATGGGAATGTTTGGATTCAATACTGCATTGAGAGATAAGCGGTTTACCATAAATTCTTTCTCCCGTGCTAATTATACCAATGCGGTTTCTTATCTTTTTAATGACGATACTAAAATAAATGACAAGAACACTAGTACGACACTGACTTTCGGAGAGAATTTGAATGGAACTTTCCGTAACGACTGGTTTGAATTTACCTTGAATGGTTCAATCAACTATAACTTTGAGCGAAATCAACTGCGTCCGGAAAACAATCAAGAACCCTATACATTTGGTTATGGTGCAAGTACTAATATCTCTTTACCTTGGAGTATGACGTTGTCTACCAATATCACTAATAACGCTCGTCGTGGTTATCGTGATGCCAGTATGAATAAGAATGAACTTATTTGGAATGCACAGATTGCCCAAAACTTCCTGAAAGGTAATGCCGCAACCATCAGTTTTGAAGTATATGATATTCTGCGGCAGCAATCTAATATCAGCCGTTCGTTAACAGCCGATATGCGTTCTGTTTCTGAATATAACGGAATTAATAGCTACTGCATGCTTCGTTTCTCTTATCGTCTGAATGTTTTTGGAAATAAAGAAGCTCGCGGCAATATGCGTCATGGCGGTTTTGATGGTGGTGGACCTCGTGGCCCGCGTGGTGGCTTTGGAGGTGGCAGACCACACTAAAGCAGAGTAATAGGTTTAAATAAAAACAGGAAGTCCCGGCACAACGATTCAATGTTGTTGCCGGGACTTCTTTGTTAATCCGAGAATTTACTCTATATTTGTTGTTTAGTATCCGTATGAAAGGAGATTCCTATGATTGATTGGAACTATATGCTTAGTCAGATAGCAACAGTGGCTTTTGATATTCTTTATTTTGGAGCCATTATCGGTACGATTGTCATCATCATTCTTGACAACCGGAATCCGGTTAAAACCATGGCATGGATACTCATATTACTTTTCCTTCCTATTGTCGGACTTGTCTTTTATTTTTTCTTTGGGCGGAGTCAACGTCGCGAACGTATCATTGGGCAAAAAAGCTACGACCGCTTATTGAAGAAACCAATGGCCGAATATCTCGCACAGGATTGTTCGGACGTTCCTTATGAATACTCCCGTCTTATTCAGCTTTTCCAGCAAACGAATCAAGCGTTTCCATTTGAGGGGAACCGTGTGGCAGTCTATACCGAAGGATATACCAAACTTCAATCATTGTTGCGTGAACTGCAAAAAGCGAAGCAGCATATCCACATGGAATATTACATCTTTGAAGATGACGCTATCGGGCGTATGGTCAGGGATGTGCTGATAGAAAAAGCTTCTCACGGGGTTGAAGTACGGGTTATCTATGATGATGTAGGTTGCTGGCATGTACCTAACCGTTTTTTTGAAGAAATGCGCAATGCCGGTATCGAAGTCAGGAGCTTTTTGAAAGTACGTTTTCCTTTATTTACCAGTAGGGTGAATTACCGTAACCATAGAAAGATTGTCGTTATTGACGGACGCGTGGGCTTCGTTGGGGGAATGAACCTGGCAGAACGTTATATGCGTGGCTTTTCTTGGGGGATTTGGCGCGATACGCATATCATGTTGGAAGGCAAGGCAGTGCATGGTTTACAAACAGCTTTTTTGCTTGATTGGTATTTTGTAGACCGTACGTTGATAACCGCTTCCCGTTATTTTCCGAAGATTGACTCTTGCGGAAGTTCTTTAGTGCAGATTGTCACGAGTGAGCCTATCGGGCCATGGAAAGAAATCATGCAGGGATTGACTGTTGCCATTACCAGTGCAAAAAAATATTTCTATATGCAAACACCTTATTTTTTGCCTACAGAACCAATATTAGCAGCTATGCAAACAGCAGCATTGTCTGGGGTGGATATACGCTTGATGTTACCGGAACGTGCAGATAACTGGATAACTCATCTTGGATCGCGTTCTTATTTGGCAGATGTGATGCAGGCAGGTGTTAAAGTCTATTTTTATAAGAAAGGTTTTCTACATTCTAAGCTGATGGTTTCAGATGATATGCTTTCCACTGTAGGCTCTACCAATGTTGACTTCCGTAGCTTTGAGCATAACTTTGAGGTGAATGCTTTTATGTATGACGTAGAAACTGCCCTTGAAATGAAAGAAATATTTCTTCAGGACCAGCGCGAAAGTACACAGATCTTTTTGAAGAATTGGGGCAGACGTTCGTGGAGACAAAAAGCTGCGGAGTCTATCGTGCGTTTATTGGCTCCGCTACTTTAATAAGGATGAAATTGTATTTGGATCTTATCTGAATAGTGAGAAGTTCACACTTCCATACACCCTTCTCTCAAAGAAATGTGGATTTTCTTCGAAATTATTATCTTTTCCATGCTCCAATACCAATAATCCTCCTTCTTTGAGAAGATTATTCTGAAAGATTAATTCGGGGATTGTTTCCAACTCTTTTAAAGCGTAGGGAGGATCGGCAAAAATGAAGTCGAACTGTTCGCGGCCATTCCTGATAAACTTGAATACATCTCCGCGTATCGGCAGACATTTGTCTGTCTGCACCTCTTTCATGATTTTGCAGATGAATGAGTGATGTGCAGGATCTTTTTCAATGCTGATAACACGGTCGCATCCACGGGATACCAGTTCGATACTGATGCTTCCTGTCCCGGCAAACAAATCAAGAGCTATTATTCCTTCTTCAAAATCGATATAGTTATTGAGTACATTAAACAGATTTTCTTTGGCGAAATCTGTCGTAGGGCGTGCTTTAAATGTTCGGGGCACGTCAAATCTTCTTCGTTTGTAAATACCGCTGATTACTCGCATGTTAATAAGGCTTGCATGTCAATATTAGTTGCAGGATTCATAATGAATACCTGTAGGATAAACTTTTTTAATTCACTCATTAAAACGTCTTTTTCCGGAAGTATTCCGGTTAGGTGTAACTCATCCCGTTCCTGATTAAACTCCAGTTGTTTCCAGGCGTACAATAAATAGTAAATACGGTCTTCTGTGTGCGTACATTCAAAGGAATTGGCCAGAAGCAGATGTCCTCGTTCAAAGCAATAGATGTCAATGCCGTCTTTGCGTACAGAAGCATACATCTTCTTACTGTTTCCCAGTCTGCTTTTTACAGAAAAATAATCGATGAATGGAGTAGATTGAGAATAGAAACGAGCTTCGGGATATTGTTCATTCAAAAAGGTCTGTGCGCTTTTATCTATGCCGAAGATGACAGCTACATTATTCTTTCTTAGAATATTATAGAGCACCGTTTCGTTTTCTCTTTTCTGATGATTATGATAAAACAGAAGTTCCGCCTGCCCCTCCTCAAATAAGTCTAATGGCGCAATTGTAAAACGCTTGCTTGCCATCATTATATTTACCCGTTTGTAAGGATGATTTAGGAAGTCCGATTCGTGAAAGACCGCCTTTAGATTGGCTGTAAGGGATAGAGATGTGTCTATCTCTTTCTCTATTATTGAAAGCGAATCGTCATGAATCGGGTTATAGATAGAAAAAGAAAATCCATCCGTACTAAGACGGATGGATAAAGTATATTGTTTTGATTTAGTAAAATCAATCATTATTCCCAGTTACCAGCACCATTGTTTGGAGTATCGATAGAACCTACCATCAAGCCGCTATATTTACCTAGTTTAGAATCCAGGTCTTTTAGGTTGATGATTTCTTGTTTGTCAAGTCCGCTCAAATAAGTTTCGTATGGAGCTTTCACTTCGAACAAATATACTGGAGCACCAGACTTGGCAGTGTCATTTTTCACATTCATTTCGAATTGAGCACCATTTCCGTGAGGAATATATTTCATAGAGTCGGCATTGAATCCTTTTGGATAGATAGTATCCAATACAGCTACCCACATAGTGTCACGTTTGAAGTTTTCAAGTCCCCATTTCTTAACTTCATCGTATCTACCGGTTTTCTTTGCTTTTTCGATGATAGCCATGGCTTTCTTTTCAGTCAGTCCGTCTTCCAATTGCTTGTCAGTTAACATTCCCATCTTCATAACGAACGGCAATTTTTGATTTTTAACGAAATCAATCAGTGTGTCTAATTTGGGTGCATACATTCCGCGGTGCAGCGAACGGTATTCCTGCTGTGCCTTACGGATGTCGATCAAACGGGCAATGACTGCTTTTTCTCTTTCTTTTTTTGCGTTTTCAAAATTGATAGGACCCATAATGCTGGTGTAACAGATGTAAATCAGTGCAGCAGCACAAAGCACCAATACAATATTAAATACTGTTTTCATGATAAATTATGTTTTTAGTTGTTATATTCGCATCGCAAAAATAGAATAAATAAATTTAAATACGATAGTTCCTCGAACTTTTTTCTCGTACAAAAATGATAAATAACTATTTAGAAAGGCAAATTAAGGAAAATTTTCCTTATCAGCCAACTTTAGAGCAGGAAATTGCTGTAAAATCTCTTTCAGAGTTTCTGCTGTCCACACTGGCAGATGAAGTCTTTATCTTAAGAGGGTATGCTGGTACTGGTAAAACATCGTTGGTAGGGGCATTGGTGAAAACGATGGATCAGCTGCAGCAGAAATCTGTATTGTTGGCTCCTACAGGACGTGCGGCAAAAGTTTTTTCAGCGTATGCAGGACATCCGGCTTTTACTATTCATAAAAAAATATATAGACAACAATCTTTTTCTAATGAGCTTAGTAACTTTTCGATCAATGACAATTTAGCTACCAATACATTGTTTATTGTCGACGAGGCTTCCATGATTTCAAACGAAGGACTGTCGGGCAGTATGTTTGGAACAGGACGTTTATTGGATGATTTGGTGCAATTTGTGTATTCGGGACAAGGTTGCCGGCTCTTGTTGATGGGAGATACCGCACAGCTTCCCCCGGTAGGTGAGGAGTTGAGTCCTGCGCTTTTTGCTGATGCATTGAAAGGTTATGGACTTGAAGTACGTGAGATTGATCTTACCCAAGTGGTTCGGCAGGTGCAAGAATCCGGAATATTGTGGAATGCCACGCAGTTGAGGCAACTGATAGCGGAGGATGATTGTTATTCTTTACCTAAAATAAAAATAACAGGTTTTCCTGATATAAAGATGATGCCGGGTACGGAATTGATTGATGCCATTACCAGTTGTTATGAACATGACGGCATGGATGAGACGATTGTGATTTGTCGTTCAAATAAACGCGCGAACCTATATAATAACGGAATACGTGCACAGATCCTTTGGCGGGAAGATGAACTGAATACAGGAGATATGTTGATGATAGCCAAAAATAATTATTATTGGACGGAGCAATATAAGGAAATGGACTTCATTGCCAATGGAGAAATTGCAGTCGTGCGTCGTGTCCGTAAGACACGGGAGATGTATGGTTTTCGCTTTGCGGAAGTGACTCTCAGATTTCCTGACCAGAATGATTTTGAATTGGATGCGAATCTATTATTGGATACCTTACGTTCGGACTCACCTGCATTGTCGAAAGAAGACAATGACCGATTGTTCTATACGGTACTTGAGGATTATATAGATATTCCAAACAAAAGAGACCGGATGAAAAAGATGAAAGCCGATCCACATTACAATGCTTTACAGGTGAAATATGCATACGCAATAACCTGTCATAAAGCGCAAGGCGGACAGTGGCAGAATGTATTTTTAGATCAGGGGTATATGACAGATGAATATTTGACTCCAGATTATTTCCGGTGGTTGTATACCGCCTTCACTCGGGCGACGAAGACACTGTATTTGGTGAATTATCCGAAAGAGCAGGTAGAATAGATGGTTGGAATATCAAATATGAAATCAGTTAGTTTGAAATCAACTGATTTCAAACTAACTGATTTCATACTTTATTCCTATTTTTGCACCAAAACAGATGAATATGGAAACTCCTTTTTTATATGGGCGAATAGCTGAAAACGAGAATTTTACGAATCGTAGGAATGAAACAGAGTTCTTAAAGAAAAACTTTAAAGGGCTGATAAATACTGTTATTATATCTCCTCGTCGTTGGGGAAAGGCGTCTTTGGTACATAAAGTCGCTAAATTGATATCTGAGGAAGAAAAGGATGTTATCATTTGTCAGGTTGATATTTTTAATTGTCGTACAGAAGAAGAGTTTTATACTGTTTTTGCAAATTCCTTATTAAAATCTACCACTACTGTTTGGGAAGAATTTGTCGGTGGGGTAAAGAAATACTTGGGACGGCTGGCTCCTATAGTTTCTATATCTGATGCAACTCAAACTTATGAACTTTCGTTTGGTATTGAATTTAAGGACAGTCGTTTGTCTTATGATGAAATTTTGGATTTGCCTCAGGTGATTGCTAATGATACGAAAAAAAGGATTGTTGTTTATATTGACGAGTTTCAAAATATCAATGAATATGAAGAACCATTGGCTTTTCAACGTAAACTTCGTTCCCATTGGCAAAAGCATACTTCAGTTTGTTATTGTTTGTATGGTAGTAAGCGGCATATGTTGCTGAATATATTTAATAACTATGGTATGCCATTTTATAAATTTGGTGATATTCTTTTTCTTTCAAAGATAGAACGTGCGGAGTGGGTTACTTTTATTTCTGAACGTTTTGCTGATACGGGAAAACAGATCTCAACAGAATTGGCAGGACTTATTGCCGATAAGATGAAAAATCATCCTTACTATACTCAACAATTAAGTCAACAAGTTTGGTTTCGTACGCCGGATAGCGGTTGTACGAAAGAAATTGTTGAAGAGGCTTTTAGTAGCTTGATTGCTCAATTGAGTCTGTTATTTGCTAATGTTGTTGATTCTTTAACACCCAAACAACTTAATTTTTTGCTTGCAGTAGCTGATGGGGTTTCTAATTTCTTTTCAAAAGAAGTGTTGACCAAATATAAATTAGGTACATCTGCCAATATTAAAAATTTGCGTAAGGCAACATTGGGAAAGGATTTAATTGATGTATTGTTTGGAAATATCATTGAAATTCAAGATCCTGCATTTGAATACTGGTTGAAATATGTGTATAGATAGTAAGATTTACTATCACGTCAATTAAAAAATGAAAACCACAATATTAATGTCTGCTTACTTTAATATTGCGTTTTTTCCTTGTATATTCATAAGGATTGGTATGATGCCTTTATTGATAGTCTTTATGATTTTATAAAAATTGAACAGACTCCAATTTTTATAAAAAAAATCTCTTTTTCTTTATAAATTATTGATTTCCAGTTAGGATGAATAGAAAAGATACTCATTATGGGAAAGTAAATATGAGATTATATTTATTTTTTTTCAAAATCCTCTAAGTGTTTTTTAAGGTATGGGTTGTTATATAAATGTGAATCGAGAATAATACATAGAATTTCGATTCTAATTTTTGTTTAAAAACTAATGTTTAATCTTAAATTCAAATGTATGAGAATCAATGACTCGTGTAGAGGCTCGAAGATTTTTCGGGCATTGTTGATCTTGTTGCTATTCGCCCTTCCGGCACAATCTGCAATAGCACAGTTGACAATTAGGATCTCCAATTCTTCTTTAGGAACTGTGATTAAGCAAATCCAGTCTCAATCTAAGTATCAATTTTTTTATGATGACAATTTGGCTTCAATGCGCATAGAGTCATTGAATGTTAAAGATGTTTCTTTGGTAGAAGTACTGGACAAGGCTTTGAAGGGGAAAGATATCGTTTATAAAATTGATGACAATGTCGTTTATTTGTCGAAAGCAAATGCATCTTCTACGACAAAGTCGGCTCAACAACAACAGAAAGTAACAGGTAAGGTGGTAGATGCTAATAACGAACCTCTGATTGGTGTTTCCGTCTTGGAAAAAGGAACCACTAATGGTACTATTACTGATTTTGATGGTAATTATACATTGGTCGTTACAGGTTCAGATGCAGTTTTGCAATTTTCGTATGTTGGGTATCAAACATTGGAGAGAGCTGTAGCAGGCAATACTGCTATTAATATTACTTTAAAAGAAGATGCTCAAGTCTTGGAGGAAGTCGTAGTTACGGCATTGGGAATCAAACGCTCAGAGAAAGCGCTGTCTTACAATGTACAGCAAGTAAACGCTGATGCGGTGACTGCCAATAAAGACCCTAACTTTATCAATTCATTGAGTGGTAAAGTAGCCGGTGTTAATATCAATGCTTCTTCGTCCGGAGTGGGCGGTATGTCCAAGGTAGTGATGCGTGGTACAAAATCTATCATGCAGTCTTCCAATGCATTGTATGTAGTAGACGGTGTTCCAATGTACTCCAATGCAAATAAAGTGAACGGAACGGAGTTTTCTTCTAAAGGAAATACTGAGCCGATTGCCGACATTAACCCGGAAGATATTGAATCAATGTCTGTGCTGACTGGTGCGGCAGCAGCTGCGCTTTACGGTTCCGATGCTGCCAATGGTGCGATTATCATTACTACTAAAAAAGGAAAAGAAGGTCGTGTGAATATCACTGTGAACAGTAGTGTTGAGTTTAACGCTCCTTTGGTAATGCCCCGTTTCCAGACACGTTATGGTACAGGTATTGGTGGTGTGAAAGATGATAACTCCAGTCGTAGCTGGGGTCCTAAACTGACAGAGGCCAGATATTTCGGATATAATCCTCGTGATGATTATTTTCAGACAGGTGTTATCGGTACAGAAAGCGTATCGTTCTCTACCGGTTCGGAAAAGAACCAAACTTATGCTTCCGCTGCAGCGGTTAATTCAAAAGGTCTCGTTCCTAACAACAAATATGACCGTTATAATTTCAACGTGCGTAATACTACTTCATTCCTCGATGATAAAATGACATTGGATGTAAATGCCAGCTACATTTTGCAGAAAGACCGCAATATGGTGAACCAGGGTACTTACAACAATCCATTGGTAGGAGCTTACTTGTTCCCTCGCGGCAATGATTGGGAAGATATTAAAATGTACGAACGCTATGACGTTGCACGTAAGATTTATACTCAGTACTGGCCGACAGGTGATGGTAATATGACTATGCAGAATCCTTATTGGGTGAACTACCGTAACTTGCGTGAAAATAAGAAAGACCGCTATATGTTAGGTGCAAGTCTGAATTATCAGATTCTTGACTGGTTGAGTGTTTCCGGACGTGTTCGCCTGGATAATTCTAACAATGATTATACGGAAAAGGCTTATGCCAGTACAAATACTCAGCTGACAGAGCTGTCTGATCGTGGCCTTTATGGCATTTCCAGAAGCTACGAAAAGCAGTTGTATGCAGACTTCCTGGTAAGTGTGAACAAAACATTCGGCGAAAAATGGTCTTTACAGGCTAATATGGGTGGATCGTTTACTGATATGCGATATGATGAAATGGCTGTACGCGGACCTATTGCTGATGATTCACAAACATTTGCCGGTGAAAAGGCTGGATTGACAAACGGTTTCTATATTCAAAACCTGAGTACGACTAAGACAAACAAAATGCAGACTGGATGGCGTGAACAGACTCAGTCTATCTATGCATCTGCCGAAGTTGGTTACCAAAGTACTTATTATCTGACATTGACAGGTCGTAATGACTGGCCTTCACAGTTGGCAGGTCCTAACTCCGTCAATAAATCATTCTTCTATCCTTCGGTAGGTATGTCTGTAGTGTTGTCTGAGTTGATGCCTAAATTGAATAAGGACTATCTGTCTTACTGGAAGATACGCGGTTCTTTTGCTTCTGTGGGTACAGCATTCAAAAGATATATAGCTAATCCTCTGTTTACATGGAATACTAGTATTGGTCAGTGGAGTAACCTGACTGACTTCCCGGTATATAATTTGAAACCGGAACGTACTAATTCTTTTGAAGTGGGTATGAATATGCGTTTCTTCAAGAACTTCGAACTAGATGTGACTTATTATAACGCCAAGACAATGAATCAGACATTCAATCCTGAGTTGCCGGTAGGTGAATATGCGCGTATCTACATTCAGACAGGTGCAGTTCGCAATCAAGGTCTTGAGTTAGCGTTGAACTACAATAATACATGGAAAGATTTTACTTGGAATACAGGAGTTACTTATTCAATGAACAAGAACAAGATTCTTACCTTAGCTGATAATGCCATCAATCCTATTACTGGCGAGAAATTCTCTATTTCTTCTTTGAATATGGGTGGCTTGGGTAGTACCCGTTTCATCCTGAAAGAAGGTGGAAGCATGGGTGACATTTACTCCTTGATGGATTTGAAGAGAGATGCCAATGGAGCTGTTTATATCGATGAGAACAACAGTGTTGTAACAGAGAGTCTGGAAGCTAATAATTACATCAAATTAGGAAGTGTATTGCCGAAAGGAAACTTGGCATGGCGTAACAATTTCAGTTGGAAAAACATTAATGTGGCATTCCTTGTATCAGCTCGTCTGGGTGGAGTTGTATTCTCACGTACACAAGCTGTTCTCGATAATTTCGGAGTTTCTGAAGCATCTGCTGCTGCACGTGACAAAGGTTATGTATCGGTAAATGGAAACGACCGTGTAAATCCGGAAGGCTGGTATTCAGTAGTAGCTGGTGGTACGGCTGTTCCTCAGTATTACATTTATTCCGCTACTAATATTCGTTTGCAGGAAGCTTCTATCGGTTATACTATTCCGAGAAAATGGCTGGGCAATGTGTGTGATATCAAAGTTTCATTGATCGGACGTAATCTTTGGATGATCTACAACAAGGCTCCTTTCGATCCTGAAAGCGTGGCATCTACTGATAACTTCTATCAGGGAATTGACTACTTTATGATGCCTTCATTGCGTAATATTGGCTTTAATCTGAGCTTTAAATTCTAAATAAATCAAGATAGGTATGAAAAATATAATAAATAAAATAGTACTTGGATCTCTTACCGTTGCCCTGTCTTCGTGTATCGGTAACTATGAGAATATCAATTCCAACCCATATGAAGCTCCTGATTTGTCAGCGGATGGATACGCTTTGGGATCTGCCATGAATAATCTGGCCGGTTGCGTGGTATCACCGGATGTAAATACAGCTCAGTTCACAGACTGCTTGTTGGGCGGACCTTTAGGCGGATATTTTGCCGATTCTAATGCTGGCTTTACTGAGGCTATCTCCACTTTTAATCCGAAAGACGACTGGAGCCGTGTGTTTCTGAAAAGTGATAAGATTATTCCGACATTATATTCTAATCTGACCCAAGTGAAACTGGTATCACAGAATACGAATGATCCGGTTCCTTATGCCATTGCACAAGTGATAAAGGTGGCAGCTATGCATCGTGTAACTGATGCTTTTGGTCCGATACCTTATTCTCAGATAGGTGCGAATGGCGAAATTGCTACTCCTTATGATTCTCAGGAAGTGACATATAATACATTCTTCGATGAGTTGAATGCAGCTATTGCCACACTCAATGAGAATTCTAACGAACAGCTCGTTCCTACAGCCGACTATATATATAAAGGTGATGTAAAGAAGTGGATCAGATTTGCCAACTCACTGAAGTTGCGTCTTGCTATCCGTATAGCTTATGCTAATCCGGTGAAAGCTCAACAGATGGCTGAAGAAGCTGTGAATCCTGCAAACGGAGGTGTCATTGAATCGAATGCGGACAATGCAACATGGAACTACTTTGAGACTTCACAAAATCCTATTTATGTAGCTACCCGCTACAATCAGGTACAGACTTCCGATCATGGCGGCGTACCCTGTTTGACTGGTGGTGATACGCATGCTGCTGCTGATATCATCTGCTATATGAATGGTTACAAGGATAACAGACGTGAAAAGTTCTTCACAAAATCCGAATGGGTAGGACAGGGCTATGTAGGAATGCGTCGTGGTATTGTCATTCCCGAACTGAAGACAACCGGACATAAATACTCTGGGGTGAACATTGCTCCTACATCTCCGCTTTATTGGATGAATGCAGCCGAAGTAGCTTTCTTACGTGCTGAAGGACAAGCTGTTTTCAACTTCAGCATGGGTGGTACAGCCGAATCATTCTATAATCAAGGTATCCGTCTGTCATTTGAACAATGGGGGGTAGACGGTGCAGAAGACTATCTGAAAGATGATGTAAACGAACCGACTGCATATACCGATCCGGCAGGTACGAATACTTATCAGAATGCTCTGTCCAATATCACTATTAAATGGAATGATAGTGCCGACAAAGAAGAGAAGCAAGAACGCATTATCGTACAGAAGTGGATTGCTAACTGGCAATTAGGTAATGAAGCTTGGGCAGACTTCCGCCGTACCGGATATCCGAAACTGATCCCGGTGAAAGAAAATAAGAGCGGTGGTGTAGTTGATTCAGAGAAAGGTGCACGTCGTATGCCTTATCCGTTGGATGAATTTGTCAGCAACAAGGCAAATGTAGAATATGCGATTGCCAACTACCTGCACGGTGCAGATAATATGGCTACAGATGTATGGTGGGCTTCTAAAAAATAATATTAAACTTAAAGGAAAGTATATATGAAAAATAACCTGAAATATAGATTGTCTGCTCTGCTGTTTCTGGCATCAGCTCTGACAATAACTTCATGTAGTGATTGGACAGATGTGGAAAGTCTCCAATTGAATACTCCTACATTTGAAGAGCAGAATCCTCAGTTGTATGCTGACTATCTGAAGGATTTGAACAGATATAAGTCTGAAGAACATAAGGTCACTTTTGTTTCTTTCGAGAACCCTAAGGGATCTCCCGGCAAGCAGGCTGAACGTTTGACCGTCGTACCTGACAGCGTTGATTTCATTTGTCTGAATAATCCGGAAGTAAGTCCCGAAGTACAGGCAGAAATGGTCAAAATACGCGAGAAAGGAACTCGTACGGTTTACAGTATTGATTATTCCAGCATTGAAAATGCCTGGAAGGAGAAAGTAAAAGCCGAACCGGAGTTGACAGAAGAGGATGCTCTTCAGTATATCGGTGAACGCACTAATGAGATGTTGGCACTTTGTGACAAATATAACTTTGATGGTGTTATTGCTGATTATACGGGGCGTTCACTGGTGAGCCTTCCGGAGGCAGCTCTGAAAGAATATAATGACCGTCAACAGAAGTTTTTTGGCGAGGTGATGAACTGGCAAGGCAATCATGATGACAAGACTCTGGTATTCTACGGAAATGTACAATATTTAGTGCCGGAGAATATGGATATGTTAAGCAAGTTTGACTACATCATGTTGAAAACTGCTTCTTCTACCAATGCTGATGATCTTGCTTTAAAAGCATATTTAGCTATTCAGGCAGGTATAGATGCAGTAGGCGGTACAGAAGGGGGAGTGAATCCTGTTCCTGTTGATCGTTTTATCGTTTGTGTCGAATTGCCGCAGGCTGACGATAAGGATAAAGTGAAGGGTTACTGGAGTACAGTAGATGAAAAAGGCAATAAACTAGTAGCAGCTCCGGGAGCAGCCCAGTGGATGGTTGAAGCATCTCCTAATTACACCCGGAAAGGAATCTTTATTATGAATGTCCATAATGATTATTATAACAATACTTATGGATATGTGCGTGAAGTTATTCGTATTATGAATCCTAATAAATAAGAATAGAAATGAAACTCTATAAATATTGTTTTGCGCTTTTGGCTCTTACAACAGTCACAGTGAGTGGTTGTAAGAATGAAGATATCAATGAAGAGCATCATTATGACAATAAACTCTATGTTAGCTCGGCTCCTGTTTGTGATGATTTGCTGATTAAGCCCAGTATAACTGAGGCTACCCGTGAACTTAGCTATCGTATAGCATCGCCGGCAGAACAAGATATTCAAATAAGCTTTGATGCGGCTCCCGCTATGACAGCAGCATATAATTTGATTTACAATGATAATGCAACTGCACTGGATTCATATTTTTATAATATACCAACAAAAACTACTACTATTAAGGCAGGGGATATTTCCAGTGATAATATTGTGATTGACTTTAAGAATACCAACGAATTGGATAAGTCAAAACGCTATGTATTGCCCGTCACCATTCTAGATGCATCCAATATTGATGTACTTGAAAGTGCCCGTACTGCTTATTTCATATTTAAGGGTGCTGCCCTTATTAATGTAGTGGCAAATATCAAAGAAATCTATTTCCCAATTAACTGGAAGAGCAGTGTGAATGGTCTTTCTACTGTTACTATTGAGGCTTTGGTTCGTAGTGAAGACTGGGTGGCAGGACGTGAAAATGCCCTGAGTTCTGTTTTCGGTATTGAAGGTAAATTCCTTGTACGTATTGGTGATGCTGACCGTCCACGTGATCAAGTTCAGGTAGTAGCTCCCGGTGGTAATTTCCCAGGTCCGAATGTTGTTCCGGGTTTACCGATTAATGAGTGGGTACACATTGCCATTGTTTATGATAATACGACAAAAGAACGAATCTATTATAAAGATGGTGTGCTTGTTTATAAAGACGAAGCAGCTTCAGGTAATGTATCTTTGAGCAGTGGTTGTTATATTGGTCGCGCTTGGGATGATACTCGTTGGTTGCCGGGAGATATTTCAGAAGTCCGCGTGTGGTCAGTGCAAAGAACGGCAGAGCAAATTGCCACTAATCCTTATGAAGTAGATCCTGCCAGTGAAGGACTGGTTGCTTACTGGAAGTTTAATGAAGGTGCCGGAAATGTTATTACCGACCAGACTGGACATGGTAATGATATTACAGGTTCGGGCGATCCTACTTGGGTAAAAGTAGAGATTCCTAAGATAAATTAATTGTTGGTTTAATCTTTTATTCAAGAATTCATTATGAATATGAAATATATAACTTCGGGTTTGTTCGCTGCCATGATTGTGAGCAGTACTGCATTCTTGACCTCTTGTGCTGATGATCTTGAGGTCGGAAAGAATATTGATGAGTCGGCCTACAGTGGCATTTATGAAAATAATGCATATCTGCGTGATGGAAAGTCGAACTTAGTTTCTAAGGTTGTCGAATTGCACGGTGAGACTTATGCCACTACCGTAAAAATGGGGTTGAGCAAGACACCTAATACAGCTACATCGGCAAAAGTGAAAATTGATGCTGCTTATTTGGAAACGTATAATAAAGCGCATAATACAGATTTTGCATTGTATCCGCAGGACCTGGTTACCTTTGCTAACGAAGGAATACTTACAGTGAACGCTAATACTAAATCAGCGGAGGTAGAGATGACTATTCGGGCAGGAGAAGGTCTGCAGGAAGATAAAACATATGCTATTCCGGTAGCTATCAGTGATCAGAGCAGTGATATCACTATTAAAGATGAAGATGCGAAACATTGTATTTATCTGGTGAAAGATATGCGAAATGCCGGTGATGCATATAAAGGAGAAGGTGTAATGCAAGGTTATTTGTTCTTTGAAGTAAATGACGTAAATCCGCTGAATACTCTTTCTTTCCAATTAGAGAATGGAAAACTTCTTTGGGATGTTGTTGTACTGTTTGCTGCTAATATCAACTATGATGCTGAAGCAGGACGTCCTCGTGTACAATGTAACCCGAATGTACAGTATCTGTTGGATAATAATGAAACTCTTCTTCAGCCACTGCGTAGACGTGGTGTGAAAGTATTGTTAGGACTGCTTGGTAACCATGACATTACAGGCTTGGCACAGCTTTCCGAACAAGGTGCTAAAGACTTTGCCCGTGAAGTTGCCCAGTATTGTAAGGCATATAACTTGGATGGAGTAAATTATGACGATGAGTATTCAAACAGTCCTGATTTGAGCAATCCGTCTCTTACTAATCCAAGTACGGCTGCTGCAGCTCGTCTGTGTTATGAAACCAAACAGGCAATGCCGGATAAACTGGTTACTGTATTTGATTGGGGACAGATGTATGGTGTAGCTACTGTTGACGGGGTAGATGCAAAAGAATGGATAGATATTGTGGTAGCCAACTATGGTAGTGCTGCATATCCTATCGGACAAATGACAAAGAAACAATGCTCCGGTATTTCAATGGAATTCAACTTAGGCGGTGGCGGTAGCTTATCAGCTTCTAAAGCTCAAAGTATGATAGATGGAGGGTATGGATGGTTTATGGGATTTGCTCCAAGTCCGGCTAAATATGGTAGTGTTTTCAGCCGTCTTCAAGGTGGTGGTGAAGTATTGTACGGGTCTAATGTAGCAGCACCGACTATATTCTACAAGAAGAATGATCCGACGCCATATAAATATCCGGATGATCTTTAAATAAAATAGGAACAAATAAAAAACAAGAATATGAAAGCACATTATAAACTCTTTTTATCTCTGGCAATAGGATCATTCGTTACTTTTGCTGGATGTCAGGATGATGAGGTGGTGGATTTGGTTAAATATCCGGTGAATCAGCCTACTATAACGATTGACGATGCGGAAGGAGCGTCTAAAGCGGCGTTAACTGCAGTTTACAAATCTGATGGTACATTGGAATTAGATGGTCCTGTCACTAGAACTTATACATTCCATTTTGTTGCATCACCGGAAGATGCTACAGTGACTTTTGATATTATAAATACTAATATCCCAAAAGAAAATGTAGAGATCAGTGCCACTAAAGTAGTTCTTCCTGCCGGTTCAACAGATGCTTCTGTCACTGTGGCTTTGAAGGATGAAGATTTTAGTTTTGCAGTACCCAATTATGATGCGGCAACCTACGAACTGGGTGTGAAAGCCAGTGTGGAAGGATATAAGATAGGAACTGAACCAATAGAATCTAAAGTTGTAATAGAGAAGGAAGCATACACAGCTTCATGCTCTGTGGTTGGTGAGAGCGGTAATAACGTTACATTTGAACGTGCTTTCTCTCAAGGAGCGATTGTCAATCCTGATCCTATATCCTATACTTTCAAGATGAAGTTGGATAAGCCGGCAAGAAAAGACGTAAAGGTGAAACTTGCCACTACAGGGCTGGACGAACAATTTATGAATGATATCACTGTTACTCCTGCTGAAATCATCATACCTGCTGGAGAGTTAGAATCAGCAGACATTACATGGTCTATTACCGACGCCTTCTTGTTGACAACTGCAGATCCTGAAACTCATACGCTTGTGGTGACTGCTTCGGCAGAAAGTGAAGACCCTGTTGTTGTAGAAAATAAGAAGGAGAACTTCCTGACTTTCAATGTCAATAAAGTCTTCAGAAACTTTGGATATGTATCCGATAAGGTTACTAATTGGGTTGAACTGGCTAAAACTGGTTGGTCGGTAGAATTGGATCCGAGTCTTTGGGGGAATGGTAATGTGCTTATTGACGGCAAAGGTGGAAGCGGTGGAAATGATGTCTATAAGCAGGGTGATTTCTGGTTTGTTGTTGATATGAAGTCGGAAAAGACAATGACCGGTTTTGGTATTGATTATTATAATAATGGTTCGGCATCATCTCCTAAGAAGGTAACTATTTCTACCTCAATGGATAATGAAACATGGGTTACGCAAGGTTCACTTGATACTCCTCAGGCGTATAACCATTATTTCCAATTCTTTACTCCTCAAAACACTCGCTATGTGAAGGTTGAACTAGAGGGACGTTATAATAGATTTATTGATTTAACTGAAGTTTATATCTACAACGCTCAGTAAGGTCTAGTCATTAGCATACAAGTTAATTTTAGAGTCGGGCTTCATTCAGAAAGCCTGGCTCTTTTTTTGTATTTCTATAATTCAATAGTTGATTAAATGTATAATTTATTCAACTGCTACCTTCATTATATCTACTTAGAAAACAAACCTCATCCCCCCCTTTTTCTCCGCCTGCTTGTATTTCTTAATCTCCATTGAAAGATACTTCATTTGTTGAGCAAACATGAAATTACGGATAGGGCATAAGTCCGGTTCTTCATCATCTTGAGGACATGATGCTTCCAATGCCTGATAATATTCCAGTTTATCCTCTTTGAATATAGTGGCTAGAGGGAGTTGATGATAAGAGAGAATATAATTCATCAATAAGCGTGAAATTCTTCCGTTTCCATCGGCAAACGGATGGATGCTGACTAAATAAAAATGGGCGTCGAAAGCTAACTGATAGATAGAGTCGAGTGTCTGAACTTGTTTGATACGCTGATTTAGTATTTCGCATAGACGGGTTACTTCACGTTCTACTTTTTGATAGTTTACGAAGTAACGGTCGCCTACATGTACAGAAGATTTGCGCCAGTCTCCTTTAGAAGAATCATAATCTCCTGCGCTGGAATGAATTATACTTCCTGTTGTACGCATTACGTGAACTGAAATATCCTGTATAAAAACAGGAGTAATTTCACGTTTCTTTTTAGCCTCTTCCACTATAAAACGCAAAGCTTCAAAATGATCCTTTACCATATTATAATCATACAGCGGTTTTCCCTTGGCGGTGATACCGTCTACAATCAACAGGCGGCATTCTTCTTCGGTGAGTGAAGAGCCTTTTATTGCTGTGGAGTGATGGGAAATGAAGATTTCATTCCATTCTGCACGGAAATGAATGAGAATTTGTTTTCAATTACTGATTCTCATAAGTATAACATGAACTTTAAACTCATAAATTCCACCAGTTTCACCTTATATCTGAAACATCGATGAATAAGGAGATAGCGGGTGAAAGCGTAGAAGAAATCAAGGTGAAATCTCCCGTTATTGCTTTCACCTTTCAAATTTGTTTATACCGGTTGCTGGGCATATAGAGCCACCGTACTGAATATATAGATTCAATATGGTAAGTATATAGATACAATGTGTTGAATATATAGATACACCAACTCAAGCATTAGTGGCTGAAAATTAAGGTGTTAATACCTTGTGCTCAGGCTGTTAATACCTGATGGATTATCTATTAATACCTGACAACAGATTTGCTATAAGCATATTTTTATTAGCTATAATCATATCCGGATTAGCTATAATGATATTGTTTTTAGCTCAAGGGATATTTTTGAAAAACAAGGTGAAACCGATAATGTCCAGTTTTACCTGAATTTGCCACTTGCTTTCACCCGCTATCTCTTTATTCATCGGCATTTCGAGAATCAGGTGAAATCGATGAATAGTAATGGTCTTATAGTGGCATTTATGATACTTTATCTCAAAAAGTAGTGAAAAGTAATCAAAAACAATAGCCTGAAAGCGGACTTCTTTGCTTTCAGGCTATCGCTTTCAGCCAGAATCCCGATAATTAGCTACTTTCAGAAAGAAACTGAAGGCTGAAACCGGGATGGCGACAATTTTATAGAGAAAGGATTATTGCTCTTTAGAGAAAGAATAAGGCATATCCTCTTCTTTCGTTCCTCTGTTCTTATTCGGTTGGTTACCCATATCCACTTTGATAGTGCCACCTTTGAATAAGTCTTCGTGACGGAGATAATTCTTGGTATAATCAGTACCATTAACATTCAGCGAGTTGACATAGAAATTCTTTTTGCTGTTGTTCGGAGCATCAATCACTAAACTGTTTCCATTCTCGAAGTGGAGCGTAGCTTTCTTGAATAACGGGGCACCTATGATATACTCGTCCGTTCCCGGGCAAACAGGGTAGAATCCCAGTGCCGAAAATACATACCAGGCGGAAGTCTGCCCGTTGTCTTCATCGCCGCAATAACCGTCCGGGCCCGGAGTGTACATTCTGTCCATAACCTGGCGCAGCCAGTATTGGGCTTTCCAGGGCTGACCGGCATAGTCATATAAGTAAATCATGTGCTGGATAGGCTGGTTGCCATGCGCATAGTTTCCCATGTTCATAACAGTCATTTCACGTATTTCGTGAATCACCTGTCCGTAGTAGCTGTCGTCAAAGACAGGCGGTACGGCAAATACGGAGTCCATCATTGTGATAAACATGTCTTTTCCACCCATCAGGTCGATAAGTCCCTGAGGGTCGTGGAATACAGACCAAGTGTAGTGCCAGCTATTTCCTTCCGTGAAAGCGTCACCCCATTTCAACGGAGAAAATGGAGACTGGAATGTACCGTCTTCGTTGCGTCCGCGCATCAGTTTGGATTCTTTGTCGAAAAGATTCTTGTAGTTCATGGCACGTTTGGCGAAGAGGTTAATCTCTTTCTTCGGACGTTTAAGTTCCTTTGCCAGTTGGTAGATACACCAGTCATTGTATGCATATTCCAACGTGCGTGCGGCGTTCTCATTGATTTTTACATCATAAGGCACGTAACCCAGTTTATTGTAATATTCATATCCCAAACGTCCTGTTGATGATACTTGTGGATGTACATTCTCCGTTCCGTGAATCAGCCCTTCATACAATGTTTTTATATCGTCCACTTTCACTCCTTTCATGTAAGCATCCACTAAGACAGAAGCAGAGTTGTTACCAACCATACAGCCTCTGTGCCCCGGACTTGCCCATTCCGGGAAGAAACCGCTCTCTTTATATGTATTGATCAGACCTTCCTGCATTTCCTTGTTGACTGACGGGTACATTAGGTTCAATAACGGGAATAGGCAACGGAAAGTATCCCAAAAGCCTGTGTCAGTATACATATACCCCGGTAATACTTGCCCGTTATAAGGACTGTAATGAACAGGTTGTCCGGCAGCATCCAGTTCGTAGAATTTGCGTGGGAAGAGCAATGAACGATATAAACAAGAATAGAATGTGCGATATTGATCGAGATTGCCTCCTTCTACTTCTATTTTGCCTAACACTTGGTTCCACACTTCTTTTCCTTTCTTGGCTAGCTGTTCAATATTATCTTTGCCCAACTCTTTCATATTCAAAGCTACCTGTTCAAAATTGATGAAAGAAGAAGCAATTCTTGCATGTACTTGTTCGCCCTTATGTGTTTGGAAACCAATAATGGCTCCGGCATGATCTGTTGTCTGTTCGGTAACATTTTCCTGCAGATTGCCATTGGCTACCGTAGCTTTATATGTGAAAGGCTTGTCGAATTCAATAATAAAGTAATTTTTAAAGTTTTCGGGAACTCCACCGCTGTTGCGAGTCGTGTAACCGATAATCTTGTTTTCTTCCGGAATAACCTTAATATACGATCCCTTATCGAAGGCATCCACTACAACATACGAATGATCGTTTTCCGGAAAAGTGAAACGGAAAAGAACGGCACGCTCGGTTGGAGCCATTTCTGTCACTACATCATGCTCTGCAAGATATACTTTATAATAATAAGGAGTGGCAGTTTCTCCTTTGTGGGCAAACCAACTGGCACGCTTCTCTTCATTGAATTCCGGTTTGCCTACTACAGGCATAATAGAGAATTGTCCGTAATCATTAATCCACGGACTGGGTTGATGTGTTTGTTTAAATCCACGAATCTTATTAGCTGTATAAGTGTATTGCCATCCGTCTCCCATCTTTCCTGTCTGTGGAGTCCAGAAATTCATCCCCCACGGACGGGCAATGGCTGGATAAGTATTACCAGTTGATAACTCGAAACTAGATTGAGAACCCATAAGCGGATTGACATACTGCGTCCAGTCTTTGGCTTTTGCAAAGACGATACAACTTAATGCGCATACTAATAGGAGATACTTTTTCATGGTCTTATTTATTATTTATGGCTCAATCGAATCAGAAATCGATTGAGCCAATTTATTTTTCAAGGTTTTGTTTTTTTTATTCAATTTGAACAGCTAGTACCAACTCATTCCTCTTCTTTGGAGGAGAGAGCCGGAGAGAGGACTCCCCATTTCGTAGGATGATCGGTCATCTTGATTTCCATCATTCCTCCATTCGCAATATCCTGATGGTTAAAGAATGGAATGTTTAGAGCTTTACCGTTCAGCAATACACTTTCAATGTATTTATTCTTTTTTCCATTATTCTTGACTACAATACTGAAAGTCTTTCCTTCAGGCAGATTGATAACTGCTTTGTCGAAGGCAGGACGTCCGATGGAATATACCGGCTTGCCGGGACATACCTGATAGAATCCCATAGAGTTGAGTATATACCAGGCAGACATCTGACCGCAGTCCTCATTGCCCGAAAGACCGTCTATACTGTTGGTATACTGGCTCCGGTAAACGCTATCCACCAACTCTTGAGTCCTCCAAGGATGGTTAACGTAGTTATATAGATGGATCACATGGTGACTTGGTTCGTTTCCATGTGCATATTGCCCGATCAGTCCGCTGATATCTGATGAGGTTGTCTCACCTTCAAGTGATGAATCGGCCGAGAATAAGGAATCGAGTTTCTGGACAAAAGCATCTTCTCCACCCATCAGATTGACTAATCCTTCTACATCATGCGGCACAAACCAAGTCCATTGCCAAGCTGTTCCTTCACAATAATCATCGCTGCGGTGAGTAGATGCACGCGGATTGAATGGAGTACGCCATTCACCTTTTGAATCTAATCCACGCATGAAGCGGATTGATTTGTCGAAATAGAATTCGTAAGCCTTGGCGAAGCGTTCATACTTTGCTTTGGATTCAAAATCACTCATCGCTTCTGCAAAGATAGAGATACACCAGTCATCATACGCATATTCTAACGCTTTGGCCACTGATTCGTTTTCGCGGTCACAAGGGATATATCCGATGGCATTCTTATAATATTTTGCTTTAGGCATGAGATGAGGCAATACCAAATCCGGACATTTGATGCCGGTAGTGTCATATTCGGCGGCACGCAGGCAGGCTTTATAAGCCTCTTTGGCATCAAAATTGCGATACCCTTTCATGTAGGCATCCACGATGACCGGAACAGCATGATAACCAATCATAGTGCCGGTGTAATTGGAAGCCAAGTCCCACATGGGGTATATTCCACCTTCCTGATGCTTTTTAATTAACGAATTGATAAAGTGATTATTCAGATCAGGATCAATGATAGTCATTAGCGGATGTAGCGCACGGAAAGTATCCCATAAAGAAAAAACAGTGTATATCGGATTAAGGGTGTCTCCTTGATGCACTTCAAGATCCATTCCTAAATAACGTCCGTCTGCATCAGTGAACAGATTTGGACTGATTCCCGTATGATAGAGGGCCGTGTAGAAGATGGCTTTATCTTCTTTATCGGAAGTTGTAATATCAATTTTGGAAAGATATTCATTCCATGCCGTACGTGCGTCTTTACGTACTTTCTCGAAATCCCATCCGGGAATTTCTGATTCAACGTTCTTCCGTGCACCGGCAATATCGACAGCGGACACACCTACTTTAACAAGAACCTGCTCGTCTTTACTGGTGTTGAAATGCAATAATGCTTTGCAGACAGGAAGCCGTTTGCCATTGTCCATGGTGATAGAATCCGTAACGAGCGTATAAGAGAATGGTTTGGAAAATTTAGCGTAGAAGTTGATATATTGGTCGAAAGCCCAATAAGTTGTTTTCTTATGTCCACAGATTTCCGTATCGCTTATTACTTCTATTTCCATCTCGGAGTTAGTCTGTCGTTGCAGGCTGTAATCTAGGTCGATGATAAACCCGGATTCGGCGTTTTCGGGAAAAGTATAGCGATGGATTGCTCCTCGTTTGGTGGATGAAATTTCAGCTTTCACCTGGTAAGTATCAAGAAAGACAGAATAATATCCTGGTTCTGCGATTTCATTCTTATGTGAGAAAGAGGAAGCGTATGCTAGGCGTTGGCTTTGGGGATCGGTTGTACGATATTGTTGTTTACCCACAGTTGGCATGAGCAAGACATCTCCATAGTCGCAACAACCTGTACCGCTGACGTGTGTGTGTGAGAAGCCATTGATGGTAGAGTCGGCATAATAATAACCGGAACAGGCATCCCAACCATCGATCCGGGTGTCCGGACTGGGCTGAATCATCCCGTGGGGAACTACCGCTCCGGGGAAGGTATGACCATGTCCACCGGTACCGATGAAAGGGTTGACGTAAGCACTATAGTCTTTTACATTAGTGGGGGCTGTGCAGGAGCTAAGTGTGAATAAACCTCCTAAACATTCTACTATTAGGAATGTTTTTAATTTCATGGTATTAATAGCTTTTAAGTTTTATCCGGTTCATCTTTTACTTCTTATTTGGGAGAAATGAAGATATTGTTTCCGACAATTTTATAATCAATAGGTATAGAGTTTTGCAATGATTTTAACACTGACTCGATATTCGATTTCCTTTTCAGTACACCGGAGTAAGTTTTACCCGTCTGAATGTCAGGAGACAGAATGATTTTCACATCATAGAAACGCTCCAGCGCTTTGGTGATGGTGAAGATATCTGCTTTTTGGAATGGAATCAGATTATCGTGCCAAACAGCATCCAACTTGGCATCCACTTGTTTCACGGTCAATCGTCCATTATTTTTGTTCAGTTCCGCACGTTGCCCCGGAGTGAGGATAATCTGCCCCTCTTCCTTATTGCCTTTTACTTCAATCTCACCTTCAATAAGTGTCGCCTCTGCTATTCGGCAACGTTTATTGGATTTTAAATTGAACGTAGTTCCCAATACGCGTACGCGTATTGCATCACTTTGAACGGTGAATGGCTTATGGCGGTTTCTGGTGACCTCAAAATAAGCTTCTCCTTCCAGGTAGACATTGCGTTCCTTTTCGGAGAACTCACGTGGATATTTCAAGGTTGCTGCATTGTTCAGCCAAACCTTGCTGCCATCCGGTAAGACTACCTCCTTAACAATGCCTTCGCTGGCTACTGCAACCATCATTTGTTGATTGTTTCCGCTTTGATAGAACCAATATCCGACTCCACCACCCATGACCAACATTACAGCAATCACTGCGGCATATTTCATCCAGCGATGCATGCTTAGTATTTTGCTCTGTTTACCTTTCTCTTCGTCCAGCTTTTTATAGAGTTGTTTTTCCGCACGAAGTATCCGTTGTTCATCAGTGTACTGGTCGAATTTACCCAAATGATAGATTTCTTCCATACGAAAGAGCTGGCGGGCATTTTCTTCCGATTCCTTCATCCAGGCATTAACCTCGATAAGCTCTTCTTCAGAACACTGTCCTGTCAGATATCTGTTTATTATTTCTTCACTCAGATTACTCATTTTCTTTTCCTTCATATTAGTAATACAATTCAAAACGCAAAAACACTTATTATAATCGCCATAAAAATAAGAAAAGAATCGTCCAAAGAGGATCAAGTCGGCCACGCAAGTATTTTAAAGCCTTATACATATGGGCTTCCACCGTGCGGAGTGAAACTCCGAGAATATCGGCTATTTCCTTGTTTTTCATATCATGCAGATAGCTAAGTTTGAAAACCTCTTTGCATTTGTCAGGGAGTTCATTAATTGCATCATGAATTTCCTTGCGGAGTTCCTTGTCTTCGATCCTCCGAATCACTTCGTTGTTGTCCGGTTGATAGAATTCTGCGCGTCTTTGGTTGATTTCTTCCATGGCAACACAATAACCTTCTTCCACACTGCGGTGTTTCAAGACGTTAAGGGCACGGGTGTAAACGGCACGATAGAGAAAGGCCTGGATTTGGTCGCCTATCTCTATGTGGTCTTTCCGCTTCCATAATTCTACAAATACGTCCTGCACTACATCCTCTGCTTCTTCTTCTCCCACCAGACGGGTAGCATAGAAAATCAGGCTGGGGTAGTACCGGCGAAATAGTGCTTTATAGGTTATATCGAAGTTTTCGTTCATTCTCTCAATTGGTTGTTCAGGTTTGGCTTATGGGTTATTTTCTTCGAATATGACTCCAATTGCTTTAGGGGTGTTACTCATTTCGAATTCGACAGTTGCTCCACTCATGATTTGCTCGTGAGTAAGATACGTTTTGTCATACGGTTCTCCATCTATTTTGATGGATTGGATATAGATATTTTCTTTGTTCACTTTGGGGGCCAGTACGGTGAAAGTTTTTCCATTCGCCAGATGTAATTGCATTTCCGGGAATAGGGGAGTACCTATCTCGTATTTTCCACTGACGGGATTGACGGGGTAGAATCCCATCGCACTGAATACATACCATGCTGACATCTGTCCGCAATCTTCGTTGCCACAAAGACCGGCTGGTTCGTTTTTGTAGAGCTCGTTCATCACTTTGGCCACATATTCTTGTGTGCGATTTTCGTGTCCTATAGCATTGAACAGATAAATAACATGATGGCTCGGTTCATTGCCATGCGCATATTGTCCTATCATGCCCGTGCTGAAGATAGGTAGTTCGTCATCTGCTGCTGGATGATAGGTGAACATACTGTCCAGTTTTTCGGCAAATCGGTTTTTACCTCCTACAAGGTCGATCAGTCCGTTAATGTCATGCTGAACAGACCAAAAGTATTGCCATCCGTTACTTTCGCAAATGTGTGGTGTATAGTCATCGGCTTTGAAGTCCTTGATAAAGGTGCCTTTGTCGTCACGTGGCTGCATGAAAGAAGTGGCGGGGTTATAAACATTCTTGTAATTTTGAGAACGTTTATAAAATTCGTCCGCAATGTCTTGTTTGCCCATCTTCTTCGCCATTTCGGCAATGCAATAGTCATCGAAAGCGTATTCCAGTGTTTTGGATAACGACCAGTTTTCTGCGTTGTAGTGGTCTGTTACGTTGTAAGGTATGTATCCTAATTCTTTGTAGAGTCCGATGCCGCGGTAATTATCCAGATTAGCCGTTGCTATGCAAGCATCCAAGGCTTTCTTTGCGTCGAAGTCGCCGATTCCTTTCAGATAGGCGTCTACAATAACAGGAACAGCATGATAACCGATCATCATGTCTGTTTCACTTCCGTAGAAGTTCCACACTGGCAGACGGCCATTCTGTTCGTAGAAGGCGATGAAGGATTTCACCATGTCGTTGACACGCTCGGGTTCGGTATAAGTAAAGAGCGGGTGGGCGGCACGGTATGTATCCCATAAGGAGAAAGTGCTATAATTAATCCAGCCGTCGGCTTGGTGTACTTTCTTATCGGGACCGTAGTAAGCTCCGTCTACATCACTGTAAATAGTTGGAGCAATCATTGAGTGATAGAGAGCGGTGTAGAAGTTCACTTTATCGTTCTCATTATCACCTTTTATTTCAATCTTTCCGAGCTGGCGGTTCCAGTTTGCTTTTGTTTCCGCCAAGTATTTGTCGAAGTTATTTTCGGGGACTTCAGCTTGCAGGTTTTTGGCTGCTCCTTCCATGCTGACACCGGAAATGGCAGTGTTTACCAATATCTGTTCATCCTTTTGGGTGTTGAAATCGAAGCGGGCGATAACAGCTGTGCCGATACGTTTATTGTCTTTGATGATGGCAGTTGTGTCCAGTTCCATTTTCTCAAAAGGCTTGGAGAATCGGGTGCGGAAATAGATGTGTTGATCGCGTGCCCAGCCGTCGGAGAAACGGTAACCTTGAATGGTGACGGAGTCTACGACTTCGATATGAGAATCGTTGGTAAAATCCCAGTTCATGGCTTTCTTCAGATTTAAGAAGATAGCAGATTGGGCTTCCGGAAACGTATAACGTTGGATACCACAACGCTCGGTGGCAGTCAGTTCGACGTTGATGTTATAATCAGTCAGGCGTACTTGATAATAACCGGCATGAGCACTTTCATCTTTGTGGGAGAATTTAGAATGGATGCCAAGCGGTGCTTCCGCTTCTTTGTAGGGAAGAGTGACAGGCATGAAAGAGATGTCATACAAATCTCCCGCTCCAGTGCCGGAAAGATGCGTGTGGCTGAAACCGGCAATCGTACTATCCGGATAGAAATAACCAGAGATACGGTCCCATCCGGGGAGTCCGTTGTCCGGGCTAAGTTGCACCATGCCGAAAGGAGCTTGGGCACCAGGATAAGTGTTTCCAGTGAAGTCTGTTCCGATAAATGGATTTACATAAGATGTGTAATCTATTTCGTGTTTCTCTTGCGTAGGGGTACAAGAAATGAGCATGCAGGTTAACAGCAGGCATAGATAAGCAGGTGTTCTCATCATTCTTTAGGTATTAGTGATTACTTATTTTATTTATTTGAAGGATAAGAAAAATAATTAATCTGGTCACAAAGGTAGAAAAAAACTGTGACAAGCCTAAATTATAAGCTAATATTTTTAGAAAGAGACAAATAGACTTCTATTTTTTACCGGGTTTGTTGGTTTTGGGGGGAGGGTAGGAAATATCCTTCCCCGATGCTTTTATAGGGGATTCAAAAGGGGATTCAAGCCGAAATTGTTGTTGGTGAATTCCCTTCTGTAAAATAGTGACGCTATCCGATGCAAATAGTGACGCTATATGCCAGCGATACCGTCACTATCCTGTGCATATACCGTCACTATTTTTTTTCTACATTAATAGGGAGTTTCTTATGTATTTATTCAGACGCGTCTAATTTTAAGTCTTTACGTAAAAGAGGTTGTCTATAAGTCTCTTTTTAACGATTTCACCCCTATCAGAACAAACTCTGACAGGGGTGATTTCTTTTTTTCGGGGCCTGTTAGACAGCCTCTTTTATTTATTCTTAGATTCCTGCCAGCTCCAGTACTTTTTCAACTGCTGCCGGTAGTCCATCAGCATTTTTGCCTCCTGCAGTAGCGAAGTGAGGTTGGCCACCGCCGCCACCTTGAATCAGTTTGGCAGCCTCTTTTACCAGATTACCAGCTTTCAGACCACCAGCAACCAAATTATCGCTAAGCATTACTGTCAGCATCGGTTTGCCATTGTCTGTACTTCCGGCTACGAAGAACAAGTTTTCTGTGATTTCACCCCGAAGTTGGAAAGCGATATTCTTCACTACTTCTGCCGGTAGTGGGGCACAGAACTTGATTACTTTGATACCGTGGATCTCTTGTACATTTTTCAGTAGTCTTTCCTTCAAAGCTGCTTCTTTCTCTTTCATGAAGTCTTCTACCTGCTTTTTCAATCCTGCATTTTCATCCAGATATTTACGGATTGCAATTCTCAAGTCAGGAGCATTGTTAAAGAGAGCCTTCAAGTCGCTAAGTGTATCTTGTATCGTATCCAGCATTTCTTCCACGCGTGCTCCGGTATAAGCTTCAATACGGCGAACGCCGGCAGCAACAGAACTTTCGGAGATGATTTTCACCATACCGATATTTCCGGTTGCAGCTACGTGTGTACCACCGCAGAACTCGATAGAAGTACCGAACTGGATCACACGAACTCTGTCGCCATACTTTTCACCAAAGAGAGCGATAGCTCCCAACTCCTTAGCTTCCTCGATAGGAATATTGCGATATTCTTTCAATGGGATATTAGCGCGGATTCTTGCATTGACGATATGTTCAACTTTACGGATTTCTTCATCGGTCACTTTCTGGAAGTGAGAGAAGTCGAAACGCAATGAATCCGGTGTAACCAATGAACCTTTCTGTTCGATGTGTTCACCCAATACTTCACGTAAAGCAGCATCCAGCAAGTGAGTCGCCGAGTGATTAGCTGCGCAGGCAGCGCGTTTGTCAGTATCTACACAAGCCATCATCGGAGCTTCCGGATGTTCGGGTAACTTTTTGGTAATATGTATCGGAAGATTATTCTCTTTCTTTGTGTCGACCACTTCAATCGTCTCGAACTCGCTCACCAATACACCTGTATCACCTACCTGACCACCACTTTCTGCATAGAACGGAGTATAGTCGAGTACAATCTGATACAATGTCTGGTTCTTTTGTTTGATCTGACGGTAACGAAGGATAGAAGCCTCGTATTCAGTGTAATCGTAACCAACGAATTCAGTAGTTCCTTCTTTCAGTACAATCCAGTCACCAGTTTCGATGGCGGCAGCATTACGTGCACGCTGTTTCTGTTGCTGCATTTCTTCATTGAACTCTTCAATGTTGACAGTCATTCCGTTTTCACGGAGAATCAGCTCTGTCAAGTCGAGCGGGAAACCGAATGTATCATACAAAGTAAAGGCATCTTTACCGCTGATTTCAGTTTTTCCATTGGCTTTGGTATCTTCCATTGTCTTATCCAATAAACGGATACCAGTTTCTAAAGTGCGGAGGAATGATTCTTCTTCTTCCTTGATTACTTTTTCAATCAGTGTCTTTTGTGCAACTAGTTCAGGATAAGCCTCTCCCATGTTATCAATCAATACAGGAAGCAACTTATACATAAATGCCTGTTTCTGTCCGAGGAAAGTATATCCGTAACGAACAGCACGGCGAAGGATACGGCGGATCACATAACCTGCCTTTGCATTAGACGGCAACTGGCCATCTGTGATTGAGAATGCAATGGTACGGATATGGTCGGCAATCACACGCATAGCAATATCTTGTTGCTTGTCTTTTCCATATTCTGTACCCGACATTGCTGCAATAGCTTTCAACATTGGCTGGAATACGTCTGTGTCGTAGTTGGATGTTTTGCCTTGCAGAGCCATACAAAGACGTTCGAATCCCATACCGGTATCAATAACCTTGGCAGGAAGCGGCTCAAGACTGCCGTCTGCTTTGCGGTTGTATTGCATGAACACGAGGTTCCAGATTTCAATTACCTGCGGGTGATCGTGGTTCACGAGGTCGCGACCGGAGATCTTGGCACGTTCTTCAGCAGGACGGAGGTCGATATGGATTTCGGAACAAGGTCCGCAAGGTCCTGTATCACCCATTTCCCAGAAGTTGTCGTGTTTGTTACCGTTGATGATGTGATCTTTCGGCAAGAACTGTTCCCAATAGGAAGCAGCTTCGTCGTCACGGCTCAATCCTTCTTCAGGACTTCCTTCAAATACGGTTGCATAGAGATGTTCCGGATTCAGTTTCAAGACTTCTACCAGATATTCCCATGCCCAGCTGATCGCTTCTTTCTTGAAGTAATCG
Organism: Bacteroides xylanisolvens XB1A; assembly: GCF_000210075.1. Lineage (GTDB taxonomy): Bacteria > Bacteroidota > Bacteroidia > Bacteroidales > Bacteroidaceae > Bacteroides > Bacteroides xylanisolvens. Next base: position 3,876,304 of record NC_021017.1, read on the forward strand.
CCGAACGACCAGTTACCAAGCATTTCAAACATGGTGTGGTGGTACGTATCGTGTCCTACTTCTTCCAGGTCATTATGCTTTCCGCTTACACGCAAACATTTTTGCGAGTCCGCGACTCTTTGGTATTTCGCCGGATGGTTACCCAAAATAATATCTTTAAACTGGTTCATACCCGCGTTCGTAAACATCAGGGTAGGGTCATCTTTAATCACCATCGGAGCCGAGGGAACGATGTGGTGTCCTTTCGACTCAAAGAAATTCTTGAATGAATCTCTGATCTCTTTTGCAGTCAACATATAATGAAGAATTATGATTTATGAATTATGAATTATGGGCTGTGGGATATGAGAGAGGGGAGGAATCCCCAATAAATCATAAATCACAACTCATAAATTCGTAAAAACTGTGCAAAGATAGCTTGTTTTTATTACTTTTGCCGTATTAACAAGCGAAATATTTCCAAAAAGATGCGCAAAGTATACTACATCTATAATCCACAGACCCAGACTTATGATCGAATTTACCCTACTGTACGGCAGCGTGCGCTTAGTATCCTGCGTCGGCTTTTCTATGGAATGGGGTTGGGAGCAGGTTGCTTTATTGTATTGCTTTTGATTTTTGGTTCTCCGTCGGAGAAGGAATTAAGAATTGAAAACAGCCGTCTTTTGGCGCAGTACAATGTGCTTTCCCGGCGTTTGGACGACGCTATGGGGGTGCTTCAGGATATTCAGCAACGTGACGATAATCTGTATCGGGTGATTTTACAGGCAGATCCTGTTTCTCCGGCTATTCGTCAGGCAGGTTATGGCGGGACGAACCGTTACGAAGAACTGATGGATTTGGCGAATGCCAAGCTGGTGGTGAATACGACTCAAAAGTTGGACGTGCTTTCCAAAAGGCTTTATATCCAGTCGAAATCTTTCGATGATGTGATTGATATGTGTAAGAACCACGATGAGATGCTGAAATGTATTCCGGCCATACAGCCTATTTCGAATAAAGATCTTCGTCAGACAGCATCCGGTTATGGTACACGTATTGACCCTATTTATGGTACGACAAAGTTCCATGCAGGCATGGACTTCTCTGCTCATCCGGGAACGGATGTTTATGCTACCGGAAACGGAACAGTGGTGAAAGTGGGATGGGAAACCGGATACGGTAATACTATTGAGATAGATCATGGTTTCGGGTATCTTACTCGGTATGCTCACTTGCAGGGATTTAATACGAAAGTCGGAAAGAAAGTGGTACGTGGTGAGATTATCGGAAAAGTGGGTAGTACAGGAAAAAGTACCGGCCCGCATTTGCATTATGAAGTGTACGTGAAAGGGCAGGTAGTAAATCCGGTCAATTATTATTTCATGGATTTGAGTGCCGAAGATTATGAAAAGATGATTCAGTTGGCAGCCAATCATGGTAAAGTATTTGATTAAAATCTTAAAACAGGAGTGTTATGCTTAATACAGACAAAGAATTGAAGCTATATTATTCAATAGGAGAAGTTGCCGATATGTTCGGAGTCAATCCGTCATTGCTCCGTTTTTGGGAAAAGGAATTTCCGCAAATCTCTCCTAAGACAGCGGGAAGAGGAATACGTCAGTACCGCAAAGAAGATGTAGAAACGATCGGACTTATCTACCATTTGGTAAAAGAAAAAGGCATGACACTTCCCGGTGCCCGGCAACGTTTGAAGGATAATAAAGAAGCTACGGTTCGTAATTATGAGATTGTAAATAAGCTGAAAGCGATAAAAGAAGAGCTTTTGGCTATTAAACGCGAATTGGATGGACGGGAATAAATGCTAATCGATAATGGATTCGATAGCCAAGAAACCTCATAACAAAATGAACGGTGAACAATTTGCATGATACTGCAACTTATTCACCGTTCATCGTTTTCTTATTTACCGTTTGAAAGCTATTCTTCTACGCGGCTCACCTGTTTGATATTCTGTATTTTCTTCAGATTGTTACAGATGGTTTTCACATCATCCACGTCATGTACCCATAACTGAATTTTTCCTTCAAAGATACCATCTTCGGTTTCGATGGTCAGCTTACGGATATTTACATTGAGCTGTCTGGAGATAACCTGGGTGACTTCATTCAAAAGTCCCATGCTGTCTATACCTTTTATATATATATATACCAGGAAAGATAGTTCTTTGTGTGTATCCCATTCTGTTGCTAATATACGGTTGCCATAACTGCTCTTCAGTTTGGCGGCAACAGGACATTGGCGTTTGTGGATAATGATCCGGTCGTTTTCATCCACATATCCCAATACGTCATCACCGGGAATAGGATGGCAACATTCGGCCATGATATATTTCTTCTGCAAACTTTCTTCTGTCAGCTTGAGCACTTGCTTCGGATTGATCTTTTCTTTTTCTTGCGGCTCTTTTTCTTCCTGCTTCTCTTTATTGTTGCCGAAAGAGAAAGTCAGATATTTCTTCCAGTTACTGGTTTGCTTTTCTTTCAGTTCATTCTTATCCGCTTCTCCCAAGACGATTGCTTTGCTGCCAATGGCGGCCAGCAGTTCTTCTTCATTCTTGGCATTATGCAGTTTGCGCAGCTTCTCAATAACGGTTTCTTCAGGGCGGATTTCCTCTTTTTTCAAAAACTCGTTAAGGATTTCTTCACCTATCTTCTGGTTTGCTTTACGCTCTTTGCGGAGGATGGCTGCTATCTTGGCACGGGCACGGGCAGTGGTTGCAAAAACTTCCCATTGCGGTTGCACACGTTGCGATTTTGAAGTCAGGATCTCAACTTGGTCACCACTTTGCAATTTATGGCTTAACGGAACTAATTTGTGGTTGACTTTGGCACCAATACAATGGCTGCCAATATCCGTATGCAGGGAAAACGCGAAGTCGAGAGCCGTAGAATTCTGCGGCATAGTCTTCAGCTCACCTTTGGGGGTGAATACGAATATTTCAGAAGCAAATAAATTAAGTTTGATGGTATCCAGAAAATCAATGGCATCCGGTTGCGGATCATCCAATATCTCCTTAATGGTTTTCAACCATTTTTCCAACTCTCCTTCATCTTCGCTGCCTCCTCCTTCTTTGTATTTCCAGTGAGCGGCGAAACCTTGTTCGGCAACGTCATTCATTCGTTCACTACGAATCTGGACTTCAATCCATTGTCCGTTATTACCCATCAGGGTGACATGCAATGCCTGATAACCATTTGCTTTAGGATGGCTCACCCAGTCGCGCAGACGGTCCGGATGAGGCTTGTATATCTTGGAGATGGAAACGTAAATGTCGAAACAGTCGTTGAGTTCTTCTTCTATGTTACGTGGCTCGAAGATGATACGGACAGCTAGTAGATCAAATATTTCTTCAAAAGGAACATGCTTGGTCTGCATTTTGTTCCAGATAGAATAGATTGATTTTACGCGGGCAAGTATCCGGTATTTTAATCCCATCTTATCCAACTGTGTACGGATAGGAGCAGTGAAGTCGTTGAAAACTTTGTCGCGTTCGGCAGCTGTGGCATTCAACTTCTCTTCTATTTCCGCATATTCTTCGGGATGTTCATATTTGAAGCTTAGATTCTCAAGCTCTGTTTTTATTTTATAGAGACCCAGGCGGTTGGCGAGTGGCGCATAGATGTAAAGCGTTTCGCCTGCAATCTTATATTGCTTGTTGGGCAACATGGAACCGAGGGTACGCATGTTGTGCAAACGGTCGGCTATCTTGATAAGAATTACCCGGATATCGTTCGACATAGTGAGCAGTAACTTCTTGAAGTTCTCTGCTTGTGCTGAAGCACGGTCACCGAAAATTCCGCCGGATATCTTGGTCAGTCCGTCCACAATTTGGGCAATCTTCGGGCCAAAGATATTTTCAATGTCTTCTACTGTGTAATCAGTGTCTTCTACTACATCATGCAACAAGGCCGCACATATAGAAGTTGAACCCAGGCCGATCTCATTACATACAATACTTGCAACGGCAATCGGGTGCATAATATAAGGTTCGCCCGAACGACGTTTGATACCTTTATGCGCCTGATTGGCGAAGTTGAAAGCCTTCGTAATGATTTCAACCTTTTTGCGATGTTTAGTGTTGAGATAATCATTCAGTAGTTCGTGGAACGCCTGATTGATCATCTCTTCATCACTTATTTCTTTAGGGGGCAGATTATCCATAATTGTTATCCTTTCACTTGCTTAGTTCTGCAAAAATAAGCAAATTTCCGAACGATGCAAGCAGGAAGCTGTTTATTTGTATATTTTCAATCGTTTTCCTGCAGCAATTTTGGTGTTGGACATTCCATTCCACCTTTGTATATCCTTAATTGTGACGCCATACTTTCCGGCGATAGTTGACAAAGTGTCTCCACTTTTTATTGTGTAGTAGGTCGGTTTGCCTTTACCGGCAACAGCTGCTGTCGTTTTGCGGGTTGAGGGGGTAATTTCCTTTACTGCAACGGTTTTTCGGTTGCGGAACAATTCGTCGGCACGATGTGCGTAAATTGTGTCTTGCTTATCTATAAAGGTACTGATAGCATCGATAGGAAGTCTTAAAGTATAAGGCTTGCTGTCACCCGGAATCATGTGCTTCTTATATTGCGGATTCAAGCTCTTGATTTGATCCAAAGGTACGTTGCAAAGATCAGCAATCTGTTCGAAGTGCAGATTTTTGTTCACTTGTACTGTGTCGGTACTTGCCGGGATATTTGTTTCCATCGGACAAATATTATGGTCACAATAGTAAGTCATCACATAATTAGCGGCGATAAAGGCAGGTACGTAACCACGTGTCTCTTTAGGCAGGTAATTATAAATTTTCCAGTAATCCGTTTCGCCATTGGCACGGCGGATTGCCTTGTTGATAGTACCGGGCCCACAGTTATAAGCAGCAATCACAAGATTCCAGTCTCCATAGATATCGTACATTTCTTTGAGATAACGTGCGGCAGCCCAAGTTGCTTTAATCGGGTCGCGTCGTTCATCTACCAGGCTGTTTGATTCCAAACCATAGATCTTACCTGTACCGATCATAAATTGCCACAGACCGGAAGCGCCTGCGCGTGACACGGCAGAGGGGTTTAATGCAGATTCGATAATCGGGAGATATCTAAGTTCCAGTGGAAGTCCGTATGCATCCAATGCTTCTTCAAAAATCGGCATATAGAAGTTGCAGGCACTCAACATGAAAGAAACCTGATTACGCAAGCGTCCTGCATACATATCGATGAATTTGCGGATAATATCATTATAAGGCATTTCCATGATAGCCGGAATGCGTGACAAGCGGTCGATATAGACAGAGTCGCTGAATAAAGGGTTGATTTCAGCTGTACTGCAATCTTTGCCTAAGTCAATATAATTTTTGGCTTTCCAGTCGTTCAACAGACTGTCAAGTGGATATGTCATACTTTTAGGCAGGTCGATGCTTTCTTTGCGTTCAGTTCCATTTTCACGAATCACTACATCTACACTTTGCGCTTTTACCTGCGACGTTGCCACCAGTAAAAGAAAAATAATCGAACAATAGTTAACTAATTTCTTCATGCTTCAATAATAAGATCAATCTAAATTGTGTTTTTAAAATCGTAATACGCATTGCAGACCAACCGACTTGCTTTTTAAACTGCTGGAGCGGAACTGGTTGTTATTGTCGATAACAGCCGGTTCTACTTTCATACTCAAGTCGGGGGTTATATCGAAGTTGGACAACTCTGCATCTACATAAGCGTCGATGATAGAGATCAGGTAAACTCCGATAAAAGCAAATATACTAAGGTCCCGATAACGACGGAACATATCTTTTCTTCGTTTTAGTGTGTTTTTTAGCTGCTCCTCATTATAAGTGGAGTTCGGGGGCAACAAATCTTCGTAACTTTTCGTATTCGGATTGCTGTCCATAATGTCCAGATAGGCTTGCGAATAGTCTTTGTACATCTTACCGTTCCAACTTAAGGCGTAAGCACAACCAGCAAATCCTCCATATATAATAGGTAATTTCCAGTATTTACGGTTGTAAATCTGTCCTCCACCGGGGAATACGACTGCCAACCACGTTGCTTTGGTCGGATTCGGGATAAATATTTTCTTGTTAATATCTTGAGCAGGTGGCGGCACAGTGTCGGTCTTTACAACAATGGAGGCAGGTTGCTCTATCTTTTTCAGCTCTTTCTTGTTGGCTGCATCCAAGCTGTCCGCTATCTGTATTTTAGCAGCTGACAAACTGTCGATGGCCGGAAGTTCTTTGGATGGTATGATTTGGATAGAATCCTTCTTCACCGAGTCCTGTATAATCGGATCACGATGCCTTCGTGCACGGGCTTTCGGCGCTTCGCGCTGTATGATTGTTGTATCTTTCCGTGCCGGAGTAATAGTGGATTGTGCATACACATCAATCCCTGCCACCTGTAAAAAACAGAGAAGCAGGGCGCTGACTAGTAACTGATATTTCTTACTTTTTCTTGTCATTTACTTCTTTAGCGTATCGAAGATTTCCATGATACGTTCCAGTTCCTCCTCGTTCCCGAAAGGAATACTGATCTTGCCTTTTCCCTTTTCAGAGCAGGTGAGTTGTACCTTGGTGTTGAAAAAGCCGGAGAGTTGTTGCTTCAATAAGTTGAATTCTTCAGGAAGTTTGCCACGTTTGGGTGTTATTTTCCGTGTGCCGCTTTTCACAGCTTCTCCTTCGCTTAATGATTTAACAATTTCTTCTACTTTGCGGACTGAATATCCGTGTTCTTGTATTTCTTCGAATATTTTAACTTGTAGTTTAGGGTCGCCTAATGAAATCAGTGCACGGGCATGTCCCATGTCCAACTGCTTGTTTTGCAGGGCCATCTGTATCGGAGCCGGCAATTTCAGTAAGCGCAGGTAGTTGGCGATCGTCGTTCGTTTCTTTCCGATACGTTCGCTAAGACGTTCCTGTGTCAGTTCGTACTGATCGAGCAGATGCTGGTAGGCAAGTGCGATTTCTACGGCATTCAGGTCTTCACGCTGGATATTTTCAATCAGCGCCATTTCCATCATGTTTTCGTCGTCGGCAGTGCGTATATAAGCAGGGATCGTTTTCAGTCCTGCTCTTTGTGACGCACGATAACGACGTTCTCCCGCGATGATCTGATACTCATCGTCCGAGAGTTTGCGTAAGGTAATAGGTTGGATGATACCGATTTCCGCAATGGAATCAGCCAGTTCCTGCAATGCTGTTTCGTCAAACTCACGGCGGGGCTGGTTGGGATTGACAGTAATCTTTGCCAGCTCTATTTCATTAATGGAAGAAGACCCTTCGGTTTTCACATCATCCATTGAGAGCAAGGCGTCGAGACCACGTCCTAATGCATTTCTTTTTTGTGTTGCCATATCTTCTTCTTTCTTTTATTTATTTCGGTTGATAATCTCTTTAGCAAGAGCCAGGTGGTTTTTGGCGCCGGTAGATTCCGCATCGTAAAGGATGGTCGGGACACCGTAGCTGGGAGCCTCGCTCAATTTCACATTTCGTTGAATAACGGTGTTGAACACCAGTTCCTGGAAATGACGTTTCACTTCGTCGTAAATCTGATTAGCCTGACGCAGACGAGAGTCATACATTGTCAGTAAGAAACCTTCGATTTCTAAAGCCGGATTCAGTTTCGACTTGATGATTTTGATGGTATTCAACAATTTGCTGATACCTTCAAGAGCAAAATATTCAGCTTGAACGGGGATAATCACGGAGTCGGCTGCCGTCAGGGCATTGATCGTGATCAGTCCTAATGAAGGCGAACAGTCTATCAGGATATAGTCATATTCTTTCTTCAAAGGTGTGAGTACTTCTTTTAGTATCTTTTCTCGGTTTGGGAGGTTCAGCATTTCAATCTCTGCTCCTACGAGATTGATGTGCGAAGAGATTACTTTCAAAGAATCAATCTCCGTATCAAGGATAGCGTCCTGTACGTTGGCTCTGTCAATAATACATTCATAGATAGTGCATTCCGACTGCTTGATGTCTACTCCCAGACCGGAAGAGGCATTAGCTTGCGGGTCGGCATCTACTACGAGTACCTTTTTTTCCAGTGTAGCAAGTGAAGCTGCGAGATTAATCGTAGTCGTTGTCTTTCCTACACCGCCTTTTTGATTGGCCAAAGCAATAATTTTTCCCATATTCTCTAAATTTATTGGCAGCGAAATAAGTGATAAATCCTTAGAGCGCCTACGAAAAAAGAGAAACTTTGCAATTTCTGTTGATAAGTCGCCTGTTTTGTTAATAACTGTCGGACGAAACGGTTACCAAACTTCGACAGGTTCATCATCTACCTTTCTCTTTATGAGCTTGCAAATATACATATTTATATTGGATATTTATTTCTTTTTTTGCTCGCTTGCAGAAGATTAAGATTTGTAAACGGGTAGGAGTGGGGGTGAAAGAGAGTTTTCGATCTGATGCGGGGAGGTGTTTGGTGGTACGGCTTCTTTTTGTTACTTTTGTGCGAATATAAAAAAAGGAAAGGATTGAATATATGGAAAAAGAGAAGCCGTTGATACTTGTTTCGAATGACGATGGCGTGATGGCTAAAGGTATTAATGAACTGGTGAAGTTTCTTCGCCCTTTGGGTGAGATTATAGTGATGGCACCTGATGCTCCGCGTTCCGGTAGTGGGTGTGCGCTGACGGTGACGCAGCCGGTTCATTACCAGTTAGTAAAGAAGGAAGTGGGCTTGACTGTTTATAAATGTTCGGGAACACCGACCGATTGCATCAAATTGGCAAGAAACACAGTGCTCGACCGGACTCCGGATCTGATAGTCGGCGGTATCAATCATGGAGATAACTCTGCCACTAACGTGCATTATTCCGGTACGATGGGAGTGGTTTTTGAGGGCTGTTTGAATGGAATTCCTTCTATTGGCTTCTCCTTGTGCAATCATGCACCCGATGCTGATTTTGAAGCTGCCGGACCTTATATCCGCAATATCGCTGCCATGATCTTGGAAAAAGGACTTCCTCCTTTAACTTGTCTGAATGTAAACTTCCCCGATACAGCCGATATAAAAGGAGTGAAAATCTGTGAACAGGCGAAAGGACGTTGGACGAATGAATGGGCTGCCTGCCCTCGTCTGAATGATTCTAACTATTTTTGGCTGACCGGTGAATTTACCGATCATGAACCTGAAAACGAGAAGAACGATCATTGGGCTTTGGCAAATGGTTATGTTGCTATCACCCCGACTACGGTTGATGTGACGGCTTATCACTTTATGGACGAACTTAATAAATGGTTTAATTAGTTGAAATTTGAAAGTTGAAAAAGAAAGCATGACGCCCTGTTAGTCATCTATCCCTACCAACTCTCAACTCTCAACTCTCAACTCTCAACTCAATGAAGTATTATCTGATTGTCGGTGAAGCTTCCGGCGACTTGCACGCCTCTCATCTGATGGCTGCCTTAAAGGCAGAAGACCCGCAGGCTGATTTCCGTTTTTTCGGAGGTGACTTGATGGCGGCTGTCGGAGGAACGATGGTAAAGCACTATAAGGAGTTGGCATACATGGGATTTATTCCTGTATTACTCCATCTGCGCACTATCTTTGCAAATATGAAGCGTTGCAAAGAAGACATTGTTTCCTGGGAACCGGACGTTGTTATTCTGGTAGATTATCCGGGATTCAATCTTGATATTGCCAAGTTTGTCCATGCAAAGACACAGATACCGGTTTACTATTATATTTCTCCGAAGATATGGGCGTGGAAAGAATACCGTATCAAGAATATAAAACGAGATGTAGATGAGCTTTTCTCCATCCTTCCTTTTGAAGTGGAATTCTTTGAAGGAAAGCATCAATACCCCATTCACTATGTAGGAAACCCTACCGTGGATGAGGTGGCGGCCTATCAGGCAGCTCATCCGAAAAATAAGGAGCACTTTATTGCAGAGAATCAATTGGAAGATAAGACGATTATCGCTCTTCTTGCCGGTAGCCGGAAACAGGAAATCAAAGATAATCTGCCGGATATGTTGAAGGCTGCTTCCGCTTTTCCTGATTATCAGCTTGTCTTGGCCGGTGCACCTGCCATTGCTCCCGAGTATTATAAACAATATGTAGGAGAAGCGAAAGTGAAAATCATTTTCGATCAGACTTATAGCCTGTTGCAGCATGCAGATGTAGCTTTAGTTACTTCGGGTACAGCTACGCTTGAGACGGCATTGTTTCGTGTTCCTCAAGTGGTTTGTTATTACACTCCGATCGGGAAAGTGGTTTCTTTTTTGCGGCGTCATATCTTAACTGTGAGATTTATTTCGTTGGTTAATTTGATTGCTGACCGTGAAGTGGTAAAGGAACTGGTGGCGGATACGATGACCGTGAAGAATATGCAGAACGAATTGAGAAATATCATTGAAAATGAAGCGTATAGAAATGAGATGCTTTCGGGGTATGAATATGTAGCCGAACGGTTAGGGCCTGCCGGTGCTCCTCGTCATGCAGCTCGTGAAATGCTGCGTTTGTTGAAAAAATAACTTTCTTTTTCTGAATAAACGTAAAGCCGATGCAGTAAATGCACGGCTTTTTTATTTATAAAGCAGAAGACTAAAATAAAGAAAGGAAAAAGATATGAAAAAAATTAAGTGGCTTTTAGGAATCTTATTATTGGCATTAGTGCCAATGTTGCAATCATGTGATGATGATGGTTATTCTATTGGAGATTTCAGCTGGGACTGGGCGACTGTTCGTGCAACCGGTGGAGGAGGTTATTATTTGGAAGGTGATAATTGGGGGGTGATTGATCCGGTTGCTACTTCTATTCCTTGGTTTAAACCGGTGGACGGTGAACGTGTCGTGGCTTTTTTCAATCCTTTGTATGACATGGAAGGAGGAAAAGGAGTTCAGGTGAAGATGGAAGGCATACAGGAACTGTTGACAAAAGAAGTGGAAGATATGTCGACAGAGGAAGAAGCGGAAGAATTCGGAAATGATCCTATTCTGATTTATCAGGGTGATATGTGGTTGGGAGGAAAGTTCTTGAACGTAATTTTCCGCCAGGAGTTGCCTCGTTCGGAGAAACATCGTATCAGTCTTGTGCAAAATAAGATGGAACCGGGAGAGCCGGGCGAACCGTCAGAACCGGGAACATTGAATGTGGATGAAGATGGTTACATACATTTGGAACTGCGTTATAATACGTATGAGGATGTGACTGACTATTGGGGATGGGGACGAGTTTCTTATAATCTGGAAAAGTTCTTCCCTACGCCGAAAGATTCCTGGGTAGCACCCAAAGGGTTTAAGGTGACAATAAACTCAAGAGAACATGGAGAAGGAAGAGTGATTGTTCTTGATCTGGATCATCCGGTCGGTGTACCGGAAGCAGCAAAGGATGTTCATTCCACTTCTTCGATCCGATAACCTAACTATGATTTACTGTGTGTGAAAAAGGTCGGGATACTTCCGTAGAAGTTCCCGACCTTTTGTATTTTGTTTCAGTTCTAATCGATTGAGAAAGAATCCCCGTTAGAACCATGTTAATGCATATAGATAAACGACTGCTGCCGGTATAGCCATCAGAGAACTGTCAAAGCGGTCGAGCATCCCACCGTGTCCCGGAAGAATGGTTCCCGAATCCTTAACGTGCAACTGGCGTTTCAATAACGACTCCGTCAGGTCGCCCCATGTGCCGAATATAACAACCGCCAGTGCCAGTCCTGCCCATTCAATCATTGACATAAATGGGAAGTAGTGAGCGAGTATAAAAGATACTCCGATTGCTACCACTCCGCCGCCGATAGAACCTTCCCATGATTTCTTGGGAGAGATACGTTCAAACAACCGGTGTTTGCCGATCAATGAACCGATGCAATAGGCTCCCGTGTCATTCAGCCAGAGGAAAATAAAGATGGATAGCGGTAGAATAGGATTGTAACTTACGCTACTGTATTCTGATCCCGGATCGTTATGGAATGCCAATACATTCAGCAAAGCAAAAGGCAGTCCGATATAAAGTTGGCTAAGCATAGAATAAGCCCAGTTAAGTACCGGGTTTTCCTTTTTCAGATACAACTCGCTAATCATCATGTAAAGCAATAAAAGCACATACGGGATGAATATCTTCGAATCGGCTGCATCAATGCAGAATCCCATGATTGCAAGGAATAGGTAAGCCCCGCCGAGCATATTAATAGTCTTGTTTATCTTCACTCCTTCTGCGCGCATATTTACCAGCTGTCCGAACTCATAAATAGTCAGTGCGCTGATAGCGGTGAACAGAATACCAAAGCTGAATGCGTCATAAAGGATGCACCCCACCAAGATGGCAACGAAGAGTACACCCGTAATAGCTCGTTTTATGAAATTATTAATCAAAATCTATTCGTTTTAATTAGTTGGACCCGTTAGCTTGTTCTTCCCCATTGGATTTACCCTCTACGGTAACTTTGCCCTCCACAGTAACCTTTTTACCTTCTGCGGCAACTTTGGTGTCTATGGGTGCTTGTTCTTCCTTTGCGGTATTTTCAGCTTCCTCTTCTTTGATTTCCTTTTCTTCTTCTTTCAGCTTTTGGGCAAGTTCTCTTTCAGCTCTTGCGGCATCCTGGCTTTCTTTAGCAGCCATGATTTCTTCTGATCGGGAAGCCCAGGGGCGTTTACCAAAGATGCGTTCAACGTCTTCCGCGAAGATTACTTCTTTGTCAATCAGTAATTGCGTCAGTTCGTTGTGTCCTTCTTTATTCTCTGACAGAATTCTCTTGGCACGGTCATACTGCTCGTTCACCATTCTCTTGACTTCTTCGTCAATCAATTCGGCTGTCTTTTCGCTGTATGGACGGTTGAAAGAATATTCATCGTTGTTGTAATAACATAAGTTCGGCAGCTTGTCGCTCATACCTAAATAGGCAATCATGCCGTATGCCTGCTTAGTCACCCTTTCCAGGTCGTTCATGGCACCAGTTGAGATGCGGCCGAGGAATAAATCTTCAGCGGCGCGTCCTCCCAAAGTAGCACACATTTCGTCCAGCATCTGCTCCTTGGTAGTGATCTGACGTTCTTCCGGCAGATACCAGGCAGCTCCTAATGCACGTCCGCGAGGAACGATTGTAACTTTAATCAATGGGTTGGCATATTCCAACAACCAGGAGATAGAGGCGTGTCCTGCTTCATGCAAAGCGATGGAACGTCTTTCTGCTTCCGTTGTAATCTTGGTTTTCTTTTCCAGACCACCGATGATGCGGTCTACCGCATCCAGGAAGTCCTGTTTGCTTACGAATTTCTTTCCGTGGCGGGCAGCGATCAGTGCAGCCTCATTGCAGACATTGGCAATATCCGCACCCGAGAATCCCGGTGTCTGACGTGCCAGCAAGTCCACATCTACACTATCGTCTATTTTAATCGGGCGCAAATGCACGCCAAATACTTCTTTACGTTCGTTCAAGTCGGGCAGATCCACGTGTATCTGACGGTCAAAACGTCCTGCACGGAGCAGTGCCTTGTCGAGTACGTCTACACGGTTGGTAGCAGCAAGGATAATCACACCGCTATTGGAACCGAAGCCGTCCATTTCTGTCAGCAACTGGTTCAATGTGTTTTCGCGTTCGTCATTTCCTCCCATTGCAGGGTTCTTGCCACGAGCACGTCCTACGGCATCAATCTCATCAATAAAGACGATACAGGGAGCTTTTTCTTTAGCCTGTTTAAACAAGTCGCGAACACGGGATGCACCTACACCCACAAACATTTCCACGAAGTCGGAACCTGCCAATGAGAAGAAAGGCACATTCGCTTCGCCGGCCACAGCTTTGGCAAGCAATGTTTTACCGGTTCCCGGAGGGCCTACCAGCAATGCTCCCTTGGGTATCTTACCTCCCAAATCCGTATATTTCTGCGGTTCCTTTAAGAACTCTACGATTTCCTCCACTTCTTGTTTCGCTTCGGCCAGTCCCGCTACATCTTTAAATGTAATCTTGATGGCTCCGCCTTTTTCAAAAAGCTGGGCTTTGGATTTTCCTACATTAAATACGCCGCCGGGGCCACCACTACCGCCTCCGCTCATACGGCGCATGAAGAATATCCATAACGCAACCAGCAAGACAAGCGGGAGTACCTGAATCAGAATTGCGGGGAAAATATCCGATTTGGGCGGATAGTCGGATGAACCGTCAAAATGACCGGCTTCCTTTTCTGCCTGCAAAAACTCTTCCAGTTTATCGGTAGACGGGGTTCTACTTGTAATGACAGGGTTGCGTCCCACCTTGGTAGAGTCAGCTCCAAAAACAGCCCCTACGGCAGTCGGTTTGAGGAAAGCTTCGATTGATTTGTCTTCATAACCCAATACTTTGCTGACATAACCCTTTTTTACATAGTCCTGAAACTCGCTGTAAGTTACAGCTTTGCTTCCTGCTCCTTTTGAATCACTGCCCCACCAGAGGCCGAGAAGCATAAGGGCAATAATCATATACATCCAGTTCAGGTTGAACTTGGGCATATTAACCTTATTGTTAGGTTTATTGCTATTGTTATTATTGCTATTATTATTGTCCATAATCATTAATTAGTCTAGATCGGGGATTTGAGTAAGTTTGGCATCTGCCCAGAGGTGCTCAAGATTATAAAAAGCTCTTGTCTCCGGCAAAAAAACGTGTACCAATACATCGGCATAGTCCATAGCTACCCATTCTGCATTTCGGAGTCCGTCGATTGCATAAGGCTTGCTGTCCGCACCTTTGCGTGTAAATTCCTTGATTGAATCTACTATTGCACTCACTTGACTGGGAGAATTTCCCTGACAGATAACGAAATATTTACAGATGGTATCTTCTATGCTGGTTAAATCGGCAACGACTATCTTTTTACCTTTTTTCTCTTGAATTCCTTCTTTTATTTTTTCAATTAATACTTTAGTATCGTTCATTCCTGTAATTGGGATTAATAATTCATGTTCTCTATTTGTTTATAACAAAAAAAGGTGACCCTTTGTTTCTGATAATAAACGTGATATTTTTGACAAATATACGCTGATTTATTGGATACAAGAAAGTTATCCCTCAATTTTTGTGTTTTTTAGTGGAGATACTTTTGTTTGGAAAGCTTATTTGGACATTTTTGCAAAAAAAATATCGGATTTGTTTTGAATTCCCAAAATATTTGTATCTTTGCACCCGCAAACGAAAATCATTGGGCTATGGTGTAATGGTAACACTACAGATTCTGGTCCTGTCATTCCTGGTTCGAATCCAGGTAGCCCAACAATTTATAAGACAAAATAAGCTAAAAGCCGTTATTACTAGGTAATAACGGCTTTTTTGCATGTTTAACAGTATGTGTCTCTAAACTTCTCACCATCAAGAGGTCACATTATAGGTCACTGGAAGTTTTAAAAACAGTTCCTCGGTGGCAAATTCGGTGACACAAATGCACGTTGATAGTCCGAAAAACGCTAATCTTATGAAAAGCCGTGAAGTTGATTGATAAAGAATAAATCCTTAAACTGGCTGTCGTCTTGTTTAGTAGAAAAGAAAAACAGGTTTTATAGCTCAAGTGAGTATAAAACCTGTTTCTAATTTTTCTAAATCGGGCAGAACTCTTATTCTTCTGCTTTTATTGATTCATCGATTACTTTGATCTTTTGTAATACCAGTTCCAAGTCTGCTTTCAACTTATCTACCTTGCGGTTCAATTCAGTCAACAGGCTGCTGCCTTTCTTAGAAGTAGAAGTCAGGAAGCCCAGATTGTTCTCATAAGTCTGAAGCTCATTCTTCATATTCTCATAAGTACGTACCAGCTTTTCGCGTTCTCTGTACAGAGATTGAGTACCGCTTCCCTGGATATTGCTGATATTCGAACGGAAGTTACTTAACTTCTTGTTGGAAGCATTGATGTTAAAGCGGTCGAATAGCTGATCGATGATTCCGTGATACTGCTTGTATAACTTATCTTTTTCTTTGAACGGCACATGACCGATAGAGTTCCACTCTTTCATTAAATCCCGAACCAAGGTACTTGCTTCTTCGGTATCCATGCTTTCATCAATAGCGGATAACTTCTCGATCAATGCTTTCTTCTTTTCCATATTCTCTGTTTCTACAGAACGTTGTGAAGAAGTAGCTTTGTTCTTTTGTTCGAAGAAGTAGTCGCAAGCTGTGATAAACCGTTTCCAGATAGCATCCGAGTGTTTTTTTGCAACCGGTCCGATGGTCTTCCATTCTTTTTGAAGTTTGGTCAGTGCATCGGCAGTTACTTTCCAGTCTGTACTATCTTTCAAGGCTTCCGCTTTTTCGCAGAGCGCTTTTTTCTTTTCCAGATTCTCGTTCATTCCTTCTTTCAGACTTTTGAAGAATTCTCCTTTCTTCTTGAAGAAATCATCGCAGGCATGGCGGAAACGCTCGAAGATCTTCACATTCATCTTTTGCGGCGCAAAACCGATAGTTTTCCATTTGTTTTGCAGGGCAATCACTTCCTGGGTCTTGTTTTCCCAGGCAGAGAATGTTTTCAGTTCATCATACTCAATCGCTTCAACGATTTCGCAGATGACGGTCTTTTGATCCAAATTATGCTGTTCGGCTTCTTTCAGCGATTCGAAGTGCTGCTGATGGCGGCGGTTGACAGCGGTAGAAGCTGCTTTAAACCGATTCCAGATTTCATCACGCAGTTCTTTGGCTACCGGACCTGTATCGCGGAACTCCTGATGCAACTTCTGAAGTTGGTGGAAAGCGGAAACAACATCTTCCTCGTCAGCCAACTTTTCGGCAGCTTCGCAGAGATGCGTTTTGATTTCCAGATTCTTTTTGAAGTCATATTCGCGGAATTCATTGTTCAGTTTCAATAAATCGTAGAACTTCTCTACATATAATTGATAGTTTTTCCAAAGTTCATTCACTTTACCTTGCGGCACCAGTTTCGTATCATTCCATTGCTGTTGCAGCTTCTTGAACTCCGTATAAGATTTGTTGGCGTCATCTCCGGATTCCACCAATTCTTTCAGTTCTTCAATAATGGAAAGTTTCACTTGCAGGTTTTCTTCCTTTTGGCGTTCCAGCTCGGCAACCTGTTTGCTGCGTTTTTCCTTGATAACCCCCATCAGGCGTTTGAATTCTTCTTCCGTCGGGTCCTCTTCGGCAACAAAATCTTCAATGTTTCCACCGCTGTCTGTAAACTGTACCTTAGCAGCTTCCAACTCGGCATTATGTAACTTGTAGAATGATTGTTTCAGATTGTCAATTTCCTGCTTGTTCGCATTTTCAGCGTCTTGCGCAAGCTCTTTTAGCTGGTTTAGTACATCTTCCTTAGTGGCAGGTTTAGGAGCTGCTTCAGGTTGAACTTCGGCAGTAACATCTTCAGCCGGAGTCTCTGTAATAGCTTCAGAAACCTCGACTGTTTTCTTTTCTTCTTCTAATTCCCCTTGGTTCAAGGGTTGATTAGTGTCATGAGCGTCCATCATTGTATATTAGTTTTGGGTCACAAATTAATGAAATAAAACGATTACTTCATACTATTTTGCTTATTTTTTTTGTTTATCGTGTTTTTATGACAATAAAACGGTTATTCCCATGTACAACATCATTCCGATGATGTCATTTGTAATGGCTATAAACGGACCTGTTGCAATGGCTGGATCGATTTTGAACTTCTCCAATGTCATCGGTACCAGTGTCCCGAAAATAGAAGCGAACATTACCACGGCAAACAGGCTGATGGATACGGAATAGGTGACCGTAGCCGTTGCGCCGAACCTGATAAAGTTGTAGGTGTATACTAATAAGGAGATAATAGTGGCATTAATTAAAGCTACTACCGATTCCTTGGTAATCTGCTTGAAGGTATTTTTAGCGTCCAGCGAGCTGTTTGCCAAACCCTGTACGATGATTGCCGAAGATTGTGTTCCGACATTTCCTCCTGTACCACCGATTAGCGGGATGTACAGTGCCATTTCGGGATGGGCAGCAAAGGTGGAGTCGAAATTACCCAATATCATAGAGTTGCCGATTCCGCCGATCATACCGATTAATAACCAGGGGAGGCGGGCAGTGGTCTGTCTCAATACATTGTCGTCCGTTTCTACGTCCTGCGAAAGACCGGATGCCAACTGGTAGTCACGTTCCGACTGCTCACGGACTTCATCCATGACGTCGTCGACGGTGATTTGTCCCACAAGCCGACCGATACTGTCGACAACGGGGATAGCCACCAAGTCGTACTTCTCAATCGCCTGTACTACCTCGTCAATGGGAGTATCTACGTGTACCGAAATCGGATCTTTCTGCATCACGTGTTTCACTTTGGATACAGAAGGGGAAGTAATCATCTTTTTGAGCGGGAAGATACCTCGCAGACGTTCGTCGTCGTCGATGACATATACATAATAGATTTCGTCCAGCTCTTCCGCCTGTTGCCGCATCTCTTTCAGACATTCGGGCATACTCCAGTTTTCGTTGACGAGTACCATTTCCGTACCCATCAAACCACCGGCGGTATTTTCGTCGTATTTCAACAAGTCGACGATGTCTCCTGCCTGTTCGATGTCCTCGATGTGCGAAAGAACCTCTTCCTGCTTGTCTTCATCGAGTTCACGCATCAGGTCTACGGCATCATCCGTGTCCATGTAGTCAACGAAGCGTTTGGCGATTGTCTCCGAAGGAAGCATTTCGAGCAGCTCTTTACGAGCATCTTCGTCCATTTCGACAAGCACGTCGGCGGCAATTTCGTTATCGAGCAGGCGATAGACGAACTTAGCCTCTTCCGCATTCAGGTCATTGCACAATTCGGCGATGTCGGCCGGATGGAGGTCGATGAGAAGACCTTTTACCTTGTCGGCGTCTTTTTGCTCAATAAGGTGTTTAACGTTGTCAATGTATTCCTCGTTCATCGTTGTCAATTACAAATTACGAATTACAAAATCCAGTTCTCTGCTCACTGTTGCCCGCCAATTATTGGGCGTTGCCGGCTGTCTTTAGTGCTTCTTCCACTTTATTGGTCAGATCGATAAATTCGGCTACCGATAGTTGTTCCGGGCGTTTATTAAATAAGATGTCCTCCGTGAGCGGACAATCTTTGCCTAAAATAGGTTTGATAGAGTTGCGCAATGTTTTCCGTCGCTGGTTGAAGGTCGTTTTCACTACTTGCTTGAACAGTTTTTCGTCGCATCCCAACTCTTTAGTCTCGTTGCGTGTCATACGGATAACAGCACTTTTCACTTTGGGAGGCGGATTGAACACGTGTTCGCTGACAGTGAACAAATATTCCACTTTATACCATGCCTGTATCAATACGCTAAGGATACCGTATGTCTTGCTGCCCGGTCCGGCTGCAATACGTTCGGCTACCTCTTTTTGAATCATTCCCGTGCAACAGGGGACGATATCTTTGTTGTCCAGCATCTTGAAAAAGATTTGGCTGGAAATATTATACGGGTAATTACCAGTCAGTACGAAAGGCTTCCCGTCGAACAACCGGTGAAGATTCATTTTCAAGAAGTCATCCTCAATGATGTGGTCTTCCAGTGACGGATAGGCTTCGCGAAGATAAGCAACCGACTCATAGTCAACTTCTACGACCTTTACCAATCGGTCTTTCTTTACTAGAAACTGGGTCAATACTCCCATACCCGGCCCCACCTCTAAAATAGGCAGTTCGGGGAAGGTATCGACTGTATCGGCAATATCTTGCGCAACTTTCAGATCTTTCAGAAAGTGTTGTCCGAGAAACTTTTTAGGCTTTACTAATTTCATTTACCAACTAAATAATTACTTTTGCAGCTGACAAAGGTAATTCTTTTAAATGAAGAACGTACCACTATTTATTAAAAAATAAATGATGTGTCAGCGAAGCTAATGAAGAATTAAGGATGAAGAAACTATTAAAAAAGACGCTGAAACTGATATTACCGGTTGTTTTAGGCGGCTTTATCTTATTCTGGGTATATCGCGACTTTGATTTTACAAAAGCGGGCGATGTGTTGTTACACGGTACAAATTGGTGGTGGATGCTCTTCTCGTTATTGTTCGGAGTGTTTGCGCAAGTCTTTCGTGGTTGGCGGTGGAGACAAACATTGGAACCGTTGGACGCTTTCCCGAAAAAGAGCGATTGCGTGAATGCTATCTTCATTTCATACGCTGCCAGTCTGGTGGTTCCCCGGATCGGGGAGGTGAGCCGTTGCGGAGTGTTGGCGAAATATGATAATGTCTCGTTTGCCAAGTCGTTGGGAACAGTCGTTACGGAGCGGTTGGTCGATACGTTGACTATTCTCCTCATCACAGGCATCACTGTATTGCTCCAATTACCGATATTCGTCACTTTCCTTCAGCAGACCGGAACGAAAATCCCTTCATTAGTCCACCTTTTGACTTCGGTATGGTTTTATATCATTCTGTTTTGTTTTATTGGTGTGGTGATACTTCTTTATTATTTAAGAAAAACGTTGTTCTTCTATGAACGGGTGAAAGGATTTGTATTGAATATATGGGAAGGAATTATGTCTTTAAAAGGCGTGCGCAACATTCCCCTCTTTATTTTTTATACACTGGCTATTTGGGCTTGTTACTTTCTCCATTTCTATTTTACATTCTATTGCTTTGCCTTTACGGCACATTTGGGTATCCTTGCGGCATTGGTCATGTTTGTTGGCGGCACGTTTGCCGTAATTGTGCCTACCCCTAACGGAGCGGGACCCTGGCATTTTGCCATCATTTCTATGATGATGCTTTATGGAGTAAACGTGACGGATGCCGGAATATTTGCCCTGATTGTACACGGTATTCAAACCTTTTTGGTTGTTTTATTGGGTGTGTACGGCTTGGCTGCTCTGCCGTTCACCAATAGACATCGGGCGTAAATTTTTAGCTAAAAGTGTATATTCTTACATGTTTTTGCCAACCTCCTTTGTCATCTGAAAACTTTTCCATAACTTGGCACTGTTTAATTATCAGATTTAAAATAGTTTTAAAATATTTATTATGAGTACCATTCTTTCTTTAGCTCCACAGAACGTGTGGAAGCATTTTTATTCGTTGACACAGATTCCCCGTCCGTCAGGACACATGGAAAAGATTACAGCATTTCTTTTAGGTTTCGGAAAAGAGCTGGGGCTGGAGTCTTTTGTAGACGAAGCAGGTAATGTGATTATCCGTAAACCTGCCACTCCGGGTATGGAAAACCGGAAAGGTGTGATTCTTCAGGCGCACATGGATATGGTTCCGCAGAAGAACAACGATACTGTACACGATTTTGAAAAAGATCCGATTGAAACTTTTATAGACGGTGACTGGGTAAAAGCAAAAGGCACTACTTTGGGCGCAGACAACGGACTGGGTGTAGCTGCTATTATGGCCGTGTTGGAAGCAAAAGACCTGAAACACGGTCCTTTGGAAGCTCTTATCACGAAAGACGAAGAAACCGGTATGTATGGTGCATTCGGCTTGAAACCGGGTACACTGAACGGAGAGATTCTTTTGAATCTGGATTCGGAAGATGAAGGCGAATTGTATATTGGTTGTGCCGGGGGTATGGATGTAACTGCAACTTTAGAATATAAAGAAGTAGCTCCCGAAGAAGGAGATATCGCAGTGAAAGTTACATTGAAAGGATTACGTGGCGGACATTCGGGATTGGAAATCAATGAAGGACGCGCTAATGCCAATAAGTTGCTGGTTCGTTTCGTTCGTGAAGCGGTTGCCAGCTATGAAGCCCGTTTGGCTAGCTGGGAAGGTGGTAATATGCGTAATGCTATTCCACGTGAAGCACATGCGGTTATTACCATTCCGGCTGAAAATGAAGAAGAGCTATTGGGCTTGGTGAAATACTGCGAAGATCTGTTCAATGAAGAATATTCGGCAATTGAAACACCGATCAGCTTTACGGCTGAACGTGTGGAACTTCCTTCGGGTCAAGTGCCTGAAGAGATTCAGGACAATCTGATTGATGCAATCTTTGCTTGTCAGAACGGTGTGACCCGTATGATTCCTACTGTTCCGGATACGGTAGAGACTTCTTCCAATCTTGCTATTATTACGATTGGTGAAGGAAAAGCAGCCATTAAGATTCTGGCTCGCAGCTCGAGTGATAGCATGAAGGAATATCTGACTACCAGCTTGGAGTCTTGTTTCTCTATGGCAGGTATGAAGGTGGAAATGACTGGTGGATATTCCGGTTGGCAGCCTGATGTTAATTCTCCGATTTTGCATGCGATGAAGGCCTCTTATAAGCAGCAGTTCGGTGTAGAGCCTGCAGTGAAAGTAATCCACGCAGGCTTGGAATGTGGTATTATCGGTGCTATTATTCCGGGATTGGATATGATTTCTTTTGGCCCGACTTTGCGTTCACCGCACTCACCGGACGAAAGAGCTTTGATTCCTACTGTACGGAAGTTCTACGACTTCCTGGTGGCTACTTTAGAACAAACTCCACTGAAATAAGCGTATTCTTTATTATGTAAATATTCTCCTATTATATAATAGGTATTTATAGAGAAGGCACGGATGAGATTTCATCCGTGCCTTTTTGTCATATTTGTTGCAGGCTATATTACAATTTTATTTCATAACAAATAAATTAATTGATGCAAATCAAGAAATATGCTATAAAACATAAATTTCTCTCTTTTTTAGACCAATGTATAAACAAAGACCGTATTTTTGTGTTATAAAACATGTAATTAAGAGGATAACAAAATGAAAAGTTTAAAAAGATTGTTTAGAAAGATCGGCGAAGCCGATGTACATGTTTGGGGATATTCAACAATTAATGCTAAACCAAACAAGTAAGTTTTATTTTTTAGTTTTCAGGAATTAGTAATTTAAAGTTTTAAAGATTATGGCAAAGAAAATGAGTTCTTTAGTTAGAAAAATCCTTAGTGAAGTAGGTCGTAATGAAATGCTTTCATGGGGGTACAGAATTGAGAAATGAGAAAGAGTACATTAACTAGGTTTAGAGTGGGGATACGTTATTAAAGACGATATCCCCACTTTTCTATATAAAAGAGATATAGGGTGAGGCGGGGAATAAAATGAAGGAGCATTTAACTCATGTTTTCACCACAGAGGACACGGAGGACACAGAGGTGAATTTGGTTTATGACTTACGGTTGTGGGCATAATTTTGACGTGTAATCCTCATA
>NC_021017.1:3900619-3953311 GCF_000210075.1 Bacteroides xylanisolvens XB1A
TCTGTGCCCTCCGTGTCCTCTGTGGTGAAAACAGTGCAAAAATGAACTATTCAATTAAATAACAAACCGAATAATATTTTTTTATTCTAAAGTGAATCAGCTAATGAGCTAACGTCTATACGATACAGTATAAGGTTGGTAGCTTGATAAAAGTTTTTTTTAAGCTAAAAAGTACAAATCTTTAAACTTTATTTCTTTACTTTGTTATTTATAGAGTGAGACTTATAGCGAACTTAAACTAGAAAGATTATGAAAGTAAAGCAGATTTGTATGATGGTGCTACTATGGTTGGGAGTGATTCCGGCGGTGCAGGCACAGACTTTCGACAAATTATGGAAAGAAGTGGAGCAAGCAGAGAAAAAGAGCTTGCCTAAGACAGTGATAAAACTGACTGATGAGATTTATCAGAAAGGGGAAAAAGAGAAAAACTCTCCGCAGATGCTCAAAGCATACGCGTGGCGGATGAAATACCGGGAAATGTTGAATCCGGATAGTCTTTATGCCGGTCTGAAAGGACTGGAACAGTGGGTGAAACAAACCGACCAACCAATGGACCGTGCTATTTTGCATTCTCTGATAGCCGGAATTTATGCAAATTATGCTGCCAACAATCAATGGCAACTTCGCCAACGGACGGAAATCGTAGGCCAAACGCCTTCTGCGGATATACGCGAGTGGACCGCCAATATGTTTGTAGAGAAAGTGCGGACAAATGTGAAAGAAGCCTTGGCTGACTCTGTGTTACTGCTCAAAACTTCTTCACGCGACTATATCCCTTTCGTAGAATTGGGGAAAACGAGTGAATATTATCACCATGACCTCTATCATCTATTGGCTTCCCGTGGAATTGATGCTCTGTTGCAAGTGGAAAAACTAGGTAGCGGGTATACTGAAACGAACGCCGTAAATCCGGTGAAGCAGGATATAATAGCTATTTACGGAAATATGCTTTCTGCTTATAAAGCAGCCGGATTGAAAGAAGGTTATGTGTTGACCGCACTTAACTATTTGGACTGGAGACGGGGAGCGGAACGGTATATCCGACCTCTCCAAGTAAAGGGAGAGGCTTCGGTATTGACGGATGACACTTACCTGAAAGCATTGAATACATTGAAAAGTAAATATGCTTCGGAACCGATATGTGCTGAAGTGTACCTGGCACAAGCCCGTTATGCTATTGAAAAGCAACAGCAGGTTAATGCATTGCAACTTTGTGATGAGGCGATTCGTCTTTATCCGGGGTATGACAGAATCAATGCTCTGAAAAATCTTCGGGAAGAGATATTGGCTCCTTATTTGAATGTCTATGCAGCAGATCAGGCTTTCCCGAACGAAGAGATAGAACTAAGAGCCTCACATAAGAATCTGGATGGTTTTACCGTCCGGATTTATCAGGCGAAGAAACTGATAAAAGAACAACATTACTCTGTAATTCGTCCGGAAGATTACCGGACACAGGACACGGTGTTTACGTTCAAAGCTCCCGAACTTGGAGCTTACATAATGCGTATCATACCGGATATTCGTGCAAAGAGAGACAGTGAAAGCAAGTTTGACGTAACACGTTTCAAGGTGTTGACTTGTCGTCTGCCGGAAAAACAATATCAAGTGGTGACGTTGGACGGACAGACGGGACATCCTATTTCGAATGCGAAAGTTACGATGTATAGTAACGATGAAAAAGTTTTGCAAGAGTTTACGACGGACAAAGATGGTAAGGTGGTATTTCCCTGGAAATCTGAATACCGCTATTTGAGAGCCTCCAAGGGCACGGATACAGCGATGCCGAAGCAAGGTATCTATGCAGGAAGTTACGGATACTACGGTGACGAAGATAAAGTGGCGGAAAATATGACTTTATTGACTGACCGTTCTTTGTATCGTCCCGGACAAACGGTGTATGTGAAAGGGATTGCCTATTCTCAAAAATCAGATACGGCGGATGTGCTCCCGAACAAGGAATATATGGTGACTTTATTGGATGCGAATAATCAGGAAGTAGGGCAGAAGTCGGTACGCACCAATGAGTTCGGTTCGTTTGCCACTGATTTCGCGTTGCCTTCAGCTTGCCTGAACGGAATGTTCTCGTTGAAGGCAGGAAGAGGCCGTACAAGTATCCGTGTGGAAGATTATAAACGTCCGACATTTGACATCACTTTTGAAAAGCAACAGGGAAGTTACAAGTTGGGAGATGAAGTGCAGGTGAAAGGCAAGATAGAATCTTATAGCGGTGTATTGCTTCAGGATCTTCCGGTAAAATATAAAGTGATGCGTTCTACATACAGCCTTTGGCGGTTTGCGGAATCGGTACAGATTGCTTCCGGTGAAGTGACGGCCAATGAGAACGGAGAATTTACGATACCGGTCCGCCTGCAGGAAAGTGACTCTTATAAGAATGATGATAAAGTATATTATCGCTATTCCATTGAAGCTACTGTTACCAATGTGGCGGGTGAAACACAATCTTCTACGGATGTCATTTCGGCCGGAAATCGTTCGTTGGTTTTGCAGGTGGAATTGCATGATAAGACTTGTAAGGATAAACCATTCGACACGATGTTTAACGTGCAAAACCTGAATGGACAACCTGTGGAAGTGAAAGGAAATTATTACTTGTATCCTGCCAAAGACCAGGATTTCAAACAACTGGAAGAGAAATCGATTGCAACGGGAACTTTTACTTCTAACGAAGAAATAACGCTCGATTGGAAGGATCTTCCTTCGGGCCCTTATGTACTGAAAGCATCGGTGAAAGATAATCAGGGCAAGGAAGTGACTGCTGATACTAACACGATTCTTTTTTCCATTGAGGACAAACGTCCGCCTGTAGAAACGACAGTTTGGTTCTATGGAGAAAATATGGAATTTGATGCGACTCATCCGGCTGTATTCTGCTTCGGTACGTCGAAAAAGGATGCTTATGTGATGATGAATGTATTCTCCGGTGATAAACTGCTGGAAAGTAAGACGTTGAACTTGTCTGATACGATTGTTCGCTTCGAATATCCATATCAGGAGAGTTATGGTGACGGTGTGTTTGTGAATTTCTGTATGGTAAGAGATGGACAGGTTTATCAGGAACATGCCCGGCTGACCAGACGTGTACCGGATAAGACATTGACTATGAAGTGGGAAGTATTCCGCGATAAGTTGCGTCCCGGACAGAAGGAAGAATGGAAACTGACGATTAAAACGCCGCAAGGACAAGCCGCCAATGCGGAGATGCTGGCAACGATGTATGATGCTTCACTGGATAAGATATGGAACCGTCAGCAGAATTTCCAAATCTTCTATAGTCAGATTGTTCCGTATTCTAATTGGATGAGCGGATATTCAGGAAATAATTCATTTAATTACTGGTGGAATACGAAAAGTCTTAAAGTGCCGGGATTGGCGTATGATTATTTCGTGATGTCTTCCGGTGTAGGAAATGTATATGCATTGTCGGAGTCTTTGGCTGATGGAGTGGTGGTTAGAGGTCTGGCGGTTCAGAGAAAGGTGTCGATGACAGGAAGTGTTACAAGCCGGAGCAATGCGGTGGAAGTGAAATATGTACCGGCTTTAGTCTCCGATGCTTCTGAAGATGTGGAATTTGAGTCAGGATGGGGTCAAACGGGAACACTTGGTAAACTTGATGAAACGTCCGGAAACGAAACACTCCCTGAAGCTCCTGCCGACCTGCGTACAAATCTTGCAGAAACGGCCTTCTTCTATCCGCAACTTCGTACCAATGAACAGGGAGAAATCTCGTTCTCTTTCACGATGCCCGAAAGTCTGACGCGTTGGAACTTCCGTGGATATTCTCATACGAAAGGGATGCTGATGGGAACATTGGACGGTGAAGCTACCACGAGTAAGGAATTTATGCTGACTCCTAATCTTCCCCGCTTTGTACGTGTGGGAGATAAGACTTCTCTTACAGCTTCTATCTCTAATATGACTGGTAAGTCGCAAGCCGGAACAGTAACTCTGATTCTTTTCGATCCGATGACGGAGAAAGTAATCAGTACACAAAAACAGAAATTCAGCCTTGTTGCCGGAAAGACGATTGGCGTGAGCTTCCAGTTTACCGTCAGTGATAAATACGAAATATTGGGATGCCGGATGATAGCCGACAGCGGTACTTTCAGCGATGGAGAACAACAGTTGCTTCCGGTGCTTAGCAATAAAGAACATTTGGTAGAGACACTTCCAATGCCTGTACGTGGAGAAGAAACCCGTACTTTCTCACTCGACCGCCTGTTCAACCAACAAAGTAAAACGGCAACCGACCGTAAACTGACTGTCGAGTTTACAGGAAATCCGGCCTGGTATGCTATTCAGGCATTGCCTTCTTTGAGTCTTCCTACAAGCAATAATGCGATCTCCTGGGCTACGGCATATTATGCAAATACCTTGGCTTCGTTCATTATGAACAGTCAGCCGAAGATCAAAGCAGTGTTTGAAAGTTGGAAATTGCAGGGAGGTACGAAAGAAACCTTCTTGAGCAATCTGCAAAAGAATCAGGAAGTGAAGAATATTATTCTGTCCGAATCTCCCTGGGTGCTCGAAGCGCAAACGGAAGAGCAACAGAAAGAACGTATCGCCACTTTGTTTGATTTGAATAATATCCGTAGCAATAATATAGCGGCTTTGACCCGATTACAGGAGTTGCAGAACGCAAACGGTGCATGGTCTTGGTATAAAGGAATGACCGGCAGCCGATATATTACTACCTATATCGCCGAACTGAATGCCCGTCTGGCTATGTTGACAGGTGAGAAATTAACAGGTCCAGCTCTCTCCTTGCAACAAAATGCTTTCACTTACCTTCATCAATCAGCTTTAGACGAATATAAGGAAATCTTGAAAGCACAGAAAGAAGGAGTGAAATTTACCGGTGTTTCGGGTAGTATTCTGCAATATTTGTATCTCATCGCTATTTCCGGAGAGCAGGTGCCTGCTGCCAATAAAGCTGCTTATACCTATTATCTTTCTAAAGTAGGAGAACTGCTTACTTCTCCTTCGATGGATACGAAAGCGATTGCCGCTATTGTACTGGATAAAGCCGGACGCAAGAAAGAAGCACAGGAATTTGTCGCTTCTCTGAAAGAATTCCTGACCAAGACGGATGAACAGGGAATGTTCTTTGCTTTCAACGAGAATCCGTATACATGGGGCGGAATGCAGATGCAGGCTCACGTAGATGTGATGGAAGCATTGGAGGCGATAGGCGGTAACAGCGATACCGTGGAAGAAATGAAACTTTGGCTGTTGAAGCAAAAGCAAACACAACAATGGAACTCTCCGGTAGCTACTGCCGACGCGGTATTTGCATTGCTGATGAAAGGTGTTAACTTGCTCGACAATCAGGGAGATGTACGGATTGTAATTGCTAATGAAGTGCTGGAAACGGTTGCTCCGAGTAAAACAACTGTTCCCGGATTGGGATATATCAAACGTTCTTTCACACAGAAGAGCGTGGTGGATGCCCGTAAGATTGAAGTGGAAAAGAGAAATCCGGGTATCGCCTGGGGAGCTGTATATGCAGAATTTGAATCCCCCATCAGTGATGTGAAACAACAGGGTGGTGAGTTGAATGTAGAGAAACAATTGTATGTGGAACGTATGGTAAATAATGTCCCTCAATTGCAGCCTATAACAGCGAAAACTGTTCTTCAGGTAGGTGATAAAGTCGTTTCCCGTTTGAGCATCCGTGTAGACCGTCCGATGGACTTTGTGCAGTTGAAAGATCAGCGGGGAGCTTGCTTCGAACCGATCGGCAGCATTTCCGGCTATCGTTGGAACAACGGACTGGGCTATTACGTAGACATCAAAGATGCATCGACCAATTTCTTCTTCGATCATTTAGGAAAAGGAGTATATGTATTGGAATATAGTTACCGTGTCAGCCGTGCAGGAACTTACGAAACAGGTCTGGCAACCATGCAATGTGCATACGCACCAGAATATGCTTCACATTCTGCTTCGATGACGGTAGCTGTTAAAGAGTAACGCAGGACATTTGTAAGAGAAATATTCGGGCACGGATTATGCCGATTTTACGGTTCATTAGATAAACTGAAACCGTAAAATAGGCGTAATCCGTGCCTGAATCTATTTGATACCTCTTGATGGGGAGAATTATCCTCTTTCGTCAATCTGTGTTAATCTGTGTAATCTGTGGTGAAAAACTCATCTAAAACCCCTACATTTGTGCACCAAAATAAAAAATATCGCATGAAACGTAGTTTACTATCTATATTATCTTTACTTACTGTCGCTTTGGCAGCCGTTGCCCAACCTCGTATCTCTTCA
Organism: Bacteroides xylanisolvens XB1A; assembly: GCF_000210075.1. GTDB lineage: Bacteria > Bacteroidota > Bacteroidia > Bacteroidales > Bacteroidaceae > Bacteroides > Bacteroides xylanisolvens. Next base: position 3,906,917 of record NC_021017.1, read on the forward strand.
AATAAAGAGACACATAACTTCGGACAAATTGAGTGGAAACGTCCGGTGACAGTGGAATATACCATCACTAACACGGGAAACCAGCCATTGGTACTGACCAACGTCACAACCTCTTGTGCCTGTGCCGTGGCCGACTGGACCAAAGAACCGATTGCCCCGGGAGGAAAAGGAGTAGTAAAAGCTTCTTTTGACGCAAAAGCGTTAGGACATTTTGAAAAGTCGATAGGAATATATAGCAATGCCAGTCCGAGCCTGGTCTATCTGAAGTTTACCGGTGAAGTAGTGCAGGAAATAAAAGATTATACAAAGCTACTTCCTTATACAATTGGAAATATTCGTTTAGATCGTGATGAGTTTGCTTTCCCCGATGTCTATCGCGGACAGCAGCCTTCATTGACCTTTGATATCGCCAATCTTTCGGATCGTCCTTACGAACCGGTATTGATGCATCTGCCTCCTTATCTGAAAATGGAAGCGGAACCCAAAGTCTTGTTGAAAGGCAAGAAGGGAACTATCAAACTGACGCTGGATGCGAGCCAGCTAAAAGATTACGGATTGACACAGGCTTCTGTCTACCTTTCCCGTTTCTCCGGTGATAAGGTGAGCGAAGATAATGAAATACCGGTTTCGGCCATTCTTCTTCCCGACTTCTCTCGTATGACGGAAAAAGATTCTTTGAACGCTCCTGCCATGCACATTTCGGAAACGGATATTGATCTTAGTATCCCGTTGATAAAGAAGAATAAGGTAAGCCATGATATATTGATAGCCAATTCCGGAAAGACTCCGTTAGTCATCAGTAAGTTGCAGGTATTCAATTCGTCGGTAGGAGTGAGCCTGAAGAAGACGGTCCTTCCTCCGGATGGAATGACGAAGCTCAAAGTAACTATTCGTAAGCGTGACGTAGGTAATAAGAAGCATCATTTACGTATCCTGATGATAACAAATGATCCGTTACGCCCGAAAGTTGAAATCAATATCAAACGCTAAATCCTATGATTATGGAACATCCTGAAAATAGTGAAGAATATAAGGGGCTTGTTGTCAATAAAGGCATTGAGCAACCCTCATCTGTGAATCCCTACTTAAAGCGGAAACCTAAGAAACGCCAACTTTCAGTAGCAGAGTTTGTAGAAGGTATCGTAAAAGGTGATGTCACCATATTGAGTCAGGCTGTGACATTGGTTGAAAGCGTAAAGCCTGAACATCAGGCTGTCTCACAGGAAATCATAGAGAAGTGTCTGCCATTTTCCGGTAATTCGATCCGGATTGGTATCAGCGGCGTTCCCGGTGCGGGAAAGAGTACATCCATAGATGTATTCGGTCTGCACGTGCTCGAAAAGGGGGGCAAACTGGCGGTATTGGCCATCGACCCTAGTAGTGAGCGTAGTAAAGGCAGTATCTTAGGGGATAAAACGCGTATGGAGCAGCTTTCCGTGCATCCTAAATCGTTTATCCGCCCTAGTCCGTCAGCCGGTTCTTTGGGAGGAGTGGCACGCAAAACACGTGAGACGATTATTCTTTGTGAAGCTGCCGGATTCGATAAGATTTTTGTGGAGACCGTAGGAGTGGGACAGAGCGAAACGGCTGTTCACTCGATGGTTGATTTCTTCCTGTTGATTCAGTTGTCCGGTACGGGCGATGAACTGCAAGGGATTAAGCGTGGTATTATGGAGATGGCGGATGGTATCGTTATCAATAAGGCCGATGGAGATAATCTGGAACGTGCCAAGTTGGCTGCCACTCAATTCCGTAATGCATTGCATCTGTTTCCTGCGCCTGAATCCGGATGGATTCCCAAAGTATTGACTTACTCCGGTTTTTATAACCTGGGAGTGAAGGAGGTCTGGGATATGATTTACGAATACATTGACTTCGTGAAAGAAAACGGCTATTTTGAATATCGCCGCAACGAGCAAAGTAAATATTGGATGTATGAAAGCATCAATGAACAACTTCGTGACAGCTTTTATCATAATCCGAAGATTGAAACAATGCTCTTAGAAAAAGAACAGCAGGTATTGAAAGGCAACCTGACTTCGTTTATAGCTGCAAGAAGCTTGCTCGATACTTATTTTGAGGATTTGAAATAAGACTTTAAATGATAATAAGATTCTGATTCTTAAAGAATACATTTAGCATAAGCGGGTAGGAAACGTCAGTCTTTCTACCCGCTTGTACTATTAATGAGGCTTTTCTGCTTTTTCAAGATCAGCTCTTGATTTACTTTGAGTCACAATATATACTCCCAGGAATACGAGCGCGATAGCGATTCCTTTCTCCCAGCCGAAACTTCCGATACCCATCGCGATTGCCGCAATCGTAGCCACGATCGGTTGCATATAATTGTACATACTGACTACCGTAGGACGGAGCAGCCTCTGTGCAGTCATAATGCAGAGATACGCGAGGAAGCTACCTCCTAATACGACATAAAGTACCTGTAGAATGGCGACAGTGGAAACAGAAGTCCATTGAATCGTAGAAATATCATAATAGGAGAACGGAATGTAACACATTGAAGCATATATGAACATCCATTTATTAATCGTTACTGCCGAATATCGTTGAGACAATCCTTTGAATACAGTCAGGTATATGGAAAAACTGATTTGCGCAACGAGACAAAGCAAGTCGCCAATCAGGCTTCCATTTCCGTTGCTTCCTGCCTGGCTACTCATAATGAGAATGAGCGCTCCCATAGCACCTATAAAAATTCCCAGTACTTTCTTATTGGTAATAGGTTCTTTCAAGTAAATGGCCGCTACAACCATTGTTACAATCGGTAGAGTGGTAGTTACGATAGAAGCATCAATAGGAGAAGTCATAGAAAGTCCGAAGATAAACACTCCTTGATTGAATACTAGCGCAAACAGTGAAGCAAAGAAGATTTTCAGCATATCTTGATGATTCACATGTTCCTGTTTGCAAAACATGGAAAGGATCCAGAAAGCGGCTGCTGCCCCCACCATGCGGAATGTAGTGACAGAAATTGGAGAAAACTCTTGAAGAGCCGACTTACCGATGGGAGACATTAATCCCCACATAACGTTTGCTGTAAGCGCAAACAAATGACCATACAGGTTCTTACTTTTGTCCATGTTGATACTATTTATTTTACCATATCTCTGATATCATTAACAATCAAATAGAGAAAACGGTTGCAAAGGTAGTCTTTTATCGTATGATTTGTTTATATTTGCCTTGATTAAACTTGAATATTATGGAACAACAAGCCAATTATATCCGTCGTATCGAGATACACGGACTATGGGAACGCTTTAATATAGGATGGGATTTGCGTCCCGATGTGAACATCCTCTCCGGCATCAACGGAGTGGGGAAGACTACCATTCTGAACCGTTCGGTGGGATACCTCGAAGAACTTTCCGGTGAAATGAAAAGTGACGAGAAGAACGGAGTGCGTCTCTTTTTCGACAATCCCCAGGCAACCTATATTCCTTATGACGTCATCCGAAGCTACGACCGTCCCCTGATTATGGGTGACTTCACAGCCCGCATGGCCGACAAGAATGTAAAGTCTGAACTGGACTGGCAACTCTATCTCTTGCAACGCCGTTACCTCGATTATCAGGTCAACATTGGTAATAAGATGATTGAAATGCTTTCCAGCACTGATGAAGAAGAGCGTCGTAAAGCAGCTACATTATCTGTAGCCAAACGTCGTTTTCAGGATATGATTGACGAACTGTTCAGCTATACACGCAAAAAGATAGACCGGAAACGGAACGATATCGCTTTCTATCAGGATGGCGAACTATTATTCCCTTATAAACTGTCGTCCGGTGAAAAGCAAATGCTGGTTATCCTGCTGACCGTACTCGTGCAGGACAACAGCCATTGTGTATTGTTTATGGATGAGCCGGAAGCCTCCCTTCATATAGAATGGCAGCAGAAACTGATTGCTATGATACGTGAACTGAATCCGAATGTGCAGATTATCCTGACTACCCATTCGCCTGCCGTCATTATGGAAGGCTGGCTGGATGCCGTGACAGAAGTAAGTGATATATCTACCACCGTAGGGCACAAGCTCGACAAGGATTCTCCCAACTGTAATTTGTAATTCGTAACCTGTAATTGAACAAATGGCAACTTCACTACGAGATAATCTGACTTCTTCTTATTTCAATGCCGCCCATAAGCTTTATCCGAAGAAAGCCCGCCGACGTATCATCGCTTACGTAGAAAGCTATGACGACATCGCTTTCTGGCGCACATTGCTTGAAGAGTTTGAAGACGACGAACACTATTTCCAAGTGATGCTTCCTTCGGCCACCTCCCTGGCAAAAGGAAAAAAGATGGTACTCATGAACACGCTGAATACAGCCGAATTGGGGAGAAGTCTGATTGCCTGTGTGGACAGTGACTATGATTTCCTGTTGCAGGGAGCTACCAATACTTCCCGTAAAATCAATCGGAACAGGTATATTTTTCAGACTTATACCTATGCTATTGAAAACTATCATTGTTTTGCCGAAAGCCTTCACGAAGTATGTGTGCAGGCTACGTTGAATGACCGTTCCATTTTAGATTTCAACTTCTACCTGAAGAAGTACTCTGAAATAGTATATCCGCTTTTCCTCTGGAACGTATGGTTCTATCGCCAACGGGATACTTACACTTTCCCCATGTACGATTTCCATACTTATACTTCTTTGCGCGAGATTAATCTCCGGCATCCGGAAAAGAGCTTGGAATCCCTTCAACAACGGGTTAATCAGAAGTTGGCAGAGTTGAAAAGGAAATTTCCCCATAACATTAATCAGGTGAGTGGATTGCGGACTGAATTTAAAGAGCTGGGCTTGGTGCCGGAAACTACTTACTTGTATATGCAGGGACACCATGTGATGGATAATGTGGTAATGAAACTACTGATTCCGGTCTGCACCGTATTGCGTCGTGAACGGGAACAGGAAATCAAGCGGCTGGCCGAACACAATGAACAGTTCAGAAACGAACTGACTTGTTATCAGAACAGCCAGGTGAACGTAGAAATCATGCTCAAGAAGAATGTAGCCTACAAAAGACTCTTCCATTATGATTGGCTACGGCAGGATATCAGTGAATATTTGGAAGAAGGAAAGAATAAAGAAGAAAAGAAACAGAGATCATAAATAAAAGAAAAACTAAAAAAGAGAGAGACGATTGCTTATGAAAGAAGTAAAAGAAGTGGTTGATACAGTGAGTGTGGCATTAGCAAACGGGCAACCGGAAGAAGCAGGTAATGTAGTGATGCAAGAGGTGAATCATGCTTTGCTCTCGATGGGAGTGGATGAAGCTATGGCTGATAAGATTGATAACTTTATCATTTTATTGTTTATTATTGGAATAGCATTATTGGCTAATCTGATTTGCCGCAAGATTATTCTGCGTACCGTGGCTAAATTGGTGAGACAGACAAAAGCTACTTGGGATGATATTGTATTTAATGATAAAGTAATGGTGAACATCAGCAGGATGGTGGCGCCTATATTGATTTATATATCTATTCCTATTGCCTTCCCCGAACATGCAGACTCTGCTTTGCTTGATTTTCTTCGAAGACTTTGCATGATTTATATCCTTGCAGTCTTTCTTCGCTTCGTCAGTGCTTTGTTTACGGCTGTGTATCTGGTATATAGCGCGCGTGAACAATATAAAGACAAACCTTTGAAGGGGCTTTTGCAGACAGCGCAAGTCATTCTCTTCTTTATAGGAGCTATCATCATTATCAGTATTTTGATAAAGCAAAGTCCGGTGGTGTTGCTGACCGGATTGGGAGCTTCCGCTGCGGTTCTGATGTTGGTTTTCAAGGACAGTATCATGGGATTTGTCTCCGGCATCCAGCTTTCCGCCAATAATATGCTGAAGGTGGGCGATTGGATCACGATGCCGAAATACGGTGCGGACGGTACGGTGATAGAAGTAACATTGAATACCGTAAAAATACGTAACTTCGATAATACCATCACCACCATTCCTCCTTATCTATTGATTAGTGATTCTTTCCAAAACTGGCAGGGAATGCAGGAATCCGGCGGACGTCGTGTGAAACGTTCCATCAATATAGACATGACCAGTGTGCATTTCTGTACACCGGAGATGTTGGCAAAATACCGGAAGATACAACTGTTGAAAGACTATGTGGATGAAACGGAAAAGGTAGTGGAAGAATATAATAAGGAACATCATATCGACAACTCTGTGTTAGTGAATGGACGCCGGCAAACAAACCTGGGAGTTTTCCGTGCCTATCTGACTAACTATCTGAAGAATCTGCCTACTGTCAACCAAGACCTGACCTGCATGGTACGTCAGCTTCAGCCTACCGAAACCGGTATCCCGTTGGAACTTTATTTCTTTTCTGCCAATAAAGTATGGGTTGCCTACGAAGGCATACAGGCAGATGTTTTCGATCATGTGCTTGCCATTATTCCCGAATTCGACTTGCGTGTCTTCCAAAACCCGTCGGGGGCAGACCTGCATCAGATAGGGGTAAAGATAGAAAACTAATCAAACGATAAAACGCTTATAAATTGTAATTACTATGACTACACCGTTATCCAACCAGATTATCCGTGAAATCACTCCTTTGTCAGATAAGGATTGCTTTTACATTGCGGAACGTTATAAAACGGAATTCACTTATCCTATACACAACCACTCCGAGTTTGAATTGAACTTCACCGAAAAGGCAGCCGGAGTAAGGCGGATTGTAGGAGACTCTTCCGAAGTGATAGGTGATTATGATTTGGTATTGATAACAGGAAAAGATTTGGAACACGTCTGGGAACAGAACGACTGCCATTCGAAAGAGATACGGGAGATTACGATTCAGTTTTCTTCCGATCTTTTCTTCAAGAGCTTTATCAATAAGAATCAGTTCGACTCTATCCGCCGGATACTGGATAAAGCACAAAAAGGGCTTTGTTTCCCGATGTCTGCCATACTCAAAATATATCCGTTGCTGGATACGCTTGCTTCCGAGAAGCAAGGATTTTATGCGGTCATTAAGTTTATGACAATCCTGTATGAACTTTCTCTCTTTGAAGAAGAAGCGCGTACCTTGTCCAGTTCGTCTTTTGCCAAGATAGATATTCATTCGGACAGCCGGCGTGTGCAGAAAGTGCAGGAGTACATCAATACACATTATCAGGAAGAAATACGTCTGGGGCAGTTGGCTGATATGGTTGGGATGACGGATGTGTCATTCAGCCGCTTTTTCAAACTGCGTACAGGCAAGAATCTTTCTGATTATATCATTGATATTCGGCTGGGCTTTGCTTCCCGGTTGCTGGTAGATTCTACGATGTCTATCGCTGAGATTTGTTATGAGTGCGGTTTTAATAACCTTTCCAATTTCAACCGGATCTTCAAGAAGAAAAAGAGTTGTTCGCCTAAAGAGTTTCGTGAGAACTACCGGAAGAAAAAGAAATTGATTTAGCGCATTCTCTTTTATGAACTCGGTGATTAACTCCCGAGTTCTATCTTCCATTCACCAATCGTTCGTGTGGCACTGTCAAAGTTTACACCTACTTTAACTATTTTCCTGTGATCCGCCTGATACGGAATAGCATACTTTTTGCTGTTAATCTGCGTTAATGCTTCTTCGGGTGTACCATCTACTTTAAATTCAAAAACATAGATGGTATCTTGAAGTTTCACAACCGCGTCTGCTCTTCCAATGGCTGTATCCACTTCCACATCTATATACTGTCCCATCAGCCGGAAAAACAGATAAAAGATAGTTTGGTAATGTTTCTCTTCCTTGTTGTTCAGTTTATTCGGGATAGACGCAAAGAAAGATTTCAGTCTTTCCAGACATTCCTCTAAATGACCGATACGCAAGTCTTTAATAAAGGACACTACATAAAATGTATTCTCTCGTGCAGGCAGATGCACATAAGCGGGCATCAGCGATTCGATAAATCCTTTTCTTACTTCTTTGTTGGGATAAGCCAGTGTATACAGTTGGAAATCCGGATCATATCCCTTAATTGTGAGATAACCGCTTTGGTAGAGCACCGGAAGAGGATCGGTGATTCTATTGCTAGGTGCATCAAACTGTTCGGCGGTGGCGGTCGTGTTATCCAGTTCCCGGATATCAAAATCGCTTTCTTGCAGAATATCTATCAGGAAAGTGGGAGTACCGGTCGAAAACCAAAAATTCTCATAACTCTTTTGCGCAAATGCATTGAATAGACTAAATGGGTTATAAATGTCTACACAATTCTTACTGAAATGATAACCGTCATATTGTTGTTTCAAATGTACACAGGCTTCCTCGTATGTTTCCTTGTTGGCTTGGGCCATTTGTTCAATATCAATTTGCAATTGCGTGCGCAGTTCTTGTTCGGTGATGCCACAGATAGCACTGTAATCATCCCTCATGCTGATATTCTGCAAGTTATTCAACTCGCTGAAGATACTCATTTGGCTGAATTTGCTGATACCTGTCAATAATAAGAAGCGAAGATACTGTCCCTGGGCTTTCAGTGGACTAAAGAAATCCCGCATGATATTACGTATTTCCTTTTGAACTTCATCATTATGATTGCTGTCCAGCATTGGTGAGTCATACTCATCTATTAATACCACCACCTGTTTACCCGTCTGTTTGTAAGCACGACGAATAATTCCTTCAAAACGTAAACTGAAAGTCGTTTCTCCTTCTTCCCGTTGATAAATTTTCTCCCATAAAAGCAATTGGCGGTTAATAACGGCTGACAGCATATCAGCGGTTATATATTTACTCACACTAAAATCAAAGTGTAGTACCGGGTAGACCGTCCAATCCTTTTCCAGAGTCTCCATAGCCAAGCCTTGAAACAGTTCTTTTTTTCCCAGGAAATAAGCTTCTAGTGTAGAAACCAGCAAACTTTTCCCAAAGCGTCGGGGACGACTTAGAAAATAGACTTTATTTGTATGAGTCAAACGATAAATCAATTCTGTTTTATCAACATAGACACAATCATTATTGCGTAAATCTTCAAAGTTCTGTATTCCTATCGGATATCTTCTGAAATTCTCTTCCATGACGCATATCTGTTTTTAGCGTGAAACATTCACAAAGATAATGATATTTAGTTTCAAGTCAATTATGCCTGTTCTTTTTTTAAGAAAGTCCAACGTTGGATATATACTTAGTGGGAAAGGAGCTATCGGTGTTTCTTTGCGTAATGCATTGAAAAGCGGTGAAACATATCTTTGACGACAAGCGGGTGGAAATACACTATCAGCCAAAATTTTCACCTTCTCACAACTGTCAGCCGATTAATTTTATGCATAATGAGAGATAAAAGAGTGAAGTTCCGGTCTTAAATTTGCTTATAAACAAGTTAAACTAATAGCGTAACTGATTGATAATACGTTTGTAACATCTTGTCATCATCTTGCAATGACTCTTTCAATAGATTGTATTTTTTTCGTCTTACGGTTGTAATGCTCACCCTCTATCTTTGCCGACGTAATTAAAACGTAGAGCAAAGTTAGATGAAAAAACTATTTCTTATCCGATTTTCAGTGGCGGCCTTCTTTTGCCTGTTGTGTGTACTTCCTGCATTGGCTGTCAATATCAAGATTAAAGGAGCTGTGAAAGACAAACTATCCAAGGAACCTTTGATAGGAGCTACGATACGTTTGCTCGGAACTCAAGCCGGAGCAGTGACCGATATGGAGGGTAATTTCGAATTGAACAGCATGGGCGTTCTGGAAGGTATGTATGATATTGAGATTAAATATGTAGGTTACAAAACGGAAGTGCGCCGTAAAGTGCGTGTGGAGAATGGAAAACTGGTGATACTGAATCTGGAGTTGGAAACCGATGCACAGGAACTTGCCGATGTGGTGGTTGTAGCTAAGAAGAATAGGGAAAATGAGAATATGCTGTTGCTCGAACAGCAAAAAGCAGTCATTGCCGTACAATCTGTTGGTGTCAGGGAGCTTTCCCGCAAAGGTGTTTCGGATGCAGAAGGTGCTGTGACGAAAGTTGCCGGAGTGTCTAAACAAGACGGAGTGAAAAATGTCTTTGTCCGTGGATTGGGAGACCGGTACAATGCAACTACTTTTAATGGATTTGCTCTTCCTTCCGAAGACCCGGAATATAAGAATATCTCTCTTGATTTCTTCGGTACGGACATTATTCAGTCTGTAGGTGTAAAGAAAGCATTCAACGCGGGGGGCAGCAGCGATGTCGGAGGGGCAACCATTGATATTGTATCCAAAGAACTAATTGGTAGCGGTCATCTGGGATTCGGCATTTCCGGTGGCTTGAATACACAAACGGTAGCAGCCGATTTTCTGAAACAGGATGGAGTGAACTTCATGGGCTTTGCCAATCGTACCGAACATGCCGATGAAAACTCATGGAACTTCAGAAATAAGTTAGACCCTTCCGCTCAACATCTTCAAATCAACCGGAGTTACAGTATTTCCGGAGGTAAACGATTCTATGTCGGAAAAGACAAAAATCCGTTTTCTTTCTTCCTGACCGCCGGACATACGACGGACTATCAGTATACGGATGAAATCATACGTAATACAACTACCAGCGGTACGGTCTACAAAGATATGAATGGAAAGAAGTATGCGGAGAATATCAGTCAACTGGCACTTGCCAATGTGGATTTCGATATGCAGAACCGTCATCACATCAGTTATAATTTGATGATGATTCATGCCAATACCCAGTCGGTGGGCGATTACAACGGCAAGAACTCGATTTTTAGTGACGACTATGAAAACCTTGGATTCACCCGTCGCCAACAAACGAATGACAATATGCTGATCGTTAACCAACTAATGACTAACTGGGGATTGACCAAATCATTAAGTCTTGATGCAGGTGCTTCCTATAATATGGTGAAAGGCTATGAACCAGATCGTCGAATCAATAACCTGACTAAAGCGGAAGACGGCTATACGTTGCTAAGGGGCAACTCACAACAGCGCTATTTCTCAACTTTAGATGAAGACGACTTGAATGTAAAAGCAGGCTTGGTCTATCGTCTGAAAGATAATATAGAAGAGATTTCGAATGTCCGTTTCGGATATACAGGCCGATTCGTAGATGATAACTTCAAAGCCACGGAATATAACCTGACCGTAGGACATGTTTCTGCCATCCCTTCTTTAGACGACTTCTCGCTTGACGATTATTATAATCAGGAAAACTTTGCTTCCGACTGGTTCAAGATACAAAAGAACTTAGATGAATATATCGTAAAAAAGAATATTCATTCCGCTTATGCCGAGGCTACCTACCAGTTTACTCCCCGTTGGATTGTGAATCTGGGACTGAAATACGACAAGGTAGATATTGAAGTGGATTACAATGTGAATCGTGGAGGCTCTAAAGGAAACAATACCATCCAAAAAGATTATTTCCTGCCCAGCTTGAATCTCAAATACAATCTGAATGATAAAAACTCGTTTCGTCTGGGAGCTAGTAAAACATATACGCTTCCGCAGGCAAAGGAAATATCTCCTTACCGTTATGTCGGCGTGAACTTCAACAGTCAGGGTAACCCCAATCTGAAACCTTCGGATAATTATAACCTTGATCTGAAGTGGGACTTTAATCCCACTCCGACCGAGTTGATTTCTCTTACGGCTTTCTATAAATTGATTAAGAATCCGATATCCCGTATTGAAGTGGCAAGCGCCGGAGGTTATCTTTCTTATGAGAATATAGCGGATAAGGCAACCGTGGCAGGAGTGGAGATAGAAATACGTAAGAATCTGTTTGTCCGTCCGGTGAGTAATGCTGCGCACGGAATGAATAAACTCTCTTTGGGATTGAATGGCTCTTATATCTACACGAATGCAAAAATGCCTTTGGCAACGGTTACCACCGGTTCGCAACTGGAAGGAGCCGCACCGTGGATTGTCAATTTCGACCTCTCGCATAACTTCACGAAAGGAGAACGCAGTTTTGTCAATACATTGGTACTTAATTATGTGAGTGATAAGATATATACCATTGGCACACAGGGCTATCAGGATATAATGGAGCAGGGAGTACTGACACTGGATTTTGTGTCCCAAGCCAAACTGAACAAGCATCTTTCGCTTAACCTGAAAGCCCGCAACCTGCTGAATCCCTCTTATAAGTTAAGCCGCAAAGCGAACGAAAACGGGGAAAAGGTGATATTGAATGATTATAAGAAAGGAATAAATATAAGCCTGGGAGTGTCGTGTACATTCTAAGCCGGGTGATGAAATAAGATTATTAACTAATAATGAAAGCAAAATGAAAAGATTGTTTGTGAACTTTATGACGTTTGCCGTTATGGCAACAACACTTACATTAACTGCATGTAGCAGTGATAGTGACGGAGACGGTGATGGTAACGGAGATGGTGGAAACAACGGTGGGACCGGTAGCTCTATTGTTGTGGGCGAAAATATCCTGTCCGGCACGCTGACCGGAGAACAGACACTGGAAGCTAAGGAATATATTCTGAACGGAACGGTAGTCATTGAAAATGGAGGCCGTCTGAATATCCCTGCCGGAACAACAATTAAGGCTCGCGAAGGTTTCAGCAGTTATCTGCTGGTAGCACAAGGCGGTAAACTTTATGCTGACGGTACAGCTGATAAACCGATTGTTTTCACTGCCAATTCAACAACCCCTACATCCGGCTATTGGGGAGGAATCATTATCAATGGTAAAGCTCCGATTTCCGGTTCGAACGCCAATAAGAGTGATACAGGTCTGACGGAAATCGACAACAACTATAAATACGGTGGTAATGTTGATAATGACAATTCCGGTTCACTGACTTATGTGAAAATCTGCTATGCCGGTGCCCGCTCTACTGCTGATATCGAGCACAACGGATTGACACTGAACGGTGTTGGAAACGGTACCAAGATCGAGAATATCTACATTCTTGAGAGCGCGGATGATGCCATCGAATTCTTTGGCGGTACGGTGAATGTAACCAACCTGTTGGCTGTGAACCCGGATGATGATATGTTCGACTTCACTCAAGGATATTCCGGTAAATTGAAAAACTGCTATGGTGTTTGGGAAAGCGGTTATACTAGTACGGAAGCAGATCCGCGCGGCATTGAAGCAGATGGTAACTTGGATGGCATTTATCCGGATCATTTACGTCAGTCAGACTTTGCGGTTGAAAATATGACAATCGTAAATAATGCTGCCAATACAACGGATAATGCAGACCGTATGCAAGACGTGATTAAAATCCGTCGTGGAGCAAAAGCTACGATCACCAATGCCCTTGTCAAAGGTTCCGGCGGTACAATCGATTTGATTGATATGAATGACAGTAAAGGGGCAGGAAGTGCAGCTTCCAGCATCAGCATCACCCATACATTGAGTTTTAAGAATAAGCTGAACGGTACATTGAATACATTTACCGAGCCGACTACGAATACTGGTGCAGATGCATCCCTGTTTACTTGGACTGGATATAATATTTCCTCATTATAATAAGATATAGGTTAGCGGAGTCCGTATTTTTCAATAGGAGGTGTGGGAGAATTTGTAGCAAACAGATTCTCCCATATTCTATTTATTTATTTTCGTAATCTTCTTTTAGCTTTTTTATTTGCTCCTTTATGGTATGAGTGATTACCTTTTTTGTATATTTGTCAACCTATTGTTTTACAATGATACAAAATATGCAAACAGACAACGAGCGATACAGAAAAATGGCTTCTCTTGCACAAATCGGGTGGTGGGAAGTAGATTTAACGGCAGGATATTATTTATGTTCCGATTATCTTTCTGATCTTTTGGGATTGGACGGCGACACCATCTCTACTTCGGATTTTCTGAACCTGATACGTGAAGATTATCGCAAGCAGATTGCCCAGGAGTTCCGGGCAAATTCTTCTATCCATAAGGACTTTTATGAACAAACTTTCCCTATTCATTCAAAATATGGCGAGGTCTGGTTGCATACTCGTCTGGCTTTTCGTGAGAAGGGTACAGGTGTTGATGGAGGTGATAAGGCTTTCGGAATAATCCAGCGCGTTGAGGCTCCCAAGGAAGAAGATCAAAGGGATGCATTAAGGCGTGTGAATGATTTGCTTTGTCGTCAGAATTTTGTTTCGCAATCGTTGCTTCGTTTCCTACGTGATGAGGCAGTAGAATCTTGTATCGCAGATATTTTGAGAGATATTCTGAATCTTTATAATGGAAAAGGACGTGTTTATATTTTTGAATACGACGAAATTTATGCCCATCATAGTTGTATCTACGAAGTTGTTTCTGAAGGGGTATCGGCAGAGATAGACAATCTGCAGGACATGCCTGCCAGTGAGTCAAAATGGTGGAGTGAACAGATATTATCGGGCAAGCCGATTATTTTAAATACACTGGAGCAGTTATTAGAAGAGGCTCCTGATGAATATCAGATTCTTGTAGTTCAGGGAATCAAATCGTTAATGGTGACTCCTTTGATGACAGGCGACCGCGTTTGGGGATATATGGGGATTGATTTGGTTGAGACTTACCATGACTGGAGTAATGAAGATTTTCAATGGTTCTCCTCATTGGGAAATATTATAAATATCTGTATCGAGTTGCGTAAAACTAAGGACAAGGTAATCCGTGAACAGACTTTCCTAAATAATCTGTTTCATTTTATGCCGATGGGATATATACGTATGTCCATTATCCGTGACGAGAATAATAAACCTTGCGATTATCGGGTGACGGATGCGAATGAGGTCAGTTCAACCTTTTTCGGGCTTCCTTTGGAGTCGTATATTGGTTCTTTGGCATCTGAAAAGCATCCTGACTATCTCCAAAAACTTAATTTTCTGGAAGAAATACTGGATAGTAATTCTTATAGAGAGAAAGATGAATATTTCCCTCGAACGGAACGGTATACGCATTGGGTGATTTATTCTCCCGGAAAGGACGAAATAGTCGGTCTATTCCTCGATTCTACGGGATCGGTACAAGCTAACCGGGCATTGGATCGTAGTGAAAAACTCTTTAAGAATATCTTTGCTAATATTCCGGCAGGAGTAGAGATCTACGATAAGGACGGCTATTTGATAGATTTGAATAATAAGGATTTAGAAATATTCGGTGTAGTGAATAAATCGGATGTGATAGGGGTTAATTTCTTTGAGAATCCGAATGTGCCGCAGGGGATTCGTGATCGTGTGCGGAATGAAGATCTGGTGGATTTCAGACTTAATTATTCTTTTGAGCAAGCAGGAGGATATTATGAGACAAGCCGTTCTAATGTGATAGAACTATATTCGAAGGTTAGTAAACTATATGATAATGAGGGCAACTTCAGCGGATATATTTTAATAAGCATTGACAATACGGAGCGTATTGATGCAATGAACCGTATTCGTGATTTTGAGAATTTCTTCTTGATGATATCCGATTATGCAAAAGTAGGATATGCTAAATTGAATCTCTTGAACCGCAAAGGTTATGCTATAAAACAGTGGTATAAGAATTTAGGTGAGGAGGAAGATATTCCTTTGAGTGAGGTGGTAGCAGTTTATAGCCAAATGCATCCCGAAGACCGTAAGCGTTTCCTTGATTTTTATGATGGAGTCAGAGACGGAAAAAGGAGGCATTTCCAAGGGGAGATGCGTATTCGTCGTCCCGGAACGAAGAACGAATGGAATTGGGTCAGCAGTAATGTAATGGTCACCAATTATAAACCGGAAGAAAATGAAATAGAAATCATCGGTATCAATTATGACATTACAGAATTGAAGGAGACTGAAGCCGAATTGATTCAGGCACGTGATAAAGCAGAGATGATGGATCGTTTGAAAAGTGCTTTCCTTGCCAATATGAGTCATGAAATCCGTACGCCGCTGAATGCCATTGTCGGTTTCTCCGATTTGCTGGTAGAAACTGAAGAGCTGGCAGAACGTCAGGAGTATATTAAGATTGTACGTGAGAATAATGAACTTTTGTTGCAATTAATTTCAGATATACTCGATTTGTCAAAGATTGAAGCGGGTACATTTGAGTTTACTAACGGAGATGTAGATGTAAATCTGTTATGTGAGGATATTGTCCGCTCTATGGGGATGAAAGCGAAAGAAGAGGTGGAACTGGTGTTTGATGATCATCTTCCGGTTTGTCATGTCATTAGTGACCGTAACCGTATACATCAGGTGATCTCTAACTTTGTTAACAATGCAATGAAGTTTACCTCTGAAGGAAGTATTCATGTGGGGTATAAACTAAAAGACGGAGAATTGGAGTTTTATGTCGAAGATACGGGAATCGGTATTGAAAAAGAGCAGTTGCCACATATCTTTGAGCGTTTTGTGAAGCTTAATTCTTTTGTACACGGTACAGGATTGGGACTTT
Source organism: Bacteroides xylanisolvens XB1A (assembly GCF_000210075.1). Taxonomy (GTDB): domain Bacteria; phylum Bacteroidota; class Bacteroidia; order Bacteroidales; family Bacteroidaceae; genus Bacteroides; species Bacteroides xylanisolvens. The sequence goes on from NC_021017.1 coordinate 3,923,250, forward strand.
CTATTTGTCAGAGCATCGTTGAACAATTAGGTGGGCGGATTGGCGTTGATTCTGAAAAAGGAAAAGGATCAAGGTTTTGGTTTACTATTCCCGGAGTGATCGTGACGGAAGAGATGAACTGTGCCCGGTAGAGTGGTAATAAGGCAGGTGAATATCTTCCTTCCTCATTAATAAAAGCGGCTTTTATATAGAAGAAACAGTCTTGGTTTTGATGTCGATTGATACTGACATGAAACCAAGACCGTTTCTTTGGTGAAAAGGTGTAGTCCGTTTAAATTCCGAACGACAGTTTATCGATAGATTGATATACAATACTTGCAATACCCAGTCCGATGATACCCAGCGTGCAAAGTGCCAGTCCCCATTTTGTGCAGCGGTCGCTGCGGAAAGTAGGAATTGGGTTGTCGGAAGGAGTGATATACATTGCTTTTACAATCAATAGATAGTAATACAACGAAATCACTGTATTTACCAATGCGATGAATACCAGCAAGTGGAAACCTGCATCGAAAGCAGCCATGAAGATAAAGAACTTAGAGAAGAATCCGGCAAACGGAGGGATGCCTGCCAATGAGAACAGAGACAGAGTCATCAAGAGAGCGATTTTGGGATTCGTTTTATAAAGTCCTGCGTAATCTTCGAGCGTGAATTTCTGACTGCGTAATGCCACGATAGTGATAACGGCAAATACTCCGAGGTTGGCGGCAGCGTACACTAATACATAATATACCAATGCCGTCATGCCTTGTGCTGTGCCTCCGATAACGCCTAACATAATATATCCCGCTTGCGAAATACTGGAGAACGCCATCAAACGTTTCAGGTTTTGCTGACGGACAGCAAATATATTGGCAATAGTGATAGAAGCGATGGTTACCCAATAAAGTACTTCCTGCCAGTCATTAATCATTGGAGCGAATACTTTGATAAGGACGGCCAATAATACAAATGCTGCCGATCCTTTTGATATAACACTCAAATAAGCGGTAACTGTACTCGGAGCGCCTTCGTAAACGTCTGCTGTCCATAAGTGGAATGGAACCAGTGATAACTTGAATGCCATTCCTGTGAAGAAGAATATAAATGCCATGATCTGTAACGGATTTCCGTCGATATGGGCAGGGAGGTCATCGAAATAAAGAGTCCCGGCAGAACCATAGATCATGGACAGACCAAACAACAGCAATGCACTGGAGAAAAGAGCTGTCAGAATGTATTTGGCACCTGCTTCGGCAGAGTTGTGACGGTATTTATCGAAGGCAATCAATGCTGCCATCGGAATAGAAGCTGTTTCAAGACCGATGAAGAACATCAGGAAATGTCCGGCGGAAATCATGAGATACATACCAAACAAGGTAGAGAGTGTAAGCACATAGAATTCTCCTTGTTTGAATGAAGTGTCTTCTCTTTTCATCCACTCGTGCGCCATCAGGAAAACAATCAGTGTACCGACATTCAGGATCGATTTAACAACTGTGTGCATCGGTACATAGTGATACATACCACCGAATGCATCGGTAGCAGTTCCCGGAATCAAGTTGATAGCCGTATGGATAGCCATCAGAATAACGGGCAACATGGTGTTCAGGCGTGCTTTCCCACTATTTTTGTGTGCATCCGGACTCATGAAGAGGTCAGCTAGAAATAGCAGCAGTAAGACAGCTATGAGCGACAGCTCTTCTCGCATATTTAGAAATTGTGAATAATCCATCTTGTTTATTTATGAATTAAGAATTATGATTTATGAGTTAGGGGATTAGTTGTGAGACAACCGGTAATACGCTTTCACCAATCATGTGGCTAACCCAGAAAGGAGCCATACCTAGTCCGGCAACGCAAACGATGAGGCAGATAACGGCTACACGTTCGTCCCAAGTTGCGTCGGTCAGTTCGAGGTGATGTTTGTTGGTGCAGGTTCCGTATAGAATCTTACCTACCAGGCGCAGGATGTAGACTGCGGTAATCACAATCGAAGAGCAGGCGATGATGGTCAGTGTGCGGTGAAATACGTCGTTGTTCTGGAAAGAGCCGACGAAGATGGTCATTTCAGCAATGAAACCGCTTAATCCCGGCAGACCGAGGTTGGCAAGACCGGCAATCACATAACATACACTAAGGAACGGCATAATTTTCATTAAACCGGCAAGTTCGCGAACGTCACGTGTGTGTGTACGTCCATATATCATACCGATCAGAGCAAAGAACAAGGCTGTCATTAATCCGTGTGAAAGCATTTGAAGGATTGCTCCTGTTGCTGCTGTCTGGTTTAGCATCAGAATGGCGAAAAGAACCAGTCCGCAGTGAGATACGGATGAATAAGCATTGATATATTTCAAGTCGGTCTGTACGCAAGCGGAGAAGGCTCCGTAGACTACAGAGATACCTGTCAGTATCAGGAATATCCAGGAAAGTTCGTTGGCTGCTTCCGGCATCAGATACATGGCGATACGGAAACATCCGTAACCTCCCAGTTTCATCAATACTCCGGCATGAAGCATGGATACGGCAGTCGGGGCAGAAGCGTGACCGTCAGGACTCCATGTGTGGAACGGGAAAAGGGCGCCCAATACACCGAAGCCGAGGAAAGTCAGCGGGAACCAGATGCATTGCTGTGCAAAAGGTATGTTGTGCAACTGTGCAATTTCGAGAAGGTTCATGGTGGTTGCTCCCGAGCCGAAATAGATTCCGAGAATACCGATCAATAGGAAAGCGGAACCGCCCATCAACATAAGGGTCAGTTTCATGGCTGCATATTCTTTACGTCCTGATCCCCATACACCAATCAGCAGGTACATCGGTATCAACGCAATTTCATAGAACATGAACATGGTGAACAAATCGACGGATATAAAGAATCCGAATACTCCCATAGACAACAGGGTGAACCAGAGGAAATATTCTTTCGTCAGCGGTTGTAGGCGCCAGGAAGCGAATGTACCGGTGAATACGATGACAGCAGACAATAACAACATGGCTACCGAAATTCCGTCAACACCTACTGAATAAGATATGTGAAGCGGGGCATACCAAAGCGTATCTGCACGGAAAAGCATTTCTGCCGTATTTCCGGCGCTACGCTCTCCCAGATACAGGAATGTAAGTACGACGGAGGCAATCAGAAGTGCCGATGCGCCAGTAACCATAACCCCCCGGATGGCTTTGATTCCTCGTGCTGCCCAAAGTCCGGCCAGCATCAATAAGGGGATAAGTACGAATATGGATAAGAAATTCATCTTTATGATTTACTATTTAAAGATTTACTATTTACTATTTAGAGAATCAGCAGTAGGATAAGTGCCAATGCACCGCAAAGGAACACATACGCATATTGTTGTACCTGACCGCTCTGCAAACCACGAATCTCGTCGCTTGTTGTATTGGTGGCCCATGCCAGGAAGTCAAAGAATCCATCCACTACATGACGGTCGAACCATGCGATAGGAGTAGAGATGCAGCGGAAGATAATCTTATGCGTAATAAACTGGTAGATATCATCAATATAGAAGCGATTATAGGCTGCCTTGTGCAGACCTTTGAATCGTTTTGCCAACGAATCAGCAACAGGCTGTTTGGCATTCTTGTACATCCATGTAGCGATTGCAATCGAAATAATCGCAATAACAACGCTCGTAATAGCTACTGACGGATCGAGATGGATAGAATAAGATTCACCATTCGAACTGATGAAGTGTCCGAAAGGAATAAATCCTGCTCCACAAGTTACAACTGCCAGGAACATCAGCGGGAAAGTCATAGCCAACGGACTCTCATGTGGGCGGCAAGGTGCCGCTTCCAAGTTTCCGTGCGGCGTGTTATGTTCCGAATGGGAACCTGCCCGGGGCGGCTCGCTCCCCCAAAAAATACCGTAGTAAAGGCGGAACATATAGAAAGCTGTCATTGCAGCGATGACTGTCATCACCCATCCCATTACAGGGCTGTATTGGAAACAAGCAGCCAGAATTTCATCCTTCGAGAAGAAGCCCGAGAACGGAGGAATACCGGCAATAGCCAGACAAGCAATCAGGAATGTCCAGTGAGTGATCGGCATATATTTGCGTAAACCTCCCATAGCGGACATTTCATTAGAATGTACGGCATGGATAATGCTACCTGCACCGAGGAAGAGTAATGCCTTAAACATGGCATGTGTGAAAAGGTGGAACATGGAAGCCATGTAGCCCAAACCTCCTTCGTGCGGATTCATGGAAGTACAAACACCCAGAGCTACCATCATGAAGCCAATCTGTGAAATGGTAGAGAAAGCCAGTACACGTTTGATGTCTGATTGTACGCAAGCCACACTTGCTGCGTAGAATGCTGTAAATGCACCTACCCAAGCAACCATGTGCAGCGTATTCGGTGCGTATGTAATGAAAAGTGGGAACATACGTGCCACCAGATATACACCGGCAACTACCATGGTAGCCGCATGAATCAATGCGCTGACCGGAGTAGGACCTTCCATTGCATCCGGCAACCAGATATGCAACGGGAACATGGCACTTTTACCGGCACCACCGACAAACATCAGTCCGAGAGCCAACGGAAGCATAGAAGCTCCACCGCTTATCAAGGATACTGTATCCGGAGTGAAGCCGAATGTACCACCGTAATATCCGTAAATCAGGATACCGATCAGGAAGCCCAAGTCAGCAAAGCGAGTAACAATAAACGCTTTCTTGGAAGCAGCAATGGCAGCCGGTTTTGTATAATAAAAACCGATTAGCAGGTAAGAACTTACCCCCACCAGCTCCCAAAAAAGGTACATCTGGAAGATGTTGGTTGCAACGACCAATCCCAGCATAGACATGGTAAACAGGGATAGGAAAGCGTAATAGCGTTGAAAACCGACTTCTCCTTTCATGTAACCGAAAGAGTAGATATGTACCATCAGTGACACTGTAGAGATGACGATCAACATCATTACCGATATAGGATCGAGCAAGATGCCCAAATCGAAGTGTAAAGTCTCTGTAAAAGGAAGCCACGTGAAGTTGTAAGGCATCAGTGTGGCGAATGTTCCGTCTTCCAGTCGTGGAGCGGAGAAATATTGGATAGCTGTAACGTAGGATAGTACTGCTACTGCTCCCAGTATCAGCGTACCGATTGTACCCGCTGTCCGGTGGGACATCCATTTACCTCCGATTCCCAATATGAGAAAGGAGAAGAAAGGAAGAAGGAGTATTAGAATTGTTAGTTCCATACAGTTTTATTTAATTACTTGAGTTATTATTAATAATTTTTGGTCTTATAGCTGATAATCACTATACTCGGACCTTCTGTTTGGTTTCCCGGTGTGAAACTAGTTGTTCCTCGGTGAGAAACACTTTGTTTCTCGGTGTGAAACGAAGTGTTTCAAGGGATGAAACACCTTGTTCCTGGGAATGAAACAAATCACCACTTCAACTCGTCCAGGTTGCGCACCTGAATGCTTCGAAGATTACGATAAATGTTAATCATGATGGCGATAGCTATTGCAGTTTCCGCAGCCGAGATGGCGATGGAAAAGAGTGCAAAGAAATAACCCTCCATTCCCCCCGGAAAAAGGAAACGATTGAATACGGCGAAGTTGATGTCCGTAGCATTCAGCATTAACTCTACAGAAATCAGGATAGCCAGTGTATTTCGGCGGGTAAAGAATCCATAGATTCCTGCAAACATCATGATGGTAGAAACTACCAGGTAATATTCCATGTGTATCATATTCGAACTCTATTTTGATAGTTAATACTTAAAATTCCTATCTCTTACGTGCAATCATGATGCCACCGATGATACACGCCAGCAATAATATGCTGACAGCTTCGAAAGGCAATACATAACCGTATTTGTCACTACTTAATAAAGCGTTCCCGATAGCATGAATGCTAATTTCTTGCGGGGCCAAATTAGCTGTCTGCATGAAATCGTGCTTCAGTGTGATAAACAGGATAATGGCCAAACCGGCAATCATAGTGAAGAGTCCGGCTAAGACTTTACTTCGTTTTGCTTTCTCGGCCCGGTCGCCTTCTCCACTGGTCAATAGGATGGAGAATACATAAAGAACGACGATACCACCGGCATAAACCATAATCTGAACGGAACCCAGAAAGGTGTAACCCAGCAAAAAATAGATGCCGGCCGTGCCGAAGAGCACGAAGAGCAGGTAGGTGGCCGAGCGTACGATACGTTGGGTAGTCACCGTCATGATGGACATAGCAATAATAAATGCTGCCAAAAAGTAGAATACTACTGTTTCAAGTGTTGATCCCATATCTAAACTTCTTTTTTCTTTTCTATTACTTTACTACCGTCGTGGTTCAACTTCAGGACAAGTTTCGTCCGGTCGAAGACTGCATGTTCGAAGTTCTGGTCGAACGTGATGGCATCGTGCGGACAAGCATTGACACAGAGCTGGCAGAACATACAGGCACCCAAATCATATTCATAGGTTGCCAGAATTTTCTTCTTCTTTCCATCTTCTGTTTCGACGGTTTCGCTGGTCACTTTGATTGTATCGTTCGGACAGGCCATTTGACACAATCCGCAAGCTACACAGCGATGTTCATTATTCTCATTGTGGGGCATATTCAGCGTACCACGAAAACGGTCGAACATTTTCAGCTCTTTCCGGTTTTCGGGATATTGCTCGGTCACTTTCTTACGGAAGTATACCTTGATGCTGGTTTTCATACCCGTTGCCAGTGTACTGATGCCATGCACCAGACCACCTAAGTACGTATATTTTTTATCTTTATATTCCATAATTTTCATTTATCAAAAGTGGAAGCCGAAAGCTACGCAGCATGCCATTAATAATAGATTTACCATAGAAATTGGAACCAGGTATTTCCATTCCAGATTCAAGATCTGGTCGATACGCAAGCGTGGGAAAGTCCATTTGATCCACATCAGAAGGAATACCACAAAGAATGCTTTGGCGAAGAACCAGATAAAGCCCGGAATATAATCCATTACAGTGTTAAATCCATCCAAACCAACAATGTGCAGCGGCATCCATCCTCCCAGGAAGATGGTGGCGGCAACACTGGCTACGATAAACAGATTCAAGTATTCTGCCAGATAGAAGAAACCGAAACCCATACCGGAGTATTCAGTATGATATCCGGCTGTCAGCTCACTTTCCGCTTCGGGAAGGTCGAACGGGCCACGGTTACATTCTGCATTTCCGGCAATCAGATAGATGATGAAAGCAATGACCGCAGGAATATGTCCCTTGAAGATGAACCAACCATCAGCTTGTCCTTCTACGATTTCAGAAAATTGCATGGTTCCCGTCAGCACTACCATTGTCATGATACTCATACCAACAGAAAGTTCATAACTGATAATCTGTGCACCGCTTCGCATGGCACCGATCAAAGAGAATTTGTTGTTACTACCCCAACCGGCCAGCAAGATACCGACAACTCCAATGCTGGAAGCTGCCAACAGGAAGAACACGCCCACATTAAAGTCCAGAATCGCCGCACCTTTATTAAAAGGAATACAAGCGAAAGTCAGGAATGAAGCGATAATCACCATGAATGGAGCAAGATTGTAAAGGAAATGGTCGGCATCCTTCGGCATGAAGATTTCTTTGGTCAGCATTTTGAGCACGTCGCAGACCACTTGGATAGAACCCCATTTACCAACACGGTTCGGTCCAAGACGACACTGGAAAAAACCGCAGACCTTACGCTCCATGTAGATCAATATGATAGCCAGGATGGCATACAGTGCTACGAGGCACACGCCGACAGCTACACATTCTATAAAGATGGCTAATCCCTCCGGCATAATGGAGAGCAGTAGCTCATGTATCCAGTTTGTTACTATACTAAAGTCGAACATATATTTTTAATAATTAAGTATTATCTGTCAATATCCGGAACGACATAATCTATTGTTCCGCCAATAGCAATTAAGTCGGCAATCTTTGTGCCCCGACAAATGGTGTCAATTGCAGCAACAAGCGGCAATCCCGTAGCACGGTAGTGCAGGCGGTAAGGCGTTTTGTCACCCTGACTTTCCAGGAAGACACCAAATTCACCACGACTTCCTTCTACTGCTGCATAGTAGCTGCCTTCCGGAACACGGATGATAGGTTTCATCTTCTCCTGATAAGGTCCCTCGGGAATATTGTCTATTAATTGCTCAATGATGTTCAGACTTTCCATGATCTCATCCATACGCACCAGGTAACGGGCAAAGCAGTCACCTTCCGTATAAACGATTTCTTTGAAATCGACTTTGTCATATACACCGTATGGCATTCGTTTACGTACGTCACACGCCCATCCGGATGCACGGCCTGTACCTCCGGTACAACCGAAAGAGATGGCATCTTCACGGCTTAACACACCGACGCCTTTCATACGGCTCTGTGCGATGATGTTACCCGTGAATATATCGTGATATTCGTGGATAATTCCTCTCATATATGGAATGAACTCTTTTACTCGTTTGACGAAGTTAGGATGAAGATCAGCCTGTACACCGCCAATCGTATTGTAGTTCATAATCAGACGTCCGCCACAAGTTTCTTCAAAAATATCGAGAATCTTCTCGCGGTCACGGAATCCATAAAAAAATGCTGTCAACGCTCCTAAGTCCATAGCAAGACAAGAGTAGAACAGCAAGTGAGAATCGATACGTTGCAACTCGTCCATTATGGTACGGATGTACTGTACGCGTTCACTGACCTCAATACCCATGGCTTTTTCAATACACATACACAATGCATGGCGGTTCTGATGCGCGCCCAAATAGTCCAGACGGTCTGTCAAAGCCAATGTTTGAGGGTAAGTGAGGCTTTCATTCATTTTTTCGATTCCCCGATGGATATAACCACAGTTCGCATCAATCTTACGAATGATTTCACCTTCCAGAGAAACACGGAAGCGCATTACACCATGAGTAGCAGGGTGCTGCGGACCGATGTTGACTACATATTCTTCTTCGCCGAACAGTTTCGTTTCTTTGTTCTTGATGGTTCCGTCCGGGTTCAGTTCTATTTCTTGAGTCGTATCAAACGTCTCTTCATTGGTCATGCACAGTGGGTTATCCTTTTCCGGATCGTTATCTTTACGCATTGGATAACCGATCCAATCGTTACGCAGGTAGAGCCGACGCATATCAGGATGACCGACAAAGGTGATGCCATAAAAATCAAAAACTTCACGTTCGTAGAAGTCGGCTATCTTCCAGATGTCGCTGACAGACGGAATTTCCGGTAGCTCGCGGTTGGTTGTCGCTGTTTTTAGTGCTATCCGTTCGCCTGTAATGGTAGATTCCAGATGGTAGACTACGCCTAAACCGCGGAGTTTTTCCGGAGCGTCTTTCTCATCGGCTACTCCCCAGTCCATACCGGTGAGGCTTTCGAGAAAGTCCATCTGTTTTTCATTTCGCAAGCGCAGCATCTCGTCGTGTAACGCTGCAGGAGCTATAAATTGTATTTCTTGCATAAATCAAATTAAATTAAGAATGAAAAATTAAGAATGAAAAATCTGCCGGGATGTTGCATGCGAATTCTTCATTCATCATTCATCATTCTTCATTTTTTTAATAATCCGGTTTCTTCTCTTTTCTGTTTACTCCACCAAAGAACTTTTCTATTTTCACTTTGCGTTGCAATTGCATCATGCCATAATAGAATGCTTCAGGACGTGGCGGGCATCCGGGAATATATACATCTACCGGAAGAATCTTGTCCACCCCGTTCACTACGTGATAGGACTTCTTGAAAGGACCTCCGCTGACAGCGCATCCGCCTACGGCAACCACATACTTCGGATCGGGCATCTGGTCGTAAAGTCGTTTCAGTACCGGAGCCATTTTATTGGTGATTGTTCCGCATACCATAATCATATCAGCCTGACGCGGGCTGGCACGTGCTACCTCAAACCCAAAGCGGGCCATGTCATAACGCGCGGCACCCAGTGCCATAAATTCGATACCACAACAACTGGTTGCAAAGGTAAGCGGCCACAGTGAATTGCTGCGTCCCCAGTTGATAAAGTCGTCAAGTACTCCGAGGGCAACATTGGCTCCTCCTGCATTAAGTTCCTTGACCAACTTTTCCAATGATTCATTGTCGATAAACTCATCATACGGAATAGATTTTATTTTTGGCTTTTTGGTTATTTCCATTCCAAAGCTCCTTTCCTCCAGGCATAAGCAAGACCCAGAACTAAAATGATAAAGAAGAAGAGAACACTAATAAGTCCCTGTGGTCCCATGTCACGCATAACTACCGCCCACGGAAACAGAAAAGCTGTTTCGACATCGAACATAAGGAATAGGATGGCAAACAAGTAGTAGCCTACACGGAACTGCATCCATGATTTACCACGTGTCGGTATACCACATTCATAAGCCTCAAACTTTTGCAGGTTGTATGAACGGGGAGAGATAGCACGCGAGAGGGCTATTACTACACCGACAAAAGCAAGCGCTGTCAGTAAAACAACAACTAAAAATGTAAAATTCATAATTCAATAGCTGTTTAGATTGAATATTATATAGAAATAAGCAATTAGTCTATTCGCCCTATGGAGAATAAAACCAACTGTAATAAATGACGAGCAAAAGAGTCTACTGTACTGTAGGCTAAATGACAATCTTTCTCAACCCATATATATAATAGGAGATAGGATCGTAATAATATGTAGGAGAATGGGATGAGACCGGGTAAGGCGGACTTTGATGTTTGTAATGGTCACAGAAATAAGCGATTAACAAAAACATGCTTTTATCTGTCGGAACATGTGCGACATCTGTATGACTCATGTCACAGGTTTGCGTCGTATAAAGATTATAAAGACGTTCCAAAGCATCCTGAATCGGACGATCTTGTGATACATAGCATTTCTCCTGCCGATAAGTCGGGGAGGAAACTTTGCACATATCTTCCATTGCTCCATTAGTTGCACAATGGATGAGCAAAACCAACACTAAAAGTAGTCCGAATTTTAAGCTTTGTTTCATCTTTCTCTTTTAACGGCTGCAAATATAGAACTAATATTTATACTTTTTGCAAAGTCCGTATAGCAAAAAAGCTTTTTTTAACTCCATATCTTTTAGATTCATTTTTTAGTCAGCATGGTTTCACAAATATCATTTAGAATGGGGTAATTTCTCCATCTTCATTTGTTAAAAGATGCAATAAAAAGAATGATTTACGCTCTTTTTGGCGAATAACACAAAGAAAATACATTTTTTTGCAGATTAAGAAAGAATACATGATTATGAAACGCACACTTTGGTTTATATTTTTCCTTCTAAACTCCTTGTTTTACCTCTATGCAGATAGTGAGAATGATTCTTTGTTGAAGGTGTTAGACAAAGTGATTTCTGAACGTTTGATATATACCCAGAAAAAAGAAGCTACCATAAAAGAATTAAAGAAAAAGAAAGTTGGCCTTAATTCGTTGGAGGATATATACAATTTAAATAAAGAGATTATCCATCAATATGAGACTTTTGTCTGTGATTCGGCAGAACAATATATTCATGAGAATATTGATATAGCAAAAACGATTGGTAATAAAGAATATCTTTTGGAAGAGCAGCTCCGGTTGGCTTTTGTCTATTCTTTATCCGGTTTGTTTATTCAAGCAAATGATATTTTTAAGTCGATAAAATGTGCGGATTTACCCGATCATTTGAAAGCTTTGTATTGCTGGAATCGTATACGTTATTATGAAAATCTCATTAAATACACGGACGATGTACGGTTTTCAAACGAGTATATATCGGAAAAAGAGGCTTATCGGGATACTGTGATGAGCATCTTATTTGACCAGTCGGATGAATATAGAAAAGAAAAAGCTGTGAAGCTTCAAGATAAGGGAAGTACCAAAGAGGCTCTTCTGATTTTGACAGAGATATATGATAAACAAGAGCCGGCATCTCATGGATATGCTATGATGGCTATGGGGCTTGCCAGGGCTTATCGGTTGATTGGGAATTATGCACTGGAAGAAAAGTTTCTAATGCTGGCTGCTATGACAGATACAAAACTGGCTGTCAAAGAGAATGAGGCATTATTGACATTGGCAGTTAATTTATATCATAAAGGAGATATAGATAGGGCTTATAACTATATTAAAGTAGCGTTGGATGATGCCATCTTTTATAATTCTCGTTTTAAGAATACAGTAATTGCCCGCATCCATCCGATTATTGAAAATACATACTTGATCCGGTTGGAAAAACAAAAGCAGAACCTCCGTTTCTATATATTTCTGACTAGCTTGTTTGTGGTAGCTCTTGCTATCACCCTGTATTTTACATATAAACAAACAAAAATTGTATCCCGGGCTAAACGGCATCTTAAAGCTATGAATGAGGAACTGGTCGGGCTGAATAAGAATCTCGACGAAGCTAATCTGATCAAGGAAAAATATGTGGGGTATTTTATGAATCAATGTGCCGTTTATATTAATAAACTCGATGAGTACAGGAAGAATGTGAACAGGAAAATCAAGACCGGACAGATTGATGATTTATATAAGTCATCCTCCCGACCTTTTGAAAAGGAACTTGAAGAACTTTATCATAACTTTGATAAAGCGTTCCTTAATTTGTATCCTAACTTTGTGGAAAAGTTCAATTCTTTGTTGAAACCGGAGGAGCGTTATAAACTGGAAAAGGACCAACTGAATACAGAATTACGCATATTTGCATTGATACGGTTAGGAATTACCGATGTTGGACAGATTGCTGTATTTTTGCATTATTCTGTGCAGACAATTTATAATTATAAGAGTAAAGTGAAGAGAATGTCCACTCTTGATAGTAATATCTTTGAAGAAGAGGTAAAAAAACTTGGTTCTTTGTCTCAAAAATGATTCTATTCAGTTTACTAAAACTAAAAAATAGTATTATTGTAAACTATTGATTATTAAATGTATATATAATAATTGAACTGTAAAACGTTTACTTTCCTGCCTACTTCCACTAAGAAGTAGGCTTTTTTCATCTCTATATTTGCATCACAAGATTTTTGATAACTGAATACTAATTTAAAGAAACACACAACTATGAGTTTTTCAGAATTGTATCTTATTTATTATCCCAAACTAGTTCGGTTTGCAAAAGAATTTGTGATGTCGGAAGAGGATGCTGAAAACATAACACAAGATGTTTTTGCAGATCTTTGGGAAAAAAGAGAGTCTATGGATCATATTGAGAATATAAATGCTTATCTTTTTAGGCTAGTAAGAAATAGATGTCTGGATTATCTAAAGCATAAAGTGTTCGAACAGAAATACGTTGAGAATGTACAAGCTTCTTTCGAAGTCGAGTTGAATTTGAAAATGCAATCTTTGGATCGCTTTGATGTATTGGATATCTATGAGGGAAATGAAATGGAAAAGCTAGTCCGGGAAGCAATTAATAGTTTGCCTAAAAAGTGTCGTGCTATATTTTTATTGAGTCGTATGGAGGGGCTGAAATACCGGGAAATTTCCGAGCGGTTGGGGATTTCGGTTAATACAGTGGAATGTCAGATGGGAATAGCGCTTAAAAAGTTGCGTGTAATGTTGAATATGCGTTTGGCTGCATAAACGTTTAACTAATTTGTAGATGCTTTTTAGGGGTATTTATTGATATAATCGTCCTTTGATAAAAAAAGGAACGAAGAATGAAGGAGTCTTTAAATAAATATTTTGCTGGTGAACTTACTTCTGATGAGAAGGAAAGCTTTTTGATGGAGGTGGATAAGGATAAAGTTTTGAAAGAGAATTTTGTTGATAATCAAAGTCTTTTGGTAATCATTGACTGGACATTCCCCGGAAATAAAGACAATGAGGAAGTGATACAGCAAAAATTGGATGAATTTATGCGCAAGATGGAACAGCGCGAAAGATAACTAGTTTTGGAATACCATGAATCAATTTTATATCATATTACTAGCAGTTTTCTTTTATAGTAATGTTCGTGCACAACAAGCTTATTTTGTTGATGGGTATCATGGTGGAATATATGGGCATTACCCGGTGAAGTGGAAAACTCAATTTATAGTAGACCAGCTATCTATGCATCCGGATTGGCGGATTTGTTTGGAGATAGAACCGGAAACCTGGGATACTGTTTATGTACAAACTCCTGAAGCTTATCAACAATTTAAAAAGCTCGTGGCAAGTCGGCAAGTAGAATTTACGAATCCTACTTATGCACAACCTTATTGCTATAATATTTCAGGAGAGAGCATCATTCGGCAGTTTCAATATGGTATAACCAAGACCAATGCACATTTTCCGGAAGTTGATTTTGTTACTTATTCTGTAGAAGAGCCTTGTTTTACGAGTTGTTTACCACAGATTCTTAAACAATTCGGTTTTAAATATGCTGTCTTAAAGTGCCCTAATACTTGTTGGGGAGGGTATACTGCTGCGTATGGCGGCGAACTGGTTAATTGGATAGGGACAGACGGGACTTCTATTTTGACGGTTCCTCGTTACGCTTGTGAACGACTGGAAAAGAACTCAACATGGCAGACAACAGCTTGGGGGAATTCAGAAGCATATTTGACGGCTTGTCGTGAAGCGGGGATCAAGCATCCGGTTGGCATGTGTTTTCAGGATGCCGGATGGAAAAACGGTCCGTGGATCGGAAGTGGAAAGAACACAAAAAATAATTCTATATATATAAGATGGAGGGATTATATAGAGAATATCTCCATCGGAAAAACTGATGATGATTGGCATTTCTCACAGGAAGATATACGCGTAAACCTGATGTGGGGTAGCCAAGTATTACAGAAGATAGCGCAGGAAGTTCGTACTTCTGAAAACAGGATTATCATGGCAGAGAAAATGTCTGTTATGGCTCATCTGAAGAATGGGTATACTTGTTTGAAGGCAGATATGGATGAGGCATGGCGTACTTTAATGATGGCACAGCATCATGATTCTTGGATTGTGCCCTATAACGGATTGAATAGACAAGGTACATGGGCTGATCAGATTAAACGATGGACGGATGATACGAATCGAATTTCTGATAGAATCATAGAAGCGTCCATACAAAACTTTGATGATTTGTCAGGCTCGCAGCAAGGTGACATTAACCAGCAATGGGTACGTCTTTTTAACACTTTAGGAGTGGAAAGGAAAGAACCGGTGAGTGTTCTTCTTTCTTTAGAGTCTGAGAATTCAGATTTTGTTATTTGTGATTGGAAAGGTAAAGAGATAGCTTGTTTTGTAGAAAGTGAAGGAGAAAAGAAAAGATTGTTTTTTGAAGCAGAGATTCCTCCCTTCGGATACTCCACGTATTGTATAAAAAAGAAAGAAGTAGGTAAAAAGATCGTTGCAGGAAGCGAAAAGGTTTCAGAAAGTAAGAAGGTTAATGAGCAGGAATACGTGATTGAGAATGACATGTATAAGGTTGTTTTTGACTTATCGAAGGGAGGAGTTATCAAAAGCCTGATTGCTAAAAAAGAGGGGAATAAAGAATTTGCACGTAAAACAGGTGAGTATTTTTTAGGAGAGTTGAGAGGTTTCTTTTATGAAGAGGGTAAGTTCCGTTCCTCAACAGAAGCTCCAGCCAGATTGACTATATTGAGGGATAACATATATGAGAAAAAAGTAAAGATAGAGGGAGAGATTGCTTCTCACCCATTTACACAGTTAATAACCCTTTCAAAGGGGGTGAAACGGATTGATTTTGAATTGACGGTTGATTGGAAGAAGAATGTAGGTATTGGTGAGTATAAAGAAAATCATTGGAGTGGTAATCGCAGAGCTTTTTGTGATGATCGTTTTAAATTGAATGTATTGTTTCCGGCCGATCTTCGTTCTCCTCGTATTTATAAGAATGCACCATTCGATGTGTGTGAAAGTACACTCGATAATACTTTTTTCAATTCTTGGGATCAAATCAAACATAATATTATACTCAATTGGGTCGATTTAGCTGAACAGAAAGGCGATTATGCATTGGCTTTATTTTCTGATCATACAACTTCTTATTCCTATGGAGAAGACTTTCCGCTCGGGCTGACAGCTCAATATTCGGGTGGGGGACTTTGGGGACCTGATTATAAAATTACCGGTCCTTTAAAAATGAAATATGCGATTATGCCTCATCGGGGTAAATGGGATAAGGCATCAGTAGCAAACAGCAGTGATTGTTGGAATGAACCTTTATTATCTTCTTGTTATTCGGTGGCAAAACCGGAATCAAAGTCGTTTATTAATTTACAAAATACCGGTTATCAGGTAAGTGCTGTTTATCTGGAAAATGGAAAGATCGTATTACGCCTGTTTAATTCGGAAGGGAACGAGAAATTACAGAAGGTTACTTTTGACATGCCATTGTCCGGTGTGGAAGAGGTGGATTTAAATGGAAAATGTGTCGAAAAAAAGAATATAAAAACATGTGCGGGAAAATCGGATATGATGATCTCGATGCCTCGTTTCGGTGTTAGAACTTTCGTTCTGAGTTTGATTTAAATTTATTATATTGTTATGTATAAAGCGACTGCTAATCTTTTATTTGTTTGCTTTTTATGCTGGATGACGGGATGTTCGTCCACCAGTACAGTATCGGAAGATTTGATCCCGACTGATTATGTAAATCCGTTTATTGGCGCCAGTACCAGTGTAGGGGCTGCGGGTGTATATCATGGATTAGGTAAAACTTTTCCGGGAGCTACCACTCCTTATGGTATGGTACAAGTTAGTCCAAATACCATCACAGGAGGAGATAATGGTTCTGGATATAGTGATGAACATAATACGATTGAAGGCTTTGCCTTTACACAGATGAGTGGTGTGGGCTGGTTCGGCGATTTAGGAAATTTCTTGGTAATGCCTACAACAGGTGAATTATATAAAGTAGCAGGGAAAGAAAATAATGATAGTATAAAGGGATATCGTTCAGTTTATAACAAAGTGACTGAGACAGCCAAGGCAGGATATTATTCGGTTGAGTTGACTGATTACCGTATAAAAGTGGAAAGTAGCGCAACGCCGCATTGTGGAATTTTACGTTTTACTTATCCTTCTAATAAGCGGTCTCGTATTCAGATTGATTTAGCGCGTAGAGTGGGAGGAACATCTACTTCCCAATATATTAAGGTTGTAGATGAACATACCATTCAAGGTTGGATGAAGTGTACACCTGATGGTGGTGGATGGGGGAATGGTGAAGGAAAAGCCGATTATACTGTCTATTATTATGCTCAATTCAGTAAACCTTTGGCAGATTATGGTTTCTGGAGTGCGGATATTCCTGAAAGTTGGGTTCGGAAACGTGATGAAGTGGTTAGTATTCCTTATTTGACTCGTGTTTCACAAGCTCCGGTCATCAAAGATAAGAAAGAATTGGAAGGTAAGCATTTGGGCTTTTTTACAGAGTTTCCTACAAAAGAAGGGGAGACTGTAGAGATGAAAGTGGGTATCTCTTTCGTTGATATGGAAGGAGCTGCTAATAATTTCAAACAGGAAATAGCTTCTAAAGATTTAGAGCAGGTAAAGAAGGAAGCTACGGATTTGTGGAATAAAGAACTTAGTCGTATTCGGATATCTGGTGGTACGGAAGATGAAAAAACTATTTTTTATACTGCTATGTATCATACAATGATTGATCCTCGTATTTATACTGATGTGGATGGTCGTTATGTAGGAGGTGATTATAAAATACATACAACGGACAGTGCTTTTACAAAGCGTACTATTTTTAGTGGATGGGATGTATTTCGCAGCCAGTTTCCTTTGCAGACTATAATTAACCCATGTCTGGTGAGCGATGAATTGAATTCATTGATTTCAATGGCAGAGCAGAGCGGACGTGAATATTACGAACGTTGGGAATTTCTAAATTCCTATTCCGGTTGTATGTTGGGAAATCCCGCCTTGTCTGTTTTGGCGGATGCTTATGTAAAGGGAATTCGTACGTATGATGCAGAGAAAGCTTATCGGTATGCCGTTAATACTTCACGGCATTTTGGTAATGATTCATTAGGTTATATACCGGAACCATTAAGTATTTCGACAACTTTGGAATATGCTTACACAGACTGGTGTGTATCTCAAATGGCACAGGCCATGGGAAAAGGCGAGGATGCTAGACTTTTTTACGAAAAAGGCCAGGCATATCATCATATTTTTGATCAAGAGAAAGGTTGGTTCCGTCCTCGTAAAGCAGATGGCTCATGGGTAGCATGGCCAGAGAATGCACGTCTTAAAGAATGGTATGGCTGTATAGAAGCAAATTCTTATCAACAAGGTTGGTTCGTGCCTCATGATGTTTCGGGAATGGTGGAATTGATGGGCGGTAAAGAGAAAGTAATTGAAGATCTGATTTATTTTTTCAGTAAGACTCCTTCCAATATGTTGTGGAATGAATACTACAATCATGCTAACGAACCGGTGCATTTTGCTCCTTTCCTCTTTAATCAGCTTGCTGTACCTTGGCATACCCAGAAGTGGACACGTTATATTTGTGAAAAAGCGTATGCTAATAAAGTAGAAGGTATTGTTGGTAATGAAGACGTCGGTCAAATGTCGGCATGGTATGTGTTGGCTGCTTCCGGTATTCATCCTTCTTGTCCGGGTAATACACGTATGGAGATTACAAGTCCGGTATTTGATAAAATAGAGTTCAGTCTTGATCCCAATTATTATACCGGGAAGAAATTCACGGTGATAGCTCATAATAATAGTATAAATAACGTCTATATACAAAAGGCTTTGTTGAACGGTCGGGAATACAATAAATGTTATCTTGACTTTGCGGACATTGCAGCTGGAGGTACATTAGAACTGTTTATGGGCGATAAACCGAATGTTGAGTGGGGAGTCTGATTAATAATATCTTTTTTAACTAATTGTTACTTTAAAGTTTTGATAGTATGATAAATAGACTTGGACTTTTCATTGTATTGGTCATATTTGTTCTTATTCAGACAGGCTGCGCCGAGCAGAGTACTAGAATGTCTTTGAATAGCTCTAATCCTCGGGTTATCTGGGAAGTGAAACCCCAGGCAGATTTAGAGAACATAACCGGAGAGCAGATTTCTACTCCGGAATTTAAAATGTCCGATTATGTAAAAGGGGTTGTACCCGGAACTGTTTTTACTGCTTATGTTGAAGCAGGAATCGTTCCTGATCCTAATTATGCCGATAATATTTATAAAGTAGACGAAACGTTTTATAACCGTCCTTTCTGGTATCGTACGGAATTCGAACTCCCGTCTTCTTATTCGGAGGGGAAGCGGGTATGGCTTCACTTCGACAATACGAACCGCTTTGCCGATTTCTATTTTAATGGCGAGAAGATATCAGGAACAAAAACATCTACTAAAGATGTAAGCGGTCACATGTTACGTTCGAAGTTTGATGTGACCAATCTGGTAAAGAAGTCTGGTAAGAATGTGATAGCTGTTCTGATTACCGATGCCGATCAGAAAAAGACGCGTAAGGCTAAAGACCCGTATGGAGTTGCATGTAGCCCCAGTTATCTGGCTGGTGCCGGTTGGGACTGGATGCCATACGTACCGGGACGTCTGGCTGGTATCACAGGCAATGCTTATCTTGTGGTAACGGGAGATGTAGTGATGGAAGATCCTTGGGTGCGTTCAGAGTTACCGACCTTGCAGAAAGCAGAGCTTTCTGTCTCAACAGATATTAGAAATGCTTCTTCTTCCCCAAAAGAAGTCGTTGTATCCGGAGTGATTCAGCCGGGGAATATTTCTTTCTCTAAAGACATTCGGGTAGAAGGAGGAACAACAGCCAGACTATCTATTAACAAAGATGACGTAGCTCAATTGGTTGTTGACCATCCGAAACTTTGGTGGCCGAATGGTTATGGTGATCCCAATCTCTATACTTGTAAGCTGACTTGTTCTGTAGATGGAAAAGTGTCGGATGTAAAAGAAATGACATTCGGTATCAAGAAGTATGAGTATAAAATGGTCGATAATGTAGTGGGATATCCTGTTCTTACATTCTTTATCAACGGACAGAAGATCTATCTGAAAAGGTGGAAACTGGGGAATGAGCGAATATCTGCTTCGCTGCCAGGGTAAAGAGTATGAAACGAAAATCAGACTTCATAAGGAAATGAACTACAATATGATCCGTCTATGGACCGGTTGTGTTACTGATGATGAGTTTTATGATTATTGTGATAAATATGGAATTATGGTATGGAATGATTTCTGGTTATATGTAGCATACAATGACGTGGCGCAACCGGAAGCATTTAAAGCGAATGCTCTTGATAAAGTCAGACGCCTTAGAAACCATCCTTCCATTGCTATTTGGTGTGGAGCAAATGAAACGCATCCGGCACCTGATTTGGATAATTACCTGCGTGAAATGATTGCGAAGGAGGACAATAATGACCGTATGTATAAGTCTTGCTCCAATCAGGATGGATTGTCCGGAAGTGGTTGGTGGGGAAATCAACCTCCAAGACACCATTTTGAAACTTCAGGCAGTAATCTGGCATTTAATACACCGGCTTATCCTTATGGCATTGATCACGGTTACGGTATGCGTACAGAAATAGGAACAGCCACTTTCCCGACATTTGAAAGTATCAAAGAGTTTATTCCGGAAAAAGACTGGTGGCCTCTGCCTACCGATGAGCAGTTGAAGAATGATGATGATAATGTATGGAACAAACATTTCTTCGGTAAGGAAGCGTCTAATGCCAACCCGGTTAATTATAAGAATTCAGTGAACACACAGTACGGAGAGTCATCCGGACTGGAAGAGTTCTGCGAGAAAGCGCAAATGCTGAATCTCGAAGTGATGAAAGGTATGTATGAGGCTTGGAACGATAAGATGTGGAATGATGCAGCCGGACTTCTGATCTGGATGAGTCATCCGGCTTATCCCTCGTTTGTATGGCAGACTTATGACTATTATTATGATCCTACAGGTGCTTATTGGGGAGCAAAAAAGGCTTGTGAACCTTTACATATCCAATGGAATGCTTCCAATAACAATATAAAAGTAATAAATACTACAGCAAAGGACTTGAAAGGTGCAATAGCTAAAGCTGCAATTTACAACTTGAATGGAAAAGAAGTGCCTGCATACGGACAGACAAAACAGGTCGATGTGGCAGCCAGCAACATTGCAGAAGCATTTTCTTTGAACTTTAACCCTTTCAATCTGGCTTATGGAAAGAAGGCTGTAGCTTCTTCTTCAACAGGTGCCTCTAAAAGTGCTTCAATGGTTACTGACGGAGGAGCCGGAAGTCGTTGGGAAAGTGCATACAGTGATCCTCAATGGATATACATTGATCTTGGTAAAGAAGAAAAGATAGAAAAGGTTATTTTGAAATGGGAGGCAGCTTGTGCTAAGAAATACGAACTGCAAGTATCGAATGATGCGCAAGAATGGAAAACCGTTTATGCCAACAAAGATGGAAGAGGTGGTACTGAACAGATTGAATTGAAACCTGTTACAGCACGTTATGTGAAATTGGCAGGCATCAGCCGTGCCACACAGTTTGGATATTCATTGTTCGAATTCGAAATCTACGGTGAGAAACCAAAAGAGATAGAAGAACTGACTCCGCTTCATTTTATCAAGTTGGAACTGACAGATGCCAAAGGTAATCTAATCTCTGAAAACTTCTATTGGCGGAATGGCGTGAGAGATCTTGACTATACATTGCTGAACACACTTCCGGAAGTTGCTTTGTCTTGCCGATTGGTGGATAAATCGATGTCTGACGGAAAGATGAATATAGCTGTAAAGAACAATTCCGAGACTGTGGCTTTTGCTAATCGGGTGAGGCTTGTTAATAAGGCTACGCAAAAACGAATACTTCCAATTATTATGTCCGATAATTATGTGACGTTGATGCCGGGCGAAGAAAAGGTTATCACTATGGAGGCGACTCCCGAACTGTTGAAAGGAGGCGTAAGTGTATTGGTGAAACAGTATGGGAAAGCAGAGAAGAATAAGCTGGATATAGCAGATTGATTGTTGTACGGTTATCTTTATGGTTTGATTAAAAGAATAAAGAAAATGGCTAATAGACTAAAAATGAGGATACTTTTGTTGTTATCTTTAGTTTATATAAATTGCGATTACTTACAGGCACAAACAACAATACCCCGGTTTGAAGAAGGGGAACGTGTCGTATTTGTAGGAAACAGCATTACTCACGGCGGACATTATCATTCATTTATCTGGTTGTATTACATGACTCGTTTCCCGGATAAACCGATTACTATCATGAATGCCGGAATTGGTGGAGAGAGTGCGTGGGATATGAAGGATCGTTTGGACTATGATGTTTTCAACAGGAAACCAACTTATGTGACTCTAACTTTCGGTATGAATGATACCGGTTATGATATTTACATGAAAGACGATGCAAAAGAACTGTTGGAACAACGGATTGCAAAGTCATTGGAAAGCTATCGGGAAATAGAAGAACGCTTACTGGCTAAAAATAAAATAAAGAAAGTTTTGATTGGTGGTTCTCCTTATGATGAGACTTCCCGGTTTAATAATTTTATATTGCATAATAAGAACAACGCCATTTTAAAAATCATAGATGCCCAACGTACATCGGCTAAAAAGAATGGCTGGGGTTTTGTTGATTTTAACCAACCGATGCGTGAGATAAGCAGAAAAGAGCAGGAGGCAGATTCTACATTTACATTCTGCAGGATAGATAGAATTCATCCGGATAATGACGGACAGATGGTTATGGCCTATTTGTTTCTGAAAGCACAGGGACTGGCTGGGGATGAAGTGTCATCAGTATCTATTGATGCATATCATTCATCTGTAATAACTCATAAGAACTGTAAGATTTCAAAACTGAAAAAGAACGGAGCTGATCTGACTTTTGATTATCTGGCGTATGCTCTTCCTTATCCGCTGGATTCAATTTCTAGAAGTGGCTGGGGAAATAAAAGGTCACAACGCGATGCAATGCAGTTGGTTCCATTTATGGAAGAGTTTAATCAGGAACGTTTTCAGGTAACAAACTTAGAGAAAGGAATGTATCGGTTAACTATAGACAATCAGTTTATTGACAATCTCTCATCCGAAAAGTTGGCGAATGGAGTGAATTTGGCAGATTACCCGAATACTCCCCAATATCAACAAGCTGCGAAAATCATGTATCTGAATGAAGAACGGTTTGAAGTGGAGAAACGCTTCAGAGAATACTTGTGGACCGAATATTCATTCTTGAAAAAGGAAGGATTACTGTTTGCAGATGATCAAAAGGCTATCGATAAACTGAAGGAATATTTACCTAAAGATGGTTTCCTTAGGATGAGCTACGACTGGTATATAAAAGCGATGAATCCCGAAATACGGGAGGTTTGGAGCAATTATATGAAGACTATTGTTGAAACAATTTATAAAATCAATAAACCTGTCACTCATAAAGTGAGGCTGACAAGAATTGAGTAATAATAGAAAATGAATAGTATGAAACGGTTATTATGTTTAGTTTGTTGTTTCTGTTGGCTGTCTGTGATAGTGTATGGAAGTCAGAAAACAACTGCTTTTTATTTGTCAGAGTTGAAATGTGAAAATCTTATTAATCCTCTAGGAATTGATAATGTGACCCCTCACTTCAGTTGGAAGTTGAAGGGAAACGGCTGGAAAGGCGGGCAGACTTATTATGAGATACAGGTAGCTTCGGATAGTATTCTGTTGACGCAGGATAGGGCTGATTTATGGAATACCGGGAAATTGAAATCCAATGTTTCTGTTATGGTTCCTTATCAGGGTAAGGCTTTAACTTCCCGTTCTTTGTGCTATTGGCGGGTACGTGTTTGGGATGCTAAAAAACAAGTTTCATCATGGAGTCCAGTTGCTCGTTTTGGAGTTGGTATCTTGAATAAATCACAGATGCAAGGAGATTATATAGGGGCTTCTATTGAGGGTGATAAGATTTGTGCTCCTATTCTTCGAAAAAAAGTGAAGCTGACTCAAGGGGAGACTTCTTTCCTGCATGTAAATACGTTGGGGTATCACGAAATTTATGTCAATGGGAAAAAGGTAGGGAAAGATGTCCTTACACCTGCTGTATCACATTTATCTAAACGTTCACTGATTGTTACTTATGATGTAACTCCTTATCTAAGAGAAGGAGAAAATGATCTGCTTATCTGGCTGGGACAAGGTTGGTATAAAACGACTACTTTCGGAGCTGCTTATGAAGGTCCGTTGGTAAAGGCAGAACTGGATGTGTTGAGAAACGGTAAATGGGAAGTGGTAACGAAGACAGACGAATCATGGAACGGACGTGAAAGTGGTTATTCGGATACAGGTACTTGGCGTGCTTTGCAGTTTGGAGGTGAGAGGCTAGATGGAAGGATTCTTCCGCGAGATCTCTCAACACAGGCTTTAGACAAAATGAAATGGACTCCTGTTGTGAAAGTGAATGTTCCTGATCATTTTGCTTCTCCTCAAATGTGTGAGGTAAACAAGATACATCAGACCTTGCAGGCTGTTTCTGTAAAAAAAATAGATGATGATACATGGCTGGTAGATATGGGAAAGGTTCAGACCGGATGGTTTGAGATGCAAATGCCTATATTGCCGGCAGGGCATGAGGTTATCATGGAGTATAGTGATAATTTGACGAAAGACGGTGAATTTGACAAGCAAGGTGAAAGTGATATCTATATATCTGGTGGTAAGCAAGGAGAGTACTTCAGAAATAAATTCAATCATCACGCTTTCCGATACGTGCGCATCTCCAATCTTCCTCAAGAACCGGAAACAGGTGCTATGAAATCTCTGCAAATTTATGGAGATTACAAACAGACTGCTACTTTTGAATGTTCGGATGCTGACTTGAATGATATCCATAATATGATTCAGTATACTATGAAATGTTTGACTTTTAGTGGATATATGGTAGATTGTCCACATTTGGAACGTGCAGGGTATGGTGGTGATGGAAACTCGTCGACGATGTCTTTGCAAACGATGTACGATGTAGCTCCAACATTTGAAAACTGGATACAAACATGGGGAGACTCCATGCGTGAAGGAGGAAGTTTGCCGCATGTTGGTCCTAATCCGGGTGCCGGTGGCGGCGGTCCGTATTGGTGCGGATTCTTTGTACAGGCTCCCTGGAGAACGTATGTCAACTATAATGATCCCCGCTTGATTGAGAAATATTATTCTCAAATGAAAGAGTGGTTTAAGTATGTTGATAAATATACAGTAGATGGTTTGCTGAAACGTTGGCCCGATACCAAATACCGTGACTGGTATTTGGGCGATTGGCTGGCACCCATGGGAGTAGATGCAGGTAATCAGGCTTCAGTGGATTTGGTAAGTAACTGTTTTATCAGCGAATGCTTGAGCACCATGTATAAGACAGCCTTAACATTAGGAAACAAAGAAGAGGCGGAAGAGTTTGCTATTCGTAAAGAAAAACTTAACAAGTTGATTCATCAGACGTTCTACCGTGCGGATGAAGGAATCTATTCTACCGGCTCACAATTGGATATGTGCTATCCTATGTTGGTAGGTGTTGTACCTGATTCTTTGTATAATAAAGTGAAAGAGAATGTCGTTATGATGACCGAAGAAAAGCATAAAGGACATATTGCTGTTGGTTTGGTTGGAGTACCTATTTTGACTGAATGGGCTGTTCGGAATAAACAAGTGGATTTCTTCTATCAAATGATGAAGAAACGTGATTATCCCGGTTATCTGTATATGATTGATCGTGGTGCGACAGCGACTTGGGAATATTGGAGCGGAGAACGAAGTCGTGTGCACAATTGTTACAATGGAATTGGTACTTGGTTTTATCAGGCTGTAGGAGGAATACGTCTTGACGAGGCTGAACCTGGATATCGTCACTTCTATGTCGATCCTCAAATTCCGAATGGTGTGACCTGGGCAAAAGTAACGAAAGAATCACCTTATGGCACAATTGCTGTTAATTGGAAGTTGGAAGATGATAACCAGCTGAACCTTCAATTGACAGTTCCTGCCGGAACAACAGCTACAATTTGCATCCCCAATAATGCTGTCTCATGTAAGATGAATAAGAAGAAAGTGAGTATTAAAAAGCAGACTGTTGATGTAGAAGCAGGGCATTATGAATTTCTATTTAATTTGAAGTAGATACATCACTCCCATTTAGAAAGCATATCGTTATAAGGATTAAGCTTAGATTTGTTGGATGGTTGTTTTTATTTGATTATTCTATACCTGTGGTTTATTATAATCAAATAAAAGCAACCATTTCTTTGTATATAGTAAAAAGAAAGTGTATTTGTGGTTGGATATTGATGGTGGCACTCTTTTCTGAAAGATATGGATATATAAAAGTAATTGTTATCACTGGATAAAGTTAAATCAGATGACGAAATTTAGTTTCTATCTTTCTATTAATCAGCTTTATATTATTGTAATGGACAGATTTATACTTTAACTATAAATTTGTCCAAAGATAATCTTCTAATCCGGGAAATGAATAAGAAGAAATCCCAGCCTCTGAAGACGATTCGGTTCTTCTTCAAATTCCGTGCTAGTAAAGCTCATTGAAAGGTTGATGGATAAAGGGATATCGGCATATTAGAAATAGCAAATAAATTATCCAAGCTATATGCATCTTAAAGTACCCCGGAATAGCCATGAATAAGGTTATTGAACATAAATAAGTAGCACGGAATTTGATTAAGAACCAAATACGTTCCAGCCCCCCTAAGTTGAATTTCTTTATTGATATACTCAACCCCCACCCTGCATTGTTATCGGCTTAATTATGATTTTTATACGATTCTTTTTAAATATCTATTTTAGTGGTTTCCAAAATTTCAAGCGTTCATAGTATAAAGTTCAATAGATATAGGTAAAAAGTTAGGATTGGTGTTTGTATTTCCATAATATTTCTCTAGTTTAATGAAAAATATGATATCATGAAAAATGTTTTAGTAATGATTACGTGTGTTTTGATTTGCTTTTTATCAGCGTGCTCGAATGTAAAAAATGTACCTTCCATAGTAACTATTGAAAAAGGCTTTCGGGAAATTCCCGATAGTATCCGAGTGGGATGTTATTGGTATTGGATTTCAGATAATATCTCAAAAGAGGGAGTGGTTAAAGATCTGTATGCTATGAAAAAGGCAGGGATTACTCGTGTTTACATAGGAAATATTGATATAGGAGGAAATGCTTATGGAGATGTGAAAATATTTACGCCTGAATGGTGGGAGGTTGTACATGTAGCACTGAAAACTGCTACAGAACTGGATATGGAAATAGGAATGTTTAATAGTCCTGGGTGGAGTCAGTCGGGAGGACCGTGGGTGAAGCCGGAACAGAGTATGCGTTATCTGGCAGCTACCGATACGATGGTGAAAGGTTCGCAAACACTTTCATATACGATACCTGAATATTCGGATTCGATGCAATTGGTCCGTGTTATAGCTTATCCTACACAAAGTGATGTGTTTAAAAAAGAATGGAAACTGCAACAGAAAGGATATGAACCCGTAGTTTTTGAAATGCATCTTGATGAACCACAACCTATTCGTAGTTTTACTTTTACAACAAACAATTATGTATGGACCAAAGCGGAATTGCAAGCTAAAGTAGATGATACTTATAAAACGATCAGGAAATTTGAGATAGATCGCACCAATGGAATGCGTTCTGTTGGCTTTTTTACAAATGCTCCGGTTGTTATTTCTCTTCCTGCAACGCAATCTGCAGATTTTCGTTTGTTGTTGGATAAACCGATTAATTCTTATGGAGACATTGAGGCCATTGTTTCTCTTTCTTCCGCAAAAGTGGTAGAACGGTATCCTGAACAATCTTTGGCAAAAATGTATCAGCGTCCTGATCCAAAATGGAATTCATATATGTGGCCTAACCAAGATTGGTATAATGATTCGGAGGGGTTTGTGATACTGGAAGATAAGGTGACAGATTTAACAGCCTTTCTGTCGTCAGACGGAATGTTGACTTGGAATGTGCCTGAAGGAGATTGGATTATTTCTTGTTTGGAAATGAAAACGACAGGTGTGACAAATACACCTGCCACACCTGAAGCTACTGGGCTTGAAGTAGACAAGATGAGTAGAAAGCATGTTAGTGCACATTTTGATGCTTATATGGGTGAAATCCTCCGTCGTATCCCCGAAGCTGATCGGAAGAGCCTGAAAATAGTAGTGCAAGACAGCTATGAAACGGGTAGCCAAAATTGGGCAGATGATATGCTGGAACGTTTTAAGAAGGTTTATGGGTACGATCCGTTACCTTATTTACCAACTCTATATGGAAAAGTGGTAGGTAATGAGGATATATCTTCGCGTTTTCTTTGGGATTTACGTCGTTTGATTGCTGATGCTGTTTCATATGATTATGTAGGTGGTTTGAGGTATATTTGCCATCAACATGGACTCACAACTTGGTTGGAAAATTATGGGCATTGGGGATTTCCGGGAGAATTCTTGCAATATGGCGGTCAATCTGATGAGATTAGTGGTGAATTTTGGAACTTTGGTGATTTGGGACTAATTGAGAATCGTTGTGCTTCCTCTTGTGGACATATTTACGGTAAAAAGCGTATTTGGGCGGAGTCTTGTACCAGTGGAGGACCTAATTTCACGAATTATCCGGCTAATATGAAAGCGCGGATAGATCGTTTCTTTACAGAAGGTATCAATGCTTCACTGCTTCATCTGTATATTCATCAACCGTATGAGGATCGCAATCCTGGTATGAGTGCTTGGTTTGGAAGTGACTTCAATCGGAAAAATACTTGGTTTAGTCAGATGGATTTATTTACAGACTATCTGCGGAGATCAAATTTCCTTTTGCAGCAAGGTACTTATGTGGCGGATGTTGCCTATTTTATCGGTGAGGATGCTCCCAAAATGACAGGTTCAATAGACCCTCAATTACCAAAGGGATATTCTTTTGACTTTATTAATGCCGAGGTTCTTTTAACGAGAGCTGTCGTTAAGGATGGTTATTTAACCTTGCCGGATGGAATGAGGTATCGTTTATTGGTATTGCCAAATCAAAAATCAATGCGTCCTGAAGTTTTGAGAAAGATTAGCGAATTGGTACGCAATGGTTTGGCTGTTTATGGTGATGCTCCTGAATATTCTCCGAGCCTATCTGATTATCCTGAGGCAGATAAGGAGATTTCACATACTGGTACAGAATTGTTTGCTAACGATTATTATGGAAAAGGGAGAGTGTTCCAACGGGGACTTGTTTTACAAGATGTGTTGGATACACTGAATATATGTCCTGATTTTATGTGTGAAAAGGATATGCCAGTTCTGTTTATACATCGAACTCTACCGGATGCGGAAATTTATTTTGTGTCCAATCAGCATAATGAGAAAGTGATTTTCAACGGAGAATTTCGTGTATCTCAGGATTTCTCTCCAGAACATTGGAATCCTGTTACAGGGGAGATTCGCTATTTACCGGATTTTAAGAGTAAAGAAGGTTATACATCTTTACCGATTGAGTTGGAAGGAAATGAAAGTGCTTTTATTGTTTTTCGCAAGAATAATAAAGTAACAAGAAAGAAAGATAATTTTCCACAGAAAACAACAGTTTATAAGATAGATACCCCTTGGAAGATCACATTTGAGGCAGGTAAACGTGGACCGGAGGCAGCGGTAATTTGGTCTCATTTGAAGGATTGGACAAATGTAAATGATAATAAAATTAAGTATTTCTCAGGAAAAGCTGTATATGAAACAGAATTTGTATTAAAAGAACTTCCGCAGAAGAATTTGTATCTTGAATTGGGCAGTGTGATGGTAATGGCTAAAGTAACTTTGAATGGACACTATGTAGGAGGTGTATGGACTTATCCATATAGTTTGAATGTGACAGACTTTTTAAAGGAGGGTGAGAATAAACTGGAGATAACAGTTGTCAATAATTGGCAAAATCGTCTAATTGGCGACCAGTCTCTTTTGGAAGACCAACGTCCGACATGGACAACTATTAATTCGTGGAAAGCAAATTCTCCGTTACAATCTTCAGGCCTACTTGGACCTGTAGAAATTCAGGTCGTTGATTATGAATTGGTAAACTAAAATAATGTTAAA
Source organism: Bacteroides xylanisolvens XB1A (assembly GCF_000210075.1). Taxonomy (GTDB): domain Bacteria; phylum Bacteroidota; class Bacteroidia; order Bacteroidales; family Bacteroidaceae; genus Bacteroides; species Bacteroides xylanisolvens. The sequence continues at coordinate 3,953,278 of NC_021017.1, forward strand.
TAGGAAAAGAGTATTGTTATGGCAGATATATGTA
>NC_021017.1:3953980-3970639 GCF_000210075.1 Bacteroides xylanisolvens XB1A
TTTCGTTAAAAGCCTTAAAGGAGATATGTTCTATAAATACTTTGACTTGTTGCAAAACAGAGGTAAAAGTATTGAATTGATAGGACAGTATTATCCTATGGAAAATATTGGAAAGGTTCGTCGTTTTGGTGGAGATTTGTCTATTACTTATCAAGATCGTGTAAATGATTTTAGTTATTATGTTTCTGCTAACTGGAGTTGTGAACAAAGTAAATTACTTTATATGGATGAGCAAGAAGTTCCAGAAGAATATTTACGCCAAACTGGACGTCCTGCAGGAGCTATTTACGGATTAGTAGCTGATGGATTTTTTACAACAAGAGAGGAAATTGAGAAAAGTCCGGTAATTGAAGGATTCGAAAATATTCAACCTGGTGATATTAAATATAAAGATCTGAATAACGATAAAGTAATTAATGAATTTGATCGTACTGTTATTGGTGGTGATAAACCTTATTCTTATTTCGGTATTGATTTGGGATTTAAATGGAGAGGATTAGATTTTTCTATGTTTTGGCAAGGTGCTTATAATCGTGATCTTTATTTGCAGGATTGGACATTGCTTGAAGGATTTCAAGCAAATGGTCGTTATTACGGACAAGCATATGAAAATATGTTAGGACGTTGGACACCAGAAACTGCAGAAAGTGCGACATTTCCACGATTAACAGCTGGTGGAAATGAATATAATCGGGGTAATGGCTGGAATTCTTCGTTTTGGCTGCGATCAGGAAACTTTATCCGTTTGAAAGATATAAGTTTAGGATATAACTTACCTGATTCTTTCTGTAATAACTACTTGGGAGGACTGCGTTTGAAGATATTTGTTAATGGTCAAAATCTATTTACAAAATCTGCGTGTGATCTGGTTGATCCAGAAGTCGGTTTTACTAGTTATCCATTGCAACGTTGTATTAGTACAGGTATTAATATCAGATTTTAATGAGTTATTATATGATACGAAATAAATATTTAACATTTTTAGGAATGGGCTTATTGTTCATGGCATCGGCTTGTAATGATGGGTATGAAAAAGAGCCAGTAGAACATTTTACACTTGATTATGTGTTCTCACGAGTTGATTCAGCAGGGATACAATCTCGATACTTTTTGAATAATATCTATTTGGAACATTTATATAGTGGATACAACCGTATAGATGGAGATTTTTTGGATGCGGCTTCAGATGATGCTATCTCTATTGATAATAATTCTCCAGAAATCTATAAGTTATTTATGGGTCGTTATTCTGCAGTTTCTCGTTTGAGAGACATGGAATGGGGGGCATATTATCAAGGAATTCGCAAAGCGAATATTTTGATTAATAATATAGATGTGGTGCCTTTTAATTTGACGTATGTTAATGCTTTGGGAGAGACAAAGCCATTAAATTATACAATGAAGGCAGAGGCTCGTTTTTTAAGAGCATATTTTTATTTCGAATTAGTGAAGCGTTATGGAGGTGTTCCTTTAGTGGGTGATAATGTATATGTATTGGGAGATGATGTACAACTTCCACGAAATACATTTGCTCAATGTATTGATTATATCATAGGTGAATTGGATGAGATAAAGGACGATCTTCGTTCGTTACCGATGTCAGATGCCACCGAGTTTGCACATGCTCCAACCAAAGAAACTTGTTTGGCTATGAAAGCTAGAGTGTTGTTGTATGCTGCTAGTCCTTTATTCAATGAAAAACCTCTAGAAGCAGGTAATGAATTGATAGGATATGCTTCTTATGATAGTCAACGTTGGAATTTGGCTGCACAAGCTGCTAAAGATTTGATAGATCAGTATGGACCGAAAGGAAAAGGTACATTAAATTTAGCGCAAGACTATCGTAATATTTTTATAAATTTCTATGGTGGAAATAATCCTGAACTAATATTTTTTCGTCCAGTAGGTAAGAATAAAAATATAGAAACCGTTAATGGTCCTTTGGGCTTTTCTGGAAATTCTTTAGGTAATGGTAATACTAATCCTACACAGAATTTGGTGGAGTCTTTTTTAATGAAAGATGGTAAAAAACCGGGTGAAAGCACTAAATATATTTATAATTCAGTAGATGATCCTTTTAAGGACCGTGATCCACGATTAGATTTGACGGTATTGCATAACGGATCTAGATGGTTGAATACAACTCTTGATACAAAAGTAGGTGGCACACATAACCCTTCAGGAGCCCAATATAGTCGGACATGTTATTATATGGCGAAATTTATGAAAAATTATCAGGCTTTGGGCAATTATGAGGACGATACCCATTTGTGGGTAATATATCGTTATGGTGAAGTGTTGCTAAATTATGCAGAGGCATTGAATGAAGTGGCTATAGCAGGTGGTATGATTGATTATAAAGAAGTAATCAGTAGCCTTGTCCAATTGCGTAAAAGAGCTGGTATAGAACCTGGAGATGATAATAATTATGGTTTACCTACTCCAGAGACTTATGACCCTATTGAGATGCGTGACATTATTCGTAATGAACGAAGAATTGAAATGGCTTTTGAAGAACAACGTTATTGGGATATTCGACGTTGGAGAATTGCGGAAACTATTTTCGAAAAACCTTTAAGAGGTTTAAGTATTCAGGTTGTTGGTACTAAAACCAATTATCATGAAGTGGATGTGCTTTCGGCCAAATTTGATACGAAGCGTTACTTCTATCCAATTCCGTATTCAGAAGTGATAAAAAATGGAAATATGATTCAAAACCCGAATTGGTAATTACGTTATGAAAAGAATATTATTAATATTATTGAGTATAAATCTGTTTACGTTTGCCTTGGCGCAATCGTTAACGATAAAAGGAAAGGTCTCTTCTACTGATGGTGAATTGCTTCCAGGAGTAAATGTAAGGATAAAAAATGCTACGATTGGTACAATTACAGATTTTGACGGTAATTATCAGTTGAAAGCGAATAAGGGAGATATATTAGTATTTACCTATATAGGTTTTAAAAAGTATGAACTAAAAGTAGGAAATCAGACATCTTGGAATGTAGAGTTGGCACCTGATCAAACAGATTTGGATGAAGTAGTGGTGGTAGCATACGGAAAGGCAAAACGTATCACTATGACAGGGGCGGTTAGCGGTATACAAGCACGTGAAATTCGAAATGTACCAACTAGTAGTTTACAAAATGCTTTAACTGGAAAATTGCCAGGATTTTTTAGCCAGCAGTCCTCTGGACAGCCAGGTAAGGATGCTTCGGATTTTTTTATTCGTGGTGTTAGCTCTTTGAACTCCGAAGGTAATAAACCTTTGATTATTGTAGATGATGTGCAGTATACATACGAGCAATTATCACAAATTAATGTAAATGAAATAGAAAGTATTTCAATTTTGAAAGATGCTTCGACAACTGCAATTTATGGTATCAAAGGAGCAAACGGGGTATTAGTAGTGAAAACAAGAAGAGGAAAAGAGGGCAAACCACAGATCAATGTACGTTTGGAAGGAGGAATACAGACCCCAGTTCGTACTCCTGACTTCTTGAATTCATATAATACGGCTATTTTGGTGAATGAAGCGTATGAGAATGATGGCATGCCTAGATTGTTCTCTAAGAAAGATATTATGGCATTTAGAGATCACACTGATCCTTATGGCCATCCTGATGTAAATTGGTATGATGAGATCTTTAAAAAGAATGCCTTTCAAGAAAATGTGAATGTGGATATTTCTGGAGGTTCTAAGAGATTAAGATATTTTGTCTCTGCCGGCTATTTTACTCAGGATGGTATGGTAAAAGATTTTGGAACGAAAGGAAATGATGTAAATTCAAATTATTTTTATCGTCGTTTCAATTATCGAACTAACGTAGATTTTGATGTAACGGATAATTTGAATATGCGTTTAGATGTATCTTCACGTTTTATGAATATTAATGAGCCTTGTAATATGAATGCAACGGGTGAAATTTATGACTTTTCTAAGATGCATCCTTATTCTGCTCCAGTATTAAATCCTAATGGATCGTATGCTTATTTGAGAGATACAGAAGGATATAAACCTACCTTGAATGCTCGTTTAGCTAATGAGGGGTATAAGCGTACTCGTCGTAATGATAATAATATTTTATATGGTGCCACCTGGAAGATGGACTTTCTAACGCAGGGACTTGCAGCTAATTTTCGTGTAGCTTATTCAAGTGTAGATGAAAATTATCGTCAAGTGCATCGTGGGGATTATCCAACGTATTACTATAATTCGTCAACTAATGAATATGAAATTAATCCTAATAAGAAATATGATTATGGAACATACTCTGTAACTAGCGGTACAGATCAAGCTACGAAGGATGTAAATATTCAAGCTTCATTAAATTATGCACATGTTTTTAATGGAGACCACGATGTGAATGCTATGTTTTTGTATAATCGTCAGAGTACGACAAATGAAAAGGATGCAGCTGTTCCCAATAATTTTGAGGGCTATACTTTAACGATGGGATATAAATATAAAGGTAAATATTTAATTGATCTCAATATGGCTTATAACGGAACTGACCGTTTTGGTAAAAACAATCGTTTTGGTTTTTTCCCAGCTGTTGGTATTGGGTATGCTATTTCAGAGGAAAATTTCTTTAAAAATGTAGACTGGCTAAAAAAAAATGTTCAGTTATTGAAAATAAGAGCTTCATATGGCTTGGTAGGATCTGATGTAGCTGCTGGTAATCGTTATTTGTATGAACAAGTATATCAAGAAAATGGAAATTATCCTTTTGGAGATTATCCAGCCGATAGTCCAGTGATAAAAGAGGGAGACTTAGGGACTCCTAGTGTAACTTGGGAGAAGGCTAAGAAATTTGATGTTGGTTTAGATATGAATTTATTTAATAAGGTCTCATTTACTATTGACTACTTCTTGGATAAACGTTATGACCAATTGGTGACAAGAGCTGACGTTCCCTTAATAATAGGTATAGGGTATGCTCCGAGTAATGTAGCAAGAACTACTAATCAAGGATTTGATGGACAAATTGGCTATCAAGATCGTTTTGGAGAATTTGATTTTAATACAAGTTTAGTATTCTCTTATGCAAAGAATAAAGTTGATTTTAAGGCAGAGGCTCAACAGAAATATCCTTGGTTAGCAGAAACAGGAAGACCTTTGAATCAACCATTTGGATATAAATGGATAGGTTATTATACTCCGGAAGATATTGAACTGATAAATGCTGCAAAGGAAGATCCTACTATTAAAGCTCCAGCAGTACCTTATACTGATATTCCAGTTCAGGCTGGTGACTTGAAGTATGCTGATTTGAATGGTGATGGTTCTATTGATGATTTTGATAAGGGTGCTATTGGTAAGCCTAATCTGCCTACAACAACTTTAGGGTGGTCATTTGGAGGTTATTGGAAAGGATTTAGTTTTAATGTATTATTTCAAGGTTCATTTGACTATAGTTTTGCAATCAATGGTACTGGTATAGAATCGTTTAAAAGTCAGTTTCAGCCTATCCATACTGGACGTTGGACATTAGATCGTTATAAAAATGGAGAAGAAATAACTTTCCCTCGTTTAACGACCAATCCTTCCACTATAAATAGTGCCAGTACTTATATGTCTGATTTCTGGTTGATTAATGCTTGGTATATCCGTTTGAAGACGATTGATTTAGGATATCAACTTCCAAAGAAAGTATTACCTAAGTATGTAGATAACATTCGTTTCTATGTGAATGCTTATAATTTATTGACATTTACAGGTTATGATAAATATCAGCAAGATCCTGAGATAAAAACTAATACGGCGGGTGATGCTTATATGAATCAGCGTGTAGTGAATCTTGGTGTACAATTGACATTCTAATTTAATGATTAAATGAACATAAATATGAATAGATATAAAAATGGAAAGATCTTCTCACTTTTTTTGATGTGTGGAATATTAGGAGCTTGCGATAAATTTGAAGCAATTCCTTTGGAATATAAGAGTACTCCATTAGAAGAAGCACAAGAAGAGGTTTTAAATACTATTGATCCGGCATGGGAATTAGAACTGATGGAGACTAATGGCTATGTGATGGCTTTTAAAGATAAAAAGTATGATAAACTATTTACTCGGACTTTGGGCTGGAACGGAGGCGACGGTGTATTGACAACTCTATTACCTGATGGAAATGCATTTTGGTCATTTAACGATAGTTTTTATGGAGTAGTAGAAGGTGAAACTCGTGCACGTAAGGATTGTAGCTTCCCACGTAATTCTATAATGGTTCAGACTCCTGGTGATGAGGAGGAGAATCTTGTATGGTTGGCTGATTTTGTACAAACTACTACTCCCGAGGCTCCTCGTTATTATCAAGCACGTACTCATATTCGTCATCCCAAAGCTAGTTTGAGTGATGATAAGATCCAAGAAGGAGAAATTGATCAAGATTGGTTGTATTGGGCAGGTGACGCTACTGTATGTAATAATAAATTACAGGTGCTTTGGAATGGGGTCGATAATACAAATCCGGATGCTTTGATGAGACATGAGGGTATTTGTTTGGCAACTTATAGTTTGGAAGGAACCCCAGGAGATGATAACTATATGAAACTAATTAGTGCTGATCACCATTTTAATGATGTTGATATATATGGATATGGATCTACTTTGTGGGAAGACGAAGACGGTCATATTTATTTGTATGGTTCATATAATAATTATGATATGATAGTAGCTCGTACGGCTAGACATGATCTTACTAGTCCGTGGGAGTATTATGTAGGGGATGAACAAGGAAATTTTTCTTGGCAGAATACTTATCCTACTGAGGAGGAAGTTAAGCGTTCTAGAATTCAAGAGACAGATTGTAGTATGCCATGGGTATTTAAAAAAGGAGATACCTATTATATGTTGGCACAAGCTAAATGGTTTGGACGTGAAATGTATATTTTCCGGAGTGATAAACCATATGGACCTTTTGTCGATTGTAAAAGGCTATTTGGATTCTCTGATTTTTTAGATAAATTAGGTGATCAAACTTATCAGAATTTATACATGATAAACTTGCATCCACATTTATCACGTAATGGTGAATTAGTCTTTTCTACAAATACAGATCCCAAAAATTTTTGGGACAACTTCAACGCTGTAGGTAGTGCTGATTATTATCGTCCTTATTTCTATCGTGTATATAATTGGGAAAGAGTTTATGAAGAATAATCGTTATTTATTTAGATAATCAAAAAAAGAATCATTTTTTACAAATATAAGAAATGATTCTTTTTTTGATTATTTTAAGTTTGTATTTGGTTGCTTAATTAATGGTAAATAGAGTTTTGTTCGTCATACGTTATATGATTAATAAAGAGTGGAAATGAGAAAAGTTTTAGTTTGTATTTTATGGTGTCTATTGTTTGTTGCTAATGTTTATGCACAAGTAAAATTGTCACCATTGTTTTCTAATAATATGGTGTTGCAACAGAAAGCAGAAGCTCCTATTTGGGGAATAAGCAAATCTAATAGAACTATAGTAATCACTACTTCATGGGATCAGAAAAAATATACTACCCAAGCTGATGCACAAGGAAACTGGAAGACTAAAGTCGATACTCCTGTAGCTGGAGGACCATATACGATAACTATCTCTGACGGAAAAACTGTAAAGTTGAACAATGTGATGATTGGAGAGGTCTGGGTATGTTCCGGCCAATCCAATATGGAAATGCAGGTAGAAGGGTGGGGTAAGGTAATGAACTACCAGCAAGAAAAAAAAGAAGCAAATAACTATCCAAATATTCGTTTCTTACTGATAGAAAAAGCTACGAGTCCATTGCCTGTTAGTGATATAAAAGCAGCAGGTGGTGGTTGGCAAGTTTGTTCATCAAAAAGTGTAGCAGACTTTTCGGCAGCCGGTTATTTTTTCGGGCGTGATTTGCATAGGTATCAAAATGTGCCAATCGGCTTGATAGATACTTCTTGGGGAGGTACCTGTATTGAGACATGGACGAGTAAAGAGGCTTTAGCAACAATGCCGGGTATGCAGAAGAAACTTGATGTCTTGAAAGAACTTCCGATTTCATCCGAAGATCGTGAAAAGAAATTTCATTCAGATGTGGAAGATTGGAAAAAAGAGATTGAAAAGATTGATAAAGGATTTGTGGATGGCAGAGCCGCATGGACAGTTACAGACTTTGAAGACAGTGCATGGAAAACAATGGAAGTGCCTGGTTTGATGCAGGAGCAAGGTTTGAAAGGGTTTAATGGTATTGTTTGGTTTAGAAAAACAATAGAAATTCCGGCGAAATGGGAGGGCAAAGAACTGACGTTGAATGTCGGAGTAATTGATGATAATGATTTTACATATTTCAATGGCGTGCAAGTAGGACACACTGAGGGATGGATGACCCCAAGAAGCTATAAGATACCTAAAGAGTTGGTGAAAAGTGGTAAAGCAGTGATTGCTGTGCGTGTTATGGATACAGGAGGTGCAGGTGGTATAAATGGAAGCCCTGAAAGTATCTCACTTCATTGCTCTCAATCAGATGTCATACCATTGGCTGGTGATTGGAAATATCAAGTTTCTTTGAATATAAAAGATATTCCACAAATGCCTGTTAATACTGCTAATGAACCGAATATTCCTGGCTTCTTATTTAATGCGATGCTGAATCCGTTGATTCCCTATAGTATAAAGGGGGCGATTTGGTATCAAGGAGAAGCTAACACAGGACAAGCATATCAATATCGTGAATTGATGCCATTAATGATAAAAGACTGGCGGGATCATTGGGGATATGATTTTCCATTTTATATGGTACAACTTGCTAGTTTTACAGTTCAACAGACAGCTCCAGTAGATGCAACCTGGGCTGAATTGAGAGAGGCTCAAACACGCACATTGCATCTTGAGAATACAGGAATGGCTGTAACCATTGATATAGGCGATGCTTTTGATATTCATCCGAAGAATAAGCAAGAAGTCGGCAGGCGTTTGGCACTGGCTGCGCGAGCACAGACTTATGGTGAGAAAATATCATATTCCGGTCCAATGTATGATACGTATCAGATTGAAGGGAATAAGATCCGTATTTATTTCAAACATACAGATGGTGGGTTGAAGACACTAAATAACGAAGTAATAAAGGGATTTACCATTGCCGGTATTGATCATAAATTCTATTGGGCTAATGCTGTGATTGAAGGTAATACCATCGTTGTATCTTCACCGGAAGTTACTTTCCCGATAGCTGTTAGATACGCATGGGCTGATAATCCGATCTGTAATTTGTATAATGGAGCCAATCTTCCGGCATCTCCATTCCGCACAGATGATTGGCCGGGAATCACTTTCGGCAATAAATGATTCCTTCAATCTGTCAGTAAAAATAGTATGTTACACATTAAAGAATAACCATGAGAAAACTAATTTATCTAGTAATCTTTCTTTTTATTTCGATAGGAATATATGCTCAAACGAAAGACTTGGTGCAATACGTCAATACCTTGCAAGGAACTGATTCCCATTTTGGATTAAGTTATGGAAACACATATCCTACTACCGGTATGCCTTATGCCATGCATACGTGGTCTGCACAGACCGGAAAGAATGGTGAAGGTTGGAAATATCAATATGCAGTAGATAAAATCAGAGGTTTCTGCCAGTCACATCAATGTAGTCCGTGGATGAGTGACTATGCCGTTTATTCGTTTATGCCGGTGGCAGGCGAATTAGTGGTCAATCAGGATAAGAGGGCAACGAAGTTCAGCCATGATAATGAAATTGCCAAGCCACATTATTATAAAGTAACGCTGGATAATGGAATTACAACCGAGATGGCTCCAACTACTCGTGGTGTACATTTGCGCTTTTCTTATCCCTCTACCGAAGAGGCTTATCTGGTGATTGACGGATATACGGATATGAGTGAAATTAAGATTGATCCAGCAAAGAGACAAATCTCTGGTTGGGTGAATAATCAACGTTTTGTAAATAACTCTAAGACATTCCGTAGTTACTTTGTTGTGCAGTTTGATAAAGCATTTGAGGATTACGGTATGTGGGAAAATCAGAAAGATGAGATTTTCTCTAAAAAGTTGGAGGGAGAAGGTAAAGGCTATGGAGCTTATATCAAATTTAAAAAAGGAGCCAAGGTACAGGCGAAAGCTGCCTCTTCCTATATTAGCGCAGAGCAGGCTGTGATTACGCTGAACGACGAACTGGGTAAAGATAAGAATTTGGAAGCCACTAAGGCACGCGGATATAAAACATGGAATGAATTATTGAACAGAATTCAGGTCGAAGGCGGAACAGATGAACAAATGAATACTTTCTATTCTTGCCTGTTCCGTGCCAATCTCTTCTCCCGTAAATTCTATGAACGTAAGGCAAACGGAGAACCTTATTACTATAGTCCTTATGATGGCAAAGTATATGACGGATATATGTATACCGATAATGGATTCTGGGATACATTCCGTTCACAGTTTCCACTGACCAATATTCTTCATCCCACTATGCAAGGACGCTACATGAATGCTTTGCTCGCCGCACAGGAACAATGCGGATGGCTACCATCCTGGTCGGCTCCCGGAGAAACGGGAGGAATGTTGGGCAATCATTCTATTTCATTACTGGCAGACGCATGGGCAAAAGGTATCCGTACCTTTGATCCGGAAAAAGCATTGAAAGCATACGCGCACGAAGCAATGAACAAAGGTCCTTGGGGGGGTGCGAACGGACGTGGCTTCTGGAAAGAATATTTTGAGTTGGGATATGTTCCCTATCCACAATCAATGGGGTCTAGTTCCCAGACGATGGAATATGCATACGATGATTTTTGTGCTTATCAGTTGGCTAAAATGATTGGCAACAAACACTATCAGGAAGTATTTGCACGCCAGATGTACAATTATAAGAATGTGTTCGACCCGTCTGTCGGCTTTATGCGTGGAAAAGGACTCGATGGCAAATGGCAGGAACCATTTGATCCTCTGGAGTGGGGCGGACCTTTCTGTGAGGGTAACGCCTGGCATTATACCTGGTCTGTATTCCATGATGTAGAAGGATTAATAGACTTGTTCGGAAGCGATCAGAAGTTTACCATCAAGATGGATTCAGTATTTACCCTGCCCAGCACTATCAAGCCGGGAACATACGGAGGTGTGATCCATGAAATGAAAGAAATGGAGCTGGCAGGTATGGGACAATATGCACACGGCAATCAGCCGATTCAACACATGCCTTATCTGTATAGTTATGCCGGTCAGCCATGGAAAACACAGTATTGGGTACGTCAGATTGTTGAAAGACTCTATAATGCAACAGAAAGAGGGTATCCGGGAGACGAAGACCAAGGTGGTATGTCATCATGGTATATCTTGAGCTCATTAGGTATTTATGCCGTTTGTCCGGGTACGGATGAATATGTGATTGGCAGTCCGCTATTTAAAAAGGCTACCATAACGCTGGAAAACGGGAATAAGTTTGTGATTGAAGCAAATAACAATAATAAAGAGAATGTCTATATCCAGTCTGCTACTTTGAATGGACGTGTGTTGGATAAGAATTTCATTAAATATGACGATATAGCAGACGGTGGTACGCTCCGTTTTGAAATGGGAAGTCAACCAAATAAAGAAAGGTGCACGTCAAAGTATGCCGCTCCTTTCTCTCTGTCGAAAGAATAAGAAAAGAAATAATGAAAATACAGTATGAAAAATAAAGTTTTAACAGGTTTATTATTGGTATTGATCGGAGGGTGGGGGAACCTTTTGGCACAGAATGCCGGGAGCAATTATGCTCGTCAGGTAAATACGCTGATAGGTACAAAAGGCGTTGGCTTGACTTCGGGATATCTTTATCCCGGAGCCACCTATCCGTATGGTATGGTGCAGTTCACCCCTTCTTACTTTTCCAAACGCTCCGGATTCGTCATCAATCAGTTGAGTGGCGGCGGTTGCGAACACATGGGCAACTTTCCTACCTTTCCGGTAAAAGGCAAACTGAAGATGTCTCCTGACAATATCCTCAACTATCGCATCAATATTTCTGAAGAAAAAGGACATGCAGGTTATTATGAGGCTATGGTGCAGGAAGACATCAAAGCCAAACTGACTGTGACCGAGAGAACCGGTATGGCGAGTTATGAATATCCGGCAGATCAGCAATATGGTACGGTTATTATCGGTGGAGGGATATCTGCCACTCCAATTGAACAGGCAGCCATCGTAATCACTGCACCCAATAAGTGTGAAGGATATGCAGAGGGTGGTAATTTCTGCGGTCTGCGTACACCGTATAAAGTCTATTTCGTAGCAGAATTTGATGCGGATGCCTTGGAGTCGGGAACATGGAAAAGAGATGAATTGAAACCGAACACTACTTTTGCCGAAGGAGAATATTCTGGAGTTTACTTTACTTTTGATGTAAGCAAGAAGAAAAATGTCCAATATAAGATTGGAGTTTCTTATGTCTCGGTAGAGAATGCACGCGAGAATCTGAAAGCGGAGAATACCGGATGGGATTTCCTGCAGATTCAGAATCAGGCTGAATCCAAATGGAATCATTATTTAGGTAAGATCGAAGTCGAAGGAACTAATCCGGATCGTGCCACTCAATTTTATACCCATCTGTATCGCTCATTCATTCATCCGAACGTTTGCAGTGATGTGAACGGAGAGTATATGGGAGCTGACTTCAGAGTGCATAAGTCTCGTTCGAAACATTACACCTCTTTCAGTAACTGGGATACCTATCGCACACAGATTCAATTATTATCTATGCTCGATCCCGAAGTTGCTTCTGATATTGTGATTTCTCACCAACTGTTTGCAGAAGAAGCGGGTGGTGCTTTCCCGCGTTGGGTGATGGCTAATATAGAAACCGGAGTAATGCAAGGAGATCCGACTCCTATCCTGATATCCAATGCTTATGCTTTTGGTGCCCGTAATTATGATCCGAAACCGATTTTCAAAATAATGAGAAAGGGAGCTGAAGAACCGGGAGCAATGTCGCAGGATGTGGAGGCTCGACCGGGACTGAAACAGTATTTGGATAAAGGTTATTATAATGCTTCTATTCAGTTGGAATATACTTCCGCTGATTTTGCAATCGCACAATTTGCCTTACATGCCGTAGGAGATGAGTTTGCGAGCTGGCGTTATTTTCACTTCGCACGTTCATGGAAGAATCTGTATAACCCGGAAACCGGCTGGCTGCAATCACGCAATCCGGATGGTTCGTGGAAACCATTGACTGAAGATTTCCGTGAATCGACTTATAAGAATTATTTTTGGATGGTGCCGTACGACATTGCCGGCCTGATAGAAATCATCGGAGGCAAAGCTGTTGCAGAAAAACGCCTGGATGAATTCTTTACTCGTCTGGATGCCGGTTACAATGATGCCTGGTTCGCTTCCGGCAATGAACCGAGCTTTCACATCCCTTGGATATACAACTGGGTAGGAACACCCTATAAAGCACAGGAGATTATTAACCGTGTATTGAATGAACAGTATTCAAGTAAAATTGATGGTCTGCCGGGTAATGATGATTTAGGAACGATGGGTGCCTGGTATGTATTCGCTTGCATCGGACTTTATCCCGAAATACCAGGAGTGGGAGGTTTTACTGTAAATACACCGATATTTTCATCAGTGAAGGTTCATCTGAAGAAAGGGGATATTGTGATAAAAGGCGGTTCTGAAAAGAATATTTATATAAAGAACATGAAGTTAAACGGTAAATCGTATGACAGTACATGGCTCGATTGGGATCAACTGAATAATGGAGCTACGATAGAATACACTACCTCGTCCAAGCCTGACGTGAAGTGGGGAACAAAAGTAACACCTCCCTCTTTCCCTTAAAGCAAATCAACGAAGTATATAAATTTATGATATAAGATAATTTTGTAAGAGCACTTATTTATAATATCAAACGTAAAAATGAAAAGAAAACTACAAAACATAGCTTATCTACTGATGGCTGCCGCCTTCGTTGCTTCATGTAGCGAAAAGAAACAAATATCAGAATTTCCGGATTGGGCATGGACGGACTTTCAGCGTCCGGAGGGTGTTAATCCGATTATCTCTCCTGACACAACAACCCTTTTCTATTGTCCGATGAGACAGGATTCAATAGCATGGGAAGCAAGTGATACATTTAATCCGGCTGCTACGATCTATGATGGAAAAGTTGTAGTACTCTATCGGGCTGAAGATAACTCGGCAACCGGTATCGGAACACGTACCTCTCGTTTGGGATATGCCTCTTCTGACGACGGACTACATTTCAAACGAATGTCCGTACCCATATTTTATCCGGCAGACGACAGCCAGAAAGAATTGGAAAATCCCGGCGGTTGCGAAGATCCGCGTGTTGCCGTAACAGAAGACGGACTTTATGTAATGCATTACACACAATGGAATCGCAAACAGGCGCGTTTGGCAGTGGCCACCTCGCGCGATCTTCAAACGTGGGAAAAACATGGACCGGCTTTTGCAAAAGCATACAACGGAAGATTTATAGATGAATTTTCCAAATCTGCCTCTATTGTAACCAAATTAATTGACGGCAAACAAGTGATTGCCAGGATTGATGGGAAATACTGGATGTACTGGGGAGAAAAGTTTGTGAATCTAGCTACTTCCACAGATTTGGTAAACTGGGAACCAATGTTGGACGAAAACGGAGAATTCCTGAAAGTGATGACTCCGCGCGAAGGTAAGTTCGACAGTGATCTAACTGAATGTGGTCCTCCTGCCATCCTGACGGATCAAGGAATCCTGTTGTTCTATAACGGTAAAAATAAATCAGGTGTTGAAGGGGATACACTTTATACAGCAAACTCCTATTGTGCAGGGCAAGCCTTGTTTGATGCCAAAGACCCTGCCAAATTAATTGATCGTCTGGATAAGCCATTCTATATTCCCGAATCGGATTTTGAGAAGAGCGGACAATATCCTGCCGGAACTGTATTCATAGAAGGACTTGTGTTCCACAATCAGAAATGGTTCTTATATTATGGATGTGCCGATTCACGCGTGGCGGTTGCCGTATATGATCCTCGCAAAAAATAAGGAAAACATTCATGAAGAAGATAACAATTTGTAAAAGATAGATTAAGACTAAGACATGAAAAAAATTATTTTATTGATTGCGGCAGCTTGTATGGCATGTACAGCTGCATTTGCCCAAACAGTGAAGCCTTTTAAAGAGGGTGAAAGGGCAGTGTTTTTAGGAAATAGTATAACGGATGGCGGTCATTACCATTCATACATCTGGTTGTATTATATGACCCGTTTTCCGGATATGCCTATCCGTGTTTTTAACGGTGGTATTGGTGGAGATACGGCCTATGATATGAACAAACGCCTGGATGGTGATATTTTTGCGATGAAACCTTCCGTGTTGATGGTGACTTTTGGTATGAATGATTCCGGATATTTTGAATACAATGGTGATAAGCCCAAAGAATTCGGTGAACAGAAATATCAGGAAAGTGTAAAGAATTACCAGCAGATGGAGAAACGCTTTAAAGATCTTCCTGATACCCGTATCGTGATGGTCGGAACTTCTCCGTATGATGAAACCGTACAACTTAAAGAGAATACACCGTTCAAGACAAAGAATGAAACCATCAAACGACTTGTTGAATATCAGAAAGAATCGGCAGCTAAGAATAATTGGGAATTTACTGATTTAAATGCGCCTATGGTTGCTTTGAATCAGCAATATCAGCAGAAAGATCCTACCTTTACTCTTTGTGGAAGTGACCGTATTCATCCCGATAACGACGGACACATGGTGATGGCCTATCTTTTCCTGAAAGCCCAGGGATTTGTAGGTAAAGAAGTAGCGGATGTGGAGATTAATGCTAATAAGAAACAAGCCGTCAAGTCGGAGAACTGTACTATTTCAAATATAAAGAAGAGCGGAAAAGACTTGAGCTTTGACTACCTGGCAGGTGCTCTTCCTTATCCTTTGGATACTATTCCTCGTGGTTGGGGACAGAAAAAGAGCCAGGCAGAAGTGCTGAAGGTTGTTCCTTTTATGGAAGAGATGAACCGCGAAACGTTGAAAGTAACAGGACTGAAAGGCAATTATAAATTGTTGATAGATAATGAAGAAATAGGAACCTGGAGTGGAGATGAACTGGCAAAAGGCATTAATCTTGCTGCTGAATCCAAAACTCCCCAATACCAACAGGCATTGGCGGTTATGCACCTGAATGAATATCGTTGGGAAATTGAAAAAACATTCAGAGAGTATGCATGGTGTGAATTCGGTTTTTTCCAACAAAAGGGATTATTGTTTGCTGATGACAGAAAAGCGATCGAGGTGATGGATGAAAACCTGGATAAAAACGTTTGGTTGAAGGGACGTCGTGATATGTATTCAAAGATGATGTTTGAAGCTGTCCGTGATGCTCGCCAGCAAGAAATGGAGGTTCTTATCAATAAGATTTATGAAATAAATAAGCCTGTTGTAAGAAAAGTTTTACTTAGAAAGATATGATGCGATAACAGCGTAGAAATACGATAGAATACTCATCGTGATGAGAATTTTTTCTCATTGCGATGAGTGTTTTTTCTTATCCTAGTGAGTATGTTTGAGAAATATATGAATAGATAGCTAGTCTTGTAATAGCCTGGTAATGTATATCTTATTGTAGCTTTTGCATTAAACAGGCTACCTTTATTGAATTCTTAAT
>NC_021017.1:3970818-4019002 GCF_000210075.1 Bacteroides xylanisolvens XB1A
TTCTTAATTCTTTTTCCAGAAACCGGAAGTGAAAAGCAATAATACTGTAAACAATTCCAAACGTCCCAAGAGCATTAAGAAAGAGAGTAGCCATTTGGCAGCATCCGGCAGTTCACTCCATGAAAAGGCCGGGCCACATGTGCCGAGTCCCGGTCCCATATTGCCTATACTTGAGATCACTGTTCCGATTGATTCCAAAAAACCTACTCCTAAGCCCATCATGACAAGTACACTGATAATCACAATGACTGCATACAAAAAGGTGAAAGCTAGTACGGTAGATTGTATTGAAGGGGAAATCACTTGCTTATTTACTCGTACCGGGAGCACGGCATTAGGGTGAAGAATATGCTTGAATTCGTTTTTTGCAACCTGAAGCAGAATAACCATACGAATACATTTGATACCTCCGGTTGTACTGCCGGCACAAGCTCCGATGATCATTACTATTACAAGACATCCCCAAAGGATAGAAGGCCATAGCATATAATCGGCAGTAGCAAATCCCGTAGAAGTTTGCAAGGAGATCACTTGGAATAGTGATTTGCGGAACGCTTCTTCTATGGAGATAGAAGAAGTCTGATGGAGCCAGACGGCAATAAATATAGTAAAAAAAGAAACACACAAGAAATAGAATTTCAACTCTGCATCATGAATGAACTTTTTTATTTTTCCATTGAACATCAACAGTAATAGCGTGAAGTTGATGCCCGAAAGAAACATGAAAGTAGAGATTACATAATCGATATAGGGTGAGTGATAATATTCAATACTCGCTTGTTTGGTAGAAAATCCACCGGTGCTGGTAGTTGTGAAAGCATGACATATACTATCGAATACGCTCATACCGCCGAGTACTAATAGGACAATTAATGTTCCCGTCATTCCGGCATAAATACCCCAAATCCATTTAGCGGTGATGCCAATGCGGGGATGCACTTTATCATGAGTAGGTCCACTGGCTTCTGCTGCAAACACCTGAATCCCACCCACACCGAAAATCGGTAGAACGGCAATGGTGAAGAATACAATACCCAGACCACCTATCCATTGCGTCATAGCTCGCCAGAAAAGTATTCCATGAGGCATTGACTCTATATTATTCAAGATAGTGGCACCAGTACTGCTGAACCCGGACATCGTTTCAAAAAATGCATCCGTGACACTTGGGATATACCCTCCTATATAATAAGGCAACATTCCGAAAAGGGAAAAGGTGACCCATGCTGCACTGACTATGACATATCCATCACGGCGATTCAGGGAGTTTACTGCATCTTTTCCAATAGCGAGCAGCAGAACCCCGATGCAGGCAGTGACGGCTGATGAAATCAGGAAGCTTTGCAAGTCGTTTTCTTTATAGAAAAGAGAGACCCCTCCACAACATAACAGCATGGCTGTTTCTATCAGAAGCAGAAAACCCAGAATCCGGAATATCATCTTCGAGTTAATCATAGACAAGTAATTTATTAAATAATACTTGATACTTAATACTTAGTTAAAGAACTTCTCAATCTTTTTAATCATCATGCTTAGGCAGAATACGACTACATGGTCGCCGGGGAGGATTTGCGTATCACCTGTCACCAGGATACCTTCTCCGTTACGGATCATTCCTCCGATGGTAGTACCTTTTGGAAGTCCTAGGTCTTTAATCAGGTGTTTGGTTATTTTAGCTCCTTCCGGTACGGTGAATTCTGCAACGTCCGCATTGGCAAAAGTCAGGCATTTCACATTAGAAACGTCGGCATCCAGCATCATTTGGTAGATGTGGCTGGCAGCAATCATTTTTTTATTGATAACCGTGCCGATGTCGAGACTCTCTGCCATACCGATATAGTCGATGTTCTCCACTTCTGCTACCGTTTTTTCCACTCCCATACGTTTGGCGGCGAGACAGGCCAGGATATTCGTTTCCGAGTTGCCGGTCAAGGCTACAAATGCTTCGGTATTTTTTAGCCCTTCTTCGATAAGCAGATCCATGTCACGACCGTCTCCGTTGATAATCATTGTCTTATCATCCAGTAGTTCTGTCAGACGGTTGCAACGGTTCAGGTCATTATCCACTATTTTCACCTGCATATAGTCCGGCACATATTGTGCGGTACGGACTGCGATACGGCTACCTCCCATAATCATTACATTGCGTACGTCGGCATAGTCTTCTTTGCCGGCTATCTTACGTATGTAAGGAATGTATTTGCGGGTAGTGGTGAAATAAACAATGTCATGCAATTTAATAACATCGTCTCCACGAGGGATAATCGTTTCCGTTCCGCGTTTGATGGCTACTACGTGATAAGGAATGTTGGGACCGCCTAGCTGATGCAGCGGTATATTCAGGATTTCAGCCTTTTCGCGCATCTTCGTACCAATCAGAACCAGAGAACCTCCACAGAACTCCCACCATTGGCGTACCCAGCTCATACGCATGGAGGATACGATTTCTTTAGCAGCCAGCATTTCCGGGTAAATCAGAGAATCTACTCCCAGTTTCTGGAAAAACTCTTTATTTTTAGGCAGAAGATATTCATAGTTGTCGATACGCGCCACTGTTTTTTTAGCTCCCAGGTTGGTGGCCAGCATACAGGCAGTCATGTTGCGACTTTCGTCCGGTGTGACTGCGATAAAAAGGTCGGCTTCTTTGACGCCTACTTCTTTCAATCCGGAGATGGAAGAAGGAGAAGCGGCAACAGTCAGCAAGTCAAAATTGGCGCTAAGAGCACTTAGTTTCTCTTCGTTATCATCCATCAAGATAATGTCTTGCTTCTCGCGCGATAACAGCTTGGCCAAATGGGTGCCCACGTTGCCGGCACCGGCAATAATAATCTTCATGTCAATTGATAAATTCTTTTATTTTAGTCAGAATCCCTTCTTCATCCATGCCGCACAGTTGATACAGTTCGGCAACTGATCCATGCTCTACAAATAGGTTAGGGATACCGATACGCTTCACGGTCGGTTTGTATTCGTTGTCTGCCATAAATTCAAGGATAGCACTACCCATCCCGCCTTTGATAATCCCGTCTTCAATAGTCAGGACATGTTGGAATTTCTGTCCTATTTCATGTAGCAGTTCTTCATCCAGCGGTTTCAGGAATCGTAGGTCGTAATGGGCGATAGACAGATTTAAATCAGCTTCTGCCCGGGTGATGGCGCGGGCAGCTATGTTTCCTATCGGTCCGATAGTAATCACTGCAAGGTCATTACCTTCTTTCAGTTTCCGTCCTTTTCCTACCGGAATTTCTTCCAACGGACATTTCCAGTTCACCAATACACCGCGTCCACGGGGGTAACGGATCACGAACGGTCCCTTGTCCGGCAATTGTGCCGTATACATCAGGCGACGTAATTCCTGTTCGTCCATGGGGGAGCTGATAGTCAGATTAGGGATCGGACGTAAACATGCCATGTCAAAAGCTCCGTGATGAGTGGGACCGTCTTCGCCAACCAGTCCGGCGCGGTCGAGACACAAAACAACAGGAAGATTCTGAATCGCTACGTCGTGGATGATATTGTCATGTGCCCGTTGCATAAAAGAAGAATAGATATTGCAGAACGGTTGCAGCCCGTCTTTTGCCATTCCTCCGGAGAAGGTAACTGCATGTCCTTCGGCAATACCGACATCGAAAGCACGTTTCGGCATTTTTTCCATCAATATATTCATCGAACAGCCGCTGGGCATGGCGGGAGTGACACCGACAATCTTCGGGTTGGCTTCGGCAAGTTCCACCAGTGTATTTCCGAATACGTCCTGGAAAAGCGGGGGCATTCCTTCGGTGTTGGCAATGAAACGTTCGCCGGTGACGGGATCGAATTTGCCGGGAGCATGCCATTCGGTGGCGTGCTTCTCTGCCGGTCCGAATCCTTTTCCTTTGATAGTATGCAGATGCAGGATTTTAGGTCCTTGCATATCTTTGATGTCACGTAATACTCTTGCCAGGTTCTTTACGTCGTGTCCGTCTATCGGACCGAAGTAACGGATATTCATCCCTTCAAAAATATTTTGTTGCTGGGCCGCCATTGATTTCAGGCTATTTCCGAAACGGATGAGCGCTTTGCGGCGTTCTTCGTTTAAAATGCCAAGCTTGAACAACATACGCGAGAGCTTGAAACGTAGCTGATTATAGCGGTTAGAAGTTGTCAGGTTGAAAAGATACTGCTTCATGCCTCCTACGCTGCGGTCGATTGCCATATCATTGTCATTCAGGATAATGAGCAGGTTGTTCGACGTGGCAGATGCGTTGTTCAGTCCTTCAAAAGCCAGTCCGCCACTCATTGATCCGTCGCCGATAATGGCTACTACATGGCGTTTGGCGTCTCCTTTCCGGGCGGCTGCGACAGCCATACCGAGAGCGGCAGAAATCGAATTGGAAGCGTGCCCGCACGTGAAAGTATCATATTCACTTTCTTCCGGAGACGGGAAAGGGCGGATTCCTCCGAGTTTCCTGTTTGTGGAAAATGCTTCACGGCGTCCTGTCAGAATTTTGTGGCCGTATGCCTGATGTCCCACGTCCCATACAATACGGTCGTATGGTGTATTGTAGACGTAGTGCAGAGCTACGGTTAGTTCCACGGTTCCCAGGCTGGCGGCGAAGTGTCCGGGGTTGCAGCAGAGTTCTTTAATAATGTCTTGCCTTAGTTCACCGCATACTTCCGGCAGTTGCTCTACGGTTAGTTTACGTAGGTCTTCGGGGTAATTGATGGAGTTTAACAAGTTATATGTTGGTTCACTATTCATGATTCTAGGAAATTTAGTGCAAAAATACGAAAAGAAAGTATATTCGACCTCCTTTTTTTTATAAAATCTTATCCGGTATAAAGCCGTATCTGTTTTTCTATGCTTCTTAAGATTATTGAATCGTGAGGAAAAAGAGGGCGGAAATAGTTTTTTGATTACTTTTGCACATGAAACGTAATGAAATGATGGAAAATCGTATGAACTTTCAAACATCTGTAGAATTACCTGCCGGGATGCCGTCGGTCAGTCATGCAGATCATATTCTTCTGATGGGGTCCTGTTTTGCGGAAAATATCGGGCGACAATTAATGGATGCCGGATTTCAACTGGACCTGAATCCTTTTGGTATTCTTTATAATCCTTTATCCGTCTCATCTGCTTTGAGGGAGATTATAAGAAATAAGGAATACAATAAACAAGATCTGTTTGCCTACAAAGATTTATGGCATAGCCCGATGCATCATGGCTCTTTTTCTGCTTTTACGCCCGAAGAGACATTGCATACCATAAATTCACGTCTTCACCATGCTTATAAAAAACTGCCGGAATTGAACTGGCTGATGGTGACAATGGGAACTGCTTACGTTTATAAACAAAAGGAGAGTGGACAAGTGGTAGCTAATTGCCATCAATTGCCGGAGAGTCACTTTTTGCGTTACCGGCTGTCTGTTGAAGAAATTGTAGAAGATTATACAGCACTCATCACCGAAATGTCAGCCCTGAATCCGGATCTGAAATGGCTGTTTACAGTCAGCCCGATCCGTCATATACGCGACGGGATGCACGCCAACCAGTTAAGCAAATCGACTCTGCTGCTCGCCATCGACCGATTGCAACAACTGTTCCCGGAGCGAGTGTTCTATTTCCCCTCTTATGAAATCATATTGGACGAATTACGTGATTATCGCTTCTATGCCGACGACATGTTGCATCCGTCTCCTTTGGCGATTCGTTACCTGTGGGAACGCTTCTCCGAAACCTTCTTTTCTTCTGAAACAAAGCAGGTTATCGTATCTGTGCAAGACATCCGCCGGGACTTGGCGCACAAACCCTTTCATCCCGAGTCAGAGGCGTATCAACGCTTTTTAGGACAAATAGTGTTAAAAATAGAACGACTTATCGGAAAATACCCGTACTTAGATTTTCAAAAAGAAACAGAACTATGTCATATGCGATTGAATCCATAGCCAAAAGTATCGGTGCCCGCCGTGTGGGCAAACATAAAGCGACTATTGATTGGCTGCTAACAGACAGCCGCTCTTTGAGTTTTCCGGAAGAAACTCTTTTTTTTGCTTTAACTACCAAACGAAACAGCGGAGCCCGTTATATCCCCGATTTATATGACCGGGGCGTACGTAATTTTGTAATTACGGAAGAAGACTTTAAAGAAGTTGAGAATGGAGAGTTGAGAGTTGAGAGTTCTATGCAGCATGATGGTGCGCAGCCCACTCTCAATTCTCAACTCTCAACTCTCAACTTCCTCATCGTTCCCAATCCTCTGAAAGCTTTGCAGAAGCTTGCTGAAACACATCGTGATAAATTTAAAATCCCTGTGATTGGTATCACCGGCAGTAATGGAAAAACCATTGTGAAGGAGTGGTTGCATCAGTTACTTAGCCCGGATCGTTGCATCGTTCGTTCTCCACGCAGTTATAATTCGCAGATCGGAGTCCCACTTTCTGTGTGGCAACTTTCTGAAGAAGCCGAACTGGGTATTTTCGAAGCCGGCATTTCCGAGATGGGGGAGATGGGAGCTTTGAAACGAATGATTAAGCCTACCATTGGTATTCTGACCAATATCGGTGGTGCCCATCAGGAAAACTTCTTCTCCTTGCAGGAGAAATGCATGGAAAAGCTGACGCTTTTCAAAGACTGTGATGTCGTGATTTACAACGGTGATAACGAGTTAATCAGTAATTGTGTCGCAAAATCAATGCTGACGGCGCGTGAGATTGCCTGGAGCCGTACCGACATTGAACGCCCGTTGTATATTAGCCGTGTGACCAAGAAAGAAGATCATACCGTTATATCTTATCGTTATCTGGAGATGGATAATACTTTCTGTATTCCTTTCATCGATGACGCTTCCATTGAAAATGCACTGAATTGTCTGGCAGCTTGTCTTTACCTGATGACACCTGCCGACCAGATAACCGAGCGGATGGCCCGTCTCGAACCGATTGCCATGCGTCTGGAGGTGAAAGAAGGGAAGAATAACTGTGTACTGATTAATGATAGCTACAATTCAGACCTGGCATCATTGGATATTGCTCTCGATTTCCTTGTACGCCGCTCGGAAAAGAAAGGCTTGAAACGGACGCTTATCCTGTCGGATATACTGGAAACCGGACAAAGTACCGCTACGCTTTATCGGCGTGTAGCACAATTGGTACAGAGCAAAGGGATTAATAAACTGATTGGAGTAGGGCAGGAGATATCTTCTTGTTCCGCCCGTTTTAATGATGATCTCGAACGCTATTTCTTTCCTAACACAGAAGCACTCCTTGCATCCAATATACTCAAATCGCTTCATTCGGAAGTGATTTTGGTGAAAGGTTCCCGCGTGTTCAACTTTGATTTGGTATCCGAAGCCCTCGAATTGAAGGTGCATGAAACCATTCTTGAAGTAAATCTCGGGGCGATGGTAGCCAACTTGAACCATTACCGTTCTATGCTTCGCCATCCGGAAACAAAGATGATCTGTATGGTGAAAGCATCAGCTTACGGAGCCGGTTCGTATGAAATTGCCAAGAGTTTGCAGGAACACCATGTCGATTATCTGGCTGTAGCCGTTGCTGACGAAGGTTCCGAACTCCGCAAGGCAGGCATTACCGCCTCTATTATCATTATGGACCCGGAACTTACCGCATTCAAAACCATGTTTGATTATAAACTGGAACCGGAAGTCTATAATTTCCATCTGCTCGACGCACTTATCAAAGCTGCGGAGAAAGAAGGAATCACCAACTTCCCCATTCATGTGAAACTTGATACAGGTATGCACCGTTTGGGCTTTGCGGTAGAGGATATTCCATTGCTTATCCGTCGACTGAAGAATCAGAGCGCGGTGATTCCCCGTTCGGTATTCTCTCATTTTGTAGGAAGTGATTCGTCACAGTTCGACGCTTTCACCCGCGGACAGATTGAATTGTTCGAGAAAGGTTCGCAAGAATTGCAGGCCGCCTTCTCTCATAAGATTCTCCGTCATATCTGTAATACGGCAGGAATCGAACGTTTCCCCGAAGCACAGTACGATATGGTGCGCTTGGGAATCGGACTTTATGGAGTCAGCCCGATAGACAATTCGATAATACATAATGTAAGTACGCTCAAGACTACCATCCTTCAGATCCGGGATGTTCCTCAAGAAGATACGGTAGGATATAGCCGGATGGGGCATTTGGTACGCCCTTCACGCATTGCAGCTATTCCTATCGGTTATGCGGATGGACTGAACCGCCACTTGGGACGCGGCAACGCCTATTGCCTGGTGAACGGAAAGAAAGCTCCTTATGTAGGGAATATCTGTATGGACGTTTGCATGATCGATGTGACGGATATTGATTGTCGGGAAGGCGATCAGGCTATCATCTTCGGTGATGATCTGCCGATTACGGTGTTGTCCGATAAGCTGGAAACGATTCCTTATGAAGTGTTGACAAGTATATCGACACGGGTGAAACGGGTATATTATCAGGATTAATTCACCACAGATTACACGGATTCACACAGATTGAAGAGAATATATAGTAGCAATAAATCGAAAGATAAGCTATAAATCTGTGTGAATCCGTGTAATCTGTGGTGAAAATGATTATATTTGCAGCAACTATTAAAAACCTCTTATATCAAATAAACTTATGACAAACTTATTATTGTTAGGCTTTTTGCCCAGTGGTTCCGAATGGATTATTATCGCTTTGGTTATCCTTCTTCTTTTTGGTGGAAAGAAAATTCCTGAACTGATGCGCGGGTTAGGCAAAGGCGTAAAGAGCTTCAAAGACGGTGTAAACGAAGCGAAAGATGAAATAAACAAGGCTAAAGACGAGTTGGACAAACCTGTAGATCCTTCTAAGAACTAAAAGAGCACAACATACGGATGGCAGAAATGACCTTTTGGGATCATTTGGACGAACTGCGTAAGGTACTTTTTCGGGTAGTTGGAGTTTGGTTTGTATTGGCAATAGGCTATTTTATTGCTATGCCCTACCTCTTCGACCATGTAATACTTGCGCCTTGCCACAATGATTTCATATTCTACGATTTATTACGGCATATCGGTAAAACATTTGATTTGACCGATGACTTCTTCACGCAACAATTTTATGTGAAGCTGGTCAATATCAACTTGGCTGCTCCTTTCTTTATTCACATGTCGACAGCATTTTGGATGTCGGTGGTGACGGCTATGCCTTATATCTTTTTTGAAATATGGCGTTTCATCAATCCCGCCCTTTATCCGAATGAGAGAAAGGGCGTGCGTAAAGCATTGACTATCGGAACACTGATGTTCTTCATCGGTGTACTGTTGGGCTACTTTATGGTTTATCCGTTGACTCTCCGTTTCCTTTCTACTTATCAGTTGAGTTCGGAAGTGGAGAATATCCTGTCGCTCAATTCTTATATCGACAATTTTATGATGCTGATTCTCTGCATGGGATTGGCTTTTGAACTTCCATTGGTTACATGGTTGCTTTCTTTAATGGGAGTGGTCAACAAGTCCTTCCTGCGGAAATACCGCCGTCATGCGGTTGTCATCATAGTGATAGCTGCTGCTATTATTACTCCGACGGGAGATCCGTTCACCTTGAGTGTTGTCGCTATTCCGCTTTATCTGTTGTACGAGATGAGTATTTTGATGATAAAGGACAAGAAGAAAACAGAAGAGGAAGTTGAAGATGAAGCTGGAGATGAAGTTGCCCTGTCCGAAGAGTGAAGCGATAGAATCTTATGAAATCCTTTTAGCAGTTTGCCGGGCGGAAGATGCTTATCTTGCCGTAGGATATAAGCAAATGCGCGACTTGCTGGAGCGTATTTGTCGCGCGCAAATGCAAAACGAAAGTTTACAGATGACCGACCTTTCCGCACGAATCAGTTTCGTGGCGGCTAAGGTCGGTCTTTCTGTTGCAGAGCAGAACCGGCTGCATACTTTCCGGCTCACTTCGAATGCTATCTTGAACCGCCAGCAGGAGCCCAACCGGGAACAACTCTTGCGCGATGCGAAAACGTTAGCTTTCTTTATTCGTAAACTCCTGGAAGAGGATATTCCCATGGAACTATACCGGCTACTTCCGCGTGTGGATGCCACCTACCTGGTTGCGCCTCCTGCCCGCGAACGAGTGCAGCGGATGCGTGTCTGCTTCCAGTATGCTGACGAGCAATATTTGTATGTGACTCCCTTGGACGAAGTCTCGGAGAAACCATATTTAGTTCGTTATAATATCCCTCAAATAAATGAAGAGTTTGCAGAAACGTGCAAATTGCTTTGGCGTCATGCCCAGGTCAATTTATTGGATGTTGCAGTGGATGAGACAGGAATCCTGACTCCTTCTTTCATTGTACTCGAACCGGATTATTTACTTGACATCAGTTCTTTGGCAGAGTGTTTCCGTGATTACGGGCATCATCCGGCCAATTATTTTCTTTCCCGTCTTCAACCGATCGAAAATGCCCGGCCTCTGTTACTGGGAAATATAGCCAATCTTTTTCTGGACGAATGGATTCATGCGAAGAGTGAAGACATAGATTATCGTACCTGTATGCAGAAAGCCTTCCGGCGTTATCCTATTGAGCTGGCTGCCTGTTCCGATTTGCGCGACAAAGAGAAAGAACGCCAATTCTTTGAGGACTGCAAACTGCACTTCGATCATATTCGTGAAACGGTCAATGATACCTTTCATGCAGCCGGTTATGAACTGGACAAGACGGATGCCGTGCTCGAACCGTCTTATATCTGTGAAGCACTCGGACTTCAGGGACGTCTCGACTATATGCAGCGGGATATGTCTTCTTTCATAGAAATGAAATCCGGCAAGGCGGATGAATACGCTATCCGAGGCAAGGTAGAGCCGAAGGAGAATAATAAAGTACAGATGTTACTTTATCAAGCAGTCTTGCAATATTCAATGGGAATGGATCACCGGAAAGTGAAAGCCTATTTGCTTTATACCCGTTATCCGCTCCTTTATCCCTCCCGTCCTTCGTGGGCGATGGTACGTCGGGTGATTGACTTGCGTAACCGCATTGTGGCCGATGAATATGGCGTCCAACTACGCAACAGTCTGGAATATACGGCACAAAAACTGGAAGAAATCAATGCCTCCACCTTGAATGAAAGAGGATTGAAAGGACGTTTTTGGGAAACATACCTGCGTCCCTCTATTGATAACTTTCAATCGAAACTGAAAGCTCTTTCTCCACTGGAAAAGAATTACTTCTATGCGGTGTACAACTTCATTACAAAGGAACTTTATACTTCAAAATCCGGTGATGTGGATTATGAAGGACGTACCGGGGCAGCTTCTTTATGGCTTTCTACATTAGCGGAGAAATGCGAGGCCGGAGAAATCATCTATAATTTGAGAATAAAGGAGAATCATGCTGCCGATGAACATAAAGCCGGACTTACTTTTTCTTTCTTTAAAAAGGAAAAGCTTGGGGAAACTTTGTTGAATGAGTCTGCCGTAAATGACATTACCGGAGATAAAGCTATTGGAAATGATATTACCGGAAATGAAGCCTCTGCAAGTAAGACTGTCAGCAGTGAAGCTCTTGAAACAGAGACTTCTCTTCCTAATTTCCGTCAAGGCGACGCCATTATCCTTTATGAACGTAACCGCGATACAGATAACGTTACCAATAAAATGGTTTTCAAGGGCAATATCGAGTACCTGACAGAAAACGAAATAAGTATTCGCTTACGTGCTACCCAGCAGAACCCATCCGTACTTCCTGCCGAAAGCCTTTATGCGATAGAACATGATACAATGGATACAACATTCCGCTCGATGTATCAGGGGTTATATATTTATCTTTCTGCAAGGAAGGAACGTCGTGACTTGTTGCTGTCACAGCGTCCTCCTCGGTTTGATGAATCATTGGATTCCATGATTTCCCGTTCGGAAGACGATTTTACGCGAATCGCCCTGAAAGCAAAAGCCGCACAGGATTATTTCCTTCTTATCGGACCTCCGGGAACAGGCAAAACTTCATGTGCCCTGAAGAAAATGGTGGAGACTTTTCATGCAGATAAAGATGCGCAGATTCTTTTGCTTTCATACACCAACCGGGCTGTCGATGAGATATGCAAGTCGCTGGCTTCCATTGCTCCGGCTGTTGATTTTATACGTGTGGGAAGTGAATTATCATGTGATGAAGCCTACCGCGGGCATCTGATTGAAAATGAATTATCCTCTTGTAACCGTCGTTCGGAAGTGTACGAACGCATCCGGAATTGTCGGATTATTGTGGGAACGGTAGTGGCTATTTCCGGCAAACCGGAACTGTTTTGTCTGAAACATTTTGATGTAGCTATTATTGATGAAGCTACCCAAATATTGGAACCGCAGTTGTTAGGCATTCTCTGTGCACGTGGAGAAGACGGAAAAGATGCAATAGATAAGTTTGTGTTGATCGGAGATCATAAACAACTGCCTGCTGTGGTACAGCAAAATACGGAGCAATCGGCCATTTATGATGAATCTTTACTGTCTATCGGGTTGACCAATCTGAAAGATTCCTTGTTTGAACGCCTCTACCGGAACTGTACTGCAACAGTTCATCGCTCCTACGATATGCTATGCCGTCAAGGGCGAATGCATCCGGAAGTTGCTTTGTTTGCTAATCGTGCCTTTTATGGAGGGCGTCTGATCCCTGTCGGCTTGCCTCACCAAATAGAATCATCCGATACTATCTGTCGTTTGGCTTTTTATCCCTCTGTGCCGGAGAAGGCCGGAGCATCTGCAAAGATCAACTATTCGGAAGCACGTATTGTTGCCGACTTAGCTGCTCGCATTTATGAAGATCATCAGACAGATTTTGACGAATCCCGTACTTTAGGAATCATTACCCCTTACCGGAGTCAGATAGCATTGATAAAAAAAGAAATAGAATCATTAGGTATTCCAGCTCTGAACCGAATTCTAGTTGACACAGTAGAACGGTTCCAGGGAAGCGAGCGTGATGTAATAATCTATTCCTTCTGTGTCAACTACCCTTACCAACTAAAATTTCTATCCAATCTGACGGAAGAAGAGGGTGTTTTGATCGACCGGAAACTGAATGTTGCCTTGACCCGTGCAAGAAAACAGATGTTCATTACAGGAGTTCCCGAGCTCCTCGAACGCAATCCACTCTATAAAAGTTTATTAAAATTAATAGAAAGCTTCTGAAAAATTGCATCATTTTGCAGATGTTAGTTTTTATTCTCTCTTTATGCAATTCATTAACACCTCTATGTTGAACAAACGCCTATATTTGCAACACGTTTTTTTCATAGAGATTTAGATTTAAGGTTAGAAGAATTGTGGAAGTCGTGAGACTTCCCTTTTTTTCATCTTAACGTTTACTATACTTCATTATAGGAATGCAAAAACACTGTTTCTAGTGTTTCGGTTAAAAATTTTGCAGGAGGATGATGCAGGATAAGTAAACCTAAAAAGCCTTCTTCGTGAGAAGAGGCTTTTTTATTTTTTCATTTTTCATTTTTTTGAATAATTGGTTAAAACAAAAGAGTAACTCGGCGACGAGTTACTCTTTTGTTTTTAACGATTCTATCTGTTCGAATAGATTTACTCTAATACGATAGGTTTGTATTTCGGAACTAATGCCTTCATGATAACCCAACCCAACAGATAAGCTACTGCACATACGCAGAAGATAACGAAATATCCGGCTGGTTTGCCTTCGAATCCCATGAATGTCATGGCTGGGTGTACGAATTGTGCTCCTTGTTCGAGTAATTCTTTTGTCATTTCCACCTCTTTGCCGTCGATCATCGTTGTTCCGGAAGCATATACGAACAAGTTACCTGCCACTTTCTGAAGAATCATAGAGCCTACGCCTCCTGCCATACCACCTATACCGGTGATACTTGCAATAGCTGTTCTTGGGAACATATCGCCTACGGTAGAGAATATATTGGCCGACCAGGATTGATGAGCAGCTCCACCAATACCGATTAAGATAACCGGGAACCATGGAGAAACAGTACCTAACGGTTGTGCTAACAGTACAACCAGCGGGAAGAAGGCGAAGATTAGCATCGCTTTCATACGGGCTGCATACGGATTCATACCTGTTCTGTTGATGAAGATAGTAGGTAATTTACCACCATAGATAGATAACATTGTCACTGCATAAAGCGTAAAGATCAACGCCATACCCAGCGGGTCGGAGGTTTTGATACCGAATTGTGTATTCAGATAAGACGGAGTCCAGAAAAGGAAGAACCACCATACGCCGTCAGTCATGAACTTACCGAAGACAAAGGCCCATGTTTGTTTGTAGCTGAAACATTGCCAGAACTTCATTCTCTTTTCATCTTTTTCATCTGTCATTGGAGCACTGCCTGCTTCGCGATTATCTTGCTCGATGTAATCAAGCTCTGCCTGATTGACATGTTTGCTTTTCGACGGGGCATCATACATAAACACCCAGAATCCCATCCAGATAAAGCCAAGTCCACCAATTACGATAAATGCCATTTCCCAACCGAACATTTTTGCCAGAATAGGAATGGTAAGAGGAGCGATCAATGCTCCGATAGATGCACCGGCATTAAAGATAGAAGTAGCATAAGCACGGTCTTTTTTAGGGAAGTACTCTGCGGTTACTTTAATAGCGGCAGGGAAGTTACCGGCTTCTCCTAAAGCGAGGATACAGCGGGCGGCGAGGAAGCAGTACATACTGACCGTAGCAATAGTCACTACCACATCTCCTGTGGCACCTGCCAGTTCTGCTGCACTATGAAGTCCAACTTGTGCTTCTGTGACAATACCACAAACGGCATGAAGACAAGCACCTGCCGACCAGACACCGATAGCCCATAAAAATCCTTTTTTAGTTCCCATCCAGTCGACAAAACGACCGGCAAACAGCATACATATAGCGTATACAATGGAGAAAACAGAAGTAATAGTACCGTAGTGAGATTCGTCCCAGTGGAATTCCGGTTTGATAAATTCATCCCACGTCAATGAGAGAACCTGACGGTCGAGATAGTTAACTGTAGTAGCAAAAAATAGCATAGCACAGATGGTCCATCTGTAGTTTGTCATCTTTTCGCCTGTTTTTTGAAATGCATTCATGATAATGGATTTAAATAGATTTTGTTTCGTTGACAAAGGTCGGTATTTCGACTGAATTTTATTTGTAAAAATTGGTCAAAATCATGTA
The DNA here is from genome assembly GCF_000210075.1 of Bacteroides xylanisolvens XB1A. Lineage (GTDB taxonomy): Bacteria > Bacteroidota > Bacteroidia > Bacteroidales > Bacteroidaceae > Bacteroides > Bacteroides xylanisolvens. The sequence continues at coordinate 3,985,955 of NC_021017.1, forward strand.
TTATTCGTTGCATTATATATGCTATTTGTTTCAAAGGATATAAAAATGTCTCATAGCATTATCATTTGCAACGTTGGGGGTAATACAGAAAGAAGATAAACGAGTTTGTGAATCAAGAGCAAATGAGTCTTATCTTTTAGACGCAGATGACGCGGATAATGCGGATTCTTATTTTTGATCCGTGCTATCCGCGTTATCTGCGTCTGAAAAATTATATGTCATACAGGAATACGCAACGGTTAGCGCATTTCTGTATATTTGATCTTGTCCATGTCTCCGTAATCGAGGTTTTCACCTGCCATACCCCAGATAAACATGTAGTTGCTTGTTCCGGCAGCAGCGTGGATAGACCATTCCGGTGACATGATAGCCTGCTCGTTCTGCATCCATACGACGCGTTCTTCTTGAGGTTCGCCCATGAAGTGGCAAATAGCATTTCCTGCCGGTACATTGAAGTAGAAGTATGCTTCTACACGACGAGAGTGAGTGTGTGCCGGCATGGTGTTCCATACGCTACCCGGTTTCAGTTCAGTCAATCCCATTTGCAGTTGGCAGGGGCCTTCTTCAAGTACGTTGTTAACAATCAACTGGTTGATAACGCGGTCGTTGCTTTCTTCCAGCTTTCCGGCAGCAAATGAGTTTGCTTTCAGAGAACCTTTACGTCCGTCGATAGTAATCAATTGAGTCTTGTATTCTTTGTGGGCAGTAGCCGAGTTGATGTAGAATTTGGCAGGATTGCTGGAATCTTTGCTCTTGAAAGTCACTTTCTGCTTGCCTCTACCTACGTACAGGGCATCTTTGAATTTCAGCGTATATTCTTTACCGTCTACGGTTACGATACCTTCGCCACCAATGTTGATGACACCCAGTTCGCGGCGTTCGAGGAAGAATTTAGATTTCAACGGGTCGATTGTTTCAAGTACCAATTCTTTTGTTGCAGGCACTGCGCCACCGAAGATCAGACGGTCGTACATAGAATAAGTAACGTTGATTTCGTTTGGAACCATTACTTTTTCCATCAGGAAGCTACTGCGCAAGCGGTTAGTATCATACGTTTTCACGTCTTGCGGACTGCAAGCCACTTGCATCTTGTAATTCACCTGGGCGGAGGCAGACATTGCTGCGATACCCAACATCATTGCAATTGCTAATTTTTTCATCTTTCGAGTTTTTTATTGAGTTATATATTATATACCACTTATTATAATCAGTTAAAGGCTTTTCTACTTATTCCTTATTACTGTTCAATGCGTTCTTTGCGTCGTTTCTAGTCATGCGGATACGGTTGTAGATAGCCATTCCGAGTGCCAGTGCCACGAGGATGGCAGGGCCGATAATCTTCAGACTGTAAGTAAGGTGGAAGATACCCCAGCAGAAGAGACTGGAAGCAAAGTCAAGTGCGCCGCCTTCAAAACCGGCGGGGATGTTTACTGTCGGGTCACCTGTTGCTTCGTATACATCTTTAGCAGCCAGTGTGAAGAAGCCTGCCAGTCCTGTTACGAAATACAGACCTACAATCAATGCTACCAGGCCGATAATAAATGATTTCACTACGTTACCTTTTGTAATAGGCAGAATCATCGGGAACAGGTAGAACATACCTGCCAGAGAAGCCAGCGGTAAGAAACGGTTGCCCGGAAGGATAACAGCCAGGAAAATAGTGACAGGGATCAACAGCAGAGATACCACCAGGGTAGTCGGGTGACCGATAACCAGTGCAGGGCTCATACCGATGCTCAAACCGGTGTTATTCTTATATTTCTTAGCGATCAGTTCGCGGGTAGCGTCAGAGATCGGTTTCAAACCTTCGATAAAGAGGCTGGTGATACGTGGAATCAATTCCATCACCGCACCCATCTTGATACCCAGTCCTAAAATGCCCGGAATATTATCCAATACTTCTTTCCAGCTGGCACAACCCAATGCGCCGATACCGCAACCGATTACGATACCCAAGAACAGCGGTTCACCCATCAATCCGAATTTCTTTTTCATACCTTCAGAATCGATATTCAGCTTGTCGAATCCCGGAATTTTATCCAATAGTTTATTGATTACAATAGCAAACGGAACGAAACTTTGGCAGAACGGTTGAGGAATAGAGATACCGTCCATTTTATCATAGAACTTTTGAAAAGCAGGAGCAGTCATATCAGCCATTACCAGTGTAATGATGTAACAGATGATGGCAGCGAAGAATCCCCAATAGATATTGTCGGAAGCGAAGTACACGATAGCACCGATAAATGCGAAGTGCCAATAGTTCCAAAGGTCGATATTGACGGTACGGGTTGTTTTGGTAAGCAACATTAATAAATTGACTCCCAAGCAAACAGGGATAATGAAAGCACCGACTGAAGTGTTGTAAGCTACCGCCGCAGCAGAAGGCCAACCCATGTCGAAAATTCCCAATTCCAATCCGTAGATTTCAACCATTTTACTTAATGCCGGACCCAGACTGCTGGTGAGCAATGCCGTCACTACTGATAAACCAACGAAACCGACACCAACCAACAAACCGCTCTTCAGCGCTTTGGGAAGTTTAATACCGATACATACTCCTAAAATCGTGAAAATGATTGGCATCATTACTGCCGCTCCAAGACCGATAATGTACTTAAATACTTCTTCCATTCTGTTCTATTTTTTCTCTGTTTTAATGATAAATTACCTGTGTTTCCCCAGAGGGTATTAGTTGTAAACCGTGCCAAAAGTAAGACCTTTTTTGCTTTCTTCCAAAACGAAACTCTTAATTTATGAGATATTGCATCAAAAATGGACATTTTTGACGTTTGCGTGCACAAAATTAGTCGTTTCCGTGCACGAAAAACAAAAAATGCACCTACTTGACTAAAAAATCCCACTGGGTTTGGAGAAAAAACACTACTTTCGTACCGTGAAAAAAGACTATGTTGAATCCTTAAAATAACAAACCATGAGACGAACTCCTTTTTATAATTTTTTTATAGTGGCTTTATTGGTTACAATGACCGCTTCTGTATCGGCACAACAGGTAGACAGCAAGCTTCCCTGGTCTGTGCGACTGACTGAATCGGAAATGATCCGTTACCCCGAATCCTGGCAGCTCGACTTTCAGCCGAAACTGAAATGGGATTATTGCCACGGACTTGAACTGGGAGCCATGCTCGATGTGTACGACGCTTATGGCGACAAGAAAATTCGCGATTACGCCATCGCGTATGCGGATACAATGGTGCACGAGGACGGAAGCATTACCGCTTATAAATTAACCGATTATAGCCTCGACCGTATCAACTCCGGAAAAATCCTTTTCCGTATCTATGAGCAGACCAAGAATCCTAAATATAAGAAAGCGCTCGACCTGCTTTATAGCCAGTTTGAAGGACAACCGCGTAATGAGGACGGTGGTTTTTGGCATAAAAAGATTTATCCCCACCAGATGTGGCTGGACGGAATTTACATGGGAGCTCCTTTCTACGCAGAGTATGCATTCCGTAATAATCTTCCGCAGGACTATGCAGATGTAATCAACCAGTTTGTCACTTGTGCCCGTCATACGTACGATCCTAAAAACGGTCTTTATCGTCATGCGTGCGATGTAAGCCGCACTCAACGTTGGGCGGACCCGGTGACCGGACAGTCGAAACATACGTGGGGACGTGCGATGGGATGGTATGCGATGGCATTGGTGGATGTGCTCGAATTTATTCCGCAGCATGAAGCCGGAAGAGATTCCCTGCTTGATATATTGAATAATGTAGCTGTGCAGGTGAAGAAACTTCAGGACCCGAAGACCGGAGGATGGTATCAGGTGATGGACCGGAGTGGTGATAAGGGTAATTACGTAGAATCTTCCTGTTCCGCTATGTTCATTTATTCGCTCTTTAAGGCGGTTCGTTTGGGATATATTGATAAGTCTTATCTGGATGTGGCATTGAAAGGCTACAAAGGATTCCTGGATAATTTTATCGAAGTGGACAAGAACGGATTGGTAACCATCACCAAGGCTTGTGCAGTGGCAGGATTGGGAGGAAAGGTCTATCGTTCCGGCGATTATGACTATTATATTAATGAAACTATCCGCAATAACGATCCTAAAGCCGTAGGACCTTTTATTATGGCTAGCTTGGAATACGAACGTTTACAAAAGTAATTTCCGACAATGAAAAGGAGTATTTTTAAAGGAATGATGTGTTTGCTTCTACTGGGTGTGGGAGCAACATCTGTTTATGCACAGCAACAGCAACGCAAAGACACATTAGTCGTGGCACGCGACGGGACAGGGGAGTATCGTAACATTCAGGAAGCCGTGGAAGCTGTCCGCGCTTTTATGGATTATACGGTGACGATCTATATCAAGAATGGTATATACAAAGAAAAGCTGGTCATTCCTTCCTGGGTGAAGAATGTGCAATTAGTGGGCGAAAGCGCAGAAAAAACGATTATCACTTACGATGACCATGCTAATATAAATAAGATGGGTACCTTCCGCACCTATACGGTCAAAGTGGAAGGGAATGACATCACTTTCAAAGACCTGACGATTGAAAATAATGCGGCTCCACTGGGGCAAGCGGTAGCTCTTCACACCGAAGGTGACAGACTGATGTTTGTCAACTGTCGTTTCTTGGGAAATCAGGATACTATTTATACAGGAACCGAAGGAGCGCGCCTTCTATTCACGAATTGCTATATCGAGGGAACTACCGATTTTATTTTTGGCCCTTCCACCGCTCTATTCGAATATTGTGAACTGCATAGTAAACGTGATTCGTATATCACTGCCGCTTCCACTCCTCAAAGTGAAGAATTCGGTTATGTTTTCAAAAACTGTAAGTTGACAGCCGCTCCGGGAGTGAAAAAAGTATATTTGGGTCGTCCGTGGCGTCCTTATGCGGCAACGGTCTTTATCAATTGTGAGTTTGGTAATCATATCCGTCCCGAAGGATGGCACAATTGGAAGAATCCGGAGAACGAAAAGACAGCCCGTTATGCCGAATTCGGAAATACGGGTGCGGGCGCAGATACTTCCGGGCGTGTGGCATGGGCTAAACAGTTGACAAATAAGGAGGCAATGAAGTATACTCCGCAAAATATCTTTAAGGAAAGCAGTAATTGGTATCCCTATAAATAAAAATACGTAGGTTTTCCGACTGTTTATGCAGCTTGAAATTTTTGTTTCCGGGCTTGGCTCTTTGCTTTCCCTAGCTTAAAACTCCTGTTCCAAGGCAGGAAACTGCAGTTTCCCTATGTGGGAACTGTCGTTTCTCTACGTGGAAACTAGCGTTTCTTCCCGGGGAAACTGTAGTTCCTATGCGTGGAAACTGAATTTGCCTGTGTGCAAAACAGGATTATATAAGGTGTTGCAGATAAACATCTGCAACGGTATCTGCAACAGTATCTGCAACGCTGCAATCAGTTGATTGCAAGTAAGATACAAGCAAAACGTTGCAGGTGGCAGATAAAAACAAAAAATAAAACTCGTAGGAGGGGATGAAGAATATGAAAACACTTAGGGTTAAAATGGTAGGGCTACTTGCAACGGCTCTTATTCTTTTTTCTGCATTTCGTGCAGACAAACCGGTCATCACTATCTTTATGATAGGTGATTCGACAATGGCTAACAAGAAAATAGACGGAGGAAATCCCGAACGTGGTTGGGGAATGGTACTTCCCGGATTCTTCTCCGAAGACATACGGATAGACAATCATGCCGCCAACGGTCGAAGTTCCAAGAGCTTTATCAGCGAAGGACGCTGGGAAAAAGTAATTTCTAAAGTGAAAAAAGGAGATTATGTCTTTATCCAGTTCGGCCATAATGATGAGAAAGCAGACTCTACCCGTCACACCGATCCGGGCAGTACTTTTGATGAAAATCTTCGTCGGTATGTGAATGAAACCCGCGCCAAAGGTGGAATTCCGGTGTTGTTCAACTCTATCGTCCGTCGAAACTTCGTACAGCCGAAGGATGATGCCATCGCAAAAGATGTCCGCCGCACACCGGGGGAAAAGGAACAACCGAAAGAGGGAACCGTTTTATTCGATACGCATGGTGCCTATCTGGATGCTCCCCGCAATGTGGCAAAAGAACTGGGAGTGACTTTTATCGACATGAACAAGATTACTCATGACCTGGTGCAGGGACTTGGACCAGTAGAATCAAAGAAACTATTTATGTTTGTCGAACCCAATCAGGTGCCGGCTTTCCCGAAAGGTCGTGAAGACAATACTCACTTAAACGTATACGGAGCACGAACAATTGCCGGACTGGCAGTAGATGCCATCGGCAAGGAAATTCCGGAACTGGCGAAATATATCCGTCAATTCGATTATGTAGTGGCCCAAGACGGTAGCGGTGATTTCTTTACCGTGCAGGAAGCTATCAATGCTGTTCCCGATTTTCGCAAAGACGTTCGTACCACTATCCTGATTCGTAAAGGAACTTATAAAGAGAAACTCATCATCCCCGAATCCAAGATTAATATCTCTTTGATTGGAGAAGACGGTGCGATACTGACTTATGACGGTTTTGCAAACAAAAAAAATGTATTCGGTGAGAACATGGGAACTTCCGGTTCGTCCAGCTGTTACATCTATGCCCCCGATTTTTATGCGGAGAATATCACATTCGAGAACTCATCAGGTCCCGTAGGACAAGCAGTTGCCTGTTTCGTATCTGCCGATCGTGTCTATTTTAAGAACTGTCGTTTCCTCGGCTTCCAGGATACCCTCTATACATACAGCAAGCAAAGCCGCCAATATTATGAAGACTGCTACATCGAAGGAACGGTAGATTTTATCTTCGGTTGGTCTACGGCTGTTTTCAACCGTTGCCACATTCATAGCAAACGGGATGGTTATGTCACCGCTCCCTCTACTGATAAAGGTAAAAAATATGGCTATGTATTCTATAATTGCAAACTGACTGCGGAACCGGAAGCCACAAAAGTGTATCTGTCCCGTCCCTGGCGTCCGTATGCACAAGCTGTATTCATCCGTTGCGAATTGGGGAAACACATTCTTCCCGTTGGCTGGAACAACTGGGGCAAGAAGGAAAACGAGAAAACTGTCTTTTATGCCGAATATGAAAGTCGGGGCGAAGGAGCCCATCCGAAAGCGCGCGCTGGTTTTTCCCAACAATTGAAGAATCTGAAAGGATATGAGATAAATGCAGTTTTGGCAGGAGAAGACGGATGGAATCCGATAGAGAACGGAAATAAACTGATAACGGTAAAGCGTTGATCTGACGAACAGATATGATTGTTTACTCAAGTTTCGGAAGTAGTTTAATAGGCTGAAAGCCTTCTATTATATAGCGTAGGGCATTGCCCTACGTGATAGGTATACACCAAACATAAGCCCTGAAAGGGCGGAACTGCATATGCTCAACTGGTACACTGCTTTATTGAGCTGGTACAACTTTATCGATCTGGTACAACTGATAGTCAATATGCCCCTACAATGGAACAAAAATTAAGCTAATTCACCTCTGCAATGAAACAAAAAATGAGTAAATTCACCCCTGCAATGAAACAAATTTGTATATTTGTAACTGTAAATAAACAAATTACGATATGTTTGAACGAAGGATACAGAATCAGTTGCATGAGTGGGCAGAGAAAAATAATAGAAAACCTCTGATATTGAGAGGAGCCCGCCAAGTAGGGAAGACCACTATTGTTGAGCAGTTTGGCAAAGAATTTGATAATTTCCTGTCTTTAAATCTTGAAAAGAAAGAGGCAAAGGATTTGTTTGAGTCTACTGATGATGTAAAGATGCTGCTGCCTTTATTGTTTTTGTATGATAATAAGCCGCAGAGGCCGGGACGAACCCTGCTTTTTATCGACGAGATACAGTCGTCGCCACAAGCTGTTGCATTGTTGCGGTACTTTTACGAGGAATTGCCGGAGTTGTATGTTATTGCAGCAGGTTCTCTTCTGGAAAATATGTTGGACAAACACATCTCGTTGCCTGTAGGACGGGTGGAGTATATGGCTTTGCATCCGTGTTCCTTTATTGAGTTTCTTCAGGCAATAGGAGAGGGACGGTTTGTAGATTGGATTTTGGAAGCACGCTTGCCGGAGGCTTTCCATCAACAATTAATGCTACTTTTTAATAGTTATGCACTGATAGGCGGGATGCCCGAAATTGTAGCGAGGTATGCTGCCAACCGGGATGTTGTATCCTTGTCCGATACTTACAATCAACTGCTAAATGCCTACAAGAATGATGTGGAAAAGTATGCGGAGACAAACACGCAAGCTGCGGTGATTCGTTACATACTGGAAGAAGGTTGGGGATATGCAGGGCAAGCTGTCACTTTAGGAGGATTTGCACAGTCCGCTTACAAAGCCCGTGAAACGGGCGAGGCTTTCCGTACTCTGGAAAAAGCATTGTTGCTGGAGTTGGTATATCCTACCACTCATACGATAATGCCAGCTACCACAGATTTGAAACGCGCTCCTAAATTGATCTGGCTGGATACAGGACTAGTAAATTATGCGGCTGAAATACAAAAAGAATATCTTCTTAGTAAAGATTTGACGGATACATGGAGAGGTATGGCTGCCGAACAAATCGTTGCGCAGGAATTAAAAGCTCTTTCCAACGAAGTAGGTAAGAAGCAAAAGTTTTGGGTACGGGCTAAAAGGGGGAGTTCTGCAGAAGTGGACTTTGTATACATATATGGCGGGAAAATCATTCCAATTGAAGTGAAAAACGGACACAACGCCCACTTAAAATCCATTCATCAGTTTATGAATGAAACGGAGCATGATTTGGCAGTTCGAATCTGGTCGGGGAATTATGCTATAGACGAAGTTACTACTAATGAAGGAAAACATTTCAAACTTATCAACCTTCCTTTTTACATGATAGCCGCATTGCCTAATATTTTAAAAAAAATAGAGACATAAGTCATGTTGGCCCGATTCTGTTAAATAGCCGCTAAAGATTGCATGATACTACAAGTATTTTTCTATCTTTACGCCACAGAACCGAGTGATATGATGAAGAAAACCTTAATTTCAGTAATTCTTTTGTTAGCTGTTGTGTTCTCAACATACGCGCAACAGCACTGTTTTTTCACCCACTATTCTACTGAAGATGGATTATCCCAAAATACGGTGATGAACATCTTGCAGGATCACAAAGACAACCTTTGGTTTGCCACCTGGGATGGTATCAACCGTTTCAACGGTTATACCTTCAAAACATACAAGGCCCGTCAGGGAAACTACATCAGTCTGACCAATAACCGCGTAGACCGTATGTATGAAGATCGTTACGGCTTTCTGTGGTTGCTGACCTATGACAACCGTGTCCATCGTTTCGACCCGAAGACAGAGACATTCGAGCAAGTGCCTGCTGCCGGAGAAGAGGGGAGTGCTTTCAATGTGCATACCATTGAAGTGATGCCGAACGGAACCGTCTGGCTGCTGACAGAAAACGACGGAGCCATCCGCATCCTGACGCATCCGGATGAGAATAATCGCTTGACATGGGATATTTATTCCAGCAAGACAGAACTGTTTCCTTCTTTACATGTATTCAAAGTTCATCAGGATAAAGCCGGCAATGACTGGTTGCTGACGGATAATGGCCTCGGTATGATCCATCCCGGAAAGAAAGAGCCGGATTCTTATTTTACGGAGACAAAAGGAAAGTTTGGCGGAATGAATCAGGCTTTCTATGCTGTGCAGGAACGCGATAAAGATATTTGCTTCGCCTCGGATCATGGACGCATCTGGTCTTATCAGAAAGAAAGCGGAGAGTTTACGTTGATCGAGCTTCCCACAAAAGGACAGATCACCTCCATTCATCCCATTGCACCGGACGTATCCGTTATTACTACCGATTCGGATGGCTTCTTTACTTACAACCTGCGAACAAAAACAAACGCACATTACTCGTTCCTGACTTGTAAGGCGTTACCCGCAAAGCCGATCCTTTCTGCATACGTAGACCGTTCTTCGGAAGTGTGGTTCGAACAGGAAGAACCGGGTGTTGTAGCTCATTTTAATCCCTCGACCGGAGTGGTGACCCGTGAACAAATTCCAATAGAATATAGTAATCCCGAACGTTCCCGTCCGGCTTTTCATATCCATGAAGACGTAAACGGTTATCTTTGGGTACATCCTTACGGAGGAGGTTTCTCTTACTTCGATCCTCAAAAAAAATGCTTGGTTCCTTTCTATAACGGACTGGGTAGCCGTGACTGGCGTTTTTCCAATAAGATTCATTCGGCCTTTTCCGACAAACAAGGTAATCTGTGGCTTTGTACCCACTCTAAAGGATTGGAGAAGGTGACTTATCGAAATGTACCCTTTGCGATGATGACCCCTATGCCTCATGAACACGAATCGTTGCATAATGAGGTGCGTGCCCTGTGTGAAGATAAACTGGGCAATTTGTGGGTTGGCTTGAAAGACGGTATACTTCGTATATATGATGCCGGCAAAACTTATAAAGGATACCTCACCGAAAACGGCACGATCTCTACCATCGGTACTCCCATGTTGGGAACCGTTTATTTTGTTATTCAGGATTCAAAAGGAATCATCTGGATTGCGACAAAAGGAGACGGCCTTGTTCGTGCCGAGCCGACTTCTTCCAACGGAATGTCTTATAAGTTGACCCGTTATCTTCATCGTGAAGATGATATGTACAGTTTGAGCGATAATAATGTATATTGCGTCTATGAAGATCATTATGGTCGTATCTGGCTGGCAACTTTTGCCGGAGGTATCAATTATATCACGGAGAATGAAGCTGGAAAGACATTGTTTATCAATCACCGGAACAACCTGAAAGGTTATCCCATCGATCCTTGTTACAAAGCTCGTTTCATCACTTCCGATAACAACGGACGCTTGTGGGTAGGAACAACTACGGGTGCCGTTGCTTTTGATGAGAACTTTAAGAAACCGGAGGATGTGAAGTTCTATCATTTCTCCCGTATGCCGAATGATACGCAAAGTTTGAGTAATAATGATGTCCATTGGATTATCTCCACCAAGAAAAAGGAACTTTACCTGGCTACTTTCGGCGGCGGACTCAACAAACTGGTATCTATCAGTAAAGACGGTCACGGAGAGTTCAAGTCATATTCCGTATTGGATGGTCTTCCTTCCGATGTCCTGCTTTCCATCCGTGAAGATAGTAAGCAGAATCTATGGATTAGTACAGAGAATGGAATTTGTAAGTTCATCCCCTCTGAAGAACGTTTTGAAAGTTATGACGAGCGTAGTATCACTTTCCCCGTACGTTTTAGTGAAGCTGCTTCGGCATTAACTGCTAAAGGAAGCATGCTTTTCGGTGCCAGCGGCGGAGTCTTTATATTTAATCCTGACTCTATTCGTAAGAGCAGCTATATCCCGCCTATCGTATTCTCCAAACTGACAGTGGCTAATGAGGACATTACCCCCGGCGGCAACTCATTGTTGAAAGTGGATATTGACGACGCTGATAAATTGGTTCTTTCGCATCAAGAGAATATTTTCTCCGTTCATTTCGCGGCACTCGATTATACTAATCCGCAAAATATACAGTATGCTTATATTCTCGATGGATTTGAAAAACAGTGGACCTTTGCCGATAAACAGCGTAGCGTGACTTATACAAATCTTCCGAAAGGAGAGTATGTGCTTCGCGTCCGTTCTACTAATAGCGATGGTGTGTGGGTGGATAACGAACGTATCTTGGATATTGTCATTCTGCCTTCTTTCTGGGAAACGCCGATAGCATACGTGCTTTATATACTTTTTATTCTGATTATTATTCTTGTGGCCGTTTATATCCTGTTCACCATTTACCGGTTGAAGCATGAAGTGTCGGTCGAACAGCAGATTTCGGATATAAAACTGCGCTTCTTTACGAATATATCCCATGAGTTGCGTACTCCGCTTACGTTGATAGCAGGTCCGGTAGAGCAGGTCTTGAAGAATGATAGATTGCCGGCTGATGCCCGCGAACAGTTGGTGGTGGTTGAACGGAACACCAGCCGTATGCTTCGTCTTGTCAATCAGATATTGGACTTCCGTAAGATTCAGAACAAGAAGATGAAGATGCAAGTACAGCGTGTGGACATCGTTCCTTTCGTGCGCAAGGTGATGGATAATTTTGAAGCTGTGGCCGAAGAGCATCGGATTGATTTCCTGTTTCAGACGGAAAAGGAGCATCTTTATCTTTGGGTGGACGCCGATAAGCTGGAAAAGATTGTATTCAACCTGCTTTCCAATGCATTTAAGTATACGCCGAATGGCAAGATGATAACGATGTTTATTCGTGAAGATGAGAATACAGTTTCTATCGGTGTACAAGACCAGGGAATTGGTATCGCGGAAAATAAAAAGAAGTCCTTGTTTGTCCGTTTTGAGAATCTGGTGGACAAGAATCTGTTCAATCAGGCTAGTACGGGTATCGGACTTTCATTGGTGAAAGAGCTTGTGGAGATGCACAAGGCTACAATTTCCGTGGATAGTCGTTTGGGAGAGGGAAGTTGTTTCAAAGTCGATTTCCTGAAAGGGAAAGAACATTATGATAAGGAAACCGAGTTTATCCTGGAAGATGCGGAAGCTCCGGTAAGGATGGGGCAAGTGGTGGATATAGCCAACTCTTCCATTCAGTCTGAAACGCTGATACCCGATGATTCGGAGAAAATTGAAGCCGTTTATGAGGAAGATGCTGCGAAAGAAGAAAACTCCAAAGAACTGATGTTATTAGTCGAAGATAATCAGGAGTTACGTGAATTCTTGCGTAGTATATTTACTCCGATGTACAGGGTAGTGGAAGCTGCCGATGGTAGGGAAGGAGCGAATAAAGCATTGAAGTATCTTCCGGATATTATTATCAGTGACGTGATGATGCCCGAGAAAGACGGTATTGAAATGACGCGTGAACTGCGTGCGGATATGACAACCAGCCATATACCTATTATCCTGCTTACTGCCAAGACTACGATTGAAAGTAAACTGGAAGGATTGGAATATGGTGCGGATGATTATATCACGAAACCTTTCAGTGCTACCTATCTGCAAGCCCGTGTGGAAAATCTGTTGATGCAGCGTAAGAAACTGCAAAGTTTCTATCGGGATAGCCTGATGCATATCAATATGTCCGTTACTTCCGGCGAGTTGCCTGCGTCGACAAAGGCTATGGCTGAAGAGGAAAAAAAGATAGTGTCGGAGCGAGAAGAAGAGCAAACGCAATTACAGTCACAACAGCAACCGACCATTCCTGATATGTCTCCAAATGACCGTAAGTTTATGGATAAACTGGTGGAATTGATGGAGCAGAACATGGATAATGGAGACCTCGTAGTGGATGATTTGGTACGTGAACTGGCTGTCAGTCGTTCCGTGTTCTTCAAGAAGCTGAAGACATTGACAGGACTGGCACCTATTGAGTTTATCAAAGAAATACGCATCAAGCGTGCTACGCAACTGATTGAAACCGGAGAGTTTAATATGACGCAGATTTCATATATGGTCGGAATCAACGACCCGCGTTATTTTAGCAAATGTTTTAAGGCACAAGTGGGTATGACACCAACTGAGTATAAGGAAAAAATAGGCCGGTAATACGTAATAATAATCTTTTTGTTATTCTATTTTAGGATATAAATGATTTGAGAGACTATTCCTATGAACTTCTCAATTCATATATTCCAAACTCAAAGTGTATTTTATATGCTTTGTTTGTAAACGTTCATTTGCTTGGGAATGTATATAAAAAAGTAGGGCGAGTGTATATATTCAAATATACATTCGCCCTATCTTTTTATTATGTTTTTAGGTTAAAAACTATATTATTCACTGAACCATTGAGGGTCGCCTGCACGGTTCTTGAATAAAGCGTCTTTAATTTTGAAATTACCGTTTTCAGGATCTTCAAAGAGTTCGGCAGATGTTTTGCTATATTCGGTGCACATCGCTTGTGCCTCACTGTGCCATGCGCAATCGGTGGTATACCAGTTGTCGGAGGTCTCTTTAACGATACCCTTTATGCTACATAGTTTGTTTTTGGCATCGCTGCTACCACAGTTGGCGAATAAGCAATTTGTGATTCTGATATCATGTAGTTCCACTTTGTTTGCATCAATGAAGTGTTTTCCACTTTTTTGATCGCAAGCATAGAATGTACATTGATCGATATTGAATGTGATAGGATGCATTGTATTTTTTGCTGTTAGTGTAAATGTCGGTCCGTCGGTAGCTGCTACATTATTGAATGTACATTTACTGATATGAATGGAATTCAGATTTCCCGTCATGTCTTTAGTGTTGATGACACCATACGAACCGATTTCACTGAAGGTGGTATTAGTAAACTCTATACTATTGATGGAGCAATCCACACCGCCGCCTTGCACACGCAATATACCACGAGTTTTGGATACGTTGCATTTGTCGAAAGAGATGTTTACATCCGTTGTCATGGCATCCTGATTAATCATATAGTCGCCACTCTTACCGTTGTTGTAGAGGTTCATGTTATAAAACTTGATAGAAGTCGTATTTTCTGTGGCTGTCACTTCTTTGGGCTTGAAGTTAGGCTGTGTCCCACCGGAGGCGCCCCAGAAGATAATTGCATTTACCGATGCGGGAATGCTGAGTTTTTCCGTACGTTCGAAAGTGCTTCCAGCAGGGAAGACGAGTACTACATCTCCTTGTTGTTCGGCAAGAACCGCATCAATATCATCGCCCTCTTTCAGGTTGGCTATGTTGTATCCTTCCGGAAAGTCTTCTGTTGTTTCAAATTTACAGTTTCCTCTCAACTTCTGATTGTTATAGATAGAAACTTTGTAAGTGGTGGCAGCTTTGAGTCCTGTCAACGTAGCTTGACCAGCATTCTTCTCGTTGGCGGTGATGTCGCGGCGTGTCTCCTCTTCGGTAGATTCGATGAGGAAGTGGGTAACGTCCACTCCTGCAGTCCAGTGGATGGTGGCGTTCTTGCTGGTCACGTTGCTGCTGCTTTCGATAATTTGTTCGCTCTTCGTGGTGAAAGTGCCATCCTCCAAAGTGCACCATTTAGACGGTTGGGCAGATTCGGAACAGGAACGCAGACGCAAGTAATACGTCGTTTGCTCTTCTAGTCCTGTGATACTGTAAGGGCTGCTTGTAATGCCTTTGTCTTCTCCGTAGATGATAGAGCCTTCTTGCAGTTCGTCATTTGTAAATTCGTTTTTATTTACCTCTATGATATAGTAGTCGGTGTTGGGAGTTGCGTTCCAAATAACCTCTGCTTCGAATGTTTGGGGAGTAACCGCAAGATTGTTGCTGCGGAATAAGCGGTTGTATCGTTCGTCCGAACTCCAGTCATTACTTTTGTCGCAAGACGAAAATGAAATAACTGTTAAGCAAATGATGCTTAATAGCGTGTGTATATTTGTACTAATTTTCATAATAATCGTTTTTATCAATTAGAATCCGTATGAATTGGCTAATGTTCCGTTTGATTCTGAAATCGTTTTACTACCTAGTGGAATCAAATGCCTGTTTTTTACGGTCTTGTTCAGACCTGTGCTAACATAGTCCGTTAATCCCGAAAGGTTGGAGTCGTTGGAGGTGCTTCCGTCCTCTTTGAACACTTCTTGCTTTGTAGTTGCGTCTTTCTCTATCTTTCCATTTGGGAAAGTTCCCCAGCCCGGAACGTATTTCCAGTTGGGATCTGCGGCGTTCTTTATGGCATTCTTGACATCCAATTCGTTATTGATTTCGCTGACAAAGGAGGGATATTCATACCAGCAAATACTACTCATGTCGATGGAATATTCATCATCGGCTTTCATCTTATAGAATATGTATTTGGGAGCTATGGTAGTGAGTTGGCGGTAGTCTTCTTTGAATTGGTCGATCTTCTTAGAGAGTAATCCCCAACGAATCAAGTCATATTTGCGGACACATTCTCCGGCAAATTCCCATGCGCGTTCATCCACAATGGCGTTGAAGAAATCGTCACCTGATGAGATAGCAGCTACATACGCTTGTGCATTGGCTTTGTTGTCGAACGCGCGGCTGTGAACTTCTGTCAGTGCGGTACGGGCTGTCATGGCAGTTCCACCCAATGGATTGGCTGCATCAGCTCCATACAGTTCGTTCATAACTTCAGCATACATTAATAGTATGTCGGAATAACGCATTGCAATCCAGTTGATGCCATATCCAATTTTTGCATCGCTCGCACGGACAGCATTCAGCCATTCGTCGTTCATTTTGCGGATGTCCCATTTTGCTACATAGATACCGAATGGGGCGTTTTTCTGCATATTTTCTTTGATGTGCCCGTTTTCTTCTTTGAGTTCATAAGTGGCACATGTGATGTCACGACGCAGGTCAGAGTGGTCGAATGACCAGAAGAACGGAGCGGTTAATTTCACTTTTCCGCTTGAGTTTCCTTTAGCACCGTAGTAGCTGCTTGCACCGCTGATTCTCACGCCAATGGTATATCCCATTTCTCCGGATTTATTCAGACCGTGTGCTACTTCGTATAGGTTTTCTTTATAAGTATTGTCCAATTTCCGCTGGTTTACTTGGAACCATTGGTCTGCATACGAAGGATTCAACTTGTGTACACCGCTTCCAATAACAGCTGTCAGATGTTTCAGTGCACGTTCATACAACAGTTTTCTTTCTGCTTCTCCTGGGCGTTGGGTAGGGTATGTACCGTCAGAGCCGGCAAGTGTCTCATAGCCGGGTTTGGAGGATTCGCGGATACTGTAGCCGGCTTTGGCAAGGGCGATGCGGGCGAACAAGCCGTGAGCAAAACCTGCAGTGGCATGTTCGGTCGTATAGCCGGATTCGCCTGCCCAAGGGAGATAGTTTGCAGCTTCTTCCAAGTCGCTCAGCAATTGTTCCATGATGTCGTCTCGGTCGCTTTTGGTTACATATAAATTGGAACCGTCTACCTTGGTCGTTTCGAATTTCATTGGCAGGTCTCCATAGTTTTTTACAAGGTCGAAATAGACCATAGCACGGATGGTGAGTGCCTCACCCAAGAAATTAGCCATCTTGTTGCGTGCCGGATTTCCTTCTTGGAACAACTCGCTAGAACGGATTCCTTCTACGACAAGATTGGCGTCTTCAATAATGGCGAAACAGTTTTTCCAGTTGTCATCCAGTTTTGACCAGGAACCGCTGATGCTTTCTCCATTGTAATTACCTAAAGCGCGCTCACTGGATTCGGTGAAAGAAGCCGGTTTGTTAACGTCGGCATCTACTAGTTCAATATCTGTATTGAATCCGAAATTCAGAGGGATGCGGGCACCATAAGTATGGTCGAGGGTAAGCCCTGCATATACTTTGTTCAAACTTTGTTCTGTAAAAGTAAGCGAGTTGAAAACCATGTCGCCTTTGATTTCGGAAGGAGAGCTTTGATCTAAGAAATCGCTGCAAGAGGTGATGCTCAGTAACCCCATTCCTCCAATGATGTATTTTATAATTGATTTCATATATGTATCTGTTTTAGAATGTAACATTTATACCACCTACAAATGAACGGCTTTTAGGATAGGCCGAATAGTCTATGCCCGGAGTCATAGGTGTTTTGCGACAAGTGTCTACTTCCGGATCGGCACCGGAATATTTAGTGAAGCAGTAGAGGTTGTATCCTGTAAAGTAGATACGCACATTCTGCATTTGTAGTTTTTGTACGAAAACTTTCGGCAATGTGTAACCGATGGAAATGTTGTTGACACGCAGGAAGGCACCGTCTTCTACAGCCCAGTCCAAAAGTGGAATCTGTGTGATGGAAGCTGGGTTGAATATGCTGGCACCGGCATTTATTTCATTTAGACGGTTGATGGCATAGTCGCTTCCAAATTCGTTGATATAGCTTTTGGAAGTCATGTCCATTCCGTTGGCAGGGTCAATCCAAGTGTAACGTTTGCTAAGGTTGAATTCATTGTTCAGATTCCAATCTTTTTTTGTGTCACTATAGAATCCGGAAGCAAGTTTGGTAGCGTTGATAATTTTGTTTCCCAATGAATAGTTAAAGAATGCACTTAAATCAAAGCTCTTATATCGTGCATTGATACCGAAACCGCCAGTTATTTTCGGGATTGTATTTCCAAGGCGTTCTTTCTCGATTTTACCATCTGCATTTGCTTTCAGTTTGGGGGATCCAGGACCGAAATTATTGACTTTCATGCCCGATTCCGTCGGATTGACACGTCCTTCCTTAAGTTTCCATCCATTATCCCAAGTAAAGTCTTCTGTGGTATAGAAACCATCTAGTTTATAACCGTATACTTCACCCAGTCTTCCACCTTCTTCAATTAGGAAATCATCGATACCAGCGATTAGACTGCCGCCCCAGCCACTGCTTTGCCAGATTTTATTTGTAGGCAGTTTGTCAATTTTAGCTTGATTATAAGAAATGTTGAAGTTGAAATTCAGACCGAAATCTTTTTGGTCGACAAGGATAGCGTCTAAAGCAAGCTCAATACCTTTGTTAGAGGTTTGACCGAAATTCTGATATTGGAACTCATAACCAGCTCCTTTGGGGAGGGTAGTTTGCATCAACAAATCTTTGGTCGTGTTCCAGTATGCATCTAAGCTACCGGAAAGGCGTCCGTTCCAGAAGCCGAAATCCAAACCTATATTACGAGTGAGCGTTGTTTCCCATTTCAAGTTCGGGTTGGACAAGTTTTTACCTCTTTGCAGAACCACGCTGCTTGTATTGTTGAAATAGATATGTTTGTCTCCCGAACCTGCCAGTGAGTAAGTTGTTTCTAGCGACCCGGAGGGAATCCGATTGTTTCCTGCCGTACCGATGCTTAAACGAAGTTTTAAGTTGGAAAGCCATTCTTGGGAGTTTCTCATGAAAGCTTCGTCGGATATACGCCATGCTAAAGCCAGTGAAGGGAAGTATCCCCATTGATTGCCGGAGGCAAATTTGCTGGAGCCGTCTGCACGCATGGTGAAAGTCATCAGGTATTTATCGTTAATGGTGTAGTTGATACGTCCGAAAAAAGAGAGCAAGTTGTCTTTGATACCAATGTATGTATCTGTGGGAAGTGCCTGACCTTGTCCCATATTAGCAAGTACTTCTTTTATTGACATGTTTTTAGGGAAACCTACAGATGTCATTGTTGTTTTGTGGTCGTAGCTGCTGGATACTTCATGACCTAACATGACATTCATTCTGTGGTTCAAATTGAACATTTTATCGTTATTATATGTAACAGTATTGGCGTTTCTCCAGTTCTTGTTGATAAGTTTGGTTAATAACGCTTGGGGCATTCCCGGATTTCCATATTTACTGTTGTTTGTAGCTTCCACCCCCCATACTTGGTCAGTATTATTGTATTTCCATCCATATCCGAATTCGCTTCTGAATTTAAGTCCTTTTACGGGTTCCCAGTTCACTCCGGCATTGTAGTTTTGCTGGAAGCGGCTAACACGTTTGTAAGTCGCGTTCAATATTTCGATAGGCGTGTAACGTGCGTTATTAACGTTTTCATCATCGTCACTGCCGCCACTGATTAATTTTTCAACAGGAGCAAATACTACAGAGCGTGCATTTACAGAAGTGGTTGCACTTGATTGATTGTCGTCTGCACCGCTTCCGGTTCCTTTTACTTTTTGATAGGATAAACGGGCATTGAAGTCAAATGTTAGCCATTTGTTGATTTTTGTATTTATTTTAGCATTGATGTTGTCTTTGGCAAAACCTGAGTTCAACATGATACTTTTTTCGTCGTTACGTGAATAACTGATATTGAATTTGGTATCTTTGTTTCCACCACTGACACTAATATTGTATTGTTGTTGATTACCGGTGCGACCAAATATTTCTCCTTGATAGTCGGTGTCTGTGTATGATTTATAAATCTCCAGATCGTCAAAGGTGCCATAATTAAAACTTTTTTGGTCTAATTCTTGTTGCCACATCACAAACTCATACGGATTGAGTACATCGACCATCTTGGTCACTTTGCGCAAACCGTAAGATGCACCGAAGTTTACCTGCACCTTACCTTCTTGACCGGATTTAGTAGTAATGATGATAACACCGTTTGCACCACGGGCACCATAAATAGCAGTAGAAGAAGCATCTTTCAATACATCTACCGATTGAATATCTGTTGGAGCAATATCAGAGATACTTGATACGGGAAATCCGTCTACAATATAAAGCGGTGAATTATCTTGAGATAGAGAACCGCCACCACGTACGCGGATTTTTACGTCTGCATCAGGAGAACCTTCAGTCGTTGTGATAGATACACCAGCCATTTTTCCCTGTAATGCTTCTGATGCAGAAGATACCGGAATGGCAGCTATCTGTTTGGCACTAACGGAAGATACGGAACCAGTCAGATCCTTTTTTGCAACGGTTCCGTAACCAATTACCACAACTTCGTCCAATGCTTGTGTATCATCGGAAAGAGTGACATTAATTTGACTTTGTCCTTTTACAGCAATATCCTGAGTTTTCATTCCGATATAAGAAATTGTAAGGGTTGCTTTTGAAGGAACCTTGATAGAATAGTTACCATCTAAATCAGTAATTGTACCATTGGTAGTATTACCTTTCTCTACTACAGAAGCTCCGATGATCGGTTCTCCTGTTGTGTCTTTCACATTACCTTTTACGGTAATTGTTTGCGCTGATACGCCAAGCGATATCGCTGCAAATAGCATTAGCAGCCAACTACGCATGTTTTTCACTTTGTTAGACATTCTTTGCATGTTTATTAATTAATGGTTATTGTTTTGATTCTGTACTCACATTTAGAGTTAATTCCTCGGTACAAAAGTATATGAATGTGAATATAGATATGTGCAATATTTGTTTTTCACCTAGTATTTTTTGTTTTTTAATAGCCGGCAGGCATTTTTAGAATAGTTTTAAAACAAAAAATACACATGCTAGCTTGAAAAGCCTTGTTTTATCGATTTTAATGATTTGGAAAAACAAAATTTGAACAAGACTTTTCTTTATCCTGTCTACTTTTGTCCTCATTAATCTAATAATGTATGAAAATGGATATAATTCTAAGTAAATGGTGTTTGGCTATTTTGTTTGCTTTTGGAATTCTGGCGTGTACTGATGGTGGTGACGCAAATGAATTGCCTAAAGAACCTGAAGGGACTGGAGAAACTCAAGATGAAAAGATACCAGCTTTTCCTGGGGCAGAAGGACATGGACGCTACACAACCGGTGGGCGTGGTGGCGATGTATATATTGTTACTTCATTGGAGGACAAGTTGCAGAACGGAACTTTACGTTATGGTATTGAGAAATTAAGCGGAAAACGTACAATTATTTTCCAGGTATCCGGAACTATTCATTTAAACGGTGATTTAAAGATTAAGAATGGAGATTTGACCATTGCAGGACAGACGGCTCCGGGGGATGGTATTTGTTTGGCTGGTTATCCGGTTTTCTTGGAAGCAGACAATGTTATTGTCCGTTTTATGCGTTTTCGAATGGGAAATAAAGAAGATGTCAGTGCAGACGGAGCCGACGCCTTTGGCGGTCGGTATCATAAAAATATAATGATTGATCATTGTTCTATGAGTTGGTGTACTGACGAATGTGTTTCTTTCTATCAAAATGAGAATTTTACACTGCAATGGTGTCTTATTTCTGAAAGTCTGCGTTTAGGTGGGCATACGAAAGGTCCTCATGGTTATGGTGGTATATGGGGAGGTATGAAAGCTTCTTTTCACCATAATCTATTGGCACATCATGATAGCCGTAATCCTCGTCTAGGTCCTGGAGTTAATTCGACAAAAGAGAATGAAATTGTTGATATGCGTAATAATGTCATTTATAACTGGTGTGGAAACTCTTGTTATGGTGGAGAAGCCATGCATGTAAATATTGTGAATAATTTTTATAAGCCGGGGCCTGCCACTCCTACTGGCACTTCTAAACGTGGACGTATTATTGCCATTGACAAAAAAGTGAGTGATTCGGATAAGAAATCATATCCGGCCATTTTTGACACTTGGGGAGATTTCTTTATCCAAGGAAATGTGGTGGATGATGGGCAAATTAATGGTGCGGCTGATTACGATCGTTGTATGAAGGCTACAAAGGATAACTGGGAGTACGGAGTTTATAATCAGTTTGATAAAAAGTATGGAACGTTGGATGAAAGTACAAAAAAAGCTCTTAAACGTACTACTCCTGTAGAAACAGGTACTGTTACCACTCATGATGCCCGTATGGCTTTTGAGCGTGTTATGGATTATGCAGGTTGTTCTTTGCACAGGGATAGAGTGGATGAACGTATTGTTCAGGAGACTCGTACCGGGACTGCGAACTATCAGGGAATGAACGAGCACAATGGTCAGGGAGTTGTTGAAGGTATTGATTGGAAAAGCGTGGGGTATCCAAAGAAAGGTATCATTGATAGTCAGGATGATGTGATTCCTGTTGGAGAATCTTCAGCATGGCCTGAATTGGTACAAGGTGTTATTCTGAAGGATTCGGATAATGATGGTATGCCTGATGAATGGGAAAAAAAGTATGGTTTGAATCCGAATGATGCTTCTGACCGAAATGGTAAAACAGTAGATGAGGAAGGAACATATACAAATCTGGAGATGTATATGAATAGCTTGGTACAAAAGATTGTTGAGGAACAGAATAAAGGAGGAGTACAATAAATAAATTTGGTGTATTTTTGTATTATTCCATAAATAAAAATATGAATATGAATTTGATCTTTCGTTGTTTAACCGTTTTATTAACTCTGATCGGAAATGAGGCTGTTTTTGCCTTTTCTGGTATTGGTAACACTCTTGATTTTGGAGAGTTGGCTGCTTTTCCCGGAGCAGAAGGATATGGACGTATGACTACAGGCGGACGTGGAGGTGAAGTGTATATTGTTACTTCTTTAGCAGATGATGGGATGCCTGGCACTTTACGTTATGGTATAGAAAAGTTGGATGGTCCTCGTACTATCATTTTTCAAGTGTCCGGTACAATATTTCTGCATAAAGACCTAAAAATACGGAAAGGGAATTTGACTATTGCGGGACAAACTGCACCGGGAAACGGTATTTGCATAGCGGGTTATCCGGTGACAAATTATGCTAGTAATGTAATTCTCCGTTTTTTACGTTTCCGTATGGGTAATAAAGAATGTGTGCATCCTGACGGTGCAGATGCTTTAGGAGGAAAAGGGGCAAGGAATGTGATTATAGACCATTGCTCTATCAGCTGGTGTACAGATGAATGTGCCTCTTTTTATGAAAATGATGATTTTACTATGCAGTGGTGCATTATTTCTGAAAGTCTTAGATTAGGTGGACATACCAAAGGTCCTCATGGATATGGAGGAATTTGGGGAGGTGAACACTCTTCTTATCACCATAATTTATTAGCCCATCATGATAGCCGGAATCCCCGTTTCGGATTAGGAGCTAAGGTACGTAAGAATGGAGAATGTGATGGTGATTATGTAGATTTTCGCAATAATGTGATCTATAATTGGGGTATGAACAGTTCGTATGGTGGTGAAAGGATGAATATTAATATAGTGAACAATTATTATAAACCTGGTCCTGCAACGGTGACAGGCTCTAAACGTGGACGGATTTTTGCTATAGATGCAACAGAAAATAGGAATGGGGGGTATCTGTGGGGAAAGTATTATATTGATGGTAACGTTGTAGATGGAGGGGCAGATGATAAAAACAGCCAAAAGGCTACAGCTAATAATTGGGAATATGGAGTTTACAATCAATTTTCGAATAATTATAAGAAAGTAGTTACGCAAAAAACTAAAGACTCGATTCGATTGGACAAACCTCATGAATTTGCATCGGTAACGACACATTCTGCTTTCAATGCTTATAAACAAGTGTTGGATTATGCGGGGTGTTCATTGCATCGAGATGATGTGGATGCACGTATTGTGAAGGAAACACGTACGAGAACAGCTGGATATAAAGGTTTGAATATTCATAATGGAGAAGGAGGTATTTGGAAAAGTGAAGGATATCCGAAACCAGGATTGATAGATAGTCAGGATGATTTGCTCTCGTTAAATACTTCGGAAAATGTTTCCGCATGGCCAGTTCTTTTACAGAGAAGTACCTTGATTGATTCTGATAATGATGGTATGCCTGATGCATGGGAGAGAAAATTCGGATTAGATCCTCATGATGCTTCTGATGGCAATGGAAAAACGATAGATAAATATGGCCAGTATACAAATCTGGAAATGTATATGAATAGTTTGGTGCATGACATTATTGAAAAACAAAATAGCGGTGGAAAAAAGTAATCTGCAAACATCGTATTAAGAATTATCTTTATCAGGTAAGATACTTTATAGTCAGTTTCACCGGTTTTTATCCGGCATTCATCGGAATTTATACCGGAAATCAACAGAAAAGGCTGTAGAAGCAGTGGGAAATGATGTATCTTTGAACCATTAATCAATTAATAATAGAGACAATGGAAGAGAAACAAAAATTTCCCACTGCTACAGGCTTTTCCGGTAAAACACTGATAGCTTCGCTTTTTATCCTTTCTGGGATTCTGCTGTTTGCCCGTAATATGGGATGGATTACATCTGAAGTCTTCGATATGATCGTATCCTGGCATTCACTCCTTATTATATTAGGTATATATTCTATGATTCGCCGCCATTTCATCGGTGGAATCATCCTTTTGTTGATAGGTGTGTATTTTTTGATTGGAGGGCTTTCATGGTTGCCTGAAAATTCGCAGGCAATGGTATGGCCTATCGCTCTGATAACAGCAGGTGTCTTATTCTTTTTTAAATCCGGCAAGAACAGGCGGGGGCACTGGGCGCACCATCATGCCATGCAGCACCGTCAGAAGTGGATGAAGATGCATCAGGGACAACCCGGCATGAACTTTGAAAGTGAACAACAGCAGGCAGAGTCAGTAGATGGTTTTCTACGTGCCGAGAATGTTTGGGGAGCTGCCCGTCACGTGGTACTTGACGAATTGTTTAAAGGAGCTGTCATTCGCACATCCTTTGGAGGAACGACGATTGATTTGCGCCATACCCATATTGCACCCGGAGAAACATACATCGATTTGGATTGCAGTTGGGGAGGAGTTGAGATATATGTCCCTTCTGACTGGAAAGTCGTGTTTAAATGCAATGCTTTCTTTGGAGGATGTGATGATAAACGTTGGCAGAATGGAAATATAAATAAGGAGAGTGTATTAGTAATTCGGGGAACACTTTCTTTCGGAGGCTTGGAGGTTAAAGGCTAGCGTATGAAAGCACATCCGATTATAGAATCTCCTTTTCGTTGGATTCCGATGCTGGTGCTGGCATTGATTCTGGTTGTATTCCAAGTAGCTTTAGTCTGTGGATACACCGGAAACGATTATCTTCCCGCTTTGGTAGATGGAATAGTAACGATCGGTTGGTTGGCGGCTATCGCCTATCTGGCATGGTTTGTGGTCGGTCTTGTCTCGTTGTTCCAGACGGATGTAATTATGATTATCGTTGGAAGTCTGCTTTGGCTGGCAGGAAGTTTTATGGTCTGTGACATAATGGTGAGAATTGTAGGAGTGTCCTATGTTCCTTTTGCGCAGACAATCCCTTTCCGGTTATTGTTCGGACTACCGGTTTTAATTGCCATTACTCTATGGTACCGCTTGATAGTCACAAAAGAAGAAGTACAAAATCAGGAAATGGAAAAAGAACTGGCTGTACATCAGGTGAATGTGGCTGAACAGCAGAAAGAGTCAGCCATGGAATGGGTAGATCGTATTACAGTGAAAGACGGCTCCCGGATTCATTTGGTGAAGGCAGACGAATTGATTTACATACAAGCATGTGGAGATTATGTGATGCTGATAACCCCCACAGGCGAATACCTGAAAGAGCAGACTATGAAGTATTTTGAAACTCATCTCTCTCCGGATACATTTGTTCGGGTGCATCGTTCTACGATTGTGAATGTTACGCAGATTTCCCGGGTCGAGCTTTTTGGAAAAGAAACCTATCAGTTATTATTGAAGAATGGAGTGAAACTTCGGGTTAGCCTTTCCGGCTACCGGTTGCTGAAAGAACGGTTGGGGATATAAAATCTGTTTATTCTGATTTTGTAATATACTATCACTACAGCCCTGTTATAAATGTTTCATCTAGCAGATCGGTTGGGTAATAGTATTGATCTCGCTTCTTTGTTTTGGAAAAGTGAAATGAATAATATTCGTTAAAAAAATCCTCTTTATAATCTTATTCAGAATATAAAGAGGATAATTTTATTGACAAGAGTTGCATGGGGTATGGTGAGATGAAATCATAATTGGGGAATAATTGCACAAGACTTTCACAAGTATCCTCCTGCCAATGCCTAAAATCATGACAAAGCTAATTAAATAGTTTTTTGAATAGCAATGTTTATTAATTTATCTTATGGAATTTATGAAATTTTTAATATATTGAAGATATTTTGTGTCAACTTTCCATAACTCGCTGATTTTGCTTATGTTTGTAGGTAAAATAAAGAAAGAAGTGAATGAACATGTCTACGCAGCTATTATATAATGATTTTCCTACTTTTTTGCGGAAATATTTTCCTTACAAGGTACAAAAGATTTCATTGAACGCAGGTTTCACTTGTCCTAATCGTGACGGAACAAAAGGATGGGGCGGATGTACATATTGCAATAACCAGACTTTTAATCCGGATTACTGCCGGACAGAGAAGTCTATCACTACCCAATTGGAAGAAGGGAAATGCTTTTTTGCCCATAAATATCCGGAAATGAAATATTTGGCTTACTTTCAGGCCTATACCAATACGTATGCCGAACTGGAAGGCTTGAAGCGTAAATATGAAGAAGCGTTGACGGTAGACGGGGTGGTCGGACTGGTGATAGGTACACGCCCCGATTGTATGCCGGAGAGTTTGTTGCGTTACTTGGAAGAATTGAACAAACATACTTTCCTTATGGTTGAATATGGGATCGAGAGCACTTGCGACGAAACCTTAAAACGCATTAACCGGGGGCATACTTATGCCGATACGGTGGAAGCCGTCCGGCGGACAGCCGCCTGTGGTATCCTGACAGGCGGACATATCATCCTCGGACTTCCGGGAGAAACGCATGATACGATGGTGGCACAAGCGGAAATACTTTCCGATCTGCCTTTAGCTACACTCAAGATCCATCAGTTACAATTGATTCGTGGTACACGAATGGCGCATGAGTATGATGAAGCTCCTGATGGTTTTCATTTGTTTAACGAGGTGGAGGAATACATTGATCTGGTGATTGATTATGTAGAACATCTTCGTCCCGATATAGTTGTGGAGCGTTTTGTTTCCCAATCTCCTAAAGATTTATTAATAGCTCCGGACTGGGGATTGAAAAATTATGAATTTGTAGCGCGTTTACAAAAAAGAATGAAAGAAAGAGGTGCTTATCAAGGTAAGAAGTATAGGGATTCGGAAAAAAGGATTATTTTTGCAGACGATAAACTTACCACTGAATAAATAGCTGTTTGAGCGGAATATAGATGGTGGAAGAAATATAAATGGATTTGAAGAATGGAACATAAAACAAGAATTAAAGGAAATGTCCACTATGTGGGAGTGAATGACCGTAACAAGCACAGATTTGAAGGGATGTGGCCATTGCCCTATGGAGTTTCATATAACTCTTATCTGATTGATGATGAAATGGTGGCATTGGTGGATACGGTAGATATTTGTTATTTTGAAGTCTACTTGCGTAAGATCAAGCAAGTGATTGGAGAACGTCCCATTAATTATTTGATTATAAACCACATGGAACCGGATCATTCGGGATCTATCCGACTGATTAAGCAACATTATCCGGAAATTATTATCGTGGGTAACAAGCAGACCTTCGGTATGATTGAAGGTTTCTACGGTGTAACCGGCGAACAGTATCTGGTAAAGGAAGGTGATTTCTTAGCTTTGGGACATCATAAACTGCGTTTTTATATGACTCCGATGGTGCATTGGCCGGAAACGATGATGACTTTTGATGAAACGGACGGCGTTCTTTTCTCCGGCGACGGATTCGGATGCTTTGGCACTGTAGATGGCGGATTCCTGGATACGCGGATCAATGTGGATAAGTATTGGGGGGAAATGGTTCGTTACTACTCTAACATCGTAGGCAAATACGGAAGCCCCGTGCAAAAAGCTTTGCAAAAATTGGGAGGACTACCTATTTCTGCCATCTGTTCTACACATGGTCCGGTATGGACAGAGAATATTGCCAAGGTAATTGGTATCTATGACCGTTTGAGTCGTTATGATGCAGACGAAGGTGTTGTTATTGCTTATGGAAGCATGTATGGAAATACGGAGCAAATGGCGGAAGCTATTGCAGAAGAGCTTTCGGCACAGGGTGTTAAGAACATTGTCATGCATAATGTGACAAAGAGCCATCCTTCTTATATTATAGCGGATATTTTCCGTTACAAGGGATTGATTATCGGTTCTCCCACTTATAGTAATCAGATATTCCCGGAAGTGGAAGCGCTGCTCTCAAAGATTCTGTTGCGTGAGGTGAAGGGACGCTATTTGGGTTACTTCGGTTCTTTCACATGGGCAGGTGCTGCTGTGAAACGTCTGGCAGAGTTTGCGGAAAAGAGCAAATTCGAATTGGTCGGTGATCCGGTGGAGATGAAACAGGCAATGAAAGACCTGACTTATACTCAATGTGAAAACCTGGCACGTGCCATGGCGGATCGTTTGAAGAAAGATCGTTAAAACTGTGAATGAGATAATAATTTATTAACTAACCTATAAAACAATCGACTTATGAGACTTATTATTCAGCCGGACTATCAGTCCGTATCTCTGTGGGCTGCACATTATGTTGCTGCTAAAATAAAGGCTGCCAATCCAACCCCCGAAAAACCATTTGTATTGGGCTGTCCCACCGGATCTTCTCCTCTGGGTATGTATAAAGCTTTGATCGACCTGAATAAGAAAGGAATCGTTTCCTTCCAGAATGTGGTAACATTCAACATGGACGAATATGTAGGATTGCCGAAAGAACATCCGGAAAGCTATTATTCTTTCATGTGGAATAACTTTTTCGGTCATATCGACATCAAACCGGAGAATACGAATATTCTGAATGGTAATGCTCCGGATTTGGATGCAGAGTGTGCACGTTATGAAGAAAAGATCAAGTCATACGGTGGTATCGACCTGTTCATGGGCGGTATCGGTCCTGACGGACATATTGCGTTCAACGAACCGGGATCTTCATTGACTTCACGCACTCGTCAGAAAACATTGACAATGGATACCATCATTGCTAATTCCCGTTTCTTCGATAATGACATCAATAAGGTTCCTAAGACCTCTTTGACAGTGGGAGTAGGTACTGTACTTTCTGCAAAGGAAGTGATGATTATTGTAAACGGTCATAACAAAGCTCGTGCTTTGTATCATGCAGTAGAAGGTGCTATCACACAGATGTGGACAATCAGTGCATTGCAAATGCATGAAAAAGGTATTATTGTTTGTGATGATGCTGCTACGGCGGAATTGAAAGTAGGTACTTACCGTTACTTCAAAGATATCGAGTCTGCTCATTTAGATCCGGAATCTTTGATTAAGTAAGCATAAAACTGATTCTATAAAAAGAGAATGGGCTGCATCAGTGTTGAATTGATTGCAGCCCATTTTGTATGTTAGAGATAGCTGTCAGCGGAATTAATTCTCTTCCAGCCAGCCTTTTCCTTGCCGGACGATTTCCAGTTCGTTGTCCGTACATTTCACTACCGTTGAAGGTTCTATACCTCCGATACCGCCGTCAATGACCAGATCAACGATGTCGCCGAACTTTTCATCTATAAGTTCGGGATCAGTCATATATTCCAAGTCCTCGTGCTCTTCGTATGGCAGTGTGGTGGTCATAATGGGAGCGTCCAGCAGGCGTGCGATTTCACGGATGATGTTGTTGTCCGGCATACGGATACCTACTTCTTTCCGGTTGCGGAAGATTTTCGGTAACCGGTTGGTGCCGTTCAAAATAAAGGTAAATGGTCCCGGAAGATTATGCTTCATCAGTTTGAATACGTTATTGTCTACTTTTGCGTATTCGCTGATACTGCTTAAGTCATAACAGATGATAGACAGATTGTTTTTTCGAGGGTCTATCTCTTTAATCCGGCAGATCCGTTCTATGGCACGTTCCTTCAGACCATGACAGCCGATGGCGTACATCGTATCGGTAGGATAGATGATAAGTCCGCCGTCATTCAGGATATCGATGATTCGTTGTAAATCCTGCGGGTTATTGTTTTTATCATATAGTTTCAGTAGCATATTAAAAGCTTCATCCCTTCCCTCTCGCAAAGGAGAAGGAGGAGGGACGAGTGGGGTTAAATGGTTATTGTCTTCTCTTTTTATTTGAGTTTCTTTTTCAAGAAATCCAGTGCCTTTTCCGCAGCTTTCTCTGTGACTTTTTGTTTGATTGAGTCTTTGTTGGCGGTAGCGGCAGAGTCCAGGCCAAGTTTCTGTCCGAGTTTGCTGATTGCTTCATCGGCTACGGCTTCGACAGCTTGGTTGGCCATGCTTTTAGTATCTACGCTGACTTTCGGAGAGGTGAACGAACCTCCGATTTTCAAGTCAAGAGTCATTAACTTAGAGATATTGCCTACGGATGCGGGCAGTTTTACTTTACCGGAATAGTCGATGGTTTGATCGAGTCCTGTGCTGCCGGAAAGATTCAGTGTGTAGTCTCCCATCTTGATATCAAACGGTTTGGTTTCTACGCGACCGTCTTTGATGGTGAAATCCAATGTCATGTCTTTCACTTTCATGTCTTTCAGGCTGGGTTGCTTCACGGCATCGGCTATCTGGTCGATTGCTTTTACTCCGCTTAAACTAAGGTCGCGCGTGGAAAGGCTACCGTCACCCTGCATCGTATTCAGTACGGGGCTCATGGCTGCATCCAAATCTGTTAGGATATTGATGCTTCCGGAGAAATTACCTTTCAGGTTTTCGAAGATAGGAGCCATTTTCTGCACCATATCCAGTTCTTTGTATGCTTGTGCAAAACCGATATTGGAGAGCTTGAATCCGGCTTTCATTTCCGGCTTCTTTATGTTGGCGGTGGAGTAGTAGCCGTTCATCACTACATTACCACCCATGGTGTTCATGGAAAGGTTTTTCATATCCACTTTGCCATCTTTTACAACAAGTTTGCCATTCATATTATTGAAAGACATCTTGTCGAATAACACCTGTTTCAGGTTAGCGTCCATTTGGAAGTCGATGTTACGGGGAACTTCAACAATACCTGTGGCGGCTGTAGCTACAGAGTCGGTGGACGCAGCTTCTGATGTGGAGGCTTCATCGGCAGAAGCGGTGATGAAGTCGTTCAGATTGAAGTAGTTGGAACGAATATTCAGGTTTCCTTTCAATGTGCTACCTTTCAATACATAACCGATGTAGTTTTCAAACCGGCTGTCGGCGGTGATATCGTTCTTTCCGATGTTGACGGTTGTTTCACTCAACTGGAGGTATTTCGGAGTGAAGGTGAAGAGAGACTTTTTAATTTCTACATCCGGCATATCTTTCATTTTGAGTTTCATGCCCGTCAGTCCGATAGTGCCCGAGGCTTGTATACGTTCGTATTCTTCTTTTTCGATGGATGAGAGGCGTCCCGACATTTGCATATCGGCGTCGATGGTACCGTTCAACTCTATGTCTCCAAGCGGGTAGACTTGTTTGATCATACCTAAGTTGAGTACTCCTTTCGCTTCTGCTTTAAAATCCGGATCACTGATCGGTGTTTTCACTGTAGCAGTCAGGCTAAACGGATTTCCGGCAAGGCGGAAACTGAACGGATTGATGTTGACCGTAGTCAGGTCGATATTTCCTCCGGGATTTTGAACGTTGGCACTGATGTTGATTTGATCTACTCCTGCCGGTAGAGCCGGATAGCGGAACATAGCATCCTTGACTTGCATGTCAATATTGAATGCCGGAACGGTGTCTCCTTGCAGGATACCTTTGGCCGTTGCGGTAAGCGTTGCAGTTCCGTCTGTTTTCAGGCTGGAGAATTCTGTGGCGTAAATGGCGGGAATTAATGACAATATTTCCTTGAAGCCTATATCGTTCGTGTTAAGTTTCAAGTCCATGTCGATAGCCGGGTCTTTCAAGGCTACCCAGCCGTCGATGCCTGCCTGAATGGCGTTGAGGCGGATGGTATTGTCTTTTAATGTGTATTTGTTATTGGCAAGGTCAGCATCTACGTCCATCTTGGCGGAGATATTGGCATTTGCCAGGAAAGGGATTCCATTCATCTTGTAGGTGAGTGATTTGGTTTCCGCTTCCAGTTTCAGAGTGGTACGTTCGCTTCCTAAGTCTCCGGCACAAATAGCGTTGAAGTCGCGGATATCAGCATACATCTTTCCTTGTTGATCGTCATAAATCAGATTCATGTTTTTGATAACAAAGCGTTGCAGTTTGACTTTGAAAGGAGAAGAGGCTTCTTCTTCTGCAGGCGTTTCGACTGTTGCTATTGTATCCGGTTTCATGATATCCCAGTTGGCACGTCCGTCCGGCAAGATAATGGCATGTAACTTCGTGTCTTCGATAAATATTTTAGAAATATCGTAACCGCTATCTCCGAAAAGGGAGAATAAGTTGACTGCGGCGGTAACTTCTCCGGCTTGTACAAGGGTGTCATTGGCAAATTCACCCGTACCCTTCAGCCAGAAATCTTCGAGAGTGACAGAAGCCTGTGGAAAATTGCGGAACAGACTAATGTTAAGGTTCTTAAAGTCAAATTGTGCGTTAAGCATCTTGTTGCCTTCTGTTTTTACAATGTCGGCTATCTTTCCTTGGAAGGCGAAAGGAAGAAGGAACATCAGAATGATAATTACTCCTACGGTGATAGCTGCGATTTTCAAACCTTTTTTCATTTGCTTCTATTTTAAGAGTTTGAGATATAATGAAGAGCAAAACTAATAAAACTTTTTGATAATAAGAGATAAAAGAGAAATTTTTAGGGATTCTTATTTTTAAATTAAGCGGAATCCAAAGGACTGGCTTCTGGCTTAATCCGAACTTCCGGTTTTAGTTCAAATCGGTGCAGAAATGAGAT
>NC_021017.1:4019393-4037378 GCF_000210075.1 Bacteroides xylanisolvens XB1A
CTGCAAAATTCCCATTTAACCGCTAAATTCTCATTTAACCGCTAAATTCTCATTTAACTAATAACCTGTACCGTGATGGATGAAAAAGAATTTACCACAGATCTATAGGTTATACAGAATTTGAGAATTGCCTATAAAGTAATCCTTTTTTCGGATTGATCCGAATCTAGTCTGTAAATATATTTGTGTATGATTCGCCAAAGGAGACAATGGTTCTACAAGGGGGTGTAGGTGGGGGATCCGTTCCTCGGTGAGCAATGCTCTCTTTCTCGGTGAGGAACAGGTCTTTCCTCGGTGAGGAACGGGGTGTTGGTCGGTGAGGAAGAAAACGGACGGTTTCCGTCTTCTTCTTTTATGTAGATTTATTACTTCTTCTTTTTCTTCAGTTCCTCTGCAATTCTCCATTGTAACGCAGCTTCCACTTCTTTTCCGGCTTTTAACAGGGCATCCCCGAAAAGTTCGTGTGCGCCGGCGTGTTCGGGTTTCAGGCTGGTGGCTTTGTCCAGGTCGGCGATGGCGCCTTCTGTGTTTTCTGTTTTTAGTCGGAGCTTTCCACGGTTATAGACTGCTTTAAAGTTTGCAGGATGGAGGCTGACTGCGGTGTTGAAACAGTTTTCAGCGTCGAAGTACTCTTTGTTGTTGAAGAGTGTGATTCCTTTTCTTATCCAGGCATCTATGTAGTTGGGGTCGAGGCTAAGGGCTTTGTCGTAGTTGGCGAGGGCGGCACGTACGTCGTGGGCTTGGGTGATACATTCGTTTCCCATTAACAGGTACTCGTGGGCGTATTGTCGTATACGTTCCTGTTGTTCGCGCATCTGTTCTTTGAGCTTCTTGTTCTGCTCTTTCAGTGTATTGATGATGCCGAGTTTACGGCGGATCAAACGACGGGGAACAGGTTTCTCAATATCGTAGCGGGAATGGATGGCACGGAAAAACTGTTCCAGACATTCTTCCATATCCCCTTTGTCGAAGGCACGTGAAGCAGCGGCATATTGCACATCGGCTTGTGCTTGTTTCAGGGCTTTGT
Organism: Bacteroides xylanisolvens XB1A; assembly: GCF_000210075.1. Lineage (GTDB taxonomy): Bacteria > Bacteroidota > Bacteroidia > Bacteroidales > Bacteroidaceae > Bacteroides > Bacteroides xylanisolvens. Next base: position 4,020,421 of record NC_021017.1, read on the forward strand.
CGATGGCTTGGCGGTTGTTGAAGCGTCCGGCAAAGTTGACGATTTCGGGACGGACGAAGACATCGGCACGGTTGACAGGCTTTTTGAGTTGGATGCCGTCCAGTGAGGTACAACGGCTAAGTGCTACGTATGCTTGTCCTCCGGCAAATACACCGCCGGTGAAGTCGATGACTACACGGCTGAAGGTCAGTCCCTGACTTTTATGAACAGTGATGGCCCATGCTAACCGGATAGGGTATTGAGTGAAGCTGCCTAATACTTCTTCTTCTATTTCTTTTGTTTTTTCGTTGTAGTGGTAGCGGATATTACGCCATGATTCCAGTTTTACGTCACATTCTTTTCCATCGTCGGTGATGACGTAGATCGTTTCTTCTTCCTCATCAATTCCGGCAATGACACCAATCGTACCGTTTACCCACCTACGATCGAAATCATTTTTGATGAAGATGATTTGTGCACCGGGTTTGAGTACAAGCTCTTGTGAAGTAGGCAGACTGCTTTCCGGAAAATCTCCTTCGATAACTCCTTCAAAAGTAATGGGTTCTCCGGGGAGCTCTGCTAATTTCTTCTCATTAATGGAGTCGACCGTATCTCTTCGGGTGGCGAGTGTGATGTACATATCTGCTTCAGATTCTTCAATCTGGCTTCCGTAGCGGGTGTTGAGCAGTTGCAGGTCTGCGGCTCCGGCTGTATTGGTGCGGATATGGTCGAGGACACTGACGAATACAGGGTCCGTCTGTCGATATACTTTTTGAAGTTCGATAGAGACGAGGTCTATTTGTCCGAACACTCTGGCAGAGAAAAAGTAGGGGGTGGGATAGAAGCGGTTCAAAATTTCCCGCTCATCGTTCTTTACAACGGGTTCCAGTTGGAAGACGTCTCCTACCAATAAGAGTTGTTTTCCACCGAAAGGTTCGCGCAGATTATGTGAATAAACTCGTAAGATACGGTCGATGGCATCGATGATGTCTGCCCGTACCATAGAGATTTCGTCGATAATGACCAGTTCTATTTGTTCCAGCAACTTACGATGTGGCTTGGTGTATTTGAAGAACTCGTGAATACGGCCACGTTGGAGACTTAAATTAGGATCATCCGGCAATAACGGATAAAAAGGTAATTTAAAGAAGCTATGCATCGTACTTCCACCGGCATTGATTGCGGCAATTCCGGTCGGTGCAAGTACAACATGCTTCTTCTTGGTATGCTCGCAGACATAACGCAGGAATGTAGATTTTCCCGTACCGGCTTTTCCTGTCAGAAAAACCGATTGACGGGTATATTGAATCAGATTCAGTGCATCCTGAAACTCAGCGTTGTTAGTGTCTACGCTCATAATATAATAATATGCAAATTTGTTGATGTGCTAATTTGCCAATACGTTGTGTCATGAAATCGCGGGATAATAGTTTTTTGGGCGCATTGGTAAATCGGCACATTATTAAATAATTCCGAAATGTTTCATTGCCTTACTTATTCCGTCCTCGTCAATGGGAGCCGTAACGTAATCGGCAGCGGCTTTCACGTCTTCCTTAGCCTGTCCCATAGCAACTCCGATAGCTGCGTGGCGAAGCATAGTGATATCATTTCCTCCATCTCCGAATGCCATTGTTTCTTCCAACTTTATGCCGAAGTAACGGATGATTTCATCAATCCCTTTCTGCTTGGTGTCTCCTTTGGCTGTTATGTCTGCGAATGAGGGATACCAGCGTCCGATTTCGCAGGTGGGGATAGACGGACGGATTTCTTTTTCTTCTTCCTCTGTGATAAAAGGAGTCATCTGTATAATTTCCTTGCTTGTTGCTTCTTCAAAAGATACAGTAGGAATGACATTCACATGCAGAAAATCGTAGAATATCTTTTTCACCATATCATCAGGTTGGCAGACAGAAATATGATGTTCCTCTACGAAAATGCAGGGAACACCTTTCTTCTCGCAAAAAGCTGCCATTGCTTTCACTTCTTCCTGTGGTATGGCACTTTTATAAATAACCTGTTCACCGACAAAACAATAGGCTCCGTTCATGGTTATATATCCATCGATAAGGTTCCGGTCCTGCAATTCGGAAAGATTGTTGATAATGGCTTTCGGGCGTCCGGTAGCGATAAATATCTTCAGCCCTTTTGCGTGGGCAGCTTCCAACGCCTCGATGGTAGAAGACGGTATACGGTGAGTTTCAAAACTGACCAGCGTTCCGTCTATATCAAAAAATAAAGCTTTCGTCATAAATTCCTTTTTGAATTGAGTACAAATGTACTACTTTTGTCTCACATAACATAAAAACATTATGCAGTATGAACTATAATTTTGATGAAATAATAAACCGTAACGGTACAGATTCCGTAAAATGGGATGCTGTAGAAAGCCGTTGGGGACGCAATGACTTGATTCCAATGTGGGTAGCTGATATGGATTTCCGTACGGCTCCTTTTGTAATAGAGGCTTTGAAAAAACGGCTGGAACATGAAGTGCTCGGATATACTTTTGCTTGCAAAGAATGGTCGGAGTCTATTGTTAACTGGGTGAAAGAGCGTCATGGCTGGACGATCCGTGAAGAGATGTTGACTTTCACTCCCGGTATTGTCCGCGGATTGGCTTTCGTTATTCAATGTTTTACGCAAAAAGGTGATAAAGTAATGGTCATGCCTCCTGTTTATCATCCTTTCTTTTTGGTAACACAGAAGAATGAGCGTGAAGTAGTATACAGCCCATTGGTACTGAAAGATGGACAGTATTATATCGACTTTGACCGTTTTCGCCGGGATGTACAAGGATGCAAATTATTGATTTTAAGTAATCCCCATAACCCGGGCGGACGCGTATGGACAAAAGAGGAACTTTCTCTAATTGCTGATATCTGTTATGAAAGCGGTACTTTGGTGATCTCTGACGAGATTCATGCCGACTTGACCTTACCTCCTTATAAACACCCTACTTTTGCTTTGATTTCGGAAAAAGCACGGATGAATTCACTTGTCTTTATGTCTCCGAGCAAAGCATTCAATATGCCGGGGCTGGCCAGTTCTTATGCAATCATTGAAAATGATGAACTTCGTCACCGTTTCCAGAAGTATATGGAAGCAAGTGAATTCAGTGAAGGGCACCTGTTTGCTTATCTTAGCGTAGCGGCTGCTTACAGTCATGGAACAGAATGGCTGGATCAAGTGGTATCCTATATTAAAGGAAATGTGGATTTTACAGAAACATATTTAAAAGAACATATTCCTGCGATTAAAATGATTCGTCCGCAAGCCTCTTATCTTATTTTCCTAGATTGTCGTGAGTTGGGACTTAATCAGAAAGAACTGAACCGCCTTTTCGTAGAAGATGCTCATCTGGCATTGAATGACGGAACAACATTTGGCAAGGAGGGGGAAGGGTTTATGCGATTGAACATCGCTTGTCCGCGTGCAGTGTTGGAACAGGCATTGAAACAACTGGAACAAGCTGTGATAAATTTAAAGTAGCTCAAGCAAGAAATAATCTGCTGCTATATTATATTTAGTTGTTTTCCTTGAAGAGAATATCTTCTTCGTTCCCTAATGAGTTTTCGTTTGACTTAAGTCGAACGATAGAATAACTTAAGTCAAACTATCGCTTAACTTAAGTCAAACGAAAACTGGAATACAAGTTCGATCACTATTTATAGGAGGAAAGATATAAAAATTACTAGTGAAGGAAATTATCTTTCACTAGTAAGCAGAAGATCATCTGCTAGTTTATACCCCCCCGAACTGTTTACACTTCTGTGCCCTTTGCGTCCTCCTGTGGTGAATAATGATTTCCTTACTCTTGTATAAAATCTACCGGAATCAATCGTACTTCACTATTCAAACCGGAAGGCATAGGAGCCCAATGCCCATAATTAGCCGGACGATATCTTAAATCTACAATATTGATTTCCTTGAATTTGCGCCACTGCACTCTCTGTCTGTCCAATTCTGCAATCCGATTCGCAGGGAGGTTAGTGACTTCTATCTCGATGTGGTTTTTTCCAGGTTTCAGGAATTGCCCTACCTTAAGCTGATAAGGTACTGCCCATACACAGCCTGCTTCCTGTCCGTTGATTCGGACACGGGCACTTTCGCGTACGTCTCCCAAGTCAAGAATCCAGTTGTCAGCTTTCAGAGCCGGCAACTCAATATCCAAAGAATACACGCCAGTTCCCATATTTGTTTGGGCTGCCGGATGATCTATGTTTGTCCATGAACATGGACGGTCTATATCAAATGTACCCTGAATCTCCGGTTTACTTTCAGCAAAGTGCAATTTCCAGCCATGGTCCAGGCGAAGACTAAAGGGGTGTTCTTTTACATACTTCCACGGCTTGGATGCCTGTAAAGGTTGTCGGTATGTTTGCAGGATGATAGATTCGCCCGATTTTAATTGCAGATAGACTTGTGTCTTTCCGTCTACCTGACGCACTTTCGCCTCTCCGCATTCTCCGGTCATGGGGTTAAAGAGAGCGGCTGTTTCGGCATTTGTACCTAAAGTAATCCAACCATCTACTCCTTTGTTCTGCAATGAAGAGATGAAGTAATGATGTCCTGTGTCATTGACTCTCCGAATGGTCTGCAACCCGAATTTTGTTTTCATTTCTTCCGCAGGGATATTGCAACTGGCTAATGTACGTGCATAATCCGTTCCGGTGATAATCTTACCTTTCCCAATCGGAGTAACGGTTGTTTCTGAAAACGATACGGCAGGCAAATTCTTCAAAGTTTGTTGATAACTTTTTCGCTTCTGATCCAACTGACCATATCCCGGTACATCTGTCGGATAGTTTTCGAGGAATACAATGGTAGCTCCTTGCTTGGCTAGTTCATAAAGATGCGCCAGCACATCACTCGGCATCAAGTGCGCGGCAGGTACTACCAGTGCTTTATAACCAGTGCCGCCCGATGTAACTAACTGTCCGTTCTTGAAACGGGTACTGCGAATAAAGTTGTCAGAGATATAATCCCCGTCATATCCGCTGTTATTAATACGATGGATAGCATTGATAAATTTGGGAGCGAGTTTATCCATGTGGTGGATGGTGAACAGTAACAATCGTCCCGGTTGCTCGTTCCACATGTCATATACCGGAAGATAAATCAGGAAATCATTATCCGGCCGTCCCATTTGCAGAAAACTCTGACAGCGGGTAATGTAATGGAAGAAAGAAGGGGCATCACGCCAAATACTGTTCGTCGGACTCATATTGATAGAAGCATAGAATAGCCATCCGGGCCATTCGGCTTCTTTCGGAGAATAAGGAGTACCGTGGAAAAACATGTGATTGACTCCGGAAACAAACATCAAATCCATATCCGGTTTACATTGCGACAGGGAAGTACGGAAATGCTCCGTCAGCCATGTAAATGTTTCGGAAGAAGTATACGTTTTTCCTGCAATATGAGCTGCCGAGGAGGCATATTTCAACATAGACAGGTCCGAATCATTCTTTTTGGTCAATGAGTCCTGACGCAATCCTTCGATATGGAACTGCGACAGTCCAAAACCTTCACATTCGGGAATATCCACGGAAGCATAAATATCAATCAGGTTACCGGGCGAACCATGTGCCTGATTACGGGTGATACTGCCGTTTTTGTGTGCCCAGTCTGTCCATTGATGACTGAAGTTCTCCAATAAGAGGTCGGAAATGGTTTCCCGGTAATCCGACACGATACGTCTGCTAACTTCCGGACGATTTTCATCCAGAAACTCGGAGAAATGTTCTTCCAGTTTATACCCCCGTCTACGAGCGAACTGTTCCAGGAAATCATCCGTCCAGTCAGCTTGATAAACCTCGTATGAATCGTTGAAGAAAGTATGTGGATAACTTGTCTTGTTACTTTTGAAAGCACGGTCAAAGCGGGAAAGATAATTTTTTACCGCCTTTTTTGAGAGATGATTCATCACGTAGCCTTCTCCTCCCGGAGCTGCCCGTTTCACTTTCTGCCTTGTTTTCCCGATGTAAAGAGCAATCACTTTCCATTTGCCGGCAGGCGCTTTCCATTGCAGCTTGTCTTTTTTGACGTGAGCAGTCAGGTTGATACATTTGCCTTTTTCATCGTATGCCATCACCCGGCTTAGTACGGAAAATGGTTGTTGCTTGGGATCGGTCACATTGATATCCTGTTCAATCTCTTTGCCGCCCTCTATTTCGTATGTTTGGAAGATAGCCTTGGTAGCCGCATCTTCGATACTGACTTCAGGTCCGCCAAAAGGCCATCCTGTTCCAGTATTCATATCAATCTCGATACCCGTACGTTTTCCTTCCGCCTGTGTATGTTTAAGCATTTCCATCCAGCGGGGAGAAAGGAACTGAATATCATTCGCGTCATTACCTTGCACCCCATAGATAGGAGTAATTTCTACTGCTCCCATTCCGGTGCGTGCGTATTCTTCCAGATTATACGTCAGGTTCTTTTCGTCTACGGCACTTCCCAGCCACCACCATCTGGCACCGGGACGTGCTTCCACCGGAGTGTCCGGCCATTGTTGTGCTTGCATTACTCCACCTGCGGCGAGCAGGCAAAGAACTATCAATTGTCTTTTATTCATTATTCTTTCGGTGTGTTATAGTATTCTATGTTTTCTGTGTCATTAGTTACAAAAAGCGGTCGTCCGTCCGGTTGTTCAAAGTGGAAGCGGATGCCGTCGAAGGTAATATTCCGTGCATGGCGGATATAAAACCCTTTAGCGGGAATAGTGCCGAACATCCAGGGCTCGGGATATACTTTCTCCTGTTCGGGCGGAATACGTTTGCCATCCTCTTCGCTATATCCTCCTTTATAATAGAGGTGAATATTTCGAAAAGTTACGTCCTCAATACATGCACCCGGCACTCCGCTGATGATGGAGGCATAACGGCTGTCGGCATTCCAAACGTTGATGTTGCTGATGAGAATACGTTTCATAGTGCCCACAGGCGTACCTTCGGGGCTACGCATACGTGCACCTAACCGGAGAAAGATAGGAGCGTTGACAATATTCCTCATCGTTATATTATTGATAACAATATCTTCCAGATGTCCTCCGTCTACCGTTTCCAATGCCAGTCCCCTGCAATGTTCAAAGATACAATTAGTAATCGCAATATTGCGGAAACCTCCGCTACTTTCTGTTCCCAGTTTGATGCGTCCGGTGCGGTAACCATGATCGGGGGCTTGCGGTTCGTCTAGTTGCCAGGTGCCATCTAATACACTTCCTTTATCATAACCACTTACGTAACAATCGCTAATCGTCACATTTTCCGTATCCTGGAAGCGTCCTAAACCGTAGGATGCTTTCAATACAATGGCATCATCCCAGGGCGAGTTTACCGTGCATTGGCTGATACGTACATTCCGGCAACAATCAATATCGAATCCATCCCGGTTTGTGTCTACTTTCAGATTCAGAATAGTCAGATGATCTACTCCTGTGGCAAGCAGGGCGAAATGTCCGCAATGCAACATGGATAAATCTTTCAGAGTCACATTTCTACACTCCTTCAAGCTGATAGCTTTATTGCCTACACCCGGCAAACGGCTTTCTTCGCGAGTCAGCCCTTTACCGTAGATAAGTCCGGGCCCACTGATCGTTATGTTCTCCAGCCCGATTCCCCAAATTAAAGAATTCTTCCAGTGGCTGTGTCCGAAATCCTGATATTTGTTATGTTCATTCGGTTCGGCACTATCATATCCTTCCTCTTTTCCGGGAAAGGCGGCAAGAATACACGCACCTTGCTCCAGATACAAATGAATGTTACTTTTTAACCGGATAGAATAACAGGCATATTCTCCGGCTGGTAGGTAAACCGTACCTCCTCCGGCTTCTGCAGCTGCTTCAATCGCACGATTGATAGCAGGAGAATCGATGGTTTTTCCATCCGCTTTGGCTCCAAAGTCCTTAACGTTATAAATGGCTGCATGTATATGGATGCAACCAATTAACAGAGTGAATAATAAATAAGCTCTTTTCATTTTTTGTCGATTTTGGCAAAAATATCCGGTAACATATAATAGTTGTAATCCGCTTTTTCATTCTGTTCGTAGAAGCAGAAGTAAAGTCGGAGTGGCTTGGTGTCCTTTTCTTGAGAGGGGGATGGAGAGAGATTGCAACGTCCGGCCAATACCGGTCGGTCCGTCCGTTTGCCCGATTCGTAAAGCATCAGGGGAGTTTCATCCTTATGTCCGTTGCTCAAGCGGATATCATCGCTGGGAGTAACAGCCTGTAAAGTACGTAATTTCATACTTTCTCCATAATAGCAAGTGAAAGCCTGTCCTTCCACACTGAAGACATTGATATCCGAATCCGGCCGGCAATCGCCGAAACTCCAGAAGAGCTTATCCGCTTTTGATGTGGAAGTCACTTCTACTTCCAGAATAAATCCATGACTATCAGGCAAGGCTTTCCATTGGAAATGTATCCCTTCTACTTTTTCTTTAGGCTTCAGCCAGTGACTTTCATTTCCCTTCGATATTCCCAGCCGGAAAGTACCGGCAGGCGGAGTCAGGGATTGTGCTTGCGCATCAATGAGCAAGATTCCCAGCAGTACGGTGGTCAGGAGTTGTTTCAGCATAGTTGAAGTGGATATTACTTTGTTCATTTTCCTTTAGTTCAATAGCGTTTTTGTCTTTCATATCCAATGTGATTTCAGACAAATTGAAGTTTTTTGTATAGCAGATTTTTCCCGGTTTATTGGTCTGCGCTTCGATGGCATAAAGATAGAAATTTTCCAGACGTAACGAGTCATTCCAGCCGGAAGCAGAGATAAATTCATCTACGTTTTCTGCTTTGATCTTCGATACATACACATTGCGGAAGTGCGGATAACCTTTTTCGGGTGGTGTTACCGGAGTCAGCATTACTCTCCAATGTTCCGGAATATCTTTCCCTTCATACTCTTTAGGTAATACACTGTAACTATAACTGGGATTCCAGTTCAGATCGGCAGCCAGTACGTGGCGGACGTTTTCTGCTTTTACGTCGGTCATATAGATATTTTCGATCGTTCCTCCGCGGTTCATGGCACTCTTTAATCGTAGTACGGCCGAGGTGCCGACTGCTTGAAGATTGTATCCCAATATATTTCGTATGCTGCCGGAGGTTTCACTGCCACAGGTGATGAGGCCTGCGCCTTTGCGGGCTATACAGTTGCGTATTACTATATTTTCCGTGGGGAGATTGACACGCAATCCGTCTGCATCGCGTCCCGATTTGATACAAATATTATCATCATTGCAATCGACGTCGCAGTTTTCAATCAGAATATTAGTGGACGAGTCGATGTCGATACCATCCGTACTAGGGCCGTGTCCTCCCAAGTTATTATTAATGACCAGTCCGTCTATGGTACAGTAATTGGAATAAAGAACCTGGCATCCCCAAAAGCCTGTCCGCATCAGGGTGAATCCTTTGAGGGTAATGTCCGAACTGCGTTCCACGAGAATACCCCGTACACGTTTGCAGTCGTAATCTACGATCCAGCGTAATCCTTTCGCTTCATATTCTTTCCGCATTTCCCAATATTTATCCCAAAATACTTTGCCTCGGCAATCTAGCGTTCCCTCTCCACTGACGGCAGCATTCTTTTCGTTGACAATGTTGATTACTGCCGCGGGCCATGTCATCTCAATTCCCGCAATCCGCGAACGGAATTCGGGATAATGATGAATGTGAGGACTAGCCAGTAGAGTCACTCCTTTATCCAGTTGCAGGTTGACACCGCTTTTTACGAACAATGCCCCTGTCTGATAATATCCCGGTTGAAGGGTAACCGTGCCTCCACCGGAGACAGAACAACTGTCGATTGCTTTTTGGATAGCCTCTGTGCTAAGTACCGTGCTGTCTGCTACTGCGCCAAAAGAATTGGCGGATAAAATAAGATTGTTTCCGGGCATTTGCCGGCTTCCTACACTGTCAGCCCATGACAAATCCGGTTGTTGCGGTACTTGCCCCCATTCGAAGCTGTTACTTCCTGCTTGTTTGGCTGTTGGGGTGACGCAAGCTGCTGTCAAAAGTGTGCTTGCCAGTAGGAACAGGGGAAAGATGCTTTTGGTTTTCATATTTATCTAATGCCTGATACTTAATACTTGATACTTAATACCTAATACCTATCTCTCAATTTCCGTCCGGTTTCTCTATTTCTGTGAAAGGTGATTCGTTCCAGTGGAAAGTATTCACATCATCCGGGTGTGCCGGGTTATATGCCGGATCTATTTTCAAGTGTTTGGCTAACTCAGGTACGGCTTTCTTCATACCTTCAATCACACACTGGGCTATCTGGTAAGCGCCGTAAGGGTTAAAGTGGGTATTGTCTTCAAAAGCCTTGGTCTGTCCGGGATAAGTTCCTGCCGGATAGTGTACGAAGGCGCGTTTGGATGTTTCCGTGCCTAACGCTTCATATAGTGTCCGAGTCATTTCGTTGAGGTCAATCAAAGGTATATTTTCTTTGGCGGCCAGCCAGCGCATGGCCTCCGGATAATCTTCGTGTGTATCGCGGATATGTCCGGTTGAGTCAAAGCTCCGGCGTTGGGTGGGAGTAACCAGTATGGGATATGCTCCACGTGCCCGTGCTTCGTCGATGAATGTTTTCAGGCTGGTCATAAAAGAGTAGTAAGCTCCTTTTCCGGGACCTTTTTGCTTCTGATCGTTATGTCCGAACTCCATGAAGAGATAATCGCCTTTTTTCATCTGGCTCAATGCTTTTTTCAAACGTCCTGCTCCGATAAAAGTATTGGCCGATTCACCGGATTCCGCATAATTGGCGATGCAAACATCTGTTCCGAAGAAATGAGGAATCATTTGTCCCCAGCTAGCCCAAGGTTCGTTGTCCTGATCGACTACCGTACTGTTTCCGCACAGAAAAACAGTGATGACCGACGGATCGGCAGGTTCGATACGGATACTTTGACACACAGGTGCATCTCCATTAAATTCCAATGTCAGTTTATCATCCCAGTTCAGTTTCGCTTTCTCACGGGGCTTGATTCGTACATATTCTTTTTCGGAGATACGAGGGGTACGCTTATTGATGATAAATGTTTCGTCTACGAATTGTCCTTTTTTAGTTGGCAGGTTCTCAACAAATAGCCGGCGTGACTCACCTCTTACGGTGGTCACTCCTGCATGTTTTTTACTTCCCAGGCGTACTGTAACTTTGTAATTCCCGTCCGGAACACGGACAGAGAAGAAGAAAGGTGATTTACTCCCTTTCTCGGGTGTGGCGGTGAGGTCGTATCCGTATCCCGTCTCCTCGCTATATCGGGGTGCGTCCGACAGTTGGTAGGTTCGGACTTCTTCTTGGGCATGGACGGTTATTGTAGCCAAGAGTAGTAAGCCTATGATGGTAGTTTTCATTATAAATAATATGAATGTATATTGTTTATAGAATTTAGGCACGGATTACGCGGATTTCACGGTTTTTAGAATTACGCTTTCTATAAAGCAACAGTGTAATTCGTGTAATCTGTGCCTGATAATTTCCTTTTTAGTTAATTTTCGGTTTGAGCTCGTCCGGCGAATCTTTGGTATAAGATTTTACATCTCCTGCCACTTTGGTGAATAATGCCTGAATCAGCTCCGGAGATATTTTCTCTGTTGGACGGAAAGCATCCGAATTCATATAATCCAGGATTGCCTTGTGCATTTGTCGGGCAACGATTCGTTTCTCCGGTTGAGAGGTGATATCCATGCTGGTCATCATCAGTTTACCGTTCAATACATTTGCTTCAAACAACATTCCGATTTTCCGGCTGATGAACCAGGTGTCGATGCTTTGAACGGTTGGCTGGAATTCTGCCGGGAAGTCGGTAAATTGCATCACTTGGGCTTTATTTAATAATTCCCACCATTGCAGGTTACTATGAAATTCCGTAGGAAATTCACGGAAAAGAGGATGATATTCATTCAGGAAAATACCAGTTGTGTGCGGCGGGCGCATCTTGAACCAGGAAGTATTCCAGAATACCGGAGTAAAGTATTGTTTAACTTCTTTTCCGTATTGTATTTTGCCCGCTGCCGTAATCAAGACATTTCCTCCTTCTTTCAGTACGGAAATGGCTTTTTCATCCAGTGTGTCGGTAGTATATACGCTTCCTTGTGTCAGTTCCACTTGTGCAGGATATACCCAGAAATCCCAGTCATTGACGGCATCGCTGCCTTCAATACACACTTCCAGATTTAGTTTCTGTGGAGTATCGATCTCCTTTAGATTCATATCCACGCTGCCTAGTGCACAAAGGTTCCCAATAGGAATCGTTTGTGTGCCGACAGTTCCTTTGGCATACACCTTTCCGAACTTGTCTTTGATGGTATAGCTAGTTTTTGCTCCTTGCAAAGGGGCTGCACCAAAGTGGGAAACTTCGATGTCGGCATGGAATGTTTCATCATTGGCATATACAAACTTCGGAATACGGGCTAAGGGGACAGTCGGACTGCAAAAACGTCTGAATTGTTCCGCGTTGATATATCCTTTCTCTTCAAAAAATACATCCAGTACGCCGACCAATGCCGTTCCCTGACCCGAATAATCGTTGAGAGCCAGCAATTGGAAACCTGCATAATCGGGGGTACGCAATGTCTTTTCAATCTCATGTTTATAGCAAAGTGCCTGCAATTTGCCCGAAGCCATCATAAAATCATAACTTTGGCCTCCCATGTGATTATCATTCAGAATATCCCTGAAAATCTCAAAGTTCTTCGCCTTGTTGACTCCGGTATATTTGCGGATTTCGTTGAAATTCGGGAATACGCACCATTGACCTGTTTCATGTGATACATACGGTTGTTTCACGGTGTCTATCCTTGCACGATAATCCGATTTGCTTTCCGGTTGCGCACCTGCCCAACTCAAACCGCGTGCTCCGGCTTTCACATGGTATTCATTGTGAGGTTGCCACTGCCAGCTGTTTCCTACAGAAGCTCCTGTGTATACACGACGCGGATCTGTCGCTTTCCAATAATCGACAAACTTGCTCACCCATGCCACCCAGCGTCCGGAAGGTTCGTTACCACAAGCTAACATACAGTAAGATGCATAATTTCCGTATTCTTTAGTCAAGGCAATTGTTTCGTCCATCAGATATTTGTCAATTGGCTGACCGTTACCCAGTCTTGGTCCGTGATTCGGCCAACTCGGACCTTCCGGTTGCAGATAGAAACCGACCAGATCGGCTGCGATAAAAGCAGCTTCCGGCGGGCAGAAAGAATGAAAACGCATGTGATTCAAACCATAGTTGCGGCAAATGCGGAACACCCGCTCCCAGGAAGCTACGTCCATCGGAGCATAACCGGTCAATGGGAAATCACAGTTTTCCACTGTGCCGCGAAGCATTGTTTTGCGGCCATTGACGTAGAACCATTTTCCTTCTATCTTGAAATCGCGCATTCCAAATTGTACCTGTTTGATGTCGGCCTGTTTACCGTTGGTCAGTTTTGCCGTCAGTTTATACAGTGCAGGATTGAACTCATCCCATGTGAGGAAATCTTTTCCCATAGGAAGTTCCATCTCTATCGCATTGTCTCCCGGACGGATATGGAAGCTTTGCTGAACAGGAGCTACTTTGTGTTGAGTGTCTGTATTGAAACTTTCGGCAGAAAGTGTAATATCTCCTTTGGTGGAAGAGGCAGACTGTATGTTCATGCGTACCAGTGCTTTCTGATTATTTAAATCAGGGTATATCTGGATGTCTTCAAAATGAACTTTAGGAGTGGCCTGTAATTCAATTCGTCCTACGATCCCGTTCCAGTTACCTTGGGTCTGGTCGGTGATGCTGTGAGAGTCGGGGCCTACATTGATTTCTTTGATGCGGTTGTCGATGCGGATAGTAATCAGGCAGGTTTTGCCGGGAGTAACAGCCGAAGTCAGATCATACACATGAGGGACACAAAGACTATTCTGCATACCGAGTTCCTGTTGATTGACCCATACGGTCGTTTCGATGTGCGGGCGTTCCAGGAAAAGAGTGATTCTTTCTCCTTTCCAGTTGGAAGGTATTGTAACTTTCTTTTGATACCAGGCTACCCCTACATAATGTTTGTCGGGAGTCAGGAAAAAGGGAAGTTTCACTTGTCCTTCTATTCTGTATTTCTCCATGTATGGATTGAAATAGTAAGAGCTGTCATACAAGCTTCCGGTCCACCGGGTGCGGGCGGTTACTTCATCTCCTTTCAGCTTTTCGGGCATGGAGCCGGGGAGATTAATCTGATCATCAAGGCTTTTTTTGAACCATTGTTCCTTGGTGCCGATATCTTCCCGGTCTATCTGGAAATTCCATTTGCCGGATAAACTGAAAGAATGATTTTGCCCCGTTACGGTCAGTATAGAGGCAAATACGATGGCAATACTTACTAAAAGTTGTTTCATGATATATAGAATTGATATGTTTTTCATCTCTATTTTAAAATCTGCCGCTAAAGTAGAGCTTTTTAAGGGTTTAGTAAATAGAAAGATGTACAGATACATAGAATATTGTATCAAAATGCACTTATAGGACGGATGGTGTACAAAACTACATGGATTTGAAATATTGTCCATGCTCTTTATCTTTGAGGAGGTTGGGAGATACCTTATCTTTGCGGGGTAAACTTTTTAATCTTAAAAGGAACCATGAAAAAAGTAGTTGTTTGGATGGCTCTAAGTCTTTGCTCGGTAATGACAATCTTCGCCGGTAAGACTGCTTATCTCTTTTCTTATTTCATCAATGACAGTAAAGATGGATTGCATTTAGCTTATAGTTATGACGGGTTGAACTGGATGCCTTTGAATGGCGGACAGTCTTATCTGATACCTTCCGTCGGTAAAGATAAATTAATGCGAGATCCGAGTATTTGCCAGGCTCCGGACGGAACTTTCCACATGGTCTGGACTTCCAGTTGGACTGATCGGATTATCGGCCATGCTTCTTCTCGTGATTTAATTCATTGGAGTGAACAACAGGCTATTCCGGTGATGATGCACGAGCCGACTGCCCATAATTGTTGGGCACCTAAACTCTTTTATGACGAACCTTCGCAAACTTACTATATCTTTTGGGCAACTACCATCCCCGGTCGTCACAAGGAAATACCTACTAGCGAAAGCGAAAAGGGATTGAATCATCGTATTTATTATGTGACAACAAAGGATTTCTGCACTTTCTCAAAGACAAAGATGTTCTTCAATCCTGATTTCAGCGTGATTGACGCTGCCATTGTGAAAGATCCGAAGCTGGGAGACCTGATAATGATAGTCAAGAATGAGAATTCCAATCCGCCGGAAAAGAATTTGCGCGTTACGCGTACAAAAAAGATAGAAAAAGGATTCCCGACCAAAGTATCGGCGCCTATTACAGGAAAGTATTGGGCGGAAGGACCTGCTCCTCTTTTTGTCGGTGATACGCTTTATGTTTATTTCGATAAATACCGTGATCATCGTTATGGTGCCGTTCGCTCTTTAGATCATGGCGAAACATGGGAAGACGTGTCCGATCAAGTCTCTTTTCCGAGAGGTATCCGTCATGGAACGGCGTTTGTGGTAGATGCTTCCGTGGTGGAGGCATTGATAGCCAATCGTACTTATAATCCTTTAATCCCCGATAATGTGGCGGATCCTTCCGTTTCTAAGTTTGGTGATACCTATTATCTCTACGGAACCACTGATTTGGATTATGGTCTTGAACGTGCCGGAACACCTGTTGTGTGGAAGTCGAAAGATTTTGTAAACTGGAGCTTTGAGGGTTCTCATATTAGTGATTTCGACTGGTCGAAGGGATATGAATATACGAATGATAAAGGTGAAAAGAAAAAAGGATATTTCCGGTATTGGGCTCCCGGGAGAGTGATTGAACACGATGGAAAGTTTTATTTATATGTTACCTTTGTCAAGCCCGGTGATAAGATGGGGACTTATGTGCTTGTTGCAGATCGTCCGGAGGGTCCTTTCCGGTTTATTGAAGGAAAAGGGCTTTTTGTTTCCGGAGAAGAAGTAGATAGCCCTGCCATTATTGATGATATCGACGGAGAGCCTTTTATTGATGATGACGGTACGGGATATATCTTTTGGCGTCGTCGGAATGCGGCACGTCTTTCTGCTGACCGGCTTCATCTGGATGGGGAACCGGTGACATTGAAAACAGCCCGTCAGGGATATTCCGAGGGCCCCGTAATGTTTAAACGTAAAGGTATCTATTATTATATTTATACATTGAGCGGTCATCAGAATTATGCAAATGCATACATGATGAGCCGCGAATCTCCTCTTACAGGTTTTGTAAAACCGGAAGGCAACGATATCTTTTTGTTTTCTTCTCCCGAAAATCAAGTGTGGGGACCGGGGCATGGCAATGTGTTCTACGATGAAGGAACGGAGGAGTATATCTTTCTTTATCTTGAATACGGAGATGGTGGAACCACCCGGCAGGTATATGCTAACCGGATGGAATTTAATGATGACGGAACAATTAAGACTTTAGTTCCCGATAAGCGTGGAGTGGGGTACCTGGCAGCTCCACAAGAGAAACGGACGAATTTGTCTTTGCAGTCACATTTTTATGCTTCCAGCGAGAAAGAACCGCGCACTTCTGTGGTTAGCATTGAAACACAGCCTAACCAGCCTCTACCGGAGAAAGCCTCCGTGAAGAATTATACTCGAACGCATACTTATCAGGCTGCTCATGTAGCCGATGAATCGAATGGAACTCGTTGGATGGCAGCCGATACGGATAGCAGTCCATTCATTACGGTGGATTTAAAAGGGATTCGCAATGTCAACGAATGTCAGTTTTACTTTACCCGCCCTACTGAAGGACATACGTGGCGGTTAGAAAAATCGATGGATGGAAAAAACTGGCGGACATGTGCCGAACAAGCTAAAGTAGAAGTGCGCTCCCCGCATTTGGCGAAGGAGATAGGGGAGGCCCGTTATCTTCGTCTTCATATCCGCAGGGGAGATGCTGGATTGTGGGAATGGAAAATCTATGAGAAATGATAATTTTGCGGAGTA
>NC_021017.1:4037708-4047828 GCF_000210075.1 Bacteroides xylanisolvens XB1A
CTCGTAGGGCGTTGCCCTACGCTATATAATTAAGCCCTTTCAGGGCATCCCGATAAATATATGATTGTAAGGCTTTCAGCCTAACCGATAAATTCTCATTACCGGCGTAGCGCCGGAGCAAGGTTTCCATTCGGTATTCCCTGAAAGAGATACAGTTCCACCCTTTAGGGTATGTCTAAAACGATAACATGCCGAATGGAAACCTTGTTGGGGCGCTACGCCCCTAAATTCCCATTTATAAAACGAATGATAAAGAATAGCTAACATTAATAATCAATTGAATTTATGAAGTATATGATAAAAAGTAAAATGCTGGCAACTTTTTGTGCCGCCTGCCTGCTGACTCTTTCAACTACAGCACAACCCTCTTCTTGGTTTAATGACAAAGATCTGACACTGACAGGCGTCTACTATTATCCTGAACACTGGGATGAAAACCAGTGGGAACGTGACTTCAAGAAAATGCATGAACTGGGATTTGAATTTACTCATTTTGCCGAGTTTGCCTGGGCGCAGTTGGAGCCGGAAGAAGGACGTTATGATTTTGCCTGGCTTGACAGAGCGGTAGCTTTAGCTGCCAAATATGATTTAAAAGTTATAATGTGTACGTCTACTGCCACTCCTCCTGTATGGATGAGCCGGAAATATCCTGAAATTCTGTTGAAGAATGAAGATGGAACGGTACTTGACCACGGTGCCCGTCAGCATGCTTCATTTGCTTCTCCTCTTTACAGAGAGTTATCTTATAAGATGATTGAAAAACTGGCGCAGCACTATGGTAACGATCCTCGTGTTATCGGATGGCAACTCGATAACGAGCCTGCCGTACAGTTTGACTATAATCCGAAAGCGGAACTTGCTTTCCGTGATTTTCTTCGTGCCAAATACAATAATAACATTCAATTTTTAAATAATGCCTGGGGAACTGCTTTTTGGAGTGAGGCTTATTCTTCTTTTGATGAAATAACGCTTCCCAAGCGTGTACAGATGTTTATGAACCATCATCAAATCCTGGACTACCGTCGTTTTGCAGCAACGCAAACCAATGATTTTCTGAATGAGCAATGCCTGCTAATCAAGAAATATGCAAAGAACCAATGGGTAACAACCAATTATATACCGAACTATGATGAAGGACATATTGGTGGTAGTCCTGCGTTGGATTTCCAAAGCTATACCCGTTACATGGTATATGGAGATAATGAGGGAATCGGTCGTCGGGGCTATCGTGTAGGTAATCCATTGCGTATTGCTTGGGCGAATGATTTTTTCCGTCCGATACAGGGAACGTATGGTGTAATGGAACTGCAACCGGGACAAGTGAACTGGGGCAGTATCAATCCCCAGCCTCTTCCGGGAGCTGTCCGTCTATGGATGTGGAGTGTATTTGCCGGTGGAAGTGATTTTATTTGTACCTACCGCTATCGCCAACCGCTCTATGGTACAGAACAGTATCATTATGGAATAGTAGGAACAGACGGAGTGACTGTTACCCCCGGTGGAAAAGAGTATGAAACTTTTATAAAAGAGATTCGTGAACTTCGTAAGCATTATGCTCCCCGTGAGGCGAAGCCTGCTGATTACCTGGCACGTCGTACAGCTATTCTTTTCAATCCTGAAAACTCCTGGAGCATTGAGCGACAGAAGCAAAACCGGACTTGGGATACTTTTGTGCATATTGAAAAGTATTACCGTACCTTAAAATCATTCGGAGCCCCCGTCGATTTTATATCAGAAGCCAAGAACTTATCCGATTATCCGGTCGTCATTGCGCCGGCTTATCAATTAGCTGATAAAGAACTGGTGGACAAATGGACTTCTTATGTGAAGAATGGCGGAAACCTCATTCTGACTTGTCGTACGGCGCAGAAGGATCGTTATGGTCGTCTCCCGGAGGCTCCTTTTGGCTCTATGATTACTCCGCTGACCGGAAATGAAATGAACTTTTATGATTTGCTTCTTCCCGAAGATCCCGGTACTGTTGTTATGAACGGAAAAGAGTATGCCTGGAATACATGGGGAGAGATTCTGAATCCTCCGGCAGATGCTCAAATATGGGCTACTTATAAAAACGAATTCTACGCAGGAAGTCCGGCCGTGACTTTCCGCAAACTGGGGAAAGGTACGATTACTTATGTTGGAGTGGACAGCCACAACGGAGCATTGGAAAAAGATATATTGAAAAAACTATATGCACAGCTGAATATCCCGGTAATGGATTTGCCTTATGGCGTGACAATGGAATACCGGAATGGCTTGGGAATTGTTTTGAACTATTCAGACCAGCCCTATGCCTTCAACTTGCCGAAAGGAGCCAAAGCATTGATTGGAACTACAAATATTCCTACAGCGGGTGTATTGGTGTTTTCAATGTGACCGGCTATAAATTAATATTCTTATCTTTGATGTGTTTGAAGAATTAAAAATATGATATTGTAATGAAGACTTACTTACTGAAACCGATGGTAGTTGTCTGCCTTTGCTTATTGACAGCTTCCTTTACTTTTGCCGCTGATAATTATAAAATGGTAAAGGTGAAAGCTCCTTTCCCTATGCAACCTATTAAAGTATTTATCTATCCGGACAAAGACTTTTTGATAACAGATTACGGAGCAAAAAACGGAGGTGAAGTAAACAATACAAAAGCAATTGCTGCCGCTATTGAAGCGTGTCATAAATCAGGTGGCGGACGTGTTGTTGTTCCGGCAGGTATATGGTTAACTGGGCCAATTCATTTTAAAAGTAATGTAAATCTTTATTTGGAGGAGAATGCAATTCTGAATTTTACGGATAATCCTTCTGATTATCTTCCGGCAGTGATGACTTCATGGGAAGGTTTGGAATGTTATAATTATTCTCCATTACTCTATGCTTTTGAATGTGAGAATGTGGCAATTACAGGTAAAGGGACTCTTCAGCCGAAGATGGATACTTGGAAAGTATGGTTCAAACGTCCTCAACCTCATTTGGAGGCATTGAAAGAGTTATATACGAAAGCTTCGACCGATGTTCCTGTTATTGAACGTCAAATGGCGGTAGGAGAGAACCACCTTCGTCCGCACTTGATTCATTTCAATCGCTGCAAGAATGTTTTATTGGATGGGTTTAAGATTCGTGAAAGTCCGTTCTGGACCATTCATCTTTATATGTGTGACGGAGGACTGGTACGTAATCTGGATGTAAAAGCGCACGGAGATAATAATGACGGTATTGATTTCGAAATGAGCCGTAATTTTCTGGTAGAAGATTGTTCTTTCGATCAGGGTGATGATGCAGTAGTGATTAAAGCCGGACGTAATCAAGATGCCTGGCGATTAAATACTCCTTGCGAAAATATTGTTATCCGTAATTGCCAGATTCTTAAAGGACATACATTACTTGGTATTGGAAGTGAAATTTCCGGAGGAATACGGAATATTTATATGCATGATTGCACAGCTCCGAATTCAGTAATGCGTCTTTTTTTCGTAAAAACCAATCATCGTAGAGGTGGGTTTATAGAAAACGTTTATATGAAGAACGTACAGGCAGGAACGGCTCAACGTGTACTTGAAATAGATACCGAAGTGCTTTATCAATGGAAAGATTTGGTACCTACTTATGAAGAACGAATTACCCGTATTGATGGCATTTATATGGATAAAGTCACTTGTGAGTCGGCAGACGCTATTTACGAATTGAAAGGAGATGCAAAACTTCCGGTGAAGAATGTAACAATCAAGAATGTGAAGGTAGGGGAAGTGAAGAAGTTCGTGAAGAAAGTGAATAATGTGGAGAATGTAGTAGAGAAGAATGTGACCTATGAAAGGGAAGTAAAATAATCATTTTCTGAAATTGGCAGAAAAAATCGTACTGTCATATTAGCATAATGTAGTATATTAGCGGCAAAATTGAAAACTTTATTCTAGTATGAAGAAATCCTGTTTTTTGCTGCTACTAACTATTTTATGTAGCAGTATAAGTTTTGCCCAAAGCCTGAAATCTATTTCTATTTTAGGCGATTCGTATTCAACGTTTGAAGGATATCTACAACCAGATACGAATAGTATTTGGTATTATGTCTCTCCACGACAACAAACAGATGTGACTTCAGTAAAACAGACGTGGTGGCATAAATTCATTAAAGAGAATAATTACCGCCTTTGTGTCAATAATTCATTTTCGGGTGCAACGATTTGTAATACGGGTTATCGCAACGAGGATTACTCGGATCGTTCTTTTATAACCCGTATGGATCAACTGGGTTGTCCGGATGTAATTTTTGTTTTTGGCGCAACTAATGATTGTTGGGCTGGCTCTCCGCTTGGGGAGTATCAGTATGTGGGGTGGGCTAAAGATGATTTGTATAAATTTCGTCCGGCTATGGCTTATATGCTCGATCACATGATTGATCGCTATCCTAATGTTGAAATCTATTTTCTATTGAATTCCGGTTTAAAGGAAGAGTTTAATGAATCAGTCAGAACTATCTGCAGGCATTATAATATTGATTGCATAGAATTGCATGACATTGACAAAAAGAGTGGGCATCCTTCAATAAAGGGAATGGAGCAGATTAGTGAACAGATTAAAGAGTTCATGGTGAAGAAGACGAAGTGAAAGGAGCATTAAAAAATATTGCCACTTGTTCTTCTTTGATTAGAAATTCTATTTCGAAGAGTGACAAGTGGCAATAGGATTAGTTGTTTACCTTAATATCCCGGGTTTTGCATTGCTTTCTTTTCCTCATTGCTTAATGCAGAACCATTTGAATTGGTGATACCGTCCAAGAAGGCTTGGGGGATCGGACGATAGTAATGTTTCTCCGATTTGAATTCGCCAAGACCTCTGCTGGCACCATCGTTGAATTTATGCCAACGGGCGTCTAACGTCTTGGTACGTGCCAGATCTTCCCAGCGTTGCAATTCGCCACAAAGTTCTCTTGTACGTTCATTCAACAGGAAGCACATCATTTTGTCAGCATTGGATGTGCAGCCCAGTTCGTTGTAAATAGGGACATCTACTGTAGAATTATATACATCTGATACACTATTTAATTTCATTGTTGTTTTGGTAGAAGCAGTGGTTTCCTGTTCTATATTGTTTGACTCGTAATAAGTATTTTCTTCCCAGTAAATAGCACCTTCAGAAGAATGACCGCCCCCCTTTCCCGAACAATAAGGATTGTTCTTATAGGCTTGTCCGCCATCTACATTCTTACTACGATCCTCGCCTGCTTTATAACCGGCACGTTCACGTAATTTATTCATCCACTCGATAGCTTTGTCATAGTTGGCTTCCCCCTTACGAATATATGCCTCAGCAACCATTAGTACATCATCTGCCGAACGGGCGATAATAGCATCACGAGTACCGAATTGAGACGCAATAGAAACACGGTAACCATCACGGAACTTAGATAAAGCTACCGAACGCTTGTGTGGTATGATATCGTAATAATTACCTGTTTTTTCATTTACATTCCAACTGTGTTCCTGCCCTTTGAAATAGCGTACATATGTGTACGTGTTACACATTTTTCCATCTTTCAAAACAGTATATGCCGGAGCATTGGGATATTTCTCATAGCGGTTGTCTCCCGGGTCATTAACGATGTATTTCATACCGAGTTCACCTCCACTAAAACGTTTGTCACCTTCTTTTACACCTGCCGGAGCGTATGGCATATCTTCTGCTGTCCAGGTAGGAGCGCTTTTGGTTTCGTTGGCTCCATAACAGGTGATGAATGATTTCCAGAAACGAGAGTCATTGACACGGTCAAATACCTGCATGGTATACTCTGTAGCACTTACGTATGAGAATTCACGTCCTCCTGAGATGTCACGTTTACATCCACCTATATCATTGCCTTGATATACGGCCGGATAATAAAGATGCATCTGATTTCCATAGCGTCCCCATGTTGATTCATCATTAGAGAATTGAGCCGCTAGAATCACTTCGCTTACTTTTTCATTGGCTCCGTTTGGCTGTTCATAGTCCCAAAGTTCTACATAATCACTACACAACGGATGTGCATCTACAACTTCCGAACCATATTGAATAACAGCATCGAGGTCGGATGCTACATAATTACTATTCCAATCGCTGTACAATTCAGATGCACGGAATAAATGTGCTTTTGCAAGGAAATGTGCGGCAGCATATTTGTTAATCCGTCCGATTGATTCACCTTTATTGGGAAGTAGTCTGTAGGCTTCTCCAAAATCAGATATAACCTGTATGTATATTTCTTCAGCAGAATTCCGTGTGAAATATGTTTCGGCACTTGTAGACGGAGCTAATTTCAAAGGTACGCCACCAAATTGTTTTACTAATTCAAAATAAGCATAAGCTCTAAGGAAATGTGCTTCTCCTAAACGGGTGTTGTATGTAGGTGAACTCTGATTATAATATTGAGGTAGGTTCTGAATCAATATGTTTGCGGGTTCAACTAGTCCGTAGTAATTATCCCAGATGGGTTGGTTGGCACCATTTTCAGATGAGTTTAAATCCTGGCTATAGTGATTCCATGCAGGAATTACATTGTTAGCATCGGTAAACTCGTCCACTCCCATATTGTAACATTGGATCCCCCATATATAATTGAATTTAAATTTAAGTTTCTGATAGGCGCCAGTTACCAATTCATCAAGACCTTCCTGGGTTTTAAAACGGTCTGTACTATATTGAGTCGTAAGATTTTCATCAAGGAAAGACTCACTGCACGATGTGATCGAGCTTCCTGTTACGCTGGCTATTAAAGCAGCAAATAATATTCTATTTAATTTCATAATGTCTTTACTTTAATTTGTTGATTAGAATCCGATGTTGACACCTATTACAAAACTCTTCAAAGTGGTAGGTGAACCAAATGTCTTGGTATTATTGTCATAGTTTACCAAGTCTGTATCTAAAAAGTCACATGCCTTATAGATATTGAATGGGTTCATGGCTTGAACATATAGCTTCAAATTATTGATACCCAACTTCTTTAATTGTTGCGGGGTAAAATTATAGCCCAATGAAATATTACGTACTTTAATGTACGATCCATCTTGATAGTTCATTGCACTGTTGAAAGCATCGGCTCCTTCGCCGTTGGAGCCGGGTGAATAGTATTTTGCATTTTCATTTGTACCAGCCACCCAATAGTCTACTTTACGTTGCATATAGCGACCGTCGAGCGTTACAGCTCCTTGCGGGACTGTGAATCCCCAGCGTGACAGAATAAAGAAGGAAAGCTCAAAATTCTTATAGCTGAAAGTGTTGCTCCATCCACCTGTCCAGCGTGGACGTGTATGCCCTACAATTTGCTTGTCATCGTTAGCATCTATTGCACCATCATTATTTAAATCTTTTACTTTGATTTGTCCTGGCTTACGTCCGTATTTAGCAGCTTCTTCAGCTTCTTCCGTTTTCCATATTCCATCATATACCCAGTCGTAATAAACACCGATTTCTTCACCGACAAACCATTTGTTATTCACATCTTCAGTTCTGCCGTTAGATAATTCGTCAATTCGGTTTCTATCCATAGACCATGTTAAAGTAGTGCTCCAGGTAAAATCTTTGGTTTGTACTGGTATTGCATTTACTTGCAAATCAATACCATATCCGGATGTTTTACCCACATTGGCATACGTAGAAACATAACCCGTTAATGAAGGGATTGACATTTCTAATAATAAGTCATTGGTTTTTGTTTTGTATGCATCAATACTACCGGTGAGTCGGTTATTAAAGAAGCCATAGTCAATACCGACATTGTATTGTGTAGTTCGTTCCCAGCCTAAGGTTGGATTAGCCATTTTAGCAGGCTCTTTTTGTGAAGGATCGGAAGGTACATAGCCCAAGGATGACTCATTCTGTCCCCAGTTATAGTATAAGCCTGTGATAGCGCCTTTGGTTGCGTATGCTTTGATAGCTGCATTGCCTGTGACACCCATACCTACACGAAGTTTCAACTGATTCAACCAACTGATGTCTTTCATGAAATCTTCTTGATCCATTCTCCATGCAATAGCTGCAGAGGGGAAACTTGCCCATTTGTGTCCTTCGGCTAATTGAGAGGCACCATCCCAACGCATAGATGCCGTTAACAAGTATTTATCTTTGTAACCATAGTTCAGTCGAACCATATAAGATGCCATCTGAGTTTCGGTTAGCCCAGTACCAAAGGAATTCAATGTACCGGCAGATCCCATATTATACCAAAGCTCATCCGACGAGGCTACATTAGTGGCTCTCATATCTCCCATCTCGTAATGATAGGCAGAAGCGGATTGCATCAATGTCATTCCTAGACTATGCTGACCTAGAGTTTTATTGTAATAGATCAGGTTATCCAATGTCCATGCACGCTTTTGTTCGTTCTTATATTGTGCACCGTTGTTACCATCTCCATTGATGCCATCAGCAGCGTTAGCAACTCCTAGAGTGTAAAATTGAAATTCGGGACCAAACTGAAGACGATAGGATAAACCTTCCAGTGGTTTCCAAATTTTTCCGAAATCAATCTGTGAGTACATGCTGGCAGAAGCACGGAAAGTACGGCGTTGATTGGTATTATAGTCTAATTCTCGGATGGGGTTGATGATATTTACGTCACCGCTTGGATAACGGACATATTCACCGTTTTCATCGTAAGGCACAGTCCATGGGATCATGCTTCTTAATGCACTATAGAAGTCACCGGAACCAGTTACGGATTTAGAGAAACTATATCCATAGTCTTGAGTAGAATATGATGCGTTAATTGAAGAACCCATTTTGAACCAATCAACAGGAGTTACGTCAAATGATGTCTTTAATGTATAACGTTCATAGGCTTGTCCTGGTTGTGTTCCTTTTTGATCTAGATAGCCGAATGAAGCATAACCTTGGAATTTGTCCGAACCTCCGGAGGCACTTAAGGTATGTTCGTGGGTGATACCCGTCTGTTTGCCGTGAGATGCCCAGTCGTAGGAGCCGACCTTTGAGGGATCATAATTGCCATTTGACCATGCTTGCTCGATATTCTTCCACGAAGCGCTTACACTGCCGAATGCTGCTTTATCTGCTTCATAAGTTGGAATGGCCGAAGCATAAGAACCCGCATTGTATTTGGCTAGGCGAGCATAATCCAGCCATTCTGTGGCAGACATCATTTCTGTGACATCATGTAATGTTTCAAAAGTAACAGTACCTGAATAGTTCAGGGTGACTTTTCCCTCTTTTCCTTTTTTAGTAGTTACGAGAATTACACCATTGGCACCACGTGAACCATAAATGGCTGTGGCCGAAGCATCTTTCAAAATGTCAATAGCTTCAATGTCGGAAGGATTGATGTTTTCAATACCTCCATTTTGAATTACCATACCATCTACGACATACAGTGGTCCTTGCTCTGCATTAATAGAGCGTTGCCCACGAATGTTAATGTTACCGACTTCTCCGGGACGTTGGCTAGATGTAATATCCACACCTGCTGTTTTGCCCTGCATTCCTTCCAATGCATTTCTTACAGGCATTGCTTTTAATTCTTTTTCTCCTACGCGGGCCATAGCGCCAGTTACATCGCTTTTCTTCTGTACACCGTAGCCCACAACTACTACTTCATCCAGCGTTTCAGTATCTTCTTGAAGAGTTATCTTGAAGTTAGTATTTCCTGCTACGGATACTTCTTGCTTTTTGTATCCTATATAAGTGATAGTGATTGTACCTTTGGTTGGTACATTGGAAAGAGAAAACTTGCCATTTAAATCAGTAATTGTACCATTAGTAGTACCATTAACCAACACACTGGCACCAATAACCGGTTCTCCGGTAAAATCTGTAACCGTACCCGAAATCGTTTTGTTTTGGGCATAGGATTCTACTATTAAAAAGGAGAACAAAGTGAGAAGAAATAGCCGTCGGATAGTATCCTTATAGGCATACAGGTGATTACCTTTTTTGTTGCTTTTCATACTTTAATTATTAAGTTATAAATATTGGTTTATAGATTCTTTATTGTTGATTTATCTTTTTATCCTCTAATGAAGACTTTTTGTTTCTTTTTGTATTTTATATGGATATTCCTGTAATGTAGTACTTTATAGAGGTTTAGTTGTATGATATATTGTATGGTATTTCTATATTTACATAGCATATTTATTAT
>NC_021017.1:4049127-4194119 GCF_000210075.1 Bacteroides xylanisolvens XB1A
AACAGATGTACCTAATAGATATGGAAAACAATAAAAAAAATGCTTCATTTATTTCAATTGCTGCTTGGAAAAGAATGCAGCCATTGTCTTTTTTACTTTACGACGATTTTACTAATCAACAAAAATATGTTTAACTTTAAAAAACATGGTATGAAAAAAAACTATGTCACAACTGCTGTTGCCTTACTACTTTTAGCAGGATGTAGCAACGATATTAAAGAAACTGATATTCAGTTTACCGGTGATACGGGAGCGAAAGTTTCTTTTAGTGCAGTAATAAACAATCATGAGGCAAGCAATCTTGTTACAAGAGCTACGGAAACAAACTGGGAGGCAGAAGACTCGGTAGGAATCACTTGTGGTACGGAACAAGTGAATATTCATTACAAATACAAGGGCAATGGTCTTTTTGCAGCAAAAGGAAGAAATGCAGAAGAAATTTGGGTATTAGGTTCCGGAGAGTATGATGTAGTGGCATACGCTCCATTTTCTGGTACATCAGGTGAAGAACAACCTGTATTGGAAGTGACTACAGCCAGTGACAATCAAGCTACAGCAGAAGAACGTGCGAAGATAGATTTTCTTTTTGCTAAAGGGAAGGCTACATCACAAACCCCGAACGTGACATTAGCATTCAATCATGTGATGAGTCGTATTAGATTGGAGTTTCAAGCTGGCGAAGGTGTGGACTTAGCAGATATAACTTGCTATCTTATTGGGCTTAAGAATAATGGTACATTTAATCCTAAAACAGGGGAGACAACAGTCAGTGAAGACCCTGTTACGGACGAAGATGATATATATTGGGATAAAATAGGAGAGCAGGATAATTATACAGTACAAGCTATTTTACTGCCACAGAAGGTGCAAGGCAAAGTAACTATCCAAGCTAGAATGAACGGTTATCTTTATGAAGCCGAGTTTGCTAACTTGACAGAACTGAAATCAGGATTTTCTTATAATTATATCATCAAGACAAATAAATACGAGGACAATAATTATGTGTTGACAATCACAGAACAAACGCAAATAATAGGATGGGAGGATGAAAACCACGATCCTATAACATCCGACCCGAGTATAGCTGAAACTGGAACAGAGATAACCAATCCTAGTTGGAATATTACAGAAGAAACCGTAACTCCACAGCCTGTTGTGAAGTGATCTGTTTACCAATCTAATATAGATAAAAATGCTAAAAATATAAACATGAGATTTATGAAAATATATAATTATATATCAATGCTTTTTCTGGCTGGCGCAGCCGTAGTTGCGTCTTGCTCGCAAAATGAAGAACTGACCGGAGAAACCCCGGATTCTTTGCAGGGATTTCAGATTAGTGTGTCTGATGAAGGATTTATGGACGAAAGTGGTAAGACACGTGCTACAGAGAATGGATATACTACCCGATTTTCTAACGGAGATGCTATCGGTATATTTGCGGTAAGAGGAGAAACGGTGGTAGAGGATATCAAGAATCGGAAATTCACACTGACAGATGGCTATTGGGAATTGACTGATGGAGGGGATCCTATTGAATACAAAGGTTCACAATTTCAGCGGATGACTTTTTATGCGTACTATCCGTATAATGCGAATGTGACTTTTGATCCTACTAAGGTAGATCCTTTTGAAACGTATGTTAACAATTGGAAAATTGGCGATGAACAAAATGAAGGAAATTATACACAATATGATTTGATGACCAGTACGGGTAGTGTTCAGGGGGATCGTTTGAAAGGGCAGATCGCTTTTACTATGCAACATCGGATGGCTCTTGCGGTAGTAAAGATGCCTAATTTGACCTATAGCTTTACAAATGGCGGTATAGATGATTATCTGTTACCTTTGGCTGCCGGTTCGTTTACAGTGAACAATACTCAAGCAACTCCTTATTATCAGGAAAGTACAAATACATACCGTTTTTTGGTTAATCCGAATAAGGAATTCTCCATAAAGGGGACTTATGTAGGAGTAAGTGAAATGGAATATGAAGCTAAAGGTACCTTGGAAGGAGGAACAGCGAAGATGTATACCATCGAAGATAAGAGTAAGATTAACCATACTTTGCAGGTAGGGGATTATTTTTGTGCGGACGGAAAAATAGTTTCTGTAGATGCGGAGGCGGTGCCGGAGAATGTGATTGGTATTGTTTGTTATGTGGGTAATTCACAGCCCAGTGTAACACATCCCGAACTTTATTCTGCTGAGATTGATGCTTTGCGTCGTGACTTCCCCGCTTGTACGCATGGGATAGTATTATCTACAAAGAACTCATTGGTAAAAGATGATGAACAAAACGATATTGCCTTGCAAATGTTTCATTCTAGTAAGGCTGGTTATTACTCAGATTGGTTTAATTCAGATGAAGATTGGAAGGATAAGTTTGTAGGTTGTAACACCGAGAGGGATGTTAACAAAAATGATGCATCAAAGGTTTTTCCCGCATTGATGGGGTATAATAACACAAAAATACTTACTATGTGTTACGAAGGAATGGGTAGTACATCTACTTGTGATTATGTTTATGACTATATCATGGCTTATCGTAAAGCAGAAGCCGTTCCTTCTGGTGTAACTCCTTGGTATCTACCTTCTGTGATGTGCTGGGATCAGGTTGCCAAGAATATGAGTGGTATTAATAGTAGTCTTCAGAAAGTAAATGGTGATAAGATGGTTACTTCTGATCTACCTGTAAATAACAAGGCTGCTGGGCACTATTGGAGTAGTACACAGCGTTCTGCAGTCAATCAATGGACACATAGCATGGGAAATGGAAGCTTTCACGTCACTTGTGAACGTGCTTCATGCGCCGGCTATTTCCGTATGATGCTCGCATTCTAAAATAAACATGACGGTATATAAAGTCCGTCAACTATACTTATATCATGAACATATACATATATGAATAAGAAAAACTTTATAAAGGGGACAACCTTACCTGTCGCTCTGTTTTTCACTATAGCAACTTTTGCACCTGCATGGGGATTGCAAACAGCTTCGGCAGCCATCGAAGTTGTACAGCAGCAAAGTACTATAAAAGGAACAGTAGTAGATAGCCAAGGCGAACCGATAATTGGAGCAAGTGTACTTGCGGAAGGAACATCTAACGGTACAATTACCGACATTGACGGTGTATTTAGAATAAATGTACGTCCCGGTACTAAACTGAAAGTATCTTTTATAGGTTATACTGATAAAACAGTTGTAGCAAAAAATGATATGAAAATCATCCTGGTAGAGGATGTGACTGCTCTTGAAGAGGTGGAGATTGTAGCTTATGGCACGCAGAAGAAAGTGACTATGACAGGAGCTATCGCCAGTGTGAAGGGAGAAGAATTGACCCGTGTATCTGTAGGTTCGGTTTCCAATGTATTAGGAGGGCAGATGACAGGTTTGACTACCGTACAATATTCCGGTGAGCCGGGAGCGGATGCCGCTGAAATTTTTATTCGTGGTAAAGCTACTTGGGAAAATTCTTCACCGTTAATTCAGGTAGACGGTGTGGATCGTGAAAGTATGAGTGATATCGACCCGAATGAAATTGAATCCATTTCTATCTTGAAAGATGCTTCGGCAACAGCCGTATTTGGTATTCGTGGAGCAAACGGGGTCATTTTGATTACAACTAAACGAGGAAAGGAAGGAAAGGCGAAAATTTCGTTTACTACTTCTGCTTCTGTATTGATGCCTACAAAAATGGTAGAACAGGCAAGTTCCTATGACTATGCCCGTTTTCATAATCAAATGATGTCCGGTGATGGCAAATCTGCCTTATTTAGTGATGGAGTGATTCAAAAATTTGCAGATGGTTCCGATCCTATTCGTTTCCCAAATATACAATGGGCTGACTATATTATGAAAAGCTCTACGCTTCAGAGCCAGCATAATCTGAACATCTCGGGAGGAACAGATAAAGTACGTTATTTCATCTCTGCAGGTGCTTATACGCAAGGAGGACTTTTTAGTGAGTTTGATCTTCCTTATAATTTAAGCTATCAGTACCGTCGGTTTAACTATCGTACAAACTTGGATATGGATGTCACTAAAACGACTACTTTGTCATTCAATATTAGTGGTAATGTGAATAATTCAGATCAACCGCGTACGAGTCAGGGATCTTCCGGATTGATTAAAAATATGTATTATGCTACTCCTTTCTCCAGTCCGGGAATCATAGACGGAAAATTAGTAAATTCGAGCGATGAGACTTATTCGGACGGGCTGAAATTACCATTTACAGGAGGTACAGGTATGGGATATTATGGAAATGGATTCAGCCAGACCAGTAACAATTCGCTGAATGTGGATGTGATTTTAGACCAAAAAATGGACTTCTTGACTAAGGGACTTTCTTTTAAAGTGAAGGGATCTTATAACAGCTCATTTACAGTTAATAAAGTCGGTTCTGGTGGGTCTGTAGCTACATACACCCCTGTATTGATGGATGACGGTAGTATTGCTTATCGTAAGTTTGGAGAGAATACGGATGTGAAGTATTCGTATACTACAGGTAAAGCGCGTAATTGGTATATGGAAGCTAGCTTTAATTATAATCGTACTTTTGGTGATCATACAGTAACAGCTTTATTCTTATATAATCAACAGAAAGAATATTATCCGAAAGTATATTCGGACATTCCTCATGGATATGTCGGATTAGTCGGACGTGTCACTTATGATTGGAAGAGTCGCTATATGGCAGAGTTTAATGTGGGTTATAACGGTTCGGAAAACTTTGCGTCCGATTTGCGCTTTTCTTATTTCCCGGCTGGTTCTATAGGTTGGGTGATGAGTGAAGAGAAGTTTTTC
Organism: Bacteroides xylanisolvens XB1A; assembly: GCF_000210075.1. Taxonomy (GTDB): domain Bacteria; phylum Bacteroidota; class Bacteroidia; order Bacteroidales; family Bacteroidaceae; genus Bacteroides; species Bacteroides xylanisolvens. The sequence goes on from NC_021017.1 coordinate 4,053,940, forward strand.
CGTCCTTTGAAGTCGGTAGTTAGCTTTTTGAAATTACGTGCCAGTGTCGGTTTAGTAGGTAACGATAATATTGGGGGATCGCGATTTATGTATATGGCTGATCCATATAATGTCGGTTTAGGTGATTTGGCGAATCGTGTAACAGCAAGTGGAGGAGCGACTAACGCTTGGGGATATGGATTCGGTACAGATAATGGTACTGTTAGTCTAGGGGCACGTGAGGTAGCTAAGAATAATGCTGCTGTGACATGGGAAAAAGCTCTGAAACGGAACTATGGTGTTGATATTAACTTCCTTGATGACCGTCTGAAAACAACCTTTGAATATTATAAAGAACGTCGTAATGACATCCTTTTGCGTGATGGTACAGCTCCGGGAATGTTAGGGTTCATTACTCCCTATTCAAATTTAGGAAGTGTAGACAGTTGGGGCTGGGAACTTTCTTTAAAATGGAACGATAAGATTGGCGATAATTTCCGTTATTGGGCGGGTATTAACCTTTCTTATAATCAGAATGAGATTTTTGAAAAGAAGGAAGCCCCGCAGAATAATTTATATCAATATCAGAAGGGACACCGTATTGGTTCGCGTAGTCAATATGTTTTCTGGCGCTTCTATGATGAGGATACACCTGCGCTATATGAGCAGACATTTAATCGTCCGTTCCCCACTCACGAGAGTATTCTTCAAAATGGAGATGCAGTATATGTAGACTTGAATGGTGACCGTAAGATTGATGCAAATGATGCAAGTTATGACTATGGCTTTACAGACGATCCTGAATATATGCTAGGTATTAATTTAGGATTCAGTTGGAAGAATCTGGAAATAAGTACTCAATGGACAGGGGCCTGGAATGTAAGTCGTATGATTTCGGATGTATTTCGTCAACCGTTTTATTCATCTTCCAATAGTGAGCAGGGAGGATTGTTGGCATACCATTTAGACCATACATGGACACCGGAAAATCCGTCACAATCTTCGGAGTATCCGAGGGCTACCATTGAAAATTCAACGAACAACTATGCTACTTCTACTTTGTATGAGAAGGATGCAAAATATTTGCGCTTAAAGACCCTTCAGGTAGCATACAATTTTCATTTCCCATTGATGAAGAAACTTGGACTGAATACATGTCAGTTGGCCTTTGCGGGATATAATCTGTGGACTATAACTCCTTATTTGTGGGGTGATCCGGAAGCAAGAGCTACTAATGCACCTTCTTATCCATTGTCCAAGACTTATACGTTGAGCTTGAAATTAGGATTCTAAAATTGATAAAGGAAAGATACAATGAAATTACAAAATAAATGGTTTATCGGTGCGATGATGGGAGCGGTAATTAGTCTGGTTTCCACTTCATGTGTGGACGAAATTAAATTCGGAAACTCTTTTCTAGATAAGGCACCGGGCGGAAATGCAACTATTGATACAGTATTCAATAGCGCTGAATATACGCGCCAATTTTTGAATACCTGTTATAGTAGGCAGTATTATGGATTACCTTATAATACAGACAGTAATGGTAATATTCCAGATTCTTCCAGCCCTTATTTAGGAAAGAAAGATGCACTAACAGATTGCTGGTCACTTTATTTTAGCGATGCTGGTGTGTATAAACAGTATTATATGGGAATTCACAATGCTAATTATGGTAGAAACGAGGATATTTTCCCATATACACGGGAAATGGTATGGGAAGTAGTGCGTTGGTGTTGGTTGTTAATGGAAAATATAGATAGAGTGCCGGGTATGGATAATGCTGAAAAAACTCAGTTGGTGGCAGAAGCTAAATGCTTGATTGCAGCACGCTATTTTGATATGTTCCGTCATTATGGAGGTCTTCCATTGTTATATGCGTCATTCACCGGTACGGAGTCAGGTTATGAAATACCCCGTGCTACGGTAGAGGAGACTGTTAATTACATGATAAAGATGTTGGATGATGCTATCAATTCTGGTGGATTGGTGTGGGCTTATGCTGATGCCGATCTTGCCAGCAAGGCCGGACACTGGACAAAGGCCGGTGCGATGGCATTGAAATGCAAAATCTGGCAATTTGCCGCTTCTCCGTTGTTTAACGATGTCAACGGATATGCAGGAGGAAACTCAGAGGCTGAACAGCAACGTCTGGTATGGTACGGCGGCTATCATGCGGAACTTTGGGATAACTGTTTGAAGGCTTGTGAAGCATTCTTTAAAGAGCTGGAGAGTCAAGGCGGGTATAGCCTGAATAAGGCTTCGGAAGAAACACCGGAACAGTATCGTCAGGCATATCGTATGGGGTATATTCGTCAGAACAGCAAGGAAGTCTTACATTCTGTTCGCACGAATATGTCGGACGCTTTCAACTCAAGTTCTTATATGTGGCATTCTTGGGCTGTTCCGTCACTTTGCCGTACTGAATATCCGCCTACACAGGAATATGTGGAGATGTTCCCATGGGCCGACGGCACTCCGTTTGACTGGAAAAAGGCGGAAACAGAAGGTAAGTTGGATGAAATGTTCTTGACCGGAACATTTAAAAATGGAGAACAACTATTGTCGGAAATCGTATTAACTCGTGACCCTCGTCTGTATGAGCATTGCATGGTGAATGGACTACCGAAGATGTTAGACTGGAGTGCCGGAACGATGTCCGGTTTACCTTATGAATTGTGGGTCGGAGGATACGATGAAGGACAAAATGCGGCACTTGAATCTGGTAACTATGCGACCGGTTATAAAAATATGAAATATTATTTGGGAACTGAGTACCAACGTCAGTATACGCACTGGGTTTATCTTCGCTTGTCTGATATTTATTTGACTTATGCGGAGGCTTTGCTTCAAGCTAAGAACGATCACCGGGGGGCTATTAACCAAATGAATATAGTACGTGCCCGCGTGGGATTGAAGAAAGATTTGGCGGAGTGTGTTACAGATAAGAATTTACTTTCTGACAAAGCTGCCTTATTGGAAGAATTGCTGTGTGAACGTGTTCGGGAATTGGGGCTTGAAGATAGCCGTTACTTTGATCTTGTCCGTTACAAACGTGCCGATCGTTTCGAGAAACGTCTGCATGGATTACTTGCCTATCGTTTGGATGATACCGGTAATCGCATGACAGGTAATACAAAATGGAATGAAGGAGATAAGAACAAAGGAGCATTGCAACCTACTCGATTTGAATATGAAAGGTTTGAATTATCTAAACCGGTTCGTCGTTGGTGGACATACGGATTTGATTCCAAATGGTATCTTTCTCCATTCCCGCAAACGGAAATTAACAAAGGGTATGGATTGATTCAGAATCCGGGTTGGTAATGTGAGACAACGAAACAGATTAAAACAATACTTGAATATTGATTTATATGAGAAAAAATAAGATTCTGATACTGGCTTTACTAGTTTGTTTGAGCATTCCGGTCAGAGCGCAGAATACAGACAACAACATTATAGGTATTGTTGTTGATAAATCGGGAAACCCAGTCTATGGAGCGTCCGTTAATGTGGAAGGTGGCGCAGTGGAGACCCGGGTTGAAACTGATAAAGATGGTAAATTTGAGATTGCGGTCGAGAAGGGACAACGCTTGAGTGTCTTTTCTGTCGACAAAGGCTCTACCACAGTTGTGGTAAAGGCTGATGGTCCGATGACTATTGTGATGGGATATGCAGCTCAGACTATTGATGTGGGAGCTAACCGGACATTCAATCGTCATGAATCAACAGCAGCTGTTTCTACCACCTATAATGAAGAGTTTAATAAGCGGTCTTCCCGGAATATATCCAATTCTTTATATGGATATGGATTGGGCCTTACTACTTTGCAGAATGCAGCTAGTACAGGTTTAATGGCAGATCCTACCTTTTATGTACGTGGTTTGCAGAGCTTGTCAAGTAGTACACCGCTTGTGCTGGTTGACGGTTTGGAACGAGACATGAGCTTGGTGAGTCCGGAAGAAGTAGAATCCGTTTCCATCCTGAAAGATGCTGCGGCTGTGGCATTGTACGGATACAAAGGAGTGAACGGTGCGATCTTGATTACGACGAAGCGTGGTAAGTACAAAACAAAAGAGATAACGTTTACGTATGATCACATCATTAACACTCAGTCTCGACGTCCGGAATTTGTAGATGCGGCTACGTATGCTTCTGCAGTGAATGAAGCGCGTGGATATGAAGGTTTGGGAGCTCGATATACTCCGGAAGAAGTCGACGCTTTCCGTAATGGAGTAGGCAGTGGAGGAGCTTCCCGTATGTACCCTTATCTCTATCCTAATGTGAACTGGATTGATGAAACCTTTAAAGACAGAGGAGTTTCTAATAAATACACGATTGAATTCCGTGGAGGAGGAACAAAGTTCCGCTACTATACTATGGCGAATTTATTAACAGACAAAGGGTTTATCAAGACCCCGAATGCAAATGACGGATATTCTACACAGAATATGTATTCACGTGCTAATTTGCGTACAAATCTGGATATTGATTTAACGGGCACTACCAAATTGAAGTTAAATCTTCTCGGAACATTATCCGAATCTCGGATTCCGGGGGCTTCGGTTAACTTATGGGATATGATTTATTCGATTCCTTCTGCAGCTTTTCCGGTTCGTACGGAAGATGGCAGTTGGGGAGGAAGTACCACTTGGGCGGGCACGTCGAATCCTGTCGCACAATCGCAGGGAGCTGCTTATTCTAAAGGACACTCTCGCAGTTTGTTTGCCGACCTTACCTTATCACAAGATTTGTCTGGTTTGCTGAAAGGATTGGGAGCTAACTTTCGTTTAGCTTATGATAACTATTCCAATATTTTAGAAGACCATAGCAAAACTTATACGTATGCCGGTTATGCAACAAGCTGGACAACTAACGGGCCGTTTTATACTGCCATTTCAGGTGGCGAATCCAGTGAAATGGGTTCGGGTGCGGGTATTGACAATTGGGCGCGTCAATTTAATTTTGCAGGTAGTGTAGATTATAATCGTTCATTCCAAAAGTGGGATGTGTATTCTCAATTGAAATGGGATTATGAATATCGTGATTCATACGGTCTGAACACTACTATTTATCGGCAAAATGTTTCTTGGTATAATCATGTAGGTTTCTCTAATCGCTATTATTTGGATCTGGCATTGGTTGGTTCGGCTTCCAGTTTATTGGCACCGGGACATAAATGGGCTTTTTCTCCTACCATTTCTGCTGCTTGGGTACTTTCGGAAGAAAAATGGTTGAAAGATGTGTCTTGGGTGAACTTCTTGAAATTGCGCGCTTCGTTTGGAGTGATCAATGTTGATTATCTGCCTAAAGACGGAAGTACTACCGTATATGACTATTGGGACCAGATTTATACGACTACCGGTACGCAATATAAGTTTAACAGTAGTTACGACTCTGAATTCGGAAGTACTATTATCGGTCGCTTGGCAACTGCTAATTCGACACATGAGAAAGCGTATAAATATAATGTTGGTGTTGATGCTATGTTGTTCAATGGATTGAATGTGACGGCAGAAGGCTATTATCAACGGAGAAAAGATATTTGGGTTTCTTCCGAGGGTAAATATACCGATGTACTGGGAGTTGATGCTCCGTTCGAGAATGCCGGAATCGTTGATAGCTATGGTATGGAACTAGGACTTAACTATACGAAAAGGTTAGGAGATGTAGTGTTTAATCTTGGCGGTAATTTTGCTTGGAATAAGAATGAAATTAAGGAACAACTGGAAGAACCGCGTTTGTATAAGAATCTTGTGCAAACAGGAAATCGGTTGGGCCAAGTATATGGAATGGTAGCTGAAGGTTTCTTCAAAGATAAAGAAGATATAGCAAACAGCCTTACACAAAACTTTACTACGGTAGTGCCGGGAGACATAAAATATAAAGATGTGAATGGAGACGGAATCATTGATGCTAATGACAAAACTGCTATTGGTTATAGTACGACAGCCCCGGAAATTTATTATTCTTTCCATTTGGGAGCCGAATGGAAAGGGATTGGGGTAGATGTAATGTTTCAGGGAACAGGTAACTATTCTGCTTTATTGAATACGAAGAGTATGTTTTGGCCATTGATAAATAATACGACACTTTCTACTCATTATTATGAGAATCGTTGGACACCGGAAAATCAAAATGCCAAATATCCTCGTTTGAGTTCACAGAGTAATGCCAATAACTATCAGGCTAATACGGTTTGGTTGGCAGACCGGTCATTCTTGAAGTTGCGTAATGCGGAGGTGTATTACAGATTCCCGAAAGAATTGATGAAGAAGACTAAGATATTGGGGAGTGCCAAGTTATATGTTAGAGGAACAGACTTGTTCTGTTCAGATCACATTGATGTGGCAGATCCGGAATGTTATGGTGTAGCGACTCCGCTGAATAAGAGTGTAGTAGTCGGTGTTACGATTGGTTTTTAATCATAAAAACAAAGCGAAAGAATGAAACTGAAAAACATTATCTACGGAATGATGTGTGTAGTCACACTCGGTTCCTGCTCAGATAAGATGGAATATCATGAGTACAATAACTATGATGAGGATTTTGTGAAGCTCAACTTCGGTAATGTGGGAGGGCTGATAACAAATATCTATTTGTCCATGGATGTGGACTTTGGAAACTATAGCGGGGCAATTCTTGGTTCTGCTACTGATGAGGCTGAATATGCTTATTCGGGAAATCAGATTGAAGACTTTTACAATGGTTCTTGGAGTCCGTCAAATGCTAAAAGTAGTATGTGGACGTCCTGTTATGAAGGGATAGCCAATTGTAATTTATATCTGGAGAAGTTTACCGGACTGACATTTCCCGAGTTGGCTTTGAACAGTGATTATGCACAACAAATGTTCCGTTATACCAATTACCAGTATGAGGTGCGTTTCCTTCGTGCATATTTCTACTTTAACTTGGTACGGCAATATGGAGATGTGCCGTTTAGCGACCATATATTAACAGCCGAAGAATCGAATACATTGTCGCGCAGGCCGGCACAGGAGATTTTTGATTATATCATAGCCGAATGTGATGATATAAAGGATAAGATTATTGTCGATTACAGTAAACTGGGAGATATGGCATTGCCTAGTAGTCCGGCGGAAACAGGACGTGCCAACCGTAAAACGGTATTGGCCTTGAAAGCTCGTGCTGCGTTGTATGCGGCAAGTCCTTTGTTTAACCCGACTGATAATAAAGAGCTGTGGTATCGTGCAGCTAAAGCCAATAAGGAAATTTTAGATGACAGTAATGGATTTGCTGAAAAGGCAAAACTCTTAGTGGAGGATTATTCATCACTTTGGAGTAAGGATAATTACAATGACGCTACTAGTGAATTGATTTTTCTCCGTCGTGCCACTACTACCACTAATTCTTTTGAGGGATATAACTTCCCGGTAGGGTTGGAAAATTGTAAAGGTGGAAACTGTCCCACACAGACACTGGTGGATGCGTATGAGATGAAGGATACAGGGTTGCGCCCGGACGAGTTGGATAACTACGATCCTACTAATCCTTATTATACCAACCGCGACCCTCGTTTCTATCTGACTATTGCCAAGAATGGAGACGAAAAATGGCCTAACTGGAATACTGTTCCTCTGCAAACCTATCAGGGCGGATTAAATGCGGAACCTTTGAGTGGCGGAACTCCGACAGGTTATTATCTGAAGAAGTATTGTCAGACGGCAGTAGATTTGCGTGCCGGTACAGCTTCAAAGACCTATCATTCATGGATTACGTTCCGTTTTGGAGAGTTCTATTTGAATTATGCGGAAGCTGTATATAAGTATCTGGGTAGTCCGTATGCAACGGACAGTGAATTTACAACTTCGGCTGTAGATGCTATCAAAGTAGTCCGTACACGTGCCGGAATGCCCGGATTCCCTCAAGGGATGACCAATGATGCTTTCTGGAAGAAATATCAGAATGAACGTATGGTAGAATTGGCTTTTGAAGGACATCGTTTTTGGGATGTACGTCGTTGGAAGGAGGGGGACAAACATTTCAAGAACATTGTTGAAATGAAAATTACGAAAAATGGGGATGATATTTATACGTATGAGCGTAAGGTAAAAGAAAGAAGTTGGGATGATAAGATGTATTTCTTCCCGATTCCTCAGAGTGAAAAATCGAAAAATCCTAATTTGGAGCAGAATCCGGGTTGGTAACTTAACCGGAATACTGATGAATAGAAATAGGATATTCTTGCATAGAACGGATGTTTATAGAATAAAAAACGAAAGAAATGAAGATACATTATATAATATTGGGGCTGTTTTATTTGCTGGCTATAGTTGCTTGCTCAGATAATGACCCCGTCGTTGAAGTGAACAATGGCAATCAAACAGAAGAATTGCCTCCTCTGCCGACCGAAGTCATAACGGGTAGCCGCGCCATGTGGGTGAGTTATGATCCTATTTCGGCTTCTGATCCCAATAACGCATCAGGGATTGCATCCGCATTGATTAGCTGGAGATTATTGAAGACCGATCCGTCTAATGTTGCTTTTGATATTTATAAATCAGTAGACGGTGAGACGGAAGTGAAATTGAATGAAGAACCTATTTCAAATACGACTTCCTGGGTGGATGCAGATATTGATGTATCAAAAACGAATGTATATCGGGTTACTCTTGCTAATCAGGCTGAAACGCTTTGCGATTATACATTTACTTCTGAAATGGCAGAAAAGTTTTATCATGAAATTAGATTAAACATGAATGTACCCGATGCATCGATTACATATTCTCCTGATGATATTCAGCTAGGTGACTTGGACGGTGACGGTGAATTAGAGATTGTGGTGAAGAGAGAACCATACGACGGAGCGAATATGGGAGTTTGGTTTAATGGTACTACTCTGTTGGAAGCATATAAAATGGACGGGACTTTCTTGTGGAGGATTGATTTGGGAATTAACATCCGTTCCGGATCACATTATACTTCTTATATCTTGTATGATTTTGATGGTGACGGTTTGTGTGAAATTGCTTTCCGTACTTCCGAAGGTACAAAGTTTGCCGATGGCAAGATTATCACTGACGCAAATGGGAAAGTGAATGATTATCGTAATCGTCAAACAGATGGTAAAGGTTGGTACTCCGGAGCGGCTATTGCGAGAGATCAGAATGACCCGTCTACAGCTACTACTTGCGGTTTGATAATGGAGGGTCCCGAATATATCTCTATTTGCAGGGGATATGACGGACGTGAAATAACTCGTATAGATAATATTCCACGTGGAGGAGAAGGATCGAAAGTATCACGTGCCAAGTATTGGAGTGAATATTGGGGAGATGATTTTGGCAATCGTATGGATCGCTTCTTTATCGGTGTTGCTTATTTGGATGGTATTCCTGATGAAACAACCGGAGCGCGAGTGGCTAATCCTAGTTTGATAATCAGTAGAGGTATTTATAAGAATTGGCAGGTTTGGGCACTTGACTTAAAAGGTAATGAATTGGTTCCACGTTGGAAGTTTGATACAGCAGATCATTCGTCTAAATGGTTAGGGATGTGTTCACACTGTTTCCGTGTTGCTGATTTGGACGGTGATGGAAGGGATGAGATTTTGTATGGTTCGGCAGCTATTGACGATAATGGAAGCGAGTTATGGTGTAGTGGAAATGGGCATGGAGATATATTGCATGTCGGAAAATTCATAAAAGACCGTTCCGGATTGCAGATTGTTGCTTCTTTTGAAGAGTCAAAAGATTATGAAGGTCAGGGAAATGGATATGCCTGTCAGGTGATGAATGCAAGAGATGGTAGTATGATTACCGGTCATGGACGAAATTTACCGGCAGATGCAAGTGATGTTGGGCGTTGTATAGTAGCGGATGTTGATCCGGATAGTCCGGATTTTGAATATTGGTCTTCTACACAAGAAGGTATGTTTAGTTGTAATGGTACCGGATTGGTTTCTACTACATATCCTACTGGAATTGGTAGCGGAGTGATGTATAATGTGGCTATTTATTGGAGTGGTCAATCTACTAGGGAAATGTTAGACCGCGGTTGTATTGTGAGCTATAAAGCGAACCCTGATGTAAACAAGTCAAATAAGAATCGTCTGATATCTTTTGACCTTTATGGTAGTAATCAGGGAAATCATGCCTCAAAATATAATCCTTGTTATTATGGTGATTTTTTGGGTGATTACCGTGAAGAGGTTATTTTAGGCTCAAGTGATTATAAATCAATCTATATATTCTCAACGAATCATCCTACTACACACCGTCTGCCACACTTGATGACCGACCATAACTATGACATGTCTCAGGCTATGCAGAACATGGGATATAATCAGGGAACTAACCTGGGTTATTATGTAGGCGCCGAAACTTTGAAGTCATCCGAAACGGAAGAACCGAAAGAATAAGAAAAATCTTATTCTATTTAGTATAAGTTTATAAGGAAAGAACAATCCGGTTACAGTGTCGGGTTGTTCTTTTTTTCATAGTTGAACGAATCGCCATATATATGGATAATATTCTATTTCTTAATTGATCGGCTCTCCCTACCTTTGTAAGGTGAGATAGCAAATATACATATGAAAAAACTCTTTATCCTTTTGTTCCTCTTCATCACTTTAGGAACAAACGCACAAAACAATAAAGTTTCCGGCCTCAACGCCCGCCAGTTTCATAAATATTGGAAGGTAGAGTCGGAATCTCCGGATTATAAAGTGACATTTCAGGGTGATACCGCTGAAATACTGTCTCCTAAAGGCCTTACTTTATGGAGGAAAGAAAAGATGAGCGGGCGGGTAACCATTGAATATGATGCATGTGTAGTTGTAGAAAAAGAAGGAGACCGTTTGAGTGACCTGAATTGCTTTTGGATGGCTTCGGATCCCAAATATCCTGATAATATATGGAAACGTGAGAAGTGGCGTAGCGGAATCTTTCTGAATTGTTATTCTTTGCAACTCTATTACATGGGATATGGTGGAAATTATAACTCTACTACACGCTTCCGTCGTTATGACGGCAATGAAGCAGGAATCACAGATCCCAAAGTACGTCCTGCCATATTGAAAGAATATACAGATACCGAACATTTGCTAAAAGCGAATCACTGGTATCACATTAAGATAACAAATGAAAATAATAGGGTTAGTTATTACATAGACGGCAAGAGACTGGTGGACTTCCGCGATGCCGAACCTCTGACAGAAGGATGGTTCGGCTTTCGCACCACCTTATCCCGTACCCGCATTACAAACTTCCACTATGAATGTTTACCACCCCAAACGTCTACTGTTCCTTTACATTGGATCGGCAATACTCCTGAACAAGACAAAGCTGTAAGCTTCGGAGTTCCTTTTGATGAAGGCTACCTATTTCCTGAAACTTCATTGCGACTAAAAACAGATAGAAATCAAGAGATTCCGGTAGATACTTGGCCATTGGCTTACTGGCCGGATGGTTCCGTGAAATGGAGCGGAGTTGCCGGAGTCATTCCTGCCGGAACGGAAAGACTGACATTAGAAAAAGCCCCCCGGAAAGTAAAAACTATCAATAAACAGCCTAATGCTTCTATTGCAATCACTGAAACGCCTGAAAATATTCAGATTGAAACAGGGGTAATTTCCGTATTTATTCCCCGACGCGGAGATTTCCTGATTGATAGCCTATTATATAAAGGAACTAAAGTAGGAGAGAAAGCGCGTCTGATTTGTAATACTCAAAGCGAGCCGATTCAAGAAAATACATCTCAAATATCTTTTACTCGTTACATAGGAGAAATAAAATCAGTAACCATAGAACGTCTGGGCTCTGTACGGGCACTTGTAAAGTTGGAAGGGATACATCAGAACAGGAATAAGAAGATTGATACGAATCACTCTGAAAGGGAAGGGAACTATGCGAATAACTCTGATATGAACAAACGGAATAACCGTGAGTGGCTTCCTTTTGTGGTACGTCTCTACTTTTATGGTGGCAGTGAACAGATCAAAATGGTACATAGCTTCGTCTATGACGGAGATCAGAAGAAAGATTTCATTCGTAGTTTGGGTATCCGTTTCGATGTTCCTATGCGTGAAGCTCTGTATAATCGTCATATTGCTTTCTCGTGTGCAGATGGAGGAGTGTGGAGCGAGCCGGTACAACCATTGGTAGGGCGTCGCATACTCACTTTAAATAAGACAGATAATAAGAAAAACAGTAATGAAAAGAAAGATGCACAACAGAAGTCAACAGATGAATCCTCCCTGCAACAACAGCAAATGGAAGGCAAACGTATTCCGCCTTATGAATCTTTCGATGAAAAGAACCGCTCTCTGCTCGATAACTGGGCTTCATGGAATGATTACCGTCTGTCTCAACTCACTGCCGATGCTTTCTCCATTCGTAAACGTGCCAATAACGATAATCCCTGGATAGGAACCTTTTCCGGCACACGTAGCGATGGATATATTTTTGTCGGAGATATTACCGGAGGATTAGGACTTTGTATGCATGACTTTTGGCAGTCTTATCCCTCTTCTATTGAAATTTCAGACGCACGAACCCCGGTAGCTACCCTTACCGCCTGGTTGTGGAGTCCGGAGTCCGAGCCTATGGATTTACGGCATTATGATCGTATAGCTCATGACCTGAATGCCAGCTATGAAGATGTCCAAGAAGGTATGAGCACGCCATACGGCATTGCCCGTACAACTACGTTGACACTGATCCCACAAAGTGGCTATGCCGGAAAAAAGGCTTTTGCTGATTATGCCAAACAATTTTCTAGCCCTAGTCTGTTAATGCCAACCCCGAATTATCTTCATGCCCGCCAGGCTTTCGGGATATGGAGTCTCCCCGACCGTACTACTCCATTCCGTACTCGTGTAGAAGCCCGCTTGGATGCTTACATTGACTTCTATCAGAAAGCAATCGAACAAAACAAGTGGTACGGTTTCTGGAATTATGGTGATGTGATGCACGCTTATGACCCTGTTCGTCATACCTGGCGTTACGATGTCGGAGGATTTGCCTGGGACAATACGGAACTGGCTTCTAATATGTGGCTATGGTATAATTTCCTGCGTACCGGGCGTATTGATATTTGGCGTATGGCAGAAGCTATGACGCGTCATACAGGCGAAGTGGATGTCTATCATATCGGTCCCAATGCCGGATTAGGCAGTCGGCATAATGTAAGTCATTGGGGATGCGGAGCTAAAGAAGCGCGAATCAGCCAGGCCGCCTGGAACCGTTTCTACTATTACCTTACTACAGACGAACGTTGCGGTGATTTAATGACTGAAGTGAAGGATGCCGACCACAAACTCTATGACTTGGACCCTATGCGCCTGGCCCAACCTCGCAGTGAATATCCTTGTACCGCTCCCGCCCGTTTGCGTATCGGTCCCGACTGGCTGGCTTATGCCGGTAATTGGATGACAGAATGGGAGCGCACAGGTAACACTGCTTATCGTGATAAAATAATAGCAGGAATGAAAAGCATTGCCGTCCTGCCTAACCGCCTCTTTACCGGCCCCAAAGCTCTAGGATTTGATCCGTCAACAGGGATCATCACAACCGAATGTGACCCCAAACTGGAAACAACCAACCATTTAATGACGATCATGGGCGGATTTGAGATAGCCAATGAAATGATGCGTATGATTGATATACCCGAATGGAAAGACGCCTGGCTTGACCATGCTGCACGTTACAAGAAGAAAGCATGGGAGCTTAGCCATAGCCGTTTTCGTGTTTCCCGCCTGATGGCTTACGCAGCTTATCACTTGCGTAATACCCAAATGGCTGAAGAAGCCTGGAAAGATTTGTTTACCCGGTTGGAACATACACCTGCACCGCCTTTCCGCATCACTACCATACTTCCGCCGGAAGTACCGTCTCTATTAGATGAATGTACGAGCATCAGCACGAATGATGCTGCTCTTTGGAGTCTGGATGCTATTTATATGCAGGAAGTTATTCCAATAGATAACTGAACGAGTGTAAAGTAGCACTAGTTGCTTCCCAATCTATTAATAGCAAAGTTCTTCCGCATTAAGGGTAAACTTCCTTTCTTTTAATACCAAACTTACAATCAACTTATTATAAACTATAAACGCAAGTTCTGTTTTTATAAATGAAGCTTTTGATTATAAAAACAAAACTTGCATTTTTATAAACGGAACTTGCGTTTATAGATTAGTCTTAAGCAACTGATACTTTGGTACTAATCCAAAAGAAGTTTGCAAAGGGATAAGAGTAACTTTTCTATTAATAGATTACGGGATAGATAGCGTACTTTATCCCTTATGTTCTTACTTTAAGTAATTCTTTAACGGGCAATCGCTCTTTTTCAACCCTTCAACAATGCTTTTCGCATTCATGTGCGCTCCTTTCAAAGAAGAGTGTGTATGGTCATGATTATAGTAAGTTGCTGCTTTCTTCACACCTTTCTTTTCTAGTTTATCGGCACTAATCTTATTCAGATCGATAAAATAAGCTCCCGTAGCTTCCGCAGCTTCACGTGTCCACTTGCCAAAAGACTCGGTATTACGTTCTATTTTTCCATCTTTCCATTTGTTGCGTGGCGTATGACTAAGAACGATGGGAATGGCACCTTTCTCCTGAACATCCATGATGAACTTTCGAAGATACCAGCCGAAAGTATAAACAACTTGATATTTGCCTGTCTTTTCCATTAGAAAGACTTTGCTCTCATCTCCCGAACCGCGCAATTCGGCACGGGCTTTCCCTTTGTTTATATCTCCTGCATCATTATGTCCGAACTGAATCAGAACGAAGTCCCCCGGTTGCAAGGCATTGTATACCTTATCCCAACGACCTTCATCGAGGAAAGTACGTGCACTACGTCCTGCCATCGCACGATTTTCTACAGAAATTTTATTTAGATTGAACTCGTCAGCAATTACGCTTCCCCAACCCCACATACCGTTTTTGTCTTTATCTTCATTTCTGACCGTACTATCTCCGATAGTAAACAATACCGGACGTCCCTCTTTCCGACTGGAACCTGTCACTGTATCTTTCTCAACAGGTTTCAGATAATTGGCTAATTCCAGTCCTTCATACGCACGTATTCCGTCAGCAGCAGATTCTGCATTTACTTTAGCACCGAAAGCACTTGTATGTATACGGTCGATGTAGAACATATATTTCACCTTATTCTTGCCGAACTTCTCAAATTTGCGGGCACTGATATCATTCAAGTCAATAAAAGGAACATGCTGTTCTTCTGCCACCTGCTTTGCCCACAATCCAAAAGTCTTGTTGACACGTGTGATGATGGTGCTGTCTTTGTCTTCCCAAGCATTGCGGGGAGTAAGCGAAAATAGGATAGGATGAGCACCTTTGGCTTTTACATCTTGAATGAAACGACGCATATATTCCCCGTAGGTATATACGGTTTCTTTTACTCCGGTTTCTTTAATCGTTACGTTCAGTGTATCTTTGCCAATTCCGGGAATGGAAGCACGGGCACGTCCGCTGTCGTATGGGCCGTTGTCATTGTGCCCCAGTTCGATGATAACCCAGTCTCCCGGGCGTACTCCTTTGATTACATCCGGCCATAAACGGTTATAGAAAGTACGGCTACTGGTTCCACCCAACGCATGATTCTCTACAGTAATCCGGTTAGAGTCGAAATAATCACCTGCATAATAGCCCCATCCCCATTGTCCGTTGTTGCCGTTTCCTAAAGTTCCGGTACGCATGGTAGAGTTACCTACCAGGAACAGAACAGGGTTGTCACCTTTCCGGCTCGAACCGGCTTCCGGTCGCGAGGTACGTGCTTTATTCAGGCTGTCCAGCGTGTTGTCAATTACTTGATTGACGTCTGCCATGGGAGCGGAAACTTTATTTTGCGCTTGCAGTTGCAAACTAAATGTAATGGCCATCAGCCAACATATATACGGGAATAATTTGTTTTTCATGAATCTGTTTTCTTTGAAATCCCTCACTGACCGGTGTCTAAACAGTCAGTGAGGGAACTAGCTACTAACTAACCTCTAACTAAACCTAATGAATGATTATCTTTAAACCTAATGAAAAAACTGTCTATGTTATTTTAATTTATAAACTTCTGTTCCGGCAAGCAGGAAACAACCGACTCCGTAGTCTTCAAAGTCGGGCACACTCTTATAAGTAACCGGCTGTCCGTCTTTAGGCTCTTTGCCTGTTCCCTGCACATATCCCAGGAATCCGTTCGGATGTACGGCATCTTTCACCATAGCGTTCCATGCTTTTAAAAGGACGGGAAGATATTCTTTGCGGTCGAGCAGTCCGTTGCGCACTCCCCAAGCCATGCCGTATACAAACAGTGCTGTTCCGGAAGTCTCTTTACCTCCGAAGTTCGTCGGATCATGAAGACTCACATTCCAGAAACCATCTTCACGCTGACATTTTTTAAGTGCCTTGCTCATAGCGAGAAAATCATTTATATAATCCTGGCGATGTATTTCATTGGCAGGGATTTCATCCAATACCCGTACAAGAGCTGCATATACCCAGCCGTTTCCACGACTCCAGTAACAATCTTCTCCATTCGGTTCTTTGTAAGGAGGATCAAAATCCTGATCGCGCCACCACAAGCAATCTTTAGGATTATACATTCCGGCTTCTCCGTGCACGTTACGAGTGTAAGAATACATATCCCACATCTTATCGTAGTATTTCTGTTCACCGGTCATTTTCCCAAACTTAGCGTAGATTGGCATTGCCATCTGGATAGCGTCAATCCACCACCAATCGTTCACCTGCGGAGTATTGACTACCATATCGATACTTGCTTTTATATTCCGGATCATATTCGGATCGGACGGACACATATTATAAAGGTCGATATAAACTTGTCCGCAGCAATGGTCGTCTGCGTTACGGGTCGTATTGCCGTTTCTCATTCCCCATTTGTGGAAATCAGCCCAATCGTAGGCATACTTATAATAATCCTCACGAGGGTAAATGCCATACAGAGCCATTAATCCTTCATAATATACGCCTCTCGTCCATATATTGCTTGGACGAACTCTGCCATAGAAAGAAGGCAATGTGTAATCGGCATACTTTTTCATAAAGTAGTCGTTTACTTTTACGATAGTCTCTAAAGTCTCTTTTTGTGCAGGTAACTCTTGTGCCATGACCGGCTTTCCTGTCATAAGACAAAGAAGAGTTACTGTAAAGAATGAGAGTAGTGATTTCTTCATGGTGAAATAATTCTGTTTTATTAATTGGGTGTTCATTCTAATTTTCATTGGCAAAGATAAGGGACGCACTTTTCTTTTTCAATGGATTTCCGTTCAGATATATTCATTTTTGTTCACCAGGTAGTTATAATGCGGTTTAAAAGTGGGCTATATGATGATTTCTACATAGATCTGTACAATATTCTATTTTATAAGTAGGCTGTGCCGCTTACTTTTGTGTTGTAAATTGATTAACGATAAAACTATGAAATGCATAAGTGCTTTTTTAAGTCTGTGTCTGATAGCTGCTTTTGTAGTGGCGCAGCCGAACTATGACTTTTCGAAACTGAAACGCGAACATTTGGGACGCGGTGTAATTGCCATCAGAGAGAATCCATCTACTGTTGCCGTGTCTTGGCGTTATCTGTCCTCCGACCCGATGGACGAATCTTTTGATGTTTATAGAAACGGTGAAAAGGTAAACAAATATCCGATAAGAAATGCGACTTTCTTTCAGGATATATATAAAGGTACGGAATCCGTACTTTATACCGTCAAAGCTATCCAATCAAAAACGGAAAGCAATTATCAATTGCCGTCCGATGCTCCGGCTGGTTATCTGAACATCCCGCTGAATCGTCCTGAAAACGGTACGACTCCGGCAGGACAAAGTTATTTCTATGCTCCTAATGATGCCAGTATCGGCGATGTGGATGGTGACGGGGAATATGAGATTATCTTGAAATGGGATCCGTCGAACGCACACGATAATTCGCATGACGGTTACACCGGAGAGGTATATTTCGATTGTTATAAATTAAACGGGCAACATTTATGGCGCATTAATCTGGGACGTAATATACGTGCCGGTGCACACTACACCCAGTTTATGGTGTTTGACCTCGATGGTGACGGTAAAGCGGAAGTAGTAATGAAAACCGCCGACGGAACAGTGGACGGAAAAGGAAAAGTGATTGGAGATGCGCAAGCTGACTATCGGAATGAACAGGGACGTATTTTGACCGGACCGGAATATCTGACTGTCTTCAACGGTCTGACAGGAGAAGCGATGCAAACGATTGATTACGTACCGGGAAGAGGAAACCTGATGGACTGGGGAGACAATCGTGGTAATCGTAGTGACCGCTTTTTGGCTTGTGTTGCCTATCTCGACGGCATCCATCCTAGTGTTGTGATGTGTCGTGGATATTATACCCGTACAGTATTGGCAGCATACGACTGGAATGGAAAGGAACTGAAAGAACGCTGGATTTTCGACAGTAACCATCCCGGTTGTGAAGACTATGCCGGACAAGGTAATCATAACCTTCGGGTAGGTGACGTAGACGGTGACGGATGCGATGAGATTATCTACGGCTCGTGTGCCATCGACCATAACGGCAAAGGGCTGTACACAACGAAGATGGGACATGGAGACGCGATTCATCTGACTCATTTCGACCCTTCCCGCAAAGGGTTGCAAGTATGGGACTGCCACGAAAACAAGCGTGACGGAAGTACATACAGAGATGCGGCAACCGGAGAAATTCTTTTCCAGATAAAAGATAGTACAGATGTCGGGCGTTGCATGGCGGCTGATATTGACCCGACCCAACCGGGCGTTGAAATGTGGTCTCTTGCTTCCGGAGGAATAAGAAATATAAAAGGAGAAGTGGTGAAAGCCCGTGTCAGAGGATTGTCATGTAATATGGCTGTCTGGTGGGACGGTGATTTACTGCGCGAACTATTGGATAGAAATATAGTCAGCAAATATAATTGGAAGAAAGGAGTCTGTGAGCGTATAGCCATTTTCGAAGGAGCTCTTTCCAACAACGGAACGAAGGCAACACCTTGCCTGCAAGGGGATATTGTAGGCGACTGGCGGGAAGAAGTACTGTTGCGCACAGCCGATAATACCGCTTTGCGGCTTTATGTCTCTACCATTCCCACTGATTACCGCTTCCACACCTTTTTGGAGGATCCTGTTTATCGCATCAGTATCGCTACCCAGAACGTAGCCTACAACCAGCCGACACAACCGGGATTCTACTTTGGACCGGATTTGCAGGGAACCCTATTCAGAGGATGTAAAATACCTAAAAAATAAAATATGAATATTCGTATCATAGCCATTGCTTCGTTGCTGATAGCTTTGCCTGTCAGCGCACAGAAAAAGAAAACTGTAGTGAATGACTCAAACACGCCTTTGCATTTATTGCAACCTGCTTATCAGGGCACTTATGGTGATTTGACACCGGAACAGGTAAAGAAAGAGGTAGACCGTGTATTTGCTTATATAGATAAGGAGACTCCCGCCCGTGTGGTAGACAAGAATACGGGTAAAGTGATTACCAATTATACAACGATGGGAGAGGAGGCACAACTGGAGCGTGGAGCTTTTCGTTTGGCAAGTTATGAATGGGGAGTGACCTATTCTGCCTTGATAGCGGCATCCGAAGCTACGGGTGACACACGCTATATGGATTATGTACAGAATCGTTTTCGTTTTCTGGCCGAAGTAGCACCGCATTTCAAGCGTGTTTATAAAGAAAAGGGCACAACGGACCCGCAGTTGCTTCAAATCCTCACTCCGCACGCACTGGATGATGCGGGAGCCGTATGCGCGGCGATGGTGAAAGTCCGTTTGAAAGATCCCTCGCTTCCTGTGGATGAACTGATACGTAATTATTTTGATTTCATCATTAATAAAGAGTATCGTCTGGCAGATGGAACTTTTGCACGCAACCGTCCGCAGCATAACACTCTTTGGCTGGATGATATGTTTATGGGTATTCCGGCAGTAGCACAGATGAGTTATTATGACAAGGGGCAAAAAAATAAATATCTGGCAGAAGCAGTGAGACAATTCCTGCAATTTGCCGATCGCATGTTTATTCCCGAAAAAGGACTGTATCGTCACGGATGGGTGGAAAGCAGTAGCGATCATCCTGCTTTTTGTTGGGCGCGCGCCAACGGTTGGGCTATGTTGACGGCTTGCGAACTGCTCGACGTTCTACCGGAAGACTATCCTCAACGTGCGAAAGTGATGGATTATTTCCGGGCTCATGTACGTGGAGTGACAGCCTTGCAAAGTGGAGAAGGACTTTGGCACCAACTGCTCGACCGGAATGATTCTTACCTGGAAACTTCCGCTACTGCGATATATGTATACTGCCTGGCACACGCCATCAATAAAGGATGGATTGACGCCATTGCTTACGGACCGGTTACTCATCTGGGATGGCATGCCGTAGCCGGCAAGATAAATGCGGAGGGGCAAGTGGAAGGAACCTGTGTCGGTACGGGAATGGCTTTCGACCCTGCTTTTTACTATTACCGTCCGGTCAATGTATATGCGGCACATGGTTACGGACCGGTTCTTTGGGCAGGTGCGGAAATGATTCGCTTGTTGAAAAATCAATATCCACAGATGAATGACAGTGCCGTTCAATACTACCAGGTGAAACAAAAGACGACAGCACCTATTTTTGCTATCGACACAGAAGAAAAGAAAGATTAACTTTAAATAGATTGAAACCATGAAACGAGAAGCATTTAAAATGTATTTGAAACCCGGATGTGAAGCCGAATATGAAAAAAGACATGCTGCCATCTGGCCCGAACTGAAAGCACTGCTTTCACAGAATGGAGTGTCGGACTATTCGATTTATTGGGATAAAGAAACAAATATCCTGTTTGCTTTCCAAAAAACGGAAGGGGGAGCAGGTTCGCAGGATTTAGGTAATACGGAAATCGTACAGAAATGGTGGGATTATATGGCGGATATCATGGAAGTGAATCCGGACAATTCACCCGTATCCATTCCTTTGCCGGAAGTATTCCACATGGATTGAGTTTTCAGTAATTCTATCAGTCTGTAATTTTTTAGACGCGGATTACACGGATGACACAGATTTAAGAATAAAAAATCCGCGTCATTCGTGTAATCCGCGTCTAAAAAATGGTAATAATTGTCCTTTAGCATATTCACTTCCTACTATTTAATGGAGTGTTTCTTTTATTATCTCAACTATCTTGATTATTTTTGTCCTACATTTATTATTAATCTTGGAATCTATATGACGCAAAGACACCTTTTAGTCTTCACTTTCCTTGTTAGCTTTGTACTGAATGCCTATAGTGCAATAGAGCTTCGTTCTACACAAATGAGAACTAGTGACGGTCTTCCCAACAACTCTATCCGATACATCTATCAGGATAGCAAAGGCTTTTTGTGGCTGGCTACCTTGAACGGATTAAGTCGTTATGATGGCAACTCTTTCCTGACCTTTCGTCCGGAAGCCGGAGATAAAGTGTCTTTGGCCGACAACCGGATTTACGATCTCACAGAAGATAAAGATGGCTTTTTATGGATTTCCACTACACCTGAACTATATAGCTGCTATGATTTGCAACGTGCCCGTTTTGTTGATTACACGGGTTGCGGCGAGTTAAGGCAGAATTACTCTACTGTATTTGTTACAGCCAACGGAGACGTATGGTTATCACATCAAGGCAATGGTTGCCGACGTATGGTGCATCAGAAAAACGGTGAAATGACATCCACCGTATTCAGGACAGAACGTGGAAACCTGCCGGACAACCGGGTGAAATTCGTGAATGAAGATGCCAGTGGACGTATCTGGATCGGCACTCAATGCGGATTAGTTTCTGTCTCCAATGGACAATATCGGATAGAAGACCGGTTGATTCATTTCACTTCTTCTCTGGCTTATAAGGATGACATGTATTTCCTTACGGCAGATGGAGATATTTATTATTACCATTCGGCTACGCAGAAGATGCAGAAGCTGGCTGCCCTTTCAACCGTTGCAGGGCAGACGTCGCCTACCGGAAATTTCTTGTTGAAAGATAAATGGATGATTCTGACTACGACCGGAGTATATACTTATGATTTTACGACCGGAGAGGTAGCCGCTGATCCTCGTCTGAATATTAAAAAGGGCGAACTGATTCGCGACAACCACGGAGACTATTGGATATATAATCATACAGGACGCCTCACCTATGTGGTTGCCGCAACCGGTGAAAGTAAAGATTTCCAGTTGATCCCTCAAGACAAGATCAGTTACATCGACTTCGAACGTTATCATATCGTACATGATTCCCGCGGAATCATCTGGATTTCTACCTATGGGAATGGGCTTTTTGCTTATAACACAGCCGAAGATAAACTGGAACATTTCGTTGCCAACATCAACGATCAAAGTCATATCAGTTCGGATTTCCTGCAATATGTCATGGAAGATCGTGCCGGTGGCATCTGGGTAGCTTCGGAATATTCGGGTTTATCCCGCATTTCAGTGTTGAATGAAGGAACTTCCCGCATCTATCCCGAGTCCCGTGAACTGTTCGACCGTTCGAATACCATCCGTATGTTGACCAAGATGTCTAATGGCGATATTTGGGTAGGTACGCGTAAAGGCGGACTTTATACCTTTGACGCAAATCTTCAGTCGAAAATGACGAATCAATATTTTCATTCCAATATTTATGCAATCGCTGAAGATCGCCAGGGACGGATGTGGACTGGAACCCGTGGTAATGGATTGAAGGTGGGAGATACCTGGTATTATAATACCCCGTCCGACCCAACTTCATTGTCGGATAATAACGTTTTTGCTATTTATCGCGATCGTAAAGACCGTATGTGGGTGGGTACATTCGGCGGAGGGCTCGAATTGGCTGAACCTACTTCTGACGGGAAATATAAATTCCGGCATTTCTTCCAGCAAACGTTCGGAATGAGGATGGTGCGTGTGATAGAAGAAGATGAAAACGGAATGGTCTGGGTAGGAACCAGTGAGGGGATTTGTATCTTTCATCCGGACTCACTGATTGCGGATGGTGATAATTATCATCTCTTCAGTTATACAAACGGAAAATTCTGCAGTAATGAAATCAAATGTATCTATCGTGATACGAAGGGACGTATGTGGATTGGTACTTCCGGTTCGGGACTGAACCTCTGTACGCCGCAGGACGACTATCATTCATTGAAATATGAGCATTACGGAACTTCCGAAGGGTTGGTCAACGATGTGATCCAGTCTGTTCTGGGAGATAGAAAAGGAAACCTTTGGGTAGCGACTGAATATGGAATTTCCAAGTTCACCCCGTCCACCCGTTCTTTTGAGAACTATTTCTTTTCTTCCTATACTTTAGGAAATGTGTATAGTGAGAATAGTGCCTGTATGCGTGAAGACGGGAAATTGCTTTTTGGTACAAACTATGGATTAATTGTGATCGACCCTGAAAAGATACAAGATAGTGAAACGTTTTCTCCGGTTGTTTTCACTGATTTGTACGTCAATGGGACCCAGATGAATCCGCAGATGGAGGATTCTCCTTTAAAACAGTCTCTTGCTTATTCGGATGAAATTACGCTGAAATATTTTCAAAACTCATTCCTGATAGATTTCTCCACTTTCGACTATTCGGATAGCGGACATACGAAATATATGTATTGGTTGGAAAACTACGACCAGGGATGGAGTGCTCCTTCTCCACTGAATTTCGCCTCCTTTAAGTACCTGAATCCGGGAACCTACATACTTCATGTCAAGTCCAGCAATGGATCGGGTATATGGAACGACAGTGAGACTACACTGAAGATCGTAGTCGTCCCACCGTTTTGGAAGACTAACTGGGCAATGTTGTGCTATGTTCTGTTATTGATGGTAGCCTTGTATTTTGCCTTCCGCATCGTCCGCAACTTTAATGGTTTGCGTAACCGTATTAACGTAGAGAAGCAACTGACTGAATATAAGCTGGTCTTCTTCACCAATATTTCTCATGAATTCCGTACGCCGCTTACTTTAATCCAGGGAGCTTTGGAGAAAATTCAGCGTGTCACGGATATTCCGCGCGAATTGATATATCCTCTGAAAACAATGGATAAGAGTACGCAACGTATGTTGAGACTCATCAACCAGTTATTGGAATTCAGAAAGATGCAGAATAATAAACTGGCGCTTTCTTTAGAGGAAACAGATGTCATCTCTTTCCTTTATGAAATATTTTTGAGTTTCGGCGACGTGGCGGAACAGAAGAATATGAACTTCCGTTTCTTGCCTTCGGTGCCATCTTATAAGATGTTTATTGATAAAGGTAATTTGGATAAGGTGACTTATAACCTGCTTTCAAATGCATTTAAATATACTCCTTCCAACGGAACGATTATTCTTTCGGTGAATGTGGACGAAGGGAAGCAAACATTGCAGATTCAGGTTTCGGATACGGGAGTGGGGATTCCTAAAGAGAAACAGAATGAATTGTTCAAGCGGTTTATGCAGAGTAATTTCTCCGGTGACAGTATTGGAGTCGGTCTGCATTTGAGCCACGAACTGGTGCAGGTGCATAAAGGTACGATTGAGTATAAAGACAATGAAGGTGGCGGTTCTGTATTTACCGTATGTATTCCGACAGATAAGACGGTGTATTCGGAGAAAGACTTCCTTGTTCCGGGCAACGTATTGCTGAAAGAGGCAGACGGTCACGTACATCATTTGTTACAGCTTTCGGAAGAGCTTCCTGACCCGGAAAAGATGGCTGCTCCTTTGAACAAACGGAAAGTGCTGATTATTGAAGATGATAATGATATCCGTGAGTTTCTACGGGAAGAAATTGGCGCATACTTTGAAGTGGAAGTGGCTGCCGACGGCACGTCCGGATTTGAAAAGGCCCGTACGTATGATGCCGACCTGATTATCTGTGATGTTCTGATGCCGGGAATGACCGGATTTGAAGTGACCAAGAAACTAAAAACAGATTTTGATACGAGTCATATTCCCATTATCCTTCTGACTGCGTTGAACTCACCGGAAAAGCATCTGGAAGGAATTGAGGCAGGTGCGGATGCATACATCGCCAAACCATTCAGCGTTAAACTGCTGTTGGCACGTGTATTCCGTTTGATCGAACAGCGTGATAAATTGCGTGAGAAGTTCTCCAACGAACCGGGTATTGTGCGACCGGCTATGTGTACTACCGAACGGGATAAAGAATTTGCAGACCGCTTGGCTGCCATTCTCGAACAGAATCTTGCCCGCCCGGAATTTTCTATTGATGAGTTTGCGCAGCTTATGAAGTTGGGACGAACCGTTTTTTATCGGAAATTACGCGGCGTAACAGGATATTCGCCTAATGAATATTTGCGTGTGGTGCGAATGAAGAAAGCGGCGGAGTTGTTGCTGTCAGAAGATAATCTAACGGTTGCGGAAGTCTCTTACAAGGTAGGCATCAGTGATCCTTTTTATTTCAGCAAATGCTTTAAAGCACAGTTTGGGGTGGCACCATCGGTTTATCAGCGTGGTGTGAATAATGAAGGAATAAATGAAAAAAATGAGTGATAAGGATTCAAAAAGGAACGGTATGAAAAGAAGAGATTTTGTTTGCTTGGTATCATAATATATTCTAAAATTACTGCTTGTCTTGTAATTCACGCAATACATCATTTATAATATAAGTATCACTCATTAGATGCAGTCCGTAACGGGAGTCATGTAACATGGCACATACATTCGTTTCATAAAACAGATTTAATGCTCTTTCCGGGCTTATCTCCAATCGGGCTGATAATAATAGGACGATGCGACTGATTTTTCTCCAAAGTACTTGTTCTCTCATTTGTTACCTCCTTTTCTGTCCATAGTATCCAGTGGAAAACTATTATCAAAATGTAGATATGTATCAATGAGTTGCTGATTGAGCAAACATATCTGATGATTAGGTTGTGCATATACCAATTGCCCGAGGGCTTGCTCTATGGTGATAATGTCGTTAAGGTAATCTTCTATGGTGTCAATAACCCGATCGTTTGCTACGCCTCCTTCTATAATATCATAATCTTTCCAAGGCTGTTTTCCATTCCTACTAGCGACAATAAAATTCAACCAATGCTGATCGTAAGCATCAAAACGAAGTAGCTTGAATCCAGCTTTTATAGCTGCATCCATATCAAATTCGTATACATTAATCCATGCAGTAGTACTTGCCCGTAATAGTTGTACGCGGGCAGCCCACTGTTCTGCTTGTGAGCGTAGTGAGGTTAGATAAAAACCTCTACCGAAATCTAAATCGGCACGTCCCACTTTGGCTAAGGGATGCTCTATAGAAAGGGTGGAGCCATGATAAAGTGTTATTTTCATCCCTTCTCGCCCTCCTGTGCCTCCCAGTTCTTCAAAGCCTCGACCACATCCTCGCCTACATGTTTTAGACTTTGTGTGTGCATCACTTCGTAATTGTCCAGTAGAAGACGTTTGATTAGATTCATTTTCTCTAAACGTCGGCGCATTTCCATAGGAGAAATTCCCATTTCGCGTGCTCCAGCTTCTATTGCCATGACTGCAAAGTGAATCTTTTCACTTTCTAGGATATCCGGTTGTTTACACATAAGCGTTAAAATTCAGTTTATGAACAAAGATACTTGATGGCAGGCAAATAAACAACATTGCCGGAACTTTTTTATTTGATTGTTTCGAGAAACTCAACTTCGATGATTCTCAACTGGTGTTTGCTACTGCTTTTTTCCAATTCCATTGTATTGGCCGCTATAGCCTCTACTTCGATAATCTGTCCGAAAGCATCTTTGTCACTGGTGTTTCCTTTCAAGCGGATGGTTATCGTATTAGCACGTACGGGCTTTTCTACATTGAGATGAATATATCCCAGGCTTTTATCCGTGTTTCCGCTCCAAATCAAGGTGTTGCCGGCATATACTTCCAGCGGGTAACTTCGTGAACGCCATCCTTGCAGTTTGATGCATATATCGTCTATTTCGGCATCTCTTTCCAATGTATAGGTAATCCATGCAGTGCTTAGTTTACCGTCATTCTTCCATTCGGTCAGTTCGATATCATCGTAGCTTTTTTCAGCATCATTATTGTTGGAACCGGCTTTTGCCGAAACGATTCGTACACCCTTTTTGCTGTCTTTGTAAGAAGGGGTAGAAGGTGTTTCTCCTCTATCCAGTCTGCCTTTCAAAGTGGCCTGCGGAAGATAGGTACTCAAACCTCCGGTCACTTTTACAGGCACCGTTTCCAATGTGAGAGAGGCACTTAGAAGTCCTTTAGCCTGTGCTGTCAGAGTTACTTTTCCGGCAGCCGTCGTGCTGCGGATCAGTGCGCGGTTGATACCACATTCTACCGGAAGGTTTGTATCAAGAATATGATTGTTTTTACCTTGAGCAATACCTCCGCGCCATTCCGCCTGACCCTTGAGTGTGAACTGAATAGTGCGGTTGTCCAACGGACAACGTTGTCCGTCTTTATCTACCACTTCCACCTGTATCAATGTCATATCCGTACCGTCTGCATGAAAGCCTTCGGGGTTTTGGATAGCGGTAAGTTTCAGACTGGCAGGTTCACCGGCTGTATTTACAGCATAACGACTGATTTCTTTCCCTGCTTTATTGTAGCTGACAGCTTCCAGTTTGCCCGGTTTGAAGGCTACGTTGTCGAAAGTAAAGAGAAAATTGTATTGGCGTTTGCCTTTACCCAGGGAGTTACCATTCAGGAAAAGCTCCACCTCTTCTCCGGTAGATACTACCTGCACAGGTTTTACCGTATTATCCGGATAGTTCCAGTGTCCGATGATGTAGGTCTGGTCTTTTTCCGTATCTACCCATCCGTCCCACATTACCTGATGTGCGTAGAAAGCATCTTTTTCGATACGCATCGCGTCCGTCACTCCACTTCTTCGGTAGTTTTCCGCACCCCGGTAGTGGGTATTGGTGTCGGAGAAGATAATTTTAGTACCGCCGGAGCTGACTCTGTTACCCGTTCCGGGACGCTCACGCCAATAATCATACCAGCGGGCTATCATGGTGATGGCAAGTTCATCTTGGTTGCGGTTATAGTCAGTGGCCGGTTGTCCTTTATAAAGTGGTCCGTCACCTTCTTTGTGGAAAGGATAGCTATATTCATCCCAGTACTTTCTTAAACCTTCGTCGCGGCAATATTCGGTCGCCCACATCGGATGATGTTCGCTTCTGTTGATGTACAGCATTTCGCCACCGTATTCCGCTTCGCGGATATCCAACATTTCACGTGATCCGATGGCACGTCCGCCGAACGGGTCGTATTTGTCGCGGACAGCTTTCATTTCTATCATGTGTTCGCGGCTGATGGCTTTGTTGCCACATTCGTAGAACAGGATACTCGGATTATTACGGTTGTAGATAATCGCGTCTCGCATCAACTCCACCCGTTGTTCCCATTGACGTCCTTCACGGTCTTTTTCTGCATCTCCGGCAGGCATTGCCTGTATCAGACCTACACGGTCGCAGGATTCTACATCCTGTTTCCACGGAGTAGCGTGCATCCAGCGAACCAGATTCGCGTTTCCTTTCACCATCAGGTCATTAGAAAAATCGCTCAACCAGGCAGGTACGGACAGACCTACTGCCGGCCATTCGTTGCTGGTGCGCTGTGCATACCCTTTCATTTGGATAACACGGTCGTTCAACCATATCTTTCCTTCCGCGAAGCGGGTCTTGCGGAAGCCGGTGCGGGTACTGACTTCGTCGAATATCTGATTATTATCATCTTTCAAAGCGGTTTTTACCGTATACAAGTAACCATATCCCCAACTCCAGAAGTGAAGATTATGAAGGATGGCAGATGCTTTTACCGTCTTAGTCTCTCCGGCTTTCAAAGTCACTTTATCACCTTGGAAAGTTTTCATTAGTTTGCCGTCGGCATCAAGTATAGTCACCTGATAGCTGAATTGCCGGGTAGCTTTACTGTCATTTCTGACTTCCGATTCGGCATGAATCGTAGCTTTGCGTCCTTGGATGTCGAAGTCTTGGGCATAGACGTATACGCCTGTCGTTTTCAGGTTGCTATATAGGGGAAGAGTCTGATATACATTATCAGTAACGTACAAGAAGACGTTTTTAGGAATACCGCCATAGTTGGCATTGAAATTGCGGTCGTTCCACTGGAACTTAGAGTTAGTTCCTTCTTCTCTGTACATCCAGTCGTTGTCGGTGCGAACGGCAATCACGTTCTCACCCTCTTTGATATGTGGAGTCAGGTCGAACCCTACCGCCATAACACCGTTTTCGTGTCTGCCTAGATAATGTCCGTTAAGATAGAAGTCTCCGCGTTGGCGTACTCCTTCAAATTCGACGAATACTTTCTGATTACTTTTCAGTTCCGGAATCTGGAAACTCTTGCGATACCATACCACTGTATCTGTCAATTGTTCAATGGAAAGTTTGAATGCTTCATCTTCATTGAAGGCATGGGGCAAAGTTACTTGTTTCCATTTACTGTCGTCGAATTTTGTATCTTTGGCTTTAGGAAAGTCTCCTATCCGCAGCTTCCATTCGCTGTTGAAATTGTATTTTTTGCGTTCGGATGCCTGTATATTAATGGCGGACAGTATAGCCAGGAGAAATGTGAAAAGAAATAATTTGTGTTTCATGATAGTCTCTTAACTTACTTGAATTGATATCCTCTGAAAGTACCTTTCATTTTTATAAGGTCCGGTCCGAAATAGAATCCCGGTTGTGTTGGCTGGTTATAGCCTACATTTTGGGTAGCGATACTGATTCTGTATATCGGTTCTTCAAGGAAGGTGTGGAATCTGTATTCGGTCGGAATAGTCGAAACGTAGAGCCGGAGAGCAGCGTTGTTCTCGGAGCGTACGAGTACTTCTTCCCGCCAATCGCCTATAATGTCACCTTGGAGACAAGGATTCGATTTCGTTCCATTGTTGAAAAGAGTTCCTGTGAATTTGACAAGCGGAACAAACTTTTTGTTTTCCCAGTCGTATTTAATAATCATGTTTCTATCCAATAGTTCGCGTAATAGGTCTCCATCCCACCAGACAGCCATATTGGTCGGCATATTTCTCATTTTAGGGGCTATGATTTCTCCTTTTACGTTTCGAATTCCTTGTGAATCTCCTGACCACATTTCCACACCCGGATGAGTCGGGTCAATGTCGGCGGCCATACAACGTCCTACATCGGTATTGCTTTTTATCTGTAATAACACTTCTCCGGTGGCGGCATCTCTGTACGTACTTCCGTCACGTTTGTTTTCGTGGCAGTCCCATACTTGCAGACCTTTACGGGAAGGGTCAAAATGTGTCAGGTGGATGGCGTCTCCATGTCCCATTCGGGTAGAATAAAGTCCTTTGCCGTTGTGGTCGATAGCACAGGAACCGTAAATAATTTCGTCGCATCCGTCACCATCCACATCGCCTACACGCAGATTGTGGTTTCCTTGTCCGGCGTACTGCTCGCATCCGGGATGGTTGCTGTCGAATACCCATCGGTTCTTCAGTTCTTTTCCGTTCCAGTCGAAGGCCGCCAGAACGGTGCGTGTGTAGTAGCCTCGGCACATGACAACACTTGGGTGTACTCCGTCAAGATAGGCTACACAAGCCAGGAAGCGGTCGCTTCGGTTACCTTTTGCGTCTCCCCAGTCGGCAACGTTGCCGCGGGCAGGGATATAGTCGATGGTATGTAAGGCTTCACCGGTGTCTCCTGAAAAAACAGTCAGGTATTCTTTGCCTTTCAGAATACGTCCTTGCTTCATCATTTGATTCCTGCTTGGGTCAAAAGTACCGGCTTCGCGATAGTCTGCATCAGCATTTCCAATTACTTTTCCTTTTCCGTCCACTGTTCCGTCGGCAGTCCGCATCACTACTTCCGCTTTGCCGTCACCATCCAGATCGTACACCATGAATTGAGTATAATGAGCTCCTGCACGTATGTTTTTACCCAAGTTGATACGCCATAGTTGTTCTCCGTTCATTCGGTAACAATCGATGTATACTTCGCCTGTATAACCTTCGTGTGCATTGTCGTGTGAATTGCTGGGATCCCATTTGAGGATAATTTCGTATTCGCCGTCACCGTCTACGTCACCGATGGAAGCATCATTGGGACTGTACGTGTAGGTATCGCCTGCCGGAGTTATTCCGTCTGCCGGTTTTTGCAGGGGAATTTCCAGATAGCCGAGAGGCGCGTTTTCCGGGAATGTGTATGTACCGTCAATGTGATGCGTCTCCTTTCCTTTTAGAACAGGACGCACTTCGTAAACAGCCGTTTTCTGACTGTTATTCTTATCACGGAACAGGGTGCTGACAGTGATGGGAGTGTCTGTCAATTTCTTCCCGTCTCTGTATACGTTGAAACCGGTTTGTATCGGATCGGAAGAAAGATACCTCCACGAAACGATTACTTCTGAAGGGTTTTCGCGAATGGCAACTACGCCGCGGTTTAGTTTCTCCCGTTGTAACTTTGAGTAGTTATAACCAGGTTGTGCTGTCATTGTTACAACAGGCAGTAACATGAATATGCACAATAGATAAATTGCAATTCTTCTCATATTTGTTTTATCGGTTTGGACCTTATTGTATTTATTCACTCGCAAAATTACTCCTTTTTGTGATGTATGAAATGGAGAAATGTACAAAGACTATATACAATTGTGCACCCTTTCAAGTTAATTGTCCGTATGATATAATATTCTATCTTTTGCGTACATCTGTCCATTACCTCTTTGATGATATGCGATAATTTTGCAACGTGAACTAAAAGAAGTAATTATGAAGTATCTTTTATCTATTGTACTATTGGCCTTGATTGGTTTTACAACTCCGAAAAAGACGATTCCTGCTTATGATTGGGGAAGTGTATCTGCAGAGCCGGATTTGTCGTGGGCCGATCAGGTGGGGGCGCAGAGGACTCCGGAAAACACAGAATGGGATGCCGGAAAGTTCGGGTTGCGGAATGACACTTCCGTATTCAGTACTCCTGCTATCCAGGCCGCTATTGATGCTTGTCACCAACAGGGAGGAGGTACGGTAGTTGTTGCCCCGGGGTATTATAAAATAGGTGCTTTGTTTATCAAGAGTGGTGTGAATCTGCATCTTAGTAAAGGTACTACCTTGCTTGCGAGTGATAATATTCAGGACTATCCGGAATTTCCTTCCCGCATTGCCGGTATCGAAATGACATGGCCTTCGGCCGTTATCAATATAATGGATGCGGAAAATGCCGCTCTTACGGGGGAAGGTTTTATCGATTGCCGCGGAAAAGTATTCTGGGATAAATATTGGGCGATGCGGGAGGAATATGAGAAGAAGAATCTGCGTTGGATTGTGGATTATGATTGCAAGCGGGTGAGGGGAGTACTGGTTTCCAACAGCAAGCATATCACGTTGAAAGACTTTACGTTGGTGCGTACGGGATTCTGGGCTTGTCAGATTTTGTATTCGGATCATTGTTCGGTGAGCGGACTTACTATTAATAATAATGTAGGAGGTCACGGACCAAGTACGGATGGCATTGATATTGATTCATCTACCAATATTCTGGTAGAAAACTGTGATGTGGATTGCAACGATGATAATATTTGTATTAAGGCAGGGCGTGACGCCGACGGACTGCGTGTGAATCGTCCCACGGAGAATGTGGTGGTTCGTAACTGTATTGCCCGTAAAGGTGCAGGGTTACTGACTTGCGGAAGTGAGACTTCCGGTTCTATTCGTAATGTACTGGCTCATGATCTGATAGCGTATGGCACAGGATCTGTATTACGGCTTAAATCGTCTATGAATCGTGGTGGGACAGTAGAGAATATTTATGTCACAGGAGTTGAGGCTGATAGTGTATCTAATGTATTGGAGGTGGATTTGAACTGGCATCCAAAATATAGTTATTCGAAATTACCTGTAGAATATGAAAGTAGGGAGATTCCTGCACATTGGAAAATAATGCTGACTCCAGTAGAACCTAAAGAAAAAGGGTATCCACACTTTCGCAATGTTTATTTCTCTCATGTAAGAGCGAAAAGATCTAAATGTTTCATTACAGCTTCGGGGTGGAATGATAGTTTACGTATTGAGAACTTCTATCTATTTAATATTCGAGCACAAGTGAAAACAGCGGGAAAGATAGTGTATGGAAAAAAAGTTCGATTAAGTGAAATTTATTTGGAAGTGGAAGATAAGAGTCAAGTAAGACAAGAATACAATATTGATAGTAAAATAGAAATCAGTTATCAGTAGGAATATTATGGACAGTGTCCAGAAATATATAGAATGAGGGTGTATCATTGATCACCCTCATTCTGTGGCTATTTGACTAGCGTTACTCCCATCAATCCTATCACGACTTCATTGGCTGTCGTCTCCAAAGATAATGATTTTAATTCTTTAACTGGATTGAGTGGCAGATCAAGCATTGTAGCCATACCACCATCAATAGATATCGGGTTGTTCGATATTGTTTTTCCAAGTTCGCCTGCATGATATTTGCTTACATCACCTGTTTTAAGGCGTACTCTCCACGGACGTGGATCTTTAGTGTTGAAAGCATATCCATCTACGAATATATCCTGATCTAAAGGAATTAAATTATCTGGTAATATAAGTTTCAGTACTTCTTTTTGTCCATCTGTATATTCTATTTTGATTTCGCCATTTACTATATGAGATTGCATATAATAAGTGGAAGCTGCAATGAGGAAATAGGCTTTAGAAGCTTTACCGTTTAGTGGTATATTAATGGAAGTCGGGTAGTTATCCCATAATGTGGTGAATGCAATATTATTATATTCTTTTTCTCCTGGAGTACTGAAAGGTATTCCTTGTGGCATAATGAATCTATTGTTATTTCTTGAAGCCTTATTTCTTATTCCACGGTCATCAATAACAGAAATACTTTGAGGATGACACCATTGTCCCATACCTTGGGTCGGAACTTGTAATGTGGTGTATTTCCATCTTGGGAACATATATTTTCCATAAGCGAATATATTACTTACTTTGTCATTAAATATTTTCTTCATGTCTACCGTCTTATAAACTGATTTTTCCGGTACAGAGATATTCCAATTGATGGCTCGAAAAGAGTAAGTGTCTTTTCCGGATTTGACTTTTATTCTATTAGTTCCTGAAGATGCAATGGGAATATCAAATTCATAGTTGTTTTTTCCATGAGCTTCTATATTGATGTTTTCATTCACCTTTTTACCATTGATATACAAATCACCTTTTATCACTTTATCCATATTGTTTTTCAAGGTAAAAATAAGAGAAGAAGATTCAGAATCACAAACGATATCAAGCGGATTGTTGACATTTATATCTATGGGAAGCCAATAATTCATATTTCCATTGGTGATATTGACAAATACAGTGCGATGTCCGTTTTGAGCGGTTATAGTGCCGGTTAGTATGTCATTCTTTAAGTTTGCATGACGCAGAACGTTTTGCGGGTCATATATTTTTCCTGATTTATAAGGAATATTTAGTCTGAACTGGCTGCCATTGGCTACATTGACAGATATCATGTCTCTGTTTATTTTTTCTCCGTCCCATTCTATCGTGATATCGTATTTGTCAGCTATTCCTGCCTCAAACTTAATTTCTGGAGATAAAATAGTGGTTGTAAGTAAAGTATAGGGTGTATCTTTTCCATTTACTTTGATAGATTTAATTTTGTTTCTTATAGCTTTTATTTCCATTGACAAGCTGACATCTTTTTTGAGTAAATTAGGAGTTATAGAATACCTTTCTATATTGCCTTTCCTTTCAAAAGTATATGCCATATTTTGAGTTTCAATTTCTGCAAAATTCCAATCATCGGGGAATCCGGGTCTTATCGTTAGTCTATTATTAATAAGATCTGGCATGATACCGTACATACCCTGTACAAGAGCACGTACCCCTGTCGCTATTCCATCGGCAAAATCACGATATGTCTCTCTGCGGGCTGCGTCATAGAATGACAATTGTGTGACATTTCCCGGACCTGAACCAAGGTACATCGCATCCAGAACAGCTCCTTTGAACATTTTGAAAGCCTCTTCATAACGTCCTGTTTGCCAATAAGCAAGGGCGGTATGTGAGATTTCTCCGAAAGCGACATTGTTGATAGACCACATATAAGGTTGCCAGTTTGTTGTTGAAATCACATAATTGGCAGTATCCTTCAAACCTTTTCCCATGACGGGGATGTGGGGGATTTCCGTATCTATATATCGGGTTGCCTGATATGCCTTGAAGGGATCATGTATATCAGAATCTATTGCATGATAAATAGTCCATATGGCAGCGTTGTCATGTCGTATCCGGTTTCCCATATTATCTTTAAACTCCGCCCACCATCCTTTGTCTTTTATCCATAATTCTTTGTTTATGGCAGATAATATAAGTTCTGCTTCTTTTTTGTATATGCTTGGATCTTTTCCTAATTTTTCGGATATTTCTGCCATTATTTTATTTGCCCGGTAGTTATATGCAGTAGAATGTGTCACTTTACCGCCATTGTATTGTAATGCGTCTGAAGCCCAGATACAAGCATAGGCATCATATAACCCGTCGTTATCGGGGTCGAATAGTTTTTTTTCCCATGTAAAGTGACGTTGGAGGGCAGGATATATTTCTCGTGCGTAATCAAGATCTCCGGTCCATTTGAGATGCCACAACAGTTGGTCTATAAAGACTAGATTCATATCATAATGATGCATGACGTCTCTTCTATTAGGAACTCTTCCTATATAACCATTACTATACATGGGGGTTCCCCATATTTTTGCAGACCGTGCGAGGTTTAGGGCTGTGTCCTGAAGATGGGGTAATGTGACGGGAACATCTATAACTTGCGAATTAAGATAACCGTTAAAGTGAGTTTTTGCCCTATCTTCTAATCCCATCAAGTCTGCGAGATAAGCCCCTCTCCAACCGGTAAGAAGTAATTCGCGGAAACAGATGGCTCCATGTAGATACGATGGAGATTGCCATACAGCATCTTCCGCTCCAGAGAAGGTGCCTCCTAATGTGTTCAGAAATGGATCAGGTGTTTTTATTTTGATTCTGGAAGCTATTTGGGTTCTGAACTCAACACCTTTGTTGAAAACATTACTGAGATCATTATATTGAAACTCACTATGACTTTTAGGGTTGTGCAGTTCAATATAGAAAGGAATGGTACTAACCGGATATTTTGCTATGATAACCGGTTTGTTTGATTTGCGGGATGTGATAAGTTCGTCCAATTGGTCAATAAGGTTTCCATCCACTTCTTTTATATCAGTTCCGATAGGAAAGGTTCCTGCTATGGACATTACTTTATGTTGAGAGGCTCTGTTGCTGGTGTGGTGCCCGTATTGTATCGTAAATTTGTTTTGATTAATTTGATATATATTTCCGGAACAATTGTTGGCTTTAATGAAAAAACAATCGGCTGGGTCGGAATTCAAGTCTCCCTCACGTCCGAATTTCTGATTGTTGGCTCCCCCCATATATCCACAAGATTTTAGTGCCGGCAGGGATGTCTTTGGCTTTGTATCTTACTACTAATCCATCGCCATCGGACATAGCTACAGCATCAATTGTCAGACTGCCGTTTCCTAGATGTCTCCTGTCTCTCACAATGTAGGTGCGTTGCCCGGATTTAAAACGAGATTCAATGAATTCCATATCTTTTATCCAAGTAATATTTGAGGGGGTAGATATAGCCATATATACACTTCCACCGAGGTTAGGCATGTAAAGTCCGAATTCGGGGAAGTCACTGGTTTCAAAACGAAAGCCGGTATTAGTTCCATAAATAGCTCTAGTAAATCTTTTATTTCCATTGGTTATTACAAACTCTTCTCCTTCGGGTTTATATCGAAGAGTTCTTTCTTCTCCGTGCCAATAGGAGGAGTGAGGCAAGTCTTTTGCGTTTGCCGGGAATTGCAACAAGGTAAATAATATCAATATAATTTTTTTCATAACAGTTTTTTATAAGTGTACTTTAAGTTCTATGTTCGTTTATTCGGGCTTGATTTTAAAGACGAAACCTGAAGATGTTTCTGCTTTTCCCCCTTGGGAAGCCGTGAAAAGGTAAGCCGGTTTTCCATTTTTCATTAGTACTTGCGGGCGTTCGAAACGTCCATAACGTTTGAGATGTTTAGGAGCGGGTGGTTGTTTGATATAATGCTCTGCTCCAAACCAACCAATTTGAGGGTTTTGCCAGTTCAGCCCGTCTTTGGATTCGAAATAGAGCCCCACTGTATGGTCGTAGAACCCCATATCTCTCATTAACATTTTGAATATACCGTTTTCATACCAGATATACGCATCTTCTACTTGCCTGTTTTCTCCGAAACCGGAGAAATCGACGATCGGATTTTTTTCATATCGTCGATAAGGTCCTGTGATTTTATCTGCAAAAGCTACCCCATATTTCCGGTTACCTGAAATACCATTGATATGTTGGTTCACATATTCATTTTCATTACAAGATTTATAATAAAGCCAGTATTTTCCGTCCGGATGTTTTAAGAAAGCTGGATTAGTGGTAATATAATCATCCCATTCACCTGTATTTCCAGGCATTAATAATGGTTTTTCGCATCTTTCCCACGGTCCCCAAATAGAGTTTGCTACAGCGTATCCGATACGTTTCGTTCCAAATTTACCATTGGTTGCTCCCATGTAAAATAGCCAGTAACGACCGTCTATTTTATAAATGCTTGGATTGTGACATGTATTACCATCAAAATAGCCCGGGCGGGGGGACAGTACTGTTGATACATATTTGTATGGGCCTTCCGGTTGGTCGGCTACGGCGTGTGCGATTTCACAATGCCCCAGCCATCCTTTCATTTCATACTTTTTTTCCCAACGTGAATAAAATACATGTACTTTATTCTTTTCATCTATAATTGGTGCACAACACCACACATAATAATTATCGTCTTCCAAGATGCGTCCCATAGGTTCCAGACGTTCAGCAAAAGAAGAAATAGCATCTGCTGGATAGTTCTTCGGCTGGTCAAGACTTTGGGCTTGTGCCGACGCAATCTTTAAAATAAAGAATAATGCATAAAAAAGGATGTGTTTCATAATTTCTGTGATATTTATATATGATTAATAATTCTTTTAGACCTGTATGACAAAATTAGGTTGATTCTGCAAATAGCTATGATGAAAAAATTCCATTTTGTATGTAGTTTTATCCACAAATAGCGATATTATGGTTGTAAGGTATTAGATATGGAACTTTGTTACAAATACTTTTTCTTATAGTAGCGCACTCTTGACAAAGCCTTTTTAATTTTGTATATTTGCAAGCGGAAAGATTAATGGATAAAGAATTTAAAAAAGAATGAAAATAGAATAGTACAATATTATAACAATATATCAGAAGCTCCTTACAATAGTTAAGCTGTGAGAGTTACCGTATAAGCTAAAGGCTGCAAATCTTTATAAGGTTCGCAGTCTTTTTTGTTATGAAAAAGTACAGGGAGAACCTTAAAATCGAAATTTATAATTTATAATAAACTTGGATACCGTTTTTAATAAACTCCTCAATAGTTTATTAAAAACAGAAAGCTTGTCTATTAAAGATAAGTCATTTTTTTTCTTTATGTGAAGGAGGAGGATAATACTTATTATGATGTAAAATGACAGAAGTGAATTTAAGTGACATGATTGTAAAAACAATGGAGCATTGTACACAATTCAATGCTCCATATTACATCATAATGCAATAATAAAAATAGATTTTTATTGAGCTATCACACCTGCCCAACTGGAAGAGAAGCGGAAGTTACCGACATTTCCGGTCAAATCATCGCGGTTCCTAAATGAAATAGAACGAATCCCCCCTTTTAATTTGTTATTATCTTCGTCCCCCTTCGCTACCACATCGGGTTGAGGTTCTTCTGCTGTTAAGGCTGGGTCTACAAATAATGAAACCTCGTTCTTTTTATAATCCAGTTTGAGAACCAATAGATGCGTCTTATTAAGCGCATGGCTTTTGAAGGATTCTGCATTAACTCTTAACAGATTAGTCCCGAATCGGATATGTTCATCGTCTATCTTACCGACATATACTCTGGCACGCAGATTACCGCCAGTATGAACAGGGGAAAGAGCAATGAAATCGCCTAAGCGACTGGAAGCGACGGAGGAAAAGTTTGCCAAAAATGAAAGGTATAAAGTTCCCCTGCAATAGTCATTCTTTTCAGAAATGGAATATACGCTAAATCTTGAACCTTTCACATTTTCCGGGAGTTCTCCTATTTTGATAGATACTCCTTTTTCCGTATATCCCTCATAACTGAGCTCTTGTCCGGTAATGGGACTACCGGCATTCTTGTCAGTTTGGGAAGAGAATGCTTCACACCAGGTATCTATTTTTATCGGAGCATCAGCTTTATTATATGTAGCTTTTTCCAATTTATCACCTTGTTTATATCCATTTAGCAGATTGCTTTTTAATACTTGTGCGTTGCTTGATAATACAAAGGCTGCCAGGCTTAAAATTAATACTGATCTTTTCATAATGCTATAATTAAATGTGTTGATAATTTTTTCTGAGACAAAATTAGTCTGAACTTTTTATTCCGACTAGTGAAAAAATTCCATTAAACATGTACATATGTTCACAAACACATAAATATATTTATTAATCTTCGTTTATTTCTGTTTCTCTTATGCCCTCTTGGTATCTTTTCTGATAACTGGAAGGAGAGATGCCAAATTGAGCCTTAAAACATCTGCTGAAATAGAACGGGTCATTGATGCCGACCATATAAGTTACTTCAGATACGGTATATTTCTTGGTTGACAACAATTCAGCAGCTTTCTTCATTCGCATGATACGAAGATATTCTTTGGGAGTATATCCGGTCACTCCACGCACTTTACGGTAAAAGATGGTGCGACCCAGTGACATCATAGAAGCAAAATCATCGGCAGTAAATTCAGGGTTAGTCAGTTGTTCTTCCACTATCTTGGTCAGATTTTCGACAAACTCCTTGTCTTTATCCGATGTACACATCACAGGACGTTTGGCTGACAAGTCATTGGAAAACTTCTCCTTTAGTTTGTCACGCTGTTCTATCAGTTTGAATATGCTTGCCAGTAACAGTTTGGTACTGAAAGGTTTTGTTATGTAAGAGTCTGCACCGCTTTTCACTCCTTCCAGATGGCTTTCCGCTGCATTCAGGGCTGTAAGTAGGATTATAGGAATATGACTGGTACTAAAGTCACTTTTTAGTTTACGGGTTATCTCGAAACCATTATATCCAGGCATCATGACATCGCTGATAATGAGGTCTATATCATTATTATGGGCATACTCCAGACCATTTTTTCCATCCGCTTCGGCAGCAACCTCGAAATATGGGGTCAGTTCTTCTTTCAAGAATTCCCGTACGTCATTGTCATCCTCGATAATAAGTATTTTCCGTTTGTTTAGAGGACCCTCTTGATCAGATGCGTTCAGTTCTGTTTTTAGTTCTTTCTCTATATTTTCTACTTCTTTATCTATTTCTTCTTCTGATTCAGAGTGAGCATTTTCCTCATTAAGAGCAGAAAGCGAAGGATGGTTTTGTGCTTCTTCTTTTAATATGGCATTTTCAGGAATAAGGAAGTCGTTAGATTGATAAATGGAAGAATCAGTAGGTAAAGTTACAATGAAAATAGAACCACCTGACGGATTTTCTTCATAGCAGATGTTCCCTTTGTGAACATGAACCAGTTCATGGGTAAGATGTAAACCTACTCCTATACTGTCGCTAGAAAAACTGCTTTGCATGAAACGTTTAAACAGCTCATTACGTTTTTCTTTGGGTATGCCTACACCTGTATCCGTTACTTTCATGATTAATAGCTGTTTCTGTTTATCAATATAAATGCTGAATTCTATCTTTCCACCGGAAGGAGTATATTTGAAAGCATTTGATAAAAGATTGTAGGCGATTTTGTCGATATTACCTTTATCAATATACATTTTGTATGAATTGACGGATGGTATAAATTTGAAATCCATATTCTTGGATTCGGCTGTATCCTGAAAGCTTAGGTAGATTTCATATAAGAAAGCGATAACGTCAGTTTCTTCAAGTGAAAGGGCGAGTTTGTTGTTCTGCATTTTCCGGAATTCAAGTAATTGGTTGATCAGACGCAGCATACGCTGGGTACTTTTGTCCATTAGTTTGATAGAGTAACGTATCTCCTTGGGGATATTGTGGGTACGGTGGATTCTGTCCAAAGCCCCTTGTATTAGTGTAAGCGGAGTTCTGAATTCATGTGAGATATTGGTGAAAAATACTAACTTGTATTCTGTTAATTGCTTTTCTACTTTAATTTTATTCCGCAAGTTGTTAATATTCCTGATAGTACGATATACAAAATACATGATAATGCCTGCAATGAGTATGTAAACAAAGAAAGCCCATCCGGTTGCCCAAAAAGGGGGAGTTACTTTGATTTCAAGTGTCTCCTCGTTATCACTCCATATACCTGATACGCTGCAGGCTTTGACATGTAGATAGTAGGTACCTGCCGGTAAGTTTTTATAAGCTGCAAAGTTTAATGTAGAAGGAATACTCCAGTCATCGTCATATCCTTCAAGTTTGTAGCTGAACCTTGTATTAGTCGAAATTGGATAGTCAAAAGTGGAGAAGTCTATGACAAAGGAACTTTGGTAATATTTCAGACTGATGGCATCTGTATATGCCAGAGCGGCTGTCAATGGAGAGTCCATATCGGCAGGACGGACTGATATTCCGTTTAACTTTAAGTCTGTAAATGTAACGGACAGAATTTTCTCTTTGTTTTTAATTTGCTTAGTATTGAGTATTATAAGTCCGTGGTTGGTGCCGAAAGCCAAACGACCATCTTTTAATTTGGCACATCCTTCTGTATATACATTCCCCAATATATCATTAGAAAAGAAGTAATTGTTGAATATTTTGTTTTCCGGGTTAAAACAAGAAATCCCATATTCGGTGGATACCCAGATATTTCCTTCATCATCTTCAATGAAAGCTTGTACTACACTGTGGACAAGTCCATCATTGACCGTATAGTGAGTAAAGGATATATCTTTATAATCATTCTTTATATTGGCTACGCAAAATCCGATACCTGATTCGGCAATCCATATCCTGCCTTTCTTATCTTGTATAATTGATTTTATTTCATTGCTTTTCAGGGCATGGTTATCCAGATTGTATTGGTAAAAATCGTTCGGGTCTTTTATAATACGGTCAGGATCGAATACAAAAACACCTTCACTGGTTCCTACCCATATCCATCCGTTACGGTCTTCGCAGATAGTGCGGATTTCCTTTTGGCCATAAGTCTTATTGAAAAAATGCCGGAATATGTATTTGTCTTTTTTAGGAACAGCGAGATCAAGTCCTCCGCCGAACGTTCCTATCCACATACGTTGTTTGCGGTCTTGCAAAATGCAGAATACTGGATCGGCAGCTAAGGAATTTGTATCGGTTGCCTGATGTATATAGTGTTGGTCGTCTCCGACTTGGAGCCCTTTCCCGCGTGTTCCCAACCATATATTACCTTTACTATCCTCACATGCAGAATAGATATTTATATCATAATACTTTTTGCTTTTCTGTTTTGTTAGTTTATTATCGTAGATATATAATCCGCCTGCACGCGTTGTTATCCATACTTCGTCATCTTGCATGTGGGATATGAAGCGGATGGCATTTGCCCTGTCGATATTTAATTCACCTTCGGGATATACTTTTGCAGCCCCTTTATTTATGATTTCAATTTGGGATATACCGGAATATTCGCTACTTGTCCATAAATTGCCCGAGTGATCTTCTATTATATATTGAAGATAGTTTGAGGCGATGGGATTTGTATGATTGGCGGTTGCGGTAAAATGTTCCAGTTCTTTAGTAGTAGGATTATAGGCAAAAAGTCCGTTCCCATAAGTCGTTATCCATATAATGTCTCTGGAGTCATGATAGACATGATAGCGTTCGTAATCAATGAAATATGGAAGCTTTGACGATCTTACATCAATCTTTTTGACACTACCGGATTCTTTTTGAATATAGTTAATGTATCCAGTCTGATTATGAACCCAGTAGTTGTTGCGGTTATCTTTCACTACCAATCCATTACGGATATTGAGCTCTTCCGGAGCAATTCTGGTTGTATTGGTCTTGGGATTGAATAAGATTCCGCCTTGTTTGGTAAATAACAGCCATTCGTTACGTAATACAATATTGCCTGTTAGCAAAAAATCAGTTGATGTGGCAGTATTGGCAACTTTCGTGAGGTGCTGCTGGTTGTATTTCCAAATAAATCCCTCTGATGTTATGAAATAAATAGTATTATCAATGACTGCGCTTTGAAGGAAGTAGTGAGTCGAATCTATACATTCGAGCGTGTTATCTTTAAGTAAATACAGCCCTTTTCCTGTACCAATCCAAATGGAATTTGAATCAAATACACTAAGAAAACGTATATTGTCGGATTTTAGTTTATGGTTGTCGGTAGAATATGTTTCCGAACTGAATTTGTTGTTTTTATAAGTAATTTTCCGGCAGCCTTGCACCCTTCCCCAAAGCCATATATCCTTATTAGGGAGGATTGTGACTTCATTATAACGGTCTTTCATTTCTCCTTTGCCGGTGAAATCTACAAAACAGTCTTTTTTCAAATCATAACAACTGATTTGTTCCGCGGAAGTTGTAATCCATAGGAATCCGTCGGAGTCTTCCTGTACACTTCTGATACGATGATCCGCTAATGACAGTTCTTCACCGCTCTGGGGACGGAAAGTAACAAATGAATTTCCATCATAACGGCTCAGGCCATTTAAAGTAGAAAACCAAATGAATCCTTTGCTGTCTTGATAGATATGCCTGATAGAATTATTGGCTAATCCGTCAGTGGCAGTCAGATTCCTAGCATGTATTTCTATGGAGGCGTTTGCCGGATATATAATACATGTACATATAAAAAAGAAAATTGTAGCTTTAATGAAGAATCTCATACTTGTATAGTGATAATAATGATTGTGTTTTTTTAGATTTGCGGTAAAGA
The DNA here is from genome assembly GCF_000210075.1 of Bacteroides xylanisolvens XB1A. Classification (GTDB taxonomy): domain Bacteria; phylum Bacteroidota; class Bacteroidia; order Bacteroidales; family Bacteroidaceae; genus Bacteroides; species Bacteroides xylanisolvens. The sequence continues at coordinate 4,097,927 of NC_021017.1, forward strand.
TAGATAAATAGCACGTAATTTTAAAGTTTAAATTCAGACTTTTGCATTGAATTTCTTGAATAACCTGAAAAAAAGAAAGAGGGACTATATAAGAATGTTCAGGTGGACAAATGTGCATGGTATATGGAGAAAAATGCATGAGCAGCTTCATGTATGCCGCTATATTTGCTGTTGAATTGATAACTGGATTTTGTATTACCATGGTTTATGAGATTGTATAAAACTAATATTATTAAATGAAAACTAGAATGTATGAAAAGCACTGTTTGTGAGATTAGCTGTTGGAGAAGAAAATATATATTTTTCTTCTTGATGATGATTTCGGCTCTCCATTCGGTCACAGTATTTGCACAAAAACGTACCATATCCGGTACGGTGGTTGATGAACGAAATGAACCGTTGATCGGGGCAACTATTGTAGCAGAAGGGAAGTCTGGAATGACAATTACCAATGTGGATGGCAAATTTACTCTTGCAGTTCCTGATAAAGCTAAGACAATTGAGGTGTCTTATTTGGGATATGCTTCACAGACTATTTCTATTAAAGGAAAGAGTGTTTTTGCCATCAGGATGAGCGAAAATGACGTGCAAATGGACGAAGTGGTTGTAATCGGTTATGGTACAGCCAAAAGGGGGAATGTGACCGGGGCCATTGCCAAAGTTGATGCAGCGAAACTTGAAGACCGTCCGGCACCCAATCTTGCCTCTTCATTGCAGGGGCAGTTGGCGGGAGTAGAAGTACGGTCAACTAATGGTGCGCCGGGATCAGAATTACAGATTCGTGTGCGCGGAGCTGCTTCCATTAATGCGGATGCCACTCCTTTATATGTAGTAGATGGAATTCCGATAGATGATTTGGGAAGTATCAACCCAAATGATATTCAGTCGATTGAAGTTTTGAAAGACGCTTCATCTTCTGCTATTTACGGTTCTCGTGGTGCTAATGGTGTTGTTTTGATTACAACTAAAATGGCTAATAAGGATGATAAAGTCCGGGTACAGTTTTCTGCTGCATTCAGTATCCAACAATTGGAAAAGAAAATAGATGTACTAAGCCCGGAAGAGTGGATCACTTTCCGGACTGCCTATAACAATAGTAGATACCTTGCTGCTTTAGGAGGAAAAGGAGCTACGGCAGATGATGATTGGGATACCCGTTATGCCTTGAATGGTAATCGGGTAAACTATGAGTATATGAATGACCCGCGATGGACACAGCCCGGTTACGGTGGATTAAGACTAATTGACTGGCAGGATGAATTTTATCGTTTGGCTCCGATGCAGAATTATCAGCTTTCTGTTTCAAATGGTAGAGGGAATACTCAATACCGGCTTTCTCTGGGATATATAGACCAGCAAGGTATTGCTATAGAGAGTGCTTACAAACGTTTGAATCTGCGGGCTAATGTGGAGACAAAATTGTATGATCGCATCACTTTAGGCGTTAATATGGCTCCGTCAATGGACTGGAAAGATGGTGGGCGTGTGGATGGCAAAGATCAGCAGGCAAATCAGGTTTTGACAATGTGTCCAGTTGCAGAGCCAGATGCTGGGATATATTCCGGTGCGGAACCTTATGCCTCTTATTTATGGTCTAGTACAAAAATCAGCCCTATTGCTTATATGGAGCAGGTCACCAATCATATCGAAACGGCCCGGTTGAATTCTTCAGCTTTTATCAGAGTCAATATTATTGACGGATTGAGGGCGGAAGTGAAAGGTGCGTATGATTTTACAAGCCGTCAGACTCGCACTTTTACTCCGAGTTCGGTAATTAAGAACTGGACGGATGGTGAAGGGTATCATAGTTCTGCCAACCGTATAGATATACGGTCATCCAAATATCTGTTGCAGGCTGTATTAAATTATGATAAGAAATTAGGCAAGCATAATATTGCCGCTATGGCAGGTTATTCAATGGAAAGTTCTTCGGGAGCCACTACAAACTTGTCTGCGCAACAGTTCCCGGATAATTCACTTGAAGTTTTCAACCAAAGTGATGAGGCTATAAAAGTTGCGTTAGCTACCTTGTCAACTCCCAATCGCTTATTATCCTATTTCGGGCGTGCCCAGTATGAATATGATAACCGTTACCTGTTGACAGCAAGTATTCGTCGCGACGGTTCTTCACGTTTCGGAAAGAATAATCGTTGGGGGATGTTTCCTGCTGTTTCTGCTGCCTATCGAATCTCTAACGAGAAGTTTTGGCCGGAAAAGTTTGTGGTCAATCAAATGAAAATACGCGGTAGCTGGGGTATGAATGGAAATAATTCTATTTCTACTAACGCTGCTATCGGGCTGATGGGTAGTTCCAACTATTCAATTGGTGGAAGCCTGACCAATGGTTTTGCTTCCAGTTCAATTGATAATAAAGAACTTGGATGGGAAAAGACACACAGTTGGAATGTTGGTTTGGATTTGGGATTTTTTGATAACAGGATAACTCTTGCTGCCGATTATTATGATAAAACGACTAAAGATTTATTATATCAGGTTTCTGTTCCTGGCACAATGGGATTCACACAAGCATGGGGGAATATCGGTAGTATAAAAAATAAAGGGTTTGAGATTGAACTGACTACCCAAAACTTGACAGGAAGGTTCAAGTGGACTACTTCTTTGAATATAGCTTATAATAAGAATAAGGTGTTGAGTTTGGGAGAAGATAATAGTACGGTTTTCATTGGATGGGATAAATCGAATACACAGGTATTGATGGTTGGACAACCTTTGAGGGCATATTATATGTATGATGCTGTAGGAGTGTATCAGTATAAGGAAGATTTGAGGAAATATCCTACAATGTCCAATTCTATCCAGGGTGATGTGAGATACCGTGATGTGAATGATGACGGTAAGATTAATGACCAGGATCGTACGTTGGTTGGTAAACCGGATCCCGATTATACTTTTGGTATGACAAATACCTTTAAATATAAAGATTTCGACCTGTCTGTATTACTGACTGGACAGACAGGGGGAATGATATATAGTCTGCTCGGTCGTGGCATGGATCGTCCGGGTATGGGAGCATCTATCAATGTATTGTCACGTTGGAAAAATATGTGGGTTTCCGAGGAACAGCCGGGTGATGGGAAAACTCCCGGTATTAATAACTCTAATACAGGTTCACTGTACGATACCCGCTGGTTGTATAGTACCGATTTTATTAAAATTAAAAACGTAACGCTGGGCTATCGTATTCCCATCAAAAATAAGAAGATAATTAATTATGCCCGTGTTTATATTTCGGGAGAAAATCTTCTGATGTGGGATAAATATGAAGGTGGTTATTCTCCGGAAGTAAATAATGACGGAAAGAATAGTGACTATGATTACGGTTCATATCCGCAGGCTAGAACTATTACTTTAGGGGTAAATGTAACATTCTAATAAAAGAAACTATGAAACTATATCAATATATACTAAGTGGAGCTATGAGTATGGGATTGTTATTCTCTTCTTGTAGTGACTGGCTAGATGTCACTCCGGTAGATACCCGTACTACTGAAAACTTTTATACGACCCCGTCGCAAATGGAGCAAGCGTTGATAGGAGTATATAACGGACTGCTTCCGTTGTCGACTTATGCTTTACTTATGTCAGAGGTTCGTTCGGATAATACATGGTGCGGAGAACTGAGTACGGCACAGCGTGACTATATGGACATCAGTTCTTTTAACCCTAATATATCGACCATTGCAACAGTTCGGGATGCATGGAATGACTTGTTTGAGATTGTTTCGCGTGCCAATTTGTTTTTGTCCAAGGTAGATGGGGTGAATTATACTATTGAAGGAATAAAGGAACAACAAATAGGAGAAGCGCGTTTTTTGAGAGCATTAGCTTATTTTGATTTGGTTCGTTATTACGGGCGTGTTCCTTTGACGCTTGTTCCTCAGACTATTTCAGAAGCAATGTCGACTCCGCAGTCGGAGGCTGTAGAAATTTATGAGAAGGTTATTATTCCTGATTTGGAATATGCTGTCGGAAGCCTGACGGAGGAACCGAAGGATTATCTAGGAAGGAAATCCGCCAGTGGCCGTGCAACATTGACTGCGGCAAAGGCATTGTTAGGAAGAGTTTATCTGACAATGGCGGGATTTCCTCTGTATGATGAAACTAAAAAGGAACTCGCTAGGGAGCTTCTTGAAGAAGTAATTGATTATGCGGATGCAACCGGTAAATTTTGGGCTAAAAATGCAAGTGAATGGCAAAGAATGTGGATAAATGAGAATGATAATAAATATCACATCTTTGAAATTCAATATATAGTCGCTAAAGATTATGGTAATCCGATGGTATTTCACTCCGTGCCTCGTTTACCTTCGAAATATGTTACTCTTGAAATGTCCGGTAATAGTATTGCTTGTGCGAAGGGGCTTGATAATTTATTGAAAGAGGAACAAGATGAAGAAGGACATTTTCTTGATGTACGGTGTCTGGCTACTATTGATACGACCAAGTTTGTGAATGATGACAATCCTAATAGTGTGACGAAATATGCAGGTGAGGATTTCTTTATCAAATTCCTGGAACATAAAATGAAAAGAGAAGCATTGGGGTATGATGATATTAATGCGCAGATAGTGGATCGTACTTATTTCCCTCTGAATTTCCCGTTGATTCGTTTGGAAGATGTGATGTTGATGTATGCCGAGATTGTAGGTCCAACTTCAAAAGGGGTTGATATGGTCGACAGGATACGGCGGCGTGCAGGAATACCGGTATTGACAAATGCCGAAAAGGAACCGGCTGCATTCCGGGAATGTGTTGACAAGGAGAGACGGAGAGAGTTGGCTTGTGAAGGAATCCGTTGGCATGATTTGGTACGTCATAATAATCTTCAAGCTGTTCGTGATAAATTTCAGGAATATGCAGTGGATGCCAATGGTAATGTCATACGTCCGACTTTGTTATTGTATATCCGGCAAATAAAGGATGGAACTTATCTCTATCCTATTCCCGATTCGCAGATGAAAGTGAAAGAGGGGCTGTATGTACAAAATGAAGCGTATCGTTAAAAATTGAAGTAAATGTAATAAATATAGGATAGGAAAATATGAATAAAAGTTGTTTGATTGGTTTTCTGATGTGCTCTGCGTTCTCACTTGTTGTACAAGCAGCGACAGATGGGGCGCATATAACAAAGACAATTTCCCAAATTGAACGTAAAAAAGGGATAAAACGTACTATACAATATCGTCCGGATGGTAATGATTTTGTTTGTGTGAACGGCAAGAATCGCTATACTCGTGCATTGTACGGAGGTATTACAGACTTTAGGATTGAAACGAGCGACCGGCCTGTGTTTGCTGCTTATAAGCCGAAGGATAGTAAGCATATCTGTTTTCGCTTGCAATGTGGTAATCAAAGTATAGCTCTTGATTCTTTAAAATTTTGTGAGGCCAGATACAGGGCGGGAAGGCGTACTTATCGTCTGACAGATCCTTTGTTGGGCAAAGGTGAATTAAATATCTCCGTACTGGCATTTCCTGACGCAGAAGGAGGGATATGGCGGTTTACAATGAAGGATATGCCGGAGGGGGCTCTTTTACATTGCTATATTTCAGAGATTAGAGCGAAGAATTTAAGCCGCAATGGTGATATGGGTGCTGATCGTGCTGATAGTTTTGATGCTCCCCAACTTCCGAAAGAACAGAAACATTATAAATTGAGTTTGGATGGAACGACTGCTTATATTGTTGTGGAAGATCAGGAGTTACGTTTACCAGCTCTTGTTGAAGGAACTTCCCTATACGATAAGTCTGAAAAGTGGCGTTCGGAGATAGAGTCATCTCTTCAGATTTCTACTCCGGATCCCTATTTTAATCCATTGGGAGGGGCTTTGGCGGCTGCCGCTGATGGAATATGGGATGGCAAAATATGGCTTCACGGCGCTATTGGCTGGCGTTCGCAATTAAATGGCTGGCGTGCTGCTTATATCGGTGATTTTATTGGCTGGCATGATAGGGCTCGTACGCATTTCGATTCGTATGCAGCAAGTCAGGTTACGGATGTCCCTGCGACAATACCTCATCCTACACAGGATACTGCTTTACATTTGGCACGTTCGGTAAAAAAATGGGGTACCCCGCATTACAGTAACGGGTATATTTGCCGTACTCCTTACCGAAAGGATCAAATGCATCATTATGATATGAATCTTTGCTACATTGATGAGTTGCTCTGGCATTTCAACTGGACCGGCGATTTGGACTATGTACGTAAAATGTGGCTTGTATTGACTAGTCATCTGGCATGGGAAAAATTGAATTATGACCCTGATAATGACGGGCTGTATGATGCTTATTGCTGTATTTGGGCCAGTGATGCACTTTATTATAACAGTGGAGCTGTAACTCATTCGTCAGCGTATAACTATCGTGCTAATAAATTGGCCGCTATGCTGGCTGAAAAGATAGGGGAAGATGCTACTCCCTATGAAAAAGAGGCGGATAAGATATTGAAAGCGATGAATGAAAGGCTTTGGATAAAAGATAAAGGGCATTGGGCCGAGTTTCAAGATTTCATGGGGCATAAGCGTTTACATGAAAGCGCTGGTTTGTGGACTATCTATCACGCGATAGATAGTGAAACAGCCGATCCTTTCCAGGCTTATCAGGCAACCCGGTATGTCGATACCTCTATTCCGCATATTCCGGTATTTGCAGATGGGTTGGATCGTGATTATGAAACATTATCCACTACGAACTGGATGCCTTATGTGTGGAGTGTGAATAATGTGGCGTTTGCCGAGGTGATGCATACTGCGCTTGCTTTTTTTCAGGCAGGGCGTGGAGACGATGGTTTTAATTTGTTGAAAGGTTCTATTCTGGATGGGATGTACCTTGGGAAAAGTCCTGGCAATTTCGGACAAATAAGTTTGTATGATGCTGTTCGCCGGGAAACTTACCGTGATTTTGCAGACCAAATAGGTATAACATCCCGCACTTTGATACAGGGCTTGTATGGCGTTTCGCCGGATGCTCTGAATGGAAAATTGGTGATCCGCCCGGGATTTCCTATGGCGTGGGATAAGGCGTCTATGTCAATGGCTGATTTAGCTTATGAATTCTTACGTAAGGGTGATATGGATATTTATAATGTGACACAACGTTTCAAAGAACCATTGGCCTTGACGTTGCAAGTGAATGCAGTGAAGGATAAGATCCGTTTGGTAAAGGTGAATGGAAAAGCTGTGAAATGGAAGACGGAAGAAGCTGCGAATGGGTATCCTCTGATTGTTGTTTCTGTACCGGCTGTCACCAAAGCTGAAATCGAGATTCAATGGGAAGGTAATGTCTTACAACAGATTGCAAATGATGAAATTGTTACTACGCTGGAAGGACAGGTAGACTTGAACGCTCCTCAGGGTATTTCGTTTCTTAAAGTATATGACCCGCAAAATGTTCTGGTAACGAAGAAGGTAAACACAACCAAGCTTTCGTCGAAAGTGAATAAAGATAAGAAAGGACATCATACTTTCTTTGTGTACACTCGTCAAGGGAATATGGAATGGTGGCAACCTGTCAATGTCTATGTCAATGTTCCTCAAGTCGTATACAATGGATTTGAAAATATTGAAACTGGTAAATGTCGTGTGGTAAACATGGATAAGCAGTTTAATTCTTCTGTAGCGGATATTTTTAAAAATGAGTATTTATCTCCACGTTCTCCTTATACAACTTTGCAGTTACCGACTCAGGGAATTGGAGAATGGTGCCATCCATTGCTGACTGCTGAAATTGATGATTCCGGCTTACGTAGCTTGGTGAAGGATAATATGTATAAAACTTCACTTGGTATTCCTTTCCGTGTAATGAAAGAAGGTAACAATATCGCTTACACTTCTTTATGGGATAATTATCCGGATATGGTGAAGGTTCCTCTCTCTGGAAAAGCTTCCCATGCTTATTTGTTGCTTGTAGGGAGCACCAATCATATGCAGTGCCGGATAGCCAACGGAATTGTACGTGTATATTATACAGATGGAACTTCAGAGGTGCTGGAATTGGTAAACCCTGATAATTGGTGTCCGATTGAGCAGGACTTTTATCTGGATGATTTTGCTTTTGATGCTCCCAGACCTCGCCCGTATCGGTTTCATTTAAAAACAGGAATCGTGAGTCGTGATTTGGGAAAGGCTTTGAAACTTCGCGGATCTGCCGACCGCAGATTTGAAGGTGGCGCCGGTGTCATGCTGGATATTCCGTTGGACAAGAATAAGACTCTGAAAGAACTGACATTGGAAACCGTTGCTAATGATGTAGTGATTGGATTGATGAGCGTAACATTACAATAACAGTCTTTATTCCGAAAATATAACTTGTTAAATTATAGTATTATGAAAAGAAAAATGCCATTTATTGCTGCATTGTCTATCTTATGTTGGGGATGTAGCAGCTATGATTACTCCGGCGATGATATCGTCGGGGTGAAAGCGCCAATCTCGGGAACAATCACGGAGGTTGTGGAGAAGTCCCGGACTGTTGGTACTACGTGGACTGATGGTGATCGTATAGGGGTAACTTGTGAAGATGATGTAAATATTTCCTATAAATATACAGGAAATTTATCTTCGTTTGCAGCATTTGACGAGAATCAGTCTATTTATTTCCTGGGAAAACAGGAACATGTATTGTCCGCCTATTATCCATTTACGGAGACTTCCGTTATGGTTGCCGATTGTATAACAGTGGAAACGACTTCGGATAAACAAACACAGGAAAAGCAAATGTCCATTGATTTTCTTTATGCGACTACGGAAGCCGGACGGAACAATCCGGATGTCAACTTTGCTTTTTCGCATCAGATGAGCAGGATTGATTTTTCTTTTGAAGGAAAAGACGGTTTGACGTTGGATGACATAACTTATACGTTGATTGGCTTGAAACTTAAAGGAACTTTCAATACAATAGACGGCACGACCGCTGTTGTCGAAGATGCACCGGCTTTGGCGTTATCTCAGAAGGTTATGGCCGGTGAAAATATGCGGACTTCATTGATTGTATTTCCTCAAAAAGTTTCAGAGGTTACTTTTGAGATAGAAATGGGCGGGAAATCTTTTATCAAGAAGATTGGTGAGATGGACCTGGTTCCCGGACACATACATCCGTACACTGTAATAATCAGTGAGAGGGATGAAACGATTTATGTAACTGTCGAATCAGGAGAAGTTCAGGGATGGGTTGAAGGAGATCGTCAGGAAATTAATACAAGTGACGGTAATACTATTACAGGAGTTGAACCAGGAGATGTACAATGGGATGGGGGAAATACTCAAACTATTGTGAGTCAGGGGGGCAGGTCAATAAGTATGGAGTTATATGATAATTAAACATTTAAAAGAAGAAATATTATGAGATATTGTAAATTCATTTTTGTAATTTATGTATTGCTCGGTTCTTTTCTGATGGTGGCATGTTCGCAGGATGAGGATGCCAAGCTGGCCGTCAATAGTAATATATTAAAGATTGAGGTGGTTGATTCCAGTATTCAACAAAATGGCAATGTAAGTCGTGCTGTCACTGATGTGACTTACAAGACAACTTTTTCGGACGGGGATGCGATTGGTATTTTTGCGGTAAATAGTGATAAGGAAGTTTTCATTAAAAATGTCCTTGCGACGTATAATGATGGAATATGGGGAATTGACGGAGGACGTCTTTCGTGTACGGAAGATTTGGAAACCGTGACTTTTTATGCGTATTATCCTTATAAGGAAAATATAACTATAGATATGACGAAGGAGGATCCGTTTGAAACGATTGTGGGGAACTGGACTGTTGACACAGATCTGAGTGGTGACAGATATACAAATAATGATTTAATGACAGGGGAGGCTTCAGCAGACGGAAGTACAATAACTTTTGTAATGAATCATCGGATGGCCTTGATGGTAGCCGAACTGCCTTCTGTTACTTATAATTTCACTAATGAGGTTTCTCCTGAACTGCCATCTTACAGTGTATCTTTGAGAGAGGTGAAATTTTCTATTGGTGAGCAGGTGATCATTCCTTATTATGATAAGGAAACAACGACTTACCGTGTTTTGGTAAATCCGACAAAAAAAGTAGAGCAAATAGGAGGAAGTTTTATCAGTTCAGTAGACAACGGGCTTAAAAAATACTCGATAGATGCGACAAAGTTGAAAGCCGGAGAGTATATTTATTGTGAGATAGACGGAGGACTGCAAACTGTGGATCATGAGTTGAAAGTGGGTGATCTGATATATTCTAATGGCGCGTTGGCTTCTGTTGACGATAATGCTCCTGTTAGCGATGATTGTGTAGGAGTCGTTTATTTTGTTGGTAATCCGATGCCTTCTGTGTTATATCCTTTTACAGAAGATAATGAATTTACTTATTCTGAACGTCAGGATGCATTATTGCGTGATCATCCGGGCTGTACCCATGGATTGGTTTTGGGGCTGAAAGAGAATACCAATATTGTTTTTGGGGAGAAAGATGAAATAAGAGTTTGGTATCGTACAGAGTTTGCCGAAAGAAATTCCTATATTGATTTAAGTCCGATGGGATGGGATGGATCGGCGTCTACCGGAACATTGAATGGTACGTCGAGGGATCAGCGATTAGGGTATAATCACACGGAAGTAATTAAAAAATATGCGGAAGCAAAGAATAAGTCACTTTTAGTGAATTCCTTGAATAACTATAATTTGGTTGCTCCGAGTATTTCTTCCGGTTGGTTTATTCCTTCTGTCGGTGATTTGAGGGCAATGGTAACTAATTGGGAAACGATGAATACGCAGTTGGGAAAAATAACAGGTAGTGACGGACTGAAAAATGACATGTATTATTGGTCGTCTACAGAGCGTAATAATACAAGTATATTTGGAGTACAGTTGACAAGCAGTGGAAGTACCAAAGTTGATGGATTGAAATACGACAGACCTGGAGTAAGCTCCCGATATGTATTTGCTTTCTGATATTTATTGAGGTAAGGAAATGATAGAGTTTTGAATAGGGTTAGTTTTATAAAAAGCGTGTATGTTCTTTGCGGAAAGCATACACGCCTTTCTTTTTTATTTGTTCAAGTCAGAACCGATATAGTAACCCGGATGAGTGGGCTGGTTGTAACCTATGTTCTGATGTGTAGCGCTTAAACGATATAAATGGTCGTCCATTAGAGGATGGAAACGATAGTCGGTTTCAAAATCAGTAGTAAAGATTCTTAGCTCTGTATCATTTTCATCAACGAAGATAACTTCTTCCCGCCAGTCTCCCCAAATATCGCCATAAAAACAGGCATTGTTTTTGGTTCCGCTGGCTGTTTTTACACCCCAATCGCTGCCATTGAACAAACGTCCGTCGGTATAGCTGTGAATAACGAGGTAATCAAGCATTTGCCTGTTTAATGATCCACTCCACCAGATTGTCATATTGTATGATGTATCACCACCTTTGGCTATAGGTGCCCTTTTACCTGTCAGTTCATTTCCTTTGCAGGAATACATGACACCGTCCGGTTCTGACGACCAATATTCACATCCGGGACTGTCCGGATCAACATCTGCGACCATACAACGTCCTACGTCCTTGCCGTTTCCGGGAATATAATGTAATATCCTGCCCGTTCTGGCATCCCGGAATTCTGTTCCAATATTTCCATACTCCTTGGGTTCTTCATGGCAGACTACTACTTGATACCCTTCCTGTGTAGGATCAAATTTGCCCAAATGCATGGCATCACCATGTCCTAATTTTGTGCTATATAGCCCTTTACCGTTATGGTCTATGACACATGCCCCATATAAGACTTCGTCTTTTCCGTCATCATCTATATCTCCGACTGCTAAATTATGATTACCTTGCCCTATATAATCCGAATAGTTGTCAGCTGTATCAAAATGCCATCGCTCTGTTATTTTGTTATCAGTAAAATCTAAAGCTACAATCTGGTAGTTCTTATAATATCCTCTGCACATGAGTAGGCTTGGAATTCCTTTTTGAGATCTGAAGTGTCCGACTCCCATCAGAAAACGATCCATCCTGTTTGCCCAATTATCTCCCCAATATGTCACCCATTTATTTTTTTCACCACGGTAGATATAGTCGGTTCGGGCTACTTCCTTTCCGGTTCTGCCTTCAATGATAGATAAGAATTCCGGCCCTGTGATAATTCTGCCATAAGTGGCACTTTGGGGAGCCCTGTCTACATAGTCGGTTATTCCATCTTGGTTGACATCGCCTATTTTCGTTCCGTCCCCGAAAACGGTACCTTCGGAGGTGCGGACTGCGATCTCCGCCTTGCCATCTCCATTCAGGTCATATACAATGAAGGGAGTATAATGAATACCTTGCCGGATATTAGAGCCTAAATCGATACGCCATAAAAATGTCCCGGTTGTTAGCTTGTATGCTTCTAACAGGCAACTTCCGGGAGTAATTCCAATTCCCGTGCTACCATTGTCAAGAGGTGACACTTCACGTTTCAGAACCAATTCATAATCTCCGTCGCCGTCTAAATCGCCAATAGCTGCATCCGAAGCTTTATATACTAAATCGGGATATGGCAGATTATTATTGTTTAATGGGACCGTCCGGTAGAAGTTCTGTGCCATTTCCGGAGTAAAGTTACATGAACATAAAATATTATTGGTATTTGCTTGTCGAACTTCGTATTTGAGAATCTTATTAATGTTTGCTGTTAAATCTTTGTAATTAGAACTATTGATAATCGGAGTTTTGTTTAGCTTTTGGAATTTATAGTTACCTTCTTTGCGGTAGATATCAAAACCAATATCGTCCGGATCGGTGGAAAGCCATCTCCAGCTGAGTAGTACGCCTTTTCTTTCTATTCTTTCTGTTTCTTTATTAGGAAAGATAGTGTTATAACTTGCCACCATAGCACGATTTCTTAGAAACTCAACAACTTGCATATTATTGTTATCACCATTATCAGACACGGGAGGTGGTGTTGGATTTTGGACTGAATTATCACTACAAGCTGTGACAAAACTAAAAAATGTAAGCGCATAAAATAAGTTTTTCATAATTATATTGTTATAAAGATTGAATATTTTCTTTCTACAAAGGAAGTGGATTGGGAGAGTATTCACCTGCAAATTTGTATATAAAGGATGCATTTTTATCCTTATATCAAACTATTGTTATTATGAACTATGATTGTTAATGCTGGAATTTGTCTGATAATTGAAGTAGAAAAGACAAAATTCTATTCTTTACGTACGATATTACAGCTCCTATGGTATAAAAAACAGTAGCTTTGCTGCTACATAATACTTAATATACAATGAAACGTATTAGCCTTCTTCTTTTTTTTATAGGATGTTTCCTCTTTTCTCTTTCGGCTACGAATTATTTTGTGGCTACTAATGGAAGCGATTCAAACAGTGGGACGATTGATAAGCCTTTTGCCACGTTGGGTAAAGCACAATCAAAAGTGATGGCAGGAGATACTGTATATATCCGGCAAGGTACATATCGAGTGACGGAAGCAGAGATAATGGAACATTATACTGCGGGAAGTACTACTTGGAGCCGGGTGTTTAAAATGTCAAAGAGTGGAACTGGACCGGACAACAGGAGGGGTATTAAAAACGGTTATACGCGGGGAACAAACAAAGAATACGGATTTGGATCTGCTGGAAATAAAAGAATCAGGAAATAGTACTTATGAAATCTTTCTTCGTGGTGGCGGACGTAAAGGAGAGATTGTGTTTACAAAATTTATAAAGAGGATGCGCTTTTTTGATACTGTAGAGAGCGTTTTATTTTAATTCGATATATGTACAAAAATAAGTCTGAATATGGAATATTGTATATAGATAAATAGTATTTGAATCCTTTGTATAGAACTCCATAAGAAAATCAATATCTCCATATCCTTTGCTTTGGGGCAAATGGAAACATGCGGTACTTTTGCAAAAAAGTAACGAGATATAGAAAATGATAAAGTCAGCATTTTTAATAGTAGCGACATGTTGCAGTCTGCAACTGTTTAGTCAGGAAAAATTTCCCGATGGTAAAATTATACCGGATTGGTTTTACAAAAATGAAAAAACTGATATAAATGGATTAGGAAAGAGTTTCTTGATTACCGACTATGGAGTAGTGAATGATAGTACACTGTTACAGACAGAGAAAATTCAGGCTGTTATAGATTTGGCGTCTAATAATGGAGGCGGAGTCATTGTTATACCTGAAGGTACTTATCTTAGTGGTGCGCTGTTCTTTAAGCCGGGAACACACTTGCATTTGGAAGAGAAAGCTATATTAAAAGGTAGTGACGATATTAGCAACTTTCCTGTAATAGAAACACGGATGGAGGGACAGAACCTAAAGTACTTTTCAGCTTTGATTAATGTTGATAAGGTAGATGGTTTCACCCTTTCCGGAAAAGGAAAAGTTGATGGAAACGGTGAACGATATTGGAAGTCATTTTGGTTGCGGCGGCGTGTTATTCCTAAATGTACTAATATGGATGAATTGCGTCCTCGTCTACTTCATATATCTCATAGCAATAATGTACAAGTTTCAGATGTGCGACTTGTTAATTCTCCGTTTTGGACAACTCACATTTATAAGTGTGATAGCGTAAAACTTTTGGATTTGCATATCTTTTCACCTTCTTCTCCTGTAAAGGCTCCAAGTACGGATGCAATCGATATTGATGCATGTAAAAATGTACTTGTCAAGGGATGCTATATGTCGGTTAATGATGACGCAATTGCATTAAAAGGCGGCAAAGGACCATGGGCTGATCAAAATCCCGATAATGGTGGCAATTGTGATATTATTATTGAAGACTGTACTTTTGGATTCTGTCACGGAGTGCTGACTTGCGGTAGCGAATCGATATATAATCATAATATAATTCTTCGACGCTGCAATCTGGACCAGGCTAAACGCCTGTTGTGGTTGAAAATGCGTCCGGATACTCCCCAACAATATAAGTACATCCTCGTTGAAGACATAAAAGGAAATGTCCGCAATTGTATCTTTATTGCTCCTTGGACACAGTTTTATGATTTGAAAGATCGCAAGGATATGCCAGTCTCGTATTCCAGCTATATTACAATGCGTAATATTCATCTGGATTGTGATTCCTTTTTTGCTGTAGAGAAATCAAAACAATATAAATTATCCAATTTCTGTTTTGACAATTTGACTATTACGGCTAAAAAAGATGTGAAGATAGATGAAGATATTATTGATGCATTGGTTATGAGAAAGGTTGAGATAAATAAAGTGAATTAAAAAAGAAGGGTAGAAAGACTGGAAAATCGTACATAGCCTGTAAAATCGTACAAAATAGGCGTGTGATGGGCTGTACACATATGAATTTACATAAGAAAGTCGAATTCTCCATATTCCTTTTCTTTAACTCTACCATGTAATGCGGTATCTTTGACATGTGCTTATTCAGTAAAATATTGAATCTAAAACTATAAAATACAATGAAATTCTGTAGAATTATTTTTTGTCTGTGGTTATTGGTCTGTTTCTTTCCAATAGGTATTCATGCAGATATACAACTTCCTTCTATATTATCAAATAATATGGTACTTCAGCAAAATGCGAAAGTACGTTTTTGGGGAAAAGCACGTCCCGGAGAAAAGATTTTGGTAAAGACTTCATGGGATCATAAGAAATACAAGGTGACTGCTTTAGCAAACGGTCATTGGGAACTGATGATACAAACACCGGCTGCTACTTCCGGACAATCTGTAATGTTGAAAGGTGATAATAGGATCCGGATCAATAATATATTAATAGGTGAAGTTTGGCTTTGTACGGGACAGTCAAATATGGAATTTCCCGTAGCCCGTAATCCGCAAGTGAAATGGAAAACAGGAATGTTGAATGAAGCGGAAGAAATGAAAGATGCTGATTTTCCGGAAATCCGCCTGTTTCATGTAGAGCATCAACTGGCACCTGATAGTGAGAAAGAAGATTGCGTTGGAAAGTGGGTGGTTTGTAATCCGGAGAATCTGAAAGACTTTTCTGCTGTAGGATTTGTCTTTGGACGTAAATTGTATAAAGAATTGAGTACACCGGTTGGATTGATTCAGTCTACTTGGGGAGGAACACATGCTGAATCTTGGACAAGTATGAAAGTGATGGAAAACAATCTGCTGTATGCTGATGTCTTAAAACAATATTCAAAAGAAAGGGTGAGTAGGGAAAAAGATAAGTGTAAGGTTCCGGCTACTTTGTGGAATGGCATGATTGCTCCTATAGTAGGGTACACTGTAAAAGGAAATATCTGGTATCAGGGAGAATCCAACTCTGTTCGTTATGAGAAATATCAGGAAGTATTTACTAACCTGATTAATAGTTGGCGGAAAGAATGGAATCAGCCGGATATGCCTTTCTATTTCGTACAGATTGCACCACATTACAAGCAACCGGCAGGTATTCGTGAAGCACAATTAAAAACATGGTTAAGTGGACTTGAAAATATTGGTATGGCAGTAGTGACGGATGCAGCCGATTCTACCGACATACATCCACGAAATAAAGTTGCACCGGGCGAACGGCTGGCAGCTTGGGCATTAGCAAAGCAATATGGTAAAAAGATTGTTTATTCAGGACCTCTCTACAAATCAATGAAAGTGAATGGGGGAGAAATTACATTAGATTTTGAATTTGCGGAAGGTGGCCTGCAGACACCCGGCAATGAACCGGTAAAAGGATTTTTTATTGCCGGCAATGATGCGCGGTTTTATCCGGCTGAAGCTGTAATTGATGGAAGTTTGATAACACTTTCTTCAACTTATGTCTCTGCACCTGTAGCTGTACGCTACGGTTATGGGACTTTCTTTAGAGTGAATCTGTTTAATAAAGCCGGACTTCCGGCAGTTCCTTTCCGTACGGATACTTTTTCTTCCGACACTTATTATCGTCTGTTTGCCGATTCGGAAATTCGTCGTTTTCCGGAAGCGTGGCAACTGGATCATGGAAAACGCCTGTATTTTGGTTATGCGCAAGGAGTAGGTTGTTGTGCGATGTTACAAGTTTGGAAGAAAACAGGAGACCGTAGGTACTTTGATTATGTAGAGGCATGGGCTGATTCTTTGGTAGACGACAAAGGAGAGATTCATTTATATAAGAAAGAAACCTATAATTTGGATTATATCAATTCCGGAAAAGTTCTGTTTGATTTGTACAATGAAACCAAAAAGGAGAAATATAAATTGGCTATCGAGAATTTGATAGATCAGCTAAAAAAGCAACCTCGTACAACAGATGGAGGTTTCTGGCATAAGAAAATATACCCTAATCAGATGTGGTTGGATGGATTGTATATGGCTTCTCCTTTTATGGCTCGATATGGAGCTGAATTTAATCGTCCGGAATGGATTGATGAGGCTGTTAAACAGTTCACTCTCTGCCATCAGCATACATACGATACCAAGACGGGACTTTATTATCATGCATGGAATGAGGACCGGAGCCAGCGCTGGGCTGATCCGGAAACTGGCCATTCTCCTAATTTCTGGGGACGTAGTATTGGTTGGTGGTTTATGGCTTTGGTAGATGCTTTGGAATATATTCCCCAAGATCATTCAGGCTATGCTGATATGATTAAATGGACGAAAGAATTAGCAGAAACTCTTTCAAAATACCAAGATAAAAATGGTTTATGGTATCAGGTAATTGACCAACCTTCACGTACCGGTAATTTCCCGGAAGCTTCTGTTACGGCGCAATGTATGTATGCCTATATGAAAGCTGTGAATAAAGGATACATTGATAGTCAGTATCGTGCTATTGCAGAAAAAGCCTTTAAGGGGCTGTGCAATAAACTGCTAATCTCAAATTCGGACGGAACATTGACATTGACAAGATGTTGCCAAGTGGGTGGATTAGGCGGTAAGCCTTATCGTGACGGTAGTTTTGAGTATTATATAGGAGAGAAAATGAGAGATAATGATGCTAAAGCAACAGGACCTTTCATTATGGGATGTATTGAACTGAACAAATAATATAGAAATAGAAATGATAGGAAATTTTCGACTACAGTTTCAATTAATGAACAAATAAAATGTAATACCATGAAAAAAGAACAAATTATCAAATCGATGTTATTTTTAATTATTCCTTTGCTTGCTATCTCATGTGATGGTAATGGCCTTATGGAATATGAAGAGACTGCATTGATGCAAGGAGATGTGCAGCAAGGACTGTTAAATGATGGGACAAGTGATAATACATGTATGGTTAATCTGAATTTATTCACAAAACCTTATTTTGATTATCAGTATAATACGGGTGATCATGTAGATGAGTGTTTTGTATATATTGATAATCAGGAAGATCTTACTAGATGCCTTTATCCACAAAGTGGAAAGAATGTAAAAGGTAATTTCTTGATACCTTTCGGAAAACATCGAATTAAATTGAATATAGAAATTGATGATGGTAAATCATATACATATCCGATTGAACTATGCAATGCTTTGGTAACCTTAAAGAACGGTGAAGCAAGTACGGTGCTCTACGATAGAATTATTCTTAAAAGAGCGGATTCTTCTTTCACAAATTCAGCCTTTACTGTTGAATTTGATGTAGATTTTCCTTATACTGAAAACAATGATTACACATTAGATATTACATTAGGATTTTATGATGAAACATACGACGATGGTTCTTCAGGTCCTTATGTAAACGGAAATGTTAGTGTTAATACTTATTATCAATGGAGATCCATTTTTGAACCAGCTAGGCCAACTGATATTGACTTTGTTCTTGGAATTGTATATAATTCTACTCAAAAAGAATATTGTTATAAAGGGTATTGTGAACAAGACTTTTCTATAGATAGGAATGGAATGGCTGTTAATAATGTAAGTTGGCATAAAATGGTAAGATTACCAAATGGTGATGATATTGGCTATAAATTATATTTAATAACAGGTATATGGGCTAAATTACAGTCAAATATTGATACTATGATTGGCGAAACAGAAGTTTCGTGGTATTCAGCTTATTATAGAGTAGAATGGGATGACGGAGAATATTCAGAATGGTATCCTATGGATGAATTAGACGAATCTTCAGTTAGGATAGATGCTACTATTGATTATTATCCTAATATTGAGATTGTATGTTTCAATACCAAAGAAATTCAGGATGCTTATGCATCACAATGGGGCATTGTACCTTAATAACTAAAAAGTCTTGATTTTTACGTATAAAGATGAGGATCAATATTAAAATAGATATTCAACTACTGATTACGTAAATAGCAAAATAATTAAGTATACTTGACAACGGATATACAATTTTTTAGGTTTGAATTTAATTTATTAATCAAATGAGTATTTATTAATTATTTTTTATATAAAATGAGAAACACAGCAACTTTTCAAAAAAAGGCATGTCCAATTGCCGTGAGATGCTTAACAAGCATTTTATATTTCTTTTTGTTTTCACTCTCGTCGTTAGCGGCTTGCGTGGATAAAGAACCTGTAGATGAGGAGGATGCAGATCCTGCTATCAATCCTTACAGTTCATATCTAGAGGAGGAAGAAAGTGGTGGTAATACAAGTTCTGGTCCGGCATTTCCTGTCTTAGCCAATTATGCACCGGCATTTCCGGGTGCAGTAGGATATGGTAGAAACGCTGATGGTGCACGTGGTAGTAACAACCGGGAAATTTATGTAGTAACTAATTTGAATAATAGTGGTGCTGGATCGTTAAGAGATGCTGTTAGTCAAGCAAACAGAATTATAGTGTTTAACGTGTCAGGTGTGATTGATTTGAATAAAGAAGTACTTGTGTTTAAGGACAATCAAACAGTCTTGTTTCAGACAGCTCCCGGTGATGGCATCGAACTTTATAATGGTAGGACTTCTTCCACCAATGCAAATAATCTGATTGTACGTTATATGCGTATGCGTACTGGTCGCCAGGTTAGTGGCAGTGACAACATAGACGCAGGAGGAGCTGCCTATGGGCATGATCAAATTTATGATCATTGTTCTTTCACATGGGGAACAGATGAATGTTTTTCACTCAATAATGACAAGCAACCGAAAGGTCTCTATAACATAACATTGCAGAATTCAATTTTAGGACAAGGATGCCAGAATCATTCTTGTGGAGGTTTAGTTCAAACTAGTGATGAAGAAGGAGTTACTGTTTTCCGAAATCTATTTATTGATAATAAAACTCGTAATTTTAAAGTGAAAGGATTGAATCAATTTGTTAACAATGTTATCTATAATTGGGGAAATGGAGCGGCTTATAATATGGGGGGGGGAATCTTCAGGGCACTCTAACACAGTTATTGAAAATAATTATTTTATCAAAGGACCAGCTTATACATGGGTGAATACGTCATATCCTATAGAAACTACAGATAAGAGTATGTTCGATGATGAAACGAAATATCATTATAATGGAATAAGTAGTGACAATAAAAATTATTTGGTAGATACTTATCAACAAGTAAATCCAACTAAACCTTTTATAGGTGGTAATGGTGATGGTGATTTTGATACTTATTGTGTAGGTAATTATTATGATAACGATAAAGACGGCACATTAAATGGATTCGAAATCACTCAGGGTAATTGGCAAACCTATTGTAGTGCCACTCCTGTCTTTCTGAGTAAACCAGATAGCCAACATTCGGAAATCAGCATAAAAACTAGTGCTACAGAAGCTTATCATTGGATTGTTAAAAATGTTGGACCGGTTTTACCCAATCGTGATTTGGTAGATAAATTCATGATTGATGAACTGACTTCATTAGGTACTAAAGGAACAATTTTTAGAAATCAAAACATAGAGACACAATACCCTCTTGCCAAGACTTGGCAAAATATTAATGTTGGCACTGCTAGAAAAGATACGGATGGCGACGGCATACCCGATGATTTTGAGGACAAATGGGGGCTAAATAAAAATAATGCTGGAGATGCCGTTCGTATTGCAGAGAACGGATATACGATGATTGAAAACTATGCTCTTTCACTCGAATTCCCAGATGAGTATGAAAAGGCTTGGAATGAAGCATACGGTGAATAAATAGTGAAATACAATAAATAATGAAGATTATACATTATCAATTAATCTGAATTTTGAATAATGATAGAGAGAAATCCTAATTTTAAATTAATAAAAAAAATGAACAACAAAGTATTTTTACGGAGAATGCTTTGGCTGCTATGTCTTCCATTACTCTTAACTGCATGTAAAGATAGCATGGATGAGCACTATGAAGTACCTGATTGGGTAGCAGACAATGCATGGGAAGTGTTAAGTTCCGGTGAACACGGAAACTATTCTATTTTCTTGCAGGGGCTAGAGATTGCTGGCTACAAGCAAATGCTGGAGGGTAAAGCAATTTTAACTATTATTGCTCCAGACGACGATGCTTTTCAAACTTATTTGAATAAGAGAGGATTTACCAGCATCAGTGATATGCCTGTTAACGAAGTGAGTAAATTGATTGGGTACCACGTGCTCTATTATTCTTATAATAAGGAGAAACTAGTCAATTTCCGTCCAACAGGAAGTACGGAAACGGAAGAGGAGCAGAACATAAAAGCAGGATTGTATTACAAACACCGCACAAGAAGTAGCGATGCTCCTACTGTTGAGACAACCCCTACAGGGGCTTCTGTCATGGTGTATCACTTAGAACGTTATTTGCCTATATTTTCCTACCGTTATTTCCAGACGAAAGGTATAGATGCTAAAAATAATTACGAGGCTTTCTACCCCAATTCTACTTGGACGGGAGATGATGGTTTCAATGTATCTAATGCATCTGTAAAAGAATATGGAATTATTGCTAATAACGGCTATATTCATGCTGTTGATCGAGTCGTTGAACCGCTAGAAACGATTTATACGGAACTGAAAAATAAAGAAAAATACTCGACTTTCCTTGATTTGTATGATTCGTTTGGCGTTTACGTTGCAGATGATGAATTGAGTAAGTCATATGCTAAAGCATACGGAGTGGATACGCTCTATCAGTATCAGCATGGGGGATTGCCAAATATTGCTTGTGAATGGCCTACAAGCAGCTATTTGAATTTTACGGCGTTGACAGCTCTTTCTTATAGTATTTTTGCACCGTCAAACACTGCTATTAATAGTTTCTTTGATAGCTTTTGGAAAATCGGTGGTTATTCTTCTATGCAGGAAGTAGATGCGCTAGCGTTGAATTATTTCCTCTATCAATTTATTTATGGAGGTAGTATGTTATTCCCTGAAGAGTTAGGAGACGATGAATTGAAGAATTTGGCGGGCTCATCTCTTAATATTAATCCTGCTGCATTGAATGAAAAAACGATGTGTGTTAATGGTGCTCTCTATGGTATGGATGAAATTAAGGAACCTAGCACATTTGCTTCCGTTATCGGACCTTTGTTTCAATATAAAAGTGCACGTTCTTTTCTCTACGCATTGTTAGGGAGTTCACTGTTCTCTTCTTATGTGTCTGACTTGAGTAAATATATTGTCTTGGTTCCTACAGCCGAACAATTTGAAGCCTCTGGCATTCGGACGGTTTACAGTACACAGGGGTTGGAAGCAGAAGGAGATGATGGATGGGCGGAAATCAGCAATACTGCCAAGCAAAATATCGTGTATTTGCATTCAGCTAGTATCTCGAGTGAACAATCAAGTGAATTACCAGAAAGAGGAACGCGTGTGATTCCTACGGAGTCTACCTGGAACTACTGGTTCGTTAAAGATGGAAACATCACTTGTAGCTCAACTTTCAATCAACAGTTGAATCCTCAGTTCAATGGTACAGTTTTTACACCATTTACTAAACTTAAAAATGGAAGTAACGGAAGTACATATAGCTTTGATGCTGAACAATTGTTTGCAGCAGAGAGCGGGGATTTGGCTTATAACATTGCTATCTGTGCGGATCACAATTATCCCTATTACTGTTTTGCTCAGTTATTGCGTGAGGCAAATCTTATATCCAATCAGATTATGATGAATTTATTTGGTAAAGGACGGTTCGTTGCATTTATCCCGACTAACGATGCTATAAAGCGGGCATTGGCATCAAATAAAATTCCAGGAGCGATTGATGCTTCATTTGATGCTGAAGGTAAGTTAAGTGGTACATTTGATGCAAAAGAATTGGCAAATTATTTGAATTCCTATTTTATTACTGCTGCTCAAAACGTTATTCCATCTTATCCGTATATAGGATCCGATTTTAAAAGTGGGCGTTATTGGAGTGAACGTGTGGTACAGACGGAAGGAGCTACTGCACCGCAGCTAATTTATACAGATAATGGAACTTCACTAAGTATCCAATTGGAAGGTGGAAACAAATGTCAAGTGGTATCAGATTACGATTACTTCCCATTTGCATACGAAGGAGGTTGTTTCCATCTGATTGATGATGTCTTTTGATTAACAGAAAAACAGAGATTATGAAATTATTAAAATACATACTGATTGCTATCGTATTCGCAGCAACTACTGGCGAAGCTTTCGGACAAGCGAAAGTCCTCTCTGGAAAAGTGACCGAGATGTTCGGGACGACAGCAGAACCTATGATAGGGGTGAACGTAAATATTCTCAACTCCCAAAACCGTTCTTTAGGTGGTACTGTCACAAATCTGGACGGTATTTATAACCTTCCGATCCCGAATGAGAACAATCTGATCATCGTTTTTTCTTATATTGGAAAAAAGAGTGAAAGAATCAAATACAACGGTCAGACACGGTTGAATGTTGTCCTAAAAGATGATACACAGACCATTAATGAAGTTGTTGTGCAAGGAAAACGAATCGAACGGAATGACTTAGGTATCAGTGCTAGAGAACAATCTTCTGCAACGCAGAAGGTTAGTATGGAAGATTTGGTGGCTGTTGCTCCTGTAACTTCCATCGAAGATGCCTTGCAAGGACAGCTCGGTGGTGTGGATATTGTATTAGGTGGTGGCGACCCTGGAGCACGTGCTTCCATACAGATTCGTGGTGGTAGTACACTGAATGCTAATGCAGAACCACTGATTGTAGTAGATGGAGTTCCTTATCCGGCAGAAATTGATGATAATACTGATTTCTCTACCATCAATAATGACGATTTGGGTGCCTTGTTGAATATCTCTCCGCAAGATATTGAGTCTATCGAAGTGTTGAAAGATGCAGCAGCTACTGCCGTTTGGGGTACTTCCGGTGCCAACGGTGTATTGGTTATCAAGACTAAGCAGGGGGTACAAGGGAAAACACGTTTTAGTTTCTCATCCAAATTTTCCGCTAAGTTTGAGCCGGAAACCATTCCGATGTTGAACGGTAACCAATATTCTGCTTTGGTATCTGAAGCGTTGTGGAATAGTGCCAATTATATTGGTCTTGCCAACTCTACCAGCTACTTGCAAATGCTTTACGGTTCTCCTGAGATCGGTTATCAGCCGGATTGGACATATTTTGACGAGTATAACCAGAATACAGATTGGCTGTCCGAAGTGCGTCGGAATACTCAGTCATGGGAAAATACGTTTTCTATGAGTGGTGGTGGTGAAAGAGCGACTTATCGTTTTTCTTTGGGTTATTTGGACGAAGGAGGTACGACTGTCGGAACCGATTTCAGCCGCTTGAATTCTTCATTGAATGTAAATTATAAGTTCTCTGACAAATTGAATTTTTATGCACAGTTCTCTTATACTCAATCTGAGAGAAATAATAACTATTATAATGTACGTGGGGAAGCTTTCCGCAAAGCACCGAACAAATCACCTTACTACATTGACGATGAGACAGGGAATCGTACATCACAGTATTTCAATCACAATGAAAATTCTACATTGGATCCTGCTTTTAATGGTGATAAGTACTATAATCCTATTGCTATGGCAAATGAGAGTGTCAACCGAACCATACAGCGGGAAAGTAAAATGAATTTTCGTATTAAATATGACATTTTGAATGGACTGACTTATGAAGGATATGTTAACATGAATATCCGTAATACTAAAGGGCGTATGTTTTTGCCACAGGTGGCTACTGGTCTTGCATGGACAGACAAAATGTCAAATCGTAGTACGGATACCTCTTCTGACTTATTAACTATAAATACGGAAAATAAGTTGATGTATCGCAAAAACTGGAACGATAAACATGCAATTATCGCGACTGCAGTATTCCGTACTACGGAAACGAATAAATCCAGCTATGGAAGCGAAACTTCTGGTAACGTATCTTCAGGACTTGCTGATCCTACCATTGGAAGTGCTGTACGCAAAATTAGTTCTGGTGATTCCAAAACACGCAATATTAACGGTGTAGCTTTAATGAACTATACCTTATTGAACCGTTACATTATCAATGCTTCACTAGGTATGGAAAGCAATTCGACCATGGGTAAATCGGAACGTTTTGGTATGTTTCCTACTGTTGGTTTAGCTTGGCATTTGGCAGATGAGAAATTCATGGATTTTTCGAATGACTGGATGGATGAGTTCAAACTTCGTTTTAGTTTGGGACAGACCGGGAATTCAGCCAGTGGTGCTTCACTCTATCTGGGTTCTTATGCTTCCGGGAATAACTACATGGATATGAGTGCCATTACTCCGAGTTCTATGCAACTTAATAAACTGAAATGGGAAACAACAACCGAATATAACACAGGGCTTGATGCTACTTTCTTAAAAGGCAAACTTCGCTTTACTGTTGATGTCTATCAGAAATATGTAAAAGACCTGTTACAACCAAAGGTAAAGATGCCGACCACTATCGGTTATGGAAATGGTTATCAAATTAGCTACATGAATTCCGGGAAAATGACAAATAAAGGATGGGAATTCCGTGTTGACGCTGTTCCGTTCCAAAACAAAGACTGGCGTGTGGGAGTCTACTTCAATATTGCCCACAATGAGAATAAGATTACGGAAATGCCTGATAATTATATCGAAGAGAATTATACTTTCGGTAATGGTAATTACGCATATCGTAGAGAAGAAGGTCGTCCGATGGGATCGTTCTATGGTTATCGTTACAAAGGCGTTTATCAAAATAAAGACGCAACTTATGCACGTGACATTGAAGGTAACGTGATGAAAGATATTTCCGGTAATGCAATTGTTATGAGGAATGGATCATATACCGTGGCTCCCGGAGATGCAATCTATGAAGATGTAAATCATGATGGTGTTATCAATCAGTACGATATAGTCTATTTGGGTAATTCAAATCCGAGACTTACAGGAGGTGCAGGACTCAATGTCAGCTATAAGCAGTTTAAGTTATCTGCTATTTTCTATGGGCGTTACGGGCAGGATGTGGTTAACGCTACTCGCTTGAATAATGAGTCTATGCGTGGTATTGATAACCAAAGTACGGCTGTCCTCAGACGTTGGCGTAATGAAGGTGATCAAACCGACATTCCACGTGCACTTTATGGAGAGGGGTACAATACACTAGGATCTGATCGCTTTGTTGAAGACGCTTCCTATTTGCGTTTAAAATCCTTATCATTCACCTATCGTTTGCCGAAGAAAGCGATTCAGCGTTGGGGATTCAACAATATTGATGTGTACGTAACCGGATACAATCTTTTCACATGGACTAAGTACACAGGGCAGGACCCAGAGGTAAAGACTGAGAATACGTATGCCAGAGATACAGCCACTACACCTGCTTCTATTCAGCTTGTTGCTGGCTTTAATTTAAGTTTCTAAAAGATTTACGAAAATGAAAAAAATATTTACTATATTGTTACTATTCGGTGGCTTATTAATGAGCGGATGCAGCGATTGGCTCGATGTACAGCCTAAAGATAAACAATCCACCGATATGTATTGGGAATCTTCCGAAGATGTAGAGGCAATTCTTGCACAAGGTTACAGTCGTTTGCGTGATTGCGTTCCCTATATCATAGATTGGGGGGAATTGAGAGGAAGTTCCGTTATTGTTCCGGTAAGATCGACTCCGGCTGGTCAAATTCAGAATTTTACAGTATTGCCCAGTACATCAGCCGTTCAATGGGGAACATTCTATCAAGTAATCGGTATGGCAAATGCTGTATTGAAATATGCACCAGGGGTAATTGAGAAAGACGAGAGTTACTATCAATCGCAAATGGATTCACATTTGACGGAAGCTTATTTCTTGCGTGGACTGTCGTATTTATATTTAGTACGCAACTTTCGGGAAGTTCCTTTGATTACTGAACCTTATGTAGACGATGCCATGCCTACTGACGTGCCAAAGTCTTCCGAAGTGGAGATTCTGGAACAAATCAAAAGTGATGTACGTGCAGCATTGGCAACTGATGCCGCTAAAGAAACATTTAACGGAACATGGGCTACTAAAGGACGTGCTACCAAATGGGCTCTATATGCACTAATGGCGGAAACCTGTCTTTGGGCGGAAGATTATGAAGAATGTGTTACATACGCTGATTACTTGATTAACTCCACAGCTCCCATACGTCCCGTGTTTATGTCAACACCTGGACAATGGTACAATATATTTTATCCTGGTAATAGTAATGAATCTATCTTTGAGATACAGTATGACGAAACGAATTATGCACAAGGAGGCGGAAGTCCGTCAAAACTTCTTCCTTATGGCTCTGACGTCACGGTCAATACTTATATGTATTCAGAACCGATGACTATCCGCTTGATAAATGAATTCTACCAAAATCAGGATGAAGTAAATCGTACCTATTATGGTTCGTTTGCTGGTATAACTTATACCAGCTATCCGGAAAATGGTATTATTTGGAAATACTCAGGGTTGGGTGTAGCCGATCGGGAAGCAGTACGTACAATTTTGGATGCCAACTATATTATTTATCGTATGGCAGATGTGATGTTGATGAAAGCGGAAGCTTTGATTCGTATTGGCGGTTCTGCCAATTGGACAGAAGCATTGGCTATCATAAATAGAATACGTGAACGTTCTGAGTTGAGACCACGAGATGAAGTCAGTGCGGAAAATATTAATGAAGCTACTGAGGAAATATTGTTGGAAATGTTGCTGGACGAGCGGGATATGGAATTTGCTGCAGAAGGAAAGCGCTGGTACGATCTGTTACGATATGGCAAGCAACAGAACTTCAAATATAAAAGTCGCTTCAAAATACTTATAATGGAGAATAATCTTACCGCGGAAAGCAGATGGTTGGGCTCTGTTTTAGACAACGACAATGCTTGGTATTTGCCAATTCCTGCCAGTGACATATCCACCAACTCGTTATTGAAGCAAAATCCTTATTATGAATAATTAAATAACGATATGCAATGAAAAAAATGAAAAAAATATACTGGATGCTGTTCATTATTTTATGTGCAGCTTGCAATGATCCGTATGACGGAGATACATATGTTGTTTTCGATATGCAGCCTGCAGGAACTTATTTGTCCAACAGGTCAGACGACTTTTCCGAATGGATTCACATTATGAAGTATGCAGACTTGTACAATGCTGTAAATCAGGCAACACAGTCTTTTACACTTTTTGTACCTAATAATGCTGCTGTAAAAGAATTTTATAATCGAAAAGGAGTTTCTTCCATTGAAGATTTGGGTACAGAGTATGCACGTAGCCTAGTGTCCTATCACATAGTACAGGATACCATTAGTCAGGAAATTTTCATAGAGAAGGAAGGGGCATTAGCAAAAAGGACCGTTTCTGATGATGTCTTGATGGTATCTTTCGGAAGTGCGGAAGTTGGAGGTGGTGGTATGCAGTCTGTTTACTTGAATAATGAAGCTCATGTAATAGAGTTTGCAAATAAGGTATCTAACGGTTATGTATATGTATTGGAAAATACGCTGACGCCACTTACAGAAAGTGTATATGCTCGTATATCTGAAAGCGGACGTCCCTACACAATTCTGAAATCTGCAATGGATGCTACAGGAGTGGGTGCGGAATTAGATGTTATATATGATGATATAGTAGATGATTTGGGTCAGACCACTCAGCAGAAACGCAATTATACATTGTTGGCAGTATCGGACGATGTATTCAAGGAAGCAGGTGTCAACAGTTTGCAAGACTTGGTACAGCTGTTGGGAGCAGGCAGTGATTATACTAATCCAGAGAATGCATTGTATCAATATGTAGCTTATCATGTTTTGGATGGAAGCTATGATTTGAGTAAATTACGTAGCTTTGATACACCGGACGCAACCTCCAAAATATGGAATACACTGAATGCTGGAAGCGTGATAAGAATCAGCAAAGAAGACAAGATATTCTATTTGAACTACAGGGATGAGAATCGAGCTTGTTTTGTAGAAGACTATTGTAATTTACAAGCTAAAAATGGTTATATTCATCAAGTTTCTTCTTACTTGCCTGTGGCGGAAGCCGAACCGGAAACTGTTTTGTTTGACGTATGCAATTATTCTATTATTGGCGATTGGATAGCGGCTGGTAACGGAGAAGATGGGATCAAATTCCAAGAATCTTTTGGTACAGCAGAGAAAAAGTGTGATGTTTCAGGTCTCAATTGTTATGAATATAGCCTTAATAATCCTTCTGGAACTTATGGTAGTTATTACAATGTCACTTATTTTACTACCCGAACCAATAATGGATGGAATACTGCAAATAATATGGATTTCCTGATGTTAAACTTGGGTAATACAGGTTGGGTTTCCATGCAAACGCCATCTATCATTAAAGGAAAGTACAAAGTGACATTACGATTTGGTTACGCCACTTCCATGGAATTTATAAGAACCAGTACAGGCGGCAGTAACGGAGGGAAAATGATTTTCAGCTTTGATGGAGAAAACTCTGTTACATGCGCTCCTTATACGACAGTTCCTTCTAAAACATTAGGATGTTATTCCTATGTGCTTTATCCTGAACTGGAATTTACAGAGACTTCTACTCACACTTTCCGATTAGTGATGAATGACCCTGCTGCAAGTAAAGACCCCAACTATCGTATACTTATTGATTACTTATTATTTGAACCTATATTTGACGAATAAATTATGAAAGCAAGAAAATATATATTTGGCATTGCTCTAATCGGATTGATAGGGAGTAGTTGTACCGACACATGGGATGAGCATTATGCCCAAGATACCAGTAAGGTGAATAATACGGAGATTTCTGTAGTTAATGCAACCATTACCGATTATTTGGCTCAGGAGCCTTCATTGAGCGATATGTACCAATTGTTTAACGAAACAGGTATGGTGGAGCAACTATTGGAGAAAGAACAGATGTACACTATTCTAGCTGTAGAATCAGGTATTGCAGCAGGGGATGATCCTATATATACTGCTCAAACCTATATTTCTGATGCATCCATCTCTCCTTCTAATTTGGAAGACGGACAGCGTATTTTGATGTGGAGTGGTAAGTATCTAAAGATTTCTACCACTTCTCCTGAGACTAGAGCAGTTGCCGGTGTTCGTTTCAACAATGCAAATGTTACTAAAGTTATTAAGCTAACCAATGGATATTTGTATTTATTGGATCAGGCTGTAGAGTCTCCGAGAAGTCTGTATGAAATTATTGAGAATTTGGGAGACGATTATTCTATTTTTCGTAATATGGTCAGATCACGTTATGTATTGACATTTGATAAAAATGCAAGTACGGTGATAGGAGTAGATAAGACGGGAAATACTGTGTATGATTCTGTATTTACCGTCAAAGCTCCTTATTTCGAGAATAGAAAATTCAACATCATGTCTGAGAATCTCACTGCTACTATGTTGCTCCCTTCCAATGATGTGGTGAATCAGGCCTTGAGTACCGCACGGAAAAATTTGGCTGATTGGAATATGGTACGCGCAGACAGCATCTTGGAGAATTGGGTGTTCCAAGCTGCTTTTTTTAACAACGTTTATAGCAAGGAAGATTTTGAAACAAACGAAGATCTGACTTCTGTATTTGATAAACAATGGCGTACTACTGTACAGGAAGTAGACCTTGAAAATCCGATTCCTATGAGTAACGGAACGGCTTACCGTGTCACAAAAATGAAAATACCGACTAACGTATTGATTTACCGTCTCAAGGAACTTTTCAGAAACTATGAATATCTGAGCGCAAGTGATAAAGAAAAGTATTTCAACACTACGAATCTTTCATTTGAAAAGATCAGTGAAACAGACGAAGCAACTATAAATGGATGGCCGGCATTAGGATTTCCCAAGATAGGATATAGGGTACTTTATTTTACTCTGACAGATTTGGAAAATAAAAATTATACGCTGGACTATACTCCGTTTAGAGGTGAAATGGTAGGAAAAGATTATGTCGCTACTTCATACAAAATTCCACCTGGAACTTACACGTTTGCTATGGGATTCCGGCAAGCTAAAGACTTGGGAGCGATTGATTTTTCAATTTTCAAAGATGGAGAGGAAATTAAAGTTGGTACTTTTTCACAGTCTAAACTAAACAACAATTCTGCTCTCCATTATGACCGTGGTAAAGAAGGGGGATACCCGGAAAATATAGATGAAGCTGTTAAACAAGGATTTAAAGATAAAGCAAAATACGATCGTGACGGTGGTACTGTAGGCACAGTTACTATTCCAGGTGATAAAGCTTCTGAAATTGTGATACGCTTTAAAGGTTCTGGAAGCAACTTGAAACACGCATCGTTATATCATTGGTGCCTAAGACCAACTAAGGACTGTTATTAATCTTATGAAAATAAAGACAACATGAAAAAGATACAAGTTTTATTTTTCGCCCTGTTAATTTGCCTGTTCGCAGCTAATCTGTATGCGCAGGAACAAGGCAAAATAAGCGGTAAAATATTATCTACCCTGAATATTCCGATTGAGGGTGCGGTAATCTCTGTCACCGGAAGTGAAGATGTCACTACGGACAAAAATGGAGTATTTCAAATTCAATGCAAGGATCCGCAGAAAGCCAATATTTCTGTTTGGGCTGCCGGGTATTATACAGTGTTTCAGGCGGTAAATAACCGTAAGGAGATGTCTATTATTCTGATTCCCGAATCGGAGTATAAGTATAATGAGACAACGGTGTTGCCTTTCCGTATTGAGACAAACGGTGTTACTACTTCCGCTGAGAATATTGCCAAAAAAGACTTTGTACCTGCCGGCATGAAGATAGACCGTGCTTTGGCTGGACAAATTGCCGGTTTGCAGGTAACTCGTGGTAGCGGTATGCCTGGAGAGGGAAGTTATCTCAATTTCCGTGGAGTACGTTCGTTTGTGGGTAACAATGCTCCGTTAGTTGTTATTAATGGTATACCTCATATACCGGACGTGAATGATTCTCCGTTGATTAACGGATTGAGCCGTAATATTTTCCAAGCTTACAATCTGCAGGATATTCAGAATATTACAATTTTGAAAGGTGCAGAGGCTGCTTTATATGGTTCTATGGGTGCTAATGGCGTTATTCTGATTGAGACAGATGGTGCTAATTCGGACAACATGAATACGGAAATCAGTTACTATGGACAATTTGGTAT
Source organism: Bacteroides xylanisolvens XB1A (assembly GCF_000210075.1). GTDB lineage: Bacteria > Bacteroidota > Bacteroidia > Bacteroidales > Bacteroidaceae > Bacteroides > Bacteroides xylanisolvens. The sequence continues at coordinate 4,130,339 of NC_021017.1, forward strand.
CAATTGGAATAATAAGCGTATGCCATTATTAAACGGAATCAACTACCGTTCGTATTTGTCGGATATGGGTATGAGTTATTTCGGTAATATGGATGAGTTCTTTACTGAATTTCCTTTTATGAGTGATCCTAATAACAGCAAATATGCTAACTACTACAATAACAATACGAACTGGCAGGATGAAATCTACCGGAGAGGATTCGTAACGGAGAATCTGTTTCGGGTAGAAGGTGGTGATGCTATCGCTAAATATGATTTATCTTTGGGGTACTCTAAAGAAGATGGAATATTGAAAAGTACCCAGCAGAATCGCTACCATACCCAGTTGAACGGAAACTTCTTGGTGAGTAAGAATTTTGAAGTCTATGCTACTGTCGGATTGGCATATATCAATGGCAATTATCAGGAACAAGGAATGAATATGCGTACCAATCCGTTACTCACTGCTTATGCACAGTCTCCGTTGCTGGCCCCTTACCAAAAATCTGATAATGGAATATTTACTCCGGTTTATTCTACCTATTATTATGGAATTAGCGAGAATATGGCTTATGCCGTAAGTAATCCGCTGGCTATTGTTAATACATTAGATGCGAGAAGTCGGCAGTATGACGTCAATATCAAAGCTGGTTTCAATTATAAAATGTTTCCCGGATTTTCTCTTGGTGGTGTGTTTGGGTTGTATTATAATTACAATAAAGAACACATTTTTGTTCCGGGACGTACGGATCTTACCATTGTTCCTATCACCGACTCATATGGTACAGAAGAAAATACGATACGAGAAGGTGTAGCGGAAGCCACTAACTACTTTTATAATTTAAATGCGCGCTACAACAAGTTGTTCAACAGCCGTCATGCACTGAACGTTATGGCAGGATTCCAGGCAATGACTACTTTGCAGGAATATGACGGAGCATATGCCCGTAACACTACTAATGATTTCTATCAGGTGTTGGGATCTGCAAATGCTGTTGGTCGTTATTTCGATGGTTATCAGAACAAATGGAACTGGGCGAATATCTATGCTCATGTCGACTATACTTATAATAATGTTCTGAATACTGCATTCAATATGGCAATTGACGGTTCTTCTGCCAACGGAAGATATACAAATCATTTCCAGGTATATCCGTCAGGTAGTGCCACCTGGATGATGAAAAACATGTCTTTCCTGATTGATAAAGATTGGATAAATCGTCTGGATATTCGCGCGGAATATAGTCTGATGGGAAACAGCCGTTTTTCTTCCAATTACGGAAAGTCGTATTATAGTAGTTCACCATATATGGCAGTGTCAGGTATTTTGCGTACACAAATTCCGAATACACACTTGAAACCTGAAGTAACTTCACAAATGAACTTGAGTTTGGACGCAAGTATTTTAAGAAATCGTATTAACGTAGGGGTTGATTACTATCGTGGAAGAAGCAAAGATGTTATTATGAACATTAGTAAATCTGCAGTTTATGGTACGTCTGCTTATTATGCAAACATCGGTAAGATTGACAATAATGGAGTAGAGCTTTCTTTACAGGCTTCACTTGTTCGCCTGCGTGATTTTGAATGGATTGTCGGAGGTAACATTTCTTTTATGGAAAGCAAAATCAAGTCGTTAGGTGGCAAGGAACAAGAAGTAATTGAATATGAAGACGGTTCCATGTTGGTGAGTCGAGTAGGAGGTAATCCATATGAGTTTTACGGACTTCAGGCAACGGGTGTTTACTCCACTCAGTCGGAGGCAGAAGAGGCAGCATTGCTGAACAGTAGTAATCAGCCATACCGTGCCGGTGATGTACGTTATGTAGATCAGAATAATGATGGTCGGATCGATTCTAAAGATTATGTATCTTTGGGTAGTGCTACTCCTGATTATTTTGGAGGATTTTACACCAACATCCGTTACAAACAGTTTGCTTTAGCTGCTGAGTTCTCATATTCAAAAGGAAACGAAGCTTACAATGCAGTAAGACAGACATTGGAATCAGCTTCATCTTTTTCCAACCAAAGTGTTGCTGTAGCCAATCGTTGGAGTGTGGAAGGACAAGTGACCAATATTCCGCGTGCCAATTATGGAGACGCTATTGGCAATAACAAATTTTCTTCTCGCTGGATTGAAGACGCTTCTTATTTGCGCATGAAGAGTGTTACGTTAAGCTATAGTTTTGATAAGCCAGTTTGGAAGTTCTTCCGTTCCGGCACACTGTATGTGACAGGAGAAAATCTGCTTACTGCTACTAAATACTTGGGACTGGATCCGGAATTTGCTTACTCGTCCGGTAATAGTGCAATACAAGGATTTGATTATGCGAAAGTAATGCAACCGAAATCTGTCAAATTGGGTATTAACTTGAAATTCTAATGATGAAGATGAAAAAAATATTATTAAATGTCGCTTTCATTCTAGCGGCTACCTTATTGGGAGGATGTGATGATTTCTTTAATCCCGATACGGATGTTACACTCGATAATGAGGATTATATATCGGAAGAAAGTGAGATGTACTCCGGTTACATTGGTATTATGACTAAAATGCAAGCTATTGGAGACAAGGTGATTTATCTGAATGAACTTCGTGGAGAAATGGTGGTGCCGACTGCAACGGCACCCACTGAACTCTATAACTTGTATAATTATGATGATGATTTGAGTGGTAATTCGTATGCAGATCCTTCCGGATTTTACGAAGTGATTAATGCTTGCAACGATTATCTTCGAAAATTGAAAACATACGAAGAAAATAATTCTATTAACGAAAGCCATTACAAGGCGTTGGTCAGCAGTACGCTACGTGTTAAGACATGGATGTTTATGACAATTGCCAAAATCTATGGAGAGGTAGTTTGGGTGGATAAACCGATGACTTCATTAAGAGACTTGTCAAAGTTTGACGTGTTGAATCTTGATGAAACAATGGTTGCTTGTAAGAATTTGTTAGACATTGGTTTTGATAACATTGATGGAACTTATGAAACGGCTTGGAAAGACTGGGTAGATCCGGACACAGAATTAGCGAACAGTGAATATCGTCGTTGGGATATGATGACTCCGCCTTATTATGCTTTATATGCAGAGATTTGCTTGTGGTTAGGTAGATACCAGCAGTGTATCAATATGATACTTAACAAAATGAATAGTATGTATGAAAAGACCAACAATCAATCTATTGCTTTTTTACGTAATGATATGTTGTTCAGTCATTATAATAATTTTTTTAATAATGAGACACCGTATGATTATGAATCTGCATCAGCAATCATGTATGACTATCAAAACAGACAGACGAACAATCTGTTGAAACATTTCGATTCTGATTATCCGAATAAATATTGGTTAGCACCGGCCGAAGTGGCAGTTGAACGTTTCAAAGACAATGAATTCGATCCGCTGGGTAATCAAACCAAAGATTTCCGAATGGATCGTACGGTTTATGATTACAATGGAAAATGGGTGGTTTGTAAATTTCGTCCGATTTCCAGTCCTTTGCGTGCTGCTTATCGTGATGACGTATTTGTGTATACTTATCGAGGGGCAGACCTCTATTTCATGTTGGCGGAAGCTTTCAATCAGTTGGGTAGAAGAGCGGTAATAGACGCTTTAATTAATGTTGGTGTTAGTGGGTATATTAGTGAATTCGACGTTAATGAAGAAGGAACTTATTCTGGTAACTGGTATGGGTTTACCCCTCATTGGACAAATGCTAGTACCGTATACAATTATTCAAATGGAACTTCAGGAATCGCTAGCCGTAAATATGGTGACAAGGGGATTCGTGGAACGGAAGTAAGTTATAGTGGTTTAGGATCACGTACCTTTACCTCCGATAAGCAAAACAATGACGAAGAAATATTGAAAGAAATGATGCTGGAAATGGCATGCGAAGGAAAAGTTTATCCGGCTATGATTCGTATGGCAAAACGTTATAATGATAATAGTTTCATGGCGAAGTATATTTCGGAAAAGTACGAAACTACCGGCAATGCTGAAGACATTCGTTCCAAAATAATGAATGGAGACTATTTTATCAAATGGAATTTAAAATAAAGATCCTCAAATCATCCTTTGGATTGGATTATTAGGGTGGAGTGACGCGGGTTTTTGAATGAGAATCCGCGTCATTTGTTTCAAAAATAAATACTTTTGTAAATAACAATAATAAAGAATCATGAAAACATTCGCAGTATCTATTGCAGCACTTTTTATTTGGACAGCTTGCGGAGATGGAAATCAGCCGATAATTGACCGCGAGGCATTAGTAGAAAGGAATAGTCCTGTTGTGACGGCATTCGATTCATTAGCTTCACTTTCTGTAGGAAATGGAGAGTTTGCTTATACGGTAGACATAACCGGATTACAGACGTTTCCGGACAATTATAAAAAAGGAGTTCCGTTGGGAACGCAGAGCCAGTGGGGTTGGCATAGCTTCGCCAATCCGGACCGGCTTACTTCGGAAGAAACCCTGAAAGAATACGATTTTGGCAGGGGAAAGAAAGAACTTTACGCTACTCAATTCAAAGAAGAAGGCAGACAGCAGGATGCCGCTAATTGGTTTCGTGTCAATCCGCATCGTCTTCATTTAGGAATTGTCGGTTTTGACGTGGAGGAAGGTACGGATATTGAACAGGTAACTGATGTTCATCAGAAACTTTGCTTGTGGGATGGAAAAATCGAAAGTCGGTTTAAATTAAACGGTGAAGATTATCAAGTAGAGACAGTCTGCCATCCTTCTAATGATATGATTGCTGCAAATATTACCTCTAAGGCGCATACCGGGATTTGTTTTCGCTTTCCGTATCCTACGGGCGCTCATTGTGATGATGCATGTAATTGGGAAGCCGTTGATAAACATACAACGACTATTGTTACTCAAAATGAATCTTCCGCAGTTTTGAAACATACTTTAGATAGCATAGAGTATTTCGTAACTTTGTATTGGGAAGGGAAGGCTACTTTCAATGAGAAAGCAAAACATTATTTTGTCCTGACTCCGATGGACGATCATTTAGCTTTTGCATGTGCTTTTACTAGTACAGCTCCTTCAATGCAGCCTGTTACTGTAGCACAAACTCAAGAAGAAGCAAAAAACTATTGGAATTCGTTTTGGAAGGAAGGTGCAGCTGTTGACTTTTCGGCATGTACAGACCCACGGGCCAAAGAACTGGAACGACGTGTGGTACTTAGCCAATATTTGCTTGCTATTCAGAGCGCAGGTACTACTCCTCCGCAAGAGACGGGGCTTACCTATAATTCGTGGTTTGGCAAATTCCATCTTGAAATGATCTGGTGGCACGAGGCTCAATTTGCTCTTTGGAATCGTAGCAACTTACTTGACCGTACATTAGGCTGGTATGAAAAGGCTGAACCGATAGCGCGTCAAATAGCTCAAAGACAAGGGTTTGATGGTGTTCGCTGGATGAAAATGACCGATCCTTCAGGAACAGAAGCCCCTTCCAAAGTAGGAAGTTTTCTGATTTGGCAACAACCTCATTTAATTTATTTGGCAGAATTACTTTATCGTGCTGATCCGACTAAAGAAGTATTGGAGAAATATAATCGTTTGGTACAGGAGACTGCAGAATTTATGTACTCTTTTGCTACATACGATGAACTGGAAGGACGTTACATATTGAAAGGTGCCATTCCTGCACAAGAAACGTTGCGTGCTGCAGAAACAGTTAATCCTCCTTTTGAACTTTCTTACTGGCATTTTGCCATGCAGACCGCCCAACAATGGCGTGAACGTATGGGACAGCAACGCAGTTTGGAATGGGATGAAATGATCGATAAACTTTCCCCTTTAGCATCTAATAATGAAGGACTTTATCTGGCTGCTGAAACAGCCATAGATACTTATAAAGATATTCGTTATACTTCCGACCACATGGCAGTATTAGGTGCAGTCGGTATTCTTCCGATGAATAAACTTATCCGGGAAGATTATATGAAAAATACATTGCACTGGATTTGGGATAACTGGAATTGGGGTAAAACCTGGGGATGGGATTATCCGATGACGGCTATGAATGCTGCCCGTTTGGGTGAACCGGAAAAGGCCGTCGGAGCTTTACTGATGGACAAACGTACAAACACATACTTGCCGAATGGTCATAATTATCAGGACGGTCGTTTACGTATTTATTTACCGGGTAATGGCGGCTTGCTGACTGCTATTGCGATGATGTGTGCCGGTTGGGACGGATGTACGGAGACTAATCCGGGATTTCCGAAAGATGGAACTTGGAATGTCCGTTGGGAAGGATTGAAGCCATTACCATAATCAAACACAAAAAAATATGAGTTATTTTCATCTGAATCTTATTTTACAAGGAAAGCTGACTGTTTGTTGCCTCTTGATGTTGTCGGCGATGCCATTAAATGCTCAAAGAGAGGCAAAGCAGATCGGTGACTTTAAAGAATCCATCTCCTTGAATGAACATCTGCGAGGTACAAAAAGGACGTTGCAATATCGTCCCGATGGTGATGAGTTTGTTTGTGTCAATGGTAAGAATCGGTATACCCGTGCTTTGTACGGTAGTCACAGTCCCTTTCGGGTAGAAACAAGTGACCGGCCGGTTTTTGCTTTTTATAATAACGGACGCGGAGGAAATATAAGTTTCAAAGTCATTCTTCGTGACGGAACAGAATTGGCGCTTGACTGCACCGGGCATTGTGAATCCCGTTATTCGGCTGGAAAACGTACCTATTATTTGACAGACCCGTCTTGGGGAAAAGGAGAACTGCGTATTTCTGTATTGGCATTAGCCGATATGGATGGAGCTATTTGGCGTTTTTCTCCTTCGAATATGCCTAAAGGAGCTATACTTCGTTGGCAACATGGGGGAGCTACCGGAAAACGTTTGAGTCGTAATGGAGATATGGGGGTAGACCCGGCTGATTGCTTCGAACTTCCTGCCGAAGCGACTGACCTTGTCACAGGTGAACTTTCTTTGCAGAAAGAAGTATACTTGGTACGTGGGGAGGTTTCCGAAGGCTATAATGTCCGTAAACTTTATCAACAAGCGGAGGCAGCCTCTTTGGTATTGGCTTCTCATTTGAAGATAGAAACGCCGGACCCTTATTTGAACACGTTGGGTGGTGCATTGGTCGCAGCTGCCGATGGAATTTGGGACGGACAGGTTTGGTTGCACGGTGCTATTGGCTGGCGTATGCCGTTAAGTGGGTGGAGGGCCGGATATACCGGTGATGCTTTAGGTTGGCATGACCGGGCACGGACTCATTTTGATGCTTATGCAGCCAGTCAGGTGACTGATGTCCCGAATACAATACCTCATCCGGCACAGGATTCTACAATGAATCTGGCGCGTTCGGAAAAACGTTGGGGAACTCCTCAATATAGTAATGGGTATATTTGCCGGAATCCTGGACGTAACAACCAGATGCACCACTATGACATGAATCTTTGTTACATGGATGAATTGTTATGGCACTTCAACTGGACGGGAGATACTGCGTATGTCCGCAAAATGTGGCCTGTGATTACCCGCCATCTAGCTTGGGAAAAATTAAATTATGATCCGGACAATGATGGTTTATATGATGCATACGCTTGTATTTGGGCAAGTGATGCGCTTTACTACAACAGTGGCGCAGTCACCCATTCGTCGGCTTATAACTACCGTGCCAATAAAATGGCAGCTTTTCTTGCTTCTTTGATAGGCGAAGACCCTTCACCTTATCAGAACGAAGCCGAGCAAATATTGAAAGCGATGAATAAGCGTCTTTGGATGCAGGGCAAAGGTTGTTGGGCGGAATATCAGGATTTTATGGGACATCGCCGGCTTCACGAAAGTCCGGGATTATGGACTATATACCATGCACTCGATAGCGACGTTGCTGATCCTTTTCAAGCTTATCAGGCTACACGGTATGTTGATACGGAAATACCACATATCCCCGTGTATGCCGATGGACTGGAAGAGGGGTATGCAACGATTGCCACTACCAATTGGTTACCTTATTCCTGGAGTATCAATAATGTGGCTTTCGCAGAGGTAATGCATACAGCTTTGGCCTATTTCCAGGCAGGACGTCCGGAGGAGGCATATCGATTGATGAAAAGTTCATTTCTGGATGGTATGTACTTAGGTAACAGTCCCGGCAATTTGGGGCAAGTCAGCTTTTATGATGCTGCCCGTGGAGAGTGTTATCGTGACTTTGGAGATCCGATAGGGGTAGCTTCCCGATTACTGGTACAAGGATTGTATGGCATTTTACCCGATGTATTGAACGGGAAGATGGTGATTCGTCCGGGATTTCCCGCAGGATGGTTAAAAGCTTCTATTTCTTTGCCTGACATAACCTATCACTTTGTCAGGGAGAATGATACGGATATTTACCGGATAGAGCAACGTTTTAAGGCGCCTTTGGCATTGACATTACAAGTGAATGTCGGAAGAGAAAGGATTCATTCTGTGAAAGTAAATGGGAAAGAAGTTGACTGGAGCTTTGCGGAAGCTGCTTCTGGTTATCCGGTGGTTGTTATTCCTGCTTCTTCTGCCCAAAAAGCAATTGTCGAAATTGTGTGGAAAGGAAACTGTCTGAATCCGGTTTTGCCTGAAATACAGGCGGAGGCTTTAGCGGAGATCCGTGTTCCATCCATTTTAGGGGCGGTATTCGGTGAAATATATGATCCGCAGGGAGTGCTGATACAACCGAATGTTAGTGATACATCTATAAGAAGTAAGGTCAATGATCATTTGGGGCATCATACATTCTTTGTTCGCATGAAACAAGGACAGATGGAATGGTGGCAGCCTGTAAACGTACAGATTACGAAATCGGAAAAAACATCAGTCATTCTTCCTTTCTCACAGGTGAATACGTCAGAGTGCCGGGTGATGAATATGGATTCTTTGTTCAATGCGAATGTGACTGATATTTTCCGGAATGAGTATCTGACACCCCGTTCGCCTTATACCACTTTGCAACTTCCTGTTCAGGGCATTGGCGAGTGGTGCCATCCCAAATTAACTGCTGATATTGATGATGCAGGTTTGCGTGCCTTGGTACGTGATGAGATGCTGACTACCAAACTGGGTGTGCCATTCCGAACATTGGCTCAAGGAAGCAATATTGCTTTTACTTCGTTGTGGGATAATTATCCCGACAGTTTGAGTATTCCGCTTTCCGGTCGGGCTTCTCATGCCTATTTAATGATGGCAGGCAGTACCAACCACATGCAGTGTCGCATTGCTAATGGTATTGTTCGTGTATACTATACAGATGGAACTTCTGATGTATTGGAATTAGTGAATCCGGATAACTGGTGTCCTATTGAACAGGATTTCTATGTTGATGGTCAGGCATTCACCGTTGTTTCTCCCCGTCCTTATCGCATTCATTTTAAGACGGGTTTGGTTAGCAATGACTTGGGAAAGGACTTAGGCATAAAGGGTGTTTATGGACGTTCCATCGAGGGGGGAGCAGGTGTACTTTTGGACATGCCTCTGAATCCTTCCAAAGAGTTAAGTCATCTGACGTTGGAAACACTTTCAAACGATGTTGTTATCGGTCTGATGGGAGTTACATTGCAATAAAATAAAAATAACATATTAATAAAAGGATAAGAATTATGATGAGAAGAACTATTAATTTACTACTGATGTTGCTTTTTGTGGCAGAGGTAACATCTGCGAATACTGTTGATTTTGATAAAGCATTTAAAGAAAGCGCCCGTATCGAAAAACAGATTAAACGGACCTCTTTTCCGAAACGAACATTTCTTATAACTGATTTTGGAGCAAAAACGGATGATGAGGCTAATCCTTGCCATGAAGCCATTAATCAGGCTATTTTACAGTGCAGTCTGTCAGGAGGTGGCACAGTAATTGTTCCTAAAGGCACTTTTTATACCGGACCTATTACTCTAAAGAGCAATGTGAATTTCCATCTCGAAGAGGGAGCTGTTTTGAAATTCTCTACAGATCAAAGCCTTTATTTTCCTGCAGTTTTAACCCGTTGGGAAGGAATTGATTGCTATAACGCTCACCCCTTGATTTATGCTTATGGTGAAAGCAATATTGCCATAACAGGAAAAGGTATTATTGACGGACAAGGTAGCATGGAAACTTGGTGGCCGATGTGTGGGGCCGTAAAGTATGGTTGGAAAGAAGGCATGGTGGCTCAACGCAATGGAGGTCGTGAACGTCTGTTGATGTATGGTGAAACATCGACTCCTGTCTACAAGCGTCTGATGAAGCCGGAAGATGGTATGCGTCCGCAGCTATTGAACTTACATTCCTGCCACACCATCTTGATTGAAGGTGTTACTTTGTTAAACTCTCCATTTTGGGTGATTCATCCTCTTTTCTGCGAGAGCTTGATTGTTAGCGGAGTGACTGTTTTCAATCGTGGACCTAACGGAGACGGATGTGATCCTGAATCTTGTAAGAATGTGTTGATAGAGAATTGTACATTTGACACGGGTGATGATTGTATTGCCATTAAATCAGGACGTAATGAAGACGGGCGTAAATGGAATATTCCCAGTGAGAACATTATCGTACGTGGTTGCATGATGAGAAATGGACATGGAGGAGTAGTGATCGGCAGTGAGATTTCCGGTGGTTACCGTAACTTGTTTGTAGAAGACTGCCGGATGGATAGCCCGAATCTGGATCGTGTCATTCGTATTAAGACGAGCACTTGCCGTGGAGGACTTATAGAAAATGTATATGTGCGCAATGTAACGGTAGGACAATGTCGTGAAGCTGTACTTCGCATCAATCTGCAATATGAGAATCGGGAGAAATGTAAGAGAGGGTTTGACCCGATTGTCCGTAATGTGCATTTGAAGAATGTAACTTGTGAGAAGAGTAAATTAGGTGTGCTTATTATCGGATTGGAGGATGATAAACATGTATATAATATCAGTGTAGAGGATTCTCACTTTAATAATGTAGCCAAAGGAGCAAATGATATTAAAGGGGCGAAAGATATTACTTTCAAAAACCTTTATATCAATGGTGAATTGGTGAAATAGGGCATAATTGTAATAGATAAAAATCCAGCTATGAATGAAGAAGAATGGAAGACTGTCTATGACGTACAAATTTATGTTACATCTTTATCAGCAATAAGTGATTGTAATTGGAATAAGTTAGAATTCTGGATAAATCTTCATCAGGATGGTTTTATCTATAAGTTGAGACGTTATTACCCTGTACTTTCTGAAGATGATATACATATCATTCTTTTGTTACGTATCGATTTTAGTAATGCGCAGATTTCAGAGTTGTTCCATATTCTAGGAAGTTCTTTTCGGATACGCCGTAGTAGATTGAAAAAGAAAATGAATGTTTCTTGTGAATCTATTACCGATTTTATTAAATCATTACGTTTAGAATAATCTTTCTTTAAAAAACATATTTAAATGCGTATACATTGGCTGTGTATACGCATTTGTATACGGTTGAAATTTGTATTCCAATTTATAAATGTCGTCCTTTGTTACAACAAGAACGATAAATTCTTATTCGTACTAATAATATGGAAAAATGCAGCTCCTTATCTTATGTGATATAGATGGAATTGGAAGTGAATTATACAATTTTTACAAATATATGATATTGCTTTGAAAAAGATATTCAAAATTAGTAATCTCTAAAAGTAATTCTTATGAAAAAGTGGAATTTTGGCTTTGTTATGATTGGATTAGCCTTTCTAATCAGTATTTTAGTACTTAGTTGTCAGACGGATGAAACTGACGAATACTCTCAACAGGCAGTAGATGTGACTGCTGCTGATCTTTTTATTGCTTCGGAAGCTTATCAGAACTTGGAAAAAGAAATAGGAAAGGACATGAGAAGAGAACGAAACGCAATCTCTAAATTGTCTAAAGAAGACTTGGAACAATATCGTTTACTCCGAAAAGGTATGCTTAATGTTGAGACTCGTACAGAAGCAATTACTCAATTAAAGATTCTGACAGGATATGATTATCAAGCTAACCGTGATCGTATTTCTTCCTTGGTCAGGGACGTTTTTAAAGATGTAAATTTTACTAAATTAGAGTTGATGAGGGCACGACAAAAAAGTCGAATGTGTAAAGTTGTGATTACACGAACAGATACCAATGCAGAATTACGTGAAAAATGCAAGAATGATTGTGATGAAACGACTAAAGAAGATATAATTGCATGTCATAACCATTTTAACGAGAATATTAAAGATTTACCTGCTAGTGAATTTCCAGATGGTGAAAGCTATAAATTCTGGGTAAAAGTAAGAGATGCCTGTATATCGGCTGCACAAAGGGAGGAAGAAAATTGTAAAAAAAATTGTGATAAAAGCTATCCAGATGAGGAATAAATTTTAATTGTAAGAGTTAATATTTAATAGTCGTAATAATGAAAAAATATCTATTCATTTTTATTTTCGTATCTATAGCCCAGCTATTTTACGGTCAAGGAAAATATACCATTCAGGGTGAATTACCCGACCATTCGTTAGATGATAGTTATTTGCGTTTGACTAATAGTTCAGCTCTTAGTCAAGAAAAAGAACGAATTAAACATTTATTTATTGATAGTATATTGGTGGTTGATGGGAAATTCCATTATGAAGGTGTACTTTCACAAAAGCCATTCTTAGCGTATCTTTCTAGTGCAAGGACAGGAAGAAATATGTTGGATTTGGGCCTGTATTTTATAGTTGAGCCTGGTAATATTCATATCCGCATCGCTAATTGGGCAGATGAGGGTGTGGTATCAGGTACTCCTATTAATGAAGATTACAGTACCTATATGATTGGCACAAAGAGAAGTATGGAAAATCAATTACTTTTTTTAGAAAAATATGCCCAATACCCGGATGTCGTACGATTCCACTTATCTTTTTTATTGAACGGACGAAGAATGTCAAGGGATCCTAATTTTCCAAAATATCTACAGATTCTCGACCGAATGCCTAAAGCAGATCGGGATATTCTTTTGGCTTGGCTGGACTATACTATTAAAAAGTATGAATATGAAAAAAAGACCAAACCATTATTGGACAGTATACGTAACAATGCTCCTCGTTTCATCGAGACTATTCCGAGTAATTCATCATCAACAACGATGAAAAATAAGTAGAATTTTAGTCTTATTGTGATTTGTATGACGTGTTTTTGATTATGAAATTGACAATCAGCGGGAGAATAAGTGCCCTATATGTTACTACCTTAAAAATAGTTTTATGAAAAAAAGCAAAGCTTTCTTGAATATGGTTGTGTTAACCTTTTTAATAGCTATATCTATGCTTAGTTGTCAATCGAATGATGATTATTTGCAAATCGGAATAGGCAATTGTGAGAGTAGCAATGGTATGTGTCCTATAACCGTATTTCATTAGGCTTTTTATACATCCATATTTAAGTTATAATCTAATATGAAAGTAAAAAAGCAAATTCTTGTTCTATTTTTGACAATGCTGGTAGAAATTCCGATTCTTTCTGCCCCAAAGCAAAAAAGAACAAAAAAAACAAAAGGCGGAAGTTGTCGGAAAGATTATTACATCAAAAGTCTACAAGATAAATGTAGGTACTTGCATTCTTCCATATAAAGATCCTATATTATTGAATGAGTCTGATTATTCAATAGAAATTAAAAATGATTCAATTTTTTCTGATCTTTTTTATCTCGGTCAAGCTGATATACCATACAGGAGAGGAGCAGAACTTTACTTTCAGGCTCCTTTGAAAAAATATACTGTGGATATAGATAAAAAGAAAAATGCTCACATCAAGTTTTCTGCAAATACAACAATAGGTAATTGCAACTTTTATATTAAGGTATATTCCAATGGAAGTGCGAGCATTTATATCACCTTGCAGCAGGGGAAAAGTATCATTTTTTAGGAGAATTAAATATGTGAAGAGAAGAAACGGAGTCTCTGTAACACTTAAATTATTATCATGAGAAAATATCTATTCATATTAATGTTTGTATCTATAGCCCAACTATTTTACGGACAAGAGAAATACACGATTCAAGGTGAATTTCCAGATAATTCGCGATTAGGGAATCTGAACTCTCTCAATATCTACGCATTATTAATTCAATGCCCCAAGCGGATCGAGATGCTTTTTTGTCGTGGTGGGATTATATTATAAAAGAACGAGAATTTAAAAGGAAGAGCAGAATAATATTAGATAGTTTGATCGGTGATCCACCTCGTTTCATCGAGACTATTCCGAGTAGTTCATCATCAACAACTGTAAAAAATGAGTAAAATCCTTGGTCTTTAAAAAACGCATATACATTGGCTGTGTATACGTATTTGTATACGGTTGAAATTTGTATTTAAATTTATAAATGTCGTCCTTTGTAACAGCAAGAGCAATAAACTTTTATTCGTACTAATATTATGGAAAAATACAGTTCCTTATCTTATTTGATATAGACAGAACTGGAAAATGAGCCAAACGATTATCTACTAATATCTTGGTATCGCCTTGAAAAAGATATTCAATATTATTAATCTCTAAAAGTAGTTCTTATGAAAAAAATGAATTTAGGCTTTATTATGGTTGGATTAGTTTTTCTAATCAGTATTTCTGTGCTTAGTTGTCAGGCGGATGAAGCTGACGATTACTTTCAACAGGCAGAAGATGTGACTGCCGCTGATCTCTTTATTGCTTCGGAAGCCTATCAGAACTTACAAAAAGAAATAAGGAAGGGGATTAGGCGAAGGCGAAACGCAATTAACGAATTATCTTCAGAAGGGAAGGAACAGTATCATCAGCTTAAGAAACAATTGTTGAATTCTGAAACTCGTATGGAAGCAAGAGTGCAATTGAATATTTTGTTAAAATATGATGAACGAACCGAACGGAATAGAATTTTTTCTATATTTCAAGAAGTTTATGAGGGAGTTGATGTCACCCGATTAGAATTAATAAGAGCTCGGCAAAAATATCAAATGCATAAAATTGTTATTGGTACACGAGCGGAAGATCCAGAGGCACTTGAGAATTGTAATAAAAAATGTGATGGTGATATGGAACAAGGTGTAACTAATTGCTATGAGATATTCAATACATGTCTTGAAAATGTACCGGCAAAGGAAAAATTATATCAAGAGGGACCTAGATATGAGGCATGCGTAGATAGTCATGATTTCTGTTTGGATTGTTGTTATTTTGATTTAACTGGGTGTCAAGATGCTTGTCAGGCGGCATATGGTAAAAAAGAAAAATGATAAATTTAATATATATAAAAATGAAATATAGTAGTATATTGCTAATTATCGCATTCGTTTCTATAGCTCAACAGTTTTATGGACAAGAAAAGTACACCATTTGGGGTGAATTACCCGACCATTCGTTGGATAATAGTTATTTGCGTTTAGTTAACAATTCTGCCATTGGTCAAGAGTATGAGCGCATGAAACATTCATTTATTGATAGTATATTGGTGGTTGACGGGAAATTCCATTATGAAGGTGTACTTTCACAAAAGCCATTCTTAGCGTATCTTTCTAGTGCCAGAACAGGAAGAAATATGTTGGATTTGGGCTTATATTTTATAGTTGAGCCTGGTAATATCCATATCCGTATCGCTAATTGGGCAGATAAGGGTATTGTATCAGGTACTCCTATTAACGACGATTATAACAGATGTATTATCGAACAGCAAAAAAAAGTGGATAGAGAGCGTTCTCTTCAAAATAGAAGTGCATCTTTCAGAGATGCATACATACATGCCAACGAATGTAGACTTTTTTTCTTAGAGAAATATGCTCAATATCCAGATGTCGTACGATTCCACTTATCTTTTTTGTTGAACGGACGAAGAGCATCAAAGGATCCTGATTTCCCAAAATATCTACGGATTCTCGACCGAATGCCCAAAGCCGATCGAGATATTCTTTTGGCTTGGCGGGACTATACTATTAAAAGAGAAGAATATAGAGAAAAGACCAAACCGTTGTTGGATAGTATACGTGATAATGCGCCCCGTTTCATCGAGACTATTCCGAGTAGTTCATCATCAACAACTATAAAAAATGAGTAAAATCCTTGGTCTTATTGTTATTCTGCTGATTTGCGTTTCTTGCAATCAAAAAAGGAAGGCAGAGATGTCCCTGTCTTCCTATACACACGATTTCGGAATAATTAGTTCTGATATAATTTGTCGTGATAGCATTACAATCACCAATGTAGGCAATGCCAGATTGGAGATAGGAGAGATCGAAACTGGATGTGGATGTACACAAGCATCGGTGGAGAAGTATGAATTAAATCCTGACGAATCGTGCTCGCTTCATTTTTCTTTCAATCCGAAAGGAAAGGGATTAGGAGCGAAAGAAGAATTAATTATTATCAATGCAAATACAGACTCCCTCTTTTATATTCTGCAAGTTAAGGCAATTATTCAGTGATAATGTTTTTACGTTTTCTTTTTTACTTATCACCACCTTATACTTATCGGCTGATTGGTTTATGGATAGGTATTTTATGCCTAAAAATATAAGTTTCGTTGTCGGCATCATATTATGGGGAGGTATTTGCATAGGGAACTGGAAGCGAAAAATTAGACTGTCTGTTGATTTTCTATTTCTGTCTTTTACTGTTTTTATGGGATATGTTTTCGTTTGCAGTCTCTTTACATCACAATATATACACAGTGTATACATTGTATCTGGATGGATTCTTTTTGTGTTGATGCGTAATAGAAAAAATCCTACAGAAACATTTAATAGCATTTTAGCTGTCGTTGGAGTTTTGTCGGCCTTGTATGGCTTGCTGCAATATGTAGGGTGTATAGAAATTCAATCTTATTTTCCAGTTACCGGTTCTTTTGATAATCCCGCCGGATTTGCTGCGAGCATCGTTCTCTGTTATCCTTTTCTTTTGTGTCATTCTTCTAACGGAAAAAGAAGAACGTTCAAGGTTATGGCGTGCCTTCTCCTCATTATAGTCGTTATCTTATCCGGTTCGAGAACAGGTGTACTTACTTTATGCGTAGTAACACTCCTTTTTTATGCTCTCCGTTATCGGAAGTTAATTCATAAAAGGCGCATCTTTCTTATCAGCGGAGGCGCTTTGTTTCTAATAAGTTTATTCATTGGACTGATTTATCTAAAACCAGCTTCCGCTTCCGGTCGTGTTCTGATTTGGAAAGTATCTGCCGGATTGTGTAAGGAACATATAATTCAGGGAAACGGACTTGGTTCTTTTAAGGCGGATTACATGCCGGAACAAGCCAAATATTTGTCTTCCTCCCATGCTGATGAAAGCGATAGAATATTGGCAGGAAACACGAATTATCCATTTAATGAGTATCTGTTGCTGCTGATTGAACAAGGACTTATAGGAATCGCTTTATTCTTATTGTCGTTGATTGCTGTTTTTCGAAGTAATGTGGCATTTGACACTCCAGCCATACTGACGCTTGTTTCTATTGCTATATTTTCCTGTTTTTCTTATCCATTCAAATATACTTTTGTTTGGTTCATGATTATCTACTGCTTCGCTTCACTTAATCAACGGGAGGTTGCTCTACGAACAATACGTTTCAACAAGCCATTTTTATTGATTATTCTTTTTATACTCTGTTTCTTTTTGATTAAGAATATCATTTTCGAGCGTACATGGAAACGAATTTCGTTGGTTGCAGAAAAGAACAATGGTTTGCTGGATAATGAATTATCTGTATTTACCAAGCTATATGATGAGTGGAATGGCAATCCCTATTTCTTGTACAATTATGCATCAGAATTGAAAAATGTGGAATTGTACAAACAAAGCGTCAACATATTCTTGCATTGCGAATCTTATATCAATACGTATGACCTGCAAATGCAATTGGCGGATAATTACTATCAAATGGAATGTTGGGAAGAAGCTGAAAGACGATATAAGCTGGCACAATGTATGTGTCCTAGCCGTTTTCTTCCATTACAAGGACTTTTGAGGGTCTATGTAAAATCTGATAACTGCATACTTGCCGAACGGATAGCTTTAGAAATAATAAATAAACGAATAAAGATACCATCTTACACTGTTACTATCATACAAGAAGAGGCTAGAAACTATTTGCGTAAAAAGAATATTTAATTATAAACTAACAATAAAACAAAATGAAAGCTACATTCATCTTTCTTTTTCTTGTTTTGCTTTTCAGTTGTCAAAGCTCTGAAGAAAAACAGTTGGAAAAGGTGCTGACACTGGCGGGCAATAATCGTCCGGAACTCGAAAAAGTGTTGGAGCATTATAAAGAAAACGAAGCTGACAGTTTGAAACTTAGAGCTGCCAAATTTTTGATAATGAATATGCCCGGACACCAGTCGTATATAGGGAAAGATATTGAAGAATATTATGTCGAAGCTGAAAAGATTATCTTCTCCGACAGAAAGATTGATGAACAGGTGAATGAATTAAATAACTTGTTGTTAGAGTTTCCATCAGATGATTTTGAGTTTAAGGAAGATTACTCTGTCATAAAAGCCGACTATCTGATACAGAGTATAGACGCGGCTTTTGACGATTGGCAACAAGGTCGTTGGGCAAGAGGCATTACATTCGATGAATTTTGTGAATATATGCTTCCTTATAAGTGCGTAGAGTTTCAGGCTTTTGATGATTGGCGCAATGTGTTGAAACCGATAGCTAATGACACATTAGGCGATTTTTCTTATAATGACATTTGGAATAAAACACCCTATCATGCGGCAGAAGCTATTAATATTAAACTACGTGATACCGTTATTGTCGATTTGAAAAAGCCTCTGAAGTGGCATGCGTTATATAAGGTTCCGTTTTGGTGCAATATTCCTTCCAATTCTTGTGAGACAAGGACAAACACAGCTTTAGCTATCATGCGCAGTAAGGGGTTTGCGGTTTCGTATGATTTCGTTTTGCAGTGGCCTACAAAAGCACATGCACATTCGTGGCTTAGTATTTTGATAGATCACGATCGCCGAATGGTATGTGAAGGAGGACATGAACCTTTTTTAGCTGCCTTACGACCGGGGGAGTGTAAAGGAAAAGTATATCGAAGAACATATTCTCCCAATTCGGCCTTAGTCCGGCTGAATAAAGAAGCTGGTAGTGTCCCGTCAACGTTGCGCAATGTGTTTATAAAAGACGTTACGGATGAATATGCAACGACCATTGATCCTGTTTTTCCTGTACTTTCCGGGAAAAGAGAACGCAAAGAAAGATATGCGTATCTGGCTGTATTCGACAATGCGAAATGGATTCCTATTTGCTTTTCGGAAATAAAAGATAGTAAGCAGATTGCCTTTGATAAAATAGAGAAGGGAGCTGTCTATCTGCCGGTATATTATATAAATGGAAGGGTTCGTCCATTCAATTATCCTGCTTTGTTGAATGAAAAAGGTGAACTGGAGTTCTTGAATCCCGATAACACATCCAAAAGAAGTATTAGTTTAAAACGGAAATATCCCTTAACACGCAAAGCGTTCACTACAGCACTCCGTTTAAAACACAGCATGTTTCAAGCAGCACACAAGGAGGATTTTAGTGATGCCGTCACAGTACATACGTTCAAAGAGTATAGCGTATCGGGTAGTATAAATGTGAGCGATACTACAAAGTATCGTTATTGGCGTTATATCTGTCCAAAGCCCTACCGCTGTAATATTGCAGAATTGATGTTCTTGGATAAAGAGAATAAAAAACTGACAGGAACAATTATTGGTTCTGAAGAACGAAGTAAGAATCCTCATTATAGCCGTTCTGCTGCTTTTGATTTAGATCCGTTGACATTTTTCGCATCTAAAACTTTAAGAGATGGTTGGGTAGGATTGGATTTGGGCAAACCGGAATCTGTTGGAAGAATAGGCTATATGACACGTAATGATGACAATAATGTTCGTATTGGAGATACTTACGAGCTTTTTTATTGGGATATGGATTGGGTGTCGTTGGGCAAACAAATAGCTGACGATTTTAGTCTAACCTTTCACCATGTACCACAAAATGCTTTACTTTTATTGAGAGATCTTACTAGGGGGACGGATGAACGAATTTTCTTGTATAAAGATGTTAAGCAGATATGGTATTGATTCATCGGCAAAATGCCATCCGTGAATTTATCGACGGCGAGGCGCACGTCAAGGGATTCCTGTTGGCTTACTTAGGGTTGACGCAGGGCTACATCCTTCTTCCCGAATACGAATCTTCCAAAGGTTATGCGGACTTCTACATGATGCCCGATCTGGTGCGCCAGCCGGACATAGTCTACAGCTATATCGTGGAGGTGAAGTATGCCCGCCGTGACACCTCCGATGCCGACATCGCCTTGCTGAAACGTGATGCGGCAGAACAGTTGCGCCGCTATGCCGACGATGGGAAGGTGGCCCGCACGAAAGGGAATACCCGGCTTGGATTGATTACGCTGGTGTTCAAGGGATGGGAATTGGTGGCACTGGAGAAGCTGGCGTCCAGAGCGGATTGCGAAAATGAATCAGAAGCCTAAATATGGTATCCGATTTTTTTTAATATTTATGCTTGAACATTTGGACGGGCGTCTGCGCAGGCTTCTTATTATAAGGGGAATATGACGCATGTGTAACCTTTAGGTCTTCGCTTACCTGTTAATCTTTATTTGTGCTAAAAGTTTCGCAGGTTTCATCGTTGTGAAACTTTATTTCTATCGCGATGGAACTTTTTTTTCATTGCGATGGAACTTTTTTTTCATCGTTATGAAACTTTTATTCAATTCCTATGAAATATTTTCGCAAGTATCTTTCCCGTCACAATCTGTGGCTTACCAGTCATAATCTTCAATGTATTCGTCGAAGTTAATCTTTGTCTTGATGCCGTGTTCCAGGAAAACGTCTGCGATTTGTTTCTGTTCCGATGGATGAAGTCGACGTTGTTTGTTGCGAATACGGTAGTACATACTTTTCCCCATTAAAGATTTAAGGCTATTTTGTATGGCCATAGCTTTTTTGTGCGGAACGTCGTCTAATATATGGCTGATGCCAAGTGCAAAGGTCGTGAGAGTGTATGCGCTGAAATAGGAACATTCCTTTTCATTCCCCGCTACATGGTTGATGTTGATCGCTTCGTAGTGAGGAACACTTTGGGGCACAATCATCGCAGCCTGAAAACGGAGGCATTTGTTGCGGCGCGGACATTTGGTGTGGTTGCAAAACAGATACATTTTAGGTATATCATCGTATGTAAGTGGCTTATTCATTGTTTTTATCATATTCAACTTTTATATCAGACGAATTTGATACAAATATAAGGATTTATCTTGAAATACAGAATTTGCTTCACTTGTTCTTATTTTTTTAGATGACAACCTTTTTAGAATAAAGACATTCCACCTGCAAACTCCTTATTTATCGAAGAAACAGAGAAAAGTGAAGGAGATGGAAGAATTGACCATGTTATAGAGAAAAGCATTGAATTGTTCAAAACCGTACCGATTATGAACCAATGCAAATCATTGGTCAGTATATGGAAAAAATGACATAAATATGGATAATAATCCTTGTTTCGAAATAGACTGCTAAGTTTTTTGTATTTATTATTCCTTTTGGCTAGTTTTGCTTGTATAAATCTTAAAAAACTATGAAAAGATGTATCTTTGTAACCAGCAATCAAAATAACCCCAACCACTATATGAAATATAAATTATTATGCCTCTTCGTTTTATTAAGTTTTTCTTTATCGGATTTGTATGCTGATATTGAACTTAGTTCCAAACAAATGAGAACCAGTGATGGGCTACCTAGTAATTCTGTACGATGCATGTTTCAGGACAGTAAAGGGTTCTTATGGTTGGGTACTTTAGACGGATTGACCCGTTATGATGGAAATACTTTTCTTACTTATCAGTTGGAAAGTGGAAAACACGATCAGATTTCTTTAGCAGATAACAGAATAAAACATGTGGCAGAGGATAAGAACGGTTTTTTGTGGATAAAGACTGTACCGGAATTATTCAGCTGTTATGACCTACAGAAAGCTTGTTTTGTAGATTTTACCGGTACCGGAAGTGATGGAGAGAACTATTCGGAAATATTTATGTCCTCTAATGGAGATGTGTGGCTTTGGCATAGAAGGAACGGTGTACGTCAAATTGTTTGTGAGGACGATCGGACTATGACCTCTGTGAAGTTTAGAACGAAATTTGGAAACCTGCCCGATGACCGGATTAAATTTATAAATGAAGATTCTAGTGGCAGGATCTGGATTGGTACCATGCAGGGACTTGCGTCTGTTTATAAAGGGAAAGTTGAATTTATCGATAGGAAATTGAATTTTTCTTCTTCTTTCCCTCATGGAGAGGATATGTATTTTCTGACAAAGAGTGGAGATGTGTATCGCTGTGTAAATGGATCGAAAAAAATAGACTGTTTAGCGTCGCTGTCTGCTATTGCCGGTAATACATCTGTCAGTACACATTCATTGATAAAAGATAAATGGGTTATATTTACTTCTAGCGAAGGGGTATATGAATTTGATTTTCAGAATTTTCAAATAACTCCTTGCCGGGAATTGAAAATAAATAATGGAAAAGTTATTCATGACAATTATGGAGATTGTTGGGCTTACAATAACACTGGACGAATTTATTACATAAACTCGAAGAGCGGAGAAATAAAGAATTTTCAACTGATTCCTGAAGAGAAGATGAAATATATAGATTATGAACGCTATCATGTGGTGCGTGATGACCGGGGGATTGTGTGGATTTCAACTTATGGAAACGGACTTTTCACCTACGATATTCAGGAGGACCGGTTGGAACACTTTGTTTCCGAAGGGAAGAATGCAGGACCTATAGGGTCAGATTTTTTGTTATGTTTGATGAAAGACAGAACAGGAGGGATATGGGTAAGCTCCGAATATTCCGGTTTGTCTCATATTTCCATTTCAAATAAAGGCATTACACATGTCTATCCAGAATCACCGGATGTTTTTGACCGTTCGAATACAATCCGGTTACTGACTAAAATGTCGAATGGAGATATATGGGTAGGAACGCGAAGAGGTGGATTGTATAATTATGATTCTCATCTGAAAACTAAAATAGATAATCATTATTTGCCCTATAATATTTATGCGATTTCAGAAGATAGTCAGGAGAATATATGGATAGGAACCCGGGGAGACGGACTAAAAATAGGAGATACGTGGTATAAAACGGATCCGTCTAATCCTTTTGCCTTATCTCATTCTAATATTTATTCCATTCTTCGCGATAAGAAAGATCGTATGTGGGTGGGGACATTTGGAGGAGGACTGGATCTGGCAGAATCAACGGAAAAAGGACAATACAAGTTCCGTCGTTTCTTTCAAGGAAAGAAGTATGGCTTACGGATAGTCAGAGTAATGGCAGAAGATGAGAAAGGGATGATATGGATGGGCACAAGTGAAGGTATCTGCATTTTCCACCCTGACTCATTGATCGCTAATGAAGATAACTATCATTTGTTCAGCTACACCGATGGCAATTTTTGCAGCAATGAGATTCGTTGCCTGTTTCGTGATAGCAAAGGGCGCATGTGGGTAGGTACTTCGGGTGCCGGGCTGAATCTATGCGAACTGTCAGACGACTGTCAGTCTTTGAAATATACACATTATGGAATAGCGGAAGGACTGGTTAATAATATGGTGCAATCTATTTTGGAAGATCATTCGGGACAATTATGGATTGCTACGGAATATGGAATTTCAAGGTTCAATCCCAACAGCCATTCTTTCGAGAATTATTTCTTCTCATCTTATACATTAGGAAATGTGTATAGCGAGAACAGTGCGTGTATGGGGGCAGACGGTAAACTGATTTTTGGAACAAACTACGGATTGACGATTATTGACCCGAAGAAGATTCCAACAGAGAGATTGCTTTCTCCTATTGTTATCACAGGATTGTCCGTTAATGGAATTCAGGTGAAGCCTAATATGCCGGGTTCTCCTTTGCAAGAATCTTTAGCCTATTCGGATAAGATTACATTGAAATATTTCCAGAATTCTTTTATGCTTGATTTTTCTACTCTCGATTATTCGGATAATGGTCAAATCAAGTATATGTATTGGCTGGAAAACTATGACAAGGGATGGAATGTTCCGTCTTCGTTAAGTTTTGCCACTTATAAATATCTGGAGCCGGGCAGTTACATTTTCCATGTGAAATATTGTGATGGTGCCGGTATTTGGAATGATACCGAAACAACTTTGAAGATTGTTATCGTGCCTCCGTTTTGGAAAACAAATTGGGCTATGCTTGGATATTTCATCCTGATGTTAATAGCTTTGTACTTTACATATCGTATCATTTTTAATTTCAATAGGTTGCGCAACCGCATCAATGTTGAAAAACAACTGACAGAGTATAAACTGGTATTTTTCACAAATATCTCTCATGAATTCCGTACTCCGCTTACATTGATCCAAGGAGCATTGGAGAAAATGTACCGGATGGATGATATTCCACAAGCCTTATTGCATCCGTTGAAAGTCATGGATAAAAGTACACAACGTATGTTGAGGCTGATTAATCAGTTGCTGGAGTTCAGAAAAATGCAGAACAACAAGTTGGCTCTTTCTCTGCAGGAAACTGATGTAGTTGCTTTCCTGTACGAAATATATTTAAGTTTCAGTGACGTAGCAGAACAGAAGAATATGGATTTCCGCTTTTTGCCGTCTGTGCCATCCTATAAAATGTTTATTGATAAAGGTAATTTGGATAAGGTGGTGTATAACTTACTTTCAAATGCTTTTAAGTATACTCCTTCGGGTGGGACAATTCTGTTTTCTGTGAATGTGGATGAGGTGAAGAAGTGTTTATACATTCAGGTAGCGGATACCGGAGTAGGTATTCCTAAAGAAAAGCAGGGAGAATTGTTTAAACGTTTCATGCAAAGTAGTTTCTCCGGAGATAGCATTGGAGTAGGGTTGCATTTGAGCCATGAATTGGTGCAGGTGCATAAGGGAACGATTGAATATAAAGATAATGAAGGGGGAGGTTCCGTATTTACGGTATGTATTCCGACTGATAAAACTGTTTATTCGGAAAAAGACTTCCTGGTTCCCGGCAATCTCCTGTTGGAAGAAGCGAATATGCAGACTCACCATTTGCAGGAGCTTTCAGAGGAATGTCAGGAACATGAAAAGACAGTCACCACATCAAGAAAACATAAAATATTAGTCATCGAAGACGATAATGATATTCGTGGGTTCCTGCAGGAGGAGCTTAGTGCTTATTTTGAAGTAGAAGTGGCTGCGGATGGAATATCCGGATTTGAAAAGGCATGCAACTATGACGCAGACTTGATTATCTGCGATGTATTGATGCCTGGGATGACCGGTTTCGAAGTGACAAAGAAACTGAAAACTGAATTTGCGACAAGTCATATTCCTATTATTCTGCTGACTGCCTTGACTTCACCGGATAAGCACCTGGAAGGACTTGAAGCGGGAGCGGATGTTTATGTTGCAAAGCCATTTAGTTTTAAGCTTTTGCTTGCGCAGGTGTTCCGGCTGATAGAGCAATGCGAAAAGTTACGGAAGAAGTTTTCCAGTGAACCGGGGGTAGTGCGTCCTGCTTTATGTAACACGGACCGGGATAAGGAGTTTGCAGATCAGTTGGTGGCTGTGGTGGAAAAGATTTATTCTCAATACAACATTTCTATTGATGAATTTGCGCAGATGATGGGGATGGGACGAACTGTGTTTTATAAGAAATTACGCGGAGTGACAGGATACTCACCGAATGAGTATTTGCGTGTCGTACGAATGAAGAAGGCTGCCGAACTGTTTTTGACCGAAAGGGATCTGACTGTTGCGGAAGTTTCTTATAAAGTGGGTATTAACGATCCTCTTTATTTCAGTAAATGTTTTAAAGCGCAGTTTGGAGTATCTCCTTCGGCTTACCAGAAAGGGGAGAGAAGTAAAACGTAGTATATACTTACCTTGAATCCGGTTTGTGAAGGATAGACCGGATTCAAGATAAGTATGTTTATCAGTTACATATTGAGGTCTAATTTATAGATTTCACTTCCGGCAAGAAGGAAACATCCTGTTCCGAAATCCTCAAAATCAGGAACTTTGTCGTATGTGACAGGTTGACTGTCTTTCGGTTCTTTGCCGGTTCCCTGTACATAACCAAGAAAACCATTCGGGTGAACTGCATCCTTCACCATAGCATTCCATGCTTTTATGATTACAGGCAGATAGGTCTTTTTATCCAATAGACCGTTGCGTACGCCCCAAGCCATACCATATACGAAAAGAGCTGTGCCGGAAGTCTCTTTGCCTCCGAAGTTTGACGGATCGTGGAGGCTGACATTCCAAAAGCCATCTTCACGCTGGCATTGTTTCAGTGCTTTGCTCATAGCCATAAAATCATTGATGTAATCTTGGCGATGTTTTTCATCAGATGGAATTTCGTTCATTACCCGCACCAAAGCTGCGTATACCCATCCGTTACCACGGCTCCAATAACAGTTTTCGCCATTAGGCTCTTTGTATGGAGGATCGAAATTATGGTCTCTCCACCACAAACCTTCTTTGACATTGAACATTCCGTTCTCTCCGTGTTTAT
Source organism: Bacteroides xylanisolvens XB1A (assembly GCF_000210075.1). Taxonomy (GTDB): domain Bacteria; phylum Bacteroidota; class Bacteroidia; order Bacteroidales; family Bacteroidaceae; genus Bacteroides; species Bacteroides xylanisolvens. The sequence continues at coordinate 4,156,873 of NC_021017.1, forward strand.
TACGGGTATATTCGTACATATCCCACATTTTGTCGAAGTACTTCTGTTCGCCTGTAAGTTTCCCCATTTTGGCAAATATAGGCATCCCCATCTGGATAGCATCTATCCACCACCAGTCGTTTATTTGTGGAGTATTGACCAGCATATCCATATTGGCTTTCGTTTTCCGTATTTTTTCAGGATCGGGGCAAATGTTGTATAAATCGAGATAGATTTGGCTGGCGCAGTAATTATCTGCATTACGGGTGGTTGTCCCACGGTGGAAGCCCCATTGGTGGTAATCCGCCCATTCTTTGGCATAGAGATAATATTCGTCTGCGGGATAGATGGAGTAGAGTGCCATTAAGCCTTCGTAATATACGCTTCGTGTCCAGATATTACTGGGGCGAACTACTTTTTTCACAAAGGAAGGAGTGCGATAGTCGGCATATTTCTTCATGAAATAGTCGTTCACATGAAGAGTTACTTTCAGAATTTCTTTTTTATCGGGAACTGTCTGTGCTTTTATGTTCCCGTAACTCAATATTACTCCTGCAAAAAATAGTATAAGATGCTTTTTCATTTTATAATAAATTAGATTACTATTGTTCTTAGATTTAGGCACGCAAAGGTGAGCCTTTCTTTACCTGTTGCAAAGAAAATGCATTGTAAGGAAAGTGATATTGAAATTTGTACGGAAAATATGTAATATTAGACTTTATTCTTTATTCATATTAGTCATGGATAAGAACCAAGTATGAATAATTAGCAAGAGCGATTTTTTTGTAAGTCATATTGTTGTATTGATATTTATTGTATATTTGTAGAAGAGTAAGGGGAGACGAATATGAAAAGTCATACAAATAAAATATTAGAGTCTATTAAGCAGGCATTGACAGAGCATTTACCAAAAGGTGGCAAGGCTTTGTTGTTTGGTTCTCAAGCTCGTGGGGATGCACGGATTGATTCTGATTGGGATATTTTGATTATCTTAGATAAAGAAAAATTGGAGCCTGAAGATTATGATAAGGTAAGCTTTCCCTTAACTATGTTGGGATGGGACTTGGGAGCGCGAATTAATCCGATTATGTATACGATGAAAGAATGGGCTGCAAGTTGTATTACACCATTTTATAAAAATGTAGAGCAGGAAGGAATTGAATTAGTATGAAATTGACAGATGAAGAACGTAATTCTTTGGTGATATTACAGTTGGAGAAAGCTAAAGTATTTTTGAAACAAGCAGATGAGATGTTTGATCTGAAGTATTGGGATATTGCTTCCAATAGATATTATTATGCCTGTTTTCATGCTGTTCAGGCTTTATTAATACAAAATGGATTATCATGTAAAACCCATGATGGGTTGATAGCTTGCTTTGGCTTGAATTTTATAAAAACAGGCAAAATTAGTGCACGTTTGGGAAGTTTTTTGGCGCGTATGGAACAATTACGGCAAAAAGGGGATTATAATTGCATTTATTCAATATCGGAGGATGAAATCAGTACGATAAAAGCTCCGGCAAGAGAACTTATTGAGACTATTGAAGTTTTACTTGCCGAATCATAATTATTCTTGTAAGGATATCATCGTTAAAAGACCATTTTTTTTATTTTTTCGGCCACATCTGTCATATATGCCGGATTAAATTCTTCTAGTTCCGTGCGTGGTCGGAATCCCCATGTCACTCCGCAAGCGGTTACACCGGCATTGGCTGCTGTTTGCATGTCTACACCGGAATCACCTACATAAAGAACATCTTCTTTTCGTACATCGGCAAGTTTTAATATATCAAAAACGATTGTTGGATCAGGTTTGACATTTACTCCTTCCCGTTGGCCGAAAACGGCAGTGAAATGAATTTCCGGAAAGTAGTGGGCAACCAGTTTCTCGGTAGCGGCCTGATATTTGTTGGAGGCTACGGCAATCTGAATGCCTGCGGATTGCAGATAAGACAATAACGCTGAAATACCCGGGTAAGGACGACTATCGTCTGCATTGTGAATATCATAATAAGGAATAAACTCTTTTCTTACCCGGAGCACATTCTCTTCTGTCTTTTCTCCTTCGGGTAATGCACGTTCAAAGAGTTTGTTGATACCATTTCCTACCATGAAGTTATACTTTTCTACATCGTGTGTGGGGTATCCTAATTTATTCAAAGCATAATTAGTGCTATGGGCGAGGTCTGCGATAGTATTTAATAATGTACCGTCCAAATCGAATATTATTAGTTTTTTCATTAAGGCTTATGTTTATAGTTAATTCTATATTTAAATCTTTTATTCTGCAAAGGTATACTAAAAAAATGAGATTGGGAAGAATGAGGCAATAGTTTAGAGAATATCGAATGAACAACAAAGCCGGAAATATATTTGTTATTCTACCAGATTGGCTTAACTTTGCGAAAAACTAAAGAATAATGAATGCAGAATGGTTTGAGGCATTGCCTGAACAATGTCCCCCAACAGATGCGAAGCGGTGCGAAGGCTGTTATTATAGAATTGCAAATGGTAATCCTGTTACAACAGAAGATTTCTTTTCGCAAAGAAAAATGCAGCCGGATAAGGTCTTTAAAGGATTAGGAATAGATGAATGTGTGACAAGGGCAGTCTCTCTATTTTCAGAGAGGGAAGAAGCGGAGAAAAGATTAAAGCTTCCTAAGTTCAAGAAGGCAAATATTGCTTTAGTCATATTGGAACCAAAAGATGGAGTGTTAAAGAAAACATTTGATATAGCACATTATTCTTGGTGGAGAACAAAGGATTTTAATGTTTTACAAGCTAAAATAGTCTGATTATGGGAATGGAAGATGTGTTAAGGATAGACAAAATTCTGGATTTCTGTGATGTGCCTCAGCTTTTTGTGGCAAGAGATGCCTTTGATACACTGTATCTTTGTCTTTTATATGATGATGAGACGGTTTATCGCTATACGGGAATACGTATCTCTACACGTAGACTTGAATCCTTCTTAGCAGGTAAAGCCGATTTGCGTTTACTCTATCTACAGCCTGAAAATGAACATGAGTATTACGATGTTGTGTTTCAATCGGGTGAATACCAGAAAACGTTATTAAAGGAAAGTGTATTGTTGGAAGATAAATTGCCGGCTGAGGGATATGTTTTATCTGGAGAGAAGCGCGAGAATGTGGTCATTAATTTGCCAATAAAAGACCGTAGTCTGCTTGCAGAGCTTGTTCGTAAATTTGGCTGGGCTTGTATGTAAGTTTAAAGAAGATAAAAAAGATTGTCCCGCTACTGCTTGAAAGTTGTGGGACAATCTTTTTTCATCCTTATATATACTTTGATTACTTCTTCGTAATACGGAACCAGTCAACGTCTGCCCAACCGCCGTCATTCGTTTTAATAGCCGGACGCGTACAGAACATACCGACTTTGGCACCAATCCATTGTCCTTCTCTTGCCTGGAAAGGAACACCTAATGATTCATATTTCTTTCCGTCGAGGCTATAGCTGAAATTACACATCACAATGAGGTCATGTCCGCCTTCACTACCCTTGATTTTCTTTCCGTCACAACTGAAACGCACTTTCAGATAAACCGTGTTTTGCGAAAGATCAACAGCGGCTTTCACTTCTTCTGGTTTGCCTTTATCTGCTCTGTCACATTCAACTTGCGACAGAACCAAACCTTTGTCTGTATTTTCTAGAACAAGTCCGGCATAATCCCTGCCCATAACGACAAGTCCAGTGCGTTCGCCTTTATTCTTTTGGTTAGGGCTGAACGTCAGTTTCATTGTTGCGGTAAAATTATCAGAAGGAGTTTTTTGTAATAAGAGGTTGGCTACATCCCACAGGTTCTTATAATCTTCTACTACCGGATAAGAGTATAATCTGACATAGCTTTTGTCACCTGCATAATACGCCCATTTTTCATTAATGTTAGCATGCCATTGCCACTGCGGAGAAAGTGTATACCCATCAAATTCGTCACTTTCTTGTGGAGTGCAGATAGGATATGTTTTACCGACATTTGGCTTCTTGTAAGTCAAAACAGGTTCTCCGCAGCCGTCACCGTCTTTATCAATACCGATAATAGGCCAGTCGTTCACCCATTTCATCGGTTGGAGATGCATAATGCGTCCGTAAGCACCGACATCTTGAAAGTGGAGGAACCAGTCTTCTCCGGTAGGAGTATCTACCCATGCACCTTGGTGAGGACCGTTGACAGGAGAGTTACCTTGCGCAAGTACTGTTTTCCATTCGTAAGGACCGTAGATGTTTTTAGAACGTAATACGACCTGCCAGCCTGTCGGCACACCGCCGGCCGGATGGAAGATATAATAATAGTCGTTTCTCTTGTACATTTTAGGACCTTCGCAAGTCTGATGTGCTTCGTGACCGTCGAAAATTATACGGGAAGGAGTGATCGCTTTTGTTGCTTCTGCATTCAGTTCGCAGATAGTGATTACACTTTTCAGTCCGGCACGACTTCCTGCGTATGCGTGTACCATATATACTTTTCCGTCTTCATCCCAGAACGGGCAAGTGTCAATGATACCTTTTCCCGCTTTCACCAAGACCGGTTCGCTCCACGGACCTTTCGGATCTTTGGCTTTCACCATAAAAGCTCCCTGATCGGGATCTCCCCAAAAGATGTAAAACTCACCGTTGTAATGACGAATAGCCGGAGCCCATACGCGATTGCCGTGTTCCGGCCGTTCCGGAGTTTCGATAGGGGAGAGGGCATTGGGAACTGCGGCACCGATGATTGTCCAGTTGACTAAATCTTTAGAATGAAGGATTTGCAATCCCGGCAAACAGTTGAAACTGGATGAAGTCATATAGAAATCATCTCCTACACGGCAAGCATCCGGATCGGAATAGTCGGCATAAAGCACCGGATTTTTGTATTTACCGTTTCCGAGGTCGGAAACCCATACTTCAGATACATAGTTCTTCTGTGCTACTGCGGTGAAAACCGTTAATAAGCAAAAGGCTAAAGTCTGTGTCAATCGTTTCATGTTATAGATAGATTATTTATAGATATGATTCGTTGGTTTTATCTGATGGCAAAGGTAAATAAAAAGACTCTGCACAAGGAGGAATATTTGTGCAGAGTCATAGAAAAATTGGTAGATACCTCGTAATTTTTGTTTAGTTGTATTTGTTTCTACCCTATTTATTGGGGCGGTTATCTTTTATTCTCACTGTCACCGGATGAGCCAGCTCTTCTTTCCATTCGCGGAGATGAGCAAACCATGCTTCCGGCGTTTTATATCCGAATGTCTCTTTCATCGAGGTGAAAGTCGTGTGATACTGGAAATATTTATTTCCCGGGGCGGTAATTGTATAAAGGAAGTTGGCTTTATCCTTTTCTTCCGATTTTACATAACGTTGGGGAATACAAGTGCCCAGCCCTACAGTTTCTTTAGCATATTTTACGGTATCGTTTACCGGCCAGTCCGTTCCCCAACTTCCTACGAGTCCTTTATGATCGGAGAAAGATTTGGAAGTACCTACGATGTCTTGCACACCTGTGCAGAAAATTTCTTTATCGAGCGGTTCGTCAAAGAATGCTTCGATATGAAGATCGCGATGTCCGGCATAAAGCGTGTAGCGTGTCATCATATTCAGTTCCTGGTCCTGATATTTCCATCCGGTTACTTCTATTTCTGCAATTACACGTACCGGTCCATAAGAGACGATACGTTCTGTACGAGTGTCCACTGGAGTAATATGGGTTGCCTTTTGTCCGTCCCAACCTTTCAATGCACCCGGTCCGCAACTGTCGAACACGCGAAGTACGTCATCTCCGAATCCTTTAGCTAACTGCTCATCCGTCGGATAGAACTGCGATTCTTTGATTTCCAGTCCTTTGTTGAACTTGCCGTAAATATCCGGTGTCTGTTTTTCATTGAAATAAAGACGGTATCCTACCAGTTCCGATTCCAAAACCGGACCGTGAGGACGTACCATGCTGTATATATTGCTAGTGCCGGGAACGGTGATAGCCTGTACCCGTTGATGTTTACCTTTCTTGTTGTCTACAATAAACATATCGGCATAAACTCGTTCAGGATAAGTCTTTGTACTCTTTTCCGAAGAAAGTGTAACCTGAAATGTTTTTCTACCATGGGCAGGAAGATCGGCAACAAAGACCAGTTCGTCCATCTTGCGGTCCCGGTTCAAATCGTCCAACTGCGAAGGAATTTCCTTCCTTCCTTCCATGACAACGGCTGATTTTACTTTGAAACCAGCGTGCAACTCATGTAGATTGATAACAACCGGAGCATCCGCTTTGGGCTGATTCCAGTTGTTTTGTACTTCAACTGTGATGGTTTTCTCCTGTTTCTGCGTTTGGGCAGACAGGCTGAAAGCTCCTAAAAAGAAAGTAATAATAAAAAGATTCTTCTTCATGTTTCTAAGGCTGAAATTATACGTCGTATTTCTCCTTGCAAAAATAGCAGAAAAAATAGCAGACTGTGTCTCTTTTGAGGAGATTATAGTCTGCTATTTGAGCTTTTTACTCTATATAATGATATTGTGGTTTCTATTTTGCATCACAGAATGGCAATGAGTTTTTTATTTGAGACTTAAAATCTCCTCTTTTGCACCTAATTCCTCATATACCTTTCCGTCTATAGTCAGATTCTTGGCATTCTTAACGTTTAATATATTGTTACCTTTAGAAGATTCTACATAAATATTTTCCAAAGTAACTCCGTCTACCTGACTGATAACAACTCCATCCGCAGCTTCCGTCATCACAACGTTTTTAACGGTAATATTGCTGATGGGCATTTCCGGCAGTCCGTTGAAGAACATGGCACGTCCCGAACCTCTGCAAACAATATTGGAAATATGAATATTGCGGAAAGCTGGTGTTTCTTCTGTCACCGGAGGAATGGCAGTTTTCATACGGCTCAACAGATCTTCTTCCGATTCTTCACCGGCACCTTTTCCACCGTAGAACAAGTCGAACAATAAGGGTTCATTCGGAATATTAATCATATTGATATTGTTAATGTAGATGTTTTCTACCACACCGCCACGTCCGCGGGTACTCTTGAAACGTAAACCTACATCTGTACCCATAAATGTGCAGTCCTCTACATAGATATTCTTCACACCGCCGGACATTTCACTACCTACCACGAATCCGCCATGTCCGTGCAATACTGTATTGTTTTTCACGATAACGTTCTGGCAAGGTTCTCCACGACGGCGTCCATCTTCGTCTTTACCGGATTTGATACAGATGGCATCATCTCCCGCATCAAACACACTATTGATAATTAGAGCGTTTTTACAAGATTCCAAGTCGATAGCATCACCGTTTTGAGAATACCAGGGGTTGATGACCATGATATTATTTACTGTGAAATCTTCGCAAGACAATGGGTGCAGACACCAGCTTGGTGAGTTTTTGAAAGTAACTCCTTCCAACAGCACCTTCTTGCTTTTGACGATGCTTAACAACACCGGACGTAACCATGGACGGATTTCAGCCCATTCTTCATCTGTGTTGATACCTTCGGGGACATTGAAGTCTTTGCAAGCCATTGCACCTCTCAGTGAGCCGGCAGTGGGATACCATATCTCTTGTTTCTCGTCGAGAACACCTCCCGAGTTTACCAGCTTTTTCCATTGTGAAGCAGTCAGCTTTCCTTTTTTTACCGGACGCCAGCAGTCACCGTTTCCGTCAAATGTACCATGTCCGGTGATGGCTATATTTTCTGCATTGCGTACTGAAATCGGTGATTGGCAACGACGAGTCTCGAGTCCTTCGAAAGAAGTGGCAATGATAGGATATGCTTCAAAATCACCGGTAAAAAGTACCAGCGCATTTTGTTCCGTATATAGATTTACATTGCTCAACAGCTCGATCGGACCAGTCAACCAGACACCTTCCGGGATAATCACTTTACCCCCTCCGCGTTGATTCACGTCTTTAATAGCATCGTTGATAGCTTTGGTATTCAGGAACAGACCGTCTCCTTTGGCTCCGAATTTCTCAATGTTTACTTCGTAAGCAGGGAAAACCGGTTGCTGTACTTTCGGCATTTCAAAAGGTAAATTCTGGTAAAGAGCGTCACTGATGGAGCTTTCTTTTACGGTAGTCTCGCTTTGTTTACATCCTGATGAGATAAACGGTAAACAGCATAGGGCCATCCAGAAGAGTCTTTTTGTCAATGTGTTCATTTAGTAACTTATTTCTATAGGGTTATACATCTATTGTTTTTCTTGGTAATTGGGTGATGATTAATGAGGGCGATTTCATAATTCTTATGTCCTTCCGCAGGCGATCTGTCGCAGGCAGCCTGCAGGAGAGGAATAAGACAAATTCATGTTAACCTAATTCTAACCTTAAATAAATATTATGAAAAAACCTCTTAATTATCGATTGCAAAGATAGGTGGCAAACCCCAAGAGGATGTGGACTAATTGATAGAATACGTGTATTTTTTGTCATTTCTGTCTATTATTTGCACACTTCTCGTGTTTTTATGCAGAAAGTTCCTATCTTTGCACAAAATTTAACTATTAAAAGATATGAGTTATAACTTGTTGAAAGGAAAAAGAGGTATTATCTTCGGTGCTTTGAACGATCAGTCTATTGCCTGGAAAGTAGCAGAGCGTGCCGTAGAAGAAGGTGCAACTATTACATTATCAAATACTCCGATGGCTATCCGTATGGGAGAAGTCGACGCTTTGGCCCAGAAATTAAATTGCCAGGTTATTCCGGCAGATGCCACCAGTGTAGAAGATTTGCAAAATGTATTCAAGACCTCCATGGATATACTGGGTGGACAAATTGATTTTGTACTCCACTCTATCGGTATGTCTCCCAACGTGCGCAAAAAACGTACTTACGATGACCTTGACTATGGAATGTTGGATAAGACATTGGATATTTCAGCTGTTTCATTCCATAAAATGATTCAGTCGGCCAAGAAATTGAACGCTATTGCTGATTACGGTTCTATCGTTGCTTTGAGCTACGTGGCCGCGCAGCGTACTTTCTACGGCTACAATGATATGGCAGATGCAAAGGCATTGCTGGAATCTATTGCACGTAGCTTTGGTTACATCTACGGACGCGAACATAGCGTACGTGTGAATACTATCTCGCAGTCTCCTACATTTACTACTGCCGGTTCGGGCGTGAAGGGTATGGATAAACTGTTTGATTTCTCCAACCGTATGTCTCCTCTCGGAAATGCTACGGCTGACGAATGTGCCGATTATTGCATCGTGATGTTCTCCGATCTTACCCGTAAGGTAACTATGCAGAACTTATTCCATGACGGTGGATTCTCCAGTGTAGGTATGAGTCTTCGTGCCATGGCTACTTACGAGAAAGGACTCGATGAGTATATGGACGAAAATGGTAACATCATTTACGGATAAAAAAATATGAAACTACGGATCTCTCTTCTTATTATTTTAATGAGTATGCTTTTCGCCTCCTGCGGGATAAGCACAGGAAAGGGTACGGAGCAGAAGGAAGAAGAGATTTCTGTTCTGAGATATGATAAGCTGTTGAGCGAATATGTTCGCTCCAACAGTTTTTCTGCTCTGCAGAAGTTGACGATGGACTACCGTATGCCGACGAAAATCCTGATTGAGGATGTATTGTCTATCGGTACAGTGAAAGATGATACCATCTCGCAACGTCTGCAAAAATTCTATTCGGATACGACTTTGGTTCGTTTGCTTAGCGATGTAGAAGCAAAATATCCTAATCTGGATGAAGTGGAAAAAGGACTTAGCAAAGGATTTCGGAAACTGAAAAAGGAAGTGCCTGATACGAAAGTGCCGTTTATCTATTCGCAAGTATCCGCTTTCAACGAATCTATTATTTTAGTGGATTCTTTATTGGGAATCAGTCTTGATAAATATATGGGGGAAGATTATCCTCTTTATAAGCGTTTCTATTACGATTATCAATGTCGCTCGATGCGTCCGGAACGGATTGTGCCGGATTGTTTTGCTTTTTATCTTTTGAGCCGTTACGGAATGAACTATCATGAGGGTACTTGTTTGATTGACTTGATGATGCACTCCGGAAAAATCAACTACGTCGTGCAGAACTTATTAGGATATAGTGATATCGGCGAAGCGATGGGATATTCCAAGGAGGAAAACGACTGGTGTAAGGAGAATGAAAAGGAGATATGGAATTATATCTGTACCAACGATCATCTGCATGCACGAGACCCGATGGTGATCCGCTATTATATGAAGCCTGCTCCTGCTGTCGATATGTTGGGTGCTCAAGCTCCGGCATTGATCGGAACATGGATGGGTGCAAGAATCATCGCCTCTTATATGAAAAAGCATAAGGACATGAAACTGAAAGATCTCCTGGAATTTACTGATTATCATGTGATGTTAAGTGAATCCAACTATCTGGCTTCCTAAACTGTTGCATTTTTCAATTTTTAATTAGCTTCGCTCAAAACCTTATTTGATTTTTAATATTAAAGTATAGTCTTAATTCTCAATTTTAAAAGTGGAAACTGCCCTCTATTTGTTGCCTGTGACGTTAGGTGATACGTCTATTGAAAAGGTATTGCCTTCTTATAATAAGGAGATCATTTCTGGTATCCGGTATTTTATAGTCGAAGATGTTCGTTCTGCCCGGCGTTTCCTGAAAAAGGTGGACCGGGAGATTGATATTGATGCATTGACATTTTACCCGTTGAACAAGCATACTTCTCCTGATGATATTTCCGGTTATCTGCAACCTTTGGTGGGTGGAGCTTCAATGGGGGTTATCTCCGAAGCAGGTTGTCCGGCAGTAGCTGACCCGGGAGCGGATGTGGTTGCTATCGCACAACGTAAAAAGCTGAAAGTGGTTCCTTTGGTCGGACCTTCTTCCATTATCCTTTCCGTGATGGCTTCCGGCTTTAACGGGCAGAGTTTTGCGTTTCACGGTTATCTGCCGATTGAACCGGGAGAACGTGCCAAGAAACTAAAAGCACTGGAGCAGCGTGTGTATGCTGAAAATCAAACGCAACTTTTCATTGAGACGCCTTACCGAAATCATAAGATGGTAGAAGATATTTTGTTGAATTGCCGTCCTCAAACAAAGCTCTGTATCGCTGCCAATATTACTTGTGAAGGAGAATATATACAGACGCGTACAGTGAAGGACTGGAAAGGACACGTGCCCGATTTATCTAAGATTCCCTGTATTTTTCTCTTATATAAATAACGCCTTTCAGGTGTTCATATTCATCTTCGAAGCAACTGCTGAAGAAGCCTTTTCCTAAGTTCTCCTCTATCTGTTTGAAACTCCACAGCTTACTGTTTTTAAAGCGGGGAGTACAAAGGATGGAATCGTCTTTGATATCGACAATGAATAGATAGATAAGACGGTTGGTCACTTCATTCTCGAAGTGATAAACGATATTGAATTCAGGTTTGATACCTTTTTCATGAGGAAAAGCATTGTTGATTAAGCGAGTGGCGCCTACTTCCAGAGATTCTCCGTAGCGAAGATAACATTCCATGGGAATATCTACTTTCCCTCTATCCAGAATGGCTGTTGATGGCCTGTCGCAAAGGAATAACATTCCGTGAGTGGATATGGCAATTCTTATCACCGGATTGATGTATGCATTTTTGTAATTAACAGCTTCTATTGCAGGTGTTTTCCCGATCACGTCTCCTTTGGTATTCACAATAGGAACATATTCCGTGTGTGACATTAAATGATTGAAGAAACGGATGGCGATCTGATTGAACAGGATACTCATCAGAAAGACAGTAGGAGGTAACACTTTATAGAGTACAAACAGACTTGTCTTACTTAGTGGGTTTTGGAAAATGACGGTGATGCTGATTATAATAAAATGCAGTATTCCGAAAATCAAGGCAATGCGGGCAGAGACAACGGCTGCCTCTGCTCCCTGCGCATATAAACGTTTGTTGCAAGAACCTATCTGTTTTAAGAAGTGGTTGATAAACCTTTTCTTATGCATATAAAGACTTAGCATCGGAATGAGAATACTGACTTCCAGCGTAAGTGGAAGCGCACCGGGGGGAACATAATCACCAGGAATGAGAGCTGCTACGGATAATAGTGCTAACACTCCGGTCGCTATATAGAGGATAAAATTAGGAATTAACAATCCTTTACGTCGATAAGAAAGGTATATACCTATAATACCTATGCCTGTACCGATGTAAATAGCCGTGTCTTGCGTTATAAGTTCACACAATAAAATGGAAATAATAACGGGGATAAAACCCAGCGACATGTTAAATGCGGAAGAAAGTATTCCTTTATGAGCCATCTCTATATTTATGTTTATTTGTCGGTTCTATCTATAAAACAAATAGGGTATGTGTTTTGTTTACTAACGAATATGTTTCTCTGCATGGTAGGAGGAACGAACAAGGGGAGCGCTTTCTACGATGTTGAATCCTTTCTCTAAACCTACAGTTTTATATTCTGCAAATTGCTGCGGAGTGATATATGCCGCAACGGGATAATGCCGGTGAGTCGGTTGAAGGTATTGGCCTATGGTAAGAATCTGGCAACCGGTTGCTAACAGATCATCCATCAATGTTTCAACTTCCTCCGGGGTCTCACCCAGTCCGACCATAATGCCGCTTTTAGATTTAACTCCCTTTCTGGAAATGTGTCTGATAACTTGCAAACTTGTATCATAATTTGCCGCGCTGCGCACTAGCGGACTAATGCGGCGTACGGTTTCCATATTGTGTGAAATAATGTCGGGGCGGGCTTCGATTACCAAATCTAACAACTCCATCCTGCCTTGAAAATCAGGGATGAGCACTTCGATTGTTGTTTGTGGATTCAGCCGTTTTATTTCTTGAATGGTACGTGCCCAATGTGCTGCTCCCAAATCCGGCAGATCATCCCGGTCTACGGATGTGATGACAGCATGATCCAGTTTCATCAGTGCGATGGATTCTGCTACATGGGTAGGTTCGTTTATGTCTAGCGGGTGCGGGCGGCCGGTTTGTGTGTTGCAGAATTTGCAACTGCGCGTACAGATGTCACCACCGATCATAAAGGTGGCAGTTCCTTTTCCCCAGCATTCCCCCATATTAGGGCAACGCCCACTGCTGCATATAGTATGCAAGCAGTGGGAGTCGACAATCCGTTTGGTTTCGGTGTATCGTTCGTTGGCACCGATATTAATTTTCAGCCATTCGGGCTTACGTACTCTGTCCGTCATTATAAGTTATTCAAGAAAAAGTTGGTCAACCGTGTGTATAGGTGTTGGCGGGTATTGCCACCGTATATTCCATGATTGCGGTTCGTGTACACTTGCATATCAAATTGTTTTCCAAGTTGAACCAATTGTTCGGCATATTCTGCACAGTTTTGGAAGTGCACATTGTCATCTGCCATGCCATGCACCAACAACAAGTTTCCATGCAGTTTGTCAGCACGGGTGAAGGCTGATGATTCCTTATATCCTTCCGCGTTCTCTTTCGGAGTACGCATGAAGCGTTCGGTGTAAATCGTATCATAGAAACGCCAGTCGGTGGGTGCAGCTACTGCTACTCCTGCTTTGAATACGGGAGTTCCTTCGCTCATGCTCATAAGAGTCATGTATCCGCCGTAGCTCCAGCCCCAGATACCGATGCGATCTTTATCCACGTATGGCTGTTTGCCGAGATACAAGGCAGTCTCTACCTGATCTTTGGCTTCTTTGACTCCGATTTTCAGATAAGTGCATTTCTCGAAAGCTTCTCCACGACCTCCTGTGCCGCGACCGTCCACGCATACCACGATATAACCAAGGCTTGCCATGTATGTCTCCCAACTGATTCCCCAGGTATCCAATACCTGTTGAGAGCCCGGACCGCTATATTGATACATCAGTACCGGATATTTTTTAGATGCGGAAAAATTAACCGGTTTCATCATCCAGCCGTTCAACTTCACGCCATCTGTGGTTTGGAAAGTGAAGAATTCTTTTTGTGGCACAGCATATCCGGACAATGTTTGTTTCAAACCGTCATTGGTAATAAGCGTTTTGAGTGTTTTGCCCGAATTATCATTCAGTGTAACCAGCATCGGAGTATTCAAGTTGGAGAACTTGTTCATGTAATACTTCATTGATTTGCTGAAGAGCGGTGTATTGGTTCCTACCTGTTGGGATAGTTTGAGCTTCTTGCCTTTCTTGTCTATTTTATAGACAGCTTTGCGCAGAGGGCTTTCTTCATTGCTGGTGTAATAGAAAGAACCGTCTTCTTCATCATATCCCAGAAAATCTTTCACCTCAAACTTACCGTTAGTAACTTTTTTAATCAGATTACCTCCCATGCTATACCAATAGAGGTGACTGTAACCGTCACGTTCGCTAAGCAGGCTGAAATATTCCGGATAGAACTGGATATTATCGAAAATATTCTCCTTTATGTAATAAGGAGACTCATCACGAAGTATAAGTTTGCAAAGTGTGGAACGAGGATCGGCAAAGTAAAGATCAAAACGGTCTTGATGGCGGTTCAATGTCATGATAGCCAGTTTATTGGCATCCTTTGTGAAACGGATACGCGGAATGTATCCGTCTGCATCCAATGGGAGTTTCATTGTACGGGTGACATGTGATTTGATGTCATACGTGCGTACCTCTACTTTCGAATTCGGATATCCGGCTTTCGGATACTTGTATGTATATTCGCCCGGATAATCTTTTAAAGCATCAATGCGGGGTGCTTGTCCGGCAAATACCGGGAAAGAGTAGGAGGGAACTTCCGACTCGTCGAAACGGATAAAAGCAATCAGCGTATTGTCGGCGCTGAATTCCAAAGCACGGTCGAAGCCGAACTCTTCTTCATACACCCAGTCAGGAATACCGTTGATTACCGAATTCTGTTTGCCATCTTCTGTGACCTGGCTTTCGCTGTTGCCGTAAAGCAACTTAACAAGAAATATGTTATTGTTGCGTACAAATGCAATCATGGTACCGTCCGGAGAAAAGACGGGGACCTGTTGAGGTCCACCGTCAGACAGCCGTTCAATAATGTTGTTTGTCGTAACGCCCTTATCATTTCGTTTCAAAGGGTAAATGTAATGTACAGCTGTGTATGAATGCCTGTAAATAGGTGTTGTTTTAGTAGCAATCAGCAATTTCTGACCGTCGGGCGAGAATTGGTAACTGTCGAAGTTCTTGAAGTCACATTCGCGTGTGGTATTTACATCGAAAATCACTTCTACTTTCTCGCCTGTCTTGAAAGAGTATTTAATGATTTGCGTGCCGTCAGCGTTCATCTGTGTGTAGTGTTCGCCATCAGGCATAGGGATTACTCCCTGAATATTTTCCGGGCGGAAACGTCCGGAGGTAATATCTTTTAAATCGAGTGCCTTTTGTCCTTGTGCCATTCCGGTCAGACAGAGAAGGCAGAGTAATAAAGTGATGCTGATCTTTTTCATCTGCGTTTATAATCGGTTTTGGTTTTAATTCGTACTTGCAAAAGTAACAATAAACTTAGATTCAACAAAGCCTGACCGATTTTTATATAGATTTGATAAGGATTATTGGGTGAGATTCAATATCTTTGTGAAAAGGACTTTAAACATTACCACTATGAATTCAAAAAGAAAAGACTTGCAATATGCTTCTGTCTTCTTATTGGCCGTGGCATTGACGTTCCTGATGGGGAAGGGTGATAATCTGTGGTTGGTGTCATGGGGTGACTTGATACCGAGTTTGTTTGTACTATTCATAGCAGGTGATTGTTTACATAGTTCCCTGCTTCGTATCAAACGTGGCGAAGAGGAGGGAGGAGCCCGGTGGAGTACTTGTTTCACTTTTCTGGTATTTAGCATTATTTTTATGGGCGACTTATTCTTTATCGGCAACTTTATTGTCAATAAACTGTGGAGCTAAAAGAGATGTAATAAATCTGTTTCACAGGTGTTTAATAGTAGATTCTTCGTCTTAACTATAGTTTTTAGTTTACTTTAACTAGATAAATTAGTTTATGAACTAAAACTTTTCGTTATTTGCAGCAAACAAAGTTGCAGATATGAAAGGATTAACAGCAAAAGAAGAAGAAATCATGGGCTTTTTCTGGGAAAAAGGTCCCTTGTTCGTGAAGGAAATGTTGGCTTTCTATGAAGATCCCAAGCCACATTTCAATACACTATCTACGATTGTGCGTGGGTTGGAAGAAAAAGGTTTTCTAGCTCATTATACTTTCGGAAATACCTATCAATATTATCCCGTAGTCAGTGAAGAAGATTTTCGTAAAGGAACGCTGCGGAATGTGATTAGTAAGTATTTTAATAATTCTTACCTGAATGCCGTTTCTTCTTTGGTTAAGGAGGAAGATATTTCCTTGGATGAATTGAAACAGCTCATCGAGGAAGTGGAACAGGCTGACAAAAAACACTAATCTATTAAACGAAAATCTATGCTATGGGAGTTTTCTTCATTTATATATTAAAATCATCTGTTTGTCTTGTTCTGTTTTACCTGTTTTTCCGGTTATTACTTAGCAAGGAAACCTTTCATCGTTTCAATCGTATGGCTTTATTGGGAGTGTTGTTCTTTTCATTACTCATTCCTTGTATCGAAGTAACTACCCGGCATCAGGTTGAAGTGCAGCAGGCTGTGCTTTCCATTGAACAATTGCTATTGATGGCAGAGTTGGAGGCTACTCCTGCCAATGTCGGTGCAGTGCAGGAGACGCCGGCCATATCTTGGGTACAGATTGTTCTGTTGGTCTATCTGGCGGGTATTCTGTTTCTTGCCTGTCGCAATATCTATTCTTTGATTTGTCTCTTCCGGTTGATACATTCCGGCAAACATGAGAAGTTGGAGAAAGGAGTTACACTTGTGGTGCACAATCAGGAGATAGCTCCGTTCAGTTGGATGAAGTATATTGTCATCAGCCGGAAAGACCTGGAGGAAAACGGGAGGGAAATCCTTATTCATGAAATGGCTCATATCCACCATCGTCATTCAGTAGATTTATTGGTGGCGGATATTTGCATCTTTTTCCAATGGTTCAATCCTGGTGCATGGTTGTTGAAACAGGAGTTGCAGAACGTTCACGAATATGAAGCGGACGAGACCGTCATTAATGAGGGTGTAAACGCGAAAGAATATCAACTATTATTAATAAAAAAAGCCGTTGGCACAAGGCTCTACTCTATGGCCAACAGCTTTAATCACAGTAAACTTAAAAAACGTATCACTATGATGTTAAAAGAAAAATCGAATCCGTGGGCACGGTTGAAGTACCTGTATGTACTTCCGTTGGCAGCTATTGCAGTAACTGCTTTTGCCCGTCCTGAAATCTCTGAAAAAGTGGAAGAGATTTCTGCAGTCAAAGTTAATGATTTGGCGGAAATTGTGGAAAAAAAGAGTGAAGAAAATGTTGTTAAGGAGCCTATTGATACTACCAAGAATAAGGTAGTAGTGGTAGGTTATCGTACAGAAAAAAAAGATTCTGTCTTAACATCCGGGAAAAAGAAGGTGGCTATTTCGGTACAAGGAATTTCCGGTGAAGGAAAACCTTTGGTTATTATTAATGGGAAAGAGTCTGAACGTGAAGTAGTAAATGCTTTGAATCCTGAACGTATTGAAAGTGTGTCTGTCATAGGTCCTGAAAAAGCTATTAAGATTTATGGAGAAAAGGCTAAGGATGGAGTGATGGATATAAAACTATATTCGGAAAAAAAGTTTGCGCCGAGAAAGATTGAAATCGAAGGCATTAATAAAACAAGGTTGGATGCATTAAATAGTGGGGCAAAGAGTTGGGGAGCTACGTTTCGTTCTGCTGATGGAGGTAAACCTTTGGTTATAATTGATGGCAAAGAGGCTACAGGTGATGATCCTTTAGCGAATATTTCTCCTGATCGTATTAGGAGTATATCTGTATTGAAAGATAAGACTGCATTGGCTGCTTATGGTGATAAGGGAAAGAATGGAGTGATTGAAGTAAATCTATTAGTGAAAGAAGAATATCAAGCCCGTCAAATTTCTATTCGTGCTATTAATGATACAGTGACTTCAACAATAAAAGTAACTACATCTGAAGAATAGCAGTAGATTTTAGATGTCTTCTGTTTCTAAATATTGTCAAAATATAATGTTATAAAGATTGACGGAGGTACGCTAGTATCTCCGTTTCTTGTTCCGGGTGGAACCATTTTATTTCTTCATCTCTTTTGAACCAGGTCATCTGTTTACGCGAATAAATGCGGGAGTTTTGCTTGATTTTGTCTATAGCAAAGGAGAGTTCCCATTCTCCGTCCAGATATTTGAACAGTTCTTTATAGCCTACTGTATTGAGTGAATTGAGGTGACGATAGGGAAGTACGGAACGTACTTCTTCCAATAATCCTTCCTCCATCATCTGGTCTACCCGACGGTTGATACGGTCATAAAGTTCTTCCCGATCACGAGTCAGGCCGATTTTCAGAATACGGAAAGGACGCTGTTTTTTTTGTTGGGTGCGAAAAGAAGTATAAGTGCGTCCGGTCATATAGCAAATCTCCAACGCATGAATTACCCGCTTGGGATTCTTCAGATCTACAATCCGGTAATATTCCGGGTCTAACAAGCGAAGTTCTGCGCAGAGTTGTTCAAGGCCTTCCTCTTCATACTTTTGTAGCATGAGTTGACGGGTTTCCGCATCAACGGTAGGAATATCGTCAATTCCCTTACAGATAGCGTCTACATACATCATTGAGCCACCAGTGAGAATCACGACTTCGTGTTGCGTGAATAATTTCTCCAGAATTTCCAGTGCTTCTGTTTCGTATTGGGCAGCGCTGTAATAGTCTGTGAGGTGGAGCGTGCCGACCAGTTGATGGGGGACACGTTTGAGTTGGTCGGGAGTAGGAGCTGCCGTGCCTATTTTTAATTCGGCATAAAGCTGTCTCGAATCGGCAGATACAATGCTTGTCTGAAATGTTTCTGCCAAGCGCAGGCTCAACTCCGTTTTCCCCACACCTGTAGGACCTATAAGAACAATGAGAGTAGGCATAGATTTTTAAGTATTAAGTATAGAAGTATTAAGTATTAAAGCGTACGGGACTAAAAAAAAATATTAGGTATTAACTGCCTGACACTACATAGCAATTAATACCTAATACTTGATGCTTAATACTTAGAATTTTTCTTCTTCGTATGGGCTGCTAGTGTCACCACCTATGTCAAATCCTTCCTGATCGAAGTCTTCCATGTCGAAGTCCTGGTCTCCATAGAAGTTTTCATCCAGATCAAGAGAACCTCCGGTAGCGGTCATTTCTTCAAAGTCTACCGTTTGTTTGGGAGCATCTCCTGATTTCTTGGTACATTTGGCACCATTCATATCTTTTCCGGTGATAATTTCGGATAGTTCGATGAAGAAACAACGTTCTGTTATGTAATCGAATACATATAGCAGTTTCTGTTTTTCGTCTTCTACCAGTTCACTGATAGCAGTGTCTTTCATTACCCAGCTATCTATTTCCGGATTGTCGTCCATTTCTTCTAAGGTTACTTCTTTTCCTTTTTCCCAGTCGTCATCGCAGATAAAGAAAGAAGTCATCTGGTCGTTTGCGTACCCTACTGATTTCAGTATTGCTTCATGGAAGTCATAAAAAGTTGCTTCCGGATCAATTTGTATTTCTCTGACAAAATCGTCAACTTCATCAGATATGATAGTAAATCTGTATATCATAATATGACTATTTTGAACTGTTTATTTAATAATACCACGTTCTGAATTACGGATAAAATTGACTATATAGTCAATTTCCGGACTCTTTTCGAATTCATCTTCTATTTTTTTCAATGCTTCTGTCGTGTTCAAACCACTTTGGTAGATGATACGATATGCATTGTGAATACTTTCGATCACTTCATTGGAGAAGCCACGACGGCGCAAGCCGATGATGTTGATTCCGCTGAAAGCGATCGGTTCGCGTCCTGCAATGATGTAAGGAGGAATATCTTTACTGAAACGGCATCCGCCCTGAATCATTACATGACTGCCTACATGACAAAATTGATGCATCAATACATTGGCGCTGACAATCGCGTTATCATCAATGACGATTTCGCCTGCCATCTTGGTAGAGTTACCGATGATACATCCGTTACCAACCAATGCGTCGTGTGCTACGTGTACACCTTCCATCAATAAATTGTTATTTCCCACAATCGTGCGCCCTTTAGCTGCCGTACCACGGTTGATTGTTACATTTTCACGAATCAGATTATTATCTCCGATTTCGGCTGTCGATTCTTCACCGCGAAACTTGAGGTCCTGCGGAATGGCTCCGATAACGGCACCCGGAAAAATCGTGTTTCCGTTACCAATACGTGAACCGTATAAAATATTGGCGTTAGCCATAATTTTATTGTTGTCGCCGATAACTACGTTCTTATCTATAAATACAAAAGGCGCAATTTCTACATTTTCTCCGATCTTAGCTTCGGGATGGATATACGCTAAAGGACTTATCATGCTTTTAAATATCAATTATTACTTATTTTTTACTATTTGTGCCATGAATTCTGCTTCGCAAACAACTTTCTCGCCGACAAACGCATATCCTTTCATGGTAGAAATGCCACGGCGGATAGGTGCCAGCAGTTCTACACGAAAGATGATTGTATCTCCCGGCACTACTTTCTGACGGAATTTCACTCCATCTATTTTCATGAAATAGGTAGAATAACGTTCAGGATCATCTACGGAATTCAAGACGAGCAAGCCTCCGACTTGTGCCATTGCTTCCACTTGAAGTACTCCCGGCATAACGGGCTCCTGTGGAAAATGTCCCTGGAAGAAAGGTTCGTTGGCTGTGATATTTTTAATACCTACAATGTAGTTGGCACCAATTTCAATCACTTTGTCCACCAGTTGGAAAGGATAGCGGTGCGGTAACAATTCGCGGATACGGTTTACATCCATTATTGGTTCACGGTTACAGTCGTAACTTGGTGCCTGTATTTCGTGCAGACGGATTTCTTTCCGCATCTGACGGGCAAATTTATTGTTGATGGTGTGTCCCGGACGGGTAGCGATGATACGACCTTTAATCGGTTTTCCAATTAGAGCGAGGTCACCGATGACATCAAGCAGTTTGTGACGGGCACATTCATTGGGCCAAACTAACGGTTTGTGATTGATATAGCCTAACTGATCGGCATCCATGTGAGGTACTCCCATCACATCTGCCAACTTATCGAAGCTTTCCTGTGACATCTTGCGTTCGTAGATTACGATCGCATTGTCCAGGTCGCCACCTTTAATCAATCCGGCGGAGAGCAACGGCTCTATTTCACGAACAAAGACGAAAGTACGGCTGGCAGCCACTTCGTCTTTGAAATTATGCATATCTTCAAGGGTAGCAAACTGATTCGGGATAATAGTCGAATCGTAAGAAACCAGTACATTCAGACTGAAATTCTCGTCAGGTAGTACAATGATAGAAGAACCAGTCGTTTCATCCCGGAACTCAATTTTAGACTTGATAATATAAAAGTCTTTGACGGCATTTTGTTCTACTGTTCCTACACGTTCTATTTCTTGTACGTAATATTGTGCACTACCATCTAAAATAGGAAATTCCGGTCCGTTAACTTGGATCAGGCAGTTATCAATGCCCAATGCGTAAAGGGCTGCCATACCATGTTCAATGGTGCTTACTTTGACTCCATTTTTCGACAATACAGTACCACGGGTGGTTTCTGTTACATTGTCGGCTACTGCGTCGATAGTTGGTTGTCCTTCTACGTCAATGCGTTGGATTTTATATCCGTGATTGTCCGGAGCTGGATTGAATGTTACAGTGAGATCAAGTCCAGTGTGAAGACCTTTCCCGCTCAGTGAAAAGCTATCTTTCAGCGTTTTTTGTTTCAGCATTGGTTACTTATTTACTTATTTAATAGTTGTTTTAATTCTTCTACTTCTTTGCGCAAGTTACGCAGTTCTTTCTGCATATCCGGCAGGCTTCTTTGTGCAATGGATGATTTGAAATATTGCTTCAGTTCCATAGGAGGAGTTCCGATAAGCTGGCTACCGGACTTGATGTCTCCCGGCACACCTGATTGTGCGCCTAATCCAACTTTATCTCCTATTTTAGCATGTCCTGCAATACCTACCTGACCACCGATCATACACCATTCACCCACTTTGGTAGAACCGGCAATTCCGGCTTGCGCAGCCATAACGGTATGCGAACCTATTTCATCATTGTGTGCTATTTGTATCAGATTGTCTAACTTGACACCGCTGTGTACTACCGTAGCTCCCATTGTAGCACGGTCTACACACGTATTAGCACCTATATCTACTTTATCTTCCAGAATAACAATTCCGATTTGCGGAATCTTGTCATATCCGTTCGGAGTGGGAGCAAAACCAAATCCGTCAGCTCCGATCACTGCACCCGAATGAAGGATACATTCATTACCTATGCGGCAGTCATGATAAACATTTACATTGGAGTAAAGCAGGCAACTGTTGCCTATCTTCACGCCGTCTCCAACGAAAGTGTGGGGGTAAATTTGAGTATTATCTCCAATCACGGTATTTTCACCGATATAGGCAAAAGCACCGATGTATACATTCTCACCAATTTTGGCGCTGGGTGCAACGAAAGCTAATGAATCTATCCCTTGTTTCTTAGGCTTGCTCATCTCATAAAGATTGAGCAATTTAGCTAGACTTTCGTATGCATTGTCTACTTTGATAAGAGTAGCTTTAATTTCGTGTTCGGGAGTGAAGTCCTTATTAACCAAGACAATGCTTGATTGTGTTTCGTAGATGTAAGGTGTATATTTGGGATTTGACAGGAAAGAAATTGCTCCGGGCATTCCCTCTTCAATTTTAGCGAATGTGTGTACCGTAGCGTTTTCGTCTCCAATGATTTCCCCTTGGATAAATGCTGCAATTTGCTTAGCCGAGAACTCCATGTCTTTTATTTAAAATTTAATTAGTTCACAAATAACGGATTTTTTTTTCAGATTTCCGTGTTATTGCATGAATATTTTATACTTATCTGTGTAATCTCTGATAGCAGAGATAGTATTTCTTTACCTTTTTGGACAATAATGAGATGTTCAGCATGTCCGATGCTTCGGCAATATTTTTGATAGTGCCGTCTTTGTAGATAATATCAATACTGTCATCTGCCGGGTCATACATATTCTTTTCGATGCTGGGGGTAGAGACAAAATAGTTCGCTTCGGAAAGGGTTATGCCTAGTTGCTGGCTGATGTGCAAAGTTAATTCTTTTTTTCTGTCCTCACTAATAGGTTCCGACGAAATTTCCACTTTAAAGATATTTCGGTTTATCATTCCCGTGCTTAAAGTAGAAAGTACTTTATCGGTGTGGGTGCTCCACACTTTCAAGGCTGTCCATATATCGTTGTCGTCCAGCTGGATAAAATTCTCCAGACAGTCGGGGTTGTTATAGAATTCCGTAGGATTGATATCATTGTAAAGGAAAAAACGTAATGCGGGTGATGCAAATAGTTCCACTCCTTGTGAAGCCAGTTCTTTGGCACGCAATAGAGTACTAATCAGCATCTTTTCGTATGCCACGGACGTCTTATGCAGGTATACTTGCCAGTACATCAGGCGACGTGCCGTGAGGAAATTCTCGATAGAATAGATCCCTTTGGATTCGACAACCAAACGGTCATCCGCTACATCAAGCATTTTGATGATTCGGGCAGAGCCGATGTTACCTTCCGTTACGCCTGTATAAAAGCTGTCGCGGCGAAGATAATCAAGCCGGTCCATATCCAACTGACCGCTTACGAGTTGATGCAGAAAGCGTTTCGGGTATTCGTCCTTGAAGATTTGAATGGCAAGACTCAGCTGGCCGTTCATCTCTTTATTCATCCGTTCCATCAACATAAGAGAAATCTCTTCGTGCGAGACTCCTTTTACAATTGTGTCTTCCAGTACATGCGAGAAAGGGCCGTGTCCTATATCATGCAACAGGATGGCAGCCTGCACGGCTTCCGCTTCACTATCAAAAATAAAATTGCCTTTGGAGGCCAGTTGGGTGATAGCTTCACTCATCAGGTGAAAAGCACCTAAGGAGTGTTGGAAGCGGGTGTGTTGTGCACCGGGGTACACAACAGATGACAATCCTACTTGCTTGATGCGGGTAAGACGCTGCAAAAGGGGATGCCGTACTATATCGTACAGTAACCCCTTTGGAATATTGATGAACCCGAATACGGGGTCGTTAATTATCTTTCTTTCGTAAAGCATTCGTTTTCTTTAGAGATCCTTTTTCCCTTTTCAGAGAATTGCTTTGAGTTGTTCAGCCATTTGAGCCTGCACTTCTTGTGCGGCGGTGCGGGCAGCTTCTGCAAATTTCTCTGTTTTATCTACGTAGATAATACCACGCGACGAGTTAACAATCAATCCGCATGTACTGTTCATACCATATTTGCAAACTTCTTCGAGTGAACCGCCTTGTGCTCCCACGCCTGGTACGAGAAGGAAATGGTTCGGGACAATCTTGCGGATGTCCTCAAAAGCACGTCCTTGAGTAGCACCTACCACATACATCATGCGGTCATCGCCAGCCCATTCCTGTGATTTGCGTAATACTTTCTCGAACAGACGTTCGCCGTTTACGTCTTCTGTCAATTGGAAGTCATGAGATCCTTTGTTGGAAGTCAATGCCAACAGGATCACCCATTTGCCTTCGTAGGTAAGGAACGGAGTAACGCTGTCTTCACCCATGTAGGGGGCTACTGTTACAGAGTCGATATCCAATTCTTCAAAGAATGTGCGGGCATACATTGCAGAAGTATTTCCGATGTCACCACGCTTTGCGTCAGCGATGATGAATTGATCCGGATAGTTATCTTTGATATATTTTACTGTCTTTTCAAATGCGATCCATCCTTTTACACCCATGCTTTCATAGAAAGCCAGATTGGGTTTGTAGGCGATACACAAATCAGCTGTCGCGTCAATGATTGCTTTGTTGAATGCAAAGATCGGATCTTCTTCTTTCAACAGATGTTCCGGGATTTTCTTGATGTCAGTATCAAGTCCTACACAAAGGAATGATTTTTTGCGCTTTATGTTTTCAAATAATTGTTGCTTATCCATCTTGTTATTTACTATTTTGCAATTTGCAATTTACTATTTACTATTTTAAGAAACCGTTCTCAACTCTCAATTCTCAACTCTCCACTTCTCTAAAGTTCGCTTTCTTTCAGGCGTTCTGCATTTTCCGCTACGATCAGATGGTCGATACAATCCTGGATATCCCCGTCCATGAAGGCTGCCAGATTATAGATTGTATAGTTGATGCGGTGGTCGGTGATACGTCCCTGGGGATAGTTGTAAGTTCGTATTTTGGCTGAACGGTCTCCGGTAGATACCATTGTCTTACGTTTGGAGGCAATGTCATCGATATATTTCTGATGTTCTTTGTCGTAGATAAAAGTACGGAGACGGGCCAAGGCGCGCTCTTTGTTTTTCGGCTGGTCGCGTGTCTCGGTACATTCGATAAGAATTTCTTCGGCAATACCGGTGTTCGGGTTCTTCCAGATATAGCGCAGACGTACTCCGGATTCTACCTTGTTTACATTCTGTCCGCCGGCACCGCCGCTTCGGAAAGTGTCCCATTTGATTTCTCCTTCGTTGATGACTACATCGAATTCTTCAGCTTCGGGAAGCACGGCCACGGATGCGGCTGAAGTGTGAACACGTCCTTGCGTTTCCGTCGCAGGAACACGCTGTACGCGGTGTACTCCCGATTCGTATTTTAAAATTCCGTATACATTATCGCCTGTCACACTACAAACAATTTCTTTGAATCCACCGGCTGTCCCTTCGTTCGCATTGGAGACTTCCATTTTCCAACCTTTGGTTTCACAGAATTTGGCATACATACGGAAGAGGTCGCCGGCAAAGATAGCTGCTTCGTCGCCTCCTGCACCTCCGCGGATTTCGAGAATAGCGTTCTTGCTGTCTTGCGGATCGGCAGGGACAAGCATCAGTTTGATTTCTTCTTCCAATACCGGAAGGCGCTCTTGACTATTGTCCATTTCTTCTTTCGCCATTTCGCGCATTTCAGCGTCCGATTCATTGGCAAGGATATTTTTAGCTTCTTCAATATTACCCAGTAATTGGATATATTCTTTCCTTGCTTTCATCAAGTCGTCTAATTCCTTATATTCTTTAGTCAACTTGACATAACGTTTCTGGTCGGCAATCACTGCCGGGTCTGTGATAAGGGTAGATATTTCTTCAAAACGGGCTACGAGTCCGTCTAATTTTTCTAGTATGGTACTATTGTCTGCCATTCTTTAATATCTAAATTCTCCGAATTCGCTCTTAATGATTAATTCTGTTTGCTCGCATGCTTCAACACGTCCTACAATCTGTGCCGGAATACCGAATGACTCGGAAATAGCTATTACTTCTTCTGCATGTTCCGGTGACAGGTAGACTTCGAGGCGATGTCCCATATTGAATACCTTGTACATTTCTGCCCAGTCCGTACCGCTTTGTTCTTGGATCGTTTTGAATAAAAGAGGAACAGGGAAAAGATTATCTTTTACTACACGAACGTTTTCTACAAAATGCAGAACTTTAGTTTGTGCACCACCGGAGCAGTGTACCATTCCGTGGATTTCCGGACGCAATGCATCAAGCAATTTTTTGACTACCGGTGCGTATGTACGGGTAGGAGAGAGTACTAACTTACCTGCATCAATTGGAGAATCTTCCACGCTGTCTGTTAGTTTTAACTTACCGGAATAAACTAACTCTTCAGGAACTGCAGCATCATAGCTTTCCGGATATTTTTCAGCAAGATATTTGCCGAATACGTCGTGACGGGCACTCGTCAAACCGTTGCTACCCATACCGCCATTATATTCTTTTTCGTAAGTAGCTTGTCCGTAAGAAGCCAACCCAACGATCACGTCACCCGGGCGAATATTGGCATTGTCGATAACGTCTGAACGTTTCATACGGCAAGTTACGGTAGAGTCAACGATGATGGTACGTACCAAATCGCCGACATCTGCAGTTTCACCACCGGTTGCATATACGCCTACACCCATTTCACGGAGTTCGGCCAGCAATTCGTCTGTTCCGTTGATGATGGCGGAGATTACTTCTCCGGGAATCAACAGTTTGTTACGTCCAATGGTAGATGAAACAAGGATATTGTCTACGGCACCTACACAAAGCAGGTCGTCGATATTCATAATCAATGCATCCTGTGCAATACCTTTCCAAACGGATAAGTCACCCGTTTCTTTCCAGTACATATAAGCAAGAGATGATTTGGTTCCGGCACCATCGGCATGCATAATGTTGCAATATTCCGGGTCACCTCCCAATATATCGGGAATAATTTTACAGAATGCTTTCGGGAAGATTCCTTTGTCGATGTTCTTGATGGCGTTGTGCACATCTTCTTTTGATGCGCTTACTCCACGCATCATGTATCGTTGATTACTCATGAGTTATAGAATTATTTTGTATACGGCTGCAAAAGTACAGCTTTTTTTTGGTACAGCCAACTAGGTACTAGTAAATGTTAATCATTAACTTTTATACTTTGGGATATTCTATTGAAAAGGAGAAGAATAATAGAAAATTAAGAGTTAAATTCATAGTTTTCATTACTATGAATTTAACTCTTAATATAGAAGTGTTTTATCTAATGAAAAAATGCCGAGATAAATATCTCAGATGATATCAAGTATCTTTTTGGGTAAATCAAATCTTTTTTAGAATTCTACCTTCGGAGCTTTCTCGCTTCCTTCTTCTGCTTCAAAATATGCTTTCTTATCGAAGCCGAACATTCCTGCAAAGATATTCTTCGGGAAACGGCGGATATTGGTGTTATAAGCTTGTGCAGCATCATTGAAGTTTTTGCGTGCTACATTGATACGATTTTCCGTTCCTTCCAGTTGAGCTTGAAGTTCCAGGAAGTTCTGGTTAGCTTTCAGGTCCGGATAATTCTCGGTGATGGCTAATAACTTGCCCAATGCTGATGTTACAGCACCTTGTGCCTTTTGGTATTGCGCCAGCTTTTCCGGTGTCAGGTCGGCAGCATCTACTTTGATTTGAGTAGCCTGGCTACGTGCGGCAACAACTCCTTCCAATGTTTCCTTTTCATGTGTCGCATATCCTTTCACTGTGTTTACCAAGTTAGGAATCAGGTCGGCACGACGTTGATATTGAGTTTCTACATTTGCCCATTGACCACTTACATTCTCGTCCATAGTAACCAGACCGTTATATACACTTACTGCCCATATAACAAGGATAA
Organism: Bacteroides xylanisolvens XB1A; assembly: GCF_000210075.1. GTDB lineage: Bacteria > Bacteroidota > Bacteroidia > Bacteroidales > Bacteroidaceae > Bacteroides > Bacteroides xylanisolvens. The sequence continues at coordinate 4,185,088 of NC_021017.1, forward strand.
CCACAACGGCTAAGATGATAATAATTGACTTCTTCATGTTTCTAATTATTCTATAGTTTTTGTTAATTTATCAGGGTTTTGACGAACGTCCCAAACTGTCACAATGATTACATCCTTATTAGCATCAACGTAATAAATAAGTTTATAATTAGTGTCTACTACTAATGCTCTGTAACAGAGTGTAACTCTTTCTGAAGTATTTAGAATGTTTCCCGCATTTGGGAAAGTTCTAAGCATCTCTGCTTCTTTGATAAGTTTATTATGTAATTTAGCAGCTATACGTTCGTTTTTTGTATATTGTAATGTTTGTAAATAAACTAATTCTAGCGTTTGCAAAGCCGATTGAGTCCAAACAATATTTGTCATTTCATATAATATTTGAGAACATCCTCATGTGAAACAATTCTTCCTGCCTTGACATCCTCCATACCTCTATTGATTGCGATCTCTAATTCTTCTTGAGTATGTGGTAATAACCATGATTTTTGTTCCAATTCGTTGGAGAATCGAAGCATTTCTTTGAGCTGATTTTCTTCCATTAACATAACTCGTTCCATAATTTTCTGTCTCATGGTGATGGTGTCCATACCGTAAGAACCAGTTGGCTCATGGACAACTTTTTCTTGTTCTTTTTTTTCTTGATATTCTTTATTCTCTTTCATTTTCTTCTGTCTTAGTCATTAGGTAAAGTTACTAATTTATTTCGAAACTAGGGCATTGGATAACATTTATTTTAGAAACGAGAACCGGCACCACCGCCTCCGCCCATTCCTCCGCCAAAGCTGCCTCCACCGAAACCGCCTCCGCCTCCGAAACTGCCTCCGCCAAAACCACCAATGAACGGACCGCCTCCGCCACCGCCCCGGTGATGGTAATCATTGTCATAACTTTGCTGGCGGCGTATGATGGTATGTCCACAGTTTCTACATGTATAGGTGACATCTTCGGTCTTCACTCCATTAATCCGGGATACGACTCTGCTTCCGCTTCTCTGCAATTGATGTTTACCACAATTCGGACAGCGACTTTGTTTGCGTGCCGAAAAGAAAGCAAGACCTCCGCCAATGGTGATAAAACAAAGAATAGCAAGAATAAAATCAAAAGAACCACCGCTGTTAGAATCGGAGAGAGCATCATTTTCCATCGAACCGTCGAGCCGCTGGCAAGTCGCTTTTAGACCAGCCACCATTCCTGCATCCCAATTCCCATCTTTGAGGTAAGGAATCATATACCTTGTTTGAATCCTTTTGCAGATAGCATCGGGAAGTACTCCTTCCAAGCCATAACCAGTATAGAACTGTATACAGCGTTGATCGGTGACTAATAAAATGACTAATCCATTGTTTTTGCCTTTTTTTCCTACACCCCATTTATTAAGCAGCTGATGACAGAAGTCGAAACAATCTTCTTCTCCGATTGAGGGAACTACGGCAACCACTGTTTCAATTCCAGTTTGTTGTTCCAAAGCATAAAGCATGGAGTCTATACTGTCACAAGCAGCCTGTGAAAGTATGCCGGCCGGGTTGCAAACATATTGCATTTTATTTTGCAGATGTACTTTCGGAAGGTTGTCTACCGTGTATACTTTCCCTTGAGCTTGTAGTGGGAACAGAAGAAAAGTAGCTAGTATAAAAGTTAATATTGATTTCATAACGATTATTTTATGCTTGCAAATATAGAAACTTTTTCTGTTATGAATCTTAAACTCCTTGTTATAATAGGTTTAATGGATGTATCGCCCGACGAATGCACGGACTCGGTCGGTGTACTCCTGTTTATTCTCTTGGTATGAAACAGCATGAGCGGCTCCCGGCACAATCCATAGTTCTTTGGGCTCCGGTTTGGCTTCGTAAAGCGGGTATACCATCCAGGTAGGCACATACGTGTCTTTGTCCCCGTGAATAAACAGCATCGGAAGTTGTGATTTGGCTACCTGTTTCAGTGAAGAAGCTTCTTTGAAATTCCATCCATATTTCTTTTCGCAAAGCCAGCTTGTGGTGTACATGAGTGGAAAAGGAGGAAGATGAAAACTTGTTTTCAACTCGTGTGAGAATTCGTCCCATACGCTGGTATAGCCGCAATCCTCCACAAAGCATTTGACAAATGGCTTTTGTTCCTCACCAGATACCATCATGGTGGTGGCACCTCCCATTGAAATTCCGTGTACAACCATTTGCGTGCTGTCTCCAAAGATTTCATTGGCGATGTTCATCCATTGCAATACATCTAGACGGTCTTTCCAGCCCATTTGAATGGCAGGACCTTCACTTTCTCCCTGATGTTGCAGGTCGGGGAGTAATATATTATATCCTAAATCACGATTATACAGATAACCGATCATAAACATGCGGATAGCATTATCCGTATATCCGTGTACAATGACTGCGGTCTTGCTGGTAGGTTGGGGAGCAGCCACATAATACGCATGTAGTTGTATGCCGTGTGGGTTTATGATAAAAGTGTCTTTCAGTGCATCCACTTGTCTCAGGCTATCCACCCATGGACGCAAAAAAGGGTAGTTTTTATACATGAAAGGATAAGAGTCAGCATCTTTAGACAAAATTTTGGCATTCGGAGTCAATGAGAAGTTTAACATATAAAAACTTCCTCCGATAGTGCAGCCGGTCAATGCCAGCATGATAATAATGATGCTATATACTACTTTTCTCCTCATAAAAACTTCTTTTAACCCTTATTTATGCCATATCTCCCAGGCGGCAAATGCCTGAAGCAGGAGCATTTCCAGACCGTTTTTTACAACAGCCCCTTGCGCTTCTCCTTTTTTCATGAACAGCGTAACGTTCGGATTATATAACAAATCGTAGAGCAAATGGTTTGGTGTCAGAAGTTCATAAGGGATATTAGGGCAGAAATCTACCTTAGGAAACATTCCTACGGGAGTGCTATTGACAATGACTGTGTATTCTGCCATAATTTCGGGAGTCAGTTCTTCATAAGTCAGCATATCGTCGGCTTTGTGGGTGCGCGATACGAAGATGCTTTCGATACCTAGATTCTTCAGACCGTGGTAGACAGCTTTGGAAGCTCCGCCGGTACCCAAAATCAACGCTTTCTTGTGATGAGGCTGCAACAAGGGCTGGATGGATTGAGTGAATCCAATGATATCGGAGTTGTAACCCACCAACTTGACTTTTCCTTTTGGCTGGCGAATGATTTTAATCACATTGACTGCGCCTATCTTTGCGGTGTCACGATCGAGTTCATCCAGAAAAGGAATCACTTGTTCTTTGTAAGGGATGGTGACATTGAGCCCGCACAGGTTGGGATTCTCTTCGATCACTTCCATGAAGTTATTGATACTGGGAATCTCAAAATTCACATACTCTGCATTGATTCCTTCGGATTTGAACTTCTCATTAAAGTATCCGATAGAAAATGAATGTCGCAGAGGATAGCCGATTAAACCATATTTTTCCATAATATAATAAGGGTTAAATTAATCATTCACAATGAATTGCTATTTTGTTGCGGTATAAAGCGTGCAGATGCCAAAGGTCAGCCGTTTGAAGTTGACTTCGCTAAATCCGGCTCGGGCGATGACTCCTTTCATCACTTCCCCTTGAGGAAATACTTTGATGGTATCCGGCAGATAGCGGTAGGCACTGTTATCTTTGGAGAGCAGTTTGCCCAATAATGGAATGACGACTTTAGAGTAGATGGAAAACAATTGTTTCATCGGGAAACGATCCGGAGTGGTAAGTTCCAGAATCACAAGATGACCGCCCGGTTTCAATACACGGCACATTTCGGAGAGTCCTTTGTCGAGGTCTTCGAAATTGCGGATACCGAAAGCTACGGTGATGGCGTCAAAATCATTGTCGGCAAAAGAGAGTGAAGTACAGTCCTCCCGGGCAAAAGAGATTTTGTCCGACAGTCCTTCCTTTTTTACTTTTTCACGTCCCACATTCATCATGCCTTCCGAGATGTCCGTCCCGATCAGTTCGGCTGGTTGCAGTTTACGGCAGGCGAGGATAGCAAAATCTCCTGTGCCGGTAGCTACGTCCATCATACGCTGCGGTTGGAAAGGGCGTAACCAGGCAATCGCTTTTTTGCGCCAGCTGCGGTCGATACCTAAAGATAAGGTATGGTTCAGCTTATCGTATGCATGCGCGATGTTGTCGAACATTCGTTCCACTTGCTCGGTCTTTTTTCCTTCTTCGTCGTAAGGCTTGATATGTTGTTGTGGGTAGTCCATTCTTTTTAATTGATAGTTGATAAATGATAGTTGGAAGATGATAGTTGATAAATGATAGTTGGCGGATAATAATTAAGGTTGAAGTTATATGCGATGAATTGCATACGAACTGTCATTCATTATCTGTCAACTATCATTTATTATCTGTCATTTGTTGACTATCAACGATTCAAGAACGTTTCAACGTTTTTGAATATACGTTCAGCGATGTTGGTGGTATCTTCTTTCACAAACTTCTCACCGGTGATGTTTTCGAACAATTCGATGTAACGGTCACTGATGCTTTGTACGATAGCCGGAGTCATTTCAGGCACTTTCTGACCGTCTTTGCCCTGGAAACCGTTTTCCATCAACCATTCGCGAACGAACTCTTTAGAAAGTTGTTTCTGTGGTTCGCCTTTTTCGAAACGTTCCTGATAACCTTCAGCATAGAAATAACGGCTTGAATCCGGAGTGTGGATTTCATCCATCAGGTAGATAGTACCGTTGTGCTTGCCGAATTCGTATTTTGTATCTACGAGAATCAGTCCGCGTTCTGCTGCGATTTCAGTACCGCGTTTGAAAAGGGCTAATGTATATTTTTCGAGGATTTCATACTCTTCCGGAGTAGCCAATCCCTGTTTCAGGATTTCTTCTTTAGAGATGTCTTCGTCGTGCAATCCCATTTCTGCTTTCGTAGTCGGAGTGACGATCGGTTCGGGGAATTTTTGGTTTTCGCGCATTCCGTCCGGCAATTTCACACCGCAAATCTCGCGTACACCGCTTTTGTAAGCCCGCCATGCGCTACCGCACAGGTAACCACGTACAATCATTTCCACCGGAAAACCTTCACACAACACACCCACTGTTACCATTGGGTCCGGAGTAGCCATTTTCCAGTTCGGACAGATGTCAGTAGTGGCATCGAGGAATTTAGCTGCAATCTGGTTCAGCATTTGTCCTTTGTAAGGAATACCTTCAGGTAGTACTACGTCAAAGGCCGAAATACGGTCGGTTGCTACCATGACGAGTTTTTCGCCGTTGATGTTGTACACATCGCGCACTTTTCCGTGGTACACACTTTTCTGTCCCGGAAAGTTGAAATCTGTTTTTGTTAATGCTTTCATAATGATATATATATTAAAATTTCGCTTCTTTATCGAACTTTTCGTAAGCATCCACGATACGTTCCACCAGTTTATGGCGTACGATATCTTTCTTATTCAGTTCAACAAAACTGATCCCTTTCACTCCCTTCAAGATGCGGAGGGCTTGCACCAATCCCGATGTTTGTGAAGCGGGAAGGTCAATCTGTGTCATGTCTCCCGTCACAATCATTTTGGTGTTCATCCCCATACGGGTGAGGAACATTTTGATTTGTTGGGCGGTAGTATTCTGGGCTTCGTCCAATATAACGACTGCATCATTCAGCGTACGTCCGCGCATAAAGGCTAACGGGGCAATCTGGATAATGTTCAATTCCATGTATTCCTTTAACTTGGCGGCAGGTATCATATCCTGCAAGGCGTCATATAAAGGTTGTAGGTATGGATCGATCTTATCTTTCATGTCGCCGGGCAGGAAACCGAGCTTTTCTCCGGCTTCTACGGCGGGGCGGCTAAGAATGATTTTTTTGATTTCTTTGTTTTTCAATGCACGCACGGCAAGGGCAATAGCGGTGTATGTTTTTCCCGAACCTGCCGGACCGATGGCGAATACCATATCATTCTTGGCGAATCCTTCTACCAGTTTCAACTGGTTTTCGCTTCGGGAGATGATAGGCTTGCCCGTGACGCTGAACACAATCACGTTTCCTGTCTGTTCCGCTTGCGGAGCATTTCCTTTTATAATGTCAATGATAACTTCTTCTTTCAGTGAATTATATTCGGCGCAGTACTTTTCAAGTTTGGTGATATTTTCCTCGAAGGCACACATTTCTTCCTCGTCGCCCAGCACTTTGATGACATTGCCTCGGGCAACTATGCGTAGCTTTGGATATAAAGCTTTAATTAACTGTATGTTGGCGTTGTTTACACCGTAAAAAATAACCGGATCAATGTCCTCAAGAACAATCAGCTTCTCTATCATTAAGTTGTATTAAAGAAAAATTTCTGCAAATTTAATCAAACGTTTTGGATTCTCTGATTGTTTGGAGGTGAATTTTACTGCATTTTATACTCATCTCCCGATTATCTGGCGGTGATGTGGAAACATCCTTGCTTCAATTCATATTTGATGTAGCATTTTTCAGCTTGTCGCAGGTCTCTTAAAACCTCGGACAAGACAAGTTTCAGTGTGTCGGCACTTACATCCTGTAACGGTCTTCCACCCTTGTCTTCTACCTTTTTAAAACGTTTCCAACTGACGTCAAAGGTGGCTCCAAAGCAGTGTGCCGAGTTGGCGGAAGCATTTCCGTTGCGACGGCGGAGGCGTTTCACATCGTTTTCGGTACGCAATACGGAAGTGATGATTACCTGGTTGGGGTTTAAACCTTTGGCTGCCAATGAATCGAGAAAGTTGGAACCGATTGTATCGAGCAGTGCACTGGCACGCGGTACGAGATAGGGGATGGAGTGTGTCAGTGAATCTACTACATAAAACTCATTGTCGGTAATATGAGTTAGCTTTTCTTTCATATCTTCTGCTGCTTCCCGGTCTGCCAATGGGTGAATCCCTATCTTTTTGGCTACTTCCAGATGTGCGTCATTCAAATCAGGGAAAGAACGTTTATAGCTGACGACGCCACGAATATTGCGTGGCTCATTCAGTTTCAGCGACATGTCTTTCTTTTTGCAGCCCGAAGTAAGCGTTGTAAGCCCAATAACTAGTAAAAATAGCGGTAATATGCGAAGCTTATAAATAGTCATTTTATATTTTTTGCTCGCAAATATACGCTATTTTTTCATACGTTCCATGCTTTGCATTATTTTCAATTCCATACTTTTGAGGTTATTCCAAAATATTCTCTGGTATTTCAGGATAGGTATTTAATATACCTATTATGGTATAATCTGTATTGTCAATTGTTGTTTTTAGTGTGGGTACTATTGTATGTTCGCTTCTGGTAAGAGCTTTTTCTACAAGTTCTTTCCAATCTACACCTAGAAATCTTGATATAAGATTTAGGACAGCATTTGCACTCGTAACCCCATCGTATAGCTCAAATCTTAATTTGTGAGGGGTGGGGGGAACTGATGCATCCGTGAAATTTTCTTGTTCGTCAGATGTATAATTTAATGTTAAATAAGGTATGGCGTATGTAGGAGACGAGTTGCCGGAACCGCTTTCTAACTTGGTGAAAAAGTCGTATGTTCCTTTTGCTATTGGAGTGTGAGATAGTTCGTCTCTAAACTCAATATAACGGAAAAAATAGCATTCTTTAGCTTCATTGTTAATCAGATAAACTACAGTGCCATTGGAAAGTGCCGGATGATTACTTTTTTCTATAGCGTACGCCAAATAGCTGTCTGTTATTTTAATTCTTAAATCAACTGTTTCGTTGGTGATATTATCTTTTACTTTCACCTTTGTTTCTCCTTTCTTTTTTGGGGTGACCCTTAAGCTTCCCATTCCTATCGAACTGGACAAATCTACATCTATATTTAAAATGTCAGTTTTTTCTACAGTTACGGTGTAGTCCCTGTTTCCACCTGTGATGGTGATATTGGTTGTTCCTAACAAAGGTCGTTCGTAATACTCTTTTTCGAAGGATAAAGAATATATCTTTTTTTCATCGTTATTTCCACAGCTAAAAAAGATAATTGTATAGAGAAATGGCAGTAGTGCTCCAGGTAAATGTTTTGTCTTCATGATTATTCTGTTTTATAGTTTTGCAGGAGAGATATAGTTTTATAAGTTCCTGTATTGATGTTGGAGGCAAATATAAAGATTTTATCAATGTGTTGAAGTAAATAGTGTATTTATTTCTTGTCCTCCAGCTATTTTCATACATTTGTAGCGGTTTATAAAAATAGGCCACTTTCCACTAAACATAACACACATGAAAACAGATTTCGATTACAATTCTATGCCCGTTAGCTTCGCTCATTGCTTGAATGGACATTGTTTGCGTGCGGACAAATGTCTGCGACGACAAGTAACTCTCCGAATGCCGAAAGAGCGGGCTGCTGTAATGGTTATTAATCCCGAACATGTCACCTCCGATGGTGAAGACTGTACTTACTTTATTGATGAAAAGCCGGTGTTGTTTGCACGGGGAATGAAACATTTGCTGGATCGGGTGCCGCTTGCTGATGCCACCGTTATCAAGCGACAGATGATAGCCTACTTCGGCAAAACGATCTATTATCGTTGTTGCAATAAAGAACGGTTGATTAAACCAAAGGAACAAAAGTATATACAAGAACTTTTTCGAAAGAGGGGAGTTACAGAAACGCCTCAATATGATGAATATATCGAATACTATGATCTTGGGTAAGTATATCCGTTAGTTCCGGTAATCCCATATATTGTGGGAAAGTATTCTCTTATATTATGGGAATTTATTCCCTCAAAATGAGGGAATAAATTCTCTCCAGCTAGGGAATCTTTTCCCACAATATGTGGGACTACCGGGGGCTGTAATACCCTGATAATAGTTGGCTGCCTTTTTTTTATCTTCGGGTTGGGTTGACATTTATTATGTAGGTATTATATAGCAGTTCCGGTATGAGAAATGCATGATGAAAGTATGAGAAATACCGGTTTTTTATGACATTTCAGGCAAAATACTATGAGAAACACCTTTTTAAAAAGTATTTCTCATAGTGCTATTGCTTTGAATTACAGATAATTATCATGTGAAGTATGAGAACATGAGAAATGATTTCGCGAAATC
>NC_021017.1:4194316-4207566 GCF_000210075.1 Bacteroides xylanisolvens XB1A
CGTATTAGATTACTGCATCTTTCAGCCATTTTCCGAAAAAACGGTCATAGACAATATACCCATCTGGTGTATTATATATCAGTTCTTTATTCAGTAAGGATTTTAGTGCCACGTTAACGCTGCTGGGCGTTTTTAAATGATGCTTTTTGATGAAGTCATTGGCATTTATGCTTTTTATACAGCCTTCTGTGGCAATAGCTTTCAATAAATCTACTTGATTGTTGGTTAGTAGAGTCAGGTTACTTTGATATATGGTTTCCTGTTCATCTAAAATGTCGTTTATACATCTATCTACCAGTCGGTTATCAATGGGGTTGATTTTCTTTTCATACAATCGGTTGAGTATACTTTGGACGTACCATGTGTGTCCGTTTTCAAGTTGGTACAAATAAGAAAATGTTTCTAGTGTCAACTCTCTTTTTTCCTTAGCAAAGAATGAGTGTGCGAACGAATAATAATTCTCCAGTGGGATTTCCGTTAATACAATGATTTGGGTACTTTGATAAAAAGGACGTTTTGCAGAAGTAAACATTTCTTCCATTACATGCTTTTTACTTCCGGAAAAGATAAAATGTACATTGGGCATGAATTGGATATGAGAGCGGAGCAATGCTTCTACACCTTTTTCCGGATATTCTGTAATTTGTTGGAATTCATCAATGGCAAGATAACACTGTTTCTTTGAGGCTACCATATAATTGAGTATTTCTTTCAATGTTTGTTCAGCGTGGGTAGGAGCAAAGTCTAATGTTACGGTAGGCATACCACTTCTTTCGTCAGCGCTGATAATAGGACGGCAAGATTTGAAGAAAGCAGTCATTTGCCGGAGTATGTTTTGGGACAGAGTATCTAATTCTCCAAGTACATTTTGAGCAAGTAACTGGATGAATGCTTTTAAATCACGTGTGGAGTAAATGTCCATATAAAAATAGGCAGCATTCGGATTATTTTCCCGCTTCATTTGATAGAATACATTTTTGATGAGTCCCGTCTTTCCCATGCGTCGGGGGGATATTAAGGTCAGGTTACGTTCATTTAGTAAAGCTGAAATCATTTTATCAGTTTCTTTCTCCCGATCGCAAAAGTATTCGGGACTGTTGTAACCGTATACAAGGAATGGATTGTATGGCTTCATGACTTATTACATATTTTACGTTACATGTTTTATGTAACACAAAGAACGTAATAAATCTGGAATATTCAAAGATTTATTTGAATTATATAAAAAACAAACGCTGATGAGAACAAGTAATCATTCTTTTCTCATCAGCGTATATTATGTCGGATTACAACTATTTCTTATCTTTTTTCTCGTCAGCTTTAGTTGCAGGCTTTTCCTCCGTTTTGCTTTCCGGATTAATAATACCTTTCACAGTTTCACCGATAGGAAGCTTGTCCAATACGCCAAGGCTCGGAGCTACTGTCTTTACTAATGTATTCAGGAAATTGCTAGTTCCACCGTTTCCTCCGTCGAATACAGTGATATTTCCCAAGTTCATGTGTTCGAACGCCTTTACCTGTTCGCCGGCGATTTCCTTCCATTGGTCTACCATCTTATATTGGATAGCGATAGCCGGATTCGATTCGGCTGCTCTTACCATTGCTTCGAAACCTTCCGCTTCAGCAAGTAATGACCGTTTCTTACCTTCCGCTTCTGCTTCCAGTTTCATTTGGATAGCTTTTGCTTCCGCTTCGGCTTGTGCTAAAGTAGCCTTTGCACGTGCTTCCGCTTCGCGGGTAATCTTTTCAGCGATGGCATTTGCCTGAAGAATAGCTTCCTGTCTGGCGATTTCCGCAGGAACAATCTTTTCAGCCTTCAATGAAGATTCCACTTTCCGTGCCTTAGCTTCTTCCACTTCCTTTTGCGCAATTTCGCGTGCAGTCTGTACAGCAGCTTCCGATTTCGCGGCAGCTTCACCGGCTTGCTTGTCGGCATTGGCTTGTGTTACAGCTAGTTCTGCATTGGAAAGTGCTACCTCTTTCTGTGCGTCATTTCGTCCGATGGCAGCTTTCTTTGCAGCTTCCGCCTGTTTGATTTCCATGTCGGAATTCAGTTCGGCAACGCGGCTTTCCTTTTCGGTATTTGCCTGCTCGATTCGGATATTCTTTTCAGCTTCAGCCTTTGCTACTTGCGATTCTTTTTCCGCGTTGGCGATGGCTACTTGCGAGATTCTGTCCTTATCCGCATTTGCAACAGAGATTTCCTGTTGTTTCTTTGTTTCTGCAATAGCAATATCCTGATCTTTGCGGGTTTCTGCTACTTTCGTTTCACGTTCCTTTATCTGATTGGCAATTTTGATAGCACCCAGCTTTTCCTGTTCTTCGATGTTAGCCTGTGCTTCGTTCAGTGCTTTACTTTCAGCTTCCTTACCTAAGTTGACAATGTAGTTGGCAGCGTCGCGAATGTCACTGATGTTAATGTTCATCAGATACAAACCGAATTTGCGAAGTTCGGTATCGATGTTATCTTTCACTTTAGCCAGGAACTTATCTCGGTCTGAATTTAATTCTTCGATAGTCATATCGGCGATCACCATACGCATCTGACCATATACAACATCAGTAATTAAGTTCTGCTTGTCATCCATTGTTAATCCCAGCATACGTTCAGCAGCGTTTTGCATCACTTCAGGATCGGTGCTGATAGCTACAGTGATTGTAGTCGGCACGTCTACACGAATGTTTTGAGCGGATAATGCACCGGTCAGTTTACATTCGATCTGCATTGGTTTCATGGACAGGAATTCATATCCCTGAATAATCGGCCATACAAAAGCCGCACCACCATGATATAGCTTTGCCGACTTCTTATCTCCTCCCGTTTTACCATATACAACGAGGACTTCATCACTCTTACATTTGCGGTAACGCGAAAGGATACCAATAAAAGTGAGTAGGATGACTGCCACTAGTATAGCAGCCATGATTAACATTTCTTGTGTCATAAAATTGTGTATTTGAATAATTATTGAATGAATAGCGTTCCGTCTTTGTAGCTGGTAATCATTGTTCTGTCGCCAGTCTGATATGCTTTTCCGGATTCGGAGATGACGTCTACTTCGCGCATGGCTCCGTCCCGGGTGGTCTGTACAGTATATTTGCTGTCGCTTTGTTTGAAATAGATCACACATTCCCGTCCCACAAGCTGATCGGTCTGCTCGTTGTGGTTCACTTGTTGCAGTTGATAAGCTTTCTTATAGAGGAACCAGACGGCAAAAACAAAGAAAAGACCCACTAGAATACCGATTATGTAACTTTGAATTTCCGTGTTTCCCGCCAGATACATGTACCATCCGAATCCAATTCCGAAATGGGTAAGTCCTTTAAAAGAAACTACGCTACTGATATCAGCATCCACGTCTACATCTGCATCTATATCTCCGAAAAAGATGGATAATACGAATTGAATAAGAAAGATGCCTGTCGTGACGAGGGCGATGATGAGGAAAATGGTACTACTCATAATTGTGGGGTATTAGTAAATCATGATTATTTTGTTCTGTAAATATACAGGTTTATGTGAATTATACAAAGATAAATGAGATAAAATGATTAATTTTGCGCGCGAAAACCCTAAAATGAGGAATTAGCGTGCAAAGGTATTTTATTTATTTGGCTTACGACGGGACCAACTATCATGGTTGGCAAATTCAACCGAATGGGATTAGTGTGCAGGAATGTCTGATGAAAGCATTGTCTACCTTTCTGCGTCGCGAAATTGAAGTAATAGGGGCAGGTCGGACAGATGCCGGGGTACATGCTTCCCTGATGGTTGCTCATTTTGACTTCGATGAGCCGTTGGATGAAATATCAGTTGCCGATAAATTAAACCGTTTGTTACCTCCCGATATTTCCATTTATCGTGTTTGCCGGGTCCGGCCGGATGCGCATGCCCGCTTTGATGCGACTGCGCGAACTTACAAGTATTATGTAACGACATCGAAATATCCTTTTAACCGGCAATATCGTTGGCGAGTTTATAATCAGTTGGATTATGCACTCATGAACGAAGCTGCACGTACCCTTTTCGAGTACACTGACTTTACGAGCTTCAGCAAACTTCATACGGATGTAAAGACCAATATCTGTCATATCACTCATGCCGAATGGACGCAGGAAGATGATGCTACTTGGGTGTTTACCATCCGTGCCGACCGTTTCCTGCGAAATATGGTGCGAGCTATCGTAGGTACGCTGATTGAAGTGGGACGAGGGAAACTTACTGTTGAAGGCTTCCGGCGGGTTATCGAACAACAAGACCGTTGCAAAGCCGGGACATCTGCTCCGGGGCAAGCCCTGTTTCTGGTAAATGTGGAATATCCCGAAAGTATATTTGAATAATAAATAATAAATATTCTCATGTGGTTATTATTAGCATTTCTCTCGGCTACTTTGCTGGGCTTTTATGATGTATTCAAGAAGAAATCGTTGAAAGATAATGCGGTACTTCCCGTTTTGTTTCTAAATACATTTTTTTCCAGTCTCATCTTTCTGCCGTTTATCCTGATATCCGTATATAAACCGGACCTGTTGGGAGGAACGATATTTAATGTTCCCGTTGTTGGTTGGGAACAGCATAAATATATCATCATCAAGTCGTTCATCGTGTTGTCTTCGTGGATATTCGGATATTTCGGAATGAAACATCTGCCTTTAACCATAGTAGGACCTATCAACGCCACTCGTCCGGTGATGGTGCTTGTGGGAGCGATGCTGGTATTTGGCGAACGGTTGAATCTCTATCAATGGATTGGGGTAATGCTGGCCATTGTCTCTTTCTTTATGTTAAGTCGTTCGGGGAAGAAAGAAGGAATTGATTTTAAACATAACAAATGGATATTCTTTATTGTGTTGGCTGCCATTACAGGTGCTATCAGCGGATTATATGACAAGTATCTGATGAAGTCTCTGAATCCGATGCTGGTACAATCCTGGTATAATGTTTATCAGGTGTTTATTATGTGTCCTATTCTGTTATTGCTTTGGTGGCCTAAAAGAAAGTCTACCACCCCGTTTCGCTGGGACTGGACGATTATCCTGATTTCTATCTTCCTTTCGGCTGCCGATTTCGTTTACTTTTACGCATTGAGCTATGACGATTCCATGATTTCCATTGTTTCGATGGTCCGTCGGGGAAGTGTAGTAGTCTCTTTCACTTTCGGTGCACTTCTCTTCCGTGAAAAGAATTTAAAAAGCAAAGCGATTGACCTTATACTGGTGTTAATCGGAATGATATTCTTATATTTGGGGTCTAAAAATTAAAACAGTTACACAAAATCTGTTTGTCACAGGTTAAATAAGATAGATATGAAAATAAATAAATTTGTAATCACTATATTCTTTTCTGCTGTCGGACTCTTTGCTTCGACCGCTCTTTGGGCACAAGAAGCCAAAACGCTGTTTGTGAATATGCCGGATTCTCTAAGCCCGTTACTAACCAAAGTAAACCGGGAAGATTGTATTGACTTTCTGGAAAGTAAGATGAAAGCGCAAGTAGAGAATCGTTTCGGCAAGAAGTCGGAGATGACTGATCTAAGTAAAGATTATATCCGTATGCAGATGTCTTCTCAATCTACCTGGCAGATGAAAGTGTTGGCTTTGAATGACTCGACGAACGTGATCTGTACAGTCTCTACAGCTTGTGCACCTGCCTGCGACAGCAGCATCCGTTTCTATACAGATGACTGGAAACCGCTTACAGCATCTCTCTATATTACCCTGCCTGTGATGGGCGACTTTCTGAATACGCCGGATTCAGCAGGTGTTTATGAGTTTGACGAGGCACGCCGTTCGGCAGATATATTATTGATGAAAGCCGATTTTAATAAAGAAAATACAGAATTGACTGTTACATTGGCTACTCCTGATTATATGTCAACAGAAACGGCAGAGAAACTGAAACCGTTTCTCCGCCGTCCGATTGTTTATCATTGGAAGAATGGAGCCTTTACCAAATAGATAATTCTCCATTCTCTTTTTTCCTCTATTCTCAATTCTTTAAGCAATCGTTGATGAATGCGATCATTTCCGGTGTGTTGGCTTCCACACTTTGAAGCAGTTTGAATTGTGCTTTAGTACGAACCAAATTATGTTCCGGATATTTGATTTTATAATAAGTATCTCCATTGATATAGTCTGCCAAGAACCGTACACACTGCATGTATGGGAATAAAGCGGCTGCATAAGGAAGATTCTCAATCTCAATTGGAGTCAGGAATGATTTGGCTCCTTTCAGATAGCCTTTGGTAAACGCTTTGAATATTTCCATATTGAAGTTTACACGATCAAGGTCTTTATCGTCCTCATCACCCGTGTTGGCGCCTGTACGAAGGAAATCTCCATAATCGGAGAAGACAAAGCTGGGCATTACCGTATCCAGGTCGATGACACAAAGCACTTTGCCATCCTCGTCGAACATCATGTTATTCACTTTCGTATCGCAGTGGCAAACACGTTTGGGGAGTTTTCCTTCACGATATAAACGTTCTGCTTTACACATTTCATCTGCACGCTTCTCTATTTCGTCCAGATAGTATTTCACTTCCGATACCCGTCCGGCAGCATCTTTTGCAACGGCTTCACGTAGTTGTTTGAGGCGGAACTCCATATTGTGGAAATCAGGTATGGTTTCACCCAATGTTTCCGGAATATCGGCCAACATAGCCTGGAAGTTACCAAAAGCTTCTCCAGCATAATTTGAATATTCGGGATTCACCGTCTCATACGTTTTGGCGCGTGGGATGAATACCATCACACGCCAGTAGCTATCACCGTCGAACCAATATGCTTTACCCTCTTCTGTTTCGGGGAAACTCAAAACCTTGCGCTCTATATCCGATTCTCCTGCCTCCGTTAGTTTCTTGCGAATATGATTGGTGACAGCGGTAATATTGGATTGAAGCATCTCTACATTCTGAAAAATGGCATGATTGATGCGTTGCAAAACGTAGTCGGGAGCATCTGCTTCTTTGGTGTTTACTTTGTAAGTGTCGTTAATAAGTCCTGTACCCAAAGGTTTGATTTCTTCTATCGTACCTTGGACTTTAAATTTAGCTACAATGCTAGATAAATCTTTCATGGGTTTTTTCTTTAAAAATTTATACTAAGGTTATCGATAATCGTATTTAGCCGCCTCGTTGGCCTGATTAGCCGAGCGAACAGGTACTAATGTGAATCCCCAATGGTAATCACGATTGGCCGGGATTTGGTGGAAAGGTTCCGGGCGTGCACCCCAACTGTCATATCCGCCTACACCTTGTTGCTTCATGTCCACACAAACCTCTACGAAATCTCTCGGAACGATGTCATTAACATGATGCATTCTCCGTAATACATTACGGGCGGCATTCTCATCATGATTGGCTACTTCTTCCGGACTAAAGTTATTCCATTGGTAAGGGTGGGGCAGTGCCTCTTCAGAGTCAAAGTCTTCGATAGAGTTGCGCAAGGCATTGAAACCGATCGTACTGTTGGCTACCAAAACCAGGCCGTTTCCTTTGGCGGGAGATAAAGCGATCCAACGGGTATCGGTGTGATGTCCGTTTTCCTGTGGACGTACATAGTTGAAGTACATTTTATCTGCTGTTGTCTTATATACGCCAACGAGGGTTCCATGATTACGGTCGATATAGTTCTCTTCCGGACCACGGCCAAAGTATTGTACGTTGTTCATCTGTGCCGGCAAGCGGAAACGAACACCGATACGGGGAACTTCCAGTTTGGAAGCGGCCTTGCGGGCAGCGTCACTTCCGGGAGTAAACGTAGCCATGCGGGTAGCTTCAGAAACTTCAGTTTCTGTTGCCTGCATATCTGTTGACGTGAATTTGGCATTTACATTGACTACTCCGTTCGGATAGATTTTGTATGTGACAACATACAAGTTGCCGGCAGCCAATAAGTAGGTCACATTTAAGGAAACTACCTTATTTTCTGTTGTCATGGTTGCATCCGTTACGTGGAAGTTTTTGCTTGATTGCTTCCATACCTGTAAACGTTTAGGAGCGCCATTACCATAATCATTATCATTAGGAGCACGCCAGAAGTTAGGCTGAATACCAAATCCGTCTTTGAAATATTCTGTGCCATCCACTTTATACGAGGTAACTAATCCGCTATTCTTGTTGAATACAAAATTCACTTTGGAAGAAGAAACGATTAGCTCATCTCCTTGAGTCGTTGTTTTCAGTGCCGGACCGTTTGCTTTATAAATAGCTTTCTCTGCCTGGATAGGAAGCTGGAACTGGTCGTATGCTATTTCATATCCTGTTGGAATCAACGGTTCAGGTTCTGTGGTTGTTACGCTGAAGTTTACAAAATATTCCACTCCCGGTTGGGCTTTCAAGCCGTTTACCGGTACGGTGAATTCTTTGGATGCCTGCGGAGCAATATCCAAAGATACTTTTCCACCTTTTATAGTCTTTCCGTTAGCGAGTACGTTATAGTGAATCTGATACTTTTTCAGATTGGTGAAATAGAAACGGTTGGTGATTTTGAATATACCGGCAGCGGCATCTACTGCCTCAAAGCCTACATTCTGATGTACATATTTCACTTCAGCCATTGCCGGATGCGGACCACGATCCGGATTGACAAGACCGTTGCAGAGGAAGTTGCCATCGCTCGGCACGTCTACACCGAAGTCACCTCCGTAAGCCCAGTATTCTCTTCCATTCTCATCTTTCTGGAGAAGACCTTGGTCTACCCAGTCCCAGATATATCCACCCTGGAGGTTCGGATATTTGTAAATCGCCTGCCATTGTCCCCACAGGTTTCCGGTGGAGTTTCCCATTGCGTGCGCATATTCGGAAGGAGCTACAGGACGGTCGCTGCCGTTCTTTCCTGTATTTTCCAGCCAGTCGGCACCCGGATATTGCGGAACATACATATCGGAGTTCCATTCCCATTGAGCACGCTCATAGTTGACCGGACGATTCATCAGCTCTTTGTCAGCCTCTTTCAGCCACAAGTAAGTCTGATAGAAATTATATCCGTTTCCGGCTTCATTTCCCAACGACCAGAAGGTGACGCTCGGATAGTTCTTGTTACGTTCGAACATATTGATGGTACGGTCCATGTGTGGTTTTAGCCATTCGGGATTGTTACCCAATGAACCACCCTTCCGAAGATCGTAATACATTCCGTGGCTTTCGACATTGGCTTCATCGTATACATAAAGACCGTATTCATCGCAAAGTTCGTAGAAACGGCGGTCTTGCGGATAGTGGCAGAGGCGTACGCTGTTCAGGTTATGTTGCTTCATAAGCTCGAAGTCACGACGCATTAACTCTTCTGTTACATAATGACCTGTTGACGGGTTGTGTTCGTGGATATTTACCCCTTTCAGTTTCAGTGGCTGACCATTGATGAACAGGCAAACGTATGGCTTTCCGTTAGCAGCTTTTTGTTCGATAGGTTTGATCTCAATACGGCGGAATCCTACATTAAAAGGAATAATCTCATTTATTTTGCCATTCTCTTTGACGGTCATCAGCAGTTTGTACAGATTCGGATGTTCGGATGTCCATGTATTGACATCTGCCAGCTTCTTATCGAAAGAAAGTGTACGTATTTCGTTCGATGGGATATAGGCGGTCTTCTCTTCAGTAGAGATTACTTTTCCCTGTGCATCCAATAGCTCATAAACTAATGTGAGATTAGTTGCTGCCTTCTCGTGATTTCTCAAATCGACATTCAAGCTGAAGATTCCATTCTTGTAGCTGTCATCCAGGGTAGACTTCACCCGGAAATCTTTGAGGGCTGCTTTAGGTTGTGAATACAGATAAACATCGCGTTCAATACCGCTCATGCGCCAGAAGTCCTGACATTCCAGATAGGAACCAGTGCTCCAACGGAAGATTTTAACGGTAAGCACGTTTTTGCCGGGCTTCACATAGTTGTTAATAAGAAACTCTGCCGGATTTTTGGAGTCTTCGCTATATCCAACTTCTTGCCCGTTGATATATACATATACGCCGGACTTGGCTCCTGCCAGATGCAGGTAGATATCCCGTCCGTCCCAATCTGCCGGAATATCAATATCCCGACGGTAAACTCCCACCGGATTCGCTTCGGGAAGAGCCGGAGGTTGCGGATTGCGTGGCTTGAATTCATAACCATGATTGGTGTAGATGGCTATTCCGTGTCCTTGTACTTCCCAGTTGCCGGGTACCTGAATATCATTCCACGAATCTGTATTCGTATTCGGGTCAGTAATGTTGTCGGGAAGCTTTTTGTAAGAGTCTACAAAGTAGAATTTCCAGGTTCCGTTCAGCAAGCGGTAATACTTGCTTCGTTCGAACTTGCCACTCAAGGCATCAGCGCGATTGTTGTATGTCATAAAAGAAGTGCGTGGATACTCTTTGTTGACTTCAACTACCTGCACATCCTGCCAATAGGGGGGCACGGCTTTTTCAGCCATTACATTAAATGTTGTCAGGGAAAATATTCCCATGAAAATGCCTGTTAATAAATTGGGGGTTGGTCGAAATTTCATGTTTCTCAATATTGGTTTTTCATTTCTTTTTTATTTTACTTTAATATGATCGAATCCTTCTCCATAAACTCCGATGACAGCACTTTGTGACACAAATGCATTCGGGTCTATATCTTTAATCAACCGGAAGATGATAGGTGATTCCCTCTTCTTGGCTAATACGAACAGCATCTTTACTTCTCGTCCTGTATAAAAGCCGGTTGCATTGATAATCGTAACTCCCCGGTGTGGATATTCGTTGATATGCCGTCCTATTTCTTCATATTTATTGGATATGATAAAGAACTGTACGGATTGACGGGCACTATTCACTACCTGGTCGAGAACGAAGCTACAAATATAAAGAGTAACAAACCCATATACCACTTTTTCCCAGTCTTTTAAGACAAAATAACTGGAAGAAATAATAATCATATCGCAGATGAGTACGACTCTTCCTAATGTGATGTCCCGGTATTTGTTGATGATGGCTGCGATAATATCCGTGCCTCCTGTGCTTCCGTTTGCCGAAAAAGCAACCCCTATACCACCTCCACAGAAGGATGCTCCAATGACACATGCCATAAAGGGCTGGTCGTGAAGGAGTCCGAAACCTGCTGTCAGCTTTTGAATGACGGACAGAAAGAAGGTGAGGGTAAATACTCCAAAAATAGTTTTAATGCAAAACTTCATCCCCAGCAATTTGAGGGCCAGTAGCAATAAAAAGAAGTTGATGCTGAAGTACGTATACTGTACGGGAAACCCCGTAGCCCAATATACAATAGAAGCAATACCCGGTACTCCCCCGGTAGTGATATCGTTCGGAAGTAGAAAAACGGTCCAACCGATGCCATACAAAATCATGCCGATGGCAATCATTACATAATCTCTGGCTTCACGGATAATGCTTTGCTTAGAAGGTTTTGGAATAGCTGTTTTCATAAAAGTGATTATGATAATCTATAAAATGTTCAAACACGAACCCATGAATAATCCGGCTTTGGGGGAGAAGCCGGATTGGTTCATTATGTTCGTGCTAAAAGGATATATTCAGTTTTATTTTGCAAAAGCGTGACGATAGCCTTGTACTTTATTCCATCCGCCGCGAGTGAAATCGGGGACTTCTACCGGAGCAGAATTGTTTTCGATGGAAAGTCTGGTAAGTTCGGCCATGCAACACCACTCTGCCAGGTCATAAACGTCCATATCTAATGGTAATCCATTTTGCAGGCAATATGCCAGACGGTAGTCCATGATAAAGTCCATACCACCGTGGCCGCCTACTTTCTTGGCAGTTTCTTCCAACTCTATGTGAATCGGATCTTTATATTTGTCCATCAACGCTTTCTTTACATTTTCGGGTACAGAGCCATGTGCATTCAGATTTTCATGATTAGGCACATCTTTAGAATCAACTTGTGTAGGTCGCAGGCAATATTCTTCTATCGGATATTTGCTTGCATAGCCATCGGCTCCCACTATCTGGTACATGCGGCTGTATGGGCGGGGTGTCATTACATTGTGCTGGATCAGCATCGTTTTGCCATTTTCTGTGCGGATCAAGGTCGAAGTCTGGTCACCATTCTGGAAGTCGGTCACTTCTTCTCCTGTTTGTTTTTTAATGTAAGCCGGTCCGTTGACAGCTTTCGTATCCATAGATACCAATGTTTTCATACGGTCGCCACGGTGGATATTAAGTACCTGACAAGCAGGGCCCATACCGTGAGTCGCATATACGTCACCGCGATGCAGGTGATTATAATCCATTCGCCAGTTGTTCCAGTATTCAGGCCAGAAATCTTCCAGGTTGTGGATATATGAACCTTCTACATGAAGCACTTCTCCGAATACGCCCTGTTGTGCCATATTTAAAGAAGTCAGTTCAAAGAAGTCATATACACAGTTTTCGAGCTGCATACAATGCTTGCGGGTCTTTTCAGAAGTGTTGATTAACTGCCAGATTTCATCCAATGTCATAGCGGCAGGAACTTCGATGGCTACATGCTTGCCATGTTCCATGGCATAGACACCCATTGCAGCATGATGCTTCCAGTCTGTAGCTATGTATACAAGATCAATATCATCCCGTTCGCAAAGTTTTTTCCATGCATCTTCCTCTCCGCTGTAAGAAGCAGCTGCAGGGAGTCCGGCATTCTTCAAAATTTCTTGTGATTTTTCAACACGTTCGGGAAGCAGGTCGCATAACGCTACAATCTTAGTTCCCGGAATATGAGTCCAGCGTGCTACGGCGCCGGGACCACGCATTCCTAAGCCGATGAAACCGACACGTACGGTATCAATTTTAGGAGTAACGAGTTGGATTACATCTTCTTGTCCGGCAGGGCGGGCAGGAGTTTCTACTTTGATAGGAGTAAAGGCTTCCGGAGCCTTTGGTTGTTGAGTACAACTGGTGTGCCAAGTTAACAAAGCCAAGCCGATAGCAGTGGCTGTGAGTAGTTTCTTCATCATATTTTAAGTTTTTAATAGGGGTTATTCGCTGTTTTTCATTTACGTGTCAAAAATAGTAATTAATTAGCCAATTATTTATATTTATAACTGATATTTTCATCATAAACTTCTATTATGAGGTAGAAAATGATTCAAACTTTTTCTACCTGATTTTGTATAGTCTTGTGTATCGACAAATACATATAAAAGACAGGCCATTAGAAGGTCTTTCCTAAAAAGAAGTGGTCTTTTTAGAATTGCTTAACGTTTACTACTTTTGTTTTGATTAACTACATAAGCAGGTAATCCATTATAGTTCATTTCGGTACGG
>NC_021017.1:4208809-4219497 GCF_000210075.1 Bacteroides xylanisolvens XB1A
GTTTCAGACTGAGCCGTTATTGTCAGCGGTAGTATCTTGGGATCATTTCCGTACCGGAATGAATTAATTTTTAGGGATATGCCGCCGTTTCATAATCTTAGCGGTCTAAAGTAAAACAAAAAAAGAGAATCTAATTTCTCAGATTCTCTTTGGAGAGCGGAAGACGGGGCTCAAACCCGCGACCCTCAGCTTGGAAGGCTAATGCTCTATCAACTGAGCTACTTCCGCAATTTTTGTGGGCAAAGATGGATTCGAACCACCGAAGTCGAAAGACAGCAGATTTACAGTCTGCCCCATTTGGCCACTCTGGTATTTGCCCTTTTTTTGCTTTTGAGGAGGTTTGTTTCTCAATTGCGGTGCAAAGATACAACTATTTATTTAAACTCCAAACAAAATCGATCATTTTTATTGCAGTAATTGCACATTCGTCTCCTTTGTTACCCAGTTTGCCACCGGCACGATCCTCTGCTTGCTCCATTGTATTTGTGGTAATTAATCCGTAAATAACTGGTATATCGCCAGTTGCGTTTAATTCGGTAATTCCCTGGGTTGCTCCCATACAAACATAATCAAAATGTGGAGTATCTCCTTTAATTACGCAACCAATTGCAATAATTGCATCAAGATCGCAATTTTCCATCATTTGATTGGCGCCAAAAGTTAGTTCGAAACTTCCCGGTACAGTTTTTACCAGAATATTTTCGTCTTTTGCTCCATGTTTTTTTAATGTATCGACTGCGCCTTTCAGTAAAGCACCGGTAATATTGAAGTTCCATTCGGATACGACAATGCCAAATTTCATTGCTTCTGCATTCGGAACGGAATTGAAATCATATTCGGATAAGTTATGGTAAGCTGTTGCCATAGTAAATTAAAAGTTGAGAATTATAAAATGAAGTTTGAAAGTATGGGAAATTAAGAAGAAAGGCACGGATTTCACGGATTCCACGGTTTTAATAGATAATCCGCTTAATCCGGTGTAATCCGTGCCTCGATCTCCTTATATAATAAGGTATTATTTTTTCATCAATTTAGCCTGTTCGATATATTTGTCGATGTCCATAGCTTGATAAGACTGGAAGTATTTATCCTTGATCTTAGTGTAAGCGTTTACTGCATCGTCATATTTTCCTTGTTTTACCAGGATTTCTCCGGCTTGTATCAGGAAAATCGGGCTTAATGTGTTGTTGTCAGCTTTGTCTGCTGCCGACAGTAAAGTAGAGGCAGCTTTGTCCAGTTGGCCAAGTTGTGCATAGCAGTTACCTGCAGCACCCAAGATTGCCGGAGCAACCATTTGGTCTTTTCCATTGAAGCTATCCAGCATCTTCACTGCTTCTTCATATTTGCCAAGTTGTGCGTAGCAAATACCAGCATAAGCTTTTGCCAAATTAGCTGCTTTTGTTCCGCTGTACTCATCAGCTACTTTCAGGAAACCTGTGTAACCGATGCTGTCACCGTTTAAAGCCTGTTCAAAAGCATCCTGTTCAAAGTATTCCTGTCCTTTGAAAAGAGCTGCTTGTGCTTTTTCTTCACGTGGTTCAGCATAGAGGTTTTTGTACATGATAAAACCTGCTACAATAATAATCACAGCAACAACACCGCCAATAATTGCGTTTTTGTACTTGATAAGAAATGCTTCCGATTGTGTCAGTGCATCTTCTACGTTCAGATGTTCGTTCTGATTCTTTTGTTCTGCCATTTTATATGATTCTTTTTGTTATTATTCACAGTTTGATATTTCGACTCGCAAAAGTAGTTTTTTTATATCTACAAATGAAATTTAGAAGCATCTTTTTTTGTTTTACACCCGAAAACCACGAAAATCTTGCTACTTTTGTGAACAAATTAACGTGTGCACAATGATACTGAAACGAATATCTATATTAAATTATAAGAATCTGGAAGAGGTGGAGCTGGGATTCTCTGCCAAACTGAATTGTTTTTTCGGATTGAATGGGATGGGGAAGACGAATCTGCTGGATGCAGTGTATTTCTTATCCTTCTGTAAAAGTTCCGGCAATCCGATTGATTCGCAGAATATTCGTCATGAACAAGACTTCTTTGTCATCCAGGGTTTCTATGAAGCGGAGGACGGAACTCCTGAAGAGATTTATTGTGGAATGAAACGCCGTTCGAAGAAACAATTTAAGCGGAATAAGAAAGAATATAGCCGCTTCTCGGATCACATCGGCTTCCTGCCTTTGGTGATGGTTTCACCTGCCGATTCTGAATTGATAGCCGGAGGGAGTGATGAACGTCGCCGGTTTATGGATGTAGTGATTTCGCAGTATGATAAAGAATATCTTGAAGCACTGATACGGTATAATAAAGCATTGGCGCAGCGTAACACATTGCTGAAGAGTGAGTTCCCGGTGGAGGAAGAGTTGTTTCTTGTATGGGAGGAAATGATGTCTCAAGCCGGTGAAATCGTTTTCCGGAAGCGTGAAGCGTTTATCCGGGAGTTTATTCCTATTTTCCAATCTTTCTATTCTTTTATTTCTCAGGATAAAGAGGCTGTGGGATTATCTTATGAGTCTCATGCACGGGATGCTTCTTTGTTGGAAGTGTTGAAGCAGAGCAGGGAGCGGGATAAGATAATGGGGTTCTCTTTGCGGGGGATTCATAAGGATGAGTTAAATATGCTGTTGGGCGAATTTCCGATAAAGAAAGAAGGCTCGCAGGGACAGAATAAGACATATCTGGTGGCGTTGAAATTGGCACAGTTTGATTTCTTGAAACGTACGGGCAGAACTGTTCCTTTATTATTATTAGATGATATTTTTGATAAACTGGATGCTTCCCGCGTAGAGCAAATAGTGAAGCTGGTGGGCGGAGATAATTTCGGGCAGATATTTATAACGGATACGAACCGGGGGCATCTGGACCGTATTTTACATAAGGTAGGTAGTGATTATAAGATATTTCGTGTAGAAGAGGGTACAATTCAAGAAATGGAGGCTGACGATGAAGCGCAATGATGCCGAACAAATAGGAAAACTGATTCAACAGTTTCTTCGTCAGGAGAGTTTGGAATCTCCGCTGAACGAACAAAGACTGTTGGATGCCTGGCCTCAAGTCTTAGGACCGGCGGCGGCTTATACCAGCAATCTTTATATTCGTAATCAGACATTGTATGTGCATCTTACTTCTGCTGCTCTCCGGCAGGAGTTGATGATGGGGCGTGAGGTATTGGTGCGCACACTCAATCAGAGAGTCGGTGCTATGGTTATTACAAACATTATTTTTCGTTGAGGAAAGGGATTCTGTCTATAACCTTTATACCCAGCTTGCGAAGTGTTTCGGTTGCACGGCTGTAATAAAAAGGATTTTCCAGATATTGATTATTGTGAGCATCTACACCGATGATAGCGGTGCAACCTTCATGGGCGGCTACTTTCCAGAAATCCGGGTAAGGAATGCTGGTGATTCCATGAATGTCATTATACTCTTCATAACCAAGATTATATTCCAACGGTAGGTTTAACCGTGCTGCTGTTCGGCAGATATGTCTGCTGACCAGTTTGCAATGATGATCGAATTCCGGGTAGGAACGCATGAATAAATCCGGATGGGCAAGGTAGGCAAATAGTCCGCTTTCCATCCCTTCAATAGCACTCTCTTCGTAGAGCTCGAGCATGTCTACCGAATCTGTATTCCGGCCAAAATAGGGAAACTTCTCATCTGTATGAAAATGGTGATTTCCGAAGATGATGTAATCCAGCTTATATTCTTTGATGATTCCTTTTAACCAGTGTATATATTCAGGAAAGTATTCACATTCCAATCCTATTTTTATACTGATTTGATTCTTGTATTTTTCTTGTAGCGAACGGAGGCTTTCCACATAGCCCGGCAACTCTTCAGGGAGCATGCGGATGTCGGAGATATAATTGGTGTGGTATTTCCACGGAGTGTGGTCTGAAAAGCCTATTTCTTGATAGCCGCCTTTGATGGCACTTAAAACAAATTCTTCGTCACTCCCTGTCGCATGATGGCAGCGGGTGGTATGGGTGTGATAATTCGTCTTCATTGATTGTTATAATTATATCCATGCGGACGTCGAATGATTCCGCAGGAACTTCTTCTACTAATTGAAATGGGAAACAAATCCCAGCTTTGTAAGCTGTTGGTATGCGTGGCAAGAGGCGGTCGTAGTATCCTTTTCCTCGTCCCAAACGATTACCTTTTGCGTCGAATGCTACTCCGGGAACGACGATGAAATCGATGGCTGCATAGTCTGTGAATGCTTCCCCGGTTGGTTCTTCTATGCCATAGACACCACAGATTGACATATTTTCAGGCCCGGTATATATCCGAAGCTCCAAATCATCGCCTACCACTACGGGGAGCAAGATTCGCTTCTTATTGCTCCATTTTCGGATAAACTCATGTGTGTCTACTTCATCATTTAGCGAATGGTATAGTAGTACGGTATTGGCCGCCCTGAAAGCCGGGTGGGCTTCAAGGGCGGTCAGTATGTTAGCTGATTGCAGCTTTCGCATAGTCGAATCCGCGTGTTGGGTCTTCAGTAATGCTATACGCTTGCGCAGTTCTTTTTTTCTTTCCATCTTTTTTGTCCTTCGTCACTTCTTCCTCTTCAACGGCTACCGGAGCTTTTGGGAAAGCTTCTCCTTTTTCGAGTATCTCAATGCCTTTAATGACGGTAGCATCTGTCTTGTTAAAATATTGAAGATAAGCTTCCAGTCCAAGCATATTGTAGATGATATTACCAAAGAGGTTCTTCTCCAAAAGTTTGTATGACTTCTGAATGAGGATATTTCTTCTTTTCACTCCTTTGCTGTCGGCAAAACGGACAAACTGTTCTACCAATCCCTGATGACGAAGATAATTCAGCAATTCTTCCTCTGTTTCATATTGGCTAAGTTTCTTCCGGTTATTGTCGGTGTACTGGAATGTGAATTGAATAGTCAGTCCCCGGTTGATAACAGTAGAAAGATAAGAGGTGACTCCCGTTGTATCTTGCGGTACGAATATATCCGGCATGATACCACCACCGCCATAAACAGTACGTCCCAAGCTGGTGTTATAACGTTCGCTTTCATTCTGCTTGATACTGTCGCGTGAGAAGAATTCCCCATGTTCGTAACGGGTATATAAATCCAGTTCGTAGTTACGATCTTTACCGCTTTCGTATGGGCGTTGGATACAGCGTCCGGATGGAGTGTAGTAGCGGGCGATTGTCAGGCGGATGGCTGAACCGTCACTGAAGTCGATCGGTTGTTGCACAAGCCCCTTACCAAAGGAACGGCGTCCTACAACTGTACCCCGGTCGTTATCCTGAATAGCTCCGGTGAAGATTTCACTGGCAGAAGCAGAACCTTCGTCAATCAATACGACGAGTGGCATTTTCTGACAGCTACCTGTACCGTTGGCGAATTCTTCTGCACGTGGATATTTACGGCCTTGAGTGTATACGATTAATTTGCCTTCGGGCAGGAACTCATTCACCATGCGAATGGCAGCTTCCATATATCCTCCGGTGTTACCGCGGAGGTCAATGATTAGACCTTTGCATTTTTTATGGTTGAGTTGTGCCAGTGCATTCAATAATTCTACATGGCTGGTACGTCCGAATTTGCTGACTTTCACGTAACCAATGTCATCGTTTAGCATATAAGCTGCATCAACGGTATTTTGAGGAATGTCTCCACGGGTAATGTTGAAATGCAATAAGTCTTTTTCTCCTGTTCGTTTGATACCTAATTTCACTTGTGAACCTTTCGGACCTTTCAGAGTGCGCATAGCCCGTTCGTTGGTTACTTTCTTACCGACAAACAAACTGTCGTCCACGGTAACAATACGGTCGCCCGCCATCAATCCTATCTTTTCAGAAGGGCCACCCTGAACGACTGCATTCACATGAATGGTGTCGTTCTGTATGGTAAACTGGATACCGATTCCGCTAAAGCTACCTTCCAGTTCCGAGTTGACTTCTTCGAGATTTTGGGCTGGGATATAAGTTGAATGTGGATCTAATTCGGCCAGAATCTGCGGCATGGCTTTTTCCACTAAATCGGTCATGTTTACGGTGTCGACATATTGATCGTCTACAATGCGTAACAATGCGTTTAGCTTATTGGAGGAGCCGTTGATAATACCCAAACGGTTGCCGGCAAAATGCTTGGCATAAAATGTACCGATAAGAATCCCGACTACCACGCTGACTGCTATGATGACAGGTGTAAAACGTGAAGAGTTTTTTGTACTCATGTCTATTCCTTTTTTAAAACGTTCGTCTTCTTATTTATCTGGAGAGGAATGGTTATCTAATTCTGTGTAGATAACTTCGATTCCCGCCCGTTTTAATAACTCAATTCCATCTTCCAGGCGGTAATGTTCGGAGTAAACTACCCGTTTGATCCCTGCCTGTATGATTAACTTCGCACATTCGATGCAAGGAGAGGCGGTGACGTACATGGTAGCACCGTCGCTACTGTTGTTTGAACGTGCTATTTTGGTAATGGCATTTGCTTCCGCATGCAGAACGTATGGTTTTGTCAGATTGTTTTCATCTTCGCATACATTCTCAAAACCGGAAGGCGTTCCGTTATATCCGTCGGAGATAATCATTTTATCTTTAACAATTAAAGCTCCTACTTTACGGCGTTGGCAATAGGAATTTTCAGCCCATATACTGGCCATGCGTATATAACGTTTGTCAAGTTCTAATTGTTTCTTTTCAATGTCCATGTTGTTAATTATTTGCTATCTTTGTACATGAAATGCCAATACGTATGTTTGCTGGCTTCCGGCCGGATTATAATATAAGAATAATCCATTGTCATCCCCTATGTATGAAGAGGCATTGTTTAGCCCTTTTATAAATTCTTTAGCTAAATCATCATTCTCATTGACATTGGTAACGCTAGCATGAAATTCATTATTCTTTCCATTAGCACTCCAGGTGCCTGTAAGATCTGCAGTGATAATTCTCCCTTTGACAGCACCATTAGAAATTCTGTTATCTTCTTCGGTTCCTGTGAAAGTTATTGTATAGGATTCTTGATTTTCATTCAATATTTTGATGCTTTTCTCACTAAAACCATTCATCCACCCGCCTTTATCCTTTAGATTGATGTAGGTCAGTTTCCATGTCTTTCCGGTGAATATACCTTGCAAATCGTCCGAATCATTACATCCTGAAAATAAAGGAAGCAATAAAAGCAATCCTACTATTTGAAATATACTTCTCTTCATATTTTATATCTAATAACTTAATACTTACTTTCTTATTCCATTTCTGATTAATAAAGCATCAATACTTGGTTCCTGCCCGCGGAAACGTTTATAAAGTACCATCGGATGTTCTGTTCCTCCTTTCGACAGGATATTATTGCGGAACGAGTCTGCAACTTCCTGATTGAATATTCCTTTTTGCTTGAACAATGAGAAAGCGTCAGCATCCAGTACTTCCGCCCATTTATAACTATAGTATCCGGCAGCATATCCACCAGCAAAGATATGGGAGAACTGCGTACTCATGCAAGCTTCCGGCACAACCGGCAATATTTGTGCATCCTTCCAGGCTTCCTGTTCATAAGCTTTCACGTCTCCTTCAAAAGGAGTGTCGCGAGTATACCACGCCATATCGAGTAAACCGAAACTTAGTTGTCGCAGACAAGCATAGGCAATATTAAAATTAGAAGCATCTACAAGACGTTTTATTAATTCATCCGGTAAAACTTCTCCTGTCTGATAATGACGGGCAAATGTATTGAGGAAATCTTTCTCTATGGCGAAGTTCTCCATAATCTGCGAAGGAAGCTCCACAAAGTCCCAATATACATTGGTTCCGCTTAAACTTCTGTAAGTGGAATTGGCAAACATGCCATGCAGGCTATGTCCGAACTCATGCAAGAATGTTTCTACTTCATTGAATGTTAATAAAGCAGGCTTATTCTCGGTTGGCTTGGTAAAGTTCATCACAACGGATACATGCGGACGGCTGTTTTCGCCAGTCTTTTTATCTATCCATTGGTCTTTGTAACTCGTCATCCAAGCTCCGGCGCGCTTACCTAAACGCGGGTGGAAGTCAGTATATAAGACGGCTAAGAATTTTCCGTCTTTATCAAACACTTCAAAGGCTTCCACTTCTTTATGGTAAACCGGAATTTCTGTATTTTTCCGGAAAGTAATTCCATATAACTTTTCAGCTAGTCCAAACACTCCTCTCTTCACTTGTTCCAATTCGAAGTAAGGACGGAGCATTTCTTCATTGATATTGAATTTTTTGTCTTTCAGTTTGTTTGAATAATAACTCCAGTCCCAAGGCATTACAACGAAATCATCTCCCTGCTCTTCGCGGGCCAGTTCTTGTATTTCTTTGTATTCTTGTTGTGCGGTAGGAGCGTATGCTTCCAGCAGTTGGTTGAGCAGCTTGTATACAGACTCACTGTTTTCAGCCATTCTTTTCTTTAGCGTGTATTCCGCATAGTCTTTGTATCCCAATAGCTGGGCTATTTTCATACGTGTATTGGCTATATTTTTTACGATATCGATATTATTGAATTCGTTATCGTGCGTACATTTTGTATTGTAAGCCATATACAATTTCTGGCGTAAATCACGATTATCGGAATACGTCATGAAAGGAACGTAGCTTGGAGCATGAAGCGTGAACGCCCATCCTTCTTTTTCTTCGCTCTTGGCTGTTTCAGCAGCAGCTTCTATGATAATTTCGGGTAATCCGGCGAGACTTTCCTTTTTTGTCAACAGCATCTGATAGGCATTTGTTTCTTTCAGGTTGTTTTCACTGAAAGTAAGCGTCAGTTTACTCAACTCGTTAGTCAGGCGGCGGTACTCTTCCCGCGCTTCTCCTTCCAAATTGGCACCATGACGAACAAAACTGTTGTATGCATTTTCCAGTAACTGTTTTTGTTCCTGTGTCAGTTGCAAAGTCTCTTTTTGGTTATACACTTCTTTCACACGTGCGAATAACTTTTCATTCAGTGTGATATTATTGCTGTGTTCACTAAGCAACGGCATAATCTTTTGAGCGAGTTCTTGCAGATCGTCATTCGTTTCTGCGCTCAACATATTACCGAAGACGGCAACTACTTTATCCAGTAATTCCCCTGATTCTTCGAAAGCTTCTATCGTATTGCTAAAATCAGCCTTTTCCGGATTCTGTATGATAGCCTCTATTTCAGCATTTTGCAGCTTGATTCCTTCGAGGATAGCAGGCTCATAATGTTCAGTTTCAATCCGGTCGAATGGCACGGTTCCGTGCGGCGTATGGTATTGCCCGTAGAAAGGATTCTGGGCGTTTGTTATATTGCTCATAGTGCAAACTAGTATCAATGTTATTAATAATCTCTCCATAGAAGTACAAAGCTACTAAAATTGTCGCTTATTCAACGGATAACACGTTGCTTTTTAACAATATATAAAATGAAATGTATAAAAAAACCGCTACGGTTTCCCGCAGCGGTTTTCTATATGGTTCAAGCTTCTAATTAAGCGTTAACTGATGCCATGTGAGCGATCAAGTCAAGAACTTTGTTAGAGTAACCGATTTCGTTGTCATACCAAGATACAACTTTAACGAAAGTATCAGTCAAAGCGATACCTGCTTTAGCGTCGAAGATAGAAGTACGAGCGTCACCTAAGAAGTCAGAAGAAACTACTGCATCTTCAGTGTAACCCAGGATACCTTTCAATTCGCCTTCAGAAGCTTCTTTCATTGCAGCGCAGATTTCAGCGTAAGTAGCCGGTTTAGCCAAGTTAACTGTCAAGTCAACTACAGATACGTCCAAAGTCGGAACACGCATAGACATACCAGTCAATTTGCCGTTCAATGCAGGGATTACTTTACCTACAGCTTTAGCAGCACCAGTAGAAGAAGGTATGATGTTGCCAGAAGCAGCACGACCACCTCTCCAGTCTTTCATAGAAGGACCGTCAACTGTTTTCTGAGTAGCAGTTGTAGAGTGAACTGTAGTCATCAAACCGTCAAGGATGCCGAACTTGTCGTTCAATACTTTAGCGATAGGAGCCAAACAGTTAGTAGTACAAGAAGCGTTAGATACAAATTGAGTACCTTTTACGTATGTCTTTTCGTTTACACCGCAAACGAACATCGGAGTGTCATCTTTAGAAGGAGCTGACATTACAACATATTTTGCACCAGCTTCGATGTGAGCCTGAGCTTTGTCTTTGCTCAAGAACAAACCTGTAGATTCAACAACGTATTCTGCACCTACTTCGTTCCATTTCAAGTCAGCCGGATTTCTTTCAGCTGTGATACGGATAGCTTGACCGTTAACGATCAATTTGCTGTTTTCAACATCTGCTTCGATAGTACCGTCGAATTGACCGTGCATTGTATCATACTTCAGCATGTAAGCCAAGTAATCAACCGGGCAAAGGTCATTGATACCTACGATTTGAATATCGTTTCTTGTCATTGCAGCGCGGAAAACGAAACGTCCGATACGTCCGAATCCATTAATACCTACTTTAATCATTTTGTTTAAACTTTTAAGGGTTTTATAATATTTGTTCAAATATCTCTCTACCTCCGCACTTGTTTTATTTTCAAATGCGGTGCAAAATTACAAAAATGTTTTTATATTCGCGCATTAAATTCACATTAAATATTGAAAAAAGATGGGAAAGAGTACATTTTTACAGGACTTTAAGGCGTTTGCCATGAAAGGTAACGTCAT
>NC_021017.1:4219805-4223517 GCF_000210075.1 Bacteroides xylanisolvens XB1A
ACATGGCTGTCGGTGTTGTTATTGGTGGTGCGTTTGGAAAAATCGTATCATCATTGGTTGCTAATGTTATTATGCCTCCGATTGGTTTACTGGTTGGCGGTGTGAACTTTACGGATTTGAAATGGGTGATGAAAGCGGCAGAGATCGGTGCTGACGGTAAGGAGATAGCTCCGGCTGTGACATTGGATTATGGCCAGTTTCTGCAGGCCACCTTTGATTTTCTGATTATCGCTTTTGCTATATTTTTATTTATACGTTTGATTACGAAACTGACAACTAAAAAACAGGCAGAAGTAGCGGCTGCTCCTCCAACTCCTCCTGCGCCAACGAAAGAAGAAGTTTTGTTGACGGAGATACGTGATTTGCTGAAAGAAAAAAATAATTGATTCTAATTAAAATGAAGGAGATTTCAGGTGTAAACTTGTGAATCTCCTTTATTTTTCTCTTCATTATTAATATAGATTGCGTACTTTTTTCTACTTTTGCAACTCAATTTATTCAAAATCCAACCATTGATATGCAGGAAAAAATAATAATTCTTGATTTCGGTTCGCAGACAACACAGCTTATAGGCCGCCGTGTACGTGAATTGGATACGTATTGTGAAATCGTTCCTTATAACAAGTTTCCTAAAGAAGACCCGACTATTAAAGGAGTCATTCTCTCCGGAAGCCCTTTTTCGGTTTACGATAAAGATGCTTTCAAAGTAGATTTGAGTGAAATTCGTGGTAAATATCCGATATTGGGTATTTGTTATGGTGCACAGTATCTGTCATACACCAATGGCGGAAAAGTGGAACCGGCCGGAACGCGTGAGTATGGACGTGCTCATTTGGCTTCTTTCTGCAAAGATAATGTACTGTTTAAAGGAGTGCGTGAGGAGTCGCAGGTGTGGATGAGTCATGGAGATACGATTACTGCTATTCCTGATAATTTCAAGAAAATAGCTTCAACAGATAAAGTAGAGATTGCTGCTTATCAGATAGAAGGGGAGCAGGTATGGGGTGTCCAGTTCCATCCGGAAGTATTCCATAGTGAAGACGGAACTCAAATCCTGAAGAACTTTGTGGTAGATGTTTGCGGCTGCAAGCAAGATTGGTCGCCGGCTTCTTTTATTGAGAGCACGGTTGCCGAACTGAAAGAACAGTTGGGTGATGATAAGGTTGTTCTCGGTTTGAGTGGTGGAGTCGATTCATCGGTTGCGGCAGTGCTGCTGAATAAAGCTATTGGCAAGAACTTGACTTGTATCTTTGTAGATCATGGTATGCTGCGTAAGAATGAGTTCAAGAATGTGATGAAGGACTACGAATGTCTCGGCCTGAATGTGATTGGCGTTGATGCCAGCGAAAAGTTCTTTACGGAACTGGCTGGTGTGGCCGAACCGGAAGCTAAACGCAAGATTATAGGTAAGGGTTTCATCGATGTGTTCGATGTAGAAGCTCATAAGATCAAAGACGTGAAATGGCTGGCTCAAGGTACAATCTATCCGGATTGCATCGAGTCATTGTCTATCACGGGTACAGTGATAAAGAGCCATCATAATGTAGGTGGACTTCCTGAAAAGATGAATCTGAAATTGTGTGAGCCACTTCGTTTGTTGTTTAAGGATGAAGTTCGTCGGGTAGGTCGTGAGTTGGGTATGCCGGAACATCTGATTACCCGCCATCCGTTCCCGGGACCGGGGCTGGCAGTGCGTATTCTGGGTGATATTACTCCTGAAAAAGTACGTATTCTGCAGGATGCTGATGATATCTTTATTCAGGGATTGCGTGACTGGGGATTGTATGACCAGGTATGGCAGGCAGGAGTTATCTTGTTGCCCGTACAGTCTGTAGGCGTGATGGGAGATGAACGTACGTACGAAAGAGCAGTTGCTTTACGTGCTGTGACATCTACAGATGCCATGACAGCCGACTGGGCGCATCTGCCTTATGAATTTATGGGTAAGGTATCGAATGATATTATTAATAAGGTGAAGGGAGTGAACCGTGTAACCTATGATATCAGTTCTAAACCACCAGCAACCATTGAGTGGGAATAATAACACTTTATAATCTAAAAATAGCCTCAATAGGAATTCCTGTTGAGGCTATTTTTATGATGAATAGGTCTTTTTATAATGAGCCAGTCCGTATCTATTCGCTTACCAGCTTCTGTGCATCCGGAATAAGAATCTCTTTCCGGCGTAATTCTAATAATCCTTTGTCTTGTAGCTCATTGAGTGCTTTTGAAGTATTCAGCCGGGTGTCATCTAAGTAGCGGGCAAGATCGTCCATCTTCATTTTGAATATCTTTTCTCCCTGAATCTTTTCACAATGCAACAGAAAAAAGCGAATGATTTTCTCTGTTAAATCCTGTGTCGGCTCTTCCCATAAGCGGGAGTAAAGATTTTGTGCCCGGTTACTTACGATATTCATATAGTTGAGCCGGAATATTTCATATTTGAACAGATCGCTAAGTACAAATGCTTTGCTGATACTGACAGTATGCGCTTCTGTATGTGCCACATAAGCAGAAGTGTAATGAGTGTTCATGCCAAACAGCGACTGTGGTTCCAGCAGGTAAGGTGCTTCCATCTGTTCAATGACGGTGTATATATTTTCTTTGGAATTTGTGACAATAGAAACCTCGCCTTTTAACAGGAAGCAGAGTTGTTTACACGGACTACCACTCTCAATGATAGTTTCTCCTACTTTATGCTTGATAAAGTGTAGCTTGACCTTATCCAGAATACTTGTGAAATCTTCATGACAAAGACCTTGAAATAAAGGCAATTGGAGCAAAGTGTCGAACATTGTTTCCATATGTTGTAATCTCTTGTTAATCGTACAAATTTACTCATAATACAACACGGCTGTCAATATCTGACCCTTCTTTTTGTTTTTTTTATTGTTTGAATGTATAAAAATAGAGTATATTTGCAGAAAAAAAAGGAGGAAATTATGTTTGCAGGCTTCAATTGGCAACAGATGGTTAGTGCGTTTATCGTACTTTTTGCCGTGATAGACATTATCGGCTCTATACCTATTATAATTAACCTGAAAGAAAAGGGGAAAGATGTGAATGCAATGAAAGCTACCGTCATCTCTTTTGTTTTGCTGATCGGATTTTTCTATGCGGGAGATATGATGCTGAAACTCTTCCATGTAGATATCGAATCGTTTGCAGTTGCCGGTGCGTTTGTTATCTTCCTCATGTCTTTGGAGATGATTTTGGATATTGAGATTTTCAAAAATCAGGGTCCTATCAAAGAAGCTACTTTGGTGCCGCTTGTCTTTCCTTTGTTGGCAGGTGCCGGAGCTTTTACTACTTTGCTTTCTCTTCGGGCGGAATATGCCAGTGTTAATATCATTATAGCTTTAGTATTGAACATGATTTGGGTTTACTTTGTAGTGAGTATGACTGGTCGTGTAGAACGTTTCTTGGGAAAAGGTGGTATCTATATTATTCGTAAGTTTTTTGGTATCATCTTATTGGCTATTTCTGTAAGGTTGTTTACGGCCAATATAACGTTATTGATTGAAGCGTTGCATCGGTCTTGATTAATAATCTAATCTTTACTTGTTTTCTACTTGTTATTTTTGTATATTTGACGATTTTACTTATACTTTTCACTAGGGTGAGAAGAGCTTGTCATCGAGGTGAAAAGGGCTTCTCATTCGGGTGATAATGTCTCATCATTTTAGTGAGAGGTTACTGATGTTGGTAATAA
>NC_021017.1:4224819-4297282 GCF_000210075.1 Bacteroides xylanisolvens XB1A
TTGGTAATAAACTACAAGGATGTTGGTGAGAAATGGTGAGGATGTCGGTGTCCTTATGAAGGAGAAACTAATATATAACCGTAAAGATGGCAGTACAATTTGAGTTTTATAAGAATCCTGGAACGGGAGAAGAAGGAGAGGAAGAGCAATATCATCCCCGAGTTGTTAACTTCAATTCTGTGAGTACTGAATATTTGGCAGCTGAAATTCATAGAGCTACAACGTTCGGTGAGGCAGAGGTTGAAGGCGTTCTGATGTCATTAAGTCATTTCATGAGCTCTCATCTTAAAAATGGTGAACGTGTACATTTGAAAGGGATAGGATATTTTCAGGTGACGTTGCAGACTACAGAACCGGTATATGATGTTAAGACACGTTCTGATAAAGTTTCTTTCAAAGCTATTCGTTTTCAGGCGGATAAAGAACTCAAAGGTGAATTATATGACATGCATATACAACGTTCGAAATGGAAGTGCCATTCGGCTGTCCTTTCAGAGGAAGAAATTGATCGGCGTTTGACGGAGTTTTTCACTACTCACCAAGTCTTGATTCGGCGTAATTTACAATCCATTTGCCAGTTTACTCAAATTATGGCATCGCGTCATATACAACGTTTGAAAGAACAAGGTAAAATAGAGAATATAGGAACTCGTTTTCAACCGATTTATGTGCCCAGATCCGGGTATTATGGAAAATAAACCATCCCTGATACTGGGTGGAGAGGCGTAAGTAGGGCCGGAAAATCATGATAGGGGGGCTGGATATGGGTATATTGGATGTAGATAAATATTTAATATGTGTCTTTGCATTACTTGAACGTCTCCTGTCATAGTTGCAGATAGATGGGAATTTCTTGTTTGTCATGAAAAGACCTCTGTTATTAAGTTAACCTTATTGTATATAAGTAAAAAGAAAAAATCACGGAACAATGAAACAAAAACGATATTTGTTGATCAGCCTTCTCATTTTCTGCTTGTTTGTAACATTGCAATGGGGCTATGCAAATACTACTATATTGTCCAATTATCGTTATGGACTTACCTTCAAAGCACATACTGTTAATCAGGATCAAAGAACAAGTCTTGATCTGACTCCGGATAGAAGTCTGCATCTGGGTAATAAGTTCTCGCTTAGTTTTGACATTAAGTTGAGAGAGGAATTGCATACTTATGGATATGTGTTTAGAATAATCTCCGACGATACTTCTTCTTGCTTGGATTTTATATCTTATCAACTACGATCCAAATTCAATTTTATATTGAACAAAGGTAGTTCGATTGTTGAGAATGTGGATTTTATAGACAGTACTCAAATAGTAAAGGATGAGTGGATTAAGATAAGGCTTGATTTCACAGAACAGGGGATTAAGATTTCGGTGAATGAGGCTACTCAAATGATGCGTCATTCTTTTAAAGACTTTAACAGTCTAAGTTTCTTATTTGGAAGCAATAGGCATCCAAAGTATTATACGACCGATGTTCCTCCCGTTAGTTTGCGTAACATTGAATTGTATAATCAGGATGGTAGAATAATACGATGCTGGAAGCTGGCCTTGCATAACAGAAAAGGAGAAACAATGGATGAAGTAGAGGCTCAACGTGCAATTGTTCAAAATGGCATTTGGGAAATAGATAGACATTATAACTGGCAGAAAGAGAAATCCCTGAAATTTGATAGTAAGAAGTTTCAATGTCAAAATCTTCAATTAGCTTATGATAGTATAGGTGGTAGGATATTTATGGTACTAAAAGAGAAGGTATTGGTCTACCATGTCGATAATAAACAGGTAGATACTCTATCAGTTGAAAAAGGAGAACCTTATTTTGGAGTATCCAGACAGGTTATTTATTCTGCTGCTAC
The DNA here is from genome assembly GCF_000210075.1 of Bacteroides xylanisolvens XB1A. Taxonomy (GTDB): domain Bacteria; phylum Bacteroidota; class Bacteroidia; order Bacteroidales; family Bacteroidaceae; genus Bacteroides; species Bacteroides xylanisolvens. The sequence continues at coordinate 4,226,680 of NC_021017.1, forward strand.
TGACGAGTTGATTTCCTATTCTACTGAACATCCTCTTTTAAGCAAATATAATTTTGCCACGCATGAATGGTCGATTCCTTCTACGTGGGAAGTGGACTCCAGACAGCATCATAATCGTATGATAGATCCGGAAACCAATCATTTGATCCTTTTTGGAGGATATGGACGCCATACTTATAATGCAGATTTTGTGGAAAAAGGTTTGAATGACGGAGATCAATGGCAAATTATTTCTTTGGATTCCTGTATCACTCCTCGGTATTTAAGTGCTATGGGCATTGAAGATAAAGACCACATTCTTATAATGGGCGGGTATGGAAGCCGTTCAGGAAAGCAGGAAGAGTCTCCACAGAATTACTATGATCTTTATCGGTTGAATATCCGGGATAAATCATGTTCTAAAGTGTGGTCTTTTTTTAATGAAGGCGAGCATTTTACGTTTAGTAATTCAATGATAATAGATACTGTCGCTGATAAGTTGTATGCTTTGGTTTATAATAATGATCGTTTCCATACCAATCTCAACTTGTGCAGTTTTGATATTTGTACCTCTAAGTTACGAAAAGAGTGTAATTTATTGGAAATGAGCGTAGGTTAATTGCTCATGATAGTAATAGGTTACGATTTAGTTAGTTATCTACTGCATCATCCTTCTGCGCATTGCGTAACCTTCAAAGAACTCTTCGTATGCAAAAGTAACAATAAAACGGGAGATTTTGAAATGAATCTCCCTAATTTTTTTCTTCTCATACAAGTTTTTCCGTAAAAGCGGTTTTATCCGTCGGTACACCATCGCCCAAAAGGATTTTGAACGGACGTATGCCGACTGCCGCATAAGCGGCGAAAAGGGCTTTGCCTCACGCCTAAACAACAGTTTAGACTGATGATGCAAGGCCCATTTCTTTTGTGCTTATGCCAAAGAGGTGCTTTTACGGGTTCGCAGATGATTTCTTTTTCCGCTGTTCCTTTGAGCCGTAAGCGGAAAGCCGTGTCTGACCGCCCGATCCATAAATGGAACAAGCCGTCATGCACGGCAGGCAAACCGGGAAGAATGATTTTATCCGTCAGACCGGACACGCTCGGACAGACATATAAAATCATACTTCCTTGCCGGTGGTTTACCCGGTTCCACGCTTCCGGCTATGTCCCTTTTCCTTTTTGGCGTTTTCCCTTTTTCACGGATTTCTCTTTTGAAGTTTTCCTGTCTAATCTGCCTCCACTTCCGTTTACCTCCATTTTCGCGTCTTTCAGTGAGCCGCATCAGGCAGTCATTTCCGTTCTGGGCGCAAAGGTAATTCCGGGATTGGACGGGAATGCAAGGTCAAGCCTCCTGTTTTCGGAAAAAATCTCCAGCCCTGCGGGTAGTATTTTTCCCGAAAAACCTTGCATTCCCTAATCCCTACCTTTTCAAGCACCCGAAACGAAAACGACCGATGCGACAGAAAGACGCATAAAAAAAATGTCGGATAAACGAGAGGCAGATAAGATAGTTTGAAACTCAACTCCCTCAGCTCTTGAATCCGCATTAAAAAAATAAAAAATCAAAAACAGCGAAGATATGACGGCAACGGCAAATTTCAGACAAATGGCGCAGTACATAGGGTTTGCGATATGCGGCTTAATGGTGCGCACCGCCTTCGGGGTGTTCGGCATCCTTTGGGCATCATTAGAGAGATTGTAAACGGAGTGTTCCGAGTGGCGATAGGCGTAATCGTGGCTATCCTTTCCACTATCGCCTTCTTCGGTTTCATCCTTTGGTTATTCACCCTTTAACCCCTACCGACATGGCAAAGAGAAGCAGCAAAACGGTAGCGCAGCAATGCAGATACTACGAGGTGGACAACATCTTCGTGTACATGGTGGAAACGTACATCAACGGCAACATATCCGTGTTCCGTGAACTCTACCGAGAACTGAACAAGGACGCACGGAGGGATTTTACAGACTTCCTTCTGAGCGAGGTAGAGCCGACCTATTGGAGAGAGATACTGAAACAGACAATCTAAAAACGACAGCGATATGAAAGGAACAGAACATTTCAAGAGAACGATACAGATGTATCTGGAGCAGCGTGCAGCGGAAGATGCGCTCTTTGCGAAGAACTACCGCAACCCTGCTAAGAACATAGACGATTGCGTCACCTACATTCTCAACTACGTGCAGCGGAGCGGTTGCAACGGCTTCACGGACGGGGAGATATTCGGGCAAGCCGTCCACTACTATGACGAGAACGAGATAGAGGTAGGCAAGCCCATTCAGTGCCACGTGGCGGTGAACCATGTTGTGGAACTCACGGCGGAGGAAAAGGCGGAAGCACGGCAGAACGCAGTCCGCAGATACCAAGAAGAAGAACTCCGCAAGTTGCAGAACCGCAGCAAGCCGAGAACCGCCACCAAAGCGACCGCACAAGAAGTACAACAACCCAACCTATTCAATTTCTGATTATGAAACCGAGAACACCCATACAGCAGGAAGTCGCACGATTAAGCGAGCGACTGCCCAAATTGACCGCCACACAGAGGGCATACGCTTTCCGTCATTGCTTCAAGCATTACGCCATCAAGAGGGCGGACGGCACGAACATCTGCACCGAGTGTGGACATTCGTGGAGGAGTGAACACGACCTTGCGGACACCGTTTGCGGATGCACCTGCCCCCATTGCGGCATGAAGCTGGAAGCGTTGCGCACCCGAAAGAGCGTGTTCAGCGAGAACGAGTATTTCTGCATCATCACCACCTGCAAGCAGTACCAAGTGATACGCTTCTTCTTCGTCAAATCCCGATACAAGGCAGGGCAGGCAGCCGAGTATTCCATTTATGAAGTGGTGCAAAGGTGGATTTCGCCCAAAGGCACAACCGTCACTGTCGCCCGACTGCGAGGAATGTCCATACTTTACTACGACCTATGGGCGGAATACAGCGACATGGAGGTACGCAAGAACAACAAACTCCGTGCATACGATATAAACCCCGTCTGCACCTATCCCCGACAGCGTTTCATACCCGAACTGAAACGCAACGGCTTCAATGGCGAATACCACAACATACTGCCTTACGACCTTTTCACGGCTATCCTTTCCGACAGCCGAGCCGAAACGCTGTTGAAGGCAGGGCAATATCCCATGTTGCGCCACTACATCCGCAGTTCCTTTGACATAGAGAGGTATTGGGCATCCATAAAGATATGTATCCGTAACGGTTACACCATTTCGGACGGCTCCATGTGGCGTGACACCATAGACCTCCTGCGTCATTTCGGCAAGGACACGAACAGCCCGAAGTACGTCTGTCCCTCCGACCTCAAAGCCGAACACGACAGACTTATGCACAAGCGCAACAAGGAGATAGAGCGCAAGAAGTTGGAGGAACGCATCCGCCAAGCGAAGAAACACGAGAAGGCATACCGCAAACTCAAAGGCATATTCTTCGGCATTGCCTTTACGGACGGCACTTTGCAGGTGCGTGTGTTGGAGAGCGTGGCGGAGTTTGCAGCGGAAGGGACGGAACTGCACCATTGCGTGTTTTCCAACTCCTATTTCCTTGAAAAGAACTCCCTTATCCTATCCGCCACCATTGACGGCAAGCGCATAGAAACGGTGGAGGTTTCCTTGAAGACATTGGAGGTGGTGCAAAGTCGTGGCTTGCACAATTCCAATACCGAGTACCACGACCGCATTGTAAACCTTGTGAACAGCAACGTGAACCTTATCCGCCAGCGGATGGAAGCGGCATAGTATCAACCTATAATACCCAATAGTATGGAAGTAAGAATTGAAAGCATGATTTGTCTGTGGGACGATAAAATCCCCACGATGTTCCTTGAATTTGTAAACCTCCTCACTCTTGCAACGAGTGAGGAGCAGTTAAGACGGAGTGTAAAGGACTTTGCCGAGAAGCACGAACTTGACAGGTTTTTCCTTTACGGCTTCGGCTCCCACCATTTCTACCTGCACCAACGCTATACGAGTGACCCCGAAATGGTGATGAAGAACAGAATTCTGTCAGTACATTTTTAACCACCCTAAAATCAACGATTATGGCAACACGAATGACCATCAACGGAATAAGCACCTGCACGGAAGCAGGTACGGAGAAATACGAGCGTTTCCAATTAGGTATCGGCAGACGCAAGCGGACACTTGTGCAGTACGACTACCGCCACCCCACAGACGGAGAGTTGTTCTCTTGTGTCAAACCCACATTGGACGAGTGCCGAGCCGCACGGGACAAGTGGCTCACGGAAAAGGAAGAAAAGGAGGACAACCGATGAAAGCAGCCTATCAAACGCTGATAGTGAAGTTCAGCCAGCCTATCAAAGTATTGGACGGCATCTTTGACGATGCCGAAGCGTGGGGAGTTGATACCCTAAAAGGGTGGATAGACGACTACGAGAGCAGCAGGTTTACCGCCATCAACAGCCATACGGCAGTCATCACAAGCGAGTACAATATGGAGTGCCTGATGGAATGGCTGAAACGAAACACCCCCATTGCCGAGATAACAGAATGTTAAACAAGTTGGCGGTGTCCGCACCGCCAACCTAAAACCAAGAAAAGCATGATAGCAAAGACGATTTTACAGCAGATAGGCGGCAGACGCTTTGTCGCCATGACGGGAAGCAAGGATTTTACAGACATGGGCAACGGCTTACGCATGAGCCTTGCGAGGAACAAGACGAGCGCAAACCGTCTTGACATCATCTACGATGCCGGCTTAGACCTTTACAATATGCGTTTCTACCGCAAAACGTTCAGTAAAAAGACATTCGAGTGCAAGACGAAGGACATCGAAACGCACGAGGGCATATACTGCGATATGCTGGAAGAAATGTTCACGATGGTAACGGGACTCTACACCCGTTTTTAAGTGGCGGCGGCAAAAGCCGCCCTACTTTCTTTCGGTGAGCATGATGGCGGACAAAGAAAGTAGCAAAGAAACCGCTGTCCCAATCTACGATAGTATTCACAAAAACAAGTTTCAATCATGGAAGAAATCAGACAAAACGGAAAAATCATCTTGCACAGCGATGACGGAATAAGCATAAAGATGATTTTCAAAAACCTCACGGGGAAGAATTTTCAAGGTCAGAAATATGCAGAGTATATCCGGCACATCGCAATCGGGGAGATGGGATTTTCGCCCGGCATCATAGAGCATTGCAGGGACGGTGAAGTAATCGGCAAGGGAAAAATCCCGAATGTATGAAAAGCGGAAAATCCGATGAAGTTGCGGCTTCATCGGATTTTCATTTGTCAGGCATTTGCCATGTTACGGAATGTACAGCAGTGCAAACTCCGCCTTTCTCCGTTTGAGCAGCATGGCGTGCCGTTTACCCTTGTAGTTGCAGAAAGCGATATATTCCCGGTAAATGTTCCTGTCGCCCGCCTCCAATTTTCGGATCAGCGTGCTTTTGGGTATCTTTCCGCTCCCCAAAAGCCGGTATGGACCGACATTGTAGGCGAGCGTGGCAAGGAGCAGACTGTCACGCCCGAACTTGCGGAACATGGCGCAGAACTTCCGCAAGTCTTTCCGCAGGAGCGCGTCCGCCTGCCGCTTCGTCATGGTGCGTGCCGAATACCTTTCCCCCGGCTGCACCTGATGCCCCCAGCCCACGTATGGGTGGTGTTTCTCCGAATGCCAGCCCTCGAAATACTTCGTACACCGAACCGCCCGCTCGAAAGGCGGCAGGCGGTAGATTGCCGCCTGCCCGTCCGTCCCCTTCTGACGGCTGTCCCGTGCGGACACGGAACAGACCGCCAGTAGCGAACAGAGGATAGCCATGAATACACGCATCATCTTGGCAGAGGTTTGTAATTGCCGATGGGGATGACGGTCTGAATGTCGTCCTTCACGTTCCGGTTGTTGAAGTTAAATTCCAATTCGTAGGAATTTTTGAAATTGTCCTCCACCACCACGATGAAGTTGTGCGCCTCGTCGCCCTCAGCCGTATAGTACAGCCGGAACTTCTCGTTTTCGAGCAGGTAGCGGTCATTGGGCAGGAAAGTGATGCCATTGTCCATCTTCAGCGTGCCTTCCCCCTCGAACTGGAAATACCGGATGGTGTAGAGCGTGTTGGCAAATTCGCCTGTCTTTTTCAGCTCACAGCGGATTTCCACCGTCTGCCCCTTTGTCACCTTGTTGGGTACGGGCATCGTTTCCACCGTGAACGGATAGGATTGCTGGATGTCCATGTCATCGTCACACGATGCGAGCGTGAGCGACACGGCGGCGAACAGGCAGAGTGCCAACGCCTTGAAGATGGATGTTCTCTTGTTCTTGTTGTTCAGTATGTTCATTGTCCTTTGATTTTTAAGTTATTGTTCATTTCTTTTTTTGCTGTCCGTTGCAGATACTCGTTCAAGTCCTTGCAACCGTCATAGAGTGCGGAACGGTCACAGACACGTCCGCCGTAGTGTCCTTTGAGGACTTCCAGCGTCCTCCGCCCGGATTCGTCACGGTCGAGGAAGCAGTCGATGCGCCCGTACCCGTCCAAGTGTTTCACCGCCTTGCCTACGTTGGCGACGGAGTTCAGCACAAGGCTGTCGCCATTGCCGCCTATGCCGAGTGTGTCAGCGGACAGAAAGTCCATGAAACCCTCGAACACGCTGCATACGTCAGAGGCGGTATCTTCCGGTTTTATCAGTGACACATCTTTGGGTGGTATGCAACCCTTAAAATAGCGGCTCCGGATTTCGTAGCCACCAGCCACGTTCGGGAAGCCAACTGTGAAATACCGCTTTCCACGCACGCCATAGTTCAGGCGGCAGCAGTGGCGGGATGCAACGGCATAAGGGATGCCCCGTTCCGCCAGATAGTCCGTCAGTGGTGAGCGGAGCAGCGGGACGGCTTCCACTCCCTCAAAGGCAGGTTCGGACGGTTCCGGCAGGTACAACGGCTTTTTCGCTGAGACAAATGGCATACGCACAGTTTCCGCTATGAATCCCGCCTGCGCCATGAAGTCACCGCTTCGGGCAAACTCCCCGGCAAGCGTGAAGATGTCACCGCCCTTGCCCAAGCCGAAGTCGTACCAGAGCCGTTTCGCCACGTTCACGCGGAAAGAGGGCGTGCGCTCATTGCGGTATGGCGCATGATACCACAGCTCGTTTCCGCTCCTTCGGACAGGCTCATGTCCCAACCGTGCGAGAAAGTCCGCGAGGGATATTTGCCTCATAGTGTCTATATCCGTCCGTTCCATGCGGCGCATCAGTTGATGATGAACTTTATACCCATGCCCCACTGCGTATGAAATTTCTTCGTGTCGCCACCCCACAGGCAACGCTCCCGGAGGTTGGCGAGCAGGGCGATACGGTCAGCCACGTAAAACTCCACGTCCAGCGTCAGCGCACCGCCATAGACGAAGGCGTCCCGGTCATGCAGTGTCGAGCCGTCATGCAGCACCTTTTCGCCCCAATTCACCGATTCATACCCGGCGAGAGCCGAAGCCCCCGCATAGACGAACACGATTTTACGGGCATCGGAAAGTATCTTGAAATAGTAGCCGCCTTCCGCCGTGAACTGCGCCACAGGTATGGAAGTGTCCTTGTAGGGGTTGTTCTTCAGAATATACTCACCTCCGAACACCCATTTATTACCCTTCTTCGTGTAGGTGGAGAGAGCCGCCCCGAAACTGTACCCGCCGTCGTTACCGCCGGGTTTGAAGCCGTCTGCCAGATTCGCCCTGACCTCGATACCCTGCATCTTCGGCAGGCATCGCTGGGCGTGCGCCTGCCCCGTGAAGAGTGCAAGCGACGCGATGATTATTGCGATGTGCTTTCTCATGGTCAGCGCACTTGGAGTTCGTTAATCGTGTTTGCACGTACCAAATCCTCATTTTCGATCACGAAAGACTGGTGGCGACCTCCGTTCTTCTCGTTCAGCTCCACCACGAGGCACTTGCCGTCGGGGATGGTGAACTTCGCCATCGTGAAGACCGTGCGCTCGCTTTTTTTGCCCGGCACGAACGTGGCGTAGTTCTGTGCGCGGAGCGGCAGGATGACACGCTCCTGCACGGCGGTACGCTTCGCCACCTTCTTGTCCACGATTTTCCATGTGATGTAGTCCACATCGAAAGGCACGTTGCTCTGGTTCCTGATTTCCGTGTGGAAATACAGAAGCCCGTTGTGCGTGTATATGCCTTTCAGAAGGTACTGGATGCCGAAACGCTTGCAGCCGATATGCTTCACCTCACGTTTGTTCTGCTTGTGGATGGACTTCATGATAAGGCGCACCAGCATCGGGCTTTCGCTGCCCAGCTCTTTCAGGTAGATTTCCTGCGCGTTGTTCGGGCGGTTCACCGCCTCGCCGTCATGGATGAAGTCGCACATCTCCACATTGAGCAGCAGCGGCTCGGCGGCGTACTTCACGTTGAAGGTGTAGAAACTCCCGTCCTCCGTGATGACAGACATGTTGGTTTCGTTCGGGAAGTTCCTCACGGTTGCCTTCACACGGATGACGTTCTCCGCTCCGTCGGCTTTGCCCGCGATCAGGTCGGGCGAGCCTAAATCGACATAGCGCACCTCCGCCGGGAAGATGACATGCACGGTCTTGTCGTAGGTCACTTCCAAGCCGTGCGGGGGAACCATGCGGTCAAAGCCCAGCTTTCTCGTCAGACCGTGATACAGGTCGCCGTCCGCCTCCTTCTGCGGATAGACCTCCTTTGTCAAGGTCGGTTGGTCACTTCCGTTGCTTTGCCCAACGGTTACGTTTTCCTGCGCGTTGGCAGTTGCGATGCCCATAGCGAGGGCAAACATCATGATTACTTTTTTCATTTTACTTTGGATTTTTAGTGGTAAATAAAAATTTGATTATTTCCTTAATTCACTCCTTGATAGAGCATGACCCTGTACCCGGCTTTCAGATGCACTTTGACGGTGCGCATCTTCTTGGCTATATACTGGCTCGTGCCTTGTATCAGCCCCTTGCCCAAGTCGGAGGCGAGCTGCGCCCCGGCATTGGTGGAGATGTTGATGCTGCTCCCCAGCGAGCCGCCCATGTTGGCGGCAACCTCCCGGACAGCGTTCATCTCCATCGAGTTGGGGATGAATATGCCGGGCTGTCCGTCCGTGTCATAGACCTCCAACTCCACCGGGATAACCGTACCGTCGTGTTCCAGCGAGGTGATTTCGATAGCGAGCCGTTCGCCCTGAATCTTGGCTGCGCCGACCACCACCGCATTACGGGGAATGATCCGGTCTGCTACCGCCATCGGCTCCAGCAAGCGCAACCTGACCGCCTGCCCGTCCGTCACGCTCTGCGCCCCATAGACACATGCCGGTATGGTGTTCCTGTCCGATACGGTTGTAATGCCCACCGCCGTGTTGAAACTGCGGTTGCGTTCCTGCGAGAAGGAAGCGACAAATTCGGCATTGCTCACGGGCTGTCCGAGCGAGGACACCACCTGATGCGTCACCTGCCTGACGGGTTTTGCCGTATTCTTTCCGGCTTTCTGCACGGGGGACGGCTCTGTGGTCTGTCCCGCCGCCTGCGTGCCGTTCTGACCGCCCATGTACTTCGCCGCCAGCTCGTAGGATTTTTCCATGAGTGCCACCTGCTCGTCCATCGTGGAGCTTCTCTCTTTTCCGCTTTCCAGTTCGGATTCGAGCGTGGCGATGCGTTCCAGCAGTTCGTCCATCTCCGCATTGTCGTTCTTCGGCTGCTCGTAGAAGTTGCCGAGTGTGGCATTGAGGTCACGGTAGGCAGCTGCCGAGGACTGGATGGTTTTCGGCGCGGGCTTCACCGCCTCTTCCGTTCCGCCGGGATTGGCAAGGTCGAAGTCGCTGTCCCCATCCGCTGCCGCCGTTTCGCGGTCGAACAGGTCGCCCAACTGCTGCATGGCGCGGCTGCGGTTCTCCTGCCGTTCCTCCATTGCCCCCTGCTCGTAGGCTTTCGCCTTGTCACCGATAATCCGGCGGTTCTCCTTGTCCGCGTCGGGCATCTCGATGTTGTAGCCGCTTGTTCCCGGTTCCTGCTCCTTGCCGGAGGACGGGGCGAATATCAGCCACATCGCCCCGATGAATACCAGCACCATAGCGGGAAGCACTATCATTTTCTGACGTTTCAGCCGTTGGGCTTCGGTCAGCGGCTTGCGCTCCTTCTTCGGCTTGTCGTTGCCGGGAGCCGTCTTGTTTTCGGGCTTGCTCTCCGTCTTGTTCTCAATCTTCGTTTCGTTCTTTGTCTGTTCCATATAAATAAGGTATTAAGTGATTTTCCGTTTTTTGCTGTACGGACAGTTCCACCTGTCCGGCATGGTCTGTCACCATCCGGCTACCGTCATTCCTGCCGATGTCATAGACGGCTTTACCGAAAGTGTAGAGGGCAAGCGTGGCGAATGCGGCGAGCATTGCCAGCACGATGCGCCTGCGTGTCTTCGGCGGCAAACCGTCCAGATAGCCCCTGAGCCTTGCCACCAGCATTTTCTTTTTGTCATGGAGTTTCCAATATGCGCCCCAAAATGATTTCTTGATTTTCTTCATATCCGTTTACCTTTTGATGGTTTGTAAATCCTTGTTCTCGATGATGGTGAATCCCTCGATGGTGAACCCGTTGGGGTTGTCGTCCGAACGAGACGAGTTCAAGAGGCGACAAGTGGTCACGAGGCTGCGCTCTGTGACGTTGCTCTGCCGGATGATCTTCTGCGTGGCGTAGGTCACGGCACGGTAGGGATAGCCGTTGAAGTCGCACACCACACTGTCCACTTTCAGCACTTGGTTGATGTTACCGGCGATGATGCGGTTGTAGTACCCTTTCTCGGCGAAGTCCGAATAGTAGTTGTACACGCTCTTGTCCGCCAGCAGCAACGCACGCTTCACGTTGTGTTCTATCGCGCTCTTTTCGGGCGAGAGCGTGAAAAACAGCTCGTGGAAGCGGCGCACATGCTCCCTCGCTTCCGCCGGACGGTTCTGCGAGAGGTCCTGCGAGAGTGCCAGCATCAGCGACTTGCCGTTATCCAGCACATAGATCTTTTCACGCTGCCGCTCCGCGAAGCGGTAGGAACTCCACACGCTCCATACCGTTATCACGGCGCACAGCGAGAGGAAGACGATACCGAACAGGCGTATCTGCCTGAACGATGATTCGATGTTTTTGAGTGACTTGAATTCCATTTTACTTTTTCCGTTTATAATTGCACATTGATTATTTCAGCAGTTTCCCGGCACGTCCGACCATGTTGCCTGCGGTAGCACCCGCCACGCTGCCCGCCATGCTTCCGGCGCGTCCCGCCATCTGGTTCACGTTGCGCCCGTAGCCGCCCATGCCCCCGGCTTGAATGATCCAGCCCGCCACCGTCGGAATGGTGAAGTAGCCGATGATGCCGATTATCATGAACACGATATACACCCCGTCGCTGGAATCCAGCGAGAAGTTGGGGTCGGTCTGCATGCGCTCGATGTCGCTCTGGAGCATCAACACCTGAATCTTGGCGAGTATGGTGCTGAATATGTCCGACACGGGCAGCCACAGATAGACCTGAATGTAGCGGCATATCCACTGCGTGAGCGTGCTTTGGAAGCCGTCCCACACCGATATGGCGAAGGCTATCGGACCGAGTATCGCCAGCACCACGAGGAAGAACGTGCGGATGGTGTCTATCACGAGGGCGGCGGCTTGGAACATCAGTTCCAGTATCTCGCGGAAGAAGTCGCGGATGCCCTTCTTCATCTTGTACATCCCCCGGTCGATATACATCCCCGCCATCGTCACCATGTCGGAGGGCGACCAGCCCAATTCCTCCAGTTGCTTGTCAAACTCCTCGTTGGACACGAGGTAGGCGGTTTCGGGATTGCGCACCATCGCCTCGTATTCCAGCCTGTCCTTCTGCTCACGGTACTTGTTCATGTCCAAAGTCTGCGTTTCGAGCAGTTTCGCCGTACCCTGCACGACGGGCGAGAGGACGCTGTTTATCGTGCCAAGCACCACCGTAGGGAAGAACATGATGCACAGACCGACGGCAAAGGGACGGAGCATCGGGAAGACGTCTATCGGTTCGGCTCTCGCCAGCGACTGCCATACCCGGTAGGCGACATAGAAGAGCGCGCCCAGCCCGGCGATGCCTTTCGCCACGCCCGCCATGTCGGCGCACAGCGGCATCATCTGCTCGTAGAGCGAGCGGAGAATCTGGTGAAGGTTGTCGAACTCCATAGGCTACCAGTATCTTTCGTTCATACTGCCGTACAGCCCCATGATGCGGTCAAGGTCGTTTTTCTTCTTCGCACGCAGGTAGCTCACGCTGATGTTCTTGTTGGTGTAGTAGCTCACGAGGTTGCGGTAACGTTTCATCTTGGAGTGGCAGCGTTCCACCACGTCCATGCGCTCCTTGTCCGTCATGGAGAGCGTGGTGATGTTCACCACGTTCTTCAGCTCCGTCAGCACGTCGTTGGATTCCTCCAGCAGCTTCGTGTACCCGAAGGCGATGGCTCCGAGTTCCTCCACCGTGAAGTTGTCGTCGCGCAGCATCTTCTGGAAGCTGGTCACGTAGATGTCCGTGATGTCGCCCACCATCAGGATGGTCTGCTGCACCTTGCGGGCGTCCTTGACCAGATTGTTCACCGATTTGAGGGCGTCGTAATACTTCTTGCCCTGCTCGTATATTTTCACCGTTTCCTGAAAGTTGTTCACCATGTTCGTGGCGGTCTTCGAGGTGTGGATGATGTTCTTCGAGGCGTTGATGATGCCTTGCGCCAGATTGCCCGGATCGCTCACGACCCATTGGGCGGAAGCCCTGCCCGCGAAAAGCAGGCACAGGCAGATGACGAATGTTATTCTTGTTCTCATGTTTCTTTGGATTTTAGCGGTTCTTATTTTTCTGCCGGAGTTTCCGGCTGCGGCTTCACACGCACGTAGTCCCCGTTGGGTGAGAAGGTCAGCACGTCGGTGGCTTCGTTATACGCCACGTCGATGCGGAAGCCGGTGTTCATGAACAGGTTGCCGTTCTCCTCCTGCAAGAGATAGGTTTCCGCTTTCAGCCTGCGGCGGATGCCGCTCCGTTTGAATACCGTCACCTTGTAGGCTTCGCCCTCCTTGTAGATAAGCACGTCGGGCTTGCCCTCCACGCTTTCCCATTTCCCGCACAGCAAGTCGCGGCGGTTCTCCGCCACGTCGCAGGATTGCAGCACCATGACCGCCAGTCCGATTAAACACTTGCTGACTTGCAGCATTTTAATTTTTGATATGCTCATACGCTTTTCTTTTTTTGTTGATGATTGGTTTATTGATTGTTCTTGTTTCTCCGCCTTTCGGCAAGCTGCCGGATGGCGGCTTCGATGTCGCCGCCCAATTGCTCCGCCAGACGGTACACCTCCACCTTTTCCGTTTCCTCGGTGGTGTACGCCAGATATTCCTCCGCGCTCACCTCGGTGGCATAGACCGCCGACTGCGTGCCGCCCAAGCCTATCCACACCTCCTTGTAGAGCCGTGAGGGGTTGTTCGCCATGTTGATGGAGAGTATCTGCGACTTCTCCTTCTCCGTCAGTCCGAGCAACGCCTGAATCTGGTCGAACTTGTTCATGTACTTGCGCTGGTCGAGCAGGATTTTACAGTCCGAGTTGTTGATGATGCTCTCCTTGACAACGGGTGAGGAAATGATGTCGTCCACCTCCTGCGTCACCACGATTGCCTCACCGAAATACTTGCGCACCGTCTTGTACATATAGCGCAGGTAGTCAGCCATATTTGCCGAAGAGAGAGCCTTCCAAGCCTCTTCCACGATAAGCTGCTTTCTCACACCTTTCAGACGCCGCATCTTGTTGATGAAGGCTTCCATGATGATGATGGTCACTACCGGGAACAGTTCGCGGTTGTCCTTGATGGAATCAATCTCGAAGACGATGAACCGTTTGCCCAGCAGGTCGATGTTCTCCGCCGAGTTGAGCAGGAAGTCGTAGCGTCCGCCCCGGTAATACTGCCGCATGGTGGTGAGCATGTTGTCGATGTTGAAGTCCTCCTTCTCCACCTTGATGTCACGCTCCGCCAGTTCCCTGCGGTAGTCGTCGCGCATGTACTCGTAGAAAGTGTTGAACGACGGCACGATGCTCCGGTCTGCCCTGATGCGCTCGATGTAGGCACTCACGGCACTGCCCAATTCCCCGCTTTCGGTTTTCGTCACCTTGTCGTCCTCCGACTTCCAGAGCGTCAGCAGCAGCGTCTTGATGCTGTCCTTCTTCTCCACGTCAAACACGTAGTCGTCGGTGTAGAACGGGTTGAAGCTGATGGGCTTCTCCTCCGTGTAGGTGAAATACACGCCGTCCGTGCCGCCCGTCTTGCGCCGTATCATCTCGCACAATCCCTGATAGGAGTTTCCCGTGTCCACCAATACCACATGCGCGCCCTGCTCGTAATATTGGCGCACCAAATGGTTCATGAAGAACGACTTGCCGCTACCCGAAGGACCTAATACGAACTTGTTCCTGTTCGTGGTGATGCCCCGCTTCATCGGCAGGTCACTGATGTCGAGGTGCAGCGGTTTTCCCGTGAGCCTGTCCACCATCTTGATGCCGAAGGGCGAGAGCGAGCTGCGGTAGTTGGTTTCCTCCGTGAAGAGGCACACCGCCTGTTCAATGAAGGTGTGGAAACTCTCTTCCGCCGGAAAGTCCGCAGCATTGCCGGGCATCGCCGCCCAATAGAGTGTCGGGCAGTCGATGGTGTTGTGGCGCGGCACGCACTCCATGCTTGCCAGCTGGCTGCCCACGTCGTTCTTTATGTGCTTCAGCTCTTCCGCGTCGTCGCTCCACACCATGACGTTGAAGTGCGCCCGCACCGAGGTCAGACCGTAGGAGTGCGCCTCGTTCAAGTATCGGTCTATCCACTCGCGGTTGATGCTGTTGCTCCGGCTGTATCGGGATAACGACTGCATATTCCTCGCGGACTTCTCGAATTTTTGAAGGTTCTCCTCGCTGTTGTCGATAATCACGTACTGGTTGTAGATGTGGTTGCAGGAGAGCAGCAGCCCCACCGGGGATGCAAAGGAGAGGCGGCAGTCCGAGCGGTCGGTGGAGAGTTTCTCATACCGGGTGTCGGTAGCCACCGTGCCGGGCAGGTCTTCCGCGTCGGACAGGGTGTGCAGGCACAGGCGGTTGTCGCCGATGCGCATCTCCCGTGCCGAGAGGTCTATGTCCTGCAACGTGGCATCGCCTTCGGGCATGAGCGAGAAATAACGCTCTATCAGTCCGGTTTTGCCTTCCGTCCCCACAATCTCGTCGGTGGAGAGGCGGCGCAGCCTGACAAAGCCGCTGTCGTTGATGATGCGCTCGAACTGTTCCGCAGCCTCCATGAACTTCGCGGCGGTTTCCTTGTCCAGCTCCTTCGGGATGATATGCCCCCGGCACAGCGTGCTGAAATTGCTCTGCATCCGGTTACGCTCCTTCGTCGTCTTGGTTAGGTAGAGGTAGCACGTGTGCTTCAGGTACGGTCGCTCGTTGAAGTGACGCTCGAAGCTCCGTGAGAGGAAACTCATGTCCTCCTTTTGCAACTCCGGTCTGTACTTCTCCTTGATGAACCAGTCCTGCTTGTGGACAACGGAGAAGTCCGGCAGCACCTTGATCGCCTTGCACCAGCAGCCGTGTATCGCCTCGTACTCCGCGCCCGTCACGGTGTAAAGCTCCGGCAGCTCCACCTCGAAAGCCACCGTGATGTCGGCGTCTTTGGAGATGATGCAGCCTTGCTCCACCGCTAATAGCGGGAACTTGTTTTCCAGTGTTGTCATTTTGGATGTATTCCTCATGTCGTTTCTTCCTTTCGTTTCCGTTTGAATAATCGGGTGATCCGCCGCCGGTTGATAAGGTATCGGGGATGGCTCCTTGTTGCCCCTAATTTCATCAGTCCGTGTTCGCCGTACCGGGCGTTCAGTGCGAAGGTCTGCCACACGAGGACGGAAGACGATGCCACGCCGAAGCCGATACATACCCACTGGTCGATGCCGACCATGTAGAGGATGACGAACAGGACGAAGAGAGCCAGCAGACCTCCGCAGAAGATGAAGAGGTACTGAGCCTTCAAGCCCTTGAATTCTACCGGACGGCCGATACCCTTGTTTATCGGGTATTCAGCCATACATTGGTTTATTAAAGGAAGAATGAGCGCAGGATGGTGGCGGCGACAATCAGGAAGATGCACGCTCCGAACCAGCTTGCCGCTGTTTTGGAGGTATCGGGATCGCCGGACGAGAATTTCCCGTACACTTTCACGCCCCCGATAAGCCCGACTACCGCGCCGATGGCGTAGATGAGTTTCGTGCCGGGGTCGAAGTACGAACTCACCATAGAGGTGGCTTCGTTGATGCCCGCGATGCCGTTCCCCTGCGCGAAGGCGGAGGCGGTTACGGCAACCAGAAGTGCCGCTGAGAGGATAAGTTTCTGTCTGTTGTTCTTGTTCATAAACTGTTCTTGTTTTGTGCCGTCAAAAGGGTGGATGGTCCTTTGTCGGGCGGTTGATACTCGGTTACTTTTCTTTGGTTTAGTGGGTTGCCCGTTTGTTTCTACGGACTTGGGTGTGTCCGTTGCGGACCGGCTGTACCTTGTACCGCCGTGCGCGTGGGTGATGCCGTCTTACGTTTTCATTTTCATTCTTTTTTAGTCGTTATACATAGTTGCGGATGTCGAAGTCCTCAATATTGTCCGGGACGACAAAATCCTTTTTCGGTTTCTTCAGCCGGATTTCGATAAGCCCCTTGATGCGGATGCTCATTTCAGACGAGCCGGTCATCAGCTTCTCGTACAGCTCCGTCCCTTCCATGTCGGTGAAGACCTTTGCCGCCCGCTCCCGTTCCGTCGTTGTCGCTTCCGGGTTCTTGGCGGTTCTGACCGCATCGTCTATCTCGTCGAAGCTGCTTCCGGATGCCCTCGGCGCGTCGGGCGTTTCTTCCTCCGGCTCGTCCTCCCCGAACTCCAGTTCCGAAGGCGTGAGGCTCGTGAAGGTTTCGTCGAGTTTATCCTCCGGGATTTGGGCGGGACGGGACACGGTTTCCGTGTTTCCGTCGTCAAAAGTAGCCTCTTCCTCCGTCAGCTCAATGCCTTTTTCCGAAGTGGCGGCTTCTTGCGTCGGTATGGCAGCGGTTGTCCGGGTCGATGCCATCCTGAAACGGCTCTTGCCGATGATGTCCGGGGTGTCTGCGGGCGGTATTTCCCTTACCGCTTCGGGCTTTGCCGCCGTGCCGCCCAACGACCGCCACACTCCGGCTATGCTTCTGAGGAAGCGGACAAGTCTGGTTTCCATGATCCTGTCATAAAGGAGCAGGAACAGGAACCACAGGTTGCAGCCGACCGATACGGTCAGCAGAATATCAGTCATGCTTATTGTTTCACTCATGCACGTTCTCTTTTTTGAGGGTTAAAATACTGCGTCGTAATTCCGGGCGTAAAGGCTTTTTATCGCCTCCTCGCACTGGTTGAAGTGGTGCGTAAGCACATGGTCGATGTAGGCGGACAGCGACAGCCGGTCATGCCCGATCACACGGGTGATGCGCATGATGCGGTCGTGGTACTCCGGGCGCACATACGCCATCTTTCCCTCGCGTGCCTTCACTTCGGCTTCACGGATGAACAGCCGTTCATAGTCCTTCTCACCGCATTTGCCGCATAACGGCACGGGGGACAGGATTTCCACACTCGCCTGCACTTGGGCAAGCATACCGCCGCCGTCATGCTGCGGACTTCTGTTTTTCTGGTTCTTTTCCATATTCAAATCAAGTCTTCACGTTGTTTCTTGTACAGTTCGTTTATTTTCTCCTTGTGCTGTTCCAGATGTTGGCGCAGCACGGTGTCCACGTAGCCGCCTACCGAGATTTCACGCCCGGCGATGTCGTTCACGATTTTGAGAATCTTGCTGTGGACGTCGCGGCTGATATAGACGCACTGGCGCGTCTTTATCTCGTTGCGGCGGAGGAACAGCCCGGAATAGTCGTCCTCCTGCCGTTTGCGGCGGACGGTGTCCCTCTGCGGTTTTTCCTTTGCCGTGTATTGCACGGGCGGCGGTTCCGTTTCAGGGACGCTTTCTTCTTCGGGAGCAGGTGCGGGCGGCTCCTGCGCGTGGTACAGGGTCCCGTCCTGCCTGCGTCTGCCGATGGAGGCTATCAACAGTTCCTCGTCAATGCCTTCGGTGTTCACTTTCCTGCTGCCCATGATTATTGAGGTCTGATGATACGGCTTATCTCTTCCGAGAACTCACGGATGCCGCTCCCTTTCAGCAGGGACGCATCCATCGGGAAGATGGTAGAGCGGAACACGCTCTTGCGCTCTTCCGAGAGGTCGCGCCGGAACTTCTTGCTGTCGGGCAGGCGGGTGGACAGCACCGGCAGCCCCATCTCGGCTATCACATCCCCATACAGGTCGTAAAGCCCGTTCTTCTCCCTGCCGTCCACCATCGTCCAGAAGAGGTACAGCCCTTTTGTTTTCGCCTGTCCCGTCGTCATGAGGTTGTCGCGGAACATCACGGCGAATTGCAGGGTGCTTTCCACGACAAAACGGTCGGCACTCATGGGCGCGAAGATGTAGTCCATCTGCGAGAGGGTCTTGACCACGCCGTTGCTTTTCAGGGTTCCCGGCATGTCGAAGAACACGACGTCGGGTTTCACCTTTTCTTCGGCAAGCATCCTTTCGGCATCATCGAGGGCGTTAAGGGCGTCGCTTGCGATGACCGGGTAGGCGTTCTTCCTTATCTTGCGGAAGTGGTCACACGCGAGTGCCTTGAAATAGAGGCTCCCGCCGATAAGTCCCGTTTCACGCTCACGCAACCCGTGTATGCTGTGCTGCGGGGCGTCGCAGTCTATGACGGCGACATTGTGTCCTTTCACGTTGTGGAGGTAGTTGGCGGCAAGTGCCGTGACGGTGGATTTGCCGATGCCCCCTTTCTGTGTTGCGAATGCAACGAATGTTTCATTACTCATGGTTCTGTTGGTTTTAATGGTTGATGAATTGTTTTCCTGCTCCGATACGGAATCGGTGACATGTATATCCGCGTCCGCGAATCTCCGCCTGTCCGGTTCGTCACGTATCCGCTTCAACGGTGAGGCAGGGATTCGGATAACTGGTGAATGACGACATTGCGTCATGAAGTCATTGAATCCGTGAATCACCGCGTCATTGGAAAGCCGGGCATCCGAAGGTTCGGGTATCCGGTCTGGCAAATAGCCGCCGAAGCGGTTTGCCGGGTATTTGAAAGCCTCATTTTTCATATCTTCAAATCGTTCGTTTCTTGAATCATGCTGCAAATAAACAAGGATATTTTTGAATCCGCACCACTTCCCCGGCAAGTGGCGGCATGTTGCGCCGGTTGGCACTGATTGTCCGGGGCAAGCCTCTGTCCGATACCGCTTTAAGGGCGTAACTTTGCACCCGAACGGCAGGGTTCGCCGCAGGTGGCGCAGCCCGGAGTTTGAAAGGTATTCCCCCAATCCGTCCCCGACGGATTTTTATGTTCGTCTGAACATAGCAAGATGTCTTTTCAGCCGCTCAAAACGTTTTGAGCAGCCACGAAAAGCACTTGCCCTTGCAGGGGGCGGGCTTCCTCTCCGAAGTCGGGAAGCCTTTCAAACCTGCGGTGTCTGTGCCAAGAAGCGGCGGCTTATGCCGTCCATCCGCTAAATCCAAAGTTTATATGAAAGAGAAAAGAAACAAGACCGGGAGAAATCCCAAACTTGATCCGGCGGTGTTCCGCTACACCGTCCGTTTCAACGAGGAGGAACACAACCGTTTCCTCGCCATGTTCGAGAAGTCGGGCGTTTACGCCAAGTCGGTTTTCATCAAGGCGCACTTCTTCGGGCAGCCGTTCAGGGTGCTGAAAGTGGACAGGACGCTGGTGGATTACTACACCAGACTGTCCGATTTCCATGCGCAGTTCCGCGCGGTAGGCACGAACTACAACCAAGTCGTGAAGGAACTCAGGCTGCATTTTTCCGAGAAAAAGGCGATGGCGTTGCTCTACAAGCTGGAGCAACAGACCGTCGAACTCGTGAAACTGAGCCGTCAGATTGTGGAACTTTCAAGGGAAATGGAGGCGAAATGGTCGCAAAAATCAGTGTAGGAAAGTCGTTGTACGGCGCGCTTGCCTACAACGGGGAAAAGATCAACGAGGCGAAAGGGCGTCTGCTCACCACCAACCGCATCTACAATGACGGCACGGGGACGGTGGACATACGCAAGGCGATGGAGGGCTTTCTTGCCTGTATGCCGGAGCATACGAGGGTGGAGAAACCGGTACTCCATATCTCTCTCAACCCGCATCCCGACGACGTGCTGACCGACACGGAATTGCAGGACATCGCACGCGAGTATCTGGAGAAACTCGGCTACGGCAACCAGCCGTACCTTGTTGTCAAGCACGAGGACATAGACCGCCACCATCTGCATATCGTGACAATCAATGTGGATGAGAAAGGCAGGCGGCTCAATCAGGATTTCCTTTTCCGTCGCAGCGACCGCATCCGGCGGGAACTGGAACAAAAGTACGGGCTGCACCCGGCGGAACGTAAGAATCAACGGATAGAGAACCCGCTGCGCAAGGTGGACGCTTCGGCGGGCGACGTGAAGAGGCAGATCGGGAATACCGTCAAGGCTCTGAACGGACAGTACCGTTTCCAGACGATGGGTGAATACCGCGCCCTCCTTTCCTTATATAATATGACGGTGGAGGAAGCGCGGGGAAACGTGCGCGGACGCGAGTATCACGGGCTGGTCTATTCCGTCACCGATGATGCCGGGAATAAGACGGGCAACCCGTTCAAGTCCTCGCTTTTCGGGAAGTCCGCCGGCTATGAAGCCGTGCAGAAGAAGTTTGCCCGTTCCAAGCAGGAGATTAAGGACCGGAAACTCGCCGACATGACAAAACGCGCCGTCCTTTCCGTGCTTGAAGGCACGTATGACAAGGAGAAGTTCGTTTCGCGGCTCAGGGAGAAGGGTATCGACACCGTGCTGCGCTATACGGAGGAAGGACGCATCTACGGAGCCACGTTCATCGACCACCGCACGGGCTGCGTGCTGAATGGCTCGCGCATGGGCAAGGAGCTTTCCGCCAACGCCTTGCAGGAACACTTCACGCTGCCTTATGCCGGACAGCCGCCGATTCCGCTGTCCGTTCCGGTGGAAACAGGAGAGGATATGCGCAGACAGACCGCATCCGACCACGAGGACACGGTGGGCGGTGTCGGTCTGCTCACTCCCGAAGGTCCGGCAGTGGATGCCGAGGAGGAAGCCTTTATCCGGGCGATGCAGCGCAAGAAGAAAAAGAAAAGGCGCAAGGGCTTGGGAATGTAATCGAGGTATCAACAATCAAAAATTTTCAATCTATGTCACAACAAGAAGACGATTTGAGGGCATTGGCGAAAATCATGGATTTTCTGCGTGCCGTGAGTATTATTTTAGTGGTCATGAACGTGTACTGGTTCTGCTATGAAGCCATACGGCTATGGGGCGTGGACATCGGCGTGGTGGACAGAATCCTGATGAACTTCGACCGCACGGCGGGGCTGTTCCGTTCCATCCTCTACACGAAACTGTTTGCCGTTCTCCTGCTTGCCCTGTCCTGTCTGGGGACAAAGGGTGTGAAGGGAGAGAAAATCACTTGGGGAAGAATCTGGACGGCACTTGCCGCAGGGTTCGTGCTGTTCTTCCTCAATTGGTGGATACTGGCATTGCCGCTGCCGGTTGAAGCGGTGACGGGGCTTTACGTGCTGACCGTAGGCACGGGCTATGTATGCCTGCTGATGGGCGGTCTGTGGATGAGCCGCCTGTTGAAGCATAACCTCATGGATGACGTGTTCAACAACGAGAACGAGAGCTTCATGCAGGAAACACGGCTTATCGAAAGCGAGTATTCGGTCAATCTGCCCACACGCTTTTATTACAGGAAACGTTGGAACAACGGCTGGATCAATGTCGTGAATCCGTTTCGTGCGTCCATCGTGTTGGGTACGCCGGGCAGCGGAAAGTCATACGCGGTAGTAAACAATTTCATCAAGCAGCAGATTGAGAAGGGCTTCTCGATGTATGTCTATGATTTCAAATTCAGTGACTTGTCCACGATTGCCTATAATCATCTGCTCAACCACCCGGAGGGGTACAAGGTGAAGCCGAAGTTTTATGTGATAAACTTCGACGACCCGCGACGCTCGCACCGTTGCAATCCCATTCACCCGGACTTCATGGAGGACATCACGGACGCTTACGAGAGCGCGTACACCATCATGCTCAACTTAAATAAAAGTTGGGTGCAGAAGCAGGGCGACTTCTTTGTGGAATCGCCCATCATCCTTTTCGCGGCTATCATCTGGTATCTTAAAATTTTTCAGAACGGCAAGTATTGCACGTTCCCCCATGCCATCGAGTTCCTGAACCGCCGCTATGAGGATATTTTCCCGATTCTGACCTCTTATCCCGAACTGGAGAACTATCTCTCACCGTTCATGGACGCATGGCTCGGAGGGGCTGCCGAGCAGTTGATGGGGCAGATCGCATCGGCGAAAATTCCACTGTCACGCATGATTTCCCCGCAGCTCTATTGGGTGATGTCGGACAGCGAGTTCACGCTGGACATCAACAATCCCGAAGAGCCGAAAATCCTCTGTGTGGGCAACAATCCGGACCGTCAGAACATTTACGGGGCGGCTCTCGGTCTGTATAATTCCCGTATCGTGAAGCTCATCAACAAGAAAGGGATGTTGAAGTCGTCAGTTATCATCGACGAGCTTCCGACGATATATTTCAAGGGGCTGGACAACCTTATCGCCACCGCACGAAGCAACAAGGTTGCCGTATGTCTGGGATTTCAGGATTTCAGCCAGTTGGTGCGTGACTATGGCGATAAAGAAGCCAAAGTCGTGATGAATACTGTCGGAAATATCTTCTCCGGTCAGGTGGTGGGCGAAACCGCCAAGACGCTTTCGGAGCGGTTCGGAAAGGTGTTGCAAAAACGGCAGTCTATCTCTATCAACCGGCAGGACGTTTCTAC
Source organism: Bacteroides xylanisolvens XB1A (assembly GCF_000210075.1). Taxonomy (GTDB): domain Bacteria; phylum Bacteroidota; class Bacteroidia; order Bacteroidales; family Bacteroidaceae; genus Bacteroides; species Bacteroides xylanisolvens. Next base: position 4,249,612 of record NC_021017.1, read on the forward strand.
ATCCATCAACACGCAGATGGACGCGCTTATCCCGCCGAGCAAGATTTCCGGATTGACGCAGGGCATGTTTGTCGGTTCGGTGTCCGACAACTTCAACGAGCGTATCGAGCAGAAGATTTTCCACTGTGAGATTGTCGTGGATGCCGAGAAGGTGAAACGCGAGGAGAAAGCCTACAAGCCGATACCCATCATTACCGACTTCACGGACGAGGATGGCAAAGACTGCATGAAGGAAACAGTGCAGGCGAATTACAGGCGCATCAAGGAGGAGGTGAAACAGATTGTTCAGGAAGAGTTGGAACGCATCGCTAATGACGAAAATCTGAAACATCTGTTGCAGCAGAAATAGCCGACAGGAGGCAGTCGGTAACGGAAACGGGCGGGACAAGTTTGATACCTTGTTCTGCCCCGTTATAAGCATATTATTACCAAGTAGTTAAATATAAAGCAAAAAACAGATGATGGCAAACAATATCGCATCATCTGTTTTTGCTTAGAACAATTTATTTCTCCAACAATCGATATCGTCTGATGGAACGGCTATCCATAACATTTTTTTAGGTCGTGTACATGCAACATACACAATGCGGAGTTCTTCATTATTGTCAACAGAATACTTTGCAGGATTATTCAAAATCGTTGCATAGTTCGTGCTGACGAGGATGTAAATTAAACTGTGTCATCAAAGAATAAAATATTAACTTTGCTAACACAGTTTTTTTTATGAAAGAAGAGTTTGATTTCGAGAGTATCAAGAACAAGGCTATTGAACAGCTGAAAGCAGGTAAGCCCTTGTTAGGTAAAGACGGTGCTTTTGCCCCTTTATTGGAAAGTATCCTGAATGCAGCTCTGGAGGGTGAGATGGATGCACATCTTACGGAAGAAGAACGTCAGATGGGCAACCGCCGTAATGGAAAAATGCAAAAGCAGGTCCAAACGCCATTGGGTGAGGTCACCGTATCCACTCCCCGTGACCGTAATTCAAGTTTTGATCCACAATTTATTAAGAAGCGTGAGACCATTCTGGCAGAAGGTGTTGCTGACCGTATAATCGGCCTGTATGCTCTTGGTAACAGCACACGTGAGATTAGTGATTGGATGGAAGAGAATCTTGGCAATCGTGTATCGGCAGATACAATCAGTTCCATTACAGACCGTGTACTTCCGGAAATAAAGGCATGGAAATCACGCATGCTTGATTCTGTCTATCCTATAGTCTGGATGGATGCTATCCATTATAAGGTAACGGATGAACGTGGTTGTGCTGTTACACGTGCAATCTATAATGTGCTGGGTATTGACAGAGAAGGACATAAGGAGCTCCTCGGAATGTATATATCAAGAAATGAGGGAGCAAACTTCTGGCTCAGTGTTCTGACAGACCTTCAGAACCGTGGAGTCGAAGACATTCTTATAGCTTGTATAGACGGCTTGAAAGGTTTTCCTGAAGCCATCCAAAGTGTTTATCCCAATACTGCCGTACAGCTTTGTGTCGTACATCAGATTCGTAATTCCATCAAATATGTAGGTTCTAAAAATCAAAAGGAATTCCTGAAAGATTTGAGATGCGTTTATCAGGCTGTAAATAAAGAATCGGCAGAAAATGAGCTTCTTAAGCTGGAAGAGAAATGGGGCGAGCAGTATCCTATCGTTATCAGGTCCTGGCAAGAGAATTGGGATAAGCTGTCAGAATATTTCCAGTATACTCCGGCTATCCGTAAGCTCATATATACAACAAATACCGTTGAAGGGTATCACCGTCAGATCCGTAAGGTGACAAAAAACAAAGGCGTGTTCCCATCGGATACAGCCCTTGAGAAACTGGTTTATCTTGCATACCGTAATATACGGAAGAAGTGGACTATGCCACTTGCCAATTGGGCTACAATCTCACAGCAACTGGCCATAAAGTTTGGAGAACGATTTAAATTATTGTAATTTTACGCTCGTCGGGACGGGTGGTCCCGCCCCTTGGCGCTGGCCGTTCCCCGACCGATGAGTTTTCTAAAAGGAATCAATGCGTGACACAGTTTATTTTACACTACCCGTGCTGACAGCTTTTTTAGATAGAAATACTAAAATAGCCTCCAATGTCATGCCTTTTACCGAATGAATTGTTTTCAGGTAAGGTCGCTCTTGCCGAAAGAGATGATTTACTGTTCTAAAAAGCGATTCAATACGGACATTCGCCTTGCCCAAATCAACAGTTAGATTTATGCCCGTTTGTTGAAGTTCCGTAATCCAATTAGACAGTGTATTATTCGTTGAAGGTAATTTTTGAATAAACTCAACCATTTCTGCTCTATGTCTTCTAAACCCTACTTCCCCTATTTCTTTTCGTATTGTACTTGCGGGAACATACCGTACTCGCTTTGTTATTTTATAGCAACCTTTTTCTATAAGAGATAGTCCGTCAGTATATTTTCCATGATCAATCAAATATTTTCCATATACAATATCTCTAACGCCGTAGTGTCCGTTTATCCACGGACTATTCTGTCTTGATGAGCTATCATTGTTTACTAATCCAAAGTTTGTTTCGCCAAACTTTTGTCCTCGAAATACAACTGCATATTCAGATTCATCCAATCCCATCTCATTGCATTTTTCGATGAAATGATTCGTAATTTGATTGACAGATTCCGGCGTGTCGAGATGCCCTTTAATACATGGCTCGTCTGTGTAATCCTTGTCACTTGCTATTGAACACATTTCATTTCCTGAGAAACGATTAGCTAATTGACATATTTTTTCGGAGCTACGTCTATTTTCCGACAAATCCAATGAATGCCAATCTGGATTATTGTATTTTTCCATAAATAAATGTGGACTGGCAGTATTCCATTCAAAAATTGCTTGGTCAGGATCCCCAATCAACATAATAGATTCCGCTCCATATTGAGATAATTTATCAATTATAGCCATTTGCAACTCTGTTGTGTCTTGAGCTTCATCAATTATCAATATAGGAAATCTACGGACAAGATTTTGTGTTATTGAAGGATATTTATCTAATATTCTGAATGTAAAATATATCGCATCTGCCTGATTGAACTTGCCTGCATTGAAATGTTTCCATTTCATCTCTTTCAATTCAGATATAATCTTTTTAGGTGAACCATCTTTCTTATTGGGATTATCCCAATCCGCTTTTCCGAAATGATATGACTGATATGGGGCTAATCGCAATAATTGGTCATTAAGCCCAAATGATATGAGATCGAAATAGTAGTTGGTATCACGAGATGTAATTATTCGTTCACCGTGCTTACCCCTAATATATCTTGTTTGGGTCGGATCATAATCAAACCATTTATTAAATGCGGTTCCTACTATTTCAGGACGACAATCACATCCCATAACTAAATGGGCATAAGGCAGAAATATGTAAGTATTTATAAAACTATCAATCGTCCCTATAAATGAAGGATAACCTATATTTCGACAACCGAATGTCTCTTTAAGTTCTTTTTGTATAACCTCACATGCAGTGTTGGTAAAAGATATGGCTGCAATTCCTCGGTGTCTCGATAAATTATTCTCTCGTAAAAGTTTTGCCATACGCGCAGCCACAGAGAAAGTCTTTCCACTTCCCGGACAGGCTTTCACGACAATTCTCGGCTCGTTGCAACCTACAACAGCTTGTTGTTGTGCTGATAATTGAATATCCATACTTTTATTCTGAAGGGGCTATGAACAAAATAGCATCCTTTATATAATCAGGTACATCGAACGCTACTTCGGTTTCTAATCTATCACAAAGTTGTAATGCAAATTCCGCTTTATCTTTATTAGATTTGAGTTTTTTCATTAAAGTAGAGACATTAAAATCACCACTTAAATCATCTGTTTGAGCATGTATTTTTCGATATACATCTCGCATTATAGCTTTGTTACGCTCAGATTGTTCGAATAAATCATGCTCAAGAGTGTGTGTAGCCAAACATACTTTCAGGTTATGTTTCTCTAAATCCTTTGCTTTTTGCGCTCTGTCAGATATATCTCCATTGTCTTTGGGATCGCTGTCTGTAATGATCGCACATTTCGACAATAGTCGCTTTCTCTCATCATCATTGTTAAATAATAACCCAAAATGATTGAATGCGACACCTCCGATATTGACTAATTCAATGCCACTTTTACACAAGTCGATTTTTTCGGTCAAGAATTTCTTTGCGAGAATGGGTATAATAATCGCTTCTGCGACACCTTCTACCAACAACACTCCGTTAGCAAAAAATAATTGAGCTTTTGTCGTGTCCAAGAATTTTCGCAAATGTCGTTTACTTTCTTTCGGATAATCATCTTCCGATAATTCATCAAATGAAAATGACTGTATAATACTTTGTTTACGTTGCAAAATGGAAATATTATTGACATCCGATTTAGCCGTAATTGTCGGTGAGTGCGATGTTACAAATACTTGAAGTCCTTTGCTTTGTAATTCATTTAGATACTCGAAGAAAGTATTCTGATACTGTGGATGCAAGTGTGCTTCGGGCTCTTCCACAAGTAAAGCGTTGTAGATTTCCAAAGCATGGTCTTCGCATCTGTTGATAAGATCTCCTAAGACAACGGATGTGAAAATAAGATTGTTTTCACCTAAACCATTTTGAGATAGGGTAAAGTATTTCTGTTCTTGTCCGGCTTCGACTGTTTTATAAACCGGACATTTTAATTCGATACCACGTACAACATCCGAGAACTCTCGGCCTACATAGCGCATTTCTATATCAGGATGTTTTAGAGTTATTCCTGTACCTTCAAGATGCTCATTAACTTTGCTCTTTCCTGTAGTTAAAATATGTTTCCAATCATAAGCATCATTCTCGAAGATTTGGTATAGATTTTTTGCAAGTGATTTTTTCTTTTCTTCATTCAGAGGTATGCTTTCGTTGCCTTTGTCATATTTTGTAAGTTGGTTGAATAACTGCGATGTTTTATTGTCATATGAATAAGGTCGCAGACAACTTACGGCATCTCTTAGTGGACTTAAATAGGTATAAAAGATTTCTTGTAAAGATTCATAAGGTACTTGCTGCCCTTCGTTGTCTCCACCCCATATTATTCGTTTGAAATATTTTTTCTTCCCATTATTTTCTTGGATGAATTTCAAATGCAACTGTATCGTTTGCTTGTCAGGATTGTCTTTATCTTGTGATATGAAATCATAGAAACATTCCCTTTCAATTGACGCATCTCCAAATTCAAATATCAAGTCAAATTGTATGACTGTGTTGATTTCTGAAGGATTTTCCGGATTAACATGTAAATCTCCGTCTTGCACATAAATAAAGTTATCTGGTTTACCGCATCCGAGACATATACGTAAGGCATCTATAATTGCGGTTTTTCCCGAATTATTTTCTCCAATCAGTATATTTATACCATTCTTGAAATACAAGGTGATATCATCGAATACTCTAAACTTACTAATATGCAACCGGCTTAAATACATACTCTTATAAATTTTTACATTACACAAATTCTAAATAATTTTCCCTGTTCACCACATGAAACTCTACGTGTGGATATGCTTCTTGAAATACTTTTGGAACAGTCGGCATCTTGTTCCCCCATTTAAATTCCAATGCGGTCAGATTATTAGGATTCTCTTCGATAAGATCAATCTCTTGTTTATCGTAAGTACGCCAAAAATAGAACTCCTTATGCAGCCCTTCGTTGAAATTCGCCTTACGACGCTCTCCGATGATATAGTTCTCCCACAATGCACCAACATCCTGCCGAATAGCCAATGGTGAAAAAGCACCTATAATAGCATTTCGAATGCCATTATCATAGAAATACCACTTCCCAGCTTTCGTCACCTCCTTGCGAAGATTGCGCGAGTAAGCCCCAAGACGATATATAACGAATACTTTCTCCAAGAGGTCAAGATATTTTTCAACTGTTGTTTTGCTCATGCTGAGCTGTTTACCTAACTCATCGTAAGAAACTTCACTGCCCAACTGAAAAGCTATCAATCGAAGCAGATCGCGCATCTTGCTCGAATTTTTTAAGCCGTCAATTGCTAAGATATCTTTAAGCAGGTATGCACCTACAATATCGCGTAAATAGTCTGTTTTACGTTCATAGTTCTCCATCATTACTACTTCAGGATATGAACCGTAAATTAAACGGGCTTCAAGATTCTGACGAGTTTCAAAAGGGGTTTCTATTTGTGCTATTTCCCGTTGCGAAAAAGGAGTAAGTAAAAATTGCGTACTGCGACCTACCAACGGTTCACCAGTCTTATTCAGTAAATCGAATGATGAAGAACCACTTGCCAAGACGCTTATTCCCGGTATTTCATCAACTATCAACTTCAGAATACTACCGATTTGTGGTATGTTCTGTGCCTCATCAATAGCCAGCAAATCAATACCATCCAGCAAATGTCGATAATTGGCAATTGAGCGATTCTCCAAAAGTGCTAATGTGTCGTAGTCTTCACCGTTGAGCATCATAGTCCTACCTGAATAGTTGTCCACAATTTTACGCATCATTACCGTTTTACCAACACGGCGGGCACCAAAAATTAATACTGCTTTATTGGGCGCGATTCGTGCAGTAATCTTCTCTTGAAGTATTCTATTTACTGTTTCCATACCTTTATGAATTATAGTGCAAAGATAATCATAATTTTTTAATTGGCGAATTTTACACAAAAAACAAACTGCAAAGTGGCGATTTTTATAGATCAATCTTAAAGTAGTTGTTTCATCGTTCGTAGTAATTATAAATGCTAATAGCACTAATTGTTCTATTATTTCCCAGACATAATGTTTTGCAGTTTATCTTTATCGGATTGAAAGGTTTCATATAGAACTAATTAGTATGTAATCAAATATAAACTAAAAAGACAGGAATACATGCATCCTGTCTTTTTATTTATAATGGATATTTTTTATCTTCTCATGCGCTCCATTTCTTCGTCGCGGAGCATTCTCTCGTTCAGTTTCTCCTGCATTCTGTTAAGGAAATAGGTGCGGCTTTCGTTCTTCCGGCGTTTGATGTCTATATAGAAGCGGTAGCAGTCCTTTGATTCAACCCCGAAAATCTTGTAGAGAAGCGGGGCCAGCTGTTTGAGCGGCATGTTGCCGTTGTTGATGCAGCCCATCTCGTTGATGCCGTAGATAAGTTCCACGAGGTCGATGGCGTTGCCCGTCCATTGCAGGGGTGAGGCGGGATTTTCGGTTGTGTTGTCGGAGGATGTACGGATGGGGATTAGTGGTGGCACTTGGGGAGCGGCAAGGAACTTCTGCATCTTCCTCACGAAAGAGAGTGCCTTGCTGATGTAGGCTGCAACCTCCCTCTTTTCTTCGGGAAGATTGCGCACGGGATGGTGCTGCAACTCGATTTCAATGTAAGCCAGCGCAATGATGGTGCGGTTGGTGTCCACATTGCCGCTGCATAGTTCGATCACTTGCGTGGCGAAAGCCGTGTATGCCGTTTCCATATTGCAGTCCCCGGCTTCGTTTATACGGCGGAAGAACTCGGTTTCCGCCAATAAGAAATAATTCATGTCCTGTCAATTTTGAAATTTTACACTCTGTTTTTCGGTATGCGCACATGAATATGATTGGCAAAAAGCGTGTACATAAAAGAAAAAATCCGGCACGCTCTCTGCAAGGTGCTGGATTTCAGTGTGATAATTTCTCAATTTATTTATCCGACAGGAATTGTATTCAGCTTAAAGTGTTCATTTACTGAACATTCGTCCACTTTCCGGACATCAAACGCACGCTTTATAGATATGGCGGACCACTCCGTTGCGGTACACCTTCTGTGAGGTCAGCGTCCATTGTCCCTGTGGCAAGGCGGACTGGAAGAAACGCTTTCCCGTTCCGGCAATGAAAGGAATCGTGTAAAGTATGATTTCATCCACCACACGCATACGCAGCAGCCCGTTGATGTAGTCCGCCTTTTCAGGAGTGACTTCTGCCAGATAGCAGATGTCTGTTGTGGATTTCCGCCATTCGTCAAGCATAGATATGGAATAATCCGGTGTGATATGATAAAGGGCGTTTTCCCTTATCTTATTGATGCCGCAATCTTCAAGGCGCAGTTCCTTATACGCTTTGCAACATAACTCGGAGCTTTGACAACCGTCCATCGTGAGGACGGCAAGAATCTGTACTTTACCCATTATCGTTTCCTTTCGTTGGGCAAGGACAAAAAAGTAGCGTGCAAATCACACTACTTTCGAGCGACGGCTCTGGTAAAGCCTTTTACGGAGAGTACGTGAATGCACGCTATGCGTAGGCATAGCATAAGCATCACGCAATCGTCTCCGTAGTGTCAATTTACCAGATTTTCGCTCGAAACGCCTTGCGGTCTTATGTTATATATAGGCGGCAAAAGGCTCTGCCAGTCGCCGTTACCTTCTAATATGTCATGCAAAGATAGCCATTTTCAGCGAATTGCGGGCTATGGTTGCTCAAATTTATACTTCAATCCATATTCTTCCAGTTTATTATAGAGTGTTGTCCTGCCTATTCCAAGCAATTCGGCAGCGACCTTCCGGTTCCCGTCAGCCTGCTTCAAAGCACGCAGAATCCGCTCTTTATCTTCCTCATCGTTGCGTAGGGAGAAGCCGGTAATAGAGGTTGTTTCGGTTATCCCAAGTTCCAGATGCTCTTTCGTGACAAGTCCCGTCTGTGCCTGCAACACCGCGCCCATGATTTTCTGCCGAAGCTCGCGCACGTTGCCCGGCCATGAATGGGTCAGCAACGCTTTCCGTGCTTCGGAGCTGAATCCGCTAACCTTGCACTCCAATTCATTATTGGCAATCTCGCGGAAAAACTCTGCCAGCGGCATGATGTCTTCCTGACAATCACGCAGCGGCGGAACGGTTATATCGAAGTCGTGCAGACGGTACAGCAAGTCCTGCCGGAAACGCTTTTCATTGACCGCCTTTTCCAGATTCTCGTTGGTGGCAGCGATAATACGGACATTGAAACTTCTATCCGTCCTGTCACCAACGGGGCGGTATCGCCGCTCCTGTATGGCACGCAGAAGCATCTGTTGGGTTTCCGGTGCGAGGTTGCCCACTTCGTCCAAAAACAGCGTGCCGCCTTCGGCTTCATGGAAATATCCTTTCTTGGCACTGTCCGCACCGGTGAATGCGCCTTTGACGTGTCCGAAAAATGCCGATGGAGCAAGCTCTTTGTTTAACGATCCGCAGTCCACAGCCACGAACGGCTTGCCGGAACGTTTGCTTTTATCATGCAGATGGTGGGCGATATGCTCCTTGCCCGTGCCGTTCTCTCCGAATATCAGTACGCTCATGTCGGTTGGTGCTACCAGCCTTATCCGGTGCATGATTTTCCGGAAGGCGGAACCGTCACGGGCAAACACGGGCATACGGCTCCGCCCGATATTCCGCTCTTTCAGTATGGTACGGAGAAGAGGCACGAGTTTGTCCTCCACGAGTTGTTTGGGTATGTAGTCCAGCGAGCCGAGTTTCATACTTTCAACCGCCGTATGCACTTCGGCATAGTCGGTCATGATGATGAACGGCTGCGTCATACCCTCTTTGCGCATCCAACGCAACAGGTCGATACCATTGCCGTCAGGTAGGCGCAGGTCTGAAACCACGATGTCCCCGTCAGCGGCTTGTTGCAGAAGTTTCCTCGCTGTCGAGAGGTGGAAAGCCTGCACGGTACGGAATCCCTCACGTGCCAGCAGGTTACAGACAAACTCGCAATACACGATGTTGTCCTCCACCACGATGATTTTTATCTTATCCATTGTTGTATTTCTTCCTTTCTTCTTTTGCCAGCCGGATTATCTCCGAACCCTTATCCAGCACAGCTCTTACGGCATTGCCTATTGCTTTGTCGTCAGGTGTGCCATTGTGATGAATCAGTTTATAAAGTTCCCTCAACGGTCTGTCGGCACGGAGTATCTCCCAAGAGCTGCGCAGGTGGTGTGTTAGGGCGTCCAGTTCCGGAAGGTCTTTCCGTTGTTCCGCATACCTGAGCGACTGCATTTCCTTTTCTGTTTCCGTTATCAATTTCTCCAGCATGACGGCTTCATTGCCGTAGGATAGCAGGGAGGTGAAACCCGGCTTTTCATTTTGTGCCGCATTCATGGCGCATTTATTTGAAATCTCCATCAGTTCAGATATGGAGAACGGCTTGAACAGGCATTCTGTGAATCCATGTTCTATAAGTTCCTCTTTGCCGCAACTGCCCGAAGCGGTTGTCACGATTACCGGGATATCCCTTGAATTGCCAACGTTGGAAGTGCGCAACAGTTCCAGCAACTCGAAACCGTTTATATCCGGCATATTCAGATCCGTCAGAAGAAGGCTGTATTCCTTTTTTCGTATCAGTTCCATCAGCTCCGCAGCATTGGTGCAGGTATCGCAGTGTATCCCTTCCTGTGCATACATTTCTTTCAGCATCAGGAGCAGCACTTCGTCATTGTCGATGGCAACCACATCGTGGAATGTATGGTTATGATGAACCTGTGTTTGATTTATCCGTTCCGGTAGTTCCTCGGCTGTCTGCATGGGGATTTCCACCGTGAAACGGCTACCTTTGCCTTTATCGCTCTCCAGACGGATTGTGCCGCCGAGCATTGTCACAATACGCTGAACAATGGAAAGACCTAATCCGAAGCCATCCTTTGCGGCAGCGTTTGACAGACGTTCAAACGCCCCGAATACCCGTTGCTGTTCCTCTTCGGTCATACCTGTACCCGTATCTTCGACGATAAGTTTCAGCAGACCGTTATCATAATCTGCCCGCAAAGAAACACTGCCGTTCTCCGTGAACTTGATAGCGTTGGACAGCAGGTTGTTCCCGATTTGCAAGATGCGTTCCTTATCTGTACATACAAAGGCATCCTTGTGGCAATGTATTGTCAGAGTCAGTCCTTTGTTTATGGCGATTGGCATAAACTCCGTTTCGAGCGTATGTGTGATTGCGGAAATCCTACATGCGGAGAAATTAGGCTGTTCCTTGCCGTTGTCCAGCCGGAAAAAATTCAGCAGGGTGTTCAGCATTTCACGCATGCGGTCAGAAGATTCCTGAATGTTTCGGATATACGTCCCGGTTTTATCCGTATTGCAGTCTTTCCGCATCAGTCCGGCATAACCCGTTATTGCCGTCAGTGGTGTACGTAATTCATGGGTAATGGTATGAACGGCTTTCTTGCGAGAGGCTATCAGTGCCTCGTTTCGCTTTGCCATTTGTTGCAGTCGCTCAATTAAATCTGCGGTTTCCTGTTTATATCGCTTGATGCGGTTGGCATTTCGGTGTATGATGATATATGATATGACCAGTAGCAGTATAACGAACCCTGTCAAGCCCCCAATCTGAATGAACGACCGTTCCCGCATGGCTGTTATCTCGGCTTCCCGCTTTTGTAGGTCAGTTTGTACTTTCCCGTCTATTTGAACAACCAGTCCTTGCAGTTGCCTGTTAAGTTCCGCATTTCGTGCGGCAAGGCTATCGGCATGAACCGATAAGCGACGGCTTTGCGCCTGTTGTTCGGTTCTCATATTCCGGTTAAAGGAACGGTGCATCGTGGTAGTCACAGTTGGTTTCGCTTCTTCCTTTTTGCCGAAGATGCCCAAGAATCCTTTTCGTTTAGGTTTCTTGGGTTGTTCTTGCACACTTTTCTGCGCGATTACGGGTACTTGACGGGGTATCTTATCGTTGATGGCTTGTTGCTGTTCAAGTATCTGCACGATTTGGCACATCTGCCGTTCCTTATCTTCGAGAAGATGGCGTACGCTGTCTATACGCTCTGCCGGATAGGTAGCTTTGAAACGGCAGAGCATACTGTCCATTGCCATACGCTGTGCATGGTAATGTTCGATATCTTTATCGTTCCATTCCAGTATTGTTTCACCAAATAGAGAGAATTTTATCATTTGAATATTGATATTGTTTATCTCTTTTCGGAACTCGTCTATTTTTTTATTGTCAAGTTCTAATGCTTCTATCTCCTGCCATTCATAGAAGCTATTATATGCTATACATCCGATAAGAACGGAGATAAGTATATACCCCAACCGTATTGTCTTATAGAAATTCCTGGATCGTTCCATTATTTTGATGATACTGATTTTTCAAACATGAATAAAAGTTTATCCTTTTCTTCCATACGGGTATTATCAGAATAACCGCCTTTTGTTATTTGATACCCACACGGCTTAACCATAAAAGTGCCTAAGCCTTTAGTGTATGAACTTACTTCTGAGGCATAGTCTTTACTTGTATTTAATGGAACTTTCCCTTCAATAAGACACCACTCATTATTACAACTGATACCTTTAATCTCAGACATCATTTTTTGCAGATCTGTAATAGCTTTGGAACTTGCTACTTGTGGTATCTGTAACTCAAAATAGAGCATCGGTTCGAGAATATCCACTCCTGATTGTTGCAAAGCCAACCTGAAGACATAAGGAGAAAATTGTCTAAAATCGGCAGGGGTACTTATCGGACTATAATAAAGGGCATAAGTAAAGGTTACTTTCAAATCCGTCACTTCCCATCCATGCAATCCCGATTGGCAAGACATACGGATTCCTTCAAAAACGGCATTTTGAAAAGAATGGTTCAGATAACCAAAGGAGATTTCACTTTCGATTTGCAACCCTGACCCTATCGGTAAAGGTTCAAGAGTCAGTCCTATGGAGGCCCAGTAAGGGTTGGGAGGGACTTCGATATGGATAATCTTATTCACCTTCTTTTTAGGTCGTTCTTTGTAGATAGTCTTGATTTCATCAAAATGGGGCTTTACGGAGAATCGTTCTTCCAGCAATGTTTGTATGATTTCTTTTTGGGTTAAACCATATAACGAGATTTCCAATTCATCACTATATGAATTTATGGAAAAGGACAGAGACGGGTCTTCAATAAACAATACATTTAGAGCGGATATCAACTTGCTTCTCTCTTCGGGCTTGTCTGGTCGGACAGAAGATTTGAGGGCGGGATGCTGATGAGATAATCCTTGAATCAGACAAGGTTTAACACCTAAATAATCTCCGATTCTTAATTCTTCTATATCTTCTATAATTGCGATATCATTAGCAACCACTTCATCAACATTTATCTCTTTGCCCTGATAAATGGTTTTTAGATTTTTAATCTTGATGAATTTTTCAGAATCATTGACTTTTATAACGGTTCGAAGTCTCAGCCTTCCGTCAATAATTTTTAGAAAACTTCTTTTATGCCCTTTGGGGTCATGTTCTATTTTATAAAGATAAGCTGAAAGTCTATTGGGGACTGATGCCGGAGGAAATATAAAAGAAATGATGGCGTCTAACAACTCATTGATGCCAATATTGCACATTGCTGATCCATGCAAGACCGGATAGGCTTTGGCTTTTGCCACAAGAGCGATTATCGCATTCCAATAATCTGCCGGTAAGATTTCTTTATCCGCCAAATATAGTTCTAATATATCGTCGTCATGGTTGCATACAAATTCTTTGTGTTCTGCCCTTATATCTGTTGGGGTGCAAATCGGGTAAACGACTCCATCGACAACCGTTTGCATAAACAAGACGTCTTGCGACAGATTTGTTTTTATGTCCAGATATAAACGCTCAAGATTTACGCCGGCACGATCAATCTTATTGATAAATATAATTGTCGGGATTTGCAGTTTTTGCAAAGTCTTGAACAGCAACTTTGTTTGTGCTTGTATGCCTTCCTTTGCCGATAATATGAGGACTGCACCATCAAGCATTTTGAATGTCCGCTCCACCTCTGCAATAAAATCCATGTGTCCCGGAGTGTCAATGATATTGCATTTCACACCATTCCAAACAATAGATGTCGTAGAAGCCCGAATAGTAATTCCTCTACGTTTTTCTATATCCATAGAGTCTGTTATGGTGTCACCTTTATCAACACTGCCGCGCTTTTCCGTTGCTCCGCAGGCAAATAGCAGATTTTCGGTTACGGAAGTTTTTCCTGCATCAATGTGAGCAAGAATTCCTAAATTTATAATGTTCATTTGATTAAGCAATAATATACTACAATAGATGCATTGCCGAAACGCACCTTTTAATACCTCCTCGTAGCATGTAGAAAACTACAGGATTCTTAACTCGTATTAATATGTATATTATTACTGCCGCATAATTGAACGCAAATTTACGAAAAAAAAGTTCCCTGACAAAAGCACAAAGAACTTTTTTAATCTATACGTATTTTTATTTGGTATTATTAATTTGTTATTTGATGATGAGGGCTATTCATATAAATGTAGGTTAAATTTTTCTGACCATTTCAAACTGTTGTCCTTTTGGGGTAAGTCCTAATGATGACAAGAAACCAGTGACTGATTCACAATCGCAATCAACATTAGTAAATTTGAGTACATCGCTTTGAAAATGACTGACAGCACTTTTAAGCAAAGACTTGCCTATTCCTTTACGCCGGTAATCTTTTGCAACTGCGAGGGATGAAATATCGCCAGATGCCGGTTCAAAGATAACAAATCCGACAAGTTCTTCTCTTTCATAAGCTCCCAATATGTCCAAATTGTCGATTCCGCGTTCCAGTGAAGCCCTGTCATTTTGCCATGAAGGATGAAAATCGAACCAGGCCGTTTGGTTAAGGCAGTTTTTTAAATCCGATGGGAGTATGCGACATGCGGTATGGTTTACTTGCAATACAGGAACAATATCGCTCAGTTTGGCAGAGTAGTAGTTGAAATTTCTCTGTGTTTCAAAGCCTAATTTGCGATATATTTTTATTGCTTTGTGATTGTGTTGCAAAACTTCCAGTACATATTGCCGAACTCCTTGTTGACATATCAATTCGAGGCTGAAAGTGAATATTTTTTGGGTTAGGTGTAATCCCCGGAATGAAGGTACGGTTCCCGTCCCTGTGTCATAGGCAGTCAAGATGTTGTTGTACATGCCTGTTCCGTTAAGCACAAAAGAAATCAGCCGTCCTTCGAAAAATACTCCGAAAGATAGTTGTGGATTGTATCCTCGTCGGTCGAGCATGCGTCGCAATTCATCCGCATTCAAAGAGAAATCATAATCTTTGAATGCAGATGAGAATGCCGCATACAAATCTTTGAAAGAAACGGACTCTAAAGAATGAATGATGATTCCCATATCGGACGGTGTTATGTGTTTGGATTTTCATCACTATTCTCTACGGGTAAACCGTGCTGTTTGAGAAAGCTGAGCTTATCCCAATAACCTCTTTGGAAAACTATTTTATCGTTTTGCACATGAAAGAATCCGCATCCTCGCAACCCGAGCGGATCTTTCCATTCCATGATAGCCCATTCTCCATCCTCGAATATATGCTCAACAATACAAACCATTTTTGAGGTTGCAAATTCATTTACAAACATTTCATGGATAGCTGTTTTTCCTATAACTGGGGTGTTTGCGACTTGATGGTTTATGGCATCCTGAGCGTATAAGTTTGCCAAAGCGACTGCATCGGCGGCGTTGAAGCAGTCAATCCATTTTTGTAGTATCTCTTTTGGCGTCATATTTTTCGTATCTTTTATTCTTTAATATTTAATTGTTGCTTTTTCCTCTATAAGTTAGAATTAGACATTTTTTCTAATTCCTTTTGGAAGGATCATCAAAAACAAAATTAGTATTTTTTTCTGTTTTACTGATGATTCTGTAGAAATATTCTCGTTCATATTATTGTGTCATAAGGAATGTGTCAAATAAAGCGGTTTCCACATTACAGCTTTATGGTAAAATGAGTTTAACCAACTACATAACGCAATCTGTTGTCGGTGCTGTTATCTATTTCCCATTCGTATTCTATTTAGCCCCTTATTGTGGGTATGCAGCAAGTTATCTTATCGAATTCATTCTCTTTGGGAGTCAAATATGGTTGTGCAAATGGTGGCTGACAAAACATAAACAAGGTTAGTTGGAATGTTTTTGGTATAATGTTTATAAACATAAATCAAGAAAGAGCAAATAAATTTAATAGAGGCTGCCCAAAAAGAAAGAAAGTCTTGCAATCACTCTCCTACAGATACTTGCAGAGGGGATATGATTTACTTTTAGACCTTTTGGATAGCCCCTATTAATATTTTATATAAAATTCCTAATTTTAAATTTTTATCCCTTTCGATCGGTTTTTATTCTTTAACTGAAAACCCGGTCGTCCGATGATGACATGGTCGCCAATGATGTTGCCCGTTGGATTTCGCTCATTCACCGGGCTGCGTATCTGCGGTGCATCATCAGTTTGTTGTGGCGATATGCTCCGTACACCTTCCGAAACAGGCTTGACCTCCTGTCCATCCTTTTCTTTTTCGTCGGCTTCCTGCGTAGGCGGCGCAAGTTCCAGCTGTATCTTTCGGTCAAGTGCGGCAAGTTCGGACTTAAGCTGTTTCAGTTCGTCCTCCTTTTTCCATACCTTGCCCGCTATCTCCTGCAACTGCGGAACTTCCTTTTCCAGCACCTCGTTCTTTCCCTTGTACTGGTCGATTATGGACGGAATCCGCTCCAATGCGTTCAGGAAATTACGTGCGGCGGCTACCGAATCAGCCATCGCCAGATGCCCGTTGTTGTAGGTGTACTTGTAGTTTCCCTCCACCACGAAGCGGTTATCGGTAAACTCCAGCCCCTCTTTGAGTATCCTCTCGCTTACCACCTTTATCGGAAAGCCGTAAAGTTCCCCGACAGGCTTGTACAGCCCGCCCGTAGTGGCGTTCTTGGCTATCTCCTGCAAACGCTTTCCGATAACCTTTTCATCGGTAGAATCCACGCCGTCCACCTTGACCGCATTCAGGCGGTTGCCCTCCTTGTCCGTCTGCACAACGGAAAGAAAGCGGTTCCAATCTTCCGTCATGGCTTCGATGACAGCCGTGTTGTTACGCAGTTCCCCCGTCTTGGCTTCCAGCTTGAACTCCGAATCGCGCTTGCCCTTGTTGAACGACTTGCGTTCCCCTTCAAGCGATGCGATACGCTTCTCCAGTTTCGCCTTGTCCAAAAGGTCGGTATTGCCGGAGAGCAACGCCATGTACTCCGAGAAATTCATGCCCGATTTCTCGTCCATCGCCCCCTCGTCGATGGTACGCGCGCCCATCGCCCCGCTTTTAAGCTGCGAGATGAACGTCTGCTTGCAGTGCAGCAGGTTGAACTTGTAGCTGTCCAGCGACTTTTCCACCGCGTAGATGATGACATCCACATTGTTCCCGGCAAAATGCTTGGCAATCTCGTTGCCTGCCCTGACTCCCCGTCCGTCACGCTGTTGCAGGTCGGACGGTCGCCAAGGCGTATCCAAATGATGGATGGCGACACACCTTTTTTGCGCATTCACGCCCGTTCCGAGCATGGAGGTGGAACCGAACAGCACGCGCACCGTTCCGGCGTTCATGGCGTCTATCACCGCCTTGCGCGCCTTGTCGGTCTTGCACTCCTGAATGAAGCGCACCTCGCTTGCCGGTATGCCGTAGTCCTCCGTCAGCTTCCGCTTTATCTCACTGTACACGTTCCACCCGTCGCCCGGCTGGTACGTCCCCAGATCCGAGAACACGAACTGCGTGCCTTTCTGCGCGTCGTATTTATGGTAATACTCCGCAATCGTCTTGGCACAGTGGGAAGCCTTGTTGTCGGGGTGGTCTTCGTAGTTCGGGTCTATCATGCGCATATCGAGAGCCATCTTCCGTGCGTAATCGGTGGCGATCAGCATCTTTGCCTTCTCTTCCGTTTCCGACAGGGGCGGTCTACCGAGCAGCGTGGCGTCGCCCGTCTTGGCGAACTGCATCAGTTTTTGAATGAAGTCCTCCTGCTCCGGCGTGGGCGGTATATGGTGCAGTATCTCGTTCTTGTGCGGACGATCCACACCCACATCCTCTGCCGTGCGGTAGTCGGTTATCTCGTTGTAGAAGGCGGCAAGCTCCGGCACTTTGATGAAGTAGCGGAAACGCTCCTTCTGCACCACGTTGTTCGTCACGTTGAACTCGAAATCGGTCGTCTTCTTGGCGAAGATAGCCGCCCATGCGTCAAAGCACCGGATATCCTGCCGTTCCAGTTCCTTCGGGCGCAGGTACTTGAAGAGCAGGTACAGTTCCGTCAGCGAGTTGCTGATGGTCGTGCCGGATAGGAACGTCGCCCCCAAGTCCTTACCCGTGCGCTCTTGTATGGTGCGGATGGCAAAAAGCATATTCAGGGCTTTCTGGCTTCCTTCCGAGTTGCCCAAACCAGCCACACGGTCATGCCGCGTGTTGAAAGTCAAGTTCTTAAATTGATGCGATTCGTCAATAAAAATATGGTCGATGCCCATCTGCTTGAAGTCCACCACGTCGTCCGTGCGCGACTTGATGGCGTGTTCCACCTTCTCCAGCTTCGCTTCAAGGTTGTGCTTGCGCTTTTCCAGACCTTTCAGCATCGCCCTCGATACGTTCTTGCCCTGCTGCCGCAAGACTTCGAGGTTTTCCTCCACCGTGTCAAGCTCCGCTTGCAGGATGCGCTGCTGCAACTCCGGCGACTGCGGAATCTTGCCGAACTGGTCGTGCGACATGATGACGCAATCATAGTCGTTGTTCTTGATGTTGTTGAAGAAACGCACGCGGTTGGCGGTCGAAAAGTCCTTCTCCGAGGCATAGAGAATCCGCGCGTTCGGGTATGCCGCCTGATAGGTGGCGGCAATCTCCGCGACATTGGCTTTCAGCCCGATAATCATCGGTTTGTGCGCCAAGTTCAGACGCTTCATCTCATGCGCTGCAATGCACATTATCAGCGTCTTGCCTGTACCGACTTCGTGGTCGCAGATGCCACCGCCGTTCTGTTTGAGCATCCAGACGCAATCCATCTGCGACGGATAGACGCTCTTGATACCCCTGCTTGCCAGCCCTTTGAGGTTGAGGTCCGGAAAGGTCTGGTGTGAGCCGTCATATTTCGGGCGCACGAAACAGTTGAACTTGCGGTTGTACATCGTCGTCAGCCGTTCCTTGAACTGCGGCGACTGCTCTTCCAGCCATTCCGAGAACCCGTTACGGATTTCGTCAATCTTGGCGTTGGCGAGCTGTATGCCCTCGCTGTCGCGTACCTTGATGTCGTTTCCGTGTTCATCCTTTCCTATGGACTTCATCATATCCGGGCAGGTGTTATGCAGGGCGTGTTTCAACAGGTGCATGCCGTCATAGTTCCGGTAATAGCCCTTCACTAAAAACTCGTCCGTGATTTTCATGGTGCGGTAGCCGCACGCCACCGAAAATTCGTCCATGCTTGCGGAGTAGGCGATTTTCACGTCCGTGTCAAAAAGACGGCTCATGTAGGCGGCATATACGCCCGTCGGAATCCAGCGTTCCCCGAAATTGAAGTCGAGGTCTTCAAAAGCGATGCGCGGCGGCTCGGCTTCTTTCAGAGCCTCCAACGCCTGCTTCACTTCCGGCATACGCCCGTTTTCGGGGTTGTCGCCCATCCATGCCTCGATGCGTTCCGCCTTCTCTATCACGTTCCCGGCGATGAACCTGTCCTTTATCTCGTAACCGGTTACGAGCGGGTTGTAGAAGATGCGTCCTTTGAGGGCGTCAAGCAATCCCTCCTCCGTACTGTCGGTTATCTCCCGCATATAGTCGAGATTGACCGTGCCGAACTTGTTGAGCGATGCGGAGAGTGCCTCTTCGGGAGAGCTTACGTTGGCATGGCTCTCTACCGAGAAGGAAACGGGACGCTCGAAAATGTCCGCCTTGACGAACCTGCCGTCCTCCGCACGTTCCAGCGAAAGGATGTCGCGTCCTCCTGCATCCATCACCACCAGTTTCACGTTCTGCTTGGCGTTGAGGTTGCCGTAGCGCATGACAAACTCGTCATAGCAGGTGTTCAGATGCTCACGCCACTGCGGGTTTTCCTCGCGCCTGTTCGATTCATAACGGTACAGACGCTCGTATGCGTCACGGAGCGACACATACAGCAACGCCTTCTCTTTCTGATAGCCTGTCAGTCCAAGCGGCTGGAATGTCGCGCCGTAAGGCGTGATGTCTTTCAGATAACCGATGTTACGACGCCCACTGTCAGCCACTAACGAGCCTTCACGCAAGTGCATTTCCGGCGTGCGGTGGTAGGGACGCGGCGACAGGTCGGGAGCTTCCTCTTTCGGTTTTTCCGCTTCCATTTCGGGAAAAAGGGAGGTTGCAGCCGCTTCCGTTGCGGGAGCGACAGGAATGGCGGCAACTTCCGGCTGTGTTTCGGGTTGCCGTGTTTCCTGCTCCGGCGCGGCTTTCACGTCCGGGACATGCTGCCGTTTCTCCTGATGCTGTGCCGCCAGCCTGCGAAGTTCCTTGCGTCGCTCCGGCGTGAGGTCCATCATCATTTCATAGAAGCCGTTGATGGGCGGATTGGTGTCCCAATCCAAAGTAGCGTAAATATCATCCGGATCGGCTTTGGCTGCGACACTCACCGGCTTTGTTTCATGGCTGTCCCTGCTTTCCGTCGGCGGTGCGGCAGACGGCTGTGGCGGTGCGGTCGTAACCTTCGGCGTAACCTGCGCCTGCGGTTTGGGAGGCATGCGCCTTGCCGGGCTTTCCTTTTTCGCCGTCTTTTTCTTCTTGGCGGGTGCTTCCTGCTTGCGTACTTCCTCCGTCATGCCCCAGAGGTCGAGCAGGGAGAGCTGCACGCCCTCCGAATAATCGGGGCGGCGCGGCTCTATCTCCGACTTTTCTTCCTCCGGCTGCGGTGTTGCCGCTTCGGGCTTCACTGCCATTTCATGACGTGGCTGTATCTCAGGAGTGACAACCGGTGTGGAAATGGTTTCTGTCACCGTGCTTTTCCCCTGTGCCGGATGCAGGCTGTGCATTTCATACAGCTTTTTGTCCAACTTATACAGCTCAATATCCATATGTTCCCGCAAATCCTCCGCCATTTGCTCGATGCCGTCCCGGTGCATGACTTTATAGGCTGGTTTCCCGTAAGGGTCTGTGCCGCTTATCAGATCCGAGTGGGGAATCATGCCGATGCTGCCGACATACCCGTTCTGGAAACTACCTATCGGTGTCTTTTCCGTCTGCACGAACAACTCTTCATAATCGTACAGCTCCCGTTTCTTGCCGCTGTTCTTTTGCAGGATAATCAGGTCGCTACCCACTTCCGTACCCGCGTTGTCCGTGAAGAGGTTGTTCGGCAGGCGTGCGACTCCCACCAGATTGGCATTACGCATCATATACTCGCGTATGGGCGCGTTGGACGGTGCGTCCAGTACCCCTTGAGAGGTGATGAACGCCACGATGCCGCCCTCACGCACCGCGTCAAGGCTTTTCAGGAAGAAGTAGTTGTGTATTGCCTTCGGTGCGGAACGCCTTGCCGGGTCTTGGCTGCCCGTGAACTCCGGGTCGAACACAGCCACGTCGCCGAACGGGATGTTCGAGATAGCAAGGTCGAAATAGTCCGTGAATGGCTTCTCTATCTTCTCGAATCCCTGCACCCTTACCTTTTGGTCTGGATGCAGGTATCCCAATATTTTGCCCGTCATCAGGTCTTTCTCGAAAGCCATGATATCCGCGTCCGGCTTGTTTTCCAGCACGGCATCCACGAATGCGCCCACGCCCGCCGACGGCTCCAATACGCGATCGGGACGTATGCCGTGTTCATGCAGTACATCCGCGATAGTGCCGGTTATCTCCGGCGGGGTGTAGAAAGCGGTCAGCACGGACTGCTTCATGGCATCCACGTACCGCTTGTACTCCGTATCGTCCTTGCTGTTTTCACGCACCAGCCTGTGCAGCTCCACCGTAGGGGCAAACAGTTCGAGGTCCGATTTCGCCCAATGCACGGCATCCGTCAGTTCCTTTGCCGGGTTCAGTATGCACTTCAATCCGCCGAAACCGCAATACTTCCGAAGTATGGCTTGTTCCTCGGCGGTTGCCGTCCTCCGTTCCCTGTCAAGGATGAATGCCGTCCGTATCGCCTCGATGTTGTCCCGCAGCCGTTGTTTGCGGTTAAACGCCATACTCGTCGATATAAAGGACGGCGGCTCCCGTCAGCTCCGTGTAGAGCAGGTCGTATTCGGGCGACAGGGCGAAGTTGTCGTCCGAAAGGTCATAGGCGGAGAATACATTACCGACAGGCGGCAGCAGCTTTCGGATGAAGGCTTCGCGTTTCTTTTCCGGCACTTCGTTGGCAAACTCGTTTTCCACGACTTCGCGGAGGATGGCGTACTTGGAATAGCGAAGCCCCCGCAGGAGCGTGTCCATCGCCAACTCCTGCGCCCCTTCGGGCGGATAGCCTTCGAGCCGCACACGCTCATACGTTTCGGCGGCACGGTCGGCACGCTCCCGGATGAAGGCATCATCGGAAGCCTGTTCAAACCTGTTCGTGCGGAGGTAGTCCAGCAGGTACAGACCGTAATAGGAAAAGTCGGTCTGACCCTCGTTTTTCTTCTTGTTGTTCATTACTTTGGAATTTAGTGGATTGGTAATGACGTGGATAATCGTCTGGAAAGGAGAAAGAAAAGGCACTCGGTATCCCTCCGAGTGCCACCACTAAATCCAAAGTATGAGTGTAATCCGGTATCGAAGAACAATTCATTACTCTGAACCAGTGGCAAAGGTAATACTATTTCTTCCGTCCTGAAAATTTCCTGCTCGTTTTCCTTTCGGGGAACACGAAAGTCGTGTTATAGTCCCCGTCAAAGGCGACTATGGCATCAAAGCTCTTGCCCTGTTTGCTTTTGAAGCCTTTGAGCAGCTTCGTATGCCCGTCGGTGAGCAGCTCTTTGATCTCGTCGTCGGAAAGGGTGCGGTTCGCCTTCAGGCGGAACACGGGCAGCCCGCACTCCGCGTTGTCGCAGCGTACCACCTTGCCGTAGAACTGCATGCTGCCCGTCCCGCACTTGGGACACTTGCAGCCGGAATCCCTGCGGGAGAACAGTTTGTCGCACGAGAGCAGTTCGGAGGTGATTTCACGTGTGTACGCCTCTATCTCCCTGCGGAAGGTGTCAGCGGGCAGTTCCCCGCGCTCGATGCGTGCCAGATTCTTCTCCCATTCGCCCGTCATGGCTACGTCGGCGATGCGCATCGTCTTCACGACCGAGTAGAGGGCAAGCCCTTTTTCTGTCGGCACAAGCGATTTCTTGCAGCGTTCCATGTAGCCGCGTTTGAAGAGCGTTTCGATAATCGCCGCACGGGTGGCGGGCGTGCCGATGCCGCAGTCCTTCAACGCCTGACGCAATGCGTCGTCCTCTATGTCCTTGCCCGCCGTTTCCATTGCCGACAACAGTGTCGCTTCGGTATGCAGCGGTTTGGGTTTGGTCTTGCCCTCCGTGATGGAGCAGCCTTTCAGCGTCAGCGTGTCGCCTTCCCGCCAATCGGGGATGGCGGTTTCTTCCTTGTCCTCCCCGCCATAGACGGCACGCCATCCGGCTTGCCTGATGATGCTGCCTTTCACCGTGAACTCCACTCCGGCACATTCCGCCGTGACGGTGGCGGTGTCCTTGACGCATTTCTCGGAGAAAGCCTCAATCATGCGCCCGGCAACCATCTGATAAATGGTGCTGTCCTCTTTGGAGAGGAACAGCGGCTTCTCGCCAGTGACGAGCAGGGCGTGGTGGTCCGTCACCTTGCCGCCGTCCACACTGCGGCGTGTCGGCTGCGCTTTCGGCTGCACCTTGCCTTTCCATTCGGGCAAAGCCCCGATGAAGGCGAGCAGCTTGGGGATTTCAGCGAACATGTCTTCGGGTATGTAGCGGCTTCCGGTTCGCGGATAGGTGATGAGCTTCTTCTCATAGAGCTTCTGCGCGATTTCAAGCGTCTGTTCCGCCGTGAAGCCGTGCTTGGCGTTGGCTTCCTTCTGGAGCGTCGTCAGGTCGTACAGGAGCGGTGTTTCCTCCGTCTTCTCCTTGCGTTCGGCTTTCGTGACGGTGGCTGTGCCTGCCGACTTCACCTTATCATACAGTTCCGTCGCAGGCTCTTTCTCTTTCCACTTTTCGGAAGAGGAAAACTTCACTGTTCCTTCGTCGCAGCCGTCCGTTGCGATATGGAGCTGCCAAAAGGCTTCGGGTGTGAAGCGGCGGTTCTCCCAATAGCGTGCGCACACCATTGCCAATGTAGGTGTCTGCACCCGTCCGATGGAATATGTGCCGTGTCCGGCGGCGATGGAGAGTGCCTGCGTGCCGTTGATGCCCACGAGCCAGTCTGATTCGCTCCGCGCTTTGGCGGCAAGATAGAGATTGTCGTATTTGCCGCCCGCTTCGAGGTTGCGCAGCCCCTCGCGGATAGCCTTGTCGGTAAGCGAGCTTATCCAAAGGCGCACAAACGGGGTGGTGCATCCGATATAATGGTAGAGGTATCGGAAGATAAGCTCACCCTCACGCCCTGCATCGGTCGCCACGATGATTTGTTCGCTCCTGTTGAACAGGGTGGCGATAACCTTTATCTGCGCCGCCACACCGCTGTCAGGCTTGTAACCCTTCTCCGTCTTGGTCTGGCGGGGGACGAGCGTGAAGGTGTCGGGGATGACGGGCAGGTTGTCACGGACGAAGCCGCGTATGCCGTAGCCGTCGGGCATGGCAAGCTGCACGAGGTGTCCGAACGCCCATGTCACGGCGTAGCCGCCTCCCTCGAAATATCCTTCCTCTCTCTTTGTCGCGCCCACGATACGGGCGATCTCACGTGCCACAGACGGCTTTTCTGCAATGATTGTCTTCATATTCTTCTGTCGTTTTGAATTTTACAAATGGTACTTCGGATTTAGTGGCGGACACCGGATTACATCTTCATGCCCTTATTGTTTCTTTTCTGCGGCTTCTCCTGCTGCTGTTGCTGTGCGGTGTCCTTCGGGGCGGTCTGTCCCTTCCGCAACGGTTCTTTCAGGTTCTTGGTAGCCTCGTTGGTCTTGCCCTCGCTGTTCACCGCCACCTGCGTGCGGCTCTCGTTGGACGGGGCGACCTTCTGAGCGTTGTCGGGGTTGGTGTCGTAGCGGTACGGGCGTCCCTTCTCCGGATTGAACTTGATGTACATCGTGGCGTGGAAGCCTTGCTTGTCGGTCACGTTCTCTAATTTCACGGCTTTGCCAGCCACGTAGTCGGCTTTCTGCTGCTCGGTGAAGTCCACGCCGCTCCATTTGCTGATGGGTCGGATGCTGCCGTCGGCGTTAGTCCACGTGTTGCGGCGTTGCTCCTTCTGCGTGTTGGCGGCATTCTCCGTACCCTGCGCCTGTCCCTGTGCGGGGTTGTTCTTCGTTTCCTGCGTCTGGACGGCACGGGGCGACCTGCCGGTTCCCGGCACGAACTCCACGCCGCGCTGCTCCACGTTCACTTGCAGGGTGGTGACGAACTTCCTGCCGTCCTTGCGCTCGATGAGCTTGTCACGCACGGGCAGCCCGGCACGCAGCATGTCCTGCTCCTGCTTGGTGATTTCCGTCTTGCCGATGCGCTCCGGTATGCGCACCTTGTTTGCCGGGACATCCGTGATTTCGTTCGTCTTGCGGTCGATGCTGACGAACGAGGGGATGATCTCGCCCGTTCCCCTGTCCACGAGGTCCACGACCCTGCCGAGGTTGCCCGTTTCGCGCAGGTTCTTCCGGTCATCGTCGGAGAACTTGTGTTCCTTATACTCGTCGAGCTTCTGCTCCTTGCGGATGAAGTGCGGCACAAGGCTGACATTGCCCTCGCCGTCCTTCTTGAAGGAGAGGCGGGCGTCCAGTTCGAAAGCCTCTCCGCCGAAATTGGGCGACACCCTCACCAAGTCGGACTTGCCGTAGTTGAGCATCCTGTTAAGATCGCCCGACTTTTCAAGGTCGTCGCGCTTCACGCCCCATTTCTCCTCCAACTCCTGCCAGTTGATCTTGCTCTCGTCGATGGGCTGGTAGCCCCGGTTGCCCTGCGTCTGTTGCGGGCTTTCCTGATTCTGTTCGTTTTTCTGTTCCATTTCTTCCTGTTTTTTAGGTTCGTCATCTTGTTTCTGTTCCGGTTGTTCCTGCTTTTCGGCGGACTGCTCCTCCTGTACTTTCTTTTCGTAGCCGGAGGTGTCCACCTTGTGGGGCGCAAGCATCTCCTTGTTGCCGTCGGGGTCTTTCAGCAAGTCCTTGATAACCTCCAGCAGTTTGTCGGCTTGGTCCGCCGCGACACGGTAGAAACCGAAGCGGCTGGGTTCCTTGCACTGGCGGAAGAAGTTCTTGAAGAAGTTGTCCAGCACGTCGCCGTGCCGGTCGAATTGCAGGAAGCTCTGCGAGTTCTCCGCTTTCGCGGGGATACGCTTGGGGGAGCCGTCGGCGTTCAGCCCGGCTACCACGCTGATTTCGCCCGTCTTCTCGTCACGGACAACCAGCACGTCCTTTTCGTCTTTTTTCTTTGCCATCTGAAAAATGTTTTAATGGTTATTTTTGAAAGAAATTATGGATACGAGCCTTGTAGAAGGCTATATCTTCCTTGCGGAAGTCCTTTACATGTTCGGAGAGGAACGTCAGCACGTCCGCCTCGCTGTAATAGGTCTTTTTGCCGAGCGTCTTGTAGGGCAATGCGCCGATGCTGCGGTAGCGTTGCAGGGTGCGCTTGCTGATCTGGAGC
Source organism: Bacteroides xylanisolvens XB1A (assembly GCF_000210075.1). Lineage (GTDB taxonomy): Bacteria > Bacteroidota > Bacteroidia > Bacteroidales > Bacteroidaceae > Bacteroides > Bacteroides xylanisolvens. The sequence continues at coordinate 4,276,086 of NC_021017.1, forward strand.
AGCATGCACAGGTCTTGGTTGTCGAAAAGCCTGATCCCGTCCATCGGGTTCGGGGCTTTGCCGGACGGCTGCATGGAGAGCAGCATCTCGTCCTGACGGTCGAGCCGTTCCATAACTTTCTGCATCCAGTTCTCGAAATTGTTGCGGGTAAGCAGTTCCATGTCCTACGTCCTCCTTCCTTTGGGTTTGCCGCCCGTGCGCAGCGTGTGGTTGCGTTTCATCTGTTCCGGGGTCGCGGCATCACCCGTAATGGTGCTGTCTTCGAGCAGGCGGTCGATTTCCGACTGCCGGTAGCGGCACTTGCCGCGCAGCACGACATAGGCGATGCGCTGTTCGCTGCGCATGCGCTGGAGGGTGCGGCAACTCACGTTCAGCAGGTGCGCCGCCTCGCGGGTGGTGAGCAGCCTGTCGGGGGATTCTTCCTTCCTCCCGCCGGAAACGGCACGCACGTGTGCCGCTATCTCGGCTATCTGTTCCGTCAATGCGGTGAAGGCGGAACTTTCCATCGTTATCACTTTCATATTCAGTCTTTTCTTTTGGTTTCTGCGGCAAAATTCGGCAATAAACCAAAGGGGCTTTAACAGCTCACTACGTGGCTCACGTAAGATTTTTATGGATAATGGCTCCGTAACCCGGACAGACGGCGCAACAAGCTGCCTTTTAGCGGGAAACGGTGCGTGTTCATGGCGGCTTCGTTACCTTTGCGGCAAACTCTGAAATGTTTTGCTTATGGAAATAGTATCTATCGAGAAAAAGACCTTCGAGATGATGGTGGTGTCCTTCAACGCCCTCGCGGAGAAGGTAGCCACCCTTAGGCGCAGGAGCGACGGCGGGCGGATGGAAAGGTGGCTCACGGGCGAGGAGGTCTGCGGGCAGTTGAGGATCAGCCCGCGCACGTTGCAGACCTTGCGCGACAGGCGGCTTATCGGCTACTCGCAGATTAACCGCAGGTTCTATTACAAGCCGGAGGAGGTCAAAAGGCTCATTCCGCTTGTCGGCACGCTCTATCCCGGCGGAAAATGATTTTTATTATTCACAACCCACTGAATCCGAAATGATGATGAACGAGAACAATGAAGTGTTTACGATGGAGGACGAGCCGCTTGCCACCCTTGTGCAGAACATGCGCAAAGGCTCGAAATGGCTCTCCGCCTTTCTGGAAAGTTACCGCCCGCCGTTGGACGGGGAGCGTTACCTGACGGACAGGGAGGTGGCGGAACTGCTCCGTGTCAGCCGCCGCACCTTGCAGGAGTACCGCAACAACAGGGTGTTGCCCTTTATCCTTTTGGGAGGGAAGGTGCTTTACCCTGAATCGGGGTTGCGTGAATTGTTGGAGGCGAACTATCGCAAGCCGATGGAATAAGGCGGCTGCATGAAAAAAGGAAACGGACAACTCCTTCACGGGGCTGTCCGTTTCCTTTTTCTTATTTATATGCGTTATCAGCAATACCCGGCTTTTCCGTTCTGTATGAACATCACGTATGCCTGCCGCTTTTCCTTCGAGAGTGCTTTCTCTACCAGCCACGTGCGGAACACATGCGCATGGTAGGTGTTCAGCCGGAAGGCGACGGGGATGATGATTTCAAGAGAGTAAACATCCGCGTGCAGCCCGTTTTCAAGCCGCATGTAGCGGCACACTTCGTAGTCGTTCAGCACGTCCGGCTTGCGGACGGCTCTGATGGCGGCGTTCACTGCCGGGACGCCCGTGTGGAACAGTCCGGCGATTTCTGTGGCGGTCATCCATATCTCGTTACCGTTTACGCTGATCGTGTTGTCCTCTATGATGATTATATCACGTTTCATGGCTTCTCTGTTTTAGATGGTGCAACCTGCAAATTCCTCGATGCCGTTCAACCTTGCCGCAAGGTTTTCCATGTCTTGGTTGAGCTTCTCTTTGGTGATTTTCGCGTATATCTGTGTCGTCTTTATGCTCTTGTGTCCCAGCATGGAACTCACCGTTTCGATGGGTACGCCGTTGGAGAGGAACACCGTCGTGGCTGCCGTGTGGCGGCTCTGATGCCACGTGATATGCTTGGTGATGCCGCAACGCTTGGCGACGGAACGGATTCCGGCAAGGCACGTGTTGTAGTGGGGAACGGGGAAAATCCTGCCGTTCCCGCACAGACCCCGGTATTTGTCGATGATGCGCTTTGCGATGTCGAGCAGGCGGATATTGGACACCACGCCCGTCTTCTGGCGGTTGATGTTTATCCACTCGTGTTCGTCGAAGTAGGTGTGGATGTTCTCTTCCGTCAGGTTGCGCATGTCGGCGAACGACAAGCCGGTGAAGGCGCAGAACAGGTAGAGGTCGCGGTAAAGCTCCTGCTTGGCGTTTTTCAGCCTGCCCTCCATCAGCAGCCGGATTTCCTCTTTCGTCAGGAAACTGCGCACAGTTTCCTCCTTCTTGATTTCGTACTCCCGGAACGGGTCGCGTGTGAGCCACTCGTTGTTGATAGCGATGAACACCATCGTCCGCAAAGGGCAGACATACAGCCACACGGTGTTGGTGCAGCAGTGCTTGTCCGTGCGCAGGAACATCTCGAAGTCGGAGATGAAGGCGGGCGTAAGCTCTTTCAGCGCGATGTCCTTCACGCGGTAGCGGATGGAGAGGAACTCTTGCAGGTGCTTGTAAACGGTCTTGTATTTCAAGAGTGTACCTTTGGCTTTCATGCCGGCCTCCACCTGTTTCTCGTAGTCCTCGTTGTGCTGGCGGAACACCTGCATCAGCGTGTGGTAGCGGTGTTCCAGTCCGAGAAAGGCGTTCTTGACCTTCTCTGCCGTGACAAAGTTGTCACGCTCCATGATTTCCTGATAATGTCTGTTGATGCGTACACGCATCTTGTCGAGCATGCGGTTCGTTTCGAGTGCCGCCGTGCTTCTGCCCGTGACACGTCCCCCTTTGGTGTCCCACAGCTTGGGATCGACGGTCAGTTTGCAGCTGAACTGCATCTGGGTGCCGTCCACCGTGATGCGTCCCATGACGGGTACTGTCCCGTCCTTTTTCACTACCTGACGCTTGAGGTAGTAGATTACTGAAAATGTACTCTTCATCGTCCTTAATTTTTTTAGGTTCAAAATTAGTTGGTGAAGAGTCCGTTGTCGGTACGCAAAACGGGGAGGAACGGCGCAATCTTTTTCCGTAACCGGATTTGTTGCGTGGGTTGTCAGTAACTCACTAATCCTTAACGCCTTGTTTCGCTATCCGTGTCCGTTTGTCGCCCTTTCGGGCATGGTTACGGACAAGTAACGTAGCGGCGTCCTGATTTGGCTTCAGCGGTGATTGCGATGGCTTCACGAATAATCGGAAGCACGACTGAAACCCTTGTAACTCAATTCTATCACTATTTCTTTCCGCATTTCACTTTTTTGTAGTAACTTTGTGAGTTAAATCCACAATCCAAAATAGTAAGTGATTCTATCGAATATGATTTTCTGGATATTAAGTCTTATTGTGATTTATTTCTCTATCAAGACCAGATGTTGTATGCTTTTGTTGTTCAGGAGAAGATACCGGGTGAGGCAGTTTTAGATGTATATTCTTTAGTATATCCTCCTTTATCGTCAGATGAGATTTATATGGAAAAGAACAAAGATTGTCATTTTTCTACATGGGTTATCTATGGAAGCATTTTAATATGTCTGGTATTCTTCTTCTTCGTTATTGTATATGTCTACAAGAAAAAGAAAAGTAAAACAACTGGAGTTTCGATGACTATTTCCAAAGTGGAATATGGAGAACAAGAGATTGCTAAGCCATCTAACAGAAAAATATCTGCAATTTTACTTCTTGGTGGTTTTCAGGTCTTTGATAAACAAGGGAATAATATAACGGGTGAATTTACGCCTACTCTTAAATTACTTTTTCTTTTCCTATTGCTAAACTCCATCAAAGGTGGAAAGGGAACAACTTCACAAAGATTGGAAGAGACTTTTTGGTTTGATATGAGTAAAACGAGTGCAGCCAACAACCGTAGGGTTAATATCCGTAAACTTCGGCTAATTCTTGAGACGGTCGGGGAAGTACAGATTGTTAATAAAAATGATTATTGGTATATTGATATGGGTGAAGATACCCTATGTGATTATCATCAGGTATGCCAGATCTTAAATGCTTTTGAATTCTATAATTCTTCTAATAAAGAAATGATTGTCAACTTTGTAGAGTTGGCATCTTTGGGGGTGTTGCTGCCTAATGTAAGTACGGAATGGGTGGATGAATATAAATCGGAGTATTCTCATAACGTTATAGAACTACTTCTTTCTATCAGTGTTCGTGAAGAGATTGGGAAAGACAACAAACTATTGCTGAAAATAGCGGATATTATACTGATGCATGACTGTACGGATGAAGATGCTATTCGTATAAAGTGCAGGGCGTTATTTCTGTCTGGACAAAAAGGACTTGCTAAACAATGTTTTGATAAGTATTGTGCTGATTATAACCGTTTATTGAATACTTCTCCCGAATTTACATACGATGATGTGATTTGTGAGAGCTGATAGGTGGAATTTATTTTTTGAATGAAATAAATTTTGCATTAAAAGTGCATTAATGATTTCCCGGAAGTGGCTTTATTGCTTTCGGGTTCTTTTATTTTCTTCATAAGAGGGCAAAATATTTCTATTTTTTTCTCTTTGTTTATCAGGTACTTATATGGAATGTGATAAGAAAAATCATATTATTAATATGAAATTAATGTTGTGATAATGCCTCTCATATACTTTCGCAGTACCAATTAATCGCAAATCTATCGAGTTATGAAGTGTACTGATACCTCTTGAGTAGGTTCATGATTCATAGTGATCTATAATAGATGATTGATTGAACAATATATCAACTTAATTTATAATTTATGAAAGCACGCATTTGCAAAGAGAAGCACTGGAATGTGCATTTAAGGTTCTTTCTTGTGATGATGGGAGACTTACTGTTCTCAGTTTCTGTTCTTGCCCAAAGTAACCTGATAACGGGTAAAGTTATAGACAACGCCAGCGAACCGATTATTGGAGCCAGTATTCAATCTTCTGTGGTCGGGAAGGGAACTATCTCTAATATGAATGGAGATTTTTCCATTGAGGTTCCTGTCGGGACGGAATTAACTATTAGTTTTCTTGGTTACCGCACTCAAAAAATAAAAGTGTCTGATATGCGGTCTTTAGTTATCAAATTGCTGGAAGATACACAGGCGTTGGATGAAGTGGTAGTGGTAGGTTATGGAGTTCAGAAAAAAGAGAGTTTGACGGGTGCTATTTCTAATATTAAAAATGATGAGATTATTAAAACGAAAGCTACCAGTCTGGCACAATCACTTGAAGGGAAAGTCTCGGGATTGAAGATACGGCAGAATGACGGTGAACCGGGACAATTTCGTTCCGATATCAATATCCGTGGTTTGGGTACTCCGCTTTTCATTATTGATGGGATTGTCAGAGATGGGGCTAATGAGTTTCAGCGTCTTAATCCGGATGATATAGAAAGCATTTCTTTCCTGAAAGATGGTACTGCAGCTATTTATGGTATGAATTCGGCTAATGGAGCCATTGTTGTAACAACAAAAAAAGGATATAAAGGAAAAGCGAAAATATCCTTGTCGGCTAATTGGGGATGGTCTAAACCGACTAATATTCCTAGGATGGCAAACGCAGCTCAATATATGGAGCTTAGAAATGATGCTGCAATATTAGGAGAAGGTAATCCATTGGTTACAAAAGAAGAACTGGAATTATGGAAGACGGGTGCTTCTGGATATGCCAGTACTGATTTATACGATCATGTGATTAAGAATAGTTCTATTCAACAGCAATATACTTTGTCCTTGCAAGGAGGTTCGGATATTGTCTCATACTTTGGTAGTTTTAGCTATGCATCTGATGAAGGGTTGTTGAAATCCGGTGATTTGGGATATGAGAAATTTACTTTTCGTTCGAATACTGATATAAAAATAGCTAGAGGATTGACCGCAGGAGTTAATTTGGCAGGTAGATATGATAAGACCAGCCAGCCATGGAACTCTTTCTATGAGATCTTCAAGCAGACCCGTGTGAATGTGCCGACTGTGCCTGCGTATGCCAATAACAATCCGGACTATTTGGCAACTCAAAGTATGGGAATTAATCCCATTGCTTTGGCGGATGCGGATATGACAGGTTATCATTATTATTATAATAAAAACTTTCAATCGACATTCACTTTAAAATATGAAGTACCGTTTGTGCAGGGATTATCTATACAAGGGCAATTAGGCTATGATTATAATCACAATAAACATAAAGGATTGAGAAAGAAGTTTTCTACTTATACATACGCTATCGAAACGGATGAATATATAGAGAATGAATACAATAATCCTTCTATGATACAAGTGAATAATAACGAAGCGAGCAGGCTTGACATGCAAGCACAAATCAGTTACAATAGGTTGTTTAATGATACACATAATGTAAGTGCTACATTGGTTTATGAAAGGAGACAGGAAAAAAGCGATTGGTCGAATATAGAACGTAAGTTTGATTTATTGACTTATGATGAAGTAGATTATGCCGGATTGAAAGATGCTGTTTCAGGGGGGATGTCCAACGAACAGGCTTTTATCTCGTATGTCGGTCGGTTTAACTATGATTACAAAGGAAGGTATTTATTAGAATTAGGATTCAGAAATGATGGTTCTTACCGCTATGCTCCTGGTAGCAGATGGGCTTTTTTCCCTATGGGGTCTATTGGTTGGCGTTTGTCGGAAGAGAAGTTTTTGAAGGAAAAGTTGGGCTTTCTTGATAATCTGAAGATTAGGGCTTCATACGGGGAGTCCGGACAGGATGCAGGTGATCCGTTCCAATATGTGTCGGGGTATAATCTTAATGTTGGTATTTATGAATTTAATAACGGAACTACCACTTCGGGCATTTCTGCTCCCTCTATTACGAATACGAATTTAACTTGGTATAAAGCTAAGTTACTTGATATAGGATTCGATCTTTCTATATTCAAAGGATTATTCTCTTTGGAGTTCGACTTATACCAAAGAAAAAGAAGCGGATTGTTAGCTACAAGAGTGGTGGCATTACCTAATACATTTGGTTCGCAACTGCCACAGGAAAATTTGAATAGTGATTTGACGAGGGGTATTGACATAACGCTCGGGCATACTAATAAGATCAGAAATTTTTCTTATAGCGTCAAAGCGAATATGAACTTAGCCCGCACCCGGATGGAGCATGTAGAAAGAGGACCTTTCACCAGTAGCATGGATCGTTGGAGAAATCAGTCTTCCGGACGTTGGAATGATTTCACATGGGGGTATCAAACTAATGGGCAATTCCAGACTACAGAGGAAATAAAATATGCTCCTGTTCAGGATGGAGAGTTGGGAAATAGCAAGGAACTGCCGGGGGATTACCGTTATGTAGATGCTAATGGTGACGGTATTATCGATGATAATGATAGAATGCCTCTCTTTTGGTCAGGTACTCCACTGATTCATTATGGCTTTAATTTGGAGGCTTCTTGGAAAAATTTCGATATCTACGCTTTGCTTCAGGGAGCGGGAATGTATACTGTCCAGTTTTCAGAGGTTTATGCCGAGGTACTGTGGTCAAAAGGAGCGAATACTCCAGCCTATTTCTATGACAGATGGCGCAAAGAAGACCCTTACAATCCGAATAGTAAATGGGTTGCCGGGAAATGGCCTGCTACCCGTTTAATACAGGATACTGGAGCTATGTATAAAGAGAGTAATATCTGGCGTCGTGATGCTTCTTATTTAAGACTCAAAACTTTGGAACTGGGTTATACATTGCCAGACAGTATTTTGAGAAAGAGTGGTATTAGTAATATACGATTCTATATTAATGGCTATAATCTTTTAACCTTCTGTGATTCTTTTGTGAAAGCGTTTGATCCGGAAAAGGTGGAAGGCTCTTATAGTGCTGGAATGAATTATCCTCTGACTAAAAGTTTTAATATTGGTTTTACTGCTAATTTCTGATAGATTATGAAATATAAGATTATACTATTGCTGAATATGGCTCTTCTTTTTGCAGGATGTACGGATATTCTGGATATAGAGCCTAATAATAAGGTGGTTGCAGACAAAGTCCTGACTACTGAAGAGGGGATTGCGATGCACATGGCAAATCTTTACGGCCGTCTTCCTATCGAGGACTTCTCTTATGCGATTGATAAGGGCTTTAATTTGGGAATTGGGAATACTGATCCGAATAATGGTGGACGGGCTGCTGCTATGTACTGTGACGAAGCGATGCATTCTGAATTCGACGAATGGGGAAGTGAAGGATTTAATTTTTGGGAAAGATATACGGATGATAAAGGTTTGTATAATGCTTCTGTTGGTATTTACACATTGATAAGGGATATTAATAACCTGTTGGAAACGATTCCTACGTTGAATACTTCCAATAATAAAAAACATTATTGGAGGGTGAAGCTGCTTTTCTACGTGCATATACATATTTTGCTTTGGCAAAGCGGTATGGTGGAGTTTCGATTATCAAGAAAGTTCAGGTGTATAATGGAGATGTAGAAGAATTGAAAGTGCCCCGCAGCACAGAAAAGGATACATGGGATTTTATCTTGAGCGATTGTGATGACGCTATCCGGAAACTAAGTGAGTCTTCAGAAGATACTCGTCGTGCTAATAAATGGATTGCATTGGCACTGAAGTCTCGGGCAGCTTTATATGCAGCTTCGATTGCCAAATATACTCATGAGCCTTATGTGGGTCTGTCGGGGCCGGCTGTAGAACAGAAACTTGTGGGTATTGATGCTTCGGAAGCAGATCGTTATTATGAAATCTGTATGCAGTCGTCTGATGAAATAATGAAGAGTGGGTTGTATGGTTTATATGGTGCAGAGCCTCAAAGCAGAGACGAAGCTATCGTAAATTATAAAAAACTGTTTGAGGATCCAAACAGTGTATTGAATGGAACGAAGGAACCTATTTTTATTAAAGGATATACATCTGGTACCCAACTTGCACACAATTATGATATTTGGTATCGTCCTAATCAGGTAGCAAACGGCTGGCCGCATCCGGGACGTATGAATCCTTCGTTAGATCTGGCCGATATTTATGAAGATTATACGGATGACGGGCAAGGATTAAGTAAGCCTATCCGTACTCGTGTGGATAATAATGAAATTTTTTCTGGTTTTGACAGAAATGCTAACTATTATTCTTATCCAATGGATGCTCCTTATGAAATATTCAATGATAAGGATATTCGTATGTGGGCTACTATGATTCTTCCGGGTACGCAATGGAAAGGACAGAAAATCATTATTCAGGGAGGATTTATTCGTCCCGATGGAAGTTATGTGTTCAGAACAGATGCCAGTACTCAGGGGAAAGATGGAAAGACCTACTATTCGTTTGGTGCGCAGGATCAGAAAATGTATTCGGGATTTAGTTCTGTTGGTGGTAACTACACCCGTTCTGGTTTTCTTCTTCGCAAATTCTTGCAGGAAAGTAAAGACGTGACTTCTGAGTGGAATAAGGGATTTACAGACTGGATCGAATTTCGTTATGCTGAGATTCTGATGAATTATGCGGAAGCATCCATAGAACATTCGTCTGCAACGGGTGAACAGCTGAAAAAAGGAAAAAAAGCGCTTAATGCTGTTAGAAAGCGAGCTGCACACAAAGACGAAATTCCATTAACAATAGAGAATGTACGTAAAGAGCGTTTTGTTGAATTTGCTTTTGAGAATAGACGCAGATGGGATCTGATTCGTTGGAGGATATTTCATAAGGAATATGAGAACCGAATAAAGAAGTCCTTAGTTCCGTTCCTCGATTTAAGAGGAGAAACTCCTAAATACATCTTTGTACGCATGGATGCTCCTGGAGTGAACAAACATTCGTTTGATTATTCCTGGTACTATCAGGATATTCCTGGTACCGGTAGCAACGGACTTGTTCAGAATCCTTGATATATCAAAACTTTACTTTAAAGACAGAAAATATGAAAGCAACTTTTTATTTATTGACAATAATATTCTTTTCCATATGTTTTGTAGCATGTGAAAAGGACAATCTGGATATAGCCCCAAATGCTACATTCGGTGGGGAAATCCGGGATATGGAGACAGGTGAGTTGGTGGAGCAAGAGATAATCAGAGGTTCGCAGATTTATTTTATTGAACTCGGATGGGACAATCCTCCTGTTCAGGCAATGGCTGTTAAAAATGACGGAACATTCCAAAATAATCTCATGTTTGCGGGCGATTACAAAATAATTCTGAATAAGGGGAATTATATTCCTCAAGATACGATTGATTTTAGAATTAATAAAGGAAAGAATTATAAGGTGTTTGAGGTTCTGCCTTACATACGTATCGTGAATCCTGATATTAGATATAAAGGTAATAAAGTAGTAGCAAAATTCAGTTTACAGCAATATACGGTAGATCCGGTAAAGACAATCGCTCTATTTGCACATACAGAGTCCCATGTAAGTAGTAATATCCAGACAGCTAAAGTGAGTAGTGAAATAAATACTGCTGTATCACCTTTGACGGAGTACGAATTGAGCATGGATTTGAGCCAGACTACTGGAATTGAACGGGAACATAGTTATTTTTTCAGAATCGGAGCATTGAGCAGTACGTCGGAAGCTAAATATAATTATTCTCCTGCAGTAGAAATCGACTTATAAAGGAATAGGACATTTATGAAAAGAAAAATACAAGATTGCCTTGCATACAGACTGTTTTTGTTGTTACCGCTTTTCTCGTTTGGAGGATGTGTGGAGATAAAAGCTCCTGTTGGTTACGTAAATCCATATATGGGAAATATTAGTCACTTGTTGGTACCGACTTATCCGACTGTCCATTTACCTAACAGTATGTTACGAATATATCCTCAAAGGGAGGATTATACAAGTAATAAATTGAAGGGATTACCTGTGATAGTGACAAGTCATAGAGGAAATTCGGCCTTCTCTATCAATCCGTTCAATAGCTTTTGTGATAGTTTAGAGAAGGGTAGTAGGTCTTCTTTTATATTGTATAATTACGATAATGAAAAGATCAAGCCTTATTATTACAGTGTTTTTTTGAGTGACTATGATATAGAGGTAAAATATGTCCCTTCTCATCAGTCGGCTTTATATCAATTAGATTTCCGGGCAGGGCAACCTGGGCTTTTGATCGGGGCGACAAATGGAGAGTTGCATGTAGAGAAAAACAAAGTTTTTGGTTATCAGCAAATCGGTTCCTATGAGACAAGAGTGTATCTTTATCTGGAAACGGACGTGGTTCCTTTACAAACGGAAGAAGGAAATACTGTCGTAATGAAATTTCCAGAGAATGATAAAAGGATTAATCTTCGTTATGGAATCTCTTTTATAAGTGTAGATCAGGCGAAAAAAAATATGGAACGCGAAGTGGCTGGAAAGGATTTGGAAACTCTTACACGAACAGGTAGAACTATTTGGAATGATGCTCTTGGAAAGATTCAGGTAAAGGGAAACTGTGAGGATAGTAAGACTATATTCTATACTTCTTTATACAGAACATATGAACGAATGGTTTGTCTTTCTGAAGATGGACAGTATTATAGTGCTTTTGACAATCAGGTTCATCAGGATAGCGGTGTTCCTTTTTATACTGATGATTGGATCTGGGATACGTATAGAGCTACCCATCCATTGAGAATATTACTGGAACCGGAACGCGAGAAATATATGATTCAGTCTTTTATCCGGATGGCTGGTCAGATGAAACATTTTTGGATGCCTACTTTTCCGGAGATAACAGGTGATAGCCGACGGATGAATTCAAATCATGGGGTGGCTACTGTACTTGACGCTTATGTAAAAGGAATTACGGATTTCGATTTAAAGGAAGCATATCGTGCTTGTAGAAATGCTATCACTGAAAAGACATTAGCACCGTGGTCGGATATGGAAGCCGGAAAGCTAGATTCTTTTTATGTGTCAAACGGATATTTTCCGGCGTTAGCTTCTGGTGAAGAGGAAGTTGTTTCCGAAGTACATAGTTTTGAGAAAAGGCAAGCTGTTGCTGTGACATTAGGTACAGTGTACGATGAATGGTGTCTGGCACAAATAGCCAGACTGCTGGATAATAAAGAGGATTACAATTACTTTTTGCAAAGAAGTTTGAACTATCATCAATTGTTTAATGCAGAAACAAAATTTTTTCATCCTAAAGATAGTGAAGGAAATTTTATCACTCCGTTTGATTATCGTTATTCCGGTGGAATGGGTGGAAGGGATTATTATGGCGAAAATAATGGATGGGTTTATCGTTGGGATGTCCCCCATAATGTAGCGGATCTTATCAAACTGATGGGAGGGAAAGAGGCGTTTGTTGATGAGCTGGAAAAGATGTTTGATACTCCTTTAGGAAAAAGCAAGTATGAATTTTTCTCGCGTTTTCCTGATCATACAGGTAATGTCGGACAGTTTTCTATGGCAAATGAACCTTGTTTACATATTCCTTACTTATATAACTATGCCAATAAACCCTGGATGACCCAGAAAAAGATTAGGGCATTACTGGAGGAATGGTTTAGAAATGATTTGATGGGAATGCCGGGAGATGAGGATGGTGGTGGCATGAGTGCATTTATTGTCTTCTCGCAGCTGGGTTTTTATCCGGTTACGCCAGGATTACCTATATATGTCATTGGAAGTCCGGTGTTTGAACGGGCAAAAATTCAGTTGAGTGATGACAAAACCTTTGAAGTATATTGCCATAATTATTCGCCGAAACATAAATACATTCAATCGGTTAAGCTGGATGGAGTGGAATGGGATAAATCTTGGTTTAGTCATGAGGAACTGATGAAGGGAAATAAATTAGAAGTAACGATGGGGGCCTATCCCAATAAGGAGTGGGCGTCTCAAGACCAGTCTGTCCCCCCTTCATTTGAAATGAGAAAATAAAGAATATGAATAATTAAAATTAAATCAATTATGATGCAGAGACTCTTTTTTATGATGATTTTTTTCTTGTCACTTTCATTGGAAAGTTGTAGCAAAGAAGATGATAATAATCCTTCTAATTCGGAGAATAACGGAGGAAATAATAATTTAGGTACAGAGTTGGATTATGATACTTTCTGCTTTTATTATGATTGGTATGGAAGTGAGGCTATTGACGGTCAATATAGACATTGGGCCCATGCTATAGCACCCGATCCTAATGGTGGATCCGGTCAGAATCCGGGGACCATTCCGGGTACACAGGAGAGTATAGCCAGTAATTTTTATCCTCAATTAGGAAGATATAGTAGTAGTGATCCTAATATTTTGACCAAACATATGGATATGTTTGTTATGGCGCGTACCGGAGTGCTGGCACTTACCTGGTGGAATGAACAGGATGAGACTGAAGCCAAGAGAATCGGTCTTATACTGGATGCAGCAGATAAGAAAAAAATAAAAGTATGTTTTCACTTGGAGCCATATCCCAGCAGAAATGTGCAGAATCTCCGGGAGAACATAGTTAAATTGATAACGAGGTATGGAAATCACCCGGCCTTCTACAGAAAGGATGGCAAACCTTTGTTTTTTATTTATGACTCTTATTTAATCGAACCTAGTGAATGGGAAAAGTTATTAAGTCCTGGTGGTTCCATTACAATCAGAAATACAGCCTATGATGCTTTGATGATTGGATTATGGACTTCTAGTCCGACAGTGCAACGGCCTTTTATTTTGAATGCTCATTTTGATGGTTTCTATACATATTTTGCAGCTACCGGGTTCACGTATGGTTCTACCCCGACTAATTGGGTAAGTATGCAAAAATGGGCAAAGGAAAATGGTAAGATATTTATTCCAAGTGTGGGTCCCGGATATATAGACACACGTATACGTCCTTGGAATGGTTCGGTAATCCGGACTAGAACGGATGGGCAGTATTATGACGCTATGTATCGAAAGGCCATTGAAGCTGGGGTTTCGGCTATTTCTATTACCTCCTTTAATGAATGGCATGAAGGGAGCCAGATAGAACCGGCTGTGCCTTACACAAGTTCCGAGTTTACTTATTTGGATTATGAGAACCGTGAACCTGATTATTATCTCACCCGCACTGCGTACTGGGTTGGGAAATTTAGAGAAAGCAAACAGTAATCATATTTATTAATAAAAAATAAACCATGAAAAAAGTCACAAAAGTAAAGATGTTGTTAATAATGCTATGTGCATTGTTTATATCAGTATGTTCTATTTCTTGTTCTGATGACGACGATAATGTGCTAAAGGTAGACACAGTAGCTTTTATAAGCCAACTGACTGATTATCAAAATCAGCTGGAAACATTGAGGGATGGATCGCAGTATGGAAATAAGACGGGAATGTATCCGGAAGAGAGCAGGGATATACTTGAACTGGTATTAATCCAGATAAAAAAGAGCATCCGGCAAATTGAAAACGGAGAAGAGACTAATCCTTCACAGGAGAAAGTGGATGAATTGATTCAGGCTGCTAAAAAAGCGATGGAGGATTTTAAAGCAACTGTGATTATAGAATATGTTTCTGTAGCTGCAGAATTGTATGTAGACGGACAAAATGACGGGTATATTGATTTTGGAGCAAGTGAGAACTATTCTAAGTTTGGTAATACTGGTGAACAAGTTTTCACTGTTGAGTTGTGGGTGAAGTTGAAATATACTTCCGGTTTTGGTAGTGTGGTGGATGTCTTTATCGAAGATGGTACCGGACATTATAGAAAAGGATGGGTAATTAATAACTTTGATAATAAGAGACTACGTATGTCGTTGGGAATGGATAATTGGGGATTGTTGGAACCTGGCATTGATTTCAGTACGACAGAGAAATGGGTTCATTTTGCAGCAGTTATTAACGAGAAAGGAGTTGATGGAGATGTTAATTCAGAAGGAAAACCTATTGTTGTAAAAGTGTATATGAATGGCGAATTGAAGGATCAGGCGACAGGGCTTGATGGTAATCCTTATAATCCGAATGATTTGGGAACATCTATGATTGCTTTTAGACATATGGGGGGGAATCTTGGTATGACAAATGACTGGAAACTATCTGGATATATCAAACATTTCCATCTTTGGAAATCTGCCAAGTCACAGGGAGAAATTAAAAAGCTGATGAATGAGGAAATTAGGGTTACAGGACAGGAAGATGATTTAGTTTGTGGATGGGAGTTTGATGCAACAGTGGAGGATGATACTAATATACCTGATTTGACAGGCAAATATTCTGCTAAGTTGCTTGGAGAGTATAAGTGGATTCCTTTGGAATAAAAGATTCTTTATCTGCTTCCTTTGGTAGGGCAGAAGCTTTTTGAGGCTGTCAGAAGTTTGGATTTACTATGTTTGGGATATTTTGTCTCTAATCAATCAGATAGTAAAACAGGCTTTTGACAGCTTTACTTTTATTTGATAAATTAAATGTGGTCTGTTTACTCTGCTATTTCAGCCCTTTAAGGGCTTTTTCCCTTCTCTTCTTCATTATTTTCCTCTTCCGTTTCATCTGCAAAAGGTTCCGGCCGTTGCGGTCCGTGATTTACGAAAACGAAAGCGCAGAGCGTTCCCATAATTCCTCCGCTAAGATGTCCTTCCCATGACATATTGGTAGGGGAGAAATAAGGAAACATATGCCATATAATTCCTCCATATAAAAAGGTGACAAGTAAAGAGATGGCAATGAGTGGAACATATTTGCGGAGAATACCACTGAAAAAGAGAAAGAAGGCAAAGCCATAGATCAGTCCGCTGGCACCGATGTGCCATCCCGGTTTTCCGATCAGGAAAGTAAGTAGTCCGCTTCCGAGCCAAATGAGAATAAAAATTTTACCGGCTATTCCCCGGTAAAAGTAAAAAAGACACCATGACAAGAAGAATAAAGGGATTGTATTTGCTAATAAATGACTGAACCCGCTGTGTATCAGCGGATGGGTTAAAATGCCGGTCAGTCCCCGTTTCTCCATAGGATATACCCCCAAGCGAGAGAAGTCCCAGTCCATTCCGACTTCCATAATCTTGAGTATATAGAGAATAAAAATAAGGAACAAAGGCTTTGCTGCAGCCAGCATGATACGCTGAATATCTTGCTTCATGACATTCTTTTCTTTAGATATTTTACGCAATACTACGAATATTTGCACAAAATCTGAAAATAAAAAGCCTTTTTATTTTTGTTTTTATCTATAATTTGTACATTTGGGCGTTATACCTATTGTATATGCTGCTACAGCCAATATACACGGTATGTAACAATAAATAGATATACGATATAATGACCAATAATTAACCTTTAATAATGCACAACTATGAGTTATTTACGATTTGACAAGACCCTCATGACGAATCTGGAAGAATCTCTTCAGAGAGAAATCCTCCGGACGAACAAAGCAGGAGCTTATCATTGTACGACGATTGTTGATTGTAACACACGCAAATATCACGGCCTGTTGGTAATTCCAGTTCCCAATCTCGACGATGAAAATCATGTGCTGCTATCTTCTCTTGATGAAACGGTAATTCAACACGGTGCGGAGTTTAACTTGGGGTTGCACAAATATCAGGGAAACAACTTTAGTCCTAACGGACACAAGTATATCCGTGAGTTTGACTGTGAGCATATCCCGGCAACAACTTACCGTGTCGGAGGTGTAATCCTCCGCAAAGAAAAAATCTTTGTACATCATGAAAATAGAATCCTGATTCGTTATACTTTACTTGATGCGCATTCGGCTACAACCCTGCGCTTCCGGCCGTTCCTTGCTTTCAGAAGTGTACGTGAGTACACTCACGAAAACCCACAGGCAAGCCGCGAGTATCAACTGGTGGAAAATGGTATTAAAACCTGTATGTATCCCGGTTATCCGGAACTTTATATGCAGTTGAATAAAAAGTGTGAATTTCATTTCATGCCCGACTGGTATCGGGGGATTGAATACCCCAAAGAACAGGAACGTGGATATGACTTCAATGAAGACCTTTATGTTCCCGGTTATTTCGAAGTGGATATAAAGAAAGGAGAGAGTATTGTATTCTCTGCCGGAACTTCAGAAGTAACTCCTCGTAGACTGAAACAAACATTTGAGGCTGAAGTAGCTGATCGTACCCCACGTGATAGCTTTTACCACTGTCTGAAAAATTCCGCTCATCAGTTCCATAACCAACAGGAAGATGAACATTATATTCTTGCCGGTTATCCGTGGTTTAAATGCCGTGCTCGTGATATGTTTATCGCCTTGCCTGGATTGACGCTTGCGCTTGATGAGATCGACCAGTTTGAGGATGTGATGAAAACGGCGGAAAAGGCGATTCGTAATTTTATTAATGAAGAACCTGTTGGATACAAAATTTATGAAATGGAGCATCCTGACGTTTTGCTTTGGGCTGTCTGGGCTATGCAGCAATATGCCAAAGAGACTTCCCGCGAACAATGCCGTCAGAAATATGGAGAGCTTCTGAAAGATATTATGGAGTTTATCCGTCAGCGAAGACATGAGAATCTTTTCTTGCATGACAATGGATTACTTTTTGCCAATGGTACGGATAAAGCGATTACATGGATGAATTCTACTGTGAACGGGCATCCGGTGATTCCTCGTACTGGATATATTGTTGAATTTAATGCGTTATGGTATAATGCACTGCGTTTTATCGCTGATTTGGTGCGTGAAGGTGGTGATGTGTACTTGGCAGATGAACTTGATGCACAGGCAGAAGTGACAGGAAAATCTTTTGTCGAGGTATTCCGTAATGAATATGGTTATTTGCTTGATTACGTAGACGGTAATATGATGGACTGGAGTGTACGTCCTAATATGATATTTACCGTAGCGTTTGATTATTCTCCTTTGGATCGTGCGCAAAAGAAACAGGTGCTCGATATTGTGACCAAAGAGCTGCTCACTCCGAAAGGAATTCGTTCGTTGAGTCCGAAGAGCGGTGGATATAATCCGAACTATGTAGGTCCGCAGATACAACGGGATTATGCTTATCATCAGGGAACTGCTTGGCCTTGGTTGATGGGATTCTATCTGGAAGCTTATCTTCGAATTTATAAGATGAGCGGGTTGTCATTCGTTGAACGTCAGCTGATTAGTTATGATGATGAGATGACAAGCCACTGCGTTGGTTCCATTCCCGAGTTGTTTGATGGGAACCCGCCCTTCAAAGGACGTGGCGCAGTATCGTTCGCGATGAATGTAGCAGAAATACTGCGTGTCTTAAAGCTACTGTCTAAGTATTATTAAAAAAGGAGGAACGAAGATGAAAGTTTTAATGTTTGGATGGGAATTCCCTCCCAAAATATATGGTGGTCTTGCGGTTGCTTCTTATGGAATAACTAAAGGATTGAGTCTGCAAGGTGATATGGAGACGATTTTCTGTATGCCTAAACCTAGCGGCGAAGAAGAGAAGTTCTTGAAAATAATCGGTATGAATCAAGTACCCATCGTGTGGCGTGATGTTCACTATGACTACTTGAAATCACGTTTGTTGGAGATGACACCGGAAGAATATTACTCTTTCCGCGACCATATCTATGCCGATTTTTCTTATATGCATGTGAATGATTTGGGATGTATGGAATTTGCAGGTGGTTATCCCGGGAACTTGCACGAAGAAATTAATAATTTCTCGATCATTGCCGGAGTAGTAGCCCGTCAGCAGGAGTTTGATATCATTCATGCGCATGACTGGCTGACTTACCCTGCCGGAGTACATGCCAAAATGGTTAGCGGAAAGCCGCTTTGCATCCATGTGCATGCTACGGATTTTGACCGTTCTCGTGGCAAAGTCAATCCTACTGTTTATTCGATTGAGAAGAATGGTATGGATCATGCCGATTGTATCATGTGCGTATCCGAGCTTACTCGTCGCACTGTTATTAACGAGTATCATCAGGACCCCAGAAAGGTATTTGCAATGCATAATGCTGTTTATCCATTGTCGCAGGAACTGCTGGATATTCCGCGTCCCGATCACTCAAAAGAAAAGGTGGTCACTTTCCTCGGACGTATTACGATGCAGAAAGGACCGGAATATTTTGTAGAAGCTGCTGCGCTTGTATTGCAGCGTACTCGTAATATTCGTTTTGTAATGGCGGGGTCGGGCGATATGTTGAATGCCATGATTAACTTGGTTGCTGAACGTGGTATTGCCGATCGATTCCACTTCCCGGGCTTCATGAAAGGTAGACAGGTATATGAGGTTTATAAGAACAGTGATGTATTTGTCATGCCGTCTGTCTCTGAACCTTTCGGTATCGCTCCGCTGGAAGCTATGCAGTGTGGAACACCTTCCATCATTTCTAAGCAATCTGGATGTGGCGAGATTCTTGATAAGGTGATAAAAACTGACTATTGGGATATTCATGCGATGGCTGACGCTATCCATTCTCTGTGTACCAATCCGTCTCTTTTCGAATATCTCAAAGAAGAGGGAAAGAAGGAAGTAGATGGGATTACGTGGGAAAAAGTCGGCTTGAGAATCCGTGCTCTCTACGAGTCTGTGTTAAGAAACTATGGTAAATAACAAAACAATAAATAAAAATGAGAACTATCTGTCTTTATTTTGAAATACATCAAATTATCCATTTGAAACGTTATCGTTTCTTCGATATTGGTAATGACCATTATTATTATGATGATTATGCCAACGAAACGGGTATGAATGAGGTCGCTGAACGTTCGTATATTCCTGCTCTCAATACATTGATTGAGATGGCGAAAAACTCGGGGGGGGCTTTTAAAGTAGCGCTTTCTATCTCGGGAGTAGCCTTGGAACAATTGGAAATTCATGCTCCGGCAGTCATTGATTTATTGCACCAGTTGAATGAAACTGGGTGTTGCGAGTTCTTATGTGAGCCTTATTCTCATGGCTTGTCTTCACTGGCCAACGAGGATTGCTTCCGTGAAGAAGTACTTCGTCAACGTGATAAGATGAAACAGATGTTTGGTAAAGAACCGAAAGTGTTCCGCAATTCTAGTCTGATTTATTCTGATGAAATTGGTGGATTGGTAGCTTCTATGGGCTTCAAAGGGATGTTGACGGAAGGTGCTAAACATGTGTTGGGATGGAAGAGCCCGCATTATGTTTATCACTGTAATCAGGCTCCAAGTCTTAAGCTCTTGTTGCGGGATTTCAAACTCTCTGACGACATCAGTTTGCGTTTCTCTAATTCAGATTGGGCGGAATATCCTTTGTTTGCCGATAAGTATATTAATTGGATCGATGCATTGCCACAAGAAGAACAAGTCATCAATATCTTTATGGAATTGAGTGCACTTGGTATGGCTCAACCGTTATCTTCCAATATTCTTGAATTCATGAAGGCACTGCCTGAATGTGCAAAAGCTAAGGGAATCACGTTCTCTACACCGACGGAAATCGTAACGAAGCTGAAATCAGTGTCGCAGCTTGATGTTGCATATCCGATGTCATGGGTGGATGAAGAAAGAGATACTAGTTGTTGGCTGGGTAATGTTATGCAACGTGAGGCTTTCAATAAACTGTATAGTGTAGCCGAACGTGTTCATTTATGTGATGATCGTCGTATTAAGCAGGATTGGGATTACTTGCAGGCCAGCAATAACTTCCGTTTTATGACAACGAAGAACAATGGGATGTGGTTGAACCGTGGTATCTATGATTCTCCTTATGATGCTTTCACCAACTATATGAATATTTTGGGTGACTTTATCAAACGGGTAGATGCACTGTATCCTGTTGATGTAGACAGTGAAGAACTAAATTCTTTGTTGACTACCATTAAGAATCAGGGGGATGAGATTACTGAATTGGAAAAGGTATTGGCTAAATTACAGGCAAAAGTAGAAGCGGCAAAGAAAACGGCGGTAAAAAAGGCTACTAATGCTAAAGAGCCGGTAGTGAAAGAGGTCCCTGCTACTAAATCAAAACCTGCTGCAAAGAAAGTAAAGAAAGCAACAGCCGAGTCGAAGAAGTCTACGGGGAAAGCTAAAAAGGCTGCTGTTAAATAAGAAGTATAAGAATCTATTATATGGAACCGTGAGTGAGATAAAATCAAACTCACGGTTTTTATTATGGATTAAGTTAAGATCTTTGTAGGAGAATATACTTTTGTAAGATAGTAATAACGCTATCCGATAGAAATAGTGACGCTATATGGTGACGATACCGTTAATATCCTAAGCATATACCGTCACTATTTCTTCTATATTAATCAGGAATCTTAGG
>NC_021017.1:4298724-4386555 GCF_000210075.1 Bacteroides xylanisolvens XB1A
TAACTATAACGTACGCTAGCAAAGATTGCTGTTTGAGCGGTTTTATTATGGAATTATTTTATCTGACTTCTCTATAAATATATTATAAAGCAATAGCGCAAGTTACATTGAGTAACCTGCGCTATTGCTTTATAATATTTCAACTATTTCTTATTTTGATTTTGTTCCAAAGTTTGTAGAAACAACTTCAAGCTTGAGCACATACTCTGGATATACAGGGTTACCTTTGGCATCTTGTATAGTTCCTTTCTTGCCTCCTTTTAAACGTGCATAGCCAGGTTTTAAATCATGTTGTATACTAATAACATTGCTGGAACCATAGTAGCTATTACTTGAAGAAGAATCTGTGGTCACAAGTACTGGGATAAGTACGAATTTGTTCCATTCGCTTAAGTCTTCCCAATCTTTAATATTATTGACGGTTTCATCTTTACTATTTCCATCTAAATCGGTTATTTTGATTGTTATAGACCCCTTTTCATGTATTTCTTTCTCTGCTTTTTCCCTATCTGCTAAACAATCATTAATCATTTGAGTGATATTGTTGAATGTGTATTGAGTAAAGCTAGTTGTGGTGGGTCTAAATAGAGATGAAGTTATTTCATCACTAAGCTGGTTTTTTTCAAAGAAACTGTCTTTGTACTTTTTACGTATTAATAAAACATTGCTAGGAGTCGACATACCAAACTTTTTGTCACTGGTTTCATTATAGATAGGTATTCCTAGTTTAACAGCATTTAGTATGTCACTTTGACGCTTTTCTGCTGTTTGGTTAAGAAGTGAATCTGCTATTTGGCTAATAGGAAGAGTTATTTGAGTGAAAATCCCTGCTGGACTCTTTAAATAAGTCCACGTATCCTCATTAATGCATTTTTGAATGGCATCCTTATCATTGTCTAACTGATTAGCTTGAATTACTTCACGAGTAGTGGCAAAGGTACGATATCCATAATAAGTAGAGTCTTTAGACTCTCCTTCTTTTACTACTTTCTTTTCCAGTTTAACACCTGTAAGTGTATCAACTGCATAGCATTTATATACTACGTTCATTTGAGCTTGGTCTATGTAAAGCACAGTACCATCGCCGTAATCACTCTTTACATAAATACCCTTAAAAATCTTTCTAAACTCCTTATTGTCAAAATTGACACCTAACTCGTTGGCTCTTTTAATAATTTCTTTTCCAATTTCTTTAGCAGCTTTATCTCTGAAAGAAACGTGTACGCTGGGAACATATGTACTAAGTTTACGAATGGAGTCTTTTACTGAAAGATCAACAGCTGTATAAGCTTTCGTTCCTAATAGACTGTTATCAGTATTTGCATCGTAATAATCCTCTGGAGTAATATCTGTATAATAGGCGTTCTTTGTATCTAAATTTTCATTTAATGCATAGACACTTAAACGGCAAGCTGTTAATGAGTCTCCAAAGTAACTGCTATACCACAAATAAAGCTCAATAGTATGAATGTTGCCTATGAGTTTTCTTTTTGGATCATTTATATTATCTGTATTGTATATTCCAATAGCGTCGTCTCCAAGCCCAGCTTCGTCTACCATTATATTGGTAGCTTTCTTTTTATCGTTAAGAGCAGTACCATTGTATACTCCAGGGAATGTCATTCCTGACGGACAGTTGAGTTCTGCTAAGAAACCAGCCTGATAAGTTCCGAATGTTTCATCAGTGAACTTACCTACATATCCCACATTAGTCATTGCATATATCTTACCGGCATGAACGGATTCTGTAGTCACATCAAAGGTAGATAGCTTTCCATTGATATCCCGGTCGCTTTCCGGAAACATTCCCAATCCCAGTCCGGCAGTGTTATCATCACAACCCCAAAAAGTGATTGCCAGTAAAGCTATTAAGGCGTATTTTGCTTTCATGATCGTCGTATCTTGATTATTTTATTCTTCTTCGTTTGCAGTAGCATCCCATACCTGATCGTAGAACTCGTTGCAGGCATCTGCATAGTTTTCCGGGTTCTGGTAGTCAAGTACCAATTTGCCAGATTGGCGGGCATATTCAATAATAGACTCGTCTACTTTTTCGCTGTTTTGTATGACTCCATCCGAATAATCAACGGCAAGTTTGCACAGAGCAGCATAGTCTACCGGCTCTTTCAAATCACCTAAATCTTTTTTGGAAATACCTTTCAGCATCAATTTGGCTGCGAAATCATCGCTAAGTGTATTCTTGAAGTCATCTTCATAAACAGAGAATACTACTTTGGCATCGCGGAAAGAAGGTTCGTCTTTATAGGCTTTCTTTATATAAAGAGGAGCTAAAGCTGTCATCCAGCCATGACAGTGAATGACATCAGGACACCAGCGAAGTTTTTTCACTGTTTCCAATACGCCGCGTGCGTAGAAAACGGCACGGCTATCGTTATCATCATATTCTACACCATTTTCGTCCGCTGTCTGCATACGATTCTGGAAATAATCATCGTTATCGATGAAATATACCTGCATGCGTGCGGATTGGATAGACGCAACTTTTATAATCAAGGGGTGGTCAGTATCGTCGATAATCAGGTTCATACCGGAGAGGCGGATCACTTCGTGCAGCTGGTTTCTGCGCTCATTGATATTTCCCCATTTAGGCATAAAGGTTCTGATTTCACGGCCTTTTTCTTGTATCGCCTGTGGAAGGTTTCTACCTATATTGGCCATTTCGGATTCTGAAACGTAAGGTGTAATCTCTTGAGTAATAAATAAAACTTTATTCGCCTTTGTCATAATAACAATAGTTCACTATAATATTCTGCAAAGATACGAAAAAAAAGACACATTAAATAAGATATTCTTTCTTTATGTGGCAAATATTAGTTTATTTTGCAGAGTTTTTGCAAACGAGTAAAACATAAACCAATTGACGAAAATGAAAGTAGTGCACACTATCAAGGACTTACAGGCAGAATTGACTGCCTTGAGAGCCCAAGGTAAAAAGGTGGGACTGGTTCCTACAATGGGTGCTTTACATGCGGGACATGCATCTCTGGTAAAGCGCAGCGTAAGTGAGAATGGTGTAACTGTTGTGAGTGTTTTTGTGAATCCCACACAGTTTAACGATAAAAACGACTTAGAGAAATATCCGCGTACATTGGATGCAGATTGCCGTTTGTTGGAAGAATGCGGGGCGGATTTTGCTTTTGCTCCTTCGGTAAGCGAAATGTATCCGGAACCGGATACTCGTCAATTTAGCTATGCACCATTAGATACGGTGATGGAAGGTGCTTTCCGTCCGGGGCATTTTAACGGTGTTTGCCAGATTGTCAGTAAACTGTTTGATGCCGTACTGCCGGACCGCGCATATTTCGGAGAGAAGGATTTTCAGCAGTTAGCAATTATTCGTGAGATGGTTCGACAATTGAAATATAACCTTGAAATTGTGGGTTGTTCAATTGTGCGTGAGGAAGACGGACTGGCATTGAGTAGCCGGAATAAACGTTTATCGGCAGAAGAACGTGAAAATGCTTTAAATATTTCCCGGACCTTATTTAAAAGTCGTAACTTTGCAGCCACTCACACAGTGAGCGAGACGCAAAAGATGGTAGAAGATGCAATCGAAGCTGCTCCGGGTTTGCGCATGGAGTATTTTGAGATTGTAGACGGAAACACATTGCAGAAAATTAGTAATTGGGAAGATACTTCCTATGCAGTTGGATGCATCACAGTGTTCTGTGGAGAAGTCCGGCTGATTGATAATATTAAATATAAAGAATAACTAAAAAGACGAAACCTTATGATGATTGAAGTGTTGAAGTCGAAAATTCATTGTGCACGTGTCACAGAGGCCAATCTGAACTACATGGGTAGTATCACGATTGATGAAGACCTGTTGGATGCTGCAAACATGATTGCGGGAGAGAAAGTGTATATCGCTGATAATAACAATGGTGAACGCTTTGAAACCTACATTATCAAAGGTGAACGCGGTTCGGGTAAAATTTGCTTGAACGGTGCTGCTGCCCGCAAGGTGCAACCGGATGATATTGTTATAATCATGTCCTATGCATTGATGGATTTTGAGGAAGCAAAGTCGTTTAAACCGGCTGTAATCTTCCCCGATCCTGCGACGAACAAAGTGGTAAAGTAGAAAGTATCTTTGATATTTGAAATAAGAAAAGCCCCGTTTACATTTTGTAGACGGGGCTTTTCTTATTTTATTTTTATGCCGGGGGACGAGTGATGTTCCGCCCACGTGTGAGTTGGTTTTAGCCCACCTGTTAATAAGTGGCAATTAGTTACCGGCGTTTGCCTTCAATTGTTCATTCATGGCGGCAGCGGCTTTACGGCCATCGCCCATCGCCAGAATAACAGTAGCTCCACCGCGAACGATATCGCCTCCTGCATAAATCATAGGGATGGAAGATTCCATGTTATCATCCACAGTGATGGTTCCTTTTCGTCCTAGTTCCAGTCCTTTGATGGAGCTTGGAACAATTGGGTTAGGAGATACTCCGACGCTGACAATTGCCAGGTCGATATCAATTGTTTCTGTTGCTCCCGGGATGGCTACAGGACTACGACGTCCGGAAGCATCCGGCTCGCCTAATTCCATCTTTTGCAAAATAACCTGTTTTACGCAACCTTGTTCGTCAGCAATATATTCGATCGGATTATGTAGTGTAAGGAATTCAACTCCTTCTTCTTTAGCATGTTTTACTTCCTCGATACGTGCAGGCATTTCCTCTTCCGAACGGCGATAGATAATGATAGCGCGCTCTGCACCAAGACGTTTGGCAGTACGAACAGAGTCCATCGCTGTATTACCACCACCGATTACTGCTACGTTTTTACCGAAAGCGACCGGAGTGTCCGAATCTTCACTGGCAGCGTCCATCAGATTAACGCGAGTGAGGTATTCGTTGGATGACATGATATTGATGGAATTCTCTCCCGGGATATTCATAAAGTTAGGCAGCCCGGCGCCGGAAGCCACAAATATTCCTTTGAAACCTTCAGCTTTCAAGTCCTCTACGCCGATTGTTTTTCCTACGATACAGTCTTTGATGAAGTTAACCCCCATCTTGCTAAGGTTATCGATTTCTACGTCTACAATCTTGTTTGGCAAACGGAATTCTGGAATACCATATTTCAACACACCACCAATCTCATGCAATGCTTCGAATACAGTTACATCATATCCATATTTAGCCATATCTCCGGCAAATGCCAATCCTGCAGGTCCCGAACCGATTACAGCTATTTTAATACCGTTCTTCTCTGCAATGACAGGTACGGAGATTTGCCCGCTTTCACGTTCGTAATCAGCTGCGAAACGTTCCAGATAACCGATAGCGACGGGCTTTTCATTCATTTTTAAGTGAATACATTTTGATTCGCATTGTTTTTCTTGTGGACACACGCGACCGCAAACAGCCGGAAGCGCACTTGTTTCTTTCAATGTTTTAGCAGCTTCAAGAAACTCTCCACGTTCGATATTCTTAATGAAGCGAGGAATATCAATACCTACCGGACAGCCTTCCATACATCCAGGATTAGCACAGTCGAGACAGCGTTTAGCTTCTGTAACAGCCTGTTCTGCTGTTAATCCTTGATTTACTTCCTCTTTACGGCTGTGTGAACGATATTCAGCGTCAAGTTCGTTCATTTCTACACGGGGAATGGCTGTACGTTCTTTCGGTTTCATTGATTTGCGTAATTCCTGTCTCCAGGCTGCATTACGGCTTTTCTCGTCGATTTCTTTGGTTGCTTCACATTCTGGTTGCAGTTTATGCATTTCTTCGCGCTCGATATTTTTGAACGCGCCCATACGTTTCAGCATTTCATCAAAATTCACTTGGTGACCGTCGAATTCAGGACCGTCTACACAAACGAATTTAGTTTTTCCTCCCACAGTGATACGGCAAGCACCACACATACCTGTTCCATCCACCATGATGGTGTTCAATGAAACATCAGTCGGAATTTCATATTTCTTAGTCAGTAAGCAAACGAACTTCATCATGATGGCAGGGCCGATAGCGAAGCATTTGTCCACTTTCTCGCGTTTGATAACTTCTTCTACGCCTTCTGTCACCAGACCTTTACGACCGTAAGAGCCGTCATCTGTCATGATAATTACTTCGTCAGAGCTTTCACGCATTTCTTTTTCTAAAATAATCAGGTCTTTGTTGCGTCCGGCCAGTACAGTGATAACACGGTTGCCGGCTGCTTTCAAAGCCTGTACGATAGGAAGCATCGGAGCTACGCCTACACCACCACCAGCGCAGACTACTGTTCCGAATTTCTCTATATGGGTAGCTTGTCCGAGCGGGCCTACTACGTCAGTGATGTAATCGCCTTCATTCAGTTCACAGAGACGGGTAGAAGAAAGTCCGACTTCCTGCACTACCAGAGTAATGGTACCTTTTTTGAGGTCAGAACCTGCGATAGTCAATGGCATACGTTCTCCTTTTTCACCTACACGCACGATGACAAAGTGTCCGGCCTTACGGGATTTAGCAATCAAAGGAGCTTCAATTTCAAATTTGAATACTTTGTCAGAAAAGCGTTCCTTGCTAATGATTTTGTTCATTATCTAATTAATTTGTTGTTTTTATTACGTAACTGCTATCAGAATGATATAAATTTTGGCAAAGATACAGCTAATTTACGAAATATAAAAGAAAAGCCACTCTTTTGATGAGTGGCTCTCTGTATATGGGTACTTTTATTAGTCTGTCATGCCAAGTCTTAGTCTATCATGTCAAAGCCGCAATACGGAACCAATGCTTTCGGAATTCTGATACCTTCCGGAGTCTGGTTGTTTTCGAGTAGGGCAGCAACAATACGTGGCAGTGCTAATGCTGAACCGTTCAGTGTGTGGCAGAGTTCGGTTTTCTTTTCTGCATTACGGTAACGGCATTTCAGGCGGTTGGCCTGGTAAGTGTCGAAATTGGATACGGAACTTACTTCCAACCAACGCTTCTGTGCTTCAGAATATACTTCGAAGTCGAAACAAAGAGCAGCAGTGAAACTCATATCTCCACCGCAAAGACGGAGAATGCGATAGGGGAGTTCCAGTTTTTGCAACAGTCCTTCTACATGGTCCAGCATTTCCTGATGAGATTGTTTAGAATGCTCCGGTTTGTCGATACGAACCAATTCTACTTTGGAGAACTCGTGCAGACGATTCAGGCCACGTACATCTTTACCATAAGAACCTGCTTCGCGACGGAAACATTGTGTATACGCACAATTCATTATAGGTAATTGTTTCTCTTCCAGAATCACATCACGGTAGATATTAGTAACGGGAACTTCCGCTGTCGGGATCAGGTATAAATCATCTACTTCACAATGATACATCTGTCCTTCTTTGTCCGGAAGCTGTCCGGTGCCATAGCCGGAAGCGGCGTTGACTACTGTCGGCGGCATGATTTCGGTATATCCGGATTTGCGTGCTTCATCCAGGAAGAAGTTGATAAGGGCACGTTGAAGTTGTGCTCCTTTACCTTTGTATACAGGGAAACCTGCACCTGTGATTTTTACGCCCAGGTCGAAGTCTATTAAATCATATTTCTTTGCCAGTTCCCAGTGGGGGAGTGCATCTTTAGGAAGTTCGGTTTCCATACCTCCCATTTTTTCTACGACGTTATCTTCGGCACCTACGCCTTCCGGTACACTGTCATAAGGTATGTTGGGGATGGTATAAAGTACATTCTGCATATCAGTTGCAGCCTGTGTCATGGCAGCATCCAGCTCTTTGTTGCCTTCTTTTAGTTCGGCAACGCGGGCACGTGCAGTTTCAGCTTCCTCTTTTTTCCCTTCTTTCATCAGTTGACCGATGGTGCGCGAAAGTGAGTTAACCTCTGCCAGGTTTTTATCTAATTCATTTTGTGTGCTACGTCTCTTGTTGTTAAGAGCGATCACCTGATCGATCGTTTCCTTTGCATTCTTGAAATGCTTCTTTTCCAGTCCGCGGAGTACCGCCTCTGTGTTTTCTGTAATTTGTTTAATGGTAAGCATATCTATACTTTTTATGAAAAACCTTTTTTTAAGTCTACAAAGATAGATAAAAAAATAAACGATATTACACTTCTGTAATATTTTGGTAATAATAAGGATGGAAAAAATGAAAAATATCCATGAGGTGAATATTTGAATGTTAAAAAGGCGTATACTTGTCAGGCGATAAAGTATGTTTTGATATAAAAAGAAAGGAGATACAATCTTGCAGATTGCATCTCCTTGTCTTAACTATTTTCAGTCCGGATAATTATGCTTCTGTTGCAGGAACGATAGAAACATATCTTCTATCTTCTTTACCTACTTTGAAATTAACTGTTCCGTCTACTAAAGCGAAAAGAGTGTGGTCTTTACCCATTCCGATGTTTTCACCCGGGTGGAATTCAGTACCTCTTTGACGAACGATGATGTTACCTGCTTTGCAAGCTTCGCCACCAAATATCTTAACGCCTAATCTCTTGCTCTGTGATTCGCGGCCGTTCTTAGAACTACCGACACCTTTCTTATGTGCCATTTCTTCTTACTTTTTAATTGATTAAGCTACTACTTCTGTAATTGTTAATTCAGTGAACTGTTGACGGTGACCGTTCAGTTTTCTGTGTCCTTTTCTTCTTTTCTTGTGGAAAACAAGAACTTTGTCGCCTTTAACCAAGTTTGAAACAACCTGGCAAACAACTTTAGCGCCTTCTACGGTAGGAGCACCTACTGTAACGTTTCCGTCTTTGTCTACCAAAAGAACTTTTTCAAATTCTACTGTTGAACCGTTTTCTGCACCTTCGATGTGGTGAACGAACAACTTTTGACCAGCTTCTGCTTTAAACTGCTGACCGTTAATTTCTACAATTGCGTACATCTTATATATAATGTATAAGTTAGCTCCGGCGGGTGGTCTTTAATCACTTAAAGAGCTCTTTATCGAACCCGTTGCGGAATAATCGGGCACAAAAGTACTATTTTTATTCGTTTCCGACAAATATTTCTTTTATTTTTTGTAGGAGATAAAATGATTACAGCAAATAAATGAGCATTTTAACTCTCATTGTTGCTTATTGGACCAACTCTCCCAAATTCTGCATAATGATTTTGTGTGGATAGTCACGGAGTTCCTCGGCTGTTGTCATTCCGTTCAATACGCCTGCAAAATCTACTCCTGCATTTCGGGCCGTTTCAGCATCTACCGTGCTATCTCCGATATACAAAGTTTCTTCGGGTGTACTTCCCAAATGTTCCAAAGCAAATAGTACCCCTTCCGGTGAAGGTTTCGGCGCTTTTACATCTTCTCCTTCCACAACTATATCGAGAAAATCCTTTGGCAGATATTCTTCCAGATAACTCAATATTCGGAAGCGATACTTGGTAGAGATAATTCCGACGCGGGCACCCCGTTTCTTCAATTCTTTCAGTGTAGATAATGTATCAGGAAAAAGACAGGTATTTACATTCATGTGTACATCAGCTTCCAGTCTGTATTCCTGCCGGAAAGATTCTAACTGTTCCGGGTCGGTAATTCCGGTAAGGATACTGAATGATTCTTCCAGTGTTTTGCCGATCGTGCGCTTGATAGCTTCATCGGTAACGGTTAAATACTGGTGCCGGGTGAGCACAATTCTGAAACATTTAACGATACCACGCGACGAATCGGCTAATGTATAGTCGAAATCGAATAAATAGGTTTTGTAGTTCATTGGGGAAAACTTTTCCGCAAAAGTACTAAATACTTTTCTTATTTCACAGGTTCTATTGTGTATCCTTGGCTTTTTAGCAACTTTAATAATCCTTTTTCTCCAGGAAGGTGCAGGGCGCCTACCGCAACAAAAGTCGGAGCGGCTTTCATGATAGCCGGTAATTTTTCAGCCCATATTTTATTACGGTTGTAAATAAGGGCATCTTCTTCGCTGGGAAGTGCGTCGCATTGATTACCTTTGCGCTCTTCGCTGATTTTGAACATAGTGTTCAAATCCTGTTTCATGTAAGCGTTCGTGAGCTTTTTTAGGTTTTCTACTTCTGCTTCTATATTATTAAGAGTGCACATGAGTAGCTGTGCTTGTCGTTGTAGTGAACTACCGTTGAAAAGCAGGTTGAATTGGAATTCGGCAGTTTCCAGACCGTCCACCTTTTTTCCGTTTTGGGCGGCTTGGCTTTGAAAGAACGTGTCGAGTTGCTCTTGCGGGTTGAACTTTCCTACATGTTTTACGTAAGCCATTACCACTACATTATTCAACAGGAAGGCAGGTTTTAGCTTCGGAGCCATATTTAAGTCTACCATCAGGTTTTCTTTGCAGAATTTGTTAGCACTCTCAAAGTCTTCCGGAGAAAGGAGGGAGGTCAGTGTGGTATCACTTTCAATCATCATTGCTTTTTGCATCTTTCCCATGGTGGCGGGCGACTGCATTTCCGACATTTTCAGTTCTCCATACACCTGTTGCGTTTCATTCATCGCTTTTTGAAGTCCGGCAATGCTGTCCATGATGCTGAATGGTGCCAGGTGATGAGTACCTATGATGTAGGAAGGTTGGGTTAGTCCGTTACCGGACACTTTCCATAAAAGTTGTGCATTGGCACTGAATGCCACACAGATAAATATAACTGCTCCGATGAATGATTTCATAATTTTATATCATTAGAAGTTGATAATTAACGTATTCTGCCTCCGCTTATCCAGTGTTTGGTATAATAACTCTCGTTCAAGTTGCTGACGATCACTCCTTTACTGGTACTGGAATGAATGAACTTTCCGTTTTTCAGATAAATACCTACATGAGCTACTTTCTTTTTTGAACGGCTACTGGTAAAGAATACCAAGTCTCCTTCCCGAAGGTTTCGCTTAGCGACCTTATTACTTTCTTTTTTCAAGTCCTCTGTATTGCGTGGCACTTGGGTGCGGTATACCTTTCGATACACTTGATAAACCAGCCCCGAACAATCTGTTCCTCGTTTAGAATCACCTCCACCACGATAAGGAACCCCTATCCAATCGGCTGCTTCGAGATAGAGCTTATGATTATCTTCCAGATTGACATCTACACCTAATAAAATAGAAGCTCGTGCCAATGCTTGATAGTCCAGCCGGGGAGCGGAAGTGCGACAGGAACTAAATGTAGCAGCCAGCCCAACTAATAGATAGATAAATCTTAATTTTGCCTTCATCAACTGTATCTCAATCATAAATCATAAATCACAACTCATAACTCATAAATCTCCCTCACTCTTCTTCTACATTAAAATAATCCTCCAGTTCTTTTTCTGCGGAGTTATCTTCGTTGATAATATCCCGGATGATGACCCCGTGTTCCAGTAAAGCGATCCGTGGACATACATCTACGGTATGATTGAGGTTGTGACTGGATATGATAACCGTAGCCTGATGCTCCTCGTTGTATTTCTTGAGCAGATGTTTAATGATAGACTGCGAACTTGGATCAAGGAAATTGAACGGTTCATCCAAGATTAATAATTGCGGATAATGAAGCATGGCGGAGATAATTCCGATCTTTTGCTTGTTACCGGCAGAGTAGTTGCGAATTAATTTTTTGTGTCCGATTACTTCTCCGCTCATAAAGCGTTCGAAAGGGACAAGTCGTTCGTCTACTTCTTCTTTCTTGAGCCCATACATTTTCCCGATGAAATAGAAATATTCTTCCGGAGTGAGATAATCGATCAGGAAGCCATCGTCAATGAAAGCACCGGTAATGCTTTTCCAGTCTTCACTCTGGCTGACATCAATATCATTTATAATCACTTTTCCATCGTCTGCTTTCAGCAGATCCAACATCAATCGGAAAAGAGTTGTTTTACCGGCACCGTTGTTACCCACCAATCCGAGCATGTCGCCTTGATTGATTTCGTAATGTTCTATGTCTACGGCAACCTTTTCACCGAAATTCTTTTTAAGTTTATCAATGGTAATCATGATCTTCAATGTTTATATAGTTAATGATTCATGAACGTTTATTGGCGGCTGTCTCTGAAGCCTTCCATATTTTCGTACCGCCGTTTCATGAAGCGATGATATACATTTTTTATCCATAAAGGGGAGGTCAGGGTAAATCCGAGACCAATCACTAACAGGATTGTGTAAGTGATTGTTTCTCCCAAAAGTGCATTTAACAGGCTATATAAGATAAGCGGTACGCCGAAAGCACCGAAATTGACTAGCATCTGTATGGCGCTATTGTTTTGTCGGCTTGTCACTTTTTCGTTCAGAGGTACTGTCTGTTTGTTGTAAACAGCCAGTTGGAAGAAGCAGAAATAGATAAAGCCAATGGTATAGAAAAACCAAGCAAAAGCACCCAGTAAGGTAAGTTTGTTCATGATGATAGCGGGGATCATCAGTATGAAAGGTATAATCTCACCAATACTGTATGTGTAATATTTAGCTTTCAGCAAACTCATAATCGATTCTTTGCGAGACATCAGACCATCAATGTAGTTGCCTTCGAATGACATTATCTGTGAAAGGATAATCATTCCGAATACGGCAAAGTTATACACACAAATAAAAGAGGTCATGAAATTACCGTCATAGACACTGGAAAAGCTAAGTGCAACGGAGAAAGCTACAATTACGATAGAGATATTGCGTAGTGCACCTTTGCAGCGGCGGTTACGTAGAAGCATTTTCAGTTCCAGCCGCATATATTCGCCCACTTCTCCGTAGCGTTCGAAGAATTTATATTCGGAGACGTGTTTTATTTGGGTATCATCCACTTTGGCTAGCTCTGCATAAATCAGCCCGGACATGATTTTGCGGTTAATCAGCCATAAAAGGGCAATCACAAGTATGGTGCCGAGAAAATAGAAAATGTTTCCCTGTATATATCCGTCTCCCAGATCCATGAAGAAATAGAAGAGGGGACTATCTTCGGGAATAAAAAGAAGGCAGCCTATTCCACCGTAGAAAGCGATAGGTAATAGAATCCACCAAATACGTTCGTTGATAAGAGTGCGGCAAAGCAAGTACCAGTAATTGTTGGCAATAATTAATAGCAGGATACCGATAAGATAGGTGATAACACCGGAGATACCGAAAAACTTGGTAATAGTGATGAAGGAAAAAGGGACAAATAGAAACAACCAGAACAGGTTGAACAGACTTAGTCCCGAGCGGATCAGTAAAAAGTCGATGACACGAATTCGTTTAACCGGCAACAGGAGGTAAGGTTTTACCTCCTGTGTCGGTGTTTTTTGTAACGGAACACGCAACAGGAAGTCCAGTGCCAGGATAAAGATCAGAACCACTGCGTTCATTACATGATATGGTTCCCGGTTGGGAACCATATCTGAAAAACCGAACGCGAATGTCGTACCGAAGAATATCAGGTAACCGGCCCAAAATGCGCCCATGACATAACCGAGTATTTTAGCAACTTTGTTCTTTTCATACATCGGATGCCGTTTGGCGGCGAGCCTTCCATGTTTACGTAATTCGTTGAATATCATCATTCAGTAGATATACTAGAGAAATATTTATTTGTTTTCTTCCGGTACAGTCATAATGACTTGAATTTCGTTGTTCTGTTTCAGCAACTTGGCAAGGAAGTCTTGTACTTCTTTAGCAGTGATGCTGTTGACCAACTTTTCATAGTCTTTTGTATTATCGACACCGGTGTAGAAGTATTCGTCCATGTTATTGAGCCAGTAGCCATTTTCTTTTTGGGCGTCTTTATACTTCTTCAGCATATATTCTCTGATCTTCTGCATGTGTTCGGCAGACGGACCTTCTTTGGCCATTTTGTGGAGTTGTTCCACAACGATCGCAGAAAGGTGGTCTTTCTTGGCAGGATCAGTCTGGAATACGATTTGAAGCGCCAATTCTTCTTTCGGATATTTACCTAGGCTGCCGTTACAGCTTACGCCGTATGTACCACCTTCTTTTTCACGGATTTCTGCTGTGTAAACCAAATCCAGAGCCTGATCTAAGAAGCTAAGCAGGACATTGTTGCGCAAGTCGTATTTGCAACTACCACTATAAAGGAACATGATGGTAGCCATCGGAGTTTCCTGTGCTTTTGCGAATACATTCTTGATCTGTCCTTTGCGGATATCCATGTGGTTGTCCTTGAAAGTCTCTTTACGGTTGATAGATGGCAGGCTACCCAGATATTTGGCGATCAACGGTTTCATCGTTGCCAAATCTACATTTCCCACCAGGTAGAAAGTAAAGTCGCTTGCGTCTTTGTAGCGGTCTTTGTACATTTCGAGAATACGGTCGTAGTTGATCTGGTCTACCATATATTCTTTCATTCGGATAGCACGCGGATGATGACCATATAATACACTTGTAATAGTGTCACTGAAAGCAGTCATCGGGTTGGCATCCGCATTTTGAAGTTCGGCTTTCAAACGGTTCTTGTAAGATTCGAATGCTTCATTGTCCTTGCGTGGAGAAGTGAAAGTCAGATAAGTGAGCTGCATCATTGTCTCAAAATCTTTCGGAACACAGCTACCGGAAACCGTTTCTGTTGTATTACCGATACCGGCAGCCACGTTTGCACGTTTACCGGCAAGAGCTTTACCCAAGTCAA
This sequence comes from Bacteroides xylanisolvens XB1A, assembly GCF_000210075.1. GTDB lineage: Bacteria > Bacteroidota > Bacteroidia > Bacteroidales > Bacteroidaceae > Bacteroides > Bacteroides xylanisolvens. The sequence goes on from NC_021017.1 coordinate 4,313,232, forward strand.
CCTTGCTGAAATTACCGATACCACCCACCAGGGCTACTCCGTTTAATTGAGCAATATTGATGATCTCTTCGTTCGGGAATATGCTCGTACCACCGAAACTTACCCCTTTCATAACAATTTGGTCAGCTTTGAAATCAGTAGGCTTCACATATACAGTTACACCGTTGGAAAGCACTAACTTAGTCGTACCATAAATGTCTCCGGCTTTTTCAGAAACAATTTTGCCACCTTTCAGTTCTTCCGAGATCAGCGGTTCGTTAGAGACTTTGTCTTCATAAGGCTTCAAGTCGAATGACTTCATTTGTTTCAGCAGAGCGGCAATCTCTTCTTTGGTAGGATATTTCACTCCTTCTTTTTCCGGACCGGCCAACAGAACTACCTGGTTATTATCAGTAATCAGTTGTTGCATGATCTGGTTAACAGCTTCTACCGGAATATTCGGAGCCAGTTTGTTCAGGAGCGTATATTCAACTTCGATTCCCGGAATCGGTTCTTTATCAAGGAAGTTGTTAACGTATTCGTTGACATAAGAGCCGCTTTTGGTTTTTTCGCGTTCGTTGTAAGCAGATTCTACGGCTTGCAGATAGTTGGCGCGTGCGCGGTCATATTCTGTTGGCGTAAATCCGAAGCGGCGTGCGCGTTCTGCTTCTTCCAGGATAGTCTTCGTAGCTAAATCGATTCCGTCGATTTTGCTGCTTGCGCTGATACTGAATGCTTCTTTAGTTTTGGCAAGGAAATATTCTCCATATTCTGCACCGGCACTTGTGAAAGGAGGATTAGCAGTCTGGCGAAGTTCGTTCAAACGGTTGTTCAGCATATTCATAGCCATGCTGACCATGTAGTTCGTTGCGTAATAAGCGATGGTATTTTTCAAAGAATCCGGGGTAGCATCTTGTTTGAAGAAGATGTTGACAGAAGGATTTTTCACTTCTTTGTCAGTTCCGATATAGATAAGCGGTTCCTGATTGTCTGCTACCGGATAGTAGATACGTTCGGCCGGATTTACCGGAGCTTTTACGTCTGCGAATACTTTTTTAAGTTTGGCTTCAATTTCATCTACGTTGATGTCACCTACAATAACGATACCTTGCAGGTCCGGACGATACCATTTGGCGTAATAATCGCGGATATCCTGATACGGGAAGTTGTTGATAACGTCAATGCTTCCGATAGGCATACAGTCTGAATATTTAGAATCCGGATACATTGTAGACTGTGCATCAGTCATGATACGAAGCATACCGCTGTTGCGGCTTCTCCATTCTTCACGGATTACGCCACGTTCTTTGTCTATTTCCTTGTCAGCAAGATCGATAGCGCTCGACCAGTCATGAAGGATAAGCAGGCAAGAGTCTACTACATTGATATTTTCAGTTGGTACGTTGCTGATATTATATACCGTTTGGTCGACACTGGTATATGCATTCAGGTTCGTTCCGAACTTGATACCTTTTGTTTCACACCAAGGTACGATACCGAGTCCGGTTTCATCACCCGGGAAGTGTTTGGTTCCATTGAAAGCCATGTGTTCCAGGAAGTGAGCCAAACCACGTTGTTGCGGTTCCTCAAGGATAGAACCTACTTTCTGTGCGATGTAGAATTCTACTCGTTTTTCAGGAAGTGCATTGTGTCGAATGTAATAGGTAAGCCCGTTGTCCAGTTTACCGATGCGGACGTTTTTGTCCACAGGCAGTTCTTGCATGGGTTGTGCAAGTACGAGCTGGAAATTGCAGCATATAAAAAGGACTGCAATAAATAATCCACGTAATAAATGTTTCATGTTCTATTTAGTTTAAATAAATATTTCTTTGTTATTTGTCGTCGTGTTTGGTTGTAAATCACAAATAGACAGGGAAAAGAGTTATTTTATAGCTTCCCGTATCCTGACTAACTTCGTTAACAGCCCTTCCAGAAGGTCTAACTTTAGCATATTGGCACCGTCACTTTTAGCTACCGCAGGATTCTCATGTGTCTCAATGAATATCCCGTCAGCACCCACAGCGATACCTGCTTTAGCTACAGTCTCTATCAGTTGCGGCATTCCACCGGTTACTCCACTGGTCTGGTTGGGCTGCTGCAGGGAATGGGTGACATCCAGAATAACCGGATAACCGAATGATTGCATTTCAGGGATGCCGCGATAGTCTACAACAAGATCCTGATAACCGAAAGTCGTTCCGCGTTCGGTAAGCATCACATTTTTATTTCCTGCTTCCACCACTTTATCGGCAGCAAACTGCATTGCCAGCGGAGAAAGGAACTGTCCTTTTTTGATGTTAATTGTTTTTCCGGTTTTCGCTGCTGCAACCAATAAATCGGTCTGGCGGCAAAGGAAAGCCGGGATCTGAAGTACATCTACATATTCGGCTGCCATAGCTGCTTCATCTGCACTGTGAATATCTGTCACAGTCGGAACTCCGAAAGTTTCATGTACCTTTCTTAATACTTTGAGTGCTTTTTCGTCACCGATACCTGTAAACGAATCCAGACGTGAGCGGTTAGCCTTGCGGTAAGAGCCTTTGAATACGTATGGAATTTGTAGAGCTTCGGTGATTTTTACTACTCGTTCGGCAATGCGCATTGCCATCTCTTCACCTTCTATAACGCATGGACCTGCCAACAGAAAGAAGTTACCGGCAGGATTGTTCTTAAGTTCTATCATTTTTCTTAATCTAATTATAAGTTTATGTTTCTGGCACGGATTACGCGAACTATACGGCTTTTGCAGATGTAGATTTACTAAAAAACGTGTAATCCGCGTAATCCGTGCCTGAATTTATCAATTTGGAATAATAAGTGTTGTTTTTTCCGAAAGCACCCCTACTTCCAGCGGGAAATGTCTGGGCAACAACCGCCCGTCCAAATCCACAGCGGCGTTTTGTGCCCGGAGTACTTTTACTTTCTTCGTCCGGTAGCTTTTCACTACCTTATGATTCAGGATTCTTCCCTGAATCAGCATCCATAGTCCGGAAATGATTTGCAGGAATTCCGGGCGGTAGATAACGGAGACATCCAGCCATCCGTTATAAGGAACGGCGCTAGGCGTCTGTCCCCATCCCCAGGCACTGCCTATGCATACGGTCATGATGCGTCCGCGGATATGCTCGTCGTTGATGCGGAGGTGCATCCTATAGAGTTTCCGTTCAAATATAAGAGAAAACAGGGCGGCCACGTAGGAAAGGAATTTCACCCCCCAGAAGCGTTTGGTCTGATCGGTGATTTTAACGATTCGTGCCCCCAGTCCGATATTAACAGCATTGAGGAAGTAGCGGCGTTGGTGTTCTTTTCCATCGTAGAAATTGCAGTACCCCACATCTATTTTCTTCAGCCGGTGATTAATGATACAGTCGACAGCCGGTTTATATTCGGTACTAAGCCCCCAATATTTGGCGAAGTCGTTTCCGATACCATTGGGAATCATGCCGAGAGCGATGTTTTCTTTATCTTCGGCATCGGATAGCATAATGCCGTTGATGGCATCATTTAATGCCCCATCACCGCCCACAATGACAATCGTGCGATAACCATTGTTGGCCAAAATCTTGGCGAGACGTTCCACCGAACCGAAACCTTCGGATTGTACATAGTCATAGTCCACGCCTTTACTGTCCATGTACTCCTTAATTTCTTTCCAGCGCTTTTTTACCTTTCGGGTACCAGCTTTCGGGTTGTAAATCACTCCCCATTTCTTTGGTTCTACACTCATATTCGTATATCTATCCTATTGTGTATTAAAAATCACACTATATAACTGACAAAGATACTAAATCCCTTCCAGTTTCTCTTTTACAAAAGCTATCTTTTCTTTCATCGGCAGTTCCGCATTCATCCAATGGATGGTAAATCCTCTTCTTTCCATGCCGCGAAACCAGGTCATTTGCCGTTTGGCAAACTGATGGATCGCAATTTCCAGACCGTTGAACATCTCTTCATAGGTTAGTTTTCCAATAACATACAATGTCAGGTATTTATATTCCAACCCATAATAGATTAAATCATCCGGCGCAATTCCTTGCTCGATCAATTGCCGCACTTCATCTACCATTCCTTCGTCCAACCGTTGTTTCAATCGGCGGGTGATCTTTTCACGACGCAGTTCCCGGTCAATATCCACTCCGATGATGAGGCTGTTCAATTCAGGAAACTCCCGTTCGGGAACCGGATGGGCAGCATAATATTCTTCAATCTCTATCGCACGGATAGCACGTTTCACGGTATCTACGTCGGTAGAATTGTGTAATGTTTTGTACCGGCCTAATATTTCCGTCAACTCTTCGAGCGAATGATTTGCCAAACGAATACGTAATTCAGGGTTTTCCGGCACGGGCATCAGCTTATATCCTTTCAATACGGATTCCAGATACATGCCTGTCCCTCCACATAAAACGGGGAGACAGCCTTTTTGTTTGATTGATTCGTAAGAAATCAGGAAATCGCGTTGATATTCGAATACATTATATTTATATCCGGGATCTGCAATGTCGATTAAGTGGTAGGGGATTGTACGTCCGTTTACTGTATAGTCTGCCAAGTCTTTTCCCGTACCGAGATCCATCCCTCTGTATATCTGACGAGAGTCGGCACTGATAATTTCTGTATTGAGTTCATAGGCCAAGGCCGCGGCAAAGGGAGTTTTACCCGAGGCTGTAGGTCCGAGTATGGCGATTAAATCATAGTCCGGCATAGCTTCATTCTTTTATATCTGCAAAATTACGAAATAATTTTAACCTGTTTGATATTCAATCACTTTTTTATCAAGATAAGGAGAGGGAGAAGGATTCTTTATGTTTTCGTTCTTGTACAAAATGAATTCCCACCTCCACGCACTGAAAAAGAATTTTTCATTTCATTTCTCATATTCTCATTGTTTTTGATAAACGAAAGATAATCAAATAGATATTTTATGAGAAATACTTTTTAAAACGGCATTTCTCATAAGTTTACCCGTATTTTGGCTCAAAATCGACCTTATTCTCATAGTGTTTCAGGGTATTTCTCATAGTCAAAAGCCATTCGTCTTTCCTTTTTTCTTTCGACTTACCTTATTTTTATCAGGAAATGAAGCTACTATTTAGATAAAATAGTGGCTTTTTGCTTGAAGATGTTCATTAGTTCCGATTGTCCCATATATTGTGGGAAAGTATTCCCATATATTGAAGGAAAACTTTCCCGCAAAATGAGGGAATCCTTTCCCAAGCTGTTGGGAATCTTTTCCCACAATATATGGGACTAAGGCACTGTATATGGAAACAAGCAAAAGGAATACATCGTTCTATTTATTCAATGCCGGCTTCCGGCACATTACACTATGAGAAATACCTTGAAACAGTATGAGAATAAGGTCTATTTAGAGCTAAAATACGGATAAACTTATGAGAAATACCGTTTTAAAAAGTATTTCTCATAAAATATCTATCTGATTATCTTTCGTTTATCAAAAACAATGAGAATATGAGAAATGAAAATGAAAAATCGTTTGCAGGGAGCACGGAATAGATTGTATTTAGTTCATTTTTTGTACCAATAATGAGTCTATTCATATCTCAAATTCAGTTTCATTTATTTTTTGTTGATCGTTTGTATCGTCCGGCATATCTTTCCGTTTTTATCCACGCCTTCTATGATGATATCTTCCGGTGCAGTGCTGTCCGGAGTATAATATTCTATAGTTGCTTTTCCGTCTGCATTCAGTTGTAAGGATGGATTCCAGTAGATAGTGCTTCGTAAATCCGAACGTTGATCGTTCTTTTTCTCGGGAGTATCATAAGTCGGTTGATAGAACTCTACTGAATCGCTATATCCCAATGGAGTACATGTAATAATGCCCTGTGCCGGTCTTGCCGGGAGATCCTTGCCGTCTTTCAGGGTAATGACAATAGCGCCTGCCGAACCGCGGGAACCTAAAATTGCTGCATCAGCACCACGAAGAAGGCTCAAACTGGACATGTCGCTGGTTTGAATCATGGTCAGTATGTCGTTGTCGTCTTCATAGACAACATCATCAATGACGATAACGGGCTGTTCAGGATTATTACGGATATGTATTTCGTTTCCGTTTGTCACACTGACCCCCGGAAGCCTGCTGACTGCATCGAAGGCCGTCTGTGCGCCGAATCCTTCGAGTCTGTCTCCTTCGATAGTGTAGGTGTTGATGCCTCCTGTATAAATACTTTCCGAACTGGCTTTCTTGCGGCTTCCTGTAACCACTACTTCTTTTAGGTTGTATACTCTCATTCCACCCTCCATATAATACTGGTCGCGGGTATTTAGCAAATAATCTTCCATAAAGGAGGTTGATGTTCCATCATGAAAAGGAGATTTAGGAGAAGCTACCGGGTATTGGGGAGCATCGATCACGATGTCTACTCCGGCGAATCCTCTTTTGGTACGTGCCTGAACGAGGAAAGTTGTGCTGTCTCTGAATGATGTATTGACGATGAATTCTCCTTTATCATCTGTGGTAGTAGTGGCAACGATGTTCTGTTTGGGAGCTAAAATACAAATAGGTCCTTTTTTGGCGTTGCCGCCGAAGAAACCCTTGATACGTCCGCTGATCGTTTGTCCTTTTTCCATATAGTTGGTGAGGTTCAATGAAGGCGAAGTCAGTACATTTTGGATATGATGCCTGCGCCATCCGTGCGTCATCATCAAGAAATCTATTGTGCGAAGTGTACGCAGGTCTTGCTGAAGAACATAATACCCCGGATTTTCTACATATCCTTTCAAATCTGAAGTTAGTAAAAGGTTCGATAAGATATTATCTGCAAGTGAGTCCGGCTGGATACTTCTTCTGTCTGTAATGCTGACGGAGAAACTACCTTCTACCGGAGTTCCGTTATCATCCTTTGCTGAAATTTGCAAGGAAACCTTTTCTCTTTTTCCGTATGTAGGCTTATCCGCAAGGATTTGCCATTGATGCGGGTTCCGGTCGGGTACGAAAACTAAACGTTCGCTAAGTGCGTTTCCCTGTTGGTCGATTAACATAAAATGGGTGATACCTGCGTTGAATAAACTGTCATTCATTCTTCCAAAAGTCCTGTCGGCACTGACCGGTTGCAAGATTGCCAGCTTTCCACGAGTGTGTGCAATCAAGAATAACTTTTGAGGCCACTGGGTAGCTTCTGTTTTTTGGATTTCGTAGCGTATTTCTTTTTTGTAATGCGTCATGGAAAGAGCGATTCCTTTTTCTTCTGCGGCCGGAAGATCGAATCGCTTGGTAATGCCGTCACTAGACTTGGCAATCACATAATAGGAATTCCCTGCAATCGGGTTCAAGGTGAAAACTCCCATACCATCATGCTCCGAACGAAAAGCAGTTAATGTGTCTCCTTTTGCATCGAACAGAAATCCTTCTATTTCTGTGGAAAAACCATCCGATCCTTGAGCTTTGAAAGCTATGTTTTGATGAGCAACGGTCAAGAGAGCTCCACCTTCCGGGAAGAACTTAACGTCAAAGTCTTTTGTAAACGAAGGCAGATAGAACGTTCTCTTATAAATATATTGAGGATCGTCAAATTCTACTTCAATCTGGCGTGCGGCAATAGGCTTCAGAACCGGCAGAGAAATAGAAATCAAACCACTTTCGTCCGTCTTTCTTTTACCTTTATCTTTTATCTTTCCGTTTTCGATGGTGCGATAGCGGATGGTTGTATTTCCGAAAGCCTCTTGTGTGTTGCTGGTAAATCTGACCCTGGCTGTATAATGTGATTCGTCTTCTTGTTGATACTCAATAGTTGAAACAATCGTGTTATCAATCGAATTACCAATTTTCAGATTACGTGAATAAAAGAATTCCGGTTCCTGATTAAGCATCCAGTTGCTATATCCTCGCAAATAATAGTCACCTGCAGGGAGAGTGGGAGGGAGCGTGAAAGCATTATGGAAACCTAACGAATCTCTGCGAATCTTCTTGCGTTCCACGATAGAGTCGGAACGATTGACAAGCTCCGTAATGATGAAGTTACTTTGCGTATTGTCTTGATGAGTGACAGAATTTACGAGATACCCCTTGAACCAGATTTTTTCTCCTGCTCCATAGAAAGGCTTATCCAAATGCAGATACAGTTTTTCTTGCGGAACTTTCTCCAGCAGATTGAAATACGCAAGAATTGTATCTTGTGTGTTTTGTCCGGATAATGAGGTAAAACAGAATAACATTCCGAAAAAGAAAGCCATTGAACCTCTATTCATTGAAAATGTAGTTTTGCTTTTCATACGATATATCTTTGAATACATTTATGATTTATGCATCCAGATAGAAAGTACTTTCCTCTTTACTGCCAGTATGTTAATCACCGATACGACAATGAATAACACAACACCCATGCTGATAGCTGCCCATAATGACCCGGTTTCCAGTTGTGGAAACAATAATCGGATGCTGTCTATGTAATAACTGCGTAGCCAGGAGACTAATCCGATGGATAATACAAGTACGATAACATTCAGTCCTACCGTGAGTAACTGATAAGGCAATGCTACCTTGTTGGGACTGTACCCGATTAATAACAAACTCTCCAACTTAGTCGTATTTTTTTGCAAGAGCAAGAAAATGCTCAACATCAGGATATAGAATGAAAGAATACTGATAAATAAACCTACCCCCAATACAATGCCTACGATAAGACGGAGGAAATAAGTCGTTTTTCCGGCATCCAGTTTGCCGTCTTCCGTTTCATATCCTTTCTTTTGAAAATAGCTGGCGATAGCGGAATCCGCCGGATTGCTCACTTCGATAATCAATCGCGCCGGTTGTGCTTCTGCATTCGGTGCGAAATTCTCATTCGCCCATTTCATAAAAGACTGGGGAACAAGAATCGTATTCAGACGATTGGAGAAGCCGACAATGTTTCCTTTGTACTGTTCCACCCGTCCGTTTCCACGCATCATAATATCCATTTGAATTAGCCCCATCAATCCTTCCGAGAGCTTGGGAAGACTACGGCTCTGTGCAAAACCGAAGTTGTAAAGGTTCAGATAGTTGCGGGGAATGATAATGGGGATGGTATGCGTGCTTTCGTCGAAGTGCCACTTGTCGAGTTTGATGTCCACAAACTCATCAGGAACAGACTCAAAGAACATATCCGTGGAAAGATGAATACCAGCTTCCTGCATGCCCAATCCTGCCGATACTTTGAATTGAGAAGGAGTGAAAGCCCCTATTGTTTTGGTAAACGGTTGTTTCTTCAAATCCGCAATATCTTCGGCAGAGAACGTATTACTCTTTCCTGCAAAAGAACCGAGTGTGCTGATTTTCTTGGTAGCTATGATGAAATCCTTTTTCATAAAGCTGTCTCCCTCGGTGAATACCGGAATGACATCTTTATAAAACTGCACACTAAGCAATACAATCATCATGCCGAATAGATTGGCTAAAAAGAAACCGGCCAGTTGACCGATACTGATATGTTGGCGGAGGAGCTTCCAGACAAGGGTTGGCATTTTATTTATAATTTTACGATTTACGATTTGAAATGTTGCAGTGGAGGGAGACGGCTGATTTTCTCACTTACTATTTTCCACTCATTTTTTGTTATTTATTACTCGTTACAGTTGAAGTATATGGTTGTAAGGCAACTCGATATGCTTACCGATGGAGGTTGCGATTACACCGGCTCCTTGTGTCTTTGCCTCGGCAATGATAAGTTCACCCATGATGCGGCTGTTATCATCATCCAGATGGCTGATCGGTTCATCCAGAAATAAAAAGTCGAACGGCTGGCAGAGTGCCCGGATAAAGGCAACACGTTGCTGCTGTCCGAAAGATAGTTTGCCGGCTTTCACATTTATTTTATCTGCGATACCCAGTTGCTCGAAGAATGATAAGATTTCTTTTTTCTTTTTGCATCCGGTAAGGTTATTCTTCAATTGCACATTTTCAAGAGCGGTCAGTTCGGTGAAGATGCGTAAATCTTGAAAAAGCATACTTAGTGAATGCTTTCTTAGGTCGACCCATTGCTTCACGGAGTATGCTTTGATATTGGTTTCATCGAAATTAATAATCCCCTGGTAGTCGTTGCGATAACCATAGATATAGCTGCACAACGAAGATTTGCCGGTGCCGGAAGCTGCTTCAATCAGATACATTTCTTCTTTCCGGAAGATCAGATCCTGGTGCCATACATCCGAAGTCACCGAATTACGGTCAGCAAACACTTGGGGAAGTGTTTGCTGCAGGTGAATACTATTCATACCGTTTGTTTACAAATTAATTACATGCCGGCAAATTGCTTGGCAAAGTCTACGATTTGTTTGAGAGCGTTGACGTCTTTGTCTTTCAAGCAAAGGTCGATCTCGCTGATTTCTCCTTCTGAACTCATTGACAGATAAGAAACCTTATTGGCTAACTCAATATATGTTTTAACTTCCTGTCCTCCGAAACCTGCTACCATTTTAACAACAGGCAAGTCCAGTATTGCTTCAGCGTTGATTGCAACAAAGATGGTTTTACCCTTCATATCCGATGCGTAAGGGGCATCTTTTATCGATTTGTCGGCAGCTTTGCCCACGTTCTTGTAGAGTAACTCATCATTGGTAGCATACATTTGTTTATCCTTGATACCAAAGAATATATTCATGCCTTTTGTTTTGTAGACATATTCGTCCTTGCCAAGCTGAATGATATCTTCCCCTCTTTTCAGTCCCAATGATTGCTTGTTCTTATAAATTGTTTCGAGGGCATTACCATTCTTAACATCCGCATACATCATGAAAGTAGGAGCACTGTTCATCGTTACGTTGATTAATCCCGCAGAAATATCACCATTGAACGAGCCGAACAACTCTTTTACTTCGTCTGCTTTGGCAATAGATACTGTATTGCGGAATTCCTTATTCTCGCTCAACAAGTTGTAAAGCCCTTCTCCTTTCACACCTACGTTGAAGAACATCAGTGTGGAAGACGGGAAGTATTTAACGAAAGTGTTGTTTGCTTTTCCAAATGACTCCATTTGTTTTTTTATAAGCGCTTTCACGGCTTCGTTTTCAGTATAGTTTTCTGTTTTGAGGGCAATCTTGCCTTTCTCAAAATTCAGTCCTCCTACAAGAGTGATGTCCTCTGCTTTCACCTCGGTTGGTAACCCCATGCTTATCTGGTTGCGATAGGTTGCAGGGATAGCTTCCATAGAAGCAAGGAAGTTGATATCGCTTTTCTGCTTTTCCATTTTTTGGAAAGCTCCTGATTTTACAATGCTGTTATCTGCCGTCTGTTTCAACAGATTGGTGATGGCTTCTTTGGCTTTTTCAGTTTGAGTGGTTCCGCTTACATTGACTATCAATACAGTAGAATTGTTGAAAGCGAGCAGGCCGCCATTCATTGTTGTAAAACTGTAGCCGTCAGCTTCGCTTATCGGCTGGCAGATTTGTTCTTTAGCCATCACGTCGAGTGAAGCATGAAGATTGTCCTCATTGTTCACTTTACCTACAACAGTAGGGTAAGGGAAAGAAGAGGATGAGAATACATAGAATGGAGATTCGACATCGATTCCCGATTCACCCGGATTCTTCATGACCTTTTCCAGTTGTTGGAAGGTGGCGGCATTCATTCCGCTTTTCAGTGCTTCCAGTACTTTTTGTTTCGCAGCTTCATTCTCTTTATCATCCAATCCCGCTTTACTTGCAAGGGATTTGAGGTTGATAGAGGCAACTACCGAGGCGTCAGCCGGTATCACATTGGTATACTCCGATGTTTTGGAACATGCTGCCAGAAAAACAATCAGTACTGCCAGTACCGAGAGTCGTGAAATCGTTTTCTTTGCCATACTTATGTTATTTAAAAGTTGTATAATCATTGATTCAGAATTATTGATTTTGTAGGTTCAGCGTATGGCAGGCCACCAGTGCCGCTGTTTCCGTACGGAGTCGTGATTTGCCCAAACTGATCGGAACAAATCCCTGTTCGATGGCTTTCTTCACTTCTTCTTCACTGAAATCCCCTTCGGGACCTATCAGGACAAGGGCGTCTTCTCCGGGTTTCAGGACATTCTTTAATAAAGGTTTTTCACCTTCATAACAGTGGGCGATAAACTTCTGTCCTTTGAACTCTTGTCTGATGAACGGATCGAACTCAATCATCTCATTCAATTTAGGCAATCGTGCCTTGAGAGATTGTTTGATTGCTGATACAAGAATCTTTTCAATCCGTTCGGTCTTGATGACTTTACGTTCCGAGAAACGGCAGTTGAGGAAAGTCAGTTCGTCAAATCCGATTTCGGTAGCTTTCTCTGCAAACCATTCGTTACGGTCCATGTTCTTCGTCGGTGCCATGGCAATGTGTAAATGGCACGGCCATAACGGTTCCTGAAAAATCGTTTCTTTGATCGTTACAAAACAACGTTTGTTGGTCGCAACAGTAATTTCAGCTTTGTAGAAGTTCCCCTTACCGTCCGTAAGAGTGATTTCATCTCCGATACCTAATCGCAGAACGCGGGTACAATGTTGTGCTTCCTCTTCGGGAAGTTCGTTGCTTTTCTGTATATCGGGAGTATAAAAAACGTGCATAATGTTACTTACTGGTTTTTATTTCTTGAATTGATTTGGTCACGTATCCGGGCGGCTAATTCATAATTCTCATCTTTGATAGCCTGCTCCAGTGCTTCCTCAAGCGTTATGGAAGTAGCATCCGGCAAATCATGTTCTTCTTCAGTCTCTTCGTCGTTGTCCGTTTTTTCAGAATGGGTTCTTTCTTCCGACGACATGTGAAGGCATTCCTGTTCAAGAATAGATTCATAAATAAGAATTGGACAGTCGGCACGCACTGCCAAGGCAATTGCGTCTGAAGTCCGTGCGTCAATACGTATAATCTCTTCGTCTTTCTTAAGGTAAATATAGGAGTAAAAAATACCATCCTTTGCTTTGTAAATTAACACACGTATCAGACTGGCTCCCAGTATGGTGAGGCTTGTTGTAAACAGATCGTGTGTCAATGGACGGGGTGTCTTTACTCCCTTCAGATATAAAGCGGTAGCCTGGGCTTCCGCGGGACCGATGATGATAGGCAGTTGCCGTTCACCGTCCACTTCGCCTAATAGCATAGCAAATGCGCCTACTTGCGCCTGGCTGTTCGTGATATTTATAACTTGTAATTCTACCTTTTTGTCCATCGTTCTCTTTTACTTAATTTGTTTTACTCTCCTGCTGGTGTTTGTACTTGAATACCAAGGCAAACAGGATGCCGATCACCAGCGCGTATGCTGCGAATATCAGCCAGATATCCATCCATTCGCGACTCACCAGTCTGCCGTCAGCATACACAGAGAATGCATCTACTACCGCACCGCTGGCATATCCGCCAATGATGGCTCCCAGTCCGTTGGTCATCATAAAGAACAACCCCTGTGCACTGGCACGGATGGAAGAATTGGCTTCTTGTTCAACAAACAATGAACCGGAAATGTTGAAGAAATCAAAGGCCATACCATAAACGATCATGGAAAGGATCAGCATCCATAGTCCCGATCCCGGATCTCCAAAACCGAACAGCCCAAACCGGAATACCCAGGCAAACATACTGATTAACATGACTTGCTTGATTCCGAAATGACGCAGGAAGAAAGGTATGGCAAGAATAAACAGTGTTTCCGACATCTGCGAGATGGACAGCAGGATTACCGAATGTTTCACTCCGAATGATTCTGCATATTCGGGGATGCTGGCAAAGCTACTTAAGAAAAGATCACCGTAAGTATTTGTAATCTGCAATGCCGCACCTAAAAGCATAGAGAAAAGGAAGAAAATAGCCATCTTCTTTTTCTTGAATAACACCAGCGCATCCAGACCGAAAGCGGAGAGCCATGATTTGTTTTCTGATTTAGCCGGTCGGCAAGCGGGAAGGGTGAAAGAATAAAGCCCGAGTAGTAATGCGGAAGCACCGCCTACATAAAGCTGTGCACTTGAATTCTTAAACCCGGTAAGGTCGACTGCCCACATGGCACAGATAAAACCGATCGTTCCCCATACACGGATGGGAGGGAAGTCTTTAATCAGGTCACATTTATATTGTTCTAGTGCATTGTACGATACAGTGTTAGCGAGGGATAGCGTGGGCATGTATACCAACAGGTTGAGTAGCATAGCCCAATACATCTGGTCGTATCCTGTTGCAGTAGAAGCGTAGAAGAGGCATCCGGCTCCTGCGATATGGCAAAGCCCGTATAAACGTTCTGCATTAAACCATTTATCGGCAATGATACCGATAATACCCGGCATTACCAAAGAGGCAATCCCCATAGTAGCGAAAATGGCTCCGATCTGTCCTCCTTCGAAATGAAGTTCTCTTCCCATATAGCCACCTAGTGATATTAACCAGGACCCCCATACAAAGAATTGCAGGAAGTTCATAATAATCAAACGAACTTTTATACTCATGACTTTTTTAATTTGTGTTTCTCTTCACGTTCATAAACCTTGCAAATATAATATTTTCATTGAATAGGTAGACTAGTAATTTGATAAAAAGGGGATAAAAATGGCATAAATGCGAAGAAAAGAAGAGATTTGGTCGTGAAAAAACAAATGAAGGGGGTATAAAAAAAAGAAGGCTATCTATCCCAGACAGCCAATCTTTGTTAACCTTAAATCTAATACCATGAAAAACACAGTGCAAAGATAGACGGTTTATGTTATACAACATAATGTTTTCTCAAAAATCTTCCGTTTGTTAACTCTAATTAACTTTGAATCCTCCGTTTTTCTGTTACTGCCCTTCTGTTTCACCACAGATTACACGGATTAACACAGATTTTTATCAATCAATCATTATATCCGGATTCTCTGTTCTCACCTTAGAAAAGGAAAAGGACTTCGTGAAGCCCTGTGCCACCCTGTGGAACTCCTGCATGACTTTGTGATAAAAATCTGTGTTAATCCGTGTAATCCGTGGTGAATCCGGTTATTCTACATAGAGTACCAGGCCTTTCAGGTATTCTCCTTCAGGATGGTAGATGTTTACCGGATGGTCGGCGGGTTGAGTCAGTTGATGCAGGATGCGTACACTACGTCCTGACATGGCTGCTGCGGTAAATACGGCAGTACGGAAATTGTCCTTGCTTACTACTTGCGAACAAGAGAAAGTAAACAGGATGCCGCCCGGTTTGATTTTCTCGAATGCTTTGGCATTCAGTTTGCGATAACCTTGTAAAGCATTCCGCAGGGCGTCTTTGTGTTTGGCAAATGCGGGCGGGTCGAGAATGATTAAATCATACTGGTCGCCCATGCGGTCGAGATATTTGAAAGCGTCCTCGGCAAAAGCCTCGTGGCGGGAATCACCGGGGAAGTTCAGTTCTACATTTTTATTAGTCAGATCAATTGCTTTGGCAGAGCTGTCGACAGAGTGGACGAGCTTTGCACCTCCGCGCATGGCATAGAATGAGAATCCGCCGGTATAGCAGAACATATTCAGTACCGAACGGTCTTTGGCATAACGTTCCAGTAAAGAACGATTTTCGCGCTGGTCTACAAAAAATCCGGTCTTTTGACCTTTCAGCCAGTCTACATGGAACTGCAAACCATATTCTTGCGCGATATTATCACTGCTTCCTCCTTTCAAGAAACCGTTTTCGGGGAAAAGATCTGCTTTAAAAGGAAGAGTTGTTTCTGATTTATAATAGATATTCTCGATCTTGTCGCCCATTACTTCGGATAAAGCTTCGGCAATTGTCATGCGGTCTACGTGCATTCCTGCAGAGTGTGCCTGCATGACTGCAGTTTTGGCATAAACGTCAATAACCAGTCCGGGGAGATTGTCTCCTTCACCATGAACGAGCCGGTAAGTGTTGTTGGTCGGATTGGTGGCGATGCCGATACTGCGACGCATATCGTATGCTATTTCCAGTTTGCGTTTCCAAAAATCGTGATCGATAGGTTCCTGATGGAAAGACAGTACGCGCACAGCAATACTTCCGATCTGGAAATGTCCTTCGGCAATAAATTCTTTTTTGGAGGTGTATACTTCTACAACTTCACCTTCATCGGGCTCTCCGTCAAAACGGGCGATAGCACCGGAAAAAATCCAGGGGTGGAATCTCTTAAGAGAATCTTCTTTACCGGGTTTTAGATATACTTTATGCATAATATAGCCTTTCCCTAACCCTCTCCCAGGGAGAGGAGGATTGAGATAGTTTTGTTATTGGTTATTAATTACTTATTTTATTATTTATCACTTATCATTTATCGTCTATGACTGCTGGTTACTTATAGGGCCGATAGTGACTTCTTTCCTTTCCTTGGGAGCAGGTGGGAGAGCAGCTATTTCCCAATCTCCTGTCTGTTTCAGCTCTTGCAACAGATTATAGATGTTGAGGCAAGCCCATGCATCCGTGGCGGCATATTGTTTCTGCCCGTCGCTCAATACATCAGCTTCCCAGTTGGACAAGCGCTGTGATTTGGATATTTTTTCTTTGAATAAGATGGCATAAATCTTTTGCAGACTTTTGTCCTGTATACCGAATTGGCGCACATAGTCCTGCAACTCAATACAGCTTTGTTGAGTGAAAGGTGCGCGTTTGTGCAGCATCATAAAGTCATCTTTCAGTGAAAGGCCCACTTTGATTACAGCCGGGTTCTCTAATAAGTCAACCAATGGCTGGGTCAATCCCGTCATGTTGAGCCGGAATAGGAAACAACATTCTTCAGAAGAAATCTGGAGGAGTGCTACTTTGTGCGATTGTCCTTTGGTAAAGGAAGGACGCGTTTCACTGTCAATGCCTATCACAGATCTGGATTGGAGGTAAGCTACTGCTCTTTCCGTTTCAGCTTCCGACTGGATAACGTAAATACGTCCCGGAAAAACAGTTTTCGGGAGTTCTTTTAGTTCATCTTTATCTATGGTTCTTCTTACAATCATTTCTATTTTTATTCATCATCGTGGCAATGGCAACCGTCTTCGTGACAGTGGCAATCATCGTCGTGGCAATGACAGCCTTCTTCTTCACAACAATCGTTGTCGTCGCTTGGTTCGTAAAATCCTTCTTCATTACCATTCTCTTCCTCCTCTTCCAGCTGGTTGTATTTCACGTCATGAAGGGCGCGTAGCGTGTTTACCAGTTTCTGTCCCCACAGTGTACCGAAGTTTTCCTGACAGATAGCCAATGAATCATTCATTGTTTCGTTCAGTCCCAGTTGGAAGACAAATATGAAATCTTTAATATCCTGATAAATGTCAGCCAGATCTTCCGATATTGATTTCTTGATAGGCTGGTCGCTATAAACCATATCTTGTACGAATACGTCCAGATAATCATCCTTGTCACCCATCAATCCTGAAAGATTAATACGCAGAATTTCGTAAATCTCTTCTGTGACATACGTTTCGGGTGCTTCGTCCCCGATCGTCTCACATTTGGGTAGCATAGATGCTTTGAGATAGAGCAGGGGGAGTATTTTTAATGATGTATCAACGAAAGTACTACGCTTCATGCGTTCGGCACGTTCGAGAAATGCACAAAATTCGGCGGCTACTGTAACGAACTCAATTACGTTCTTATCAAATATCGTTTGGCTTTCTTTTTCCATGATCTATATTGATTTGAAACGCAAAGGTAAGAAAAAGGATTGAATGAGCGTAGTGCTCGTTATTTTTTTATTATTTTTGCGGCTTAGAATCTCATTCCAATTTTATAAAAATAGAATAAAAGACTCATGGCAAAGAAGAAATTAGATAAGGAGGCAGAAAGCACTCCCTCTTCCCCCAGTAAAATTGTGGCTGTATGTAAGAATGAAACTGTTCATTTTGTGATTGGATTGATGCTGGTCATCTTTTCCGTTTACCTGTTGTTGGCTTTTTCTTCCTTCTTCTTTACGGGGGCTGCCGATCAAAGTATTATCGATAGCGGTAGTTCGGCGGATTTGGCGGCTGTTAATAATCAGGTGAAGAATTATGCCGGTTCACGTGGAGCGCAGTTGGCAAGCTATCTGATAAACGACTGTTTCGGCATTTCCTCTTTCTTTATACTTGTTTTTCTGGCAGTGGCAGGATTGAAGTTGATGCGTGTACGTGTGGTCCGCTTGTGGAAGTGGTTTATTGGCTGCACGCTTTTATTAGTCTGGTTCTCCATATTCTTCGGATTTGCTTTTATGGATCATTATCAGGATTCTTTCATTTATCTGGGCGGTATGCATGGATACAATGTCAGTCGTTGGTTAATCTCACAAGTAGGAGTACCTGGTGTATGGATGATCCTGTTGATAACTGCTATCTGTTTCTTTATATATATAAGTGCGCGTACTGTTATTTGGTTGCGTAAACTTTTTGCGTTGAGCTTCCTAAAACGCGAAAAGAAAGAGAAGGAAGAAGTCATCCCGGAAGGGGAAGGCGATCAGGAATTCACGACTTCCCAACCGCAGGAAGTGGAGTTCAATTTGAAACGGACGTATAAACAGACACCTCCTCCGGCACCAGTGATGGATATACAGGCTGAAGAACCCGAAGATGAATTCCCGCTCAACCAGCCGGATCCGGAAGATTCTCCTTTGTCTGATGGAAGTGAAGGAGTGACGATGGTGTTTGAACCGACTGTTTCCAACCCTGTTCCCGCTGTGCAGGACGAACCTTTGGAAGAGGCGGAACCCGGGTTTGAAGTAGAACCTGCTGCTTCTGAAGAAGAATATGAGGGACCGGAACTCGAACCTTATAATCCTACTAAGGATTTGGAAAACTACCGCTTCCCGACTATCGACCTGATGAAGCATTTTGAAAATGATGATCCGACGATTGACATGGACGAACAAAATGCAAACAAAGATCGTATCATCAATACATTGCGCAGTTTCGGAATCGAAATCAGTACGATTAAAGCAACGGTAGGACCTACGGTAACTCTATACGAAATCACTCCGGAGCAAGGAGTACGTATTTCTAAAATCCGTGGTTTGGAGGATGATATTGCATTAAGCCTTTCTGCTGACGGTATCCGTATCATCGCTCCGATACCGGGTAAAGGAACAATCGGTATTGAAGTGCCGAACAAGAATCCGAAGATCGTTTCCGGGCAAAGTGTGATCGGAAGTAAGAAATTCCAGGAATCCAAATATGATCTGCCTATTGTATTGGGTAAGACCATCACGAATGAAGTCTTTATGTTCGACCTTTGCAAGATGCCGCACGTATTGGTGGCGGGTGCAACCGGTCAGGGTAAGTCAGTAGGTTTGAATGCTATTATTACTTCCTTATTATATAAGAAGCATCCGGCAGAATTGAAATTTGTACTGGTCGATCCGAAGAAAGTAGAATTCAGCATCTATTCGGTGATTGAAAATCATTTCCTGGCCAAACTTCCTGATGGAGGCGAACCGATTATTACAGACGTAACGAAGGTCGTGCAAACCCTGAACTCTGTTTGTGTAGAGATGGATACCCGTTATGACCTGCTGAAGATGGCGCATGTACGTAATATCAGAGAATATAACGAGAAGTTTATTAACCGTCGTCTGAATCCGGAAAAGGGGCATAAGTTTATGCCGTATATCGTAGTGGTTATTGACGAGTTCGGAGATTTGATTATGACTGCCGGTAAGGAAGTGGAACTTCCGATTGCCCGTATTGCGCAGTTGGCACGTGCTGTCGGTATTCACATGATTATTGCTACACAGCGTCCGACTACCAATATCATTACGGGTACGATTAAAGCCAACTTCCCGGCGCGTATCGCTTTCCGTGTATCTGCCATGATGGACTCTCGTACTATTCTTGACCGTCCGGGTGCTAACCGCCTGATTGGTAAAGGGGATATGCTCTTCTTGCAGGGAGCTGATCCGGTACGTGTGCAGTGTGCCTTTATCGATACGCCGGAAGTGGAAGAGATTACAAAATTCATTGCCCGTCAGCAAGGTTATCCTACTCCGTTCTTCCTGCCCGAATATGTGAGTGAAGATAGTAATAGTGAAGTAGGGGATATTGATATGGGACGTCTCGATCCGTTGTTTGAAGATGCAGCCCGGTTGGTTGTTATTCATCAGCAAGGTTCCACTTCATTGATTCAGCGTAAATTTGCGATTGGCTATAATCGTGCCGGCCGTATAATGGATCAATTGGAGAAAGCCGGAATTGTAGGTCCTACACAAGGAAGTAAGGCGCGTGACGTATTGTGTATTGACGATAATGATCTTGAAATGCGATTGAACAATTTACAGTAATAGTTCGTTTATTAATCAAATGAGAAAGTACATTTTTAGTGTTTTAATAGCTTTACTGTCTTTGCCTGTGATTGCTCAACAACAGCAGTCCCAGGCTAGAGTCATTCTTGACAAAACGGCAGAGGCGTTTCGTAAAGCTGGTGGCGTGAAGGCTGATTTTACTGTAAAGGCTGTGGCAAACGGCTTGGTAGAAGGTGCTGAAAACGGAACAATTCAGTTGAAAGGAGAGAAATTCGTACTGAAAACATCTGATATCATCACTTGGTTTGACGGAAAAACGCAATGGAGTTATGTGACAAAGAATGATGAAGTGAATGTCAGTAATCCGACGCAGGAAGAGTTGCAGCAGATAAATCCGTATACATTTCTGTATATGTATCAGAAAGGATTCTCTTATAAGTTGGGGACAACCAAAACGTTTCGTGGAAAAGCTGTTTGGGAAGTCGTTCTGACTGCCAGGGATAAGAAACAGGAGTTGGAACGTATCACTCTTTTTGTGACGAAGGACACTTATGAACCTCTATATATTTTGCTTCAGCAGCGTGGACAGCAGACACGTAATGAGATAACCGTTACAAGTTATCAGACGGGGCAGAATTATACGGATCGTGTTTTTACTTTTGATAAAAAACAATATCCCAATGCAGAGGTGATAGATTTGAGATAACATGTTTTTATAACAAAACAATAAAGATAAATTAAAATGGCAGAAATAGAAAAAGTGAAATGCCTGATTATAGGTTCAGGACCTGCCGGATATACGGCAGCGATTTACGCAGGACGTGCAAATTTATGTCCGGTACTATATGAAGGATTGCAGCCGGGCGGCCAGTTGACTACTACGACAGATGTAGAAAACTTTCCCGGTTATCCGGAAGGTATCAGTGGTCCGCAGTTGATGGAAGATTTGCGTGCACAGGCAAGCCGTTTCGGAACAGATATTCGTTTTGGTATCGCTACGGCAGCAGATTTAAGCAAAGCTCCTTATAAAATAACAATTGACGGTGATAAAGTGATTGAAACGGAATCATTGATTATTGCTACCGGGGCAACTGCTAAATATCTGGGGCTGGAGGATGAAAAGAAATATGCCGGAATGGGTGTAAGCGCTTGTGCTACTTGTGACGGATTTTTCTATCGTAAGAAAGTGGTTGCTGTAGTTGGTGGAGGTGATACTGCTTGTGAAGAAGCGGTTTATCTTGCCGGTCTTGCATCCAAGGTATATCTGATCGTTCGTAAACCTTTCCTGCGTGCATCGAAGATTATGCAGGAACGTGTCATGAACCATGAGAAGATTGAAGTTCTTTTTGAACACAATGCAGTTGGTTTGTTTGGTGACAATGGCGTAGAGGGTGTAAACTTGGTGAAACGTTGGGGTGAACCGGACGAAGAACGTTATAGTTTACCTATCGACGGTTTCTTCCTGGCTATCGGACATCAACCAAATACTGAAATATTTAAGGAGTATATCGATACGGACGAAGTAGGTTATATTATTACAGACGGTGATAGTCCTCGTACGAAAGTGCCCGGAGTTTTTGCAGCAGGAGATGTGGCCGATCCGCATTATCGTCAGGCTATTACAGCTGCGGGAAGTGGATGTAAGGCTGCCTTGGAGGCAGAACGTTACCTTTCTTCCAAAGGGCTTGTGTGATAAATATATCTTCGGTGTAAACGAATGAATGATAATTATGCCTTTTGGGGTGTGATTGATTATAAATAAAACGGTGAACATTAGTATTAAACTAGCGTTCACCGTTTTGTTATTCAGGTACGGAGATAAATGATGTGGATTCCACGTCCTGTTGAGTCAGTACCGTGAAATCCGCATGAAATATAGTTAGCTTTGTTTAATAAGCTTCTATTTCATCAATCCATAATTCGGCAGGAATTACTTCCGGGCCATTGTTCTTTTCAAAGTTAACCCCATTGCGCAGTGTGCCGCCATTCTTAATCTTAACTTTCAGGAAGGTAGCCTGTGTTGGCTCAAATTCAATGGAATCAGTGAATGCAATTCGTCCTGTTTCCGGATAATCGTGTTTCAAGGCTTTTTCAGCTACCGGAGTGTATTGTTTGCCATCTGCTGATACTTCTACGGCAACTCCTCCTGCAGGAAGAATTCTCATAGCCGGATTGAATAAAGAGCCGAAAATTATTTTGCTGATTTGTGTCGGCTTATCCAAATTAACGATAAATTCCAAGTCTTTACCTTCAACAATGCCAAAGCTGCACCACGGAGTATAAGAAGCGTTATTTCCTCGTTTACCGTTGGTCAGTCCGAAGGTTGTCTTGTCAGCTCCTAATACATCGTTTTCATCAAATATATCGCCTGTCCATCCCATCTTATAATTAACAGTATAGGGCTTTCCTGTCAATAAATTACCGTATAATGGCTTGTGAGCTACTTTACCCAGCATTTTTCCATCTTTGAAAGCAGCGGCTTTCAGGTCGATATTACCTTCCAGAACGAAAGGCTTTTCGTACACTGTGGATGTTTTACTAGGTTCACTGCCGTCCGTAGTATATCGGATTTCTGCATTCGGATAGAAACTTTCCAGCATTACCATTAAAGGAGCGTTTTCATCCGCGTGCGTATTTACGTTTACGTCAAAGAAGTTGAGACAAGGTTTGGTGTTCATTACTTCCAAACGTTCAAATTCAGTTACCATTCGTTCGCAGAAATTCTTCCAGTCTTTGTTTGCGTTTTGTGTCCATGCCGTTTCGGCGATAGCCATTGCACGCGGGAAAGCTTGATAGTCTGTACGTTCGGAAGTCTGCATATATTCTCTCCATATATTACCTTGTATTCCGATGATATGCTTCTTGGCAAGTTCGTCTGCATCATCCGGGACAGGGTTGTAGCTATATGTTTTTTTCAGTGTGTTGTATCCGCCGATAGTAGTCGGGGCAATTTCAGGTTCTTCCTGGTAGTAGTCCAGATATACATAAGGGTTCGGAGTCATGATTGCATTATGTCCGGCTTTGGCAGCGTTCATTCCTCCTTCTACACCACGCCATGACATAACAGTCGCATTTGGAGCCAGACCACCTTCGAGGATTTCATCCCAACCAATGATGTTTCTGCCTTTACTATTCAGATACTTTTCCATGCGGGTAACGAAATAGCTCTGCAACTTATCCTCTTTACTATGCTTTATTCCGTCTGTCTTGCTGGGAGCCGTATCATCCTTCAGTCCTAACTGGCGGATTAGCTGCTGGCAGAAAGCACTGTTCTTCCATGCTGTCTTGGGACATTCGTCGCCACCGATGTGAATGTATTCGCTAGGGAATAATTCAATTACTTCATCCATCACTCCTTCAAAGAATTTGAAAGTTGTTTCACTCGGACAGAACACCTGTTCGAATACACCCCATGTAGGAGATACTTTATAAGTCTGTGTAGAATCACATGACAGTTCCGGATAGGCAGCCAGTGCAGCCAACGCATGTCCCGGCATTTCTATTTCGGGAACAACGTTGATATATTTACTTGCAGCATAAGCTACTACATCTTTGATTTGTTCCTGTGTGTAATACCCTCCGTGTTCTTTTCCGTCGAATACTTGCGGATAATTTACATAGTAATAGTCTACCAATGTCTTTTCACGTTTAGAACCGATTTCTGTCAATTTAGGATATTTCTTGATTTCGATTCTCCATCCCTGATCGTCTGTCAAATGCCAATGGAAAACATTCATCTTGTTCATTGCCAGCAAGTCGATAAACTTGTAAATATAGTCAATCGGTACATAATGGCGGCAAACATCCAGCATCAGTCCGCGGTGAACAAAACGGGGCGAATCTTCTATTTCTACAGCAGGAACCGACCAGTTTGCTTTCTTATCCAACTGGTTTCCGTAAACCGCCGGAGGGAGTAACTGATAAAGTGTCTGTACGCCGTAGAAGAACCCGTTCGGTTGAGAAGCGGTAAGCGTGATGAGACTGGGAGTAACGGATAATTTATATCCTTCCTTCGGCATACCTTCTTGTACAACAAAGCAGATTGCTGATTTTCCATCTGCACTTTCTGCCTCTTTCAACGAGATTCCTGCTGTCAGTTTTAGTTGTCCGGCCAGGCTGTCGGCAATGCTTTTTACTTCCGGAGCATCCGAAGGTACTACGAGGCAGACTTTGCTGTTTAGTTCAAAACGTCCTTCCTGTGGGAGAATTTGATTGGGTTTGGGAACGATGTTGTACTCGTTCACCACTTCTTTTGTCTTTTGGCAACCGGGGGCAATCATAAGCAAAGACAAAAGAAGAAGAGAAATACTTTTCTTCATGGTCAAAATGTGTGTTAAGTTATAAATAGATTTGACAGGGCAAATGTACTTGTTTTAATGATAAGTTCCAATGATATGGAAATAAAAAAGCCGGAATGATGTCCGGCTTTTAGCTAAAGTTTCAGATTAATGTAGTTATATAATAAAGAGAGAGTTTTTATTTCAGTAGTTGCTCTTCGATGATTTGCACATACTTTTCCGGCGTAGCACCAACCTCGATTATCGGTTTGCCGCCTACCGGGATGAAGAATAACGTAGGTAATGCTTGTACACTGAAGTGGCTGCATAAATCTTTTTCTTTATCAGCATTTACCTTATAGAATATAACTTTTCCTTTATATTTTTCGGCCAGCTTTTCCATTTCCGGAAGTAAACGCATGCAAGGTCCGCACCAAGTTGCCCAGAAATCAATCACAACCGGTTTGTCGCCATTATAAACGAAATCATTTCCTTTTCGATAGTCGAAAATGTGTTCGAGGAAGAACTGGCGGGTAATTGGATTCAATTTACCATCTTCAACTTTGGTTTCCGTCACTTTAGCTTCCGCTTCCGGTATAGGAACCATGTCAAACGGCTGAAAATAAATTTTCTGATGAATATAGTCGATGGATATAATTCCGTAGTCCAGTATCTTTTTGCCTAATACGGAACGTTTCAAGAATGGGTTTTTCACTGCTATGGCATCTTCAATCTTTGTTTTTACAAACATCGTTTCAGGTAGGATGAGGCTTTCCTCATCTTGACTTATTTCTTTATATCCATTGGAGACTTTTTGGTTACTCCCTTTGGTATATTGTGCGCTCCATGTATTGAAATCTGCTTCAGTAAGATTCACTAATCCTTCACTCCATGTATCCAGAACAAAAGATATCGGCTTTCCCTGAATGTTTATCGGGCATACTACTCCTAATCCTGTTATCAGGTTAAAATTTTCCCGATAGTTAAGTTTCATATAAGAAGGACGGTAGGGTTGTGTAATCGTAATTTTCTTCCGTTGCATGTCAATGGTTAATACAGAAGTGCGGAAAACAGCACCACTTAATACACCCATAACCCCTAGCTTGCGTAGATAGGGTTCGTCTTCTAATGTGAAAGCCGGAAGATCGTTTGCAAATGTATTTTTACCAATAGCTACTGTTCCCATTTCATATACCTTTCCAACAGGCACCTGTTTAAATACAAAATCTTGGTAAGAACTAAAAGTTCCTCTCTTTTCTGTATTGATGTGTAACTTTTTGAGAGCTTCAGGAAGTAGAGCGTTATGTCCCGATAAATCAAGGACAAAGTCAGCCACTTCACCATTTATAGTGGCTTCCACGATAATTTTTCCATCAATAGTTTTGAATGGAATGACCTCTGTCATACTGTTTTGTGTTTGTGCACTGATGCCTCCTGTGATACAAAATGCAAGCAAACAGAGATACATTTTAGTTATTATTCGTTTCATATATTCTTTCTGTTTAAAGTTTATTTCTCTTTCCTGATTTCAATTCTTTTCTCTTGATTATCTTTTTTGATGATAATATAGCCGGTATCACCAGGTATAGCATTCATAATTTCTTCTACGGCCATCTGGCTCATGGGGCAATCTTTAAGAGAAGTTCCGTTGATATTAATCACTTCGTCGCCGAAAGCAACTGTATCTTTCATGCTATCCCATATAGTTGTAATTTCGAATCTTTCGTTACGCGGTAATATGCTTACGTTCCAAAGAGCGGGAGCACCACCCATGTCGATTTTCCCTTCTTCAAATGGGAGGAAGTAAAAACGTCTCCGCATATAATCAATAATTACTTTACCATATTGCAGTAGATCCACCCCGATGATAGTTCCATTCATGACAGTTGTTGTACTACCTACGTTTGTGAATTCTTTTCCCATGATATTGATGGAAGGTACAGATACTTTTTTAATATCCACCGGCTTGCCCAACCCTGTTATTCCGGCAGCTACGATACCATATCCATGATTGGTAACTTGCGAGATGTCAGCCAGCCTGTTGTAATCTTCCGTAGAATAAAGTAGAAAGCCTCCGGCACCTGTGTCGAACAGAACTTTTAAATCATTATTTCCTAAACGAACGTTGACGATGGAATGATGTTCAGTTTCATCCAACAAAGGAATTCCGTCTGTAACCTTTAACTTTTCGGGACGATAAGGATAGTTGATTACCATTATTTTAGAACGGGAATCGAATGTTACTACCGACTGTGCAAAGGCATCTCCTCCAAGAATTCCGACAACTCCCAGGTCTGTGAAGAATGGATTCTTAGGTAGTACCATCGTTTTCAACTGTTTGATTTTGTAGTTCTTTCCGATGGAAACATTTTGTACGTGGGCTTCCTGATAGTTGGAGCCTTGTGCATTCACATCGGAAATGCGCATATATCCTGCGGCAGTAGCTTTCATTTCAGTTGCGGCGTCATACATAGTCCCGGTTCTTCCTCCTGTATCGACGATGTATTTTACATTTACACCATTAACAGTAACGGGTATAATGATTTTCTCCTGAATGAATTCATAAGGAATGGTATCGCAAACCTTATTCTGGATTTGCGCTACCATTTCTTGTCCGCAGTTTAGAAATAATAGCAGCCATAAGCCGGTCAGTATTCCTATTCTTTTCATGTCATTCTTTTTTGTAGATAATATTTTTTATTCCGGAAGCAGTCTCAATCGTTAGCTTCGTCTGTTTTTTCTCTTTCAATTCCGGTATTCCGTTCAGAATACTTTCGCAGAAGTCATATTTCTTAGCAGGTTTGCCATTAATCTTAATCACTTTGTCTCCTACTTCTATCTTACCTTTCGTGCTACTCCAGACGGTAGATACAAATAAGTCTCCGTCTTTGACCGTCAAATCGAAGTTGTTGCATTGATTGTTGATTTCATTATCCGGTTGGAAAGCTTCAAAATAGAATCTTCCACGTGGATAGTCGATAGTCACTTTCCCGTATTGTAATAACTTTACACCTAGTAATGTATAAGGGTGTTTGTCTGTATGGGTCGTTAAGTTGCGGAATTTGGTGGCTCCTACTGATAATAAGGGAATATGTACTCTATATGAAGATGCTTTATCTGCTTGTCCGGCTACTCCGATACTTCCTTCCCCATATCCTTCAGAAACGACTTCCATAGATGCCTCCGGTTTAATTCTCTCAAAATCACTTTCAATAAGAGATAACAGACTGGGACTGCCTGTATCAAATAATACAGTGATGTTGCTGACCGGAGCGATCTGTACATTGACAATTGGCATTCCCCCTTCTTTCGTGAAATTCAGCATTTTTCGTAAAGATACTGTAGAAGGCTTTTCGGCAGATGTGACTATGATATTTTTAGTCTGCGAATCAATGCTTACAATAGTACTTGCAAATAAATCGCTTCCGATGATACCATCTACTCCAAAACATTCCCAGCCTTTTACTTCATTGATGATTAGCGACGGGGCATTTTTAAAGTTAATAACATCATCGGGAGTCGTCAGATTTTCTATTCGCGTAGTTTTGTAATAGCTTTCCACGTTATTCACATCTGTCACCTTCATAGAGTCTGTTGCTGTTATTTGTAGTGCTTGACAGGCTTTAGTGGTAAGTGCGGTGCGCCCTCCGGTATCAAAGATAAAAGGGCGTGCATTGCCGTTCACTTTCATTTCGATAACCATTTTTTCGCCTACCATCCGATAAGGTATGGTTGCTTTATATTGTTGGGCGAATAAAGGGACCGCCATGCAAAAGGCAATGACGGTTCCTATTAGACGAGTATATTTCATAGACTAATCTTTATTTGCTGACTTTTTCTGCTTCCAAGATTGCTTGGTAAGCATTAACGATACCTCCGGAAATACATAGGTCATCAAAAAGGAATAAATCTTGTGAAGGGCTATCGTTCACGCGGATTCCTTTTTCTACTTCTACACCTTTGCGTGAAGTGACGCTTTTTAATAATATGTCACGGATTTGAGAACCGGTCAGTTTTGGGAAATAAGACTTCACAAGAGCAGCTACGCCAGCTACAGTAGCCGAAGCCATTCCTTCTCCAGTTCCTTTTTGATAAGTGTCACCCATATAAGATGAATAAATGTCTGTTCCCGGAGCATAAATATCGAGAGCAGTTGCACCGTAATTGGTGTTCAATACCGGATTTCCATTCTTGTCTGAAGAAGCAACTACCATAAAATTAGTAAGTTCTCCCTCTTTATTCATCTTACGGTTGGGAAAGAATTCGTCTTTATCCATATCCATTGATAGATCCCAAACCGGAACTATAACTAATGCCCCTTTCTTCTCTGCCTCTTTCAACGCCTCTGACACCCATTGTTTCTGCTCTTTCGGATATATGGAGTTTTGTTCCGGTAATACGATTACATCTGCACCGTGGTTTACTGCATAGCGGATGGCCAATGCCATATCTTTCAGGTATGGTTCTCCTTCTCCCGGGTGGATGCGTAAGGTCATGATTTCTGCATTGTCTGCAATACCGTTACTTCCGATACCGTTGTCACGTTTAGCTGCGATAACGCCGGCCTTCATTACGCCTGTTGCCGCATCAGATGTCAACAGTACATTATTACCATAATGCGTATCGTTAATATCCAGAGGATTGTCACCTACAATTTCTTTTCGATTATCACTTCCGTATCTCTTTAAAGCCTCTTCATAAGACGCTTTACCTGTTTCTACACTTTTCTTTCCCATATTCTGATAAACAGGTTCCCATTTATCCGTATTATAGATGCTGAAATAGTAGGCAGTAAATACAAAAGCGACTTCAGAAAGACTGTCTCTTTCAGCTTTGGGATCATAACAACTTTGGAAGTCCTCAACAGTCAGCTCTTTTCCGGGAAAACGTTTTTTCATGTCCTTATCGAACTTTTCAACATATTCTTCTATAACATAAGATAGTTGAAGACCGCCGTAAGCTCCACCGATTCTTGATTCCGGCATGACTTTATAGCGATAGTAATTATATTCTTCTATGTTTTCCGGTGCGGGGACTTCTTGGCGTTTTCCATTGACTATTTTATAATACTTCTTTCCGTCAAAGATATAATCAGCGTATTTATCTTTGAGACGGAAGAATTCACGTTCTCCTTCGCGTGTCAAAGCTTCCATTACTTGGCCGTCTTTACCACCGATGAAGTTCCAGCCATTGATGTCGTCAACAAGCCCGTTTTTATCATCATCTTTTTGGTTTGACTTTTCTTTTGGGTTGATCCAGATTGCGTGTTTTAGGTCTTCGTGTTCTACGTCCATTCCGGTTCCGATCAGTGCAACAACCGGTCTTTTCTTTGCTTTCTTTTTGTTGGCTTTCAGGTAATCATAAGCTTTGTTTACTTCAGCTCCGTATACACTGTCCTGGTCGAAAGAACAGTTAAACCAGTCCAGTTCGGATTGTTTTTTTTGTGTTTCTGCCTTTGGTTTGATTAACTGGGCTGATACAGTAACGCTGATAAAACAGCATACGATTGGAAATATAAGTTTCTTCATTGTCAAAAGAGTTATAATTTATATAGTTTGTTTATTGTCTTATTTTTAAAATGGCCTCGCGTACTTGTTCACCCCGGACGTTGCGTGCAGCAAGTTTGCCTTCTTTGTCAATGACTACAAGGAAAGGGATGGAGTAGAAGCCGTAATCAGTCTGGATAGCACTTGGAGTCTTGCTGTTTTTAGGGAATCCTGTCTTATCCCATAGCATCACCCACGGCAATTTTTCTTCATCCAGCATTTTTCTCCATTTTGCTTCGCTGTCATCCAGCGAGACACTGATGAATTCCAGATCGTCAGCCTTCAATTCATTGTATATGGTTAGCATACTACGCATCTCTTTACGACAAGGACCACACCAGGAGGCACAGAAGTCAAGTACGACAATTTTCCCACGGAAGTCTTTCAGACTTACGTTTTTTCCGTTGGCATCTGTGAAAGTAAAGTCGGGACATTCTGCACCAATGATTTGGTGGGAGAGGATTTCTACCCTGTTTACCAGCCATTTGGCAGATAAAGACTTTCTGTCTTGTTCCGGTATCATGTCCAATAGCATCTTGTTGGATTGGTAATCATTTACATCTGCCAGATAGGCTAATGCAGATGCCATGGAGGGAGTTAGTTTTCCTTTGACGGAAGTAGAAATCGTTGCTATATCCGGGTCTTTTTCTGCTGGCATATAGTTTTGTAAAGTCAGAAACGGATCGATGCCAGTGAATGAAAGCGAACTTTGTTCAGGGTTCTTTTCGTCGAAGTAGCCATTGATTGTTACCGGGTTATTTTCCAGATAAATATTCTGTTCGGTTTCTCCTAAATAGAGTTTGTAGACATCAGGAATGATGTTTATTTCATCGGTACTGAATGTGTTATTAGTACCGATGATGCAGCTTAATACAACGCCTTCATTCATATCTTTTATTTGTAAAGTCGTTGGCTTTAATACTTTTATTCTTCCTGATATTCTTAGCCCGTTATTTCCCCATATGGTGGTACCGCATAAGAGTAATATGGTTAATAATAGATTTTTTACTTTTGTCATTATTATGAGTTTATAGTTCATTATCAGAGTTGTTATTCTTCATCTGGAGTCTCCGGTATTGGAGGTAAAGGTAAATCCCAGTCTTCCGGTCCGTTGGCTATTGCTTCCAGATCGATCTGATATTTATCTTTTAAATATTTCTGTACGAAAGCAAACTTTTCGGTGAGAAAAGGATATTTATCAGCCGGATATACCTCTGCTAGTCGTGCTTGGTTATAGTACATGGAAAGATGCATATATCCTATAAAAGTCTCTTCATTGGTTGGAGGATAAGAGTTGTTGGCTGGTTCGCTGATACTATTGAATACATACGTGTTTACACTTCCCGGATATCCTCTGGTAAGATAATAGTTTGGGTCATCTTCCATTCCCAAGCCTGCTATCAGATTAGTGACATGGTCGAATCCCACTTCAAATTCTTCAGGTATAATGATGTTTCCGGCTTTTACTGCTTTTTCCAATACGGGAGCCAATATCATTTTCCGGCGTCTGTCAAGGAGTGCTCTGTCTGTGGGAATTAAATAAGGATCGCTGGGATTGTCTTCTCCAAACATACAAGTGCACCAATAATCCAGCCCATCGTAATTTTCGTGTATGGGTACAATCCAGCTTGCTAGGATTACGCCTCCAACTTCTAATACGCCTTTACTATAGACATTGTATCCCAAATACCAATACATAGGCAGAACTTTAGATGTGATCGGCGGATTCAAGTATGCAAAGATATGCTTTTTCATAAATTCGACATAGTAATTGGTCATTTCGTCATTTACACAGCCTTGGCCTTCGTAGCCACTACCATATGATATGCCTGTCCAGCTGCGATTAAAATCAGCCCTTTGCAGATCTTTATAAATAAGATATACATTATAGTCTTCGTATATTTGGGCGATGTCATCGTCCCAACTATTATTTCCTTGAGGTACTTTAAAGCGTAATTCAATGCCTCCTTCTGTAGGAGTCAGTGTGTCTTCTTCATAACATGAGGTGAATAATGCCATACAAGCAAGTAATCCCCATAATATATATTTTTTTTTCATATTCATTTCTTTTGTTTAATTCATAAGATATATACTATTAACTTTCGCGTTTTGGAGCTAAAGGGTTCTGCTCCAGTTTTTTATTTTTAATTAAGACGGCGTCTGGTATAGGCATGGTATAGGAAGGATCATTCTGTTTTAATGTATATACCTGTTCTCCCCATCTATGAATAATTTGTGGCATTCCGTAGCGTCGGAGATCAAACCATCGTTGCCCTTCAAAACAAAGTTCTTTTCTTCTTTCATTTTTGATGAAAGTTTTGAGCGCATCACCTGTTAATCCGGTAGGCTCAACAAATTTGTCGGGTTCATAACGTTTAGCCAGTAAGGTTTTTAAAGCAGATAGTGCTGTACTCTCGTCATTATTATGGGCAGCTGCTTCTGCTAGATTTAAATAAGCCTCACCTAGTCTGAAGGATAAAGCAAAGTTTTCCGAACCACTAGGTTCACCTGTAGCTGAAAGTTTGTATTTGCCGAAAGTAGTATAAGAGTCTTCATAGAAAACTTTATCATCTTTATTGAACTCTTTTGCTATATACTTTTCTTTTCTTAAATCTCCATCTTCAAAGCTTTCAATCAAGTTATCAGAAGCGATAAAAGCTTCTCGGTAATAGGTGGTGGTATTACCGAAGTAACCTTCTTCCTCATACTCTACCGACTCATCATTGAATACAGTTAAGTCTGAAACGCTTCCATATAACCAAATAACCTCAGATGATTTTAAAGATGTAAAATTGTAATAAGGCTCTGCCACTGTTGGAGAAGGGAGGTTATTTAAGTCTACTAAAGCGAAGGACCAGTCTTTTATTACTTTGTTGGCGTATATGGCTGCATCTTTCCAGTTTTCCATATAGAGAAAGACGCGGGACTTCAGCAATTGTATCATTGGAAGGCTAACCAGATAATTCGGTTCATATTGTTTATCTTTGCTTAAAGTAAGGAATAAACGTTCAGCTTCATTCAGATCGTCCACAATTTGGTTGTATACTTCCTCAACGGTGTTTCGTGTCATTAATAGTTGGTCTTCAGGTAGCAGGTTGCTGTCTAGTTTGAGTGGAACTCCTAAAGCCTGTTTGTTATAGTTGTATGGTGCTCCAAAATGATTGACTAACATAAAATAATAGAAAGCTCTTAATCCGAGGGATTGGGCTATTACATAATTTTTTTCAGCCTCCGTACCATTTACGTCACCGATATAATCAAGAGCTGCATTTGCGCCTAAGATATAGTTATAGTATCCTTCCCAGATATTCTGAAGAGGATAACCATTTCTTTCCATAATGAAAAACATATCCGGTTGCCATGTATAAACAGCTTGTTTGGCTTCTATATTTTTTAGAGAGTTGATGCTAAATTCATAATCAGTTTTGTGGAACTGAATGTCATCGTCTAAGAAGCTAAGAAAGGGTAGTAGGAAATTGCTTTTATCCTGTTTGGGATAAGCAGAACCGATTAACATTTCTTGCAAAGCATTTGCATCTTTGGGAACGTACTCACTTTGAGATTTAGGCTCTAGAAAATCTGAGCAAGAGGATAGTGATAGTAAGACTATTCCTGTTAGTATATATATAATTCTTTTCATTGTCTATCTTTTTATTTTTTTAGAAACCAATGTTAATACCTAATGAATAATTCCGTGGAAGTACACTGTTGCTAACTTCCGGGTCGAAACCGTTGAAACGTTTGCTGGCGATAACAAAGATGTTATCCATGTTAAAGTTGAGTGATAGATTTTTCATATATATTTTTTCGCACCACTCACGTTTCATTTGCCAGGATAGACCGATGTTGCGGCAGCGTAAGAAAGAACCACTGACCACCATAGCGTCAGATTGTTCCCATAATGGAATGCTATAAACATTCTCATTGTTGGGCAATTCTATATAAGCCATTCCTGCTTTGGGTAAAGAAGGAATGATTGTATGGGCTTCGTCTCCCGGTTCTTTCCAACGGTTCAGTAAATCGCGGTTTATATTTGTATATGGATCTGGCATATAATAAGAACTAGCGAATTGTTCGTATGGTGATGGCAGACGTTTCTTGTTGCCGAGTAAAAGTGAAAAACTGGTGTTTAAAGTTAATGATTTATAGCGGAAACTTAAGCTCAATCCACCAGTGAAATAAGGATCTTTCTGACCAGAATATACCAGATAAGTAGTCGGATCTATTTGTCTGCTACGTTCTTCTTCCGGAATATCCAAAAGATTGAATAAAGCTTCACCGGTTTTTCCGTCTAATCCTGCAAAAGAGTATGACCAGAAACTGCTGAGCGGATATCCTTCTTTTAATACAATATCTGAACGTCCACTTAAGAAGGAAGCTGCATTGACATCAATGTCTGTATGTCCGCCTTCATTCCAGTTCTTGGAAGCATTCAAACTGACACTTAATGCATAGTCCCGTTTCTGTATCGGGGTAAAAGTTAATGTGTATTCGATACCTCTGTTGTGGATAATACCACCGTTGCGTTTCATGGATGTTATTCCATATTCATAAGGTAATTCCAGTTCAACAATGGCATTGGATCGTCTTGTATAATATTCCAAATTCATATAAAACATACTGAATAATTCCAGGTCTACACCGAAATTCCATGATTTGGTACGTTCCCATGATAGATTCGGATTTGGGATTTGGGAGATGGTAGACTGATATCTGTTGTATAGATTAGCCACTTTCCCCTGATTTAAAATCAAATCCGGACTAATGCGCGTTACTGCATTTCCTTGAATACCATAGGTGCCGCGGAAGTTTAAGGTTGTTATCCATTTTACATATTTCTTCATGAAGTCCTCTTCTGAAGCTCTCCAGGAGAAACCGAATGAATAGGTAGGGTCAATACGGTGATTGGCATCCTGACCGAAACGGTTGGATGCATCATTACGTATATTTGCATTAACAACATATCGGTTTTTGAGTGAATATGCCAATGTGGCGAATACGGAAAGGTAATTGTCTGTAGTATTGACTTTTCTCCATCCACCATCATATATCTTTTTTAAAAGCCCCCATCCTTCGTTTTTAGAACCTGTAATCGGTGTAAAAGCTTGTGGAGTGGTTGGTAATGTTATTACTTCTCCTCTATCTGGGGCATATCCCCATACCGTATTGCTGACACCTTTATTAGTGGAAGAACGTAATTCCATACCTACTAAAGCATTAATTCGGTTCTCATTATTAAAGGCTTTACTGAATTGCAGTTTATTTTGGATGTTGTAAGAGTACTGCTGTGCGTTATTTGTGAATAATTCGCCTCCGAATGGGAGTAAGGCTGCTCCAAACTCTTTACTGTTTGGTGAGACAGAGTTGAAATCATAACCACGATATGTTTCAGCAATATAAAACGTTTGTTCAGTTTCCCAAGCTTCGTTTGTGCTGTTATTATTGGAATATCCACCAGTAAATTGGTAAGTTAACCAGTCCAATATATTCCATTTCAAGTCTAGCGAAGCTGACATGAAACTTGATTTTGATTTAGAACCACTATTATTCCGTTCATTTACGAAATTGTATGATAATGATTTGACTCCGCTATTGTATGGGTATGAGGCTTTCATTTGATAGTAAGCATCAGGGTCTATAGAACGATTGGTAGTAGTAGCATACCCCATAGGATTGACTCCTCCGGCAAAACCGTTATTCGTACTTACGCTACCGTTGATCGTTGCATTAATCGTTAGTTTTTGTACCGGGCGTATGGTGATGGCAACGCGTCCGGTCATACGTTCACTGTCGTTTCCTATTTCCTGCCCTTCGCTATTGGAATATCCCATAGAAGCTGCATAACTGTATTTATTTGTTCCACCGGAAACACTTATATTATGGTTATGGCTAAAAGAACGGCGGGTTAGTAGTTTGAACCAATCTGTATTTTGTGTTTCCAGAACATTGCGTTGTGCCAGAAAATCTTCAGAAGATATATCGTGCGATAGATACATATTCAATAATCCTTCATAAGTATATATTTGTTTGATTGGTTCTGTGCCATAAGGTGTTCCCCAGTTAAAAGCTTCTTGTGAGAATAGTACTCTTTCTTTGGAATTCATATAATTAAACTGTCCATAGTTGGGACGCGTACCCATTACAAAATTAGAGGTGTAATTGACACTTAGACGATCAGTCGTATTCTTTTTGGTTGTGATCTCAATAACACCATTCGATGCTTTTGAACCATAAATAGCGGTCGCAGAAGCATCTTTTAAAATACTAATGCTTTCGATATCAGCAGGATTTAACCAAGAAATCTGATTACCGATAATGTTTTTCAAGTCCTCTGTCATGAGAGAAGATGCATTCAATTCCAGGGGGTCTTCCTGAATGATGCCGTCGACTACCCAAAGTGGGTCTTGATTACCCAGTAAGGTACTGGTACCACGGATTTGAATTTTCGGGGCAGTACCTACACGACTACTTGTATTGGTGACAATCATACCTGCCACACGTCCTTGCAACATTTGGTCAATAGTGGTATATGAAGGCATTAAAATATCTTTTGCTTTTACTGTGGTAATAGAACCTACTAGGTCACGGCGTTGAATATTCTGATAACCGGTTACAACCACTTCGTCAATTTCAGTACTGGAACTGTTTAGAGTGACATTAATCGTTTTCTTTCCTGTATATCTTACAGTCTTTTTCTCCATTCCGATGAATGAATAAGTTAATATTAACCCTTCTTGTGCAGGAATATTAAAAGTGTAATGTCCGTCTAGTCCGGCGATAGCTCCATGTTTTGAACCTCGGACAGTGACTGTAGCTCCGGGAAGTGCTTCACCGCTTGCATCACGTATCCATCCACTAATCGTGATTTTATTAGTCTTTCTTTTCTTAATAACGATGGCAGTGCCTGATACTTCATAAGTCAGGTTAGTTCCTTCCAGACATTCATCCAGAATTTCGGTGATCGTTTTGTTTTTTGCCTTTACGCTGATATCGGTTATGTTAGCGATATCTTCTGTTGCGTACATAAAAATGAATTTTGTACGGTTTTGCAAATACCAAAGCGTAGATTCCAGGCTTTCGCCTCTCAGATCAACGGAGATTCGCTGATTGTCTTGTGCTTGAATCATAAGTGAAGAAAGGGAGAATATCCATAAAAGGCAGAACTTAACGAAATTTCTGCTTACATAAGATACTCCCTTTGAGGAGGATTGTGTTCGTTTTTTCATAATGCGTTAGTTATAATATGTATTAATAGTTATTGTTTATAAGAAATGTGCAGTATACCTTCTCTTTGTTTTATGTCTACCATATTTAATTCCATTATCATGTCGATAATTGGATTCATGTTTGCATAGCGGTTGAGATAAGCTCCGATTTGTACCTGTCTGGCTGCATCGTCTTCAAAAGTGTATGTGAATCCGTACCATTTGGAAAGATATGACATTACATTCTCAAGAGGAACATTCATAAATATGAATGATCCGGACTCCCAGGAAGTGTATAATTCTGTATTTACGTTAGATACGGTACTTTCCCGACTATTTTTGTCATATACGAAATGTTGGTTTGGAATCAATTCATAATCTTCGTTTTCACTGCTAATCTCTATAGCTCCACTAATTAGTGTAGTACTTTCCACTTCTTCATCCGCATAAGCCCTTACATTGAAAGAAGTTCCTGTCACCCGAATAGAAGTGTGCGGTGTTTGCACGATAAAAGGATGTGCTTTATCTGGAGCAACATCAAAATAGGCTTCACCTTCAACCTGTACGATGCGTTCCTTATCGCTGAAACAAATCGGATAAGTCAGTTGTGATTCTGCGTTCAGATGTACTTTTGTTCCATCTGAAAGGACAATGTGACATTCCATACCATGCAGTGTACGAAGCGTATTTTTGATTTCTTTCACTTTGGGCTTGTTGGCAGGAGTTTGATAATTAATCCCTTTGGAGTCAATGATGAACACTTCAGTTGCACCCTCCGGAAGGACATTCTCAAAAAGGTTGAAAGTGTTGCCATTACTTAAAGTCAGTTCTCCGCCATGGGTTCCTGGAGTGATTTCACCGATTGGTTCTCCGGCTACCCAATTATAAATAAGGTATGAAATCGGTATTAACAATAGCAAAAGAAGAGCCGCATATTTCAGACTCCTTTTCCATGAAAGAAAACC
This sequence comes from Bacteroides xylanisolvens XB1A, assembly GCF_000210075.1. Taxonomy (GTDB): domain Bacteria; phylum Bacteroidota; class Bacteroidia; order Bacteroidales; family Bacteroidaceae; genus Bacteroides; species Bacteroides xylanisolvens. The sequence continues at coordinate 4,351,313 of NC_021017.1, forward strand.
GGATGTTTTTTCTCCTCCTAGTAGCGGATAGATTCTGTCCCATGCCTTTTGTGAAGAGAAGCTTTTTATTAACCGGCTGTTTTCTTCATACGTTTCCTTATTTAATATCCGGTCGGCTATTTTTTGATGCTCCGGATTTTCATCCAACCACGCATGATAGTTTTTTTCCTCTTCGGGAGTAGACGAATGAGTAAATAAGGAAGCTAAGATTTTTGCAATTTTAAATTTTTCTTTGAATGAATTCATCGTTTTTTCGATTTGTTATATAAGTAAAACAATCCAATCGAAAAAACGGGGTAATCAAAAAGTTACTTTATTTGCATAAAAATAGTAATAAGGTGTAATTTATGCCTTTGAGACTTTCGCGAAGTTTGCGATAGGCGAATTTCTTTAACGTATGGACAGTGCCTTCTGAAATTTGCAATTTGTCAGCAATCTCATGGTTTTTTAACCCTTTCATAGAGTATAAGATGATATTTCGCATTTGGGTAGGCAATTCTTCTACCGCTTTGCGAACCATGTGGAATGTTTCCTGTTCGATAATAGCAGCTTCAAAGCCACTATCGAATTCTTCCTGTCCGGAAAAATTAGGAATATCTAATTGTTCATGTTTTAGGTGATTCAGACATTTATTTCGGGTGACGGTATAAAGGAAGCTTTTTACTTTCAAAATGTCGTCGAAATCTTCTTTCCGTTCCCAATAAGCTAACAATACATCTTGCGCAATGTCTTTGCAAACTTCTTTGTCTTCAATATAGTGGGATGCGAACACGCAAAGAATAGGATAGTAGTCATCAAATAGCTTTTTGAAAGCCTGTTTGTTACCACGTCTGATGTCTGCAATTATATTTTCTATATGTATGTTCACTATTTAGGGTGGAGCGACTGGTGCAGGAATTTTCTTATCCAATCTTACTTATTTTCTTCAGCTTTTCTTCTTCGATGATTTTGATCTTTCTTCCGTCGATTGTAATCAGTCGTTCCGTAGCGAACTGTGACAATGTGCGGATAGCATTCGAAGTAGTCATATTAGAGAGATTAGCTAAATCTTCGCGTGAAAGATAAATGCTCAAAGTAGATCCGTCTTCTTCCAAGCCGTAGCTTTCTTTCAGGAAGATGAGAGATTCGGCCAAGCGTCCGCGGATATGCTTTTGTGTCAGATTGACAGTGCGTTCGTCTGAGATGCCGAGATCAATAGAAAGCTGGCGGATAAAAAACATAGCCAGGTCATTATTCTGGGCAACTAAAGTTAAGATAGCATTCATAGGAATCAGACAAACAACAGAGGGTTCGAAAGCTGCTGCGGCAGTTACAAAATCTTGTTTGGCAAAATAAGCACGATAAGCAAAGTATTCGCGTGGTTTAATCATGCGAATAATCTGACTTCTACCTCCCACGCCATCTTTGAAGATTTTTACTTTCCCACTGATAAGACACATCAGATGAGAAGGTGTTTCCCCTTCGCAGTAGATGGTTTCATTTTTTTTGTAGGTTTGTATCGTATAATTGTTCATCAGAAACTCCTTTTGCTCGTTATTTAAAGGAGCTAACATATCGGATAACGGTTCCGAAATATCGATGTCTGACATATTCATTTTTACCATGAGTGCTACAAAACTGTGTTATACAGCACAAAAGTAAAAAGAAAAAATGAGAAAATGAACGAATCTATAAAAAGATTGCACAAAAGTGGGAGCTTTCGTGCAATCTTATAGGCATTTTATTTAGCAAACAACAGTTCTCTGTATTTGGGTAACGGCCATATTTCGTCGTCTACTTCCATCTCTAGGTGGTCGATGTGGTCGCGGATCTGATCGAGATACGGGCGTACTTTTTCTTCATACTCAAATGCTCTTTCCTTATAGTTCTCCATGTGGTTGGCTACTTTTCGTGCTTCGGTCATTTCGCGAACCAGTACTTTGATGGAAGTGACCCGGTGTGAAATTTCACGGATCAGCTCTTTGCGGTCGGCACTCAACACTTCGTATTCTTCAGCCGGGAATATTTCTTTCAGTCCGCGAAGATTTTCGAGCAACCGGTTCTGATAGGCAACGGCAGTCGGTACGATGTGGTTAATGGCGAGGTCGCCCAGTACACGGCCTTCGATTTGCACCTTCATGGTATATTTCTCCAGTTCCACTTCCAGACGGCTGTTCAATTCGGTTTCGTTGAAGATACGTTCGCCAATCAGCACTGATTTGGATTGGTTGTCAATATAGTGCATCAGGGCTTCCGGTACGTGGCAGATGTTAGTCAGTCCGCGGCGTGCGGCTTCCTGTTTCCATTCTTCAGAATAACCGTCGCCCTCAAAACGAATCGGTTCGGAGGCGATAATCGTTTCTTTCAGTATGCGGAAGATGGCTTCATCTTTGCCTACTCCTTCTTCCATCAGCTTTTCTACTGATGCACGGAATTCGTTCAACTGGTTTGCCATGGCGGCATTGATTGCAATCATGGAGGCGGCACAGTTGGAAGACGAACCTGCGGCACGGAACTCGAAACGATTTCCGGTGAATGCGAAAGGAGAGGTGCGGTTACGGTCGGTAGTATCCAGTAGGATTTCGGGGATGCGTCCGATACCTAACTTCAGGGTGGTTTTTTCTTCCGGTGTCATTTTCTCGTTTCCTACCTGGCGGACAATTTCGTCGAGAGTGGACGATAGTTGTGAACCCAGGAAGCAGGAGAGAATGGCGGGAGGAGCTTCGTTGGCTCCCAAACGGTAGCTGTTGCTGGCGCTCATGATGGAGGCACGCAGTAAATCCTGGTTTTTATAAACCATCATTAAGGCGTTTACCAGGAAAGTGAGGAATAGCATGTTTCCTTTCGGATTCTTTCCGGGGGCGAACAAGTTGATGCCGGTGTCGGTGCAGAGCGACCAGTTGTTGTGCTTGCCCGAACCGTTTACTCCGCTGTATGGCTTTTCGTGTAGGAGTACATTGAAGTGATGTTTCCTTGCGATACGTTTCATCAAATCCATGACAAGCTGGTTGTGGTCGTTGGCAAGGTTGCAGTTTTCGAAGATAGGGGCCAACTCAAATTGGTTGGGGGCTACTTCGTTATGACGGGTTTTGGCGGGAATACCCAGTTTGTGACACTCAATTTCGAGTTCTTTCATAAATGCCGTGACACGTGGAGGGATGGAGCCGAAATAGTGGTCTTCCAACTGTTGGTCTTTGGCGGAAGAGTGTCCCATCAGTGTCCGTCCTGTCAGGCAGAGGTCGGGGCGTGCATTATATAAGGAAGAGTCGACTAGAAAATATTCCTGTTCCCATCCTAAATTGGTATATACGCGTGTGATGTTCTTGTCGAATAGTTGGCAGACTTCCGTTGCTGCTTTATCTACGGCGGCAAGTGCTTTCAATAATGGAGTTTTGTAATCCAGTGCTTCGCCTGTATAAGAAATGAAGATAGTTGGGATACAAAGAGTGGTGTCTACCACGAATGCTGGTGAAGAAACATCCCAGGCTGTATATCCTCGTGCTTCGAAAGTGTTGCGGATACCGCCGTTAGGGAAAGAAGAGGCATCCGGTTCTTGCTGGATCAGTAGTTTTCCGGAGAAGCGTTCGATTACTCCGCCGTCTTCGCCGAATTCGATAAAACCGTCATGTTTCTCGGCTGTTCCGTCTGTCAGAGGCTGGAACCAGTGTGTGTAGTGAGTGACGTTGAGTGACTTGGCCCAACTTTTCATGCCGTTAGCAATCAAATCTGCTATTTCGCGGCTGATAGGCGTACCTTTTTCGATAGCATCGGTTACAGCTTTGTAGGCTTCTTTGGGAAGATACTCCTGCATCTTCTTGCGGTCGAACACGTGGCTACCATAATAATCAGAGAGTTTGTTGGAAGGAGCAGTTACTTCCAGAGGTTTCCGGTTGGAAAGCTCTTGTAAGGCAAAAAAACGCATTTTTGACATAAATGGTCTACTTTTTATCGGTTGATGGTGCAAAATTATATGTTTTTTCTGAAAGTACCCCTATTTTAAAGGGGGTATTTTTAGAAATGAATGTATTTTTTCTAAAGATACCCCCTCTGTTGATTCTCCAACTTCTGTTCTTATTGCTTCTGTTGGTCCATTTCTTTAGCCATCTGTTTAACCAAACTTTCCACTTGGATATAATGGTTGTGATAGTTTTTGAATAACTGTTTGAACACTGGACTGTCCATAGCCATTTGAGTAAGGAATTGTAAATGTTTGCCCATAGCGGCATTCATTTGTATACGTTCTTTCTTGCTCAAATTGTCTTGTATGGAGTAAGCTCCGCATGAAATTTGGATTTCTGCAATACCTTCATCCCACGGATGGGTGTTGAGGTGAGTCAATGCTGCCAAGATTTTTTTCAGGTCTTTCAGCAGAATGTTTAATAGTTCGAATTCGGTGCGGTTTATGGAGCAGGAATCCGGGTTCAGGAGGAAAGCGAATTTAAGGTAGAAATCCTTTAATTCTTCTTTAGGAATAGCAAATGAATCTTTGGAAGCCTTTATCATGCCTCCCACCGCTGGTTGAACGGTAACTTGTTTTGTTTCCATAATATAATTATGAATAAGGTGGTAGGCGAAGATTTTCTATGAAATAAGAGCGGTTCCGCCTTTCCCGTTACTCTTCACCAACCAGGCAGTGGGTGCATTAACACTCCACACGGGGGTACGAAACCGCCATATGAAGCATCAGGACAGGCATAAAAATGCCTGCCACGAAAACGAGGCAGGTTCCCTGCCTGGTTGATATGAAGAGTATCACAAAGATACGACAATTTTCTTCTTTGTCAAAAATAAAAGGAGAAATAAAAAGGTAAGAGTAAGTATTTCTCTTTTTTATGCAGTTTTTAATTAAATGGGAATTTATCAGTTAAATGAAAATTTATCGGTTAGGCTGAAAGCCTTACAATTATATATTTATTGGGATGCCCTGAAAGGGCTTAATTATCATTTAGTTCATTTATGCACCGTTATGAATCAAACTAGCGGTGGTTTGATTATTTTCAAAAATCATGGTAAAATAAAGTATATCAACTTCTCTGTCAACTTAGAAATAAAAGTTTACTTTTGCCTTCCACAAGTTTCACAGACTCGTAAGTTGTAGTATGACAGATGTTTGCTGTGATTTAATGACCTCGTTTTAGCTTTTCACATCCTTCACACTCTAACGAAAAGCCCCCCGGTTCAAACAAAAGCTTAGGCGTTTCTTTATATGGAAGGATATAAGAAGATTAATACGACCGGATAACAGATTGAAATAGTTAACATGGTATCAGCCGACTGCCGTTGACCATACAGCTGACTGCAGTTGTCTAAGTCGCTGACTTTAGTTGACCGAACAGACGACTCTAGTTGTCTATTCATAAATCAACTTTAAAATCGTGATATAGAGTCGATATTACGTAGTATCAAACCATATACTTCATGTTAGGTATTGGTTTGATTTTATTTTATCCCATACTTGACACTATTCAACAAAAAAACTCTATCTTTGTTCTATAATTGAGATACAAGAAATAATGGGAAGATTTATCAATCCCTTTACCGATTTTGGCTTTAAGTTTTTATTCGGCAGAGAGGTAGAAAAGGAGTTATTAATCGACTTCTTGAATGATTTGCTCGTAGGAGAGCATGTAATTACCGACATCCAGTTCCTAAACAACGAACAGCAGCCGGAAGTAAAAACAGAACGAGGACTTATCTATGATATATATTGTAGAACCAATACGGGGGAGCATATTATCGTAGAAATGCAGAACCGGGAACAGCCTTACTTTAAAGACCGTGCCCTTTTCTATCTTTCGAGGGCCATTACCCAACAAGCGAGAAAGGGGATTTGGAACTTTCAATTAGATGCTGTGTACGGAGTGTTCTTCATGAACTTCGTGATGGACAAGGATATACCCTCTAAAATCAGAACGGATGTTGTCCTTTCTGACAGGGATACAGGTAAGCTTTTCAATAGTAAGTTCCGGCAGATTTTTATTGAATTGCCGAACTTTAATAAAGAAGAGGATGAATGTGAAAATGATTTTGAACGCTGGATTTATATATTAAAGCACATGGATACACTTGATCGAATGCCTTTCAAGGCTCGTAAAGCCGTTTTTGAACGACTGGAAAAGTTAGCCTCCAAAGCGAATATGACCCAGGAGGAAAGAATGCAGTACGAGGAAGAATGGAAAGTTTACAACGATTATTTTAATACGTTGGACTTTGCAGAACAAAAAGGAATGCAAAAAGGTATACAAAAAGGTATACGAGAAACAGCCCGTAAATTGAAAGAATTAGGAGTGGATGATGATATTATCATAAAATCTACGGGTATTTCGAAAGAAGAAATAGAGAAATTATAATCTTTCTCCTATTATTAATAGGCGACTCATGCATTCAAACATGAGTCGTTTTTGTTTATTCATATATTTATATTAATCAGGTGTGAAAAGCTTCCTTCCCCTGATAACTCTTTTTAGTAGCTTAATTCCATTGCTTTTCGATATTCTTTTTTATATTTGCCTACGTTAATGAAGGAGATACGACAATTGAGAGATAAAATATTGATAGGATGCATATTGTGTCTGTTCTCTTTTATATCAAAGGGGGCAGCCAATAATTATATAATGAATCCTTATACTCATCAGGAAATCTCTGCCGACTCCATCATAGAACGTGTGATGACCTTTGCGCCTTTGTATGAAACGATAGTCAGCGATTATCGCGCGAACCTATATATAAAAGGTAAGATGGACATTCAGAAGAAGAATTTTATTCTCCGTTATGTGCCTTCCATGTTTCGTTTGCAAAAGGGTGTTCGCGAATATCTGCTTGAAACGTACAGTGACCTGCATTATACGGCTCCCAATATTTACGACCAGAAAGTAAAAGCCTCCCAGGGAACGGTGAGAGGAAACAGGGGATTGCCGGGCTTGCTCGAATACTTTAATGTAAATATCTACTCTTCGTCTCTGCTGAATGATGAACGCTTGTTATCACCACTGGCTAAAAACGGACAGAAATACTATAAATACCAGATAGACAGTGTGATGGGAGATCCTAATAATCTGGATTATCGAGTCCGCTTTATTCCCCGTACCAAGAGCGATCAGTTGGTAGGTGGATATATGGTGGTTAGTAGCAACGTCTGGAGTGTTCGTGAAATCCGTTTTTCGGGAAGATCGGAACTGATAACATTTACCTGTTGGATTCAGATGGGAGATGTCGGCAAGAAAAATGAATTCCTGCCGGTGCGTTATGATGTAGAAGCCCTTTTCAAATTCCTCGGAAATAAGGTGGATGGTAATTATACAGCTTCTTTAGATTATAAATCCATCGAACTGAAAGAAAAGAAGGTACGTAAGAAAGAGAAGAGGAAATATAATCTTTCGGAATCTTTCTCCTTGCAGTGTGATACGAATGCTTATAAAACGGACGCCTCTACCTTTGCTATCATGCGCCCGATCCCTTTGAACGAGAGCGAGAAAAAACTATATTTCGACAATGCGCTTAGACGTGACACGGCTACCATACAAAAGCCATCCAAGAGTCAGGCCTTTTGGGGAACGATGGGGGACTTGATGGTAGAAGATTATAAATTCAATTTGTCCAATATCGGAAGCGTACGGTTCTCTCCGTTTATAAATCCGCTTTTATTCAGTTATAGCGGAAGCAACGGTTTGTCTTATCGACAGGATTTCCGTTACAACCGTCTTTTCAGAGGGGATAAATTACTTCGTATTGTGCCGAAACTCGGATACAACTTCACGCGTAAAGAGTTCTACTGGTCGTTGAATGCCGACTTTGAATACTGGCCGCAGAAACGGGGATTCTTCCGGTTGAATGTGGGTAATGGTAACCGTATCTATAGCAGTAAGGTGCTCGACGAACTGAAAGCCATGCCGGATAGTATCTTTAATTTCGATTTAATTCATCTTGATTATTTCAAGGACTTGTATTTTAACTTCCGCCATACAGTTGAGATAGTCAACGGACTGGATATCGGTCTGGGTTTCTCTGCCCATAAAAGAACAGCCGTAGAGCCTTCCCGTTTTGTGATTACCGGTGATTATCCGATGCCGCCTCCGGAGTTTATGGATAAATTCAAGAACACTTATATCAGTTTCGCTCCCCGCATCCGGATAGAGTGGACGCCGGGACTCTATTATTATATGAACGGAAAGCGAAAGATAAACTTGCATTCTATCTATCCAACTTTCTCGGTCGATTATGAACGGGGAATTAAAGGAGTATTTAAAAGTACGGGCGAATATGAAAGAATAGAGTTTGACCTTCAGCATCAAATCCGGATGGGATTGATGCGTAATATTTATTATCGTTTCGGATTCGGGGCATTCACCAATCAGGATGAACTGTATTTTGTGGACTTTGCCAATTTCTCCCGCCATAATCTTCCCGTAGGCTGGAATGATGAAATCGGCGGAGTATTTCAGGTGCTTGACTCACGTTGGTATAACTCCTCCCGTCGTTATGTGCGGGGGCATTTCACCTACGAAGCTCCGTTCCTTATTCTCCGGCATCTGATGAAGTACACCCGTTATGTGCAGAATGAACGTATTTACATCAGTGCACTTTCTATGCCGCATCTTCAACCTTATCTGGAAGTCGGATATGGCATCGGTACGCATATTTTCGACGTGGGAGTCTTCGTAAGCAGCGAAAACTGGAAATTCGGAGGAATAGGCTGTAAGTTCACGTTTGAGTTGTTCAACCGATAGTTTTTCCCCGTTCTGGTTGTTTTATCGAAAGATTATACTTATCTTTGTATAAGAGAGGATGAGGGCCGAATTTAGCATCAAAGAGGTGTAGTCGCCTCGTAAGCACAGGTATTTTTCCTAGAAAATAAATTCTAAGGTATAAATACCTAAATTTATTTTAGTAAATAACTCAGCCTCTCTTCTCTTTGTTTATATACATAATACAAAATGGACGGAATTCTAATAACGATACTTATTGTCACAGGTTTTCTGATTTATAAGATGATTTCCTCAAGCAGAAAACAAGAGGGGTATAAAAGATGGAAAGCGACAGACGGTAGTAAGGAAGAAAAGACTACTAAAGTAAAATGGGAGCATGGAGCCTGGCTTAGGCATGCTTTGGGAGCGACAGTTTCAAGAGCACAGTATGTTCAAAAGTATGATGAATCGGCTGTTGTCTGGTGTGCCAATCTGTTGGGAATGGAAACGGGACAATTGAAGGAAATACTACGAAACGTTTCTGTACATTACCGGGAATTTTGGATGAGAAAAAGAAAAGGAGGGTATCGTATGATCTCTGCTCCTAACAAAACAATGCAATCCATTCAAGCGACTATTAATTCACGTATATTATCACCTGTAACAATGATTCATCCGTCAGCGGTAGGTTTCCGGAACGGTCATTCTGTAGTCGACAATGCCAATCCTCATTTAGGAAAGCGGTATGTGTTGAAAATGGATATTCATGATTTTTTCTTTTCTATACGAAGTCCGAGAGTGAAAAAGACATTTGAGAAGATCGGTTATCCGGAAAATGTATCTAAAGTATTGGGAACGTTGTGTTGTTTGCACAGACACTTGCCGCAGGGAGCGCCTACAAGTCCGTCATTAAGTAATATCGTTAGTTATGAGATGGATAGGAAGTTGGCGGCATTGGCAGCGGAATACGGACTGACTTATACCCGGTATGCCGATGACCTGACTTTTTCGGGAGATGTATTTCCCAAAGAGCAGATTATTCCCCGTATTAAACAAATCATTCGTGATGAGAAATTCGAACCGAATCATAAAAAGACCCGTTTCATCAATGAGTATGGTAGAAAGATTATCACGGGAGTGTCCATCTCTTCTGGTGTGAAACTGACTATCCCTAAAGCCAGAAAGAGAGAGATCCGGAAGAATGTCTATTTCATCCTGACGAAAGGTTTGGCAGAACATCAGCGACGGATTGGTTCGAGTGATCCTGTCTATCTGAAACGGCTGATTGGAGAGCTTTGTTATTGGCGGTCAATAGAACCGGACAATAGCTATGTATCCGATTCTATTGCTGCCCTGAAACGTTTGGAGAAAGGGTATTGATCTAATTCCTGTCACCTGAATCTACTAGACAGGATCACTCGAACCAACATTTAATCCGCAATCGTCACCCGTTCGTTTTCAATTTTGGCATAATTCCTTTTCATGGCTTCGCGAATACCTCTTTGCATGGCAGCGTCTATGTTCGATCCCATACGGGCAAAGCCGAATTGTTGTGCACATGCTTTTATCAAATCTGCCACAGGCAGGCTAATGGAGTCTGTCAACACTTGTCGGATGGCATTGGCTATCTCTTCAGGAGCTATATCTGTCGCTTCCCGCTCGGAAACCGGACGATAAATAGAGTAGGAGATACATTGCTCTCTGTTTTTCCAGCAGAAAACAAATCCTTCATGTTCGGTGCGATAGATATTTAGTGTATCTAAAGCCGTCTCTATCTGTGTTTCTACCCGTGCTCCCAAACGACTGATTCCCCATTCAGACAGAATCTTCTTGCAAAGTAATGATTTGCTGACCGGAGCTTCATTCTCTATAATCTTCCGTATTTGAGAAGTGAGGATAGAATAGCTTTCACTAAAGAAAAAGTCTTCCGGCGAATAGCTGCCTGGAGTGATCTTTGCCGATCGGTACTTTTGCTGTATTCCGCTTTGTGCGGAAGATGCGAAAGCAGTTTGCTTTTCAGAAGTGGCAGGTGATGCTTTGAGTACAAATGAAATTTCATTGTTATCTCTCTCTGCAGTCGGTACTGCTTCTTTTATTGACTCTTCTTTTATTGGCTCTTCTTTTGTTATTTTTTCTTTGTCTGTCGACTCTTTGTTCACAGATTCTTTTTCTGCTGTCATTGGGGCAGAATCAATTTCGGTGGTTGTCGTTGTTTGGGCATTAACCTTTGAACTCTTTTTGCGTGCGATAGCCTCTTGAATAGCAGCTATTACTTCGTCCGGTTTTTCCCACCAGTCCATAGTCCATATCCGGTAGATATCCCAGCCGAGTGCTTTCAGTACATTGTTTTGCACAATTTCCCGGTCACGTGCGGTCTTGGTACGTTTGTAGTTTTTGCCGTCGCAGATAATACCTAATTGATAGTTGGAGGTATTTTCGGTGTCAACGATACCTATATCTATTTTGTAACCGGAGCATCCGATGTCTGTATGCACGGTGTATCCCAATGAACGCAGTTTATCGGCAATGATATTCTCGATGGAGGCTGCTGTTTCCGTTGATTGGGCTGTCACACTGTTGATTGTATTCCTAGTTCCTTTCTCCGCATATTCGAGGAAACGTTTTAATCCGGCTACTCCGATAGAGGAAGTCCGGTTCAGGTCAATCATATCCGATCTTAAAGTGGAATAGATAATCATCTCATACCGGGCACGGGAAACGGCCACATTCAACCTTCTTTCGCCACCTACCCGGTTCAATGGGCCGAAATTCATGCTGACACGTCCTTCCGCATCTGGACCGTAGCCCACAGAAAAGAGAATAACGTCCCGTTCATCTCCCTGCACATTCTCCAGGTTTTTGATAAACAACGGTTCGTCACATTCCAGAGCAAGAGTTTCCAGTTCGGGATGGAAGATAAAGAGGTCGGAAAGTAAGTCTTCTATCAAGGCTTGCTGAACGATGCTGAAAGTCACCACACCGATACTTTTCTTTCTCAATTCTTCGCTTCTCAATCTTCTGGCTATTTCGTCTACTACCGCTTGAGCTTCCGCCCGGTTTTGGCGCGATTTGCCTTTATCATAATAACCGTTGATGTTGACTATCCTGACTTTCGATTCAATGTTGTCCGGAGAAGGGAAAGTCATCAGTTTGTTATCGTAATATTCGGAGTTGCTGAAAGCGATGAGGCTCTCATGTTTGCTTCGATAGTGCCACAATAAATATTTGGAAGGGATAGACAAAGCAAGGCAGTCGTCAAGAATACTCTCCAAATCCTCCATCTCAATATTATCTTCATCTACGGTGCTGACCGAGAAGAAGCTGGTAGGAGGCATCTGTTTCGGGTCCCCCACGATAATCACATTTTTGCCTCGGGCAATAGCGCCCACCGCTTCATAAGTAGGCATCTGTGACGCTTCATCAAAGACAATCAAATCGAATTTGTCGGCATCCGTATCAATGAATTGAGCGACGGAAAGCGGGCTCATCAGCATACACGGACACATACGCGATAATAAGGTAGGAATCTGATCGAACAGCTTACGGATGGATATGCCACGGGCATTGTTGCGGATATTCTTTTGAAGGATGCCCACTTCGGAACTTTGGATAGCTTCGTGAGTAAAAGACGGAATGTTGGAAGCCAGCCGCGCAAACAATTCTTTTTTGGTCGTTTCTTCGAATTTGGCGGATATTTGTTTGTATTTAGCAATAATATCGTTGAAAATCTTGCCGTTGAATAATTCCAACGTGGGTTCTTTGGCAATGATATACTGAATAACCGCCTGGTAGAAACTCTTGCAGAAGATGTCTGTCAGTTGGTCGGTAGGGATATTCTTTTCCTTATATTCTGTCGCGACAAATCCGATTCCCAGTTTATTCAGAGTTTGGTATGCTTGTAACCACTGATACCAGTCTTTGAGTTTGTCGAGGTTATCTTTCCAGGTTTGGGCTTTTGATAGCGCAATCGTTATCCAGTCGGCTGAAGAAGTATAAAGCTCTTCTGTTGATATACCCAACGTGCCGGACAACTTCTTTTCAATGACTGTGAGTGTATCCGACAACTGGTACAGTTCATTGAAAGAGTGAGCGTGAATATCTCTGAATGTTTGAATTCCTTCTGTGAGCTGTACAGACAAATTCTGTTTGATTTGTGACACCTTGGCTATGTCCTTTGCGTAATTCAGCAAATGTGAGTGAAGAGAAGCCATATCATTGGTAATCTGCTCAATGGCAGTCCAATCCTCATTCTTGCCGAATCGTCCGAACAAAGAGGGGAGTTGGCCAGTGTATTTCTGAACAGCGTCCTTTTCTTCCTGATACCGGATAATCCGGTGGAGTAGCGGTTTGATGTCTTCTGTTTCAATGGTTTTTAAAGCATAGATGTTGATAGCCTTTTTGATTTTTCGCTGACCGAAATATCTGGGAAGGAACCATTGATCGGATACCCGGTTCCATTCGGCTACCGTCTGCTTTGCGTTGATAGACAGAATCTCTTTGGTGAATCCTGCCTCTATTTCTTTTCTTTGTTCATCACGTTTTTGCCCATGAACCACCACTTCACGATATTCATTCAGCGTTTCATTCAATAACGGCAGAGTCAGCAATCCCGGAGTCAGCTCCGGAATATCGAGTATTCTCCGGATGATACAGGCAATCGTTTGGAAATCCTTGCGTGTAGGGTGTATATCCGTATCTTTCAGAAGTACGGAAAATACATCCAACTTCTGCCGGATGGTATTTAATAAATCAATGAAAGCGGTAAGTAATTGGGAGGCTTCTTCTTTTCCGGCAGATGAATATTCGGAAATCGAGATGCCTGTTAATGGATGCCGATAAGGGTGTCCGCACGCATTGGCGGTTCTGACTAACGATTCGATAGCCTCTTCCCATTGCGCAAATGTATCTTTGTCTAATGTATCCAGATAAGGTTGTGGAATCTCAAAACAAGGTTCGACGTCTACAGATTGATAATGGATAATGGCGTCGTATAGTGAAACTCCGAACGGATATTCTTTATGCAGGGCTTCAATATACTGATTCAGTTCTGCCCGCAAATTCAGCAAACGCTCCGCTTCCTTTTTGAATTCTTCGGGAGGTGTCTGCCTGATAATTTCCGTTGTTTCTTTCAGTTGTGAGATAACAGCGGATTTCTTTGTTTTGTTGGAATGAATTTCCAAACAGAACGGAGCCAAACCGATAGCTGCCAGTCGGTTTTGAACAACGGAGAGGGCAGCCATTTTTTCCGCAACGAATAAGACACGTTTCCCTTTGTAAAGCGCGTTGGCGATGATATTGGTAATTGTTTGCGATTTACCCGTTCCCGGAGGGCCGTGCAGGATAAAAGTCTTATCGTGTACGGCTTCGTAAATGGCTTCCAATTGCGAAGAATCGGCGATGATAGGCAATACGATGTCCGTTGGCGACAGTTGTTTGTCCATATCCGTTGCGTCTATTTCTTCTGTTGCGGCTTCCCATTCTATCTTTCCGTTGATGAGGCTTGAAACAATTTTGTTCTGAACCAGTTTATTGGCATTATTGTGAATGTCATTCCACATGATGAACTTATTGAAAGAGAAGATGCCTAAGATGGCCTGCTCTTCCACGTCCCATTTGCGTTGGTTTTTGATACTGTTACGAATGATGGAATAGATCAGTTTGACGTTAACGCCGCTTTCATCGGTGGGCAACGGGTCTAATCCCGATACGGTAATTCCGAAGTTCTGGCGAAGCATTTCTAATAACGTAATATTCATCATCGTTTCCTCTTCCCGTGAACGGATCACATAGCCTTTAGCTGCCGATTTACGGATGATTTCAACCGGCATTAGCAGGATGGGAGCGTAGCGGGGACGTTCGCTGGAAGGAGTCTCGTACCATTTCAAAAGTCCGAGAGCCAGATAAAGAGTGTTGGCTCCGTTTTCTTCAATAGAGGTACGCGAGGAACGGTATAGGTGAGTCAGTGCTTTGCCTAAATCGTTTTCGGACAGATAAAAACGCAGTCTTTTCTGTGAAAGCTCCGAGTTGATGAAACCAACCACCGGATCAGACTCCGGTACAGAGGAATAAATTCCGAAATCCATCGCCGGGCTTTCCCAATCGGCAGGGCGGTGCAGGATGCGGAATTCTTCTCCGTCAGCCAATGCATCTTCCAGACAAGCCAGATTAGCTGGGATCAGTTGGAGCGTGTTTTTGGTAATCCGGATATTCAGCAGGTTGTTGCGAAGGCTCAAGTCCAGCAATCGCCTTTCCCATAACAGTTGTTTGGTGATTACGGTCTGGGTTTCATTGCCCGATAAATCATACGGATTGATACTTTGCGGGGTGGCATGAACGGCACTTTTCTGAATGTTGGTCTCTTTTTCGTCGACTTCCCATACCTGTCCGTGCAAAATACGTTGAGGGATGGGGCGTACACCCGAATATCTCGCTCTCTTGATGTCTATTGCAAGAAGGAAGTTATTCCCGTCTGCCAACTTTCCGTTTGCTTTCTTCACCGCATCGTCAAAATCGGACGAATGTCCCATATTCATGCAGGTCGTTTCAACCAAAGTAATGTCGTAGATTCCTTCCGCTGTTCTTTTCGTTAATAGAGAAACATCATCAATCGTAGGATCCGGGAAAGTTTCCGGCACCAGCCAGGCTCCTGCAAAGGCATGCCCTTGCGTGATGACGATTAAAGCATTCAGCCCGATTGCCTCCAGACAGGAAGCATAGAGCAAAGCCATATCCAGGCAGGTTCCCAATTTCTGTGCCATCACAGAATCGGCTAACCGGACACGCTGCCCATATTCTTCGAAACTGGCGGGAACGGTACTATATATAATCTGTTGCTCCGCGATAGCCGTATAGATGGCAGCCATCTGTTTCCTCACCCTGTCCGGAGTGCGGCTTTGATATTCATCGAGAGACGGGTTGCCGGTCCATTGCCCCAGGATGGAAGCTGCTCTTTTGATAATCGGTGAGATAGCCGTATGATTGGGAGTGATAAAAGCAGCCAGCATTTCGGGCAATACGTTGAGTCCGCCCCATTGGTCGTATGCCAGGATGTCGATAGGATATGTTTGGCAGAATATCGGTTCCGCTTCAGCAGTAATTTCAATTTTCAGGTTGCCGGATAAACGTTCGGTCAGTTGTGTGAAGTAGTTGGCGGACAAAGTGAGATTGAATGACGACAGACGGATCGAACCGTTGGCCGGGATCTGTTCAACAGCCATCGGAGCGGCGTTTCCGAAAGTCGGTTCTGTCGTGATTACTACTTGAATGTCCTTCAGTGGGACAGGTGTCGTGTTCTCAATAGAAAGCTGATGAATGATCGATGCTCCGTTTTGTTGTATCGCAAAATTAATAAGCGGTAAATAGTCGCATTGCACCTTGACTTTGTCCAATCTCTCGTCCATGGCAAAAACTGTATAAATTAAAGATTGCAATATTACAAAAAATACGGATATAAATCTCTTTTCTTCTGCCATTCTTTTGTCAATCAAGAAAATATTTCTACCTTTGCGCCCGATTTATAGATAATATAATGTCTTATTTAATTAAAGTATTAAACAATTTTATTATTAATGGAAAACTTAAAGAACGTAGCTCCTATTGAAGATTTCAACTGGGATGCTTATGAAAATGGCGAAACAGTAACCAACGTTAGCCACGATGAACTTGAAAAAGCTTACGACGGTACGCTTAACAAAGTGAACGACCGTGAGGTTGTTGACGGAACCGTAATCGCAATGAACAAGCGTGAAGTAGTTGTGAACATCGGTTACAAATCAGACGGTATCATCCCTTTGAATGAATTCCGTTACAATCCGGACCTGAAAGTAGGTGATACTGTAGAAGTATACATCGAAAACCAGGAAGACAAAAAAGGACAGCTCGTTCTGTCACACAGAAAAGCCCGCGCTACTCGTTCTTGGGATCGCGTTAACGCTGCTCTGGAAAATGAAGAAATTATCAAGGGTTACATCAAGTGCCGCACGAAGGGTGGTATGATCGTAGACGTATTCGGAATCGAAGCATTCTTGCCGGGTTCTCAAATCGACGTTAAACCGATCCGCGACTATGATGTATTCGTTGGCAAAACAATGGAATTCAAAGTGGTTAAAATTAACCAGGAATTCAAAAACGTTGTTGTATCTCACAAGGCTCTTATCGAAGCTGAACTGGAACAACAGAAGAAAGAAATCATCGGTAAACTCGAAAAAGGACAAGTTCTTGAAGGAACTGTTAAAAATATCACATCTTACGGTGTATTCATCGACCTTGGTGGCGTAGACGGTTTGATCCACATCACTGACCTTTCTTGGGGACGTGTTAGCGATCCGAAAGAAGTGGTTGAACTGGATCAGAAGCTCAACGTTGTTATCCTTGACTTCGATGACGAAAAGAAACGTATCGCTCTTGGCTTGAAACAACTGACTCCGCACCCATGGGATGCTCTTGATACTGACTTGAAGGTTGGTGACAAGGTGAAAGGTAAAGTGGTTGTTATGGCTGACTACGGTGCATTCATCGAAATCGCTGCTGGCGTAGAAGGTTTGATCCACGTTTCAGAAATGTCTTGGAGCCAACACCTGCGTTCTGCACAAGATTTCATGAAGGTAGGCGACGAAGTAGAAGCTGTTGTTCTTACACTTGACCGCGAAGAACGTAAGATGTCTTTGGGTATCAAACAACTGAAACAAGATCCATGGGAAACAATCGAAGAAAAGTATCCTGTAGGTTCTAAGCATACTGCAAAAGTACGTAACTTCACTAACTTCGGTGTATTCGTAGAAATCGAAGAAGGTGTAGACGGCTTGATCCACATCTCTGACCTTTCTTGGACTAAGAAAGTGAAACACCCGTCAGAATTTACACAGATTGGTGCTGACATCGAAGTTCAGGTATTGGAAATCGATAAAGACAACCGTCGTTTGAGCCTTGGCCACAAACAACTCGAAGAAAATCCTTGGGATGTATTCGAAACTGTGTTCACTGTAGGTTCTGTACACGAAGGTACTATCATCGAAATGTTGGATAAGGGTGCTGTTGTAGCTCTTCCTTACGGTGTAGAAGGTTTCGCAACTCCGAAACACCTTGTAAAAGAAGACGGTTCACAAGCACAGTTGGATGAGAAACTTGAATTCAAAGTGATCGAGTTCAACAAAGACGCTAAGAGAATCATCTTGTCTCACAGCCGTATCTTCGAAGATGTAGCTAAAGCTGAAGAAAGAGCAGAAAAGAAAGCTGCTTCTGGCGCAAAGAAAGCATCTTCTGGTAAGAGAGAAGATTCTCCGATGATCCAAAACCAAGCTGCTTCAACTACTCTGGGCGACATCGACGCTCTGGCTGCATTGAAAGAACAGTTGGAAGGAAAGAAATAATCTGAACAGAATATTTTTTGATGAAGGCGCTCCCGGTTGGGGGCGCCTTTTTTTATTCACCACAGAGGACGTAGAGGACACAGAGGGTAAGAAGGGTAAGGAGGATATGGAGAGGATATGGAGGACAGGAAGGATATGGAGAATACAGAGGGTGTGAAGGCTTGATTTAACAAACTAACGATGGCGATATATTTTATTTATATAAATCTACCCTCTTCTTATCCTCCGCATCTTCTCCATATCCTCCTTACCCTTCTTACCCTCTGCGTCCTCCGTGGTGAATAGAAAAAAAGTTTCTTCCTTTGCAAGATTGAATCTGAAATGCTTTATCTTTGCATACCATGGAAAAATTTGAGTTACATATATTGGGATGCGGTTCCGCTTTGCCTACCACGCGACATTTTGCGACCTCTCAAGTCGTGAACCTGCGTGAAAAACTATTTATGATTGATTGTGGCGAGGGAGCACAAATGCAGTTACGTCGTTCGCGACTGAAATTTTCCCGATTGAATCATATCTTCATCTCTCATCTACATGGTGACCATTGTTTCGGATTGTTGGGGCTGATTTCTACATTCGGATTATTGGGAAGAACAGCCGATTTGCATATTCATTCTCCACGAGGACTGGAAGAACTGTTTGCACCGATGCTTGCTTTCTTTTGTAAGACTTTGACTTATAAGGTGTTCTTCCATGAATTCGAAACGAAAGAACCGATGCTCATTTACGATGACCGTTCGGTGACTGTGACCACCATCCCTTTAAAACATCGAATTCCCTGCTGCGGTTTCCTTTTTGAAGAGAAACAGCGTCCGAACCATATCATCAGAGACATGGTGGACTTTTATAAAGTCCCGGTCTATGAACTGAACCGTATCAAGAACGGAGCAGACTTTGTAACTCCCGAAGGAGAAGTAATACCCAATTTGCGTCTGACCCGTCCTTCGGCTCCGGCTCGTAAATATGCTTATTGCTCCGATACAATCTATCGCCCGTCGCTTGCCGAACAAATCAGCAATGTAGATTTGCTTTTCCATGAGGCTACCTTTGCGCAGACAGAGCAGGCACGTGCCAAGGAAACTTATCATACTACGGCTGCGCAAGCCGCACAACTAGCTTTGGACGCCAATGTGAAACAATTGGTGATCGGACACTTTTCAGCCCGTTACGAGGATGAATCTATTTTGCTTAATGAAGCGTCCGCCATTTTCCCGCAAACCATTTTAGCGAAAGAGAATATGTGTATTGACGTTGATGGAGGAACTGTGTATGAGAAATAGACGCCTGCTTTGGGGAGCGGTAATCCTGTTCGTCGTTTGTTTGGCAGCCTGTAAGAAAGAGAAACCCCAATCTCCGATACCGGACTCTCTGGCTTCCCTGCAAGAGTTGTTCAACCCTGCTTATCAAATAGATGCCGACAGTATTCGTCTGATGATCCGTTCCTATTTGAACGAAAACCCTATAACTCCCTGGGATTCGGCTTTGTTGGCCCATTATCGGGAAAAAGATGAATTCTTCTGGTTGAATGACTCGCTCGTGTCCGATAAACCTGCCGCACAGGTGGCGGACTCTATGTTGTTCTGGCTGGGAGACATCTCACGGCATGGCATTAACCCGAATCTTTATTCGGTCGATAGCATCCGTGAGAGATTGCAACAAATACATTCTTTGAAGTTGCAGGAAGGAAAGACAATGAACCGTCTGTTGGCAGATGTGGAATATCAGTTGACAGCCGCATATCTTTCGTATGTGTGCCAGTTGAAGTTTGGTTTCCTGCCTTCGGAACACAGATGGAATGATTCGATCAATCGTATTCCCTTAAAACATTGTGATGTAACTTTTGCAAATGCCGCCCTCGATTCATTGCGTGCAAATCCAATTGCTGCTCTTCGTGGAGCACAACCTTCTTCTCCGCTTTATCGCAAGATGCAGGAAGAACTGGTTCGTGTAAATGCTTGGGGGAAAACGGATACTACGGATTATTACCGGAATCGTCTGTTGGTAAATATGGAGCGGGCACGTTGGCAATATGCATTGGACAAAGGACAGAAATATGTGATAGCCAATGTGGCGGCATTCATGTTGCAGGCAATCAACGAAGAAACGGACTCTATCCTGGAGATGCGTATCTGTGTGGGGAGTGTGAAAAATAAAACTCCTCTGTTGTCGAGCAGGATTTATTATATGGAACTGAATCCGTACTGGAATGTACCTCAAAGTATTATCAGGAAAGAAATCATCCCTACTTATCGCAGAGATACGACCTATTTCACCCGTAATCGCATGAAGGTATACGATAAGAACGGCTTACAAGTAAACCCTCATCAGGTTAATTGGGCTAAATATGCAGGAAAAGGTGTACCTTATACGGTGAAGCAGGACAATAAAACGGGGAATTCATTGGGACGCATCATCTTCCGCTTTCCTAATCCTCATTCCGTATATCTGCACGATACTCCTTCCCGGTGGGCTTTCACGCGAAACAATCGTGCGGTGAGCCATGGTTGCGTCCGCCTTCAGAAAGCACTCGACTTTGCTTTCTTCCTGTTGAAAGAACCGGATGAATTATTGGAAGACCGTATCCGCATTGCAATGGATATCAAGCCGGTGAGTGAAGAGGGGAAGAAGCTGCCTGTCAGTGCGGCCTATCGCGAACTGAAACATTATAGTTTAGAGAAATATATACCTTTATTTATAGATTATCAGACAGTTTATCTGTCTGCCGATAATAATTTGAGGTATTGTGAGGACATTTATAAATATGATCCGTCTTTACTAGAGGCAATGAACAACCTGAATTTGAAACCATAAATAAACATACAGATACAAGAGATTATGATTCCTTATAACGAACGCGAAGTTCTGAAACTCCTTCAGGAGGAGAGTACACAGCGGAAAGGATTTGAAATGATTGTGGCGCAGTATAGCGAGCAATTATATTGGCAAATCCGCCGGATGGTACTGTCGCATGAGGATGCGAACGATCTCCTGCAAAACACTTTCATCAAGGCATGGACGAATATCGATTATTTCCGTGCCGAGGCGAAACTGTCTACCTGGCTCTATCGCATCGCGCTGAACGAATGTCTTACCTTTCTGAACAAGCAGCGCGCTATGACTACCGTGGATATTGACGATCCTGAAGCTGCGATTGTGCAGAAGCTGGAAAGTGACTCCTACTTTTCGGGCGACGAAATACAGTTGTGTCTGCAAAAAGCTCTATTGACTTTGCCGGAAAAACAGCGTATGGTGTTCAACCTGAAATATTATCAGGAAATGAAATACGAAGAGATGTCGGAAATCTTCGGCACATCGGTTGGTGCGCTCAAAGCGTCATATCATCATGCGGTGAAGAAAATAGAGAAGTTTTTAGAAGAAATAGATTAAACCTTTTAAATTGGACGTTGTCTAAGTAAAAGAGAGGAGAAAAACGTATGAAAGAAGAAGATATCCTATTGAAGAAGCTTGGTAAGGAAAATTCCTTCAAAGTGCCTGATGGTTACTTTGAAAACCTGACTTCGGAGGTAATGAATAAACTTCCTGAAAAAGAAAAAGTAGTTTTCAAGGAAGAACCTGTCAGCACATGGACAAGACTGAAACCATTGCTCTATCTCGCTGCTATGTTTGTGGGTGCGGCCCTGATTATCCGGGTAGCGTCGACAGATCACAAACCTGCTGCGATCGATGAAGTGGCGGTGACGGAGGTGGATACTGAAGTTGTATCGGACGAAATGCTGGATGTGGCACTAGACCGCGCTATGCTGGATGATTATTCGTTATATGTTTATTTGAGTGACGCAAGTGTAGAATGATTTATTAAAACTGATTGAATACAGAAAATGAGAAAACTAATCGCATGGGTTGTTTTGTTGTGTGGCTTTATGCCTGTTCTTTGGGCTGCTGACGGATGTGATCAGCATTTATCCCGGGAGGAGTTCAGGGCAAAACAAAAGGAATTCATTACCGAACAGGCAGGATTGAGTAAAAAGGAGGCAGCCAAGTTCTTTCCCGTCTATTTTGAACTCCAGGATAAGAAGAAGAAGCTGAATGATGAATCGTGGGATTTGATGCGCAAAGGTAAAGATGATAAGACGACGGAAGCTCAATATGCAGAAATCAACGATAAGATAGCCAACAATCGTATTGCTGCCGATCAGCTTGATAAGACTTATCTGGGTAAGTTCAAAAAGATTCTTTCCAGTAAGAAGATATTTCTCGTGCAGCGTGCGGAAATGCGCTTCCACCGGGAGATGATAAAAGGAATGAATCGTGGCAAGGATAAAGGAAACGATTCGAAGAAGAAATAAAGAAAAATAGAGCGTCTGACTCGTATGAATAGACGTTCTGTTTGAGTAAAATAGAGGCTCTACTCGCACGGAATAGAGCCTCTATTTTTTTATTTAGATAGCATTGATTTTAAGTATTCTATTTCTGCAATCAATAGTGGAATATCCTGTTTGGCATGTATTATGAACTCCCAATCATCTTTCAATGATGGCATGTAAATCAATGTTACTCATAGGTCTTACAGTCCTTTTTTCTTTGCTTCATTCCAAATAGCATCCATCTCTTCAAGAGACATATCCTTCAGGCTTTTTCCTTCCTTGATAGTATGTTCCTCCAAATAATTGAAGCGACGGATAAACTTTTGGTTGGTAAGTTCCAAAGCGTTATCAGGATTGATCTTGTAGAGACGCGCTGCATTGATAAGGCTAAACATGACGTCACCGAATTCAGCTTCCGCCTTGTCCTTATTCATATTAGCCACTTCATCCTGAAATTCTCCGATTTCTTCCTTCACTTTATCCCATACCTGTTCACGCTCTTCCCAGTCGAAACCTACATTGCGGGCTTTGTCTTGAATACGATAAGCCTTGATGAGCGAGGGGAGGGCAGCGGGTACACCGCTCAATACACTCTTATTGCCGTCTTTCTCCTTTAGCTTCAACTGTTCCCAATTTTCGGAAACTTGTCCTGCTGTCTCTGCTTTTACCTCTCCGAATACATGCGGGTGACGGAAAATCAGTTTATCACACAGTTTGTCGCAAACATCTTTGATGTCAAAATCTCCTGTTTCCGAGCCTATCTTGGCATAGAAAGCAACGTGCAATAATACGTCACCCAATTCCTTGCAGATTTCTTTCTTGTCATCCCTCATCAGGGCGTCGCAAAGTTCGTAAGTCTCTTCTATGGTGTTGGGACGCAGACTTTCATTGGTCTGTTTGCGGTCCCAGGGACATTTAACACGCAGTTCGTCGAGAATGTCCAGGAAGCGTCCGAAGGCTTCCATCTGTTCTTGTCTGGTATGTGACATAAATATATTTTGTATTAAAATTGTTATAAGGCTATTATTAATAATTCATTCCGAAATTCCAAAGTGGAATAATATTCCCGTATCCGGTTTCTATATCATCTTTTACAATGTATCCTTCTTTGGCTCCGGTTATTTGTTGTTGTCCTTTGTTTTTTCCGCCTATTTCAAATGTTCTTTCTCCTATTTGGAAATCTGAGATTTTGGAAGATATAATATCCTGTTTAACTCGCATTTGGTTATAAAAAAATGTTTC
The DNA here is from genome assembly GCF_000210075.1 of Bacteroides xylanisolvens XB1A. Taxonomy (GTDB): domain Bacteria; phylum Bacteroidota; class Bacteroidia; order Bacteroidales; family Bacteroidaceae; genus Bacteroides; species Bacteroides xylanisolvens. The sequence continues at coordinate 4,374,911 of NC_021017.1, forward strand.
GCGGATATTACCGATATTGGAATTCTCTCTTCCTAATGCATAAATGAGATTAGTATTATCAAGATATATTTTTTCTACTTTGCCCAGACCTCTGACCCCGCCTGTGTCATCGCGAACTTGAGCTATCATCCCCGCTTTCTCGATATAAAGTAAGTAATCGCTTAAATAATTACGACTAACTCCAATGATGTCAGCAAGTTTTTGCATGACAGGCTTAAATGGAACGCTTTTGGCAATAATCATCAACAGTTGTTTCAATTTACGTCCTGTGGAGACATTCATATTAGCATATTGAGGTATGTCATTTTCCATAGTCTGGTTGATTACTTGGTTCAACTCGATTTCAAAAGTGATATCTTTGCTAAACGGGTAATAGCCGTGTTGTATATATTCAGCGAATAGCGGAAGTGGATGTGCTATTCCCGGAATTTCAACTTTATGTTCCAGTATCTCTTCTAATGTGTAGACTGGTACATGAATTTGATGGAACATACTTAAATATTCTCTGAAAGACAGCCCTTGCATTTCATAGATGGGGGCACGTCTGCTTAAATCTGCCGTTCCTTTATAAATATCCAAAATAGAGGAACCGGTGAAAAGAACTTGCATATCAGGATAAGAATCGAATATCTGCTTCAATTCACGAGACCAGTTAGGGTATTTGTGTATTTCATCAATAAATAGGTGCTTGCCACCTCGTTTGCTGAATTTGTCTGTTAGGTCAATCAGGGAATTATCGGCAAAGTACATATTGTCTGCTGAAACATACAATGTGTCTTTCGGATTCATGTTCTGCTTGATATGTTGAAGGAACATGGTGGTTTTACCTACCCCGCGTGGCCCAACAAGTCCGAGCATATGGCTATCCCAGTTTATTTCAGTATACTTGTATCGGATGAAATCGGTACTTGTAGCTTTAAGGAGTTTATTGAAGTTTTCGTATAATCTGTCCATGGTTGGTATATATTTATATGCAAATATACGTCAATTGCACAACAAAAGTGCAGAAAACTATAATTTTCTGCACTTTTGTTGTGCAATTGGTAAGGCTAATCAAATGAAAATGTCTTCTTGAGGGATTTAGTTGGCTCAATCCGTTAATAATTCCGCTTGTATATATAGAATATAGCTGATTATCCAAAACTCAATAAAAGAAATAATTGTATTAGTCATACTAAATTCATCTTCTGATATTAGAGCGGCGGCAGATATAACTATGATTAGAGATGCCAACATTCCCCATCCTAATTTATTTAATAGTCCGTTGAAGTGTCGGATAAATTGGACTCCAATTATGGTTGATGTAATAAGCATACCTAATATAACAAAAAGAGAGATAAGTATTCCAATGTAATCTTCGTCTGCAATAGAGATTAAATCCATACATAAAATCAAAAAAGATACTACTACAGTGATTATAATATTGGTAATTAATAAGCCGCTCATGGGTTTGGTTTGTTGTTTCATCCCTATATATAAGGCGTAAGCGAATATTATATCGACCAAGCCAGACAATAAGTCAGCCACCCATTCTGGAATATAGGTTGCCCACTGCATGATTTGTAGCCATTTGTGTGGATTGGTAAGGTGGCATACTCCACTTTGATGTGACATTGAAATGAATGTCGCAATGACTCCTGTCCAAAATAGGATTAGGACAAAGTCAGAAATGGGAGTTTTTAAATGATTCACTTCTGTTTTATGATTATTTGAATCCCTTTGAAAGGACACTTCTGTAGTGGCTTGATTTTTTGTATTGGAAACTGAGTCTTCCAACCATTCTCCGCAGTGCCTGCATTTCTTTGCAGTTGCTTGTATCTCTTCGCCACAGAAAGGGCATTGTTTGGTATTGTTTATCATGTTTTCAAGTTTTATTTTATTCTTATCAGTTTAATAACTCCATCTGTTGCATCGAACGACATATTGTCTCCTTTAATATTCACATTCTGGTAACAGTCTTCGTTGTTTTCGTTTTCTGAATACCAATTATAGAGATGTTCTTTCAATTCTTCTATTGATTCTTGAATGAGTGATTGCCCATAGTTTTTAATAAAACTTTGTGCAAGAGATTCGGATAATCTATCTGCGCCCGGGAAACTAATCCCCTCAAAAGTGACTTTCAGAGTCGACAGGTCGTAAGTGAAATAGATGTCACCGACTTCTATCTTCCATGTACCTTCAATGATACTTTTGCATTGCATATTATATTCTTGTCCGTCTTCAACTTCTCCACATTCGGTGAAGTAGGTTGTTTCTTTTAAGTCTCCTCCAGGAATACTCCCTTTCACAGAACCGAAATCATAATAGGTTTTCTCTTTGCATCCGTCTTCTTCGACTATGCGGATGCTTTCCCATGTGCCGCACGCTTTTTTTGCCATTTCCATATCGTTGCATGAGGTGCAGAAGATACACAAAAGAGATAATAGAGTGAATGATGTAAGTAAGTTGTTATGTTTCATGATGGTAAAATTTAATTCGTTGTAATGGTAAGTCCGTTGGCATAGCTGACGTTATATACGAAATTGGGAGATATGTTGTGAAAACCATCGAATACAACCTGATACTCTTTATTTCCCAAATTATGAAACTCTTCTATTTGTACTTCGTCATGGGGCAGATAGTTGTCGAATATCTCAAACCATTGGCTGTTGAAAACAACTTTGCGTTTTTTAAGACATTCTATTGCTGTATGCCCCAAGTCACTCTCGGTGAAATCACTCCTGAAGCTCCTGTTGCCACTTGCGTATGCCTGTAATAGTCGAGAGAAGTTTGAGAAATCGAATTGTTGCAATAACCATTTAAATTCGGTATTGGAGATGACAAGTAAATCGTCATTTTCTACAAGTTCTTCGGTGAGGGTTAGCAAACCTTCTCCTTTGTATCCTTTAGTTATGGCTTGTTTCATGTTGTAGCAGAAGGTATAAATGGCATAATAGCAAGAGAAATCGTGTATAATGCGTTTTTTTATTTCCGCATTGTTTCCGCTATTGATGCTTTGCCTGTTTTTTGAATAACCTATATTGCCCAATGTATCCACTCCTGCGGTGTCTCCGTCAAGAGTCCAATCGCTGTGTTGAAGTTGAGGCATTTGGAGATGGTTGGCAGATTTGAAATAGGTGAGTACAACCAGAATGGCTACAACTACTATCGACGCATTGAGCACAATTTTGTCGGTAATGGTTAAAGGAGTGGAGGCGTTAGCTGCATTTCCTTTCTTGCACAGCAGGAAGAGTAGCCAAAAGATACCGACTAAGGGGAGGAGGACAATCAGAAACCACCATCCGCTTTTTCCAATGTCGTGCAAGCGACGTATACCGATGGCGAGTGAAGGAATGGTGAGAGTCAGTGAGACGATTGTGAATAGCCAACCATAGCCGAGGCTTTCTCCAAATAGTTGGAAGTCGATTCCCGATAATATATCTATGCATGATGCGGCAATAGCTATGATGTTGTAGAATAGGATGTAAAGCCAATATTGCTTTCTTGTGGCCATTCCGTTAAAGTCGGCATATTGCTTGCATATGACACGGATGAAATAGTGGGATAAGAAAGAGGGCTGTGGGGTCTCTTTGTTCTCGCAGCTTGTGGCATCTTCTTCTCTTTGTTCGGTGCAAACAGGGCAGGCAACCATTTTCTTAGTTACCGTTTGCTTTTCTTCTAACCATTCACCACAGTATTTGCATTTTTTGGCTACAGCCAAAATCTCTTCTCCGCAAAAAGGGCATTTTTTTGTTTCTTTTTCCATAGTATCTTATTTCTTTTGAAGTGAAGAAATTGTATATAAAACATTTTTTTTCTCATTGACAAAGAATGAAACTTTCACGCTAAACGTTTTTTTTCCTTCATTATTACGGAATTGATAGGTGAAGTTGGTTCCATCTATTCTTTGAATGGTATATTCCCCAATTAATGATTTGTTATCAGTACGTAATTGTTCCAGATATCTTTTCCCTGCATTTATTTCCGGACTGTTGCTATCCGCCATTTCTTGATATACCGTTCCGGTGAATTTGGCACCCAATTTTGTTTTAATTCTATTGTAGGTGTTCAAATCAATTTCTCCTTTGCGTAGCCTTTCTTGTGCTATACGGAGTTTGCTTGCATTGGCTATCATTTCTTTATATACAGGACTGTCAGTCGGCTCCAGCTGTTTTTTAAGTCCTAATTTCTGTTTTATGTATTCTTGGGTTTTAGGTGATTCTTTTTGTATCTCATATTTGTTATTCAGAAAATCTTGTTGGCATAAAAAAGTCATCACGTCTATGCGAAAACAACGTTCTTTTTCGCTATTGTTTTTATTGTTTTTAGCCGGATGGCATACTCCTACTAATTTTCCATTCAGATAGGCATTTTGGTCTATTACTTGATATTGGGGAAATAGTGAATTTACTTGGTAATGCTCTTCTTTAGGATATGAACGGTCTATTGTTTCCCATTTTCCTTTCTTATCATGTAACCATTCCCATGTTTGGGCGGCCCGAATTAAATATAAAGAATCAGCTATTCTTTCTTGTACTATTCTTTCGGCATCATTGACCTTTTGGATGGAGTCTACTCTTTTTTGTTCTAACTCTTTCTTGCTAATAGCATTTTCTATTTCTACTTTGATTTTTTCGAATTCTTTTGATTTAGCTTTTAAACTTTCCATTGATTCACCTAAGTAAATAGTTGGAAATTTATATTTGAAATCTTCTAATTTATATATTTTGCAGATTCTTAGAAGTGAATCTCTCGTATTTTGTAATTTTTGAGAGAATACTTCTGTCTTGCTTTTCTTTGCCTTAACGAATTTTGATAAGTCTACTATTTGTGCACTTGTCTTACATATTCCTGTACAGAGGAATAGGCATATTAATAGAAATTTTCCCATAGTTACCAATATCTTAACCAAAACTCGTTAAACAAATCGCTTTCCGAATCTTGCTGTTCATAATCATTTAAATCTCCCAAGCAGAATGGAATATATCCGTTCTCTTTACATTCGTTTGCCAGCATAGCCGGCATTTCATCCAAGGCGGTGATTAGTATATAATGCCTTTTAGTATTAGGCATATACTCTTCACATACTTGGTCGAAAATGGCCTTGTATCTTGCTAATTGATTATGGTGAGTTGGTGTATACGCTTTGTTCTCAATCAAAACAGCATGAAATTCTTCTTTTCCATTGCATGTAATCCGTATGTTTGCCCATAGGTCAATATATTTCCATTGTTTCCAAGTTTCAACAGAAGTGACTTGCACGTCGTCTGTCATTTCGATGCCAATCAGTTTGCCGAGAATCTTTCTACAATATTGATAAAGGATAGGTTTCTCTTCACTGTATTGCTGTATAGATCTACGTAATGTCCATGAAAGAATAAAGTCTATCATGGTTTCTTTTTGAGAATCTCCTTCGGAAGAATCTTTCATTAGTAATGATACTTTTTCCATGTTTTATATAATTTAAAATGAATGTATGGGTACAAAAAAAAGAGCGTAAAACTAACTTTTAGCTTATTTGATTAGGTAGGTTCTGGTAAACCTTATGATCCAAATAAGTAAAAGCAGTCCACGCCCTATTCGGGTGTGAACGTCACTTCAACTTATTATTTCGGATCATTGAATAAATTTACCAGATTTACCTAATCGAAATAATACGTCTTAACGTTCAATCAATATGTCTGAAAATTTTAGTTCTCTGTTTCTTACTACTTCTTTTTAATGATTATACATCACAAAACTAAGAAACATTTTTTAGAATTAAAAGAATTTTATCAGAAAAGATGACCGGACTGCTTTATTATTTACTAATGAATACTCACTTCATTACATTTATGATAATATTCATTGATATAGTTGATTCATTTTTTGAATCATTGTTCCGATTTGAATTCTGAACCATTGAGGTTCTAGAACTTCTACAAGATTTCCATGCGATAGTATAGCTTGACAGAAATCATAGGTAGGACGTAATGAATAATCGAAAATGGAATAGTTACTATGTGTTTCACTTTCTTTTTGAGAATGGTGTAACGGGAGGGAACGGAAATACTTACATTGGTTTCCGTAGACTTTTATTCTGATTTTTTCTACATCATATTCTTCATCGACAATAACTCCGAAACTGTTGTCGAAGTAGACTTTAGGATTGAACGTTTGAGGACACTCAAATGATAAATCTGTTTGTTCCATTTCGAGTATTCGCTCGAGGGAGTAGATCAACACTTTGTTGTAATACGGACTTCGTGCTGCGATATACCAACGCTGTTTGAAGGCTTTTATACAATAAGGTTCAATTTGAAATGTATATGATTTGTCCTGCCAATAACTTTGATATGTTATTTCCAACGTTATACAATTATGAATAGCTTCAATGGCTGGTATCAGATATTGTTCTCCTGAGGGATAGTCTTCTAGTAGAATTTTATCCTTTAATTTGTGGCTTTTATTGAGGGTTGTATTGACTGCAAATGTATTCAAGAGCCATTTTCTGAGTCCTTCCTTTTTAAGTTCTTCAGTGTTTTCTATGTAATAATTACATCCGTTATGTCTATCGCATTCTATGTTAATGTCGAATAGTTCCTCAATAGCTTTCCGGTGATTATGAAAAGTCCGATTGGGGATTTCCTCTCCATTACTCATTTCACACTGCAGCCATTTACGATTAATTTCATCCAGTGTTATTGTTCCAGCCCGATAGATTGTGTCTACTAACCAGAGATATCTATTAAAGAGATCTTTTGCCATAAAGAAATCAGTTTATCCGTTTTATATTAGTGCTGCAAATATCGTGAAACTATGTGCCAAAACAAGGCACAATCTATACTTATTTCTTTTTCCACTCCTGATAGGAAATCAGCAGTCCCACTACTTCCGAGTAGTTCTGCCGTCCGCTTTCTATCTTATTCCCTTTCAGATAAAGATCGTATATCCAATCCTGCACAGCACCAACTACAGGGCTATACTTGGCAGCCCAATACGCCTGGTTATTCTTAGCCAATTCGATAATTTCCGGTCGGATGCGTTTAAACAGTCGGGTGTATTTTTCTTCCGGGAGTAATCTTTGCGCATTTCCCAATACATGTCCCAATATAGAAAAATATCCGGAAAAACGGATTCCCATCGCTTCTGAACGGGTGCAAATCTGATAAGCATAGAAATTAGCTTCCGCTTCGCTGGTGATACCTAATAAATGGGCTAGTTCGTGAGCATAAGTGGCCGGATAATTAACGGGAAGCAAATCTCCGTTGAGTGTAAACTCGCAGAAGAAAGGCCCCATGCTACCCGTTACCCCTACCATCGAAATGAAGGGAGTGAATAACATTGTTTTTACCCTCGGATGCTCGTGTGGAGGGCGATTTACGCCCAGGCTATCACTTAACTGATGATAGATTCGCACAGTTTCCTCTCGTATCAAATCTTGATTGATACTATTGACAGGAGTATACGAACGGTTCAGTTGAGTAATATAATCATCTACGAATTCTTGGAAAATCTCGGGAGTATAGGCGGTATACGGGATTTCTGTTCGTTGATAGAAATTTTTCTGCGAGTAGTTCAGTCCCCATGCCAGATAGAACCATACATAAATCCATAATAAGTATTCCCCGTCGCGCAATAAGATTTTCTTCCAAGGCAACTTCTTGCGGAGACGGGCATAAAAGGGATAAACAATCACGCCTGTGATGCTAAGGAAAATAAATAAATCCCCTATGGCAAAAGGAAATAAACCGGAAAAAAACGACAGGACGTAGGAGATAAGGGGATAGATTGTTTGAGAATAGATCGTTGCCAGAGCAGGAATCCATTGCGTTAGCCACACCAGGATTAATAATGCTCCTAAGGCTACATATCTTACATTTGGCTTATTTTTCATCATTTGTATAAAATCAGTCAACAAAAATATGCATTTAATAAACGTCGCGCGAAAAAATACCTCTATATTTGCAAAAAATCTGTTAACAGTGACTTTGTGTACCTGCGTAATCAGAGAAAGTTATTCAACATAAACCGGATAAGATGGCTACATCAGAAGAAATAGAAAAGTATTGCAGGAATTGCGTGTCACGTGATTTTGTGAACGGAAAAGGACTCGTTTGTAAACGTACCGGAGAACTTCCCGCTTTTGAAGAAGAATGTGACAGTTTTGAGCAAGATAAGGAACTGGAAAGATTAGCGCCTCCCAAGCCGGAAGATTTTCCGGTATTCATGACAGAAGAGGAAATGCTTGCCGAAGAGAATCTGCCCAAAGGAATATTGTGTGCAGTTGTCGCATGCATCGTTGGTGCGGTGGCATGGGGGCTGATCTCCGTTTCTACAGGTCGTCAGATAGGATTTATGCCCATTGCTATCGGATTCATGGTAGGTTTTGCGATGCGGCAGGGCAAGGGAATACGTCCCATTTTCGGAATTACCGGTGCGGCATTATCTCTGGTTAGTTGCATCTTAGGTGATTTCTTGTCTATTATCGGGTATATCTCCCAAGATTATGAAATGGGCTATTTTCAAGTCCTGGCAGGTGTAGACTATGGAGAGATATTCTCTATTCTGTTGAAAAATGTAATGTCGATGACTGCCCTGTTCTACGGATTCGCTCTTTATGAGGGATATAAATTCTCTTTCCGTGCACAGAAACACCCCGAGGGTGGTAAGATTTGAATTTAAATTATTAATTTTGCACCCGTTATTTTTAGAATATACATTATCATATACATAAAACAATATGGAATTAGCAAGTAAGTACAATCCCGCTGACGTGGAGGGAAAGTGGTACCAGTATTGGCTGGACCACAAATTATTCAGTTCAAAACCCGATGGCCGTGAACCTTACACCATCGTCATCCCGCCCCCGAACGTCACCGGTGTGTTACACATGGGACACATGCTTAATAATACCATCCAGGATATTTTAGTTCGTCGTGCCCGTATGGAAGGCAAGAATGCTTGCTGGGTGCCGGGAACTGACCACGCTTCTATTGCTACCGAAGCTAAAGTTGTAAACAAACTCGCTTCTCAAGGTATCAAGAAAACCGATCTATCTCGTGACGAATTCTTGAAACATGCCTGGGAATGGACAGACGAGCACGGTGGTATTATCCTGAAACAACTCCGTAAACTCGGCGCATCCTGCGACTGGGATCGTACTGCTTTCACTATGGATGAGAAACGTAGCGAAAGTGTAATCAAGGTATTTGTCGATCTGTTCGATAAAGGATTGATCTACCGGGGCGTCCGCATGGTAAACTGGGACCCGAAAGCCTTGACTGCCCTTTCTGACGAAGAAGTAATCTATAAGGAAGAACACGGAAAACTGTATTACCTCCGCTATAAAGTAGAAGGTGATCCGGAAGGTCGCTACGCGGTTGTTGCAACAACCCGTCCTGAAACAATTATGGGTGATACGGCTATGTGTATCAATCCGAACGACCCGAAGAACGAATGGCTGAAAGGAAAGAAAGTGATCGTTCCGCTGGTAAACCGTGTCATTCCTGTGATTGAGGATGATTATGTAGACATCGAATTCGGTACGGGTTGCCTGAAAGTAACCCCGGCCCATGATGTAAACGACTATATGCTGGGTGAAAAATACAACTTGCCTAGTATCGATATTTTCAATGATAACGGTACATTGAGCGAAGCTGCAGGTATGTATATCGGTATGGACCGTTTCGATGTTCGTAAGCAAATAGAGAAAGACCTCGAAGCTGCCGGATTGCTCGAAAAAATAGAAGCCTATACAAATAAGGTAGGATATTCGGAACGTACCAACGTTGTGATCGAACCGAAATTGTCTATGCAATGGTTCCTCAAGATGCAGCATTTCGCAGATATGGCATTGCCTCCGGTAATGAACGACGATCTGAAATTCTACCCTGCCAAATACAAGAATACCTACCGTCACTGGATGGAAAACATCAAAGACTGGTGTATCAGCCGTCAGTTGTGGTGGGGACATCGTATTCCTGCATACTTCCTGCCGGAAGGTGGTTATGTAGTAGCCGCTACTCCCGAGGAAGCTCTGGCAAAAGCAAAAGAAAAGACGGGTAATGCCGCCCTGACAATGGAAGACCTTCGTCAGGATGAAGATTGCCTGGACACTTGGTTCTCTTCCTGGTTGTGGCCTATCTCTTTGTTCGACGGAATCAACAACCCGGGCAACGAAGAAATCAAATACTACTATCCGACAAGCGACCTTGTGACAGGACCGGACATTATCTTCTTCTGGGTAGCCCGTATGATTATGGCAGGCTACGAATACGAGGGACAGATGCCGTTTAAGAACGTATACTTCACAGGAATCGTTCGTGATAAACAGGGACGTAAGATGTCTAAATCGCTCGGTAACTCTCCCGATCCATTGGAGCTGATCGAAAAGTATGGTGCCGACGGTGTGCGTATGGGTATGATGCTTTCAGCTCCCGCCGGAAACGATATTCTTTTCGACGACGCCCTTTGCGAACAGGGACGTAACTTCTGCAACAAGATATGGAATGCTTTCCGTCTGATTAAAGGATGGACTAATGGCAAAGGTTCCATTCCAGTTCCACCCGAGGCTCATCTGGCTGTTCAATGGTTCGACCAGAGACTGGATGCAGCTGCGGTTGAAGTTGCCGATTTGTTCTCTAAATATCGTTTGAGCGAAGCATTGATGTTGGTTTACAAACTGTTCTGGGATGAGTTCTCTTCCTGGTTGCTGGAAATTGTGAAACCTGCTTATGGACAGCCCATTAATGGCTTTATTTATAGTATGGTGCTTAGTTCTTTCGAACGTCTGCTTGAGTTGCTTCATCCTTTCATGCCGTTTATCACAGAAGAACTGTGGCAACAACTGCGTGAGCGCGAACCGGGTGCAAGTTTGATGGTTACTCTCATGAGGGAGCCTCTTGAGGTAAACGAGAAATTCCTGCAAGAATTTGAATTGGCTAAGGAAATTATCAGCAATGTTCGCAGCATTCGTTTACAAAAGAATATTGCTTTGAAGGAACAACTCGAATTGCAGGTTGTGGATAGTCATCCGGTAGAAAAAATGAATCCGGTGATTATCAAGATGTGTAACCTGTCTGCTGTAACAGTGGTGGAAAGCAAATCGGAAGGTGCTGCTTCTTTCATGATAGGAACAACAGAATTTGCGGTACCATTGGGTAATATGATTGACGTGGAAGCGGAAATTGCCCGTATGGAAGCAGAACTGAAGCATAAAGAAGGATTCTTGCAAGGCGTAATGAAGAAGCTTAGCAATGAAAAATTCGTCAACAATGCTCCGGCGGCTGTTCTCGAACTGGAACGCAAGAAACAGACCGATGCTGAAAGTATTATTAATTCTTTGAAAGAAAGCATTGCTGCTTTAAAGAAAGCGTAACTCTCTGATAGCTAAATTTCAATAATATAAGGCATCTCGATTAATTTTGAGATGTCTTTTTTTTGCGAAATGGAAATAAATACTACCTTTGCCGTAGCTATTATCGAACATCACAAATGAAGCAAGTACTCCGAACCATCTCATTCTTAAGCATATTCCTTTTTATAGAAGGATTCTTATTATCTGTGTCAGCCCGAACTGAAATAACAAATAAAGAAGTACTGGTTTTAAACTCCATTAATTTTAATCTGCCTTGGGCTAAAAATTTCTATTGGTGCATACACGATGCTCTTCAGAAGCAGGGGAT
>NC_021017.1:4386919-4388435 GCF_000210075.1 Bacteroides xylanisolvens XB1A
TGCATACACGATGCTCTTCAGAAGCAGGGGATATCTGTCAAAGCGGAATCCCTTTCCGTACCAGCTTTGGTGAATAAGATGGAAGCAGATGCCGTAGTCACCCATTTGCGTGAGAAATACCCGGTAGCTCCCGCTGCCATCGTCCTGATTGGAGATCCGGGATGGATTGTCTGCCGTGAACTGTTTGATGACGTATGGAAAGATGTTCCGGTAATAGTGACAAATGCCCGCGACCGCCTGCCTGCTTCTCTCGACGTTTTGCTGTCTCATGCTCCACTAACAGAAACCAATAGTGTCCCCGGTGAAGAATGGAGAAGAGGCTATAATCTGACACTTTTAAAGCAGCATTATTATGTGAAGGAAACAGTGGAACTGATTTATAAACTAATACCGGATATGCAACGTCTGGCATTTATTTCAGACGACAGATATATTAGTGAAGAAACCCGTAGAGATGTCAAGGAAGCCGTCGAAGAGAATTTTCCGGATTTACGTCTGGATTTGCTTTCTACCACTCAATTATCGACAGAAATGTTGCTGGATACCCTGCATAGTTATAAACCTAATACAGGGATTATTTACTATTCCTGGTTTGAGTCTCATAATGAAAATGATAACAACTACCTTTTCGACCACATACAGGAAATTATAACCAATTTTACTCCCTCACCTCTGTTTTTGCTATCTCCCGAAAATTTATCGAACAATACTTTCGCAGGAGGGTATTATGTATCGACGGAGTCTTTTTGCGATTCTTTGCTGGAAATTCTGAATCGCATATTGAATGGAGAACAAGCCCGCAATATCCCCGGTGGAGTGGGAGGGGAAGGAAATTCCTATCTTTGTTATCCTGTATTAAAGTCTTATAATATTCCGTCAAGTCGTTATCCCGACGATGCTGTATATATTGATAAACCTCAAACTTTTTTTCAGCAACACTATGTTAAGATTATTGCTAGTTCTGTTTTTCTATTACTTTTGATAGCTGCTATTGTCTATTATATTCGTATTCTTCGGAAAGCGTATAGTCGTTTGAGTGAAGCGGTGGAGAAAGCGGAGCAGGCTAATCAATTGAAATCTGCCTTTCTGGCGAACATGAGCCATGAAATACGTACTCCTTTGAACGCAATCGTGGGCTTTTCAAATATGCTTCCTCATACAGAAGATCCTGTCGAAATGCGCGAGTACGCAGATATCATCGAAACAAATACCGACTTGTTGCTCCAATTAATTAATGATATTCTGGATTTGTCGAAGATTGAAGCCGGAACATTTGATTTCTATCCTTCCTCGATCGATGTTAATCAGACAATGGAGGAAATCGAACAAAGTATGCAGTTACGTTTGAAAAACAGTGATGTTACCCTTGCATTTACCGAACGCTTGCCGGGTTGTCTTTTTTATATTGATAAGAATAGACTGATACAATTGCTTGCCAACTTTGTCAATAACGCTATCAAATTTACTCAAACAGGCACTATCTGTATGGGGTATCGTATGACAGACACCGATACTA
>NC_021017.1:4389722-4432195 GCF_000210075.1 Bacteroides xylanisolvens XB1A
ATTTTTATGTATCAGATACCGGCTGTGGTATGTCAAACGAACAGTGTGAACATGTTTTCGAACGATTCGTAAAATATAATCCATTCATTCAAGGTACCGGCTTAGGACTTTCCATCTGTCGTACGATTGTTGAGCGTCTCGGGGGAAAAATAGGAGTAGATTCAGAAGAAGGTAAAGGATCTACTTTCTGGTTTACACTTCCTTATAGAAAGAGATGAAGTTAGTTAATAGATAAGTTACTGTCTCCTTATTGCAAACTTCCTTTTCCTTACTGCCAAAGTTGTTTTTGTCTAAGAGAAATCTATAAACGGAAGCTTTGTTTTTATAAATGAGACTTGCATTTATAAAAATGAAGGTTGCATTTATATAATTGGAACTTTCGTTTATAGTTTGTTTCAGGTCAAAGGGAACTTTAGCCTTAGAGGAACGTAAGTTTATCTTTAATACAACGCAAGTTATCTATTAATACTTTAGCTGACAGGTAATAGCCAAATGAAATAATATTGGTGGTTACTTATATGTTTCGTCTCTCTAGGGAAATAAGAGAGGTAGTAGTAACGGGAGGTAATCTTTCAAATCCACGCGCAGTTGCTTTAACGCTTGTTGAATACGGTAATCTATTGTTTTGGGCGATACCCCCAGTGTTTCTGCAATCTCCTTGTAACTCATATCCCGGAATCGGTGCATCACAAAAGCTTCCCGATAACTTTCGGGCAGTGCCGCGACAGCATCTTCAATCCGTTTTGCAAGTTCTTCAATCTGATAATAGTCCGTATCTTGCAGCATTTCCTGCATTTCTTCATAAAAGCGGGTATCCGCCCGTTGGGTGGCATCAATATGTGCAAGCTTGTTCAAAGCCCTGCGATACACCATCTTAAAAAGATAAGAATTAAGAGAGGACTCGATAACCAGTGTTTCCCGATTTTCCCAAATCCATAAAAGAGAATCCTCTACAATCTCTTCTGCATCTTCCAACTCGACAAACCGGTGACCATACGCGCACAGCATCGGATAATATCTCCGAAACAGTGTATCGAATGCTTTTTGATCTCCGCGTTGAACGGCTGATAATAGAAAATCATTGTCTGATTGATAAGTTCCTTTCATGTATTAGCTCCATAATTTAACTGCAAATATAGCTTTTTTAGATAGAAACAAAGATTTTTTGAAAAAAAATGGTTTTTAGTTTAGGAGTCTTCCCATTCTTCCTTGTCATATAGTAAAAGGCAATAAAAAAGATATGGATAAAACAGATAGAAATACGATAGAAGAACTGCTTCCCCGTTATTGTGAAGGAGTGGCAACGGAAGAAGAACGTCTGCAAGTTGAGATGTGGATGAGCGAATCGGACGAAAATCGACGGATGGCAAAACAGATACATGCTCTTTATCTTGCCACGGATACAGTTAATGTTATGAAGAAAGTCGATACGGAGAAAGCATTGTTGAAGGTGAAAAGTAGAATGTCGGGTAACAGCCACAAGGGAACAATGTGGTGGCAATGGGCACAACGTGCGGCAGCAATTTTGTTCATTCCACTTCTCGTTACATTGATGCTCCAATATTGGGGAGGAAACGAACAGGAATTGGCACAAATCATGGAAGTGAAAACAAATCCTGGGATGATGACCTCATTGACCCTGCCCGACGGTACACTTGTTTACCTGAATTCGGAATCAACACTAAGTTATCCTTCACGTTTCGATAATGATACAAGAAATGTGACTTTACAGGGAGAAGCTTATTTTGAAGTGGCTAAGAATCCGGAAAAGAAATTTATAGTCTCCACTTCCCATCAATCACAAATAGAAGTACTGGGAACTCATTTTAATGTAGAGGCTTACGAAAAAGAAGATCGGATTTCAGCAACATTGGTAGAAGGAAAGATCGGTTTTATTTATAAATCAAATGATGTCTCGAAAAAAGTGCTGATGGATCCGGGACAGAAATTGGTCTATGATTCAAAAGATAATAAGGTTCAGCTTTATGCCACTTCCGGAGAATCGGAGATTGCCTGGAAAGAAGGTAAGATTATATTCAGAAATACTCCTTTGGAAGAAGGCCTGCGAATGTTGGAAAAACGGTATAATGTGGAATTCATTATTAAAAATGATCGCTTGAAAGGAGACTCGTTTACGGGAACATTTACTAATCAACGTTTGGAACGTATTTTGGAATATTTTCGGCTTTCTTCTCAAATCCGCTGGCGTTATCTTGATTCGCCGGATATGAAGGATGAAAAGAGCAAAATAGAAATATACTGATTGATTAACCTTAAAACAAAAATGCAATGAAAGACAGAGCCCCTTAATTAAAAAACATACGGGATGATATTGGCGTATCTTCCCGTATGGAAATCGGTAAATCTTTTTGATGCTTGTTTGGCGACAAGCTTAGATAAACTTTTTATTAACTTTAAGTCATCACAAATTTATGCAAAATTATTTTAGCATCCAATTTTTATGGGTGGTAAAGTCGCTTTGGCGAGTTTCTAACAAAATCCCATTATCTATGAGACTTTTGATTTTATTCTTGGTATGCTCTATCGGGCTATGTTATGCGTCCGATAGTTATGCACAAAAAACTTTAATCAGTATTGATGTACACAATCAGCGGGTGGAGGATATTTTAAAAGAGATTGAAGAGCAGTCTGATTTTGATTTCTTTTTCAATAACAGACATGTGGATTTGAATCGCCGCGTATCTATATCAGTTGATAGAAGTAATATATTTAGTGTGCTTAAGGAAGTTTTTGCTGGCACTAATGTGCGATATTCAGTGCTAGACAAGAAGATTATACTGTCTGTTGAGGTACAGTCACCGCAACAGGAAAAGAAAATGATTGTATCTGGTATCATATTGGATGTACAGGGAGAGCCGGTAATAGGTGCCAGTATTCAGGAAAAAGGAGTGGTCGGGAAAGGTACAGTTTCCGATTTGGATGGAAAATTTAAGTTGACGGTTGCATCTGATGCTATATTGGTGATTTCATACATTGGCTTTCAGTCTCTTGAAGTAAAGGTGGGAAACCGTACAAACTTGTCAGTGGTATTGAAAGAAGATCATCAGTTGCTGGATGAGGTAGTCGTTATCGGTTATGGAACGATGGAGAAACGTGCAGTGACCAGTTCCATCACTTCCATATCATCCAAAGATTTAGTGACTGGAATGGGAGGCTCCACTATTGCGACAGCTTTAAAGGGTAAAATCTCCGGTATGAATGTTTCCGAGACTTCCAGTCCGAATGCTTCTGCCAGTTTCCAGCTGCGTGGAGTAGCGTCCATCAATGCTTCTTCTTCTCCTTTGATTGTGATAGACGGAATTCCCGGAGGTGATTTACGTTCTATCAGTCAGGAAGATATTCAGTCTATTGATGTTTTGAAAGATGCCTCTGCAGGTGCTATTTACGGAACAAGAGCAGCCGGTGGTGTCATCTTAGTGACTACCAAGAAAGCAAAAGAAGGTCCCATAACCTTATCATATACGGGCGAACTCTCTACCGAGCAAGTTTCCAGGAGACCGCAGGTCCTTGATCGTGATGCTTTCGTTAGGTTCGGAGTAGGAACAGATTTAGGTGCATCCACCGACTGGTACGGTGAACTTTTGAATGAAGGAGCACTCTCCCAACGCCATGTTGTCAACCTCTCGGGCGGCGGCCATACAGCTAAAATATATGCTACTATTATGGCACAGGATCAAAAAGGTATCGCAATTGGTGACAACCGTAAAGACTATTCGGGGCGCATCAATGCAAATTTTAACCTTCTCGATGATTTGCTGGAAATAGGCTTGCACACAGAATACCGGGAAGCACACCGGGATCAGCGGAGCAGTAGTTCCTATTTCGACATGGCATTGAAGATGAATCCGACGGAACATGTATATGACAGCACTAGTGAAACAGGATATAATGTATTGGTTGGTGGTAGTGAATATTACAATCCTTTAGCAGAAGTAATGTTGAAACAGGCAGATAATGTTGATAAATGGCTGAAGGCGGATGCGACGGTAAAGCTCAATTTGCCTGCCGGATTCTCGACACAAGCCACTCTTGGCTGGGAAGATCGCCAGTATCAGCAGACACATTATACGTCCGCGTTACACAGAACCTCTTTAAATGGAAGTTATAAAGGAAGAGGATTTCATGCATATAGCAAAACAGTCAATGTCTCTTTTGAACCTACCATCAATTTCATGCGTGTTTTTGCAGACGACCATACGGTTAGTGCGGTAGCCGGATATAGTTATTGGGAAAATAACTCTGAAAACTTTAATATGACTAACTACGATTTTCCTGTGGATGGAGTAGGGGCTTGGGATATGGGGACAGGTAGCTGGCTTTCGGACGGAAAGGCGGCAATGTCTTCCCACAAATATCCCCGTGAACGTCTTATTTCATTCTTTGGCCGGGCGAATTATAGCTATAAAGACCGCTATATGCTTACAGGAAGTGTTCGCCACGAGGGCTCGTCAAAATTCGGAAAGAATCATCGTTGGGGAACATTTTGGGCAGTATCAGGTGGATGGCGTATATCCAATGAGGCATTTCTGCGTGACGTCAGTTTTCTCGATGACCTTAAAGTACGCGTTGGTTACGGTGTAACGGGAAATAACAATTTCTCTGCAGGAGCATCCACTGCCATGTATTCTTCCAATTCAATGTGGCCTTATAACGGTACATGGATCACCTCTTATGGACCGGCCCGTAACGTCAATTATGACTTGCACTGGGAAAAGAAAGCAGAGCTTAACATCGGCTTGGATTATGCATTTCTGAATAACCGTCTTTTTGGTAAGTTTGATATCTATAAGAGAAGAGTTTCCGGAATGTTATATAATATCAACGTTCCCAATCCTCCCGCTGTTTATGAAACAACCACCATGAATTACGGTAATCTTGAGAATACCGGATGGGAGTTCGAGATAGGAGGAGTACCCGTCAAAACCAGAAACTTTAATTGGACAACTACTATGCGCCTATCACACTCTTCCTCCAAAATTACCTCTTTGTGGGGCAATAATACCTATCAGGATCGTGTAGGATTTCCGTCACCGGGTACAAACGGATCAGCCGGTAGAATTGAGGCCGGAACAAAAATCGGAAGCTATTACATCTGGAAATATGCCGGTATCACGGACAATGGCAGGTGGCTTCTGTATGATAAGAATGACAATGTAATCCTTAGCGATAAAAAAACATATGACGACAAACGATATATCGGCAATGCCATTCCTGCATTGATGGTATCATGGGATCATACCTTCACTTACAAAAATCTCTCTTTAGGCATCAACCTGCGTAGCTGGATCGATTTCGATGTGTTCAATACCATAAATATGTACTATGGACTTTCTGAAGTGGCAGGCCAGAATGTTCTTCGCAACGCATACATTGATAACCGGCACATCAAAGAAGTAAAGCAACTTTGCGATTACTGGCTTGAGGATGGTACATTCTTGAAGATTGATGCCATTAGCCTGGGGTATTCTCTTAACATGAAAAAATGGCAAAAGTATATAGATAAGATTGATCTTTACCTGACCGTCCGTAACGTTGCCTGTTTTACAAAATATTCAGGATTGAATCCGGAAGTGAATGTGAACGGTTTGGATCCCGGTTATGAATGGTTTAATAATATTTATCCTGAAACTCGTAGATATACCTTTGGTATGAAAATCCAATTCTAATAGTAAAGTACCTATAAACTAATATAATGATATGAGACGAAATATTCTAATTATAATCTCTTTCCTCACCCTTCTGGTGGCCTCCGGTTGTACTAATCTGGATGAGAAGTGGTATTCCGAAGTAACTCCGGATACTTATTTCACATCTAAGGAAACTGTCTACTCTTTTCTGGTACGCTCTTTCACGCACTGGCGTTGGTTTCACGGATTCGACCGTGCCATTCTTCAGGAATGTACAACAGACGAGATGTGTGTCACACAAAAAGGAATACATTACAATGATGTCCGATACGCCCAGCTGCAACACCATGACTGGACACCACTTCACCCCAACAACGAAGAAACATGGCGTGGAGTAGGTATGGGAGTAGCCATGGCTTTAGCCTGTAAAGAAGACTTAGCTGGTGTAGACTATGTTTCATTAGGTATGACGGAAGAACTGAAGGCAGATCATCAGATGCAGCTCCAGACATTAGTGGCCTATTTCTATTTGAGAGGACTTGATTTCTATGGCGGTATGCCTATTTACCGACGTTCTACCACAGAGGAATCTCCACGTTCCACAGCACGGGAAACCTTTAATTATGTGGAAGAACTCCTGCTTGCCGCCATCCCCAAACTAGAGAAAAAAACAGCAGATATGCTGGAAGAAGGTTACTTACGCCAAGGAACCGCGGCTGCTCTACTTGCTCAATTATATTTTAATGCAGAAGTCTATACAGGGGAAAGTCGCTTTGCTGAATGTGCGCAGATTTGTCAGGATTTACTAGACGGTAAATACGGCTATTACGAGTTGGAAGAAGACTGGTTCGGTCCTTTCACCTTCGAAAATAACAAGTCGAAAGAAGTGATGTGGTCCGTTCAGTCGCAATATGCAAAAGGAACTCTGTTTCAGTGGCAGTTCGAACGTTATAATCATTATAATGCGAAGAACTATTTCGATCTTAGCGGCTATTCCTCTACGAACGGTATGCATCTTCAACCATCTCTGAAACCCAATGGTGATCCCTATACGGACAAACTCGGACGTCCTTTTGCCAAGTTTCATGCGAAAGACCTTCGTAAGAAATTGTATGTATATAAAGGAAATGGCAAATACGAAGGAATGTTTCTTTACGGAAAATTACAACGTATATCAAGAAGTGGAACAGAGGTGAAATGTACGGGACTGTATGAATACCCGGGTGAGGTTCTTGAATTTGTTGACCAGGTAGCACAATTTAAGAAAGTGAAAGACGGAGAATATTCTTCCGTAAATGAACTTCCTTCCAATATAAGTACCGGAGAAGAGAATTCGGGAATACGTTTGTGCAAACTGCCGGTGCCGGACAATACAGACAAGACACTTGCTTTTAATCCTGACTATCCGGTTCTTCGTTTTGCAGAAATCTATTATATGCTTGCCGAATGTAAATACAGAAGCGGATATAAGAAAGAAGCAGCCAATCTTTTCAACGAAGTGCGTAAACGCAACTTTGAGAATGAAGTAGACCCTGATCCGGTGACTGAAACGAATATTGACAAGTATCGGATTCTCGATGAGTGGATGGTCGAATTTCTTGGCGAGCAGCGTCGTCGTACCGATCTTCGTCGCTGGGGCTTATATACAACAGGCACCTGGTGGGATCACAAAGCTACTAATGACGATCATTATGAACTCTTTCCTATTCCGGAAAAATCAATTTCCGTCAGCAACGTCTTGAGACAGAATCCGGGATATGGAGGCGGCAATGAAATGACGAAAGAGGAAGCCGGTATATACAGTGTTAAACAAATTGATTAATAGAACATTAAAGAATAAAACAATGAATAGTAAGATATTATTTCTAGGAGCCGTTATGATGCTGCCTACATTCGCTAGTTGCCAACAGGAAAAGCCTTTTCCGGATGATGCTGTAGATAAAGTGTATGAATACCTTCCGGAGTGGCAGGCTGGTTATTTGGACATTCATCAGATTAGCACGGGAAGAGGGAATGCAGCCTATCTTATTTTCCCGGACGGGACTACCATGTTGCTGGATGCAGGAGATTTGGGAGTACACACCGGTACCCAGGAGATTATGAAAGCAGTTCCTAATGACTCTAAACGGCCTGCTGAATGGATTGCCCAATATATAAAACATTTCTCATTGCCGTTGAAAAATAACGGTGCTATTGATTATGCCTTGCTCACTCACTTCGATACAGACCATATCGGACAAAATGGAAAACTGGCAATCGAAAAAGTAGGGCTGGACTACAAACTTACCGGAATAACTCATGTGGGTAATCTTCTGGATATTTCCACATTGATAGATCGTGGCTATCCTACATACGATTATCCGACGGCGGCTAAAGTTACGGGTGCCCATATCTCAAACTATAAATTATATGTTGCCGCTCGTGACCGGGAAGGTAAAAAGAATGAAGGGTTTGTGACAGGAAGTAACACACAAATCAAACTATTAAAAGCTCCGGGTTCCTATCCTACATTCGAAGTACGTAATATTGTGGGTAACGGTAAAATTTGGACAGGCAGCGGAACGACTTCCAAAGAGCTTGTGCCATCTACCGCTTCTTCGAGCGAACAGTTGAACGAGAACCGTTGCAGTTGCGGAATACGTATCACATACGGTAATTTCGATTACTTCTCGGGCGGAGATATCCTTGGAGTGGAAAAAGCGCCGGAATGGTTTGACATAGAAACACCTGTAGCTACATTGCTGGGCGAAACAGATGTGGTAGTGGCCAATCATCATGCATACTCTGACGCTATGTGTGATACCTACATTTCCCAAGTGAAAGCGCAAGCCTACGTGATTCCCGTGTGGGATTACTATCATCCTCAACCGGCTCCGCTAAGCCGGATGCTGTCTCAAAGCCTTTATGCCGGTGAACGGTCGGTTTTTGCCGCCGGTATGGTAGACAGTAACAGGAGCAGGCTGGGTGAAGACGGTTTGAAGATAAAACCCGCCGGACATGTTGTTACACGTGTTTATCCGGGAGGAGAGAAGTTTCAGATCTTTGTGTTGAATGATCGAAATGAAGCTTATGAGATACTATATAAAACAGGTGAAATTAAATCTAATAATTGATGAATATGAAAATTAAAGATTCAATAGCTTGGGCAGCTTTTGGGGCTGTGATGGCAATTATCATGTTTCCGTCATGCTCTGACGAAAATGAAGCCGGCATATTGGAAATAACAAATAATGAGATTATTCTTCAGGCTGAAGGTACTCCGGTTCAGGTTGAAGTGAAATCCAATACCGAGTGGCGCATAGACTTTGCAGAATCAACCTGGTTTTCTACAGATATACGTGGAGCCCAGTCATCAAGAACTTATTTCACAGTGACTTATGATGAAAATATCAGTGATTCCGAACGTTTCTGTGATATTCGTGTGTTTACAAAAGATGGGAAGACTTCGGATGTAATCAAGATAAAACAACTATCCCGTTATCCATTTATAGTTCCTGCCAGTGATAATATGGAACTCTTTACCAAAGGAGGCGAATATAATATGGATATTTCGACCAATGTGCCTGAAACGGATATTGTGATTACGCCGACAGTGGAATGGGTGAAAGAGTATCGGATAAGTGACGGAAAACTTTATTTCAATACGGAAACAAATTCTCAATCACCCCGCACAGGAAGTATCGTATTGAGTTATGACGATCAATACCAACGTAAAGCCACGACTACAATCAACCTGTCGCAAGCATATTCTGAATATGCGAATGCAGAACTTGTCAGCTATCCAACCGTTTATGGCTATCCTGTCGGTGGAATTACTAACAATGTATATATTGAAGGAACGATCGTTGCCACTGGTACATCGAAAAACTTCCCGAACAATCGTTATGTCATTCAGAATGAGACCGGGGAGACAGTGGTATTTGAATCAGAGTCTCTGATTACATTTGCGCAATTTGCCAAGGTCTCATTGTGTTTGAAAGATGGAACGATAAAGGAAGAATCAGAGGGCAGCTTTACCTACAGACTGATTAGCGGTATCACTGCCGCCCATGTAATCAGTTCGGAACTTTCCACCTTCACGATTCCTGAAAAAACAATCGCAGAACTAACGGATAATATGGTATTCAGCCTTGTGACCTTAAAAGATGTCGAGATTGCCTCTCCGGTAGGCGCATTTACTAATTTCAAGACTACCGATCCGGGAGCTGCCGACCGTAAGGC
The DNA here is from genome assembly GCF_000210075.1 of Bacteroides xylanisolvens XB1A. Classification (GTDB taxonomy): domain Bacteria; phylum Bacteroidota; class Bacteroidia; order Bacteroidales; family Bacteroidaceae; genus Bacteroides; species Bacteroides xylanisolvens. The sequence goes on from NC_021017.1 coordinate 4,399,592, forward strand.
GAATAAAAATTATTGGGTGGAGAAATTCCCGGCATACTACAGATACTATCCAACCTGCATCAGAGATAAAAACGGCTCTAATACATATATGCTTACTTCGCTCGATGCTCCTTATGCGCATGAGACACTTCCTAGAGGTTCAGGAACCATCACCGGAATCGTAGCGAAAGTCAAGCTTACCAATTTTGACATCTCCGAAAGCCGGTTGTGTATTCTTCCGCTTCATAGAGAGGACATCAATATCGGTGATATGAACGAGATCACTTCGGTGCTCGTGGAGTGGGATTGTAATGTGCCCGATTGGAAAGAAATAGGTGCTTCTACATTTACGGAGTATCATCCGACAGGCGGAGAAGCATCGCAGTCAAATGCTATTCTTAATAAAGACGGGAATAAGCATTTCCAGCAAACCTATGCAGATTACATATTAGGTTTCCAGGATGATTTCCGGGGAGATATGAATCTTAATACCACAGATGGATATTATGGGCGTATGCGAGGAGGAGCTTTCAATAGTAAACCGTGGTCTACAAGTTCATATTTTTACGTAGACAAAATATCGACAGTAGGTATTTCTACATCCCTGTCTCTTCAGGTTGAAATGAATGCAAGTTGGGGAGGTGGCCCTGTGGCTGTGGTTGAATATGCTTATTCGATGAGTGGTGAATGGGTGAAAGTAGATAATTCAGAGTTTACCATTCTGGGACAGTTTGATAGAACGGCTGCAGGTGGACAGACGGAGAAGAACATTCCTGGTTATAAAGTCTATGACTTTAAGTTGCCGGATGCCTTATTGAACCGCGATAATATCTGTATCAGATTGCGACCTGTTCGACTTCCGTCCGGCGTATCGGGCTTCATGCCGCTTCGACTTGCTAATATCTCGATCAAATATAATAAATAATCAATAGGGAAGTATCTATAAAAATAATCGGAAGCAACAGGAAATACCCTGCTTGCTTCCGATTCTCTTTATATAATGCTTTCGGATATTTATATTAATTCTGAACGAACTCTATCCTAAAAATGCTGTATATTATTTTTCCAACAACTCTTTTAAGAACTCGTCCAATTCCTTATCCAACCCTTTCAGCAATTCATCATTCACGAGGATCGTATCATCGTCCACCAGTAACAATTCCGCTATGGTTTCTTTCTCTTCGTCCACCAGAACGAAAGAGTAAGGCTTCAGGATAGTCACCTTGTCGAAGTCTCCGGCATCTTTCATTCTGCAAAGAATGTTGCGTAGAGAAGGTTCCACGCTTTCAAGGAAATCATCCCCTTCATACGTAGCCCATTCTTCGACCATGATGTTCGCCAGTTCTTCATCATCATCATTGTAAATATTAAGTTGTCCCGATGTCTGGTCCGGTTGGAGATGGATGTCGGTTACAACTGTTTGTTCACAGTTACATGTATATTTAGCGACTGCCTTTTGGATAGCCGATTCGATAATGGATAGTGATTGTTGGCTTAGTTTCATGGGTTCCTTCTTTTTATAAGTTCAAAGGTATAAAAAAAATAAGATTTGATACACAATTTCCTTAAAAATCATCATTAAATCGGCTCATTTGTAATTTTAACTTAGGTAATTGAGCGTTTCTCTCCTTCAATTCGGCTAAATACAAGGATGTGAGATAATAATTCGGCACATCGTCAATGCTGGCCTGAACACTATCTGTGATATTCTTTTTATCAATTTTCTTGGCTAGTTGCTGTGCTTTTTCCGCCCATTCTTCCGCTTTAGCGAGACTATCCTTCATTTCATAATAAACAGCTATGTTGAGAGCTGCCCGCATCTTCTTCTTTTGGTTCTTGGTACCTTCGAAAGCCTGGTTCCAAAGTTCGTATGCGTCGTCCCATGAATTTTCGCGTACATAGATGGCAGCATCACGCATGGGAACCGAACCTCCGGTATACAGATACCGTGTTCCTTTTTTCCACATAGGGACGAGATATTTCACCGGAACTGTCCCTGCAAATACCGCTGCTTCCTCCAGCATTTGTTTGTCGCGAATCATGCGGGTGGCAGCTTCTACGGCAGTACCTCCAAACTCTTCCCAAAAGATGCTGTCGTTAGGATGGAGCGTAGTCATCGGCCGGCTACGTTCGGGAAGATACACTTTCACCGTGGGATATACTTTTACGTCTACTGCTCCTTGAAAACAGTTGAACTCATTCAGAAAACGGACAGATTTAGTTGCTTTGAGTTGCAGATTTTCCAGTGCAATGATAAAATCCACTCCCAAACTAGAGGCTAACTGACGGACTTCCTCCTGGCTCAATGTACTTTCGCGGGCCAGTTTATCATTTGCCCGCAAAGCAGAATCACAGATGACTACTTCTTCAAAGTAATTCTGATGTGCGATTTCTTCAGCCAGTGACTCGGTGGCAATCTTAGGATCTCCGTTGGCGTATGCCGTTGCACGACTTACGAGCGGTGTACCTTCTTTGATCTTTTCAGTCGTTGTTATTAGTTTGTTATCCGGTGTGTTGCTGGTGTTATTCACGATAGCTACTTTCCGGAGTTGCGGAGGAAAGCTCAAGTCGGCAGGTTGCAGATAATCAATGGAAATCTGTTCCAAACTCTGACAGCTGCCCAGTGTCAGCAGGAAGATAGTGACGAAAGCCAGTGAATAAGATTTTGCCATAGTTTTGTTCTATTTAGTAATTTGAACAAAAGTACAATTTTGGAGGAATAAAAGAAAGTCTCAAACAGTTTTTAACCGTTTGAGACTTTCTTTTGTGTATTGAAACTTGAGATTATACCTTAATGTTAAAAATTAAATAAGGCTTTTGAGCGAAGCTGATTCAAAAATGAGCACAAAGAAATAGAAACTCCTACTTACCCAACTTTTAACTCTCAACTCTCAACTCTCCCTTCTCAACTTCTTAAAGGTTTTTACCGTGGCAGTTCTTATACTTCTTGCCGCTTCCGCATGGGCAAGGATCGTTACGTCCTACAGTCTTTTCTGCACGGATAGGTTCACGTTTCTGCTGTTCACGAGTATCCTGGCTGGCAGCAGCCTGCTGGTTCGGATCACTCAAGTCCTGCTTGTTTTCGCGATACTTGCTCATATCCTGACGTTGTTCAGGAGCAGCCTGACGCACTTCCACACGACGGGCAGCCTGTTCGTCCGGAGCTTCCTGTACAGGAATTTGTCCGCGCATCAAGATAGATATAGTCTGGTTGTTGATCTTGTTCACCATGGCGTCGAACAAAGTCACAGATTCCAGTTTATAAATCAACAGCGGGTCTTTCTGTTCGTAACTTGCGTTCTGTACGGAATGTTTCAGTTCGTCCAGTTCGCGGAGGTTTTCTTTCCATGCTTCGTCGATGACGTGGAGCAGGATTGATTTCTCGAACGATTTCACCACTTCTTTAGATTCCGATTCGTAAGCCGCTTTCAGGTTACAAGAGATATTATACATTCGTTTACCGTCTGTAATAGGAATCAGGATGTTTTCGTACATGTGTCCCTGATTTTCATATACCTGTTTGATAACCGGATTAGCGATCTGTGCCAGACGTTCAGTTTTGCGTTTGAAGTTATCCATCGCAATGTTGAAAGTCTTTTCGGCCAACTTTTCTTTCTTCTCGTTACGGAATTCTTCTTCAGTGAACGGAGTTTCCATCGCCAATGTCTGAAGCAGTTCCATTTGGCAACCTTCATAATCATTGTTTTCGATAGCATTGGCACAACGGTCCCAAATCATGTTCACGATGTCCATACCGATACGTTCACCCATCAAAGCGTGGCGGCGTTTGGTGTAAACCACTGTACGCTGCTTGTTCATCACGTCGTCATATTCCAACAGACGTTTACGAATACCGAAGTTATTTTCTTCCACCTTCTTCTGGGCACGTTCGATAGAATTGGAAATCATCTTGTGCTCGATCATTTCGCCTTCCTGGAAACCAAGTTTGTCCATTACGCTGGCGATACGGTCGGAGGAGAACAGACGCATCAAATCATCTTCCAGTGACACAAAGAATACAGAAGAACCCGGGTCACCCTGACGTCCTGCACGACCACGCAACTGGCGGTCTACACGACGGGATTCGTGACGTTCCGTACCGATAATTGCCAAACCGCCCGCAGCTTTCACTTCCGGACTTAACTTGATGTCGGTACCACGACCAGCCATATTGGTAGCGATGGTTACTGTTCCGCTCAAACCGGCAGTAGCAACGATGTCCGCTTCTTTCTGGTGCAGTTTGGCGTTCAATACCTTGTGCTCAATCTTACGCATGGTAAGCATTTTGCTCAACATTTCGGAGATTTCTACCGAGGTAGTACCCACCAATACCGGACGTCCTGCCTGAACCAATTTTTCGATTTCCTCGATAACAGCTTTATACTTTTCGCGTTTCGTCTTGTAAACGCGGTCGTTCATATCCTTTCTTGCAATCGGACGGTTGGTCGGGATCACGACTACGTCCAATTTGTAGATATCCCAAAGTTCGCCTGCTTCCGTTTCAGCAGTACCGGTCATACCGGACAGTTTGTGATACATACGGAAGTAGTTCTGCAAAGTAATCGTTGCAAAGGTCTGCGTAGCAGCTTCCACTTTCACACGTTCCTTGGCTTCGATAGCCTGGTGCAATCCGTCAGAGTAGCGGCGACCTTCCATGATACGGCCTGTCTGCTCGTCTACAATCTTCACCTGTCCGTCGATCACTACATATTCATCATCTTTCTCGAACATGGTGTAAGCCTTCAACAACTGGTTGATGGTGTGTACACGTTCCGATTTGATGGCATAGTTTGTCAGAAGTTCATCTTTCTTTTCAAGCAGTTGTTCGTTAGTCAGATGTTGGTTTTCCAGTTCCGAAAGTTGTCCGGCGATGTCCGGAAGAACGAACAATGTCGGGTCTTCAGAGTTACCGGTAATCAGGTCTACCCCCTTGTCTGTCAGGTCTACACTATTCAGTTTCTCGTCGATTACGAAATACAGCGGATCAGTAACTTCATGCATACGCTTGTTGTTCTGTTCCATGTAGATCTCTTCCGTCTTGAGCATACCTGCCTTGATTCCCTGTTCACTAAGGAACTTAATCAAAGCCTTGTTTTTCGGCAATGCCTTGTGGCTGCGGTATAAAGCGAGGAATCCTTCTTCCACTTCTTTCTTATCGTTGGATGCGATCAGTTTCTTAGCTTCGGAGAGATATTTGGTAGCCAATACTTTCTGTGCTTCTACCAGACGTTCTACTAACGGACGGAGTTGCTCGAACAATTGGTCGTCGCCTTTCGGTACAGGACCGGAGATAATCAACGGAGTACGGGCGTCGTCAATCAATACCGAGTCGACCTCATCGACGATGGCATAGTTGTGCTGACGTTGTACAAGGTCTTTCGGGCTGATAGCCATGTTGTCACGCAGGTAGTCGAAACCGAATTCGTTGTTCGTACCGAACGTGATGTCTGCCAGGTATGCCTGACGGCGTGCGTCGGAGTTCGGTTGATGGCGGTCGATACAATCCACGCTCAATCCGTGGAACATATAAAGAGGTCCCATCCATTCGGAGTCACGTTTGGCGAGGTAATCATTCACGGTAACCACGTGCACACCGTTTCCGGTCAGTGCGTTAAGGAATACCGGGAGGGTAGCCACCAATGTTTTACCTTCACCGGTTGCCATTTCCGCAATCTTACCTTTGTGCAGAACGACACCACCAAAGAGCTGTACGTCGTAGTGAACCATGTTCCATACCGTATCGTTTCCACCGGCTATCCAGTGATTCTGATAGATGGCCTTGTCGCCTTCGATGCGTACAAAATCTTTCGTTGCAGCCAGTTGGCGGTCAAAATCCGTAGCGGTAACAACGATTTCTTCATTTTCTGTGAAACGTTTGGCAGTGGCTTTCACGATAGAGAAAGCAACGGGCAGTACTTCGTCCAGTGCTTTTTCATATTTCTCCAGAATTTCTTTTTCTGTCTTATCGATTTGTGCGAAGACTTCTTCGCGGTCTTCCAGTTCCAGTGTCTCGATGCTTGCCTTCAACTCTTCCACTTTCGCACGTTCGGCAGTAGCCGATTCATGGATATATTTTTTGAGTTCTTCCGTTTTGGCACGGAGGGCGTCGTTGTCCAGTTTTTCAACCTCCGGGTAGGCAGCTTTGATCTTTTCCACCCAGGGCTTGATTTCTTTCATGTCTCGTGTGGATTTGTTTCCGAAAATCGAGCTTAAAAATTCATTAAATCCCATGTTATATTATTTAGTTTATTATTTATCTTTTTCTGCACCACAGATTTCACGGATTTACACAGATTTTTTCATATAGAACACGGATCTTTCTTTTTAATCTGTGTGAATCTGTGGGATTTGTGGCGAATAATCTCCGCAAAGTTACATTAAAATGCTGATTTATTTATGTTTTGCTCCCTGTTTTTGTGAGTAAATTTTTACCGTAGGTCGGTAATAGGAGCAGAAGTACAGGCATTGGGAGCCCGGATGCGCATGAAATGTGCCAGTGTGGGCGCAATATGTTCAATGGTTACAGGTGTCTGGATAATGGCCGGTTTTACGGAATGTCCCATGAAAATCAGCGGTGAAGGGATATAAGAATGACGTACCACTTTGTTTTCGCCGCCGTTCTCGTTGACGATGGTCCATCCGGGAAGGACGTCGATTACGAGGTCGCCCGAACGTTTGCGGTGGTAGCCGTTGCGTATTTTATGAATTTCCGGTGTCCATGAACCCAGCAACAGCCGGTTGGCTGAATATGCTTCGTTCACTCCGCTGAACTGCATCAGGAATTCTGCTGACTTTTGTTGGATCTCTGCCAGATTCAGTTCCTTCTTTTCCAGCAATTTATGATTCAGATAAATCTGCTGGTTGTGGTGAGCTTCCACATACTTTCCTTCGCCATACGTAGCCATCAGGTACATATTCAATAGGGCGGCACAACGGTTGAGATAAAACTCTCCGCCGGGAATCTTGTACAATCCCGAGTCAGCCGATTCGCTGTCCGTATATCCGGTGGAAGTGACGAAAATAAGCACGTTTTGTAGTCCTACTTTCTTGTCGAGCGCTTCGAGCAGGTTTTCGATACTGCGGTCGAGACGCACGTAGGTGTCTTGTATTTCCATGGCACATTCTTGTACGGATTTATGTGCGTAGTTTCCTGCATAATAAGTAAGTGCCAATAAGTCAGTAATGTCATCCATGCCGATGGAGCTTTTGTTCAATGCTTCTTCGGCAAGTGCGTTCACTTCGTCATTCACAAAAGGGCTGGCGATGAAGCGTCTGTACTTATTGTTACGGTCGTCATCAAATTTATATTTGAAGAGTATATCCCGCCAATCTGGCAGAAAAGTGTACATGCCACGGGGGAATACCGGTTCCCATGTCATACCCGCAATACGGAAATCAATCGCCTGCCGGTCATTGTATTGGCTTGCCCACCACGGAAACTCTCCATAATAGGTCGTTCCGCTCCATTTTCCGGTGTTGGGATTGAGCCAGAAAGCACCGTTTCCGGCATGTCCGGCTGCGAAAAGCGCGGCGTCGCAATCGGGGGCGATGGCATATACGAGTCCTTTGCCTTGGGTAGCTATTTTAAGCTCGTCGGCAATGGTGGAAGTCAGTAATTTGGTGGGTGCGGCCGTTTGGTCGGTGTAATATCCCATGAATGCTGTGTCGTCTGTGCTGTTGACGGGGCGAAGGGTAGAGGCGTCCATCCATCGTTGGGAGATGATTCCGTTCATGGAAGGCGTCGTGCCGCTGTAAATAGCTGCGATGGCAGAAGCGCGGTCTACGCCGCAGAAGGTATATTCGGCGTTATGGAACACTCTTCCCTCTTTCCAAAGACGTTTGAAGCCTTTCTCGCCGTAGAGTGACGAAAATGCTTCCAGATAGTCCGTACGCAGTTGGTCGATAGTCAGCCCTACCACTAATTTAGGGGCGGAAGGCAGTGACTGGGCTTGTAGCCCGGTGAAAGTCAGTACGGTGATGAGGGAAGTTAGTAGTCCTTTCATTATTTCTTTTTAGATGTCACAATCAGATTGCTTGCTGAACGTATCAGCAAAACGAGTGCCAAAGGTACAACAGCAAAGTCAAATCTTTGCGGAATTACAGGAAAAAGCACTATAAAAAGTGTTAAAACGACCAGATTCAAGGTCAAGTACCAGCATTTCTTCCCTTTTCGGACACAATATACGATGTAGGGAAGGAAAAGAAGTTGTCCCGGATGGAAAACCAATAACAGGAAATTGGAGCTGACTGCCGGGTGTTGGGAGAAGAGGGCGAGGAAGGCGAGGACGCATCCCACGATACCTGCCATGCCAAAAAGAACAAGGTCGATCCCCCATAATCCGGTTCTTCGGCGGATGCCATAGATCGTGGCGGCGGCTGTCAGTATAAATAAGAGTAACGAGCATTGGAGCGGAGTGGGCATCCAGCCGCTTTTATCCGGTTCGGGAGTGACGTCGATTATCAGCTCGTTGGTCTTGACAAGCGGACGGGAATAGGTATCTGTGGAAATCTGTGCGCCGTCGAAAGCATCCATCAGATAGAAGGGGGCAAACATCATTTGCCGTTGTGTGACGGGCTGGTCGGCTTCGCTTCCGATGCAGAGGTCGATGCCGAAACGCGCCCACGGATGTCCTTTGCAATATTGATGTACGATGTCGCGGAAAGTGCGCGAACCATCCTGCGGTTCCGTCGGATAAACCACCTTTCCTGCAATGCTTTCTTCTATCTTGTCCCGGGGACGGGTGGCGCAATTGTCGTAAAAGAAATTATAGCGGTACACCCGGTTTTCCGGACGATAATTTTCTTGTAATAACTGGATTAGTTTTGTTTTCTCTTCATCAGTCAGATTCAGTGTTTGCTGCCACACGCTGCGTCCGTAGAATGCGTATTCAGCCGCAAAATGCTCATAATCCGTCACTCCCAGTTGGTAGTCGGTTTCTCCGAGCGAGAAGCGGAAGATGAAGTTAGGAGTGTTGAAACTGAATAATCCGTAATTGAACACAATGTCAATCCCTTGTGACGGGTTTTCATAGCGGATGGCAGTGTGTCCGAACAGGGAATATATTTCTTCTCCGGGAGCGCAAGTCAACAAGCTCAAGCGGATGGAGTCGTTGCTGTTGGCAGGTGCTTGTCCGGCGGACGGAAGCAACAGGAAGAAGGAGAGGATTGTATATAAGAAAAACCGTTTCATTAGCAGGCTCGTTTTATTTTGGTGGCAAATATAGGAAGAATTGTTGGATTCGGGAAAACGGTGGTTCTGTTTTATCGGAATAGAGTCTCTATTTCATACAAACAGAGGCTCTATATGGCTTAAACAGAGGCTCTGTTTCCCTCAAATAGAGCCTCTATTTTGGGGCTAAAAAATCGAACAGCCAAACGAACACCCCCTGAAGGTGGCTCAACTGCTTGTCTGTCATGCGTTTGCAACGCTCGAAAAAAAGTAGGCGAACCACCAACCGAACATATATAAATACTAAAATATAATAATCTATATAATATAGTTCGCTCAACACACTTTTTCTGTGTTTTGTGAATGAAAAAATGAAGATGATTCAGGAAATTTGCCTTTAGATGAGATAAAACGGAGCCTCTGTTTGGATGAAATAATGTTTCTGCTTGAACGGAAAATTGATTACAAAACAGTGGAACGCTTTGTGGAACGCTGTTTTTCTCTTGTAATCTATTGCTTATTAGTTGTTTATGATGTAATGAAAAAGGACTGCCGAACGCAAAGTGGAATACATAATAAACAATAAAAGATAATTGATCTATTTAAAAATAGATAGTTCGATTTTTTGTTTTGGGGGATTTCTAAAATGAAAAAAGAAGATAATTCCTCTTCTATGCTTCAACTTTTCTTTTTTTACTTTACCTTTGCGCCCGCTAAAGAACCAAAAGATTTGAATTTAATAATCGACATAGGAAATACAAAGGCAAAGATTGCTTTCTTCGACGGCGGAGAAATCGTGGATGTAGTAGCTGAATCCAATCAGTCTTTAGGTTGCTTGAAAGCTCTTTGTTCTCAATATCCGGTTGAACAGGGGATCGTGGCTACTGTCATTGATCTAAACGAAAAGGTATTAGCTGATTTGGCCGCTTTGCCGTTTCCTTTGCTCTGGCTCAATCATCAGACTCCGCTTCCGGTTGTCAACCTGTACGAAACTCCCGAAACATTGGGATATGATCGTATGGCTGCCGTAGTGGGTGCTAATGAGCAGTTTCCTCATCGGGATATATTGGTGATTGATGCGGGAACTTGCATTACTTACGAGTTTATCGACTCAAAAGGCCAGTATCATGGCGGTAATATTTCTCCCGGTATGCAAATGCGTTTCAAGGCATTGCATCAGTTTACAGGACGTTTGCCTCTGGTGGACACCAACGGGCGCAAACTCCCGATGGGACGGGACACCGAAACGGCTATACGTGCCGGAGTGATGAAAGGGATGGAATACGAAATTTCAGGTTATATTGAGTCTATGAAGCATAAATATCCTGAACTTTTGGTTTTTTTAACGGGCGGAGATGATTTTTCTTTTGATAGCAGCGTAAAAAGTATCATCTTTGCAGATAGATTTTTAGTGTTGAAAGGATTAAATAGAATTTTAAACTATAATAATGGTAGGATTTAAACACACACTTTGTGCGCTTTTGCTCACGATGGTTACCGGAATGGCAATCGCTCAAAATAATACAAACTCTCCTTATACACGATATGGCTATGGCGACTTGTCCGATCAGAGTTTCGGGAATAGCAAGGCGATGGGGGGAATTGCTTTTGGACTTCGGGATGGAGCACAGAGCAATCCGCTGAATCCTGCTTCGTATACAGCCATTGACTCGTTGACGTTTATTTTTGAAGGAGGCGTTAGTCTGCAAAATATGAATATTAGTGGCGGTGGTGAAAAATTGAACGCAAAGAATTCAAGCTTTGACTATTTGGCTATGCAATTCCGCCTGCATCCGAGAGTGGCGATGAGTATTGGGTTGCTGCCGTTTTCTAATATAGGATATAACGTGTCGAAAAACAATGAACCTACAAGTACTTCTCCGTATAGTACGAAAAGCCTTGTTGGTGAAGGTGGCTTGCATCAGTTGTATGTTGGTGCAGGGGTGAAAATCCTGAAAAACCTGTCTGTGGGTGTGAACGCTTCTTATTTTTGGGGAGATATGACCCGTTCTTTAACAATGCTTTATCCGAACACAGCTTCCGCCAATTCGTATATAAGCCAAACTACCGTATCGGTTTCGGACTATAAATTAGATTTTGGAGTACAATACACACAGGAGTTGAGCAAAAAACATTCAGTGACAATTGGGGCGGTTTTTTCTCCGAAACATAAACTGAATAATGATTATACTGTAACGACGCAGGTTAGTACGACTAACAGCAACAATTTGGATGCTACGTTGGAGCTTCCGAATGTGTTCGGAGTCGGATTCACATACAACTATGACAAACGCTTGACTGTCGGTGCAGATTATAGTTTGCAACAGTGGTCAAAAGCTAAGTTTGGTGTAAATACATCGGATGATGCTGTGCGTAAGGAGTTCAATGAAACATACACGTATTGCGACCGTCATAAAATATCAGTGGGTGCGGAATATATTCCCAATTTGATTGGACGTTCCTATTTATCCCACATCAAATATCGTTTGGGAGCTTATTATACGACTCCGTATTATAAGATTGGCGGTAAAGACGCAGCCCGCGAATATGGCGTAACAGCCGGTTTCGGTCTGCCTGTGCCTCGTTCCCGTTCCATCCTTAGCATCAGCGGACAGTTTGTTCGTGTAAGTGGACAGGAATCGACCTTTGTAAACGAAAATATCTTCCGCGTTAGCATCGGATTGACGTTCAACGAACGTTGGTTCTTCAAACGCAGAGTAGAGTAATTGAAATGAATGTAAGAAGAGAAAGAATAGACGACTATAATAATAACAACTAAAATTTAGATACAATGAAAATTAAAACGCTTGTGGCTATGTTGTTCCTTTCGGCAGGGGCAACCACTGTGGTAGCACAGGATGCGACTAACTGTAACTCGAACAGTAGTATCTCGCATGAAGCTGTGCGTGCAGGTAACTTTAAAGATGCGTATACTCCTTGGAAAGCTGTGTTGGAAAACTGCCCGACGCTTCGTTTCTATACTTTTACTGACGGATATAAAATTCTGAAAGGCTTGATGGGACAAATCAAGGATAGGAATAATCCGGAATATCAGAAATATTTTGATGAACTGATGAATACGCATGATTTGCGTATCAAATACACAGATGAGTTCTTGGCTAAAGGTACAAAAGTGTCTTCTGCTGATGAAGCTCTGGGTATCAAAGCAGTAGATTACATCGCTTTCGCTCCGAAAATTGATGTTAATCAGGCTTATCAATGGTTGAGCCAGTCGGTAAATGCAGTAAAAGCTGAATCTGCTGCCGCTACTATCTTCTATTTCCTGCAAATGTCTTTGGATAAACTGAAAACAGATCCTAACCATAAGGAACAATTCATTCAGGATTATCTGGCTGCTTCTGAATATGCTGATGCTGCTATTGCTGCTGAAACGAACGAAGCAAAGAAGAAAAACTTGCAAGGTATCAAAGATAATCTGGTTGCTTTGTTTGTAAACAGCGGAACAGCTGATTGCGAATCACTGCAAAACATCTATGGACCGAAAGTAGAAGCTAACCAAACAGACCTGGCTTACTTGAAGAAAGTAATTGACATCATGAAAATGATGAGATGTACGGAAAGCGAAGCTTATCAACAGGCTGCTTTCTATGTGTACAAAATAGAACCTAGTGCAGATGCCGCTACCGGATGTGCTTACCAAGCATTTAAGAAAGGTGACATCGACGGTGCTGTCAAATTCTTCGACGAAGCCATTGGATTGGAAACTGACAACGTGAAGAAAGCTGAAAAAGCATACGCTGCCGCAGCAGTATTGGCTTCTGCTAAAAAACTGTCTCAAGCAAGAGCATATTGCCAGAAAGCTATCGGGTTCAACGAAAACTATGGTGCTCCATATATCCTGATTGCCAATCTGTATGCAATGAGCCCTAACTGGAGCGACGAGTCAGCTTTGAACAAGTGTACTTACTTTGCAGTAATCGACAAACTGCAACGTGCAAAACAAGTAGATCCGAGCGTAGCTGAAGAAGCTAACAGCTTGATCGGTAGATATTCTGGTCATACTCCACAAGCTAAAGACCTGTTTATGTTAGGTTACAAGCAAGGCGACCGCATCACTATCGGCGGTTGGATAGGAGAGACTACAACGATTAGATAACCGTATGTTGCGAAAACGAAGAAACCGTTTGTTGCATAAAAGCATGAGCATAACAATCACCTTCGGGGTGGTTGTTATGCTTCTTTTATTATCTTCCTGTGGCGGAAAACAGAAAGCTATGGGAGAGGCTATCACAGAACGTGATTCTCTTCCGGTGATGACCACATTGGGAGTTACTACCCTTATTTCCGATTCCGGAGTGACACGTTATAGGGTGAACACGGAAGAGTGGATAATGTACGACCGTAAAAAGCCTTCGTATTGGGCGTTTGAAAAAGGTGTGTATATGGAGCAGTTCGACTCTATCTTTAATGTAGAAGCCAGTATTAAAGCAGATACTGCCTATTATTATGACAAAGAAAGGCTTTGGAAGCTGATAGGGAATGTGGATATACAGAACCGCAAAGGAGAGCGTTTTAATACCGAACTGCTCTACTGGAATGAGGCCACTCAAAAAGTGTATTCCGACAAGTTTATACGTATTCAGCAACCGGACAGAATTATCACAGGACACGGCTTCGACTCGAACCAGCAAATGACTATATATACCATTCGTAATATTGAAGGTATTTTCTATGTGGACGAGGAAGCGAGTAGCGGTCCGCCCCAACCGGAAACAAAAGCACTGCCGGATTCAGTGAATAAAGATGCTGCGAAATAGGCGAAGTCATATCATTGTACCGTACCTCGTAAATCGTCTGATCGTAAATCAAAACTTATGAATATTTATATCTCTCTAATTATCACCATGGTCTTTTCCGCTTTCTTTTCAGGAGTGGAGATTGCCTTTGTGTCGGTAGACAAACTGCGTTTTGAGATGGAACGCAAGGGGGGAATTACGTCCCGCATCCTTTCTATCTTCTTCAAGAACCCGAATGAATTTATCTCTACCATGTTGGTGGGGAATAATATCGCACTAGTCATCTATGGTATTCTGATGGCACAGATTATCGGCGACAATCTGCTGGCGGGATTCATTGACAATCATTTCCTGATGGTGTTGGCGCAGACCGTTATTTCTACCCTGATTATCCTGGTGACTGGAGAGTTTTTGCCGAAAACAATCTTCAAAATCAATCCCAATCTGGTCTTGAATGTTTTTGCCATTCCGCTTATTGTTTGTTATGTGGTTCTCTATCCCATCTCCAAATTAGCCTCCGGCTTGTCTTGTATCTTCCTTCGCCTCTTTGGAATGAAGGTTAATAAGGATGCGTCCGACAGAGCTTTTGGAAAAGTCGACCTCGATTACTTCGTACAAAGCAGCATTGATAATGCCGAAAATGAAGAAGAGCTGGACACGGAAGTGAAAATCTTCCAGAACGCCCTCGACTTCTCGAACATAAAAATCCGCGACTGCATCGTTCCCCGTACCGAAGTGGTGGCTGTCGATCTGACTACTTCGCTGGACGAGCTGAAAAGCCGCTTCATAGAATCCGGAATCTCCAAGATAATCGTATATGACGGGAATATCGATAACGTAGTCGGTTATATCCATTCGTCGGAAATGTTCCGTGCCCCGAAAAACTGGCATGAGAATGTGAAACAAGTGCCGATTGTGCCCGAAACCATGTCCGCCCATAAACTGATGAAACTTTTCATGCAGCAAAAGAAAACGATTGCCGTAGTGGTGGATGAATTTGGCGGTACGTCCGGCATCGTGTCTCTGGAAGACCTCGTTGAAGAAATCTTTGGAGATATAGAAGACGAACACGATAACACTTCCTATATCAGCAAGCAAATCGACGAACGCGAGTATGTGTTGTCCGCCCGCCTGGAGATAGAAAAAGTCAATGAGACGTACGGACTCGACTTGCCCGAATCGGATGATTATCTGACAGTAGGAGGGTTGATCCTGAACCAATATCAGAGCTTCCCGAAGTTGCATGAAGTGGTCCGGGTAGGACGTTATCAATTCAAGATAATTAAGGTCACAGCGACAAAAATAGAACTCGTGCGATTAAAAGTCTTGGAATAATGACGATAATCAAGAAATTTTTAGCCAATAAATAGATGCATATTAGCATTTTTTGTATCTTCGTGCGCTAAAACGACAAAAGAAAGAAATAATAATAAACATAAATCGTATTAATCAAAATGGCAACGTTACAAAACATTAGGTCGAAAGGACCTCTATTGGTGATTGTTATCGGCTTGGCGCTGTTTGCTTTCATTGCGGGTGACGCATGGAAGGTGATGCAGCCGCATCAGGCACATGACGTAGGTGAGGTGAACGGAGACGCTCTTTCCGCTCAAGAGTATCAGAATTTGGTAGAAGAATATACCGAAGTGGTGAAACTCATGCGTGGGGTGACCGCCTTGAATGACGAACAAACCAATCAGGTGCGCGATGAAGTATGGCGTTCCTACGTAAACAATAAACTGATTGAAAAAGAAGCAAAAGCATTGGGACTGACTGTTTCTGCTGCTGAAATCCAGGACATCCTGAAAGCTGGCGTTCATCCTTTGTTGAGACAAACTCCTTTCCAGAATCCGCAAACAGGAAACTTCGACAAGGATATGTTGAACAAGTTCCTCGTGGAATATGCCAAGATGAGCGAATCACAAATGCCGGCACAGTATGCTGAACAATACAATAACATGTATAAATACTGGTCTTTCATTCAGAAAACACTGATCGAGAGCCGTCTGGCAGAAAAGTATCAGGCATTGGTGTCTAAAGCTCTTCTTTCTAATCCGGTGGAAGCACAGGACGCTTTCGATGCAAGAGTGAACCAGTACAACGTGTTGATGGCTGGTATTCCTTACTCTTCTGTAGTGGACTCTACAATCGTAGTGAAAGAATCGGAACTGAAAGACTTGTATAACAAGAAGAAAGAACAATTCAAGCAATATCAGGAAACTCGTGACATCAAGTACATTGATGTACAAGTGACTGCAAGTGCTGAAGACAGAGCTGCTATCCAGAAAGAAGTGGACGAAGCTACTGAACAGTTGGCTACTACTACGGAAGATTATACTTCTTTCATCCGCTCGACTGGCTCGGAAGCTCCTTATGTAGACTTGTTCTATAACAAAACAGCTTTCCCGTCAGATGTAGTTGCCCGTTTGGACTCTGCTTCGATAGGTACTATTTATGGTCCTTACTATAACGGTGCCGACAATACAATCAACTCTTTCAAAATTGTAGCTAAAGCTGCTGCTGCCGACTCTGTCGAATTCCGTCAGATTCAGGTATACGCAGAAGATGCTGTGAAGACAAAGACCTTGGCTGATAGTATCTACAATGCGATCAAAGGCGGCGCTAACTTTGCTGATCTGGCAAAGAAATATGGTCAGACTGGTGATGCAAACTGGCTAACTTCTGCACAGTATGAAGGTGCGCAGATAGACGGCGATAACCTGAAATTCATCTCTGCTATCAACAATGCAGGTGTAAACGAACTGGTGAACTTGCCGATGGGACAAGCAAACGTAATTCTTCAGGTAACGAACAAGAAATCTGTAAAAGACAAATATAAAGTAGCTGTTATCAAACGTGAAGTAGAGTTCAGCAAAGAAACTTACAACCGTGCTTATAATGATTTCAGCCAGTTTATCGCAGCTAATCCGAGTGTAGAAAAGATGGTAGCTAACGCTGAAGAAGCCGGTTACAGACTGCTCGACAGAATGGATTTGAGCAGCTCTGAACACAATATCGGTGGTGTAAGAGGTACAAAAGAAGCGTTGAGATGGGCGTTTGATAAAGCAAAACCGGGTGATGTTTCCGGCTTGTACGAATGTGGCGAAAGCGATCACATGATGGTAGTAGGTCTGGTAGGCATTAAGCCGGAAGGATATCGTCCGTTGAAAGCAGTACAGGATCAGTTGAGAGCTGAAATCGTAAAAGATAAGAAAGCTGAAAAGATTATGGCTGACATGAAAGCTGCCAATGCAACTTCATTCAACCAGTACAAAGAGATGACTAATGCAGTCAGCGACTCTTTGAAGATGGTTACTTTTGCAGCTCCTGCATACGTATCAGCATTGCGCAGCAGCGAACCGCTGGTAGGTGCTTATGCTTCTGCAGCTGAAGTGAATCAGTTGAGCGCTCCTATTAAAGGTAACGCCGGAGTATTTGTATTGCAAGTATACGGTAGAGACAAGTTGAACGAAACATTCGACGCAAAAGCTGAAGAAGCTACGCTGACTAACATGCACGCACGTTTTGCCAGCCGTCTGATGAATGATTTGTATCTGAAAGCAAACGTAAAAGATACACGCTTCTTGTTCTTCTAAACAAGTAGCAAGTAATAGATATTAGGCACGGATTACACGGATTTACGCGGTTTAAACTTTTGAGGGAACCGCGAAACCCGTGTAATCCGTGCCTTTTTTGTGGTCGTTTTTTTGTTTATGGTCTTTGTTATCTGATTAAATTTCCATATCTTGCTAATCTTTATCAATTGGCTTTGCGAAATACTTCATTAACTAATACGAATCTATATTATGACTAAACAACTAGCCCAGTATTCAGTTCCCGCTGAAAATTCACGTGTTATCCGTGTATTCCTTTCGTCAACGTTCAGAGACATGGAGATGGAACGTTCTGCATTAGTCAAACTCTTTAAGGGTTTGCAAGTGAAGGCTGCCAGCCGTGGTGCCACCATTTCATTGGTTGATTTGCGTTGGGGAATCACAGAAGAAGATGCGAAAAGCGGCAAGGTTGTTGAAATATGCCTGAAAGAGATCGTTAACTCCCGGCCTTTCTTCATTGGTATGGTAGGCGACCGCTATGGATGGTGTCCCAATTATGAAGATTTATCTCAAACTCTCAATGACAGCTTGGAATATCGTTGGATAGAAGATGACTTGAATCACCATTTGAGTGTGACGGAAATTGAAATGCAGTTTGGTGTACTGCGCAATCCCAATCCGTTACATGCCTATTTTTATATAAAACAGTCGGCAGATGATGAACTGTCTTGCCCTGAAGAGGAGTCTCTTAAATTGAAACGTCTGAAAGAGAGTATTTTGCAACAGGATCGTTATCCTGTGCAGGAGTATGATTCGCCCGATCAGTTGTGTAACCTTGTGGAAGCTGCTTTCACGGAATTGCTTGAACGGGAGTTTCCGGATGTACTGACCGTTGAAGATAATCAAGCATTGCAAGAACAACTGACGCGCAATGAACTCTTATTCAACTATCACCCAATACCTGAAGCAGATCAGGCGTTTGCTGATTTTTTGGCGGCGGATGAACAGCGGTGTCTGGTGGTAACGGGCGGTTGCGGTCTTGGCAAGAGCGCTTTGTTGGCTCATTGGAGCGATTTGGTGAACAATGATATGCCGATGATTCCTATCTATCATCGCTTGGATAGTACTACATTGTCTTCCTATCCGGAAACGTTGGCGAGAATGTTAGCTTCCAAATGCCAGAACGCACTCAAGCATCAATCTTTGGGTGAAGAAAATTTGTTCGCAGCGGAAGTCTCAAAAGAACTGGACTCGACCCAAAGCACTGCCAAATCCATCATGGACGCCGTGAAAAACTCGGTTTTGATGGGAGATGCTGGCTTGAACACTTTTTCAGGGAACACACTTCGAAACCTCAAGGAGATTGAAGAAGATTTGAATTCTATTCAAAAGTTCAGTCAGTTGTGGAGTGCGCTGGGTGCATCAAGATACCCTATCATTCTGTTGATTGATGACATCAGTTATCTGAATCCGACTGAAGCATCCCTGTTTTCTTTATTTGCATCTATTCCCCCGAACGTGAAAGTCGTGTTGAGCTTTTCTGCGTCATCCACTGCCTACCTGCCCTTTGTTCAGAATGGCTACGCCCATTTCCAGTTGAATGGCTTTTCACAGGCGGATGCCAAGTCGTTCTCAAAGCAATATTTGTCTACTTACTCCAAGGCTTTGTCTGCACAACAGGAAGATATTCTTGCTTCGTGGGTGCTGGCTAAACAACCGCGCTGTTTAAGTGTATTGCTCAACGAGCTGGTTTCGTTCGGTCAGTACGATGCTCTCAATGAATATATGAGTGGATATTGCCGGCTCAATGAGGTTGGGCAATTCTATGACAGTGTGTTACGGCGTTTGTCGGCTGATTATGGTTTCGAAGAGATTGGAAGAACGCTTCTGATGCTTTCACTTACTTTAGAAGGATTTACCGAAGATGAAGTGAAGAGCATGGCAGACATTAATCAGATACTTTGGTCGCAGTTGAGAGTGGAAATGAGCAGCTGGCTCACCAACAAAGGAGGGCGATATTGCATTGGTGACACACAAATGGTAGAGGCAATCGAACGCTATTTCGCTCAAGATGACGAATGTATAGATGATAGTCGCCATGAAATTATTTCCGCTCTGCTGGATGAGGAAGAAATCCTTTCCCATCCGTTGACTTTTGCCGATTATAACTATCGCATGAAACAGTTCTGCTACCATGATTCGTATCGTTATAAAGTGGAGATTACCTATCAATGCTATAAGATGCAAGAATGGGATATATTGAAGGATTGGATTTGTGATGTGGAGATTTTCGAGATTCTGTATCGCACGAATCGTTCTCTGTTGGAAGATAGCTGGAAGGCGATCATGAACGACAATCCTGAAGTTACGCCTGAAGTCTATGCCGAATTGGACTTTGATGAGATCGATTCTTTTTTAATTCCTGTCATTGCTAATGATATGGCTACTTTCTTGAGCAGTTCTTTCCATCTGACGAAGGCGGCAGCTGCTGTGAGTGAGAAGAGTATGGAAGGTGCTGCCATGCCACTCATTGCCAAGTCGGTATTGAAGATGAATGAGGGATGCCGGTATGCCCGTAATGAAGAATACGAAACGGCATGCGACTGTTTCTTGAAAGCATTGGTGATGCAGGAAAACATTGTACCGACTCCGGAACTGGAGATTGCCAACACCTGCCGAAATCTAGCTCTGGCATATTACTACAATGAGCAATACAATGAAGCGGCGATCTATTTGAATAGGGCGCTTGATTATCATGCGGCTTCTGCTGACGAGAAGAGTCAGGCAGAAGTCATTGAACTTTCCGAATATCTGGCTTATTGTGATTACTATAAGGATGAGGAAGAGAGTGCTGCCGAGAAATTCCGGAAAGTAGCTGAAATGCACGAGTCATTGAATGGCAGACTGTCCGGTGGAGTGGCTAAATGTTTGCGTATGCAGGGTAAATGTCTTTATTATATCAAACGATACGATGAAGCATGGATGCTGATGAATCAGGCGTTGGACATTGCTATACAGATAGATAGCAAAAAACAGATCGTCGCTTGTCATAAACAGTTGTATTATCTGTGCAGGGAATTCAAACGGATGATGAATGAACGTGGCGATGAGCAGGCGTCTACTTTATTCTTCCGTGAGTCTCTTCTGCATGAAATGTATTTCAGCGAAAAACCGCGTCTGGCGGAATTGACTGTCCGCTACGAGGCATTGAGATGTGATATTATGCAGCAGTATTACATGAATAAAGACTATGATAACGTGATTCGTATTGCAACGTCTTTGGATTTTCACGATGATACTGACCCTAATGCTTCCTGTCTGGTATATTATTACAAAGCACAGGCTTATGTGAAGTTGGAGAATTATCCAATGGCGAAAGAGGCTTTCTTCAGAGAGCTTGAACTGCGAAAGAAATATCTGGGATGGGAGGATGAAGATACGATTCTGGCTTGTCAGAACCTAGGGGTTTTGCACAGCTTTTGTAATGAACGGGAAGAGGCGCTGGCTTGTTTCCGTGAGGCGTACGGTCATGAAGTGAAAAAGAATGGCGAGGATTCTGAAATGGCGCAAAAGCTACTTCAATATATCAGCGTGGTTGAATCATAACGGAGGCATACTTTCCTTTTTTGTTAACTTTTACATTCCTGCTATACGGAAATCGACTTTATTTCCTTACATTTGCAGATATAAACTATCAACAGAAAGAAGAATGTCTAAATATCCCCTTTTAGGAATGACTCTTGTAGAGCTTCAATCATTGACAAAAAGACTGGGTATGCCCGGCTTTGCTGCCAAGCAGATTGCATCCTGGCTTTACGAAAAGAAGGTAGCCTCGATTGATGATATGACTAATTTGTCATTGAAACACCGGGAGTTGCTCAAGCAGAACTATGAGGTGGGAGCGGAAGCTCCGGTAGATGAAATGCGCTCTGTAGATGGTACGGTGAAGTATCTTTATAAAGTGGGTGAGAACCATTTTGTAGAGTCGGTTTATATACCGGATGATGACCGGGCAACGTTGTGCGTGTCGTCACAAGTGGGCTGCAAGATGAACTGTAAGTTCTGTATGACCGGCAAACAGGGGTATACCGCTAACCTGACCGCCAGCCAGATCATAAACCAGATTCATTCGCTGCCGGAACGGGACAAACTGACTAATGTCGTAATGATGGGAATGGGCGAGCCGCTCGATAACCTGGATGAGGTATTGAAGGCATTGGAACTACTGACCGCTACCTACGGTTACGCATGGAGTCCGAAGCGTATCACGCTTTCTACTGTCGGGCTACGGAAAGGATTGCAGCGCTTTATCGAAGAAAATGACTGCCACCTTGCCATCAGCCTTCACTCTCCGCTGACCGTTCAGCGTGCTGAATTAATGCCGGCGGAAAAGGCGTTTTCAATCACCGAAATGGTGGAACTGTTAAAAAACTATGATTTTAGTAAACAACGTCGACTTTCGTTTGAATATATTGTTTTTAAAGGGCTCAATGATTCGCAGGTCTATGCCAAAGAGTTGCTGAAACTTCTTCGCGGGCTGGATTGCAGGGTGAATCTGATTCGTTTTCATGCCATACCGGGGGTAGACCTCGAGGGGGCGGACATGGATACGATGACCCGTTTTCGTGATTATCTGACGTCACACGGACTTTTCACCACTATCCGTTCATCCAGAGGCGAAGATATTTTTGCCGCTTGCGGTATGCTGTCGACAGCGAAACAGGAGAAAAATAATGAAAGTTAATATATAAAACCGAACATCATGAAAAAGTACTCTTTTATTTTATGCATCGCTTTGGTAGCCTTTGTCGTTGCATCTTGTGGTCTGAAAGGAAATCACACCTCTAGTGGTCGTGCTTACGAGCTTTTGGTTGTAGTAGATCACGGTGTTTGGGATCGTGCTGCCGGAAGGGCTTTACATGATGCGCTCGATGCTGATATGCCCGGTTTGCCGCAGTCGGAACCTTCTTTCCGGATTATGTATACTTCACCGAAAGATTATGATTCTACGCTGAAGTTGATACGTAACATTATTATTGTAGATATACAGGATATATATACGAAAGCCTCGTTCAAATATGCGAAGGACGTGTATGCCAATCCGCAGATGATATTGACTATCCAGGCTCCGAACGAAGAAGAGTTTGAGAAGTTTGTGGAAGAGAACAAAAAGACGATTGTCGACTTCTTTACCCGTGCGGAAATGAACCGTCAGATTACGTTCCTGGAAGGGAAACACAGTAATTTCATTTCGCAGAAAGTGGACAGTTTGTTCGGATGCGACATCTGGGTGGATGCCGAACTGGCTAATTCAAAGACCGGGGATGATTTCTTTTGGGCTTCTACCAACACAGGTACTGCTGACCGTAACTTTGTGATGTACTCTTATCCGTACACTGACAAGGATACGTTTACCAAAGAATATTTTGTGCACAAACGTGACTCCGTGATGAAAGCCAATATCCCCGGATTCAAGGAAGGCGTTTATATGTCGACCGATAGTTTGCTGACCGATGTCCGTCCGATCAATGTACAGAACAGCTACACAATGGAAGCACGTGGCCTGTGGCGTATGAAGGGCGACTTTATGGGTGGTCCGTATGTGTCTCATACTCGTCTGGACGAGAAAAACCAACGAATTATTACAGCAGAAATATTTGTTTATTCACCTGATAAAATGAAACGCAACCTGGTACGCCAGATGGAAGCATCTCTGTATACACTGAAACTTCCGAATGAAGTTCAGCAGAAGCAGATTCCATTGGGAGAGGCATCTAAGGAAGCGGAACAAACTAATAAATAAAAACATGGAAGATAACAAGATAAGGATAGGTATCACCCAAGGAGATATTAACGGGGTGGGCTATGAGGTGATTCTTAAGACATTTTCCGACCCTACGATGTTGGAACTATGTACTCCGATCATTTATGGCTCACCGAAAGTAGCGGCTTATCATCGCAAAGCGCTGGATATACAGACCAATTTCAGCATTGTCAACTCTGCTACCGAAGCGGGGTACAACCGTTTGAGCGTGGTGAACTGTACGGATGATGAGGTGAAAGTGGAATTTTCCAAACCCGATCCCGAAGCCGGTAAAGCTGCGTTGGGGGCTTTGGAACGTGCCATCGAAGAATATCGCGAAGGGTTGATAGACGTTATCGTAACAGCTCCGATCAACAAACATACGATTCAGTCGGAAGAGTTCTCTTTCCCCGGACATACGGAATATATCGAAGAACGTCTGGGCAATGGTGATAAGTCATTGATGATTTTGATGAAGAATGATTTCCGGGTGGCTTTGGTGACGACACATATCCCTGTCAGAGAGATCGCGACTACGATTACCAAAGAACTGATTCAGGAGAAACTGATGATATTCCATCGTTGTCTGAAACAGGATTTCGGTATCGGCGCTCCGCGTATTGCGGTGCTCTCTCTCAATCCTCATGCCGGAGACGGTGGTTTGTTGGGAATGGAAGAGCAGGAAGTGATTATCCCTGCCATGAAAGAAATGGAAGAAAAAGGAATCCTTTGCTACGGTCCTTATGCGGCCGATGGCTTTATGGGTTCGGGCAATTATACTCATTTTGACGGTATCCTGGCGATGTATCACGATCAAGGGCTGGCTCCGTTTAAGGCCTTGGCTATGGAAGACGGGGTGAACTATACGGCAGGACTGCCGGTAGTACGTACTTCTCCGGCTCATGGAACGGCATACGATATTGCAGGCAAGGGAGTGGCTTGTGAAGATTCTTTCCGTCAGGCAATCTATGTTGCCATCGACGTGTTCCGTAATCGTCAGCGGGAAAAAGTGGCTCGTGCCAATCCGTTGCGTAAACAGTATTACGAGAAACGTGACGATAGTGATAAACTGAAGCTGGATACAGTAGACGAAGATTAAAAACGAGTGATGACGAAAGCAGAGATACAACAAGTGAAACAGCGTTTCGGTATTATTGGAAATACTGAAGCATTGTCGCGCGCCATAGATGTTGCCATTCAGGTAGCTCCTACCGATTTGTCTGTGCTGATTACCGGAGAAAGTGGAGTCGGAAAAGAAAGTTTTCCGCAGATTATTCATCAATATAGCCGGAGGAAGCACGGACAGTATATTGCTGTCAACTGTGGCGCTATTCCGGAAGGTACGATTGATTCCGAACTGTTCGGACATGAGAAAGGTGCGTTTACCGGTGCGATTGGCGAACGGAAAGGGTACTTTGGCGAAGCCGACGGCGGTACTATTTTTCTTGATGAAGTAGGGGAGTTGCCGATGTCTACCCAGGCACGTTTGCTCCGTGTACTGGAGAGTGGCGAGTTTATGAAAGTAGGTTCGTCCAAAGTACAAAAAACGGATGTGCGTGTGGTGGCGGCTACCAATGTCAATCTGACACAAGCGATTGCAGAAGGACGTTTCCGTGAAGATTTATATTACCGGTTGAATACGGTGCCTATCCAAATACCGCCTTTGCGTGAACGTGGTGACGATGTACTTTTGTTGTTCCGTAAGTTTTCCGCAGACTTTGCAGAGAAATACCGGATGCCTGCTATTCAGTTGACGGAGGATGCGAAGAAAGAGTTGTTGGCTTACCCGTGGCCCGGAAACGTGCGCCAGTTGAAGAACATCACCGAGCAAATATCTATCATTGAAACCAACAGGGAGATCTCTGCTGCTATCTTGCAGAATTATCTTCCCGCACAAAATACGCAACGTCTTCCCGCGCTGATGGGAACGCGTGAGAGTAAAGGCTTTGAGAGCGAACGGGAGATTCTTTATTCTGTTCTGTTCGATATGCGCCAGGAAGTGGCGGAGCTGAAGAAGATGGTGCACAACCTGATGGCGGAACGTGCCGGACAGGTGGGGCAGGTAGGACAAATGGGAACGGTGGTTACTACTCCGGTAGTGACGGCGCATCAATCTTCGGTACCTGCTATTATTCACACCATGCAGCCCACGGTTTGCAAGGATGATGATGACATACAAGACACGGAAGAATATGTAGAAGAATCTCCTTTGTCACTGGACGAAGTGGAGAAAGAAATGATACGCAAAGCACTTGAGAGGCATCATGGAAAGCGGAAGAGTGCGGCCAAGGACTTGAATATTTCCGAGCGTACACTTTATAGAAAAATAAAAGAATATGAATTGGATTAAGAAAATAATACGCCCTTTGTTACTGTTCGGCTTGCCGTTGGTAGTCATTGCGTGCACTGTTTCCTATAAGTTTAACGGATCGTCTATCAATTATGATAAGGTAAAGACCATTTCGATAGCCGACTTCCCGATCAAGTCGGAGTATGTGTATGCTCCGTTGGCAACCAAGTTCAATGAGGACCTGAAAGATATCTTCATCCGGCAGACTCGTCTGCAACTGCTCAAGCCGAGTCAAAATGCCGACTTGCAGATTGACGGAGAAATCACAGGGTACAATCAGTACAATCAGGCAGTATCTGCCGACGGTTATTCTTCGGAGACGAAGTTGACTATCACCGTCAATGTACGTTTTGTCAACAACACCAATCATGCCGAAGACTTTGAACAACAGTTTTCTGCGTTCCGTACCTACGACTCTACCCAGTTGTTGACTGCTGTACAGGACGGATTGATTGCTGAAATGTCTAAAGAGATCACCGACCAAATTTTTAATGCAACTGTAGCAAACTGGTAATATAAATGACTTCTGTTAACTTTCAACAATGGATTCAGCATCCCGAGACGCTGAATAGGGATACTTTGTACGAACTGCGCAATCTTCTTGCGAGGTATCCGTATTTTCAGTCACTTCGTCTGCTGTATCTGAAGAATCTGTATATTCTCCATGATATTAGTTTTGGTGGAGAACTGCGGAAAGCAGTTCTTTACATTGCAGACAGACGGCAGTTGTTCCGGTTGATTGAAGGTGACCGCTATGATGTGCAAGCACGGAAAAAGGGAGTACCTCTCACGGAGGTGCTGAAAGACGAACCGTCCGTAGACCGCACATTAGCATTGATCGACGCTTTCTTGTCCACAGTACCCGAAGAGGTGACTGCCCGGACCAGCTTCGACTATTCGATGGATTACACCTCTTATCTTTTGGAGGAGACTCCGGCCACGGAACAGCCGGCCGAAGAAACACCCAAACTCAAAGGCTACGAACTGATTGACGACTTTATAGAAAAGAGCGAGAGCGACTCTCCCCTCTGCAAGAAACCTTTAAGAGAAGAAATGCCATCTTCGCCAACCTCTTCGGACGAACTTACCGAAGAAGAAACGATGAAGGAAGAAGAGGAAGATGACAGCTGTTTTACGGAAACTTTGGCAAAAATCTATGTTAAACAGCAACGATATTCAAAAGCTCTTGAAATAATTAAAAAATTAAGCTTGAAATATCCAAAAAAAAATGCTTACTTTGCAGACCAAATCAGATTTTTGGAGAAATTGATTATTAACGCTAATTCAAAATAACTAAAAATGTACTTATTATTCGTTATCTTAATGGTTATTGCAGCCTTGTTGATGTGTTTCATCGTGCTGATTCAGAACTCAAAAGGAGGCGGACTTGCTTCTGGTTTCTCTTCATCTAACGCCATCATGGGCGTGCGCAAGACTACAGATTTTCTGGAAAAAGCAACATGGGGCTTAGCTATCTTCATGGTGGTAATGAGCATTGCTACTGCTTATGTAGTTCCTCGCTCTGCTGTTGCTAAAGACGCAGTGTTGGAACAGGCACAGAAAGAACAACAGACTAACCCGTATAACTTACCCGCAGGTACGGCTGCGCCGCAAACTGAAGCTCCTGCTACCAATGCACCTGCTACAGAAACTCCGGCACCGGCTACTGAAACTCCTGCTCCTGCAGCAGAGTAATTCACTCCGTTGTCAGGTAAGACTTTGGGGTAAAACCATTAATGGGAAGGTGCAGACGGATGCTGCATTTCTTTGATATTTAAGTGCGGATTACGCAGATTACACGGATTTTCAATCTTCCGCGTGGTCAGTGTAATCCGCACTTAACTTTTTCTTGTAAAAACAATCTCTTTTTGATAGAAACAAACGAGATTTAACTACCTTTGTTGGTCGTATGAAGATTATTAACTACTATTTTTTAATATAACAATGACAGAACATTTGAAACAGAAATTGAATGACTCCGCCGTACTCCGATGGAGTGTTCTAGCATTGGTCGCATTTACTATGCTATGCGGCTATTTCCTCACTGACGTAATGTCTCCTCTAAAACCCATGCTTGAGAAAGAACTACTATGGGACAGTCTTGATTATGGTTTCTTCACAAGCGCTTACGGGTGGTTTAATGTATTCCTATTGATGCTGATCTTCGGTGGTATCATTTTGGATAAGATGGGAGTTCGTTTCACCGGAATGGGGGCTTGCTTATTGATGGTGTTTGGTTGTGGATTGAAATACTATGCGATTTCTACTACTTTTCCGGAAGGTGCCATGCTCTTCGGATTCAAAACACAGGTAACCCTGGCTGCATTGGGGTATGCTATCTTCGGTGTAGGTGTGGAAATTGCCGGTATCACAGTTTCCAAAATTATCGTGAAATGGTTCAAGGGTAAGGAAATGGCATTGGCTATGGGACTTGAAATGGCTACGGCACGTATCGGAACAACTCTGGCAATGGTGCTCACGGTTCCTTTGGCCGACTTTTTCGGATCTACGGATGAGAGTGGCACATTCCATACCAATATTCCTGCTCCGATTTTGTTTTGTCTGATTATGTTGTGCGTGGGTACGATTGCTTTCTTCCTTTATACTTTCTATGATAAGAAGTTGGATGCTTCTTTGGATGCAGAGGGATTGGAACCGGAAGAGCCGTTCCGTATGAAAGATATTGTGTATATCATTACGAATAAGGGATTCTGGTTGATTGCATTACTATGTGTATTGTTCTACTCGGCTGTATTCCCCTTTATCAAGTATGCTGCCGACTTGATGGTGCAGAAGTATAATGTAGATCCGAAGTTGGCGGGAACGATTCCCGGATTGTTGCCGATTGGTGCGATTATCCTGACTCCGTTGTTCGGCTCGCTTTATGACCGTATTGGTAAGGGAGCCACATTGATGATAATCGGATCAGTGATGCTTATTTTTGTGCATACGATGTTTGCTCTGCCTATACTGAATATATGGTGGTTTGCTACTATCATCATGATTATATTGGGATTTGCCTTCTCGTTGGTGCCTTCAGCTATGTGGCCGTCTGTTCCGAAGATTATTCCGGAAAAACAGTTGGGTACCGCATATGCATTGATTTTCTGGGTACAGAACTGGGGATTGATGGGTGTTCCTTTGTTGATCGGATGGGTGTTGAATACTTATTGCAAAGGTCCGGTAGTAGACGGTGCACAGACTTATGATTACACGTTGCCGATGGCTATTTTTGCTCTCTTTGGTGTGCTTGCTCTGATTGTGGCTTTGATGTTGAAGGCAGAGAACAAGAAGAAGGGATACGGTTTGGAAGAGGCGAATATCCAAAAGTAACTAGGAAATTCAATACCTAAAGTAACAAAGGAATTTTGTATCAAGGTGTAAACAGAAGAGTATCAGTATGAATACTCTGAAATAAAAAATAAGAAGTATGGCTGCCAAAGAGAAAATCAACCTGTTAGAGGTCATTCCCTGTCGCAGTGAACATATTACAGCAGAAAGGGAAGGGGAGACAATTGTGCTCTCCTTTCCCCGTCTTAAATATCCGTGGATGCAACGCTTCCTTGTGCCAAAAGGAATGTCGAAAGAACTTCATGTGAAATTGGAAGAACACGGTACAGCTGTATGGGAACTGATAGATGGAAAACGCAATGTTCGTGAGATTATAGAAAAACTCGCAGACCACTTTCAAAATGAAGAGGGCTACGAGTTGCGTGTATCGGCTTATCTTTCTCAAATGCAGAAAGATGGATTTATAAAACTGGTGATACCAGTCGTATAAATAGGAACTTATTATTATTTATTTGATAAATACAGCCCAAAGTATGACGGCAATTGCTATCAGGACTCCCATGATAATAAGCGTTCCCCAAACAAAATAATTGCTGTCTTTCTCTTTCTTTTTCTCCGAGTCGTGGATGATACGTTCCATTTCTTCAGGAGTGGTGTTAGGTAGTGGATAAGGTTCGTTTGCACGGTTTAGATGCTTCAACTTATCGTTAGCACGTTCACGACGTAGGCGGGAAGCTTCCCGTCCCTCTTTTATTCGGCGTATCATGTCGAATGCATGTCCTTCACCAACCATATTCTTTGTTTTTTAGAAGTTCACTTCCTTGTTTTTCTATTTCCCTTCTTCTCTGTCCACTTTGAGCAATCCTCCCGTATTCGGATCAAAATAAACTTTGATGGTAGAATTCTTGTTGAACAAAACCGGAGCCAGATATTCTATCACACCGAATTGGGTAATAGGAAGCTCACCTTCGTAAAGTTTCTTTTTACCGTCGGTCAGTGTAACCATAGCTTGTCCGGGGACGTTGTAGGCGATTCCATCCAAATCTTTCTTCTTCTTACCGTCTTCCTGTGGCATCTTGACCGATTTCAGGTCTTTCAGACTGATATAAAACGGAGTTCCTGCCAAATCATTGTTGGCAACTACACCTAACTTCTTCGAGAAGCGGAAAGCAACTTCATTGTTGAATTCCTTGTCAGGGGTAAGGCGGACAGTGAATGTTCTTTCTTCTTTGTTGCAGGTGCCGGAGAACATTTGTGTCATGGCTTCTTCCTGTGCATTCAGATTGTCGAGCATAATCTTAAGCTGTGCCCCATCTGAAGGCATATTATCAGCTTGTCCGCGCAATAAGGCATTTTTGCTTTCGCGGATATTATAGATCTCTTTAGCCACCAGCTCGGCCATCTTGGCGGTAGAGCTAGCCATCAGAATCTCTTCGGTCAGGAATTCGCGAGGATTCGCTTTCTTTTGGAGGACTGCGGGGGCGGGAGCAGCTTTTTTGCCTGCACTGCTATTGCTGTAAGGAACATTGATCGTTTTCACAATGCCATCCTCTGTCAGTTCCATAAGCGGTGCTACTGTCTTATCCTTCAATTTTACGAAATACGTAGTTTCGCTGTTGGGCACACCTACGGATTTCACTTTTACGCTAGCTAGTTCCCAATACTCTTCAGGGTCGGCGGAGACGTTGGTCAGTCGCAGGTAACGATCAGCATATTTGCTGAATTCTCCGGGAGTATAGTTGACTTTGTTGGCTTTTATTTCAAGTTCTATTTGGGTTTTGGGAAGACTGTAAACCACTCCATAGTCTTTTCCTCGGGTAACCCCCGTCAGTACTTCGGTTTGTGCATAGGCGGACGTTGTCATAAGTAGTCCTGCTGCTATAATCAACTTTTTCATATTCGGTTCTTTTTAACTGGTTTTGAAAACAAAGTTAATGAAGTTATTGAAAAAAGGGTAAGTTCTTAACTTTTATTCGCTTACAAGTCGCCATGCTGTCGGCAGACAGGTGATAATATCGCTTGCGATCATTCCGATCATTCCTTGCTTCTTTTGAGCGACATCGCCCGCCAGTCCGTGAATGTAAGTGCCGATTTTAGCGGCTTCCTCGGTGGGGTAACCTTGGGCAAGCAGTGCCAGGATTACTCCGGTCAGTACGTCACCGCTACCTCCGGTTGCCATTCCCGGATTTCCGGTTGGGTTGAAGAAACATTTACCTTCGGGGGTGATGATGGCGGAGTAGGCTCCTTTTAAAATAATGTGAACATGGGCGGCACGGGCCAGTTCGCAGGCCTTCATCAGACGTTCGTAAGAGTCCTGGCATTTGCCGGTCAGACGTTCCAGTTCTTTCGGATGCGGGGTGAGGATGGAACCCTTCGGTAGGTGGGTAAGTGCATGACGGTGGTTGGCGAGGATATTAAGTGCGTCGGCATCCACTACAACAGGAGTCTGGCAGTGTTCCAGTTGTTCCAACAAGGCAGCTTCCGTTTCCTCGTTTCGTCCCAGTCCCGGGCCGATGCCGACTGCTTGATAGTCGTCCGTGTCGGTAGGTACGGCAAAACAGGTTTCGTTGATGTCGGTTTCTACGATTGCTTCGGGTATGGAGGTTTGCAAGATGTCGTTGTTGCACATTGGCGCATGGACAGTCAGCAACCCTACTCCCGAACGGAGGCAGGCGCGGGCAGCGAGAACAGAGGCTCCTGCCATTCCTTTTGAACCGGCAATCAATAGTGCATGGCCGAAGTTCCCCTTGTGGGCAAACTGTTTGCGTGGCTTGATGAGTGAACGGATTTGCTCTATTTCCAACATTTCGTAGTTCGTTTCCATCTCTTCAATACCGTCTTCGCTTAATTGGATGTCCAGCACTTCCCATTCTCCGACAAATTCCGTGTTCTCTGCGAAAAGAAAGGCGAGCTTCGGCAGTTGCAGACTGAAAGTTACGTCGGCACGGATAATATTAGCTTTTACGTTGAATGTGTTTTCTTCTCCCATCAGTCCGGAAGGAATGTCGATGGCTACTACCATAGCAGGGGAGGAATTGATGTATTTCACTACGGCAGCGAATCCGCCGCTCAACGGTTTGTTCAGACCTGAACCGAATAATCCGTCGATTACCAGATGGTCGGGCGTCAGGACGGGAGGTACGAATTGGGTACTGATTTCGTGGAATTTTACTTCTTCCATCATTTCTACCAATTCTTTATTGGTCTGGCAGTCGGGTGAAAGTTCTCCTTTCGTGTTGAAGAGAAATACCTCGATTTTATATCCTTTTTCAGCCATCATGCGGGCTACGGCGAGAGCGTCTCCGCCATTATTCCCCGGTCCGGCAAAGATAGTGACCGGCGTTTCTGTATTCCATCTGTCTGTGATGGCTTTTGTTAATACGGTTGCTGCACGTTCCATCAGATCGATTGATGCAATAGGTTCGTTCTCAATGGTATAAGCGTCCAATTTCTTGATACTGCTGCTTGGAAATATTTTCATTGCGATGTTCTTTTAGTTTTCGGATTACAAATGTACATGATTCTTCTGACTTTTCCCGTTTGTTGTGGGAAGAAAACCATAATTGCAACTTTTAATTCATCATTAGTTCTATCTTTGGGTCAGAGAAATATCTGCTTTTGAACTATTAAGTGTTAGAATAACTCCGCCAAAAAATAATTCAATGCAGCACCATTATGAACTTACTTTTATTTCTCCTGAA
>NC_021017.1:4435046-4452036 GCF_000210075.1 Bacteroides xylanisolvens XB1A
GCATCACATCATTTTCCAGTGCTCACAATGAAAATGAATTAAAATCTAAATAACGGATTGTTTAATCTTCTAAAGTTTGCATGATGGAAAAGACAAAAATTGGCTTGAATGCCGGGAAAGTATGGCGCATCTTAAATGAAAAAGGTGAACTTTCAATGTTCGATTTGTGCCGTGAATTAAGTTTGACGTTTGAAGACGTAGCTCTCGCTATTGGTTGGCTGGCCCGAGAAGACAAAATCTTTTTGAGGAAAAGAGAAGGAATGCTTTTTGCCAGTATCGAAAATGTCGAATTTACTTT
The DNA here is from genome assembly GCF_000210075.1 of Bacteroides xylanisolvens XB1A. GTDB lineage: Bacteria > Bacteroidota > Bacteroidia > Bacteroidales > Bacteroidaceae > Bacteroides > Bacteroides xylanisolvens. The sequence continues at coordinate 4,435,345 of NC_021017.1, forward strand.
TGGCTAAGGTGGTAGCTAACCTACATTTAAGATGGATCTCCACTTTATTATTTACACTGCTAAAAAAGTAATGAAGTGGATCAGTAGGATTTTTATGCTCGTTTTTACTATTCCCCCTATTATTCTGTTTGATAAGAGAAGCATCTAATCTACTTTTTCTGTACCTTTGCACCCCATAAACTACTAAACACATAAATTCATGAGTGCATTGAAAGGGCATCCGAAAGGCCTTTATCTGATTTTCGCGACAAGCACGGCAGAACGTTTCAGTTACTACGGTATGCGTGCGATCTTTATTCTTTTCCTGACGCAGGCATTATTGTTTGACAAAGAAGCGGCAGCATCCATCTACGGCAGCTATACCGGACTAGTTTATTTAACCCCGTTGATTGGCGGATACATTGCCGATAAATATTGGGGAATCCGTCGTTCCGTGTTTTGGGGAGCGGTAATGATGGCAGTCGGACAATTCCTGATGTTTATGAGTGCCTCCACTTTAGATAATACGAACCTTGCCCACTGGATGATGTATGGTGGACTCGGCTTCCTGATTCTAGGCAATGGTTGCTTCAAACCCACTGTCTCTTCTCTGGTAGGTCAGCTCTACGAACCCGGAGACAGGCGGTTGGATGCTGCATACACCATTTTTTATATGGGAGTGAATGTAGGCTCTTTTGCTGCTCCTTTGATTTGTGGTTATCTGGGTGATACCGGTGATCCGCATGACTTTAAATGGGGATTTCTTGCAGCCGGAATCATGACACTGTTCACCGTTGTTCTTTTCGAGACTCAAAAGAATAAATATCTTTTTTCTCCTTCCGGAGAACCGATTGGTATTATCCCCGATGCTAAACGTGAAAAGAAAGAAGACAAGGCCGACCATATCTCACACCCGAAGATGGACAAACGTACCAAAGTACGTAATACCCTTGTAATCACAATTCTTACCATTGCTTTAATAGCCTTCTTTAACTATGCATTTGAAGGCGATTGGGTGAGTATCGGCATTTTTACCGCCTGCATTGTTTTCCCTGTTCTGATCCTGTTAGACGGTTCATTGACAAAAATAGAACGCAGCCGTATTTTCGTTATCTATATAGTAGCCTTCTTTGTCATCTTCTTCTGGGCAGCCTACGAACAGGCGGGAGCTTCTTTAACTCTCTTCGCATCCGAACAGACGAATCGTGACATATTCGGTTGGGAAATGCCGGCTTCATGGTTTCAATCCTTCAATCCACTGTTTGTAGTTGTCCTGGCATATATCATGCCGGGTGTATGGGGGTTCCTGAACAAGCGAAAGATGGAACCTGCTTCTCCTACCAAACAAGCGATTGGTCTGTTACTCCTTTCTTTAGGTTATCTTTTCATCTGTTTCGGAGTGAAAGATGCAGTTCCCGGAGTGAAAGTGAGCATGATTTGGCTGACAGGACTTTACTTTATTCATACCATGGGTGAAATAGCTTTGTCGCCTATCGGACTTTCAATGGTAAATAAATTGAGTCCGCTGCGTTTCGCTTCCCTGATGATGGGAATCTGGTATCTGTCTACTGCCACAGCCAATAAATTTGCGGGAATGTTGAGCGGACTCTATCCGGAAGCCGGAAAAGTGAAGTCAATCTTTGGTTATCAGATTGCTACCATGTATGATTTCTTTATGGTATTCGTCGTAATGTCCGGTGTTGCTTCGTTGATTCTGTTCCTTCTCTCGAAGAAATTACAGAAGATGATGCACGGGGTAGAATAAAAAATCGTATTTTTGCAAGGTTATTTTTAAATTACCGGTTATGGATACCATTCAGATAAAAGACAAATTGTTTACCGTTTCCATTAAGGAACAAGAAATTCAGAAAGAAGTGATTCGCGTAGCGAACGAAATCAACCGCGATTTGGCAGGTAAGAATCCGCTTTTCCTTAGTGTGTTGAACGGTTCGTTCATGTTTACTGCTGATTTACTGAAGCACATCACCATCCCTTGTGAAATCTCATTTGTGAAGTTGGCGTCTTATCAGGGCATCACTTCCACCGGAGTGATTAAAGAGGTAATCGGCCTGAATGAAGACATTGCCGGACGTACCATTGTGATCGTAGAAGATATCGTAGACACAGGACTGACGATGCAGCGACTGCTCGAAACATTAGGTACACGCAATCCCGAAGCTATTCATATCGCTTCTCTGTTGGTGAAACCTGAAAAGCTCAAGGTAAACCTCAACATTGAATATGTAGCGATGGAAATCCCGAACGACTTTATCGTAGGTTACGGACTGGATTATGATGGTTTCGGACGTAATTATCCCGATATTTATACAGTAGTAGATTAATATTAAATAGGTACCAGTTTAAATGGTAAATAGTAAATCGTTAAATTGTAAATAACAAAATGTTGAACATCGTAATTTTCGGTGCTCCGGGTTCAGGAAAAGGAACACAGAGCGAACGTATCGTAGAAAAGTATGGAATCAATCACATCTCGACAGGAGATGTATTGCGTGCTGAAATCAAGAATGGCACAGAACTGGGTAAAACAGCTAAAGGTTATATCGACCAAGGTCAATTGATTCCTGATGAATTAATGATTGATATTCTGGCAAGCGTATTCGACAGCTTCAAAGATAGCAAAGGGGTAATTTTCGACGGTTTCCCAAGAACAATTGCACAAGCAGAAGCATTAAAGAAAATGTTGGCAGAAAGAGGACAGGACGTTTCTGTAATGGTTGACTTGGATGTTCCGGAAGAAGAACTGATGGTACGTCTCATTAAACGTGGCAAGGATTCCGGTCGTGCTGATGATAACGAAGAAACAATCAAGAAACGTCTGCATGTATATCATTCACAGACTGCTCCACTGATCGACTGGTACAAGAACGAAAAGAAATACCAACACATCAACGGCTTGGGTACTATGGAAGGTATCTTCGCTGAAATCTGCGAAGCAGTAGATAAATTGTAATAATACAATATTATAAATAAATAAGTCAGTAGCCGGAGTGTTCTAATTAACTGCTCTAACTACTGACTACTTTAACTCTTTAAAAAAATATGGCTGAGTCGAATTTTGTTGATTACGTAAAGATATACTGTCGCTCGGGTAAGGGCGGAAGAGGCTCTACGCACATGAGGCGCGAGAAATATTGTCCTAACGGAGGTCCCGACGGGGGCGATGGTGGAAGAGGAGGTCATATCATCTTGCGCGGTAACCGTAATTACTGGACATTGCTGCACTTGAAGTATGACCGTCATGCAATGGCCGGTCATGGTGAATCGGGGAGCAAAGGACGTAGTTTCGGAAAAGACGGTGCGGATAAAATAATAGAAGTACCCTGCGGAACGGTAGTTTATAATGCCGAGACAGGGGAGTATCTTTGTGACGTAACAGAAGACGGACAGGAAGTGGTCTTGCTCAAAGGCGGTCGCGGCGGTCAGGGTAACTGGCATTTCAAGACGGCCACCCGTCAGGCTCCGCGTTTTGCGCAGCCGGGAGAGCCGATGCAGGAAATGACCGTTATCATGGAGCTGAAACTGCTTGCCGATGTCGGTCTGGTAGGTTTCCCGAATGCGGGAAAGTCAACTTTGCTTTCTTCCATTTCGGCTGCCAAACCGAAAATTGCCGATTACCCGTTTACTACGCTCGAACCCAACTTGGGCATCGTTTCCTATCACGGTGGAAAATCCTTTGTGATGGCGGACATACCGGGTATTATCGAAGGTGCCAGCCAGGGGAAAGGTTTGGGACTGCGTTTCTTGCGTCATATCGAGCGTAATTCATTACTGCTGTTTATGGTTCCGGCAGACAGCGACGACATTCGTAAAGAATACGAAGTTTTGCTGAACGAACTGCGTACCTTCAATCCTGAAATGTTGGACAAGCAACGTGTGTTGGCTGTCACCAAAAGTGATATGCTCGATCAGGAGTTGATGGACGAGATTGAACCTACATTGCCGGAAGGCATTCCACATGTATTCATATCTTCTGTTTCCGGTTTGGGCATCTCGGTGTTGAAAGACATCCTTTGGGAAGAACTGAACAAGGAAAGCAATAAGATAGAGGACATCGTTCACCGTCCGAAAGACGTGACCCGTCTGCAACAGGAACTCAAAGACATGGGCGAAGATGAAGACATCGTTTATGAATATGAGGAAGATGTCGACGATGACGATGATATCGATTATGAATACGAAGAAGAAGATTGGGAAGAAAAATGATTTCACTTACAAAACATAACGAGTTGAAGGGATATAAGTCACTGGAGGCATATCCCGAAGTAGCTCATTTTGTAACTACGCGTCACGAAGGTATAAGCACCGGAGCTTACGGCTCTTTCAACTGTTCGCCTTATACCAACGACTCATGTATGAATGTCAATCGCAATCAGAGCTGGTTGTTTCAGTGCATGAATCATCAGATAAAGGAATTATTTATTCCTGAACAGAATCATGGCTGTGCCAGTCTGATTATCAATGAATCATTTTTTAAAGAATCATTGGAAATGAGACGGCTACTTCTGCGAGGAATGGATGCCTTGATAACTAATGTGCCGGGATATTGCGTTTGTGTCACGACAGCGGATTGTGTTCCTGTATTGCTGTACGACAAAAAACAACACGTTGTGGCTGCCGTTCATGCCGGATGGAAGGGAACGGTGAAGCATATTGTCAGTCATGTGATGGACCACTTGAATAAGATGTTCGGGACGCAAGGCGAAGATGTGATAGCTTGCATCGGGCCGAGCATTTCGCTCGAATCATTTGAAGTAGGTGATGAGGTGTATGATGCTTTTGAAGAAAGCGGCTTCGATATGTCTCTTATTTCTATGAAGAAGAAAGAAACAGGCAAATATCATATTGATTTGTGGGAAGCCAACCGGATTGAATTACTGAATCTCGGAGTGCCTGCAGAACAGATAGAAGTGGCCGGAATCTGTACCTATATTCATCATGATGAATTCTTCTCTGCACGTAGACTGGGAATAGATTCCGGTCGTACATTGTCGGGAATAATGATTAGAAAGTAATAATTGGTGTCCGTTATTGCAGGACGCTGATGATTGGTTTATGATAAGTTATGTTTGAAATAAAAGTATCTAAAGAAATAAAAGACGCATGCCCGGTTTTTGCCGGAGCCGCCGTGTATGCTGCAGTGAAAAATACAGCTTACAGCGAAGGGCTTTGGCAGGAAATTAACGCTTTTACCGGGCAACTGACTTCCACAACACAGATGGAAGACATCAAACATCAACCCGTTATCTTTGCTACCCGTGAGGCTTATAAGCGTTGTGGCAAAGACCCCGGACGTTATCGTCCGTCAGCCGAAGCTCTACGCCGCCGCCTGATGCGTGGAATTCCTTTATATCAGATTGATACGTTGGTAGACCTTATTAATTTAGTGTCTCTTCGTACGGGACATTCGATCGGTGGTTTTGACGCGGACAAAATACAAGGTACGCACCTTGAACTCGGTATCGGCAAAGCAGGAGAACCGTTTGAAGGTATCGGACGCGGGGTATTGAATATCGAAGGATTACCTGTATATCGCGATTCTTTCGGAGGAATCGGAACCCCGACAAGCGATCATGAACGTACGAAAATGGATCTCGGAACCACTCATATCCTAGCCATAGTCAACGGTTATAACGGAAAAGAAGGTTTGCGAGAAGCTGCTGAAATGATACAGACCTTATTAAGAAACTATACAGAATCGGATGGAGGCGAAATCGTATTCTTCGAATAATTAGAATGAGTGCTCTAAGAAAAAAGACATGAAAAACATACTTATCTTACTGACAGTTTTATTATTATTGCCACTGACTGCTGACGGGCAGGATAAACCTTCCTTCTCTGCCCGCGAAATGGCTGATGTACGGGTAGCTACTCCCGGATTATTTGCTAAAAGCAATCATATCTATCTGCATTTGGATTCTCTGAAAGACCACGAATATGCTTTTCCATTACCCGGAGGAAAAGTAATCTCTGCCTATGGAACTCGCGGAGGACATTCGGGAACAGACATTAAGACCTGTGCAAAAGATACGATTCGTGCTGCTTTTGATGGAGTGGTGCGTATGTCGAAACCCTATTATGCCTACGGAAATATCGTTGTAATCCGTCACGCTAACGGATTAGAAACATTTTATAGCCACAATTTCAAGAATCTGGTTAAAACTGGTGATGTTGTAAAAGCCGGACAACCTATCGGGCTGACAGGACGTACCGGTCGTGCCACTACCGAACATGTACACTTCGAAACCCGTATTAACGGGCAACATTTTAATCCGAATCTCATTTTTGACTTAAAAGAGAGAACATTGCGGAAAGAATGTATCAAGTGTACCAAGAACGGGAGTAAAATCGTTGTGAAGACTCAAATTCCTGACAATCGGATTGCTCAAAATAAAAAGTAAAGGGCTATCAGTAGTTGATGAATAGCCGGGAGATTATGACAAATTATGGCACAAATTTTATGCAGACCGGCTTGTCTACTTTAATATCTTGCTGTACATTTGTTAATAGTCCTGTATCTGCATCTCTTTCATAAACTTGTATCACATTGCTATCTCTGCAAGCAACCAACAAGTATTTGCCATTAGGCGTGATGATGAAATTGCGTGGATGAATCCCTGTCAGTTGGTAGCCTGCTTTTGACAACATTCCGTTATCCGGGTGGATATTGAATATGGCAATACCATCTGCTTTCAAACGATTGCTGGCATACAGGAATTTTCCATCCGGGCTGATATGAATGTCAGCACTTCCTTGTGCGTTTACCGTATCGGCAGCGATTGTCTGGATCTCTTTTAAATCTCCGTCTTTGTATTCAAAAGCGATTACTGTGCCCGATAACTCATTAATCAGATAGGCGTAATGACCGTTTGGCGAGAAAGTCAGATGGCGGGGACCCGAACCGGCTTTCATTTTAAAGGCAGCAGGCGATCCTTCTTTCAGAAATGCTTCTTTATTCTCTGCATTTGCAGCTGGGTTAATGATAAACTTATGTATTTGATCTGTACACAAGTCATTGGCAAACAAGTATTTACCATCCGGAGTGATACGGACACAATGCAGATGCGGTTTCTCTTGTCGTTCCTTGTCTACTCCCGTACCTTTGAATTGTATAATATCGGAAGTGGGTAGGAGCGAGCCATCTTTTGCGATAGGGAAAACGGAGATGCTGCCGCCACTGTAGTTGGCGGTTATCACATTATTTCCACTGGCGATGATATAGCAGGGATCTTCACCTCCCGTTTGCTGTGAATTTAATAGTTGCAAAGTACCTTTTTCTTTATTGAAGGCAAATGCATTGGCGGCAGCTTGCGTATTATTGAATTCACTGACTGCATAGACGAATTTTCCGTCGGCAGATAGAACAAGATAAGAAGGATTTTCAATTTCCGCTTCACTTAAGGGAGTGGAAGTCCCGTTTTCTTCGTTGAAGCGGTAGCTATATATCCCTTTACTGGTTCCTGATGTGTAAGTACCCACCAACATGGTTAGTTCGTTTTCCGTTGTATCGGTTGTTTCCATAGGAGTCTTTTTTTTAGAAGTACAGCCACTGATACTGATTCCGAATATGCAAACAGCGGCAAATGCTTTGAATATAGATGTTTTAGATAGATATGTCTTAATCATAAGTAGCTTATTATTGGTTGATTTTTCATGATACTTTTTCATCTTAAATATAAAATAGCTCCGTAAAGATAGTGCTTTGATATAATATTTGCTAACGTCTTCTCGTAAATTAGAAAACATTTCCTATCTTTGCACTCTTGGAAAGCGTTCTAAACAATCGCTATTCTGTACGAATAAAAATTTGGGCTTGACTGGATTTGACAGCGGGCAGAAATGGTAGGTAAGCATGCAGTGGGTCGGTAATTTCCACTTAAATATCAGTTATCAAAATTTTATCTGGCGAAACTAATTACGCTCTTGCTGCTTAATCGAATCACAGTAGATTAGCTTAATCCAGGCACTAGGTGCCAGGACGAGACATCACTCGGAAGCTGTTGCTCCGAAGCATTCCGGTTCAGTGGTGCAGTTACATCGGGGATAGTCAAAGGCGGCCTCGCACTTTTGATGAAACTTTAGAGGATAAGGCAGGAATTGATGGCTTTGGTTCTGTTCCTGCACGAAAATTTAGGCAAAGATAAGCATGTAGAAAGCTTATGATTTCCTCGTTTGGACGAGGGTTCGATTCCCTCCAGGTCCACAATAAATGCTGATTTTAAGTCATTTATGAGATTTGCACCCCGCTTTACATCCTAATAATGTAAAGCGGGGTGTTTTTGTTTTATTTAATATTCCTATTTTCTGTGATATTTATCTGTTCGTCAATGCTCGGGTCGAATCGGTCGTTGTATAGGTGGCAGACGGCTTAAATGTCAAGACTGTCCAAACGGGACTGATCGGATTACTTTTCGTCTTTCTTGTTATCGAGTAGCTGTGATAATTCTTCCTCCACTTCCTCGATACTTGGCAAGGCGGATTTCAGATTTTCGGGAATGGCTTTGCTTAGCTGGTAGTCGCTTACTCCTATGGGCTGTGCATAGCCCGTCAAGGCATATTGTGCTACTACTTCATCCTTGCCTTTGCAGAGCAACAATCCTATTGTCTTGTTGTCGTTTTCACCTCTCAACTGGTCGTCTACGATGTTAATGTAGAAATTCAATTGCCCTGCATATTCTGGCTTGAATGGAGTAGCCTTTAATTCTACGACTATATAGGCGTGGAGTTTTATGGAGTATAGGATAAGGTCTGCATAAAAATCGCTATCCCCGACTTGGAAATGTTTCTGTTTGGCTACAAAGGCGAAGCCGTTCCCCATTTCCAATAGATACCTTGTGACGTGTTCTACAAGCTGTTTTTCAATATCTCTTTCATCTGCCAGTTCTTTTGTACCTGCTACATCGAATATATACGGGTCTTTCAGCAAATAGTTGGCTAAGTCACTTTGAGGAGCGGGCAAGGTCTTTGTAAAGTTGTTGACTTTCTGTGTTTCTATCTGCCGTTTGAACAGATTAGTCTCAATCTGTATCTTTAATACGTTGCTGCTCCATCCGTTTTCAACGGACTGTTTCATGTACCAATATTTGTTTCCTAAGGGTAATGAGCTATCCAATAGTATCACATGACTGGTCCAGTTTATTTTTGAAATGGGGGAACAAACAAAATCCTTTTCAATATCATCAATGGATGTTTGCAGCATTGCGGAGATTGTCTTGTCTATCTTTTGAATTTGCGCAAGAGGCTCTTGCGTAAATTCTTTTGATTGAAATATATTTGTCTGAAATTGCGCAAGAGGTTCTTGCGTAATTGGTAAACAGTTCAGTTCATCAGTCAAGGATAGCATATTGGGGATTGTTGGCGTTCCCAATACCTTGTCACAAGAAAGCATTCTTTGTAATATCTCTAGTGGGTATGTTCGGGCAAACTGACACATATAGGTAAGGCTTCTCGCTGAATATCCTTTCTTTTCGGGATAGTGCATCTTGATAGCCTTTGAAATCTGACTTATGACTTTTCCGCCCCAACCTAATCTTTTTTGGTGGTATAGAATGAAGTTTCCCAATTTCCAATAGTGGAACAGCATTTGTGCATTGGCTGCAACAATCAATTTCACTTGTGCATGTTCTATCTCAAAGCCTATTGCATGAATGAGGGCTTCAAAGTCTTTTCTTTCTATGGGATGGTTTGAACTTTCCATTTCTTTTATTTAATTGAATGATAAGGCAAAGGTAATTAAAATATCACAATTGATTGAATTTGTTCATGGCAATAGAATTTACCCCTGTTACAAAACTGTAGCAAGGGTAAGTTTTTTAGTATATGGCTTTTGGATAGCCTCTTTTTATTATGGAGTCATAAATGAAGCACTCCCACCTCGCGAACCATTTATTTTTATATCCGTGTCAGGCAATAATCTTTTGATACGTTCTATCCCTTCTTTAGTAATCTTTCCATGTAAATTCAACGATCCGATTTTTATTTTTGATATTTCGTCCGGTATATCAATTGTATTGATAAATTGGATATCCAACCTTTTTATTTCTTTGAGCTCCAACAGTACAGCCGGAAATTCTTTTACTCTGATATTGATGCCGCTTCCCCAACCATCCTTTTGAGCATCAGCACTTAATTTACTTTTTAATCCCTCCTTATTAACGTCTTTCTTCCTGACCATCCAACCAATTTGCGGTCGCAGAGCAAAAGTCTTGCTGTTTTGCTCTAATCCAATGAAACCTGCCCAAAATTCTAATGGAGTTTCTTTGATAGCGTCGCCATATACTTCCTGATACTTTACATCTACCTTCACTATCTCATCAGGGAGACAATTTTTGCCTTCCAGCTGTTTCAGATTATTTCTTTTCCCTTCCTTATCATAAGGGAAAAACTTCACGATCCATCCATCAATAATGTTTGGGGCTCCGTATCGTTTCTGTGAATGATATTTAAACATGTTGCGCCAAAAGTCCTTATTAACTTCTCCTTTGGATGCTTTGACAAATTCTTCCAAAAGAGGTTCCAGTTCTGAAATCCACCAATCGAGTTTGTATTCTTTCAAGCCTCTGGCTTTGTGCAGTAGTTTTTCCCAGTCCTCCGGTGTTCCTTCGAGAGTTATTTCAGGTATTCCACAGACAATGCGTATGATTATAAACTCAAAGTAAGGTTTTACAGCTTCCATGATTGTTATTTCGGAAGCAACTTTCTCTAAAGAGGTAGTCGTTGAAAAATTGCAGGTGAGCAGTTCGGTCAGATGCTTACCGGCGTATTGGGATATTTGTTCTGTAAATTGCGGAAAGATTTTCTCCCATGAAAGAGTAGGGTCCTCCAATTTTTTGTCTTCTCTGACAATTAAGGATAGTTTGCCGGAGAAATCAACAAGCTCATTTCTCATAGATTCCTGATTGGCATTGATATGGCGTGCAAATCCCTGGCTGATTAATAGCCAAATCATGTCCGGGGACAATACAAATGGCCTGTGATCCGCATAAGCCTGATACATACCGTTGAAAAAAGAATTAGGACCAAAAGAAACGAGACTGTCGGGAGATTCGCTCTTTGCAATGATATGATAAGGAACCTTGATATTCTTCTTTTTTATCTCATAAGGCTCTATGTTCATATCTGATAATATAAGACTTTCGTAAATTTCATTCGGGGAGTGTAGATGAAGTAATTCTTCAGGCTTTGAAAGCTTTTCGACCTTAAAAGTGATTCCATTTTGAGCGAATGTGGAAACACTGCAAAATATGAATAAGCAAAATAATGTGTTTTTCATAATCTTAAAGAGTTGTATGGTGGCACAAACTTATTAACTACCTCTATATTTTGAATAGACGATATGCAAATATAATATAATAAGAACTGTCTTTGACAAGATATTGAATGTTTTTTTGACTTATATCTATAAAAATCATAAGCATATTATTTCTTGAACCGATAAGCAGGATTTATTCGGGAATTTATAGTAAGTTTGCTCTGCTAATCCTAAACAATGACGCAGAGAAAGATTATACATATCGACATGGATGCCTTCTATGCCTCTGTAGAACAGCGTGATAATCCAGAACTTCGTGGCAAGCCTTTAGCGGTAGGTCATGCAGAAGAGAGGGGAGTTGTGGCTGCTGCTAGCTATGAAGCCCGGCGTTACGGTGTCCGTTCCGCCATGGCTTCGCAAAAGGCGAAACGTCTTTGTCCCCAACTCATTTTTGTACCTGGCAGGATGGATGTTTATAAATCCGTTTCCCGTCAGATACATGAGATTTTCCACGAATATACGGATATCATCGAACCTCTGTCTCTGGATGAAGCTTTTCTGGATGTCACAGAAAATAAAAAAGATATTTCCCTGGCTGTGGATATAGCAAAGGAAATAAAGCAGAAGATTCGGGAGCAGCTCAACCTTGTTGCGTCTGCCGGAGTTTCTTATAATAAGTTTCTGGCTAAAATAGCTTCGGACTATCGCAAACCGGATGGCTTATGTACCATTCATCCGGAACAGGCCCTTGATTTTATCGCCCGTCTTCCTATCGAATCTTTTTGGGGAGTGGGTCCGGTGACTGCAAAGAAGATGCATTTACTTGGCATCCACAATGGACTTCAACTACGGAAATGCTCTCTTGAAATGCTGACAGCCCATTTCGGGAAAGCCGGCGCACTGTATTATGAGTGCTCACGAGGAATTGACGAACGCCCTGTCGAAGCAATTCGTATCCGTAAATCCATTGGCTGCGAACGTACATTGGAACGTGATATTTCAGCCCGTTCATCGGTCATTATCGAACTATACCATGTGGCGGTAGAGCTGATTGAACGTCTTCAGCGAAAAGACTTCAAAGGCAACACGCTTACCCTGAAAATCAAGTTTCATGATTTTAGCCAGATAACCCGAAGCCTTACTCAATCGCAGGAACTCACCACCTTAGACCGGGTACTCCCACTTGCAAAAGAATTGCTTAAAAGTGTCGAATTTGAGCAACATCCAATCCGGCTCATCGGTCTTTCCGTCTCCAATCCAAAAGAGGAAGCCGATGAACAACACGGTGTTTGGGAACAGTTGAGTTTTGAATTTAGCGATTGGGATTGAAGGCGAAGAGGAAGAAATAGAGGAATGAAGAGGAAAGAATAGGGGATGAAAAAGAAGAGAATTAAAGAATGAAAAAAGAAAGAGGATAGAATATCCAAACAGATACTTTGTCTGAAGTAAAACAGATACTCTATTTGAAATAAAATAGAGCCTTTATTTGACCTAAACAGAGCCTCTGTTTGGAATAAATAGAACCTCTATTTTCTCCAAAGGAAGCCTCTGTTTTCTAAAACTGCATCTTTGTTTTTCCGAAATGAAAACCCGGTTTCCGTGTGACTTAAATTGTTTTTATAGTGACTTAAATTGTTTCTACAATGACCTAATTTGCTTTTATAATGACTTAAAAGCCTAAAATATAGCAATTAAAAGTACTATTTTTGAAGTATGTACTTTTTTGTCATCAGGTTCGTATGATTTACTCACCTCATTTTTTATCAGATACGTTATCTTTGCAATACTTAAATGAATGAAAATACCATGAATCGAATGAAACATTTATTTTGTGTTCTTTTACTAGCAGCTTTGGGAAGTTTTTCTTTCAAGGCAAACGCTTACACCGAACGCAATATGCTGCAAAAAGCGGCAGACGAAACTACGTTGAAAAACGTGTTGGTAATGAAACAAGCATGGGTGCCTTATCCTGCTTATACAGATCGTGCCGCCTGGGATTCTTTGATGGGCCCCAATAAGCAACGCCTCATCGAAGCCGGCGAAAAACTCCTCGACTATAAATGGCAACTGATACCTGCCACCGCTTATCTGGAATATGAACGTAGCGGTAACCGTAAAATAATGGAAGTTCCTTATGACGCCAACCGCCAGGCACTTAACGCCTTGATGCTCGCCGAACTGGCCGAAGGGAAAGGACGTTTTATCGACCAATTACTGAACGGAGCATACATGAGCTGTGAAATGAATTCATGGGTTCTATCCGCACACTTGCCGCGCCAGAGCAGTAAACGTTCACTTCCCGACTTCCGCGAACAGATTATCGACCTCGGTTCAGGCGGATACGGAGCATTAATGGCTTGGGTACACTATTTCTTCCGCAAACCATTCGACAAAATCAATCCTGTGGTATCTTTGCAAATGCGTAAAGTAATTAAAGAGCGTATTCTCGATCCGTATATGAACGACGACGAAATGTGGTGGATGGCTTTTAACTGGAAACCGGGAGAAATCATCAACAACTGGAATCCCTGGTGTAACTCTAATGCCCTGCAATGTTTCTTACTGATGGAGAACAACAAGGATAAGTTGGCAAAAGCTGTTTATCGCTCCATGCAGTCAGTCGATAAGTTTATCAACTTTGTGAAATCCGATGGTGCCTGTGAGGAGGGAACCTCTTACTGGGGACATGCCGCCGGAAAGCTTTATGACTATTTGCAGATACTCTCTGATGGCACAGGCGGTAAACTGTCTCTGTTCAATGAACCGATGATTCGCCGGATGGGAGAATATATGTCCCGCTCATACGTGGGCAATGGCTGGGTGGTGAATTTTGCTGATGCATCGGCACAAGGCGGGGGCGATCCTTTGTTAATCTATCGGTACGGTAAAGCTGTAAACAGCGATGAAATGATGCATTTTGCCGCATACCTGTTGAAAGGAAGAAAACCGTATGCTACCATGGGCAACGATGCTTTTCGTTCGCTTCAATCTCTACTTTGCTGTAATGAGCTGGCAAAAGCAACTCCGAAACATGATATGCCGGATGTAACCTGGTATCCCGAAACGGAATTCTGTTATATGAAGAATAAGAACGGTATGTTTGTTGCCGCTAAAGGCGGATTTAATAACGAAAGCCATAACCACAACGATGTAGGAACCTTCTCTTTATACGTAAATACAATTCCTGTGATTATTGATGCCGGTGTAGGTACATATACCAAACAGACGTTCGGCAAGGACCGCTATACCATCTGGACCATGCAGAGCAACTATCATAACTTGCCGATGATTAACGGAGTACCGCAGAAATTCGGGCAGGAGTATAAAGCTACCAATACCGTTTGCAATGAGAAGAAACGGATGTTCTCTACGGATATAGCTACTGCTTATCCGGCAGAAGCGAAAGTGAAAAGCTGGGTTCGCTCTTATGCTCTTGATGATAAAAAACTCATTATTGGTGATATTTATACGTTGGATGAGGCTATTGCTCCTAATCAAATGAACTTTTTAACTTGGGGCAATGTGACTTTCCCGTCAGCCGGAAAAATCCGCATCGAAGTAAAGGGACAAAAGGTGGAAATGAACTATCCATCACAGTTTAAGGCCGAACTGGAAACAATCAAACTGGATGATCCGCGCCTGTCTAACGTATGGGGCAAGGAGATTTACCGCATCACACTAAAGACTGAAGAAAAGAAAGTGACTGGTAAATATGGATTTGTTATTCAACAAGTGAAGTAGGATGAAATAGATTTTTAAAGCTAGAAAAACAAAGTATAAACAATTAAATCACAGTAAGATGAAAAAAGTATTATTTGCCGGCCTTTTGGTCCTTGCAGGAGTAAGCGTAAGTGCGCAGAACCTGATAAAAACGAAAAATTCGCCACTGAAGTGAAGACTAAAGTGACTAATGCCAACAAAGCTACCGCAGGAGAGTGGTTTATCATGAATAATGAAGCTGACGGAGTAACTACTATTGCCTGGGAAGAAACAGGAGATGCCAAATATCCGAATGCAATGAAATTGGATAACTCCGGTGCTGAAAAGAATCTCTCTTGGTATAAAGCTTTCCTGGGACAACGTATTACCGATGGTTTGGACAAAGGTATCTATGTTCTTACTTTCTATGCAAAAGCTAAAGAAGCAGGAACTCCGGTCAGTGTATACATCAAACAGACCAATGAGGAAAAGAATGATAATGGTAAGTACAATACTACTTTCTTCATGCGTAGAGACTATGACGCGGATGCTCAACCGAATGCTTCGGGTGCACAATACAATTTTAAAATTAAAGAGGCCGGTAAATGGACTAAAGTAGTGGTTTATTATGATATGGGACAAGTGGTAAATGCTATTAGCAGTAAGAAAGCAAATGCTAACTTGGAAGTGTCTGATACAGACGATGATGCTGCTATTCTGAAAGATTGTTATGTGGCTATTCTTTCCCAGAACAAAGGCGGTGTTGTAGAAATCAGCGACGTGACATTGAAAAAGAAATAAAGAGCAAAGGATTTAATATAGTAGGTTAACAAAAAAATAGGGCAGTGAAGTAGTGATACTTCGTTGCCCTATTTCTTTTGTTAATATGAATATAATGGAGAGTTCCGATTAAATAAATGTATGAAACAGTCAATCTCCTTTCGGGAGTGATTTCATGCGATTTATTGAATACCGAGTTTCTTCTTCAGTTCCTTAGGCAGAGAATCTTTGTGTACCATCACACAGATTGTTTTAGCACGTACATAGCTTTCAGACATATTCAGATAACCTCCGGATTTGTTGCTATCCGCTCCCCAGGAATTCTTGGTGATATAATATTTAGTACCATTCTGATCTTTCACAATGCCGGTGATGTGCATCAGGTGGTCGTCAGTTGTCACAAACTTCTCGTAACCATCCTGACGGATTTCCGGTGTTACGTTGATTTCCGGATAAGGATGTTCAAACTTGAACACTTCGTCCATTCGTTGATATTTTGGCATTTTCTCAAAACGGGCACGGTCGGTAGTCGAGTAATCTTTCACATCCTCCACTTGCGGGTTAATGGCGATTCCGTTCTTGAAAGAGAAACCCTGTTCGCTTACGTCACCGTCCCAACATACGGTATATCCTTTGTTCAGTGCATAGTCGATAGCCCCGATCAGTTCGTCCAACGGAAGATTATACATCGGTTGGTTTTCCCAGTTGTCGGGAACTTCAGGCGAGAATGTCTCATAATAAGGCTTGTGAGTGAAACTAGTCAACTCAACGTAATCATCCATATTCAATCCCAGACTTTCTGTGAAAGATTGAGGAGTATATTCTTTTCCTTTATAAGTGAATTTTTCGGGAAGCTTGCCCAGATAAATATCGAACAGATTATTAATAAGCGCATCAAATTGCAGAGTACGCTTTTTAGATTCAATATTTGCGTCTACCAATGCTTTGAGGTAGCGTGACAATGC
>NC_021017.1:4452240-4495071 GCF_000210075.1 Bacteroides xylanisolvens XB1A
AGCAATCCGGTGTACACTTCTTCAGGAACGATTCCCGCTTTCTTATAAGCGTTTTTGAAAGTGTGTGCCAAACTTCCTTCACCGATACTTCCTTTACCACGACGGAGATAATTGTCTTCCATCTGATTCATGTACTTTTGGCGAACGATAAACATTTCCGAGAGATCATATTCTCCTTTTCCCATTCGGAGCAGTTCCGACTCCATGAAAGAAGCGGTGGCAAAGCACCAGCAGGTTCCTGTGGAACCCTGATCTTTAACAGGCGTTGCTTGGTGAGATACAACGGTTGTGAACTCATAACCGGGTGTTTGTGCAAAAGAGGTTACGACCAATAAGAGGAGCGCAACCGACATAAATAGCTTTTTCATAATGTGTTTTATTATCTTTCTTCTGCAAATGTATAAAAAAAGCGAAGATACTCGAAAGTTCCTCGCTCTATTTATTATAATTAGTGTGTTTATTTACATGGCAACCTGCTGTGACAGCAGTTTTTGAAGTTTACCGTTTAATGTTTGGCACATGGCACCATTTCCCATTGCTTGATAGCGTTTAATACGGTACTGTAACATCATAATTTTTTCATTTGCATTCTTTTTCATAATTTGTTTCCTCTTTTTTTGCCCTCCACGTTTTGAAGAGCGGTTTTACATCTTGTTTTCTCTAATAACACTGCAAAGATACAAATTGTTTTCGAATTATATGCTGTAAAACATAAAAATCTTCTTTTTCTTTTGAATTTTCTTTTTATAAGGGTTCGAACACGGTCTATATTACAAACCTGTTACAAAATTCCCGGATTTTCCCATCAATGACAATATTATTCTTATCTATCACATTTTTATGTACTTATCTAGGTATTCAGAAAATATTCTTCTATTTTTGTCAGTCAGCAACCTTATTAATAGAATAAACCAAACACTTATATGAAAACATTCACCCATCTTTTGTGCGTCCTGATTTTGTCGATTGTACTGTTTGCTTGTAACAATGCTCACTTCCTCAAAGAAGAATCCTACCGGAATCAAGTAGCTCAAGACTTTGAGCAGAAAAAACAGGCACTTCCTCATGGAGATTTATTTGCGATCTTTGCCGATTCTATTTTGTCAGTCTACGAGCGCGAAGCATTGATGTTTCTCTACGCTTATATGCCGATAGGGGACGTGACGGATTATCCGGGAGATTATTACTTGGAGAATGTCCGGCTGTCGAAGCAGACACGTGACGAGATGCCTTGGGGTAAAGAGATTCCCGATGAAGTGTTCCGTCATTTTGTTCTGCCGCTCCGGGTGAATAACGAGAATTTGGATGATTCCCGTCGTGTGTTTTATGGTGAACTAAAAGACAGGGTGAAGGGACTGCCGATGAAAGACGCGATATTGGAAGTGAACCACTGGTGTCACGAGAAAGTGGTCTATCGTCCGAGTGATGCGCGCACCAGCTCACCATTGGCATCTGTCAAAACAGCGTATGGACGTTGTGGCGAAGAGTCTACATTTACGGTGGCTGCGCTCCGGGCAGTCGGTATTCCGGCACGGCAAGTGTATACGCCCCGCTGGGCGCATACGGATGACAATCATGCTTGGGTGGAAGCATGGGCGGATGGACATTGGTACTTCTTTGGAGCTTGTGAACCGGAACCGGTTTTGAACCTGGGATGGTTTAATTCCCCTGCCAGTCGGGGAATGTTGATGCATACTAAGGTTTTCGGACGTTACAACGGTCCGGAAGAGATTATGCTTGAGACACCGAATTATACGGAAATCAATGTGATTGATAATTATGCCCCTACTGCTAAAGCTATCGTAACGGTGACGGATGCCGAAGGTCAACCGGTAGCAGATGCCAAAGTCGAATTTAAGATATACAATTATGCGGAGTTCTATACAGTAGCCACGAAATATACAGATGCAGAGGGGAAAGCCAGCCTGACTGCCGGTAAAGGAGATATGTTGGTTTGGGCATCCCGCAACGGACAATTTGGTTATGCCAAAATCTCATTTGGAAAAGATGATGCATTGCAACTCTCTTTAAATAGGAAAGAAGGTGAAGCCTATTCCTTGCCAATGGATCTTGTACCTCCGGTGGAAGGAGCGAATATTCCCGAAGACACTCCCGAACAACGGGCGGAAAATGATCGGCGGATGGCGCAGGAAGATTCAATCCGCAATGCGTATGTAGCAACAATGATGACGGAAAAACAGGCCAAAGAGTGGATAGATAAACTATATGGAAATACCTTACAATCGGAAAAGAAAGAAAAATTAGTAAACTTCCTGGTTGCTTCGCGAGGAAACCACCAAACCTTGAAAGACTTCCTTTCGCCTATCCGAAAAGAGAAAGACGCTGTTTCATGGGAAGAAATACGGGCTATATGGATATTAGAGAGTCTTTCGGCTAAAGATCTCCGCGATGTAACTCTAGATGTATTGAATGATCATCTGCTGACTAATATCTCGGATTGGGAGAAGATAGAGACTGATTTATTTAAAAGAATGTACCTCAATCCTCCTCGTATAGCTAATGAGATGTTGACTCCTTATAAAAAGGAACTTCGTGAAGCCATTGAAAAAACAGTGTACCAGTCTGTGCCCGATAGCATGAAACGTGATCCCAAAGTATTAATAGAATGGTGCAGAAAAGAGATTAAAATCAATAATGAACTGAATTCTCAACAGATTCCTATCTCTCCGATGGGAGTATGGAAAGCACGGGTGGCTGATGAAAAGTCGCGTGATATATTTTTTGTGGCAGCTTACCGGAGCATGGGATGGGCGTCCGCTGCCTGGATTGATGAAGTGACCGGAAAGGTGCAGATTCTAAATGAAGAATTTGCAAAGGAAGATGTCAACTTCGATACGGCAGAAGCTGCACAGTCTCGAAAGGGAGTGTTACAAGCGACTTACACGCCTATCCGTTCTGTGGAAGATCCTAAATATTATTCGCATTTCACTCTTTCCAAGTTTAAAAACGGCACATTCCAGTTGCTTAATTATGACGAAGGAGAGACGGATATGGGGGATGGAACTACCTGGCGTAATTTATTAAAATATGGGAGAGAGCTTGATGAAGGCTATTATATGATGGTGACCGGAACTCGGTTGGCAAGTGGCGCGGTGCTTTCCAACAGTACATTTTTTACTATAGAACCCGGTAAGACAACCACCGTTGACCTTGTGATGCGTGAAAGCAAAGATCAGGTGCAAGTGATCGGCAATTTTAATTCGGAAGCGACCTATCGTCCGGTTGACAGCACTGAACAGCGGAGTATCCTGCAAACCTGTGGACGTGGCTATTTTGTAGTAGCTGTGCTTGGAGTAGGGCAGGAACCTACCAATCATGCGCTAAGAGATATAGCCGCTTTGGGCAATGACTTCGAACAATGGGGGCGTAAGATGGTCTTTCTTTTCCCTTCGGAAGAACAATACAAGAAATTTAATGCCGACGAATTTAAAGGACTTCCGTCTACCATCACCTACGGTATTGATGTCGATGACAGCATCCGCAAAGAAATAGTGCAGGCTATGAATTTGAACAATTCTATTCTGCCGGTATTTATTATTGCAGATACATTTAATAGGGTAGTTTTTGTTTCTCAAGGATATACAATCGGTTTGGGTGAGCAATTGATGAAAGTTGTACATGGGTTATAGAAAAGAGGAGGTATACAATAATCGTTAATTCTTGCCCTTAATGCGTTTTTTCGGAAAAGAATGATTATCATTTCTTATTATATAGTGGAGATAAACAGTCACCTATATTCTTTTGTGTAAAGTTTCGATCGTCTCTTTCACTCTTCGCACGGAAGTCACATTCCGTTCGTATTCATTGATGTGTACCGTACCTCCCATGGAGATGGCTTCATTTTTGAATATCATTTCGCTCTGAATACTTTCACGTGCCGAGAAATGAAACTCGTTGATTCCGGTTTCTGCGGCAATGCGTGCGATATTATTTTCATTTACTCCGCATCCGGCGAGTAATGTGATTCTTCCGGCAGCCTGTTTCTGTAACTCTTTTAAAAGGGGGATTCCCTGTTCAGCCGTAGGTTGCTGGCCGGAAGTCAGAATACGGTTACATCCCAGTTTGATGATCTGTTCCAATGCTCTCTGCGGGTTACGGCATACATCAAATGCCCGGTGAAAAGTCACAGATAGCCCTTGAGCAGCTTCCATTAGTTTCTGCATTGCTGGCAAGTCTACTTCACCCTCTGCTGTCAGGCAACCGAATACCACTCCGTCTGCCCCTAATTTCCGTGCAATTTCAATATCTTTCAGCATTGTCCGGATTTCGATATCCGAATACAGAAAATCTCCTCCACGAGGCCGGATAATAACGTGCAGGCGGGTATGAGTCAGTACTTCCCTTGCGATGGCGATCTCACCATAGGAGGGCGTTGTTCCACCTTCCGGTATTCCGGCACACAGTTCCACACGGTCTGCACCACCTTTCTGTGCGGCCAGGCAACTTTCCACTGAATTGGTACAAATCTCAAATTGATACTTTCCCATAGTCGTGTATTAAAAAAGGGCGAATTTCTTCGCCCTTATATGAATCTTCTTTTGAATCGTTACGTTATTTAGCGAAACTTACCGCACGTGTTTCACGGATGACGGTAATCTTCACTTGTCCCGGGTAAGTCATTTCATCCTGGATCTTCTTGGCGATTTCACCTGACAGGCTTTCTGTCTGCTTGTCGTCAATCTTATCTGCACCAACGATAACGCGGAGTTCGCGTCCTGCCTGGATAGCATACGTCTTTGTTACACCCGGATAAGCCATTGCCAGCTGTTCGAGATCGTTCAGACGCTTGATATAAGCCTCTACGATTTCGCGGCGTGCGCCCGGACGTGCACCGGAGATGGCATCACATACTTGTACGATAGGAGCCAGCAGACTGGTCATTTCTGTTTCGTCATGGTGAGCACCGATAGCGTTGCAGATATCCGGTTTTTCTTTGTATTTCTCGGCAAGTTTCATACCCAGCAATGCGTGTGGCAATTCTGGTTCTTCATCAGGCACTTTACCAATATCATGCAGCAAACCTGCACGTTTTGCTTTCTTCGGGTTCAGTCCCAGTTCTGATGCCATCACAGCACAAAGATTGGCTGTTTCGCGTGCATGCTGCAACAAGTTCTGACCGTATGAAGAACGATATTTCATCTTACCGATGATACGGATCAATTCAGGATGCAGACCGTGGATACCCAAGTCGATGGTCGTACGTTTACCCGTTTCGATAATTTCTTCTTCCACCTGTTTGCGTACTTTAGCTACCACCTCTTCGATACGGGCCGGATGGATACGTCCGTCAGTCACAAGCTGATGCAGGGCCAAACGGGCAATTTCACGGCGAACCGGGTCGAAGGCAGAAAGAACGATTGCTTCCGGAGTATCGTCTACAACGATTTCAACACCGGTAGCAGCTTCCAGAGCACGGATATTACGTCCTTCACGTCCGATAATACGTCCCTTGATTTCATCCGATTCGATATGGAATACTGTAACAGAGTTTTCAATGGCAGTTTCCGTAGCCACCCGTTGGATAGACTGGATAACGATACGTTTGGCTTCTTTGCTGGCAGTTAATTTAGCATCATCCATAATGTCGTTGATGAATGATTGTGCCTGCGTTTTAGCTTCTTCTTTCAGTGATTCTACCAGGCGTTCTTTGGCCTCTTCGGCAGACAATCCGGAGATTGCTTCCAGTTTATCGATTTCCTGCTGTTGCAGTTTATCGAGTTCTTCTTTTTTCTTGTCAACAATCACAAGTTGCGCTTCCAGATTCTCTTTTACCGCTTCGGCTTCCATCTTTTTACGTTGGATTTCTTCCTGACGCTGGCTAAGTACCATTTCACGTTGCTTCAACTTGTTTTCCGCTTGCTGAATCTTCTGATTCCGCAATGCTACCTCCTTTTCAAGGTCTGCTTTCTTATTCAGGAATTTCTCCTTCACTTCCAGCAGCTTGTTTTTCTTAATTACTTCCGCTTCCGTCTCCGCTTCTTTCAGGACATTATCGTATTTGGATTTCAGTACATACCGGAATAGTATATATGAAAGGACTCCTCCTACGATGAAGCAAGCAATTGCTGTTGCTATTATTGCTATCATTCTACATTTAATTTAAGTATATAAATAAAAACGCACCGCCAAATATCAAAGCAATTATTTTTGCTTGGATATTGTGCAGTGCGTGGTTGTTTTATCTCTTATCAGCGAATAGCCAGTCGGGATTTATTCTTCCTTAAAATAATCCTCCAGCAATTCTGTCAGTTCTTTTACCTTCTCCACATAGGGGCTGGTATCATTACGTTGCATCAATTGCAGTCTCTCTAACGAGAACTGATAGGCTACCATGGCAATAATTTTTTCGGGTTCCAGATTTTTATAGACTTCCCGATACTTATTAAGCCTGATATTTACCTGCTTGGCGGCTTCCCGTACCATTTGTTCTTCCTCGCGGTTGATGGTTAACGGGTAGTTTGAGTCTGCTATCTGCAGGTTTATCTTTATTTTATCGTTCATACATCTTCTTCTTATTCATTCAACAAAGCGATGCATTTATCGACTTCACGCACTAATTTTGACAATCGCAGCTTCGTCTCTTTTACGTCGCTGCCGTTAAGGCTGATTGCCGTAGCTGTTTTTAGGTTTGTATAGCTGACTTCCAATTCATCGTATTGAGCTTGTACCTTCTCGTTTTTCAGCTTTTCATTTTCGAGAAGCTTCTTCAACTCGGCATTTTCACGCTTAAGTTCATCGTGCAAATAAATCAAATGCCGTAGTTGCGTTTCAAAGGAATTCAATAACTTTTTTTCTTCTTCTGTCATCACTACACCAAAATTGTACACAAAAATACGATTAACTCTGATATTACAAAAACTTTTCGGGAGAAAATGTTCTTTTTAGCCTAAATTAGCTATGAACGGAGGGGAAAGTAGAGTATTGCATAGGAAGCAAATACAGCCTGCTTATAATATTATGGTATATTTTAAATTAATGCGAATTAGTAATTGAAAATGAATTGTCATTCATTTTTGTACGATTCTGAATCATTACAAAATCGATTAAATTTTTCTACTGGGTATTTATTTTCAATCTTTCTATTTCTTCTTTCACCTTTTCTCTGTCTCTTCGATGAATAAGGAGTTTGCGGGTGAAGAGTAACAATTTCACCATCTCTTCACCTGTAGCGAGTAGTTTCAAAAATAGTTTCAAGGCTTGAAACAATCTGTTTCACACCGAGAAACACTTCGTTTCGCTACTTGAAACAAAGTGTTTCCCGCCTTGAAACTTTTAGTTTCAAACAAGGTTGAAACTAATTACGAAATAGCTTTACTAATTTTACTCAATGGTGGAATCTGGAGGCTGCAATTTGATTTGATTCACGATGAAGAGCAGGTGAAGGGGCGGCTATTCACCTACAAACTGCTTGTTTATCGGCCATACAGAAGAAAAGTGAAGGAGCTGGAAGAATTGGACGTATTATAGAGAAAGAGCATTGAATGATTCAAAACTATATAAATCTGAATTCTTCTTTTTTGTTGGTATCGTAAAAGATTACTATTCAGCAAACTTTTGTAACTTCGGTATGTTTTTCAGGAAAGTATTAAGATATAATATCTGGTAGATAAGTCATTAATATACCTCCAAACGTGGCGTCGATGCACGCATTTTGATTTCCGCATCCAACACGATTGAATGATTGGGAGATGCCGGATCTTTGATTTTCTCTAAAATAAGTTCGGCAGCTTTTTTCCCCATCTGGTACAAAGGCGGTTCTACTGTAGTCAATTTGGGATAGACTATGTTGGAAAGTTCAGTTCCTGAAAAACTGGCTACGGCGATTTCTTCGGGTATTTTTTTTCCAAGTTCCCTCAATCTGTTCATAGCTCCAATAGCCAATGTTTCCGTAAAAGCGAAAATAGCATTGAAAGGAATATTTCTTTCCACTAATATATCCGCTGCTTTTTTCCCTTCTTCAAAAGTCATACCGGTTTTTATCAGCATATTATTCTTATCAAAAGGAATCCCGAATTTAGCCAAAGCGTCTTTGTATCCTCTGACACGTTCTATGGAGTTGTAAATATCGTCCGGTCCCTGTATATGAACAATCTGTTTGCGTCCGCTTCGGATCAGACTTTCTACGAGAAAGAATGACTTCATATAATCGTCCACTATTACTTGCGGAACTTCAAGTCCATAGGGAATACGATCATAGAACACCATAGGCATTCCCGCTTGCTGTAAACGAGCATATTCCTCCTTATTCCTTTTATAACTGCAAAGACAGATGATGATGCCATCCACCATGAATCCTTCCATCAGTTGCAGGTTCTCTTTTTCTTTTTCCGGATCTCCTCCCGACTCTGCAATAATCACCTTTATATTTTTGGTGTGAAGCACTTCTTGTATGCCGTTTATTACTCGTGAAGCAAACGGCGTAACCATTTCAGGAACGATCACCCCCACGGTATTGGTATGTCCGTATTTAAGGTTGATTGCTACAGGGTTTGGTCTATATCCCAATCTTTTAGCTGCTTCTATCACCTTTTCTTTCGTTTCTTTACGGATATTCTTGTCATCTCCCAATGCACGAGATACAGTGGAGACGGATATTGACAAATGTCGAGCGATGTCTTTTATGGTTATATACTTCATGCTGAATGATTGTTTAAATCAAAGCAAAGATATTGATTTCAAACAATAAATCCTAATATTGGAGTAAAATACGAATCCCATTTGCCTTTGTGTAATGCTTTTGTAACGTTTGCAGATTTTGGGAACGTTCCCGCAATCGTTTGCAGGCAAAAGAGTTAGGAAAAAACTTTTTTTCAAGCTCTTGTTCTTTATCTTTGCTACATCAACATGATGTCGAACTAAAGAAAAAGAACTATGAAAACACACCTCTTTTCTTATAAGTGCGGTCGAAAGCACATCAAAGTTTACCATCTATTTGAATTGGTAATAATTAAAGGATAAAAAACGGTCATGGACAAGAAAGTACGAAGTATAGAAATTTCGAAACGGGTTCCAATTGTGGGCAACTACGATGTAGTTGTCTGCGGTGGCGGACCAGCTGGTTTCATTGCGGCCATTGCGGCTGCTCGCAGTGGTGCGAAAACTGCTGTTGTGGAACAATATGGTTTTTTAGGTGGAATGGCTACAATGGGGCTTGTTACTCCTTTGAGTGTTTTCACCTATAATAATGAAAAGGTGATAGGCGGTATTCCATGGGAATTTATCGAACGGCTGGAGAAGATGGGAGGCTGTATCATTGAGAAACCTCTTGGCAATGTAGCTTTTGATCCGGAGCTTTACAAACTTTTATGCCAGCAAATGATGCTGGAAGCCGGCGTGGATATGTATATGCACTCTTACTTAAGCGGTTGCCAGGCAAAAGACGGCAAAATATCCTGTATCCTCTTTGAGAATAAGAATGGGACAGAGGCCATAAGTGCCGATATGTATATCGACTGCACTGGGGATGGTGACCTTGCCGCTATGGCGGGTGTTCCGATGCAAACAGATGATTGTAAACCGCTGCAACCTCTTTCCACCTATTTTATATTAGGCGGTGTGGATACAGATTCGCCCATGATAATCGATGCCATGCACCATAATAAACAAGGGCAGAATTGTCATTGCATTGCAGTTCGTGAGAAACTTCTAGCAATGAAAGAGAAGCTTGGCATCCCCGAATTCGGAGGTCCTTGGTTTTGCACCACTCTTCGTCCGGGCGAAGTAACGGTTAATATGACCCGTACTGCAGGAAATGCCATCGATAATAGAAATTTTACCGCAGCGGAATGTCGCTTACGGGAAGACGTATTTAAAATAGCACGAATCTTTAAAGAGAACTTTGAAGAGTTTAAAAACAGTTATGTGACGACCGTCGCCGTACATGCCGGTATTCGTGAGACACGTCGTATCAAAGGTGTACATACCATTACAGCAGAAGAATATGTGAATGCTTATAAATATCCTGATAGCATATCACGCGGCGCACATCCTATAGATATCCATGTGGCAGCAGGTGCGGAACAGAGCGTAACTTTCCTTAAAAAAGCGGCGTATGTACCTTATCGTGCTCTTATAGCTGAAGATTTCCCGAATCTGCTCGTAGCGGGACGCTGTATTAGTGCTGATAAGACTTCCTTTGCGTCACTTCGCGTTCAGGCAAGTTGTATGGGGGTAGGACAAGCCGCAGGAGTAGCAGCCGCACAATGTATAAAGGCAGGTGTGACCGTACAAAAGGCTGATATTCACAATCTCATAGAGGAATTGAAGAAACTTGGAGCAATTATATAAAGAAGAACCAGAATATGGAACAGTTAGATTATATTATTATTTTACTCTACTTTCTCGGACTGATTGCCGTGAGTGTTGTGATGTCCCGGAAAATTAAAAACTCCGAAGATATGTTTATTGCCGGGCGAAATTCTTCGTGGTGGCTGTCGGGAGTCTCTTCCTACATGACTATCTTCTCGGCAAGTACCTTTGTCGTTTGGGGAGGCGTTGCTTATAAATCGGGACTTGTTGCGGTAGTTGTTGCACTTTGTCTTGGCGTAGCATCGTTTATTGTCGGTAAATGGATCTCGGGCAAATGGCGGGAGCTACGTATCAAATCGCCGGGGGAGTTCCTTACCATCCGGTTCGGACATCGCACGGTAAGTTTTTACACGATTTCAGGAATTATAGCCCGTGCGGTACATACGGCAGTGTCTCTGTATGCGGTAGCGGTTGTGATGTGTGCATTAATCAAAGTCGATGGTGGCAGTATTTTTGCAAGTACGGGTATGATGGGCGATTCACCGATGGGTTATCTAAGTATTTGGTGGGCGCTTCTTATCCTTGGTGCCATCGCTCTTGGATACACCATTGCCGGAGGATTTCTTGCGGTACTAATGACTGATGTAATTCAGTTCGGAGTACTTCTGGCCGTGGTTGTATTTATGATACCTCTTTCATTTAACGCGGTAGGAGGCGTAAGTGCATTTATCGATAAGGCCAGTGAGATACCGGGATTCTTCTCGGGCACATCTCCGACCTATACATGGGGGTGGCTTTTACTGTGGATATTTCTCAATGTGTCTATGATTGGCGGTGACTGGCCGTTTGTACAGCGATACATAAGCGTGCCTACTACAAGAGACGCAAAAAAGAGTACTTATTTAATCGGAATTCTTTATCTCGTCACTCCTCTTATCTGGTATCTTCCTACCATGATTTATCGTGTGATGGAACCCGGACTTGCGCTTGATTTGGATGCAACCACAATGACTTTCAACGGCGAACACGCTTATGTGAATATGAGCAAACTCGTGCTTATGAAAGGAATGGTCGGTATGATGTTGGCAGCGATGCTATCGGCTACATTGAGTAATGTTTCGGGCATTTTGAATGTATATGCCAATGTATATACTTATGATATTTGGGGACACAAAGAGAAAAACCGTCAGGCAGATGAGAAAAAGCGTATCAAGGTAGGACGTCTCTTCACATTTGTCTTTGGACTTGTGATTATCGCTTTGTCAATGCTCATCCCGTTTGCCGGAGGTGCCGAAAAGGTGGTAGTAACCCTTCTTACTATGGTGATGTGTCCTTTATATATTCCGTCGATATGGGGACTGTTCTCGAAGCGGCTGACAGGCAACCAACTTATTTCTGCAATGATTCTTACCTGGCTCGTTGGTATTATGGCTCGCGTCATAATTCCCGCCTCCGTTATTAGTCCAAGCCTTATAGAGTCAGTTGCCGGTTGTGTACTTCCTGTACTTATCCTTGCAATTATGGAAGTTTGGTCGGCACGTAAAAAGTATGAAGACAATGGTTATCAAGCCATTTGTGAATATACTGATCCTGAAGCCGATCGTGAACCGACATTAAAGGAGAAGAAAGCGGTATTAATCTATTCACATTTGGCTGTTAACTGCTTCTGTATTACCATTGGTGTCGTTGCGCTCTTACTGATTGGTCTGCTTATTGCCGGCGATCCGAAGACCCTTGCGGTCAAAGGAATTGTGATAGGAAGTATCATACTGATGATTGCCATGATACTTGCTTATGTGATATACAGAATTATATATGCAAGACGTCTGAAAATGTCTAGCTAGTCAATTATTAATAACCCTAAATACTAATCAAATGAATCTAAAGATGTTATTGTTTGCAAGTGTGTCGCTTGTGCTTTTTGCATCTTGTCATAACTCGGATGATCCGTATATGACACTCGCGACAAAGACACTTGATGTAGAAGCAGAAGGTGGACTTTTCACTGTTGACCTTTCATCTAATGTCTATTACAGAGTCAATAACGATTGTCAGACCGATGGAAGCGATAGCCATTGGGCAGTTGTTGATTCGCATGAGACACAAGGTGAGATTACTAAATTTACAATCAAAGTCTCTGAAAATTCGTCGACTAGTTCACGTGTCGGTGCCATTCGTTTCATTGGCGATGATGTAACTCCTCTAAAGCTGGTTATTACCCAAAAGATGATTGTTCCGAAAGGTATCAGTCCTATCACCGAATCGATTGACGCAACTACAACAGAATCTTCGTTCAAAGTCTTTGGCGATAAGGAGTGGAAGGCTGTGTGTACAGATGCGGATGTGACCGTTTCTCCTGCAAATGGGGTAGGCGAATGTGATATTAAACTTACTTTCCCGGAGAACAAGACATTTGCCAAACGGACAATTAAAGTAACGGTAACCATCCAGGATGATACAGACTATACCTATACTCTTGTACAAGATGCTTTCTCGGGCATTTTGGCTGATTGGGACTTGAAGAGTTTAACTGCCAACACAAGTGGAACATTTGCTGATGATGAGGCACAATCGGTATTCCCGGGAACCAATGGCAAGTATATTGCTCCGAGTGCCGGAAGTGGTAAGATTGAGTATTGGGCATGTGACCGGACAGGTTATGTAGAGCAGAAAGTCGTATGCAGCCGTGCCGTGGGTGCTAATGGTGACCCGTATGTATCAGGAGCTATTCCGGGTGATTATTGGTATGTCTATGGGGATATGAAAGGTACGACCATTCCTGCCGGTACCAAGATACACTTCTATTTTGTGACCAAATTAGGAACGATGTGTTCCAACTACTGGATGATCGAATTCAAGGATGGAGAAGAATGGAAACCGGCTCTTCCGACTTCGACTCTTCAGGAAAGTGCGACAGAGACACTGTCGGGTGCACCTATCAATTACTCGGTGACTATTACCTACAACTTTGCGGGAATGTTGCTCGATAGCAGTAACAATGGCGCATATATCCCTGCCGAAGGAGTATTTACCACGACTAAGGATATGGATGAGATTGTGTTAAGATTCGGACAGGCAGGTCGTTTATGTCTTAATGGCGCCAAATTCGCTGGAAAGTATATCGACTGGACACATGCAAGCGGCCAGACACGTTTTTCAGCGCAACATCCGAGTAATCCTGAAACAGGTGCGGCAATCAAAGAGTATAACCAACATGTATTGCTTGAAATCGTAGAATAAAGAGTATGAAAAAAAGTATATTAAGCCTGTTATTGGCATGTTTCCTGCAAATCAATCTGGCTTTTGCACAGAATGTAATGAAGGGTGTCGTTAGCGATGCCAATGGTCCTCTTGTCGGAGTGGTGATCCACGATAAAGACAATGCAAAAGGTACTACCTCCGATATGTCGGGAAAGTATGCGCTCAATGGCGCTGAATCAGGCCATACAATAGAATTCCGTTATCTTGGTTATGTGACCGAGTGTGGTATGGGATGGTAAAAGTGTAGTAAATATAAAACTTAAAGAGGATGCTGTACAACTTGAAGAGACGGTTGTTATCGGCTATGGATCTGTAAAGAAGAAAGATCTTACAGGTGCGGTCGGTGTAATCAACAGTTCGCTTATCGAGAAACAGAGCACGTCTCAACTTTCACAATCTTTGCAAGGACTGATTCCGGGACTGACGGTTACCCGTTCGAGCAGTATGCCGGGAGCGAGTGCTACGGTTCAGGTGCGTGGTGTGACAACAATGTCTGATTCGAGTCCGCTTATCCTTGTCGATGGTATGATGGTCAGTAGCCTCGACAATATAGCAAGCGAAGACGTACAGCAGATTACTGTACTTAAAGATGCAGCTTCTGCATCCATCTATGGTGCCCGTGCTGCTGCCGGTGTTATCTTGATAACGACTAAGGAGGCAACCGAGGGACAGCTTTCGATCGGTTATAACGGAGAGATTTCGTTGTCTTCTCCTACCGAATTTCCGAAATTCCTGACAGACCCTTATCACTACATGACAATGTACAATGAATGGTCGTGGAACGATGCCGGTAATCCTGCGGGAGGCGAGTTTGCCAACTATTCACAGGACTACATCGACAACTATGCTACCAACAACAGGTATGATCCCATTCAATATCCTATCTATGATTGGAAAGACGCTATTCTTTCGAATACCGCTATGCGCCATAAGCACAACTTGACCATGACGTATGGCAACAAGGTAATCAAGAGCCACACTTCCGCTACCTACGAAAATGCCGACGCTATCTATAAAGGTTCAAACCACGAAAGAATCTCTATCCGTTCGCGTAATAATCTGAAGATTAGTGATAAGCTCTCCGGTTCTATCGATTTCTCGGTACGTTATGCCACGAAAAATGACCCGACTTCCGGTAGTCCGATTCGTGCAGCTTATATGTATCCTTCCATTTATTTGGGACTTTATCCGGACGGCCGTGTAGGTCCTGGTAAAGACGGCAGTCTTAGCAATACGCTTGCCGCCTTATTGGAAGGCGGAGAGAAGAAGACTGTATCCAACACAATGACCGGTAAATTCTCGTTGAGCTATAAGCCCATAAAAGATTTGACCCTTACTGCCAATCTGACTCCTACCGTCGGAACTGTTTCGATCAAGGAGATGAAGAAAGCCATACCTGTTTACGATGCATACGAAACCGATGTTATGCTGGGATATGTTTCAGGATATACTTCCAATTCGTTAAGTGAAGAACGCCGTAACATCAAATCATTGGAGAAACAATTCATCGCTACATACGACAAGACCTTTAGCAAGGTACATAACTTCAATGCCATGGTCGGTTATGAAGATTATAGTTATACGTATGAAACGATGTCGGGATCGACCAACGATATATCTTTGTCTTCTTTCCCTTATCTTGATTTGGCGAACAAGAATGCTCTTGCCGTAGCCGGCAATTCTTATCAGAATGCATACCGTTCATTTTTTGGCCGTGTCATGTATAATTACGACAGCCGTTACTACCTCCAGCTCAATGCTCGTGAAGACGGATCTTCACGTTTTCACAAGGATCACCGTTGGGGATTCTTCCCGTCCGCATCGGTGGGTTGGGTCATCTCTAACGAGAAGTTCATGCAAAACATAACCCCGATAAACTATCTGAAGTTCCGTGCCTCTATCGGTACGCTCGGTAACGAGCGGATTGGAAATTATCCTTACCAGACATACATATCGTTCAATAATGCCATTATGTATGACAGTGCAGGTTCTACGCCCCAATCATCGATGTCTGCCGCTCAACAGGATTATGCGTATGAGAATATCCATTGGGAGAAAACACAGAGCTGGGATATAGGTGTGGATGCCGCTTTCTTTAACAATCGTCTTGACTTTAGCGCAGACTATTATTATAAGAAGACAACAGATATGCTCTTGTCGGTGGCAATCCCGTCGTTTACAGGTTATTCGGCACCTGACAGGAATGTAGGTAAAATGCATACCCGTGGTTGGGAAGTGAAACTCGGCTGGTCTGACCGTATCGGAGATGTAAGTTATGCGGTAAGTTTTAATATCTCTGATTACAAGTCTATAATAGATAATCTTAATGGCAAGCAGCAGTTTAACAGCGATGGTACCATTATTACTGAAGGTGCAGAATATAACTCCTGGTACGGATATAAGACTGCAGGTTTGTTCCAGACCGCAGAGGAAGTCAGTGAAAGCGCTCTGCTTTCGGCTTCTACCAAACCGGGTGATGTGAAATATGTAGATGTCAGCGGTCCGGACGGCACTCCTGACGGAATTATCAATGAGACATACGACCGTGTAGTGCTTGGCAGCTCATTGCCACACTATCTATATGGAGGTTCTATTAGTTTGGGCTGGAAAGGTCTCTCCTTCTCCTTACTCTTCAATGGTGTCGGGAAACAACTTTCACGCCTCACCGAAAG
This sequence comes from Bacteroides xylanisolvens XB1A, assembly GCF_000210075.1. GTDB lineage: Bacteria > Bacteroidota > Bacteroidia > Bacteroidales > Bacteroidaceae > Bacteroides > Bacteroides xylanisolvens. Next base: position 4,468,443 of record NC_021017.1, read on the forward strand.
TATGATTCGCCCCATGCAGGGACAATGGCTTCCGGCTCCGTCAGTCCTTCTGAACGACAATGGCAGCCGTAATTATTGGAGTGTGTATAACACTGCAGAGCAGAACGCGGCAGCCAGCTATCCCCGTTTGAGCCATCAGGGCGGTGAATACAACAACTACAAAATGTCGGATTACTGGCTCAAGAGTAGTGCCTATATGCGTATAAAGAATATCAACGTTGGCTATACAGTTCCTAAAAAAATCGTCTCTAAAGTCGGAATCAAGGGACTTCGGGTGTACGTCAATATCGATGATCCATACTGCTTTGATAGTTATCTTTCGGGATGGGACCCTGAAGCAGGCGCTTCTACCTATATCACACGCACTTATACATTTGGAGTGGATATCAAATTCTAATGGAGTATGAAAAAATTACATAATATGAAAAAAATACATGTATTGATTTGCATGATAGCTCTTCTATCTGTAACTTCTTGTGTGAACCTCGATCTGAATCCTCCTTCAGCCGCATCCAGTGAAAACTGGTTCTCGTCACCGGAGGAAGTTCGAATCTCATTGAACGATTTTTATCGCAGTACCTTCTTTGTTATAGAAGAAGGTTGGACGCTGGATCGTAATACGGATGACTGGGCGCAACGAACCAACATTTATACCATTGCGGCAGGTTCACTGAATGCGTCTTCTACAAGTAATCCTAACATCAAGACTGTTTGGAGTTACACGTATAAGAACATTAGTCGTGCCAACCGAATTTTGGAGGCACTCGACAAACTTGAAGGCAAATATTCCACCACTGAACTGAATACGCTTCGTGCCGAAGCCCGTTTTTTCAGGGCATTTGCTTATTCACGTTTGATTACTCTTTGGGGAGATGTTCCTTTCTACGTGACTTCGATTACTCCGGAGGAAGCATTTGAGATGGGGCGTACCGACAAAGCTGTCGTTCTGAAACAAATTTATGAAGATTATGACTATGCCGCAGAAAATTTGCCGGTCGCAAATAATAATAGCGGCGCCACCCGTGTGGACAAAGGAACGGCTTATGCTTACAAGGCTCGTACCGCTCTCTATCAACACGACTATGGGACTGCCGCAAACGCTGCGCAAGACTGTATGGATCTGGAAGTATATGACTTGGCCCCTGATTATGGAGAACTTTTCCGCGACAAGACAAGAGGAAGCAAAGAAGTTATCTTCTCTGTTGCTCACTCAAGCGACCTTGAGTTGGATGAAAACGGTAAACCTACTACACAGGCTATCGGTTCCTTTATTGCCCGTTCGGCAGGCGGTACACATAATGCACAACCTTCGTGGGAACTTCTTGCTGTCTACGAAATGACGAATGGCAAGACGATTGATGAACCGGGCAGTGGCTTTGATCCTCACGCTCCATTTGCCAACCGTGATCCCCGTTGCCTGGAAACATTTGCTGCTCCCGGCAGCCGTATCTATGGTATTGAGTGGAACCCTGCGCCAAACGCACTCGAAGTAATGGACTATACGCAAAATCGTATGATTACAAACAAAGATTCCAAAGGCGGTTCGGATGCTTCCAACTGTGCTTACAATGGTTGTTGCCTGCGCAAAGGCGCGCAAGAATCATGGCGTACTACTTTGTATAACGACAACCCCGTTATTCTCATGCGTTATGCCGATGTTTTGTTGATGTATGCCGAAGCTAAGATTGAACTGGGGGAGATTGACGCTACTGTCCTTGCTTGCATCAACGATGTCCGTGCCCGTGCTTATGGCACCACCCGTACACAAACCAACGACTATCCGTCCATCACGACAACCGATCAGACGGCATTGCGCAAAGTGCTCCGCCGTGAGCGTCGTGTGGAGTTTGCATGGGAAAATCTGCGCTATTTCGACTTGCTTCGTTGGCATCAGTTTGAGAATGCTTTCGGACACAATATGTACGGATTTACCCGTACAGCCAACAGGGCAAAGGAATACTTTGCGGCAGGCAACTGGTTTTGGCCGGAGACTCCGACATTTGACAAAGACGGATTTCCTTCTTTTGAAGCGATGGCCGACGGAACCTATATCGTCCAGCATGGTGAACGTAAGTATGATGAGAAGATTTATTTATGGCCATTGCCAAGTGATGATGTATTGATAATGAATGGCAAACTTGTTCAAAATCCAGGGTACTAACTTTATTAAATAAATGATATTATGAGCATTGGAGAAATTTTATTGCGCAGTCGCTATCAACCATTGAAAAGGGTGTTGAGCTATGATGTATTCAACACCGGCTTTAACGGCTGGATGACATTGATGCCTAACTTTACGGAATATCCCGATTTTGATGTTCCCAAGACATTGGTCAATAAAGACCAGTGGCCACCGGTCATGCTTAGTTCCGCTACTTTCAGGTATCCGGGCACTCACGGAGCTATGTCCGGCACTTACTCTCTTAAACTTTCGACAAGACCTGTTGCCGCTCCTTATACGGAGATTCCGGCGGAAGGTTGTCTGGGACATGCCATTAAGCGGCTTTCGTTCTCTCGTCCGGGCTGCAAATATTTGCAGATAGAATGTTGGTTTACATACACGGCGGAGCAGGATGTGGTGGATGGCGGTGACCGTCCGCAACCGGGTTTGCATGAGAGTTCCATCCGCGATTTTGGTATGGGATTCGATGTACAGGAGGGTGGAAAACGTTACCATGTAGGAATTCGCTATCTCAATGCAGTAGATGGCAAATTAATGCAGAAGTGGCAGTATGAACATTCCAATGAAGACATAACCGACCGCGATTGGGCTTATGGACTTGACGGAGACTGGTGTAAGAGGGGAGTCGATCCCTGGTGGTTCGGCCGCCGTTATCCTAATGGCGACCACGATGGGTTCAAGGATTTGAAAGATGGTCATCAGAAACTCATTTATAATGAAACCGACTGTAAACTCAATTGGCAATACATGCGTCTGAAACTTGACACAGAGCTTCGTGAATATGTAGAGTTCCAATGTCAGGACAAAATTTGGGATATGCGTGGCATTGCAGCCGATACCGTTGACGGATATGGACGCATCGACAATCTTATCAATCCTCTTTTCTGGGTGGGTACTGATACCAATCGTCGTGTATTCTTTTATATAGATTCTGTTGTTGTTTCACAAGAATAAATGGAGGAATGTAATATATGAAAATGTTTAATGATTCCCATCTTGAGGTAAAGAAGTTCTTTAAAGGTACTTTCTTCACTCATCCTTACGAGGCTGGTTGGGCAGATGAGGCTATATTCTTTGTTATGGTTGAGAAAATAGAAGGAGATCCCGTATTCGAAGGTCGTGTACAACTATCGCAAGACGGTATACATTGGGCTGACGACGGTAGTGATCCTGTAATCTTCAAAGGACTTGGCCAACATATTATAAAGGTAAATTCAAATTTTGGTAATTATATTCGTCTTGCCGTCAGCATTGAAGGCGGAGAGATGTTTTTAAATCTTCATATAGCATGCAAAGGTTAATATTTATATTTAGTCTGTTCATCCTTGCGATTGTAGGATGCAGCTCCAATGAGTCTCACTCATTTTTGATTCGCCCGGATGGAGGTGGGGAAGATGCTGCCACTGAAATAGAGGTAGGTAAAACGATTCCTGCCTGGCAGGAGGGTGTGATGGATATTCATTTCATCAATACAACTACCGGTGAAAGCATGTTTGTAATATTCCCGGATGGTACGCAAATGCTTATCGATGCCGCAAGTTCGAGTGTTACGACCAACTCTAATAGTAATACGACCAATACCGGTATCCGTAGTCGTTGGGATCCGACTCTGACTTCTACCCGTGGTTCACAGATTATAACTGATTACATTCGTAAGTGTATGGTATGGACAGGTAACAGTACGATTGATTATGCCGTACTTACCCACTTCCATAATGACCACTTCGGCGGTTATACTTCTTCCTTGCCGAAATCTTCCAACTCCGACACTTATTCGTTGATAGGTTTTGCCGAGATTTTCGACAATTTCAAGATTGGTACGCTTCTCGATCGTGGCTATCCCGATTATAACTATCCGTTCAATATGGCGACAATGGCAGACAATGCTCCAAGTTGTAATAACTATATCAATGCAGTGAAATGGCATGTCGCCAATCAAAAGTTCGATGCTGCGATATTCAAAGCAGGGGCGAATAATCAGATCGTTCAGAAGTATAATCCTGCAAAGTATCCTACTGCAAAGGTGCAAAACGTGGCAGTGAATGGAGAGATCTGGACAGGTTCGGGCACTACCACAAAGAAGACATTCCCTGAACTCTCGGAGATTACATACGAAAACAGTAAGAACATTACCTCCAGTGACAATTGTCCGCCGGAGAATATAACCAGTTGTGTGATGAAAGTTTCGTATGGCAACTTTGATTTCTTTGCCGGTGGTGACCTTCAGTATAACGGACGTTCGAGTCATGCGTGGAAAGATGCCGAACTGCCCTGTGCAAAAGCAGTAGGTCAGGTGGAACTATTGAAAGCTAACCATCACGGTGTAACCAACACCAATCAGGTGGATGCTCTGAAAGCACTCAATCCACAAACGATTGTTGTCAATTCGTGGGTAGATTGTCATCCCCGTACCGATATACTGAATTCGATGGAGACAACACTCCCTGCGTGTGACATGTTTATCACTAACTTCTGGCAAGGCGATCGCCCCAGCGGAGTAGACGACCGGGTTACGGCGGAAGAGGCTGCGAGAGTAAAGGGATATGATGGACATATTGTAGTTCGTGTGACCGACGGGGGAAACAAATATAGAGTTGTGACAATCACAGATTCTGACGGGGCAATGACTGTTAAGACTATTTCTGGTCCATATACAAGCAGATAATGAATACAAAATATTATGATGTAATAGTAGCAGGTGCAGGTCCTGCCGGGATATGTGCGGCTGTAGCCGCTGCCCGGCAAGGAGCACGTGTTGCCCTTATCGAAAGATACGGAGTCATCGGAGGTAACCTGACCGCCGGGTATGTCGGCCCTATTCTCGGTAGTGTAAGCAAGAACACGATGCGCGATGAGGTTTGTGCTATTCTTGGCGTCAAAGACAATGACTGGATTGGCGAACATGGAAATGCTCACGATTTCGAAGAGGCAAAACTTACATTGGCAGAATTTGTCGCCAGGGAAAAGAACATCGATGTCTTTTTGCAATGTTGCGTGTCGGATGTTATTCGTGACGGAAAGGTGGTAAAAGGCATTAAGTGTGCAAGTAACGAGGGGACGCTCTGTTTTGAAGCCGCGGTTACAATTGACTGTACCGGTGATGCCATAGTATCTTTTCTTGCCGGTGCAAAAATAGAAAAAGGACGTGCTGACGGACTCATGCAGCCTGTAACCCTTGAATACACCATTGATGGCGTAGACGAGTCGAAAGGAATTATCTGCATTGGAGATGTAGACAATGTTCAATTGAATGGCGAGTGTTTTCTTGATTGGTGTAAAAAGAAAGCCGATGAGGGCAAACTTCCCCGGATGCTTGCTGCCGTGCGTTTGCATCCATCGGTCAGACCGGGTTGCCGTCAGGTAAATACGACACAAGTCAATAGGGTGGATATAACTTCGGTAAGCTCTATTTTCACCGCCGATCTTGAACTTAGGCAACAGATACGCCTCCTGACTCAATTCTTGAAAGAAAATTTGCCGGGTTACGAAAACTGTAGAGTGATCGGAAGTGGTACAACAACCGGAGTGCGCGAAAGCCGCAGGGTGATGGGCGACTATGTGATCGATGCCGATGAAATGGCGGAAGGCTGCCGTTTTGCCGATGTGGTGGTACATAAAGCATTGTTCATTGTCGATATACATAATCCTGACGGAGCCGGACAGGCGGAACCAACCATCCAATATTGCAAACCATACGATTTGCCGTATCGTTGTTTTCTCCCGTTGGGCTTGGAAGGGCTTCTGGTGGCGGGACGGTGTATATCGGGTACTCACAGAGCTCACGCTTCATATCGTGTCATGAGTATTTGCATGGCGATGGGAGAGGCAGTTGGTATTGCTGCTGCTATGAGTGCGTCGCAGCACTGTACTCCGCGGGCTCTCGATGTAGGAGAGTTGCAGAAACGGCTTGAGTCGTTAGGCGTAGAGCTGTTCGATTAACGTAGAACATAATCATACTTTAAATTTATAGAGCATACTTATGAAAAAGATCTATTTGTCTGTCGTGTGCTTACTGATCTCTATTCCCCTTATCGCCCAGTTGTATGTAGAGCCGGAGAAAGAGGTGGAGTGCTCTGTCTTCCTGGCAAAGGAAGGACGGGGGCGGGCACAGCAAGGACTTGAAATATGGGATGATTACATATTCTCGTGCGAGGATGGAGGGCACGTGAATATCTATGATTTCAAAAGTGCCGATCCGAAACCTGTGGCAGGCTTTGAGTTGGCATCCTCCCATCCGGACAACCATGTAAATAATGTATGCTTTGGCGTCGAGACAAAACGCGGAGCATCGTTTCCTCTCTTGTATATCACAAACGGGAAGGTAGGAAGCGAGTTGGAATGGTTGTGCTTTGTGGAGAGCATCACCCGTCGTGGAAAACGTTTTAGCAGCGAAATCGTGCAGACAATTGAACTCGATGGCTCGAAGTGGGCGGAGAAAGGGTATGTCTCCATCTTTGGTGCGCCAAGCTGGCTGGTCGATCGGGAACGGGGATTTATATGGATATTCTCGGCGCGTAAACGTACTGTGGCGAAGGTGACAAAGCATGCATGGGAAAACCAGTATGTCGCCACCAAATTCCGCATACCGTCGTTGAGTGAGGGCGCAAAGGTGCGCCTCGACGAAAATGACATTCTCGATCAGGTGGTGTTCCCCTATGAGGTATGGTTCACACAAGCGGGCTGTATGCATGATGGTAAAATCTATTTCTGCTTCGGAGTTGGGAAACAGGATGACAGCCGTCCTTCCTGCATCCGGGTGTACGATACGGATAGGCGGACGATTACTGCCCGATACAATGTGCAGGAACAGGTTATTTACGAACCGGAAGATATTGTGGTTAAAGACGGGGTTATGTATGTCAATACCAATACGAATGCGAAAAAGACGTCTGATCTTCCTTGCATATTCAAACTCTCTCTTCCGAAAGAAAAGCCGGTGGCCGAAAATCCTCTCGACGAGATACGCAGGGATCCGGAACGTGCAGGCGGCGTGTATTATGTGACCGATCTTTCACATCCGGTTACGCCGGCGCCCAAAGGATATACGCCTTTCTATATAAACGGCTATTTTCGTCACGGAGCGCGTCAGATAGACGATGAGGTGACTTATCCTGCCATATACGGCGTATTGGAGAAAGCTCATGCCACAAACAACCTTACCGATTTTGGAAAAGCCCTGTACGAACGTCTTGAACCGTTCAAGAAGAATGTGTTTTACAAAGAAGGCGATCTGACACAAATCGGTTATCGTCAGACAAGGGAGATAGGCCGGAGGATGGTACAAAACTATCCGGAAGTATTTGAAGGCCATCCCTATTTGAAGACTAACGCAACGAATGTGCTTCGGGTGGCGGCCACCATGCAATCTGTAAATTCGGGCATTTTGTCACTGCGCCCCGGGCTTGAATGGGCGGAGATAGACAACTCCCGTTCGTTCCTTACCACACTGAATCCATACGGTAACGTATGTCCCGGCAGGAGTCCGCTTGATAAGTATATACTCGGTAAGGAAAACAGTTGGTATAAAAAATATCGTTCATATATAGATGAAAAGTTGGATGTGGATGCTTTTTTTAGAAGACTGTTTATAGATGTTACACAAGTAGAAAGTGAATATGACAAGTACGACCTGATCCATCGCTTCTGGTTAATGGCATCACTGATGCAATGCCTCGACCGCCAAGTGCCTATATGGGATATCTTTACAGAAGAGGAAATATTGGCTTGGGCGGAAATCGAGAACTATAAGTATTTTGCGCAGAAAGGTCCTGAACCGGTATCTCACGGGCGTAGTTGGGGACTTGCATCCCGCACGTTACGCCATTTGTTAGACGAATCTGCCGAAGATCTGGTGCGCAAGCGTCATGGTATCAATCTCAACTTCGGACACGATGGCGTTCTGATGGCCATCTTGACCAATTTGCAAGCCGGGACGTGGGCGCGGGAGGCTAGTAATTCCAAAGAAGCGTTACGGAGTTGGAAGTATTGGGATATTCCGATGGGTGCGAACCTTCAGATGATCTTTTACCAATCAGAAGGCAATCCGGACGTTTTAGTTAAGTTTATGCTGAATGAAAAAGACCTCCGGTTGCCGTTGGAAGCGGTTGAAGCATCTTATTACAAATGGAATGAGGTTTATAAATTCTATATAGAACATTGCGACAAGGTGGAAAAATCACTTGCCGAAACATTGAAATTATCGTATGAAGACTTTTAATTATAATCGTGCTGAAATAAAGGCCGGAATAGTACATTTCGGCGTTGGAAACTTCCATCGTGCACATCTCGAAGCTTACACAAATCTATTACTTGAAGATCCTTCACAAAGATGCTGGGGGGTATTCGGAGCCATGATTATGCCTACGGACGGGGTCTTGTTCAACGCCCTCAAGAAAGACGACGGCATATATCAGTTGACGACATGCAGCCCTTCCGGCGAACAGGATAGTATGCTGATTGGTTCGCTTGTAGAACTGGCATGGGGGGAAATAGATAGTGAGCCTATCATCGCTAAAATAACATCGGAGGAGATAAAAATCATCTCTCTCACCATTACCGAAGGGGGATATAAGGTTGATTTTAACCAATCGCGCAGTGTGTTTTGGTATGTAGCCGAAGGACTTAAACGCCGGATGGAGAAAGATTTGCCGATTACGATTCTTTCGTGTGACAACATGCAGATGAACGGCAATGCCGCCAAATGTGCGTTTATGTCATACTTCGAAGCGAAATATCCCGAGGTGGCAGCGTGGGCGAAAAAGAAAGTGACGTTCCCGAATTCGATGGTGGATCGAATCACTCCCGTAACAAAACCGGGTAAGGTTACAGATGTGTGTTGTGAAGACTTTATACAATGGGTGATTGAAGATAATTTCATTGCAGGCCGTCCTGCATGGGAGAAGGTGGGAGTTACATTCACCCATGATGTGACCCCGTATGAAATCATGAAATTAAGTCTTCTCAATGCGTCACATACTCTTCTTTCTTATCCTGCCTATATGGAAGGATTCAGGAAGGTCGATGCTGTAATGGCAGACGAGAGGTATCGTGCAATGATAAAGCTGTTTATGAACAGGGACGTTACTCCTTATGTTCCGGTTCCCGAAGGCGTTGACCTTGAAGCGTATAAAGACCAGCTTATCGAACGATTTTCAAACAAGGCGATCAGCGATCAGGTATCACGGCTTTGTGGCGATGGCATTGCTAAGTTTGCGGTTTATGTGGTACCCATACTCAAACAGATGTTGCAGGATGGGAAGGATATTTCGATAGAGGCTTTCCTGATAGCTGTGTATTGCAAATACCTGATAGGTGCGCGCACCGAGTCCGGTGAAAATATAGCTATCTCCGAACCTCACATCACCCCGGCGGACAGGAAGTTGATTTCGGGAGGATCGCCGGCCGAGTTCTTGAAAATATCACCTTTTGTGTCATTGGGACTGGACAAATATCCTGTGTTTATGGAAAAGTATGAGCAGTTTTATGCTATGCAGGTAGCGGAAGGGTTGAAGGTCTTATTACAGTAAACAACTAAAAAATACAAGGCAATGAAGAAGTTTTTCATAACGGTTGTTCTGTCGCTTTCGTGCGTATTGTCGGTTTCGGCACAAAAACAGGCGGAGGCGTCAACGCTTAACCTGATAGGTAAGTCGTTTGAATCGACTCCCAATCCGTATCATAGAGTCGATACATTGGTTTATAAAGGTTTTAACAGGACGGAGAATCGACAACTCCGTTGCTCTGCCGGTATGGCTGTGTTGTTTAAAACGAACACACGTAATATACAGATTACGACAAAGTGGGGATATGTATATTCGAGCCATTCAACCATGCCGATCTCTTATAAAGGATATGATCTTTATATCAAAAATGCAGACGGTCAATGGCAGTATGCGGCAAGCGGTTCATTGAAAGCGTATAAGGGCGAGAAAACCGAGACATTCACGCTCATTGAGAATATGGATGGTACGATGCACGAATGTATGATGTATATGCCGATGTATTCGGAGGTCATTTCTTGTAAGATAGGGATAGATGACGATGCTGTTATCGAACCGTTGAAGTCCGATTTTCGTCACAGGATAGCGGTATATGGCTCTTCGTTTACGCAGGGAGTGAGCACGGATCGATCCGGTATGAGTTATCCCATGCAATTTATGCGTAATACAGGTCTTCAAGTCGTGTCGCTCGCAACAAGCGGACGTTGCCTGATGCAACCTTACATGCTCGACGTTCTTGCGGAAGTCAAGGCTGATGCCTTTATATTCGATACTTTTTCAAATCCTGACGCAGAACTGATAAGAGAGCGCCTGATGCCGTTTATCGATCGGCTTATAGCGGCACATCCGGCTACTCCGTTGATATTTCAGCGTACTATCTATCGTGAACGACGTTCATTCGATACAGTTCTTGATGCGAAAGAACGGGCTAAGGCGGCAACCGTAGAGGAGTTGTTTGCGAAAATCCTCACGAACCCGAAATATAAAGACGTTTATCTGATTACGCCTGATGCTTCCGATGCGCATGAGACATCGGTCGACGGAACTCATCCAAGTAGTTATGGATATGCACTTTGGGCGAAGTCAATAGAGACTCCGGTAATAGAAATTTTAAGTAAATATGGTATAAAATGAGACAAGCGGTATTAGTAGAACCAAAACATATTGAATTTCGTGAAGTTGAGGCGCCTAAGGCGTCGGACCTGAAAGAACATCAGGTACTTCTGAATATTAAGAGAATTGGTATTTGTGGAAGTGAGATACATTCTTATCACGGATGTCATCCGGCAACTTTCTATCCGGTAGTTCAGGGGCATGAATATTCGGCAGTGGTAGTCGCTACGGGGACGGCGGTTACGATCTGCAAGGCGGGTGACGTTGTCACCGCACGTCCGCAACTTGCGTGTGGGAAGTGCAAGCCTTGTCAGCGGGGAGAGTATAATATTTGTGAGGAGCTAAGAGTGCAAGCCTTTCAGGCAAATGGAGCTGCGCAAGACTTTTTTGTGGTTGATGATGACAGGATTGCGGTGTTGCCTGAAGGTATGTCACTTGATTATGGGGCTATGATAGAACCGGTGGCAGTAGCTGCGCATGCAACCATGCGTGGCGGGGACTTGAAAGGTAAGAATGTGGTTGTATCGGGTGCCGGAACGATCGGTAACCTCGTGGCGCAGTTCGCTAAGGCAAGAGGAGCCAAACGGGTTCTTATTACCGATGTAAGTGATTTCAGACTTGAAATAGCTCGTAAATGTGGTATAGTAGATACGCTCAATGTAGCTAAGACATCACTCAAAGAAGGAGCGAAGAGGCTTTTCGGGGATGAAGATTTTCAAGCTGCGTTTGAGGTTGCCGGAGTTGAGTCGAGTATTCGTTCGCTTATGGAGTGTATTGAAAAAGGGAGTACTATCGTTGTAGTGGCGGTATTTGGCAAGGATCCGTCGCTTGATATGTTCTATTTGGGAGAGCACGAACTGAAGGTGAACGGAACGATGATGTATCGCCATGAAGATTATCTTACGGCTATCGATCAGGTAAGTTTGGGAGCTATCCGTCTCGAACCGCTTATTTCAAATCATTTTCCGTTCGAGCAGTATGACAAGGCATATAAATTTATAGACGAGAATAGTGCAACATCCATGAAAATAATTATTAAACTATAAAACCATGAAAATAATAGGTATAGGAGAAGTTGTTTGGGATTGCTTCCCGGAAGGTAAGAGACTTGGCGGAGCGCCTATCAATTTCTGTTTTTTTGCAAAGGAGTTGGGAGCAGAATCATATCCCGTTACGGCAATAGGTGGCGACGAACTCGGTGATGAAACATTTACGGTGCTTAAAGAGACCGGACTTGATTTAGGATATATTTCCCGTAATATTTTGCCGACAGGTAAAGTGCTTGTGTCGTTGAATGAGGCCGGTGTACCGCAATATGAGATTGTTGAGAATGTTGCTTGGGATGCTATCGAGTGTAGTCCTGCGACCATGAAACTTGTCAGCGATGCAGATGCTGTTTGTTGGGGCTCTTTGGCACAACGAAGTGAAAAGTCACGTGCTGCAATCTTGAGACTCATAGATGCCGTGCCGGATACCTCTTTGAAGGTGTTTGATATTAATATCAGGCAACGTTTTTATTCGACAGACTTGATTGTGGAATCCTTGCAAAAGGCAAATGTGCTCAAATTGAATGAAGACGAATTGCCGTTATTGATTTCTCTTCTTTCCCTTTCGACTGATTTTGTGGAAGCTATCGCAGAACTCATTGCTCGTTTCTCGCTCAAATATGTTATATTCACACAGGGGGCAGTACGTAGTGGCATATATGATGTAAGTGGGGAAGTGTCATCCATAAACACACCTAAAGTCGAGGTGGCCGATACTGTAGGTGCAGGCGACTCGTTTACTGCTACCTTTGTTGTGAACATACTTAGAGGGGCGTCGGTTGCTGAATCACACCGCAAAGCGGTAGATGTATCGGCATATACTTGTACACAAAGGGGGGCTATTAATCCGTTGCCGGATAGTAAAAAGTAATATTGGGTACTCCACATAAGGAAGTTTCGTACTTGGTTTGAATGATTCTTCAAACCAAGCGTGATGAATATGCCTTGTTTTTATTAAATGCGGTTTAATCTCATTAATTAACCGCAAAATTTGCGGCTTATCATACCTCTTTTAACCGCATTTTTATAGATAACTCCAATTTAATAGTTATTTTTGCAGAAATAACTGATGGTATGTTTATCCATGAAATAGAAAATTGGAGTTCATTCAGATGGAACGCTGAAAGATTGTCAGATGCGATAGCCCTGACAAACAGGGCTATCGGATATCTTGTTGGAAGGTTAAGTACAATTGGATTTGATAGTCAGATGATCGCTACGGTGGAAGCTGTGACGCATGATGTTGTTGCATCTTCAGAAATTGAAGGAGTAACTTTGAATACAGCAGAGGTACGTTCTTCCGTTGCCCGAAAATTAGGTGTAGCTGTACCCGATGTGAAAGAACCGACGCATTATATTGATGGAATGGTCGAGATGATGCTTGATGCTATAATGAATTACGAAACTCCGTTAACACATGATAGATTATTCGGATGGCATTCCGCACTTTTCCCAACAGGTAAAAGTGGCTTTTCTGATATTTTAGTGGGAAGTTATCGTACTGAAGCTATGGAGGTTGTTTCCGGTACATTTGGGCGGGAAAGAATACATTATCGTGCTCCCGGGCCGGAACGTGTATATGACGAAATGGATAAATTTCTTTTATGGTTTAATGCCCCCAATATAGCTCCGTCATTATTAAAGTCTGCAATTGCTCATTTCTGGTTTGTATGTATCCATCCGTTTGACGATGGGAATGGTCGTATTGCGAGAGCTATATCAGATATGGTATTATCCCAGACAGATCGCAGTAAATTGCGATTCTTTAGTATGTCTATGCAGATTAATAAGGAAAAGAAGGCTTATTATCGTATGCTGGAACAGGCTCAACGTGGAAATGGTGATATTACAGAATGGTTAGAATGGTATCTGGCTTGTCTTAAACGGGCTATTGATGAATCCAATGGCTTGTTAAGCGGCATATTGAATAAAGCGATTTTTTGGAAAACTCATTCGGGGAGCATTATAACTGAAAGACAACGAATGATCCTCAATATATATCTGAATGGCTATGAAGGAAAACTTACTGCAAAAAATTGGAGCAAGTTGGCCGAAGTTTCATTAGATACAGCTACTAGGGATGTGAAGGATTTAGTGGCAAAGGGAATTCTTTCGCCTATACAGGGGCGTGTCAGGGATGTATCATACACATTAAATTATGTAGAATCAGATACCCGAGTAGCTGACTTTACTGATTCTGTACTGATAAATCGTGATGGAAATGATTATATATCTTCTATGTATAAGAAGCAAAAAACTGTAGAGGAAAGAATTTCTCCATTGGATAAAATGCGTTTTGAACAAAAGGAGATGTCAATCGACGATTTGGTATATAAGTATTTTGCATATCTCATTGGATAATAATAATTTGTGAAATAAAGAAACCCATGTTGAAAATATTAGTAACCTACGCCGTACAAGGCGAATTTGTAGAACTTAAATGGCCGGATATAGAACCTTACTACGTTCGTACAGGTATTGGTAAAGTGAAATCAGCCTTTCATTTGGCAGAGGCAATCCGTCAGGTACAACCGGACTTGGTGCTCAATATCGGAAGTGCCGGAACAGTCAACCATCAGGTAGGAGATATTTTTGTATGTCGCAAGTTTGTAGACCGTGATATGCAGAAAATGAAAGAGTTCGGATTGGAGTGTGAGATCGATTCATCAGCTCTGCTCGAAGAAAAAGGATATTGCACGCATTGGACGGAACATGGAATCTGCAATACAGGAGATGGCTTCCTCACCGAGTTGACCCATGTTAGCGGAGATGTTGTAGATATGGAAGCATACGCACAGGCATTTGTCTGCCGTTCAAAAGAAATCCCGTTTATTTCCGTGAAATACGTGACTGATATTATTGGTCAGAACTCCGTGAAACATTGGGAAGATAAACTTGCCGATGCACGGCAGGGACTATCACACTATTTCAATGTCTTGAAAGAAAGAATATGATAAGTGACTCCTGCGGCTATCAATCCCAGGAGAATCTTTACCCATATAAAAGGTATTAGGAAGAAAATGCAATAAAGCATCGTTCCCCACATTAATACGAGAGAAATTATTTTGGCACGGAGAGGAATCGCCTTGTTTTCGCGGAAATTGCGGATATAAGGACCGAAGTGCCGATGGTTGAGCAGCCAGTTATATAATCGGGGCGACCCTTTGAAATAAAGGGCGGCGGTGAGCAATAGAAAAGGGGTAGTGGGCAGTAGCGGCAGAAAGATGCCGAGAATACCGAGCGCAAGGGAAATACTACCTAAAACAATATATAGAGTTTTCATGCGGCAAAGATAGTGCAAAAAAAGGGAAAAAATAACACTCTTTGCTGGATGAAAACTCTATTTTATATTACCTTTGCCGTTGCATCGAGGTGACATTAGATGCGTGTAACTATTAAAATACATACACTCATGTTTACAGTAATCAAACGCATGGAGATTTCGGCTTCTCATAAGCTGGTACTCCCGTATCGCAGTAAATGCGCCAGTTTACACGGTCACAACTGGATTATCACCGTCTATTGCCGTTCCGCACGGCTCAACTCCGAAGGAATGGTGGTAGATTTCACCCGCATCAAAGAAGTGGTCACGGAGAAACTCGACCATCAAAATCTGAACGAAGTACTCCCATTTAATCCCACAGCGGAGAATATCGCCCGGTGGGTATGCAAACAGATTCCTCAATGCTATAAAGTAGAAGTGCAGGAATCGGAAGGAAACATTGTCATCTACGAGAAAGATCCCGTCGGCGCAGAAGGACAAGAATAGCAAACCAAACAAATTTTGATGATGAGAAAGATTAATGAAATCTTTTACAGCTTGCAGGGCGAAGGCTACCATACCGGAACTCCGGCCATCTTCGTCCGTTTTTCCGGCTGCAACCTGAAATGTGACTTTTGCGACACACAACACGAAGAAGGAAAAATGATGACCGACGATGAAATAATCGCCGAAGTGAAAAAATATCCTGCCGTCACCGTTGTCCTTACGGGCGGCGAACCTTCCTTATGGATAGACGATGAATTGATTGACCGTTTGCACCAAGCAGGCAAATATGTGACCATCGAAACCAACGGTACACGCCCCCTGCCGGCAGCTATCGACTGGGTGACCTGCTCCCCCAAACAAGGGGTGAAACTTGCCATCGACCGGATGGATGAAGTGAAAGTGGTCTATGAAGGACAAGATATAAGTATTTTTGAACTACTTCCGGCCGAACATTTTTTCCTCCAGCCTTGTTCTTGTAATAACACTGCTTCAACAGTGGACTGTGTAATGCGACATCCCAAATGGAGACTCAGCCTGCAAACACACAAATTAATCGACATCCGTTGAACAAAATAGACGGGTGATGCGGAAGAAGCTTAAATTATTACAAAATATAGTATGAAAGTAGGTTTGTTTATTCCTTGTTATATCAATGCTATTTACCCCAATGTGGGAGTGGCATCGTATAGACTATTGAAAAGTTTGGGAGTAGACGTCGATTATCCGTTGGATCAGACTTGTTGCGGACAACCGATGGCAAATGCCGGTTTTGAAGATGAATCGATGAAATTGGCACTCCGTTTTGACGATCTGTTTCGGGAATACGATTACATCGTCGGTCCTTCCGCCAGTTGTGTGGCATTTGTGAAAGAGAATCATCCGGGCATCTTGGAGAAAGAAGGACATGTTTGTCAGAGTGCGGGAAAGATTTATGATATTTGTGAGTTCATTCACGATGTCTTGAAACCTTCCAAAATTCCTGCACGCTTTCCTCATAAAGTCAGTATTCACAATAGCTGTCATGGGGTGCGCGAACTGTTGATTTCCGCTCCCACCGAACTGAACATCCCTTATTACAATAAATTGCGTGACCTGCTCAATCTGGTAGAAGGCATCGAAGTATTCGAGCCCAGCCATATTGACGAGTGTTGCGGCTTTGGCGGAATGTTTGCGGTGGAAGAGCAGGCAGTCTCCGTCTGCATGGGGCGTGATAAGGTAAAAGATCACATCGCTACCGGAGCCGAGTATATTGTCGGAGCGGACAGTTCCTGCCTGATGCACATGCAAGGTGTCATCAAACGGGAGCATCTGCCTATTCAGATTATCCATATTGTAGAAATTCTAGCGTCGCAATCATGAGTACAAAACATTCAAAGGCTGCCGAAAAGTTCTTGCAGGACAGCAAGATGGCAGCATGGCATAATGAAACCCTTTGGATGGTCCGTGCCAAAAGGGACAAGATGAGCAAGGAAGTTCCCGAATGGGAAGAGTTGCGTAACAAGGCTTGCGAGTTGAAACTATACTCCAACAGCCACCTCGAAGAACTTCTGCTGGAGTTTGAGAAGAATGCTACCGCCAACGGCGCCATCGTACATTGGGCAAAAGATGCCGATGAATACTGCGCCATCGTCTACGAAATACTGAATGAGCATAACGTCCACCATTTCATCAAGAGCAAGTCCATGCTCGCCGAAGAGTGTGGATTGAATCCTTTCCTGATGGAGCGGGGCATCGATGTCGTAGAGTCCGATTTGGGCGAACGCATCCTGCAATTGATGCATCTCGAACCAAGCCACATTGTATTGCCCGCCATCCACATCAAACGGGAACAGGTAGGCGAACTATTCGAAAAGGAGATGGGCACGGAAAAGGGAAACTTTGATCCTACCTACCTGACTCATGCCGCACGTAAGAACCTGCGCCATCTCTTCCTCAATGCCGAAGCCGCCATGACAGGCGCCAACTTTGCCGTCGCTTCAACCGGTGACATTGTGGTCTGCACCAATGAAGGAAATGCCGATATGGGTACTTCCTACCCGAAACTGAACATTGCCGCTTTCGGTATGGAAAAGATCGTCCCGGATTTGGACGCATTGGGTGTGTTCACCCGATTACTCGCCCGTTCGGCCACCGGACAACCGGTGACAACATATACCTCTCATTACCGCCGTCCCCGCGAAGGCGGTGAATATCATATTATCATCGTAGACAACGGCCGGAGTGCCTTACTGTCCAAGCCCGATCATATCAAGACACTGAACTGTATTCGTTGCGGTGCGTGCATGAACACCTGCCCGGTGTACCGCCGGAGTGGAGGCTACTCTTATACGTACTTCATCCCCGGACCTATTGGCATCAACTTGGGTATGGCTCACGCTCCGGAGAAGTATTATGATAATCTTTCAGCCTGTTCTCTGTGTATGTCCTGTTCCGATGTCTGTCCGGTGAAAGTAGATTTGGCCGAACAGATTTACAAATGGCGTCAGGATTTGGACGGACTGGGGAAAGCCAATACGGGAAAGAAGATCATGTCCGGTGGTATGAAGTTCCTGATGGAGCGTCCGGCATTGTTCAACGCAGCCTTGTGGGCAGCCCCGGTGGTAAATAGCCTGCCTCGTTTCATGAAATACAACGATCTCGACGATTGGGGAAAGGGGCGTGAACTGCCGGAATTTGCCAGCGAGTCGTTCAATGAAATGTGGAAGAAAAACAAAGTACAGGGAAAGGAGGAATCCAAATGAGTAGTAGAGAAGAAATATTAGCCAGCATCCGCCAGCATACGCAGACGCGTTATGATAAACCGGATATTGCGGATATGAAACGATTGTCATATCCTGATAAGATAGAACAGTTTTGTGCAATCAGCCGTGCAGTGGGTGGTGCGGCAGTTGTATTGGGCGAAGGGGAAGATGTGAATGCGGTCATACGCCGGACTTATCCGGAGGCTATGCGCATTGCTTCCGTATTGCCGGATATTTCCTGTGCTACGTTCAATCCCGATAATTTGGATGATCCGAAAGAATTGGACGGCACAGATGTTGCCGTAGTGAAAGGAGAAATCGGAGTAGCCGAAAACGGAGCCATCTGGATACCGCAGACGGTGAAATATAAAGCAATCTATTTTATTTCGGAGAAGTTGGTCATTCTGCTCGACCGGAATAAAATTGTAGATACCATGTATGACGCCTACCGCGAACTGGACGGACAGGAATATCAGTTCGGAACGTTCATCTCCGGTCCGTCAAAGACTGCCGATATTGAGCAGGCTTTAGTGATGGGAGCGCATGGGGCACGAGACGTGTTAGTGATATTAACCTAATGTTTCCGTGTTGATTATTCTAAAATAAATTTGGTTTCAAAACAATGGAGTTTTATATTTGTTAGTGCAAACGAAATGGAGACTCCGTTGACGCTGTAAAAACAGAGGCTCTATTGATAAGAAATAGAGCTTTTGTTTTATATAAACAGAGCTTCCGTTTGATGTAAATAGAGGCTCTGTTTGGATAAAGTCCGGCTTCCATCGGATGTAATAGAGTCTTTGGGAGAATATAGTCGAATCTCCTTTGATGTAAATTGAATATCTGTTTCTGTTTGTCCATAGTAGATAAATGAATTTGTAGGATAAGAGTAGTAAAACGTTTAATTATAAATTATATGTATGCCAATAAAGTAAAGAAAATAGCCGCCGTCCATGACCTTTCGGGAATGGGGCGCGTATCTCTGACCGTCGTCATTCCTATTCTTTCATCCATGGGTTTTCAGGTCTGTCCGCTTCCTACGGCTGTATTATCCAATCATACGCAATATCCCGGTTTCTCCTTCCTCGACCTGACGGACGAAATGCCGAAGATTATTGCCCAATGGAAGAAACTGGAGGTAGAGTTCGACGCTATCTATACCGGATACTTGGGTTCTCCGAGACAAATTCAGATTGTTTCTGATTTTATCAGGGACTTTCGTCGGCCGGACAGCCTGATCGTTGCCGATCCGGTGTTGGGAGATAACGGACGATTATACACCAACTTTGATGGAGAGATGATAAAAGAAATGCGCCACTTAATCACGAAAGCAGATGTGATTACCCCCAATCTGACGGAACTGTTTTATTTATTGGATAAACCCTATAAAGCAGATAACACGGATGAAGAGCTGAAAGAATATCTTCGTCTTTTGTCCGACAAAGGTCCGCAAGTGGTTATCATCACCAGTGTTCCTGTACATGATGAGCCTCATAAAACATCTGTCTATGCATATAACCGTCAGGGAAACCGCTACTGGAAAGTGACCTGCCCTTATCTGCCTGCACATTATCCCGGCACGGGCGATACTTTTACAAGTGTCATCACCGGCTCTTTAATGCAGGGAGACAGTCTGCCGATGGCATTGGACCGTGCCACACAGTTTATCCTGCAAGGTATTCGTGCCACTTTCGGGTATGAATATGATAACCGAGAGGGTATTCTATTGGAGAAAGTGCTTCATAATTTGGATATGCCAATACAGATGGCTAGTTACGAACTGATTTAAGATAGGCTTTGTGTTGTTATTACTATGCCAATAGGTTGGCACAACAATGCCACCTTGTTTGCATGTCTGTGCCACTGTGTTGGCACAAATGTGCCTTCTTATTGGTATTTATTAAGTTCAGAATCGTACTGTTACTCTTGCCGGGAGTTTTCCACTTGTCCACTTAGGTCCTTCTTTGACAAGCCGGATGGCTTCTTTATCAGCGAATTCACATAATCCATGAATAACAGTGATATTTTGCGGCTTTCCTTCTTCATTAACAAAGAAAGAAAGGACTACCTCCCCTTTAATATCTTTACAGTTATCATCCGTTGGACGAACGAGATTCTCTTTCAGGTATTTCTGATAGCTACGTTTTCCGATGACAGGTTGCGGAGTAATCTCTTTCTTTGCCTGTTCTTTAACCGTCACAACATTTCCGGCAGTTGTTGACTTCTTATTTTTCTTAGCGCCGTATCCCACTACCACCACTTCATTGAGTACCTGTTTGTTTTCGTTCATGGCAATGAGCATCGTCCGGCTGGTATCTACCCGGATTTCTACCGGATCATATCCGATATACTCCGCTGTTAATCGTTTCTTATCATCCTTTTTGACTAACGAAAATTCTCCATTCATATTTGTGATGGTTCCGATATTCGTTCCTTTATATGTCACACTGGCTCCGATAAGCGGTTCTCCTTTTTCGTCGGTCACTCTCCCTTTAATCATGTTCTTTTGAGGAAGGATAGTCGCTACCTTAGCCAACTTCATTTTCTTATCAGATTCAGATTCGAAAGTATCCATCGTTGCTACTACTTCTTGCAATGCGGCAGTCTCTTCCGACACTTCCTCCATCACCGGCACAGTTGCCACAGGCGGCGTACCTTGTTGTGGTTGGGAAGTCGCTTGGATTTTGGCAATCATATCTTTCTTATCCGCTTGTCTCGCAGTAATTTCGGAAACAGGCGTGGAATCTTCGGAAGCAGGAGTGGAATCCGTTTTTACCTTTGCGGTAGCCAATGCGATTTCCTTTTGTGGAGTTGCCGGAACTGTTGGAGTTGCAGGAATGGCCGGAGTGGGCGGAACTGCGGGTTCAGCCAACTTGGAGGAAACACTCTCTTTGGCAATGAACACTTCGTCCGTCATACTCTTTTTCAGGAACAGGAAATAACTGCTGATACCGAATCCGATAGCCAGACAGGCAGCGATGCTCCAAGTGATAGCACGGGTGTTCTTTTTCTTTGCCGAATGAGCTGAAACCTGCATCCGCAGTTTCTCGATCCGTTGTTCGTGATTTCCCTCCACCTGGCTGTAACCATCCATAGCATCGGCCAGGAAAGGATCCTGCATCGACTCTCGTTCCAGTCGGTGTGCCTCTTTTCCTTTGCGGAGTCCTCGTATGTAGTCCAATAGTTTCATAGGGCTTGTTTCTTGATACAAATTTTTAAATTTCGCTTTCCGTTCTGGATATAGCTTTTCACATTGTTCAGAGTAAATCCGGTCTGTTCCACAATGTCGGCATACGACATCTCTTCCAGAAAGAAACGCGTAATACTGGTCCGTTGTTCTTCGGGCAACTTTTCGAGACAGTGATGTAATGCCTTCAGTTGTTCCTCCGAACTTTCCTCTTCACTTAATAGATGCAGAAATTCGTCAGATTCCATAATATTAACCGTATAATCTAACGGAATTTCTTTATTTTCCTTCCGTAAAAGTTGCAGGCAATGATTCTTCGCCACCCGGTAGAGCCATGGCTTGAAAACTTTTATCTCATAATTTCTCAGTTTAGGCAATAAATCTTCAAACAACTGCATGACTGCTTCCTGTGCCCGGTCTTCATCATGCAGGTATTTCAGGCAAAGTCCGTACAGTAACGGGATATATCGGTTATATAATTCACCGAAATATTCCGTATCGCCGGACTTCGTATAGTGTATCAGTAATTCCTCGTCCGATAGTTTCGATATGTTTCTTTTGAAAAACAACATCTATTCCTCTTCTTCGTCGATAACGACTTGATATTTTTCTTTCATTCTTTCAAAATCACCTGTTATCTGCTCTAATATTTCATGTGTATCCGTACTCTTTACCAAAGCGGGCATACCATAATAGATGGATGCTTTGTATGGCAACAGGATCATCTTTCCTTTGGGTAAAGAGCGTCCCATACCGGTCATGAATACAGGAATATATTTCACTTCAGGTCGTAGCGATAGGATACGGGCAATGCCGGATTTTATTTTTCCCATCTGCTCCGGTTTCCCTCTGGTTCCTTCCGGAAAAAGAATCAGTGAATATCCGGCATCAATGGCTTCAAGCATCTTACGGATCGGTCGTGCTCCGAATCTTTTTCCCCTTTTCTTCTGATAAGAAGCGTATTGATGAAAAAGTTGCTGATGGAAGCCTGAAAGCGGGTTTTCCCGAAATAGTCTTCTGCTGCTACGGGTTTGACTTTCCACAAAAGATCGCCGGGCAGGGAAGCCAACAGGCTTAGGGTGTCCAGGTGACTGTTATGGTTGGCAAGGATAATGAATTGCTTTTCTTTTTTAAGGAAGCGGCAATCGGTGAACTGAACCCCTACGATTAATTTTAGGAACCATTGGAAAACACCTTTATATATAATCTGCATCGCAGCAGCTTGCATGAATCTTTTTTCCATTCTCTCCGTTTAATATGCAATGTAATAAACTAAATGAAAAAATACAGGAGCAGTGTAGGACAGCGAATCTATCCGGTCGAATACTCCTCCATGACCGGGAATACTGTTCCCCATATCTTTAATTCCTTTATCTCTCTTGATAGCGGAGATGACCACGTCTCCCGAGAATCCGGCAATCGCAAGGAGGGCGCTAACCAGAATAACGTTGGGAGCGGAGAGGGGAGTCAGGAAACCGAGAAAGTAACCAATGACAGTGGTACTGATGACACCGCCCAGGAAACCTTCCCATGTCTTGTTCGGACTTACTTTCGGAAGAATCTTATGCCGTCCGAGAAGTTTACCCCAGATAAATTGCATGATGTCATTGATTTCCGTAAGGAATACAAGGAACAACAGCAGGCCCCGTCCACCGGAACTGAATCCCGGTAGTTCGGGAAGCGACAGGAGATAAGCGAGGTGGCTGATACCGAATACCGAAAGCATCAGAATCCATTGCAACAGTGCCATCGACTTGGTGATTCCGTGTGTGTCTCCCTTTAAAACAAGCCGTAAAGGCAATACGAGGAACATGACTACCGGAATGAAGATGATGAATGCTCCATACCAGGCAAGGTAAGCCAGATAATATTGAATGGGGATAGACAGTATGCCCCAAAACAGTGCTCCGCGATCAGCCTCTCTGAATCCCAATACAGAATAAAGTTCTCTGAAAGCAATGAAAGAGAGAAAGGCAAGGAAGAAATAAGAGATGTTATAGCTGATAAATACAGCACCGATAAACATACCCGCCATGATCCACCATGAGCGCGTGCGTGCGGCGAGTTCGCTGATATTTGTTTTCGGAGATATCTTTTTTACAAGGAAAAGAATAAGGCTTGCCGTAACAAGCAGTCCGATGATAAGCGAGATGACAATAATCAACTCATCGCTTAGTGTAGGGAATATTTTATCCAGTAGATTTTTCATTTTATTTCAGTGTTTGTTGTGTGTGACATGAGGTACAGGCGATGTATCAGTGTCGCGATAAGACCGATGTTGATAATGATTAGGGCGATGAAGCATACCATCCGGTCGTATCCTGAATGGATGGTGCAGGTGGCGACTACAAAGGTCAGTGTCAGCAATGCCATGCGGTGTTGTTTGGCCATTGGACCATTAAAGAAATGCTGATGTGTTTTGTAGGCTCCTATCCAGCGGAAATAAGCTGTCATAACAGCAAGAAGGGCGCCCAGCCATCCCAATTCGACTCCGAATCCACCTGCTACATACCCGACGGGAATGATGAATAATGCATCGGCAAAACGGTCGGGCATATCGTTATAAAGATCTCCGTTGGCACTTTTTTTTCCTCCTTCAATGGCAACCATCCCATCGAACAGGTTGCAGAGCAACCGTGACTGCATACAAACGATGAACAGGATATAGGCTACATATTTATTGAAGCCGGGATAAATGACTGTGCCAATCAGCAGGAGGCAACCTACCATAGCGAAGAATATACTCATCATGGAAATTTGATTGGGAGTGACACCCCAATGAGTTAGTTTGCGGGCAATGTTATTAGCCCAGGCCGTGTTTCGCGAGGCTATTTCCCGCCTTCCGTCGACTTCGTTTTTCATATTTGTGATATGTTTATGATTCGCAAATATACACATCATCTGATGAGTGGCAAAGGAATAAGGGAGAATTTTGAAAGGACTCTTTTTTTCTGCCGGATAAAAAAAGTTCAAGTCATTTATGGAATCAGTGTGAAATCTGCATCTCTATAGTAAAAGCGAACTATTAGTAACATTTTAAATAATGAAGTTATGAAAACAAATCAATTCAGAGCAATGATGCTCGTACTGCTGATGGCAGTTGTTTCTTTAGGTATGGTGAACGCGCAAGCTATTACCGTGTCGGGTACTGTGACGGATGCAAAGGATGGAACTCCGCTTGTTGGCTGTTCGGTACAGATAAAGGGTACTACGAAAGGTACGGTAACGAATATGAATGGCCGGTACACGATACAGGCTAAGAAAGGGGAAACGTTGTTGTTCCAGTATATCGGGTATAAGCAAGAGAGAAGGGTGGTAAAATCGGCCATGCTGGATGTGAAAATGAAAGCCGACGAACTGGTATTGGAAGAATGTGTGGTGGTAGGATACGGCCATGAGACAAGAGCTGCAAAAGTAATGTCTACTGCTTACAAGGCAGTATGTCCGACTCCGGGAATCATGTATGATGCTGTAAATGCGGAAGAATACGGAGAGTTTCAGGAGAATGGTTTCAAGAGTGTGTCGGATACTCCGCTTTCTACTTTCTCTATTGATGTAGACGCCGCTTCTTATAGTAATATGCGTCGTTTTATCAATAAAGGTGAACTGCCTCCGGTTGATGCTATCCGTACAGAAGAATTAGTGAACTACTTTTCTTATGATTATCCGAAGCCGACAGGAAGTGATCCTGTGAAAATTACCATGGAATCCGGAGTCTGTCCCTGGAATACCAATCATCGTCTTGTACGTATCGGCCTGAAAGCAAAAGAAATCCCGACGGATAATCTGCCTGCATCTAATCTGGTATTCCTGATTGATGTCTCCGGTTCTATGTGGGGAGCCAACCGGTTGGATTTGGTGAAGTCATCTCTCAAATTATTGGTAAATAACTTACGTGATAAAGATAAAGTAGCGATTGTGACTTATTCAGGCAGTGCCGGTGTGAAACTGGAAGCAACTCCGGGTAGCGACAAACAGAAGATTCGCGAAGCGATAGATGAATTAACGGCGGGTGGCTCTACGGCAGGTGGTGCAGGTATCTTGTTAGCGTATAGAATAGCCAAGAAGAATCTGATCTCTAACGGCAATAACCGTATCATACTTTGCTCCGATGGTGATTTTAATGTGGGCGTTTCTTCCGCTGAAGGATTGGAACAATTGATTGAAAAAGAACGCAAGAGTGGAGTATTCCTTACCGTACTGGGTTATGGCATGGGTAATTATAAAGATAAGAAGATTCAGGTGTTGGCTGAAAAGGGAAATGGCAATCATGCTTATATAGATAACTTGCAGGAGGCCAACCGTGTTTTGGTAGGCGAATTCGGTGCTACGCTGCATACAGTGGCAAAAGACGTCAAACTGCAAGTCGAATTTAATCCTTCCCAAGTGCAGGCATATCGTCTGGTTGGTTACGAAAGTCGTCTGTTGAAAGACGAGGACTTTAATAATGACGCTAAAGATGCCGGAGATATGGGTGCGGGACATACAGTGACAGCCTTTTACGAAGTGATTCCTACAGGAGTAAAGAATGAATATGTAGGTAAAATAGACGACTTGAAATATCAGAAGAAAGAGAAAGTATCCGTGAAGCCGACAGGCTCTAATGAACTCCTGACTGTGAAACTGCGTTATAAAGCCCCGGATAAAGATGTCAGCAAGAAACTGGAACTTCCTTTCGTAGATAATAAAGGAAATAATGTTTCTTCCGATTTCCGCTTTGCTTCTGCAGTGGCTATGTTCGGACAGTTACTCCGGGAGTCTGACTTTAAAGGAAATGCCAGTTACGACAAAGTGATTGATCTGGCCAAACAGGGACTGAATAACGATGATAAAGGATATAGAAGAGAATTCATTCGTTTGGTTGAGGCTGCTAAAGGATTAGAAAGAACAAATTAAGAACTAGGAAAGCAAACAGGAGTCATTGGAAATGTACATCATATTATTATGCGTAATATTCACTGATATGAATAAACGTACAATTCCAGATAGATAGTCCTGGAAAATAATAGTGACGGTATATGCTCGGGATAGTGACGCTATCACTGTTGTATACCGTCACTATCTTTGCCGGATACCGTCACTATAATTAATTTCG
>NC_021017.1:4496514-4503263 GCF_000210075.1 Bacteroides xylanisolvens XB1A
TTAATTTCGTCCGAAATTCGTCTGACCTAAAACGAAAAATAGCCATAAACTTATCGTTTACAGCTATTTAACTCTGCACGGGAGGAGAGGCTCGAACTCCCGACACCCGGTTTTGGAGACCGGTGCTCTACCAACTGAGCTACTCCCGTGTTTGCGGCTGCAAAGGTAGTAGAAACTTCTGAATCTCCAAACATTCGGGTAAATAAGTTTTGAATTATTTTAATTTTTCCCACTCATCGGGCTTGAAACCGACCAGAACAAAGCTGTCTGTCACTACCAATGGGCGTTTCACCAATTTACCGTTCGTTGCCAAGAGTGCTATCTGTTCTTCCTCACTCATAGCAGGCAGCTTCTCGCTTAGTTTCAGCTCTTTATATACTAATCCGCTCGTGTTGAAGAATTTCTTCACCGGTAAACCGCTGCGTGGAATCCATGCTTTTAATTCTTCAGCCGTAGGATTTTCTTCTACAATTAATCGGTTTGTAAACTCAATGTTATTTTCTGTTAACCATTTCTTGGCTTTCTGGCATGTGCTGCATGCCGGGTACTGCAAAAATAATGTTGCCATATTCATTTATAATTTAATTCATACTATGTAATACTTAATACCTAATACTTAATACTTACCACTTAAACCTCACTTCAATATCTGCAAATCCTGAAACATAATCCGGTAAGCGGCTGCTTTCTTATCCAATGCCAGTGGATATGCTCTTGATGATGAAGGCATCCGGTAAAGCCGCATGGCGCGTCCTTCAAAAACGAACTCGGAGTAATCGCCTACTTTCGGCTCTTCTATTTCGAATTGCTGTCGGAGAGTGTCCGTTGCTTTTTGCCCGGTAGTGACGATGGCTTTGCATTCGGGAAGTTGTCGCAGCAATGCTGCTACATCGGTAGCCTCCACTACTTCGAGAAACTTATCCGATGCGTTATCCTGCAACCGGCGGATGGATGAAGCGGTATCAAACAGGGCAATTCCCTTTTCGTTCAAAAAGTCTATGATTTGCTCACGACAAAACGATTTTAGTGTTGAATTCAGAAAGTGATTCTTATCATTAAAGAATAAGATTCCATATATGCGCCACATGTCATTGTTTAGGTTTGGATAATAAAAATCCATCGACCATCTTTTTTTCTGTGGCGGGAAACTGCCCAGCATAAGCAATTTTGATTTCGCTGGGAGAAATGGTTCTAGCGGATGTGTTTCGATTTCCATGTTATCGTTCATTTTAATTTCGTACAAAAATAGTGATAATGTTTATTTCCCTCAAAATCAATGAGAAAAAATGCTAGATTTAAAATATTTAGTTATTTTTGCGGTGTGATGAACAAACAGTATCTTATTATATCATTGAAAAAAGAAATTTTAGTAAGTTGTTTCTTAATGAGCTTATTTTTCCTGGAGGGTGGGAATTGTTATGCTTCGGAGCAACAACTGTTAAGAGGGACGATAGAAACTCCTTCTGACAATTATA
Organism: Bacteroides xylanisolvens XB1A; assembly: GCF_000210075.1. Lineage (GTDB taxonomy): Bacteria > Bacteroidota > Bacteroidia > Bacteroidales > Bacteroidaceae > Bacteroides > Bacteroides xylanisolvens. The sequence continues at coordinate 4,497,990 of NC_021017.1, forward strand.
CCGTGAGAGGGCGTGTTATTGATGTCTATGGTGAACCACTAATCGGTGCTACAATACGAGAAAAAGGGGGAGCCAATGGTACTGTGACCGATATTGATGGACGATTCTTTTTATCTGTTCCGGATAGTGCTGTCTTGCAGGTTTCTTTTGTAGGTTACAAGACTTTAGAAGTCAATGTGACAGGTCGGACTATGCTTGAAATACGCCTTCAGGAAGACGCGGTGATGCTTGACCATGTCATCGTAACAGCCTTGGGAATTGAAAAGGATGAAGCTACACTGGCTTATTCTGCGCAGAAAATCAAAGGTGAGGAACTGAATCGTGTAAAAGAAATAAATATGATTACTGCCTTGGCAGGAAAAGCGGCCGGTGTACAAATCAATAAGAACTCTTCCGGTATGGGCGGTTCTGCCAAAGTCAGTCTCCGGGGAATCCGTTCGGTGTCCGGTGATAATCAACCGCTGTATGTGATAGACGGAGTGCCGATGTCGAATACCTCTTCCGAGCAGGCTTATTCGGCAATTGGAGGTACGGCGAATGCCGGCAACCGTGATGGAGGTGATGGAATTTCTAACCTGAACCCGGAAGATGTGGAAAGCATCAGTATCTTGAAAGGTGCTCCAGCAGCAGCTTTATATGGTAGCATGGCTGCTAACGGGGTCATTCTTATCACTACTAAAAAAGGAAATTCTGTCGGGCAAAGGAATATTAATTTCTCTACAGGACTAACTTTCGAGAAAGCATTCAGTCTGCCTAAAATGCAGGATCGTTACGGTGTCAGTGATGTGGTAGACAGCTGGGGTGAGAAAGAGAATCTGACAGCTCATGATAACCTGAATGATTTTTTCCGTACCGGATTGACTTCAATGACTTCTGTGTCCGTCAGCTATGGAAATGAAACTCTACAAACTTATTTCTCCTATGCCAACACCACCGGAAAGGGGATTATGGATAAAAACGAGCTGAAGAAACATAATATAAACCTACGCGAAACAGCTACCATGTTCAACAAACGTCTGAAACTGGATGGTAATGTGAATGTAATGAAACAGACTGTTGAGAATAAGCCGGTATCGGGAGGCTTTTATATGAATCCGTTGGTAGGGCTTTATCGTTTTCCTCGTGGTGAGAATCTGTCTTATTATAAAGACCATTTTGAAACCTATGACGAAGAACGGAATTTGAATGTGCAAAACTGGCATACATTTACCGAAGACTTCGAACAGAATCCATATTGGATAGTGAACCGTATACAAAGTAAAGAAACGCGTACGCGCATTATCCTTTCCCTTTCGGCAAACTTTAAGATAAATGATTGGTTGACGATTCAAGCTCGTGGCAACATGGATTACTGGGCTGACAAGTTGCGTCAGAAATTCTATGCGTCTACCGCTACTGCCCTGTGTGGAGCGAACGGTCGATATATTGAAATGGATTATCAGGAAACGCAGATGTATGGTGATGTCATGGCGATGTTTAAGAAAACCTGGGGAGATTTTACACTGGATGCGGCTATTGGCGGTAGTATAAATGATCGAATCAGAAACTCGACCCGTTATGATTCTAAGAATGCTTCTCTGAAGTTTGCTAATGTATTTAATATTGCCAATATCATCATGAACAGTTCTGCCAGTATTGACCAGAAAATAGATGAGCATCGTCAGCTTCAATCTATTTTCGGTACAGCACAGATTGGCTACAAGGAAAAATTATTTCTTGATTTGACAGCTCGTAATGACTGGGCATCAACCTTGGCTTATACTGAACATGAGAAAGCGGGATTTGCTTATCCTTCCGTTGGTCTTTCCATATTGCTTGATAAATGGGTGAAGCTGCCCGAATGGATTTCTTTTGCGAAACTGCGTGGTGCCTATAGTAAAGTGGGGAACGATATTCCTGTATTTGTCACTAATTCCGCTTCGCATATCAGTGCCGGTGGCGAGATACAGGCAAATGATGCCGCTCCTTTCAAAGATATGGAGCCGGAAATGACTCATGCCATGGAATTCGGAACGGAATGGAGATTCTTCCAACATCGGTTAGGAATCAATCTGACCTATTATCGTACCAACACTTATAATCAGTTCTTCAAACTTCCTGCTCTTGCAGGTGACAAGTATGCTTTCCGATATGTAAATGCTGGGAATATCCAAAACCAAGGATGGGAAGTGACACTGAACGGAACTCCGATACTGACTTCTGATTTCACCTGGAAAACTTCCATCAACTTCTCTACCAACAAGAATAAGATCGTGAAGCTGCACGACGAATTGAAAGAATTAGTCTACGGGCCTACGAGCTTTTCTTCCAGTTATGCAATGAAATTGGTGAAAGGTGGTTCTATCGGTGATATCTACGGTAAAGCCTTTGTACGTGATGCCGCAAGAAACATTGTTTATGAAACAGAAGGAGATTACAAAGGACTTCCATTGGTGGAAGGTGACGGAAATACGGTGAAAGTAGGAAATGCCAACCCTGTCTTTATGATGGGATGGGATCACACATTCTCTTACAAAGGATTCAGCCTTTATTTCCTGCTTGACTGGCGTTACGGAGGAAAAGTCCTTTCACAGACACAAGCGGAAATGGATCTCTATGGCGTATCGGAAATTACGGCTGATGCACGCGACAGAGGATATGTGATGCTTGAAGGTCAGCAGATCGATAATGTGAAAGGATTCTATAAAAATGTAGTGGGCGGGCGTGCCGGAGTGACAGAGTATTATATGTATGATGCCACTAATTTACGGTTGCGCGAAGTATCGTTGAGCTACAATTTCTCAAAGAAGTGGATACAGAAAACGAAGGTTCTGAAAGATGTGCAGCTTTCGTTTGTGGCCCGCAATCTATGTTTCTTATATAAGAAAGCTCCTTTTGATCCGGATTTGGTACTTTCCACCGGGAATGATAACCAAGGGATTGAAGTATTCGGAATGCCTACAACCCGTAGTTTGGGCTTTACTCTGAAATGTGAATTTTAAAGGTCGGAGAGAGAAATGAAGAGAAAATATGTATATCTATACTTGCTGGGCTTACTGCTCTTTTCTGTAGCATGTACCGGTAATTTCCGTGATTACAATACCGACTTGTCCGGTATCACAGATGATGACCTGATTATTGACGACAATGGTTATGGAATCCGTTTGGGCATTATTCAGCAGGGGATTTATTTTAATTACGATTTCGGAAAAGGGAAGAACTGGCCTTTCCAACTGATACAGAATCTGAACGCAGATATGTTCGGTGGATATATGCATGACGGGAAACCCTTGAACGGAGGTTCGCATAATTCCGACTATAATATGCAGGACGGTTGGAACAGCGCCATGTGGACGCATATGTATTCTTATATTTTCCCGCAGATATACCAATCGGAGAATGCTACCCGGAATACACATCCTGCTTTGTTCGGGATCACGAAAATATTAAAGGTAGAAGCCATGCATCGTGTGACGGATTATTATGGTCCCATCATTTATAAGAATTTTGCGAATGCAGAAAACCACTACCGTCCCGATAAACAAAAAGATGTTTATTATGAGTTTTTCAATGAACTCGATTCTGCCGTGGTTGCCCTCACCGGTTATATAGAGGAGAAACCGGAATTTAATGGATTTGCACGTTTTGATATTTTGTTGGATGGTAAATACCCTTCCTGGGTAAAGTTTGCCAATTCGTTGCGTTTGCGTCTAGCTATGCGTATTGCCTCTGTTGCCCCCGATAAGGCACGTGCTGAAATACGGAAAATAAAAGAAAACGATTACGGCTTCTTTGAAGCGGAAACAGGCGGAGCCGTTGTTTCTACCAAATCCGGATATACCAATCCATTGGGAGAACTTAACCGTGTGTGGAATGAAACTTACATGAGTGCGAATATGGAATCAATCTTGGTGGGGTATAATGATCCCCGTCTTGGAATTTATTTCGAACGCTGTACGGATGAAACCCTGAAAGGACAATATCGTGGAATTCGTCAAGGGACATGTTTTGCTCATAGTCATTATTCCGGATTGTCGAAGCTGTTTGTCAAGCAAAGCACCGATGCGCCTCTGATGACTGCTTCGGAAGTTTGGTTTCTGCGTGCCGAAGCTGCATTGCGCGGGTGGACGGATGAAGATGAAGAAACCTGTTATCAGAACGGTGTAACTACTTCTTTCCATCAATGGGGAATCTATGGCGTAGAAGATTATCTGCAAAGTGAACAGACCGCCTCCGACTTTATAGACACGTATGATGAAGAAAATAATATAGAGGCCCGTTGTAAAGTCTCTCCCAAATGGAATCGCCTGGATGATAAGGAAACGAAACTGGAGAAGATCATTACACAGAAGTGGATTGCTATGTTCCCGGAAGGTTGCGAAGCTTGGGCAGAACAAAGACGAACAGGGTATCCCCGTTTATTTCCCGTGCGATTCAACCATAGCAGAAACGGTTCTATCGACACGGAGATTATGGTGCGCCGTCTAAACTTCCCCGGTACCTTGCAGACGGAAGACCCGGAACAATATTCCGCGCTTGTGGAAGCTTTAGGAGGAAACGATCATGGAGGTACAAGGCTTTGGTGGGACACGGGAAATAATAATCTGGAATAAAAAAAGATAAAAGTAGTGTGTTTATATGTGTAGCTTTAACTATTTTTGCATCTTCATTTAAACACATTTACTTATGAAACAGATTATCTCTGCTCTTTTCCTTTGTATGTTGCTCTCTGCCGTACCGGGATTGCAGGCGCAAAACATCCAGTTACATTATGATTTTGGACGTTCTTTGTATGATAAAGATTTGCAAGGTCGTCCGCTGTTAACTTCCACAGTAGAGAAGTTTCATCCTGATACTTGGGGAAGTACTTATTTCTTTGTCGATATGGATTATACCTCCGAAGGTGTCGCTGCTGCTTATTGGGAAATAGCCCGTGAAGTGAAATTCTGGAAAGGTCCTTTCTCTGCGCATCTTGAATATAACGGTGGATTATCCAAAGGTATGTCTTATAAAAATGCTTATCTGGCAGGAGCCACGTATACCTTTAATAATGCCTCCTTCTCCAAAGGTTTCACACTGACCACCATGTATAAGTATATTCAAAAACATTCATCACCTAACAACTTCCAGTTGACAGGTACATGGTACGTAAACTTCTGCCGTAACCTGCTCACTTTCTCCGGCTTTGCCGACTGGTGGCGTGAAGAAACGAACTACGGAAAGACTATCTTCCTCTCCGAACCACAATTCTGGGTAAACCTGAATCAAATCAAGGGAGTAAATAAAAATTTCAAT
>NC_021017.1:4503595-4511346 GCF_000210075.1 Bacteroides xylanisolvens XB1A
AATTGAGCAACAACTTCGGTGGTCGCGATGGCTTTTATGTGATCCCGACGCTTGCTCTGAAATGGACGCTGAACTAAAAAAATCGAACCCAAAAACGGATTAAAAGCGAGTTAAAAGAAATAGACTAAAAAGAAGTCAGGCTAAAAGAATCCGAACTTCAGAGGAATCTCCGTTTATTCCTTTGTGGAACTTACAAAATATATAGAACAACCTATTAAATGAAAACTGATTTAATCTACGGCGTAGAAGACCGTCCCCCTTTTAAAGACGCCCTGTTTGCGGCTTTACAACATCTCTTGGCTATTTTCGTAGCAATTATCACACCGCCGCTTATCATAGCAAGTGCCTTGAAACTGGATGTAGAAAAGACAAGCTTTCTAGTTTCCATGTCCCTTTTTGCTTCGGGAGTATCTACCTTTATACAATGCCGTCGTTTCGGTCCGATAGGAGCAAAGCTGCTCTGCATCCAGGGAACCAGTTTTTCTTTTATCGGTCCTATCATCGCCACAGGAATGGTAGGCGGATTGCCGTTGATTTTCGGTTCCTGTATGGCTGCCGCACCTATCGAAATGATTGTCAGCCGCACATTCAAATATTTGCGTAATATCATCACTCCGCTGGTTTCCGGTATTGTCGTACTGCTTATCGGATTGAGCCTGATAAAAGTAGGTATCGTATCTTGCGGAGGTGGATATGCAGCTATGGATAACGGTACGTTTGCTACCTGGAAAAACCTGTCTATTGCAGCACTGGTACTTCTTAGCGTCTTATTTTTCAACCGTTGTGGGAACAAATACCTGCGCATGAGTTCCATTGTACTCGGACTTTGTCTGGGTTATGGTTTGGCATTTGTTTTGGGAAAAGTGGATATGAGTGCATTGAATGTAGAAATGCTGATGAGCTTTAATATTCCCCAACCTTTTAAATATGGTGTTGATTTCAATGTGTCTTCTTTCATAGCCATTGGTCTGGTCTACCTGATAACTGCCATCGAAGCAACAGGTGACGTGACTGCCAACTCTATGATTTCCGGACTTCCCATTGAAGGAGATTCCTATTTGAAACGAGTTTCCGGTGGAGTAATGGCAGATGGATTCAATTCCTTCCTCGCTGGTATATTCAACTCTTTCCCCAACTCCATCTTTGCACAGAATAACGGTATTATCCAACTGACCGGAGTAGCCAGCCGCTATGTCGGTTATTATATCGCAGCAATGCTCGTTCTTTTGGGATTATTTCCCATTGTAGGTGCCGTATTCTCCTTAATGCCCGATCCTGTATTGGGTGGTGCAACCTTACTAATGTTCGGTACAGTAGCAGCGGCAGGAATCCGTATTATCTCCTCACAAGAAATAGGCCGTAAAGAAACTCTGGTATTAGCAGTCAGCCTTTCCTTAGGCCTAGGAGTAGAATTAATGCCGGACGTATTACAACAAGCCCCGGAAGCAATTCGAAGTATCTTCTCTTCAGGGATCACCACCGGAGGCCTAACTGCAATTATTGCAAATATAGTAATACGTGTAAAAGAATGATGAATAAGTATTAAGTATTAACCGACAAGTATCAATCAACAAGTTTAAGTATTAATCGACAAGTATCAAATAGTAGGTATTATCCAGCAGCTTCGGTAATACTTATTACTTAATACTTAGTACTTATTACTTATTTCTAAATTACTCATTTTATCAGTAGTGCGGAAGGGGAAATCAGGATACTCGTAAAGACTGAAGCGAGGTTCGGTTTCTCCTTTCGTATAATTCCAGATAGAAGCATAATCTTCCGGATCTTCTCCCATCTTGGCTAATTGGCGCAGATAAGCGGCCAGTGATTTATTTTCTACAATATAAATCTGTCCCATCTGGTCGATAATCGGGCTATGATGACGAGTGCCGTCATGTTCGAAGCGTAGAATCCGTTTTCCTTCTTCCGTCAGTCCCACCAATTGGAAGGTCATACTCTTACCGATAGCCGGCAAATTCAATACACTGCGATCCGTAGCAAGGAAAGGCAAATGATGTTTTCTCATGAAATGTCTTAATTGCTTGGCAACATCTTCTTTCGTCTCCTCTTCCGTTCCGACTTTCGTCTCTAATATTTTGTATAATTCCTCCGCCTGTTCCAGTGTCATCCGACCATAAATCTTTTCCTCCTGTTGTTCCTGCATCGAACGGCTGTTGGGAGCAAATACTGCATAATTCTCATTGAATCCCTTCACCGAGAAAGTATAATAACATACCACGCCCAATGAATTGAGCACCTGGCGAAGCCGTGTCGTATGTCCCCGACGCGAAGCAGCCACTGTATATACCAACTGATTCGTGATAATCCATCCGGCAGAAAGAATCTTCCGAATCGCCTCTTTAGCTTCAGGCGTGACCTCCAGCGGTGTTTGAAAATGAGTCTGGATAATAAACTGTTTCACCCCGATAGCCGAAGCCTTTTCTTTGAATTCCCGCAGAATATCCACCAATCCGTCATTGATACGCATCGGCAAATAAGCCAACAACCGTGACCCCAGCCGTACCCGTTGTAATTCCGCATATTTCTCTCCTTCCGGTCGTTCGAGATTTGCCTTCTGCTTGCGTACCGCCATCCGATACACCGCATCCAAAATATGTTGAAGCGTCTTATTCTGACTCATCAGCGCATCGCCCCCTGTAATCAGAATATCCCGCAGCTGTGTATCCTCTTCAAAATAAGTCATCAACCGGCGCAACTTACGATCCCATGACTCCTTCGGGCGTAAAGACTCAAACTCGAAATTCAACCGTTCGCTTTGGAAATCATACATCCGCTGGCAAGAAGCACAAAGTCCCCCGCAAGCCCTTCCCATCGTGTCAGGAATGAGAATAGCCACCTCCGGATACCGGCGATGAATATTATGTCCGTCCGGCAGAAGCCATCCCGCAGCATTAGGTTTACCAACCTCTACAATATCCTCCTTTTCCCACGCGCGAATATTTCCATACGTCTCCACCAACCGTGGCGAATACAGAATATAACTCCGGATAGCCTCATCATTATACCCATATCCGGTAATATTGAGTAACGACAAATAATAAGGAGTCGCAAAAAACGGCATCCCCTTCTTTCGTGCCCGATAAAGCAAATACATCGTCTCCGAAGAAAGAGAATTCCCCAGGAACCGATTCAGTTCTCCCGGACTCTTCACAGCCATCGCCAAATGAAAGCGGAAATCATTCCACCACTCACTCACCAACCTGTATTTCTCCTCATAACTCATTCCTTCCTCAAAGTGGAAACGCACCGAAGGCTTCGACTTCCTGTTCTCAATCTTCTGAATCAGCAAGTGCAACATCCGCTCCTTATTTTCATCCCGTATCTCCCGTACCTCTTCATCCAGTCCGGTTTCCCACCGGTCATTCCGACTTTTGATACGCTGCGGTGACGGCAAAGGCATAACTTCTCCCTTCAACCGTTTAAACATATGAAAAATTTCAATAAACAAATCCGTCGGCATCTCCATATTCTCCAACGTCCCCGTCAGAAACTCATAAAGCAGCCGAATAGTCTGTACTGACATATCCTGTCCCGTAGACAGTTCATGAACATTTTGCCCATCATAATCAAGTAAGAGTCGAATTTGCTCCCTCGCCTCCTCCGCAGCTTCGTTTTCTATCCTGCAAGTCTCCAGCAACCGCAGTATTCCAGCCTTGAAATCCTCAACAGTAGAGCTCTTATCCGCTATCTCCACTATCTCCGGAGTCTCCTGACCATAGATTTGTTTCAACTGTGAAAAAGTAAGTGTAAGCATTTTCTTTTGTTTCATAAGCAATCTATCAATTTTTAAATTATATAATAAGCATTTTAAGTTTGAACGACCTCCCTTCCCCCCGAACTATATGTCTCAAATCCCGAACAGCATCTCATCCCCTAAGTATCCTCCATCCATAACCTACCAACATAATCATCAAAGCGCAACATAATACACAATCACACCGCATAGCACTCTACACTGCATAGCACTCTACGCCGCATGGCCTCCCGGCCTCGTCTGCACGGCGTCAAGCGGAGGTTTCATTCCCGGCGTTAAGAAGGGCAGACTGTTTGAGCGAAGCGAGTTTCTGCCCTTTAGCCGGGGATGAGACCGGAGTAGCCGGGCAGACGCAGCCTTGATTTTTTCTTTTTGGTACTTTTTCTTTTGTATCAAGACAAAAGAAAAAAGTACATAAAGATAACAAAAAAAGCGGAAGTACAAAACCCCCGCTTTCTCTATCATATTAATCTTTACGCTTTTCTAACATTTAACGCGACTTATTTTTTCGTTTCCGTGTCGTCATCCTTCCGTTTCGGTTCCTTCTTGGCAAGTAGAACGATATTATACACATAATCCGTCATCCACTGCTCCGAGTACCCTAGACGCTCTTTGTATTGGCGGATAGCCGCAGCCGTCTTATGCACATCATCCGCTTTCCATACCATTTTGGTGCAAACATCATGTACCGTCTTCTGCGTCATGCCATACAGAGCCTTTTTAAAGATCGACGGCATACGGAACTTCCACTGCATCAGATTTCCCATCAACATCATCAGATCATTAGAAAATCCCTGATACATGAATAAATAAGATTGAATATCATTTTGAGTGCGGCAGTTACGTTTCACGGAAGCGTCGATTTCCTTGAAGAAATTCTCATTCAACCCATAATCCTGCATCAGCATTTTGCGTGACGCAGACTTTTCGGCCAATCCCAGTTTACCGTTTTGAGTAGGCACTTTAAACAAACGTTTGAAGTTAGCTACGTCCGGCAAGAATCGGATATTGGTGATACCTAGGTTTGTGGCGATCACTGACTGGAAATACACCCGGGTCAGTGAAATGAAATCTTCTACATTGCCGACTTTCGTTTCATCGGATTTTTTCTTGAATAAACCAAATAAGCCCATTGTTATATTTACAATTTTACAATTTACAATTTACTATTTGAGTGCGTGGAAGGTATATAATATAACTACCATCTGTCAATTTCCGTGCAAAGGTACAAAAACAGTTGGTTTTCACCAACATTCCAAGTCCTTTTCGATGTCCGGCATAGACTCTTTCTTAAAAACAGGACTTTGGATGCCGGCTTTCTTTTGCGCCCGGTAATCATTTAACAGGCGGATCGCATATTTTCCAAGGAAGAGGATAGCGATCAGATTGCAGATAGCCATTAATGCCATAGTGACATCTGCCAAGCTCCATACCATATCCAATGTGGCAAGTGAACCGAAGAGCACCATACCGCCCACTAATATCCTGTAACCATGAAGCACCCACTTCCGGTGAGTGATAAAGCGGATATTGGCCTCCCCGTAATAATAATTTCCCAGAATACTGCTGAAAGCGAAAAAGAAAAGAGCCACAGCAACGAAGACGCTGCCCGAAGAACCGATCTCGTTCGTCAATGCCTGTTGAGTCAACTGCACCCCATTGGTCGATCCATCCAGCGGAGCACCACTAAACAGAATGATAAAAGCCGTACAAGTACAAATCAATAATGTATCCGTAAATACTGCCAAAGTCTGTATCAATCCTTGTTTCGCGGGATGACTGACATGAGCTGTGGCAGCCGCATTCGGAGCCGATCCCATACCGGCCTCATTGCTGAAGAGCCCTCTCTTGATACCTTGCATCAATGCCATGCCGACTCCTCCTGCCAGTGCCTGTTCCCAACCAAAAGCATGACTGACAATCAGAGCGATGACGCCCGGTAAATGAGTGATATTGAGTATAACAATCACCAACGCCAGCCCCACATATCCCAATGCCATAACCGGCACGATAATGCTGCTGACACGGGCAATGCGTTGAATACCTCCGAAGATGATAACCAACGTCAGTAATGTCAGTACCCCTCCCAATATAATATGATTGACCCCGAAAGCATGCTCCGCAGCAGCACAGATGGTATTGCTCTGTACAGAATTGAAAGCAAAACCGAAAGTGATGCTTATTAATATGGCAAAAAGCATTCCCATCCACGGTTGTTTCAATCCCTTCTTCATATAATAAGCAGGACCTCCGATGAATGAATCCTTTCCGCGTATTTTGTATAATTGCCCTAAGGTAGACTCGATGAAAGCGCTCGAAGCCCCTAACAGTGCGATGACCCACATCCAGAAAATAGCTCCGGGACCGCCGATAGCGATGGCGGTAGCCACTCCCGCAAGATTTCCCGTACCTACACGGCTGGCGATAGAGATAGCGAATGCCTGAAAAGAAGATACATGTTTCTCTCCCTGCTTCCCTTTGCCCGCAGATTCGCTTAACAGTACGATCATTTCGCGAATCATGCGGAATTGTACGAAGCGTGTCCGTATGCTGAACCAGACAGCACATCCCAATAACATGATAATCAGAATATAGGTCCAGAGTATGTCGTTAATCTCGTTGATAAAGGTCATAGTTAAGTATTAAGTGTCAAATATTAAGTATTGTTTGTGGTTATTCGTTTTTTATTCGGAAGTAGAATTTATGATTTTCGAATACGGGTTCCACAATATCATAACGAACAAATTTGGCGAGCAGATGTTCAGCGGCACGTCGTGAAAGTCCGGTTTGGCGACAGTAGCGGTTGAGTGAAAGTAAAGTGCCATGCTCCAGTTGTTCGAGCAGGAGCTGTTCACGTTCGGTGTAACGGATCAGTTCGCCACGGGGGCTGTCGCTTTGTTGCCATACACGGAGATGTATAGGTGTTGCCAGAATATTTTCATCCTTGATGCGGAGATAGGCTAGAGGTTTCCCGGTTTCGTCTTTGGCGTAAACCGGTTTATGCAGAGTTTCTTCGATGGTCGCTACCAACACTTGCCGTCCCTCCACTATATATGTTTGCAATGTGTATTCCACTTCCGGCACGCAATAAAGTTGTGCGGCGGCTTCAATCATATATTTTTCTTCTTCGGAGCGTACTCCCGCGATTTTTCCATTGTCTTTTACGCCAATAAGTAATCTTCCTCCGTCCGTGTTGGCAAAAGCCGAGAGTGTTTTGGCAATTTTGCGTGCGTCGGAAATTTCGAATTTAAAGTCCTGTTGCTGGTGCTCCCCTTCAGCAATCAATGCATGTATATAATCGGTATCTGTAAGCAGTTTCATGGCTACAAAGGTAGGTAAAAATGGTGAAAAGCCCCTTTTTTAGATATTTTTCGAAGATTATTTCAAAAAAAATATTGATTTTATGCTTTTATTTCGGGAAACAGTGTATTTTTGCGGCACATTATTAACGAAAAAAATAAAAGGATTATGAAAGAATTGGTAGAAAAGGTAGCAGCTCTGTATGCTGACTTCTCAAAAGATGCTAACGCACAGATCGAAAACGGTAACAAAGCAGCAGGAACTCGCGCTCGTAAAGCTTCTTTGGAAATCGAAAAAGCAATGAAAGAATTCCGTAAAGCATCTTTGGAAGCTTCTAAGAAATAATTTAGAAGACTACTAAGATATCGAAAAGGGGCTGTCTAACAAGTTTAGACAGCCCCTTTTATTATAGTACATTAAAATATATACGAACTTTAAACTTCTTCGCACACCACCATTTTCATCCCTTGATAAACGACTATAATTTTGTGCAGCGTCGTTGTTCCGATTGCTTTTTGCACCGTTTCACTGGCGGCATAGCGGTTGGCTTGTGTGATAGCTTCTTGCCGGAGTTGCTCCACCTTTTCATCACTATCCTTTCCTTTGGCATACTTCAGTTCGATAATGTAGGAATGGAGCATATCTTTATAAATATCCAGTAAGGGAAACATGAAAA
>NC_021017.1:4511876-4512945 GCF_000210075.1 Bacteroides xylanisolvens XB1A
GATATAGTCGAAGTAGGCTTTCCAGTCGCCGTCATAAGCCATTGCTGATGCCAGTTCTCCCTTTTCCCAGTTGTCAAAGCGGAGATTTGCTTCGTTGTAAGTATCTAGTAAGTAACTGTACAGTTGCTCACGTACTACTTGATTAGGAATGGTTAATAATGTCTTGCCTCGTTTGGTGCCGCTGATAGTCAACATTCCGAAATAGAATAATAGGCTGATAAAGTTATCCGGTTCTGCAATTGTTTCGGCAGGGAAGCCAGTTTTCAATTCACCGGTGATGTATCCTTGTTGCACCAATGTTTGGATGGTCGAGGCGTCATGAGCAAATTCTTTATCCTTGCGGATCAACATTCGTAGTTTGTTGTAATCCACGCGGATGTTTTCTTCTACCATATTACGTGGCATATAGCCTCCATTCCGGATGTAATTATCCACAAAGTAGAGTACCATATTGGAGTTGTACATTGTAGTACCGCCATAACTTTTCTCTGAGAAACAGTAGTTGTCATACCAAGGTTTCATAGCTTCTATCAGCTCGTCGGTAGAGTGGTGAAACTGGCAGGTAGTGGCATAATAATCCAGCATTGCGCGTACCTCTTCTTCGTTGAATCCGGTCATTTCATTAAATTCCGGAGAGAGCGAATAATTGGTGCCGATATTGAATCCGCTGGTGAGATCGTCCATCGTGACGGGGCTGACACCAGTCACGAAGCAACGTTTGATAGTGGAGTCCGTGCCTGCTTTCACCGTATCGAAGAAGCTGCGCAGATAACCGGTTCCGTGTGTCTCGCTCTTGTAATCTTCCAGACAGGCAGGCTCTGATAAGATTTTATTTGTAAAGTGGTCGTATTCATCAATGAACAGATAAATCTGTTGATTGGTCTTGACACATTCTTTATATAGATAATCCAGTTGCTCTACGGCTCCCTTTTTCTTATTCATTTCTTCCTTTATCCCTTCGGGAAGATATTGCGCATAGACATCACAGAAAAAGTTGAATTCTGTGTTGCAATGTGCGTCCAATGATTGCCGGTAACTATTTAATTCGGCATTAACTACGGCAAAGTTT
>NC_021017.1:4515410-4519195 GCF_000210075.1 Bacteroides xylanisolvens XB1A
AACCAAATAAAACAAGCGGATTCTTTGTATTAGGGCTTTGTTAACTTCTAAATTTTTGCAAAAGATCTCCTTCCCTCTACTGCCTTTCAGAAGCAGGGGTAAAAAAGTTTCATTGCTTATCGTATCATTTTTCAGTATTGACTACTCCCGAAGAGCAGGCACAAAGGTTTCTCCGTTACCTACAAAGTAACGGGTGGCTATTATTGAAACTTAGTGTTTAATAATATATTATTAATGTAATTTTTAAGTAGTTATGAAGAAAAATTTTGTTAGGGTAATGCTTTTCGGGGCATTGGCGCTTACAGTAAGTACAACCGTTACAAGTTGTAAGGACTATGACGATGACATCAAAAATCTGCAAGAGCAGATTGATAAAGTAACGTCCACTAATCCGGTGAGCACAGAGGACATGAAAACGGCCATATCTAGTGCCATTCAGACTTTGCAGACACAGTTACAGACAGCTATTGATGGTAAAGCAGATGCTAAAGCAGTACAGGATTTGCTGAAAACAGTAGAAGCATTGCAGACTGCATTGGAAAACAAAGCAGACGCAAGTACTATTAAAACATTGGGCGACCAGATCACCGCTCTTTCAGAACAAGTGAACTCTATTGAGGGAACTTTGAACAAAACGAAGGAAGACCTCGAAGCTAAAGTTGCCGACCTGACAGAGAAGCTGGCTGGTGCTGCATCTAGCGAAGACCTGAAAAAATTAGCTGATGAACTGGCAGAAGCTAAGAATGAATTGAAGGCTGTGACAGAAATGGCCGAGAATAATGCGGCTGCTATCGTTAGTATACAAGCTGATATTTTAGAATTGCAAAAATTGGATGGCAGAATCACCGCATTGGAAACATTTAATCAAAACGCTGCATCGAAGGATGATTTGGCTGATTACGTAGCCCATTCTGAACTTGCAGGATTGGTTGATGGCGAAGTTCTGGAGTTGCTGAAAGACAATGGCTCTATTGCTAAATACGTAAACGATGCTATCGAATCACAGGTATTGGCGGAAGCCTCTGCTATCAATGTTTCTATCAAAGGTGTAGACGATAAATTAGCAACGTTGAGCACTAACTTTGAAACATATAAACAAGAACAGGCAACTGCTTACCAAACTGTGACTGGTAATATCACTACGCTTACCACATTCAAAACGACTATCGAGACAGCTTTAACTGATGGTGGTTATGAAAATTTTGCGGCAGTATTGACTGAAATTACCACGATTAAAACCAGTTATGGTTATTGTGCTACTAAAGAAGTTTTCGATGGGAAAGTAGAAGCTTATTTTGCTGATTATAAAAAAACGGTAAATGATAAATTCGCTGCATTGGAAAAACGTCTCACGGCACTTGAAAACCAAATTCAGAGCATTGTTTATATTCCTGAATACGAAGATGGACAGGTGAAATTCATGTCTTATTATTATGGTGAAGGAGAAGCTAGAAAAATGATTGCGCAAGCCGATCCTATCCAGGTGAAGTTCCGTATTTCTCCGGCAACAGCTGCCGCCAACTTTGTAGCCAACTATACTCCTTCATTCGACGCACAGGAAATAAAGACTCGTGCAGCAGAAGAGATTTATAGCATTGAAGGCACGCCGACAGTGGACGAAGCTACAGGTATCGTAACCTATACTCTTTCTACGACTACAGACAAGAGCTATGCTATTAGCCTGAATCTGAAAGCTAAAGATGCAACTAAGAATTTGACGGATATCAGTTCTAATTATTTCCCTGTAATTGCGGATTATAGAGTGATTACATCTGTAACATTGAATTCACCGAACCAGGACGTGGCTACTATGCTTTCTGATAACGCTGCTTCAAAAATCGACTATGGTACAGGTGCTAAAGTGCTGATGACTGGTAAGGACAGAGCAGGAAATGCTATCATCGACGAAGCTATTAGCGAGAGTGCGGTGAATAAGAGTTTTGCGGTGAAATATACACTAAAAGCAGCGGACGACTACAACGACTTCAAAATTGGAGAAACTAATGGTGTTCTGGAACTAAAATCCTATAGTTCTTCGTTCAATAATAAAAAAGTAACTGCCCAAGCAAGAATTACAATGAAGGATGCTGCAGGGGATGCTGTATCTACTTTTACAAAAGAATTTGCGCAAGTAACAGCTGGTGAACAGGTTATTAAGACTTTAGCAGTGAATCCTTCCGGAATCGGTACCGTAGAATTCAAAAGTAAAGGAGAAGAAGCATCGGTATTTGATGTTGACTTAACTGGTCCTAATTACTCTACTCTTGGCATTACAGAGGCTGATTACCAGGCTCTTGGAAGTGAATGCTTCGACTTTGAGACAGGTGCTAAGAGCGGTATTAAATTTGCATTCAAGGAAAATACAACTACGAACGGGTTAACAGTGGTTGTTCCGGCAGGTATACCGGTTAATACTTATAATGATGTGACACTGACAGTAACAGTATCGCCTACCCAGAAATTTACGATAACAGCTAATGCTACGGTTCAGATAACTAATGCAGATTATGCTTTGAATTTCAATACGGATATAGCAGCTGGTGGTACTATGACACTCCAGCCTACTTATGCTCCGTTTGATAAGCCGACATTAGTGAGCTTCTCATCTGATTTGAAAAATGCATTTAATAATTATGCTACAGTTGAAGGTAACGCAGATAACGCAGGCGCTTCCATTAAGTTTGCAATAGATAATGCTCCTATAGCAGGTGTATCTATTAGCGAAGATCATGTATTGACGGTTGATGGCAGTAAATATAAAGGAGATAATATTGCTGTTAAGGTGAATGTTGTAGGTAAAAATAACGAAGATGCTGATGTTACATTATCATCAGCAGAAAAGACTTTAAATATCACTCCGACTAGTCTTGCAGGTTCATGGACTGCACCGGCAAGCACGACAGTGAAGATTGGTAGGGATAACTATCAAAGTACGTTTGATCTGGCAAATGGTTTCTCATGGAAAGCGACTAATGATAAGACAATCTGGAAAGATGGTAGCGCAAACACTACTGATTGGGGTGCATCTCCGTTAACTGTATTTGGAGTAGATCTTCCTACTTTCACAGTGGCATCTGCTGATCAACAATATGTTTCTATTACTGAATCGGGCGTATTGTCACTTACTGAAACTGGTAGGAATTTGGATCCTAGTGCTAAGAAAACAATTACCGTAACCATCAATGCAGCTCCCGGATGGGGAACTATTACTGGCTATGATGCAGGTAAGATAGTTACAGTAGAGATTAAATTAGGTACAGCATCAGACCAACCTTTTGACTAATAGCTGTTTCTAAGATCATCTCTCCCTTACATTCATTCTAACATCTCGAATAGAGGGAGAGATGATATCTCTTAAATAGATAATTTTTTATAAACAATAAAACCATTCTTCACTTGTGTGTGAAGATATTTTTACCCCAGAACAAAGCGAAGGACACAGCTTGTGAAAGTCCATCCTTCCTCTTTGTTCTTATTTAGAAAAGGGATACCTCCCACATTTCCCACAGGTATTCCTTTTTATTTTTACTCTCGGAGCGTCTTTTTGTTGTACTGGAATCAAATTGCTAGTCCCCCATTTCCCTATAGGTAAAAGAGGCGTTCCCAAGATGCAGAAAACCCGGGCTTGCGAAAGTCCGGGTTTTCTTGATTAATAACCAATAACAATTAACCAATAACAACTAACAATAGAATATGTAAATGAAAAAAGAAACCTATTCTTTATCCCACTCCTTGCTCGCTTCGAAACAGGGGCAAGCCTTGATCCACTCTTCCGGTTCAATCTC
>NC_021017.1:4519215-4559872 GCF_000210075.1 Bacteroides xylanisolvens XB1A
ACCGTCTCCGTCAAGATCAGGACTAAGATCACGATGTCCGCAGACACGGCATCCCGGAAAATCCTTTAATAAAGTCAGGATAAGAACCCGTAGCGAGTGTTTCTGCCAACAAGTGCGCGTGTCTTTCGGCTGTCCCATGCAGTCCAGTCCGCCTTCATAGCAGATACCGATACTTTCCCGGTTGAAACCACGGCTATGCGCACCGATCCGTTCTAACGGACGGGTAGACTTAATATCCCTGTTCTTACGAATATAAAAATGATAACCCACACCATTGAAGCCGCGGCGACGATGACAAACGTCCAAATCATGTTCGGTGAAAGATTTATCCTCGCGGGTAGCGGAACAATGCACGACAATCAGATTAATAGTTCTCATGCGTTAGGCAGGTATTAAAGAAGTGGATGATGATGCAGATTCGGAACCATTGTTGCGCTGAATACACTCTTTATTGACACACTGTAAAGTGACAGCTTCCGAAAGTTTGCCTTTTAATGAAAAAATCTCCGAGTGCATTTCCTTCACACGGTCGCTCAAATCGAAATAATCCTTGAGCACCTTTTCGAGCTGTTTCATAAGGAAGCCATACTGCTCTTTCACTAGTTCGCTGAACTCTTTGACGTCCTGCATCATTTGCTGACGTTTTTTGCGACCTCCGAAAAAAGGGAGGATGGCTGTAATAATATCAATGATTTTGTCTAACATCTTTCTTGAATTAAAGATTAAAAATTAAAGATTGAGAATTAAAAAATAAGAGAAACTAAAAATAGGAAAACTAAAAAACACGAGAATGAAAGAAAATGGAGAAATAAAGAAAATGAGAAAATGCGGGAAAGAGAAAAACAGAAAAACAGCAACCACATGGCAAGGAACCATACATGGATCAGTTCCTGAAACCATGTGATACTGTTTTTTCTAAGGATGAAGTTTCATTCTGCCAAAGAAGATAGAGCGGGCAGCTTATTTACGCTGCTGGATCCGGTGCTTCTCCACCGCCCGGTTTATTGCCCCCCGAACCGCTGCTGGAATCATCGTCCGAACCACCGTTTCCGGAATCGCTTCCATCGCCCTTTCCGCCCAGGACGAAGTTCACGTTGTTTTCGCTTCGTGTACTCGTATGGCTCGAATTCATCAGCTTCAACGCTTTGTCGGCAACAAAGCGGACATTGACACGGCGGATGCTGCGCACCGTACAATCTTTCATAGTCTCCGTACCGTCACTAGTCAGCGTGATGTGGAACGTACCCAATCCGTCAATCTTCACCTTATCGCCCTGGGTGAGCGACAGGCGCAACTGTTCCACAAATGCCTCAATGGTGTGTTTCACATCTCCGGCAGTCAGTGACGATTTACTTTCGATGGCGGTAGCCATCGTATCAACGTCCATCACTCTTACATTGCCCGATTTCTGACGTATGTAATACAGTAACGGAGCATCCTCCTGATTTACATACTTTTTGCGCTGATAGCGTTCTACTAATACATCCATAAATTTGAAAAGTTAAGGTTTAAGTGAATAATTATATGTTTTCTTTTTGATACTACAAATATACAAAATCAGAGAGGAGAA
Organism: Bacteroides xylanisolvens XB1A; assembly: GCF_000210075.1. Taxonomy (GTDB): domain Bacteria; phylum Bacteroidota; class Bacteroidia; order Bacteroidales; family Bacteroidaceae; genus Bacteroides; species Bacteroides xylanisolvens. The sequence continues at coordinate 4,520,786 of NC_021017.1, forward strand.
GTCAAGTAAATATGGTTTTATTTTCTCTGATAATATAAAAAGTTTTGCACCGGATATGTATCAATACTATTTTGATAAATTGTCTTGATTATTTATACAATATACCGCTTTATTTAGCATGTTTTTCCAAATATTCCAATGGCGGAACATAGTCATATATTTTTGTCATCGACGGATTATGTCCGAAATATACATTCCCAGTCTCTCCATTACGCTGCTTGGCAACGATAACCACCCCCAGTCCTTCTGTCGGGTAACCGCTTTCCCGGTCGGTGACGACGCGTTGCATGGCCGGTCGGTAAAGCAACATCACGACGTCCGCATCCTGTTCGATAGCTCCGCTCTCGCGCAGGTGTGCCAGTTCCGGACGTCCTCCGGGACGATTCTCCGACTCGCGGTTCAGCTGACTAAGCAGTACGACGGGAATATGCAGCTCCTTGGCCAGCAACTTGGCTTTCCGGGTGGCTTGTGCCACTTCCTGTTCGCGGTTGCGGTTGGCCTGCTTGGTAGCCATGTCGCAGAGTTGCAGGTAGTCGATAATAATTGCGTCACACTGATTGCGGCTCTTCAGTAGCCGGGCACTTGAGCGAATGTGATCCATGCTGACAGAAGTGCTGTCGTCCACGTAGATGGGGAGTCCCGATAGTTCTGAAGCTGCGGTGTGGGCATTTTCCATCTCTTGTGAGGTAGGTATTCCGTTCCTCCACCGGTAAGGATTGATGTTGCTTGCTGCTGCCAGCCATCGGTCGGCAAGGCGTTCCCCTTGCATCTCAAGGCTGTAGACGGCCACCGCATTGCCCGCCATTGCCGCACTGCGTGCCAGGTGTAGGGCAAAAGCCGTTTTACCTACGGAAGGCCGGGCGGCAATCACTATCAGATCACTATCCTGCAAACCGCCCGTTTTCTGGTCGAGTTCGGTCAGTCCGGTGGGGATGCCGGTGACGCCGTTCACGCTTTTGGCAATACGCAATTCAGCTTCTTTCAGCGTGTCGGTCATTAGGGTGTCCATGCAGCGTATATGGTCGTGGTGTCCGGATTCGCCTTCGAGACGGTCGAGCAGGTTGTGCGCGTCGATGAGGGTGTCGTCGATGTCGATTGTTTCATCCATGGCGCAGGTGAGGAGTTTGTTGAAGCCGACTACGGCTTCGCGTGCCAGATATTTCTGGTGGACGATTTGCGCGTGATACTCGATGTGGGCGGAGGAAGCTACCCGGCTGCTTAGTTGTACGATGGTATACGGCCCGCCTATCTTTTCGAGCACTCCGCGACGGGTGAGCTCTTCTTTGACGGTGAGAATATCTATCTTTTTGTTTGCCTGATACATGGCTATCAAGGCGGCGAAGATCAGCTGATGATGATCGTCGTAGAACATTTCGGGACGTAGCTTGTCGGCTACGAGTGGCAGAGCCTCCTGTTCTATCAGGCAGGCTCCAATGATGGCTTCTTCGAGTTCGCTGGCGTGTGGTTGCATTTCTTTTCGATGTTTTTTAGTCTATATATTCGTTTAAGAAAGCCTTGTCTTTCAGGTAGGTGGCGGCAAGGGGGATGAAACGTGTGTCGTTGGTGTGGTAGTAGACTTCCTCGATGTGGTCGATGGCTGTCTGCTGTTCCTCTTTGGTGAGCTTGTCCCATTCGCGGCGGGCACGGGCGACGTACTGTTTGGGTTTTTGCATCGTTTCATGATATTTATCCCAGAAAACGTCGAACACTTCGGATTTTTCTTTCTTTTTTTCTTCGCGGGCTTCCGGAGAGATGCAGCCGGTCCAGAAATCATAGTTGTTGATATGAATGTGGAAGATTCCTTTCTGGTGCGGGATGATCTTGATAATGCCCTCTTCCTGGATTTTTTGAAAGAAGCGGAGGGTTTTGGATCGGCTCCATTGGAAGAGTTGGCTCCAGTGTTGCTGGCTGATGACGGATTCTCCGCGTTGGCATACGATGTCGATCTGCTGAATCTTGTACGTGGTTTCCGAGTAGTTGGCGTGTATCAGGACTTGGAGGAGCGCTTCCAGTTCTCCCGGAGCTTTGTCGTTTATCTGACGTTTTAACAGTGTTTTGGGAATCAGGATGTAGCCTTCGTGCAGGAGATTTTCTGGAAGTTGTTTCATTGAGGCGTATTTTTATTTACTTGTTGTTTGGGGTTATTCCCATGTGCACACATTGTCGGATGCGGCTGCGAAGGTAGTGCATGAATGGCTGTTCGTGCAAATCTTTTTTGGCTGGAATGGGGGTGTTTTGAACGGTATGGTGGTATTTGGGCTGTATTGGGGGCTGTAGGACGGAAATAATGTTGTTCTGTGTGACACCGCGCGGGTGTAAAAGATGAGATTGGGGGAATGAATAGAAAAACAGAGGTTCTGTTGGGATGAAACAGAGCCTCTGTTTATTAGAAATAGAACCTCTGTTTGCCGTAAATAGAGGCTCTGTTCGGGAACATGCGGCTTTCTTTTTAGTATTTTTTTTGACAAAAAATCGAACAGCCAAACGAACACCCCCTGAAGGTGGCTCAACTGCTTGTCTGTCATGCGTTTGCAACGCTCGAAAAAAAGTAGGCGAACCACCAACCGAACATATATAAATACTAAAATATAATAATCTATATAATATAGTTCGTTCAACACGTTTTTTCTGTGTTTTCGGAGGTGTCAGGATGCAGTAAATCTTTACTTATGGGTGATGCGCTAACGTAGGATTATTTTTTCCGGTCCCCAGGTCATGAAAAGGATCTGCTGTTGCTTCGGACTTAGACGTGTTGTTTCGTGTACGTAGTGTGCGGCTTTTAATTCGTCGAAGAGCAGTTTGTCGAGTTCTATTTCGTTTCTCATTCTTTTGCTGGCTGTGTCAGCGTTAGAATATTCGGGAAAATACTCCTGCGCTACGGCAGAGAAGGTTTTAAAACCATTGATAACCCATTCTCGTTCTTCCATTTCTTCTTCGTTTTCGTTTGAAGTCTTCATTTGTGTAAAATTAAATTGTTTATTAATGCAACACTTCTTGTGTTGACTTTGCAAAGTTAATGAAAATATATTTGTTGTGATAAAATAATCGATTTATTTTATTATCATATTTGATCTATGTAATAAAATATTGTATCTATTAAACTCCTTTTTTAAGCGTAGCTTTTTGTATCATAAAATTTGACTTATTTTGTATTGATATATTTGCTAAACTTTTTTTCTTCTATACGCGTCTCAAATTAAATCGTATATTTGCGAAAAGAATCAAGATTGGGAATTATGAACGAAAACGTCTTAGCTAAACTGAAGATACTTGCGGAATCTGCCAAGTACGATGTTTCTTGTTCTTCCAGTGGTACGGTGCGCTCCAATAAGCCGGGCACGCTGGGAAACACTGTCGGAGGATGGGGGATTTGCCACAGCTTTGCCGAGGACGGGCGGTGTATCTCGCTATTGAAAATCATGCTTACCAATTATTGTATCTACGACTGTGCCTACTGTATCAACCGGCGTAGCAACGATCTTCCCCGCGCCACATTTTCCGTTTCGGAATTGGTGGAACTGACGATGGAATTCTATCGTCGTAACTACATTGAAGGGTTGTTTCTTAGTTCCGGAGTGGTCCGCAATCCGGACTATACGATGGAGAGACTGGTGCGTGTAGCCAAAGATTTGCGGCAAGTGTACCGGTTTAACGGTTATATTCATCTCAAGAGTATTCCCGGTGCCAGTCGTGAATTGGTGAATGAGGCCGGGCTGTATGCCGACCGTTTGAGTGTCAACGTCGAAATTCCCAAAGAAGAAAACCTGAAACTCCTTGCACCGGAGAAAGATCATAAAAGTGTATTTGCTCCGATGAAATACATTCAGCAAGGTGTGTTGGAGAGTAAGGAAGAACGGCAGAAGTTTCGCCATGCACCCCGTTTCGCGCCTGCGGGACAAAGTACCCAGGTGATTGTAGGCGCTACCTCCGAGTCGGATAAAGATATTCTTTTCCTTTCGTCGGCTCTTTACGGACGGCCGACCATGAAGCGTGTCTACTATTCGGGCTACGTTTCTGTGAATACATACGATAAACGTCTTCCGGCATTGAAGCAACCGCCTTTGGTACGTGAAAACCGGCTCTATCAGGCTGACTGGTTATTGCGCTTTTACCAATTCAAGGTGGACGAAATTGTGGATGATGCCTATCCGGATCTCGACCTTGAGATAGACCCGAAACTCTCGTGGGCTTTGCGCCATCCCGAACAGTTTCCTGTCGACATCAACAAAGCGGACTACGAAATGTTGCTCCGTGTGCCGGGAGTGGGAGTGAAGTCGGCGAAGTTGATTGTCGCCTCCCGCCGTTTTTCGCGACTGGGTTTTTATGAACTGAAGAAGATAGGAGTGGTGATGAAGAAGGCGCAATATTTCATCACCTGCAAAGAACTGCCTCTCCAAATGCTGACTGTGAACGAACTTTCGCCGCAACGGGTACGTAGCTTATTGCTCCCAAAACCAAAAAAGAAAGTGGATGAACGCCAATTACGACTTGATTTCTGATTTATGATTTATGAATTCTGATTAAACGAATTACTAAGTATGTTGATTAGCTTATATAATAATTTAGGTACAGATTACACGGTTTTTAGTGTTGTCATTGCTACAAAGAGTCCGCATTCATCCCTGTAATCCGTGCCTAAAATAAATCATAACCCGGAAGTCATAACCCATAAATCATAAATCATAATTCATAACCCATAAATCATAAATCAGAAATCATAAATCTTGAAATTTTTTGTTTACGATAAAAGCTTTGATGGTCTGCTGACTGCCGTGTTCGACGCCTATTTTCGCAAGACCTTTCCCGATGATTTGTTGTCGGAAGGAGATGCTTTGCCCTTATTTTATGATGAGTTGCATACCGTAGTCACCGATGAAGAGAAGGCAGGGCGTGTGTGGCGGGGATTGCAGAAGAAAGTCTCTGTATCTGCTTTGGGCTGCCTCACACAAAGTTGGCTGTCGGAGCTTCCGGAGGTAGGGATGCTCATTTTTCGTTATATCCGTAAAGCGATCGACTCACCCCGTTCCATCGAAACCAATTTTGGCGATCCGGACGTTTTGCGATTGGCGCAAATATGGAAGAAAGTGGATGGCGAACGTGTGCACCTGATGCAGTTTGTCCGTTTTCAGAAAGCTGCGGATGGTACATTCTTTGCGGCTTTCGAACCGCAGTATAATGCGCTTCCTCTTACCGTCCACCATTTCAAAGACCGTTTTGCCGATCAGAAGTGGATTATCTACGACATGAAACGCCGTTATGGTTTTTATTATGACTTGCAGGAGGTGACAACCATCTCGTTTGATGATGACAGCCGTGAATCCCATCTGATTACGGGGATGCTGGATGAAAGTCTGATGGACAAGGATGAGAAACTTTTCCAACAACTCTGGAAAACTTATTTCAAGGCCATTTGTATCAAAGAACGTATGAATCCGAGAAAGCACAGGCAGGATATGCCTGTACGTTATTGGAAGTATCTGACGGAAAAGCAGAAATAGGTTTTCATCTCTTTATATTTTAGAATTAAAATACTCCTCCTTGTTTCTTCTGCTTTTCTTGTCTCTATTGTTTTTTGTAAAGGGACTTATTCAATTCGCTGCACTGTTACCTCCGGAAACTCCTGTATCAATGAAAGCAAATGTCCTTCATCGTTATTTCGTTTCGACTTGATTACCATGCTCACCTGATAAAACTCTGCTTCACCCTTATGCAACGTTTCCATCTCGTAAGAGACTATCAGGTAGTCTTTAGAGTTGAATCTGTCCGCTATCTGTTTCAGAGTGTCTTTGTTGGAAGTAGAGAAAGAAACCATCGAGCTTTTCATTCCGATGCTTTTAAACAGGTAACTAAGTAATTCCAGTCCGATGAGGGTCAATACCATGGCAGCAATGCCGATGGTGTACATTCCTGCGCCTACTACCAGTCCGATACCGGCAGTTGCCCAGATTCCTGCGGCGGTAGTCAGGCCGCGTACAATCTGCTTTTGGAAGATGATGGTTCCCGCACCGATAAATCCGATACCACTGACGACTTGAGCCGCCACACGACTGGGGTCGAGCGTGACACTGCTTTCTTTTATAATCTCCTGAAATCCGTATTGGGAAACAATCATAATCAGGGCACTGCCTAGCGATACGAGGAAATGAGTACGGTATCCGGCTTCTTTGGCACGGTATTCACGATCCAGTCCGATGATCGCCCCCAGTATGCCGGCGACCAATAAACGAATGACGAAATCTATGTTCAACATCATGTGTTCAATCTCCTTTCTGTTTTTTTATTGTTTGTGGAAAAATACTTGGAACTATAAATATACAATTATTTCTCTTTTATGGATCAATCATTTAGTAATATTTGAACGTATTCGATCTATTTTATCGTATATTCGCAGACTCAAATGAATGTTTAACCCTGTGATTGAGTGAATAATGAAGAAAAGATTTTTTTATATAATCAGCTTTCTGCTGATCTTTTGCATCGAGGTATTGATAGCTTTGTATGTGCGTGACAATTTTATACGTCCTTATGTCGGAGATATGCTGGTGGTAGTGCTGGTGTATAGTTTTGTGAGGATATTTCTCCCGACAGGAATTCCGCGGATGTCGTTTTATGTCTTTCTTTTTGCCTGTTTTGTGGAAGTGCTGCAATACTTCCGGTTGGTGGAAACATTGGGGATCACGAACCGTGCAGCCAGAATCATTCTGGGCTCTACGTTCGATTGGGCGGACATAGCTTGTTATGCGGTAGGCTGTGTGTTTATTGTTTTATTCGAGCGTATTGGCAAGAACTCATAGCAATGAGGCACACATTTTTCGTATTTCGTTTAATCGGTTTGAAAGTGCTTTCTTTTCACGTGCCAGAGCCATATTATATCGTGCTTGCATATTGATGAGTAGTTCTGGATTAATGTTTAGAGCGGCTTCTATCATTAATGCAAAATCACTGGTAATAGGTCTTTTCCCATTTAAAATTTCATTAAGCATTGTATAGGGAACTCCCAGAATTTCCGAGAATTTCTTTTGAGAGATTCTGCGACATTCCAATTCTTCTTTCAATATATCACCTGGGTGTGTTGGTAATCTTTTTATTGTATCCATAATTTAATCTTTTTATTGATAATGATTGGTTATATCTGTCACTCTATGTGTTTAGTCATTATTCAATTTATGTCCGCAATATTTGCAAAACTCGGCATTGTCTTCGTGTCCGGAGCGATGGCAGTTGGGACATTCTTTGTCTCTTCTGCGTTTGTAGTCTTTCATCATGGAGGCAGATACGATCCCTGTCGGTACGGCAATAATTGTGTAACCGATTAGCATGACACAGGCGGAAAGGAACTTCCCAAGACCGGTGACGGGGGTGATGTCTCCATAGCCTACGGTAGTCATGGTGACGATAGCCCAGTAAATGCTGTTCGGGATGTTGTTGAACTGGGAGTTGGGTTGTGTTCCTTCAATCATATACATCAGCGTGCCGATGGAAGTCACCAGGATGACGACAAATAAGAAGAATACCGCAATCTTCTTGCTGCTTTCGCGTAAGGCGGTGAGTAGTCGTTCGCCTTCATTCAGAAAGTTGAAGAGCTTGAAGACACGGAATACCCGTATCAGGCGGAAAGCACGGATGATGAGCAGATAGCGTGCACCGGGGAAGAGCAGGCCGATGTAGAGCGGAAGGGTGGCTAGCAAGTCTACGATTCCGAAGAAGCTGAATATGTATTTCCGGGGACGGGGCGAGCAGTAGATTCTCGTCAGGTACTCGAAAGTGAAGAAAGCGGTGAAAAGGTACTCCATAATGACGAACGGAGTCGTCAGAAAGCTGGGAAGTCCTTTCAGGCTTTCGATGATGACAAGCAGTACGCTGACTAGAATACAGCCGATCAGAATCACGTCGAACAGTTTCCCGGCGGGAGTGTCCGATTCGAAGATGATGACGTACAACTTTCGTTTCAGTTTTTCGTCATGTAAAAAACGATGGATTCTTTCTTTCAGTTTCATACTAACAGTTCATACTAAATGCTATTTGGACGTTCCTCCGGCATCTTCTTGTAGAAAGAGGTTGTTTGGCTGTGAATGGGCAGTGCAAACTCCGTTTTCCGCTATGAGAAGAGGTTAGGGGAGAGGATTTTCAGTCAATCACCCATTGTTTATTATAGGCCTCTGTTTTTTTCGGATCGTAATACATACCTTCTTGTGTAGGAATATAGAGGGTGTATGTCTTTCCGGTCTTGTTCCTTAATGAGGTGTCGCGCAGCCAGGGGTTGGCATCACGGAGTTGTGCGTATGTGATACCTTGTGATTTGGCATAATCATTCAAATCATTGATGCTAGTGGAGACGGTCACCTTTTTGTAGGGAATGGGCGGATACAGATGTTCCCGCTTCAACAGAAACCCGTAACGTTGCGGGTTGTTGAATATCTCTTTGGCTGCCAATATGCGGAACATATAGCGGGAAGTTTCTTCTACCAGCCATAAGTCCATGGCATGACTTGCCAGTTGTTTGTCGAGTTGGGAGGAGATACGTCCCTGTCCGGCATTGTAGGCGGCGGAGACAGCCATCCAGTCTCCATATTTGGCATACGCTTGTTTGAAATATTTGCAGGCGGCTACGGTTGCTTTTTCAATGTGGTAGCGTTCGTCTACGTTGTCGTTCACTTCCAGTCCGAATTCCCGTCCGGTGGCGGGCATAAACTGCCACAGTCCTGCTGCTCCTGCCGGAGAGCGGGCGATGTTGTTCAGGTTACTTTCGATTACCATCAGGTATTTGAAGTCGTCGGGGATGCCGTTGGCTTTCAGTATCGGTTCTATGATGGGGAAGTATCGGTTGGCACGTTTTATCAGTAGCATGGTGGTGGAATGCATATAGGTGAAAGCCATCATCTCACGATCCATCCGTTCGCGGCGGTCATAGCGGCGGAGGTCAATGGTTTCTCCGTCAAAAGTAACCTGGGCGGGAACGGTGGGCGAGGTGACACAATAAGGAACTTCCGATTTGGCGGAATGTTGTTCGGTCACCTGGCTGCTGCCTGTCAATACAGGAATGGATGCGCCGATGCAAAATACTAATATGAGCGTAAGAATATAGTTGATTTTAGTTTGTTTCTTCATTTATTTATTTCATTATTTCAGTTAATACCATTCAGTTTCTTGTTCAGACTTTGTCGGACTGTTCACATACTTGCCATTCTCTCCAAACAGATCGCTTTCTGTATTCCGTCCGCCCTGTTTGTAGATGCCGTTCATCGTCTCCTTTATTTGATAGAACAAATTTTCTCTCTCTTTGTCAGTCTGTTCAGAGATTTTTTTTCTTTCAGTATTAAAGTCTGCCTTGCAAAGATAGCCCCATTTTGTTTTTTTCAAAGAACTTTTCTTGCATTTTATACGTTTTTCTAATAGAGTTAAAATAAATAATGAATCAAGATGAATATAGCAATGACCGGAGCTACCGGATATATAGGTAAACATCTTTCCAATTATCTCACAGAAAAGGGCGGACACCGGATTATTCCCTTGGGAAGATCGATGTTTCGCGAAGGTATGTCCGGACATTTGATTCAGACATTGACGCATTGCGACGTAATCATCAACCTGGCTGGCGCACCCATCAATAAGCGTTGGACACCGGAGTACAAACAGGAATTGTTCAACAGCCGCATTGTGGTGACGCACCGTATTATCCGTGCGTTAAATGCCGTCAAGACAAAACCGAAACTGATGATTTCAGCTTCCGCCGTGGGCTATTATCCTCCGGAAGTGGAAGCGGACGAATATACCCGTACCCGCGGCGACGGTTTTCTTTCCGATCTCTGTTATGCATGGGAGAAAGAAGCCAAACACTGTCCCCAACCTACCCGGCTCGTCATTACACGCTTTGGCGTAGTGCTTTCTCCGGATGGGGGAGCGATGCAGCAGATGCTTCGTCCTTTGCAAGCCACGAAGGTAGCTACCGCCATCGGTCCCGGCACCCAGTCTTTCCCGTGGATAGCCATGCACGACCTTTGCCGTGCCATGGAGTTTTTTATTGCCCATGAAGAAACGCGGGGTGTGTATAATCTGGTCGCTCCGCAACAGATTTCGCAATATTCTTTTACCCGTGAGATGGGAAAAGCTTATCAGGCATGGACAACGATTATTGCTCCGCAGCGGGCTTTCCGTATATTTTACGGTGAAGCGGCCTCTTTCCTTACAGCCGGTCAGAAAGTCCGCCCGACACGTCTGACGGAAGCCGGGTTTCGTTTTTCCATCCCTACTGTCGAACGTCTTTTTAAAGGTACGGATCACACCACGGTCCCCTCTCTCGACCTGAACCGATATATGGGACTTTGGTACGAAATAGCCCGCTACGAGAACCGTTTCGAACACGGACTGGTAGATGTCACGGCCACTTACACGCTTCGTCCCGACGGTACGATTCGTGTGGAGAACCGGGGATGCAAGCGCAATTCTCCTTATGATATCTGCAAGACTGCCAACGGACACGCCAAGATACCCGATCCCGCGCAACCGGGTAAACTGAAAGTTTCTTTCTTCCTTAATTTCTACTCTGATTATTACATATTGGAGCTGGATGAAGAGAATTACAACTATGCCCTTGTAGGCAGCAGCACCGATAAATATCTCTGGATACTAAGCCGCACGCCGCAACTGCCCGAGGAAATCAAAAAGAAACTCGTCACCGCTGCCGAACGCCGCGGTTACGATACCAACCGGTTGCAATGGATAGAACAATTTTGATTATAAATATGCTTTCATAATTAGTTTATATAATAAATCTAGGCACGAATTACGCTGATGAACACTGTTGCTTTATCTATGCGTCATTTTGAAAAAAAAACGTAAAATCCGTGCCTGATAATAGATAATTATTAGGCAAGAGTACTTAAAACAATAATGAACTTTAAAACAACATAGATTATGGATTACGAAATTATTCATCAGCCCGAACAGCATTTGTTTAAGACAGAAGTAGACGGTCGTACCGCCTTTGTGCAATATCGCCTCTTAGGTGATTCTCTCGACATCATTCATACCATCGTGCCCCGCCCGATAGAAGGTCGCGGAATAGCCGCTGCATTGGTGAAAGCTGCGTACGACTACGCAATAGCCAACGGAATGAAACCGAAAGCCACCTGTTCTTACGCAGTGAAGTGGTTGGAACGCCATCCGGAACTGAATGGCAATAGTGATTGATTTCAGTGAAAAAGCTTTAGAATGTAAAAATGTGTCGAGATATGGTTTTAGGTTATTTTCGACACATTTCTATATTCATGATTGATTATTTCCATCTCTTCAACTGGGGGAAGAACTCTTTCATCGTTTTACGTGCTTCTTCCACCGTGTATTTCACTTCCGAGTCTTTATTAAACTCATCGAGGTAATTCAGGTTGAGTTCGATCATTTCGTCCATCGTACACTCTTTCGTGAAATGTCCGTCCGCATAGCAATAGTGGCAATAATCCTGATTCTTGCTACCGTCTGCTTCTTTTCCAAAAGTTGAGTCGTCTATCGGCATACCGCAACTCTGACAAATTTTTTGTTCCATCTTTTTTTGTTAGATTATAAGTTTATGTTACAGGACAAATATAGGTAGAATTATTGGAATAGGAGTTATCCGATCTTGCTAATTACCTGTTCATTTCCGGGCTTGTTCACTTTTGGGGTTAATTTGTTTTTACCGGCAGGCGTTTCCACATCCAGCGGGGAATCATTTTCCAGAAAAACACCAGAATCCGGTAACGCCAGTCGATTACTGCTACCCGTTGTTTGCGCTTCAGCGACCAGGAGATATGACGGCCCACTTCGGCGGCGTCCATCAGCAGTGGATAATGCTTTCCGTCATTCAGTAAATCGGTGGCTACAAATCCGGGACGAATATCGGTAAAACGGATATGTAGCTTTTGCAGGTATGACAGTTGTTCGAGCGCATCTATATAAGTGTTTTGAAAACGTTTGGTGGCGGAATAGGCAGGAGCAACTCCGAGCCCTTTCGTTCCGGCAATGGAACTGATAACGGCCAGATGTCCGCCTCCGTTTTTCTTGAAGTACGTGAAAGCGGTATCTACCATTCGGATAAAGCCTGCTACATTGGTGTGTGCTGTGTTCAGTTCTACTTCCATGTTCAGGTCCATATTCTGGAAACCGATGCCGGAACTAAGAAGAAACAAATCCATGCCGCCTAGTTTGTCGATGAGCAGATTCAGCTTTTCGCTTGCATCCTCTTGGGTTACGTCTAATGCTTGGATTTGAATTTGATCCGGTGCTGCCCGTTGCAGGTTTTCGAGAGAAGATTGCCGTCTGCCGGCTACTCCTATTTTCCAGCCTTCCAGTAACAGGCATTTTGCAACTTCTTGTCCGATACCGGAGGTGGCCCCTATGATAATGGCTTTTTTCATTACTGATTTTTTTTAGTAAGTTATAGGTTCAATAAATGTCGTATGGTTTGCCAGGGTGCATAGAACAACATTCTCGGTCCGGAAAAACGCATTACCTGTCGCATTCGTTCGCGCAGGACAGGCTTGTAGCAATGTACCGTGCACTCTTTGCATGCACCCTTTTTCTCTCCAAACGGACAACGGTCGAGACGGGCATGCGCATAGCGAAGCAACTCTTCACAGTCGGTACAAAGAGTCTTGTTTTTTCTTTTTTCCGACAATAGAGGCGGATCATTAACTCTACTGTTTTCTTTTCGTGTGCGATGCGTGATACCTTCATCTCTTTCTTCTTTACACTTTGGATTGACAAAGATAGCGAAGATTATGCAGAATCACAGGCGTATTTTGTTAAAATGCATCTTTTTGGTGGGTATTTTCTTTTCTGATGGTAAATCATGAACAGGCTTTTTGAAACATCTTCTGAAGAGCTTGTGGATGACGGAAACAATCTGTATCTTTGCGGCATGAAAAAGTTATTATGTCCGCAATGCAAGATTGCAGCCATGTATGTGAAGAATGAACAGGGGGAAAGGCTGCTGGTTTATGTGCTCGAAAATGGTGAAGTCGTTCCCAAATATCCGGAAGATTCGATGGAAGGGTTCGACCTGACAGAGGTTTTCTGCCTGGGTTGTTCGTGGCATGGTTCGCCTAAACGACTTATTAAGTGATTAACTGTTTAGTGATTAATCACAATTTTTTGATTTATGTCAACTAAAAGAGGGACGGGAAACAAGGATTAATTCGTTGGATTTTATGTATCTTTGCGCCCAATTTTAGAACATAGACGTATGGCAACTTCTAAAGAAATGACGGCAGGGCCGGCATTACCTCTCATTTTAAAGTTTACACTGCCGCTTTTACTCGGCAATCTGTTGCAACAAACGTATTCGCTTGTTGATGCTGCAATTGTAGGAAAGTTCTTGGGAATAAACGCGTTAGCTTCTGTTGGAGCAAGCACGTCAGTGGTATTTCTCATTCTCGGGTTCTGCAATGGATGTTGCGGAGGGTTCGGAATACCCGTTGCGCAGAAGTTTGGGGCGCGGGATTACAGTACGATGCGCAGTTATGTGGCTGTCAGTCTGAAACTGGCTGCGGGAATGTCGGTGGTAATTGCACTTCTCACCTGTATTTTATGTGAGGATATTCTTCGGATCATGCGTACACCGGAGAATATTTTTGAAGGGGCTTATGCTTATCTGCTTGTCACTTTCATCGGTGTGCCGTGTACGTTTTTCTACAATCTTCTTTCGAGCATTATCCGTGCGTTGGGAGACAGTAAGACGCCTTTCTGGTTTCTGCTGTTTGCTGCTGTTCTGAATATCATTCTCGACTTGTTCTGTATTCTGGTACTTGACTGGGGAGTGGCGGGAGCTGCTATTGCTACTGTCTTTTCGCAAGGATTGTCGGCTGTTCTCTGCTACATTTATATGTACCGGAAGTTTGAAATATTGCAGGGTACTCCGAAAGAACGCCGGTTCCAGTCGAAACTGGCTAAGACGCTGCTCTACATCGGTGTGCCTATGGGATTGCAGTTTTCTATCACGGCTATCGGCAGCATCATGCTTCAGAGTGCGAATAATGCCTTGGGAACGGCGTGTGTGGCAGCCTTTACGTCTGCTATGCGCATCAAGATGTTCTTTATCTGTACGTTCGAAAGTTTGGGCATTGCGATGGCTACATATAGCGGACAGAATTACGGAGCGGGTAAACCGGAACGTATTTGGTTGGGAATCAAGGCTAGTGCTCTGATGATGATTATTTATGCGGCCTTCACGTTCCTTCTTCTGATGGTAGGGGCTAAATATTTCGCGTTGATCTTCGTAGACCCGTCGGAAACGGAGATTCTGCTGGATACGGAGTTGTTCCTGCATGTCTCCTGTATGTTCTTCCCGATGCTTGGTTTGTTGTGCATCTTGCGTTATACCATTCAGGGAGTGGGCTTTACCAATCTTGCCATGTTCTCCGGAGTGGCGGAGATGATTGCTCGTATTCTTGTCAGTCTCTATGCCGTACCGGTATTCGGTTTTATTGCTGTCTGCTACGGTGATCCGATGGCTTGGATAGCGGCAGACTTATTCCTCGTGCCGGCCTTTATCTACGTTTATCGCAGGTTGAAGAAGCAGGTATTTACGAGTTCGACTGTACAGCAGACTGTTGCATAATTGTCTTTTTTCAGGCTAGGAATATTTCTTTGTTTGAATTTAGAAATCGGCCTTTTTCTGTATACGGAAAATGTCTCCGTATATGGGATGGCGAAACTCTATATATTCGGCATGGAGGTATAGTCTGTCTGCTTTCTTTCCGTAGAGTTCGTCTCCAAGTATGGGGCATCCCAAGCCTTCCGGATGGGCGGCGTGTACTCGTAACTGATGTGTGCGTCCGGTCAACGGATAGAAGACAATCCGGGTGTATTTTCTTGGCTCATTGATACTCCTTTCTGATTCATCAATGATCTTTTCTGATTCACTGATAATCTTGTATTCTGTAATCGCCTCTTTTCCGTATTCTTTACTAACGATTTGTCGGGGACGGTCGAGGGGATTTAAACAGAGAGGGAGTTCGATCCTTCCTGTTCTTTCTGATAGTACTATTCCATCCAGCACAGCCACATAGCGTTTCTTGATACTTCTGTTTGCGAATTGTGCCTGTAAATCCTGATGTACCTTTTTTGTTTTGGCAACGAGTAATAATCCTGAAGTAGCCATATCGAGCCGGTGTACAATCATAGGACCGGTAGCTTCGGGATATTTCTTTTTCAAACGATGATAGACTGAATCTCTATCTTCCGCTTTTCCCGGAACGGACAACATCCCTGCCGGTTTATTGACTATCAGTAACCATTCATCCTCAAACACGATTTCTAGTTCTTCCTCTTCATGAACAGGATTCAGCAGTGGATTTTCGTCTACCTCCAATCCTTGCAACATGTGTTGCAGAATCGGTTCGCACTTCCCTTTACAGGAAGGATAATAATATCCGTGATGCCGGATTTCGTTTTTAGGAGAGTCGCCCCACCAGAATTCAGCCATAGCCAATGGCTTTAATTGATGAAGATACGCATATTGCAATAACTTAGGCAAAGCACATTCACCCGCACCGGCAGGAGGAACTTTCTGAACCGTTTGCTCGAAAATAGTATATAAGTCTTTCACCTCTCCTTGGGCATTTAGCATCCGGAACTGCTCGAATAATTTTCTTTGTAAAGCTGCCGAACGTTCTTTTCGTTCGGTTTTCAGTCGTTCTATTTCAATATCGAAGTACCTGACTTCCGTTTCGAGCTCTTCCAATCGTTTCTTCCATTCCTTTTCCAGTCGTTTGTATTCCGCCTTTTGGTATTGGCTTTCCCGAATCAGGGAGGCTTGTTCTTCTTCGGAAAGCTCGGGAGATGACTGGCGGCGAATCTCTCTCGCCTCCTTTGCCATTTTAAGTTCCGCTTTTGCTTGATTCAAAACAGCTTTAGCCTGTTCCGTTTCTATCTTCCATTTCTCTTTTGAATCGAGATAAGAACTACTGTTTTCCAATTCACGAATACGGATATTAATGGCAGAAATCTGTTCTTCTTCGATTTTGAAGAATCCCTCCGGTTGTAATAGGTCATAAACAGGAGGAACGAAATAAGGATGCAGATTCTTTCCGGCCAGATTGCCGGAGAAAGCTGCAAGATAACCAATCTGATTTTCTTCGTTGTTTGTTATTCCGTTGTCCGTTTGCACAATCAACACTCCAAACATCTTTCCGGAAGCCAACTCCTCTTGCCATTCTTTCCGGCTTGCGATATATGCTTTCACTTCTTCCGCAGCCAACACACACAATGGATGGGGTGTATAATGGAAAGGATAAGTGAATTTTTCCGGCAACGCAAGGTGAGAAACGGGTTTCTTGAAAAAATGTATCATCGGTTTATATATATGAATGAATGTGATTACCTTTGCAAAAGTAACGTAAATCCGCGAATTTTATTCTATATTTGTTTGAGAGTTTGAGTGAGATAACGTGGACGTTTGAATGAAATTGTATGGATAGGATAGAAGAAAAACCAAAATTTGCCTTTCTTGGCAACAGTCACATGGCTTTTTGGGCACTGGATATCTATTTCCCACAATGGGAATGTCTGAACTATGGTGCTCCCGGTGAAGGGCTGGCCTATGTGGAGTCTTTTGCGGTAGACACTTCCGGTTGCCAGGTCGTTGTTCAATTCGGAACCAATGATATTTATCAGTTGAACGATGAAAATATAGATGAATATGTAGAGCGTTATGTAAAAGCGGTTCTTGCCGTCCCTTCACTGAAAACATATCTTTTCTGTATTTTTCCGCGTAATGATTACGATGATTACAGTACGGCCGTAAATAAATTTATCCAGATCCTTAACCGGAAGATACACGAAAAATTGCAGGGAACAGATATTGTCTATCTGGACGTATTCAATCGTTTATTGCAGGATGGCAGGCTGAATCCGGAGTTGACTCTCGACGATTTACATTTGAATGGTAAGGGGTACAGTATTCTGACAGAAGCACTGAAACAGGCTTCCGGTTTGTAAAACATACCTAAATACTTCATTCCTTGCTTTTATTTATAAATTTGGTGGCATATCAGTTTATTTTTCCTATTTTTGTCCCCAATTTAATAGTAAATAACCCCCATAAAAACGATAAGACTTATGGAAAAAGTAATTATCAATTCGTACGAAGAATTCGAAAAACTAGTAGGCCAACAGATAGGTGTTTCCGATTATGTGGAACTCTCGCAGGAACGTATCAATCTTTTTGCTGATGCAACGCTGGATCATCAATGGATTCATGTAGATACGGAACGTGCGAAAGTAGACAGCCCTTATCATAGCACGATTGCTCACGGCTACCTGACATTATCCATGCTTCCTTATTTGTGGAATCAGATTATCCAGGTAAATAACCTGAAAATGATGATTAACTACGGTATGGACAAAATGAAATTCGGTCAGGCTGTATTGTCAGGACAGAGCATCCGTCTGGTGACTACTTTGCACTCGCTGACTAATCTGCGTGGTGTGGCAAAAGCGGAAATCAAGTTTGCTATCGAAATAAAAGACCAACCAAAGAAGGCGCTGGAAGGAATTGCTGTGTTCCTTTATTATTTCAATTAATGGCAAGCTGTTAAAGAAACAGATTTTATCCCCGGAAATGATCGAAATACGTCTTAAAAGTTAGATACAAAAACTTTTGGGATGTGCTTCAGATGGATCGTTTCCGGGGATAATTTTATCCTTTTACTCCCATAAATCTGAACGGCTGTGCCGGTTTAAACTCTTTCGTTGCATTTCCATGATAAGTTTCACCGTTGGCGATAGATAATTTGAGTACCGGAGCTCCTTCCGACAAGTCTGTTTCCCGTAAGTTTACCCAGAATGTATTAGGTGTCAGACTTGATTCGAAGAAGTAGAGCAAATTCTTACTATCCGATACCGTTCTCCATTGTGTGGTGGAAATTTCCGGAAATTCGGGAGTGGATATGCCATAAGGAACAGAAGTATTACGGATAACGCTGAATACGCTTGCTATGGCTATTCTCACATCATCTGTTTGGGGCAGGGCATTGATATAAAAACTGGCTCTTGCAAAACGGTCGGACGGACGGTTGGTTCCGGGCAGGAAGCTCAATCCTCCTATTGATTTCCAGTATTCGTTTAGTGCCAGTTGCTTGTTGTAGGTAGGGGAGTTGGTCATTACTTTGTACTCCTTGCTGTGGTAAACAGTCAGCTTTCCACCCGTATATTCGAATATCGCACAATCGCCCGTTGCGTCGGAAATAGATAAATGCAAGGTTGCCAGGCGGGAACCATCCGGCATCAGGTCCGATACCACTTGGAAAGTGTTTTCATCAATGAAAGCGACAGCCTCGTCTACGGTGGCGAAGTTATCCAGCATATATTGCACCCATGCAGTAATGGCAAGTCCCGGTTTACTTTGATCTCTGACCGGATACTCCGTCTCGGGTAACCATAACAGATTGGCAACCAATCCTTTTTCATTCATCCCGTCTGTACTGGCAATCTCGAAAGCTGAAGTCACCACGCTGCCATACTTGGACGTCCATTGCAGGGAGTTGGCTCCCGTTTCTCCATTTCTTTCCATACCTTTGGGAAATACCCAAAGATTGCTGTGCATTTCTGTTTTCCAGTCCATAGACCGGCCGGTTACCACCATTCCATTTTTTCCCGAATAAACGACTCTTGTACACATAATTTTAATTTCTAGTTAAAGGTTTATTATAAGCTGCTTTCACGAGGTATTCAACCGATGCGGATTCATCTCGCAAAAGCATATTCTCAAAACAATAACGTTTCATTTATGTTTTAGATACATATCAGATATTAATAAAGTATCAAAAAACAGGTATTATGTCATTAAGTAATCTTCTCATCATATTTTCGTCATCGTTTATGGCGCTGTTTCCGGTGATAAATCCTTTGGGGAATGGTTTTGTCGTCAATGGATTTTTTACAGACCTCGATCCTCAACAACGGAAAGCAGCCATTCAGAAGCTGACACTCAATTTTATAATGATCGGTGTAGGGACATTGGTGATAGGACATTTGTTTCTGTTGATTTTCGGTTTGGCTATTCCTGTTATTCAGTTGGGAGGTGGAATGCTGATTTGTAAAACGGCAATGGAGCTGTTGGGCGATTCGGGTTCGTCTGATAAAGAAGAAGCCAGTAAGAATGTAGACGGTTTCAGATGGAAAAACATCGAGCAGAAGATATTTTATCCCATCACGTTTCCTATCAGTATCGGACCGGGCAGTATATCGGTTATCTTTACTTTGATGGCGTCTGCCAGTGTTAAAGGCAAATTGTTGCAAACTGGGATTAATTATTTGGTCATTGCGCTTGTTATTATTTGTATGGCGGCCATCTTTTATGTATTCCTTTCACAAGGACAGAGGTTTATTCAGAGGTTGGGACCGGTGGGAAATCAAATCATTAATAAGCTCGTTGCTTTTTTCACTTTTTGCATCGGTATCCAGATTTCGGTGACGGGTATATCCCAGATATTCCATCTGAATATACTCTAATTGAACGGTGAGATAAAAGCGATAGAAATTATCTGTTTTTCTTTGCTTTCATGGCTTTCAGGGTGTTTTTTCGTACGGAACGGATAGCGGGAACCAGTAAGTCGGGCTCCATGATTTCCAGTATTGTGCGTAGTTCCTGTTGCAGTTCCGGGATGGAGCGTGTCAGTTGATAAGCCAGTTTCATGCAGAGCGATTGCACGCCCGGTGGTTCCTCGCGGGATATCATGCGTTCCATGCAGAAATCAAGGAAATCCACTCGTGGCGGATCGGCGGCAGGTTGCTGGCATATCAGGTTCAGGATCATTCTCCGTTTTCCCGAGTGTGGGCAGGTCATGGCAGCGTCAATCAATTCTTCTTGTTTCCGGCTCAACCATTCTACATCTGCCTTTGAGAAATGCGTACATACCCACAATGCCTGATAGGAGACGATAGCGTCTTCGTCGAATATCAGTTGGTAGATTTCTTCTCTAAGCCGTTCATCATCCTGTATAAAGTGGAGTACCTCTCTGATATCTTCAATGTGTACTCGTTCGGATAATCTTGCACGTAGGTTCATGTAGCTTTCGTTTGGGGGAATTAATCTCTATTAGCGGAATCAGCTTCCGGCAGTTGCAAATGGAGAATGGGGAAAGGTTTGCCCATGCTGTCCGTTTCATCTCTGCCGATGATTTGGAATCCCAAATGGAGATAGAACTGGAGTGCTTTTTCATTCTGCTCGTTTACGTCCACCTTATCCATATGTTTTTTGTCTCTTGCATATTCCATTAATCGTTTGCCATATCCTTTTCCCTGCTCGTCGGGGTGTACGAATAACATTTCGATCAGTTCGTCACTCAATCCCATGAAGGCGGCAATCTTTCCGTTGGCATTCCGGATAACAAAAAGTTCAACAGCGGGTAGATAATGCTTCCGCACCAGTGGTTTATAGAACTGGATATGTTCTTTCGTCAGGAAATCATGCGTGTGGCGAACGGACATTTCCCATACATGGAGGATTTCATCATAGTCTTCCGGAGTAGGTTGGGAGATGCCGGGCAGGTAGTAGCACTGGTGGTCGTAGATGTTTCCGTTGTAAGTCAGTTCTGCCTGATGAAGTGTACCTTCGTAGATGAAACCGTTCTTTTTCAGTACTTTCTGCGAACGTTTATTGTGCGGATAACAGGTCGCTGTGATGAGGCTAAGCCGCAATTCTTCAAAGCCATAGTTGAGGACACCCTGCACTGCTTCGGTCATGTATCCTTTGCCCCAATAAGATTCGTCGAGCCAGTAACCCAACATTCTCACTTGCGGATTTTCGCGTTTAGGATCGGGGATAATTCCTACGGAACCGATTAGCTGTTTCGTATCTTTTAGTATCACTGCCCATATCCCCTCCTGGTTGATAAATGTGGAATGAAGTATCCGGCGGGATTCATCCAACGTACGATGGGGCGGCCATCCGGCATTATTTCCCAGATTCGGGTTCTGGCAACAAGCGAAAAATGTTTCTGCATCTCTTTCTTCGAAAGGGCGGAAAAATAAACGTTCTGTATGGAGCGTCACGGGGGGAATACTTTCTATTTCAGTTTCCTGTCTTGCTTTGTTTTTCGATTCGTTTGCAGTTCTCCGATATACGCACTCAATCCGGTTTCCGTCAGGATCGAGGACTACACTTTCAAAGTATCCGTCTCCCGAAGTACGCGGTTCGCCGGCGATGGTATATCCTTCCGAACGCATTTGTTCGGTGAAGCGTAATACTTCTTCCTGGCTGGGAAAGGTGAAAGCAAAGTGTGTCAGTCCAACCCTGTTTTCTTCAATGGGAGTGTTCTGTACATCTGTACGACTCATCAGTTCCAAGTCTGTTCCCTCTCCAAAAGAGATAAAATAGGACTCGAATCCTTTCTTGGGATTGATATATTTTTCGTTGCTTTTTCCTCCGAAGAAGCGGACATAGAACTCTTTTAGTTCTTCCAGACGAAAAGTCCAGATAGCGATATGATGTAGTTTCATATAAATGAATTTTCTAATTTCTATTACTTTGTTTCTATCTTCATTTGTACCGAACGTACTTTGTCTCCATCTTAATGCTGCATTATATATTCGTAAACGATACGGGAAATATTAGCGATAATCTTACTGTTCACCTGATTATTTTCTTCAGAATTCTTCACGAAGACAGCTATACTATAAGTACGTCCACCGGGCAAAAGTACGAAACCGATGTCATTACAACCGATTTGTTGTCCTTTCGCATTAAGATCTCCCGTTCCGGTTTTATGACCTACGGTTACTTTTTTGTCGAGCAACGGAGCAACCAGACGGTCTTGTCCGGTTTGACACTCCACCATTGTTTGAAAAATGAAGTCTTTGTACACGTTGGGAAATAATGGCTTCTTACGGAATATTTCCACTAATTCGGCTGCGGCTAACGGAGTAGTCCAGTTTTCATAACATAGGTTCAAGTCTTCGTGCATGGCAGTTTCCGTACCGGCAATGGCACATTCCCGAATTCCTAGTGAATGGATATACTTGTTTACGGCATCCGGACCTCCCTGATAATCAAAAAGAATATCGCAGGCATTGTTGTCACTCTGTTGGAGTGTATATTTTAGCAGGTCGGCAATACTCATTTCAATTTCACCCTGCGGATATTTATCCCGTAGCGGACTGTAAGTATCCGGCTTTAAATCCGATTTTTTAATGGGTAACCTGGTTTCCAGCGATTGCTTCTGTTTTCCCATATAATCTGCCAATGCTAATGCCTGATGAAACTTGAATACGCTCATCAGTGGATAGTGAATATCATTATTGACAGTTACCGTATCTTTTCCATCAATGATGACGGCTATTCCTATTTCGGCCTTCTTTCCTTTGATGGCTTCTTTCAACTGTGTCTCAAGTTGAGTTTGTCGGGCAAACAGGAGGGTGGGGACCAAACAAAGAAATACTATGAATGAACGCATAATCAATTTCTCTTTTAACGGGTTACTAATTCTCTATTGAAATCATATTTTCTGTTGAAGTCACAAAGGTATAAATAGTAATTGCCTTTGCAAATTCTTACTTGAAATTTATAGTTGTATAATGAATATGTAGAGTTAGTTTCTCAATTTTTGTAGTAATGAAAATATTGATACAGAAATTAGGTTTACTATTTCATTTATGTTATTTTTGTGATATCTTATTACTGAAATATATACTATGTAAATATTTGGAAGTAGTAAACACCATTAAAAAACAAAACTAATATGAGCACTTTTCGTTCTATAGAAGAACTTGTCAAAAGTCTGGACAGGGAGAAAGAACTTCTGAAAGAAATGTTTGCCAAACGGAAGTCTCTTTCGTTCCGCTACGATTATGCGCTTGAAATGACAGAGTACAAAGAAGAGCGTATCCGTTATCTGATTGACTATGGGGTTATCCGGGATACTGGCGACTTCCTTGAAATGGAGGATATTTATCTGAAATTCTTTGAAGATGTACTCGAAGTAAATGAAGAAATCAATGTATCTTTCGTGCAGGATTACCTGACACGACTGAATGAAAACATTGACTATTACTTGAAAGAGAATAACGAACAACGTAAATACAACTACCAGCGTGAAGTGAAACGCTGCCTGAAAAACATCGCTCTGACTACAGTCCGCAATGTGATGGACTTGAAAAGGAACATGGATAATACTTATAAGAACGAACCGAATTATAAGATAAAGAAAACCAAACTTGTCCGGCTTGATGAGAAACGGAATAATATTGCTCTGCTGATCCGTAAAAGTGAGGAATTGATAGACTACGGACAGCCTGTTTTCTTCCGGGTGGCGATGGACGTACAGATGCGGAATGTAGTAAGTGACGTGAAACTTCAGCTAAATGATTCGTACCATAACCTAATTGAAATCCAGAAACAAATCATCCATTATCTGAATCTGATAGATTATCAGAACCGTATCTTTGAGAAAGTAAAGAAGTTGAAGTACTTGAAAGACCAGTTCTTGTTGGAAGAACATACAAGTATCCGTTCTGTTGCCGCACAAAAAAATCCTGTCTGGATGGAGCCGCAGGTCGGTTATCGCATCAAGCTTTCCATTGATAATCTACGGACTTCCGATGAGGCTTTTCAGATTTTGAAGAAACTTGTCGCGCGGCAGAGAAATTCTCCGAAAGGAATGAAACAACTGGCAGATGCCATTCCGGAAGGATACCTGGATGGGCAGTCGCAAATGATAGATACCGTAAACTTGCAGGAAGTGCATAATTCATTTATGGCGTCCAGCACCCACCTGTTCTCTTTTGTGATGAACTATCGCTACCGGAAAGAGGTGACACGTGGAGAGAAATTAATCTTTTTCTGCCAATTGGCGTCACAGTATGCCGACGAACTTCGCTTTACGGATACTTATGAAATCTCCGATGAAGTGGAATACCCTTTAATATATGCCAAATGATGTATGCTGAATGCTAAAAACAGATGACTATGAAATATACTGAAGAGATATTTAATATACTTAGCAAAGGGGGATTCATTTCTTCCAATAGTGTCTCTACCCAAGTGAAACGCTTGTATGATGCCATTGAGGAAGATTTGCCCGATTATTATGATTACTACAAAGGCATCGGTTTTTATCTGGAAGGCGGTGACGGTTATTACTACTTTACCCGCAAGGAATCGAAAGTCGATTTGGAACGTAAACTGGAAGCAATTCAGAAGTGGATTGATTACTTGAGTTTCCTGAAAACCTATCATTCGGCATTCGGCCCGGGCTTTCTGTTTCGTGCCGCTGATATTGAGATTCAGATAGGATGCGATATCGAACTGAAAGAAAAGGCAACCAAACTGTTTTCGGATAAGAAGAAATATGATGAAGTAGTCGGCAAACTGCTGAAAGAACTGGAGAGTATAGGACTGATAGAGAAAGAAAACGAACTTGACGGGACGTATAAAGTATTGTCGGCTTTCCATTATATGGAGGACTTGGTTGATTGTATCACAATTTCAGAGGAGGTGCAAGATGAGATACCTGAATAAGATTATTTTTCTGAACAGTGCCCATATTCCGTATGCGGAAGTGAAGTTGGATGGGAACGTACATTTTATAGGTACGCAAGGTGTCGGTAAGAGTACGCTGCTCCGTGCCATCCTATTCTTTTATAATGCTGACAAACTAAGACTAGGCATTCCGAAGGAGAAGAAAAGCTTCGATGCTTTTTACTTTCCATACGCCAATTCTTACATTATCTATGAGGTGATGCGGGAGAATGGGGCGTATTGTGTGGTAGCTGCCAAATCCCAGGGACGGGTGTTTTTCCGTTTTATTGATGCGCCATTCCAACAGGACTGGTTCATTGACGAACACAATGTGGTACATTCCGAGTGGGGACGCATCCGCGAACATATCGGTTCGAAGATTCAGATTACTGCACAAGTGACTAGCTATGAAATGTATCGGGACATTATTTTCGGTAATAACCGCAAGCACGAAATGATACCCTACCGCAAGTTTGCCATTGTGGAAAGTGCAAAATATCAGAATATTCCCCGTACGATACAGAACGTCTTTTTAAATTCCAAACTGGATGCTGATTTTATAAAAGATACCATTATCCGTTCGATGAGTGATGAGGATATTTCTGTCGATTTGGACTTCTATCGTAGCCAGATAAAGGAATTCGAGCAGGAATACAGGGACGTGATGCTTTGGTTTACAAAGAACAAGAATGGAGAAGTGCCTGTCCGGAAGATGGCGGAGAAAGTAATGAACGCCTATCGTGACTTGATTTATACTCAAAAGCAGATTGGTGAAGGGCGTGCGGAGCTTAACTTTGCGGAGAAACAGGCTTTGCATGAGATTCCGTTAGTGAAGGAAGAACAGGCTAAAGCGGAGACGGAACGTGAACGGTTGCTGCGGCTTATGGGTGAACTGCAACAAAAGTACACCAATGAGCGTGATGGCTTAATTAGGGATATAGGTATAATAAACGATTTGCTCAAAAAGATACGTGAGAAACGTCTGCATTACGAGCAGATGCAGATTGAAGAAATCATCAAACGGGTATCTTGCGAAGAATTACTGATTCAGGAACTTGAACAAGTCCGGAATATGAAATCGGAACTGACAAGAGCTTATGAGGACGTATTGAGTAAGTACCGATTGCTGTTTGAGAAACTGGAAGCTGATTTCCGTACTTTTGAGAATAGCCAGCAAGCACGGATAAATGCTCGGAATGCGGAGATTGCCGGCAAGCAGGAAGAATTGATGCAACAGCTTCGTGTGGAAGAAGAAAAAGTAAGGGTAACGCAAGAAGAGAAAGTGCAGACTGTGGATAATCGTATCCGGCAGTTGCGCGACGAACAGGCACAGTGTAACCTGAAACTTCAAAAGGTGAAATACGAACATCCCCATCAAAAGGAAATGTCCGATTGTGAAGACGGCATCAACGAACTGCGCAAAAAGGACAAGGAACTGGAACATAGCATCCGTCAGCAACAAGGAGAAATAAAGCAGTTGAGGCAGGATTGTGAATGGAAAGTGAAAGAATTGAAATGGGAATTTCAGACAAAGATGGAGACCGTTCGTAAAGAACGGAGCGCGATTGAAGAACAGTTGCAAACATTGGATGCCTTGATTGAGAAACGAAAAGGTTCTTTGTGTGAATGGCTGGAGAAGAACAAACCGGATTGGCAGGAGACGATAGGCAAGGTGGCGGATGAGGAACTGGTGTTGTACAACAATGAACTGCAACCTCAATTAGTGAATAAGGAAGCTACTTTGTTCGGCGTTTCACTCAATCTGACAGCAATCGAGCGTTCTGTCCGCACTCCCGAGGAAATGAAGCAGGAGCGCGATAGGCAACAAGCAGCCCGGCAACTCTGTACCGACCGTCTCACCCGACTGACGGAAGAAGAGGGGGAAGCTGTTTCTTCTTTGGAGAAGAAGTATTCGAAGCAAATACATAGTATTTTGGAAGAACAACATCTGATGGAAGCCGAGCGAATGCAGATTCCTGCAAAATTGAAGAATTTGCAGGCTGATTACGCCTCATGGAAGACGAAGGAAGAGGAATGGAAAAGAGGATGTACCGAAGAATTACAGGCGCAACTGAATGATATCGGTCATCGTCTTTATGTGGCGGAAGGCGAGAAGGAGAAGCATTTGGCGGAACGGGAAAAACTGTTGAAAGCTTGCCGGAAAGTGTATAATGATAGCAGGACGGAACTCCGGAAGGAACTGGAGGAGTTTGTTGCCGGCATTCAGCAAGAGATAGAGCGGATGAAACAGCAAACTGCGGAGCGGAAAAAGGAATTGAAGCAGGCGCAGGAGAATGAATTGAATGGAAAGGGTGCTGATACGGTCACTATCCGCAAGTATGATGACAGGCTTGCCGAAATAAATAAAGAATTAGATTATATAGGTAAATCCCGCCCACAAGTTCTTTTTTATGAAAGAGACAAGGAGGAGCTGTTTGATAAAGAACCTGCTACGCGAAGCAGGAAGAAAGAACTGGATGCGAAGCTAGTTGCATTGGACGAACGTTTCGCTCTGAAAAAGGAGAAGTTGCAGGTTCAGAAAAAAGGGGCGGACGAGCACCTCGACCGGATTAACAAGGAATTGCACTTATTGGAGGATGGATTGAATAAAGTGGATATGTTCCGGAAAGATGAAACTTTCTGTCCGCCTTCTGTGACAGAAATAGGAGAGAAGCCTACTCGGAAAAATTGCGATGTTATTGTGGAAGAGTTGAAGTCGCTCATCGTATCCACTATCAGAAAAACAGAAGAATTCAAGAAAGCGGTGACGCAGTTCAATGGAAACTTCTCGTCAAAAAACACGTTTCATTTCCGTACGGAACTGGTTGGAGAACAGGATTACTATGATTTCGCTTCCAATCTGTGCGAGTTTGTAGATAATGATAAGATTTCCGATTATCAGAAACATATCAGTGAACGGTATACGGATATAATCCGCCGGATTTCGCAGGAAGTGGGAGGACTGACCCGTAATGAAAGCGAGATACACAGAACAATAAAGGATATCAACGACGATTTTGTCAAGCGGAATTTTGCCGGAGTAATAAAGGAAATAGCTCTTCGCCCGCTTCAGAGCAGCGATAAACTGATGCAGTTATTGCTGGAGATTAAACGGTTTAGCGATG
Source organism: Bacteroides xylanisolvens XB1A (assembly GCF_000210075.1). GTDB lineage: Bacteria > Bacteroidota > Bacteroidia > Bacteroidales > Bacteroidaceae > Bacteroides > Bacteroides xylanisolvens. The sequence goes on from NC_021017.1 coordinate 4,548,404, forward strand.
AGAACCAATATAATATGGGAAAGGTTGATTTGTTCTCGCAGGATTCCCGTGAAGATGTCAATGCGGTGGCTGTCCGGCATTTGTTGTCGTTTATGAAATTCCTGCTTGACGAGCCGGGACGCAGGCGGTTGGCGCTTGCCGATACATTCAAACTGGAGTTCCGTGTGAAAGAGAATGATAATGACACGGGATGGGTGGAGAAGATAGCCAATGTAGGTTCCGACGGTACGGACATTCTGGTGAAAGCCATGGTCAATATCATGCTGATTAATGTATTCAAAGAAAAGGCATCACGTAAGTTTGGTGACTTTAAAATCCATTGTATGATGGATGAAATAGGCAAGTTACACCCCAACAATGTGAAAGGCATTCTGGATTTTGCCAATTGCCGGAATATATTGTTGGTAAACAGTTCTCCCACTACTTATAATGTGGAGGACTATCGTTATACCTATTTATTGAGTAAGGACGGGCGGTCAAATACACAGGTTGTCCCATTGTTAACCTATAATAAGATAGAAAAATGAGTGGCAGTTTATTTACATTGGCAATGGCGAGGCTGGTTCTGAAAATGCTGGGCGGCGAGCTCATACCTTACACAAAGTTTGATGGACTGATAGCAAATAGATTAATGGATGAGGGAATCATCACTATTGTTCCCCGAGGGAGTAAGCGTAGTTTTCGTATGATTGACCCGGAAGGATGCCGTATCTACATCTCCCAGAATTATACTTCTGGCATGGAGCTGGAAGATTGGATTGAGATGAAGAACTGTCCGGATGAAGTGTCGCGTTCGGAGCAAGTGGCGAAGGCGGGGGACTCTAAATTGAGATATACCCGTACGTTCAAAGGTTTTCTCCTCAATTGTTATACGCCTATAGAAGCTACGTTTCATGGCGAACCATGTGTGCTTTCTCCCTTGCAAGGCACTTCTATTTTCATGCAGGATTACGAATATTTCCGTATTCCTGAAGATGTCGTAGTAGTGGGTATAGAGAATGGAGAGAATTTCCAGCATATCCGTGCCCAAAAGTACTTGTTTGAAGGAATGAAAGTTCTTTTCGTGTCCCGTTATCCGCAATCGAAGGATTTGTGTAACTGGCTAAAGATAATTCCCAATCGTTATATCCATTTCGGAGATATAGATTTGGCTGGCATTTCTATCTTTTTAAATGAATTCTATGTCAAATTGGGCAACCGTGCGGAATTTTTCATTCCTGCGGATGTGAAGAAACGCCTCAAGGACGGAAACCGGCAGCTTTATGATAATCAGTATTTGCGTTATAGGGCTATGTTGGTTTCTGACGAACGTTTAAGGCCATTGGTGGCAATGATTCATAAATATGGGAAAGCGTATGAACAAGAAGGTTATATAAAAGAGTAAAATATTCATTATGATTACATTAGATAATTTTGAGAGCTGTGTACCCTATAGAATATTAGTGCGCGGAGAAGAGTATTATGATACAGATGCCGTTTCCGAACTGGAAGAAACCTCACCCGGTGAATGGACTGCAACCGTAGAGGGAACGGATGATTATAATGTAGAAATATCTATGAACGGAAAGGAAGTAGAATCCTGGTACTGTGATTGTCCGTATGATGGAGAAATCTGCAAGCATGTCGTGGCAGCACTTCTGGCAATTCGTGATAATAATAAACGAGTAAGTCGTAGTGCATTTTCAAAAATGAGAATAGTTACAAAGGAAGAAGAGGTTGTACAGCCCGATGTGGACATCAAACAATTGCTGTCATTCATTAGTCCGCAAGAAATTTCTACATTTATCAGTGAATATGCCTCAACGAATCCGGAATTTAAGGCAGCGTTTTTGAAGCGTTTTATATTCAAGGAATCGTCTTCGACATCAAAGGGAAAAGATTATAGAACGGAAATCCAAAAGATTTTTAATAGTTTCGGTGACAGTAAAAAGTCTCGTTATCATAATCGTTATAATGATTACAGTCGTGATTGGGAAACTGTTTTCAATCGAATGGATGTTTTTCTGAAGAAAGCAGACTTCTTTTTGAGTCTGGGAGATATGGATAGTACTATTGCCATAGCTCTTCAAACACTTCGTTCTATCGGTGAGAATTATGAGGATGAATTACTATATATTGACGATGATGATGACTTTGGCACTTCCCTTTATTGTGAGCATGCAGGAGGTTTACTCATGAAAGTGGTTGGACATCCTAAAACAACTCAGAAACAAAAGACGGATATTCTACAGGAATTACGTCAGATTGCTGAAATATCTACTTATCGAAATTACGGAATCTATGATATAGATGAACTTATGATGCAAATCAATCTTTCGATTCAGCCGACAGAAAAAGCCTTGGAATTGATTGATGGACTTCTTGAAACAAGAAAGGACACTCATGATTTATATCAGTTAGTTCTTCGCAAAGTCAACTTATTATTGGAGCAGAATGAAGAGCAAAAAGCGAATGAAATGATCCGCCAATATCTTTATCTGACTGAAATACGGGAGATGGAGGTTGAAAAATTGATTGTCCGTTGCCAATACGATGAAGCCATCCGTTTGCTGGATGAAGGAATAGAGATTGCGAAAGAAGAGATATATCCCGGTACCGATAGTAAATGGTTGGAAATAAAACTTAAGATTTACGAGACGACCAACCGGACTTCCGAAGTAATTGATACATGTCGTCTATTGTTTGTGACAGGCAGGGATAAACTGACATATTACAATAAACTCAAAACTCTGATTCCGAAAGAACAATGGAAGAGTTTTCTGGATGCGATGATGAAGGAAACAGAATTTAGTAACTATTTTTCTTTCGGTGGAAGTGCTGAAGCTGATATCTATGTGAAAGAACAGGATAATGAGCGTCTGTTCACCTTGTTGTCATCAACTAGATATGATCAACTGGAAGCATTGATGCGGTATGCTCATTATTTGAAGGATACTCATTCGGAACAGCTGATTGCTATGTATACTTCTTCGTTGAATGACTATGCCGAACGGAAAATGGGACGGAGGAATTATGAATTTATCGCACAAGTGTTACCGTGCATACATAAACTAAAGGGAGGACAGACTGCAGTGAAAAACATAGTAGCGGAATTTCGGATAAAATATAAACGTCGTCCGGCAATGATGGAAGTGTTGAAGGATTTTTGAAAAGACTTTATTATAAGTTTTTTTGTATCTCTGTAGTTTAGGGATGATAAAGTTCGTACCTTTGTAAAGTTACAAATAAGAATGATAATGAAGAAGTCTATAAAACGTTTACCCAAATGTACACAGGAAGAATTGACAGTTTTGCTGGATTTAGTGTGTAAAAGCATCGGGAATTGTCAGATGGTTATCCTGTTCGGAAGTTATGCAAGGGGAAACTATGTTTTATGGGACACTAATATAGAATTTGGTGTTCATACTTCCTATCAAAGCGATTATGACATTCTTGTCGTCGTGACCGGACCTACTAAACACGTGGAAGAAAAACTCTATCGTATTACTAATAAATATCATGACTTGTTTGCAGACCGCCGTCATGCATTCCCACAATTTATAGTAGAGCATATTAATACAGTAAACCGTAACTTGGAAGTCAGCCAGTATTTCTTTACGGATATAGTAAAGGAGGGCATTATGCTTTATAATAGTGGCAAACACGAATTGGCTAAACCACGGAAGCTGAGTTTTAAGGAGATTCGGGATATTGCGCAGAGTGAATTTAATAAGCTTTTTCCTTATGCCTGTGACTTTTTAGGTAGTGTGAAGGAATATTTCGTGCCTAAAGGACAATATAACTTATCAGCTTTCATGCTTCATCAAGCTTGTGAGAAACTTTATAATTGTATCTTGATGGTCTTTACGAACTATCGCCCAAAGAGTCATAAAATCAAGGAACTCGGTGGGATGGTGAAACGTTTTTCTATGGAATTAACTACAGTCTTTCCTCAAAATACGGATGTAGAGAAAGAATGTTTTGATTTATTATGCCGTTCTTACATTGAAGCTCGCTATAACAAAGATTTCAGTATCTCACAAGAACAACTGGAATATCTTATTTCCCGCATAGATATTCTGAAAGATATTACTGAACGCTTATGTAAGAAGAAGATTGTGGAATATGATATGATGACGGAATAATTGTCCCCTGTGAAATAAGACTAGCCCTCCTATGAAATAAAAAACAAAATATATCTGTCATCTGTCACAGATTATAATCTAACTTGCAGAGTATAAGAACTTAGTAGCGTGACAGCACAAGGTGACAGCAGTGTGATAGCAATAATGCTGTCACCCCAAAAAACAAAGAAAAAATCAAAGATACTGTTTGGAATTTGATAGTATCAGCTATAGAAAGATAAGTCGTTCAATTTATTATCCCCGTACTTATGAGTTGTGCTCTGCCTTTAAACTAACGGTTTCAAGGCGTGAAACTGTTGGTTCTGCGGTTTGAAACTTTAGTTTCATACGCTTGAAACTCTAGTTCCAATTACTTGAAACCATTGGTTTCTCACCGATGAAACTATAGTTTCCCTTCGCTGGAACTGTAGTTTCAAGCGGAGAAAACTAATTTGCCCCGTAATTAGGTCGTGACAATCCCGTTTCTTTCAGATAAAGAGATGCTTGATATATCAATAATTTTCTGTATTAAAAACTTGTTTTCTTTGCTGGTTTCGGATATTATGACTAATTTAGCAGTCTCAACGATCACAAAGGCGCTGACAAAACAATTTATTATCAAATTAATGAAAATTACTCAATTTCGTAAGAATGAAGATACGATAGCGCTCAGCGTAATGGATCTTGATATACTGGTAAATAAGATAAAGACAGAAATAAAATCCCGTCCTGTTTCTACATTCAGAGAACATCTGCGATATACCCTTTCCGATGAACGGTGTATGTTTGCCGATAAACTGCCCAAGATAATTCCTGCCGCTGAATTCCGAAAAGTAAACGGTCAGAAACAGATGAAAAGCTACAACGGTATTGTAGAACTGACCATTGGCCCTTTATCCAATAAGTCGGAAATCGCTTTAGTGAAACAAAAAGCCTGTGAGCAACCACAAACCCGTTGTGTTTTTATGGGTTCAAGTGGCAAAACTGTGAAAATATGGACTACCTTCACCCGACCGGACAACTCCCTTCCCAAAACACGGGAAGAAGCGGAACTATTCCATGCCCATGCTTATCGACTGGCTGTGAAATGTTATCAGCCCCAAATCCCGTTCGATATACTTCCCAAAGAACCGACTCTGGAACAATATTCGCGATTATCCCACGATCCGGACATCATATATCGTCCGAATTCAGTCCAATTTTATCTCTCTCAACCATCATCAATGCCCGAAGAAACCACTTTCCGTGAAGCGGTTCAGGCGGAGAAATCTCCATTGACCCGTGCCGTACCGGGATATGATGCGGAAAATGCCTTCCTGATGCTTTTCGAAGCCGCTTTTCGGAAAGCTTATGCCGATCTCCGGGAAGCGGGGCTCGAATTGAGCAAAGACACATGGCATCCTTTAGTTGTCCAACTGGCTAAAAACTGTTTTGCTTCGGGACTTCCACAAGAAGAAGTTGTGAAACGTACTGTTTTCCACTTCTATATGTATAGACAGGAAGAGCTTATCCGGCAAATGATTGGCAATATATATACCGAGTGCAAAGGTTTCGGCAAGAATATCAGCCTGACTAAAGAGCAGCAACTCGCCTTGCAGACTGAAGAATTTATGAAACGCCGCTATGAATTCCGTCATAATACCCAAATTGGTGAGGTAGAATATCGTGAAAGGCTTTCTTTTCGTTTCCGTTTCAATCCTCTCGATAAACGTGCGCTGAACAGCATTGCTTTGGATGCACAGATGGAAGGTATCCCGTTGTGGGATAGGGATATTAGTCGTTATATTTACTCCAACCGCGTCCCTGTATTCAACCCGTTGGAAGATTTCCTCTACCGGCTTCCCGCATGGGACGGTAAAGACCGTATTCGTGCATTGGCAGCCACCGTCCCTTGTAAGAATCCGTATTGGATGGATTTGTTCCACCGTTGGTTCCTCAATATGGTTTCTCATTGGAAAGGAAGCAATAAAAAGTATGCAAACAGTGTTTCGCCCTTACTTGTCGGACCGCAAGGGACACGTAAATCCACCTTTTGCCGGAGCATAATGCCCCCTTCCGAGCGTTCCTACTATACTGACAGCATTGATTTCTCCCGAAAGAAAGATGCCGAACTTTACCTCAATCGTTTTGCGCTTATCAATATCGATGAATTTGACCAGGTGAGTTCGACACAACAAGGCTTTCTGAAACATATTCTGCAAAAGCCTGTACTGAATGTGAAGAAACCTCATGGCAGTGCCGTGCTTGAAATGCGTCGGTACGCCTCATTCATAGCTACAAGTAACCAGAAAGACTTGTTGACCGACCCTTCCGGCAGTCGTCGTTTTATTTGCATCGAAGTGACCGGAGTGATTGACACCAACCGTCCGATAGACTATGAGCAGCTTTACGCACAAGCTATGTACGAATTGGAACATGGCGAACGTTACTGGTTCGACCAGGAGGAAGAAAAGATCATGGTGGAAAACAACCGTGAATTTGAACAAGTCCCGCCGGAAGAGCAACTTTTCTTCCGTTATTTCCGTGCCGCACAGCCTGAAGAAGGGGAGTGGTTGTCTCCAGCGGAGATTATGGAAGATATTCAAAAAGGCAGTTCAATCCCGATGTCTGTCAAGAGGGTTAATTCCTTCGGAAGAATACTGAAAAAGCAAGAAATACCTTCCAAACATACGCGTAGCGGTACACTCTATCATGTTGTAAGACTAATAACCAGGTGACGGCAAAAATGCCATCACCCTGCCGTCACCTCTTGCTGTCACAGTCTTATCGGTTCATTACTAAACAATTAACCCCTAAATTGTGACAGATGACAGCAACTCACCAAATATATTCTTCTGTGTAGCGTTGGTAAGTTGGCTCTTCTTTTATCCCTTTATTGCGGAATAGTTGTCTGATGTAGGCTTGGTCTTTAGGCATAAGCCCCCGTTCTCCACGATAGAATCGATAATATCCCGTTTTTCCATAGTGTCCTACCAATTGTATTCTGATACTGACTGCATCCTCATAGGGGATTCTGTTAAGCAACTGTTTAAGTCCCCATGCCACATGGACTTTTACTGTAGTTTTGAAACATTCGCATTGGTTTCCATCCGCAGGATAACGTGCCGGATTAACGATGGAGATATAAAGGTAATCTGTTGTATCAAGTTGTGTAGCTATGTGGCGCAGGCATTTGGAGGCTTGTGGACATTGAGCGTTGAAACAACGGGCAAAATTGTAAGGGACAGACAGACTGTCGGGTTCTTCTTTCATTTTGTAGGGTTTATTTTATTTGTGAAATACTGTTGTAAATATTGCAAACAGAATTCTTCACAAAAGTAGGACTTTATTTTGGGAATGGGAAGCGTTGGGATTGTTTTATTTGTATGTTATGGGGATTTCTTATCAACATTTGGTAATTAGGGATACTCAATACATATCCCTAATTATTTGCAGCAAGGTTTCTCTTTCTTGTTTAAGGTTCTTTATCTCTATTTTTAGCCAATCAATTTCTTTGTTCTTTGAGGAAATCAATTCATCTACAACTTCCTTAGGGAAATAATTGTTATAAACGAAGTTGAGTATTTTATAAAGGTCATCTATTTCTCTTTTTTTAAGCTCTCAAATTGTTCTTTCTGTTTCTCTAACAGTTTCTCAAAGAGTTCAATCGTTTGTTCTATGGGAAAATTATTGAATGTTTGGTTATTACCAATTGCATTTTTTACACCGCAATTCTCGTAAAAATTATTTGTGTTATATAAAACTGTTTCTTCGTTATACTCTTTCAATCCGTCGGTAGTAACTCCTAATGCAGAGGCTATTTTTTCTAATCGTTCATCGTCAATTTTCTCGGTTTGTTCCATTTTTGAAACAGCCTGCTTGGTTATTCCTAATAATTGGCCTAGCTCCGTTTGAGTCATACCGCGAAGTCTGCGTACACGTTCTATCTTTTTCCCAAGGTGAAGGTGATTTGATTTTATATTTTCTATTGTTTCCATTCTTCTATATATTAGATTGCTGAATCTAGCAGTGATTATTTCATATATTTTTTCAGGATCTCAATTTTATCTTGCTCACTTTTCAATAAACGCTCATATAACTCAACTATCTTTTCAAGTGGATTTATTTGTTGAACGATGGCGTATGTAGTAGCACCTTCAGAGATATTTGCATCCTTATAATTATGATGATTAATATTGAAAATCGTCTTTTCAACATCAAAGTCTTTAATGACTTCTTCGGATATACCCAACACTTCAGCAATTCTTTTTAGAAAGCCTTCTTCTATTTCCTCTTGTTTCTCAATCTTTGAAATGACCTGCTGATTTACACCAAGATCGGCAGCCAGCGCTTCCTGTTTCATGCCTAAATATACACGAATCCTTTGTAAATTGCGTCCGACATGTCTCCGGTTTTCTTTCTCTTTTATTTCAACATCCATATTATTGTTCTTTAAATGAATACGTCTAGGCAAAGATAACAAGAAACAGTTTAATTCAAATGAAAGTATGCTTTATTTTTTAGTGTATGTTTTTGTTTCTGTAGTTTTGGTTATTTTATTTGATGAAATTTATTGTTAGTTTGGGTAAACAATATATTAAACATGGTACTGAATTTTATATCTAGTTTTATTCTTTGAATTGTACGGAAAGTAACTTTTAGTCATCTGATTTTTTGTGAGGAAAATATCTTCTTAAACATTGCAGAAGGATGATTATTTAATATAGGTATAGTTTGTGAAATATATGTGTTACCCCTGGTAAAACTATGTAATTACATTATTTCTACAAAAACGAGTAAATAATTTCTTCTTGTTAATTATTTTAATTAGATTTGCAACTTCCGATAATACACAATTATAAGAAGTTAAGTGTTAGGTATATGGATAAGAAGTCATTAACAGAGGAAGATATAAAATTACGTTTTATAACTCCAGCTATTGTTGAAAAGGCAGGATGGCAAAAAGAACTCATAAAGATGGAATATTACTTTACTGATGGGCGAGTAATATTTCAAGGGAATGTTCATGCCCGGAAACAAGGAAAGAAAGCTGACTATTTATTGCATTATTCTGCAAATAATCCTATTGCTATAGTTGAGGCAAAAGATAATAATAAAGCTGTGGGAGCTGGACTGCAACAGGCAATGGACTATGCGAAAATTCTGGATATACCTTTTGCTTACAGTTCTAACGGAGACGGTTTTATTGAGCATGATTTTCTTACTGGTAAGGAAACTAATATTAATATGGATGAGTTTCCAACTCCTGATGAACTGTTAAAACGTTTACGTGATTCTAAAAAATATACTTCGGAAGAAATAAAGGCTATTGAAGAACCTTATTATTGGGATGCTCATACTAACATTCCTCGTTATTATCAGCGAATAGCTATAAATAGAACAATTGAAGCTGTTGCCCGTGGACAAAATCGAATTTTATTGGTAATGGCAACAGGTACAGGAAAAACTTTTACAGCTTTCCAGATTATTCATCGGTTGACAAAATCTGGATTAAAAAGGCGAGTCTTATATCTTGCAGATAGAAATGTCTTGATAGATCAGACTATGGCTCAAGATTTTAAGCCTTTTAAAAAAGTTATGACGAAGATTCAAAAGAAGAATATGGACTCTTCTTTTGAAATATATATGGCTCTATATCAACAATTAGTTTCTTATGACGAGAATATTCCCGATCCTTTTAAAGAGTTCAAATCAACTTTCTTTGATTTGATTCTTGTAGATGAGTGTCATCGTGGAAGTGCTAAAGATGAATCGGAGTGGCGAAAAGTGTTAGAGTATTTTTCTTCCGCAACTCAGATTGGTATGACTGCAACCCCTAAAGTAAAAGAAGGAGCTAATAATCTTGACTATTTCAATGAGCCTTTGTATACATACTCATTAAAGCAAGGTATTGAAGATGGTTTTTTAGCTCCGTATAGAGTAACTAACTCTTTTTTGAATATCGATTTAGAAGGATGGACGCCCGAGGAAGATGAGTTGGATATAAAAGGTAATCTCATTAAAGCTGGTTTTTATAACCGGAAAACATTTGGACGTGAGTTAGTTATTATGCAACGCCGAGATATTGTTGCTCGACGCATAACTAAAATGCTCCATAGAATAGGACGCATGACAAAATCTATAATCTTTTGTGCAGATATAGAAGAAGCGGAGGCGATGCGGCAACTTTTGGTTAATTATAACTCTGATTTGTGCAAGAAGGATTCTCGCTATATTATGCGTATCACTGGAGATGAGAATATTGGGAAGAAACAACTTGATAATTTTATAGATCCAGATCAACCATATCCTACGCTCGTTACGACTTCCGAAATGCTTTCTACTGGTGTCGATTGTAAAACCTGCGGACTTATTGTTATTGATAAAGAAATAGGTTCTATGACAGAATTTAAGCAGATTGTAGGGCGTGGTACTCGGTTGCGTACTGATAAGGGGAAGTGGCATTTTGAAATTCTTGATTTCAGGAATGTGACCCAATTGTTTAAAGATCCAGAATTTGATGGTGATCCAGAGCTGGAAGGTGGAGGGAGTAAAACATATCCTCCATATCGTCCGCGTCGGACTGTATCACATGACCAACCTCCAAGGGAATATGGTCGCAAGAAATATTACATTAATGGAAAAGATATTCAGATAAACACAGAAATTGTTTCATACCTTGGTGCTGATGGACATACTCTTGTCACAGAAAGTTTAACAGATTTTACACGTAAGAATATTCGAGGTAAGTATGCTACGTTGGATGAGTTTATAAAGAACTGGACTGCTGCTGATAAGAAGAAAGTTATTGTTGATGAACTTAAAGAATACAATGTTTTACTTGATGCAGTTCGTGAAAAGCGTCCTGATTTACTTAATGCAGACATTTTTGATATAATATGTCATGTGGCTTTTGATAAGCAACCGCTTACGCGGAAGGAACGTGCTAATAATGTAAAGAAGAGAGATTATTTATCTAGATATGAAGGTGTGGCTAAACAAGTTTTAGAAGCATTGTTAGATAAATATGCTGATAAAGGCATTTTGGAATTTGAGAATGAGGATATACTTGATACCCCTCCTTTTAATACAATCGGTAAGCCTCAAAAGATAGTTAAGTTGTTTGGTGGATGGGAGAAATTTGAAAAAGCACTTAAAGATTTAGAAAACGAATTATATGTAGCATAATTTATGGCAGTTAATAATATAATAAAACGATTACAGAATATAATGCGTCAAGACGCAGGTATTAGTGGTGATGCACAGCGTATTGAACAAATGGTTTGGCTATTCTTCCTAAAAGTTTATGATGCACAGGAAGAAACGTGGGAGTATAAAAGTCGCCGTGAAAAAAAGGTATTTAAATCAATTATTCCGGAAGAGCTAA
>NC_021017.1:4560208-4584816 GCF_000210075.1 Bacteroides xylanisolvens XB1A
GAATTTGTAAATGCAAGGCTTTTTCCTACCCTTAAGGCCTTACCAGTAAATGAAGATACTCCAAGAGGTAAAACTATAGTGAAAGAAATCTTTTCAGACCTTAACCAGTACATGAAGAATGGAATTTTGCTTCGTCAAGTGGTTAATGTCATAGATGAGATTGATTTTTCAGATGTTGAAGACCGGCATACATTCGGTGATATATATGAAGGCATTTTGAAGGATTTACAATCTGCGGGGAATGCCGGAGAGTTTTATACTCCTCGTGCACTGACTGATTTTATGGTGGAAATACTAAATCCTCAACTAGGAGAGTCTTTTGGAGATTTTACGTCAGGAACGGGAGGCTTTCTTACATCTGCATTAAATCATTTGTATAAGCAAGTTAAAACGACAAATGATGTTAAGTTATTCCAGACAGCCGTAATAGGGCAAGAATGGAAACCTTTGCCATATCTCTTATCAATCACTAATCTTTTAGTGCATGATATTGAAGCTCCTAATATTATTCATTGTGACTCTTTGGGTACAAGAGTTGGGGATTTTAAAGAATGTGACAAGGTTAATGTTATTGCAATGAATCCACCTTATGGTGGTAGTACTGAAGCGAGCGTTAAAAATAACTTTCCTTCGGATATGCGTAGTAGTGAAACTGCGGTTTATTTATGGTATTGATAATGTACCGTTTGAAAGCCAATGGTCGTGCGGCAGTAATTGTACCTGATGGATTTTTGTTTGGTGTAGACGGTGCGAAGCTTGCAATTAAAACGAAGCTGTTAAAAGATTTTAATTTACATACTATTATTCGTTTGCCTGGAAGTATTTTTTCTCCTTATACAAGTATTGCTACAAATATTCTTTTTTTCAATAATGAGAGGGTTGAAGATGCTCCTGATGGGTATTCAACAAAAGAAACTTGGTTCTATCGTCTTGATATGCCTGATGGATATAAGCACTTCTCTAAGACAAAACCAATGAAGTTAGAGCATTGTCAACCAATAAAAGAGTGGTGGCACGATAGGAAAGAGATTGTAAGCCAAGATGGAAATGAGAAATCTCGTTGTTTTTCTGTTCAAGATTTGATTTTGCTTGATTGTAATTTTGATCAATGTAAATTTCCTAAAGATGAGGAAGAAATCTTGCCACCTGCAGAATTGCTTACTAATTATTTTAAGAAGCGTGCAGCTCTTGATTATGAGATAGATAAAACATTGGCTGAAATACAGAAGCTGCTGGGTATTGAAATCAAACTTGATTAATCCTTATGAATGGTAAGCAATTAAAGAATAGTATACTTCAGTGGGCTATACAGGGAAAACTTGTACCTCAAGACCCTAATGATGAACCTGCATCGGTTTTGTTAGAGAAGATTCGGACAGAGAAAGCTCGCCTTGTTAAGGAGGGAAAATTAAGAAGGATAAGAACGAGTCGTTTATTTTTAGAGGTGATGACAATTCCTATTATGAGAAGTTTCTCGCTACTAGGGAGGTAAAGTGCATTGATGAGGAGATTCCGTTTGAAATTCCGAATGGATGGGAATGGGCAAGATTAAACAGTTATTCAGATGTAAGAGATGGTACGCATGATACTCCACAGTATGTAGCCTGTGGTTATCCGCTTATTACAAGTAAAGACTTTATTGGAGGGATATTTGATCTTTCTAAAACCAAGTATATTGATGAACAAACTTTTATTGAGATAAACAAGCGCTCAAATGTACAGATTGGCGATATTTTATTTTCTATGATAGGAGGCAACATCGGAAGCATGATTCTTATTACAAGAGAAAATTACTTTGATATGGCTATCAAGAATGTGGCTTTATTTAAACAGTATATTTATAATGATGTTCTCATAAAATATTTGTATTTTTACCTTCAATCACAAGTTGTCAGTATTAAGAATACAGCTTTAGGTGGGGCACAATCATTTGTTTCATTGAATATGTTGAGAAATTATTTAATGCCTATACCTCCATTAAATGAGCAAAAGAAAATTATTGAAAAATTCAAATTGCTTGATTTTGTGATTCAACAATATGAAAAATCATATTGCGAACTTAATAATTTAAAACATGAATTATTTCCAAAACTAAAAAAGAGTATACTTCAAGAAGCAATACAGGGAAAACTTGTGCCTCAAATAGAGGAAGAAGGTACAGCCCAAGAGTTACTTGAACAGATTAAAACCGAAAAAGAAAAACTCGTCAAAGAAGGTAAGCTAAAGAAGTCTGCTTTAACTGATTCTATTATCTATAAAAGTGACGATAACAAGTACTTCGAGAAGATTGGTAAAACAGTCATAGACGTAACAGATGAAATTCCATTTGAGATACCTGTCACATGGCAATGGGTACGTACCAAAGATATATTTCAAATAAACCCAAAAAATATTGCTGAAGATAATTGTATCTCAGCCTTTATTCCGATGGAAAAAATATGCGCAACTTATGGGTCTGAGTTTTCTTATGACAAGGTACAATGGAAAACGATTAAAACTGGTTATACCCATTTTGCAGATGGCGATGTCGCCTTTGCAAAGATTACTCCGTGTTTTCAAAATCGAAAATCTGCAATTTTCCACAACTTACCTAATGGTATTGGAGCTGGAACAACAGAGTTAAAAGTGTTACGACAATTTGGTGAAACAATTAATCGCTGGTATCTCTTGTTTTTTCTTGAAAGTCCATATTTCATAGATGAAGCAACTTTTAAAGGGACTGCAAATCAACAGCGAATAACATCAGGCTATTTGGAAAACAAACTTTTCCCCTTGCCTCCATTGCAAGAGCAAAATCGGATAGAGAATCATATTAAAGCGATAGCAAGTATTATGAAAGGATAAATGGACAAATCATTGAAATAGAGTTTCCTTTTGAATATCCCAATAGTTGGGCTGTATTACGGTTGAAAGATATATGCCAACTAATAGACGGTGAAAAGAGAAATGGAAAGGGTATTTGTCTGGATGCAAAATACCTACGTGGAAAATCATCTGCAGCCATTGTAGAGAAAGGAAAATTTGTCTTTAGCGGAGACAATATCATTCTTGTAGATGGTGAAAATTCAGGTGAAGTATTCTCTGTTCCACAGGATGGATATATAGGGAGTACATTCAAGCAGCTATGGCTTTCTTCGGCTATGTGGGAACCATATATCTTGGCTTTCATCTTGTTCTATAAAGAGGAGTTAAGAAATTCAAAAAGAGGTGCGGCAATCCCGCACCTCAATAAAGAGTTATTTTACAATCTACTGATTGGCATTCCGCCCTTATCTGAACAAAAACGTATCGCAGAACAAATAAATGAATTATCGCAATTGCTCAAATAGTTTTTCTATTTGGGCAACAATGCGATGCTGCTCTACCAAGGGTGGTATTGGTAATAATGCCGTTGATAAGCGTTCTTTGCCAATGTTGTAAAAAGCCTGCCCTGATTTATTCGTTATAGACCTCATAAAATCAATCATAAAAGGAGAGCTTAAAAGACAGAGAATGTATTTTGAAAACCATTGATTTATCAGATGCAAGCGAATGATAAAGACGAATCCACCCACAGTTGTATCTGGCATATCACTATCCACTCTTGCCATTTTTCCGATGTTTTCTAAACTGGTAACCGCAGGTGTTAATATGTCATTCTCTTTCAATAGAATAGCCTCCTTAATTTTGTCTTTAGCGAGAAATATGTCATCATCTTTGATTTTCAATTCAAAAGGAGATATATTACCTCCACGTAGAATGCGAATACCCTGTTTTGTTATAGTAGCTTCTTCTTTTTTGAATGTAGCTCCTGTAAATATTGAGCAAATATCTTTCAGTCTACACCATTTCCATCCCTTAGGTAAATCAAAGGCAATTTCCTCAGTAATTTCGTTGATGTTCTTTCCTACCTGCTCATAATACTTGTTATCGTCACCTTTATAGATAACCGAATTAGATAGGGCGGACTTTTTTAGCTTACCCTCTTTGACAAGTTGTAGCTTCTCCAATCTTATCTGTTCTATTAACTCTTGTGCTAAACCTTCGTCTGTAATCTGTGAAACAAGTCGCCCTTGAATTGCTTCTTGAAGAATAGATTTGCGTAACTGCTCGTTAAGTGAAACATTTAGTGTGTTAAGTCCATTCTGTGCTCGTTCATAGGTCTTGACTAAAGGTAGTAGTTCTTCTATTTTTGAAACTATGCGGTGTTGTTCAGAAAGAGGCGGTAAAGGGATAAAAACTTCCATTATATTGGAAACAGCCAAACCCGGTTGAGCAGTAGCCGTTGCATATTGGTTCAAGTTCAATGCTGTAAAGAAATGATAGATGAATAACGAGGAAATTATATTATAGCTATTCACAACTACAGCGTGTTCTGTAGCATAGAACTTACCACTTTCTATATTAAGGCATCCACACAAAGCTCCTTGTCTGCCTACAATAGCAAAATGTCCTTCTGTATTGAATATGTTTGTGAATCCCCGTAATCCATTTCCGCCAACACATCTATATGGGTGAAGAACTGACTTTTCATCATAAATTTTTGAAGCTGATATATTTTTCCCTGCTTGCATAGAACACATATGCTTCAGCCTGCACCATTCCCATCCATTCGGAATTTCAAACGGAATCTCCTCATCAATGCACTTTACCTCCCTAGTAGCGAGAAACTTCTCATAATAGGAACTATTGCTATTTTATTATGCTTATCTTATGAGTGATAGTTTAATTGTATTATTAATTAAAAATAATCATGGAAAAATTTGAAACCTTTCTTCGTCAGGGTAATATGGCGGATAATACTATTTCTGCATATCAATATGCAGTAAATGATTTTTATTCTCGTCATAAAGATTTGAATAAAAGAAACTTGTTACTTTACAAAACGTATTTAATTGAAACCTTTAAGCCTAAAACTGTAAATTTACGGATTCAAGCTTTAAATAAATATCTTGATTTCGTTAATAAAACACGGCTTCGCCTAAAGTCGGTAAAAGTACAACAACGCTCTTATTTGGAAAATGTGATTAGTAATGCTGATTATATATTTCTGAAAAACAAATTAAAAAAAGAAGAAAATCAGGAATGGTATTTTGTTGTGCGTTTTTTGGCTGCTACTGGTGCTCGCGTTAGTGAATTAATACAAATAAAAATAGAGCATGTGAATATTGGTTATTTTGATATTTATACTAAAGGTGGAAAAAATCGCCGTTTGTTTATTCCAAAAAAGCTTAGGGATGAAACTAAGGTTTGGCTAATTGCTATTAATCGTGAAAGTGGTTATCTCTTTCTTAATCGTTTTGGTGAACGAATTACAACAAGAGGGATTTCTCAACAATTAAAGAACTATGCCGAGAAGTATGAACTTAATACTAAAGTTGTTTATCCTCATTCATTTCGACATCGTTTTGCAAAGAATTTTTTAGAAAAATTCAATGATATTTCTTTGTTGGCTGATTTGATGGGGCATGAAAGTATTGAAACTGCTCGTATATATTTAAGAAGGACTGCTTTAGAACAGCAGGAAATTGTGGATAAAGTTATTACTTGGTAATAGTTGTGGTTTAGTTAATATTAGCAGTTTACAAATCATTGGTTGCATCTATTGATTTGTAAACTCTATAAATATTTAAGGGAGATATGGTGTTAGTGTGATTTTAATATCTCAATAAGTTTATCTCCAATAATTTTCTTCTCATTACTGCCTATAGTAGACAATCTCACCAACGGGATTCCGTACAACTCTAAAATACGATTCTTTTTAATATCACGTTCAGACTGACTCGTCCCCGATTTGTGGAATGTATAACCATCTGTTTCAATAGCCAATACCGGTTGTTTGCTCACACGATTATAAATTAGAAAATCAATATGAGTATTTATATTTGCAGCATATTTGCTTTCCTCTTCATTCAATAGAGAATAATCCTGAATCAACATATAGAGTGGTAAATGGCAAATGATATTCAAATGACGCATATTGATATTTTCTTCCAGGATATCTTCAAGTAGGGCAAATGTAAGATTCTCGGAATCATATTCGGATATTTTCTTGTGTTTCTTCAAATAGGCAATTCGGGCATCTGTGTATTGCTCATATAGATAATCGAATATAGAATGAATCTTACTGGTGGAAACAGTGCCATTGTTATATTCGATATAAGCAATCAAATCGCTGATATTGCAGTCTTTGGGTTGTTCGTTTCCCGATACGACTAAATAGAATTGTGACTTAGCCCGCGAAACAGCAACATTGAGCAGGTTTGGATCGTCGGAAAAGGAAGTGATGACATCGTCGACAGTGGTCATAATGATAGCATCCTTTTCTCTTCCCTGAAATTTGTGGACTGTTGCAACATCAATATCCTCTTCAAGTGCGGATTTTACTGCATCTACTTGTTTGTTATATGGAGCTATGACGCCAATTTCATCTGTTTCATAAGATAGATTCGGTAGTACTTCTTCTTTGATAACATCTATTTCCCGTTGATTCATGTGGCTGCGGGAGTGGTTACCTTTGGCTGTCCGTATGGCACAAATGACATCCTCTTCTCCTTTATCACGTGTCATGATGACAAGATCTCCACCATAAAATTTCTGATTACAGAAGTTGATGATTCGAGGATGGCATCGATAATGTTCCCGTAACAAGGTCTGCGGTACATTTGGAATAACTTTGCAGACGGATTGCAAAAAACTCATATTGGCACAATCATATTCCGGTTTAATCAGGCACGCATTGGCGATAAAGTTTAGCGTTTCCTTATTTTCTTCCGTGACCACATTGGGAAGTTGCATGGTGTCACCGACAATGATTGCATTTTTAGCACATGACAAGGCTAAAGCTCCGGTTTCAACGGAAACCTGTGACGCTTCATCCATAATGATATAATCATATACGGCATCTCGTTGCAGACTGCTTAATGATGAAAAGGTAGTACTTAATATAATAGGGTATTCTTTTTGTACCTCTCGCCAATTATTTTTTAGATCAGGGAGCGTAAAGATGGGCTTGTCATGATTATTGCCATAGGTATGAAATAACTGATTCTTTAGAAATTTCATTGATGTATCGGCCATTTGTCTAGCCATTTCTGCTGCATCTTTGTTGGCAAGCTCCTTTTCTAATGTGTCTATTTCGACTTCCAGCTCTGCATACTTTGTTTGGTAGAATAAGATTTGGAAGTCGGCGATAATCAAACTCATCTCCCGTTTATAGAAACCTTTATCGGGGATTTTACAAATCGTTTTGCTCCTGAATTTAAAGAAGAACCATTTCAACCGTTGAATAAAAGCTGCTATTCCCCGAAGACTTGATGATTGTTCTTTTTCTGCAAATTGTTGACATTCATTCCATAAATTCAGAAGGTCTGCCGAGCTGGAATTTTTCCGTTGTTGGAGAGTAAATTCTTTTGTTCCGAACTCTTGCAGATAATGTTGCCACTCTATTTTTAAAGCTTGTATTTCCTGTCTTGCCATGGCAAGGCGTTCTTGTTTGGAAAATATGCTTTTTAGTTCTTCTGTCTGATGATGTATCTGATCGAGAAATTGAGGTTGGTCGGCATCCACATCATGCCATGACTCAAAGTGCTCCGGATATTGTTTTTCCTCTTCTTGAGTTTCGATGAATTTCTCTTTGTTAGCTGTGCTGCCAAGCAATGCAACAATGAATCCCATATCGTATTTGGATAACTTCTCAAGTACATTGACAATGGCGGAGTTATTATTAGATACTACCTGAACAGTCTTACCACGCACAAGGATATTGGCAATGATGTTCAGAATCGTTTGTGTCTTTCCGGTTCCCGGAGGTCCTTGCACAACGCTGATTTGATTCTCAAAAGCTGCCTGGACTGCTTTTTGCTGGCTTGCATTACAACCGAAAGGAAAAATCAAGGTTGAGGCAGTCTGGGTCTGCATTTTATATTTTTGAGGATTCAGATATACAGCAATAGCTCTGTTGTTTGCGATGAAATGAATCTTTTCATATTGTTTTGCCAATAGCTTCGTTCCGTCATCAGCTTTCAATTCGTTCGCATCGGCAACTTTCTTCAAATATTCGAATATACTTTTCGAACGACTCTCTCCCAAGCATGATTCGATAATTTCTAAGTCCTTTTCTCTGTAATCATACTCTTTACCATTCTGAAAACAAATGTGCCAATAGCTGTGTGATCCGGCCTTAAAAATAGATAAGGCTTTGATGTTTGATAAAGTTCTCCCTTTACTGATTATTTGATAATTATTGGGGGCCGGTTTGTCCGGATCAGTCAGCCAAAGGACATTTTCTTCTTTGTAAGTATACGCACTAGGAACATTTCGGAATACTATCTTATAGTTGCCATTATGATTTTGGCAGCTTTCTATTTCAGGAGTCTTGATTTGACCTTTTATAATAATCAGATTTTCGGAAGTATCTATCATAGGCTTGTATGTAAATATAATAAGTCATGCTGCTGTTTTTATTTATTATTTAGGATATAAAAGTAAGAATATTTTCCAGAATATCAAAGCTGAAGTAGAAAAAACAGTGAATGACTTTATTCAGCTTTGTATTGTTATAAATATAGAGTGAGATTCGGTTTGGGAGTATTGAACGTGATAAAAGAGATTTGTTTTGCCAATGAAATCATTATCTTTGCAAGGTATATATTAATGAACGAGGAGGATATTATGCTTGCATACACATATATTGAACACGGAAAGTTTGAATTGCAGGAGAAAGCAAGACCGGAAATAAAGGATTCACGGGATGCAGTCGTGCGTGTAACACTTGGTAGCATCTGCACCAGTGATCTTCATATTAAACATGGCAGTGTGCCGCGTGCTGTGCCCGGAATAACTGTCGGGCATGAGATGGTAGGTGTGGTAGAACAAGTAGGGGCTGATGTCACTTCGGTGAAGCCTGGTGACAGGGTGACTGTGAATGTCGAAACTTTCTGCGGTGAGTGTTTTTTCTGTAAGCATGGATATGTGAATAACTGTACTGATCCTAATGGCGGTTGGGCTTTAGGTTGTCGAATTGATGGCGGTCAGGCGGAATATGTCAGAGTTCCTTATGCGGATCAAGGTTTGAATCGTATTCCGGATACAGTGAGTGATGAACAAGCTTTGTTTGTCGGTGATGTGCTTGCAACAGGTTTTTGGGCAGCATGCATCTCGGAAATAACCGCGGAAGATACTGTTCTTATCATCGGTGCCGGACCTACCGGGATTTGTACTTTGTTGTGTGTGATGCTGAAGAAGCCAAAACGCATTATTATCTGTGAGAAGTCTCCTGAAAGAATTCGGTTTGTCCGCGAGCATTATCCTGATGTGTTGGTGACTGAACCGGAAAACTGCAAGGATTTTGTTCTCAAGAATAGTGACCATGGTGGTGCAGATGTCGTTTTGGAAGTGGCAGGGAGTGACGATTCCTTCCATTTGGCTTGGAATTGTGCCCGTCCTAATGCTATTGTCACGATTGTAGCCCTCTATGATAAACCACAACTTCTTCCTTTACCTGATATGTATGGCAAGAATTTGGTTTTTAAAACAGGTGGAGTGGATGGCTGCGATTGTAACGAGATTCTCATGCTGATTGAGGAAGGTAAAATTGATACAACTCCTCTTATTACACATCGATTTCCATTAAATGAGATTGAGGAAGCTTACCGTATTTTCGAGAACAAGTTGGATGGGGTTATTAAAGTAGCTATATCAGGAAATAAATAAAAATAGAATTTTTGTATGAAGAATATACTGATAGTAAGTAATAATGATATGTGCCGCAGTCGTATGGCACAGGAAATTTTGAACTCCTTCGGTAGAGGGATGAAGATTAGTACTGCCGGTATTTTGGCTGGAAATTCTGTTCCTGACGTTGTTTGCCAAGTGATGGAACAAAATGGATATGACTTTTCGCGTAGAAAGCCCTGTGACGTTGCGACGTATGCCCAACAGACATGGGATTATGTCATTACCCTTTGTCCGGAAGCGGAGGAAGTGCAAAAGGAAATGCAGAGTGTAGTGAGAAAATACGTTTCTTTCAACTTTACAGATCCCTTTCAGGGAGGAATTCATGTAGAAGATGAGCAGGAAGAACGGGTTAGGGCACTATATGACATCATGCATAAAGAACTGTATGAGTTCTTTCGGAGTGAATTGATGGAAAAGTTGTTGCCTCGCTGTTCCTGTGGCGCAAATACGTATTGTAGGTGTGAGTAGGAATTAAGTAATCATATATGTACATCATCCGGTAATGGTGGCAGAATTGCGTCATTTTGAACGCGAAGTTGCCAGAAAGCAATAGCGGATGCGGCGGCTACATTGAGAGAATCGACACCGTTTGCCATAGGAATGCGGACTACATAGTCCGCCTCATTAATTGTTTCGTTTTGAAGACCATCCCCCTCTGTTCCCATTACGATGGCTAACTTGGGTTCGGTTGCTAAGATAGGATTATCGATAGAGATTGATTTCTCCGTGAGTGCCATAGCGACTGTACGGAAACCCAGTTTGCGCAACTCATTGGGAGAACCGTCCAACCAAGTCCATGGTATCAGGAAGACAGAACCCATCGAAACCCTGACTGCACGTCGGTTTAACGGATCACAAGAATTGCGTGTTAATAATATAGCATCTATCCCCAAGGCGGCTGCGGAACGGAAGATGGCTCCGATATTAGTAGCGTCTACCACGCCCTCAATGACTACGATCCGCCGGGCTTTCCGACACACCTCCTCTACACTTGGTAGTGCCCGACGACGCATGGCACAGAGGACACCGCGCGTCAGTGTATATCCGGTCAATGTGGCAAGTAACTTTCTTTCACCGGTATAGACAGGTATATCACCACAACGTTCAATGATGCCAGCGGCATCACCAGTGATATGCTTCTGTTCACACAAGAGGGCTAAAGGCTCATAACCAGCATTCAGAGCTACATGGATAACTTTGGGGCTTTCTGCAATAAGCAATCCCTTATCAGGCTCGATACGATTCCGTAATTGAGCTTCGGTGAGGGTACTGAATATTTCTACTCCGGAGTCTGTTAAGGATGATATTTCTATAATGGGCATAGTGATTTCTTTAAACGATCTATTTTATTGCAGCAATGATAGTATGCGCTTCTTACTTACCAATACAGCATATTTACATCACTGATTATCAGTGACTATTCATTTTAATGGGTACAACCTCTGTTTTTACAAGTACACAGAATGTGGGGACAAATGCAAATAGTTGTATTTCATCGCTTTGCATATACGTGTTGTACCGCCTCTTTTCAGTCCTTTTGTGGAATGTCCGCTATCAGATACAAGGTGTTGACTGATAGGGCATTTTCGCAGGTATGTTACAGAACGCTTGTTGAATACAAAGGTAGTGGTTTTCTTGGGAATTTCTGTGGCTTGCGGTGGAATTTTTGCGTTCGGTACTCGATTCGTTGGAAAAAGTGTAGCAAAACTGAATTATTCGCTTGAAAAAGTGTTTGTATGCCATAAATGGTACACTTTTATTCGGAGGAAACCATTGTATCATATCGGGTGTAATTCTGCATCGGACATCAATATTATACCTGAAATGGTATAAATCAATAGGCTTGGCTGAACTCCATAATGTCGAGCATCTGATATAATATTCCGTCAATAGCGGAATGCCAACTTTGGTGAAAATGGCCATAATACCAATGGTTCACCGGATGATTGTCAGTTTTGAGATGATGCAGGATCATATCCATTGTTTTTCTTTCAGATTGTACATTTTTAAGAAGTGATGAATCGTTATCAGCCCATTGGTTAAGGTTGCTTTTTGAGAATAGCTCACAATGTGATGGCGCAGTATGTGTGACAACTGTATCAATCAAGAAGTTTGCACAGATGGTATTCATCTTATCAGCGTCGGAAATAGGAGCTTCATTCTTCCAATATAAATTGTGGGAAATATCATTTTCTTGCAACTCATTGGAGTGAACTCGATATTTCCGTTTGTTTCATTCATTTATGCGATAATTTCGGTCAATAGAAATAGCTCCGCCTACACAAAGGATGGAATGATTACAGGCTTGAAGGATAGTATAATCAGGAACAGCGATGAAACGTTTGTAACTGAATGTTGTTCCTTCGAAATAAACTGGATTATCATGATTGCCACGTACAAATACAATCCAATTGTTGGCTTGATTCATTCTCTTGGTATTTCGTCTAACCATTTGCTCATAGTATTCTTTCTTTTCAAAACCAAAACCACAATCCCCAGCTACAATCAATAGAGTGTCCGTCAACTTGTATTGAATACAGAGTTTGAATACCAATTGATTAAAATCTCCATGAATATCACCGGAAACAATAATTGTCTTGGCTTCGGGAAAAGATAGTGAGAATGTGTTGCTATGATTCATCTTATATTCCAAATAATAGCGCATGTAATTAATCTTATACTTGCAAGTTGTCAGAAATTATTTGGAGAATTTCTTCGTTTGTGGTAGTTGATTCTTGTTTGTTTTTTAATGCAAAAGATGCTGCATCTACTGCTTCTTTTGATGTTTGTGGAACAAGCCCCGAATAAACTATATTTTCTATATGTTCTAATTCTGTTCGCTTTTTAGAAATTTGTTCTTTTGTGTACAGCTCTGCCTTTATATCTGATAAGAATCCCGCATACTTATTGCGCAAATCGTGCATAACAGCAGCAAATCTTTCGCTGTCAGCTGCCTTCTTTTCTAGATTTTCAGCTTTGTATTTGGTGGTGAAATATGTTAATGTCAACGCTAAGAAAGCCATTAATGGGACAATGACAATTTCAGGTAGCCACTTGAATATATTGGTAATTGCAGAAGCTGATACCAAAACAGAAAATACTAAAAGAATCTGATTTTGTTTTTTCTTCTTTGATAGGTATATATTCGCTTGACATAAATGAATTTTGTGCGTCCAAATTATTTTATTAAAACGCTCAAGAATCTCCCTATAAAGAATTTTTATTTGTTCGTCCATATGATTTATTCTTCTGTCATGTATTTTAAAACTTTGATTAATACATCAATGTATTTATATGTATCTACTGGCATGTTGCTTCCTGGTGCTGTCAGATTAAAGCTCCAAACAGGGCATGAATCATAAAGCCTTTTTTCGTAAGTTCCTATTGGTTGATTAGAACTTTGTTCTCCTTCTCTTAGCCAGTGCCAATCAGCAATATTATGATAAACAAAACTATCAATCACGATTCCCGGAAGATGGTAACTCCTAAAATAGTTATCACGAATTTCACGCATGTGCTTACATGTGTCGAATAACAAACCATTGCTTGCAACATTTTTTTCCTTCATTGCCTGTTGCTCGCTTTGGGGATTAGTTGTCAACCAGTTGCCACCCATATTTGAATCTGGATAGTCGTATTTCCCATTCCAATTACCCCACCAATCTAATTGACGAAAAGCTGGTAGAACTTCAAATTTAATCCCATCGGAAAAGTTTATCACAACGACTTGCCCATCTCCATGAATATCACTGTTCGGATAGGTTTGTAAAATTGCATTCTTCAATGCTTGTAGTAATCTGGACTGACCATTTCCCCTTAGTGCGTCATATTTATTATATTCGTCTCGTGGCAATTCGAAAAGTATATCAATGTCACTTGTATCAATAGCAGTACCTCTACCATAAGAGCCCACATATAAACTATGAGCAGTTTCGCTGGTGCTACCCCAAAATTCCGAATTAACCGCTCTTGTTATGCGTCTATATCTCTGAGATACTAACGAACGCTGTTCAATGCTAATTATTTCGCCTTCTTTTTCTAACTGTATCCATATTAATTTTATTTCGTACACAAAAGTACAAAAATAATCCCAGTTTATCGAATATAATTCACTATATTTGCACTATAAAATCGTATCAAAGAATGAAACTAAATAGAATAAAGGCTGTATTATCTGAAAAAGGTATCTCTCAGACATGGTTGGCAAAGAAACTCGATAAGAGTTTCAGTATGGTAAATGCTTATGCCTGTAATAGGATTCAACCAAATTTAGAGACCTTGCAACAGATAGCAGAGATATTGCAGGTCGATTTGAAGGATTTGATAACCGACAAAAAGGATAGGTGATATGAAACAGTTTTCGGAAGCTACACGGGTGCAGATGCCTGCAATGGTTCACCTCACCCGAATAGGATATACTTACTTCGGCAAGTTGAGTGAAGATAAGAATGGCACGGTCTATGACAGTGACACGAATATTCTTTTGCAGGTATTTGAACGGCAGTTTAAGAATCTGAATCCCGGACATGAGGGAGAGTTTCTTCAAGTTTTGAAAGATATTCGTAAGGAGCTGAACGATGATGACCTCGGTCGAGGCTTTTACAACCGTCTCAAAGCTGTTTCGCCTGTAAAGCTGATAGACTTTGATAACATTGGGAATAATACGTTCCATTTCACAGCCGAATTTACCTGTAAGAACGGACAAGACGAATTTCGTCCTGACATTACTTTATTCGTAAACGGATTGCCACTTTGTTTTGTAGAAGTGAAGAAACCCAACAATCATGGTGGTATGTTGGCAGAGAGCGCACGAATGAATAAAGAACGCTTCCCAAATAAAAAGTTTCGCCGCTTCATCAACATTACGCAGTTGATGATATTCAGCAACAATATGGAATATGATGCGTTGGGCGGTATCGTACCCATACAAGGGGCTTTCTATTGTACTGGGGCACGTTCATACGCACCATTCAATTGCTTCCGTGAAGAAAATTTAAGCGGTCAGAAAATAGCACCGTTCCATCGTGACTATCCGTATAAGGAGATTGACAAGACGGTGGAAAAACAGATATTGTCTGATTACAATTGCCAGGTCATTCATACAAGTCCTGAGTACCAGACAAATCTTGGTTTCAACACCCCTACAAACAGAATCCTAACATCCATGTGTTCACCTGAACGGTTATTGTATATCATTAGATATGGTATTGCCTATGTCCGTATGGAGCGTGAGGTGGATGGAAAGATAGAATCTACCGACCAAAAGCATATCATGCGTTACCAACAATTGTTTGCATCGTTAGCTATTCGCCAAAAACTGGTAGAGGGGGTGAAATCTGGCGTAGTCTGGCATACACAAGGGAGTGGTAAAACCGCCTTGTCATACTATCTGACCTATATTCTCAACGATTTCTACTCCAAACAGAATAAGGTCGCCAAATTCTATTTCATTGTAGACCGCCTTGATCTTTTGGAACAAGCCACACAAGAGTTTGAAGCTCGTGGATTGGTTGTATCTACTGCCAATACAAGAGTCGAACTGATGGAGCAATTCCGCAGTAATCAGGCACAACAAGGTGTAAGTGGACAGGCAGAAATCACGGTTGTGAACATTCAACGCTTTGCCGAGGATAAAGAAAAAGTACGTATCAGTGATTATGCAACCAATCTTCAACGCATCTTCATTCTTGACGAGGCACACCGAGGATATAAACCCGGTGGCTGCTTTCTTGCCAATCTCTTTGATGCCGACACCGATGCGGTTAAAATCGCACTTACAGGTACCCCGTTGTTAAAAGAGGAACGTGCCAGTTGCAAGGTGTTCGGAAACTATTTGCATACCTATTATTACGATAAATCCATTGCAGATGGTTATACGCTGAAAATTATTCGTGAAGATATAGAAACTTCCTATAAAGAGCGTTTGTCTGATGTGTACGACAAACTGGAAACCCTTGTGCAAAAGAAAGACATTCGTAAGTCGGAAATCATAGAGCATCCAAGTTATGTAAGCGAGTTAGCCCGTTATATTATGACGGACTTAAAAGAGTTTCGCAAGATACAAGGAGATGATACTTTAGGCGGTATGGTCATTTGTGAAACCAGCGAACAGGCAAGGCGGCTTTATGATGTATTTCAAGAAGAATGGCAGAAGTATCAGCCGAAGCCCATCAAGATAAAACTTTCCGATGGTTCGTATGTAGTGGGTGAACCGGAAGTGGATTACAAATCAAAATACAGACCGCTGAAAGCCGGAATCATTCTTCACGATACGGATGACAAGGAAACTCGCAAGCAGATAGTCAAAGACTTCAAGAAAAATATGACAGTGGATATTCTCATTGTCTTTAATATGCTTTTGACTGGTTTTGATGCGCCACGCTTGAAACGCCTGTATTTCGGGCGCAAACTGAAAGACCACAATCTGCTTCAAGCCATAACACGTGTAAACCGTCCTTATCCCGGTATGCGTTACGGTTTTGTCATTGACTTTGCCGACATCAAGCGCAATTTTAAGGAAACCAACGAAGCATATTTACAAGAATTAAACCGCTTTAATGACGTGGATGAGACTGGCGAATCCGCTGCCACCGATACCTTTACCCAAGTCATTGAGGACAAGGAAGAGATATTGAATCAGATGAAGAAAGTTCGGCAAACGCTTTTCAATTACACATACGATAATGCGGAAGAATTTTCTTCTGAAATCTCCACCGAAGAGGATAAAGCTGTATTGCTCGACCTCAAACAGGCATTGGAATCAGCCAAGAACATGGCGAACATCGTGCGTACATTTGGTGATGATGAAATGAAAGAGCAATTTGCCAAACTCGAAATCACCAAGTTGCCGCAACTACTCTCTGAGGTGCAAAGACGGATAAGTATCATCAATCAGAAAGAGGCTTTCAATACAAATGAGGAAACGAAAACTCTAATCAATGAGGCAATGATGGATATAGAGTTCACTTTCTCCAAAATAGGACAAGAGGAAATGCGCCTTATATCCGGTGGTGTGGAATTGAAAGAGAAATGGCAACGTACCATTTCTTCATTTACCCAAAACTTCGACCAAGACGATCCGGAGTTTATCTCGTTGCGTGAAGCCTTTATGGAACGCTTCAAGGAACACGGTTTTGTGATTGACACGATAGCCAAGTTCAACGAAGAAACACAGGCTTTGGATGAAATCATCGGTCGTCTGCAAGACTTACAAAAACGCAATAATGTCTTGTTGAAAAAGTACAAGGGCGATGAAAAATTTGCTCGTGTACACAAGCGTATTCGTGAAGTGAATAAGCAGAGGGAAGATAAGGGACAGAAGCCTATGTTCTCTTTCCTTGACGAAGAGATTGCTGCCATTCTCAATATTATAAAAGAGGATGTGGATGCCAAAGTGTATGATCGTAACGACATTCTGAAAAAGGATGCTTATTTCGGACGCACGGTGATGGCTCTTATCAATGGATGTCTGTTCCATTTCCCACAAATAAAGCCCGAAATGGAGGATTACAAATTTATTCAGACACGTATTTCACAACAGTATATCAACCAATATAACGCCACTTACGGCATTGCATAAAGATTATGTCAGATATTAAAGAAAAAACATTAAGGCTCATCGACGGACTTAAAGCCACCTGCCAATCATACGGTATGGGAAACGATGGTAACGAATATAAGATTATCACTCAGGTATTTCTCTATAAATTCCTGAATGACAAATTCGGTTATGAACTGAAAAATGCGAAAAGTGAAATAGCAAAGAAACTGACCGGGAATGTAAAATGGGAAACGGCATACGAGAATCTTTCTGATGATGAACGTATGCTTATTCAGAGTGCCATCTCTCCAGATGTTCCGATGCTTGAACCTTATCATCTGATAGCCAATCTTTGGAATCAACAGGGAAAAGGGGATTTTGATACTATCTTCGATTCCACTATGACAGATATAGCGGAACAAAATGCGGATATATTTTCCACACAGACCACAGCCAACACGAAGATTCCATTGTTCGAGGCATTGACGCCGTTTGTGACCGATTCGGCACAACGTGCGCCATTCGCCCGTGCTCTGGTGGATAAACTCGTGAACTTCTCCTTTGAAGAAGCGTTTGCACAGAATTACGATTTCTTCTCCAGCATCTTTGAGTATTTGATTAAGGATTATAATACCGCTGGAGGTGGAAAATATGCGGAGTATTACACGCCTCATGCCATAGCAACGATTATGGCTCGTCTGTTAGTGGGGGATAATGCTGATTTGCATAGCATGGAATGTTATGACCCCTCGGCAGGAACTGGTACGCTTCTGATGGCACTTAGTCATCAAATAGGCGAAGAACGCTGTACCATCTTTTCGCAAGATATTTCCCAGCGAAGCAACAAAATGTTGAAACTTAATCTGCTGCTTAACGGACTTGTGTCTTCGCTTGATAATGCTATTCAAGGCGACACGCTTGTAAGCCCATACCACAAGAGCGATGACGGACAGCAGTTGCGTCAGTTTGATTTTGTGGTGAGTAACCCTCCTTTCAAGATGGACTTCTCGGACACTCGCGAAAAGATAGCCGCCATGCCAGCCCGTTTTTGGGCTGGAGTCCCAAATGTACCCGCCAAAAAGAAAGAGTCAATGGCTATATATACCTGTTTCATTCAGCACGTTATTAATTCACTGAAAAAGACAGGCAAGGGTGCAATTGTCATTCCGACAGGTTTTATCACGGCCAAAAGTGGCATTGAGAACAAAATTCTTCATAAAATTGTAGATGACAAAGTGGTGTTCGGTTGTGTTTCCATGCCAAGCAACGTGTTTGCCAATACAGGTACGAATGTCAGTGTGCTGTTCTTTGATAAGTCTGCAACCACTGACAAAGTAATCTTGATTGATGCCAGCAAATTGGGCGAGGAATATAAAGATGCTAACGGATTGAAAAAGGTGCGTCTGAACGATGACGAGATAGAAAAGATTGTCGGCACATTCCAGCGCAAGGAGGCAGTGGAGGATTTTTCCGTAGCTGTTTCCTACGATGAGATAAAGGAAAAAGGATATTCTCTTTCTGCCGGACAATATTTCGACATCAAGATAGATTATGTAGATATAACGGAGGAAGAGTTTAACAACCGTATGGCAAATTATAAACAAACACTCTCCGAGCAATTTAAAGAAAGCCATCGGTTGGAAGAGGAAATTATGAAGCAGTTGGATGCTTTGCAGTTCAACGCAAATGCAGGAAACAATGAGTAACGAAATACAGTTTTTGTTATACAATCTTCCCGATAAAGAGGGAAGAGTACAAGTGGTTATAAAAGACGAAACCATTTGGTGTACGCAAAAGGCTATGGCAGAGCTTTTCGGTATTGATAAATCAGGTATTAGCCGCCACATAGCCAATATATTTAAAGAGGAAGAATTACAGCAAGACACGACGGTTGCAAAAATTGCAACCGTCGTAAATCGAGGCATAAGAGGCGAGGTTGAAGAGTTGGTCGATTTCTATAATCTTGATATGATTATTGCTGTTGGCTATCGTGTATCT
Source organism: Bacteroides xylanisolvens XB1A (assembly GCF_000210075.1). Taxonomy (GTDB): domain Bacteria; phylum Bacteroidota; class Bacteroidia; order Bacteroidales; family Bacteroidaceae; genus Bacteroides; species Bacteroides xylanisolvens. The sequence goes on from NC_021017.1 coordinate 4,579,464, forward strand.
TCCCCAAAAGCTACCAAGTTCCGTCAGTGGGCTACCAAGATTCTTAATGAGTATATCAAGAAAGGCTTTGTGCTTGACGATGAACGCTTAAAACAGGGAACGGCAGTATTCGGAAAAGACTATTTCCGTGAATTGTTGGAAAGGGTACGTTCCATCCGTGCTAGTGAACGGCGTATTTGGCAACAGATTACCGACATCTATGCAGAGTGCAGTATTGACTATGACAAGAACTCGCCTACCACACACGATTTCTATGCCATGATACAGAATCGCTTTCATTATGCCATTACCGGGCAAACGGCAGCAGAAATCATCTACACTAAGGCTGATCATACCCAAGAACACATGGGGCTGACCACATGGAAGAATGCTCCCGATGGGCGTATCTTGAAATCGGATGTGTCAATAGCCAAGAACTATTTGCAGGAAAATGAAATCCGTCGGTTGGAACGTGCAGTAACAGGATATTTCGACTATATAGAAGACCTTATAGAGCGTGAAAACACGTTCAATATGGAGCAGTTTGCTGCCAGTGTCAATGAGTTTCTGACTTTCCGCAAATATCAGATATTGCCGGATAAAGGACGAATATCTGTGGCACAAGCCAAGACAAAGGCAGAAAGCGAATACGATATTTTTAATAAAACCCAACGGATAGATTCTGACTTTGACAAAGAAGTTAGGGGGGTGTTGGATAAATGAAGAGCAATGACTGATGAGTTAATCCAATGGGCTACACTGTTAAGTCCTATAATTAGTGTGATTGCTGTAATTGTTGCATTAAGAGTTGCTAATAACTCATCGAAAGATGCGCAGGAACAGATTAATGCTATTCGCCATCTGCTTGATGTGTTTGTGGCGGCAAATAATTTGGACATCGTAGAAGCACAGCGAAAATACCAACAGCAACTTGTAGAATTAGACAACAAAATTGAAGAGGCGCAAATGGAAGTCGATACCGTATATCCTTTTGTTGGCGGAGCAAGAATTGAACATATCATAGCCGGACAAGAAAAAGCGCAGCAAAAAGCACATCTTAATCAGCTATTGATGAAGCGCAAAGAGATAGAGGTCAATCTATCTTTGATTCAAGATTATATTCATAAAGCAATGCAGTAAATGGAATTGAAAAAATATAAAAAGAAAAGGATTACACCACAAGGTTGGAAAGAGATAACACTTGCAGAAGTTTTTAACACATCCTCTGGTGCTACACCATTGTCCACGGAAGCAAGCTATTATGAAAACGGTACTATTCCTTGGATTAATAGCGGCGAATTAGCAAGTCCGTATATTTATGACACAACAAATTTTATATCACAGGCTGGATTTGAAAATTCAAGTACTGAGATATACCCTATTGATACGGTGCTTGTAGCAATGTATGGTGCTACAGCAGGTAAGGCATCTTTGCTTAAAATGGAAGCGTGTACAAATCAAGCTATTTGTGCGATTCTTCCAAACAAAGACTATAGTTCTACATTCCTTAAATATAGTATTGATACGCTTTATGATCATCTTGTCGGTCTTAGCAGTGGCTCTGCAAGAGATAATCTTTCGCAAGCAGAACTAAAAAAGTTGAAGTTAATAATGCCTCCTACTAAGAATGAACAGAATAAATTAGTATCTATTCTTGCTTCAATAGACCGCAAAATTGAACTTAATCAAGCGATAAATCAGAATTTAGAGGCGATGGCAAAGCAACTCTACGATTACTGGTTTGTACAGTTTGACTTTCCGAATGAAGAAGGCAAGCCGTATAAATCAAGTGGGGGTGAAATGGTTTGGAATGAGGAACTAAAACGTGAAATTCCGGCATTGTGGGAAACAAAAGAAGTAGCTGATATTGCTAATGTTTATAATGGGGCAACTCCTTCAACTGTAGATGAATTGAATTATGGGGGAGATATAGTTTGGATTACTCCAAAGGATCTATCCGACCAAAAGCAGAAGTTTATCTATCAAGGAGAACGAAATATTTCACAAGTAGGATATGATTCTTGTAGCACTCATTTGTTACCTTCAAACACGATATTAATGTCGAGCCGTGCACCAATAGGTTTGTTGGCAATCGCTAAAAATGAATTGTGTACTAATCAAGGCTTCAAGAGCTTTGTTCCTAAATATAGAAACATAGCTATTTATTTGTATTATTACCTACAATATCATCTCAGGCAGATAGAACAACTTGGTGCAGGAACAACATTCAAAGAGGTTTCTCGTGAAGATATAATAAAATTCCCAGTTCTAAAACCAAGTGATAATATATTGGATTTGTGGGAAGAAAGGGTATCAGCATTCAATGACAAACAGTTGGAAATTCAAAAGGAAAACGAAAACCTTACTAAGCAGCGTGATGAACTCTTGCCTTTATTAATGAATGGTCAAGTGTCGGTAAATTCTGATTTATCTGACGATTGATAGCGATTTTCCTCTCTAAACCTTGGAGAATAGCTACAATATTGTTTTGGATGCTTTCACTAATATCTTCAATTGGTATAGCAGCAAAGGCTGCATCCAATTGGAGATTTTTTATACCGGATGTTTTGCCTTCGAAATTAAAAAACGCCCCAAGATTATAGATAAACTGAAGATAATAGTAGACATAGAGGGGAATCCAACCTTTCTTTACTCGAAAGGCAGTACAAAAATTGGAGCATATAACAGCCCCGGCATGGTCAAGCAGCTCTTGTGATACCAAAGATACACGCCCTGTGGATTGAGTTGGGCTACCACCTGACTTTTCAATGATAATGTCTCCTACTTGAAGACATTTTTTTGCATATGCTTGTTGGTTAATATAGCGGACTGGAATTGTCGAGAAATCATATTCTGATATTGGAATAATATCAGCCCCACGTACACAAGTTACCGCACAAGGTGTTTCTTTAGAGTAAGTTTCCTCGCCCCAATCTCCAGCAATGAATACTTCTATAATGTCAATTAATTTCATTCGTTGTCTTCAGGTTTAAGTTTAGGGAGTTTTGAAGAAGACTTCTCAATTTTCTTTTCATTGGAAGCAACGCGTCGTTCTACCTTCTTGATGTCCTCAGCTGCTGGCAGTTCTTCCGGACGTATGCCTCGCTGACCGAGCATTTGTCGGATGCTGCGGTTGTTATCCATATGTTCGGTAGTTATACTATGCTCACCATAAAGGTCTTTTTGTTCGACATTGTAATTTGTCATTTCTGTGGCAAGGTTTTTTGCTGCAATTGTAAGAGTTGGAAGAAAATCTGCTAATGGGCGTGTCGATTTAATGCCAAGCCGGTTCTTCATATCTTCTGTTGTATGCCCACCGAATAACACACCATCACCTTTAGAACGAATGCGTCCAAAACCTTTATCATCCACTCCGCGCTCATAAATATTACGTGATAATTGTTTTTCGGAAGAACGCAAACGATCTCTCGTTTCAAGTCGCGACAATTGTTCTATATGCTCCGCAATAAGTTCTGCGCGTCGAGTTTGTACGGCAAAATAACCTTGTGCAAAAGCTATTTCTTCTTTCTTGGGGTCGCCATTCTGTGCGACAAGATAGCACGCATAACGAGTCAGCATGAAATCTTGTATTTCACGCTTAGCTCCGCTACCCAAAGTAACCATTTTCGTGACCTCACGAAAATGGTCGTCGATGTTGATATTCTGTGTTTTACATGATTCAACAGCGCGAGTCAATGCTACTTGAAAATTCTCCCATCTTGCATATCCCAATATAATCTGCAACTCTCTCGCAAACCATACTTCTACTTTATCCGCTCCATTATCGTCTTCGATATAATGGCAAATGTCATCAAACGATTGCTTATGTTTATTGATTCTCTGCAAGTCCATAGTGCTTTTATTAGCGTTCCATATTAGATTGCAAAAGTACAAATTTTAAAGCAGAAATCAGCACGGTTATTATCCCAAATATTTCTTATGCGCCAACTTTACATTATTTTGGTTCACAATGGCATAGTGCAGTGTTGTGTCAATGCGTACATGACCAAGTAGTCGCTGCACCTGTTCGATGGGCATACCTTTGTCGATAGCCATTGTTGCAAGGGTACGACGGAACTTGTGAGGATGAACTTTTGGCATAGAAAGTGTGTGTCCTAATTTTCGGATTCTCACTTCTACACCACTGATTGTAAGGCGTGTGTGAGGAGAATGGAGTGAGACGAATAAAGCAGGATTGTCGTCAGTACGCCCATTGAGGTATTGTTGCAAATGCAGTTTGGTTCGGGCATTGAAGTAAACAACACGTTCCTTATTTCCCTTTCCGAATACCACACACTGTCGTTCGTGAAAGTCTATATCTTCACGGTTCAGTTTTACTAATTCACCTACACGAATGCCTGTAGATGAAAGAAAGTCTATAATAGCAAGGTCTCGTTTGTTAGTACAACTATCTCGAAGTTGCTCCAACTGTTCGTCAGAAAGTACCTCTTTTACAAGTGAATCAGTTTTAACCTTGTGGATACGTCTGACCGGACTTTTGGCGATGTAGTCTTCATCTTCTAACCATGCAAAGAAACTGGAAAAGATGCGTCGCATATTGTCAATGGTAACTTTACTGGATTGATGTTCTTCTTGATAATCGGATAGATAAGTACGAATGTCGGATGTGGTAATATGACAGATAGCCATTGAAAGTGTAACTAATAGCCGTTCAATGGTATTACGGTAGTACGCCAATGTCTTATCCGAACACCCCTCTATTTTCTTTGCTGATATAAAAGAGTTAAGAAACTGTTCGTTTTCTTGTGTTTGCTGGTACACACACTCCTCTTTTTCGATAATCTCAACGTTATGCAGTTCTGATGTAAGCACAGCTTTAAGCTGCGCCATTTGTCGGCAATCTAAGTCACGCTGCATCTTCGCAACTATCGCCTGAATGATGTTTTCTTTCATAATTCTGATATTTACGTCCTTATATATAATATAAGAGACTGCTAAATCAGAATTTAGCACTGCTTGACCGTTCATTAAGAGGGGCAATAGTTCATTGCGCTGCTTAATTAATTGAATATTTTCTTCTTTGAGATTAGTTATGCATCGGCAAATATTAGAAACTTGCTTGTTAAAAGCTACGGCTATATCATAGTTAAATGGTACAGGGATATTTCGCATAGCATCAAGTGATAGGAATTTTTGAATACTACCTGATATGGCATTAAATTCATAATGTTTGTAGTCCCATGAAGACAAGTAAAGCCACAAAAAATACATAATATACATACTCTTAGACGTTTTCAATAATGCCATATTTTTAATGGCGAAATTGACATTTTTCTCCGTAACAAAATATTTATTTCCAATAGTGCCAATCATAGAGAATAAAATATCATTTGTTTTCAACTTGACTTCTTTT
>NC_021017.1:4584989-4624384 GCF_000210075.1 Bacteroides xylanisolvens XB1A
AGAGAATAAAATATCATTTGTTCCAACTTGACTTCTTTTATTAATGGCAATGTAATCTTCTTCAGAAATGTAGTATGCTGTATTATAATCAATTCCAGATGATAGTAAATGCTTTGAGGTTATTAGATAACGACCTTCATGTTGTTGCTTTGGTGATTCATGTGTACCATCTTTGACTGTAATCAATGAGTTTAAGGGACGTATTTCCCACCCTTTCGGTATCACCCTTTTCAACTTCTCGTTCCACACCATTTTGCCACCGCTTGATTTATACGGTTTGCCCTCCTCATTAGGGAAGTCAAACTGCACGAACCAGTAGTCGTAGAGCTGCTTCGCCATCGCCTCTAAATTCTGATTTATCGGTATATAAGAAAAGGAGAGGAAAAATCCCCTCCTTAACTCTAAACCATGTCTCAGACATTCAAATCCTTCAGTGCAAGTGCATAATTGGGATAAACCCCGTCCATTATACACTTTAAACCAAGTGTCTGATAATACTTGTAGTCATCATCTTCGGTGCAGAAGTATTTGTAACCGTAGCGTGGCATGTACTCCTTGAAGAACCGAGCCAAGTCTTTCAGGCTTTCTTCTTGGTTCTTTTTGAAATTACTGCGCACAATGATGATAGACCAGTCGGGAAAGTTGCCTCTTCCACAGCTATACTCCCAGAAGCGGATATAGCAGTCTAAATCACGTTCACGAATGTCCACACAAAAGCCGTTGGCATGGGACATCACGCTACAGCTTTCTCTGTAGCCAAATTTCTCACACAAGTAGAGATTGAAATCAAGAATTAAATCTTTTTGTACCATAAATAATTGGGTTTTAAAAATTAATAAATAGAGAATTATAAATGAAAGCCTCGCTTACGCTTAGCCTTTTTCTTTTTCATTAGGCGATTGAACTCTGCTTCTTCTGCGGCAGTGGCATCGTAGGATGAGCTACCGTTTAGCAAACCGAGACTGATGCCAAAGCTATCATCGGAATGGGAAACGCTTTGCTGTACCTCTTCTTTTTGTTGTTTGGATTCCTGTTTGGCAGACTCCAACAAAGATGCACAAGCATTCTCTTCCAGTCGGTTGTCGATATTCAAGTAGCTGAACTCTCGACCTACTTTTGAGCCGGAGAAAGAAAAGCCGTTATGTTCAAACTTGACACCTTGTATTTCCCGTGTAGTCCGGCTGACTTTGAATTTCATATCAATCTCCCGGTCGGCAAGCGCATCTTTCAAATCATCCCAACTATGAGCTGTGGGCAGTTCTTCTTTCAATGCCTTGTATATCTCGTGCTTTGCCTTATCGTATGGGCGCAAGCGTTCCTCTTTGATATGGTCTTTACCATTGGCAAAGTGCAAGCGATATTTGGCGGTCAGCATTTTGCAGACTTTCTCATTCTTACGGAAGTCATTCTTGTCGCTAATTGTTTTACCGTCATTGTCCACCCGGTTGAATACGATATGGCAATGCGGATGCTCACGGTCGATATGTCGGGCAATGATGTATTGCGTATTTTCAATACCCATCAGCTTCATATAGTCGTGCGCTATGTTTAGCATCAGAACATCATCAGACTTTAGCCTTGCACTGTCTTCTGGTGAAAAGTTGAGCGAAGTGTGTCCGACAATATTCTTTACCTTGTCATTGAGTAATGCCTGTAACTCAAATTGCTCTGCTATTTGTTCGGGTGTACCTTCTACTCCGGCCGCTTCTAATAGCTTGGATTTTTCCTCTTTGAGGACATAGCGGACACAACCACCGAACGATGTTCCTTTAGTCTGTTTACCTATCATTTTTCAGTTGTTTTATAAGTTGATTAATATGCTGAGCCATTTCCTCGCATCTATCCGCAACGGCAAAGAAACCGTAGGTGTTCGCTTGTCTTGCCAACTGGTTAAGATTGGTACTTTCACCAATCAGTTGCCGGATGATGTGAATATGCTCTTGCGTGATTCTTTCACGTACCGAACCGTTCTCGATGAGCGAACGGATGACTTCACTTTGAGTCTGCTTGCTCCGTCTGCAAAGCGCACCAAGCCATGCGTGTTGCTGATATGACAGACGGATTGTTATTGTATATTTCTTTTCCATTTGAATTTGTTTTAGTGAATAATTTGTGACCATCGGGAGCCGTATCCTCAGACTTTTTGAGGAGCAAGTGGTCGGGAAATGTAATACACCGACATTAACTTGCTACAGTAAAAAAGTCTCAATTTCTCTCTCTGAGTTCAAAGTCTGAATCCTCTTTTCTTAGGTGGTGAAACCTTCGGTTGTGGAGTGCCATGTTGTATGCTAATGAGTTTCAAATCGAATGTTTTTATCAGTGTTTTCAAGGCAGGATTCATCCTTATCATCTGTTGGAGGATAGCTTCATCAGGCTTCACTTTGAGCAGATAATCGGCTATGTCGTACCCCTCTTTTCGCTCGTTTTCGGTGGCGTTGACTTCCAGATAATCGAACATCTGCACCTTAATTCCGTAGCTTTTCATCAGACCGATTTTGCTCTGCCAATAGTCTGTCGCTCCTAAATCGGGAAATAATACAACGCTTCTTCCAGCCAGAACGGATAGGCTGTTGGCATTGAAGCAACCGTTCTTTCCACCGGATGCTATCCATAGGAATTGCGGTAGATAGTAGGAAGCAATAAGTGTCGTTTTCTCACTTTCGACCAGTGCAACAGGACGGCTTTTGTCTTCAGGAAGCAAATGCTCACCGAAGAAGCATTGCTTCAAATTGTAATCGCCCTTGTGCAGTACGGAGTGTACCCACGTGACATGATTGTATGGCTCTTTTATCCGCTTACCTGTTTCGGAATTGTAAAGCATTATCTTACCTGTACGGATTTTATTCTGATTGTCCGTTTGCCAGAATACGGTTGCACCGTCCCAATATTTAGAAGTACCAACCTTGTATCTCTTCATGAGCTTTAATGTTTCTGTTTCTCCGAACTGAGCCGATAGAAATTGAAACAACTTATTCGTTGGATAGCTACGCAATGATTGGTTGACTATATCCAAATCAATGTAGGAAGTAGCTATTGGTTGCACTTCCTTAATAGGGGTATAGCTTCTGAAACTATCCTCCGTAAACTTTTCTTTCTCTGACGGATTCTGCTCAAAATAATCACGAGGTGTGAAGTGATAACCGCATTTTTGTTCATGGTCACAACGTCCCACGTACTCGGGGAACTTGATTTGCTTCTCTGTATCAATGTACTTGGAAAAGCATCTTTGGCGGTGGCAGTTTGGGCAAGTGTGCCGAGTGCTGACACCTTTGTAGGGTTCTAATATGAATCTATGTGTACTCATTGTATGTCTTTTTGGGGGGTGTGTCACTTTTGTCGTTATTGTCGTTTTCGTTTGGAAAGTGTCAAAACCGACAAAAATGTCACGGGTTAATCTTTGAATATTCTCCATGTTTTTCTTTACGGAACAATGTTCCGATGTTGTCATTGAGGAAGCGTTGAAATGTCCGTTCCTTCATTCCATTCTGCTCGGCTATCTGTATAGCTTGGGCAGTTGTAAAGGCTGGAGGAAGTAGATTGACTATCGCCTGTTGTTGGCTGTTGAACGCATTCTCATTGAGGATATTTTGAACGCTCAATGCGGATTCCTTAAAATACTCCGTCAGTTTGATGGCTCGTTCTACCGTCAACAAGTCGATATAGGTTTTATCACACTCTCCACAAGTCCATCGGGCTAATTGGATAATCAGACAGAAACGGATGATGTATATTTCCAATTTGCAATAGATACTCACAATAGTGTCGTTTGTCTCTCGGTCGCACAACTCAGAGAAATGGTGCTGCCATTCGTAAAGCCGTCTCTTAGCATCCTCCGTGAAAAGAAGAATATGTGGTTCTATCTCTCCAAACTCATTGAGGACATATTCCTGTTGTATCAGCTTGTCAATAATGGTATTCCATTCTTGTTCGATATTCTCCGGCAGTTCCTTGTCATTCCAACGTGCTTTCTGTTGCAGATTGGGCATCACAAACAGAATGCGGTCAATGAATCCGTTACTGGAGCGTTCGCCTTTAGCCAGTTCACTGAGAATCTTCTTTTGAATAGTGCCGATAACCGATATATACGGTCGCTTGATGAAGATTGAACTCTTGGCATTCTTGCGGTCGGATATCGTGGTCTTGGCACTGAACACTGACAACCAGAATTGTTCCTCCGAACCGTTGTTGTAGCGGTTGAAGTTCTTGAACCAAGCGGATAACTCGTCAGCCCACAAGCATAAACCACGTTTGTTTTGCGCATGAATAAGGCTCAAGCCTTCAGGTGTTACATCCGAAATCAAGAAGCGTTTGCGGACTGGTTCCTGTGGAAATTGTTCTTCACCGTTATCCGCACGTTCTTTGCGGCTCATACTCATCAGCTCATCATACTTGGCAAGAGCCTTTTCAAAGACTTGATTTTGCTGATAGTCGTAATCAAGGAACGGTTTCATCGCAAAGCTAAGCGGATGGCTTTTGTTTGCTCCTGGTCTTCCTATCAATGCTATATACAGGATAGGACTTTCTATCCAGCCTTGCTTGATTTGGGCAAGATGTGTGTTACCTATGCCGACCGCTATTGCCGTAAGGATAGCTGCGGCAATGTAGTCGGTAGGGTAGTTATGGCATTCGTGTACTTCGCTGATGATGCGTTGGATTTTTGACGGGAATATGCTGACAGGAAAATCAGTACCCGTCAGTCGCATACTTAAATCAACCGCTTCGTCAATGATGGATGCCGGATTAATAGAATATGTATCCATATCTACACTCATTTAAGTTTCATGGATGATTTGGGCTTATGACGGACACCGCCTTGCATATTTGCCAGCATCTCCTCGTATGTTTGCTCGGAAGTCTTTCTACGCCCGTTCTCAATCCAAGCCAGAAGTTCGTCTTCGTAGAAATAGAGCTTCTTGCCTTTCTTATAGGCAGGAAGAAGTCCTTTGCGTACCAATGTATAAATGGTTGGCTTGGCTTTTCTGATGATACGGCAAGCATCCTCAATTTCAACCAATACGTGCTTGTCTGATGCTGGTGGTTGAAGTTCCGACACCATTCTTTTCAACTCAATAACCTGTTCGGTCAGATAACCTACCGCTTCGGGCAGCTTATCAAATGTTACTGTTTCTTTTTGCATATGTCGCTCATTTTTAATTGTTCGACGGCAAAGGAAACAGGTGTTTCAATGGTGGAATCATTCACCAAAATATAACTGTAGTATAACTTTGAATAGTAGCAAGTAATTGATAATTAAATATATACTATATGATTAAACACTATAAATGCTTTTATTAGGTATTGATAAGAAATAACTTTGTTTTCCGTAAATATGGAATATGTGATAATAAAATATTGAGGAATAGATACTTATATATTTGACTTTTTACTAACTTTGTATTTCTTTAATTCAACTTATTATGGAATGTATTAGACGCTTTTCATAATAAGATAGTTATAACAACCTAATGATAAAATTATTTTTGTATGTTGTATTTTGATGAGTCTGGATATACTGGACCTGATTTGATAAATAGTAAACAACCTTATTTTTCATTAGCTTCTATTAGGATGACAGATGAAGAAATTGCTCAAATAAAAGAAGAGGTGGGTTATTGTGAATGGGGGAGGGAACTTCATTTCAAAAGTATGTATAAAAGTTATCATGGTCAGAAAATACTGGATAAGATATTTAATCACCCTCTGATGGACAATTATCACGTACTTCCATCGTTTGCGCATAAACGATACTGTATCTATGCTAATATTGTGAATATTCTAGTAGAAACAATGTATCACTTCAATGGTATAAATCTATATGAAGGAGCAAAGAATCTGATTCTGGCTAATGGCTTGTATTGTTTTGCTATATTGCATTCTAATAAGGACTTGGTGGCAGAATTTGAGAATAATTTTGTTGGGATGGTTAGGAAACCGTCAATAGAATCTGTTGCGAACTTTTATAGAACTACAGACAAGTTGAGATATGATGTTGATACAAGAGAAGGGTTTTTCGATATGCTGTCAGAGATACTTCCTACAATACAATATGTTAAAGAAGCCTTAACCCATAAGAAATTCTATATTGATTTAACAATACCATTGTTTTCCGTATCGATTCAAGAATGGTATAATAAAACAAAGGTAAAAGAGAATGTTCTTTTTGATTCCTCGGAACCATTCTTTGCAAACATAGAGTTTATGGAAAGCCTAAGGGATATGGAAGTGCCAGAAACTGTTGTTGGGTATGGTAAAGGAAAGCATGTCTATCCTCTGCCTGTTGGTAATATGGAAATTGCAAAGTCTCATGAAGAGTTCGGAATACAGTTAGCAGATGTGTTTGCAAGTGCATTATGCTTTGCTCTTACACCGCGAAATGATAAGTTCGTGAAGTATCAAGATAAGATAAAGTCGCTGCCAATATTCCAGAATATTAAGCTTAATATAGCACCTTCTACAAATGATTTTATTGAAGCAAGAATGAAGGAAACTGCAGAGATTGATCCTTTGGATTTTCTATGCGAACATAGCGATCGTATAAATATAAACAAAAAATCAAATATTTAATCATGGATTATACAGAAGTTAGTAATAGCATCAGAATGATGATGAAAGCTCAAGGTATAGATGAGATGTATATTGATAAAGAGGAAACTTTATACTACGATGAATCAGGTAACGTAAAACACTTGATTGTGAAAGATTGCAAACTCAATGCAGATTCAGATACTGTATTTGTGTTAGGTGGTGTTCAGGCAGATGATATTATTTCTTTGGAAGAGTTGAAAACGGCATTAGGTAAAAACTTAGAAAAAGAAATAAAATCGACGAAGGATTTAAAAGGAACTTTTATTGAAATATTGCGCAAGGAGAATTTTAGAAAAATACTCCAAATAATTCAAGACAAAGGATGGCATATTCATTTTTGTATTGTGCAGGTTTTGTATTATGGATTTGTGGATATTATTGATTCAATATGTGGACTAGAATTTAATCCATTTGCATTCAAAGCCGAACTATACAAAGTCTTGAAAAGGAATCCAAATACAACAATCTCAATATTCAAAAAATATAAGTATCCAAATGTTGGAACAAAGTACATTAAGGATTTCTTGTCAGAACTTATAATCCTTATTGATGGTGTCATTGCCGAAGATGTGAAAAAATACCGTTTAAATCCGTTGCTAGTCTTTCTCAAAAGTTGTCTTGAGAAAGCTAAAGAACAGAAAGAATTGATTTTTATTCAGAATGAAACTACTCATGAATGGGTCGGAAATTTTGTGCAATTTTATAGGCAACAGATTCTTAGCTTCCCAAAGAAAACCTTGGTGTTTGATGAAGAAAAACAGGTTATGAGCCAGATTACAGAAGAAGATATTATTATTGATGGTAAAGCTCCTGATAATTATAGTTTTAAGGAGTCTGGATCAGATGCAATGATACAAGTTAGTGATTATGTGGTTTCTATTTTACGTAAATATATGATTTTCCTTGATAGATTAGAACCAGAGGTTGATGCTGATATTCAAAACTTTGATGAAAATCAAAAGAATAATTACAAACTCTTAAATAGAATACTTGCTGATTCTATGAACTATAATCCATTGTTTGTGCATTTTGTTGCTTGTCAGCATACGGTTGCCAAATATCATAAGTATATACAATAGTATGGCGATTCTAGAGCGAATGAGTGACTTTGTGATATGTTATTTTTATATTATGCGCACTTAGAGTTTTTAGCGTATAGATAATCATAAGCGATTGATTATTAGCCGATGTAAAGCTACAATAATTATTGGTAAGAGTTGATGTTGGAAAGTTTAATTTGATTGGTGCAGAGAATGCTTAGGGATTGATATAGTGTAAAAAGTTTAGCCACTATCTCAAGAACGTAGCTAAATCTCGTAACAAAATGTGAACAACAAATAAAATCTACACTATTTTACTATCCAGTTTAATCTTGCACTCTGATTCCGTATGTGACATTTTACGCTCAATGGTGGATATTTCCGAATCGCGGAGAGTATGAGCAAATACTCTCTTTATAAATGTGGCAGTCTGTAGGCGAGGTTTGCCGAATGCTTTGCCGATATTCCAACCAAAGTGCATGATGTCAATGGTTTTTAATTGAGCATCAACCTTTATCTGTTCAACCTTAGGGAGGGAATCGGATAGGTAGTATTCCGTAATATATTCACATAGACGATTAAGGTCTGTTTCGCTAAGATAAAGAACCAAGTTCTGTTTCGTATATGTGAGAACCTTATCTAACTTTTCTTGTGATGCTCGTTCCTTCTCAGCCATAGCGTTGGCACGGAATAGATCGTATTCTGTTGGCTGATTGGATTCTTCAATAGATATATTGTTGATGGTAGAAGGTGTGGTTTCTTCCTTAGGAAGTTCTGCCACGTCTTCGTTGAGTTCAGGACATGAAGGAGTAGAAACTACTTCTGTTGTGTCAGATGTAGTTTCTATTTCAATTTTGGGTTCAGGTTTTGAAATGATAGGTTCTGAAATTATGGTATTTTCGGCAAGTTCAGCGTGTATAATTGGAGATTCAACTACCGCAGCCTTATTGCGGTAACATTCAAATCTCATAAAGCACTTTTCTATTGTTGGTGAAAGGAGTTGTCCGAATACCATTTGCAGATTTAGATAGATAGCTCCTATGATAATGGAGCATACTACGAAAATAAGGTTGCTGCTAAAGTCATCCCAACCATAGTGTAGTACAGTCTGACGAGCTAAAACACCAATGATGACGATTGTTCCGAAAACAATCAAATTCAAAGTTATACGTTCTATCTTTTTCTGCTCCATAATGATATATGTTAATCGTTTGTGTGCAAATATATATCATTTGCAAGATGTGTAGATACATTTCCCGGGAAGTGGCAGCTTTTGGCACAGGTAGGTAGCATTTTTCTATGCCACCTGTGCCAAAATAGCAAAGGAAAGTCCGACATGGGACTAGCCTACATCGGACTTTTAAGTTGTGGGTATCAGCAATTATAAGTGTTAGCTGACCTTATTGGAATAAATAGTGATATGTCCTTTTGCTTGGCAACTTTATTGATAACCCATTTCCTGAATGTAGTGGAATGTCCCGTGTCTATTTGATAGGATAAGGCGATAATCATATTAAGATTATACACATCGGCACTACTCCCATTTTCTAACCTTATACATTGGCAAACTTCATACCTCTTTAAGACGTTGGTTTTCAATATTGCTTTTATGCGAGAGTTGATTGCTCCAGCCGTTGTATAGAACAAGTCGGCAATCTCCCAAGCGGTCATCCATACTTCGCCATCAGAGATATGAATGCCTTGTCCGTTGTTTGTTATGATTCCTCGTTTCATGGTTGTGTTTATTTCAGTGAAATTTTATTGGCTGTCTCTCGTTTCTTTACATTTACCAAATCTGCATAGATTTGAGTAGTGGAAACATTCTTGTGGGTTAGCATCTTTGAAACTGTGTAAATGTCTGTACCTAAAGAAATTTGTATGACTGCGTAGGAGTGACGAAATCCGTGAAAGGTTATCGGCTTCGTTATTCCTGCCTTTTTGAGCCAGTTTTTCAGCGGATAGTTAATCATGCTTCGCTTCAGGCCCTTGAAAACCTTACCTGTGTCGGGCGTACCACATAGTTCGTAGGCTTCGTAACTGATGGGGAGCGTTGCTTCCGTTTGGGTTTTCTGGGTTCTGATACGCAAACAATAGCCTTGGTCGGGAGCAATGGCGAAGTCTTCCCATTGAAGATTGAGAATATCGCTAATGCGTAGTCCTGTCAGACAAGCAAACAAAGAAGCTGCTTTCAGAACGGGAATGTCACAAGGTGTGGCGGCAAGCTGCTTCACTTCGTCCAGTGTCAGGTACTCTTTCTTCACATCTTGTGGTTCAATCTTATCAAGATAGTCATTGATGTTTTCACGAAGCCATTTGTCCCGATAAGCTATCTTCAACAACCCTCTGAAAGTGGAATAATAGCCGGATGCCGAATTGAGGGATATGGGGCGGTTACTGTGTTTAAGTTGCTTGGCATTCAACAGATACTCACGGAATTTCTTGCATAAATCCACATTCACTTCGCCAAAGGTACATTGCCCTTTGACAAAGTTGTAGAAATGCTGATAGACGAATGTCCATTTCTGGTCTTTGCTTCGGCACATCTTCTTAAAATAGGCGAGGAAGTCGGCTTTCTGCTTGGTCTTATCCAAGAAACCGAACTCTTCATTGATAAGCGACTGCACTCTGATGCAACGGATAGCCTCTGCCTTGTTCAACATATCGTTGTTGAACTCCCGTTCCATTTCGTTTTTGGGATGGGCATAGATGTAGATGCCGAGGTATTCCCTGCGGCTCATTTGCATCGTTTCAGGGTTACGGACTGCCGGATAATAATCCAGATACAAGGAGATGCGATTGTTCCGAATCGCCCTCTGACGAACTGTTACTTTTGTACACGTGTGTGTCATACTGTTTAATATTTAGAATTTTACATTTGTTTGGTGCAAAGGAATAGAGTGATTTAATGGTGGCAACATTCACCGATAAACAACTTATTCTATCTTTGGGGCTGCAAGCAACTTATCCAGTTCTAGCTTGGAGATAAGCGTGTATTTGCCTTTCTTGACCTTTGAGATATTATGATATTTTGCGTAATGATAGAGTTGGTCACGGGTTAGGTTGAACTTCTCCATCGCTTCGGCTACCGTATAATATTGCGGTTCTTCGGGTGCAGCTATACCTTTTGCTATATCCACATGTTTCTTGGAATAGTACACCATGATTCCCTCTTTCTTCTTCGGAATGGCATTCTTGGAAACGAAAGTGTAGATAGCGGATAAGGTCATGCCGAACTTCTCCTGCATTTCTTGAGTACTATACCATTCGGTAATGTCAGGATTCGGGGCTTTCTTGGCAAAGTAAGCGTCCATGTGCTTTTTGCTCCAATAAGTTTTGCCACGATTGAAAGTCCGAGGTATGTTGTTCTTCTTAGCCACTGCGAATATCCATGACTCGTTTACATGGTATTTCTCTTTTACTTCGGCTGTGGTGTAGAAGTCGGTGATAGGAGCTTTCTCTTTTGCTTTATTGTTCTCTACTTCTTGAACAATAAAATCTGTCATATCTTCTATGTCAGCTCTGCGAACAAGGGTTTTCCTTTCAAATCGGATTACCTTGATTACTCCATTGCGGATATAGCGATATATGGAAGTGCGCCCGATATTTAATAATTCGGCTACTTCTGATGGGGTAAGATATTCTTTGTTTAAGTTGGGAGGTGTCTTGATACTTTTCCCAAGTTCATGTTGCAGACTTTCGATGCGTTGTTTTCTAACCCTGTCTTTGTAGGCAAGGTTGGCACATCGGTGTGAACAATACTCTGTGGTAGTCTTATGAGCTGTGAAAACAGCGTTGCACCACTTACATCTTTTCTGAATGTCGATTCTACTACTCATTTTATTTATCCGTTTATTTCGCCAAATCTGTTTCATCGCGTACCACCACGTACCATGACGTACCAGTGTATCCACGACCTTTCCGACCTAAAATCGGAGAGTAACAAGCGAGCAACAAATACGGTACAAAAATGAGCTGAAAAAGCCCTATAAACGATAACCATCGCTTATAAGGCTAAAAAAGAAGGCGCTCAAAATGAACGCCTTAATAATCGTTGATGATATATGCTAATCGTTGGTAATCACCACTTACTTTCCAATACAAAAATGTTGAAAGATATTTTGAAGCACCATATCATTCGTAACCTCCCCCGCTATGTCCGAAATAAAGAAGATACACTCTCGTATGTCTTGCGAAAGAAAATCCCCGGAAATCTGCGAATCAAGTCCGTTTTGTACTCTATGAATAGCTTCCAA
The DNA here is from genome assembly GCF_000210075.1 of Bacteroides xylanisolvens XB1A. Classification (GTDB taxonomy): domain Bacteria; phylum Bacteroidota; class Bacteroidia; order Bacteroidales; family Bacteroidaceae; genus Bacteroides; species Bacteroides xylanisolvens. The sequence continues at coordinate 4,596,868 of NC_021017.1, forward strand.
AGCTTTGTTTAAAGCTTCGTAATGTCTTACGTTTGTCACAATAATATCATTCTGTGTCACTGTAGGCAAGTGTGCGGCATCAATAAGCATTTTTTGTAGCTCACTTGTATTCTTCCGTTGTTTGGCCGAGATGAAAATAGATTCCGTAGATTCTTTGGGGAAGTCTTTTAATAAAGATAATACATTCTCTTTCTGTTTATCTTCAATCAAATCAGCCTTATTGAATACAACAATCAAATGTTTTCCTTCGCAACGTGGAATTATTTTCTCCGATAACTGTTCAATTTGAGAAGCGGCATTCACAGCATCTACCATCCAAAGAACAATCTCCGCCTGATCCAACTTCTGAAAAGTACGTTCAATACCCAAACTTTCAATCGTGTCATTGGTTTCCCGGATTCCGGCGGTATCAATGAACCGGAAAGTGATTCCTCCGATATTGACAGTATCTTCGATTACATCACGTGTTGTCCCGTGAATATCACTGACAATGGCTTTATCCTCATTCAATAATACATTCAGTAAAGTCGATTTTCCGGCATTTGTTTCACCGATGATAGCTACGGGAACACCATTCTTAATGGCGTTCCCGACACTAAATGAATGAGCCAACCGCGAAATGACCTGTTCAATTTCATCTGCCAGTTTCCTTAATGCCGAACGATCGGCAAATTCCACATCCTCTTCGCTGAAATCCAACTCCAATTCAATCATGGAAGTGAAATTCAACAACTTGTTGCGTAGATCTGTCAGCTCTTTACTGAATCCACCCCGCATCTGGCTCATTGCCAATCGGTGAGTGGCAGCAGATGAAGAAGCAATCAAGTCCGCCACAGCTTCTGCCTGACTTAAATCCATTTTTCCATTGAGGAAAGCACGTTGCGTATATTCTCCCGGCTGGGCCATGCGGCAACCGTTTTTAATAAGCAACTGCATTACCTGTTGAAGAATATAAGTGGAACCATGACACGTGATTTCCGTACTGTCTTCTCCCGTATACGAATGAGGAGCACGGAAAAGGCTGACGAGCACTTCATCAATCATCTCGTCTCCGTCATAAATACGCCCGAATGTCAAAGTATATGGTTTTTGTTCGCTCAATAATTTGCCAGCTTTGGCTGGCTTGAAGATGCTGCCGGTAATAGAAATAGCTTCCGGACCGGAAACGCGGATGCTTCCGATAGCACCGCCTTGAGCGGTAGCGATGGCACAGATAGTATCTTGAATCATTGTTTTTTCTTTTTGGATGAGCAAAGATAATTGTTTCTAAGTAAAAAACAGAAAATTGAGCACAACTTGTGCTTTATTTGTTTATATTTGCTGCCATGCAGTGGTACACCAAACAAAATAAAACAATAATGCTTATGGAACCAGCGATTAATTTATATTCTTCCAATGAAAAGAGTGAACTCATACGGGAGAACTCACAAGAAATACTTTCTGTCCTTGCAGCTCATCAAATAGCTTTGTGGGAATATGATATCATTACGGGCAAATGCTCCTTTTCAAACGATTATTTTTTTACACTGGGATTAAAGGATGCCGGGATCATTTTTGAAGATATAGATGATTTCTATCGGTTTATTCATCCGGAAGATATTGAATTCTATAAACAAGCCTTTGCAGAAATGCTTTCATCAGACTCTAAGACCTCACAAATTAGAGTTCGTTGTATAAGTGAACAAGGGAAAGTAATTTGGCTGGAAGATCATTTTCTGTCTTACAAAGAGAGTTGCGAAAGTCATCCGGGTAAACTGCTGGCATATACGGTGAACGTCACTTCACAATGCGAAAAGGAGCAACATATCAAATATCTGGAAGAGTATAATCGCAAAATAATTGAAGCATTGCCGGAATTCATTTTTATTTTTGATGATAATTTCTTTATTACCGATGTCCTGATGGCACCGGGAACGATATTGCTTCACCCTGTGGAAGTGCTACGCGGAGCAGATGGACGATCTATTTATTCACCGGAGGTTAGCGACTTGTTCATTTGTAACATTAGGGAATGTTTGCGTGATGGTAAGTTGAAGGAAATAGAATATCCGCTTGAAGTGGATGGAAGTCTGCATTATTTTCAGGCACGTATCGCCCCCTTTGAAGGAAACAGGGTACTTGCGTTGATACATGATATCGGAGACCGGATTCAGCGTTCGCAGGAATTGATCGAAGCTAAACGTCGTGCGGAAGATGCTGATAAAATGAAGTCGGTCTTTTTAGCTAATATGAGCCATGAAATTCGTACTCCGTTGAATGCTATTGTCGGTTTTTCGGAGATTATCGCAGTGACAGAAAGTGAAGAAGAGAAAATGGAGTATCTGGAAATTATTCAGAGAAATAGCAACCTGTTACTGCAGTTGATTAATGATATTTTAGACCTTTCCCGTATTGAATCCGGCAAATCGGAAATGCATTTCCAGCAGGTTGAGATCGCAGGACTAGTGGAAGAAGTGGAAAAAGTGCACCAGCTGAAGATGAAGTCGAATGTAGAATTGAAAGTGATTCGTCCCGAAGGAGAATACTGGACTTCTACTGATCGTAACCGTGTGATGCAGGTATTGTTCAATTTCTTGTCGAACGCAATTAAAAATACGGAAAAGGGAAGTATAACTTTAGGCTTGAAACATGAAGGCTCCTGGCTGAAACTGTATGTCAGCGATACGGGTTGCGGTATATCCAAAGAGAAACTCCCTCAAATTTTCACCCGGTTTGAGAAACTGAATGATTTTGTGCAAGGCACCGGATTAGGGCTTTCAATTTGTAAAAGCATTGTAGAACGACTGGGCGGCCGTATCGAGGTAACTTCAGAATTGGGGCAGGGGAGTACGTTTGCACTCTATTTGCCTTATCAGGAAGTACCGAAAGAAGTTGCTGAAAGAAGCCTCTCACATAAGAAGAACGTTGATGAGGATAAACGTAAAAAGATATTAGTGGTAGAAGACATTGAGTCGAACTTTGTCCAACTTAATATTCTTCTGAATAAGGAATATATTATTTCATGGGTACGCAACGGACAGGAAGCCATCAATAGTTTTATCCGCGAAAAGCCGGATTTGATTCTGATGGATATTCGTATGCCGATCATGGACGGTATTCAAGCCACTGAAAAGATCCGTACTATTTCTCTGACTGTGCCTATTATTGCAGTGACCGCGTATGCTTTCTATACTGAACAGCAACAGGCTATTCAGGCAGGATGCAACGCTGTTATCTCAAAGCCCTATTCTTTGGAAAGGTTGAAAGAGACAATAGAATCTTATATCGGATAATTAATTTTCTAAAAGAGAACTAACATTCTGAATGTTGTAGTGTTATTTATTATATAGTAGTAACATTATAATATATTAGAATATGGAGAAAGTGAAAAAGATAGTCCTTATCGGGGCAAGCGGCTTTGTGGGCTCTGCCCTTCTGAATGAAGCATTGAATCGTGGTTTCGAGGTTACGGCAGTGGTTCGTCATCCGGAAAAGATAAAGATAGAGAATGAAAATCTGAAAGTGGTGAAAGCCGATGTCTCCGCGCTTGATGAAGTGGCTGCCGTTTGTAAGGGTGCAGATGCTGTTATTAGTGCATTCAATCCGGGATGGAATAATCCTGATATATACGATGAAACAATCAAAGTTTATCTGACCATTATTGATGGAGTGAAGAAAGCGGGTGTTAATCGCTTTTTGATGGTAGGCGGTGCCGGTTCTTTGTTTATCGCTCCGGGCTTGCGTCTGATGGATTCCGGTGAAGTACCTGAAAATATATTGCCGGGAGTGAAAGCTCTAGGAGAGTTCTATCTGAACTTTTTAAAGAAAGAAAAGGAAATAGACTGGGTATTTTTCTCTCCGGCAGCGGATATGCGTCCGGGAGTACGTACAGGACGTTATCGGTTGGGAAAAGATGATATGATTGTAGATATTGTAGGAAACAGCCATATCTCTGTTGAAGATTATGCCGCCGCCATGATTGATGAACTGGAATATCCGAAACATCATCAGGAGAGATTTACAATTGGTTATTAATAAAAAAACAATGGCTTGAATCTACACATATTATCAGTGAAAGATTCAAGCCGTTATACATTCTTTTAATTGCAATTTTATTCTTTCGATTACAATTTAACTCTCCTGAATATAGATTTATATCCTGTCAAGTACTGTCTTAATTAGCGTATCGATTGTATTCTTATATCCGGTGTTGGCCTCTTTGATAAGTCGGTTGGCTATCACCATGCAGACGGTCATAGCCTTGTGTCCCATCAATCGGCTAAGTCCTGCCAAAGCTGAACTTTCCATTTCGAAGTTGGTAATTTTGTAACCTTTATATTCGAACGCTTCAATCTTATTATTTTGTTTCGGGTCTGCTAACGGGATACGAAGTTCACGTCCTTGAGGACCGAAGAAACCTCCGGCAGCGATTGTCACTCCACGTACCATGTCGTCTTTGGCGATCCGGTCAATCAATTCTTCATTGGCATCAATGACGTAAGGAGCAGGAGCGCACATATTTCCCGACCAACCCATGTGATTGAGGAAAGCACGTTCGAAAGGCAAATCGCATACGGCATTACGTCCGGCATAGAAATTCAGTAACCCGTCGAAACCGATGGACTTTTGTGAACAGACAAAAGTTCCGACAGGCGTATTGGGTTGCAGACCGCCACATGTGCCGATACGCACTAATTCCAGTTGGCGGAACTGATCCTTTTCTTCACGGGTGACAAAGTCGATATTGGCGAGTGCATCTAATTCATTCATTACGATGTCGATGTTATCGCAACCGATTCCTGTAGAGACTACCGTAATCCGTTTACCTTTGTAAGTACCCGTGATGGTTTTGAATTCGCGGCTTTCCACTTCACATTCTTTGTTTTCGAAATGAGAAGCTACGAGTGCTACACGTCCGGGGTCACCTACCAGGATTACTTTATCTGCCAACCATTCGGGTTTTACGTGAAGATGGAATACTGAACCGTCTTCATTGATTATCAATTCAGAGGATGGAAAGTACTTTTTCATGTCATTGAAAGGTTTTAGTTTTATAATAGGATTGTATCTATAAATAGAAACGCCGGAACCGGATTTAAGTTCAGAAGAAGTCTCTTTCTTTTTCCATAGGAAAGGGGAGAACGTCTTACGACTGAAATAAAATCGGATTCCGGCGTTTGTGAACGATTATTTGCTCAATGGCTGATTGCCAGCATTGCCTGTTGTCGGCTTGGCGATATTCTCACGCATGGAAGTATCAGCTTCGATATTCTTCATGCGATAATAATCCATGATGCCTAAGTTTCCACTGCGGAAAGCTTCAGCCATTGCTTTAGGAACTTCAGCTTCTGCTTCGATCACTTTGGCACGAGCTTCCTGTGCTTTTGCTTTCATTTCCTGTTCGGAAGCTACTGCCATAGCACGGCGCTCTTCAGCTTTTGCCTGTGCAATATTCTTATCTGCATTAGCCTGATCGATTTGCAGAGCCGCACCGATGTTCTTACCTATGTCGATGTCCGCAATATCAATAGACAGAATCTCGAAAGCAGTTCCTGCGTCCAGACCTTTACGAAGTACAAGTTTAGAGATAGAATCCGGATTCTCCAATACCGATTTATGGTTTTCAGAAGAACCGATAGACGAAACGATACCTTCACCTACACGGGCAAGGATCGTATCTTCACCTGCACCACCGACCAGCTGGCGGATATTGGCACGTACTGTAACACGAGCCTTAGCTATCAACTGGATACCGTCTTTCGCAACAGCCGTTACAGGAGGAGTATCAATCACTTTCGGGTTTACAGACATCTGTACAGCTTCGAATACGTCACGTCCTGCCAGGTCGATAGCAGTAGCCATCTGGAAAGGCAATTCGATGTTGGCTTTCGATGCCGATACTAAGGCGTGAACTACCTTTTCTACGTGTCCGCCAGCCAGATAATGGGCTTCCAGTTCGTCGCGGGTGATATTTTTCAGACCGGCTTTGTGGGCTTCGATCATTCCCGGAACGATGATATACGGCGGAACGTTACGTATACGCATTAAGAATAGTTGTATCAGCGAGATGTTAACTCCCGAAACTTTAGCCGACAACCAAAGGAAGAACGGCACGTAATGGAAAAATATTATCAAGAAGATAATACCTCCGGCTATCAGAAAGATAGGCAAGTAGAAAGATGATTCCATTGATGTTTTTATTAAGTGAATATTATTCTTTGTGTTTCTCAACCATGATTGTACCGTCGGTGATCCGGCTTACGATTATCGGAGTCTTCTCATTGAGGAACCCGTCTATTGACTTTACCTCTACAATTTTTCCGTTAATCTCGGCATAACCGATTTGTGCCAGGCGGGTAGTACTGATTCCTATATCACCCACTTTGACGCTATCTTCTGCGCTACGGTCTACTTTTGAATCGATATCTTTTTTCAACGCCAGTTTGTCCAGCATTTTCGATCGCATAAACCAAATCAGTGATCCGATACAGGCAACCGTTGATATGCCAAGAGTGACAAATCCTCCTGCCATACCTAAATTGGTGAATGCATAGTAGTTGGCATACAGGATGCAAACCAATGCAGAAATTCCGGCCAGACTAATGCCCGGGATGACGAACAGTTCTACCAGAAACAGTATGACTGCGGCAATAATGAGAACGGCGATAATGAGTATATCCATAGTTCAGAGTTATTATTTATTTTGTTTTTTCTGCATTACGTACATTCACTTCGAGAGCATCGAGTTCTTCGGACATTTGCAGTATCCGCTTTTCGAGGTCGAGAATGGCAGGAGCCATTTTGGCTTTTCCCTGTTGGTTGGCACCGGCATATTGTTGACGAAGGCCGTTCAGCTTTTCTTCTTGTTGATAATAGTCTTTTTCCATCTGCTGATAGCGTTGGAAAAGTGTCTTGGCTTTTGCGGATTTAAAGTCGCTCATCAGATAGTAAGTCGTATGGTCGTCAATGACAAACTCAAAGTCCATGGCACGGCGTTCTTTGGGCTTATGACTGATAGCAGCTTTCAATCGTTGCAGTGCTTCGGTAACCGCTTGTTTATCCGTCCAGGTTTCTTTCAGCGAATGAATCTGTGCCAGACGAATGATCTCTTGCTGCTCCATTGCTTCATAATTATAAGTCTGTTTGGAAGTGTTAGGGATGAATACATAAATACATACCTTTCCTTCCGGTTGGAAACGGTCGGAAGCAAACCATCCGAGGTTGTTGTATTCATCGATGACGTACATATAATCGTTGTACGGCGAGTTGAACGGCATACCCACATTTTCCGGAACAAGATAAGTGTCGGTATTCGTGTTGTAGCGAGTGACAAAAATATCATAGCCACCCAATCCCTCGCCATCGCTGGCGTAATAAACGGTGACTCCATCCGATAGAACAAACGGATAATTCGCATTCCCGGAAGCATTGATACTACCCGGTAACGGACGTCCGTCACTCCATTCATTCAACAACTTGTTCTTTGAAAAGATATCAAGATTACCTTTCTCGCCCTTTTCGCTATAATAAATTTTATTTCCGATTTCTGTTTCATAAACAGTTCCCGGATGATCTCCTTCTGTCTTGAAGAATTCATTGAAAGTAAACAGTTTGCCCGATTCTTCGCTGATCTTGTAAGCGTTCAGGAAAGTTGCTTTGTCCACAACGAAACTGTCGATGATACATACTTCCTCAACCCCCTTCAACATACGAAGGTCAGATTTGCTTTTCTCCAGAAGTTTCTCCGCTTCTTCCGTCGGTTTCTTGCGTTTACTTAAGTCTGCGATGTATTCTTCAAAGCAGTTCACTGCGTCTTCAAAGCGGTACGTCTCATTATATGCTTGTCCCAAATAGAGTTGTCCACCGGTGATACGTTTCTTTACCGCTATTTCAAGAGGTTTCACCGCCTCTTCCGCCTCTCCGGTTTTCAGGCAACATACGCCATACCAATAATTATAATTCCCGTTCGACGGTTGTGATTTAGTATACTTCTTAAAAACTGGTTTGGCTTGTTCGTACTCACCTTTGGTAAATAAGGTGCGTGCCTGTTCCAACGTTTGTGCAGAGACTTCGCAAAGGAAGAGGCTGCAAATTAAAAATAGAATATATTTTCCTTTCATCGTTTTGAGCGTTTATGAGTGACGGGTAGATTGAAAACATCGCTGCTTTCGGGCACCGGTCCATTTATCAATTGTTCAAAAGTACAAATTTATTAGAAATAAACCCTTTTTCAGTGATTCTATTATGTTAATTCTTCTTTAAATCATTCTTTTCGCTTACTTTTGCAGCCGATTTTTAAAGATATGACACAATTTACGGAAGAAGAGAAAACCATTCGCCGCATTGAACGGCGGTTTAGCAAAGGAGTGGTGCAATATGGATTGATAGAAGAAGGAGACAAAATCCTTATCGGACTATCGGGAGGAAAAGATTCGTTGGCGCTTGTGGAACTGTTGGGGAGACGCGCACGTATCTATAAACCTCGCTTTTCTGTCGTTGCCGTCCATGTAGTGATGAAGAATATTCCTTATCAGAGTGATACGGAATATTTGAAAGCGCACTGTGAGACGTATGGAGTTCCCTTTGTGCAGTATGAGACAGCTTTTGATCCTGCTACCGACACACGTAAATCTCCCTGCTTCCTCTGTTCATGGAACCGTCGGAAAGCCCTGTTCACAGTTGCCAAGGAACACGGATGCAATAAAATCGCTCTCGGTCACCATATGGATGATATTTTGGAAACTTTATTGATGAATATCACTTATCAGGGAGCTTTCAGTACAATGCCGCCCCGGTTGATGATGAAGAAGTTTGATATGACAATTATTCGTCCGATGTGTCTGGTCCATGAAGCTGATTTGGTAGAATTGGCAGCTTTGCGTCATTATCAGAAGCAAGTGAAGAATTGTCCTTATGAATCGCAGTCCAGCCGGAGTGATATGAAAGGAATTTTACGGCAGTTGGAAGCGATGAACCCGGAAGCTCGTTATAGCCTTTGGAGCAGTATGACTAATGTACAGGAGGAATTATTACCAGATAAAATAGATTAATTTGAATAGATTGTTATGAAAGGATTCTATACCATTTTGTTACTGATTGTATCTAATGTCTTTATGACATTTGCTTGGTACGGACATTTAAAGATGAAACAGGAGTACAGTTGGTTCGCAGCTCTTCCGCTGATCGGTGTGATTGCGTTCAGCTGGGCGATCGCCTTTTTTGAATATTCCTGTCAGATACCGGCCAATCGCATTGGCTTTATAGGCAATGGAGGCCCGTTTTCATTGATGCAACTAAAAGTCATTCAAGAGGTAATAACACTTGTTATTTTTACAGTGTTCACTACCATCTTCTTTAAAGGTGAGGCTTTACATTGGAATCATCTGGCTGCATTTATTTGTCTGATTGCAGCAGTGTATTTCGTGTTTATGAAATAGATATTTGCCAATTGAATAGAGGTTCTGTTTTACTCAAGTAGAACCTCTGTTTGTATAATATATATATATATATATTACGGAGTAGTTATGTATTTTTTCATTCCCTCCGTATAATAAGTCTTGAACTCTCCATTTTCTCCACTATAAATAAAGTAGGCGTCAATCGTTGTATCCGCTTTGCAGAAAGCTTCCGCTTCTTCCAGTCCCATCACCATGAAGGCGGTGGCAAGGGCGTCGGCAGTCATACAGTCTTTGGCGATTACCGTAGAGGACAAGATATTGTGTTGTACCGGATAGCCAGTTCTAGGGTCAATCGTATGGGCGTATTTCTTCCCATCCTTATAATAATAATTGCGATAGTTTCCGGAAGTAGCCAAGCCTAAATCTGTTATCTCAAGAATTGTCTGTAAGTCTTGGTTTACGGCCAGTGAATCGTCGATGGGCTTATTGATTCCAATGCGCCATAAGCCTTTGGAAGGATTTTTCCCTTTCACTACCACCTCGCCGCCTATATCTACCATATAGTTTTTTATTCCCTTACGGTCGAGCAGTTGTGCAATTACGTCTACCGAATACCCTTTGGCCACGGCACTACAACTTAACATAGTACGAGGATCCTGTTTGATAACTTTGCCGTTATCCATTTTCACTTTTTCATATCCGGTGATTTGTAACAGACTGTCTATCATTAATGAATCAGGAAAAGCACCTTTTTTGAAACCGAATCCCCAAGCATTGGCAAGAGGGGCTACTGTAATGTCGAAAGCACCCTTTGTCTCGCGGGAAATTTCCATCGAGCGATGGAAGCATTTCTGGAAAAAACTATCAGTCACCAGCTCTTCATTGCGGTTGACGCGACTGATAACAGAACTGTCATTGAATGGCGATAAAGATTGGTCGAAGCGTTTTAGTTCAGCTTCTATTTCCGGTTTTAAGTCACCGTCATGCTGATAAGTAATTTTATATACTGTCCCAAACACCAAACCTTTGACACTGTAATAGCCAACTTGTTGATTATGTCTGACTAATATCCAGATAGTTGCCAAAATCAGGAAAGCCAGCCAAAGGAAACTTTTTTTTGTTTTCATACGCTCTTCTATTTGATGAGAAAACTCGTTTTATTGAAGAAATAAATGTTCAATTAATATCTTTAGTCCGATAATGACTAGAATGATACCTCCCCATAACTCTGCTTTCAGTTTCCGGGCGATGCCGCAGCCACATTGGATACCAAAGATCAGACCGATGAGTGACATGACAAATGAAACAAACCCGATGATGCTGATAGGAGGAAGGATTTCGGTATAGTCCTGAACTCCCAGAAAGGCAAAGGAAATGCCGATTGCCAATGCATCAATACTTGTGGCTATTGCCATAGTCAATACCACTTTCGGATTTGCCGGATTGAACAGTTTACAACATTCTTCTTCTTTGAAAGATTCTAAAATCATTCGTCCGCCTAAGAAGGCAAGGATCGCGAAAGCAATCCAATGGTCTACACTTTCTATAAGATGACTGAATGTCTTTGCACACATCCATCCGATAAATGGCATGATTGCCTGAAAAAAGCCGAAAGCAAAAGCCATGATTAGCATGGGTTTCCAACGGGTACGTTTCAAAATAATACCGCTTGCAATTGAGACAGCGAAACAATCCATCGCCAGACCTATTGCAAGCAGCCAAATCTCTAGTCCTGTCATTGTATTCTAAAGAGGCAATTTATAAATAAGGGAATAAGTGATTCCCATGTTATTTGATTTAAACTTTCCGTAACCGGGCACGTACCATGGGTCTCCATATTCTCCGGTAGATGCTTTGGTTTTGTATTTCATACGTACCGACCACCCCATGTTGAAGTTTTTGTAAATACGTACTTTGACGCCTAAAACGATTTCCAGCCATTGCACCGATCCTTTCATACCCAGATGGCTGAATGGCACACTTCCTCCCCAATAACCGTCTTCCAAACTGGGGTTACCTATTACATCTCCCCAGATAGGATCATCTGCCGGCATTGTGGAAACATCATATTTAAATGAACTGAATGCATAGCGAAGTCCTGCATACAAGTAGCTATTCTTCTCTTTTTTCTTTGCCATGGTGTTGTAGTCCACACCGATTCGGAAGAATGGGGCCATTTTGCTCTTATAGTGTATGCCTGTTTCGCTCCAGGTATCTGTTCCTCCCATACCAAACTCAATAGTAGGGATGAATTTATTCTTGAGGTTAACGGCTACGCTGACTTCAGAACTCATAAAGTCGCCTCCCAGCAGCTTGCTTCCAACGCCATATAAATCCACACCGACATACGTACCATTGTAGAGCGGAATGGTATCTATCTCGGCAACCTCTTTTTTCTTCTGATCTCTTTTGGGCGTTTGCGCCGGACGTTGCTGTTGTGCCAGCAACGGAAGCCCAATGCAAAAGAGCAGAAGCAGACTAATTAGTCGTTTCATCAGGTGTGCGTTCTGGCCGATAATTATAGAATATCTGCAAGTTCTCGATTTCATTTGTATTGGCTTCTTTATTTTTTATATGAAGAGAATCTATCTGGTCCGGCTGCCCGTTGCCATAGGGAGGAGGGTTACCCGGTCTTCCCGGTTTTCCAAATTTAGCGCTGATTATATTTTGTTTCATCATATAACCACATTCCATGGACTGGAAATAAGGAGTATTTTGTTGTACAATGTATAATGTGTCAAAATCTTTTTCTCTACGTTTGGGATCGTATCTGAATATGAACACAGTAGTGTCACTTGTGTATCGTAGTGGTAACATCAGGGTATGCACATTCTTTTCATTGTTCAGAATGATAGAGTCGGTGCCTAATGCTGTGATTGTTAATGAATCAAGCGTGTCTTTTAATGCAATAGTAGGGTTATCCGGATTAATGGTATATATTGTGCAGTACATCATCGGACGTCCTGCCAATGAGCAATCGTTCTCATCCGAGCAGGCACTGTGTAAGCTGACTGCACCGCCAATGATAGTCAATATGAGAAAGATACGAATTAAATTCTTCATAGTCAGTTTATTGAATGTGAATCAAATTTTCTTTTCTATCTGATAGTTATTCCGTTCCGGTGCATTGCGCGAGATGAGTTCGCCAAGGAATCCGGCTAAGAATAATTGCGTACCTATAATCATTGCCGTAAGTGACAAATAGAAATAGGGAGAGTCGGTCACCAGTCGGTAGGGGAGACCGTTGTACATGGCATATAGTTTACTGGCACCTACGATGATGACAGAAATCATTCCTATCAGAAACATCAATGATCCCAACAGTCCGAAGAAATGCATCGGCTTGATGCCGAATCTGGAGAGGAACCAAAGAGAGAGTAAATCCAGATACCCGTTTACGAAACGGTTCAGTCCGAATTTTGTTGTGCCGTATTTACGCGCCTGGTGGTGTACCACCTTTTCACCGATTTTCTTGAATCCGGCGTTCTTTGCCAAATAAGGTATATAACGATGCATCTCACCGTACACTTCGATATGTTTTACGACCTCTTTGCGATAGGCTTTCAATCCGCAGTTGAAGTCGTGCAGGTTTTTGATGCCTGATACTTTGCGGGCAGTAGCATTAAACAACTTGGTGGGCAGTGTTTTTGAAATAGGATCATATCTCTTTTGCTTCCAGCCGGATACCAGGTCGTAGCCATCCTTTGTAATCATCCGGTAAAGTTCGGGGATTTCGTCTGGGCTATCTTGTAGGTCCGCATCCATCGTTATGACTACGTTTCCTTCCGCTTCAGCGAATCCACAGTAGAGTGCAGGTGATTTACCGTAGTTACGGCGGAATTTGATACCTTTTACATGTTCCGATTGAGCTTTAAACTTTTCGATCACTTCCCATGAATGGTCGGTACTTCCATCGTTAACGAAAATCACTTCGAATGAGAATCCGTTGGCTTGCATTACCCGTTCTATCCAAGCATAGAGTTCGGGTAGTGACTCTTCTTCATTGAATAATGGGATTACAACTGATATATCCATTTTTTTATTACTAATTACTTACGAATTATAAATTACGATTGAGACACTCCGTCATTTTCCGGTTTGGCCTTTTTCATTACCATCAATGCGGTGGGAATGGCCAGGATACTTCCCCAAAATACATCCCATGACAATAGTTGCATGGTGATATTGATGGAAGTAAGTGAACGGGCGGTATCTATTGTTTCTTTTATAACTTCTTTGTTTTCTATCAGAGCCGGGGTGTTGGTCATCAGTTCGTCCCACAACTGGATGTAAGAGTTGATGATAAATCCATGATCGATGAATTGGAAATAGGCGTAGTGAGCCACAGCTACCAGCAGAGAAGCAAACATATACATAAATATGGTAAAGAGCATGGCATGTGAAAATTGGATACTTCCTCCGCAAATCTTATCCCGGTACATTTTCGCATAGTGATATCCGATGAAAGGTACGGACAATGTCAGGATTACAAATAAAAGCGAAAGGAAAGGTATGTGGAATCCCAGCGGAAATAATATGAACTTCAATATCCAGTAGATTCCCATATACGTGCCAAAATGCATGGCATATTTTTGTAAATAGCTTCTGTTCTCTGTCATCTTCATTTATAAATTGCGCACAAAGGTACAAATAATATCGGTTGGTAGGGGAAATCTGGTTGTTAAAGTTAATAAAGCAGAGGAAGTTGTTGTCTGAATATTTTTTTGCAATTTTAATTGCCTGAAATGTAGCCTGTTAGTCTTTTGTTAGTAAAAAAGTTGTCTGCAGCTATTGCAGAATACATAAAAATGTCTACCTTTGCAACCGCAAAACGGGTAAGTCCTATACGGCCAGCTCCCTTCGAATCCTCCAGGGCTTGATCGCAGCAAAGGTAGTTGGTTGTAGCGGCGCGATATAGATAGCTTACCCACCCGCCTCTTTAGCTCAGTTGGCCAGAGCACGTGATTTGTAATCTCGGGGTCGTTGGTTCGAATCCGACAAGAGGCTCAAAAAAGGATATATAACAAATCCAAGAAAAAAGCATTCAGGTATTAGTCTGGATGCTTTTTTATATATATTCGCATATTATCGAAATACACAGTTCCCTAATTGTTGTAATATCCCATTTTTAAGAAAAGCAAAGATTTACAGTTTCTTTTTGATTCATTATTGTTATTCATTCTTGTATATTATGCTCAGGATAGGAGCTGAGTAAAAGCATCACATTGGATAAATGGCGTTGCAATATTCCATGAAGTTGCTTGATGATATTTATATTCCCGGAGAGAAAAACGATGAATTGCAGTTGAGAGGCAATTTCTTGGTTCGTTTGTTTGCGTTCTTTACTTTCGATGTTATTTTGCATTAGATAAATGCCTAATGCTTTCTGAATATCGGCTATTCCCTTGTCCCATTCATGTTCGCCAAGTGTTTGAATGAAAGTACAATATTGCTTGAGCTTTTTGCTTAGCTTTTTTAAACTGTTGTATTCGGTGTCAATGGGAGGATTAATGTGCGCAGAGCGTATTATGTTTGACATCTGCAAATAATACGTTTTCATTCCATTTTCAGAATTGAATGTAGTCAGGATATACTGTTTCGTAGCTTCTGAAACCTCTTCCTGTAAGTCTTTTAATTGACTGTTTTCCATAATCATTAGAATTTAAAAGATGAATAATAGATTGATGGGAGAGGAAGAAGTGCTAATAAAAAAGCGGTTTCGCCTGTCCCATTGTCTAACATACCGACGGCAGGTTTAGAGGTGCATTAACACTCTCTATGGGGGGACGAAACCGCCCATATAAGAGTTCACATACGAACATAAAAATGCTCGCTGCGATAGTAGGCAGGTTTCCCCACCGTCTGTTAATATGTTAGACGTTGCAAATGTAGCCTTATTAATTCAATTCGCAAAATATTGGAGATATTTATTGATGCTTAGTGAAGCTAGTTTTCTTACAATGCAAAAAGATTTAGTGAATGGTTAATATGTAAAAATCCCCGGATAATCTAATTGTCCGGGGATGAATTATTCAAGTAAGAGAATATTGAATTATTTAATTCTCTTGTAACCATATACAGCCAAATCTCCCAGTTCCTCTTCAATGCGGAGTAACTGATTGTATTTAGCCATACGGTCTGAGCGGCTTAAAGAACCTGTCTTGATCTGTCCGCTGTTAGTAGCTACTGCGATATCGGCGATAGTAGCATCTTCTGTTTCACCCGAACGGTGAGAAGTAACAGTAGTGTATCCATGACGGTGAGCCATTTCGATAGCGTTCAGTGTTTCTGTCAGCGAACCGATTTGGTTTACTTTAATCAGGATAGAGTTGGCACAGCCTTTTTCGATACCCATTGCAAGGAAATCTACGTTGGTTACGAACAGGTCGTCACCTACCAACTGGCAACGGTTGCCGATGCGTTCGGTCAGCTTTTTCCAGCCTTCCCAGTCGTTTTCGTTCATACCGTCTTCGATAGAGTCGATAGGGAATTTGTTGATTAGTTCTTCCAGGTAGTCAACTTGTTCTGCGGAAGTGCGTTTCTTACCTTTTTCACCTTCAAACTTGGTATAATCGTAAATACCATCGTGGTAGAATTCGGAAGAAGCACAGTCCATACCGATCATAACGTCTTTGCCCGGTTCGTATCCTGCAGCTTTGATAGCGGCCAGAATAGAGTTCAAAGCATCTTCCGTACCCTCGAGGTTAGGTGCGAAACCACCTTCATCACCTACAGCAGTGCTAAGGCCACGGTCTTTCAAAACTTTCTTTAAAGCGTGGAATACTTCAGCACCCATGCGCAGACCTTCTCTGAAAGAAGGAGCACCTACGGGACGGATCATAAATTCCTGGAATGCGATCGGAGCATCGCTATGTGAACCACCGTTGATGATGTTCATCATCGGTACAGGCATTACATACGTATTTGTTCCACCGATATAGCGGTATAGAGGAAGATCCAGATAGTTGGCAGCAGCTTTAGCTACGGCAAGAGATACACCGAGAATAGCGTTAGCACCTAAATTCGATTTAGTCTTAGTGCCGTCCAATGTCAGCATTGTGTAGTCGATACCTCTCTGATTGAGTGAAGACATACCAATCAGTTTCGGAGCGATGATTTTATTTACATTATCAACCGCTTTTTCTACTCCTTTTCCACCATAGCGCTGTTTGTCACCATCGCGAAGTTCCAATGCTTCGTGTTCACCTGTGGAAGCACCTGACGGCACAGATGCACGTCCCATAATGCCGGATTCCAATACTACGTCAACTTCTACTGTGGGGTTACCTCTTGAATCGAGAATTTCTCGAGCTACAATTTTTTCAATTTTCATCGTTTCTATTGTTTTTGAATAAGATTTCTGCAAAAGTACGGACTTGACGGGGAGTGAGAAATCACTATAAATAGGTATTCTTTTTGTGCCTATTCCCTATATGTCGTTAGTCCGACCTTATACTATAACAACGGGACGATGCTTTTTGTTTGAGTGCGGCGGGGTGAATTTGCAGGATTTTAATCTTCGATAATAACCCCTAACAGTGGAAGCAAATCCATTGCTTGCAGGGAAGTGATGACAGCCCCTTTCAGATCGCTGATGTTAAGCGTGATTCCGCTGATACGGGAAGTGCGCAAATCTATTCCGCGAAGCGGAGCGTGTGAAAAATCGGCTTCTACGAGATCGCAACTCTCAAATGCGACGGATGAAAAACGGCAGTCGTTCAGACTTCCGTTGCGGAGCTGGCTGTGTGCAAAACGTACCTGGTTCATTTTACTCATAGCCAGATTGATATAACCTGCGTTGCAGTCATGCAGCAAGACGTGATTCATCGTTGTTTCCGATAAATTGGTACCCAATAGTTTGCAGGAAATGAATTCTACCCGGTAGAGCGAACTTTCAGCAAAAGAAATGTTGGATAGGTCGCAGTTCTCGAACCTGACATCGCTCAGTTGAGAGGAACGGAATTTACATTCGCTGAATGTCTGATGCTGAAAGGTGCAGTTTTTGAAACTTTTGTAAGATTTGTCGATGCCTTCTTCTTTTCCTTTGCAGAATAAAAGATGAGAGACGGTTTCTTCTCTGTCGAGCCATTCCTGTAGGGTAATAGTACTGACTTCCTGTTCTTCCATCATGGGAGGAACAACGCGGACGGGTTTGGTTGGGTTTCTTTTAATCATGCCGTAAAGGTAGGATTTATATTCGAATTATTAAATCTGTTTTCCCACATATCCGCCGGCTAACGTTGCGGCTAATCCTATTCCTATACTTAATAATGTATATAGAACAAATGCTCCGTAAAATTCTCCTTTCAGCAGACCTACGCCATCACTGGAGAAAGTAGAGAACGTTGTGAAACCTCCACATAAACCCGTTGTCAGAAACAAACGGACCTCGAACGGAAGGTGGAATCGCTCTGAAAGAGCATAGAACAGACCGATGAGAAAACTGCCGAGAAGATTGACCGTGAAAGTGGCCCATGGAAAATGATAAGGGACGATTCGTTCGTGCATTAACAACTGGATAAAATAACGTAGTGCACTACCAGTTCCTCCACCGATAAAGATATAGATAACTTCTTTACTCATTTGATTGAAAGATTGATATTATTTGTAGGCGGCTTCAAAATCCTTTTCGAATTGTTGGAAGCCTCCGGGATAAACTAAGGTGTTGTGTCATATAAATAATAAAATGTTTGTTGATGTGATTGAGATAATAATCTGCAAATATAGAAAGATTATGCAATATTCATATTTAATCCTTTTAATTTAATCACCATAGACACTATATTTTGGGGGGGGAGACAAAATGTGTTATCTGTTTTATTATTAAGTACTTATTTCGTTTTTGAATCTGTATTCCTCTATATTTTCTTTATAAAGAAAAACACTACTTGGATTTCCTGTCTATCTTTGCCATACGATTATTAACTAACTCATTTATATCATGAAGAACATGAAAATAGGAACTGCAATATGGGTCTGCCTGTTGCTCTCTTTTTTCTTCGGCACATCAGCAAAGGCCGAAAGTATCACTTCTCCTGACGGACAATTAAAACTTAATTTCTCTGTCAACATGCAAGGAGAACCGGTGTATGAACTCTCTTATAAAGGAAAAGAGGTGATTAAACCTTCGAAACTGGGACTGGAATTGAAAAATGATCCCGGACTGATGAATGGATTCACTCTGGCCGATATTAAAACTTCTGCTTTTGATGAAACATGGGAACCGGTGTGGGGAGAGGTGAAATCGATCCGCAACCATTATAATGAAATGGCTGTTACCCTGAATCAAAAGGCGCAAGATCGTAATCTGATTATTTGTTTTCGTCTTTATAATGATGGCTTGGGGTTCCGCTATGAGTTCCCGCAGCAAAAGAATCTGAATTACTTCGTTATAAAAGAAGAACATTCGCAGTTTGCTATGGCCGGCGATCATACGGCATTCTGGATTCCAGGCGATTATGATACGCAGGAATATGACTATACCGAATCCAAGCTTTCAGAGATTCGCGGATTGTTGCAAGGGGCAATTACTCCAAATGCTTCTCAAACTCCTTTTTCACCAACAGGTGTGCAGACATCTTTGCAAATGAAGACAGCCGACGGGTTGTATATCAATCTGCATGAAGCGGCTTTGGTTGATTATTCTTGTATGCATCTGAACCTTGACGATCAGAACCTGATTTTTGAATCATGGCTGACTCCTGATGCAAAAGGGGATAAAGGTTATATGCAAACGCCTTGCCGTTCACCCTGGCGCACGGTGATTGTCAGTGATGATGCTCGTGATATTCTGGCTTCCAAATTGACTTTGAACTTGAATGAACCTTGTGCCTACGAAGATGTTTCCTGGATTAAGCCGGTGAAATACATCGGTGTGTGGTGGGAAATGATTACCGGAAAAAGTTCCTGGTCGTACACGGATGATGTTTATTCTGTGAAACTGGGACAGACGGATTATTCCCAAACAAAACCGAGCGGGCGTCATGCAGCCAATAATGACAAAGTGAAGCGTTACATTGACTTTGCTTCAGAGCATGGATTCGACCAGATCTTAGTGGAAGGCTGGAATGAAGGCTGGGAAGACTGGTTCGGAAATTCGAAGGATTATGTCTTTGATTTCGTAACTCCGTATCCTGATTTTGACGTGAAGATGCTCAATGCGTATGCAAAGGAAAAAGGAGTGAAGCTGATGATGCATCACGAGACTTCCGCTTCTGTACGTAACTACGAGCGCCATCTTGATAAAGCCTATCAGTTTATGATAGATAACGGATACAATGCTGTGAAGAGCGGGTATGTAGGTAATATTATTCCGCGTGGAGAACATCATTACGGACAGTGGATGAACAATCATTATTTATATGCGGTGGAAAAAGCGGCCGAATATAAGATCTGTGTAAATGCTCACGAAGCAACCCGTCCGACAGGATTATGTCGCACATATCCGAATCTGATCGGTAATGAATCGGCTCGTGGCACGGAATATGAAGCCTTTGCAGGGAATAAGCCGTTCCATACCACCTTGCTTCCTTTCACCCGTCAGATTGGTGGACCGATGGATTATACACCGGGTATCTTTGATACAAAACTTTCTTTCCTGTCAGGCGACCACAGTTTTGTACGTACAACTTTGGCAAAACAGTTGGCACTTTATGTAACGATGTACAGTCCTTTGCAAATGGCAGCCGACCTTCCGGAGAGTTACGAACGTCACATGGATGCATTTCAATTTATCAAGGATGTAGCCGTTGATTGGGATGACAGCAAGTATCTGGAAGCGGAACCGGGAGATTATATTACCGTAGCACGTAAGGCAAAAGGTACTGATAACTGGTTTGTAGGTGGTATCACCGATGAGAATCCCCGTACTTCTGCTTTTACACTTGATTTTCTCGAACCGGGAAAACAATATGTAGCTACTCTTTATGCTGACGGAAAGGAGGCGGATTTTGAAAAGAATCCTACTTCTTACCAGATAAAAAAAGGACTTGTTACAAACAAGAATAAGATGTCTGTGAAGCTGGCACGTAGCGGAGGATTTGCAGTAAGTTTGATTGAAGCAACTCCCGCTGACTTGAAAACGATCAAGAAATGGAAATAAGATTCCGGTAAAAAGATTGTTTCCGGATTCCCCGCTTTTTAATAAATATTAGTTGTGCTTCGCAAAGAAAACTAAAACTTTGCGGAGCGCTTTTTTTATAGGACGAATTCTTTTTTGTACTTTTGCGCCATCTTTTTTAAAACATCATCAATAAAGAGAACAACATGGGAGGTTTTTTCGGAACAGTCTCGAAAACTAGCTGCGTGACTGATTTATTCTACGGCACAGATTATAACTCACATCTGGGTACCAAGCGAGGAGGACTCGCAACATACAGTGAGGAAAAAGGTTTTATACGCTCCATTCACAATTTGGAAAGTACTTATTTCCGAACCAAGTTTGAAGGAGAACTGGACAAATTCAAAGGAAACGCCGGCATCGGCATCATTAGCGACACAGACGCACAACCTATCATCATCAATTCTCACCTCGGGCGCTTCGCCATTGTCACAGTCGCTAAAATAGTCAATATCCAGGAATTGGAAGAAGAACTTCTCAGTCAAAACATGCACTTCGCCGAACTTAGTTCGAGCAACACCAACCAGACGGAACTTATCGCATTACTTATTATACAAGGCAGAACTTTTGTGGAAGGTATCGAAAATGTGTTTAAGCACATTAAGGGTTCTTGTTCGATGTTGCTTCTGACGGAAGATGGTAGTATCATCGCTGCCCGTGACCGATGGGGACGTACTCCGGTGGTGATTGGAAGGAAAGACGGTGCTTATGCTGCAACGAGCGAATCGTCCAGTTTTCCGAATCTGGATTATGAGATTGAGAGATATTTAGGTCCCGGTGAGATTGTCCGTATGTATGACGATCATGTTGACCAGCTTCGCAAGCCCAATGAGGATATGCAGATTTGCTCGTTTTTGTGGGTGTACTACGGTTTCCCGACTTCTTGTTATGAAGGAAAGAATGTAGAGGAAGTGCGTTTCACCAGCGGATTGAAAATGGGACAGACAGATGAATCGGAAGTGGATTGTGCTTGCGGTATTCCTGATTCGGGAGTGGGTATGGCTTTAGGATATGCCGAAGGAAAGGGGGTTCCTTACCATCGTGCTATTTCAAAATATACACCGACATGGCCTCGTAGCTTCACTCCGAGCAATCAGGAGATGCGTTCGCTTGTTGCTAAGATGAAGTTGATTCCCAACCGTGCCATGCTGCAAAATAAACGTTTGTTGTTCTGTGACGATTCAATCGTGCGGGGAACTCAATTACGTGACAATGTGAAGATTCTGTATGATTACGGAGCAAAGGAGGTGCACATGCGTATCGCTTGTCCGCCATTGATTTATGCTTGTCCGTTTGTTGGTTTTTCGGCTTCTAAAAATGCATTGGAGTTGATTACCCGTCGTATTATCAAGGAACTGGAAGGGGATGAGAATAAGAACCTGGAGAAATATGCTACTACCGGTTCTCCGGAATACGATAAGATGGTTAGTATTATTGCAGAGCGTTTCGGTCTCAGTTCATTGAAGTTTAATACACTGGAAACGCTGATTGAGGCTATCGGATTACCTAAATGCAAGGTTTGTACACATTGCTTTGATGGTAGCAGCCATTTTTAAAGTAGTCAAATAGGATATTTAAGTATCCGGATAAAAGTATACAATAAAAAGAGCCGTGAATTGCTTTGTAATTCACGGCTCTTTTTTTACCTTTACGGCACTATAAACTATCAATTTGTAAATTGTAATTAGTAACTTGTAATTAAAACAATATGACTTTAGTAGACAGATTTTTAAAGTATGTAAGCTTCGATACACAATCTGATGAATCGACAGGGCTTACTCCAAGTACTCCGAAGCAGATGATTTTTGCTGAATACTTGAAAAAAGAGTTGGAATCTTTGGGATTGGAAGATATTACTTTGGATGAGCATGGCTATCTTTTTGCTACACTTCCTGCCAATATAAATAAAGAAGTACCCACTATCGGGTTTATTGCCCACATGGATACAAGTCCTGATATGACGGGTAAAGATGTCACTCCGCGCATTGTGGAAAAGTATGACGGTTCGGATATTGTGCTTTGTGCTGAAGAGAATGTAGTCCTTTCTCCATCACAATTCCCGGAATTGCTGGATCATAAGGGAGAAGACTTGATTGTAACCAACGGAAAAACGTTGCTCGGTGCCGACGACAAAGCCGGTATCGCGGAAATTGTATCAGCGATGGTTTATCTGAAGGAACATCCCGAAATCAAACACGGTAAAATCCGTATCGGCTTCAATCCTGACGAAGAAATCGGTGAAGGTGCTCATAAATTCGATGTAGAGAAATTCGGTTGTGAATGGGGATATACGATGGATGGAGGTGAAGTAGGGGAGTTGGAGTTTGAGAACTTTAATGCTGCTGCCGCAAAAATAACCTTTAAAGGACGTAATGTGCATCCGGGATATGCCAAGGATAAGATGATTAACTCTATCTATCTTGCCAATCAGTTTATTACGATGCTTCCCTCACAGGAAAGACCAGAACATACGACCGGCTATGAAGGATTCTATCATTTGATTGGTATTCAGGGGGATGTGGAGCAAAGCACTGTGTCTTATATCATCCGCGATCATGACCGTGCAAAATTTGAGAACCGTAAAAAAGAGATAGAACGTCTGGTAGCTCAAATGAACGCTGAATATGGAGCTGGTACTGCGACACTCGAACTGCGCGACCAGTATTATAATATGCGTGAGAAAATAGAACCGGTAATGCACATCATCGATACTGCTTTTGCAGCTATGGAAGCCGTGGGTGTGAAACCGAATGTAAAACCGATTCGTGGAGGTACGGATGGTGCGCAGCTTTCTTTTAAGGGATTGCCTTGTCCGAATATCTTTGCCGGTGGTCTGAATTTCCACGGTCGTTACGAATTTGTGCCTATCCAGAATATGGAGAAAGCAATGAAAGTGATCGTAAAAATAGCAGAACTGGTGGCTTCCAAATAAAAAGACGGTAAGCTCCGGTAATACTTAATACCTGATACTTAAAACTTAATACTTTAAAATAATGAAAACCACTCCGTTTACAGAGAAACATATAGCACTTGGTGCTAAAATGCACGAGTTTGCAGGTTATAATATGCCTATTGAATACTCCGGTATCATTGATGAACACATAACTGTTTGTCAAGGTGTCGGTGTATTTGATGTATCGCACATGGGAGAATTTTGGGTGAAAGGACCGCAAGCGTTGGCCTTTCTGCAGAAAATAACATCTAACAATGTGGCGGCACTGGCTCCGGGTAAAATACAATATACTTGTTTTCCGAATGAGGATGGGGGGATTGTAGATGATTTGCTGGTTTATCAGTATGAACCGGAAAAATACATGTTGGTGGTGAATGCTTCCAATATGGAAAAAGACTGGAACTGGTGTGTTTCTCACAATACGGAGGGAGCCGAGTTGGAAAATTCGTCGGATAACATAGCTCAACTTGCTATACAGGGTCCGAAGGCTATTTCGGTTCTGCAAAAGTTGACGGATATTGATCTTGCTACTATTCCTTATTATACATTTAAGGTTGGAACGTTTGCAAGTGAAGAGAATGTGATTATCTCCAATACGGGTTATACCGGTGCGGGAGGTTTTGAGCTTTATTTCTATCCGTCTGCGGCTGATTCTATATGGAAGGCTATTTTTGAAGCTGGTGAAGAGTATGGCATTAAACCTATCGGTTTGGGTGCCCGTGATACGCTCCGGTTGGAAATGGGCTTCTGTCTGTATGGCAATGATCTGGATGATACGACTTCTCCGATAGAAGCCGGATTGGGATGGATCACTAAGTTTGTGGAGGGCAAGGATTTTGTCAACCGTCCGATGCTGGAAAAACAGAAAGCGGAAGGTGTTACCCGTAAACTGGTTGGCTTTGAAATGGTTGATCGCGGAATTCCCCGTCATGGCTATGAACTGGTGAATGATGAAGGCGAGAAAGTGGGAGTGGTGACCTCCGGTACGATGTCGCCTACCCGTAAGATTGGTATCGGTATGGGATATGTGAAACCGGAATATAGTAAGGTGGGTACGGAAATCTGTATCGATATGCGTGGTCGGAAATTGAAAGCTGTGGTAGTGAAACCGCCTTTTAGAAAGTAAAAAATAAGCTTGTTATTGTGTATAGCCCCGGATAAGTTACGACTCTATCCGGGGCTAACTTATTTTATGATGGTTATTGCAAAACATATTCGTAAATATGTTGTTTATCCCATAGAAATAATATAATTTTGTCATCAAATACGATAAAATAATGTCTCAATTACCTACTCTTATAGCTGACCTCGCACTTATATTGATTTGTGCCGGTGTTATGACTTTGTTGTTTAAGAAGTTGAAACAACCTCTGGTCTTGGGATATGTAGTTGCCGGATTTCTGGCAAGTCCGCATATGCCGTATACTCCTTCAGTGATGGATACTGCCAATATTAAGACTTGGGCGGATATTGGTGTTATTTTCTTGCTGTTTGCTCTTGGTTTGGAATTTAGTTTTAAGAAGATTGTCAAGGTGGGTGGTTCTGCCATCATTGCTGCCTGTACCATCATCTTTTGTATGATTTTGTTGGGAATAGGAGTCGGCATGGGTTTCGGCTGGCACAGGATGGACAGTCTGTTCTTGGGCGGTATGATTGCGATGTCGTCTACTACTATTATTTATAAAGCTTTTGATGATTTAGGATTAAGGAAGAAGCAGTTCACCGGACTTGTGTTGAGTATCTTGATTTTGGAAGATATTTTGGCTATTGTATTAATGGTGATGCTTTCCACTATGGCGGTAAGCCAACATTTTGAAGGTACCGAGATGTTGGAGAGTATCGGGAAATTATTGTTTTTCCTTATTCTGTGGTTTGTTGTCGGTATCTATCTGATTCCTGAATTCTTGAAACGCTGCCGGAAATTGATGGGAGAGGAGACTCTGCTTATTGTGTCGTTGGCACTTTGTTTCGGTATGGTAGTGATGGCGGCTCATACAGGATTTTCTGCTGCATTTGGTGCATTTATAATGGGATCTATTCTGGCGGAAACAATCGAGGCGGAATCCATAGACCGGCTGGTGAAACCGGTAAAGGATCTTTTTGGAGCTATCTTTTTCGTATCGGTCGGTATGATGGTGGATCCTGCAATGATTGTAGAATATGCCGTACCTATTATAGTTATTACTTTGGCTGTTATCTTGGGACAGGCCGTTTTTGGTACATTCGGTGTTATTCTCTCCGGAAAGCCTTTAAAGACGGCTATGCAATGCGGCTTTAGTTTAACGCAGATCGGCGAATTTGCGTTTATTATTGCTTCTTTGGGAGTCTCTTTGCATGTAACGAGTGACTTTCTGTATCCGATAGTGGTAGCGGTTTCTGTGATTACTACTTTCCTGACTCCTTATATGATTCGTTTTGCCGAGCCGGCTTCTACTTTTGTGGATGCTCATCTTCCGGAATCATGGAAAAAAATAATGATGCGTTATTCTTCCGGTTCGCAAACAGCTCTGAATCACGAGAATTTGTGGAAGAAGCTAATCTTGTCAATGGTACGTATAACAGTTGTTTATTCAATTGTCAGTATGTCGATTATTGCACTTTCTTTTCGTTTTGTCGTGCCATTCTTTAAAGAGAATCTGCCTCATTTCTGGGCATCATTGTTGGGAGCGGTATTTATCATTCTGTGTATTGCTCCTTTCTTGCGTGCCATTATGGTGAAGAAAAATCATTCGGTTGAGTTTATGACCTTATGGCATGACAGCCGTGCCAACCGCGCACCGCTGGTATCGACAATCGTGATTCGTATTATGATAGCGGCACTTTTTGTTATCTTTGTTATTTCCGGATTATTTAAGGCGTCTATCGGATTGATTATTGGAGTGGCTGTACTTGTTGTATTGTTGATGGTATGGTCTCGCCGTTTGAAGAAGCAATCGATATTGATTGAACGTCGTTTCTTTCAGAATCTCCGTTCCAGAGATGTACGTGCAGAGTATCTGGGAGAGAAAAAGCCGGAGTATGCCGGTCGTTTGTTGTCGCATGATTTGCATCTTGCCGATATGGAAATTCCGGGTGAATCCAGTTGGGCGGGAAAGACATTGATGGAGCTGAATCTGGGGAAGAAGTTTGGAGTTCATGTTGCTTCTATTCTTCGTGGAAAGAGGAGGATTAATATCCCCGGTGGTTCTGTCCGCCTGTTTCCGATGGATAAGATACAGGTGATAGGTACAGATGAACAATTAAGTGTGTTTAATGAGGCGATGCAAAACGGAGCGAAGATAGACTGGGAGGTCTATGAAAAGAGCGAGATGGCTTTGAAGCAGTTTATCATTGACAGTGATTCTGTTTTTCTGGGTAAAACGATTCGTGAATCGGGTATCCGCGACAAATATCATTGTATGATAGCCGGTGTTGAAAGTGAAGACGGTACACTGATGGTTCCTGATGTAAATGCTCCACTCGAAGAAGGCGATGTTGTTTGGGTGGTAGGCGAAAAAGAGGATGTGTACCAATTAGTCGATCAAAAAAACGAAAAAGTACAAGCAGGATAAGAATGGAATACTTATTTTTGCAACGATAAAAACTTAAAATAATAATATCATGAAGAGTGATCCGAAAGAATGTCTGTATTGCCAGAACAATGAAACGCTGCATAATCTGATGATTGAGATTGCGCAATTGAGTGTGTCACGTGTGTTTTTGTTTAAGGAACAAACCTACCGTGGACGTTGTCTTGTTTCTTATAAAGACCATGTGAACGATTTGAATGAATTGAGTGATGAAGATCGTAATGCTTTTATGGCAGATGTAGCGCGTGTCACTCGTGCCATGCAAAAAGCTTTCCAGCCGGAAAAGATTAATTATGGTGCTTACTCGGATAAATTGTCTCATTTGCATTTTCATTTAGCACCTAAATATGTGGATGGACCTGATTATGGAGGTATATTCCAAATGAACCCGGGAAGGGTTTATCTGACTGATGCAGAATATCAGGAATTGATTGATGCTGTTAAGGCAAACCTATAAACGGTAAATTTTGCGGGGTGCCCTGAAAGGGCTTAATTATAC
>NC_021017.1:4624826-4656015 GCF_000210075.1 Bacteroides xylanisolvens XB1A
ATTATTCTTCACTGTCAAAATCGAAATCAAAGTCGAAATCATCCATGAACTCCGGAGTTGTAAATTCTTCCAGTTCCCGACGATCTTTCTTGGTCGGACGTCCGGTTCCACGTGCACGGTCTACGAATCCGCTGATTTTACTCATTTCAAGCAGTTCGTATTGATCGGGAGTAGTTACGTTTTCCATCATTTCCGATACAAGTTTGGCTCCCACACGTTTTTCAATAGTTTGTAATACCTTGAATGAATAAGTGATAGGCGGTTTCTTCACCTGAATAACGTCTCCCGGTTTTATCATACGGGCAGCTTTGGCTAGAGAACCGTTGATGGTAATACGTCCTTTTTTGCAGGCTTCTGCTGCAATCGTACGTGTCTTGAAGATGCGGACAGCCCACATCCATTTATCTATTCTTGCTTCGGCCATTTTAGTTAGTTGTTTAGTGATAAGCAATTCGTTGGTTAGTATCAGTTGACGTTGTCATTTATCGCTAACCGTTCATTGCTATCTTTATTTTTATAGGACTAGTCTATTATTTTTTATTGAACTGGTTCATCGTGATGTCAATACCGGCGAGACAGAAACTTTTTATAATTTCCCCTGCCATCTCCAGTCTTTCATCCATTGTTTTCCAATCTTCGTCAGTGAAGTGTCCGAGTACATAATCAACCTGTCCGCCACGTGGAAAATCATTTCCGATACCAAATCGCAGGCGGGCATAGTTTTGAGTGCCCAGAATAGCGGCGATATGCTTCAATCCATTATGTCCTGCATCACTCCCTTTTCCCTTCAGGCGTAAAGTTCCAAAGGGAAGAGCCAGATCATCTACTACGATCAGTACATTTTCCAATGGAATATT
This sequence comes from Bacteroides xylanisolvens XB1A, assembly GCF_000210075.1. Taxonomy (GTDB): domain Bacteria; phylum Bacteroidota; class Bacteroidia; order Bacteroidales; family Bacteroidaceae; genus Bacteroides; species Bacteroides xylanisolvens. Next base: position 4,625,684 of record NC_021017.1, read on the forward strand.
TTCTTTCTGCATCCAATAGCGAACGGCCAGTCCGCTTAGGTTCATAAAAGTCGATGGCTTAAGCAAAATCAACTGGCGTCCTTTGATAGAAAAGCTGGTAGTGAATCCATATCGTCCATCCATAAAAGGAGGAGCGTTATTGATTCTAGCCAATGCTTCTACTGTCATGAATCCGATATTATGTCGCGTTTCATGATATTCGGGACCAATGTTTCCCAGTCCGACAACTAAGTATTTTATCATCGTATTTCCGTAAAACAGTTCATTAATATAGAAAGAGAAACGCAGATTAATACAAATTAATGCAGACTGAACATCTGCTTTAATCTGCATTAATCTGCGTTTGAAGTATATCTCTTTACAGGGATAATCTCAATTACTTACCAGCGGCTGCTGCTGCACCTCTTGCTGCACGAGTCAACTTAACAGCACATACAACGGCTTCTTTTGCACTAATCAGTTCAAGACCTTCGAAGCTCAATTCGCCAACTTTAACAGTCTTACCCAAGCCCAGGTGAGAAACGTTAACGGTCAACTTTTCAGGAATTACATTGTACAAAGCTTTCACTTTGATCTTACGCATCTGCAGTGCAAGTTTACCACCGGCTTTCACACCTTCTGCAAGACCTTCCAATTGTACAGGAACTTCCATTACGATAGGTTTAGCTTCGTCAATTTGATAGAAGTCAACGTGTAGGATAGTATCTTTTACCGGGTGGAACTGAATATCTTTCAGGATAGCGTTTACTTTTTTGCCATCGATAATCAGGTCTACAACGTAGATGTGCGGAGTATAAACCAAGTTACGAAGTCCTTCGTTAGTCACTGTGAAGTGAACTACTTCATTACCTCCGTAAAGTACACAAGGTACACCACCGTTTTTACGAATTTCTTTCAAAGCTCTTGCTTGTTCTGAAGAGCGTTCTGCAATTGTTCTTGCAGTTCCTTTTACTTCAATTGATTTCATTTCTTTAAAAAATTGTGTTACTCTAAATTAAGTTAGTTTGCTTAATTCACCATCACACGATGTGGATTATCACACGATGTTGCAAAAAAGCGGTGCAAAAGTACATCTTTTTTTTGAAATATCAAAGAGTTACTTTCTTAAAAGTCAATATCAATCTTAATTTCGCTCTCCAATTTGTTTTCCCGGGCTTCTTCGATTGCTTTCCGTTCATTTTCTTCATCAGCTTCGATGTTCAGGCGGGCGATATATTCGTTTGCGTCGCTGCACTCAATGAAATTGACTGCTTCTTCGAGTCCTGCCATAAACTTCTGAAAGTCTTCCCTATATAGGAAGATTTTGTGTTTCTCGAAACTAACTTGAGAATCATCGCCTTCTCCCGTTATCACTTTTTTGCTCTCTGTAATAGCCAGGAACATTTCATCTTTACGATTCTTTTTTACGTCGAGGTAATAGATGCGTTTACCTGCCTTAATGGACTTGGAGAATACGATCTCCTTATCATTCATGTCTGCGCTCATTTTCTTTTTTAAATCTTCCATATCTTTCGGTCCGTTTATAATCGGCTTCAAAATTGGATATTTTTTTTAAACTGTCAAAAGAAAAAGCGCAGAGAATCAAATACTGCATTAAAAAATGTGATTTATTAGTGGAAACTCATTAAAAATATCTACTTTTGCAGTTCGATAACAACAGTATTAATTTGAATTATGATCAACAGAGTTCTTATTCGTCTTAAGATTATACAGATAGTATATGCCTATTATCAGAATGGCAGCAAAAATCTAGACTCAGCGGAGAAAGAGTTATTCTTTAGTCTTTCAAAGGCGTATGACCTTTACAACTATTTGTTAATGCTGATGATAGCATTGACAGAGTATGCACAAAAACGTATTGATGCGGCAAAAGCTAAATTGGCACCTACGACAGAGGAATTGTATCCCAACAGGAAGTTCGTAGATAACAAGTTTATTGCTCAATTGGAAGTCAATAAACAATTGACGGAGTTTATAGCTAATCAGAAAAGAACCTGGACAAACGACCAGGATTTTATCAAAGAGCTTTATGAGAAAATTGTAGAAACCGATATCTATAAAGATTATATGGCTTCTGATGACAACTCATACGAAGCTGATCGTGAACTGTGGAGAAAAATCTATAAGACATACATCTTTAATAATGATTCTCTTGACCAGGTATTGGAAGACCAGAGTCTGTACTGGAATGATGATAAAGAAATTGTAGACACGTTCGTCTTGAAAACAATCAAACGCTTTGATGAAAAGAAGGGTGCCAACCAGGAACTGCTTCCGGAATTTAAGGATGACGAAGATCAGGAGTTTGCACGTCGTCTGTTCCGTCGCACCATTTTGAATTCTGACTATTACCGTCATTTGGTGAGTGAGAATACAAAAAACTGGGATTTGGACCGCATCGCATTTATGGATGTAATCATTATGCAGACTGCATTAGCAGAAATTCTTAGTTTCCCGAACATTCCGGTCAGTGTTTCGTTAAATGAATATGTAGAGATTGCGAAGTTGTATAGCACAGCTAAAAGCGGTAGCTTTATCAACGGTACGCTGGATGGAATAGTTAATCAATTAAAAAAAGAAGGTAAGTTGACTAAAAACTGATACCTTTGTCCATATAGTAGAAACTAAAACAGATTATTTATGAACGTATTGACTGTATTATTGCAAGCTCCTGCCGGTGCTGCCGGAGGTGGAAGTATGATGTGGATCATGCTGATAGCTATGTTTGTTATCATGTATTTCTTTATGATCCGTCCTCAAAATAAGAAGCAGAAAGAAATAGCTAATTTCCGTAAATCTCTTCAGGTAAATCAGAATGTGATTACTGCAGGTGGTATCCACGGAACAATCAAGGAAATTACTGACGACTATATAGTACTTGAGATTGCTTCTAATGTAAAGATTAAAATAGACAAGAATTCTATATTCGCTGATGCTTCAGCGGCTAGCAATCAGTCTAAATAAATAGTTGGTAAATAAATGCCTATGTTTGATCGTAGGAATATAAAATATACATATTTAAAACTATCTAAGAAAATTAAGGATTTTCTGCTCAGTGATAAGAGCAGAGAGTTCTTAATTTTTTTATTTTTCTTTCTGATAGCCGGTGGATTCTGGTTGCTTCAGACGCTCAATAATGATTATGAAGCGGAGTTTTCTATCCCGGTGCGAATGAAAGATCTTCCTAACAATGTAGTGTTGACTTCGGAACCTCCTTCCGAACTTCGTGTTCGAGTGAAAGATAAAGGGACAGTGCTTCTCAATTATATGTTGGGGAAAAGTTTCTTTCCGGTCAATCTAGGTTTTCTTGATTATAAAGGAAAAGATAATCATGTGAAAATTTATGCTTCCGACTTTGAGAAAAAAATATTAAGCCAACTGAATGTATCCTCCAAAATCCTATCGATCAAGCCGGATACATTAGAATATATCTATTCCGAAGGAAAGTCCAAGCTGGTTCCTGTTCGTTTTCAGGGGAAAGTGACAGCCGGACTTCAATATTATGTATCTGACACCATTTGTAAGCCGGACTCTGTATTGGTTTATGCTCCGGAAGGAATTTTGGATACTATAACAACTGCATATACTCAAAATATAACTTTGGAGAATATATCTGATACAACCCGGCGACGAATTCCGCTGACTTCTGAAAGAGGAGTGAAGTTTGTTCCGGCTTCGGTAGAAATGACTTTCCCGGTGGATATTTATACGGAGAAAACGGTCGAAGTGCCATTACATGGAGTTAATTTTCCGGCAGATAAGGTGTTACGTACTTTTCCTTCCAAAGTTCAGATTACTTTTCAAGTGGGCTTAAAACGGTTCCGCAGTATAAAAGCAAGCGATTTTATCATCAATATCTCTTATGAAGAATTGCTGAAGCTTGGCTCTGATAAATATACGGTTAAATTGAAGTCGTTTCCAAGTGGAATAAATCAAATACGTATTGTTCCCGAGCAAGTGGACTTCCTGATAGAACAAATTACTTCTAATGGCGATTAAGATTGGCATAACCGGTGGCATTGGTAGTGGAAAAAGTGTTGTTTCCAGGCTACTCGAAATAATGGGAATACCTGTCTATATATCAGATATAGAAGCAAAGCGAATTACACAGACAGATCCGGTGATTCGCCGGGGGCTTTGTGATCTGGTTGGTCAGGATGTGTTTCAGGGTGGAGAGTTGAATCGTTCTTTGTTGGCTTCTTATATGTTCGGTCATCAGGAGCATGTGCGGAAAGTGAATGAGATTATTCATCCGCAAGTGAAAGAAGATTTCCGACAATGGGCTGCCCGGTTGAAAAGTGAACTGCTGGTGGGTATGGAGTCTGCAATACTGGTGGAAGCTGGTTTTAAGGATGAAGTTGATTTTCTGGTTATGGTATATGCGCCGCTGGAAGTGAGAGTGGAACGTGCTGTAAAGCGGGACTGTTCGTCAAGAGAACTGGTGATGAAGCGTATCGAAGCTCAAATGAGTGATGAAGTAAAGAGAAGCCATGCCGATTTCGTGATAGTGAATGATGATGAAACACCGTTAATTCCACAGGTTTTGGAGCTTATTTCTTTGCTATCTAAAAATAATCATTACCTTTGCTCCGCAAAAAAATAATTAATAAATAAAAGGATATATACTATGTTGAAGACTATCTTGTCTATCTCAGGTAAACCGGGATTATACAAACTTATTTCGCAAGGAAAAAATATGTTGATTGTTGAATCAGTCAATGCTGAAAAGAAACGTTTCCCTGCTTATGGTAATGAAAAAATTATCTCTTTGGCAGATATAGCAATGTACACGGACGATGCAGAAGTTCCTTTGTATGATGTGTTGGAGTCAATAAAAGAGAAAGAAAAATCAGCGCAGGCTTCTATTGATCCGAAAAAAGCGACTCCCGAACAATTGCGTGAATACTTGGCTGAAGTATTACCTAATTTTGATCGTGAACGTGTATATGTAGCCGATATTAAGAAATTGGTTGCTTGGTATAACATCTTAATTTCTAATGGAATTACAGAATTCAAACCGGAAGGAGAGATTAAGGAAGAAGAAGTTGCAGAGTAATCTGTATAGTTTATTTAATAGGAATAAAGAACATGATAATCATTTAAGGTGGTTATCATGTTTTTTTATATAAACACTTGTAGGTTTAGGAAAAAATTAGTATTATTTGGGTAATCTTTTGCAATAATAAATATCTTCTACTTATGTTGTAAATAATGATGCTTTTTATGTATCTTTGTCGCTGTTCGCCATTCTTGGGAATATAGCTCGTGGATGCTGAATAACGTTTTTTAATGTTGGGTATGGAGACAATAACAAATAAAGAAGTAAACGTCCGTTTGGACAATGAAAAAGGGACATTATGCCTGACAGGTTTGTTGGCAGGTACAATGGTATTCCTTTACGATTCACTGGGAGAACTAAGAGGTAAACATAAGTTTGCTTTGCCTTCATTGACTATGGAAATACCCCAACCGGGCACTTATGTTTTGGTGATGAGTCATCCGAACTGCCAACCGGAAGTTCGGCGAATTACATATTTAGGAATATAAAAAAGGGGCTGCCTAACAAGTTTCTTTTTAACGATTTCACCCCTATCAGAGTTTAAACAAACTCTGATAGGAGTGATTTTCGATTTTAGGGACTTGTTTGACAGCCCCATTCTATTTGAATGATGACTTTTAATTTCTGAATACCAATCCGTCTCCGTCAGCATCAACGATAATTGCTTTGCTTCGGTCGACTTCCTGTGATAGTAACTTCTTGGATAGATCATTCAGCAGATAGCGTTGAATAGCCCTCTTCACCGGACGAGCTCCAAATTCAGGATCATAACCCACTTGCGATAAGAAGTTCAATGCTCCTTCTGTCAATTGCAGTTCCACTCCGTTTTCGGCAAGCATTTTCTGTACTCCCTTAATTTGTAAAAGTACGATTTGCTTGATTTCTTTTTCGTTCAATGGTAAGAACATAATCGTTTCATCAATACGGTTCAGGAATTCCGGACGAATTGTCTTTTTCAACATATTCATCACTTCCTTCTTCGTTTCTTCGATTACTTCTTCCTTATTGGAACCATGCAACTTCTCCATCTGACTTTGTATATAAGAACTGCCCATATTTGAAGTCATGATGATAATGGTATTTTTGAAGTTGACCACCCTTCCTTTATTGTCAGTCAGTCGTCCGTCATCCAATACCTGTAACAGAATATTGAAGACATCCGGATGAGCCTTTTCTATTTCGTCAAACAAAACAACAGAGTAAGGTTTCCGTCGTATAGCTTCTGTCAACTGACCGCCCTCATCGTATCCAACATATCCCGGAGGCGCTCCGACCAGACGGGAGACACTATGCTTTTCCTGATACTCACTCATATCGATACGAGTCATCATCGTTTCGTCATCAAACAGGAACTCTGCCAATGCCTTTGCTAATTCGGTCTTACCTACGCCGGTGGTTCCCAGGAAGATAAATGACCCGATCGGACGTTTCGGATCTTGTAATCCGGCACGGCTACGGCGCACAGCATCTGCCACCGCTTCAATCGCTTCGTCCTGACCAATTACACGTTGATGAAGTTCTTCTTCCAAGTGCAACAGTTTATCTTTTTCACTTTGCAGCATCTTGCTGACAGGAATACCAGTCCAGCGGGAAACAACATCAGCAATATCTTCAGCGTCTACCTCCTCCTTAATCATGGCTTTATCGCCTTGCATATCACGCAGTTGCTTTTGAGTATCTTCTATTTCTTTATCCAAAGCCTGAAGTTTACCATAACGGATTTCGGCTACTTTACCATAATCGCCTTCACGTTCGGCTTTTTCTGCTTCGAATTTAAGATTCTCTATCTCAACCTTGTTCTGCTGGATTTTATCCATCAGCGTTTTCTCACTTTGCCATTTAGCTTTAAAGGACTTTTCCTGTTCTTTGAGCTCGGCAAGTTCCTTACCGATAATTTCCAGTTTCGGTTTATCGTTTTCACGTTTGATAGCCTCGCGTTCAATTTCCAGCTGCTTGATTTTACGGGAAATCTCATCCAGTTCTTCAGGAACGGAATCTACTTCCATACGCAGTTTGGCTGCGGCTTCGTCCATCAGGTCAATGGCTTTATCCGGCAGGAAACGGTCGGTGATGTAACGGCTACTCAATTCGACGGCTGCAATGATTGCGTCGTCTTTGATACGTACGTGATGATGGTTCTCGTAACGTTCTTTCAATCCACGAAGGATGGAAATGGTACTCAAGTTATCCGGTTCGTCCACTTGCACGATTTGGAAACGACGCTCCAATGCTTTATCCTTTTCGAAGTATTTTTGATATTCGTCGAGGGTTGTTGCTCCGATGGAACGTAGTTCTCCACGAGCTAAGGCGGGCTTTAGAATGTTGGCAGCATCCATGGCACCTTCACCTTTTCCGGCACCTACCAGCGTGTGAATCTCATCAATGAACAGAATAATATCACCTTCTGATTTCTTCACTTCATTGACAACTGATTTCAATCGTTCTTCAAATTCACCTTTGTACTTTGCGCCGGCAACCAGTGCTCCCATATCCAGTGAATAAACTTGTTTGTTCTTCAGGTTTTCGGGCACGTCTCCGCGAAGAATACGATGTGCCAAACCTTCTACAATAGCCGTTTTACCGGTACCCGGTTCACCAATCAGAATCGGGTTGTTCTTTGTACGGCGGCTCAATATCTGTAATACTCGGCGGATTTCTTCATCACGTCCGATTACGGGATCCAGTTTTCCGCTACGGGCAGCTTCGTTCAGGTTGATAGCATACTTTTCCAATGATTGATAAGTATCTTCACTGGATTGTGATGTAACCTTTTCTCCTTTTCTCAATTCGCTGATAGCGTTGCGCAATTCTTTTTCCGTCATACCGGCATCTTTCAAGATCGTGGAGACGGTACTCTTAACAGTCAGCAATGCCAGTATGATAGGCTCTAATGAAACAAACTCGTCGCCCATTTCTTTAGAATACTGTGTTGCTTTCTGCAAAACTTCGTTGGATTCACGACTTAGATACGGTTCTCCGCCGGATACTTTCGGCAGGGAGTCGATTTGCTTGTCGACCACGAGAGCTACTTGCTGTCCATTCATACCAAGTTTTTGGAAGATGAAATTAGTGACGTTTTCGCCTACTTTCATTACTCCCTGCATGATGTGGACAGGTTCAATGGCTTGTTGTCCCCGGCTTTGTACCAGGTTTACGGCCTCCTGTACCGCTTCTTGAGATTTAATGGTAAAATTGTTAAAGTTCATATCTTTGTTCTCCTTTCTTATTTCACGTTTTTAATAACACCTAAAGGGGCTCAAAAGATTTGCCAAGTATAAAAATATGACAAAATAGCATGAGTATTAAGGAGTTAAAGGACAAAATGACCTTTTTTATCTAGATATGACTGACGAATTTACCATATACTCCACAGAATAGGATGGGCTTCAAAATAAGATGGGTTTTCAATGAAGTTTACTATTCTGTGGAGAAACAATTGTTAGAAGATTCTTATCGGGAAGTCTCTAAGCTCTCTTTCTACTTTTTTCGCATTAAATTTGTGTGCGTTGAAATTCTTTCCCAACCATTCCCGATATTCTTTTGCAGCTTTTGAGTGTGGTTGTTTTAATGCCTCCAACATCTCTTGGTAACCATATATTCCTCCGCAATCTTCGGGTGGACATGCATTTGCTCCGTCTATGAGAAAGATGCCTTGTGTTTCGTCCTTTTTATATGCTTGTTGCGATTCCAGAGTAATCCGATGCACCCAACTATCTCCGAAATCATATTCATATTTAATATGTGAGCCTTTTCGGGTAAGGATCTCTCCTAAAGAGAGAGAGTAGGAGTTGACTGTATTATTGGGATCAAACAAAAGATCATCACCGTATTCATCGGCTGTATATATTGTTTTCCCTTTTTGAAACAGATGCAAGTGATAGCCTTCCCACCCCATTGCGGTATTTATGACATCCGCAAAATTTTCCAGACGGATGTTGGAAGGAACTTCCACTATACGATATATTTCCGGGTCGGAATTAATCAAAGAAATTTTTATATTGAGCTTTTTAGAGGTTTGTTCTTCAATGTAGAAAGATTCGTCGTATTCATCATCGTCAAACTCGTCATCGTATTCTTCATCAAATTCGTTATCATCAAATTCATTATTCCCATTGAAGGCAAAGAACTCATTCAATAAGTTCATTAGTTCTTCCATACTGTCCACTTCCAATCCCTTCAGTTCTGCGTGTGGCATTTCTTTTTTTATTTCTTTGATTCCTCTTCTCGTTAATGTATTGGGAATTTTGAATCGTTTATAGATTTTTTCCAATATAGGCAACGTTTCTATGGCACGGATATTCATCAACGTATTTGTGATATAGTCAATTATCGCGATATTATTATCTTCCCCACGCTCAAACCGATCGTAATAAGAATTCAATAATTGGCAGAACCAGTTAATAATTTCCAATCTTCGTTCAGGGTTGGTTATGGCAATTTGTGCGACAGCACTACAAATATCTTCTTTTCCGAAAGGAGCGATTCCGTCTTCATTCATGAAACTAAATAGCAAAGGCAATTGGTGCTGTCCGAGTTGGTAAATGATGGCAATGGTAGCTTCATCCTGTACGAGGTGGCAATAGGAAGCGAGGAAAGTCGGACTTTGCCGCATTATTTCCAAGATGATATTTAAAGAAGATTCCATTCGGTAATGTTCCATCGCCCAGTAGATATACCATAACTTAAAAGGTCTGTCTTCTTCTTTTGCGTTTTCGAGAGGTCCTTGATAATGGATGAATAGATGTAGGATAAAGTTGCGCAAATCTTTTTCTAATTCGGCAGCGGGTACTGTCGTGCAATCTTTTTTAAACTCGTCAAATGGGTAGTCTTTGCATGTCTGCATATCCCAAAGCCTTTGCAGGTAAGCTGCAATGGGGGTTGCTTCCGAGCTATAGTCCGGATGTTGATAGTGATAGAAAGCTTCTTCCATTTGTTGGTAGATTTTTTCTAATCCGTTATTGCTTAATATATCTATCACTTCCTGTTGTTCTTCAGGTGTAAACAAGTTTAATACTTCGGTCATAATCGCATCGAGATCAATCGAAGTTTGGTTCTTTTTTTTATTCATTATCGTGCCATTTAATAAATTTGTCAATTTTCTCCAAAGGTACGCCTCTTTATTGAGTAATAGCCTGATAATTTCTCTTTTTTTTAAATATTCTTTCCGGAGAAGATAAGAAAGTTTATCTTTGTCCTATAGTAGAGAGTAAATCTGTTTTCTAATTGATGACTAATGATATGAATGATAAACCACAAATAAAATTATCAGAGACAGTGGTGCTGATTGATGCTGCTTTCCTGAATTTCGTAATTACGGATATGAAGAGATACTTCGAAGAGACTTTGCAACGTTCTTTACAAGAGATCGATCTTTCGATGTTGACTACCTATTTGACTTTGGATGCTGGGATTGCGGAAGGAAAAAATGAAGTGCAGTTTCTTTTTGTTTATGATAAAGAGTCAGGTAATCTTGCGCATTGCCAGCCTTCTGACTTGGAGAAAGAGTTGAATGGAGTTGCTTTTCAAAGCCCTTATGGAGAATATTCGTTTGCCAGTGTTCCGTCGGAAGGGATGGTGTCGAGAGAGGACTTGTTTTTAGACTTATTATCCATTGTAGCCGATTCGGCCGATGTGAAAAAAATGATTCTGGTATCTTTCAATGAAGAATATGGAAAGAAAGTGACTGATGCTTTGAATGAAGTACAGGGCAAGGAGATTGTCCAATTCCGAATGAACGAACCGGATACTCCGGTAGCTTATAAATGGGATATGTTGGCTTTTCCTGTCATGCAGGCATTGGGAATCAGAGCCGATGAATTATAGGCATAGCTACCCATTTCAGTCATTAATCGCTAATCACTAATAAGTTAATCACTATTTTCCATGTCCGATTTTCGTTTAAAAGTATTTCAGAGCGTGGCGAAGAATTTAAGTTTCACGAAGGCTTCGCAAGAGCTGTTTGTCAGTCAGCCTGCTATCACTAAGCACATTCAGGAACTGGAAGCTTATTATCAGACTCGTTTGTTCGATCGTCAGGGCAGTAAGATCTCCTTGACTAAGTCCGGAGAACTATTATTGAAACATAGCGAAAAGATTTTGGACGATTATAAACAGCTGGAATATGAGATGCATTTGTTGCATAATGAATATATCAGCGAACTGAAACTGGGTGCCAGTACTACGATTGCGCAATATGTACTTCCTCCTTTGTTGGCGGATTTTATAGCCAAGTTTCCACAGATCAATCTTTCTTTGATTAATGGAAATTCTCGGGGAGTGGAAGCTGCTTTACAAGAACATCGGATTGATTTGGGATTGGTTGAAGGTATCTTCCGTTTGCCTAATCTGAAGTATACTCCATTTTTGCAAGACGAACTGGTTGCTGTGGTTCATACCCATAGTAAATTGGCTGTTTCGGATGAGATCGCTCCGGAAGATTTGCCAAATATCCCCTTAGTTTTGCGGGAGAGAGGTTCAGGAACGTTGGATGTGTTTGAGCGTTCCCTGTTACGCCATAATTTAAAACTTTCTTCTTTGAATGTATTGATGTATCTCGGTAGTACGGAGAGCATCAAGCTTTTTTTGGAACATACAGATTGTATGGGAATTGTTTCTATCCGTTCTGTTTATAAGGAACTGGTTGCCGGTAATTTTCGTGTAGTTGAGATAAAAGGAATGCCCATGCAGCGCGAGTTTAATTTTGTACAACTGCAAGGGCAGGAGGGAGGTTTATCTCAAGCTTTCATGCGATTTGCCGGGCATCACAGTAAGAGTTTGTAATCAAACCTCTTCCATACGGACTAATTCCCAGCCACAGAATTGTATGACAATGCAGTGAAGTTGAGTTCCCTGACATAGTTGGCGGACTTTCGGACCGGCAGCATAACCATGAATTTGTTCAACGGCTTCCTGCCATTGTGCGGTGCCTTGGGTGTCGTATTTTTCTTTCGGCAGATATTTTAATTCCAAGATATAGCTATGCGCTACTTCTGCGTAACGTTGCAGATCGGGCATTAGAAACATATCGCAAAAGCCGTGATTCAGTTCTACTTCAGGCATTGTGAGGTAGTAGGCGTTCACGCTAAGGTAAGCGGTGAAGAATCCCTGAATGTTACGTTCGCCCTCAATGCTGCTGCGTACGGAAGTATTCTCCTTATAAGCTTTGGATATGAATTCCAATGCCGGTCGCCATTGTCCGTCAAAAGCCATATCATTGAATAAAATCTCTATATCTATCAGGTTGATATAATGGTGATTCTGATATTCTTCCAGGATATATTCATAATATTGTTTACGGACATTCGTGTTGGGAATTCCCAGGATAGTCAGATTTCCACGTGTTCCGATGATAGTTAGCATACCATAATAAAATAATAGGCTGGGGAATATTTCCGGATTCGTAATTTGATCGGCAGAAAAAGACTGGTATAGGTTAGTCATGATTTTCCCTTCTTCGGCAATTCGTTTGATAACGCCTTTGCGGTTACCGTCATACTTATATCAAATACACAGAAAAAATAGCCCATCCTGTTGTGTATACATTTGATAGTGATAACTATGTCACAACTATGAGCAGGAATGAGTCTTCAAAAAAATACGTGTGGATTATGATGTTGTTGGGAATATGCCTAAAAGTTCCGAGTATCCGGCAGCTGGTTATGAATATGAAATTATCAACAAAAGAGAAACAGAGGTAGAAACCAATAAGAATATCTGTAAATATTCATTTCTTTATAATAAATGATTTATACGAAGCAAATAATCAAACGTTAACTTCTATGACAAAACTATACTTCCGAACCGTATTTAGCGGTTCGGACTTTTTGTATGTATAACTTATGTTTCATATGTGAAACAAAAAAGCTATATTTGTATTCAATATATGAAACAATATCTGATATGGGCAAGGAATGGATAAGGTTGATAATTGATGAGAATCAAGGGATTGTGAAGGAGATAACATTTATTTTAAGGCAAAAATATGAATATGCCAAACTATAATTTACAACGATTCTTGGACGCGCAGCAAAGCGACTATGAACAAGCCCTTACAGAAGTGGGAAACGGGCGGAAATATTCCCACTGGGTTTGGTATATATTTCTTCAACTGAAAGGGTTGGGTATGAGTTATAACTCCCAGTATTATGGGATTAGCGGCAAAGAAGAGGCAGAAGCATATCTTACCTATCCGGTTTTGGGAGAAAGGCTTCGTGAGATAACGTCAGTTTTTCTTCAATTGAAAAATAAAACGGCACAGGAGGTTTTTGGTTCGTTAGATGCGATGAAAGTATTATCATGTATGACGCTCTTTAATGAAGTCGCTTCAGATGATTTGTTTCAGCAAGTGATAGATCGCTATTATCAGGGTAAAGTGGATGAGACAACAAAAAGAAAATTGGAAAAATAACTAATACAATTTATATATGGGCTGTTTAATGAATTTATTGTGGTTGTTGCTTGGTGGTATTTTTACTGCCGTTGAATACCTCATTTCAAGTATATTGATGATGCTTACCATTATTGGTATTCCGTTTGGTATGCAAACCTTGAAACTGGCAGGACTTGCTTTGTGGCCTTTCGGTAAAGAAGTAAGAAGTGGAAACCGCTCTAGCGGTTGCCTTTATATATTGATGAATATCCTGTGGATATTTTTGGGTGGCATTTGGATCTGTCTGTCCCATTTGGTTTTCGGGGCTATATTGTGTATCACTATCATTGGTATTCCTTTTGGCTTACAGCACTTTAAATTGGCAGCTTTGGCATTATCACCTTTTGGGAAAGACATTATAACAGTGTAAGAGTAGTTGTAGGGAAGCGTATGCTTATAATTAAAAGTTATAATGCATAATTAGAAACTATTGGCGGGTCTTGATTGTTTACCGTACCTTTGCAGCCGGAAAACAATTAAAGATAAAAAGATATGATTTCAACAGCTACAAAAACTTTGCAGGCAAATAATAAAATGATTTATGTTGCACTGCTTTCTACTCTGACTTTCTTTCTTTTTTTAGACTATATTCCAGGATTGGAAGCATGGTCGGCTTGGGTAACTCCTCCGGTTGCTTTGTTCCTCGGACTTATTTTTGCATTGACTTGCGGACAAGCGCATCCTAAGTTTAATAAGAAAACCTCTAAATATCTGTTGCAATATTCAGTTGTAGGATTGGGATTTGGTATGAATCTTCATTCTGCTTTAGCTTCCGGTAAGGAAGGCATGGAGTTTACGGTCATTTCGGTGATCGGAACCTTGGTAATAGGTTGGTTTATTGGACGTAAGTTGTTCAAGATCGACCGTAATACAGCTTATCTTATCAGTTCGGGAACTGCTATCTGTGGTGGTAGTGCTATCGCAGCAGTGGGACCAGTGTTGAAAGCGAAGGACAGTGAAATGTCTGTGGCATTGGGTACTATCTTTATCTTGAATGCTATCGCACTTTTCATTTTCCCTGCCATTGGTCATGCATTAAATATGGATCAGCAACAATTCGGAACATGGGCGGCCATTGCCATTCATGATACCAGTTCTGTAGTAGGTGCAGGAGCTGCTTATGGCGAAGAAGCATTGAAAGTGGCAACCACTATTAAACTGACCCGTGCGCTTTGGATTATCCCGATGGCTTTTGCTACTTCCTTTATTTTCAAGAGCAAAGGACAAAAGATAAGTATTCCATGGTTTATCTTCTTCTTCGTGTTGGCATTGGTAGTAAACACTTATTTGCTGGATGGAGTACCACAATTGGGAGCGGCTATTAACGGTATTGCCCGTAAAACTCTGACGATTACCATGTTTTTCATCGGTGCTTCTCTTTCTATTGATGTATTGAAAGCAGTTGGAATAAAGCCTTTGGTTCAAGGGATTTTGCTTTGGGTAATAATCAGCTTGAGCACATTGGCATACATTTATTTTGTATAAGAGGAAAAAAGAGAGAATTATATAAAAGAGAAAAAGGTGGGAGAATGATCGTAGTAAACGATTTTCTCCCACCTTTGTTTATTCAGTTTTAGTCTGTGGATAAAGCAGAATTAAAGCAAATTATTTCTTCTTCAATTCTTCAAAGATTAATCCTTCCAGTTCTTCAGCCAGTTCAGGATTATCCATGATGCATTGTTTGGCGGCATCACGTCCTTGTCCTAACTTAGTATCGTTGTAGCTATACCATGAACCGCTCTTCTTGATGATTCCCAAGTCAGCACCCAAGTCGATGATTTCTCCGGAATGGGAGATACCCTCACCGAACATGATGTCAAATTCTGCTTTGCGGAAAGGAGGTGCTACTTTATTCTTCACCACTTT
This sequence comes from Bacteroides xylanisolvens XB1A, assembly GCF_000210075.1. Taxonomy (GTDB): domain Bacteria; phylum Bacteroidota; class Bacteroidia; order Bacteroidales; family Bacteroidaceae; genus Bacteroides; species Bacteroides xylanisolvens. Next base: position 4,641,037 of record NC_021017.1, read on the forward strand.
CACCTTAGTCAGTTTACCGAGAATCTCTTCGCCATCTTTGATCGGTTGGCTACCACGGATATCCAAACGTACAGAAGCGTAGAACTTCAAAGCATTACCACCGGTTGTTGTTTCCGGGTTACCGAACATAACACCGATCTTCTCACGCAACTGGTTGATGAAAATACAAGTAGTACGTGTCTTGCTCACAGCAGCTGTCAACTTACGAAGAGCCTGCGACATCAAACGTGCTTGAAGGCCTACTTTGTTATCACCCATGTCGCCTTCGATTTCCGCTTTAGGAGTCAGTGCAGCTACAGAGTCAATAACGATGATGTCGATAGCAGAAGAACGAATCAGTTGTTCCGCAATCTCCAACGCTTGCTCGCCGTTATCCGGTTGAGAGATATAAAGATCATCGATATTTACGCCCAGTTTAGATGCGTAGAAACGGTCGAAAGCGTGTTCGGCATCAATAAAAGCAGCGATACCGCCGGCCTTTTGTGCTTCAGCAATGGCGTGGATAGCCAATGTTGTTTTACCGGAAGACTCCGGGCCATAGATTTCGATGATTCTACCTCTAGGGTAACCTCCAACGCCAAGTGCCACGTTCAGGGCAATAGAGCCTGTCGGGATCACTTCTACTTGTTCAACACTATCATCACCCATTTTCATGATAGAACCTTTACCGAAGCTCTTTTCTATCTTTTCCATGGCAGCCTGTAAGGCTTTTAGTTTTTCGCTTGATGCCATTTTATTATCTGTTTCAAAATTAAGTTCGTCTTTTTTTGCCATACCTTATTCTTATATAATTAATGGAGTTATTGATTTAAAATCTGTGAGGCATGTTCTTTGGTTTTCACTTCTTTGGGAGTGATAATCCGTTCTACGATTCCCTCTTCATTAATCAGGAAAGTAGTGCGGAAAGTACCCATGTAAGCACGTCCGTACAGTTTCTTTTCTCCCCATACTCCAAATTCTTCTACTAACTTTTTGTCAGTGTCAGCTATCAGAGTGAAAGGAAGATTGTTCTTTTCGATGAATTTCTGGTGCGACTTTTCATTGTCTACGCTGACACCGATTACTTCATAGCCGGCTTTACGTAGTTCGGAATAGTTGTCGCGCAGGTTACACGCTTGTGCGGTGCAACCTGATGTACTGTCCTTTGGGTAGAAGTACAACACAATTTTTTTTCCTTTATAAGCACTTAAACGGATTTCTTCGCCTTTCTCATTGATACCCAAGACTTCCGGTGCTTTATCTCCTACGTTTATCATAACTTTCTTTTAATGAATAGGTGTACGCTTATAATTCCAAATCCTTGTCGAACTCTTCATGCCAGGGAAGACCTTGCTTATTGAGTTGTTCCATGAACGGATCCGGATTGAATTCTTCTACATTGTTTACACCCGGACGATTCCATTCGCCTTTGAAGAACATCATGGCTCCAATCATTGCCGGAACTCCGGTGGTGTAGCTTACTCCCTGCATACCGGTTTCCTGATAAGCTTCCTGGTGACTACAGTTGTTGTATACATAGTAAGTACGTTCCTTACCGTCTTTCAGACCACGGATACGGCAACCGATAGAAGTTTCTCCTTCGTAGTTTTCTCCTAAATCCTGCGGGTTAGGCAATACAGCCTTCAAGAATTGCAATGGTACAATCTTCATTCCGTTGTAATCAACCTCGTCGATTCGTGCCATACCGATGTTTTGGATAACGCGTAAATGAGTTAAATACTCCTGTCCGAAAGTCATCCAGAAACGTGCACGTTTGATAGTCGGATAATGTTTCACCAAAGATTCCAGTTCTTCGTGATAAAGAAGATAAGAGTCACGCGGACCGATGTTCGGGTATGTCAGGTCTTTATGGATTTCCAGCGGACCGGTAGTTACCCATTTGCCATTTTCATAATAGCGTCCGTTTTGTGTAATCTCGCGAATGTTGATCTCCGGATTGAAGTTTGTAGCAAAAGCCTTATGATGGTTACCTGCATTGCAGTCTACAATGTCCAGATATTGAATCTCATCAAAATAATGTTTAGCTGCATAGGCAGTATAGATACCGCTTACTCCCGGGTCGAATCCGCAGCCGAGGATAGCTGTCAGACCTGCTTCTTTGAAACGATCGTGATAAGCCCACTGCCAGCTGTATTCAAAATGAGCTTCATCTTTCGGCTCATAGTTGGCGGTGTCCAGATAGTTCACTCCGGCTTTCAGACAAGCTTCCATAATCGTCAGATCCTGATAAGGGAGAGCCACATTAATCACCATTTCGGGTTTGAAATCGTTGAATAAGGCTACCAGCTCCTCTACATTGTCTGCGTCAACTTTTGCTGTTTTTATATTGGGGTTACCTATTGCCTCGACGATTTTATCGCATTTCTCTTTCGTACGACTGGCAATCATGATATCTGTAAATACATCGGCATTTTGTGCCACTTTGTGTGCAACGACAGTGCCAACACCGCCTGCACCAATAATAAGAACTCTACCCATTTCTGTATTTAATGAATTATAATTTATGATTTATTGGTTTGGCAAATATACGTGATTATTTTCAGATAATCATTGCGCAGCTACTCCTTTTTATTTGTAACGTTGCAAGGTTCCGTTTTCGAATTCCAGCGTTTTGCCATTGTAGAACCAGGTTTCGAAACGACTGTCTTTTTTCAGCTCGATTTCTATCGGATCACCAATGGATAAACGACATTCTACCGTACTCATCCCTGCCTCTAAATCTCCCCGGGAGATAATCTGCCAACGGCTTTCTGTAATGCCCGGATATTTTTTATGTATATCCTCGAATCCGAAAAAGTCCTCGATATAATTATCATTTTTGACAATCACGTCATATTTCAGATCTGTTTCCAATTCGTAGATTGCCCCGTCCCTGTCCGTTAATGACAGAGTAGCCAGGCTGCCGGGAGGAGATAATTTAATCTCTTTTATTTGCAGAACCGTATATCGGGGCAAGTGAACACGTGATTCGGTCTGCTTATCTTCAAAAGATACGATTCTTTTGGCCGGCAGCATCTTTTTAGGATAAACGGTCATTCCCAAGTATTTATTTTTCAGGCTTTCAATAGTACCCAGACTCTTGTTAGTGAAACTGAATGCATTTGAAAAATATTTCATTCTCTTTTCGCCTTGAAAATCATTCAGGTCCATGCCGGAGTTCGTTCGCGAGAGAGCGACTTCCAGATAATAAGAATGTCCCTGTGTATCTTTGAATACGATTTTCACTGGATATGCCTGACTGCCGACTCCAATAGCGGTAATTGTAGCTTCCGTATTGACAGGAATTGCTATATCCCGATAGCCGGAATAATTGTTGGCATCGTCTACTCGGGCACTTTCAGATTGTATATAGACTGTTTTTCCTATTAACAACTCTTTGGCAGTATCTACATCTTTCAGATAAACCAATCCATTGATACCGGCACGGGGAGCCTTTTCGCAAATCTCGTCCAGCCTCATGTTCTTTATGTCATAATAATATTTTTCTCCCTCACATTCGAATACGAAGCGAGTGGAATAGTTGGTCCCGGTTGATATATTTTGAGCCTTCTCTTCTGTTCCCGTGAAAGTGAGAATCTTGTGCTTCAGCAGGCTGTTGTCTATTCCTTTTTCGGTGTCGTAGCTGGAAAGAGTAGGAAGGAACATGTTCCGTGTAGAAGGAACAAACATAAACTTCATTCCGGGTGTCCATTTACACAGCGGTTGCAGTGGAAAGTTATTCTTAATGAATTGTTCTTCTTCACCTACAGGGATTTCCTGCGTGGAAGGAGTAGTGACAATGTAATCACTTTGAGCTGTGATAGGACACGTGCCACAACAGAATAGAATTAAAGACAGGACAATTATTCTCATATTTGTTTACTTTAAGTGAACTATGTAAATTGTTCGTTTGTTGTATATCTATTGGCAAATGTATATATTTTATGTTGTATTGGATGTTATTTTCCAATCTTTTTGATATCTTTGCCCCCGATTTTAACTTAAACGTTATAACAATATGAAGAAAGTATTTGTTTCAATTTGCATTGCTGGTGCAGCACTTGCAATGTCTTCGTGCCGTTCGGTTGAGAAGGCAATCCCCCTGTCATCTATCAATGGTGAATGGAATATTATAGAAGTCAACGGCTCGAAAATTGCTCCGGGCGAAAGTAGAACCCTTCCTTTTATCGCTTTTGATACAGCGACCGGTCGTGTGTCCGGCAATAGCGGATGTAATCGTATGATGGGCAGTTTCGATGTAAATGCGAAGCCGGGAAGCCTTGAACTTACAGGGATGGCTAGTACCCGAATGATGTGTCCGGATATGACTACTGAAAATAATGTATTGAATGCTTTTGCGCAAGTAAAAGGATACAAGAAGGCAGGTAAAGATAAGATGTATCTTTGCAATTCGTCCAACCGTCCGGTTGTCGTTCTACAAAAGAAGGAGGCTGATGTGAAACTTTCAGTTTTGAATGGAGAATGGAAAATTAAAGAAGTGAATGGTGAAGCAATTCCTTCCGGTATGGAAAAACAACCTTTCATTGCTTTTGATGTGAAGAAAAAGACCATTCATGGCAATGCCGGATGTAATTTGATTAATGGTGGTTTTGAAACCAGTACAAGTAATGCCAAATCTATTTCTTTCCCGGGAGTAGCAAGCACAATGATGGCTTGTCCTGATATGGAAACAGAAGGTAAGGTGCTGAAAGCTATCAATGAAGTGAAATCATTCGATGTGTTGTCCGGTGGTGGCATTGGTTTGTATGACGCAAACGGTGCATTGGTCATCGTGCTGGAAAAGTAATAAAGAAGAGTTATATATAATAGGATATGCCTGTGTCGCACTTGACGATGCAGGCATATTTTTTTTCCTTTATCGAACCAGAGCCGCCTGTATTTGTTTAAAGAAACAGTTGCTGATTGGCTTTGAATATGACTATGTCAGCAGTGTTTATTTATTAAAACTGTCTTTTTGGCAGATATTATGTCATGCATTCGTATAATTTCCTTTTGGCACACGGTTTGCTTTTTAATAAGCGTCCGTTCGCGGCGAAGCTCCCTGATAAGAGCAGAGAAACAACCGGACAAAAAGAAATCATTGAATAAATAATAAATAAAAAAATAACGATCATGGGAAAAATTATTGGTATTGACTTAGGAACTACAAACTCTTGTGTTGCCGTATTCGAAGGTAACGAACCTGTAGTAATTGCAAACAGTGAAGGTAAGCGTACAACTCCTTCTGTTGTCGCTTTCGTTGATGGTGGCGAACGTAAAGTGGGTGATCCTGCAAAACGTCAGGCTATTACGAACCCTACACGTACAATCTTCTCTATCAAACGTTTCATGGGTGAAAATTGGGATCAGGTACAAAAAGAAGTGACTCGTGTTCCTTATAAAGTAGTGAAAGGTGACAACAACACTCCGCGTGTTGACATCGACGGACGTCTGTATACTCCGCAGGAAATCTCTGCAATGATTCTTCAGAAAATGAAGAAGACTGCCGAAGACTACCTTGGACAGGAAGTAACAGAAGCAGTCATCACCGTTCCTGCTTATTTCTCCGACTCTCAACGTCAGGCTACAAAAGAAGCCGGACAGATTGCCGGTCTGGAAGTAAAACGTATTGTAAACGAACCGACAGCCGCAGCTCTTGCTTACGGTCTGGATAAGGCTCACAAAGATATGAAGATTGCTGTATTCGACCTTGGTGGTGGTACATTCGATATCTCTATCCTCGAATTTGGTGGTGGTGTATTTGAAGTACTTTCTACAAACGGTGATACTCACCTTGGTGGTGACGACTTCGACCAGGTAATCATCAACTGGTTGGTACAGGAATTCAAGAACGATGAAGGTGCTGACTTGACTCAGGATCCGATGGCTTTGCAACGTCTGAAAGAAGCTGCTGAAAAAGCTAAGATTGAGCTTTCTTCTTCTACAAGTACAGAAATCAACTTGCCGTATATCATGCCGGTAGGTGGTGTGCCTAAGCACTTGGTGAAGACTTTGACTCGTGCAAAATTCGAATCTCTGGCTCACGAATTGATCCAGGCTTGTCTTGAACCATGTAAGAAAGCAATGAGCGATGCAGGTTTGAACAATGCTGATATTGATGAAGTAATCCTTGTTGGTGGTTCTTCACGTATTCCGGCTGTTCAGAAGTTGGTAGAAGATTTCTTCGGCAAGGCTCCTTCTAAAGGTGTGAATCCGGATGAAGTGGTAGCTATTGGTGCTGCTGTGCAGGGTGCTGTTTTGACAGACGAAATCAAAGGTGTAGTATTGTTGGATGTTACTCCGCTGTCAATGGGTATCGAAACACTGGGTGGTGTAATGACTAAGTTGATCGATGCTAACACTACCATTCCGGCTCGTAAGAGTGAAACATTCTCTACTGCTGCTGATAATCAAAGTGAAGTTACGATTCATGTATTGCAGGGAGAACGTCCGATGGCTGCCCAGAATAAATCAATCGGTCAGTTCAATTTGTCTGGTATTGCTCCGGCTCGTCGTGGTGTTCCTCAAATTGAGGTTACATTCGATATCGATGCGAACGGTATCTTGAAAGTATCTGCTAAAGATAAGGCTACCGGTAAAGAACAAGCTATCCGTATCGAAGCATCCAGCGGTTTGAGCAAGGAAGAAATCGAAAAGATGAAGGCTGAAGCTGAAGCTAATGCTGAAGCAGATAAGAAAGAACGTGAAAAAATCGATAAACTGAACCAGGCTGACAGCGTAATCTTCCAGACTGAAAATCAGTTGAAGGAATTAGGTGATAAGTTGCCTGCTGATAAGAAAGCTCCGATTGAAGCTGCTTTGCAGAAATTGAAAGATGCTCACAAAGCACAGGACTTGGCTGCTATCGATACTGCTATGGCAGAAATCAATACTGCCTTCCAGGCTGCAAGTGCTGAAATGTACGCACAGGGTGGTGCACAAGGTGGTGCACAGGCTGGTCCTGATATGAACGGTGGTGCTGGTCAGCAAGATAATAGCAAGCACGGAGATAACGTTCAGGATGCTGACTTTGAGGAAGTCAAATGATTCCGATAAGGATACAGATAATAAACAATAAGCAAAAGCGTGCAGCTCAATGAGTTGCACGCTTTTTGCGTTTATGGAGTTCATGGTTGCTATGTGTTTTCTATGGGCTTTTTTATCTCTTATTTGCGACATGTTTGCGACAAGACAAAAAAGTAGATAATGTGGTACTTAATCACACTTATACATACTAATACATACTTAAAAGTAGATAACATGCCAACAATCGGATTTGAAATCAAACGGAAGTGTAAGGTCTGCGGCAAAGTGTTTGTCGCAAAAACACTTGACAGTCACTATTGTTCCCCTAAATGTGGTAAAGTGGCTTGGAAACGCAAAAAGGATGCAAAGGATAGAAACGCGAAGTTAGAAGCCATTGCTAAACAAGTATCAGACATCAGAGAGTACATTTCTGTAAAGGAAGCCGTCGCTATGTTCGGGGTGGAACGTAGCACTCTGTATCGCCTGATTAAATTGGGACGTATTCCAACTATCAATATGGGTACAAGGCTCACACGTATCAAACGCTCTGAAATGGAATGGCTTTTTCTAAACAGACCGGAAAGTATTGCGGAGAAAGAAAAGCCTGCTCCTAAAATATACAGCTTAGAGCCGGAGGATTGCTATACCATTACTGAGATTTGTGAGAAGTACCATATTAATGACAGTTCAGTATGGGCACATGTTAGAAAATACTCTATTCCCTCAAGACAAATAGGAAACTATGTGTATGTACCCAAGCAAGAAATTGATAATCTATATAAGTCAGAAGTAGAATGAAGAAAGCATTACCTAATACCAAAGTGACCGTCAAACTCAGAAGGTCGAATTATAAAGAAGAGTGGTATCTGATTATAGAATCATACCCAGTTTATAAGCGAGGTTCTAAACGGGCAAGCCGTGTGGTGGAATCCATTAACCGGACTATATCCACGCCTGTTTGGGACAAATCGTCCATTGCACGTATTTTGCCAGATGGAACATTCAACTATAAGCCTAAGCGTGATTTGAATGGGATTATCCAATGCCGTTCAACGATAGACCAAGAGGCTTGTATCTATGCTGACAATATCCGTAAGTTACGCCAACACGAATACGATAGTGCCATCCTTTACACTGATAAGGAAAACGAAATCGCTGCACAGAATGAGCGGAGCGAACAGGATTTTATCAAGTATTTCAATGGTATTATAAGCACACGTCATCCCAATAGTTCCGATTCGATTATAGTTAACTGGAGGCGTGTAGGCGAATTATTGAAAATGTATTCGCATGGGCAACCAATTCCATTCAAGGCGATTTCAGTTAAACTGCTTGAAGATATAAAGATGTTCCTTCTTCGTGCTCCAATGGGAGGGAATAAGAAAGGTACTATCTCACAAAATACGGCATCAACCTATTTCTCCATACTCAAAGCCGGACTGAAACAGGCATTTATTGATGAATATCTTACAGTTGATATAAGTGCAAAAGTAAAGGGAATAACAAACATTGAGAAACCCCGTGTTGCACTTACCATGAATGAGGTGCAAATGTTGGTTGATACCCCTTGCAAGGATGATGTTTTGAAACGTGCGTTCTTGTTCTCTATTCTCACAGGATTGCGCCATAGTGATATTCAATCTTTGAAATGGAAACAGATTCAACAAACAAATAAGGGAACATGGCAAGCGGTCGTTGTACAGCAAAAGACAAAAAGACCGGATTACAAGCCTGTCATCCAACAAGCACTTCAATTATGTGGCATACGTCCAAACGATGATGAAGCACTTGTTTTTGAAGGACTGACCGATGCCTCTTGGATTTCTCGTCCTCTGAAAGTCTGGATAGAAGCATCCGGTATCAAGAAGCACATCACCTTCCATTGTGGGCGACATAGCTACGCTTCGCTGTTGCTGGAAAATGGCGTTGACATATACACAATCAAGTCTTTGATGGGACATACAAACGTCAAAACTACGCAGATTTATACGCATCTTGTAAACGAACAAAAGGAGAAAGCCGCCAATACACTGTATATAGAAAATTTGGATTTATAGGTTGTGGTGGTTATATCCACCATTGAGCATCAACGACTTATGTAATACCAATCATATACTTACCACCATTTGCCCCTCATGAAGCATCGGCTTTTTGAGGGGTGTTTTGTAGCATTGAGACTTTCGGTGAGGAATGTGTTAGTCCCAATAATAGTTTATTTCCCTTTTATTATGTTTTCCAATAAATTCTCGTATTAATGAAACTTAAATCTGTCAGTGGTAAATGAGCGGTTGATTGGTGGCTTTCAAGCACCTATTTAGCACTCATAAACATCCCTATACTTTTGCGGCATCAACTTTAATACGAAGAAAATGGCTTATAAAGTAAATTCGTTGGAGGAAATGCCAAATGCGTTGTCCTACCTGATTGAGTCCGTAGAATCACTACAATCCAAAGTAAATGCCTTGCAACATAAGCAGGCAAGTGATTCACCCAAGTGGATGGATATAGATGAGCTATGCGCTTATCTGCCATCGCATCCAGCCAAGCAAACGGTTTATGGATGGGTATCAACTAAACAGATTCCCGTACATAAAATAAATAAGGCATTGGCTTTCTTGCAATCGGAAATAGATGACTGGTTGAAGAACAAATCGCATAAGACACAGAATGACTTGATGGAGGAAGCTAGACGATTTGTCGAATCCAAAAAGATTATCAGATGATGGGAACGACTGATTATTGTTTTTCATTCTTTCGCAAACCTATCCAGAACATCGAACCGATAAGAGCTGTAGGTATTGTGGATGTGTACCGCTATATCACCGGGCATTATGCACAACCACAAACCGAAGCTCTACGTCTGATGTTAACTTCTCCTGAAGCCAAAAGGTACAAAACCACCCATTTTGACTATTGTACTTTTTCTGGATTATTCGGTAAGCGGAATGAGAAGGAACTGATAATGCACTCCGGATTGATGTGTCTGGACTTTGATCATGTGGAAGATATTATGGAACTAAAGCAAAAGTTACTCAACCATGAATATTTCGATACGGAACTGTTGTTTGTCAGTCCATCCGGTAATGGATTAAAATGGATCATACCTGTAGACTTGAAAGGCTGGGAACATTTCCGGTACTTTAAGGCTGTTGCCAACTGCATCAAAGCAACAGGCTTGCCGTTAGTAGATATGTCCGGAAGTGACGTTGCTCGTTCATGTTTTTTGCCACATGATCCACAAGCATATATTAACCCTAAATATAAAGATGATGTCGAAGAAAATATTTTTCGCCCAAGATTGGGAGAATGTCCCTTCTGAAATAAAGCAAACAGATATACCAAGTATCACTTCATTATATAATAAGGTAGAGGAAGATGTGGAACATGTTGTCTGGGAAATAGAGCAGCGTGCCATTGATATAGCACCCAATTATAAAGATTGGGTAGAATTGGGTTTTGCGCTTGTGGACGGATTGGGAGAAAACGGACGGGAGTATTATCACCGCATTAGTAGGTTTTATCTTCACTATCAAAGGGAAGAGACAGACAAACAATACACGCATTGTCTGCAATCCAAAGGACAAGGTATTACCATTCGTTCTTTCTTCCATCTGGCAAACCAAGCCGGAATCTCGCTGGCTCCATTCAGCAAAGAACATTTATCCATTTTTCCAAATATCCAAAATAGAAAAACGGGTAAATGGATAAAGTCAGAGGAAGAACTTCCAGCATTTCCTGAGTGTGTATTTGCGCATCTTCCCCCTTTCCTAAATGAGATTGTTAACAATTCTATATCGCTGGATGACCGTGATACGATATTGATTGGAGCTATTGTGTGTTTGTCTGTCTGCTTTCACAATGTTTGCGGAGTTTACGATGAACGAATCGTTTATCCGAATCTTTATCTGTTTGTTGTTGCAGATGCCGGTATAGGGAAAGGTGCGTTGACTTTGTGCCGGGAACTTGTAGCCCCTATCAATCGTAATTTGCATGAACTTTCCAAACGATTGGAGCAGGAGTATAAGGAAGCAATAAACGCTTACATCAAAGGCAAGAAAGATGGTGGAATGACCATGCCAGCTGAACCGCCCATGCGAATGCTTGTCATTCCTGCCAATAGTAGTGCAAGTTCTTTCTTGAAGATATTGGGAGATAATGACGGTATCGGACTACTATTTGAATCGGAAGGTGACACATTAAGCCAGACTTTGAAGTCGGACTATGGTAATTATTCTGATGTATTGCGAAAAGCATTCCACCATGAGTTAGTCAGTTTAAGCCGCCGCAAGGACAGGGAATATTGCGAAGTCAGCAATCCAAGAGTGTCAGTCGCTTTGGCAGGAACTCCCGAACAAGTAAGAAAATTGATACCTGATGCAGAAAACGGTCTGATGAGCCGTTTTTGTTTCTATATCATTCGCTTCAAGAGAGGTATAAGAAACGTGTTTGCCACAAATGATATTTCCCAATCCAAGAATGCCATGTTCAAACTATTGGGGGATAAATTCTGCCATTTACATGAAGAATTTGTTAGGCAAGGTAATTATTCCTTTTCTCTTCCCTCTGATTTGCAGGAACATTTTATAGAATATCTCAGTCGGGTGAATGATGAATGTTGTGACGAAGTAGATAACAAAATGCAGGGTGTAGTCCGTCGGATGGGGCTGATTGCCTATCGTATAATGATGGTGTTGACTGCTGTCCGGCATTTGGAGAATATGCCTCACGAATCATATTCCTCTGACGAGACTATACAATTAATTTGCCATAAATATGACTATTCCATAGCCATGAGTATCTGTGAAACCTTGCTTTGCCATGCAGTGTTCATCTATCGAAACTTGTCAGGAAATCAGCCCAAACGTTTACAATCCCTTTCACAAGAAACGGGCATTTACGCACGAAGGAATACCCTTTATAATATGTTGCCCGAAACATTTACCAAAAAAGATTATGATGCAACTGTTTTAGCTTTAGGTGAGAATGGAAGTACGGCAAACAAATGGATAGAAGCCTTTATCAAAGATGGCAAACTAAGCCGAATAGAACAAGGTAAATATAGGAAGATTTTTTGAGTGGCAAGTTTGTGTTTTAGTGTCACTAAAACCTAGGCGGCAAGCGGATAGAACTGCCACTCTCAAAAAATCAATTTATGCACATCAAAGTTTAGATAAGTATGAAGAAAAAGAAACTTGGTGGTCGCCCAAAGTTAGCGAATTACCAGAAACGCACGAAATGTTTCCGGGTAATGTTTACCGAGAACGACTATATCTATATCCAATCCAAAGCCCAACAGGCTGGACTGTCTGTCAATGAATTTTGCCATCAGGCTGCAATGGGCTGTGAAGTTGGTCAGCGTATCAGTCCGGAAATGGTATCGGCAATCCGTGACCTTTCCGGTATAGCCAATAATGTCAACCAGATTGCCCATCAGATGCACATCTATGGTTTGGAAGCAGTGAAACAACAATGTTTTTCTATTATATCAGAAGTCAGTAGAATTATCACCCAAGTAAAGAATAACAATCATGATAGCGAAGATTAAAACAAGAGCCGATTTTGGAGGGATAGTAAATTACGCCAATGATCAAAAGAACAAGAAAAAGAGTGCCATACTTTTAGCATACGAAGGTGTCTGTGCCATCAGCAATAAGACCATAGCCGATTCTTTTCAGATACAAGCTTCTATGCGTCCGAAAGTAAAAAGTTCGGTGAAACACGTATCACTTGCTTTCTCTCCGCAAGATACCATCCGTTTTTCCGATGATGAAAAAGGAGATACACTTATGGTGGAGATTGCCAAGAAATGGATGGAGCAGATGGGGATTAGCAATACCCAATATATCATAGCCAGGCATCATGATACGGAACATCCACATTGCCATATAGTGTTCAATCGGATAGATAATGACGGTAATCTCATTTCTGATAGCAACGAACGGATACGAAATGCAAAAGTCTGTCGAGCTTTAACCAAAGAATATAAACTTTACTTTGCCCCTAAAAACAGCAAAGCCAGAAATAAGAGCCGTTTACGTCCTCATCAATTACGGAAGTATAATCTACGTTCTGCAGCTCTTGATGCACTGGCTGTATCTCGCTCATGGAATGATTTTCTTGGCATTCTCAAAGGTCAGGGCATAGATATGCGTTTTAATCATGTTGAGAACTCTGATAAAATTCGTGGTATATCCTTTTGTATGGATGAATTTAGCATTGCAGGTTCTAAACTTGACTGTGATTTGAGTTTTAACAGCCTTTGCGTTACGTTGGGCAATGTAACTACAGAATTGATTATTCAACCCCATCAGGCCATAACTTCCAGTGGAGGTGGAGGAACAAGCAATGAACAAGGATGGCGAGACGATAAAAACAAGGATAGCCAAAGAAACGAACCTTTCTATAAACCCTCAAAACGTAGAAGATAATGAAAGAAGATGTAGTAGCTGCGAATCTTGCAAATTTGCGTCAAAGTATCAGTGAGCTAAAAGAATGTATTGAAAAACAGAATGCCACTGTTTCTAAATCGGAACAATCTGTAAAAGTGGACTTTGACGAAAAGACCATTTATAATGGAGTCGCTAAAGGTTTCTGCACTTGTTGGAATGAAGCCTTGTCTGTGGTAAAGAAACATATTTGGAAACAACAGCCGAACACTTTACCATTTTCACTATGGTTCCCGAAACTCATTGAATTATTCAAGCAGAAGTCCAAACTTCTTGAATATCTTTATCGGCACGTTTGCGATTACAATCTCAATCGTATGACTATTGAAGCAAATACGGATTGCATATTAAAACGGCAGGATGAGATACTTGCAAAAATCAATGAATTGAAAAATCCAGTAACCATTATTCCACCCAATATTAATGGGATGTTTATACGTGGGCATCATATAAAACTCCAGTATGTTGTGGTCTTTATTGTCGCTATTGTTACATGGGCTATTACTGCTTCTGTTAGCAGTATGAAGTATAAGGAAGAAAGCTTTGCGTATTATTCGATGTATCGGGCTGTAAAGGAACAATCTGAACTTATATTAAAAAAATGGAGAAACTCAAAATAAAGAAATAGAATTTGTTGCATATAAAAAATACTGCTTATTAAGGATTTATTCTTTTATATTCTTATAGAATATGGCTAAAAGGATTTTTCTTGTTATTATGGGATATTCTATAAAGTATAAATAATAAAAAATAAAATTATGATTTACGGATACATTAGAGTAAGCAGCGATAAGCAGACAGTAGAGAATCAGCGTTTTGAAATTAATAATTTCTGTGAACGTTATAAACTTGTAATTGATGGTTGGATTGAGGAAACCATTAGTGGTATGAAATCATACAATAAACGTGAATTGGGTAGGCTTTTACTACAGATTCAGAAAGATGATCTCATTATCTGTGCAGAATTATCACGATTGGGAAGAAATCTATTCATGATTATGGAGATATTAAATATTTGTATGACCAAAGAATGTCGTGTGTGGACTATAAAAGACAACTATCGTCTTGGTGATGATATCCAAAGTAAGGTTCTTGCCTTTGCTTTTGGACTATCTGCTGAGATTGAACGTAATCTTATTAGCCAGCGCACGAAGGAGGCTTTGGCAAGAAAAAAAGCTGAAGGTGTGACATTGGGACGACCAAAGGGAAGAAAAAGTTCTGTAGAAAAATATAAACTTCATGGAAAAGAAAATCTTATTCATGAACTTTTAAAGGCAAAAGTTTCTAAGCGTAAAATTTCTAAATTATGTAAAGTTGATAGAAATACGCTTGACCGTTTTATAAAACAGTTTTTGACGGAATGAAACAGAGCGTTTTCGTGCAGCATAGCGGAGCGGTGTGTGATTTTTCTTCTTCCGATTCATGGGTTATCCTATCTCCTATCGAGCAAAGCATCAAGCGGAAGATAGAAGCCGTAGGAACACCTTTGAAGGATTGGGATATTCAAATCAACTATGGAATAAAGACA
>NC_021017.1:4656954-4684671 GCF_000210075.1 Bacteroides xylanisolvens XB1A
AGTAAGCACACCTCGATAGATATTTATATCCCAATCTTTAAGTGGAGTTCCAACCGCTTCAATCTTCTGTTTGATACTCTGTTCAATGGGAGACAATATCACCCACGGGGTAGAGCCTGTAAAGTCGCACTCCACGCCTTGTTGCTGCACGAAAACGCTCAAATTCTTAACGCCATCTTTATTTTGTTTATTGGTGACAGCGCATAAAGTTTTATGCTCGTTATCTTCTTTAGAAAAGAGTAAGATGTTTGTATCAACTGTAGCACTCTCAAATATTTTCACGCCTGCGAAGTCTATAAGCAATTGGGGATTTGTATTCTTAGCAAAGAATCCACGTGTTTTTTCTCCGTATCCGGCACGCATCCATTTGTTGGACGTGATATAACAAAGATGACCTTTGGGTTTCAGTAATTGCCATCCACGTTCGTAGAAAAGGCAATATATGTCTCCCGTTTTTGCGAATGTTTTATAGTCACATGGTTCATAGAGTTTAGCCAATTCACCACCATTATTTTGTAACTGGATGTATGGAGGGTTACCTATTACTATATCGAAGCCATCGCTGACTCCAAACATCCAAGCAGGATCGAAGAACTCTGCTACTGTATTTTGGTCATAAGGATTCCATGCTGCCAATTGTATAGCATCTTCAGGGGCAAAGTCTTTGTCATCCGCCAGTAATCTAGCTAATTTTTCACGTAATACCTTGTCCTTTTCTCGTAAGGTACTTTTGCGGTTAGCAGTTTTTGCAGAAAAATGTTCATGACGGACTTCTATCAATTTCTGTTTTGTTGGCTCAATATCCGGATTCTCAAATAAACAGTGTGAAGCTTGCTTCTTTTTAGCAATCAAAGAATTGGCAGCGACAAACTTTGTTTCGAGGTTTGGTAATGTCGGTATGCCAAAGTTTGGTTTAGAAGCATCTTTTTCACAATCGCAAATCAGTGAGATAAAAAAGCGTAGTTTTGTTATTTGGGCTGCGATACTCTGAATGTCGCTGCCATAGATGCAATTTTCTATGATTGCCAATTTCAAGTCATACACTTTCTCATTTGGAGAAATACGACAGAGCACATCTATCATGCGATTAAGCAATCCCATCGGGAATGCTCCAGAACCACAAGCCGGGTCAAGTATTTTGATAGCCTTTAATCTTTTAGCGACACGCTGATATTCTTCTGGTTTTTCTCTGTCAAGGGTGAAATCTGGATTGAATAAGGAACGTACAAATTGAGTATCTCCTAAATAGGCAATGAGACTTTCGTCTACCATGTAATTGACTATTTCACGGGGCGTATAGAACGAACCACTTTGATTTCGCGCTGTTTCCTTTGTTTCGGGGTTGTATGCGCCTAATAGATTCTCAAATACTTTACCCAACAATTCTGGGTCAAGGGCTACCTGCTGTTCTTCGGGTGAATTTTCCTCTATTGTAAAGTTGTAGCGGCTGAGGATTGAAATCAGTCCTTTCTCTGAATCGAAGAACAGATTGTTAGGGATAATGGCACGATTGCGATAGCGCCCATCAGCAAAACGTTTGTCGTTGCGACTGAAGCCATCATAATTGTAGGCCTGTTCAACACCGTCAATCGTCTTGGTCTTATCAAGGCATTCAAAGAGTCCACCATTAAGGAAGGGGACTTCTGAGAATAAGGTAACGACATCATTCTCGCTGATGTTAAACATTTCGGCATAGCGATAGAGGGTTTTGATATCTTTCTTTATATTGGTAGCGAACTTGCGTTTGTTTCCTTGTTCATCTTCAATAGCACGGTTAAGTGTTGCAAAGAACAAGTTCTGGAGAATTGCATTGTAATAGTTTCCAACAGTCTGACTATATGGGTCAAACTCTTTTAGGATAGTCTGCAAATAATCAATATCGAATATCCGTTGTGGTACCAAGTCCTTCTGCTTGATGAACCATACGAACATAATACGGGTAATAAGTCGAATTACTTTTGTTTCTAAATCCTCACGGTCATCATCTTCAGTTCCCGTATTATTGGGAAAAGAAACATTAGATGATGGTTCTATAGCCCATTGATACCATTCGAATAAATCCTTGTAGAACTGCTTTGTGAGTGTCTCGACAGAAAATGCATTCGTTATGTCACTGAGTGTCTGTTTGCTATTTTTCAATGTGCCAAACTGTTCTATGGCAGTACGGCATCCACGACCTTCGCCAAGCAAATATGTATAGCGTTTTGTATTAGTTGACATCTTTTCATATTCGCCTTGTTTGTTAAACCCCCAAGTTTCACTTACGTATGAGAATCTAAGAATGCTTTCATCCTTACGATAACAGAACATAAATGCTCCAGCATACCCCATATTACGCCAATCTGTAGTGAGCATATCACGAATGCCACGACGGTTACGCTCAATGTCAACTTTGTCACTCAATTCCACTTCGTATATGGCTATAGATTCTCCATCTACAAGAGATATTTTGCCAAGATTCAATGCTTCTTTAGCTAAGCGGCTACTTACGTGGACCGCAGAAGGAGTGTTCCAAAAACTAATTTTGTTTCGGAATATATCATAAAGCAATTTTTGCCAAGCCTCACGATTATATTTAGATTCGATGACTTCTTTGTAGTTCATATTGCTATTTTTAGAGTTTATTGAATGATTCTGATAAAATAATTTCTGCATTAGTCTCTTGCTCATTAAGCAGAGATTCTTGTGCCGTATAATATGGTGCATACTTTTTTGCCATATCAATGATTTCTGCAAGTGCTTCATCATGTGTCATTCTGGCTTTACCTCCTACGCGACGCAAGTTTTTCTGTATGCGTTGTAAGCGTTTAGCTATGTAGGTGATGACACCTCTTTCCGCTAATGTTTTGAGCTGAACTACTTTTATGTATAGTTCATTATCGTCTATTTCACGAATGAAATTATTTAACAAATTTACAGCGGTACTAACTTGCACTCCAACAGAACCTTGTTCCTCATGGGTAGTTTCTTGAGAACGTGCTTCTTCATCCTGCATCATGCGAAATTTTCGTAAAGCCATATTAATATGCTTATGGTGTTGCTCTATACGCTCTGCGGATTGTTCTTCTTTGGGAGCTTTGAAATATTTTAGAGCATCAAGCACAGAAAGTTCTTCTGCTGTTTCTGAGACCAAAAAGAATACCTTACGGAAATTCGTTTTCAGGAATACAAGAGTGTCATTTGCAAGTGTTACTCCATCTACTTTTTTCATTTCACGACCAGTACGGCTACGCAATGAGAGTTTTGCTATGCGATTATATTCTCTACGGTTGTTTTGATAGAGTGCACGGAGTTCCTCGTAATATGGCAATTCTTGATTACATTCTTCCTTTTGTTTCTTCATGCCTTCATCAAAGAGTTTACTTAAGTCGCGGTCAAGAATTTCTTCTTGTGAGTAAATTTGGTTGTCTTCACCGAAGGTGGAATGAAAGGTTTGAATCTTACTTAATGCGATTTGATTTAGATTGATTTCACGGTTTCCTTCACGGGATGGATAGAAAACGTAATTGTATATATGTTTGGATGAAGAACCGATACGATTGACGCGACCAATACGTTGCATCAGTCGGGTGCTATTCCAAGGAGTGTCATAATTTACAATCACATTTGCTCGATGCAAGTTTACACCTTCAGCAAGCACATCTGTGGTGAGGATGATATTGTAGTCATTGAGTTTTGTCTTATAGTTAGCATCAAAATTCTCACGGATAGTTTTGAACTGCTTACTACGATTATCAGCGGAGATTACCAATACGTCTTTACGATTAATACGGCGTGCCAAATACTCTACTGTGTCAACTGATTCTGAAAATACAACTAGTTTCTGTTCAGGATTGCGTTCCGATTTGAACAACTTATGCTTAAGCAGCTCATTGAACTTTGTGAACTTGGAATCATCTTCGTCTTTTATATCTGCCCATTCTGAACATAACATTTCAAGTGTATTCTGATCTCCTCTAAGCATTTCTATAAATTCAGGCTTAAAATCATCAGCAGTGAATACTGCATTTTTGGGATTATCTTCCGCTTTGGCATTTAGTTTCTCCTCAATTTCTTCATCACTCAACCCTGATTCTAATAGCATATTGATATCAAGATCCGGAGCAATGAATACTTTGTTGCGGTCAAACATATCTATCATATTTTGGTTTGCTTGACGGAAATTGTCTAATGAAACTTGGAAAGCATAAAAACTGCTTTCTAGCCGCTTCACCAATCCGTTTTTACGGATTCCAGCTAAGCTGCGGCTTATTAATTCCGCGTTATCATACAGTCCTTGTGCCGCTTCAGGCTTCAAGTAGGCTATAGCTTGATAACGAGCGTACGTCAAGTTCTTTTCAAGAGTAAGCATAGCATGTTCAAACAAATCAGCGAGATGCTCATTAAGCTCATATCGACTTTCTATAGGACGCTCTACTTTTGGAAAGCCATTCACATCCTTATTATATCGAGGCACGTTCTCGATGTCAGTACGTGTACGCCGAACCGTCAATGGCTTGATAACGCGGTCTCGAACTCGTTCTGCTAATTTCTTGAATCGACTTATGTCGAAATTTGGCTCTCTTTTTAGCTGTTTAAATTCTTTAATAAGAGGTGAAAAGAATGCCGTTAAATTTGATACACCATCAATCGTACATCGGCGTGGATCTTGGAATAATTGGATTTCTGTGTATATATCTGCAGGTGTATTATTCATAGGTGTTGCTGAAATAAGCATTACCTTTTTCTTAAAGCCGGGAATATTTCCATTTTCTATACGGGGCATTTTGCATATTTCCTGCAATTGCTCAAAGGCAGAGGTTGTATGCGAGCGGAATTTATGTGCTTCATCAACCAAAATAAGGTCAAATTCATCAGCATTCCAGTAGTTATAATTGTCTTCATCGAGAATCTTAGACAAACTGCCATTGGAAATAAAATTAACAAACTTGTCAATGCCAAAATCTTTAAATGTTGCTTTCCAGTTGTGTTCTACGGCAGGTGGATAGACGACGAGAATTTTTGTTTTGTCACGCCCATTCTCGATTAAGAATTTCTTAGCTATCATTGTAGCAATTACAGTCTTGCCAAGACCTACAACATCAGCAAGAAAAAAGCCATCGTAACGCAGTAGCTTTTGATAACCTTCTTCCACAGCATCCATTTGGTAATCATATTTCTTATACCCTTCCGGCATATCAAATGGATTGTTATCGTCTGTTGCCATGACTCTATCCGAAAAATACTCCATGAGCATTTTAATATAAAGGTCATAAGGTGAAGCATCACCTTTGAGGTATGTATGATCTATTGATGTTTTTACATCATCAGCCGTAATTTCGCATCCTTCGGCTTCTTTCCATAATAATTCAAATTCTTCTTTGGCAAATTTTACATCATCATATCTATCCATTTTTACATTAAACTCATACTGACGTTCCTCCGTGATGCCTAGTCCGTTTCCAGTAAGATTACTGGAACCAGTTATAGCCATTCCTTGGGTGTATTGATTAAAATCGTTTGGATAAAGTACGTATATTTTGGCATGTATTTTTTTTGGAAGGATGCGCTCTTAGTTCCAATTTACCATCAATAAGGTCTTTCACCATTTGGAACATTCCATTTTCGACCTCTTTGCTATAATGCGAATGCTCTATATCTCGGCGAATTTCACGTAGACACTCTTCTTTTACTTCTTCTTCTGCTCCAAAAAATATCTTTCCTTGCCTTGTTGCTTGTGCAATGTATTTATCTACATTTATTCCTATTAAGACCCTAACCTTATTTATGTTGTCTAGGAAAGGACGTAAAGAAAAATATCCTGATGCTCTGAGAAAACCGACAACTGCATCAAGATTACAAATATGAGGATTATGGTGTAGTATGCCCTCAAATTCTTTTATGAGGGTATTGTTGTCTCTATTCGTGAAAAAGTTAGAATGAGTATATTTTTTAACATTATCCATGTTTTTGATAATTTAGATATTTATTTCTGAGTGTTTTCTTTTTCCCTTCTTTCTTTTACCTTTTCCAATCCCGGCATCTTTTTAGCCAATGCACTTTCTCCTGCTGGAAAATAGAGAGGAAAAACTTTATATAAGAAACCCACAACTTCACTACGACTTTTATCCATATTGTAAAAAGCAGAGCAGACAAAGTACATTAGTTCTTGCTGACTACATGTTTCTTTGGGCTGTATGCTTATTGAGGGAGCAACTATCAAGTCATGTTCAGCAAATGATAGAGCACTGGCAAGAATAGCTTCCTGTTCTTTTTCGGTAAACATCTTTATTTTCCCAGCTAACCATTCAAGCTCTCTTTGCTGAAGTGCTTGTTGTTTTTCGTTTTGATGCTCCAATAGGATTGCTACATTTTCTTGTTGCTTTTCTGTCAAGGCGTTTTCTAATGCTTGGTTCTTTCGTTTAAGAACATTGAACTTCAGTAAAGCGGCAATATACATACAGAAATATCCTACTGCAATATCGAATATTAGGACAAGCAGATAATTGTTACTTGAGTTTTGTATGCCACCAGCCATATATTCACTAATAGGGATAACAGCTAATAACATGATGATGGCTATTGCATAAAGTACTTTGTATCGCGTTTTATGGTTTACCTGTGGCAAAGAGGCAAACAAAAAGGCGATAATCAAAACGGCAATTATTACACTGAATGGTATGAAAGATGTCTCCATAGTTTTATTGCTCAGTTTGAGGGTTAACAATAATGCGCCAATAGCCACCATGATCTGCTCCTTCACGAGACAAAATTCCCATAGAACGAAGCTTTGAAATATGTTTTTCTACGGCTCGGGAGCTTATTCCTATTTTATAGGCCATTGCTTCTGCAGACATTGATGGGTCGGAAATGACGAAATCAATAATCTTTTGTGTGGTTTTCCCAATGCTTTTAGATTTGTTTTTCGAATCTCCGAACTTTTTCTCCGAACCTTTTGGGATTATCTCCGAACCTTTCTCCGAACTTTCTTGCGTATTACCAAAGGTTTTCACCGAACTTTTGCTGTTTCCACCGAACTTTTCCACCGAACTTTCTTCGTTTTCAGGGTACTTTTCGAGGGTACTGTTTACCCTGTTAGCCACTTCCTCAACAGGTATTCTTCCATTGTCACCCCAGTTCAGATTATAGAATGTGGTGTAGAAAGAAGTCGCTTCCGTTTGATATTGTGGTTCTTTGCCTTGTAGGAAATTGGGTAGCTTCTCTGTAAGCTCTCGCATTTTGCGTAAGCCGGAACCACGTTTCTCCATATAGTCCAATTGTGTGAACATATCTGCAATGACAGGGTTGCGGCGCATGGACGGCACTTTGTATATGTCACGGTCTTGAATCTGTGTGCCGTCAAGCATGGCACCAGGTGATACTAGTTCTACTCGGTCATCGTAAATGTCAATATGTACTTCACCGCCCATCATGGTGTAATCTCGATGGATAAGGTGGTTTACCAATCCTTCGAAGATGGCGCGGTCGGAATAGTCGGGGAGGTTAAGGCGATAGTTTGGCATCTTCACCCAGCCACTCATGGTATAGTTTTTGATGAAATCCATACCATATTTTAAGAGCAGCACAAGGTTAGCCCGATGTTCCACGGAACTGATGGCATCATCCTTATATAGTCCAGTCCAACGGGTGCAGAAAATACGCGATTGAAATACCGTGCAATTATCCACAAACAGCAATCCTGCATTGGTCAGTTTGTCGTCAGGAGTTACTAGTCCGAATGATTCCAGATACTTGTCGTTCCATTCTTGATGGGTTTGCTCACGGAAGGTATTGGCAAGGATGATGAAAGAATGTTTGCTGGCATCCACTTGGGTAGGAAGAGAATCCCATGTCATGTGCGTACCTTTCAATACCAATGAAAGAAGTTGTTGCGAATTACACTCCACACTTTCATTGCCAATTCGTATATATGCGGTACGTGTTCCATCCTGATAGTAATAATAAGGTGTAAGCGTTCCTGTCTTTACTTTCACTTCAAGCAGGGTATGCCCTTCGTGTTCTATCGGAATAAGTTGAACTTCCGGCACAGGGTCAAGTCGTGCCTTTATCATTTCACTGATAAAATCAGCATCGGCTTGTGGATTCTCCAACCCTACAATTACGCCGTCATCATTCACTCCATAAAACAAACTGCCACCGTCCGTATTGGCAAAAGCCGACACGGATTTAAGCCACGACTTCACTTTCTTACGCTCCAGCATTTCCTTGAAATCGTAAGCTGAGCATTCTGTTATCAATGTATTGTTATGTATCTGCATTATTCGTATAATATTTAATTCTTATCACAAAGGTAGTGATAATATGATAAATTCAAGTGTTTTAACTTACAAAGAAAGTCTCAAGTCTGCTAAGAGAACAGCCGTTTCCGTTTCATCTTTCGGTGCATCTTTGGGCTTCCATGCCACAACAAACCGTACAGATGCAGATTGCACCTTATAACCTCTTTGTTCCCATTCAGATAACGTGCCCTGCATTCTTGATGATAATTTTGCTATAGGTTTATCGGTCGATGAACTATACAAGAAGAAATCATTGTAAATTAAAGAATCTCCTCCTCTTAGTGCTAAAACCTCTTGTTTCCGTTCTTTGAAGAATCCCAAATTGACATCTTTGTGAGAGAGTTGCAG
Organism: Bacteroides xylanisolvens XB1A; assembly: GCF_000210075.1. Classification (GTDB taxonomy): domain Bacteria; phylum Bacteroidota; class Bacteroidia; order Bacteroidales; family Bacteroidaceae; genus Bacteroides; species Bacteroides xylanisolvens. The sequence goes on from NC_021017.1 coordinate 4,665,582, forward strand.
TACAATTTCTTCAGGCATGTCATATTGTCGCTGATCCATAAGATAGCGGTCTGCACTCAAATGATTGAAACAATCACTGTTTGTATGTATGAACAGCCTGTTTTTCGCACGGGTTATTCCTACGTAATATCGACGCATCAGATGGGCATCCTTTACATAATTGTCGGATATGAGCATATACACATCGTCAAACTCTCTGCCTTTGGCCTTGTGAATAGTTGATACCACAACGTCGGCTCTTGATGTGTCGCAAAAGTCTTCCACTGACGACTCAAATACAAACTCCTTGAAGTCACTGAAATATTTTGTTTTGTTGGTTTGTTCAAACAGTTCCACACACCGCTTCACATACATCAAGCTTAGACTCCTGTCATAAGTAGAGAAGGTGTTATGCTTGGCTTCTTCCCACAGCTCTTCCGTGATTAACGGTGTTTTTATCCGCTTGTTTATATACCTCAGGAAATATCTCATTTCGGCCATATTCCAAAAACGTAGGCCGTCCATTGATTGTATCAGTTTACTGTTTATGCCATGTTTCCGCAAAAGAGCCATCAGGATAACGGCCTCTTCATTTGTTTGGGTCAGTACACAAGAAGTTCCTTTATCCCTATGTTGAAGCAAGTTTTCGACGAGCGGCTGATACATATATTCCGATTGATAGCGTATCACTTCAACCCAACCCTTTTCTTTTCTCATGGAGATAATTGGTGTACTTTTTATCCTTTTATGTATATTTTTCAAGAATCCGTTGGCAAAATCCACCGGCTGGCGCGCACTGCGGTAATTTTCGGTCATTTCGACAAACGTGCTTCCGCTTTCTTGTGCCAGTCGGTACATATAACCGGAATCGGAACCGCGGAATTCATAGATGTTCTGGTCATCGTCTCCCACTGCTATCACACGCATCTCCTCATAATTAGCTATTAAAGCCTTTACAAGCGCATGCTCTTCAGCTCCCATATCCTGAGCCTCATCTATAACCAATACTGTCTTACCGATTTTGTTTGGTTCTACTTCTCCTTGGCATATCATCTCGGCTGCCTTTGAAACGACATTCTTTGAATCCTCAAGATTTCCTATCCGTCCCAGGAGGTCGAAGCAATAAGAGTGGAAGGTTTTTATTTCGACAAAGTGGGCGGCGTTGCCTATCAACTCCATGAGCCTTTGTTTGAATTCCGTAGCGGCTGCCCTTGAAAAGGTCAGCATCAGGAGCTGTTCGTGTTTCACATCTTCAAGTAGCAGAAGTGAGGCCAGTTTGTGGACCAATACACGTGTCTTTCCACTACCTGGGCCGGCTGCAACCACAATGCAACGTGAAACTTTATCTGAGATAATATCCAATTGCCGTTTGGATAACTGTCCGAATAATTGTTTGTACTTATGTGGTGTCAAGTTACGTTGTATCTCGTTTGCTCTGTCTCCTTTGAAATATTTTATGACAAACTTTCTGTAGTCCATTTGGAAATAGTCCTGAACATATTGCAAGGCCGCATGATAATCTTTTACCATCAGATTGGCATATTCGCCTACAATATGCACTTGCTGGATTTTCAACTTGTAGAATTCGTTGAGCATCCGATAGTCGTCTTGCTTGTATCTCGACTTGTTGTCCTTTATTCTTTGGATATTCATGGCATTATAAAGTACCAAAAATCCGCCTTCAAGTTTTAGTGAACCGATTTTCGACAAATACAGAAGTGCTTCTTCCACGTCTTCTAATTGAATGTCATCAAGTCTGCTGAAAAGGGATTGAGTGCTTGACTTTATTCGGTTCAGAAGTTCTACCACGGAGAACTGGATGGCTTTACCGGGCATGTTTTCCTTTTCTGCATAAGAAGCTGATTGATATAGCCATTCCACGGCAAAACGGCTTATCTCCAATCGCTTCTCAAAGCGTCTCATAGTAGACTCGAAGTCTGCCTGGCGACTTATTTCCATATTGCGGACCGCATCTTCTTTCTTACGGGTGTACCCCTTGATGGTGAGGAAATAGAGCAGCGTCCGGATATCTTTTTCTTTGGATGTGCTGATTCCGTCGTTCACGGCATTTTCATTCAGTTGCTTGCATGATATTCGTAAAGTTCCGTCGGGAATATGATTAAGGATGTATTGTTCAAGTTTTGCAAAGCGTTCGAGGAGGATTTGTGACTTTCGTTCCGAATCACCTGCATCCTGCAAATAGGCAGATATATCTTTACTGTCTGCCAATATACCTTCCTGTCGCATGCGCTCCACTACAGATATAACATCTCTTTTGCTTAGTCCCAAAATGTCTGCCAGATAATCGATTCGTGATTCTGCTTCCGAATCCTGAGCCTTGGCGATATGTTTTTGAGAAATCAATGACTTGATGATACGGACTGCCTTTTCTATTTCATCGCTGCCAAAAAGTAGTGATGCTGCTATGCGTTCTCTTGCTTCGTCCATATTCTTTACCGTTATTCCCGTGGCATATACATGAGGTACATTGTTTCCTCTTACCAAGTATCCGCTTTGTTCCAAAGCTGCTAATGCTGTCCGTACACGGGTCTCAATGTCAGATACCGAATCATCCCATCCTGCTTGCCGGGCAATTTCCAACGCAGAACAGTTGACTTTCATACGGTGTTTGGTAAGGTCTTTGACGGCTTTCCATACCTGTTGTATTTCACTAATGCTAAGTTTCGTTTGGTTTAGCAATATAAAATGCTTGTCCAAATCATTGTCACTGTAAAGCACATAACAACGTGCGCTAAGACCAGGATCACGACCTGCCCTGCCAGCTTCCTGTACATAATTCTCCAGCGAATCGGAAATATCATAATGCACTACAAGACCGACATCTTTCTTATCGACTCCCATACCAAATGCAGACGTGGCCACGATGATGTGTGCCTGATCGTTCATAAAAGCATCTTGGTTGGCAATTTTTTCATCGGCTTCCATTTTCCCATTGAAAGGGAGTGCCTTGTAACCGTCACGAGTCAGTTTTGCAGCCAGTTCCTTTGTCCGTTTGGTGCGTGACACGTAAACAATTGCCGGACAATCGGCTTCTGCTACAAGTTCTCTCAATTTTAAATATTTGTCATTGTCATTCTCTACATGTATGACGGAATAGTGTAGATTTGTTCTTGAGGCTGTTGATGCGAATAATTCCAAGTTCAAATCCAAAGTCTGCTTGAAATAGTCACAGATGTCTTGGATTACTTTCTGTTTTGCCGTGGCCGTGAAACAGGATACAGGTATCGGGGTTTTGCATTTTTTCTTTTGCTGGTATTTCTGGATGAATTTGCCAATGTAGAGGTAGTCAACTCTGAAATCCTGCCCCCATGAAGAAAAGCAGTGCGCTTCGTCTATCACAAACCTTACAACGTGGCGCGCCATCAATATTTTCTCGATTGTTTTTGAACGGAGCATTTCGGGAGAGATATACAACAACGAGGCTTCTCCGTCTTGTACTCTTTGTATTGACAGAGATCTTGTGATGGGGTCTAACATCCCATTTATGGTTACGGCATCCGTGATGCCTCTGTCGGCAAGGTTGTCTACCTGGTCTTTCATCAAAGACTGCAAGGGGGAGATGACAACCGTAAGCCCGTGCACGGAGTGTCCCGCCATGAGTGCAGGCAGTTGGAAGGTAAGTGATTTACCACCGCCGGTAGGAAATATTGCCAGCAGCGATTTCCCTTTTACCGCAGCTTGGGCAGCACGTTCTTGCAGTGGCTCGCCTTCGTATGTCCGGAAGCGCTCATATCCGAAAAATGTTTTTAGGTTATGGAGCACATCCAATTGCGTATGGCAGTAGTCGCAGCCTTCTTTGCAAGTAGTGTGTCGCAGAAGTTTTATGATAAATTCCACTTCCGGATAATTATAAAGTACCCATCCGGGAGTGATGGAGCGGTAATCGGTGGTGTCAATCAGAGCCAATGCGTATGCCAATCCACATGGATATTGGTTGATGAGCATGTCAAGATCGGCATGTTGGCAAATCTTTCCGGCATAAAGTTCTTTAATAAGTTCAGGTATTCCTTTATGGATATACTCCGCACTTACCATACTGAGAAATCCTTCAAATTCCTTCTTGTCCTTCAGCAGCGATGCAAATAGTATACGCTTTTCTTTCGGTAATGAATGCCAGCATGCTATTTCATCCAACAATAAGTCTTTTGCTTTCTTGCAATCGTTCACCGGATTGTTCATTTGTTCGCTCATCAGTTTGTCATCTTTCACAAGCCTGTGGTAAGGGTGTTCAGGGAACAGTAAAGGCGAAACATAAAGTGTATCAACTAAAATCCAGCGGCATATTTTGTCCGTAAACAGGTATTTAGCATCATGGTGAACGATATTGTGTCCGCAGATGTAGTCTACATCGTTTAAGAAAATGAATAGTTCTTCTTTTGAGGTTTTATGAAATGTCGTGTTATCATGCTTGAGGGCTCCTATATCATGGATTCTATGGTCTTTCAAGCCTATTTCAACATCTACTATGGCATAATTGTGGGCACTACATGGTACAGAGGTGGTTTTATTGCCGATGATATTGTTTCTATCCTCGGTTTTCTTGATTCCTATGAGTTTGCTCCATATTGACATATCTCAATATAATAAATAGTTTTACAACTTGAATTTGTTATGTATCTGCATCGTTTTCTTATTGTTGTTTGGGTATAACATCCCAATATCATATACAAAGGTAAGGATAAAACCGAAGAATCTGTTAAAAACATCGCTTTCTTTTGATTTTTATGCGTTTACATCTCTTTATTTATGAATAAAAATCGTACTTTTGCAGTCAAGAGCTGTGGTTGCTTATGGATGCTTATTTTCGGATTTGCGATATAATTGCAACACGTGTACGCAAGTTGCTCATACAGAGATACTGTTGATTTTGAGGAAGTCAAGTAAAGATCGCTGAATATACAATAAATCAAAATAAGAGAGCTGTAGATTAAATGTTTACAGCTCTCTTTTGTTTTATATGTAATGTGATTTATTTGACCCCGGACTTTATTACAGTATGTGGTGTTAGAAACATCGAAGCTATTTTATTAAGCATGCTTTCTCGTTTTTATACTTTTCCGTTTTGTAAGTAGCCAATTCCAATTACGTCAGATACAGTATTTCTCTAATCTTCTCGCGGTTACCCACAATCCAAACGAGATCTCCTAATTGGAAAGCCGTATCTTTATCCAGAGGGATCAATTCATTATTCCGTTCAATAGTCACAACGATACCGTCGTACTTTTCTCCCAAATGAGACTGCGCAATGGTTTTATTTAAGAAACGGAATTCATCATCTACAGTGAAAGAGTGGAGAGTCATCTTTTTATCTACTGCGTCCGTATCTTTTGTATTTTTTACATCTTCTATTCTATTTCTGAACTCCTGCAATTGCATATCCGTACCGACTACAGTCAGTTTATCCTGCGGATAAATAGGTTCAGAACTTTTCGGAATGTATATATTTAAATCACCACGCGTGATTGCAACTACATTCACTCCAAAATTTTGCCTGAATGAAAGTTCTCCTAAAGACTTGCCGATGTAACCGGAATAAGGCGATACCACGACAGATGTCAAATCAAGGTCCTTGTCATTGAACTCGCTATTGAAACTTGTTTTTAGCGGGTGTCGTTTTTTAGCAGCCTCTTCCCTTCGGTTAAGATTGGCTAGGAATCTCGTTTCCAATCGTGAATATTGCGTGAGGTCTTCCCTAAGAATAAGAATCAATGCCACAACAGCTATGGCAATGATCACACTTATTCCCCAGTTCAGCTTGAAATAGCTGATAACTACGCTAGTGATGAAGAAAAGAGCAACAGATACACGGCCTAGAACGAGAGAAACCAGTCGTCCGTGATTGTAATTCTCATCTCTCCATAGCTTCAGGAATAATTCGGAAGAGTTGTATTTGTTGGAGATGAGTGCCCACAAAAAAGGAGTCATAAGCAAAAGAGTGCCCAGACACATCACCAGCTTAATCCATAGGGTAACAGGAGCAAACATTTCACTGATGGCGGGATAAATGATTTGTATAGACAGCAGCCAGATAGCAGTGAGCAATACGCTATAAATAATAACCCTGCCAATCATGTTTTTTAGTAATTTCTTCCAGTCACTATCGTGATTCATGGTTTTCTTGCCGGAAGCATAACGATCTAATGTTTCCTGTACTTTAGTAGGCAATATTTTGTAAAGCCATTCGGCAAAAGGGTTGGCTAAACGGATAAAATAAGGAGTCGTGAAAGTGGTGATAACAGATACAGCCACAATAATAGGTGAAATAAACGGATCGAGCACTTTGAGCGAAACACCCAGTCCGGCAATGATGAAAGCAAACTCTCCGATTTGTGCCAGGCTGAATCCGGATTTGATAGAAGTGTTCAGCGGTTCTCCGGATAAGAGTACGCCAAATGAAGAGAAAATGGCTTTACCGATAATGGTAACCAGAGTAATGATGATAACAGGCCAGGCATATTCTACCAATACCGCCGGATTTACTAGCATACCGACCGATACGAAAAAAATAGCTCCGAAGAGGTCTTTTACCGGTTGTATGATATGTTCGATGTGCTCGGCTTCGATGGTTTCGGCAAGGATAGATCCCATGATAAATGCACCTAACGCCGTTGAAAAGCCTGTATAGGTGGCCAATACCACCATTCCCAGACAAAGACCGATCGAAACAATCAAAAGCGTCTCATTATTCATCAGCTTCTTTGCTTTTTTAAGAAAAGCCGGAATAACGAAAATACCGATGAGAAACCACAGGATTAAAAAGAAAACGACTTTGAGAACACTAATCAATAAATCTTCACCCACAAAGTCCTGACTTACTGCCATTGTAGAAAGAAGTACCATCATTAAAATGGCAATCAAATCCTCCACTACCAGAGTACCGAATACGATGCCCGTGAAACGCTGGTTGCGTAACCCCAAATCATCAAAGGCCTTGATGATAATTGTGGTAGACGACATAGACAACATTCCCCCAAGAAAGATGGAATTCATCGTGCCCCATCCTAATAATTGTCCTACCAGAAAACCTATGAGCAACATACTGACGACTTCGGTGGTGGCCGTGATAAAAGCTGTGGAACCTACATTCATGAGCTTTTTAAAACTAAACTCCAGTCCAAGTGCGAAGAGCAGGAAAATAACACCTATTTCCGCCCATATATTGATATTTTCGATATCTCCCACGGTGGGGAAAATATTTATATAAGGCCCCGCTAGTAATCCGGCAATGATGTAACCTAAGACTAAAGGTTGTTTCATCCATTTGAACAGCAAGGTTATTACACTGGCCGATATTAATATCAGCGCAAGGTCGGCAATCAAAGTTGGTAAATGTGACATTTAGTGATGGATTTATTCATTTTTTTCTTCCTGATAGTTAGACAGAAAAGAGCCAAGGGACATGGATGTTCAGCTCTTTTCTTTTTCGAGAGTGTCGGCAGTCAATTATTCATTATATTGTTTTCCTCTATAAAAAGAAGGAAACAATATAATAGATAGCTGCTGCCAGGAGTCCACTGACCGGAATTGTAAGAATCCAGGCAGTCATGAGGCTTTTTGTTATTCCCCAGCGAACGGCAGAGAGGCGTTTGGTTGCACCTACTCCGATGATTGCACCTGTGATAGTATGTGTAGTACTAACGGGGATTTTCAGCATTTCCGTAATGTAGAGAGTGAAAGCACCGGCTGTTTCGGCAATTACTCCTTCCAATGGGGTTACTTTGGTGATTTTGGTTCCCATTGTCTTTACTATTTTCCAACCTCCGGACATGGTGCCGAGTGAGATGGCGGTGAAGCACGAAAAAGCAACCCAGTCGGGAAGGTCATTGATGCTGTTGATACCCATACCCAATCCCATAGAATGGGCGGCTATCATGGCAGCGGCAATGATACCCATTACTTTTTGTGAATCATTCAAACCATGTCCGACGCTGAAGAGAGCAGAAGAAACGAGCTGCAACCTCTTAAACCAGACTTCAGCTGTATGAGGATGTGCGCGCCGGCAGATGTAAAGAACAAACAGAGTGAAACCGAAAGCAATCACCATTCCGATAAAAGGAGCCAGAAAGATGAAAGCTGCAATTTTAAGAATGATATTAAGTTGAATTGCTTCAAACCCGTTTGCCATAATGGCAGCTCCTGCAAATCCTCCGATAAGTGTATGTGAGGATGAAGACGGGATACCTTTCCACCATGTTACCAGGTTCCAGGTGATGGCTGCTATTACTCCTGCCAATATAATAGGTAAAGTGATATATTGTTCTACCACCGTTTTGGATACTGTGTTGGCAATACCGAATCCGCCTATAATGTATTTGGCAATGAAAAAAGCAACGAAATTGAAGAAAGCAGCCCATAGTACAGCTTGAAAGGGGGTAAGCACCCTGGTAGATACGATTGTAGCTATTGAGTTTGCTGCATCGTGAAAGCCGTTGATATAATCGAATATCAGAGCCAGAATAATGATAGTCACTAATAATTCCATGTGTTCCGGCTTACTTTATGCGTACTTTACAATCAGGTTTTTCAGAATCTTGCCTACATGCTCTGCGGCATCGGTTGTTTTCTCCAGTTCATGCATGATTTCTTTAATTTTGATAAGTTCAATGCAATCCTTTTCTTCTTCAAATAGCTTGGTGATAAAGAATTCATATACGTCATCTGCCTGATTTTCGATTTCATGTAATTTTGAGCAATATTCCCGGAGAAGAGTCGGTTTCTTACGGAATGTTTCAAGTTCGTCCATGGCTTTACAGATGTAGGTCGCTTCTTCCTGAATCAAACGGCTCAATTCTTTGCCGTTCTCCGAGATAGGACGGGGATTGTAAATAGAGATTCGTTTGGCACAACTATTTATTCCGTCGATGACATCATCCATGCAGGAAGCTAAGTCATGAATATCTTCACGGTCGAAAGGAGTGATGAATGTAGTGCCCAATTCATCAAAAATCCGATGCGTCAGTTTGTCCCCTTCACGTTCCAGCTCTTTGATTTTCTTGTAGTAGTCTGCACGTTCTGTAGGTGAGTCATGTTGCAAGCTTTCTGTTAAAACAACGGATGCTTCACAAAGCACTTCTGAAAGTTGTTTCAGCAATGGGAAAAATTTGGGCTCCTTTGGAGTAAACCGGCTAAAAAAGAATTTTTCATAAGTGTAAAAACTTTAAATTGTTTTTTCTTCTCTATTTATATTAGTAACAAATGAATACAGATTATAGTTTGGCGTTTTAAGACTTTAGTTTGGCTCGTACTACCTCTATGATTGCAGGTAATATAGAGATGAATATGATGGCAACGATCAGCAGTTTCAAGTTCTCTTGTACAAACGGAAGGTCTCCGAAGAAATAACCGGCGTAGCAGAATATGCCGACCCAAGCCGCACCACCCGCTAAATTATACATCATAAAATAGTAATAGTTCATCTTTCCCATTCCTGCTACGAAGGGAGCAAACGTGCGTACTATCGGGACGAATCTGGCAAGAATAATTGTTTTCCCACCATATTTCTTATAAAACTCGTGTGTCTTCTCCAGATGGCTTTGTTTGAATATCTTGGAATTGGGATTATTAAAAAGCTTTCGACCGAAGAAATGTCCGATCATGTAATTGCAGGAATCGCCTAATACGGCAGCGGCAAATAAAATGATAACGAGTATATGCACACTGATAGGCATGTCAGGTAAGGCAGAAATAGCTCCTGCAACGAAGAGTAGAGAATCACCGGGAAGAAAAGGAGTGACCACTAATCCGGTTTCACAGAAGATTATAAAAAACAAAATGGCATACGTCCAGGCGTGATAATCACGCACAATCATAACCATATATTGATCGATATGAAGGATGAAATCCAATAAAAAGTCCATTTTATATACTTTGGTTGTTATGGTAAAAAAGAATGTTATTGGCTTCCGGACCATAGTGAATACTCTTTTCACTTAAATGGAGGACGCAAACAGAAAGTGAGGCATCAAAGACTGGAATAGTCTTATGCCGGAAAAAATATAAAATGGCTAAATGAGTATGTGACCTAATGAATAGATATGATATCTATCAGAATATTTAAAAAGATTGGTATAATATGAAAAACCTGTCCATTGGTTTTGAGGAAGCTGAATCTTCAGAGAGCTTAGTATACGGATAGTGACAGAAGGAATATTGAATCGTAGTATCTTTAAAGGAGAGAGGTGTCGGAAAGAAAATGGATTTAAAACACCATTATCGTTATTGTAATCTTGCTTTCCGGTGTATTCTTTTGTTTTGACTAGTTTCTGTTCTTTATCCAGTTGTATGATGCTGGTTTTGGAGGTGTATGAATTGGTATAGGTTTGTATACTGGTACTACCGGTTTCTAACCGGTATGCCTCCTGTGCTTCATCGGAAATCAGATGGAATCCCCAATTCAGAAATACGCCTAATAGTATACAGAATATGTACTTCATCATAACGGTCGCAAAGGTAGAAACTATTTTTATATGAAATACATATTCACAAGCATAATTAACAAATATAATTGTAGCTCTATCGGGAGGGATTCATTATAGTTATGTTAACTTCTGTTGTTTACAGTGAATACAGTAGTCGTAATGCACAGTTCGCAGTTTTCCGCACTTGGGGCAGGTGTATTTATGATTTTGCCATATTAAGAAGTTTTCTTCTCCCTGTTCTTTTATGAATGTAAGATTCATAATCATACTCATTTTGTATTTGTTTTGGTATCTTGCATCTAGTGCTTTTAATCGTTTACAAGGGAAATTTGTGCATTCAAAACAATAATACTTTTTCTTATCACATGAGAAAATGATACAGTTTTGGCAACTTTCCCGAATTTTTCCTGTTTGGGTTCTACAACCGGGGCAAGGCTTTTTTACATCTTGAAAAGCATAACATAATGCGCAGTCCATTCCACAAGGTGCGATGGAACTGATTCTGACTGTCCTCTTGAATATCATTGGCGTATAAGTTATCCCGTTAGTACATAGCTTCTCTTTAGTCTTTTCAAATCCTAAACTTTGATAAAAACGGATAGCGTACGTGGATGAATTAACAGTCATTTCATCTACCGGACAATCATTGATAGCGAAACAGAATAACTGTTTGCCGATACCTTTGCATTGGTACTTTTTTCGGATAAAGAATAAAGAAAGATGTTTCCCTTCATGCTTTGTCCCCATGATGCCAACCAGATTCTTATCCTCAAAAGCACCGTAAATCACTAATTCATTCATCAGTTGCTCGCTGGAGATAAAGCTTTTGAATGAATTCAAACCTTCTTCATCGAAGTCTTCCGCTCCGCATTGTATATATACCTCCAATGCTAACGATGCAGCCAGGGCGTATTCGGTCTTGTCTAATTTGCGTATCATAGTGATTGCTTTTATCATTAATTTGCCGGGAAAATTACTATTAATTTCCGGATATGGTATTGAAATCTGATTTCTTTTTCTTTTTTTTGTAAAAGCTGTAGGGTATTTCCGGTTTGAGCGCTCTTATTAGTAGAAACGCAATTTATTTACCTTTAAAAAGCATCAGTATGAAGAATGTAGAAAAACACTTGGTTGGATGGCTATCAGTTTGTTTGCTGCTTTGTAGCTATCCTGTGTGGGCGCAAGGAGATGCCGGAGATTATCTTACGATTGTTGGTATGGTGAAAGACAAGCAAAATAAAAAAGCTCTGGAGAACGTAAATGTATCGGTGCATGGTAGCAATATCGGTACTGTGACCAATGCGGAAGGAGAATTTGCTTTGAAGATTAAAAAAACGGAAACCCCGCGTGAACTGGACATTTCACATATCGGTTATGTAAATACTCATATCTCTTTGGAGAAAGAAACAGCCGCTATGTTGACAGTTTGGTTGACGCCTCATTCCAATCTATTGAATGAAGTGGTGGTATTTGCCGAAAATCCACGTATAATTGTAGAGAAAGCAATCAATAAGATTCCTTTAAATTATAGTGATAAGCGTGATATGCTGACGGGATTTTACCGGGAAACCGTACAGAAAGGGCGTCGATATATCGGTATATCGGAAGCAGTGCTCGATGTGTCTAAAACAGCCTATACCAATAGAAATATAAACTATGATAAAGTACGGGTGGAGAAGGGACGTCGTCTGCTTAGTCAGAAAGCGAGTGACACATTAGCTGTCAAAGTTGTGGGTGGTCCTAATCTAGGCGTCACTTTGGATGTCGTGAAGAACAAGGGAGCGTTACTCGATTTTGAAGAATTGAATAATTACGAATTCTGGATGGCAGAATCCATGCTTATAGATAATCGTATGCAGTATGTTATTAATTTCCGCCCGAAAGTCATTCTCATGTACGCTTTATTATACGGTAAATTGTATATCGATCGTGAACGGTTGTCATTCACCCGTATAGAAATGAGTCTGGATATGCAGAATAAATCGAAGGCGACTACAGCAATTCTGTATAAGAAACCTCTCGGTTTAAGATTCAAACCGCAAGAACTCTCTTATCTGGTCACTTATAAAGATGTAGATGGAAAAACGTATCTGAACTATATTCATAACACAATCCGTTTTAAATGTGACTGGAAGCGGAAGTTGTTTTCCACGAGCTATACGGTAGCTTCCGAAATGGTAGTGACCGATAGAAAAGAAGGAGTATTGGAGAATATACCCAACAAAGAAGCTTTCAGCCTGAATCAAATATTTTATGATAAAGTAGACGAATACTGGAATCCTGACTTTTGGGGAAACTACAATATCATCGAACCTACGGAATCTTTGGAGCACGCAGTGGATAAATTGAAAAAGCAATCGAATTGAAACAGGGATAGTTTTCTTATATTTGAAGTCAATCATAAAGAAAAGCAAGTATGCTGGATGAACTGCTCATACTAAAAAAGATAAAGGAAGGTGACATAAAAGCGTTTGAGGAACTCTTTCGCCGTTACTATTTTCCTCTTTGCTGTTATGCGGCAGGCATTACCGGGCAGATGGCGGTAGCGGAAGAGATTGTAGAAGAGCTTTTCTATGTACTTTGGAAAGAAAGGGTGCGCTTACAGATTTTCCAGTCCGTTAAAAGCTATCTGTACAGGGCGACTCGCAATCAATCTTTGCAGTATTGTGAACACGAAGAAGTTAGGAATAGATACCGTGAAGCAGTATTGAACACTTCCAATCCGGAGCAGTCGACAGATCCTCATCAACAGATGGAGTATGAGGAATTACAGAAATTCATAAATAACACTCTTGAAAAGCTGCCGGTCCGCAGACGACAGATTTTTGAGATGCACCGTTTGGAGGGGCGGAAATATGTGGAGATAGCAACACAGCTTTCTCTTTCAGTAAAAACAGTAGAAGCTGAAATGACAAAAGCCCTCCGGACATTACGAGAAGAAGTTGAAACTTATATTCACATGAAGTGATGAAAACAGAAATTTATAAAATAAAGACAGATCAGGCATGGAACCGATTGTATAATCGCCTGGACAATGACCGTTTACTTGCGAAAGTTGATGAGAGAAGTCCTATACGCAAACATTCACTATGGATCAGATACGGAGCAGTTGCCGCCGTTTTGATAGGCGTCGTCTGGGGAGCTTTGTATTGGATGACCGGTTCTGAAAGAGAACCGGCACAGAATTTTCTTACACAGGAAAATCAAGGCATTTCCACTTTGGCAACGACTCTTGAAGACGGTTCTGTGGTACTTTTGGCAAAGGAAACCTCCTTATTATATCCGAAGCATTTTATTGCTGATAAACGGGAAGTGAGTTTGCAGGGAAATGCTTTCTTCGACATAGCAAAGAAGCAGGGACAACCCTTTTGGATTGATACGGAACAAGCTAAAATTGAAGTTTTGGGAACCGCTTTCAGTGTACAGAGCGATGAACATGCTCCGTTCCGTTTATCTGTACAAAGAGGGATTGTGAAAGTTACTCTAAAAAAAGGAAATCAGGAATGTTATGTAAAAGCGGGAGAGGCAGTAGTGGTGCAATCGCAACGATTAGTCGTTCTCGATGCGGATAAAGAGAATGAAGAGTGGGGGAGCTTCTTTAAACACATACGTTTTAAAGATGAATCTTTGGCGAACATTCTGAAAGTGATGAACCTGAATTCGGATAGTTTGCAGATTCAAGTGGCTTCACCTGCATTGGAGGAACGTAGGTTGACGGTTGAATTTTCTGATGAGTCTTCTGAAGTCGTAGCTACTCTGATAGCTAGCGCATTCGGTCTGCAATGTGTCCGGCAAGGGGATATTCTTTTGTTATCAGAATAAAACTCATTTAAACTTGAGAAAATGAAACAGGCTTATTGCTATCTATCCATTCTATTCATACTCTTTTTCGTAGTCGATACGATGAGAGCGGATGGGGGCGATGTATTGGAACGGATAGTTCGGCTTCCCAAGTCAAAAGGCACTGTTTATTCATTATTAGGTAATGTCTCCCAACAGTCGGGATATATGTTTATTTATGACAGTAAAGTTATTGATAATGATGCTGTCGTGAAGATAAAGGGAGGAGAACGGTCTATTCGCCAAGCAGTGTATGATATAGTAGGAGATACCGGTTTGGAGTTTCAGGTGATTGGTACTCATATTCTGATTACTCTCCCTTCGGAGAAAAAGATTCATATACAACAGGATTCCATTTCGGAGCAGCCTATTAACTTTTCCATTACCGGCACTTTGCTGGATAAGGAGACGGGTGTGCCCATCTCTTCAGCTACTGTTGGAGTGAGGCGGACATCTATCGGCAGCATAACAAATCAGAATGGAGATTTTAAACTGTCCTTACCCGATTCTTTAAAAAACGATTCGATTACCTTTTCTCATATAGGTTATCTTTCACAAGATATAGAGTTTGCTTTGTTGATTGGACGGCACAATATACTTAGTCTCGAACCTAAAGTGGTTTCTTTGCAGGAAGTAGTGATTCGTCGAAGTGAACCAAAGAAACTTTTGCGAGAAATGATTGAACGGAGGGAACAGAACTATTCGCATACTCCCGTGTATCTGACTACCTTTTATCGTGAAGGAGTTCAGTTGAAAAACAAATTCCAAAACTTGTCGGAAGCAGTGTTCAAGGTTTATAAGACATCCTCACATTCTGCAATGCCAGATCAAGTGAAGCTGTTGAAAATGAGTCGGCTAAGCAATGTGGAAGCGAAAGATAGCTTATTGGTAAAAGTGAAGTCGGGAATTCAGGCTTGTATTCAGATGGATATCATAAAAGATATGCCCGAATTCCTGATTCCCAGTATCGAGAATAGCATTTATACCTATACTTCGGAGGGCGTGACATTTTTAGAAGACCGGTTTGTAAATGTGGTGCATTTTGAACAGAAAAAAGGAATCAGTGAACCTCTTTTTTGCGGAGAACTATTCCTTGATTCTGAAACGAGCGCCTTATTGCAAGCCCGTCTGGAAGTTCATCCTGTATATGTGAAAAATGCGGCGGGTATGTTCGTCGAAAGGCGCGCACGCAATGTACGCATGATTCCTCAAAAAGTGGTATATACCATTTCTTATAAACCGTGGCAAGGAACTTATTACATACATCATATCCGGGGCGATCTTCATTTCAAAGTGAAACGTACAAAAATGCTGTTTGGCAGTCGCGACCTTCATATCTGGTTTGAGATGATTACTTGCAAGGTGGAAACCGGACAGGTAACCGCATTTTCCCGTACAGAAAGATTGCCTACCCGTACAATCTTCTCCGACACATATTTCAAATACGATGAGAACTTTTGGAAAGACTTCAATGTGATCCCATTGGAAGAAGAAATCAGCAAACTAATAGAAAAAATCTCTTTGAAGATAGAAGAAATAGGAGATTGATTTGTTTTGCCATTCAACGGGATTGCTGTACCTTTGCCCCCGGTTTAAAAGATTGTATGTTATGGAATTACCAAAAGATCCGATGATGTTGTTCAGCGTCATCAATATGAAGTTGCGCGACTGCTATTCTTCACTTGACGAACTTTGTGAAGATATGAATGTGAACAAGGATGAATTAGTGAATCAGTTGAATGCCGCAGGCTTTGAATATAGTGCGGAACACAATAAGTTCTGGTAATCATCTCCTTGTTTACAGCTTATAAATAGAGTATTTCTACTAAAAACATAGTGACGCTATCCGGCAAAGATAGTGACGGTATGAGACAATGATACCGTCACTATCCCGAGCATATAGCGTCACTATAATTTTCTACCTTCATCAGAACGTCATCAGGAATCATGCGTTTATTCCTATCGTATATACCGACAATGATTTCCGCCAGTTCTCCCTCTCTTGTTAATAAAAGCAAAATACCAAATCCCATATTTAACTTCGTCAGTCTTCTGCGTTCTAACTAATAAAGTTCAGAAAAAGAATTGATGATAAACGAGAATAAAATTCGTGAAGCTTGTGCCTCGAATCGCGAACGGGGATTCAAGATGCTGATGGACTCTTTTCAGGTGCCGATATATAATTATATCCGTAGACTGGTTGTATCTCATGAAGATGCGGAAGATGTGCTTCAGGAAGTCTTTATCCGGGTATTCCGGCATATTGATCAGTTTCGCGAAGAAAGTTCGCTGTCAACTTGGATTTACCGGATTGCAACGAATGAGAGTTTACGCTTGCTTAACGGACGTAAAGATGAGGGAGTTGTTTCCGCAGAAGATGTTCAGGAAGAGTTGATGGGCAAGTTGAAGGCTTCCGATTACATTGATTATGAGAATGAGTTGGCAGTAAAGTTTCAGGAAGCTATTTTAAGTCTGCCGGAAAAGCAACGGCTGGTATTCAACTTGCGTTATTACGATGAACTTGAATATGAAGAGATCGCCCGTGTACTGGATAGTAAAGTGGATACACTAAAAGTGAATTACCACTATGCGAAAGAGAAGATAAAGGAATATATATTAAACAGATAGAACGATGAAAAAGGATTTTGATTTTGATGATATTGGAAAACGGACACCTTACCGTACCCCCGATGGATTCTTCGAGGACGTGCAACGAAAGGTGATGGAACGTGCCGGAGTGAAGCAACAGCGGAAGTCTCATACGAAGCTGATTATTTCTACGGTGATTACCATAGCAGCCGTATGGGTCGGATTTCTGTTTGTTCCGTCTTTGCGACAGGCAGATGAGGTGACAACATCTTCTTCGAAAGTATTAGCCAATGGTACGGAACCGGTAGATAAATGGATTAAAGAACTATCAGATGAGGAGTTGGAAGAGCTCGTCAGCTTCTCTGAAAATGATATATTTTTGAATTAAGTAACTCAATTAATTATTTTAAACGTGAAGATTATGAAGACTAAATTTATTTATGTAATTTTGGCCGTTCTCCTGATGGGAAGCCAGATGACTTTGTCTGCACAGAATACGGATAATAAACAAAAAAAACAGCGTCCTATACCAGAACAAATGGTGCAGATGCAGACTAAACAAATAGTAAATACATTGATGTTGGATGATGCAACGGCAGCTAAATTTACTCCGGTATACGAGAAGTATCTGAAAGAATTGCGTGAATGTCGTATGATGACTCATAAGGCGAGAACAGAGAAAACTAAAGCACAAGGCACAGACGCTAATGCTAAGAAAGAACGTCCGTCCATGACTGACGACGAGATTGCAACCATGTTGCGGAACCAGTTTACTCAAAGCCGTAAAATGCTGGATATTCGTGAAAAGTATTACAATGAATTCAGCAAGATACTTTCGCAGAAGCAGATTTTGAAGATTTATCAGCAGGAAAAGATGAATGCTAATAAATTCAGAAAGGAATTTGACCGCAGAAAAGGTCAGAAACCGGGACAGGGACACCACCAGGGACAAAGACCTCGTGCTCCGCGTCAAGGCCAGAAATAAAGATTAGGTTTATTTTATTATAGTTTTATTTTACTAAATCAACACAATTTGAACATAGGCAGCCATATTTATTCTTTTCAGTACCGTTTGATTACTTGTTATGTCTTGTTACTGATTAGTTTGACTGTTTTTGCTCAGTCCGGCAAAGAGCGTTTTTCCGGTCGTGTGATTGATACTGAAACCAATCAGCCGGTACCGTTTGCTACGGTCCGGCTTTTGGCTTTACCGGATAGTACATTGTTGGGCGGCGGTGCTACGGATGCTATCGGTAAATTTCAACTTTCCGTTTCCGTTCCTACTGCGACTAAGGCGAAGTCTTTATTATTGCAAGTTTCATATATCGGATATAAACCTGTTTTTCATCTCATTTCCATTTCCCGCAAAAGCACCTCCTATGAATTGGGAAATATCAATCTGACTCCGGAAAGTTATGCTTTGGATGAGGCCGTAGTAGTAGGTCAAGCCCCGATGGCGGTGACGGAAGGAGATACAACAGTCTTCAATGCTTCCGCCTATCGTACTCCCGAAGGTTCAATGCTTGAAGAGTTGGTGAAACAACTTCCGGGAAGCGAAATAGATGCGGACGGTAAGTTATTGATACATGGTAAGGAGGTAAAGAAGATTTTAGTAGACGGTAAAGAGTTTTTCTCTGATGACCCGAAAGCCGCCCTTAAAAACCTTCCCGTGGAGATGGTGGAGAAGTTGAAAGCCTATGAACGCCAATCAGATTTGGCGCGTCTCACTGGGATAGATGACGGAGAGGAAGAGATGATTCTGGATCTGTCTGTGAAAAAGGACATGAAATTGGGTTGGATGGAGAATTTTATGGGAGGATACGGGAGTAAAGACCGTTATGAATTAGCCAATACCTTGAACCGCTTTCGTGAAAACTCTCAATTAACGATTATCGGGAATCTGAATAATACCAATAATCAGGGATTCTCGGAATTGCAGAATGAATCTTCAAATGCTACAGGTAATATCCGTAATCGGATGGGGCTGACTACTTCCCGTTCATTGGGACTAAACGCGACTCATGACTGGAAGCGGGTTAAGTTACGTTCCAATCTTCAATACGTGGGTACAGACCGTTTGGAAGACAGCCGTACAACGGTCGACAATTTTCTTCGCGAGGATCGGTCAATCAATCTGGGCACGAACAATAGCCGGTTGCAGAATCATGAGCTGGTGGCCAATGCTTTTCTTGAATGGAAGATGGATTCTGTTACTACATTGATTTTCCGTCCTCAATATCGTT
>NC_021017.1:4684884-4688185 GCF_000210075.1 Bacteroides xylanisolvens XB1A
ACTACATTGATTTTCCGTCCTCAATATCGTTTTTCGGCCAATGACAGAGAGAATAGTGGCTTTCAGGAAGGGTGGGGGAATGATGTATTGTTGAATGAGAGAGAGTCCTCCGGCACCAACCATAATTCCCGGTATAACCTGACGATGATGTTACAACTTAGCCGGAAATTGAGTCGGTTGGGGAGAAATGTCGCTTTGAAAGTAGACTATGGTACTAATGCTTCATCTACCGACCGGAAGAGCCTTTCCACCACCCGGTACTTCAAAAATAATACGAAGAAGATTCAGAATCAGAAGATAGAGGATGATGTGGACGGGTATAATTACCGGGTGCAACTGGTATATGTAGAACCGTTGCCGTGGCGGCATTTCCTGCAACTCCGTTACAGCTATCAGTATAAAGTGAACAATTCGGATCGTTTTGTCTATGACTGGGATAAGGAACTGGAAGAGTTTGCTCCCGACTTTGATGAAGACTCCAGTAACCGTTTTGAAAATCAATACAGTAATCACTTGGTGAACCTTGCCATACGTACTTCACAGAAAAAGTATAATTATAATATTGGAGTTGATTTTGAACCACAAAAGTCTGTCAGCCATTCTTTGTTGAGCGACGCTCCCGAAGATCAGTTGGAAAGATCAGTCATGAATTTCTCACCCACAGTCAATTTCCGTTACAAGTTTTCAAAACGTACCCGTTTGCAAATTGTGTATAGAGGAAAAGGAAAACAGCCAAGCGTACGCGACCTCCAACCTGTGACCGACCGTACCAATCCTTTAAATATCCGTGTCGGTAACCCTTCGTTGAAGCCTTCATATACGAATACGTTTACATTGAATTTTAATTCCTACAATACCAAACATCAGCGAAATATGGTAGCTACCGCTTTGTTCGAGAATACCATTAATAATGTAACCAATCAGGTGACTTATGACAGCGAAACCGGTGTGCGAACGACGTCTCCGGTCAATATGAATGGTAATTGGCGCGCCATGGGGTCTTTTTCTCTCAATACCCCTTTTAAGAATCGTAGCTGGATATTTCGCACTTACTCCTATCTGCAATACCGGAATCAGAATGGCTATACAACTCTGAATAAAGAAGAACCGGTGAAAACCTCCGTACAGCATTTAACGGGACGTGAGCGTCTACGGCTTACTTATCGTACCCGTCAAATGGAACTTACGGGGCTTGTCGGCCTGATTTATAACAATTCTTATAATGATGTGCGGGAGAAACGTACTGAAACTTTTGATTATCAGGCAGGAACCCAACTGCAACTTTATCTGCCTTGGGGGATGGAACTATATAATGACCTGACTTATTCTCTCCGCACCGGTTATGGTTATGAAGGTTATGCCAAAGAGAATTTCATGTGGAACTGCCAACTGTCAAAAGCCTTTCTAAAAAAGAAACAGTTATTAATCCGTTTCAAGATCTATGATATTCTCCATCAGGATATTTCTTTGATACGCACAATTACCGCCACCGCCATTCGTGACACGGATTATAATGCACTGGGGTCTTACTTTATGGTACACGCTATACTTCGTCTGAATATGATGGGAAGATAATTAGAAATTAAATCTTCATGAGTTTGAAAACCACAGCTAGGTTTTGATTGTTGTATGTCCTACGTATAAAACAATGTAAGGCTGGCTGAATGTTTCGACTGATAAAAAAGATAAAAGATAATGGTCGTTGGCGCATTTTTAAACTGAAGTTGATTGATGCACGACTTTACTTTGTCAGTATCTTCGTAGGATTACTGACGGGGCTTGTTGCCGTGCCTTATCATTACCTGTTACAGTTCTTCTTTAATCTCCGCCATGATTTTTTTGATTCTCATCCCAAGTGGTATTGGTATATCCCTCTTTTCCTGTTGATGTGGGGAATACTTGTATTCGTATCCTGGCTGGTGAAGAAAATGCCGCTTATTACCGGCGGGGGGATTCCGCAAACACGTGGAGTTATTAATGGGAGGGTTGATTATAAGCATCCTTTTCTGGAATTGGTTGCGAAGTTTGTGGGTGGGATACTTGCATTAAGTACCGGATTGTCTTTGGGGCGTGAAGGACCTTCCGTACAGATAGGTTCGTATGTCGGATATTTGGTATCAAAATGGGGGAGGGTGCTTAGTGGCGAACGGAAACAATTATTGTCTGCCGGTGCAGGTGCCGGATTGGCGGCTGCTTTTGCTGCCCCATTAGCTTCCTCATTGTTGGTTATCGAATCTATTGAGCGGTTCGATGCACCTAAAACAGCCATTACCACGCTTTTGGCAGGAGTCGTGGCAGGCGGGGTTGCCAGTTGGATTTTTCCCATCAATCCTTATTTTCATATAGATGCCATTGTGCCTGGAATGACTTTTTGGGGGCAGGTGAAACTGTTTCTTTTGTTGGCGGCAGTAGTTTCTGTTTTTGGAAAATTCTTTTCTGTCACTACTCTTCAGATGAAACGTATTTATCCCGCTATTAAGCATCCTGAATACGTGAAGATGCTGTATTTGCTTTTTATTGCTTTTTTGATTTCTATGGCCGAGTTTAATCTGACGGGAGGAGGGGAACAGTTCTTGCTATCACAGGCCATGCATCCGGATACACATATTCTTTGGATTGTTGGCATGATGTTGTTGCATTTCGTTTTTAGTACCTTTTCTTTTTCTTCGGGTTTACCGGGAGGAAGTTTTATCCCTACACTGGTGACAGGAGGACTTTTGGGGCAAATAGTGGGATTGATTATGGTTCAACAGGGTGTGATTGCTTATGAGAATATCAGTTATATCATGTTGATTTGTATGTCGGCATTTCTTGTAGCAGTCATTCGTACACCTCTGACGGCTATTGTCTTAATAACCGAGATTACGGGACATTTGGAAGTCTTTTATCCTTCCATTGTTGTAGGTGGATTAACCTATTACTTTACGGAAATGCTTCAGATAAAACCGTTCAATGTAATTTTATATGATGATATGATTCATTCGCCTGCCTTTAAGGAAGAGCCCCGTTATACATTGTCTGTAGAAGTAATGAGCGGGTCTTATTTAGATGGCAAGATGGTGGATGAACTTCGTTTACCGGAACGTTGCATAATTATAAATGTGCATCGTGACCGTAAGAATTGGCCTCCCAAAGGACAGAAATTAATGCCTGGAGATCAAGTTCAAATAGAGATGGACTCACAGGATATAGAGAAATTGTATGAACCTTTAGTGAGTATGGCGAATATTTATTGAGTATAGGTGTTGGCAGTATAAATTCATAACAGTATAAAAAAGAATGAAACAGTGCAGAAATGAAC
>NC_021017.1:4689783-4697457 GCF_000210075.1 Bacteroides xylanisolvens XB1A
TTTGTGTCCTCCGTGTCCTCTGTGGTGAAAACATTATTCCATGCTCTTTAACCATGCAATTTCTTCTTTCCATTTACTTTCATCCGGCGTTTCTAGTATCAACGGCATATTATCGAATCTGGAATCTTGCATCAATCTTTCAAAAAATGCTTTTCCGATCAATCCTTCACCAATACTATCGTGACGGTCTACATGGGTGCCCAGTGCTTTTTTTGAATCATTCAAGTGCATACCTCGAAGGTAATTGAATCCCACTTCCTTGTCAAACTCATCAAATACCTTATCGTATTCATTGACAATATCATAACCAGCCGTATAAGTATGGCAGGTGTCGAGGCAAACACCCACCCGGCTCTTGTCGTTTACCCGGTCGATGATATATTTCAGTTGCCAGAATTCGCTTCCTAGATTACTTCCTTGTCCGGCAGTGTTCTCAATAACGGCTGTTACGCCACTTGTTTTTTCTAAAGCGATATTAATACTTTCTGCGATGAGCGACAGGCAATCCTCTATTGAAATTTTGTTGAGAGAACTGCCGGGATGGAAATTTAAAAGTCTCAATCCAAGCTGTTCGCAACGTTGCATTTCATCCAGAAAAGCGGCACGGCTTTTTTGAAGTCCCTCTTCTTCCGGGTGTCCCAGGTTGATTAGATAACTGTCATGTGGCAGGATATATTCCGGCTGAAAACCGTATTTCTCGCAATTCTCTTTAAAGAGGCTGATACTTTCTTCTGTTAAAGGTTTGCTTACCCATTGGCGTTGATTCTTGGTGAATAACGCAAAAGCATTTGCTCCTATTTCATGCGCATTAACGGGGGCGAACTCTACGCCCCCGGACGCGCTTACATGTGCTCCGATATATTTCATGGTTACTTCTTTATTTAATTTTACTCTGCAAATATAACGTTTTTATAGGAGTATATGTTTCTTCATCTAAAGCGGGGAGAAATTAAATCTCAAAATCCGGTAAATAGTCTGTCAGGACTTTAGTAACCTGTTTGCCTTTTACCTGATCTGTGACTATCGTTGCACCTTCCTTTTTACCGGCATCATAGTTTAAAGAAACCTTTTCCGTTTTATTGCTTACATAGATGGCAGCTTTCCCTTTTTCTGTCAGGTTACAAGTAATAGTCCAGTCGCCTACCTGAATGGTATTACCTTTGCGAACTACCTGCATATCCGGGCGGTTCTTTCCATGCGTATCCATCACTGTCAGGAAACGGGCGGTTTTACACGGAACTGTTGTAGAAGAGAAATGCCAGTGATTAGGATATTTCAACGTTTTCCCTTGTGCGTTCGTCACATTTTTCCAGTTGGTTGGCGCACAGAAGAAAGTATCTACCATCGCTTGTTCCGTTTTTGCCGAACTGAAAAGATGGGCAACAGAAACACCTCCGGCTTTATTCTTACCAATAACTTTCACTTCATCCGTCAGTTCCTGTATTTCCATAGGCAGTTCTACGGTATGTAAAAGATAACTCCATGTTACGGCTTCTTTTCCTTCCAATTCATCATAAATCACAAAAACTCCGGTAGTTCCCAATTGGATGATATGACGACGGAACATATCCAATTTGTTTTCATCCCATCCTTTTTCGGGCGTATATTGTGTACCGGATAATTCGCCACGTTTCAACCATAGAGGAGAGGTCACTTTACCATAAGCATTGGAAGCGTCTCCTACCATGTAAGCGATTTTCTCTCCTTCATACCACCGTGGAATCCAGCCATATCCTTCCGTCCCGATCTTCTGCGTCATTCCATTCACCAAAATACTGTTGTGCGCACGAGTATTACGGTAAGAATACATACAATGATCGTCTGTAAAACCAGTGCGATGTCCGCTACTGTAAAAAATGGCTTTACCTCCGTAGAATGTATTGAAAGCATTCTGGTTGGCTAGTGCATGGGAAGTGGAACCGTAGGAACTGGAACGGAACGACAGCATTGCATTCTTATCTATGTCTCCCAAAGAAGTATTCATCGTACCGATTCCCGTTTCATTGAATACTTTTGCCATCGGTAATTCTGCAAGAGTAGGACCCTCTTTGGGGAGCGCTTTCTTTGTTGTACAGCGATACCAGGTCAGGTCTCCGGATTTTCCGAGGAAAGTCTTTTCCATAATATCCGGTTCTTTCTGCAAAATAGTACGTACATAAGCGGCTGCCCATGGATTGTTACATTCGCGTGCCAAGGCATCTGCATACCCTACTCGTGTACCGTTTGGCTTCAGCTTACTTTCATGTGAGTTTCCTTGCCCGGCGGATTTCGAGAATGGAGGCTGTTGATAGATGACGTAAAACGCATTGTTGTTATACCACGGGTCAGCAAAGAAATCGAATCCGCTGATACGGGAATAAAAAGCAGGAACTTCAATCAATGTGCGGAGATTGACCTGAAAATAAGAATCGCCATTGTGCCAACCTCCATCCGTGTTGAGGCCCGGCAGACGGGATACCCATTCATTGTAGCAATAATCCACCCAAGTGGAAGCCATCGGCAGTTCGCCATACGTAGCAAATGCAGCCATATTCAGGATACGGAAAGTCATTTGCCAAACATGGTTATCAGCAATACGGTTTTCTAAGTGATTGACATATTCATGATAGAATTTCTTTCCATTTTCACGAATCGTTCTTAAGAGTAGTTTCTTTTCATCCGGAGTCAGCAGGTTGTACCATGCGTCATACGCGGAAGTACTCATAGACAGAATGGTGGAACGGTTGAAATCTCCCGCAAAGTACTTACTGTGTTTCCATGAAAGAATTTCGGAAAGACGCTTTATACCTTCTTTGTAGTATACCTCGTCTTTCGTTAGCAAGTAAGCACGTACCATGGCTTCGATATTCGCTTCTTCACGGTCTACAATCTTACGACTTTCCCGAATCAGAGCGGAACGATATTGAACGATGTTTGTCAGCTTGACAACCTGGGTCGTATCAATTTCTTCTTCCAAATGTTTCAGCGGGTGATTCAGACATTTATCGGCTTTCCGGATGTAAGCCTGTGCTTCCGGATTGTTTTTATTCCGTTCGATGATATTGTCCCAATCTTTGGCATCAAGCAAGATACGGGGATGCGTCTTGGGTAATTTGGCTAACACCTCTTGTAGAGAAGGCGGGTTGAATGTACGTATATGCCCGTCTATATAAAAATGAGAAACGGGCGACCATTCTTCTTTTCCATCCTTGTCAACGTAGGCATATTGCCAATACCATTTTCCTTTTTCAAACAGTTTGAATGGGTTGAAAAAGGCCCATTTCCTTTCAGCGGTTATCACTTCCGATTTGAATTCCGGGTCGCGTGCAATCCGGATGCGGTAAGTCACTTCCGGTTTGTAGTCTTCTTCTTCCACTCCGTCCAATACGGCACCCAAGTGAGGAAATTTGTCCGGCCACATGAAACGAGGAGGATTGACCGTGATATGCTGCCCGTCCAGTGGTGAAGGCGTTTCGCGTACCTCATGCATCAAAGTCTGTTGAGTCAGGCGCATGATTCCTTTTTGCGCATACCCGTTGGCGGATAGCAGAATGGTGAACAAGAGAAAAATAGATATTCGTTGTTTCATCATATAACTTTGCATTTTTTTATTCGTCGTTTGTTGTTCAGCGTTCAACGTTGTTTTTGAACAAGTCTTTCAGACGAACGGTCTTGTTATTAATCAGTGGGCATGCCCAAAAACCGATAAAGGTGATGTATCCTACGAAAACAAGGATAAATAGCATACCTGTGCGGAGGGATGTTGCATCTGCCAGCGTACTCACAATCATCGGACCACCGGCACCACCGACGATTGCCGAACATAAAATACCGGCGAATGAACCGTGATGCTGTGAAGCAGAGTTCAAAGCCAATGAGAATACGATGGAATACATCATGGAAATACTAAATCCGACAGCAGGGAAAGCGATCATAGCTACTTCCTTGCTTCCGAATAATGCCGATAATAATAGGATGATGGTCAGGATTCCGGAGATTTGCAGCAATCGCTTGCTGTCAATCAACTTGAGTAGAATCATACCTACGAGACAGCCGGCTGTCATCAATCCCCAGAAATAGCTCACGGCTTGCGCACCATCAGTTTGCGGATTGACTCCGTGGTATTGTTCCAGGAAGGTGCTCATAAAGATAGAAGTTCCCTGTTCCGTGCTTACGTAGCAGAAAATCCCCAGGAAAAACAACCATACATATTTCTGTTTGAACAAAGCCAGATATGAATCTTTGGACCCGCTTTTCTCATCTTCTTTCAATTCGATCTTGGGAAAGCGGGAGACACCAACGGCAATCAGCATGACTAACAACAGGATGGTAAATACCCAGTAAAGAGATACCCACGGCATTTCTCGTGGGGTGATATCGGCCAACAAGTCGATAAAGAAACCTTTCCCGGCTGTATAGGTTGCCGGGTCAAGTTCACGAATCAGATAAGTATATACCAGAGGACTTAGGAAAGAAGCGATGCCAAACATGAATTGTGCCAGTTCGGCTATAAATGCATAGTTTTCTTCTCCTCCTACAGTACGCTGGAGCGGATTCAATACAGTTTGCAACATGGCCATTCCTAATCCGATGATGAAAGAAGAAGCTAATAACATCGGATACGTATGCATACAGGCAAACAGGATGGTGCCGATAAACGGCATCAGGAAGCCACCGAATAATACCGGCTTTTCACCGAAACGGTCAATCAGTAATCCGGCAGGGATAGACATGATGGCGTATGCCAGGAAGAAAGAGGTCGGGATAAATCCCGCCATCGCCAGGTCACTTAGATTGAAGTTGTGGATAATATCCGGAATAAGTGGTCCCAGAATATTAGTAATAAACGAAATGGTGAACCAGAACGCCATAATCAGCGCCAACATTCCTAAATTCTTTTTCATAATTTAATCAGGTTTGGAGCAGATAATTGAGTAAATACAAGTGACGCAGCTCCAATACTTCCGGCCTTGTTTCCAAGAGCGGCAGCTATGATTTGAGTATTCACAGCACAGTCGGGGATGGCATAACTACGTGCTTTTTCGCTTACTTTCTGAATGTAAAAGTCTCCTGCTTCGGAGAGCCCTCCACCAATCACAATCTTTTGCGGACTGAAGATATTGATAAAGCCTGCAATTCCGTGTCCCAAAAAGTCACAGTGTTCTTCCAGTGATATTTTTGCAATCGGATCCCCTTGTTTATAAAGACGGACAATCAATTCTCCGTTAATCTCTTCATTCGGGTAGGAGATACCTGCGTCTATTATTCGTTGACTGAAGCGGCGTACCAAAGCAGAAGTGGAAGCATAGTGTTCCAGACAGCCGACAGAACCGCAAGCACACGGTTCGCCATTGGCAATGAGAGGTACGTGTCCCAGTTCCGTTCCCCGGTTGGCATAACCGTTGAACAATTTGCCGTCGATGACTACTGCACCGCCAATACCCGTTCCTACCGTCAAGAAAACAACATGAGTGGCTCCCTGACCGGCTCCGTACATTGTTTCTCCCAGTCCCATCAGATTGGCATCATTTCCCAATAAAGCCGGAAGTCCGGTTTCCGTTTCAATGCGGTCTGCCAAGTGAATGTTTTCCCAGCCGTTGATATTTTCCGCACCTCCTAAAACAATACGGTTCGTACAATCCACAATGCCCGGTGTTCCGATTCCTATACCATCAATTTTGTAGTCTTTTTCCTGTGCAAAGGCTTTCACTTCATTGATAGCAGTAACCAACTGTCCGATGACAGCTTCTGCTGATACATCGGCTTTCGACGGTAACTTCCCTTGAAAGTAAAATACGCCTTCATTATCAATAAGGGCGTATTTTACTGAAGTTCCGCCAAGGTCAATTCCTATAGCGTATTCTTTCTCCATACCACGTTAATACTTAATACTTAATACTTAAAAACTACACTCTTTCCGCCCAAATCGGTGAACTCCAAGCCCATTGTCCGTCACGTTGGCGAACGCGCACATAGTAGTAATCCGTATCTCGCTGCGGCTCTTTATCTTCCATGTAATGTTCCAGAGTGAAACAGCTTTCCGGCATGGCACGATTGAAGAGAATAGCCTCGCTCAACCAACCGATCATGAAGTGTGAACGTGAACCTTCAAGCAATTCGCCCAACGTATGTTCAAACTTCTTGCCATTGAATTCGGCAATGACCTTACCGTTTTTTGGCATTTCCACATCAAGGATTACAGCTTGCATGGCTGCTGTAGTCGTATTCGGATTCTTGCTGCTGTACATATCCAGTTCGGTTTCCTTGTCGCCAACGGATACAATACGGTTGACATGTGTGTGGAATTCTGTTTCACCTTCTTGCGGAGAAGTGAATGCTGCGCCACGGAAACAAGGAGTTACACTATGAATCTGTCCTTTGTCTACCGACAGTTTGCCCTGCCAATGTACGTATTTCTCTTCACGATTCCAACCAAAATCAACTTTAACTTTGCAACGTACCGTATCACCTTCCGGAGCAACGGGAGTCAACGGACCGTTCATACGAGCTAAAATCTGCCCGTTCTTTACAATATCTACGTAGTCGATACAGCTTTCACCTGTGACATTCAGATAGATACGACGGCTGTTACCGCGAACTACATCACCCATGAAAGCATCGTTGAGGCGGAAGTCGATAATAATCTTATCACCGGTTGCGGCACATACATGACGGGTACGTAGAGCTTCCCAAATGGCATCGCGAGTCAGTGACGGAGCCAAAACACCGATGCGTCCGTCACCATAGCTTCCCGGATAACCGGAATGTTGGTCGGTGGAAGCCATGATACCAAACTTATTGCCCAATTCAAGACCATATTGAATGGTTCCTTCCCATTGGCGTGGTCCCATATCATGCAAATAGGGGTAGTCTCCCTGATCGCTTTCTGCCAGACCGTGACGGGAATACATTTCTACGAATGGAGTAATATCTCCTTCGGTAAAGCATTTCCAGTTGTAACCGCGATACCCACCTTGATAACCCATGTGGTGCGGGGTAACGAATACCTTATGTCCTTTTGCTTTTTCTTTCCAGTCCTCGATTGAAGTACATTCTACAAGTGGTGCGTCCAAATCATAGTTCAGCGCAACATGATCTCCATGTTCCATGCTATGAGCTTCGTATCCTACAAAAGTCAGGAATTCACCTTCCTTGTTATACTCATTTGTCATTTTTACATACTTCTCATAACCGCCTTCACGCAAACGCTTGAAAGCTCCCGTGTGGTAATCGATTACCCATTTCAGGCGGGGATCATCTGCTCCGGGAATATCCGGCCACATAGCATGAGGAGTAACACTAACAAAATCCAATTGTCCTTTCGCTGCTTCAAAAGCATCGCGCATGTCGCCGTGTCCGTATGTGATGTTACAGTGGTTGTGTAAGTCGCCCCAATACATTTTGAGGTTGCTGGCTGATGGCATAATTTTCTTAGCCTCTTTGCTTCCTGCTGCGCAAGAACCGAGCAAGCTGCCCGAAGCTGCCAGTCCGAGGAAAGACCAGCCTGTGTTTTTTAAAAACTTTCTTCTATCCATGATATAATTGTTTTTGGTTAATCTTTATTTATATAAATGGGAATTTATCGGTTAAATGAGAATTTATCGGTTAAATAAGAATTTATCGGTTAAATAAGAATTTATCGGTTCTTACAATTATATATTTATTGGGGGTGCCCTGAAAGGGCTTAATTATATA
>NC_021017.1:4697747-4726549 GCF_000210075.1 Bacteroides xylanisolvens XB1A
AATCATTTAGCGATTTTTCATCAATCTTCTGTCACCTTTGAAAAGAACCTTTTCCTTTTCATCCGGGTCTGTATCTTTATACTGTTTTTGAGTTTCCTGAAGCAGTTGCATCAGCTCTTTTTGCTTTTCAGCATATTCCGGTTTTCCGAAGACATTGTTCATTTCTCTTGGGTCAGCTTTCATGTCATACATTTCCCATTCGTCGATGTCGTTGTAGAAATGAATCAATTTGAAGTCTTGTGTGCGAATACCATAATGACGCTTCACAGAATGTTCAGCAGGGTATTCGTAGTAATGATAATAAGCAGCTTTGCGCCAATCGGCAGGAGTTTTGCCTTCGTTCACCAATACCGGTTTCAGGGAGGCTCCTTGGATATCCGATGGAATCTCTATTCCGGCAAAGTCGAGGAAAGTAGGAGCAAAGTCCACATTCATGCTGATGGCATTACTGGTACTTCCTGCTTTAATTGCTTTCGGATAACGGATGATAAGCGGCATGCGTTGACATTCTTCATACATAAAGCGTTTGTCAAACCAGCCATGTTCGCCAAGGAAGAAACCTTGGTCGGAGGTGTAGACAATGATTGTGTTGTCCAGTTCACCAATTTTTTCGAGATAATTCAGCAGGCGGCCGATATTTTCGTCTACTGCCAGAACTGTCGCCAGATAATCACGCATATATTGCTGATATTTCCAGCTGATTAATGATTTGCCTTTCAGGTCACCTTTGCGGTATTCGGCAATGCGCCCGGCATATACAGAATCCCATTTATCCTGAACTTCAACAGGCATACGTTTGTATACACTGTAAAGACGGTTGGTGGTGTCTTTCAGCATTTCTTCACGAGTCAGCAATTTGAGGTCCCAGTCGTTTGTCAGTGTATGTTCGATAGACATGTCCTGTTCACGGGCTGCTCTTCCGCGGCCTTCATAGTCGTCGAACAGATTAGCCGGTTCCGGGAAAGTGGTATTGTTGAATATACCCAGATGGCGGGGAGCAGGCATCCAGTTGCGGTGCGGAGCTTTCTGATGATACATCATGCAGAAAGGTTTGTTCTTGTCGCGACCTTCGAGGAATTCAATGGCTTTATCAGTAATAATATCCGTGGCGTATCCTTTTTCTACAATATGCTTCCCGTTTTCCCAAAAATCAGGATCGTAATAGTCACCTTGTTCGTGTTGGCCGCTAAGGATGCTCCAATGATCGAATCCTTGCGGTTCACTGATAAGATGCCATTTACCAATTATTGCAGTCTGATATCCGGCTTGTTGAAGCAGTTTGGGGAATGTCTGCTGATCTCCGTTGAACGTACTTGCGTTATCGGTAAAACCATTCTCGTGGCTGAACTTACCGGTGAGGATGCACGCACGTGAAGGTCCTGAAAGAGCGTTGACAGCGTAGCAGTTGTCAAAACGGATACCTTCGTTGGCAATCCGGTCCATGTTAGGAGTCTGAATCAAATTTCCTCCGTAGCAGGACATTGCTTGAGTGGTATGGTCATCCGTCATCATGAAGATGATGTTCGGTTGTCTGGTCTCTTCTTTCTTTTGATTGCCGCAGGAAGCGAGACTTAGTGCAGCTAGTGGGAGGAGTAGGGCAGAGGGGGTGTAATAGTTTTCCATAATGATGAAGGGGAGTGACTAAAAAGTCGGTTGCATCTCCAATTCCCTTCCTTCCGGAAGGAGGAGAAATTGAGATGCGACCGACTTTTTAGTCAGCTTTATTATAGTTTGTATTTTAATGACTGTTTCTTTCCGTTTACTTTCACTTCTACTTCCAGTCCGTTTTCATCGAACGCTTTGTTCTTGAACTTAGCTGCAAATTTAGGGGCATCTGCGCTTTTCTTAACTGGGTAGATAACTGTGATGTAACGTACAGCTTCTTCGCCGTCTTTCTTCACGTTGAAAGATACATTCATACGTTTGTAACGTTTGCGATAAGCAGTTGAGCACCATCCCGGTTCTTTCTTCATCGACATACCGTCGGGACCGAAACATTGCAGTTTCATGTTGCTTCCGTCTTCAAATTGTGTCAGGAACGTCATGTCTTCGCGGCTGTTGGCAATTTCTCCTTTTGGCATTTGATAATGAAGATTGATGGAACCTTTGGCGCTACCGATCATTTCGTCTACAATGACAAAGTAAGTGTTGTCAACGAAGAAAACGGAACGACGGTGTTTCAAGTTTTTGTAACTAGGATTTTCGGTCACTAAAGTTTGGATAGTACCTTCCGGTTGCCACAATCTAGTAACGGATTCTGTAGTTTCCAAGTTTTTGTTGTTCAGCGTTACCGTGTTGTGAACACAAGTCTGACGGTGCCAGTTGCGTTGTTCCATCACTTCGCCTTCACCTGCATATACATACGAACCTGAATCCGGGAACAAATTCTTGCCGTTGAACCAAAGTTCGAATGTACCATTATCCGGCTGACAGTGCCATTCTCCTTTCGGGCCGGCTTTTACTACCATTTGAGTGGCATCCATTCCCCATGAATTGCGGAATACAAAGAAACCAGTTTTCTGAAAACCTTTAGACATATAATCCGGCAATGCGCCTTCTTTACCTTCGGTTGCGAAGTATTTGATAGCTTGGTTTTTCGGGAATAGTTTACCCCATGCTTTGTAGTTTTTCACCATTTCTTTCTTTGTTGTCAACTTAGCATCGCTGAAACATGGATTGGTATAATCAGGGAAAGAAATGTTTGCATAGAACATAATCATGCTTTCGATTGTATCCAGGTAATCCTGCGGGAATTCTTTACGGAATCCGTTCGCATCCGCGATACCTAATGCTTTGCAGAAAATGTTGATAGATGCCAGATGATAATGTGGGTCGAGTTCGAACTGTCCGCCGTCTTCGTATACCTGTACATGAATTTCACGGTTCAGAATATCGATACCGCTTTTTCTCCATGCCGGAGCATCTTTAAATTCAGGGAAGAAAGCACCGGCGTAGATCATACGTTGAGCTTCAAACAGCAAGTGGTTACCTTGATCAGAGTAGTTGGCAAGGATGTGTATAGCATGTTTGTGATAGTTCACCAGGAATTCTGTCAGGAAGTCCGGAGTGAAAGAAGGAGAAGGAAGGAATAACTGGAACTGTGAAGTCTGGTCCTGCAGGCGATTACTAACTTCCAGCGGGCGCCATGCGAAACGTACGTTTTCTATTTCACCTTTGATTTTTCCATCACTTAACAGCTCATATTCTTTTTTGTCCATCTTTACCAACGGATTCTTTTTAATCCAGTCGATATACTGATGTGCCCATTCTTTAGCATATTTCTCGTCACCGGATATGCGATAAGCCTTTCCCATCGGAGTGAACCATTTGTGGCGGTGCAATTGCCAACGGAGTTCATTGTCTTTCACCGGCCAGTATTGCCAGTTGATGTCTTCTCCGTAGTTGTAAGAAGGCTGATAACCTTTATGTACGAAGAATGTATGTTTCAATCCGTCATCTGCCCACTGCTGTTCTTCTTTGCTGATAGTCACTTTGTTCAGATTGATATCCGGAGTTTTTACATTGGTACGTGCACGGTAATAGTCTAATAATGCTTTGGCAGCATCTTCATCTTTACCTTCCTGATGCAAAGCTTTCACTTTCTCCAATCCCGGATAGTCCAAGTTAAGAAGCGAAAAGACTTCGCTTTTCAGTTCTTGGGCACTAGCTTTGCCTACAAAACAAGCGATTGCCAGCAGAACGATATACTTTAAAGTTTTATTCATGATATAATTTACGATTTTACGATTTACTATTTACGATTGAGAACACTCTTGCTTTTGTATTATTGGATCATTCTCAACTCTCCATGCTCAACTCTCAACTTCTTTAATTCCATGAATCTTTTCAATGCTTCCAGATAGTAATAGTCAGCATAGTTCAGTGGAGTGTCGATTTCAGAACCGTTGGGCAGTGAACCGACAGAGTGCATCAGAATGAATCCTTGGTTGTCACCCACTTTTGCAAGATATGCGTCGCTTGACAAACTCTTCAGAATCTTTTCCGCATAATCCAGGTATTTCTGTCCGTCGGGAACCATGGTGCTTAGTTCGATCAATGCTGAAGCGGTAACAGAAGCGGCAGAAGCGTCACGTGGAGTTTCTTCAGTCACAGGTGCATCATAATCCCAATAGGGGATAGCATCGTCTGTTTTAACGCGATCCATAATCATATCAGCTACTTTGATAGCGAAGTTCAGGAAAGTACTGTCGTTTGTTTCACGGTAGCAAGCTGTGTAGCCATATACAGCCCATGCTTGACCACGTGCCCATGAAGAATCGTCATTCTTGCCTTGGTGAGTTTGCTTGCGTTCAACAGTTCCGTCGTTGTTGTAGCTTACTACATGCCAGCAAGTATAATCCGGACGGAAGTGATTGTTCATGGTAGTCATAGCATGCTTGATAGCAATGTCTTTGTATTTATTGTCACCTGTCGCTTTTGCTACATTAAACAGAAGATCGAGGTTCATCATATTGTCGATAATAACCGGGAAGTTCCATGTTCCGAAATCCCATGAACGGATAGCGCCGATAGAGTCGTTGAAACGGCCGCAGAGGTTATCGGCAGTTTCTCTCATCACAGCAGCAATGGTGTCGTTGGGTGAAAGACGTTCTGCGTTGCCATAGCTGCAGTTGACCATGAATCCCAAATCATGCGTACCTTTATAATAGCGTACCGAATTCAGCAGATTTGTATATTGGATGGCTTGAGTTTTCAGTGTATCGTTTCCTGTCAGTTCGTATGCGTACCACAATGAGCCGGGGAAGAAACCACTCGTCCAGTCATAAACGTTGCAGAGGCGACGTTTGCCTAGCTGGTCAGCAGTGGGTTGTGCGCGTAGTGAATCTTTGAATGTTGATGAATCTCTTTCCAACTGACGGCAAAGGAAATCCATGTCATAGCCGGTACGGATGGAGCGTGGCAACATTCCCGTACCACTAACCTCTTCTGCAGAAAGTTGTAATTGGGCAGAAGCTACATCCAGTCCTTTTTTTATCCAACTGTAGTCTTCCTTTGGGGTTGTCTGGCACGATGCAAGTGCAATACTAACCGAAGCAAAGAGAACAAGTTTCTTTTTCATGTTATTCATTTTAAGTGATTGTTTTTAGAAGTTTTGTAACTGATGCAAAAGTAGTGGAAAGGCTTAACTTTGTGTTGCAGGATTGTCCAAAAGGAGTTTGAACTCTGCTTTTCAAGTTTTGATTTTGTTGAAAAAGGTTTTAATTTTCTCCAATATGCCCTAATTAGGGCATATTGGAGAGGATTTATGGGGATTTTTGTTACCAACCAGGATTTTGTTCAAACTGGGTACATAGGTCCTTCTCACGTTGTGGAATAGGCAGTAACTCGTGTTTGTTTTTCTCTGTATATTTATATAACAGGTATCTGTAATTATCAGCAGAATCCCACCAGTTCGCTAAGGCAGCGTTCGTTTTTTGTATGGTTTCATAATAGATGCCCCAACGGACTAAGTCCATGCGGCGATGACCTTCAAAAGCCAATTCATAAGCACGCTCTTTTCTGACCGCTTCACGGAAACTACTTTCATTTAAGTTTGAAAGATCACAGCTTCCTGTATTGCTAGGATATCCATATCCACGACGACGAACTTCATTAATTGCGGCATAAGCCTCTGTAGTAGGACCATGTTTCCATTCGTTCAAAGCTTCGGCATAAATAAGTAACACGTCTGCATAACGTAGGAAATACCAATTAGCATTTGATTTATCATTATTGATAATGCCACCTGTCTTTTGATATTTTATAAGGTCCCATTTAGCTGGTGTATAGTTTTGTTTCTCTTTTTGAGCTTGAGTAGGATCTTGATCTTTTAATTTTGCAGATTCTTCCGTATCACTTTTACCTTTAGCCCACAACACATAATCATCATCATACTTATAGTTAGCTATTGATATGTCACGACGTTTGTCATTCGCATTTTTACCATCTCTCCAATCAAGAACGAATGTATGAACTACTTTCATATTTCCGGCACAACTTCCCCGTACACCGGCGATAGCTGTTGTTTTTACTCCGTTCCATTTGCCAATACGTCCTACGGGATCTCCTGAACCAGATACAGTAGGAGAGTAGAATGAAATCTCAATTAAGCTTTCTGTAGGATCCCATACACTGCTGCAAGTGTTTTCCCATAATTTTTCGTAATCACGCAATAATGAGTGTTTACCGGATTCTATGAGGATACGGGCTGTCTTGGCAGCGTCTTCCCATTTAGCGGTATTTTGTACAGGATATCCTGCCCATGTAGCATATACTTTTGCCAAGAGACCAAGTGCTGCTCCTTTACTAAAACGATATGATGTGTTATCGCGAAGTTGATCATCGACAGCATACGGTAGTACTTCACTAGCGTAAAGAAGATCGTCTTCAATAAATTCATATACTTTGTCAGGAGTGGCCTGCGTATAAGTGGTGGGAGCTTGATAAGACATCTCTGTGTTGGTAATCAGAGGGATATTTCCATAACGACGTACTAACTCGAAATAGAACATAGCTCTTAACGCTCTGGCTTCGGCTATATAAAGCGTTGCTATTTTTTTATCAGTAGCAGTATAACTGTCTATTTTTCCACTGATACGTTCCAGAAAATCGTTTGCTCTGTAGATACCTTTATAAAGTACTTGCCATGTTTGTTGAATTTCTACTTGGGTAGTAGGAAAAGCATTATTAACAATGATACGATAATTCGTTATATCGGAGCCTTCTCCTTGAGATATATCTGTTCCCATGTTGAACAAGAAAGATAGATGATACCCGTATGCAGCATCTTCAACAGTTGTACGATATACTCCTAATAGAACATCTTGTGCTTCTTTAGCATTAGTCATGTAATTCTTCTTTTCCATTTCGCTTCTTGCCTCTTCATCTAATGAGCATGAATAAGGTAAAATGCACAGAATGGACATCGCTATGTAATATATTAATTTCTTCATATTATTTTCTCATATTAGAACTGTAAATCAATACCAAATGTAAATACTCTACTTTTAGGATAAGCACCCCAATCCAGTCCGGGGGTCATAGGACTCTTGCTAGCTGTACTTACTTCCGGGTCATATCCACTGTAGTTGTTAAGACAGAAAAGATTTTGTCCGGTAGCATATATACGAAGCTTGGATGCATGAAAACTCCGAGTCCATTTATGAGGAAGTGTATATCCTAGCGTAATATTCTTCAAACGCAAGAAAGAACCATTTTCTACAAATCGTGAATACACATCATTTACTACGTATCCGTTATAGCTAGGTACTTTGTTTGAAGCATTTGTCGGACTCCAACGATCTGCCACTTCTGCTAATTGGTTTCTGCGTTGTGTGTTAGTTTGAGTTGCATACAAACGGGTTGCATTATAAATGTCATTGCCATAGTTAAATTGCAGCATAAAGCTAAAGTCAATACCTTTATAATTGAATGTATTGGTGATACCACCATACCATTTAGGCAAAGCATTACCGATCACTGTACGGTCTTTTGTTGTTATCACTCCATCACCATCTTGATCTTTATATTTCACCGCACCTGGAGCCAATCTGTTTCCAAGACTAGGATTGCTCGTTACACCTTCTTTTAAGACCAAAGTACTGGAACCCGGAACAGAATAGAAATCAGAATATTGATAGATGCCATCAAATTCATATCCGTAAATCAGACCCAGAGATTGTCCGACGATAGCCATATAATCATATGATGTGAAATTGCTATCGAAGCCAGAACGTGCTTGCATATAATTTACTCCGGATGCCAGTGACTTTAATGTATTTCTGATAAATGATATATTAAAGTTGGTTTGCCAGGTAAAATTCCGGGTTTGAATATTGGTGCTGTTTAAACTTAATTCGATACCTTTATTTTGGATTTTTCCTACGTTTTGCATTTGTGAGTCAAATCCTGTAATATGTGCCAGTGATTGTGACAATAACAAGTCTTTTGTATTTTTGATAAAGAATTCAGCTGTTACATTTAGACGGTTGTCGAAGAAGCCTAAGTCAATACCTAAGTTGGTTGTGTTTGAACCTTCCCATTTCAGATTCTTATTTCTGAGTTGTTTCGGATTTAAAACAGTAACGCTACTATTACCTATGCCATATTTATTTGCTTCATATAGATCCAAAGAAAGATAGTTAGGAATATTATCGTTTCCTACAGTACCCCAACCTAAACGAATTTTGAAATTAGAAATCCATTTGACATCTTTCATGAATGCTTCTTCTGATACACGCCATGCTGCAGAGAAAGAAGGGAAGAATCCCCATTTCTTATTTGACGAGAATACGGTAGAACCATCGGCACGTACAGTTGCCGTAAATAAATAACGGTTATCGTAATTGTAGTTAGTACGTGCATAAAATGATAATAACGTTTTATCATAGAAAGTACTTTCAACCTTACTTGGAGTTGCGCCTAACCCCATGTTGTCATTTCCCATCTGATCGAAAGGGAATCCCATTGCTTCACCCAGCAAATACTCTGTGCTTCTGTAGGATACTTCATGACCTAACAATACATCATAATTGTGTTTCTTTACCTTTTGTTTCCAGGTTAAAGTGTTATAGTTAGTCCAACGTGCATCGCGTTGCATTGTTGTCCGTCCATAAGGTTGTTCGCCATTACGATATGCTTCCTTAGAACCATTCTTGTAGAATATGTCAGTACGGCTATTGGTTGTATTATATGTTCCGGCACTTTTAAAAGTAAGACCTTTGATGATTTGCCAGCTAACAGATGCGTTTCCTGACCACATTTCACCACGTTTATTGTTAGTTACGGATTGGGTTTGCATAACAGGGTTAACCTGTGCCAAACTTTCACCTGTCTCCAACATTTCCGGGTCAATAGCAGAATGCAATAATTCTTCATCGGTCAGTTTATTCCCACCAGTGGGACGTGCGCTAAGAATTTGAGCTAACATATTGAAACGTCCGGAATCTGCTGTTGTTCCTACACCTTTACGATTGGTTAAAGCATAGTTAATAGTAGCATTGAATGATATATTTTTATTGATCTTCTGATCTATGCGGAATTTAGCTGTTGTTTTGTCAAAACCGCTGTTGTTAAAGATGCCGTTTTCTACATAACGAGAAAAAGCTGCATTATATTGTGTGTCATTGCTACCACCTCTAAGAGATATATTATGATCTTGTGACCAAGTCGGGTTGAAAGTTTCTTCCTGCCAGTCTACCCCTTTTACACCTACATAATCTTCTAGCGAATGGTATCTGATAGGTTTTCCGTTGTCGTCAAATTCTTTGTCGGAGATATAGCTGTTTAAAAGGTCACTATTCACTTCACCTTGCAGTTTCACAAATTCGTAGGGAGATAATACATCTAGCATTTTAGATATTTTACGGTAACTTGCAGAACCGTTGTAGCTAATTTGTGGTCTACCACTTTTCCCTGATTTTGTTGTAATCATCACAACTCCATTAGCTGCACGTGCACCATAGATGGCGGAAGATGAAGCGTCTTTGAGCACCTCAACAGATTCAATATCAGAATTTGATATATAATCAATATCGTCCACTTGAAAACCGTCTACAATATAGAGAGGGCTTGAATCACCTGTCAGACTTCCTACACCACGAATATTAATGTTGAATCCCGCACCAGGAGTACCATCTGTAGAGGTGATTTGCACTCCGGCAATTTGTCCGCCTAATGCACCTGCTACAGAACTAGTTTGGAAACCTTCAATATCTTTGGCGGCAACAGAAGCAACAGAACCTGTTAAGTCGCTACGTTTCATCGCGCCGTATCCAACAACTACCACTTCATCCAATGCTTGGTTATCCGGAACCATTTTTATATTAATGGATCCCTGGCCATTGAATTTTAGCTCTTGTGTTTTATAACCAATGTAAGAAATGGTAATGGTAGCTCCTTTTTTTGCTTTTAAAGTAAATTTACCATCAAAGTCCGTAATAGCTCCTGTTGAGGTGCCTTTAGCTTGTATCGTTGCTCCGATAAGAGGTGTATCTGTTTCGTCTACAATGACACCTTTTAAAGTTAATTCTTGAGCATATACGCTGATTGTGAGCATCAGTGCTAAGAGAGTAACCCACCCTCTTATGCTTATTGATTTAATTAGATTGTTTATGTTATACATAATTTCTATTTTTAACGTATTAGTATTTAGAAGTTAGGATCGAACCAGATGATTAGCGGGAATACCTGACTACCTTTCTGAGGATCTATTCCATTTTTATCGAAAGTCATCTGGCCTGTGAATACACCATTAGGATACTCTCCGTCCAAAACCCATTTGTTTGGATTCAATTTGAGGGCGAGTCCATTAGTCGGATCAACATATCCTATAGCATAACTTAATGTGTTTTTATTTTTATCTATATTGCTATAATAGGAAATGGCGTTTCTGGAACCTGTATTAACTCCTCTGCCGGAATCTTCTCCGAATTTAGTCCAAAGTGTATTCAAGAAGTTGGAAGTTTTAGGATCACCATTAGTAAATGTACCGCTAATTGCCGTATAATTGAATGAACGTCTATAGTCTAAAGTGAACGATGATAAAGCTTCCGCATCTATACCTTTAATAGTTGGTTTTTCAGAATAAGTGCTGTTGCCAATTGTTTTTGGATTAACCTGGAATACAAATGGGTTATATAATACATGAACACCGGCTACCACCAAGTCATAATGTATAAATACAGGTACTTCCAGTGAGAATTCAGAATCTTTGTCTTCACCAACAGTGGCTGTTACAAAGAAGAATCCTGAACCGTTTGTGGCTGCTGGCTCTTTTGCGTCTAATCCTGGCCATATAGCATTGGTAAATGAGATCTTACCATTCTCATCTATTTCCAACTTATCACAGTTCCTTCCATTTCTGATGCTCCATCGTACATTTTTTCCTGTGATGTCTGTTGTAGGAGCAGGTATTGTGAATTTACTTAGAATGGTAGTAGCATTAGCAGCTTTGTCTACTGTGATTCTAAATTGGTTGGCGTTGCTTTCAGCATCTACGCCTATATTATTTCCGTAGCGTATAAAACTGAACTTATTCGGATTATTCTTAACCTTCAGGTTGAATGACGCTTCTTTTGAATTTTTAGTATTAGATGCAGTGACTGTAATGATATAGTCTCCGTTTGGTATGGTGTGACCTTTCTTTGCGGATACTACTCCATTTTTGTCAACAGACAACTGTTGTCCTAAATCATCCTTCAATGTGAACGTGATACCATCTCCTTCAAGTCCTTCATCAGGAGTTACTTTTAATGGTGACGATTCATATATTTCTACATTAGCAGGATAGCTAAAGTTTGCTACAGGCACAATTCTGTTGACTACTTTGAGAGTGTATACATTGTTGAATGATACTCCATCTGTAGCATATTTGTTTGCTACTTTTACAGATATAACATATTCCTGACCGATTTCAAAACCGTGATGTTTATCTACTGAAAGTACACCTGTTGTTGGGTCAATCTTAATTTTGTCCGTTGATGGTTCAATGCTTTCAATAGAATAGGCTATGTTTTCCAAAGAGCCTTTCAACATTGGAGTTTCGCTTTTAAAAGACGTTTCCGGTTCTTCTGCTGTTTCAGCTTCTATCAATCCTTCGTTAGGTTCATAAGTCAATCCTAAAGGTTTGGAGGTAACGTTGATAGTTAATGCGTTCTCAAAAATGCCTTCGTCTTCAGACGATGCGCCTGTAGTGAGTTTTAATGCAAGAGTATGTATTCCCGGTGCAATATCACTTCCTCTCACAATCGTTATTTCTCCTGTTTGAGAGATATTGAAGAATGAAGAAATATCACTTTTGGCAATTGCATATTTGGTAATGGATACATGATTTCCATCAGTTTTTACTTGTGCAGTAGGTAATTCTTCCGTGCTTTTTGCGTCTGAAACAATACTGTATTCTATTTGGATCTCATTAGGTTCTACAGTAATACCATCTGGTACAGGTTTCATCATGTTTACTTCTACAATATTCTTATATTCATGATAAGAACCGCCGGCCATACATGAAATGGATATTTTATATGAACCTACCGGGGTGTCCTTTGCGCTGTTGATTTCAATAGCACCGGTTTCTTTATTGATAATAAAATCACTACCCGTATAAGCCTCGCCATTTAATGTGATACCTGTGATTGTAAAATCAGACGGAACGCTTCCTTTGTAAGAAGGTTCTGAAATTATCCCACTCATCGATGGACCTATATCGGTCATGCCCAAATAATAAAGTGCAAAATCTGTAGTGTCAGTGGTATCCTCATCTGAACAGGATGTATAAGTCATAACTAGTACAACTGCCATCAAGACACCTAAAAAATGCGAAATGTCTTTTAGTAATTTAGATTTCATATTATATGATTGTTAGATTTATTTTGAAGAAAGATCGTATACTGTACCTTTGACTGTTACTTGAATAGATACACCTTCCGAATGGAATGTTCCAGCTGTCCCATCTTCATTGTCAGTGAATTTGGCATCAACTTTCAGCTCTTCCCGTTCCGTTGCGCTCTCAAATGGGCAAAGAATTGTGATATAACGGGTTGCACTGATTTCGATAGGGGTAATTTTAGGCTGACGAAGAGTAATTTGGTAGCCTAGACGTATAGGACCATCTTCTTTATCAGTGTTTGTAGATACTATATTGGTCACATCTGTTGAAGATAATGCTTTAGCTGTCAGATCTTGACTCGTTTCTGTAAATGTGGCAGCGAGAATGTTATTACTATCAAAATTGGTATATGCTTGATAATACTTATTGCTGTTTACAGATGTTTGCAGATTCTTGTCGAATACAGAAGGGGTATCTTTATCACTAAGCAGATGGAAGTTTATATTTGTTTTTGTTCCAAGTGTGGAGGCTCCATAACCTTCGTCTACAATAACAAAGAACGTTCTATTATTTACAAAGAAGACGGTTCTACGATGGGTTATGTCATCTGATTGTTGGTTTTCCGTAACTAAAATGTCTACATTGTTTTTAGTTGTTAACTTAATCATTTTCCCTTCCATTACGCCACCTTGTCCGGTTGGCTTAGCAACTCCAATAGTCTTACTCATAATAGTCATAGTATTATGGTTGACAGTCGAAGCATATTTGCTACGGGCAGCTCCTGTGTTATAGGTGAATACACCTGCGTCCGGGAAGAAATTACGTTCTTTGCGATACAAACCGAAAGTTCCATTATCGGGCTGACAATGCCATTGATTGGTCGGATTGTAGTTGTTCTTTAAAATCATCATGGTTGCATCTTTATCCCAACCGTTACGTAGCATGTAATAGCCAGAAGTGCTGTAAGCCTTAGTTGTATATGAAGGTTTACTTCCGCTTTTTCCTTCTGTAGCTACCCATAATAATCCATTATCGTCAGGATACATAGCCGAATACTCCTTTAGTCTATTCAATAACGTACTTTTAGCATACGAAGCTGAACGGGTATCATTGAAATTGTCTATGGTATAATTAGGGTAAATCATATCCATAACAAATTCTGTCGCTTTCTTTAATTTACTAATATAACTAGGAGACAATAAATTTGTCTTGTTATTGGCTTGGGCTATAAGGTATATTTCGCGAAAGTCGCTAATGGCAGCAGTGTGATAGCTGAAATCCAACTCATATTCTACCCCGTCATCATTAAATTGTGTATCTAATGATTCGTTTAAGCCCTGTGTTCCTTCTGTAGCCCATGTGGATGCATTCTTAAATTCTGGCATTAATATACCAGCAGTGGCTACGGCTTGATATTGAGAAATCAAGATATTGCCGCTTTGATAATAATTCAATCGAATACACTCTACCTCTTTTTCAAACGCAACCAGGAAAGTTGAAAGCCATTCTGGTGTGAAATTTGTAGAATGAATGAAATAAGGCATGATGTCTACTTGAGAGAGGACTCTTTCTGCTACCTGCAAGCCTTTCCATTGATAGTCTACATCATTTTCTGAACCACCTGCCGGCGGAAATACTGTTCCGGGAGTGTATGGGAATGTTTCTATCCAGCTGCCATACGCTTCAATCCATGATTGAATGTATTTCTCATCTTTACTAATACGGTATGCTTTTGCTTGAGGAAGCATCCATTGATGACGATGAAGCTGGTATCTGAACTCTTGCTCTTTCTTCTGCTTGTCTTCGTTGGCACTCCAATCTATTTTTTTTGCAGATGCATCGTAGAAAGAATAATATGTTTCTAATTTGGTTGCTTCATCTACACTTTCGGCGAATCCTTTTACATAGAAACGATGCTCAAGCGCTTGATCGGCAATTCGCTGATCTTTTTCAGAAATAGTGGGGTTAATCAAGTTGACGCTAGGGTTATTTACGTCCACTCTTGTTCTATAATACTCTAGTAATTCGTTAGCTGCATAATAGTATTCTCCGCTTTCATAGAATTTTTTCACTTTCTCTAATCCTGGGTAATCGAGGTTAATGATCTCAAATAACTTTGAGTCGACTACTTCATTCGGTTTATTTTCAGGAAGTATTTCTACTCCTGGACTAACTTCACCAGTTAATAAGTCATCATCATCATCTACGCATCCGGTAAAAGCAACGGTTGCGAACATACAAATAAAGAAGATGTTCTTCATACTTTATTAGGTTTTAATTATTAAAAGTTATATTTTACTGTTTGCAAAAATAGCTTATTAAATTATAGTCTATTATCTAGCTTGTTCACACTTTGTTCAAAAATGATTTTTTTGATATTAAATTTGTTGAATCATATATTATTTCTGTCTAAAAAGTCTGTTACATACCTGATATCAGGCTTTTTATATATCATAATGTAATCTAATCCAATTGTATTTGTAGGGTTGGTTTTGTACATTTTTAGGCATTCTATTGGATGAATTTTAGTCCATAATGATTTTGGGAATCATGCTGGATCGGAGAAATAACAAAGTCCAGGTCTTTCATTTTGTATAAT
The DNA here is from genome assembly GCF_000210075.1 of Bacteroides xylanisolvens XB1A. Classification (GTDB taxonomy): domain Bacteria; phylum Bacteroidota; class Bacteroidia; order Bacteroidales; family Bacteroidaceae; genus Bacteroides; species Bacteroides xylanisolvens. Next base: position 4,712,675 of record NC_021017.1, read on the forward strand.
GAATTCGCTAAATGTATATAGAAAGACCATATCTTTTTCCTTAATAATGCGGAAGTATTATGGAACTCTATCAGATCATTTAAGTAACTCATCATATACTTTTGGTTACTTCTTCTAATGTAATTAGTGGAATGCAGTTGAGCAACTAGTGAGTTGCACTTGTACAACTATCAAGAAGGATAAGTGTAACTTATCGGTTGCATAACTGTAATCTATCAATTGGATCTTAGTAATAAAACTCTTTAATTGGATTGATAAATAGGGTACTATAAGAATAATGCACTTTTCATTCAGAAAAAGCCAATAGCGTTCTATTATTTTTTGTAAACTTATCTAAAATACCGCCTTTGGAGAAAGATAATATGTTGATTATAAGCTCTGCCACATTTTTGTATCTCTCCCTTATAATACTTAAAATAGATACAAAAATGTGGCAAGTTACAAGGACGTTTTCTATGGTGAAATAGTATTCCCAATACATCTTCTCCTAACAGTTATATTGTTTTAATCAGGACTATCAATTATCCCTTTGCCTTCTTAATATACTCTGTAGGCAAACATCCGAAATACTTTTTGAAACTCGTAGCAAAGTAAGACGGCGTATTAAATCCTACCATTGTGCTGACTTCTGCTATTGTATAACGGCCATCCTTCAGTAGTTTTGCCGCTTCATTGAAACGAATCTTGCGTATAAAGTCGATAGTCGATTCACCTGTGATGGCTTTCAATTTGAGGTGCAGATTAGAACGGCTCATATTCATTTCTCTGGCGAACTCGTCGGTAGAGAATTCAATATTATCCATATTCTTTTCTACGATGGCTACGGCACGTTTCAATAAAGCTTCATCCATGGCGTTGAACGTAATCTTTTCCGGTTCCACTTCCAGAGATTTAGAATACCGTTCAAGCATACGCCTGCGGGTACGCATCATATTCTGTATTTTCGTAGTCAGGATAGCTAGCGAGAACGGTTTCGGGATATAATCATCCGCGCCCATTTGCAGACCTTCCATCTGATCTTTGGTTTCGCTTTTGGCAGACAGGATAATCACAGGAATGTGACAGGTACGGATATTCTGCTTCACATTCTTGCATAGCTTGATACCATCCATCACAGGCATCATGACATCAGTCACAATAATGTCCACTTCATTCTCTTTCAGCTTTTCCAGGGCTTCTTCACCATTTCCGGCTTCCAGTGTATTGAAAAGTTCGGCAAGTCCGCTACTTAGATAATGGCGGATTTCATTATTGTCTTCTACGATAAGAATCGTACCACGTTTCTTGTCACCAGTTTCGATCGTTTCGTTTTCTACTTTTTCCGTATCAATGAAATACATCTCTTTCGAGTTGGTAGAATAAACTTGGTCCTCCTCATTTTTAGCGTCATTAGAAGCTAATTCGGAAGATTTATAGATATTTATATCCTGTGGCAGATAAACAGAGAAAGTACTGCCTTTGCCTTCTTCACTGTCTAACTCAATACGTCCGTGATGCAGTTCCACCAAACGTTGTACCAGTGACAGCCCGATACCACTTCCTACGTGCTCACTCTCTATCTGATAGAAACGTTCGAATATTTTCCCCTGCTTGTTGATAGGAATACCAATACCGGTATCACTAACTTGCAGTACCAGCCAATTGTTTTCCTCTTTCAACGTAACAGTAATGCTTTGCCCGCTTTCTGTATATTTGAAAGCATTTGAAAGCAGGTTATTAACGATCAGTTCCAGATAATTCGGATCGAAAAGTTCCTCTTTTTCTTCCAGTTCGGAGTGGAGAGTATAAGTAATCTTCTTGTGGCGTGCCAGTTTATCGTAGAACAAGAAATTATCCTGTATCAGTTGATGCGCATTCTCTTTCTTTACTTTCAGCTCGAAAACTCCCAATTCGGCACGGCGATAATCCATCAACTGGTTGACAAGATGCAACAGACGATTGGCGTTGCGTTGGATATATTCCAGTTGGTTACGAGTCCAGCGATCACTAATCTTATTGATTATTTCTTGTAAAGGAGCTAAGATGAGAGTTAATGGCGTGCGAAGCTCGTGCGAAATATTGATGAAGAAACGCATCTTCATCTGGTTGATTTCTTCTTGATGCTCCTTGTCCCTGCGTTCAAGTTCCAGTTCCGCTTCCATACTCTTACGCATCCAGAAGAAGCGGAAGACGAAAGTGATAAACCCGATAAAAGTGGCGAGGAAAATCATGATTGCCCACCAGGTCTTGTACCAGATAGGGAGAACTATGATTTCCAACATTGTAGGTACAGTATTCCATTTTCCGTCACTATTGGCAGCTTTTACCAAAAAGTGATAAGTGCCTTGTGGTAGGTTGGAGTAGGAGACAGTACGTTTATCTGTCAGATAATACCACTCTTTGTCATATCCTTCCAGTTTATAAGCGAAAGTGTTATGTTGTCCGGAAATATAATTGGATACTACAAATTCAATCGTGAAAGCAGTTTGCCATGATTTCAGGGTGATACTTTCTGTCTCATTGATATTCTTAGTCAGGATACCGGTTTCATCATCCGGGCGAACTGTCTTGTTAAACAGTTGAAGTTTAGTGATAACTACCGGAGGCGTATAAGGGTTATCCAGCAACAGTTCCGGGCGGAAAGTAGTGATCCCGTTGATACCTCCGAAATACATCTGACCGCTCGAAGTGCGACAGAACGAAGAAGTATTAAACTGATTACTCTGTAATCCGTCGGATTCCGTAAAATTACGGAACCTCTCTGTTTCCGGATTGAAACAGGAAATACCACGATTGGTACTTACCCAAAGACGTCCGAAAGTATCTTCCAGAATACCATATACCACATTATTAGGCAAACCGTTAGCCGTAGTATATCGTTTGATTTTCTTTTCTTTCTCATTAAAACAGTAGAAGCCTTCACGCGTACCTACCCAAATGATACCGTTGGCAGCCTCGTAAATGCAATTGGTAAACGTCTTTGTTACAGATGATTCCGGCAGAATAGGCACCTTTTCTATCTCGATTCCTTCCTGCTGAAAGACAGATATACCTTCCTCACCCCCGACCCAAAGCCGTTTATGGGAATCTCTGAACAGGATTGTGATTCGTTGTGAAGTAAATGGAGTACCGTCCTTTTCCTTATCAATGGTGGTAAAACTCTTTTTTTCCGGGTTAAAACTAACCAGAGCACTTAATGTCCCCAATAAGAGATTTCCCCCTTTATCAGGAAGAATTGCATATACATTCTCATTCACCAACTGGCTGTTCAGCTGATTGAAACTTTCCATTTTTCCACTGTTTCGATGGAGAACAGTCAGTCCGCCGGCATGTGTTCCTATATATACAAGTGATTTTTGTTCATCTACATATACGGCTTTGATATTGTTGGAACCAATACCGATTTCCCGTTCGTCTTCCTGTAAGATATAGTGCGTAAACTGTTGTGTCTTTGTATTATACAGATTCAAACCACCATCATTCGTTCCTATCCATAAGTTCTTATCCTTATCTTCCGTAATGCAGCTGACTACGTTATCGCTTAGAGAATTCTTATAGGGAATACGCTGGATATTCTTGAATCTGTTGCGGATAGGATGGTAATAGTTCAATCCCCCGAAATAGGTTCCAAGCCACATACCTCCTTGCGAATCCATAAAGATACTGCGAACCGAACGTTGTGACAAACTGCCGTTTTCTACCGGACTGCTACTGTAGGAAACGAAAGAATCGCTTCCTTCATGATAAATGTTTAGATCATTGAACGTTCCTATCCATAAGCGATTTTGCGAATCCAGTGCCAGAGAGCGGATATAATTGGAACTGATACTTTTAGGATTGGAAGAAGAATGATGATAAGCCTTGACCTCTTTCGTTTTCGGATTGAGCAGAAGCAGACCGGCTCCTTCGGTAGCTACCCATATACGGGTAGGAGATTGCTGCAAAATGGCTTGAATCTGTTTTGTTTCCGTTATCGGAGTAATCTTTTCCAGTTTCTTTTGAGGAATGGAATAGCTGTAAAGCCCGTCGACCGGGGTACCGATATAGATAATATCCCCCTGTCTGTAAAGAGCTGAAGCTATAAGCTTGTGCATAGCGGTACTAAAAGAATCATCAACGAATCGTGATTCTTTAATATCGAACATAGTCAGACCTTCTTGTGTGCTTATAAGCAACTGTTCCGGTGAGATTTCTGCAATACCATTGATTTGTTGCCGTTTGCCTTTTTTCTCGTAGAAGAAATTTCTGAATTTGTCTTTTTCTTCGTCATAATATGACAAACCATCCCGCGTACCGATCCAGACACGTCCCTGACTGTCAGTTTTTACGATTCGTGAAATGTCATTAGCAATACTGTTCGGATCCTCTTCATTATGTTGATAAACTGTAAATGAATACCCGTCATACTTGTTTACTCCATCATAGGTCGCGAACCACATATTACCTCTTTGGTCCTGATCGATAGAAAATACGGTGCTTTGTGACAATCCTTCGTTAATAGAAATATAAGAGAAGTTAATTTGCTCCGGAACTTCAGAAAAAACGCAATTAACCCCTATACATAGAAAGAGTAGACAGATTGTTGTTTTTTTAAGGCTGTTCATTATTAGTTCATAAGATTAATAATGGCATCAAAGATAGCAAAATCTTTTATATGGAGGTATTCAATAGAGAGAAAGTAAATATAGGGAATGAAAAAATACCACCGATTATACAGATTAGCACGGATTTTTATATCGACAATCTTCGAATTACAATTAAATCTGTGTTAATCTGTGTAATCGGTGGTGAAACTTGAAACTGGTAGGTAATTTATTTAGCTAAATCTCCTATCTCGTCTAAATTCTTCTGAATATCTTCGTCATTCAATGTATAATTCACCAGATCACCGGCCAAATACTTATCATAAGAAGCCATATCGATCAGACCATGACCCGAAAGATTGAAAAGAATCACTTTCTCTTCTCCTGTCTCCTTACATTTGTTAGCTTCGCGGATAGCCGCCGCAATAGCGTGGCTGGATTCGGGAGCCGGAATAATACCTTCAGACTGCGCAAACAGACAACCGGCTTCGAAAGACTCCAATTGCTGTATATCTACCGCTTCCATCAGATTATCTTTGAGTAACTGTGAAACGATTACACCTGCGCCGTGATAACGAAGCCCACCAGCATGGATATGAGCAGGAGCAAAATTATGTCCCAAAGTAAACATAGGTAGCAACGGGGTATATCCGGCTTCATCACCGAAGTCATACTGGAACTTACCACGTGTCAGTTTCGGACAAGAAGCAGGTTCGGCAGCAACGAAACGAGTCTTTTTCCCTTCCTGTATGGTGTGGCGCATGAACGGGAAAGAGATACCTCCGAAGTTGGAACCACCTCCGAAACAACCGATCACGATATCCGGATATTCGCCTGCCATTTCCATTTGTTTTTCAGCTTCCAGTCCGATAATAGTCTGGTGGAGAGTCACGTGGCTAAGTACGGAACCGAGCGTATATTTACAGTTGGGAGTCATTTGTGCCAGTTCGATAGCTTCCGAAATAGCAGTTCCCAATGAACCTTGATAAGTGGGGTGTTTCGTCAGAATATCCTTACCGGCACGGGTAGACATAGATGGAGAAGGAGTGACCTGTGCTCCGAAAGTCTGCATGATGCTGCGGCGGTATGGTTTTTGTTCATAACTGATTTTTACCTGATAAACGGCAGCTTCCAGGCCGAAAACCTTGGCTGCGTAAGAAAGAGCGGCTCCCCATTGTCCGGCACCAGTTTCAGTGGTAATGTTGGTAACTCCTTCTTCTTTACAATAATAAGCTTGTGCCAATGCAGAGTTCAACTTATGCGAACCGATAGGGCTTACGCTTTCGTTCTTAAAATAGATATGAGCCGGAGTGCCGAGTGCTTTTTCCAAACCATAAGCACGAACCAGCGGAGTGCTGCGGTAGTACTTGTACATTTCACGCACTTCTTCCGGTATTTCTATCCATGCATCCGTCTGATTCAGCTCCTGATGACACAGTTCTTTTGCGAAAATCGGATATAAATCTTCTGCTTTTAGCGGTTGTTTGGTTCCCGGGTGCAACGGAGGCATAGGCTTGTTCACCATATCAGCCTGAATGTTGTACCAGTAATGTGGAATTTCTTTTTCCGGTAGAATATACCGTTTTCTTTTTTTACTCATAATATTGTAGTTTTTTAGTTTTCTGTTGCCAAAAGTAGTCAAATTTTTAATATTCAGAAAATTTTGTCAACAAAGAATCGTGTTTGATTGTTATTTTAGTTAAGTTTGCACGACCCCGTTAAAAAAGATGATATGAAGATTTATCATAAGTTTTTATTGTATCAGAATAAACTCCTAAAACCCTATGTACGTATTTTGTTAGGGCTGATAGAAGCACTCACTTATCTGGCATCTTTATCATTGATTGTCGGAGTAGTATATGAACATGGCTTTCCCTTGTCTATTGATGAAGTGGCGAATTTGCAGACATTGTATAAAACTGTCTGGATCATTTTTCTGATTGATGTCACTTTACATATCTCGCTGGAATACCGGAATACTAAAAAGCAATACCGGCGATTAGCCTGGATATTGAGTGGATTGTTATATCTCACGTTGGTACCTGTTATATTCCATCGTCCGGAAGAAGAAGGAGCTATTTTGCATATTTGGGAATTCTTACATGGGAAGTTTTATCATCTTTTGTTATTGTTAGTTCTTTCTTTCCTCAATCTGTCCAATGGGCTGGTGCGTCTGTTGGGACGGCGTACCAATCCGTCTTTGATATTGGCAGTCAGTTTTATGGCTATTATTCTGATTGGAGCAGGCTTGTTGATGCTTCCGCGCTGCACGGTAAATGGTATCACCTGGGTAGACTCTTTATTTACCGCTACCAGTGCCGTATGCGTTACAGGCCTGGTACCGGTAGACGTGTCTACTACATTCACCACTTCGGGATTAGTTGTCATTATCCTGTTGATTCAGATTGGCGGATTGGGAGTGATGACATTAACCAGTTTCTTCGCCATGTTCTTCATGGGGAATACTTCCATCTACAACCAGCTTGTTGTGCGTGATATGGTTAGTTCCAATTCATTAGGTTCTTTGCTGTCTACTTTATTATATATATTAGGCTTTACCTTAGTGATTGAAGGGATCGGTATGGTTTCGATTTGGTTTAGTATTCACGGAACGTTGGGAATGACCCTGGAAGGAGAGTTGGGTTTTGCTGCTTTCCATTCTATTTCAGCTTTTTGTAATGCGGGTTTTTCTACGCTTTCCGGCAATTTAGGAAATCCGATGGTGATGACTAACCACAATTGGCTGTTTATTACCGTTTCTCTATTGATTATATTTGGTGGTATCGGTTTCCCCATCCTTGTCAATTTCAAGGATATTGTATTGTATCACCTCCGTCGTTTCTGGAAATTGATTCGTACCCGCAAACTGGATCGGCATAAAATGCAGCACCTCTATAACCTGAATACGAAAATCGTGTTAATCATGACTTTTCTGCTTTTATTAATCGGCACATTGGCTATTGCTGCTTTTGAGTGGAATGGTTCTTTTGCCGGTATGCCTGTGGCAGATAAGTGGACACAAGCTTTCTTTAATGCCACTTGTCCGCGAACAGCCGGTTTCAGCAGTGTCGACCTGGCATCATTGAGCGTGCAGACATTGTTGGTTTATCTATTCCTGATGTGGGTGGGCGGTGGATCACAGTCCACGGCAGGTGGTGTGAAAGTGAATGCTTTTGCGGTCGTAGTTCTGAATCTTGTAGCCGTATTGCGTGGCACTGAACGAGTGGAAGTGTTCGGCAGGGAATTGTCTTACGATTCAATCCGGCGTTCCAATGCAACAGTAGTCATGTCATTGGGAGTCTTATTCATTTTTATTTTTACATTGAGCATACTCGAACCGGGTGTTTCCATTATGGCATTGACTTTCGAATGTGTCTCTGCGCTTAGTACCGTAGGTTCCAGTCTGAATCTGACCCCTCATTTGTGCGACGCAAGCAAACTATTGGTGTCTTTGTTGATGTTTATTGGTCGTGTGGGGTTAATAACATTGATGTTGGGAATCGTCAAACAGAAAAAGAATACAAAATACCGTTATCCAAGTGATAACATCATAATAAACTAAAGCTATGAAGTATATTATTATTGGTTTAGGAAATTACGGCCATGTGTTGGCGGAAGAACTGTCCGCCTTGGGACACGAAATTATAGGTGCGGATATAAGCGAAAGTCGTGTAGATTCCATCAAAGATAAGGTTGCTACAGCTTTTGTCATTGATGCTACTGACGAACAGTCATTATCAGTGTTGCCATTGAATAGTGTGGATATAGTTATTGTAGCGATTGGAGAGAATTTTGGTGCGTCGATACGAGTCGTTGCCCTGTTGAAGCAGAAAAAGGTTCCCCGTATTTTTGCCCGTGCTATTGATGCCGTACATAAAGCGGTGCTTGAAGCTTTTGATCTGGAACGAATCCTGACCCCGGAAGAAGATGCTGCCCGCAGCCTGGTACAACTGCTCGACTTCGGTACTAACATGGAAGGATTCCGCATCGATCAGGATTATTATGTTGTGAAGTTCACGGTTCCGGAGAAATTTGTAGGATATTTTGTGAATGAGTTAAACCTGGATGAAGAGTTTCATTTAAAAATGATAGGATTGAAACGGGCGAATAAGATCACCAACTGCCTGGGTATCTCTCTGACCGAGCTTCATGTGAAGAATGAATTACCGGGAAATGAGAAAGTGGAAGAAGGAGACGAATTGGTCTGCTACGGCAGGTATCGTGATTTTCAGGCCTTCTGGAAAGCTATTTAGCTAGAGTACTTATAACGTCGCTTTTATTGAGCACAAGTGAGCAAGTTTCAGAGATAGTTGTATGAAGAAACCCATCGGACTTCTTTTCAGTGAAGAAATCCGGTGGGTTTGTTATATGCTGAAGCGTATGCCTTATTTCGTCTGAATACGAATATTTCCGGCTTTCACTCCGTTTGCTTTTGCTGTAAACACAATCTCTCCGACAGTTTCACCGGCTTGCAGAATAGCTGTCAACATACCGTTGAAAGCATGCATTTTTGGAAGATGGAATTGTTCAAGGTTCGTCGGATCGCCATTGGCGGCAGCACGATATTTACCTGTTCCCTTTACCGAGAAATTTATCTGACGATTATCGGCTGGGCAGAGGTTACCGTCTTTGTCTACTACTTTAACAGTCACATAAGCCAGGTCTTTTCCATCTGCAGTCAGTTCGTTACGGTTGCTTACCAGTTCGATGTGATGAGGCTTTCCGGCAGTACGGACTACTTTTTCAGCTACCGCTTTTCCGTTTTTGTCGTAGGCTACTACTTTCACTTCCCCCGGTTCGTACTTTGTATCCATCCACATCAGACGATAGCGGTTCTTTAGCGAACTATTATTCTTGCTTTGTTTTCCATAACTTTTGCCATTGATAAACAATTCGGCAGTAGGATAATTAGTGTACACAAAAATGGGAGTCACTTCACCTTCACGTCCCGGCCAGGTCCAGTGAGGCAGGATATGTAAGGTTTCCGCTTCCTTGTTCCACACGCTACGGTAAAGATAATAGCGGTCTTTGGGTAAACTGGCAAGGTCGATGATACCAAACATTGAACTGTGGTTAGGCCATGAATCCGTATCGTATGGTGACGGTTCACCCAGATAATCAAATCCGGTCCATACGAACTGTCCGATGGTCCAATGATGATCGTCAGCTAATGCAAAGTCCTCGTCCGGAATATTCGACCAGGGACAAACCTCCACATCGTATGAAGAGCATTGATGATCTTCATATTTGGCCCCTTTCTTATCCTCCACCGGGAACTTGTACACGCCGCGTGAGCTGACAGTAGAAGCCGTTTCGCTTCCCAGAATCAGATTCTGCGGGAGTTGGTCGTATGACTCCTGATAGCGTTGCGTACGGTAATTAAGTCCCGGAATATCAATCATTGCTGCAAATCCGTTGGCAAGTACACAAGTCACCTGGTCCATTCCGCAAGTGACAGGACGGGTAGAATCTTCACGATGGCAGATATCCTGCAGGAACTTGGCCACTTTATAACCGACAGGACTGCATTGAGTCGGTACTTCGTTGCCGATACTCCACATAACGACGCAAGGGTTGTTCCGGTAATTATGAAGCATATTTATCATATCACGTTCCGCCCATTCATCGAAGTAGCGGTGATAACCATTTTCACATTTGGCGATATCCCATTCATCGAACGGTTCGATCATCATCATAAATCCCATTTCGTCACACAATGCAACGAGTTCGGGAGTCGGCATATTATGAGAAGTACGGATCGCGTCACATCCCATATCTTTCAATAGCGTAAGCTGATGACGCAGTGCTGCTACATTGATAGCGGCGCCCAACGGACCTAAATCGTGGTGATTGCATACACCCTGAAATTTGCGGTGCTCCCCGTTCAGGTAGAACCCTTTGTCGGCAATGTATTCAATGCTGCGGATACCGAAACGTGTGGTGTAAGTATCTACCAGTTTATCATCCGCATAAATTTTAGAGACAGCCTTGTAAAGCGACGGACTTTCCGGCGACCAGAGTTCGGGCGCGTTTACAATAAAATTTTGTTCAAAAGGTTGTCCGTGATTGATGCGGCTTGTATTCTCTTTCCGGGTAACAACTTTACCTTCCGGAGAAAGAATTTCCGTCTCTACACGGATGGCTGTTTTCTCACCGGCATTGTCTATCTTCGTTTGGAGACGTACGGCTGCAAAATCCTTGTTGACGTGAGGAGTTGTGATTTGCGTTCCCCATACAGGCACATGGATTTTGTCAGTCACAATCAGGTGTACATTGCGATACAGACCTGCTCCCGGATACCAGCGCGAAGATTGCGGACGGTTTTCCAAACGCACGGCAAGCGTATTGTTTTTACCGTTTTTATTCAATAAGGAAGTCACATTACAGTGAAAAGAATTGTAGCCGAAAGGCCAGAAACAAGCTTCTTTTCCGTTGATGTAGACACGCGCTTCACTCATGGCACCGTCAAAGAGTAGTGTCACTTCTTTGTCGGCAGGGGCGTCAAAACTGGTACGATACCATCCGGTACCTACATAAGGAAGACCGCCGGTACGTCCTGTCTTCAAGGAAGCTTTTTTCTCAAAGTTCTGTGTCACTGCCACATTCTGAAGATCATTGTTCATGTCGAATGGACCAAAAATCGCCCAGTCGTGTGGAATAACAACCGATTCCCATTTAGTGTCATTGAACTCCGGCTGACTGGCCTCTTTAAAATCTCCTTTACTGAATTTCCAGTTCTTCTCCAGCAGTGCCTCACTGCGTTGCGCTTGCATAGTGCAGGCGGCGGCCATCAAAAGTACAGCTAATAACTGTTTGGGGTGTTTCATGTTCATTTTTACTTTTCAGGTATAAAATATTTTGGATTCGGCGTAAAGTTATAAAAAAGGATTCAATAATCTTATCTCTTGAAAGCATTAAATGCACTGGCCGGTTTGCCACTGTTGTCAAGCCCCCCTTTGTGATAGCCTTTCCATTCCTTCTTTCCTTCAAATGTAGGAAAAATGTCGGTTACACTTGTAAATATCCCGCTCTTTTTGTTCCTTTGCCATCTATTTATAAACAGAAAACTTACGTATGAGAAAACTAATTTATTTGCTTTTGTTGCCGTTGGCGGTGGCTGTGACTGCATGTGGCGGTAAAAAAGGATCTTCAGATAATCAGTCGCTGCTGGCAAGAATAGACAGTATAGATGCTCACGGATTGCAGCGTATGCAGACGTCTAAGAGCGAAACTAACTTTAAATTCAAAGGAAAAGATTATCATTCCTTTGTTTCACGTACTCCGGACGAAAGTCTGCCTCATGTAACAAATGAGATGGGAGATACTTATGTCGATAATAAAATAGTGCTGCACCTGACACGCGGTAACGAAACGGTATTGAACAAGACATTTACCAAGAATGATTTTTCATCCGTAGTCGATGCAAAATTTCTCTCGAAATCTATATTGGAAGGAATTGTATACGACAAGACCACTCCGCAGGGCATTGTATATGCCGCAAGTGTTTGTTATCCGCAGACAGATTTGTATATGCCGCTTTCTATAACGATCACTGCTGATGGAAAAATGAGCATACAGAAAGTCGATATGCTTGAAGAAGATTTGAACGATGAAGCACCCAATTAAGCCTCCAGGCAGGTGTTGACAGCAAAATTACACAAATGTGAAAACATTTGAGACAAACGAAAGGCAACCGATGAGGTTGCCTTTCGTATTTTTGCACCGTCAACAAACTTAATATCGAATAGAATGAAGAAAAGCATTTTTATTATTTGCGTGCTGGCATCAGGATGCACGGCGATGGCTGAACAAGTCGAGAAACCCGGTCCGGCTATAGAAACACAGACTTTGGTGCCACTGACCGAGCGTGTAAATGTACAGGCAGATTCGGCATGTGTCAATCAGATTATAGATGGTTGCTGGGTAGCAGTCGGAGCTAAAAAAGCGCATGCCATTCAACGTGATTTCAACCTTATGTTCAACGGAAAACCTTCTTATCGTTTTGAACTGAAAGAAGATGATAACACATTATCCGGATATGCAGCGGGGGAAACAAAAGGGCGTGCGGAATTTTCTTATTGTTATGCAACTTCCGATGATTTCAAAGGCAAACCAGCCGATACATATAAGAAAGCACAAATAATGAAAACTGTATATCATCATGGAAAAGGTATTTGTCCGCAAGGTGCTTCCCGCGATTATGAGTTTTCGGTATATATCCCTTCTACATTAGGCAGTGATGTTTCCACCATTTTTGCTCAATGGCATGGAATGCCGGATCGTACTTTGGTACAGACTCCACAGGGTGAAGTGAAGAAACTGACAGCTGATGAGTTCATGGAACTGGACAAGACTACTATTTTTAAGAAAAACATGGGATACGAAAAGAAACCCAAGCTGGACAAGCAAGGTAATCCGGTGAAAGACAAACAAGGCAATCCCGTTTATCAAGCCGGAAAGGCTAACGGATGGCTGGTGGAACAAGGTGGCTATCCTCCATTGGCATTCGGATTTTCAGGCGGATGGTTTTACATCAAAGCAAATTCCGACCGTAAATGGCTGACTGATAAAGACGACCGTTGCAACGCAAATCCGGAAAAGACACCGGTTATGAAACCTGTGACATCTACATATAAAGCATCGACCATTGCTTACAAAATGCCTTTCGCCGATTTTCCGAAAGATTGTTGGATTACATTCCGTATTCATATCGATTGGACAGTCTATGGCAAAGAGGCGGAAACAATTGTAAAGCCGGGTATGCTCGATGTACAGATGGACTATCAGGAAAAAGGGAAAAAGGTTAATAAACACATTGTAGACAATGAGAAAATCATGATTGGACGTAACGACGATGATGGTTATTACTTTAAGTTCGGTATCTACCGCGTAGGTAATAGCACGAAGCCGGTATGTTACAATCTGGCAAACTATTCAGAGAGGTAATTAGTCAGAAGGTAGAAAGAGAGTGATATCCGGATGTCCGTTTAGTGGGCATCCGGATATTTTTTTATAGGTTAATAATCTGAAAAAATAATATCGCATTTGTCAAGTGTGCTTCAATTCTGCAAAAAGATTTGTTTTTTTGTTGCTTGCCAAATGGTATAATATATAAAATTATTAGTGATGCAAATGATGAACAAAAATGGATTTAACCGGTGTGCGGAATTCTACATCGGTCGTTTGCGGAAGGAGGGACGGTATTCTACGGCGCATGTCTACAAGAATGCCCTCTTTTCTTTCAGCAAATTTTGCGGCACGTCTAATGTGTCGTTCAGACAGATCACCCGTGAACGTTTACGACGTTACGGCC
>NC_021017.1:4727838-4729509 GCF_000210075.1 Bacteroides xylanisolvens XB1A
GGTTAGCCGTTATATGGTGATGCGTGGTGAAAGCACTCCTGCCGTTATTCCTGACGAGCAGATGGCCCGTTTCCGTTTCATGCTCGATTATTCCGATGAAACAGTCTGTATGAATGATACTCCACTGGCGCGTGGTGAGAAAGTTCGTGTGATAAAAGGTCCTTTGAGTGGTCTTGTTGGCGAACTCGTGACTGTCGGGGGTAAGAGTAAGATTGCCGTTCGTTTAAATATGCTTGGCTGTGCTTGTGTAGATATGCCAATCGGTTATGTAGAACCCACAAAGATTAGTAATGACGACACAAAAAAACTTTAACGTATTTCTATTCATTCTACTGTTAGGAGTTTTTTCTCCTTTGATGGCTCAAAATATGAGCGATTCTCAAGTATTGGAGTATGTCAAAGAGGGGATTAGACAAGGGAAAGAACAAAAACAATTAGCCTCTGAACTTGCACGTAAGGGTGTGACCAAAGAACAGGCTATGCGTGTGAAGCAGCTTTATGAGCAGCAGAACAACGTCAATGCTTCCAACGCTACCGGTACGGATGTCAATGAATCCCGTCTTCGTGAAGAAATGAAGGAGAATACTTCCGATATGTTGGAAGACCATCCGAGCACTCAAGACCTTGCACGTGGTAATCAGGTTTTCGGAAGAAACATCTTCAATACTCGTAACCTGACTTTTGAACCCAGTGTCAACATCGCCACCCCTTTAAATTACCGTCTCGGTCCCGGTGACGAAGTGATTATCGACATCTGGGGAGCCAGTCAGAACACTATCCGCCAACAGATTTCTCCTGATGGCACTATCAATATTCAGAAAATAGGTCCTGTCAACCTGAACGGACTAACCATTTCTGAAGCCAATGACTATCTCAAAAAAACATTAAACAAGATATATAATGGTCTTAATAATACGAATGACCCCACTTCTGACATCCGTCTGACTCTGGGCAGCATCCGTACTATTCAAATCAATGTAATGGGTGAAGTTGTCCAGCCGGGCACTTACTCTCTTTCTTCCTTTTCTACTGTATTCCATGCACTTTATCGTGCAGGAGGTGTGAGTGACATAGGTAGCCTTCGTAATGTCCAGCTGGTACGTAACGGTAAGAACATCGCCACAATCGACGTCTACCAATTTATCATGAAAGGCAACATTCAGGATGACATTCGTCTGCAGGAAGGTGATGTTGTGATTGTTCCCGCCTATGACGTATTGGTTAAGATCGACGGAAAAGTGAAACGCCCCATGCGTTTCGAAATGAAGAAGGACGAAAACTTATCTACACTTATCAGTTATGCCGGTGGATTTGACGCTGACGCCTACACCCGTTCTTTGCGTGTCGTACGCCAAAACGGACAGGAGTATGAAGTAAACACAGTCAAAGACCTTGATTATAGTGTCTATAAAATGCGGAATGGTGATGTTGTGACTGCCGAGGCTATCCTTAACCGTTTCACTAATAAGCTTGAAATCCGTGGTGCTGTTTACCGTCCCGGTATCTACCAGCTAAACGGTAAACTGAATACCGTCCGCGAACTGGTGAACGAAGCCCAAGGCTTGACGGGTGATGCTTTCTTGAACCGTGCTGTCCTTTATCGTCAACGTGAGGACCTTACTACTGAAGTTATCCCTGTTGACATTAAAGCCATCATGGATGGTACTTCCC
>NC_021017.1:4731343-4732382 GCF_000210075.1 Bacteroides xylanisolvens XB1A
GTTGCTGACTCTGTAGTTAAGAAGTTGCAGGAATATATCATAGACTATCGTACCTCCAAATCTAAAGAGGATTGTCTCTATTTGGAGAAATTGTTTAAAGAACGTCAGCAGGAATATTACGAAGCGCAGAGAAAATATGCCGATTATATGGATTCTCATGACAATATCATTTTGCAGAGTGTTCGTACCGAGCAGGAACGTTTGCAGAATGACATGAGTTTGGCTTACCAGGTATATAGTCAGGTTGCCGGTCAGCTTCAGGTTGCCAGAGCTAAAGTTCAGGAGGAGAAGCCTGTTTTTGCTGTTGTAGAGCCTGCAGTTGTACCATTATATCCTTCGGGAACCAGTAGGAAAGTATATGTTTTAGTTTTTGTTTTCCTATCAGTTTGTATTGTAATCTCTTGGAATTTGTTCGGGAAAGACCTTCTGAGCAAGTTCAAAGAAGTATGTGCCTAAAATCAATTTTTAATGTGATATGGTATCAACCACCAGTCAAATCAATAAATTTATAGAATTTATAGCAGTTCTGGGAGATCTGATCATTCTGAATTTGGTATTGTTCTTTCTCCTTTTCTTTTGGGAAGAAGTATTTGTCTCTTTACCTTTTTCTTGTAGGGTTTCCTGGATGATGACTTCGTTAAGTCTCTGTTATCTGGCCTGTTCCGGTTCTCGTGGGAGGGTTTGGGATAGTCGGGGAATTCGCCCTGACCAACTTGTGTTGCGCGTGTTGAAGAATACTATAGCTTTTTCCATCTTTTGGGCATGTATCATGACTTTTAGTGGAATCTCTATCTATTCTCCTTTTTTCTTTGTTGCATATTTCTCTTTTCTCTTTGTTATCTTAAGTATTTATCGCATTATCATCCGTCATTTTCTGATAGTTTATTGTGCTAAGGGCAAGCATAGACGTTATGCTGTTTTTATAGGTGGAGGCAATAATATGCAGGTGTTGTATGAGGAGATGGAAAGTTCTCTGGCGTCTTCCCTATATGAAGTCGTGGGTTATTTTGATATAAAACCGAATGATGCTCTTTCTTCT
>NC_021017.1:4732583-4763467 GCF_000210075.1 Bacteroides xylanisolvens XB1A
TGCACATCCAAGCATCAAGCATGTTTTTTGTTCTCTATCGATGGAGGAGGGACGTTACAATTTTTCTATCATGAATTATTGTGAAAACCATTTGCTTTATTTTCACGGTGTTCCTAATGTATGTAAAGGTTTTCCGCGTCGTATCTGGCACAGTATGGTTGGCAATATGCCTATCTTGAATCTGCGTTATGAACCTTTGGGTAAGATGGAGAACCGTATGTTGAAACGGATGTTTGATGTTGTTTTCTCCGGTTTTTTTCTGGTTACAGTTTTTCCCTTTGTTTATCTTATAGTGGGAAGTATTATAAAGTTGACTTCTCCCGGTCCTGTATTCTTTAAGCAAATGCGTACGGGGTTGAATGGTGTGGATTTTGTGTGTTATAAATTCCGTTCTATGAAAGTGAATGATGAAGCTGACAGTAAACAGGCTACGGCTGATGATCCTCGTAAAACTCGGTTTGGGAACTTCCTTCGTCGTTCTAATATTGACGAACTTCCCCAGTTTATCAATGTTTTTAGGGGTGATATGTCAATAGTGGGACCACGTCCACACATGTTGGCTCATACGGAGACTTATGCCCGTTTGATTGATAAGTATATGGTGCGGCACTTTATAAAACCTGGAGTAACCGGCTGGGCTCAAACACATGGTTTTCGTGGTGAAACGAGAGAACTCTCACAGATGGAGGAACGTGTTAAAGCTGATATTTGGTATATGGAGCATTGGACAATGCTACTTGATATATATATCATTTATAAGACTATAGCAAATGTAGTTGTTGGAGAAAAGAATGCATATTAAGATAAGGAATGGATTAAAATTGAGCAGATACAGATATCAATTTCTCAATGTTGATATAATATAGCTAATGAAATCTTTAGCTTTAAGAAAGTGTATTAACGAAGGAAATATTGTAATTAATTATTAGGGAATGACTAATCAATCAGTACACTTTTAGTTATCTTAAGCTGAAAAGGTTGGATAGTTAAATAATGTGCACTTAATATTATAGAGGACTATGCGAAGTTTACATATTATCATGCCAATGGCAGGTGAGGGAACACGTTTTCTTAAAGAAGGTTGGACTACACCAAAGCCATTGATTGAATTGAAGGGGATACCTTTGTTCGTTAGAGCTATTAGGAGCGTAATTATGGACGATATAAATTTGAAGTATTCATTTATTGTTCGTCAGGAACATATTGATAGATATCATATAAACGAATATATAAAAAACAAGTTGCCAAATGCTAAAGTTTTTTCTGTACTTAATACCACTCGTGGTGCAGTTGAAACTTGTTTGATGGCTGAGTCTGCAATAGACCCTAATGATTCTGTTATAGTTATGGACTGTGATTTGGAATTCTCTAGTAAGGCTTTTCTTGAAAATATTCGTCAAATATTAGCAAAACCTGTAGATGAGGTCAATGGCGGCTTGTTGGTATCATTTGAATCAGACCTTCCAAAGTATAGTTATGCTGAGATTGATGCTAATAATATAGTAAGGCGTACAGCAGAGAAAGAGGTAATATCTAATCATGCTCTTTGTGGAGCGTATTTCTTTTCTTCAGGAAAAGGTTTTTTAAAAGTTGCGCATCAATTATTAGATAATTCAATACCTAATAAATCGGAATTTTATGTGTCATTACTTTATAATTATTTGTTGAAGAATGGAGAAACTGTCAAACTTTGCTTAATGGAAAATTATTATTCTTATGGGACACCTGAAGAACTTAAACGATATATGTAATGCTCGGAAGTGAAATAAAACTGTTAATTGTAGATTTTGACGGTACATTAGTTGATACTTTTCGAGCTAATTTTATGGCTTATCAAGAGGCTTTTAATCAGGTGGGATTAGCTCTTAAAGAGGTAGACTATCGTCATTGTTTTGGTTTTAGGTTTGAAAAGTTTATGGCAACTGTTGGCATAACAGATCCGGTTGTAACTCAAAAAATAAGTGAGTTTAAAGGTAATTGTTACCCCGATTTTTTTAGATATTTTAAAGTGAATAATTCTTTATTAGCTATACTGAAAACTTTTCACAATGCTGGAGGTAAAACAGCGATAGCTTCTACTGCATGTCGTAAAAATTTAGAAAAAGCATTGCAATACATTGAGGTAACTGATATATTTGATCTTATTTTGGCGGGTGAGGAGGTGAGACAAGGAAAACCCTCCCCTGAGATATATAGGACAGTATTAAGGCATTTTTCTATGCAACCTAATGAGGCACTTGTTTTTGAAGATTCGGAAGTGGGTGTACAGGCAGCCCAGTCAGCAGGTATAAACTATATAGTTGTTAATTCAAACTATTATGGAGATTGAAATAAGAGGGCATTCTGGTTGTCAGATAGACATTGTTAATGGCGGGGATAGCTTGTTTATTAACAAGAGTACTCGTGATAAGAATTATATTCCACGATTGTATAAGCAAGCTTTGAAACAGTGTAATGCTTCAAAGATAGCTTATCAGCATATTCGTGTACCGAAAATATATGGTATTGAACGTATGGATGAATATCTAAATATTAAGATGGAGTATATATATAGTAAGAATTATGTAGATTATTTTGAAGATGCAGGATTTGACCAGATTAGTTATTTTATCAAGGCATTGAAAATTTTTATTGATTCTGAAATTGAAAATTCAAAAATGACTCCGATTAATAAAAATGTTGTAATAAATAAATATAATGATGTTTGTGATAAAGTTGCTAAAAATGATTTTATTAGTAAGGATACAGATATTAAGATAATTCTAGAGAAGTCTTCAATTGTATTCAATGAACTAGATGAAGAGATAAACATACCAGTTGGACAGTGTCATGGAGACTTGACTTTTTCAAATATACTATTTAATGGAAATAATTACTATTTGATAGACTTTCTGGACTCATTTTTGGAATCTCCATTACTTGATTTAGTAAAGATTAGGCAAGATTCAAATTATGGTTGGTCGCAGCTTATGTATGGGCATGATTTTGATTCTGTGCGGATGAGAATAATTTCAGACAAGATAGATAAAGAGATAGATATATATTATAGTAATTATGATTGGTATAATAAGTATTATAGTACTTTTCAGTTGATGAATTTCCTACGTGTTATACAATATGCTAAGGAGGAGAGAACTGTAGCATTCTTAAAAAATGTCCTCAATTCAATTTTATGAGTATTAGTTTGATTATTCCTATAGGAGCTGACAATATTGAGTATGAGAACTATATGCCTTATATATTTAACTTTGCTCCTGATGGAATCTCGCTTTGCATAAAATCTATTCAAGGGTTAGATTTAAATCGTTTTGATAATATCTATTTTACAATTCTTGAAAAATATGATAAAAAATACTATTTGTCATTATTGCTGAAATTGCAATTTAAAAAGTTGGGACTGAGTAATGCTAAGGTCGTAGTTCTTGATGAGCCAACCACTAGCCAGGCTGAGACTGTCTATCGGACTGTGAATTGCGAGAACATAGAAGGAGCAATTTTTGTGAAAGATCCTGATGGCTATTTTTGTGGAGATTTTACCATTGCAAATAGTATAGCTATTTATCCACTTGATAAGTTGGAAATGGTGAATCCAAGAAATAAGAGTTATGTGGAACTTGATGATCAGTTCTATATAACAAATATAATAGAAAAAAAAATCATCAGCCGTTTCTTTAATGCAGGAGGTTATATTTTTGATGATGCTGCTGTGTTCTGCAAATATTATGAGAGATTATATTTGTATGAACAACTTTTTATGTCGCATATAGTCTATGCTATGCTATTGGATAATATTCCTTTTAGGCCTTTTGAGGTGAAAGACTTCCAAGATTGGGGAAGTGAAAGAGATTATAATTATTATTTACTGGATAGATTATGGAAGTATTAAATGGTTTTATAGCTGGTCGATGTATCGTTTATAAAATATACAATCAATTTGTATTGATAATTTCTTTTATTGATATAATAATAGAAAATGATTTCAAGATCGAATATATGAATACAATCCGTTTTTAGTATTCTATTGTGAAGTATATTTGATAAAAGTGATTTTTAACACACAAAGCCAATAAATGTTTTTTGGGCGATAACTTATATGATAAAGAAGGTTAGTATGGCTTTCTATGATTAATGTATAAGAAGGGTTAAGGAAATAGTGGTCTATGTAACTTGTTTATAAAGCAAATATTTTAATATTTATGTCAAGATCAATAACAGCTAATTATATTTTCAATCTATTGAATACTATTTCTGGAATTCTATTTCCTTTAATAACGTTTCCATATTCATCTAGGATTTTGTTAGCAGAAGGAATAGGAGAAGTGAACTTTTATCAATCAATAATATCATATATCAGTTTAGTTGTAGGATTAGGTATACCATTATATGCAGTAAGAGAAATTGCTAGAGTGAGAAACGATAGAAAGCAACTTAATGTTACCACGATTGAGATATTATCTCTACATGGAATTACTACCTTGATTGGTTATTTGGTCGTTGCTATTTTATGTTTTACAGTTCCCAAGATACAAACAGATTTACCTCTTTTCTTGTTGTTAAGTTCTTCTATTTTTCTTACTACCATTGGATGTGAATGGTTTTATAAAGGCATTGAAGATTTTAAATATATTACGGTTCGTGGTTTGATTGTCCGTATGATTGGGATTATATTATTGTTTACTTTAGTAAAGACAAAAAATGATATTCTATGGTATGGTATTACAATTACTCTTACATCGGTAGGAAATAGTGTATTCAATTTTATTAGATTACGTAAATATTTGTGTATATGTAATATTGATCGACGTAGTATTAATCCTTACAAGCATTTAAAGTCTGTAGGTATAACATTTTTATTAGTTTTATTATCTACTATATATCTTACTCTTAATCCAGTAATTTTAGGATTTATGACTGATGATGTATATGTTGGTTATTATTATGGTGGTATAAAATTGTTTTCACTAGTGTTTGGAATAGTAGATTCGTTAACTGCAATTTTGCTACCTCGGTTTTCGAATTTGATGGCTGAAGGAAGAGATGAAGAATTTGCTACAATCTCTCAAAAAGTATATTCGTTTACTGTTGGAGTTTCTTTACCAATATCTGTTGGACTGTTCTTTGTTAGTCAATATGCTATACCTATTTTGGGTGGTAATAGTTTTATACCATCTATAGGTGTTTCTCAGATTTTATCTGTTTTGCTGGTTTTAGTGGGACTTTCAAATGTATTTGGGATGCAGACTCTTTATCCTAAAGGGAAAGTGTATATTATGGTGAAAGTAACTTTAATGGCATGTATTACAGACCTCTTAGTGTGTTTTTTGACTATTCCTACATTCAAGCATTATGGTGCTGCTATGGGGTATTTAGCTGCAGAACTAGTTGCAACTACAGGGTTGTACATCATGGGAAGAAAGTATATTTCTATTAGGTTATTCGATAAATCAATAATACATTATTTATTCGCTGTTATTTTAATGGGGGGAGGCTTGTTTGTGCTTCAGTCATTAAATTGGAATAATTTATTGATGTGCATTATAATGATGTGCGTAGGAGCTTTTATATATGTACTTTCACTTTTATTGCTAAAGGATTCGCTGATATTAGAAGGCCTTGCGATTGTTCAAAATAAATGTTTAAAGAAATAAAAATGCAGTTGATTAAGAGTATATTGCGAAAGTTTTTTTCATGTACTATTTCATTGATGATTCGTTTATGTAGAAATGAAAAGGTTATGCTAGATATTTTTTCTCGTAGTTTTGAAAAATATTCAGATAACTATTTTTGTTATAAACTTCGCCCCAAAAAAGCAGATTATTTTATTCCTAGTAATATAAAGACTACAACTACTTCTGGTGAATTTGCTATTGTTCTTCAAGGGTTGATAGAGATGCGTGATGAATTTACTTTTGAGACTATTAAATTATATAGAAGATTGTTTCCGGGAGCAATTATCATAGTTAGTACTTGGGATTATACAGACCCATCTATAGTACGGACTTTGGAATTATTAGGGTGCGAAGTTGTTTTGAATAAAGATATACCTGTGTGTGGCTTGGGGAATGTAAACTATCAAATTTGCACAAGCTTGGCTGGATTGAAAAGAGCTAAAGAATTGGGAGCAGAGTTTGCATTAAAGAATAGATCAGATTTACGTGTCTATCGTGAATTTGCTTTTGAATATCTTAAGAGCCTTGTTGAATTAAATACGATTTCTTCTAGTAATGTTTATGGATTGAAAGGACGTATAATAACACAAGCTGGTAATTGGGGGCAAATGTTTAATCCTATGTGGCTGCAAGATTTTCTCTATTTTGGATATACTGATGATCTTATAAACTTATTTGATATTCCATATGATGATAGGAATATTCATTGTTATAGAAAAGATAATTTCGATACAAAGCGAGTACTGACGGGTGAAACTCTTGCTAAGTGGCCAGCGTCTGAAATAAATATAACCAAACGCTTTATTCAGAAATATCATAATTCTGATTTAAGTCTCAAAGATTGGTGGAATTTTCTAGGTGAGTATTGCTATATTGTAGATTCGGAGGACTTATTGACATTGTGGAATAAGTATGGACTCAATGACCTGGGACAGTTTTACTGTGAATACGATGGTAAGCACAATTATAGAGATCCATTTCGGCATATAAGTTCATCTGATTTTATTAATATCATGAACCATAAGTATATATATGAAGAGTGGATGGAAAACGAGAAGGCTAATTACACTATAGAATAATGAAAAATTTAATAGTTTCTGTAGTTCGTGTTCTAGCCATTATACGACGATGGACCTTTCACTTTACTTAGTAATAAGTGACCGATTTATAGTGTTAAGTTTTTTATGCTGTGAAGACCAATCGCTACAGATTCTTATTGGGTATATGTTGGCCTTTAATTTAGTTGCTTTGCTGTATGTAATTGGGTTATAATATATTAGCAAAATATCCTTCAGTAAAAGGTCATTTATGGCATTTAGGATGTAGTGAATTCACAGGATGGTGGTGTCCGTTATATGTAGCTGTAGGGACTGTAATTCCTTTAATTTTTGTGTACAAGAAGAGTTTTGAAATTAATAATAAATAATATGAATATGAAATATATTATTGTCGGAGCTGGTATATCAGGTTTGAGTATTGGGCAGGTTCTTAAGGAGTATGGACATGATGTGCAACTATTTGAGGCAGATTCGCGTCCAGGAGGGATGGTAAAATGTGATAGAGTGCATGGACATTTGTTTCATCGCACTGGAGGACATGTCTTTAACACAAAACGTCAGGATGTATTGGATTGGTTTTGGAGTCATTTTGACAAAAAAGACGAGTTTACTATGGCAGATCGAAATTCAGTTGTTTCAATGGCTGATAATACCATAATTGCTTATCCAATAGAGAATCATGCTTATCAACTTTCAGATGAGATGATGAAAAATTTTATTAATGATATTGTGTTAATGGCTACTAATAAGCCTGTAGAACCTACTAATTTTGAAGAATTTTTGCGAGCTCGTTTTGGTGAGACACTTTATCGTGAATATTTTCGACCATACAATGAAAAGATCTGGCGTCGTCCACTGACAAACGTTCCACTGTCGTGGTTGGTTGGTAAATTACCAATGCCTACACTTGAAGATATTATTTATAATAATTTTAAGCATATTGAGGAAAGGTCTTTTGTACATAGTTCGTTTTTTTATCCGAAAAAAGAGGGTTCGCAGTTTGTCGCTAACCGCCTTTCAGAAGGACTTGAAATACATTATAATGTAGATGTAAAATCTATTGAAAAAATAGAAAAAGGATGGTCTGTGAACGGAGAGATTTGTGATAGAGTTATTTTTACTGGCAATATGAAGTCAATACCTTTAATAGTTAAAGGAGTTGACTTATCGGCTTATATTGAAGGTATTGAAGCTCTTGAAGCCCATGGTACCACAACTGTACTTTGTGAGATTGAAGATAATCCATATAGCTGGATTTATATGCCAAGTCATATTCATGAGGCACACCGTATCATTTGTACAGGTAATTTTGCAGAGTCAAATCGTGCGAATGGAGTAATGTCGGCTACCATTGAGTTTACAGATGAGATTAGTAAGAATGATATTATTGATAATCTCTCTCGTATACCATATCATCCCAAATATATAGCACATAACTATGCTCCTTATACATATCCAATCCAAGCAAAAGATACACGTGAATTTGTCAATAGTGTGAAATGTGTTACTGAGCCAGAAGGTCTATTTCTTCTTGGACGTTTTGCTGAATGGGAGTATTATAATATGGATGTAGCAATGGGGGCAGCTCTAGATTTGTGTAATAATAAATTGAAGTAGTATGATAGCCGTAAATGTAAATGCTGGATTGGCAAATCAAATGTTTCATTATGCTTTTGGTCGGGGGCTGATGGCTAAGGGGTTAGATGTCTGTTTTGATCAAAGTAACTTTAAACCACGTTCTCAATGGGCATTTGAATTGGTTAGACTTCAAGATGCTTTTCCCTCGATAGATATAAAAGTAATGCCGGAGGGGCATTTTAAGTGGGTATTTCCTTCTTTACCGCGAAATGGCTTGGAGCGAAGATTTCAAGAGTTTATGAAGAAATGGCATAATTTTATCGGTGATGAAGTATACATTGACGAACCTATGTATGGATATGTACCTGACATGGAGAAATGTGCTACTAGAAATTGTATTTATAAGGGTTTTTGGCAAAGCGAAAAGTATTTTAGACATTGTGAGGATGATATACGTAAACAGTTTACTTTTTTGCCTTTTGATGAATTAAAAAATATTGAGGTTGCAGCAAAAAATGTCGCAGGAAAATTCTGTAGCTATTCACTTACGTAAAGGTGATGATTATATGCAATCAGAATTGATGGGAAAAGGATTATGTACAGTCGATTATTATATGAAAGCAATTGATTATATGAGAAAGCATATAAATAACCCTCATTTTTATGTATTCACGGATAATCCTTGCTGGGTAAAAGATAATCTTCCTGAATTTGAATACATGTTAGTAGATTGGAATGAGGTATCAGGGAAACGTAATTTTCGAGATATGCAGTTGATGTCATGTGCTAAGCATAATATTATAGGAAATAGTACTTATAGTTGGTGGGCAGCATGGCTTAATGCAAATCAGGATAAGATTGTTGTTGGGCCCAAAAGATTTTTCAATCCAATCAATTCGTTTTTTTCAACTTGTGATATAATGTGTGAAGATTGGATTTCATTGTAAATAAGTGCTAGAATGTATTAAATAAATTTGATGCCATGGTTTGAACTTTCTGTTATTTTATCGTTTTTTATGTAAAAATATTTTAAGTGAAAACTGTTAAGGAAATCATTGGAAAAATAAGAAATATGAGTATGTTGTCGAAGATCGTATTTTCATTATGTAATATTTTTCAATATTTTTTTTATTGCCAGGCAAAGTATGTGGTAGATTATTTAATTATGCTATCCATTGGCATTTCAAGGACATTAAAGGTCGTATATATCACGCGCGACAGCTTAAAGGGCTACAATATGTTAAAATAGATTATGGTACAATTCTTTCTCGTGGAATAGTGCTTACGGCATGGGATAAATATGCTGGATACGATTACACTCCTTCTATTCAGATTGGCAGTCATTGTAGAATTGGGGAGTATTGTCATATTACTGCTTGTCATAGTATTACAATAGGTAATAATGTGTTAACAGGTAGATATGTCTATATTTCTGATAATTCTCATGGTAAAAATATAGAGTCAGAATTAAATACTCCTCCATCGTTGCGACCACTTTATGCAAAAGGTCCTGTTGTGATCGGTAATAATGTTTGGATTGGTGAGAGTGCACGTATACTTTCAGGGGTGACTATTGGAGATGGGGCAATAATCGGAGCTAATGCTGTGGTAACTCATGATGTTCCAAGTGGAGCAGTAGTAGGGGGAGTACCAGCTAAAGTCATTAAAATGATGACATTGCTAGATTGAAAAGAATTTGCAATATAGGTAAAAATATTGCTAACTGTCAACAGCGAAGTTGAAAAAATGATGATAAAATTAATATATGAATAGAAAAGCGCAAGTTATTGCATTTTATTTACCTCAATTTCATCCATTTTCAGAAAATGACGAATGGTGGGGAAATGGTTTTACAGAATGGACAAATGTTGGTAAAGCTAAGCCTTTATTTAAAGGACATCGGCAACCGCGAGTTCCTGCTGATTTGGGCTATTATGATTTGAGATTATCAGTTGTACGAGAACAGCAGGTAAAACTTGCAAAAGAAGCTGGAATATTTGGGTTTTGTTATTGGCATTATTGGTTTGGAAATGGAAAGAGACTTATGCAAGATGTATTTGATGAAGTTCTTGAATCTGGTAAACCTGATTTTCCTTTTTGTTTAGCATGGGCTAATCATTCTTGGTATTCTAAAACATTTGATAAAGATTCCACAGGAGATAAATTATTAATGGAACAAACATATCCGGGAGAGGAGGATATTGAAATGCATTTTTCTTATTTAAATCGTGCTTTTAGGGATAAAAGATATATAAAGATAGATGGAATGCCTCTTTTAGTTGTTTATGATCCAGTGTCTTTACCACTGAAGTATATTGATATGTTTCAACAATTGGCTCGTGAGGCTGGGTGGTTGGATGGCATTTATATAGTAGCTAATATAGTAGGTGGCATTAATAAAAAAGAGATGTTTATTGAAAAAGGATATAATGCTGTGACTTTTCAGCGTTTAGCTAGTGTCATATTTGATGCTCAAAATAAAAGAGGAAAAATATTATATTATATACGTCAGAAAATAAGATCTTTGTTTTATCATTATCCTCAATTTGCTGTTGATTATAAAAAGTGCATTCCGTATTTGATAAATAAAAATATAGATGGGAGTGAAGATGTGATTCCATGCATTGTACCTAATTGGGATCATACTCCACGAAGTGGAATGAAAGGCAGTATGTTTTTAAATGAATCCCCTGAATTTTTTAGATTGCATGTTGAAGATGCCCTTAAGACAGTTCAATATAAAAGAAATAAATTAATCTTTTTGAAATCCTGGAATGAATGGGGAGAAGGTAATTATATGGAACCTGATCTTACATTTGGGAAGGGATATATTAACGCCTTACATGAGGCATTGAATAGTACATTAGGGAAATGAAAAAAGTGGCTTTTGTTTCTGAAATGGCATTATTGGAACCAAATCTAAGTATTGTGAAGCGTTTAAATACAACTTATGATTTGTATTATGTCACTGATTGTCGACAGGATATTCCTAATAAATTTGGTATAAAGAATATTAGACGAGGAATCAATAGGGCTATAGATTATGAAGAAATGACAAAGTTCTCTTCATTTTTTAATCTTCAAAAAACCTACTTGATTTATTCTTTGACTAATAAAAATTTTTTTAACGCAATAAAGAAAGCTTATGATGTGGTAAGAGTTGTGAGAAAAATATCACCTAGTGTTATATTAACTGATACAACGGCTCCCTATACTGTATTGTTGTTTTTGTTTTACTATCATAAAATAGTATTATTAGTTCATGATCCTTTTCCTCATTCTGGATATAAAAAAAAGTGGCTTATATTGTTTCGTTATCTTGCTTTTAAACTGATTCGTAATAAAGTTATTTTTAATACGAAGCAATATGAAGCTTTTATTAGAAATTATAAACTATCTCCTCAAGATGTATTTTGTTCCAATTTGAGTACATTTGAATTTATGAAAGTTTATAGACCGTGTAATAAGAAAAAAGATGGAAAGTTCAAGATTTTATTTTGGGGGATAATTTCTCAATATAAAGGTATAGAATATCTTTGTTCCGCATTTGAAGAAATAGTAAAACAAGGCTATCAAGATATAGAGTTAACGATAGCTGGATCAGGCGAGTTATATTTCGATATAGATCCTTATCTTAAGTATAGCAATTTTAAGTTTATACACAAATTTCTTACTAATGAGGAAATTGCTGATTATGTATTTAATACAGATATAGTCGTTTGTCCGTATGTCGATGCTACACAAAGTGGAGTGATTATGACTGCTTTTGCATATTGCAAACCTGTAATTGCGACTAATGTAGGAGGACTTTCTGAAGTTGTTGATGAGTATTCTGGAATTCTAATAGAGCCGCGAAGCGTAAAACAGCTTGTTGATTCAATTTTGCTTCTGTATAAAAAACCGTATATAATAAAACAAATGGAGAGATATTTGCGGGAAGATTATGCGGAAACGGAAAAAGGTTGGGAACATGGAAGTGCAATTATTGCTTCTGCAATAGAAAAGCAGTATGAAGAACAACTTTAATTTGGACATAGGCAAATTAATTCTTTATTTGGCCATATTTACTCCTTTCATGCCTAAGTTAAAACTGGGGGAAATTAATTTATATTTAGTTGAAATATTTTTATTGGTATTTTTTCCTTTATTGTTTCCTTTTATTAGACTTAAATTTCAGAGAATAGTTTTGGCTATGTGGGGAATAGTGTTAGTCTCAACTATTTATTCTTTTATTTATGTTATTGAAATATCGTCATTACTGAAAGTTATTAAAGGAATAATTTATATTCCTCTTGGATATTTGGCTTATGTTGAATATAAATGTAACCCTAGAATTTTGTGTAAGATTCTTTACTCATATTTTTTATGCTCTTTTTTAAGTCTATGTTTATTTTTGTTTCAGCTGTCAGAATCGGTTTCTATTTGGAGTGGCAATGGTTTCAATTCAGGTTTGAGTAATAAATGTTTTGATTTGAAATCAATGTCTCTTGTTTCGTCAGGTTTATCAGCCCACGGTGTCTTTGGAGATTATTCATGTCTTATATTTACATTTGCTTTAGTATTGTTCTTCTCCAAAAAAATTAAATTATCAATGCTTCTTACTACACTGATGTTTACTGTTATAAATTTGATGTCTTCTGTTAGTAGAGAAGCTTTAGTTTGTTTCATGTGTGTAATATGTGGTCTAGTAATTAAGACAATAAGAAAAAAGAAATATTTTGTAGGGTATATTGTAATTCTAATTATTTTAATTAGTGTGGTGAGTATTTATGGTGAATATATTCCTTTAGTAAATAAAATATTATATACTCAAGAGGCTATAAGTACAACAGGAAATGAAGGAAATATTGAACTTAGAATTGGCGCTTGGAAATTATTTTTTTCTTCTTTGATAGATAATCCTTTCTTTATTTTGACTGGATATGGATACAATTATTCTTTTTATGAAGATATTGTACGGTCGATAGCATTAAAAGTAAAATATCCTTTTATATTATTGCCAGAGAATTATTTTGTACAATTTTTATGGTATGGAGGAGTGTTTGCTAGCATTTATTCAATTCTTTTTTGGAAAGAGATATTTAAACTTTGTACAAATGTTTTTAGACCATGGAGTTTAATTTCTACAACTTACTTTTTAGGACTTTTGATAGGTAGTTTAATTTCTGGGTCTGCAATAACTTCGGATTTATTGTATTGTCAAGTATTAATTGTTTTGGGAATTATGGCTAGTGAAAAACAGAATAATAAAAACAATCAAATGAATTTAGAGTAATGAATATATTATTGATAACAGTTAGAGCAGATTTTGGAGGAGGTCCGCGTCATGTTCATCAATTGATTGAAGAGTTACCTTCTGATTTCAATATTTATGTAGCTTTCCCTCAGGGTAAGCCATATGGCAATTTGTGGCAGGAGCATCCTAAAATAAAGAAATGTATAAATATTCCATATAGGAAGTTCAGTATTAAATACTTATTCTTATTAAGACGCTTTATTATTGAAAACAATATTAGTATACTTCATTCTCATGGAAATGGTGCAGGTTTATATTCCCGAATTTTGAAAATAATTGTGCCGCAGATTAAAGTTGTTCATACTTTTCATGGGATTACGAATAATTATTCTTCATATTTTATATCCTGTATACATAAAATAATAGGACGTAGTTTAAGATATCTTACAAATAAATTTATTTTAGTGTCAAATGGCGAGTTTAAACTTGGGAAATCGATGCGTTTTTTGTTTACAGATAAATCAGTTATAATATATAATGCTATTGCTGATGAGGGACTTAAATTTAATAGATATGATAATAAACTTGTAATAATTTCATTATCTCGCTTTGATTTTGCAAAAAATATGGATATGGCATATAGAATAGCAAAAGCATTAAGAAATAATCATGAAATAGAATTTGTGTGGGTGGGAGATGGAGAAGACTTTGTGCGATTAAAACAAAAAAGTGTAGAAGAGCATGTTAATATAAATTTTATTGGATTCACAGAATACCCCATGTCTTATCTTAAGAACGCTGATTTGTATCTATCCACTTCTCGTTTTGAAGGTTTACCATATGCCCTAATTGAAGCTGCATCAGTAGGGCTTCCAATAGTCGCTACAGATGTGGTTGGTAATAATGAAGTTGTACTTCACGATTATAATGGGCTTGTGTTTAAAACAGAACAAGAAGCTGTAGATGCAATAAAAAAATTATCGATAAATGCTGATTTGTTGAATCGATATTCGATAAATTCTCGTGAACTTTATCTTAAAACTTTTACGATGGAAAAGATGATATCTTCTATTGTAGATACGTATGTACAGGTTTTAAATCAGTAAGTTATTGTTTAAAATTGAAATAAGATGAAGATTGCCATCATTCAAGAATGGTTAGTAACCGTTGGCGGTTCAGATAAAGTAGTCAAAGCTATTGCGGATGTATTTCCAGACGCAGATATTTACACCTTAGTTGCTAAAAAACAAGTTTGTGACGAATTAGGGATTGACTGGAATAAAGTCCATACATCATTCATTCAGAAGTTGCCTTTAGGGGTAAAGAAGCATAGGATGTATTTGCCTATATTTCCGTTTGCAATAGAACAGTTTGATTTACGGGGATATGATGTGATTATATCATCTTCTCATGCTGTAGCCAAAGGAGTTCTAACCAAAGCGGATCAATTGCATATTTGTTATTGTCATTCTCCTATTCGTTATGTATGGGATATGTATCATGAATACTTGGAAGAATCGGGGTTGACAAAAGGCTTGAAAGGATATCTAGCTAAATATATGCTTCACCGTATTCGTAAATGGGATTTGATATCCAGCTTCCGGGTTGACTATTTTATAAGTAATTCCGATTATGTGGGACGTCGAATTCAGGAGACTTATAGGCGGGATGCTGTAACAATTCACCCTAATATTGATATTTCTAACTTTGATTTGTGCGTAGAGAAAGAAAATTTCTATTTAACTAGTAGTCGTTTGGTGGGATATAAGAAAATAGATCTTATTGTCGAAGCTTTCAGTCGTATGCCTAATAAAAAGCTGGTTGTGATTGGTGGAGGTCCTAATTTGGAAAAGATACGCAAGATTGCTGGGCATAATGTAACTGTCATGGGATATCAGTCATTTGCGGTACTAAAAGAAAAGATGCAGAAAGCTAAAGCCTTTGTTTTTGCAGCAGATGAGGATTTTGGTATGATTCCGATCGAAGCGCAATCATGTGGGACTCCTGTTATTGCTTATGGCAGGGGAGGTTCTTTGGAAACAGTAAAAGAAGGAGTAACAGGTCTTTTCTTTTATGAACAAACTGTAGAATCGGTTATTGATGCAGTAGAAAGATTTGAAAAACTAGAAACACCGTTTGATCCTAAAATAATACGTAACCATGCGGAGACTTTTTCGGAAGAACGTTTTAAGAAGGAAATAAAGGAGTTTGTAGAGTTAAAATATAATGAATTTAATCATCTAGTGAAATGAGTTATTTTATATTTGGCGGTTCCGGTTTTATCGGTACACACCTTATTGCTCTAATTGATAATATATATCCGGGTACAAAAATATACAATCTGGATATTGTAAAGAATAACCATGAAGGTAAATCTACATATATCAATTGTGATGTTCGTTCTGAAATAAACATTGATATTTCCGTTACTTCCGAAGACGTCATTTTTAACTTTGCAGCCGTTCATCGTACCCCGGGACATCCGGATCAGGCTTATTTTGAGACGAATATTCGTGGTGCAGAGAACGTATGTGCTTTTGCCGAGAAGTTCGGGATAAAGAAAATCGTTTTTACCAGTTCCATAGCTCCTTATGGTGCAGCTGAAGATTTGAAAACAGAAGAGACGCTTCCCACACCGAACACGCCTTATGGAATTTCTAAGTTAGTGGCTGAAAAAATACATACGATTTGGCAGGCAAAAAAGTCGAACGAACGACAACTTACTATTGTTCGTCCGGGTGTGGTATTCGGTAAAGGGGAAAATGGTAACTTTACTCGTTTGTATTGGGGTATCCGTGGCGGTAAGTTCTTCTATCCGGGCCGTAAAGATACGATTAAAGCTTGCATTTATGTGAAAGAATTGGTTCGCTTTATGCTTTATCGTTTAGAGAATCATAATGAAGGAGTAGAGTTATATAACTGTACATATGAACCAGCTTTTACTATCGAGCAAATAGTAGAAACGATGAAAAAGGCTACGGGAGTACAACGTACTGTTGTCGAGGTGCCGGGAAGTCTTCTAATGACAGTTGCAAGGATTGTCGGTTCGTTAGGGGGAAAAGCTTTAGGTATTTGTCCTGCTCGTGTGAAGAAGTTAATGATTTCTACTAATATATGCGGAAAGAAACTGGCTGATTCGGGGTATAAGTTTCATTATACATTTGAAGAAGCTATTAAGGATTGGTATAGAGATAATGATGGTCAGTGTTTGAGATGATTTTTCTTAAACAATTTGGGTATATATAATAAATGTTGAAAATGTTGAGATGTAATAAACACGTGAGTGTTTCGTATGTGAGATGAAGAAAAATGTAGGTCCCTAGCTTCATGCTGTTTACAGCATGATTCTCCTACATTGTGGATTAGAAATAGCGCGACGGCGCATTTCTAATCTACGCCCTGACATCGGAGGTTAAAGCCGATGTGAATTTCCCACTATATCAACTGTCTGTGAAGATCGTTGATATTTCCTAATTTTACGTATAGTGATGTATTTAGACACACAAATATAAAGAAAAAACATTGGGAGATTTGTATCGAAATATCCCAATGTTTGATTTCAATCATTGAGATGTTTTTTTCAAATCTTCCGATGTTTTTCCGACTCTCCAAAAGGACAAAAGGACAAAAAGGACATATATGACTGTTTTTATTCATCTTAGTATAAGAATCATGAGGTATATTGCTGATCTTTATTATGTTAAATGATTTTGTAGACGTGTTACCTTACGAATGTTGAAATCGTGTTTTGCGCCAACCTGAATCGTTTTGTCTGTCATGAAATGCTTGGTCAACTCTTGAACGAAATTACGTATATTGTCAGGATTATTTAGTGAAAGGACCGTGCTTGGAAAGAAGAGCGATATCTTGTTCGCGTTTGCTTTCGCCTTCAATAATACAATCATTCGACAATAAGGTAAGATTATTGTACGAATTTCGGGGAAATAAAGGAGCTCCTTTCTGGAATTCCTTTCCCAACTAATAGGCTTCGTCGTTGGCATTGGAATTTTTATAGTACCATAGGGGATTTTTGTCCTTATGTCCTTTTGTCCTTTTGAAAGGAGGGCACGTTGGTGGGGGAAAGAAGAGGTGCGTGAGATTTATAACTTGCTTGTATCCAGTAGATAAACTCTCGTTTCTTTTTTAGGGACGAAAATTTGTGTGCTCGAAAAAATGCAGGAAGCTCACGTAATATGCTTTTTTGCGAATAGTGTTAGTGACAGTTGATTTTAGCAGTGGATCGCTAATTGTTTCCCTATGTGGACAATATTTGATAAAGTAATAAAAACTGAAATATTATAAATTATTAATCATAGAATGACATGGCAAAAGAAAAACAGAAACCATACGAGTTTTTAAGCAATTTGGTATTGGCTTTAATGGGAACGGATCGTATTTTCAGTAACAGTTTCTTTTCCAGCGAATTTGCTATCTCTCCCAATACACTGAGTGAGATAAGACGGGGAGAGGATATGTACATTTATCAGTATGTACGGGTGATACGGTGTATGATGAAGTATCTTCATTTAATTGTTCGAATGGATATGTTGCTGAAGGAATTAAGAACCGTATTAGCTTCCAATTGTGATTTGGTGGTTGCTACGATTCCGCACCGTTTTCACGGAACTTACCAACCGAAAGAGTGGGTGGTAGTAATGCATTGGGATGGTATAAAATAAATGTTGAAATGAAGAAATATGTAGGTCCCTAGATTCATGATAAACTCATGAAATCCCTACATTTTGCAGGTTAGAAATCGTACAGCGGTATATTTTTAACTTGACCCTCGTATCGGTGTAAAAACTGATATGTATCTATATGTGAAATATACCAACTGTCTGTGAGGATCGTTGGTATATTGCGTTTTAAGGGAACGTTGTACCATAGGGGAGTGGAAAATAGAATAGATGGTTAAAGAATACAAAAAAAGAGCAAACTCATAATGTTCCTAAATCTTTCCGGAATCTGTATCGTTATTTGTAGCATAGAATAAAGTATAGTATTAACGCTAAAAGAATAACGATTATGAAGAAAATTCTATCTCTACTTGTACTGGCTCTGGTAGCCGTGCAGTTTTCATTCGCAAAAGATGTGATAACTAAAGACATGAATCAGTTGCCGCTTCCGGCACGTAATTTTATCAATAGTAATTTTACAAAACCACAGGTTGCCCATATCAAAATTGATAAGGATATGATGGAATCTACCAAGTATGAAGTGGTATTGATGGATGGTACGGAAATTGATTTTGACAGTAAGGGAAACTGGGAAGAGGTAAGTGCTAAGAAAGGGCAGACTGTTCCTGTTAGTATTGTTCCGGGATTCGCTGTCAACTACCTGAAAGCACATAATTTTGTGAATGAAGGAGTGACGAAAGTGGAACGTGACCGCAAAGGGTATGAGATTGAATTGTCTACCGGGCTTTCTTTCAAATTTGATAAGAAAGGAAAATTTATCAAGGCTGATGATTAACTAGTTGCAGTAAATAGACCTAAACAAGAAGATAACTATGTGGAGATTTAAGTTTAGCGCATGGGCAGTAGTGTTGCTTATGACTGCCCTTTCTTTCGGCGCATGTGATAATGACGATGATGATACTTTTGTTCCGCCCAGTAATATTACGGAGGCCTTGAAACAGGTATATCCGGCTGCTCAGAATATAGAATGGGAGATGAAAGGTGCTTATTATGTAGCTGACTGTTGGGTGAGCAATGATGAATTGGAAGTCTGGTTTGATACTAATGCCAACTGGGTGATGACAGAAAATGAACTGAACAGTATTGATCAGTTGGTGCCGGCTGTTTATACGGCTTTTATAGATTCTAAATATAACGCGTGGGTAGTGACAGATGTATATGTGTTGACATTTCCACAGAATCCGATGGAATCTGTGATTCAGGTGAAACAAGGTAGCCAGCGCTACTCGCTTTATTTCACGCAGGATGGTGGATTGATACATGAAAAAGATATCAGTAACGGAGACGATACGAATTGGCCGCCAACTGAATAACTTTTAATCATAAAAATGACAACGGACCATTTCTATAAAAGGAATGGTCCGTTGCTTTTTATAATTACATTTGTTTGTAATCCTTGGCCAATCCTCCTTCACTTGTTTCTTTATAGAGTGACGGTAGGTCATGTCCGGTCTGTTTCATCACTTGCACTACTTTGTCGAAAGAGACACGGTGCATGCCATCGGTGAAAGCTGAATAAAGATTAGCATCCAGCGCACGTGCGGCGGCGTATGCATTTCGTTCGATGCAGGGAATTTGTACCAATCCGCATACCGGGTCGCAAGTCATTCCCAAATGGTGTTCCAAGCCCATTTCTGCTGCATACTCAATTTGTGCAGGGCTGCCCCCGAACAATTGATTGGCGGCAGCCGAAGCCATTGCGCAGGCAACACCGACTTCTCCCTGACAACCTACTTCTGCTCCGGAAATGGATGCGTTGAATTTGACGATGTTGCCAAACAAACCGGCAGTGGCTAACGCACGTAAAATGCGCATATCGCTAAAGTCACGGCTTTTTTGAAGATGATAAAGTACGGCAGGCATAACTCCACAAGAACCACAAGTCGGAGCGGTTACTATTTTACCGCCGGAAGCATTTTCTTCACTTACTGCCAAAGCATAAGAGAAGACGAGCCCTCTGGATTGCAGGGATTGTTTGTATCCGGTAGCACGTATGTAATAAGTGGAGGCTTTCCGCCGGAGATTTAGTGGTCCGGGTAGTACGCCCTCTGCTTCGAGTCCACGGTGAATGGCATCTTTCATGGTAGCCCATACTTCAGCCAGGTAGTCCCATATATCTTCTTCCTCACATTCCTTTACGTATTCCCAATAACTTTTTCCGGTATCTTCACACCATTGGAGTATTTCAGTCATGTTTTCCATACCATATACATCGGGGCTTTCGATGGTTGGATTGTCATTATTTTCTGCTAGTGCACCACCACCGATGCTATAAACAGTCCAATTCTCCTGCACTTTATCGTTGCTATCCAGAGCTGCAAATGTCATTCCGTTCGGATGGAACGGTAGAAAGACTTTGGGCTGCCACACAATTTCTACCGGGGCAGTGGGTTGCAAAGTGTCTATAATGGCTACATCCGTCATGTGTCCTTTGCCTGTAGCAGCTAAACTGCCGTAAAGGGTTACTTTAAAAGATGCAGCATCCGGATGACGTTCCAGAAACATTTCGGCAGCTTTACGCGGTCCCATAGTGTGGCTACTGGAAGGTCCTGTGCCTATTCTATATAGCTCTTTTATCGATTTCATGACTGATGATGTGTTTTTGTTAATACCATTTCTTTTTTCTGAAGTACAAATATACAATAATACCGATAATTGCCATTACAATCCAGGCAAATAAATACCCGTATTGCCATTCGAGCTCGGGCATCCATTTGTAATTCATTCCCCATACTCCGACCAGAAATGTCAAAGGGATAAAGATGGTGGATACGATGGTTAACCTCTTCATGATGTCGTTCATACGTAAATCATTGTTGGAGATGTACAGATCGACTAATGAGGAAAGAGTTTCCCGGCAGATCTCAATGGTCTGTAATACAAATTGCAAGTGGTCGTTTACATCATTGAAAAAGGCACGGTTCACTTTGTGAATAAGCAGGTTTTCTGCCCGTAGTAACTTTATATATTGTTCTTTTAGTGGAAGGATAGATTTTTTCATCAGCATATATTGGCGTCGTAATGCCTGAATCTGAATACCGATGTCATCACCGCTGGTGATGGTGAGCAGTTCTTCTTCCAAATCTTCGAGTGCGTCATCAATGGAAGAGATTGTTGAAATATAGTTTCCCATGATGCTGTTGAGCAGCACGCTAAGTAGATAATCAGTCTGGCGGCTACGTATCTTCAGGACATCATTGCGCAGGGCGGAACTGACATCATCGAAGAAGTCGGTTTCTTTTTCGAGGAAAGTAAGTACGTAGTTATTACCTAGAATAAGACAAACTTGCTGTTGGAGCAACTCGTCCAGTTCGTCTTCTTCTTTATGTTCGTTGGGGTAGAATATTTTTAAGATCAGGACGATGTATTTGTCATGCTCTTCTATCTTGGTAGGATGATCCGCATTCAGTATATCTTGCAGGACTAGGAAGTCTATTTCAAAATGACTGCAAATTTCCCGGATAGTCTCCGTATCTTTCATTCCGTGTATTTGTAGCCAATTGATCCGATCGCTGTTCAGTGTTCCCTTGATGGCTTGAAAGGTGTCGTTGGCGCTTTCCTGCATCTCGGTAGCATTGTAAGTACAAAGATGTAAGTGGGTAGGAGTAAGACTGTCTCCTGTGTAAATAAGCTTTTCGCTTAACAGATTATTCTTCATGCTTTATTCTCGTTTTAGAAAACCACTGTAACAAAGGTAGTGGTTTTCTAAATGAGAACAAGTTCTTTGGACGTTTTGTTTACAGGTTAGTCAAAATCGACTACTGTGATTCCGGCACCGCCAAACTGCACATGTTCGTCAGCATAGTGGCTCACTCCCGGTACGGTGGCCAGATACTGGCGGATTAATGTACGAAGTATTCCCGTTCCTGTGCCGTGAAGGATGCGTACACGGTCCATGCCGACTAATATGGCGTCATCGATAAAATAGGTGACTGCTTGCAGAGCTTCGTCTCCGCGCATTCCACGCACATCGATGTCTTGTTTGAAGCTAAGCTTCTTTTCGTACATTTGGTCATGCGTCTGGCTACTGACAAAGGTGCTTTTGGCGATTCCTTCCGTCTTGGGTGCGTTATTGGTACGTTCCAAACGGTCTATTTTTACGGTCGTTTTTATGCTTCCAAAAGCAACGGTCGCATTTTTACCATTGATTTCCATCACTTGGCCGACACTTGTCTGTCCTTTGATTTTTACATTTTCACCTACTGCAATCGGCACTACTTTAGGAGCACTTGACGGGGAAGAGACTGCGGCTTTCGGTTCGTTTTTCTTATTTTTCTTCCGTTCTTGTTTCTCCTTTAATTTCTTCATTTTCTGTGCAATCTTCTCTTCATGCTCTTTAGAAGCCAGCGCATCTAAAGAAGTACGGAAGTCTGTCAGTTCCTGACGTGCCTGGCGTGTCTTTTCCTTTTCAGCTTGTGCTTCCTTGATTGTGCGTATTGTGTTTTCAATGCGTGCATTGGATTCCTGAAGCATCCGTTCCGCTTCTTCTTTTGCTTGCCGGATGATCTCTTTCCGTGATTTCTGCAACTCTTCCATTTCCGTTTGGTAGCGGGCAATGGTTTCTTCCATGTGTTTTTCCCGTTGACGGATAGTTTGACGTTTTCCTTCCCAGTAACGCTTGTCGCGCACGATGTCCTGAAGGTATTTGTCGGCATTGATATATTCACTTCCTACGATTTCCGAAGCATCTGCAATGACATCTTCCGGCAATCCGATTTTTCGTGCGATTTCTACGGCAAACGAACTTCCGGGATTTCCGATTTGTAGCTGGAAAAGTGCTTGCATGAGATGGCGGTCGTAAAGCATGGCTCCGTTCACTACTCCTTCATGATCTTCGGCAAAATGTTTCAGATTCTGGTAGTGGGTGGTGATGACTCCGAATGTTCCTTTCTGGTTGAAACGTTTCAGAACGGCTTCGGCAATAGCACCTCCAATTTGCGGTTCCGTACCTCCACCGAATTCGTCAATCAGGATGAGGCTCCGCTCGTTGCAACTCTTCATCATGATTTTCATATTGGTCAGGTGAGAAGAGTAGGTACTCAAATCGTCTTCAATAGATTGTTCATCACCAATATCGATAAAGATGCTGCTGAATATACCGGCGTGACTGCGTTCGTGCAAGGGAATGAGCATACCGCATTGCAACATATATTGCAGTAAACCGACTGTTTTGAGGCAGACGGACTTACCTCCGGCATTCGGACCGGATATAATAAGAATGCGTTGTTTTTGATTCAGTTCTATATCCAGTGGTACGACTTTCTTTCCGTGTTTGGCAAGTGAAAGTTGTAATAAAGGATGCACAGCCATTGTCCAGTCCAGTAGTTGCTCATTCTCTACAGCGGGTTTCAGACTATTGGTCTGTATGGCGAAATAGCTTTTCGCGCGGATAAAATCTATTTCTGCCAGAAATTCGTATGATTGAAGGATTTCCGGGATAGACGGACGGAGAATG
The DNA here is from genome assembly GCF_000210075.1 of Bacteroides xylanisolvens XB1A. GTDB lineage: Bacteria > Bacteroidota > Bacteroidia > Bacteroidales > Bacteroidaceae > Bacteroides > Bacteroides xylanisolvens. Next base: position 4,756,277 of record NC_021017.1, read on the forward strand.
TTTGAAAACTCGGTAAGGATGCGAATAATTTCGCGTCGTTCGTCGCCTTCGAGTTCGCGAATACGGTTGTTGGCTTCTACGACTTCCGCCGGTTCTATAAACACTGTTTTCCCGCTAGCGGATTCATCGTGTACAATACCTTTGATTTTTCGTTTGAGTCCGGGTGCGACGGGGATCACCAAACGTCCGTCACGCATGGTGGGAGCTACGTCTTTATCTACGTATCCTTCGGATTGTGCGCTGCGCAGAATGCTGTTTAACGAGCGGGAAATATTTCCCATCGTACTGGCAAGTTCGCGACGTATACGGGCTAATTCGGTGGAAGCATTATCCTTGATTTTTCCATATTTGTTAAGGATGCCGTCTATTTTTCCTATCAGTTGAGGGAAAACGGCTATATCTCCTGCCAGTCGTTTCAGACTGGGGTAGGGGGTGTCGTTCTCTTCTTCATCTTCATTCCGATGGAGAAAACGTACAATGTCGCGGATGGTTTCTAACGAACGGCGCAGGTCGAATAGTTCTTGCTCGTCCAGATACATTCCTTCTATCCGCACTCGCTTTAGTGAAGGGCGGACATCAAAGAAAAATTGATCGGGAAATCCGTCTTTTTCCTGGATGATACGGACAAACTCTGTTACCTGGTTTAATTTCTCCTCTACTTCTTCATGTTGCTCGGAAAAGGTCATGTCTGTAACTCTTTCTTCGCCTAAAGTGCTAAGACACTTATCTTTTAGTAACTGTCTGATCTGGTCGAATCCTATCTTTTGCTCAAAATTTTGAGGGTATATCATATCTTTGTTCTTACTAATGGACTGCAAAAATACGATTAATTCGCGAAAAAATTATCAGAATGTTTGCAGATTTAAAAATGATTCGTACCTTTGCACCGCTTTCAACGGAAAGCACTTCTGATAAAGGAGTTTTGGAGAGGTGGCAGAGTGGTCGATTGCGGCGGTCTTGAAAACCGTTGTACTGCGAGGTACCCGGGGTTCGAATCCCTGTCTCTCCGCAGAACCTACTGGACAAAACAGGACAGTAAGTGGACAAAAACCTACAAATCAGCGATTTGTAGGTTTTTTTTATTGCCTATAAGTCTTGTTTCCAAGACAACAAAAGGACTATAAAAGACATAGTTTCGTTACTAAATCGTTACCTATTCCCTACCGGACAAAAACGGTAACGATTTGTCCCGAAATGACCGCAGAAAGTCTGAATTTGTCCACCGTCTATCTATCTCACATTTAACAAGTTATTAGTAGTTTTGCAACTTAAAAATGTGAGGTTATGAAGAGTACATTTAAAGTCCTTTTCTATTTAAAGAAAGGCTCTGAAAAAAAGAACGGTGAAGTTATGATTATGGCAAGAATTACCATTGACGGTAAACTTTGCCAGTTCAGCACAAAACAAAGCATTTTGCCTGATAGCTGGAATATCGCAGCAGGAAAAGCCAAAGGTAAGGATGCAGGTAAAATCAATGCTTTATTAGATGATATAAAAGCATCCCTGAACAATATCTACCACGAACAACAACGGCGTGACAATTATGTAACAGCCGAAAAGGTGAAGAATGAATTTTTGGGACACAGTGAGAAACACGAAACCGTCCTTACCCTTTTCAAAAAGCACAATGATGATGTTAAGCAGTTGGTCGGCATATCTAAAACGATTGCTACCTACCGTAAATATGAAGTGACCCGCCGCCATCTTGCCGAGTTCATCCAAAGCAAATATAATGTATCGGATTTTGCGATAAATGAAATAACACCGATGTTCATTACAGACTTCGAGTTATATTTGCGTACTACCTGTAAATGTGGTTATAACACGACCGCCAAGTTCATGCAGTTTTTCAAACGTATCATCCTGATTGCCCGTAATAATGGCATTTTGATAGGCGACCCATTCGCCAGTTATAAAATACGTTTGGAAAAAGTGGATAGGGGTTACTTGTCAGAGGATGAAATAAAAATCATCCTTAAAAAGAAGATGGTTTCTGAACGGTTGGAAAACGTCAGGGACTTGTTTATCTTTTCCTGCTTCACTGGTTTGGCTTACATAGATGTTGCCAATCTTACGCAAGATAATATTCGTAAATCCTTTGACGGTAATTTATGGATAATCACCAAACGTCAAAAAACTAACACGGACGTAAATGTTCCTTTGCTGGATATTCCCAAAATGATATTGAAGAAGTATAAAGGTAATTTGCCTGATGGTAAGATACTTCCTGTAATCAGCAATCAGAAATTAAATGCGTATTTGAAAGAAATTGCGGATGTTTGCGGGATTAAAAAGAACTTGACATTTCACCTTGCAAGGCATACTTTTGCAACGACAACTACTCTTGCAAAAGGTGTACCGGTTGAAACTGTTAGTAAGATGCTGGGACACACCAACATAGAAACCACACAGATATACGCCCGCATTACCAATAACAAGATAAGTAACGATATGCAGGGACTTGACAAGAAATTTGTCGGCATTGAAAAAATCTACAAAGAAGTATCTATGAAATAGGTATATAGGGGAACTTATCACAATTTGTGATAAGTCCCTTTATGCTTCCAATTACTCACCATTAAATAATAACATTATGGACTTACAAATCATCCAAAACAAAATCTTTGAGGTCAGAGGTTGCCGGGTCATGCTCGATTTCCATTTGGCAGAACTTTATCAAGTTGAAACAAGAGCTTTGAAACAGGCAGTTAAAAGAAACTTATCCCGTTTTCCCAGTGACTTTGCTTTTCAGCTAACAAAGGATGAATGGCAGGGACTTATCACAAATTGTGATAAGTTCCCTGAAAATATCCGGCACACACCGACCCCGCCTCTCGCATTTTTGGAGCAGGGTGTCGCCATGCTTAGTAGTGTCTTACGCAGTCAGACTGCCATAGACGTGAATATTTCCATCATGCGTGCTTTCGTCCTCATGCGGCAAATGTCAATCGGTTACGAGGAACTTCTTAAACGCATCGAAGAACTGGAACAGAGTACGGATGCACAATTCAGCGAGGTTTACCAAGCACTTACCCAATTACTAAGTAAACCTGACCCAAAGCCACGCAAACCGATAGGATATAGAACCTATGATGAATAACGGTTTAAGGTATTCGGTTGTCTAAGGGGTGTCATCAGTGATACCCCTTTTTCAGTTCCCTAAAGTAATGTATCTCAATCACAAATTTTAGCAAAGTTACAGCCCGGCAGGGACAAATACCAAATCCGAGCCGTTCCGGTTTTCTAAAAAATCTCCACACCTACGGGTCGTATTTTTTGAAAAGATTAGGTTGAAGTCCCCGCCAAACTGTGGGTGTCCGGCAAAATTTCTTATTGTTTAATTTAAAATTCAAGTGTTATGAAAACAACAGAATTTACCATGCCGGAAATCACTATCTCTTATAAAGACAATGTAAAAGCATCCGAAAGAGTGAAAATACTCTCATCCGAAACGTCCTATACTTATCTGAAACCGTTCTATGCGGAATGTATGGAACACCACGAAGAAAGTTATGTAATGTTCCTCAATCGGGCAAACAAGGCTTTAGGCATTTCCCTTATCTCTAAAGGCGGCATGGCTGAAACAGTAATGGACGTGAAAATCATCCTGCAAACCGCCTTAAAAGTCCATGCTTCGGGGATAGTCCTTTCACATAACCACCCATCGGGCAATCTACGTCCGAGCGAACCGGATAAAAAAATAACTACCAAAATAAATGAAGCCTGCAAGGTCTTGGATTTACACCTGTTAGACCATATCATCTTAACAGAAGAAAGCTATTACAGTTTTGCAGACGAAGGGCTTTTATAAGCCCTTTTTTTACTCTCTCATTACCCAATACAAAAAGCCTGATGGCTTTTACTTCTATCCTCTTAAACAAGAGAAAAATTTTCCCTAAAACTGATTGGAACATTGTCAAAGGTATATCCGTGCCTGTTACTGTTCAAATTATTTTTTAGAAATCTCCACACCTACGGGTAGTATTTCATAAATAATAATTTGCCCTGTACCATTCCCGAACCTTTGAAAAGACAATGTTCCCATTCAGTTAAAGGAAAAATTTATGTGGTGGGCGACAAGCGATGTAAACAATTAAAATTCAAAAGTCATGGAAACAGTAACTTTATCAGAAGCAAGAGTTTATGTAGGTACTTACAACAAGTATAACAGTGGTTCACTTTTCGGCAAGTGGTTAGACCTTTCCGATTATTCGGACAAGGACGAATTTATGGAAGCGTGCCGGGAACTGCACAAGGACGACCAAGACCCGGAATTTATGTTTCAGGATTACGAGAATATCCCGGAAGCCCTGATTTCCGAAAGTTGGCTTTCCGATAAGTTCTTTGAGCTTCGGGATGCCATCGAAAAACTAAGTGAAACCCAGCAGGAAGCGTTTTTCGTATGGTGCGACCACCACAACAACGATATAAGCGAAGAAGATGCGGACGACCTTATTTCTTCTTTTGAGGATGAATATCAGGGAGAATATAAAGACGAGGAAGATTACGCCTATGAAATTGTAGAGGAATGTTACGACCTGCCGGAGTTCGCAAAGACCTACTTTGATTATTCGGCTTTTGCCCGTGACCTGTTTATGACTGATTACTGGATGGATAATGGTTTTGTTTTCCGTTGCGCCTGATTACTAACCGGGTGGAGCAATCCACCCACAACACACCAAGACAATGAAAGTATATAATAAGATAACGACTTTTTTACGGTGGTTCATACTTGCTTTTATCATCTATCAGGCAGCCACCAGCACCACCGGAATATGGATAGCCCTAATTATAGGCTTTTTTATTATCCGGTTCGTTCTCCGGCTGTTTATCTCTGCCGTTTACCTGCTTTGTATGGCGTTTATTTTCATTGTGCTGCTTTCACTTCTGATTATCTGATAACTCATTGTAAATTATAGTAGTATGGAAACTTTAAACAAAAACGGGGTAAGCATTACTCAAACACCGGGAGAAGAAAAATATGTAAAATGCTGTTTAGGCGCATTTAGGGGGCAAATCTATTATCAATATGATTACTGCCATTTCAATGATAACCTATTTTCTATATTAGGTAAATATTATCGACTACAGAATGATTGGTTGAAAACTCAAAAGTAAAAAGAAAATCCGGCAGGAGAAATCTAGCCAGACTTCTTTCTTTTGTGAGCCAAAGCGGAAAAGAAAGTAGTAAAGAAGCCTTATCCAGTAAGTAATATTAAACAGGAGAACCTAAACTCCAATTAACCAGCCATTTATTTAATGCCTTTATATTATCTATATTTTGAAAATAATCTATACCATCAGACCCCATCATATATATAGGTATACCTGCCTTGTATTCTCTAAAGTAATACGCTATGGCTTCAAAATACACTTGTGGTGTAGGAATACAAATACAAAAATGGTGTGTTCTAAGTTTAGTCAATGAATAAATTATAAAAAAACCTCTGTACACATTGCTATTTGAAAAGTAGATACCATCTTTTACGCTAATAGAAGTTTGTTTTGTCCACAGACTTTCAGGAATAATATGCTTTGCTGGATTTAATATTTGTTCTCTTATCCTATCATAGAAGCTATTTAAAAGAAAAGAATATCCAAAACGAGCAAAAAGTATAATATACGCATTCTTTAAAATTGCCGTAGATACTTTTTTCATGTCAATTTTCAGAGGATGGTTCTGTATATCTATAATACCTCCTACTGTTAATTTAGAAAGATGATTTGTTAAAGCTTTAGGGTTGTTTATCTTATTAGGAATAATCATCTTTAATTCTTTAGTATTTCCAACTTCTAAATTTGCATTTATAGTAGTTTCATCATCGAAGATTTTAACTCGTCTATTAGAACCCGGAAGAAACTCTTGTTCTTCTAAATAGGTAATAAAATTCACAAGATGAATATCTGTTTCATGTCCACAAGTGTTATTGCATTTTTTACACGTTATAGCAATTTTCTTTCCACCTAAAGATGCTTGAGGTGCATCTTCCATCGATAGTTTATTTAATTGTTCTTTATTAAAACTATTTAAGCAAATAGGACAAATGTATTCACCCGTTCTTTCAATTAGTCCATTTTGGCGTAATAACTCCAATTGACCTGCATATATACTAAATACATTATCAATGTTTGGCATAACTGTATTTTTGAGTTTCACACTGGAGACATCATATAAAACAAGATTGATAATGTCAGCCTTGTTTTATTGTTTATAAGTTAAAAAGTGAATCTATTTCTGAATCATCTATTGACTGCATAAGAAATTGGTTCTCTATATTTTGAATAAAATCAGAAACTTTCTGAGCCAATATTGAAACATCATCCTTGCTAATATCACGAAGATTTCCATTTTTATCCTTGCCATTTCGATGAACTATATCATGGCGAATACTAATGCATTTCATTAATTCAGACACATCACCTAAATCAACGCTTAAAGTTGTTTTATAGATGTTCTTAACACGAGGAAGATTATGATATATAATATCACGTAATGTCTTTTTTATATAGGAATCCAAATTTTCCATTTGCTTAAAAATATCTGAGATAGATATTTTAGAGTCGTTGAAGTCCTTAAAGTTTTCTACAAATAGCCGTTTATTATCTTCTGAAGACAATACTTTTTGAATAAGTCTATCACTCAAATATGCTTCCATACTACTGATAACATTAGCATATAAAGTACGGTACAATAATTTACGTGAAATCTCGTCTAAGGCATCTATTTTATCTAAAACATCAATTGTTTCTACAACATGTTCATCAAAGAACGATGATTTAAATTCTTCATAGTAATCATCCTCTGGAAACTCCTCTTCTACCGAAACATCATCTACGTCTGATATTTCCCCATCGCCTCCATATATTCCATTATTTATTGTTATGTCAAATATATGTCCACAATTTGAACATTCATGTTCATACTCATCATAATTGCAACTATCTCGATGATTTTCTGCTGCAAAATCAGGCGTAGGAACAGAAAGTGCATCTGTTTCATTTTCAGTACCACATTCAGGACACTTGAATTTTAGTACCACATAATCCGCTATTGGGTTGAAATCAAAAGAAGCCATATATAATTCATTTTTAATACTTAAACTTTTATACAAAAGTAGATAAAAAGAAACACTCAACAATATATTGCTGAATGTTTCTTAACACATTTACACAAAAAGGTTATTCCTCCTC
>NC_021017.1:4763834-4778833 GCF_000210075.1 Bacteroides xylanisolvens XB1A
GAAGCTGTCCTGAAAATACACATCTACCGTTTGCTGGTCGGTGGATGCAGAGGTATAGTAAAGCCGGAATGTTTCACCCGGAAGCGGGTACAGGTCATTCGGCAGTAAAACCGTCCCATCGGACATTTTCAGCGTTCCCGCCCCGTCCGGCTGGAAATAGCGGATGAAATACTTTGTTTCCTCAAACCGCCCGTCCCGGTGAAGCTGACACCTGATTTCGGCGGTTTCACCCACTTTTAATTTTTTCGGCACTGGCATCGTTTCGATACTAAACGGGTAAGACTGCTGTATATCCACATCGTCATTACACGCACCCACCAATAACAAGGCGGCCATTACATAGCAGCCTATCAAAATGCGGCTTATAATCTTTCTCATATACATTATATATAATAGATTAGTTTATCACATTATTATCTTTAGACCGATACCAAACTGTGTATGGAACTTTCCGACTGAAGAACCGAACAGGCATCTTTCCCTTGCGTTAATCAGGAACACCACCCGGTCGGTAATGTAACTTTCCAGTTCCAGCGTCAGCGCACCGCCATAGACAAAACCGTCCTTATCGGTCAGGGTCGAGCCATCGGGCAGCAATTTATCGCCCCAGTTGCTTGTTTCATACCCGGCAAGTGCGGACAATCCCAGTGAAAGAAAAAAGGTTTTCTTCCGGTCTGAAAGGAAATTCAGATAGTAACCGCCCTCGCCTGTAAACTGGCTGACTGGTATTTGCAAATCCTTATAGGGGTAATGCTTTTCGAGGTATTCCCCGCCGATAACCCACCTGTTCCCGTTTTTGGTATAGGTACTCATGGCAGCCCCGAAGTAATAGGCGAAATCGCTTTTACTGTTCCAGTGAACACCGTCCGCCATGCCGCCCGTAACCTGCAAGCCTTTCATTCCCGGCAGACATCTTTGTGCGTGTGCCTGGTTGAAAGTCAGGCACAGCACAAAAAGGGATATAATACAACATATCCTTTTCATGTTCATTTGATTTTAAGTTCGTTAATCACTTTGGCAGCCACTACATCCGAATTTTCCACCCGGATAGTTTGGTGTCTGCCCCCGTTCTTTTCCACCAGTTCGATGACTAATATCTTATCGTCAGGGATAGTGAACTGCGGAACGGTGTACACGGTGCGGACGGTACTTTTGCCGCCGATAACCAGTATCTCGTTATAGCTCCGCACCGGGTCGATAACGGTTTCCTGAATAGCCGTTCTTTTGGCTACTTTCTTATCCACAATCTTGAAACGGATAAAGTCGGTATCAAACGGCACGTTTGAACTGTTCTTTGTTTGTGTGTGGAAGTAGAACAGCCCGTTATGCGAATAAATCCCCTTTACCAAGAACTGCACCCCGAACCGTTTGCATCCCAAATGCTTTATTTCCCGGTCATTGTTCTTGTAGATGGACTGCATAATCAGCTTTACCAAAAGCGGGCTTTCGTTACCCAGTTCACGGAAATAGATGTTCATCCGGGTATGGCTGAAATCCGTTGTGTCCTCATTCTCCAAGAAGTCTTTCATTTCGATGTTCAGCATTTCCGGTTCGTGTGCGTATTTTGCGTTAAAACTGTAAAAGCTGCCATCCTCACAGATAACGGAAAAATTGGTTTCACCGGGAAAGCCCTCTGTCGTAGCCTTGACCCTGACAACATTTTCCGCCCCGTCCGCTTTTCCGGCAATAATGTAGTTACTGCCTAAGTCCACGTACTTAACGGCAGACGGGAAAATGATATGTACCGTTTTGGCGAACGTCACCTGTACGCCGTAAGGTGTCACCATTTGGCGGTAAGGCAGCTTTTTAGTAATGCCCTGATACAAATCGTTACTTTGTGCTTTCATTGAAACCACGCCCAAGAGTAGGGCGAACATGATAATTAACTTTTTCATTTTGGATTGAAATTTTTATGGTTGATAAATAAATTACTGTTGTTTGGCGTAAAGCATCACCTGATAGTTCGCTTTCAGGTGTACTTTTACCGTTCTGAACTTCTTGGCAAGGTATTGCGAACCGCCTTGCATCAAGCCCCTTGTAATATCCATTGCGACCTGCTGCCCGGCACTTTGCGCAAATGAAATGCTCGTACCCAGTCCCGCACCGATGTTCGCCATCGCTTCCTTTGCCGCTTCCTGTTCCAGTGACGAGGGAACGGAAAGCCCCTTTTGCCCGTCACTGTCGTAAACGGCAAGTTCCACCGGAATGATGTTACCCGCATATTCGAGCGAGGACACCAGTATGTCGAGCCGTTCCCCCTGCACTTTGGCACTTCCTGAAACAAGGCTGTTTTTCGGGACAATCACGTTCCCCGCCTGTAACGGTTCTAACAGCCGGAGCTTGACGGTCTGCCCGTCCATAAGTGTTTGGTCGTTATGAACACACGCCCGGATAGTGTTTTTTCCTATCGAATAACCACTGCCGACCGCCGTATTAAACCCGTAATTGCGTGGCTTGCTGTATTCGGCGACAAATTCGGCGTTGCTCATGGGCTGCTGCAATCCTGAAACCGTCCTGTCCGATACCGATTTTACAGGTGTGGCATTTCCTTTGCCCTGAACAGGTGCGGACGGTGCGACCTGTGCAATCTGTCCCGGTTGCGGTGGTACGCTTTGCCCGTTCTGTCCGTTCATATACTTTGCCGCCAGTTCGTAGGACTTTTCCATAAGTGCAACCTGTTCATCCATGTTGCCCGCACCGCTTTCTTTCGCATCGAGCCGGGCAGTGAGTTCTTCCACCTGACGTTTCAGTTCCTCTTTTTCCTTGTCCTCTTTCGGCGTTTCGTAGAAACTGCCTAACTGACGGTTCATGTCCCAGTAAGCTGCCGCCGAAGATTGGATAGAGGAACGGCTATTGTTCGGCGCACCCGCCCCGAAGTCTATTACATTGGTTTTCGGTTTTTCTGCCGGAGCATCATCTATCAGGGTCAAATCTTCCCCGTTCCCGTTTTCCTCTCCGAGCGAAAAGGCAAAATCCTGTAAGGAGCGCATCTTGTCCGCCTGTTTGTTCTCCATTTGTTCCTGTTCGTAGGCGGTCTTTTTATCGCTGATTATCCCGTCCCCTTTGGGTTGCGGAATATCGGCGTTAAATCCGCCCACGTTTTCCACCTTTGCTTCGTCCTTATCGGACGGTGCAAAAATCAGGTATATAGACCCTAAGAAAACCAGTCCCATAAGCGGGTAAACCAGCATCTTTTTTCGTTGCTGTATCTGCTGTGGGGTCAGTTCCTTTTTTTCCTTTCCCTGTTTTTCAGGTTCTTTTCCCTTTGCCGTTTCCGGTGTGGGAACTTCATTCTTCACTTCTTTTTCTTCCATTGTCTGACTGATTAAAAATGTTCGTACTGTCTTTACTTTGTAACTGCAACTGCCTGATGTGTTCTATCCGTATGGTTTCGCCATCCTCTTTTCCTATCCGGTAAATGGATGATACCGTAAAGTAGATGGATAGCCCGCCGAAGAACAGGAGCATAAGCAGGATTACCGCCAGCCTTATTTCCGGTGTCATGCGCCCGCACAGGCGGCGGAGTTTTTCATCCGCCCAGTCCTGCACATGGGTAATTGCCTGATTCACCGGAGAGAGAATTTTCCGTATCATGGCTTACCGCTTTATGGTGTTCAAGTCCTTGTTTTCCGTTATCTCGAAACTTTCCATCATAAAGCCGTGCGGGTTATTATCACTTCTTACGGCGTTTAATAACCGGCAACGGGTGACAAGGCTTCTTTCCGTCACGCTGCTTTCACGGATAATCATTTGGCGGGCATAGGTAGCCACCGCATACGGGTACACATCGAAATTGCATGAAACGCTGTCTATCTGTATGGTCTGGCTGATATTGCCCGAAATGATACGGTTGTAATATCCCTTTTCCGAGAGGTCACGGTAATAGTTAAATGCGCTCTTGTCGGCGAGGAACAGCGACCGTTTGATATTGCTTTCGATAGCGTTCTTATCCGGTGAGAGCGTGAAAAAGAGTTCGTGAAAACGCTTCACGTGTTCCCTTGCTTCGACCGGACGGTTTTGTGTCAGGTCTTGCGAAAGCGCAAGCATCAACGATTTGCCACCGTCCAGCACATAAATCTTTTGCCGTTGCGCTTCGGCAAACGTGTAGGAGTTCCAAACGGCATACCCCGTTATCAGGGTACACATAACGACAAACACAATCCCGAAAAGACGTATCTGTTTGAAACTGGTTTCAATGTTCTTTAAACTTTTAAATTCCATCTTGATTTTTAATTATTGATTACCTTTGATTAGTTTACCGCCGACCCTGCCGCCAGCGTTCCCGGTGGCTGCTCCGGCTACCGCACCAACGCCACTGCCCGTTTTATTGGCTGCACTGTTTATATTCCGGCTCATGTTGCCCATTCCGCCCGCCTGAATAATCCAGTTCGATACGGTGGGGATGGTGAAGTAACCGATGATACCGATTATCATAAAGATTATGTACACTGAATTGCTGCTATCGGGTACAAAATTGGGGTCTGATAGCTCCTGAATATCCTTTTGGAGCATAAGCACCTGTATTCGGGCAAGAATGGAACTGAACAGGTCTGAAACGGGTAGCCACAGGTAAACGGAAATGTACCTTGTTATCCATTGGGTCAGTGTCGCCTGAAAGCCATCATATACACTGATGGCAAAGGCTATCGGACCCAGTATGGCAAGGACAATCAAGAAAAAGGTTCGGATAGTGTCTATCACGAGGGCTGCCGATTGAAAGAGCAGTTCCAACAATTCCCTGAACCAGTCCCGGACGGATTGCTTGATATTGTGGGCTGCCCTATCCATGTACATACCGCCCATTGTGGCAATATCTTTGGCAGACCATCCCAATTCGTCAATCTGTTTATCAAACGCTTCATCCGAAACAAGGTAAGCCGTTTCCGGATTACGCACCATCGCTTCATATTCCAGTTTGTCCTTTTGTTCCCGGTAGGCGTTCATATCGAAAGTTTGCGTTTCGAGCATATTGTTACACCCCTTGACTACTGGCGACATCACGCTGTTAATCGTACCCAGTACGAATGTGGGGAAGAACATAATACAGAAACCAATCACAAAAGGACGGAGCAAAGGGTAAACGTCTATCGGTTCGGCACTGGCGAGCGACTGCCATACTTTGGCAGCCACATAGAACAAAGCCCCCAGTCCCGCTATTCCTTTGGCTACCCCCGCCATGTTCCCGCATAACGGCATCATATCCGTGTATAAACTACGGAGTATCTGATGCAGGTTATCAAATTCGATTGCTAATAACATACTACTTATTTTTAGAAGTTACCAGTAACGTTCATCCGCCGAACCGTACAAAGCCATTACCCGGTCAGTGTCCTTTTTCTTTTTCGCCCGCAGGTAGGAAACGGAAATATTTTTGCGGGTATAATAACTCACCAAATCCCGGTAGTTCCTGATGGCGTTATACGTCCGGTCGATAACGTCCATCCGTTCTTTATCCGACATGGAAAGCCCGTTGATGTTCACCACACTTTTCATTTCTTCCAGCACATCGGAACTTTCCTGCAACAGTTGGGTATAGCCATAGGCAATGGCGGAAAGTTCGTCCGGCGTGTAGTTTTCATCCGAAAGCATCTTCTGAAAACTGTTCACATAGATGTCGGAAATCTCACCGATAAGCAGGATAGACTTTTGTACTTTCCGGGCATCTTTGACAAGGTTATGCACTGATTTTAAGGCATCATAATAATCTTTTCCCTGTTGATAAATCTTTACCGTTTCCTGAAAATTCTTTATCATATTCTGTGCGGTCGAAGAAGTCTGAATGATGTTCTTTGACGCATTGATAATCCCTTGCGCCAAGTTGCCGGGGTCACTCACCACCCACTGTGCGTTTACCTTTCCGACAAACAGGCTGCATACTACGAGCAGCATTATAATCTTTGTTTTCATACGCTTACTTCTTTATTGGTTGGTTACTCCGTTTATATTCTCCGCCGGGAGAAAGCAGAATCCGGTCATTCTCTTTGTCATAAGTCAGCAGGACGGACAACCCCGTTTCGATGAACAGGTTTCCGTCTTGTTCTGAAATCTGATAGGTTTCCGTTTGGATAGTCCCCCGGTAGGTCTTTCGATAGGTCGTTACCCGGTAATGCCCGTTTTCCTCAAAGAGAGTAAACGCCGGACGGTTTTTCACGCTTTCCCAGTCGCCACGCATCGCCCTAAGACGGTCGGCGTTCGTTTCCTTACAGGAAGAAAGCCCCAGTAACAAGGTGCATAACAGCACCGGAAACAAGAATTTTAAATGTTTCATACTGAATGAATTTTAAATTGTTAATTGATTATTTTTCGGGATTGCGCTTGCTTTCGGCAAGCCGTTTGATAGCAAGTTCGAGATTACCGCCCAACTTTTCGGACAAGGCGAATAGTTCCATCTTTTCCGTTTCTTCGGTGGTGTATGTAAAATATTCTTCCAAACTCACTTCGGTAGCATATACGGCTGATTGTGTACCGCCTAAGCCTATCCAAACTTCCTTGTATTTCCGGTTCGGATGATTGGCAAGGTTGATGGAAAGCATCTGTGAACGTTCCTTATCGGTCAGTCCCAAAAGGTTCTGTATGCTATCGAATTTATTAAGGTATTTCCTTTGGTCGAGCAGTATCTTACAATCAGAATTGTTTATAATACTCTCTTTTACAATGGGCGAGGAAATAATATCTTCGACCTCTTGGGTAACTACAATCGCTTCGCCGAAATACTTTCTAACGGTTTTGTATAAATATTTTATGTAATCCGCCATATTCGCCGATGCAATCGCTTTCCACGCTTCTTCTATCAATATTAATTTCCTGATACCCTTTAGTTTACGCATTTTGGAAATAAATACTTCCATGATGATAATCGTAGTAATCGGGAATAAAATTTTGTGGTCTTTGATATTATCCAACTCAAAGACAATGAAGCGTTTATGCAGCAAATCAAGCTCCTTGTCGGAGTTCAGCAGGTAATCATATTCGCCCCCTTTGTAGTAAGGTTCTAATACATTCAGGAAGTTGTCTATATCGAAATCCTTTTCCCGGACGTTCTTTTCTTGCAGGTGCGCCCGGTAGTCATTTTTCACATATTCATAGAATGTATTGAAGCAGGGAGTAACCGAACTATCCTTAGTAATCAGTTCGATATAGGAACTTACGGCGTTTGACAAAGCCACTTCTTCCGCCCGTGTGGGTGCTTCATCGTCCCTTTTCCAAAGGGTCAGGATAAGCGTTTTGATACTCTCTTTCTTTTCAATATCGAATACCCCATCTTCCACATAGAAAGGATTAAACGCTATCGGGTTTTCAGTAGTATAGGTAAAATAAATCCCATCTTCCCCGTGCGTTTTCCGGTTTATCATTTCACACAATCCTAAGTAACTGTTTCCGGTATCAACCAGCAGGACGTGCGCATTTTGTTCGTAATACTGGCGCACCATGTGATTGGTGAAGAATGATTTGCCGCTACCACTCGGTCCAAGTATGAACTTGTTGCGATTGGTAATGATACCTTTTTTCATTGGCAGGTCTGAAATATCAATGTGCAACGGCTTTCCTGTGACCCTATCCACCATCTTGATACCAAAGGGAGAAAGCGAACTTTTGTAGTTCGTTTCTTCGGTGAATAGGCAAAGAGCCTGTTCAATAAAGGTGTAGAAACTTTCTTCCGCCGGGAAGTCCGCCTGATTGCCGGGTATGCCCGCCCAAAACAAGGTCGGTGTGTCGGTGGTGTTATGACGTGGCTTGCACTCCATAAGTGCGAGCTGTGACCCCACATCATTTTTAATGTGTTTGAGTTCGTCCCGGTCGTCACTCCATGCCATGATATTACAATGGCATCGCACGGAGATAAGCCCCTGTGAATGTGCTTCGTTCAAATATTCCTCTATCCAAGACTTGTTAATCTGATTGGCACGGCTGTATTTGGAAAGGGAGTGCATATTGCGAGCCATCTTTTCAAACTGTTTCAGGTTCTCCGTATGGTCGTCAATGAAGATGTACTGGTTATAGATATGGTTACAGGAGAGCAACACGCCCACCGGAGAAGCAAAAGATAATCTGCAATCGCTCCGGTCGGTGGATAGCTTTTCATAGCGGGTATCAGTTCCCACCTTGCCCGGCATATCTTCCGCATCCGAAAGAGTATGCAAACAAAGAATATCGTCACCTATACGCATATCTCCGGCGTTCAGTTGAATATCTTTCAATGTGGTAGTGTCTGTTTGTGAGAGTGAAAAGTATTTTTCCACGATACCCGCCGTTTCCTTTGTCCCGGTGATTTCGTCCGAAGTCAGGCGGGTAAGGGTAATGAAACCGCTATCATTCATAATGCTTTCAAACTGCCCCACCGCTTCGAGGAACTTTGTAACCGTTTCCTTGTCCTTTATCTCTTTGGGGACAAGGAAGCCCCGGCAAAGAGTAGAAAAATTACTCTGCATCCGGCTACGTTCCTTTGTCGTTTTCGTCAGAAACAAATAGCAGGTATGGTTTAAGAACGGTCTTTCATTAAAATGCCGTTCAAAGGAACGGGAAAGGAAACTCAAATCATCCTTTTGGATGTCAGGCGCATAGTTTTCTTTGATGAACCAGTCCTGTTTATGAACGATGCTGTAATCGGGCAGCACCTTTACCGCCTTGTTCCAAGCGGAATGTATCGCTTCGTATTCGGCTGCCGTGACGGTGAACAGTTCCGGCAGTTCCACCCGGAACGCCACCGTTATGTCGGCGTCTTTGGAAACGATGCACCCGTTTTCCACCGTGAACAGTGGAAACTTGTTTTCCAGCGTAGTAGCTTTTAATATATTTCTCATTTCGATGCTTGTTTTAAATGGAATAATCGGGATATGGCTTTTCGGTTGATGATATGGAAAGGGTGGCTTTTGCGTGCGGACAATTTCATTAACCCGTGTGTCCCGTACTTTTCGTTTAACCGGAATGTGAGCCATACAAGCAACGTTGCCGAAGTAACGCCGAAGATGATGCACACCCACTGGTTAATGCCTACCATGTACATGATGATGAAAAGCACGAACAGGGCTAACAGCCCGCCCGCAAAAATGAAAAGATACTGACTTTTCAACCCTTTAAACTCAACTGGCTTGCCTATCCCCTTGTTAATCGGATAGTCTGCCATAGTCCATTTCTTTAGAGGAAGAATGAACGTAGGATAGTGGCAGCGACAATCAAAAAGATACAAGCACCGAACCACGAAGCCGCCGTTTTACTGGTGTCAGGGTCGCCCGAAGAAAACTTGCCATATACTTTCACGCCGCCAATCAAGCCCACCACCGCACCGATGGCGTAAATTAATTTTGTTGCCGGGTCGAAATAGGACGTTACCATGTTGGTAGCTTCTGTAATACCCGCCATGCCGTTACCTTGTGCAAACGTAGCGGATGCAGCCAATAGAGCGACTGCCGAAAAGAGAACTTTCTTTTTCATTATAAATACATTGATTTTTAAATTGCCGGACGGTTGGATAGTCCGCCCGGCGGAGTGATTAATAATTGATATTTTTGTGGTTGTGGGGAATGTTCCCCATGTTCGGAAAGGTTTGTTTAACCGTAATCTTTTTGTTTCATCATCTTATTATTTAAAGTTTACCATTAAAGAAAATCGTTCATGTCAAAATCTGCCATTTCATTACTTCCGGCAACCGGGACGGTGGCGGGCACGGGTATCTCATGCTTTTGTAAAAGTTCCGCTACCCGTGACCTGCCCCCGTTTATCTGCTCCACCAGCGAATGAAACAGGTTTGTTTCCGTCCGGCAGATGGTTTGAACGGCTTGCCGTTCCTCTGTGTCGGACGCTTGTTTTATTTGAATGACCTGTACCATTTGCGCCAGCTCACCCAACGTGATACCCTGTGCCATTTCCGGTTCACCGTCACCCATGTAGCAGGCGATTTCTTCCGCTTCGATTTCATCCGCCGAAACGTCCGTTTCTTCCGCATCTTCCGTTTCAAATTCCATTTCAAATTCGGTTTCAATCGCTTGCGCAGCAGGTGTTTCAGTTACCGTTTCATCGCTTTGCGGGACAAATATAGAAGCATTATCAACCCCTTTTGAAAGGTGTCCTGATATGTCCCCGTTTGTCCTCATTTGTCCTATACGGTAACGGCTTGCACCTACAAGACAATCACCGTTTCCGGCTTTCACGGTCGGTTTGTTTTTGGGCTGTTCCGGCTCTCTTTTCCCACCCGTGAACCATGTTCCCAAGCTATCCCTGTATCGCCATAAGAGAACGGCGTAATACAGGAGTGTTCCGATAATAAACCATTTCAACATATCAAAACGGCTTTTCAAATTTGCTTTCGTACAGTTCGTTTATCTCGTCCTGAAACTGGTCGAAATGACGGAGCAGGATATTTTCTACATAGCTGCTGACGGTTGCCTTGCGTCCGCCAATAACAGTTACTATCTTCATTAGCTTTTCGTGGGTGGTACGGCTGACATATAACGGTTGTCGGTCGGTCAAGTCCACCCGCATGAAATAGGTTTCCCGGTAATCGCCCGGAGTGTTCTTTTTCCGGCGGGCAGGTTCTTTCACCGCCTTTTCTTCCTTAGGTTCTGCCTTGATTTCTTCCTTATTCACTGTTTCCGGCTTATCCGGTGTTTCCACTGTTACCAATGGTGTTTCCTGTTTTTTCACGGGCAAGCCCTGTGAAATAATCTCTTTCATAAAATCCTCGTCAATTTGCGGTTTCCCGCCGCTTTGCTTTGCCATATCGTTACAGTTTTATAAGGTATGCGATTTCGGTTATCAGTTCTTCTATGTTACTGCCTTTTACCAGCCGTTTGTCCGCCGGGAACAGCGTAGAACGGAACACGGTTTTACGTTGTGCGTCCAGTTCCTTTTTAAACCTTTTGGTGTCCGGGATAAATACTTTCATAAGGGGTAATTCCAGTTCCCCGATGGTCTGTTCATACAGGGTGTACAGGTCTGTTTTTTCCCGCCCATCTACCATGTTCCAAAACAGGTGCAGCCCTTTCAGTCGGCACGCTTCATTCTTTACCAGCAGTTTGTTGATAGCTACCGCAAAGGAAAGGCTGCTTTCCAATACCACCCGGTCGGCGGCTATGGGAGTGAAAATGTAGTCCACCCCTGAAAGCGAATTGATAACACCCTC
Source organism: Bacteroides xylanisolvens XB1A (assembly GCF_000210075.1). Lineage (GTDB taxonomy): Bacteria > Bacteroidota > Bacteroidia > Bacteroidales > Bacteroidaceae > Bacteroides > Bacteroides xylanisolvens. Next base: position 4,774,954 of record NC_021017.1, read on the forward strand.
ACTGTTCACCGTTCCGGGCAGGTCGAAAAAGACCACATCATAATCCGACCCGGCAGACGCAAGAAATTCATCCGCCGTTTTTATCGCTTCGTCCGGTGAACTACACAACACCGGGTACGCTTTCTTTCCCAGTGTTTTGAACTGGCTGAAAGCAAGCTGTTTGTAATAATCGTCACCGTTCACCTGTTCGGCATCCCGTTTGCGCATGGCACTGATACTGTGCTGCGGGTAATCGCAATCCACGACCGCCACGTTATACCCTTTGAGATAATACAGATAACTTGCTACCAAAACGGTGAATGTTGTTTTGCCGACCCCGCCCTTTTGGGTGGAGAAAGCCACATACAAGGTTTCTTTCTTCATTGTAATAATTCTTTTTTGTGATACATCTTTATTTCATTCCATCCGTACAGATTGACGGATGGTTTTCTTTCGTTCCATGTTGAAAGCTCGAAAGCCGGAATGACTTCTTTTTCTCTTTCCTTGTTTCTTGTTATCTTTCTGCAAAGACAGCTTGTTTTCTTTGCAGAAAGTTTGCTTTCCCGATTGAATGACAGTTTTCTTTCAATCATTCCATCCGGTTTGCTTTCCTGCTTTCTTGAAAGATTGCAATCTTGAAATCTTGTTTTCAAGTTTTCAAAACCGCTTTCTTTCCGTCCGCTTTCCGTTCTATATTTCCATCTATCCATATTGCTATCTTTCTTAAATCCGGGACAAATAAACATAGAAAAACAACCCCTTTCGAGATGTGTCCTCAAATGTCCCCGTTTGTCCTCATTTGTCCTATAACCCGCTATTTCACAGCATTTTTAATACCCGTTACTTTGCAACCGAAAGGTATCGGTCAGGCTAACCAAGCCCCCGCCGCCGGGAGCGTTCCAATATCCGCTAACTCCAATCCGTCCGTAGGCGGATTTTTATTTGCACTGGCAAATAGCAAGGTGTGTTCTAAGCAGCTTGAAATTCTTTCAGCAGCTTTGAACGCCTTGCCCGGACGAAGCCGGGATAGGGTCACTCCGAAGTCGTAACCCTTTAAAGAAATGAAACATGAAACAGAAAAATGAAAATGCGCCCCGTCCGGGTGGCGCAGGACGAAAGCCCAAAGCAGACCCGGCAGTGTTCCGGTACTCTATCAGCTTCAATGCGATAGACCACGCCCGCTTTTTGGCATTGTTCGACCAGTCGGGTATGCGCACCAAAGCGCATTTTATCACCGCCCGCATCTTTGGCGAACCGTTCAAAGTGATTAAAATCGACAAGGCGGCGGTAGAATATTATACCCGGCTGACCGCTTTATATTCCCAGTACAGGGGTATAGCCGTGAATTATAATCAGGTGGTAAAGGCTCTCAATACCAATTTTTCGGAGAAGAAAGCACTCGCTTTTCTCTATAAACTGGAAAAGGCAACGATAGAACTTGCCGACCTGAACCGCCAAATTATTGAACTGACCCGTGAATTTGAAACAAGATGGTTGCAAAGATAAGCGTAGGCAGTTCCCTGTTCGGTGCACTTTCTTACAACCAAAACAAGGTGGACGAAGAACAGGGAAAGGTACTTTTAAGTAACCGTATGTTTGAAAGTGAGGACGGAAATTTCAGCATCCGGCGTTGTATGGAATGTTTCGATATGCACCTGCCCGCAGACCTGAAAACGGAAAAGCCGATTATCCATATCTCCCTGAACCCGCACCCGGACGATGTACTTTCCGATAGCCAGCTTGCGGATATAGCCAAAGAATATATGGATAAGTTGGGGTACGGCAACCAGCCGTATATGGTTTACAAGCACGAAGATATTGCAAGGCATCATATACATATCGTTTCCATCCGGGTGGATGATACGGGCAAAAAGATAAACGACAAGTTCGAGCATATCCGCAGCAAACAAATCACCCGTGAACTGGAACAGAAGTACGGGCTGCATCCGGCAGAGAAGAAACAGGCAGCCGACCGCCCCGAACTTAAAAAGGTGGACTACCGGGCAGGGGACGTAAAGTACCAGTTATCCAATACGGTGAAAGCCCTTGCCAGCAGCTACCGTTTCCAAAGTTTCACGGAATACAAAGCGTTGCTATCTATATATAATGTACAGGCAGAAGAAGTGAAAGGGGAAGTGAACGGCAAACCCTATAACGGCATTGTCTATTCGGCAACCAATGACAAAGGGGAAAAACAAGGCAACCCGTTCAAATCATCCTCTTTGGGTAAGTCGGTAGGTTACGAAGCCATCCAGCGACACATCAAGAAATCCACAAAAGACATTCAGGACAAGAACCTGAAAGAGCGTACCCGCCGGACGGTCGGCGCAGTGATGAAATCCGCCCATAGCCGTAAGGAACTGGAACAAGAACTGAAAAGGAAAGGTATAGACGTTCTTTTCCGGCAGAACGATACAGGCAGGATATACGGTGTAACATTCATCGACCACGAAAACCGTACCGTCCTGAACGGTTCACGGTTGGGAAAGGACTTTTCCGCCAATGTGTTCAACGACCTGTTTTCCGGCTCCCGTACTTTGTCGGGAAACAGCAAACAGGAAACGCAGGAACAAAAACCGGAATATAACCCGACCGGACATCTTGAAAATACAGGAAAAGCCATTGCGGGACTGTTCAGCCTTTTATCCGGTGGGAATGATACGCCACCTGATAACAGCCAAGTTCCACCACCCAAGAAGAAAAAGAAGAAGAAACAAAGACGTATTTAATAAATATAAAAATTTCAATTATGCAGAATGAAGATGATTTAAGAGGACTTGCAAAGGTCATGGACTTTATGCGGGCAATCAGTATTTTATTTGTAGTGATAAACATTTACTGGTTTTGTTACCAGTCGTTCCGGCAGTGGGGTATCAATATCGGGGTAGTCGATAAAATCCTGTTGAACTTCCAGCGTACCGCCGGGCTGTTCTCCAATATCCTATATACCAAACTTTTTTCAGTGGTATTCCTTGCGCTTTCCTGTTTGGGTACAAAGGGAGTGAAAGAGGAAAAAATCACATGGAACAAGATTTATGTATTCCTGACAATCGGTTTTATCCTGTTCTTCCTGAACTGGTGGTTATTGGTTTTACCGTTGCCACTGGCGGCAAACACGGCATTGTATATCTTTACCATGACAGCCGGGTATCTTTCGTTATTGGCTGCCGGAGTGTGGATTTCCCGCCTGTTGAAAAATAACCTGCTGGATGATGTGTTTAATTTAGAAAATGAAAGTTTCGCACAGGAAACACGCCTGATAGAAAACGAATATTCCGTAAATCTTCGTTCTCGTTTCTACTATAAAAAGAAGTGGAACGATGGATGGATAAACGTTGTAGCAATTTTTCGTGCGTGCATCGTTGTTGGAAATCCGGGCAGTGGGAAGTCTTTTTGTGTCGTAAACCAATTTATCAAACAGCAAATAGAAAAGGGCTTCGCAATGTATCTGTATGACTACAAATTTCCCGACCTTTCGGAGATAGCCTACAATCATTTGCTTAACCATTCGGACGGGTACAAGGTGAAGCCCAAATTTTACATAATCAATTTTGATGACCCACGTAAGAGCCACCGATGTAACCCGATAAATCCGGCGTTTATGACGGACATATCGGACGCATACGAAGCCAGTTACACAATCATGTTAAATTTGAACCGCAGTTGGATAACCAAGCAAGGGGATTTCTTTGTGGAAAGTCCTATTATTTTACTTGCTTCTATAATATGGTTTTTGAAAATATATCAGGGTGGAAAGTATTGTACATTCCCGCACGCCATTGAATTTCTGAACAAGAAATATGCCGACACGTTTACAATTTTAACCAGTTATCCCGAACTGGAAAACTACCTTTCACCGTTCATGGACGCATGGGAATCCAATGCGCAAGACCAGCTTCAA
>NC_021017.1:4781726-4813672 GCF_000210075.1 Bacteroides xylanisolvens XB1A
GGCAAAAACGCTTTCAGACCGTTTCGGAAAGGTCTTGCAGAAACGCCAAAGCATGACTATCAACCGGAATGATAAATCAACCTCAATCAGTACGCAGATGGATAGTTTGATACCGCCCAGTAAAATATCTAACTTAACGCAGGGTATGTTTGTGGGTGCGGTTAGTGACAACTTCGATGAACGCATCGAGCAAAAAATATTCCATGCGGAAATTGTGGTGGATAACGAGCAAGTGAAACGGGAAACTGCCAACTACAAGAAGCTGCCCCAAATTATAGATTTCAGGGACGAGGACGGGAACGACCGGATGCAGGAAGAAATACAGGCGAACTACAACCGGGTCAAGCAAGAAGTCCAGCAGATTGTCACGGACGAAATGGAACGGATTAAGAACGACCCCAATTTGCAGCACTTAATAAAAACAGAAGAATAGAAGATTTTTCAGACAAACGGCAGCTTTTTACAGGCTGCCGTTTTTATTGGCAGGGACAAATAAGGACAAACAGGGACTAATGAAGCCACCTATTCCCAAAGCCTTAAATATACTCTATTTCATCCTTACTTTTACTTCCGAAAATTTATTTACTCACTAAAATTCAAAACATTATGGATGTAAACACAGCCAGCCAATCCACCACTGACGAACAGATGATGGATATTCTTCTTGTACTGGATAAGGAGAAAAAGACAATCAGCGCAGTAAAAGGCGTAGATGAAAACGGGGAACTCCAAACCGTACCGCCGGAGAACAACAGTGAACTTTTGAAATTCGACCGTCACGGTGATTTCTTTTCCAACTTCTTTTCCAACATGATGAACCAGTTGAAGAACCCGACCCGTTTTAACTTCTTCAAAATCCCAAAGATTGAACTTCCCAAAATCGAGCCGATAATCAGGGATAATTTCAATCATCCGACACCTGAAAACGAAGCGGGCATAGAGCGTTACCGGGTGACACCTGAAACCGTGAAGCAGGAAGCGAAGAAAGAACAACAGGAAACCCAAGCCCAACAACCACAGCAGCCAGCCAAAGAAGCGGGAGCAATGGCGCAAACACCGCAGCAACCCGACAAAAGCAAGTATGTGATTGACCCGGATAAAGTGGACTGGGAAGCCTTGAAGAATTTTGGTCTATCCAAAGAACAGCTTGAAAAGGCAAAGGCTTTAGAACCCATGTTAAGGGGCTACAAGTCGCCCGGAGCGTTTACCATCGCCGGAAACTATAATTCAGCCATTATGAAACTGGACGCACGTTTATCTTTCCGGCACGACAAAGACGGGAATGTAGTTTTGGCGATACACGGCATCCGACAAAAGCCGGAACTTGAACGCCCGTTTTTGGTACATTCGACAAATTAAAATTACCATCTACATCTGTGATTGTACCTTGAGTGGTACCTTTTACCAACACAGAAGCGCCAACAACTGGCTGCCCGTCTTCTTCAGAAATCACAACGCCTGTGATTTTTTGAGTTTGGGCAGTTACCAGGCCTATGCCCACAAAAAGGCATGCCAATAACAGCATCAATTTTCTTTTCATAAATTCTCTCTTAAAGTTTAACTTTACATTATTTGTATCTTTACTCTAACAATTTGCAAATATATTAATAAAACTGAAACTAACAATTATATTAATAAAAAAAGGTTGCAAATATAACATTTTGTTATTTTATGTGCTGTATTTATGCCGATAAGCATGTTTTTTCTTATTAAAAGCGCTGATTGCTAAAACAGCTAGTAACACTTTGCATGAGCAAAATGCATCTTTTAATATTTCTTTTACTCGTTTTTAGTCATAAAACACCTTTAAAAGCTATTCTTTTTGCTTTTTTCGTGGAAAAGCGAATAAAAAAGTGGCATTTAATTTAAAGTTTTGTGAATACTCGGTTATTTGGAGATTTGTTTTTTTTAGAGATATTAATGCTTATTCGTCTCTGATATAGCACAGAATTACGTCTAATTTGTTCTATTATTAATTTAAAAATGAAAGTATGGAAAAGATCAGTTACAACCTTGTGTTTAACAGAAAGAAGAGATTGAATAAAAAAGGAATGGCGTTAGTACAGGTAGAGGCCTATCTGAACAGAAAAAAAATGTATTTCTCCACCAAAATATATCTCAAACCCGATCAGTGGGATGCTAAACGAAAGATGGTGAAGAATCATCCTAACGCCAATGTTTTGAATCGTATGTTGTATGAGAATATAGCAGCTATTGAGCATACTGAACTTGGATTATGGCAACAAGGAAAGCCAATATCGCTAGATTTATTAAAGAATTCGATTGATAAGCCTCTAAGTAACGGGAGCTCATTCTTAACTTTCTTCAAAGAAGAAGTAGCTAATTCTCTTTTGAAAGAGAGCACCAGACAAAATCATCTTTCCACCCTTGAATTACTTCAGGAATTTAAGAAAGAGATATTATTCACCGATTTGACATTTGAATTTGTGTCCTCATTTGATAATCACTTGCAGTCTAAAGGCTATCACCTTAATACCATTGCCAAGCACATGAAGCATCTAAAACGATATATTAACGTTGCTATAAATAAGGAATATATGGATATACAAAAATATGCTTTTAGAAAGTATAAAATTAAAAGTATAGAGGGAAGTCATACGCACCTGGCTCCGGAAGAGTTATATCGCTTTGAAAATTTACAGCTAACAGGAAGATATACGAGGCTACAAAAAACAAAAGATGCTTTTTTATTTTGTTGCTACGCAGGGTTACGATATTCTGATTTCACCAGTCTGACCTCCGCAAATATTGTTGAATTCCATCAGGAAACCTGGATTATATACAAGTCTGTTAAAACTGGTATTGAGGTACGTCTTCCTTTATATTTATTATTTGAAGGCAAAGGAATCGAGATATTGCAACGCTATAAAGATGATCTTGACAGCTTCTTTAAGTTAAAAGACAATTCTAATATCAACAAAGAATTGAATTTATTAGCAGGCTTGGCGAAAATAGATAAACGTGTGTCATTTCACACCGCCCGGCATACAAATGCCACCTTATTATTATATAGTGGTGCCAATATTACTACGGTACAAAAGCTATTAGGACACAAAAGTGTGAAGACTACACAGGTATATGCAAATATAATGGATATAACAGTGGTACGTGATCTTGAGAAAACGGCCTCATCAAAAAATAATAATAGGTACAAAAGCTAGATGAAAGTGTTCTGTTTTTAAGATTTAGTTTTAGAAATGGAGGGGCTAATTTTCTCTAATAGAAAGAAAAGTGTATACTTAAATGAAAGAATATGCAATATCAGTTTCAAAAACGCATATACATAACCTAAATACACATCGTTATTACGAATATTATCACTCGTCCCATTTAAAGGAATAAAGTGTTCCTTTAAAAGGAACGAGTCATTGGTCGTAGAGAAGCCCTTGCTTTCTTTAAAAGGAAAGGATTAAAAGCTAATTTATAACTCTGATAGCCTCTAATAGCTATTAGAATCCGGCATTTGGGGTTCTTTCATTTTAGCGTCAGATAAATGATAAATACTTCTTTTTACATAATTAGATGTAATTACACAATCTCTTTGATACAGAAAAAGCATATAACCATCCAATATGAATATTCATCAATCATATTCTCTGCGATTTTGGAGAATATTTGAATCCACCCCTGCATATTTTAAAATATACAGTAATAAAATATGCATTTTTTCATCTGGAGTTTTTCTTTTTCTTAGATTATCGTTTGCTAATGAATATATTATTATAGTCAATAATTATTGGATATAATTTAGACAAGAAAACCATCTTCAACAGTTAAGATGGAAATAAGTTTTAGCCTATATCATATAAGACAAGAACTTAAATAATTAATTAATAGATGGTTATGCCCTATTTTTGATAGAAATCTGGTATCATAAATCTGCAAATTAATATGTTTGGTAGGTATTTAACATATTGATAATCTGCATAATAACTACAACAAAAGATTTATTGCCGAAGGAAAGTAAACATCGTGTATATTATTAGTAATCAAGATATTATAGTTGTATTTCCGCACCCTGATTTCCGTCCTGGAATGCACCCCGGTGGCAGCGGACACGATGTCCTCACTCCAGTCGGGGCTGAAACGGCTGGTGATGCGGCGCAACTCATTTTCCATCTTTTCAAGTATCATGGTGCAGGCGGGGTTCGCCCTCGGCTATGTGACCGCTTTCGCATGGGGAATATACGGGCTGGACATCGGTACGGTAACATTCGGCACGCTGGCCGCCTTCCTGCAACTGGTGGCGCAGGTACAACGCCCTGTCGTGGAGCTGGCCCGGCAGGTTCCGGTGTTTATCGGCGCACTGACTTCCGTGGAGAGGATAGACGAGCTCAACTCCATGCCGCTGGAGGAACAGGGCGAGCCTGTCATCCTGGGTGGCAAGGCTGGTGTCCGTGTGGAGAATGTTACTTTTACCTATCCCGGCGGCAGACGTAAGGTGCTGGAACATTTCACATACGATTTCAAGCCGGGGAGCCTGACCGCCGTGCTCGGGGAGACCGGCAGCGGGAAGAGTACGCTGGTACGGCTGATACTGGCCTTGTTGCAGCCCGACGGGGGAAACATCACGCTGTATGACAAGACCCGGCCCGTGCCCGTTTCTCCACTCACACGGGGGAATTTCGTGTATGTCCCGCAGGGGAATACGCTCGTCAGCGGCACATTGCGCGACAACCTGCTGTTGGGCAATCCCGAAGCTACCGACGGGCAGATGCGGGAAGCGTTGCATACGGCGGCGGCCGATTTTGTACGGGAACTGCCGCAAGGACTGGACACCCCCTGCGGCGAGATGGGAACGGGCATAAGTGAGGGGCAGGCGCAACGCATAGCCATCGCGCGCGGACTGCTCCGCCCCGGTAACATCGTCCTGCTGGACGAGCCCACCTCCTCGCTGGATTCCGATACCGAACGGACGCTGCTGGAACGGCTTTCACATACCATTCAAGGCAAGACCCTCATCATTATCACCCACCAGGAACAGACGGCACGGCTCTGTAACGCCGTTATCAGGATGCATCCGGTGGGCTCCCCCGGCAAGTGACGCCTACGTGAGACTGCGGGATGGCCGGGAACGGGGCCGATCGCGCAGGTATAAAACAAAAGCAGGGAAGTCCGGGGCTTATCCCGGCTTCCCTGCCGACGGGGAGGCGGCATCATTGCTATGCGTGCAGTCCGACTGCCATATCAAACTGGTTGGATGTTGAGATGAAATTATGGCACGCATGCCCGCTTCCCTTCGTATATAATTCCTTATCCGGATGATACGCCGCCTCCCGATGACGGACAGCCGCGGTATGAATTCCGATAAATACGGTATTCCAAATATCCATATCCGAACCACGCCTGGCCCGGATATGGATAAGCAAACAAAACAAACAAATGATAGCGGATTTAATTCGTACAGCCGGAAATACCACATTCCACGGCTGTGGTATGAACCCGCCAGGGGTATATATTGTTCTGACAGTGTGTCGTATTCATGGTTCATACAGTTCCTACAGGGCGGAATTGTCCATGTCTTGTGCCGCACTTCCCTGTTGTCAATATCCCGGATTTTGCGTAAGCGCGGGCAAAAGGTTTATTTCGGATTGCGGAAAAGGCATGAGAAGCTCGTAGGCTTCGCATCCGGCCACGGCCTGTGCCTGCCCGGTCCGTTTCAACATGATCCAATAGCCCCAGTCTTGCTTCCGCGTTTTCCATTCGTCCGGCAGGGCCGACTTGTCCGCAGTGTCCTCCATACCGGCCTCTTTGAGCAGCAGGGCGGTTTTCGCGGGTGTATAGTTCGCAAGGCTTTCACCGAAAACACGGTACATTTCGGGCCCGGACGATTCCTCGACCGCAATGCTGAAATCGGACTGACAGTCGCGAAGCAGGTATCCCGCCTCGTCATTGTAGCCCAGGCTCAAAGCGATTTCGGCACGGAGGGCCTTGACGGTCTCCATAGTGATGCGCCACCCGCCTTCGGGCAAACGGGTGATGTCTTGCAGTTCATTGAGCAGTCCCCAACAAAGGTCTTGCGGTGACCGTACGGGGGAATGCAGGATTTCATCGTAATTGTTGGAAGTGGCGGGCACCGTAATGTAAGGCACACTGCCTCACAGTTGTGACAGGTTGTAATAGACCATGCATCTCAAGGCTTTCGCCTCGTTGATGTAAGCGGTACGCTCATAGGAGCCGTCAAAGGCTTCAAGGCATTTATCACCATATTGGCGTTGCTGATGACAAGGTAGGCCGCACTCCACACATCGGCCACATGACTGTCATACGGAGTAATGACGGACGCAGGGTGTTCATCAAAGTCTTTCCCCGTAAGCCTTATCTTCTCCAGCAGCAACTGCCTGTACTCATAACTCCGTAAGTTGCTGTAAATGCCAAGGATTGCATTTTGCACAGCTTTCCTCTTCCCAGAAACTTTCTTCCTCGTTGGGATAGATCGGAGCCGGTTCTAATACATCACAATTGTTTTCCACCTCCTTTCTCAGCTCGTTGATTTTTTCCTCGCCTCCATCGTACCGGGTAAGCATGACGGCGGAATCACCATCGGTGAGCGACATGCTGTTGCCCGTAATGCCTGCCACCGCGACAAGCACTTCCCCTACTGCGAGTTTCATGGTAAGCAGATTCTCTACGAGCGTGTATTAGAACGACATGCCTTCCACCGTCCATCCCGTATGATATCCGGTCACATCTGGTATTGACGAGTAGGTGTAAGTCACCAACTCCCCTGTCCCTTCCTTGTGAAATTCAACGGTATAAATCGTTCCGTTCTCGGTGCTGTACCAGTTTCCGGTCAAACCGCCCTGCACGATAACATCCTCGTCGGAGTCGGAGCAGGCAGCGAGTACAAAGGCGCACGCCATGAAACATAAAAAAGTGCATATATTCATCATAATTGTATAACAGATGGTTTGTATTCAGATCATAATTCATAATACCATGTCAAGAAATCCTTCCGGAATGACAATTGACAGGTTAATAATTTTTTTTTCTGACAAATAGAAATGTAAGGAAGACAGAGTCTTCCGCCTTCCTTACAATCCCCGCGCTTTTCACAAAGGACGGGGAAGGTCTCTTCTAACATTTTTAGGTCCATTCCGCCGGACTCCTCCGGAAAATGAACATGGGGTAACCCATGTGCTTTTCACAAAGGACATAGGCTTTAACATCTTTTTACTTCCCCGGCTATATTTGTTTTCCGGCCGGGAAACGGAAATATGCGGCCTGTCTGAAATCCGGTCTTGTGTATGGAAATCCGCGTCAGGGCTTTCGCCCTGCCTGACGGCTGACCGGAATCGGACAAGTTCCTATATGAACAAATGTTTTATTCCCCACGTGTGATAACCGCACGGCTCAAACGCGGGTCGTTGTAGAACATGTTGTCCACACCGCCCTTGTAGTCGATACGGAGCTGTTTCTCGCTGACGCCGAACTCTTTCACCAGGCAGTTGTAAACGTTCTCAGCGCGTTCCTTGCTCAGGCGTTCGTTGCCCTTGCTGCTGCCCGTTCCCGCATCGGCATAACCGGTGATGGTATATACGGTTTCCGGATCGCCCGACTTGATGATTTCGGCCAGCAGACCCAAGTCGGCGCGCGCCTCGTTGCTCAGCTTTGTCTTGTTGATCTTGAAGGTGACGAGGTTGGCGGCGGCAATCTTCTTCACGATGGTCTGTGCCTTCTGCCTGTCGCCATCGGCAAGGGCTTTCTTCAAGCGGTCGTTCTCCACGCTCATGTCGTTCAGTTTCCGGCGCATGCTTTCCAGGTCACCGTAATTGTAACGGTAAACGGTCTTGCTGCGGTCCCAGCCGCGTTGCTTGAACTTGTACGTCAGGCCGATGGTGGCGGAAAGGTTCCCCTCACCGAAACGGCCGCCGCCCTCACCGTCGAAACGGTCGTTGACGAACATGCCGCGCACATCAAGGTTCAGGGCCAGCGCATCGCAGAAGTGCCAGGAAGTCAGGATACCGAGGTTGGCGCTCACCTCCTTGGAAGATGGAGAGTCATAGACACGTGCCCAGCCGAGGCCGGCATAAGGACTGAGATCCCATTTGCGGTTCTCATTATATCCGCCAAAGAGGTTCAGGACATTGAAGAGCACATCGGCGTGGAGGTTGCCCATCTTGTATTTGGAATACTGGAGGTCGTCGCCCGGCACGCCGGCCCATCCGGGCACATGTTTGCCTGTCCCGTGGGTGATGTCGCATTCCCAGTCATCACGTGTGGCACCCTTGCTTTTCAGTCCGCTGTACATGAAGCGGACACCGATTCCCGGAGTGAACCACTTGCCGATGGCAATATCCAGTGCCGGGGCAATGCGGTCGCCGAAGTCTATTTGCTTGTCATGGTCGCCAAAATATACCTGCCCACCGGCACCCACGCTGATGAACCAGTTGTCCCAGAAACGGTTGGTTTCCACCTTGTACTTGTCCGTGCTGTACTCCACCTTTTCTTCCGTATCGGAAGTCTGTGCGAAGGCCGGACAAAGAGCCACTGCGCACAAGGCGGTCAAAAAGATTTTCTTAGTCATATTCAATCAACTGTTAATGATTTGTTTCTTTATATTACTCTTGGCACTGATAGCCTCTGAAAAGTATTGATGCCAAGAATAAGAAAGTTTTTTGCTTGAAAGCAAGAGACAGGCTTACTACTTTTTCAGCCTTACGACAAAGGTGCCGTGTGCCGCAAGTGAGCCGGTCAATGATGACGAAGCAGAAAGGGTTCCTGCGTCTTTCTGTCCGATAAGGTCTCTTACCGAATAGGATGTGCTTGGGTCAAGAGCATCGTAGTCGGTCATAGAAATGGTATAAGTCGCAGAGTTATCGCTGAGGTTGACAACGGCAATCGCTACATCGCCATTGGCAAGGTCCTTCTGATAGTAATCGATGCCATTGGCACTCTTGATATACTCAGCACCCTGTCCCAGGGCATCTTGGTTGATGGCGATAAGCTCTTCGTTCTTGACAAGCGCGAGGTCGTGCGCCAAGTCGGCCGAACTCATATCCTTGGTCATGTCGAAGCCCAGAAGGATAGGAGAACTCCACATGCACCACATGGCAAACGAGGTCTCGGCTTCGGTTGAAGTGAGTCCACCCGCCTGATTGTAAACGCAGTCGCTCGACGACTGGCCGCTACCGCGGATACCGACGCAAATCATGTCGGCATCGTTGTAACGGTTGATTCCGACATACGGCCAAAGGTGGCGCATCAGTACGATGGTGTTGTGCACACCCACGCCGTTAGCATTCTCATCGCCGTCATTCTTTTTACCAAATAGGCCGCTGCTGATTTTGCCCCACCAGCCGTCGCGGTGATCATAAGTCATGCGCCAGCAGGTCGCACCGGTCTCGGCACCCCACTTCCATGGGTCGTGGATACCCCATTCGCACATGTACAGCATCAGACCGCGGTCTTTGAGCGCCTTGCCCATCTTGGTGTAGAGTTCCTGCGCCTTACCGGACGTGTTCCAGTAACTGCCCAGGCCGTCATATCCATCAACAAAGCTCGATGAAGTTGCACCGGTAGGAGCCATGTCAAGGTCATAATACCAGTCTTCTTTCACGAAGTCATAGCCCCAGTCCTTATAGTCCTGTGCATGGAGTTCCTCGTAGCCGTACGATGCGAAGTACTTCTCGCAGGTCTTGGTTCCGCAATCGGTATAGATACCGGCTTTCAGACCGTAGTCGTGAATCAGGTTCGCCATGCGCGCCATGCCGTTTACGCCATTCGTCGTGGGAAACTTGCTTTCATCGGGAATCTGGTGGCCGTTGTCGTTCTCACTTTTCACCTGCCAGCAGTCATCTACGCCGAAGTATCTGTAACCGGCGTCAATAAGGCCTTTTTCCTTCATTCCTACAAGCTGGCTCGCGAGGATGTCGTAGCCAATCTTGTCTTTAAAGACATTCCAGGTCTGCCAGCCCATCATGGGGGTGGGCGACTGGAGATCGGCGGCCCGGGCGGCCACGTGGAACTTGATGCCTTCTTTATAGGTAGTGCCCCCTACGGTGAATTCCACCGAATAGACATAGTCGCCGGCGGTGGGAGCCTTACCTTCCACAAGGCAGCGGCCGGCGTTCCAGGTCAGTCCCTCCGGCAGGTTGTAGACACGCTTGACGCCATCCTTTACGGGCACAACCGCATGATATTGCTGCGAGGTGCTTTGCGGCACGCGGATTTTGTGCATGAAGGGTTGCCCCGCAATGGCAAAAACGGTGTTGGCGCATGCCAGACGGCTCTGCAGGCCGGTCACCCAAGCGGCGTTCTCCTCCTTGGCATCGGGATTCTCCTCCATCGTCCACTTGTCTTTGAAGCGCGACAGGGTGAGAGGTACCGTGTAATAGGTATTGGACTTGAACGCATCGGCTTTCATCGTCTCGGTGAAGGTGATGATGTGCAGGTTGGTCTTGATCTGAATGCTGATTTCCGTCCCCGCAATGCCCGTGACGGGAGCCACGTTCATGTAGCCGTGGAAGGTGGAGGCGGACAGTTCCGGCGTATCCGTCCATTCCATTGTCACGGTGGAGGCATCGGTGGCCGGCGTGAAGGTGACGGCACGGGTGGAAAGGTCACAAGTGAAGCCGCCGCCGAGCTGCTTGCCGGGGACGGTGAGCGACACGCTCAGCAGCCTTTCACCCGCCACGTCGGTGCCACCGGCGTTGATGTCGAACTTCAAGAAGGCGAAGATGTGCTCGAAAGTGAATCTTGAGGCGGAGCTGCCTTGGGGGGTGCCCACCTTCCAGTCGCCTTCCAGTTCGCGGGTGGCGGTGGAATAGTGCTGGGTCAGCGGCAGCATGCCCTTGAAAGCCGTGGGAGTGGTGCCCGCCGTCTCCGTATAGGGATAGTAGGCATACAGGGGAGTCTCACCGTTCTGGAGATTACCTGCGAAGGAGGTCTTGTCGGTCTCCTGCTCACTTTGGTTGGTGAAGCAGGCATTGGCAGTCGTGGCGCTGTACACGCCGATCCGGTCGGCTGGCAGCCAGTTGATGCCAATCTCTCCGGATGTATACGCTGTGGGATCGACAGCCGTACGTGTCGCTGGCTCTTCAAGTGTAGGAGCTGGGCAAACAGCCTCGATTATGGTGTTGCCTCCCGGTGATAAATCTTGGTCGTAGGCATTACAAGCTATCAGGAATGCCGATGCGGCCAGCACGGTTATTGCGTTTGCAATTGATATCTTTTTCATCTATTTTCTTTTCTATAGAATTAGTTTGCAAGGCTGCACGGCCCGTGTAGCCTTGCAGGTAAAAAGGAATCAGAATACAGTACCACCGTTGGCAATACCCTTCGTGTCACCCGAAGGCTTTGCCTTGGCAGCGGAACGGCGGGCGAGCTTGAACTCCGGATCCGCGTTGTGCTCAATCACGGCCTGGATGCCTTGAGTGGTAGTCGCCTCAGTGCCTACGCAGTTGAACATTACCCAACCCCATGGCTTCAGTGTCGGTTTGTCGATGTTAAGCCAAAGTGCGTTAAGGGTAGAAGCGACTGTTGAAGTAGTGTAAGAGCTTCTATTATTACCACCGCCGCAACCTCCCAAATAGGTCATCGAGAAGTTACGATGTTCGGTTGATTCGTAATTCTGCGCGTATGCGGTAAGAACGGCTGTCGCGTTTGCTTGAACGCCGTCTCGCCAATTATAAGAATAGAGAATTATACCAGTTCGTATCGGATTGGCACAATCAGAGTAGATGAGATTCATGCCACTGCCGTCCAGAGCCCAAGCCGATATGCCACCGGCATTCTTATCAGGTTGAGCGCCATAAGGCATGGGCGAATAATACGGGGCGGTTTCAGCAGCTTGCTCATAGGTATTCATCCATACATTGGCTTTGGACAGTTGGTTCCACGCATCGGTGTATTCACCGTTAAGCTGCACCTTGATAATCACTTTCCCCTTGACGTCACCGATGGTGGTGTTGGGATTGATACCGGTTGGAATCAGTCCCATCTCTCCGGCTTTGTCAAGCACGACTTTCAGGCGGCTGTACAAAGTGGACAACTGTGCCGTAGTTATGCCGCTAATCCAGTCGGAGATGGCGAGCACGCAGAACTCATCCTTGTGGGTTCCGGACATCTCCTTGTGCAGTGCCATCAGTACGTCGCCGAGGGTCCAGGAACCACTGTTGTCAGATTTCAATACGCTATTACCATCAGAATCAGCGATACCCACCGACGTGGATCCGCCATCTATCGAAGAGGTCTGATCGATGGTATTGACATGGCACTGGAACACACGCACACCGGCATTGAACTGGTCTTTCAATTCCATTGTCTGGGTCTTCTTGTATGTGTCCGACATCAGATAGTTGAACGACAGCGCGGAACCCGGCAACGAAATCTCGGAAAGGTAGATGTTCGGATCGAGCTGCGACAGCCAAATCGTGTAATCGAACTTCAAATCTTTAACGTTAATCTTCGGAAGTTTCACGAAATGAATCTGCTTCGGCTTGAAGCTGTTCATATTCAAATTCTTGGTCATGGTCTTTGACTCTGCAGTCACGACCTTTACCTTAAGCGACGTGACATCCGGATTCGGAATCATGAAGGCGCGCACCTTGAGCAGGCTCCCATCGCCCATCATGACACCCACCTTGTCGCCACTGGCATCGGCAAACTTAGTGTCGACTGTTATGCTGTTCGAGGCATCGGCATCGAAGACAAATTTATCGTTTTTGTAATCATACATAAAGCTACCGGCAATAGGAGCGTTTGCCTCGATGATGACCGAGGTGATGCGCACCTTACTCTGTGTATTGCTCCCGGTGGTGCCGTTCACGGTGATGTCAACCATCGATGCGAAGGGTTCGAACTCCAGATTCACGGTCTTCTCGGTAGCGGGATTATAACCCGTTTTCTTCGCGATCATCAGCGCGCAGTCCATGTCAGCGGTAGTCTGGAACTCACCAACCGCTTCGTCCGTCATCACTTCCGTGGTGGAAGCCGTCTGTCTGTCGGGCATTGTGGCAGAAAGCGATGTGTCCTTGCCGCTACCCGACTTTACAGCCTTTGCCGGATACATGGCATAGAAATCGTAATTCGAAACGCCATTTGTCTGCACGCCAACATCGCCGTCTTTGGCAACCGGAGCCGGCTCTACCATGTCCTTCGTGGCCTGGACGGTGTACGAAGCCTGATTGGCGCTTGCCAACGCCTGGGGGGAATAGATGTAGATGTGGTCATACAAAGAAGACTCATAGTTCCAGAAAATCTTCCAGGAGGTAGCGTCCGGATTCGCCACATCCGCGGGATCGTAATAGGTGCGCGTCCGGTTAGACTCAACCGTGGTGCCGAAATCGAATTCCGTACCTTCCGGCAGGGGATCGCTACCCGACATATTGTCATCTGTACAACCGGCAAAGCTTAAAGCCAGCAAAGACCAAGCAAGAGCCGGAATCAAAAATCTCTTATTCATATTCATTCAGATTATGTTCTTATTCATTAGTTATTATCCCAAGAATCATTAGTAAAGTCATTCGCTGTTCCAAAAGATTGGTTGACTTCCTGAGCCGTAGTTGTTGTACCGGGCGACTGAGCCGTGTGATTAGTAGAGCCGCACAGGTTTCCTTCCAATTCCACCTGAGTTTTCTTCGTGGAAGGAGACTCGTAAGTTTTTAAGCCTTTGTTTTCATTTTCGTCCATATACTTTAATGTTTTAAAAAGTTAATGTATCCTTATTTAGTGATAAGCTGCCTTATACGGCTTCCGTATAGGGCAGCATACGCCCCCGTATCTGTAAGGGAGGTTCCGTCATCGCCTCCGGACTTGTCCCGGGACCTCTTGACGGGGCTGTGCCGGCATGGATTGTCTTTTCCGGCCACCCGTTAATCTGATACCTGATTTCTTGTGTCATAATGTAATTATATTTAAAAAGATTAAACGTAAATGCTTGAAGTATATCGGTCATTTCCTTCTCCCGTGTTTCCCGTATCCGTAACCATAGCCATACCCGTATCCATATCCATATCCGTAACCGTAGCCACGGCGGTGCGGGCCCACCCCGTTGAGGATAATTGCCATGTTGCGGAGCTTGTTATCGCGGTAAAGCTCCTCCATGTCGGGCAGCAGGCGGCGGTCCAGGCGGCCGGCGCGCACCACGAAGATGGTGAGGTCGCTGATGCGGTTGGTGATAGTGGCGTCCGCCACGATGCCCACGGGGACATTGTCCACGATGATGTAGTCGTAGCGTTGGCGCAGTTCCTCCACCATCGTGTCAAGCCGTTCGTCCATGAGCAGCTCCGCAGGGTTGGGTGCCACCGTACCAGATGAGATGATGTCAAGGTTGTCGAATTTCCCATCGGTGTGGATGATGTCGTCCAGGCGGATGGAGTCGTCGGCCAGATAGTTGGTCACGCCCACCGGGTGTTTATGGAAGTGGCGGCTCAGGGTGCCCTTGCGGATATCGAGGTCCACCAGCACCACACGTTTCCGGGTGAGCACGAGGCTCATGGCAAGGTTGCGGGAAATGAACGTCTTTCCCGCACCTTCATTAAACGAAGTGAAGGTGACGACTTGCATCGGTTTGTCTTTTTTCACCATGAATGTCATGTTGGTGCGCAGGATGCGGAAACTCTCGGCCAGCATGCCGTCTTCCTCGCCGACGGCAACACCCGCTTTCGCCGCCTCCTTGTCCTGCGGCACTTCGCCGAGGAAAGGAATGCTCACCGCGCCCTTCAGGTCCTTGCGGCTGTGTACCCGGGTGTCCATGAAGAGGATCATGAGGAACACCACGCCGGGGACGGCCAGGCCGACGAGCACCCCGAGCAGCAGGATGCGGTTGCGCACGGGTGAGATGGGTCCCGCGGGTCCGTCCACGCTGTCGATGGTGCGCGCGTTGTTGTCGGCCATCGCCTGCGAGAGGGCGTTCTCCTCCCGCCGGTTGAGAAGGAACATGTAGAGCGCCTCCTTGATTTTCTGCTGCCGCTCGATAGAGAGCATCTGCCGTTCCTTGGTGGGCACGGTGGTAAACCGCGCCTGTGCCTGCTCCTGGCGGCTGCGCGCGTCGTTGCGCTTCATGTTGATCCCCACAATCATGTTGTCCACCGCACGGATGATACTCTGCCTCAGGGCGTGTATGCTGTTGTTAAGCTCCTCCACCACGGGGTTGCTCTCGCTGCTGTCGGCTATCAGCTTGTCGCGCTTCAGCTTCAGGGCGTTGTACTGGTTTATCTGCCCCTCCACGGCGGCGTCGCTGATGCCCGTCCCCGAGGGGATGAGGTCACGGCTTTTCGTGGGGTCGGTGAGGTACTCCTTGATGAACCGCGCCAGTTTCAGCTGGGTCTCCTGCTCCAGCGCGTCGGCGCTGTAGGCCTGTGCCTCGCCCATGTAGCGGCCGGCCAGCGAGCCGATGTCCATCACCTGGTTGTGCTGCTTGAACGATTCCAGCTCGGTCTCCACGCCGCCAAGCTCCCGCTCGATGATGAGCAGGCGCTCGTTGATGAACTCGGAGGTGTTCACCGCCACCTGGTTCTTGTCGTTGACGGCTTCCTCGTTATACACGTTCACCAGCGTGTTCAGCACGTCCTCGGCACGCAGGGGCGAGCCGTCCTTCAGCGAGAGCACGAGGATGGACGACTCGTCCTCCTCCTGCCGGATTCCCATGCTGCCCTGGAGGCGTCCCGCCACGGCGTTCAGCGGGTTCTTGACGACGTGGATCTCGCGGCCCGTCCACGACTTGCCCCAGTGGTCGGTACCCGTCACCAATATCCGCTCGCCGCCGACGGCCAGCGTGTCGTTCAGCCGCACCTCATAGCTCTCCCCGGCGGCGGGCAGCCCCCCGAATCCGGAAAGCGTCACCGTCGCATCGTCCTTGGGCGTCACCACGAACGAGATGTGCCGTTCGGGCAGCAGGTTGATGAAGGAGACGTTCACCGGAGACAGCGTATAGAGCTCGTTCATGCGCAGCCCGCTCTCCACACGGTAGTCCACGTCGGCGTGCAGGCGCTGCACCACCTCGCGCATCAGCCGTTTGGAACGGAACTGGAGAATCTCGTTGGCCACGTTCACCTTGTTGATATAGTTGTCGTAGCGGTCGAGCCCCGCCGTGGAGGTCTTGTTGGACGGGTCCTTGATGATGACCGTGACGGAGCGGAAGAACACCAGCGGGGATTTGGCGTAGTGGTACCACGCCATCCCCCCGAAAAGCAGCACGGACAGCACGAACCACTTCCACTTCGACAGCAGATAGACGGACAGGTCCACTAAGTTGACGCCCTGTTCGTTCTTGTTGGATAAACTGTTGTTTTGCATAATTCAGAGATGTGTTTACTTGATGGCCCAGATGACGGAGCAGACGGCCGTGATGAACGAGAGGATTCCGGTGGTGTACTTCCAGCCCTTGTCCTCGCGGTCCTGCTTGCGGTATTTCGGTTCGACATAGACGATGTCGTTCTGTTGCAGGTAGAAGCAGGGCGACTCGAACAGGTCCTTGCTGCGCAGGTCGTGCTGGTACATCACCCGCTGCCCGTCCTCCTCACGGATGACCGCCACACGGTTCACCCGGCCCCTTTGGGTGACGTCGCCCGCCTTGGCGATGGCCTCCAGCAGGGTGATGCGGTCGCCCTCCACCGAGAAGGTGCCGGTGTTGCCCACCGCGCCCAGGACGGAATACTTGAAATTGAGGAACTCCAGCGACACCAGCGGGTCCTTGATATACTTCCCGTCGATGATGCGGTTGCGTACCAGGGCGGTCACCTCGCTCACCTTCAGCCCCTCCACATGCAGCTTGCCCAGGATGGGGAAACTAATGTTCCCGTCCACGTCCACACGGTAGCCTTTCTTCACGGCAGCGGACTCCGTCACCGCGCCGTTGGCACCCACCGAGAAGGCCCCGCCGCCCGCGTTGAACGGGATGGACAGCTCGGGGTTCTTGCTGCTCACGGTGATGTCCAGGCGGTCGTTGGCATGCACCACCGCCTCATACCTGGTGTCATACGGATAGCCGAGCCCCATCT
The DNA here is from genome assembly GCF_000210075.1 of Bacteroides xylanisolvens XB1A. Taxonomy (GTDB): domain Bacteria; phylum Bacteroidota; class Bacteroidia; order Bacteroidales; family Bacteroidaceae; genus Bacteroides; species Bacteroides xylanisolvens. The sequence continues at coordinate 4,798,691 of NC_021017.1, forward strand.
CCATGTCCTGCAGGTAGACGAATTTCTTCGACGAACTGCAGGAGGAGAGCAGGAGCACTGCCACCGCCACAATCCAAAAACAGTCTTTTCTTTTCATTGCTTTCTTTGCTTTATTTAGGGTTTATCAATCATCGTTCATAGTCCGCCGTTCTCCGGCAGGCCGTCCCGTACTTCCCGGGTTTTCGCATCCCGCACGTACAGGCTCTCGAAACAGAGCCGTGCGGCCTCCCGGTCGGGCAGGCATTCCAACCGTCCGACGGGCACCTGTTCGGTTACCCCTATCAGGATACGGCAAAGTTCGTCATGCAGGCGGATGTCCTGACGGATGGCGGAGCAGGAGGGCAGCAATGCGGCGAAAGCTTCCGGCCCCTCAAGCGGGGTGAACCGGTTCGTGCCGGACTGTTGCAGGCGGACGATTCCGGCCACGGGACTGCGCTCGTTCCTGTAGCAGGGTGTCTTCCCGCTCCACGGCGTGCCGTAGACCGCCACCATGCCGTCCTCTATCCGCAGCACGGGATTGTCGTCATTCAGCAGGCGGCAGTCCGGAAAGGCCTCCAGCCATTGCCGGGAGTGCGTGCTCTTGCCCGTGCCGCTCTTGCCGAGGAAAAGGTAGCCCCTGCCTTTCAGGCTGGCGCAGGAGGCATGGACGGAAACGGCGTCCCGCCCGAGTGCCGCCTGGGCGTAGAGGATGCGGAGCATGGACGACAGTACCTCCCCCACGGACGGGTCCTCCACCCGGAGGAAGGCCGTGGCATCGTCAAAAGCGGTGTCCACAGTCATGAGATGTGCGCCACCATCCATAGGACCGTAACTTATCTCCGTCCGGTAACCGCCGGGAATGCGCAGAAGGCATACATGCCCCATGTCGTTGGACGACTCGTCCAGCAGCTCCGCGCGTTTCCCGTCATCCGCAAAGGGACGGGTGTCGGCAAGCAGCCGGAAAATCCGTTCCCCTTCCGGGCATTCCCCGCACCGGAACGGACGGAAGGAGGGCAGCAGCGTCTCCGCGTCCAGCCCACCGGGAAGGATGACGGAGAACGTCAGCCCCGCCACCCTGAAAAAATATTCGTTTCTCATCTGAGGTTTCCTATTATCAGTCTTACCGAAATCCAGAACGCCTCCTTGCGGGCGTAGGTGTTGGAGAAGCCGCGGTGTTTCCAGAAGGAGAGGAAGGTACGCAGTTTCCTTTCCCACCTTGCCTGGGAAGCCTTGCCCTTGGTGCCGCCGTACTGTCCGAAGTTCCCTCCCTCCAGCACGATGCGCAGCAGTTCGGGAGAGGAGTATGCATCCGTATCCGCATAAGGAAGTTCGGCGCGATGCAGCCCGAGGTATTCCGTCAGGAATGTATGGAGCTGCGCGCTCCACCTGAGCAGGCCGGTCCGCCTGTGAACGGCTTCCAGATCCCCGGGGGAGTAGCTTCCGTGCAGGGTGTGGTAGGCCCGCGCCATGTCGCAGAACTGCCGAAGGCCGACACCGTGCCCCAGCAGGTGTTTCAGGAGGTGGGCGTTCAGCAACAGCAGGTTCGGCAGGGGGGACGGCACGGAGATTGTCGCCGGGAACTCCCCGGGCTGGTTGCCCTCCGGCAGCCCGTCCCTTCCGCCCGGACGGAACTCCGTGAACCCGTGTTCCCTGACCAGTGCGGAAAGGTAGCCTTTCAGCAACGGGTTATGAAGGTCGAACAGCCGGGTATGGTGTTCCACCTCCACTCCCTGCCAGCTGTAACAGTTGCTTCCGTCCGGCTGTTTCTCCGTCCGGCACCCGGCCCGGCGCATCAGCTCCGCGGCTTCCCGTTCCTCCTCTTCCGAAAGGAAACAGAGGTCGATGTCCCCGCATTCGCGCGTCAGCGGATGTTCATAGAAGGCGGCCACGCCCTGGCCTTTCAGCAGTACGGGATGCAGGCCGTTACGGCCCATCCGTTGCGTCAGCAGGCATACCACCGCCTCCATCCTCCTGTTCTTCCGCTCGATGCGGTCGGTCTCCGCCACCCAGCGTATCATCAGGGCGTCGCCGGGCAGCAGCGCTTCCGGCAGGTGGTGCAGGCCGCGGCAGACAATGCCCGTCACGGTCTGGCGCACCGCCATCCGGTACACGTCCCACCACTGCGCGTCCGTAAGCGGGAAGGGTGACAGGTCGTCCGGCTCCCTCTCCCACAGCCCCGCACGCAGCAGGCTGAACAACGCCTTATGTTCCGAAGAAAGCTCCATGGAATCCGTTTTCTAAAGCAGGCACTCCGGTAAGGGATCACAAGATGCCTTTGTCCTTTCAGTGTAAGCATTCAATCGCCGGTGCCCCGCCGGGACAGCAGCCCCATCTTCTCCCATTCCTCTATCTGGCGTTCCACATCGCGCAGGGCGCGCCCGTATTCCACATCATACGTCTTGCAGAGTCCCTCCGCCAGTTCCCCCGCTGTACGGCCTTCCCCGTTGCAGACCATCTCCCAGAGCCGGGCGGCGGTCCCGTTCAGGCTGTACACGTTCGTCAGGTTCACGCAACTGTCGGAGACTTCCACAATCATGTGGCGGTTGCCTATCCTGCGGAGTTTCAGGCCGGATTTCGGTATAAGCTTGTCCTTGTTTTCCATTTCGTTTCAGAATTTCTTTCCCGTCAGGATGGAGAACACCGTCAGGAAGATGATTTTCGTGTCAAGCCACAGCGAGCGGTTGTAGAGGTAGTCCAGGTCCATCCGCAGCCTCTCCAGCATTTTCTCCATCGTGTCCGTGTAGCCGTTATAGAGCGTGGCGGCCGAGAAAAGGCCGGGGCGCAGCTGGTACAGCAGCTCGTAGTCGGGGTTGACGGCCCTGATCTTGTCCACGAAGAACTTGCGCTCCGGGCGCGGACCGACAAAGCTCATCTCGCCCTTGAGCACGTTCCACAGCTGCGGGAGCTCGTCCAGATGGTGCTCGCGCAGGAAACGCCCCACACGGGTCAGACGTTTGTCGCCCTTCCCGCTGCACAATGCCGGCCTGCCGTCCGACTCCGACGTGGTGACCATGGAACGGAACTTGTAGAGCGTGAAAATCTCCCCGTGATAGCCCACACGTTCCTGCCTGAAGATGGCTTTCCCGCCGTCCTCGCACTTTACGGCGATGTAGATGATCAGGAACACCGGCGAGAAGACGAGCATCCCGATGACGCTCGCCACGAGGTCCAGGCCCCTCTTTACCCTGCGGGCGGCCGGGGACACGACGCCCCGGCGGCAGGCACTGCCGTCAAATGCGGCTTCCGGCCGCCCTTGACATAACTTTTGTCTCATTCATAGTTTGGTATAAATATCTATTACGTTATCAATCATTCTCTCCTTGGTGAACAGCTCCCGGTAACGCTCCCCCGCACCCGCAGCGAACCTCCCGTATACCTGCCCGTCACCGGCTATCTCCATGACGGCCTCCGCCAGTGCTTTCGCATCCTCCGGCGCCACGTTCAGCCCCGACATCCCGTGCCCGTTCACCCACGAGGTGCCCGAATGGGGGATGCGGGTGGCCACCACGGGCTTGCCGCACGACATGGCCTCTATCTGCACAATGCCGAAAGCCTCCGTCCTCTGCACGCTGCTCAGGCAGAAGACATCGCAGGCCCCGTAATAGGCCGGCAGATCCCCGTCGGGAATCCTGCCTAACAGCTTCACCCTGTCCTCCACGCCCCAGGTCTCGATTTCCGCCTGGAGATCGCACATCAGCGGGCCGGAGCCGCCTATCAGCACCACATAGTCGTCAGTCAGGTAGCGGGCCGACTCTATCAGGTACCGGTAGCCCTTGTATGCCACCAGACGTCCCAGGGAGAAGACGATCTTCCTGCCGGGATACCTCCTCCTCAGCGCGTCCGCCTTTTCCGGCTCGGAAACGACAGGGGCAACGCCGATGGGCAGGCATACTGTCTTATGCTGCACACGGGCAAGGCAGGGGGATTCCGCCGTATAGACAGGGGTTGTCCCCACAATCAGGTCCGCGCGTCCCAGCAGCCATTCCTGCAGGGGACGGTATAATTCCAGCAACATTTTCTGCTTCTCTATGTCGGCGTGCCAATGCAGCACCACCTTGCCCCTGTAGCCGGAAAGGAACAATGCCAGGCACGCCATCGGGTCGGGATGGTGTACGTGGATGATGTCATACTCCCCGCACCTTTTCCTCAGGGAGAAAATCATGGCGGGCGAGATCATCGTGGCGGCCACCTTCATCCAGGTGCGGCAGCCAATGAGACAGGCGTGGGCGTTGATGGCTATGGTACGCGAGCCGCCCTGCGACAGGGCGCACAGCATGTCGCAGTCCACGCCACGCTCCGAAAGGCCCGTCATCAGGTCGTACATCACTTTCTCCACACCGCCGCGCACCGGGTAGAATTTACCGAGTTGGAGGATTTTCAAAATTTCCATCTTTTAAGACTCCTGTAATATCATGTCTTTTGACCTTCCATATTAATGCCTATTAATAAATAATGCACAATCTTTTTTATGCTATAAGCCATAAAGAAAGTCAGCACGAAAGTTGCAATGATATACAATAAATCAGATTTGATAAACAGATAATTTCCCCTAAGCAATGTCATACTGATACCTTGACATAAATAAATTTCATACGAGACATTGCTTATCCATTGCATATTTCTATTATAGATTTGTATTTTGGCACAAAGACACACAATAATGATTGGTATAAGCATATAGGCGAACAAATAGCAGAATTCATTTTTACTAATTACGCATACCGCCGTCAATAGCAAACATAAAGGGACCGTCACATAATATCTTACCGGTACATTCCATAATGCGCATATTCTTTTTTCATATTTACAATAAAATATTCCTAATGGGAATGCTAACGCACTGATATACCAACAGCGTTCATAACTCAATGAAACGGTAAGAACTATATATGTAAAGACACAAAGGAATGAAATGATTACAACATTCCGCTTGGCAGCTATCATATAAAAGAGAATGTAAAAAAGAAGAATACTGAAAACATACCATGAATAGGGCAATGTGGTCTCTCCGTGCATCAATAATTCAATGAGTTCATCCAATAAACTCATTGAAATGTTTCCGCTTACGATTCTATTGACAATCCATACCAGCAGGAAGGGAAGAATAAGGTTCCCCAAAATTCTATGTTTAAAGAAATGTGACAGATATTCATTTCCTCTGGCTCTATAATTGAACGCCAGTCCATATCCTGATATAAAATAGAATATGGAAACGACAGGAGCTCCCCAAGAACTGAACATGAATAACCAGTCATCAGTTTGATAAGACAAATGGAAAGCGACTATAGACATTGCCATTACCCCTTTCAATATAGAAACATGCTCTTTATTGAAAGGACTGACTCTCTCATTAAAGGAACGAAAAGAAAGAATATATAATAGAACGATAATTATCAAGAAAAAAATCATTACTCTTTATTTTGTACAACCTACAAAACGGCTGCTGTTTTTTCCTACTTTTTGACCTATAAACTGCACAAAAGATCATAGACGGCATTTGCACTATTCTTCCATGTGAATCGCTTATACTGATTATAGCCTGCTATACGAAGTCTTTCTCGCAATTCTATATCTGAGACCAATAACATTATTTTTCTTGCAATATCTTCCGTATCCAATGGGCAGATATATAAAGAGGCATTACTGCAAACTTCCCGTAAAGGAGGAATATCCGACACAATGGTCGGAGTGCCGCACGCCATGGCTTCCAATGGAGGGATACCAAATCCTTCATAAAGAGACGGATAGATAAAGCAACATGCGTTCATATAATATTCTTTCAATTCACTGTCTGTTATCCGTCCTAACCATTTGATTCTGTCGGTAGGGATATTATCACATAATTCCTTAATGGAGGTAGAATAAATATGAGCCTGTCCTCCAACTATATATAATTTGATATTTTTATCTTCTATTAGAGAAAATGCTTTCAATAGCATGGAGAAGTTCTTTCGAGGGTCAATGGAAGATACTGCCAATATGTATTTCTCTCCGGTAACTTCCCCTGCATTCCTACGGCTGCTCTCTGAAGCATGGAACCGGGAAGAAACAGCATTGTAAATGACACGAATTTTTTCATCATCCATTGAAAGCCTGCGCATGATTTCTGATTTGGAAAACTCGCTTACAGTCAATATCTTCATGGATGTGGAGGCACAAAGGGGAGTCATCATTCGATACCATGTTCTATATGGACGGGAATACCAATCCGGATTGGCCATAAATGCCAAATCGTGGATCGTCATAATTTTCTTCCGTACCAGCAAAGGTCCTAAGCCTGTAAAACAGACTAACACTTTCTCTCCCTTAATCCTGCTGAACCATAAAGGTAGCGACAGCTGTTCCCAGACATGAGATTTGCCCCAACCATACACTACAATGTTAAAATGGGAAACGTCGTAACATCCCTTGATGGGACCGGGTGGACAGCACAATGTGAAAGGTATCCCCATTTGCGCCCATGCCCTGCAAAGTTCGTATGCAAAACGGTTAACCCCTGTCAAGTTCTGCAATAAGAACCTTCCGTTAACGTAAATCATAAACTTAGCTACTTATTTTTGATTTAAATAGATATAGGAGAAATCTCCAATAGTGTCGGATTTTATCCAATAGAGCCCGTTCATTCCAACTGTTTTCACAATAATGAATGGCGTATGATGCAGGCGTGACCTCACGCCTGTTCCCGGCAAAGATCTCAGAGCGGTAAATCATCAGACCATCGGTCAATGGTTGATCAATATCCTTATATCTGAAACCATAATTTTCTGCGATGCGGGCATATATCTGTGGGGCTATCACATCCAGCCCCATACTACCATCCGGTCGAATGAAGTGCTTGTCTTGATACCAATCCAATATCTCTTTGATAAACGGGCATCCTTTTTCCGCTCCCATTATGGCTGCCTGCAATTCAATGCCGGATATATAATTATCAGCAATTCGGTATCCGTCAATATCAATATCCGCTAAGGAGTTATCCCGTTCAACCATGAACGGATGGTATTCCATACTTGTGAAAAAATTGTGATGCAGAAAATCATCGAAACGTTTCAGCACTTTCACATCGGAATCCAAATAGATACCACCTTCCGTATAAAGTGCATATAGGCGAATATAATCCGCGACAAATGCCCATTTACGATTGGCAAATGCCTCTCTTACGTATGGGACACTGTTCTCTATATCAAAAGTTTGTGTATTCCACAACTTCAATTCATAGTCAGGCATTACCTTTTTCCATGATTCTATACACATTTGTATCTTTTCCGGAAATGGGTCGTCGCTTAGCCAGCAATAATGAATAATTTTAGGTACCATAAGGCGTTTTTTCAGTCGGTCTGACACTATCTTCTGAGGACTCGTAGCTGTCAAGTAACAGAAGCATGGCATACACGAGAAATATATTGGTAGAGATCTTTATCCAAACTATCAATTGCAACAAAAGCAGCAACAAAAAGAAAAAGGTATCCTCCCTACCTTTTTGGCAAAGGAGGTAAGTACTGTGGACAAACAGAGATATAAAGATAGCCACTCCAATAGTGCCGCAATAAAAAATGAAATTCAAATAACCTATATCTACATATTTATAGAATCCATTGGAATCATCAGGATTTAAGAACCATCCGTCTCCGATAAGCCATGTCTTTAAATTGTCAGGAAATACAACCATCCGTTGTAATCTGTCCGTGGAATTAGTCGTCCATTCACCATTCTCAAACCAGTTGAAGAAACCTTCAAAACCGTATCGCAGATAATTTCCGAACACTGGCGAATAGTTGTACAGATAGTAGCCGCCTCCCACTAACAATCCGGTAAGAACAATGCCACATCCGATAAATTTTACCCGCGAACGGGTTATCTGGCCATTTAGTGAAAAGTTCGACAAAGCCATATATACAATGGAAATAACCAAACCGACCGTCGTTGTACGCGACACTATATTACCCACGATACCGATAATGAGAAAAAGACTCCAATACCATATTTTCCGTTTATTTGAAATTTCATGTACGATTAAATATCCTAAGCCTAACATCGCACATGAAAACCGGATTCCGGCTGTATCAAAGCTGGCACCTATACCATACAACCGGTCAACGCGATGCAAATATTCAACATTCTGCAATATCAAGCCGTCAACCCACTCCTGAAGTAATGGCATATTGTCTATCAAAATGGCTAAAATGGATTGTATGGCACAGACATACGCCATATACCGGAAAACCCATTGAATCGAAATGGAACCATGTACATTTCTTATCAAAAACATTACCGAATAGGCGCCGGCAATCCAAACCCACAGCCCGACTATAAAAGACACATACGTGTAATCCGTTGTGTTGTTGATTACAACGGACAGAAAAGATGACAAGGAAAATAAGGCCGCCCACACAGAAACCACCAAAAATGTTCTGTTGAGTCGAAGAGTATCCTCTTTAAGCCATTGCATGACAAACAATGCCGCACCAATTACAGCCAACATCATCTTTGTATTGATTCCCGGCAGGGAGACAAACTCAAACGGGAAATAATAGCAACTGAACACAATACCGGTTAAAACGGCTTTCAACAAATCAGTCATCATCTATATAGTATTCCGTACACGAATTTGAACAGCAGGCGATAGTAGCCTCTTACTATCCAATAATGGCGGTGCAAGGCAGACCATTGCAGCAGTTTGTTTCGGAACGGTTGTTTGGCGTTTTTCCAGATGGAACGGTTGGCTTCGGGAAAACAGGCGTTCCACACTTCGTAATTGGCGGTATTGTCCGAAATCAGCAGGGGGAACTTCACGTTCAGTTTCAGAAAGTCCAGTTCCCGTTCCAAGCTGTTCTGATACCTGCTATGGATAAAGCCGGTCGTGACATCCACGTTCCGTTTCACCATCTCTATCTGCCTTTTGGAATCGAGGGCGGTCATCGAAGCCGTGTTGGATCTTACATAGTGGTAAAGGGCTTCCGGGACATGGCGGTATGACCGGGCAAAGCTGAAACACCGGATAAGTACGGACATGTCCTCGCCGATATTGGCTCCGTCAAGGAAACGGATATTGTTTTTTACATAGAGGTCGCGGCGTACAAGGAAAGCCCATAAGAACCAGCGCATTTCTCCGGTCAGCAGGGCAATCAGGCAGTCCGAAGCCTTTTCATAGACGGGTTGCCGCATATAGCGTCTGGATGCTTCAAACTCCAGATACCAGTCGCAACCCGTAATATCAAGATGTCCGGCTTCGGCTTTTTGGTATAGCTTTTCAAACATGTCTTTCTCTATCCAGTCGTCCGCATCGACAAATGCGATGTATTCGCCGGTAGCCGCTTCGAGTCCGGTATTACGGGCGCAGGCAACCCCCATGTTCTTTTGGTGTGTAAGTAATCTCACTTGCGCCTTCCTATGAGGATATTCGTTCAAGACGCTTTCGATAACGGCAATACTCCCGTCAGGAGTCGCATCGTCCACGAACAGGTATTCCACATCTTGAAACCGCATCCCGAACAGCGACCTGCAACAGCGTGATATATAGTTCTCCACCCTATAGACCGGGATAATGATGGAAATCTTATAGCTCATGGTTTACCAGAGTGCACCTTCTATCGGCTTGCCTCTCCATTTGTAATACAGGTTGTAGAATAATCGCTTGTATTGTCTTCCCCATAGCACTGGCAACAGGTAATGCAAATCGCGCAACAGGTATTTTACCCCTATCGTCTTGTTTTTAAATGCAATCCAAGGGGAGATGGGCGACATTTCGTGCAGGTACGGGTAATAACGGTTGTATAACCCATATTCGTTTCTTTGCAACAAGGAGAATAACAAGGCGCTTTTCCGCCCCTCTAAAAGTGTGTATTCATCCTGCGCTTGTTGCCTGCCTTCGTTTATGACAAACCGGGTTAACACCTTAAATACCTTTATGTATTGGTTGACATCTCGCTCTATATCCGTTCCGGTCATGATAGAGGCCGCACGTATGGTATATCGGTAGGTCGGCTCTTGGATTACATACATGGAGCAGGCTTTACAAGCCAGTTTGAAACTCCATATCACATCCTCATGCAACAGCCCTTCTTCAAAAAATAACTTGTTGTCCAGCAGGAATTTCCGGTTGCACAATTTGTTCCATGCCATCATATACCATCGTCCTTCAGCGTATGAGTGTAGAATCTCCTTGTTGCTACGGAGTGCTCCCGAAGGCAGGGTTAAGGCCGGATATTCCTTGTTACTTCCTTTAACTTCATAGTTGCCGATGACAAAATCATAAGGCTGTGCTTCCACGGGGGCGACCAATATGAAAATGCAGTCTTCCATAAGCGCATCATCGCTGTCTAAGAAATATACATAATCTCCCGTTGCAGCCTCCAAACCAGTGTTGCGGGCAGCTGACAAGCCCCGGTTATGCGTGTGGTGTATTATTTTTACTTCAACAAAGTTGTGGTATTCCAAATATTCCTGTACGATTTCCATACTGTTGTCCGTGCCACAATCATCGACAAGAATCACTTCCAAATCCTGATAGATTTGCTTCCGTACCGATTCCAAACAGTTTTCAATATAAGCGGAAACGTTGTATATAGGTATGACTATTGAAACTTTCATAGACAATCTTATCTTCCTCCAACCAATATGGACAAAACTTTCGGTGTTACACGTTTCATGCACCTATACATCCCGATTGAAATGGCAATCGTAAGAATCGGTACGAGAAAATATATGGCAAGAAATTCAACTTCGGTTATAGGACGCATGATTTTCAGAACAGCCTTTTGAAGGAAAGCAATGAATAATCCGTGAGATGCGTAAATGAAAAAGACCTCTTCTTTAAACAGACATCCGTTTTTTCCTTTTTTAACCGAGATAAACACATAATTGAATACAGTCAAAATTCCAGAGAAAATAACGAACAAATGTATATAATAATTAACTGGCAAACCCAATGTCACTGTATATAAATCGGCTGCGATCAGCAGAAAATACAAATACTTGATAAAATTCAACCGTTCTACATATTCTATCACATGAGAAAACAACCTCGTATATAATCCCAATGAAAAGAAAAAACAAGCGTTTAATGTAAATCCAAATTCCTTCGGGCATAATGAGAAGAACATACAGATGACTATGGGAATGAAAAAACAAACTTTCATTTTCTTTACTACAACATATAGAAGCGGAGAAATTATAACCATAAGAATGAGTTCACGAACATACCATAAAGGGAAATCAAAAGGAAAACCGTTTCCCTCGCACGCCCAATATCCCGATAAAACTTTGGGCAGGGTAACCTCTTCCAAAGAAACATTAGGGAACAAACCATGTAAGGCCGGAATTCTTACGAATATAAAAATAAGAAGGCATAAAGTATTCCATAAAACATACGGAATTAACAAAGACCAAAATCGTTTCTTTATCTTTGTGAGATATAGCTTTTCATTAAAAGTTCCTTCTTTAAAGAATAGATATCCGGAGACAATGAAAAAAATTGGAACGGCTATACATGGAATAACGTAGGAGAACAAATTGATGACGGCCTCGTACCACGACGCATCCGGTATAGAGAGCGATTGTCCCGAGATAGAAATATCACCCTTTAACTGATTGTGGATGAAGACCACACCACAGATTAAAGGGAATTTTAATCTGTCTATGGCTAAACTTATGATTTCCTTATTACTCATTACAGTATCTTATAAATTTGTGCCATAGTGGTAGGTACATCAAACATTTCTGCCCGTTGTAAGGCTTTCGCACGGTATTTCTCACGCAAGGAGGCATCATCCATCAATCGTTTTACACCTTTGTAGATGTCCTCATCTTTTTCTGAAACTAACAATCCGTATTCCGAACCGGCTAATATTTCACTCGCCCCACTGATATCTGTAGCTACGATTGCCAGCCCTAAACATAAGGCCTCACAAACAACCAAAGGATAACCTTCCGCTTCCGATGTGTTTAGATATATATCTGCTTCTTTCATATAAGGATAGGAAGGTTTCCGGAAACCTAAGAAGTGTACGCGGTCATCCATTCCGTATCCATGGCTCATTGCTTTCAAGGGCTTTTCAAGGCTTCCTTCACCGATAATCCATAAATCAAAATCATAGCCATCACTCTTCAACCACTTGGCTGCCTTTAATGCCCTATCATATCTTTTTTGTCTATTAAGCCGTCCGACCATACAAATTGTGAATTTCCTTTTTATGGCATTGTTCGATACAGCCAATCGTTGGATAACATTCTTGTCAATCAGATTATAGATAACCTTACATTTATCATTTTCTATTGCATATAGTTCCAAGAACATCCTTTTTACATCTTCCGATACAAAAACGATTTTATCCATCTTTCTATAGACTCTAAATTCATCCTTTTCGTTTCGGAAGAAATCTAAAGACCAATGTTTCTGTTTTAAGTCGATATGCACCCAAGAAAGATTGTTATTCGCTTTGTGTATGATATAAGAATGAAACTTTACCGCAGCTCCCTCCATGAACGAAACAATCGTATCGAATTGTTCTCCTTTCAGAAGTTTCATAAACATATATTTATATACAAGCGTATGAAAGAGGACATAGCTATGAAAAATTCTTAAAACACGGTGAAATCGCTCAAACCATATTGTATTTTGCGAATGTAAAGCCAATATTCTCACTTCTTCAGGAACATCATTCAAATAAACACCTTCCTTATATTCCAAGAACAATGTCACCTCATAAGATGCGTAATCAAAGTTCTTTAAAATATCAATAAGAACTTTTTCCGCTCCTCCTCCCGGCAAGGCAGGCATCATAAACATGATATTCTTTTTCATTGACACGATTTGATTTTGGGAAGTTTCTTATATCCCTCACTTCTTAAAAATGAAAATCCGTCCACCACTCCATTTATATAAGCCACTGACATATCCTTATTACCGAACAAACATTTCACGCCATATTTCATGCCCTGAATGCCGTAAACGTAAAAAATGGCAATCACCGACCAAAATTTTAATAATAAGTTCTTTTCCGGCAGGAAAATAAACCGGTGCCAAAATATTAGTTTGTTTCGGTATTCGGAATAGATCAGTTTCTCTGTTTTCTCTTTGGATTTTTCTACGGTCGAACTTGCATCTAAATGTATGACACCGGAATCAAAAGAGGTCAGTATTTTTAGACCGGTTTTATACATTTTGTAATACATGACTTGATCGTCAGGAAAAGCATAGTAAGTTTTATCTAACCACAATTCTTCCTCATAATGAATTTTCAGGAAATCTTCTTTCCGGCAAAAAAAACAGGGTCCGGCATTAGATTGTGATTCATACACCGGTTTTACAGGATGATTATTATAGGAAAAACCTGCGGTTCTTAAAACTTTGTAGCCCCACTTCCGACTCCATAGACGACAGACTTCTCTGCCCAATATGCTTGAACGTATCTTATCCTTTATGGCTACTTCATGATTGGCAAATACACATGGAGAAATCACTTGTGCATCCTGTCCAACTAATTCATTATAAAAGGTTTCCACTGCGTGGTGTGGTAAATAAACATCATCATCAAGAAACAGACAATATTCAGTTGATACCTCATCATACGCTAAAGCCCTTTGTGCAACCATACCTTTTTTTACGTATACACATTGCTCTATACCGACCGTTTCTTTAGGCAAAGGATAACCCTCAGCGATATACACGAGAATGCTTGTCGGTCTGATGGTCTGTTCAAGTAAGGAATCAAGCAATCTTTGATAATTTTTTCCGCCCTTGCCTAATGTTCGTATCACAGCCGTGTATTTCATTTGCATATCATTCTTTAGAAAGGGAATTGATATATTCTTTCCCATTGACAATCCAATTTATTCCGATAAAGCAACTCATGTGTAGGCTATGAAGCAACATGCGGTCTTTCCAATGTAATTGATAATCGGAAATTTTCAGCTTTCTTATATAAGACTGTTTCAGCCATTCACCTATAATTTCCTTTTTTCTTATATAGGGAACATTCTTGTTTTTATACCACATTCTTGTCAAATGCAACGCATCCTTCACATATTTATCGTAAATTCGTGGGTTGATTTTATTCTTATCGTCTGCAAAATCTAAAATGGCCTTTTGAATATCCTCCAAATTGGAGAAACGTGCAGGGGAAAAAGAATGTGTCAATGAAACTGAATTATACACTTCATGTTGGTAAAGTGGTTCTTGAGTAAATGATATTCGATTGCAATGTTTCAGATAATTCAATACAAAGACCAAATCTTCACCGAAAGACATATTTTCAGGGTATAACTCTGTTATAAGTCCACGCTTATATATCTTATTCACCGATGAACTTAATAGTTCCGTGTTTATCCAATAAATAAAGTCACACTTGAATGAAGCCAAATCTGAATAGTCTTTGTCAAATGCAGGAGCCCATATATTGCCACTTGTCTGTTTGAGCCCACAAACTATGCAGTCGGCATTTTTCCCTTTTATTAGTGCCAATAGTTTTTCGCATGCATCAGCAGCCAGCCAATCATCACTATCAAGCAGCATGATAAGATCGCCTGTTGATTTTCTTATCCCTTCATTTCTAGCCGAAGACACACCAAGATTGGGTTGGGATATAACCTGTATACGACTGTCACGTTCTTCCCATTTCCGGCAAATCCGCAAACTGCCATCTTTAGAGCCATCATCCACTAGGATGATTTCCAAGTCGGCATACGACTGGCAGAACAAGCTCTTGATGCAACGGTCCAAGTAAGCTTCCGTATTGTAAACTGGGACTATGACTGAAATTGTCTTCATTCCTATAGTTCGTTAAACATTTTATTGGCAACTTTGAGCAAATACCCCGAACAAGGACGGGACAGGAATTTTTTACCGCCCCCTTTTTCACTTATTTTATCTTTCCACGACAATGATATGCCGTACCCGCTCAGAATAAAGAAGAAAAGAACAATGGTACTGCCAAAATCGTAATGATATGGAGATACTTCTGTTAGTGTCAAATGATGCCAAACTATCAACAAGTCAAAAATACC
>NC_021017.1:4813875-4823544 GCF_000210075.1 Bacteroides xylanisolvens XB1A
CAAAAATACCTCTTAGTGAATCAATGGGTGTGATTGTTGGGTGTAACATGTTCAATTCTGGGTATTTAGGAATGTTGTCAACCTATTGATTAATTCTGCATTTTCTGAAGAGAACTTTCTTGCGAATAAGTACTCTGAAGCAATCAATTCGTTGTAATCTTTTTCTTGCCAAGTGTACGGCCAGCCGCGTTCCCAATCGATCAGCCTTTGACAACCATTATATTCATCATTCAAATCATATACACTATTCCGAAACCGTGAATTCCAACATAAGGTCTGGATGAAAAACTCATCTGCTCCGAACGTATGCTTATACAATTCCAACACCATGGTTTTATTCGCTAGCATATACCTTACAAAATCGTTTGTAACACTTACCCAAGTGGAACCCTTCCTGAAATATATTTCTTTATTTCTTAAACAGTCAAAAACGACCAAACATTTTGCGATAATCCTGTCTAACAACCTATAAAATCGGTTGTTCCGCATTTTACTGACAAAAAAATGATACGTTCTGACACGAATATCCGAAAGTGTATCATTGTAAGGGCAAAAACCAATGAATTCTTTGCCAGACTGCATAAAAAAAAGAATATATATACTCTTTTGATTTTAACGGTAAGTCCACGCCTGACAATAAATGATAATAACCATAATGGCTATTATTATAAGCTATTTCAAAAAGCAGATACTCTGCTTCGACTACACTTATATCACCCCATGCGACAGAAATGCGGTGTTCCAACATATATAAATTGCTTTTGCTGCAAATTATGTCCGGAATAGCTTTTGCCGGAACTTTAGCATCAATATGGATGTAGATGTCATTCAATTCATAATCCAATAATGATACCAATGTTTTTAACAAGCTCCAATCTGTGTGGGCAATTATCAAAAAAGCATGTTTTTCCATTGCTCCCATTTTATTTTTCTAAAACCCTCGATTCCTGAATAAAGAATTGTAACTGCATTGATAGAATCTTATTCTAACAAACATCAAGATGCTCTTTCAACCACTCCAAACTTTTCCGGCGTTCTATTTCCAGAGCCCCAAGAGGTTGGGTGAAATCCATTTGTAATGGAGCGTTAAAATACTCATTTGGTGATGAAAAATTCCTATTCTGTAGATGTGTTATTTGCAACAGGTTGGATATGCGGTTATCTTTCATTCCGTCAAGAACGAAAAAACATTTCTTGAAGAGAATGGAGAATGCTACAGCATGAAATGAATCACAACAAATGATGGAAGCATTCTTGCACAAATTAAGAAATTCTTTGGGACCTGTAGCCGTATATATATTAAATTTCCTACCCCATTTCAGCATGGCATTCTTACTTATCAGCCCTTGTGAGATGACAACCTGTTTGTTGTATTTGTCACCTAATGCTTCAGCCATTTCATTGACTTTCTCAGTGAAATTAGGAGAGTAGATAAATACATATTCGCCTTTTATCAAAGGCTTGTCATCTATCAAATTGTCGTATTCTTGGGGATTCAGCAGCAAAGTTGGGTCAAGAACAGAAGCAGTAGGCATCTTGGTTATTTCTCCTATATACCGGGCTCCAACAGCTTCTCTTACACTGATTGCATCATATTGGTTTAATAAATCAATGACTTTCTTTCTATCCTTGTATGTTTTTATGCTTAATTGGGCACCCATACTGGGAGCATAAGCAATACGTTTGCCTGATTTTACAAAAGGCAGGAAGTAAGCATAGTTGAAGTCATTGCAATATACATTCCAGATTTGATCGCTTCCTGATATGTAATAGTCATAATTGAATCCTGCATTTTCCAAGTCTTCCAATGTTCCATATTCATTATAAGACAACTTCAATTCACTATTTAAGAATTGTTCAAACAATCGCTGTTTTTTCAATATTCCCCATACGTATGCCGCTTGTATGATAAAGCGTACACATCTGCCATAAAACGATCCTACCACAAAGATGGGCTTATATTGCCGCTTTTGGGCAGGACTCCGGAAATTAATGATTTCACAGTCATACCCCATGCTCAGAATTACTTGCTGTAAAGCGTATGCCTGAAGCATAGAACCGTAATTATATGCGGCATGGAAAGTGATGATTCCTACTTTTTTCATACAATTAATCTATATGGAAAAACTTTTTTGCTTTGGGTGTCACATAAGATATAATGAATGTACGTTCGGATGCTGTCAGGCCAATGGTATAAGTCAAAATTCCCATAGCTGTGCATGATACGAAAGTGGTAATCAGAAGCCTGCTCCAACCCTCGGTCATATAAACATGAATGCCTAACGGAAAAATAATGGCTAAAGCACTTACGCCCGCAATAGGAAAGACTACGTTCCAAGTATATTGCCTGAATGCGAGACCAAGCTGTTTCTTGCAGAACATAAGCCTGACAATATTCCCAATCATTATGAATATGACCGAAACTATCAATGGAGTTTCAATGGAATAACCACTTTTCAACAACAAATAAGCCACAGGAATAATGAATAGCAATGATGAACTGACTACAATTTGATACCATTTTATATTTCCTGTTGCCATGAGCGAAGTTATCATGGGACCTCCAAAGGCATTTAATAAGGCTTCGATAATAATGATGCGCGTAAACGAAGCAGTCATGGGGGGGACTTCTACTAACCACAAATCCAAAATGAAGTCTGTCTCCATCATGACTGGCAATGCAATGGTAAAAAGCAAAAAATAAGAGATTTTTGAGCTTTTACACATGAGGTCGCAAGTTTCCTCTGATTCATGGGCTGCATATCTTTTGGTCAGTTGTGGATTTACGGCACTCTGAAACCCACCGGTAAGATTTTGTATGGCTCCCGAAACCTGGCAAGATACACCCCGTGCTGCGTTTGCAACAGGACCACCAAACAAATTCATCAATATGTTTATGCCTTGATCTTTTAATAACCATGCAATAGTTCCGAACATATTCCAACCCGTAAATTGGACCATAGAGTTAAAGATTGCCTTATTCCATCTCAAATGAAGCCTGCATTCGGGAAATTGTCGGCTGCAATACATACGGTAAATCATGGCTATTAAAAATTGAAGGAGAAATATGGCGAATCCCCAAATAGAAAGCCTGTCGTATGGATAATAAAAAAGTCCCCAAACAATAAACAGCTTGGCTAAAGTTTCCCCTAATCCTACGTATGCATAAATGTGCATGTGCTCATGCGAAATAATAGCAGCATTGTAAGGTGTCTGTAGTATTCCTAAAATTGTTGTTAGTATTGTGGCCTGAAACACCCAATTGGCTGCTTCCATTCGCACTTCAGGAATATTCAACTGTGTGTTCACAAACCAAACGCCCATCGTTTCCGCCGCAATCAGAACAATGACAGCAATTATGGCATGAATATATACCGCCATATTAAATACTTTGTTAAATTGCCCTTCCGTACCTCTACCTAACTCATAGGTAAGATAGCGTTGTGTAGCCACCGACATTGAACCGTTGATAAAAGACATTAACGAGATGATACCACCCACCACATTGAATATGCCAAAATCATCTACGCCAAGAGCTTCAAGAATCTTGCGTGAAGTATAAAGAGCCACAATCATCGACACGAATGTCCTTATATAAAGGTATATCGTGTTCTTAGCTATGCGTTTGTTATCGGCGTATGACATTGATTATAGGCATAAGCACAGGTTTGAATGATCTGAGTATATTCTTCAAAGACTCAAGAATCAAATCCTTGACTATTACTATTCTTACCGCTTTGTCAAATGGGAAATACGGATATAGCATAGATAAAAGTCTGGCAGATAAACCATTGTGAACCGGGCGATACAATTGTGTATTTCCTTCTACAGCTTCCTCGACACTACGTTCATAAATCCACATATCTGATTTTGCTGCGGCAATCAGCGATTTCCCTTTTTCTGAAGATGGTAACAATACGCTGATACCTTCTGAAATCTCTAAAGGAAGTGATGCCGCATCTTGCAATCCCCAAAAGTCACCAATCGTGACATCGCTTACTCTTTCCTTGCGTGCAAACGGGCAGTGATAGCAACTTTTCCTATAAGATATTCCGTCCAGAAACGCCCTGAAATACGTATCTCCGTAAGGTTCGGAGGAATACACTGTACCGCATCGAGATGTTATCTCGATGCGGAATAGCTGTCCTTTTCTGAAGGACAGCTGTTCCGCGGACGTTTTTAGTATATGATGGATATGCTCATTCAACATCTGTTGCGACGGGACACCATGACAAATCAGGTCCACCAAATACAAATGTTCCGGGATCCATTTTATATAATTTTTCAGTCCAGCTACTTGACAAGGGGTACCGACGAACAGTACTGGTTTCCCGGATTTTAAATCGGCTTTTACCTGACTGAATAATCCCCTGACATCACTTTGCACATATTTCGATCCTTGCAGTTTGAATAAGTTCGACAAAGAGTCTACCCGAATATGGCGGATATGCATTCCTTCAGATGTACAGCCGTAAACAACGCCTCCTTGTCTTATAATATAAGATGAAAACACATGGGCGGCTCCACCGGACGAGCTTGCAAGATATTCCTCCCTATCCTTGTTCCATGCCGCATAAGCTGTGAGAGGGATATTCAACTTTATATTTTCCTCCTCAAACGGACATACCTTCTTACAAGCTCCGCAGTCAACGCAAGCGGTTGTATCTACTTTCGGATAATGAAAGCCTTTTGCATCAGCAATCATGGTAATGCAACACCTCGGACAAATCTCCATACAAGCATTACACCCACAACAATCCTTTTTTTTTCTATTTACTACTGATGATGACATCTATATTTACCTCATAATTCGAGTAAGTACATATTTACCACTAATTTGGTCAGAATCCACTTACGTCTATCCAACCCTATATTTAGGGAAAATATTGGTCTAAACGATTTTGAAAGTGATTATACATTTCATGAATGAGATATTCGAATCTTTGTTGTACTTCTTTCTCATTCCAGCCTGAAACCAAAACATACTTTATTCGTTTATCTTTTGCGGGGATTGGATGTTTCTCTAATAAATCAAACAATTGGACAGCAATTTCGTATGTTTCTGGTTCAAGTTCATTCAAGTTGTCTCTGATATAGTGCAGATTTTCAATAAATATATCGTAAACTGAATCTTGAAATATAAATGTCGGAGCAACAATCGTTATTGTATCTTGTTTTACAACCGAATCCAGAATTTCCTTTTTACCTTTCTCATTTTTAAATTGGTCCACGTATATGGAAATCTTATTTTCCCGTACATTGAACTTCCCTTTATAAGTAATTATCTGGTAATGTTCTTTTAAAGACTTTACCTTATTATATATATGATATTGTTCCAATACCAAATCTTTTGCAACTTCCATCTTTATTTGTGACGTAATATTCTGTTTGTAAAATATTTGTGTTGCAAGCGTTGTACAAATGGCTGTTAATACAATAAGGATTATTTCCCGAAACCAACCGCTTTGAAATTTCTCCCCTTTTTCACGATTGGTTGTTCCTGCCTCATTCCCTTTCATATTTTGAATGTGTATTCTTTTTATTTATCAATTTTTTCCACCATGATGCTTTCTGAAAACGCTTAAAATCATGTGTTTCATTCAAATAGCATTCATAGCTCCATCGGTTATGTATCATCTCATAGATAGCTCCCCAATCGGGTAATTTCCCGATATTCAAGTCATCGATATACAAGTCAGCCTTAACTTTCCTGCAAGGGCTGGTCATATCCGGTTTTACCTGTTCATCCGGATGGTTGGCATTGACGGCATAAAACTCCACGCCCCGGGTGCGGCAATATTCCACCGCTTCTTCCAGCAGTTTCCCTTCACGCACGCTCCATAAAATAAGCAAATGCCGTTCGGCCTGCAACTGTTTCAGGGTGGCAATGGCAAAAGGAATCTCTTTCCCTATCCGCGGGTATCTGTGTTCCACAATCGTTCCGTCAAAATCAACAGCAATAATCATGACATCCGTTTATTATTCTATTGGCAAAAAAGGATAACGAACTGCCAGCGACTCCCGTCCGGTTTCTACAATTTCCTTCAAATCCACAGATATATCCATGCAGTTTATAACAGACACCAGAATTTGATCCGCTTTTTCACATATTATCATCATGTCTTTCATGTCTCCGATATGGGAATCGTAATATATACTCCGGAAATAGCTTCCTGTTTCTTCAAGCAGGAAGAACGCTATTTCCACCGCTTCATCAAAGTTCTTTTTTACCATATCGGATTTCATCCTTGTAACCCACGGCGTGAGATTTTCCGCCATGCCCATTATATCCAATTGATTTTGGGGTGTAAAAAAACAGCCGTCTATTTCCTTTTGAAGCGGTGTGAATGTGACATACGATGATTGCCTGATTTTTTCCAGCTGCTTCCTCCGCAGACGGACATATTCGTCCAGATTCTCGAAACTCTCCTTATATATGCCTCCAATGGCCACTGTCATTCCTCCAATGGAAGTGACCAGGCACTTGTCACGGGAGATTCTGATGCGATATCCTTCAAGGCCGGAAAGGATACCGGAAGTAATCCGGACTAAAGGATTCCCCACAGAATAATAATCAAAGGAGTGGGGCATGAAACGGATACGGGTGGGAATAACTTCCGACACCCGCATGAAAGGTTGCATCACACTGTCAGGTATGGCGGCTATTTCTCCGGTACTGCAATCCTTCACTAAATATAAATTGAAAAAGTTCTCTTTTAAGAATTTTTGAATCCTGTTAGCGTCACCTTGGATAAAGACAAGGCCGGAAATGGTTGCCTGTTCCTCTTTCTTTATCCGCTTGTTCCCACGTTTATAGACGATACTCTTATGAACAAAGATACGGTATTGTTCTGTTTGCAATTTCTTGCTCACAGTTTCTACTTTGGCATGATGGATAAACAAATAGCACCAGGATGTTATCTCCTTGTTTCCGGTATATTTCTTTACCTCCGGATCAGAAATCGTCTCTGGTCCGTTCTCCGCTTTGCCCCCCATGGCGTTAGGTTGAGTTTCTGTACTATACAGTGACATCGTCGCTCAAACTAATTTATGTCTTTGATCCGTGTTGTGCCATCTGGCAGCTGTCGCCCGATCAGTTTTAATTTATAAACAAAACTTAATATTCCGTCCATAAATGTATCCGTTTAAGTGTAAAAAATGTGCTACAGAACCGTCCCATTCTTTTTTGAGCAAGTGTTCTATAGCTCCCTCTCTTCATAAGAGATGTATAATGTGATACATGTGAATAAAACAATCTGATAATAAGCACTTTGCTTTCTTCTAGGAAACTCTTTGCTCAACAGCCTGTTTGGCAGTTTCAAGGATCAGTCCATATTTTATTCCCATTATTTGTTCATTTTTGTGGTTATTCTCAATATTTTGTGTATTTTTGCATTCAATTATACATCTCTTATGAAGAGACGACAATTTTTACTCAACATTATTGTAAAGGTCTCCGCGATGACGCATAGTATACCAGATTAGAAGTTCCTAATTTTGCGGCATATACATTAATAATGATATGACAAAGTCTATGGTTTTAACGGAGTCAACTCCAATTCCTCCTGAATATCCTTTTGTTCAATATTCTATTATATCTGCAAGGATTTCAAAATCAACTTGTTTGCCCTGTCAATGGTGGCGGTATCCAGCGAGGCCAGGTAGATCCTCGTTGTTGTCTCCGAATCGTGTCCCATACCCTCGCTGATCACCGAAATCGGGATGTTCTTGCTCCGGGCCGCGCTGGCCCAGGAATGGCGCGCCACGTAATGGGTCAGGGGGACGGACATCCCCAGTTCCTTCCCAAGAACTTTCAAATGCCTGTTGATACGGTGGGAGGCGTTGATATATTGTTTCCTCTCATCTGTTCCCGGTCTGTCGATAACGGAAAGAAGGTACGGGGATCCGGGGATGTTGTAACGGTCCACGATTTCCTGCATGCACGGCTCCCATTTTATAAGGAGCTGCTGGCCGGTTTTCTTCCGCCGGTATGAGAGGATGCCGTTGTTAAGATCCTTCTTTTTCAGGAACGCCATATCGACCATGGACATTCCTCTTGTATAAAAGCTGAAGAGTAGCATGTCCCTCGCATAAGCCTTTGCGGGCTCAAATGACAGGTCCAATGACTTGAGCCGCTTTATCACATGCAGGGGTACCGCCCGTTTCGTAGTCTTCTCAACTCCGGTATAGACATGTTTGAAAGGGAAACGCTGGACAGTAAGCCCCTTCTCCACGGCACGGTTATATACCGCCCGCAAGTTACGCATGTAAAAGGAAATGGTATTCATGGAAACCCCGCCCGATTCCAGCCATGCCTCGTATGCGACCATCAGATCGGAATCCATATCGTCGGGCAACACATCTCTCCCTTCCATGAACCGTATGAAGCTGTTGAGGGTGGAGGTGTAGGTCTCACTGGTCCGTATCTTGCCCAGGCGTTTCAGGCCGTTTATGACCTCCCGCATGAAGACGGGGAAAGACAGGCTGTAATGTCCGCCGTTAAAGGCGGAAACCACGTCGTCGGCCGTAAAAGCCCCCCTTCTCCGTTCCAGGGTTGTGATGATACCCTCCAGCCTCTCGGTATCCTCCATTATCTTACCCTCCAGCAGTGACAGGTGTTGCCGTCTTCCCTCATCGGACGGAGCGGCGACGATACGGGCCCGCCTTTTGTCCCACTCGGCGGGGAACAGCCTGTATGAGGTGCTAATCTGTCTTGCCACACGTACATGAATCACTTGGTAATAAACTGTACCCTCTTTACCATCCACCGAGGATGGTCTGAACTTAATTTTTACTGTAGCCATAAATTCTTCAATTTTAAATTTTATAGGGTACAAAATTACCAGATACAACAAATTATTGATTTATGCAAAATATTGTATTCTAGTGAATAAAAATCTTCTTATTGACTATAAGGAAGGGGATCGGAAAACACTACATCCTTTTCTGAACGTCAGGAGTAGAATTATGTTGTCATGGAATGGAATCGATGATGACAAATAATAAAAAAACGAATGTACGACATACAAATATCCTCAGTGCCGTACATTCGTTTTTATATTTTTGTCTTGAAAAAAGGTTCTTTGAGTTGATGCAGAATAAAACAGAATATTGTAATTCGATCGTTTCTAAAGTGTTACCTATGATCTATAAAGTGAGTGATAACTATTTTATTTTCAGTTAGACAAAGAATTGATTGTGTTTACTTGTGTAAGTAATATTTGAAAATACAGTAAAAAACAGAATGGTGATAATTAAACGTAAATCGTTTATAATTAAGTATTTTACAAAAATTGCAGAATAGCCTGACCTGCCTTTATCCTCAATAATAACGGGGATTATGAATGAAACTGACGAAGTATGACCCGCATAGTAACCGGTAACTCTGATAAGGTGTCCATTTAGGGATATTCAGTAAATGTTCCTCTTTCTTCTAAATTAAGAGAAAAGTTTTACTTTACGTGAGCTTTTCTCTTGATTTTTTCGTTCAATTCTCCCAGTCTTCTATCTTTTTCATAGAACATTATTTACATATTCTTATTTTTTCTTCCCACCCATGCATTATGTATATATCTTTTTTTAGTGGAAGTTAAAACCTCTCCTCTTTTCCTCTTATTTTAGTCAGATTATGCTGCCTTTCTTTTTTTCTTTTCGACCTTTTCTATCATG
>NC_021017.1:4824130-4835896 GCF_000210075.1 Bacteroides xylanisolvens XB1A
CGTAGGATGAATGAATCCGCTCCAGCTGGTCAAGCAACTTTTCCAACAACTGAAGTAGCCCGCGTGTAATCATACGGGTCTGTGATTTCCTGCGTTTACGCAGTTTACTGTAAACAAGGTAGGCACGGCTTACATCAAGATACTTGTTACGGGGACGTTGTATGTGCAATCTCCGGCAATGTTTGCACAGATGACGATGAAGCCATACGATACCTTCCCATAAGAGTTTGGTATCAGTAGGGAAACGCAGACGGCTTTCATAACAGGTGGCATCCGTCATACAGACATGAAGGTTCTCAAGATAAGGTTTCCAATGCCCGGCAAGAATAAGCTGGAGGGACTCAACATCAAGGCGATTCGTCAGGAACTGGCGGATCGCACTGACGATTTTAGGATTGGTCAGCGGATGAAGCGGATCAATCTGAACACCACAAAACAACTGGTAATGAATATTACCGTTTAAATGTTCAATCAGTTGTGCATCGGAAAAGTTGGCATAGGACTTCAGGACCATCAAGGCTATTTTACCTTCGGGAGAAAATAACTTTTACGCCCCAAAGGAGAAGACTTCAAATGCATTTGTCGGACCTGTTCCGAAAAAGGGAAGAGAGCATGGAGTCGACCTAATTCACTCGTTGCAAAACTTTGACGATATTTTTTAGCATATCGAACTCGGTAAAACCTAAACAAGGTTCGATTCCGGAGATTTTTTGTATCTTTACCATGTGTTTTTAGTTTAGATTCCCCCCGTTTTGGCCGTCAAACCGTTTTTGGGGGCAATGCTTAAAGATACAAAAAAGCAACTAACTCGCAATAAATTAGTTGCCTTAATTTTTCTTATTTTGGGAATATCCCCATTTAAATTAGATTCCAATAAGATGGTCTTAACCTAAAATGTTGACTTATCATTCAATTCAATGGTGTTACCGTTAACTACTCCTTCAACTATTATGAATGACCATTCATCTATTTTATTGTCAAAGTCGTAAATATCTGTCGAATTGGGATATTTTATGAAATTTCCTGATGAGATTATATCTACTCGGTCTGTCTTTATCGTCACACAGGAGTTTTCATCAGTAAGTTTTTGCCCATACAAAATGATTTCATCTCCGGCTTTGACATCAGTAATAGTAGTCGCACACATTGCTTCAAGACTGAACTTATCAGAAATAATCATACTGTTTCCACTTACTATGTTGACGACAGCGTCTTTCACTATAATAAATGAATGATCGTCAGTAGAGAATATATCTTTCACTGAAATTTCAGAGATTCCTCGATAACAGTCGCCTTCTTGAGAGACGATAACATAGGCATAGCTGGAGAGTTTTGACTCATGAAAGACTATTTTGTCTGTGCGTGGACTGTCAACTTCTCCATCACTATAATTATCCTTAACGCAAACGGTCACGTCTGTGAGTCCGACACCATTTGAAGGAGTAACAGTAATCTAGTCAGGCGTATCGACTCTCCATTCAGCATCAGCATATATGGTGATTATCAGGCTCTCAGCATCAGTTGACTCGAAAGAAAGATTTTCTGTACTTGAGAGTACAGCTTTTGCCATTATCGGCTCATTATCGTTGATGCAAGCAGAAAAAACCGCAAGCATCAACGTAAAAAATAGGATATTTATTGACTTTTTCATTATCTCAGTTTGATTATAATGATATTCTTAAAAATGAATCAGCTCCTGTCCATGCATTATCTACAGAGAACCCGCGGTCCTTGTCAGACAAAATTATTGAGCTAAATTCAGGGAGTACAATAGGATTTTTTCCATCCGGATGAATGATAAAACGCAAAGAAGTAGGATTCTTGAGTTGGATATTATGACCATTTACGGGAGAGATGGAAACACAACTCATAAAAAGTTGACGTAAAAGGTATTCCTGTCCCATTAATGTCCCTCCTGCACCATATCCGATGGTACGTCTATTTTCAAGAGCATCTCTCATTGCATCAAGTGAACGGTCCTTAGCTAAGATTATCGTCATGTCCCGACGTAGTCCTCTACCAATATATTCCTCAAACGATGTATCGTGAAGGTCGGTCGTCGATGCTACGAATAAGTTGTCTTCTTTTGCTCGGTCTATAGTTCCGGGACAAAATGCTGTGCCATTGTTGGCTTCTATTCCGTCAATAAGCCCTTCGCCGTATGCTTTTAGTTCAAAATCTGGGTGTTGAATCGATTCACGGCGCCAACCGGGATGATTATGCATCACCAAAGCTCCCTGAGCTTTGGCGTTGCGAATTGCGGTGAGAGGATCCGGGTCATATATGCCATTGTTATCTGTTGTGAACAGAGCGTTATAGTGCCCGATACCTTTTGGCTCACGTGTGATTTCTATACCGGGAATAATAAGCAGACCATAGCTGACGGCAGCTTTCTTGGTAAGTTCAACAGATTTGTTCAGATCTTGCTTTGGTTTAACATTAGTTTTTTTATTCACATTATGAGCCTCGATACCATCAGGGAGTGTAGCTCCTAGATAACCTATCATATCAGTATCGGCGGGATGATATTCAATGTGATCAGTCACTGAAATAGCATCAAGACCATCGAGCCAAGCTTCTCGGACACGAGCAGACGGCGACAGATGTCCGTCAGAAAAGTATGTATGAAGATGAAGATCCGCCTTCAGTGGGATATATCCTTCGATGGAATCGGGAAGTATGAACTCGACGCGAGTGGAGGCTCCTGTACGATTTGCCTGATGTAACATATCACTATTTGTAGCCTCGGTGTAATATGTTTGCCCTGATGCTTTTACTTGACCAACAAGAAAGATGAGGGTAATAATTATAAGTTGTTTCATTGTTTTATATGAAGAATTTAAGATTATCAAAAACCTAAACCATCATCCCATCCAGGATTCTGTGTCAAGCTATTATTCAGCGAGCGTTCATGGATAGGAATTGGGTAAAGATAATCTCTTTGTTCATTGAAGTTAACTCTTGGAACACTCCTGTGGTAATATATGTAGCCATGATCATTATTTGACAACAATATATCCTTTCCGAGAGCATATACCTGAACTCCAACTCCGGCATTGGGTTTAGGAGTACCCTGATTATAAAAAATCACGTCAACTTTCCCATCACCGGATAAGTCATATTCTCCAGCTCCTGCAATATACATTCCCATAAATGGAGAAAATGATTTATCATCAGAGTCATTTATTGCATATCCTGCTTTCCATCGCATAAGGTCAGACCAACGGAAGCCTTCCTGTACGAGTTCAACGGTACGCTCACGACGTATTTCAAGTATGACACCCTTGTTGGCACCATTCACATTTGGGAAACCGGTTTTAGGGTCGCAAAGATATGGATCAGGGATAGCGTTCGACATCCCCATGTCAATCCCGAGCATACCGACACGACCACGTAGCAGATTTACGGAGCGGTCAAGATCCGACTGCGTCAATGTCCCCAGTTCGGCCTTTGCCTCTGCATAATTCAGAAGGACTTCAGCATATCTGATGACAGGTAAATCATTTACTGAATAGCTTGCCCTGTCGGTATTGCCTCCGGCAGCCGTGGGATCTTGTACGAATTTGATAGGTTGATATCCCGTGATTGCAACGCCGAGATCCGGAGCGAGAATCTCTTTCTTTCCGATTCGTGTATAACCGGGAGTACGTATAGACTGAGCCAAACGGGGGTCACGGTTTACAGTCTCTTCATTAAATCCCATCGTCTCCCAACCGGGACGGTCAGTAAATCGGGTTCCATCTGAATTAAGATACATACAAACCATCTTGCGGGTATAGCCGGGACGTCCTTGATTACTCAACAACATGTGTGCGTTTGATCCATGTGAATTGTTAAAGATTGCATAGCGGTAGCTAATGGCCAGGATATATTCGTTCGGATTGGCATCATCCTCTGCAAAGAGAATATTGTAGTCGGTAGAAGGAGAGCCGGTAGAATAAAGCGAATATTCACCACTGTCAATCAGCTTGCCTGCTGCATCAGCCGATTGGGCCAAGTAATAGTCTGCGTCATGTCCTTCAATCCGTAAGTTGTGATACTTACGATAAGTACCTTCAAACAGACATACTCTGCTTTTGAAAGCGAGAGCAGCACCTTTGGTTACTTTATAGGGGGCTTCAGCCTCATTGTTGCGGGAGGGAAGATGTTCGATTGCGAAATCGAGATCCTCCAGCATTTTCTGCATCACTAACTCGCGGGAATCGCGAGGCTTGTAGAGTTCAGGATCAGTATCGCTTAGTTCGGTATCGTACCAAGGCACATCGCCAAATCGTTCGATTTTGTCAGCATAGAAGTACGCACGGAAGAATCTGGCGACAGCCGAATATTTTTCGGCGGCATCGGAATCTTCGCATTTGTCAATGTTGCCAAGCAAAGTGTTGATACGTCTGAGGTCTGTCCATGACCATCCACCGCCTGAAGCGGGGACGGTACGATAGGAGCCCCCCATCAGCTCATTGGAGAGCGACTGACATACATAAATGTCGCTCTGATCCTTGTATTGAACTTTGGGAAGGATGTTATTATATAAAGGATTCGTGAAGAGCTCCAGGTCTGAAGCTGTACGGAAATATTCTTCCGATGACATTCTGTCCTTCGGCAGAAGGTCAAGTTCATCGTTGCACCCACACATCAGAGTGACAGCTACGGTGAAAACCAGATATTTTATTATTTTCATATTCTCTGTTAATTATAATGTTATATCAATTCCGAACATATAGGTTTTTGTCCAAGGATAATACATCGCATTAAGTTGATTGCTGCTGCGACTGAAGGCGGCTTCCGGATCAATATATTTGGAATGTTTCTTTATGGGAGACCAGTAACACAGATTCTCGGCTGTGAAATATACGCGCAATTGTTGGATTGATACTTTTGAAAGTATTTTTCCGGGGATAGAATATCCTATTGTCAGATTTTTGAAACGCATATAGCGGATATTCTGAAGATACCTGTCATTTACAAAGCTTAACTGACCATTTTTTGCTGACTGTCCGAGAGGGCGGGGGAAATATGCACCCGGGTTGTCCTTCGACCAACATTGGTCGATAAAGTTACGTGGTATATATCCTGCCACAGGATCCGAAAATGAACCCCAAAATTGGTAATTATAGCCATTTGGATACCAATAGTGGTTGCCGGTTCCTTGGAAGAAGGCATAAATATCAAATCCCATATAGTTTAGGGAGCCAGAGAATCCATACTGGAGGGTAGGAAGTTCGTTTCCGATGATTTTCATATCACCCGGATTCAAAGCAGAGTCCTCACCTACAGATATCTTACCATCCCCATCAAGATCAGCAAATTTAAGATCACCTGCCCTCCATGTTCCTTGAGGAAGATTCTTGGCAACAACTCCAAGATCTACCTGGGATGAATATTGGGCTGCCTCTTCATCAGAAGCAAACAGACCATCTACATGATAACCCCATATTTCACCAAGTTTCATGCCCGGATAGTAGCTCTTTGCAAATACTTTCTCAGGATTATCATAACGTGTTATCCGTGCATCATAATTACTGAGATTGGCAGAAACAGAATAAGAAAGGTTGTGACCGAATATCTTCAAATTA
The DNA here is from genome assembly GCF_000210075.1 of Bacteroides xylanisolvens XB1A. GTDB lineage: Bacteria > Bacteroidota > Bacteroidia > Bacteroidales > Bacteroidaceae > Bacteroides > Bacteroides xylanisolvens. Next base: position 4,829,704 of record NC_021017.1, read on the forward strand.
TCATGCCATGTGGCAGAAAGTTCATATCCTTTTGTCCGCAAGTCCGCCGTGTTCATCTGCGGAGGAGTGGCACCATATACTCCGGGAAGCTCAATACCATCGGTAAGCATATTAACGGTATTTCGCACATAAATGTCTCCGGTAAAATTCAAACGATTGTTGAACATCGCTAGATCTGCACCAATATTCCACTGACGTGCCGTTTCCCAAGTAAGGTTTTGTGCTATGGGTGCTCCGATAGACGAATATTTCGCCTTTGTATCAGAACCAAAGTTGAATGTGTCAAAGTCACTGAGAGTAATCATACGAAGGAACGTATAAAAAGAAGATACGTTCTGGTTTCCCAGACTTCCGTATGAAACCCTGAATTTCAGATTGCTAAGTGACGGGCGTGCCCATTCCATGAATTTTTCTTCGGATATTCTCCAGCCTACGGAACCGGAAGGGAAGCATCCCCAACGGTTATTGGAAGCAAAACGGGAAGTACCATCATAACGTCCGCTAATCTCAGCAAAATAACGTCCGTCATAATCATAGTTGACACGTCCGAACCATCCTGCAAGCTTGTATTCGTTCTGACCACCTCCCATTGAAAACATGGTTGTTGCGAGATTCAAGTCATCGAGGTCATCTGATGATAACTCATAACCTACTGCACTGAGATTTTTTTTATGCCAATGTTCATAATTGAAACCAAATGTTGCGGCTAAATTATGTTTATCATTCCAGCTTTGATTATAATTTGCATAGGCATTTACAGATATATAGTTCGATGTATAAACCTGTTCAGTAAGTTTGTTTTGGCCGGCCCCAATACCGTAAAAGTCCATTTCGGAATCAGGATACATCCTGAAATTCAAATGATTTGAACGCCAATAATTACGGTCCTGATCAAATTTGTATGAAAAATCGCCTGTAATACTTAATTGCTTGATAGGGGTTACTATAAAACGGGAAGTATTTATAAAACTCATATTGCGTTCAAGATTACGATGTGAGCCCTCTCCAATCATAATATGACGGCCATTTGCCATTTTTGTACTCTGATAAGGTACTGAGTATATCCATGTTCCATCCGGATTCTTGTTGGGATAACATGCAAATGCACCATTTGCAGAATATCCGAATGTGTCTTCTATACTGCCGTTTCCCTGAGATTTATAGGAAGTAGAGTAAAGTGATGTGTTATTGGAAAATCGCGCCCATTTTGTAACAGGAAACTCTATTTTAGACCGAAGATTATATTTGTTATAGGTATCAGGATTAACTTTCAAGATGCCTTTACGGTATTCATACGCTCCGGATACGAAGTAATTTACATCGCCAATGCCGCCTGACAGTGATATATTATGCTGCATTTTAGGCCGGTTATCACTGAAATTCATGTGATAATGGTCATAATTTCCATAATATACCCACTGTTTTTTTCCATTACGTACATCTTCAACTATCCACGGACGATCCGGGTGTTCTGTACGGTCGTTGACACGTGCCAGTAACTCAGCCATATCCTTATCTGTGTAGTCTATGATATTTTTACCGTCTTTAGCTCTGGCAAATAAGTTGGCAGTATAGACAGCCCAATAACCACGGTCCTCATAATCTGTACTGTTGGTGTTTGCCTCCCAGCCGAATCTGCCACTGTATCGAACTGTAGTCCTGGCTCTTTTCCCTGTTGCATCATCGCTCTCTCCAGCCTTAGTGGTGACCAAAATAACACCAAATGCGGCACGAGCTCCATATATGGCTGCGGCTGAAGCATCTTTGATAACTGAAATACTCTTGACATCGCTTGGGTTGACTTGGCTAAGATCACTTTCAACACCATCTACCAGGACGAGAGGATTGGTGGCATTTACTGAAGTGGTACCACGTACATTGATTGATGGAGATTTGTTCGGAAGACCGGAACCCGTCGTGATGTTAAGTCCAGGAGTCGTACCTTGAAGCATTGAGGTAAGTGACTGGGACGGACGATCGGAAAGCTCCTTATCTGTAATTACCGAGACCGCTCCTGTGAGATTAACCTTTTTTTGTGTACCATAGCCCACCACTACGACCTCATCAAGAGCTTGAGCGTCTTCAGTCATTGTAACGGTTATTTTATTCTCGTCAGGCTTCAAATCTATTTCCAAAGGTTGAAAGCCTATATAGGAGAAAGTCAGTTTTTTTACGCCGGAGGGAAGTGTGATTTCAAACTTGCCATCTATGTCAGTCGTTGTCCCTATCTTGTATTCTCGATTGAATACACTGACACCCACTAACGGGTCTCCGCTTTTTTCGACAACTTCACCGCTAAGCGTTCTTGTCTGTGCTGCTGCTCCGATTGCAGTTATGCAAACCACGAGCAGCAAAATTAATTTTCTTGTTAATGCACTCATAAGATAATGATTAGTTATTGATTGATTTCATTATTTTTGTGTTCTATACATTTTTTCTTGTATATATTTCCAAACTCATCTATTGGCCTTATGCCCACATGCCAAAGCTGTTCCAGCTGCTGCTGAATCTGTTATAGGAGATGAAGCGGAGAATGTGGCCATTATTCCGACATTAGGAAATCCAAACATAAGGAGAAGTTCAAATTCATTGGTTCTAAGATATTCTTCCGTTGCCATAATATGGCCAAGCCCCATACTGTCTCCTATAAATAAGAAGATATATTTGGGAGTAGCTTTCGTTTCTGCCAGTGCGAAACAAGCAATGGTCAATGCAATAATTATTCGTTTAAGCATACTTACTATTTTTTCTCGCTGCAAAATTCCATATATTTTATTTCACATTTCTTTCGGGAATATTAAGGAATTATTAAATTCTTTAATTTGTTATTATTACATATATAGAAATAAAAATATGGATTGTTCGTAAATTTGCAGTCTGAAAACAGGAAATGGAAAATCTGTAGGTCGCAAAAACAAAATTCCTAGTTCGACAAAAAAGAAATACCACCTAAACGTGACAAATCGGGTCATATTTTAACATATTCAAACGCACATAATCTTTTTCTTTCTCTTTGGTCATAAAAGTATAAGAAAGTTGAAAAGAAAGAGATTGTGTCAAATGTGAAATGACCCCAAAAGTTTTTTATCTAACTTTTGAGGTGCACTTCAACGTTGGCACACCCTTTTTTATGCGCAAAGCCCAGACTTCGCAAGCCCGGGCTTTGTTATTATCCAAAGTTTCTATATCTTTAGACATAAAGTTTTTTGTTATGGCAAAGTTACATTTTCGTCCTTACATTCCCCAACCAGACCGTTCTTTTTCCACAAAGAATTGATGAAAACATAGCATCGAACGATCCGGTTCGCATAGTTAATACTGTTGTTGATAATCTCAATCTTGACAATTTCAAGAAGCTTTATAAAGCAACCGGTCGTTGTCCTTATCATCCTAAAATGATGCTTAAGGTGATTATTTACTTCTACATGAACAATATCTATTCGTGCCGCAAAATAGAGAAGCTTCTCCTATGTGACATCCATTATATCTGGCTTTCCGCTAATGAACATCCGGATTTTACTACCATCAACCGTTTTCGAAACCGTGCAAAAGAAGAAATAAATACCGTATTTACGCAGTTGGTCCTTGTCCTTGCCGACAAAGGTTTTATCAGCCTTGACGTAGAGCATATCTACGGTAGCAAGATTGAGTTCAGGGCCAACAAATATACTTTTGTCTGGCGCAAGACAGTCGAAAAGAACCGTACAAAGCTGATGGATAAGATCCGCATTCTCCTGGAGCAGGCAGATGAAGCCATAGCCCAAGAGAACTCCTCCAAAGGCACATCCGTAGAGTTCACTCCTGCCATGCTCTCAGATATAGTGAATGAACTTAAAGAGGCGCTGGAACACTAGGACAAGGAACAAAAGAAAGTCATACGAGAAAAGAAGAAACAGGTCCGGAACTTGAGGAGTACCGTGACAAGTTGATGGAATACGACAACCATCTTGATACTCTTGGAGAACGCAACTCCTATTCCAAGACCGATCCTGATGCCACCTTCATGCACATGAAAGAAGACACCATGAAAAACGGACAGACCAAGCCCGGATATAATCTGCAAATAGGTACCGAGAACCAATTCCTCATAGACTTCCGGCTGTTTCCCAACCCAACCGATACACTGACCCTCATACCTTTCCCACTCCTTTGAGCAACGCTATAACCACTTACCAACTGTCGGAGTGGCAGACTCCGGTTACGGCTCGGAAGAAGGCATCAGGCATAGGGGAAGGCGATGTATAGAACCGGAAGCAGTTTTTGGACAAATGAAACACAACATGGCATACAGAAGGTCCGGCATGTGGGAGAAGAAAAGGTTACAATGGACTTTGCATTCTTTGCTATAACTTTTAATATCAAAAAGATGTGTACAAAACTACTGAAAGCTGGAAAGACAGGGAACAATTAACTTTAGAGAATGTAAATTAAACTGTGTCATCAAGGAATTAACTTTGCTAACACTGTTTTTTTATGAAAGCAGAATTTGATTTTGAAAATATTAAGAACAAAGCTATTGAACAGCTGAAAACCGATAAGCCTTTGTTGGTAAGGATGGTGCTTTTGTCCCCTTATTGGAAAGTATATTGAATGCAGCATTGGAAGGTGAAATGGATGCGCATCTTACAGAAGAAAAACGTCAGTTGGGTAATCGTCGTAATAGTAAAATGCAGAAGCAAGTCCAGACTCCATTAGGTGAGATCACTGTGTCTACCCCTCGTGACCGTAATTCAGGTTTTGAGCCTTAGTATATAAAGAAGCGTGAGGCCATCTTGGCGGAGGGGGTAGCAGACCGTATGATCGGACTTTATTCCCTTGGTAACAGCACACGTGAGATCAGTGACTGGCTAAAGGAAAATCTCGGCAACCGTGTTTCTGACGAAACGATTAGTTCAATAACCGATCGTGTTCTTCCTGAAATAAAGGTTTGGCGTTCCCGTATCCTTGATGATGTTTATTCGATAGTCTGGATAAACGCTATCCATTATAAAGTCACTGACGAGAGAGGGTGTGCCGTTACCCGCGCAATCTACAACGTCTTAGGCATAGACAAGGAAGGCCACAAGGATTTGCTTGGAATGTATATCTCTAAAAATGAGGGAGCAAATTTCTGGTTAAACGTACTGACGGATTTGCAGAACCGTGGAGTTCATGATATCCTTATTGCGTACGTTGATGGCCTGAAAGGCTGGATGCCACCCAAAGTGTTTTTCCGAACACAATATTACAACTTTGTATCGTCTACCAGATACGGAACTCCATTAAATATGTCGGTAGTAAGCATCAGAAGGAATTCCTCAAAAACTTGAAACGGGTTTATGGTGCAGTACATAAATAAGCTACTGAAACAGAGTTTTTTTAATCTGAATGAGAAATGGGAAGAAAAATATCCTATCGTCATCAAGTCATGGCAGGACAACTGGGAAAAACTTACTGAATACTTCCAGTTCACATCAGATATACGCCGTATGATTTATACCACAAATACAATTGAAGGCTATCATCGTCAGATACGGAAAGTGACAAAAAACAAGGGTGTGTTCCCTAACGACACCACCCTTGAAAAACTGGTTTACCTCGCTTATCGCAACATACGTAAGAAATGGACTATGCCACTGGCTAACTGGGAAGCCATTACTCAACAACTGGCGATAAAATTTGGAGATAAGTTTAAATTCTTGTAATTTTACGCTCGTCGGGACGGTTAGTCCCGCCCATTGGCGCCGGGCCGTTCCTAGACCGATGAGATTGAATGAGAATAGAGCATGACACAGTTTAATTTACACATCCTTAACTCTAAAGTTCCTTACTCATTATCTGAATCTTACTTGAAGCCTCAACTCCTATGACACCGCATATATGCTGCAACTTTCTTCCTGTTATACTTTTACTTACTTTTGCAAATATACGAAAAAGCAATATAAATATAAATACAAATTCATCACTTGATTTAACGAAGATAACTTCTATAATTTTTTTCCAATACTGATTGCAATTTGGAAAGAGGATAAAGGAACTTGCCACCTATAACAGTATAAGCTATCCCCTTTTCATCCCGCAACTTTTGCAAAGTCCTGCTTGATATATGTAACATACTACATACCTGCTCACCAGTCATATAAACCTCATTAGCTACAGGAACCTGCAAATTCTGAAATTCAAGAATTTCCTTTGAGCATTTTCTAAGCATCCC
>NC_021017.1:4835951-4927385 GCF_000210075.1 Bacteroides xylanisolvens XB1A
TTTATCTTTTTGAATTAATATTCTGACCAAATCACTTTCCTTGTACATATATTTTCCACCAATGAAAGAACATGGAATGATCCCATAATCCCTATAACTTTGTAAACTTCGTTTAGAGATGTTCAGAGCCAGACAAACTTCCTGGGTATCCAGTCATTTCTCCCTTTTAACTGTTCCAAACTTCTTTTTAACGGCTTCAACTTGTACAGATAAATCCTTAACTTGCTGTTTTAACCGTAAATACGCACTTTTTTCTATAACAATTAATTCCATAACAAATTTGATTTATGATTTTACTATTTACAAAGCAAATAAAAGCACATTTCAACATCCGACAAAACTTCCTAAATCAAAGTCACCTGTTGGCGCACATTGTCACTCCTCAAAATACAAGATATTAAGAAGTGACCTGAAATATTTCCATACTACTATTCCTTTACCCATATTTGCTCAAACCAAAACTTTAATAATCTCAATCATAAAAGGAAATGCCTGTTACCTGCATCCATGCAGTAACGAGCATTCCACCCCTCACCAGTTTTCCGTTATCCTACATCTTTATACCTTTGCTTTTCTGCACAACCGCCTTTTCCTTTACGTCCGCTTTTTGCCGTGTCTTCGGAAAATGCTCCTTCAACAGCTTCCCTCCAGTTTCTTCGCCTTCTCCTGCAGCTCATCATACACATCCCATCTGTTCCGGCCCAGCAACTTGTTTTCTATCTTTTCAAATTTTTCATGGAAACTGAACTCGTCCGGATATTCATCTGTCAGCCCGTCTCTCGGATAACCTTTGTCCATGATATATAGCAGTGTCATCCGGTCATAATTATGTTGGCTCCGCGTCAGTCCTAACCCCTTGCCTGCATCAGTCAACCTGTAATAGTTCTCCCATGTGTGTGGGGGGGGGTAAAGTCATAAGTCTCACTGTCTGTTACGTTTTTCAGTACCGACCTGTCCTAGAATGCCCGCCTTATCGTTTCCCCGTCTCCCCACCAGCCGAAACGGTTATGACAACGGTTCAGTTTCCCTTCCATCAGCGAGGGCCATCCCCTCAATTCATGGACAGCCAGGGATTTCAACACAAACTCCGAGGCAAAGAAATCATTCTCTATGTATTTATACATGTAATCACTAAATTGGCCCTCTCCGATTATGTCCCTGCTGAATATCAGCACCCCTTTGTCCGTCTCAACGCCCGTATAATACGTGTTTCCATGCTTCAAATCATCCAGCATCTCCGCTGTCACTTCGGGCGACGCAGCCTTTATCTCCCGCCACATCTCCGGTGTAAGCCGCTGGATATAATTCTCGTCCCTTGACAGCGGATCCATGTCTTTTCACAGGCAATACACCACCTCTGACAGACGCAGGTATCTATGCAGTTTGATTCCATGTCCGTCCATCGCCTTTTCCAACCTTTGCAGATAATCATCATTGTTCCCTTCCCACAAATGCGGTACAATCCCCATATCAGGCACGTTATAGTACATCATGCCTATAACAGGCATTTCCGTTTCCTTCAGTGCCTTTTCCACATCTTCCAGCATAAACTCCAGAAAACCTTTCTCGCCTGTACCTTTCATGCTGACATGCACTGGTTTGAAATGTCCGTCCACTGTGACATACACACTGCCGCCGTTCGTATTCTCTTTTTCCATCCGCCAAAAATTTAAATGTTCATTCCTTGTCCTTTTCTCTTTACCGGAATCCGCACCCTCATTTCCACGTTCGGGAATCGCACGTTATCCGGTTGTACCACCAGTGACGAGACTATCTGCTCCTGCTCTCCGGTCAGCGGTATAGGCTGCCGTTGCAGATTTCTCAGCTTGTTGAAGTTCCTCAGCGTAGGTGCCATGTCGCAACATGCCACACAAATCCCGTATCTCACCATATCCGAAGAAACCGTCTGTCCGTCACCGATTTTAGCCCGGTATGCAGCATCCAGCGGAGCCACTTCATAAAATCTCAGACTCCCGGATTTCCGCTTGCCGTCAAAAAAACGTTCGGCCAGCCTGCTCAGAAACGCATCCAGCATCCTGTCCCCACTGTCTGTCTTGTCAAACAGCAATACCTTCCCCTCGTATTCCACCACCATGCAGGTGGGGAAAGCCGCCAGCCCGTTGCGTATCACATCCCCGTCCATTCCGAAACGGTGTCCCAGACGCCTGTAATCCTCGTTTTCCAGCAAGGTCATATGTTCTGCCGATGATGACAGATGCGCAATCCCCCTTTCCTCGCAGAATGCCGCATCCCGGAGCCTCACCACCCCCGACGGATGTATCCTTTCCCGTTCCAGCACCGGACAGAGCCGTTCCAGATAATCCGCATTGTCCGTACCGAGTATGGGAGGAATCATGCCTTTGTCCCTAAAATCGAAACGGAACATTCAGTGGTCGGGAACAAATCTCCGTCCCGCCGTATGAAACCTCACGTTGTTGCCGATGTAACGAGAGAATCCATCTTCCCCCTGCCCGCGTATACTCAGATACACGGGTTTGTAAAAAGCGTCCAGTGTCATGTACAGGCTACCGCTTTCCACCGCCTGCATTTTCTTTTTTTCCATAAATTCTATAGGATTAATTGTTTCTTCTCTTTCTTTTGCGGAGCAATGGGGGCGACGTGCCTCGCCTGCCGTTGTCTGTCAGAAGGCTTTTGTCTCGGTGTTTCCTGCCTGCGGTATGTCTCCGGTAACTTGCCGGTCTTCACCTCTTCCGAATGTGGACGCGACATCGGATGTAACGTTTCCATCCTTTCAATCCAGCTTATCCGTGCGCCCAGCCTGAACTCCCCATCCTTGGCATGGAACTCCGATTGCAACAAGTCCGCCGCCATCTCCCTTGCCTCTTTCTGCAAGGCCGCATAGCCGAAGTCGTGTGCCGACAGAGGCGCGTTCATCCGTGCCTTCATGCTGTCTTCCAGTTTCTCCGCCAGTTCCCTGAACTCATACTCATAGCTGAAAGGATGTACCTTGTCTGCCGCAACAATCCCGGCGTACCCGTTTTCCGAAATGTACAGCAATGCCGCCACATCATAGTTCCGCGGCGAGATGCCCAGCCCAAACTCCCTTGTCAGCCGGTCAAAATTATGGAAATCGGGCCGCAGGTCAAACTTTGCCCAGCACACACCACCGTCCAATACACTCCTGTCCGCAAACTTGTCGGGAGTGAAGCTCACCACCGACCTGCGCAATTGTGCGTCCGTACTCCGCAAATCCGCTTTGGACAACTTTTCGATACAGTTGTCTGCCAGTTCCGCTACCCGTTTGGTAGGCAGGTCTATCTCGTATATCCGCAGAGTTTCAGATACTTTGGCCACGTTGAAGAAGCCGTCGGCCAGATGTTGCAGATAACTGTTACGTGCCTTCATTCCTTTCGGAGTGTCCGAGAACAGCATCACCCCCTCTTCGGTGGCCACGGCATACACCCGTTTTTCTGTTCCGGCAGCTTCCGTTGCTGTCACTTTCTGCCGGTCCGTTCTCCGGACGATACGGTTCCAAATATCATTCAAGATTGACATAACCTTGTTTTTTTAGATGTGAATAACCGACGGCAAAAAAAGCCATTCGCCTGCCAATCCGCAATACCGAACACATACAAGTCGTCCGTTGGCGGCTGTTGGCGTGCAACCTTTACGCCAGCCGTGCGTCAAGCATCCGGTTGTAGCTCCTGCGCAGGGAGTCGATGAACGGAGTGGTGTCCGTACAACGGTCAAACACCTTTCCACGCTTGGTATATAGGGCATTGATTTTCAAGTGAAAAACTTCCTCGAACACCCGTATCACATCCACCACTTTCAGCTCCCTACCTTCCGCTGTTCCTATCACTCCGGCAGCCATCAACGCCGCCACCAGTTCTATCAAGTCGCTGTCCGTGCCGTTCCACGTCAGCGTTACAGAACCCTTCTTCCCGTTCCTGCATACCGCCTCTTCCTTCAATCCCATTGCCTCCGTTCCACCATGCCGGAGTACCTCTTTCATCATCTGTTCCTCCGCATCCAGCAACGCAAGTGCCTTGCCGATGTAAACATCGAACAGAACGTGCCTTTCCATGCCATTTGTGGAAACAGTCTCCTGAATCCCCCTCAACTCTATTTTCGTGTAGAACAGCCTGCGCAGCTGTGCACAGATGTTTGTCCCGTCTGTCGGGAGCGTAGCCAGCAACGTGGCAAAATCATCATAGGCGGCAGACAGCTTCTCCACACCGTTGCGGACTCCGTCCGCATAAGAGGCGAACAATCCGAACAAGACAGTATCTTTCAAGATTTTCATGGCAATAATTGTATTTGTTTCATTTACATGCCATAGAAGGGCAAGAAAGATACCATCGTACGAATTTAGTTGGTAGTATCAAAGACAATCTACTGTATTACAACCACTTGTAAATTTTCCAAAAGAACATGTATATATCAATGTGTCGTGTAAAAGCCGGACACGTGTACGGAAGCCGGACACGCGGTTATTGAAAGCCGTACTTCCGTAATTTCTCATAAAGTGTGCTCCTTGATATTCCCAGCAGCCTTGCCGCCTCCTTACGGTTGCCTCCGGTCTCTTCCAATGCCCGCATGATGCATTCCTTCTCTTTTTGCGCATCATTCAGCGCAAGCGTCTCTGACGCATCCGCCCCGTCCGCTTCCCGAACGGAAAAAGCCAGACTTCCAGCGGCTATCCGTTCTCCGTCGGGCGTAAGCAGTACGGCACCCCTTACCGTATTCTTCATCTCCCTCATATTCCCCGGCCACTGATAGGCAGCCAGCCTGCTCCGGGCCTCCCTGTCGAAACCACCTGTCCTTTTGCCCAGCTCGGCATTGGCCTCTTCAAGAAAGAAGTCCGCAAGCGGCAGTATGTCCTCCCTGCATTCCGCCAACAACGGCAGGCGTATGGTAAATTCATTCAGCCGGTGAAATAAATCCTCCCTGAAACGTCCCTCTGCAATGGCCTTCTCAAGATTCTCATTCGTGGCGGCCACCAGCCGTATGTCAAACGGGTACTCCCTCGTGTCCCCCAGCGGCCTATACCGTTTTTCTTGCAACGCCCTCAGCAGCATCACTTGTGTCCGGTACGAGAGGTTTCCTATTTCGTCCAGAAACAGCGTACCCCCGTCAGCCGTCCGGAACAGTCCCGCCTTGTCGCTCTCCGCACCCGTAAACGCCCCCTTCAGATGTCCGAAGAACTCCGATGCCGCCAGCTCTTCCGGAACCGTCCCGCAATCAACGGGAACATACGGCTTGTTCCATCTGTGGCTTCGTTCATGTATCTCGTGCGCCACATGTTCCTTCCCCGTGCCCGACGCCCCCCGCAGCAATACCGAAATGTCGGCGCACGCTATCAGTTCTATCTGCCTGTACATCTCCTGAGCCTTCGCGCTTTCGCCACGGTAGAAGGACGGCTTGCCGCTGTCTCCCTCCTTTATTCCGACGATAAGCTCTAGCAGGATGTCAGGCTGCACGGGTTTGCGCAGATAGTCCGTGGCACCCAGCTTAATAGCTGTCACCGCATTCTCCACTTCCCCGTAGTTGGTCATGATGATGACCGGGACCGTGCACCGCCTTTCCCTCATCCATTCCAGTAGGGACAGGCTGTTGTCATCCGGCAGACGCATGTCGGCCAGTATCAGACTGAACGGCTTCCCCGCAATCGCCCTGCGCGCCTCCGCTATGGTCGCCACGCACTGTGTCTTCATGCCCTGTTTCACCAGCCAATTGCTTATGGTACGGCTGAAAACGATGTCATCCTCTATAATCAGTATGCTCTTCATCTATACTCTCCCTGATTTTTCTTGCCGACTCCGCCAGCTTTTCCGCTGCATGGATTATCTCCCCGACTTCCATATATTGCCTTTCCTCCCACACAGCCGCCGTGTGTGTCACCAGACCGCGCAGGCGGGCCATCGGAAAGTTCATCCGCACCGTTTCCCATAAGGGAAGGTTCTTGTGCAGCACCTTGTGTATCGTATCCCTGTCATGCCCGCAAAGCGCATTTTCCAGTGTATGGATGCTCTCTTCCGTTTCCCGTATAAAAATATCCAGCATCCTTCCCTTGTCCTTTTCCCCCGAAAGGATGAACGAGAAATCGGGTTCTTTCTTCCCCGTTTTTACCACCATACGGCTTACGGCGCTTATCAGTTCGTCCATCGAGAACGGCTTCCGCAGGCAGCCCGCAAACCCGAAGGAAATATAATGTTCTTCATCGTCGGCGCAGGCCGTAACTGCCAGCACGGGTATCGTACGCGCGTTCTCCATGTTCGAGGAACGCAGCAGATCAAGTATCCTGTAACCGTCCATGTCCGGCATCTGTATGTCCGACAGAAGCAGGTCGTATGTTCTTTCCCTCAGTGCCGCCATCAGTTCCCGCACCGTCCGGCAGCATTCGCACCGCACCTTGTTCCGCACAAGCATCCTGCGGGTTATATCCAGTTGTATCCGGTCATCATCTATAACCAGCACGTATGTTCCTTCCAGTCCGTAGTCCTCCGCATACCCGTTTTCTCCATCCTCCCCATGCTTCGCCACTTCCGACAGGGGGAGGGCCACCCTAAACAGGCTGCCCGTCCCGTAAGGGCTCTCCACCGTGATGCGCCCGCCCAGCAGTTCCGTCAGACGGGAGACAATGGCTAGCCCAAGGCCGAAGCCGGGCAGGTACCTTGCATTGTCCAGACGCTCGAAGGCCCTAAATATCCTCTTCTGTTCATCCTCCGTCATGCCCGGTCCGGTGTCCTGCACGCTGAAGCGCAGCTCTCCCTGCCCGTATGCCGCCTGCAGACTGATTTTCCCCTTCCGGGTGAATTTTATGGCGTTGGAAAGCAGGTTGTTGGCTATCTGCATGATACGCGGGCGGTCTCCTTCCACCACGGTGTCAAGTCCCTCAAAATCCGTACAGAGTGTAAGCCCTTCCTTTCTGACCGACGGTGTATGCAGCTTCACTATCTCATCGAAAAGTGACAGCGGACGGAAAACCGTCACGTTCATTTTCCCCTTGCCTGCATCCAGCAGATAAAATTCAATCAAGGAGTTCACGAGTCCTATCATATAGTCGGACGAGCGGACGATATGCACCGCATACTCATCCTTCCGCTTTTCGTCCACTTCTCCGGGCAACAGCTCTGCATACCCTTTGATGGCTGTCAGCGGCGCACGCAGGTCATGGGCAATGGTCAGCATCATGTTTTTTCTGGATTGCAGCAGTTCCTTGTTTTTCAGGTCGGAAGATTCCAGTTCCCTGCGGTACCGGAGACACCTGTTCACGTCGCGGTGCAGCAGGGTATATAGCACGATGGCAAGCAGGAATACGAAAAGGGCAAGCGTCGCCGCCGTATTGTACGATTTCTCCCGGTCTGCCGCAATGGCATTGTATCTCGTTTCCAACCGCTCACCCGCCACCTTGTCAAAATCACCGACCAGCCCGTTCAGCCTCTTGTTCAGCGCCCGGCTACTCAAGTGCAGGCTGTCCATCTGGGCCGACAGCTTTTCCCGCTGTTCCTTCTGCTTTTCAGTCACTTCGCGGCTCAACGCATGGAGAAGATGGACAGCGGCATTGTTCCCGCTGTTTCGAGTGGTGGACGACGGCACTTTTTCCGATGCCGCCCGTTGCTGCTCCCGTTGTTGTCGGTAAGCGGATTTTTTCTCTTTTCCGCCGAAAACTTTCTTCAGAAAACTTTTCTTCTTCTCCGGCTGTTCTTCCCCGGTGGTTGCTGTCCCGGCATAAGCTTCCTTCACGGCAGGGGCGAGGATATTCCTTGTCGGCTGCCTGCGCACCTGCCTGACGATAGCCGGCACTTTTTCGCCCACCGTCTCGCCGATGTTTTCCAGTTCGTCAAACGTGCTCATGGCCGCTGACAGGAGCATCTCTTTCTGCTCAAGCAGCAGGCACAGCGAGTCTATGCGTTCCTGCTGTTCCGGCGTATGTACAAACTGCTGCAGTTCCTTCAGGACACCGCACGTCTTTTCTCTTCTCTCACGGTATAGCCGTAAGTCGCTTTCGCTCCAGGTGCTCACCACTTCGCCTTGCGACGCCAGTTCCAGCAGATGACCGTAAGTTTTGCGCGTAAGGTCGCGTATTATGCCCAGTTCTTTCATTTCCCACTTCAGTTCATCCCGTTTCATACGCTCCCCGCGGAACAGGTAAATAATGAATCCCAACAGAAGTATCAGCATGGCATAACCTATGAATATTTTAAGTTTCAATCCCATTCTCCCAACCGTTTTGTTCTATTCCTCGTCCTCATACGCTTTTCTGCCCTGTGCACTGCCCCTATGCATACAAGGGTAACGAAAAAGCTCAAGAAGATACAGACGAACAACACCGCTATGACTATCCGGCAGTTCATAAGTCTTCATCGTTTTCTCCTGCTCCGGCAAGGTGCCTCACCAGTACGATTCCCTCGTCATGGATTGTGAAGAATACGCACCAGGTGACGTTCATCATGCCCTGCATCTTGAACCGCACCCAGAAGGTGTCCCGTCCGCAATACCGCTCGAAGGCTTTCGGCGTTGCCGCCTTCGTCCGGGGAATGGGTGTCAGCACACGCACGATGCGGTGCAGCAGCAAGTCCGGAAACTCTTTCCTTATCACACTCACAGGCCTTGTACGCGGGCTTACGAACAGCCTGTCCGTTTCTGTCTGTATTTGTCTTTTCATTTCCGGCAGATAGCGCACATGTTGTTGCACCTTTCCACCCGCCACATAAGTCGGAGAGATGTCCTCACCCGTCACTGAACGGAGCATCTCGCTCTGTTCCTGCGCGGTAAGCCCGTGGGCACGCATGAAGGCATCCAGTTCTGTACCATGCACCCGCAGGTCGATGTTTACTTGCATCGGGGTTCCGTCCTCGTCCCGCAGCAAGGTTATTCCGTTGTATTGAATCATTTATGGTTTAAATAATTTATTAATTTGTAATTCATGGTTTCTTGCCCTGCCTCACCCATCCGGCCTTAGTCCAATCCCTGTCCTTCATCACATCCGGAGCCACGGCCCCCTCATAATCCGTCCGTTCAAAAAAGGTATCCAGCACAAACCTGTCAGGGGTCAGGGAACTCACTTCACGCGTAGCGTTAATCAGGATATAATCGATACCCGGCAACGCTCCCGGTTGGCCACCAATCAGTTGGACAGGAATGTCATCATCTGCCACAGCCTCGCGGGTACTGCTGTTCACCAGTGTCAGCCGGCTATATGCGGAAACCGCAATCGGATACCGTCGGCCATGAGATTTATTATCATGCGCCGTAGACAGGTTCGCAATCACCGGATGTGTATAGAAAGACGGAACTTCCAATTTCCCCGTCCCATTGCAGCTAACCACGCTCCACACACTCTTCCGAATAGGTGCAGTAGCCATCACATACTGCAATTTCCCCGTATATCCTTCATTGAAGCACAATCCGTTCTGGCTGGCACCCGTACTAATCAGATACCGGGCATTCACCGTCCCTCCGTTGAACATAAACCCGTCGCCACCGCTACAGTAACTTTGACAATGGTCTATCGTAGTTCCCCGGCCCACACCGTCAAAGGTCACTGCCCCGCCGGCGGCACCGGCGTACTCCACCCGGACAAACTGTAGGGAACCGGAATCATCATTCCCCTCAGAACCTCCATAAGAAATATCCGTAGCAACAGTTCCACAATATAAAGTCTCATACTCATAACTGACAGGAGCCTTCCCCAACACAATCACACCGTCCCAACTACCCGGTTCTTTGATCAATGCCGTCATCACGATAGGAGCATCCTCCGTACCGTTGGCAACAATCTTACACCCCTTTGTAATGACAATCGCCGCTTTCCCTTGACCCGATGCGGGAAGAGCTTTCAGCAATGCGCCGCGTTGTATGGTCAGCGTGGCGCCGTTGGTCACAAACACAGGCTTACTAATCAGATACTCCGTATCGGTGTACAATGTTCTATCCTCACTAAACACCGAAGGCAGTACCTCTGTAGTCTCCCTGTCAAACATCTCGTCCTCATTGGAGCAGGACGTAAGCATACTCAGACACATGGCAGCCACCATAAAGAGAAAAGCAACAAGCGCTTTCCGGCAAAAGATTATTTCTTCTCTTGTCATCACAATCTTTTTTAGTTTAAACTTACACTGGCCAATCTCTGTCAATCAACAAGGATTGTTCAGAAATAACGGCCAAACAATCTTTTAAAAACGCCTTTTTTCTCTTCCGCTTTTTGGGGTATATTCTTTAGTTCCTGAATCCGGGCTTCAACCGATGCCAGCTCGCGCATCTCCCGTTGCGATTCTTCAATCAGTTTGGAGTCGCAGAACATGGTAGTTCCTCGTTGCCAGAATCCGGTATTTTCTTCCTGCATTTCTTCGTCAGGCATTATAAGAGTCAATGGCCCCTCCACATAGAAGTAAGCCTCCCCCGGCTCAGCCGCTCTACGTTTTTCCTCTTCCTCACGCCGCCTTTCCTCGGCCATCAGCATTTCCCTTCGTTTCCTGTCGCGTTCTTCCAGTTCCACCAAGTCAGCCAGCCTGCCGGTATTATAATACTCCACCTGCGCCCTTTCCATGCTCAAATTCTCTTGCATGTACAGCGGTATCTGTTCCCCTTTCGTCATTGCGTAGGTGATGAATGTCTTGAAGAGATACGCTTCGTCATTTAACACAATCCCCAGCGCAACGCCATGGGAGGATGCGCCGTATATCCGTGCTCCAGCCACCCGTTCCTCGCTGCCCGGTTGCAGGCCGTAGCGCATCACGAGGTTATCCTTCAAATAAGTCTTTCTCAAAATCTTTCCGGACAGCGTACTGTGTTTTCCCCAGTACCGTTCACGGTAACGTATAAAAAAATGGGGAGGGAAAACAAAAACAGCATTCTCACCCGTATCCATCGTGACAAAGAGATAAACATGGAAACCGGCATTCGATGGTACCAGGCAATAGAACTGGCCGCATCTATCTATAGTCTGCTGCTTCCATTCCTGCTTGCTGAGAACATAGAATCTCACTCCCCATTCCATTACAGGAGTGTTGATTAAAACAGAATCAACCCCGGACGGGAATCTGGCCATTCCCTCCACCTTCGGATTCAGCAGGATATGCTTTCTCCATGCTTTGGAACGTACATTAGTCTTAAGATCCTCGCGAAGCACCTCAATAGTTTCTTCAATGCTCATCTTGGATGTTACCATCCGCATGGGCTTCTTATCCGGTTTCGTTTCTTGTTTACCCATCTGTCATGCTGTTTTTAGTTAAAGACAAATTCTCTTCCTCCGCTGCCTTTTTGAATAGACGGTCCATTTCTTTCAGCACACTCTCCAGCGACATTAGATTATCGTAAGCCGTAGGCTCCTTTATTTGGGGCACCGATTCAACGAACGTACCAAACTCCTGAAGCAACTTAGCCGGTAAGTGATTGACGGCCCATTCCAGTAGCGGCAAGTTGCTTTTTACCTTTTCATCCATACCGTTATGCACCTTTACCATCGCCTCATTCTTCAGCAGAGCCATCTGCGGGTTTATCCCGGCACTTTCCGGATGTTTCCGTTTCTGGTCATCCAATCCGGCAATCAACTCCATTGATTTGCACAGTTTCATCATGCCATGAAGCAAAATGTCCAATGCTTTCCGGTCTTTGGCCGATTCCCGATAACCGTTACATTTCAAGATGAACAGTTTCACGGCAAGCGCTCCCCACATCGGTTTCAAGTCCTCGTCATCAAAAAACTGTTCATAGCTCATTATCTTATTGATGACCGCCAGTTTGCCGTCCTTATCAATTTCCCCGAATCCAACCGCATCCACGGAGGCAATGAATATCTTATCACCAGCCGATGCCTGCTCCTTCTCTTCCTTTTGCCGGAAGCCGACAGCAAAAACGTAGTTTCGTCCAAAGAAACGGTACAACAAATCCCGGTCATTCGCTCTCCCATCTCCGTACAAAGCGGACAGACCATCCGCATGGGAGGAGAACATCACCAGTTCCACCCCCTTCCAAGCGGCAGCCTGCAAGTCCAGATAAGCAGCCACCTCATCTTCTGCATTACCCAGCAGATAGGCGCAGAGGAAGTTCTTATAACTGAACTTGGGTACTTCCGATTTCCGGTTCACATGCCCTACCGCTATCCACAAGTTACCCGCAGCGGTCCGAAAGACGCACGGATCATCCGTACACCATGGGAAGGCTGTCACTCCTTTCAGCACTTCCCGGTAGTTCTGTTCTTGGATTCGTTGTGATATCATGGCTTGCAGTTCCGGCATATCAGTCTGCATCCCCTTTCTTTTCTCCGATGTGGACATTGTTTTTGTTATCACGCTGTGTCCCTCCTTGTTAAGTACGAACGTATTCTTATATTACTTTCTCAATGCTTTTCCGTCGTATGTCACCTCCTTCAACATGTTCTTGGCATATTCCACAGCCTTTTCCGGCAGCGGTGAACATTGCACCTGGGTAGTGATAGTCTGAGCTTCCGGGCTGATCAGCCATTCCAGCAGCTTCACGATTTCTTCCGCTTCACTGCGACTACGCCCAGCATAGTTCTGCTCCTTATAAAGTACCACCCATGTGAAGCAACTGATAGGATAAGCGTCGGCAACCTCTGAATCGGTAATCATGCCCGTAGCATCCCCCACGCTTGCGGCAGCGGTAACGCTTTCCGAAGTGGGCTGCACAAAGTTTCCGGCAGCGTTTTTCAGCCATGCACTCTGCGTATTGAAGCTGGCTGCATATTCCGAAGCCACGTATCCGATAGCACCCGGAACTTTACCTACCAGTCCGGCCACGCCCGTATTTCCCGTAGCCGCTACTCCACGTGGAAAGGTCAAGGCTTTTCCCGTGCCAATCTTGGCCTTCCAGTCCGTACTCACTTTCGTCAGGTAGTCACTGAAGATATAAGTTGTTCCGCTACCGTCCAGACGGAAAACGGGATAGATTTCCTTGTCGGGCAATTGCTTGCCGGAGTTCACTGCCGCAATCCTTGCATCATTCCATTTCAATATCTTACCCATATAGATATCTGCTATCAGCTCTCCCGTCAGGCGCAGGTTATCCACACCTTCCAGGTTATAGGCGATAGTCACTGCCCCCATGCACGTAGGTACAAGGATAGATTTTACCGGCAGACTGTCCAGTTCCGCTTTGGTAGGTGGAACGTCCACACCTGCAAAGTCTATCTGTTGATTCTTCAGGCTTCTGAATCCGCGTTCCGTACCGATACCGGCATAAGTAACAGGGATGTCGTTCTTCTCCCAGTACATCTTGAACGCCTCGCTGTAGAAAGGTAACGGCAATGTGGCTCCGGCGGCAGTAATCACCGATTTACGACCCACAGCGGCATTTTCGGATAACTCCTCAACCGGTTTTCCACTGGTAAATAAAGTTGCTGCCGCTATTGCCAGTACAGCTACGAATGACAGGCATACACCGCCTGTTTTACTGATTTCTTTGTTTCTAATTGTTGCCATAAGCATTTTTATTATTGATTAAAATTATATCCATTTCAGACAGAGTGGGACAAAACGAAACCGTCCCGCTAACCAACGAAAGACTTTGGTTAGCGGGACGGAAATAAAAAATATGTCTGAGTGATCGTTTAAACCATCATTTTCAAATCATAATATAATAACCTTGTATGAGAGGCATCCTCATCACTTGATGTCAACTCTAAAAAATTATTCTTCAGATAGAAAGGTACTGCATCAATATAGGCATCAACTGTAATGAACCTACATCCGGTCTTATTGTTAATAACGAAATAGCCTTTAATGAAATTAAGCAATTTGCTGCCCAAGTGCAAATTATGTGTCGAAACATCTACCCCAAAGCGGCAGATTTTCACTGCTGGATAACTTTTCAGACGCTTCTCGTTAACAAAGCGTTTTTTCCGAAAGCGATTAAATTCCGTCTTGTTCTCAAATTCCGAAAGAGAAATTTTATCATTTGCCAGACTGAAATATGCCAAAACTTTGCCAAAGGCATCTTCCACTACATAACTAACAGCAAGCAGTTCATTTCTATAAATGAAAGATTCATTCATTATAAAATCGTTCAAATCCGCGTCTCCGCAATCGAACGATTCTATTCTCTCGTGTTCATCCAAACGGCGAACACCAAACTCTGGATTATTTATTTCTGCCATCAGTTTCTTCTTTAAAAATGCTCATGATGTACTTATAATCCCGTTTTATCTCTTCCAGCTTTTCCGGAGTCTCTTTCGGTGGATTTTTCATCCGCGCTTCAAATCTCCGTGCATCCTCCCCGAAGAGTATCGGGGTTTCTTTTATCGGTCTTGCCATTATTGCCTCCTTTCTCTATTGTTATCTGCAAAGGTAATGCTATTTATGCAAATACACAAACGGTCAAGGGGTTATCTTTATTTCCGTATATGTCCCATTCTGTCAAAGAGCGATTGTTTTTCAAGGCCAGAGCTATTTCTCCAATGACGATAGACAGCTCTGCCTTAAAGTCATTAAAAAAGGTTATCCCAGTGGATTTTCTTCTTGGTTTCTATTCCTTACGTGTTACTATATATGTCATTTTATTATTGTTAACACATAAAATTTCATGGTCTGCTTATTTCCAATGCCTCAATTGCATTTATCGTATCCTTAGGATATTCAAAATGCACGGAATCACATGAATGCTCCACTCTGACCTCCGCAAATCGATATTCCTTTGACTTCTTGGGTGCATCCCACGATTTGTTACTCAAAAAGACACGATACTCATAGATACATCCTTCATACAGTTCCGGCACTATGTAATCCAAAGTATCAGGGATATTATCCGCATATATAAAGTCATTTATAAATTTGGTATAGTCCCCCTTCGGATAGTATATTCTTAAACAAAATTCGGCCTTCTCATAAGTGTCCGTATTTGTGATATTAGCTTTATCAATAAACCTGAATACGCTTTCTTTCTCTTCAGGTTGTGTCTCTTTCTCATTATCATCGTTTTGACAAGAGAATAGACAAGCAAGGAACAGCAGTACGGTTAGTCTTCTCATAATCAATAGTCTTTAATTGTTAATGCATTTGCTTTCCATATAGTGATATATCCAATATTAATTCTGAAATACCTACTCTTTTTTTACCGTCTCAATACAGTTTTCTGTAAAATCTAAAATATTTAGTCTTGCTGAAATGTCTGGTTTCATGAGCAAGCACCCGGTCTCCTACACTACATTCCTCCAGGGGATCATGTATTTTATACTTTTTCGTATATTGTACTGTTTTCCCATACTTCGGATGCTTTTTCGTACGTTCCACCTCTATGACAACCGTCTTTTGCATTTTCGTGCTTACCACTATCCCCTCGATACATTGCCGGGGTATTCTTTTTACAGCTACCTTTGGAGAGTTCCATAAGAAAGGCCGTAAACGGCACGGCACCATCTTAATATTGAAATAGCTGAAAATAGCGTTCCATTCACTCATCACATTCAGCAAGCCGTTATATTGCTGTGCAGTGATTTGTTTGGTATTGACGGCTTCCAGCATTCCGAACAGTTCTTTCACTTTAGGTATGATAAGTTCTATATCCTTAGTTTGCGGATTACCTGTATTCAGAAGATGAAATACCCGGCTGCACAGTGCCTCATGTTCTTTCAATATTTCTTCAATACCATTTTCCATACAATCCGTTATTTGAGGTTCAATGCACAATGGTAGATATCCAAATATCCCATCAGGATGATATCCGCATAATCAATGATGCTATAGAAATCCGAGATAAATACCCGTTGGTTCGTTTTGATAAAGTCAAACTCACTGTCGCCCCAGTTACCGAGAGGATAACTGCCGATGGTTTTCATTATTCCACAGAATTGTTGGTGCAACTGGAAGATTTCTTTCTGTGCATTAAGTATTTTCCGCAATATGGCTTTCATCTCGCAATCATTTATCCCGGAAAACTCCACAGACAAGTGGGATTCGTCCTTTATGCTCACCAACAGATTTTCAAAGCAGGGACGCAACTGGGCAGAAAGTTGTGTTTGAGCGATACGTGCCGACGGCGTTTGCAGGGATTCTTTCAGTGCATTTCTTAATGCCCGGCTCCGGTTGGTCACTATTTTCTCGTAGATGACGGGATTAGTCAGGAAAACAGCTACAAGGCGAAAATCATTACTCAACGAATGATACTTCTGATGTATCTCTTTTATTGCTTTGGATTTGACGGACAATTGCTTCAGAAACAACAGCAGCATTTCATTGTCCGCCTGCTCTTTATTCATTCCATGCGCAAAGAACTTGTCATTCATCTGCATGGTAAAACCCAGAATAGAAGCTATATTTGCTATAATGTCTATCATTCTTTTATTATTTCAAATTATTCAATGAAAGAAAGCATTTGTTTTGATGTCTGAAACCGCTTTATCGAAGAGCTTTAGATAGCCCTATCTAATCTCCTTAGACAGCTCTGTCTAAAAAGGCCGGATAAGAGGCTTTATCCTAAAGGATTCTCATCCAAGTTTCCATCACTGGTATTTCCACCTTCAGAACCACCACTTTGCCCGATGGTAATCACTTTGCTCGTACTACGCGGAGTTTTCAGCAATGTATTTGTACCACTGTATTGCGTAGTGACCGTCAGCGTGTAGTGACCGTCCGTTAAATCGGAGGGAAGCAAGATAATGAGTTGCGAGGGGTTGTTCACCACCAGCATATCATTAGGCAGCTTGCTGACCTTGCCGGAAGCATCAGTCAGGGTGATACCTACCGATTCATGTTCACCAACGACTTTTATCAAGCGTCCGTTCAGGGTGTAGTTGCGTCCGGCGGTTGCCATGCCGTCCGTGGCACGGGTGGCGGCATCTTCGCCACCTATTATATACATGGCGTCCCGTTTCTCTCCCAAGATGTTGACTGAAGTCTGCGCAATAGCTTCGCGCAAGTCCTTGTCCTGGGTAAAGGAGACGTAGATTGAATTCTTTTTTTGATCCCACTGTCCGCCGTCTACTACACCACGGAATTGGGGTACGGCTCGGAAAAGTCCGGTATTCACCGAATAGCCGCTCAGTATCAAGTCTGACAACACACGGTGATATAGCTTCACTGCGTGCTCAATGGTTTCTTCACGAAGACCTGTGTCTTCTTTCTTCATTTCGCTAAGTATATCCTCCAGCGTAAGGCTTCCGGCTGATTCCAACATCAGGATTTTGTCTTCTTTGTTGTCTACGGTGACAGCATTGTCTACCAGCCAACCTTTCAGGGTGTGTTTCATGATTTCTTTTCGTTTTTAATTAACAAATACTCATTTTTAGGAAAAGCACCTCCGATTAATTAATTTTATCGGAGGGCTTTAAGTACCAAAGCTCTATTTCCAAGGAGTAGATAAGATAAAATTGCATTGCACATTATCACCGCCTTGATGTGAAGGATCCATAAAGCGAAATGTCATGAATTTATTATCAGAAGTTCCTATTGGAATACTTGTATTAAAATGTTCCAGATTATTAACTATCATATTTCCACTCTCATCTATCAAATCATATACTCCGTTTACTACACCTTGGCCAAATGCATCATTATCGATTTGAATATACTCAGAAATCTTTCCAGCTTCCAAATCAATTGTTGCTATTGGGGCTGTAAATTGCATAGCATCTAAATCCATCAAATAAACTACCAATTTCAACTTGTCATGGCCGGGAAAGGCATCAGCAGTATAAAAGAAACGAATTTTAGTATATTGTCGAAATTCCGGATCCGCTTCTTCACCATCGGATATATCCAAGAAGTCTGTATCGGACAACTGCATAAGACTGAACTGGCCTTCTGGCATAATAGTCATATCTTGTTCATAAAGAACTTGCCCATCAACATTGCGCACTATTTTTAATGTACCGCTTAAGTCCGCTTCGGCTATATAATTCTTTACCTTATTTGATAATTCTCCATTATTGAACGTAACGGTATATAAATCAGTATTAGGATTAAAATAGCTAATTATGGGAGTGAATGTTGTATATTCCTCCAAAGATGAAGAAATAGCAATATCTCGTCCCACAAGTTTAAGCAACTCAATGTCTTTACTATTATCCAGTGTTATCTCTTGTGACAATTCGGGCTGTTTTTCGCCTATTTTATAGACCTCTAGTTTAAGAGTACTATTCTTTTTAACAGATGTTGAACGATTAATACTTTTTTCTCCATTAAAATAAACCTCATAACTACTTCTTAGTTCTTGTTGTACAAACGATACAGTACAAGTCTCAAATCGCATGTCTATATCCTCACCTTCTGTTTCACAACCAGCAAAGACAAATATAAAAATGCTAATGATGAGACTGTATAAAAATTTATTCATCATTTTTCTTCAAAAAAGAGCCGAATAAAGAGGGAGGCTAATCCCTCTTTTATACGGCTCCAAATTATTCAACAATTATTTTACCCACGCTTGAGTTAACCAGTTTGAACGTCCACCAACAGCACCTCTGTAAGAAGTAGTCGTAAACCAACTATCCAATTCACTAAAATCTGCACCTGCATTGGCTGGAGATGCATTAGGCATCAAACCTGTATATCCACCCCACGGAGAAGTCAGCCCAATAGCCTCAGCACTTGCAGCAGCAGTATTAGTCGCGTCAGCTGTGATACCTGAAAATGTAGTACTAACACCATTTACAACATTGTTTTTGAAAACATAGCTGTTAGTGGTTTCACACAAGATACCGGTAGGATATCCGTAAAGAATACTGTTCACCAAAGTAAATTGGCAGTTTCTACGGAAGTTGGCACAAGATTTCATGGATTTACCATCACCCATTGCAGATTGTGCAACCTTACCATTAACGGTTCCAACGATTGTTAAGTTACTGATTGTCGGGTGAGTGAACGGAGTTAAAGATGAACTGCTTCCGTCGTTATCACATTCAATACCATTCGGGTCTTTAGTGTAATAGGTACTATTTGCATCTACAGTGGCTACCAAGAACTGAAGCTTACCAGTGTAACCAAAGTCGAAGTCAAAAGCATCGTCGTGCGTACTGGTAGATACCAAATACTTGGCATTTATTGTACCACCGAAGAATTCGAATGCATCGTCTTCACCGTAGTATGCCTGACAGTGGTCAAAAGTTGTACCTGCACCTACACCGCCGAAAGTAAATGAATTCAATTCATTGTCCTGCGAAACGTTGGCACCGGCATATTCAACACGTACATACTGAATCGTACCGGAGTTATCGTTAGCATTGCTACCACCATAAGTGATATCTACACCGGCAGGAGCCGAATTGATACCTTCAATAACCGGATTGTTGGTTTGGTTGATAGGAGCATTACCCAATACTACGAAACCACCCCAACCACCAGGATATTGATGTGCATCTTCTGCCGTCATAACAATCGGAGCAGAAGCAGTACCAACAGCATTAATCTTACCATTACGGGTAATAACCAAAGCTGAAGCTTGTGCCGGAACATCATTGTACAGACCTACAATTTTTGTACCTGCCTGAATAGTCAATGTAGCACCACCGGACACATAAACCTTGCCATCCAAATGATATTCATTTGAAGCACTCCAAGTAGTATTGGTGTTGATAACACCAGACACTTTTACGATTGCAGCAGCTGCACGAGTTCCACCGTCAATGGGTGCAATTTCCTCGTTCTGACTACAAGATACCACGGCTACAGAGGCTACTGCCAAACTTGTAACACCTAACACGTTTTTGAATCTAAAATTTTTCATAACTGAACAATTTTAAAAGTTAATAAACTATTTATTTAACACAAAAACTAAAATTTATATCCAACTGACAGAGAAAGGTTTATACCTTTTTTTATCCGGCTTAGCACCCAATCTCCGCTATTATAGTTCATATTTGAAGTTAAATCAGCATATCCTTTATCGTTATTCGGGTCAACCCCCGGTTCATATCCGCAATTGCGATAAACTATCACATCCTGGTTTAAGAGGTCACTGGCATTGAATTTCACTTCCAACTTTTCTTTTAGGAAACGGGCAGAGATTTGTAAGTCAAGTACGTCTCTCGATGCTTCGTATTGGTCATACTTCTCGTAATCTCCGGCAAATAACAATTTACGTCCGTTACGCCCATAGTTCAATGCAGCACCAAGTATCTTTCCCTGATAGGTCAATCCGGCATTTACAGTATATGGAGACAATCCTTGCAATGGGCGGCTGCGGTCTTGCGTTTTAACTTCTCTGTCAATCCCGGAAGCAGCGTTCTGCAATCGTTCAAGATTGTATGTAACGTCTCCACTCAGAAAAGTAGCGTTTCCACTGACATACACATCCTTCAAGAAAGAGCCCGGGGCGATGAAAGCCAATGATTTACGAAGATTAATCTCAATACCCTTTACGCTGGCATCATCTATATTGAAAGGATGCAGGACATATCGTAAATCCATCGTCTTTCGCGTTACCATTTCAATAGGGGATTTGAATTTCTTATAAAAGGCACTTACCGAAACCACTTCACCCGCTTGTGGATACCACTCCAAACGGAGGTCGAAATTATCCGAATGGGATTGCTTCAATCCTCCACGGCTTTTCACTTCTATACGGTCGTCTACATTATAATAGTTACAAGGGGTAAGTTCCCTGAAGTCCGGACGCGCAATGGTGCGGCTGTAGGCAAAACGGGCATTGATGTTGTCCGTGATGTTATAGACCAGAGTGGCGGCGGGCAACCAGTCGGTTTTCTTTACCGAGACCAAACTATCCACTCTGTCCGCCCCAATTGTTGTTTGCACTTCAGTAGTGGCATCTTCCATACGGACGCCTGCCGTTAAGTGCAGTTTACGGAAGAACGTAAATTCACCCATCAAATATGCCGCATGTATATTTTGTTTTCCTTCGTAGTAATCGGCTTCATTTAGTCCCGACAAGCCGGACGGCGCATAATAGATAGCGCCACTTGCAAAGTTCTTCGGGTCATACAACTCTCCCAATTCCGGATGCGATTCCTGTAGTTCTTTCCATGCGTCCCATCCTTCTCCCTTGTTGCCAAACATGGCATGAAGATATTGCTGTTCATAATTGGAGGTACGGAAAGTGCCCATATATCCGGTCTTGATGGTTTGCTTGTTTCCCTTTACTACAAAAGGATGTTCCAGATTGAATCCAATGGTTTTCTTCTTCTCTTTCAGGTTACTGTACATCAAGTGTCCGTCTTCAAGTCCGAACTGGCTGCTGGTGACAGTGCTGCTCCAATCAACCAAGCCGTCTTCCACATTTCCTTGAACATTGCCCAATGCGTAGCGGTCATCCGGATTGGTACGGCCAATCTGATTATAAGACGCATTCCATGTAGCTATCAGGTTTTCGTTGAACAACCGGTGCTCGCCTTCCAGTTGGGTTTGCCAGAGCTGGCTGCGCAATGGGACACTATACTGCTCATAGGTATTGAACGCTGTAGTATATTTAAAAATGTAACGTTCAAGATTGGTATGTTGGAAACGGTTGTTGAACATGTTTCGCCACGTAATCTTATGGTTCCGGATTTCCCAACCGACGTTTGCCACAGCGCCGACAGAAGTCACAAACTTATAGCGTTTACCCGGTCCGTTCAAACTGTCTTTAGTTATGGTGTTCATCTCTTTATATTCTTCCGTAGTCTGTTCATTACGGTAGGTCAAAGCGGCTACTACCCCCAGTTTGTGTCCGTAACCCAATTCGATAGGAGCACCAAAGGTAAGAGAGTAGTTCTGTATCGGCATAGCTGTGAATTTCTTCATTCCGAAAGTATTTTTCAATGCAGCATTCTGCGTACCTATCTTACCTTCGTCTTCACTTCTGCCGGCATACCATTGGCGGTCATTCATTTCACCGAACAGCCAGTCGGATTTGAAACGCTTGTTGCTCAGGAAGTCTTTTCCCGTACTCTGGGTGTTCATACCTGTACCCAGACTTATATCGAGAAACTTCTTACTCGGTACCGCCAAGGTTTGTACTTCTATCAATCCTCCGGTAAATTCACCCGGCAGGTCGGGAGTAAAGGTCTTTGCAATAGTCACATTATCCACCAAACCACTCGGTATCACATCGAAAGCAAAGTTTCTGCGGTTCGGCTCCGTACTTGGCAGGGATGCACCGTTCAACTGCACATTGTTATAGCGTTCGCCCATACCACGCACATTTACATACTTACCGTTATCAATCGTCACACCGGACACACGGCGAAGCACTTGCGCCATATTGTTGTCACTGGTTTTCTTCACAAGGTCGGCACTGATACCGTCACTCATCGCAACCATTGTCTTTTGTTTGGAGTACAGCGCATTGGCAGATGCCTTGTTATAGGTAGCGGTTACCACCACTTCATTCAGCATCTCTGTCTCATCTTGCAGGATTACATCCAACGGAGTAGTTCTTCCCCCTGCAACTTTCACGTCGCTGATGCGCATTTTCTGATACGAGATACAGCTCACTTCTACCATATAGGTACGTGTCGGCACATCTTTCAGTGTGAAGTTTCCCTTAATGTCCGTTGCCGTACCGGTGTTGCTGCCGGCAATGACCACCGTGGCTCCCGGTATCGGAAATCCGTCCTTATCCAGCACGGTTCCCGTGATAGTCCCTTTCCCGGAACTTTTCTTGTTTTTATTATCGTCCTGATATACGGAATATGATTCCGCTGATACTTTCTTATATGAATAACCGGTGTTTGAAAGACTGTTGGATAAATCCACCTCTACTGAATTGCGCTTGGTCGCGGCAGGCACACTAATGGCTTTCATATTCTTCCCGTCGAATGCAACCTCTACCTTATACGTCTTGGCGATGCGGTTCAACCGTAGTTCCAGTGCCTCTGCCGGATAGCTCGTTGCCTTTTGGTCGTCACTCGCATGGCAGATCGGCGATAGCAGCAACATTCCCAGTAGGAACAATATGCCCGTTCGTAATCTCATTTTCTTATTACTCCTTTTCATCTTTAATTCGTTAATATTTTACTTAATAAATCACTTATTTTCAATTAGTTAAACTTTCATTTTCCATTTCCGAAAAGACAAGGCAATGGCCGTTTCCCTTTACATAGGGAAATTTCTCTTTCATGTATGCAGCTCGCCACCGCATACCACAGGCTTGTCTTTCTTTATTCTTTCGTTACGCGTGCAGTCCTCGTAAGGTGGCGCGTGGATGTATATGGTTACCGGCTTACAACAATCCGGTTGTCACTGATTTCATATCGCGTACCGTAAATGGCACATATATTTTTCATCACATTATTTACTCCGGATTGTTCCGGCCTATACGAGCAATAATTGATTCGGGCGTCCGCAGGTATGGCATCCTTCTCTATCACCAGTTCCCGGTGGAAACGGTTCTTCACCCTTATTTTCAGCTCTTCTACCGTAGCATCCTCCAGTACGAAACCACCGGTAGTCCATGCTCCGATATTATCGGGATTCACCGTGTCATGCGAAACTCTGTTGGCTGCCTTATCATAAACCACCCGGTCGCCACAGTGGAACTTACCGAAAGATTGCTCCCCTTTCGCCACTTCCACACATCCAGTGCGGACTGCAACCTGGCTCTCCACTGTCCCGCCGTAAGCTACCACATTGAACGAGGTTCCGTGTACAATGGCATTGATCTCTTTCGCCTTTACAATAAAGGATTTCTTCTTGTCCTTGGCCACCTCAAAGAATGCTTCTCCTACCAGGCTCACCGTCCTGTCCTTCTTCCCGAAGTTGTTCGCAATGCTCAGATTACTGCCGCCTGCAAGATAAACAACCGTACCGTCTGCCAGGTGCAACACACTATCATTCTGGCATTGGATTACATTACATGCCATGGCATTCGTACTATCCGCAAATTTTTCATTCATATAGAACGAAATTCCCAACACCAACAGGACGCTTGCCGCAATTCCGGCTCCCGCATACTTCATTCCACGGGAGAATGGCAATCTCTTTTCTTTCTTCACCTGTCCGGCCAGACAGTCCGTTCTTCCTTCTATTCCTTCAATGCCGATCATTCGTGCCAGCATATCCAAGTCTCTTTTGGTCAGCTCATCCAGTTCTTCCGGCGTAGCCGTTTCTTTCTTACCCTTACTACTCTTACCGGTAACATCCATGATTATTTTGGAGATGCCGTCAATCCGCTTGAGTTCATCCTCAGTAGCCTTTCCTTCTTCAAGTTTCGAGTAGAGAGAATCTATACGATCCCATACACGTTCTTCTTGTTCGGAAGTTACTTTCTTTCTATTTCTCCAAAATTTAATCATATCAATTATCTGTTTTTTTAATTTGTCCTACATTCAAGTTCTCGCATCACTTTGAGAACCCATACACTAATAAATCGTTTGAACCCCCTAAAACCTTCCTTTAAAAATCGTTAAAATCAAAGGATTTCTGCATTTATCCCTGTTTTTTAACTTTTCCGGACTGTTTTCCGGGGAAGTGGGCGGTCAAAACTTCAAAGAGCAACGGGCAACTTTCAACTGGGTTTCAATTTCCGTTCAAGTACCCCTACACTAGTAAATCATTTGAGACCCCCAAAACCTTCCTTTAAAAATAGTTAATTTTGGAAGATTTCTGCATTGGTCTTCTTTTTAGCCTCCCTCCGTATTCAGATTTATAGTAACGACTTATATGTATAAAATATTACATCTACAAAAATACTCTAAACTAATTTATCAAATATGGTTCCAATACAAATTTGTTGGCATATCTCCGTGCATCCACCCGATTATCCCGTCAAATATTACAGTTCTATTGCATGAACATTACAGCCATGTAAATCTTAACAGCCCATCAATCTTTTTAATAGCTTGTCATAACTCTGAAATAACCTCTTTTTACTTTTGGGACATGAAATCCTAAAAAGAATTATGAATAAAAATCTATCAAAACAACTAAAGGAGCAGCAGGCTGACAAGATTTTGTTACAGGCTATCGCTGCATCTGCCGATGCTGATGCATTTTTAATTCTTTATAATCGGTATAGCCAAAGACTGCTACAGTATTTTTATAATGTAACGGACAATGCAGATACCGCCTTTGATTTGAGTCAGAATTTCTGGTTGAACATTTGGCAGAATGCGTCCCAACTCATTTACGAAAACATGGATTCGGCAGAAAGCCTTTTCTTCAATATGGCAACAAAACGTATAGCCGATTACTACCGTTCCCCCCAATGTAGCAAAGAAATCCCGTTGGATGATTTTCCCAACCTCTCCGACAATTACGCATCCCCTTCATCACCCGAAGCTGACTATTACGCCGAGGAGATTCGCAAGATAACCGAGAAGGTACTCAGCAAATATCCCGAATTGGACAAACAGGTTTTCATCTACCAGAAAGAGTTGGACTATCCTGCCCAACGAACCGCCAGCCAGTTCAATATCAGCATTGAAAGCATTTACAAGAAGGTATCCATCATAATGAAGGATCTGCGCTTCCAGTTCAAACTGGCCGGGTATTACTACAGCCTGCTCACGTGCATCTGCTTTTGCAGCCTATCATAGCAAACAGTCACAACCAACACAACCGATATATTCGCAGCAAAAGAAATCCGGAGATTTCTTAATCGTAGATTTCCCCCCACTCCAGGCTTTCAAAGTAATATTGATATTCCGTATTCCCTTTCCACTTCTTTAGGGGAACATAAACGCTCAATCCGCAATATTTATTTCTGTCGATAACCACATACTTGAACGAAGCCGTAGCCGCCGTATAAACAACTGTCTTTCCCAATTGTGCCTCCAGCAAGGCATCATCCGTATTTTTCAGCCTGTTCACCATATCTTTCAAATCGAAGAATACCTGCGGCACGTCACTCGTATGGTACACCTGCAATCCGCTGACATCCATTCCAGCCGCATCTGCCAGATGTCCGGACAACGCCCCATGAACCACGTCATACAACCCGTCCAGTTGTGCCGCATCCACCAGTGTGATGGTTGCCGAACGGAGCACATCATATTTCATGCCATTATAATGCTGAAAATAAGCGTTACAAGCCTGTTTGAGTCCTTCCACACCGCCGAACATATACGGCAACACCTTTGCATACGGAATACCCGATGCATCGTAGCTTCCTTCCGCAAGCACCTCCGTAGGCGAAGCTATCAGATAATCGCTCTTATACCGCAATGCATACAAAGCTTCCACACTACCCATCAGGCACATATCAAACCAGATATACTCGGCCACATGATCCGGCAGACCCGCAGCCAGCGCATCTATCTCTATCATGGTATCCACGGTCACATTGCCCGGATGAAAGTCCGGTCCGATGTAGCGTGTACGCGGAAATGCCTGTTCTCCCTTATCCGGCCATACAGACCGGGTACGGCTATAGCCGCTCGGAACCCACCCCATGGAATGTGACCACAGCACCAGCCCGAACCTTTCCGACGGAACCAGTTCCTTCGTTTCTTCAATCACCCGCACCAGCGTTTCTACATTGGCAGAGTTCTCTTCCTCATAGTTTTTCAGCAGCACCTCTTCGCCTGCCTGCGTAATCTTGAACAGACGCGGCGCTTCGTCCATCCGGTCCACATACACCACCGCTGTTCCCGCACTCCGCTTTGCCCCGGCCTTCAGTTGACTGATACTGTAGTCCACATCACTATCCATCGTGTTATCCGCAACCATATATATCAGTGTGGTATAAGAAATAGGTGTAGGCGGAAGCTCATCCTCATCATCGTCCGAACAACCGGTTAATGCGAAAAAAAGCAGGCACATCCCCGACAGGAAAAGCAGGTTATAGCCTCTGAAAAATGCAATAACAGCTGGTTTCATAACAGTATTCACTAATTATTCTTTCCCTTTATTCTCTGGATATCCCAGCCACCGCATCACGCTATCCGGCTGGTTGGTAATGATGGCATCCACCCCCAACGTCTTCAACCGTTCCGTCTCCGGCTTGTCGTCCACCGTCCACGGAGCCAGTTCCATCCCTTTGGCACGGACCTTCCCGGCAATCTCCTCCGTCAGCATATCGCTCTCCGGGCTATACACTTGCGGTACAAAGTCCAACCGCGCCATCAGTTCCTCAAAGGTAGCGTTCTTATCCTCCACCAGATAGGACAAACGGACATCCGGATATTTCTGGTGCAGATAGTTCAATGTACGCACATCAAAGCATTGCACCAGCAACCGATCACCCAGCTTCTTGCTCAACAGCGCTTTCATGCACAAGTTCGCAAACGTCCGGTAATCCGGCGAATAAATCCCGTCCTTTGACGGATCGGACTTTATCTCGATATTGTAGCTCACCGGAGCGATACCATTACTCTTGGTCAAAAGTTCCACCGCGTCAATCAAATCCGTAACCAGCGGTACGCAGCATTTCACATTCTTCCGTCGCGGATATGCAGGATTCGGAAGACTGCCCACATCATACCGTCGCAAACTGTCATACGTCATTGCGTATATCTTATAATCCTTATCCTCCCCAGCCGGAATCGGTTCCCCTTCCGGTGTCAATGCCTTAACATGGTTCAGGTAGGCATCGTGCGACACCACCACCATACTGTCCTTCGTCACGTGCAAGTCAAGCTCCATCACCGACACACCGATTGCCGCAGCATGCGTCATTGCTAGTATCGTATTCTCCGGATAAAGAGCCGCACCGCCCCTATGCGCATGCACAACGGGCAGCTTCTCCTTCACGGGTGCCTGGCATCCGCCAAGCACTGTTCCTGCCGCCAGTAGCAGGCAGACAGACAGCCATAATCTACTTTTCATAATTTTGTGTCTCTGATTATTAATATGACAAATGTAGTGAACGGATATTACGATGTCACTACAAACAGGAAAAATACGGGCTAAATTAACCGCTTTATTACAAGAGACGGACATAAACACATAAATTCCTTATCGTGAAGAAGATAAAACATTTCCTTTATGGCAGCTCATTTGTTATGTTGCTGTAACATTACCCGTCGTGAGCTGTTAATGAATGATAAATACATCACCCGACCGCCAAGCGGTTTGGTGTTTTTCAGTCCTCACCTGCTACATTTGTTCCGGCTTAATTGTAATAGATATATATTGCTTGTTCGTGAGAACGAATGCATGTATTTTTTAGAGTTTAACGGCTGGTTGTACAAAACTTCTATAAATTCAATAGGTATAGATATAAAATCAGCAAATCCGTGAGGACGTATTATTTGAAGACACACAACTGAAGAAGTGCGCTATCCCCAAAAGATAGAGGTACTTTTTTTATGGTTATAAATATCCGGCTCTTTTTCCCCGATATAGAATCCGATTATAATCATATAAATAATCCAGTCGGCACAGCCTTCCGAATCTTACTGTATTTCAGTTCTCTTTTTCCCATATATAGCCATTTCCTCATTTTTATCACCCTGTCAGTAACTTCACCTTGCGTGGTTCAGGGTGCGAAGCTACGTCCGGGTCCCCTAAAAATCTGCAAGCCCGCTTCGCGCCCTACGGGTTTTGGCGAAAATTTTTCAATCCGTCCAGCCGGGCGGTTGAAAAATTCTCACCAAAAGCCTTGCATATTTTCTCCCCGTCCGTATCTGCCCCCTGAAACGAGCAAGGTGAAGCCACCGACAAGGCATAAAAAAAAAGTCAATGTTATGAAAAAGAGAACTGAAATACAGCAAGATTTGAAACGAGGCTTCGGCTCCGCTCCAACCGGCATTAAAAATTTGGTGAAGTGGTTGTCGGTCGGTTTCATGGTCTATGTGGCAGTACGTTTCGTGTGTGCCTTTGTCGGTGGTGTAGTGGTTGGCTTGGGCGGTGGGTTGCCCATGTTGGCAGTTTTGGCGGTGGTGTTTTTCCTCATCCGTGCCGTGTGGCGCATCCTTTCCGCTTTCCTTTCCCTTTGCGTGCTCGCTCTTCTCATCCTTGTTCTTTGCGTGATACTCTGACAGAATATTAATCATTTTTAAATTAAATCATTATGACTAAAGTACATTTATTGGGAGCTAACAAAAGTTACGACAGAAGCGTTCAGACCGTTTCAGTCAATCAAGTGGTAGTATTGGAAGGCTACAGCTATGACAGCTATGTTGTGTATGAAGTAACCCGTGACAAGTGGGGAATAACCTATCATCTTGTCAATTTGCGAACACACGAGTTTCACACTTCCGACCTTATCCGGCCATTATCAGAGAAATTCGGAATAGGCATCTATTACGATGATGCGAACCCCAAGTTTTTGGATCCGTTGGAAACAGCCGCTTTACTGACCAAAGCGAAAGAGAAGAAAGCCGAAGAAGAAAAGAAAGCGAAGGAAGCAAGAGAGGAATACGAACGTATCGCCAAAATCGGTGCGGAACGTTTGCGCCCCCTTATCCCGACGGATGCAAAGGCGGTCATTATCGGCACATTGAGAGTGAACGAATGCGACAGTTATACGGACTATTACGACTATAGTATAGCAAGAACCGTCATTTTAGGCTTTTCCAAACATACACGCAACCTCTTTTCGGAAATGCGCAAGCATGCCGCCAATTTTGAGGAAACGGCCTATTTGGCAGAATATAACGCAGATTACGAACACCGTGAAAATTACAGCATGGGGGACGGCATGTATTTGGGCAGGAACAAGTACAGCGGTTGGACGATTGAGAAAGAGCCTATCTGTGACCTTGAAAAGTTCATAGAACGGTATGCGCACACCGCAGGGGATGAAGCCAACCTTTGCATGAAAGCACCGCAGAGGGAAAACGAAGCACAACAGCCGACAGCAACCGCAGACCCTTCAACCCTCAGTCTTGAAATCGTGGAATACAGCGAAAAGGCGATTGCCGTATTCGGTGACACCAAGCCAATAAAGGACGTTCTGAAAAACTTGAACGGTCTGTTCCGTGCAAACCTCACTTATAAGGGCGAAAGGCGTGCAGGGTGGATATATTCCAAGAAGCAGGAGCTGAAAGTAAGGGAAGCACTCGCCACGTGCATCCGCGTATGACAGCATGAACGGCAGGGCGGAACAATCCGCCCCGCCTATCAAAGAACCAAAAAGTAACGACATGAGAACGGAAACAAGAACATACACCCTCTATCGGATAACAGAGTTATCCGAGGAAGCCAAGGAAAAGGCGCATGGCGAATGGTTATACAATCGATACTTTTACGGTTGGACTTACGAGAACCGCCAAACCCTTGATGCCTTTTGCGAACACTTCGGTATCGTGTGCCGTAATTGGAGATATGACGCATGTAATTATAGCTATGACTACCGCAGCAGGCAGGAAGACTGCATAGACAGCCTGAGCGGTTGGCGGTTGGTGGCCTATCTGATGAACAACCATTGGAACGACTTGTACACCCGAAAATATTTTTGGAACGGAAGGAAAGGGAGAGAAAGCAGGATATTTGTAGATACCTGTTGTCCCCTTACAGGCTATTGTATTGATAACGATATTCTCGATCCGATTTATCGGTTCTTGAAATCCCCCACCGGGAATGTCACGTTTGATAACCTTATGAACAAATGTCTCGACAGCTTTTTCCGTGCTTGTTGGGATGATATGGAGAGCACCCAGACTTTGGAATACTTCACGGAAGAAAGCAACGCCAACGGTTGGGAATACCTTTCAGACGGAAAACTATTCAATTAATTATCAACATTTAAAAACTTACCATTATGAAGACGAACAAAAAAGTACAGAAGAACAGCGTACAGAAATCAGAGAAAGAAAATGCAGTAAAAGTAACTGCTTTGGCAGTTATCCCGAAGCCGATAATGTTACTCACACCGCAGGACGTGCCCACGGCTACCGAAGTGACGGCCCCCCTCGAAACGGCAACCGTTCCCACCGTTACGGAAGAAACACCGCAGCAGGTCACGTTCAAGACACCGCTTGCAACGGCCACAGCCGAAACAGACCTTGACATCACCACCATACACCCAAGCACGGACAACCACCGCAAGACGTTCAATGACGCATCATTGCAGGAACTTGCGGAAAGCATTCGGGAAGTGGGAATCCTGCAGGCCATTGCGGTACGCCCACGCACGGAAGGCGGTTATGAAATCATATACGGTGAACGCCGTTACCGTGCCTCATTGCTTGCAGGAGCAAAGACCATAAAGGCGACCATATATAATAATGTGACGGACGATGAAGCGGAAGACATGTCGTTAAGCGAGAACTTGCAGCGTGAGCAGGTACGCCCCACTGAAGAAGCAAAAGCGTTCAAGCGGTTGCTTGAAAAGGGCAGATATGACATGTATTCACTGACCGCCCGTTTCGGACGGAGCGAGAAATATATCTATACCCGATTGAAACTGAACGAACTCTATGCGCCTATCGGTGAACTGTTGGACAATGAAACAATCACTGTCAGCGTAGCCGAGGAGATAAGCACCTATGAACCCGATATACAAAAGGACGTGTACGAGAAGCACCTCAAAGAGGGGAACGGTGAGGATTGGACGGGATATACATTGAATCTCTTCAAAAGGTACTTTGAAAAATACTATACCACCGACCTTGGGCAATACAAGTTCGACAAGACGGAATGCAAGGCATGCGTACACAACGCAGCCAATTACAATCTCTTTGCCGAGCATAACGGATGCGGACACTGCACAAACCGCAAATGTCTGGAAACCAAGAATGCCGCCCATGTGGCAAAAGAGACGGAGAAACTTTTGAAATCCGATCCGAAGTTGGTTGTCGCACGCCCCTACTACGGAAGCCGTAACGATATGGCACTACAGAAATTGGACAAGAAAGGGCATGAAATCAAGGAACTTGACTACAACGTATCGGCAAGGGAATTTCCAAAAGCCCCCGAAGCACCGAAGAAAGAGCAGTTCACCCAAGCGAAAGAGTACGAACAAGCGGTGCAGACATTTGAGCGCAGAAACGAGGAATATGCCCGAAAGGTGGAGGAACTTGACCGCATGAAGGAGGAAGGCAGGATAAAGACCTATGTGAAGGTAGGGCAGACGGAACCCGAACTCTGCTACGTGGAGATAAACAGGAAGGAAACCGCCCCCGTCACTATCGGGACATTGCAGGAGAGGGACAAGCGTTTCAAACAGCTTTCTATCGAAAAGACCGTTGCCGACACGAAAAAGATTGTCCGGGAGAACGACTATCCCGAAAGTCCGTTCACGCAGTACGAGGACGGCATGATTTATTTCGTCATGCTTACCCAACTGCAAAGGAAGCATTTTTCGCTTTTTGGCATCAAGGACCAGCCTTTCGCATTGGACGAGAAACAGCGGATGAAAATCGTTGCCAAACTGACGGACGCACAAAAGACGGTAATCAAACGGGACTTCATCAGCCACTTCCTTTGTGAGAACGGCCACGGAGACAACAACGCATCCAAGCTGTTAAGAGACTTCGCAAACATGCACTTTCCTGACCAGTACGGACTTGCCAAAGCCACCCACGAGGAAGAATATCAGAAACGGCATGAACGTTTGGAAGAAAGGATAAAGGAAATGAAGAAAGCGGAAAAGAAAGCAGCCAAAGAAGCGGAAAAACAGCAGACGGCAGAAAAGACGGAGAAGAAAGTCACCGCCCCGAAAACGGAGAAACCCGAAAGCGGAAAAGCCGCCTGAAGCCGAACAGAAAGCATGTGCCGGAGACAACATCCGGCACATCTTTTTCACCGCCCTCCAAGAGAACAGAGGGCAGGGCCGGACGACCCCACCCACACCGCCACCGTAAAACCTTTAAAAATATCAGCATATGAAATATATAAAAATGTCCCCTAACGTGGAGTATTCCACC
Source organism: Bacteroides xylanisolvens XB1A (assembly GCF_000210075.1). GTDB lineage: Bacteria > Bacteroidota > Bacteroidia > Bacteroidales > Bacteroidaceae > Bacteroides > Bacteroides xylanisolvens. The sequence goes on from NC_021017.1 coordinate 4,868,557, forward strand.
GACAGGGAGTTTTTCCTTGAACATCAAATCCTCTGCATCGTGAGCAGGGAAGGTACAAAGTTTTGCAGTCTGGTAGAGAACCGTCTGTTTATGCGTTCCCAAAGCCGCCATATCAGCAAGCAGATGCAGATGCATATCATGTGTGAAATCCACAAGGACATCTGCCGCCTTCGCTATGGCGGCGAACCCGTGGACTGACCTGCCACACCCCACACCTGAATACTTCCTCTTAAAAAAGTCGGGCAATCCCTATGCGGTTGCCCGGCTTTTTTCTATTTTTGCAGGGTTGAACCAAAAAGAAAGTTATAAGATTAAAGATTTTGAATGATAACATATTAGAATAGCTTTTAGCTGTTTGTTCTTACTCTCGAAACGACCAAATTCAATGCAGGAGAATAAACGGGCAGAGTCCTTGTCATACACAAATGGCACGGTCTTAACTCGTTTCCTGCATGGGTGCTTGGTCGTACCGGAGAGTAGAACCTGTTAAGTTCCGTGCTTTTTTGGTACATAACAGGAAGTTACGGACAAGGTATTACTCAAAAATCACAGGAAGATGTACAACAAGAACGTTGCCATTACCGGCAGTACCATTGAAAAGACAACCAAATACGACCAATTCAGGGAAGATAAAATCCGTATGGAACTCTACCGGATAATCCTTCCACTTTATAATGAAGGTTATCGCACATTCACCTGCAATCCGCATTCCTATATCGGATTATTAGGTGCGGATACGATAGTCATGCTGCGTGAAGCGGGCAAATGCCCGGAGATAATCCTTTCAGTAGCCATACCGGAAACCGCTTTTCCGGCAGATACCGACAAGGTGTATCGTGCCCTGTATGACGACCTGATAAAGCAGGCAGACAATAAAAAAATACTTCCGGAAAAAGAGTTTTTTGGCAATGCGCTTGTCGGCGGTCATATCATCTGTTATTACGATGACTTTTCCACAGAAATGCAGCAGATATGCGCATCCGGTACTCCCTATACCAATATCCGTAAAATGATATAGGCACACATTCTTTACCGCAGGTTACAGCAGTTTCTCCAGCCGTGCAATCCGTTTTTCGGTGGACGGATGCGTACTCATGATATATTCGGTGAAAGTCGGATGCTCACCGTAAACGTCTTCCGTCCTTTTCAACCGGCGGAGGAAAGAAAGCAATCCTTCGCCGCAACCATATTTCACTGCATAGGCATCACAACGGTACTCGGCATATTTATTGATATTCACGTCAGTTATCCGGCTGATGCCGTATATAATCCGGTGAAGCAGTTTGTAAACGGCCCACCATAACTTCGCTATGAGTTCACCTACAAGGCCCAAAGCCGGAACCAATGCGAACACCATGCTGCCAATTATCCCGAATATCAGAGCCGGAATAAGAAATATACCATAAAGGCAGCGGTAACCGAACGACTCCATCGAGAATAAAAGCACCTGATAGACGAAGTCGTAATGGGAGATATGCCCCACTTCATGACTGATGATGCCCTTCAGCTCCTCATCCGAAGCTGCGGCGAGTACTCCGCCCGTCAGTCCTATCGTATTGAAACCGAATGCGGCAGCATTTACCCGTGCGTCATTGTTACGATAAAGTTTCAGCCTCCGGTTCATACCCATTTCTGAAAGCAACCGTTCCAGCCTCATGCGATCGGAACTGTTCAAAGGACGGTATCCTTCTTTTCTGCGTAGCACCCACACATTTAGCGGAGAAATGGAATAAAGGATGAATAACAGCAAAAGATAATACGGTAACGTATTGACTAAATACGGAATCACCCCCTCATCAAACAGCCCCGGTATATATGCCGGCCATATATGGCGCAAGATTGAAAGTAGCAATGCGTAAAACACCGTAATAAAGACAAAATTCACTATCGTGACATAAGCCAGCAGCAACAGCTTGCTGATGATACGGAATATTCTGAGTGTTGTTTTCATGCGTATATGATTGAACTATTAACTTCCGGCTAAATATAAAAACAAATTTTGTGCAATCCGAAACAATTACTTATTCATTTGTTTTCATTAAGCAAATTTCATAAAACAAAGACGACAGGTTTCCCCACCGTCTTTCTTGATAGATAATGGTAGCAGTTATTCCTTTGCCGTAGTGTTTTCTAAATCGAACGTCACCGTCATTTCTCTTTCCCTGCCAAAATTATCCCGGACAAAGAATTTCAGTTCCGAACGTCTGGCGCTTGTCGAACGGTAAAAGAGGGTGAATATCTGCCTGACCGGATTTTCCGTATCCAGTCCCGGCACCTCTGCCAGCGGCCTCACTTCCCGGTTCACAAGTTTTATGCCTTCACTATCGGACACTTCTCCCTTGCCTTCCATCTGGATGTAACCTATTTCATACTCCGCCTTTTCATAGTCCCCTTCACGGTCAAGATAAAAGCGTATCTCCACCGTTTCACCCGTTGCAATCTGCTTTTGCAGATACCATGACGAGAGGCTGAAATCATAATCCTGCCGGATGTCTATCCCGTCGTTACAAGAATTGAAGGCCAGCGCCGCAAGCAGTGCACCTATACATTTATATAATACGTTTTTCATTTTTTGTTTCTCCTTTCTCTTTTTATTAGTTAATAATAAGGCGAACGCCCAATCCTATCTGGGTATGGAAGTTACCCGCATCCGTTCCGAAGAGCGCCCTTTCCTTTACCTGCATCAGCAGGATAATCCGGTCTGTCAGCCAGACATCGAAAGCCGCCGTCAGACCGCCGCCATAAATAAAGCAGTCACCGTTTGTCACCGCCGCTCCGTCAGGAAGCAGGGAGGTTCCCCAGTTGACTGTCTCGAAGCCGCCCAAAACGGAAAGTCCGATACGGAAACAGACGTTCCGGCCCTTGTCCGACAATACGGGAATAAAATAGCCGAGTTCCCCCGTGAACTGCGCTTTGGGTATTGCCTTATTTTCGTAGGTGTACTCCTTTATCTGATAATCCAGACCATACAGCCAGCAGGTACGGTTACGGTTGGTATGTGTAAAGGCCAGCGAGGTGAAGTAGTGGCGTTCGCCACCACTCTTCCATGAAAGGAAATGATTGACTCCCCCTGTTGTAAATTGTACACCCGTCTGTCCCGGCAGGTCACGCTGCGCGTATGCTTCGCCCGCAAAGAGCGACAACATGGCAACTGTCAGTATGAATAGTATTCTTTGCATATACATTATATTATATATAGGTTATTATTTCAGATGCAGTTCACTGATTGGTTTTGCCGCCACAAGGTCTGTGTTCTCTATGCGGAACGACTGGTGACGGGCACCGCCCTTTTCGTAAACCTCCACCACGAGCAGTTTGTCATCCGGCAGGGTGAGCTTGGGCAGCACGAATATACCCCGCACCGTGGCTTTCCCGTCCACCGTTATCAGGCGGTTGTATGTCCTTACAGGTTCTATGAAGTTCTCCTGCATGGCCGTGCGCTTGGCTACTTTCTTGTCCACCACTTTGAAACGGATATAGTCAATGTCGAACGATATATCCGAACTGTTGCGCAGGGAAGTATGCAGGTACAGCAGGTCATTATTGATATAAAGCCCTTTGAGCAGTGTCTGTATGCCGTACTTCTTGCAACCGATATGCCTGATGTCCCTTTTGTTCTTCTTATACAGCATGTACATGATACGGTTCACCACCAGCGGTGTCTCCCCGCCGAGTTCTTTCAGCTTCACGAACATGCGGTCGCCCGCAATCCCGCCTTCGGGATTGTCCCGTAGCCAGTCTTCCATCTCAATGGAAAGTTGCGCTGGTTCGTCCTTATAAACCACATTAAAAGAATAGAAACAACCGTCGGCAGTGATAACGGAGAAGTTCGTTTCCCCTTCAAAACCTTTCACCGCCGCCTTGATGCGTACTACATTTTCCGCTCCCGTGGCCTTGTCCGCTATGATGTCGAACGAGCCCAAATCCACATATTTCACTTCGGAAGGGAAAAGGATATGTACGGTTTTCTGAAAAGTCACCTCAATCTTATGCGGTGAGATAATCTGGTTGGTGGGGAAAATCTTTGTTTCCACCGGTTCCTGCGCCTTTACCGACAATACGGTTAAAAGTATGACTAATGATAAAATAATTCTTGTCTTCATCTGATTACTGTTTTTTGGATATTAATAAAAGTTGATAATTCGCTTTCACGGACACTTTCACCTCACGCATCTTTGTGGCCAGATATTGTGATCCGCCGCCAAGCACGCCCCTTGTCACGTCCATGACGAGTTGTTGCGAGGCACTGCGTGCGAACGAGATGCTTGTTCCGAAACTGCCCCCGATATTGGCGGCGGCTTCCTTCATGGCGGTACGTTCTGCGGTATTCGGAACGAAAAGTCCGGCCTGCCCGTCTATATCGTAAGCCGTTAGTTCCACCGGCAGGATGTTCCCGCCGCTCTCTATGGAGTTTACTGTGACTGCCATCCGTTGCCCTTCGATACGCACCGTACCATATAGCGGAGTATTGGCAGGTACAAGCACACCACCCACTTGCAGCGGTTCCAGCAACCGGAACTTCAGTCATGCCCCGGTGGTCACTGTCTGGTCTTCGGCCACGCAGGCACGTATCGTATTGGCTCCGGCAAGCTGTCCGCCGCCCACGGCAGTGGCAAAACCGTAATTGCGGGGTATCGTGTCGGGTACCGGAGGTACGGCCAGTGACGAAACCACATTCTCCGTGGCACGTCCGGCAGCTATGGCGGCAGGATTGCCGGTACCGGTGCCCCCGGCAGGCTGTATGTTCTTCACCTGTCCGCCCGTTTGTCCGGGGAAATAGCGTGCCGCCATCTCATACGACTTTTCCATCAGTTCCAGCGGGTCTTGTCCTTTCCGTTCACGTTCCAGCTTTTCGTTAAGCTCCTTTACCTGCCGTTCCAGTTCGTCCACCCTCGGACTCTCCTTCGGTTCCTTATAGAACGAGGTGATCTGTCTTGAAATCTGCCGCTGTTTTTCTCTGGACTCCCGGATAGCATCCGCTTTCGGTACATCTTCTTCCGGTTTCAGCCCGTCCGTTGTGTCCGGTGTCAGATAGCCCCCGGCCACATCCTGCAAGGTTCTTACCTTCTCCTGCCTGCGTTTCTTCATTTCTTCCAGTTCGTAAGCCTTCTGTTTGTCGGCCATCGTCTCCGGTGCGATAGCGTCGGGTATCGTCGTATTGATTCCTGCCGTCCCTTCCACCGTTTCGGGTGTGTCCGGTTTGAAGAGAAACCAGATGAACCCGGCGCAAAGCAGGGAGAGGAATGTCACCACGCCATAGAATTTCAGCTTGTCGGCAACCTTGCGGTTTAACTTCTTCCCCTTTTCGGATACAGGTTCCGCTTTCTGCGTTTCTTTATTCTTTTCTTCTTTCTTATCGGATTGTGTCATTGGATACATTGTTTTTTAATGGTTGAATACTGTCCGTTTGGGGAAGCGCAATCCTTTGGAGATGCTGTACCTCAATCGGAAATTTGTCTGTCCCGCAGAAACCGCCCACGATGTAGGCAAGGTCGATGGCGGCGAAGAGTCCGAGCAGGTAAAGGATGATAATCCTTTGCTGCCGGTAGCTCAGCCGTTGCCACCGCCTGCGGAGTTTTATTATATATCGGTCTTTCTCCGTTCTGAACGAGTGGAAGACCTTTTTTATACCGTTATCTTTCATACTGTCCGATGTCCCTGTTTTCGATGATGGTAAAACTCTCTATCAGAAAGCCCTGCGGATTGTTGTCGCTCCGGGTTACATTCCTCAGACGGCAGGTGGTGACAAGCGACCTTTCGGTAACGCTGCTCGAACGGATGATGTGCTGCCGGCTATAGGTCTTCATCTCGTAGGGATAACTGTTGAAGTTCCCCTGTATGCTGTCCACCGTCAGCGTCTGCGAGATGTTTCCCGCGATCATCCGGTTGAAGTAGCCTTTCTCCTGCAAGTTCCGGTAGTAACCGATGGCACTTTCATCCGAAAGGTAAAGGGCACGCTGGATGTTGCTTTCAATGGCGCTCTTGTCCGGTGACAGGGTGAAAAACAGTTCGTGGAAACGTCTGATATGTTCCCTCGCTTCCACGGGGCGGTTCTGCTGCACATCCTGCGAAAGTGCCAGCATCAGCGATTTTCCGCTGTCCAGTACATAGATTTTCTGCCGTTGCGCCTCGGCAAACTCGTATGCCTTTCAGGTGGCAAAGACCGTTACCAGTACGCATACTCCCAGGAATACCATTCCGAACAGCCGTAGCTGCCGGAACGATGTCTCGATGTTTTTTAATGATTTGAACTCCATGTCTTCTTTCTGTTTTTTTAAGTGATACGTTTAGAACATTTTCTTGATGCGTCCGGCTACCGATCCACCGACTGCCCCACCGACTGCCGCCGCACCGTTTCCGGCCATTTTCCCGGCACCGCCCACCTTCTGCCCGTAAGCTCCCGCACCGCCTGCCTGAATAATCCATGAGGACACCGTGGGAACGCAGAAATAACCGATGATACCTATAATCATGAATATACAATACACACTGTTGGATGCGTCCGGTATGAACGTCGGGTCCTGCATCTGTTTGATATCCTGCTGCAACATCAGAACCTGTATGCGTGAAAGGATAGCGCCGAACAGGTCGCCCACGGGCAGCCATAAGTAAATACAGATATAGCGTGACAACCATGTGGTGAGCGTACTCTGGAATCCGTCATAGACGGCCAGCGCAAAAGAGATAGGCCCCAGTATGGACAGGACAATCAGGAAGAAAGTCCTCAGCGTGTCTATCAGCAGCGAGGCTGCCTGAAAGAAGAGTTCCAGCAGTTCCCGGAACCATTGCCTCACCTTTTCCCCCATGTCATACACCGCCTTCTGCCCGTACATGTTTATCATCGTGTCCATGTCCCCCAGCGACCAGCCAAGCTCGTCTATTTTCTTGTCAAATTCCTCATCACTCACAAGGAAAGCCTTTGCCGGGTCACGCAGCATCGCTTCCCGTTCCAGTTCGTCCTTCTCTTCCTGATACTTCTTCATGTCGAAAGTCTGCTGTTCCACCAGTGAGGAAGTGGCACTGCATACGGGGGAAAGAATCCCGTTGATTGTCCCCAATACCATAGTGGGGAAGAACATGATGCAAAGTCCCAGCACGAACGGCCTGAAAAGCGGGAACACGTCAATCTCTTCCGCCCTTGAAAGGGACTGCCACACTCGGTAGGCCACATAGAACAGGGCACCGATACCGGCCACTCCCTTTGCCACACTGGCCATATCCTCGCACAGCGGCATCATTTCATCGTAAAGCGAACGCAGCAACTCATGCAGGTTCGTCCAATCTATTGATAGTAATATCATAGTTTATCTGTTTTTTTAGGATGAATGATTACCAGTAACGCTGGTCGTGTGTCCCGTACAGGGCAAGCACCCGCTGGGAATCCCCCTTCTTCTTGCTGCGCAGGTACGATATGCCGATGTTCTTTCGGGTATAGTACCATGTCAGGTTCTTGTATTCCAGCACTTCGCCGTATATCCGGTTGATGATGTCCAGTCGTTCCTTGTCGGTCATCGAGAGTCCGGTAGCCGTAGTCACTTCCTTCAAGTCCAGCAGCAGGTTGCTGCTTTCTTCAAGCAACCGGTTATACCCGAAAGCAATGGCCGAGAGTTCTTCCACGGTGAAGTTCGGGTCGCCCATCATCGTATTGAAATTGGTCACGTAAATATCGCTGATGTCACCTACGAGCAGGATAGTCTGTTGTACCTTGCGTGCCCCTTTTACGAGGTCGTGTACGGATTTCAAAGCGTCGTAGTAGGCCTTTCCCTGCTGGTAAATCTTTACAGTCTCCTGAAAGTTACTTCACATGTTCTGTGCCGTTGTGGAAGTCTGTACAATTTCATTGGCCGAGTTTACAATGCCTTGAGCAAGGTTCGTAGGGTCTATCACTGCCCATTGTGCCTTGACTGTCACCGAAAGGGACAGCAGTACCATGAATAAAATTATCATTCTCTTTTTCATGCGTCTATCTCCTTTCTTTAGTAAGTAAATACCGACTGTCGTCATCACGGGCAAACAGCCCGTAACAGCCGAACAGCAACACCTCGCTTCCGCTGAAATACCCGATACATCCGGCATCCTTGTTCCCGTGCAGGAAAAGGTCGTCACCTTTCCGGAGCGGGATATTGATTTCGGTATAACTCATTTCTCCGGCGAACAGCGTGGCCTTGTATCCCTTGAATCCGTCCGTCACATGGTTGGATTTACGGATTGTCAGCGTGGAGCCGCCTTCCTTGTTCATTCAGTGACCGCAGATGCGGTCATTTTCCAGTTCCTTCTTCATTTCCCCGATCAGGTTCAGCAAATCCAGATTGGTCAGGGTCGCATCTCCGAGTGCTTCCCTGCATTGGCTTAATAAATCTTTCTTACTCATTGTCTTCTATAGATTAATATGGTTACTTGTTTTCCTGCCGTTTGCTTTCGGCAAGTTGTTTGATAGCCAGTTCGATGTTTCCGCCCAGCTTTTCCGTAAGGCGGGTAAGTTCCAGTTTCTCAGTCTCTTCGGTGGTGTAGCAAAGGTACTCTTCAGCCGAAACTTCTGTTGCATATACCGCACTTTGCGTACCGCCAAGCCCTATCCAGACCTCTTTATAAAGGCGGTTCGCTGCATTGGCAAGATTGATGGAAAGTATCTGGCTGCGTTCCTTGTCCGTCAGGCCGAGCAGGTTCTGTATTTGGTCGAACTTGTTTTGATACTTCCGCTGGTCGAGCAGTATTTTGCAGTCACTGTTGTTGATAATCGTCTCTTTCACAACGGGGGAAGAGATAATATCATCCACTTCCTGCGTCACTACAACCGCCTCTCCGTAAAACTTTCTGACTGTTTTAAAAAGATAACGGATGTAGTTTGCCATACCTTCCTTGGCGATTGCCTTCCAAGCTTCCTCAATCAGTATCATCTTGCGGATACCTTGCAAACGTCTCATTTTATTTATAAACGTCTCCATGATAATGATGGTGACAACCGGAAAGAGGATTGGATTATCCTTCACAACATCCAACTCAAATACAATAAACCGTTTGTTCAGTAAATCCAGTTCCTTGTCCGAGTTCAGCAGATACCCGTATTCACCGTTCTTATAATAAGGTTCCAGCACGTTCAGAAAACCGTCCACATCAAAGTCCTTCTCCCGCACGTTCTTGTCCGCCAGCACTTTGCGGTAGTCCTTCCTTACAAAGTCATAGAACGAGTTGAAGTTCGGCTTTATCTTCCGGTTCTTCTTTATCTTTTCGATATACAGGCTGACTGCATTCGAGAGCGCCACCTCTTCCGAACGTCGGGGCGGTTCGTCCTCCCTTTTCCAAAGGGTGAGTATCAGTGTCTTGATGCTGTCCCGCTTTTCGATGTCATACTGGTAATCCTCCGTGAAAAACGGATTGAAAGAAATCGGATCATTTTCTTTGTATGTAAAATAAATCCCGTCATCCCCTCCGGTCTTCTGATGTATCAGGTCACAGAGTCCCTTATATGAATTTCCGGTGTCCACCAGCAGGATATGCGTCCCTTGTTCCCAGTACTGTCTCACAAGATGGTTGGTAAAGAAACTCTTCCCGCTGCCGCTGGGGCCGAGTATGAACTTGTTTCTGTTGGTCACCACCCCTTTTTTCATGGGTAAATCCGATATGTCGAGGAAGACGGGCTTTCCCGTCAGCCTGTCCACCATGCGGATGCCGAAGGGAGAGAGCGAGTTCCGGTAACAGGTTTCAGCCGTGAAGAAACAGAGCGCCTGCCCGGTAAACGTGTAGAACGTCTCTTCGGCCGGAAAGTCCGCTTCATTTCCCGGTATGCCTGCCCAATAGAGAGCCGGAAGGTCGGTCGTGTTATGGTGCGGAGTACATTCCATCAATGCCAGTGCGCTTCCCACGTCATTCTTCACCCTGCGGAGTTCGTCCCCGTTTTCCGCCCATGCGACGATGTTGCAATGGCAGCGCACGGATTGCAGTCCGTTGCTGTGCGCCTCATTCAGATATTCGTCCAGCCACTCCTTGTTGATCTGGTTGCTGCGGCTGTACCGGGAAAGCGACTGCATGTTCTTCGCCATCTTCTCGAAACGGGAAAGGTTTTCGTTACTGTCGTCTATAAATATCCACTGGTTGTAGATATGGTCGCAGGACAGCATCACGCCCACAGGGGCGGCATAGCTAAGACGGCAGTCCGAGCGATCTGTCGAGAGGCGTTCGTACCGACCGTCCGTCCTTACCTTTCCCGGCAGGTCGTCGAGGTCGGAGAGCGTATGCAGGCAAAGCCGCTTGTCACCGATACGCATCTCGTCAGGGTTCAGTTGCATATCCTGCAACATGGTAGTTCCGTCAGCCGAGAGCGTGAGGTATCTCTCGATAATGCCCGGTTCGTTTTCCGTTCCCGTAATCTCTTCCGTGGTGAGCCGTTCCAGCCTGACAAGGCCGCTGTCATTAACGATACTTTCAAACTGTCCCACCGCTTCCATGAAGCGTTCCACCGTTTCCTTGTCCCTGATTTCCTTCGGCACCAGAAAACCACGGCAGAGCGTGTTCCAGTTGCTTTGCTGCCGGGAGCGTTCCCTGGTGGTCTTGGTGAGGAACAGGTAACAGGTGTGGTGCAGGTAGGGACGCTCGTTGAAATGGCGTTCAAAACTGCGGGAGAGGAAGCTGAGGTCATCCTTCCGGCTGTCTGGCTCGTATTTCTCGGTGATGAAAATATCCTGTTTGTGCAGGATTGAATAGTTCGGCAACACCTTGATTGCCTTCGCTCATGTGGCGTGCATCGCCTCATACTCTGCGGAGGATACCGAAAACACTTCCGGCAGTGTGACCCGGAAAGCGACCGTGATGTCGGCGTCCTTGCTGACAATGCAGTCGTGTTCCACCGCCATGATGGGGAACTTGCTTTCCAATGTGGATGCTTTTAATATACTTCTCATAATTTACGATTGTTGTTTGTTAATCAGACGTGTGATACGTTTTCGTGAGAGGATTCTCCGGGGATGCCTCCGGGCCGCGAACAGCTTCATCAGCCCGTGACTTCCGTATTTACGGTTCAGCGTGAAGGTCAGCCATACCAACATCGTAGCCGACGATACCCCGAAATCGATGCAGATCCACTGTCCGATGCCTGCCATATACATGATGACGAACATCACGAACACGGCAAGCAGGCCGGCAGCGAAAATAAACAGGTATTGTGCCCGAAGCCCCTTAAATTCAACCTCACGGCCCACACCTTTATTTATCTCAAAATCAGCCATAAGTTACTGTCTTCAGTATGAATCTTAGAGGAAGAACGACCTCAGAATGGTGGCGGCGACTATCAGAAAGATACAGGCTCCGAACCACGAACTGGCAGTTTTACTCGTGTCGGGGTCGCCCGAACTGAACTTCTGGTAGACTTTGACGCCGCCAACGAGACCGATTACGGCACCGATTGCATAAATCAATTTTGTTCCCGGATCGAAATAACTTGTCACCATCTGGGTGGCCTCCGTAATACCTGCCTGCCCGTTTCCCTGGGCCATTGCCGCACTTGCCGCCGCAACAGCGGCAAGCATCATAATCAATCTTTTCTTTTTCATTTATTTCCGTGATTTTTTAGGTGATTAAAAAAGCCACGGACTGCCCCCTTTCACTATCCCCATAAGGCAGCCGTGGCCGTTTATGGTTTACTGATTCAGGGGGTAAGTTCCGGCCGGAAATCAGCCGGAGTCATAATATGCTATTTGCATTGTCACTTGATTTGGTGGTGAAACATTCTTGTTAATTCTCTCTTGAAAGCAGGATGTGAATCATCCCGAATCGTAATAGCCGTTTGTTCTCATTGTCTCTATTGTGTCTTGTCTTTATCAGGTTATTTCAGATATTCTCCGCACTTGAAACCCTTGCGGGGTGTATAGTCTTCAAAGGAGGTAGACTTGAATAGCCACATCCGGTTCGCCCATCGGGCAAGGTCACGCTCGTATTGCGTAGGCGTCCGCTTGTTTGCATAATCCCGGAAAGGGATAACAAAGGGAGTAATCCCCAGTTCCCTCAGTACGTTCAACCTGAACAAATCCTGCTCAACGGTCGAATTGAATCCTATCAGCACGTAGCAGGTTATCTTGTAAGGTTTCACATGCCTGACCATCTCTTTCAGGCGGTCGGTCAGATCCAGCCGGGGCAAATCCCACGCAATATGGATGTTCTGCTTCATCTTCATCCGGTTTAGATGCCAGGCCTGTTCCTCATTCATAATCCTCACATCCACACCGTGCAGTTTAACGGGTTGCCGGGCCTTCATCAAATAATCTACCGCCGATCTTCACTGCGGATTGGCAAAGAAATTATTGTCCAGCACCTCAATCCATTTCCCTTTCGGGTTCAGCTCCACCGGCTCCACGGCCTGAATGTATCCTTCCTTCTCACGGACGAGACAGAAGGGGCATTTACGGATGCAGCCCCTTGAAAAGAACTGAAGGGAAAAAGGATATTGGGGGTAAATGGAATAATCCATCATCCGGCTGTTTTCCACAGCTTCGGGAAGCCTGCCGGCAATATCATATCCCGTTCCGCCCTTTATGATTTCCTTCGCATCCAGCAGATTGTAATCATAGTCAGAACTAAAAGTGAACACTTTGCTTGCCAGCACCTTATCATACCGTCCCGTCGGTTCTGCCCATTCCACCCGATGCCCTTTTGCCTTGTAATAAGCTGAAAGGCGCATCAGCGCAAAATTGGGGAAGTTATGTCCGTCCACATCTACCAGTCCTATATTCATACGGATAAAATTTAATGGTGAATAGTTCTTGTTGCCTTACCGGGTGAATGCCGCAGGCGGTCTGTCATCCCGAATCGTAATAGCCTTTTGTCATAGCCATTCTGTTTTATAAGTAAGTTACCAAAGGTATTGTCTCTTCTTGATTGGAGTGTTCCCTTACCAGGCGGGAACATCCATTTATCAACCCGAATCGAAATAAGTCATATACATGGTTTTGTTGGTTTATTCAGTCATTAATACCATAGCGAATTTCTCTCTTTAAGGTGATACGGGCTGTCAACCCGTATCAAAATAACCTCTTGTCATTGTTACCTCCTTTTTTAATTGGTTAATCTCTGTCCGGAGCAGCCCCGCCCATTTGCTCGGCTTCATCCAGAAATTTGCTGATACGGCTGTCGCTGCCATTGATACTTTCCAGTATCGAGCGTTCAATCTGCGTATCTTTGATATGGTGGATCGCCCTTAAAAGGGACAATCGTTTGTCTGTCGGAATATCCTTGCCGTTGCAGAGGTCGATAATCAGGTCAATCTCTTCCGGCCCTATGCCGGTTGCCTCGCCCGAATACTCTTCGCGGATACAGTTCAAATCATCCAGTTCCTCGTTCAACTCATCCGTATCCACTTCGTCACCGTTTCCTCCCTGTCCGCTATCGCCATCCGGCTTGCCGGAACTCTCATCCGAAGAAGCCCTCCACTCTTCCACGCGCTTGTCCCGGAACAGTTCCGGAATGCGCTCCGGCGGCACTTGTGCTACCTTTTGTGGCGCTGTATCTTCGTTTCTGCCAGCAAAAGTAGAGGCATTTTCTTTACCTGCAATAGTTCCGGAACCGGTGACGTTTATTGGCGGCCGTTGACGTATCCCGTAGCTTTTTGTAACGACAAGACTGTCCGTTTCAGAGCGTTTTTTGGGGAGGTTTTTCCATGTTCCTGCCCTCTGCCTTTTCCTTGACTTCAGCCTTTTCTTTGTCCTTCACTTCCGTTTTTGCGGTCGTGACATTCCTCTTTTCAGACTCCGGCGCTACCAGAACGTCTTTCTTTTCCGCTTTCCCTTTCGAGCGCCTGCGCCCTTTTTTTCTGTTCCTCTTTCACCGGATCGAACCATCCGGCAACGCCCCGCAGAGCTTTTGCCATGCGGCGGCGTGCCTTTCCGAAACATATTTCGCCAAGCTGTCCCTTGAACAGGAACTTATCCATGAACAGATAGGCGAACAATAGCCAGAACAGAGCGATTCCGGCTTCATAGTAACCTGATTGTATATTCATACCCTAAAATATTTTGTTATAACTCTTTTGTAAATAGGTCTTCACCTCATCCGCATGTTTCTCGAAATGCTCCTTCAATACATTGTCTATGTAGTTTCCTACCGTCAACTGCCGTTTTCCGGCAATGCCCACGATGACTGATATTTTCTGGTGCAGTTCCTTGTCTATATATACCCCCTGTCTGCCTTCACATTTATAAGGGGTGAGGAATCTGCGTATAAAGTCAGCCAGAGCCGTGCGAATCGTTTTCGGTGACGTTTTTTCCGTAACCACTTCCGAACGGTCGGCACCACCTGCATCGGAAACATCCCTGACTGTTTCATTTGCAGTGCCATCCGCTTTTCCTTTCTCATCGGATAAAGCGGTTTCTCTATTTTCGCCATTACCTCCGCCGGTTGAAGGTACAGATGATAAAGGAGGCTCCGAAGGAACCCCTGCCATCAGGCTGCGCAGGTACGCTTCATCCACCGGATTTTGTCCGCTTGTTTTCTTTGCCATGACTATTCGGTTTTAAGTACAGATATGATTTCATCCATAAACGTATCGAAGCCGCACTCTTTGGTGAATGCCGCATCGGGAGAGAACAGCGTACTCCGGTAAACGGGGCCGCCCATAGCGGACAAGTCCTTGGTAAAGTTACTGCGCACGGGAATACGTGTTTTGAGACAATCCAGCCCTAACAGGGAAAAACCTTGCTGATACACATCATACAATGTCGTGCGTTCCCTGCGGTCAACCATGTTCCAGAATAGATGAAGACCTTTCAGTGCGGACACGCCGGTCTTTATCAGCCGGTCATTAATGGTGGTGGCAAAGTTCAGCGTGCTTTCCAGCACAAGACGGTCTGCCTTTATCGGCACGAACAGATAATCGAGCGCACTAATTGCAGCGATAACCCCGTCGCTACCCATAGTTCCGGGCAGGTCGAACAGTACCATGTCATAATGTATGTCCGATTTCCCTTCAAATCTCCTTCAGTCAGTCATACAATCCGGCGGGGTACTTCCAATGACCGGATAAGCCTTTTTCTTCAACCGCCCGGTCTGCTCCACCAAGAGGTTCTGATAAACGGGTGTGGTCTTCACCACTTCCATATCCCGCTTTTTCTGTTTCATAATAGAATGTTGCGGATAGTCGCAATCCACTACCGCTACGCTGAGACCTTTTACATAATGCAGTCATGATGCCGCATAAATCGTAAACGTCGATTTACCTACGCCCCCTTTCTGGGAAGCGAACGAAATGAATACCGTTTCCTTTCTTTTTTCCATCGTTGCCTAATTTAAGTGAATAATTTTATTTATAATTCAGCAGATAGACATCTATCCACTTATCCGTTCAGTCATTTCACTATCCGTTTAGCTTTATACTTACATAGCTATGCAATTATATAGCTATTTATCTATTCAGCTATGTAGCTACATAGCTATCTGGCTGTCTATCTAAGTATTTAGCTAATAGTATATTTACCTCTCCATTTATCCGAATATACACTTGCCTGTCTATACATCTTTGTATATAGTTGTGCAAGTAAATAGATAGCCTTATGAATGCTTATCTGAAAACTTGCTTAATTAAATGCCTGTTTAGTCAGAAAGCTATTCGGATAGTTATCCTGATAACTACCTTTTTATCTATCCAAATAAGTAACTGAATAGCTATCCGGCTGCAAATAAACCTCAAAAAGAGCATCCGTGACATAACCGTGGTTTCAAAGTCATTTATTGGCAGCTGTTGGCGTAACGCCTGATAATACCCATACCGAAAAAACTATCTACCTTTGTCGCCGGGAGAGCGCAGCCCGTTCTCGAAAAGAGAACGTTAAACAAATCCTTTAGACCTTTAATCCGGCACAGCCGGATTTTAATATGCGTCAGCATATAGCGAGGTGTACTTTCAGCGGTTGAAAATATTTCTACCCGCTGAAAGTCTCGCCCCGAAAGGCTTTTCAGGGATGTCAGTTCTCCTAAGTCGAACTTCCTAAATTATTCATGTTATGAAAGATGAAACAAGAATCCGTAGTGCCGCAGGGCGCAAGGTGCTGGCAGACCCGCGCACACACCGCTATTACCTCTGTCTCAATGACAGTGAGAACGAGAAGTTTCTCACGATGTTTGAACAATCCGGCATGAAGAACAAGGCCGAATTTATCTTTGCCCGCATCTTCGGCTGAGAGTTCAAGGTAGTGAAGATTGATAAGGAAGCGCAGGAGTATTACGCCCAGCTAACCGCTTTCTATCAACAGTTCCGCCGTATTGGAAACAACTACAACCAATGTGTAAAGACCATCCATACCATTTACGGGGAAAAGAAATCGTTTGCTTTCCTTTATAAACTGGCCGAAGAAACCCGCAAGCTGGAGGAACTCTGCAAACAGATTATCGAACTGACAAAGCGGTTCGAGAAGGAGTATCTCACTAAAAAGGAATAACATCATGGTGCCGAATATTACATCAGGTAGTTCATTCTATGGAGTGATTGCCTATAATAAGATAAAGGTGGATGACGGTACGGCAAAGGTATTGTGACATCCCAAAATTGCGGCGGACACTTCGGGGAATGTTCCGATTGAAAACTGTATGCAGGCTTTTGAACCTTATATCGCACTTAATTCACACGTTAGGAAACCGGTTATCCATATCTCATTGAATCCTTCCCCGAAAGACATACTTTCGGAAGAACAGATGACCCTTTTGGCTCAGGAGTTTATGGAAAAGTTCGGTTACGGGAACCAGCCTTATATTGTCTGGCTGCACGAAGACATCGATCGCAAGCACATGCACATCGTTTCGGTACGCATCAACGAGAAAGGAGAAAAGATAGACCACAACCGGGAAGCCATCCGGGCACAGAACATCTGTCGGGAAATGGAAGTGAAGTATGGGCTTCATCCCACACTCGGAGAACATAGCGAGCGGGAATTGGTAAACCTGCAAAAAGTGGATTATCCGAAAGGCAACGTGAAAGCGCAGGTGAAGCATACCGCCCGTACATTACTGGAATGCTACAACTGCCATTCGCTTGCGGAATATAACACCCTTCTGAACCTGTATAACGTAACCGTTTATGAAGTCAGGGGAAGTGTTAATGGGAAGGAATACCACGGCATCATGTACGGAGCTTTGGATGATAACGGACAGCAGGTAGGCACACCTTTCAAATCCAGTAAGTTCGGCAAGGCGTTCGGTTATGAAGCACTGCAAAAGAAATTTGCCGCTTCCACTGAAAAGGTGAAGCAGGACAACCTCGCAGAAAGGACAAGGCAGGAAATCATCAAAGCCATGCAGGACATAGGCACGAAAGAGGATTTTGCCCGCAGGCTGAAAGAGGCGGATATAGAAGTAGTTTACCGTATCAATCCCGAAGGACGTCTGTACGGTATCACTTTTATAGACCATACCTGCCGGACTGTATTCAACGGTTCACGCCTGGGTAAAGCCTTTTCTGCCAATGTGTTCAATGAATTATTCAACAACCCCAATGCAGACCATGAACGGTTGATACCGCCAACCCAGCCGGAAACGCCCCGGCAGGATAGAGATACGGAACGGGAAGAAAGACAAGAGAGGGAAGAACGGCAGGAACAACAACACCGCCGGCAACCGGAAACTTCCGAAAGTCTGATTGACACATCCGCACTGGGAGCCGTCGATATATTCTCCATGCTTATGGAAGACGACCATACTCACGAGTATATCGACCCGTCTTTCCGCTATGGACGCAAGAAAAAGAAGAAAAAGCGCAGGCGCAGGTTATAATGTAATAATGTATAGAACAGAAGTCTAATTTTAAATTTACGATTATGCAGAATGAAGATGATTTAAGAGGTCTGGCAAAGGTTACGGACTTTATGCGGGCCATCAGTTTTTTATTTATGGCAATACACATCTATTGGTTTTGTTACGGCTGGCTCCATGAAATGGGCTGAACGCTCGGTATAGTGGACCGGATACTTTCCAATTTCCAACGCACGACGGGGCTGTTCTCGTCCCTATTGTATACAAAGCTGTTTTGTGTTCTCTTTCTCGGTCTGTCCTGTATGGGCAATAAAGGAGTAAAGAAACATGAAATCACATGAAGGCAGATTATTATTGCGGCCATAGCGGGCGCAATACTCTTTTTCTTTAATTGGTGGTTGCTTTCCATCAATGCTTCATCGGGTGTTTGTGCGGTACTATATACCACGACTTTAACCGGAGGTTTCTTTTCTTTGTTGGCATCCGGCTTATGGATAAGCCGCTTGCTTAAAGGTAATCTGTTGGAGGATGTTTTCAACCGTGAGAACGAATCGTTCATGCAGGAAACCAAGTTAATGGAAAACGAGTATTCCGTTAATCTGCCGACCAAGTTCTGGTATAGGGGCAAGGAATGGAAAGGCTGGATAAACGTAGTGAATCCTTTTAGGGCCAGTATGATTTTAGGTACACCGGGTAGCGGCAAGTCCTATGCCGTAGTAAACAATTATATAAAGCAGGCAATCGAGAAGTCCTATGCACTTTATATATATGATTTTAAGTTTGACGACCTATCGGTTATCGCTTACAATCATCTGATCAAGTATCGGCACCGCTACAAGATACCGCCCAAGTTCTATGTGATAAACTTCGATAACCCACGCAAGAGCCATCGTTGTAATCCGCTGGCTCCGGAACTGATGACGGATATTTCGGACGCTTACGAATCAAGTTATACTATCATGCTTAATTTGAATAAAAGTTGGGTGCAAAAGCAGGGGGACTTTTTTGTAGAATCTCCGATTGTATTGTTTACGGCCATAATCTGGTTCTTGAAAATCTATGAAGGCGGCAAGTTTTGCACGTTCCCTCATGCCATCGAACTGCTTAATAAAAGGTATGAAGACGTTTTTACTATCCTAACAAGTTATCCCGATTTGGAAAACTATCTTAGTCCGTTTATAGACGCATGGAAAGGAGGGGCAAGCGAGCAGCTCCAGGGCCAGATTGCAAGTGCTAAAATCCCACTGTCCAGACTAATAAGTCCGCAACTTTATTGGGTGATGTCCGGCAGTGATTTTACGCTGGATATTAATAATCCAAAAGAGCCGAAAGTATTATGTGT
Organism: Bacteroides xylanisolvens XB1A; assembly: GCF_000210075.1. Classification (GTDB taxonomy): domain Bacteria; phylum Bacteroidota; class Bacteroidia; order Bacteroidales; family Bacteroidaceae; genus Bacteroides; species Bacteroides xylanisolvens. The sequence goes on from NC_021017.1 coordinate 4,887,623, forward strand.
GGGTAACAATCCTGACAGAATTTCCATTTATGGTGCGGCATTGGGACTCTATAATTCAAGAATCGTCAAGTTGATAAACAAGAAGAAACAATTGAAAAGTTGTGTGATTATTGACGAGCTACCAACTATCTTCTTTAAAGGTCTGGATAATCTTATTGCCACGGCACGAAGCAACAAGGTCGCAGTCGTGTTAGGTTTTCAGGATTTCAGCCAGTTAAAGCGTGACTACGGAGACAAAGAGGCCGCTGTAATCATGTCAACTGTCGGCAATGTATTCAGCGGTCAAGTAGTAGGCGAAACGGCTAAAACATTATCGGAACGGTTCGGGAAAATCCTGCAAAAACGAGAATCCATGAGCATCAATCGCAATGATACATCCACTTCTATCAATACCCAACTGGACAGTCTTATACCTGCCAGCAAAATAAGTACGTTATCGCAAGGTATGTTTGTTGGAGCCGTAGCTGACAATTTTGGTGAAACGATAGACCAGAAAATCTTCCATGCACAGATTGTTGTGGATAATGAAGCTGTGCAAAAGGAAACGGCAGCCTATCAACCTATTCCCGAAATCAGCAGCTTTCTGGACGAGGACGGCAATGATACAATGGAACAGCAGATACAAGCGAACTACCGACAAATCAAACAGGATATTGTCGAACTGGTAGAGAACGAACTGATCCGTATTGAGAATGACCCGGCACTCAAACATTTATTGGGAGGTAATGAAGGAGAACAGGCTTAATCCTGAAACGGCGTTCTAACAAGATGTTTCCCACAGCACATTACGGCAATCCCGGAAGCTACGCAGGCTTTACTTCCGCAGATTGCCGTAAAGAGCCGTTTTTCAGGAAAGGACAAAAGCATGGCAGGCGCCCGGACAAGTCCGACCGGCCTGCCATGCTCTTGCCTATTCGATATATTTCAAAAAAAATATCTGAAAGTACAGAATGAGGAATATTACAAGTAAGACTGATACATTGAATCTGAAGTAAAGCTATCGAAAGACCATTCCAGAAAAGAAATATAATCATATATATGCAGAGAATAAATTAGTTTTCATACCTTTGTAAAATAAACTATTGTAATGCATATAATATCAATTTATGGCACGTGCTGACCTTATAATAGAACTCGTAAAGAGTGTTGTCTCTGGCGATAAAAAAATGTTTCGCCGGGTGACGGAGTCTATTATTGCAGAAGAGCGTAATAAACAACATATCGTATTGGCCAATAGGCTAGAACAAGAACTGAATGCTTTAGTAGAACAAAATGCACTTAATATACCACCGAATAAAGAAAATGTAACAACATCATTAAATGAAATTGAAAACTATCTTGTTGAACTTAAACCTTCCAAACGAATTGAGGAGCTTATATTACCAATTCATATTGTGAAATTATGCAAGGAACTTGTAGAAGAACATTATCGTTCCGACTTACTGCGTTCTTATGGCTTGGAACCTCGTAACCGTATATTATTAACAGGTGCTCCTGGTACTGGTAAAACATCATTGGCAGAAGTGATTGCTACAGAATTGATGCTTCCTATCTATGTTATTAGATATGATTCGTTAGTAGGTTCTTATCTAGGAGAAACAGCATTACGTATGCGCCGATTATTTGACTTTATACGTTCACGCAAATGCATTGTTTTTTTTGATGAGTTTGATACTATTGGGAAAGAGCGTAGTGATATGCATGAAACTGGTGAAATAAAGCGTGTAGTCAGTTCACTTTTATTACAAATAGATGCTCTTCCAAGTTATAATATTATTATATGTGCTACTAACCATCCAGAACTACTTGATAGGGCTATGTGGCGTCGTTTTCAGATTAAGCTAGAAATGCCTATACCCACACGAGATAATATTTGTCGTTGGGTAAAGCTTTTTGAAAAACAATATGCAATATCTTTTGGACTAGCCGCTGAAACTATAGCAAAACGATTATTGGGTTATAGCTATGCTGAAATAGAAGAATTTGGACTTTCGGTAATGCGACGCTATATTCTTTCAATTCCTCAATCAAATATTCGCAATATTTCACTTGAAGTACTAAAAGATTTTCCAACTCATAAATAAAAAGGGACTTATGGATATACTGACATTTACTCCCCGCCAACCTCGACCTAAACCTACGAGGTCATTTCCGCAAAATATGCGCAAACCAACGATAGAACATCAGAAATCTCGTTTAGCTCCTAGATTTGAAGCTTTGCAAAACGCATTTCAAACACAAAACATAGGAGTTCAGATGAATGTAGATGGTATTGATCCAGAATCAGTGCTTGTGTTTGAAGTGGCAGGAAGTGTAGATTCATTTATTAAGGCTGCAAAAAAAATGAAGGCTTTGAATGGATTGGGGAGTTAGATGGTGAAGATAAAGAACCTGATGAAGATTTTGCAAATTTAGATTCCAAAGGCCAAGACAAAAAATATAATGAAAAATTTTATTTTGTGATGTCTAACCAGCGTGCTTTACAACAATTATTGTCACTTTGGCAAATCTATTGTGACAAAGGTCAATTTGATTTTGGGCTTGCCCCCTTTCGCACGCTTTTTGAACAATTAAAAGATGTCAGATTATGGAATGAAATAGACCGTTTAGATGAATACGGAGTAAGAGATAAACTTGAGGAGTTAGCCATAAAAGAAACTTCAGCGGTCAAAGTACAGATAGAACTTTGGTTTTCTTCATCTAGTGAAAAACGTTCAGCAAGAGAATTACAGATCCGTATTTTGACAGAACAAGCAGGTGGCCGTATAATTAGTACGTATCAAAATGTAGATATTCAATTTCATGCTATAATAATAGAATGCAGTGCAGCTACAGTTAAACAAATGCTTGAAGGCTCAGCTCCGCTTATAAAGGCAAATGAAGTGCAGTGGATAAGACCTACTGGACAAGTCATTGACAAGGTTATTTCAGATGAAAACGCAGAAATAGAGAGAATATTTGATTATGATACAAATTTAATAGAGACAAGTCCTTTAGTGGCATTATTGGATGGTATGCCACTGGAGAATCATACAATGTTACGCGATCGATTAATAGTTGATGATCCAGATGGTTGGGAAGAAAATTATCTTGCAGCTGATCGCAAACATGGAACAGCTATGGCCTCATTACTAATTCATGGTGACGCTAATGCTCCATGGTCTCCTCTTACCAGCCGTCTTTATGTCCGACCAATATTTCGCACTAATATAGAGCATGAAGAATGTGTGCCCGATGATGTTATATTTGTAGATTTACTGCACAGGGCAGTAAAACGCATCATGGAAGAGGATGTTTCCAAGACAGTCAAAATTATTAATCTTTCAGTAGGTGATTCATCTCGTCTATTTTTACATTCAATGAGTCCTGAGGCTCGTATGCTCGATTGGCTAAGTTTTCATTATAAAGTACTTTTTATTGTAAGTGCAGGAAATCACCCTTCATTCTTATACCTCAATGGTACTTATGGAAGTTTTAAAGAAAAAGCACAAAAAGAACAAATGTCTATAATCTATAAACATCTTCAAGCTGATAAGAGGAATAGAACATTGCTTGCGCCTGCTGAAAGTGTAAATTGTTTAACAGTGGGAGCATTACATGCTGATATGTCTAATCCTTGTGTAATGGATGGGCGTATTAATCCTATTCCTTCATTAATGCCTGCTACGTATACTGCTATTGGAGGTGGATATGACAGAAGTATCAAACCTGACTTAGTGTATAGAGGAGGAAAACTTTTATATAATGAAATATATGCGGACTCAATGGATGCTACACTTCGTATTTCCAAAATTTCTTCTAGAGCTCCTGGACAAATGGTAGCTTATCCTCCTAATCCTACAAGTATAGCATATTTAAAAGGTACAAGTAATGCCACAGCCCTTGTCAGTCATTTAGGGGCATATCTTGTCAATATAATCCGCGAAATACCTCTTCTAGAACTTCCAGATAATCTTATGGCCATTGCCGTTAAAGGTATGTTGGTGCATGGATGTAGTTGGGGAGAGATCGGTGAAAAATTGAATGAATGCCTTGGAACAAATGGCAGGATGAAGAAACGGTCTATATCTAATTGGATTGGATATGGAATGCCTGACATAGAACGGGTAAAAGAGTGTACACAGCAAAGAGTAACTCTAATAGGACATGGAACTATAAGACAGAATCAAGAAGTTGTGTTTGACTATCCATTGCCACAGTGTTTACAATCCAAAACCTGTAAAAAACGTCTCACAATTACTTTGTCTTGGTTCACTCCAATTAATCCTAGTAATAAAATATATAGGAAAGCACGTTTATCCTTCTCACCGAAAGGTAATGAAATTACAGATCAACGTCAAGAAGCTGATAATAATGCAGTGAAACACGGAACCATACAACATGAGATTTTTGAAGGTAAAAAAGCCATCCCTTATTTAGAGGGTAAAAATATAGAGATCGTTGTTTCATGTGGAAAAGAAGAAAGCATGTCAGAGAATATTCCCTATGTACTTATAGCGACTCTTGAGGTTGCACCGGAAGAAAATCTTCCATTGTATAATCAAATTAAGGATAGAATTGAAATTCAAACACATATTCGTGTATAACTTAATAATAAGCATATAGATATATAGAATCTTATAATCCTATATAACAGACAAAGAGAGTGATAATCTGATCACTCTCTTTTTATATCCCTATCTCGCCATTTCCCGCCAATCTCCGCCATCCATTCACACTAGTTCCTCAAACATATCATCCTATCATATAATGTTCTACATTCGCACCGACGGGCTAAAGTCTACCCGGTAGTAATCATTATTGTATCACTAAATTTTTGATTTTATGGCTAAGAAAAAGCAAGAACAACAAGAACAACGTCAGGACGAACATGTAATGGCCATCCTCGACAAACGAACGAACAAGACCGCCGTGGTTTCCAAAATGAACGAACAGGACGGTAGTCTCGAAATCGTACCACCCGACAAGAAGAACAGTAACAGCTTCCTGAAATTGGACCGTACCTCACCGCTGGAACTCTTCTTCAGGAATTTCAAGAACCAGTACGACAATCCCACGAGTTTCAGTTTTTTCCTTGTTCCTCTCGTCCTTTTGGAAAAGACACTGAATGCCGTAGTCCAGATCCGAAAAGGCGAAGACCCCGGAGTGGAAGGTAAAAAATTGGTAGAGAACAGCGAGCTTAACGATGAGGGACGTATCGCCAAACTTGCCCGAAGGTATAAGTTCGACGAACACCAGCTTCCGTGGAAAGAACTCGGCGCACTTGGAATTGACAAGCAACTTTTGTTCGACAACCATTGCATGGGCGAAATGCTTAAAGGAAGAATCACCTCAAAGGCTTTTCCAATCAGCAAGGAAGTGAACGGTGAAAAGAAGGATATGGGAGAAGCCTGCTTTCTTTGTGTCAAGGGCGAGGACAGTAAGGTACAACTCAAAACCCTGAGCAGGCTTGACAAACCGCAGTACGATTTGCCTACTTATAAGGGAGTATTCACGGATGAGGAAAAGCAGTCGCTTAAAGACACCGGAACCCTGGGAGCCGTCAAGGAAATGAAAGATATTCATACCGGAGCAGTATGCAAATGTTATGTGGCTTTCCATGAACCGAGCAACCGCATCATTACCATGCCGGTGGATGCCATCAAGATACCGGATTATATTTACGGGAAAAGACTGGACGACAAACAGAAGCAAATCCTCGCCTCAGGCGGACAGCTTCCCCTCAACGACATACAGCGTAAAAACGATACGCTGCTTTCCGGCGTTGCCTTCGTCGATCCAAGAATAATGGACATCGCATTCAAACAGTCCGGGGAACAATTGAAAGTGAGCGACACCATAATGGGCGCCAGAATCACCCCCGAACAGAAAAAGATGCTTCAGAACCATGAAATGGTATTTATTGAGAATATGCGCTACAAAGGCAGGGTATTTTCCGATGATGTGCGTTTCAGCAACAAGAGCAACCAATTGCTGATAGGACGCAATGCCCGGGAATACAAACCGACCGTTGACAATAAGAACGACAAGAAAAAGGAAGTGAAACAGCAGGCACCCCGCCATGTGGCATCCGTAAAGGCCCAGTCCAAGAAGAGCCTCTCGGTTATGTAACAGAGAGATTATTCATGTTTTTGGCAGTTATATACCCGGTTTTCTTTTATGTCAGCCGGGTATATGCTTAAATATCCCATTAACATTTTAAAGCGATGACAGATGATGATACAAGATAAAAATACCGCAACCGGAGAATTGTCTTATTTTGAGACGACTCTCCTTCTTTATTTAAAGGAAAGCCATCCGCATATTGCCCGAAACAGGGAACTTGTCCGCTCACGGGCTGATGAAGCGGCAGGCGCTTATGAACGTGCCATACGTGACGGATTATACCCCGCGCAGGCACTGCAACTGGCTGAGGCCGTTCTCTATCAGGACTTGCGCTTCTCCAAATTTGATACGGTGTTCGAGGTCGTGTCGGAATGGTTTCCCGAAATCCGACCGGGAAGACGGACGGATTTCTGCCTGAAAATACTATTGCTCACAGAAGCCGTATTCAGTAAATATCCCATAGACGACCGGTTTGAAACATCCCCTTCCTATCGTACCCTAACCATTGAACTTACAGGTTTCATACAATCTTATATAGAAGAATATGGCATATAACAAACGACAACATCTGGCGGACAATATCGCCGCACTTGAATGGATATTCATGCGTCCCGAAGCCTGTCTCACGGAAGAAGGGCGCAAAGTCTTGAACGGCTACTCCGGTTTTGGCGGACTGAAATGTATCCTGAATCCGGCGGAGAAAGACACCGACATTGAAAGATGAAGGACAGACAGGGAACTGTTTCCCCAAGTCCGGTTACTGCATGAACTGTTGCGCGAGTATTCCAAAGACGAGAAAGAATACAAGGCATATATCCAAAGCCTGAAAAACTCCGTACTCACAGCCTTTTATACACCGGAAGTGGTCGCTGCGGCCATACAGGAGCCGTTGCAGTCTGCGGGAATCCTTCCGGAACGTTTTCTTGACCCTTCTGCCGGAACGGGCATGTTTATCAGGGGGTTAAAAGATATTCCCGAAGTCCATTGTTTCGAGAAGGACAGGCTCACGGGAAAGATACTCTCATCCCTTTATCCCGAAAGCAGAGTAACCATAGACGGTTTCCAGTCCATACAACCTTTTTATAACAACTACTTCGATGTTGTTTCTTCCAATATCCCGTTTGGAAATACCAGAGTGTATGACCGGGATTTTGACCGGAGCGAAGATGCCGTGCGCAAATCCTCACTTGGCGCCGTACACAACTACTTCTTTCTAAAAGGCATGGATATGCTGTGGGAAGGCGGGATACTGGCCTATATCACGACTTCGGGTGTCATGGACTCACCAGGGAACCGTCCTATAAGGGAATGGCTGATGAATCATGCCGACCTTGTGTCCGCCATCCGCCTGCCGGAGAATCTCTTTATTGATGCCGGTACACAAGTGGGCACCGACCTGATCGTATTGCAGAAGAATACCCGGAAATCGGAACTGGCCGAAAGAGAACTGAACTTCATCGAAACCCATCTTATATCCGGTAACATCCCTATCAACAACAGTTACTCCGGTTTAGACCATATCATCTATACATCCCTATTGGTGGGCAAAAACATGTACGGACAGCCTGCCATGAATTTCACTCATGAAGGTGGAATTGAGGCTATTTCCAAGCATCTTAAAAAACTATTGACACAAGATGCAGGGAATTATCTCGACCGGAAACTCTATGAAGACAATCTACCCCGACCTGCCGTTTCTTCCGCTCTCAAAACCGAACATGAGTCACCGCCGGAAACAGTGGAAATGGAACAGAGGGAAGAAATACAAGAAGAAAGCCCCCTTTCTCCCAAACCCTATGAACCCATGCTCAACCTGTTTGCCGCCTATGCCGATGAAGAGGAAACAGAGGTACAAGTTGTAGAGACCAGACCCTCGACAAGCCAGACATCCTCGTCGCCCCGCAAGAAAAAAGAGAATGAACCTAAAATATTCAATCTTTTCTCGCAGGAGAACATGTATGACGAAGCCGCCGTGCAGGAAGGCATGACGGAAGAACGGGCGGAAGCGGAAGCAAAGTGGCTGGAGCGCAGACAGAAGTTTGAAGAATAGCGGAAGAAAGAAATGGAACCACGACCGTTTACCGGAGAGATACGTCCCGAATACAAGAACGGCTCCATTGTGAAATCGGGTGAGCAATACGGGTATCTGCGGGGACTTGGAACTCCGGACATACAGTTCCACCCACTCAAACTGACCGTCACCCAGCAATACCGTGCCGCCTACTATATCCCCCTTCGGGAAGCCTACCATAACCTTTATAATGCGGAAGCCGAAACGGAAACGGAACAGCCGGAACTCAGGGAGGAACTGGTCAAACAGTACGACCGTTTTTACCGTATGCTCAGGGAGTTGAATGGCAAGGATAACGCCAAGTTCCTGCTGATGGACGCAGGCGGAAGGGAAATGCTTTCGCTGGAACGTTCCATTAACGGAAAAATAGAGAAAGCGGACATATTCACCGTCCCCGTATCGTTCAATACCAATGAAGTGAAACATGTGGATACCCCGCAGGAAGCACTTGCGGCGGCATTTACCCGTACGTCATTGTTACATCTAACACACCTGTTAGCCTATGCCCTAACACACCTGTTAGCTTCCATAGGGGAGAACATAGAAAGGTATACGACCTGACGTGGTCAGGTATACGACCAAGCATAGTCAGGTATACGACCTGACAAGGTCGGGTTATATTCACCTATACGGAATCCATCGACGAGTTCAGTGTGAACTTCGAGGAAAGCAATGCGAACATCACGGACAAATATTTTGTGAAAGGAGAAAAAAGAGGGTATTACGTAAGCGACCTGCTCAAACACGCGCTGCATAATACGGTGCCCGGCATAACCAAGACGGTGAAAAATCCCCCAGTCACCCGAAATGCAGCAGGAGATATATACGCAGGAAATAAACAGTATCGAAGAGAACCTTGCCGTATTCGAGCGGCAGGGCAATAAAGTGAGCGGCTGGATAAAGAAGGGGCTGGAAAGAAGGAAGGAGAACCTTGAGACCAAACTGGAAAAGCTGGATCAGGAGATAAAGGAACGGACGGATGACGTGACCGATTTCAGGCAAATGGGCATCGACCACCTGTACGTAGATGAATCGCATTATCAGAACTTTTAGGAATTTCCGATAAAATTATTCAATTGTTTAGCAATCATTTGTTTTGAGTCTTAATCAGTTCTGATTATATTCCGTCTATAATTGTAGAATAACATTCAAACAAGATGCGATTATGGACATATTTAATCTGAATGAAAAAGTCAAAGGGCTTGTTTCTTATTTACAAGACACAGGTTATTCAGCCATGTACATAGACTATGTGAAGAAAATGGCTGAGTGGTTATCGGGCAATTCCGAACATTACAAATGGAAGAGTCTCGCCGATGTTGAACCGACACTAAAAGAATTGTGGTCCAACAAGTATACTTGCAGAAACAAGGTACGCCTGTTACGTGTAATCTGCCAATATATCGAGAATGGATTATTACCCGACGGATGCAAACACTACATCAAACCTCACCATTACGAATTGCTTGGCGAAGAATACAGGAATGTAACGGACATGGCTTTCAACGTGGTAGACAGGCGTTGCAAATTTTCAACAAACGTGAAGTATGCGCTATCTTCGTTCTTCTTCCGGTTACAGGAAATGGGTGTGTATTCATTCGAATCAATAACAGAGGATGCGGTGTTGGAAGTGTTTTCCAAAGACGAAAAACAGAAGATGGGCCATTCGCTCAAATATTCGGTGGAGTATGGGCTGAAAGCCTGTTTGCCTTACTATGGCAAATCCGTTGAACGTATAATCGCATATCTGCCGGCCATACCCAACATGCGTAAGAACATTCAATACCTTACAGAGCAAGAACTGACGGCCATCAGGCATACCTTGGAGCACGACGGCACAATATCCCTGCAGGACAAAGCCATCATAACCTTGGCCATGTACACGGGATTGCGTGGGTGTGACATCTCAGCTCTCACGCTTGAGAACTTCGATTGGGAACACGACCTTATAAAAATCACACAGGCAAAAACGGGACAGCCCCTTACATTGCCGCTTCGCGCCGTAGTCGGGAATGCTGTCTTTGATTACCTGCTCAAAGAGCGTCCCCAATGCCCGGAACCATATGTTTTTCTCACAGTACACGTGCCACACAGAAGACTCCACACAAGCAATCTTGATGCCATATGCTCAAAAGTCATGTACAAAGCAGGAATAAGGCAAGGTGAAAATGAAAGAAAGAGCATGCACCTGTTTCGCCACCATGTAGCGACATCCCTGTTGCAGGGCGGTGTGCAACAGCCTGTTATAAGTGCCACCCTTGGCCATTCGTCCCCAAGCTCTCTCGACCGCTATCTCAGTGCGGAATTCAAACACCTGAAAGAGTGTTCGCTAAGCATCGAGGGATTCCCGGTTGGAAAGGAGGTGTTTGGCAGATGAAAACGACTTCATTCCTTTCCAACGCGATAGAAGGATACGTAAAATACCGCAAGGCTTCCGGGCGTGACAGCCACAGCTATATCAAGAACGTAATACTATTTGACCATTTTTGTGCGAGGGAATATCCCGGACAGATCGAACTATCCCAAGAAATCGTGGACAGATGGTGCAGGCAACGTCCATCTGAATGCACAAACTCTTGCGTGTCACGTGTATATCCTATTCTGGACTTCATCAAATACATGAACAAACGTGGAATGACAAAAATAGCCCTGCCAAAAGTGCCAAGGTCTGTGCCAAGAACTTATACGCCGCATCCTTTCACATATGATGAATTGAAACGCTTCTTCAATGCTTGCGACAACACAAAGCCAAGACGTGGCCGTCTCGCCACAATCCAACGCATGACACTGCCAGTATTCTTTCGCTTATTGTACAGTTCTGGGATGAGGACAACCGAAGCCATCCTGCTGGAACGTGATGATGTAAACCTTGAAAATGGCGTAATTTCCATCAAGCGAAGTAAAGGGCATGACCAACATTATGTCGTTCTCCATAATACAATGTTGGCTCTAATGCGTACTTACGACGAGAATATATCTAGGTTAGTACCGCACCGCAAAGTGTTCTTTCCGACACCGGATGACAAGTCTCACCCTTCTGTTTGGGTTACGTATCATTTTCGGGTGTTGTGGCAAAGTTGCAATTCATCCTACGCTATCCCATATGAGCTAAGACACAACTATGCCATAGAAAACATAAACAGCTGGACACACCAAGGATTTACCATCCATGACAAGTTGTTGGCTTTAAGCAAGAGCATGGGACACCGGCAAATAGAGAGCACGCTGGCTTATTATTCCTTGACCCCAGCGATTTCTGATATAATGGAATATACAGAGAATCAATTATTAAAATTAAAGACAGATGAAAAAGAAGATTAATCCGCAAGCAATGCAGATAGCTGATTATCTGCATGACTGGCTCGAACACTATGTCCCTTCAATCAAGGCATGCAGTCCTCACACAAAGAGAAATTATAAGATCTCCGTGAAACTCTATGTAGAATTCCTCAGAGTCATAAAAGGCACTACACCAGAAACATTAAGCGCAGAATGTTTCTGTATGGAATATATAATGGAGTGGATCATTTGGTTAAAGGAAAATAGGGGTTGCAGTCCAGCAACATGTAATGTAAGATTGTCAGCTTTGCGTGTTTTTCTGAAATATTTGTCGTTTAGAGATATATCCTATATGTCTGTTTTCTTACAAGCGGAAAATGTTCCAAATGAGAAAAACTCTAAAAGAAAGGTCATCGGGCTCAGTAAACAGGCTGTTGATGTATTGTTGTCCATGCCTAATCAAGGGAGTACTATAGGCTTTCGTGATTACACTCTGATGCTTCTCTTATATTCCACCGCTGTGCGCATCAACGAGCTTCTGACTCTGAAAATTAGCAATATTGTTATAGACTGTGTAAAACCTCACATAATAGTCATTGGCAAAGGAAGAAAGAAACGTCCGATTCCTCTTTTGGCCAAGCCAGCACAATGCTTGAAAAGGTATCTTATCAAATACCATCCGAAACAGAATGATGCAAATGCATTACTTTTCTGTTCTAAGAGCAAAGGCATATATGTCCCGATGTCCGCTGAAAACGTGAACAAGATGCTGAAAAAATATGCCACAATGGCTCATGAAAGGTGCCAAGATGTTCCTATGGATTTACATGCCCATCAATTTAGGCATGCCAAAGCTTCACACTGGCTTGAAAACGGGATGAACATAGCCCAAATCTCATACTTACTTGGGCATGAAAGTATTCAAACCACAATGGTATATCTTGATATAACCACAAAACAAGAAGAAAAAGCTTTGGAAACCCTTGAAGGCGAAAATCAAAAGAAAATGAGAAAAAAGTGGAAGACAGAGGAAGGAAAAGCAAATCTTGAAATACTTTTAGGACTTACAAAAACAAATTGAGTAGGAGAAATTTTACTTCTTCGTTTTCCTCTTACCCGATTAAGATATACAAGTACTGTTTGGTATATTATATAAACTTCCAGCAAGGTATTATACCTGCTGGAAGTTATGTTACAGTTCCCAATTAAGAACAGAGTCTAAAGGATGCTGAGATTGATATGCGGCAAATAATTTCCTCTCATTTATAAGCGTTGATTCATCTCGTTTTAACACATTAGAAATAAAGTTATTCAACGATTTTGTACCTCTTAGAATTGGAACGATTTGAAGATACTCGGGTAAGACTGATTGTGATATTTCTTTTAATGTTAACCCTACAACAGTTGTTCTATCATATCCATATCCAACTTCCCAAGGGATCCATTTTGAATCCAATGCATTTTGGGATAAAAGACATAACATGTGCGTGCTGTTTCTGATACCTGTTTTAATTGCACTTACAACCGAGTAAGGTCTCGTTCTGTCTATTTTTGTATCATATTCATCAAAATAGACATCAATACCAGAAGTAATAAAATAGTCTGCTATTTTTTTAGCAGTGTCCGCATCTCTTTTTTGGTGACTTATGAATATACATAAACCACTTCTTTGTGCAATGGAATTTTCGGTTAAATAAAATCTATTTAATGCCATAATCTATTATTCTACTTATCCATTTTTTTTACGCATTGGCCTTGATAAATCATAAGTGCAAGTGGCACGACTATTATATGCATTATCAATCATCTGTCTCAAAATATCTGGTGTTAGCTTATCCCAATTGATTACAGATATAAAGGCATTGGGTTCGAGCAAATTATCAATGATGCGTTCCGGTAAGTATGGATAACGCCTATGATACTCTTCTCGGCTATCAATAGACATCCATTGTGTCGTCTCTGGGTAGAACGTTTTCTCACTACTATGAGCGCATGTATAATATTCGCTTTTAACAGATGGTAGTAATATCACAATAATGCCGGACTTCTTATTCACCGTACCATCGTACATACTTGAATATAACTCCCAATCAATATGCTTGCGATTTTTTGTTTCAGTTCCTACAAGTAAAATGGTTACGGTTGTATCCTTCAAATGCTCGTCGCGTATATATTCGCGTATCTTTTGGTCGTCCCAATCTTCTGGAATCTCGCCCATGTCAACAGAGCCATCAATGAATACTTTATTTTTTTCAGCCCAACTAACCAAACCTTCTTTATATTTCTGGTCATTGGCATGATGAAAACTTACAAATACTTTATGCATAATTTATATTAATAGTTAAAAGCTTTATTAATACCCTTGAGAATCAATGATATTATCTCGGGAATATTAATAGAGTTGAATAAAATTTCATTTTCATCTTTATCAAGTCCATTTCTAAGAACCTGATAATCCTTATTTTCGAATTTCTTTAGTTCATCGTAATTTATCGTTGGCAGACAACTCATTTGGCAATATTCAATTAATTTTTTATAATCCTCATTGGTTTTTGCTTCTTCAAATAGTTTTTCTGCCGTAGTTTCACCTTTCATTAGTTTCACTATTTGTGCAGAAGCTCCACCAAATCCTCCTAATAAATAAATTGGATGTTTTTTCTGTATAGCACAAATCGCCTCTTCAAATATTCCGGCCATACGCCCCTTAAAATTGACAATTTTGCCACCCAAAACGATACGTGCATTAACATTCTCTTCCATTTCTTTACGCATAATAGATAAAGAATTTGCCCAAAGAAACATTTTGCTTGGCGTAGTTGGCTCAAAGAACTTCCCCTTATCCTCCTCACCTACACCTTTGGGTATTTCTGTTTTTACTATTTCCACACGGTCGTATTTAAATTCAGCGATGTCAGATTTTGAGAGCCTATTAAATATAGGCCAAGCAAAATAATTTGTGAAATAGATTGTACTTGGATCAGACTTTTCTTTTATGCCATACTGACATGAAAGATCGCATAAAAGTTTTGTGAAACCACCAATTCTAAGATCACCTCCATACACCAATTTAGCTCCAGTAACAAGCAGATGACGAGCTATTTCAACAGATAAATCATCAAACATGGCTTTGCCGATTCCTTTAGTTAAAGCCTCCGGAGTTTCCGAAATAGAAATTGCGATTTTCTTATCCTGTATCTTATTCATATTTGAATATAACTGACTCGGAGTAACAAAACTTGTAATCTTACCATTTTTATTCAAAACCTCCAACTCTTCACGACCTAACGGTGGTTCAGGATAGAGTATTGATTTTATATTATCTTCAATATTAATTAAATTCATTAATTCCGGAGGAACAGGAAGAATAGAAGTATTTTGCAAATCGCACTTCATTACCAATTGCTCAAGATATTCTTTCTCATAATATTGGTCTAACGCAGTACGTAGAAGCAAGATAATTACGTCATCCCATTTGCCATTAAATCTAATCTTTGGCATATTACCCAAATACGGGAATGTTCGAGAAGAAACTCCATTCAATACATTTACTAATATTGAAGGTACATTATTTTTCTTACCAGAGATAGCTTCAATTCGACACCATTCTCTTTCTGAATATGTATCAGATTCTATGATAACTAATAAGGATGAAGCTATACCTGACTGAATCTGTTGGGCAAATTGATGACCATCCAAAATATCATTAACATCGAAGAAAGAATCGAGTTTAGTATCTGAACGCAAATAATCTCTTAAAGAAATTGCCGTAGATTCACCTAAATGATCTTTATCCTTTTTAGAATGGCTAATGAATAATTTTAGCTTTTGCCCAACTTTATAAGACTTTAAATAGCGTAAAATGTTATCATAAAGTCTTATTTGAAATTCATGCCAATCAGTTTCAATATTCTCATTTTTCAAACAAATAAACTGTTCTTCTTGAAGAAGTGGGTTTATGTCGAAAGCATACTTGGATAGTTTGACGGCAAATATTTTTAGTGCCCCATTGTCTTCTTTTACTAATAATTCTTTTATATACTCATCCCATATAGTATTACAATACATATTGTCATCAACCAATAATATTGCAATAGTTTTATTACTGAAGTTTATATCTATCGGGGGAATTTGATTGGCCATATCCGTTCGAAAGAACACTGGTATATCAAGCCCATCTTCAAAAGGCCTACTTGAATTACGACACAGAAGATGGTAAATTTTCTCATATGTTTCGCTACCTTTAGTATTATCCTTGTCATACAAGACATATACAGAAAGAGGTGTTTTAAAATTAGAACTCATAAAACAAAAAATAGAAGTAATTTATACTTAAGTTAGAGTTTTAAATAAATATTAAAATGTTAAGATACAGCACGTAAGTGGAATCATTCATTAATATTATGGATGG
This sequence comes from Bacteroides xylanisolvens XB1A, assembly GCF_000210075.1. Taxonomy (GTDB): domain Bacteria; phylum Bacteroidota; class Bacteroidia; order Bacteroidales; family Bacteroidaceae; genus Bacteroides; species Bacteroides xylanisolvens. Next base: position 4,903,486 of record NC_021017.1, read on the forward strand.
TTAAACTCATGCATTATGAAAATTCCATGCCTATCAAATACAAAGATACAATAAAAAAGGAAAATTATCTCATATTTCCGATGCAAAATATGGTTATGTTATGTAAAGTTGATTCATTAGTAGTAAATGTCATTTTTCATACAAGCTCAAAACTATATGCCAACGTAACATCTTCTAAAAAATGCCAAGTAATAAAGAATTGACAATTTGATATGCCCGGTGTTATTGGAATGGGAGTTACGCAACGGCCTGAAGAATTGGTACAGAGTTCAACAGTCAAGAATGTGGGAAACAGAATACAACCTATGTGCTTTATTGGACAAATACTAGAAACTTCCACTGAGCAGTTTCTCTTTAGAAACAGGAGGTCAAATGCAATCAGAAAAATCATTAAGATATCCAAATTTACGAAAAGGACTATTGAGCAAATACAAACATTACAGCCTTATCTCCAAATTGATACAGAATATATTCTATACCCTGCATATTACGACCGTAAAAATAATCAGAACTTATTATATAAAAAAGATGCTGAATTTCAATATATTTAGAATGTCAAACAAAAAAAATAAGAAAGTTCTGATAATGACTCAAATCCAAAATTTCGGATTTATCGCATGCGTTCAAGAACCTTCTCTTCAATACCCGACACGCAAGGGTTTCGGGACTTGGGAACCCGGAAGGAAGCATGAAAGCCATGAACCTGCTTTTCGCCATCCGTACCATACAGGAGCGCACGGGCAGGGATTTGGGTGCCACTTTCTTATCCGGTACGACCATTTCCAACAGCCTGACCGAACTCTATCTCCTTTTCAAATACCTCCGTCCCAAAGAAATGGAACGTCAGGGGATTACATGTTTTGACGGTTGGGCGGCTGTATATGCAAAGAAAAGCACGGACTTCGAGTTTTCCGTAACCAACCAGATCGTACAGAAGGAGCGTTTTCGCTATTTTATTAAAGTCCCGGAACTTGCCAACTTCTATGCGGAGATTACCGATTACAAGACAGCCAAGGACGTGGGAGTTGACAGGCCGGAACTCAATGAGCAGCTTTATCATATACCGCCCACTCCCCAACAGGAGATTTTCATTCAGAAGCTGATGAAGTTCGCCGAAACCGGGGATGCCACCTATATAGACAGGGAGCCTCTGTCCGAAGCGGAGGAAAAAGCGAAAATGCTGATTGCAACCAACTTTTCAAACAAGATGTCGCTTGACATGCGCCTGATAGACCCCGAATACGGTGACAATCCGGGAAACAAGGCATCCCATTGCGCGGCCAAGATTGCGGAATATTACTATAAATATCTTGACCAGAAGGGGACACAATTCATCTTTTCAGACCTTAGTACGTATAAGCCCGACCAGTGGAACATTTACAGCGAGATAAAGCGCAAGCTCGTGGAAGACCATAATATCCCCGAGAGACAGATAAAGTTCATTCAGGAAGCTAACAGTGACAAAGCGCGCAAGGAACTGTTCAGCAACATGAACTCCGGCCGTATCCGTTTCCTCTTCGGCTCCACACAGAAGTTGGGAACGGGTGTCAACGCGCAGGAACGGGCCGTGGCCATCCATCATCTGGACATCCCCTGAAGGCCTTCCGACTTGGAACAGCGCAACGGACGTGCGGTAAGAAAAGGCAATATCATTGCCAAGCAATATGCCGACAACAAGGTGGACTGTTTTATCTATGCGGTGGAGAAGTCACTGGACAGTTACAAGTTCAACCTGCTGCATAACAAACAGGTATTCATCAGCCAGCTTAAAAGCCGCAATCTGGCTACACGTATCATCGACGAGGGGGCGATGGATGAAAGCGGGGGCGTACATTTCAGTGAATACGTGGCTATTCTTTCGGGCAATGACGACCTGTTGGAGAAGACAAAGCTGGAAAAGAAACTGGCAGTCCTTGAAAGCGAAAGGCTGGCATATCACCGCAACAAGGGGAACGCAAAAGGCAAGCTGAATGAAAGAACTTCCGAAATAGAGAAGAACAACGTCTTTATCGGACGCTTCACCCGGGACTGGGAATATCTGAACAATGTGGCTCCCGTGGACGCGGAAACCGGACTTCGGCCCAATCCTTTACGGCTGGACAGTGTAGACTCTGACAATATTGAAATACTCGGCAATCGGCTTGCCGCAATCAATCAGAAAGCCCGGACGGAGGATGATTACATGAAAATCGGCACTCTCTTCGATTTCCGCATCTTGGTGCGTACTGAAAAGACCTACAACGGTGACACGCAAGCCTTGCAGAACAAGTTCATGGTTGAGGGACTGGACGGCATCAAATATACCTATCATAACGGGTATATAGCCAAAGACCCGAAACTGGCCGTAATGTATTTCATCAATGCCCTGGAACGTATTCCCGGCATGATAGAGAAACGGCAGAAAGACAATGCGGAGTTGTCAAAAGACCTTCCGGTCTTGCAGCAGATAGTGGCGGATGCATGGCCGAAGGAAGCGGAACTCAAACAGTTGGGTGAGGAGCTTGCCGCAGTGAACCGGAAAATACAGCTCACCCTTAAACCGGTGGACAAACACGAAAGCGGAGAAGAGAAGAAAACGGAAGTCGAAGAACCGAAACTTGTCAGCGGCAGTGATGTCATACCGGATTCACCCGGTAAGGCAAGGCATGTTCCGTCAATGGAAATCTTAAATCCCGTAAAGGAACTGAAGAAAATATCCTAATGTTTCCCGCGGCACATTGCTGTAACCTGTGGAAGCTACGCAGGCTCCACTTCCGCAGGTTACAGCAAAGAGCCGCTTTTTAAAGGAAAGGACAAAGGCACGGCGGGCACCCGGATAAATCCGACCTTGCCCGCCGTGCCCTTGTCTGTAAAGGGAAGCATTTACATCATTCTTCTTCCTCAAAGGAAAGTTCTTCAACCTGTCTGTTTATGGTCTTCCAATCAATGGCATCCTTCAGATTGATTATATCCACAATCGAATAATGTCTTGTACCGTTTTCCTCTTCCGCGAAACGCAGGCGGCCTCTCAAACGCTGCTTTTCTATTTCAGCGGGATCGAGGTTAATCAACTCGCATACTTCATCCGGCAACATGGACAATGCCACGTCGTTCTCCTGACAGATATGCTGCAACACAGCCAGCATATTCAATGACTTCTTATAACTTCTCACAAGTGCAGCGAAAGAACTGCTTTCAATCTTGACCATCTTTTTCATAACGCTTATTTTTTAGAGTTTTCTGTTTTTTCCAATAATACGGCACGAAGGACATCCGAGCGGCGATAATAGATTTTCCCTTTATCCCGATAAAAAGGAAGCGTACCGTCGTTACGTCTTCTAAGCAGTGTCCTGTCCGACATCTTTGTCAGTAGACGCACGCCTTTCGAGTCCAGTATCTCACTATCCGGTATGTTCTCAACCGAAGGACAAAGTAGCTTCTCGATGTTGTTCACTTTGGCAAGTATGGTGCTGAGCATGTGGGTAACTCCGGCACCGGAAAGAGTTCTTCTATTATTCATAATGACCTTGATTTTATCGTTTATGGTGCAATATTACGAAGTTGTTTTAAGGTCATTGGTTACTCAACCGTTGAGCAACCGTCAAAAAAAGACAGAAAACGCCAAATGAGGACAAAAAAATAGCCGAGGCACTTTCCCCGGCTATTCTATAATGAGCAGACATTCAAAGTAATACTTTAAATGCTTAATATGTTAATAATCAGATTTATACAAAAATAAATAGCAGAATATTTTGCTATATTCCAAATATTGACTACATTTGTATACGAGTTATTTGAGACTATGCAAAGCAGTGTAACCCGAAGCAGGACTTCCGTCTCCAAATCGTTACCTGCATCTTTTAGACTCTCTATATTTTTCTAATCTTTAGAGAGTTACATCAAAATACATTGTTTTTCGGTGATAAACTTTAGTTTCTGCAGTTTGGAACTAAAGTTTCTTCAGCTTACAAATTATTAGATAATTCAGTTTCTTTCGAAGACGTGTCTTTTTCTATAAGGCATAAAATTGTTCCTACTGTTTGATAATTCTCGTATTGACCTTCAATCCGTTTTTATCTTTGGAGAAAGACGATATATAGTTACACTCCTTTAATAATGATAAAAGGCTTCGGTTCAGTTCTGTGTCGGGTATAATTGGGTGTTTTCCGTTCTCCTTCATCTTGCTGTAGGGTAATGGCAACAATGCCAATAGCTCATCAATCACATCATGGTTATCCTGGTTTTGTCTGATAGTATGATAAATGACTGTTATTGCTTTCTCTAATACGGATGCCTTGACAAGAACCTTTTTCAGCAGGTCATAATCTATTTCTGTTTCATAATCTGTTAATATTTCACAGATAATATTGGCGAGTTTCTGACTGACATCTATGGAAGTTGCTTTCAGTTGTTGGAGCACAACTGATTTTTCTTTGCCGGATAACTTGTAGCTACCAAGCAAACAGAGAGCCAGGTCTTTGTTATAAGCTATTTTATCTTTGTCCTTTAAAAACTCATTTTTATGATGCAACAGAAAATTGCCATAGAGTATATCACTATGACGGCTGAGGTATCGGATATTATCCTCCGTATACTCAATGCTATTCTGATCTATTAAATAGCTGATTCGCTCATCTTCCAAATTTAAAAGTTCCTCATTCAGATCCATTTTACACAGGAAGGCTGAGAATATCTGCTTGTAGGAATTAATACTAATCCGGTTACTACCCATAATATTATTAAATAGCGAATGCTTATGTGGCTCACTTCCTGCAAATCTTCTTGTTCCCAGTATTTCCGCATGTTTATCTAAATATGCCCATAAGACATCGTCTATATTACAGTCGTTTTGTACATAGTAATTGGTTATATTATCCCAGTTAGGTACTAGTAAATCCAGTCCAAATGCTAAACCTTTCATGTCATCTTTCACCTTAGATACATCATTGATAGGATTAATATGGGTCTTGAGATATTTCTGTTTAACCTCCATTTTAACCTCCTTGTTATTTAAAATCTCCAGCATGGATTCTTCATCTTCATCGCATATATTCTGGAAGACATTTTGAATGCATTCTTCCATATTTTCTTGTATCCTTTCAATGACGTCTTTCCGTCCGACTCTTTTGATGCGCGTTAGGGTGATATTGTTTTCATTTGCACCTGCTCTATCGCTGATATGATTCAGTAATAAGCTTATGTTGTGTCTCGTCAAAGTATAGCTGTCACCTTTAATAATAAGTTCCAACAAGGGTTTGGAAGTATTTGTCAATTCCTCATAACAGCATACACTGGCAATAAAGTTGATTTTCTTATCGTCAAAGCAATCGTATCTGTTTGCTAAGTAATCATAATTATCTTTCAACCATGTTTTTTGAAACTCACCTATATGGCTGTTCTCACAAAACTTTAACCATGCTTCGATCAGAATGTCTCTGTACTCACAGTTCAATACCGAAGTCCAGCTATCATTGACGTTCCAATTGATATAGTGATTAAACACATTATAATTTTGTTTTCCCTCTTTGTAATATTGGGCCAGAAAATCCATTTTAGCTACGGGTTGTTCCAATCGTGCCATGAATAGAAGGAACCGTTCTCGTTCGATGTTCGTATGTTTGCCCAAATAATCCAACAGATTAATATTAAGCACGCTATCACTGAGATAAGCATAGGTTGGTAATTGTGCAACAAAACTTTGTATCTTGTCTATCTTGGCATTATATTCGGGACTTTTGTCCAGCTTCATGGCTATAAGCAGAAGACGGTCATTCTGAGAAATCGTGTTCGGATAGAAATAAGAAATGTAGTCATAATAGTCTTCATCAATATAACCACGCCGGATAAAGAGATCCATCATTGGAGCCAATTTGATTTTCTGGAAAGCTTCGCATTCATTCATCTTAAACTGCATAAACAGTTGCTTCAAAGAAAAACTGCTGATACGATATTCTTCCTTTTTCAGTTCCTCCTCTTCCCTGGCTAAATCTTTGTCTTTTGTTGTAATAGCGGCTAACCGTTGGGCATAAGATGTTTTTGGATCAATTTTTTTCTCTATTTCGCTAAAGCGGATGTTTGTATGGGATGTATAAATACTATATGAATTAAAATATTTGTATTCTATTCTCTCTTTTTGGATGAGCTCATTAAATAAATCCTCATCCTTCCATATAGCACTCGTTTCATAATAGTTATCATTAATCTTTATAGAAATTAGATTGCCGTTGATATGGGTAACATATCCGTTTACATAAATCATTCGCAATTCACCTGCCTTCAGGTGTCGGTTCCTTTCCTTTGTTTCGCGACGTTTGGCCATCTCCTCCTTCCGTTTGTTCAATATCTGGAGCGCAAACTTGGTGAGTTCCTGTTTGGTTTCATGACATACGCATTGATAAACCTTTCCACGTCTGTTGTGTAGTGCTGAGAAATCATCAGGATAATAGTTCTTATACACAATCATGGCCAGTAGTTTTGAGTGGCTTAATTCCGTACCGTTGACAAAAAGCCGCTTGTGGTATTGGTGATACTCGTTTGCAATATTCTTCAACAAGCGCATATCATCTATGAAAAAGGCTATATCTTCCAAATCATCAGCTTTGATCTCCTCCTTATGCCCTCTCTTTTCCAATTCTTCTTTCAGTTTGTCTTTCGAGTTGGAAGGGTTGATAACCGGAATGACAGTGGTTATATAATCAAAGAACTTTGTCCGGGAGGAATCCTTGAACATATCATCTTTCACTGCATAGATGAATTTTATCTTTCGTCCTACGACAGCCGAATTGTTTAGTAAGAAGTTGAGTTCCCTCAATTTCAGAAAGATATCGGGGGTATCAAAGCGATCTAGGTCCTCAATGACCACTACGTCATAATCAGTTGCCTGGAAGAAATACAGAATCTCGTCTAGATGGCGGTTGAAAATGGAGTTTTCGTCTTTAATCTCAATCTCGCCGTCTTTAAAGTTGAGCTTATTCAGTTTGGTACTGCCATATATCCGGATAACATATTGTGCTATTGTATATAAGACAAATAACAGATATAGCAGAGCCACAATATCCCCTATTAGGTTAAAAACAAATCCTTGACTGAAAACACGATAAAACGAGTCAATTCTCATCCAACTAGGTTCGAAAAGGATTACAAATGCAAGAATCGTTCCGATAAAACCACATGCTAATTTCGATATATGTTTTGGGGTAATGTGTGTGATCCGTTTGAAGCGTGAATTGGGTAGAGTATCAATCGTTTCTCGGTAAATTAATTGCTGGAGAATGCTGTATTCTATTCTTCGGTTCAGTTTTTCTTTATAGTTTTCACTATCCCGGTCATCGAAGTTATCTTTACCTGTAGATTTTTCACTGGTTTGGTTATCCAAAAGTTCTTGTTGGTCTTCCGTTTCTTCATCCTTTGTTTTTTGATGTTTGTCGTCATCCAATGTTGCTAAGGATATGGGCAGATAGTTCCATTTTTCATCTTTCAAATACATCAGAGTGTGTAATACAGAACTTTTTCCTGACCCATAAGGACCGGTCAGGGCAATATTCAAAACATCCTCAGCCTTGAGTGCTTCCCGTAAATCACGGACAGACTCATAAGCGGACTCATTCTCCTTCAGCAAGGTCGGAGTTAAGGATTCTTGAAATTGTGATACCTGCTCAATTTGCGCCGAAGGCACTTGAGTGGATTCTTGTGTATTCTCCATAATGTTTTCTCAATAAAAATTATATAATTCTATATAATTCAATACTTCGCCCATTTTGTTTTTATAAGTAAAGGCTGTCCATTTATTCTGTGTTAAAATCAGTTCTTTAATATAGATATTAATTCTTTATGCAAATATAAAGTTTAAAATAGTGACAAACAAATGAATCTGCTGAATATATCATCTGGATAACCACTTATTTAATAAAAGAATATTCTAATTTTCAATCATTTTAGTAACTTCATATAGTGATAATCATTATTGGTTCGTATTTTATTCGTTTGTTCAACTATTTGCGGACATGAAGATTTTGGATGTCTTAAGATTGATTTTGAGCAAACATAATCCTCATTTTTATCGTTATAGCCTATGAATTAAGTAGGTATAATATGAAAAGATTATTATTTGTTTTGACTTTTATGTCTCTCACTTTTCCTGTTATATGGGGACAAACTAAGATACAGAAGTATGCAGGGACGGCCATGCCCTATCCTAATAGGACAGACTCGTCCATTACTTTTCGGGATGGTATGACCCCATTTTATATAAATCATCTGGGAAGACATGGAGCCCGCTTCCCAACTTCAAGAAAAGCCCTAGACAAAGTGGAGAAGGTATTGGTATCAGCCCAACAAGAGAATGGACTGACCTCAGAAGGCATGGCTTTACTCTCTATGATACGACGTTTATCCAGATTATTTGACGGTCAATGGGGAAAATTGTCAAAGTTGGGCGAGACGGAACAAGAAGGAATTGCCGGACGTATGATAAGGAACTATCCTCAACTATTCAGCAATTCTGCCAAGATTGAAGCAATAGCAACCTATGTTCCCCGCAGCATAAATAGTATGGACGCTTTTCTTTCTTGCATGATAAGGCATAATCCAGCTTTACAGGTACAGCGAAGTGAAGGAAAACAATATAATCATATCCTTCGTTTTTTTGATCTGAATAAATCTTATGTCAATTATAAAGAGAAAGGTGACTGGCTTCCTATATACAAAGCTTTTGTACACAAGAAGATATCTCCAGTTCCTATAATGAAGAAGTTTCTTCTTAATCCGGAACAATATCTGGATAAAGAGGCAGAGGAATTTGTCATGGCTTTATTTTCTGTTGCGGCTATTCTTCCTGATACAAGCATCCCATTAAATTTGGAAGACCTTTTTACACTTGATGAATGGCATCGTTATTGGCAAACCCAGAATTTGCGACAATATATGAGTAAGAGCTCTGCACCTGTCGGTAAGATGTTACCGGTTGCAATCGCTTGGCCTTTGCTTTCTGAATTCATTCGTTCTGCTCAAGAGGTGATAAGTGGGAAATCCGATTATCAGGCTAACTTTCGTTTTGCTCATGCAGAAACAGTTATACCTTTTGTGTCGTTGATGGGCATAGAAAAAACTGATGTACAGGTTTGCCGGCCCGATTCCGTTTCAGTCTATTGGAAGGATTATGAAATATCTCCAATGGCCGCTAATGTACAGTGGCTTTTCTATCGTGACAGAGACCAAAGAATTTGGGTTAAGATTCTGTTAAATGAGGAAGCAGCAGCGCTTCCTATATCAACCTCTTGTTTCCCATATTACTCTTGGGAAAAAACTCGTATATTCTTTAATCAGCGAATCGAAATGGCTAAAAAAACACTTTCAGTTTTCAATGAATAGAATAAGCCATTTTTTAGTTTTGATTATATTTGAAAAAAACATTTTTTCTATTTACCAATGAATGACAGATACATAGATAGTGGTGGTTACAGTTAAATAAGGTTGCCTAGGTGAGGTATAAATTGATGTAAGAATGAGGTTAAAGCTAAAAATAAGTATTATACTTACCCTAATATGTACCATGAGCCAATTTTATAACGCCTATCTTTAAATACAATAATCGAATCACATAAAATTCTCTTAAGGTTTCAACGGTAAGCGGTGAGGCAGACGGATGTGTTATCTTATGTTTGTGTAGTAAGTCAATCTGTTCCCATCACTTCTTCCCAAACTGAAAATGTAGTAAATGACCATTTTAATATAACTTGTGGATGAAATAGTGTATTCTTCTAAAACACAAGGACAATAATAATTTCATGATTGTAGAATATCTTCCAACTTGTAAAAGTAATAACAGTACATTGTTGAGTTGTCATAGGGGTGAGTGTTTCACTTTTGTATATCACTCTGATGACAATTTGGAATACCTGAGCTATCACTCCGAACAGCACCACCAACTCCATTTCTGACATCCATACATTACCCTTCGGGATATTCACTCTGCCGTTTTCTCTGATTGTTATAATTGTTCGTTCCACGAGTAATATAGCCACTGAGATTTCAGTAGATGACTGGTTAAGTCTGTTGCCAAACGTTGTCAAATCCAGGTCTATTTTTCAGATGGTTATCATAACATACTTCTATGCAGTGATAATTTCGTATGCCGCAATACTCGGCTTATACTCTCAACGAGAATACGCCTACTGGGAGTAAGGGTCGCAAATCCATGACGTGCGCAATAAGACATTACTGCCCATGCGTGACCGGGCAATGTCCTTAAGTTTCGACAGAAAATTATGGATGCGGTGTTACAGGTACAGACAGATCTTGTCACGAAAGAGCACCTGGAGCTTACCATGACGAGAGCAACCTCATCCGTCAGCTTCGCCCTGCGCAATGACGCTGAAAACAAAGAGAGGATTTTCCGTACCTTGAAACAGGCAAACAGAAAATGAAAGGTTACCACCGAACTGCTCGGAATCGAACGTACAACACTGTATAGCAAACTGGAAGAAGTATGGATTGAAGTATAAATTCCAGCAATAATAGTCGGTAATTCACTAAGAATTGATATTACGCTTAAACCGGATTTATTTGGTGATGGCAAAAAGACCTCCACGTAAAAAACACAGGACGGGGTGATGTGCTTCTGATTTTTATTCGTAATTTTGTACTAAAGAGAGTGATATTGACAGCAATGCACAACAAAGCCCAGAAACGATTGCCAATCTGTTACTCTATTTAACCCTTCTTTCAAACTTCCTAAGACAAAGAAGATTAAAAAAAAATCTTCCAGAAATACAACGAAAAGGTTTAGTATTGAAGAAGGTAAAAACAACAAACAAATCGTTATTATTTTACAATTTATGGTTACAATATATTTGGATAAACAAGTTTTCAGTCATCTATTTAATGCAAAAGAAGAAAAGTATTCTCTTTTGCGTGAAAAGATATTATCTCACAAAGATGAGTTTATTTTCTTCTACTCAAATGCTCATTTATTTGATTTGCAAGATGATAAAACGGATATTAAATATACTGAAATGGAATATATGCAATCGATAGTAAGTGGATATCATTTAATATACGAAAACCATAAACAGGAAGTTATAAAGCAATCCCCACGCAATGCTTTCGAAACTATAGGCAAAATAGAGGATTTCTCTTGGCTTGAAAATTTTGATTTTTCACAAATAACAGAAGAACAGCGGAATGTTATCAATAACATTGTTGATATTAGCATTAAGGATTTAAAAGGTGAATTAGATTTTGATTGGCTAAAAAAAAGAGCCCCAATTTCAGTCGATGAACTCCAAATGGACATATCAACTTTTACATCATTAATGAAATTCGTCTCCCACTATTTTTATGAGAATAAGGAGTCATACAAAATTATGAGAGACAATACTATTGCTAGATATAATCCGACATCAATTAAAGCGGAAGGTGAAAATATTTTTAACGAGCAGTTAGCCTCATCTCCATTAGGATTATCCTTTCTAGATATTATTCAAGCCTCTTTAACTCAAACAGGATTATCATACACTGATTTTGCAACGGTATATTATATGTCATATATACTTCTTGATCTATTTGGAGTTAATAAAGAAACCCGGAAGAAGGTTAAGTTTAGAAATATGCAAGTCGACTGTTACCACAGTTTCTTCGGCTCATACTGCGATTGCATGGTTAGTGATGACGAAGGTATGCGCCTCAAGAGCAAAACATTATACAAACTTTTCAATTTCAACACTAAAGTATATTCAATAGATGAGTTTATAGAAAAATTTGATGAAGCAATAAATAACAATAAAAAATCTGCGCGTGAATATTTTGATGAAGTTCTTAGCGATTATATTACAAGGCAAGTAACTAGAGTCGAAACAAAATCTGGGCAATTTTTAACTTACCTGAGTACTTCTTATAAATACTTCGGATATTTTAACTGCATGATAGAAAGAAAATCAAAAGATGAGACGGTTATTATACTCCATAAGAACAACGACTTGAAGCAACCTATTCTGGCGAAAGAATTAGAGATTATAACTAATAGGATTGTTAGAGTGTTTAATGATATGGGAGCTACCTTTACTTTATTCGATGAAGCAGTAGAAATCCCTCTATTAAAAGCTGACAATTGGAATAGATTTCTAACGTTAAATGATGCTGATGTGTGTTTAACTAAATTCAAAGATACACCTATGTTGTGTTTATGGATTAAGTTAAAGCAGCCAATATTACAAAATAAAAATTGAAGAAATTAAAGATTCCTGCAACAAGCCACTGACGAGGATATAGTGGTTTCCGATTTGTGTCTGCTCGCTAGTATGTATCAACTTGTTGCGTTGAATACGCAAGGAGAGCAAAAGTTTATTTTTCATCAGATTAGGATATATGACATCCAAAAATAGCGAGCCATCAGCTACGGATCCTATCAAAATAGTTTTTTATGCATTATTCTACAGTAAAAGCCAGTATTTACTTTTTTCACTGCTAGAAAGAACAAGAACTATAGAATAAGAAAACACAAACATCATATACTAAAAATATCATACATCCTCTCGAAAAAACAACAATCTTTGATTATAATTTTTTCCAGTGCTCGCATCTTACAGACCTATAGAACTCACTAAAAGAGTTTTCCAACAAAACACATATTAACAGCGATGTAGTCATATAGCTCAAAGAGCGAAGGCTATTGTATTTCCTCCATTCTAAAGAGAGGTTGTGCCAGAGTTTTGACACAACCTCCTACTAGATAATTCTAAATAGAGATATGAAAATCCATCTTTATCTGTGACATCTCACGTATCACTGTACGATCCAGCACACGTGCATAATGACGGGTCATCTGGACATTGGTATGCCCTAACATCTTAGCAACGCTCTCTATCGAGACACCATTGGCCAGAGCAAATGTGGCAAAAGTATGACGCCCAACATGGGTGGTCAATGTTTTTTTAATACCACAAATATCAGCCAGTTCCTTGAGGTATGCATTCATTTTTTGATTACAAAGCACCGGAAAAAGCACACCATGTTTCTTACAATATTCATTGGTGGAATACTTTTCCAAAATCTTCAATGGTATTTCCATTAATGGAATATTACACATGATTTTGGTCTTCTGTCTCCCCTTTCGTATCCACCTGACACCGTTCGAGTCCTCCACGATATGTTCCTTTCTCAAACCATGAATATCCGAGAAAGCCAAACCGGTGAAACAACAGAACACAAAAATATCCCGTACCTGACTTAACCGTGGAATATCAATTTCCTTCGATATCAGCTTCTGGATTTCTGAATCTTCCAAAAAGTCCGGTTCCACCTTATCCAATGAGAATCTAATTTCTAAAAACGGATCGTTCTTCATCCATCCCTTAGCCAAAGCAATACGGATAATCTTCTTAAAATTCTTCAAATATTTGGTGGCTGTGTTATGACAACACTTTTTCTCTGTCTTAAGCCAAAACTCGTAATCCTCAATAAACTGGCGGGAAACTTCATCCAAAAGAACATCTTTCTTATGATATGTCTCCCAGACAAAATCCCGGGTATGCTTCAAGGATGTCTCATAACGCTGCACGGTTGCAGGCGCCATGTCCGTACCGGACAATTGGACACATTTATCATTATGCTCACGGAAAACCTCAAACAGAGTACGTTGTACGGGGGCATCCTTACCCTGGAAACGATCCAGAACACTGTTGGCAGAAACGGATACCTCCTCTATTTCCAGTTCACGTTGAATCTTCATTATCCTCAAACGGATAGAGTCAAGATACAGATTCAGTTCCTTGTACTCACGCTTCTTTTCCAGGGCCTTTCCTTTTGCCGCACTCCAGAACTCCGGAAGAATTGTTTTCTTCACTGAAGCATCAACCCGGACTCCATTCACTGTAATTCTCATCATTATCGGAGCCTCACCGTTCCGATTCAATTTCGTCCTACGAATGTAGAACAATAGACAAAATGTTGTTCTTTCCATCTTACTTGTTTTTTAATCACAAAACTAAATTTCCAAGAGCAACAAGTCAAGATGCAAAGCACTGATAAACAATGAATTATTTACTTAATAGGTGTACCTGGCATTGAAGGCAATCAGGTACACCGAATAGTACACCGAAAGAATGCTTTGATATGCTTATTTTTGCTATGTACCAAAAACAAAAAATCCCCGTAAAGTATTAATTTACAGGGATTTTCTTTGTTTTGCAATTCTTTCCAGCGGAGAGACAGGGTACTGAACCCAAACGCCCAACCGCCTATAAATCAGTCTTTTATTTTCCAATATTTCAAATAGGTAACGAAACAGTAACGATTTTTATTAACGCTTTTGTCCGGCTTTGTCCGCTGTTTGTCTGCCTATCTCACGGGTTCAAAGATACAACTCTTTTCCGAATTACGCAAATGCCTGAATATAAATGTTTCCATGTAGGTGCAAGGTGCAAGCTATATATATAGATATATACTTGCACCTTGCACCTAAAAAATGTTTAATCTAAAAAATATCATCTGTTTTATTTTGCCAATTTAAAAATAGTTCGTAGTTTTGCGAACAACAAACAAGAAAGGAGATATAAAAGTGAAAACTAAGCAGTACACAGAGGAACAGGAACAGATGGCTCGTTTTGCTAAAGCTATGGGTCACCCGGCACGAATGGCAATTCTTAGTTTCTTAGCTAAACAAGAAAGTTGTTTCTTCGGAGATATTCACGAAGTACTACCCATTGCTAAAGCAACCGTTTCGCAGCATTTAAAAGAACTGAAAGATGCAGGGTTAATTCAGGGGGAAATAGAAACACCAAAAGTTCGGTATTGTATCAACCGAGAGAATTGGGAACTTGCCCGTAAATTATTTGCTGCATTTTTGGGTGATTGTAAATGTACGGGTACATCGTGCTGTGGATAACAGCACCTTTTTTTGAGAATAATGTTCGTAGTTCTACGAATTACGATTGGTATATTAACTTTATAATTGAATAGAAAATGGAAATCAAAGTATTAGGAACTGGGTGTTCAAGCTGTAAGGCATTGTACGAAACCACAAAACAAGCTATTTCAGAACTGGGCTGCGATGCAACTCTAATTAAGGAAGAAGATTTATTAAAAATCATGGAGTATAATATTTTAAGTCTCCCGGCTTTGGTTATTGATGGTAAAGTCATATCTGCCGGAAAAAGATTATCCTTATCAGAAGTGAAAGAATTGATAACTAAATAAATTATTTACTATGAAGAAGTTATTTTATCTACTGATTGCAACAATCGTTTTAATTTCCTGTGGTAATGGTTCAAAGAATAAAACAGAAACCAGCATAGCAAAAGAAAATCAAACTAACCGTGTTGAAGTTCTATATTTTCACGGTGCGCAACGTTGCATAACCTGCCGGGCAATAGAAGCCAATACGGTAGCTCTTTTAGATAGCCTTTATTCCAAAGAACAGGCGGACGGTAAAATCATCTTCAAGGTGATAGATATATCCAAAAAGGAAAATGAGCAAATTGCAGATAAATACGAAGTTACATGGTCGTCTTTGTTTGTGAATGGCTGGAAAGACAGTAAAGAGAATGTAAATAACATGACGGAGTTTAGTTTCTCCAATGCAAGAAATGAACCGGATAAATTTAAAGAGGGAATAAAAAACAAGATTGACGAATTACTAAAAACATTGTAAGATGGACTTTCTTCAATCACTATTAGACAATAGTTCTATTCCTGCTATTACAGCCTTTATCTTAGGGACTTTAACGGCAGTTAGCCCTTGTCCTTTGGCTACTAATATAACGGCAATAGGATTTATCAGTAAGGATATAGAGAACCATCACCGTATATTTATAAACGGATTGCTTTATACATTCGGCAGAATAGTAACTTATACAGCACTTGGTTTCATTCTTATTCCTATTCTTCGTGAGGGTGCAAGTATGTTCATGGTTCAAAAGGCAGTCAGTAAATACGGTGAAATGTTGATTGCTCCGGTTTTAATTATTATCGGAATATTCATGCTTGATATTATAAAACTGAATATACCAAAAGTCAATATTGGCGGAGAGGGTCTAAAGAAGAAAACAAAAGGCAGTTGGGGAGCTATGTTATTAGGAGTTTTATTTGCTCTCGCCTTTTGTCCTACAAGTGGGGTTTTCTATTTCGGTATGCTTATGCCCTTGGCAGCAGCAGAAACAGGCGGGTATCTTTTACCTGTAATTTATGCTATTGCTACGGGACTACCTGTAATCCTTGTTGCTTGGATATTGGCGTACAGTGTTGCCGGATTAGGCAAGTTTTATAACAGAGTACAAATCTTTGAAAAATGGTTTCGCAAAATTGTTGCCATCCTCTTTATTGCGATAGGAATTTATTATGCGGTCATTCTTTATCTATAAACAAACAATGTATTAATTAAAATAAAAGACAGTATGAAAACAATAGAAATTTTTGACCCGGCAATGTGTTGCCCTACGGGTTTGTGTGGAACTAATATTAATCCTGAATTAATGAGGATAGCCGTTGTTATCGAAACATTGAAAAGACAGGGTGTTGTTGTTACCCGTCATAATTTGCGGGACGAACCGCAAGTTTATGTAAGTAACAAGACTGTAAACCAATATCTTCAAAAGAATGGTGCAGAAGCACTGCCTATTACTTTGGTGGATGGTGAAATTGCAGTTTCTAAAGATTATCCCACAACTAAACAAATGAGTGAATGGACAGGAATTAATTTAGACTTGATGCCCGTTAAATAATCGTTGAACAAATTAATATACAGAATAATGAAAGCATTTAATTTATCCGATATAGAACTAACAAAATACTTATTCTTCACAGGAAAAGGTGGAGTAGGAAAAACCTCTATTGCTTGCGCTACGGCAGTGGGATTAGCTGATAAAGGGGAGAAAATTCTTCTTATCAGTACAGACCCGGCTTCTAACCTGCAAGATGTTTTCAATCAAACCCTAAACGGACATGGTACAGCTATTTCAGAAGTACCGGGGCTGACGGTCGTAAACCTTGACCCTGAACAGGCAGCAGCAGAGTACAGGGAAAGTGTGATTGCACCTTTTAGAGGACAATTACCTGAAAGCGTTATTCAAAATATGGAAGAACAACTTTCAGGCTCTTGTACGGTAGAAATCGCTGCCTTTAATGAGTTTTCAGACTTTATCACCGATGCTGATAAAGCGAAGGAATACGACCACATTATTTTTGATACAGCACCTACCGGACACACATTGCGAATGTTGCAGCTTCCATCGGCATGGAGTACATTTATTAGTGAAAGTACACATGGCGCATCTTGTTTAGGACAATTATCAGGCTTGGAAGAAAGGAAAGGTATCTATAAACAGGCGGTTGATACATTGTCTGATACAAGCGCAACCCGGTTAGTATTGGTAAGCCGTCCTGAAATAGCACCGTTGAAAGAAGCTGCCCGTTCTTCGCATGAATTACAACTATTGGGAATTAAAAATCAGCTATTGGTGATAAATGGTGTTTTACAGCAATTAGATGAAGCAGACAATGTTTCACAACAACTGTATAACAGGCAGCAAAAGGCGTTACAAAGTATGCCTATTGCATTATCTGAATATCCCATGTATAGCGTTCCTCTGCGTTCTTACAATTTATCCAATATTGCCAATATCCGCCGTATGCTATACAGTGATAGTATTACGAATGAAATTCGTTATCAGCCGATAACTGATAGCAAAAGTATAGATGAATTGGTAAATGACCTCTATACTTCCGGTAAACGAGTAGTGTTCACAATGGGAAAAGGTGGCGTAGGAAAAACGACCTTAGCCACAGAAATAGCCTTGAAATTAACAAAGCTCGGTGCAAAGGTTCATCTTACCACTACTGACCCGGCAAATCACCTGAACTATGATTTTGCCATCAAATCAGGTATTACGGTAAGCCATATAGACGAAGCGGAAGTGCTGGAAAAATACAAGAATGAAGTTCGTAGCAAAGCTGCCGAAACCATGACTGCCGAAGATATGGAATATATAGAGGAAGATTTACGTTCACCATGTACGCAAGAAATCGCCGTATTTAAGGCTTTTGCTGAAATTGTAGATAAAGCGGAGAATGAAATCGTAGTGATTGATACTGCACCAACAGGACATACTTTGTTGCTTTTGGATGCTACCCAAAGCTATCACAAAGAAGTAGAACGTACACAGGGAGAAGTAACCGGAGCAGTAGCCAATTTATTACCCCGTTTACGCAATCCACAGGAAACGGAAGTAGTAATAGTCACTTTACCCGAAGCAACACCTGTTTTTGAAGCAGAACGCCTACAAATGGATTTGCAGCGTGCCGGGATTAACAACAAATGGTGGGTAGTAAATGCCTGTTTGTCATTGACAAATACAGCAAATTCATTTTTGCAAGCAAAAGCGCAAAGTGAATTGACTTGGATTAAGAAAGTAGAAGAATTGTCAAAGGGCAATACTGCCCTGATTGAATGGAAAAACTTATAAGAATATGAAGATTTTAATCCTTTGCACTGGTAACAGTTGCCGTAGCCAAATGGCACACGGTTTCTTACAGTCATTCGATAAAAACATGGATGTCTTTTCAGCAGGAACAAAACCTGCTGAAAAGGTTAATCCGATGGCGGTAAAAGTTATGTCTGAAACAGGAATAGACCTTACCAACCATACCCCTAAAAACGTTAGCCTGTATTTAGGGCACGAATGGGACTATGTGATAACGGTATGTGGCGGCGCAAATGAAAGCTGCCCTATGTTTACAGGCAAGGTAAAAAACAGATTGCACATTGGATTTGACGACCCATCAGAAGCGACCGGGACACCGGAGTTTATAAATAGTGAATTTCTTCGGGTACGGGATGAAATAAGAATGCGTTTCTATGATTTTTACCTGCAAGAATTAAAACCGCAATTAAAATAAAGGGCAGTCATTATGGAAAAGAAACAAGGAATTGGATTTTTTGAAAGATACCTGACTATTTGGGTAGCCTTGTGTATCGTTATCGGGATAGCCATCGGACAATATCTTCCGGCAATACCGCAAACATTGAGCAAATTTGAATATGCCAACGTGTCTATACCTGTGGCTATCCTGATTTGGTTAATGATATATCCCATGATGCTGAAAGTAGATTTTCAGAGCATCAAGAACGTAGGCAAACGTCCGAAAGGGATTGTCATTACTTGTGTGACGAACTGGGTAATAAAGCCATTCACCATGTTTGGAATAGCTTATCTATTCTTCTACGTTATTTTCAAGTCATTAATCCCTGCCGGATTAGCCGAAGAATATTTAGCTGGGGCAGTTCTGTTAGGTGCTGCACCCTGTACGGCGATGGTGTTTGTATGGAGTCATTTAACCAAAGGGGATGCAGCTTACACATTGGTGCAAGTGGCAGTCAATGATTTAATAATATTGGTTGCTTTCGCTCCTATCGTTGCGTTTTTGTTGGGTGTCGGTGGCGTTTCTATCCCGTGGGACACGCTTATACTCTCGGTCGTACTGTTTGTTGTCATTCCACTTTCTGCCGGAATAGTAACCCGTGTAACGGTTATCCGGCGAAAAGGAATAGACTATTTCAATACCGTCTTTGTCCGCAAGTTCGATAACTATACGGTTGGCGGATTGCTATTAACGCTTATCATCCTGTTTTCGTTTCAGGGGGAAACGATACTGAACAATCCGTTACATATTGTCTTGATTGCCGTCCCGCTTGTCCTGCAAACGGTTCTGATATTCTTTGTTGCCTACGGTTGGGCAAAGTGGTGGAAGTTACCCCACAATGTCGCCGCACCTGCCGGAATGATTGGTGCGAGTAACTTCTTTGAGTTGGCGGTGGCGGTGGCTATTTCTCTTTTCGGCTTACAGTCCGGTGCTGCACTGGCTACCGTAGTAGGCGTATTGGTTGAAGTTCCAGTAATGCTTATGTTAGTAAAAATAGCCAATAATACAAGAAGTTGGTTTCCTAAAGTAAAATAAGAATGGGCAAGTCAGGAACAATTTGGTCGATGATAGCAAGTGTAATATCACCATTACTTGCTTTATTAGGTGTAATAAGTTGCTGTGGGCTACCTATATTAGCCGGAATATTAGCAACATTAGGAATTGGAGCGTCACAACTTAGTTTTTTTGCAGAGTATAAAGGTTGGTTTATTGGCTTTGCCATCATCTCCCTACTCTTTGGCTTTTATCAAGTTTATTTCAAAAAAGAAACTTGTGGATGTGGAACGAATGTTTCAGAAACAAATCTGAAAAGACGTTCCAAATCAAAGTCTTTCCAAAAATTCTTCTTGTGGTTAGGTGTGGCAATACTTGTATTCGTTCTGTTTATTGGAAATAAAAATCAAACAGTCCAAAGCAATGAAAGTGGCGGATGCTGCCCGGCAAACACACAATCAGTGCAACCAGAAGAAAAGAAATGTTGCGGAACACAGCCACAACCTGAACAGGAAGAAAGCTGTTGTGACACTACATTTAATTAATAAATAGTTTTTAATTCAATAGATTATGAATACTTTATTAGACACATTACAATACTTCGTATTTATTACGATTGAGTTGATAGCCTTATTTCTGTTAATCAGCGCAGCCGTAGAAATTATACTGATGTATATCCCGGAAGAAACGATTCGGAAAAAGCTATCAGGTTCGGGTATTATGGGCAATGTCATAGCTGCCGGATTTGGGGCATTAACCCCTTTCTGCGCTTGCTCTACCATTCCTATGACAGTAGGTTTTCTAAATGCAGGAGTTCCATTTGGTTCTACAATGTCCTTTCTGATAGCTTCTCCATTACTCAATCCTATCATTATAGGTATGTTGGGAGCTTTGGTAGGATTTAAGGCAATGGTTTTCTATTTTGTCATCGCTTTTATCTGTTCCGTTGCATTTGGATATGTTCTCGAAAAAATAGGCGCACAAAAGTATGTGAAAAATGTTCGGGTGAAACCCAGTTGTTGTTCAGGCAGCGAACAGCCTAAAAACAAAAGGTTGCTTCCTTTCCGCCAAAAAATAAAGATTGCTTTTATAAATGCGTGGGGGAGCCTTAGACCTATTATGATATATTTACTGATAGGTGTTGCTCTCGGTGCTGGCATTTATGGCTATATGCCGCAAGATTTTGTGTTGAAAATAGCAGGTGCAGACAATCCTCTCGCTATACCTGTGGCTGCCGTATTGGGTATTCCTCTGTATATCCGTGCAGAAACAGCTATCCCCATCGGCATAGCATTGATGGGCAAAGGTATGAGCATCGGGGCGGTTATTGCCCTCGTTATCGGTGGTGCAGGAATGGCTATTCCCGAAATGAGTATGCTTGCCAGTATATTCAAGAAAAAACTGGTAGGCATGATAGTGGCGGTTATCTTTTTAACGGCAGTTATCGCAGGTTATGTATTTAACCTGTTTTTATAATCACTTAAAAATAAATAGTTCAATTATGGAAGAAAAGGAAGATAAGAAGAAAGGCTTTTTTGCCTCTCTATTTGCTCCGAAACCTTGTAAATGTAGTTGCGGAGTGCAAATAGAGGAAGTAGAAGAAGATGGAAATCCGTCAGAGAATTTGAAAAAGGACGAAACCAAAGTATCAGAAAAGAATGATACGAGTGAAAATCAAGGTAACTCTTGCGGATGCTGTGGCTAAAATCATTCATCAATATTCTGTTTGAAAGGAAACTAACTTAATACAATTTTTTAATTGGCTATCTAATGTAGGAAGTATGCTCACATACTTTCTACATTTATTTATTGTATATTAAAATATAAAAATAAACTTCTATTTGCAATATAAATGACAGAAGAATATATGACATGAATAGCGAAATCGAATATGAGAATTTTATAAAGAACATAGACCTTGTAATCTATGATAAAATAGATATTGATAATTGGAATATTTCAATAGACTTAATATTTGAAGTAGTAGAGTTCCTACAAAAATCACTCGAAGAATTAAGAACGATTATTATTGAGCATCCGTTTGAAAGTAAAGAAGAGGAAATTTATTTTTTCAAATATATAAAACCGGAAGTCTTGGGACGATTATTATACTTCACAGATGTGTATAACGCTGAAATGAGAAAACCGAATGGTAGCATTGAGGTAGTAAAGAAGCACTACAATGACAGATTGGATGAACTGACCTCCTATTTTGAAAGTAATTTAGACTTCTATCAATATTACCGTTCCAAAGCGACACATTTAGATAATCATTATTTTGTAAGGGGGCATATTGATTTTAAACTATGCCCGAATTGTACCCCTTATGACCGTGACCCGGAATTTTCAACTTGCTACGACCACAAAGCAGCACAAATATTAGCAAATGATATGCTTAGCATTTATTTGAATAAAAGGCTACATTATGTAGATAAGCAAATAATCATTGAAGAAAGTCGAGCATTTCTTTCTGAACACCCTTTTCGATGGACTGCTCCAAAGATAGCATTAGTAGAACTTGGATATTCTATTTATGCTGCGTGTGTCTTGAATAATGGTAAAGCAGATATTAAAGAGATTATGACTTATTTAGAAGCATCTTTCAAAGTTGATTTAGGGGATTACTATCGGACTTATATAACAATAAAAGACCGGAAGAAAGACCGGACTTCATTTCTTAGTAACCTAATAAAGTGTTTGCTGAAGAAAATGGATGAAGACGACAACTTATAAAAAACAAAAGCACAAAAACAACCAAGTATCTACCAACTTGGTTGTTTTTGTTTTTACCCGTTTTCACCCATTTTTTCTTACTTTTCAGCTCAAAACAGATGGTTTTTAGGCTAAAATCCTCAAAAAAATAAATCTTCCAACTTGGAAAGAGGTTGGAAGATTTATTTTTTCAAATGCTTCAACTTTGCAGCAAATCAATTAGTTAGCAAAATGGAGATAATAACATTCGAGTCAAAAGCCTACAAGGATTTAGACAACAAAATTACCGCTATCGCCGATTACATATTCAATCACACGGAAGCGGAAAGTACCAATGAAGATGAAATTTGGGTGGATAGTTACGAGGTCTGCACATTTTTGAAAATCAGTGAAAAGACACTGCAACGTTTGCGAGTGGCTGGAACTATTGCCTACTCCAATATTCGGGGGCGTTACTTCTACAAAATAAGCGAAGTAAAACGGATGCTGGAAGAACGACTGATAAAGAGCAATAAAGAGAATATTCAAGACCTGATAACCAACCACCACCTATATGTTAAGGAAAGAAGAAATATTAGAAAGGACAAGTAACGGGCTATCTGTATTCAAGCACTATGTACCCGGTAATTGGCGGATAGGTCGAAATTTCTTGAACCCGCTTTATGAAGATAATAAAGCGTCCTGTAATATCTATTTCGACCGCCGAAGTGGTATATATAAGATGAAAGATTTTGGCAATGACAATTATAGCGGTGATTGTTTCTTTTTCGTGGGGCAACTTAAAGGGTTGGACTGCAATAATTCGATGGATTTTGTGGAGATACTGGAAACCATCGACCGGGATTTGGGATTAGGACTGGCAACAGGTAACCCGATACCTGTTACCCGTAATTCTTGCCGTGTGGTGGATAATATATTGGAAGAAACACCTGAGAAGGAAAGCAAACCTTACCAGTTCAGGGAACAGAAATTTCCGCTTGCTGAATTGATGTACTGGCAACAGTATGGTATCACACCGGAAATATTGGAACTGTACAAGGTCTGTTCCCTACGGGATTTTCAGAGTGTAACAGCGGATGGAACACAATTCACTTATACTTCATCCGTAACAGAACCAATGTACGGATATAAAAGTAAACGATATATAAAACTGTATCGTCCATTCTCAAAAACTCGTTTCCTCTATGGGGGTAATTTCGGAGATAATTATTGTTTCGGATTGGAACAACTACCCGCAAAAGGTGATACACTGTTTATTACGGGCGGAGAAAAAGATGTCATGTCATTGGCTGCACATGGTTTCC
>NC_021017.1:4928892-4930390 GCF_000210075.1 Bacteroides xylanisolvens XB1A
TAAAGACCCGTCCAACCAAAGTTATTTTATGATTGGTTTAATTTAATCAGGTAGCCTTATGTATATAGATAAAGACGATTTTACCGCATGGATGGAGCGTATCATGGATAGGTTCGATATGCAGGACAAGAAAATAGACCGGGTGATAAAAGGACGTAATTGTTTGGATGGTGAAGAACTGCTGGATAATCAGGATTTATGCTTGCTTCTGAAAGTAGCCCCTCGAACACTGACCCGTTATCGAAAAAAAGGAATACTCCCTTTCCTTATGTTGGATGGTAGATGTTATTACCGTGCCACGGACGTACACAAGTTAATCCGTGAAAAAACCGACTAATTTTTTCTTTTCTAATAGCTTTTAATCCTGTTTTGTCGTGAGATAAAACAGGATTTTCTTTTTCCTGTTCGGGTATATCCGGGACTTTCTGTATATTTGCAACAGTTTCATAAGACAATAACAGCATAGGTTGAAAAGCCGATTGCTTTTATATATAACATAGCGTTCGCAGAACGTCTCAACGTAGAAAACTGGTAATTTTCAAAGAGAAGAGATTTATGCGCAATGTTCATGCTATACTTCTGTATAGCGTGGGCTTGCCTGTTTCTTCTCTTAGGCGTACCAGTGCCTCTACGTTGGAATAGTGTGAGTTCACGCTTTTTTTAGACGTACTGGCGAACAGTTTATAACTAAAAACTGTTTGATACCAACTTATGAAACATTTAAAAACTTGTATTGCTGTATCTCTCGATGGCTTCATTGCCCGAAAAGATAATGATTTGGACTGGATGCCGGAAAACGTTAAAAAGGAAATTTCGGCAGCTTATGAACAACCCGGTATATTTCTTGCCGGAGTGAATACCTATAACATGATTTTTAAACGTTGGGGCGGATGGCCGTACAAAAGTAAAAAGACTTTTGTAGTGTCCCACTACGACACCAATGTGACGAAAAAGGAGAATGTAACCTTTCTTACCGATATACCCTTACGGGCAATCAATGAACTTAAATCAAGTTCGGAAACCGATATTCAGGTCATTGGCGGCGGTAAGTTTATAACCTCGCTGATTGAAGCGTCCCTGCTGGATGAAATAACGCTGTATATCGTTCCGGTCATGCTTGGGGACGGTATCAAGTTTATAGGAAAGACTTTCGGGTCGAAGTGGGAACTGACCGGACACCGGGTGATAGACAATCAGGTCGTTTACCTGACCTACCAGTATAAAGGAGAATGATTTAAAAAAGCACCCGGTGTCCCTCCGGGTGCTTCAACCACAAAAATTTCAATTATAAATCTATCTATAATGAAACTTTCTGTGGCAAATATAACGATTTTCGTCTTATTTCTTCGGTTTGCCTTTCTTTTCAGGGAACACGAAAGTAACATTAAACTGCCCGTCAAAGGCAAGTGAAGCGTCAAAGACTTTGCCGTTCTTGCTTTTAAAGCCTTTGATTAGCCCGGTTTTCCCGGTAGTCACCAGTTCGGTAATCTGTTTGTCC
>NC_021017.1:4930410-4975141 GCF_000210075.1 Bacteroides xylanisolvens XB1A
AGGATGCTTAGAAAATGCTCAAAGGAAATTCTTGAATTTCAGAATTTGCAGGTTCCTGTAGCTAATGAGGTTTATATGACTGGTGAGCAGGTATGTAGTATGTTACATATATCAAGCAGGACTTTGCAAAAGTTGCAGGATGAAAAGGGGATAGCTTATACTGTTATAGGTGGCAAGTTCCTTTATCCTCTTTCCAAATTGCAATCGGTATTGGAAAAAAATTATAGAAGTTATCTTCGTTAAATCAAGTGATGAATTTGTATTTATACTGCTTTTTTCGTATATTTGCAAAAGTAAGTAAAAGTGTAACAGGAAGAAAGTTGCAGCATATATGCGGTGAATTATGCGGTGTCATAGGAATTGAGGATTTATGTAAGATGCTGATAATGAGTAAGGAACCTTAAAGTTAATCGTTCCCTGTCTCTCCGCTGAACTATCCGGACAAAACCGGGCAATGAACAGTCAAATCCCACAAATTCAATGATTTGTGGGACTTTTTTTATCCCATTATGTCTGCTCTACCGGACATCATTTAGACGGCTCAGTCTGAATACTGGATCAGCCTGAATATTTGGAGCCATTCACCGAAAATGTAAAAATAGAGGCAGATATGCAATACCTCTAGAAAAGAACACTAGAATACATAGTATCCAATATAGAGAACGGCTATTTTAAACCACTAGTGTCTATTTAGGACATATTCGAATTTATAGAAACATCTATCGATGGTATTCAACGGGATATAGTACTGCATCAATGCTATCAGCTTGAAGTATATACTACTTTTATACCTAAAAAGCTTGATCCGCAAAAAGTTGATGAACGTGTTATACAAAAATGTGATTTACCTGCTTGGAGGAGATTATGATAAAGTAAAAGATAGCCATTTAGGGTAACCCTTTCCGTAATTTATTGAGTAATTTTGCACTTAAATAATGAGACGTGTATGAACATTAATACTGAAACAAAATATTGCCAAACGTGTGGAATACCCTTAGATATAGATTATGCCAGTTTAGAGGAAGGTCAGAATGAGGAATATTGCGACTACTGCCTAAAAAATGGAGTTAAGTCGTATGACTTCTCAATGGATTACCTCATCTACCTTTGGGGGCTTTTCCCCGAAGAATATTATAGAGAGGTCGGAATAAGCTATTCTTCATCGGAATTAAGGGAAATTATGTCCAAACGATTGCCGGAAATCAAAAGATGGAAGCAAAAAATCAACACTGCCCATGTGCAGTACGAATTAATTATAAAAGTTCAGGAATACATTAACTGCCACTTGTTTGACGACCTCGATTCAGACAGGCTATCCCAAGTTGCAGGTATTTCTAAATTTCATTTTCGTAGACTTTTTAAAGCAATCTGTGGTGATAGTCTTGGAAATTACATCTTCCGGCTAAGATTGGAGTACATTGCATTTAAGTTAATATCGACAGATACAAGTGTTCCTGAACTTCTTAGTCAAATCAATTATCAGAATAAACATACGCTTTCAAGAGCATTTAAAAGTTATTTTAATTGTTCTATACCAGAATTTCGCAAGAAACATTCCAATGCTCGCCCCGAAGGAAAGAATCCAATACAGGTTGAGTTGAGCATAAAGAAAGTGCACAACATGCGCATTGCCTATTTGAAGTTGGAAAGGACAAATAACATCAGTCATAGTTTTTCTCTCTTATGGAAACAGTTGTTACAATTCTCCGAAAACTATGAACTGCCATCAAAAGGATGCCAATATGTAAGCCTGACTCTTGATTATCCTTTGATTACGCCTGAGGAGCACAGCCGTTTTATGGTTGGAGTAACCTTGCCTCAATCATTTGAGACCCCTAAAGGCTTTGGCATGTATGAAATTTCTTCGGGCGAATATGCCATCTTTCGTTTCAAAGGATTATACCACGAGCTAAATAGGGTGTATCGCCATATCTACCTTGACTGGTTGCCCACAAGTGATTATACGTTGCGAGAGCCTTTCACTTTTGAAACGTATATCAATACACCTGAGAAAACTCCGGCTTCGGAGTTGATAACAGCTATTTATATCCCTGTAACAAGAAAAGAAACATGAAATACCTGAATCAAGAGATAGAAAACGAATTAAGAAATCAAGGAGCAGAACTGATACGCTTTGTTGATATATCACACTTGAGTGAAACACAAAACAGGCAATTCCCTCATGCCATTGTATTTGCACTTCCGCTGACAGCCGGATATATAAAAGAAGTATGTGATACCCCCGATTACGTACAGGCCCGGATAGATGACAATTATAATTTCGATGACGACGAATACTCCATTACCGAAAACAGGACTCATAAATTGGCAGATAACATGGCAGCGTATATAGCAGAAAAAGGATACAACGCTTTTTCGCAATCGGATGAAAACCTTATTGCCGAGGGAAAATTTGATGCAGCACATAAAGAGTCTCTTTTGCCGAATAAAACGATAGCCTTGCTCGCCGGATTAGGGTGGATTGGAAAAAACAATCTGTTAATCACTCCTGAATATGGTGCGGCACAGTGTCTCGGTACAGTTTTAACCGATGCCCTGTTGGAAACGTTTTTGTGTGAGACTCTCCATCCGCATTGCGGAAAGTGCACTGCTTGTGTCAATATCTGCGAGAGAAAAGTTCTTAAAGGTAAGGTTTGGAGCACCTCTGTTTCAAGAGATGAAATCGTCGATGTATATGGATGCAGCACCTGCTTAAAGTGTTTAGTTCATTGCCCGTATACTCGTCGGTATTGTAAACAATCAACAAAATGAGGAGAAATAACAACATAAAATATACCTATAAACAAATTGGGGGTATCACATTTCCCATTCTTATCAGCCTGCTGATGGAGATGATGATAGGCGTTACGGACACAGCCTTTCTGGGTCGTGTCGGAGAGATCGAGTTGGGAGCATCTGCCATCTCGGGGGTGTTCTACTTGATTATATTTATGGTTGCTTTCGGTTTCAGTGTCGGAGCTCAGATTCTTGCGATTTCCTCTTTTGTTTTTAAGTTATTAATTTCACATTTCGGCAATAAATTGTTCCAAAATGATATTTCTTTTTGAGATTTTTCTAACATATTTACCCATTGTGTATAGATAGGATTTATCAAGCAAGCCTCACCATATCTTGCTCTAAACAAAGTCCAATGATAAGTCGGTGCCAAGAGGGTATCCTTTTCGGACCCCCTCATCTTATGTCTAAGTTTAAATATTAGTAATTAAAGACTTGCAAAATTGAAACATAATCTATAACTCGGCAGATAAAAGAAGAACCGAAAAAAGACACCGAATGTTAGTGATGTTATGAGGTAAGAGTTAGGGAAAATTTGCAGACAGGAAATTTCTCTGTATCTTTGCCGACATGGCGCAAAAAGGTGAGTTACATATAAGAAATAAGCACAATGGTCAATACGATTTTCTGTTGTTGATAGAAAATTATCCTCCACTTAAGAGATTCGTATCACTTAATCCTCTGGGTGTACAAACTATAAACTTTTTTAATCCGCAAGCAGTAAAAGCTTTAAATAAAGCATTATTAATCAGTTATTATGGCATTCGGTACTGGGATATACCGAAACAATACTTGTGTCCACCCATTCCCGGAAGAGCGGATTATATTCATTATATTGCCGATCTTATTCAGCCGGATAGGGTAGCGAACGATTTGCAGACAGAGGAGGAAGATGCGAACGAACAGAAAACGAAATGCAGATGTCTGGATGTTGGGGTAGGTGCAAATTGTATTTATCCGATTATAGGGCACACAGAGTATGGATGGACATTTGTGGGCAGTGATATTGATCCGGTCTCGATAGAAAATGCACGGAAGATAGTGACTTGCAACCCGGTATTGGCACATAAGATTGACTTGCGACTTCAGAAAGACAGTCAGAAAATTTTTGATGGAATTATCATGCCTGGCGAGTATTTTGATGTTACGATATGTAACCCTCCGTTTCATAGCTCGAAGGAAGAAGCGGAAGACGGAACCTTGCGCAAATTGAGTAGCCTGAAAGGGACGAAGGTGAAAAAAGTACAATTAAATTTTGGCGGGAGTGCGAATGAACTTTGGTGTGAGGGTGGAGAAATCCGTTTTATACTGAATATGATCTCCGAGAGTCAGAAATATCAGAAGAACTGTGGATGGTTTACCAGCTTGGTTTCAAAAGAAAAGAATCTTGAAAAGCTATGTGCTAAATTGAAGTCTGTGAATGCATCGGAGTATAAGATTATCAGAATGCAGCAGGGAACTAAAAGCAGCAGAATATTAGCTTGGCGATTTTCTAATAACTCATAATAATGAGTGCTTATTGATCTGTTATTTTTAAACCTATTAAATAAAATATTATGGAAACAAATTACATCACTTTGACGAAGGAGAATATTGCGGACGAACATATATGCTGTGCCTTTTCGGATAAGAAATGCAAAGATAGTTATGAGTTAAAAAAAGCATGGCTGAAAAAAGAGTTTGATAATGGTTATGTTTTCAGACGTATTGACGAACGGGCGAAAGTGTTCATCGAATATGGTCCTGCTGAAAAGGCGTGGGTTCCTGTCAGTGCTCCTAATTATCTGATGATAAATTGTTTCTGGGTGTCGGGTAAATATAAAGGATGCGGGCATGGTAAGGCTTTGCTGCAGTCTGCTATTGATGATGCGAAATTGCAGGGAAAAGATGGTTTAGTTACCGTAGTGGGCACTTCTAAATTTCATTTTATGAGTGATACAAAATGGCTGCTGCGACAAGGTTTCCAAACTATAGAAAAACTTCCTTACGGATTCAGTTTGTTGGCTTTGAAAATAAATCCGGCTGCTCCCGATCCTTCATTCAACGACAGTGTCTTGACAGGTGAGTGTCCTGACCGGGATGGAATAGTAGTGTATTATACTCATCGTTGTCCGTTTACTGAATTCCATGTTCGCGGTTCTTTGGTCAATGCAGCCAAGAGTAAGGATCTCCCATTAAAAATAATAGAATTAGAAACCATGGAACAGGCACAAAATGCGCCTACTCCAGCCACTATCTTTACTCTTTTTTATAATGGTAAGTTTGTTACGACCGATTTGAGCGTGTGTATTGAAGCCCGGTTGGGAAAGGCTTTAGGCTTGTGATTCTGTGAGATGAAGATTTATCAGAAACTAGGATTGGGATAAGAAGATAGCTAATGTTTCTTATTTTAATTTTGCAAAATTAAGATGTACCTTGCACTTTTTATGGAAAATACATATCTTTGGATGTTGAATGATTAAAATACGGTAAGAACTTATGCGTTTTTTTGTATGTATTTTGGTGCTTTTATTTGTACATAATCAATTTTCGAGGGCTGATAAAACTTTAACAGATGATTCTCTGTATACGGAGAAATATATCAGGGATATTTATATTCCCGAACCTAGGCGTGCTCTGCAATTACTGGACGAAGCGGAGAACAGGAAAACGATTCCTTTGCGGGTTGTAAATGAATTGCGTAGTTTATCATATAGTAATATGTATATGAATAAATTGGCATTTATGTATGCAAGGAAAGCTTATTTGCTTGATTCCATATATCAAAAAGATCCGAAACACATGCTGAAAATGACAGTACATTTGGCTGAGTTTTCGGCAATGATGAGTAAATATAATGAAAGTATGCGTTATGCATTAGATGGAATCAGGCAGGCGCAAGAATTAGGGAACAGGGAAGCCAAAGCCAGGTTATTTTTCTGTATGGGGGAGAATAATTGGAGATTATCTTTTAAAGATAAAGCATACGATTATTTTAACCGGACTATTGAGCTTTTGCGGGGCTCAAAGGAGATGCGGGAAATGATGCTGCTCTCTTATTACTATGGAGCAGAAATGAGCTTTTTAATGAATGATTCTCGAATTGATGAGGCATTGAAAGTGGGTTTTGAGCGTGAAAAGCAGATTAAACGGCTTAAGGAAGTACCTCAAATCTCTGAAGATTATGTAGATGGTCAATATAGTTATTTATATGCCAAATTAGCCTACATCTATTGCATGGAGAAGAAATATGAGAAGGCGGAGCAATATTATCAGAAATACTTATCAAAGAAAGAGTCTCATACTCCCGACGGAAAAATGTACTCGGTTCCTTATTTGGCGCTTTCCGGACAATATGAAAAGGTTATTGATAATTGCAGGGGGTTCAAGGAATTGATGAGAACCCAGCAGGATACTTTGAATGAACAGTATCTGACTGTCCTTCGACAGGAAGTGAAGGCATATTTGGGTATGCATAAATACAAAGAAGCTGCCGAGATACGTGAAACGATTTTAACTATAACAGATAGTATCAATACCCGGGATAGAAACAATGCTGCATTGGAATTGAATGCAATGTACGGCGCTTCTGAAAAAGAAGAATATATTGCCGAACAGGCTTTTCAATTAAAAATAAGAAATATTACCCTCTGTTTTCTTGCGTGTATTGTTGTGTTGACTCTGTTTATCGTTTGGCGTTTGTGGCATTTCAATCATATAGTCGAGTATAAGAACAGGATGCTTGCCAGGCTTATAAACGAGAAATTTGCTAATAGAAAAGATGGGAACCAGTTATCGGAAGTATACGAACAACTGGCTGTTGTGTCGGAGGTTGAACCGGAACGTATTTCACCCGAAGAACTG
This sequence comes from Bacteroides xylanisolvens XB1A, assembly GCF_000210075.1. Lineage (GTDB taxonomy): Bacteria > Bacteroidota > Bacteroidia > Bacteroidales > Bacteroidaceae > Bacteroides > Bacteroides xylanisolvens. The sequence goes on from NC_021017.1 coordinate 4,937,050, forward strand.
GAAGAACTTGCTAACGATACAGATAAAGAAAGTGGGGAAGAAGAAGAGAATAAGAAGATATTTCAGGAACTGAATGATATCGTTATTCAGAAACAGTTATATCTTTCTTCAGAATTGTCGAGAGAAGATCTGGCACAAATCGTACATCTGAATAACGCACGTTTTGCGAGGATGATAAGAGAATGTACCGGAACCAATTTTAATGGATATATCAATGAATTGCGCATTAATTATGCCATTGAACTGATGAAAAAGCATCCTAATTATACGATACGTGCCATTGCGGATGAGGCCGGATTTAATAGCACCCCGATTTTATACAATCTTTTTAAGAAAAAGACGGGAATGACTCCTTACGAATTTAAAAAAGCACAGGATTCGTTATAGAATTGAGTGGATTCTGCTAAACAATTTTCGCATTTTCCGGTTTATCTATTTATAATTAACTATTAATAGAGATGATACAGGTAAGGATAAAGCGGGTTTACGACGATTTTTCAGAAACAGATGGCTACCGGGTACTGGTAGATAAATTATGGCCACGTGGAATGAAGAAAGAATGGCTGAAGTACGATTATTGGGCAAAAGACATCACACCGTCTTCCACATTGCGTAGATGGTTTCACGAAGATATTCCCGGACACTGGGAAGATTTTGTCGTACAGTATCAGAAAGAACTTGACGCTTCTTCCTCAACGGCTGATTTTCTGACTCTTATCAAGCCGCATCCGGTGATAACATTGCTTTACGCTTCCAAAGAACCGGTGTATAATCATGCCCGTATCCTCCGCGATTATCTGGAAATGCGTTTGAAAGATTGAAATTAAAGTAATTTTTATCTGTTTACGCTTTCTGTCGTTCACTCAATTTCCTACCTTTGTAATCTAAATCAAAATCGTGTAATCATGAAGTATAAATTATTGGTTCTTGATGTAGACGGAACACTCCTCAATGATGCGAAAGAAATTAGTAAGCGTACATTGGCTGCCCTGTTGAAGGTTCAGCAAATGGGAGTACGTATTGTGCTGGCATCCGGCAGACCTACTTATGGCCTGATGCCGCTGGCCAAGATGCTTGAACTTGGAAACTATGGAGGTTTTATCCTTTCCTATAATGGCTGTCAGATTATCAATGCACAAAACGGGGAAATTCTGTTTGAACGTCGGATTAATCCCGAAATGTTGCCGTATCTGGAAAAGAAAGCCCGTAAAAACGGTTTTGCCTTATTCACTTATCATGATGATACGATCATAACGGATTCTCCTGAAAATGAACATATCCAAAATGAAGCCCGGTTGAATAACCTGCAAATAATCAAAGAAGAAGAATTTTCTGCTGCCGTTGATTTTGCTCCTTGTAAGTGTATGCTGGTGAGCGATGACGAAGAAGCACTGGTTGGTCTGGAAGATCACTGGAAGAGACGATTGAACGGAGCGTTGGACGTATTCCGTTCGGAACCATATTTTCTGGAAGTAGTTCCCTGCGCTATCGACAAAGCCAACTCTTTGGGTGCTTTGCTGGAGGTACTGGATGTGAAGCGTGAGGAAGTGATTGCTGTGGGCGACGGTGTGTGTGACGTAACAATGATTCAGTTGGCCGGACTGGGTGTAGCTATGGGACATTCACAAGACTCGGTCAAAGCCTGTGCCGACTATGTGACTGCTTCGAATGAGGAAGACGGAGTGGCCGTTGCAGTGGAGAAAGCTATCATAGCCGAAGTGCGTGCAGCCGAAATTCCCCTTGACCAACTGAATGCGCAGGCACGCCATGCATTAATGGGAAACTTGGGAATTCAATATACATACGCCGACGAAGATCGTGTGGAAGCAACGATGCCGGTAGACCATCGTACCCGTCAGCCTTTCGGCATTTTGCATGGGGGAGCTACTCTTGCACTGGCAGAAACAGTTGCCGGACTCGGTTCGATGATTCTTTGCCAGCCGGACGAGATTGTAGTAGGAATGCAGGTCAGCGGAAACCATATATCTTCTGCACATGAAGGAGATACCGTGCGTGCAGTAGGAACAGTTGTACATAAAGGACGTTCCTCCCACGTATGGAATGTAGACGTGTTTACTTCAACAAACAAACTGGTGTCTTCCATACGGGTAGTCAACAGTGTGATGAAAAAGAGATGACCGACGAAGAAATAAGTAACTTGACAACTATTGATGCATTTATTCAGCGGAAGCAGCCGTTTGCTGTTTACCGTATTCCCGGAGAGAAAGTTCCCCGTCTGTTGACGCAGGCGGAAGGAGCGGTCCGTTTGATATACGATTTGAAAGAACTGAATGGACAGAGAGGATTTGTAATTGCTCCGTTTCAGGTGAGTGAGTCATGTCCGGTTGTGTTGATTCAACCCGATCAGTGGGGGCAGCCTTTACCGGTGGATGATGATACGGAAGAGGACCGGGAGATAGCCTTGCGCCTGCAAGGGCAAGAATCATTTCTGACTTCTTCCACGGAAGAATATACGGCATGCTTTCATACCTTTATAAATGCGTTACGTGACAGGACTTTTGATAAACTAGTGCTTTCCCGTCATCTTACAGTTGATAAAGTAGCTGATTTCTCTCCTTCGTCCATCTTTCGGGCGGCTTGTAAACGTTATATTCATTCGTATATATACTTATGTTATACTCCGCAGACAGGGATCTGGCTGGGAAGCACTCCCGAAATCATTTTATCGGGTGAGAAAGACGAATGGCATACGGTTGCGCTGGCCGGAACACAGCCTTTGCAAGATGGCAGACTGCCGCAAGTATGGGATGAAAAGAACCGGAAGGAACAGGATTATGTATCTTCTTATATCCGTCGTCAGCTTCTTTCACTGGATATCCATGCTACGGAAAACGGGCCATATCCTGCTTATGCCGGTGCTTTGTCACATTTAAAAACCGATTTCCGGTTCGCTTTGAAAGATAATAAAGGTTTGGGAGACCTTCTGAAAGTTTTGCATCCGACACCTGCCGTATGCGGCTTGCCGAAGGAAGAAGCCTATCAGTTTATTTTGCAGAACGAAGGTTACGACCGCCGCTATTACTCCGGTTTTATCGGATGGCTCGATCCGGAAGGGCGAACAGACTTGTATGTAAACCTGCGCTGTATGCATATCGAAGATAAACAACTCACTCTTTATGCCGGCGGTGGATTATTGGCCTCTTCGGAACTGAATGACGAATGGCTGGAAACGGAGAAAAAGTTGCAAACCATCAAACGGCTGATTGCAGTGCCTCCTTTAAAATCATAAACTACTAATAATTATCATCATGTATACAGACAAGAAGAACATACTCCAGTTGGTTGCGTTGCTTGAGGCGCATGGGATTACTAAGGTTGTGTTGTGTCCGGGTAGTCGTAACACCCCCATAGTGCATACTTTGTCTAACCATCCGAATTTTACCTGCTATCCGGTGACGGATGAACGGAGTGCCGGCTATTTTGCCATCGGTCTTGCGTTGAATGGTGGTAAGCCTGCTGCTGTCTGCTGCACTTCCGGTACTGCATTATTAAACCTTCATCCGGCTGTGGCAGAAGCATTTTATCAAAATGTTCCTCTGGTCATTATTTCTGCAGACCGTCCCGCTGCCTGGATCGGACAAATGGACGGACAGACTGTACCACAACCAGGCGTATTTCAGACGCTGGTCAAGAAGTCGGTAAACCTTCCGGAGATTCATACGGAAGAAGATGAATGGTATTGCAATCGTCTGGTGAATGAAGCATTGCTGGAGACGAACCATCATGGAAAAGGACCGGTACATATCAATATCCCTATTTCTGAACCATTGTTCCAGTTTACGGTCGATTCGCTTCCAGAAGTGCGTGTCATAACCCGTTATCAGGGGTTGAACGTCTACGATCGTGATTATAACGATTTGGTCGACCGGATGAATAAATACCAGAAGCGTATGATTATCATCGGTCAGATGAATCTTATCTATCTGTTTGAAAAAAGATATATCAAGTTATTATATAAACATTTTGCCTGGTTGACGGAACATATCGGCAACCAGACAGTTCCCGGTATTCCGGTAAAGAACTTCGATGCGGCGCTTTATGCCATGCCCGAAGAGAAGGTAGATCAGATGGTTCCGGAGCTGCTGATTACTTATGGAGGACATGTCGTTTCCAAACGATTGAAGAAGTTGCTCCGTCAGCATCCGCCTAAAGAACATTGGCACGTATCGCCGGACGGTGAGGTGGTCGATTTGTATGGCTCATTAACTACGGTGATCGAAATGGACCCGTTCGAGTTTCTGGAGAAGATAGCCAGTTTGCTGGGCAATCGGACTCCTGAATATCCCCGTGTGTGGGAAAACTATTGCAAGATCATTCCTGAACCGGAGTTTGCTTATTCGGAAATGTCTGCTGTCGGTACGTTGTTGAAAGCCTTGCCGGAGTCATGTGCGTTGCATCTGGCTAACAGTTCGGTGGTGCGCTATGCGCAATTATACTCCATTCCTTCTACGATTGAAGTTTGTTGCAACCGGGGAACAAACGGCATTGAAGGCTCGCTGTCTACGGCTGTCGGTTATGCGGCAGCTTCCGACAAACTGAACTTTATAGCTATCGGAGATTTGAGCTTCTTCTATGATATGAATGCGTTGTGGAACGTCAATGTTCGCTCCAATCTGCGTGTTCTTCTGTTAAATAATGGAGGAGGAGAGATTTTCCATACCTTGCCGGGATTGGATATGTCGGGTACCTCACATAAATTTATTGCGGCAGTTCATAAAACATCGGCCAAAGGTTGGGCAGAAGAGCGTGGGTTTCTCTATCTGCAAGCGCAAAATGACGAAGAACTGGCTGAAGCGATGAAAACTTTCACTCAACCGGAAGCTATGGAGCAGCCTGTGCTCTTGGAGGTGTTTACCAACAAAAACAAGGACGCGCGCATGTTGAAGAATTATTATCATCAATTAAAACAAAAATAGATTATGTCAACACAAAGAGAGTGGACAACCATTAGAGAATACGACGATATTCTTTTTGATTATTATAATGGAATTGCCCGTATCACGATCAACCGTGAGCGCTATCGGAATGCGTTTACTCCGACAACTACTGCTGAAATGAGTGACGCATTGCGCATCTGCCGTGAAGAAGCGGATATTGATGTGATTGTGATTACCGGAGCCGGTGATAAGGCGTTTTGTTCGGGTGGCGACCAGAATGTGAAAGGACGTGGCGGATATATCGGAAAAGACGGTGTGCCTCGTCTAAGCGTATTGGATGTGCAAAAGCAGATTCGCAGCATCCCGAAACCGGTGATTGCTGCCGTGAATGGTTTTGCTATTGGTGGCGGACATGTGCTTCATGTGGTATGTGATTTGTCCATTGCGTCGGAAAATGCTATTTTCGGTCAGACGGGTCCTCGTGTCGGTAGCTTTGATGCCGGATTCGGTGCGTCTTATCTGGCACGTGTAGTGGGGCAGAAGAAAGCGCGCGAAATCTGGTTCCTCTGCCGGAAGTATAATGCACAAGAAGCATTGGACATGGGATTAGTGAATAAAGTAGTTCCTTTGGAGCAGTTGGAGGACGAATATGTACAGTGGGCGGAAGAAATGATGTTGCTTAGTCCGTTGGCTTTGCGCATGATTAAAGCAGGATTGAATGCCGAACTGGATGGTCAGGCAGGTATTCAGGAATTGGCAGGTGACGCAACGTTGCTCTATTACCTGACTGATGAAGCACAGGAAGGCAAGAATGCGTTTCTGGAGAAACGTAAACCGAACTTCAAACAATATCCGAAATTCCCTTAAAATCGGCTTTGCCACAGAGTACCACAGAGTTTGCTTTTCCTGCGTTTAAGCCCGATTTTCTGCAAAGCAAGACTGTGGAGGAGAGAATGGTAGGAGAACTGCAAGAGATATAACTTATTAAAACTTCGTGAGGCTCTGTGTTATTCTGTGGTGAATTGAAAAATTATTCACGATGAATTGTAAAATAGAAATTATTCCCCGATTGCTCCATTTCAAGCAACCTGCCGGGACTTCCAGAGGAACATATACTACGCGTAAAGTTTGGTATCTTCATTTTACCTCTCCTGACTTCCCTGGCAGAGTGGGAATAGGGGAGTGTGCACCTTTGCCCGCTTTAAGTTGTGACGATCTTCCTGATTACGAAGATATATTAGTGAAAGTCTGCCGGAAAGTAGAGAGGGAACAAGGCAGATTGGATATGGATGGCTTGTGTGACTATCCTTCAATTTTATTTGGTCTGGAAACGGCCATCCGGCATTTCTTTGCAGGAAACTGGGCTTTATGTGATACGGCTTTCTCACGTGGAGAAGTTGGTATTCCGATTAACGGCCTTATTTGGATGGGAGATTTTCAGAACATGTTATCCCAGATTGAGAAAAAGATGGAAGCCGGATTTCGTTGTATCAAGTTAAAGATAGGTGCCATCAATTTCGAAGAAGAACTGACATTGTTGCGCCATATTCGTACGCATTTCTCTTCTAAAGAAATAGAGTTGCGTGTAGATGCAAATGGTGCTTTCTCACCCGTGGACGCAATGGAAAAACTGAAACGTCTGTCCGAGTTTGATTTACATTCTATCGAACAGCCAATCTGTGCCGGACAATGGGAGGAAATGGCTCGGCTTGCTGCCGAATCTCCATTAGCGATTGCTTTGGATGAAGAACTGATAGGATGCAATACGCTGGAAAGGAAACAGGAGCTGCTTTCAACAATTCGTCCGCAATATATCGTTATTAAACCTTCTCTTCATGGAGGAATATGCGGAGGAGACGAATGGATTACCGAAGCTGAAAAACAACAGATCGGCTGGTGGATAACTTCCGCTCTGGAATCAAACATTGGGCTAAACGCCATTGCCCAGTGGTGTGCAACATTCAGCAATCCGTTGCCACAGGGACTGGGAACAGGGGCGCTCTTTACAGACAACGTGGAAGTGCCTCTTGAAATAAGAAAAGATTGTTTATGGTTTTGTAAATGATAGTATTTAAAGGATATTCCGATGATATTCGATCGAAAACAACAACGCTTGTTACTGGAAGGAAAAGAATATACTTTTGAGGATATAAGCCAACTGATAGCAGGAGGAGCAGAAGCTCATTCTTCTGCTTATTGGAATTTATATCTTTTCCTGAACGAATGGTTTAATGATTCTCCTGTTATTACAGTTCATACATCGGGCTCCACGGGTATACCTAAAGAACTGATGGTACGCAAGGATCAAATGATGCAAAGTGCGCGTCTGACTTGTGAATTTCTGAATTTGAAGAAAGGTGAGTCGGCATTATTATGCATGAATCTTCGTTATATCGGTGCAATGATGGTGGTCGTACGTTCATTGGTTGTAGGTTTGAATTTGATTGTACGTCCTGCTTCCGGTCATCCTTTAGCGGATATAAAAGAGCCTTTGAGATTTGTGGCAATGGTTCCCCTGCAAGTTTATAATACGTTGCAAGTTCCCGAAGAGAAAGAACGATTAAAGCAAACGGATATTCTGATTATAGGAGGCGGAGCCGTTGATGAGGCTCTGGAAACGGAGATAAAATATCTTCCGACTGCCGTTTATTCCACTTATGGCATGACTGAAACCTTGTCGCATATTGCCCTTCGTCGTCTGAATGGAGCATCGGCTTCAGAACATTATTATCCATTTCCTTCAGTAAAACTGTCTTTATCCGTAGAGAACACATTGGTGATTGATGCCCCCCTTGTCTGTGATGAGATTTTGCAAACCAATGACATTGCACGTATCTATCCCGATGGAAGTTTTATGATTCTAGGCCGGAAAGATAATGTGATTAACAGTGGAGGAATTAAGATTCAAGCAGAAGAGATGGAGAAGTTACTTCGCCCGTTTATTCCTGCGTCCTTTGTCATTACTTCAGTTCCGGATCAGCGCTTAGGGCAGGCTGTCACTTTATTGATAGTGGGACAATTGGATACGAGAGAGCTAGAAAATAAGTTGCAGACAACATTGGAACCATACTATCGTCCCAAACATATTTTTATTACAGAATCTATTCCACAGACGGAAAACGGCAAAATAGACCGGGTCGGCTGCCGCACTTTGGCAGCATCATACCTTTCCCATTCGCAGCAGTTCCCATCCATAGAACTACATGATGATGCAAAATGTAGTTGAGGTTCCCGGTAAAACTAGTGAACTTGTAAATTGAGGAACTTAGGGAGCCTCCTCCCCCCCAGAGTGATTTGGCAATTCTATTTCTCATATTCTCATGAATATAAGTCAACCTGTTGAAACATAATGTAATAGAATATGAGAAATACTTTTAAAAGTTGGCATTTCTCATATTTTTCCTGTGCTCTGTCCCTAAAAACAGGCATTTCTCATACTCATTCTTGTTATTTCTCATAGCAGTTGTATAACAATCTACTGCTATTTTACGCTTGAATCATTAATAGTAAAGTTATGCTTCATTATAGGTAAACTTGTTTTGGGTTAATAGTAAACTTGTGTTTCGCCTATTATAAACTATAATTGTAAGCTTTGATTATATAATTGCAAGTTTTATTTTTATAAATGCAACCTTTGATTATAAAAACGAAGCTTGCATTTATAGTTTATGATTAGTCAAAAGTAACTTTATATATAAAGGATTGGAAGTTTGCTATTAGTCAAAAGCAACTTTACTATTAATATTTTTCAGACGGAAAAGTAATAGTTTGTATGTGATGATAAGGAGAGACTGTTATGTGCGATAGAATAACAAAAGTAACAATGGCAGATAGTCTTTCAGTTCATTGCGCAAAAGTTCCATTGTCTTTTGCTTGTAACGGTTGATGGATTTCACACTGAGATTCATCTCTTCTGCAATTTCTACATGCGTTTTGCCTTCAAAGAAACTTTTCATAAATACTGTACGATAGTTCTCCGGAAGTTTGTCTAATGTTTCATACAACATTTTATACAGTTCGTCAAGAGTATATACACTATCCGGTTCCGTTTCATAAACTGGAGCTTTCTTCTTAATATTTTCCGCATAGCTCCATTCATATTCCTGATGTTTCAAGAAATTCAGGCAGTTATTTTTCACACACATTTTAATGTAAGCTAATGCAGTGTTCGATTGAAGATCAAAAGAGTCAGTATCCAGTTTATCCCATAATGAAGTGAATACATCCGAAACGATGTCCTCACGTGTTTCTTTATCGTCAACAAACCTTTTGGCATACAAACAAAATGGGGCATAATATTCCTCATAAAGTTGCTTGAAAGCCCGTTCTTTAGTCTGTTTGGAAAAAGAAATTTTCATTATTTAGGGATTCTGTGTTTTTTCATTTTGCTACAAATATATAATACAATAATTGATTAACCCTAATTTCCCATTCTTTTTTTGTGTTTCAGTTGGTATTATCGTTTCATTTTAACTGAATTCGGAAAAAAATAAAAAAAAGTTTGATTTCTCTGTCCTTTTTAGGCATCCTATTTGTATTATTAATGTTGTTGAACTTAAAATAATAGCCTATGGAATATATATATTTCAATTGAATAACACTACGAACCTTGATTAACAATCTTCTTCTTTTGTTTTTAGATTCATAGTCCGGGGTCTCGCAAACGCTGCCGGGAATCGAAAGTGAGTTTATCATCAGTATGAATGTGGATAAGTGAGGATAATTCACCGCCTTAGTGAAACAAGATGAGTTTGTTGGTAACATTGAATCATTTAGTAATAAATTTATTAATCAACAAAAATTGAAAAACATGAAACGATTGAGTTTTTTATTGATGGCTGTAGTTTGTGTTATATTCTTTTCGTGTGGAGAAGATGAAGACAAGCAGGGTCATTCAATTACTGCATTTACCGGTTATGGCGGCGCCATTGCAACAGCTGATAAGGAAATAGCCGTAGCGGGAGAAGCTGTGACTGTTACGGCTACTCCTGCTGATGGATTTTTATTTAAAGAATGGAAAGTAAGAGTCGGTAATACTATAGTTGAGAATGTGCAGGCAAATCCTTCCACATTTACTATGCCTATGGAGGATGTAGTAATTGTAGCTACATTTATGATAAGAAATGATGTGCTTGAAAGAATAACCGACCCTGCATTGAAAGCTTATTGTCAATCCAGAATGGATACAGAGCAGGAAATAGACGGAGTTACTTACCCGAAGTGGGACACGAATGGTAACGGTGTACTTTCCCCTGATGAAGCGTCAGCAGTAAAAGCTATTGATATTACCGGTGGGGTGAATGGAGTCAAAATAAAAAGTGTGGATGAATTGGTTGAATTTGTAGGACTGGAAGTGTTGAAAATTAGTGGAAATGAATTGACTACATTAAATGTAGCATGGCCTAAACTTGCACAACTTGATTGTAGCCATAATAAATTGAGCAATTTGTCCGTAGGAAAAAGTGAAAATCTTAAAGAGTTATATTGTAACAATAATCATTTGTCCTCATTGAAGTTGAAGGCTATGCTATATGAAGATGGTTTTATGCTTCATTGTGGTAACCAAACAACAATAGATGGAGAAGCCCGGACAGTTGAAGTGTTATTGTCTGAGGAACAAATCGCTTTTTGGGAAAGTAATCTGAAAAAACTGAATGAAAATGTAAATGTAGAAGTTCAAACTATGCCTAATACTGATGTCTATTTAACAATGACTGATGCATATAAATATTCGTATGGCAGTTTGACGCTAATACTTTCGGATGATGATAGTAATCGTATACAATTAAGTTTGAAATTATCCGAATTACAACCGGGAGAATATTCTAAAGCCCAAATAAATAGTGCATATGTGACAGTAACAGGCGGTGGCAGCTATAGAAGCTTAGACTCTGACGATCCCGGTTCGTTTATTGTAAAATATGATGCGGTTAGTGATATTTATACTATAGAGGGGGTATTAAATTTGCGGGCAGATGCGTCGTATCCTTCTGTTAATATTGTGGGATTTGAATATACAGGACCGTTGTAGTCTATATCAATAGAGAAGAGAATGGAAAAACATCCGTAGATTTTTCTTATATGTAGATTAAAGAGTCTACGGATGTTTTTTTCAGATTATTGAAAAATGATTGGCTTTTGATGTCCCTTTTCAATGAGTCGATTGTACTATTAATATAGTTGCAATTATAAAAAAAGGAAGTATGAATAATAAAGAACTGGAGGCATCATTCCGCAAGGCGAAAGCTTTGGGTGATGATATTAGAGAAATGGAGTCGATTGATGCATTAGCTGCTTATCGACAGTCTCAAATGAAGATTAGAGGGCTGAAAAGAATGAGACTGCACAATCAACTGATACGTTGTGCTGCATTTCTGGCCATACCGTTGCTATTGGCTTCATTGATTTTGGGATATTTATATTTTGCAGAGTCGGAAGAAGAAATAAGATACGCAGAAGTTATTTCTACCATGGGAACGGTGGTGCGTTATGAACTTCCGGACCATTCTGTTGTCTGGCTCAATTCAGGTAGTAAGTTGCGTTATCCTACTGTTTTCAAAAAAGACAACCGCAATGTGGAACTGACTGGTGAGGCTTATTTTCGAGTGGAGGCAGAACCGGAGCGTCCGTTTTATGTGAATACGCCAAATGGGTTGAGTGTATATGTGTATGGTACGCAATTTAACGTGACAGCTTACGAGGACGATAACTACATAGAAACTGTATTGGAGAAAGGAAAAGTCAATGTAGTGACTCCCGGGCAGGAGACGATTACATTGATTCCCGGCGAACAATTGGTTTATGACAAACAAACCCGCCAGGTGCAGAAAAATAAAGTGGATGTTTATGGGAAGGTGGCTTGGAAGGATGGAAAATTGATATTCCGGAATGCTTCGTTGGAAGAAATAATCAAGCGTCTGGAACGTCATTTCAACGTAGATATTGAATTCAATAATCATTTGGGAAAGGAGTATAGCTATCGGGCTACTTTCAGAACGGAAACATTGACGCAGATATTAGATTATTTAGCTAAGTCGGCAAACCTGAAATGGAAGATTTTGACTCCCGAACAACGGGAAGATGATACATTTACAAAGACGAAAATAATAGTAGATTTATATTAGTAATCATCTGAAAAAACAAATAGCCTATGATATAACACATATTGATAATCAAAAAAGGGAGGAGGGCCGCTACCAACGGCTGTCTTCTCCCAAATCTAAGATTCACGGTACAGGGTCTCGCAAACGCTAACCGGAATCAACACCTTAGTTCATTTAGTAATAAACTTTAGTCAGCTACAAATGTATGAAAAAAAATCATTCATTTATTGCATTATGCTTTAAATATGCTTTAAATCTAAAACTTCCTTTAGTTATGAGGATTAGTCTAACATTACTTTTTGCAGTCGTATTGCAACTTTCTGCAGCAAATGGCTATGCCCAACGTATACGGGGAGTCATTTCGATGAATAATGTATCTATTGAACAGGTACTGAATAAGATAGAGGAAAGTTCGGATTATGTGTTCCTTTATAATGATAAGGCGATTCAGAAGAACCGCATTGTTTCAGTGAATAATAATTCCGGCAAGATACAGGATATTCTGGATGAAATATTCCGAGGCACTTCTATATCTTATACGGTGGTGGATAAACAGATTATTCTTTCCGCAAAACCTTTCGTACAGAAAACAATGGAAGATGCGACTATTCCGGTAAAAGGTATAGTAAAGGATGTGAATGGCGAACCTCTTATTGGAGTAAATGTAAAAGTAAAAGGTTCAAATGTCGGTACAATTACAGATATTGACGGTAATTTTACGATTAGGACGAAGAAAGGAGATGTCCTTGAATTTTCTTATGTAGGATACACGGTTCAAAATGTAACAATTACGGGAAATGCGACTTTGAATATTGTACTTCAAGAAGACAATGCAGTGCTTGATGAAGTCGTTGTCACTGCATTGGGTATCAAGCGTTCGGACAAGGCATTGAGTTATAATGTGCAGAAATTGGGCGATGCACAGTTTATGTCTGTCAAGGAAGCCAGTGTGCCGAATGCGTTGAACGGTAAGGTGGCAGGTGTCACAATTAGCCAAGGGGCTTCCGGTATTGGTGGGTCCACAAAGGTGGTGATGCGTGGTAGCAAGTCTGTAAACGCGGAAGGAAACAATAATGCATTGTATGTGTTGGACGGTATACCGCTTCCCGATCTTTTCCCGCGGAGAGGGGCTACCTCTAATGCACAGTATGGAGGAGTAGACGAAGGTGACGGTATCTCCAATATCAATATGGAGGATATTGCGGAAGTGACTGTGTTGACAGGACCTTCGGCAGCTGCTCTCTATGGTGGTCAGGCTGCGAATGGAGTAATCATGTTGACCTCCAAACAAGGAGGACTGAAAGACGGAAAGCCTCGTATTTCATTTTCCCATTATTCCGATTTCTACCAACCACTTCTCTTGCCAAAGTTGCAAAATACGTACGGAAGTCGTACGGATGAATTTTCCAGTTGGGGGCCGAAGCTGGAGACTCCTGCGAATTATGATCCGGCAGATTTCTTTGACACGGGTATGAGTTTCTCTAACAGTATCGGGGCACAGTTGGGAACGGAGAATCATAAATCCTATATTTCCCTTTCTTCTTACAATGCCCGTGGGGTAGTTCATAATAACAACCTCGACCGTTACAATGTTTCCTATAATGGTACATATACCATTACGGACAAACTTTCTTTGGGAGCTACTTTTATGTATACGAACAAGAAAGCGCAGAATATGCTTTCGCAAGGTGACTATTATAATCCGATTGTACCGATTTATCTGTTTCCTCGCGGTGATAATATAGATAAGTATAAATCTTATGAGCGTTATAGTGCGGACAGAGGATTCCCGGTTCAATTCTGGCCCTATGGCGACCAAAAGAGAAGCATCCAGAATCCATATTGGATTACACACCGCAATTTCAATATAAACCATAATGAACGTTTTATTATTGGTGGAAGTTTGAAATATACGTTCAATGAATGGTTTAACATCAGTGCCCGTTTCCGTACGGACCGTGATAACAAGAAGAATGAAATCAAAAATTATGCTTCTACATTGCTGTTGCTGGCTTCCAGCTCGGATAAAGGCTCGTACTTGTTGGCAACGGAAAAGAATATACAGGATTATGGAGATGTGATTGCCAATTTCCAGAAAACGGTATCAGACTGGGGATTTGTAGTCAATGCGGGTGCCAGCTTTAAGAATGCTTCATTCGATTATACGGCCAATTCTAACAAACTAGAATTCGGAGCACCTCTCGCCAGTGTAGCCAATAAGTTTACATTGAACAACCTGACTCCGGAACCCCAATATCAGGAAGGTAAAAAGATGAAGTCGCAAGCCGTATTCTTTAGTGCTTCTGTGGATTGGAAAAGAAAAATATTCCTTGATGTAACCGGACGTAACGAATGGACTTCGTTGCTTGCCAATACCAAGAACAAGAGTTTCTTCTATCCGTCGGTAGGTATGTCTTTTGTGTTGACAGAGTTCTTCAAAGTGCCGGAGAAAATATTGACGTTCTCCAAGCTTCGTCTGTCGTATGCTAAGGTAGGAAATGTGCCGATGTCACTTGCCGGAATTACTATTCCGTCTTATCCGATTAGTCCGGGCGGTGGTGTAAGTATCAATCCCGACCTTCCTATCGACAATTTGAAATTTGAAAAGACACAGTCGTTTGAAATTGGTTTGAATGCCCGTTTCCTGAATAACAAGTTAGGATTAGACATAACATATTATAACGCTAACACCTACGACCAGTTGTTTAAGTTCAGAGCACCGGAAAGCAGCGGTTATGCCAATTTCTATGTGAATGCCGGTAAAGTAAACAATAAAGGTCTTGAGGCTTCTATTGATGCGGATTTGACATTCGGAGATTTCAATTATTCACCGAAACTTACGGTAACCTACAATAAAAACAAAATTGTGGAATTGGTGAGAAATATTCCTAATCCGTTTACCGGAGCCGATATGAATGTTTCACATTTCGACATGGGAGGACTTTCTTATTCATTCCGTAACTATATTGATGAAGGTGGTTCTATCGGTGATATATATGTCAATTCGGTGAAAAAAGACGGAAACGGATATGTATATGTGAATCCGAATACCTTGAGCATGATGGTGGACAATGAGAATTTGATTTATGCGGGAAATACCAATCCGGATTGTTCTTTGGGATTTAACAATGCGTTCAGCTATAAAGGGTTTACGCTTTCCTTCCTGATTGATGCCCGGATTGGCGGAAAAGTGGTTTCTGCCACACAAGCTGTTCTGGATTCTTTCGGTGCATCTGAACAGAGTGCAAAGGCGCGTGACAATGGTGGCGTGCTTGTAAACGGAGTGCTGATGGATGCAGAAACTTACTATACTCAAGTGGGGGCAGGTACAGGCGTGTTGTCCAATTATGTATATGATGCTACCAATATACGTTTGAGGGAAGCTTCGCTTTCTTATCGTTTCAAACCATTGTTCAAGAACTTTGTGAAGGATTTGACTCTGTCCGTGACCGGACGTAATTTGTTTATGATTTATAATAAGGCTCCTTTTGACCCGCAACTAACCTCTTCAGTGGGTACTTTCTATCAAGGTATAGACTATTTCATGATGCCGAGTTTAAGAAGCTTCGGTGTGAGTCTTAAATTTACATTATAATTAAATTAACAAACAGATGAAAATGATACTAAATAATAGATATTTCGGCAAAAGTCTGCTTCTGGTTTCTGCTTGTTCTTTGTGGATATTAGGAGCTTGTACAGGAGATTTCATGGAGACAAATACCGATCCCAATGCTGTGACGGAAGAAGAGCTGGGATATGACAACTTGGGTACGGGCTCGATGATAACGCAGATGCAGTATCAGATGTATCCGTGTATTACAAAAGACCAGAATATAGATGTCAATAACTATCAGAAAATGTTTAGCCTTGCCGGAGATATCTTTTCCGGGCATCAGGGAGCTTCCAACATGTTTGATAGTAACGGAAGAAACAATACGACGTATGATATGTATCCCGACTGGTGTGCGGCGGCTTATACTGTGGCTTATCAGAATTATATGAGTCCTTGGTATACCCTTTATACTAAAAGGAATATCAACCCTTCCACATTTGCAGTGGGACAGATTTTGAAAGTTTTCGGTATGCACCGCATCACGGATATGTATGGTCCGATTCCTTATAAGGATTTCGCACCTGCTTCCGATGTGCCGTTCACTTCACAGCAAGACATTTACGAACAGTTCTTTAGCGAACTGGATGAGGCAATCGGGATATTGAAAGAGTTTATCAAAGATAATCCCGGTGCCAAGCCATTGGTAAGTTATGATAAGATTTATGGCGGTGATTTTGAAAAGTGGGTAAAGTTTGCCAATTCTTTGAAGTTGCGCCTAGCTCTTCGTATCGTTTATGTAAACGAAACGATGGCCCAGCAGAAAGCTGAAGAGGCAATAAGAGACGGTGTATTTATTGATAATGAGGATAATGCCATGTTAAAAGTGGATGGCTCTGCAACGGTCAATCCTTTGTATATGATTTGTTACACTTACAATGACAGTCGTTTGGGAGCAACCCTGGAGGGCTATTTGAAAGGGTATGAAGATCCTCGTCTGGATATTTGGTTTGCCAAATCGGAAGTTTCCGGATTTAAAGAATATAACGGAATCAGATGCGGTAGTATGTTTAATGGAAATGACTATAAGGTATTTTCTAATCTGAATGTCTCTTCAAGTACGCCTATCCAGTTTATGAATGCTGCGGAAGTCTATTTTCTACGTGCGGAAGCTGCTTTGCGTAAATGGAATGCGGGAGGAGACGCAGAAACATTATATGAAAATGGGATTGCGACTGCTTTTTCCCAACCTCTGGGGGCTACCCAGGCAAAAGCGGGAGATGCAACTGCGTACATGAAGCGGACTACTTTGCCAAAAGGTTATGTTGACCCCAAAAATTCCAGTTATAGTGACAGTAGTACGGGACAGGTGTCTGTGAACTGGGCGGATGCTACCAATTTTGATGAAAGATTGGAAAAAATCATTACTCAAAAGTGGATTGCCCTGTTCCCCGACGGGCAAGAGGCATGGAGCGAATTCAGAAGAACAGGATGTCCGAGAGTGATTCGGGTGGCCAGAAATAATAGTGGCGGGCGTATCGACACTAAAAAGCAAGTGGCAAGATTGCCTTATCCTACCAACTTGTCGAAAGACTATCCTGATTTATACCAGGAAGCTGTGAATAATGCCGAATTGCTGGATGGCGCCGACAATGGAGGTACGAAACTTTGGTGGGATAAAAGAAATGATAAACCTTATCAGAATTAAAAAATAGTGTATAATCTTAATAGTTTTATATGGATATGAAAAACGATCGGATAATAAAATTTCTGTGTTGCCTGTTTATGGTGACTCAGATTATCGGATGCAGCGATTGGATTGAAGCTGAACCGACTATTTTACCGGAAATGAAATATAAAGAATTGACACCGGAAGAAGAGGCTGCATTGATTGCTTACAAGAATTCGGATCATAAGATATTCTTTGCATGGATGAATTATAGTCCTGCTACTTCTTCCATGCAGACTCGGTTAAGAGGTATCCCTGATAGCCTTGATATTGTCTCATTCTTTACCGGATATGTGAATAATAAACAGAATCGGGAGGATGTGAAATTCCTTCAAGAGCGCAGAGGTACCAAGGTATTATTGACAATGTGGCCGGATAAATATTTTGCTACGACTGGAGAAGGAAGAGAGGATTTAGATTCGATGATAGTATACGCTGAGAATCTGGTTGATTCTATTTATACATGGGGATTGGATGGATTTGATTTGGATTATGAACCAAGTTTCGGCGGAGATAGTTATACCACAGAGATGATGCGTACTTTTATTGATGTAATGAGTAAATACCTGGGACCTAAGTGTGATGAGCAATATAAAGTGAATGGTAAACATAAGTTGTTGGTTGTTGACGGACAGTGGAATGACGCTGAATATGCAGACCGTTTTGATTATTTTATCGGTCAGGCATATAATGCCAGTTCCGAATCTTCACTGAATAACAGATGTCAGGATGGATGGCAAGATTATGGGAAAGGATTCCCGAATGAAAAGAGGATCTTTTGTGAATGGGTGAGTCAGGTTGGCAATGCGTTTGGACAAGGTGGAGTGAATTATAGATATGACAATGAATATATTCCCAGTTTATGGGGAATGGCTCACTATGCTGTCGAAAGTCCGAAGAACGTGGCAGGTTGCGGTGCGTATGTGTTACAGTTCGGATATGCTGAAGGAAACCATCTGAATTTGCCTGTACCACCTAATAATTACTATTATGCACGCCAGGCGATTCAGATTATGAATCCTGCTGGTAAAACAGTGGAAGATGAAACAGACGGAGAAGAGGTTGAAGTCGAAGAATAACAATTATAAAGTTGTAAAGAAATGAAGAATTTATTCACAAAAAATAGATTGGCTGTTGCGTGCCTTTCATGCCTTGCCTTTATAGGAACGGCCTGCAATGAAAGCATAGATGTGGAAGCTGTGTATATCACCGCTGCTGAAAAAACTCCTATAACGACTTTTTCTGCAACGAACAATAACGATGAACTAGGAATAACAATTTCCAGTTCGTTGATTGCAAATTCAAATATAGAAGGTGAATTGATGATTGACAATTCGTTGGTGGAACGCTATAATAGTGATCATGGAGAGTCTTACAAAACTCTGCCGGAAGGTGCTTGTGTATTGTCGAGCAGTTCTGTGTTGGTAGAAAGCGGCAAATATCGTTCCGAAGCGGTGAAACTAGTGGTAAAGGACATAGATGCCATACAGAAAGGCGTTAATTTCTTGTTACCTGTAAAATTGGTTAGTAAAAATAAGGATTATCCTAGTTTGCCGGGAAGTGATGTTTTATATGTCATAGTCAACAGGAAGTTACTTGTGAATGTTCCTAAACTGAATGGACAGAATTATTTTAAGATAAACTTTAAGGATAATGATGTCAGCAGATTCCAGAATATGAGCGCATTTACTATCGAAACAAGAGTAAGTTTATGGGAGTTCCCTAAATACTATGGTGGTAATCTAATGAGTATTATAGGTTTTCCTGTTGGAGAGAATGCAGAGAAAGGTACATGGATTTTTGTAGATGGAACTCCTGACCGTGTGGGAGGTGAAGGTGATGTGCCTGTCTTTATGTTTGCAACGAAAGGGTGGTCAGTGTATGCTGGTAAGTTGGGATATACGCTCGAAAAGAATGCTTGGTATCATGTAGCCGGAGTATTTGAAAATAATACCCTGTCTTTGTACATTGATGGAATTTTGTTTGTACAAGCGGAATATGCAAATCCGATTTCATTGTCAGATAAGTTCTACATCGGAGCTGCACCGGGAGTGCAAAACGGTTTCTATTTGAAAGGTTCTGTGAGCGAAGCACGTTTTTGGACAAGGGCATTGTCTGCTTCCGAATTGAAGAATCCGCTTCATCGTTGTTTTGTAGAAGTTGACAGTGAAGGGTTGGAAGGCTACTGGAAGCTGGATGATATGAGTGATGAGTGTAAGGATTATACCGGACATGGTCATACTGCTGTGAAGGAAGGAAGTGGTGCTATAGAATGGATGACTGAAGTACCTTGTCCTTGATTCTTCTAGTTTATTTGTAAGTTTGAATAGAAATAAGAAGGAGATGTGATTATTTTGACACATCTCCTTTTTTAAACTTAAACCTTTTATCTTAATTACTTGCTATTATAAGCCGTCAACATCCAAACCAATTTTTCCTGTTCTTTCAGATAATCGCTCATCATCGAAACGGTTACTTCATCTCCGGCTTGAGAAGCGATAGACAAGATTTTACGTTCTTCACCAATCAGATAACTGATACTCTGAAGGATATTGTTCAGTGCCTGTTCGCCGTTGCTCACCTTATCTACTTCACTGATATTTGCTACTTTCAAATAATCGCTGAATTTATTGGCAGGAGTACCGCCCAACATCAAGATACGTTCTGCAATTTCGTCTACCTTTTCGGCTGTGTCATCATACATCTTTTCGAATTGGCTGTGGAGAACAAAGAAATCATGTCCTTTGATATTCCAGTGGAAACCGCGGAGATTGGTGTAATACACTTGGAAGTCTGCTAATAGTTGTTGCAAAGATGCTACTACGTTGTTTGCTCCCGATTCATTCAGTTTGATAAATTCTAAAGTTTTCATATTCTTTTTATTTTTAATGATTTATACTTGTTTTCTTTTTTTTCTGTACTGCAAAGATAAGGCGGAAAATGCTTGTTGTCAAACTGAAAATTTCTATCTTTGCATAGATGAAATCTATAACTTAACATGATTTGATAGATGACGATACAACAATTAGAATATATATTAGCCGTAGACCAGTTCAGGCATTTCGCACGGGCAGCCGAATATTGCCGTGTGACGCAACCTACTTTGAGTGCCATGATTCAGAAGCTGGAAGATGAATTGGGAGTAAAGTTATTCGATAGGACAGTGCAACCCGTTTGTCCGACACCCATCGGGCAGAAAGTGATAGACCAGGCTCGTGTGATTCTGGCGCAGGCAGCTCAAGTAAAAGAAATCATCAGTGAAGATAAGCAATCATTATCAGGCGTGTTCCGTTTGGGAGTATTACCCACTATCGCTCCTTATTTGCTACCCCGCTTTTTCCCTCAACTGATGGAGAAATATCCCGAACTGGATATTCGTGTCACGGAAATGAAAACCCAGGATATTCAGCAAGCTCTGCATGCCGGTGATTTGGATGCAGGGATTATTGCCAGTAAATTAGAAGACACATTCTTGACGGAAGAAACTCTCTTCTATGAGCAATTCTATGCTTATGTATCACGGAAAGAACCCTCGTTCAAACATGACATAATCCGCACTTCCGATATAACCGGTGAACATCTTTGGCTTTTGGACGAAGGACATTGCTTTCGTGACCAACTTGTCCGTTTCTGTCAGATGGAAGCGGTGAAGGTTAGTCAGATGGCTTATCGTTTGGGAAGCATGGAAACCTTTATGAGAATGGTAGAAAGCGGAAAAGGAATCACTTTTATTCCCGAACTGGCAGTGGCTCAATTGACGGAAGAACAGCGACAATTAGTACGTCCGTTTGCTATCCCCCGACCGACGCGGCAAGTGGTGTTGGCGACAAATAGAGATTTTATTCGTCATAGCCTGCTATGTGTTCTGAAAGAGGAAATAAAAGCTGCAGTCCCAAAAGAAATGCTTACTTTGCAGTCCATACAGTGTTTGCTATAATAATAGAGGTTGAGATGATTCCTGTCATATACCCTTGTATCGGGTATAAGCGAAAAGAATAATTTCAACAGTGGCAAAGTGGATTCCGGAGAAATTCATTGGAGTGAAGTCATAGCTCAATTCTTGCTTGATAAAAGAGTTTACGGTAGCCCATAAGGTAGAGGCTAATATGGCGTGCAAAAGTCCTTTTTTCATTTTATTTGCTTGTCTTTTATTCAAAAATGTTGCGAAGGCAATAATAATTTAGGCACGTAGGCTTTGTTTTCTTGGGTTAATTCTCTATATTTGATGCATCAACCATTATTTATAGTTATGAAAAAGTACATTGCAGAAATGATTGGAACGATGGTGCTCGTTCTTATGGGATGCGGAAGTGCCGTTTTTGCCGGTAGTGTAACCGGTACGGTAGGTGCTGGCGTGGGAACAGTCGGTGTAGCTTTAGCATTTGGTCTTTCAGTAGTAGCGATGGCGTATGCTATCGGAGGTATTTCAGGATGTCACATTAATCCTGCTATTACATTAGGAGTGTTCTTAACTGGGCGTATGAATGGAAAAGATGCAGGTATGTATATGATTTTCCAGGTAATCGGAGCTATTATCGGCTCGGCTATTCTTTTTGCCTTAGTTTCCACCGGTGCTCATGACGGACCTACGGCTACAGGTTCCAATGGTTTTGGCGATGGAGAAATGTTGCAGGCATTCATTGCGGAAGCAGTATTTACTTTCATTTTTGTATTAGTGGTGCTCGGCTCTACTGACTCGAAGAAGGGAGCAGGCAATCTGGCAGGACTTGCCATCGGTTTGACTCTTGTATTGGTACATATTGTATGTATTCCTATCACAGGGACTTCTGTAAACCCGGCACGTAGTATTGCTCCGGCATTATTCCAGGGAGGAGAAGCACTGTCGCAGTTGTGGCTGTTCATCATTGCTCCATTTGTAGGAGCTGCGTTGAGTGCGGTAGTTTGGAATTATCTGGGAGATAAGGAAGAAAAGAAATAATTCCTTTATAAGGATAACTTCTTTATATAAAGGAGAAGATAAAAGGGCGGCAGTTTCACAACTACCGCCCTCTTTTGCGTAATTAATATATTATATTAAAAAAGAGTGTGTTTTGCACGTTTACATTAGATTTATAATCTTAGGGAAACTTTACTTCATAAGTTTTCGGTCCGCCATATAAAGTGTTGACACGGATCCTTAATCCTTTTTTCCCTTCCATCCGGTCTTTGATCTTATCCAGTTTGAAAGATACATATCCTTCGCCCAGGCTTTGAGGATAATCACCTTCACTGTTATGACGGAATTCCAGATTGATATATTCGTCCTCCGCACTGTCTTCGTCAGCAGTGGGAGCGGTTTCTTCTTTGTCATTAATCACTAGATTCAGGAAATGTTTTTTATCTTCACTATGCGTTCCATAATATTGGAATTCAATCGTTAGATATTTATTATCCTTGTTGATCCACATATAAGTTGTGTTGATCTTGTCATCTCCGACTTTTTCTTCGTCGTTGTCATCTTCACCCATCGTGATGATGTCTTTAGTTAAGATTGGATTGATACCTCTCACCTGAATATTAAGGTCGTATCCATTCACAGGCTCTTCCAGCTCGTTGAATATCACAAAAGCTCGTTGTCCTTCCACCCAATCTTTATTACTCCATCCTTGCGCATTGCTGGGATACATCTTTTTCCCGTCATCCAAAGTGAAATAAAATTCCTTGCTATCCTGGCTAATCATATTGATGGTACTGACAACCAGAAGATCGGACGGGTTGTCATCGTCGTCCAAACATGACTGGAGAATCGGCATTGTAGTCATAATAGCAAAGATAAAGGCAATGAATTTAAATTTCTTCATATACTTATTTAAGTTTTAGATTATATAAAATGGTTCCTTTGTATTGTGAAAATGCAATGGGATAGAAAATATTGCATTTGAATCTGTTAAAGAAACAAAAGTGATAAAAGAGTTGTTCTCTCTATGCAGTATTTCTATCTTTGCTGCATTTATAAGTTAAACACGTGTATAAGAGAATGGAAGAATTAGAGTTGTCGGAACAATGCAGGCTAGGCAATAACCAAGCTCGCAAAGAACTGTATGAGCAGTATGCGGGACGTATGCTTGGCATCTGTCTTCGCTATACCGGCGACCGTGATACAGCCCAGGATCTGCTTCACGACGGTTTTTTAAAGATATTCGATTCCTTCGACAAGTTCACCTGGAGGGGTGAAGGCTCCCTGCGGGCCTGGATGGAAAGGGTGATGGTCAACACAGCTTTGCAATATCTCCGGAAAAATGATGTAATCAATCAGTCGGCACCATTAGAAGAGTTGCCTGAAGAATATGAAGAACCGGACGCTTCTGATGTAGAAGCTATTCCACAGAAAGTGTTGATGCAGTTTATAGAAGAACTACCTGCCGGATATCGTACAGTGTTTAACCTTTATACATTCGAAGACAAATCGCATAAAGAAATCGCACAGGAATTAGGTATTAATGAAAAATCTTCGGCTTCGCAGCTATTTCGTGCGAAGAGTGTATTGGCAAAAAGAGTAAAAGAATGGATAATGCATAATGGATAGATAGAGATGGAAGAGAAAGAATTGTGGATGAATAAGTTGAAGGAGAAGCTCGCGGATTATTCCGAGCCGGTGCCTGCTTCCGGTTGGGAACAACTGGAGAAAGAACTTATGCCTCCTGTGGAGAAGAAAATATATCCTTATCGAAAATGGATGATGGCTGCTGCAGCTGTTATATTGTTAGCCGTGGTTTCGTCGGTAAGTCTATATTTTCTGGGGACACCGGCTGCGGATGAAATACGTCATATAAAGACTCCGGCATTGGCATCTACACCCGATGCGTTGCCGGGTGTGCAACAACCGGATGTGCAGGGCACTTCCGTAGAACCCGTCTTGCGACCAGTGGCTCGTGAAGACCGTTTGGCGAAAATTGATAAGAATCTTACAGAACAGAAAACAAATGCAGATCAATCTGCAATAGAAAATAGCAACGAACCTGTAACAGGGAATGAAAATAATCCTGTGATTGAGAAAGATCAGACGCTCAAAGGTGAGACGGAACAGACGAAAAATGAAGCAAGGCAGGTTGACAGTGAAAATGTGGGTCAGGCTACACAGTCACAGGATACTAAACGGCCGAACAACAGGCCGCGTCGTCCTTCCGGCAGAGACAAGCTGCATATTCCGGCAGAAAAAAGAGCATCTCAAAAAGGAACATGGTCCATGGGACTATCGGTTGGAAATTCGGGCGGAGCATCCACAGAAGTCGGTGCCGGCTCTCATGCTTATATGTCTCGTGTGAATATGCTTTCTGTTTCCAACGGTTTGATGGAGATACCTAACGATCAGACATTGGTTTTTGAAGATGGAGTGCCTTATCTGCGTCAGGCAAAACAAGTGGTCGACATTAAGCACCATCAACCAATTTCCTTCGGATTGTCCGTCCGTAAAGGACTGGCCAAAGGATTCTCTCTCGAAACGGGATTGACTTACACATTGCTTTCTTCGGATGCGAAACTGGCGGGTGAAGAGCAGCAGATAGAACAAAAACTTCATTATGTAGGTATTCCGCTGCGTGCCAACTGGAATTTCCTTGATAAAAAACTCGTCACTCTCTACGTTTCCGGTGGAGGTATGGTTGAGAAGTGTGTGTATGGAAAGCTTGGTTCCGAGAAAGAAACGGTGAAACCTTTGCAATTCTCGGTATCTGGTGCGGTAGGTGCACAGGTGAACGCAACGAAACGTCTGGGTATCTATGTAGAACCCGGTGTTGCTTATTATTTTGATGACGGTTCGGATATACAGACCATACGTAAAGAGAATCCGTTTAATTTCAATATACAGGCTGGTATCCGCTTGACTTATTAATGCGAACTACCTTACTGAACATAGTGACGGTATCCGTTCAAGATGGCGTCACTATCCTGATTAGATAGCGTCACTATCTTGACCGGATGGCGTCACTATCCTGATATTAGTATCTTTTTCCTCATAAAAATCGGATAATTGAGAAAATATTAATAATATTGTCACCTGTTAATGGTCTATGGTTGCATACCTTTGTTGCAAAATTCTAAGCTATGGTGAATTTTACAGATGAAAAACATTTATTAATCGATTTAAAAGACGGTTCTTTTCAAGCATTTGAAAGATTGTATAATATGTACAGCGGTAAACTGTACAATTTCATTATGCGGCTTTCTTCCGGCAATCAATATATGGCTGAAGAAGTGGTGCAATCCACTTTTATCCGTATATGGGAAGTACGTGAGAAAGTCGATACGAACGCTTCATTTATTTCTTTTCTTTGTACGATAGCCAAAAATTTACTGATGAATATGTACCAGCGTCAGACCGTTGAATATGTTTACAATGAATATCTGCTGAAAAGCGGACTAGACCATGATTCACAGACGGAAGATACTATTGATCTTCGTTTCTTGAACGATTATATCGACTCATTAGCGGAAGAATTGCCGGCACAGCGAAAGAAAATCTTTATCTTAAGTAAGCGTCAGAACTATACGAATAAGGAAATTGCTGAAATGATGGGTATTTCTGAAAGTACAGTCGCCACGCAATTATCTTTGGCGGTGAAATTTATGCGTGAACAGTTGATGAAGCATTACGATAAGGTAATTGCGCTTCTGATTGCCTTTTTTGTTAATGAAATGTAATTGTAATACACGTTTTTGGATAGTAGATAGGATGAAAATGTATACTTGTAAATAAGCAGGAAAGAAGATGGATAAGATATATTATAAAGAACTGATTGAAAAGTATTTCGATGGAAATATAACGGATGCTGAAATAAAAAAGCTCTCCGATTGGATAAAGAACGACCGCCATTTACAGAACTGGTGGGAAGAAGAATTTTCCAAATCGGATGCCGGCATTAATCCGGTACTGCGCGATAAACTATTTGCCCGAATCAAAGAACAGACGCAGGGAAAAGAAGAAACACAGGGAAAAGAGAACCCAAGAACTATTCGTATGAATCCTTGGAAATGGGCTGCCGCCATCGTTTTACCCATTTGTATTGCCTTCTTCACCTACTATCTTGTAGATTCTTCCCAAACAGTGGGAGCGCCCTTTATAGTAAAAGCTGATAAAGGAGATAAAGCAACCATCGAATTGCCGGACGGAACGAATGTCGTTCTCAATTCTGCTTCGCAATTAAGCTATCTGAATAACTTCGGAGAAAATGGGCGTCGTGTGCAACTGAATGGTGAAGCCTATTTCAAAGTAGCTCATGATGAAAAGCGCGCCTTTATTGTACAGGTAGGCGATTTGGAAGTGAAAGTACTCGGTACTTCTTTTAATGTATCTGCCTATGAAGATGCTAAAGACGTGACAGTCGTTCTTTTGGAAGGAAAAGTTGGAGTCTATGCGCAGAAAACATCGCATATCATGAAGCCCGGCGACAAAATAGAATATAATAAAGCCACTCATAAGATAACAGCCACTCAAGTACACCCGAGTGACTACATTGAATGGACGAAAGGAAATATCTATTTCGAGAAAGAATCTTTGGAGAATATAATGAAAACCCTTTCACGCATCTATGACGTAGAGATTCGTTTCGACTCCAATAAACTACCTAATGAATATTTCACCGGAACCATTCCGGGAGGTGGCATACAGAATGCATTGAATATCCTGATGCTTACTTCACCTTTCTATTATGAAATGGACGGTTCGGTGATTGTTTTGAAAGAGAAATAAGTGGAACTTTCATAGAGTATCTTTGTTTATTCATCGAATAACGTCTATATTTGTGGTACACTAATTTGAAGATGCAATGAATACATTGGAACGTAAATTGCCGATAGGGATACAGACATTTGAAAAGATGCGTGCAGAGGGGTGTTTGTATGTGGATAAAACAGCCATTATATATCAGATAGTAGCTACTAAAGTGCCTTATTTTCTTAGTCGTCCCCGTCGTTTTGGCAAAAGTCTGCTAATTTCCACTTTTGAAGCCTACTTTCAGGGTCGTAAAGACCTTTTTGAAGGCTTGGCAATTGAAAAGTTAGAGACGAAGTGGGAGCAATATCCGGTTCTGCATCTTGATTTGAATGCGAAGAAATATGAGACGGCGGCAGATTTGGTCGCCATGCTAAACCAGTATTTGGAGAAATGGGAAGCCGTATATGGTGATGAGAAGAAAGACCGTAGTCCTGAAGAACGTTTTGGTTATATCATTGAACAAGCCTACCTGAAAACAGGAAAAGGAGTTGTGGTATTGGTTGATGAGTATGATAAACCTTTGCTGCAAGCCCTTTTAGATGAGAACCTGTTGGATGAATACCGTCGTATTCTGAAAGCCTTTTATGGTGTACTGAAAAGTTCCGACCGCTATCTTCGGTTTATATTCTTGACAGGAGTCACAAAATTTGCCCAAGTAAGTGTGTTCAGTGATTTGAATCAACTGAATGATATTAGCATGAAGATTCCATACGCCAATATCTGTGGTATTACTAAAAAAGAATTAGTATCCACATTTACTCCCGAGTTGGAGCGGTTGGCAGAAGTGCAGGAGATGTCTTTTGAAGATACTGTCGATAAAATGACGGCAATGTACGATGGATATCACTTTACATATAGCGAAGATGGATTGTTTAATCCCTTCAGTGTCCTCAATGTCTTTGATGGATTAATGTTTGATAATTACTGGTTCCAGACCGGTACTCCTACCTATCTTGTAGACCTGCTGAAACAAAGTGATTATGATTTACGTTTGCTGATAGATGGCTTGGAAGTAGGAAGTTCCGGATTTGCCGAATACCGTGCAGAGACAAAAAATCCCCTTCCGATGATTTACCAAAGCGGTTATCTGACCATTAAAAACTTTGATAAATCATTGAACCTATATACGCTAGGTTTTCCGAATGATGAGGTAAAATATGGCTTTCTTAAATTCCTGATCCCCTATTATACACCCATCTCTTCTGATGAAACGGATTTTAATGCAGTTAAGTTTGTCCGTGAACTTCAGTCGGGCGACGTTCATTCCTTTATGGAACGTATGAAATCATTCTTTGCCGACATACCTTACGAATTGAACACAAAGACCGAACGTCATTATCAGGTTATTTTTTATCTCGTCTTTAAGTTGATGGGACAATATGTAGATGCAGAAGTCCGTAGCGCAAAAGGTCGTGCCGATGCCGTGGTGAAAACGAAAGACCGTATTTATGTTTTTGAGTTTAAACTGGAAGGAACAGTAGACGAAGCTTTGAAACAAATAGATGAAAAAGGATATTTGTTACCTTACCGGACAGACGGGCGTGAGCTAGTAAAAGTGGGAGTTTCCTTTAATGCTGAAGAACGTAATATTGGTGAATACAAAGTAATATAATCGTTTATTGAGTAAAATATAGAATAGAGCCATTCCGAAGCCCACTACTTAGGAATGTTTTTTTTGTTCTCTGAATTGAATAAGTTAACGAGAGTTAAAGTCTGATAGGCGATTGGACGAGCGAGTATAGCAGTCTGTATACCTATCAAACAACTTAAAAGTTTTGATATATGAAGCACAAAACAACCTTTGAAAAGCTCCCTCAAGCAAATACAGGGAGAAGTAAGAACTGGAAAACACTGCGGGCTATCTGTCTGCTATTGTTTTTATGCGTCTCTTTCACTGCTTATTCCCAAATAACGGTAAGTGTGAAAGACATCTCTTTGAGAGCCTCTTTAAAGAAAATCGAGCAAGTAAGCAATTACAAATTCTTTTACAATGAGAGTTTGCCGGAGTTAAACCGAAAAGTATCACTCAATGTGAAAGATGCAACGATTGAACAAACCATGCAACAACTTTTAGGAGGAATGGACTTAGCGTATAAGAAAGAACAAGATAATGTGATTGTATTGATTCGCAAAGCCCAGGACAAATTAATAACTAAAAAAATAACAGGTACTGTTGTCGATGAAAAAGGCGAACCAGTCATTGGTGCCAGTATTGTGATAAAAGGTGAGTCGCACGGAACGATTACAGATTTTGATGGAAAGTTCACATTAGCAGACGTACCGGAAAAGGGAATATTGACTGTCTCTTATATCGGTTATAAAACAGTTGACCTTTCTGCCACAGGGCAGACATTCGTAAAAGTTGTACTTCAAGAAGACAGTAAAATGATAGACGAGGTCGTTGTTGTCGGCTACGGAGTCCAGTCACAAAAGCTAGTCACTACTTCTATCAGTAAAGTAAAGATGGAAAATATAGATCAGGGTAATGACTATAATCCGATTAAAATGCTGCAAGGACGTGTAGCGGGTGTGAATATCTCCTCTGCATCAGGAACTCCGGGAGAAGCACCGAATGTTACCGTTCGTGGTATCGGTTCCGTTAGTGGGGGAAGCTCGCCGCTTTATGTGGTCGATGGTATCCCCAGCGAAAAATATCCCAACTTGAATCCGAATGACATTGAGAGCATGGAAGTTTTGAAAGATGCGTCTGCGGCCGCTATCTATGGTTCACGTGCCAATGCCGGAGTTGTGTTGATAACGACCAAATCAGGTCAGCAAGGTAAGACGAAGATAGAGGTGTCCGGTCGTTACGGATTCGCTTATCTGGCTAGCGACATTGAAATGGCCAATTCGATGGAATATATGAATACGATGCAAGCCGCTATTGATAATTACAATGTGCAAATGGGAGCTAACCTCCAATTGTATGTTCCTTCTCAAATTCAGGAAACCAATTGGGTGAAAGAAATATCAAGAAAAAACTCGAAAACAGGTACCGGCTCTATCAGCATTTCCGGTGGAAATGAAAAGACCACCTTCTTTGCTTCTTTAGGCGCTAATACTCAAGAAGGATATTTGAATAAGAGCAGCTATGACCAGTATAATATGCGTGCCAAATTCACACATAAAATAAACAACCTGTTCAAACTGAATATGAATTTGGCAGGTTCGGCCAGCCGTTCGGACTTATTGGAAGAAACGAGTACCAGCTTGAAAGTACTTCGTACAGCTCGTGAGGAGCAGCCCTGGTATTCACCTTATAAAGAAGACGGAACATCTTATAAAGTGAACGGGACAGATATTTTACGCCACAATCCGGTGATGCTGATTAATGAAGAAGACTGGGTAGCTAAGAAATATCAACTATCCGGTGTGTTCAGCGTAGACGTAACTCCTTTCAAAGGGTTTAAGTACACACCAACAGTAAGCGTATATGGTATTTTGGACAACACATCTAAAAAATTGTCGGACAAGCATGATGCCCGTAAAAATAGTAGTGGTTGGGGAGCATTAGCCGAACAAAAAGACCAGAGTTTCCGCTATGTGATAGATAATATATTCTCTTACAACAATGAATGGAATAAACTAATCTACTCCGTCATGTTGGGACATTCGTTTGAGAAATACACTTATGAACAATTCGGGGCAAAGAGTGATAACTATGCTAACGGTGCATTTCCTTCCTCAAACTTTGATTTAATCAATGCAGGCCCTAATATTTACGCCGGAAATATTAGTTATACATCTTATGCCTTAGAATCCTATTTCGGACGAATTGCTTTGAATTGGGACAATAAATATATACTGAATGCTTCTTTGCGTAGTGATGGTTCTTCCCGCTTTGCGAAGAACAAGAGATATGGTTATTTCCCTTCTGCTTCTTTTGCGTGGCGTGCCTCCAATGAGGAATTTTTCCCAAAAAATAAATACGTCAATGATGCAAAGTTAAGATTAAGCTGGGGTATGACAGGTAGCATGGCAGGAGTGAGTAATTATGCTCCGTTATCACTGATTAGTGCGGGTGGTGCTTCTTACAACGGTTCTGCCGGATTCCAGATTTCGCAGGATGCCCGTGCTTTGACTTGGGAGAAAGCCAGCCAGTTTAATATCGGATTTGATATAGAAATGTTTCAGTCTCGCCTGACTTTAAACATAGATATGTTCTATCAAAAGACTACCGACCTGCTGTTTAAGAAACCAGTCAATGCAACCACCGGATATACCACATTACAGTCCAATATCGGCTCATTAGAGAATAAAGGACTTGAGTTGGCTTTGAATGGTAAAATCTTCACCGGAAAGTTTAAATGGGATTTGGGTGGTAACATTTCTTTTGTAAAGAACAAATTGCTTTCCCTCATCGAAGGAAATGATATGTATATTGTTCCCAGCAGCGGTAGTAACCTTTTAGGAGGTTCGATGCATGCGTTGATTAACGGACAGCCTATCAGTACATTCTATATGTTAAAGATGGAAGGTATCTACCAGCGTGACGACGAAGTGCCTGCGAAACTGTATGCAAAAGGAGTCCGTGCCGGTGACGTGAAATATTTCGATTATAATGAAGACGGAGATATATCTGACGCCGACCGAATGAATGTAGGAAAAGCCATTCCTGATTTTTACGGTGGTATTACTTCCAACTTCTCTTACAAAGGTTTCGATTTGTCATTGTTCGGACAATTTTCGGTAGGTGGTAAAGTGATGTCGGCATGGCGGGGAGTGAACGGTTCCGAAGGTACTGACCATTTAGGATTGGCGCTATCCAATGTAAAAGTAAATGACCGTGGCGAATCTGTCGAGCAATACTTTAATGTAAGCAAAGAAGTGGCCAACGGATATTGGCGTGGAGAGGGCACAAGCAACACGATTCCTCGTCCTGTAAGAATAGGAGTACATACCGGGTATGATTATGACTATAACGTGCAAACTTCAACACGTTATTTGGAAGATGCTTCCTATTTTAAACTGAAAACTGTGACTTTGGGTTACACTTTGCCGGAATCAGTCGTTAAGAAACTCCGCGTGAACTCATTAAGAGTCTACGTTTCGGCTGATAATCTACTCACTCTCACCAAGTATTCCGGTTATGATCCCGAAACATCATTTTCCGGTAGCCCGGGAGACTCAAATTATGGAGTTGACTTCGGATTGCAACCTGTATTGCGAACATTTATTTTTGGTCTGAATCTAAACTTTTAAAAATATAGATGTATGAAACGATACTATACTATAATCAACTATTTGCTATGTAGCATTTGCCTTTTGTGGATGACGGGTTGTTCAGGTATACTGGACGATATGCGGCCTAAAGATCAGATACCTCAAGATATGTTGAGCGAATCCGATTTGGAAAAGTTATTGAATGGAGTGTATGCCGAAATGGAAGAACTGGTATTCAAATTTTATATGGATGGTGATGTAAAAGGCGAGAATTTCAAGGCAGGTCCCGGATTTTCCATGAACGACCCCATGTTGATGGCTCCTAGTTCTAAAGAAGTTTTGAGCCAGTGGCAGAAATGTTTCACAGCCTTGAAGCAAGTAAATTTCTTGGTTGAAACATACGAAGCGTCATCTAATAAAGAGAGTCAGGTTGTGAAGCAGACAGGAGGGACCGGATACTACTTCAGAGCTTTGATTTATTATCATCTGGTCACTCGCTGGGGAGGAGTTCCTATCTTGCGTAAGCGCACTTACGACGTCGTTCCCATTTCCCCCGAAACCGAAGTGTGGAGTTTTATAAAAGAAGACTTGGCTAAAGCGGAAGGATTACTGTCTGATTTCACCGATCGTTTTTATGTGTCTCTTAGTGCTTGCGATGCGCTTCAAGCCAAAGTATGTTTGTCCTTGAAAGACTATACAAATGCGGCAGCTTATGCCGACAAAGTGATTACAAAATCAAATTTCGCATTGAGTACTACATCAGTTGAGTATGCCCAGGCGTTTGTCTCTAATAGCAGTAGCAAAGAACTGGTCTTTGCGTTAGCCAACAAGCGTAGTACAAGTTTGCTGTTATTTTACCAAACGGTCAATGACATTGATCCGACTTGGGATTACTCTCCTTCTACCGAATGTTACAGCCATCTTTATGATGATACCGCCGTAAAGTCAAAGGATATACGGGCAAAGGCAGTATTTGGTGCAGATAATAGCCGTATTATTAAATTCCCGAATGGAAGTACCGGTCAGTTTGTTACCAATGAACAACCGTCACAAACCCCGATTGTGGTTACCCGTGTGGCGGAAATGTATCTGATTAAAGCGGAAGCATTGGGAGCAGTCAATGGGTTGGCTACATTAAAAGAATTTATGAACAAACGCTACGCAACCGTCTTGTTGCCTTCAAATATGACTGATATAGAGTTTCAGAATCAAATACTTGATGAGCGTCACCGCGAGTTGTATGCAGAAGGTCAACGATGGTATGATTTGAAGCGAACCAACCGTTTGGACTTGTTTTCTTCCTTGAACGGTAGAAACTATCTGATGTATTATCCTGTTCCCCAGTCGGAACGCGATTTGGCGGGAGAGGAAAATTACCCTCAAAATGAAGGCTATTAATTATCTTAGAAAGAACAAAGTATGAAGAATATAAGAATAGTAACAACGTTTTTTATCTGCTTGCTGCTACTTTCAGCATGCTCGGATGATTGGAAAGAAAATGCGCTGACAGCTAAATTTACTTTTGACAAGACAACCTACTATGTAGGCGAAGAAGTCAGTATCACGAATGAGACAGTAGGCGGAGAAGGTAATTATACCTGCCAATGGGATTTAGGGAATGGAGAGACTTCAACAGAAGTTGCTCCTAAAGTGACTTACGAAACGAATGGAGCATATACAGTGACTTTGCATGTGAAAGACAGTAAAGGAAATTATGCAATGGCTCATAAATTATTGACGATTGAAGCTGAACCTCTGCCCGAAGTCGGCAATGTGAAACTGAAATGGGTAGGTGCCCACGTGTTGGGCGAAATACGTTCTACGGCTCCGGCAGTCAGTGATGATAATAATGTATATATGACTTCCAATGACCATTATTTGCGGAAATTTTCAGCCGCTACCGGTGAACAATTGTGGGAGTTCGACTTATGGACATCGGCTGACGGTGATTCTCCGTCCGGTAATACGCATACCACTCCGAGCATTGATACGGACGGTACTGTGTATGTAGGAACAGGCGACACAAGTGGCAAAATAGGGCGCGTATATGCCATCAATCCCGATGGAACAAAGAAATGGGTCGTTGCCGGAGATGCTGAAAAAGGATTTTGGAATAAAGGACAGGCTTCAAAGCCTCGTATTAATTATCTGACTTGTGCGATTGGAGAGAATCATATCTATATGGGTAACGGCGGCTCTACGGGATCTGTGCTTGCTGTCGATAAGAATACCGGTTACAGAGTAGGTTATGTGGCAAACGCAGACAATTCCGGAGGCCCGTCGGGGGGAGTATCTGCCGGAATAGCATTGGCGAACAACACATTAATTTGGGCTGGTGGAAAGAACGGCTTATTCGGTGCGTCGGCGTCTGCACTGAATACAGGTGGTAATGTGATGTGGGCATGGCAAATATATAGTTCGGGAAATGATAAGCCTTCAGAAAACATGAATGCTTCCGTAGCTGTGGACGCAACCGGCACTATATACGGAATTGCCACCTTCCCGAGTATAGGAAGCAGTGCGTTTGCTATTGGAAGCGACGGGGTCGAGAAATGGCGTACTTCGTTAGGAAATGTAGGAACACTAGACCAAGGGGGTGTTGTGATAGGCTTGGACGGAAGTATCATTGTAACGGTAAAACGTGCTCCGGGTGAAGCCACGGGTGGAATTGTTGCATTATCTCCTAATGGAGTTGTTCAATGGCATTACGGTGTGCCGGAAGACGTCAGTGGATGTGCGGCAATCGATCAGGCCGGAAATATTCATTTTGGAACACAATCCGGTAATTATTATATCATTAAACCCGAAGCCTCGGAAGAACAGCTAATCTTGAAAAAAGATTTGGCTGCACTGATTAGCGAGAGCGATTCTCCTTTAAAAGATAACTGGGAAGCGGGTATCGGAAAAATCTGGAGTTCGCCTACAATCGGACCGGATGGAACGATCTATATTGGCGTTACTCACACGGTAGATCCGTCGAAGAGTGTCCTGATAGCTTTGGAAGATGAAGGTATAACCGGATGTGCAGCTTCGGCATGGCCGATGAAAGGGAAAGACAGCCGCCACACCAGTGCACAGTTGGGAGGCTCGGGAGAGAATCCGGGCGGCGAACCGGGCGGTCAACTGCCTATTACAGGAAATCTGAAGACCGATTTAAAGAATTTATTTGATGATAGTTCCTATAAGGTTTGGCTTTGTGCCCATCGGGCGAACACGCAGAAAGGTATAGCCGACGGCATACCGGAGAATTCATTAACTTCCATAGAGTATGCAATCAATGCAGGAGTAGAAATGATCGAACTTGATGCACGTCCCACCTCTGACGGAATATTGGTGCTGATGCACGATAATACGATCGACAGAACCACTAACGGAAGCGGTGCGGTAGGAGATTACTCTTATCAGCAATTACAGCAGCTCTATCTTAAAGATGCAGCAGGGAATCTGACAAACGAACGAATCCCCACTTTAGAGGACGCATTGAAGAAAGGCAAAGGAAAGGTTTATTTTAACTTGGATATAGTCAACAAAAACGTTGCCGTAGCGACAATGGTGGCATTACTTAAAAAACTCGACATGGAAAACGAAGTCCTGCTTTATGTTTCAAACAACCGTAATTATGCATACGATTTGAAAGCGGCGAACAGCACTCTGTTACTGCATCCGATGGCAAAAGCTTCAGATGATATTACCTATTTTGCTTCATCTTACACGGACAATGTGCAGATGATGCAACTTTCCACTTCGGATGCTCTTGCGGGAGCGATGACGGAAGACATTAAATCCAAAGGTTGGCTTTTATTCTCCAATATCGTAGGAGCGAATGATACGAACATGTTGTCGGACAACTATTCGGGGCTGGTAGGCATGATAAACAAACGTATTAATGTCGTACAGACTGATTATGCCGAATTAGCTGTCAAGTATTTAAAATCCAAAAAGTATAGATGATAAAAATGAATATGAAGAACTATCTGATAATAGGAATTATTTTGCTGTTTCCTTTCCGCTTGTTTGCAGATGAACCGGTGAAGGCAATTTATGCAAAGATTACGAATCCTGATAATAAAGAAGTAACCGTAGTCGCCCACCGGGCGGATTGGCGCTTTGCACCAGAAAATTCGCTGGCAGCAATAGAGAGTTCTATCCGGTTGGGAGCCGACGTCGTGGAGTTGGACGTTCAGAAAACCAAAGACGGACAGTTGATCCTTATGCATGATAAAACCTTGGATAGAACGACCACCGGAAAAGGTAAGGTTGCCGAGTGGACACTGGATTCTATCCGGACACTCCGTCTGAAGAATGGCGCTGCTTTGAGAACCAAACATCGTGTGCCTACATTGGAGGAAGCATTATTGACGGCCAAAGGGCGCGTTATGGTAAATTTGGATAAGGCTTATCCGATATTTGATGAGATTTTCCCCATTCTGGAGAAAACCGGAACCGTTGAACAGATCATCATGAAGGGGGCAAAGCCTGTTGCAGAAGTGAAAAAGGATTTGGGAA
Source organism: Bacteroides xylanisolvens XB1A (assembly GCF_000210075.1). Lineage (GTDB taxonomy): Bacteria > Bacteroidota > Bacteroidia > Bacteroidales > Bacteroidaceae > Bacteroides > Bacteroides xylanisolvens. The sequence continues at coordinate 4,973,711 of NC_021017.1, forward strand.
AATATTTAGACCGGATCATATATATGCCAATCGTACATTTGGATCGCCCGGGAGCTATGCAGCAAATAGATGATTTCATGAAAGAACTTCACCCGGTAGCCTTCGAATTGTTGTTCGAATCGGATACTTGTCAATTCCCAAAACAAGTGAGGACGAAGCTGGAAGGAAAAAGTAAAATTTGGTATAATACCCTTTGGGATACGATGGCAGGCGGACATGATGACGACAAATCATTGGAAAACCCGGATGAAGGATATGGATATTTGATAGATAAACTTGGAGCAACAATCATTCAGACTGATCGTACCGCTTATTTACTGGAATACTTGCAAGCCCGTAAGAAACGTAATGAGCATAAGATAGACGCCTTTCATTAATATGTAAACTTCGGTTATGTCATTTAAAATATTGGATTTTTATAAAATCTCTTCCCCGCTAGCCGGGGGAGAGACTGATTCAGAAGATTCTTCCCGCTTTAAGCGCATCCGTTGGGCTACATTTTTGTCGGCTACTACCGGATATGGCATTTACTATGTTTGTCGCCTTAGCATGAACGTAGTGCGCAAGCCAATTGTAGAGGAGGGAGTATTTTCCGAAACGCAATTAGGAATTATCGGTTCCTGTCTGTTTTTTGTGTATGCAGTGGGTAAGTTGACGAATGGTTTTCTTGCTGACCGTAGTAATGTTCGGCGTTTTATGTCTACGGGATTATTATGTTCCGCTTTGATAAATCTGTGTTTGGGCTTCACCAGTTCATTTTATGCCTTTGTCGTACTTTGGGGATTGAATGGTTGGTTTCAGTCAATGGGAGCAGCATCCGGAGTGGTTTCTCTTACTCGGTGGTACAGTAGTAAAGAACGTGGAACTTTTTACGGCTTTTGGTCTGCTAGTCATAATTTGGGTGAAGCATTAACCTTTATTTCCATAGCCTTGTTAGTCAGTTGGATGGGATGGAGGTATGGGATGATTGGAGCTGGCATTATTGGGATATTAGGTTTCTTTATGATGCTTGTCTTTATGCGTGATACGCCACAGAGTCAGGGATTTTTGTTGAACAAAAATTCTTCATCTGTGGATTCTCATTCTTTGTCTGGTAAACAAACGGAAGATTTCAACAAAGCACAAAAGGCTGTCTTGAAGAATCCTGCAATTTGGATTTTGGCTCTATCCAGTGCATTTATGTATATTAGCCGCTATGCGGTAAATAGTTGGGGTGTTTTCTATCTGGAAGCTCAAAAGGGATATTCTACGCTGGATGCCAGTTTTATAATATCAATCAGTTCTATCTGTGGAATCATTGGCACGGTATTTTCCGGTATCATTTCCGATAAAATGTTTTCCGGCAGTCGTAATATTCCAGCTTTAGTATTTGGGTTGATGAATGTAATAGCACTTTGTCTGTTTCTCTTGGTTCCGGGCGTACATTTTTGG
>NC_021017.1:4975362-4987790 GCF_000210075.1 Bacteroides xylanisolvens XB1A
TTTCACGTATATCAATTGGTTTTGGATTGGTTCAGCTCTACTTTCAGTGTTGTTTGCCTTATTCGTTTGGAATGCAAAATCAAAAGAAGTGAATTAAAGTGAGTACATTAGGTTAGAATATAAGTCTTTGTTTTCAAGGTATTAGTCACCATTCCGGGAAGTAAGTAATGATTGCTTTTCTTCCTGGAATGGCTTTATATTTATTACTTGATTTCTACCAGCCAGCGACTTAAATTCCTACTTTCAGCACTAAACTCCACGCCAATCTTTACCACTTCTCTATGGTCTACTTTATAAGGAATCAAATATCCTTTCTCATCAATCTGTTTGAGTGCTTCTTCGGCCGTTCCGTTCAGCTTAAATTCAAATACATAGATGTATTTAGGAGTCTTTACCACAGCATCAGCGCGCCCACGTGAACTGCGGACTTCAGCTTCCGTGAATTGTCCCATCAGTTTGAAAACCAAATAGAAAATAACCTGATAATGCCTTTCGGTTTGGTCGTTCAACTCGTAAGGAATATCTGCGAAAAAGGCTTCGAGACGAGTAAGGAAAGATTCGTAATCACTATTTTCCAGTTCATCAATGAATTTTCCAATATAAAATCCTTGATCGTTATTCTTCATTGGAGTGTAGAATGGAACAAGAAAATTGATGAATCCATAACGTACTTCATCATTGGGAAAATCCAATAGATAGTTATTAAATCGTCTGTCGTAGTCTTTAATCGTCAAATATCCGCTTTGATAGATCAGCGGAATAGGATTATTAACATCCATTTTATATTCTGCAAAAGAAGAAACCGGAACTTCGATTCCGCTTAATAAAGTACGGAGGTCGTATTCACTTTTTTGCAGCAGTTCAACTAAAAATGTAGGAGTACCTGTCTGAAACCAGTAACTATCGAATTTGCATCCGTCGAAAGAATTGAGTACGCTGAAGGGATTGAATACTCCTTCGGCAAATTCGCAGAAATGATAACCATCATAGGTGGTAGCCATTTTTTGAAGTGTCTCTTCAAAAGTCAGTTGGTTTGCTTCCGACAGGTTTTTGAGTTCAGGTGTGAAAGTATCAACTAATTCTTGCCGGGTAATGCCGCAGACCGTAGCATACGGAGGCTTCATGCTGATGTCGTTCAATTGATTCAAATCACTGAATACACTGACTTGTGAGAACTTTGTCACTCCGGTAAGAAATACAAATCGCAGATAGCGGTCGGCACTTTTTAGCACTCCGTAGAAGGCTTTCAATGTTTGGCGGTAATCGTCGAGAAGTTCCAAATTGTTGATAGCTTGCAAAAGCGGCTTATCATACTCATCCACCAATACCACTACTTGTTGACCTGTTTGTTCGCATGCCCGGCGAATAACACCCCCGAATCGTGAAGAAAGGGTTCTCTCGTCAATCCCTTTCCCGTATTTAAGTTCCCATTGAGTCAGATGATTACTAAGAATTTCATTTAACTTCTCCGGTTTATCATATTTTTCTGCGTTCAAATCAATATGTAAAACCGGATACTCCTTCCATTCAGTTTCCATTTTCTCAATGGCAAGACCTTCAAATAATTCTTTTTTACCTAAAAAATAGGATTCAAATGTAGACAACAACAAACTTTTGCCAAAACGGCGTGGCCTGCTTAGGAAATATGGCTTTCCCATATTCGCCATTCGCCATACCAATGCCGTTTTATCCACATATAAATAATTTTTCCTTCGGATATCCTCAAAGGTCTGTATTCCAATAGGAAGTTTACGCATCAAGTCATACATATTCGGTTCTTTAGCTGTTATACACATCAAAGGTAATCATTATTTCGAAATAATGATGAATGAACACTTTAAAAACGGGATATATCTGATATATATCATCTTTCTCCTTATATATTTGTTGCTTGCGTAACAAAAAGATTCCCCAAAATGCGGATAAGTGGAAAAATATTAATAATATTGTCATCTGAAATTTTACATCTTTGTTATACTTTTGTTCTTAAAATGCGACACTATGATTGAATTTTCAGATGAGAAATTCTTATTGGATGAAATAAAAAAAGGAAATAATCAAGCCTTTGAATATCTTTTTAAGACCTACTATCCTCGTTTGCGTGGCTATGCTATTCGTTTTGTTGAAGATGAAGAAACGGCTCGTGATATTATTCAGGAGTGCTTCTTGCGTTTTTGGGAGAAGCGGGCATTGCTGTCGGCAATATCGGTCACATCTTTGCTTTTTGCGATGGTACGTAATGGATGCTTGAATTACTTGAAGCATCTTTCGATTGTTGAGAAACATCAGATTGAATATCTTGCATCTGTTGATGGAGAAGAGCGGCTCTACTATTCCGATTTCGCATTAGATGCCGAACATAAACTGCTGTATGACGAGCTGCAGGAACAGATCAACATTGTCATTGGGCAATTGCCTGAACGTTCCCGCGAGATATTCCTGATGAGCCGTTTCAAAGGACTGAAGAATCGTGAAATAGCAGACAAACTTCAAATATCGACCACGGCAGTTGAAAAACACATTGCCAAAGCATTGCAGTGCTTCTCAAAACACTTCAAAGACAAGTATCCGGTAGATATTTATATTATGATTATTGCCTGGGTTATTATGAATAATAAATAAAATGGAAAAGATAAACCATTGAAAATTAGGGAAAAAAAAGCAGGAACCGAAAAATTCCTGCTTTTTTATTTCTATCGGTGGTTGGGTAAAAGAAATAATAGTTGTTACATCTTATAGAAAGTGAAATTATGGAAGAAAAGAAAAACATTCGTGAGTTAGCTATTCAGTATTTCGAAGGAAGAATCCTGCGCAAAGACGAGAAACTACTGTTTGCGTATGTCGGGCAAAGCGAAGAAAATCGTGCGACATTCAGACAATGGGAAAAGGAGTGGATTGCATCAGGCATTTCAGATTCCGGAACAATCGGAGAATGGGAAATTTTGCAGCGCAAGATTCGCACTCAAGAAGCTATTATCCCGATGCTTACTGTTTCAAAATTCCGGTCATCCGTATGGCGGCAAGTTGCTGCGGTTGCGGCTATCGTGATTCTGACCATAGGAGGCACCATAGGTATTTGGCAGATTTCTTCCTCATTAAAGCCGGAGACGTATTTTGTATGTGAAACTCCTTATGGAGAGAAGAGCAAAGTCGTTCTTTCTGATGGGACAGTCGTTTGGCTTAATGCAGGTTCTACACTGAAGTATTCGAACAAGTTTAATACGGCCAATCGTAAAGTCGAATTGAATGGTGAGGGATATTTTGAAGTCACAAAGAAGGAGGGAGCTACTTTCATCGTACAGACACATGGATATGACGTAGTCGTAAAAGGAACGAAGTTCGATGTATCCGCATATGCGGACGATCCATTTATTTCCACCACTCTGCTCGAAGGTTCGGTCGAGTTGAATTATAAGGGGACTCCGGTTATGATGTCTCCTGGTGAATCAATAAGATTGAATGTAGAAACCGGAAAATTTGTCCGTACCCAAGTAAATGCCTCACAATCAAAAGCGTGGGCGGAGAATCGTATAGAATTTGATCATATTACATTAAAAGAACTAGTCGCAAAACTATCCCGGCAATATGATGTGAATATTCGATTGGAATCGGAGTCGATAGGCGATAAGACTTTCCGTATTTCTCTGCGAAACAGAGAAACGATAGGAGAGGTGATGACTGCTTTGCAGGAGATCATCCCGATAACCATCGAACGTATAGACAAGGATATATATATCAGAGAATAATTTCTATTTAGTAACAACTATTATTAAATTAAATCAGGAAGAACTATGAACAACCGAAAGAACTTATTACGGTTACTTCTTTTCGTTTCATTGAGCTTTGTTGCAGTAATTTTAAATGGTCAAACAGTGAGTAAGACATTTAAAAATGAAGCTTTGAAAACGGTATTGAAAGAAGTGGAAAAACAAACTGGATTATCTGTTATTTATAAAACAGACGAGGTAAATGAGAACAAGATGATTACGGCAACATTTAAAAATGCTTCGATAAATGATGTCTTGGATAAAATTCTTGATGAAGGCTTGATTTATAAATTGCAGAATAAAATGATTGTAATTTCTAAAAGTAACCAACAAAAGCAATCAAAAAGTGGAGAGAAAAAGAAAATTTCCGGAACGGTTGTAGACGAAAATGGTACTCCTATTATTGGAGCCAGTGTCCAAATTAAAGGTGAAGCGCAAGGAACAATTACCGACTTTGATGGTAAATTTGTTTTGTCAGATGTGCCGGAAAAATCGCTATTAACTATTTCTTATATCGGATATTTGACAATAGACATTGCTGTTACTGATGAGAAACTTTCAAAGATAACCATGATAGAAGATAGTAAGTTGATTGACGAAGTTGTAGTAGTAGGTTATGGAAGCATGAGAAAGCAGGATGTCACTACTTCCATTGCAAGAGTAGGGGGGAAAGACTTGAAAGACATGCCTGTTACAGGATTTGACCAGGCTATTGTTGGTAAAATGGCTGGTGTTCAAGTAACTCAGACTTCTGGAAAACCTAACAGTGGTGCTACTATTCGCGTGAGAGGTACAGGACTATTACAGCAGGGGCAGAGCCGCTATATGTGGTGGATGGAGTACCATTGGAAAGAGCTTCAAGTGCTTTGGAAACTGTTGATATGAATGATGTGGAATCGATTGAAATATTAAAGGATGCTTCTTCGGCAGCAATTTATGGCTCACGTGGAGCAAATGGTGTTGTAATGATTACTACCAAAAAAGGGGCGAGTGGAAAAGCGAAAGTTAGTTATAATGGTTCTGTTGGTTTTCAAACGCTTTCAAAAAAGATAGATATGTTAGACGCTTATGAATTTGCAGCATTTGCACGTGACGGGCATAATGGTTCGTATTTAACCTCTTATCCTGACGCTAGTCCTGATGACCCTAATGAAGTACGAAAAAAATCTTACGACAAGATTCCACCTGAGTTATTTCCATATTTAGAAGGACAGAAAGGGCTAACAAATACAGATTGGCAAGATGCATTATATCGTACGGCTCCTATTACAAAGCATTCCATTTTTATAAGTGGTGGTGGAGAAAAGACAAAATTCTTTATTTCTGGAAGCTATTTAAATCAATCGGGTATCATTGTGAATTCGGGTTATGAAAGGTTTGGTGCTCGTCTCAATTTCACTTATAAAAGTGATAAAGTGGAATTAGGTGTTAATTTTTCACCGTCTTATTCGATAGAGGACAGAGTGGATAGTGATAATAATAAAGGAGTGGTAATTAATGCATTAATGATGCCACCTGTATGGCCGGTATATAATGAGGACGGTTCATATAATTATATGGGAAACGGATTTTGGAAAATAGGTACTGACTATCAGCATAATGCTGTTTTAAATCCTGTCGCAATGGCTAATCTGACAAAAGATCAGGTGACTCATGCTAATTTATTAGGTAACTTCTATTTTCAGTGGGAGATAATTAAAGGTTTGAAGTATAAGTTTTCAGCTGCCACTAATTATAATTATTTTTATAATGAGTATTATCGTTCGTCCGAATTGCCGTTACAGGGAGAGAAGTATTTTCAATCACCATCAAACCCCGTAGCTAAATCCAGTGGAACGTACTATTTGAACTGGCTTATAGAAAATACTTTAAATTATCAAAAGAACTTCAATGGTCATAATTTAAATGCTATCATTGGATTTACAGCTCAAAAAGATATGATGAAGAAGCATTCTGTACAAGCTACGGATTTTGTGAATGATTTAGTGCAGAATGTAGCCGGAGGAATTGTTTCTACAGGTGGAGCAGATTCACAGGCATGGGCATTGGCTTCTTTCTTGGCACGGGCACAATATGATTATAAAGGAAAATATTTATTGAGTGCTGCTATACGTTCAGATGGTTCGTCTCGTTTCGGGAAGAATAATCGTTGGGGATATTTTCCGTCAGTCTCTGTTGGATGGCGTATCATTTCTGAAGATTTCATGAGAAATCTTCCTTGGGTTAGTAATCTGAAATTACGTGCTAGTTATGGTATATCCGGTAACTTTAGTATTGGAAATTATGAACATATTGCTATGTTGAAATATAATCAATATGTATTGGGCACGGGTGAAGGTAGTTTAGTATCAGGTTTGCGTCCGTCGCAGATTTCAAATGATGATTTAGGATGGGAAAAAACTCGGATGTACAATGTTGGATTAGACATCGGTTTATTTGACGAACGATTGACATTTGAATTTGATATGTATCAAAGTAACACCTACGATCTATTGTTAGACGTACCTATCCCTCAGATTACGGGATTCTCAGATATGCGCAAGAATATTGGTGAAGTACGTAATCGTGGTGTTGAATTTACGATAGGTACCCATCACAATTGGAGTGGGTTCAGATGGGATGCAAGTTTTAATATTGCTGCCAATAGGAACAAAGTTCTTAAACTTGGCCCCGAAGATGCTCCGATCATCACATCTGCGGGCGTTAGCCATGCATATTTTAAAACAGAAGTAGGTCAGCCTATCGGCAATTACTTTTTGTTGGTTCAGGATGGAGTATTCAAAAATCAGGCAGAGCTAGATGCATATCCACACTTCTCAAATGCAAAAGTCGGTGATTTCAAATTTGTAGACGTTGATGGAAATGGTGAAATGGATTTGGATGATGACCGCGCAATTGTTGGCAATTATATGCCGAAGTTTACATATGGATTTATGAGTTCATTTGCATATAAAGGGATAGATTTGTCATTCAACTTGCAAGGTGTTCAGGGAAATAAAATTCTTAATCTACAAAGGCGTTATATAGCTAATATGGAGGGAAATGTAAACAGTATGGTCATTGCTTTAGACCGTTTTCAATCAGTGGAAAATCCGGGTAACGGACAGGTGAACAGAGCAAACCGTAAGTCAACCGGTAACAATTCACGCACATCTACATGGCATTTGGAAGATGGTTCTTATCTTAGAATGCAAAATATTACTTTAGGATATACATTGCCTAAGAATTTTGTACAAAAGTTCGGATTAACATCATTGAGACTTTATTTTTCCGGTCAGAATTTATTTACGATAACCAATTACTCCGGTTATAATCCGGAAGTAAGTAACTATAATTCTAATGGTTCCTTGACTCCTGGTGTGGATTATGGATCATATCCGTTATCTAAGACTTATTCGTTTGGTTTGAATGTTAGCTTTTAATAAATACATGAAATTATGAAGAATAAATTATTGATAGTATGTGCATTTTTCTGTTTGAGTTCTTGTGAGGGCTTCTTAGATTTGTCGCCGGAATCTCAGCCTAATGCTAAAGAATTTTATGTAACTGAAAATGATTTTAATAGTGCGGTAATGGCGTGTTACCAGTCGCTTCGGAATTATCCGACAATCGTTCTTGATGTATTGGAGTATCGTTCGGATAATATGTTTATGCCAAGTTTTACGTCCGGTTCTCAAGATAAATATGAAATCAACCATTTTCAAGATAACAAGACAAATAGTTTGATTGCTGATATTTGGGAGAAATCGTACAGTGCAATAAGTTGTTGTAATGTGATGATAGATCACATTCAGAATGCAACAATTAATGCCGACAAGAAATTACAATTTGAGGCGGAAGCCCGTTTCATTCGTGCATTTCATTATTTTAATTTGGTGCGTCTCTTTGGTGGAGTGCCATTGGTTGTACATGAACTTTCCGATGGAGAGGCCTTGAAGATGCCTCGGGAGAGCGTAGGCAAAGTTTATGAGCAGATTGAATCCGATCTGATATTTGCTTTACAGTTACCCGATACTTATGATAAATCAGATTTAGGGCGGGTGACATCTAATGCGGCTGAAGCTCTTCTTGCAAAAACTTATCTGACAAATAAGAAATATAATGATGCAAAGACTCATTTAAATAATATCATAATCACAGAGAAATATGATTTGCTTACTGATATAAAGGATGTTTTTGATGTGAATAATGAGATGAATAAAGAGATCTTGTTTGCCATTAAATATAGTAAAACATTGATTGACGGTGGTCATGGAATGTGGTTAAGTCTATCGGATGTAACATTGGGCCATTTTAGTGACGTCCTGAAAGGAGCCTATAATAGTGATGATGCGCGTGCAGGATTGTTGGAGTACAAAAAGAGTGGTTCTGTTTATTTACCGATGAAATATTATGATATTCAGGATGTATCTACTAAAGATGTTGGAAATGATTTTATCGTTTTGCGATATGCAGATATTCTTTTGATGTATGCGGAGGTATTGAACGAAGAATCTTTTGATACGGATATTAACTCAAAGAACAGCGGTTTTTATTATCTGAATAAAGTACGTGATAGAGCAGGGCTACCAAATCTGACATCCTTGGAAGTACCTTCACAATCAGACTTTAAAAAAGCTGTTTTGAACGAAAGATATTTGGAATTTCCATTAGAAGGAAATCGTTGGTTCGATTTAATTAGAACAGGAACGGCAAAAGAGGTCATAAAGGCCGCTTATGATATAGATATTCCGGATTATAGATTGATTTTCCCGATTCCTAGTGCAGAAGTTGAGAAGGTGAATAATCCTAATATACTTCCACAAAATCCTCAATATTAGAAAACTCACTATGTTATATTGGAATATATAGATAAGATAGTTATTTATATATTCCGATATAATTGAAATGGCTGAAACATGATAAATAGAAAATTAGTTGTTTTTGTGAGCTTTTGTATTCTGAGCATTAGTTCATTTGCTCAGACCAGATTAGACAGTATTCGCAATAAACTGTTTGCTCCTGAAAACAAGAATGTATTAGTAGCTTCTCATAGAGGTGATTGGCGAAATGCTTGCGAGAATTCTATAGAGGCAATAGATAATGCAGTAAAAATGGGGGTAGACATTGTAGAAGTTGATTTGGCAAGAACGAAAGATGGACACTTGATATTAATGCATGATTCTAAGTTGGACCGGACAACGACCGGCAAAGGACTGGTTGCAGATCATACGCTGGCAGAAATTAAAGCACTTCAATTGCGAAATGGTTGTCATATAAAAACTATTTATAAAGTACCGACCTTAGAAGAGGCATTACTGTTTGCTAAAGGTAGAGTGATGCTTAATTTGGACAAAGCTTTTGATTATTTTGATCAGGTTTATACCCTATTGGAGAAGACAGGAACGACCGATATGGTAATAATGAAAAGCGATGCTCCGGCAGATTATGTGAAAAAGAACTATGGGAAATATCTAAAAAAGGTCGTCTTTATGCCAAAGATTAATTTGGACGATAAAAATGCAATGCAGCGTTTGGATGACTATTTACAAATAATAAATCCTGTGGCGGTAGAGTTCAAATTTGCATCTGATTTGAACAGATTACCCTATGATGTAAAAAATGCGATGAAAGGGCGAGCACGAATTTGGTATAATACTTTGTGGAATACCCATGCAGGCGGTCACGATGATGATTGCTCTTTAGTTGATCCGGATGAAGGTTATGGCTATTTGATAGATTCGCTCGGGGCTTCTATATTGCAAACAGACAGACCTGCATATTTAATAAATTATTTGAAAAAGAAAGAATTGAAAAAGAAATGGGAATGTATTGAAAATTGGGATTACCTTTCCGTAGAGAATGAATGGACAATGCAAACAAGTCCTAATTTTGATGTAGAAGAAGTATTCTTGAAAGGTAAGCATACTCCTGCTACAAATGAAGATGGGATAATTGTAACTCCCTATTTTGCAGCAGTCATTGATGGAGCTACGGCAAAATCGGAATTGGAGATTGATGGAAAAAAAACGGGGCGTATAGCGATGGAACTGGTCATTGAGGCGATACACGATTTCCCTAAAGATATTGATGCCAATGAAGCTCTGAAAAGGATAACAGAGAAAATACATTCTTTTTATGTTCAGCATCGTTTGTTGGAAGAGTTGGAGAAAACACCCGGTAGCCGTTTTACTGCCAATGGAGTGATTTATAGTTATGAAAAGAATGAAATATGGCAAATCGGGGACTGTCAGTGTCTTTTTGGTAATACTTACTCTTCAAATGAAAAGGAAATTGACGCTATAATGGCTAATGCGCGTGCGGTAGTAAATGAAATAGCTTTGTTAAATGGTGCTACACCGGATGATTTATTGAGCAATGATCCAGGGCGTAATTTTATTTATCGTTTTCTCCAGCAGCAAGCTATACTTCAAAACAATCCTGATAAAAATCAACCATATTCTTTTCCGGTTTTTGATGGTTTTCCCATTAATATGCATCAGGTACGTATTTTCTCCATAGGAAATCATACACAAATAGTCTTGTCGTCTGACGGCTATCCTTGTTTGTTTCCGACTTTGAGGGAATCAGAATGTTATTTGATGAATATCTTGGAGAATGATCCTCTTTGTATGCGCCAATATAAAAGTACTAAAGGTATTAAGAAGGGAAACTGCTCCTTTGACGATAGAGCTTATTTAAAAATCAGAATCAATAGATAAAAATACTGAAACAATATGAGAAAGTTATTCATTTTTAGTTTGTTGCTCATTGCTATTTCGGGGATAAATGCTCAGAATAGAAAGTTACGTGCGAATTTGTTAGATAAAAATAATCATTCGGTGATGGTGGTTTCTCATCGTGGTGATTGGAGAAATGCACCGGAAAATTCTTTGCAAGCAATACAAAATTGTATTGATATGGGAGTTGATATGGTCGAAGTTGACTTGAAGAAAACGAAAGACGGACATCTCATTGTGATGCATGATCAAACAATTGATCGCACAACAACAGGAAAAGGGAAACCGGAAAATTACACTTTGGAAGAATTGCGGCGTTTTCGTCTAAAAAATGGAGCAGCTCACAAGACTACTCATCTTATTCCTACTTTAGAAGAAGTCATGTTATTATGTAAGGGCAAAATATTAGTCAATATTGATAAGGGGTATGATTATTTTAAAGAGGCTTATTGTATTCTGGAAAAAACGGGAACAGTTGACCAATGTGTTATCAAAGCTGGACTTCCCTATGAACAAGTAAAAGTGGAGAACGGGGAAGTATTGGATAAAGTGATTTTTATGCCAGTGATAAATTTAAATAAGGAAGATGCTGAAAAAATAATAGATAGTTATCAGAAACATTTGAAACCGATAGCTTATGAATTAGTCTTTGATAATGATGAAAAAGAGACTCTTCGATTGATTCAGAAAGTGCGTGATAGTGGCGCAAGGCTTTTTGTTAATTCTTTGTGGCCTAAACTCTGTGGCGGCCATGATGACGACCGTGCAGTAGAACTTCATCAGCCGGATGAAAGTTGGGGGTGGATAATTGCCCAGGGAGCCAAGCTAATTCAAACAGATCGTCCTGCTTTATTATTGGAGTATTTGCGTAACAAGAAACTTCACGATTAAACGCACTTCCTTCATGTTGAAACAACTAATCAATTTTTACAAGGTCTCTTCACCGAGACCTTGTAACGGAGAAACTTTGTCTTCATCCGATGCCCGCCGTTTGAAGTTTCTGAAATGGTCTACCTTCCTTTCTGCGACTTTTGGTTACGGTATGTATTATGTGTGCCGTCTTAGTCTGAATGTCGTAAAGAAACCTATTGTAGATGAAGGCATTTTTTCGGAAACAGAGTTAGGCATCATAGGTTCCGTATTGTTTTTCACCTATGCCATCGGGAAATTCACGAACGGTTTCCTTGCCGACCGTAGTAATATCAACCGTTTTATGACTACCGGTTTATTGGTAACCGCTTTGGTTAACCTCTGTCTCGGTTTTACTAATTCTTTTATCCTGTTCGCTATCCTTTGGGGGATTAGCGGCTGGTTTCAATCTATGGGAGCAGCCTCTTGTGTAGTAGGGCTTTCCCGTTGGTTCACGGACAAAGAGCGCGGTTCATACTATGGCTTTTGGTCTGCGAGCCATAATATCGGCGAAGCGTTGACTTTTCTGATAATAGCCTCAATTGTCAGTGTGTTGGGCTGGCGGTATGGTTTCTTCGGAGCCGGTATAGTGGGATTGATAGGAGCGTTGATCGTCTGGAAGTTCTTCCATGATACTCCCGAAAGCATGGGATTTCCTTCGGTGAATGTTCCCAAACAGAAAAAGGAAATGAGTGAGACAGAAACGGCTGATTTTAATAAAGCACAGCGTCAGGTATTGCTGATGCCTGCCATTTGGATACTGGCTCTTTCGAGTGCTTTTATGTATATCAGTCGTTATGCTATCAATAGTTGGGGCGTTTTTTATTTGGAAGCTCAAAAGGGTTACTCCACCTTGGATGCCAGTTTTATCATTTCTATTTGTCCGGTCTGTGGCATAATCGGTACTATGTTTTCAGGTGTTATTTCCGATAAGTTATTTGGTGGACGTCGCAATGTTCCTGCGTTAATTTTCGGGTTGATGAATGTGTTTGCTCTTTGTTTGTTTCTCTTAGTTCCGGGAGCTCATTTTGGG
>NC_021017.1:4988011-4997299 GCF_000210075.1 Bacteroides xylanisolvens XB1A
CTTCACCTATATCAATTGGTTTTGGATTGGTGCTGCTTTGCTTTCGGTGTTGTTTGCTTTGCTGGTATGGAATGCAAAATCAAAAGAAATGGATTAAAGTGAGTACATTAGGTTAGAATATAAGTCTTTGTTTTCGAGGTATTAGACACCATTCCGGGAAGTAAGTAATGATTGCTTATCTTTCTGGAATGGCTTTTTTATAATCAATTAAATAGAAAGTTTTATGGAAAATTCATTGAATGATGAATTATTGTGTTCATTGAAAGACGAACTTCGTGAAGTAACCGCACAAATCAATGTGCATAGTGAAAAATTAATGGATCTGCTCGACCAAAAAAAAGAATCGTCAGTCAACTGACTCGAGAGATGTCGCATCTCACGCCTGTCATCATCGAGTATCGGGGAAATCCGAAGCAATATGTCTCTGTTGTGCTCGATGCCATCAATCTGGGTAGGTTGACGTATGACGGAGTAGCAAATTGCGAACAGACTTTTCGTGCGTTAGCAAGCGTTGTAGATGTGATAAGCCCTAAGAATGGGAAAACGCTTAGTGTAGAGACGCTGGTGTCTTATGAGAAGAAAAAGCGTGCTGGAGAATTTGAGGAAAAATAATATAAAATAAAAAGACGATTGTTGTATAGTTGAACAACAATTCGTATATTTGCAGTATGGAAAAGAAACGTAAGATCCGTACATACGGAGGTTACTTTGAGGCTTTCATGGAGACTTTAACCGAAAAGGAACAAGATAAAATCCAGTATGGACTACTCTTGTTGAAAACACAAGAAAGACTCTCCACTAAATTTGTAAAATTTGTTCAGGACGGAGTTTTTGAACTTCGTACAGAATATAATGGTAATATATAACGGGTATTTTTCATTTTTGATGATGGAAATATTGTAGTGTTGTTTAATGGCTTTCAAAAGAAGGCGCAAAAAACACCGGGTAGTGAAATAGATAAAGCATTAAAAATAAAGGAGGAATATTATGCAGATAAACAATCATCAAATAGTAGATTATGACGCTGTTCTTGATGCGAAATTTGGAGCAGAAGGTACTCCCGAACGTGCGGAAGCAGAAGAAAAAGCGTATGCTTTCTACACCGGGCAAATTATCGAAGACGCAAGGAAAAAGGCTAAGATTACTCAAGCAGAGTTAGCCCGGCGTATCGGTTCCGACCGTTCTTATATTTCAAGAGTGGAAAGTGGTCAGACAGAACCTAAGGTTTCTACTTTCTATCGCATCATGAATGCGTTAGGTTGTAGGATCGAATTTTCGATGTCTTTATAAGAAGCGAATCTTTTTATCCATAATTACAAATATCGGAATATAATTTTGAAAATTGGAATTATATTCTTATTTTTGTTGCATGATAAGTGAGTAACTAATGAGAATATTTACAGAACAAGCGTTAAAAGAATATGCAGAGGAGCATCCCGATTCAAAAGTTGCTTTGCAAGAATGGGTTACTATAGTAAAGAAAAGTGAATGGGCTTGTTTCGCTGATATAAAGAAGACCTTTAATAGTGCCGATAGTGTAGGTAACCAGCATTATGTTTTCAATGTTAAAGGGAATAATTATCGCTTGGTAGTAGTGGTGAAGTTCACTGTAAAGTTTGTATATATTCGCTTTATTGGTACTCATAAAGAATATGATAAAATAGATTGTGCTAATATTTGAAAATATGACAAAGATAGAAAACCAAACCCAGTATGAATGGGCTGTAAAGAGAGTGGAGGATCTTCTTCCGTTAGTGAAGGATGATACTCCTTTGAATGACCCTAACAGCATCGAGTTGGAACTTCTTTCTAATTTTGTTGCCGATTATTCAGAGGAACACTTTTCTTTGGGAGAACCTTCGCTTGTGGATGTTCTGAAGCTTCGTATGTACGAAATGGGGCTCAATCAGAAATCACTATCACAACTGATAGGAGTTAGTCCTTCGCGTCTTAGTGACTACATTTCCGGAAAATGTGAGCCGACATTGAAAGTGGCTCGTGAAATAAGTAAAAAACTGAATATTGATGCTAGTATTGTGCTAGGAGTATAACTTCGATTCAGATTAAAAAAACATGGTGGGAAATTTGAAAAAGATAACTGTCTTTTTCAAATTTCCCACCGTTTTTTTGAGGAAGAAAAAGGAAAAGGTGAGGGTAGGTGAGGGTAAATTTCTAACATTCGTATTTTTTTTTAGAAGAAAATAGAAGAATAGAAATAAGAAATATAAAAATGAAAAGTTGCAAAAGTACCCTCACCAACCCTCACCTTTTTGCGTGCGAAGGAGATGAAATCTTATTCATATAGCCTGTTTGATTTCACTTGTTCCGTATCAATAATGAATACAGTGTATCTTCTCCCGTTTTTTCCCTTATGAAATTCGAAGCCGTGTTTGGACATCACTTTTCCTAGTTGGGCTTTGGTTCCGTGAGAATATTGATACCCCGTCCGTTCGCGAATCAATTCCGCAATTTCAGTGACCGTCAGATAATGCACCTTTTCGAAACGTTCCGGTTTGCGGATATGTGTCAACACCAGTTCTTCTTCCGGTGAGTGGAAAATGAAATCCTCGTTGTTCTCTTCAATCCGTGAGTTTTCCGACTGGGTGAACCAATACTGATACCCCGGCTTGTTGAGCAGATACTTGATTTGTGCATACAACTGCGCGTAGTTTATTTTGATAAACTCCATCGAGTCGACATGAAAGCAGAGAAAACGGCGGTTACCTGTGGTGTCGTGAAGCACTTCCTGGTAATTGCATGTGCCGGCAAAAGAAGCCGTATGAGGAAAGTTTTGCGAACGCCGCGCGTATGGCAGGCGGATGCTGATTACTTTGCGGGTAACCAAATCCTTGAAGATATTCAGTTCCCGTCCGCTCATCCCTTCAAATTCATCCAGATTGATAAGCATTGCCTGCGCTATTTTGGCTAGATCATCCTTGTTGCTCGGGTTGATAAGACCGGTAGAAAGATAGGCGCGCAATTCGGGCGGCAGCAGGTTGTTGATAAACGTAGTCTTTCCGATGTTCTGTATTTCGCTGCAAAGCAACAAAACAGTGTGGTTCACCACATCGTCTTGTGTGGCGGCAGCGCACATTCCCACCAGATAACGTTCCAGACATTCTACCCAAAATTTCTGGTGACTAGTATGCACGCTGTTGGCAAGGATACCGATATAATCCGTTCCGTCCCATTCAGGCAGCGAGTCTAAATACTCGCGAATAGGATGGTAGGTGATGCTGAAGTCGGAGTAGATCAGATTCTGAATCGTCTTGACGGTGCACGAATAGCCCAGTTCGTTCATCTCCATCCAAATGCTGTTTTCCATCATTTCGTCGAGAATATGGAAAGGTTCCGGTTGCTCCGTGTCCGTTTTCCTTCTGCGATATTCCATGATATGAAGCACTTCGTTGTAGCGTGTATCGTAATTTTCTTTGATATGTTGCTCAATCTGTAACATTCGCTTCTGCGTACTATTCAGCTTGCGGGTGTCGAATTCCTCGTTGTGTCCGTAAGCACTCCCGATCAGTGCGTCCATTTCATCCGCGGGAAGATCGGTGAACTGGCTCTTGATAAAAGCTGCCGCCTCTTCCTGGGGGACGCCGTAGCGATTGTACATACAAGCCAGGCAATGCAGGTAGTTGTTCCGGTTGCCGGTGACGTACTTTTCGGATTTATTGTGATAATAGTTCAGAGTCACCATTAAGGAAGCGTGCGAGGAATGGTAGTTGAGTGCCACTTGTTCGGTGAGGGGATTGTTGTCTGGTGCTGTCGTCTTTTTCTTTTTGCCGGATGCCCTTTTCTTCTTTTGAGACTTGAAGAACATCGGTGGCTGTTCCACGATGACAGCTGTGGCATCGGGATTGAAATAAATATCCGGATCGTAAGAGAACAGGCAAGTGCGGCTAACATCCTGCCCGGAAGTGTCGACCTCAACTCCGCAGAGCTGGGCATAAAAGGAAGCGATTTTGTGATAAGCAGCATGATGGAAATCTTCAATTTCCTGAATTGTTTCGGGCAATGTCCCGTCTGTCCGGCATACACGTACCACGATTTTCAGTCCCATTCCTTTGGGGCTGATGAAAGCGATGCGGGTGTGGGCACACTTTTTTGCCAGTGCGAGGATGCGTGCCAATGCTTCCTGTGTCTGATGGTCGATGTCTACTACGATGTATCCCAGATACTTGACGAGAGTTGCGTTTGAACGTCCTCCCCGGTAGTTGGCTGAAAAGGTGATTTCCGGTAGTTCTATTTTCTTTTCGTTGGCTGCTTTCTCGCCTTGTTCCGCGAAGATTCGGCGCACGTCCTCCACCGTTTCCCGGTATGTGCCGTTGCTGATGGCCGATACGATTTCTTCTTCTGTCATTTCGGCTATGACGCGGTAAAAGTCTTGAAAGATGGTAAAATGATCCATGTTGGTTTGTTCTTTTTAATTTGCGGTTGCAAAGAAATTTGTTTGTAAAATAATAGAATGGAACTTTTCGTTTTTTTGATTAAGTTCCTAGGGTTCTCCCAAATAGCGTATGATCGTTGCCACTTGCCGGGGAGAGAGAAGGCGGTTGCGGGCACGATAGCCTTCTTGTTCGAGTTCTTGCAGGAGCGGAAGGTTGTAGACAATCCAACGACGTAGTATTTGTAAGGCTACTTTAAGGCATACGTTGGGGTTGTAAAGATGAGCTAGTTCCGACTTTTTATAAGTGCGGATATGAAACGGCTGATCCGGATAATACATGATGAATGGTATTTGGTTTATGCTATAAAGTTACTGAAAATTAATGGCTTATTAAAAGAATAACGTCATTATTATTCATAGAGTATCAGGAAACTTCGTTGGGGAATCCGGAGGATGGAAAATGTGTTATCTTTATGTCGTTAACAAATAAGGAACGCGTTCGAAATGTGTGAAATCTTAAAATTATTTTATTATGGCAATGACAGTAACTTATTCAGTAGTGCCGCGCAAGAATCCTGCCAAAAAGGATGAGTCGGCAAAGTATTACGCGCAGGCACAGGCTTCGGGAGAGTTGGATTTTGAAGAGTTGTGCGAGGGAATCACCAGCCGGTCTACCTGTACGGAGACAGATGTGCGTGCCGCCATTTCGGGTATTCTTTATGAGGCGAAGCGTGCGTTGAAAGCGGGAAGAATAGTCCGGCTGGGTGATTTGGGCAGTTTGCAGATCGGGTTGAACAGTGAAGGAGCTGTGTCGGTCAAGGAGTTTTCAAGTTCGCTGATTACGGCTGCCCATATTATTTTCCGTCCCGGAAAGACGTTGGCGGACATCACGAAGATTCTTAGCTACCAGCAGGTAACGACGCGTGCGGTGGCCCAAACGGGCGGTAGCGGCAATGAAGGAGAAGACGATGACAAAGGTTCCGGTGGTGGTTCAGACGGTGGTGGAAGCGGAGAAGCTCCGGATCCGGCAGCATGATAACTTTAATATTAGATCAAATGAAAGAAATTGTAACTAAGATTTTGGATGTAATCATGTTCCTTGTGCCTTTCTTCGGAAAAAGAAAGCGGAACAGAATTGTGAGAGAGGTGCGCTTCAATGCTACCCATAAGGAAGTGTGTAATGTGAAAACAACGGAAAGGGAGAAGGACGATGAGAAAGATTAGTCTGATTGTGATTCACTGCTCTGCTACCCGTGCTGATCGCGACTTCACGGCGAAGGATGTGGACACTGCCCATCGCTTTCGGGGCTTTTCTTGTTGGGGGTATCATTATTATATCCGCAAGTCGGGACAGATAGAACCGATGAGGGATGAAGATACGGTGGGTGCTCATGCACGCGGTTTTAATGCGATTAGTTTAGGGGTGTGCTATGAAGGCGGACTGGATGAGGACGGAAAGGCAGCGGATACACGTACTTCCTGCCAGAAAGAATCTTTGCATCGCCTGGTGCGCGAACTGTTGCAGCGTTATCCGGATGCAAAGGTGGTCGGTCATCGGGACTTGAGTCCTGACACCAATTATAATGGAATTGTTGACCCTTGGGAGCGGATCAAAGAGTGTCCCTGTTTCGAGGTGAAAGCAGAGACATGGTGATTTTTATCCTATTTATTACTGTGGTGGTTAATTGACCACCACAGTAGTGAAATACTCTTTAAATACCTCCGCGGCTTTTTCAAGTTGTTCGGGGGTATTTTCTTTTACGTCTTTCAGCTTGTATTCCTGCTCCATCGCTTCATACTTATGTACGCCTAATGTATGATAAGGCAGGATTTCCACTCGTTGCACCATCTTATATTTTCCCAGAGCCTCTCCCAAGCGGCGGATATCCTCTTCGAAATCGCTGTATCCGGGCACTAATACATAACGCAGCCAGAAAGGTTTCTCGTTTTCTTCCAGCCATGCTGCCGTGCGGATGGTTTGCTCGTTACTTCTTCCGGTCAGTGCTTGATGGCGTGCCGGATTGAACTCTTTAATATCCAGCAATACAAGATCCGTCAGTTTGAAAAGTTCTTCTACTTCTTCGTTCCAGATACCGCCGTTGCTGTCTATGCATACATGTATTCCCTTTTCTTTCAGTTCACGCACTAAAGGGACTAGTGCTTTGGCCTGAAACGTAGGTTCTCCTCCGGAGAAAGTGACTCCTCCGCGTTTCCCGAAAAAAGGACGTTGGCTCATAGCCATGCGGACGATTTCTTCCGGTGGGGTAGGTGTGCCTCCTTTTCCGGCTATCGTGTCGGGGTTGGCACAATACAGGCAGCGGAAATTGCATCCTTGAAGAAAAACGACGAGCCGTAAGCCCGGCCCGTCGAATGTTCCCATACTTTCGTATGAATGTACGTTTATCGTCATATTGAGTAGATCTGATTACATACGTTCGTGGAAGCTACGGCTGATAACTTCCAATTGATGTTCGCGGCTCAACTTCACGAAGTTTACGGCATAACCGGAAACACGGATGGTGAGTTGCGGATATTTTTCCGGATGTTCCATGGCATCGTAAAGCATTTCACGGTTCAGTACGTTCACGTTCAGGTGGTGAGCGCCTTTGGTGAAATAGCCATCCATCATTGTCACCAGATTTTCTACGCGATCCTCTTCAGTAGCTCCCAGTGATTTGGGGACGATGGAGAAAGTGTTGCTGATACCGTCCTGTGAGTCGCGGTAACGTAATTTCGCTACGGAACTCAAAGAGGCGATGGCACCGTTCTTGTCACGTCCGTGCATAGGGTTGGCTCCCGGAGCAAAAGCGACACCTTTGGCGCGTCCGTCGGGAGTAGCACCTGTCTTCTTGCCATACATCACGTTGGAAGTGATGGTGAGCAAAGATAAAGTAGGACGGGCATTTTTGTAAACCGGAAGTTTCTTCAATTCTTCGCTGAAGAAATAGACCAGGTCAACACCCAGGTGGTCTACCTTGTCGTTGTCATTACCGAAGCAAGGGAATTCGCCTTGAATATCGAAACCTTCTGTCAGACCGATGTCGTTGCGGCGTGCGGTCACTTTGGCATATTTGATGGCCGACAGTGAATCGAGGGCGATAGAAAGTCCGGCTACACCATAAGCAAGGTTGATGCGTGGGTTGGTATCTACAAGAGCCATTTGGGCTTTTTCGTAGTAATACTTATCATGCATATAATGGATGATGTTCATCGTTTCGTTGTAAACACGGGCGATTTCTGTCAATACCTTCTTGTAGTTGCTCATTACTTCTTCGAAGTTCAGTGTGTCGCTGGTTAGTACGGGGATATTTTTCACCATTACCGTACCGGTGTTTTCGCAACGTCCGCCGTTGATGGCAAGCAACAGGGCTTTTGCCAGGTTGCAACGTGCGCCGAAGAATTGGATTTGTTTTCCGATTTCCTGATAAGATACGCAGCATGCGATTCCGTAATCGTCAGACTGGCGCACTTCACGCATCAGGTCGTCGTTTTCATATTGGATGGAAGAAGTGTCGATAGATACTTTTGCGCAGAATTCTTTGAATCCTTCCGGCAGTTCCGGGCTCCACAATACAGTCAGGTTCGGTTCCGGTGAAGGGCCGAGGTTGTAGAGTGTTTGCAGAAAGCGGAAAGAAGTCTTTGTCACCTTGGTACGTCCGTCGTTGAGGCGTCCACCCAGGGATTCGGTTACCCATGTCGGGTCGCCGGCGAAGATGTCGTTGTAAGATTGCATACGCAGGTGACGCACCATACGCAGTTTGATGACAAACTGGTCGATCAGCTCCTGTGCGAAAGATTCTGTGATGGTTCCTTTGCTCAATTCATATTCCATATAAATGTCGAGGAACGAAGAGACGTTACCTAGTGACATAGCAGCACCGTCTTGTTCTTTTACGGCAGCAAGGTAAGCCATGTATACCCATTGTACTGCTTCTTGTGCGGTGTAGGCAGGACGGCTCAAGTCGAGTCCGTAGTATTCGCCCATTACTTTCATGTCTTTCAATGCCTTGATTTGCTCTGCCACTTCTTCGCGCAGGCGGATGCGGGCTTCGGTCATCGGACCGGTAAGGTTACGCAAGTCTTCTTTTTTTGCCTCAATCAGTCGGTCGATACCATAGAGAGCCATACGGCGGTAGTCGCCGATGATACGTCCACGGGCATAGTTGTCAGGAAGTCCGGTGAGGAATCCCAGAGAACGGAACGAACGGATTTCTTCGGTATATACGTCAAATACTCCGTCGTTGTGCGTCTTGCGGTAGTGAGTGAATATATCTTTTACACGGTCGTCCACTTCCACGCCGTTTTCGTGGCAGGCTTTGCTCACTACGTTGATACCTCCGAAAGGCTTGATGGCACGTTTCAGAAGTTCGTCTGTCTGCAGACCGACGATCAGTTCATTTTCTTTGTCGATATATCCGGCTTTATGAGAAGTGATGGTTGAGACGGTGACATTATCCAGTGAGCGTACGCCGTTATTGGCTCTTTCTTCTGCCAGTGCTTCGAGGCAGCGGTTCCATACAGCTTTTGTGCGTTCGGTAGGTCCTTCGAGGAAAGAAGCATCTCCATAATACGGAGTGATGTTGTGACTAACGAAATCTCTTACGTTGATTTCTGTGCTCCAAAGACCGTCTTTAAAGATCTTATTTAATTCCATAAATGATAAAATTAGAGGTTGTAGTTATCCTTTTCTTTAGAGCGCACAAAGTTACAACGTTTTTTCATATAATCAGCATAAATATGCTCTATTTTATGCTTTTCAACATAAAATACCTAGATATTGCTATTCTTTGGAAATGATGTTCGTGATTTTTTTTTGTGAAAACTCTTGTAAGTTTAAAATATATTCGTACCTTTGCACCGCTTTTAACGAAAAGCACTTCTGATAAAGAAGTTTTGGA
>NC_021017.1:4997488-5037122 GCF_000210075.1 Bacteroides xylanisolvens XB1A
AATCCCTGTCTCTCCGCAATAAATGCTGAAAATCAGCAAATTGTGAAATAAACACCCAATTTTACACCCAAGAATGTAAAATTGGGTGTTTTTGCATTATTTAAGATTAGCTTTATTGCAGTTATATAAAGGTAATCAAATGGAGTTTAGTATACTATCATTTGACTACCTTTTTTGATTTATTCTATGATGCCGGGTTTAGGGATTATGTGCATAACGAATCGTTGGTTATCTTTATTCCCTCTAATATCAGGTTGAACTCTAAATTTACTTGATTGTCCACTTCCTGAAATTAGAACCTCACAATTGCCAAGTGAATCGAACTCAATACCATTACTTGACCAGAATTTAATTAAAGCTAATGCTCTTTCATAGCTAAGCTCATAATTTCTTGTATAATAATCTTTTGATGATTGTCCTTCTATGATAAGCATATATTGAGCTTCTGGAATTTTGCTTTTGGCACTATTCATAAAATGGGCGATTGCCAGACCTGCTTTTAGTAATTTATCAAGTTGCTCTTGCTCTATATCATAAATATTAGAACTATAGGTATTAAAAGATACTTCAATGTCTTTTAATGTATGCCTCTTAAATTGCTCATCGTATGCGAAATACTTATTATCTATCTCTTTAATAGAGTTATTTAGTTCTTCGATTTTTCTGAGCTGTTCTTCTTTAGCATTTACCTCTTTATCTAATTGGTCATTAATGCCTTTCATTTTAACAACGCACACTATAAATAAAACAAGCATAATAAAAAATAAGCTTGTCATGAGGTCAGAATAACTTAACCAGAAAGTGTTACTTCTGTTTCTTGGCATAATTACTTTTCTTCTTTTAAGTCCTTAATAGATTTTGTCATTGTTTCTATTGCCTTAAGAATAGATTTGTTCAATTCTATGCTATCAAGTTGAGCGTTATGATAATCTGTTCTAAGGTTTAAGATTTCGCCTTTCATATCCTTATAACATTCCGCTTGAACTTGCGTATATTGTACCATTGTATCAAGCACTTCTTTCAATTTATCAAATGTATCAAAGAACTCTTTATTATTAGCCACAAAATTTTGTATATGTTCTGTTGAAGCCGTAAGTTGGGTAGATAAGCTTTCAGATACTTGCTTCCCTTCAGATATAAACAAGTCAAATTCCTTTCTCCAAATATCCCTTGCTTCTGCTCCTGTTGGAAAATGAGTCGTTATGGCTTCTTGAAATTCGCGTTGAAGTTCTGTTGTCTTGTTTTGATTACTGACCACCACAGACAATCCTGTAGAAAAGTCCTTGAACTTATCAATGATTGTTTGAGTTTGATTAACAATACCTGATACATTTGCTATGGTAGAATTAAGTTGTTCTTGATAAGATTTGAAAACATTTAAAGAATCGGCAGAATCTTTTAACTGCATAAATGTTGCAGCTATTTTATTAGCCGTTTGCGTAAGGCTCAGTTTATTTATTTCGGCTAAG
Source organism: Bacteroides xylanisolvens XB1A (assembly GCF_000210075.1). Classification (GTDB taxonomy): domain Bacteria; phylum Bacteroidota; class Bacteroidia; order Bacteroidales; family Bacteroidaceae; genus Bacteroides; species Bacteroides xylanisolvens. Next base: position 4,998,958 of record NC_021017.1, read on the forward strand.
ACAAGATGCTGTTTTTCAAGATTGTCATTCAATAATTCTGCCGAATTAGCATACGCATCAAGATTACGTCCGAACTTGTCCACAAAATGTCCAAGCACACCTTTTAATGAATTTAGACTTGAAGCCATACTATTTGATAATAACGGCATCAACTCTCTTCTTAAAAAGTTCATGTATTCTTCTTTGCCCTCATTGGATTTGGCTACAGCAGATTTATATGATATAGCGCTATTATATACAGTAAAGCCCAATCCCAGTAAACTTGCGCACATGGCTGCTATAATACCATACAAAAGATGCTGCAATCCACTTAAATTATCAGTTTCGCCAAAAATCTGATTGAAATCAACCCCTATCAGCCCCGTAATTATACCAACGAATGTTCCTGCTAAACCTAAATAAAGAGGAACGTTAAGGCTATTATGTATTTCATCTTCTAATGCTCCTTTTTGACTATCACAAATATCTTCAAGTATTCCCAAATCTGCGCTTGTTCCAGTGTTTTTGCACAAATATTCATTAGTGCGATAAATAATCAATCCTAATTTCCCATAGATATTTTTGTTTTGAGGAACTATCAACGACAAATCTGTATATTCATCACCGCTATCATCTTCATCGCTATAACGGGAAGGTATGTTCTGCAAGAACTTCTGTAATGAGGACTTATTTTGCAAGATACCAGATGTTATCGATGTTTCTTTGAGAGACAAATTATCAACATCTTCAAATAGACCTTCCAATTCTGAAATTTTTTTCTTTGTTTTAAGAAAGCTATAGATTTGGGCTGCAATAACAATCAAGACAACTATTATAGCAATAATCAAGCCGATATATTCATGTAAATTATTCATTGTCATTATATTTTTTGATTATTTGATTTCGTCGAACAAATTGTTGGTTTGTTCCTTTCTCTTTTCTTTCGCTTTTTTCTTTAACTCTTTCTTAAATTCTTTTTCTCTGATTTTTTTCTCTTCTATTTCCTCCTTGTTCATAGGCTTATAATTATCCATATTATCAGGATATTTACCCTCTATATATAATTTTACCAAGCCAGCATGAGACATAGGTTTTGAAATATCACGAAAATCTATATTTGTATTATAGTCAAGTAAGACTATATCTTGAATTTTGCTTTGTTCCTTTATTCTCTCTACAACATGGTGGACTTCTGGCACATTATCTAACACCCATTTATAGGTAGGAAGATAAATGAGCATTCTTGCTTCAAAATACCCCAACAGCTCTTTGCTGTATGCACCCTTACTGTGCCCTTTGGGTACACCATATTTCCGTACCGTTCTTTTCAAATCACGCATGGTGTCATTCTTAAATGTTGCAAAATCAACGCCTACACCTTCAAAGACCTTTAACCCTTGCCACACAGCTTCAACACAAGTTGCCTTTAATCCGTCAGTAAAAGGAATAGGAATGTTCCCATGAGGATAAAATGGACTCAGAATCTTTGCATACCGAGTCTCTGAGTTAGAAGTGATATCCAAGATTACAGCGTCTGGATATTCTTCTTTTATCTTCTCCAATTTTCGTTTCCTACTTTCTATGTATATCATAATCAAAAAGTATCAAGGTTTATAATATATTTCTTGGGAATGAATGTCATGACCATTACTTCCGCTTGGAAATACGGTCGTTCATTTTCGTCTAAATCAAAATGTTTATGTGCCTTAACGGTGGAAAAATGTATTTTCTTAAAATCTTCCAAGGATTTGCCTATATTAGGTGTTCGTTTCGTAGTTGTAGCATTCATGTCTGCATACATTGTATGCTGCAAATATACCACACTTGGATCTATTCTTAGAATGACAGGATTACTAATTCTCCCATCTTTCATGGCAACATACATCATAGGATGTTCTGTTGTGAAGCTCAAACGAACATAGTCTTGTAAATTCCGCATCTCATCCAAATTACGGCTTAAATTTCCGCCTCCGGGATTCGGTATGTCGATTTTATGCTTTTCACAATAACTCCAAGACAACAACCCTCCATGCCGTTTAATGGATGGAATATTCCTTCTATCTGTAAAATGATACAAATAGCGGATACCATTGTTTTCCAATACTTGCTTGAATGCAAGCCAATTTTCTTTGCGTTCAGCAGACAACGATTCCAATCTTTGCCTTTCCGCTTGTTCGGCTTGTTCTTTTTTTGGGGCTTCTTCCGCAAGTCTATTTGCTTCCTGCTGTCGCCGTATTCGTTCTTCTGCTATTCTTTTTTCATTCTCTACCTTTTCCTTTTCTTCTCTTTCTCTTTTCTTACGTTCTTCTTCCTCTTTGCGTTTTTGCTCTTCGGCTAACTTAACAAATCTTTCATGTTCTAATTCTTTTTCTAATTCAGATAATGATTTTTGTATATTCGCATATTGTTTTATTATAATCGAATCTTTTGTACGCACTATTTCATGCGTAATTTCATCCATTATTTGCTTTGCCTCTTGACACTTTCGCTGCGCAATAAGGATTTCAAGTTTATCCAATAATAATTTTGCCTTTTCCTCTCGTACTTTTAATTCATATGCCTCTTTTCTTAATCTTTCATCTTTTAAAGCTTGGAGAGAAGGTATATTCTCAAATTTATGCGGTGAAAAGACACGAGTTTGTAATTCATCTTTTTGGGGAGGAATATTTAAAACATACCAATCAGTTGATGATTGTTTAAGTTTGTCCCTATTTTGCTTTACACGTTCTTTTCTTTTGTCAAATTCATCACAAAGCGATTTAGGTGCAGATGGCTTGAGTTCACCATTTGAAAGGATTTCAGTTGGTGAACTATCATATAATCCAAACAGTTTTTTAAGCCATTTAAAAATCATACTATATACCTTTTAACACGAAGCGTGGAACTGCAATATATGTTTTGATATATATTCTGAAAACTCGAAAATGAAAACAAAAGCATAACAACTGCAAATATAATCGTTAATATACAGTGTTTTATGTGGTATCGGATTCGGGATAGACATCTTAATTTGTTTTAATCCGTTTCAAGTTTCTTCGGGATATATGGGAACATGTATGGGAATTATTGTACCTTTGCATCGTGAATCAAAAACGCATTGCCGATGAAAGTTTCCGTATATCTGAAAAAGAGCGATTCCCAGACCTCGAACATCTGCTTCCGGGTCAGGGAGAAGAACGTGGACATAAAGGTCGTTTCTCCCCTTGCCGTATATGACAAGTATTGGGATGCGGACACGCTCAGTTATAGACGCACGACGGCAGTACCTGCCACCGAACAGAAACGCTTGCCCGAACAGATAGCCGCCATCATCGAGAGGGTAGAAAAGACCTTTTCGGATAAGGCGAACAGCAAGTGGCTGAAGCAGGCCATAGAGGACGTGCTGTACCCTGTCCGCGCCTTCGAGCGCAACCATCCGAACCTGCTCTGCCGTATTCATGAATATTTGGAGAAGTTTGACGGTGCGGAGAGAACCAAGGAGCACATCATACGCTTCGAGCGCAAGATGTCACGTTACCACGACTACCAACGGGAGATACTGGGCAACACAGATTTCACCCTCTTTGTGGAAACCGTCACACTGGAACAGATGAACGATTTCCGGGATTATGTCGCAGATGAATACCTGCTGCGTCAGGAACATCCCGAATTTTATGCCACTCGTATGCTCATCAACCATAAGCCCAAGCCGCTGTCCAACACGACCGTCATCAACATCATGAACCTCTTCTGTACGTTCCTGCACTGGTGCAAGAAAATGAAGTATTCCGACAACGAGGTCTATGCCCTCTATGGCTGCAAGGAACCGACATACGGCGATCCGTTCTTTCTTACGTCAGAGGAAAGGAATATCCTGTACGATGCGGATCTAGGTGACAACCCCAAACTGGCGGTCATCCGGGACATTTTCGTGTTTCACTGCTATATCGGCTGCCGTGTCAGTGACCTTTACAGGCTGACAAGGGAGAATATCAGAGACGGCTTTGTAGAATACATGCCGCAGAAGACAAAGAAGTGTCAGGCAAAGACCGTCAGAGTACCATTACATGAAAAGGCATTGAAGATACTGGAACGCTATGATGCAAATGCGGATAAATTACTTCCATTCAAGTCTATACACACCTATAACCTCGGCATAAGGGAGCTGCTGAAGCATTGCGGTATAGACCGTATGGTCACCATCCTTGACACGCACGGCTACAATACCGTGCAAAGACCCTTGTACGAGGTGGCTAGCAGCCATACGGCACGGAAGACCTTTGTAGGCAACCTGTACAAGCAGGTACCCGACCCGAACCTGATAGCCTCCATGTCGGGACACGTGGAGGGAAGCAAGGCGTTCAGACGTTACCGCACCATTGACGACGACATGAAGCGCAAGCTGGTTGAAATGATAAATTAGGAAACTTAAAAAGGATACATATATGAAAGTGACGGCATTCATCAGAAAGACATCGGCCAAGAACAACGTGACGGATCTGGCACGTGTCTATTTCCGTGTCCGGGATGTTGGCGGAGTGGACATCAAGGCTGCAAGCGAACTGTCCATCAATCCCAACCACTGGAGCGCGGAGAAGCAGGGGTACAAGCCCCGTGTGGCCCTGGTATCGGAAGAGAAGCGGATGAACTTCGACAGGGACATCCAGCAGATAACCCACCTTATCACCAAGGAATACCACCGTGGCGTGGACGGCAACTGGCTGAAAGGGCTGATAGAGGAATACCACCATCCCAACATCAACGCAAGGGGCGGAAACAAGGCAGAAGAATACCTGCTGTCATATCAGATACAAAAATATATCGACGAGACTCCGCTTGCGCACGACAGCATGAAGCACCATCTGGACAATCTCAACAAGGTGCTGCGCTACGAGCGTTTCCGGCACGAGGTCATGCACCAGCGCGGATTCCACCTCTGCATCGACTCCATCACGGCAGATGACATAAGGGACTTCAAGTTCTGGATACAGGAAGAATACAGGTATGTGGATATGTACCCGGCATTCTATCAGAACGAACTGCGCCGCAATGTCGAGCAGAAGCGTTCCGAAAACAGCATGTCGGGCAGTCTCTACCGCATCCGTACCGTCATCAAGTGGTGCATCAAGCGCGGACTGACAAGAAACAATCCGTTTGACCAGTACCAGATTACCCAGCCCATGTATGGTGACCCGTTCTATCTTACTCTTGAAGAGCGGGACAAAGTGTACTATGCCGATTTGAGCGGATTGGGTGCAACCTATCCGGTCTACCGTGACATATTCATGTTCCAGTGCCTTATCGGCTGCCGTGTCAGCGACCTGAACAGGCTGACCAAGGCGAACATCGTTGACGGCTGTGTGGAGTATATCCCGCAAAAGACCAAACTGGAACACGCCAACACGGTACGAGTTCCTTTGAATCAAAAGGCACTGGATATACTGGAACGGTACAAGGATCTGGAAGACGCGCTGCTTCCCCGGTTTTCTCACTTCGGCTACAACAGGAAGATAAAGGAAATCCTCAAGTATGTGGGCATCGACCGTATGGTCAGGGTGCTTGACCCGAAGACACGCGAGGATGTGGCAAAGCCTTTATATGAGGTGGCGACCACCCACACGGCATGGAAAACCTTTATAGGCAACCTTTACAAGCAGGTCAAGGACCCGAACCTGATTGCCTCCATGTCGGGGCATTCGGAAGGAAGCCGGGCTTTCGCCAGATACCGCAAGATTGATGACGAGATGAAGAAGGAGCTGGTAAACCTGTTGGATTGACCGTTTCCCTCATTTCTTATACCCTATTTATATTCAACCCGATAAAGCAGCATGAATATGGACGAGCATAAACTGACATACGAACAGTTTAAGGCAGATATTCTCCAGTGGAAAAACACTCACAGGGAGGAATATTGCCGTTTCGCACGCCTGATGACAAACGGTGACGAAAGGCAGTACCTGGCCATCTGCCGGAGCATATTCAAGCAACTGCCTAAAATCAAAACGGAATGGGAGTTATGCTGGAACGATGACAGTAAGGATGATTTCAACGATATAGACCTGCTGTTCAAGGAGGAATCTGTGCCAAAACAGATTGTGGAGACGTTTCAGAAGCAAAGGGAAAACAATAATTCAAACGATTCGGTACTGGTTTCATTATGGGGCAGGGTAAAATCCTTTTTTAGCGGCAAGTACCGACATATTACCCTTTCGGCACCGCTTGTACTGAGTTGGCTGTATTACGGCAAGAGTTTCGAGGCGATGGTCAGCATGATAGACAAGCAGATGAAGCACCCGAAAGTGGATAATGCCGACAGGCAAAGTTGCTCTTTTGTTGCCAAACAGATTATAGATGTATCCATTAAAAACGGTTTCCGCACCAAAGCCGACTGGGACAGATATTTTTCCATGAACGATGCCATTAGGAAAGGCAATATCGGTGAATGGGCGTTACAGTCCGTCACAGATGAAATGAAGGCTGGCAATGACAATAACGCCTGTACAACAAATTTAGAGGAAACCAATATTGATACAACAACAGCACAACGTACAGCCGGAAAGAAAAAGATACAGGAGCGGCCACTTGCGGAATATCTTGACTGCGAGAACAAGGAGGCTGTAATACAATGCATCCGCAATTTTGTCACTGTCAATACAAATGCCGTCCATCAGGCACTGCCGTTCTATGTATTGAAGGAGTTGCGCCTGGTTGCCGGTATGCATACGGCCAAGGAATACAGCACAGGACTGGCCTTGCAATTCCCGGACTTGCTGACGCTGAAAAGCGAGAGTGCCATACGGCAGGCGGTCGGGTCTCTGAAAACGACAAGGCACGTCATCAAGGACGGCAAAGACCAGTCGGCGCTGCTTATCGAAAGTGACGAGAACCGGGAGTTGTTCCAGACATTAGTGGGGTCAATCAGAAATATTATCGGCACGGATAAAGAAACAGATATGGTAGAATAGAGTAAAATAAAGCCGTTTTATATGGTCATACAGACTTGAATTGTCATGACAATTTAAGACAATCCATTATATATCAATCTGTTTTAATTCATATATACTTTTGCACCGTCAATCCTTTTCCCGAGGATTTGGCGGTGCTTCTCTTTTATAAGCCATCGGAAGCGGAGCATCAGGGAACTTTTGAAGATGGCCGTCAAAAACTTCAAAAGCTGATATTTATGATTACTATTGAAAGTCTGGTCGAGCAGGGGGCGAACGTAAAACTGGAAGTCACTCCCACAGACCTTGAAATGTTTGCGGAATCCATCGTGCAGCGCACCATCATGGCGCAGCAGGAAGAACACAAGGCTGCCATGCAGCGCGAAGCGGAAGAAGGCTGGCTGAATACGAAGCAAGTCCGTGAGCTGTTAAACGTGTGCGAGGGTACGCTCAACCTATGGGCGAAGCGCGGCTATCTTGTCCCGGTCAAGGTCGGCAACAAGAACATATATGCCAAGTCCGATGTGCGCCGTGTGCAGACGGGAGGCAAGTCAGAGAGTGTAACATCCTATTGCAAGAAGAGAAATGGATGACATGAAGAACCCCCGGCTTGAACTGTGCAACCGGATACGCATGGAGGCGGAGCATACCGAAGACACAGGCTTCCCCTTGGCTGTGTTTCCGCAGACCGTACAGTCAATCATACTCGACATGGCCACATATGAGAACTACAAGACGGAGTTTATCGCAACGTCCATGCTGTCGGCCGTGTCCGCAGCATTGGGCGGCACATACCGCATCCGTATCAAGGGTGACTGGCAGAGCAACGGTGCGTTGTACATCATTCTGGTAGGCAGGCCCGGACTGGGCAAGACACCGCCATTGGAGGCGGCATACCGTCCTATACGGAAGCATGACTATGCCCTGTTCAAGGCGTATGCAGCAGAGATGGAAGCATGGAAGGCGGCAGGAGAAAACGGGAGGAAGCCTGTCCTGAAACGTACCATCGTGTCCGACTTCACACCCGAATCGCTAATGCTGACGCACAACAACAATCCGAGAAGCGTGGTCATTCTGGTGGACGAGATAATGGGCATGTTCAACTCCGCCAACCGCTACACGAACGGACAGCTCATAGAACAGCTGCTTACCGCATGGAGTGGCGGAGCTTTGGACGTGACAAGGGTAAACAACGCCATTCCCGTCCACATAAAACATCCGTGCATCAACATCATCGGGGGTACACAGACCAAGCGTGTACATGAACTTCTCAGAAAGGGATTCGAGGAAAACGGACTGCTTGACCGCATCCTGTTCGTTATGCCCAAGTCCCCAGAAATATCAAAGTGGATAAACCGGGACGATGACGGGGAGATGACTTCCTTGGCTGCAACACGGTGGGAGAACATATTGAACAAGGTTCTTGCCTTGGACTATGAAGCCGAAGCGGAAGAAAGGATACCTCATGTGCTGTCTATGGCCAGAGATGCCAAGGAATACTTTTTCTCATGGTGGAACAGGAAAGTGGAGCGTATCAATCAAATAGAGAATGATGCCGAGGTGGACAGCCGAGAGATGAAACATCCTACTCATGTAGCACGGTTGGCTCTGATAATTCAGGTCTTGCGATATGCTTCCGATGAAAGCCATCTGCAATTTGTGGATATGGCATCAGTGAAAGCCGCCATACGTCTGAATGACTACTTCGAGGATTCATATATCCGTCTCCGTTCCTTCGTGGCGAACGACACCTGTGAAGAGCCACCGAAGGTGTTGCTGTCATTGCTACCTGATACTTTTGATACAAAGACGGCCATTGCCATAGGCAAAGAATTGCAGGGTGTCAGCGAGCGTACTGTGATGAACTATCTCAAGGAACTATGCCACAGCCGTCTTCTGCGGAAAGCGAAAGCCGGACATTACGAGAAAGTCATGTATGGATCCGGCAAATACTCCATAAATGAAAATGAGTAATCAACCAAAGACTGCAATGAAATGCCCCCTGTTGCAGCTTGCAGTTTCTTCAGTCTTGCAGTTTCGAGTTATTGAAAACGGAAAAATCCTGCAAAACTGCAAGGACTGCAGACTGCAAATAACCTTTCGGTTTGCAGGAATCAAAAAGAGATAGCTATGAGTGAATACAGATTCCATCTCCAGAAATACAGTCCGGGCAGCAAGACCGTCTGTCCCGGATGCGGCAGGAAAGCCTGTTTTACCCGGTACGTTGACGAGGAAGGGCAGGTTTCGTTTCCCGGCAATGTGGGCAAGTGTGACCACATCAACAGTTGCGGCTACCACTATACACCCAGAGAATATTTTCATGACAACCCTGCTGTCAAGGATACTTTGACCGGACAAGATGGGTATGGCAATGTTACATCAACAGTCATAAAATCAGTAGTAAAATCATCACCTAAATCACAGCCACAGATTCCTTATCTTCCTTATGCTTGGGTGGAGCTGTCCATGCAGAGGTTTAACATCAACCCTTTATACCGATACCTGACCATTGTGGCAGGTAAAGAGAAAACGGAACGGCTGTTCAATCTCTACAAGGTCGGTACATCCAAGATGTGGCACGGTGCGACTGTGTTCTGGCAGATTGATGTCAACGGTAATGTCCGGGCTGGCAAGATTATGGGCTATGATGCAACAACCGGACATCGTATCAAGCAGCCATTCAGTCAGGTCAGCTGGGTACATTCGGTAAGAAAGATACCGGGGTTCCACATGAGACAATGCCTGTTCGGTGAGCATCTGCTGGCTGATACTTCATCTCTGGCAAGAACCGTTGGCATTGTAGAAAGCGAGAAAACAGCACTGATTGCAGCATTGTTCATCCCTGATTTGGTATGGCTCGCCACCGGAGGGATGCACGGCAGCTTCAACAGCGAGGCCATGCAGGTACTACGAGGGCATGATGTGGTTCTCTTCCCCGACCTCAAGGCAACGGGTGAATGGCGGTGCAAAGCCAAGATGCTACAGTCCATTTGTAAATCTGCCACCTGTTCCGATCTGTTGGAGAAGATGGCGACCGATGAACAGCGTAGTCGGGGACTGGACATCGCCGACTTCCTCCTGATGGAAGATACACCGCAGATGATTCTACAGAAGATGATAGAACTCAATCCCGCGTTACAGACCTTCATCGACACCTTTGAACTCGAACTGGTAGATGCAGGAAAGATGGAATGAAGGAGGCACAACGGACAGCTCGCTGTTCCATGAAAATGGGGTTGTAAAATCCCGTAGCTTATTAGGGCATTTTCACCACCTCCGCTTCGCGTCCGGCAGTCAAAAAGCCCATAAACCGAGGACACTCCTCAGGCTCCGGGTATGCCTTCGGCTGTCTAACGGGATTTTACAACAAGAATAACAATAAAATAACGAACAGATATGAGTAATACACAATACGCTGTCTGCCACCTGCAGCGTGGCAGCGGTAATGACAGTGGAATGTCATGCCATATAGAAAGAAAGGATGCCAAGGGAAAGGTTTATGTGCCGGTCAATGCCGACGCAGACCGGACACATCTCAACCGTGAGTTGGTCAGATTTTCCGATGGCGTGTCCAATCGCACCGAGGCGATACAGCGCCGCATCGAGACCGTCGGGCTGCGCCGCAAAGTCAGCAAGAACCAGACAAAGGCAATACGCGTAATGCTGACCGGAACACATGAACAGATGATGAAAATTGCCAATGACGGCAAACTGGACTATTGGATCGATGCCAATCTCAAATGGCTAAAGGAGACCTTTGGTAACGAGAACCTTGTGTCCTGCGTTCTGCACATGGACGAAAAGACCCCGCACCTGCACGCCACAGTCGTGCCCGTTGTAACCGATGAGCGTATCCGCAGGAAGCGGGAGGGCGAAAAGAAATATGAAACGAAGTCCGGACCCCGTCTGTCGGCGGACGATGTGATGCGTCGTACCAAATTACATGAATACCAGAACAGCTATGCCAAGGCCATGAAACCGTTCGGTTTGCAACGTGGGATTGTCGGCTCTACCGCCAAGCATCAGACGAACTCGGAATATTACAGGCAGCAGGTAATCCAATATGAGGAAGACATTACCAGATTACAGGCAGACATTGAACGGGCAAAAGAAGGCAGAAGTACCGTACTGTCGTGGTTCGGCAAGGGAGACCTTGCTAAGGCAAAAAAGGAACTTGCGAACAAGGATGAGCTGATTGCCAAACTCAATAAACAGATTAAGGAACTTCAGGCAGAAAAGGTTCGATTGCAGGAACAACATAAATCAGAAATCGGGAAACTACGGAACGGCTATCAGAAAGAGATAGACGCGGCCATCCGCAGGGCGGAAACCGCCGAGCGACAGTCAAAAGAGAAAGATACAGTCATAGACAGGCAACGGAAGCAGATAGGCTTGCTTGACCGCAAGGTCAATCCGCAGCGTTACAGCCTGTCATCCGGTGCAAAACTTGTACGTACCAATGTCTCAAACTATCGGAATCCGTCACTCCACATCTGGACTCGGGTCGGAGAGGAACTTTTCGAGAACACTAAATTCCAAATAGACTATGATGTGGCCCAAAGGCATTTCAACGGACAAATCACGGACGAGGAGTTTGTCAATGCAGTATTCGAGCCGCAGGAACAGGTAAGCGCAAGACAAGCGGAGTTATTGGGAGCAGCGTTCACCCTTGCAGTCGGAGGCCCGGCACAAGTGCATGTCGGTACAGGAGGTGGAGAGGTGTCTTCGGATTTGCCGTGGAGCGAGAAGAAGCGTGATAATAATATGACTTCATTCAAACGAAAACGATAACAAATAGCGTTGTTTTGTAGGCAAACAATCTTTCTCACAAAAGAATTGCAGTTTTTCGAAGATTTTCTCGAGAATCTGCAATCCTTTTTGTATATTTGTGTCCAAATATTGACAATTCAAAAAGAAGACAATAGATAAGAGAAAAGTTTTATGGATAATAAATCTGTTATACTTCCTAAATGGATTGATAAAATTATCTTTGATGATTTTGAGGCTGTCTATGAACCATGCCCTATGGAGGTGGTTTATAATCCAGATCAACCATACGAATTTGTAAAATTATACCTAGGAACATATTTTCCTAGAAGTTTTGCGGAAGCTTATAGTATTATATCCTCTCTAATGACAAATGATAAATATAAACAATCATTGTATAATTTGCAGGAAATAAACGTGTTAGATTTTTGCTGCGGAACAGGTGGTGAAATTGTAGGCTTACTTGTTGCTTTAAGCGACAATCTTCCCAATTTAAAACGAGTAAATATAAATGCGTACGATGCAAATCCGGATGCAATATTATTTTTATATCATCTTACGGAGTTGATGGAAAAAGCACCAGAATTCAGACTTGAAATCCATATTAATCCTCAATGTATTTATATTGAATCTGAACTGGAAATACAGGATGTTATAAATATGTCAAATGTGCAGTATCATTTTATAATGTCGTTTAAGGCAATAAATGAGTTTGTACAACGTGGAACTTTTAATAAAAGTAATCCGTATGAATTGATAGTTTCGTATTTTTCTCCATTGCTTAAAGCCAATGGAGTCTTTATCATTTCTGATGTAACAACAAAAGTAGATAATGGTTTGTATTATCCACAAATGATGAATAGTGGAATAAATAGATTTTTAAAGAACTCACAGCAATATAAAAGTATCGTGCCAAATGCATGTTACCACCTCGAGAACCAATGTTCCGGTTGTTATATGCAAGATATTTTTCATGTATCCCACAGGGGAAAAAATAGTGATAGAAGTAAAATCGCATACAGAATAATTTGTAATAAATCATTTGCTCAGGAAGTAATGGCTGGATATACTCTAAAAACATGTCGTGCAATAAATCCGTTAGCAGATAAAAATATACCTTATGATTTATGGCACTAGATAATCTTACACCAGACAAAGACCAGCAGATAATCATCAATATGTCTGCAGAACGAACCGCAATAGTTAAGGGAATTGCAGGTTCTGGAAAATCGTTGACTCTTCTAAAGAAGGCCAAACAAGTTTCGACGCTAACTAGTTCCTATGCAATTATAGTTTATACAAAATCACTAAAACAATTTTTTGTTGACGAATTAGCTGAAATTGGACAAAACGAAGGCCATGTATATTATTTTGAAGAATGGAAACGTTCTTCAAAACCGCAATTCACATATATGTTCATAGATGAGTGCCAGGACTTTAATGCTGATGAAATTGCAGATTTTAAGGCTCATGGAAAATACTGCTGGTTTTTTGGAGATTCTAATCAATCAATAATGGAATTCCCAAACCATCCAGTCCAAAGTGTAGAGGAAACAGCTAAACAATTAGGAATTCATCCACAAGATTTGTGTATTAACCATCGTCTCACAATCGAAAATGCAAAGGTTGGTGAACATATACGTCCCGCATCTCGTTTGTCATTTGCATGTATCAAACATGGTCCAAAGCCACGTTTAATACAAACCAAATCGCAACTTGATAAAATTATAGAATACGTTAATAATGGTTTAATAGATGTGGGTATTCTTGTGTATTATAACGATCAAGTTACTATGATTCGGGACTATTTTGTGTCAAAAGGCATACCTGTTCAATGGAAAACACACGATTATATGGATATAGATTTCAAATCAACAAGTCCTAAAATAATTACTTGGCACTGTGCTAAGGGATTACAATTTAATGATGTATTTATTCCATGCTGTGGGCTTAATGAATTCAGGAACTATGTTTACTGGAATATAGAACCAATGACTGAAAAAGAGTCAGCATTATATGTAGCAACAACACGTCCGTTGGAAAATCTTTATCTTTTATATACTGATAATCTAGCACCCAGATTGCCAGCACCTGATTCCCATATCTATGCAGGGAATGAGACTGATGCCAATGGACCATTCTAAATATATACTTTATGAAATTCTATATACCGACATCAAGTTTAAATATGGACAATCTACTTCAGTCTGAATGTATTTTGCCTATATCACATTATGTTCAACGGCTAAGTGGGTATAAATTATATGAACAAATAGAGGAACTTCGGCCTTTTAACGCTATCGTATTATTTAAATATCCAGTTCAATTTACTATTAACGACGTTGGACGCTATAACTATCCAGTGCTTATTGAGTTTGAAGATGATGTACAAACTCAAGATTTTTATGAAAACGAAATACAAGATGGTGTTTGTATTTGTTCTCATACTCTGAATCTGACTCCTACAAATTGCTGTTTCTATTTTTTCTCTGAGCAAGCATATAAAATTACTTTAGTAAATACCCGAAGTAATAAATCCATCAAATACTATAATAATTATTCTATAGTCCCAAATGCCAATAAGTTTAAAACAAGACCACTTCCGAAACTTACGTCTATTTCACATTATGAAGTAGGAGTATTTGAAGATGGAATTATTGATAAACAAAAGGGCGTATTATATGCATATCTCTTAGGAGAGCAGAAATCTGTTAATCATGATTTAGCGGTACAATTAAGGCTTACTCAAGATATATACAACATATTAACCAGTCTTATTTCTACTCCTTCATCTATAACTGTTTTTGGTGAGAAATTATCTTTTTTGTTAGATGAATATAAGAAAATTGATTTAACAGAGAGGAATAGTACAGAACAATTTGAAGTTAACTTGAAGAATGAATTGGGAAACAGATTTTATTTCCTTAAAGGATGTTTAATAGGATTTCTCAAGAATATAAATTGTTGGGATTATATATTCACCTCTTTATGCAAAAAATGGGGATGTTATTTTCTCCCCCAAGTTCCGGAGCTACATACTAAAGATGATTATTTAAGGCTTCGATCTGACATAGAAAAGAGAACAGCATATGCAGTTGATGTCTTACAAAAAAGTCTACCCCCATCTACTTTGAATGATATTTCAATGAATGGAAATACTATTTCAATTTCTAATGCTCCATTAGTTAATGCCGTTATCGATTATGTAATAAAAAATAAACAAACAGTAGAAAAGTTATATGCTAATCGCCTTGGTTTTTATATGGGAGTGATGGAGACCATTGTACCTATATTAAAGGGACAAATAGGTGAAATCAATTGGAAGAAGTCTAAAGAACGAGCATACATAAATGATTTACATGCATTTATTAACGATCCGGCCATCCATTTTGAAATAAATAGAATTGATAACATTGAACTCAAATCTATAGCTGCATTTATATTAAAAGGCCAAAGTTACAATGATTGTATGGCTTTGTGCAAAATGGCAGAATTTGAAAATTATCGTTATATTCTTTCCTTGTGGGGTAGCTTATGTGGTTATATGGAAATGAATAAGGAGGCATTATCCGATATTCTCAACATGTCAACATATTCACTCGTATATAAAAAATTATATGGGAAAAACATGGGAATCTTGTCTCATGATATTGCCAATTCAGAATCTTTTATTAATTGCAGCTCAGAAGAAATTGAAAAACGATCTTGTAAGTTTTCAAAGGAAGAATTATCTTTTATTCTAAAATCAGTAAACTTCAAGGAAGTCACTCAATTGGTAAATAAATTAGAATCGTTTTTATCCGTTTCATCAAAACCTATAAACGAGTGTTTTGAAGATGCTATTAATGAAACGCTATCGAAGAGAGCTAAGAAACAAAAAGAGTTAGCTTGGTTGTCCTTAAAAATCTATCAATCTGTAGATAATTATGATGCATTTTGCACAATATTAGAAAAGAACAACTTGTCTAAAACTGTACAAAAAAATATTTTGAGACATTTTGGTCATAACGAAGAGAAGAAAGGCAAAATCAAAATAAAGAAACAGGATACTCCTTTGTTATTTCCCGAAATGAATAAAGCAACTTCTATAACCCAAAGCATATCAAATCGTTTGCCTAACATTCCGTCCTTTGTAGGATTAGATAAGAATGTATTAAGACGTCTCGAACAAAATTGGTCATTTACAGCATCAAAATATCCTAGCAACAAAGAAGAGCACATTCGTTTCTTTATAAATCTTTGCAAGAAAGAAGGCTTTTCAGGAAATGCAAAAGGACCAACGTCCTTAACATATGTGTTTACACAGGAAATGGCATCTAAAGTTGAAAAAGAATTATTAATATACTATGATATTAGATAAAATTACAATAAAGAATGACTCTGGTATGATTGTAGAAGCAACAGCTCCTGTTATTATTTCAGCAAGTCGTTCTACAGACATACCAGCTTTTTATGCCAAATGGTTTTTCAACCGTTTGACAAAAGGTTATTGTGTATGGTACAATCCGTTCAATCAACAGCCAATGTACATTTCTTTTAAGAATTGTAAGGTTATTGTTTTTTGGACAAAGAACCCCAAACCGATATTGCCATATTTGCACAAACTTGATGAACGTAGAATTCATTATTATTTTCAATTTACTCTTAACGATTATATAAATGAAGGATTTGAGCCAAATGTCCCGTCTATTGAAGAAAGAATCGAAACATTTAAGCAATTATCTCAAATGATAGGTAAAGAGAGAGTGATATGGAGATTTGATCCACTTATAATCACTTCATCTATAAGCCCAAGAGAGTTGCTTAAAAGAATATGGAATGTCGGCAATAAACTGAAAGGATATACTGACAAGTTGGTTTTCAGCTTTATAGATGTAAAAGCATATCGAAAAGTTCAAAATAATCTCGTAAAAGAAACAATGTTCTTTACGAAAGAGGATGTTGAAAATGCAGAAGCAAACCATGCTCAGCGAATAGAAATTGTTGAAGGTCTTCAGAAAATTCGATCCATTTGGAAAGAACAAGGATGGAATGTTGAAATGGCAACTTGTGCAGAAGATATAGATTTAGAGTCTTATGGCATAGAACATAATCGTTGTATTGACGGAGAACTTATGAAACGCATATTCTCTGACGATAAAGAATTAGTTTATTATCTTCATACATTGAAATGGCCGGAAAGAGATATGTTTGGAGAACTTCCGCCAATCCCCCAGAATACGAAAAATGTTAAAGATTCCGGACAACGCAAGGTTTGCGGATGTATGGTGAGTAAAGATATTGGAATGTATAATACTTGTCGTCATTTCTGTGTATATTGTTATGCCAACACAAGTAAAAAAATGGTAATGGACAATATGAGAAAGCATTCTGATGAAAGTGAAAGTATTATTGAATAAGTGTGTCAGTGTAATCCAAAATGCATAAATAGATCAATGTTAGAACTTGAACTACAACAATATCTACATCGTGAATATCCGCAAGAAAATACTTATTGCGAGTGGAAGGAATTTAAGAATTTGAAGAACTCATTCTGCGGGGACGAGAAAGAT
Organism: Bacteroides xylanisolvens XB1A; assembly: GCF_000210075.1. Classification (GTDB taxonomy): domain Bacteria; phylum Bacteroidota; class Bacteroidia; order Bacteroidales; family Bacteroidaceae; genus Bacteroides; species Bacteroides xylanisolvens. The sequence continues at coordinate 5,016,179 of NC_021017.1, forward strand.
GATGTCATTTCGTATGTGTCTGTCATTGCCAATATGGAAGGTGGACACTTGGTGATTGGTGTACACGATAAAACATTGAAGATTGTCGGAACGGACACATACAATTATGATAAGCAAAAAGCAATACTGCGACTGACAGAAAGATGCGTAAATCTTTCAACAGAAGGCTTGGATATAGATGAGTTCATCACAGATGATACCAATCGTAAAGTATGGGTTATCCATATTCCTAAACATCTACCTAAGCGCCCTGTGTTTGCGCATAATAAGGCATGGCAGCGAATTGAGGATTCTCTCGTAGAAATGACTACTGAACGCATGAGTGCAATTCTTGATGAACCTATTTTCAGCGAAACGGATTGGTCCGCACAAATCGTACCTGATGCTACGATTGATGACCTTGATGAAGTTGCCATAGCTAAAGCTCGTATGATGTTCAAGAAAGTACATAGCCGAATACCTGAAGCCGAAGTAAATGCATGGACTGTGGAAACATTCTTGAGCAAATGTGGCATAATGAAGAACGGAGGAATTACTCGTGCCGCAATAATCCTTCTTGGTAAATATGAAGCTGCTTTCAAGTTACGTCCGGCTGTTGCACAAGTGACTTGGACAAGGCGGGATGAAAAGCAGGATGTAGTGGATTACGAACACTTCACCGTGCCATTTATATTAACCGTAGATGAGATTTTATCAAAGATTGAAAATCTGACAATGCGTGAAATGCCAGGAGGTACACTCTTCCCTGACACTATGAAGCAATACGATGACTATACCATCCGCGAAGCACTTCATAATTGTATTGCACATCAAGACTACACGATGCAGCAGCGAATCAATTTCGTGGAAAATCCGACATACCTCTATTACTCCAATGCAGGGAGTTTTATTCCTGGCACGTTGGAGAATGCTTTAACGAATGAGGAACCTCAAGCATATTTTCGCAATGAATGTCTTTGCAGGGCAATGGTTGATTTCAACATGATAGATACAGTAAGTAGGGGCATAAAGAAGATGTTCAATGAACAATGGCGTCGCCATTTTCCAATGCCTGATTATGAAATTGACGCTAAAAACAGAAAAGTATCGGTACGCATTTATGGCAATGAGATAAATGAACAATATACCAACTTGCTCAAAACAGACAACTCATTGACCTTGTGGGATTGCATATCATTAGATGCCATCCAAAAGGGCAGAACCATTCATGAGGACATTGCGCATGATTTATTGAACAGAGGGCTCATTGAGGGCGAAGCCCCCAATTATACAATCTCTTTAGGGATTGCTAAAGCTACTCGTCAACTGCAAGGTTACACCAAGCAGAAAGGACTTGATAAGGAAAAAATCAAACAGATGATTTTGCAGTATCTTAAGAATGCTGGTACAGATGGAGCCAAGCGTGATAGCATTTATGAGTACGTCAAAGACGTAATGCCGCAAGTCAAGACAAACGAACAGCAATTGAGACTATTAGGGGATATACTTAGTGCGTTAAGTGCCGATAAACTTATTTATGCAAAAGGGCGGATATGGTTCTTAAAAGAATAGTCATAACGGAAGATTATGACGGTTTATCCCAATTATAGCGGAATTTATAACGGATTTCGTCATATTATAGCGGATAATGAAATCCGATTAACTCATGTCAAATTCGTAAATTGAAGAAGTATGTTATTAGGAGAAAGAATAAAAGAGTTAAGAGAGCAACACGGAGTACTGCAAAGACAATTAGCAGCCTTGCTTGAAATAGATACTCCGATGTTCAGCAAAATAGAGCGCGGTGACAGACGTGCCAAACGAACACAAGTAATACAATTGGCTGAATATTTCAAGGTAGATAAGAATGAACTTCTCACTCTGTGGTTAGCAGACAAAGTATTAGATGCGGTAGAGGATGAAGATGAATTAAAACACGATGCGATAGAGGTCGCACAAAAAAGAATAGGCTAATACTTACAATTGTCGGGAACTATATGGTATCATAATAATCTAATTTCCGACATTATTATTTGATACTCAAATTACTAAATTGCAATATTCGGTTCAAGCGTGGAACTGTATGCCACACTCTACTTGAAGGTCGTAGGAAACCTTGGATACAGATGTAACAATAGCAGCCCACGCTATAGCGTGAGAACCACTATGCTATCCTTGTATCCAATTTGAAAATTTCCTACGTTTTCAAGTACAAGATAAGCATAACGCTTCTTCTTTTTCTTCTATGTCTTGGAAATGGTTGCCCTAATCCACTTACAAAGATATGGAATTTTATTGAGATACAATCAAATACTATCAAGATTACATTCTGAATCCTCTACTTTTTCTTGGTTCTTCTGCTGATTGTCGCAAACCATGCCTTAATTTCTCCCATTGCTCCTTGAACCATTCTCCTATCGGCTGTTTGTTTATAGTTAGTATTAATTTACGATTATCGGTCGGATTTTTTTCTACTTTGAAGATGTCGTTTTTGATTTCAAATCTTCGTCTATGTTCTTCGGAATAGATTTTTCCATTACATCTGATAGCTTCCTTTTTTGTCAAAAGGCTATTTACCATATCTTTGGTAAATCCGATGGCATAACATAGTTTTTCCATTCTCAACATTTCCTTGAGCAATGGAAACCAATTGAACGCTTTTTCAAGGATGGTATTCAGTCGTGATATTTCTCTGTCTTTGGTTTCAAGTTCTTGGTTGTGTATTCCTTGAAGATTGCGTATCTGTTTGCCGTGCTGTTCCTGCATTTGTTGCATCTTGGCTTTTAGTTCGTCAATACCCTTATTGCGCTTGACCACTTCCTGACGCAATTTCTCGTTGGCTTGTTCCAGCTCTTTCAATTTTCCACTTCCGAAAAGAGAACCGACACCGCTTGCTATGGCGGTGGCTGCATTGGTGGCTGTTTTCTTTAGCCTGTCAGTGCGTATTTCTGATTTCACCTGTTTCAGCTCCTGTTCAGCAAGATTTATCTGTTGTTCCTTGTGTCGCTTGGTTTCATCTATACGTTGCAGTTCGGCTTTCTGTTTCTCGATGATGAAATCGCTTCGCTCCAAATGCTCCTTGCCTGTAATGGTTTTGGATTTTCCACGTTCCATAAATAGGATGTCGGATGCCAAGGTCTGCATTTCCATCATATCATTGTCATTGAGCTTTCGGCTCTTGCCTGTGTTGTGGTTCATCCAGTCGAAAACGATATGAGCATGATAATTTGGCTTGAACCATTTTTTACCTACTTGGAAACTTTCCTTGTCCTCTGCATTAGGCTGTCCGTTCAGCCAATGCCCTTCATCTTTGTGCAGGAAGATTTGAAGCGGAGTGATGCCCCAGCGTCTTTGGCATTCTTCGCCAAATTTCTTTACGTCTGCCAGTGTGGTGTCCGGTTTGATGAGCAACACACCCTCACGGATAGGCGAGCATCCTGCCACTTTTATGATTTTTCCGTTCTTCCCTTTGCGCTCACGCTCTTTCTCCTGCATGGCACGACCTGTCTTCTCCTTTACCATCCGTTTGATGTTGTCGTAGTGCGTCTGCAAATTCGAATTGCCGAAGTCCGGGTTTACCCACTGCTCGTTGTCGGCAGAGAGTTCGGACACAATGTAGATTCTGGACTCTCCGATATTACGCATATACTCGGCAGTCCTCCTGTTGTGAGCCTCGCTTGATTTGGTGTTGCAAGGTTTGATATGTATGCTTGATTTTATTGCCATACTACTATTCAGATTTATTGTTTACGATAGATTGTTTTGTTCGCTTTCGCAGAGGGGTTCTTAGGGGTGCAACCCATAAGCGGAGTTTCCAAAGAGAGGGTCACTCTTTGGTCTGGGTTCTCAGGGGAGAAACGCCCTGAGTGGATCATTAGGGCAAAGCCCTAATCCCCTCGGGAGAGCCCACAACTACGAAAGCGAAGCGTGTAGTTATAGTGGGCTATAACCGAAAGCCGTTTTTCTTTTTCGGTGGTCGGCTGTGCGTTTCCTTTGCAGACCGGACTTGCCTGTTTCTTTCAGTCTGTTTCTGTAAGTATTCGTTCAAATCCTTGCATCCGCTGTAGGTCTGCGAAGCATCACGGATATATAAGTCCCTGCCGTATTCCATACGGATTTGTTGGAGTGCTTCCATCCCTGTACGGTCATTGTCAAAGAAACAATGGATTCGCTCGTAGTTCCCCAAAGGATAGAGGGCTTTGGAAACATTGGCTACGGAGTTCAGCACCATATAATCTTGCCTGTCCAGTTCGGGATATTTCGGGCAATTCTCCAATCTCAAAGTAAGGAATGAAAGATAGTCCATAAAACCTTCGAACACATAACACGTTTCCCTTGCTGTCCCCGATTGTCTGATGTGGGATATTTCCTTTGGGGCAATACAGCCTTTGAAATATCTGTTGCGGATTTCATACCCACCCGATACATTAGGAAAGGCGATGGCGAAATACCGTTTGCCGTTATGGGTGAAGTGCGCTTCACTGCATTCTCTTTTCGCCAGTGCAATGTTTATTCCCCTTTCCTGCAAGTAGGTGAGCAGGAAAGGAGAAGAAAGCGGCACAATCTCCAGTTGTTGAAAACTTGGCTCGGAAGATGACTGCTTGCCAAAAGAAAAAGATACGGGACGAATACGGGGTGTCTGTTCTTCGATTCTTTGCAGGAGAAATGGCACATGGTCGGAACAATAAAGTTCCTGTGCCAGTGCGATGATATTCCCACCCTTGCCGAGTGCAAAATCATACCATTGGTTGCGTTCGGTATTCACCTTGAACGAGGCTTCCGTTTCTTCCCTTAGCGGTGATTTGTACCACAGGTTTATCCCTTGCTGTTTGACGGGAGAAAAGCCCAGACTGTGCAGATAATCTGCTATCTTGATTTGTTTCGCTGTCTGTATATCCATAAAATGAAAGGTTTAATGATAATTGAATTGGTTTATTTCTCTTTTCGCCCGTACCTCTTTATGAAGTACGGTCTATAATCACTTCACTTTATTTTCGTATATATAGAGTACGGTAATAAAGTGAAGCGGTTTTACCACATTCCGCAACCACTTCGCTTTATCCCTAATATATAGACCCTCGGAATAAAGTGAAGCGATTGCAAGGTGTGGGTTAATAGTGGAAGTCGGGCATGAACGTGTACTTTCTGCCGTTCTCCTGCACTATCATCCGTTTGTTCCGAAGCATGGTGATGAGCGATACCGCCTTTTTATGGTTCAGCTTTACACCCACTGACACGTATGTCTTGATTAAGGTGTCTTCCAGCTCCTTGTAGCCGTATTCCTCTTTCAGCCCGAAAACAGCTTCCAGTGCGATTCGGTGCTGATGTTCGGTGATATGCCTGTAAGGGTCGAACTTTTCCTCTTCCGGTCTTCCCGGTTTCTTGGCTTTGGGCTTGTACCCCTCCATGAGTTCGGGCAGGGCGTTGTCATTGATACGGAATGCGAAAGGCTCGAAGTCCATTGCCCGTATGTGCATGGCTGAAACATTGCTTATATCTCCATTGTTCTTGTCCTTTTCCACAAGGAGTACGGTTTCTGCCTTGTTGTTCAGTTCAGTACCGATATGTCCCCTCGCGTTCTCATCCCCCTTGTTCTGGTGGAGTATCGTGTGGATATGTATCTGCCTGTCGTCCGTCCACTGCATCAGTTTGGATATGATGCGTGTCGATTCACCGGGACTGTTGATGTCATATACCATGTCACGGATGCCGTCTATGATTACAAGGGCTATGTCAGGCGTATTGTAGATAGCCTGCTCTACAATCCTGATACGCTGTTCGGGCGTGTATTTCCTCAAAGCGAGAAATTCAAGATGCTCATTGTCCCTGTCATCGGGAAGTCCTGCCATCCGTAAAATACGTTTCATGACTTTCAGGCAATGATAAGGGCTCTGTTCCGTGTCCACATAAAGGATTTTCCGTTTGTCTTCCGGAAGTTCCGCCACATATCGCAATACCGTACCGTTCTTCAATGTGGCGGCTACGATAGCCGACACATTGAAAGTTTTTTTGCTCTTGGCTTTGCCGATGGATGCGCTGAAATTCCCCAATGTTCCTATGACGGAACCATGTACTTTGAGAATTTCAGGTGCTTTCTCGTAACTTTTCGATAGGCTCAAACGTGAGGCTTGCCAAAGGATTACGGCTTCTTCTGCCGATATTTCCTTGTTGTCTTTCATATAATCCATAAGTACACCTCCCGTTATTTCCGTCCTCCGGTTTTCTTTCCGGCCAGTTCAAGGGCAAGTTCCGCATCCACGATAATCTTGCGTCCTATTTGCGTAATGGCTTTGTCAATCTTTCCGCTTTTCTTTATACGGTTGGCGGTGGGCAGACTGCACCCGAACAGTTTGGCAATGCCAAGTATTCCGTACACATACTTTCTTTCTGTGTCCGTGACGGGCTGCGGTTGCGCTTCCGTTTGGTTGGAAGCGTGCTTGCTTAGGAATATGAACTCTTCGCCTGTCATCTGCCAGACGGGTTTTAATAATAACTCTTGAAGATTTGTCATCATCCAATCTATTTAGTCGTTTAACAATCAGCCCTGCGCACTGGCTGTTATTTCTGTTCTCGAACGATGCAAAATTAGGTATGGTTATAAGTGGTAAGGATGTGGATGATATAAATCTGAAGTCGTTATATATCGCTGAATATCAAATAATAAAAATACCACTCAAAAATTAATTTGAGTGGTAAAAGTGGTAATTCGTGGAATGTCAGGATATATCACGGATTATCTGAATATGCTTTCCATTTCTTTGGCGAATTTCTGGTTGCTGTCACTCGGAAAATCGGAAACGGGTTCTTTGTACTTCGACCTGTAATAGCTCTCGTCAATATCCAGTAGTTTCAATATCTTGTCTCGCCATTCATCCCTGTATTGCTTGGATAGTTTTTCGCTCATCAGGAATATCAGGTAACACACCCGTATCTTTTCCCTTGCCTTGATTTTTAGTTTGTTCTTGCAGGGGTACAGGTTTATATTGGCATAGAAGTCCGCTATGGTAATGGCTTCGAACTGTTCCCCGACACAGGTTCCATGAATGGGCGAAAGCGGCTTCATGTCAAAATATTCATGCTGTTCCTCCGGTGTATTCTGTACTTCTTCTTGCGCATTTTGCTCGACAGATTCCTCCGGTCGTTTCTCTTTCACATCATCAGGAAGGTACTTTTTCAAGATTTCCATAAAAAGAATACTCAGGCGGTAAACATTATCGGAAAGGTTTTCCGTATATTGAAAAGCCTCTTTCCTGTCTTGCTTTTGCAATTCATAGAGTTTGTCCAATTCCTTCTTTTCCTTGTCGTATTCAGCCTTGCAGCGTTCATACTCCTTCTCGGCTTGCTTCTCTTCCTCTGCCGTATGTTCCCTGTAGCCAATGGAATCATATCTGTTATATGCTTCATTCAAGGGCTTGCTTAATTTTTGTGTAACTCTCAACTGCGCTTCTATATCAGTGTCATATCTGCCAGCGAAGTTGTAGCATACACGGGAAATTATCTCATCATCAAACAATGGATGTTTTTCGTAAATCAGTATGTTCTTCTCTATCTCGGTTCTCAGGCTGTTGAGAATCAGAGTATATTGTTCTTTATGTTTGTCAAGCACCAGTTCAAGGATAGCGGCTTCAAAAGCTGTTGTATCATTGTATTGCTTATAGAAGTCCGTGATGAATTTCTGCTTGTCAAAAGAGAAAGTATGGCTGATTATAAAATCGCTGTATATTCGATTGAGTTCGCCATATTGGGGAATCATAATCTGTATTTCTACTGCCATGTACACTTAGTTTATGGATTCTTATCTTTATCAAGAAAGGAAGTCAGTTCTTCCTCTACTTCTTCTATACTTGGCAGAACTGATTTTAAATTCTCAGGTATAGCCTTGCTCAACTGATAATCGCTGATACCTATCGGCTGGTCGTAGCCTGTCAAGGCGTATTGTGCTACAACTTCGTCTTTTCCTTTGCACAGCAACAACCCGATAGTCTTGTTGTCATTCTCTCCCCTCATCTTGTCATCCACCACATTGATGTAGAAGTTCAGTTGTCCTGCATACTCCGGTTTGAATGGGGTAGCCTTTAATTCCACTACGATGTATGCGTGTAGGGGAATGGAATATAGAATAAGGTCGGCAAAGAAATCGCTGTTGCCTATTTGAAAATGCTTTTGTCGGGCGACAAAGGCAAAACCGTTGCCCATTTCCAACAAATAACGGGTAACGTGCTTTACCAGTTGCTCCTCTATGTCCCTTTCGTCTGCCTTTTCTTTCGCTCCTGCCAAATCGAAGATATACGGGTCTTTCAGTAGGTAATTGGCAAGGTCGCTTTGTGGTGCCGGAAGTGTGGCTGTGAAATTGTTTACCTTGTTGTTGCTGATTTGTCTGTTATATAGGTTGGTTTCAATTTGTATTTTAAGAACATTGCTGCTCCAGCCCATTTCTACCGATTGCTTCATGTACCAATATTTTACACCTAATGGAAGCGAATTATTGAGCATGATTACATGGCTTGCCCAATTTATTCTGGCAACAGGGGATGCCAAAAATAATTTTTCTATATCCTCAATCGTTATCCGGTAAATGGCAGATACAGTTTTGGCAACATTCTGAATTTGCGCAAGAGGTTCTTGCGTAAATTCTAACAACTGACTATCAGTGGATTGTATTTGCGCAGTAAGTTCTTGCGTAAATTGTCCGTTGTTTAGTTTCAAGACTTCATCCGTGACATTCTGTATGCTTGGAACAGATAGCCTTGCATCCGTATCAATGAAACTTCGTAGCACGTTCAGCGGATATGACCGTGCGAATTGGCACATATAAGTAAGGTTACGTTCCGAATAGCCTTTCTTTTCAGGATAATTGAATCGGATAGCCTTTGCCAGTTGCTTGATGATTTTGCTTCCCCAGCCTTGTAAGTTCTGATGATACAGGATATAGTTGCCCATTTTCCAGTAATGGAATAGCATTTGCGCATTGGCTGCGGTAATCAGCCGGACTTGCGCTTGTTCTATTTCCGAACCGACAGCATGAACAAATGCGTCAAAGTTCGTTCTTTCTATATGATGTTCTTTGTTGTTTTCCATGTTTCAATGTTTATTGTTGTCGCAAATATAATTCAAATAGTGGATAATTTATGAAACTGATTGATACTTTTATAGTTGGTTAAACTTGTTCATGGCATTTGCCTTAATATCATCCGCTATGTCAATATAAGGTTTCATGGCTTTATAGTCGCTATGCCCCGTCCATTTCATTACTACCTGTGCCGGAATACCGAGAGCCAGCGCATTGCAAATAAATGTTCTTCTTCCTGCATGGGTGCTTAGCAATGCGTATTTCGGGGTGACTTCATCTATACGTTCATTTCCTTTATAATAAGTCTCCCGTACAGGCTCATTGATTTCAGCCAGTTCCCCCAATTCTTTCAAATAATCATTCATCTTTTGGTTACTGATGACGGGCAGTACCATATGGTTTTCAAAATGAACTTCCTTGTATTTTTCAAGTATGGCTTTGCTGTGGTCGTTAAGTTCAATTATCAGACTGTCTGCCGTTTTGACTGTGGTAACTTCGATATGGTCGGGTTTCACATCGCTTCTTTTCAGGTTACGAACATCTGAATATCGCAGACTTGTGAAGCAACAGAACAGAAAAACGTCCCTGACACGTTCCAGATATTGTTTGTCTTTTGGTATCTGGTAATCTTTCAGTCTGTTCAATTCGTCCCAAGTCAGGAATATCACCTTTTTAGAGGTGGTTTTCAATTTGGGTTTGAAAGTATCGTATGCCATGTTCTGATGATGCCCTTTTTTGAAGCTCCAGCGCAGAAACCATTTGAGGAATCCCATCTGTTTGCCGATGGTGCTGTTCCTCATATCCTTTTTGTCACGCAGGAAATTCACATACTCGTTCAAGCCGAACTCATTGAAGTATTCAAAGGTTACATCTTCCTTGAACTCTTTGAGGTGGTTTTTCACTGCTGAGAATTTCTCGTAGGTGGATGCCGTCCAATTATTCTGATTGCCACACTCCTTTACAAATTCATCGAATACCTCCCAAAAGCTTATCTGTGTTTCTTCCTGCTGCTCTTCGTTGGCATCTTTCATCCGCAGGTTGAACGCATCCTTTAGCTGTTGGGTGGTTGGCATGGCTTCCTGTACCTCAAATTCCTTGAATACGTTTTGAATCTCGGCATAGTATTTCAGCAAGTCCGCATTGATTTCGGATGCGCTTTGCTTTAGTTTGTTGGTGCATCCGTTCTTTACCCGTTGTTTGTCGGCATCCCATTTGGCTACATCAATCCGATAGCCTGTTGTAAACTCGATGCGTTGGCTTGCATATATGACACGCATACGGATGGGTACGTTCTCCACGATTGGCACTCCGTTCTTTTTCCGGCTTTCCAATGCAAAAATGATGTTACGTTTGATATTCATAATTGGGTGCGTTTGAAATTCTACACCCAAATATACACCCAATATTCGGAATAGCAAAAGGCATTTAGAAAGATTTAGATTTACCCTATACTTTGGATAGTATATGATTATCAGTGATTTGCAATTTTATGATATTTCTTGAAAGTATAGGTTCAAGAGCCTGTCTCTCCGCTGAACGTGCTGGACAGAAATGGTCAGCAAACGGACAAAAAGCTACAAATCAATGATTTGTGGCTTTTTTTATTGCCCGAAAGTCCTGCTTCCAAGACTTCAAAAGTACGGTAAAAGACAAAGTTTCGTTACTAAATCGTTACCTATTCCCTGCCGGACAAAAACGGTAACGAATTGTCCATAAATGACCTGATAATGACTATATTAGTCCATAGTCTGCATAACTCGAAAACGAGAGGTAAAAACTAATTTTGCAACTAAAAATTTTGAGTTATGAAATCGACATTCAAGGTTCTTTTTTATTTGAAGAAAGGTTCTGAAAAGAAAAACGGCGAGGTTATGATTATGGCACGCATCACCATAGACGGCAAACTTTGCCAGTTCAGTACGAAACAGAGCATCCAGCCCGACAACTGGAGCATTGCTGCGGGCAAAGCCAAAGGCAGGGATGCCGGGAGGATAAACGCCCTTTTGGACGACATACGTTCTTCCCTGAATACCATTTACCACGAAATGCAGCGGCGTGACAACTACGTGACCGCCGAGAAAGTGAAAAACGAGTTTTTAGGTCATAGCGAGAGCCACGAAACAATCCTTTCATTGTTCCAAAAGCACAATGACGATGTGAAGCAGCTTGTGGGCATATCCAAGACGATAGCGACCTACCGCAAGTATGAAGTGACCCGCCGCCACCTCGCTGAATTTATCCAAAGCAAGTACAACGTATCGGACATATCCATAAAGGAGATAAGCCCGATGTTCATTACCGATTTTGAGTTGTATTTGCGTACCGCCTGCAAGTGCGGCTACAACACCACCGCCAAGTTCATGCAGTTCTTCAAGCGTATCATCATCATTGCCCGTAACAACGGCATACTGGTGGGCGACCCGTTCGCCAGCTATAAAATCCGGCTGGAGAAAGTGGACAGGGGTTATCTGACAGAGGACGAGATAAAAATCATCCTTAAAAAGAAAATGGTTTCCGAGCGGCTGGAACACGTCAGGGACTTGTTCGTCTTTTCCTGTTTCTGCGGTTTGGCTTACAGCGATGTCGCCAACTTGCGGCAGGAGAATATCCAAAAGTCCTTTGACGGCAACCTTTGGATAATCACCAAGCGGCAAAAGACGAATACGGACGTGAATGTCCCCCTGCTGGATATTCCCAAGATGATTTTGAAGAAGTACAAGGGCAAGTTACCGGACGGGAAGATACTTCCCGTAATCAGCAATCAGAAGCTAAACGCCTACTTGAAAGAGATTGCCGATATATGCGGTATTAAAAAGAACCTGACGTTCCACCTTGCCCGGCACACGTTCGCCACAACCACCACGCTGTCAAAGGGCGTACCCATTGAAACGGTGTCCAAGATGCTGGGACACACAAACATAGAAACTACGCAAATCTACGCCCGCATCACCAACAGCAAGATAGGCAGCGATATGCAGGGGCTTGACAAGAAGTTTATCGGCATCGAGAAGATTTACAAGGAAGTCGCCATGTAATCTTGATTATTGGGAACTGGTCACAATTTGTGACCAGTCCTTACTATTATTCCAACATTGCTAAATCTCCTAAAATATACGATTATGGATTTGCAGATTATCCAAAACAAGATTTTTGAGGTCAGAGGTTGCCGGGTGATGCTCGATTATCATTTGGCAGAACTCTACCAAGTGGAAACACGAGCCTTGAAGCAGGCGGTCAAGCGCAATATCGAGCGTTTTCCGGGTGATTTTATGTTTGTACTCACCCAAGAGGAAGCTAACTTGCTGTTATCCATAGGGGTATCACAAAATGTGATACCCCCTGATTACAACTTCGGCGTTGCTATGCCTATGGCTTTCACCGAGCAGGGCGTAGCCATGCTTTCTTCGGTTCTCCGCTCCAAAGTAGCCATAGAAGTAAACATTTCAATCATGCGGGCTTTTGTCCTCATGCGCCAAATGGCAATCGGTTACGAGGAACTGTCAAGGCGCATCGAGGAACTGGAGGTAAGCACCGATGCGCAGTTCAACGAACTATACCAAGCCCTTACCCAGCTTTTGAGCCAGTCGAAACAACAGAAAGAACGCCGTCCGGTAGGTTTCGTTACCTATAACCGTGACAAAAACGAATAGGTAACGATTTCGGTAACGAAGTTCCGCCTAACAAACTATATCCCAATGAAGTACATTCTTCCACCTTGCGGGCAGTCCACCGACTACCCGCATTTTTTTATATCCTTTTCCAACTGGCACATTCCCCGAAACGCCAGCCGTGCGTGGCATGGCTGACTGTATTCCGTGAAAAGAGCCGTTGGAAACCCGCACAAGCGTATTGCAAGCAAGCTCACAACACCCTTGCCTTTCCCGCCCGCATGGAGTGTTCCCTAAAAGATGAAAGAGAACAGGCACTTTTCCCCGGTTTCCCTATCTGTAAATCTTCCTCTTACGCAGTCCCCCAGCCGGGACAGTCGTTTTAATCATTTCAATTAGGCAAAGGTAGTTACGTGTTCTTCACGATTTTGCAAGGTCGAGCCGTTCCGGTTTGGCGAAAAAATCTTCCCTGCCTTGCGAGGTATTTTTTGCCCAAAACCTTGCAAACTCTAAACACTACCCTTTTACGCCTATGTGAAACGAAAACGACCGACCCGACCGGAAGACGCATAAAAAAAAAAGTCGGATTTACGGGAAACAGGAAAAAAGTTCAGTGAAACTTCAACTCCCTCACCTCTCAAATCCGCATAAAATTAAAAACTTAAAAATTACAGCAATATGGAAGCAAAGGTATTATCGGAAGCAAAAGTTTATGTAGGCACTTATGCCAAGTACAACAACGGTTCATTGTCCGGCGCATGGCTCGACCTTTCGGACTATTCGGACAAGGAAGAATTTTATGAAGCCTGCCGGGAACTTCACAAGGACGAGGAAGATGCGGAATACATGTTTCAGGACTGGGAGAACGTGCCGGAGGGCTTAATCGACGAAAGCTGGATTTCTGAAAACTTCTTCGCCCTGCGTGATGCGGTGGAGGATTTGAGCGACACCGAGCAGGAAGCCTTTTTCGTGTGGTGCAACTATAAAAGCCATGATTTGGGCGAGGAAGATGCGGACGACCTTGTACGTGATTTCCGGGATGAATATCAAGGGGAATATGACGATGAAGAAGATTTCGCCTATGAAATTGTAGAGGAATGTTACGACCTGCCGGAGTTCGCAAAGACCTATTTCGATTACAAACAGTTTGCCCGTGACCTGTTCATGTGCGATTACTGGTTTGATGACGGCTTTGTGTTCCGGGCGGCATAACAACCAATCCGGGCGGGGTGTCAAAGCCCTGCCCGCTTAAAACAACCAAGTTTATAACCATAAAAAAATAAGACATCATGCAGTCACTTAACAAAAACGGGGTAAGCATCACCCAAACACCGGGAGAAGAAAAGTTCGTGAAATGCCGTTTAGGGGCTTTCAGGGGACAAATTTATTATCAATATGACTACCGCCACACGGACGGCGAACTTTTCAGCACGGTAGCCAAAACGCTGGACGAGTGCCGCCGCAGGCGTGACGAATGGGTAGCGAAGAAGAACGGAGTAATAAACAAGTAAATTTTAGGGACATGAAAACGACAGAAGTAAACAAGGAGCTTATCGGCAGGCGTTGCGAGTGTATTTTTACGGGCTTAATGGTAACGGGCGTTATCGAGGACACAGAAGAAAACGAACACACCATAGAGGTAAAAGTCCGTTTCGACCACCCGCACCAGTGGGGCGATGATTTGTATAATGATGTGTGGGCGTGGGGGCGCAAAATAGACGAGTTCGGCACGCTGCATCATTTGCAACTGTTGGAGGACAAACCGGACTTTCAGATAATGACGGTAGTTTTCGGCGAGCCAATCAGCCGGATAGACCGCAGTGTTTTTGCAGATGTGGACACGTGGGGCGTCTGTTCCTTGCAAGGTTGGGTAAACAGCTATGAAAGTGTCCGGTTTGTAGCCATAGACGACCATACGGCAATCATCACGGGCGAATATAACATGGAGCAGGTAAAGGTGTGGTTAGAGAAATACACGTCCATAAAGAGCCTTAAAACCAGTTGATAGAGGACGGCGGCTGCTTGCCGCCGTTACTTTCTTCCGTGAGCCTGCCAGCGGGTGAAGAAAGTAACAAAGAAGCCTTTCGTTTTCCCTATCATGGAAACAGCCCGCCGATGCTTCCCGGCGGGCTGTCTGCCCGATATTTACGCTTTGCGTATCATTCCATACCCGGTTTCCCAAGAGGATGATAAAAACGGATGTCGCAACTATAAATCCTCATAGTGAATAAATTTTACACCAAGTATGCACACGGTTTCTTCTTCCTCGATGTCATATTTCCATGTCCGTTTATTGACAAGCATTTCCGTTTCGCAATCGAACCATACCATTACGGGCGCATCGTCTTCTTCGTCCGCCCATTTGAAAACCTGATTGGACGGCGTTTTCCATAATTCAGCACTGTCACGTTCGGAAATACAGTCCTTGTCCACAATGATGATGTCACCTACTGCCGGAACTGTATCTGTTTCCAACGTGGTTTCTATGTACCACGAGATGCCTTCTATATCCAATTCTATTTTTACCATGTCGTTTTGTTATTAGGGGGTTATTGTTTCCGTTCCTTCTTCGCTGTTGTCATTATTGAATGATAGTGTAAGTTGCTGCATCTGCCCGAAGCTGTCGATGATATAAATGTCAATCGTCTGCTGGTCGGTTGATGCCGAGGTGTAGTAGAGCCTGAACGTTTCTTTCTCCAGCGGGTATAGGTCATTGGGCAGGAACACCGTGCCGTTATCCATTTCCAGCTTTCCTTTGCCGTCCGGCTGGAAATACCTTATCTGATAGGTAGTCGGCTGGTAGTAACCCTCACGCACCAGTCGGCAGCGTATCTCGGCGGTTTCCCCGACTTTCAGCCTTTTGGGTACTGGCAACGTTTCGATGCCGAACGGGTACGCCTGCTGAATATCCAAGTTGTCATTACAGGCGGTGACAAGCACAAGGGCGGCCACGATGCAGCAGCCCATGATGATTTTATACATTACATTCTTCATATACATTATTATATAGCGGTCAGTTGATAATGAATTTCAGTCCCAAAGATACTTGCGTGTGGAACTTCCCGATGTCCGAGCCGAACAACGCCCGTTCCCTTGCGTTCAGTAGCAGAGCCACCCGGTCAGTCAGGTAGGCTTCCAGTTCCAGCGTCAGCGCACCGCCGTAGATGAAGCAGTCCTTATCCAGCAAGGTAGAGCCGTCCGGCAAGAGCTTTTCGCTTCGGTTGCTTGTTTCGTACCCGGCGAGAGCCGACAAGCCCAATGAAAGGAAAAAAGTCTTTCGCCTGTCCGATAGGAATTTCAGGTAATAGCCGCCCTCTGCGGTGAACTGTTCCACGGGTATCTGCATATCCTTGTAGTCATACTTCTTGTGCAGGTATTCGCCGCCAATCACCCAGCGGTTGGCGTTCTTGGTGTAAACGCTGTACGCCGCCCCGATGTGGTAGGCAAAATCCGTATTGGCGTTCCAATGCACCCCGTCCGTCATGCCCGCCGTGACCTGCAAGCCTTTCATGCCCGGCAGGTATCTTTGTGCGTGTGCCTGAAACGAGGTCAGGCACAGCGCAAAGAGCATCATTATAAAGATGTGTCTTTTCATTCCCTATTTGATTTTTAGTTCGTCAATCACTTCTGCGTTCACGATGTCGGCGTTTTCCACCCGTATGGTCTGATGCCGCCCGCCGTTCTTCTCGTAGAGTTCCACGACCAGCAGCTTGTCGTCAGGAATGGTAAACTTCGGCAGGGCGTACACCGTGCGCACGGTCGATTTCCCGGCAATCTCTATCACCTCGTTGTAGCTGCGTACCGCATCCAGTACCGTTTCCTGAATAGCCGTGCGTTTGGGCACTTTCTTATCGGTTATCTTAAACCTGATGAAGTCCGTGTCGAAAGGCACGTTGGAACTGTTCTTTGTCTGCGTGTGCACGTAGAGCATCCCGTTATAGGTGTAAATCCCCTTGATTAAGAACTGTATGCCGAAACGCTTGCTACCCAAGTGGCGCACTTTCCGGTCATTGTTCTTGTAGATGCTCTGCATTATCAGCTTCACTAATAGCGGGCTTTCACCCGCCAGTTCCCGGAAATGGATGTTCATCCGGGTATGCGAGAAGTCGGACGTATCTTCATTCTCCAAGAAGTCCTTCATTTCGATGTTGAGCATTTCCGGTTCACGGGCGTACTTGGCGTTGAACGAAAAGAAACTGCCGTCCTCGCAGATAACGGAGAAGTTCGTTTCTCCCGGAAAGCCCTCTGTCGTGGCTTTCACCCTGATTACGTTCTCCGCACCGTCCGCCTTGCCCGCTATGATGTGGTTGCTTCCCAAATCGACATAGCGGACGGCGGCGGGGAAGATGATATGCACCGTCTTGGCAAAGGTCACTTCCACGCCGTAGGGCGTAACCATTTGGCGGTACGGGAGTTTCCGGGTAATCCCCCGGTACAAGTCGTTGCCAGCCGCATACTTCACGGTGTCAGCGGTTTGTGCGTTTGCCGCACACATGCCCAGCAAGAGGGCGAACAATCCAAAAATCTGTTTCATTGTCAATTGAAATTTTAACGGTTGATAAAATGGTTATTGTTGTTTGGCGTAAAGCATGACTTTATAGCCTGCTTTCAGCTTCACTTTCACGGTTCGGAACTTCTTGGCGAGGTAGCCGGACGTTCCTTGCAGCAATCCCCTTGTCACGTCCATAGCCACCTGCTGCCCGGCACTTTGGGCAAAGGAAATGCTTGTACCCAGCCCGCTTCCGATATTCGCCATAGCTTCGTTGAACGCTTCCTGCTCCATAGAGGACGGTACGGAAAGCCCCTTTTGCCCGTCCGTGTCGAACACGGCGAGTTCCACCGGGATGATGTTGCCAGCGTACTCAATCGAGGACACCAGTATGTCGAGCCGTTCGCCCTGCACCTTTGCCGTCCCCGCCACAAGGGTATTCTTCGGCACAACGATATTTCCCGCCTGCATGGGTTCGAGCAGCCGTAGTTTCACCGCCTGCCCGTCCACCAGCGTTTGGTCTTGGTGGATGCAGGCGGCTACCGTGTTCTTTCCCATAGCGTAGCCCGTACCTACCGCCGTGTTGAAGCCGTAGTTTCGTGGCTGGCTGTAAGCCCGGATGAAGTCGGCATCGCTCATGGGCTGCTGCAATCCCGAAACGGTCGTTTCCCGGATAGCCTGCACCGGAATAGCCGGAGTGCCGATACCGCCGCCGTTCTGCCCGGCTGTCGGTATTTGGGCAATCTGCCCCCTTTGTCCGTCCTGCCCGTTCATATACTTTGCCGCCAGCTCGTAGGACTTTTCCAAGAGTGCCATTTGGTCGTCAGCCGTAGGCGTGGCGTTCTGCTGCTGTTTCAGTCGGTCGGTCAGTTCCGCCACCTGCCGTTTCAATTCTTCTTTTTCCTCGTCCACAGGGGGCGTTTCGTAGAACGTGCTTAACTGGCGGTTGATGTCCCGGTAAGCCGCCCTTGAAGAAGCACCGCCGCCCCTTTGTGGCTTCGGATCTTCTTCCGGCATCAGATTGATTTCCTCTTGTGGTTCTTCCGTATCATCGTCCAGCGTGAAACCGAAGTCCTGCAAGGATTGTATCTTGTCCTGCTGTTTGCGGTTTGTCACCGCCTGCTCGTAAGCCTTTTGCTTGTCGGCTATAATCCCGTCCTCTGCGGGCAGGGGTATGTCGGCATTGAAGCCGCCCACGCTTTCCACATTCACGTCCTCTTTGCCGGAGGGTGCGAATATCAGGTACATGCACCCTGCAAAGGCAAGGAACATCAGCGGGAAGACTATCATTTTCCTGCGCTGCTGCACCTGCTGCGGGGTAAGTTCCCGTTTGGGTTTATCTTCCTTTTTCGGCTTCCCGTCCGCCTGCGGTACGGTCGTGCCGTTCTCATTCTTCTGTACTTCTTCCATATTGCGGTCTGTTTAACGGGTTGATACTTTTGGTTGTGTCATTGCCGTGCAACGGCAGTTGTCTGATGTGTTCTATTTGCAGCCTTTGCCCGTCCCGTTTCCCGATATTGTAGATTGATGAAACGGTGATGTAGATAGACAAGCCGCCGAAAAAGAAGAACATCAGGAGGATAACCGCCAGCCTTTTGCCCGGCGTAATCCGTCCGCACATTCGGCGCAGGCGGTCGTCCGCCCAGTCCCGCACCTTTTCGATGTGGTTTCGTTTTCTTTCCATAAGGCTATCTTTTAATGGTCTGCAAATCCTTGTTCTCGGTAATGGTGAACGCTTCGATGATAAAGCCGTGCGGGTTGTTGTCGCTCCGTGTGGCGTTAAGCAACCGGCACGAGGTGACAAGGCTTCGCACCGTCAGGCTGCTTTCCCGGACAATCAACTGGCGGGCATACGTGTTCACCTTGTAGGGGTACTGGTCGAAGTCGCACTTCACGCTGTCAATCTCCACCGTCTGCGTGACGTTTCCGGAAATCACCCGGTTGTAGTAGCCCTTTTCCGCCAAGTCCTTGTAATAGTTGAAAGCGGTCTTGTCGGCGAGAAACAACGAGCGTTTGATGTTGCTTTCGATAGCCCCCTTTTCGGGTGATAAGGTGAAGAAAAGTTCGTGGAAACGCCGCACGTGCGACTTCGCTTCCACGGGTCTGTTCTGCGCCATGTCCTGCGAGAGTGCCAGCATCAGGCTTTTGCCGTTGTCGAGGACGTATATCTTCTGCCGCTGCTTTTCGGCGAAGCTGTACGAGTTCCACACGGCAAAGCCCGTCACCAGTGCGCACAGGCAGATGAATACCAGCGCAAAGAGCCGGATTTGCCGGAAACTCGTTTCGATGTTCGTTAATGACTTAAATTCCATATCCTATAAATTGATGTTGTTTATTTGAGTAGTTTTCCCGAAACCTTTCCGCCAGCCGCACCGACCGCAGCCCCGGCGATTGAACCAGCCCGTGCCACGTTGCGGTTATAGGCAGACGTACCGCCAGCCGACACTATCCAGCTTGCCACCGTTGGAATGGTGAAGTAGCCCACGATGCCGATAATCATAAAGATTATATACACGGTGCTGCTCCCGTCCGGGATGAAATCCGGGTCTGAAAGCTGCTCGATGTCTTTTTGGAGCATCAGGGTTTGTATGCGTGCCAGCACGCTGCTGAACAAGTCCGACACGGGCAGCCACAGGTAAATGGATATATAGCGTGAAATCCACCGGGTCAGCGTGCTTTGGAAACCGTCATAGACGGAAATCGCAAACGCCAGCGGACCCAGTATGCTTAACACGATTAGGAAGAACGTGCGCAGCGTGTCTATAATCAGCCCCGCCGCCTGAAAGAGCATTTCCAATAACTCCCTGAACCAGTCCCGGACGGACTTCTTTATATTATAAGCCGTCCTGTCCATGTACATGCCCGTCATAGTCACCATGTCGGAGGGCGACCAGCCCAGTTCTTCCAGTTGTCGGTCAAATTCCTCGTCCGATGCGAGGTAAGCCGTTTCGGGGCTTCGCATCAGGGCTTCATATTCCAGTCGGTCTTTCTGCGCCCGGTACTCGTTCATGTCGAAAGTCTGCGTTTCCATAAGCTGGTTGCACCCTTTCACCACTGGCGACAGCACCGTGTTGATAGTCCCCAGCACGAAAGTTGGAAAAAACATGATGCACAGCCCCAACGCAAAGGGACGCAGGAGCGGGTACACGTCTATGGGTTCGGCACGTGCGAGCGACTGCCACACTTTGGCGGCTACATAGAACAAAGCTCCCAGCCCGGCTATCCCTTTGGCTACCCCCGTCATGTTGCTGCACAAGGGCATCATTTCATCGTACAGCACCCGCAACACTTGGTGCAGGTTGTCAAAATCCACCGCTGCTAATAACATAGGCATACCGATTTATATGTTACCAGTAGCGTTCATCCGCCGAGCCGTAGAGAGCCAGCACCCGGTCGGTGTCGTTCTTCTTCTTCGCCCGCAGGTAGGACACGGATATGTTCTTTCGGGTGTAGTAGTTCACGAGGTTGCGGTAGTTGAGCAGGCTTTTATAGGCGTTGTTGATTACCGCCAGCCTTTCGGCATCCGTCAGCGACATGCCCGTCACGTTCACTACATTCTTCAAGTCCTGCAACACGTCCGCACTTTCGGAGAGCAGCTTGGCGTACCCGGCTGAAATGGCGGTGAGTTCATCCGGCGTGTAGTTCGGGTCTGCCAGCATGTTCTGATAGTTTCGCACGTAGATTTCGGATATTTCCGCCACCAGCTCAATGGACTTCTTCACCTTGATGCCGCCCTTGACAACATCGTGTACCGCTTTGAGCGCATCGTAATATTTTTTACCCTGCTGGAAAATCTTC
>NC_021017.1:5037397-5044187 GCF_000210075.1 Bacteroides xylanisolvens XB1A
AGTTGCCGGGGTCTGACACCACCCACTGTGCGGATGCCTTGCCGATGAAGCAAAGGCATACCGCCATAAGGAGAATTGTTCTTTTCATTATCTTTTGTTTTCAGGGTTTGTAACTCGTTTGTATTCGCCGCCGGGCATGAGCGTTATCCGGTCGGTCTTTTTGTCATAGGTGAACTGTATGCGGAAGCCCGTTTCGATGAACAGGCAGCCGTTCCGTTCTGTTACCGGGTAAGCCGTTTCCAGTATTCTGCCCCTGACATTCGCTTTCCGGGTGACGGTGTATCTGCCGCCCGTTTCCGAGAGTGTGAAAGCCGGGTGTCCCTTGACGTGTACCCAATAGCCCTGCATCCTTTCCAGCTCCTTGCTTCCGCTGTCCTCGCAGCCCGCCAGCAGGCAGGCGGACAATAGCGTGTATATCAGATTGTCAATCCATTTCATATTCCTAATTTTTAAGTTGTTGATGATTGGGGATTTCTTTTGCTTTCTGCAAGCCGCTTGATAGCCAGTTCAAGGTTGCCGCCCAGCTTGTCGGCGAGGGCGAACAGTTCCATTTTCTCGCTTTCCTCGGTCGTGTACGTGTAATATTCTTCCAATGAAACTTCCGTGGCATATACCGCCGATTGTGTGCCGCCCAGCGAGAAGAACACTTCCTTGTACTTCCGTCCGGGGTGGTTCGCCATGTTGATAGACAATATCTGCGAACGCTCCTTGTCGGTCAGTCCCAAGAGGTTCTGTATGCTGTCGAACTTGTTGAGATATTTTCGCTGGTCTAACAATATTTTGCAGTCCGAGTTATTGATGATACTTTCTTTCACGATAGGGGAAGAAATAATATCCTCTACCTCTTGCGTGACTACAATCGCTTCCCCGAAATACTTTCGGACGGTTTTGTACAAATATTTTATGTAGTCCGCCATGTTCGCCGATGCAATCGCTTTCCACGCTTCCTCGATTAGTATTAACTTCCTTATCCCCTTTAACTTGCGCATCTTGTTTATAAAGGCTTCCATGATGATGATAGTCGTTACCGGGAATAAAATCTTGTGGTCTTTGATGTTATCCAACTCAAAGACAATGAAGCGTTTATGCAGCAAATCCAGTTCCTTGTTGGAGTTCAGCAGGTAGTCGTACTCACCGCCACGATAGTACGGTTCAAGCACGTTCAGGAAATTGTCAATGTCAAAATCCTTTTCCCTGACGTTCTTCTGTTCAAGCTGTCGGCGGTAATCATCCCGGACAAACTCGTAGAACGTGTTGAAGCAGGGCGTTACCGAACTGTCTTTGCCTATCAGGTCGATATAGGCACTTACCGCATTGGACAACGCCACTTCTTCCGACCGTTTGGGGGCTTCATCGTCCCGCTTCCACAGGGTGAGTATCAGGGTCTTGATACTCTCTTTCTTCTCGATGTCAAATACCCCGTCTTCGACATAGAACGGGTTGAACGCTATCGGGTTCTCGTTGGTGTAGGTGAAATAAATCCCGTCCTCGCCGTGCGTGCGGTTGTGGATAAGCTGGGACAGCCCCAAGTAACTGTTACCCGTATCGACCAGCAGCACGTGCGCACCCTGTTCGTAATACTGGCGCACCATGTGGTTGGTAAAGAAGGACTTACCCGACCCGCTCGGCCCAAGTATGAACTTGTTTCTGTTGGTCGTGATGCCTTTCTTCATGGGCAAATCCGATATGTCGATGTGCAGCGGGCGACCGCTTACCCTGTCCACCATTTTGATGCCGAACGGCGAAAGCGAACTCTTGTAGTTCGTTTCTTCCACGAACAGGCAGAGAGCCTGCCCCAAGAACGTGTAGAAACTTTCCTCTGCGGGGAAGTCCGCCTCGTTGCCGGGTATGCCCGCCCAAAAGAGCGTGGGCGTGTCGGTGGTGTTGTGGCGTGGCTTGCACTCCATTAGCGCAAGCTGGCTTCCCACATCGTTGCGTATGCGTTTGAGTTCGTCCCTATCGTCACTCCATGCCATGACGTTGCAGTGGCAGCGTACCGAAATAAGCCCCTTGCTGTGCGCTTCGTTCAGGTACTCGTCTATCCACTCCTTGTTCACTTGGTTGGCACGGGAGTAGCGGGAGAGCGATTGCATATTCCGGGCGGTCTGCTCGAAGTTCTTCAGGTTTTCGGCGTGGTCGTCTATGAAGATGAACTGGTTATAGATGTGGTTACACGACAACAGCACGCCCACCGGGGCGGCAAAACTTAATCTGCAATCGCTTCTGTCTGTGGACAGCTTCTCAAATCGGCAGTCCGTCCCGACCTTTCCGGGCAAATCTTCCACGTCTGAAAGCGTGTGCAGGCACAGTATATCGTCCCCGACCCGCATTTCTTCCGGGTACAGCCCGATGTCTTTCAGGCAAGTAGTGTCGGTTTGCGAGAGCGAGAAGTATTTCTCGATGATGCCCGCCTTTCCGTCCTGCCCGGTGATTTCCGATGCCGCCAGCCGGGTAAGGGTGACAAACCCGCTGTCGTTCATAATCCTGTCAAACTGCCCGACCGCTTCGATGAACTTTGCCGCCGCTTCCTTGTCGGCTATCTCCTGCGGTACAATCCTTCCCCGGCAAAGGGTGGAGAAGTCGCTCTGTCGGCGGCTTCTCTCCCTTGTCGTTTTCGTCAGGAACAGGTAGCAGTAATGGTTCAGGAACGGGCGTTCATTGAAGTGCCGTTCAAAGGAGCGGCTTAAAAAACTAAGCTCGTCCCTTTCGGTGTCGGGCTGGTAGTTCTCCTTGATGAAGAAGTCCTGCTTGTGTACTATGGAGTAGTCGGGCAGCACCTTGACCGCCTTGTACCACGCCGAATGTATGGCTTCGTACTCGGCACTGGTGACGGTGAACAGTTCGGGCAGTTCCACCCTGAAAGCCACCGTTATGTCTGCATCCTTTGAAATGATGCAGCCGTTCTCCACCGCCAAAAGTGGAAATTTCCTTTCCAGCGTGGTAGCCTTTAATGTATTCCTCATGTTCTTTCTTCCTTTCTTCTTTTGTAGTTGAACAGCCGGGGTATCGCTTTTCGGCTGATAATGAAGCGTGGGTGTCTTTTGCGTGCGGCTGCTTTCATCAGCCCGTGCGTGCCGTACCGTGCGTTGAGCCGGAACGTCTGCCACACGAGCAGCAGCGAAGCCGACACGATGAAACCGATACATAGCCACTGGTTCACGCCTGCCATGAACAGGACGATGAACACCACGAAGACGGCGAGCAAGCCGCCACAAAAGATAAAGAGGTACTGGCTTTTCAGCCCCTTGAACTCCACCGGCTTCCCGATACCCCTGTTTACCGGATATTCAGACATAGCCGCTGGTTTAGAGGAAGAACGACCGCAGGATAGTGGCGGCGACAATCAGGAAGATGCACGCCCCGAACCAACTGGCGGCGGTCTTTGAGGTGTCGGGGTCACCGCTTGAAAACTTGTTATATACTTTTACCCCGCCAATCAAGCCGCAGACCGCCCCGATTGCGTACACCAGTTTTGTTCCGGGGTCGAAATACCCTGTGATTAGGTTCGTGGCTTCGGTGATGCCCGCCTGCCCGTTGCCCTGTGCGTAGGCACTTACCGCAGCGGCAAGGATAGCCGCCGACAAAAAGATTTTCTTTCTCATTGTGATTTGTTTTTAATGCCGGGCGGCAGGTGGGAAGTCCGCCTTTCCCGGCTGGTGAATAATTTGAAATTTTAGTGGTCGGGGATAGTCCCGTTTGTCTGTTTGGTTTTCAGGTTGCCAATCAACCGTAATCACGTTGCTTCATATTGTTACACATTATTATATTACAGGAAATCGTTCATGTCGAACGCTTCGTGTTCCTTGCTTGTATCGCCAGCTTCGGCAGGGACAGCAGCCGTAGCCAGTTCCGCTTCGTTGCGTCCCAGCAGTTCCGCCACCTTTGCCAGCCCGCCGTTGATGTTCTCCACCACCGCATCGTAGAGGTTCGTCCCCTCAATGCCTGCCAGCGTCCCGGCGGCTTGCCGTTTCTCCGCTTCGGTGGGGTTGTCGGCGTTCGCCGTGCGTACCGCTTCGCCCAGTTCGTCAAAGCTCACGCCCGTAGCCCGCCCGGTATCATCGTCACCGTCCATGTACCCGGCTATTTCCTCGTCCTCGTAGTCGGGTTCGTCATTCTCGTAACCGGGCGTTTCTTCCGCTTCGGCTGCTGCTTCCGAAATGTTTTCTTCCGGCTGTCGGTCAGCCTGCGGCGCAAAAATAGTATCATTTTCAGCCGCTTGCGGGAGGTGTCCCGATTTGTCCTGCGCTGTCCCGATTAGTCCACCCTTGTATCGGCTTTCACCTATCAGCGTGTAGCCTGAAACCCCGTTTCGTGGAAGCGGCGCATCATCCGTTCTGCCCGGTGATGTCCGGCTGTCCGTGTAGCGATACCACAGCCACAGGGCGATATAGTACACCAAAAGCCCGGTAAGTATGCAATAGATAACCATAGTCAGACAGGCTTTTGGAAGTGGCTTTCGTACAGGGTGTTTATCTCGTCTTGGTACTGCTCGAAGTGGCGCAGCAGAATGTTTTCCACGTAGCTGCTTATCGTCACCTTTCGCCCGCCTATCACCGTCACGATACGCATCAGCTTCTCGTGCGTGGTACGGCTCACGTACAAGGGCTGTCGGTCTGCCAGTTCCACTTTCTGAAAGTAGGTTTCCCTGTAGTCACCCGAACCGCCCTTGCGCTTGCGGTTTGTCGTTTTCTCCACCCGCACCAATTCAGTCTGCCGTCCCTCGTGGGCGGTTTCCGTTTCGCCGCCGGGCTGCGGTGCATCATCCGGCTGGCTCTCCCGCTTGGCGGGTACGCCCTGTGAGATAAGTTCTTTCATGAAATCCTCGTCTATCTTCGGCATTCCGCCGCTTTGCTTTGCCATATCATTTTAATTTGATGTAGTACACTATTTCGGTTATCAGTTCTTCCAAGTTGCTTCCCCTTACCAGCGGGCGGCTGGCGGGAAAGAGCGTGGAGCGGAACACCGCCTTTCTATCCGCCACCAGTTCCTTTTTGTAGCGTTTGGTATCGGGGATAAAGGTTTTCATCAGCGGCAGTTCCAGTTCCTTAATCGTCTTGTCGTAGGCGGTGTAAAGGTCTGTTTTCTCCCGCCCGTCCACCATGTTCCAAAAAAGGTACAGCCCGGCAAGTCGGCAGGCTTCATTCTTCACCAATAGCTTTTGGATAGCCATTGCGAACGACAGGCTGCTTTCCAGCACCACCTTGTCGGCTGAAATGGGGGTGAAGATGTAGTCCATGCCCGCGAGGGAGTTTATCACGCCCTCGCTGTTCACCGTGCCCGGCAGGTCGAAAAACACAATATCCGGCACGTGCCCGGCGGCTACATATTCATCAACCGTTGTAATCGCCTTTTCAGGTGAACTGCACAGCACCGGGTAGGCTTTCTTCCCCAGCCGGGTGAACTGTTCATACGCCATTCGCTTGTAATCTTCATCCGCCCCGACCTGCTCGGCATCCCGCTTTCGCATCCCGGCAATGGAGTGTTGCGGGTAGTCGCAATCGACCACCGCCACATCGTAGCCTTTGAGGTAATAGAGGTAACTCGCCGCCAGCACGGTAAAGGTGGTTTTGCCGACCCCGCCCTTTTGGGTGGAAAAGGCGACATAAAGGGGTGTTTTCTCGTTTTCCATATTGCTTTCGTTCATTATTGGTTGATAGATTTATTTATTGCTTTCAATCATTCATTCTTTCCATGTTGCAATCTTGAAATATTGAAAGACTGTTTTATTTCAATCTTGCTTTCCTGCTTTCATTCTTTCTTGAAATATTGAAATCCTGCAATCACGTTTTCTTGAAATCATGCTTTCAATCAGGAAATCCGATGCAAAAAAAGGGAGAAAAAACGTCCCCTGAAAACCTTGTCCCGATTTGTCCTGCGCTGTCCCGTTTTGTCCACCAACTACCTATTTTACAGCATTATAAATCACCGTTACTTTGCAGCGGAGTAACGAACCGCAGGGAGCGCAGGTGTAAAACCGGGCTGGTGAACGCAGGGCTTACCGTTCCACGCTAACCCCAATCCGTCCGTGACGGATTTTGATTTTCGTCAGAAAATAGCAAGGTGTGTTTTGTATGCTACAAAACCGTTTTCCGTGCCTGAAAACGCCTTGCCCCTTGCGGGGGTAAAAATCACTCCGAAGTCGTAATTTTTTTAATCCAAAGAAGCATGGAAACAAGAAAACCTAACAAGGGCGGTCGCCCCGCCCTCGCAGACCCGGCGAAGCATCGCCATGTCCTTTACCTGAACGACCGGGAGAACGCCCGCTTCCTCTCGCAATGGGAGCAGTCGGGCGTCACGAGCAAGTCCCGTTTCATCGCCGCCCGGCTGTTCGGCGAGCCGTTCCGGGTGGTGAAAGTGGACAAGTCGGCAGTAGAATATTGTGCCCGGCTGACCGAATTTTATGCACAATTCAGAGCCGTGGCGGTCAATTACAACCAAGTTGTAAAGGCGTTGCACAACAACTTTTCGGAGAAAAAGACACTGGCTTTTCTCTATAAACTGGAGAAAGCGACCACCGAACTGGCGATGTTGAACCGTCAGGTTATCGACCTGACAAACGAGTGCAAGGAACTATGGTTGCCAAAATAAGCACGGGCGGCAATATGTTCGGCGCACTGGCGTACAACCAAAACAAGGTGGACAGCGGGGAAGCAAAGGTGCTTTTCTCCAACCGGATGCTGTTGAGCGAGGACGGGAATTTCTCTATCGGCGAGTGTATGCGCAGCTTTGAAATGCAGATGCCCGTCCAGCTATCCACCAAGAAGCCGATACTTCATATTTCCATAAACCC
>NC_021017.1:5044488-5046698 GCF_000210075.1 Bacteroides xylanisolvens XB1A
CGTGCTGACAGACCAGCAGCTTTCCGACATCGCCAAAGAGTATATGCGGAAGTTGGGCTATGGCGACCAGCCCTATTTGGTGTACAAGCATACCGACATCGACCGCCACCACATCCACATCGTGGGGTTGCGGGTGGACGAGAACGGCAAGCCGCTGAATGACAAGTTCGAGCATCGGCGCAGCAAGCAAATCACCCGTGAACTGGAAAAGAAATACGGGCTGCACCCGGCAGAGCGAAAGGAACGTGCCGAACGCCCGGAACTTAAAAAGGTGGACTATGCCGCCGGGGATGTGAAGCACCAAATCGGCAATACCGTGAAAGCGGCTTGCTATGGCTATCGTTTTCAGTCGTTCGGGGAGTACAAGGCTTTGCTTGCCTCTTACAACGTGTGCGCCGAGGAAGTCAAGGGCGAGATAAACGGCAAGCCCTATCAGGGCATTGTCTATTCCGCCATGAACGACAAGGGCGAAAAGACAGGCAATCCGGTAAAGGCTTCCCGCATCGGCAAGTCGGTGGGTTATGAAGCGGTGCAGCGCAGAATGGAGAAATCGGGCGAAGCAATCAAGAACGGGAAACTGAAAGAACGCACCCGGAAGATTGTAGCCACTGCCATGCAGACCGCCCGCAGCCGCAAAGAACTGGAACAACAGCTAAAGAAGCAGGGCATTGACGTGGTATTCCGTCAGAATGACAGCGGGCGCATCTACGGCGTTACGTTCATCGACCACGACAGCCGGGTGGTGCTGAACGGTTCACGCTTGGGCAAGGAGTATTCGGCGAACGTGTTCAACGAACGTTTTTCGGGCGAAACCGGAAAGATGCACCAGCCCGAAGTGTCAGCACCGCAGCAAGACCAGCCCACGCATCAGGAACAACCGGGGTTCATGCCGAAATCCGACATCGTTCCGGGCGTGGCTTCCGTGCTGGGTGCTTTCGGTGGATTGCTGGGCGGCGGTGCATCAGGCGGTGACGAGCCGCAGGACACCGCCCGCCAAAAGAGAAAGAAGAAAAAGAAGCGCACAAGGCGCATCGACTAACTTGAAAAAACATTACAATCATGCAACAGGAAGATGATTTGAGAGGGCTTGCACGGGTCATGGATTTTATGCGGGCTGTCAGTATTCTATTCGTGGGAATAAACGTGTACTGGTTCTGTTACTCCACCCTGAAAGAATGGGGAGTGACGTTTGAGGTGATAGACAAGATACTGTGGAATTTCCAGCGCACCACCGGGCTGTTCTCGTCCGTCCTTTGGACAAAACTTTTTGCGGTGGTGTTCCTCGCCCTGTCGTGCATCGGCACTAAGGGCGTGAAAGAGGAAAAGATAACGTGGGCGAAGATACATTGCAGCCTTGCGGCGGGTGTCGTGTTGTTTTTCCTGAACTGGTGGCTGCTGGAACTTCCGCTGCCACACACGGCGGACACTGTGTTTTATATCGCCACGCTGTCGGCGGGCTATATCTGTATGCTCATGGCGGGTACATGGATGTCCCGGCTGTTGAAGAACAACCTAATGGATGATGTCTTTAATACAGAGAACGAAAGTTTCCAGCAGGAAACAAGGCTTATCGAGAACGAGTATTCCGTAAATCTGCCTACCCGGTTCTACTATAAGAAGAAATGGAATAACGGCTGGATAAATGTCGTGAACCCGTTCCGTGCCAGCCTTGTGTTGGGTACGCCGGGTAGTGGCAAATCGTATGCGGTGGTAAACAGTTACATAAAACAGCAAATCGAGAAAGGTTTTGCGCTTTACTGCTATGATTATAAGTTTCCCGATTTATCGGAAATCGCTTATAATCATTTGCTTAACCACTTGGACGGGTATAAGGTAAAGCCTAAATTCTACATTATCAATTTTGACGACCCACGCAAGAGCCACCGATGCAACCCGATAAACGCCAGCTTCATGTCGGACATTGCGGATGCCTACGAAGCCAGCTACACGATTATGCTTAACCTTAACCGCTCTTGGATAAGCAAGCAGGGCGATTTCTTCGTGGAAAGCCCGATTATCCTGCTTGCAGCCATTATTTGGTACTTGCGCATTTATCAGGGCGGCAGGTATTGCACGTTCCCCCATGCCATTGAACTATTGAACAAGAAATACGCCGATGTATTCACTATTTTGCGCAGTTATCCCGAACTGGAAAACTACCTTTCCCCGTTCGTGGATGCTTGGGAATCAGACGCTCAAGAGCAGTTGCA
>NC_021017.1:5048750-5052290 GCF_000210075.1 Bacteroides xylanisolvens XB1A
AGCAAAAACGCTTTCAGACCGTTTCGGAAAGGTACTGCAAAAACGCCAAAGCATGACTATCAACCGGAATGATAAATCAACCTCAATCAGTACGCAGATGGATAGTTTGATACCGCCCAGTAAAATATCCAACTTAACACAGGGCATGTTTGTGGGTGCGGTCAGTGATAATTTCGATGAACGGATAGAACAGAAAATATTCCATGCGGAAATTGTGGTGAATAACGAGCAAGTGAAGCGGGAAACCGCAGGTTACAAGAAGCTACCCCAAATCATAGATTTTAGGGACGAGGACGGGAACGACTGGATGCAGGAAGAAATACAGGCGAACTACAACCGGGTCAAGCAGGAAGTTCAGCAGATTGTTATGGATGAAATGGAACGGATAAAGAATGACCCTGATTTACAACATTTATTGCGCAATGAATAATTTTGAGGCTAATTCTCAAATTAATATTTTATTGAAATAAATTGTTTTTCTCTATAAAAAAGTAGTACTTTTGCAGACTATAATTAGCAAAAAAATGAAACTTACAGATAATATATATATATATAATGAGGATGTAATTCAGTTATATGACACTTGGAAATCACCAACAGTTATAATATCTGATGGTCCTTATGGTATTGGCGGATTCCCAGGTGATCCTATTACTCATGATGTTTTAGAAAAGTGGTATAGACCCCATATTACTAAATGGAGTGAAAAAGCGACCCCTGAAACTACATTATGGTTTTGGAATACTGAAATAGGATGGGCTAGCGTTCATAAAGAAATTATAAATCAAGGTTGGGAATTTGTAAATTGTCATGTTTGGGATAAAGGTGTAGCCCATATAGCAGGGAATACTAATACAAAAACATTGAGGAAATTTCCTGTTGTAACTGAAGTTTGTGTACAATATGTAAAAAAAGCAGAATTTATTGTGGATAACCATAAAATTTCAATGCAAGAATGGTTAAGACATGAATGGAAAAGAACAGGATTACCTTTCTCAAAAACAAATATTGCCTGTGGAGTAAAAAATGCAGCAACGAGAAAATATTTCACAGGATGTCATTTATGGTATTATCCCCCAGTTGATGCTTTTGAGAAAATTGTTGAATACGCAAATTTGTATGGTGATCCAAAAGGAGTGCCATATTTCTCAATAGATGGAAAGAAGTCTTTAACAGCAGCGGAATGGAAAAAGATGAGGGCTAAATTCTTTTGTGAGTTTGGTGTAAATAATGTATGGAGAGAACCCCCTCTAAATGGCTCTGAACGTCTTAAAGAGGGAAATAAAGCTATTCATTTTAATCAAAAGCCTCTTAAATTTATGGAGTTAATAATTAATTCATCGTCAGAAGAGCATGATGTTATATGGGAACCATTCGGTGGTTTATTTTCTGGAATTTTGGCAGCAAATAAATTAAACCGAATGGCTTATGGAGCTGAAATAAATAAAGATGTTTTTGATTATGCTAAACAGAGGTTGCTTGAGTCAATTTAATAATATCATCTACAAATTTTGTTATGTCTGAATTTGAATCAGAGATAATTTTTGACCATTGTTTAATAGTATGATTCAATATTTTTGTATTCAATACACGCAACTTAAAAGCCTCTAATTCAAGATGTTCAATTCTGTCAATCTTTGCAAAATTAGTATCTAATCTATATGAAAAACTGCCTAGGAGTTGCTTGATTTTCCCTTGATATTCAGCAGAGTAATCATAGACAGAGTATCCTTCTCCCCAACTTTTTACAATTTCTAGTGCTTTGGAAAATTCGTTTTTGGTTCCTTGAAATTTATATCCATTTGTATTGGTCTGTTGTAAATTAGAAGTACGATCTGTTGTATCTTCCGGTTCAAAAACCAAATAATCTGGTGGATTATTATAATGTGTATCTCTTGCCATAGCTAAACTTTTTGCTGTGCCAACCCAAACATCTATAATTTTGGGTTTACCGAAAATTATAAATTCAGGAAGCCAAGCGACTAGAGCAACATTAGTTTGGTCATCGTCAAAAAAGCGGATTGAATCTTTAAATCTTGCGGTTATTTCAGTAGCCAATGGAAACCATGTTTTTATTTCAATACCTGGTATTGGATAAATATTACCATCAAAAACAGTATCGGGAAAACCGGGATCTTGTCTTCTCCAAATTCCATTGTTTAACCACTCTAATTTATTTAATTCTGTACAAACATTATATTCAATCATATTTCCAACAAGAGGAGATAATTTAGAAATAACTTTTGCTAAATGCTTGGCATATTCAATATCATTAGGTCTTGCTACTTCAAGAACTGGCATTATTTGTCCTTTCATAGATGCTAGATGTGTACTAGCAGTTTCTAAAATTTCTTTGTATTCCATATAAAAAAGTCTTGTATTGATACTTCTAGTGCTTTAGCAATTTTCTCAATATTAATTAATGTCACATTTTTTTCTGCACGTTCTATCATTCCTATATAAGTCCTATGCAAATTTGCTTTATCAGCTAATTCTTCTTGAGACATTCTTTTCTCTTTTCTTAATTGACGAACCCGTTCTCCAAATTTGATTAAAATTTCACTCATGATATTTTTAGCTAATAATAGTATGCAAAAGTATTGATATATAGCCGAATATACCACATACTATAGTTAGCATTTGCTCAATAGTGCATTTGATGATTAACTTATTAATTAAATTTTAATATTGAGACTTCTGCGGACAAACGAGGACTAATGAAGCCACCCGTTCCCAAATCCTCAAATATACTCTATTTCATCCTTACTTTTACTTCCGAAATTTTTATTTACTCACTAAAATTCAAAACATTATGGATGTGAACACAGCCAACCAGTCCACCACTGACGAACAGATGATGGATATTCTTCTTGTACTGGATAAGGAGAAAAAGACAATCAGCGCAGTAAAAGGCGTGGATGAAAACGGAGAACTCCAAACCGTACCGCCGGAGAATAACAGCGAACTACTGAAATTCGACCGTCACGGTGATTTCTTTTCCAACTTCTTTTCTAACATGATGAACCAGTTGAAGAACCCGACCCGTTTCAACTTCTTTAAAATCCCAAAGTTGGAACTTCCCAAAATCGAGCCGATAATCAGGGACAACTTCAACAACCCGACACCTGAAAATGAAGCGGGCATAGAACGTTACCGGGTGACACCTGAAACCGTGAAGCAGGAAGCCAAGAAAGAACAGCAGGAAATCCAAGACGGGCAGCAACCAGCGAAAGAAACGGGAGCAACGGCGCAAGCACCGCAGCAACCCGATAAAAGCAAGTATGTGATTGACCCTGACAAGGTGGACTGGGAAGCCTTGAAAAACTTCGGGCTATCCAAAGAACAACTGGAAAAGGCAAAGGCTTTAGAACCCATGTTAAGAGGGTACAAGTCACCCGGAGCGTTCACCATTTCAGGAAACTACAATTCTGCCATTATGAAGATGGACGCACGCCTATCTTTCCGGCACGACAAAGACGGGAATGTAGTTTTGGCGATACACGGCATCCGACAAAAGCCGGAACTTGAACGCCCGTTCTT
>NC_021017.1:5052775-5054237 GCF_000210075.1 Bacteroides xylanisolvens XB1A
CGGACATGAATTTTCCAAAGAGGATAAAGCCAATCTTCTTGAAACGGGGAACATGGGACGGATAGTAAACCTGAAAAACTATATCACGGGAGAAATGATACCTTCTTTTGTCAGTGTGGATAAGGTAACGAATGAACTGGTTTCCATGCGTGCAAGCAGTGTTCAAATACCGGATGAAATAAAAGGTGTCAAACTGAACAAGGAACAGAAACAAGCCTTACGGGAGGGAAAAGGCGTATTCCTTGAAAACATGATTTCCAACCGTAAAAATCCCTTTTCCGCAACTGTTCAGGTCAATGCCGACAAGAAAAGTCTGGAATTTATCTATCCCAATGCCAAACAGTCACAGGAGCAAGGGCAGAAACAGACACAGCAGAACAGCCTTGTCACCAGTGACGGTGTAACCATTCCCAAAAGCATTTCAGGAATAGAGTTATCCCGCCAGCAACAGCAGGATTTAGTCAATGACAAAACCATCTTTGTTGCCGGACTGAAAGACAAGCGGGGGGTCGAATATGATGCTTATATTCAGGTGAACCATGATAAGAAGAAGTTAGGCTTTTACAGTGACAATCCCAGCTTTGACCGTTCCGCCGTGAAAGAAATTACCCCCGCCAGCAAGAACCGCACACAGGTAGCGGTCAATTCGGAAGGCAAGACCAACGAAGCCACCAAGAAAGTGAAAGAACCCTTGAAAAAGGGTCAGGACAAGCCCACTGAAAAGCAAAAAACCAAGCAGGATAAAAAGGAGAAGCAGGAGCAGACGGACAAACCCAAACAGAGCAGGGGACGCAAAAGATGATAGCGGTGTTAATCCTTATCCCGGTTGTCGGTTTCGCCCTGTTTACCCTTGTCTGTTACAAAACAGACTGGGAAGCCATAGACGAGCAGAACCGACAATTTATGTAGATGGCTATCACATCTACTATGACCGGAAAATCCTAAGACAAAAAGAAGTGGAAACAATTAAAATCAAAATTAGAATGATTGCAGTAATCGGAGAAAAACCAAGCGTGGCAAGGGACATTGCCCGTATTTTAGGAGCGAGTGAAAAACAGGATGGCTATCTTTCAGGTAACGGGTATCTCGTTACCTGGGCGTTCGGCCATCTTGTCGGTTTGGCAATGCCGGAAGCATACGGCATACAGAGTTTCCGCCGGGAAAGTCTGCCTATTATCCCGGATAGTTTTCAACTTACACCCCGACAAGTGAAAGCGGAAAAAGGGTACAAGGCAGACCCCGGCGCATTGAAACAACTAAAAGTAATCAAAGACGTATTCGACCAGTCGGATAAGATAATTGTCGCTACCGATGCAGGGAGAGAGGGAGAACTCATATTTAGATATATTTACAATTACATTGGATGCAACAAGCCCTTTGTCCGTTTATGGATAAGCAGCCTTACCGACAAGTCAATCCGTGAGGGACTGCAAAACCTGAAAGCCGGTAGCCTGTATGATAA
>NC_021017.1:5054944-5060075 GCF_000210075.1 Bacteroides xylanisolvens XB1A
AATTTTTGTGGTTGAAGCACCCGGAGGGACACCGGGTGCTTTTTATAAATCTTCTCTACATCACCCTATAAATATACCATTCCTATCTTTTTTTATTTTTTTTCGCACGTAACTATCTGATACGCAAAAATAGTTACCTCTTTGTAACTATCTAACGTTTAAGTAACTTCTTTTTTTATACTAAGTGTATTTATATCTTTGCAATCGAAAAAGATACTTAATATATCATGTTTACCGCATTGGTATATTTGTTTGGTATCTTAACAATGCATTATTAACTAATAAAAAAAGAATTATGCACTACACTGGAACTATTTGGCGACCGCCTTACGAAGCATACTCAATGCTCATTCAAGTAACGGCTGGATGTACTCACCATTCCTGCAAATTTTGTACTTTATACGAAGATTTACCTTTCAAATTTAGGCTATCACCAATTGAAGAGGTAAAATCGGATTTAAAGGAAGCAAGTTATTATTATAGACACGCACAAAGGGTGTTTTTCACAGGTGCAAACCCATTTGTGCTTAGTGTGAATAAGCTTAAAACACTTGCGAAAATGGTACATCAATACTTCCCTGCTTGTCAGAGTATAGGGTGTTTTGCACGAATTACGGACATTACCCCTAAATCTGTTACAGAATTAAAAGAATTGCGAGAACTCGGATATGATGGAATTACAATCGGAGTTGAAACCGGATATGATGAATCTTTGATTTTCATGAGAAAGGGATTTCTATCAAAGGACATCATTGAGCAATGTAAGAAATTGGAAGAAGCAAATATTACCTATAACTTCTTTTATTTGACAGGAATTTATGGTAGTGGAAAAGGCAAGATGGGTGCAAAGGTAACAGCAGAAATCTTCAATCAGCTTCATCCGCAAATAATTGAATCTTCAATGCTAACAATTTATCCGACTTCGGAACTGTATAAGGAAATACAGGCTGGTAACTGGAAAGAAGAAACTGAAATTGAGAAGTTGGAGGAAATGAAGACTTTGATTGAAAATCTTAAAATTGATGCTCGATTTGTAACGGATGGGGCGTCCAACTTAATTCAGGTTAGAGGCAATTTGAAAACAGATAAACAAAAAATGATTGCTTTTCTAAAACAACAAATAGCAGAGCAAGACGAATCTTATTTGAGAAGCTATCGTGAAAATCTGCCACATTTATAAAATCTATCTAATGAAAGCAGATATTAGAGTTATAGTAAAAGGTGTTCAACAATATGCTGATTATATTGACGAGATAGTGACTAATGCTATTGGAAAATATTCTATTGTTAATGGTCTGCATATTGTTGAATATCGAGAACTATGTAAAGGTGGACATATCATTGAAAACAAATTGGTAATCAGTAATAAATCTGTTTGTTTATACCGAAGTGGGAGTTTGTTCTCTGAAATGTCTTTCATAGAGGGAGAATGTACGGAATCTGATTATATTAATACAGATGGAGAACTCAATGTAAAAATCAAAACATTGTCTTACCATCCTACAATTAGTGATAACAATATTCATATTGAGTTGAATTATGACTTATTCATAAATAACCAGTTCCTCTCGAATAACTCCCTTACCATATTTATTAATGAAATGGTATTGTAAACTATAATATTATGACTTTATGAAAATAAGAATAATTGATTTATTGAAAACAACTACTTATAATATTAATGTAAGTGTAAACGGCTGGGTACGAACGCATAGACAAAGTAAAAACATTAGTTTCATTGCAATAAATGATGGTTCAACTGTTCATAATCTGCAAATTGTGGCTGAACATGAAAAGATAAAAAAAGATTTTCTTAAATTGGTAACTACCGGAAGTGCCATTCGGGTAGATGGTATGTTTGCACTATCTACTGGAAATCAGCAGCATGGAGAAATAATAGCCCAAAATATAGTTTTATATGGCACTGCCGACCCACAGGAATATCCTTTACAAAAGAAAGAACACTCGTTAGATTTTTTGCGGAATATTGCTCATTTACGCTTACGCACAAATATTTTTGGCGCAATATTTCGTATGCGCCATAATATGGCTTTTGCCATACATCGTTATTTCAATGAAAGAGGATTCTTCTATTTCAATACTCCTATAATAACAACATCGGATAGTGAGGGAGCAGGAGAACTCTTTGAAGTCAAAACGGAATTAAAAGATGATTTTTTCGGTTCCCCAGCCAATTTAACAGTTTCGGGACAATTAGAGGGCGAGCTCGGTGCGTTAGCATTGGGGGCAATTTACACCTTTAGCCCGACTTTTAGGGCAGAAAATTCAAATACATTCCGTCATCTTTCCGAATTTTGGATGATTGAACCGGAAGTTGCCTTTAATGATATTAACGACAATATGGATTTGGCAGAGGACTTTTTGAAATATCTAATCCGTTATGCACTTGAAAATTGCGAAAGTGATTTAGCTTTTTTAAATGACAACGTAGATAATGGTTTAATGGATAAATTACATTTTGTTGCAAATAATGAATTTATGCGTTTGCCTTATTCTAAAGCTATAGAGATTTTACAAGAATCCGGGCGTCAGTTTGATTACCCTGTAAAACCGGGAATTGATTTATGTGCTGAACATGAACGTCATTTGGTGGAAGAATATTTTCGCCGCCCTGTGATTGTTACAGATTATCCTAAAGAGATAAAAGCATTCTATATGAAACAAAATGAAGATGGGAAAACAGTTCGTGCAATGGATGTATTATTTCCGAAAATTGGGGAAATCATAGGAGGTTCTGAACGGGAAGCCGATTATACAAAATTATTGCGGAGAATGAAAGAATTGAATATGAATACCGAAAAACTGTGGTGGTATCTTGAATCACGCAAATTTGGCACTGTTCCCCATTCAGGATTTGGATTGGGTTTTGAACGATTGATGCTGTTTATTACAGGCATGACAAACATTCGGGATGTTATTCCGTTTCCACGTACACCCCGAAATGCAAATTTCTGATTATAACGAAATTCAATCATGCAAGATTATATCAATGAAATATTGCATCGAATAAATGAAGAAATGGAGTTGCTTGGCATTGATGAAAATGTCTGCGTGGAGGATGCTTTGCATATGATAGATGTCATACGACCTTTATTCGATAACTTACGGAGCATGACTGTAAAATATGAATTTCAGAACGAAGAAGAAGAAATTCATTTCTTTAAAGATATAAAGCCAGACATTCTTAGTCGGTATTTATACTTTTACAAAATAACAAGAATTGAGATGAAACGTCCGATTGGCAGTGATGATGTACAACGAGAGTATCTTCATTGCCAATTGGATAATTTGAAATATTTCTTTGACCAAAATCTTGATTTCTACCAATATTATCGTTCGAAAGCAACCCACTTAGATTCTTATTATTTTGTTCGATATAAAGCGAATTTCAGATTGTGTGTTGATAGTGCATTTTTAGATAAAGACCCAGCCTTTTCTACTGGATATGATTACAAAGTAGCTAAAATTTTGTCGAATGAAATGCTACGAATATATCTCAATAGACAATTACAATTGTTAGACAGGAAAATGCAAATATCTAAAATACGAGCGGCACTTTCTGACTTTAATCTGAAATGGACTGGCTCTAAATCAGATGCAGTAGAGTTTGGATATGGACTTGTTGCTATTGCAACACTCAATAATGGAAATGTGACAATAAAAGAAATCATGGCTTTCATTGAAGCAGCTTTTGATATAGATTTAGGAGATTATTATCGAACATATTTAACTCTCAAAAGCAGAAAGAAAAATCGAACTGCCTTTTTTACATCAGTAATCGAACAACTGTTAAAGCGAATGGAATCGGATGAACTGTAATAAAGATATTTAGTCCACATAAAAACTACCAAGTAATTATCAACTTGGTAGTTTTTGTTTTTATACGATTTAGACATGAAATGCGGCATTTTCAGGTAATAACACCCTGCTTTTGCTACTGAAAAAGAGAAAAATAAATATTCACCAACTTGGAAAGAGGTTGGAAGATTTATTTTTTCAAATGCTTCAACTTTGCAGCAAATCAATTAGTTAGCGAAATGGAGATAATAACATTTGAGTCAAAAGCCTACAAGGAATTAGACAACAAGATTACCGCTATTGCCGATTATATATTTAATCACACAGAAGCGGAAAGTACCAATGAGGATGAAATTTGGGTGGATAGTTACGAGGTCTGCACATTTCTAAAAATCAGTGACCGGACATTACAACGCTTGCGGGCAGCTGGGACAGTCACTTATTCCAATATCAAGGGACATTATTTCTACAAGATTGGAGAAATAAAACGATTATTGGAAGAACGCCTGATTAGACGAGATAAGGACAGTATTAATGACCTGATAACCAACCACCAGCTATATGTTAAGGAAAGAAGAAATATTAGAAAGGACAAATAATGGGTTATCCGTGTTCAAGCATTACATATCCGGTAATTGGCGGATAGGACGCAATTTCTTAAACCCGCTTTATGAGGATAACAAAGCGTCCTGTAACATCTATTTCGACCGCCGAAGTGGTATCTATAAGATGAAAGATTTCGGCAACGACAGTTATAGCGGTGATTGTTTCTTTTTCGTGGGGCAACTCAAAGGACTGGACTGCAACAACTCAATGGATTTTGTGGAAATACTGGAAACCATAGACCGGGATTTGGGATTGGGACTGGCAACAGGTAATCCGATACCAGTTACCCGTACTTCTTCCCATATAATAAATGATATGCCGGAAGAAACACCTGAAAAGGAAAGCAAACCCTACCAATTCAGGGAACAGAAATTTCCGCTTGCCGAATTGATGTACTGGCAGCAGTATGGTATTACACCGGAAATATTGGAATTTTATAAGGTGTGTTCCTTACGGGACTTTCAGAGCGTAACAGCGGATGGAACACCGTTCACTTATGCTTCATCCGTAACAGAACCGATGTACGGGTATAAGAACAAACGGTACATAAAACTGTACCGTCCATTCTCGAAAACCCGTTTCCTCTATGGTGGTAACTTCGGGGAAAACTATTGTTTCGGATTGGAACAACTACCCGCAAAGGGTGATACACTGTTTATCACGGGTGGTGAAAAGGATGTCATGTCATTGGCGGCACATGGTTTTC
>NC_021017.1:5061228-5100786 GCF_000210075.1 Bacteroides xylanisolvens XB1A
CAAAGACCCGTCCAACCAAAGTTATTTTATGATTGGTTTAATTTAATCAGACAGCCTTATGTATATAAATAAAGATGATTTTACCGCATGGATGGAACGTATCATGGACAGGTTTGATATGCAGGACAAGAAGATAGATAAAGTTATAAAAGGTCGTAACTGTTTGGATGGTGAAGAACTGCTGGATAATCAGGACTTGTGTCTGTTGCTAAAAGTAGCTCCCCGAACACTGACCCGTTACCGGAAAAAGGGAATACTCCCTTTCCTTATGTTGGATGGCAGATGTTATTACCGTGCAACGGACGTACACCAGTTAATCCGGGAGAAAACCGATTAATTTTTTCTTTTCTAATGGCTTTCAATCCTGTTTTGTCGTAAGATAAGGCAGGATTTCTTGTTTTGTATATAGGAGTTTTCAGGGATTTGGCTAACTTTGCAAAAGTTACATAGAAGATAATGGCGATTGAACAGTAACCTGTGATGTTGCCTTTATATATATCATATTCGTTCGCCGAATATCTCACTACGAAAACTGGCACTTTTCAAAATGACGAGATTTTCAGCGCAATGTCTATGCTATGTTTTAACATAGCGTGGGCTTGCCTGTTTCGTCATTTAGGTATGCCAGTACCTCGTAGTGGAGCAGTGTGAGTTCACGCTTCTTTTTTGAGATACTGGCGGACAGTTTGAATAAAGATTATAAACGGGTCACCCGTAAAAATATAAACTGTTTAATGCCTAACAATATGAAACAAATTAAAGCGCATATCGCTGTGTCTCTCGATGGTTTTATCGCAACATCGGACAATGAACTGGACTGGATTACTTCAAATGTAAAATCGCTTATTGGAAAAGAATACGAAGCGGCTACTTGCTTGCTGATGGGAGCTAATACTTATACCTATTTATTTGAGCATTGGGGTGGATGGTTATATAAAAGTAAACGTACTTTTGTAGTTTCCCACCACGATGCAAATGTTACGCCGGATTGTGGAGTGGAATTTCTTATAGATACTCCACTTCGGAAAGTACATGAAATGAAAAGTGATAATGATATGCTGTTAGTCGGTGGTGGTAAACTTTTGACTACACTTATTCAAGCGGGACTGCTGGATAGTCTGACCCTTTACACTATTCCTGTTATGCTTGGTAAAGGTATCAGTTTCATAGGTGAAACTTTTGGCTCAAATTGGTATTTGGAGAGTTCTAAAATTATAGATAACAATATTTTGTTATCCTCATATAAATATGTGAATGCAAGATGATAAAAGGGAGAGTATAGAACATTGAAGTTCTATACTTTCTTCTGTTTTTCCGTTTTTTGACGGTGTTCTAAAATTTCATCGGAATGTTCCAAAGCCCATTGAATAATACCATCTAAGGGCGACATTAAACTTTTTCCAAGCGATGTAAGACTGTATTCCACTTTTGGTGGTATTTCTGGGTACAGTTTACGATTCACTAACTTATCGGCTTCTAATTTCTTTAATGCTGTAGCAAGCATCTTTTGTGACACATTCGGAGTGTTTCTTAATAGTTCATTGAAGCGCAAAGTTCCCTTCTGATGCAAAAGAAACAATATGCGTAACGACCATTTATCTCCGAAACGGTCAATTATTCCACAGGCAGGACAAATAGCTTCTCTATAATGAGTATCATCCATCTTTTTTTCTTATTTAATTCATTATCAATCAATAATAGTTACCTCTACGTTACTATCTTACTTAATGGTAAGTTTTTTTTTATACTAAGTATCTTAGTAACTTTGTTCGCACAAAAGTAACTAAATATATTGAATATACAAAGTTTTCGGTCTTTCTAAATATTTAGCAAGGGCTGAAACTTATAAAAATTAAGAGTATGGAAATAGAGAAAATGCACTTTGACGGTCAAATTTGGCGACCACCCTATGAAGCAAGTTCGCAACTGTTACAGGTAACAGCAGGATGTACTTATCATAAATGCAAATTTTGTAGCCTGTATCATGGAACTAAGTTTAGATTATCCCCTGTTTCGGAAGTTGAATCAGACTTGAAAATAATTCAGGAATACCAGCCTAAGGCAAGGCGTGTCTTTCTGACTGGTGCCAATCCTTTTGCTTTGAGCTATAACAGATTGTTGGATTTAGGGTTATTGATTCGGAAGTATCTCCCTTATTGCGAAACAATAGGAACATTTTCCCGCATAGCAGACATTAAATCCAAGAGTGTAGAAGAACTGAAGAACTTGCGTCATTTAAAGTTTGATAGTATTAGTATTGGCACAGAATCGGGAGATGATGAAACTTTGTCAAGAATGAATAAGGGTAATACGGCAGCAGATATATTGGAACAGTGCAGAAAGCTGGAAGAAGCCAATATTCGTTATAATTTGGTTTATCTGACAGGGCTTGCGGGAAAGGGGAAAGGACAGCAGAATGCAATCCATACGGCTGAAATATTTAATCAGCTACATCCTTTTACTATAAACTTCGTTTCTTTGACCGTATTTCCCGAATCGGAACTTTATCAGGAAATACAAGAGGGTAAATTTATTGAGGCATCGGAGCGGGAACGTCTGTTGGAGTTGAGAACCTTTATTTCTACCCTTAGCATAAGGACAACTTTATTGGGAAATACAGTTTCAAATACAATACCTTTTGTAGGTATGATTCCCGATGATAAAGTCCGAATATTGAATGAACTGGATGCTGCAATCCGTCAAAGTACTGAAATAGAATTAAAGCAGTATAGAAACGGTATAAGGTCATTATAAAAGCAGAGAGAAACGGGGGTAATTTCCCTGTTTCTCTCTTTCTATGGCATGATGACATTATAATATAGTTACTATCTCATCAATGCTTTTGCGGGCTGTTGGATTGTACTTGGAATCCACTGGATAACCTATAGGAATTATTGCAACCGGATGAATATTAGCAGATAATCCCAAGCTATGTTTGCATTCATCTATATCGAAATTGCAAACCCAACAAGTTCCTAACCCTTGTTCCGTTGCTGCCAAACAGATATGTTCCGTAGTGATAGCAACATCAATATCTGCATGATTTTTATTATCATACTGACGTGTCCATGCAACCGAATCATTAGCACATACAATGATATATAAGGGGGCTTCCACAAACCATTTGGCAGGGTAAACCTTTTGCAGCTTTTTTTTCTGCAATTCACTTTGTATCACTATAAATTGCCACGGCTGTTTGTTTACGGCAGACGGTGCATACCGGGCGCATTCAAGAATATAATCCAACTTTTCTTTCTCTACTTCTTGGGAAGTATAGCTTCTTACGGAATAACGCTTTTTTGTTAATTCTAAAAAATCCATGATGTATAATATTAATTGAGTTAAAAATAAATCGTTATGTCTTATAACTGTATTATTTGTCCTGTACTGATATAATTTATTTTTTCGTCAGCAATACCTTTCATTCCATTTGCTCAATTTTGAAACCTGCTTTACTTATCAGTTCTACTACATCATCTGCTGCCAGCTTATCGGAAGCTACAGTCAGTGGACGGTTGGAATCAGATAAATCTAAATTCCATTCTTCTCTACTTATTTTGCCTTGCAATATTTCTTCTATCTTGGCAAGACAACCCTCACACTTTGCATTCGTTTTAAAAATCATTGTACGTATTTGAATTGATTATTAAGTTGTTATATCCTTTTCCTTTTTAAACGTAAGCTATTTAGTACGACAGACACAGAGCTAAATACCATTGCAGCACTTGCCCACATCGGATTTAAAAGAAATCCGTTTATTGAATAAAATATGCCTGCCGCAATGGGAATACCAATCAAGTTATAAATAAACGCCCAAAACAAATTCTGATAAATTGTTTTTATCGTCAATTGCGATAGCCGGATGGTTTCCGGTATTTTCAGTAAATCGGATGAGAGTATGGTCGCCATTGCCGTATCTACAGCAATATCACTGCCTTGCCCCATTGCTATGCTTAAATTCGCTTGTGCTAAAGCCGCACTATCATTAATTCCGTCACCCACCATGCCTACTTTTTTCCCATTCGCTTGCAATTCTTTTATGAATTGAGCTTTTTCGTTCGGCAACACTCCGGCTTTATAATGGTTTATTCCTACCTTTCGAGATATGGCTTGTGCTGAAATTGCATTATCTCCTGTCAACATATACACTTCAACACCCATTTCCTGTAGTTGTGATATGGCTTGCGCCGAAGTTTGTTTAATTTCATCGGTTAGGGCTATAGCTGCAATAGCTTGTGTGGAATCAGCAAACCATACCAATGTTTTAGCTTCCTGTGTCCATTTGTTTGCCAATTCCTGCAAATGACTGGCTATCGTAATATGGTTATCATTCAATAATGACAGGTTGCCTACGTAATAAGTCTGACTGCTTACTATACCTTTTACACCTTTTCCCGGAACGTTTTCGAACTTATCAATGGAAATCTCTTTTTCATTCTGCAAAGTATTGACTACGGCATCCGAAAGAGGATGTTCCGATAGCTTCTCTAAACTGTACAGTATTTTTCGGCTATGTTCAAAGCCGTTTTCCCATAGGCTTTCGACGACTATGGGATGCCCTGCTGTGATAGTCCCTGTTTTATCAAGAATTATCGTATCTATCTTTTGGGCAATCTCCAAGCTTTGGGCATC
Organism: Bacteroides xylanisolvens XB1A; assembly: GCF_000210075.1. Taxonomy (GTDB): domain Bacteria; phylum Bacteroidota; class Bacteroidia; order Bacteroidales; family Bacteroidaceae; genus Bacteroides; species Bacteroides xylanisolvens. The sequence continues at coordinate 5,065,861 of NC_021017.1, forward strand.
TTTAATTAAAATCCCTTTTTCAGCACTTTTTCCAATGCCTACCATAATGGCAGTGGGAGTAGCCAAGCCTAATGCACAAGGGCAGGCAATTATCAATACAGTGACCATTGCCAACAATCCATTGGTGAAGCCGTTCGTTGGTGCTAAAACTATCCATGCAACAAAAGCTATAATCGAAATGCTGATAATAGCCGGGACAAAGAATCGGGCTATTCTATCCACTAACTTTTGAACGGGAGCTTTGCTGCCTTGCGCATCCTGCACCATGCGGATGATTTGTGCCAGCATCGTGTCAGAACCTATCTTATCGGCAATAAACCGAAATGTCCCTTTTTGATTGATGGTTCCGGCAAATACCTTTTCGCCGGATTGCTTGTGCAGGGGAACAGGCTCGCCATTCAACATACTTTCATCCACGTATGATTCTCCTGTAACAACCATGCCGTCTACTGCAATGCGTTCTCCGGGTTTAACAAGAATTGTATCACCTTTTTGTACGGCTGTTATCGGAACGGTACGTTCATCAGAATCTACGATAATAGTTACCGTCTTAGGTTGCAGCCCGATTAACTTTTTTATGGCAGTTGAAGTGTTTTGCTTCGCGCGCTCTTCGAGTAATCGTCCCAACAGGATGAATGCAATGATAACACTTGCCGCTTCAAAATAAATATGCGGTTCAATCCCTCTTGACAACCAAAAATCAGGAAACAACAGATTAAAAACACTGAATGTATAGGCTATTCCGGTACTAACAGCTACAAGGGTGTCCATATTGGAAGTGCCATGCTTTAATTGCCGCCACGCATTGATATAAAATTCACGTCCCAAACCGAAAACCACAGGCGTGGCGAGAATCCAAAGTACATATTTTAAAGAGGATATATCTTCAAAAAACATACTGATAACCATAATTGGGAGAGATAACAGCAGGGCTGCCACTGTACGCCTTTTTATCTTCCGGTATCTTGTCAAGCGAATTTCTTCCGCTTTATCGGCTGCGTCTTCACCGGTATCAACCAGTAAATCATATCCTGCATCTTGTACGGCAGATTGTAGTGTTGCATCGGAACATACTTCCGGATTATATTCTACCTGTGCTACCGCAGTCGCATAATTCACTGTTGCCTGATATACTCCCGGCAAACCATTTAATGTTTTATCCACACGAGCCGCACATGAAGCGCAACTCATACCCAAAACCGGATATGTATTTTTTATGTTCTTACCTTTTTCCATATTGATGATTTTTATATGTTGCAAAGGTAGGGGGCTTTTATCTTCCGGCTCTTACATAATTATGGATATGATTTATATCATTCAGACTTCATCCAAAGGTTTCAGTTTGTGTTCTTTTAAACGCTTGAACTGGCTTGGAGAAATGCCAGTCATATTACGGAATTGTGTACTTAAATGTGCTGCGCTTGAGTAATTAAGTTTATCGGCAATTTCGCTAATGGATAATTCATCATACACCAACAGCTCCTTTATACGTTCTATTTTCTGAATAATGTAGTATTTTTCTATACTTATGCCATTCACTTCAGAAAACAACTTGCTAAGGAAACTGTAATCGTGATGGCACTTATCCGTAAGATAATCAGACAGGTTTGTCTTGGACGAATTATCGTTATAATGCACTAATTCAATCACCGCAACTTTTATTTGTTCGATAATCCGAATCCGTTTATCATCTATCAACTCAAATCCGTATGCTTCAAGAACAGGCTTTATGGTAGCACGTTCCTCTGCATTTATTGGTTCTTGCAAAATAGCTGTCCCCAGTTCAACACTAAGTGGAGTAAAACCCATTCTTTTCAGTGCTTCTATTACAACCATAATGCAACGGTTACAAACCATATTCTTAATGTGAATAGTATTGCTTTTCATCATATATCCAGCGTTTCTGCAAAGTTAATAACAATACACCGCTTATCGTTTGACAAGCTCTGAATATTCTCAATATTTAAGGCTTGCAATTTATTGATAGCGTTTATTGTTTCTGTATTTTTGCAAATTTACGAATCGGGTAGTGCAACCTAATTGCAAAGTTGAGTAATCTGAATTAGGTGTAAGGTGCAAGTATATATCTATATATAGCTTGCACCTTACACCTAAGCTGAAATATTTATATTCAGACATTTGCGTAATTCAAAAAGAAGCAGTATCTTTGAACCGAAGTTTTAGGCAGACAATGAACAGCCAAAGGATGACAGATAAACGTCTTTTTTGAAACCTAAATTGTACCCCCTAAGGCATTGACATATTGATAAAGAGTTGAATTAAAGCGACATAAGGAGATGGGTTCATTACCCTGTCTCTCCGCTAGAAAGCAGCTTTTTGCTGCTTTCTGTTTTTATGGAGAGTTTTTTCTCTAGTTGGTAATTGTAAGGAGAGGTGCTCGAGTGGTTGAAGAGGCACGCCTGGAAAGCGTGTATACCCCTAAAGGGTATCACGAGTTCGAATCTCGTTCTCTCCGCATCATTTTTTTACATTTTAATATTAATGAACGGCTGTTTTGACTTATCAAGGCAGCCGTTTGTTTTATATTGTTTTCGGGAATTCGGTTATTCCAATTCTTCAATAATCTTCTTTACATCTACCGGTTGTAATCGACCATATACCTTCTCGCCGATCATCACTACCGGAGCCAGTCCGCAGGCGCCTACACAACGCAGACAGTCTAATGAGAACTTTCCGTCCGGGGTAGTGTCACCGACTTCGATACCTAATACACGTTTGAACTCTTCCAGCAGTTTTTCTGAACCACGTACATAACAAGCTGTACCCATGCAAACAGAGATGGGATGTTTTCCTTTGGGAGTCATGGTAAAGAAAGTATAGAAAGTGACGACACCATACACTTTCGATACGGGAATTCCAAGTTTGGAAGCGATAATCCGTTGCGTTTCCTCGGGTAGATACCCTTGCAAATGCTGTGCCTCATGCAAAATATTGATAAGTTCGCCCGGTTTGTTTCCATGCTTGTCGCAGATCGTTTTGATTTGCTCTGCCATGTCACAGGCTAGTTTGATATCTGACATAATACTCTTCATTTAAAAGTTAATCAATCGCTTTGTTGAAATAATGCGTATGCAGGAGAGTTTCCGATTTCTCACCTAGCGGTTTGCCGAGATAATCCTCGTATAATGTCTTGATATACGGATTCTCGTGCGATTTGCGCAAAGGTTTGTTGGCGTCTTCACGGTAAAGTGCGTTGGCGCGTGCATAGAGTATTTCCGAGTTGCCGTGATGCAAAGGCTGCCCGCCGCCACCGATACAGCCTCCGGGGCAAGCCATAATTTCGATTACATGATATTCGTTATGTCCGTTCCGTATATCTTCCAGTAGATGACGAGCGTTGCCTAGTCCGTGTGCGATGCCTACTTTTAATTCAAATCCGTTTAGGTTAATGGTAGCACGACGGACGCCATTTAGTCCGCGTACCTGTTCGAAATTTACATTTTTCAAAGGTTCTCCGGTATAGATTTCATAGACAGAACGGAGGGCGGCTTCCATTACACCACCTGTTGTTCCGAAAATGACACCGGCACCTGTCGATTCACCCATCGGGTTGTCGAATGGGCTGTCCAGTACGAGAGGGAACCCGATATTGGCACGTTTAATTAGTCGTGCCAGTTCACGGGTAGAGATAGAATAATCCACATCGGGGATACCGTTCACTTTGAATTCATCACGTGCACATTCGTACTTTTTAGCCAGACAAGGCATGATAGATACGACAACCAGTTTTTCTCTGGGTATGCCCATTTTCTCCGCCCAATAGGATTTAGCAATGGAACCGAACATCTGTTGTGGGGAGCGGGCGGTGGACGGAATGTCCAGCATGTCCGGGAAATGATGTTCGAAGAAGTTGACCCATGCCGGACAGCAGGAAGTCAGGATAGGTAATCGTACGGATTTATCTCCGTTGAGATAACGTGTCAGGCGGTTCAGAATTTCAGAACCCTCTTCCATAATGGTAAGGTCGGCTGCAAAATCAGTATCGAATACATAGTCGAATCCCAGTTCGCGAAGTGCATACACCATTTTCCCGGTTACCAGAGTGCCGGGAGGAAATCCGAATTCTTCACCTAGGGCCGCCCGTACGGCAGGTGCGGTCTGCACAATCACTACTTTGTCCGGATTAGCCAGATCGTCGAGCAGACGGTTGGTGTAGTCACGTTCTGTTAATGCGCCTACGGGACAGACAGCCACGCACTGACCGCAGTAAGTACATTCACTTTCCGTCATCATTCGGTCAAAGGCAGGAGCGATGGTTGTATTGAATCCGCGACGGATGGCACCCAATGCTCCGACCGTCTGTACATCATTGCAAACACTTTCACAACGGCGACAGAAAATACATTTATCCATATTACGGACGATAGAAGCGGTAATTTCCCGTTTGCGGGGGGACAGTTCACCGCCATTGAAAGGCATTTCGCGAATGTTGAAACGCAGTGCTAACGTTTGGAGCTCGCAGTTGCCGCATTTAGGGCAAGTGAGGCAGTCATTGGGGTGATCCGAAAGGATCAGTTCAGCCACCACTTTGCGAGCGTTCATTACGCGCAGGGTACTGGTTTTTACTACCATGCCCTCCGTGCAACGGGTAGCGCAGGCAGGAGCCAGGTTGCGCCGTCCCATCACTTCAACCACACAAATACGGCAGGAAGCCGGATTATTTTTTATACAGGTTCCTTTCAGGTCGATATGACACAGCGTAGGTATATTGATACCGATTTTGATAGCGGCTTCAAGAATAGTGCTTCCCTCGGGCACAGTGATGAAATGACCGTCTATCTGGAGAGTAATTTGTTTTTCTTCCATAGTAAATAAGATTTTAGCAGACAAGAATAGCATTGAATTTGCAGCGTGCCATGCACATGCCGCACTTGATACATTTATCAGGAGCAATGACATGTGGCTTGCGCACCAGCCCGCTGATAGCATCCGCCGGACAGTTTTTGGCGCATAGATGACAACCAATGCAACGTTCCGGACTGATGGTATATGTTAATAGTGATTTACATTGCTTGGAACGACAAGTCTTATCCCGTACGTGTTCCATATATTCATCGTAGAAGTTATCCAATGTGGATAAAACGGGATTCGGAGAGGTTTGTCCCAGTCCGCAGAGGGCCGTATCTTTGATGACTTGTCCCAAAGTGGCAAGTGTGTCCAGGTCTTTTTCTGTGCCTTTTCCTTCTGTAATCTTGTTCAGTAGTTCCAACAGACGTTTGTTTCCAATGCGGCAAGGTGTGCATTTCCCGCAGGACTCTTCCACTGTAAAATCCAGATAAAAGCGGGCTACGGATACCATGCAGTCGTCCTCATCCATGACAATCATCCCTCCTGAACCCATCATGGAACCGGCCGAGAGAAGGTTGTCAAAGTCAATGGGAGTGTCCAGATGTTTTTCTGTCAGACAGCCGCCTGACGGTCCTCCTGTTTGTACAGCTTTGAACTTCTTTCCGCCTTTGATGCCTCCTCCGATTTCGTAGATTACTTCCCGAAGAGTAGTTCCCATCGGCACTTCGATCAGTCCGACATTATTAATCTTTCCGGCAAGAGCAAACACTTTGGTTCCTTTGGAACGTTCTGTGCCAATCGTTGCAAACCAGTCGGCTCCTTTGGTTAGAATAATGGGAATATTGGCAAGCGTTTCCACATTATTTACATTGGTTGGTTTTCCCAGATAACCGGATTCGGCAGGGAAGGGAGGTTTCAGAGTCGGCTCTCCCCGTTTTCCTTCCATCGAATGAATAAGGGCAGTTTCTTCTCCGCAGACAAAAGCTCCGGCTCCATATCGTATTTCTATGTCGAAACTGAAATCTGTTCCTAAGATATGATCCCCCAGTAATCCGTATTCGCGTGCCTGATTGATAGCTGTTTTCAGTCGGTTGATGGCTAGCGGATATTCCGCACGGATATATACTAATCCTTTGGTGGACCCGATGGAATAACCGCAGACACACATCGCTTCTACAATCGAATGTGGGTCGCCCTCCATAATGGAACGGTCCATGAATGCACCGGGATCTCCTTCGTCGGCGTTACAAACCACGTATTTGACATCCGACTGTTGTTTGTTGGCAAATTCCCATTTCAGTCCCGTCGGGAAACCGCCACCGCCACGTCCGCGAAGTCCCGAACGTTTGATAATATCAATAACGTCCGTCGGCTGTTTGTTAAGCAGGCAATCGGCCAATGCAAAGTATCCTTCACGGGCGATATATTCTTCAATATTTTCGGGGTCGATAAAACCACAGTTACGCAATGCGATGCGGAGTTGTTTCCGGTAGAAATCCATGTGCTTGGAGTCGCTGACGGTATGTTCCGTTTTAGGATCTACATACAGCAACCGTTCGATTCTTCGTCCTCCGATGATATGCTCGTTGATGATTTCTTCCGCATCTTCGGGAGTGACTTGGGTGTAAAAGGTATTATCGGGGATAATTTTCACGATAGGACCTTTTTCACAGAAGCCGAAACAGCCTACGGTGATGACTTCTACTTTATCGGTGATTTCGTTCTTTTTGATGGCTTTTAGAAGATTGTCTGTAATACCCTGGCTGGAAGATGCCTTACAGCCTGTACCACCGCAGATCAGAATCTGAAGATGTTGCGCACCGGATGCCAGTCCGTAACACTTTTCAGTCACCTTTTCATTACTTTCTTCGCGCAATGAAAGATTGTGCTCTGCTCTCTTCCTGATTGTTGCCAAATCATGGATAGATAAAATTTTCATAAGTATCAGAATTGTTAGTCGGTTTTTTGCAAATATAATTCTTTGTTTGAAATAACAGCGTAGTCTCGTACAAATAAAATTGTTCTTTGACGGAGGATTTAGGTAAATAAATCTCTATCTTCGTATTTAATAGGTATCAAACCTAAAAAATATAACTGAAGTATGAGACGAATTTTACTTGGACTATGTTTTCTATCTTTTCTGAACAGCGCATCCGGACAAGAGATTCCTTTGCCGGAAAAGATGCCGCAGACACATCCGCGGGTACTGACTACTCCGGCGGGAAAGCAGGAAACATGGAAGCTGATTAAAAAAGAAGAATGGGCGAAAGATGTTTTCAATAAATTGAAGGAACGGACGGAAGTATATACGAACCTGACGGATGCTCAACCGGCGTGGTTGCTGTCTCGTTTGGCAATGTACTGGAAGTCTCATGCCACGGAAGTATATGTGAAAGGTGAAACGTTCGACCATGCAGGTGGTGAAAGAGCTCCTTATCCCACTGTGCGCTACACGGGAACCCGTGGCACAGCTGCCACCCACGGTCGTCCCAAATTGGCGGATGTCGTTCCTTATGATGATGAGGACGGGAATGTCACTTTCTGCAATAATGCACTTCCTGACCGTCCTATGGAAAGTGTACACCCATCCAAAACAGGCCGGAATATTGAAAGCCTGAACTGCGAAATCCTGGGAATTGCCCGTGATGCCGCTTTCCTTTATTGGATGACGGATGAAGAGAAATTCGCTAAACTTGCCGCAGGGGTCTTTGATACATATATGACAGGCATTTATTATAGAAACGTGCCCATCGACCTGAATCACGGCCATCAGCAAACATTGGTAGGATTGACTTCTTTCGAAGTCATCCATGAAGACGCACTCCATATCGCTGTCCCTTTATATGATTTTCTATATAATTACCTAAAGGCCAATTACCCGGATAAAATGGAAATCTACGCCGGAGCTTTTAAGAAATGGGCGGATAATATCATTGCGAACGGTGTACCTCATAACAACTGGAATTTGCTACAGGCACGGTTTGTTATGAATGTCGGATTGGTATTGGAAGACAATAAAGAATATGCCGACGGAAAAGGACGTGAATATTATATCGACTATGTGATGAACCGTTCCAGCATCCGCCAGTGGAGTCTGACGCGATTGGCAGATTATGGTTTCGATATAAATACGGGAATTTGGGCAGAATGTCCGGGATATAGCAGTGTGGTAATCAATGATTATGCCAATTTTGTGAATCAGTTTGATACGAATCTGCAATATGATTTGGTGAAAGCAATGCCTATATTGTCGAAAGCGGTAGCAACCACTCCCGAATATCTGTTTCCCAACCGTATGATTTGTGGCTTTGGAGATACGCATCCGGGATATTTGAGTACGAATTTCTTTATCCGTATGATACAGAATGCACAGGCGAACGGGAAGAAAGAACAGGAAAATTATTTCACGGCTTTGCTGAAATGCCTGAACCCGGATTTGGGAAATGATAAAACAGAAAAGAAGAATGTGCGTGTATCTGTCAATTCTTTCTTTGAAGATAAACCGCTGGCGCTAAATCCCAAAGTGCAGCCGGGAAAGATAGAAGATTATGTTTCTCCTTTGTTTTATGCTCCCAATGTGTCATGGCTGGTACAGCGCAACGGTATGCATCCGCGCAACAGTTTGATGATTTCGTTGAATGGCAGTGAAGGGAACCACATGCACGCTAACGGCATTTCGATGGAACTTTATGGAAAAGGATACGTACTGGGGCCGGATGCAGGTATCGGGCTTTTCCTGTATAGCGGACTTGATTATGCGGAATATTATTCTCAATTCCCCAGTCATAATACAGTTTGTGTGGATGGAATATCGAGCTATCCGGTGATGAAAAGTAACCATTCTTTTGATTTGCTTTCCTGTTTCCCGGCATCAGCGGAACCGGGCAAAGCATTTACGTCCGTTACTTACAGTAACCTTTATTTTCGTGAACCGGAAAGCAGGGCGGATCAGACCCGTATGATGAGTATTGTCACTACTGGGGCGGAGACGGGGTATTATGTCGATGTATTCCGCAGCCGGAAAGAGAAAGGAGGCGATAAGATGCACGATTACTTCTATCACAACCTTGGGCAGACTTTGACATTGACGGCAGCAGATGGCAGCGACCTGAATCTCCAGCCTACGGAAGAACTCGCCTTTGCAGGCGCACATCTTTACGCTTATTCCTATTTATATGATAAGAAAGTGGCTGCGACCAATAAGGATGTCAAGGCAACTTTCACCATAGATATGAAAGATAAGGACGGCGATGATATATACATGAATCTTTGGATGAAAGGCGAACCGGATCGTGAAGTCTTTACGGCTTTGGCGCCAATGACCGAAGGGCTAAGCCGTACACCGAATATGCCCTATAATATAAAGGAGCAGCCGACGCTGACATTTGTTGCCCGTCAGCATGGAGAAGCTTGGAATCGTCCTTTTGTCTCGATATATGAACCGAGTACGAAAAAGGAACCGTCTGCTATTCAGTCCGTCTCTTACTTTGATGCAGAAGGAGCAGGTTTGGAAGATTTTGCCGGAATCTGTGTGAAAAGCAAAAACGGACGTATAGATCATATCTTCTCTCTATCTGATGCTGCACAAACCGCTACTTATCAAGGAATGAAAGTGAAAGCGGATTATGCTGTTATTAGCAATGAATATGCAGGAAACCGGACGTTGTTTTTAGGGAATGGAACCCAATTGGTTGCACCCGGGGTAATGATTCAGACCGACAATGCCGCTAATGTATTGCTCGAAAAGAAAGAAGGGAAATGGTATATTATTTCTTCTGCTCCCTGTACGGTTGTTATCGGCGATAAGAAGATAAAACCCGATGCTGCGTCGGAGCCTATGTTGTTGCGTATCTGATGTTTCATTGGTAATAAAGAAAAATTGTATATCTTATCCGTAGTATGGTATATTATGGCCTAAGATGGAAATTGTTGCAATAAAAAACAAAAAAGCGTGTTTAAACGTTTTTAATACTATATTTTTTCTAATTTTGTGGCTTTCTGTCCAAGTAGTATATAAAATGGACAGTAAGCCCTTTTTTGTGGGTAAATATTTAGTGGGAAATATTTAGTGGGAAATAAATGATGGTATATGTGATGAGAAATGGTCGCAGGGTAATAGCTGCGTTATCATTTCTGTTATTATGTTGTGGTGTACATGTGCACGCACAACGGGTGGCTGTAAAGACAAATGCATTGGGTTGGCTGACCGCCAGTCCGAATGTAGAAGCAGAATTTGTATTGGGTAGTCATGTCTCCTTGAACATGGGGATTGCTGCGAACCCAATCAGTACAGACAACTTTAAAACGACTTTCACGCATTTTCAGCCTGAAGTTCGTTACTGGCTAAATCGTCCGATGGTGAGTCATTTTCTTGGAATCACCGCTTTCGTGAATAATTTTGATATGATGGTAAAAGATGTGCATCACAAAGGCGATGCATACGCCGCTGGTTTGACCTATGGATACGCATGGGTGCTGGGCGATCATTGGAACATCGAAGCAACTGCCGGAGTGGGTGTGTTGCGCTACCGTCAGTTTAAGTATGATAAGGGTACTCCGAAACCGGGTGCGGTCAACGATAGTAAGACCACCATTGCACCTGTCAAACTGGGGGTATCCTTTGTTTATATTATTCGATAACGAACATTAGCTAGTCAGAAAAGAGAATGAAAATCAATTTGAAACGTGATAGATTAACAGGTATACTTCTCGTGGCGATGATGTTCGTCGGTATGAATGTATCCGCCCAACGGATCCGCGTGCAGGGGCATATCACAAACCCGCAGGGAAAAAGTGTTCCGAATGTAAATGTGTTGAATCCGGTCAATGACGAACGTATAGAAATGTCCGACGAGGATGGTCGTTACAGTGTCTTGGTTGAGAAAAACGGCTCGTTGAAGTTTACATGTGTCGGTTATGAAGACAAAACAGTGAAGGTGGCAGGAAAGCAGATTCTGAATGTAGTATTGAAAGATGCCGTCATCGAACTGGACGAAGTTACGATTACTTCCAAAGTGAAGGACAAAGTGATTCCGGAACCTACGGACATCGAAATCAAAGGTAATTATTTTCATCTGAAAACCCGTGTCCCGGTGCCTAAGGAGATGTTTAACTCACATCGTCGCTTGGTATTGCAGCCTTCCATTTATGATGTGACACTGAAAAAGCGTCTGTTGATGCGTCCTGTTGTATTCGACGGGGATACTTATAATACAACGCAAAATCGAATGTACGATTATGATATGGATAAAGATCCTTTGCACGATTACATCCGTGTGAAAACTACTTCTTCACGCAAGGGGGATATTATTGCTTACCATGATTCTATCTATATAGAATATCTGCAACATGACTACCGTGCAGATGTGCATCTGGCGATGGAAAATTACCGGAATATCATTTATCGTGACTCTTTCTCCATTGCACGCGGAACGGTCAACCCGCTTCGTTTCTTGGAGTATAAATTCTCCGCTTTCAGTCTGACGGACGAGAAATATCTTCCGAAACCCGTGATGCAGTTGCGGGATACGAAAGGTGAGGTAAACTTAACCTTCCTGGTAGGTAAAGCCGACCTGGATGATAAGAATCCACAAAATCAGGTGGAACTGAACCGATTGAATCAGGAATTGCGTGGTATTGAGACGAACCCGGATGCCTCTTTGAAGAGTTTTCATATTACGGGGGTGGCTTCGCCGGACGGTTCTTACGCGACGAATCTTCGTCTGGCAAAATTGCGTACGGATAAAGCCCTGGAACGTATACTGGCACAACTGGACCCGGAAACACGTAAACTGTTGGAGGTGAAATCGGATGCATCGGTTGCCTCTTGGAAGGAGGTAGCTGAATTGCTGAAAAAAAACTCCAAGCCGGAACTGGCTAAAGAAGTAGAGGACTTAATCAAACAATATGCAGCTACTCCTTACCGGTTGAATGGGGTCTTGAAATCGAAACCTTTCTACAAGGAACTTGCGGCTACTTATCTGCCTAAATTGAGAAAGGTGCAATATACGTATGGTTATTCAATCTTCCGTTCTTTGACGGACGACGAGATTAGAGAACTTTACAGAAAGAATCCGAAGGAACTGACCCGTTTCGAATATTACCGTATGATTACGACAGCAAAAACTCCCGACGAAAGGGAAAAGTATTGTAGGGAAGCTCTTGAACTTTATGATAACTTTACGTATGCAGCCAATGAACTGGCAGTGGCAACGATACAGAAAGATACTCCGGATTCACGTATTCTCGAACCGTTTGTCAGTAAATCGGCACCGGCGGAGTTATTGTCCAATCAGGCTATTGCCTTGCTGCATGAAGGGAAATATACAAAAGCAGATTCAGTCTTGACCTTGGTTCCCGAAGAAGCGGTTTCTGAAGATTTGCAGGCCATTGTTCAGGCATTGGCCGGTTATTATAATGATGCTTTCGAAAAGGTGGCGGCTACCAGCCCTTTCAATGAGGTGGTGATGCTGCTGGCAATGAAGAAGAATCAGGAAGCATGGGATAAGATTTCTACCATGGATGTAGAGACCGCCCGCGAATATTATATAAAAGCGATTGCCGCCAACCGCCTGGAGAAAATAGGTGATGCGATTATGAGCATTGAGAAGGCCCTTGAACTTGATCCTTCCTTATTGGAAGTAGCGAAGGTGGACGGTGATATTATTGACTTGCTGCCGGAAGAGCAGAAAATTAAATAATGATATATACAACAAGAGTAAACGATGAATATCTTCAGAATCAACAATAAATATGTAGCAGTGGCAATCTTCCTGATGCTTGCTGTTACCTTACAGGCACAGGATTATGGTGCATTGCAATATATGTTACAGAAACGGCCTGCAAATGAAAAGTTCGAGAGCAATAAATTCAATGAACATCTCTTTTTCTCTGCCGGAATAGGGCCATACAGCTTGTTAACAAGTGGAGATAGTCAGGATGGAATGGGAATGACCGCCCATCTCTTTATGGGAAAGTGGATTACTCCGGTTCATGGACTTCGGATAGGGGTGAATTTAGGTTATCTGCCGTCGAGTATCTACGATTCTAAAATAAAAATGGGTGGCGGCAGCCTGGACTATCTGTTGAATATGTCCTCCCTGGCATACGGATACAATGCAAACCGTTGTTTTGAGTTAGTAGGGATTGCAGGTATAGAAGCCGGTTATTCTAAGGTGGGCGACAATAGCGATCGTTCCGAAAAGTATCCGGATTTGAAAGGCGGCGGTCAGCTTTATTACGGCGCTCATCTCGGTTTACAGGGAAATGTACGTCTTTCTTCTACATTGGATTTGTTTGTAGAACCGCGGATCGGATGGTATAATGACGGTTTTGCGTATACGGAAAGTTGGAGAAACTATAAAATGGCTGGTTCGGTTCTGGTAGGTCTGACCTATATGCCTGCTGCTCCGATGGGAACTAAGATTCATTTCGATGATTTCGATAAAAGTTCCTTCCTGAATCATATGTTTATCTCTTTATCCGGTGGTATCAGTACACTGAAAGTTCCGGGAATCAAGAATACGATTAAAGGATTAGGTCCCCAGTTCTCTGCCGGAATCGGTAAATGGTTCAGTCCTTCTTCCGGTCTGCGTTTGTCCGGGACGGTTGGACTTTCAGACACCCCTTCGGGCAGTGCAAGCGGCTACTTTAAACATGTCGATCTGCATGCGGACTATCTGTTGAATATCAATAATGTTCTTTGGGGATATGATGAAGACAGAATATTTAGTCTGATCGGTATTGCCGGAGTTAACCTGGCAGGTACGAAAGGAGTGGATAAAACCGCCAAGTATGCTCCGGGAATAGGAGTCGGTGTGCAAGGAAGTTTCCGTATCAACCGTTCTGTGGATTTATTTATAGAACCTCGCCTCAATGTGTATAATAAGAGATATGCAGGAGGTCGCGGAGTAGGTGGCAATACGGATCAGCTCGGAGAGTTGAATTTTGGTTTGACTTATCATACGATTGACCGTGCGGCACGTCCGAAGAACGGATTCTCAAGCAATCACATCGCAGACAATCTGTTTATGACTTCGGGAATCGGTGTGCAAATGTTCCTGAATAAGACGAATCTTGAAAACCTTGGTTCTTTAGGTCCGCAGGCTTCTGTCTCTATCGGTAAGTGGTTGAGCCCTTATTCCGGTTTGCGCCTGGTGGGTACGGGTGGATTCTTTACGAACTATGTAGTTCCGGGAAGTGTTAAAGCGGGCAAACTTAGACATGCCAGCGTCAGTGGTGGTCTTGATTACTTGTGGAACATAACGTCTACCATGAGTGGATATAATTCCGATCGTATCTTTGATTTAATAGGTTCGGTAGGTGTCAACCTTGCTTATACTTCCAAATCAGACCATAAGTTCCAACCGGGTATTAATGCAGGCATACAGGGATTATGGCATGTGAATGATTTTCTCGGTTTGTACATTGAACCGCAGATTCGCTTGTATGGAGATAAATTCATTGAAGGTAATCTGGGCTTTATGCAGAAAGACGTAATGGTAGGAGTCAATGCAGGTTTCCACTATCGCTTTGTTCCTTATTCAAAAGCAGCCAATCGCAGCGTGTTTGGTCAGGATGACAAGCGTTACTTCATCTCCGGTGCACTTGGATTGGGTAGCTTGCTCGTAGCCAACAAAGATTTGGTGAAGAATGCAGGTGTAGAAGCAAAAGGAAGCATAGGTAAATGGTACACTCCGTTATCTGCATGGCGGGTAAATGGAACAATTATGTACAAGGCCAAAACGTCGTCGAAGATGAATCTTCATTATGCCGGTTTGGGTATGGATTATATGATGAGTCTGGCCACATTGGCAAAAGGATACAGCCCCGACCATGTGATAGATGTTGTTCCTTTTGTGGGAGTTACGGCCGGACTGGTACGCCGTTACGGTAAGTTCCGAGCAGTGCCGGGACTGGATGCCGGTGTGCAGGTAAAGCTGAAAGTGGCTTCTTCTTTGTATCTGTATGCCGAACCTAAAGTCGGTATCCGTACCGATACATACGATGGCTCCGAACAGGGAAGACCTGACCGCGTAGCTTCCATGGTAGGTGGATTATTGTACAGATTCAAGATGCCTACTTTCCAATAAGAAGAAAAATAAGAAATCGAATAAAAAGGGTTGCGCAATACCGGATTAGTGATTGTGCAACCCTTTTTGTATTCCATTTCCAAGAAATTACGGTTACATAAACGTTACATTAATATTACTTCCATTTCTACCTGATAATGAATAAAATGAATCTTTAGAATTCATTTTCTCCCTTGCTATTCTCCTCTACTTTTGCTCCAGAAATTAAAACGAAAACGTATGAAAACGATTACTGAAGCAATATCGAAACAAAGTTCAAACAGAAGATTAGCCGATTTCCTCTTTATTCTATGGGCAGGTGGAGCAGCCCTTCTTTCTTACTCACTGGTTTATACATTGCGCAAACCTTTCACAGCTGCTACTTTTGACGGGATAGAAGCATTCGGCTTTGATTATAAAGTACTGGTTACTATCATTCAGATAGCAGGTTATCTGATAGCCAAGTTTATAGGTATCAAGTTGATTTCCGAATTGAAGAGAGAGAATCGCCTGAAGTTTATACTCGTTTCCATTGCCGTAGCGGAATTGTCATTGGTTGCGTTCGGAGCACTTCCCACTCCTTATAATATGTTTGCCATGTTCTTCAATGGATTGTCATTGGGCTGTATGTGGGGAGTTATTTTCAGTTTTATCGAAGGTCGCCGCACTACGGATATTTTGGCCAGTCTTTTAGGAATCAGTATTGTTATCAGTTCGGGAACGGCAAAATCCATCGGATTGTTCGTTATGAATACATTGAACGTCAGCGAATTTTGGATGCCGGCACTTATCGGTGCTTTTGCACTTCCTTTATTGGCTCTTTTGGGATATAGCTTAACCCGTTTGCCACAACCTACGGCACAAGATATAAAACAAAAGAGTAGTCGTGTAACTCTGAATGGCAAGCAACGGAAAGAACTGTTCATCGACTTTATGCCATTTCTTGTATTATTGTTTGTAGCTAACCTAATGTTGGTAGTGCTTAGAGATATTAAGGAAGATTTCCTGGTGAAGATTATTGATATGAACGGACAGTCCTCATGGATGTTTGCGCAGGTAGATACAGTCGTTACATTAATAATTCTGGCGTTATTCGGAGCGATGGTCTTTGTGAAAAGTAACATAAAAGTTTTGGTTGCCCTGCTGGGATTGGTCGTACTTGGGACAGCCACCATGAGTTTTATATCTTTCAATTATGATTCTCTGCAATTGGATGCAATCACCTGGCTGTTTGTCCAAAGTCTCTGTCTGTATATTGCCTACCTCTGTTTTCAAAGCATTTTTTTCGACCGCTTCATCGCTTGTTTCAAGATAAAAGGAAATGTCGGTTTCTTCATTGTGACCATTGATTTTATCGGATATACGGGAACTGTACTTGTCTTGATGTTCAAAGAATTTGCCCATGTAGACATAAACTGGTTGGAATTTTATAATATATTATCCGGTTACGTAGGACTGATCTGTACGGTTGCTTTCACCTGCTCCATGATTTACCTGATACAGCGCTATAAAAAAGAGAAACAGCTGAAGAAAGCGAAAGAAGCCGAAATGAGCAACGGGATAAAATTTACGGGAGAAGGTATGGAGCCAACTACTTTTTCACAAATTTGATAAAAGGTGGACGATGAAAATAATAGGACTATATTTGAAATTCTCCTTCCTTCTATCTCTAATACTAACGACTTCCCGGATAACGGCACAGAATCTGCCCGATGGCATACAATATAAAATCACCGGGCGTCTATTAATGGATGGAGGAGTGTATCTGAAGAATCCGAATAACTTTGGCAACGGCACGGAATTTAATGACCTTCGCATCGGTGTAAAAGCTACCTATCAGAACTGGGGAATGAAACTGGAAATGGGATATGCCGGAAACAAAGTAGCCATCAAAGATGCTTTTGCCACCTATTCCTATAAGAATAGTTCCATTCAGATAGGACAATTCTATGAGCCATTCAGTCTCGATATGATTTGTAGTACATTTGATCTTCGCTTCAACCAATCTCCGGGAGCTGTGCTGGCATTGACAAATAGCCGACGTATGGGAGTAGCCTATTCCTATCGTACCCAATATTACTATCTGTGTGGCGGATTCTTTACCGATAATGATTTGAGCAACCTGAAAAACGCATCGCAAGGATATGCCATTGACGGACGTTTGGTTTACCGTCCACTTTATGAGCAAGCGAAACTGATACATATAGGATTAGCAGCTATCCATCGTACACCGGACGGCACGCTTCCCGAAGATGAGAACAGGAATACGTTTACTTATAAATCTCCGGGCGTGAGCACGATTGATAATCGTACATTAATACAAGCAGATGTAGATCATGCAGCATCCCAATTTAAAATAGGAACCGAACTGCTAATTTACTATCATAAATTCTTTCTTCAGGGTGAATACATCCGCGCCCATGTAAAACGGGAAAAGGGTTTTGAGAACTATACGGCACAAGGAGCTTATCTGCAATGTTCCTGGCTATTGTTGGGACAGAATTATCTGTATGACGAAGAAGTAGCCTGTCCCGGAAGACCGGAAGGAAAAGCACTCGAACTATGTGCCCGTTTCAATTATCTCTCTCTGAATGATGCCGGAATAAAAGGCGGAACACAGAAAGACCTCTCCTTCGGATTGAATTACTATATCAATAAACACATTGCTGTCAAATTGAATTATAGCTACTTCATCCCCGGCTCGCATATCAAAGAGATCGAAAGCACAAACTTTAGTGTAGTACAGGGACGTTTTCAATTCATATTCTAGTACTTGGCAGTTCCGTTCGAATAAAGCTATAATAAAGAATAGGAAGGTGTATTGTATATTAGTTTTACTAAATGTTTCAAAGACATATCGAGAGCACTGCCGACTCAATATGCAGAACCGTATGTAAAAAGTAAAAAATAAGAAGACAGAAAAAACTGGAATGTTCTAGGTAAATCTCCTTTATTGTTCGTAATAGACAATAAAGGAGATTTTTTGCATTGGTTATTTTTTCTATAGTTTCTGTTACCAGTTTGCCAACCTGGGTGGAATAGAAAGTATAGTTTTAGAAAGAACTTCAATAAACAGAATAATTAAAATATAACATAGTTTAGTGATATGAATATAGTAGGAGTTTTATCAGGTAAAAGAAAATGTTTGTTAGCAATAGCTATTGCATTTTCGACATTCGGGAATGCCCAATTAGTAACCTATCCGGAAGGATTGAACACTGGTATGCCACATAATGATGATTATACAGTCAAAGTACGTGAAGCAGGCGGTGAATGGAAAGATGGATTCGAATATGAAGTCCAAGTAGATATGGATCGGGTACAATCTGCTTCAATGGTACAGTTTGATATAGGCAGTCCCGTAGAAGTGATGGTGAAAAAGAACAATGGCACCATTCAGGATGTGAAAATCCGTCCGTTAGCAATAGGTATACAACATACGGTAAACCACAATGCTATCTTTTTTACACTCACTAGACCTCAATGCCTGTCGATTGAGTTTAACGGTGATCGTTTGCATAATCTTCATTTGTTTGCTAATCCTTTGGAAACAGAAACTTATACTGAAAGCAGTGACAAAGTAATGTATTTCGGACCGGGTGTCCATCGTCCGAAAGATTTGCCGAACACACAGATACAGATTCCTTCCAATACTACTGTTTATTTAGCTCCCGGAGCTGTTGTAAAAGCTAAATTATTGATTGACAAAGCTGAAAATGTACGCATTGTCGGGCGTGGTATTCTCGACCATCCGATCCGTGGAATAGAAGTTACTCATTCTAAAAATATATGGATTGACGGTATTACAGTTATAAATCCAGATCACTATACAGTATTTGGTGGTGAGTCTACAGGGTTGACCATCAATAATTTAAAGTCTTTTAGTTGTAAAGGATGGAGTGATGGCATAGATCTGATGTGTTGCAGTGACGTATTAATAGACAATGTTTTTATGCGGAACAGTGATGATTGTATTGCCATCTATGCCCATCGCTGGAACTATTACGGAGGAAGTCGTAACGTGACTTTACAGAATTCAATCCTTTGGGCGGATATTGCTCATCCGATCAACATTGGAGGACACGGTAACCCGGACGATAAGGCTGGAGAGATTCTTGAGAATATAACTGTCCGTAATGTCGATATTCTGGAACATGATGAAGATGATCTTCTTTATCAGGGCTGTATGGCAGTGGATTGCGGTGATAAAAACTTGGTACGCAAGGCATTATTTGAGGATATCCGTGTAGAGAATATCCAGGAGGGAAGATTGTTTCATATTAATGTTCGTTTCAATTCAAAGTATGATAAGCAACCCGGCCGGGGAATTGAAGATATTATTTTTCGGAATATCATTTATAATGGAGTAGGGGAGAATCCATCTCTATTGAAAGGGTTTGATAAAGAACGTTCCGTCAAGAATATCATCTTCGATAATGTGATTATCAACGGCATGAAGATGAAAAATATAGATGATTTTATCACGAATGAATACATAAAGAATATCACAGTCAAATAGCATAATCTGGTATATGAAGTATGAATGGAAAAATCTCTTTGTATTAGGTGCAAACTTCTTTTCTTCTAATATCAAACTTTCTTTAGGTTAAACATAAACTATAAATGCAAGTTTCATTTATATAATTAGAACTTGCAATTATATAAATGAAACTTTCGTTTTTATAATCAAAGCTTGCAATTATAGATTTCTATTAGATAAGAGTAACTTTAGTATTAGAAGGAAAGAACTTTGCAATAGGAAGATAATAACTTATCTATTAATAGATGAGAGCAAAGCTGCACTGGAATCAGAATTAAGGAGTCTGGAAGAGAACCATGAGTATAAATACAAGAGTTTTATTCCCGGGTTTATGCTAATCAAAGTAAATGTTTCATTCACTTTGAACTCCTTTTTATTACTAAATACTATCTTTGCTTATCACTTGTATAAAAAACGAATCGCACTATGATTAACAAAATTATATGGATTATTGGGATTGTATGGATTGGGAATATTCAAAATGGAGTGCAAGCGCAACGACGTAACTTTATCCATCCCGGAATCACCTATACCCAAGGTGATTTAGACCGGATGAAAGCTATGGTCAAGGCGAAACATGAGCCTTATTATTCTACTTTTCTGAAATTAAAGGAATCTCCCTATTCTTCACTCAATACGCAAGTTATCAATCGGGGAAAACAAATCAGAGAAGGACGTTTTAATGCTACTATCGGAGTAGATGGCAGGCGGGCACATGACTTAGCATTGCTTTGGCATCTGACGGGCGATGAGGCTTATGCCCGTAAAGCGGTCGAATATCTGAATGCTAATTCTTATTATACCAATACAAGTAGTCGTGGAACAGGACCATTAGATAACGGAAAGATTTACCTTTTAATTGATGCCGCCGAATTAATGCGTGATTATTCCGGTTGGAAAGTAGAAGACCAGCAACGTTTTAAAAATATGTTGGTCTATCCTGGATATAGCAATACGGAAGATTTCTCTTCCAAATATGCAAATTACTGGGATGATTCAAAGAACGGAGTTACATTCTATTGGAATATTTTTAATTTCGATGCCGCAAGGTTTGGTAATCAAGGACTTTTCGCTGCTCGTGGAATGATGGCAATGGGGATTTACTTAGATAACGAAGTAATGTATGACCGTGCTTACCGTTATTTATTGGGAATGAAGCATCGACCGGATGATTTACCTTATCCTTCAGGACCGACGGTCACTAGCAAAGAACCGATTAAGAAATCACCAACCATGCTTGATTATAAATTGGAAGGAAGAGAAAACAAGATTTCAGATTATGGATACGATGAACAGCTACAGTATTATATCTATCCAAACGGTCAATGTCAGGAGTCGAGTCGCGACCAGGGACATGTATTGGCAGGTATCCACCAGGGAAAACGCACGAGTTAAAACGCTTTAATAAAGTTGTTTATCAAATTAGCTAGATACTCATCACTCCATCCAGCCTTCTTCCTTTTCCTATTGACAGAAGTCTTCTTGTCTTCATCCTGATAATTCTTCAAAATGGTCAATGCCATTTTAGTTAAAGTGGAAAAGTTTTGTGCCGAATTCATCATTTTTCTTCCATCATCTTCATTAAATGTAACATCCAACTGCCAATGCAATCCATTTTCTACCGCCCAATGCTTTCTCTTATATTTAAGAATAAGCTCTGGATTGTTCACTAATGAAGAGATGAAACAATGTTTCTCATTCTGTATTTCCCCTGTGGCTATATTTATTTTCTCGGTCTTTATTATTCCATAAGTCCTAAGATTCTTCCAATCGCGATAACAGAACCCTAATCTACTGGGTTCAGAGCAGGATATGCAGGTCCTTGTCACCATAAATCCATGACCTTCTGTGGTTTCTTCAGCTCTTTTGATAAAATCATTTTCTCTTCCGGAAATTAGCAAGTACTCCGCATCGTTTTCGATATTTTCCCTTAGTTTTAAATGATTATCTTTCACCTCTAAAAGATAATCGGCTTGTTTCTCTGTTATTTTTTCTACAATCTTCTTTTGGGTGCCAAGTGCATCGATGGTAACTACATCTCCTTGTCGTATATCAATGTCGTCCAGTAATTTGGGTATTGCTACTATTTCATTCTCTTTTATTGAGACCCGTTCCTGCCCTAATGACAGACTCATATCAGAAAGAAAGGCACTGACAATATGAAGTTTGGCTGATGCTGCCTGCTCCTTTGTTATTTTACCCGCCGACTCTTGTACCAGTTTATCAGCATTGATGGCACCACAGATCGTTTTCCCGTCAATAGCTATATGTCTATTCGTATAAAGATCATTACCCTCACCTATTTGAACTTTCGACCAGTCGCAATCTTCTATGGACGGTGAATCACCTCTCATATTACAGGCCCATTCTCTGTAACAACTCTCTAATCTTTCTGTTTTTATGATACAAAAAAATCGGCGTAATGTATCATGTGAGGGGGTAGTTTCTAAATCCGGTATGAATCTCCTAAGAAAATCTTTCTTATAACGGGCGAAGTCTGCTATATCATTCCAACTCTGACAATCACAAAAAACACCCGATAAAGTGACAAGCATTATCAATTTGCCCGAATAAGTGACTTTATTCTTTTCACGTGGGTCTATTGTATCAATAGCTTCAGACATACTAGCCATATGACGTGCCAATTCGTCATTTATTAAAAAATCCTTTGCAATCTTATCCATTACTGTTTATTATTTAGACGTGAAGATAATGAAATACCAGAATGAATACAATATAAATAATCAATATATCAATTGAAGAAGCCCGAAGATTAAAAAGGATGAAAGCAATAGGTGGCATGACCATGTAAAGTTGTGACACGTCTATATGAGGAAAAGTAACTAGGAAGACTTTATTTATTATTAGATATACAAGAGTATTGCCATTAAATAAGTTTTGAGAAGAGAAGGGAACTATTGATTATTAAACAATTAGCACTCGTGCGTTTTCCCTGCTTAATCAAACGTAACTTTGCAATAAGTGCAAAGCAAGTTTATCTTTAATGAAACGGAACTTATCTATTAATGTCCGTACTTCATTAATAGCTTTGATGTGACAATGAAACGATCAAATAATAAAATTGAAGAGGGGAAGAGGATGGGAGCAAACGAGCGTAAGTGGAGCAAAGATACGTTGACTTGAGTGATTTGAGTCTCATTTTATAAAGTGATACTCTCTTTTTTGTAAACGTAATATATTGATAATTAGAATTATATCTTTAAATGAGTCTACCTAGATTCATTGAGATTGATCTGCTTTATTTTCTGGCTGTTATATCCCAAATCACCTCTATATTTGCATCGTGATCAAAACCGAAAAAGATAGTATTATGGAGACAATAGCTAACACTTCCGACAACATTATCACCCGTTCTTATGAAGAATATTATCAGGTGATTCTTACCTATATTACTTATCGTATCACTCATCGCTACGAAGCGGAGGATCTAACCCAGGATGTATTTGTACGTCTGCTGGACTACAAGCAAATGCTCCGTCCGGACACAGTGAAATATTTCTTGTTCACCATTGCCCGCAATATTGTAATCGACTATATCCGTCGTTATTATAAGAAACAGGAGATAGACAGCTACATCTATGATACTATGTCCACTTCTACCAATGAAACCGAAGAAAAAATTATCGGTGATGATTTAATGACAATGGAACGGACCCGCTTGGCTGCTATGCCCGAACAACGTCGGTTAATTTATACATTGAACCGCTTCGAAAATAAAACGTCTCCGGAAATCGCAAATGAACTGAATTTAAGTTGCAGGACGGTGGAAAACCATCTGTTTCTGGGACGTCGTGAAATGCGCGAGTTTTTCCGGAATTGTATATAATCTTATTCATTAATAAATAACCCTTTGTGCTTATGGAAAAGGAGTCAGAATTTACAAAGAGGTATTTGTATGCCTCGCCTTATTTTAGAGAACAAAAATTTAATACTATTTTTAAACCTCAAATTTAATTGTATGAATAATATCTTAAAAAGCTCATCAAAGAAAGTAGTATTTCCGTTGATGATGGCTTCCGCCTTATGGACAGGTATTCCTCAGACAGTATGTGCGGATACGTTGGAAGTACAGGCTGTCATGCAGGCTGTCACGGTGAAAGGAACGGTAGTGGATGCAAACGGCGAACCGGTAATCGGGGCAAGCGTGCTGATGAAAGGCACAACGAACGGTACGATTACTGATATTGACGGTAACTTTACGCTGTCTAATGTGAATCCGGGCATATTGGTCGTGTCCTACATCGGATATAAGACGCAAGAGATTCAGGTGAAAGGTGGTGCTCCGGTAAAGATTGTACTGAAAGAAGACTCGGAAGTGCTTGAAGAAGTGGTGGTTGTCGGATATGGTACGCAGAAGAAATCATCATTGACAGGTGCCGTGACAGTAGTAGACGAAAAAATCTTCAAGGAAAAAGGAGGTTTATCCAGTCCGTTGCAGGCTTTGCAGGGACAGGTACCGGGTGTTATGATTACTCGCGGTTCTTCCGCACCAGGTGACGAAAGTTGGGGACTGAATCTTCGCGGGTCGGTGTCGGTGAATTCGACGGAACCATTGATTATCATTGACGGGGTGGCTTATGAAAGTGTGAACGAACTTCGCCTGTTGAATCCTAATGATATCGCTTCTATCAATTTCTTGAAAGACGGTGCTGCTGCTATCTACGGTTCGCGTGCCGCTGGCGGTGTAGTGCTGATTACGACCAAGAAAGGGGCGGAAGGCAGAGTGAAGGTAGAGTATAGCGGCAGCACTACGCTGAAGACGCTCGGTCTGATGCAGGAAGCCATGAGCCTGGACCAGTGGGCTGACGGAGTGATGTCGGCTATTGAGAACGATGACCAGGCGTCACATAGCTTTTACAGTTATGCTAAGTTGGCTAAGAAATATAAAGGTTCATTTATTGATTTGAGCAAGAGCCCGAATCCTTTCGGTTCGGCAGCTTTCACTGATGTGTCCGATTTTGTGTTTGCCGATGATGTGGATTGGCTGGGCACATTGTTTGGTAATACGTGGAGCACTGAACATAGCTTGAGCGTGTCGGGCGGAACGGACAAGTCATCCTACCGCGTCTCTTTGAGCTATTTGTATGACGGTTCGACGTTGCAGTATGGTGAGAATAACAACAAACGTTATAACTTCCGCATGAACAATACATATAAGTTTACGAAAGACTTGAAACTGGAATCCTCCGTATCCTACAACCGTCAGGAGCAGGTAGCACCCACGCAGATTGGTTCGGTGCTAACCAGCACACTGCCCATGCCGGGGCTTCCTTTCGAAGGACTGGAAGGCAAACCTTACGCATGGGGTACTTGGGGGTCGCCCGCTGCCAAAGCAGAACTGGGTGGTGATAACAAACTCTCCGTATCAGCCATCTCTTTGAGCGAGACACTGAATTATACGATAACGGATTGGTTGACGGCGAATGTCAATGTAGGCTACAACACCAGCACGGCAGCTCGCAATACTACCACCAAATCTATCGATTTCTACAATTACATGGGCGACAAACGCGTGTTGGTAGAACCCACGCAAGCCAACTCTTCATACAAGCAGACCAGTTCACGCACAGACTTCTATTCAATGTCGGGTTATTTGGCTGCTAACAAGACTTTCCAAAAGCATAAGTTGGGGCTGACCTTGGGTGCACAGTATGAATTTAAGGAATACACATACTTCGGCGTCAGCGTGAAAGATGCACAGGATGGACTGGAAATTGTCAACGGTTCGGGTGAAGTTACCCTCTCCGGTGATGAAGACAAGTACCAATATGCCAACCTTTCTTATTTCGGACGTTTCAATTACGATTATGATGGGCGTTATTTGTTGGAAATGAACGGGCGCTACGATGGCTCTTCCAAGTTTATGCCCGAGAACCGTTGGAATTTCTTCTACGGAGTGTCTTTGGGATGGCGTATCAAACAGGAGGCTTTCATGGCGGATGTCGACTGGCTGCACGACTTGAAGCTTCGCGTTTCGTATGCGGAAGTCGGCAACCAAAGCGGCATTGGCAATTACGACGGTGTGCAACTGTATAAACTGAAATCGGCCGGCAGCGACGGTGCTTATATAGGTTCGGATAAACTTTCGTATATTAAGACCAGTGGCACGATGGCTTCTACCACCCGTACGTGGGAGCGTATCAAAAACTATAATGTCGGAATTGACTTCGCCTTTCTCAATGGTAGCTTGACCGGTACGGTAGAGGCTTTCATGAAAAAGAATGATAATATGTTGGTGAACATCACTTATCCGGGCATTCTTGGAGACAATGCTCCTAAAGCCAACGAAGGTAAGTTTAAAGACTGGGGATATGAAGGACAAATCAATTATAACGGAAAGGTGAATGATTTTACTTACCACGTTGGCGGAACCTTCACTTTTGCCCGCAATGAACTGACGGACTTCGGAGGTGTTACGGTGCTTTCATCCGGTTATAAGTCGACGATGCAGGGCTATCCCTTGAAGTCTATCTTCGGTTTACGTTATGCCGGAAAGATTCAGAATGAAGAGCAGTTGAAGGTATATCTTGCCAAGTATTATGACAATAACGGCATCGGCATTCCTTCCAACCTGCGCGTGGGAGATAATATGTATTGTGATGAAAACCATGATGGAAAACTGGATGAGAAGGATTATATCTTTCTGGGTAGCGACTCTCCTGAAATATCCTACTCATTCAATTTCGGGGCAGGTTGGAAAGGTCTGGACTTGAGTGTCGTATTCCAGGGGGCGGCAAACCGTTTTGTATATCGTCCGATAGATAATATGACGGTTCCTTTCCGAGGCTATTATACGAACACAAGTACCGCCTCTATCGGAAACACGTGGACGCCGGATAACCGGGATGCTTATTATGCTCCTTATACGAGTGATGGTAATATAAATAATTACAACTATCAGGCTTCGTCTTTGACCTCGCAAGACGGACGTTATCTCCGGTTGAAGAACATAACCATCGGTTACAATTTGCCGGCTTCTTGGCTAAAAAAGACAAAAGTCTTAAGTGGAGCCCGTATTTATGTGACTGGTACCGACTTATGGGAAACTACCCGTATCAAGGACGGATGGGACCCGGAAGCAGAAGCCGGAAAAATGGATGGCGGAAAATATAAGGAAATATCGGGCGTAAAACGTTATCCGTTTACACGTAATTTTACATTTGGTGCTAACTTAACCTTTTAAATGAATAAACGAATATGAAACTGAAACAATATATAAAGCTTGTTTGCCTTGCGTCTTTTACAGTGACAGCAGCTTCCTGTCTGGATTTGGAACCTAAAGCCGATTTGGGCGATAACTTGGTATGGAACAAGGCTGATAATTTTCAATTGTTTGCCAATCAGTTCTATGGCTGGCTGCCGGATTTCAGCTCGGCCATCTCAGATTCTCCTCATAGCGACTATCGTTCGGACTTGGTATGCGAATCGAAAAGAAATGTGTATAGTGACGGAACGAACACGATTCCTACCGGTGACGGAAATTATACGGGCAACTATAAACATATCTATTATACTAACTTGTTGTTGAAGAACGCGCAGAATTTCGGTGATGCGAAAGCCATTGCCGTTCCGGTGGCTGAGGCGAAATTCTTCCGGGCTTTCTCCTATTTCGAACTGGTACAACTTTATGGGAATGTAATCCTGCTGACCGAACCGATTGACTTGGATTCCGAAAAACTTTCGGCTTCTCGCAACGACCGTAGTGTGGTGATAGATCAGGTTATCAAGGACTTGAAGGAAGCTGCCGAAGACTTACCTGAGACTGTATCGGAAGCAGGACGTCTGACAAAGTATGCTGCGTATGCTATGTTGTCGAGAGTGGCTTTATTCGAGGGTACATGGCAGAAGTTCCATACAAACGGAAAGGACGCCACGACCAATACAGCCCGCAGTGAGGAGTTGCTGACCATTGCCAAGGATGCGGCAGATAAGGTTATTTCATGTAAGAAATACAAATTGTTCTACAATGTTGCGTTAGGCAATGAAAGCTACCGTTATATGTTTACATTGGAAGATGGAGTGCAATGCAACCCTGCTAACCTTTCCAAGGCGGACAATACGGAATATATCCTGATGAAGCGTCATCGCAATGGTGACAAGACGGCGTGGAATCTGACACACGGTATGGTAGCGAATGCTTGCTATCTGACACACAAACTAGTGGACATGTATCTTTGTTCCGATGGGCTTCCGACGGCAATATCTTCTAAGTTCAAGGGTGACAAGGGGGTGACTGATGAGTTTTTGGAGCGCGACAACCGTATGGGAAACAATATGTTGTACCACGGACAGAAGTATTGGAATAATGACGGTGCTTGGCGCACCACTTGGACGGATGCCGATTTGGAGAAAACATTGGTTGCCAATGTGCGTTCGGGCAGTGGATACCAGAACCGCAAATGGGGAACGGAACGTGAAGTCGCTGATTATTACGAATCTTACGATTTCCCTGTCATCCGCTATGCGGAAGTGTTGTTGAACTATGCGGAAGCTGTGTATGAGTTGAATGGTGAAATATCCGACTCAGAGTTGGATTATTCATTGAATCTGGTACGTTTGCGCGTGAATCCGAATATGCCTAAGTTGACTAACAAACTTATAGCCGACCATAGCCCGATGTCTATGCGTGAGGAGATTCGCCGTGAACGTACGGTGGAACTTATATTGGAAGGACACCGCATTGACGATCTGAAACGCTGGGCTACGGCAAAGGAAGAAATGCCGCAAGACCAGTTGGGCGTAAAAGTGACCGGCACGTGGTTTGAAAATAATTGGTCGAATCAATCGCGCAGCTTGAATGCCGACGGTTATATTATTATGTATGAGGGACGTGTGTGGAGCGATAAGCATTATCTCTATCCGCTTCCTTCAGACCAATTGCAGTTGAACCCGCAACTGGAACAGAACCCGGGATGGAAAAATTAAACGATTTATTAAGTAAGATAAAATGCAGAAACGTATGAAACGTACATTCATATATATAGGATGCTTGCTGATGGCGGCAGGCACAGTTGCCACTTCGTGCAGTGAGGATGAAACGGCGGAACTGTCTTCATCCATTTATCCGGGAAACGTGGAGATGGTTATTCCGGACGAAGCACGCCAATTGATTTATACTGACAAGGACTTGGAGGCAAGCGTGCTTCCTTTGGTGAAAGGAGAAACTGTGCAACTGGGGTGTATCATAACTCCGGACGATGCGACCTTCAAGGATGTGGTGTGGACATCGAGTAATGAGCAGGTAGCTACGGTAGATGCCGATGGGTTGCTCAAAGCGGTGAGTGGAGACGGTACGGGCTTTTCGGTAGTGCAGGTGGCTCCGGATGTGTCCTACTCGGGCAGTGGAATAGCTAGTTCTTTACGAGTGGTTGTTGTCAACAATCTGGTTCCGGCTACTTCCATTGCGGTTGCTTCTTCTGCCGATGAAGTGTATGCGGGAGAGAAGCTTCAATTCTCCTTTTCTCTTCAACCGGCGGACGTGACGTATAAGACGGTGAAGTGGAGCAGCTCTAACGAACGGGTGGCTACAGTAGATGATAATGGAGTGGTGACCGGCGTAGAGAGCGAAGACAATCATGCGAAAGTGACCATTACTGCTACTACATTGGACGGCTCGGCTATTGTAGGCAGCAAGGAAATCACAGTGAATAGGAAGATTCAGCCTACAGAGGTGACCATCGATCAAAATTATTCTTTAGACAACGGATATATGTGCGCTATCGGTGAAAAGGTATTAAACCTGGGGTATACTACTGTTCCCGAAGACTGTACGAAGTCGCTGATTGAATGGACTTCGAGCGATGAGACGATAGCTACGGTAGCCAACGGCGTGGTGACATTCAACCAAAAGGGTGTGTTCGGCAGTGTGACGATAACAGCCGTTTGTCCGGAAACAGGTAATTCTTCATCCATCCAGTTGCATCTGGCGGAAGGACTGGTTCGCGAACTGTTCCACGATAAGAATAACTACGGATGGTATAATGCCAAGCAGTCGGGCAATGGAACAGAGTCTTCTCATGTTTGGAGCTATGGCAAAGTGACGGTTACTACTTATACACATAATGCTACAACACAACGTGGTGACTTCCGTTGCTGGAATCCGAAGACGTGGCTTCATGCAGGCAATTATCCGATTTTCGCTATCCGTATGGACGATTTGAGAGATATGGAGGGAGTGACCGCCCGTAATATCACGTTGGATGCATCCGGTACTTGCGATGGTAATAAGTATAGCGGTGGCTTGGACGGTAATAACAACAAATGGCTTCACGACTATAAGTGTAGTGATGGTAGCCATGTGTTTATCTATGACTTGCAATTGCAGAAGTGGGCTACCGGCGAATTGCTGCCTACGGGTTCCGTTGCGGAATTTACAACATTGCAGTTTAAGTATGCTGATATCAAGACACTCGACCATCAGGTAGATTATAATGTATATTGGGTGCAGACCTTTAAGAACATGGATGATTTAAAGAAATACATCGAATCGGAAGGACTAACTTATGACGTAATTAAATAAGTGGAAGAATATGAAAGGAAAAACAATGATATTATCAAGTCTCGTACTGCTTTTGGCAGTACAGACTTCCTGTCAGGAGAATGAATTTGGAACTATTGACTTGACAATGCCGGAAGAGGTATACGTACCGGTAGAAGCGGAGTACACATATAATCACCCGTGTGCCATGTTTAATCAAGCGGATTTCGACCGTGTAAAGAAGAGTTTGGACGATGGCACGGCACCACAAGTGGTGAAAGATGAGTTTGCTACGTTGAAGAACAGTAGATATACTCTGAAAAGTTATCAGCCTACGGTGTTGGAATACATCGTCCGCGGCGATGGGACAGGTATCACGGCCGATGGCAAGGAACATTATCAGGAAGCTATGAACGATGCCGCTGCTGCCTATCAGATGGCGTTGCTTTGGAAACTGACGGGCGATGATGCGTATGCCGAGGCTTCTGTCCGGGTGATGAATGCATGGGTAGCAGGTTGTAAAGGAATAAAGTCGAACGATGCCAACCAAATGCTTGCTGCCGGTGCACAAGGATATACTTTCGCCAATGCCGGTGAAATTATGCGCGATTATTATCAGAACAAGAATCCACAGGATTTTGCCAAATTCAAGGAGTGGATGCTGACCGTCTTTGCTGCTAAAAACAAGGACTTCATGACAAGACATCAAGGAACGTGCGACGAACACTATTGGTCTAACTGGGATTTGGTGAATATGTGCTCTTACTTTGCTATCGGTATTTTGACTGAAGATGATGAAATGGTGAATTTTGTAGTCAACTACTTCTATAACGGTGTGGGCAACGGCTGCATCAAGAAGTTAATCAGAGGTACGTTTACTGACCCTATGGGCAGTGGCGAATCGATTGCGCAGAATCAGGAGAGCGGACGCGACCAAGGACATGCGATGATGTCTGTTGCCGTCACCGCCAATCTTTGCCAGATGGCTTATACGTTTTCTTTGTGTAACCCTTCTGTCAGTCAGCTCGATTTCTTCGCTGCCGATGACAATGCGGTCATGAAGATGGGAGAATATACGGCTCTTTTCAATTTGCGTGATGGTGCGGACCAGGATAATAAGATAGGTTCTTGGCTGACGACTCCCGATAAAATGCCGTTCAACGAGTTCCGCTATTGTGTGGACTGTGCTTGCAAAGATAAAAATCATTCGGCGATACATACGGCAGTAGCCAATGATGAAGGACGTGGAGAACTTCGTCCGGGATGGGAAATATTTTACAACCATTATGCCAAAGTGAAAAAACTGGGTAGCGGTTATAAATATGCCAAGCAGGCTGCTGATAAGATGCGTCCGGAGTGTGGCGCGGATGGAAGTAGCCGCTACGGAACCAACAGTGGAGCGTTCGACCAGTTAGGATGGGGGACGTTGATGTTGTATCGGGAGTGAAAAGCCTTTTCTGTAATAATTCGGATAAAAAAATATTGGAAAGGGATTAGGTATTTACCTAATCCCTTTCGTATATATAAGTAAATAGGTCAGTAAATAGATTGTTTTGAAATCAGAGATAGGATTCAGTTTTAAAAGTAATTAGTTTTATATAAGGTAGAAAGAACCTGTTTTTAGGAATAACGAATCTAGTTTTGAATGAAATTGATTAGTAAGGTATATGCGTAAAAAGATTCTGTTTTTAGCAGGAATGATGGCTTGCGGTTCATTGGCAGGCGCACAAGAAATTTCTAAGACCTGGGTGGCTGATAAGGGGAATGGCACTTATCAGAACCCGGTTCTCCATGCTGACTATTCGGATCCGGATGTCTGTGCGACCGGAGATGATTTCTATATGACAGCATCCAGTTTTAACTGTATTCCTGGAATTCCTATTCTTCATTCCAATGATTTGGTTAATTGGTCGTTAGTAAACTATGCATTACCGGTTCAGGAGCCGGAAACCTTCTTCGATAAGGCACAGCATGGCAAAGGCGTATGGGCACCGGCCATTCGTTTTCATAACGGAGAATTTTATATTTACTGGGGGGATCCGGATTATGGAATCTATATGATTAAAACCAAAGACCCGAAAGGAAAATGGAGCAAACCTGTATTGGTAAAAGCAGGGAAAGGAATGATTGATGCAACTCCTTTGTGGGACGAAGACGGAAAAGTATATCTGATACATGCTTATGCCGGAAGCCGTAGTGGGGTGAACAGTATCCTCGTCATTTGCGAACTGAATCCAGAAGGAACAGAAGTTATTTCCGATCCGGTGATGGTGTTCGACGGAAATGATGGAAAGAATCATACCGTAGAAGGACCGAAGCTCTATAAACGCAACGGATACTATTATATTTTTGCTCCGGCAGGAGGGGTAGCAACCGGTTGGCAATTGGTACTTCGCTCAAAGAACATCTATGGCCCTTACGAATCGAAAATCGTGATGGCACAAGGAAAGACAACGATAAACGGACCTCATCAGGGTGGCTGGGTAGACACCAATACAGGAGAATCCTGGTTCGTCCATTTTCAAGATAAAGGCGCTTACGGACGTGTGATTCATCTGAATCCGATGATGTGGGTAAATGACTGGCCTGTAATCGGAGTGGACAAGGATAAAGACGGTTGCGGTGAACCTGTAACGACTTATAAGAAACCGAATGTGGGAAAGACCTATCCGATCGCTACTCCGCCGGAGAGTGACGAATTCAATACCCGGCATTTGGGATTACAATGGCAATGGCATGCCAATAAAAAAGATACTTACGGGTTTACTACCGATTTGGGATTTATCCGTCTTTATGCAGGAAGCCTTTCGAAAGAGTTTGTGAACTTCTGGGAAGTTCCTAATCTGTTGATGCAAAAGTTCCCGGCTGAAGAGTTTACAGCTACGACCAAGCTGACATTTACTGCCAAGCAGGATGGAGAACAAACCGGAATCATTGTGATGGGATGGGATTATAGTTATCTTTCTATTCGCAAAGCGGGAGAACAGTTTATTCTGCAACAGGCAGTTTGTAAGGATGCGGAACAGCAAAATCCCGAACAGATAAAAGAATTGGCAAACATTCCAGTAAAATATCTAAAGATGCCGGGAGTAGCAGATAATGAATGGCAAACAGTTTATTTACAGGTAAAGGTTCGGAAAGGAGCCGTTTGTACATTTGCTTATAGTCTGGACGGGAAGAAATATACGACAGTGGGAGAGACTTTCACAGCCCGTCAAGGCAAATGGATTGGAGCCAAAGTCGGACTATTCTGTGTGACTCCGGATGAAGGCAATCGGGGATGGGCAGATGTCGATTGGTTTCGGATGGATAAGTAATTGACCAATCAATAATTGACAAAGAGAAATAAAGATTAAGAATTAACTCGAAGATATCAGATTAAGATGAAAAAGATTGTAGTAGGTTTGGCTGTGATGTTAGGTTTCTGTACGTGTGCTCATCAGCCGTCCGGTACATTGGATGTGAATAAGGCATTGGACTATTGTGCAGAGCAGACACAACGTACGCTTGCGGAACTGAAAACAGACTCCGGCATCGACTATACAATGATGCCACGTAATATCATGACTGACGAACATCATTGGAATTGTCGGAAAGCGACGAAGGAAGAATGGTGTGCCGGTTTCTGGCCCGGAGTATTGTGGTATGATTACGAATATACGAAAGATAAACAGATTCAGGAAGAAGCGGAGAAGTTCACGAACTCTCTGGAGTTCCTTTCCAGGACTCCGGCTTTCGACCATGATTTGGGCTTCCTCGTGTTCTGTAGCTACGGAAATGGTTACCGCCTGACCAAGAATCCGGCTTACAAACAAGTGATTCTTGATACAGCCGATACGTTGGCTACTCTGTTCAATCCCATCGTAGGAACCATCCTTTCATGGCCTCGTGAAGTGGAACCTCGCAACTGGCCGCACAATACCATCATGGATAACATGATTAACCTCGAAATGCTTTTCTGGGCAGCGAAGAATGGTGGAAATCCTTATTTATATGATATTGCCGTTTCTCATGCCGATAAAACGATGAAATGCCAGTTCCGTCCTGACTATACATCTTACCATGTAGCGGTATACGACACCATTACAGGTAATCTGATAAAAGGAGTAACCCACCAAGGTTATGCTGACAGCACCATGTGGGCGCGTGGTCAGGCATGGGCAATCTATGGATACACGGTAGTTTATCGTGAAACGAAAGATCCTAAGTATCTTGATTTCGCGCAGAAAGTGACAGATGTCTATCTCGAACGTTTGCCGGAAGACAAGGTTCCTTATTGGGACTTCAGTGCCCCGGGAATACCGGATGCTCCGCGTGACGCTTCTGCTGCGGCAGTGGTGGCCTCTGCTTTGCTTGAACTATCCACTTACCTCCCGAATGGAACCGGAAAACGTTATAAAGATGCAGCTATTGAAATGCTGGCAAGCCTGAACTCTGACAGTTATCGGAGTGGCAAGAGCAAACCGTCCTTCCTGCTTCATAGCGTAGGACATTGGCCGGCTCATTCCGAGATAGATGCTTCTATTATTTATGCAGATTATTATTATATCGAAGCCTTATTGAGGCTGAAACGTCTGCAAGAAGGACACGGGGTATTGGGATAACAGTATTACCGGGCTTATGAATACGGTAATATCAAAGTATCGGTAGAACTAATAAAGTGAATAGTCCGATTAGAATAGGTGATAGTGTAAAAAAGGAAAAGCTCTGCAAGAACGAAGGTTCTATGCAGAGCTTTTTTTACTGGTTAGGGTTAGGCTTATTATTATTTTACCTTGATGATGTCATAATTCAGATCGCTGACAGCTTCTTGCAAGCTATCGTTCACCAAACGAAGAGTGGTGTCGTTAACAACCACGAAATACATCGGAGCTTCACCATCCTTCGGAGTTAACTTAACAGCAGTAACAGGTTTTTTGTTCACAACCTTGTGTACTGTTTGTTGTTTTCCTTTTGAAGTGAAAGTCTTGTTTTGTCCTTGACCTTCAGCGTCGAGGTAAGTCATATCC
>NC_021017.1:5101138-5106991 GCF_000210075.1 Bacteroides xylanisolvens XB1A
TCAGGGTCAGTACATAGTAATACCCGGACCGTCGGCAGCAGGAAGAGTACCTTCATAAACTTCAGTCAATTCGGTAATCGGAGTCATCGCAAGAGCTAGACTGTCTGCTTGTGCCTCTGCGGCTTTGTTTGCTTTTGATTGGCATGATGCCAAAGCAGCTACGACTGCTGCTAACATAATTACTTTTTTCATCGTTAAGTGCTTTAAGTTAATATAAATATAGTGAGCTATTGCTCGTTTTTTGCTATCCTATTCCTGTTCATCGTCCCGTTTGATGACAAGCAGTTTGTCTACTCGTCCGCGGTCCATGTCCACCACTTCGAATTGCAGATTCTTGTAGGTGAAGATGTCTCCTGCTTTCGGGATGCGACCAATCAGGAACATGGCCAATCCACCCAGAGTGGTGAAGTCTTCCGATTCCAGATCTTCGTAGGATAGGATACCCATTTCCTCCATGAAGTCGTCGATATTCATTGAAGCTTCCACCAGCATTGAACCATCCTGCCTTGTGACGATTTCTTCTTCTTCCATTTCATCCTCTTCAAGGATGTCTCCAAAGATACTTTCGGTCAGGTCGTGCAGTGTGATAATGCCTTCTGTGCTGCCATACTCGTTAACAACAACTCCGAACTTGTTTTTGTTCTTCTTAAATAGCTCTAAAACTTTATTTGCATACAAACTTTCCGGAATAAAGAGGGGAGGACGGGCAATTTCGCGCAGGTTAAACACCTTTTTGTTGCCTACCATCAGGATAATATCCTTTACGGAAACCACACCGATAATCTCATCTTTCCGTTCGTCTACCAATAGATATTTGCTGTAATGTTCTTCTTCGATAATCTTCATCACCTTTTCCTGTGTATCATCGGGATGAAGGATAATAAGATCTCTGCGATGTGTCATCAGTTCGTTGGCGCGTTTATCAGAGAAACGGAATACGTCGCGTATCATTTCCGTTTCCTCTTTGTCAATCACACCCTGCTCCGAACTTTGGTGCAGGATCATTTTGATTTCTTCCTGTGTCATGGGGCGTTCTTCGCTTTTCAGACCGATAAGTTTGTTCAGTAACCGGGTAGAGACGCTTAGCAACCACACAAAAGGATAAGAAACCTTCGTCAGCAGAATCATGACCGGGCTGAACAAAGTGGCGTACCGTTCCGGATTACTAAGAGCAATGGATTTAGGAACCAGCTCTCCGATAATCAGAGAAAGATAGGTGATGATTGCTACGGTAGTAATCATTGCCAGGTTGCGTGCGTATGCTTCTGCGCCCGGAATGAGAGAAAAGAAAGGTACGAGGTCGTCGGCAATAGCCACACCACCATACGCACCGGATACGATACCGATCAGCGTGATACCAATCTGAATGGTAGACAAGAACTTTTCCGGTTCTTCCAATTGTTTTAAAACTCCTCGGGCTGATTTGTTGCCTTTTGCGACAAGTGTTTCAAGACGTGCTTTGCTGGATGATACCAACGCAATTTCATACATGGCAAAAATGCCATTCAGTATAAGTAAGAAAAGTATGATAAGAAATTCCATAAATGGATTTAAATGGTTATAGGGTCGAAATTACAAGAAATCGGGACACTATGCAAATATGTGTAATATATTAATGAAAATTTAATAATCGTGTTGTCTTTTTTGTGTAATCATAATAATATAATTGAGGCACGGATTACGCAGATTTCACAGTTTCAATTAAATAAGACCTGTGTTAATCCGTGTAATCCGTGCCTTAATAAAAATCAACAGGAAGTTTTGAACTCTTCCTTATATATTAGATAAACTCTTTACTTCTTAGCGTAGCTGTCTGCTTTGGCTTTTGTACGTTCAATGCGCTTTTGAGTGTCCGGATGTGAAGAGAACATTCTTTGTGCATAGGATGCTTTAGGAGCATCTTTTGCAAGTTCTGCCAATTTACTCAAGGCATTTGCCATTGCATAAGGGTCGATGCCGTTTTTTACACAGAATTCAACACCATAATCATCGGCTTCATTTTCTTGCTTTTGTGAGAATTGTGCACCGGCAAGAGCTTCTGCCATGGCTCCCAGTTCGGAGTCTGTCAGTTTGGCTACTTTGTCGTTGGCTGCACCTGCCGCGTTCTTCACAGCTGAACGTAGGTAGGCATTTTTCATAGCGTCTTTGGAATCTGTGTGAACCACATGACCGATTTCATGACCTACCACTGCCATTACTTCTTCATCCGTCATAACATCCATCAGACCGGCGCAGATACGTACACTACCGTCACCGCAGGCAAAGGCGTTTACGTCTATTACTTCATATACGCCAAAGTTAAGTTTCAGTCCGTCCACTTCTTTGATATGTCCCGTCAGTTTCTCCAGACGTTTGCCATATTCAGTATCAGGTTTTGTCAATGGATTATGAGCATCCATCCATGCCATATATTCCTTACTCATATTAGCAATGTCCGCATCAGATAACGTAACGGCTGATACTACATCTTTACCTGCTTGCAAAGCTTTTCCTAAATTAATCTTCTTGCCGAATTGTGCAGAAGCTGTCATTCCCATGCCTAATAATACGAAGGCAATCATAGCGATTTCTCTTTTCATACTCTTTTTCTAGTTTAATGTTCTATGCATAAATTAATACTCAAATGTTATTCCTAATGTGGGGAGCAAAGTCCCGCTCGATTGTTTGAGGCGTTTCATTTTATAGTGTTGGCTGTCGGCAGGAGCTTCCGGATTCTCGATGATGCCGGTGCTCATCAGCACATCCTGCTGTTTCAGTTTGCTGGCCGTGATATTCTGCAAATCAAGATAGAATCCCAGCATGCAATGTTTCAGATAAAATGTCTTGTCAATGCGGAGGTCTACCTGTGCAAAGGCCGGAAGACGTTCCTTATTATATTTCGAATAGTCGTAATATGCTTTGCCTTGTGCATTCCAGGCGGATACCAAAGATGATTTTTCTTCATCGTATGGGGTATAAGGAGCACCGCCGATGCAACTGACTTTCATGCCGACACTCCATTGGTGGGGCAGATTGTAAGTTCCCCGTAAATTGAAAATATATCGGTTGTCCCATGCGGATGCGATGTATTCGCTCTTTTTGTCGTTGCGGTATTCACTTTTAAAGATGGTGAAAGAGGAAGCCAGATTCAGTTTCTTGGCGATCAGCCATTTTACCAGAATCTCCGCGCCATACGAACGTCCTTGAGCGGTAGAAGTCAGCAACTCATTGCCAATCACTCCATAGTCATTTCCTTTGCAGGTAAGAGGAATCCCGTCTACAACGGAGAGCGGAATTTTGTCATAGTCTTTATAGAATCCTTCGACGGAGACTTCGAACGTATCTCCTTTGCGCCAACTAATGCCCAGACTTTCTTGGCTGACTTTCATATAGCGCAGATTGTATTTGTTGACATACATTCCGTTATTATCTTTAAAACCGAGTGCCGTGTAAGGAGGCAACTGATAATAAAGTCCTGCATTTCCGCTTACGAACCAGTGCTCGGCAAGTTGGTAGGAAAGCGATATGCGGGGAGAAAGCTGGTCGGAGAGTGACTTCATGGCCGACGAATAATTGTTGGCATCAGCTCTCAATCCCAAGGAAGCTGTGAAACGTTCGTCCATCGAAGAGTAGCTGATAGTGCCGAAAAGTCCCCAACGCATCATTCCCAAATAGGTATGGTAATCAAACGTTTGTGCCTGATTGGTATATGCCTTTTGAAAGGTGGTATTGGTATATTGACTATAATCCAGATTCACTCCGAGATTGACTTTCCAGTTGCGGAAAGAAGAATTGTTTTCGAAGCGGAACTTCGTTTCCTGTTCGGTAGAACGGAAGCGGAGCATCAGATTCTCCGGAATGCTTTCATCATTCTGCCGGTATTTGGTATTGCGGTTGTTCAGATAACTGTGACTGACTACCACCGATTGCACATGCGGCCCTGCATAGTGACGATATACAGCACCTAAGGTAAACGTTTCCTGCTTGATTTTTGGCAGGTAACTAAGGATATATTCATTGTCCTCGCTATCTGCTTTCGTGTTCAATCGCATATTGTCGATTCCTCCAAGCCCCAATACCGTCAATTCGTTCTGTTCGTTGAACCGGGTTTTCAATTTGAATTGCGCATCGGTGAAAGTCGGCAGGAAAGGCAGGTCGAGCATATCAAACAGGAATTGCAGATAAGATTGACGCACGGATACTAGATACGAGGTCTTTTTTCCAATATGCCCATTGGAGGCCAAAGAGACTTCGGATGCTCCAAGGGTAGCTTTTAGTGAGTTATGCTCCATGTCTCCGTCGCGCAATTTGAAATCAAGCACGGAGCTAAGTGCGTTCCCTCTATCAGTGGGAAAAGCACCGGTATAGAAATTTACTTCACGTATCAGGTCGGCATTAAGGATTCCCACCGGACCGCCGGATGCTCCTTGCGTGCTGAAGTGATTGATATTGGGTATTTCCACTCCGTCCAGATAGAAACGGTTTTCAGAAGGAGAACCACCGCGTACAATCAAGTCATTGCGGTAGCCGATAGGAGAGAAGGCAACTCCCGGATAAGACTGAACAATACGCGAAATGTCTCGATTGGCTCCCGGACTCTTTTCTATTTCCTGCAATCCGATGATGCGCAGGCTGACCGGACTTTCCAAGTCGCGCCGGAAAGGAGAAGCGGTGACGGTTACTCCTGCGAGTTCGGTCAGGTTCTCTTCCATTTCTATCGAAATGTTCAGATCTTTGGTAGATAAGATATATTCGGGAGTAGTGACACTCTTGTAGCCGATGGCTGTCGCTTGCAGACGGTAGATGCCGGGAGGCACTTGTTCGATGGTGAAATGACC
The DNA here is from genome assembly GCF_000210075.1 of Bacteroides xylanisolvens XB1A. Classification (GTDB taxonomy): domain Bacteria; phylum Bacteroidota; class Bacteroidia; order Bacteroidales; family Bacteroidaceae; genus Bacteroides; species Bacteroides xylanisolvens. The sequence continues at coordinate 5,105,956 of NC_021017.1, forward strand.
TTCCGCATTGGTGACACCACCTTTATTCAGCCCAAGAACCATTACGTTAATGAATTCTAATGGCTGACGGCTGTTTTTCTCAATCACCGTTCCCTTTATTTGATGTACAGGTTGTGCCTGTAACAGGGAAAACAGGATGTTAGAAAATAGTAGCAGTGTCAATAGTTTTTTCATGTGATTGCCAATTGTCGGTGCGAAAGTACGAAAAAAGTATTAAATAATGATACCTTCCGTGAATAAAAAAAGAATCACTTCTGATTTGGTTCGTTTTACCTGCTGATAAAGTTAGTCGGGTTTTGTTTCACATTTCATTTTTATATCTTATTTTTGTGGGACATATTAAAACAGATTCCTTATGAAGACTGTAAAATTGATAACTTGTAATGATGCGATGAAGGCACATATCCTTCAGGGAGCATTGGAGAATGAAGGCATCGAGTCTATTCTGCACAATGAGAATTTCTCTACTTTGTATAAAAGTTGCGTAAGTAGTATAGCAGGGGTGGATATATTGGTGGCAGACGAAGACTACGAGAATGCTGTCCAAGTGTTGAAGGATAACGATAGTTGGCCGGAAGAGTTAACGCTTTGTCCGTACTGCGGTTCATCGGACATCCAGTTGGTTTTGAGAAAAGAAAAGCGTTGGCGTGCTATGGGGGCTGCTATCATTTCTGCATTAATGGTCATTCCTCCGGGAGACAACCACTGGAACTATACCTGTAAACAGTGTCATAAAAACTTTGAAATGCCGGTTGCTAAATTTAATCCTGCTGCAGAACCAGAGGAATAATTATATCTAACTATTTATAACACACAATGGAAAAGAAAAAAAATCTATTAATTGCTCTTCTTTTAATTTGGGTAGCTCCCTCTTTTGCTGCCAAAGTAGATACCTTGTTAATTAAAAGTCCTTCCATGAATAAGGAAGTGCAAGTGGTCGTTGTTACGCCGGATGCTGCATCAGGAAAGAAAGCGGTGGCTTGTCCCACCATTTATTTACTGCACGGTTACGGTGGAAATGCTAAAACATGGATTG
>NC_021017.1:5107277-5126160 GCF_000210075.1 Bacteroides xylanisolvens XB1A
AACCGAATCTTCCCCAAATTGCGGACGAAAAAGGAATCATATTCGTTTGTCCGGACGGAAAGACCAGTTGGTACTGGGATAGTCCGGTCAATCCGTCTTTCCGCTATGAAACTTTTATTTCGTCGGAACTGGTGAAGTATATCGACGAACATTACAAGACGATTGCCGACCGTAAGGGACGCGCCATCACCGGATTGAGTATGGGTGGACACGGAGCGATGTGGAATGCAATCCGTCATAAAGATACGTTTGGTGCCAGTGGAAGTACAAGCGGAGGGATGGATATTCGCCCGTTCCCGAAAAACTGGGACATGGCTAAACAGTTGGGAGAATATGAATCGAATAAGGAGGTATGGGATAATCATACCGTTATCAATCAGATTGATAAGATAGAGAATGGCGATTTGGCTATCATTGTCGATTGTGGAGAAGATGATTTCTTCCTGAATGTGAACAAGGATTTGCATAACCGCCTGTTGGAAAGAAAGATCGATCATGATTTTATTACCCGCCCGGGAGCGCATAATGGACAGTATTGGAATAATTCCATTGATTATCAGATTCTGTTCTTTGATAAGTTTTTCAAGAAATAAAACCGGGAATACTTGACTTTGGCTTTTCAATGTTGTATCTTTGGTACAGAATCATAAAATAGATTGAGGTTAAACTACGATAGAAGGAGGGAGCGGAAGCTTTCTCCTTTTTTGTTGTATCCTTGGGAGTCGTGAGCTTTATCCCGGTTTATAAAAGGGATGAAACCAGAGATTAACGTGTTTTATACCGTAGCTTTATAAAAATTAGACGGTGCGTTACGACTCATTAAACGCTGCATTAGGAGAAGTTAGAGCCTTTGTTAGGTAAAATCAGAGCCTTTGTTTCGGAATAAACAAAGTTGAGGCATGAAAAGTATCTTTATAGGTTAAGAATCTATAATTCTGCTCTTGACAGAAATAGAGTGATTATGCTACTTTAAAAGAGAATTCGATGTCCGAATGAAAGATTATTCGAAAGAAATCGAAATGTTGCGTGTGTATGGATAATAGCTGGCCTGTCCTCCGGCATAGGTCGTCTGACAAATCATCCTGGATGGATTTCCTTTTTTATCAAACCCATACGAATAGACTGTCTTTTCGTCGTTACTTCCTGCAGGACAACTGTGCATGGTGAAATGGCGCGGATCCTTACCCAATAACCCTGCGTAAAGAGCTTCAATATGGAATGTCAGAGGGTGTATTTCCAATAAACCGAGGCAGGGCAAATGATATGTCGAACTTTCTTCTCCCGGTTCATAAATGAACTTGTTTTCAAGGCCGTTCATCTTGGAACTGATAGAGGTTATATCTCCGTTCTCGTATGTAAGTGATGTTGATGAATATTCTGTATCGTCAATATTCTCGACAATTCCGGTTAAGTATCCTTCTGCAGAGTAAGAAAATTGATAAATACGATTTTGTGAAGACAAACTGTATACACATTGACTGGCATAGCCTTCGCTATTTAATGTATATACTAAAGTGAGATAGTCAGTGGTAACTGTTACCTGATTATCAGAGTAGCTCAAGTTTACTTCGTTATTGATTTCTTCTTCGAAATAACGTTGTTTTATAATATGTTGAATCAGGCGCTCGCCATCGAACATAAACTTCTCTGTTCTATCTACAGGATTTGAATCGCTTTTGACGGTTTCATTGAAAATCATAGCCCATTGCCCTTTATCCTCTTCTGTGCCCTTTTCGTCATCGTCCGAACAACTGAATGTCAGTATTGCCAGCAATAAAATAGCTATTTTTTTCATCCTTTCTTATTTTAATCGTAATCCGTTACTACTAAAACGCCTACTTGCCGGACTTATTACGCTTTTCTCTATCTTGAATTGCGCTTTTGTCGTCTCTTCGGTTTCCTCGTCCTTTGGTGGATAAGTTTTGTTCAATACCCCGAGAGCTACACTCAACAAAGTCTCTTTTTCATCACCGAAAGGTAGGAAAGTTAAGTAATCGGTTGAAGCATTGACTGCGTATGTCGGTTTGAATCCACCATAAGTGTCATGTTCTGAATTATAGATAGTGCATACAGCCGGATTGATAGACCACAAAAATTCTTCATTGATAAATTGTTCCGTAGCTACATTTTGTCCTTTGGTTGAACTGCCGATAGCTATTAACTGTTGGATTTTTCCGTTCAAGCTATGCATCAACATTTCCGGAGCTCCTGCCGTTTCTCCACTAATCAAAACGATAAGAGTCGTTAAATCCAGGTTCTTGCCACCGGAGGTGCCTAATAAATCAGAATTAAAGATCAGAGTTGCATCTTTTGCTGTATTCTTATCATTATATTCCAAGAATGCCATTGTTTGGTCAAGGTAAAAAGAAGACACAAGAATAGTGCTTAATAGTTGCGTACATTCAATGCTTCCTCCTTTGTTATATCGTAGGTCGAGTATCACTTGATGGATATTCTTTTGGGCAAGCTCATCCGACCATTCACGTAATTCGGTGTTGTATTTTTCCGGATTGTCTTTAGTACCTGCTGTAAAGCTGTTGTACATTAGGTAACCGACTTCACTTCCATCAGTCAACGTTAATATTTTCTTGCAGTGAATAGGGTTGTCTACCAATGATACGGCTGCTCCCATTTCTACTGGGTCGCCTACCGGTACAACTCGGTAAATATCTTCTTCTTCCTCGCCTTCTACTGGCGGCTCTGTAGGTGGTACTTTTTGATATTTTCCCAAAGTTATTTCCAGAGGTCCTGTGCCTTGCAGTAGTTGAGCCTCATATTTCTTGCTGATATATGATGTATCTACTTTTACAATCCAGTCGCCTCGCTTTAGTACGGCAGCAGCTGGCGAACCAGGAATTACATAAGTAATCAATGCGTTGTAGGCAGTATCGATGTCCGGGTTGCGAACTAGTGAATAGTCGAATCCATAAGTAGGCAGCGGAGCCTCCATCACAGAATCTACAAACGAGTAGCTGTCTTTTTTTGATTTCACTTTAGATAAGAACGAGGCAGGTTCCAGAAACAGATTCACATCATCGTAGGAAGGTAGATCTTGATACCACAGATAGTTCTGTTGCATGATGTCGTACATCCATGTATCCAGTGCAGTTTGATGGGCATACTCCGGCCAGCGGTCGACACCACAGGAGAAGAAACCACTGATAGATACGAAGATCAGGGCAGGTATGAGGATTATCTTTCTTAATTTCGTCATCATAAAAAGCTTTTTACTGTGCAAATGTAGGAAATACTTTGCTTATCTACCACATTTATGGTATAAAAATGCCTTCAATGTGTGATTGGGTGTTAGAGAATCTTGCCTTATCTTTGTGACATCAAAGTTTTCGATAGGTATTAGCTAAAATATAGAAAGTTATTAATAGACGGATTTTTATTCATGGAGATAGCTGCATTATTATCAGGAGGTGTCGACAGTTCGGTTGTCGTACACCTCCTTTGTGAGCAAGGATATAAGCCTACTCTTTTTTACATTAAGATAGGTATGGACGGAGCGGAATATATGGACTGTTCGGCAGAGGAGGATATTGAATTATCTACTGCTACGGCACGTAAATACGGTCTGTCTTTGGAAGTGGTGGACCTGCATCAGGAGTATTGGGAGAATGTGGCGGCGTATGCCATTGATAAAATTCGGCAGGGATTGACACCGAATCCGGACGTGATGTGTAATAAGCTTATCAAATTCGGCTGCTTTGAACAGCGTGTCGGGAAAGATTTCGACTTTACGGCAACCGGTCACTATGCCACCACCTTGCAATGTGATGGTAAAACTTGGCTGGGCACAGCAAAAGATCCCGTGAAAGATCAGACAGACTTTCTCGCCCAGATTGATTACCTGCAAGTTTCCAAGCTCATGTTTCCCATTGGAGGGTTGATGAAGCAGGAGGTACGTGAGATTGCAAATCGTGCCGGATTGCCTAGTGCCAAAAGGAAAGACAGTCAGGGGATTTGTTTTCTTGGAAAGATAAACTACAATGATTTCGTTCGTCGTTTTTTAGGAGAAAAGGAAGGGGCGATTGTTGAACTGGAAACCGGAAAGAAAGTGGGTACACATCGCGGTTATTGGTTCCACACAATTGGTCAGCGGAAAGGGCTCGGATTGAGTGGTGGTCCTTGGTTTGTAGTCAAGAAGGATATTGAGGAAAATACTATCTACGTATCTCGTGGCTACGGTGTAGAGACACAATACGGTAATGAATTCAGGATGCATGATTTCCATTTCATTACTGATAATCCTTGGAAAGGTCAGGAGAAGGAGGTAGACATTACTTTCAAGATTCGTCACACTCCCGAATTTACAAAAGGAAAACTGATACAGGAAGGGGAGAAGCAGTTTCACATCTTGTCGTCCGAAAAGTTGCAAGGCATTGCTCCGGGACAGTTTGGGGTGATTTATGATGAAGAAGTAAAAGTTTGTGTGGGGAGCGGTGAAATCATCTGTTAAATAGTTTATTTTGATTGGTGAAGATTGGATTATCAGGAGATTTTTCACTACTTTTGTTTCGTAGAATATAAATAAAGGAGGATTGCTTATGACAACGATGGAATTGAAAAGTCTGAAAATGGACTTGGTGGAGGAACTCCTGAGTTTGAATGACAAAGAGATGCTCAATCGAGTGAAGAACTATTTGAAACGACTGAAAAAAATGGAAGCTGAAAAAGAAGAGGAAGAAATCACGAAAGAAGAAGTTCTAGCAGGGATTGACGCCGGACTGAAAGAGGTAAAACTTTCAATGGAAGGTAAGTTGGAGGTAAAGACTGCAAGAGAGTTCATTAATGAATTATGAAATTATAGTTAAGCCGACATTTCAGCGGGAGGCTAAAAGGCTGGCGAAACACTATTCCTCTTTTAAGGAGGATTTTGTTTCATTGATTGATGATTTAGAACAGAATCCTCTGCTAGGAACGGACTTGGGACATGGACTGCGCAAAGTTCGTATGAAAATAACTTCAAAAGGAAAAGGTAAAAGTGGAGGAGCAAGGGTTATAACATTTACTTTAGTCGTTTCTCAACAAGATGCAGTTTTGAATCTTCTCTATATTTATGATAAAGCAGATAGAGCGTCTATATCAGAAAAGGAAATAGAACAACTTCTGAAACAGAATGGATTGAAATAGAATAGAGAAAGGCATTGTTCACTAGTTTGTGCTAATAGGATGTGTAGGGTAGTTCTTATAAGGCGGCATCTCAGATGTAGTATTCCGCTAAATCCACAATCCCAGCCCTCATCGCATATTTAGTAGCTTCATGTACATTATTTACTCCCAATTTGCGAAAGATATTCTTACGATGACTGTTTATCGTATGGAAACTAAGATTTTTCTCTGCTGCAATCTCTTTCGTCGTTTTTCCCAATGCAATTTCTTTTAGGATATTCTTCTCCGTTTGTGTCAGCAGATGATCGTCTACGCTTGAGGCAGCCAGCGGAGAAGAAGCGCCCGAAAGCAACAGATTGCTGACATGATTGCAAATATACCGTTGTTTGCGGGTGGCACATTGAATGGCAGTCATGATTTCTTCTTTCGAGTTATCTTTCATCACTACCCCGAAAGCCATACTGCTGAACAGTACCTGGCGGAGAAAGTTCAGGCTAAGTTCGTCAGAGAATAGAATCCAGTCGGCTTCCTTGAATCTTTCCTGCAGGACAATCAATTCATCCGCTCCGGCAAAATTGAACAGTGTATAATCCAATACAATCACCGCTTGCGGATGCAATCGTAGCTGCTGAATCAGTTCAGCCTTGTTATCAGCTTCTAAAAGGAGGGACACTTCCTTTTGTTTACTTAGCAGGAACATCATTCCTGCCTTACTGATATCCTGATTGTCTGCGATGATAAATTCTCTCATAAGCAACGATGAATAAAAAAACTCCGCTACAAATGTACGCATTTTGCGCGATTTGTAGCGGAGTTATGATAAGATTCTTGTATCCGGATTACCAGGAACGTCCTTTGAAGATATTTGACTGGTCAAGCGGAACGATATTTCCGTTCAATGTCAGGTTATTGTTGCTGAAGTTCGGGCTGATGCTAACCGAAGCAGTATTGTTTCCGCTGCTCATATTGATAAATACTTGAGCGGAGATGCCGATACCCTGAACGCTGAATGAGCAGTTCACATTTCCTTTTTTGTCGATATTCATCTTCATATCCGAAGAATTACCATCTACTGTAACACCACCGATTCCGTTAGGACCTGGGTAAGGAGTGTTGAAAGCAGTCTGTACGGTAGCTCTGTTGCCGTTCATCAAGACGAAGTTGGTGTTTGAAGTAACAAAAGCACTCATACCGTTGCGGAAGACAACTTGATTAGCTTCCAATACAAATTGCTTGTTCTTCAAAGCCTGTACAGCTTGTTGATAGGCTGCCATGTCCTGCACCTCTTCTTCGGCACGGAGTTTTGCTCTTTCTGCATCTCTTTGAGCTTTTCTTTCTGCGCGGCGTGCTGCTGCGTTACTTTCTTGTGCATACATCATTGTGCTTGCACTTACTAATACTAATGCTACTAATGCAATAAACTTTTTCATAACTTTTTTTTGTTTAGGTTTAATACGTTGTTCGTTTATTGCAAAAACAAAGTGTATGCCAGATTGTTCACGAACGTCTTGCAATTTTATATCCGATGGCTGCCACAGTGATACTCATTAAGGGGCTGATAATGTTGAAAAAACAATAAGGTAGATAGACAAGTGTGGGTACACTCAAGATAGTAGCTTGTGTCATTCCGCAACTATTCCACGGAATCAATACAGATGTAACGGTTACTGCATCTTCCGTCGTACGGCTTAGTAAGCAACTTTCATACCCTTTCTTGGCATAAATATCACGAAACATATTTCCCGTCAGAATGATACTGATGTATTGGTCGGCAGTTGTCAGATTAAGAAACAGGCCGGAGCAGACTGTCGCTCCAACCACGCTGACTGTTTTCTTCATGAAGCGGACGAAGATGGAAGTGATACTTCCCAGCATACCGCTTGCTGTCATTGCCCCGCCAAAACACATGGCGCACAGAATCAGCCAAATCGTATTCATCATTCCCGCCATACCACGTGTGGCGATTAAATCTGTCAGAACGGCATTGTCTGTATGTAAATTTGTCGCTCCATAGACGGTCATCATCAGTCCTTTGAACAAAGAATCGAATCCGGAAACGGCAACTCCGGAAATCTCTTGCAACAACTCCGGCTGAAATATCAAAGCAAAGACACCAGCCTGCAGAGTGGATAGGAACAGCGTAACGATAGAGGGTACTTTCCGTGCTATCAGTATTCCGGTTACAACAGGGACTATTAACAACCACGGAGTGATATGGAACTTTTCATTCAAAGCGGTTGCCACCTCCGCAATATGTTGTGTATTGCTGGCATCGTGGGAAAGTCCTGCCACTGTGAAAATAATCAGCGTGATGATAAGAGACGGTACCGTAGTAATCATCATATAACGGATGTGACGGAACAGGGGAGTGTCTGTGATGGAAGACGCCAGGATAGTGGTTTCGGATAAAGGAGATATTTTATCCCCGAAGTATGCCCCCGAAATGATAGCTCCGGCAATCCATCCATCTTCAAAGCCTTGCGCCTTTCCGATACCCATCAATGCAATACCGATAGTGGCAATAGTGGTCCACGAACTTCCGGTCATTACAGAAATCAACGCGCAGATGATGCAGGTCGATGCCAGGAAGAAACTGGGATGGATAATTTGCATCCCGTAATAGATTAAGGTCGGCACTACTCCGCTAATCATCCAAATGCCACTCAACGCACCGATTATCAACAGAATGATGATGGCTGTTGCCACTCCGGCAATATTGTTGGTGATGGCGAGCTCGTAATCTTTCCAGGGAATCTTATAAAACGCCATACCAATCAGGATACAAATGGCTGTAGTGGTAAGCAATGACACTTGACTTCCGCCGCTTAGGGCATCACTGCCAAAGGTACGGATAGTGGCAAACAATAATAACACCAGTACAACAATCGGTATCAACGATATGAGGGGAGAGGGGGCTTTCTTCATCTTGATTCTTATAACCTTTTATTTATTTTCCGGCTACTGTTTGTTGATAGCCGCGCAAAGATACAACAAAAAAGAATGAAATCTTTTGCTTCAAAACATCAGGTAATAAAAATTATTAGATGTTTATATTTGATTGGAATATGTAGGAGACGGCTCAACTGGCAAAAGTCTTGCGCCTGATCCACCAGTAACGGATGAAAAGCACCCCTGTCAGGATGAGGGCGATGGATAATCCGGTATAGAAAACAGAAATGAACGTTTCGGGCAGGAGGTGGAAGCTACGGATGGTGATTCCCAGGGAAATCATGAATATCATTGTAATCCAGCTTTTCACATCGAAAAAGGAGAACGGACAATTCCGGCGTTCTTTCTTTTGCTCGATTCGCTGGGTATGTTTATAGTAGAGCCTTCTGAAAACCAATACGAAGAATAATAAGAAAACCACGGTGGCTTCTCCTATTTTGAACATCCAATCTTGGGAAGTGTTTAACCAGGTCACAATTCCTATTCGCAGAATATTGGCACCGGCTATAATCCAGACGGCACCGGCTGTGATAAGTAAGATTTGTCTGTTAACTCCGTATTTCATTGGCGTTTTTTTTATAATAAACGGTTTGAGTGTTCGTTTTGTTGACTCATTTCTTGTAGAAAATCGTAATTAATAAAGAAATCCCGGTTAAAACAACTCCGGTACTGATAACTCCGTGCCAGCCATACAGTTGCCAAAAGCTGCCTGCCAGAAATGTTCCCATAGAACCACCGATAAAGTAAGTAGTCATGAAAACTGTATTAATACGGTTCGAAGCACGCGGATTTAGTTCGAAGATACTTGTCTGGTTACTTAGCTGAATACATTGCATTCCTATGTCAATGATGATGATACCGGCGATGATACCGACAAAGGTGTTTTCACCGACGAAGAACAACAACCATGCAAAGAGAATCAAACCGCAGCCGATAAAGTTGAAGCGGCGTACGCCTACCCGTTTTACGTATCTTCCGACAAAAGAAGCAGTCAGTGCACCGGCTACTCCGCAAAGTCCCAGCATACCGATTACATCGCTGTTGGCGAAGAACGGAGCTTGTCCCATTTTAAAAGCCAGACAGGACCACATGGCAAGGAGGGAACCGAAATTCAGTGCCGCCCGAATCGAATAAATGCGTAGTTGCGGATATTCTTTCACTAAGGCTAACAGAGATTTCATCAGGTCGCTATATTTTCCTTGGAAGTTGGTTTGAATATCGGGAAGGACTTTTAATACAACAATCGCGCAGATAAACATCATGCCTGCAGCAATGTGATACATTTCCCGCCAGCCAATCAGTTCACCGATAAATCCGCTGACGACACGTGAAGCCAGAATACCGGTCAATAGTCCTGATAAGACAATTCCTACGTTTCTGCCTTTATGTTCCGGACGGGAAAACTGGGCGGCTATGGGAATGAATATCTGTGGAATCATGGAACAGACTCCCGTGAGGAATGAAGCGATGAGTATCAGATGGAAGCTGTGTGTCAGGGCAATCGTCAAGAGGGAGAAGATCAGGACGGTGAAATTGACAAGGATGATTTTCTTTCGTTGATATAAGTCGCCTAAGGGGGTGATGAACAACAGTCCTGCCGCATAGCCTATTTGCGTGACCATGGCAATCAGGTTAGTTCTGAACTCTGATATGCCAAGTTCATGGCGTATCATATTTAATAGAGGTTGGATATAATAGATGTTGGCTACCGAGACACCTGCCACAATAGCAAGTGTCCAGAGGATGGATGCCGGTAGTCCTCCGTTTTCTTTTAATGGCTGTTTCATGCGGCAAAGATAATAAAATAAGATGTTTATTCGATGAAGAAAGTAGTGGAAACTGTGTTGCCTTCTCCGTCTACTGCCGTCAGGGAATGTTTGCCGGGAGCGGGTTGCAGGGAAATTTTGTGGAAATCCTGCGTCTGTGTCTGATAAGTGTCGTCAAGATGCCAAAAGATAGTCGCATTGGGGTTGCTGTGTGCCAGTTCGACCGTGAGAAACCCTTTACTGCCGTCCAATTGTTTGGGCAACTTGATATGGGCGTTCATCGGAGGGTAGATGAACTGCATGGATTGGAAAGAATCTTCTCCACAGCCGGCTTTGAAAGGTGGCAGTGGTTTGTATTCCGGATGGTGCTGCTTATAGTACCATTCCCATACAGGTGGCAGGGCAAACCATGATTTCTGAATGGTAGGTTCGGTATTTGCACAGTTTTCATAGATGCGGTGGCTTTCGTCAGCAGATAGAGTGACGAGATGATGGTAAGGACAAGCCTCTGTCCGTAATCCGGCAGGAAGAATCAATACGGTATCAGTTTCTTCACAGAAACGTCCTTTCAGATGACCGGACTGGCGGCATATTTCTGCATCAACGAAAACGCCTGTGGGACGTTCGAACCACGGTGAAGAAGGGAGGTAACTGAATATATCGAATAATACAGGACCGGCTGTTTGTGCACCAACCAATCCGGGCTTTCCTTCTCCGGTTGCATTGCCTACCCATACGCCTACTGTATAGCGCGGAGTCACCCCCACTGCCCACGCATCACGGAATCCGTAGCTGGTTCCGGTTTTCCATGCGATAGTTTGCATGGATGGAATTGATTTCCAGTCAATCTCTTCGGGACGGTTGACTTCTGTTAAGGCGGAGAGGGTGAGCCAAGCTGCTCCTGTTTTAGCCGAAGTGGTTTCTTCCGAATCCTCTTCTACGGAGAGAGGACTGGAGTTACTTTGTTCTCGTTTTTCCTGCTTGTTATGATTGCTTTTATGATTACGGCTTGTTTGCTTCGTATCATTGTTTATTTGCTCTGTATTTTCTGTTTCCAGTAGTATCTGTGCTTCCTTTCCTTGAGATACGGTCGGGGAGGGGCTGCTGGAAAGGCTTCGTCCCATTTGTGCATAGGCATTCGTTACATCCCATAATGTTGCTTCTGCACCTCCTAAAATTAGTGACAAACCATAATGAGAGGCTGTCCGATTGATGGTCTTGAATTCCATCTGTTGCAACAAATGGTGAAACTTGGGTACTCCATATCTTTGTAACATGGTTACAGCCGGGATATTCAACGAACGGGCAAGGGCTTCGGAAGCGGGGACTGCTCCTTCAAACTGCATACTGAAGTTTTGAGGAGTAAATCCGTTGATATTAACCGGTACATCCGGCAACAGCATTTTCGGCAGTAAACTTCCTTCCTGTAGCATGGCATTGTAGAGAAAGGGCTTTAAAATACTACCTGTACTTCTGGGAGCTTGGATCACATCTACTTGGCTTCCTCCTTGTTTACGGTCGAAATGTACATTTCCGCAGTATGCTACTACTTGATTGGTGGGAATGTCGATAACCAGAATTGCCAGGTTGCGGATATCACTTCGATTAAACTCGTTGCTCCACCGTTCTGCCAAACTCTCTATGTGGCTTTGTATTCCTCTGTCTATGGTTGAACGGGTATATAGCCCGTTTCTTTCCTGATAGAAACGACTGACTAGGTGGGGAGCTATTTGAGGAAGCGGATGCGGCTCGTCGGGTAACGGTTCGCTGACAGCTAATTCATAGGTGGATGCGTCGATAATCTCTTCTTCAAGAAGTTGCTTTAATAGACGGTTGCGTTTGGAAAGCAGTGTCTTTCGTCCTTTGGATAGATGGATCATGGCAGGGGCATTGGGGAGGACAGCCAGCATAGCCGATTCCGCCCATGATAAATCTTCGGCAGAATGACCGAAGTAACGCCAGGCAGCAGCATCCAATCCTACAACATTTCCTCCGAATGGTGCATGAGAGACATACATGGATAAGATTTCCTCTTTGGAAGCCCGAAATTCCAGACGGGTAGCCCATATCATTTCAACGACTTTCTCTCCGAGAGTTCTAGGTTTGTTCCGGGCGAGACGAATGGTTTGCATGGTAAGGGTACTTCCTCCGCTTACGACACGTTTGTTCTTTAAATTTTGATAGAGTGCCCTTCCGGTAGCTAACGGATTAACTCCCCAGTGGTGATAAAAGTGTTTGTCTTCAAAGGTAATGAGGCATTGCTTGATTTTTTCGGGTGTTGTCTTTCGGGGAGGAAACCGCCATTGACCGTCCGATGCGATACGTGCTCCCAATAATTCTTCATTTCGATCAGTCACAACGGTAGAGTAGGGTACATGAAACAGTTGCCGGGGAAGGCAAAAGATGTATCCTATTATCAAAAGAGTAATGCTTATAGTCATTACTTTCTTAGTGACAGATAATCGTTTGAAGAATTTTATAGGATTCATTTAAATATTAAAAGCTAAGAGACATATCTTTGTGACAAATGATTAAGTACGAAATAATAAGGTACGAAATAATTAGGCACGGATTACACGGATTACGCGGTTTAAGTGAACGAGTAGAACCGTGAAATCCGTGTAATCCGTGCCAAATATTATCGGCTGACAGTTGTTCTTCCTGCTTTGCTTCGTGCCTGTACGTTTACATCATACATCGCTTCACATTGAACGGCAGGGAGAATAAAGTTACCGGCATAGGTCGCTTGTAACCTGACAGTGAATACCTTTGTCTCACCGCGGCGCAGATTGAAATAGGTCAATACCCTGTCATCACGTATATCCTGATAGCTGTACTTGCTGACTGATTGACCGGAGCCGTCGGCTGCTGCGTTTTCCGTTTCGGGAGCAACCATTCTTTCATTGTATATTTCCCAACCGGACGGTATGATATGCGTCAGTGCCAGATTAGTGTAATCGGAAGTACCGCTAATATTGGATATTGAGGTGATAGCCATAAAGTCAGTTCCCTGTATGATGTCATTGACAGAGAGCGGTGTACCGTTTAGGTTAGCATATCTTATATCCATGCGGAGGTTATCGCTGATAGCTGGTAACGTATCGTTTAATAACTGCGTACGTGTGATAAGGTCTACGCTAAGTGCTCCCTTTCCTTGATTCTTCACAGAAACAGTGCCGGATTTTGGAGTGGTAGCGATCTCTTTTTCAAACACAGCTTTGGCTGATTTTACAGCCGGTTGCTGTTTATCGTTCCATGACCATACAAAATCCAGTGTGCCTGATAACTTTTCTGCCAGACGTCCCATTGCCATCAGAGCAAAAGCGGTAGATTGTGTACTGAACCAATCCTCTTGTGACAGATTCTTAGAAACGACTTTCGCTTGTTGTAAAGCATCCCGTTCCCGGTTCATCAGGATGAGTGTTTCCAAAATCATTGCTTCGTCACGATCGGAAGAACCGTAAATCTGATTCATGGAAGAGTAGGGGTGCACCGTTGTTTCTACATTATACACAAGTTCTTCAGCCGGTTTCATCTTTCCGGTCAGTGCGTATGCGGCTGCCAGTCTCCATTTGGCCTGAATTGATAATCCGGTCTGTTCTTTCATTCGGTTCATAGCTCCATATTCCGGTACTCCTGCCAATGCAAGGGTATATAAACGGAAGGCTTGTTGCAATTCCGACTGCCATTGCTGCCAACCGCTTGCCTCCTGTGGCATACGCCAGTTTTGTGCGGCTGCACGTTGGAAGCGCTTCCACTTGTTCAGTACATTCGCATGAACGGCATATCCTTTTTCTTGTGCCAGCGTCAGGAACATTCCAGCATAAGAACTAATCCATTCGTCGGCAGCAGCATTCCCCGGCCAATATACAAATCCGCCGTTGGGGAGCTGACGACCATAAATCTGCCGGATAGCTTCCTGTACATTCGTCTTTATCTTTTCGGCTTCCGTCTTATCTATCGTCTTGAATTGAGCGACAAACAGAAGAGGCAGAGCCTTGGAAGTCAACTGCTCCGTGCAATGGTGCTGATAATTGTATAAGAAGTCGAACCGACGGCTGATATCTACCGAAGGTATGCGGGATACTTCCAGCTTGATCTGATTATTTGCGGAAGAACTGCTTAGGTTGTATGACAATTCTTTGCTTTGTCCGGCTTCTATCCATTGACTGTTGCGCAGGGTTACTACCGGATTCGGATTGCGTACGTCTATTTCAATGGTTTCTTTGGTTTGTTGTCCGCTGCCATTTGCTGTCAGGTGGATCGTAGCCTTTCCGGTTTTGCTGCCTGTTTTTAAGGTAAAGAAGACAAGCTGGTCTCCCGGTTGGGTGAATTTGAGCGATTGTTGGTTAGTTCCTACAATCTGTACTCCTCCACCGGATGCCTGAAGGGATACGGTCACATTCTTTACTTGATTCTCCATCGCAAAGATATTGACCGGAACGGTAATTTCTTCCTGAATACTAAGCACACGGGGCAAAGTAGACAACATCATCAATGGAGTTCGTACGAAGGCAGTCTTTTCCGCATTGCCATAAGCACCGTCCTGTCCGGCAACCACCATGGCACGTACCGAACCTACGTACATCGGAAGTTTCAATGTATGCGTCTGGCTCTTTCCTTTTCCCAGATAGAAAGGACCTATAAACTTGACTACCGGTTTAAAACGGTTTGCTTTAGCATCGGCAGGTTTCAGTGTGGCGTCTCCACCTGTGCTGAAAAGCGAACTGTAGCTTCCGGCAGAAGCTCCCAATACATTATCATACATATCCCATGTCTGGATGCCAAGCGCTTCGCGTGAATAGAAATCATTCCATGGGTCCGGGGTCTTGAAGTTGGTAAGATCCAATAAACCGTCGTCTACAATCGCCAATGTATAAGTCATCGGTTTACCGCTCTTTTCGCTGACGGTCACGTTGAAGTTGGTTTCCGGGCGTAACACTTCCGGCATCTGTATCTGCGGTTGCAATACTGTCTGACTGTTAGTGACAAATACTGGAACAACACCGTACATACGGATAGGCAGGTCGTTGACTGTTTGCGCATGAGGCTGTAACAGACTGATATGCAAATATACGTTCGGAGTCATCTCCGGCGTAATCTTGAATGTATATTTCGTATCTCCTCCGTTGGAGACTTCTATCCATTCCTGACGTAATACTGTCGAACCGTTTTCGATAGATACCAGTGCACGTCCTCCCGCTGCTGCAGGAATAATGGCTGTGGCTGTTTCTCCAATTTCATACGAATCTTTGTTCAGAGAGAAAGCAAGCATCTTGATACCGCTGGGATCTGTTTTGCTCGAACGTCCGCGCCATTCCGGCCAGTCTATATAAACGGTTCCTCCAGTGGCATGTCCGCTCTCTTTGTCTTTTACGTAAACCAAATATCGTCCCCATGACGGATAATCGATGCGGAACTTGAAGGATGCTTTCCCGCCTCTTGTCTGTAAGTTGCCGCTGGCAACAGGTGTGATGGAACTGTTGTTGATGTAAGTGCCAAAAGATTCACCGCTGTTCTCCCACCACCAGCTCCAGCCGATGCGGTATATTTTGTATTCTAGATTAGTACGGTTCACTAACTGTCCCTGCGTGTTTACAGTCACAATATCGAATACGTGATCTTTGTCCGTTTCAATATATTTGCCTTTCGGTTGGTTCAAGTTGATACCGACGTAAGATGTAAATGGCGAGAACGGGATTGTTTGGGTGTAGATGCTGGCATCTCCTCCCGGTTCGAATACACGGGTGGTGAAAGTTGCATTCAACATACCCGGTGCTTCGGTTGCGGTCGGAACTTTCAGTGTGACGCTGGTTTTTCCTTCTGCATCCAGTGTACCGTCGAATATATCAGTTTTGATAGTTGTGAAATTCGTGGCCGGATTATTGAAGATATATTGTCCGTAATTCTTAAACTGTGTATTCACTTTAGATAAAGACATTTCTATTTTAGCTTTCAATTTGGAGGCAGTGGCTCCTGTCAGCCAGGTTGAAGTGAGTGGGGCGTAGACATCCTTGTCCGTAGCTTGAAGAATCTTCGGCAATGCCAGGTTTATTTTCAAGCGGTTGGGCTTTATGGTTTCGATACGCAGACCTTTGTGGAAGGTGGTTCCTCCTACTTTAATATATGCATTCCAGAGCCCGGTTGGATCTGTAGCCTGTGTCGGAACGTCGAATGTATAAAATCCGTTCATTCCTTGCGTTGAAATCATTTTGGTGTAGAACTGTCCTCTCGGATTGTATATTTCCAGTGCTACGGGATGCTTGTCGGGGATTCTCTTTTCGCGGTCCTCCAATATAAAGGAAATGTACAATGTGTCTCCCGGTCGCCATACTCCTCTTTCGCCATATATGAATCCTTTCAATCCCTTTTGAATATCTTTTCCTCCTACATCGAATCTGCTGACGGACTGTTCTTCACCGTCTACGACACGCACATACGCCTTTTGCTTTTCCGATTCTGCCACGATAATGAAAGGTACGCCCTTCGGAGTGATTTCAACGAACCCGTCTCCATTGGTCTCTCCCTTTCCTATGGGCTGTAACTGGAAGTTATATGCTGTTACTTGTGCTTTTCCTATCGGTTTGGTGTCCAAAATATTGCTTACGGCAATCCATAGTTTGTTCAGTGAATTCCGTTTTACAATCATCCCCAGATTGGAAGCAAACACATTACATGCAGCAATTCGGTCTGAATTCATATAATAAGATGGATGGCATGGATTGTCGCGTTCCGTCCATCGGTACACGCTCCAGTCCATTGTTCCTCCGTTGTAATAATAGTAAGCTTCGGGCGTATTCCAGATGGCTTCATCTTCTTCAGACAAGACACTTCCGCTTACTTTGGTCAACCCGTCGGATGTGTTACTGTCGGCGAATTTCATATCCTGATTCTCGTTTCCTCCACAAGGATAAGCGGAGTATTCCTGACGGAATGAAAGTATGACACGGTATATGGCACCCGGCTCCTGATGAATCAACCCGGCAAGGTCTATTGAGTAATCTCCCCAATGATGAATATCTTTGGAAGCATCTTTGGCAAGCCATAATGTTTTCTTGTAAACCAGTCTTCCCGAGCGGCGTAGTTCATTGGTCGAGGCGAGTGAATTGGTTTGCATGAACATCAATACATTATTCTCGAAGATACGAATCACGCTCAGGTCCACAGCATACAGGTTGACAGCCCTGAAAGGAATAATCAGACTTTTCGAGTCGGGCAGGATGGCGGCGGAGGTAGACATTTCTACTTGTGGTTTCAGACTAACTTCACTGAACGAGATCGTATGTGAAGTTCCCAGCGCTTTACCTTGACTGTCTTTGACTCCTTCATGGATATTCAACGTCAGTTTGTTCTGTGTGTTTGCTTCGAAATAGATGAAGACTCTGTTCTCGCTGATTTGGAAGATAGATGAAGAGACTTCCGGAATCTCAATCAGTCCTTTTAAATCCTGGGTAGTGGATAAAGGAGCGGAGAAAACAATCTCAATTCCGTTTTCCGGTTGTTCAATGCGTTCGGCAGACATAAAACGGAAGCAATCTTTAGCCGGTATCAGCACTTCTTCGCTTTGTTTGCGGTCAATGCCGGCTGGGTTACCATTGGCTGTAATGGTCAATGGGTAATCATCAGCTTCTCTGGGTATTTGTCTGATGTTGAACTGATACCGGGTAAGGTTGTCTGTCGCGGTGACTTCTACCGGATAACTCTTCTTGCCATCGCTGGCAGTCAGCATCTTTTCCACTTCCTCTTTTTTCACTACATCGCTGAAGCGTATTTCTCCTTTAATATTTATTTCATCCGGTTGGGTAGCTGTAATTGGTAACGACTCCAACTGCAAAGTGAAGTTACGTTCCTGCACACGGAATGAGAAGTTGAACTCTTTTAGTTTTTTGTCCACTTCGATGAAGTCTCCCAGTTGGAAAGTTCCTTCGTAGAGCGTTCCCGGTTTCAATGTTCCTTCTTCCGGCACAAACTCAATGGTGTTGTTGCTTACCCAGTATGCTTTTCCTTTTAATGAAGGGGAAAAGCTGAACGGATTGTTTTTTAACTCACTGTTCAGATCCACCATGGGTTGGTCATGGGTCAACTCTATGCGTATGGTTGAATTCTGTGAAATAACTCCTCCCGTATACGCATTTACATACGGTGCATAATCGGCAGAAGGAATGATGTCTTTTTGAGTACGTGTGCATGAATATAGGCCCACAGTCATCATGATAAGTAGGAGTAGTCCGGTAGTACTAATGCTACGTGTAGTCTTTGTTAGTCCCATAGCGATGAGTTTTTTTATAGTTCAACAAACAAATATACAGTTTTTATGCTAAATCCTTTGTTATTCTGATTATTTTTGCAAGTTCTTAATCAATTTATTTATGGGGAAAAAGAAAGAATACAAAGAGGCCAATCGACGATTTCTGAAAAAGCTGTCATTTCAGGAAGGTGTTTTTGCGTTGCCGTGTGGAATTTATTACAAAGTTTTGGAAACTGGTGAAGGTACGATTTCTCCGGGTGCGCGGAGTATTGTTACCGTGCATTACAAAGGAAGTCTGATTGATGGTCGGGTGTTTGATAATTCTTATGAACGTACTTGTCCCGATGCCTTACGTCTTAGTGATGTAATAGAAGGGTGGCAGGTAGCACTTCAGAAAATGCACGTTGGGGATAAATGGATTATCTATATACCTTATGCAATGGGTTACGGTATTAAATCTTTTGATTCTATTCCTGCTTACTCGACATTGATATTCGAAGTGGAACTGCTTGGAGTTGCATAGAGGTGAGCTATATATAATCAGATGCATGGCTTCCCCTTCTTCCGGAATAATATTATTGGATGTATGGTTACTATATATTACCACTATTTTTTGATAAATAGCGTGTTTGCAAATATAATAAATAGATAAGCTACTGTAATCTTCACGATTGCAGGAACTTATCTATATAAAGTAACTTAAATTACTTGCTCAAAGCCTGAGCTACGTCTACAGCACAAGCCCCTGTACAACCTACCATCGGGTTGTTACCAATTTCCAGAAATCCCATCATTTCTACGT
>NC_021017.1:5127382-5203439 GCF_000210075.1 Bacteroides xylanisolvens XB1A
TACGTGAGCAGAAACCGATGAAGAACCAGCGAACTGAGCGTCAGAGTGCATACGGCCCATATGTTTTGAATAAATGGTCGTGAATAAGTCACAAACCTTATATATTTAGTAATGCTGTTACTTCATTTTTTAGTTTTGGTAAATGATTAATAACCATACTCCAAAGTATATCTACGGATAGACTATCATAGCCATGTATGATATAATTCCTGGCATCTACTATTTTACGAGAATTGGTTATAGCTATATCTTTATCAATTTTTAGTATTCTATTCATAGCTTCACCAATAATTTCTATGTTTCTTTCAACGGCTCGTCTAAGGCATAGGTTACTATAGAAGTCATCATAAACTTTAGGAGCATTGCCGAAGAAACTTTCTACTTCTTCAATGGCAGTTAGAATATCTTGCAAGTGTTTCTTTATTAACTCATCCATAGATTAAAGTTTTAGTTGCATCCACATTCTTCTTCAAATATGGATTCTTAATAGTCTGTTCTTCCAGTAAATCTACTTTTCTACCAAACAAATTTTCTAAAGCATATTTGAAATCAAAGAAATTATCAAAGTAATCGCTTACTTCTGCCTTATTAAAATCGACAACTAAATCAACATCGCTGTTGTCATTAAAACGACTCGTAAGAACAGAACCAAAGACAAATAATTTATGTACCTTATGTTTTTTGCATAGGTCAATTATCTTTTGGATATTATTTTCAATCAGCTTCATAGGTGTATCTCCTTTCAATGCAAAGATAATTAATAACTCTTACTTTAACAAGGTATCATTAGGGATAGTTGTATTAATACTCTACTTTTTTTGCATTGGACTAATAAATACTTTCTTTTTTAGTTTAAAGTAGTATCTATATCCATCTTAGTAAAGTGAAATCAGTATTAGGTAGGAATACAAAACTAAACTATATTAGAAAGGTAGGAGAGAGGTAAATCAGCAGTTCAACCTACGAACATACTGAAAATAAAAATCCCCATAACCTTATCAGTTACAGGGATTTACTATATGGTAATTATTTGAATTACTTACTCAAGGCCTGAGCTACGTCAACAGCGCAAGCCACTGTACAACCTACCATAGGATTGTTACCAATTCCAAGGAATCCCATCATTTCTACGTGAGCAGGAACTGAGGATGAACCGGCGAACTGAGCGTCTGAGTGCATACGACCCATCGTATCTGTCATACCGTATGAAGCAGGACCGGCAGCCATGTTATCCGGGTGAAGAGTACGACCTGTACCACCACCTGAAGCTACAGAGAAATATGGTTTACCAGCGAGAACACGTTCTTTCTTGTAAGTACCTGCAACTGGATGTTGGAAACGAGTCGGGTTAGTAGAGTTACCTGTGATAGATACGTCTACACCTTCTTTCCACATGATAGCTACACCTTCGCGAACGTCGTCAGCACCATAACATTTTACTTTTGCACGAGGACCGTCAGAGTAAGCGATTTCGCGAACAACTTTCAGTTCACCAGTAAAGTAATCGAATTGAGTCTGAACGTATGTAAAGCCGTTGATACGAGAGATGATCTGAGCAGCGTCTTTTCCAAGACCGTTCAAGATACAACGCAACGGTTCTTTACGTACTTTGTCTGCTTTAGCAGCGATTTTGATAGCACCTTCAGCAGCAGCGAAAGATTCGTGACCTGCCAGGAAAGCGAAACATTTAGTTTCTTCACGCAGCAACATAGCAGCAAGGTTACCATGGCCGATACCAACTTTACGGTCGTCAGCTACAGAACCCGGGATGCAGAATGCTTGCAGACCGATACCGATAGCTTCAGCAGCTTCAGCAGCGTTTGTACAACCTTTTTTAATAGCAATGGCAGTACCTACAACATAAGCCCATTTTGCATTTTCAAAACAGATAGGCTGAGTTTCTTCACACGTTTTATAAGGATCAAGTCCATGAGCTTCACAGATAGCGTTAGCTTCTTCGATATCTTTGATGCCGTTAGCGTTCAAAGCAGCGATAATCTGTTTGATACGACGGTCTTGGCTTTCGAATTTTACTTCTCTAATCATTGTTTCTTTCCTCCTTATATTATTCGTGACGTGGATCAATAGATTTAACTGCTCCCTGTTCTGCTGTTACGCGTCCGTAAGTACCTGTAACTTTCTTCAAAGCTTCGTTAGCATCAGTACCTTTCTTGATTTCGTCCATGAACTTACCCATGTGTACGAATTCGTATCCGCAGATTTCGTCGTTCTTGTCCAAGAAGATTTGTTTGATATAACCTTCTGCCATTTCAAGGTAACGAGGACCTTTAGCCAAAGTACCATAAAGAGTACCTACCTGGCTACGAAGACCTTTACCCAAGTCTTCCAAACCTGCACCGATAATCAAACCACCTTCAGAGAAAGCTGATTGAGTACGTCCGTATACGATTTGCAAGAAAAGTTCGCGCATTGCAGTATTGATAGCGTCGCAAACAAGGTCAGTGTTCAATGCTTCAAGGATCGTTTTTCCCGGAAGAATTTCAGCAGCCATAGCAGCAGAGTGAGTCATACCGGAACATCCGATAGTTTCAACTAAAGCTTCCTGAATGATACCTTCTTTAACGTTCAGTGTCAGTTTACAAGCACCTTGTTGAGGAGCGCACCAACCGATACCGTGTGTCAAACCAGAAATATCAACGATTTCTTTAGATTTTACCCATTTGCCTTCTTCGGGTATGGGAGCCGGTCCGTGGTTAGGGCCCTTCTTTACAACACACATGTGTTCCACTTCGTGTGAATAAGTCATAATTAGCTCTTTTTTTAGTGATATAATTAAAAATACGTAGTCACGATTCTCTAAATCGCCCACAAAGGTAGTCGATTTATTTGTTTCTGCAAATCGCCTTTTATTACTTTTTTGTGAAAAGAGACAAATCTGTTTACGTTTTTTCGTCGTTTGTAAAGTCGGGATTGCATTTGTGAAAGATTGAGACCGCGAGAACTATCTATCCTGTGCTTTGTTGTTATTAGAAAAAGAAAATTTATGGAACTGAATCAGATAGATATACATTATTTAATAGCGGCAATTTGCGTTATTTCATCTGCGCTTGTGTTTTATACGATAGGTGTTTGGGGAGAACGTCTTCAAAGGAAATTAAAGTTTTGGCATATCATTTTCTTTCTTCTCGGGTTGCTGGCCGACACGGTGGGTACAAGCCTGATGGAGCATATTGCCGAACTGACTCATTTGCATGACGAAATGCATACGGTGATAGGGGCAATTGCTATTCTTCTGATGTTTGTACATGCGTTATGGGCGATATGGACCTATGTGAAGGGAACGCCTATAGAAAAGAGACATTTTAATCGTTTCAGCATTGTAGTTTGGTGCATTTGGCTTATACCTTATCTAATAGGAGTTTATTTGGGGATGCGATTACATGTATAATAAACAGCCTGAATAGAGCCGGCAATTCATAAATCACCTTACAATATTCTTGTCAGCTGACTCTAGCCGGCCATTCGGACAACTATCGTTGTCTGATTAGTCGACTAGAGTTGACTGGATAGCCGACTGGAGTCGTCTGTTATTAAACAGTTGCTTTTCATTCGGGATATATATGCTATTTGCCTGTTTCTATTAATATAGCAAGTATTGGTTCTCACTATGTGGTGAAACTGTGAAATACATATTCTGTGAAGGATGTGAATACCGTGTTTTATATGATTTGTTCACAGGAAGTGTCTGTAAATGAGATGATATGGATCGTGTGAAGAACGTGGAGGACGGATAATGGAGTTAAGATTGGCAAGATTATGGAGGGATTATTACTGGATGTAGAATAAAATTCGTAGCTTTGCTGCATCATTATATAAAGAAGATTATGATCGAAGTTGTAGAATCAGCCTTACAAAAGGCTGCGGGTGAAGGAATGGATGAATTTATCCAGGCGTTTACAGATAAATATAAAGAGGTAATCGGTGGTGAATTGACTGCGGAGACGATGCCTTTGTTGACGGGAGAACAACATTCTTTGCTGGCTTATCAGATTTTTCGTGATGAGATGATGGTTGGCGGGTTCTGTCAATTGATTCAGAATGGCTATGGTGGTTATATCTTTGATAATCCGTTTGCGAAAGTGATGCGTTTGTGGGGAGCGGAAGAGTTTTCGAAATTAGTTTATAAGGCTAAGAAAATCTTTGATGCCAACCGGAAAGATTTGGAAAAGGAACGGACGGATGATGAATTTATGGCTATGTACGAGCAATATGAAGCTTTTGATGAGTTGGAAGAAGCCTATTTAGAGATGGAAGAACAAGTCACAGCATTGATTGCAAGCTACGTAGATGATCATTTGGAACTTTTTGCAAAAATAATAAAGTAACTGATGCAGTATTTTTTAAGTACTTGCATTTATTAATTATGAATTAGAATTTATATCTTTGCAAAATCTAAAAAATATGTTTATGAAACAAGTGAAATTTTTCTTGGTGGCTTTGATGGCTGTGGTTATGGGTATGTCAGTTACTTCTTGTATGAATGGAGATGATAACCACAATGTTACAATGACTGTTCCTGTTAAGTATAATTTTGGATCATTTCTGATGGGGGATGCAACTACGAAGTTGGTTCCAACTACAGAATTGGGCTTTTTGGATGGAAATATGTATATAATTTCATGCCAATATGACCAATCACAGGTGACAGCAAATAGTACTAGTATACCAGTTACTTTGCTATCTACTCCGCTTTGTATTGACCCTAAAGGTAATGAAGGTTTGAATCCTCAAAAAACGGAACCTACTAATCCTCTTTATTCATTGGATAAGCAACAGTCAAGTTTGGTTTATTATGACAAAAATACAATCGTTTTGACAATGCCATATTGGGTGAAAGTTACAAACTCTAGTGTTGAAGATTCAGAAGTAAAGAAGCATTCATTTGTTCTTTCTTATGATCCTGAAGCAATGACTGCCTCTGACACTAAGTTAAAACTATATATTAGCCATGTTGTTGAGGATGCAGGTGAGACCGTAACTCGTTCTAATTTTACATATGCTTATAGGGCTTATTCAATTAGAGCTGCTCTTGCTGCATTTAAGGAGAAAACAGGCAAATTACCGAAATACCTGGAACTGACAGCTGAAATCAATAACTCAAAAGATGAATTGGTCGATAAGGATGGGAAGGAAACTTCGGTTGAACGTTCGGTTGAATATGATTACGCATTTACAGAATAACATTGAACTACAAAGAACTATTTAACATAGCAATGAAATTGATTTCCTCTCCGGCCAAGGCCTGGGAGGAAATTTCTATGGAAGAGGATAGGCGAAAAGTATTTATGGCTTTTGTCTATCCTATGATTGGTTTATGCGGTCTGTCCGTATTCATCGGTTCGTTATTGACGAATGGGTGGGGAGGTCCGCAAAGTTTCCAGATAGCTATGACCAATTGTTGCGCCGTAGCTGTAGCCCTGTTCGGTGGCTATTTTCTGGCAGCTTATGCCATCAATGAAATGGGAACAAGGATGTTTGGTCTGCATAGCAATATGCCGTTGACACAACAGTTTGCAGGATATGCATTGGTTGTGTCTTTCCTGCTTCAGATAGTAACCGGACTATTACCTGATTTTAGAATTATTGCTTGGTTGCTGCAGTTCTACATCGTCTATGTGGTATGGGAGGGAGTTCCTATACTGATGGGAGTAGAAGAAAAACAACGATTAAAATACACCCTTTTGTCGTCTGTATTGTTAATACTATGTCCGGCGGTGATACAGATCGTGTTTAATAGGCTGACGGCCATACTTAATTAATGAGTAAAGATGAAACAACCTCCTGTAAATATAAAGAATAAACGGGCTACGTTTGATTACGAGCTGATAGATACCTACACAGCAGGTATTGTATTGACCGGTACGGAAATAAAATCCATTCGTTTGGGAAAAGCCAGTCTGGTAGATACGTTTTGCTATTTTACGAAAGGCGAATTGTGGGTGAAGAATATGCACATCGCCGAATATTTCTATGGATCGTACAATAACCATACGGCACGTAGAGAGAGGAAGTTGTTGCTTAATAAAAAAGAATTGGAGAAACTTCAGCGGGAGATGAAAAATCCCGGCTTTACGATTGTCCCTGTACGCTTGTTTATCAATGAAAAAGGTTTGGCGAAACTGGTAGTCGCTTTGGCGAAAGGTAAGAAAGAATATGATAAACGAGAATCTATAAAGGAGAAAGACGACCGTAGAGATATGGCAAGAATGTTCAAGCGGTAAAGAAAATCGCTATAAGATAAACGCTGGACTGCGAAGAGTCTGGCAGAAGATGGCAGAGTAGGTAATTAGGTATTAATGTGATAGGGTAATGAAAAAGACAATTTCTCAAGTCGTATCCGAGCGCATCCTTATTCTGGATGGGGCAATGGGTACAATGATTCAACAATATAACCTCAAGGAAGAAGATTTTCGTGGTGAACGGTTTGCGCATATCCCCGGACAGTTGAAAGGGAATAACGACTTATTGTGTCTCACACGTCCCGACGTGATTCAGGATATTCATCGTAAATACCTGGAAGCAGGTGCGGATATCATCGAAACCAATACATTCAGTTCGACTACAGTTTCTATGGCTGATTATCACGTAGAAGAATACGTGCGTGAGATGAATCTGGCAGCCGTAAAACTAGCCCGTGATCTTGCCGACGAGTACACTGCAAAGAATCCCGATAAACCGCGTTTTGTAGCCGGCTCTGTAGGCCCAACCAATAAAACCTGCTCTATGAGCCCGGACGTGAACAATCCGGCTTATCGTGCTTTGAGTTACGACGAACTGGCTGCATCCTATCAGCAACAGATGGAAGCAATGCTTGAAGGTGGCGTAGACGCCATTCTGATCGAAACAATCTTTGATACCCTGAATGCTAAAGCTGCTATTTTTGCAGCCGAACAAGCAATGAAAGCAACAGGTGTCGAAGTGCCTGTCATGTTATCTGTAACGGTGTCTGATATTGGCGGACGAACATTGTCCGGCCAGACATTGGACGCATTTCTTGCTTCCGTGCAACATGCCAATATCTTTTCTGTCGGTTTAAACTGTTCTTTCGGAGCCCGCCAATTGAAACCATTCCTTGAACAACTGGCAGCTCGTGCACCTTATTATATTAGTGCTTATCCGAATGCCGGATTACCGAATAGCCTGGGTAAGTATGACCAGACACCTGCTGATATGGCTCACGAAGTGAGAGAATATATTGAAGAAGGACTAATCAATATCATTGGCGGCTGTTGTGGAACGACGGATGCCTATATTGCCGAATATCCCGCCCTCGTGAAAGGTGCTAAACCACACGTCCCTGCTCTTGCACCGGATTGTATGTGGCTTTCCGGGCTTGAACTATTGGAAGTCAAACCGGAAATTAATTTTGTAAATGTTGGCGAACGTTGCAACGTAGCCGGTTCTCGTAAGTTTCTCCGTCTGGTAAACGAAAAGAAATATGATGAAGCTCTCTCCATCGCCCGTCAACAAGTGGAAGATGGTGCCTTGGTGATTGACGTCAATATGGATGACGGACTGTTGGACGCAAAGACAGAGATGACTACTTTCCTGAATCTTATCATGTCCGAACCGGAAATAGCCCGTGTTCCGGTAATGATTGACTCTTCCAAATGGGAAGTGATTGAAGCCGGCCTGAAATGTCTGCAAGGAAAGTCAATCGTTAACTCCATTTCTCTGAAAGAAGGCGAGGACGTTTTCCTCGAACATGCCCGTATCATCCGCCAATATGGAGCGGCCGCCGTCGTAATGGCTTTTGATGAGAAAGGTCAGGCAGATACAGCCGCCCGTAAAATAGAAGTTTGCGAACGGGCTTACCGTCTTTTGGTAGATAAAGTAGGTTTTAATCCTCATGATATTATTTTTGACCCCAATGTACTTGCCGTAGCCACAGGGATCGAAGAACATAATAACTATGCCGTAGATTTCATTGAAGCTACCGCATGGATCAAAAAGAATCTTCCGGGTGCTCATATTAGCGGAGGAGTCAGTAACCTTTCTTTCTCTTTCCGTGGCAATAATTATATCCGTGAGGCGATGCACGCTGTATTCCTTTATCATGCCATTCAGCGAGGAATGGACATGGGGATTGTGAATCCGGGTACTTCCGTGTTATATAGTGATATCCCGACCGATGTATTGGAAAAGATAGAAGATGTCGTCTTGAATCGTCGTCCGGACGCAGCGGAACGTCTGATAGAATTGGCGGAATCGCTGAAAGCAACTATGAGCGGAACTGCCGGACAACCAGCTGCCAAACAAGATGCGTGGAGAGAAGAATCCGTTCAGGAACGCTTGAAATATGCCTTGATGAAAGGAATCGGAGATTTCCTTGAACAGGATTTGGCGGAAGCATTGCCGCTTTATGATAAAGCAGTCGATGTGATTGAAGGCCCGTTGATGGATGGAATGAATTATGTAGGCGAGTTGTTTGGTGCCGGTAAGATGTTCCTTCCCCAGGTTGTGAAGACTGCCCGTACGATGAAAAAAGCCGTAGCTATCCTGCAACCGATTATCGAATCGGAAAAAGTGGAAGGAAGCGCCGCGGCTGGAAAAGTGTTGCTGGCAACTGTAAAGGGCGATGTGCACGATATTGGAAAAAATATTGTAGCGGTGGTGATGGCTTGCAATGGTTATGATATTGTAGACTTGGGAGTGATGGTGCCGGCGGAAACCATTGTGCAGCGTGCCATTGAAGAAAAAGTGGATATGATCGGATTGAGTGGTCTGATTACTCCCTCTTTGGAAGAAATGGCGCATGTGGCTTTGGAACTCGAAAAAGCAGGACTGGATATTCCTCTTCTGATTGGTGGGGCCACTACATCGAAAATGCATACGGCATTGAAGATTGCTCCTGTCTATCACGCTCCGGTGGTACATCTGAAAGATGCTTCCCAGAATGCAAGTGTTGCTTCCAAATTATTGAATCCACAGCTGAAAGCCGAATTGGTGAACGAACTGAATAGCGAATATGAGGTGCTTCGTGAAAAAAGCGGTCTGCTGAAACGTGAAACGGTTTCATTGGAAGAGGCGCAGAAAAATAAGTTGAATCTGTTTTAAATAGTATCACAATGAAAAAGATTTTCTCTTTCTTATGTCTGATTGCAGCAATAGTTGTTGCTATGAGCGCATGTTCTTCTACCAAAGAAGAAAAAGGAACGTCCGAAACCGGAAATGCTGCTTTGGATAATATCTTCGCACGTAAAAGTGTGCGTACTTATCTGAATAAGGGAGTGGAGAAAGAGAAAATAGACTTGATGCTTCGTGCCGGAATGGCTGCCCCTTCGGGTAAAGATGTCCGTCCTTGGGAGTTTATAGTAGTATCCGACCGTGCCAAACTGGATTCAATGGCTGCTGCGCTTCCTTATGCAAAGATGTTAACCCAAGCCCGTAACGCTATCATTGTCTGCGGAGATTCTGTACGTTCGTCTTATTGGTATTTGGATTGTTCAGCAGCAGCGCAAAATATTCTGCTGGCTGCCGAAAGTCTGGGACTGGGGGCTGTATGGACGGCTGCCTATCCTTATGAAGACCGTATGCAGGTGGTACGCAAATATACCAATCTACCTGATAATATCCTTCCGCTTTGTGTCATTCCTTTCGGCTATCCGGCTACAAAAGAGAACCCGAAACAGAAATTTGACGAGAAAAAGATACATTATAATCAGTATTAGTAAGCAAAAGTTTTGTCTTTTCAATAATTTCCTTACATTTGCAACGCTAATTAAAATCTGATACGCAAATGTTTGGAATAGACGACCCTTTTATAATTCTGCCTTACCTTCTTTCAGTGGTATGTGTGATCTTTGCTGCCTGGTTTGGGCTGAAGTATTGGACTAAGGACGACGAAAAAGACGAAACTCGATGAATACATTTACACTCGGCTTGATTGTGATAGGATATCTCCTGTCACTTGCTTACCTCGGCTTTTTGGGATACAAGAAAACAACGAATACCAGTGACTATCTGGTAGGCGGACGTCAGATGAATCCTATTGTTATGGCACTTTCTTACGGTGCTACGTTTATCTCTGCATCTGCTATTGTAGGTTTTGGAGGAGTGGCGGCAGCTTTCGGAATGGGTATTCAGTGGCTCTGTTTCCTGAATATGTTTATTGGGGTTGTCATTGCTTTTATCTTTTTCGGTTTACGCACCCGGCGTATGGGTGCAAAACTGAATGTGAGCACTTTTCCTCAATTATTAGGGCGTCATTTTCGTTCCCGTAATATACAGGTATTTATTGCTGCTGTTATTTTTGTCGGAATGCCGCTTTATGCAGCAGTTGTGATGAAAGGTGGAGCTGTATTTATCGAACAGATCTTTCAGATTGATTTCAATATCTCTTTGTTGATATTTACATTGGTTATTGCTGCTTATGTTATTGCAGGCGGTATGAAAGGAGTCATGTATACAGATGCGTTGCAGGCAGTAATCATGTTCGGTTGCATGCTGTTTCTATTATTCTCTTTATACCAGGTGCTCGGTATGGGTTTTACCGAGGCGAATAAAGAGTTGACTGCTATTGCTCCGTTAGTCCCGGAAAAATTTAAAGCATTGGGACATCAGGGATGGACTGCAATGCCTGTTACAGGTTCACCGCAATGGTACTCACTTGTTACTTCCCTTATTTTAGGAGTAGGAATCGGATGTCTTGCGCAACCCCAGCTAGTGGTTCGTTTTATGACTGTGGAAAGTAGCAAACAATTAAACCGCGGTGTATTTATCGGTTGTTTCTTTTTGATTATAACAGTAGGAGCTATCTATCATGCCGGAGCTTTGAGTAACCTTTTCTTCCTGAAAACAGAAGGAGCGGTTGCTACCGAAGTAGTGCAGGACATCGATAAGATTATTCCATATTTTATTAATAAAGCGATGCCCGACTGGTTTGCCGCACTCTTTATGTTATGTATCCTTTCGGCCAGTATGTCTACACTAAGCTCGCAGTTCCATACAATGGGGGCTTCGGTAGGTTCTGATATCTATGGAACTTATAAACCCCGTTCGCGGAATAAACTGACCAACGTGATTCGTCTGGGAGTATTGTTCTCTATTCTGGTCAGCTACATTATTTGCTATATGTTGCCTCATGATATTATCGCCCGTGGAACTTCTATCTTTATGGGGATTTGTGCTGCAGCTTTCCTTCCAGCCTATTTCTGTGCTTTATATTGGAAGAAAGCTACTAAGCAGGGTGTCATGGCAAGTCTTTGGGTCGGAACAATCGGTAGCCTGTTTGCCCTTGTATTTCTTCATCAGAAAGAATCTGCAGCATTAGGTATCTGCAAAGCATTATTTGGACGGGATGTATTGATTACCACTTATCCTTTCCCTGTGATTGATCCGATATTATTTGCCTTACCATTATCTGTATTAGCCATCATCGTAATCAGCTTAGTAACCAAAAAATAAGTATTAAGTAAGTATCAAGTATTAAGTATTACGCCATACGGATAAGCACCTCAAAGGCCACGGTTAATACTTAATACTTGATACTTAATATTAATCATGCTTTTATTTTCTTCTTGTAGGATTCGTAGCGCGACATGATATCACGGACGAAATTGTAAGTCTCGATACCACGGAAATACCCGTTTTTGCAGACAGGGTCGGTAAAGTATTCTTCGTTGCTTTTGAGCAGGATGAAGTTTTCTACATTGTCTTTCCATACTAGTTTGTTCTTTCCGTATTTTTCGGCTAGCGCCATGGCATCGTATATATGTCCCAAGCCGGCATTATAAGATGCCAGAATGAAGTTAAGTCGTTCCTGTTTGTCGGGAATCATACTGAAACTGCGGTCGGCGGCGGCGATATATTTAATAGCCGCTTTCACACTTTCCTCCGGGTTCTGCTCCTTGCCGGGAGGTACTCCCATTGCCCGGGCGGTGGCAGGCATTAACTGCATCAGTCCTTTAGCGCCGGCCCAGGAAACAGCGGTGGTATCGAAATTAGATTCTGTATAGGCTAGTGACGCCAGCATACGCCAATCCCATCCGATATCTTTGGAATACTTTCTGAATAAATCATCATAATGAGAAATTTTCCCCTCTTTCAATGAAAGGATAGGAGAGTGGGGCATCATTTTACTATTCTCAAAATAACGTTTCATACTGGCTGTGTAGGCAGGAGAGGTCATATTTTCCTGATGCCATTTAGTAGCGGCGGCTGCCAGTTCGGGGCTGTCTTTTCGTACTGCCCACGAAGACCGTTGATCGAAACTGATAGATAGATCGATATTTAAATTAGGATAATAGGTCTTATTTAATTTTGCCAAGTCATTGTCGGCTACTGTATACGGGATTTTTCCTTGCGCCACTTGCGTTATCAAGTCCTCGATGGTAGTACTGTCATTGGTAACTTCATGAATCCGGATGCCGCCTCCTAATTCGCTGTTCAGATTGACGAGGCGGTCGTAATATTTCCCCGGCTTTACGTATATATCTTTTCCTACCAGTTCGGTTACGTCTTTTAATGGCTTCTGTTTTCCTCTTCCTTGCTGAACAATCACTTGATGGGTGATGACATCTTCACCACAATAAAGCAGACTGTCTTTCCACTCTTTGGTGATAGGCAGATTATAGGCAATCATATCTCCTTCGCCTGCCAGCAATTTTTGAATCATCTCGTCAACGCTTTTGGCAACTTCAATCCTAAGCTTTAGTCCCAGACTTTTGGCAAACTGCTCGCTAAGTTCATACTGGAATCCCATTTCCTGTCCCCGATAAATAAAATAGGAAGTAGAGCTATACAATGTCAATACAACGAGTTCGCCACTATCTTTTATTTGTGGAAGATCACGTGCGGATTCATCCGTTGTACTATGTTGTTTGTTCCGGCATCCGAACACACAACAGAACAATACGAGGAATAAAGGGATAATCAGTGTCTTGACATTCATACCTGACATTTTGCTTTTAACTCTCAACTCTCCATTCTCCACTCTCAACTCTTCAAGTGTTTCTTGATGTACATAGTCAGTATATCAATAGCTACCTTATTACTGCCGCCTTCCGGTACAATAAGGTCGGCATATCGTTTGCAAGGTTCGATAAATTGCAGGTGCATAGGCTTTAAAACCCGTGTATAACGTTCCATTACAGCTTCGGCAGTACGTCCGCGCTCAATAACATCTCTTTGGATAACACGTATCAGGCGTTCGTCGGGATCGGCATCTACAAAGATTTTAAGATCCATCATATTGCGCAGCTTTTTATCACACAAAGCAAGGATTCCCTCAATGATAACCACTTCGCGAGGTTCAATGTGGATTGTTTCGGACTGGCGCGTACAAGTGAGATAAGAATAAGTTGGCTGTTCGATACTTTTTCCCTCTTTCAGCATCATGATATGTTTGGAAAGCAAACTCCATTCAAAAGCATCGGGATGGTCAAAATTGATATTCTGGCGTTCTTCAACCGGGACATGGCTACTGTCTTTGTAGTATGAATCCTGTGGTAAGAGTACTACTTCTCCTGCGGGGAGGCTTTCTATTATTTTCCGTACGACGGTGGTCTTTCCGGAGCCCGTTCCGCCTGCTATTCCTATAATTAACATCTCTTTAAATGTATATTTGAACCAAATAGAGTATTTTTGCATTTCTATTAATGCAATGTATGCATTAACAAGACAAATATAGAAACAATTCATTAAAATAACAACGTAATGGTAAAACACATCGTATTATTTAAGTTAAAAGACGAAGTTCCTGCTGAAGAGAAACTGATAGTCATGACTAAATTCAAGGAAGCAATAGAAGCTCTTCCTGCTAAAATCTCTGTAATTCGCAAAGTGGAAGTCGGATTGAATATGAATCCCGGTGAAACATGGAACATAGCGCTTTACAGTGAGTTTGATACATTAGAAGATGTGAAATTCTATGCAACGCATCCCGACCACGTAGCTGCCGGCAAGATTCTGGCTGAAACGAAGGAAAGCCGTGCATGCGTAGACTATGAATTATAAATTAAAAAATAAAGATGAGAAAAATAATTTCTTTCCTGCTTTTAAGCTTTGTTGTATATGCATTGCAAGCGCAGATCAAGGATCCGGTAAAGTTTAAAACAGAGCTGACAACTCTCTCCGATACGGAGGCAGAAGTGGTGTTTACAGCTACCATTGATAAAGGTTGGCATGTTTATTCTACCGACCTGGGAGATGGCGGTCCTATTTCTGCAACATTTAATGTTGATAATAAATCAGGTGTCGAACTTGTCGGTAAACTGAAGCCTGTGGGCAAAGAAGTAGCTACTTTCGATAAATTGTTCGAAATGAAGGTACGTTATTTCGAGAATACAGCAAAGTTTGTACAGAAAGTGAAATTTACGGGTGGAGCTTACGCGATAGAAGGTTATCTGGAATACGGAGCTTGTGATGACGAGAGCTGCCTGCCCCCTACTCAAGTGCCATTCAAGTTTTCGGGAGTAGCGAAAGCCGGAAATGCTGCCGCAACGAAAACAGAACAACCGAAAGCAGAACAACCGGAACAAAAAGTAGTGGATAAGGCAGATAAGAAAGAAGGGGCAACTCCTGTTGCTTCGAAAGATTCATCTGCTATGATGGAATTGGTTCCTGCAACTACAACGGAGGCTATTACGGATATTCAGCCGGCTGTTACCTCCAGTGAACTTTGGAAACCCGTTATCAGTGATCTGCAAGCATTAGGCGAAGAGCACGGTCAGGAGGATATGTCTTGGATATATATATTCATTACAGGTTTTCTTGGAGGATTATTGGCCTTGTTCACTCCTTGTGTATGGCCGATTATTCCGATGACAGTCAGCTTTTTTCTGAAGCGTAGTAAAGATAAAAAGAAAGGAATTCGTGATGCGTGGACGTATGGGGCATCTATCGTAGTGATTTATGTGGCATTAGGTTTGGCTATTACGTTAATTTTCGGTGCCAGTGCATTAAACGCTTTATCTACCAATGCTATTTTCAATATTCTCTTCTTCCTGATGCTGGTGATTTTTGCGGCTTCATTCTTTGGAGCGTTTGAAATCAGACTACCCTCGAAATGGGGAAACGCAGTAGATAGCAAAGCGGAATCTACGACCGGATTACTAAGTATTTTCCTGATGGCTTTTACGCTTTCATTGGTATCTTTCTCTTGTACAGGTCCGATTATCGGATTTCTGCTGGTACAGGTATCTACCACAGGAAGTGTGGTTGCTCCGGCAATCGGTATGTTGGGATTTGCCATTGCTTTGGCATTGCCGTTTACACTTTTTGCCCTGTTCCCGTCTTGGCTGAAATCTATGCCGAAGTCCGGTGGATGGATGAATGTAATCAAAGTAACGCTGGGTTTCCTCGAATTGGCGTTTGCGCTTAAATTCTTGTCGGTAGCTGACTTGGCTTATGGTTGGAGACTGCTTGACCGTGAAACATTCCTGGCTCTGTGGATTGTAATCTTTGCTTTGCTTGGATTCTATCTGTTGGGTAAGATCAAATTTCCGCATGATGACGATGATAATAAGGTGGGAGTCACCCGCTTCTTTATGGCATTAATCTCTTTAGCGTTTGCCGTATATATGGTTCCTGGTTTGTGGGGAGCACCATTGAAGGCTGTATCTGCATTTGCTCCGCCTATGCAGACGCAAGACTTCAATTTGTATAAGAACGAGGTACATGCGAAATTCGATGATTATGATTTAGGCATGGAATATGCCCGTCTGAACGGAAAACCCGTTATGCTCGACTTTACCGGATATGGTTGCGTAAACTGTCGTAAGATGGAAGCAGCGGTGTGGACTGATCCGAAAGTGAGTGATTTGATTAATAACGATTATGTACTGATTACTCTCTACGTGGATAATAAGACTCCGTTGACCGAGCCCGTAAAGATAATCGAGAACGGTACAGAACGTACTTTGCGTACTGTCGGCGATAAATGGAGTTATCTGCAACGTGTGAAATTCGGAGCCAACGCCCAGCCTTTCTATGTATTGTTGGACAATCAGGGCAAACCGTTGAATAAGTCGTATGCTTATAACGAAGATATTCCTAAGTATATCGAATTCTTGCAGACCGGATTGGAGAATTATAAGAAAGGGAAAAATTAAAAATCTTCGATAAGGCACTGTCTTGAATGATAAATGAAATAAAAGCGGTCTCATCTTTTCGGTGAGATCGCTTTTATTTTTTTATTTCAGAAAAAATACATACGTTTGTAACATCATAACAATACCTTTGTGCCCAAAAATAAAGAAAATATGTACGCAACAGACACTCTTGTAAATGAACGGGAATTGGTTCTCCGTCTGATAGACGGAGATGAAGAGGCCTTTTGCGAACTTTATGCCGCTTACAAGAATCGTTTGCTCTACTTCGCCCTGAAGTTCGTCAAGTCGCGTGAATTTGCTGAAGATATTTTTCAGGATGCATTTACGGTAGTCTGGCAAACTCGTCGTTTCATCAATCCCGAAGCCTCTTTTTCTTCCTACCTTTATACCATCGTACGTAATCGTATTCTGAATCAGTTGCGTGACATGGCTAATGAAGATCAGCTGAAAGAACAGATTCTTTCTCAAGCGATCGATTCAACTAACGAAACCAATAACCATAT
This sequence comes from Bacteroides xylanisolvens XB1A, assembly GCF_000210075.1. Classification (GTDB taxonomy): domain Bacteria; phylum Bacteroidota; class Bacteroidia; order Bacteroidales; family Bacteroidaceae; genus Bacteroides; species Bacteroides xylanisolvens. The sequence continues at coordinate 5,143,959 of NC_021017.1, forward strand.
TTTGCTCAATGATTTGAAAGAGATTGTTGCCCGTGCATTGGAACAATTGACACCCCGCCAACGGGAAGTGTTCAAAATGAGCCGTGAGTTACAGATGTCTCATAAAGAAATAGCCGAAGCGTTGGGTGTCTCTGTTCATACGGTGCAGGAACATATTTCTGTTTCTCTGAAAGTGATTCGTTCTTATCTGACTAAATATTCAAGTACATCAGCTGATATACTTTTGATTCTATTTTGTTTAAACTTATAATAAATGTTAATCACACCCTAGCTCTTTCTTACTTTTGTGTATTACTTATACAAAGGGAAGGAAATTAATATCCTTATTTTGAATGTATGATGAAAGATACTAAAACAGAAAAAGATAAATTGCATCGTTACCTGGATGACCTTTATACCCGGGAAGAGGCTTCGCAACTTTTGCAAAGCATAAAAGAGGCAGAAAACCAAGATTTATTGGATGAACTGGCAGCAGAGGTTTGGGAAGAATCCGGGAACTTGCAACCTGCTACTGATTTGGAACGGGAAAAATATAAGAGAGAGGCACGTCAGTTATTGAAACGTATTGAACACAAAAAACGTACCTGGTTCCGTCGGGCATCTGTGGTGGCGGTTAGTACGGCGGCTGTCATAGCCATTATAATAGGGAGTGTCAACTTTTTCCGGTATATGAATGAGCAGCAGGTCACGCTTGCCGAAGTCACTACTTCTTTTGGTGAAAAAAGGCAAGTGACTTTGCCGGATGGAACTCTTTTGGTATTGAATTCTTGTTCTCAAGTGCGTTATCCGGAACGTTTTGTGGGAGATAGCCGTGAAATAGAACTTGAAGGTGAGGGATATTTCCGTGTTGCCCGTAATGAAAAGATGCCATTTATTGTAAAGACGAAGCGGCTGGATGTTCGGGTATTGGGTACTCGTTTTGATGTCAAGTCCTATTCAACGGATGAGATTGTATCTGTGAGTGTGGAGAGTGGTAAAGTACAGGTTGATTTACCGGAAGCGATGATGAGGCTGACTGCCAAAGAGCAAGTGCTTATCAATACGGTTTCCGGTGAATATAGCAAGAAAACAGAAGACAGGGGAGTGGCTGTCTGGATGAAAGGAGGTTTACGTTTCTACAGTACACCGATTCGGGATGTGGCAAAAGAACTGGAGCGTGTATATAATTGCCGGATTACTTTTGCTCCCGGTCAGGATTTCAACAACTTGATTACCGGTGAGCACGATAATAAGAGTCTGGAGGCCGTACTTAAATCCATCGAATTTATCAGTGGTGATATCAAATATAAGAAAGAAGGTATTAATGTCCTTCTTTATAAAGAATGAGATGAAGAAAAGATAATGTTCAACCTTTAAAAGAATAATAGATGAAAACAGCCCCTTCATGAACCTCCCTAAAATGATAGAAGCACTCCAAAGGAATGCCCCTATCCGCAATCCGGACGGATATTCATAAGCTTCGACCCAAATGAATAACGTATCGCGCATTGCTCGTTTTTAATAACTTTAGTCAATTACTAAAACGCACAAATTTATGAATAATCTTCTTATTTGTAAAGGGATAAGTAAAAATAGCTGTTCGTTTTTAGCTTTTTTACTATTCACCTTCATTTTAATTGTTCCGGCTGCTGCTCAAACACTGAAAGAGCACGATATAACGCTTCGCGTGCAAAATGAGCCGGTAGAAAGTGTTTTCAATAAAATCAGCAAACAGACTAATTTTAAATTTCTCTATGACCAGGAGACAGTGAACAAAGCTCCGAGAGTTTCTTTCGACATTAAAAATGCTTCATTAAAACAGATTCTGGGCGAGATAACCACCCAGGCCAAACTTTATTTCAATAGGACCGATCATACAATTGCTGTCAGCAAACAGCCGCTTAAAAAGGAAGAAACAGCTCAACGCACACGCACTATCCAGGGAATTGTTGCAGATGATAAAGGAGAACCGGTGATTGGTGCCAGTGTTCAGATTAAAGGAGAAGGCAGTGGTACCATTACCGATATCGACGGACGTTATTCAATCATGAATGTACCGGAATCTGCCACACTGACTATTTCTTATATCGGCTATAAAACTGTGAATATCTCTGCAAAAGATAAGAATACGGCAAAAATCACGTTGGTGGAAGATAGTAAGATGATCGATGAAGTAGTCGTGGTAGGCTATGGTGTTCAGAGAAAAAGAGATGTTTCTACTTCTATTTCTTCCGTGAAAGCCGAACAAATAGCAGAAGTTTCCGCTTCCGATTTTCGTCAGGCGTTGGCGGGAAAAATGCCGGGAGTACAGGTTACGCAACCTAGTGGTGATCCGGAAGGAAGCGTAAGTATCCGTGTTCGTGGTATCAGCACAGTGAATGCAGGTAGTGATCCTCTCTATATTATCGACGGTGTACCGGTGGAACGTGGATTTGCCAATCTGAATAATAATGATGTTGAATCTGTAGAAGTTTTGAAAGATGCTTCTTCGGCAGCTATTTATGGTAGTCGTGGATCGAATGGTGTAATTATTATCACAACCAAACAGGGGCAGTCGGAGAAAATGAAAGTGCAGTATGATGGATATTATGGTATCCAGAGTGTTTCGAAGAAACTTTCAATGATGAATGCATATCAGTTTGCCGAATTTGCAAAAGATGGGCATGACAACGCCTATCTGGATGCCAATCCCGGTGGATCACCGGACGATCCGAATGGAATGCGTCCCAACTCATGGGAACGTATCCCCACTGAACTCTTTCCTTATCTGAATGGTGACAAAGGACTGACCGATACGGACTGGCAAGACGCTATATTCCGTACTGCTGCTACTACCAGCCACAATGTATCTATTTCCGGCAGAGGAAAAACAGTCGGTTATTTTATTTCAGCCAACTATTATGATAAAGAAGGTATTATCATTAATTCCGATTTTAAGAAATATAGTATGCGTATGAATTTGGACGGGAAATATAAAAGGCTGAAATTCGGTCTGAATTTTTCTCCTTCTTATTCTACTTCCAACCGGGTAGATGCTTCCGGGTCTAACGGTATTGTGCAATCAGCCTTGATGATGCCTCCGGTATGGCCGGTGTATAATGCGGATGGAAGCTATAACTATCAGGGAAACGGATATTGGAGAATTGGAAATGACTATCAGCACAATGCCGTATTAAACCCGGTAGCCATGGCAAACCTCCAATCGGATGTTGTAGATCGTATGGCTATTGTGGGAAAAGTCTTTGCGGAATTGGAGTTATATAAAGGGCTTACCTATAACATTTCTTTTGGTGGTGATTATTACGGTTCACATAACGATCAATACCGTTCATCGGAGCTTCCGTTATTAGGACAGAAATATTATGATGTGAAGTCGAATCCTACTGCATACAGTTCATCCGGTTTTTATTTCAACTGGTTGGTTGAGAATAAAATCAATTATAATACGACCATCAAGGATGTTCATTCTATCAATGTCGTTTTAGTGCAATCGGCTCAAAAAGAAACATATAAAGGTGATAATGTGACGGCTACCGATTTCCCGAATGACTACATACAAACGATTTCCGGAGGTACGGTGACGAAAGGTGCATCTGATAAAACACAGTGGACAATTGCTTCTTATCTGGCACGTGTACAGTATAGCTATAAAGGTAAGTATATGGCTTCAGCAGCCATTCGTGCAGACGGTTCTTCCCGTTTTGGAAAAAACAACCGTTGGGGATATTTTCCTTCTGCTTCTTTTGCATGGAGAATAAGTGGAGAAGACTTTTTCACGAAAGCAAAATTCCTGTCATTTGTTGATGACTTGAAACTTAGAGCCAGTTATGGGGTTACCGGTAATTTCCAGATTGGTAATTATGACCACCTGTCTCTGATGGCTTCCGATAATTATATACTCGGTACAGGCAATGGGCAGTTGGTGAATGGATATAAACCTAGTACCATAAAGAATGAGGATTTGAGTTGGGAAAAGAATGCGATGGTGAATGTGGGTCTTGATTTACAAATGTTCAAAGGATTGCTGGGACTGACTGTGGATTATTATAATACCAACACTTCTAATATGTTGTTGAACGTACCTGTTCCTCATCTGACCGGATATAGCACTGCATTGATGAATATCGGTAAAGTAAACAACAGGGGATGGGAAATAGCATTGACCTCGCAGAAGAATATAACGAAAGATTTCGGTTATTCATTCAATGCCAATTATGCTACGAATACAAACGAAGTAAAGGCACTCGGTCCGGGTAATGCTCCTATCATATCTACCGGTAGCGTAGATCATGCGTATTACATAACGAAAGTTGGTGAACCTATCGGCTGTTATTATCTGTTGGTGCAGGATGGTATTTTCTCCAATGAAGAAGAATTAAAGAAATATCCTCATTTCAGCAATACCAAGCCCGGAGATTTCCGGTTTGTGGATGTAGATGGAGACGGTGTGATGGACTTGGATAAAGACCGTACGATAGTAGGTAACTATATGCCTGATTTTACCTATGGATTCGGGGGAAAAGTGTGGTTTAAGGGATTTGATCTAGATTTCAATTTCCAGGGAGTGTATGGTAATGAGATTCTGAACTTGAATCGCCGTTACATTGATAATCTGGAAGGCAATACCAATGGCACTACCATCGCCTTGAATCGTTGGAAGAGTCCGGAAGATCCGGGAAACGGTCAGGTGAATCGTGCCAATCGTAAATCAAAAGGTTATAATGGACGTACGTCAACCTGGCATTTGGAAGATGGCTCTTATCTGCGGTTGCAGAATGTGACACTGGGATATACTCTGCCGAAGAATCTGACCCAGCGCTTTTTTGTAGAAAAGTTGAGAGTATACGTTTCCGGACAAAATCTCTGGACTTCAACTAATTATAGCGGATACAATCCGGAAGTGAATGCCCGGCCGTCTAATTCTCTTTCACCGGGTGAGGACTATGGTACTTATCCATTGGCTAAAACATTCTTATTCGGATTGAATATAACTCTTTAATCATCCTTTAAAATACACGTTGTATGAAAAAATATAAACTAATACTATTCTTGTCAACTGCTTTTCTATCAGTTGCCTGTACAGATAGTTTCTTCGATTTGGAACCAAGTAGCAGTGTGCCTACCGATAAGGTATATAAGACAGCAGACGATTTTAATGTAGCTGTGATGGGATGTTACTCTAAATTGCAGACACAGGTTTCCTATTTTACGGAGTGTTGCGAATATCGGAGTGATAATTTGACATTGAGCGCACCTACTGCCGGAACGCAGGACCGTTATGATATCGATCAGTTTGCAGATAAAGCTTCTAATGGAATCCTGGAAAATGCTTGGGCGAATTTTAATAATGGAGTGTATCGTTGTAATCTTATATTAGATAGGATTGATGAAGCCAACTTTGACGCTACTCTGAAAAAACAATATAAAGGAGAAGCCCTTTTCATTCGTGCACTTACTTATTTTAATATGTACCGTCTGTGGGGAGGAATACCGATGACTAATAAGGTGGTAACAGTGGCCGAAGCTCTGAAAATCGGACGTAGTTCAGACCAGCAGGTTTATGATTTCCTTGTCGGTGATTTGAATCAGGTTATTAATGAAAGTATGTTGCCGTCTTCTTATGCAAGTGCCGATATGGGACGAGTGACTTCCGGTGCTGCAATGGCACTGCTCGGCAAGATTTACCTCACTTTCCATAAATGGACGGAAGCTCGAAATGTGTTATCTCAATTGATAGGTAAGTATTCTCTGATGACTACTCCGGACCGGGTTTTTGATGTAAATAATAAAATGAATGATGAGATCATTTTTGCTGTTCGCTTTAATAAGGATGTGGAAGGAGAAGGGCATGGATACTGGTTCTCTATTATTAACCTGACCGACGATACCAATCAGACAAAAGCGCTGAAAGAATGTTATAAAGACGGGGATAAGCGGAAAGATTTGATTACTTATGTAAAGGTGGAAGATAAGGTCTGTGTCATGAATAAATTTAAAGATATCAAGAGTGCGACTTATAACACTGTTGGTAATGACCAGATTATTCTCCGTTATGCCGATGTATTGTTGATGTACGCAGAAGCTTTGAATGAAATAAGCTATAGTAATTTGCAGAATTCAGAAGCCTTGGTTGCTTTGAATGCCGTACATACCCGTGCCGGATTGTCTCCGATTTTGATTACAGAGTTACCCGACCAGGATAGTTTCCGTAATGCGATTATGCTGGAACGTCAACAGGAATTTCCTTATGAGGGACAGCGTTGGTTCGATTTGGTACGTATGGGAGGTGCTAAGGAAGCCATGAAAGCGGAAGGACATATTATTCAGGATTACCAATTCCTGTATCCTATTCCCAAAACGGAATTGGAAAGAATAAACAACACAGAATTGTTGTGGCAGAATACGGGATATTAATAGGGTTAAACTAAAAGAATTCAGACAATGAAAAAAATAATATATAGCTTGTTGTTTATTCTCACAGTAGTTTTTACTGCTTGTGAAGAAGAGCTGCCAAAAGCGAATTTCGATTTATATGAACTGAAGTCACTTACGGCAACAGCCGGAGATATGAATGTGACTCTTGCTTGGGAGGCATACGAAAATGCCCGGCCTAATGAATATTTGATTCTTTGGACTTCCGGATCGTCAGACGCGGAAGGAGGTGAGATGACTGTGGATGCAAAAACAATGACTGCCACAATCAATAATCTGGTGAATGACGTTGCTTACACTTTTTCTGTACAGCCTCGTTATACAGGAGGATTGGCTAGTAAAACTACCGCTGCCTGTACGCCGAAGAATGCGAGATACCCGATTTCTGATCTGACGGCAGCAGCCGGCAATGAAAGAGTGCGTTTAAGATGGACAAAACCTGCCAGTGAACGTTTTACCCGTTATCAGGTTACTGTTAATCCGGGCAATCAGATTATCAATCTGGATGATACTTCATTGGAAGAATACATTGTTGACGGGTTGACTAACGATCAGGAATATACGTTCAACGTAGTTTGTGTTTATCCTACGGGCAATTCTATTCCAGTGGAGACTTCAGCTACTCCGGGATTGATCTATCCTATTCTTGCCAATACGGAACTGGTCGTGTGGGAACCTTGCGCCTTTGCTTATAACGATATGTATTTTATGGCAGGTGAAGTGAAATCGGTAAGCTGGGATTTTGGTGATGGTACGACATCAGGAGAAAACAATCCTGTACATGCATTTGCTACTACCGGAACTTATACAGTAGCTGTCACGGTGACTTATGTAAATAACACAACCGAGTCGGGTAGTCTGGCTGTTACAGTCGGCAATTATAAATGGAATTCTGTCGATTTGAACTTTGGCGGACTTACCGGATATGTAAAGACTTCCAATCCGGTGTTCTCTCCGGATGGAAAAACAATGTACATCCCAACATCTACTCCTGCAGGGCATTTATTTGCTATTGATGTAGTGAGCGGTGAATTCAAATGGGTGTTTGCTATCAGTCAGATAACGTATGGTGGAGGTGCGTTAGTGGCTTCTGATGGTACCATATATCAGTGTGTAAGAAATGCTACTATTAATAATGTATATGCTATAAATCCAAATGGAACCCAAAAGTGGGCGGTTAAATTGGATGCTGCGGTAGGTGCTTTTCCTGCATTGTCTGTCGATGGTGTTCTTTACTGTCTTACTAATAAGAGTACGTTGTATGCCCTCGATGCATCCAGTGGCGTTATAAAATGGCAACAATCCCTTGACGGAGCAACAGGTAGTGCGGTAGCTATTGATAAAGCCGGAAATGTTTATGCGGGTACAAGTGCTGCTATTTATGCTTTTAAACCGAATAAGGATCAGATATGGAAATTGGAAGAAGTAAATGTGACAGAACAGGCTACGTTTGCTTTGAAAGATCAGATGCTTTATGCGACGTTGAAAGGAGGCGGACTTGTTGCTGTCGATATGACAAACGGGACAAAGAAATGGACGTATCCGACTACGAAAGGAGATGCCTATTTCCCGATTGTAGATAAAAATGGTAATATCTACTTTACGGAGAAAGGATCGCAGACAGTTCATGCAGTAAATGCCAACGGGGCTAAAATCTGGGAGAAAAAAGTAGGCAACAATTTGAATTACAGTGGAGGTGCCTTGAGCACGGATGGTATTCTTTATATAGGTACTCAATCAGGAAACAAAGTATTGGGACTTGATATTACTAATGGAAACATTGTTTTTGAAGAAACTGTAGGACAACAAGTCATGGCAGCTGTTACTATTGGTCCGGACAAACGGCTTTATTGCGGAACGATCGGATCTGGTAATATAGGTGCTGTCAAAGCATTTGATATCAATAAGACTTTGGAGACAGACTCCTGGAGTATTCGTGGTGGTGATATTCAAGGTACAAACCGTCAAAAGTAAGTGATAATGAGAATCTCGGTTTTTATTGTATTTATGACGATGACAATGGGAGTATATGCACAGAAATATAAAGTAGGTACTACTACAGCTTTGTGGAAAGTACCTGCTTCCACAGATTTTTCTCAAGCTCGGTCTGTGGGGCTAGAGTATGTGGAAGTTGCATTTAACCAGTGTTATAGAGGCGTTCCGGCAAATGAGGTCATTCCTCGTGTTCGGGATATGAAAGCAAAAATTGATAGTGCCGGTATCAAAGTCTGGTCTATACATCTTCCTTTTTCCCGCACGCTGGATATATCGGTTCTCGATGAAAAGAAAAGGAAAGAAAATGTAGATTTTATGGCGGAGATGATTGAACAGTGTGCTCAATTTCAACCGAAATGTTTAGTTCTGCATCCAAGTTCCGAACCGATTGACGACAGTATTCGGGCACAAAGAATAGCCAATGCTTCCAGGTCTATCGCTTATCTGAAGAAGTATGCGGATCAGATAGGAGCACAGTTATGTATAGAGAATCTGCCGCGGACTTGTCTGGGAAATACTCCTGAAGAACTTTGGGAGATTATCAAAGACATTCCCGGTGTGAAGGTTTGTTTTGATACCAATCATTATACAAAAGGAACGACGGAACATTTTGTAGAAACCATTGGTGAACGTATTGGCACCATACATGCTTCGGATTTTGATTTTGTCAACGAGTGCCACTGGCTTCCTACGCAAGGCGATATTAAGTGGGGAAAGTTAATGCACGCACTCGAAGGAGTCGGTTATGAAGGAGTTTTCATGTATGAAGCGACTAAAGATCATGAAAGCCATGATACACGTCCAACACCGGAACGGGTCGTTGAAACTTTCAATAAAATAATAAATGATTATAAAACACTGAAATAAGATGGATATAATAAGAAAAATTCAATATTTACTGTTTTGCCTTTTGGCAATAGGTTTTGTTGCTTGCGATGATGATGACAACAACAGTACCGAAACAGGTTATGAAGGAATCCTTGCTCAATTGGCAGAGGAAGTGGATGCCACAGCACAACAGTTGTGGAGTTCTTCTCCTTTGATTGTCAATGCCGGACGTACTGCTACTTTGACCAAAATTCAGGGGTATGCGGATAAATGTAAAAATGATTATTTTGTCAGCTATCTGAATGGCTTCGACCAAGCAAGTACAAGTATGGAAAAGTGCGATCCTATTATCTATTTTTATCGGAGTGCATTTGACCGCGTGATGGATGGAATTAAAAACTCAAAAGTGGAAAATGGTACGGCAGAGATTTGGGCACTCTATAATATGGGGTATGTGGTTAAGACTCCGTCAGGGTGTTTTGCTATTGACATATCTCATCGTTGGGCAAAAGAACTGGCACCTTATATTGATTTTCTCTGCGTCACTCATAAGCATTCCGATCATTATAACAATGATCTTATTCAGGCTATGTTTGATTTAGGCAAACCGGTATTGTCTAACTACTTGAAGGATACGACATATCCTTATACCGCAAAAGGAGATAAAGATTATGAAATAGGAAAATTCAAAATTAAAACCTGTATCACCGATCACAACAATTCCGGGTTATCTAATTTTGTGACTGTATTTTCGATTGATTGTGGTGAAGATACCGGTAACTTCGTCTTTATGCATGTAGGAGACTCCAACTATAAACCGGAACAATATACGAATCTGGCTTCTCATGTGAATGTATTGATACCACGTTACGCTCCCAATGCACTGACTGAAAATAATATTCTGGGTTCAGGTGCAGGGCAGGTAGAACCGGATTATGTCTTGTTATCGCATATTCTGGAACTTGCTCATGCAGGTGTTGACGAATCGAGATGGTCATTGGAACTGGCACTCGAACGGGCTTCGAAGATTAACTGTGAACAGACCTATGTACCAATGTGGGGAGAAAAAATGGTCTGGAAAAACAATAAACTGAATTAAAATTCTTAATGTTTGCATTTATGAAACGGATATGTAACTTCATACTTCTTCTATGTTTGGTACAACTGGCTGTTGCTCAAAATAGAATAACTGAAATCAGAGAAAACCTGTTAGGAAATCATCCTGATAAAATACTGGTTGTATCACATCGGGCTGACTGGCGTAATGCTCCGGAAAACTCATTGCAAGGTATACAGAATTGCATTGATATGGGAGTCGATATGGTAGAGATCGATTTGAAAAGAACCAAAGACGGACATTTGGTAGTGATGCATGATAAAACTATCAATCGCACCATGAACGGAAAAGGGCTGGTAGAAGATTATACATTAGCGGAATTGAAAGCAATGCGTCTTAAAAATGGGGTCGCTTGTAAAACAAGACATCAGATTCCTACATTGGAGGAAGTCATGTTGCTCTGCAAAGGTAAGATAATGGTAAATATTGATAAGGGCTATGATTATTTTCAGGAGGCTTATGCCGTACTTAAGAAGACAGGAACAGTCGACCAGTGTGTTATCAAAGCCGGGCTTCCTTATGAACAAGTGAAAACTGAAAACGGTGCTGTGTTGGATAAAGTAATTTTTATGCCTATTGTACAGTTGCACAAAGAAGGAGCCGAAGCTATTATTGATAGTTACCAGACACACATGAAGCCTGCTGCTTATGAATTAGTATTCGACAATGATAGCCCGGAGGTTCTTAACCTGATAAAGAAAGTGCGTGATACAGGTTCTAACTTGTTTATCAATTCTCTTTGGCCCGAACTATGTGGCGGTCATGATGATGACCGTGCGGTGGAACTCCATCAACCGGAAGAAAGCTGGGGATGGATCATTAATCAGGGAGCGAAATTAATTCAAACCGATCGTCCTGCTCTGTTATTGGAGTATCTGCGCAAAAAGAAACTTCACGACTAACCGTATTTCTTCATGTTAAAACAGCTTATAAACTTTTACAAGGTCTCTTCACCGGGACCTTGTAACGGGGAGGCTTTGTCCTCTTCCGATGAACGTCGTCTGAAGTATCTGAAATGGTCTACCTTCCTTTCGGCAACTTTTGGCTACGGTATGTATTACGTTTGCCGCCTTAGCCTGAACGTCGTAAAGAAGCCCATCGTAGAGGAAGGAATCTTCTCTGAAACGGAACTGGGAATAATCGGTTCCGTATTATTCTTCACTTACGCCCTCGGAAAGTTCACGAATGGTTTCCTTGCCGACCGTAGCAATATCAATCGCTTCATGACTACCGGTTTATTGGTTACGGCATTAGTGAACTTATGTCTCGGCTTTACCAATTCTTTTATTCTGTTTGCTGTCCTTTGGGGGATTAGCGGCTGGTTTCAGTCTATGGGGGCCGCCTCCTGTGTGGTTGGTCTTTCCCGTTGGTTCACGGACAAAGAACGCGGTTCCTATTACGGATTTTGGTCTGCCAGCCATAACATCGGTGAGGCGTTAACCTTTTTGATTATTGCGTCTATTGTCAGTGTCTTGGGTTGGCGATACGGCTTCTTCGGAGCCGGTATTGTCGGTTTGCTTGGAGCTTTAATCGTGTGGAAGTTCTTTCATGACACTCCCGAGAGTAAGGGTTTCCCTCCGGTGAATGTTCCCAAACAGAAAAAAGAGATGAGTGCAACAGAAACGGCGGATTTCAATAAAGCACAGCGCCAGGTGTTGATGATGCCTGCCATTTGGATTCTTGCCCTTTCGAGTGCTTTTATGTATATCAGTCGTTATGCGATAAACAGCTGGGGCGTCTTTTACTTGGAAGCTCAAAAAGGGTATTCTACCCTGGATGCCAGTTTTATCATTTCTATCTGTCCGGTTTGTGGTATCATTGGTACGATGTTTTCCGGAGTGATTTCGGATAAATTGTTTGGTGGTCGTCGCAATGTTCCTGCCTTAATCTTCGGATTGATGAATGTATTTGCACTTTGCCTTTTCCTGTTGGTTCCGGGCGTACATTTTTGGATAGATGTATTGGCTATGATTCTTTTTGGTTTAGGAATTGGAGTACTAATTTGCTTTTTGGGTGGTTTGATGGCTGTCGATATTGCTCCTCGCAATGCATCGGGAGCTGCATTGGGAGTTGTTGGCATTGCCAGTTATATTGGTGCCGGATTGCAGGATGTGATGAGTGGTATACTGATAGAAGGGCAAAAAACGGTTCAGAACGGAGTTGATGTTTATGACTTCACCTATATCAATTGGTTTTGGATAGGGGCGGCTTTATTGTCAGTTTTTTGTGCATTGTTAGTTTGGAATGCGAAGCCAAAATAATAGTTGAATATTAGTGTTTTACTTAGATACTTTTTTCCTTTTAAACCAACGGGGCGTTTCTTTTAAAGGAACGACCCGTTTCTCACCGAGAAACAAAGTGTTCCTTTTAATGCAACATTAGCAGTCTTTTCAGTATTATTTCAGTATCATGCTTTTCCTTTGCCGGAGATAATTTATTATCTTTGTAACTTTAACCCGATAATCAATGAGTAGAATAATATTAAATACTAAGATTTGGCTGTTTGTGTTGTTGTTTGGAATGTCGTTTCCCGCATGGGCACAAAGTGATGATTTCACTACATGGACCAAGTTTAAAGTGAACCATAAGATAGATTCTCGGTTCTCTGTTTCAGGCGATTTAGAATTGCGTATGAAAGATGATGTAAGCCGGTTAGATCGTTGGGGACTGACAGTTGGTGGAAGTTATCGCCCTTGTTCTTTTTTGAATCTGGGGGTGGGATATGAAACCCACCTTCGGAACTTGGGTGATTCAGAATGGAAATTTAGACATCGCTATCATATATCTGCCACTGCCACCTTTCGTTATCAATGGTTAAAAGTGTCTTTGCGGGAGAGGTTTCAGCAGACTTATGACCGTGGTGATTCTGAAACTCGTCTACGTTCTCGTTTGAAGTTATCCTATGCTCCTACAAAAGGAATCGTTTCACCTTATTTCTCTGTTGAAATTTATCAAAGTTTGGATGACACCTCTTTTTGGAGAGCAGACCGTATGCGTTATCGTCCTGGAGTAGAGATTGCTTTAGCCAAACGTTGGTCATTAGATGCATTTTATTGTTATCAATATGCTTCTTCGCAAGGTAGACACATTGTCGGAATAGAAGTGGGATATTCTTTTTGAAATAAAAGACGAATAGTAAATGATAACTGATAGCTAATATAATAAGGTGGGCTTCAGAATGTCTTGTATTTGTATGTGCTGTGTAAATGTTTGATTATATGCTGTTTATGTATAATACTAATCTTTTCAAAGGAAAATATTTCTTTTCTTAATTATAATGTGTACTTTCGCTTCCACATTTCAAACTGTAATGTGGAAATTTAAGATTTTACAGTTGCAACAGACGTGTTGTATGGTTTTTCATAACCGAAAGTGAATACTTCCTCTTATGGCATTCTTTCTGCTTAATCAAGAATTTCTTTTTTTGAACTAATAGAAAAACAAAATGAAAACATGCCATAACCTATTTGTGGGAGTAGGTTTTTTTATCCTTTGTTGTACTATGTTTACTGCTTGTGTAAACCATATTTCGGAGGAAGAAGGGGAATCATTAATAATGGAGATATTCCGTTGAAGTTTGTAGCTGATATTCATGAGATTATGAATACTCGTGTAGTAAACAATAGTTTTGGAGAAAAAGATGAAGTGGGATTATTTGCACTTGCAGGAACTACTACAATGCAAGAAGAACGTTATGCAGATAATCTTCATTTTGTGCGTTCATCTACTGGTGAGTTTGTATCTGATGAGTCGGTTTACTATCCGGATGATGGAGTAACATTGAATTTAATCAGTTATTATCCATATCAGAAGGGCGGGGTAGCAATGGGTGAAAGTTCCATGCAAGTGACCGTTGCAACAACTCAAGATAAACTGGATGATTATTCTCATTCTGATTTTCTAGTTGCTTCCAAAAAGGAAGTATTAGCTAGTAAAGATGCAGTTGCTTTGACTTACAACCACCAGTTCTTTCGCATGAAAATAGTCCTTGTCCCCGGAGAGGAAGAGAATATAGAAGAAATACTATCTGTGAAACCTACACTTTCGGTGAGTGGCTTTTATACTAAGACCATTTATGATTTTCAGAAGAAAACATTCTCTGCCTATTCTGAAGAGAAAGATATTACTCCTGCAGGAGAATGGGAAATAAAAGACGGTCGACTAGTAGGAAAAGAGCTTATTTTGATTCCCCAAGAGGCGACTGTTGGGTATCAATACATAACATTGGAAGCTGCCGGCAAACTATATACCAGTTTATTACCATCCACTTTACAATTGGAAAGTGGAAAACAGAGAGAGTTGGAAATAACGTTTGTATCGGCCGAAGATATATTAATGAGTAAAGTGAACGGAGAAATCGGGGATTGGGATGGAACAGAAGTGGATCATACCGAATCGGGTATTTTGCATAAATACATAGATGTATCGAAGCTGACTTTTGAAAAATCGAATGTGTACAAAGTGATACATTCGGGAAAACAAGTAGCCGAAATATGTAAAGAGTATCTTGTTACTCCGGATTTTTCTTCTCAAGCGATTGTTGCCTATCCGATGAAAGAAGACGGTAGCGTTAATTTATCTCAAGGGATTGTAGCACAGTTATTAGGAAAATCAGGAAAAGTGAATGGTGGAAGTGTATCATGGAATATGGAAGATCATTCATTAACCTATGTGGATGGCACCTTATTGGCTCGTCATAATGTTTATGTGCTGGCAGACGGAACAATCTCCTTATCAGTAACACTGGCAGATGATGTGTTACCTGTTTTGGCACAGGAAGATATTGTTCGTGATGTTCGTGGAGGAGTATCCATAATTATCCGTTAGTGAAGATCGGAACTCAATACTGGATGAGGAGTAATTTGGAGACATCTTTATATGTAAACGATGATGCGCTCCCTAAATTGAATCAGGTAACAGCAAATATAGCCGGATATTTGCAATCTACTACAGAGCATTATTTTTATACCGCTAATGTTGCGCTTTCCGGTAGGATCTTGCCAACTCACTGGAGTATACCGAATTGGGAAGACTGGAATATTTTAAAAGACTACTTGAAGGGGGAAGCTTCTTTGTTGAAGTCAGGGACCTGGTTGTCCCTGAAGACGGAAGAACAAGTGCAACCTGCAACTAATTTATCCGGTTTTAATGGTATTCCTGTAGGAATGTATGTAGGGGCTTTTCAAGCAGATTATGAGAACAAACATTTGGCATATTGGACATTGGACAATACAAATGCCACCATCGATACTAAGGTTTTCTACATGAAAAGTGATACGAATATCATAGAAGAATCTAATGCGGGTATTGATACGAAAGCTTTCGCTATTCGTTGTATTAGAAAGTAAATCAGTGAAAATTGCATCTCCTTTTCATAAATTGCTTATATTTGGGAAGTAAAACTAACTAAAAGAGAGAACTATGAAGAAGATAATAAATCCCTGGAAGGGTTTGGAAGGGTACAATTGTTTCGGTTGTGCTCCTAATAATGAAGCTGGAGTAAAAATGGAATTTTATGAGGATGGTGACGAAGTAGTGAGCATTTGGAAGCCACGTCCCGAGTATCAAGGCTGGATTGACACTTTGCATGGCGGTATTCAAGCAGTTTTGATGGATGAAATCTGTGCGTGGGTGGTGCTTCGTAAACTACAAACGACTGGAGTGACTTCGAAGATGGAAACCCGTTACCGAAAATCTGTTGATACCAAAGATTCTCATATAGTATTGCGCGCCTCTATTAAAGAAGTGAAGCGGAACATTGTCATTGTTGAAGCAAAATTATATAATGAGGATGGAGAAGTATGCACAGAATCGGTTTGTACCTACTTTACTTTCTCGAAAGAAAAGTCGAAAGACGAAATGCATTTTACGAAATGTGATGTAGAGCCGGAAGAGATATTGCCTTTAATTTGAAATAAAAACTCAAGTTTTTGTGATAAATGTTTGGTGGTTTCAAACAAATGCTTTACTTTTGTCGCAGTTAATAAAAGAAATATGAAATATACAACTACACATCATCATCATCATTTTCCTAACGAATAATCGGTGGGCGTGGATGATATTGTGTATAACTATATAAACGATAACTAAGGCTTGCCGAATACGGTAAGCCTTTTTTATTTCTCAACGCATATTATAATTAAAAATTAAATAAAGTCATGTTAAGAATCGCAGTACAAGCCAAAGGACGTCTCTTCGAAGAGACAATGGCACTTTTAGGAGAGTCGGATATTAAGTTGAGCACTACAAAACGTACCTTATTGGTGCAGTCTTCCAATTTCCCTATTGAAGTTCTATTCCTTCGTGATGATGATATCCCGCAGACAGTGGCTACCGGTGTGGCAGACTTGGGAATTGTTGGCGAAAATGAATTTATGGAAAAGGAAGAAGATGCGGAAATCATCAAACGTTTGGGATTCAGTAAGTGTCGCCTTTCATTGGCTATGCCGAAAGATATTGAATATCCCGGTTTGTCATGGTTTGACGGTAAGAAGATCGCTACTTCCTATCCGGTTATTCTTCGTAACTTCCTGAAGAAAAATGGTGTAAATGCTGAAATTCACGTGATTACCGGTTCTGTAGAAGTGTCTCCGGGAATTGGATTGGCTGATGCTATTTTCGATATTGTAAGCTCCGGTTCTACGTTGGTAAGTAACCGTTTGAAAGAAGTGGAAGTCGTAATGAAGTCGGAAGCATTGCTGATTGGCAACAAGAATATGAGCGACGAGAAAAAAGAAGTGCTCGAAGAACTGCTGTTCCGCATGAATGCGGTAAAAACAGCCGAAGATAAAAAATATGTATTGATGAATGCTCCGAAAGATAAACTGGAAGAAATCATTGCTGTATTGCCGGGTATGAAGAGTCCTACGGTGATGCCGTTAGCACAGGAAGGCTGGTGCTCTGTTCATACAGTACTTGATGAAAAACGTTTTTGGGAAATCATTGGAAAACTGAAAGGACTGGGAGCGGAAGGTATTTTAGTACTGCCGATTGAAAAGATGATTGTATAAATATATAGGTATCTAATAAAGTAGGAACCATGAGATTGATTAAATATCCCTCAAAAGAACAGTGGACGGAACTTTTGAAACGTCCGGCACTGAATACGGAAAATTTGTTCGACACTGTTCGCTCTATTATAAATAAGGTAAGGGCAGAAGGTGACAAAGCCGTCTTGGAATATGAAGCTACTTTTGATAAAGTCGCCTTGTCTGCGCTTGCTGTGACTCCTGAAGAGATACAGGTTGCCGGAACATTGGTAAGCGATGAACTGAAAGCAGCCATCTCCCTGGCAAAACAAAATATTGAAACCTTTCATGCTTCCCAACGTTTTATCGGAAAGAAGGTAGAAACAATGAACGGTGTGACTTGCTGGCAAAAATCGGTAGGAATCGAAAAAGTGGGATTGTATATTCCGGGTGGAACAGCACCACTTTTCTCAACTGTATTGATGTTGGCTGTTCCGGCTAAAATTGCAGGATGCAAGGAAATCGTACTTTGCACGCCTCCCGATAAGAATGGAAATATTCATCCGGCTATTCTTTTTGCTGCGCAACTGGCAGGTGTCAGTAAAATATTCAAGGCTGGTGGTGTGCAGGCTATTGCCGCTATGGCCTATGGAACGGAGAGTGTCCCCAAAGTATATAAGATATTTGGTCCAGGCAATCAATATGTGACAGCTGCCAAACAGTTGGTAAGCCTGCGTGATGTAGCTATTGATATGCCTGCCGGCCCTTCTGAAGTCGAAGTTCTGGCTGATGCATCTGCCAACCCGGTTTTTGTAGCAGCAGATCTTTTGTCACAGGCAGAACACGGAATAGATAGCCAGGCTATATTGATTACCACTTCCGAGAAGCTTCAAACAGAAGTAATGGCGGAAGTAGAACGTCAATTAGCCGAATTATCCCGTCGTGAAATTGCTGCAAAGTCATTAGAGAATAGTAAACTGATTTTAGTAAAGGATTTGGATGAAGCATTGGAACTGACTAACGCATACGCGCCGGAACACTTAATCATAGAAACGGAAAACTACATGGAAGTAGCAGAGCGTGTAACAAATGCCGGTTCTGTTTTTCTTGGATCGTTAACTCCCGAAAGTGCCGGTGACTATGCTTCCGGAACAAATCATACCTTGCCTACCAACGGTTATGCCAAAGCATATAGCGGCGTCAGTCTGGATAGTTTTATCCGCAAGATTACGTTCCAGGAAATTCTCCCGGAAGGAATAAAGGCTATTGGTCCTGCTATTGAAGAGATGGCGGCTAACGAACATTTGGACGCGCATAAGAATGCGGTCACAGTTCGTCTCAAAGCAATTCAAAATTCATAACTTAAAATTTAAAGAAGTGAAAACATTACAAGAATTAACCCGGCCGAATATCTGGAAATTAAAGCCTTACTCTTCGGCACGTGATGAATATAAAGGAGTCACCGCTTCTGTTTTCCTGGATGCAAACGAAAATCCGTACAATACGCCTCACAACCGTTATCCGGACCCTATGCAGTGTGAACTGAAAACATTGTTGTCGAAAATTAAGAAAGTATCTCCCGAACATATTTTTCTCGGAAACGGCAGTGATGAAGCCATCGACTTGGTCTTTCGTGCTTTCTGCGAACCGGGTAAAGATAATGTAGTAGCTATCGATCCTACCTATGGAATGTATCAGGTCTGTGCCGATGTAAACGATGTGGAATATCGGAAAGTATTGTTGGATGATGACTTCCAGTTCTCTGCTGACAAATTGCTGGCAGCTACCGACGAGCATACCAAACTGATTTTCCTTTGTTCGCCTAACAATCCGACGGGAAATGATCTGCTTCGTTCCGAAATAGAAAAGATTCTTTGCCAGTTTGAAGGATTGGTAATGTTGGATGAGGCTTACAATGATTTTTCTAAAGCTCCGTCTTTCCTCGAAGAGTTGGATCAATATCCTAATCTCGTCGTATTTCAGACATTCTCCAAAGCTTGGGGATGTGCTGCTATCCGTTTAGGAATGGCTTTTGCTTCCAAAGAGATTATTGATATTCTTAGTAAAATCAAATATCCCTATAATGTCAACCAGTTGACTCAACAGCAAGCCATCGCCATGTTGCATAAACATTATGAGATAGAACGTTGGGTGAAAACTCTGAAGGAAGAACGTGACTATTTGGAAGCGGAATTTGAAAAGCTTCCATGTACCATTAAACTGTTCCCGTCTGATGCGAATTTTTTTTTGGCAAAAGTGACGGATGCCGTGAAAATCTACAATTATTTGGTAGGTGAAGGAATTATTGTGCGTAATCGCCATAACATTTCGCTTTGCTGCAACTGTTTGCGTGTGACTGTCGGTACCCGTGTAGAGAATAATACCCTATTGGCTATCCTTAAAAAATACCCGGGATAATTTATGAAGAAGAAAGTATTATTTATAGATAGAGATGGTACGTTGGTGATCGAACCTCCCGTGGATTACCAACTCGACTCATTGGAGAAGCTGGAATTCTATCCGAAAGTATTCCGTAATTTAGGTTTTATCCGCAGTAAACTCGATTTTGAATTTGTGATGGTCACCAATCAGGATGGATTGGGTACATCTTCTTTCCCGGAAGAAACGTTTTGGCCTGCCCATAATCTGATGCTTAAAACATTGGAAGGAGAGGGGATTACTTTTGATGAGATTCTGATAGACCGTAGTTTCCCGGAAGATAATGCGCCCACCCGTAAACCACGTACCGGAATGTTGACGAAGTACCTAAATAATCCGGAATACGATCTTGCCGGAAGTTTTGTGATAGGCGACCGTCCTACGGATGTGGAACTTGCCAAGAATTTGGGTTGTCGGGCAATCTATCTGCAAAATTCACCTGAAACCCTGAAAGAAAAAGGATTGGAAGAAGTCTGCGCCCTTGCAACGACCGACTGGGATCAGATAGCCGAATTCCTTTTTGCCGGAGAACGGAAAGCGGAAGTACGTCGTACAACAAAAGAAACAGATATTGATGTGACTTTGAACTTGGATGGAAACGGCGCTTGTGACATCTCTACCGGTCTTGGCTTTTTCGACCACATGCTCGAGCAGATTGGAAAACACTCCGGTATGGACTTGACAATCCGTGTGAAAGGAGATCTGGAGGTAGATGAACATCATACGATCGAAGATACTGCTATTGCATTAGGAGAATGTATTTACCAGGCTTTAGGTAGTAAACGTGGAATTGAGCGTTACGGCTATGCTTTACCAATGGATGATTGTCTTTGTCAGGTTTGTCTGGACTTTGGTGGTCGTCCCTGGCTGGTTTGGGATGCCGAATTCAAGCGTGAGAAGATAGGGGAGATGCCAACGGAAATGTTCCTTCATTTCTTTAAGTCACTAAGTGATGCGGCAAAAATGAATCTGAACATCAAGGCGGAAGGACAAAATGAACATCATAAGATAGAAGGTATTTTTAAAGCCCTTGCCCGTGCCTTGAAAATGGCAATCAAAAGAGATATCTATCATTTTGAACTTCCATCCAGCAAGGGAGTACTTTGATCTTTTTATAATAACAATATAGACTTATGCAGAAACGAATCCTGTTGAGCCTACTTTTGGGAGTAATCTTCTCTATATCTATTTTTAGTCAGAATCTAAAAGTAGAGAAGATTACTCTTCCTGATAGTGAATTAACCAATCTGTACAAGATCGATTCGGGTGTATATCGTTCAGAGCAACCTTCGCATGAAGACTTTAAAGCTTTAGAAAAGTATGGTATTGGCGAAGCTCTCAATCTCCGTAATAGACATAGTGATGATGATGAAGCCGCAGGAACAAACGTAAAGCTTCATCGGGTAAAGACCAAAGCTCATTCCATCAATGAAGAACAGTTGATTGAAGCATTGCGTATTATAAAGAATCGTAAAGCGCCGATTGTTATCCATTGCCATCACGGATCAGATCGCACAGGAGCTGTTTGCGCACTTTATCGAGTGGTATTTCAGAATGTTTCAAAAGAAGACGCGATTCATGAAATGACTGAAGGCGGTTTTGGCTTTCATCGTATTTATAAAAATATCATTCGGAGGATTAAAGAAGCGGATATAGAGCAAATAAGAAGAAAAGTTATGTGTACAGAGGGATTTTAGTATGTAATTTTGTGCAGATACATGTCTTGCTAAAATGTTGTATCGAAGCTATGATGAGGCGTTATATTTTCTCAACTATTCTCACTGCTATGAGAAAAAAAATCTCACTATAATGAGAAAATCTTCTCATAGTAATGAGTATTTTTTCTCATAGCAGTGAGAATAGTTTGATGTTTGTACTTCCCTATAAATTCTCTATTTCTTTAAGCCACATAGTTGAATTGGCATCACTAGGCATCCTCCAATCCCCCCGTGGACTAATAGAAATACTTCCAACTTTAGGGCCGTCCGGTAAGCAAGAACGTTTGAACTGCTGATTGAAGAAACGACGGAAGAAAGTGGAAAGCCATTTCTTGATGGTTTCTTCATCATACGTATCTTTGAATGTCGTTCTTGCCAAATAGAATATCTTGGAAGGCCGGAAGCCGAAACGTAAGAAATAATATAGGAAGAAGTCGTGCAGTTCATAAGGACCTACCAAATCTTCTGTTTTCTGTTTAATTTCTCCGTTCTCATCCGCCGGAATCAATTCCGGGCTAATAGGAGTGTCTACAATATCAAGCAAAGTAGCTTTCGAGTTTTCGTCCATACCGTTTTCTGCCACCCATTGTACTAAATATTTCACAAGTGTTTTGGGAACACTCGCATTTACCCCGTACATGGACATGTGATCGCCGTTGTAAGTAGCCCATCCCAATGCAAGTTCGGATAAATCCCCTGTGCCGATAACCATTCCCCAAGTCTGATTGGCCACATCCATTAGTATTTGTGTACGTTCGCGCGCTTGCGAATTCTCGTATGTAACGTCATGTACATTCATGTCATGTTCGATGTCCTTAAAATGTTGGATGCAGGCATCTTTAATACTAATTTCACGGATGGATATACCTAATGATTTCATTAGATCGATCGCATTATGGTAGGTGCGGTCAGTCGTTCCGAAACCCGGCATCGTGATTCCGAGAATACCATTTCGGGATAATCCCAGTTTATCGAAAGTCTTCACGCAGACGAGCAGTGCCAGTGTTGAGTCTAATCCACCTGAAATACCGACTACGGCTGTTTTGGCTCCGGTGTGAACTAATCTTTGTGCTAGTCCGGCCACTTGGATAGAGAATACTTCTTCGCAATGTTCATTTAGCTCAATTCCTTGTGGTACGAAAGGATGGGCGTTGAACTTCCGGGTTAAGGTCAGTTCTTTGCTGTTGACAAATTCTGTCGCGATAGAAACTGCTTTCTTGTCTCCTAAATTTGCCTGATTAGCGGCGAAAGTAGTATTTATCCTGCGTTCTGCCCGGATGCGTTCCACATCAATTTCGCTGATAATCAGTTGCTCTTTCATACTGAAACGTTCGCTGCGTGCAAGCAGTGAACCGTTTTCATAAATCAGCCCATTACCGGCAAAAACCACATCGGTAGTAGATTCTCCAAAGCCACAAGACGAGAATACATATCCGGCAATACAACGTGCAGATTGTTGGCTGATGAGAGAACAAAGATAATTGTTCTTTCCAATGCCTTCATTATCAGCAGACATATTGAACAGAATCTCTGCCCCTTGCAGTGCCAGTGAGGAACTTGGAGGTATAGTAGACCAAAGGTCCTCGCATATCTCAATGCCAAAAGTCGTATCTGAAGTCTCAAAAAGCAGATTTGCACCTATGGGAACGATTTGTCCACACAGGCGTACGTTGTTTGTAGTCAACTGAAGCGCTGATGTGAACCAACGTTGTTCGTAGAATTCTTTATAATTCGGCAGATAGGTCTTGGCTGCAACTCCCAACACTTTCCCTTTCTGAATCACTACGGCTGCATTGATTACTGTCGAATTGACAACGACAGGCATGCCAACAATAGAAATGATATCTAATTGACGGGTGTTATTCAGAATTTGCATCAGCCCCATTTCTGCTTCTTCCAGCAAAAGTTGTTGTCCGAATAGGTCACCACAAGTATATCCGGTGATACTCATTTCCGGGAAAATAATGATCTGCACTCCTTTTCCTTCAGCCACTGTAATCAGACTTTCTATCTTCTCTACATTGAATTTACAGTCAGCCACTTTTACGTGTGGCACGGCTGCAGCTACTTTTACAAATCCGTAGTTCATCTTATACCTTATTTATATATAATGAGTGCAAAAATAGGAAATAGTTTTGAATAATTATCTTTTCTATATTGAATCCTCTTAATAAGCTATTTTGTATGAGTTGTGATGTTGTTATTTGAGCAATTAAAGTAACTATCAAAATGAACGTTTATATTCAATTATCATTGAAATATGTTGTGGATTTATTTTCATTTATGGGTTTGTGTACTTAAATATGTATCAAAAAGATATAAGTGGAAATTTGGTATAAAATATGCGACATATTGTTTCTTTTATTTAAATATAATATATATATTTGTAGCCAAAATAGAACAATATTAGAAGTGTTTAATTTATAACTTAAGAGAGCAGATGGTCATACATTTAATTCACACAGCAGTAACACGAAAAATCTATTTGGATATTTGGCGCAATATTAAGAATTTGCCAAGTTAGTCTATTCCTATTCTATATTTATAGATAATAATAGCCTGTCCCAAGTCGGTGCAGAAAATGCATAAACCGATTTTGGGAAAGGAGTGTATTATTCTACGCGAAGACTGCGTATTCCTTATTGTAGATAAATCTATAAAAATAAATCAATTTCATTAATTTAAAATCAAAGTATCAAAGATGAGAAAATCAATTCTCTTGTTTGTACTCTTTACTCTGACAAGTATCCCCCTGTTGCTTTTTGCACAGGGTGGATATCAGGTAACGGGACACATTATTTCGGCGGAAGACAATCAGCCGATGATTGGTGTGTCTGTTTTGGAGAAGGGTACGACGAACGGAGTAATTACCGATATGAATGGTAATTACAGTATCACAGTGACGAAATCCCCTGCTATTTTGCAGTTTTCTTACATTGGAATGAAAACGATGGAAAAGCAGGTGTCTGCTGCCACTCGCATGAATCTGAAGATGGAGAGTGATGCACAAATGGTAGAAGAAGTAGTGGTTGTTGCCTACGGTGTACGTAAGAAAGGTACGATTGCAGGTTCTGTATCTACGGTAAAAGCTGAAAAGATGGAAGATGTTCCTGCTCCGAGTTTCGATCAGGCACTGCAAGGGCAGGCACCGGGATTAATGGTGCTTTCTGAATCAGGTGAACCCAGTAAGGCAGCAACTTTTCGTATTCGCGGAACAAATTCAATTAATTCGGGGAAAGATCCTCTTTTTATATTGGATGGAGTGGCTATTTCAAGTTCAGATTTCAACACGATTAGTCCTAATGATATTGAGAGCATTTCAGTGTTGAAAGATGCTTCTTCTACTTCTATCTATGGCGCACGTGCTTCTAATGGCGTGGTAGTAATCACTTCCAAGCGTGGACGTATGGGGGAAGCTGCCAAGATTACTTTCCGTACACAACTAGGTTTTTCCCAATTAGCTTCAAAGGACTGGGATCAGATGGATACGAACGAACGTATTCAGTTTGAAAAAGAAGTGGGATTGGATAAAGGACAGGATTACGAGAAATTAAGTAAGATAAATATCAATTGGCTGGATAAGGTATACAATGACAAAGCACCCTTGCAGAATTACGAGTTGTCAGTAAATGGTGGTACGGAAAAGTTAAATTATTATGTTTCGGGAAGCTATTATGATCAGGATGGTATTGCAGTAGGTTCTACATTTGAGCGTGTTAACTTCCGTGCCAATGTGGAGGCGAAAGCTAATAAATGGTTGAAAATAGGAACGAATACAATGTTTACTTATCAGGAGGTAGAACAGAGTGATGATGGTGAATATGCATTGTGGGCTCCTATTTCCGCATCTTTTTTCATGTTGCCTTACTGGAATCCTTATAAGGAGGATGGAAGTCTGGCTCTTCAGGATGACGGCAGTTGGAAAGGAACGACGGAGAATCCGTTAGCATGGATGGAAAACAATCCGTTATCAAATAAGAAGTATAAACTTTTATCTACTTTCTATGCTGAAGCTACACCTATAAAGAATCTCACAATTCGTTCACAACTAAGTGCAGATTATGGTCATACTACTTCTTTTTATCGAAGTTTTCCGAGTTATAAGCCAAATAATAATTATGGAGGTGCCCAGCGTAGTTCGTATGATATGCTTAATTTGATGATTACAAATACGGCAAACTACCGTTTTATGTTGAATGATGTTCATTTATTCAACTTTATGGTTGGGCAGGAAGGAGTCGATTATCATTATGAAGGTTTTCAGGTTACGACTCGTGGACAGACAAATGATATTTTGACAAACTTGTCTTCCGGTTCTACCGCTTCATCATGGGGAGATCCCGTTACGGAATATTCTTTTCTCTCTTTCTTTGGTCGTGGTGAATATAATTATGATGATCGTTACTATGCTGACTTTTCGGTTCGTGGGGATGGATCTTCCCGTTTCGGAACAGATAAACATTGGGGAGCTTTTTGGTCAGTCGGGTTTATGTGGAATCTCCGTAAGGAGAAGTTCATGCAAAAATATAAATGGCTTACTAATGCGCAAATAGCGATTAATACCGGTACATCGGGCAACTCTTCTATTAATAACTATGAACATCTGGCTTTAGTTTCCGGTGGATATAAGTATAACAATGAATCAGGTATTGCTATTTCCCAGTTGGGAAATGAAGAATTAAGTTGGGAGTCTACATGGGCTACTAATGTGGCACTGCATTTAGGTTTTATTGATCGTATAAATTTGGATGTGGAGTTTTATAATAAGAAAACTACTAATATGTTGATGGCAGTTCCCATTTCTTACACAACTAGCGGTTTTGGAACTCGTTGGGATAATGTGGGAGCTATGCGAAACCGTGGTGTAGAAATTAATGTCAGTGCAGACGTACTTCGCATCAAAGACTTTACATGGAATGTGAACGCCAATGTTTCATATAATAAAAATGAGATAACCGAGCTTTATAATGGGATAACAGAATATGTAGCCTCTGATACTGGTAGAATGGTTGCGGTAGGTCATCCGTTAGGTGAATTTTATCTGAACCGTTATGCAGGAGTCAATCCTACTAATGGAGATGCTTTATGGTATACCAAAGACGGTGAAATTACTACAGAATATAATGAAAATGACAAAGTGATGCTGGGTAAGACACATGAAGCTCCTTGGCAAGGTGGTTTTGGTACTACACTTTCTTGGCAAGGATTTTCACTTTCCGCACAGTTCACGTGGGTGGCCGATCGCTGGATGCTTAACAATGACAGAGTCTTTCAAGAGAGCAACGGACTGTTCAGTGCCTACAATCAGTCAAAACGTATGCTTTATGATCGATGGAAAAAGCCGGGAGATGTGACTGATATCCCTCGTTATGGAGTTACTCCTCAACTAGATTCACGATTCCTGGAAGATGCTTCTTTCCTGCGTCTGAAAAATTTAATGCTTAGCTATACATTCCCACAGAAATGGTTGCAGCGGACTAATTTTTTAAGTAGTGCCCGTATTTATGCGCAGGGACAGAATTTGTTGACATTTACAAGTTTTACAGGGATGGATCCGGAGTCTACCTCCAATGTGTATAAGGCTCAATACCCTATGTCCCGTCAGTTTACATTCGGACTGGAAGTTTCATTCTAAAATTAATCAGTGATGATAAGAAAAATAAAATTATATATAGTTTTAGTTGCGGTATTGCTTTCGGCATCTTCCTGTCTTGATAAATATCCGCAAGATGCAATTCCGCAAGAAGAGGCTATTAAGACAGTGAGCGATGTACGCCAAGCTTTGGTCGGTATTTATGCACAGTTTAAAAATGCCAGCCTATATAGCGGATACTTGACTTTATTGCCTGATATTCAGACGGATCTGGTATACGCTGTTAAAGGATATACAAATATCTATGGTGATGTATGGCGTAATGAAATATTAGCTATCAATAAACAGGTGGAATATGTGTATGGTGGCTTGTATACTGTCATCGGACGTTGCAATTTTGTTCTTGATAACATTGCTGCTGTAGAGGCCAACACTTCAGATGATGAACAACTGGACAAGTTGGATACCTATAAAGGTCATATCTATTTTGCCCGTGCGCTGGCTTATTCAGAACTGTTGAAGTGTTTCTGTAAAGCTTATGAAAGTGACGAAGAAGCTGCCAATGAACTGGGAGTTGTACTGCAGTCCAGCTACGTTAATCCGGGACCTGTAAAACGTGCTTCTTTAAAAGATTCGTATCAGTTTGTATTGGATGATTTGGCTAGATCGGCCGAATATCTGGCTACGGATGATGACACTGAGGTTATTTATAATTCTGCATATTTCACGATTGGTACAGTCAATGCTTTATATGCTCGTATGTACCTGTATATGCGGAAGTGGGAGAAAGCTGTTGAATATGCTACTAAAGTAATAGATAGTAAGAAATATATATTAGCTGATGCAACCAAGCATAGTTATTCGGTTACTTATAATGATTTTGCATACATGTGGCAGTATGATAATTCTACTGAAATCATTTGGAAAGTAATGTTTGAGGTAAATTCCTATGGAGGGGCATTAGGCACTGTATTCCTCAATTATGATTATACATCTTATAAACCGGATTATGTACCAGCTAAATGGGCATTGGATACCTATGCCAATGCTGATTTACGCTATAATGCTTATTTCGCTACGGCAACGACCGGATTTTCTCATGGGTTGACTTGGCCTCTTTTGGTTAAATACATGGGAAATCAGGATTTTATAAGCCAAAGATTGCTGTGTGTATCCATGCCGAAACCGTTCCGGTTAGCGGAACAATATCTGATTCGTGCAGAGGCTTATTGCCGGATGGGAGCATCTTATTATGGAAAAGCAGGAATTGATATTTCTACTTTACGTATGGCTCGTTATTCTTCTTATGGTGGCTCTACTACGCTTACAGAAGAAAATTGGTTTAAAACTGTCAGTGAAGAACGTATGAAAGAACTCTTTATGGAAGGTTTCCGTCTTAACGACTTGAAACGTTGGCATGAGGGATTTGAACGTAAAGAACAAACTTCGACTATCTCTCCGGGTAATACGTTGAAGTTAGAGAAAGACGATCCTCGTTTTGTATGGCCTATTCCACAACATGAGTTGGATGCTCCTGGCGTGGATCTAGCACCTAATGAAAGCAATAAATAATGTATAAAGATAATATAGAGAAACAATGAAACGATTAATAACAGGAATAGTAACACTTACGACGTTGGCTGTCGGATTCTGGGGATGTAATGATCTTTCCCGGACGACTTACAGCGGTTCCGACTACGTGATGTTCTCCGATACATTATCTATGTATCCGGTGCAGGACAGCGAGAAATGGTTTGAGATTCCGGTAGTAGCTACGAATATATGCGATTATGACCGTTCTTTTGGTGTGGAAGTAGACGATAAGGCTAGTAATGCAATTGAAAAAAAGCAATATGTAGTTGAATCAAATACGGTAACCATTAAAGCAGGGGAGCGAGTTGCAAAGTTCCGGATGAAGGGTGTTTATGAAAATATAGGTAAAACTGACTCTTTGTCGGTTACATTCAATTTGCTTCCGAAAGATGAAAATATATGGGATTTGTACGGTACACGTACTCGTGTTCAAATGCAAAAAGCATGTCCTTTTGAACTAAGTACTTTTGAAGGCTATTGTCTATTGACTTCTTCTTTCTTTAATGCATATATGACGGATACGGAACATCGGTTATTGCAGGCAGAAAGAGACAAGACGGAAGATAATACTATCATATTACATGATTTTTTCTACAAGAATTATGATCTTAAAATTAAGTATGATCCTTCCGATCCGTTGAAACCATTTGTAGAGTTTGATGATCAAATTATAGGTAGTACGGCAGAAGCCTTCGGAACCATTTACGGTAATGGAAAGCTGATGTGTACTCAGCCTGTTGCGTACGATTCTTATTATAATGTATGCCAGAAATTCGTATTCTTATATAGCACTATTTATGTGGTGGGTAAAGGTACAGTAGGTACTTATGTGAATATCTTGGAGTGGATTAGTGATGAAGAAGCGGAACAGTATAAGAAAGAGGAAGGACTCTAAACTATAATCGGAAATAAATATGAAAGATATAATGAAATATTATTTGCAATTGATTACGTTAGTGTTTTGTCTCTTCGTATCTGCTTGCAGTGATGATGACGAGACTACAACGCCTGTATTCCCGGATTTGCAGAAAATAGAATGTGAAGTCGGAGATACCAAGACACTGACTTTTGAGGCTGCCGATAACTGGATATTGACTTCCTCATCGTTATGGTGCTATTTTGAACAGGATGGTGAGAGGACGTTCGTTTGTTCAGGCAATGCCGGAAAGCAGACAGTCACTATCCATATTAGTGATGATGCTACCGAACTGTTAAAATCTTATAAGGCAGAGCTGACTATGAAGCTGGCAGGAAGCCAGCAGGTGATAGCGGAGGTGACGCGTCCGTCTACTGGTTATGAAGTTCGGGCTTTCAATGCGGACAAGTCTGTAATGTACACAGAAGAAAATCCTTTTGTCATCAATTTTGATGGAACTGACATATTGGTGTTAGAAGCTAATGAGGATTGGGCTTTGAAAAGTAACCCCGAATGGATGGAATTCAATCGTAGAGCATCAGACAGCGAAGTTGTATCTGGCAATGCCGGAGATAATGTCAGCGTCATTCCACAGATGATAATGCAATATAAAAAGAATGAAATTACCGGCTTTCTGACAATTGAAAGTAGAAGCGGAGCTGTTGCAAAAGTTCCTGTGAAGTATGAAGGTATTCCTGCTGATAGAATTATTGGTACTCTGAAAGACAACATAGAAGTCTCGGTTGATGGAGAAAGTTATACTGCAGGCGATAATAGTTATGATAGCGAGGGAGTTCCTGTAACGGTAATGGCTAAGAATGATGAATATACCTTGGTATGTGTGGAATATGTGGCAGAACGGAATCAGATGACATGGGAGCTTGAATATTCTTATACAATAATGGATTCCTTTAATCGTTGGCTTTGGATAGATGATGATAAAGAAGGGAATATTAATATAGCAGCAAGCGCAAATAATTCGAAAGCAAGAACTGCGTATGTATTAGCATTTCCTAACGTTATATATGCTGAAATTAAGGATCATCTATCCGATCTTGTTTTACTTGAAAAGGGGATTCCAAAGGAATATGATGAAAATATAATTGCTGATATAAAACAGGAAGGAGTGGCAGGAGATCTGATATCTTTGGTTAAAGAAAGTGGTGAACCTATTTTGGATGGTACAGGCAATCCTGTGAAAGCTGTACCTTCGGATATGCCAGATGAACAATTAGAAAGTGAATATGGTACTACAAATGTATTTTTGGTTTCATCGTTGACTTTAGGTGTTAATTATGATCCATTCCATATTATTGTAAATGGCTACTCCGGTTGGAATTTGCAAGCTGAAACTAAGCATAATGGTCAGGATACCGTATGGGAAGGAATTGAAGTTGAGGGAAGGTATATGACAAGTGCATTTGTCAATGTTTCAGGTATGGACGAAAGCAAGAATGGAACAAAGCCTATGGTTATTAAATTAATGGATAATGAAACTATTTTAGGAGTATTGCTGATTCAACCCCGATATGAGGATTGATAACATGTAAAATTTAGCTTATATGAAAACTAAGATATTATTTATAAAAATGTTTGTCCTTTCTTGCATGTTGTTTACTTTAGGGTTTACAGCTGGAAGTTGCTCTGACGATGATGACGTACTTCAGGCAGGATATGGATATGCTCAGTTCAAACTTTATAAAGGTGTTTCGACAGGTACACGTGCCAGTACGAATGAGCTGGATTATTTGCGTGATGCGCAAAAAATGAAAATCGTGCTTATCAATCAGGAAGACGGTACTGAAATTGTACAGACTGTCGGTCTGGAAGCGATGGGTGACGATAGTGAATTTGGCTTGAGAAGTGACAAACTTCAATTGATGGCCGGAACTTATCAGATTATCGGTTTCTATCTGTATAAAGCAGATGGAACTACGCAGGATTTGAAACAGATTCTTTCCGGCGAACCGGATAAAAAGACAATTTTGACTGTAGTAAATGGTGGGTTAGCTGTACAAGACATACAGGTGAAAGTAGTGAATCGAGGGATAGTGAAATTTACTATAACTAAAAAATTTCTACCATCCACTCGGGCAATAGGCGAAGATTATGTTTTCTCCGATATCAAATACATCAATGTAACGGTACAGGAACAGTTTACGAAAAAAGAGACGACTCTTGAGAATATTGCCGTAAAGTATACAGAGAAGCTGGATGATAGTGGAAAGAAGATATCCGTGGCTGTCAGTGATTCATTATTCCGTCTTTCTGCCGGTAAATATAAGATTAAAAGTTATACGACTAAAAAGAAAAATAAGGGGTCTTTGGAATATGGAGAAGTAAACGGTGCTGACTTTGAAGTGCTGGATAATGTGACTACTGAAGTTAACGTTCCGATTAACTTCAGTAAAACTACCGGCAGTATTAAGGACTATCTTGTTCTGAAAGAAATGTGGGAAGCCTTGAAAGGCCCGTCTATTCCAGAAAAGAATCAGAAGGGATGGAGTTATTCGGGTACTACATATCCTTTAGGTACTAACTGGGATTTCAATAAAGATATTGATTTGTGGGGAGATCAACCTGGTGTCGATTTGGATGCCAAAGGACGTGTCACAGGTCTTTCTATCGGTGCGTTCGGTCCTGAAGGTGATATTCCTGAATCTTTAGGAGACTTAACGGAGCTTAGAACTTTATCTTTAGGTAATCATTCCGACCAAGTAGGTGATAACATCATTGAGAAGACGATGGGAACTGAATTGACTGAAGTACAGAAGAACTCTATAAGGAGTGATTATTATAATAAGTTTGTAAAGGTGGATATTGAATCGTATTTCTCCGAACCGATACAAGCTGCTTTGAAGTGGCAGAAAGAGGGGATACCCAGTCGTTTTTCTCAGCCTACTGTAAATAGCAAAGCCAATCGTCCTTCTTTGAAAGATGTCCCGGTCAATCGGTTGACAAATGGAATTCATAGAATACCCGCTTCTATTGGAAACCTGAAGAAATTGCAATATTTGTATATTGCCAACGGTAAATTCGAAGGATTTGAACCGGGGACTGACCTAAGTGGGCTGGAGAATCTGACAGACCTTGAAATTTACAATTGTCCGTCTATGACAAAACTTCCGGAAGAACTGAATAAACTGCCGAACCTTCAATCATTCAACTTGGCGAGCAATCCGAGTTTGGGAGATTTTCATGAAGATTTAGGTAAGTTTGTGGCCAGCGAAAGTATAAGTAAAACATTACAGATCTTTTATTTGACTTATAATAAACTGACTGTTTTGCCGGATATGTCAATGGTGAAAAAACTTGGTAAACTGGATTGTGCATACAATCAGATTAAAAAGATTGAGAAAGCATTCGGTAGTGATGTTATTTTGGTACAATTGTCAATGGATCACAATCAGATAGAGGAATTGCCACGTGATGAAAGTGGAAGTTTCTGCGGATATGCTGATGTGGAGTCTTTCTCTTTTGCTTATAATAAATTGAAGAAATTTCCAAATATATTCAGTTCGCAATCTGTATATGTAATGTCTTCTGTTAATTTTTCATTCAATGAAATTGATGGATTTGAGGGTGAAGAGGATGGAACTTTTAAGGGCGTAAATGCCAGTACGATTGCATTGGGGGGTAATAAACTGAAAAAATTCCCGAAGATACTGTTTGATACAAATTCTCAGGTATCAGCTTTAGGACTGAACGGTAATGGAATAGAAGAGATACCGAAAGGTACATTCAATGCATCAAAATATTCGTATATGATGAAAACATTCGACTTGACTTATAATCACTTATCAAAGCTTCCGGATGATTTTAATGGGAAAAATATGCCTTTCCTTTATGGTGTGGATCTAAGTAACAACCGCTTTACGGAAGTTCCTACCGGACCGATGGACGCTGCCACATTAACTGTTTATGCTGTACGTAACCAGCGCGATGAGAATGGTAACCGCTTGTTGAGAAAATGGCCGGGCAATTTAGGCTTATGTCCGAGTTTGAGACAGTTCTGTATTGGTGGAAATGATTTGCGAAAGATTTCTGATACGATATCACCATATATTGTCGTTTTTGAGATAAAGGATAATCCAAATATTTCTCTCAATCTTTCCAATGTCTGTAATATGATTAAGGCAGGAGCATATCTTCTTATCTACGATCCGGAACAGGATATTCGTGGATGCGATTATTTGAAAGATAAATAGATAAATAACAAAAAAGAATCTATATGAAACCATTGTTTAAAATATATTTATGCCTCTTTGCAAGCTTGTGTTTTATTGCCGCTTGTGATGATTCGGATGAGGAAGGCATTTCTGGCTTCACCATCAATGCCCAGGAGTTCACCTTGGGTGCTACAGGTGGAATGGAGTCGGTGAAAGTGGCTTCGGGTACTAAATGGGTGGCAAAGGTCAACCAGCCTTGGGTGAAGGTGATGCCTGCTAATGGTGTCGGAAGCACTAATTGTGAGATTGTAGTGGATTCTACACTTTCTAATGATGTGAGACATGCTGTCGTGACGTTTGTACCGGAAGGACAGTCTAAGCAAGAACTGAAAATACATCAGACCGGATATGGAAAGATGATAGGTCTGGATAAATATGAAGTGGAAGTTGCCAGTATGGCTAACGAGGATAAAAGATATTTTGATATATCGGTGACTACGAATGTCAAGTTCAAGGTCGATTATCCTTTGATGGGCTCTTGGGTGACTACTTCCAAAAGACAACCTGATATATCTTTGGATTATGGAGCTCGTCCCCGTACCATCAAGATGCGATTTAAGTGGGATATGAATACGGATCCGAAAGAAAGAATCGCTTCGATTAAGTTCCTTCCGGTGAACGAGGAAGATGAACTGGAGAAAGAGGTAGCTTTGACTATAAAACAGGAAGCTTCACCGGAAATAACAGATGATAGACGGGGAGATTCCATTGCTATTGTCATTGCAAGTACCAAATTGCGTTCAATGATAAGTTGGGATACCAGCGAACGTCTTGACTATTGGGCAGGCATAACCGTATGGGAGAGAACAGATAAAGGTGTGACTCCGGAACAAATCGGTCGTGTACGTTCTGTTGAATTCAAAATGCTGAATACAAAGGAGGAATTACCTGCTGAAATCGGTAAAATCAAATATTTGGAGACATTGGTTGTCGCTAGTAATACGAATACGCAGTTGCTTCCTGCTACTTATAGGATTGGAAACGCATTAAAGGGATTGCAGCATCTGAAGAATCTGACAATAAGTGCGATGGGTATTACAACTATCTCAAAATCAGAATTAGAAGGATCTTGTCAGATTTTAACTAAATTGGATTTGAGTAGTAATAACTTTACGGCTATACCGTCTGACTTGCAATTCAGGAACTTCCCGGAACTGACTCATTTGAGTTTGACAGGTAATCGTCGATACAGTTCAATTACAGATTTGAACGATACACGTGAAAATCTCGGCTTGAAATTTGATGCGAGTAATAATTATAATTTTAAGAACTTGTTGAAGTGGGAAAAACTGAAATCGTTGTCATTATCCTATAATTTGATATATGGAGAGCTACCTACATTCATCGGTTACGGTGGCCGACTGGAATCGGGTGTATATGCTTATACCGATGAAGATATTCAGAGTAACGATACATTAAACAGTGCAAGCAATGAGGTGAAGGCAAAATTAAAGACTATTCCAAGGATTCTGCCTAATGCCGAGCGGTTCACTATTAACTTGAACTTCTTGTCGGGAGATGATTTACCGGAATGGCTACTTTATCATCCGCGTTTCGCACGTTTCGATCCGTTCACTTTGATTTATACACAGGATTCTGGAAAGGATATGAATGGTAATGTTCCGGGATTTAAGAACGAACCTTCTAATTTGGAATGGTTTTACGAGCGTTATCCGAAAGCCAGACCTACATTAACTGAATATTGATTTGATTATGAAAAGAATATATTTAATTCTAATAGCCGCTGTAGCAATCACTTTTACATCCTGTTCCGACCGGGATATGGATACAGTGAAACCTGATACAGGGCAGGGAGCTCCAATTATTAATTTACCCGAGGGAGCGAGCCAGGGAAAAATAATGGTAAAATTCAAACCGGAAGCGGCATCCTTTTTGGATGCTGCTGTAACTCGCTCTATTGGAGGTGCGATGACCCGTTCGGGAATTTCGGATATGGATGTAATTCTGCAGCGAATCGGTACTCATAAATTGGAGCGTATTTTCCCGATAGATAACCGCACGGAAGAACGCACCCGCAAGGCAGGACTGAATCTTTGGTATGTTATCCATTTTGATGAAGATACGAATTTGGAGCAGGTGGCTAAAGATTTGTCGCAGGTAGCAGATGTGGCGAAAGTCCAATTTAGCCATATTATCCAACGTTCATACGATCCTAATGTGCGGGCAACAGTTCTCACCAAACAAGCAATGAGTCATGTGATGCGTAACACTCGCGCCATAAATGTCACACCGGATGATACCTATTTTAATCTACAATGGGGGTGTAAGAATGATGGTTCTATTCTTCAGAATGAAGACAAGAATGACAAGGGTGACAAGGTGGTACCTGCTGTAACGGGGGTTGATGTAAATTGTGGAGAAGCTTGGAAACTTTGTACGGGAGATCCTTCCATCATCGTAGCTGTGCTTGATGAAGGTGTGATGTATGATCATCCTGATTTAAAGGGGAATATGTGGGTGAATGAGGCCGAAACATTTGCTTCAAAGGAAGATGCTGATGGAAATGGTTATGCCGGTGACCGTTATGGCTACAATTTCACAGATGATAAAGGTTATATTTCTTATGATGACCCGAATGATACCGGACATGGAACTCATGTGGCTGGGATTATCAGTGCAGTGAGAAATAATGGTGAAGGTATTAGTGGTATTGCAGGAGGGGATAAAGCTAGTAATATAGGTGGTGTAAAGATAATGAGTTGTCAGGTGTTTTCCGGTTCTAAAGGATGTGACCTGTATCAGGAAGCGAAAGCCGTGAAATATGCAGCAGATAATGGTGCCGTTATTTTGCAGTGTAGTTGGGGATACAATTCGGGACTTGCCAATCCCATTAGTGGATATAGTCCGGGTTATACTTCTGATAAAGCCTGGGTAGACAGTGCTCCGCTGGAGAAAGAGGCTTTTGACTATTTTATTCATAATGCCGGCTCGCCAAATGATGTCATAGACGGAGGTATCATCGTGTTTGCTTCAGGTAATGAATATGCAGCCATGGCCGGATATCCGGGCGCTTATCCTGATTATATTTCGGTAGCGGCCGTAGCAGCCGATGGTACTCCATCCAGTTATTCTAATTATGCGCATGGAGTTTCTATCTGTGCTCCAGGTGGAGACAGTGATTATCATCAGAGCCCCAAAGGTAAAATATATTCCACAATACCATCTTCTGCCAGTGAAGATGGTGGGAATTATGGATACATGGAAGGAACGTCACAGGCTTGTCCACATGTTTCGGGAGTAGCCGCACTGGGACTTTCTTATGCTGCCAAATTGCATCGTCATTTTCGTGCAGATGAATTCCGTAAAATGATATTGGAATCTGCCAAGCCGGTAGAACCATATTTCACGGAAATGAAAGTATATTGGTACACAAATGCTTCATTTGGCCAAATTGCAGCCGGACAGATGGAACCTGCTGCTTATACAGGTAATATGGGTACAGGACTGATTGATGCCTATCAGTTATTGAAAGCTGTTGAGGGCAGAGGTGTCGAGATGACTGTTCCCAATATATATGTGTCCGTTGGTGGTACAAGTAAGATCAATTACTCCCGTTATTTTAAGAATGGAGAGAATATGACTTTCTCATGTAAAGTTGATGATAGCTCGATAGCTGTTTTTCTCACTGCGGAAGACAACATTACTTTCACCTTGAAAGGATTGAAAGTGGGTTCTACGAAAGCTACCGTTACGGCGACTGACGGTACCAAGCAAGATTTCTTTATTACTGTTCGTAAAAACGATAGTTGGTTGTAAATGTGATTATGAAACGATACTTTACCGGAGCCATCAAGTATGGACTGTTCTTTTTCTTTCTTCTGTCTTCTGCGCATAGTTTTGTGCAGGAAACAGGAGAGGAGCAAGTCTTGCAGTTTGAATGTACTGCAATCAATATAGGGACTTTGTCGGAAGACGATGCGCCGGTAACGTATCATTTTAAATACTGTAATGTAAGTAAAAAAACGGTGCGTATCTCTAAGTTGACTACTTCCTGTGGCTGTACGGTAGCCAAGTGTAATAAAGACTTGGTACAACCGGGGGAACGGGGAGAAATCAATTTGGTTTTTCATCCTAAGGATCAGGCTGGTGATTTGTATCGGGAAGCATTTGTCTATACCGATCTCTCCGGAAAGAAACCGATGATCAGTCTGGTACTTACTGGTAAGGTATCACCTACCAGCGACCAATGGAAGGGATATCCCGTAGCTATTGGGAATACATTGCGACTGAAACGGAAAGAATGGCAGATTAGAGTGCTTTCTCGAGAAGGAATGCAAGTGGAAAGATTCATTTGTGTCAATACAGGAAAGCAACCTTTAAATTTGTCAGCCTTGATGCTGCCGGAATACATTCGTTTTCGAACAGAGCCGAAAGTTATTCTTCCGGAAACGGAAGCCGACATGATTCTTTCTATTGATAGAAGTTTGTTGCCTCAAAAGAATGAAATTACATTTTGTTTGGTCTTGGACGGCATTTCAGTACGCCCTTCTGAACGGACAGTACAAGTGAAATTATTGTTACAATAATAAATAATATAAAATATGTATATGAAAAATATATTCAGAATAATGCTACTACTCACCACGATGCTGTTTGTGTCATGTGGGGATGATGATGAAGTAAAGCTTCCTGATACTAAGGATGTAAATTATGCGAATATCGCAGGAAGCTGGCGATTGAGTGAATGGAATGGAGAAAACCTGGAAGGTGACACACGTTACTATTATATAACGTTTGATCGGAAGGAAAAAGACGGAAAACGTTCTTACACTATTTATACGAATCTCAACAGTGCTACATCTGAGCAAATTCCCGGTTCTTTTCTTTTGAGTAAAGAAGATGATTACGGAGATATTATTAGCGGTACTTACTATTATCAGCTTGATACGGATGATGAATGGGAATATTCATACATTGTTTCGGGGTTGACTGATACTTCGATGATATGGACTGCCAAAGAAGATATGGGAGAAATGAAAGTTTATACTCGTTGTAATGAAGTTCCGGCAGATATCATAGCCGGAACAAGAGCTTCATTCTAGTTGTATTCTGTTTCTTACTTTATTGCCATCAGATTTTCTTGAAAATTGGGGCATCTTTTTATAATAAAACCGTTTAAGCAAATCTTTGTATTTAAACGGTTTTTATTTTTGTATTTATCTTTATTGGTACAAGACCGCACAAATAAAATCAAAGATTTATTTGGAAATAAAATAAAGACTTCTTATCTTTGCATTGGATTTATAATTGTAATGAATACAACTTTGAAAAGGAAGGAAGATAATGAAACCATACGATCGATTATTAGAGCATAATATCAAGCCTTCCATGCAACGCATCGCTATCATGGAATATTTGATGGAGCATCCGATTCATCCGTCGGCTGATGATATTTACACAGCATTGTCTCCTTCAATGCCGACACTTTCAAAGACAACGGTTTATAATACTTTGAAATTGTTTTCCGAACAGGGTGCGGCATTAATGCTTACGATTGACGAAAAGAATACAAATTTTGATGCGGATACTTCTGTACATTCCCATTTCCTTTGTAAACGTTGCGGACATATTTATGATTTGAAATGTCCGGAAGCGATTAAACAAGTGGAAAATCTGGAAATGGATGGTCATCAGGTATCGGAAGTTCATTATTATTATAAAGGTATTTGCAAGAATTGCTTAAGTAAAGATAAAGAAACACGTATTGACTAATTAATTTAAAATTGAGAAGAAAATGAAGAAATTTAGATGTACTGTATGCGGTTACGTTCATGAAGGTGACGCAGCTCCTGAGAAATGTCCATTGTGTAAAGCTCCTGCTAGCAAGTTCGTAGAAGTTGTTGAAGTAGAAGGTGGCGCATTGTCTTTTGCTGACGAACACGTTATCGGTGTTGCAAAAGGTTGTGACGAAGAAATGATTAAGGACCTGAACAATCACTTCATGGGAGAATGTACTGAAGTTGGTATGTATTTGGCCATGAGTCGTCAGGCAGACCGCGAAGGTTATCCTGAAGTAGCTGAAGCTTTCAAACGTTACGCTTGGGAAGAAGCTGAACATGCTGCTAAGTTTGCAGAACTGTTGGGTGACTGCGTATGGGATACTAAAACTAACCTGCAGAAACGTAAAGACGCTGAACAAGGTGCATGCGAAGACAAAAAACGCATCGCAACTCGTGCTAAAGCTCTGAACCTGGATGCTATCCATGACACTGTACACGAAATGTGCAAAGACGAAGCTCGTCACGGTAAAGGTTTTGAAGGATTATACAACCGTTATTTCGGTGATAAGAAATAATTAAGCCTAATAAACTCTTAAAAGGTCTGTATTTCGCAACGAATACAGACCTTTTTTATTTATATTTGTCTATCAATTTTTAAATACCACAGTTATGAGAAAAGTACAACTATTGTTAGTTTGTTTAATGCTTTCAGCGGCTGCCTTTGCTGCTGATAAGGTGATTAAATTGCCGAAGCCTAATTTAAACCGCACTGGTGCGGTGATGAAGGCATTGTCTGAACGACATTCAACTCGCGAATATGCTTCGAAAGCATTGAGCCTGGCTGAACTGTCTGATTTGTTGTGGGCTGCTAATGGAATCAACCGTAAGGAATCCGGAATGAGAACCGCTCCGTCAGCGTTGAATAAACAGGATGTGGATGTATATGTAGTGTTGCCTGAAGGAAGTTATCTGTATGATGCTAAAAATCATCAGTTGACACTGATAGCTGCGGGAGATTATCGTGGTGCAGTGGCAGGTGGTCAGGCGTTTGTGAAAACAGCTCCGGTATCATTGGTTTTAATCAGCGATCTTTCGCGGTTTGGCGATGCCAAAAGTCCACGCAGTCAGTTGATGGGGGCTATGGATGCCGGTATTGTTTCCCAAAATATTTCAATCTTTTGTTCTGCTGCTAACTTGGCAACAGTACCACGTGCTTCGATGGACAATGAGCAGCTAAAGAAAGTTTTGAAATTGAAAGATAGTCAGATGCCAATGATGAATCATCCTGTAGGATACTTCAAATAAGGATTCGCAGGAAGACTTATAAGCCGTATAAAGAAGATTTATAAGCCTATAAAAAAGAGTGACGCTATCTCTATCGGATACCGTCACTCTTTGCTTGTTATAGCGTCACTATCCTGACCGGATACCGTCACTATATTTTCTTCATTATTTCAAGAGAAATTCATCAATCGCTTTCTTGTAAGTTGCTTTATCAGCAGCTCCACGGAAAAGCTGTGGATCCCCTTTCATCGGAATGAACACAAACAATGGAATACTTGTAGCATTAAACAAAGCTGCCAGTTCTTTTTGTTTATCCACGTTAACTTTGTAGATGACAATTTTCCCTGCATATTCCTTTGCCAGTTCTTTCATGATAGGAGCTGTCTGACGGCAAGGTCCGCACCAGTCTGCATATAAATCGATGATGGCGGGCTTGTCGCCTTTGTATTTCCACTCCTTTGATTTCTCATAATCGAAGACGTCTTTCAGAAACATATC
Organism: Bacteroides xylanisolvens XB1A; assembly: GCF_000210075.1. GTDB lineage: Bacteria > Bacteroidota > Bacteroidia > Bacteroidales > Bacteroidaceae > Bacteroides > Bacteroides xylanisolvens. Next base: position 5,185,289 of record NC_021017.1, read on the forward strand.
TTTGTCCATTACGACGACTTCACCGTTACCTGTTACCTCTTTTTTACCTTGATTGGATTCCCCGCTGTCATTGAAAGCGTATACAATCACGCTTACCATGACAAGGGCTACCATTACTAATACTTTCTTCATTTGTTATCTTTACCTTTTTAACTATAATGCTTTTCAATAACCCCTTGCAGCTCGCTGCTATGGATTACGCCGGAATGTCTCCAGACAGCCTCTCCGTTTTTAAATAATATAAAGGTCGGGACAGCTTGTATGCGATATTTAGTAGCCAGGTCTTCATGCTGGTCAACATCTATCTTTGCAATACGTGCTTTATCTCCTACAATTAATTTTAGTTCTTCTAAAACTGGTTTCATAGCTTTACAGGGTCCGCACCATTCTGCAAAGAAATCAACTAAAACCGGTACCGGTGACTGTATTAAATCTTCAAACTTTTCCATAATCTTTCCTTTCTTAGAGTTAAATGACAGTCATTGAAGACTGCAAATATAAATCCTATTTTATTATAATAACGAAAAAAGGTCGTTTTTGTTCATAGAATAGTCATTGTAGAGTCATCATCTTGTAATGTGAAAGAGGGAACTTTGCGTATCGAAAAATAATAGAACTATGAAATTCTTATTTATTGTTCAAGGTGAGGGGAGAGGGCACTTTACACAGGCGATCACCCTCGAAGAAATGTTATTGCGTAATGGACACGAAGTAGTGGAAGTCTTGGTGGGAAAAAGCTCGACACGTACCTTGCCGGGATTTTTCAATCGGAGCATTCACGCACCAGTGAAGCGCTTCATTAGTCCAAACTTTCTGCCTACAGCAGATAATAAGCGGGCAAATCTGACGAAAAGCTTTGCATACAATTTATTGAAACTACCGGAATATATCCGTAGTATGTATTATATAAATCAGCGGATCAGGGAGACAGGGGCGGAAGTCGTCATCAACTTCTACGAACTTTTAACCGGACTTACCTATGCACTCTTCCGCCCCTCTGTTCCGTATATTTGCGTTGGACATCAGTATTTGTTTTTGCATCATGATTTCGAGTTTCCGGATAAGAGTTCGTGTCAGTTATGGATGTTGCGTTTCTTTACCCGGATGACTGCTCTGAAATCCTCGAAGAAGCTGGCTTTATCTTTCCGGGAAATGGAGCAGGATGATAATAATCAGATAGTAACTGTCCCTCCTTTGATTCGTCAGGAAGTGACAGCTATCCGGCCGGAAGAGGGGAATTATATTCACGGATATATGGTCAATTCCGGGTTTGCCGATAGCGTGGAGCATTTTCATGCAAGGCATCCGGAAGTCCCACTAACATTTTTCTGGGATAAATCGGATACCGAGGAGGTGATACGGGTGGACGAAACATTGAGTTTCCATCAAATAGATGATGTGAAGTTTCTTAATGCTATGGCAGGTTGCAGAGCTTATGCCAGTACGGCTGGTTTCGAGTCTATTTGTGAAGCAATGTATCTTGGAAAACCAGTGTTGATGGTCCCGGCACATATTGAACAGGACTGTAATGCGTATGATGCAATGAAAGCGGGAGCAGGAATAATCAGTGATTCCTTTGACTTGCAACCGTTGCTCCGTTTTGTCGGGAAATATGCCCCGAACCGTCACTTTATTTATTGGGTTCGCAGTTGTGAACGTCGGATCATCCTGGAACTGGAGAAACTGGCAGCCTCACAATCAGAAATAACTTCAATACCAACATTCAATAATTATTTACCAATATGAAACTGAACAGAACAGATTATGTGCTTGAAAGCGCATCGGATGGTGGCTATTATGCCTGGTTGACTGTAAATATGTACTGTAACGCTTATGGAGAATCTCCGGAAGAAGCAATTCAGAATTTACAGAATATAATGAATGAAATGATTGATGAGATGTATATGGTGGAAGAGTTTATATAAATTGAAAATAGAGAATTAAAAATTGAGAAATATAATGCCAGATGGCATAACTTTTATTTCTCAATTTTTAATTCTCAACTCTCAACTTACTCAATGCTAAGTTCGTCGATGATATGAGAGGCTCCTGCGTATTTATCGATGATAAACAAGGTATAGCGGATGTCAACACAAGCGGCTCGCTGCGATGAAGGACGGAAAGCAATGTCTCCTGTTAAGCCTTCAAAGTTGCGGTCGAAAGCAGTTCCAACCAACTGACCTTTGCTGTTAAATACCGGACTACCGGAATTTCCTCCTGTATTGTCGGTGTTTACAATAAAGCAGACGGGCATTTCACCGTTTTTACCATAGCGTCCATAATCCTGGGATTTATACAGCTCTTTCAATTTTTGAGGCACTACAAATTCCCAGTTACCCTGATCTTCTTTCTCCATTACACCTTTGAGGGTGGTATGAGCATCATACACAACACCGTCAGCGGGTTCATAAGAAAGTACCTGGCCGTAGGTCAAACGTAAAGTTGAATTGGCGTCCGGATAAATAGGTGTACCTTTTTCCTGTCTCATATCCATCATGCCTTTCACCCATACTTTATGAGCAGCGTCATAGTTCTGATTGGCTTCTTTCATGGCAATGGCTGTTTTCAAGATCCCGTCGGTAATAGAATATTTGAATAATACCATCCAGTCATATCCTATTTTATACAAACTTGGTTTCTTGATAAACTTTTCAAAGTTTTTAGGATTGCCAAAAATAGAATGTTCAAAGCAAGCATCGATGAAGGCATCGATACTTCCCTTGAAGCGGGAATTGATGATTTCGAAGATATTGATTCGTTGTTCCTCCGGAATATAGTTGGCATAAGTTTTCAGCATCTCTTTGGCAACCATCCGTTCTACTTCGGGGAAGGGGACAGAAGCAAAATACTTATCAGCTTCTTGCTTTAATTTTAGCTTCGCCTCTTTTATTTGCTCCTTATCTTTTGATTTCAGAGCGGCAACCAATTCCATCGTGGAAGGGATGCGCATAAAATCAAGGGCGGTGACCAATGCTTCATTGATAGCCTGCTGATGATAGATCGCGTCACGGCGATGAGCCACAATAGAACGAATCTCATCAAAAGCTTTCTGATATGAATCATCTCCTTTTTCACGGCCACGGGCTAATAATTCCTCTTGTTGCGCACGTTTGGTATCCAGTACGTTGAGACGTACCAGTCCTTCATTCATACCGATGGCATTCTTCCAGTAGTTGGCTGATGAAGCATATTTGCTCGCATAATGAATACGTACGGCAGGATCTTTCAGCATTTGCTCCATGAGTACTTTCTGACGGGCTCCACGTACATGCTGGCGCATAAAGTTGGTCGTTTGCATCCGTTCTTCCACTTCGTCGGAAATCATATATCGCCAGTTACGTCCCGGAAATCCCATCACAAAGGTGAAATCTCCTTCCTGAACTCCGGCAATGCTGATTTTCAAGTGTTTCTTTACCTGCAAAGGGACGTTGTCTTTTGAATATTTTGCCGGTTTTCCGTTCTTGTCCGCATAAATACGGAAAAGGGAAAAGTCGCCTGTGTGACGAGGCCACATCCAGTTGTCGGTATCTGCACCGAATTTGCCGATGGAAGAAGGAGGAGCGCCCACCATACGAATATCACTGTACACCGTTTTGATGAACATATAATATTTGTTTCCTCCGTAAAAAGCCTTGAGCTCCAGTTTTGTTGCAGGAGTTATTTCTATGTTCTCTGCTTTGGCGAAACGTTCTGCCACGGTGCCCAGATAACTTGGTGACAGGTAGTTGACACCTTCCGGGTCCGGATCTTTTTTCAGTTGCTCATTGACGTAATCGGTCACATCCAGAATCCGGTCGATAAATGTAACGGTCAATCCTGGAGTAGGAAGTTCCGCGTCACGATTCATAGCCCAGAAACCATCTGTCAGGTAGTCATGTTCCACATTACTGTGTTGCTGGATAGCTCCATAACCACAGTGGTGATTCGTCAGTACCAGTCCTTCGGAAGAGATAATTTCTCCCGTGCATCCTCCTCCAAAGTGTACCACAGCATCTTTCAGAGAAAGACCGTTCGCGTCGTATACTTCTTCGATCGGAATTTCAAGACCGAGTTCGCGCATGGCAACTGCGTTCTGGGTTTTCAGATCGGTTAGCATCCACATGCCTTCGTCGGCGTGGATGCTAAGAGTTGCCAGTGAAAATAGGACAAATAGGATTTGTTTTCTCATTTATTCTACGATTGTCATTTCATTAATCAGGTGTCCGCAGTTGCCTAACTTCTCCAGAATGAACAGGACATAACGGATATCCAGGTTGATACAACGTTGCAGGTTGTTGTCGAAGTTGATGTCACCGCTCAATGATTCCCAGTTACCATCAAAAGCACAACCGATCAGTTCTCCGTTTTCATTCAATACCGGGCTGCCGGAATTACCGCCGGTGATGTCATTGGTGGACAGGAAGCAGACAGGCATATCACCGTTCGGTAAAGCATAACGGCCATAATCTTTCTTCTCAATCAGCTCTTTCAGTTTGGCGGGGACAACGAACTCGCGGTCTTCCGGATTTTCTTTCTCAAGAATTCCTTTAGTGGTGGTGTAATAGTTGTAGTGTACGCCGTCTTTCGGATCGTATGGTTTCACGTTACCATAAGTCAGACGAATGGTAAAGTTTGCGTCCGGGTAAGAAGGTACAGGCAATTTCATTTCGCCCAGACCACGAATATAAGTTTTGTGCAGTAAAGCTAGTTCCTGATCCATGTCCTTGAGCTGGGAAACCAGTTTATCCATCAAGTCATATTTAGATTGGCAGTATTGCAATGCAAGATCGTTGTCGATTGCTTTCACTGACGGCTTCTTTGTAAACTTCTCGAAGTTTGCGCGGTTGGCAAAAATAGAGTTGTCGTACATATCATCAACAAACTTGTTGTAATCGCCCTTATATTTCTGCTCAATTACTTTGTAGATAGACGGACGCTGGTTAGCCGGAACCATTTCCGCATATAACGGGAACAATGCTTTAGCAACTTTGCGGTCTACTTCATGGTCATAATCTTTGTTATGGATACTTTCGTAAGTGCTTTCCAGCGCTTTCATACGTGCTTCGATCACAGAGTCGTTCTTTTCAAGCAATGCTTCACGTGTTTTAGATAACATGACATTACCAAATTCGATAGCTCCGAAGAAAGTCTCTCTCAAACAAGTATATTGATAATTGAGAGGGGTTGTTTTAGCTACCAGGTCATCGATGTTCTTCACGACTGCCGCATATTCAGCATTGTTTTGCGCCTTTGCAAATTCTGCGAATTTAGCTTCCTGTGCAGCTTTCGTTCCCAACACATCATTATCGATGATGGCTTTATTCATACCGATGGAGTTTTTCCAATAATTGCTGGAACCCGCATACTTGTTAGCATACTGAATACGGATTTTGTCACTGGCATTCATCACTTCCTTCAGGACAGCCAAACGTGCGCCACGAATACGGATACGCGGGTCGTTTTCCGATTCCATACGTTCTTTCACCTCTGATACAGTCAGGTAACGGCTCGTGCTTCCGGGGAATCCCATAATCATTGCGTAATCTCCCTCTTTCAACCCTTTGATAGAGATAGACAAATGTTTCTTTGTTTTCAGGGGGACATTGTTTTCACTGTATTCTGCCGGTTCACCGTTCGCGTCAGCATAGATACGGAACATGGAGAAGTCGCCGGTGTGACGCGGCCACATCCAGTTGTCTGTCTCACCGCCAAACTTACCGATAGAAGAGGGGGGAGCAGCTACCATACGTACATCCGGATATATTTTCTTATAGAAAAGATAGAATTTATTTCCGGCATAGAACGGAAGAGCCTGCGGAACAATTCCTTTTTTGTCTGCCAGGTCACTTTTGAAATAAAGGTCATGAGCCAGCTTTTGAAGGAATGTATTGCTGAATGATTCGGATTCGGTGATTTCCTTCGCTGCAATTTTGGCATTGACAATGTCTGTAACATCTTCGATACGTTCGATAAATGTAAATTTCAGTCCCGGAGTAGGAAGCTCCTTGTCTCTGGAAGTAGCCCAGAAACCATCTGTCAGATAATCGTGTTCAACACTACTATGTTGCTGGATGGAAGCGTAGCCACAGTGGTGATTGGTTAGAATCAAACCTTCGGGCGAGATAATTTCTCCCGTACATCCACCTCCGAATATACCTACGGCATCTTTGAGAGAAATGCCGTTTGGATTATATAAGTCCTGGGCTTCCAGTTTTAATCCCTGTTTTTTCATCATGTCTATGGAGTGTTGCTGTTGCATCAATTGCAATAGCCACATACCCTCATCCGCTCTAACGGAAAATACAAAAAGCGCAGCCAGCGCTACCAGATAAAATCTTAGTTTGTTCATTATTTAATGATAAAATTTGAATATATGATTGTTAATATGTTCTGTTTCTCATTCTCAACTCTCCACTCTCAATTCTCCATTTCTTAAAGCTTCCATGATATTAGCAGGCGGACGTTGATTCATCAGTTCGTTTTTCATAAAGTCCATGTAAGGAGCTACATGTTTAAAGAACTGATAATAACCTTTGCATAAGTAGTTCAATCCCGGTTCACCTTCTGCTGTTTGGCTAAAACGATTTTTAGGGCATTCCCCGTTGCAGGCAAACAGGAACTCACACTCTTTGCATTGAGTAGGGAGAGACTGGTATTTCATGTTCCCGAAGTTGTGCTGACGCTCGCTATGCATCATTTCTACCAGTGTCTTACTGTAAATGTTGCCTAACTTATATTCGGGAAATACAAAGTGGTCGCAAGAATAAACGTCTCCATTGAATTCCATTACACCGGCATGTCCGCAAGTCTTTGCCATCGTGCATATACCGGGTTGCTCACCCATCCAGTTGGCCAGGGTAGAATCGAATATCTGCACATAGTATTTGCCGACATCTTCTTTCACCCATTCGTCAAAGAGAGTACAGAGGAAGTTCCCCCATTGTTCCGGAGTGATTGAAAAATCAGCCAGTGTTCCGGCTTTATTTTCGGCAAGAGAAGCGAGATGACGTCCGTCTTCATGTGAAAGAATGCGTTCAACGATGGGAGCGAATTGGATATACTGACAACCGATTTCTTTGAAGAAACGATAAAACTCCAACGGATATTCGGCATTGAAGTCATTGATAACTGCCATTGCATTCCATTCTACCCCATGTTTCTTCAGAAGATTGATGCCTTGCATCACTTTCACAAAAGAAGGTTTTCCTAATTTGTTTTTGCGATACTCGTCATGAAACTCCTGCGGACCGTCGATGGAGACACCTACCAGCCAATTGTTTTCACGGAAGAATTCGCACCATTCGTCAGTAAGCATGGTTCCGTTGGTCTGGATGCAATTGTCGATCGTACGTCCGCGGGCGTATTTCTTTTGCAGTTCCATTGCCTTTTTATAGAAGGAGAGCGGTCGCATCAGCGTTTCTCCTCCGTGCCAGGTGAAAAGTACCTGCGGCATGGTTTGTGAGTTAATGTACTCGTCGATAAACTTTTCCAGAAGTTCATCGCTCATTACGTGTTTCGGATTGTCTTTGTATAGGTTGGCCTTTTCCAAATAATAGCAATACTCGCATGCTAGGTTGCATACGGCACCTACAGGCTTTACCATTACATAAAGCGGTTTGGCAAAAGGGGCAAATGTTGATGTTTTCATGACTGCAAAATTAGATAAACTAAATGAAAAAAATAGCCTTACACCTATGTTTATAAGGATTATTAAAGAAAAGAGTCTTACAAGATTTAAATATTGATAAAATGTTTCTTTGAATTCTGAATCAGTTGTACCTTTGTGCACAGAATTTAATGAATAAATGAACGTGAATAAAATTTTGCCTTTTTTGCTTTTGCTTCCGTTTCTGGCTTCCTGTACCAGTAAGTACAAGATTGAAGGAACATCTTCAGTGAATAGTCTGGATGGAAAGATGCTGTATCTTAAATCTCTGCGTGATGGCGAGTGGGTGAAGCTGGATTCTGCTGAAGTGGTGCATGGTCTGTTTTCAATGAAAGGGAAAATAGATTCCGTACAGATGGTGACACTATATATGGATGAAGAAAGCATTATGCCGATCGTTCTAGAAAGTGGAAAAATAACAGTTACTATCAGCAATACGGACTTGAAGGCAGTGGGAACTTCTTTAAATAATGCGTTGTACGAGTTTATCAGCAAAAGGAACCAATTAGAAGAAAGTATCAGCGAACTGGAGCAGAAAGAAACCCGTATGGTATTGGATGGAGGGGATTTGGATGAGATTCACAGCCAGCTGGTGGTGGAAGGTGATTCACTGATGCAAGCAATGAATCAGTATGTGAAAACGTTCATTTCCGACAATTACGAAAATGTATTGGGACCCAGTGTATTTATGATGCTTTGCAGCTCTTTGCCCTATCCCATTATGACTCCGCAGATAGATGATATTATAAAGGATGCTCCTTACTCTTTTAAAGATAATAAGCTGGTCAGAGAGTTCCTGTCTAAAGCAAGAGAAAACATGAAGTTGATAGAAGAACATCAACGATTGGAACAAAATGCTTCAACAAATAAGTAATACTTGAGTTTTTTGTGTATTTTTGCATAAAACTCAAGTAAAATGAAAACGACTACTGTTTCGGTATACGCCGCTTTCTTTTTTATTTTAGTCTTATCGGTTTCTTGTCGTAGAGATTCGGAGGCCCCCGATGTGGCGTTCCAGAAGATCGAAATGTGTATGGAATCTCTCCCTGATACGGCTCTGTATCTATTAAAATCAGTTCCTCATCCTGAAAAACTACGTGGAAAGTCACAGGCGGATTATGCGCTTTTATTAACGCAGGCAATGGATCAGAACTATGTGAAGTTTACTTCTGATTCGTTGATTGCATTGGCACTGAATTACTATACTGTAGAGCGTGGTGACACTGCCATGCGTGCTAAGGCACAGTATTATTATGGTAGAGTGCTGCGTGAATTGGGTAAAGATGAAGAGGCTTTGTCGTTCCTGTCTTCAGCAAAGGAAATGTTCGGGAAGATTCAATGTTGCAAGATGTTTGCCATGGCTACTGATGAAATAGGGATGGTGAACCGGAAAAAGAAATTGTATCAGGAGTCATTAAAGAATTTTCAGGAGTCATACGCTATCTATGAAGAGTTAAAAGATTCTGTGGGCATTGTCAGAGCCGGGCAGAATATAGGCCGGGCTTATTTGTTTCAGAATAACTGGGATAGTTGCTATTTCTATTATAATAATGCTTTAGAATTAGCCAGGAAAAAACAGTATCCGTCTGAAGTTTCCATTTTACATGAGTTGGGTATCCTGTATCGTTCTATGGGAGAGCTGAAAAAGTCAGAACGCTATTTCCTTGCTGCTTATGAAAAAGAAACGGATGAAGAAAGGAAATATGTAGAGTGTATGTCTTTGGGATATTTGTATATACAAATGGGGGATGTGGAGAATGCTAGGAAATACTTTAAGATGAGTATAAATTCCTCTAAAGAGTATACCCGTATTGACGCATACAACAATTTATACTTTTTGGAAAAGGATATTGATAATTTTGAAGAAGCAATTACTTATCATGAAAAAGCGGATTCCATTGTCAGCGTATTGGATGAGGTCGATTCTTTGGAGTTGATAACAGAACTGCAAAAGCAGTATGAGAACGAAAAACTCCGGAGCGATAATTTACAAATGAAAATGCACCGTACAGTTTTTCTGTTTTGCGGTACGATTGTTTTTCTGATTGTAGCCTTCTATATGTGTTATTACTATTACAAAAGTAAGAACCATAAAAAGAAGATTGCCGAGATTGAATCCCAGATTAGAGATAATGAAGAGGAGATAAAGCGATATCAGCAGGAGATGGAAGAAATCCAGGAGTTGAAAGACCAAGTGCTGGAAGAGAACCGCATACTCGAAGAAAATCGAATGAAGGTAGGCGAGTTGAATGGAAAGATTGTGCTTTTGAGTATGCAGAATAAAACCTTATCGGGGTTGTTGAAAGAACTAGGAGGAGAGTTAACAGTCGGACCGTCTTCTGAACAGTATATATCTGCTTTTCGATTATTGCTTGCTATCAAAGAGGGAACATTAAGAGGTAAGTTGTCTGATGGAGAACGCTATAAATTGTTTAGTCTGTTTGATTTACTCTATGCTAATTACGTTACCCGATTGCTTGACAAAGCTCCTTTATTGACAAAACGTGATCTTGAAATCTGTTGCTTCCTTAAATTTGGGCTGACTAATGAAGAGTTGGCTCGTATTTTCCAGACCTCTTCCGACTCGGTAACCAAGGCGAAGGGGAGACTAAAAGGCCGGTTAGGCATTTCTTCACAAGAAGATTTAAATGCATTTTTAAGGGACTTTTGATAAATAAAAAATGAATTGTCCGGGTCAGTGACAGAATTAAAATATGTATTTTATTGAATTTTAGATCTTTACGATGAATCAGACACACTGATTTTGTCCGGGTGACTTTTTTTGTGTTTTCAGATGCATGCCGTACTTTTGACCTAACAAAAACCAAATAGCTATATGAAAAATCCTAATGAATTATCTGCTACCTCTTCATGGAGAGGTAACGAATTGCAGTTGATAGAACAGAAAGCCAACATTGTTGTCGGAGTAGCTAATTCTCGTACGCGGTTAAGGATAGGAGTTCTATTAAGTAAATATTCAGAGTATCAGGTGGATTATATATCCTCCGAGAGTGAAACAGGTAAACTGATTGAAGAAGCCGATCTAATAATTGGTGCGGGGATTACTGCCTATGAAGGGGTGTTACGCCGGAAACCGGTGATTGTAGTGGGGGATTATGGCCTTGGAGGCTTGGTCACTCCGGATACATTCCGCAAGCATTATAACAATCGGTTTAGAGGAAAGATTAATGGTGCAAGAGGTGAATCTTTCTCATTGGAGAATTTAGAAAAAGAAATTCATAAAGGTTTTAATTTGACTTTTCAAGAATTGCAAATGATGTCAAACCAAACCATAACCTTGCAAAACATCTAAATATCTGAATTCCTTAATTTAATAGTTTGATGCATAAAACTGGTTAGGAGTGTGGGGGTGCGTGAGCATCCCCATATTCATTTTTAGGTATAATACACAAATTACCGGTCTTGATCTTCGTTTTTCACCATTCCCTTATGTTGCTCCGGGAGGGCACTTTCAACAGCAGCGTATGCCTCTGCCATGGTTGCCTTGATATTTTCCATGCCTTTTCCTTTGGGAGGAATAGGGTCGTGAATAGTCAGAATCATGCGATGGCGATGTATCCATTTGCCTGTGCGTGGAAGGATTTCAAATGAGCCATCGATAGTGACGGGCACCACTGCCAACTGTAAATCATCCGCCAATTGGAAAGCCCCTTTTTTAAAATATCCCATGTGTCCGGTAAAAGTGCGTGCGCCTTCGGGAAAGACCACCAGAGAAACTCCGTCTTTCAACGAGTCTTTTGCCTGCCGGATGGTTTCCAAAACCTTCTTCGGGCCGGAACGGTCTACAAAGATATGTCCTGCGCTTTCACAGGCTTTTCCGACGAATGGCAATTTACGCAGACTTTTTTTCATCATCCACTTAAAGTTTCTTCCAATGAAGCCGTAGATGAGGAAAATATCAAATGAACCCTGATGGTTAGGTACGAAAATATAGGAAGTTTTGTCATGCAGCTTTTCGCGCCCCTCAATCTTCACGGGAATCAACAGGAACAGACAAATTAATTGTGACCATATCTTTCCCGGATAATATCCCCAGAAGTGGGCTCCTCCCAAGAGGGAACCTACAATAGTGACGATTGCCGTAAGGATGGTCAGCACTAATAAAATAGGCAAAGCGATGCAAATCTGATAAATATAATACAGTATCTTCATAGGGTTGGATTTTTATCCTGCAAATATACATGATTATTGGTAAAAAAGAGAGGCAGATGTGAGATAATCTTTCCGATTGTGTTATTTTTGCCTCTTGTTAGTAGAGATAGTTACAAAATTATGATACGTATATTACATACTGCCGACTGGCATTTGGGACAAACCTTTTTTGGATATGATCGCACGGGAGAACATGAGGTATTCCTGAATTGGCTGGCAGAAGAAATTCGTCAGAAAGAGATTGATGCATTGATTATAGCCGGAGATGTTTTTGATGTTTCCAACCCTTCCGCTGCATCCCAAAGCATGTATTATCAGTTTATTTATCGGGTGACAGTGGAGAATCCGAATCTGCAAATTGTCATTGTAGCCGGTAATCATGATTCGGCAGCACGTCTGGAAGCTCCTTTGCCTCTGTTGCAGGCTATGCGGACAGAAGTCAGAGGGGTAGTGCGCAAACTTGAAGGTGGAGAAATTGATTATGGCCATTTGATCGTGGAACTGAAAAACCGGAAAGGGGAAGTGGAACTGCTTTGCATGGCTGTCCCTTTTTTGCGCCAGGGGGATTATCCGGTCGTGCAGACGGAAGGCAACCTGTACGCGGAGGGAGTTCGCGAACTATATTCGCAGCTTCTGCAAAGGCTATGGAAGCAAAGGACAGCGAATCAGTCGATTCTTGCCATCGGTCATTTGCAGGCTACAGGATCGGAGATTGCAGAAAAAGATTATAGTGAACGTACTGTGATTGGTGGTCTGGAATGTGTATCGCCGGAAGCTTTTTCCGAACAGATAGCGTATACGGCATTGGGGCATATACATAAAGCGCAGCGAGTGTCGGGAAGGGAGAATGTGAGATATGCAGGAAGTCCCATTCCGATGTCTTTTGCAGAGAAACATTATCATCATGGAGTCGTGATGGTGACCTTTGACGGAGGTTGTGCAGTGGACATTGAACGGTTGGAATGCCCGAAATTAATCCCTTTGGTAAGTGTGCCGAATGGAGAACCCGCCTTGCCGGAAGTGGTGTTGGAAGCCTTGAAAGAATTGCCGGACACGGAAGAAACAGCTCCTTATTTAGAAGTGAAGGTATTGCTGGAGGAACCGGAACCCATGCTTCGGCAGGAGATTGAGGAGGCATTGGCAGATAAAAATTATCGATTGGCACGCATTGTGTCTACCTATCGCACCGATGTAGAAAATAAGGAGAAAGAAAACGAGAACTGGAAGAGAGGATTGCAGGAGATGTCTCCCTTGCAGATTGCGCAGTCTGCCTTTGAAAAGATTTATCAGGTGGAAATGCCTGCCGAACTGACAGGTTTGTTTCAGGAAGCCTATTTGGCTGCTACTCATAAAGAAGAGGAGGAAGAAGAATGAAAATACTGGCTATACGATTGAAGAATCTGACCTCGATAGAAGGGATGGTAGAAGTGGATTTTACAGCAGAACCATTACATTCTGCAGGTATATTTGCCATATCAGGACCTACGGGTGCCGGTAAGTCTACTTTACTAGATGCTTTATGTCTGGCACTGTATGATAAAGCTCCTCGTTTCGCAACTTCGGTGGAAAGTGTAAATTTAGCAGATGTGGGGGATAATCAGATAAATCAGTCCGATGTAAGAAATTTATTGCGCCGGGGGACAAGCGACGGCTATGCGGAAGTCGATTTCTTAGGTATTGACGGACGGCGTTATCGTTCTCGTTGGTCGGTACGGCGGACAAGAAATAAGATAAGCGGTTCTTTGCAGCCACAAACGCTGGAGGTGAAAGAACTGGATACAGAGAAAGAATTCCAGGGTACCAAAAAAGAGTTATTGATTCAGTTGGTGGAGCTGGTTGGTTTGACGTATGAGCAGTTTACCCGTACCGTATTATTGGCGCAGAATGATTTTGCGACATTCCTGAAATCGAAAGGGGCGGCCAAAGCGGAGTTGCTTGAGAAGTTGACGGGAACCGGTGTTTATTCCCGGATTTCTCAAGAAGTCTATGCCCGGAATAAGGCGGCACAGGAAGAAGTCACTTTGATTCAGAATCGAATGAATGTGATCGAATTGATGCCGGAAGAAGAATTGCTTGCTTTACAAAAAGAGAAAGAACTGTCGGCCGAAAAGCGTGTGACAGGAATCAAACTGCTGGCAGAGCAGAATGAACAACTGAATGTGGTTCGTTCATTAAAAATGCAAGAAGATCTTTGGAAGAAGAAGCAACAGGAAGAACAGGAGGAGCAAGCAAGATTGAAAATGTTACAGGGCGCATTGGCTTCACAAGAAGAAGGATTGGTGCATTTCAAGGCACAATGGGAAGCCATACAGCCGGACTTGAAGAAAGCCCGTCAGTTGGATGTACAGATACAGTCACAGCAGGACAGTTACACACAATCGAAACAGATGTTACAGTCCGCTAATAAACAGGTGTCGGAGCAGGAACAAAAAATGCGGATGGCTACGGAGCAGTTGCAGGTTTCTTATTCTTCTCTGAACCGTTTGCTGAATCATGTAGGAATAGAAGAAGCGTTGCAGCTAGAACAGGTGGAAGAAATTCTACGGCAGGAAGCAGACAAACTGACAGCCGGGATAAATACGAATGAAGAGCGGTTGTTGCGATTAAACTCTTTCGGATATCCGTTATTGACCGAAGAACAGATGAAGTTGCAAAAAGAGCTGACACGCCAACAGAATATCCGGCAATTGACGGAAACGCAGACGAAAACAAAGGCAGAAATAGAACGGTTGGAGAAAGAAACAACTGATTGCCTGAAACAATTGACGGAACAAGAAACCGCATTGAAAGTAACTCAACGCCTTTACGAAAATGCACGTATGGCAGTGGGAAAAGACGTGAAAGCATTGCGTCAGCAATTGCAGGAGGGGGAAGCTTGCCCGGTTTGCGGTAGTACGGCACATCCTTACCATCAGGAACAGGAGGTAGTAGATACTCTTTTCCGGAGTATAGAACAGGAATATAATGCAGCAGTAGCAAACTGTCAACAGATCAATAACCGGAGCATTGTTTTGCAACGTGATTGGACGCATCAGAAGATGGTGGACGGACAGATTGGAGAACAGTTGGCGGCATTGTATAAAGCTGGGATCGATGCTGGTAACGAAGAGCAGATACAACATCGTTTGACGGAACTGGCTGAACGTATTTTAGAATATCGTAATCTTTATGCAGAATGGCAACGCAGCGATGAAGAAATTAAAAAGATGCGTGCGCATTGTGAAGCTCTTCGTGAGAATGTATCTCTTTGTCGCCTGGCGATGCAGAAAGTATCGTCTGCTAAAGAACAGTTGTTATTACTGCAGAATACTGCTTCAGCCGAACAAAAGAGATTTGAAGTTATAGAGAAAGCGTTGAATGTGCTCCGTCAGGAACGTTCGCAACTATTGAAAGGAAAAAGTGCGGATGAAGCAGAGGCGGTCGTTGCAAAAAGAGAAAAAGAGCTGAATTTGGCTTTGGAGAAAGCACGCAAAGAAGTAGAGGCTGTGCACAATCGCCTTTCTGGTCTGCAAGGAGAGATGAAGCAAATTACGCTGGCTATCGGAGAATTGCAGGAGCAGTATAAAAAGATTGAGTCTCCCGAACAACTTCCCGAAATAATAAAGAAACAACAGGAGGAAAACCTGAATACCGAACGTGCTCTTTCTACTATGGAAGCCCGTCTGCTACAACAAGCAAAGAATAAGCTAACTGTGGAACAGATAGCGAAGGAACTGGCAGAGAAACAGACGATTGCCGAACGTTGGGCGAAACTTAATAAACTGATAGGCAGTGCGGACGGAGCGAAATTTAAAGTGATAGCTCAAAGTTACACTTTGAATTTGCTGTTGCTTCATGCCAATAAACATTTATCCTACCTTTCTAAACGCTATAAGTTGCAACAGGTTCCCGACACGTTGGCGCTTCAAGTGATAGATTGTGATATGTGTGATGAAATACGGACTGTGTATTCTCTTTCCGGTGGTGAATCATTCCTGATATCTTTGGCGTTGGCTTTGGGTTTGTCCTCCTTATCAAGCAATAACCTGAAAGTGGAATCTCTATTTATTGATGAAGGATTCGGCTCTTTGGATGCGGAAAGCCTGCGTACGGCAATGGAAGCATTAGAACAATTACAGATGCAGGGACGGAAAATCGGAGTTATTTCTCACGTACAGGAGATGAGTGAACGAATTTCTGTTCAGGTGCAAGTGCATAAGAAAGTGAATGGAAAGAGTGTGCTTACCGTTGTAGGGTAAGCACATCCATTATCTCCTTTTACATTAATTCATTCAATTCGCTTAAATTCTTCTTTATTTCGTGGATGCGATTTAAGAACTTCTTGCGGTAAATCCATAAAATCAATCCTAGTCCTCCGCCCCATAACAGGATAAAGAAGGCTATCATGCCTATTCCATATTGCCACACTTGCCAGTAGATAAATGAGAGTACAGCCAGTACCAAGAGGAAAGCAATGGCAATCAGCCGTTCTCTGATGGTCCATCGGTGTATACGGTTCACGCGGCTGATTACCTCTACCAGAGGCATCTCGTCTATTTGAGTCCGTTGGAGAAAGCGGGTGGTGACGATGTCCCAGCAAAGTGCGGGAATCCATGCGAAAATGATAATGATGTAGATCGGGTTCAATCTGTTGTGCAACAACACCTCCGCTAAAAACAAGATCAATATCGGCAAAGAAATCAGAATAAGCTTGATGTTCAGGCTGGCAATGGCATGGATACCTTTGTCTGCATGCCTTATCAGCTTTTCAAGCTCTTCTTCTTTGATGAACTCTTTATCTTTCAAGTGTTCATCCAGAGCATTCCAAGATTTTTTCAGTTCTTCCAGTTCCATATATCTTATTCCTCCTTTTTCATTCTTTTAAGTTTGTCTTTGATGCGGCTTAGTTTAGTCGCTACATTGGTAACCGTCAGTCCGGTAATTTCTGCTATTTCTTCATAACTTTTGTCTTCGAGATAGAGCAGGATAATTGATTTGTCGAGTTGTCCCAGCTGGTTAATCATTTGATAAAGCTGTTTCAGCATTTCGTTGATCGGGTCGTGTGCTTCTATGGTCCAGTCAGTATCTTTGGTGAGACTGACTATTTCCGGCACATTCTTTTCTTTACGATAAAAACTGATACAAGTGTTGAGGGCAATACGATAAATCCATGTAGATACTTTACATTCTTTTCTGAATTTAGGATAAGCTTTCCAAAGATTCAGTACCACATCCTGATAAAGGTCATTGAGCGGAGCATTGGGGTTGGCGTACAGATAGCACACTTTGTAGATCACCCGTTCATATTCGCGGATTACCGACAAGAACTCTTGCTCAATAGGAGGATTGGCTTCTGTTGTTTGTTCTCTCATGAAGTCTATGATTGCTTTTCTGGTTAGTTAGTCGTGAGAAAAGGAGAAAAATCACAGGAGAATGATGATTATTGAAGATTCGTTGCCAGAAATTTGCGCATTTCTTCGATGCTTTTTCCCCGGCGGCGGGTATAATCTTCGAGTTGGTCCTCTCCAATCTTTCCTACAGAAAAATATTCGGAAGCCGGATGCGAAAACATAAGTCCGCAAACAGAAGCGTGCGGATACATGGCCCCGTTTTCAGTCAATGAAATACCTATCTGTTTCATGTCCAGCAGTTCATCCAACAGGAAGTTGACAGACTGATCCGGTAAAGACGGGTAGCCGACGGCAGGGCGAATACCTTGATATTTCTCGACCAATAAATCCGCTATGCCCAGATTTTCTTCTTTGGCATATCCCCATGCTTCTTTTCGTACATACTCATGCATCTTTTCTGTTGCAGCTTCTGCCAGTCGGTCGGAGAGGGTTTGGACAAGCAAGTGTTTATATGGGTCCTGTTCATACAGTCCTTCCATGTCCGCATCAATAGAAGAAGCAAAAGCACCGATGGTGTCGGGGATACCGGAAGAAAGAGGACGAATAAAGTCGCTTAGACAAAGGAAAGGACTTCCATCTCTTTTGGGCGTCTGCTGACGCAGTAAAGGAAAGGTGACGAATTGGTCTTTTTCTTTCTCAATAATCAAATTATCTCCGTCAGCGTTCGCTTTACAGAGCTTGAATAGGGTCTTTACCTCATAATCCCGGTCGAGTAGATCAAGCATCCGGTTGGCTTCTTTAAATAGCTGCATGGCTTCGGAGGCCTTGCTACGTTCTTCTTCCGGAAAAGTCGTCAGCCACGAAGCACGACAGGCATCACATCCGTGAATGTTGGCGATGGCTGCAAAACGTGGCTGGAAACCCCATGCGTGGAAAAAGTAAATCCAGTTGATGTAGGGAGTGACTGTATGTATTTTATAAGATAGAATCATAATTTATACAA
>NC_021017.1:5203853-5226010 GCF_000210075.1 Bacteroides xylanisolvens XB1A
ATCGTTCGAAGAACAATTCTTGTCCGCGATAAGTCTCGTCTATTTCTCCGTTGTTATATAACAGATGTCCGTTTACAAATGTTTTCTCTACTTTCCAGTCGAATGTGTGTCCCTCTAATGGACTCCATTTACATTTGCTTAGAATACAATCGGTTGTTACAGTCCATTCGCTTCCGGGGCGGACTAATACCAGGTCAGCCTGATAGCCTTTGCGGATGAATCCCCTGTTTGGTATCTCATACATCTGTGCGGGAGCATGAGCCATTTTTTCTACCACTTTTTCGATGGTAAACGCTCCTTTATCTGCCAACTCCAACATGCTGACTAGCGAGAACTGAATCATCGGCATCCCGGACATTGCCTTTAATGCACCTCCTTCTTTTTCACTAAGCAAGTGTGGGGCATGATCGGTTGCGATGGCATCAATCAGACCGCTGTTGACAGCCTTTTGCAAGGCTTTCCGGTCTTGTGCAGTCTTGATGGCAGGGTTACATTTAATGCGGGCACCCAATGTCTGATAATCTTCTTCTGTAAAGAGTAGATGAGAAACGCAGGCTTCTGCTGTAATTCTTTTTTGTGCCAGAGGAACGTTGGAAAACAGACTCAACTCTTTAGCGGTGGAAATATGCATGATGTGCAGGCGGGCATTTGTTTCCCGTGCCAGTTGCACAGCCAGCTCGGACGAACGATAGCAAGCCTCTTCCGAACGGAGAAGCGGATGAAGAGCCAGAGGTACATCGTCTCCGTATTCTTTCTTATATTTATCTGTATTTTCTTTGATAATTCCCTGGTCTTCGCAATGGGCGGCGATGAGCAGATCGGTTCCGCCGAATATATTACGCAAGCTGGCCATCCGGTCTACCAGCATATTGCCGGTGCTTGAACCCATAAATAACTTCACGCCACAAACCCGGTGTTTATCCAGTTGCGCAAACTGGGTATAGTTATTATTCGTTGCTCCGAAATAGCAGGAATAGTTGACTGCTGATTTCTCACCTAGTAGGATGAATTTCTCTTCCAAAGCCTCCAGCGTCGTAGTCTGCGGGTTTGTATTGGGCATATCCATGATGGAAGTGACACCTCCTGCTGCAGCGGCATGGCTTTCTGTGGTAATATCAGCTTTATGAGTCAGTCCGGGATCGCGGAAATGAACATGTTCGTCGATGGCACCCGGCAGGAGATAACACCCGCTTGCGTCAATGACTTCGTCACAAGGAGCAGTTGCTTTTTCTTCACCCACCAATATTTCGGCTATCTTTTCATTTTCAATGACTACTGAACCCAGTACTTTTCTTCCTTCGTTAACAATAACGGCATTTTGAATCAGTGTACGTTTCATGACTTTTGCGGGAATTTATGGAACCAACTATTTACTTTTAATTTAATCACACCAAATATGGCCTCTCCAAAGATGCTGCTATTCATTTTGGAAGTTCCTAGTTCACGATTAATGAAAATCACGGGAACTTCGATGATTTTAAAACCACATTTGTAAGCAGTGAATTTCATTTCAATCTGAAAAGCATATCCCTTAAAACGGATATGATCCAAATCAATCATTTCCAGTACCTGACGGCGGTAGCAGACAAATCCGGCAGTCGTGTCGTGTACGGGTATTCCTGTGATGAACCGCACATATTTGGAGGCAAAGTACGACATTAATACCCGTCCCATCGGCCAGTTCACTACATTTACTCCGCTGATGTAGCGGGAGCCGATGGATACATCTCCACCCTGTTCCGAACAAGCCTGATACAAACGGGGCAAATCGTTCGGATTATGACTGAAGTCGGCATCCATTTCAAAGATATACTCGTATGCGTGTTCCAGTGCCCATTTAAATCCGGTAATATAGGCAGTGCCCAATCCCAGTTTCCCTTTACGCTCAATCATAAAAAGCCGTTCGGGAAATTCTTGTTGCAAGGTTTTTACGATGGTTGCCGTTCCGTCCGGAGAGCCGTCTTCTATTACCAGAATATGGAATACTTTGGGAAGGCCGAATACGGCACGGATGATATTTTCTATGTTCTCCCGTTCATTATAGGTAGGGATAATTACAATGCTATCCGATGTCTGCATATAGATACTATAAAATTTAAAACAAAAGTAGTTCTTTTCCTTTAGTTATAGCCGAACTAAGGAAAATTTAACGTGAAGAGCAGAATGCAATCTTTTGTTTCTTGGTGTGAAACGGTTTGTTCCTCGGTGTGAAACAAGTTGTTTCTCGGTGTGGAACACTTTGTTTCTCGGTGAGAAACTTTGGGGGGATGAAAACTTTCCCACACTTATGTCTGTCCTGCGATTCTTTTTTGTAATTTTGCGGGGAAATTTTATAGGTATGACAATAACTGAATTGCAACAACAATATGCTGCCCACCCCAATATGGCAGTAATGAAGCGCTTGTTGAAGGACACTTCTGTTCAGACTGTTTTTTGCGGAGGACTGTGTGCATCTGCTGCTTCTCTTTTTTCTTCTGTACTGGTGCAAGAGGGTGGTTGCCCGTTTGTCTTTATTTTAGGTGATCTTGAAGAAGCCGGCTATTTTTATCATGATTTGACGCAGATATTGGGTACGGAAAAGGTGTTATTCTTTCCATCTTCATTCCGTCGCTCTATTAAATATGGGCAAAAAGACGCAGCCAATGAGATTCTGCGCACGGAAGTACTTAGCCGTTTGCAAAAAGGGGAGGAGGGACTATGTATCGTTACGTACCCGGATGCATTGGCAGAGAAAGTAGTGTCGCGAAAGGAATTGAGCGATAAAACCCTAAAACTGAATGTAGGGGAGAAAGTGGATACCACGTTTATCACTGATGTGTTGCATAGTTATGGCTTCGAATACGTAGATTATGTATATGAACCGGGGCAATACGCTGTTCGCGGTAGCATTATCGACGTTTTCTCTTTTGCTTCGGAATATCCTTATCGTATTGATTTCTTTGGTGATGAAGTAGAAAGTATCCGTACCTTTGAAGTAGAGTCCCAATTATCCCGCGAGAAGAAAAGTGGAGTGTCCATTGTTCCCGATTTAGCAGTGACAGGAGACGTGACAACTTCCTTTCTGGATTTTATCCCGAAAGATACTACTCTGGCAATGCGCGATTTTCTTTGGTTGCGTGAACGAATCCAGGTGGTGCATGATGAAGCGTTGACTCCCCAGGCAATAGCTGTTCAGGAAGCCGCAGAGAATGGAGGCATTACATTAGAAGGAAAACTGATAGACGGCAGTGAATTTACTGTACGGGCACTCGATTTCCGCCGATTGGAATTTGGTAACAAACCAACCGGAACGCCGAATGCCAGTGTTACTTTCAATACATCTGCCCAACCCATCTTTCATAAGAATTTCGATTTGGTAGCTTCTTCTTTCAAAGATTATTTGGAAAAAGGTTATTCGCTATATATCTGTAGTGACAGTATGAAGCAGACAGATCGTATCAAGGCTATTTTTGAAGACCGAGGCGATCAGATTAATTTTACTCCCGTAGAGCGTACCATACATGAAGGATTTGTAGATAACACACTACGGCTCTGTATCTTCACTGACCATCAGTTGTTTGACCGTTTCCATAAATATAATCTGAAAAGTGATAAAGCCCGTTTGGGAAAAGTAGCACTGTCCTTAAAAGAACTGAATCAGTTTACTCCAGGAGATTATGTGGTGCATACCGATCATGGTATCGGACGTTTTTCCGGTTTGGTGCGTATACCGAATGGTGATACTACGCAGGAAGTTTTGAAACTGGTGTTTCAGAATGAAGATGTAGTGTTCGTTTCCATTCATTCACTGCATAAAGTTTCTAAATATAAAGGTAAGGAGGGAGAGGCTCCCCGGCTTAACAAATTAGGTACAGGGGCATGGGAGAAACTGAAAGAACGTACGAAGAGCAAAATCAAGGATATTGCCCGCGATTTGATAAAATTGTATTCGCAGCGTCGTCAGGAAAAAGGGTTCTCTTATAGTCCCGATAGTTTCTTGCAGCGTGAGTTGGAAGCATCCTTTATTTATGAAGATACACCGGATCAGAGTAAGGCGACGATTGATGTCAAAGCGGATATGGAAAGTGACCGCCCGATGGACCGTCTGGTTTGTGGAGATGTAGGATTTGGAAAAACAGAAGTTGCAATCCGTGCCGCTTTCAAAGCTGTTGCCGATAATAAACAAGTGGCCGTTCTGGTTCCGACAACGGTGCTTGCTTACCAGCATTTTCAAACATTCCGCGAACGTCTGAAAGGACTGCCATGCCGGGTGGAATATTTAAGTCGCGCACGTACTGCCGCACAAACCAAAGCTGTATTGAAAGGACTGAAGGATGGAGATGTCGGTATTCTGATAGGTACTCACCGTATCTTAGGCAAGGATGTTCAGTTTAAAGACTTGGGACTGCTGATTGTTGACGAAGAACAGAAATTCGGAGTTTCCGTAAAAGAAAAGCTGCGTCAATTGAAAGTGAATGTAGATACACTCACAATGACTGCTACTCCGATTCCCCGTACCCTTCAATTTTCGTTGATGGGTGCGCGTGATTTGAGCGTGATTTCCACTCCGCCGCCTAACCGCTATCCGATTCAGACCGAAGTGCATACTTTTAATGAAGAAGTGATTACGGATGCCATCAACTTTGAGATGAGCCGTAACGGGCAGGTCTTTTTCGTCAATAACCGGATTGCGAACTTGCCGGAACTGAAAGCAATGATAGAGCGCCATATCCCGGATTGTCGTGTAGCAATCGGACACGGGCAGATGGAGCCGACAGAACTGGAGAAAATTATTCTGGATTTTGTCAACTATGACTATGACGTGCTCTTGGCAACCACAATCATCGAAAGTGGTATCGATATTCCGAATGCAAATACCATCATTATCAATCAGGCGCAAAACTTCGGATTGAGTGACCTCCATCAGATGCGTGGACGGGTAGGGCGTAGTAACAAGAAAGCATTCTGTTATCTGTTGGCTCCTCCGTTGAGCAGTCTGACCACCGAAGGGAGACGACGTCTTCAAGCGATTGAGAACTTTAGTGATTTGGGAAGTGGTATTCATATTGCCATGCAGGATTTGGATATTCGTGGAGCTGGAAATTTGCTCGGAGCCGAGCAAAGTGGCTTTGTCGCTGATTTGGGATATGAAACATATCAGAAGATTCTGACTGAAGCTGTCCATGAACTGAAAACAGATGAATTTGCAGAACTGTATGCTGATGAAATAAAAGGTGAAGGACAAATTAGTGGAGAAGAATTTGTAGAGGAGTGTCAGGTAGAAAGTGACCTCGAACTTTTATTGCCGGCCAACTACGTAACTGGCAGCAGCGAACGTATGTTGCTCTATCGTGAACTGGATGGACTGACATTGGATAAGGATGTGGAGGCTTTCCGCTCCCGCTTGGAAGACCGCTTCGGTCCGGTTCCCCGGGAAACGGAAGAATTACTCCGCATTGTTCCTTTACGCCGTTTGTCAGCGCGTTTGGGAGCAGAGAAGATTTTCCTGAAAGGCGGCCGAATGACCTTGTTTTTTGTTTCCAATCCGGATAGTCCGTTCTATCAAAGTAAGGCTTTCGGTAAAGTGATAGACTATATGATGAAGTATACCCGGCGCTGTGATCTGCGTGAGCAAAATGGCAGACGGAGTATGTTGATTAAAAATGTTACTAATGTGGAGACGGCAGTCAGTGTGTTGCAGGAGATTGTGGCGTTGCCAGTGAAAGAAGAATAAATGAGTGGTTTATGCATGGTAATGATGTGAATCAGTAATTGAATTAGAGTAAAAACCTACGAAAAGGAATATATTTTTTAGACACGGATTATGCGGATAAATATAGCTGTGCAACTTAAAAAAACGTATAATCCGCGTAATCTGTGTCTAATCCCTAATTTGAAATTTCACTCTATCTTTTTCCTTTCCCTCTCTCCGTGTCCTTTCCTTTTCCGTATAATTTGTCTATTAGGTCAGAACGTCCGATACGTCTCAACTCATTGATGATATTTCTCCTTTCTTCCGGTTTATACCAAAAAAAGAACTGTCGTTGTGCTAGTTTCTCCCGTTGGGTTTTAGCACTGAATATCGGTTCTAACGTGTATGGATGGAATCCGGTATACCAAGCTTCGGTAGCAACCGTCATCGGAGTAGGAGTGAAGTCCTGCACTTGTTCCAGGTGGAAGTCCAGACGTTTAGTGATAACGGCAAGTTCCGCCATATCTTCTTCTTTGCATCCGGGATGCGAGGAAATGAAATACGGAATCAGTTGTTGACGTAGATTCTCTTCCCGGTTGATACGGTCGAATATCCTTTTGAATGTTTCAAATTGCTCGAAAGAAGGTTTGCGCATCACAGATAATACCCGGTCACTGGTATGCTCCGGAGCTACTTTCAGCCGACCACTTACGTGATTGACAATCAATTCACGGGTATACTCGGCAGTGCTGCGGTTGATCGCTTCATCTTTACTTTGATGAAGTAACAGGTCATAGCGTATTCCGCTACCGATAAACGATTTTTTTATTCCGGGCAAGGCATCTACTGCACGGTAAATATCCAGTAAGGGGCGATGGTCGGTATTTAGATTCGGGCAAACTTTCGGATGGATACATGACGGTCGTTTGCACTTCTTGCAAATAGCTTCGTCTTTTCCTTTCATCTGATACATGTTAGCGGAAGGACCACCCAAATCGCTTAAATATCCTTTGAAATCGGGTAACTGGATGACCTCTTTCACCTCTTTCAGTATGGACTCTTTGCTACGGCTGACGATAAACTTTCCCTGATGAGCGGAAATGGTGCAGAAGGCACAACCACCGAAACATCCCCGGTGAATGTTAATGGAAAACTTAATCATGTCATAAGCCGGAATCCGTTTCCCTTTATATTTAGGATGAGGTAGCCGGGTATATGGCAAATCAAACGAACGATCGAGATCTTCCTGGCTCATCGGAGGATATGGAGGATTGACTACTACTATCTTGTTTCCGACGGCTTGCGTGATTCGGGAAGCCGAATATTTGTTGGATTCTTCTTCGATATGCCGGAAATTGCTTGCCTGTTTCTTTTTATCTGCCAGACATTCTTCGTGCGAATAAAGTGGAAGGTCATCTTCGGCAGAGGTCCATTCTGTTGCACGACAAAGATAGGCTGTTTGAGGAACTGATCCGATGATTGTTCTGAATTTACTGCTTGTCAGTACTGGCTCTTCAGCAGTAAGCAGACTTTTCATATTCTTCACCAGGTCTGGAAGTGGTTTTTCTCCCATTCCGTAAATGAGCAGGTCGGCACCGCTGTCGCATAAAATGCTCTTTTGCACTTTGTCCTGCCAATAATCGTAATGACTTAACCGTCTTAAACTGGCTTCGATTCCTCCGATAACTACGGGAACATCCGGATAAAGTTTCTTTAGTATCTGGCTATAAACCGTAGAAGGATATTCCGGACGCATATCCGGACGACCGTCCGGGGTATATGCATCTTCGCTGCGCAATCGTTTGTTGGCTGTGTATTTATTTACCATTGAGTCCATACATCCACCGGAGATACCGAAGAATAGCCGTGGGCGTCCCAACTTCTTGAAGTCACGCAGGTCGTCACGCCAGTTGGGCTGGGGTACAATGGCTATTTTCAAACCTTCCGCTTCAAGAATCCGTCCAATAACGGCAGCACCAAAAGAAGGGTGATCCACATAGGCGTCAGCACTGAATAGAATGACATCCAATTCATTCCATCCGCGAAGTTCTACTTCTTTCTTGGTAGTAGGTAACCAGTCAGTCAATCGATATTCTTTCATGCTGCAAAGATACGGATAATAAAAAACATCCCAATGATTTTTTTATTCATTGAGATGTTTAACTTCGATTATCGGGATGTTTTGCTTCAATCATTGAGATGTTTTTTTATAACTTCCCATTGATTGTGAACTGTAATGTCATTTGTTCTCCATCATAGATTTCACGAAAACCGATACCTTGTTCGGACAGATATTCCTTTAGATCCTGAAACGCGTCAGCATGGTTCATGATAATCTCTATCGTTTCTCCCGGAGAGGCAGTGCACATTGCTCTTATTGCAGGAATCAGCGGACTGTATGCTGTTATTCCGCAGGTATCTACCGTAATCATTATTCCTCCTCTTCTTCCGCTTCCGTGTTGGAAAGCCAGGTAAGATAGAGCTTAATGAGCTGTTGCAGACCGAATGCCTTCATATTATTGTGATAAATCACGTCGATACAAAGGTCCAGCAAGTCTTTACTGTCTTCTTCCTGACTGGCGATAAGGGAGCGGATATTAAGTTTCAACTTATCCAGAACTGCTTCATCTACAATACCGGTACTGTCGATAAGATGACGGAACAGAGCATATTTCTCAATTGTTCTCAAGTTTTCATTAGATACTTCTATGCTGCGTGTACCGCTAGGATTTGCTTGTATAGTATACATTGTTTTTTAGTTTTAAAGGTTATTATAGTAGCAAAGATAGAATTTAAAATGAGAAACGGATTAAAAAAAAAGGATATTTTTTATTTTTGAGTAAAGAATCCCAAGATGCCTGCCATGATGGTTGCCCGATCCGCTTCCGACTGGATGCTTTCGAAAGGAAAGCCCAATACAAAAGTGCGGTAGTTTCCTTTGTAAGCGATACCTGCGCTCTGATTGCCGGGTACATACGTAAATACAGGGAAAGCAGTATCTACGGGAACGATGCAATCTGCTGCAGGAACCGCATAACTGTTCTCATTGGGCAGACGCGGGATCGTGATCGTGCGCCCCAATCCTTTAATCTGATTTGCACTCTTATCCGTCAGGCTACTTTGATAACCATATTTCAGTATTTTCTCTGTAAACTCCCGGTTGCCTTGTGTGCCGCTCATATCGCTTCCTACATAAGCACCGCTGACAAATAGACTACCTCCCGACTGACAATAACTGGTCATAATTCGTTGCATAGCCGAGGAGAATGTCTTGTAGTACGCTTTATTTGCGGGGTCTTCTTTTTCCAGTCCCAGGATATAATCTACCACCGGATAATCTTCTAACGTAACCAATCCGTTTTCTACCGCTTCGTCACTGCATGATACAAAACTATATTTGCCGGCTGCCTGAATCGCTTTTCCATGAATAAAAGGATAATCGAATGTGTTCCCTGCTATTTTCATTCCTTCTAACTCGTTTCCGCTATGGCCCAGACTGCCTTTTCCTTCTTTTCCGGCTTGTGTACGGTCGAAGCCTGTTTGTGCTCCGCAAAACGAAATGTTTGATATATACGGGACTCCGGGATCTTGTGATAAATCGAATCCTGCTCTTTCAGAAGTATTAATGACCGCCGGACCGCTGATTCTGTCAAAGCCATTGATGATAATTACCTTTTCCTGTTCGCGTTTGGCTTTATAAGCGGAAAGGATTTCGGAGGGAAAGCTTTCCCCGCCGCGGTTTACGGCAGTCACTTTGAATGAATAAACGAGCCCTGGTTCTATTTTAACGGTGTGGGACGTTTTGCTGACTAAGGTTCCATTGTCAAAGCCTCCATAACCGATGCGTGTATATACGATGTATTCCCGTGGGCGTGCAGTCGGTTCTTGCGGATCATCTTCACCTTTCCATGAAAGTTCCAATGTATTCTTTTTCTTTCCGAATTGAATGGCGAAATTGCTGACTGGTAGGGGCTGAACTATATATTCTTTATCATGCTGGCTGGTAATGAACTGCAAAATACCTTTATAAATGGCTCGTCCTACTGTAAACTTGAAGTTCGGATCATGCCCTAACTGCATATCTGCGAAGTTCTGATGGGAGAGCAGTTCGATAATCGTAGAAGGTGTAGCCGGGAGACGTGTTTCACTGTAATTCCGGTTCCACATACTGCGGCGTGTCCAGGGGATGCTGTAACTTGAATAAATATCTTTTTGAATCTGTGTGAGCAGAATATCGGCTAAATCACGTGATGCATACCGGTCTGTTCCTGTATTCAGCTTTCCATTATTGAAATCGGTGGTATAGATACCGAGCGATCCGATAAGCTCATCAGTCTTGCTGCATCCGGCATCACTGTGCAACGCCATAGTCATTTCCAAAGGTACGCCTAAACCCGATTGTTGCGGGTTGTAGACAGAACTGCCCGACAAATAGTTGATAGCGTTGGAACGTGTGTTGATGTCGTCTGTATAGTCGTTTTCACCTTTACGTCCTGCATACACTTCGTATGGCATTCCCGCCCATTGCGCAGAGTAGCGTGCTCCTTCCAAATAACGGGGTAGCCCGCTGGTTCTTCCTCCACGGGCAATGTTTCCCATTCCACCTCCAAAACGTACTGCATCGGCGCATACAACTCCATGTTCGCTGCTCTCGTTGCTAAGTACCACCATGCCGTAGTCGTTGTTCCCTTTATCAAATTCAAACGTTCCGAGGTAAACCCATGTGCCTCCACCTATTTTCTGATTAACTTTAAATTCGGTTACTCCTCCGTTATGGAATACCAGATATTTGGCGTCGCTTACACTATTTGGGAGTGTCTGATAGGAAACATAAACGGCATACTTGCCTGTTGCCGGTAGAGTAGGTACCCATTCGGCAAATACCTGGTCTTTATTCTTCTTTTTCTTTCTTTCGGTTGGTATGAAACGACAGGTTCCGTCAGTGAAAGGATTCTCTCCCTCTTTGTAGATCGTTTTCTTTTGAGCAAATCCTCTTACCGGGGCATTTGTCCAATTAGCTTTTTTGCTACCCACTTCCAGATAAAGGGAAGCGTTGGGAGTGTCATTATCTACGATGATTTCATTCTTCTGCGTATCCCGTTCACGGGGAGTATAAACAATCGCTCCAGCATTTTCCAACATGGGAATCACGTATGGAAGAACGAAAGATTGAGTGAACATATCTTCCGTGGTGCAGAATAATCGAGGGCGTTGCCATCCCCATTCGTTTTTATCATTTTTGAAGTAGTTGCCGTGGCTTTGCCAGATTGCGATATGACGGTTTTGCAGTCCGCGTGAAATTTCATTGGGACGTGAAATGTTTTTCACCCAGGGAGCTCCTTTATAATTTATATTCAAAGATGACCGCTCCTTATCCTTTTTCTTATTCCGGTAGAAATTAGGAACCAAATCCTCAATAGGTTTTCCATCCGCATAAATGGTGAGCTGGTAATAATGAACAGGCCCCGGAAGCAGTTCTTTAACTTGATTATAAATGTTTTCTACAGTTTCCGGACGGAAAGGCTGATAGGCGAAACTCTCCGATGCATAGATTGCAATCGTCTTGCGATCATAATTTATATCGAAACTGTTCAGTTTAGGAGTGCTGATTTTGGCTGTTGCGGTATATTTGTTGAAGTAATCCGTCAGCCGTTCTTTTACATTTCTTTCAATATCTTGAGCGAAAAGAAAATTAGCACTTACAGTAAGGCATAGAAGAAACACTATTATCTTTTTCATTATTCAATGCTTTTGTTCTCATTTTCACCACAGAGGAAAGGAGAACACGGAGGGCAAATCTATGAAGCGATATAAAAATGGTTGTTCATAATAACTCTGTGTCCTCCTTTCCTCTGTGGTGAATTATCCCCGCAAAAATAACAAAAAAAGAGCGAGAAGTATCGAAACTTCCCACTCTTCTTTTATTGTTTTATATTCTCTTAATTAAGAATATTATTCTTATAAAGGAACGTATTCTACAAATGCTTCCATTGCTTCGTAAGAAGCCAGTCCTAACTTATCATACAAAGTAGCTGTGCCACGGTTGCGGTCTTCGCTACGTTGCCAGAACAAACGTTCGTCATTACCCAGGAACGGAGCGCTTTCCATCTGCGACTGATGTTTCAGGATAGAGTTACGTTTTGCACGAAGTTCTTCCGGACTGATCGGCACTGCCATTTCAATATTTTCGATTTCCCATTCAGCCCACGCACCACGGTACATCCAGATACGGCAGTCTTTCAGCCATTTGGCACCTTCTTCTTTTTCAAGATCAACGGCTGCGAATACGGCGTCCGTACATACACGGTGTGTTCCGTGCGGGTCGGCCAAGTCACCTGCAACGAAAATCTGATGAGGTTTCACTTCACGAAGCAAGTTACGTACGATTTCCACGTCTGCTTCACTGATCGGGTTTTTCTGAATCTTACCTGTTTCATAGAACGGCAAGTCTAGGAAGTGGCATCGTTCCAATGGTATATTGTTATAAGTACAGGCCGTACGGGCTTCACCACGACGAATCAGACCTTTGATAGTCAGAATGTCACGACTGTCCATATCACCATCTTTCTTCTCTTTCAAGAAATTACGTATTTCTGCATATTTCTCATTGATAACCTGATCTGCACTGTTATTGAAGAGTTGGTTGAATCCGTTGATGAAATGCATGAAACGAACTACTTCTTCGTCACCAACGGCGATATTACCGGAAGTTTCGTAAGCTACGTGTACTTCATGTTTTTGCTCTACCAAACGACGAAGCGTACCACCCATCGAAATAACGTCATCATCCGGATGCGGAGAGAAAATGATTACACGTTTCGGATACGGTTTTGCACGTTCCGGACGGTAGGTGTCATCAGCATTAGGTTTGCCACCCGGCCATCCGGTAATGGTGTGCTGTAAATCATTGAAGATTTTGATGTTTACATTGTACGCAGAACCGTAAAGTGCCAGAAGTTCACTCAAACCGTTTTCGTTATAGTCTTTATTTGTCAACTTCAGAATCGGTTTGCCGGTCAACTGACACAACCAAACAATGGCGCTACGGATTAGTTTATCATTCCATTCGCAAGAAGTTACCAGCCACGGACGTTGGATACGTGTTAAGTTCATAGCTGCTGAAAGATCAAGAGCTACATGCGCGTTGTTGTGAGTTTGCAGATAAGAAGCCGGAATAGTGTCAGTGATCGCACCTTCCACACATTCTTTAATCATAGCTGCTTTGTTTTCCCCCCATGCAAGCAGATAAACCTTCTTTGCGCCAAGGATAGTGGATACACCCATTGTAATAGAACTGATCGGCGTATTATCCAGCGTTCCGAAAATCTTGGATGCTTCGTTGCGTGATGCATTATCCAACAAAATCAGACGAGTGGTAGAATTCAGTCGGGAACCCGGTTCGTTGAACGCGATGTTACCTACACGGCCAATGCCCAACAAGGCAATATCAATACCTCCGAAGCTTTCGATGCGTTGTTCGTACAGACGGCAATATTCGAAGATGGTATCTTTGGCAATGCTTCCGTCGGGAGTGAATATGTTCTGTTTGTCAATATCGATGTGATCCAGCAACATACTCTTCAAAGCATTGAAGTTGCTGTTGATTGCATCGGGAGCCAACGGGTAATATTCATACATATTAAATACGATCACATTGCGGAAGCTAAGACCTTCTTCCTTATGCATGCGGATGAGTTCGGTATATACGTGGCTGGGCGAATCACCTCCGGGGAGTGCCAATACGCAGAAGCGTCCTGCTTTTTGTTTTTCGCGGATGGTCTGTGCTATTTCGCGAGCAATATAGTTAGCACCTTCTTCTACGGATTCGTAGATGTCCGTAGGGATTTTTTCGAGTCTTGTCAAGACTGATTTTTCAAATGCATTCTCCGGTCTGTAGTATCTGGGGGAGACCCGGTGGAGACTGATTTGAGAACTAAGATTTGTTTTCATAAAGTTGTTAATTAAGTTATGTAAGATTAGCGTCCTTACGACTGTATTTTCACGACAAAGATACAAAAGAAGTCTATATAATTAACTACCGAGTTCTAGGTATTGTTGCTACATGAATCTGATTTTAACATTTGTTATTTGGTAAATGTTACAGATGAAATTCGTCTGCATCTTTCCATACCGGGAACTTCTCTCTGAATTGGTTGAGAGCAGTGAGATTTACACTGACAGTCGTTATTCCTTCCTTTTCATCTGGAATTGAGCCGATTTCTTCTCCGAAAGCGGAGTAGACTTTACTTCCTCCATTATATGAAAGTTGGTACCCGTCTGTACCTACTCTGTTGACACCGCATACATAGCATTGATTTTCTAAAGCGCGTGCCCGGAGTAGAGTATCCCAAACCAGACGGCGGGGGATAGGCCAGTTGGCTACATATATTAAAAGGTCGTACTCGTTGCCTACGTTTCGGCTCCATACAGGGAAACGAAGGTCATAGCAAACTAGCAGGCAGATATTCCATCCATGATAGGGGATGATGAGTCGTTTATCACCGGCCGAAAAGTGTTCGGCTTCCCGTCCCATACGAAACAGATGTCGTTTGTCATAATAGAACTCTTCTCCTTCCGGCGTCAGAAAGAACGCACGGTTATAAAACTGTTCGTTCTCTGTTGCTATATAGCTTCCGCAAATGGCTAGCTGGAATTTGGCGGCCCATTGTTTGAGTGTTGTAATAGTTTCCCCGGAATTTGGCTCTGCCAGTATCTTACTCTGCATACTGAATCCGGTAGAAAACATCTCCGGTAAAACAACAATCTCCGTTATTCCACGAAGACTTTGCAGCTTTTCGTGGAGCAAACGGAGATTTTCTTGTTTATTTTCCCAAACAATATCGGTTTGTATGATAGAAATACGGATAGACTCCATGATAACTAAGTATTATACTTAATACCTAATACTTAAATCATATTTCTCCAAGAGCGAAATTCTCCGGATGTTTTCCTTTGAAATCCTTGAAGTAAAGTTTGATTTCTCTCATGTCCTTATTAATATCTCCTGACGGCATGATAGCTTTCGTTGCCGAAATCGTTTTCTTGCTGTAATCAATACCAATCAGAACGATCGGAACCTGGGCTTTCAAGGCTATAAAATAAAAGCCTTTTTTCCAGTTTGGATTCGCTTTACGGGTTCCTTCGGGAGTGATAGCCAAATTAAACTTTTTATATTCGGCAAATTTATGAACCATCTGATCTACTAGCGAAGTTTTTCGACTGCGGTCGACGGGAATTCCGCCAACTGCTTTGAAAAAGATTCCAAGCGGAAAGAAAAACCATTCCTTTTTCATCATGAAACTTGTCTTACGGCCTATAGCACCATAAAATAGTTTTCCAATAAATAAATCAAGGTTTGTTGTGTGTGGAGCGGCACATATCACGCATTTGTCATAATTAGGCACCGTAACGTTTGTCTTCCACCCTAACAGGCGGTAATAGATAAAGCTATAAATTGCTTTTTTCATTCTGTTGTTAGTTCAATTTCCCTATAGCTTCAATAATCTCGTTTACCTTTGCATTAAAATCAGCACGGAATTTCTTATAAAAACCTTTCACGTTGCCCGGTTCTGTGTGGCTGATGCGAGTAACAAATTCATCCTGCATCTTCAGTACCTCTGCCATCAGTTCATCTGCTTTCACCTTGTCTGTGCCAGGGATGAACATACTGTTGATTAAACACTCGGTGAATAATTCTCCTGCGATATAGTTTACGTTCTTTTTGAGTTCTCTTCTACTTGCCATAATCTTTACATTTAATGGTGAATAATAAAAAATACTTGCGGTAAAGATAGGCACTTTCTTTGATTCTAGCGAATAATACGGGGAAAAACATTATTCAAGCCTGCATCTTCTTGCTGTATTTCTTTATTCAAATAACTTCGCAGGATTGATACTTAAGAATTGTTCGGCTTTCATGCCCCCTTCTCCGACTACGAAACTAGCATACGGTTGATACATTTTGCGTATTTCTTCTAGTCCTGCATTATACATTTCACTGTTGCTTTTTACTTCTATGGCTACAATCCGGTTTTTCTTTTTCAATATATAATCTACTTCCTTATCTTTTTCTCTCCAGTAAAATACTTCATAGTTACCAGTAAATGCGTTGGAAACAATATGTGCACCAATTGCAGATTCAAAAATACGTCCCCATTCTTTTCTGTTGAGAATAGCCTCCTTAAAAGTCAAATCATTATATACGGTTTTTAAAGCATTGTTGAATACCTGAAATTTAGGAGCGCTTGCTCTTTGGTGCGACTTGTCCATTGCAAACTTTTGTAAACCGGTCAGTAAGCCGCTATCTCCCAGTAAGTTTAAATATCCTGCTAGCGTTGTTGTATTTCCAGCGTCTTGTAATGCTCCTACCATTTTGGTCAGCGATACGATTTCACCGGAATAAGAAGTTCCCAGTTCAAAAGTTTGCCGTAATAATGCCGGTTTGCTAATTGGGGAATCGTATAAAATATCTTTATTGATAGTGGCATCTATGATTGCTCCATTGATATATTGTCCCCAGCGTTCTTCATCTTCTATCAAAAAAGCTGCTCCCGGGTATCCACCGAAATAAAGATACTGTTCCAGACTCATATTAAATGCATCCCGCATTTCCGGATACGACCAGTGTGTCATTCTTATCTCTTCAAAGCGACCCATCATCGAGTCTGATAATCCCTTTTCTAACAATACACGTGAAGAGCCGAGAAGAACGACTTTCATATTAATATCATTGAATGTATCTGCATCCCATTCTTTTTTGACTACTTCACTCCAATTTTTTATTTTTTGAATTTCATCGATTATCAGAATAAATTCAGATAATTTTTCTACTCGCATCTGTACTCTTGCCGTATTCCAACAGTCTGAAATCCAAGATGTCTGTGTAGCAGGAATACTATCTGCCGAATAGATTTGATAAGGTAGATTCAGATCATTGACTACTTGTTTGATGACTGTAGTCTTTCCAACTTGGCGAGGTCCTAACACTACTTGCAGGAAATGTCGAGGCTCTTTTAGTCTTTTTGTAATCGTTTGATATTGAACTCTTTTATACATGTTTTCTGTTGTTTATTCAATAGAATGAGTACTTTTACTCAATATATTGATTAGTTTTACTCAATAAATAACGCAAATATACACAATAAGTTGCTTTGTATCATTTTAAATCTACAATTCTTTATCTTTTCTTTAATCATGGAATTAAAGAGTATAAAAATGAATGAAACGGTGCAGAAATGAATGAAAGTTTGGTCGGATTGTGCCGTTCAAGGTGGTGAGTTTTTAAAAAAATATGGACATGATGGAGACTATAACTGGTATTTTTCCCTTGACCGTTTGGGTAGACCATTGGTAGAACCATACAATATCTTTTCATATACATTCGCTGCCATGGCTTTCGGGCAATTAAGCCTTGCAACCGGTAATCAGGAATATGCTGACATTGCCAAGAAAACCTTCGATATTATCCTTTCCAAAGTAGATAATCCGAAAGGTAAATGGAATAAACTTCATCCGGGCACTCGTAATCTAAAAAATTTTGCCCTGCCGATGATACTATGCAATCTTGCTATGGAAATTGAGCATATTTTAGGCAAGGACTATTTGGAACAAGCGATGGATACTTGTATTCATGAAGTTATGTCTGTCTTCTATCGTCCCGAACTTGGTGGTATCATTGTTGAGAATGTAGATGTGAATGGTAATCTGATAGATTGCTTTGAAGGACGGCAGATTACCCCTGGCCATGCGATTGAAGCCATGTGGTTTATAATGGATTTAGGGAAACGCCTAAACCGTCCGGAATTAATCGAAAAGGCTAAGAATATCACTCTTACAATGCTTGAATATGGTTGGGATAAAGAATATGGAGGTATCTACTATTTTATGGATCGTAACGGTTGTCCTCCCCAACAACTGGAATGGGACCAGAAACTCTGGTGGGTGCATATTGAAACACTCATATCTCTTCTGAAGAGTTATCAATTGACCGGAGATAACCAATGTCTGGAATGGTTTGAAAAAGTACACGATTATACATGGACCCATTTTAAAGATAAAGAGCATCCCGAATGGTATGGATACTTAAATCGGAGAGGTGAAGTGCTACTACCACTCAAAGGAGGAAAATGGAAAGGATGTTTCCATGTACCAAGAGGGTTATACCAATGCTGGAAAGTATTGGAACAGCTATAAACAATAATGGATATGTTAACCAATCTATATTAATAATCTAAAAATTAATTCTATGACAGAGTTTAACTCAAAAATCAAGAAGAACTCTCGTATATTGAAAATATTTATGTTTTCAATCTGCGCGCTATTTGCATGTGCTATCAGTAGTCATGCACAGAGTTTAGTGAAAGGAACTGTTACTGATGGTATAGGAGAACCGCTACCAGGAGTAAGTGTTGTCGTAAAAGGAACTACTAATGGCACTATTACAGATGTAAATGGAAAATATAGCATTCAGGCCACCGCAAAAGACATTTTATCATTCTCATATGTTGGAATGTCAGATCAGGAAATAAAGGTAGCAGGTCAGACGACCATTAATGTGGTTATGAAAGATGATGTGGCAGCTTTGGATGAAGTGATTGTGGTAGGATATGGTACTGCCAAGAAGCAATCTTTAACCGGAGCCGTATCTGCGGTGAAAGGCGACGAACTGCTGAAAGCACCGGCAACCAATGTGTCGAGTCTTTTAGGTGGACGTTTGCCAGGTATTTCATCTGTTCAAGTATCTGGTGAACCCGGAGACGATCAGGCTACATTACGAGTTCGTGGCTCTATTTATAATGTTACTTATATAGTAGACGGAATGCCTCGTTCTATTAATGATATTGACCCTAATGATATCGAAAGTGTATCTGTTTTGAAAGATGGAGCTTCTGCAGCTGTTTATGGATTAAAAGGAGCCGGTGGTGTTATTATTATAACTACAAAAAAAGGTCAGGAAGGAAAATCCAAAATCACTTATAATGGTTCAATAGGAGCATCTATGAATGCAAACTTCCCGCAGTTTATGAATGGACCTCAATTTGCATATTATTATAATATGGCTGACATGATGGATAAAATGGCTAATGGAAGCATTTCAAACATTAGTCAATATAATCCCGTTTTTACAAAGGCGAATGTGGAAGCTATGTTGAATGGTGATCCTACTGACGGATGGGATAATGTTAACTATATTGATAAAGTATTCGGAACCGGTATTAATCAGAAACACAATGTAACAATACAGGGAGGTAGTGATAAGATGCGTTACTTTGCTTCTGTGGGTTATTTAGGTCAAAAAGGTAACATTGACAATTTCTCTTACAAGAGATACAATTTAAGAACTAATCTTGAGACTCAACTGGCTAAGAACTTCCAGTTAAGTTTAGGTATTGCAGGAAATGTCGGTAAACGTGAAACTCCGGGATATGCTTCAGGCGGTACGGATTCTAATTCCGAATTGGGTGAACAAGGTTGGTTGTCAGTAGCTCATCAGACTATAATGATGCATCCTTATTTGCCGGAAACATATGACGGACTTTATACTGCTACTACACAGAATAACACAAGTCTGCCCAACAGTCCGTTGGCTGCTATTTATGAATCCGGATACAAGCATACCAATAGCTTTGATTTGCAGACCAACATCTCATTGCAATACAATGTGCCTTGGGTTAAAGGTTTGAGTGTAAAAGTAACTGGAGCTTATGACTATACAACTTCTCATAATAAGAATTTGAATACGCCTTACTCCACATATATACATAAAATGCCGACTTCGACAGCAGATTGGACTTGGTCTAAAGCAGACGATCCTCGCGGCACAGCAAATGGAATAAATTTAGGTGAAGGACAGTATAGTTCTCATCAAATGGTAGGCCAAGGAAGCATAAACTATGCAAGCTCCTTCGGAAAACATAATGTAGAAGGAATGGTATTAGCAGAAATCCGGGATTATAAAGAAAACAGTTTCTCCGGCTATAATAAGAACATGAGTTTCTCTGAACTACCGGAATTGAGCTTTGGACAACCGGCAGACTCTCCAATCTCGGGATACAGTGATGCAAACCGTAGTATTGGTTATGTTTTTCGTTTGAAATATGACTATGACAATAAGTATTTGGCAGAGTTTACAGGTCGATATGATGGTTCTTACAAATTTGCCGGCAATGTTAGTGGGAAACGTTGGGCATTCTTCCCGTCAGCGTCAGTAGCGTGGAGAATATCTAAAGAAGATTTTATGTCTAGTCTGACATTTCTGGATGATATGAAGATACGTGCATCTGTCGGTTTATTAGGAAACGATGCAGTGAGTCCGTATGCTTTCCTTAGTACTTACAATTTGATGGATGGTAACAAAAATGCATACCAGACAATTCTGAATGGAAAAGTAATGCAAGCATTACGCGCCTCTGTAATTGCCAATCCTACTCTAACTTGGGAGAACACCTTAACCTACAATGCAGGATTTGACTTTACGATGTGGAATGGTCTGTTGGGAATGGAGTTTGACGCATTCTATAATTATACCTATGATATTTTGACAGCAATGGGAGGCGATTACCCCCCATCTATGGGAGGATATTATTATACTTATGCCAACTATAATAAGGTCGATAGCAAAGGCGTTGAAGTAACGGTGAGCCATCGTAATAAATTAAACTTGGCAGGTAAGCCATTCTCCTATGGCGCAAGCTTCAATCTGACATTTGCAAGAAACCGTTATCTCCGTTATCCAGATAGTCCGAACACAGTAGAGTGGAGAAAACGCACAGGACGTAGTGTTGATGCTTCTGTTGTGTGGGTTGCAGATGGCTTATTCCGTTCGGAAGAAGAAATAGACAATTCAGCCTGGTATGGCACTCGTCCTAATGTCGGTGATATCAAATACAGAGATTTAAATGGTGATGGTAAAATAGACGAAGATGACAGAACACGTGTTGGACGTGGCAATCGTCCCGAATTAACTTACGGTTTGAACCTGAATTGTGCCTGGAATGGATTCGATTTAAGTGCACAATTTACTGGAGGTGCACTGTTCGACGTATCATTGACGGGTACTTATTATAATGGTTATGACGACAACACTGTATGGACACAGGCATTTAAAGAAGGTGCCAACTCACCATTATATTTAGTTCAGAATGCATATACAGTAGAAAATCCGAATGGAACATTCCCACGTCTTACGCTAGGTAATCAAGGACATGGAGGAGATAATGGATTAGCTTCCACTTTCTGGTTGCGTAACGGTAGATACCTTCGTCTCAAATCCGCACAATTGGGTTACACATTCCCCAAGAGATGGATGAGTCCTGTCGGCATTCAGAATCTTAGAATTTATGTAGAAGGTTCTAATTTATTTACGCTCTGCGGTCTTCCTGATGGAATCGATCCTGAATCTCCGGGAGTAAATAACGGATACTATCCTCAACAACGCACCATTATGGGCGGTATCACTTTGACTTTCTAAACCTTTAAAAGTTCTATTATGAAAACAAAAGTATTAAGTATCATATTGTTGGGAGCCTCTTTAGGGCTTGGCTCATGTAGTGATTATCTGGACATGACTCCAACAGACAGAGCATCAGATAAACTTGTATGGAGTAAACTCGATTATGCAGAACAGGCAGTCAACGATTTCTATCGCTATATAGATTATTTAGGAGTCTATCGGGACGGACAATGTTTAGCGGGAATGACAGAGGCTTTGACAGACCAGCTTAAATATGGTTCCTATAATTATATGTCCAAATGTCAGATTCCTAGTGAAATAGCTTATGGAGGTTCTGTTCTCACAGTGAATTATGTTAGTACTTACCTGGGCAACTGGACGACAATGTACGAATATGTGCGTCGTGTCAATGAAGGTATCAATAAATTAAAGAAATATGCTTCATTTGGTCAGACTGATGAAGAACGCTTGGAAGCTGAAATGCGTTTCTTCAGAGGGTATCTCTATACTGATTTATTGAAACGTTATAAAGAAGTGATTATATACGATGAAGATTTGGATAATATAAAAAAGGATATGCCGGTTAGTTCGGAAGCCGACGGATGGAACTTTGTATATAACGACTTAAAATATGCCGGTGAACATTTGCCTGTTGATAAAACTCCTAACGGACGTCTTACTAGCGGAGCAGCTTATGCAATGTTATCAAGAGCCATGTTGTATGCAGAAAGATGGGATGACGCTCGCATCGCAGCTGAAAAGGTGATGGGAATGGGTTATGAGCTAGAAGCAAAAGAAGACTATTCAAATGCTTTTAAAGCAGGAAGCAAAGAAGCCATTTTACAATATTGTTATGATAAGAGTTCCACTGTGACTCATGACTTTGATGGATATATGGTTCCTGGAGGTGATAAAGCACTGGAGGGCAATTCCATGACTGGTGGATTCGGTACTCCGACACAAGAGATGGTTGAATCGTATGAATATGCAGATGGTAGTGGGCTTCCCCGATTGGAGTGCATGGCATACTGCTGA
>NC_021017.1:5226276-5261385 GCF_000210075.1 Bacteroides xylanisolvens XB1A
TGAAGGTACTACAACGACTCCTCCTTATGATAAACTAGAACCACGCTTTAAAGCTACCATTCTTTATAATGGAGCAACATGGAAAGGCAGACCGATAGAATCTTTCGTAAACGGTACTGATGGTTGGGCTGCATGGAAAACAGATGCCAAACCGGAAGGACGTTCTACTACCGGGTATTATTTACGTAAACTGGTAGATGAAGCTCATAATTTTACTTCCATACAAGCCAGTACACAGCCATGGACAGAAATTCGTTACGCAGAGGTATTACTGAATCATGCAGAAGCATGTTATCATCTGAATGGCTATACGGATAAGGCAAATAAAGACATAAAAGATATTCGTAACAGAGTGGGATTGTCTTACACAGACAAAAGTGGGGATGATTTAATGAAAGCCATCCGTCAGGAACGCAAAGTAGAACTTGCTTATGAAGGACATTATTATTGGGACATGCGTCGTTGGAAATTATCTGCGACAGCATTTACCGGTATTCGTCTTCATGGAATGAAAATAGAGAAAAATGCAAATGGGTCTTTCACTTACATTTATACAGAATGTGATGATAAAGATCGTAATTTCCCGACTAAGATGTATCGTTTCCCAATGCCACAGGCAGAGTTGGACAATAACGGTGCGGTAACTCAATATGCAGAATGGCAATAAATCTAAAATGAAAACATTATGAAAAAGAATATATTATATCTATTATTAGGGATTTTGGCTCTCACGAGTTCTTGCCAGGATCCGGAATATGTGCTTCCTACTGCGGACAGACAGGGAATCACGAGCTTGACTGCACTCTTTACTTCTGGGCCATACGTGGATAAAGAGGCTGTGGTATATACTATTGCAGATGCTTCTGTAGATAAGTATGTAATTCCTATGCCATGGTATTATCCGGAAAATAGTGATAATGAAACTTCAGAATATATGAAAGCGATGAGGATTCAGGCAAAGTTGGCACCAAACTGTACTATTGAACCGGTTCTTTCAATTCTCGATCTGACTAAAGAGAATTATTTCACTTATACAGACGCTCAAGGATATAAGAAACAAATCTGCATCACAGGCGAAAGAGTTAAGTCTACTAAGTGTCAGTTATTAAGTTTCTCAATACCGTCTGAAGACATTACAGGTATTATTGATGAAGACCACAAAACTGTATCTTTAATCTCTGCGGAAGATTTATCTTCTTGCTTGGCAGATTATTCACTGTCGGCTCATGCGACCATGTCACCGGATCCTAAAACAGAGCCTCTTAATTTTAATTCACCTGTTGAGCTTACAGTGATTGCTCACGATGGAGTGACAAAGCAAACTTATACTATTCAAAAAGCAGTACCGGATAAGATTCCTTACGGATATAGAAAAGGTAGTGAGACAGAATTATTTAAATTGGATATGGGAGTTATCGGCTTACCTTGGACTGGAGCAAATGCACCTTCTTTAGCTGTTTCCGGAAATAATCTGGTAGTTTGCTTGGGTGATGGTACCACAACTCCTGCATATTACAATGCATCTACGGGAAATAAGATTGGTAATGTAACTTTGGGTAGTGTGAGTGTTGCATCTTTAGGATGTATGACAAGTGATAGTAGGGGAAATATATTATTAGCAACGAAGGCTACTAATGGCAAGTCTTTCTCAATCTATAAGACTTCTTCTGTTACGACTGCTCCAACTTTATTGACTACTTATACTAATAATACAGGGTTAGATATGGGTACGAAAGTGTCTGTTCAAGGAGATATTAATACTAATGCCTCTATTATTGCTACTTGTGACGGAACAGCCAGTTCAGGTTCCAATAAGTTTGTTCGTTGGATTATAACAGACGGTGTATTGGGAAGTCCTCAAGTAGTAACAGTGAATGGTGTAGGTAATTGGGGAGCTCCCGCATCAAACACTAAAGTTGTGACTAAAGGAACTACTGCTCAAAGTGATTATTTTTTGTCATACTATGATTCTAACATTCTTTATTGGGTGAATGGAACAAATAATAATGCAAGTAAATCTCTGGAAGACTCCGACAATGGTAATTCTTGGGCAATGAATAACAACTGTCTGGATACAAGAAGCTTTAATAATGCACAATATCTTGTATTGGTATGTACAGCTCATTTCCCGCAATGGGGTGGAACTCCATGCTTATATATGTATGATGTAACGTCAGACGGATCATTCACAGGTACAATATCTACTTCAGATGCTCTGTCATTCAATCCTTCACTTTCCTCATACAATTCATCCGATGGTGTAGCTGCAACAGGTGATGTATTGCTTGCTCCGACAACAGATGGATATAAGCTCCGTGCTTACTACGTGGATAACAACTGTAAGGTTATCGGAGGATATGAGTTTGATTGTATCGACAAATAATTAATTGATCTCTTTATCTCATATATGATGAGAAAATACCCATTCATCATATATGGGATAAAGAAATCTGTAAATCATTTAAAGGAGTAGCTATATGTCAACAAAGAAAAAAATGTTATGGTTATTATCATTACTGCCTTTTTTCATAGCATGTGGTGATGATAACACTGATATCCCGGATTGGCCATGGGCGGAGCCGGAGACTCCAACTGAACCTGTTGAAGCCAATCCTGATATTGTAAATTTAGGCTGGGC
Organism: Bacteroides xylanisolvens XB1A; assembly: GCF_000210075.1. Lineage (GTDB taxonomy): Bacteria > Bacteroidota > Bacteroidia > Bacteroidales > Bacteroidaceae > Bacteroides > Bacteroides xylanisolvens. The sequence goes on from NC_021017.1 coordinate 5,228,915, forward strand.
CAATGTGAAAAGCACTTATGGAACCTTGCCTGAACATATCAACGTATATAAATCACCAGAAACACTGGAAGGCAAAAAAGCGATAGCTTATATTGCGGTAGGTGATATGAGTAAGGCAGCATTTGGTGTATTAGGAGAAAAGACTGGATTGAAAAAGCCAAAAGAATTTTATGAAGAGAACAACTCCACAATTGTAATCAATGGAGGTTTCTTCTATGAGGGGTCATTAAGCCTAATATGGCGTAACGGTGAAATGGTGTGTAAGAACAATGATGTAACAGCAGAAGATTGGACTAACGGTCCATTCTGGTATCCTGTATTAGCTGCATTCTGTGAGATGAACGATGGCTCATTCAAATCAATGTGGACTTACACAACACTATCCAATGTTACTTATTGGTATTCGGAGCCCTCACCGGTAAAATCAGAAACAACTCCTAATGAAAATTTTCCGTCTACAGGAACTGTCTTAAATGCTAAAACAGGAATAGGCGGTGGCCCCGTACTTCTGTTGGATGGAAACATAAAGAATACATACGAAGAAGAAATTTTATCAGATATTGGCGCCACGGTGAACAGACCTCGTTCGGCTATTGGTATCACCAATGATAAGAAAATGATTCTTTTTGTGTGTGAAGGAGATGGAATGACAACGGGAGTTGCCGGTATGACCACCGAAAATGTAGCTAATATCATGAAAACACTGGGATGTACGGATGCTATCAATTTGGATGGCGGTGGTTCCAGTTGCATGTTAGTCAATGGGCAAGAGACTATCAAGACAAGTGACTCCAGCGGAGACGAAAGATCCGTAGCATCAGTAGTCACTCTTAAATAAAAAATGTACTGCGGATATATCAGGCAGTATATACCTAATAAAACAAGTATGATATGAGAAAATTTCTAAAAATACTAATACTGACTTTCTTGGGAGCAGTTACAATAACCTCCTGTAGTGATGATTCTGATGGAATTCCCGGATGGCCGTGGAACGATAATTCGACAGAAAAGCCGGACGAGCCGGATGTTGCAGAAGCTAAGCCACGATATATTTGGATTGATGCGGCTGCTAATTTTCCTGACTATGCCAATAGTAAGGAAAACATAGCCAAAGATATGGAAAAGATAAAAGCGGCAGGATTCACTGATATTATTGTCGATGTACGTCCCACTACAGGAGATGTATTATTCAATACTAATGTTGTAGATCAGGTGAAACGTATGGATGTATGGGGTAATTCCGGATATAGTTATTATGAAAGGACGGAAACTTGGGATTATTTACAGGCATTTATTGAGGAGGCTCGTATACAAGGATTAAAAGTGAATGCTTCTATCAATACATTTGTAGGAGGCTATTTATGTCCGTATAATTTAGGACATGATGGAGTCTTGTTCCGTGATGAATCAAAAAAAGGATGGGCTAGTGTAGCTAATCTAGCTGACGGGCTAACCAATACGATGGATTTGTTGGACGATGAAACCGATTATGGAGCGAAATTTTTCAATCCCGCTAATGATGATGTACAAAACTTTGTTTTACAGTTGTTGGCCGACTTGGCTAAATATGATTTGGATGGCATCATATTGGATCGTTGTCGTTATGATGACTATGGCTTAGAAAGCGATTTTTCAGATATTTCCAAACAGAAGTTCGAAGAATACATCGGTGAAACTGTAGCAAACTTCCCGGCAGATATTATGGCACCCGGTACGGATGAAATACCTTCTGACCAGCCTGTTTATTTTAAGAAGTGGTTGGAATTCAGAGCGAAAGTTATTCATGATTTCATAGTAAAGGCACGCGAGAAAGTTAAATCTGTCAATAACAATATCAAGTTTGGAGTTTATGTTGGTGCCTGGTATTCAACATACTATACATCAGGCGTGAACTGGGCCAGCCCTAAATACAACACCTCCGCTTATTATCCGAAATGGGCTACTTCCGATTATAAGAATTATGGATATGCGGACCATTTGGACTATATCTTTTTGGGTGCTTATGCTTCCGTGAACAATATATATGGAAGTGGCGAATGGACCATGGAAGGTTTTTGTAAGAATGGACGTGAACTGTTACAAGGAGATGTACCTTTTGCAGGCGGACCAGATATCGGTAACAGTACCGGATGGACTGACGGAGGACAATCTGCAAAAATTCCGGATGCTATTGATGCTTGTATCAGTAATAGTGACGGCTTCTTTGCCTTCGACCTTTGCCACGTTAAGAAATACGACTATTGGAACGCTTTTAAAACAGGCTTTGATAAATATCTGGAATCTATCGAAGAATGAGGTTTGAACTAACCAACTAATTATGAAAATATATTTATTACAATTCTTTTTATTAATAGGTCTGGGCTTGAATTTACAAGCCCAGATTCCTTCTAACCCTATTCGCGGGAAAGTAACCTGTAATGGGACAGGAGTCCCGGGGGTAGTAGTGACCGACGGAATAGGCTGTGTGTTGACTGACCAACAAGGCCAATATACTCTCCCCCCTAATAGGAATGTGCGTTTCATTTATTTATCCACTCCTTCCGGATATTTACCGAAAACAGAACAAACAATACCTTTATTCTATCAGAAGCTGAATCCGGCCAAGCAAGATATTTACGACTTCGAATTGGTAAGAAATCCGCAAAATGAGATCAATCATTTGTTTTTGGTGCAGGCAGATGCGCAGGTTACTTCCGAAGATGACGTAAAGGCTTATGCTAAATATCTGCAAGATATGAAAGAATATATTCGTCTGTATATGGGCAAAAAAGAAGTATTCGGCATAGATTGTGGGGATATCGTAGGAGATACTCCTTCTTTATATCCTTCCTATATAGATACGGTATCATCATTAGAGATTCCCATCTATCGGGCAATTGGTAATCACGACATGACGTATGGAGGGCGTACTTTTGAATATTCTTATCGCACTTTCGAAAGTTATTTCGGTCCTATCTACTATTCATTAAATAAAGGTAATGCTCATTATATCGTGCTTGACAATTGCTTTTATGTCAACCGTGATTATCAATATATAGGTTACATTGATGAACGTACTTTCCAATGGCTGGAGAAAGACCTCTCTTATGTGCCCAAAGACAAACTTGTCTTTGTAGTGATGCATATTCCTTCCAGTCTTCAGAAGAAGCTAAGATATAACACGCTAGATCAAGATGAAACGGTCAATACAGCTGCACTATATAAATTATTGGAAGGTTATAATGCCCACATCATTTCCGGACATACACATTTTAATGTAAACGTATGTTTTAATGACTCATTAATGGAACATAACACAGCTGCCGTATGCGGTACTTGGTGGCGTGCAGATATTAATGTGGATGGTACTCCGAGGGGATATGGGGTATATGAAGTAGACGGGAACCAAGTGAAATGGCTATATAAAAGTGCAGGCTACCCGAAAGAGCATCAATTACATGTATATCAGGCCGGATCATCTGACGAGTACCCTTCCGATATTATTGCTAACGTATGGAACTGGGATGAACAGTGGAAAGTGGAATGGTATGAAAACGGAAAGCGAATGGGAGAAATGCAACGCTACAAAGGATATGATCCTGCAGCCAAAGCAATCTGTTCTGACAAAGAAAAGGTGAAATATGAATGGATTTCCCCAGTTCTTACCGAACATCTATTTCATGCTACTCCCCGTAATAAAAATGCTAAAATAGAAGTGAAAGTAACAGATCGCTTCGGCAATGTGTATACTGAAGCTGTCGAAAACAAATAAGAATCATATGTTGAAAGCCAAATATTTTATATTATTGATATGCTTCTCCTTTCTCCTGAAAACAGAAGCGAAAGTAACCCTTACTTCCATTTGGGGGGATAATATGGTGTTACAGCAACAATCGGAAGTTACTTTTTCCGGAACAGCGACTTCGGGAAAACGTGTGCAGGCTACCGCTTCATGGAATAATAAAAAAATCCAAACGAATGTTGATGCAAAAGGTGAATGGAAACTTTCTCTCCAAACACCGGTAGCTGGAGGTCCGTATAGTATTACGTTCTCGGATGGAGAGGACCTCACATTGCAGAATATTTTAATAGGAGAAGTCTGGTTCTGTTCCGGACAGTCGAATATGGAAATGCCAGTGAAAGGATTCCGTGGACAGCCTGTGTTTGGTTCCCAGCCATACATTGTATCTGCTAATCCCAAACGTCCACTGCGTCTCTATACTGTAAAAAATGCCTGGAGTACCATTCCACAGGAAGCTGGGGTGGACGGAGAATGGAAAGAAGCCTCTCCGGAAGATGTTGCTGATTTCAGTGCAACTGCCTATTTCTTTGGCAATCAGTTACAGCAATCTTTGGATGTTCCTGTCGGTCTGATACATTGTTCCTGGAGCATGTCAAAAATAGAGGCTTGGATGAATAAAGAGACTTTATCGGGCTTTCCGGAAATAGCATTGCCTGATGTAATACAGAGAGAGTTCGGGTGGACGGCAGGGACTCCTACATTATTGTGGAATGCAATGGTGAATCCATGGAAAGGATTTCCTGTTAAAGGAGTGATTTGGTATCAAGGTGAAGCAAACACACCCGATCCCGGATTATATAAGAGATTATTTCCTGCAATGGTTTCTCAATGGAGAACATTCTTCAACAATCCCCAAATGCCATTTTATTACGTACAGATTGCACCATGGAAATCGGAAGGCAATGATAAACTGGATTGGGCTTGGTTCCGCCAGTGTCAGTTGGAGTTGATGTCAGCTGTTCCAAATGTTGGAATGGTGACCACAGGTGATGCCGGGAGTGAAAACTTTATTCATTCGCCCTATAAGATAAAGGTCGGTGAACGACTGGCTTATTGGGCATTGGCAAAAACGTATCATCGTAAAGGTATTCAATATTCCGGTCCTATATACAAATCCCACCGAGTAAAAGGGAATGTAGTAGAAATAGACTTTGAACATGGTGAAGAAGGATTGATCCCGGAAAATCAAAACGTGAAAGGATTTGAAATAGTGGGGACGGATGGTATATTCCGACCGGCCAAAGCGGAAATTATCAATGGTTCTTCTACTGTAGAGGTCTGGAATGATTCGATCAATGCCCCCATAGAGGTACGTTATTGTTTCCGGAATTATATGTTGGGAGAATTATGCAATAATGCGGCTATTCCTGCTTCTCCTTTCCGGATTGTAATCAAAAAGAAACCTGCGTTAATGTGGTTCGATGCCGAAGCTAACTTCGAACGTTTCAGCCATAAAGACTCGATTGACTATTATTTGGAGAAAATCAAATCAGTAGGTTTCACTCATGCAATAGTGGATATACGGCCCATTACGGGAGAAGTACTTTATCAAAGTCAGTTTGCCCCACAAATGAAAGAGTGGAAAGGCGCAAAGGCCGGGAATTTTGATTATTTGCAATACTTCATTAAAAAAGGGCACGAATTGGGTCTTGAGATTCATGCTTCATTAAATGTATTCTGTGCCGGACACAATTATTTCGATCGTGGAATGGTATATAGTGGACATCCGGACTGGGCATCCATGGTATATACTCCCGATAAAGGCATTATTCCGATTACGGAAGAAAAACAAAAATATGGTGCTATGATTAATCCTCTGAATGAGGAGTATCGTGCGCATATTCTAAATGTACTGAAAGAAGTAGTGACCAAATACCCTGATTTGGATGGCTTGATGCTCGACCGCGTACGCTATGATGGTATAACAGCCGACTTCTCACCGCTTTCACGCGAAAAGTTTGAAGCGTATATAGGTAAGAAAGTGGCGAAGTTCCCCGAAGATATTTTTGTTTGGAAGAAGAATACGGATGGGAAGTTTATCACACAACCGGGAAAGTATTTCCAGAAATGGATGGAATGGAGAACGAAAAACATTACTGATTTTATGGCATTGGCACGTAAGGAAGTGAAAGCCGCCAATCCAAAAGTTTCTTTCGGCACATATACCGGAGCTTGGTATCCGTCTTACTATGAAGTGGGAGTTAATTTCGCCAGCAAAAAGTATGATCCGGCTAAAGACTTCAGTTGGGCCACTCCCGAATATAAAAATTACGGATACGCGGAACTGATCGATTTGTATGCAACCGGAAATTACTATACAGACATAACGATAGAGGAATACAAGAAAACGAACCGCAACATCTGGAACGAGACTGATTCGCAGGCTCAAGCCGGTACATGGTACTGTGTAGAAGGTTCCTGTCAGCACTTGCGTCAGATTCTTAAAGACAACAAGTTTATGGGCGGCATCTTGGTGGATCAGTTCTATGATAATCCGGGGAAATTATCCGAAACAATAGAGATGAACCTTCGTCGATCGGATGGACTAATGGTATTCGATATAGTACACATCATCCAAAAGAATCTTTGGAAAGAAGTAGAAAAAGGAATGCGCGAGGGGGGAGCTTTATGAACAACAGAGCTTTAGCTTTAGATGCCTTACGGGGATATGCAATTATTACGATGGTGCTTTCGGCTACCATCGTAACGCATGTTCTTCCCGGTTGGATGAGTCATGCTCAAACGCCTCCGCCAGATCATGTGTTTAATCCTCTGTTGCCCGGTATTACTTGGGTAGATCTTGTGTTTCCTTTTTTCCTGTTCGCTATGGGAGCCGCGTTTCCTTTTTCCATAAGGAAGCGTGCTGAAAAAGGTGATTCAAAATTAAAACTTGTTTATGAAGCTGTCAAACGGGGGATTCAGTTGACCTTCTTTGCTATTTTCATCCAGCATTTTTATCCGTATATGTTAAGCTCTCCGCAAGATATGAGGGCATGGTTGCTGGCTATACTCTGTTTTGTTGTTCTATTTCCCATGTTCATGCGTATTCCTTTGAAAATGCCGGATTGGGCACATACTTCTATAAAAGTCGGAGCTTACATGGTTGCTGCTATCATGTTGGCTACCACTTCTTATGCGGATGGAAAAACATTCAGCTTATTCTCCAGCAACATCATAATTTTGCTGCTAGCTAACATGGCTATTTTCGGTTCTATCCTTTACATTTTCACAATGAATAATCGTTGGATACGTTTAGGAATTCTAATATTGCTAATGGCTATGATATTAGGGAGTACAGTGGATGGTTCTTGGACACAGAGTGTATTTAATTATACTCCTCTGCCGTGGATGTATCGGTTTGACTATTTGAAATACTTATTTATCGTTATTCCCGGCAGTATAGCCGGGGAGTATTTAGCGGAGTGGATGAAAGCATATCAAAAAGAAACGGATGATTATGCTACATCTCCTTATCGTAAAATGAGTATCATGTTGATGATATTATCCGTTGTTATCATCATTAGCAATCTTTACGGCCTATACACTCGTAATTTGGTTGTTAATCTTGTGGTTACTGTTTTATTGTTATTAGCTGGCAAGTGTATATTTCTACGTAAAGTGGATGGAATAGCTCTATTGTGGAAAAAGTTGTTTAATGCAGGAGCATATTTACTTCTTCTGGGTTTGTGTTTTGAACCTTTTCAGGATGGTATTAAAAAAGATCCAACTACTTTTAGTTATTTCTTTGTCACTTCCGGGTTAGCTTTTCTGGCCCTTTTATTTCTAAGTATCGTTTGTGATTATTTCCGGTGTATCAAAAGTACTCGTTTTTTGGTGATGTCCGGTCAGAATCCGATGATAGCTTATGTGGTCGGAGATTTGCTGATTATGCCATTGATTAATCTACTTGGACTTGCTTCATTGCTATCTTATTTTCAACAAAATGCCTGGCTAGGTTTTCTCCAGGGAGTAATCCTTACTTCTTTGGCTGTGTTAGCAACTATGTTCTTCACTAAAATCAAATGGTTTTGGAGAACATGATTTTCAAAAGAATATTTTCTCGTTTATATTTATGTCTGTTTTGTAACCCTAGGAAATATTGATCATTTGCAACCGATCCTATTCCTCCAGGATGCCATACAATACATATATATATCATTCCTAGTTTATACATAGTAAAGTTACTATTCATTAGATACAAACTTCTTTTGATTAGAGGCTAAAGTTATGTTTGATAGATGGCAAACTTTAATTGCAAGCTTGCATTTAAAGATTGAGATTAGCTAAAAAAAGTTTACTATGTATGCAAAAGAAGTTTGGACTTCATTGAAAGGAAGTTTTCTATGTATGAACTGGAAGCAGCCACCTTTATCGAAGGTGTCAATCTCGCACCACAATCAGTATAACAATTAAAAAAAATGATTATCTTTGTCGCACTCTAGGCAGAAACATGACAGAAGGATTAGCAGTGCTAATCATTGCCAACGTAGCTAATGCAATGAAAACAATAAAGGCAGTGACGGCAAACAAAGGAAAGTGCTGACCGCTGCCGGAATTAAATAGATGATGAAACAATTCTTTCTTTTCACAATGTTGTGCCTGTTCGGCATACAGTTGCAGGCACAACAACTGACGTACTATGATGCGTCATGCTTTCCCCTTTTAGGAAAAGCAACACAAGACACAGGGGCAAGATATGAGAGACTACCGGATTCTCTCAAAAACATTTCTCGTTCCCCTTTATGGAATTTGAGTCGTAATTCGGCAGGAATGGCGATACGATTTCGTAGTAACTCTACCCGAATAGCGTTGAAATGGGAGAATCTCTTTAACAATCACATGAATCACATGACTGATACAGGAGTAAAAGGACTTGATTTATACTGTTGGGAAAGCAACGGAAAGTGGAGATTTGTAAACAGTGCCCGCCCGAATGGAAAAACGAATCAAGCAACGATCATTGCCAATATGCAACCCCAAGAAAGAGAATATATGCTTTATCTTCCTCTTTATGATGGCCTTGTTTCTTTGTCTATAGGAGTGGACTCGTTATCCACCATCGATCAGCCTTTCATTGATTATCCGATCCGCAAAAGGCCGGTTGTATTTTATGGCACCAGCATTCTTCAAGGGGGGTGTGCTTCACGTCCAGGAATGGCACATACCAATATCATATCGAGAAGACTGAACCGTGAATGTATCAACTTGGGATTTAGTGGAAATGCACTTTTAGACTTGGAAGTGGCCAAAGTGATAGCCGAAGTAGATGCCAGTGTTTTTGTTTTAGATTTTGTGCCTAATGCTTCTGTAGAACAGATGAAAGAACGGATGGAAACATTTTATCGTATCATTCGTAGTAAACATCCGGATACGCCAGTCATTTTTATAGAAGATCCTATTTTCACTCATACGCTTTATGATGAAAGAATAGCTAAAGAAGTGCAAAGAAAGAATGACACATTAAAGGAAATATTCAACCGGCTAAAGAAAGAAAATGAAAAGAATATCATTTTTATCTCTTCCAAAAATATGCTGGGAGAAGATGGGGAAGCTACAGTTGACGGCATACATTTCACAGATTTAGGTATGATGAGATATGCTGATTTAGTTTGTCCGATCATTAAGAAAGCAATAAAATAATGACGCTATGCCAACAACATGGCGTCATTATTTTAGATCTCATTCTATTGAATTCCTATCTCACTAACAAACATCCAAGGAACAAGAGTAGAGGCCTTTGATACAGAAGCATTTGCTTGAATCTTAACAAAACGTGCCTTTGTAGATTCAAAGTCTAGTTGATGTTGGGATACACTGGCTTCTTTTCCCTGTTTTGCTATTATTCTTTCTTCTTTTACACATTGATAATATTTTCCATCATCAGAAACAAAGACAGAAATTAAATCCGGGTCCAAGATATTATCACTTATCACCGAAAGGTTAGTAAAAAGTAACTTACTAATGCTCGTTTGTTGTCTAAGATCAATGACTGCTTCAAACCCTTTAGGAAAACCTAACCATCGGGCATCGTCAGGACGCGTAGAACCGATAATGCCATCCACTAGCATTGAAGCTCCACCATATACATGCATGCGGCTTAACTCTGAATGTAATGTCACAGGTTTAAATGTCGCTTTATTACAATCAACTTTTAAACTCGAAACCTGTGACATTTGATTATTCCGATATGCCATAGCTTTCAAAGTTACACTACTATCTATTTTCAATACTCCTTTATATAAATAACTATTTCTATCGGGAAGACTTCCATCTAAAGTGTAAAAAATAGAATCATTCCCCAGAGTAGAAAGAGAAACTTCCAAATCTCTATTTTTTATATCAACCTTATCTGTAACAGATACATCCAGAATATGACGCGCGTAGTTATATCCATACAAGTCATATATATCAATGATTTGTGGTAAACGGGATAAAAAATCCAGATAGTTTTTCTTTTCCGGCATTGTCCATTGAACTTCGGAGAGGGCAGCAAGCCGTGGCAGAATCTGATACTGGCGTATCCGTTCGTTAGGCATATACTCGCACCAGACATTGGCTTGAACCCCTATTATATGTTTTTTTTCATTATCTGTCAGTCCTTCAGGTAATGGTTCAAATGAATATACCCTTTCTACATTTATATATCCGCCTACCGGTATTTCTTCTTTACTACTATCTAAGGTCTGGCTATAATCAAAATACATGTGAGTGGCAGGTGCCATGATGACATCATGATTCAATCTCGCAGCTTCTATTCCTCCGGAAATGCCTCGCCATGACATTATAACAGAACCATCCATGGGCATTCCTTCCAATATTTCATCCCATCCAATAACTTGTTTCCCTTTAGAATGCAGGTATTGGGCTATTTCTCCCATAAAATAGCTTTGCAAATAATCCTCTTTAGAAAATCTGGAATCACTTTTTAAATGAAGCTGTTTAATTTTGCCCTGACATTTCGAACATGCCTGCCATCGCTCTTTGACGCACTCGTCTCCTCCTATATGAATATATTTTCCGGGAAACAGCTCGCATACTTCATCCATCACGTCTTTAAACAACTGAAGGGATTGCTCATTTCCTGCACAAATTACATCTTTAATAACTCCCCATCGGTTAGCCACTTTATATTCTTTTTCAATACATCCTAACTCTGGATAGGAAGCTAACACTGCAGATGTATGTCCCGGCAAGTCTATTTCCGGAATGATGGTAATATATCTTTCGGCCGCATACGCAATAACGTCTTTTATTTGGTCTTGAGTATAAAAACCTCCATGACGTTGATTGTCTGTGGGATAATCATTACCACCTATATAGCGTCCCACCACAGTATTATCACGCCATGCGCCTATTTGTGTTAAAAGAGGACGTTTCTTTATCTCCATTCGCCAACCTTGATCGTCTGTCAAATGCCAATGGAATACATTTAAGTTATGCAAAGCCAGGATATCAATCGTTCGTTTCACCATTTCTACATCCGAGAAATGTCTACTCACATCAAGCATCATTCCTCTGTATGCAAATCTGGGATAATCTTTGATTTCCGTTGCCGGAAAATGAACTTCGGAAACTTCTTGCACAGGTATTGATTTAACAAGCGTCTGCATTGCATAAAATGCTCCGGATGGAGTCACAGATTGTATATGAATCTCGGAGGAATCAATATTGATTTGATAAGCCTCTTTATGGGTATGTTTCAATCCCAGTTCAAAGATGACGACATTTGCTCCTTCTTTCTTATCGCCCTGTTCTACTTGAAGATTGAGGTTGGCGTTACGCTTTACTGTCGTGGAAAATTGATTAGCGATACCCTTTAACGCTAAATCTTTAAAGAAAATCCGAGTAGCAGAATTCATAGTAAAGCTTCTCTCTGTTTTCTTTAAACTAATTTGTTGGGGCAATGGAATGACTTTATAAGATGCGTCAGAATATTTCTGCGTACATGCAAAAAGTAAAGAAGAGAATAATAGTGTTATAATTGATTTCTTCATACGTAAAAATAGATAAAAGTCTGCTCTAGTTTTGTTATTAACTAGAACAGACTTCTTAAGAATTTAACAATTAATATTTAATGCAACGTATAGCGTATCCTAAAGTAAATCCTCCTTCTGTTTGCAAAAGGCTACTACTTTCACTGGCATTTAGATTGAATCGTCCTAATCCTTCACCGTAAGTCGTTGAAGACAAATAGAATACATGGGCTTTTATTCCATCTGGAGCCAAAGTTCCGTCTCCATTTCCATATCCTATGCCATAAGCAGAGAAACCGGAGATATTAGTCCCCCCCTTATAGTCATACCAGACATTCCAGTTTTCACCAAAACCCGTAACCTTCAGCTTACTTCCAACATCTACCGTATTTGTCCCTGACAGATAACTAACTAACGAACTCCATTTTTCATTGGAAGGAATAGTAAAACCTTCCGGAGAAATAGCATCAGCAAAGGCACCGCTCAAATATCCACATGCGACGGCATTATATAAAAATCCTGCATCCGGGTTTTCCGGTGAACTAGATTCCCTATAAGCAGCAGTAGTCTTCCATGCATCAGCTCCTGTTATGCCCGTTGCAATGTCACTTCCATTGGCTAGTTTTGTAGTCTTCAGGTTATATTGCATCCAATATTGTGTTCCTATTTTTACTATACCATAATTATTGCCACTGGCATCTGTTGCATAATAAGGCGCAGTGGTTAACGTTTCATCACTAAGTGCTTCTACTGCTTTTATCTCACCGGAATTGCTAATAGATAAGAACTGGGCAGGAGCGGCCTTTGTACCAGCAATATAACTGGATATAGAATTAGCCGATTTGTCAAAGGCCACACTTCCATTATGAATGGGTTCTGAACTTACGTTAAAGACTTCGGTTGGCATATCCTCTTCATATACCTGATCCAAAACAGAAACTACAAATCCGCGAGTTAAATCAGCACTATTGCCTACTATTGGATATACGACGATAGCCTGTTTGTCAATATTGCCAGAAGAACATAAGTACTCGCGACAGATTTCACCTACCTGCGTATTTCCATCCATCAATTTATATACAAAAGTCTTATCTGTCCCTGTAAAGGTAGGAACAGTGAAGGTTTTAGGCTTTGCTTCCGGTGCTGGGGCAGCATCTTGTTTTACACGTATACGACTTCTTGCATCATTTAGTTTCACTGTTAATGTGGTAGAACGCTCTTGTTGGTCTACATTTTCATCCACTACAATTTTTACTGAATTATTTGCTGTGGATACATGGGCCCATGTTTCATCTCCAGTAGTGACTGAAGCCACAAAAGTATTTTCACTTGCCGTTACATTGATTGTTTTAGCCTCTCCTTCGTAAGTGAAAATCAAATCATCTTGCGGTACAGATAAAATCGTTTCGTCATCAGTAGCATATTCATCATTATCATCATCACAAGCAACAAATGCAGTTGTGATGAACAAAAGGCATAAAATCGAAAATAAATCTTTAAAATGTTTCATAATATAAGTATTGTTAAGTGAGTAATCTGTTATTTTTCACCTCTGATATGTTGTCTTTTCACAACAATGTCGGCAAACCAATTATATAAATCATTGTCTTCTTTATAGGAAGAAGTTGCCAGGTCATAAACCATGCAGTCTCCAATATAATAAGCTAATGGAATATCATAGAGTGCTCCATATTTTTCATAGGCTTCCATGTACTCATGTAGTCTATCCGCTCTATAGTCCGGGCTTTTCTTTAGTGCTCGTTCATCAAACTCGACTTCCAGATACATCCCTTTTTCTTTGGCAAATTCACAAACTGTCTTCAGGTGCATCGAATCTGGTTTTTGCTCATAAAAGAAATAGTTGGGTTGCTGGTAAGCTACATCAAATTTTAGTTCTTTCCATTCTCCATGCCCATCCGACCCCCAATATGGAATCCAATAGAATTTATAACCCAATGAACGCATATATGCGCCTATTTCATTCAAAATTGTCCGGCTATTGGTGGCTTCTTCCGCTATCCAATAGAACCCATCCAGAGATATATTTTCGAATTGAGCCTTCTTAAAGCGGTCTATCGCATAGTCAATATACCATTTACAAGCATTTATACGATCTGCCTCATTAGAGAAATCAAGCTGCCTACCGTTAAGCTCTCCCCAATCTTTTTGGTTAGGGACAGGCTCTGGCAATGTCAGAACAACCTTACGCGCATGCCGGGGAGCTCCTATTTCTTTTTTTACATCGTCAATACAGCTTTCAATAGCATCCAAAGCTTTACCTTTCTGAAAATACTTATCGCACAAGCCTTTCCATTCACTTTTCCTAGCGGACATGGGCTCATAATAGGAAGCAAAACTACGCCCTTTTCCATCCTTGAATTCTAAAAATAAGAAGCCGTCAAACATCCAATGTAAATCACCTTTTTTATCTCTGTAGGCAACATTTTTCATACATTGTTCTTCATTCCATTCTGTCTGGCGATGTGCACCTCCATAGTACATCAGTACCATATCGGCTATAACACCATTTTCTTTTATGATTGGTTTCTTTCTACTGCTGGCACAAGAAATAGCCAGCAGTGTCAAGAAAGAAAACATAACCAAACTTTTGTTCATATAGCCCATATTTATTTCTCTCCTCTAGCCTTTTGCCTTTTAGAAATCATGGTACACAATTCATTATACAAAGCTCGGTCTTCTTCGTATATAGAGCTTTTTAAGGAATACACCATGCAGTCACTTTGATAATAAGCTATAGGGAAAGATTTGATAATTCCATAAGAATCAAAAGCGCGTAAATAATCACGTAATCTGTCAGCCCGGTAATCTTGACTGTTCTTTTTCAATGCTCTTTCATCAAATTCCATTTCCAGAGCCATATTCTTACTTTTCGCATAGCTAATGACTCTGTCGAAATAGCTTGTATAATCAGGCTTTTGAGCGGGAAAGAAGTAATTTGGTTGTAGGAAAGCAGCATCAAATTTCATACTTTCCCATTCTCCCATACCATCAGTGCCCCAATAAGGAATCCAATAGAATTTTAGATTTTTTGATTTTATATAGTCTGCAACTTGAGGAAGATAGTGCCGATTATCCGTTAATTGTTCTGCTACGAAATAAATGCCATCCAAAGATAAATAATTTAAATTGGCTTCATTAAACTTCTGAATAATGTAATCAACATACCATGAGCATGCGCTGACACAATCAAGTGTTAACGAAAAGTCCATAGCTCTTCCTGATATTTCTCCCCAATCTTTCTGGTCTTTATATGCAGCAGGCATACTGATTATAAGCCTGCGCTTATATTTAGGAGCCCCTAAACGCGTAGCCGACTTTGACAGGATAGAATTTAAGCGAGCGATAGGACCGTCTGCCGCAAAATATTTGTCAACCAATCCCTGCCATTCGGTTTTCCGAGCTCCTAATCCGCCCAGGCCATTTTCAAAATTGCGACCCTCTCCTGTATGTGTTTCCAAAAACAAGAAAGAATCAAAAAGCCAGTTCTCTTTTCCTGCTGGGTCTGTATAAGTGACATTTGCCTGCAATTCTTCTTCTGTCCACCTGGTAGCGCGATGAGAACCACCATAATATAGTAGTGATATATCGTGTACAGGTCCATTCTGCATCACTCCGCCACCTATAGATTCCGGGAGATAGTTTCCAACAATGAGATACCGATAATCTTCACCCTTATATTCCAAATAAATAGGAATAATTTCTGTCAAGTCAAATGTGTTAGAAGTAGAAGATGGAGATTTCATCGTAACGCCAGACGCCAATTCAAGTTCCACAGGAATAGCTGTAGGTGTGCTCCCTATTGGAAAATCAATAGATATTTTATTCATTTCGTTATCAATCCGAATGCTAGTAGGACGCAAATCCCCTCCCACTGTGACCCCGGTAACAAAATCGGTAAAATAGTCATGTTTCACTTCCTCCTTATCATCATCTGTACAAGACAAGAATAAAGGAAATAGAGCTAATAGTAATATTATATTTTTCATAAATAATGTGTTCTATCAATTTATTATTTTAAAAGTATACTTTTGTATAAGTAGAGATACCTATTCTAATATGGGAATTAAAATCATTCTGGAAGAAGTCTCATTCACATCCACATTTCCATCAACATGCAACTTCAGTGGCAATACATACTTTTTTTCACCTCTTTGCTGATATCGTTTTATTATATCACCATCAAAAGTAATCAAGCTTTTATACGACACAGTGGAAGTCGAAAAGTCAAAATTTGTTTTGGAAATAGAATAGCATACATCAGGTATGATTTCAAAAGATGTATTTTCCTCCTCGTTGTAAACTTTTAGCGTCTCTTCGTCCACTTCTATCGAAACGTTTGCCGTTTGTTCACCAATACCCGATTTATACACTGTCACTGTATAATCGGCAAAGTCTCTATAATTTACATATACTTCCTGAACTCCGGACTGGACCAGATATACTTTATCTTTCACCATCCCATCCATTCTATTGTCTTCACAAGCTATAAAAAATGATATACTTGTTACGACCATAATTATTTTAATGATTAAATTTTTCATAACTATATCTTGTTTTAGTTCCAGCCTTCATTTTGGGTAAAGTTCTTCATTTCATTCAGTTGGGTTTGGGCAATAGGGAATAAATGATGTTTTCTTTCGAAAACAATGGGTTGACAAATTTTCGAGGTACGTACCCAAGAACTTTCATAATCAGTTGCCAGCAGATTCAAACCATAACGCAAACCGTTCGCTTCTTTATCAGCTACCATCCATGTACGTAGGTCATAATAACGCAGTCCTTCAAAAGCCAGTTCAACCATTCGTTCCTGACGAATCCATTTGCGCAGCTCTTCCTTACTGTCGACCACTGCCGGATATGCATTTTCCAGTTTACCTAATCCAGCTCTTTCGCGTATCTTGTTTATATATACTAAAGCTTCTTTGGCATCTCTGGCAGGCTTTTCATTGCATGCTTCCGCATAATTCAAATAAATTTCAGCCAAACGCAAATAACTCCACGTGAAAGAACCCCATGTGTTTTTACGAGTATCAATATTAGGATCTGTAAATTTAGTAAATACAAAACCTGTTTTTACATAATCACCGCTGCTATGGGCATAGGATGAAGTACCTCCTGTGAAGAAAGTTACAGGGGCATACTGTTCTTTAGTTCCATCCGGATGGATCCAATACATTCCATTAAAAAATATAGATGCGTAAAAACGTCCGTCTCTTCCTTTCATGCTATTATGTACTTTAATACCTTTGTCTCTATGAGTAGGATGCAGCCAACCGTCAGTGAAACCATTTGCTTCGTAACCTGATTTATCATCTATAATCGGGGAACCGTCTGCTTTATATCCTGTGACTGGATATCTGCCTGAAGCCATCATAGGGTATGCATCGACCAATTTCATGGTGGGAGTATAACCACCCAAGCCCACTCCAAATACTCTTGGGGGAACAACCCGTTGATTCCATACCTCACCATCTTTATAATATCTGGCAATAATTAATTCTTCATTCCATTTCTCGGTAAATACTTCTCGATAGGAATTCATCGCTTTAAGTACAGGGTCTGTTTCCGTCTTGTTAAAATGGAGTTTGTAAACATCCAGATCAATAACCATTTTTGCAGCTTCGGCAGCTTTCGTCCACTTATTCAAATCCTCACCTTGAGGGAAGATTGGTTTACCTTCATGATTGACCATTCCTCTGCCATATCCAATACTACCTCCCCCGTTGAATAAAGGGCGAGCGGCAAAGAGCAAAACTCGGGAACGCATACCTAATGCAGCCCCTTTGGTCATACGGCCCATCCAGGTAGTAGGATCTTGGATTGTTTTAGGTAAAATCTGTGCTGCATCATACATCTCTTTTTCGATAAAGCTTACGCACTCATCAACCGTGTTTCTATCTATTACTTCTGATTTAATGGCTAAATCTGCTATTTGATCATACCAAAGATATATGGGACCATATTGTTTGAATAAATTGAAGTAATAATAAGCTCTAAGAAAACGGGCCTCCGCTTTCATAACTTCCCTTTCTTCTCCCGTCAGCTCTTTGCATTCATCAATATGGGCAATAAATGTAGTCGCTTGATTAATTGCTACATAGTATTTTGACCAAGGATTAAATTTAGGTGTCCATTCACCTCTTACTCCTGTTGTCGACTGATTGTAACTTCCACTATTGACCAATTCATAGTCCATCTTTTCCCAAGAAAAATAAGCATCATCAGCGCAAGGGACAAAAGACTGATCGTATGCATTAATCTCTTCTGGTATATAACCGTAAAGTCCTGCCAGAAAGCGTTCTGTTGTAGGACGTTTGCTGAAAACTTCTTCTATTGTCATCTGATCATTAAAATTATGTTCTAAATAATCAGAACAAGAAAATAAACCTAATGACAAAAAAGCAATTATGATATATCTTAGTTTCTTCATAATATATTAGAAATTAAAGTTTAAACCAATATTAAATACACGCATATTAGGATATGATGAACCTTGTGAATTATCAATTTCCGGATCCCACAATTTAAATTTGGAGAATGTCAACAGATTCGTACCTGATACATAAAACCGTACGAGAGATATTCCCATCTTGTGGCACACTTCTTTGGGCAGCGTATAACCAATTTCTGCGCTTTTCAAACGCATAAAACTTTTGTCCACCTGATTGTGGGTTGAGGGTGCTTTATTGTTTTCACTACCACTGATTGCCAATCTCGGATATTTGGCATTAGGACGGTCGGGTCTCCAATAATTCAACGCAACATCTTGATAAACATTCGAGAATAACTGATTCGTATCAGACATATCGATTGTTTCACCACCTATGAATCCGGTAACATTGCCAATACCTTGAAAGAAGAATGCGACATCAAAATCTTTATAACTAATATTGGCACCAAAACCATAGTTTATTTCCGGAATGGCCGTGCGCCCTATTGCTACATAATCATCAGTATCAACAATGCCGTCTCCATTAATATCTTTGTATTTTAAATCTCCTACTCTCGGGTTACCAATTTGTTTAGGGCTATTTTGTATTTCTGACTCCGTTCTGAAATATCCCAATGCTATATAGCCAAACTGTTGATTCCAGGGCTTACCTATTACATCTTTATATGGGTAGTTCGCTGAAGGTTGATCATCATACAATTTTTTATTTCTATTGTATGTGAAATTACCTCTCACTGAAATATTCCAATCTTTATTGATAGTTTTATAATATTCTAAAGAGGCATCAACACCTTTATTCTCCATCTCTCCTAAATTAAGGTATGGATTAACATTTACACCTACTACTGACGGAACAGCACCCCGTTCAATAAAAATACCAGAGCGACGTTCATGGAAATAATCAACATTCAATTTTAATGAATTATATAGTTCCAACTCAACACCTATATTCATTTTCTTTGCTTCTTCCCAAGAAACATAGGGGTTACCCGGATATCCCGTACCTATACCAGAAATCGGATTTCCACCTGTAGTTCCGAAAGTATAGCCATTCACATCCGCCATTTCCGAATTAAAGGCAAATCGTCTGTTTCCACCAATCTGATCATTACCTATAATACCATAAGAACCTTTAAATTTCAGAACACTGACAATATGAGAGATTGGTTCCCAAAAAGCTTCATTACTGATCATATATCCGATAGCAGCCGACGGGAAAAAACCAAATCGTTTTTTAGGGGCAAAATTTTCTGAACCATTGTAACCAAAGTTTCCTTCAATAAAGTAACGGTCCTTATATGAATAGGTGACACGTCCTGCAATACCTTGATTCCTATATGGTAATGACATTATGTATGAATCCGGAAAGTTATCTGTTTTTTCTCTCATGTTGAATAAGAATAATCCCCCCACACGATGTGCGTTAGCAAAAAGATTTTCGTATGTTAGTGAAGCTTCCAGATAGGTTGTCCGATTTCCTTTATTATCTTTATATAACACCAAGTAATCATTCCCATCATTATTTTTCGTATACATCAGGTTTCCATCCTCATTACGTCCGGTAGCATAGTAAGTAGATGGATTTTTGGACCGATTCAGATGAGCATAATTATATGCATCCCATGAAAACTTTATATTGGCTTTTAACCCTTTAATCCACGGACTGAAGTCTTGTGTCAATCCAATCAAAGATTGAGCATTATTCGTGAATAATTCATTGTATCCATTGAGATTCAACAAATTATATGGATTATCGCCAATAGTAGGACGCGCCACAGTCCCATCACTATACTTTTTGGGGATAGCAATAGGTATTGTTTTAAACGTGTATATCCATAAGCTAGCATTATTATTAGGCTGCTTCTTCACATCGTATTGATTGGACAGATTGATGTTCAATACCGTATTTTTGAACAAATTGATATCCAAATTTGACCTGAAGTTAAATCTGGACCAACTGGAGGCAGGATTATATCCTAACCCCTTATCCGGTCTAAATACTCCATTTTCTTTATAATAAGAACCAGCTACATAATATTTTACCTTTTCTGACCCGCCAGTTACATTTATGTTCACACGTTCACTGGTTGTCGAATTTTTATATATTTCATCCATCCAATTAATATTAGGATACAGATCGGGATCTGAACCATTCAAATACTTAGCCATGGCTTCTGGTGAGTAGAATTCTTCTCCATTCTTATTATCAGCGTATGCAAAATTATACATCTCCATGAACTCTTGCGCATTGGCCATTTTCGGCATCTTAGTGGGTTGCAGTATTGAAAATTCTGCTCGTGCGCTGATTACAGGTTTGCTTCCTTCTTTTCCTTTACGAGTAGTAATCAATACAACGCCATTAGCACCTCGCACGCCATAAATAGCCGTGGCTGTAGCATCTTTTAGAATAGAAAAGGTCTCGATATCTTCCGGATCAACCAGGTTTAAATCTCTTTCAATGCCATCCACAAGAACTAACGGACGATTATTAGCACCAAATGTACTAACGCCTCTAATCCAGAAGTCAGACCCTTCACCCGGTTCACCACTGCGCTGCACGGCAACAACACCAGCCATTTGTCCTGCTAAGACATTACTTAATTTGTTGACGGAGCGATTGATCTTACCAACCGGAAGTCCTGTAATGGCACCTATCACACTGGCTTTCCTTTGGGTACCATAACCAACTACCGTAACCTCCTTTAATTCAGACGTCAAAGGTTCCATTTTGATTGGAATATCCTTACGCCCATTTACTAGAACTACATTTTTCTGATAGCCGATGTACGAGAATTCCAGTTTTTCATCCGGCGCAACCTCGATTGAGTAATTTCCATCTATATCAGTAATTACACCCTTTGTTGATTTCACTGCTAAAATAGAAACTCCGGGAAGGGGTTGATTAAATTCGTCTAATACACGCCCCTGAACTCTAATGGTACTCTTTTGTTGCGTTTCATCAGGTGTTTCCATGGCCATCACTTGCAATGCAGGCAACAACGACAGAAAAATAATGAGTAAAACCGCTTTTGTGGAAAGATGCTTTATATCATTAAAGACTTTCCTTTTTCGATTGTCGATACATGTTCTCATATTATTACATTTATAAAAAAATTATTAGATATATTACTTCCATTTCATTTATCAAAATAGGGGTTATACTTTATGTATAGCAAATTGGCAATTCTTATAGGATCCTCTCCTGAAGATTCAGAGTATACATTTGTTTGCAATGTCCACTGGTATTCGAATTCTGTGATTAAATTATAGAAAGATTTTTCGTCTATTTCTTTTCCATGCGACATCTCATCAATAGCATATTGGGTGAAAAGTTCCCATCGTTTCCGATAATAAGAATCAGTAAGCCCTCCCCATCCTCTATTCGCATAATCATTTAATTGAGTAGCCTTCTGTCCCCAAGTGGTCAATATACAACGTGCATTTTGTTCATAATATTCTTTCTCTTTGAGATTCTTACCCCAATCGCGAGCATCTTTTATCCATTTGCCTATAGAAAAACTGGACTCACAAGACAATAATCTATCGACATCTGTAAAAAGCGTGTTCATCTTTTCTGCCCACTCTTTCATGCCTTCTATATTTTTCTGTCGATAACAAGCTGTAAATGAATCCCGAAAATCAGAGAATAGATTTCCTAAGACCTGTCTTCCTATGTTTATTACGTCAAATTTATATCCGGATGAATCCACATTTTTTGCTTCCAGGAATTTTCCCCAAATATGCCATAGTTCCTTGTTATCGTAATAGATATCAGGGTGTGTATTCCAACTGTCAGTTCCTTCAAGCATGGGACGGGCGTTCATCAACACTGCTTGTCCTGCAGTGGCGTGATGGATATATATTTTTTTATATAATTGCTGCCAAGCATCTATAATATGGCTACTTTTACTTCCTCCCCGGCATAATGCCCAATTTTTCATCCAGTCTGCATTAGTGATGGTATGACTCCAGGCCTTCTCTAATACAAATTCATACATGAATGGATTTACATCCAGCCCTTCTAAAGTAGCTCCCACTCCGGATATATTTTTTCCTCCTTCAACAAACAGCCGATTCAGCTTAGCACTAACATCATCCACGTGACCTGCCAACATCGAATTTCCACCAAAATTGCCCAAGTAACACCAAATGTATGGCTTTCCATAATATTGCTGTGTCTCTCTCCAAATCTCAACGCTATCGCAATAGTAATCCAGTAAAATTAGTTTATCATCCGGCACTGAATTTAAAAAAGCCTTAATACGAGGTTGACTCCATTTGTCTTTGCTATGATAAAACATCCACGTCATCTGTATCCAATGTGCCAAACTATCTACCTGCTCAATCGAATGGAATATTTTATCTGATACAGTACGTAAGAAGTCCTCATCCCAATTAGGAGAATCGACTTCATTAAAAGGGTCAATGCCATATATATGGTCTGTTCCATAAAGTTTAGTCTGTTTCTCCAGATATCTTTTTTGGATTTTACCGAATAAAGGATCCATCGGATCAATAAAATGACTCCGATATTTTTCATCATAACCTCCCCATTGGCTCATTTGAGTAATTGCGGCATCCGGATATAACCTTTTGAGCTCTGCGGGAACATGGCCGGAGAAAGCCGGCAACACTGGTGTCATGCCTAAAAGTCTTTCCCGATCAACAATCTGTTTCTGCAACTTTCTTTGATTCTTCAGCCAGGATAAGGGTAATGGACTTTGCCAATAGTCAACATTTGACATCCTATGCCACGGCAGATGTGCAGGTCCTGTAAAATATGACCGGATTTCTTGATCTTTTAAGCCCATTTCTTTCCATACATCATACCATATAGCTTCTTGCCCGGTGATAGCAAGCGGTGTGTTCACTCCATTTAATGCCATCCAATCAATTAAGCGTTCCCAGTCCTTCCATTTCCAATAAGGCATTGAATATCCAAATGTGCAATAGTTCAGAAAAAATCTTGTTTTGCACTTTGCGAAAATGGTTATTTTATCTAACAAAACAGGTAGTTGCCGCGGCATTTCTATTTTATCGGTAGCATACCAAGACACATGTGTATGGCAATAATATTTCAGATAATGATTTAACCCTGTTGCCAATGAATTATTGTTATTCCCCGAGATTTTAATTTTATCATTGATAGATTCGATAGTAAAGAAATCATTCTCTAAGGAATCAGGCGCTAATTCAAAAGTAAAATTGCCTGAATGTTCGGGAAACAACCTATTGCACATATCTTTCATAGCCCTATTTTCAGCAAAAACAGGACTGCACCCAAATGATATTATCAGTAGTAATAGAATGTATCGCATCATTTATAGTTGTTATTGTTTATCATTTCTTCTATAACTTTATTTGCTGTCTTAGAGATATCTTTTCTGTTTGATAGTTCCCATAGCGATGTGTTTTTCTCCATTAGGAATTGAGTGCCTACAATCCAGCTTTGTATCCATCCGGTTAGCGTGCTCCATGCTCCCCAACCTGCATCAGCATTCGCAGCCCAATAATTCCAATCCTGATAATTGAAGGCTCTGAACCAAGCTCCATCCACATTTCTGAATTTGTCACTTTTTACCTGAATACGAATCAGAAAGTCTCTCATTTGATTCACTGCTTTTACATAGGTAGAATCATTGGTGGCCTTTGCCGCTTCGCATAATCCCACAAATGCAAAATTGGTTGTATACAGCATATCCGCTACAGGATCTCCATTGTCGAAAATTAAAGAGGCCTCTGTGCTGCCATACGCTTCATTGGAAGGTGAATGCCCGAATGAACTCTTAGATTCATCTCCCAGCTCTTCGCGGATACCTCCACAAGTTACTTGATTTTTAAGTAACTCATTTGTCATATAATGGAGCCATTTCAAATGTTCCTCTGTTGGTTCTACCCGGTATAACCAAGCCAATGGAAGAATCATACGAGCTCTTTCCTGCTGTATACCATTTGTCCACGACCATTGTTCAGGATAGGAAGCCATCATCATAGATAAGGCTTTTTTAGACCTTTCGAGTAACGGCTCATACTGTGTCTGATTATATAACCAAAGGTAGCAAGCCCAATTCCAAGCCTCAAAATGCGCATGAAGGTTCACTGTATTGTTATCATAGAATGACTTCCATCCTCTTTTTTGTATGTCTGTATCAAGCAATGATCCTCCTCTAAAGCCGTTAATGCCAGTCGTTCGGAAATTCCCGATAATTCCTTCGGCTATTTTCTTGTCCCATTCAGTGTCATTTAATAATGCAGATGAAGCTATGACTCCTAAAAGAAAGCGTGCATTATCGTCACCGTAATAGGTACCTTTATGCGTGTAAGCCCATCCTAATAATCCATACGAAGGAGATGCCGGATCGTTTCTTTCCGAATCCCTGTATTCCTTAAAAGAATAATCTATCAGATTGGTGGCTACCTTAGAATATTCATTATTCTCCAATAGATCTCCAGCCGCCGCAAATGCGTATGACGCCTCTCCTTGGACATCTGCTCTCATCCAATATCGATACAATTGACTTCCATCATAACGGATCTCGGACATGTGCCCTTCCAATACTCCTAAACTTCCATCACCATTTTGAAACTGATCTGGTATACTTGGGCCTATAGGCATTGTGCCATCTCCCATATATTTATCAACCCAATTCTGTTTCCATTCAGAATTCACTAGAAAATGCCCATTGTAAAACCATTCGATTCCTTTTTTTATGCTCTCGTAACCTGCATTTTCTGGCAGCACATCGCTGGGGGTATAAGAGGGGGTTATGTAAGTTATCCATGATGAGAATGTGACTGTATTCTTACTAAGTAACCACCTGAATATATATTCATACAATGATTTTATTTTTTGTTCAGGCATATATCTGTCGGATGCAAAATGACTAATGCAGGTTGTGGATACCAGAAGATGCGGAGTTCTATAATATAAAACAGGTCGGGTCTCTGTATCCTTAAGCCCATACACGGCTTTATCAAATCCTGCAACTTTGGCAGCAACAAGTATCGGATGATTGATAGAATCGCTGGTTTCTTTTAAAATACATCTATTAAAAGATAACAAGCTCATGAAAGGAAGTTCCGTGTTAATTGAATCACAGACTACAATCCGCTCTAAATTTAGTGTGTCAGACTTGCTACTATCAGTAGTTCCTATTCTTTGTGGAAATTCAACAAGAACACGCAATGATTTAGCTTCAATCAGACTTTCGTCTTCCTGACTAATGGATGTCCCTTTTACTGGATATGAATCACTTAACAAAAGGACGCCGGATTTTTCTGGAGCATTCTGCAGAGCTTCACTCACGGATGGATAAAATTTCAGAGTGTATCCTTCCTTTTCCAGAAGTTGTACTAAGTCACTGTCAGATCCTCCATAACATGTTATTTCATCTTTCATTTTACAAGATGCAAAAGTTAGGATCAGACAGCATATATATATGATTCGTATGTTTAGCATAAGTGACTTTTTTCATCAATAGAGTTTAACATTTTCCAGCATTGGTACAGTCCTCTTGGCACATGGAAACAACCTTTCCATTTCCCTCCTTTGAGTGGCAGCAACACTTCTCCTTTTCGGTTTAAGTATCCATACCATTCGGAATGCTCTTTATCTTTGAAGTGTGTCCATGTATAATTGTGTACCTTCTCAAACCATTCCATACACTGTTTATCCCCGGTCAATTGATAGCCTTTCAGCAGTGAGATAAGTGTTTCAATATGTACCCACCAAAGTTTTTGGTCCCATTCCAACTGTTGGGGAGGATAGCCATTACGGTCCATAAAATAATAGATACCTCCATATTCTTTGTCCCAACCATATTCAAGCATTGTAAGGGTTATATTCTTCGCCTTTTCTATCAATTCCGGACGGTTCAATCGTTTGCCTAAATCCATGATGAACCACATTGCCTCGATGGCGTGACCCGGAGTCACTTGGCGGCCT
Source organism: Bacteroides xylanisolvens XB1A (assembly GCF_000210075.1). Lineage (GTDB taxonomy): Bacteria > Bacteroidota > Bacteroidia > Bacteroidales > Bacteroidaceae > Bacteroides > Bacteroides xylanisolvens. Next base: position 5,255,086 of record NC_021017.1, read on the forward strand.
TCAAAGCAATCAACAAGATGACCGTCAGTGTCCACATTCTCAACAATAATTCCTCCCAGTTCCGGGCGGTGGAAAACATCCATCACCTCGTGAATGCACGTCTCCATCGTTTGTTCCAGATAATCGCCAGGCAATAAATGCTCAATCTCCAAGGCAAGGTTGCACAGAATCATCGGCAGGGCGAAATTCTTCAGATTTCTCGTCCCCGGATGCAGCTTGTTCCACTTGCCTTTAGGATTATCCACCTTGGAAAGGATAATATCGAAAGTTTTCCTGGCAATGTCTGCATATTCCTGATTACCTGTCGCAAGACTCAATTGTCCGAAAGCCATGGCAGCGAATGTATACGAAAAGATATTGTATGGTTCTACCAATGGTCTACCCGAACGGTCAAGTGAAAAGTACCAGTTATAGTCTCCATCATGTCCGTATCTTTTTAAAAATTCACCACCTTGAACGGCACAATCGCTTTCACCTTTCAAATTTATTTACACCGATTGCTGGACATATAGAGCCACCGTATTGAATGTATAGATTCAACGCGGTAAGTATATAGATACAATGTGTTGAATATATAGATCTGCCAACTCAAGTGTTAGTAGATAATAATCAAGGTGTTAATACTTGACATCCATACTATTAACTCCTGATGGATTATCTGTTAATACCTGACAGTGGATTTGCTATAAGCATATTTTCATTAGCTATAATGATATCCGGATTAGCTATAATGAAATTAGTTTTAGCTCAAGGAATATTTTGAAAAGACAAGGTGAAACCGATAATGTTCAGTTTTGCCTGAATTTGCCACTTGCCTTCACCCGCTATCTCCTTATTCATCGGCATTTCGACAATCAGGTGAAATCGATGAACGGCAATGATCTTATAGTGGCATTTATTATACTTTATTCATTAAGAAAGAGGTCAGTTACACGGTGTTCCGTTATCAAATGATTCAGAACCGTGCGGAAATAAAACAAACTTTTGGTGCGGTTGCCCTGTTTGTCAATAGAAACCACTTAGTCTCAAGCGGTACTTTCTATACCTATTATACGCACGCACGTGTGTGTGAGAAAAATATGCAGTGTACCTACTGTACCTTTTGTACCCGCCGGGCTGTTCATTACTTTTTTGTGGAGGGTAGCTCTCACCTGGTTGACATCTGAAAAATATCCTCCTGCATTTACCAGCCAGTCTCATCCCATCCGGTAGCCGAATACCATTGCAAAGTCCTAAAATAAGTATTCCATTTTAAATACCTAGTATCCGGTATATAACACCCGATACCCGAATATATATCCGAATCTATATTCACCAATTTATAATCGTCAACATAGTTCTTATATATAACTACCCTTTCCAATTGCTCTTCAAAATCAGAAGGAATATTATTATCAGTCAATTCACGCATAAAAGCTCGAAAATCATATGCCGAATGATCCAAAGGAGACCTCCCATAACCATAATGGGCTTGAAAATAATCTATTTTTCTATTATCAAACTTAACCAGATTGTCCTGATACTGTTTCATAATTGAACAAGTAATATTCGCCAATGCCGATATTTCATTCGTTTTTATCACCGCAATAGTACCCCACGAATAACTATATTCATTTTTATAGTAATCAATAAAGTCCTTTGCGACATTTATAGCATTCTGCTCTGAGTTATCCGCAGACAATAAATATTTCGTTATCTTGAAATAAGGAAAACCCGCACTCATAACCTCTGCAGGAGAAAGAATTAAATAATCAGCAGTATTTCTTAATTCATAAGCAACCTCAACTTGAGACATTAAACAAGCGTCAAATAATATATAATCAAAATGAATACCTGATTGTTCTAAAGCTTTCGATAAATCAGGAATATGAATTTTAGCTCCATTGTCGTCACCAAAAGAACGGCTCTTACTATAGTCCGCAGGCAACCATCCGGTAGCATGAGAACCCAAAATCAGACTATACTTTTCAGCTGGACAGTAAGCCTCCACATCTTTCAATACATTAATTATCACCTCATTTGATACTGAATTCTGGCTACTATAAGTTTTTATCACTTCTCTTTTACTGACAGAACCTTTGCCATCCACTTCATACTTAAACAGAGTCGGGACAGGAAACTCACCTTTTCTACTGCCACCATCCCAATAAATTACAAATGTACCAGGAGACGTAACTTCGCTCAATCCTCGTTCAACTGATGCTATATTGTTATATATATCATTACTGATATCATTGTCTCCAACAAGATACATCAAGACTGTTTTTACCGTTACTGGAACAGGAGTATCATCATCACCACAAGCTGATAAGAAAATCGACAAACATACGAACAAAAGCGATAATATTTTAATCTTTTTCATAATATTCCTCATTTATAACAGGGACAAAGATAAAAAAATAAGAGATGCAAACCTGCATCTCTTATTATATTAACAATTAAGTTATTGCTTATTACTCTTCCGGTTTCGTAAAGCGGAATTTATCTGAATCAATCCGCGATACCGTCATTCTATTATTCTTCTTATATTTATTCAGAATCTTCGTTGCTTCTTTTTCCAACTTCTTTCTGTTTTCCGAGAAGTAAATCATACATGTACTATTCTGCTGCAGTTGGTTATCCTCCAGATAATTTTTCAACTGATAACTATATAATTCACGATGAGCCAAGAATCCTTCTTTGCTAACCTTCGCACTATCTAATATCTGAATATCCGTGAAATAGACTACCGTATCCGTAAATGAAGCAGAAATTCCAAAAGCATAAACCGGTTTAGAATGGTCTTTTTTCAGAGAAAAAGCGGAGCACATGGTAAACACAAGTGCAATTGCAAATAGTATTTTTACGTATTTCATATCATATAATTTTTAACTTCGCAAAGGTAACAAAAAAGAGGAGACTACCTCGATTTATCTCAAATAAATAGCATTTCTTAATCATAAATCCATAACAATACAGGTTTCTTTTCTACCTTGAGCAGCCTGTCAACCTTCCTCATCACCTCATCAGATATCACAGGACACCCTTGACTGATTCCTAATGGAAGATGCAAAGGATACACCTCCGTTTCCGGCATCGGAGTATAAGAATGTAACACGATATACCGTTTGAAAGCATTGTTATTCGTTGCTTCCAATCCATGCAATTTATAATGAACATTAATCCCCCACTTACTATACGACCGTATCCCTACTTTATATTTTCCTAAAGAAGAGCAATAACTACCTTCCACATTACTGAATACAGGCTTGGACAGCGTACTGTTTTTCCCGTATCCATGCGCACAAAGACTTGCATACTTCACAGAATCTCCCTTGAAATCCCATACAAAGAAACGCCTTTTACCGGAATGAATACTGAAATCTACCAGAAAGCAATAATTTGTATTATACCCGTTCTTATCACAATAAGCCCTTCCCGCCTGCGCTTTTTCACGCAAACGTTGCTCTATTTTAACAGGCACCGTGTCAGAAGACAATGTCGCATATCTTGCGTATGCCATCACCCCTGCTCCCAAAGCAACCAGAACAAATGATATTAGAACAAATTTCTTCATAAAACTCACATAGCACAAGATTAAATTATAGAATAGGACTTATATAAAAAGTCGCATAAGTACATTCTTCTACATGAAAAGTGCGACTTATGCGACTCAAATTCTTTTTTTCAGAAACTGATATTCCTTACTTATCCCAAGTAAGATTTGAGCAATTTACTACGATTACTTTGTCTAAGTCTTCTAATTGCTTTTTCTTTAATCTGACGAACGCGCTCACGTGTGAGGCCAAATTTATCGCCGATTTCTTCTAATGTCATTTCTTGTTGTCCGATACCGAAAAACATCTGAATGATTTCTTTTTCTCTATCGGTTAACGTAGAAAGAGCTCTATCAATTTCCCTCGCAAGAGACTCATTAACCAGAGAGCGGTCCGCCATAGGCGAATCATCGTTAACCAACACATCCAACAGGCTGTTATCCTCTCCTTCCACAAAAGGCGCATCCACCGAAATATGACGGCCGGACACCTTCAGCGTATCAGAGATTTTATCAACCGGAATTTCCAGTTCGACTGCCAACTCCTCGGGAGACGGACGCCGCTCGTTTTCCTGTTCAAACTTCGAGAAGGCTTTGCTGATCTTATTCAGCGAACCTACCTGATTCAACGGGAGACGAACAATACGCGACTGCTCTGCCAATGCTTGCAGAATAGACTGGCGAATCCACCATACAGCGTAGCTAATGAACTTAAATCCACGTGTCTCATCAAATTTCTCGGCAGCCTTAATCAGTCCTAAATTGCCTTCATTAATCAAGTCAGGCAAACTCAAACCCTGGTTCTGGTACTGTTTAGCCACAGATACGACGAAACGAAGATTGGCACGTGTCAATTTTTCCAATGCTACACGGTCACCCTTACGAATGCGTTGAGCGAGTTCCACTTCTTCCTCGACAGTAATCAGGTCTTCACGGCCGATTTCCTGCAAATACTTATCAAGAGAAGCGCTCTCTCTGTTAGTGATACTTTTGGTAATCTTTAGTTGTCTCATTCTTTAAAAACAGATTTGGAGTGCAAAGTTACGACAAATAATTTGTTAACATACAAAATTAAGTAACTTTTACACTATATTTTTCATCTAATAAAACAAAAAGAGATGCCGACAAGTTGATTGTCGGCATCCTTTTTCTATTTCATTAGCTTATCCTGCAATCTTCTTACTTTATTTTATATATTACTCTTGAGTCAGATCGACTGCGAAGTATCCGCGTTTACCTGACGGGAACACACCGGTCAGGAACAATACCTGATTCGGAGACTTAACAGCAGCTTTCATCACTTCTTCCAGATCGCTGACTTTGCGCATCGGCTGGTCATTAGCTTTTAGGATAATGAAACCTTTACGAACTCCTGCATCTGACATCTTACCGGAAGAAACCCCTGTCACTTGCAAGCCGTAACCCAGATTCAATTGTTTCTTCAAATCATCCGGCAATTCTTTGAAAGCAGCTCCCAAGATTTCCATGCCTGCATCTTTCACGATTTTGGTAGTACCTTGTTCGTTCTTCAACGTTACCTCAACGGTCTTTTCCTTCTTATCGCGCATCAGTTTCACTTTCACTTTATCACCCGGACGATGTTTCGCAAGAGCTTCCTGCAAGTCGGCCATATTGGATACTTTCTTATTATCCACACCGATAATTACGTCGTCCACTTTGATGTCAGCTCCTGCAGCAGAACCATTCTCTACGATTTCAGAAACCCATACTCCTTCTACAACACCCAGTTCTTTAGCTTTATCTGCCAGTGTCTTACCGGATTTATCAATCGGTTGACGGTCGTCCATCAAACTGCTACCGATAGAACCACCACGAATACCGAGCAATGCACGTTGTACTGTTCCGTATTGTTTCAGGTCGGCAATTACCTTCGTCATAATGCTGGTCGGGATAGCGAAACCATATCCTGCATAAGCACCAGTCGGAGAAGAAAGCACCGAATTGATACCTACCAGCTCACCTTTGGCATTTACCAGCGCACCGCCACTATTCCCCTGATTGATAGCAGCATCCGTTTGGATGAATGATTCTATACCACCATTATATACACCCAGAGAACGGGCTTTCGCACTTACGATACCGGCAGTTACAGTAGAGTTCAGATTGAACGGGTTACCTACCGCCAATACCCACTCTCCTACTTTCAACGCTTCGGAGTCTCCTACCGGAATAGTCGGGAAATCATCACCTTCTATTTTTACCAATGCAAGGTCGGTGCTGGGGTCAGTACCGATCACGCGTCCTTTAAACTCACGGTTATCATTCAGTTTCACACTGATTTCATCCGCACCTTCAATCACGTGATTATTCGTTACGATATATCCATCTTTCGAGATGATTACTCCCGAACCAAAACCTACACGAGGTTGAGACTGTACCTGACGCTGCTGTCCGCGTCCATCACCAAAAAAGAAATCGAAGATGTCCGGCGCTTGCTGAACAGTTCTTGTTTTAGCTTCTTGAGTAGACCTTATATGTACGACAGCATGAAGCGAATTCTCCGCAGCCTGAGTCAGGTCAACAGGTTGAGCGTTCACAGCGTCAAAAGCAGCCAATTTGACATTGGGATTCTGCTTGAACATCTCATTAAAAGATGTCTCTTTAGCAGCTTCGTTAGATTGCAACAATTTGTAAGTTGTCAATCCTGCAACTCCTGAGCTAAGAAGAATGATTGCTCCTACTCCCAGAATGTTCTTTGTTGTCTGTTTCATGATTTATAATTCTTTAAATTGTTAATATTCGAC
>NC_021017.1:5261647-5270203 GCF_000210075.1 Bacteroides xylanisolvens XB1A
AAATTGTTAATATTCGACATTGTTTTAACTTTTTCGACGTTAAAATAATAACAAATATCGTTCACTTATTCTACTTGTCACTCTTTTTTGTCCACTTTTAACAGAGAATATTTAGAGCTTAACAGCGGTTAACGACAACACCTGACAAATTTACATTCGTTGTATGTCAGATGACTTTAACACTCTGACATTCATTCAGTAAAGTCAGATTTTCATGACACCGATTCCGGGCAAATCATTTAAGGTGATCTTTCCTTTCACTACTTCTACCCCTTTAAAGCGATCATTAGAAATAAGCAAGTTACCATCCAGGTCGGCAAAATCGACTAATGGCGAGAACTGTGAAGCTGCTGAAATAGCACACGAGGTCTCTGTCATACAACCCACCATCACACGCATACCGAACGCATGCGCCAATGTCACCATCTTCCATGCTTCACGCATACCGGTACACTTCATCAACTTAATATTAATTCCCGTGAAAGCGTCTTTCAAAGCAGCTACATCTCCCAAACGCTGCAACGATTCATCTGCAAATATCGGCAATGGACTTTGTTGCGTTATCCAGGCAATGTCGTCTAGCTTCTCCTTCGGCATAGGCTGTTCTATCATCACAATGCCTTTTTCTTTCAGCCAATGAATCATATCAAGCGCGTATTGACGGTCTTTCCAGCCTTGGTTGGCATCTATCGCTATCGGTAGATTCGTTACCGAGCGGATGGTTTCAATCATCTCCTTATCATTGTCCCGTCCCAGCTTTACCTTTAATATATTAAACTGATCGGCACACTCTTTCGTTTTCTCCCTTACCACATCAGGTGTATCAATACCTATCGTGAAGGTGGTAGAAGGCGTCTTTTCTTTGTTCAATCCCCATATCTTATACCAGGGAGCATCCAACAGTTTTCCCACCAAATCATGAAGGGCAATATCTACCGCAGCTTTCGCCGCCGTGTCTTTTGGCGAGAGGCTGTCAACGTATGACAAAATGTCATCTAGCTGAAAAGGATCACTAAACTGTTCCAGATTCACTTTCCCCAGAAAACTCATAACCGATTCTACCGTCTCTCCCAAATAAGGAGGCATAGAGGCCTCTCCGTACCCCGTTATTCCTTCATATTCTATTTCCACCTGTACATCAGGAGTCGTTGTGCGTGAATATGTGGCAACCGTAAACACATGCTTCAACTTCAATTCATAAGGGAAAAAGCTCATTTTCATCTTTCCTCCCAAACCGAGCTTATTTATATAGACGTTAGAAAGCGATGATTCTCCGGCTAATGTCCGACGGACAACCAACCCTGAACCCAAAGCAGCCAAAGTCGCTGTTTTCAAAAAATCTCTTCTGTTCTGCATGCTTTAATAGATGATAAATTACAAATGATAAGTGATAAATGACAGGTGGCAGATAATAGATGATAGATATTTATGCCAAATACTCACAGTAACTATCAACCATCATTTATCAACTATTTATAATAAGGATTATTATCCGTAGTATTCATTCCCTTCTCCTTATTAATATAAGGTAGGAAGCGAACGGCAAAAAGCAGACGTTTCGTGTTGAACTCGTCATAGTTCTTATCCGCAGGGTTCATACTACTGATGTGTACATCGCCCAAAGCGTGGATAAACTGTTTATTACCAAGGTAAATACCAACATGAGAGATTCCTTCTTTACGCTCCGCAGTCGCTTTACGACCGAAAAACACTAAATCCCCCCGTTGTACATTGGCAAAATCAGGAGCAATCTCAATACGTTCGCCCACATAAGCCTGTTGAGACGCATCTCTCGGAATAATAATATCATGCATAAAAAGCACGGTACGTACCAAGCCGCTACAATCTACTCCTTTGGAAGAGGTTCCTGCCCACAGATAAGGAATTCCCATCATCGAATAAGCAGTCGCAATGATACTTTCAACATCTTGTTTCAATGAAGCCCTCCATTTTGTTTCCGGTTGAGAAATAGATTTAGAAATGTATGCTTTCCGACCGTCGGGATAAGATACTTTGTAGAAATGCCCTTTGCTTCCCTCCCACTTCAGACGATTGCCTGCAACCACGTCGGACACAGGTTGAGAACTTTCATCCGGTTTTTCATACGCAAATCCGTAGTGCGAAGTAACCACTATCTTTTCCGCCCGGTTCCACTCATCATAACGTTCCTTCGACATGGGGGTAATCACCATCCGGTGTACCCATCCGGTATAATCATCCGGCGTTTGTATCTCGTACCAACCGGTATATTGAAGTACTTTGACCGGCATCCCCAACAATGCCTGCGTACTCATGCCGGAAGTAAATTTGCCTTCTTCGCGCAAATTACAAACAGAGATATGTACTACCCCATAAGCTGAATCGGCAGGCATGGGACGTATTTCCTGTGCTTTCAGGCTGACTGCCGCAATCACCAGAAAACAAGAAAAAAGGAGGATATTCTTCTTCATTAAAATTCATTTTAATAATAGCAAAGATAGAAATTATTTCTATTTGTGGTACTTTCTTTGGCTAAAACAAAATAAATGACGTATTTTTGCAGTCTAAAGCAGTTGGCCGGTCTGTCGCGTGCATGTTTCGTGCAGGAGGAAAGTCCGGGCAACATAGAGCATCCTACTTCCTAACAGAAAGCTGTCCGTGAGGGTAGAGTAACGTAGAAGAAAACAACCGCCGCTCCTTTCGGGGAGAGGTAAGGGTGAGAAGGTGGGGTAAGAGCCCACCAGCCGCATGGTGACATGTCGGGCTGTACGTCTTAGGAGTTGTAAGGTCATGTAAACCGGCGTTATGAGAGTTGCTCGCTCCATGTCGGAGGGTAGACCGCTAAAGTGTCGTGGTGACACGCCACTCAGATAAATGACAGGCACCTTGTTTTATATAAGGTACAGAACTCGGCTTATAGGCTGACTGCTTTTTCTTTTAATTATCCGTTGAACTATGAAGAAGAAAATCACCGATATATGGAAGTTTCTTACGTATGACATCTGGCGCATTACGGAAGATGAAGTGACCCGAACCAAGTTCTCACTCTACAATATTATAAAGACCATCTATCTTTGTATCAACCGGTTTACCAAAGACCGGATGGCTAATAAAGCTTCCGCACTGACATATAGCACATTGCTCGCCATTGTACCGATACTTGCCATCCTGTTTGCCGTGGCACGCGGTTTTGGATTCGACAACCTGATGGAACATCAGTTCCGCAATGGTTTCGGAGGAAATATAGAAACAACAGAGGCCATTCTCTCATTTGTCAACTCCTATCTTTCACAAACCAAAGGAGGTATTTTCATTGGAGTTGGTTTGGTCATGTTGTTATGGACGGTTATCAATCTGGTCAGCAATATTGAAATCACCTTCAACCGTATTTGGGAAGTGAAAAAAGCACGATCCATGTATCGCAAGATTACGGATTACTTTTCTATGTTCCTGTTGATGCCGATTCTAATCGTAGTGTCCGGAGGACTTTCTCTGTTTATGAGTACCATTCTCAAACAGATGGATGATTTCGTCCTGCTTGCTCCTATTATGAAATTCATGATACGGCTTATCCCTTTCGTCCTGACATGGCTGATGTTCACAGGGCTGTATATCTTCATGCCGAATACGAAAGTAAAATTCAAACACGCGCTCATTGCAGGCATTCTGGCGGGGTCTGCTTATCAGGCTTTTCAATTCCTGTATATCAACAGCCAGTTGTGGGTATCAAAGTACAACGCCATTTACGGTAGTTTTGCCGCACTTCCTTTATTTTTGCTTTGGTTGCAAATATCTTGGACAATCTGTTTATTCGGAGCCGAATTGACGTATGCCGGACAGAATATCCGCAGTTTTAGTTTTGACCAGGACACCCGGAATATCAGCAGACGATACCGGGACTTTATATCCATCCTGATTATGTCGCTCATAGCCAAACGGTTTGAGAAGAACGAGCCTCCCTATACGGCTGCAGAAATCTCGGAAGAGCATCAGATTCCCATCCGACTAACCAATCAGGTGCTTTATCAGTTGCAGGAAATAGAATTGATTCACGAAGTAGTCACCGACGAAAAAAGCGAAGAGATCGGCTATCAACCGTCAATGGATATCAATCAATTGAATGTAGCCATCTTATTGGATCGTTTGGATACATACGGTTCCGAGAATTTCAAAATTGATAAAGACGAAGAATTCAACGACGAATGGAAAGTGCTGACCGAGTCCAGAGAAGAATACTATAAAAAAGCAAGTAAAGTATTACTGAAAGATTTATAAGGAAAAGGACGCAAGCAGTGCAACGATCTCGAAAATCAGACTTTACAACCTGATACTCTTATCTATAATAAGCCCAAAGCCAGCCTGAAAGGAGAAGCCGCCCAACTGAAAGTGGCAGTAGACTATTTGCTGAAGGATTTGTCAAAAAAGAAATAAATACTACATTATTAATGCCGCTTATTCAGCGGCATTAATAATAAGTTATATATCAACACTTTAGAGGAAACACTTTTGGTTTTAAATAAACAGTCCGTTCCTTTAAAAGGAAAGCATCGTTGGTTTAAAAGGAACGGACTCTTCCTTTAAAACCAACGATGCTTTCTGTTATATGCTTATCCTAAAGAACTAAGAATATAATTATTTTTCAATCAATAACGGTTGTATGAAATCACCTTTTCTTTCGGCTTCCTCATTTTCTTGCGTTTTTCCTTTGCCGGATAACCAATGACAATATCCAGCAATAAACGTTTGGAAGCAGGGATACCGGCAAGCTGTTTCATTTCTTTTTCATCAAACCAACCCAGAATACAAGAGCCCAGTCCTTCGGCTTCAGCCGCCAAAGCAATATGAGCAGCAACTATTCCAATGTCGATCAATGGAAAATGCTTGCCTTTCACCTTTCCACCAAGCAGAGAGGTAATATTAGCAGATTCCTCTACCACCAGAATATGCACGGGAGCATCTTTAGCAAACTTATTCATCCCCAAACCAGCAGCAGCTTTCCCCGCTTTTTGGGCCAGTTCCTTATCCGTGATGACTACAAACTTCCAAGGCTGCGCATTACAGGCCGAAGGCGCCAAACGAGCAGCTTCAAGTATCCGTTCCAACTTTTCCGGCTCTACCGGACGCTCCTTATCATACGAACGGTCGCTTTGACGAGCCTGTACCAATTGAAGAAAATCCATAAGATTGCGATTTTATGATTTACAATTTACGATTGAAATTCGCTTTTGCGACAGCCAACTATTTATACTGAATCATCCGGCTGATATACTTACCGATAATATCGAATTCAATATTTACCACACTGCCAATCTCAAACGTATGGAAGTTTGTATGCTCATACGTATAAGGAATGATAGCTACCTGGAAAGTAGCATCGGTCGGATTACATACCGTCAGGCTAACACCGTTCACAGTTACCGAACCTTTATCCACCGTGATATATCCACGTTTCGCCATTTCCTTATCAAACGCATATTGGAAGGTAAAATACCAACTACCTTCCGCATCCTTAATATCAATACAAGTAGCGGTCTGGTCTACATGTCCCTGAACGATATGTCCGTCCAGTCGGCCATTCATCATCATGCTACGTTCAACATTCACCTTATCCCCCACTTTCAGCAGACCGAGATTAGAGCGTTCCAATGTTTCTTTCATGGCAGTCACCGTATACGTATCATCTGTCAGAGTCACCACTGTCAGACACACACCATTGTGAGAAATACTCTGGTCGATTTTCAACTCATTCACAAACGAACACTTAAATGTAAAGTGTATATTCTCCTGGTCTTTCACCAGTGCTACCAAAGTAGCATATTCTTCTACGATTCCAGAAAACATAATTTCATTTACTATTTTACGATTTACTACTTACTATTTTAAGATTGAGAATACTCTCTTAATGCAAGGGTCAAAGATACGAATTAGAAAGGAGCTTAAAAAATAAGAGCAAAAAAAAATGGGGCTTTTCACAAAGCTCCATTTTTCAGTTTTCAATAGGTATTAGTTTTTTTTTAAGGTAAAAAGATTGTTTTCAGGATAACGGTGCAAATATAGGCGGTTTTACCGATACTATCCAAATTATAAAACATGTCATATAACATCTTTTTGAAAATTCTTTGGATTTATTATCATTTGAAGCAAAATCTCCTGTAACTTGTCCGTTATAGGTGACAAATATAGGATATTTTTTTAAGGAGCCCTAATTTCTGTTTAAAAATCCGCAAAAAATTACTTTTCCGGGTAGTTTTCGTCCGTTTTGCCACGATGTTTTAACACTTTGGCGTCAATGAAGAAAACAATCTCCTCGGCAATATTGGTAATATGGTCTCCCGAACGTTCCAGTTTACGGAACACACTGACCAAATCTACGCAGGTATGTACAGCTTCCGGATGTTCGATGATATAGTCAGAAAGAATACCTGTCGCATCCGCATTGATTTCATCCAGCAAATTATCCTTGGCAAACACTCCCGCTGCCAGGTCATTACTCTCTTCATTTAAGGCACGCTTCGCCAGTTCCAGCATCGACAACACTTCTGCCTGCATCTCTGCCAGACGAAGACGGTTCAATAATTCCGCATCCAACACCGGCTCTTTGCAACGAAGTACAAAGCGGGCAATACCTTCCGCAAAGTCGCCCAAGCGTTCCAGATTCGTATTGATCTTCAGCATAGCCAATACAAAACGGAGGTCAATCGCCACCGGATTATATAATGCGATAATGTCTTCCACATCGCTATCTATCTTCAATTCAAAAGCATTCACCCGACGCTCGCGAACCATCACTTGTTGAGCCAACTCCTTGTCGAGGGTCAACACAGCCTCTCCGGCACGGTCAAGCTGGTTGTACACCAAGGTCCACATTTCATCAATTTCCTTCTTCAATAGGATAAGTTCCGATTCTATAAACTTTACCATAGTCTATTATATATAAATGATTAATATTTTGCTAATGACATTTCAGAAATAAATTTCAGGCACGGATTTCACGAATTACCCGAAGCGTCCCGTTATGTAATTCTGGGTAGCCTCTTTCTCCGGATTGGTGAATATCCTTTTCGTCTGATCGAATTCCACCATTTCGCCCATATAGAAAAACGCCGTCTTATCACTGACACGGGCTGCCTGCTGCATATTATGCGTAACGATTACAATCGTATAATCCTTCTTCAATTCATGGATCAACTCCTCCACCTTAGCCGTAGAAATAGGGTCGAGTGCAGACGCAGGCTCATCCATCAGCAATACCGAAGGAGAGACAGCCATCGCACGGGCGATACAAAGCCGCTGTTGCTGTCCGCCGGACAACGCATAAGCCGACTCCTTCAACTTATCTTTCACCTCATCCCAAAGAGCCGCTCCTTTCAATGTTTCCTCCACACGCTGACGAATGAAAGCATTATCTTTTATTCCGTTCACACGAAGTCCGTAAGCCACATTCTCGAATATACTTTTCGGGAAAGGATTCGGACGCTGGAACACCATTCCTACATTCTTGCGGAGTTCGTCCACTTCCACCCCTTTCGCATATATATTATGTCCGTCGATACGGATTTCTCCCTCCAGACGGGTATCAGGAATCAAATCATTCATCCGGTTGAAAAGCCGGAGGAAAGTAGACTTACCGCAACCGGACGGTCCGATAAAAGCGACAACCGACTTTTCCTCAATCTGCATACTGATACCCTTCAATGCATGAAAATCTCCATACCAAAAGTTCACATCACGCGCATCTATTTTCACTGTATCCATATACTAATCTAGTTTGTTTTTACTCTTTTCTCAAAATACTTTCTCAATGCATTAGCCAGCAGATTCACGAACAGGATAATCATAATCAACACCAATGCCGTACCATAAGCCAGCGGCAATTGTGCCTCCATATCCGTTCCACTCGTGGAAATCACATACAAATGGTAAGGCAATGCCATACACTGATCGAAAATACCCGTTGGCAGTTGTGGCAGGAAGTATGCGGCACAAGTAAACAGAATCGGTGCCGTCTCTCCCGAAACACGTCCCAAGGCAAGAATCAACCCTGTGATAATGTTCGGCATCCCCATCGGCAGAATGACGTGCCAGATCGTCTGCAACTTCGTTGCCCCCAAGGCCCGGCTGCCTTCACGCATACTGTCGGGAATGGCTTTCAAAGCTTCCTCCGTTGTCCGAATGACCAAAGGTACACAAAGCAAACCTAATGTCAAAGAACCGGCCAAAATACTATCACCAAATCCCATATAATTGACAAACAGCGCCATACCGAACAATCCGAATACGATGGAAGGAATACCGCTCAAGTTATTGGTCATCACCCGGATAAAGCGTACCAACTTACCTTTCGGCGCATACTCATTCATATAAATTCCGCTCATCACCCCTATCGGAAAAGCGAACAGCGCACTCCCCACCATCAGATAGAAAGTACCGACAATAGCCGGCCATATACCGCCACCTGTCATCCCGTCCGTAGGAGCCGAAGTGATAAAATCCCAACTGATAGCGCCGATTCCTTTATAGACGATAAATCCCAGAATTGCAAACAATATCAGTACAATGCAAAGGCTCAACAGCCGG
>NC_021017.1:5270451-5290150 GCF_000210075.1 Bacteroides xylanisolvens XB1A
CAACTTTCTGCGAACGGTGTTTAGCTTTATTATTACTCCGTATTTCCATCTTATTTGCTACGTTTTAATCCTTTAGAGGAAATATATTCCACACTAAAGTTGATAATCAATGTGATGAAGAACAGTACTACACCCAACAGGAACAACGCCTGATAGTGAGGTCCTCCCGCAGGAGCTTCTCCCAATTCGGCTGCAATCGTAGCCGGAATGGTACGCAAAGGCTCAAGGATCGTTGTCGGAATCACAGCCGCATTACCCGTCACCATCAATACTGCCATCGTCTCCCCGATAGCACGTCCGATACCGAGTACCACACCGGATGTAATCCCCGAAATAGAATAAGGAATCACTACCTTATATATCGTCTGCCATTGCGAAGCGCCCAATGCCAGACTCGCTTCCCGCATTGCACGCGGACAGTTGCGCATCGCGTCTTCCGTCACCGTTATAATAGTAGGCAATGCCATAATAGCCAGTACGATACTTCCCGCCAAGCCACTCTCTCCTACCGGAAGATCAAACAATTTCTGAATCAACGGAACAATGACAATTAATCCGAAAAAGCCATAAACAACGGAAGGAATACCACTCAACAGTTCGATAATCGGTTTTAGCCAGTTCCGCACTTTCGGATTTGCCACTTCAGACATATAAATAGAAACCGACAGCCCGAACGGCAAAGCAAAAAGGATGGCAAACAGGCTCACCCACAACGTCCCGGTAATCAACGGCAAAAAGCCGAATTGAGCAGCCGGAGTAGCCGTAGGAAACCATTCGGCACCCGCAAATACATCCTTTACGGAAATAGTGTTATCCTCAATGAAATGTACCGCGTCCGGATGAACAATAAATTTCTGCGGAACAAAAGCTACGATGCCGGGTGTTTTCTCTACCAGCTCCGTAATCTTATCGCCTGCATATTCATAAGCAGGTCCCAACTCCTCTTCCGTATAATGCTGCGTTATGTCCTCCAAACGAAAAACCCGGATAAGGAGATCTTCCCCACCGAGTTCCTTCCAGTTTGTAATCTCTTCGTCAAAAACATTTTTTATCTGTGCGGGGCTCAACACGCTAACCTTGTTGCTCTTATTCAGCGCCAACACATATCCCTCTTCAATCACTTTACTCTTGAACAGCCCGAAAGCTTCAGTGAAAAGGAAGAGTACAATCAGCAGAATAGTAATACTTGTCACAAAGCCGCTACAAGTCAACATTCCTTCTATAATCTTTTCAAATACCTTTTTCATATACCTGCTATGATTTCTGATGCAAAGAAAGCATCTCTTTATTAAGGAGGTGTGACTAATGTTTGAAGGAAATGTTTCAATCATGTTACGTTTGTGTTACAAGTATCATTTCCACTCCGGATGAAATGAAAATGTAATATCCGATTGCTTAATTTGCAACGTTAATAAAACGAAGAAATATGAAAGTGAGAAGAAACTTATTAATCGCCCTTTCCTTACTCTCGCTCGGTGCCAACGCACAACGTATTAAAGGTAGCGATACGGTACTGCCTGTCGCACAACAGACAGCAGAGCGGTTTATGAACCAGCATCCGGAGGCCCGTGTCACAGTGACCGGTGGCGGAACCGGTGTAGGTATCTCCGCTTTAATGGATCATACAACGGACATCGCAATGGCTTCACGCCCGATCAAGTTCAGCGAAAAGATGAAAATAAAAGGAGCCGGAGAAGAAGTAGACGAAGTGATTGTAGCCTACGATGCTCTTGCCGTGGTGGTGCATCCCTCCAATCCGGTAAAGCAGCTGACTCGCCAACAACTGGAAGACATTTTCCGGGGGAAGATAAACAACTGGAAACAGGTAGGCGGAGACGATCGCAAAATAGTGGTTTACTCGCGCGAAACATCGTCCGGTACTTACGAATTTTTCAAAGAGAGCGTACTGAAAAATAAAAACTACATGGCAAGCAGCCTTTCCATGCCGGCAACAGGTGCCATCATCCAGTCTGTCAGTCAAACCAAAGGAGCCATCGGATATGTCGGACTGGCATACGTATCTCCCCGTGTCAAAACGCTTTCCGTATCATACGACGGCACCCACTATGCCACGCCTACGGTAGAGAACGCCACCAATAAGACCTACCCCATCGTGCGCCCGCTTTATTACTACTACAATGTAAAAAATAAGGAACAAGTCTTCCCCCTGATTCAGTTTATTCTCTCGTCCGACGGACAGGACATTATAAAAAAGAGCGGTTATATTCCGGTTAAATAAAAAAAATGTCCTACTTTTGTAGCCTAAATACAGATAACATTAACCGTTATGACAGATATTAAAAACGAAGAAGCAGGCGAAAAGAAAAGCTTGAACTTTATTGAACAGGCAGTAGAGAAAGACTTGAAAGAAGGTAAAAATGGTGGAAAAGTGCAGACACGCTTCCCGCCCGAACCTAACGGTTACCTTCACATCGGCCATGCCAAAGCTATTTGCCTTGATTTCGGCATCGCAGAAAAACACGGCGGTGTATGTAACCTTCGTTTCGACGACACAAACCCGACCAAGGAAGATGTGGAATATGTAGAAGCTATCAAAGAAGATATTCAATGGTTGGGCTACCAGTGGGGAAACGAATACTACGCTTCCGACTACTTCCAACAATTATGGGACTTCGCTATCCGCCTGATCCAGGAGGGAAAAGCATATATTGACGAACAAAGCTCCGAACTAATCGCACAGCAAAAAGGTACTCCTACCCAACCGGGTGTGGAAAGCCCTTACCGCAACCGTCCTATCGAAGAAAGCCTCGAACTTTTTAAGAAAATGAATAGCGGCGAGATCGAAGAAGGTGCTATGGTGCTCCGTGCCAAGATTGACATGGCTAACCCGAATATGCACTTCCGCGATCCGATTATTTATCGTGTAGTGAAACACCCGCACCACCGTACAGGTACTACCTGGAAAGCTTATCCGATGTATGACTTCGCTCACGGACAGAGTGACTTCTTCGAAGGAGTAACTCACTCGCTGTGTACACTCGAATTTGTGGTACACCGTCCTCTTTATGACCTCTTCATCGACTGGCTGAAAGAAGGAAAAGACCTGAACGACAACCGTCCCCGTCAGACTGAATTCAACAAACTGAACCTAAGCTATACCCTGATGAGCAAACGTAACCTGCTCACACTGGTAAAAGAAGGATTGGTGAACGGATGGGACGACCCCCGTATGCCGACTATCTGCGGTTTCCGCCGTCGAGGTTATTCACCGGAATCTATTCATAAATTTATTGATAAAATCGGATATACCACATACGATGCCCTGAACGACATCGCCCTGTTGGAAAGCTCCGTTCGGGACGACCTGAACAGCCGTGCCACACGTGTATCGGCAGTGATCAATCCGGTTAAACTAATCATCACCAACTATCCGGAAGGACAGGTTGAAGAACTGGAAGCAATCAACAACCCGGAAGCCCCGGAAGCAGGAAGCCACTTGATCGAATTCAGCCGTGAACTGTGGATGGAACGTGAAGACTTCATGGAAGACGCTCCCAAGAAATATTTCCGCATGACACCGGGACAGGAAGTACGCCTCAAAAATGCCTATATCGTAAAATGCACCGGTTGTAAGAAAGACGAAAACGGCGTAATAACAGAGGTATATTGCGAATATGACGCTAATACCCGTAGCGGTATGCCGGACGCAAACCGTAAGGTGAAAGGCACGCTCCATTGGGTAAGCTGCAATCACTGCCTGCAAGCAGAAGTACGTTTGTACGACCGCCTGTGGAAAGTGGAAAACCCGCGCGACGAACTGGCTGCCATCCGCGAAGCTAAAAATTGCGAAGCACTGGAAGCCATGAAAGAAATCATCAATCCGGACTCATTGAAAGTTCTGCCCAACTGCTACATAGAGAAGTTCGCAGCTACCCTGCCTACACTCTCCTACCTGCAGTTCCAACGGATCGGTTACTTTAATATCGACAAAGAATCAACCCCGGAAAAACTGATTTTCAACCGCACAGTAGGGTTGAAAGATACGTGGGGGAAGATTAATAAATAACCTTTCACCACAGATTACACGGATTAACACAGATTTTTATTCTATATTTCTCTAATCTGTGTTAATCCGTGTAATCTGTGGTGAACAAAATTAATAAAAATGGGTAGAAAGAACTCACCATCAGCCAAAAAGCAACTAGCCACACTTATCACAAACTACGAAAAAGCAAAAGCAGAAAACCGACAACTTTATCTGGATGCTGACCAACTGGCCGACATCGCCGACTGGTATGCCTCCGAACGGAAATTTGAAGAAGCACAAGAAGTAATCACCTACGGACTTAAGATACATCCGGGAAATACAGCTTTACTCATCGAACAAGCCTATCTCTACCTGGACACCCAAAAACTGCAAAAAGCAAAGAAAGTAGCAGATTCCATCACCGAAGATTTTGACTCGGAAGTGAAACTGCTGAAAGCCGAACTATTGCTGAATGGAGGAAAACTGGAAGAAGCCCAATGGCTATTAAGTACGATAGCGGATGCCGACGAACTGGAAACAATCATTGATGTCGTATTTCTCTATCTGGACATGGGATACCCGGATGCAGCCAAAGAATGGCTCGACCGAGGTAAATCGCGTTATGCCGAAGATGAAGAATATATGGCCCTCACAGCCGATTATCTGGCATCGACCCACCAAGTAGAATCGGCCATCATCTATTACAACAAACTCATCGACAAATCCCCTTTCAACCCTTCCTACTGGATGGGACTGGTGAAATGTTACTTTGTTCAGGAACAAATAGACAAGGCCATCGAAGCCTGTGATTTTGCGTTGGCAGCCGACGATCAGTGTGGAGAAGCCTACGCTTATAAAGCGCATTGTTTTTTCTATCTGAACAATTCGGATGATGCCATCGAGAATTACCAAAAAGCGATCGAACTTAAATCCATCCCCCCTGAACTGGGTTATATGTTCATGGGAATATCCTACGGCAATAAAGAAGAATGGCAGAAAGCCGATGACTATTACGACAAAGTAATCGCACGTTTTGAAGAAGACGGAGACAGACAGTCTGTCCTATTAATAGACACATATACCAGCAAAGCCTTCGCCCTGTCTCATCTGGAAAGATATGAAGAAGCACATCAGCTCTGCGAGAAAGCCAAAGAGATAAACCCGAATGAAGGATTGATTTATCTGACAGAGGGAAAACTATATCTGGCAGAGGAGCTGGAAGACGAAGCAGCCTTGTCTTTCGAAAAAGCGATAGAGATTAACTCTAACATAGAAATGTGGTATATGATCGCCTCTGCTTATTCGGAAAGTGACTATCTGATAGAAGCCAAAGAATACTTTGAAAAAGCGTACCAGATGAATCCGAAATACGAAGATGTGACGGAGAAATTGAGTGTGCTTTGCCTCATGCACGGTGAAATCGACAACTTCTTTAAATACAACAAAGAATGTGAACATCCACTGGAAGAAGATATGATTCTGGATCTGTTAAATAGTCCCGAACATAGAGAGGAAGATGAAAGAACTCTCAAGGAAGTGTGGGAACGCATGAAAAAGGAGAATAAGAAAAAGAAGAAAGGAAAAAAATAAATCAGATTAATAAATTCTATCCTCAAAAAACATGGAATCAGTAGCAGAACTTCTTAAATGGGTATTAGAAAATTTGAACTATTGGGTAGTCACCATTTTTATGGCTATCGAAAGTTCTTTTATTCCCTTCCCCTCGGAAGCCGTAGTGCCACCTGCCGCATGGAAAGCTATGGCAGACGACAGTATGAATATCTTTCTCGTGGTCCTATTTGCCACCATAGGAGCAGATATCGGTGCATTAGTAAATTATTATCTGGCGCGTTGGCTGGGTCGTCCTATTGTCTATAAATTCGCCAACAGCCGTTTAGGGCACATGTGCCTTATTGACGAAGAAAAAGTACACCATGCAGAAGAATATTTCAGAAAGCACGGTGCAGCCTCCACTTTCTTTGGCCGTCTCATTCCGGCTGTACGCCAACTTATCAGTATTCCCGCAGGATTAGCCGGCATGAAATTAGGACCTTTCCTACTTTACACCACTCTCGGCGCTGCGATATGGAACAGTATATTGGCTCTACTCGGATACCTGATCTACCGGTTTACAGACCTCAAAACCACTAATGACGTCTATGTAATGGCAACCACATACAGCCACGAAATCGGCTATGTCATTATAGCAGTGGTGGTATTGGTCATCGGATTCCTAGCTTATAAGGGACTGAAGAAGAAAAAATAAGTATTAAGTATTAGCCGTATTCGTTTATTAGCTGCAACTAATAGTTAATACCTAATACTTAATACTCCATATTCTATATTACTTTACAGCAGCTAAGGCTTTATCATAGTCAGGCTCCTGGGTAATTTCAGGAACAAGTTCCGTATAAGCAATCTTGCCATCCTTGCCAATCACAACTACCGCACGAGCCAAAAGTCCCGCTAACGGACCATCTGCCATACGCACTCCGTAACTTTCGTCGAAATCAGAGAAGCGGAAATCAGACAATGGAATTACATTTTCAATACCTTCCGTTGTACAGAAACGACCGTGCGCAAAAGGAAGGTCTTTAGAGATAGCCAATACTACCGTATCTTTCAGTCCGGCAGCCATCTTATTAAACTTACGTACAGAGGTTGCACATACGCTGGTATCCAGACTGGGGAAAATATTTAAAATCACATTTTTACCATTTAAATCTTTCAGAGAGAAAGAAGATAAATCTGTTTTTACCAGCTCGAAGTCAGGAGCTACCTTACCTACTTGTATAAATTCACCGATTAGTTTCACCGGTTGTCCTTTGAAATTTGTTGTTGCCATAATGCATCTATATTTAAAATTTACTTTATATAGGAAACAACGATTCCCCCAAATATGTTCACGGAAAACCTTTTCTAAATTGAATTTGTTATTCCACAACGAAATCACCCTAGTATTCAATTTAAAATATAAAATGTATGGAAACTGTATTCAATGAGATTCAACATTCAGTAAAAAATTGGTGGACTTCTCTTCTTTTGGGAATCGTGTATATCATTGTAGCCCTTTGGCTCATGTTCTCACCCGTGAGCACCTATGTAGCTTTAAGTATCATTTTCAGCGTATCGATGTTGATAAGCGGTATTTTAGAAATTATCTTCGCTTTTAGCAACCGGAAAGGTGTCCCGAGCTGGGGATGGTATATCGTAGGCGGACTGATCGACCTTGTTCTGGGTATCTACCTGATTGCCTACCCAATGGTCAGCATGGAAGTCATTCCTTTTATCATAGCTTTCTGGCTTATGTTCCGCGGCTTCTCCTCCACCGGCTATTCCATCGACTTGAAACGTTACGGAACCCGCGACTGGGGCTGGTACATGGCTTTCGGTATCCTTGCCATTCTGTGTTCCCTTTTAATATTATGGCAACCCGCCATAGGAGCACTCTACGCAGTCTACATGATTTCTTTTACTTTCCTCATCATCGGACTTTTCCGTGTCATGCTTTCATTTGAACTAAAAAATCTACATAAAAGAAAATAAAAATCTTTCGGCACTTACTTTGGTATTTTGTTTATCTTTGTAGGCAATTTACATGAATCAATTAATTAAAAAGGAAGAAAATTATGGCAATGCATACATGGTTTGAGTGCAAGATCCGTTATGAGAAAGTAATGGAAAACGGAATGCAGAAGAAAGTAACTGAACCTTATCTTGTTGATGCACTCAGTTTTACAGAAGCAGAAGCACGGATTATCGAAGAAATGACTCCGTTTATCTCCGGAGAATTTACCGTTTCGGACATCAAACGTGCCAACTATAGCGAATTATTCCCCAGTGACGAAGAAAGTGCCGACCGCTGGTTCAAATGCAAACTTATTTTTATCACGCTCGATGAAAAAAGCGGTGCGGAAAAAAAGACTTCCACTCAAGTATTGGTACAAGCTGCCGACTTGCGTGATGCAGTGAAAAAGCTGGATGAAGGCATGAAAGGAACCATGGCAGATTATCAGATCGGTATGGTATCCGAAACTCCGCTCATGGATGTATATCCTTACAGCGCCGAACCGAATGACAAACCGGAATTTGATCCGTCAAAAGCATAAGTAACAATGAGTATTGCTGACAATTTAAAGCAAGTGCTGGCCGAACTCCCTCAAGGAGTCCGGCTGGTTGCTGTCTCAAAATTCCATCCCAATGAAGCGATAGAAGAAGCATATCAGGCGGGACAGCGTATTTTTGGAGAAAGCAAAGTGCAGGAAATGACAGCTAAATACGAAAGTTTGCCGAAAGATATCGAATGGCATTTTATCGGACACCTGCAAACGAATAAAATCAAATACATGATACCATACGTAGCGATGATTCATGGAATTGATAGTTATAAACTACTGGCCGAAGTCAACAAACAAGCTGTCAAGGCCGGACGTACTGTGAACTGCCTGTTGCAGATTCACGTTGCGCAGGAAGAAACCAAATTTGGTTTCAGTCCCGAAGAATGTAAAGAGATGCTGAATGTCGGAGAATGGAAAGAGCTGACTCATGTGCGCATCTGCGGATTAATGGGGATGGCCAGCAACACCGATTGTATTGAACAAATCAACCGGGAATTTTGTTCACTAAATAGACTCTTTAACGAGATAAAAACAACTTGGTTCACCCACTCTGATACCTTCCGCGAACTATCAATGGGAATGTCACATGACTATCACGAAGCCATTGCCGCAGGAAGTACGCTGGTACGAGTAGGAAGCAAGATTTTCGGAGAAAGAAATTATTGATATAAGTATTAAAAAACATATTGCTATGACCGATTTAAAAACTACTTTCGCAGGGCTTTCTCTTAGAAACCCTATCATCATCAGTAGCTCAGGGCTGACCAACAGTGTCGGCAAAAACAAAAAATTGGCCGAAGATGGTGCCGGTGCTATCGTTCTGAAATCACTGTTTGAGGAACAGATCATGCTGGAAGCAGATCAACTGAAAGACCCGGCTTTCTATCCCGAAGCCAGTGACTATCTGGAAGAATATATCCGTGAGCACAAGTTATCTGAATACCTGACTTTAATAAAAGAAAGCAAAAAGGTATGCCCCATTCCTATCATTGCCAGCATCAACTGCTACACTGATTCCGAATGGATCGACTTTGCAAAGAAAATTGAAGAGGCTGGTGCCGACGCATTGGAAATCAATATCCTCGCCTTGCAATCAGAACTGCAATATACATACGGTTCATTCGAACAACGCCACATCGACATTCTCCGCCGCATCAAGCAGACGGTTAACATTCCCGTTATCATGAAGCTGGGTGATAACCTGACCAACCCTGTAGTATTAATCGATCAGTTGTATGCCAACGGTGCAGCCGCAGTTGTTCTCTTCAACCGCTTCTATCAACCGGACATCAACATCGAAAAGATGGAGCATATGTCAGGAGAAATATTCAGTAATGCTTCCGACCTCGCCAATCCGCTCCGCTGGATTGGAATTGCATCTGCAGTGGTAGATAAGATCGACTATGCGGCTTCCGGTGGTGTTGCCAATGCTGAATCAGTAGTGAAAGCGATCCTTGCCGGTGCTTCAGCCGTAGAAGTATGTAGCGCAGTCTATCTGAATACAAACGCATTTATTGGAGAAGCCAACCGCTTCCTCTCTGCATGGATGGAACGCAAAGGATTCGAAAATATAGCTCAATTCAAAGGCAAACTGAATATCAAAGATATTAAAGGCGTCAATACATTTGAACGTACACAGTTCCTTAAATATTTCGGAAAGAAAGAATAAGGCAAATGCAGAATGAAAAATGAAGAATGAAGAATAAGCTGCGCTATTATGCTGCATAGTAAATTCTTCATTCTTCATTTTTCATTCTTCATTTCCTACAGCAGGTTGCTTGCCAGTTCACTCAATTCACTTCGTTCACCTTTCAGCAAATTGACGTGTGCAAAGATATTCTGGTCTTTCATACGATCAATCATATATACCAAGCCATTGGACTGACTATCCAGATAAGGTTGGTCAATCTGCTGGATATCTCCCGTAAATACCATCTTCGTACCTTCGCCTGCACGGGTGATGATTGTCTTTATTTCATTTGGGGTCAGATTCTGCGCTTCGTCAATGATGCAATACATTTCGCTCAAACTACGACCACGGATAAAGGCCAAAGCTTCAATCACCAGCTGTTCGCTTTTCTGCATATCTTCTATGCGCTTCACTTCGGTAGAGTTTGCTGCAAACTGACGTTTTATCACGTTCAGATTGTCAAATAATGGTTGCATATAAGGAGCTACTTTCTCTTGTGCATCTCCCGGAAGGAAACCTATGTCTTTATTAGAAAGCGCTACAACAGGACGTGCCAGCAAAATCTGTTTGTAATCGGTCAGTTTACCCAACGCAGCAGCCAAAGCCAGCAAAGTCTTACCTGTTCCTGCTTTTCCTGTCAGAGCTACCAGTTTGATATTCGGATCATTCAGGATCTCAAAAGCAAAACTCTGTTCCGCATTCCGGGGTTCGATTCCATAATTCTTACCCTTCATCACGCGGATAATAGAATGGGTAAAAGGATTATAGCGTGCCAATACACTATTCCGGTCACTCTTCAACACAAAACATTCATTGGGATGAACCAAATCTTTAAAGTCGAATTCACTCAAGTCAATACCTTCTTTGGAAGAATAAATGCGGTCGATCAATGCAGGATCTACATTTTCGAAAATCTCATTCGACTTCTCGAATACATCTACATTGACCACCTTATCCGTAATATAATCCTCGCAAAGCAATCCGATAGAACGGGCTTTCATGCGCAGATTCACATCTTTGGTCACTAAGATAGATTTCATTTTCGGATACTTGCCGGTCAGGTATTCGGTTGCCGCCAAAATCAAATGGTCGGGTTTCTTTATAGGAAACGATTCCCACACTTTGGTAGCCGGCACATTGCTCGTCACCACAAACAGACGTCCCAATCCTTCGCCAAGCTTCACTCCTTCGGAGAAAAGCTCGTCGCTAGTCAATACATCCAATTCGCGTACGAACTCACGAGCATTGAAATTAATCTGCTCGTTTCCTTTTTTGAACTTATCCAGTTCTTCGAGTACAACAAGAGGGAGGTAAATATCATTTTCCTGAAAATTCTTCAAGCAATTGTAATCGTGAAGAATAACATTTGTGTCTAACACAAAATTTTTCTTAGTTCCCATGATTTCTTAGATTTAAATGTTGATATTTGCAATCTCATTCGCCAATCCCCGCATTTACGGTTAGATTGACGGTTCTAAAGATAAACAAATTAGCGGGCAATAAAGATTGCCCGAAGTTAAATATTATAAAACATGGACTATCAGAACACTTTAAAGTACTTATATGAGAGTGCGCCAATGTTTCAACAAATAGGAAGCAAAGCATATAAGCCAGGTTTAGAGACTACTCATCGATTAGACGAACATTTCGGGCATCCCCATCAACAATTCAAAACGATACATATCGCCGGAACCAATGGAAAAGGTTCCTGCTCACATACTATCGCAGCCGTATTGCAGTGCGCCGGTTACCGGGTAGGACTATTCACCTCCCCTCATTTAATCGACTTCCGCGAACGTATCCGTATCAACGGTGAGATGATACCAGAAGAGTATGTAGTCAATTTCGTAGAAGAGCATCGCTCTTTCTTCGAGCCGCTGCATCCTTCATTCTTCGAACTGACCACCGCTATGGCATTCCGTTATTTTGCCGACCAGAAAGTAGATGTAGCAGTTATCGAAGTAGGCATGGGCGGAAGATTGGACTGTACGAATATCATCCATCCGGATTTGTGTGTTATCACCAACATAGGCCTCGACCACACCCAATATCTGGGTGACACGCTGACGAAGATTGCCAAAGAGAAAGCCGGAATTATCAAAGAAGGAGTTCCAGTCGTTATCGGCAGAGCCCAAGGGGCGGTGAAACGTGTATTTACCATGAAAGCTAAAGAAAAGAATGCGCCCATCGAATATGCCCGTGAAAATACCCGATACTGGGACATGGAAATAGTTCCTTATTCGAAATTGCAAGAAATAAGACCGATGATGGACAACACAATTCAGAGCATGCACGAAATGATCGAAGCAATGGACGAACAATCAGAAGAAGAGGCAAATCAGATGCGGCAAGCATTACTCATGTTAGATCTGCCAGACAGTCTACGTGCGCTAGACCGGATACTCGACAAAAGAAAAGATGCTATCAAAATCCACAATGAGATGTTTCCTTTCGGACTTTTCACAGAGTTGAGCGGAGCTTACCAATTCGAAAATATGTTCACCATCCTAAAAGCCCTTGCGACACTGACCCGTCTGAACTACAACATCAGATCCCAGGACTATCGCGCAGGTCTTGCAAACGTATGTCAGCTCACCGGTCTGATGGGGCGTTGGCAGAAAGTACACAGCTATCCGGATATTATCTGTGACACGGGACATAATGTTGATGGAATCGAATATATCCATGTACAGCTCAATGCCATTCACAAAACTTTCGATCAGGAGATCCATTTTGTATTCGGCATGGTCAATGACAAAGACATCCGGGGAGTTCTGCGAGCATTGCCGAAATATGCCACCTATTATTTTACCAAAGCAAGCGTGAAACGTGCACTTCCGGAAAATGAACTATTGGCATTGGCAGAAGAAGCCGGATTGAAAGGTACCACCTACCCCACTGTTGTAGAAGCTGTACAGGCGGCAAAAAAGAACTGCCCCCCAAAAGATCTGATCTTTGTAGGAGGCAGCAGTTTCATTGTCGCAGATTTGTTAGCGAACCGCGATACACTCAATCTCTACTAACGCATCCTTGGGCAGAGCTTTTACGGCAACCGCCGAACGTGCCGGAAAAGCTCCGTCAAAATACGTGGCATACACGCCATTCATCCCTGCAAACAGGGACATATCCTGAAGAAATACTGTGGTTTTGACAATGTTTCCCATTGTCAATCCTGCTTCTTCAAGAATGTGTTTGATATTCTCCAACGACTGGCGAGCCTGTCCTTCTATCCCTTCAGCCATCTGTCCCGTAGCGGCATCAATAGGTAACTGACCGGACACAAATACCATACCATTAGCTTCTATCGCCTGACTATAAGGGCCGATAGCCCCCGGAGCTTTCTCACTGCAAATTACTTTTTTCATATCTGTTTCTTTTTCTGTTTATAATGGATTTCAAAGATAAAAATAAATTCTGAATAAGGTTGTTGCCATCATTCATCATCTATTTTTCATCCTTCGAAATCTTAAACCCCAGTTTCATTATCAGTTTCAAGGTTTCCACTGAAGAATTTCTGTCATATACCTTTTCTTCTTCAGGCAATTCTTCATACGGAATCAGGCACGGATGCTGTTTCAATGCATCATCCCGCTTTTCGCCATACGTCCAACCTTGTTCTATTCTGGTTTTCGACCAGACCTCATGAACATTCTTAGCCATTTCTTCTACCAGGTATTCCAATTCCTTCGGGAGTTGGATGTGTCCTGTATCCACCGGATTGGGAATATACTCTTTCATCTTACAAATCATTATTTATTATGTTACACTTACAAATTTAGACAAAATATTGAATAACAAACAGGTTAATAACAAAAAAACCTCCTGCAAAACGAATTTCGCAGGAGGCTCTATTATTTCTTCTTTAATAAGATTATTCAGCCTTTTCTTTATCTTCTTCTACAGGGGCTTCCGCAGGTGCAGGAGCAGCTTCTACCGGCTTGTCAACTTTTACATCTTCTCTTGAAACATTTACAGTCACGTTTACAGAAGCAGGTTGTGCCTGATACGGCATACGGTTTTTCGGATCTGCACCATAAGGATTAGGACCTACCGTGCCATCTGCAAACAGCATGTACAATGCAAAAATCCAACCAACAATAGGCACACAGCACAACAAAATCAGCCAACCGGATTTATTTAAGTCGTGCAGACGTTTCACCCCCTGTGCCAGAGAGAACCAAACAGATGCAATCATAGCAGCAAGACCGATCAATAAACCAAATACTGATCCCCCGGCCGATCCGCTGGCAGCACCCAAAACAAATGTACCTACGCCTAGTGCCCATGCAATACTAGAAACGACACCACCGATAATGCCTGACAGGAAATATTCGATTCTACGAATACGACCGTCAAATGAGAAAGGAGCTTTGAACATAATTTATTAAGTTTATATGAATAAATAAGTGAGTTTTTATCCGTGTTTCTCAATATGAAAGCAAAGATATAAAAAAAATTAAATAAAGAAAGGATTCAGGCAAAAAGATTGAAAAAATGCCCTATTTTCTGTAGAAATCACAATTTCACCCCATCCCATTGCATCACTACCACCCACTCTCTCGGTTGGCAAATCCCATGAAAACGGTGCGGAACCGTAGCAACCACCAAATCACAATTGGAAGCTAATACGGTTCTTAACTCCTTCAGCAACATATCCATCCGGATGATTAAATGAAGATACTCCGTCATACACCGGATCACGCGCACATACTGATAAATACACATATCCTCTCCCCGTCTTATCTCACTCAGTGTTTTGGGAGAGATATCAAGTTCGCTCGTAAAAAAACTGTTACTGAAAATACGATCCATATCCATTAAAGCCAATACCAAATTGCTCAAAAACTCGTATGGTTCCTGTTTTTCTTTTGCCATGCCATTCTATGATTAATAATTTATAATATTTCAGTTTTTATTTGCTTTATCAAGTACTATTCACATAGGGAAGCAACCCTATTTTTAATATCCCGACCTTTGTTCCCGTTATCTGATAGTCAGGTAACTCAATCTTACAAAAAACAATTTTATATGAAAGCCTTAGAAGAAATCAAAGTCTCGGTTTACGAGAACGTGTATTCAAAAAAGCCCAAAGTCATGTCTTTCCTTGAAGTCATCATTATGTGTATTCACCCGGTCTATGCTTCTATCGTAAACGCTATCCGCCGATACTATGCAGAAGGAGACCATGCCGCGGCACAGAAGTTGAAGAGCCAGCTCCCCTGTTTCACTCCGGCAGGTACTTTTGACGGAGCACATGCCATCAAAAACTTCCTCCTCCCCAGCCATATTGTCGGGCTCGATTACGATCATGTAAAAGATCGTCTTCAAGTCATCCAACGTTGTGCGGCAGATCCTCACACGGTAGCGGCCATAGAAAGTCCTACCGACGGAGTGAAAGTTTTCGCCTATGTGGAAGGTATCGAAAACCGCCATCATGAAGGGCAGCAATTAGTGAGCCGTTACTACAATCAATTGCTGGGATTGGAGAGTGATCCGGCCTGCAAGGACGAAAGTCGCCTATGTTATTTCAGTTATTCGCCCAATGGATATGTTGCCGGTCTTTATCAGGCATTTGTGTTGGAACCACATCTAAAAGAGGAAACAAACGCTTCCTCTGAAAATAAAGTGCTTCCTCCCTTTCCTCTTCAGGATAATACCCCGGGAAACGTGTCTGAAGCAGAAATCGCCCAATTTATTTCGTCCTATATTTTCCTCCATCCCCTGACAGCCGGACAACGTCATTCCAACGTCTTTAAACTTGCCTGCGAAGCCTCCCGCCGACACTATCCGCAAGAAAGCATATTACGTGAGCTTACTGCATTTTTCGAGCATACAGATTTTCGTCCCGAAGAATTGACAAGTGTTTTATCATCTGGATACAAGCAAGTTAACGAGCACGCACCTGCTTCCTCTACAGCCACCTCTTCTTCCTTTCAAAAGGACATAAGGACAAAAATCCCCTATGGTACTTTAGAAAACTCCGATAGCACCGAAGAAGCCTATTGGCTGGGAGAAGAATTCAGGAAAGGAACACCCTTATTCCCACGCGATTTGTACAATAATCTTCCCGATCTACTGAATGACTGTATCATTGAAGACGCAAGCGACCGCGAACAAGACATCTCCCTCCTTTCCGATCTTACCGCACTAAGTGCGGCACTTCCACAAACTTTCGGAATTTATAACCACAAAAAATATTCCCCCCATTTGTTCAGTGTCATATTTTCTTCTGCCGGCAGCGGTAAAAGCATTGCCCAAACCGGACGCTATCTATTGGAAGAAATACAGACTGAAATACTGTCTACCAGTGAATCCATGTTAAAAAACTACCATACAGCGCACAATACCTGGCAAGCAGAATGTCAGCGGAAAAGGAAAAAAGGAGAAACGTGTTCCGAAGAGCCTCAAAGACCTCCTTTTAAAATGTTATTCATTCCCGCCACTACCAGTTACACCCGTATGCAAATTCAGATGCAGGACAACGGTTCGCAAGGAAGTATCATTTTCGATACGGAAGCCCAAACGCTCTCCACGGCCAATCACCTGGATTGTGGTAACTTCGATGATATGCTCCGCAAAGCTTTTGAGCACGAAAACATTGATTCTTCCTATAAAGCCAACGGTATCATCCCAATCTATATCCGTTATCCCAAATTAGCTTTGCTTCTAACGGGCACTCCCGGACAGATAGACTGTTTGTTAAACAGTTATGGGAACGGACTTCCCAGCCGTATTCTGGCTTACACTTTCCGTGAAGCTCCCCACTGGAAAGAGATGGGTGATGATTGTATTTCATTGGAAGACTCTTTCAAGCCGATTGCCCATCGTGTCTACGAACTATATAATTTCTGCCTGGCGCATCCTGTTTTATTTCATTTCACCCGTCCGCAATGGAACCGTCTGAATGAGATTTTCTCACGTATGCTGTCCGAGGTAGCGATGGAGGGCAATGATGACCTCCAAGCCGTAGTGAAGCGCTATGCTTTTCTGGTGATGCGTATCAGCATGATTCAGACCCGCATCCGGCAATTTGAGGCAACCGATCTCTCCTCCGAAATTTATTGTATAGATGCCGATTTCGAACGATCTCTTCAAATCGTTCTATGTTGTTACGAGCACAGCCGTCTGTTACACTCATCCATGCCGGCTCCTGCGGTCCGTCCTCTGAAGAATCCGGACATTATTCGTAATTTCGTCAATGAGTTGCCTGATAACTTCACTACAGATGAAGCAATTCAGATTGGCGCAAAATACGATTTCAACCTTCGTAAGGTTACACGTCTTCTAAAATCACTTAACGGAATAAAAATCAGCAAGGTATCTCATGGTTCTTATACTAAGATGAATAAATAACAGTCATAGGTGTCTTTTTGTCCTTTTGTCCTTTTGGAGAATCGGAAAAACATCGGGAGATTTGAAAAAAACATCTCAATAATTGAAATCAAACATTGGGAAGTTTCGATACAAATCTCCCAATGTTTTTTCTTTTTATCTATGCGCCCGTGTACGTCACTATGCGTCATGTCACTTTTCCAATGTATTACTTTTGTCATGTAATCGATTACAAGAGAATTAAACAATTAAAAATTAGAAATTAAAAATTAAAAGTTTATGGCACAGAATTACACTCTCATGGCTCGCAAGAACCTGTTGAAACCTGATGAAACTCCGAAGTACTATGCAGTGGCACGTAGCGGTCGCAAAGTAACGGTCAAGGAAGTCTGCAAACGAATCACCGAACGTTCTTCTTACTCCAAAGGAGAATTGGAAGGTTGTATCGGTGAGTTCCTGCTCGAAATCGTCAATGTACTGGAGGAAGGAAACATCGTGCAGATGGGTGACCTGGGCAATTTCCGCATGAGTATCAAAACGGGTACTCCTACTGATACGGTAAAAGAATTCAAGGCATCGTGTATCGATAAGGGCAAAGTGCTTTTTTATCCGGGAAGTGATCTTCGCAAACTGTGTAAGACGCTGGATTATACATTGTATAAAAGTGATTCTTCCGCAGATTCGGATAAAGATCCACTGCCTGATGATGGTGACGACAATCAAGGAGGCTCCGGCAGCGGAGAAGCTCCGGATCCGGCGGCATAATCAACCGGTTGTTGATTGGTTCTTGAGTTTATAGTTTATAATGCATGAGTATCTATTCTTTAATTTAAATTCGTATGAAAAAGCAACTTTGGAAAAACATTCTCCAGTTTATCGTGACTATCGCGACTTCTATCATCTCGGCTATCGGTGTAACGTCCTGTGTGGGACATTAATCTCCTGCTGACCGATATGGAAAATTCAGAAGAAAGCTATCTCCCACGTGAGATTAAGTTGTTGGTGATTCATTGCAGCGCAACGCGCTGCAATGTTCCCTTCACCGTAGAGCAGCTTCGACAATGTCATCTGCAACGAGGTTTCAAGGATATAGGTTATCATTTTTACATCACCCGCAATGGGGAACTTCACCATTGCCGGCCGGTATCGGAACCGGGAGCGCATGTGAGAGGATTCAACCGACACAGTATTGGAATCTGCTATGAAGGTGGACTGGATGAAGAAGGCCGTCCGGCAGATACGAGAACACAGGCGCAGCGTTTTGCGTTGCTTGACTTGTTGACAATTCTCAAACATCAGTATCCGGAAGCGCAAATCATGGGGCATTATCAACTTAGTGCTTCGATTCATAAAGCTTGTCCCTGTTTTGACAGTCGCAAGGAGTATATGGATATATAAAAAGAACTACGGGAGCTGGCGAAAGTGCAGTCTCCCGTAGTTCTTTTTTATGTTTATATCATTTAGAGATTCAATTATTACAGCATTTATAGCTCTCCCGGCTTTCCTAAATAATAGGTAATAAGCCGTACCTCTCTCACAGAAAATGCCTTTGTCTTCGGATGAAAGTCGGTAGACAGTATCTCATTCATCAATGGCTTGCATCTCCTCATCCACCTTCGGAGTTTATTGACCGAAGCACGAATCGTCAAATCAGGAAAATACATCTGCGCCAACTCTTGTTTATTATAACATTTCACTACAAATTCTGAATGTTCCATCGTTTCTTTATTACTGTTTTATATGCTATAAAGTTACAAAAATTAGAACATATAAACAAAGAAAGAAGAGGCTATTATCCGGTATAATGGGAATAAAAAGAAATATCAACGATCTTCACAGACAGTTGATATAGTGGGAAATTCACATCGGCTTTAACCTCCGATGTCAGGGCGTAGATTAGAAATGCGCCGTCGCGCTATTTCTAATCCACAATGTAGGAGAATCATGCTTTTTACAGCATGAAGCTAGGGACCTACATTTTTTTCATCTCACATACGAAACACTCACGTGTTTATTACATCTCAACATTTTCAACATTTATTTTATACCACAATTATTTTCATGAATATTAATTATATAATCCAACGCTTCAACTCTTAGCAGTTTATTTATTTCCTCTATTATAGACGCCCCCCATAATAAGCACACAAAAACTGCCAATATACAACTTGACGTTTATATCGACTCGGATGAGTAATGAAACGATAGAACCACTCCATCCCTATATTTTGAATCCATCTTGGAGCACGACTTACTTTGTTAGTAAAAACATCAAAACTACCTCCCAAATTCAAATAAGTAGCAGTATGAATTCTATATAATTCATACATCAACAATTCTTGTATTGGGAATCCCATTGCCACGAAAACAAAATCCGGCTTCTTTTCCTTCACATCGACCAATAAAGCCTCTTTTTCTGAAGTTTCCTTGATAAAGCCATTACGATATCCTACAATATTAATATCCGGATAAAGTTCTTTCAATTTCTTAACTGTGGCACAAATAGTATCCTCCGTACTTCCAATTAAATAAAATGTTTTCAAAGAGTGATACCTTTTTACTAGTTCCAAC
>NC_021017.1:5290455-5305221 GCF_000210075.1 Bacteroides xylanisolvens XB1A
ATTATATCTGCCACTTTCTCCTTCCGCCCTCATTATAATTTCAGCATTCAATGACAATAACAGCTTCTTTTTATCGACCGTATAATCTATCAATTCCTCCATATCCTGAAATGGATATACGTTTACATTTCTAATTTTTACTGGAACAACTTTCATTTCATTTGTTTTCTAAGAAAATCCACAATGCGCTCACAAGCTTTACCATCGCCATAAGGATTAACTGCCTTACTCATTTGCTCATAATGAGTTTTGTTATCAAGCAATTCAGAAACTTCTGCCACTATCTTATCATAATTAGTTCCTACTAATTTTACAGTTCCCGCCTCCAATGCTTCCGGACGTTCCGTTGTATCACGCATAACCAAAACAGGTTTTCCCAAACCAGGAGCTTCTTCTTGAATGCCCCCGCTATCGGTAAGAATAATAGTGGAATTCTCCATCAAATAGACAAATAAAAGATACTCCAAAGGTTCTATAAAGAACATATTTCCCAAGTCAGTCAGATTTTCACCAAAAACCTCATGAATTGGTTTACGAACATTAGGATTCAAGTGCATTGGGTAGACAAAATCTACATCAGGATACTTCATCGTTAATGCTTTTACAGCCTGGCACATTGAAAGAAATCCATCACCAAAATTTTCACGCCGATGTCCTGTTATAAGAACCAACTTCTTACCGTTGATTAAACGATCCATATTATAACCGTTCCTCCTTAAAGCATTTTTTAAAGCAGCCTCCAACTCATCATCATTTTTTATCTTATCCACCACTATATGAAGTGCATCGATTACAGTATTACCCGTAATTGCTATTTTTTCTTCCGACACACCTTCATTTAATAAATTCTGTTTGCTCAATGACGTCGGAGCAAAATGACAACTAGCAATACGTCCAGTAATCAACCGATTCATTTCTTCCGGCCATGGACTGTAAATATTATGAGTACGCAACCCAGCCTCTACATGTCCTACCGGGATCTGTTGATAAAAAGCAGCCAATGCAGCAGCTGTGGAAGTTGTGGTGTCACCGTGTACCAATACCAAATCTGGCTGAACGGCCTTAAGTACATCACGCATACCTGTCAAAACACGAGCTGTCACATCATATAAGTCCTGCCCTTGCTTCATAATATTCAAATCATAATCCGACTGGATATCAAATATTTGAAGAACCTGGTCCAACATTTCGCGATGTTGCCCCGTTACACATACTATAGTTTCAAATTCATCAGAAAGCAGTTGAAACTCCTTAACTAAAGGAGCCATTTTTATAGCTTCGGGACGCGTCCCGAAGACTAACATTACTTTTTTCATATATGACACAATTACATTATTAGACAAACAATTTATACCAACTATCAGAAACTACATCTAAAGAATACTGATTACTCATTTGCTTTGCCGCTTTAGCCATTAATTTTAACCGAACATTGTCACACATTAACAGACTCATTCTTTCCGCCATATTTTCTGCATCAAATTCATCTTTCTGCGGCTCGATTATTATTCCATTCACATCATCTTTTACAATATCATATACAGCTGAATAACTACCATAGACACAGGGAACTACCCCCCAAGCCATACCCTCTGGAATGACAAGTGGAAATCCCTCATATTCAGAAGTAAGAATCAATAACGAAGCGTACTTATAATACTCCAATGGATTTTTAAATCCTTCAAAAACAATACGTTTCAATCCTAATTGAAAACTTTGTTCTTCAAGTTTGCTTTTTTCCTCACCATCCCCTATAATAATTAATTTCCAATCAGGATATTTTTTTTCCAAAAGTTTCCATACTTCAATAACTCGATATACCCTTTTTTGATTATAATCAATACGACCGACATAAATAATCTCTTTCCTTTTATAGGATAGAATTTTCTCATATTCTTCAATATATGGGATCGTAATGGGATTTGTTATTACAACTAGTTTAGTAGCTTTCTTAACTCTAGTAAAAGAAAGAAATTCTCTTATATAACTATCTGAAAGCAATATGTATTTATCACTCTTTTGATAAACATACCACATACTATAGCTAGTGACATAATAAGTCAGAACCTTTTTCATACATAAGATCAAGGCACAGAACTTATTATTTGTTTCTGACATAGCAATTTCTATATCTTTCAAGCGCCCATTCGTTTTCGGAGAATTATGATGAACTGAAAATATTTTTTAAAGATAAGCCTTTTGATGCCTTCTTCAATACATAGATCGGAACATATGGTAACCCCCATTGATTTATTACTATATCTATTTTTTCTTCAATAAGAATATTGCGCAATTGGTCAATATTCTTTTTTGACGTATTGAATCCAGATAATAAGTAATAAATTATCCTAGAGTCTTTTCTACACAAAATCTCATTAGAGGGTTCTATAAAGCTAACAATGGAAACCCTACAGCCATTATCCAAAAATCTAGAAGCCAAAACATTGGTGACCATCTCTACTCCACCAAGACTATAGTACTTCATCAAAAAAAGAATGTTCATAGTATTATTCTGATGTTAGACCAATCCAATCAACAGGAAAAATATTAGGATAATAATTTGCATTTATCCATTTCTTTGGATAAATCACAATAGGGTTATTTTTATTAAGATATGCACCCCAATAACTAAAAGTACTATTTGCTATTATATTGGCCTTCGCATGAGTCATTAAATACAAATCGATATAGCTATCCTTGCCTGTATTCCAATCAACATATACTGTATCGTTTGGAATAGATAAATGAGATTTACACCATTCTATATCATCTGAAAACACAAAAAAATGAGAGGCTGAAAATCGTCCCTTTATTAGTTCAATTGCTTTTTGATAATAACCAAGAGTAGCAATGTTAGCCAATATATCACAATATTTAGACGACAAAAAATCACCTCTTCTTACATGGATAACGATAGACTGGACCGAAAGCATTAGATTTATAAGATTTTGATTCTTTGCATTTAAATTTATTGGTCTAAAACTAATCCAATCATTACGATTCTCATAAAAAGATAAATCTGATTTAAACGCATTAAATACTATTGCATCCCAATTCACATTGGTACTATGCAAACTACACAGACGTGTTTTAGGGAACATTTTTTTATAAAAAAATACCAAGACAATAAAAAATTTCGCTTTTAAAGAGGTTGGTGGAAATTTCACATTGAATATTTCTTCTATCTCAAATCCACCAATATGTTCACGAAATTTAAAATTAGGATAAACACCATAAATTCGCTCCTTAGGAAATCTATCTTTTAAAGCTAAATAAAAAGTATATTCAAAAATTTGATTTCCTAAGCCCCCTCCGAAATATAAGACCTTCATTTAATTTACTATTTCGTTAAAAAAATCTTCATATTGATTACATATAAAATTCCAATCATATAAAAAGGATTCATCGGCTCCTAGCAATTGTGGAGAAAGATTGTCATAATACTGATTATCACACATTATCTTATTAATGGCAGCAGCTAATTCTTCCTTATTTGCAGATTCTATCAATATTCCATTCTTTCCAGTCCTAATCACTTCAGGAAAAGCACCTACATTTGAAGCAATAACAGGTTTGCTAAATATAGATGCAACTTGTGGTATACCGGACTGAGAAGCAGATAAATATGGACAGACGACAGACTTACAAGATGAAATTAAATCAACAAATTCTTGGTTTGTTATATATTTATTTTTTAATATAAAGTGTTTATTTGCTTTCAGTTTAGGTAATATTGGATCATACCCTTTACCAGCAACAACAATCTTAAAATTAAGTATTCTTTCCTTTTCCAGCAATTCACAAGCATCATATAAAATCGATAAACCTTTATATGGTAATATGTACCCTATAAACAAAAGAAAATTATCACTTATTTCCGGATTATAGCCCATTTGACGATATTCCTGAAATGTTTCAAACATCCCAAAACGAATAAGTTTTAGAAAAGAAGTATTACCCAGCTTTCTACTAAAAGTAGATATATCATTAAAAGATTTCAATGAATGCACAATAATAGGTATGCCATTTTTCAAAGCAAATGAAGCCGCGACATTAGCATCAGCTTTCGCCTCTGCATGGTTTTTCATTACTTCATGTAATGAATAAAACAACTTTTGGTCCAGCAGATATTTGCCTATAAGTTCCATTGGATGTGTATGTCCTACTAAATTTATTAAATCATATTTCTCCTTTTTAATCCTATCACACAAACCATATATAGTATTATGATCTATTTTTCCGATGATTTTATTCAGAATAGTATTTCCAAGATTCTGTCGTTTCCTCACTAATACAACAGTATATATCAGAATTTCATCATCAACAAAATATTGATTTACAAAAGAAGATTTAACTGTATGTATCCCTGGTCTTAAATAACTACAATCAAAATCAATACCTTCGAGAGAAGAAGTCCCCGGATCAACCAAATAAAAGCAAGTCACGATATGTCCACGTTTTCGTAAATGTTTTGCTAAAGGTAATGTACTTCCTGAAAATCCATAAGCTATTATTGCTATCTTCATAACTTCTATTAAAATATAGTTTTATATGGCAAATATTCAGTTGAAAATACCCCTGTTAGCATTTTAAAGAAATAGTAAAACATCAGTAAAATAAATACAAGATAGGACACATACTTATATTTACTATATTTTAGCTCCCCAAATGAAACAGCATATAAAATAGCCGTATATGGCCTAAAGAATAATTCTAAACGCATAAGATCTCGCATTGTCTGCATAAAAATATTCCTAATCATTTCCATTGCCAAAAAGCCATGAAATGAATAACTCAATAATTTCCCCCTATCATTATAATACTTTTTCACCATAAAATATAAAAGAAACATAAGGCTTAACATGATACTCATTGTTCCTCTGGATGAAAAATCTTCATCAATTGATGATACAGTCTGAGAATACGAATTCAATCTAATAGAAATAAGAGGTCCCAACAAATTTAAATTTAAAACAGACCCAATAATAGACGGAAGCCAATTCCCGAGACTAAAGGATAAAATATAAAGTCCTCCAATTAGCCATTTTCCTACTTTTGAAGGATTAATAAAATAGAATGGTAACAACAACAGAGCAGATATATGAATGGTAGCTCCTATCAAAATAGGAAAACAATATTTTATAAACCTTCGTTTAATGAGAAATGGTATGGCATAAGAAGATATCCCCATTGCTAAAGCCTGCCTGCTGGGAAAAATAACTCCCAAAGATATCACTAGATATATAAAACTAATCAAGGGATAACTTGTGAATTTAAAAGAAATACGTGCCAGACAATACAATATAAGAAAACTAAACACAAAAAGGAAACATGAATAATTGCCTCCTACAGATTTTACAAGCGCATTTAGTAGTACATAGCCTGGCTCTATAGGTTCAGCCATCCCTCTTGTAAAAGTGAATATATTACTTAAATCAGATCCTTGGAAAACATCATAAAAATTATCCCAATCAGTCCCACAATTCCATCGTATTCCCCAAAAGACAGTTAATATACAGACCCACAACCAAACTATTTTCCTTTTAGTATTCTCACTAGTCCGATCAAAGTCGAAAATTGATGATAAAATGAAAGGAATATAAATTATGCAATAAGGAATCATTTGAATATACAAATAAGGAGTAAATGAATTGATTCTATAAAAGTGAGCCTATATTTCTTATATTTCTTAAGTATAAAAAATAGATTGTGGATTTTATGTCCCTTTACCCCATTAGATAGTTCTTGTAAAAGCTTAGAATGCATCTGTGAAGGTAAATTTTGTTGTATTAGTTGACAGATAATACATTCTTGTTTATTAGCCTTATCTATCTTGCTGATTCTATTTTCAATCCATTTTTCCTTTTGCAACATAGCTTCTGCCTTCAACATCCAATTACCAGTTGTAGATATATTATAGGGATTGGTTCTATAATAAAATAGAATTTCATTGATATGTACTATACCATTGTTAGTTGCTGCTTCGAATGCAGTTACATCATCTGAATTCCAGGCAAGAGGAAATTTCACAAAACCATTCATATTTTTTAAGAAGCTTGTTCGATACACAAAGTCCGAAATAAATTGAATCCTTCTATCTTTCATGCGGTGATAAATATTATCAAGCATACTTTCCCATTCAGGCCATCCTTCTGATAAATCAATTATATTCGATTGTTGGTCAATAATTGCAGTTCTGCAATGAAACACATTAACCTGTGGATATTTCTCTATATATTTAGCAAATTGTTCTAAGTATAATGGTGATACTTTATCATCATCACCCATTAAAAGAAAGTACTCCCCTTTTGCATATTGCAGACAGCGATTCCAGTTATCGACAACATTTTCTGCCCCTATATTTGTTTCATTTTTGTAATACTGAATACGAATATCTTGATTGTTTTCTACTATTTGGAACAAGTTATCTGGCGAAGCGTCATCCACAATAATAATTTCAAAATCGGAATAAGTTTGTTGCAACAAACTATTTAAACACTCATTAAAGAAGACTCCTTTGTAAGCTGGAATAGCAATTGAAAATTTCACCATTAACCTTAAGTAAATTAAAAATTAAAACTTCGTTATCATACATTTATATTTTACCTGTATAACATTCACGATAGTCTGTAGCTACATTTCATTTTGATTATCTTTCTTCTTCAAAGTTGATTAACAAAATAACTGAAGCATTTATTTGAAATGGCTTTTGCTAATGCTTGCACTTTTGAATCAGATTTTATATTGTTCAGTTTCTCTTTAAAGAGAACTAAAAATTCATTTGTTTTTTTCTCACTATCCAATGCAAATGTAATGTCTAACATACATTCTGTCTTTCCTAAAGTTTCCAACAAACCGGATATTTTATGTTCGTAACTGAGTGCTACAAATGGGACATTATTATTTATGGCAAATACTACAGAGTGATAACGGGCACCCACCAAGCATGACGCCCCTTGAATGATAGTCTGTTGGATATCACTACTATACTGATCAGAGATAACCGTTATAGGATAGTCTTTTTTCATGGCTTTTATCTCATTGAACAAATGAATATCATCTCCCTCATAGTTTCCGTAATTGAAAGTTTGAGGAAGCATAATAATTTCATGATCTGGATAATGTGCTCCAATAACATCCGTCATCCGTGAATAAAAAGACAATACCATTTCTTTTGAAATTCTTCCTTTATAAGCATAATGCCAAATTAATAAGTTAGGAACGAATACTATATATTTTTTCCCTTCTAAAATTTGTTGAATTTCTTTTGGAAGAATAACTTTAGGAGCATCCAAGAAAGCAGAATCTACCGTAGAAACATAACCTAATCCCAACTCTTGAGCTAATTTTTCTGTTTTACTGTCACGAATAGACAGAAACGAAAAATAATGCAACATCTCCAAACTTAATTTTTTGAAATCACGATTAGATTTGGTAGTTATGGGGAAGGGACCAAACGATCTACCATAATAAGCCAAAGGTTTTCGAGCATATTTAGCCAACTGAAGATAAAAAAGGTGATTCCAATCCTGAAAGCCTCCCATACAAATGCCACCAGGAGCACATATTATTAAATCTGCTTTTTTGTAGACTTGCAAAATATGTACGATTGTTGGATGCAACTTCCATAACCACTTTACTTTATAAATCATTCCCCAACAACTGCATTTTCCAAACCCTTTGAAAGCCCTTAAGTTCAAATATTGTACATTAGACAGATTGACATTAAACTGTTTGATAGAATCTTTATTCGCTTGTACAAAAAAGTACTTCTATTCTGCAATCTGGTATTGAGTTGCAAATAGAACGGACAAGAGCTTTGTGAGCAGATTCATCCCCTCTGTTATTCAATGGTTGATTAATTATTACAATTTTCATTTCAGGACTTACTTACATCATTTTGGATAATACTTTTTTGCTCAATATATTACTATAAGACAGTTCGTTAAATGACAATCTTTTGTCTGGATCAATATCTTGTTTCTCCTCAATTATATCAGTTAGTACTTTCGATAGATATAACGCATCTTCTTGAGGCAGTTTGCAGCCAAATTGCCAGTTGTTAGAAACAATAGATGCACCACCTACATCTGTGGATACAATATAGCACCCCAAAGCAGCTGCTTGACTTAATACATTAGCAAAACCTTCAGAACGTGAGGTTAATAAAAAGACTCTAGATTTCACATAATATTCAAACAATCTTTTGGGATCATATTCAGGACCGATAAAGATGACTTTCTCCTTTAAAGAGGGATTGTCCTTGAAATACTGTTTTACATATTCTGCATATTTTGAAGTTCCTTTTGTAATAAAGCTATCAGTCATAGGACCCACCAACACTATTTTCCAATCTTTTAAGTCTGTAATTTTAGCCGCATCTAATATCATATCTGTATTTTTTTCATAGTTCCCTATTCTCCCCACATAGAGTATAATATTTTCCTTTTTATTATATGGAATCTCTTTTAGACTAAGATTATGAAATAATTCATCATCTATTCCAGGATAACAATGTACCAAACATTTCCATCCATTCTTTTTAAATAAAGGGATACAAGTCTCATAAGCATATTGGTTCGCTACAGAAAACACATCACATTTTTTGAAGAACTGATTACGGAACAGAATATCAATCTTCTTTTTTAGCCAATGGTGAGAATAAATAAATTCATTTTCTTTGCTATTAATAGCATCTTGTGAATTCAAATCACTCATAACCACTACTTTTCCTTTAGGATTTAATAATTTATAAAGAATTGTAATCAGCATAACCTGGCGGCTTTTATGTATCAGAAATATACTGCCGATAGATCGTGCAGGCAAGACTATATGATGTATCATATCGAAAAATTGTTGGAATGCAGTAGGAACCTTTGAGTGTAATTGTATGAACTTCATACCACGATGTTCATTAGGAACAGGTAATTCTCCTATATTATAACCATAATAAAAAGTACCTGACATATCCAATAACTTAGCAAGATAAAGAGGAAGTAATACTCCATCTTTAGTAAACCCTATTATTTGCGTATGACTGAAATAAGCAACAAATCGTTTCTGTTTCATACTATTTATCAGAAAATTACTTAATAACTTCTTTTATTAGATTGACCACCTTGTCACCTAAGATTTTTTTTATGCTTTGCTTTATTATTGTTTTAGCACCGGGGACTTCAATATTCCAGATTTGCTTTAAAGCCTCATTTTCATTATCAACTTGAGTAAATATCTCAAATATCATAGGTTTTTCAGTCAATTCCGGAGTGATGAATCGCTCATAACATTGAATAAATTCCTGTTTAGAAGAGGCTGATAAGTATTCATATCCTAAATTTTCCGCATAGTGTTTCACCAAAACTGGTGATTGATTTCCGAAATGATTACCTGCTGATAAATACCAGTCTATATTATTAACATACACTGAATTAAGCTGTTTGAATAAATGAAATTCAGCACCAAGCGAATTATTAATCAGGA
Source organism: Bacteroides xylanisolvens XB1A (assembly GCF_000210075.1). GTDB lineage: Bacteria > Bacteroidota > Bacteroidia > Bacteroidales > Bacteroidaceae > Bacteroides > Bacteroides xylanisolvens. The sequence goes on from NC_021017.1 coordinate 5,299,936, forward strand.
GAATACGGAAATTACATTGTATATGCCTGTTCCCTAACACGTTCATATCATAAAAGAATGACAGGTCGCCAACAACTCCAAAGAATAATTTGTCAGGGCATGCAAGAGAAGCACCCAACAAGGATGACATATTCCCATCAATTCCAAATCCTCCTTCGTTACAATAGACCTCAATAGACTTATCCAATGGGAAATAGCCCCATGAACGGAGCGGACTTAAGATACCTAGATGTAAGGTACATCCCTTCGGAAGTTTATCATACAGCTTTGATGCAACATAAAGGTGTGAAAAAGGCAACTGCGGTAGATTACTTAATATGCGTTTTTGAGCAGAAAGACAGGATTGCAAATAACTATCACTTTCTGGTCCGTTTTCTCTTAAAGCATTATAATGTTGAAAAAAGTAGGATTCCGGCATTTCAAATACATGCGAAAGAGCATGATACCGATCTTGAATCTTTCCATCAGGGCTTATACGCCAAACTTGTTTAGGATTTTCTATAATACTGCAAAAGTCACTCATTTCTCCAACATGAATAAGGAGATCTGGAGAACGGTTAGGGTCAGATGAAGATTGTGAAGCATTCAAAGCATAATCTAATCGGTAATGACCATGAAAATTAGAAGCTGGATCATTGAATACCACAGCATTATATAGAGCACAAAATTTATCAATGAGTTCTGTTTCCGCTTCAGTCCAACGCAAATGTGTACCAATATAGAGTGCAATCTTACCGTTTACCGATAATTCAGGGAAAGAATCAAACGGCATTACACGACTTATTTTATTAACTTCAGGTAGCGATTTTATCGCAAATTTTTTGCTATACCGAGTAGTCAAATTGATATGAACAGGACCATATCCTCGATGGCTTAGCTCAAGAATTGCCATGTTAGCCTTTAGCATCACATTCCATTGGTCATCATCATCTTTCACAGTCTGAAGATGTACGCTCATTTTTACCGTATCCGCAGGTTGGATAGAACGGTCAATTACCTGAGGAATGAGTTGACCTATCTTTGATTCTTCCTGTGTAGATGTTACAGCAAGAATAGGCAATTTTCTATAGTAAGCTTCAGTCAATGCAGGAAAATAATTACGTGATGCAGTGGCACCGGTACAACTCAACACAACAGGTTGCATAATTTCTGCCGCCAAACCGCAAGCCATATAAGCCGCCGATCGTTCATCTACACAAGAATATATTTCAAAGAAAGAATCCTGTTGAACACTCCCCACAAATGTAACATTAGTCGAACCTGGTGATGCTACAATATGCTTAATACCATGTTTTTTAAGCAGAGCAATCAAGATTTGAACGTTACGTTCATCAGTATAAAATTGTTCCATATTTTTATATTAGTACATATAACTTTTACTTTTTATATAAACGCAGTATTACCTTTTCCTTAATAAAATACCTCTCGTTGGAGGTTAATCCTAAACAATATACAGCTATACTTGTAGAAATAAATGAAATAAACACTACTACAACAAGCCGAATAATACTTTGCTCCATGTACACAAAAAAGAACAAAGGTAGAATGATAGATACTCCCACCACGCTCACAATCTTCGGACATATTTCACAAAGAAATTCTTTAATTGAAAACTTCACCAATGAACAAAGCATATACATACGAACTATTTGTGAGATTAATTCAAGAAAAAAATGAACTACGAATACACTATATGCAGGAAACCCCATTTTTAACACCCCCCAGGAACAAGGTAATACTGCCAAAAGAATACATCCGCAAACCATGCTATGTTTCTTAACTTTTCCTGTAGCTTGTATAGCTGCCGACATAGGATTGGAGAAAGTCCACAACAATGAAGTACACAACATGATACGCAAAAAAACGACCGTATCGTTGGGCACATTTTTCAGCCAAATGGATAAAACTTCTCCTGCTTCAAGAATTACCGGAAAGGTGAGCATAAACAGTAAAAAAAAAGAAAACCGTGTACTTCTGTATATAAGTCGGTTCATTGACTCAAGATCTCCCTGTGCATAAGTTTTTGTAATCTGTGGGTTTAAAGCCGTTTGAAAATTTCCGCAAAATTGAAATACCGCCATTTGCACCTGAACCGCTATGCCACGAGCCGCATTAACTATTGGCCCAAAGAACATATTCAACAAAACATTAACACCCTGAGTATGCATTACTGAAGCAAAGTGCCCAACAAAGCTCCAGCCCGCAAAACTAAATATTTCTTTCATTAAATTCCTCTCATACCGATGTTTGTACTTCGCCTCTTTAATATGTCGGTTACAATAAATACTATAACATAAACGTATCAGCAATTGAACTAACATAATTAGTAGAGAATACGTTATTAATCTATCACAATTTATCATCGGAAGAAGGATAACAATTATTAGTTTTAATGCAACTTCCAGCACCGAAATATAAGCGAAAGCAGACATTCTTTCATGAGCAATGACAGCCGCATTATAAGGTACAGACATGATAGAGATGACAGCAGTAATAATACTACACTGGTACACCCATATTGATGCTGTCAGCCGATTGACAGGAATCTGCATTTTGTTAAGCAGAAACCATAGCCCTATTGTTTCTGCCAAAAGAATAATACATAAAGACAATAGTACATGTATTTGTATTGTAGTGCTAAATACAGACTGAAACCTTGAAAAATTACCTTTCCCCAACTCAAAAGTCAAGTATCGCTGAGTCGCACTAGACATGGCCCCATTCAAAAAAGAGAGCATAATTACAATTCCTCCTACTACATTATAGATTCCATAATCTGAGATACCTAATGTGGCTAATACTATACGACTAGTATAAAGTGAAACCACCATTATAAAAAGCATCCGTATATAGAGCAAGAGAGTATTCTTCGCTATCCTTTTATTATTTTCCCGGTTTATTGACATCTGTTTCATATAACTATTACCGCCAAAAGTATATGAGTTTAAAATTCATAGTTTACATCATCTAACGTTATCAGTCCAGAACCACCTGTCATATAAATAATATCTCCTACGATACTGCGTCCCATATTGCTTACCAAAAAACAGCCATATTAGCTATCTCTTCGGGCATGGCACATCGTCCTATTGGATTTTTGAATGCAATATCTGTATTACTTTCTTTAAAAATCATACGGGTTGCCGTTGGTCCAGGCGCAATACCGTTAACAATAATACCGTAGGGAGTTAAAATTTTCGCCAATCCTAATGTCAGGCCCCTTATCCCCCATTTTGTGATTGTATAAGCAGACGCCGCAGGACGTAGACTTGAAGAAGATGCAATATTTAGAATATTTCCTTCAATGTGTTGTTCCTTGTAATAGTGTCCTATCATTTGAGATAAAAAGAATACACCCTTAAGATTGGTATTGACAATATTGTCATATTCTGTTTCTGTGGTATCTCTAATATCTCCGCCCAGTACTCCTGCGTTATTTACCAATATATCTATTTGATTAATATCTTTCCAACGAAGCATTTCCTCTAATTTTTCTTTGAAAATAGGTACATCACAATTATTCATTTGAATACCGTGAACTATATAATTTTGATGTATGCTTTTCAACAGTGAGCAGGCATGTTGGATACGATCTTTATCACGCCCCGTTATGATTACTTTTGCTCCTGCTTCAAGATAAGACTTGGCTATTTCAAAGCCAATACCCGAAGTAGCTCCCGTGATCAATGCAGTACGCCCCTTCAGCATTTCATTTGGGGCAAGTTTTGTGATATTGGCTATTACATGGCGTTCAGGTATACCATGTAATAAAAAAACAAAAGCACGTTTTAAGTATTTTTTTATTGACATTTCAAATAATACAAGCAGTTACTTTAAATCCAGAAGAGTTCTATTATAGAAAAAACAACAATAACTCCCATCTTTATACTTCTTAATCATTATTTAACAGCACGTTTTTCACCTCATCCACATACCAATTATAATACGCTCTAGAGACATACCAAAAGGGCAATCAAATATTTCAAATCAATTGATACCATAAAGGATAATCTTGTGTTTATCATAACGCACGCTTTTTTAGACAGAAAAGCGAGCGTGCCACCCTCATAGAAAATTAAGATATTCTTTTTTTAATCAATTGAAATAAATGATACTTACCAAACACATATCTGTAACATAATCAATATACAAAAGTCTGATATCCTCATTAAATGCTAATATCCAACCTCTATCTTTTCGACAAGAAACTTCAGCACGGAAAAGCAAATATTCTGAAAATGAATAGTCTACACAAACTCAACCAGAATAATCGAAGCATTACAATATTTCTGGTAGTATACAAAATAAGCAATTGAATACTTACAGTACATCCAATGCAGTCCGACTGGTATAAAGTTGTACTGTCATGATGAACAGCATTCGTGTATAAAGTAAAAAATTGTTCTTAGCTATCCGTTTACCATAATCAAAGGGTAGTAGACATTAATTCACTCTGTATGGAGTTAAGAGTTATTTTTTATTTTTCAGTACGCATTTTTTTCTCCCGAGACTACATTCGCCACAGTCTTATAAATGATATAGATATCAAGCAGCATTGTCCAATGTTCCATATACCAAATATCAGCCTTTACACGTTCCTCCATCTGTGAAAGTTCCCTCGTTTCACCACGAAAGCCATGAGTTTGAGCCCAACCGGTTACTCCAGGTTTTATAAAGTGCCGCACCATATACTTATCAATCAAACGGGCATAAGTCTCCGTATGAGCCAACATGTGTGGACGGGGACCAACTATCGACATATCACCCTTAAAGACATTGATAAACTGGGGAAGTTCGTCTATATTAGAACGACGAAGAAAGTTCCCAAAACGAGTTTTTCGGGGATCATCAGCCGTAGCCTGTTTACTATCGGCTTCATCATTCACTTTCATAGAACGGAATTTGTAACACACAAAATCCACACCATTCAAACCCGTACGCATTTGTTTAAAGAACACAGGACCGGGAGAGGTCAACTTTATGATACTTCCAACTATGAGATAAACAAAAGGAAAAATAGTAACTAGAAAAAGGCCGGAGAAAACAATATCAAATATCCGCTTCAATATACGATTCTCCATCTTACCCAAAGGCTCATAACGCAGATTCAAAATAGGCATATTGCCAACCATACTGTGCCAGATACGACGAGGAAAACCTTTACAGACATTAGGAACACCATGAAAATAAAGCAAATGGTTTTCACAATGATTCATGATAGAAAAATTATAACGTCCCTCCTCCATCGACAGAGAACAAAAAACATGCTTGATTCCCGGGTGTGCG
>NC_021017.1:5307592-5309262 GCF_000210075.1 Bacteroides xylanisolvens XB1A
AGAAGTACCATCCATGATGGCTTTAATGTCAACAGGGATAACTTCAGTAGTAAGATCCTCACGTTGACGATAAAGGACAGCACGATTCAAGAAAGCATCACCCGTCAGTCCTTGGGCTTCGTTCACCAATTCGCGGACGGTATTCAGTTTACCGTTTAGCTGGTAGATACCGGGACGGTAAACGGCACCACGGATTTCAAGCTTATTAGTGAAGCGGTTAAGGATAGCCTCGGCAGTCACAACATCACCATTCCGCATTTTATAGACACTATAATCAAGGTCCTTGACTGTGTTTACTTCATACTCCTGTCCGTTTTGGCGTACGATACGCAAGGAACGGGTGTAGGCGTCGGCCTCAAACCCACCGGCATAACTGATTAGAGTAGATAAATTTTCGTCCTTCTTCATTTCGAAACGCATCGGACGTTTCACTTTTCCGTCAATCTTAACCAATACGTCATAGGCGGGAACAATCACAACATCACCTTCTTGTAGACGAATGTCATCCTGAATGTTGCCTTTCATGATAAATTGGTAGACGTCAATCGTGGCGATGTTTTTGCCATTACGTACCAGCTGAACATTGCGAAGGCTTCCTATGTCACTCACACCTCCTGCACGGTAAAGTGCATGGAAGACAGTAGAAAAGGAAGAAAGAGAGTAAGTGCCCGGTTGGACAACTTCACCCATCACATTGATCTGAATAGTACGGATGCTGCCCAGAGTCAGACGGATATCAGAAGTGGGATCATTCGTATTATTAAGACCATTATATATCTTGTTTAATGTTTTTTTGAGGTAGTCATTGGCTTCAGCAATAGTCAGGCCGTTCAGGTTGACGGGACCTATTTTCTGAATGTTAATCGTGCCATCAGGAGAAATCTGTTGGCGGATAGTGTTCTGGCTGGCTCCCCAGATATCGATAATCACTTCATCACCGGGACCGAGACGGTAATTTAAAGGGGTGGCGATGTTGACACTGGGTTCAAAAGTCAGGTTACGGGTATTAAAAATGTTACGTCCGAAAACCTGATTACTACGTGCAAGATCTTGAGTACTCGGATGGTCTTCCAGCATATCGGAGGTGTTCTCCTTCATTTCTTCACGAAGACGGGATTCATTGACATCCGTACCGGTAGCGTTGGAAGCATTGACGTTGTTCTGCTGCTCATAAAGCTGCTTCACACGCATAGCCTGTTCTTTGGTCACGCCCTTACGGGCAAGTTCGGAGGCTAATTGTTTTTGTTCTTTCCCTTGTCTAATCCCCTCTTTGACATACTCCAACACTTGAGAATCGCTCATATTTTGAGCCATCAAAGGAGAAAAAACTCCTAACAGTAGAATGAATAGAAATATGTTAAAGTTTTTTTGTGTCGTCATTACTAATCTTTGTAGGTTCTACATAACCGATTGGCATATCTACACAAGCACAGCCAAGCATATTTAAACGAACGGCAATCTTACTCTTACCCCCGACAGTCACGAGTTCGCCAACAAGGCCGCTCAAAGGACCTTTTATGACACGAACTTTCTCACCACGCGCCAGTGGAGTATCATTCATACAGACTGCTTCATCGGAATAATCGAGCATGAAACGGAAACGCGCCATCTGCTCGTCAGGAATAACGGCAGGAGTGCTTTCACCACGCATCACCATATAACGGCTAACT
>NC_021017.1:5309913-5319558 GCF_000210075.1 Bacteroides xylanisolvens XB1A
CATATAGGATACACATAGCAGTGAAAAAAGGAAAAAAATCGATTATGAGGGAATATAAAAGCGGGTACCTAACATTCAATATAAGACTTTTTTGAATTTAGGTAATAAAAATCCCTTGAGCATGAAGATGTTATCTTTCATGTTCAGATAGATTCATGTTGCATATTTGAGAGAAAAAGGAAAAAAAGAAGTTTTTTGCTTGTTTGCTATTAATATTTTTACCTATCTTTGTAGCGAATATATTTCCGTTACCTAAGAAGTAACACCAGCATTAAGTCCCTAATCCATAATGCTTTAATAATATTAATCAGAACATTTTAAAACTACATACGTAAGAATAATTCAATTTATTAACCTTTGTTCTTTCTTCCAATTCGAAACCCTTTAAATATATCTGTGTTGTTTTAATAGATTTGTGCCCTAATGATTCGCTAATCATCTCGATAGGAACACCTCTGTACTTGGCAGTCGTAGCCCAAGAATGACGAAGCGTGTAAGACGTGACGGATGAAGATATCCTTAATTTTCTGGACAGGCTTTTCAAATCATTATTGAAACGTCTCAAGGCTGACTGATATTCACGATAAGCTTCCTCTTCCTCTCTCTTATATGCTCCGCTTAATATCCGAAAAAGATAATCAGGATAATCGGGACTCCGCGCATCGGTTTTATTATATAATCCTCCGATTGCATTGTGCGCTGACTCCAACACTTCTATACTCATAGGAGTACCAGTCTTGAGACGGTTGTACTTTAAAAGACCTTGTTTCAAATTGGACTTTTCCAAATGGGCCAAATCAGAAAAAGGCATTCCACAAAACTGAAATAACAGATTGGCAATAGCCTGTGTCCGGCGAAGCTTTTCCGATTGAGGATCTTTGTTTAGTAATATGTGAAGTTCACCGATCGGGATGGCTTTCTTCTGACGTGTGTCCACCCCGGTAAATACATCCCGGAACAAGCCATGTACATAAGGAGCCTGATGCGTATCGACTCCGCGATTGTAGATACTACGAAGCATACGCATATACGTAGAAATCGTATTAGGCTTCAAACGGGAAGCCAACAGATAGTTGCTATACCTCTTTAGAGTTTCGCGGTTTATCCTACTGAACGTAATGGATTGGGTCCCACAAAACTGCGAAAAAGAACGAATAGCGTGTTTATACACGTGGGCCGTAGAATAACGACCCTCTTGTCGCAAACAATCGATGTAATTGTTTGCACAAATAGTAAATCGATTTTTTTCCATAAATTATAACTTATCTCATAAGTGTTATTAAAAAACGTGCGGAATATAGTAAGATTATAGATAAAATGAATCACATTTTTAAATTTAGTCACTGTTTTAGATGGAAAATCGAATAATTTCTAAAAAAAATAAGTGAAGCCATGCAGTATTTTCAATAAGCGTGCATTTAACTTATAAAAGAGGGGAAAAAGGGAAATCAAACCATATATCATTAAAACCTACAACCTGAGCTTAACAAGTGAAGTGGGGAAAAATAAAAAAAGAGAGAGAGTTTTTTATACAACGTCCCCCAAAACGAGGAATCCCTGCCAATTTTCGAGTTGGCAGGGATTCATTTTTACTTATGTTGTTTTCGAAGAGGCAATCTCTTACTTGCAGTATTTGGTAATCAGCTCATCTACATTTGGATCACCCAGTTCTTTCGCTTTCTTAAAGTTGCCACAAGCTTCATCTGTCTTCTTCAACTGTATCTGGCAAAGCCCCAGTAAGCGGTAAGCCTCGGCATATTTAGGATCAGCCTTCAGTATATTATCCAAAATCTGAATAGCTTCTTCATAACGTCCTACACGCAGGTTGACCACTGCATGTTCCGCCTGATAGGTCAGGTCTGTCGGATTCATTTCGATTGCTTTAACTATATCATCCAAGGCGCGTTGGAATTGGCGTGCTTTCAAAGCGGCCTGTTCGCGATAGTAATAGAATACGTCGTTCACTTCTCCTTTGACTGCTGTATGATAAGCATCATAATCGAGCATCGCATTCCGTGGCTGGCCGGCATTCATGTTCATCTGCGCACGTTCCAACAAATATGGAGCAAAATCTGCTGTGATCGGTTGCGGGCAACGGGCAATACAGCTATCCATTAAAGCTACGACTTCTTTCGGGTCACCTTTCGCCAGTTCCTTCGTCTTGGCAGCACTAAAGAAAGTGGCCGGAGAAGCAATGTTACTGGCATTTACCTTTTCATAAGCTGCCAAAGCACCGGCATAGTCTTGCTGGGCAAACAGTATATCGCCTTCCATTTGAATATAAATAGGCAGCGGATCAATGGCGATTGCCTGACGAACATTCTGCAAAGCAGTGTCATACGTCCAGTCTTTATACGTTTTTTCCGGCTTCGACAATTGATAAGCATACATCAGCTTACCTATATTATAATATACATCATCTTTTTTCTGGGCTACTTTCAAAGCCTGATTAAAGTCGGCAACTGCTTTATCATACCAAGTCTGGTCGTCCTTACCTTTAGCTGCATAATAATTGGCACGACGAAGATAACCATCCGCATTGGCAGGGAACTGACGGATGAAATCATCCAACAGCTTTTCGTAATCGTCGCCTGACAGGCTCGAAGATGCCATAAACAAGTACACTAATGCTTGGTCTTCCGTTTCGGGCAGGCCTTTCCGGATGCCAATCTTTTTCAAAGCAGCGTCTCCCAAAGAAAGAGCACTGATTTTCTGTGACATGGCAAAAGCTGCTCCTGCCGCGTAGCAAGTGGTCACCGTATCGATGCCGGATGATTTCTGCGCAATACCAAATACCTGACCTTCAGCGTTCATCACCGGACAGCTCACCATCTTATCTTTCATCTGCATACCCAATGTATAGTAATGATATTCTCCGGCTACTTTGGAAACTTCTTTCACTTTACCAGTAACGCAAGCGATACTTTTCTGTGTAGAATAAGGAAGCATCCACGCATCGGCTCCCACTGCCGGAGCTATTTTAGCCACAATGAGCGCAGGCACTTTCTTCTCGGTGATAGCCACACGGAACTTAATGACATCATACATATCATTCGCTCCAAGTATCAAGCTAACCGGCATCTGCTTGCCTTCGGAAGTGATAACCACTGCACGTTCGGCTCCTTTAAAAAGAGTATAATCTGATAAAGCCAATCCATCTTCGGATACAAAAAATCCGTTTCCGGTATTCAGCATTTTATCATTCTTGTCATAAGTCACCACAGAGAAGACTGCCCGTTTTGCCTTCTCTACCCATTTGGGAGTTTGCGCCATGCTTCCCTGTATCAGGAAGAAAAGCAGTAAAGGTAGAATTAAAATCTTCTTCATATCAGTCATTATTTCTTTGTTTCACAGCTTCGTAAACCAAGATACCGGCAGCCACGGAAACATTCAGAGATTCGATGGTGCCCAGCATCGGAATTTTCACCCATTCGTCGCAGAGCGCAAGGTTTTCATAAGAAACTCCCGTATCCTCCGCTCCCATAATGATGCACAGCGGTCCTGTATAATCGGCTTTTGTATAGTCGTAATCTCCCTTCTCGGTAGCAGCTACAATACGGAAACCACTGTCTTTCAGATATTGCAGCGTTGAACGGAGGTTCTGCTCACGACACACAGGCAGCGTGTGCAGCGCTCCTGCCGATGTTTTCACGGCATCAGCATTGACAGACGCACTCCCGCGGACAGGAATAATCACTGCATCGACAGCTGCACATTCGCAGGTACGGGCAATGGCTCCGAAATTACGTACATCGGTCACTCCGTCCAGCATAACAAAAAACGGATTCTTCCCTTGTTCGAACAAGAAAGGAACAAGATCTTCCGTTTTCTGATAAGTCACAGAAGAAATGAAAGCAATCACTCCCTGATGATTTTTCCGGGTAATGCGGTTAATACGTTCTACCGGAACACGCTGAACCGGTATCATCAGCCCTTTCAAAGCAGCAAACAATTCTTTGGAAAGATCACTCTGAATGTCTTTCTTTACCAGAATTTTATCAATCTCTTTACCTGCCTGAATGGCTTCTATCACGGCACGAACACCGAAAATCATTTCACTTTTATCCAACATCTATTTGATTTACTATTTTACTATTTACAATTTACTACTTATCAGTTACCGCTTAACAATTCACTACCTCAACTACTTTGAATGAATCAATTTAGCCATTAATTACTTAGCATCAAGCAGGGATTTGGCATTGCTAAGGGCGGCCTCGGTCAGAGTGGCGCCACTAAGCATGTGAGCTATTTCCTCTACTCGTTCTTCATCGGTGAGACGGCGGATATGACTGTTTGTTTCCGTATCGCTGTCTTTCTTATATACTTTATAATGTGCACGTCCGCGGGCAGCAATCTGCGGCAAGTGGGTGATGCTGATTACCTGACGGTTCCGGTCGCCCATTTCCTGCATCATGTCCGCCATGCGGTCGGCTATTTCACCGGAAACACCGGTATCTATTTCATCAAATACGATAGTCGGCAGTTTCACGGCTCCGGCAATCAATGCTTTGATAGAAAGCATGACACGGGCAATTTCACCTCCCGAAGCTACGGAAGAGATATTCTGCAAGGTACCATTCTTATTGGCAGAAAACAGGAAGTTGACTGTATCTTCTCCTTGCAATCCCGGCTCTTTCTTCAGTCCCATTTCGATCTGGAAACGAACATTCGGCATTCCCAACGGAATCAAGCGGGCGGCCAATTGCTTTTCCACTTCACGCGCAGCTTTCGTACGGGCTTTGGTGAGCAGTTCTGCTTGTTGTTTCACTTGCTTATATTGTTCCTCTTTACGAACGGTCAGCTCGGCAATACGTTCATCGTATGAAGTGATGTCTGACAATTTGCTACGATATTCATCCGTCAACGCTATCAACTCGTCAAGAGTCTGTGCCCGGTGTTTCTGTTGCAGGGAATAAATCAGATTCAGCCGTTCGTTCACTTCTTCCAGGCGGACCGGATTAAATTCAACGGAATCACTTTGCGAAGAGACTTCGTGCGAAATATCTTTCAATTCGATATAGGCGCTCTCCATACGTTCGGTAAGTTCCTTAGCGGGCTGATAGACTCTTTGCAGGCTATTCAGCGTATTCAGACTATCTTTCAGGTAAGAAAGCAATCCGCCTTCATCCGAGACAAATGACTGTTCTACCCGGTAAAGTCCGGCTTTAATCTCCTCCGCATGACTTAGTGTTTCGGCTTCCTGCTCCAATTCCTCTTGCTCTCCTTCTACAAGATGGGCCTCTTCGAGCTGTTCAAGTTGGAAACGGATATAATCTTCATCGGAACGGCTTTTCTCTGCCAGTGACATTAATTCAGCCAGTTCGCGTTCTGTCTGCTTCCATTCGCCATAACGCAGATGGTATTTCTCCAATGCTGCATCATTATGTGCCAGAATATCAAGCACGTTCAACTGGAATCCTTCTTTATTAAGTAACAGATTCTGATGTTGAGAATGTACATCTATCAATTGTTCGCCCAGCTCTTTCATTTGTGCCAGTGAAGCGGGAGTATCATTGATGAATGCCCTGCTTTTGCCGGAAGCCTGTACCTCACGACGCAAAATACACTCTTCATCATATTCCAATTCGTTTTCTTCAAAAAACGGACGCATACCGTAGGCAGCAATATCGAACCGTGCCTCTATAATACATTTGGAAGCTCCGCGACGAATCGCTTTCACATCGGCACGCTGCCCCAGCAGGAGCCCAATAGCTCCCAGAATAATTGATTTCCCGGCTCCCGTTTCACCTGTTATAACGGAAAAGCCTGTTTCAAAACTGATATCCAGTTTTTCTATCAATGCGTAATTCTGAATGTATAGTGAACGTAACAAACTAATTAAAAATTAAAATTTGAAAATTAAAAATTGGGAGACAGGGTGGCTACCAGACGATCAATGATGTCTTGAGCTACTTCTGTTTTCGACTTCAGAGGATAGTCTGTACGACCTTTCCTGTCGATTATACTTATCTTATTGGTATCATGGCGGAAACCGGCTCCTGCATCATTCAACGAGTTGAGCACGATAAAATCGAAGTTCTTGCGTTCGAGCTTTCCTTCGGCATTCTGCTGCTCATTATTGGTTTCGAGCGCAAAGCCAACCAGGCATTGTTGTTTTCTTTTTATGGCTCCTAAAGAGGCAGCAATATCTTGTGTTGCCTGAAGATGCAGGGTCAGTTCTTCTTCTTTTTCCCGCTTAATCTTCTTATCGGCTACCGTTGCCGGACGATAGTCGGCTACTGCCGCACAAAGAATACCGGCATCAGCATCCGGGAAATGAGCCTGCGCTGCTTTGTACATTTCTTCAGCAGATTCGACATCGACACGGATGATACCAGAATGTTGCGTTTTGAGTTGCACAGGACCTGTTATCAAGGTCACTTGTGCTCCGCGACGGGCACATTCTTCTGCCAACGCGAATCCCATCTTTCCGGACGAATAATTGCCGATGAAACGCACCGGGTCTATCTTTTCGTAAGTCGGTCCGGCAGTAATCATCACTTTCTTTCCGGACAGTTCGTCACTCGAAGCAAAGAATTCATCCAATACCCGGATGATATTCTCCGGCTCTTCCATTCGCCCCTTCCCTACCAGATGGCTGGCTAGTTCTCCTGTCCCCGGCTCGATAATATGATTACCATAGGAACGCAGAATATCCAGATTTTTCTGGGTGGCAGGATGGGCAAACATATCGAGGTCCATTGCCGGAGCAACAAACACGGGAGCTTTTGCCGAAAGATAAGTGGTTATCAGCATATTGTCGGCTATTCCGTTGGCCATTTTACCGATGGTAGAGGCAGTGGCCGGCGCAATCAATACGGCATCCGCCCATAAACCGAGATCGACGTGGCTGTTCCACGTTCCGTCACGTTGGGCAAAAAACTCACTGATGACCGGTTTGCTGGTCAAAGCCGAAAGAGTGATCGGAGTAATAAATTCTTTTCCCGCCGGAGTAATTACGACCTGCACTTCCGCTCCTTGTTTTATCAGTCCGCGAATGATATAGCACGCCTTATACGCGGCAATACTGCCGGTAATTCCAAGAATTATTTTCTTTCCTTTTAGCATTATTTTGTAATCAAATTACTCATTTCACGCAAGCGGATTTTTGTCAATGCCGCCTTGGTGTTCAGCGTGAAATCACTATTCAAAATCCAACTGTAATATCCGGGATCTTTCTTCAAAACCTCGGCTACAGACATTCCCTTATATTTTCCGAAGTTGAACACTTCTACTCCGTTATCATCGTACACCATGCGTCCGGCAAAATCGACATTCTTGCTGAAACTTGAATAATCTGCCAGGAACGCAATATCATTCTGAAGATCGGAGTAACGGTCGAGCTGCGCTTTCAACACTTCGTAAGTAGCCCGTGTATCTGCTTCGGCAGTGTGCGCATCTTCCAAATTCTTGTCGCAATAGAACTTATAGGCAGCAGACAGGGTGCGTTGTTCCATTTTGTGGAAGATGACCTGTACGTCTACAAATTTACGTTTTGTCATATCAATATCTACTCCGGCACGAAGAAATTCTTCGGCAAGAACAGGAATATCAAAACGGTTGGAATTAAATCCTGCCAAATCGCAACCTTCAATGTCACGGGCTATGTTTTTCGCTACTTCTTTAAAAGTAGGACAATCTGCTACATCGGCATCATAAATACCATGTATAGCAGAGGATGCTTCCGGAATATGCATTTCAGGATTGATACGTAATGTCTTTGCTTCTTCATTTCCATTCGGATATACTTTCAGATAGCAAATTTCAACAATTCGGTCTGTGTTGATATTGGTTCCGGTTGTTTCTAAATCAAAAAAAACAATGGGATTTTTCAGGTTTAATTTCATTTCTGTTTATTTTATTGAGTCACCACAGATTAACACAGATTCACACAGATTTTACTTCTTCTAAAGAAAAAACATCTGTGTGAATCTGTGTTAATCTGTGGTGAAACGTATTAATCATTTAGCATCATCGGCATCAGCAGCATCAGCAAGTCTTCGTTTTCTTCCTGCTCTACCGGAATGATTACTCCGGCACGTGAAGGATCTGCAAGTTCGATGACTACTTCATCTGCCGAAATATTGTTCAGTATGTCGATAAGGAACGTCGATTTAAAACCGATACTCATTGCAGCACCTGCATACTGGCAAACTTGTGTTTCTTCGGCAGAAGTAGAGAAATCAATATCTTGTGCGGAAATCACAATCTGGTTTTCCTGCATACGAAGTTTAATCAAACTGCTGGCTTGTGACGAGAAGATAGACACACGGCGCAAAGCTCCTACCAACTGTTGGCGGTCTACGGTTACTTTGTGCGGGTTGTTTTGCGGAATTACCGAGTTGTAGTTCGGGTAACGTCCTTCAATCAGGCGGCAAACCATCCGGTAGCTTTCAAGCATGAATACAGCGTTGCGTTCGTCAAATTCGATGGTCACTGCGCCTTGTTCTTTCGGCAAAAGATTCTTTAGCAATGTAGCCGGTTTCTTTGGAAGGATGAAGGCTGCACGCTCGTTGCCTTTGGCTGCCAACGTTTTACAACGCACCAGTTTATGACCGTCCGAAGCAACCATTGTAATGTCTTCTGTTGTAATATCGAAATAAATACCGTTCATCACCGGACGAAGTTCATCATCGGCAGTAGCAAACACCGAACGGTTGATACCTCCCAGAAGTACGCTTGCTTCCATTTCCACGCGGACAGCATTATCCCCCAGTGTAGCCGATTGCGGGAATTCATCCGCATTCTGCCCCATCAGGCTGTATTTTCCGTTCTGGTACTGCACCGTTATTTCATAATTATCCGGATTGATATCGAATGTGAGTGGTTGTTCCGGAATTTCTTTCAGTGCGTCAAGCAATGTTTTCGCTACTACGGCAAAACGCCCGTTCGTATCGCTTTCATTCACTTCTACGGTAGTCACCATCGTTGTTTCACTGTCGGATACAGTCACAGATAATGTTCCGTCTTCCAATTCGAAGAGGAAACAATCGAGAATTGGCAGCGCATTTTTTGAATTAATAACACGGCTGATGGCCTGTAAATGGCTGGAAAGAGCAGTACTTGAAACGATAAATTTCATATATTTTCGTGTATTTAAGTTTTAAATGTTCTATCGCACAAAGTTACGAAAAAAGATTTGGGCTGCCCAATAAAAACAAAAGAAAAAAACAGGTATTGTGCGAGGGATATTACTAAAAAATTGTAACTTCGCCGCAGAATTTAAAATTATCGCAATGGAATTTACAGGAAAAATCATCGCTATCCTCCCCCCGAGAGGCGGAGTTTCAAAAACTAGCGGCAACGAGTGGAAATCACAAGAGTACGTTATCGAAAACCACGACCAATATCCGCGCAAAATGTGCTTCGACGTATTTGGCGCAGACAAAATCGAGCAGTTCAACATTCAAATGGGCGAAGAATTGACTGTATCATTCGACGTTGACGCCCGTCAGTGGAATGATCGCTGGTTCAATAGTATCCGCGCATGGAAAGTAGAGCGTGTTAGCACAGGTGCTCCAATGGCTTCCGGTTCTCCCGTTCCTCCTCCAGCTCCATCGGCTATGCCGGAATTTACTCCGGGCGATGCCAAAGACGATCTGCCATTCTAAACCGAAAGTCATTCGTTCGATGAATAAGCAT
>NC_021017.1:5319800-5331050 GCF_000210075.1 Bacteroides xylanisolvens XB1A
AAACTCCATCGGGAGTTTTTTTTATCTCCTTTTCTCCCGAAAAAAAACAAATCTTTTTCTTCTTCTTTTTCATCTTCAGAAGAAGAAGTTTTTTTATTTATTTCTTTGTTTATAATGGGGGATGAATTTTTCTGTATATTTTACGTATTTTCTGTGAATTTTTCTGTATATTTTACAGATTCAAATGTTAAAATCACTCATAATAAGCTGACCATAGGACTATTATAAGCACACATATAAAAACGGCAAAAATGCAAAAAGAAAAAAAACAAAAAGGCGTTTCTCCAAAAGCAGAACGCACACAAAAAAGTATGGGTCAATGGAGCAAAAAAAACGATAAACAGCATCTTGAAAATGTATGGAGGAAGCAGGCAAAGTTTATGGATAATCCAGCCAAAAGCTATGGAGGTTTTCAGAAAAATGATCGCAGACAAACGATGATTTTTTATTCTGATTTATATTTCAAAACAATATTAGGATATACCATTCCGTCTGCACAGGCAAACTGAACAAAGAGGGTGAAATGACGGAAGAAGTCGGCGTTGCGCAGAAAGAAATCCGGTACAAAACGAACGTGATTTTCTGATTGTTGGAATATGTGGTCGAAATCCGCCATCAGCATAAAATGGTAGGAATCGGACAAATGATCCATGCCTGTCTGATAGGCCATCGCTCCATTGAGCACCTCACCTTTATCCAGTTGGCGAATATAATGCGCGAGAGCATCCGCATCAGGAGCGAGCAACAAGCGCCCGCCATAGAAGGCTGCATATACATCCAAGGTTGGTTCCGCAAAACTGGTTAGTTGTTCAAACAATGTTGTTTGAGGTAACCGATAGATAGGATATGCTTTATTTACAGTATAACAAAAAGTTATACGCGGATTTCTTCTTCCTTCGTCCGCCGAAGCGGCATTAACAAGGGCACGAAGCATTCGCTCGGCTTCCGTTACATCTGCCACCGACAGGCTCAAGACTGCCGCTGCACCCTGCAAAGTATCTTCACGCTGAAAGAGACAGGCAACCAAATCCTGCCCGGCATTTTCCATCAGATAGCGTGAAAACTCTTTATCCCTATTTTGCACTTCACTCGTGCGGGCAGGCACGCTCTGTCCTTGGGCATTTCCATAAGAAAGTAGAGACACCCAGTCCGTAATCCCTTGCCTGCTAAAATAGAAAGCAGTAGACGGTAACACTTCTCCCGGAAATCCCTTGACGGATTGTTGCTGGCGAAGCTGGTTTATAAACGCAAAGCAAGTGTCTGCATCGTGAGTGATGCCGGAGAAATAGATGAAATCATCTTTCATTTTCATGTCAAATTCCGTCCATCCCATCATCCCTTGCATACGGGTATAGATGGTAGCGGCCGCCGCACTTTTTTTCGGAGCACGTATTCCTGTAAAGGTAGAATCATCAGCCAACGATTTTCCACTTTTATACGCATCAATAACGTTTTCAATCAGTTTTTTCTGAAAGCTCAATGCCATAAAATCGGATGTCAGATAGCAGGCAAGAAAATCACCGTCCGCCATGGGATAAATAATTATCTCTTCTCCTTTGTAAATAAACGTTTTCGGCGGATAAAGTGAGGATATATATTTGCGTACAAATCTGTTTACCAACTCCTTATCTCCATTTCCCAATCTGCAATAGAGCACTTGATTACGTTCGTTATCCGGCTCGTGGAAACTAATCAACATTTGATTCATTTGCCGGCTTAAACCGTGGGGAGTATCTTCTGAAAGGGCGTAAAGACTCTGTTTCAGATAAGAAAAGAGTTTGGATACATAAAGATATTGCTGATTTTTACTACAAGTCAGCTCATCGACTTCTGCTACAAATTCGAGCACGTCATCAGTAACGAATACTGCTAAAGTTGTGGATGGCACCAGTTCATAAAGATTAAAGTCTTTCTGCCCTTCAGCTGCTGACAGTCTAAAAAAAGAGTACAATGCGAAACCTGAGCACAAAAGTACAACAGAAGATGTGATCGCTATTTTCACTATCGTACGAAGTTTCATAATATTCGCTGTTTATCGGCTAGGTGCAAAAATAATAATTTCTACAAAGAAAACAAAACTTTTGCTAAAAATTTCACCGATATTCAAACATAGATATCCAATCCGTCGAACGCCAAGTGAATATTTTCCGGAAGGTTCTTTTCAACCTCCGCATGCAAGCCCATATCATGACTCATGTGTATAAAGTATGTCTTCTTTGCCTGAATACGCCGGGCCACCGCCAATGCTTCTTCCAAATTTTGGTGAGTAGGATGCGAGGCGATCCGAAGCGCATTCATTATCAAAACATCTATTCCTGCCAATTGTTCATAGGATTCTTCGGGCATGGTCAACATATCAGTGATATACCCCAACTGCCCGATACGATACCCCAGAATCGGCAGTCGGCCATGCATCACACGCAGAGGAAGCACTTCCGTGTGGTTTACAGCAAAGGATTGCCCCACCGAAATTTCCTGTAAAGGAATATCGGGAACACCCGGATAACGATGATCGACAAAGCAATAGGGCATACGCAAACGCAATCCCTGCGCTACATAATCTTCCGCATAAATAGGCACGGAACCGAACCGGCAAAACGGACGTAAATCGTCCAGTCCGCCTACATGGTCATAATGTTCGTGCGTAATGAGCACACCATCTATCCTCTCAAAAGGGAGATGTAATACCTGTGTCCGGAAATCGGGACCACAATCTATCAGAATCCGCGCGTCATCTGTCTCCACAATAGCAGAGGCACGCAATCGATTATCTTTCGGATCGGAAGAAGTACAAACCGGACATGTACAGCCGATTTGAGGTACTCCCGTCGATGTTCCACTTCCTATAATTCTTACTTTCACTTGTTTATTCTCAATTTATAAAGTTGACTTCCGGATGGATATCAATACCGAACTTCTCACGAACAGAAGCTCGGACCGCATCTGAAAGTGCAATAATATCACTACCTTTTGCTCCGCCACGATTCACCAGCACCAGTGCTTGTTTATCATGCACAGCAGCCGGTCCCAAGGCTTTTCCTTTCCAACCACATTGGTCAATCATCCACCCTGCCGGAATTTTTACGCGGCCGTCGGCCAGCTCATAGTAAGGTATGCGGGGATATTCCTGTTGCAAGGCTTCCAGTTTTTCTTTCGGCACAATGGGGTTCATAAAGAAACTGCCGGCATTACCCATCACTTTCGGATCGGGCAGCTTGCTCTCGCGAATAGCAATAATCACTTTCCGGACAACAGAAAGTGTCAACGACGGATATTTTTCAAGCTCCTGACGAATGGTGCCATAGTCTAATGTATAATGTTCTTCTTTACTTAGCCGGAAACGGACATAAGTAACAAAAGCCGATTTGTTTTCCGAACGCTTAAAAATACTGTTGCGATAGGTATATCCACATTCACCAACTGAATAAACGCGTTCTTCAGCTTGAATGTTCACTGTTTCCACAGCCGTTATCAGATCTTTTACCTCAACGCCATAGGCTCCGATATTCTGTACTGCACTTGCCCCCACCTCACCGGGAATCAGCGACAGGTTCTCCGCTCCATACCATCCATGCTCTACACAATAAGCTACAAAGTCATCCCATACCACCCCTGCTCCCACTCGCACTGATACAGAGTGAGCATCTTCTTCCGTCACTTCGATTCCTTCAATGCGGGAATGCAATATCAACCCGTCGTAATCTTTGGTAAACAACAGGTTACTGCCACCACCAATATGCAAAAAAGGTGTCGTAACGGCACCTTGCACAATCAGCTTCTTCAGTTCTTCAACCGAAGTGTACTCTAAAAAACGAGCGGCACTGACATCAATACCGAATGTATTGTAGGGTAAAAGAGAATACATATATTTTTAATTATAAGTTATATCATTATTCGTTATAAGCCGGCAAATACTGTTATATCATTAACAGCAAGGCTATTTCTTGTAGCGTATTACTACCTGCATCAAATGCTTGTATCTTCAAACTTATACAATTCCCATTCCCCGGCTTTGCGACGGAAATAGAGGATATTGGAAAAACCATTACCGATACCTTTCAACGCCAGAATTTTCGTTGGCGAATCATCGTCATTCCGCTGCCCGTAATTGATATTAGAAAGACGATCGGCAGGAAGTCCCGGTTTAAAAGCGAACCACTGATTAAGATCGAGGGTGGTCTCCAGAATAGAGAAATCATCGTCCGGATCGGTGGTTACAAAAGCCAGAGGCTCACACACACGCTTACTCTGAAAAAGACTATCTGCGGCAAAGTGTCCGAAAAACTCCACGAAATTTTCATTATCATTTTGCTTAATGGGACGCAGATTAATTGCCTCTAGCATCCATGCACCTTTGATACGCTCAAAATAGTATTTCTTTACCATTCGTGTTTTCACAAACACCCATTCTACCTGTACGGAAGTGAGGGAGGTATCTCCTACTAAATCCATATCTTCTTCTCTATCAAACAGAAGCGTATAATAATGCTGTTTGGTAAACAAGTCATCATGCTTCCAGTTATGCTCCTCGATATTCGTTTTTTTATCTCCATTGTAGTAAGGCAACGGAAATTTCACACGCTGACGCTGCAACACGTCATCGGAAGCAAAATTGTAGATAAAATCATCGAAAGATTCATCTGCCTGTATAGGTTGCGGATCTTCCGGCGATTCATCACAGTGAATAGAATCGGCTACCCGCCGGATAGAATCCACTTCTTTTGTGATAGATGCGAAGGGGTCAATGTTTGTTTTCTTGTTTCCACAAGCACCCAGTATACCGAGCAACATGACCCCTACAATTAGTTTTTTCATTATTTTAGTTTCTCTCTTAACTTTTCAAGCATATCTACCGTCATGCTTTCCAAATCGTAGGCCGGCTTCCAGCCCCACTCTTCACGAGCGCAGGTGTCATCCAGACTATCGGGCCAGCTATCGGCAATGCGCTGTTTCAAAGGATCTATATCATAGATCATCTCAAACTGCGGCACATGCTTCCTGATAGCCTGATAAATCGTCTCCGGGTCGAAACTCATTGAGGCGATATTGAAAGCATTTCGGTGTATCAATTTTGTCGGATCAGCTTCCATCAGCGTAATTGCTGCGTTCAGCGCATCCGGCATGTACATCATATCCATCAAAGTGCCTTGCTTAATGGGGCACACAAATTTTTCTCCTTTCACCGCCGAGTAATAAATATCGACAGCATAATCGGTCGTACCTCCTCCCGGAGGGGTCACATTCGAAATAATGCCCGGAAAACGGACAGCACGTGTATCGACACCATATTTATTAAAATAGTAGTCACTTAGCAGCTCGGTCGTTACCTTGGTGACTCCATACATGGTGCGCGGACGCTGAATAGTGTCCTGCGGTGTTTTCGTATGAGGCGTACTAGCGCCAAACGAACCGATAGAACTCGGAGTAAACACTGCACATCCTTGTTCGCGTGCCACTTCCAATACATTCCATAATCCATCGATACCTATTTTCCAGGCCAGCTTGGGCTTCGACTCGGCAACTACGGACAGCAGAGCAGCCAAATTATAAATTGTATCGATGTGATACTCTTTTACCACAGATGCAATCGCCTCTCCATCCGTTACATCAGCAATTGCTGACGGTCCGGACTCCTTTAATTCCCCTTTAGGCTCTGCACCCGGAATATAACCTGCTACTACATTTGCATTTCCGTAACGTTTACGTAGCTCCATCGTTAGCTCCGACCCTATCTGTCCGGTAGCTCCAATAATCAAAATGTGTTCCATTTTTTCTTCTGACTTAGAATATCAAGCTTAAATAGTGCGCAAAGTAAGCACTTTTTTTTCAGATTTTAATCAAAAAGACATTGTTATTCCAAGAAAAATTGTGTCCTTTGCAATATAACTTAATCACCCAAACACTATGTACGGTAAAATGCAAGAATATCTCTGCCAAACATTGGCTGAAATCAAGGAAGCCGGACTTTATAAAGAAGAACGACTGATTGAAAGTGCGCAGCAAGCTGCCATCACTGTAAAAGGTAAGGAAGTGCTGAACTTCTGCGCAAATAATTACTTAGGATTATCCAATCATCCCCGATTGATTAAGGCTTCGCAGGAAATGATGAACAACCGTGGTTACGGAATGTCGTCCGTCCGCTTCATTTGTGGAACGCAAGATATACACAAAGAACTGGAAGCTGCCATCTCGGAGTATTTCCAAACGGAAGACACGATCTTATACGCCGCTTGCTTCGATGCTAACGGCGGTGTATTCGAACCGCTTTTCTCTGAAGAGGATGCCATCATCTCGGATTCTCTGAATCATGCTTCTATCATTGACGGAGTACGTCTTTGCAAGGCAAAGCGCTACCGTTATGCCAACGCTGACATGAAGGACTTGGAAAGATGTCTGCAAGAAGCGCAGGCACAACGTTTCCGTATTGTTGTGACGGACGGTGTGTTCTCTATGGACGGCAATGTAGCTCCAATGGATCAGATTTGCGATCTTGCCGAGAAATACGATGCACTGGTAATGGTGGACGAGTCACACTCTGCCGGTGTGGTAGGTGCCACAGGGCATGGAGTAAGCGAGTTGTATAAGACTCATGGACGGGTAGATATTTATACCGGAACATTAGGTAAGGCTTTTGGCGGTGCACTGGGAGGTTTCACCACCGGTCGTAAAGAGATTATCGATTTGCTTCGTCAACGTAGCCGCCCGTATCTGTTCTCGAATTCTTTGGCTCCGGGCATCATTGGTGCCAGCCTTGAAGTTTTCAAGATGCTGAAAGAGAGCAATGCATTACATGATAAACTTGTTGAGAATGTAAACTACTTCCGCGATAAGATGACGGCTGCCGGATTTGATATCAAACCGACACAAAGCGCTATCTGTGCCGTTATGTTGTATGACGCGAAGTTGTCCCAGATTTACGCTGCACGTATGCAGGAGGAAGGTATCTATGTGACAGGTTTCTATTATCCGGTAGTGCCGAAAGATCAGGCACGCATCCGTGTGCAAATCTCTGCAGGGCACGAGAAAGCACATCTTGACAAGTGCATCGCTGCCTTTATCAAGGTAGGCAAAGAGCTTAATGTGCTGAAAGCGGAATAACTCCGGGGCAAGTTTTACTTGCAGCATCCATTTTTAGGCACGGATTACACAGATTACGCTGCTGCTTTATGCAAGCATATTTCTAAAACCGTGAAATCCGTGTAACCCGTGCCAAAAAATTCTCTTTTATAAAATGAATTTTGAACCGCTACTTGACTATAAAAAAAGATTATGGAAGAATTGACTCTCACTACTCCTGCCCTACTTTTCTCGGCAGTTTCATTGATATTGCTGGCTTATACCAACCGTTTCTTATCGTATGCCCAACTTGTGCGCCAACTGCGTGACCGCTACATGGAAAACCCTTCGGATATCACTGAAGCGCAAATCGAGAATCTACGGAAACGGTTGAACCTGACCCGTAGGATGCAAGGACTAGGTATTGCAAGCCTTTTTTTCTGTGTAGTCAGCATGTTCCTTATTTATATCGGGCTTCAATTATTCTCTGCTTATGTATTCGGATTGGCATTGATTCTGCTGATAGCTTCTTTAGGCGTATCTTTCCGCGAAATACAGATTTCCACCCGTTCACTGGAGATTTACCTGGGAACGATGGAAAAAGGGAAACACAAGAAATAAGATTGTTCGTATTCCCGTTAAAGTCTATCATTATCAAGATACCACCCGGCAAGGAAGAATAACCGTAAAGCGGCTTCCCTTGCCTACCTCGGACTTGAGTTCGATCTTTCCACCCAGCTTCTCTATAATCACCTGACAAATAGAAAGTCCCAATCCTGCTCCCTGCGAAAATTCGTTTTGTTTGTAGAAACGGCTGAAAATCATCCGTTGTTCTTCTCGTGGAATCCCTCTTCCGGTATCTTCTACATAAATCTGCACATTGCCTTCATCCGGCAGATAACTATATCCTAATTTGATATATCCGGTTTCCGTAAACTTACCGGCATTATTCAGAAAGTTTGTCAGGACTTGTATCAAACGCTCTCTGTCCACATTGATTTCCAAAGGTGTATCATCCACTTCTTTCAGGAATTCCAAATGCGGAGCAATCAGAACCTGATGTGTCATATAGATATCGTCAATCAACTCTCTCACCTTGCATCTCTTGAATGAGAAAGACATATATCCTGATTCGATACGGGAAAGTTCCAAGATATCATTAATCAGTTTGAGTAACAACTCACTGTTCTTGTTAATAGTACTGATGTACTCTTCGCGTTCTGCGGAACTCAATCCATCTTCCAATGCCAGTATATTGGCAAAGCCAACGATTGAATTAAGCGGAGTACGTATCTCATGGCTCATATTTGCGAGAAATGATTGTTTCAATTCCGCCTTTTCAGCCAATAAGCGTGCTGCTTCCAATTCTTCTTCACGATCTTTTATATCCTGTATATTAAGCAACAAACCTGCGGTTTTATATTCGCCTCCGGGTAGCTGTTTGGTGGTATAACGGAACTCCCACCACTGATAGCCTTTGCCGTCGAAGTTACAAAGCTCCTGCACAATCTTTTTATGAGCACTTTTCAGATTTCGCCAGTTGAACTTCACTCCTTCCCAATGGTCGGGATGGATAAAGCTCATGAATTCCTTAAACGAAAGTTGTCTGGGATTTAACCCTTGCGACGCCCAGAATGCATCTTCAAAAACAAAACAACCGTTATCCAATCTCCAGGCATACGTCATTCCACCCTCAATGGCTAATGACAATGTTTCTTTTTCATCAGCCAATGCTATAAGAGCCTGCTTTTTCCTCATCTGTTCCCGAAGGTATAGCCACCACAGAGAAGCGAAAAGAATAATTAGTATAAGAATGAACGATGCGACTGAAATTCCCCACAACAAAGGGTATTTATCACTAAACGGAATATTGATAATACGATATTTAGCAGGAATACTTTCCTTACTCAAACCTATTTGCGTCATTGTATTCCAATCAACAACATATTCTTTCCGGCTTTCAACAATAGGCATGTCCGCCGGACTCGCACCGTGTAATATACGAACGGCTGCTTTCACCTCTTCTTCCACCTGAATAGGCAACGAAGTGATGTATCCACCCAGCAACTTCTCACCAAACCCGAAGGCTTCATTGATGGCTGTCAAGCTGGGACTGCCACAGATGCTTCCAATATTAATGGTAGTATAATCACGTTTCAGCTGAATATAACATTGATCGCGATAGCTTCTGTTCAACACCCACATAAAGGTGGCATCCGAATGATTTCTGGCATTACGCAAAGGAATAGCCATGAAACGAGTATAACCTTCTTCCTGCGTCAAACGTATCTGTTCTTCAGGAGAAAGTTCGGGGTTATCGATGAATCCGGTCACTTTATGACCTTTAAACTGTTCCTTTGCATCTCTTCTGATTTGTTTATCGATATAAGTGGTATCGAGCATGGTAAACAACCGGACGTGTTCACCGAAAAGTTCTTTTGCCACACTGACATTTTCATTAAAGGCGATCTTATCATGGAAACCCGTCACATTAGGATGGCGTTTCAGCAAGCCCCAATTCGGGTAATTGACACCACCAAAGACCACAGGTACTTCTTTGCCCAACTGCACCCCACATTTCATCAATGAATAAGTAGCCTGGTCTTCATTCACCAGAATCACTTCCGGCCGCCAGTCTTTCGAAACGGAATCAACCAGAAAGCGCATTCGTTCCAACTCCGGTTCCTCCCAATAGGACTCGCAATCTAAATAAACGGTACGGATATCAGCATCTATTTTCTCTTTCTCAAATTGCTCCGCTATCATCCGGTTAAATTCCGGATAAGCCGCGTAAGTCTCCTCATAAGAGTGGATAACTAAAATACGCCGTTCCTCTTTTTGAGAACAACTGCTCACCCCAAAAAAGAGCAATAAAAATATAGGGAGCAATCTAAAAATTCCTCTGTTCACACCATTCATTTATAATAATCGGGATTAATTTCTCTCTGACTCTTAATACAAAGGTAGTTTATTTCCAGATACGAGCCAAATAAGTGAAAAAAAAGAAGCTACTTGAAGAAATTTCGAGTAGCTTCTTTCTATATAAAGAACTATTTTTTCAGAGTAGCATCATTAACGCTGTCCCAATTGTGAATCTACAAAGAAAATTCCAGTATCACCGGCTTTCTTGATTTTATCAACAATGCCTTGCGCTGTAGCTTCTTCTTCTACCTGTTCACGAACAAATCCCCACAAGAAATCCTGTGTTGCTTTATCCTTTTCAGCAGCTGCTACGTCTACCAGCTTGTCTACCAATTGAGAAACATGACATTCATGTTTATAAACGTGTTCGAATACTTCGAGAGGTGTACCCCATCCGTTAGGAACAACATCTATTTTATCCACTTTAGCAGTTCCTCCACGTTTGATGATATAATCTGCCATTGCATAAGCATGTCCCATTTCTTCCTGGGATTGTTTTTTCATCCAATGAGCAAAACCACTGAAACCTTCTTTCTCAAAATAGAAAGACATTGCTAAATACAGGTTAGCAGACCACATTTCAGCAGTAATCTGTTCGTTAATTGCATTTTGTAATTTTTCTGAAATCATAATCGTATTTTTTTATTAAGTTGTTAATGTAGTTTCTTTTTGAACTCATTACAAAAATAACACGCTTTCAGTTAAAATTGTTCCATGCACCCTATATTTTTAAACTACATTCACATTTTGATTATAGCAGTTCATTTTTTACTTACACCATTTCGTCGGAAGTATATCCTTTCGGCAGCTCACGACAATTGTATCCAGAAGCCATTATTTCACCGTATGCACCGGCAGAACGAAGGGCGATCAAGTCACCACGCTTCACTTTGTTCAAGTCAATCGCTTTTCCGAAAACGTCTGACGATTCACAAATCGGTCCTACTACATCGTAGGCTTCCAATGGTTCTTCAGAAGTTATATTTTCCATTTTATGGAATGCCTGATACAAGGCCGGACGGATCAGGTCGGTCATACCTGCATCAAGGATGGCAAATTTCTTCCGTGTTCCTTGTTTTACATAGAGGACTTTGGATATCAAAGAACCACACTGACCTACAACAGCACGTCCCAGTTCAAAATGCAATGTCTGATAAGGACGCAATTTCAATTGTCCGGCATAGGTAGCAAAGTAATCCTTGAAATTCGGAACAGCCTGACGGTTTGGGTGTCCGTAATCAATACCCAAACCACCACCTACATTGATATGTT
>NC_021017.1:5331335-5371691 GCF_000210075.1 Bacteroides xylanisolvens XB1A
TGTCCTGCAACTCATTGACACGATTGCAGAGGGCTACAAAATCACCCATATCCAGAATCTGCGAGCCAATATGGAAGTGAAGACCGATAAACTTTACGTTTTTCATCTCTTGTGCTACGTCTATCACCTTGTCCATGTCCTGCATACTGATACCGAATTTGTTTTCTGCCAAACCGGTAGTTATATTGGCATGTGTATGTGCGCCGACATCGGGATTGATACGGAAAGCAACATTAGCAATCTTATTTTGAGCAGCAGCCAATTCATTGATTACTTCCAGTTCGGGGATAGACTCGACATTGAAACAGAAGATGCCATACTCCAGTCCGAGATTGATTTCCCAATCTGCTTTGCCGACTCCTGCGAAAACAACTTTATCGGCAGGGAATCCGGCACGGATAGCGGCACGGATTTCTCCGCCGCTCACACAATCGGCTCCCATTCCGCTCTCACGGATAATGGTAAGTACTTTCGGGTTGGCATTGGCTTTAACAGCGTAATGCACTGAATAATTAGGATATTTGGCAACCTCCTGGTTAATAGCCGACAATGTATCACGCAGCACTTTGGTATCGTAATAATAGAAAGGTGTCTGCAAAGTGCGGAATTTATCGATTGGAAATATTCCCTTCATAATTCGAAAAACTTGTTTAGTTGGTTAAAAAAGAGCGCTTTTATCAGTTCGGTAAAAGCGCTCGTGTTATTTGTGGATTTATTTGTCGTTGAAAAGCATATCGCTCAACGACTGTAAAGCTACTTTCTTATCGCACTCCCGAATGAGGAAGGAAATATTGTAGTTACTTCCTCCGAACGAGATCATTCGCACCGGTATATTCCGCATCGCATCAAGAGCTTTCGCTTCAAAACCGACATTTTCCCATTCAAGGTCACCTACAACGCAGATGATACACATCTCTTTATCAACGGTTACAGTTCCGTATTTCTTCAAGTCATCCAGAATCTCGTTAAGATGCTTCGTGTTATCGATTGTTACAGATACACCTACCTCTGAAGTACAGATCATGTCGATAGACGTCTGATAGCTTTCGAAGATTTCGAATACCTTACGCAGGAAACCGTGAGCCAATAACATACGGCTGGATTTGATCTTGATCGCAGTAATGTTTTCTTTTGCAGCTACTGCCTTGATTTTACCTTTTTCCGTGTCGTTGGAAATCAGTGTGCCCGGAGCTTCCGGATCCATTGTGTTCAACAGACGAACAGGGATATTGGCATATTTAGCAGGCTGGATGCAGGTAGGGTGCAGGATTTTTGCACCGAAGTAAGCCAACTCGGCTGCTTCTTCGAAGTGAAGTTGACGCACCGGAGCGGTCTTGTCAACAATACGCGGGTCGTTATTATGCATACCGTCGATATCTGTCCAAATCTGGATTTCAGAAGCGTTTACTGCGGCTCCAATCAGAGAAGCAGTATAGTCACTACCACCACGTTGCAGATTGTCTATCTCACCGTAAGCATTGCGGCAGATGAAACCTTGTGTAATGTAGATTTCTGTATCCGGATAGAGATCGAGCTGTGCGCGCAATTTATCCTTAATATATACAGGATCCGGTTCTGCGTTCTTGTCAGTACGCATGAATTCCAAAGCCGGAAGCAACACAGACTTCACGCCACATTCCTGCAGGTAGAAGTTTACCATTGCCGTAGAAATAAGCTCTCCCTGTGCCAAAACCACTTTCTCTTCGAACAAAGTGAAAAGGTCTTTAGTATAGGAGCGGATGTAGTCGAAGTGGGATTTGACAACTTCAAGACCTTTCTGTTTATATTCCTGGGTTGCAAAAAGTTCATCAATGTGCTGTTTATATTTTGCTTCCAGCTTATTGATAATCTCGTTGGCACCCTCCGGATTCTTCTTATACAGATAGTCCGAAATTTCCACCAATGTGTTTGTTGTTCCTGACATAGCAGAAAGAACAACAATCTTCTGTTCACCATCGGTAATCAATTTGGCTACTTCCTTCATGCGCTGAGCAGAACCTACGGAAGTTCCTCCAAACTTTAAAACTTTCATTTTCGTTACTGTTTTAGTTATCTATATTTAAATCTATTTCTATTGTTCTCTGTCTGGGCATGTATTCGGCTGTCACATCTACAATCTGATGGTCGGCGCAACGATATACCCTGCCCGGATACTCTTTCAGCAATTGCAAATTGTGCGTCGTCATCACTACGGATGAACCGGATTCACAGATATTGTGCAACAATTCTACAATGGCCTTACCGGTCTCTACGTCCAGATTTCCGGTCGGTTCATCCGCTAGAATAATAGCAGGAGAATTGAGTACGGCACGTGCAATCACAATGCGCTGTTGCTCGCCACCGGAAAGCTCGTTCGGGAGCTTATAACCTTTGTTGGACATTCCCACCAGCTGAAGCACTTCTTCAATACGATCTTGGATTTCCTGTTTGTTTTTCCAGCCTGTGGCACGAAGTACAAATTCCAGATTATTGTATACAGTACGGTCTGTGAGCAACTGAAAATCCTGAAAGACAATGCCTAATTTCCGACGCAGTTGCGGGATATGCTTACGTTTGATAGAACGCATGTTATAACCCAACACTTCCGCTTCACCGTCAATTACGTCCAGTTCGCCATACAGAGTCTTGAGCAAACTCGTTTTTCCCGAGCCTACTTTTCCGATCAAATAGACGAACTCTCCTTTGTGCAGCTCCAGATTTACATCGCTTAATACACAGAGTTCCTGTTGATGGATTTCTACGTTCTTATATTGAATCAACGCCTCGTCATCCATACTGACTCCCGTTTTAATTTTTAATTATTAAATTTTAATTGTTTAATGCTTCTTCCATGTACTGCTGTGTCTTTCCTGCAATTCACGTGCAAGGTCTTCGAGACGATAGCCTTTTGAAGTAAGCAATACAATCATGTGATAAATAAGGTCGGCTCCTTCGTAAATCAAACGTTCGTCAGTACCGTTTGTTGCTTCGATTACTGTTTCTACAGCTTCTTCACCTACTTTTTGAGCTATTTTATTGATTCCCGACTCAAACAGACTGGTAGTATAAGAGCCTTCGGGCATTTCTTCATGACGTTTGTCAATGAAATCTTGCAATGCTTTCAGGAACATAACCGGTTCTTCGTTTTTCTCACCCCAACAAGTATCTGTACCAGTATGGCACACGGGACCTACCGGGTTTACCTGAATCAGTAGTGTATCATTGTCGCAATCGGCCTTTATAGATACCACATGAAGGAAGTTACCGCTTTCTTCACCTTTTGTCCACAAACGATTCTTGGTACGGCTAAAGAATGTAACTTTTCCGGTTTCTACCGTTTTATCATAAGCTTCTTTATTCATGAAGCCCAGCATCAAGACTTTACGTGTCTCGTTGTCCTGTATGATAGCCGGAACGAGTCCGTTCATTTTATCGAAATCCAATTCCATTTTTATATAAGTTCTAATTACTATTCCAATTTACAATTATGATCTATTCGCCTATGGAGTTTTTTTTGCAAATATCTTATTCTATTTATCTAAATAGATTATTCATCAGCATGGAAACCCGGCCGGGGTGCCTCACCCCCTGATGGTAATTCCTTCGCCGCAGCCTAAAGGCTAATTTTTGCTACGCAGCAATTACCTAGTGGTAATTCCTTCGCCACAAAGATACGATTTTAATTCGGGAATTTTAATTTCTCCGAAGTGAAAAACGCTGGCAGCCAATGCAGCATCTGCCTTTCCTTGTGAAAAGACATCGCGGAAATGCTCTTTACAGCCCGCACCTCCCGAAGCAATGATAGGAATGGAAAGCTGATCCGCCAAAGCGGCAAGTGCATCATTTGCATAACCGGCCTTTACACCATCGTGATTCATGCTTGTGAAGAGAATCTCTCCTGCTCCGCGTTCCTGGGCCTCTTTTGTCCACTCGAACAGGTCTTTATCTGTTTCGATACGTCCTCCATTCAAGTAACATTTCCAACCATTTTCGGCTTGTTTGGCATCTACTGCCAACACACAAACCTGCGAACCGAAATTCTTTGCAATCTCGTCAATCAATTGAGGATTACGGATAGCGGAAGAATTGATAGAGATCTTATCCGCCCCTGCATTCAACAGGCGGTCCACATCACTTAATTCGTTGATTCCGCCACCTACCGTAAATGGGATATTGATATTAGCAGCAATCCGTTTTACCAATTCCGTAAAAGTCTTACGTCCTTCATGACTTGCAGTAATATCCAGGAAAACAAGTTCATCTGCTCCTTGTTCACTGTAAGCGCGGCCTAACTCTACCGGATCACCGGCTTGGCGCAAATTGACAAAATTCGTTCCTTTCACGGTTTGTCCGTCTTTTATATCCAGACAAGGTACTATTCTTTTTGCTAACACAATCCTACTTTTATTTATTGTTCAACAATTTATAATCTATATCCCTGAAGTTTGATTCTTTGTTTCCTCTTATAATAAGGTAGCCATTTATAATATAAACAGCCATTTCATTCTGGTACGCTAATTATAAAAAGATTCTCAAATCTTTTAAGGTGATATGTCCTTCGTATAATGCCTTACCGAAAATAACTCCGGGAACACCAGCTTCATCCAAAGCAACAATATCATCCACCTTACTCACCCCGCCACTAGCCATCAGATAGAGGTCAGGGAATTTTGCCAGCATCTCCTTATATAAATCAATAGAAGGCCCACTCAACATTCCGTCACAGCTAATATCCGTACAGATTACTTTGCGTATACCTTTATCCATATAATTTTCAAGAAATGGAAAAAGCTCACAGGCACTTTCGTCTTTCCAACCGTTGACGGCTATCTTATGATCTTTTACATCTGCCCCCAAAATGATTTTTTCACTGCCATATATTTCCAGCCAATGACAGAACAATTCCGGGTCTTTCACCGCAATGCTTCCACCTGTAACCATCTGTGCTCCACTCTCAAAAGCAATTTTCAAATCTTCATCACTCTTTACTCCACCACCAAAATCGATAACGAGAGAAGTGTGCGCAGCAATCCGTTCCAACACCCGATAATTGACTACATGATGAGAAGCAGCACCGTCCAGATCTACTACATGAAGCCTGCGAACACCGTTCGCTTCAAACTCCTTGGCAACTTCCACCGGATTTTCGTTATATACTTTCTTACTGTCGTAATCTCCCTGGGAAAGACGTACGCACTTTCCGTCAATAATATCAATGGCTGGAATAATTTCTATCATCTATTATTTATTTGCTAAAAGTTTATTATAAACGATGAACGAGTTTATTATAAACGATGAACGAGTTTATTATAAATTATGATGGAGTTTATTATAAACGGCAACATAGTTTATTATAGATTCAAAAAGTTTGTCAGAATCTTTTCTCCCGTCTTACCGCTTTTCTCCGGATGGAACTGGGTAGCATAAAAGTTATCTTTATGCAATGCAGCACTAAACGGGTGAATATAATCAGTTGTAGCAGCAGTAAAGTCACAGACAGGCACATAAAAGCTATGTACAAAATAGACAAACTCTTCTTCGGTGAATCCTTCAAACAATTTGCTATTCGTTTTTCCAATGGTATTCCATCCCATGTGCGGCACTTTATCCTCATGTTTCTGCGGAACAAAACGCTTCACGTCCACATCAAAGATATTCAAACAATCGACCTCCCCTTCTTCAGAATGCCGGCACATCAACTGCATACCGAGACAAATTCCAAATACAGGCTGACGGAGATTTTTTATCAGTTCGTCCAGCCCCGTTGCTTTCAAGTGGTTCATGGTAGTTTCCGCCTCTCCCACTCCGGGGAAAATAACTTTATCTGCCGATTGGAGTTCTTCTTTATCAGCAGTAATCACCGCTTCCACACCCAACCGCTTCAAAGCATAATCCACAGAACGAATATTGCCGGCATTGTATTTTACAACTGCTACTTTCATCAGCTAAATATTACTGTTTTATTTTTATAAGCCAAAACTTTACGTTCGATGTGCTTCTGTACTGCACGTGAAAGAACGATTTTTTCCAAATCCTTTCCTTTATTTACAAGGTCTTCAATAGCGTCTTTATGAGTAATGCGCACTACGTCCTGTTCAATAATCGGTCCTGCATCCAGTTCAGTCGTTACATAGTGACTGGTTGCACCGATAATCTTCACACCTCTCTGGAATGCCGCATGATAAGGCTTCGCTCCTACAAACGCAGGAAGGAAAGAGTGATGTATATTAATAATCTTATTCGGATAAGCATTAATCATCTGCTCGGAAATTACCTGCATATAGCGCGCCAATACAATAAATGTAATATTATGCTTGGCAAGCAGTTCCATCTCCTTACGCTCCTGCTCTTCTTTCGTCTCTTTTGTGATAGGAAACAGATAAAAAGGAATTCCGAACCGCTCTGCTACATGCTGCAAATCCGGATGGTTACTTATAATAAGAGGTATTTCTACATTCCATTCTCCGGCTGTATATCGTGCCAATATATCGAAAAGACAGTGTGACAGCTTGGAAACGAAAATAGCCATACGTGGTTTTACATCAGAGAAATAAAGGCGAAAATCCATTTCATATTTTTGCCCGTAGAGAGTTCTGAAATAATCTTCAATTTTCTCCTGCGGAACCAGAAAGTCTTTCAGTTCCCATTCAATACGCATGAAGAATATGTTCTCTACATGATCTACATATTGATCCAGATAGATAATATTTCCTTTGTTTACCGTAATAAAGTCTGTCACTTCCGCAAGGATTCCCGGTTTGTCGGGACAGTGCAATAACAGTTTGGCTGTTGTCATCATTCTTTTTACTAATTAACGATTCTAGGCGGATAATTTTCCACCTTTCTTATTTTAGTCCGCAAAAATAACGATTTATTGCAAAATTACGAATTATTCAAGCAGAAAGTTGATATAAAAACGGTGATTTCTTACAGATAGAAAGATATCGGGAGCTATTTTCTATGAATAGAATGACAAACTTCAGGATAGTGACGCTATTGACTTCGGATAGTGACGCTATCCTATCGTGATGGCGTCACTATAACAATCGGATAGCGTCACTATCCGAAGAGAAAAAAAACAATATTTTTTTCATTACAAAAGTACTCAAAATGAGACACTAAGCATTTTTATCGTTTTTTCTTGAAAAAAACTTTTCTCAAAACGCTTGCAGATTTACAAAAAACAACTACCTTTGCACCCGCAATCGAGAGAGATGCAGATTAATAAATTGAAATTCTGGTGCGTTAGTTCAGTTGGTTAGAATACATGCCTGTCACGCATGGGGTCACGGGTTCG
The DNA here is from genome assembly GCF_000210075.1 of Bacteroides xylanisolvens XB1A. Taxonomy (GTDB): domain Bacteria; phylum Bacteroidota; class Bacteroidia; order Bacteroidales; family Bacteroidaceae; genus Bacteroides; species Bacteroides xylanisolvens. The sequence goes on from NC_021017.1 coordinate 5,338,612, forward strand.
AGTCCCGTACGCACCGCTTCTTTCATTAAGAAGTAAAAGAGAATAGAAATGAGTTAATCCAATTAAAATTTGGTGCGTTAGTTCAGTTGGTTAGAATACATGCCTGTCACGCATGGGGTCACGGGTTCGAGTCCCGTACGCACCGCTTCTTAAGAAAGCGAAACAAAGAAAAAGCTCTGTAATTCAATGATTACAGAGTTTTTTTTATTTCACTTTTCTACTTTGTACACAGTTGGCTATCTAGCCGGAAATCATATTCTCGAAGCTAACTTCAAGGTTTTCAAATCATAGATTAAGATTTCATCCTTATCTGTTTTGTCATACTTGTTATTATTGTTTGTATCATAATAACCTGCGACGACAAGTTTACCTGTTTGTGTATTGACAGTCCCAGTACGGACAAAAATTTATCTTCCGTTAATTGAGTCATTTCTTTTCCGAGCGTATCGCACTCCTCCATAAGGTATTGTACCTTCCAATTCATTTTTCCTGAATGGAAAAGTTATAGTTTTTACTTCACGCCCTTCATCATTGCTCTTTGAATGATAAAAAGTTTCCTATTGTAAACTGAATAATCATATTTTAATTGTATTATTCGATATTTTACCACAATTACTACTACAAAAGTCAATTAAATATCACACCTTTGTACTCACTAAAAATTAGAATCATATATGAAAGAAGTAATATTTGTAATTTTAGAAGGGTTCGCCGACTGGGAAGGCGCATATATAGCTACCTGTTTGAATCAGGGAGTCAAGCCCGGAAATCCTATTAGTTATAAAGTGAAAACCCTATCAATAACTCAAGAACCCGTAAGTTCAATAGGCGGATTCAGAGTGCTGCCTGATTATGGGCTAAAAGATATGGCGGAAGATTATGCGGGGCTGGTGTTAATTGGCGGTATGAACTGGTTCTCACCTGAAGCTGAATTAATAGTTCCACTTGTAGAAAAAGCTATTAAAGAAAAGAAATTAGTTGCCGGAATATGTAATGCTTCTGTTTTTCTGGGTATGCACGGTTTCCTTAATGAGGTAAAGCATACCAGCAATACGCTCAATTATCTAAAACAGTATGCTGGGGATAAATATACAGGCGATTCGAACTATATCAATGAACAAGCTGTAAGAGACGAGAATATTGTAACTGCCAACGGAACCGGGCAATTGGAATTTTGCAAAGAAATATTATATGCATTAGAAGCTGATACTGCCGATGCGATAGAGGAAAGTTATCTGTTTTATAAAAACGGATTCTGTCCGGGAGCATAAAATGAATGAAAGAATGACCATTCTTAAAAAAGGAATATTTAAGCAATCAGAAAGAGAGACAATAGCATAACGATTTAAGAAAAATAGAAAAAAGCCCGGCATCTGTCGGGAGAAAGTTCTTTATTATTATCATTTGGGACATATATCATCCAAATAGCAGCTATTTTCCATTATTCATTCACCATTCAACATAAAATATTAAGATAACCGTTCTTTTTATTATTCCTATCCTTTCTAACAGTTATGCCAAACTAGAGAAAAACCACCCTCAAAAAGACCAGTTTCAGCTTCCTCACCGATGACAAACAAGTTCCTCGGTGAGGAAGCTAGCGACGCACACCGAGGAACACCCCGCTCCTCACCGAGGAACGAACGCTTTGCCAACAAGAAAAGATGCATTCCGTATGTAGTTTTATGCGAAATAGACCTGTATTTCCGCATATTATTGCCCTATTTTATGCCGTTTATTCACTGGTTCATTGTTTTTAAAGTTGCTATTCTTTTATACAATCTTAAAAATAGCACATTGAGACTATAAAAGCGCTGTCTCTTAGTATCTCTTATATACTATGAGTTTTATTCTACGATAAAGCTCTCCGATTTGAAATTACTATAAAACCTACCGGAAGTTGCCGTAAATTTCAATACACAATAGTCGGGATCTGTCACTCCTTCCGGGTAATACATGGTATCACCCTCCTGCCAAATCATTTCTTTGCTGGCACTGTCTGTCAATACTTCCATTGTACCCCGCAGCATCGCACCTCTAAAAAATCTTGTATCACAAAAGTAAATACACGCATGATTGTTTTCCCGGTATTGCGCCACACGCATGGATGAAGTATTCGTTGTCAGATAAATCGTTTTTATCCCTTCCCTTTTTCTTGGCTGCAACATTGCCTTGATATTAGGAAATCCCTCCCTGTCTATAGAACCGATAAAAGCTGTTTTCAACTTATCAATCATGTTCCCTACTGTTTTTTCTGCGTCTCTCATCATTTCATTTTTTATTGTTAGTTATTATCTGATGCGAAAGTAGAGAAATAGAAGAGGAACGGCGTAATAAAAAGAAAGGGGAAAATAGTACTTTTTACGGTTTATGTGTTTTCCGATAAAGTAATGGAGTTTCTCCCGTATGTTGCCGGAAGCTGCGAATAAAATAGGAGACCGTTGAAAAGCAGAGTTCAAAAGCAATATCCGATATAGGGACGTTTGTATAAACGAGCAGTCTTTTAGCCTCATCCATCACTTTATTCTGAATATATTGTTTGGCGCTGAACCCCATTGTCGAGGTTACCATCTCATTCAAATAGTTTGAAGTAATGCAGAGTTTATCCGCATAATACTGAACCGAGTGTTGCTCTTTCGAATGGATATTTACCAAATTCATGAATTTACTTACATGATTATTAGACGCTTCTCTGCTCCTGCCCTCCTCTATCGAAGTCATTTTAAGATAAGCCCGGTCCAATAACATCAGGACTTCATAAAGCAACGCTCTCAATACATGCACATCGTTTTGCTGATACGAGTCGATCTCCATCTTTATATGATGCAAAATTTGGAGTATACGGGCATAAAGCTCATCTGGCAAATGCAGTCTTGATGAAAAGCTTTCCAGCTGAAAAAACGAAAGATGCTGTACAAACAAAGAATCTTTAAAGAGGGAAGACAAGAACTCTTCCTCGAAAATCAGCGCATAACCATTGATGATATGACGCGTATCCCAGTTCCGGATTTCTCCCGGTTTAGAGAATAGAACGTCACATGGGGTTACTTCATAGGTTTGGTTATCGACTGAAAACGTCCCTTTACCTTCTGTTATAAAAGTAACATCATAATAATTCAACGTGTGAATAGCACTTTCAGCCAAGAACTTCTTCACATATTTCAGTTCTACCACACCGACCAAAAGTTCGCTTCCATACTTATTCTTATAAAAAGTATATCGAGGTATTGAGTTTTTCATTTGGAATACAAAAATAATATTCCTTACCAAATAATCCAAAGACTTTTCAAACTCAATTTTGAATAGTCAATGAACCATCTGATAAGGAATACATAGAAAAATAGATGTCCAGGTTATATTTCCTATTTAGAACTTCCAGCCATATATCCCAAACTGGTTACATCGGCACCCAGATAATGAGTAATATACTTCAAAGGTACCCTGTACAGAATATCTGGGATTTCTGCCAATAAAGAAAGATACCTCTCTCTTACCGTCAGTTTACGAACGTTCATATTCTCTTCTTCTTTAAAATAGAACTGATATTCCATCAGTTGACGAACCAAGTTGGCAAACGAAATAGATGTTGCGCACAACTCTTCAATCTCCTCTTCGCTGATGTAATAAGCAGCACATTTCGTCAGCGCCTTTACAGCATACTGACTGGAGTTATAGCACAATACAGCATCCCCTTCAGATAAAAACCGGATGGTTCTGTCCTCTCCTTCATGGGTCGTGTATGTATGCAGAATGCCGGAAACAATAATATACAAGCTCTGCTCGGGCATTGTGGCAGATGCAATCGTTTCTCCTTTATCCAGATACACCATTTCCATACGAGCCAACAGCTCTTTCACTTCTTTTTCATCAACCTGATACTCAAAACAGAGTTTCTTCAAATAAGCTTCCATACAAAATAGATTTTAGTTAATATATGTCACTTAAAAACACCTAATTCGACATAGCAGGCATCAATGTGCCTCTCAAGTATAATTTCCTTTGCGTATATCGCAAATACCAGATACAAATCAATAATGAAACCGCCGTTGAAATGGGTGGAGCAAATCCCATGATAAACAGCGACGAGCTATCCATCTGACTGAACCAGTATGACAATGGTATACGGAACAGGAAAGTAGCTATCAGACTGTGAATCATCGGGAATAACGAGTTCCCTTGTCCGCTGAAATAAGAATTGATGCAGAACACAAAACTGACTACGATACAGTCGATGCTATATCCCCGCAGGTACTCTGCTGCCATTGCCACCACAGCGGCATCTTTCGTAAAGAAAGCGGTAAGCGTCTCCGGCAGGAATTGCGAATACACGCAAACCGACACACCGAAAACAAGAGCAATCCCTATTCCGGAAGCAAGACATTTATTCATTCTCTTGATAAGTCCCGCCCCGTAATTTTGTGCAGTCATGGTTGCCACAGCCGATGATATAGCCATCGGAGGCAGCATGGCAAACACTATGATTTTCTCAACAACACCTAAAGAAGCAGACGCAATGACTCCCATCTGATTCACAATGACAGTGATTATCAGAAATGAAACATTGATTAAAGCATCTTGCAAAGCAATAGGCGCTCCCAATACCATGATCTTTTTAGACAGATTCCGGTTCAAACGGATATCCTTCCGTGAGAAATCAAAGTGGAATCCATGCCGGTATAAGAACCAAAGCGCTATTCCAAAGCTAACGCCTTGCGCGGTTACAGTAGCAATAGCCGCTCCTGTAGCTCCCCAATGGAAATAGCCGACCAGTATAAAATCGAGCACTATATTGATTATACATGCCAAGCCTACAAAATAAAGCGGTGTCTTTGAATCACCCAATCCACGCAGGATACCACATACAACGTTATACCCTATTATGAACAGAATACCAGCCGAACATACCAGAATATAGTTTTTAGTATCAGCCATCGCTTCCGCAGGCGTGTGCATCAGTTCGGTTATCTGCCCATGAAATGCCAGCATGACCAAGGTCAGCAAGACTCCTACGATTGAAAATAGCCACACGGAAGAACCGATTGTAAAAGCTACTTTCCGGTCATCTTTTGCTCCGATAGCGATAGCAATCAGCACGGTTGTGCCTGTCGTAATGCCAAGAATAATACTCGTAATCGTCTGCATCACCTGACTGCCGATAGCCACAGCCGCCACACTTGCCGAATCATCATATTGCCCCACAACAAACAAGTCGGCTCCACCATAAAGTGCCTGAAGCACATTGGCAATAAGAAAAGGTACTGCAAATTGCAGCAATACCTTCGGAACACTTCCTTGTGTCAAATTTAACTCTTTCATAGTTTCTCCGCTACTTTACCTCTTATCTTAAATTGTTACAATAAAAAATAGTGCCGGACAAGCGAATGATTTACACCATTCATCTTATCCAGCACTATAATTATCTATTATAGCACCCTCCGATGAGGATTTTTATGCCTGTCCCTATTTTCGGGCTGCAAATATGGGCTTTGTTTTTATAACTACCAAATTATAACTGATTTTTATTTTTGAATGATACAATCAGGTATCAATGTGAAGCTTTTATTGCAGCCGCTTTTCTACTCCCGGAAGCGGAAGAAAGCAGCCAATCGGTCCGGATTCAGCGTATAGCGGGCACGTTCTTTTAAAAGTAGTTCGGCGTTCATCACTGCACAAGAATGAGACACCACTGACATCATCTCCCAATCCTTCAGTGAATTTCCGACAATCAATACTTGGTCAAGGGGAAAAGCTAAAGCCTTGCATATATGAAGCACTCCTTTCCGTTTATCAACTTCCTTATGGATAACCGTAATAAGAGGTGGTTTATAAAACACCTGATAAGGTTTCTCTTTTAAGCGAGAAAGAATATTTATTCTCTCTTCCTTATCATAAACCAGCATGCTGTATTTATAGACTTGACCTTCATAGCTATGCGCCGTTATCTTTGCTGATTCTTCGTTTATGTCCAGTAGTAATTCAACCGGCATACACCGGCTCTGCCCGCCATATACCAGTAATCCACCATCAGCAAACACCCCTCCTTCAAACAGGCTGAAAAGAGCCTTGCCTAACTTTCTCCGCGCCTGTTGCATAGATAAAGAAGTAGCAAGATATAAGGGAACAAATTGCGCTATGTACCGCAAAGCATGGGCATAACTTTCCGAAACCCTTCCCTGGGCATCGGTAAGTGTTCCATCCACATCAAAAAACACGGAAGTAATGAAAGGCTTATCCGGGATCCGCCAAAATGCACCTGCTCCCATTATTCGATGCAAAGGATGATTAGTCAAATTACTGAAAGCAATGTAACAGTCACAGACCTTCCGCCGACAAGGAAGCAAGGGGGCCAACATTTGATTCTGATAAAAATTTCCTATCTTCACCTGACTTCGGGGACAAGCAAAGATATCTCCTTTCCAATCAATAAAACAACTACTTCTCCCTCCCGAACAGATAGTCCATTGAGCCGAAGCGTTTTTTAAATCATATTCAAAAAGGTTATCCAGTTGCGTAAAGAAACGAATATCTTCTATGCTTAACGGAGACTTCAAACCTTGCATAGCATTAATAAACAAATAAATATCCGGCAAAAGAGCATTTCGCAAATCACTAAGTACGCTTTTTGCCATCGGATTGCCTACCGCTCCGGCACAGACCTGTATTCCTGCATTATAAAGTGTATGAAGTCGCCGGACAAAACTTTCTACTGAAGTCATTTCCGGATGAAAGCTGGCCCAAATTTTTATCTTACTTATCAATGTCGGTGTAGCCGGAAATTCGTCCAGCCATTCATCAGCAGAAAAAGAAAGATTAGTCTGACAGGAAATTCCAGCCACTTGTGGCAACGCCGCTAAATGAATGATCCCTTTCCGATAATAACGATGTATCAATGCTTCACCGTAAGGAATAATAAATAACTGCAACGGTCCCCCTTTCCATTGTTCAATAGCCGTAATAAAACGGTTCCACGCCTGTTCATCCTGCGTAGTGGCTGTCAGATGTGACTTTTTGCCGAAAGGACAGTAAGAGCAGGTATAATTGCAGCTATTCAATTTACCGCGATAATAGATACGCTTGATGGAAAGTAAATCCCCCTCGTTTTTCATTTTCATTTCGTTCAATAAGAATAAGTTTCCATCAGCCCTCTTATTTCAGGAGTAATGAACAACTGACCAATATAATCAGAATATCCTATTCCTTCGGAAGTAAGACAAATGCGGTCATCTGTATTTTCTATCCATTGCCGTTCTGCCAGTTGCCGGAATAATGGAATATCATCCGGTGATTCGCCAAAACGACGCTCATATTCGGCTTTATCAAGCCCCATATAATACATCAGATTTTTAATGATGAAACGTTGCCTTCGTTCTTCTTGAGAGAGAATAAATCCATTGCGAGCTACTGTAAAATCAGTAGTGCCCATATAGTCATCTATCTCTTCGGCAATATAGCGCTGACAAACAGTATACCGGGTGGCATAATGCAAATTACCCAAGTAACTACGTCCGCCGGAACCACACGAAAGCATCACTTCATCTCCACAGGAAATTTCCGCATCAGTAGACGGATGATGAATAAAACGCCGCATCGAAGTTTGTAGAAAGCCTCTGTCTTTCAACAGATCACGGGCGGCACAATACATCCGGAAACAGACATCATCAGATTCCCGCTCCGTGATAGCTGTTCCCTGTCGCACATATAACGGATAGATAAAGAGTTCGTTAGGCTGAAACAGAAGAGCCTGCTCTAAAGAATAGAGAAAACTATCCACTGTTTGTCCTTTGATTCCGTAAATCAAGTCGATATTAAAAAAAGGAAATTCCATCTTCCGGATAGTTTCCAACGCCTGATTGATCGTGTCTTGCCGGGGACGTCTTTTCAAAGCGGTTAACTCTTCGTTGAGAAAACTTTGTATACCGATACTTATACGAGCCACTCCGGCTTGTTTCAACCATGCCAAACGGGCAGGATCAGCATACTCCGGTGATGTTTCTATGGAAGTAAAAGCATGTGAGGGATGCACTCCGAACAGGGCAGCCGTCTCCAATAAGTATTCCAGTTGGGAAACGGTGAGAAGCAACGGTGTACCTCCTCCAATGGCGAAACTGTCAAAGATCAGTCCGGTGGTGAGAGGTGACAATTGTTGTGCCTGCTTATGAAGGGTTTCCAAATAAGTTGCGATATAATCCGCACGATTGGTTTGTAGAGAAAACAGGTTACAATATCCACATTTATGACTACAAAAAGGAATATGAAAATAGAGTGATGCCTTCTGCCCTTCCACCTGTTCCAGGTAAGGAAGCAGCGAAACCGGAGATGGAAAAGGACGATAGGCAGTTTTATGTGGATAGCTATACATATAGTCTACATATCGTGGTAGCGGTTGATTCATTGTTTCGTTAAAATAAAGTGTTTGTAAGGGACTGTATAAACCGTTTCGTGAGATATGCAATGGTATTCATACCCATCTTCACCATAACAAGTGCCATGATCGGAAAGAGCAATCACCAGCGTATTGCTCCGTTTCTGAAAAGCCTGAAACAAACGAGGTAACTGACTGTCAATATATTGCAGGGCAGCCGCATGTGATTCTTTATCATCTTTCATTTTACCCTCCACATAATGACAGTTCGGATAATGGATAGCAGAAAAATTGATATACATAAAGATCCGTTTGTCGTCCGGATAATTTTCTAGTTTTTTCAATGCAAAATCAATCTGTTTTTCAGTACTATCGGGTGCTGTGCATCCAAAGGTAGGCAGCCAATAACTTTTAGTAAAGTAACCGGGGAATACACGCCCCAGCTCATTACGCTTGCTAAAGAAATTTACGCCACCTATACAAATCGTTTCATAGCCTGTATGGGCAAGACTCTGCACAAAAGTCGCTTCTGTAAATGGATAACTTCCTTTGGGCGGAATACGTCCTGTACCCGCTTGCACGGGGAAAAACAACCAGTTACGGCTACGCAACGAATGAGGTTCTGCCGGAGAAGGCAGAAATCCGGCAAAGATGGCAAAATGAGACGGGTAAGTGAAATTTCCCGGAGCATGTCTTTTCTCCCATTCTCCTCCATGGCTGTTCAGTACAGGCGTTCTTCCGGCCGCTTCTTCCTCTTTGCTGACATCATACCGCAAGGTGTCAAAGCAAAGCATCAATATATCATGAGTACCCACCACCTGATTCATATCCAGATCCGGATGACGGGTCTGTTCGCCAGCCGGCAGTTCATCTATTTGCATGGTTATATTTCTTTTTTATGTTTTTTATTTGTTGAGTATAAATAGAATTATGAGCAAACATATCCTGATAAACATGGTCTCCTTGTCCGTTGACTTCTATTATATAAGGAATATCCGTCCCTCTTTCTATCAATACATCTACTCCTGCATAACGCAAATCCAAGGATTGCACAGCTTCCTGACATTGAAAATAGATTTGTTGCCGTACCTCTTCGGATAGAGACAATTCATTCCACCAATGCGCCTTGTTGTTCAGGTGTAAATTCGTTATGCTTCCTTTGCTGCATCTCACAACGATATAATCTATTTCAGACTCCCGGCACACTACCCGAAGGTCGTAATTTTCTCCTTGCAATTGTGCTTTAGGAATCCATTCTTCGAGGATAGCTTCTGTTTGTATCACAGCTTCTGCCAACGGGATTATCTCTTTTTCCACGCTCAAACGATTGATTCGTTTGGTATTATGAATCACTCCGTCCACTTGCCGCAGCGTAGTATAGACTATCCACTTATTCCGGTTGGGCTGATAACGAATCGCCATAATGCCTCCCGCACCCGAACCATAACGGGGTTTTAAAAAGCATCCTCTACCACAATCGGCAAGAAGCTGCCGTAACTCATCGAAAGAGTGTGGAGACGGTAACATCGGAGTCACTTTCAGCCCTTTGTCCATCAGGACTTCTTTTGTTTCCTTTTTATCAAGAGCACGCAACAAAGCATCAGGAGTATTTAAAAAGCACACATCATCAGGCAGGCTCATCTCGCTCAAACGTTGCAATGTCTCCTTATATGCCTGATTCAACAGCGCATATTTCAGGAAATCAGTTTCATCACTTACACAGGGTTCCAGTTTGATAACTGCCTGCCGCAATAGCGGCAAGCAGCTAAAAAGTTCCTCATAAGTCATAAAACAAACTTCTGTCTGCAAGTGCTTACCTGCTTCAACAAAGTATTCTATACGTTTGGATAAAGAGTTGCTGACAACGATTATCTGCATCTCCTATTCTGTAATCATCGGGTAATACCACAATTCACCATCATATTCATCCGCCTCTTCGGTTTCGGCAATGTCTATTTTCATAGGAAGGTTCTGCAACTGTTTCTTCATGTCCTTGCTCAAATAATTATAGCGCATATTGATAAACTTCAAGTGAGCGATTTTATCCATATTATCCAGCAACAACTGTGCACCTTCATCTTTCAGAGTACCGGCCGAAATATCCATGGTTTCAAGTTGAGGTAGAATATCCGATTCCAGGAACATTTCTACAATGCTGTCCTGTTCTTCAGAGTTAACAAGCCCCAGATAGGTCAGCTTCGGGAAACGCTCTTTGGAGAAAAGCGGACGGAAGATCTCAATATCACCTTCAAATCCGTAATCTTCCACACCAACATATAGAATCAGTTTTTCCAGATTGGGAAAGTCAGAAGCAAGAATGTCCTCTACCACTTCAGTAGGCATACCACCACTGATTATTTCCAGCGACCGCAACTCCGGACGTGAAGTTTTTCCCAAGCGCAGATTGTTTGTTCCTTTTATTTTCAGATCCTTCAATTTAGGCATACTATCGAGCAGCGGACTAAGGTCGGCTTGTTCAATCCATGAGATCTCCTGTTCTTCCTGTTCAATATCCCCCCAGAACAGGCCTTCTATCTGCGCAAACTTGTCCTTATTTTCAATGAGACCTTGTAACAAAGCCGAACAGTCATCACCTTCATAATCCCAACAGCCAATCGTTATTTGCTTATATTCAGAGAGATGCTTGTCTTTCAATATCTTATCCAAAAGCTTCACATCGTTTTCATACTCATCATAACTCAATGTATATTTCTTAGCTTCCACTTTCATTTCACGTGCTGTTTCTTCGGCAGTTTCCACATAACCTTTCTTTGTCTTCTCTGCAATCAGTTTGTTGGCAGCCTTCTCAGCCTCTTCAGTAGTTGCGTAGTTTTTCACTTGTGTTTGTCCGGCAGTCCCCAGCTTACCATAATTTACAGTAACATCTGTCCCGACTACCTCTATACTCCAGAATTTCTGCGATTTAAAATCTTGAAAAACGAATACTCTCTTCATAATACAGTTTTTAATGGTTGATATTTGCACACTCAACACAGAACGCGCATGAACAATACTTGCAAAAATAGCTATTTTATGTAATGTACAAAGAAATCTGTTTACTAATCTTTCAGGATATTCAAAAAATTAGCCGCTTATCTATAAAACCAGTACATACAACAAAGGCTGCCTTTTGGGCAGCCTTCATTATTCTATTTATGTAATCTATCTGTTTAATCTTCAATCGTACATATACTTACACGGTTCCAATCCGGTTCGGTAAACATGTCGCCTACGCCCTGACCTTCGGCAGTGATGCGGGATGCACTAATCTTGTATTTATTAACAAGGATAGTTTTTACAGCCTCTGCACGTGCAGCAGCGATTCTTGCGTTGACCTCCACACTACCTTCCGGAGAAGCGTATCCTTTAATAACTACTTTTGAGTCAGGATATTTCTTCATGTATGAAGCTACACGTTCCACGTTAGGAAGTTGGGAAGCGTCAACCGATGATTTACCTTGTCTGAAAGTAATGATAGATTCGGGCACACGGGCGGTTTTCACTACAGTCTCTACCGGAACAACCTTTGTACGGCAGGCTTCAAGTTCTTCTTGCAGTCCGTTGATGCGCTGGTTGGCGTTGCTGATCTGACCGTCTTTGTTGTTCACTTCCGAACGAAGCGCATTGATGGAAGAGTTCAATCCGTCAATTTCAGCTTGGTTGTACACTCTCACTTTTGCAAAATGATGTGTTCCGTTACTTGTCTTAAAGTGATATGTCAATCCGGCTGTCAATTCGAAACCTGCGTTATTGGCATTGAAACGGCTCTTTGTTTCGGGGTAAGTGCCTTGCATATCATATACAATGGCAGGTTTGATACCCAATGTCCATGCTTTGCTTTCGCCCAAGTTGAAGTTGAAATTCAATCCCAAACGGGTAGACCAAGTGTTCTGATCTCCATCACCATTCACATAATAATGTAACCAGCCCATTCCTGCAACGGCTTCCACTTCAAACAAACGGGGTTCGCCTTTGTAACCTGCAAACAGGTTCATCAGGTTGACTTTACCCAATACGCTGACGTCGGAAGCATCGAAAGATGTTTTACTCGGAGTAGTATTAATGTATCCCATTCCTTGGAATCCCAAACCGAAGATAGGAGTTAATTGCTTGGAAACTCCCACTCCAAAAGCAGGACGCATACTTTTAAAGAAAGCACTGTGAGTAAGGGGAGTGATTGCACCGGCATTGACTTCCACAGACCAATTGTCTGTTACTTTTGTACCTTCTACAACTGATTGGGCATTTGCTGTAACGCCACCCAATATCAAGGCTAATAAAATAATCGATTTTCTCATAATCATAAGTTTTAAAATGTAATGTTTTATCTGCTAAATCATTAGAAATGTTTTATTTGTCCATGTCTAACTTTCTAGTTCATTTTTAATTCGTTATTCACTTTAAACAACATATCATATCAAAAATTAGTTCGCAAGCCTGGTAGCCAATTAACATCTATTACATTTTCGAACAATCTAAAATATGAAAAATAGAACATCGACCGAAAGTTGTCAAAGGAAACATTAAAATCAACGTATATATCACATAGAGAACGGAATAATGGAAGAGATAAGCTATCGTTTCCTTCCTCATCCTTCCAAAAAGATTTCTAAAAAAAACGCTCAAACGGATGCCGTTTTACCGTTTGGGCGTTACTTTTGGGGTTTGAAATTATATACTATACTTTTATTATCAATTCCCTACTATCCTTCTTCCTCTACTAACCATCGACTCAAATTGCGTTCTTCCTTACTGAACTCTGCACCTATTTTCACTATACGGCAACCATTAGTAGTATAAGGTATGAGATAGCCGCGATTATCAATCTGCGCCAATGCTTCTTCTGCGGTACCGTTTAGCTTAAATTCGAAGACATAAACAGCATTTGCTGTTTTCACCACAGCGTCAGCACGTCCCAGGGCACTTTGCACTTCGGCGTTAATAAACTGCCCCAGTAGTTTAAAAACAAGATAGAATACCACTTGATAGTGACGCTCTGTCTTATCATTCAGTTCGTAGGGGAAATCGGCAAAGAACGCACGAAGGCGGGTGAGGAAAACCTCAACATCTCCTGCCCTTAGTTCTTTTACAAACTGTCCGATATAAAAGGGGGCTTTCGATTCATCCAACGAGGTATAAAACGGAGTGATAAAATTAAGAAAGCCATACTTCACCTCATCATTGGGGTAACCCAGCTTGTAGAGACGCAGTTCTGTATCATATCCTTTAATGGTCAGATAGCCGCTTTGATAAATCATTGGCACAGGGTTGTTTACGTCAGCACGGTCGTCGGTAAGAGAGGCGGCAGTTACTTCCAATCCGTCCAGTTCACGCAAATCATAATGGGTCTTCTTCAGCATTTCGGCAAGGAAAGTGGGTGTTCCGCTGGCAAACCAGTAATTCTCAAACATCCCGCTCCTAAGCACATTCAGTATGCTGAACGGATTGTACATACCTTCCTTACGGACATAGTTGAAATGATATCCGTCATACATACGAGTAAGGTATGCCATACAATCTTCTTTTGTCAAACCGTTCCTTTCTGCCAACCGTTCCAGTTCCGGGACGAAATTGGCTTCAATTTCCGGGCGGGTCATACCACAAAGAGCATTGTATTGCGGGTCGAAGCTGATATCGATCAGTTGGTTGAGAGTGCTGAATATACCCATTTGAGCAAATTTGGTCACTCCGGTGATAAAGACGAAGCGCAACCAGGGGTCTGCTGATTTCAGTACAGTATAAAAAGCGGTGAGCATTTCGCGGAACTTGTCTTGTAATTCCGGATTATGCATGGAGCGAAGCAGCGGTTTGTCGTACTCGTCAATAAGAACAACTACGCCACGACCTGTTTGTCGATAAGCTTCTTTAATGACTTGCATGAAACGACCGGAATAACTCAAACCTTCCTCACTGGTTCCATAGACTTTTTCCCAACTACGAAGCTGCAATTCAAGTCCGTTTCTCAATCCTTCTATTTCAGAGTAATCCTCGGCATTAAGGTCAAGATGCAGTACAGCGTGTTCGTTCCATTCTGTTTCGAGCTGCTCAATGGCAAGTCCTTCAAAAAGCTCTTTCTTTCCACAGAAATACGCTTCCAGTGTAGAAAGCAGCAGACTTTTGCCAAAACGACGCGGACGGCTAAGGAAATACGGATTGCCCGTTGAGGCAAGTTCGTAGACAAATGCTGTTTTGTCAACATACAAATAGCCGTCGCGACGAAGTCTCTCAAAACTTTGTATCCCGATAGGCAGATTGCGCCGAGGCCCTTTCAAACGGTCCATGATATCCATAACTTCTTCTCTTTATAAATGAAACCTTTGCAAAGATAACAAATCTTGCAGTGAATTGATCATCAAATATGAGGTTTTATTATCTCGTCCTGCAAAGTTTCCGACAGATAAAAACAGGTATTCAAAGTGCATTTCAAAACAAAGCTGATAGATAACATAGAGTAACAATAACAAGAATAGTGGAGAAACTATATTTTATAAAATTAAATTACCCAGTCAATATATCAATTATTATTATCACAACCACACAAGTTTCTATCCTTTAGAGAAAGGTTATACAAAAAAGATAACAACCTACCACATAAACATAAAGAGCGTTATTAATAAATACTGTGACCGTTTATTATAAACGTCCCCCCTGTTTATTATAAACTTTAAAACCTGAATTTGCAAAAATATATTCAATAATAGGTTACAAAAAAGGCTGCGAACTCTGTAAAGTTCGCAGCCTTTGGGCTATATCTGTTGCCTTATCCCCTAGTATAAGCTAAGGGAATGAGCTAAGTTCGTTGTAATATTATACTATTTTCCATCCATTTCATATCCATATTCCGTCTGTTTTTTCATTCAGTATTCATTCGTTTCATACTTTCCCGGACTACAAATATATAACATTAAAAAGCGTTTGTCAAGTCCCGGATAGATTTTAATCGTTATCTTTGGGGATGCATCAATGTCTTTATTACTTTTCCGGAATCACTTCGTTCAGACAGGCTATGGCATTGAGTGTGCGCGGATAACCAATAAATGGCAAGAGTTGCGTTACGACTGCCAGCAACGTATCTTTATTATTCCCTACGTTGGCATTTCCCTGTATGTGACTTTTTACCTGCGATTCACAGCCGCCTAAAGAAACAAGTATCGAGAATGTAATCAGTTCGCGGGTCTTTACATTCAGTCCGCTACGTGTCTGATAGTCGCCGAAACAGTTGGCGGAGAGGTAACGTTGGATGTGCTTCTGATTGTCGGGAGCGTTCTTATGCATCTGTTCTATCCGTTCACCAAATATGGATTTCTGCAATTCCAGTCCCTTATTGAAACGTGTTTCGGATGATACAACCGATTGTCCTTCCAAAGGAAGACGCACGCCACGGGCGAGCAATATATCATTGGTGATACCGATAAAATCTCTGACCTTAGCCATGCCCGCATAGGCTACTGACTGGTAAAGGATTTCTTTTATTTCTATCGGAGCAATGCCTTCATTAAGTGCGCTTTCGAGTGTGATGCGGTATTCGGCCTGCGCTTGTGAAGCAATATTGGATGCCAATGTTACCATAAGACGGGTTTTAATGTCCAGTGCACCGTATTCTTGCACTTCTTTTGTAAAATTACTAAATATATCGTCCAATTCAGGATCGGTAGCTTGCAGTCCGATTGCTACGTTACCTTTCGTTGCTTCGGCATACTGTTGGTCATCCACTCGTTCCAACCATGTATTCTGGTTGGTCTGCGGATTGCATCCGATAGCCAGATGTGAGAACCAACTATCGGGAGCGGCGCCATGCCAATGTTCGATGTTCGGAGCAATTTCAACCACATCACCGGGAAGTAAACGGCGCGCCGCTTTACCACGTTCCTGATAATATCCCACACCGCCGACGGCAATCAGGAGTTGTCCACCCGTATGGCTGTGCCAATTATTCCGGCAGCCAGGCTCAAAAGTAACGTTGGACATGGGTACATTCAAGTCTTTGTTACCAGTCAGCGGTGCCAGCCAAGATCTACCCGTGAAATATTGTTCGAATCCTGTATTCGCTTTTCCTACCGGAAATGCGCTGATGTTTTGAGGTACTTCTTCTTTTTTCATATTCTGTGCATTTATAGATTGCATCGGGATTTGCATCATTCCGATGGCTGTTACAATAATAAAAAACAATTTTCTCATATAACTACGTATGGTTTATTATTTATGAACTCTCTGATAATGCAAAGTTAGCTATTCTGTTCCAACTCTTTATGATACAAATTACGGATATAGAAACCAATATTACTGATTCAATTTACTTAATCTTCAGCCCAGGAATGAGTGGAGTGGTATCTACCAGTTCGAGCGACTGCACCATATCAAGCGTTTCTTTTTTATATTTCTGAAAATGAGGCGTAGCAATATGGCTTTTATAAGCTGCTTCATCAACATAAATTTCAAGAATTGTCACATGGTGGGGACGTTCTTTCTCCGCTACGGCATAGAGTACCAGCACACCTGGTTCTAATCGCATTGAGGCTTCGATTTCTTCCTTCAGATAAGCATTATATTCTTCCAGTCGTGCCGAATCGACTGTTATGCGAGACAACCGTACTTTATTATTTTCGGTGGCAAACCGCTCAACCGGTTTAATGATGCTGGCCGAAATAGCGGCAGCAAACAATAGAAAAGCAATCAGTAACTTTTTCATCTTGATAACTTATGATAGTTCGAATTTCAGTATTAAATTACCGATTACAAAGTTACTGGGAATCATCCACCCCGGATGTAGACGATTTACGGATATTTATACCCCAATCATGGATTTTGAAGATGGAGAACTAATTTTATGGATAAAAGAATTATATTTGTAACCTACTAAAAGCAGACAACGCTATGGAAGAGAATTATAAAGACGAAATGATTGTAATAGATAACGTGAATCGTTATAACGAAATCTTCGGACTTGAAACCAAACATCCGTTGGTCAGCATCATCGATCTCACCAAGTCCACCACATGGCCTACACGCGCATGGTTTCGCTATGAAGTGTATGCGCTATTCTTGAAGAATGTAAAATGCGGTGATATTAAATACGGTCGTCAATATTATGACTATCAAGACGGAACCATTGTCTGTTTTGGCCCCGGGCAAATTACTGATTTGGAATTAATCCAAAACATTCAGCCCAATGCGCACGGCCTCCTATTCCATCCCGACCTCATACGAGGCACTAGCCTCGGACAAGAAATAAAAAACTACTCATTCTTCTCTTACGAAACCAATGAAGCACTCCATCTTTCTGAAGAGGAGCGACAGATAGTAATGGATTGCCTGCAAAAAATAGCAATCGAGCTAAACCATGCTATCGACAGACACAGTCGCCGCCTGATCTGTACCAATATCAGATTGCTGCTTGATTATTGTATGCGCTTTTACGAACGGCAGTTTGAAACCCGAAACAAAGTTAACAATGATATTATCGTCCGCTTCGAACATCTGCTCAATGAATATTTTGAAGGAGATGCTCCGCAACATTTAGGATTGCCATCGGTCAAATACTTTGCCGACAAAGTATTTCTTTCTCCCAACTACTTTGGCGATATGATTCGTAAGCAAACTGGTAAAACCGTCTCCGAATATATTCAGGATAAAATGATTGAACTGGCAAAAGAACAACTCTTGTCTTCAGATAAAACAACGAGTCAGATTGCCTACGAAATCGGATTCCAGTATCCACAACATCTTAGCCGAATGTTTAAACGAATTGTCGGGATGACTCCTAATAAATTCCGCACGCAAACCTGACATCTTAAATACAGAGATATAGCGTCATTATTAGATCACCACATTCCTCCCTAATACTCCCCGTTCACGTATTTTTTACGTTATGAATGGGAAGTGCTTAACATAGCATTACAAGTGACTTTTTTACTGACGAGATAATACGAATATTAAAGAAGCGTCAATACTCTATCTGTTTAAGGATTCTACACGGATTGCCAACCGCCAGCACATTGGCCGGAATAGACTTTGTGACAACGCTCCCTGCCCCAATAGTTGTATTATCGCCAATAGTTACTCCCGGAAGAATGATGCATCCTCCACCAATCCACACATTATTGCCAATAATCACCGGAGCTGTCTGTGACTTCCAAAAAGTACTGTTTTCAGAGGTTCTTTCCGATGCCTTTGTAGAATGAAAAACAGTATAAATATGTACTCCCGGCCCAATCCCCGAATTATCACCGATAACAATCTTGTTACAATCAAGAAAAACGCAATTCATATTAATCTCTACATTCTTCCCGATATAAATATTCTCACCATAGTCCACAAAGAAAGGAGCACTAATCCAGACATTATCCCCCCTTGAACCGATTAATTCATCTAATAAATCAGAAATTTTACCTGCATCAGTAGTGAGAGTATTATTATACTCCTGTTGAAGTTGCTTTGCTTTATGCCATCTGGTCAGTAACTCATTATCAGCACAATCATAAACTTCTCCCGCCAACATTTTTTCTTTTTCTGTTTTCATTTCTCAAATTATTGGTTTATTCATCCTGATACAAATATAAGGAATTATATTATCGAAATGATATAAGATGTACATCGTTTTCTATTTATTGCGCTTTACGCTTCCGACCTATCAACATCACTCCCAACAGAATAACCAGCAAACCGGAAACCTGAATAAAAGTAACCTGTTCGTTTCCTAAAAAGACTCCTAAAAGAACAGCAATAAAAGGATTGACATAAGCATGTGTCCCTACCTCCGCAGCCGGACGCACTTTCAACAGCCAAACGTATGCCGAATATGCCAGTAAAGAACCGAAAGAGACTAAATAAAGCAGGGAGAGCCAGCTTGTAACCGAGACTTCACGCAAATCGGCCTCCCGAACATCTCCATTGATAACAGCACAAAGCCAAAACATTCCACTGGCAAAAAGCATCTGCCAGGCAGAACCGGCAAAAGCATTCACTTTTTCTTCACGAGAAGAACGATATTTGGCATATAGCGTTCCCAAAGCCCAGGATATGCACCCGAAAATAAGGAGCAGAATACCACGCTCACTATACGAATGTAACCATCTGACATTGAGTTGCTCTGCATAAAGCATCACTACCCCTCCGAAACCAATCAAACCTCCCATTATAGTAAGTGGATTACGGAAATTAGTACGCCACATCGGGACATCCAACAGCAAAATCCAAAGGGCTGTGGAAGAAGCGATAATGGCTACAAGGCTACTCGTTGCGCCAACATAACGACAGCCATATCTACAAACAACAATACAATGCCACTAACGGCGGAACGTTTTACCAAGCTTTTCTTTATAATTTGTTCTCCCCGCAAATAACAGATTCCCAGAAGTATAATCCCGGCAGCCGTAAACCGGAGCGCTCCGAGAAGGAAAGGCGAAAAGTCTTTCAAGGCCACACCGATAAAAAAATAGGTGGAGCCCCAGACTACATAAATGAGAAAATAGGCAACAACAATACCTACCGTATTCCCTTTCGAACAATTCAGACTTTCCATATTACTTCTTTTCATTCGTATTTACGGGGAGTGAGAAGGGGGATCTCTCAATAAACTGACAATTATTTTATTATTTCAAAGCCCGCTTCAATCTGTTTAATCCATCTATCAACCGCTGTCGCGGACAGGCAATATTGATACGGATAAATCCTTCACCAGCCTCTCCATACAGGCTGCCTTCGTTCACCCAAAGTTTTTCTTTCTTCAACAAGTCTTTGACTATTTCCGCTGACGCCTGATGCAGAACCGAACAATCTACCCAAACTAAATACGTACCTTCCAACATCATTACAGGAAACTCCGGAAGATAGGTCTCGAAATAACCTTTTAAATAGATGTAATTCGCAAACAAATAGATTTTAAGTTCTTCCAGCCATTCTTCACCCTCATTATAAGCAGCTATCAACGCCTCCACTCCAAAAGGATTCACATCACAGACTTCATTTATATTAATCGCTTTATCTATCCGCCTCCGTACATCTGCATCTGCGGAAATGATATTGGCTATCTGAAGTCCTGCCAAATTAAAGGCTTTGCTAGGCGAAACAAAAGTGACCGAGTTCAGTAGGAATTCTTCTGATATAGAAGCAAAAGGAGTATATTCATGCCCCAGAAATACCAATTCACAATGAATTTCATCCGCAACCACAAACACATTATTTCGAAGACAAATCTCACCTATCCGCCTTAACTCTTGCTTGCTCCACACTCTTCCGGCAGGATTGTGCGGATTGCATAACAACAGAAGTTTTACCTTCGGGTCTGAAGCTTTCCGCTCCAAATCATCAAAGTCAATCTGATAGCCCCTGTTTCTATATACCAAAGGATTGGCAATCATCTCGCATCCGTTATTACGGATAGAGGAGAAAAAACAGTTATATACAGGTGTCTGCACCATTACTTTATCTCCGGGCAGCGTTAATGCTTTAATCACAGCAGATATTGCCGGCACAACACCGGTGGTGTAAATAATCCACTCTTTTTCCATCCGCCAGGCATGCCGTTGAGCAAACCAATTTAGAACTGCCTCGTAGTATGCATCAGGTACACGTACATAACCGAAAATCCCATGTTCCACCCGTTTCTTCAATGCCTCCACGACAGGGGGAGCCGTACGGAAATCCATATCAGCTACCCACATCGGCAATACATCCGCATCTTCAGCCGAATCCCATTTATAAGAATTCGTTCCTCTGCGTGGAATAATTTCATCGAAATTATATTTCATATTTCAATTAAAACAGGTTAGATCGTCCCAAAGTTTCAATTCACAATTTGCTGGTGATTTAATATTTTCGTCCAAAATGATTGCTCCGAAACTTTCGGCAACAATACTTCCCGTACGAGGATTTTTTACGCAATGAACGGGACTTTTAATCGTTGCCTTCACACTACTGTGTTCAAAAGCAAGGTCAGCATCTTCCGCCATCGTACAATTTTCCATCACCAGATCATGTGCGTAGCAAAGCGGTTGAGTCCCCGAAATCCTGCAATTTACCAGACGTAAGTTTTTAGAATGCCAGCCCAGATATTCTCCGTTCAGCTCGGAATCATAGACTGTTACATTTTCCGTATTCCAGAAAGCATCTTTGGAATTGATAACTGCATTATGGATTTCTACATTCTTGCAATATTGGAACGAATAGTTCCCGTTTTGGGCATAGTTTTGTATCTTAATATTCTCACTGTGTATAAAAAGGTAATCCGCTTTATCAATCTGTACGTTCTTCAGCTCTATATTACGACAATACCAAAACGTTTCCAAAGCATTAGGCAACTGCACGTTTTCGAGTTTTATTCCGTCCATTTCACGAAACATCTTCGGTGCTTCTACCAAGGTATCTGCCATTTGCAGACTTTGAGAGTACCATAGAGCAGCACGGGCTCCCTCTGTGAAGAGACAGTTTTTCACAATGAATCCGTTGGTATGCCAAAAAGGATATTTTCCTTCAAAGCGACAGTTGATTGCTATAATATTACTACATTCTTTCAATGCAGATTCACCGGCGTGAATTGTTACATCTTCCAGTTGAAGGTCGTGGGTCGCGAACAGAGGACGTTCGCCTCCATATTCTTTATTTCTTATTTGTTCCATTAGTTTATTCTTTAATCTGTTATTTCAAAAGTTACATTTACACTTCCTGTTATCACTATTTCTTCAGATACTCCTTGAAGAAAGATTCCAGCTTGTCAAATGGTATAAGGCTTACACGGTCGTAAAGGTCTACGTGTCCGGCGCCGGGTACTATATACAGTTCTTTAGGTTCGGCGGCCAATCGGTAGGCGTCTTCACTAAATTCACGTGAGTGGGCATTTTCACCGGTGATGAAAAGCATAGGACGGGGTGAAATAGTCTCAATATCTTCGAAAGGATAGAAATTCATAAATTTCACATTGCTTGAAAGTGTAGGATGAGTGGTGGTCATAGGAGTTGCTCCGTCGGGGGTAAATTCTCCTCTTTGTGTACGGTAGAACTCATAGAACTCCCGTTCAATCGGACTGGACTTTTCTGTCAGTTGATGTACGGTGCCACCTGTATATTGAGTTTCTCCACCTAAAAATTCAGCATAACGCTGTTCTGCCGCTTCAGCCATTATTTGCTTTCTCTGTTCCAATGTCAATGAGTGTTTTAACCCGTTACGGCTAGCCGTACCCATATTGTACATACTGATTGTCGCAATGGCTTTAAGGCGAGGGTCTATTTTCGCTGCACTGATAGCAAAACTTCCACTGCCGCAAATACCGATTACTCCAATCTGATTCCGGTCGACAAACGGACGGGTACCTAAAAAATCAACTGCGGCACTAAAGTCTTCCGCATAAACTTCCGGCAGAACAGCATTGCGCGGCTCGCCTTCACTCCCACCCCAAAAAGACAGGTCTATGGAGAGTGTTACAAAACCCCGTTCGGCCATTTTCGTTGCGTAAAGGTTCGCGCTCTGTTCCTTGACAGCTCCCATTGGATGTCCGACAATGATTGCAGGGTATTTGTCCCCTTCTTTCATATTCTTAGGCAGAAACAAATTTCCGGCTACCTTCATTTTATACTGGTTGGAAAAAGAAACTTTCTCCACACTTACCAAATCACTTTTATAAAAGTTATCTGCATCTGTCTGTGCAGAAGAAAAACTAGTTCCAAGCATCATCATAAATACAGTTGTTAATAATAAAATCCGTTTCATATCTCTTATTTTTAATTATTAAAGAATTGATTATCTATTTTCTACGTTGCAAAAATAGGGTGAAATAAAGAGACTGTATGTAGATGAATTACTGACATTATTACCCGAATTACAGATTCTATTTTTTATCAATCTGCTATAATATCTATTCTAACCTATTTAAGGAAATGAAGTAAGTATCAAAACCAAGGAAGCCAAAGTCAGACTTCCTACTTTAGCGAACGCCAAATTTATTACGAGAAGTAACTAAAGAATCATTAAACAAAATGAGAAAAGTCGAAACTGAAAAAGAATTCTGATGAGTACTTCCAGTTCAAAAGGATAAAGACAGCCCCAAAAGGCCTTTAGGCAACCACGCTACCATACTATTACATTTTCACTTATTTATTAATAAAATCTCAATACACTAAGTCACATTGACAAATAAATATCTGTTTTGCCGAATTATCGTCAAATGCCTCTTCTTCAAATCCGCCATACTTATGAATAATATGAAAACCATTCCATTCCAAATATGAATCTAACTCTTGAGGGAAGAACATTCTCATATCCAGATTTTGAATAGAGTTAAACTTGCCATTGATAAAATAATGCCATTCGATACGGTTAATCTGAGTTTTATTTTCATATCGCATTGTCTGCTTTATCAATACTTCTCTACCGTCATCGGTTGTATATGCAGCAATTTCTTTCTGCTCTTTTTCACCTTCAACTATATATTGGATATTCGGATTAAAACAATCAAACAGAAATAAGCCACCGTCTTTGAGGTGATTCTTAACGACATTAAATACCTTAAATAAATCTTCATTCTTATATAAATGATGAATTGAATTAAACGGAATAAAGATAAAGTCGTATTTTTCCGGCAAATCCAAAGTTCTGATATCTGCCTCGATAAAACTTATTTCTAATCCTACTTCGGAAGCTTTAATTTTTGCCTGGGCAAGCATTGAAGGGGTATAATCAATCCCAGTAATATCATATCCTTCCTTTGCAATGGGCAGAGTGAGCCTGCCCGTACCACAACAAAGTTCAAGTATCCGTGCATCCTTGTTTTCCGGCAGCCATCGCTTATAAAAGTACCAATCATCTAGATTGGTATTCATTGCATCATAAATATTTGCATCATAAATTAAATCGCCCACTTTATAATCACTATTCATATATGTTGTCCTCCAATATATATTATCTACTATTTTTATGTTTATCGTCAGTCCTATTTTCCAAGGTCGGTAATATAGGTAAAATAATCCGTAATCTATATACAAATCGAATCTAAAATCAGCAGTATCTTTGCAGTGTGATAAAGATAATAGGTATAAACGTAAAAAACAAATTGATATGTATTTAGAAAATATTTACTCTCCTGCAGACGTAAAGAAGTTATCGTTTAAAGAACTCAATGATTTAAGTAATGAAATCCGTGCATCACTCCTGCAAAAGTTAAGTGAACATGGCGGGCATTTCGGCCCTAATTTCGGAATGGTGGAAGCGACTATCGCTTTACATTATGTATTCAATTCACCGGAAGACAAGCTTGTTTTTGATGTATCGCATCAGAGTTATGTACATAAGATGCTGACCGGACGGAAAGATGCTTTTCTCTATCCGGCAGAGTATGACAACGTATCCGGTTATTCCGAACCACAAGAAAGTAAGCATGATTTTTTTGTTATCGGTCATACTTCCACTTCCGTCAGCCTGGCTAGCGGATTGGCGAAAGGACGCGACCTGACCGGTGGCAATGAGAATATCATAGCCGTGATAGGCGACGGTTCCTTAAGTGGCGGCGAAGCATTTGAAGGATTGGACTATGTGGCGGAGCTTGGTACAAACATGATTATTATTGTCAATGACAATCAGATGTCTATTGCCGAAAATCACGGTGGACTATATAAGAACCTGAAAAAATTGCGTGACAGTAACGGTCAGTGCGAATGTAATTTCTTCAAGGCTATGGGATTGGATTATATGTACGTGAACGACGGCAATAATGTGGAAGCATTGGTTAAGGCTTTCTCTAAAGTGAAAGATATTCAGCATCCGGTAGTAGTACATATTAATACTCTGAAAGGGAAAGGTTATAAACCTGCAGAACAAGATAGGGAAACTTTTCACTGGCTCACTCCTTTCAATATAGAAACCGGAAAACCAAAGTTTGCCGAGGATGCGGAAGATTATAGCGAAATGACTGCCCAATATCTGCTGAAAAAGATGAAAGAAGACAAGCGAGTGGTAACAATCACTTCGGGTACTCCTGCCGTTCTCGGATTCACTCCGGACCGCCGCAAGGAAGCTGGCAAACAGTTTGTAGATGTCGGTATTGCAGAAGAACACGCAGTAGCTCTTGCTTCGGGTATCGCAGCCAATGGCGGAAAACCTGTTTACGGAGTGTATAGTACATTTATCCAACGTTCATACGATCAACTTTCGCAAGACCTCTGTATCAATAATAACCCGGCTGTTTTATTGGTATTCTGGGGAACACTGTCCGGAATGAATGATGTAACTCACCTCTGCTTCTTCGATATTCCGCTCATCAGCAATATTCCTAATATGGTTTATCTGGCACCGACTTGCAAAGAGGAATATCTTGCTATGCTAGAATGGAGTATCCGCCAAAATGAACACCCGATTGCAATCCGTGTGCCGGCAACAGATGTAATTACTTGTGGGGAACCGGTGGAGACTGATTATAGTGTTCTCAATCGCTATAAAGTAACGCATCGTGGATCGAAAGTAGCCATTCTTGCTTTAGGTTCGTTCTATGGATTGGGACAGTCGGTTGCATCACTTCTGAAAGAAAAAGCCAATATTGACGCAACACTCATCAATCCGCGTTACATCACCGGTGTAGACAACGAACTGATGGATGAACTGAAAGCAGATCACGAATTAGTGATTACGTTGGAAGACGGTGTATTGGATGGCGGTTTCGGTGAAAAGATTGCCCGTTATTATGGTGCTACAAACATGAAAGTTCTGAACTTTGGAGCTAAAAAAGAATTTGTTGACCGATATGATATACAGGAGTTTCTCCGCGCCAATCATCTGACAGATGAACAGATTGTAGAAGATATTACAACACTGATCGGTTAAAATCAAACCCATTCACTATATATTCAGATAGGTTGATGTATACGGTCTTTAAGGACAGTTGCATCAACCTACTTCCATTTTCATTCAAATCAGCCAACTTATTATTTAAATTCATTATATTCCCTATTCAGTTCAGTAATTCCCCATTCAGTTCAGCAATCCTTTCCGTTCAAATCAATAATCCTTTCCGATAATTCAACGGAGTCTGTCCCGCATTTCTTTTAAAGAACTTACAAAAACCGGCTGCATCACTAAACCCCAGTTTAGCAGCAATCTCGCCAACCGTAAATTTGGTAGAACTCAATAAAGTACGCGCTTCCATTACTAACAATTCATTAATAAGGCTATTGATAGTCTTACCTGTTCCAAGACGTACAATGCGTGCCAGGTACTGTTCACTAATAGCCAGTTTATCCGCATAAAAGCTCACGAAATGTTCTTCCCTGAAATTACGAGTAACGAGTGCATGAAATTCTTGCAGAACGTGGTCTTTACGACTGATCTCTTTTTTGATAACGGTCTTTCGGGAAAGAAAATCTGCTATATCCAAAAACAGAGAATTGCACGCTGCCTGTATACGCCGGAAAAGGAAATGATGTTCAATATTCATCAGATGCATCAATACTTCCAGCTCCTTATGGATGATTTGAGCTTCGTACTCCGTCAACTGAATCGTATATTGCTTATTCCGTCTCATGGTTGCCAACAGAATTGCCGTGATTTGTGTCAGATAAGAATCGTCCGTCCGCATGGATTCGGAAAGGGCAAGAGTGATAAATTTAATATCCCGACTTGAATAAAGATGTTCCGTGAGATAATTTGCTCCGTGAATAAGTAACATATTCGGTTCTATCGCAATAAACTCTCCATTCAGTAGAATTTCCGAACGGCCTTCAAGAACGAATATCATATAAAGCTCCCGATTGAAATAACATTCATTTGCCGGATAACTTCTGTCTTTATATTCACTCCGGAAACAGACTACCTCCTCTTTATAATGAGGAAGTTCAGGATGCTCCTTCAATAGTTGCGTATTATCAAATATACGAGATTTTACCATTTACACCTTTATTTTATGACGTAAAAATACGATTTGTTTCGGATATGACAAAAACTGTATGGAATTAGATAATCTATTTCAGAGTAAAAAACAAGACCTTTGCATATCCTTTTCAATACATGAGAAAGGAATCAATAGAAAGAGGTTAAAAAGACATGGAAATGAAAGAGATTTTTAAGAGGTATTTAGTGTTTGTTATCGGACTCTATTTTCTAGCGGCAGGTATCGTGTTGATTATACGCTCGGCATTAGGAACTACTCCCATATCGAGCATCAATTATGTGTTAAGCCTGAATAGTCCTTTATCGTTGGGTACTTGCACATTTATCATCAACATGGTACTTATCCTGGGACAATTTTGGTTAATCCGAAAGAATAGAACCCGACAGGATATTATTGAAATTCTTCTTCAACTACCGTTCTCTTTTATCTTTTCGGCATTCATTGATTTCAATATGATGCTGACAAGCGAACTGCATCCCGCTAATTATGGTATGTCGATTGCTTTATTACTTACAGGATGCATGGTGCAGTCTATCGGAGTAGTGCTTGAACTGAAACCAAGAGTAGCCATGATGAGCGCAGAAGCATTTGTGAAATATGCATCCCGCCATTATAACAAGGAATTTGGAAAGTTCAAAGTTTATTTTGATATTACTTTGGTTACATTAGCCGTGATTCTCTCGCTCCTGCTGACTCAAGGTATTCAGGGAGTACGCGAAGGATCACTCATTGCCGCTTGTATAACGGGGTATATCGTCAGCTTCCTAAATCAGAAGATAATGACTAGAAAAACTCTCCATAGATTACTGCCGGTCTGGAAGTAAGCCCTATATCTATTTAAAATAAACGCCTTATAAAAGGAGTCATATAAAAAGGTCAATATAAGAAAATTGCTATAAAAGAAAGTCGCTTCTCTGTTAGAATCTGATTGATTCTTTCAAAGAAGCGACTCTTTATTTTAGATATAATTATACTCGTATTTACTTCTTCTGACTATCTATCTCTTTCAGAAGTTCATCCACAGCCACCTTTAGTTGGGTATCCTCTCCTTTGACTACTGTTTCCGGATTATTGGCAACCTTTACATCCGGTTCCAATTGGGTATTTTCCAAATAACTGCCGTCAGGCAAACGATAACCGACGATAGGAATACCAAAAACCAGTGAAGGATCTTGTAAAGTTTCCCAGGACACACTTGTCATAGTACCTGGAACAGGCATACCAACAAGTTTGCCAATCTTTTGATGTTTATATACCCACGGAGTTCCGTGTGCATTCGAGTAGTTGGCCTCACATTGCAACATAATGGAAGGTTTGTTCCAGCGACGACTCGGCATATCACAGGCTTCACGTCCGCGTACCACCTGTGTGAAGTATTTCTGACCACTGAACAGTATTTCAATATCTTCATGCAGACGGCCACCACCGTTGAAACGGGTATCAATCACAATGCCTTCGCAGTTGTTATATTTTCCCAGAATGTCCGAGTATACAGTACGGAAGCTGTCATCTCCCATCGACTGAATATGAACATATCCCAAACGTCCTTTCGACCATTTTTCAACATCTGCCGCACGTTGTTTTACCCAACGTTTGTATAACAATCCATTCAGTTGCCCGTTGGTGACCGGTATCACCACTTCTTCCCAACGCTCTTTACTTTGTGGATTGTAGATTGAAATCAATGTTTTCTTCCCTGCTTTATTATTCAGCAAGCAGGTTATGTCATTATCGAGAGTTATCTCTTCTCCATTAATCTTTTCAATGATGCAACCAGCCTTTACTTTGGTACGTGAATGATCGAACGGACCTTTTTCTATTACTTCGGCAATCTGCATTCCTTTTCCCTGATAATTCCAGTCGAACAAGAGTCCGAGATTAGAAGTGACATCTCCTTTTCCTTTGGGAGAATAACGTCCTCCGGTATGTGAAACATTCAGCTCACCCAACCACTCACTCAATAATTCTGCAAAGTCATAATTGTTATCAATATGAGGCAAGAACTTACGATAAGCATTAGTCATAGCATCCCAGTCAACTCCGTGCATATTGACATTGTAGAAACGTTTTTGATGCTGTTTGTACACATGGTCAAACATCGTTTCACGTTCGGCAGCCAAATCCATTTTCATTTCAGCCTGATAGCTGATGGACTTCAACGCATCCGACTTGGCATCCATCTTTTGCATAATCCGGCTTCCCAACAAAAAGATATCTCCTTTTTTGTCCAGCATCAACGATGCCCAACCGGTATTAAGTTTGTGCAGACGCTTCGTATCTTTTTCACGGAGATTCATTTTCCAAAGGTCATATCCATCTTCGAACGCAGAGAAATAGTAAAGATCTTCCCCGTCTTTTGAAAGTATGGCACTACCCAAGTCGGATGAATTGGGAGTCAGACGTACGATACGGTCTTCAATGCCGTTCAGCTCGACAACTAGCTCTTTTTGATCTGCCTTATCCTTGTCGATCTTGTCTTTGTCAGCATTTCCTTTATCTGCTTTTTCCGCCTTAGACTTCTTTGCGTCTTTCGTCTTCTCATCGTCTTTCTCCTTTGCCTTCTTCTGTTCCTTTTCAAATTCTTTGAGTAATTCGAAATCTTCCTTACTCAAACGGTAACGATCATAAGCATCCTGATTGAGAAACACCAACATCACATCTTGCTGCGATCCCCAGGAAGCATGCGCACGCATACCATAGCGTTCGGTTTGGAAAAGAATAGCATTCCCATCGAGTACCCAACGCGGAGCACCACTGATATATCCACTATTTGTCAGATTAGTAGTTGCCCCTCCCTGTGCGCTGACAATGCCTACATCCGAATAAGGATCGTGGCGGTTGCCTATAAATTCGAGAGTGAACCATTTACCATCAGGCGACCATTCGTAATCGAATCCACCTCCGGTGTTATACCATGTAGAACCATCCGTTACCTGACGTACCTTTTTTGTTTTCAAATTGAGTACCATCAAACGATTACGGTCTTCGATAAAAGCCAATTCTTTGCCATCCGGTGAATATTGCGGATAAGCACGTTCTACCGTTTTGGACGGTAGTAATACTTCCTCTTCAATAAGAGTGGCATTAGGGAAATTCGGGTCTTCCTTACGACTTATTTTGGCGGTATAAAGTTGCCAATTACCGGTTCGCTCGCTGGCATAAACCAGTGTCCGATTGTCCGGAGCAAAAGAAACGGCAGCTTCTTTTGCCGGAGTATTTGTGATTTGCTTGGTGGTAGCATAATCAGTTGAGGTCACAAACACATCACCACGTACAATAAAAGCAACTTGTTTACCGTCCGGAGATACAGAAGCGGAAGTTGCTCCCTGCGAGAACTTAAGTGTAGCAAGCTGCTGCTCATCATCACGGACAAGTTCTACTTTTACTTTTTCCGGACGTGCACCAGACTTCTGTGTGTATAACTCACCATCATAGGTATAACATAAGGTACCTTTATCGCTGACAGATAAAAAACGTACCGGGTGAGTTTTGAAAGTAGTCACAGCTTTCACTTCCTGTGGGGTATTCAAAGGGAAAGTATACACATTGAAAGAACCTCCATCACGCTCACTTAAAAAATAGACAGCATTACCATCAGGTGCATACACAGGATTACGGTCCTCTCCTCCCCGGTTTGTCAGGTTCGTATGTTTTCCCGTTTGGGTATTATATAACCAAATATCTCTCGTAATGGAAGAAGTATGATGCTTTCTCCATTCATCCTCAAAACCTTTACGATCCTGATAAAGAAAATTCTTCCCTGTTTTATCAAAACAGACCAGTTCGGCAGGAGTGCCCAGCACTTGCTCGGTACGTCCGCCGGCAACAGGAACTTTATATAATTCCGTCATTGCTCCTGTAGGAAACAGGGCACTGCTTGCCGGATCCTGTATAGAAGCAGAGAAAAAGACATACTTTCCATCCGGAGTAAAAGCCGACGGTAT
The DNA here is from genome assembly GCF_000210075.1 of Bacteroides xylanisolvens XB1A. Classification (GTDB taxonomy): domain Bacteria; phylum Bacteroidota; class Bacteroidia; order Bacteroidales; family Bacteroidaceae; genus Bacteroides; species Bacteroides xylanisolvens. Next base: position 5,369,786 of record NC_021017.1, read on the forward strand.
TTCTGATGCAGAATGATAGGTCAATCGCCGGGCGGCACCTCCGTCAGCAGGCATGATGAATATGTCAAAATTTCCATTCCGGTCACTGGCAAACGCAATTTGCTTGCCATCGGGCGACCAAACCGGATTGGCTTCATAAGAGGTTTGTGTGGTGAGTTGAACAGCTGTTCCTCCTTGTGCAGGGACTTTATAAATGTCACCTTTGTAACAAAAAACAATTTCTGATCCATCCGGTGAAATACGTGTATCACGCATCCACAAAGGAGTAATTGCATAGCTGGATAATGCTGATAGTACCAGCGCTAAAGAAGTTATTAGTTTCTTCATATCAAATTATTATAAATTTATTCCGATAAATCGGTTTGAATTAGTTTTCCCGTGTAATTATAAAATGTGCTGTCACCAAAATCTTTATAAAAGAAGGCATATTTATCCACTCCCGTACAATGACAAACGCCAATCTGTCGGGGAAGATATTCCTGTAAATAATCTGCAATGACCTGATATTTTTGTTTTTCCGCGTTATGGATATGAAAACCTCCCAGAAGTAACTTACAAGGAGATTCGGGAAAGACAGCCTGAACCGTACGCAAAATATTGGTTATTCCCCGATGAGAACAGGCACTTAATACGGAAAATCCTTCCGGTTCCACCAATACCACCGCCAATTCATCCTGAAAAGTATCCGGTATTTTGCATCCATCTTCTTGCTGAACCCAAAAACGTTCAAAATGGGTATCTTCCTGATTTATAATATCAATAGAGGGAAAAAGGGAAAAACTCCGGGAAGCAGTTCGGTCTGCTCTGTAATAAAGCGGAAACGGGAACGATCGAGGTTTTGTGTATGCATCATCCCGTTCTCACGTTCATCCTTGAATTTAGGAGAAAAAAATCTCACTCTTACAGACAACGGTTGCCTGCGTATTCAATTCCAAAAAATAACGTAGTCCGCCCGTATGATCGTTATGACCATGAGATAATATCAAATAATCGACTTTTTGCAAGTCAATATGCAACAAGCGGGCGTTACGGATAAACAAGTCGGATGCTCCCGTATCGAAAAGTAATCTATGTTCTTGAGTCTCGATATATAGAGAAAGACCATGTTCTGCCTGCAATTTACGTCCATAGACACAATTCTCCACAAGAGTCGTTATTTTATAGCCCATGATACTTAGTTAGTTATCAAACGAATTATACAAAATAAAAAGTTCTGCCACAAAATTATAATAATTCTGTGGCAGAACAAGCAATCCAGTCAATTAAGTAATCGTAAAAAGGGGAAAATCTGGAAAACATAACCGTCTTTTCCAGATTTCCCGTCAGGTTTTAAAAGTTAAGTTCAAAACTATATCTCAAATATTCGAACAAATCCATTTATCATATTCCTTATGAATATCTTTAATATGGAAAACAAACAGTTACACCATCTTTCCCATATTATATACTTCCTGCATGTAGGGAGTATCTTTAATCTCTCCTACTTTCCATGCACCGATGCCATAGACTGTCCCTTTTTCCTGTGGTCCTTCCAAGCAATCGAGGAAGCCACGGAAGCCGTCGATAGTACGCTCCATCATTGCTTTATCGTTTTCTGCTGCCGCAATAATGAAATAAAATTCCTTATTAGTTATTTCCGTATAACGTGCGCAACAACGGTCAATCATAATCTTCATCTGCCCGGACATGGTATAGAAATAAACAGGAGTTGCCATTACAATCACATCGGCAGCAATCATCTTCTCCACGATTTCCGCTGCATCATCCTTCTACGGACAAGGTTTACCGTACATACTGCAAACACTACATCCCGTACAAGGATGAACCGTTTTGTCTTTCAGAAAAATCTTCTCTACTTCATTGCCCGCCTCGATAGCACCTTTCATAAATTCATCACAAAGCAAAT
>NC_021017.1:5372023-5384706 GCF_000210075.1 Bacteroides xylanisolvens XB1A
ACAAAGCAAATCCGAATTACCACCTTTACGTGGACTGGACGAAATTATCAAAACTTTTTTAGCCATAACTTTCTTTTATTACTTTTTGTTTTCAGAATTCTTTTTATCAATGATTCATGTTGCAAAAATAGACAAATAAAGGTATCCTGTATGTAGATAAATTACAGAGAAAGATACCATAATTACAGATTCTATATTTTGCATTCGTTTTAACAACTTTCTTGTATATAGTTATTCTACAAATAGTTCTGAAAGTTTCTTTCACTAATATATAATTTATATCTTTGCCCGTGATACAGACAACATGATACAATGAAAAAAATACAACTGACCGACTCACATAAAGAAAAGCTGTTTCAAATCCCCTTATTCAGGGATTTACCTTTAAACATCAAAGAGTCCTTATTGGAAAAGCTGGATTTTGTAATCTATGCGGCTAATAAAAAAGAGATAGTCGTTACACAAGGAACACCCTGCAACAAGTTATTTGTACTTTTGGAAGGAAAACTACGTACAGATATTATTGACGGATTAGGTAATGAGGTGATGATTGAATACATTATCGCTCCACGTACCTTCGCCACTCCTCATCTTTTTAATTCGAACAATACTTTGCCGGCTACTTTCACTGCTCTTGAGGACAGTGTGATACTTATGGCAACCAAAGATTCAACCTTCAAAGTAATTAGTCAGGACCCACAAGTTCTTCATAATTTTCTTTGTATCGCAGGTAATTGTAACATCTGTACTGTATCCCGCCTGAAACCTCTTTCACGCAAAACCGTACGGGAAAGGTTCATTGTCTATCTATACGAACATAAGAAAAAAGACTCGTTAGTAGTAGATATCATGCACACCCAATCCCAGCTCGCCGAATATTTAAATGTGTCACGCCCTGCTCTATCTAAAGAAATCAATAAGATGATGAAAGAAGGACTCGTCATCATGGAAGGAAAACGAATTGAGATTTTAGATAAAACAACTTTGGAAAAGTATTTGTAACGACGTATTTAGAAAAATATCCGTAACAACAGACGTAACAATAAGAGTGTAGCTATCAAGAAGTGGTTAAGACAAAAATCATCCTCACTTCAGATATACTGTGGTAAGGATGATTTTACAAATTCAAAACTTTCAAAAACTCTCTCTTTATTTAAATTCTATCTATTCCTTTAAATTTACCATTTCACAAACAATATCTTCGGATTGATATTCAACGATAACCAACCCCAATCCTGCCAGCTTTTATGATTGCCGGTTTTCACAGCGTCCATCGTCTTCGTGCCACGCATAAAAGAATATCCGGCAGAGAGTTTCACATCTTTCATGATCGACCAGTTTATCTGATAATCGACTTCCGATCCTAAATATTTCTTCAAGTCCTGAACCTTTACGGCTGTACTAAAGTAGTGATAATTAAGTTCCATATCCACTTTGTCAGAAGCACGGAAACGACCTCCGATACGGACATCCATCAATCCCGGCGCATAACCGTTCGCAAAGGTAGAAGCATAAAAATAATCCATTGCTCCATAGAATTTATGATGAGTTCCATAAAGTGGATCGAAAGCTTTGTACTTACCGCCATTTCCTTTATCACCACTTAGATAATCAAAGCTAACCACAGCTCCCCATGTCTGGTCAAACGTATAAGCAGCCTGTATGCTTCCCATCAAAGCTGAAACTTTATCAGCTGCTTTATTCTTACCCATCTGATAGTAGAAAGCACCATCCAGATTCCAGTTACTGTTCTTATAAGTGAGGTAGGTTCCCATTGTTTGCAAGTAACGAGTGTGAGAGTCATCCGTAGCTTTATCGCCCGTTTCCAATCCCAAGTTCATAAACAATAAAGAAGCCCCGAACGGAACATTGTCCGCCTTATAGTGATACCAAACGGTTTGCATATTCTTATAAGGCTGTCCCGTAGAAGAATCATAGTAAGTGCCTCCGCTTGTTCTACTGTCATTATTCTGATTAAAAGCAAGAATTAAATGCACTTCATTATTTTTGTTGGCATACCCCAGCTTCAACGCATCGTGATAACGACCCGCTACATTCCAGTCCAATCCTCCCAAAATACGTTCATCATCATAAATCAACGACTGACGTCCCAGTTGGGCAAAGAATCCTTCGCCAAAGTTCATCTTTGCCCAAGCCTCATTCAGCATAAAACGCCCGTTCTTTTCAATCTGCGGGTCCTGTCCCCAGACACCTACATGCTGTGCCGACATCTTCAGTTCCAGATCCGAACGTTTATAATCCATCGACAAACGTGCGCGGTTATTGATGAAGGACGTAGGAGCCACCCCTTCATCCCGTGGAATCAAGGCACCGTTCCGATACTCTGCACGAGGTCTGATTTGCATAGACATCGTAAATTCATTCTCTTTCTCCGTGTTTTGTGTGTATGCCATGCTTGGCAATAGCATAAGCAAGAATGACCAATAAAATGTTTTCATTGATAGTGCAGTTTAAATGATTCGATATTTCAATTCAAATTATACGTATGTACGCTGACTCCTTGTGCGGACGGAAGATAATTGATTCCATACCAACACATTTGTAATAAGACAAAAGAGACCAATAAAATAACCAATGCCGGACGTGCCTTCAATGGCTTTCCCAATCTGAAATGGATATATGCCAGATAAGCAAACCAAGTCGCCGCTGCCCAGGTTTCTTTCGGGTCCCAAGCCCAGTAGTGTCCCCAGGCTTCTTTCGCCCAGATAGCTCCTGTAAGCATACCTAATGTCATAAATGCCAGACCTACATAAGTGAGGTTATCACACAAATCCATTTCTTTCCGTTCAATCTTTTTCTTCTTGAACCAAAGCAGATAGACAGCCATCACCGTCGCCGCTCCCAACATAGCGTAAGCAAACATATACACAATGACATGAGGAGCAAACCACGGACTTTGCAAAGCAGGCATCAACGTTTTATTGTGAATCTCCGGTTTGAAGATATTGATACAGATAAAGACGAACGAAAGGATGCAACTGAAACTAAGAATCCATTTGTACTTCCAACGTATGTATGTTATCAATCCCGCCAACGGAAGGAAGAAAGAATACCACAGCCGGGTCTCCCCCATGGTCCGCATCGGAGGGCGTTCCAATGAAATCCACATTCCGATAATGAAGCTGAAAAAAATAGCCAACCCTAAGAAAGTAAATCCGTAAGCCCATCCCGGTTTTGTTCCTTTCCAGGCAACAAAAGCTCCTAAAGCCCAACAAACCAGTGCAGCTATTGCAAATAATATAAAGTACTCCCAATTCATGCTTTGTCCTCCTCTTTTCTCTTTTGTGCACTGACGAACAAGCAGACAGCTCCTGCCATCATCATTATAATTCCTGCGTAAACGACCGGTAGCCACGGATCGCGAACCAGTTCGAAGACACTGACATCGCTCCATCGTCCTTTTGTCTCGTCGTAGCTAAGTTGATAGATTTTCCATCCTTCTATCTCTATCGGACGGTTCACTTCAATGGTACCTTCCGTTATCGTTCCTTCTTGTGTGTAAATTTTCACTTCCGACGCAAATCGCTGCGGTTCCCGTTCCGGCATCACAAGACTGGTTAAAGAATCCAGCCGGATTGCCTTATAAGGAAAAAGAAAACTGCCACAGCTTACCCAGCCTTCTTTTATTGTTTGATTCTTCTGATTGACTGCTTTCAGATAAACAGCATAAGTTGCTCCCATCGAATGAAATTCTGTAAACTTCAAGGCATCTTCAGTAGCTACAGAAGCTGCCATCGGGATAGATTGTTCGATTGTCAATTGCCAGTCCTGTAATGTTCCCTTTGTTACTCCCTCTTCCAGCAATACATGTTCAGGAGATTTTTCGGGAAGCGTACGCCCGGTTTCGTTGTCAATCAGCATCAGTTTTGGAGGATATTCGTCAATAGTAAAATCCTTGAGTTCGATAGCCAATGGAAGTTCAATCAGTTGACCTTTATCGTCAGTAGCCCGCCATTCGGCATTGCCCATGCGGGTTGTCATTTTCAACCGTTGCATATCGGCGTTTCCTAAAGTGGCCGCTATCAACGCGACGAATAATCCGATATGATTGAGAAGGAACGAAAGTCGTCTCCACTTAAAAGGAAAGCTGGCACGAAGTATCGTCAGTCCCAATGCAGTGACCATCCAAAAGTAAAGCAGAACGAAAGGCCAGGATGCAATCATCTGTGAGAATCCCAGCAAATCCGTTGAAGCATTTGGAGCATGACCGGAAGGAGCTTGCCGGATAAGTCCCATAACTACTGTCATGCCGACCGCCCACAACAAAGCGGAGACGGCAGCGGAATAATGGCTTAACCAACTGAATAAATACACACGTTTACGAAGAAGGTGCATGGCTATCAAGGCAACGATATAAACCAGCAGCACAATCACGTTGACCGGACAGGCAAACAAATCCCAGTTAATAGCACCCACTGTCATTTGCAGCAATATGCCTATTATCAGTAATCCTGCGGCAATCGTCAGCCCTTCTTTATAACTCCACGGTTTGCTCCACATATATATCTATGCTTATATTTGTTTTATATCTGCGCCAAACGTCCATTTTCTTTCGCTTTCTCCAACCAGGCGGGAACGGTTATTTTCAGGAATTTCTCTTTCGCTGCTCTTTCAGCGTCCATATCCAAGCCGATGTATTCCTGTGCTTTTGCTTTCGTCGAGATGTCCGGCATCGGAACATCACCAGTGTATCCGTTCTTCGCCAATACTTTGGATACGGCAAGACGGGCTTGCATAGCACGGTCGAGTCCGTGAGAAAGGATCCTCTGAATTTCCTGCGGTGCATGGAAAGAGCCGCCGTGTGAAGCCACTCCGAAATCCCAACGCCATTGTGCCTGACGAATCAATGCGAGAACATCTTTCATTTGAGCTTCTGTCGCTCCATTATCCCAAGCAAATTTAGCTTCGATATGCGCTTTCGCCAATTCCTGTTCCAAGCGGTTACGAATTTCGTTCGCTTTGCGTTGGCGTTCGTAAACGTTATTGCGCAAAGTCTCTTCGCTCTCGCGATGGCAAACCTGACAGGTACGATCAATCATAGCCAATGGGCTCTGAATATGGTGATCGCTGAATTTCACACCACCTTCACTCTTATACGGCATGTGACAATCGGCACAAGAAACACCTCTTTGCCCATGAATACCCATTTGAGCAATCTCATAATCAGGATGCTGTGCTTTCAGAATCGGAGTACGACTCAATTTATGGATATAATCATAGAACCCGGCCTCATCATAATAAGCCTCCATATCTTCTACCGTGAAACCTTTATCCCAAGGGAAAGTCAGGTATTTGCCATCACCTTTGAAGAAATATTCAACGTGACATTGCGCACAGACCAATGAACGCATTTCTTGCGGAGTAGCTTTGGTGATGTCTTTACCTTGGCGTTGGAAAGCTTCAATCAAAGCCGGACGGCTGATATGAAGATTCATTGTTTCCGGGTCGTGGCAATCAGAGCAGCCAATCGGATTTACGATTTCGGCCCCCATAGCTCCCCATTTATTATTATAGAAAGAATCGACACCCAATGCTTCCATCATACGGGGAACATCCGGACTTTTACAAGTCCAGCAAGTAGACGGTTGCGGACCATCCGTCGGGTTCACAGGTGCACCGGTACGTAACGATGCCGTAATATCCTCAATAGCATGCATGTGCCCCCGTGGAGTAGAATAATCTTTAGAGAAAGCGTATCCCGCCCATAGAATCACCATTTCAGGACGTTTTTCCAAGGCATCCACAGCTATATTCCCATTAAATTCGCTTTCAAAGTCAGTCTTTGCAGTTTCCGTCCAAGTTTGATATTCACGGGGGAAATCATCCTTGAATAGTTCATTTCGCGCTTCAATCCCCTTGATGACGTTTTTACGGTTGTTGAAAATGCTGGCAACTTCCGCCCTCCGTTCCATCAACGCAGAAACGCATAATCCCAAAACAAATACAACGACCATTGAACCTCCGAACAACAGCCATCCTTGCCATGATTTTAATTTCTTTTCCATTGTATATCGGTTTTATTATTTTATTACGTATTTCATTTCCTATTTATCTTTCTGATTCACCATCTTCCGGAGCCATTCGGGAACGGGCGATTCCGGAAGAGGAACAATAGCTCCCGGAGTGCCGGACAGAGAGTTTTTTCCACCATGAGGAACATCACGATGGCAATCCCAGCAAGCCTTCCCCTCTCCTACTTGTGACATCATATAATCAATCTTCCCCGTCTTCACAAATTCCGTATTGAGTTGTGTATGACAGCGAATACAATTATTCATTATCACTTCGGAACTGGCTTCATGAGCCTGAATCACCTGCGGCTCGCTTTTGGTAAGAAATGCAGCCACGTGTTTCATACCGTCCCCCCCTTTAAAGGTCCATTTTTTCACAGCATTTTCATGCGGTACATGACAATCATTGCAGGTAGCATTCCGGGCATGTGAGCTATGAAACCAAGTTGCATAGTAAGGAGTCATAATATGACAGTTCACACAGGCAGCCGGGTCATCTCCAAGATAGGTATGCGCCCGGAGCATGTACATAAACAATGCCCCTCCCCCCACAATAACACCGCCAATGATGACAGCCGCTACCTTCCATTTAAAAGAAGGAAAGAGTCGATTTATTATTGGAAACTTCATCATACGAAATAGAATTTTTCACAAAAGTAAAGGATTGGAAACAAAAAAGGTGTAATATCTATTACACCTTTCGAAAGAAAAAATACTCTTTATACAAAAAACAGCCTATCTATCGTCCTGTAGCCAACAGATATTCCAGTTCCTTTATATAGTTGTCTATTCATTATGATGGTGGTCTTCATCTTCCACCTCATTGCTCAATTTAATATTGCGCGCGATATAAGATTCGTTGCCTGCGGCATCTGTGCAATAAACCATCAAATGATAATCCCCTGCAGTCGCATTGGCTGGTATTACAATATCGTGATGATGAATATGTGCTGTTTTCTGTCCTGACACATCATACGATCTGTTAAAACTAAAATCTACTGTTTCCTGCACAGCCCTACTATTACCGCCGTGTGAATGATGGTCGAAATTGCTATGAATTTCGATCTTATAGGATTTCAGCATGACATCATCCGACAAATCCATTTCAAAATGAACTCCATGTTCGTTTCCGATCTCCAATGCCTGACCTTCTTCCGGTTCATGAAGTTCAATCAAAGGTTTGATCGTATCGCTGGAGTCATCATTATCACAAGAGGAAAACATGAAAGTAACTGTTGCCAAAAGGCTAACCATTGGGAGATAAAATTTATTTTTCATTTCAGTAATTTTTTAAATGGAACTTTGATTAATATTTGGAAGTTACGTCCCGGTTCGGGAATCTCAACTTTCCTGTAAAAACTAAGATGATTGTAATATCGGGTATTGAATATATTCCGGGCGGTCAGGGTAATTTCAATTTCATTATTTCCACCTATCGGAATGTTTAAAGATCCGCCCAAATGGAAGAGATTTGCTCCGGCTGTACGGTCTTCGTTACGGTCCACTCTATTTTGCCGAGCAATGCTCTGCCATTCTGCATACAACATATACCGGTTCTTTTGCCAGGTTAATGTATTGCGCATAACAGGTGGCGGCGAGAAACTCAATGGAATATGTTCATCACAATTATAGGTGTAAACGTATTCAGCGGAAATCCGATAATTGAAGTTACGCAGAAAATCAACATCTACGGTAGCTTCAGTTCCTGCGAACAGTGCTTCCGCTCCGGTATAGCGATAGATTTGTCCGGCATGAGGCAATACAGACCACTCTCCGGTAGGACGCAGAAAGATGTAATTGCTGAACCAACTGACAAATGGAGAGACGGAGAAAGAAATTCTCCGGTACTTCAGATGATAAGAAGCGTCCAGTTGCCAGCCCTGTTCCGATTTTAAATTGGCATCTCCCTGTTCATGGCGGAAAGTGCCGTGATGTACTCCGTTGGCAGCCAACTCATTCGCACCGGGCAGGCGGAAACTACGCCCGATATTCACCTTTACCAGATGCTTGTCGGAGGGAGTCCATACCAATCCCAGAGAAAGAGAATAATCACCATAGTGTTTTTTCACCTGGTGACTGTTCCACTTATAAAGGTCTATCTGTTCCTGGGTATATCCCTGTTTTTGAAGATAATCGGCAAGGTAAACATCTTCATGCGAAGAAATATTTATGTATCCGTAGTCATACCGAGCTCCTCCGCTGACGGAGAGCACATTGTTAGGTCTGTACGTTGTAAGCCAGAGCATTCCGGTGGTGGAACGGTGATATTCGGGCAATAAAAACGAATAGCCGGCAATGTCATTCCGTTGATGCTGTCCATCCCACCCCAATGTATGTTCCCATGAAGAAGATCCGATAAAACGAGCTTTCACTGAAGCACTGAAGGTGTTCAGATTAAATGCGAGTTCTTTGTCGGGGTCTTTCTCTGGTGCGGGTTGCGAGCCATAGTGAGTATGGAAAGCACTCCATTCTTCACGGTGATTGTTCTGGAAACCCAAATCACCTGACAAGATCAGTTTCTCCCACGCATATTGCTGATGGATGGTCACCTTCAGGTGATTCACTTTGCTATAAGGCAATTCGATATTACGGCTATCTCCATCATCTTCCACACGGGACGCATCGGGTATGCCATGCGCTCCGGGGAAGAAACCTGTCTTTTGATAGACATTACTCACGGAGAAATTCGCTCTATATGCCCTTCGCTGATATTGGGTAAAGAGTCCGATATTGCGTTCAATGCCTGCTGTATTCTTCAGTTTACGCCCATAGATGGGGATTCTCTGTGTCAGGTAGACAATAGAATCCGTAGGAATATGATAGTCGCCGAAGTGCTGTTCCGAATAACGAATGTGAGAGTACCAGGCATTTTTTTTGATTCCCAGCATCAGTGATCCTCCGACGGTTCCATTGACTGATTTACCAAGCAGTGTGACATCTCCAAACACCCGATTATCCATAGGCACGGCCGGTGGAACGACATCTATCACTCCTCCCATCGCATCACTACCATAAAGCAATGAGGAAGGGCCTTTCAAAACATTGACCGCTCCTATATTGAAGGCATCCAATTCCAAACCGTGATCGGCTCCCCATTGTTGTCCTTCCTGCTTGATTCCGTTTTCCAATACGGCAATCCGGTTGAATCCCATTCCGCGAATCATCGGTTTGGAGAATCCCGAACCGATATCCATTGCTTGCACTCCGGGAATATTCTCCATCGCTTGCATGAAGTTTCCTGTAAAATGTTTGCGCAGAAAATCCTGATCTGCTACATCAACCGTAAGGGCAGACTTTTTAGCTTGACGTTGCTGGTACGTTTCGGTCACCACAACATCAGGTAAAAGCATACTCTTGATTGAATCGGATTTCTGTGCGTGGACGGGTAAGGCTACAATCAGCCCCAGTACGCCCGAAATAATTCCGATACGCATCAATTACAATCTTTATTTAATATGTAAAATGAATGTGAGGACAGGTTACAGTGAATCTGTCTTCTTCGTAAATTTGAGTATGTAATTATGCGACAGGGGGTGCACGCAGTTGATGCGAATAAGTCCGTTTACAAACGACCTTATCCTGGTAAATGATTGGCTCGTAAGGCACGAGCGTTAATGTACAATGAAATTCTACCGGTGGGGGTTCAGTAAAGAAAGAAAGGGAGTATTGACATATCGCACAATCATCGGATGACTTGTGAGAGTGCCCGGCATGAGAACATGACTTTTCATCCTCACTTCCATGATAGTGAAAGGTCTTCACTACAAAGAAAGGAATGAATGTCATAAACAACACCCACGCTATGTATGCTCTTATTTTTCTCTCGTGATACATTCTCCCTCTATTGGTTATATAGAATAGTGGGAACAAATATAGGCGTATGAAAGTGAACGGACAAATTATCAGGCTTAATATGTGTTATTTAAAGAATCTGTAACAAACGAAATCTAAATTTAATTCACTACTTTTGCAGTATTGAACATTTTAAATTTAAAACAATGAATGAAAACGACAAGTTAAATATCCTGTGGACAACGGACAATAAAGATACGATCTTTAATATGTTGTCAATGTACGTAATAAACTCTAAAAACAGAGGTTGGTGGAAACATATAAATGTAATCCTTTGGGGAGCATCGGTAAGATTAGTGGCAAACGATACACAAGTTCAGACAGAAGTATTGGAAATGCTACAATCAGGAATTACAATTGAAGCATGCCAGGATTGTTGCAACAATTTTGGAGTAACTTCAATTATTATCAATTTAGGTATTACCGTTAGATACATGGGAGCTCCACTAACAGAATGTCTGAAAAATGGAGAAAAAATACTATCTATTTAGGAACCTGTTTTTAAACTAGATACTACATCTCTTTCAATGTCCAAGTAAGGATTACAAAACTATAACAATAGAACATTACGCATTGTTTTATTAGGAAAAGTCATGTAATATTTATCTTTTAAAGTTATTACACCCCAATAAAACAAAATGATAGAATAAAATCTTATATCAAAAACGTTCTGTTTATCAAGTTTCTTTGAAAGGTCGGCTACATTATAAGGCAACTCATCATCAATAATCAGTGCATCCAACATCGCTTTCGCGTTATCCAGTGAAAGGGTAAGCCGACGAATCCAATTAATATCGGTACGTAGATTTTCATCTACCAGTTCGTCGGGAATACTACCAGCATTGGCCGCAAACTTCTTGAAGAAATAAGTCAGGATAGTAGCATTGAACAACCGATCACCATTGGGACGGAAACGATAACCATCGTAGTTGCTCACAATTAGCTGCCAGATTTCATCGAAACGTTCCTGTCCTGTGGAGTATTTGTCAAGTACATAACGCAAGTATGTCTCTGTCTCTTCGTATGTAAACCCGAGCATATTCAGAAAATTAGGTTCAAGAGTCAATATCTCTGCTATGTTATATCCACTGGTCAAATCATCCATCGTAGCAGGTAATACACCTGTACAGAAACAGGTACGGATACTCCCCTCACCTATTCCGGCTTTTATCACTTTAAAGAAAGTACGCAAAAAACTGTCATTCGTCGTCACTTCCTCATAAAGCGGATCGTTGTATGCTGTAAGCAACTGATTAGTGAAGTTATCATATTCATCAATCAATAGATAAACTTTTGGAAATTCATGAGAACGGGCATAATTAAGAACTTCTTCCAACATTTTGGAAGCGTCTCCCCGAGTAGTAAACTGAAAATCACCGAACAAATCTCTGTTATGCTCTACCATCACATCTACCGAGCCACAGTTCAAATCATTAAAGTTTTGAGCCAACCCTTCAATAGTATCCGCCATTACCATTTTCGAAAAATCGTAGCGAATAATCATATAACTGTTATGCTCTTTTGTCGGATGGTTACCTATCCAGGTTCCCCCAAACAGTTCTTCAAACCGATGCGCTTTTGTACGGTCATAATAGCAAGCTAATGTAGAAACCAACAAACTTTTTCCAAAACGACGGGGACGGAGAAATACAGGAGCATTATAATCCTCTAATTTAGGAATATAATCAGTCTTATCAACATAATAAAAACCACGTTCACGCAAATCTATGAAATCCGCTACTGCATAAGGAATAGTTATTCTTGCCATAATCTTACTATTTTCTCTATATACAAACAAAGGTACAAAATTGTTAGCAAAAAGAAGGACAATTACTTATTATAATATTATTCTTCCTGTTTCCATACATAAAACACATTCCTTCCCGCCCCTCTCTTACGCAGTTTTCCCTCCTGAATAAAAGTATTCAAATCATCAACAGCTTTCAGCCGGGCTACTCCTGTCAGTCTGCTGTATTCTATGCGGGTGATTCCTCCATTCTTCTTCAGAAACTCCTGTAACATTTGAAGACGTTGCTCGATAGGTATCTCCGTTTTACTGACAGTCCGTCCCGATTTGGGCACACGTTCAAGTCTCATTTCCCGTCTTACCTTCAATTTAAAATTTTTGGAGGTACGCAAGTGTACATTGTCAAAACAGATAGATTCGGAACGGATTTCTTTTTTAGTCATTACCTTCTGAGTGCATTTCAAAGAGACACTAAGATGTCCCAGTTCTCCAAGCTCCACAATATAGCCACGCGCCAAGAGACTACCAAGTTCATCTATTACAGCCCCCAACACCCCGTCAACCATATTCTGGGGAAAATGTTGATAACGTGACACACGTTCTATAAACTCTTTTTGGGAATAAGTCCCGCTCGGAACTATCCGCGCATGAAGGGGTTGCTTCTCGCCGGTATTCTGAACGTCCGGTGTCTCATACAAATCATAATACGCACTCATAAGCAGCTATATTTTATTGATTATCATTTATCATTTTCTTGCCTGATATTTAATCTCTCTTATACCAATCATTAGTTCTTGGCTAGCATATATTTATTCGTCTGACTATAGTGTAACTTGCATCTAACTATAGTTATTCTTTCGTCTGACTATAGTTAGACGAAAAAGTAACTATAGTCAGACGATTAGTTTATTGCATACAAAGATATACTTTATCGCAATACAACTTATAAATATTAGGAAGAAAAGATTCAGTTAACCGCTAGAAATTAATCACCCAACAGCAACTTAGTCACAGCAGCCGTATTCAATGCCCATTCACGGGTATATACTTCA
>NC_021017.1:5384983-5410006 GCF_000210075.1 Bacteroides xylanisolvens XB1A
CAACAGTTCGCCCACAGTGGTTTTGGCTTCCAGTTTATCCAGATACTTTTCAATAGTCTGTGTATCCAAAGAAAGAACCGTCTGTCCGCCGAAAGGAATTTCCAACCATACCACTTCCCGTTCCTTCACTTTCAGGACTCCGAAAACAAGTCCTTTCTGCACGCTTTGAGAAACTCGCACCTGATGCTGAACACAAGAAGGGTCATAAGCCACTCCGTTTCTCTCCGATATTTTCATCGGGTAAGCGGAGTTCATCCAACCTACCACCAGATTAGGAGAGATAGCCCCATTGCTATACGCATTGCAGGTGAAAGCAACATATTGCGCACCTACACGGCTCAACTCATTCAAATCCAATTCGATATACTCGGCAGTACCTTTCTTGTCGGGGATGCTTCGGATATCTCCGCTATGTTTAGCACCAATAACAGTCAGATTGAAGTAGGAACATACTTCTGTCGTTGAAGGCAAAGTGATATGACAACTCAAGTCCATATCCAAATGCTGTGCCGGAAGTCCTTTTCCCCATTGCATAAACAATCGAACTTTATCTCCTTCCACCGGGAAACGTGTACCCTGCAAGGCACAGGAAGTATCCTGAACCGTTTCGCTACGGTCGCCGATAGACAATGGAATATGAAACAACATAGGATCAATATACATACTTGCGCTTCCACTCCCGACACCCGCATTAGCAAAGCGGGCAGCAACAACCTCTTTACACAAATCCTGTACCTCTTTCACCATCTCTTTAAGCTGGTCTTCCATATAAAGACTCACCAAATAGTGAGGCTCTATCAAAAGCGCATTACCACCTAAAGGCTTCACCATTCTCTTATGTCCTTGCTCAAAGTAACTCTCCGCATACATACCCAAAGTGACCACCAAACGAGCCGGCAACAAATGAACGACTTCTTTAAATGCCGTCAACGTCTCTTCCGGACCGAACCAAAGCATATTGGCAAACAAGGAACGTGCAAACATACCCGGACGTTGCTTCAACAAAGCGAATGTCTGTGTCGCATCTGCTTTCAAACGGCTACGCTCCACTTCTCCCTGCCAAACTGTATATGCCTGACAGTAGAATACGTCCATCAACTCTTTCAAATTTTCGAATCCCGGTTTACGAGCATATTCCGCCAAACGCAATGCACGTATCATACGTACCCACATTTCCCTTTTCGGATGCATCATTTCACAAGACTTCTCCGGTGTCATCGCCAAATTGTTCAACCAAAGAGCCACCATTTTACACTCGCGACGGGTATATTTCAGTTTTAATTCTTCCCGCTTTGCCTGGGCAGCCGAACGGCTTTTATCCAAAGCATTGCACAGATGTGCATTGTTTCTACCCGCTTTACGAATGAGGGCCTTCGGCTCTATGATTTGCAAGAATCCGGTTTTCTTATACCACAAATAACGCAATATATCATTCGGAGCAGAGAAATAAATCTGCGCTTCCTGTGCCCTATCCTGCTCTACCAGTGTGTCGATCACCAGCATTAGAGTTTCTTTCATCTTGATTCCGACTGCCGGCAACGGAAGTTCAGCCAGCAAGATTTTCAAGCTGTCCGCTTGTGTTGCATCAAGGGCCGTACGTGATTCCAGCAAGTCACCAAAGAAAACATTCAGCTCTTTTTCCTGCCAAAGTTCCAACACTTTCAGTTTACTGGCTTGTCCGAAATATTCTGTAGATGCCGTTTCAAACGGAGTTCCGCAGAACGGACAACCGTTGTATCGTTCCAAGGGGAATGTATTATCAGGAATCACGTGTCCGCAAGATAGTTTCACACCTTTCTTACTATTGAACATATTAGCAAGCCATGTAATCCAATGATCCAAACGTGTTTCTCCGGTAGGTGTATCCCAGCCTTTCACCAATGGAGCCCAGTTGAGTGACACACCCAATACTTCTTTCATCACCTGAAGAATCTCCACCTGTTGTGCCGGATACAACTGATTGACAGCATGCAGCAACTCTTCGGATAAGCTATATCCCACTTTTCGAAGTTGAGCAACCAATGTTACAGTAGTCGAAGTCAATGCTTCGCGCTTTTCAGTTCCTTCTATCGCTGGCAAATAAATTGCATGTTGCCTGATAGATACTTTCAACAAATCTTTTTTCATACGTTGTGTTTTTTAAGTAAGGTAATCGGAAGACTGTGAATCAATGGTGCATTCCTGCGGTTTTGAAGTAAGTCTTCCTTGACCTTAGTTTATAAAAAAGAGGTAGAACAGGCCGGAGTCGAACCGACGACCGTAACTACCCACTGAGCTACTGCCCCTTTGCGAAACTGGAAAAACGGATAATCGTACTGGTATGTTCTACCTAAAAAAGTGTGTTGAAGTAACCTGTACTTGACCTGTTTTCTTGTTTCTTCGACAAAGATAGATGCAGTGATGCGCAGTCTTTTTGCGTAACTCAAACTTTTTTTTCGGAAAAGGGGCCACTCTCTATATGATTTAAAATATAAAGTATCTTGTTTTATATTTCTTGTTTAATAAACGCTGGCCGATTGAATAACAATCTTTTCCAGCAACTTCTGCATCTTTCCAATCACCGGTTCTTTATCAAGCCCATATTCTGTCGCCATCACATCTTGAGCATTCTTGCCGTGGTCGAATTTCGCAAATACTGGGATTCCCATATTTTTCAATGTTTGTTCGATACGCGCCATTGTCTCTACTACACCGAACTGGCTTTCATAAGTGTAAAGCAAGTTATTGGCTGCCAAAGGATGAAATTGTATAGGATAGAGGAAAAAACTAACAGATTCCTTTGTGAATAATTAGACAAAACCGTATCTTTAGAGGCATAATTATATACAGCAAAACAATATGAATATAATTTACTGATAAACAAAACATTAAAAGTCAGAATAAGAAATTATAGCATATAGTGTAAATTTATCAAATATTGTAATTGGATAGACAAGGAGACAACTTATAGGTAGTCATATAATATAGATAATATGACTGATGAAATAAAGAATATAAAAACAACAGCGATGTACGTCCATATAGCAAACACTTACAAAAGCAAAATTAAAAGCCTGTTGGACGATATTTTAGAAGAAGAGATTTAATTAAATACTTAGAAAAAACAACAGCGAAACATTAAATGACCGCTGTTAGCATAACGTTAGCATTGAAAATAAACTGAGAAAATGATCCAATTAAAAAGAAAAGAAGCTATTAGGTTAATAAAATACCACCATCTTCTCCATTTATCAAATGAAGAAAAGGCAGATATAATATCTGATTATAATTCCAAAATAAAAGTATATGACAAAAGCAACAGTTTGGATTTTAAAGAGATTCAAAAATATAGTAATAATAAGTATATACTTGATCGATTTTCATATAATGATTTAGTTACTAATGAATACATTGAAGAGATTTTCTTTGCTTTATATAATATTCATATTGAGTTAATTGATAAGCCGGTGTCATTATTAGGATATTGTTGTCCATGTTGTAACTATAAAGTATATAGAAAAATGGAAATATTTGATATTTGCCCTGTTTGTATGTGGGAAAATACAAATACTGGAGAAGATCAATATAGTGCCCCTAATCGTTCTACATTAAAAGAGTATCGACAAGCGTTTTTAAATAATCAAAAGTTAGAGCCTAATAATCTTAAATATATACAGTATGAATTAGGGAGTATTTAATTGGGAAACAATATATCAAAATCAACAATAAAAACATCATGATAAAGTAAAAATAAATGCTAACAAACGGCTTAACTTCCGAAAAGTTAGTTAGCCGATAGACATTAGCAATAAATCAATAATAAAATGGAAGATATAAACATAAAAGATTTAGAGGTGCGAAAAGAGATCGCATGCGGAGATATTATCATCAAGCTATACACGCCACCTGTTAAACAAAGGTACAACAGGAACATCACAGGCGAAAATATTGATGGAGAGATTCTTTGGCAGATAGAAGATGTGAGACCAAACGTCGACTCCCCCTTTATGAACATAATACTTTATGATGAGAAAAAGATAGAGGCATATAACTGGGAGGGCGTCTTCTACTATGTCCATATATATACTGGTAAAGTGGAGTCTATTCCAAATCAAAGACCGTGGTGAAACAAAAAACATTGCTAACAAGCACCTGTTCCGCCTAACGGCGGCAAGCTGCAAGCCATTATCGGTCAAACAATAAAAAGAAAAAGTTTATGAAACTACGAGAAGAAATAGAACCTAAAATTATTCAAATAGAAAAAATATGTCTGCAAATATCGAGGTTACTACGTGGGTATGATAGTGAAAAGGACAATAAATGTTTGAATATAATAAAGAAAATTTCTGAATTAACTCACAAAGTTATTACTAAAGATATTCTTTCTGAATATATGGAAGATGACTCTATTTGTATGGTTGCTCTTAGGCTTTCAATAGGGACTCCACCATTACTCCATATTCCATTATCGTGTGACGAACTTCTTGAAATCATACAAAGAATACATTCTAAGAATTATGTCGAATATAAAGTTAAGGCTTTTCCTGAAGATGAACTTTGGTGGATTCTGTCACACGATTATTATGTTCCGTTATTGGAAAAAACATGGAATTATCAGAACCTTCGCTTATTCGTGAAATGCTATATCAAGAAACTGTATTTGACAGTTTGCGGTATAAGCCGGAAGAAGTACTTGAAAAAATTTTAGGTGTAATGAAATAGACCGATAACAAACAGCAAACCGACTGAATAAGCGGAACGCTGTCAAACATTAGCTGCCAATTAAAAAAATAATGAATATGGAACTGATACAAACTTTTAAGAAGTCATATTTTCTAAAGATGTCGAACGATAAACATTTGATTGCACAAGTTAACAGTAGTCAGATAAACATCTTTGAAAATGAAACATATAAGCATTTAGCACAATTCAAAGAAGTAGGCAATGCTTCTGTTTTCTTTTCAAATGACAGCAACTTGCTCTTGGCAAAAGATAATGATCGTAAACTTGTTGTGTATGATTTGGCAACTATGTCAATCCGTTGCAAACTCAAACCGAAAGTAGGCAGTTCAAATGGTGATGGTGACGCTTGTATTTCACATGATAATAAGTATATCATTAATTTGGGGTATGATTTTCCATACGGCTATATATCGGTTTATGATATTGAAAACGGAAAGGAAACAAGATTTCGTGAAGATATGAGAGAAGTGTATAACCAAATACGTTATATCCCTTCACGCCAATTATACTTCATTGATGGGTTTCGCAAACCGAACGAAGGGACAAGTGAAAAGAATAGGTACTTCTATCTTTGGTTTGATATGGACAACAGAACATTTGAACAAACATTCTGTGATTTGGACGATGCAAATTTTCTGTATAGTGAACATTTAGAGCAAGTGTTATACTTTACAGAAGAGGGCAATCTTGCTTTTCGCATTTTGCCCTTGAATATAGAACTG
This sequence comes from Bacteroides xylanisolvens XB1A, assembly GCF_000210075.1. GTDB lineage: Bacteria > Bacteroidota > Bacteroidia > Bacteroidales > Bacteroidaceae > Bacteroides > Bacteroides xylanisolvens. Next base: position 5,390,428 of record NC_021017.1, read on the forward strand.
CCGATTAAACACCAACAAGGCTGTTTGGATATACAACTTTCGCATAACAACAAGATGATTGCCTTATATCAAGATAATAATCTAAAACTTTGTACGTTCCCTAATATGGAAATATTGGCTGAATTATCGAATATCGGCTATGGTAATATTTCCTTCTCTCCTGATGATAAAGAAATATTAATTGCAAGTACAATAAAAGGGCTTATTTATAAATTGGAAAAGTGCAGCTAACAAGCACCTGTGCCACCTAACGGCGGCAAGCCGCATAATATTACCAACAGAGTAAAAAAATGAAAGTATATAGAATAGCAATAAATATGATTAAGCAAACCAAGATTTTAAAATTTATAATCCCTATTGTAGTATTCATTCTATTGTATGCTGTCTCAACAATTAGAAATAACAATGTAAGAAAAGATGGCATATATTCTATAGTAACTCTTGTTAAATACAGTTCTGCTTATAGAGGGCAAAGTGCAAAATATGAATTTGTATATAATAAGACTTTATATAAAGGAAGTTTTTTTATATCATTTGCCGAGAGTAAAAACACTCCAATCGGAACCCGTTACTTTGTAACATTCTTAGCAAAAGCCCCCGACCGACATCTAATATTAGACAGCGTACCATCTTGGTTTACTCTAAAAGCACCAGATAAAGGATGGAAAACATTACCTACACAAAAACAACTACGAATAATGATGAAAGATAGCTTGAATTAAAATGCTGCCACCGGACATTAACTTGATAATAAATAAACGAAAAATGAAACAGAAATACTATATAATCAAACTCTTATTGAAAATATGGTTTGGAATATTATGTATTAGTCTATTGTGTACCACGGGTATTCTTTGGCTAAGGACTCAAAATATAAAACCTGTACCAGATATGGATGTTTCTTATAGAGGTATGGCATTGGCTTGGTCAATTTTGGGAATTTTGGCATTATCTACCGGAGCAATCACTTTGTTCTTGAACTGCTTTGCAAGAGTTAGAAACAGCATACTGTATAGTTTCCTATCATTTTTTCTTATTCCTATTTTGATAATTTTATTTTCTGGAACAATGTGCTTGTATGATACTACAATACCATTTTTACTTTGTTTATTGGCGTCATACATATTGTTTAGAAATAAAATAATACAGAAAACAAGCGGATGAATCGCCCTGATGGTCGATTAGCCACCAGACGTTATCAGAATATATATGATAAAAATCAGAGTATAGGATTGAAGCACATAACGTATATTTGCAGTCTACTTCAATGAAATAGATGAAATCATAAAAGTAATTTGAATATGAAACACTTTAAAATAATAACGATGGGAATACTTGCCTCTATTCTGAGTTTACTGGGATGTGGATATGGAAACAAGCGAGCTACGCAGAGTGAGAGTATAAATCCTTATATTCCGGTAGCCGCACAGATTACAATGGATAAGTTGCCGGGCGTGCTGAAAAACGTAAAGGCAGGACGAACGGAATATGATTTTACGGGTATCTGTGCCAATGGTGTGGATTGTATCTATTTCATGCAGGATAACAGAAAGTTCTACATTGATTTTGAAGCCATGAGCAAAGACCAACTTCCCTATCTGGATACATTGAAGCAGTTTGCCAAAGAGCATAATTACCCAATTATCGAAACGACCTATAACAACACGCCCATAGATTACGATCATGTGAAATTTGCTCCGGTTCTAAGCCTGAAAGTCAATGCGGATATTGACAGCATCGTTCATGTTGGAAAATTGATTGAACAAACCATTTTCAAGAATAACGATCAGACCATTTACGATATAGTGCCTTAGAGGGTATAAGGAGGATATAAAAGAATAATGATAAAATGAGAGATAAGGATTCCGGGAAAAAGATATTCTGGATTTACCCTACAAATAAGTTTGTTTGGGCAGGAGTTGTCATATGTAGTATATTCTGTGCATTTATGATCTACTTTTTATGTGTAGCCAATTTAAGTGAGAATAAAGTCCTCTTTATTTTCCTGTTGCCCATATCTTTGTCTATCCTGTTAATCTGTTGGGCACTACCCAGTAAGATTTTGCTTTGCGAAGATAGAATAGAAGCACGAAGCCTGTTCGGGAAAAGAAGCATCCAGGTGGATGAGATAAACTCGTGGGGAGTTGTGCAAATGTATAAGCCCTACCGTTGTAAAGAGGGTATTTATTCTTACATACCTGCCAAGTCATTCAAACCTTCCCGTAAAATAGAGGAGAACATGATTTTCTCGTATAGCCTGTTTTTATCCAATATTCCGCACTATGACGGGAAAAAGAAAAATTCGTCCCAAACAGATAAAACTATTTTTGTCAGTTATCGGAAAGAAGTGTATATTGCATTGGAAAAGTATCTGAAAGAAAAAAAATAATGTATTAATATTAGTATATATGAAAGAATTTGGAACTATCGGAGATTTAATCAATGCTTATAAAGCAATACCATGTGACGCTTATATCTATTGCTCAAAAAGTGTTATTGAAACAGAGAACTTGGAGAATGGCAAATATTTAGTCATTGAATCGGAAGAAGAGGATGGATATGTGGAAACAGAAGATGGTGAAGTCCCCAAACAAGCATACAATTTGGGCATGAGTTCGTTGGTCGATGTTGAAACATTTAAGGATATATTGAGCTTTCAATATAAATTGAATCCCAAAACATTATACAAAGATTGTATAAAGGCTATTGAGTATTATCTAAGTAATGATGATTTTCTGGATGAATGAAATCAATCTTATGAAAAAGTTATTGTATTTGCTTGTCATGCTATTGATATTGGCGGCATGTAACCCAAAAGTTGAATTGACCAGTGCCGGAATGTACCCGAACTATCAAGTGGGTGAAATAGTAAATCTTATTCCGGTGGATTCTCTGACTTATGGGGACGTAATCGCATATCATTCATACATTCCCGGCTTTCAGGAAAGGGCATTTAAACGAATTGTCGGACTACCGGGCGATACTGTCCGCTTTCAGGATCAGCAATGTATCGTGAACGGCAAAAAGTGTGAATGGGTATTCATACGGAAACTTTTCTATGAAGAAGATGAATGTGAAGAGTATTGCGAAAGTCTGCCCAATGGCATGAAGGTGAACATCTGTAAAAGCGTTGTACCCATAGATTCGGCAACGGCTACCACGACTGCGGTTGTCGTCCCGGCGGGCAGCTACTTCGTTGCGGGGGATTACAGGGGCGGCTCGATTGACAGCCGTTCGCAAGGATGCGTAGCTGCGGATTCAATTATCGGGAAAGGTGTAAAAAGAAAGTAAGTACAGGGCTTTAGTTCCGATTTATTATGCTGAATACAATGAATATAAGAATCATTTCACTTATCTGTGCAGGGTTGGTCGCAGCAAGTTGCGTGTCCTCACTCTGTTTCTATGATTATTTTGCCAACGATGGCACTACCAGCAATCCCATCTATTGGATTTTCGACTTTTTTCAGTTATCCATACTGCTGGGACAAGCCGGAATAGGCGTTTATACTATCAATGTGCTCCTACGGCAGAGGAAAGAAGCCATTTCTTCTCTAGGATATTTTGCGGCTCACGTATTTCTGCAAAATATAACTCCCTTGCTCCAAGCATGGTCTGCGGCTGTCATTACGGAATATCCGCAATGGTTGCTGATGAGTCAGGTCGGTTTTAGCATTGTTCTTTTTCTTACTTTGCTAATCATCCAGCCTGCATCTTTATTCAAAAAGTCGGAATATATCCCCTGGCTGTTGATGGCTGCATTTTATATCAACTGCGTATATACGGCACTTACCGTCATCGGTTTAATTATTACCCTGTAATGATTGCATATAAACAGAATCCAGCACAGCACCTTCCCAATGAATAGCAGGCGGGTATTGTTTCCAACCTCTTTCCGGTGGGGACAGTACCCATGTGGGGACAAACTCGTCCCCCAAAGCCTTATTGTATTCAGGGTTGCTGACGGCATACCTCACTATAATACGCAAAGGATTGCTGACACCCAAAAATTTGGGATATGTCGTTGTAGTATTATATTTCACTCCATCCACATAAAAACCGAACTGGCGTACCTTATGTCCCCCTTTAATGACACCCGACACTTTTTCATAAGTGGCTAAAGTGTATCGATTGCCTTCTGCCAACGCACGGGCTTTATGTATGCTATTATACCATGTCCAGCCGGAACCTGACATTGCGAAAAGATATAAAAGGTAAATGGATAACGAAGTCTTTTTCCCATCCGTAGCCCACTGCTTTTTCAATAGCGAGCCTACTATCATAACAAAAGCCCCCACCCCTAACAGGGAGACACAAACCAAAACCGGAATATTCATGTACTCTATCATACTGTTTTAGAATATTCTTTTCTTCAAATAATATACCCAAAAATCAATAGCTTTGCCAATAACGACACCAAAAACACTAAGTGCCAACGCTATGTAAGCTGCAACAATGAACGGTTGTTCGTCTATCCACTTATTGACAAGTACGGACATCCGGGAAAAGACACCACCCGCAACAGTCAGAACGATGGTCAGGGCAATATGTATCTCCACCAGCTTATCCTGTCTGTTTGAATCTATTTCGTCATCTTTTAAATACCTGACAAGCCACAGGCACGGAACAAACAGAAACAACATGAAAAATGCAATAATCGCCATTTCTTCCCCGGAGATTTCATGCAATCCTCTGCCGAAAAAGCGAAAACCGAATATTATTGCTATACAGGAAGTTATCATTTATGCCACTATTTTTAGTTTGTATTCTTAATCGTACATTCTTTCTCAATAGCCTGACAATTCGTTTCCCGGCTATCCTAATTCTTACCACCGAAAGCGCATCTACGGAGAATAGAATTGTATCGGCTTTGTTACTAATAACTCCTGATTCATATCGGATTCTTTAGTTTACAAAGTTACGGATATGACAGGGAAAAGGCAAATTTAAATCAAGAAAAGATAATAAACACGCGGATATACGATATTGATAACAATAACAAACAGCACTTCAATCTACAAAGCAAGCATCCGGAGATACCTGTATCGTTTCAATAGAGATCAACAATTAGACTGATAGGTACTTTCAACTAATCTTTTTTCATACATTGTGTTTTAAGTAAGGTAATCGGAAGACTGTGAATCAATGGAGCATTCCTGCAGTGTTGAAGTAAGTCTTCCTTGACCTTAAGTTGATAAAAAGAGGTAGAACAGGCCGGATTCGAACCAGCAATATCCACCGTTAAGAAGTAAGCCCCGGTTGACCTCATTTCAGATAATCCCGAAGCTACTGTCCTACCTCTATATTTGTTTTTTGTGGAGCAGGCCGGAGTCGAACCGACGACCGTCTCTACCCACTGAGCTACTGCCCCTTTACGAAACAGGAAAACAGATAATCGTACTGGTAATGTTCTACCTTAAAGAGTGTGTTGAAGTAACCCGTACTTGACCTGTTTTCTTATTTCTTCGACAAAGATAGGCGTAGTGGTGCGCAACCTTTTTGCGTAACTCAAACTTTTTTGCTGTTTTCTCGAAAAAACAGTAAAAAATGAATAAACAAGACTTATTTTGTAAAAATACAGAAGAAATACGAAGACATATAGGTGATAACTCAACAGTTTTCCTACTTTTGTGTATAGTAGAGACATTACTCTCTCCCAACAATAAACACACAATATTATGAAAAGAGCATTTATTTATAAAGATGAGAAATCTCATAAATTTTGGTGGATTGATTATAGTGGCTGTGATTTTGCTGTAAATTATGGTAAGTTCGACAGTATCGGTAAATTTGAAATCAAAGACTTCGATACAGAAGAAGAATGCCTGAAACAAGCAGAGAAACTTATTCACTCGAAAAAGAAAAAAGGATATGTAGAAGACGCCAACTTCGACTTCATGCACAGATTTTATATTGATTCCGAAGAATATGGTTTGCACCCCAAAACTTCTCATCCCCGATTTACCGAACACTTCACGGAAGAACTCTATTATGATTGCGTAGACGAAGAAGCACCTTTTGGTAGCGATGAGGGAAGTGATACGTTAGATTCTCTTGAAGAAACGATCAGAAAAAATCCCAAACTCAACTTTCTTGATTATCCCAAGTATCTGATAGAACACGACTGGGGCATGGAATATATTCCTGTTGAAAGTCTTGACCCCGAAGTGGTTAAAAAACTAGCTTCAAAGAAAGAAATGGATATGACACAAAGCGACATGGTGACTTACGCTACTGCCTTTGGACAAATAAAAATCACTGGGCGTCTCTCACCCAAATTACAAGAACAGGGAGTTAAAGCTATCAAAAGATTAGCTTTACTTTGGGGAAATGGGGTGACCGAGATTCAAAGCAGAATGATTGATGACTTACTTTCATTTCCTATCGATAAGGACTAATAATATGAAACTAGCAGGTAGTAAATATATGAGAATAATAGAGATTAGGAACTACACCATGAAGTGTGGTTATTAACGCATTAATATTAAAAGGAAACACTATGATACCTGATAAATTGAAAGATGATTTTAATTCATTGAGAAATATGTTTGATGAATTGAAAAGAGAAATTGATAAGAATGTTGTAAGGGAAGAGAATTACAAAGGTGAGTTCTACGAAATATCCCCTTATTCTTATCAAAGAAACAGGTTTAAGCAAGGGAAAATAGTTGGAAATGTAACTTCTCTCAAAACAACTAATAACCTATTTACTTATTATTTCGATGTAAAAAATCAAATTATAGAAATCCGAGAGGGCTTGGAACTTAAAAATCAATTCTATTACACCTTTTTCATTTATGAAAAGGAACTCATGAAAACTATTGCATATGATAATAGCAAACGTATTGTAAATGTCCGATATTATCTATATGGAAGTAATGGTAAAATAGAGAAAATGTATTCAAAGGGTTCTCGTGGAAGTAGAGAAGAAACATATTTTTATGAAAATGACCGCCTACAAAAAATAGTTATAAGACAATTTGATAGAAATGATATTGAACAGGATACGTTACAACATTCATTTGATTATAAGCCTAATGGAGAATTAAAATCTATTATTCTTTCGACAGAATTATATTCTGAAACAATCTATCAGGAAACATAAATTTAATATTAACAAGCCGGGATAACGGACTAACGCCGTTCCCCGTCAAACCATTATCAACCATAAAGCGCACAAATATGTACGAGAAATTTTTAGAAAAGAACCTCAATAGTATCAGGCAAGCAGTAGATGATACCTTTATTGCTAAATATGCCGATTTGTCTTATCCCGAACTGACTACTTTATGGCAAGAAGTTGGGTTGGGCAGTTATTGTGACGGGATGCTTAAAATCATAAATCCGTCCGATTACCAAGAAGTGCTAAACTCTTGTTATGTCATGGACTATGATAAATCGTTTCTGCCATTCATGTGTACGGCTTTCGGTGATGTCTTTGCCTACGTAAAGAATCCGAAACTGAATAACTACATCGTTTATCTGAATGTCAGATACGGAACGTATTTAATACTCCCTGATAATCTCATATTACTGCTGAATAAAATAATTTTCAATCAAAGTTTCTTGAAAGGTTGGTTTGATTTAGAAAATTATCCTGTAATACAAGAGAAACTCGGAACGCCTAACATTGATGAATGTTTCGGGTATTCCCTTCTATTGGCAATGGGTGGAAGTGAGAACTTTGAAAATATTGAGATAGTCAAAACACTTCCATACATTGATATTAGCACGCAAACAATCGGCAGATTTAAGCGGTCTGATAAACTTTGAGGTTAGAACAGGTTGATAACAACGCAGGATAACGGACAAGCCGTTCCCTGCTAACCATTATGTGCAATAACGATGTGAAATATGTTAAAGTAGATATATCAATTTATAAGAAAAGCAATTATGTTTGGAGATATTATAAATTACGAATTAAAAGATATAATCGTCTCCGGTTATTCGGAGAAACAAGAGAATTTTTATTTGTTTAGTCCAATGTATTGGTGGATATATTTACAGTTTGACAATTTCTATATTGTATTAGATTCTAATAGTGGACATATAACAACAAAAATAGCTGACAAGATAGAGTGTTATTTTGATATTGAAGAAGAGGATAAGTTTACTGTTTTTTCACATTCTAAGTGCGAGTATGGATGTGTATTGAAAGTGGAACTATTTACTGATGAAAAGAAAAACTTGATAGGTATAGGATTAATTTTCAACAATCATTATATACTTTTCAACGCATTAGATATTAATGGATTTGTTGTATCAATACATAGTTCCAGAATTACAGCAATACATGATTTTGCGTATATAAATAGTGAGATAGTAGATTAGAAAATAACAACCTTGTGAGATACAGATACTATCCGCAAACTGGATGACATTGCAGCAGAACTATGGTACTATGACTGCCCTGATAACGAAGGATGGGGAGTTGTAAGCCGATATTTAGAGAAACACTTGCAGGACAATTTTGGAAGTAAATGCACATAACATGCACCTGTTCCGCCTAACGGCGGCAAGCTGCAACCCATTAGCAACCAATCAAATCATTATCGTTATTATGGATATAGAAAGAATACTTAAAACAAGAGAAAATGCAATATACTACGGCATTGGTGAATACCAAAAAGACTGCTTTGGTTGGGTTGGTGGAAATGCTCCAGCTTGTTTTGATGATAAGTATTTATCGGACAAAGATAATCTCTATTTTTATCTAACATTTCAAAACCCTTTAAATCCCAACAAGCAAATATCTATTTTCACTCCGGAATTTGATGTTGCATTGGAATATAACACATATCCCGATTGTAAATTGTTGTTGGTTGAACATGAATTAAGTAGTCAAAGCAAAAGTGATAGATATAAACACCCCGAAATAGATGAAATTTATTCAATATACGAAATGAGTACAGAAAAAGATATGCCTGAAAAAAAATTGTGCAATCAAATTTGGGGGTAATGTAATGCCTATTCAATGGGGATTAGATAATGATGGTAAAGTGGTTAAAGATGGAAATAGCTTCATCTTTCAAATCAACGAAATTTGCATGAAAGATATTTCTGTTTTCATGGCTGGCTGTATATATGTTTATGGAAAAATTGAAGGTAATAAAGTCACAAATCCATTTGTGGCATACTGGGAATATTCCTAATAACGATAAATTGATTAATTATTTCAAATAGGTTGCTAACAACGAAAGATAGCATCTGACGATGCTCCTTTCTAACCATTAGCATTAACATGCGACTTAGAAAAGTTAATATGAAAATAATAAATTGGACATTACTTTTTCTTGCAACGCTTTTTTGTAGTTTGGATAGCGTGAAAGCAAGCCCATTGCTGCAAGATACTATACGGGATGCAACCTACCAGCTTTATCCGTTAGGGGTTGCTTGCCGCAACAATGATGTGGAAACCATAAAACAGTTGCTGGCAGCAAAAGATGAACCTATGGCAATGGGTAACGATTGTTACGAGTTTGATATACTCTATACGGCAATCTACTTTGACAAAGAAGATGTACTAAAATATGCCCTTACCAGATACAAGGACATAAACGATAGAGTATATAGCGATGAGTATGGACTTACGCTCCTGACATACGCCTGCAAATTGTCTAACGTAAAGTTAGCCCATATCTTGCTGGAGCATGGCATTAACGTAAATGGTTACCAAAGTCCATGCGACACCTATAAAATATATCCGATTATGGAAGCCATTGCCAATAATAACATAGAACTGGTGAAGTTGCTTTTAGAATATCATGCAGACCTTGATATAAAAGATAGTAACGGCAGCACCCCTCTTGCTTTGGCTAAGGAAACAGGTGTAAAAGAGATTGAAAATTTACTTTTACAATGGATGAAACAAAAAAAATAATGCTAACAACGCAGGATAACGGACAAGCCGTTCCCTGCTAACCATTATCAGCATAAAACATTAATACAAAAAAGAATGTTGATAATGAAATAGGAAATAAAAGAATTAATTGATTTTTGGCTGTAATTTATCTATATAGCTATGTCACTTATTATTAATAACAATTGCCACATGATATGGAACAAAAGAAATTAACTGAATTATCATTAGACGAGCTTTGGCAATTATTCCCCATAACCCTGACTGCACACCAAGACTATTGGGCAGATTGGTATAAGGAAGAAGCGGAGTTGCTGAAAGAGAGACTTCCCTGTATTGAACGTATTAGCCATATAGGTAGCACAGCAATTAAAGGAATTTGGGCAAAGCCTACCATAGATATACTTGTGGAAATCCCAAGAGAAGAAAAAGTCGTCGATTTGAAAGGTACAATTGAAAGATGCGGCTATATCTGCATGGCAGAGAACGACAGTCGCATTGATTTCAATAAAGGTTATACATTACAAGGATTTGCCGAACGGGTATTTCATCTACACTTATGTTATGAGGGAGATAATGATGAATTGTATTTCAGAGATTATCTTCAAACAAATACAGCTATTGCGAAAGAATATGAACGGCTTAAACTTGATTTATGGAAACAATATGAACATGACAGAAATATGTACACTTCCCACAAAGGTGATTTCGTAGAACAATATACACAGAAAGGGAAACTGCTTTTTACAGGCAGATACGACAATAAGTAATAAAAAAGCTCTTCTAAATATAAATCCCAAATAGATATAAGCTTAAGCTAGTATAAAACGATGCAGGCATCTGGAGATACCTGCATCGTTTCAATAGAGATCAACGATTTGCCTTGCGGTTCTTCACTTCTTCCACAAGTTTGGTAAAGGATTTCTCCTTTTTACGTTTCTCATGTTCGGAAGCAGAGAAATGCCACGCTTCCCGACGAAGTTTCAGATAGCTCGCATAAACTTTATAATCTAATACACCACTGTTAACTGCTTCTAAAACAGCACATCCGGGTTCGTTGATATGTTTGCAATCTTTAAAGCGACACAATTCAGCATAATCGGAGATTTCCAGTACTTCGGCAAGAGAATCGGGATTGTCAATGGCCAAGCCAAATTCACGGACGCCCGGAGTGTCGATTAAAACACCCGAACTGTCCATCAATACCATTTCACGACGGGTCGAAGTATGACGGCCTTTTCCTGTGGACAGGCTTATATCAGATGTGAGCAATACCGGCTTTTCACAAAGAGCATTCACCAAAGAGCTTTTCCCGACACCCGAAGAACCGACAAACACAACCGTTTCGCCTTCCGATATGGACTTCCGTAACCGGACAATTGTTTCGAGCTGATGAATACTCGTGAAAAATACGGGTATCTGACTGGAGATATGTTTTATTTGTTCCTCAACACTCTGTCTGTCAAAATCTAAATCGGCTTTATTAAGAACCAATACAGAGCTGATATTTTCCTCCATTATCTGAACCATAAAGCGTTCTACCCTGCGAACATTGAAATTATCATCAAGGCTCTGCACAATAAATGCCTTATCGACATAAGAAGCAATGGCCTGCTTATCAGCAACCGTGCCACTTTTCTTGCGATACAATGTCCGCTCACGAGGCAACCTATCAACTATAATCCCTTTATGTTCATCGAACGGTTGAAAAATGACCCAATCACCTGTACAAGGTAATTCATCATCCGATTTTCCATACATCATATTTCCCGTGAGTTCACACTGAAACAATCCGTTTCCGGAAATTACCTCGTAGCAAGTACGATGTACAATAGAGACACGCCCATGAGCAAGGGTACTATATATTGATTCTTGTTTTAGCTGATTGAGTTTCTCATTCCAACCATAAATAGTTAGGTTATCGTCGGATTTGTGAATTGTTTGATTTTCGTTATTCATGATCTTAATATATAGAGCGCACACGTTGAAAAGCATAACAATGCTTTTCACACCATTGTACGCAAGTTAAAAATTGAATTTATAAAAACATAGAAAACACCCTCGAATGGAATCATCCGAGAGCAAACGAAAGGACAACCTGTGTCAGAAACACAGATTGTTTATCAAACCAAATCCAATTTATTATTTTTAGTCATGCCGCAAAGATAGGCATTTTTTATTTGATGGCAAAACGGGCAGTCATTTCATATCTCAACTTGATGACACGGTACTGTTCGGTAGCAGCCGTCCCCATGCTGACATTGCTCTGTGCCTGAAAAGGAAGATAACGGCTTATATTATTATCAACAGGTTCTACAATACGGATCACTTCACCCAATTCCTGCCCCATCGCTTCCACCAAGTAAGATGCTTTTTCACGGGCAGCTTTCAATGCTTCAATCTTACCTTGCTTCCGATACATTGGCAAATCCTTATGCTTCAATTCTCCGATGCGCATGGACTCAATTCCCCATGTGTTGACAGAACGGATAATGGAATTGATCTGCTCAAAATCGGTCAACCGGATATCCAATTGCTTACCTATCAGAAATTCCTTTCCTCTCTGGCGCCAATAATCCCCTATTTCCTGTGTACGGATAGCATCATCCGCTATTCCGATTTTGCGCAAACTCCGACGCAAATCCTTTTCAATCATAGCCAATGGCACTTTCGTCCGAAAATCTTCTTCTTTATTAGATTTACCTGTGTACTCTTCCTGCCAATACTCCTTAATCTGAATCAGAAAATGTATTTCATCTGGAACGACTTCAATCTCCGAAGAACCTGTCACTTCAATATATTTCCCATCACTTTCTTGAGCATTGACAACCATACTCCATGCAAACAAAACAAAAGCTAATAAAAATACCTTTTTCATATCTTTGATTTTATAGTACAACCTCATTTACAGCATCCGAATGATTATATCACAAAGCTATTAAAAAAAACTGTAAAATCGATCTTATCCCAAAATATCAATCAAGCTTTTTCGATCTATCAAAATTATATCTCCATTCTTTACCTTACACTTTGGAGACGTCTTACCGGAAAGCAAAGAAATATTTCCTTCTTCAAACAAATGCTTCAACCGGGTAGTGGAAAGAGAAAAACACCTTTTTATCAATGATAATAATTTCAGGTTCAATTCAAAATCACATTCGATCCGAATACTTATTATCGCGTTGTTCATATTCATAATATCTTCGAAGGAGATATTACTTATCACCTCATATTCAACGCTATCGTAGTCTATTTGAAGCTTGTTCTTACTTGCCATTCCGGCTGAAAAGGCATACTGCCAAGCCACTTCTCGATCATTCATAGAAAAGCTATGAAACAGTTTTTTATCAATCAAGTCCGGTTTGGTACGTGACAGCAAAGTCATATTACAAGTGTTATCGCACTTCACGCATCTGTAAATCAGCCAGACATCAATGTTCTTTTTCTGTGCATTCATTCTGAACTTATCACTGCAATAAAAGCGGTCACTCTCACAGTGGCTGCATTTTTTAATCAATAAAGGAGTATTCTTCACCTTTATCTCCCATGTAAATGTTGTTTCCATAATTATACAAAAGCTATTATCTTTCTTTGTGAATCAAATCTTTTTCTCCGCAAAGTTGGATATTAGCCATTTGTATAATTCACAAGATGTCACAAGACGACATGAAATTTATTTGTCCAGCTCATCCATCATCTTTATAATTTTATCTTTCAACTTATCAAGAAACTGCGTCCGACTCTTCTTCCGGTTTCTGATTTCCAGGAATATGCGATAAAAGTCTCCAATCTCAATATTGAAAAGAGTCTCGCAGCAAAAGGCTATGTCTTTTAAACTGGTATTTCCATTGTTGAAGCATTTGCCCGCATACAGGGCATAGATAAACTCAACCAAAGCGACCTTGCTGTCCGTCCACTGCAATAGCCGGTTTTCTACCATTGAAGTGAATTTCAAATGAAGTTCCTCTGATAATATCTCTATTTGAGCAGACAGGTATTCCGCTAAACGATTGTTGGCTATGATTTCAGCCACACTTGAATCATGCAGGGTAGTGAAAGAAGAATCCCTGTCCAGCAACCCGAAACGGGTGTCTGCCAGAATATCATAGTTTCTTCTGACAAAATATTGTTCGTCGAGTTCCGTCCTGCCGGTACGGTAATAATCATAGAAAGAATTATTCAGGAAGTGTTTTTTCAAGCTCTCCAGTTCCGACTTCAGATATTTGCATTGGGAAGACGGAGATTCGCCGATACGCTTCTTTTCAATCTGATACAAGCGGACATAAAACATCAACAGCCCGGAAATCTGTGGTTTCCAGGTCTTAAAGAAAAGAATCTCTTCTTTCGGATTCGGAAATTGGTATTCGGCAACGGCGGATTTCAACAGAATAAGAGACATCTGTATGACATCAATAATCTGCTTAATCTTATCTAGTGGGGCAATCGGCTGTCGCTCAATTCTTTCAATCTCTTTTTCTATGTTCTGCTTACTATTTCTTACGAAATTTTCCATTCGTTTTCATATCGCATACGTTTCGAGAAACCATGCAGTAAATAATAAAAATAACAAAATGAAAAACCGGTTCGAGTGGAATTACTCAAACGAAAGAAATTAGCCTGTGGTTCGTGAGGCTAATATTAAGCCAGAACAAATTTAAGAGTTGCGCCCAAAATAGTTATTTTTTGATTTCAAGGGCAAATATAATCGTTTTTTATGATTATATGACGTTTTGGTGAAATTTAAAGAACAAGGTATCCGAAAAAGCACAAAAATAGTATCTTTGCCTGCGATTTATTACCAAAGATGTGATAAAGCTATTTTTAATCATTTAATAATAAAGACTATGATTAGATTAAATGTTTTCGTCCGCGTAAGCGAGACAAACCGCGAAAAAGCGATTGAGGCAGCTAAAGAACTGACTGCTTGCTCTTTGAAGGAAGAAGGATGCATTGCTTATGATACTTTCGAAAGCAGTACCCGTCACGACGTTTTCATGATTTGTGAAACATGGCAGAATGCTGAAGTATTGGCAGCTCACGAGAAATCTTCTCATTTCAGCAAGTACGTAGGTATCATTCAGGAATTAGCTGAAATGAAACTGGAGAAGTTCGAATTCTAAATGAAACACGAAAAATAGATATACTATCTATCCAACTATCATCAAAAAGAGAGAGACATTCTTCTTCGAAAGGAAAGAATGTTTCTCTCTTATTATTTCCAGATCGCACGGGAATAGGACTGTATGAAGTGATTAGTCCAGCTTCTTATGAATAAATGTCCCTTCAATCCAATAAGTTGCGTGATTCGATTCAAATTTCAGCAGCACATAGCCCGGTTCGGTAGGACCTCCAGGAAAATGTTCGATAAACCAGTCCTGCCAAAGTTCTTGTTTCATCTTCTCGTCGGTTACCACTTCCACCGTTCCCGTCAATGCTACACTGTCTCCCTTATCCTGAAAGCATAATCCGGCTTTCGGGTTTGCCAGAAAGTCAATAGTCTTTAATGAGTCCGATCCGGTAGACATCCAAATAGTAGAAATTCCTTCTGTTGCAATCTTACTCATCGGCACAGGACGGGGATACCCCTCTTTATTTACAGAAGCAAGCACTACCACTTCACACCTCTGCAACAACTCGGTTGCTTTCTCTTTCATTGTTTTTGTTGACATAATCTTATTGGATTTATATTACGATTGCAAAGATAACGGCATGAAGTTCTTTTCTATTGTAAAAAATCGACTTTTACCAGCCTACTTTCCAGGTTCGATATAGGTCAGCGTCGTATCTTCCGGCACAGTAAGTGAAAGAAATGACGTAGGAGTACTACCCGACAATGATTTCACTTCTTTCGAGAAATGCGCTAAATCGTAATATCCCGCATTAATCGCCGTAGTCAACAGATTGGAAGGTGCGGTATTCCTTAACAATTCTACAGCATTCTTGAATTTGATAATGCGACTGTACTCTTTAGGAGTGTATCCGGTGTAATACTTGAACTTCCGTTCGAAATGGCGCTGGCACAAACAAACTTCGTCCATCAAGCTGCGGACAGAACGTTTGCCACCGGACTGGTTAATCATATTTACCGCCATGGCGACATGGGAATCGGCAGATTGATAATGACGGGCCAAATACGCCAGCAGGTATCCTTCCACCAGTTGTATCCTTCCTTCTATATGCTCCTGTTCGCATAGTCTTTCAACAAAAGTATCATCAAAAACAGCCCTCATCTCCCTTGTACTGATTCTGCTGTTCACAAATTCATGCAAAGGCAACTTTGTGAAGCAGGACAACCCGCAAGGCAGAAAGCGGATACCAAACATATGAATGGATTCGGCGTAAGTGACCAATTCGGAGAATTTTGTCATCGGCCCTACAAAGTAAGAACGATACGGCTGCATAATCAGGCTCTCCTTCTCTACTGCTTCAGCTACTTCTCCCAGCGTAAAAATAAAATCAGTACACCCATCCGGCAGGATATGGATACGCATACCATATTCCGGAGTACCTTTCAATTCCCAGTAATTATCAACATAGGGAGCAAGCAAATGGGAGGGCTGATATTCTGTGTACATTGATTTGTTTTGCGGACAAATATAGTGAAAATAAATTCTAATTCACAATACGCCCGTTTGCCTTAGCCTTTTGAAGCCATTCAGGGACAATTTCTTTGAGAAATTTATCTTTGTCCGCCTTTTCAACAGCCATATCCAAACCAATATATTGCTGTGCTTTTTCTTTCGTTGTAATATCCGGAAGTGGTACATTATCTGTATACCCATGCGCTACAAGCACTTTGCTGATAAGCATACGAGCTTGGAATACTTTATTTAAGCCATGCCCCAAAATACGCATGGTTTCCTGCGGGGCATGAAAAGAACCGCCATGAGAAGATACGCCGAAATCCCATCTCCACTGTGCCTGACGAATTAACAGCAAGGCTTCTTGCATTTCATTTTCTGTAGCTCCTATATCCCAAGTAAACTTCGCTTCGATATGTGCTTTTGCCAACTCCTTTTCTAAAAGTGTACGCAACTCATTTGCCTTTTGCTGACGTTCGTATACATTTTTACAGAGCGTCTCTTTATTATCACGATGACAAGTCTGACAAGTGCGTTCAGTCACTGCTAACGGATTCTGAATATGGTGATCGCTATATTTTATCCCTCCTTCATCATTGTAAGGCATGTGACAGTCAGCGCACGACACACCACGCTGGGCGTGTATGCCCATCTTGAAAATTTCATAATCAGGATGTTGAGCCTTTAATATAGGGGCACGGCTCAATTTATGAATATAATCAGTAAATCCGATTTCATCATAATACTTTTCTAAATCTTCAACAGTGAAGCCCTTATCCCAAGGAAAAGTAGGATATTTTATATTCCCCTTGAAATAATACTCCGAATGACACTGTGCACAGACCAATGAACGCATTTCCTGTGGAGTAGCATGAGTGATATCTCTACCTTGACGGCTAAAAGCTTCAGTGAGCGACGGACGGCTGATATGCAAATCCATGTTTTTAGGTTCATGACAATCGGCACATCCTATAGGGTTTACAATTTCGGCTCCCCATGCAGCCCACTTATTATTATAAAAGGAATCTACCCCAATAGCTTCTATCATACGGGGAACATCAGAACTTTTACACACCCAGCAACTTGCAAATTGAGGACCGTCAGCATCCCCCATAGGCGCACCAGTACGAAGTGAATGAACAATATCCTGTAAAGCGTACATATGCCCGCGCGGTGTTGAATAATCCTTAGAAAAAGCATATCCAGCCCATAATATGACCATTTCAGGACGTTGCGCTAAAACATCGATAGAAGTTCTTCCATTTAATCTACTGTGCAAATCGGTCGATGTCATATCCACCCACGTCTTATATTCACGTGGATAGTTTTCAGCAAAAATAATGCTGCGTGCTTCTATTCCGTTTATTTTTATCTTTTTCTTATAGTCTACATTTACAACCTCTGCGCTGTGTTCCATCAGGAATGAAATAATTACTCCCGATGCAAAAATAACAGCCATTGCAAGAGCGAATAGTACCCACCTCTGCCAGGGTTTGAACTTATCTTTCATTATTTGCTTTTTTCTTTTAAATACCTTCTGTTTATTGTACTAAATTATATTTGCCAAAGACAAAATAACGGAGAAACAACTTCCTTTTCCTACTTCTGAATGCACTTCTATACGTCCAGCCAGTCGTTCAATAATCACTTTACAAATGGAAAGTCCCAAACCACTCCCCTGCTCAAATTCATCAGTCTTGTAAAAACGATCAAAAATCATCATTAGTTCTTTATCATCAATCCCTTTGCCAGTATCTTTTACGTAAACGCAAACTTCCTGATGCTCTTTATATATTCTGCACCCCAAAGTAATAGTTCCTTCTTTGGTAAATTTATTTGCATTATTCAGGAAATTAGAGATGACTTGAGTGAAACGGAAGCAATCGATGTTAACGGGTAAGGAAACTGTTTCATCAAGTTCAAGGATAAAGCATAATGAAGGCTGAATCAATGTTTGGTAAGTGACATAAATCTCCTTTATTATTTTCGTAATGTTATGTTCCTTTATATCAAAGGATAAGTTGCCTGAATCTAAACGAGATATCTCTAATACGTCATTCACCAGTTTCAAAAGCAACTCATTATTATTATTGACTATTTCAATCATGGCAGCTTTCTCTTCCGGTTCTATTTCATCAGCCCCCTCACCTATTAATAAATTTGTGAAACCTACAATAGCATTGAGCGGTGTACGGATTTCATGACTCATATTATTTAGAAACGACTGTTTCAGCTCTGCTTTTTCTGCTATCTGTTTCGCTAGAATCAACTGTTGTTCATGCTCTACCAAGTTTTGAATATTCTGCATAATGCCTGCCAACATAATCTCCCCCTGGGCATCTTTCAAGGTACTGCATCGAAGTTCATACCATTGATAATCTGCCTCTTTCCCTCCAAAACAAAAACGTATTCGTTGTATTTGCATACTGGGAGACTGATATAATGTTTCGTAGAATGAGCTAAGCAATTGTACATCATCAGGATGGGTATATCTCATAATATCCTCTTTTGTAAATCTCCGTTGTTCCATGCCAACCAATCGTACATAATTATCATCAAATTCAAGAACACCTTCCTGAATATTCCAAAGTGAAATTTTGCCGCCATTCATAGAAAGAGTCAATCGTTTGTGCGCTTCTTCCAGCATTTGAAGATTCTTACGCTCCATCAACGAACGGCGATGTGTACGTAACAAACTAATGGTTACCAAAATAAAAGAGAAAACAAACAACCCACCCAACAAATAAAGTTCTTTTCGATAACGATCGTAAAACGGATAGTTGATTATACGGACATTTTGCGGAACATTACTAATATCACCCGCATATTCAGAAAAATATGTCCAGTCTAGTACATACTCTTTTTCCAAATCTCTTATTTTAGGCATTCCTATTTTTTCTTTCTTTAATAAGCGTGCAGCAAGGCTAGCGGAAGCCTTCGCCGTAATACCCTCTGTAGCCATATAACCGCCGACAATCTTAGCATTTTCACCGAAACCTTCACGAATACAACTAAAAGAAGGAATATTTAAAGCTGTTACTATCGGAATTGCCAGCATATCTAATTTATCCAGTAAAAACGCTTGATTTTGTTGTCTTCTCTTTGATTGTTTCAACATTACTAACAAAGAAGATCCTTTTAT
>NC_021017.1:5411036-5516074 GCF_000210075.1 Bacteroides xylanisolvens XB1A
ATATAACGAAAGGGGCAAAGACTTATTGTCAGACCATTCTTGTTAACATTATCATTTATCAAACCGGGGGTCAGATTAAAATATTCAATCATCTCCGTCAAATGCTTATAATCACACTCTTGCACAAATGCTTTTTGATAGCCCAAAACTCTCACATTCTTCCTGTCAACCACTCGGGAAAGGCTATCGAAAGATTTATGTCCAAGAAAGGTCAGATCTATATTATAAATAATCTCCATATCATTATGGGGATACAATGTTTTTATAAAGTCGATATTACGTTTCAGATCGGGACTATCACGCAATACATAAACTTTCTGCGAATCGTATTCTTCAATCAGTTCTTCATTGGGAAAATGCACATTACAAGCTACCACAGGAATAGAAGATAATAACCGGTGACGGGTAGATAATAAAGAATTAGTTGCCTGGTCACCAACGGTCAGAATAAGGTCTGTCGATTTACTTTCTAGAAATTCAAGATATTCCCTTACATGTTCTATCCGCTCTTTCTCATCATATTTGCTACAATCAAAATAAAACTTATCAAACATTACCTCTATCCCTTGTTTCTGAAACTCCTGATACAACAACTTTTCTATATTTCTGTTGCCAATATCATCTTTAGATATGGAGTAAATCAGGGAAATACGCTTTACCATCAAATTGTCAGTAACATACCAGTGTTTGTAATTTAGTCCACCTATAAAAACAAGCAATGAAAGAATGAATATTAAAACGTATTTATATTTGAAGTAGGTTTTGTTCATGCTTTTTTGTTTATGTTTGGCAAAAATAGCATAATTTTCACAACAAGAAAGGTATTTCACTGAAAACATCCATTAAAAACATTCATTTTCATTAAAATCAATAAATTTCCTGGTTATCAATCCTATTTCTATATTTTGCATGACCCTTTTTTGTATTATCTTTGTTTCTCTAAAACAAGGAAATAAATGAGGAACTTTGCAGCCATCGACTTTGAAACAGCCAATGGTAAACGTACAAGTGTTTGTAGTGTAGGTGTTGTCATTGTAAAAGACGGTAAGATCGTGAATAAAATCTATCGTCTCATTCGTCCTGCTCCTAATTATTATACGCAATGGACAACGGCTATCCACGGATTAACTTATGACGATACGATGGAAGCCGAAGATTTTCCTGATGTATGGGCTGAAATCAAACCGTTGATAGATGGATTGCCACTTGTTGCACACAATAGTCCTTTTGATGAAGGTTGTCTTCGGGCAGTTCACGAATTGTATGACATGACTTATCCTAATTACAAATTTTATTGTACCTGCCGTACTTCCAGAAAAGTTTTCGGAAAAGATCTGCCCAATCATCAATTGCATACGGTAGCAGAACGGTGCGGATATAATTTAGAGAATCACCACCACGCACTTGCTGACGCAGAAGCTTGTGCACAAATAGCTTTGCTTATTATCCCCGATCCTCCCAAACCGAAGAAAGCAAAAAAAGCCGATAAAGATACGCATGTTGGAGACTTATTCGCCTCACTTATTCCTCAACAAGTGAAAAAGAATAAATAAAAAACACTACAACTATTATCACGATCAATAATAGTCATAGTGTTTTTATAATAAAGTGCTAATTAAAACTTCAACTAAAGGATAGACTTAGCGATACCCATTTCCAAGCCGCGAAGTTCTGCTAATCCGCGAAGACGGCCTAAGCAGGAATATCCCGGATTCGTTTTCTTTTTCAAGTCATCAATCATTTGATGTCCGTGGTCGGGACGCATAGCGATAGAGCATTTACGACGTTGTTGCAAAAGAATAAGAGCTTTCATTACGCCGTACATATCTACATTTCCTTCCAAGTGGTTAGCTTCATAGAAGTTGCCTTCTTCGTCACGCTGTGTACTACGCAGGTGAACAAAGTTTACACGATCACCGAAACGTTCCATCATGCCTGCAAGGTCATTGTCGGCACGCACTCCGAAAGAACCTGTACATAAGCAAAGGCCATTGGATTCGTTAGGCACGGCTTCAATCAGTTTTTTGAAATCTTCTTCCGTACTCAAAATACGTGGCAAACCTAAAATAGTGTAAGGAGGATCATCCGGGTGAATCACCAGCTTCACGCCTACTTCATCGGCAACAGGCGCAATTTCTTTTAAGAAGAAAATCAAGTTGGAACGGAGCTTTTCAGCGTCAATATCATTATAACGGTCTAATGCCTGCTGGAATTGTTCTACAGTGAAACTTTCTTCCGAGCCTGGAAGTCCGGCAATCATATTGCGAACCAACAGTTTCTTATCATCTTCGCTCATTTGTTCGAAACGAGCTTTTGCTTTAGCTATTTCTTCAGGAGTGTAATCTTTTTCTGCGTTCGGACGTTTCAGGATGAAAAGGTCAAAGGCTACAAAAGCCGCCTTTTCGAAACGAAGAGCTTTAGAGCCATCAGGCATTGTATAGGCAAGGTCAGTACGTGTCCAGTCCAGTACGGGCATAAAGTTATAAGTAACTACCATTACGCCACACTTCGCCAGATTACGGATACTTTCCTTATAGTTTTCAATGTATTTCATGAAGTCACCAGTCTGTGTCTTGATATGTTCGTGTACAGGTACACTTTCTACCACAGACCATGTCAGACCTACTTCTTCAATCATTTGCTTACGTTTCATAATCTCTTCTACTGTCCACACTTCACCATTCGGAATGTGATGAAGAGCATTTACTATACCGGTAGCGCCTGCCTGCTTAATATCCCACAAGCTAACGGGGTCGTTAGGACCATACCAGCGCCAAGTTTGTTCACATAAATACATATTGTTATTAAATTAAGAATTGAAAATTAAGAATTAAGAAATCAAAGTTGAAAATTAAAAGTTGAGAGTCGGCATACGGATGCTACGCAGCCAATTCTCTATTTTTAATTCCCAATTCCCCATTTATTAAATTGAGAATGCATCAAATCCACCATCGATTACAGCTACTGTACCTGTTACGAAGTTGGAAGCATCGCTAATCAAATAATGGATGGTTCCATAAAGATCTTCCGGTTCACCGAAACGGTTGAATGGAGTATGAGCGAGAATCGTTTTTGAACGGTCAGTCAGAGAGCCATCCGGATTAGTCAATAATGTACGGTTTTGTTCAGTCAGGAAGAAGCCTGGAGCAATTGCATTTACGCGCAAGCCATTACCGAATTTCAATGCCAGTTCGCCAGCCATGTATTTAGTAAAGTTAGCAATAGCTGCTTTAGCTGCACCATAACCAACGACACGAGTCAATGGACGAAGAGCTGATTCAGAGCAGAAGTTTACAATAGAACCTTTCTTCTGTTCTACCATAATTTCAGCAAATACCATTGTAGGCAATACTGTACCGAAAAGGTTCAAATCCACCACTTTCTTAAATGCGTCAATCTGTAAATCAAAGAAAGTTTTATCCGGAGCGATAGTTGCACCTGCCATGTTACCTCCAGCAGCGTTCAACAAAACATCAATACGGCCATAAGCTTTCATAATTTCCACTTTGTTGCCTTCCAGCACTTCCTTATCCATCACATCAGTGTAAAGGAACATTGCTTCATTTCCTTCTGCTTTGATACTGTCTACCAATGCTTTTCCAGCTTCTTCACTTCTGTCGAGTACAACCACTTTTGCGCCTTCCTTTGCGAGATACGCAGCAATACCTTTACCTAAAATACCAGCTCCGCCGGTGATAACAACTACTTTGTCTTTTACGTTAAATAATTCATTCATGGTTCTTATAAATTTATATGTTTATAATTTATTGTTCAGATAATATTTCAGATTCTCTTTAAGGAGAATATCGATAGGCATCAAATTCACTTTCTCACTATTCTGCTTGAACAGCAAATGATTACACAATGATTTAACACCATCGTACCCCTGACGCTCGGGGCGCTGCGCAATCAATGCGGTTATCACACCTTCGGAAAGTAATTGCGTATTTCTGCCGATAAGGTCATAACCAACCAGTTTGACAGCCTGCATTCCTCTTGCTTTCAGGTAATTTCCTAAAATATAGCAAGTTGAATTAAAGATAATAGCGCCTTTAATATTCGGATTAGCTTCAAAGATTTCATCCAGTTTCATGAAGTTATACACTGAATCATTTATTTTCAGTTCTACTTCATGCAGATTTCCGTTAAACGCTGTTTCAGTGAGATAATGACAGAAACCTTCGCGCCTGTTCTTTCCCTGGTTAGAATCATTCTTCCCACTATGAATAATCCGTGCCATTAATATATCGGAAGAAGAAGGAAGCCTGTCCATCAATAATCTGGCAGCAATCACTCCGGCATCATAAGATTCCGTTCCAAAATAAGCCAGTTGATGTTGCCCTCCAATGTTGGAGTCAACATACACGTATGGTATTTCATTCCTGTCAAGCTCCTGCGAAAGCCGGATAACAGAATCTGTAAACAAAGTCGCAATCAATACCCCATCCACTTTCTCATTCAGCAGATTTCGGATGATATCATCAAAAGTCTTGTTATTATATTGATCGAAAAAGAGTTTGGTAATGGTGATATTATATGATTCCATTTCCGCCGCAGCTTTATCTATACCTTCCGAAATAGCTTCCCAATACTCCCCCTGCACAAAAGAAGGAGTTATTGCAAGGATATGATATTGTTTTTTGGAGGCAGCTAATGAACGTGCCATCAGATTTGGTTGGTAATGTACCATTTCCAAGATAGCCTGTACTTTTTTCCTGTTTTCTTCAGATACTCTTCCACGATTATGGATTACACGGTCTACCGTGCCAACAGAGACACCTGCCATCTTAGCAATGTCTACAATCCGAATATTTGAAAACTCTTTATCCATATATTGATAAGCATCTTGTTTTTCATCGGCAAAAGTAAAATGAATTATTGAATTAAGCAATAGTGTGTGCGCACACACATTATATCAAAACAAACATATACAATTAATAATCAAATAATTAACTCCAACAAACAGAAAACATACATGTTGTTAAACATAAGAAAAAGTAAAGATAGTATAGAGAAAAAGACTCTTTTCAGATGAAAAGTTAGAGAGAAAGTAACTCCCAATTCTTGAAGGAAACGATAATAATAAAGAAGATTAGCCTAAATGTGTTCGCACACACATTGATACGATGACTAAATAAAGCTAGGGATAAAAGATTAAATATACAAAAAATAAAACAGGTAACCAATTATATTTAAATCGATTACCCGTTTTGGGATTCTTACTTTTCCCACTTATCTTTTGCTTTTCCGGCCATTTTGTCGGCTTCTGCCGCTACTTTATCAGCAATTTCCGCACCGGTTTCTACTGCTTTAAGTCCAAGATCCATTGCTTTTCTTTCAGCATGAGCAGCTGCTATTTCAGCATCGCGACCTATGCGATGGATAGCATTATAAATTTCGCTTTCCAACTGTTTTGCTTTTGCTGTACGTGAAAGACGATAAGCTACTGCGCCGAGGATTGACCCAATTCCGAGTCCAATCCAGAAATTTCCATGTCTACATTCCATAATTAAGTTCTGTTTTTAGGATTAAAAATAAATTATATAAATATCTATTTAGATTTCGAGAATAAGGAAGCAATCCATAATACAAGGATAGCCCCTACAGTGGAAGTTATCAAACTTCCGATCAATCCTGAAGCTGACAGTCCGAAAAGGGCAAATACCCAACCGCCCAGTACACCTCCAAGAATACCAAGTAATAAATTTATAATAAGACCAAAACCTCCGCCGCGCATTACTTTACCTGCGAGGAATCCAGCCACAATACCAATAATGATATACCAAATAAAGCCCATATAATCCTCCTTTTTTTATTTAACAACAGCAGGTACGGAGAATAGTTCAGTTAGTCAAAATTGAATTAACGACAATTTAGAATCCTTAGTCTTAGAGAAACGGGAAAGTTTGCGTACCTTTGCAGCCAATTTTTCAGGAACACTTCTAAAGCAATAGGTATCATGGTACAAAATCAGGAACAACCCGTAGGAAAAATTACATTTTCCATCTTAATCGCATTAAGTCTTTCACACTGTCTCAATGATCTTTTACAGTCCGTTGTTTCAGCAGCTTATCCACTATTCAAAGATGATTTAGGATTAAGTTTTGCGCAAATCGGCCTTATCACACTGGTTTATCAGCTTTCGGCTTCGGTCTTTCAACCGATTACCGGAATCATTTTTGATAAATATCCCGTTGCATGGTCGTTGCCTATCGGAATGAGCTTTACACTGATTGGTTTGATAAACTTAGCATTCTCTGATAATCTATACTGGATATTAGCCTCCGTATTCTTAATCGGAATTGGCTCTTCCGTACTGCATCCGGAAGCCTCCCGTATCACATTCCTTGCCTCTGGCGGGAAACGTGGACTAGCACAATCACTCTTTCAGGTAGGTGGTAACTTCGGAGGTTCATTAGGTCCTTTACTGGTTGCTCTGTTGGTGGCTCCTTATGGCAGACAACATCTCATCGTATTTGCATTTGTGGCTTTAGCTGCTATCGGAGTGATGTACCCAATTTGCAAATGGTATAAATCATATCTAAACCGGATGAAAGCACAGACACCGTCAGTGTCAGAAAACCTGTTCATCTTCCTTTGCCTATGGATAAGACAGCCCTTTCAATCGCGATATTGCTGATTCTGATTTTCTCCAAATATATCTATATGGCAAGTCTCACGAGTTATTATACTTTCTACTTGATTCATAAATTTAATGTAAGCGTACAAGATTCGCAACTATATTTATTTATCTTTCTGGTAGCTACTGCTATCGGAACATTAATTGGTGGACCTGTCGGTGACCGAATTGGTCGGAAGTATGTGATTTGGGCTTCTATTTTAGGAGCTGCCCCATTTAGCTTACTAATGCCCCATGCCAATCTGCTGTGGACTATTATCCTTAGCTTCTGTGTGGGATTGATGCTTTCTTCCGCTTTTCCTGCCATATTGCTTTATGCCCAAGAGTTGCTTCCTACCAAACTTGGATTGATATCCGGATTGTTCTTTGGATTTGCTTTCGGAGTGGCCGGTGTAGCATCTGCCGTACTCGGTAATTTAGCGGATAAAACGAGCATTGAATATGTATATAATATCTGTGCTTATATGCCGTTACTAGGATTGGTCACATTCTTTTTACCGAATTTGAAGAAGAAAAAAATAGAATAAGATTAGATTAAATAAAATGGGGTGTGTCACATTTTGCACTCCCTCTTTTCCAAAGAAAACGACCGGTATGCGTCGTCACGACGTATACCGGTCTACAAGTTAAGGTCAAAGTCAAAAAATTAAGAGAGCTATTTATATGTTAGGGTTAGCGTTAATTTCTTTCTGTGGAATAGCATATAAATAATAAGTGCTATTTACTGTAAACGGTTTACCGTTCGGGAAGTTGAGGAACCAATGTCCCAGAGGATTTCGTTTTTCAAAGCTACCACCCTCCTGCCAGCAATCGACTTCTGTCTTCTGCATTTCATCCGATAAAGCAGCACGTTCTACTGCCTTTTGTGTACGAAGTATATCGGTAATACCAAATCCTTCTCCCCAAAGTTCACGGCGACGTTCCATCAGAATCTCATTGATTACATCTTCCTGTGATTTTCCTGTCACCTCATAATCCCCTACTCCACGGGCATTACGCAATGTATTCAATGGAGCTACAGCCTGTGCCAACGCTACGCCGTCACGAACTTTCGCCTCCGCTTCTATCAAATACATTTCAGCAGCACGCATCAAGACCAGATCAGCCGTATCATCTGCACGCATGTGAAATTTCTTATATCCCAAATACCCTTCACGCATCCACTGAAACAAAGGTAAACGAATATCACCTTCGGTAAATGTATCTTTCAGATGGGGATCAGCCATAAAGCTGCTATATGCTCCTACGTATGTTGCATCCAAATAATAGAAATTATAGCTGGCATCCGATTGGGAAGGAATTTGAGGAAATCCCCATATCCACTCTTTATTGGAAATGTTATTAAAACCTTCGTACTCGGCTGTAGTTGTCATCAACGTATATCCTGCACGTGCTGCTTCGGCAGCTTTTGCAGCTTCTTCCCATTGTCCGGTCAGCAAGTAAGCGCGAGCCAAAAGACCGTCAACCACTGCAACATTCGGTTTGAACTTTTGATTATCACCGCTGCGGACATAGTTTTTCAAATAGTCCTTCGCCAAAGTGAGATCGTCGAAAATAAGCTGATAAACCTGTGCCACTGTTGATTTTCCTTTCGGTACAGTGGAACTATTGCTAGGTTCGGTATATATAGGAACACACGGAGCATCTTTATCTTTCAAGTAGGTGAATTGATAATGCTGTACCAAGTGCAAATAACAAAAGGCGCGTAATGCCAATGCTTGTCCCTGTGCCTGACGGAGTTCTTCCGAATCCCCCTTGATAGAAATGGCAGTGTTACAATTATCTATCGTTTTATATATCAGATACCAGGCAAACTCTGTTCTACCATTTGAGGATTGCGCTATATCATTAAACTGATACGAAGAGTTAAAACCATATTTCGGACGGGAAACAATATCACTTGCCATCATATCATCCAGACACTGAAGTGCCCGATAACCGATATTGGCATAGGTACTTGAATAATCAAACAGATTATACCAGGCACCATTCACAAGTGCCTCCGCATTTTCGGGTACAGGCGCCTTTTCCGAACTTACCGCATCTGTGGGGTCCGTATCCAAAAAACTGCTGCTGCAACTCGTTGCCAGGAAAAGTCCGGCAACTGCCGCAAGAATGGATTGAATTTTTATTTTTCTCATAATTTAGTCTGAATTTAGAAAGAAACATTGATACCTCCGGAGATGGTTCTCATAGCCGGATAACGGTAATAAGTGATACCGGTAATTCCCTGTTCAGGGTCTAGTCCCTGATTCCGGTGAATGGTAAACAGATTATCTCCTTGTACATATACCTGCACACTGCTCAATGACAACTTACTAATCCATTGTTTGGGTAAGTTATAGGAAAGTGTCAGGTTTTTCAATCGCATATACGAATTATTCTGCAAGAAGCGAGTGGAAGCCGAGTTCCAGTTATTAGAGGTAGTACTCAAAGCAGGGACATCGGTATAGCGATTGTCGGGAGTCCATCTTCTTAGAATCTCCGTCGACCAGTCGCGACCTTCCAAACTTCCATTGTGCAGAATCATTGTGACATCACGATTGTAAATATATCCACCGATACTATAAGCAAAGATGGCTGAAAGATCGAATCCTTTCCAGGAAAGAGACGTATTGAATCCGCCATATACTTTCGGAAGAGACGATTTGTTGACATAATAATAGTCAGCCGAACCATAATCATTTGTTGTAATACGTCTTCCGGTCGGATTCTCATTTGCATCTTTCTCATCCTTATACCACAGCGGATCTCCATTTTCCGGATCTACTCCTGCCCACTCTATCATATAGAAATCATACACCGAACGACCTACCTGCAACTTGTTCACACCACTTCGCGGCATATCTTTCAATGGGAGGTCTGTCACCTTATTCTTATAATGCGTCAAGTTCATACCCAGTTTCCATACCCAACCATTCTGATTGATAATCGTTCCGTTAAGTACCATTTCTATACCTGTATTCTTCAAGGCTCCTACATTTTCGTCAATAGAACCATATCCCAGGGAAGGAGCTATCGGACGTGAATAAAGCAGGTCTTTCGAACGACGTGTAAAGAAATCAAATGAACCGGAAAAACGGTTATTGAACAGAGAGAAGTCGATACCTACATTAAAGTTGAGGTTCGTTTCCCATTTCAGATTCGGAGTTGCCATACGGTCGGACACTAACGCATTTTCTCCCAAATTGGAAACAATGGTATAAAGTCCTTTACTTGCATAATAAGTACCCAGGTTGTCATTTCCTTGCGCACCATAGCTCATTTTCAGAGTCAAGGCAGACAACCAGTCGGAAGTACTTGCCATAAACTCTTCCCGGTCGATACGCCAGGAAGTACCCAACGACCAGAAATTTCCCCAGCGGGTCTCCGGCGCAAAACGTGAAGAACCGTCGCGACGATAGGATGCCGAGAAGAAATATTTATTTTGATAGTCGTATAATGCTTGAGTCAGATAACCCACCAACGCATAGTCGATGCGATACCCCGAACCTCCGGTCAACTGTGAACCAACTACTAGTTCCGGCATATCAGGCTGCGCCATTTTGGAACGTGATGCCGTCAGTTCATCGTAGCGGTAAGAATAGGCTTCCACACCGGCAAGAACATTAAAATGATGTTCACCAATTGTCTTGTCATACGTAGCAATATTATTCCATGTCCAGGAGAAAGTACGGGTATTCATTCGGCTGACACCGCCGCCGTTTTCTTTAGCCGGACCTAATTGGGGGTTCGTATAATCCAACGTATTATAATTAATCAAGTCAAAGTTGAAACTAGTCTTGAATTTCAATCCCTCAATAATCGTAGCTTCCAGGAAAGTACGACCGGAGACTTCATCTTTCATTCGTTCTGATTTGTCTAAAGGCAAAGTAGCCGGCAGATTCCAGTTTGCCATCGAACCGGAAGGACGATAAGAGCCGAAGTCATAAATGCGGTCTCCATTCTCATCCAATTTGTAACTACCGTCGGTATTCATTTCATAAATCGGATAAAATCCCGGCATGGTACGTCCTGCGGTAATCACATTACTGGTTTTGGAGTCGGAAGAAACCGGATAGTTCTGCATAGAATGTGCAAAACTCAAATTGACTCCTCCCTTCAACCAGGAAGTCATTTCGCTGGTGATATTGGAACGAAGATTGAAACGCTGATAACCCGATTCAAGCGCAATACCTTTATCATTCAGGTAGCCGGCTGAAAAGAAATACTGATTTGCTTTTCCGCCTCCGGAAACACTTAGATTCAACTCTGTACGAAGTGCCTGTTGTTCCATGGCATCACTCCAGTCTGAATTCCATAATGGACGGGCACCTGCCACCAATTTTCCATCTGTACCGACCGGTTGCGTATATTGGGGACCGTATGGATTGGGGCCACCTCCCATCAATTTCGTAACCAGGTCTTTGGATGCTTGTGCCGCAGCAGTTGCCGGAGTATAATCCGCGCTCTTGGCGTACTGATTGCGAAGTGCTTCCCAATACAATTCAAAGTATTGATCGGTACTGACACGATCATAATCACGCACGGCACGATTGGAACCTCCTAAAGAGGCTTTTACCTTTACGGTCGCTTTGGTATTTTGATCTCCTTGCTTGGTTGTGATAATAATCACCCCATTTGCGCCACGTGAACCGTATAAAGCAGCAGAAGCCGCATCTTTCAATACTGTCATCGAAGATATATCATCAGGATTGATAGAGTTCACACTACCGTCGAACGGAACACCGTCCACCACATAAAGCGGAGCACTGGATGCATTGATAGATCCGATACCACGAATACGGATTTCCGCATCCGTACCCGGCTGCCCGCTTGCCGCACTAGCCTGCACTCCGGACACCGTCCCTTCTAATACGCGCGATACGCTCGAAGTCTGTAGCTTTTCAATCTCACCTGCTTTCATCGTCGAAGCTGCTCCGGTAAAACTATACTTCTTAGCGGTAGCATAAGCTACTACCATTACTTCTTCCAGTTCTTTACTTTCCGATTCCAACGTGACATTAATCACACTTCGGTTATTCACCGGTTGCTCTACCGATCTCATTCCTACAAAGCGGAACACTAAAGTGCCGGTAACAGGAACTTCAATTGAATAATTTCCATCAATATCAGTGATGGTGCCGGAGGATGCTCCTTTCAATTGTACGGAGACACCAGGCAAGGGCTCCCCTTCAGAAGTCACCGTACCCGTCACGCGTTTCTCCTGCTGTGCTTCCGCATATACTATATTTCCTGCAAAAAGCAGAAGAGACACGACTAATAAACGTAAATAGATTCTCATAATTTTGTGGCTTAAGATTTATTTGCTTGTTGTAACTAACAGTATATTGAACTTTTTTGTTTAGGAAACGAAACATTTTTTAGAAGATTACTAGCATAAATCAACGAAAGGTAGTACATTCGTGAAACGAAAAACATCTAAAACAACAAAGAACCACATGGGGAAACGGGTTATTCTATA
The DNA here is from genome assembly GCF_000210075.1 of Bacteroides xylanisolvens XB1A. GTDB lineage: Bacteria > Bacteroidota > Bacteroidia > Bacteroidales > Bacteroidaceae > Bacteroides > Bacteroides xylanisolvens. The sequence goes on from NC_021017.1 coordinate 5,423,141, forward strand.
TCTATTTCTGTTATTTTCACTGTCCTTACAGGCGCAAAGTGAAAAGAAAACCCTTTCTACAAATGATAGCACAAGAATAGATTCCACAACGGTCACCCAGCCCAGTCCTTTCAAAAGAGCAATCAAGAAATTTATGAATTTCAGTGATTTTGATACGCTCTATATCAGCCCGAACCGTTATAATTATGCGTTGATGGCTACTCATTTCAGCAACTTCGAATATTACTCTGTCACCAGCGAACAGCCTCAACCACAAAAACTTAGTTTCTCTCCTAACCCGCATAATAAAATAGGACTGTATTTCGGCTGGCGATGGATTTTCCTGGGATGGTCCGTAGATGTGGATGATATCTATCGGAAAACCAACCGGAAGAATAGAGGTACAGAATTTGACCTTAGCTTATATAGTTCCAAACTTGGTGTAGATATATTCTACCGCCGTACCGGAAACAATTACAAGATACATAAGATCAGAGGATTTTCTGAAGATATTCCCTCCAACTATTCCGAGGATTTCAGTGGAATAAAGGTGGATATAAAAGGGCTGAACTTATATTATATCTTCAATAACAGAAAATTCTCTTATCCGGCCGCCTTCAGCCAGTCCACCAACCAACGACGCAACGCGGGAACATTTATTGCCGGTTTTTCTATTTCAAAGCATCATCTCGACTTCGACTACACAGAACTTCCTGATTTTCTACAGCAGACAATGAATCCCGGTATGAAAGTCAAGGATATAAAATATACCAATGCCAATATCAGTTTCGGATATGCCTACAACTGGGTCTTTGCCCGCAACTGCCTGGCATGTTTGTCTCTCACCCCTGCCATTGCCTATAAAGCCTCTGATGTAGATGCGGAAACTCACGAAGGAAAAGCATGGTACGGCAAATTTAATCTGGATTTTCTACTCCGTGCAGGGGTTGTTTATAATAACGGAAAATACTTTGTAGGTACTTCTTTCGTTGGGAAAAACTATAATTACCACCGGAATAATTTCTCTGTAGACAATGGTTTCGGCACTCTTCAGATATATGCCGGATTCAATTTCAACTTACGCAAAGAATACAGGAAAAAGAAATAAAAGTACGGATATCAGAAATCGTAAACTTGCTTGCTTATCCAAAGAATCTTTGTACATTTGCCACGTTCTAACGAACAAAAGTAAAAAATCAATGAAGCAACAACGCCACATACAGACCACACGTACTCTTCTTTCCCGCTTCCGTTATTGGGGCAGAAAGAACTATGCCGCTTTTGCGAGTATGGGACGTGAATTCCAAATCGGTCATCTGCACATCAATGTTGTGGACGTTGCCCTTCGCAAGCAGAATGCTAAAATTACTATCCCTTATCATACATTTATGACACTTCAGGAAATAAAAGACCAAGTGTTGGCAGGCATTGATATTTCGCCCGACCAAGCCGCTTGGCTAGCCAACATGGCTGACAGCGAGGCGCTATATGCCGCCGCACATGAGATTACCGTCGCACGTGCTTCGCACGAATTCGACATGTGTTCCATCATCAACGCCAAGTCCGGCCGATGCCCGGAAAACTGTAAATGGTGTGCACAATCCTCTCACTACAAGACTAAAGCCGATATTTACGATCTCCTTCCCGCTGAAGAATGTCTCCGACAGGCGAAATACAATGAAGCCCAAGACGTCAACCGTTTCTCTCTCGTTACCAGCGGACGAAAACCATCTCCCAAACAGATCACCCAACTTTGCGATACCGTTCGCCAAATGCGACGTCACTCGTCCATTCAGCTCTGTGCTTCTCTGGGGTTACTTAACGAAGAAGAGCTACGTTCCCTATACGAAGCCGGAATCACCCGTTATCACTGTAACCTGGAAACGGCTCCGTCTTATTTTTCCAAACTCTGTACTACGCATACACAAGAACAAAAACGAGCTACTCTTGATGCAGCCCGCCGTGTAGGCATGGATATCTGCTGCGGAGGTATCATCGGTATGGGAGAAACGATGGAGCAACGGATTGAATTTGCTTTCACTTTAAAAGAACTGAATGTTCAGTCCATACCTATCAACCTGCTTAGTCCGATTCCGGGAACTCCACTGGAAAACGAGCAGCCTTTAAGCGAAGAAGAAATACTTAAAACCATCGCTATCTTTCGTTTTATTAATCCGACAGCTTTTCTAAGATTTGCCGGAGGACGTTCACAACTTTCTTCCGAGGCGATGCACAAAGCATTATATATCGGTATTAACTCGGCTATCGTAGGCGACCTGCTGACAACTCTCGGTTCCAAAGTATCGGAAGACAAAAAGATGATTCAGGAAGAAGGTTATCATTTCGCCGCTTCCCAATTTGACCGCGAACATATCTGGCATCCGTACACTTCTACCACCGATCCGCTTCCTGTCTACAAAGTGAAACGGGCAGACGGTGTTACCATTACCCTCGAAGACGGACAAACGCTCATTGACGGAATGTCTTCCTGGTGGTGTGCAGTGCATGGATATAATCATCCGGTATTGAATCAGGCGGCAAAAGAACAATTAGATAAAATGTCTCATGTCATGTTCGGAGGACTGACGCATGATCCGGCCATTGAATTGGGGAAACTATTATTGCCTTTGGTTCCTTCCTCCATGCAGAAAATATTCTATGCAGACTCCGGTTCGGTAGCCGTAGAAGTGGCACTGAAAATGGCTGTACAATATTGGTATGCAGCAGGAAAACCGGAAAAGAACAATTTCGTGACTATCCGTTCCGGCTATCACGGTGATACGTGGAATGCCATGTCTGTATGTGATCCGGTGACGGGTATGCACAGTCTTTTCGGTTCAGCATTGCCTGTACGTTATTTTGTCCCGTCCCCCACTTCCCGGTTCGACGGAGAATGGAATCCGGAAGATATACTGCCTCTGCAAGAGATAATTGAAAAACATTCAAAAGAGTTAGCGGCGCTTATCCTGGAACCGGTGGTACAAGGAGCAGGTGGAATGTGGTTTTATCATCCGCAGTATCTGCGTGAAGCAGAAAAGCTTTGCCGGAAGCACGATATTCTTCTAATCTTCGATGAAATAGCAACGGGATTCGGACGTACCGGCAAACTTTTTGCTTGGGAACACGCCGGAGTAGAACCGGATATCATGTGCATCGGCAAAGCACTGACCGGAGGATATATGACACTTTCTGCTGTATTAGCCAGTAACCGGATAGCAGATACCATCTCCAACCATGCACCGGGAGCTTTTATGCACGGGCCTACATTTATGGGTAATCCACTTGCGTGTGCAGTAGCTTGCGCTTCCGTTCGCCTATTACTCGAATCCGATTGGCAAGAGAATGTGAAGCGAATCGAAACTCAACTGAAAGAAGAACTGGCACCTGCACGGGAATTTCCGGAAGTAGCTGATGTACGAATACTCGGAGCTATCGGAGTCATTGAGATGAAGCGTCCGGTAAATATGGCCTATATGCAACGACGATTTGTGGAAGAAAGAATCTGGGTACGTCCCTTTGGCAAACTGGTATATCTGATGCCGCCTTTCATCATTACTTCGGAACAATTAGGCAAACTGACTTCCGGGCTACTTAAAGTCATTCAAAAAAGATGACAGATAAGAAGAATATTACCGGATTTTCACCCAAGGATCTGTTCCTCGGTGAGCAAAAGGGTGTTCCTCGGTGAGGAACGGACCTTTCCTCACCGAGGAAGGATGCCTTGGTCGGTGAGAAACTTCCGGGATAGTCCTTCTGACGATAAACATCTTATAAACAACAGATTACACTTTCAATCATTCATCTATCGAATACTGATTACTTAAAATAACAATTCATGACATTAGAGTATATAAACCAAGAACTCCAGACCTTGAAAGAGAAAAAGAACTACCGTTCTCTCCCACCGCTAATCCACGAGGGGCGAGATGTTCTGCTGAACAGACAACGAATGTTGAACCTATCTTCTAATGATTATCTCGGACTGGCCAATGACATTTCATTGAGGGAGGAATTCTTAAGGACGCTCACTCCCGAAACTTTCCTGCCTACCTCCTCTTCTTCCCGGTTATTGACCGGTAATTTTAGTGACTATCAGAAGTTGGAGCAACAGCTAGCCACCATGTTCGGAACCGAAAGTGCACTCATATTCAATAGTGGTTATCATGCCAATACAGGAATACTTCCTGCCATTTGCAACACTCACACCCTGATTCTTGCTGACAAGCTGGTGCATGCAAGCCTGATAGACGGAATTAAATTATCATCAGCTAAATGTATCCGGTATCGTCACAATGATATTTCCCAGTTGCAGCGACTGATTGCTGAAAATCATAACGCTTATGAGCAGATTATTATTGTTACCGAAAGCATCTTCAGCATGGATGGCGATGAAGCTGATCTTCCCGCTCTCATTCAACTCAAGAAGAGCTATTCCAATATTCTTCTTTATATAGATGAGGCTCATGCTTTTGGTGTACGAGGGAAAAAAGGATTAGGATGTGCTGAAGAACAAGAATGTATCAACGATATAGACTTTCTAATAGGTACATTCGGGAAAGCCATTGCCTCGGCAGGAGCGTATATTGTCTGCCGGCAACTCATTCGGGAATATCTAATCAATAAAATGCGCACGTTTATATTCACAACCGCTCTTCCACCTATCAATATTCAGTGGACTTCATGGGTGTTAGAACGTCTTCCAGCTTTACAACAGAAGAGAACTCACCTGCTACAAATCAGTGAAAAGCTGAAGGAAGCCCTTACAACCAAAGGATACAATTGCCCCTCGGTAAGCCATATTGTCCCTATGATTGTCGGAGCAAGTGAAAATACCATATTGAAAGCAGAAGAACTCCAACGCAAAGGATTTTACGCATTGCCGGTACGTCCGCCTACCGTACCCGAAGGGACTTCACGCATCCGCTTCTCACTGACAGCGGACATCACCGAACATGAAATCGACCAACTCATTAAACTGATAAACGGATGAAACAGTATTTTATCATAAAGAATAATCAAAAGCATCTATTGCTTTTCTTCGCAGGCTGGGGAATGGATGAAACTCCATTCCTGCAAATTCACCCGACCGATAAGGACTGGATGATTTGCTATGATTATCGTTCATTAGAGTTCGATGCCGACATTTTGCAAGAATATTCCGAAATCACCCTCATTGCCTGGTCAATGGGAGTATGGGCAGCCTCACAGATAATGAAACAATATCCATCCCTGCCCCTTTCCCAAAGTATCGCTATCAATGGGACTCTTTATCCCATACATGAGACGAAAGGGATTACTCCTACCATTTTTGAAGGAACCCTGCAAGGACTGAATGAACAATCCCTGCAAAAGTTTCAAAGAAGAATGTGCGGTTCAGCAGCCGATTACAAGGCTTTTCAGACAGTAGCTCCCCAACGTCCCGTTGAAGAGCTCAAAGAAGAGCTTGCTGCCATACAAAAGCAATACTTATCATTGCCACCGTCGGATTTTGCATGGCAAAGAGCCATCATAGGAAAGAGCGACCGTATCTTCCTGCCGGATAGCCAATGGTTGGCATGGAAAAACAAAGTGGATTCCCTTGAATATACAGAAGCCGCTCATTATCAACAAGACCTTTTTGATAATGTAATCATGCAAATCAACTAATGATCGATTTATGGATAAACAACTAATCGCCGAACGTTTCTCTAAAGCCATTGCTACTTATCCCCAGGAAGCAAACGTACAACGGCAAATAGCAGATAAAATGATTCACCTGCTTACAGAACACATCTCTTTTCCCTGTTCAAAAGTGATTGAGTTCGGATGCGGCACAGGTATTTATTCCCGTATGCTACTTCAGGCTCTTCGGCCGGAAGAATTATTGCTAAACGACCTTTGCCCGGAAATGAAGTACTGTTGTGAGGATATATTAAGAAAAGGACAGGTTTCCTTTCTTCCGGGAGATGCAGAAACAGTTCCTTTCCCCGCTGAAAGTACATTAATTACTTCCTGCTCGGCTCTGCAATGGTTCGAATCTCCTGAAAACTTTTTCAAAAGGTGCAACGCCCTGCTTAATAACCAAGGCTATTTCGCTTTCAGCACTTTCGGTAAAGAGAATATGAAAGAGATACGAGAGTTAACAGGAAACGGGCTCCCTTATCGTTCACGGGAAGAGCTTGTAACAGCCTTGTCATCCCACTTTGACATACTCCATTCGGAAGAAGAACTTATTTCTCTTTCGTTTGATAACCCCATAAAAGTACTTTATCATTTGAAGCAGACAGGAGTAACCGGAATATCCGGCACCTCTTCCCAACAACTGCGGACACGTCGTGACTTGCAGTTATTCAGTGAACGTTACACACAAGAATTTACCCAAGGCACTTCAGTGTCCCTGACCTATCACCCTATTTATATCATCGCAAAAAAGAAAAAAGTATGAAACAGAATGTATATTTCGTAAGCGGTATCGACACCGATGCCGGCAAGAGCTACGCCACCGGATTTCTAGCTCGTGAATGGAACAAGAACGGACAGCGTACCATCACTCAAAAGTTTATCCAAACAGGAAACATCGGTCACTCCGAGGATATTGATTTGCATCGTCGTATCATGGGAATCTCCTTTACAGAAGAAGACAAAGAAGGACTGACTATGCCGGAAATTTTCTCTTATCCTGCCTCTCCGCATCTAGCTTCCCAACTGGATAACCGTCCCATTGACTTCGGCAAAATCAAACGTGCTACGGAAGAGTTGAGCGAACGCTATGATTTTGTTCTGCTCGAAGGCGCAGGTGGCTTAATGGTTCCGCTAACAACAGAGCTTCTGACAATAGACTACATTGCCCAAGAGAATTATCCGCTTATCTTTGTTACTTCCGGTAAATTGGGAAGCATCAATCATACTTTGCTTAGCCTTGAAGCCATACAAAAACACGGTATTGTACTGGATACAGTACTTTATAATATGTATCCTACCGTAAAAGATAAAACGATTCAGAATGATACGATGAACTTCATTCAAAACTGGCTGAAGAAGTATTTCCCGGATACGAAATTTATATTAGTTCCGGAAATAAAAGAATAAAAAGACTTATGACTTCAAAAGACTAGCCTCACTATTTGCCGGGCTAGTTTTTTGTTTCTACAATCCACTTTTCAATATTACGGGTTTCCGCACTGAAATTTACTCCTATTTTAAAGAGTTTACGTCCGTCCATTTCGAAAGGAAGAGCATAATTCTTGTCGTTAATCTGCTGTAAAGCATCTTCTGCCGTACCGTTCAACTTAAATTCCATGATATAAATAAATTTATCGGTCTGCAAGACAAGGTCGATGCGCCCTTCACTCGTATGATACTCTACCTTGGTGTAGAAACCTAGCAGTTTAAAAACGATAAAAAGAACATTTTCGTAATGTAGCTCCTGGTCCCGAATCACTTCGTAAGTAGTGTCTGCAAAGAAACTTTGCAGACGGCGGAAGAAAGAGTTATAATCACCGGAACGCACTTCACGAACAAACTTCTGAATCTCAAAAGGCGACTCGACCTTATTTACGTTCGCATAAAAAGGAAGCAGGAAGCGGATAAAACCTTCTTCCACTTCGCGATTGGGGAAACCCAAGCGATACATTCCAAATTCTTCATCATACCCCTTAATGGTTAGGTATCCACTCTGATAAATTACCGGGATGGGATTGGTGGATTCAGAATCTATACTGTTCAACACTTGGACATCGGTCTCTTCATGTGCCATCCGCTCCAGGTCATAATGATGTTTTTTTAGCAATTTCACCAAATAGGTAGGCGTACCCGTTTCAAACCAATAACTACCAAACTCCTTACGCTTGAAAGCGTTCAGCAGACTGAACGGGTTGTACATGCCGATTGAATTGTGCGTAAAATGATAACCGTCATAACACTCTCTCAAATCTTCACAGAGTTTGTCATACGTTATTCCACGTGCTGCTGCAAATTCATGTAGTTCCGCTTCCAGATTTTCATGGATTTCACGCTCGCTGACACCACAAATTTCGACATACTCATTCCACATTGAAATATCATCCAGATTATTCAAATCACTGAATACACTGACTTTGCCAAACTTTGTCACGCCGGTGAGCAGAGCGAACTTTATATACCCGTCCTTCGTTTTCAAAGCGCCATAAAATGGCTTCAGAGTATTTCGGAATTGCTTTTGCAGTTCCTCATTACCGATAGCTTGCAGCATAGGTTTGTCATACTCATCTACCAGAATAACTACACGTTGTCCGGTCTTCTCACAAGCACGCTGAATGATACCTGCAAAACGCAGGGAAAAAGATGTCTCGGATGGACGGGTGCCGTATTGGCTTTCCCAATATTCCAGATTATCATTCAATATCTTATCCAGACTTTCCGGAGTGTCATACTTCTCGATATTCAGGTCGAGATGCAATATAGGATATTTAATCCAATCCTTTTCCAACTTTTCTACTGCCAAGCCGGTAAACAGTTCTTTTTTTCCTTGAAAGTAAGCCTCTAAAGTAGAAATGAGCAGACTCTTTCCGAAACGGCGCGGACGACTCAAAAAGTAATAACGCCCGGTCTTTACCATTTGATACATCAATGCCGTTTTATCAATATAAAAATAACCATCCTGACGAAGGCTTTCAAAATTCTGAATACCGATAGGATAAATTTTATTGCTCATAATCTCTTCTTTTAAAAATCAACAACACATAAGTGAAGCAAGCGGATTCAAAATCCACTGGGACGGTTCACCTTCCTTATATAGATTCCCACTCTTTATCTCTTATTAATTCTTGAATACTATTTATGAAAGTCTCTGCTTGTGGATATAAGTTGTTTACCATTTCTTCGTCACAATATACAAAGTCATCATAATCTCCACTATGCCTTTTCTCAAATAATGTAGAAAAAGTTTTTCCTACTTTTACAGGAAGTTTTCCTGTCGAAATAAAGTGCAGACCAAGCATCGTCTTCACCCCATTATGAGTCTGCGTTTGAATATCATATTTTAAAAGAAGAGCTACAGTTGCATAATAGCATGCATAATACAGCCTGTTAATAGCAGCATTATAGAATGACTCACGTATCATAACCTCAGCCTCTCTCAATGTTTCATAAGCACGTTGTATCCGATAAGCGACCAGTGCTTTCTTACTTTCCTTATCTAGAATTTCTTTCATAAGACAATACCTTCGTTTATCACATTTACATAAAAAGGTGTTTTAAAAGGCCGGTTCTCCCAAAATTTCTTCAAAACAACTATCGGGCTAATACTAACACCTGTTTTCAATTCCAATTCATATAAAGGTAATGTGATAGCTTCTTCTTTAGCCAATGTCATTTTATCACCTTCCACTAAAATGAGTAAATCAACATCACTATCATGCCTGGCATCCCCACGCGCCTCAGAGCCATATAAAATAACCTGCGCATTGGGAGCAACACGTTTTAATGTTTCACGAATAGCTTCTATAATCTCCGGTCTCTTCATTTCTTACTCTTTCTAAATGCATGAATGAATCAAACTTACTACATTACAAAGATACATTTTTCTATCTAAACAACATCACATCTTACATGAAAGTTCGCCATAAAATCATTTAAAGTAGGTTTCCGTTCTCTGTTCAATCTGCTCCATTCAATCGGATTTGCAATCCGATTGCTTGAGTATCAGGATTTGTAATCCGCTCCTTAACCTCTTGCCTTCCTAAACTACAATCACCTCTAGCAGTCCTTTATCACCCGCATAACTCACCGCCGAACTATATAAATAATCTTCCTGCCGTGCAACAATCTCCTGCTTCACCGGATTATTATGAATATAATTCAATTTTTGCAGAAAGAAGTCATGCAAATAAATTAATTCGGGATGATTACCTTCTTGCCAAAAACGATACTTAGATATTTTTTTGTCATTAGCTCCGGCAAAGCGAAAACGATCCAACATCCATTCGCGACGACTTTCTTGAGGATCTGTTTCGAGTTCTGCCATAATACGTTTACTAGTGAACTTTTTAAAATCTCGAAGGATATCCGAAACTGTTGCTTCTGTTCCGGAACTGACAATCATGTGCAAATGGTTACTCATTAATACCCAGGCATAAATTCTTAAGCCTTTTTTCTCCTGACAATAGGCTAGTGACTCCAGAATTATATGCTTGTATTTAGGACGGGTAAAGATATCTATCCAATCGACAACGGTAGAAGTAACAAAATATAATTCATCTAAAACTCGATTCGCAGTATCCATTGATATACTAATTTGATTAGAGAGGATAAATGTACGATTAAAATCGAAAGAGACAAAGGTTTTTAAACGATCGGACACGACAAGCGGACTAAAAATCCTGATACAAAAGACCAGCGGATTATAAATCCGCTGGAACCTTCTTATATATCTGCTGCGTAAGCGCGTAATGGTAGAACATTCTACAATTATTCACTGATTTTGCGGGCTTTTCTCTTCTGTCGCATCTATTCATTAAACAATAGTCGAATATTTATCCAAAGCCTTTCTCAAAGTTCTTTCCGAAACCGGTTTAGTCACAAAATCATTGCATCCCATCTCCAAAGCCAATTCTTTATCCGTTTCAAAAGCATAAGCCGTCAAAGCAATAATAGGAATATCTTTGGAATAAGAACGAATGATATGCGTTGCTTCCAATCCATCCATGCGTGGCATTTTTATATCCATCAGAATTAAGTCCGGTTGATACTGCTTATACATTTCAATGGCTTCCACCCCATCCTTAGCCCAAAGCAATGTATATTCCCTGCCGATCAGATTCTTCAGCAGGATGAAATTACTTTCTACATCTTCCGCTACCAAAATCTTTTTGATCTGTTGCACACGATTTACAGTATCTCCTTTAGATTCCGTCTTTGACATTTTAAAGATTTCGCCGAGTTCTCCGGCTTCTTCATAAGGAATCGTGAAATAGAACGTAGAGCCTTTACCCAATTCAGAAGTCACTCCTATTTCTCCACCGATCTTTTCGATAATCATCTGACAGATAGATAGCCCTAATCCTGTGCCTTGAGCAAAAGAGTTCAGTTTGACAAAACGCTCGAAGATATGATCTACCTTTTCCGGTTCTATTCCTATTCCTGTATCCTTCACATATACACGAATATTTTTATCCGTCCGCTCAAAACCCAAACGAATCTCTCCTGCATACGTAAATTTACTCGCATTAGTCAGGAAATTCGTTATCACCTGCATGATACGATTCTGATCTCCCTCAATGAATAAATTCTCATCCTCATTATCAAAAACAAGAGTTACCCCTTCTTTCACACGTTCTTTATGAACAGCATAAATTGTCCGGCAAACTTCTCCCAGATTCATTGGACGCTTGATATATTCCAGTGTCCCGGCTTCTATCTTCGATAAATCCAGAATATCATTAATCAGTTGCAACAAAATATCCGAATTCTGATTGATAATACCCGAATAGAGCTTTTTCTCTTCAGCAGTTTCGGCAGCAGGCAATAATTGAGAGAATCCTACAATTGCATTCAGGGGTGTCCGGATCTCATGACTCATATTAGCAAGGAAAGCACTTTTCAATCGGTCGGATTGCTCCGCCTTAATCCTTGCCTTTATCAGTTCCTGCTCAATATTCTGAAGATTAGTAATATCCCAAGAGATACCAATCTGCAACGGTTTGCGTCCTTCCATCGGCACAAGCGCCTTTAACGTCTGTACAATACGCGCTTTCCCGGTGACGGAAAGATACGTTTCCTGCATATCAATACGCTTATGGGTCTGAAGTAATTCCAAATCATCCTTACGGAATTTCTCTGCGTCTCCATGACTCGGAAATACTTCATAGTCCGTATGTCCAATCGCTTTAGACGCCGGGATACCTGAATGGTCGGCAAATGCTTTGTTCCAATACAAATACCTAAAATCATTTTCCGGGTCTTTCACAAACAGATAGACTGGGATATTATTCAAAATACCATCCAGCAATAGATTTAGTTCGCGAAGTTCATCCTGTTTCTTTATAACATCAGTAATATCCTGTGTAAAGAACCAAGTCAGTTCTTCATTATTCTCACGAATCAGAAATGTAGACACCTGATGCATCCGCTCTTTATCTTCACCTTTCCGCATATAGGCAGCACGATAAGCAAAAGTGCCATCATTGTCACGTATTTCCTGAAGACGTCTTTCCCACGCCTCCTTTGTTGTCATAGAGACGGGCAAATCATATATCTTTTGGATACCCATCTGTTGGGTAACTCCGTATTCTTCTATAAATTGCTTATTTGCATAAACCAATGTCCCGTCTTCCGATACGGCAAGAATGCTGTCACTCACTTTATCGAGTACACTCTTGAAAACCTCCAGTTGCCTTTGCGTGGTCACCCGCTCCGTTATATCACGGCACATAATCAATACATACTCCTCATCCAACGGAAAGATACGATTTTCGTAATGATGATGTTCGCCATTAAAATCCAATTCATGATGGGCGGTTGAAACAGCTCCCGTGCTGACAGCCTGACGCATATTGGAGTGAATATTCTGATATGCTTCCGGTGGAACCATTTCCCGCATATACATTCCCTTAAAATCTTTATTTGATATCCCGACATGATTGGTTTCTTCATTGGAAACAACTTCAATGCCTACTTCGTTCTGATTGAAGACAGTCAGCATATCCGGCAAAGAGTCCAGAATCCTGACAGCATATTTTTCTTTGAAACTCAGGGGACGATTACTTATATTCTCATTCCTAAGAATAGAAAGCTCCTTTTTGAGCTGCTCATTTTCTTTCTTTAGCGCTTCCAGCTGTTCTAATAGTACTTTTTGGTTTTGTTCGGTGTTCATGATATATCAGAATTAATGCGTACTTATCTGCCAAAAGTAAATCTTTTTTTGAAGATAAGTACGCAAAAACCAGTTTTTTTTTGAGAATCATTCAATTACCATGATCCGGTCGTTCAATCCCACCTTCATGCCATCTTCCACAAATACCTCTTTAACTACTCCATCCGTCACCGAACGTATCTCATTCTCCATCTTCATTGCCACCAATACGCAAAGCGGATCGCCACGTTTCACACTATCTCCTTTCTTTACATACGTCTTCAGTATTACTCCCGGCATCGGTGCCTGTACTACCTGACGTCCTACAGACTCAGCAGCAGTGCGGGCATTATGTATCTTCTCCATTTCTCCCTGCAATTCAATCTGATAAAGCTCCCCTTTATTCATGATTGTATATGAATTATTGGAAGAGGGAGAAATCTGCACTCCATGCGAGTGGTGATCGATGATAATTGAATGGATAGAGTCGCCACCCATGTTATAATCGACCTCATATATCTTACCATTGACTGCAATCTTCTTGATTGGTCCGTCCTCCAGTATTTCCACCTTATATTCACTATCCGGCATGTCCTGGAGCTTGGCGTAATATGTAGCTAATGTTGTACCCATAATCTGTTCTGTTATTTTTTAGTCTTACATCAATAATTATTAGCAGTCATCTGCAACTTACCATAATACTTCCAGAGCGATTCGCCTACCACCGGAAGCGTTGTGGCACGGGAAGCCGCTTCTTTCTCCCGTTCGTAGTGTCTCACTGCGGCAGCAATGACAGCCACTGTCGGATCGGTATTCTGACGGCGTTTCAGATCTTCCTTATCAAAGCGCGTATCAATAAACGTTGTATCATATTCGCCTTTCAGGAAAGCTGCATTCTTCAATACACGTTGATGGAAAGGAATTGTTGTTTTAATTCCCAAAATCTTATACTCGCGCAAAGCACGTGCCATATTGGAAATGGCAGAAGCACGGGTACGTCCCCAACAACATAGCTTGGCAATCATCGGGTCATAATGCAGAGAGACTTCAAATCCGGCATAAGCGGCACTGTCAAGACGCAGGTTACGCCCTTCGGGAGCTTCACGAACAGTAATCACCCCGGGAGAAGGTATGAAGTTATTCTCCGGATCTTCCGCATAAATACGACATTCGATAGCTGCTCCGCTAAACTGAATATCATCCTGTTTATAAGGCAACGGATTTCCGGCGGCAACTGTTATCATATCCCGAACCAGGTCAACTCCCGTACATTCCTCCGTCACAGGATGTTCTACCTGCAAACGGGTATTCATCTCGAGGAAGTAGAAGTTTTGGTCTTTATCCATCATAAACTCCAATGTCCCGGCACTGTAATAACCTATTTTCTTACAGGCTTCCACAGCAACCTTCAACATTTTCTTTCTCGTCTCTTCTTTCACAAAAGGAGAAGGACTTTCCTCTATCACTTTTTGATTACGGCGCTGAATAGAACATTCACGTTCGTAAAGGTGGACCACATTGCCATATTTATCTCCCATGATCTGAACTTCGATATGATGCGGGTTCTCGATGTATTTCTCAATATATACCGCATCATTGCCAAAAGAGGTCCCTGCTTCGGATTGTGACAAACGAAGAGCCGTTTCCACTTCTTCTTCCGTACGTACCAAACGCATTCCTTTTCCTCCACCTCCGGCAAGTGCTTTCAGCATAATGGGATAGCCGACTTCATTAGCCACCTTCTTCACTTCATCAATCCCCTGCACAGGTGTTTCGGTTCCGGGAACAATGGGTAATCCTGCTTCACGCATAATCTTGCGGGCTTCTGTCTTGATTCCCATTTTGGAAATAATGTCCGCACTCGGTCCGATAAAAATCACTCCTTCTTCTTCACAACGGCGGGCAAAATCCGCATTCTCCGACAAGAAACCATATCCCGGATGAATAGCAGCACCGGTCTTTTTAGCAATGGACAAGATCAATTCCGGCTTCAGGTAGGAAGTATCTTCGGGCGATTCGGAGATGCAATAGGCTTCTTCTGCATAACGTACATGCAAAGCTCCGCGGTCTACATGGGTATAAACAGCCACCGTTGCGATATTCATCACCCGACAGGTACGGAAGATTCGCATCGCTATTTCACCGCGGTTGGCTACTAATATTTTCTTTATCATAATCTTTTTATTCTTTTAATGAACACTCTCCATTCTCAACTCTCCACTCTCAACTTATTAAAGCGGAAGATTCGAATGTTTCTTAGGAGGATTAGACTGCCGTTTGTTGGCAAGCATCTCGAAACTTCGAATCAACCGCAAACGGGTTACCGCCGGTTCAATCACTTCATCCACATATCCCAATTCCGCCGCCCGGTAAGGATTGGCAAACTTCCCGCGATAATCATCCTGAAGTTCTTTCCGTTTTTCTTCGGGGTTTCCGGCCTTATCTATATCCTTACGGAAAAGAATATTCACAGCTCCATCCGGTCCCATCACAGCTATTTCGGCAGTAGGAAAAGCAAGATTGACATCTCCGCGGATATGCTTGGAGCTCATCACATCATAAGCGCCACCGTATGCTTTGCGGGTGATAACCGTAACTTTCGGCACTGTAGCCTCACAATAAGCATAAAGCAATTTTGCCCCGTTACGAATAATTCCGCCATATTCCTGATCGATTCCCGGAAGGAATCCCGGCACATCTACCAGTGTCAGTAAAGGGATATTGAAAGCATCGCAGAAGCGGACAAAACGGGCAGCTTTGACAGATGCGTTAATATCCAGCGTGCCTGCAAGTACCAATGGCTGATTAGCCACCACTCCCACTGTTTTTCCATTCAGCCGGATATAGCCGGTCACAATATTCGCAGCATACTCTGCCTGAAGTTCGAAGAAACTATTATCATCAGCCACTGCTTCAATCATTTCTTTTATATTATACGGCTGATTCGGATTGGTTGGAATCAAATTAGCCAGTTCCGGAGTCAGACGGGTCGGCGAATCGTTTGTAGCTACAAACGGAGGCTCTTCCATATTATTTCCCGGCAGATAGGAAATCAATTCACGAATATAATTAATACACTCAATATCATTCTCCGCAGAAAGATGAGCTACACCGGACTTTGTCATGTGTACGCCTACTCCGCCGAGTTCCTCTTTAGTGACTTCTTCCTGTGTCACACTTCTCACCACATCCGGTCCTGTAATAAACATATAACCGGAATTTTTCACCATCAGGATAAAATCTGTCAATGCAGGAGAATAAACCGCACCTCCGGCACATGGGCCCATGATCGCACTAATCTGCGGAATCACTCCGGATGCCATAGAGTTGCGCAGGAATATCTCGGCATATCCGGCCAAAGAACGTACCCCTTCCTGAATTCGTGCACCGCCAGAGTCGTTCAGTCCGATGATGGGTGCTCCCATTTGCATAGCCATGTCCATCACTTTACAAATTTTCTTAGCGTGCGTTTCCGAAAGAGCTCCACCAAATACGGTGAAATCCTGTGCAAAGACATAAACCAGGCGCTTGCCAATCATACCGTATCCCGTCACTACCCCGTCTCCGGCAAATTTCTGCTTTTCCATACCGAAATCGGTACACCGATGGGTTACCAACTTATCCAGTTCGATAAACGAACCTTTCTCCAATAATAAATCGATGCGTTCACGGGCGGTCAGTTTTCCCACAGAATGTTGTTTTTCAATGCGAGCGTCTCCGCCGCCTTTTTCTGCTTTCCTGTTCAGTTCTTCCAGGTTGTTAATAAGCTCTTTCATAGGCTGTAGTTATTAAAGTTGTATGTGTGTGTAAAAATAAACAGTAATATATGAAATCATTGTCATATTGATTACACAAAGTACTTTTATATAATGAACGCCTCATGTGTGGAAAATGTTAGCATTTATGCCTTAAAACATCTTTATCCATTTATTTAGGGAGCTTTTTTTGCAGGTTGCGACAACAAACTTCCCCGCTTTTCTGTTTATCGCTTATCATTTTTAATAAAACCTATACCGTTGTCAACTTCGATGTTGAACAAGGCCGCATCATTATCAGGGAAAATCCGAAATACCTTAGTCTGAACGAAATGTATCAGGTAGCCAACAGCTATCCGAAAGGCAGCAAAGCTAGGTAACGAAGCTGCGCTGGCCAACTTAAAACAATTACAACAAATTCTTAGCGTGAAAATGAAATAAACAGAAAAATCTTTTTATTCACCCGACCAAAGTGGGACGTTTGTTTGTTATATCAATAATAAACGACGTTCCACTTTTTAAATCTGATAATTATGACCTTGATCCTTGCTATTATTCCGGTGTTACTGTTGATTATATTAATGGCATTCTTTAAAATGCCGGGTGACAAAAGTAGTATCATTTCTCTGATCGTGACGATGCTGATTGCTATTTTCGGCTTCGCTTTTTCAGTAGACAATCTGTTTTACTCCTTTTTATATGGGGCGTTAAAAGCCGTCTCTCCTATCTTAATCATTATCCTGATGGCTATTTTCAGTTATAACGTATTGTTGAAAACAAAAAAGATGGAGATTATCAAACAGCAATTCGCTTCTATTTCTACCGATAAAAGTATTCAGGTGTTATTACTGACTTGGGGATTCGGGGGACTACTGGAAGCGATGGCCGGCTTCGGGACAGCAGTTGCCATTCCGGCAGCCATTCTTATCAGTCTGGGATTTAAGCCTATCTTTTCGGCAACCGTAAGTTTGATTGCCAACAGTGTAGCCACAGCTTTCGGAGCGATCGGAACTCCGGTATTGGTACTAGCCAAAGAAACGAATTTGGATGTATTGCATCTTAGCACGAATGTCGTATTGCAGTTATCCGTTTTGATGTTCCTGATTCCGCTAGTTTTGCTTTTCCTTACTGACTCCAAACTTAAATCGCTTCCCAAAAATATATTTCTTGCCTTATTAGTAGGCGGAGTTTCTTTAGTCAGCCAATATCTGGCTGCCAAGTACATGGGTGCTGAATCTCCGGCCATTATCGGCAGTATTCTTTCGATTATCGTGATTGTTCTTTATGGAAAACTGACTGCCTCTAAAGAAGAGAAAGCACGGAAAAGCCATCTGAGAACAAAAGATATACTGAATGCATGGAGCATCTATTTGCTGATTCTATTTTTAATCATCCTGACCAGTCCCCTCTTCCCGGAATTGCGTCATACATTAGAGAATAACTGGATAACCCGAATCAGTTTGCCCATCAATGCTTCCACCGTCAATTATACCATTTCCTGGCTAACTCATGCCGGGGTATTGCTTTTCATCGGAACTTTTATCGGTGGATTAATTCAAGGAGCTAAAGTAAAAGACCTGTTCATCGTTCTTTGGAATACAGTGAAGCAATTAAAGAAAACATTCATCACCGTGATCTGCCTTGTGGGATTATCCACAATTATGGATAGTGCCGGAATGATTGCTGTGATTGCCACGGCACTGGCTACGGCTACGGGAAGTTTGTATCCACTGTTTGCTCCGGTCATCGGTTGTCTGGGAACGTTTATCACCGGAAGCGACACCTCTTCCAATATCCTTTTCGGAAAGTTGCAAGCAAGTGTTGCAGGGCAAATTCATGTCAGCCCGGATTGGCTGTCCGCTGCAAATACAGTAGGTGCTACAGGTGGTAAGATTATCTCTCCGCAAAGTATTGCCATTGCTACTTCTGCGGGAAACCAACAGGGAAAAGAAGGTGAAATACTGAAAGCGGCTATTCCTTATGCGTTGGTGTATGTGGCGATTACCGGAATTATTGTTTATATTTTCAGTTGATTACCCCAAAGATATCTCTAATAAGTTTACGATGTCTTTACCCTCACACCCTCTCCCTATTAGCTCAAACCGCTTATTCATCATGGTTACAGGTGGGAGGGTAAACGGTTACTTTCAACCTGCCTCGTAATTACTCATTGGAAAATTTCCGGTTAACAGTAGTTCCACTTTGTTTCATTACTTGGGACAAAGTGTTTCACACCGGGAAACAAAGCGTTTCAAGCATTGAAACAAAGTGTTTCACACCGAGAAACGAACTGTTTCAAGGCTTGAAACATATTTTGAAACTATTCGGTCATTATTTGTATAAGTTCTATAAGTTACTTATACCACATGATATACCACTTCATGCGCTTCCGTCAGTTGAGGAACCTCCAGTTTATCCAACATCTTATCCAATACAGATTCAGGAAGTGCATATTCCCTGCTTTTATTTTGTTGACGCCAAGTGTGATATGGCTGTTCCAGATAGACTATCTTCACTTTTGCACCATAATCAACAAACAGATCAATCAGTTGGGCACGCATCTGACGAGTTATGTTAGTAGCATTCCAAACAAAATCCTGTCCTTTGCGAAGATACGTTCTGGCTTCTTCCTTCGCCATTTGCACTACCCGTCCATTCGCCGACTTATCCGTGGGACTCAATTTGTACTTGCGACGAATGGCATCCAAGCTCACCACCGGCATATCCATGCCAGCAGACTGAATATAATAGTCTTTCCCCATTCCCGGAAGTCCTGACAACATCGTCACTTCACATTTAAACTGTTCGTGAGGGATATAATCAATATAACTGCCTTCTGCATGGAAGTAATGAAAGCGTGCATAATCTGTGGCAAACTCTCTCGGTTTACTCCAACAATCTTGTTCACGGCAGAAAATCTCAAACAGTTCCACAGCTTCCAACAACCCATTCTTATCTTCACAAATACGTCCTCTGACGTCAGCTTCAGCCAACATTTTCAGTAATGAAGTATCTACCCGTAAAGAAGCTTCACAGAGTTTCTTTACAGAATCCGACTTCTCCATCAGCCAAACAGGCAATCCGTGATACCGGACTAAAGACGCAATCTGCTCCCGAATATGGAACGGAGCAGGACAATCCCGGTATAAAATAGTACGGGCAGTGTACTCTCCTTTTCTGGCGTGCCCTTTAGCAGATACCCGCCCCTCTCCTTCATCCACGGAAGTCGAACGTTTTTCAACATCATGTAACAATGCAGATGTCCAAATAATTTCTTTCTCCAAGGTGCAGAGAGTCTGATAAGCAGAAGACTGCTGCAATGCTTCCAACACCATACGGGTATGCTCGGCCACACTTCCCTCCGCATGATAACGAGTATCCTGCGGGACGACATTCATTTCTCGTACCCACTCGAACTGCTGTTCGAGTGAGCACCACGATTTATCTTCTATCAATTTCCAATTCATCATTATTCTCCTTTTCATTACTCAATTCCCAGACAAGCGGGGCACGTTTCCAATTACGCGTCCAATGCTCATCTGTTTTGACGTGTCCTTTTCGCACATACTTAAACACATGATGCGCAAATTCGCTTACCGGATATTCCTCGATATTGCGGCTGACTACTCCTTCACGAGTACAAGCCACTTTCGTCCACGGATCACATGAACCGAAAACAGACGGGTCTTGTGACATATCGATGATTTCCTGTTTTAAAAGCTCCGGCGTTAAACCGGAAACAGGTTCTATCTTCAACTCCGGAACCGTAGGCAAGTCAAATAAAGCTGCATAAAACTTCACTTCTTCCCATGACAACCATTGATCCATGCAACGAACCGCAAAGATATAAAAATGCGTTTCTAACCGTTGATATTCAATAGAATGTATGGCGTATAGATTTTCTCCAAAGATTTCTATATCGCCCAAATCATTCTTTATCAATTCCCAACGTTCCCGCAGTTGCCTCGTCCAGGGTGAAGTGGTGGGAGCCGCATGCGAACGGGCAAAGACACCCCACTGACTCAAACAATTATTCTCTCCATCCAACTTCTCGGTATGCACCAATGTCTTAATCCGTTGGATATCTTCCCAATACGTATGATTAATTCGGTCATCACTAGTCGTTCCGGGAGAGAACGGATAGTGATAGGTACGACCATATTTCTCTGATATCATCTTCTTCTTTTTTTTTAATTAAATACTTATTCTTTTTTGCACAGCTAAACAGCACTAAAGCCACTACCCGGCAACATTCCGCAGGTCCTCTGCCGGAAGTAATTTGTAAATAGACTTTTTCTTTCATCGCATCATTCCTTATTCATTCGTACAATGCGAGGCATAAATTTGCCTTGCACTTCCACTAGTGTCTCCTGCGTATACATCACTCTGTCAATGTCCTTGTATGCCAGCGGCATTTCTTCCACGCTCCCACCAATCAAAGTTACTCCTGCTTGCGACAGTAACTTCTTCAAAGCCGATTGCGTAAAACTATCTTTTGCCTTTTGGCGGGACATTGCCCTGCCGGCTCCATGAGAAGCCGAATTCAACGCATCTTCCACCCCTTTGCCACACACCAGATAACCCGGGGTGGCCATACTTCCGGGAATCAATCCCGCTTGTCCCTTTTGCGCCGGAGTAGCCCCTTTACGATGGACGATCGCCATACGTCCCGGTGTTATTTCCTCTTTCCAAGCGAAGTTATGATGATTATTGACATTAGCGAGAGGCTTCAACCCCAAGGCTTTCGCCAAATTCAAATGAATCCGTTCATGACAGGCACGGGCATAATCACCTGCCAGATTCATACTCATCCAATACTCCTGTCCCTCTTCCGTGTTCAAATCCAACCAAGCAAAATGTTGTGCTTCACGAGGAAGCCTGCACACTTCACGTGCCAGCAGACTGTAATGTTTTGCAATAGCAGCCCCCAATCCTCGTGAACCGGAATGTGACAGCAATGCCAGGTAACTTCCTTCCGGAAGATTCAGTACGTTTTTTTCTTGCAAAGTGATCTCGCCGAACTCTACAAAATGATTGCCACCACCGGAACTCCCCAGTTGACGGACGGCCTTTCCATGCAAATCCCTCAATAAAGGCGTCAGACGGAATTCCTCCCTATCCAACACTTCATGTTCCTGCTCAAAACCCAATCCGCCATCCATACCGAAATGGGTGAAATCTTTCAAGGCTTCTTTCATCTGATAGGCATACCGTTTCAGAAAATCTGCTCCGGCATCGAATACTGTCAGACTCATCCGGCAGCCGATATCAACTCCTACGGCATACGGAATCACCGCATTATCCGTAGCAAGCACTCCACCGATAGGTAATCCGTATCCGGCATGAGCGTCAGGCATCAATGCTCCGCCCACTGTTACGGGCAAGCGCATAGCCAGGTTCATCTGTTGTTTGGCAAGCGTCTCGATAAATTTACCTCCATAGGTTTTATACATCAACGGCCCATCCAGTAAATCATAAGCTATAAACTCTTTCGCTACTATAGTCGGCGAAAGGCGTTCGGCCAGCTTATTCCATATTTCATTGTTTTTGTAAGATTCGGGATGCTCGAGTATATCGCTCAATGTCATTTCAATCTGTTCCTTCGTGTTATATTTGCAATGTTTGCTCACAATGTCCACTACCAGACTGCGGGCAACATTATCCCGGTATCCCAGTTTACTTAAATCTTTTAATCGTATTCCCATACTCTTTTTTCATTCGCATACAACATTCCCTGTCAGCCTCACCGGCAAACGACGATGCAATACACGTGATACCAATGCTTAGGATACGGATATAAAATACCCTCCCACCGCATTGAAGTGATTAATTTTAAAAATAATAAATGTGATTGCAGGACTAATCAACCATTGCCGCCTGTTAGTAGAATTGCGGTCAATGTAAGAACCATCAGTTCAATATAAAAAATAATAAGTTGCAAAGCCTCATCCTCCCGACGAGACAACTTAGTCCTAATTTGAAAATATTATAACTCCAACATAATTAATACCCTTTCCATCAATTTTAAAGGGTGAATACTCATTTTATCGCAGCAAAAGTAGTGCTTATTTTTATATCTTCCAAAGATTAATAGACAAATTTTAGTGTTCAATAACTATCCGAGGGAAGTTTTGCCAAGAGTTTCTGTCAAATTGCTATTTTATGGTCCCTTTATATCGCCTATCTTTGCATCAGATAAAAACAAAAAGAAAGATAATATATGAAACGGATAAAAAGCTTATTAAGTGTCTTCGTCTTGACACTGGCAGCCACGGCTTGCGCGGGAAACAGCGGAGAAAATAAAAAAAGCAATGAACCAACAAAGGAGGACAATAAAATGGAAGTAGTAGCATTAAATAAAGCAGATTTTTTAAAGAAGGTATATAACTATGAAGCCAATCCGAACGATTGGAAATTTGAAGGCAGCCGTCCTGCCATCGTAGATTTCTATGCTACCTGGTGCGGTCCCTGCAAAGTGATGCACCCGATTCTGGAAGAACTTAGCAAAGAATATAGCGGCAAAGTAGATATCTACCAGATTGATGTGGACAAAGAACAAGATCTGGCAGCAGCATTCGGTATCCGCAGCATCCCTACCCTATTGATGATTCCGATGAAAGAGGAACCGAGAATCATGCAGGGAGCTATGCCTAAAGACCAGCTTAAAAAAGCAATTGATGAATTTCTTCTGAAACAAAATAACGAAGCAAAGCAATAGACTTCGACTTTTTTCTCGTCATGGCAACTGCCCTCTATTCGTCTTTAGAAGATGGATAGAGGGCTGTTTATATATGCCAAATGATAAGAATAAACATATTTGCATATATTCGCACTTCACTTTATCTTCTTATTTATATTTCAAATTGAAAAAATGCAGAAACATTGAATAATACTACATCACGATCTCACACTCTTTGTTTCATCACAAACCCCTCAAAGAAATCGTCGCGGTAACTATTACCGATAGCTATTTCATACGATTTTATGAATATATCATTATTGTCAAATGATTCGATGTGACCGGTATTGACAATATATGACTTATTCACCCGCAGAAAAGTTGATTTGGGTAACAAATCGAATATGGCTTTCAAACTCATACGGGTGATAATACGTTGATCGCTAAGTTGGATTATAACGTAATCTTTCAATCCTTCAATGAAGAGAATATCGGAGAAGTTGACTTTGAAATACCGGCGTTCTGCTTTCACAAAAAAATAGTCGGCAGTAACCACCGTTTCGATGGCTTCTTTCTCTTCTTTCAGTAACAAAGAATGGTAAGACAAAGCCTTATCCACAGCTTTTTGAAAACGCTCCGCTTCAACAGGCTTAATCAAATAATCTATCGCATCCACTTCGTAACTGTCCAGTGCATACTCTGTGTAGGCTGTGGTAAAAATGACCAGTGTTTTCTTTGAAATCGTACGTGCAAACTCAATTCCTGTAATCCCTGGCATCTGAATGTCAAGAAAAACCAAATCAGCCACATGTTGCTCCATGAAATCGGAAGCAGTGGACGCACTATTAAAACTCCCGATTAATTGAAGGTTATTCGATTCTTCTATCAATAGCTTCATGGCTTCACGTGCCAATGGTTCATCGTCTACAATAATACAATTCATAATGTTATACTTAAAATTACAGTATATTTATTTTCATTCTCTATCTGCTTCAGTTCATACCGACCGGGATACAACAGCCCCAATCTGCGTTGAATATTCACAAGTCCTATCCCTCCGACTTTCCCTTTACTAACGGCAACTTCCGGTGTGGAATTCTCGCATCGAAACTCTAATCTATCATTATCAACTTTAAAAGAAACGTGCACATACGAAGGATGCTCGCTGTCAAAACTATGCTTTACCGCATTCTCCACAAAAGGAATAAACAATAACGGCTGAATCCAAATGGAATCTGTCTCTCCATGTTCCTCCATCGTAAACTGAAAATTATCACGACGGATCTTTTCCAGATTCAGATAATCATTTAAGAAATGAATATCCGATGCTAACGAAACTCTTTCTCGCGAGCTGTCATTTATCTGATAGCGCAGTAAATCTTCTAATTTGAAAAGTACTTTGGATGCTTCTTCCGGATTTCTCTTTATCAGGACATTGGCATTATTCAGCATATTAAAAAGAAAATGCGGATTAATCTGATTTTTAAGAAACTTCAGTTCCGATTGTAAAGTCGTGGATTCCAGTTCATCAATACGCAGGTTATAGCGTAGCCAATGCATGAACAATGAGATAGCTGCAGAGCCTGCCATGACAAAGCCAATGGTCAGTATGCCCGAAAAAGCATTGATAAAAGTGGCAAAACCATTGGGATCTTTTCCGGGC
The DNA here is from genome assembly GCF_000210075.1 of Bacteroides xylanisolvens XB1A. Classification (GTDB taxonomy): domain Bacteria; phylum Bacteroidota; class Bacteroidia; order Bacteroidales; family Bacteroidaceae; genus Bacteroides; species Bacteroides xylanisolvens. The sequence goes on from NC_021017.1 coordinate 5,448,025, forward strand.
AGAATCACTTCAAAAAGCAAACCTTGGGTAACTGAAAGAAAAGTAATGACTGCTATATTTGTAATGACTGCCATCAACACATAACTACCCCAACGATTCTTCAACAGGAAATAAGGAACCAATACATACAGGTTTATATATATCACCATATTCATAGAAGCAAAATATGCCAGACATCCGCCCAGTCGCCTCCCAAAAGAGACTGTTTGTAAAGGCTCATACCAAAGGACATTGATTGTTATCAAAACAACAACCAATTGCAGCAGCAAATGCCTGTATATCCGATAACGGGGACTCAATAGAAATGCAGTGACACTTTTATCATTCATATTTCTGTCAGTGGTATTTTTATTGAAGTCATTACCATGATTGGTATCCCTACTCATGACTCACCTCCTTTCAGTTCCAGCCATATACTGCCGACAGCCAATGACAATCTGTAACGGCTTCCATACAAAATATCCAATCTTTGTCTGATTCTTTCCAGCCCTTTATCGGACGACAAGAGATTTACTTCAGGACAAGCGCAAGCGAAAATAATCGTACCCTTTTCCGCTTTCAAATGAGTTTTCAATGAAACAGGAGGCTGTATCTGTTGCTCGTCTATTGCTTTGACTATATATTGTACAAAAGGGATGAAAAGCAAAGGTGGTACCAACATTCTATTCACTTCGCCTTCGGAAGTAAATTCATAGTAAAATTGTGGTCGGGAGGTCTGTTCCAATGTCAGGTAATTAGTAAGAAATGTAATTTCGCTACTAAGCAAGACTTTGGCCCTATTGCAGTCATACAACTGATAGCGGAGAAGTTGGCTTAACTTCATCAACATCTTTGAGGCTGTTTCCGACTCACTCAACGTTAATTCTCCCGATTGGTGCAATGTTTTAAAAAGAAGTTCAGGGCTAATCTGTTCTTTTAACCGTTCCACTTCAGAAACGACATGGGCTTTCTCCATTTGTGAAACACGCCGGTTATTAATCATCCACTCCTTCAGGAGAACTGTCATCGTACCTCCTATCATACACAGCGTAGATAACATAAAAGAAGAAATATAGTCCACTACCATGTGCATCGAAAAATAAGAACCTCGCGCATGGAGTTCCGGCCAATAGGAATATGCCATGTATTCTATTGACATCTGTATCAACAGAGCTACGATCATCGCAGCAGAAAGTAATGACAAATAGGTCAGATAATGTCTCTTCAACAAATATTTCGGAAAGAGTTGGAAAAGATTCAAGTAGATAACCGCTACATAAGTGAGCAGGTAAAGAAAGGTAAATGTGTAAATCCATCCGCCCAATATATCCTTATAATCCAAAAAGATAATAAAGACCTGATTGAAAGAGATCGTCCCCAGCACCAGGATAAGTACCAAATACCGCATCCATCGTAAGTCCGGACTAACGAGAAATCGATATAAAAAGGTAGATTCACTACCTGTTGCAAGTGTTTCAGTTGTCATACGCTTTATTGGGGACGAAGATAAAACATTTTTCCGGTTAGACTCTATACCGTATCTCTAAAATTCAAGCTTATAACTCACATTCGTCAATATCGTAGAATTGTCGCTGACATCTATTCTTCCAGTTTTCACATTATATTCATGCCCGTAATGTTCTTTAGCACCCGTAAAGTTAAGTCCTTTCACTGCAAATTCATGTGATACTTTTCTCTTGTTGATACGATAACTGACAGTATAATTACCAATCAACATAGGAGAATATTGTTTTGAGAAAGCTTTCGTTTCGTCATATTGCACTTCTTTATCCGGATGATTCATCGTTGCCTCCAAGTCAATCGGAGAATATCGATCACCACCTTGCAAGGTTAGTTTCAGGTTGACACTAAGTATATTCTGTTTATTTCTTCCCAGCATCCATTCTTTACCGATGAGTCCGTTTATCACATAATTACGGTTAAACTTCGTGTTATACCACACACCGTCCCCACCCCGGTAACGGGAATCAAACCAAGAACCCGAAATCATATAATAAAGTCCTTTCTCCAAAAAACGTTCGAAGGTAATGTCTATTCCCACATTGCGTCCTCTTCCTTTATTAACCAACGCATCTTCCACATAAAAATCAGAACGGTTAAGTACGGAGTAAGAACTATCCGCCATTACTGGGACATCATGCAAAAACTGGATATATGGTTCTATCTTCAGATTCATGCGATCAGAAATCTTGTAACCGAATGATAACATAATGTGCTGTGCTTTTGTAAAATCAAGATCTTTATTGACGGATTGATTGCCTGTACTTTTCGTTTTAACAAAATATACATCCATCTTTTCCATACGACTGTACATTCCATAAGCCAACGCAAAGGTTGTTTTTGGAGTAGCTTGCCACTTCAAGCCAACCCGTGGTTCTACAGACCATTTATTGTTCAGAGTCAGAAGCTGTCCATAGATTCCTGCATTAAGGGTCCAACGCTCTGTTAATCCCACCGATGAACTATTGTAGGCTGAAATCAGACTTGTATTACCTTTTCCTTGAGATACAATTTCCAGTGGTTCGGCTTCATAAGGAGCAATGGAAAGATCCATTTTGTAGAACATATTGGTATAGGTGAATCCTGTCTTGTTCGTAAAACGGTTACTGAATTTACGATTAAAGGTAGTGGTAAATATCAGGTTGGTATATTTTGAATCAAGATCCATATAAGGAGTAGACTCCATCGAATGGTTGAACAAGGTTGCTCCTCCGTCGAGTTGCGAATAGGTAGCGGCTATCGTGGTCTTCAACGATGCGTCATTATTAAAGAAATAACGATGGCTGACACCTCCGGCTGCCATATATTGCTTGTCTCTTGATTCACTGCGGTCGCCCCAATAATCCCATTTCTCTGTGTTCTTCTCAAAATCACTGGTGAACTTATCAATCAGGCTCGTTCCCCAAACAGAGAACGTTCCGGCTTTCTGTGTTGGAAAGTTGAGTTTGAGGTTCAGGTCCTGATAATCCATCGTTCCTCCTTCAAGATTCAGAAGTCCGGTTGTAGAATAACGGTAATTGAAAATATACGATGCTTTATGTTTCTTGCTCAAAGGGCCTTCGGAAGCGACGTCGATTCCCATAATTCCCACCTGAATGGTATTTTCGTTCTTTTGGTTGTTGCCGTTACGCAATTTCATGTCAAAGACTCCGGATACAGCATTTCCATATTCGGCAGGAAATGCTCCGGTGAAAAAATCAGAGTTTCCAAGCACTTGTGAACTTAGAGAGGAAAGGATTCCTCCACCCAACGTAGCGATGTCCGCAAAATGATTCGGATTAGGAATTTCGACATCCTCCAGTCTCCATTGCAACAGATGTGGGGCATTGCCATGAATAGAAATTCCATTGGAAGAAACGCTGGGAGCTACTCCGGCAAAAGCAGAAACCAAACGTGCGGGATCATCAAATCCACCTGCATAACGGCTCGCTTCTTCTACACTCAACATACGTGCTCCGGTAGTAGCCATCTTATTCATTGCTTCTTCCTTGTTCGTCCGCGCACGAATTATTACTTCGTTTAATTCGTTCACGCTTTCTTTCAAAGGTATTTCCAAATATATTTCCTTGGCGGAGGTCACCAGTATTTCTCTGAAAATGCCCGGTTCATATCCCATAAACGCAGCTTCTACGGTATGTCGCCCGACAGGAACCTGCGGTATACTGAAACGACCAAGACTGTCTGTTATCGTACCCGCCCCCTCTTTTTCAGATAGCTTTACTGTTGCATACGGTATCGGAAACTTCGAGTCTCCATCTATAACAATCCCACGGATGGTCTGCACCGGACGTCCTTTCCGTCCTGTTGTCTGGCTGAATACTGTTACAGACACAAATAAAGCGGTCAATAATAGGATCCATCCGCCATAACGATATATTTTCCGGGAAAGTTCTTCACTTAGAACTTTTTCAAAAGTTTTGAGCACTGTCCCACACTCATCTAAAGAGACACCCGACTGAATAGATATTTTCTCTAATAATCTAGTTTTATTCATCTTCATGATTTTATTCCGTTTTTATTTCGTCACGAAGATAAGGCAGAGATCAGCACTAATTTTTCAAATGAGACGAACGTGTCCCATTTGTAGACTAAATGCAAAATTAGCAAGATGAAAAATAAAAGAAAAGAAGAATATCGCTTTTAAAGGATATATAACCCATTCTAAAGGTGGTGTGACTTTCATTAAAGTCCTTTGGTAATTACAGGCAACCCAAATAAGCCCTTTTGCAAAGTCAGAATCTTCGGCCGACCTGTCTTTGTCTTATTATAAGTAGAAGGAGATACATGCAATGTTTCTACATTCCCATTTTCAAAAGCTACCTGCAAATAATATTCTTTACGAACACCATCCGACACATAACGGTGTCTGCCGACTCTACGGGTTTTCTTGTGTGTTTCCACATATTTTTTCTGTACCATGACTTTCTCTTCATGCGTGGAAGCAGAATCGGCAAACCAGTAATTCCCCCCAAGAAACAATACACAACTGATAGCACCGACACAAACCAAATGGCAACAACAATTAATTACTTTATTATCCATTGTTGTCAGCCAAATCCATCCTTTATAGAAAGGAATTGTTGCTATCACTATTATAAGTGCCACTCCAACAGGTATCCACCAGGCAGCTAATGTATCTTCGTATACTACATAGGCAACTCCACATGAAATAATAATCACGAGAATCATCAGGATACGAAGTGCATTAATAAATATAATTTTCATGATATTGTAATATATGTCTGCAAATATACAGAATTGGCCAAATAAATAAGACAATTCCACCATTAAATAATAAATGAATGAGATATTATCAAAAAAACTACAATCTAAATCATTATCAGACTGTAGTTTTATTAACTTATGCTTAAAGGCAAATTCTATCATCGGCATCCACAAAGTAGCCCTAAAAGTATTCCTATTCTTTTATAAAAGAAAGAGTTTGATTTATATGCCTGGAGGATGTTCCTAGAAAAATTGTATATTGTCCAGTATTTGTTTTCCAACTATGTGTCTGATCATCCCAAAAAGCTAAATCCTTGGAAGTTATTATAAACTCAAGGATTCGATTTTCCCCAGGTTTCAAGGATACTTTCTCAAATCTTTTTAGTTCTTTTTCGGGACGTAATACACTTGGCTGGTTCTCTTTGATATATAATTGTACCACCTCAGCTCCTTCACACTTACCTGTATTCGTAAGAGTAACAGAACATTTTATAGTCTGTTTATCATTCATCTTGTTAGATGATAATCGTGGTTTTGTCAAAGCAAATGTTGTATAGGATAGTCCATATCCAAAAGGATAAAGCGGTTCTATCTTCTTTGTATCATACCACCTATATCCAACTAATACATCTTCCTTATAATTAACATCATACACATTAATAAGATGCTCATTTTTAAGCTCATTATAGAGTGATGCCCCTTGTGGCAAATATCCCCATGCCGGTGAATCTTTAAATGACCTTTCTATAGTCATCGGTAATTTTCCTGATGGATTTACTTTTCCGATAATAATATCAGTAAGTGCTTCAAATCCAGATTGTCCTCCATACCAACCATAAATCAAAGCTGCTAATTGTTCGTTCCATGCTGACATATCAATCGCAGACCCAGTATTGATAATAGCAATAGTGTTAGGATTATTTTTAGTGATATAGCGCATAAATGATTCGTCTTCCCTAGGTAAAGCAAACGGACGTTCTACGGCTTCTTTATCCCGTGTACCCATACTCAATAAAACAACATCAGCCTCTTTTATCTCTGCCACAGTAGGCTTTTCAATATAATATACAGTTCGCCCAAAGACTTTCTGCAAAGCATCAATCAGACTTACATTATTATACCCTATCACTTCTGCCGCACCATAGCCACGAGGTATTTCATATACAAATTTACCGGTTAATAATATTTTTCTATTTTTTGTAGGATCAAGCGGTAAAATTTCATTCCTGTTTTTAAGTAATACCACACCTTCTTCTGCAACTCGCCTCGCAGTCTGCTCATGTTCAGGATATTTACTTAACAAAGTCGTGTCATACTTAGGCCTGCTATAAAATCCCATGGCAACACAAGTAGCCAAAGTGGGCCGTATCATATCGTCTAAATCCTTCTCTGTTATTTTCTTTTCATGATATAAATCCAATACTGATACTCCAAAATTATATGAACCCGGCATTTCCAGATTTTGACCTGATTTAATAACCTTTTCCAAATCCCACACAGAATTCCAGTCACTCATAACCAACCATTTAAATCCCAGCTTTTCTCTAAGAATCTTCTTTATTACATACGAACTTTGTCCTGCCCATTCGCCATCGATCTGATTATAAGAAGTTATTACAGACATAGCTCCTGCATCTATCCCAGCTTTAAAACCCGGCAAATAGATTTCATTCATAGCACGTTCTCCGATAATGGAATTACTCCGTTTACGATAAAATTCAGTATTATTCCCGTAGAAATGCTTTAAACATGCCGCTGTACCCGTACTTTGAAGTCCGGTCACATATTGACTGACCATTTGAGATACCAAATAGGGATCTTCTCCAAAATATTCAAAATTTCTGGCACATTGAGACTGTCGATAGATATTTAATCCGGGACCTAACAAAACCTCAATTCCTCCAGCTCTACATTCTTCTCCAATAGCTTTAGCATATTGGTAAGATAACTCCGGTGAAAATGTTGAGGCTAGCAAAATGGGAGAAGGAAAAGCTGTTGAACGTTCCAGTTGCTTTACAACGTTAGGATCAGGCAAATTATTCCGGATATTAACCCCTTGTGTCGCATCCGACAAATAAACAGGAAGTATTCCTTTTTCTTCAAAACCTTTGATAAAAAACTTATTATAGCCCCTAACCATGGCGCTTTTTCCTCAATTGTCAGCTTCTTTAATAATTCATCCGCCTTCTTGTATGCTTCACTTGTCTCCATTACCTGTTGTGCATATAAACCAATGCAATTTACAAGCATGAAAATCAATAGAAAAAGTTTTTTCATATTCTGATATTAATTGAATGTGGAACTTCTCTTTTACTGATTAAAAGAGAAGTTCCACAATTAGTTTTTAGTTATTGTATAAATCTTGTATTTCTTCTTCTGACAATATTCTGTTATACAAAATAAAATCATCCAGATAACCATTCAAGAAGTTCTCAGGTGCAAATTCTCCATTAGTAAATCGATAGTTACAACCAATATAGTATGGCCAATTATCTACCACCTTGTCAACAACCCCTTTCTTTTCAATAACTTTCTGCCCATCTATATACAAATAACTATCTCTTTTTCCATCCACTTTCTTATAAATACATACATAGTGATGCCACTCACCGTCATCCATTCGTTTACCTTCATATTCAGCCCAGTTTCCTGCTTTTCCCTTGTATTCTACACAGAAAACAACAGTTTTACCACTGGTATCAAGTCTAAACCAACTTTGTCTGGGCACAGGATCGGTATAAGTAGCACCAGGTCCCACACCTTGATGAAAGACTGCATTCTTAGCTGTCATATTTGAAACCTTCACCCAAAATGCAACTGTAAATTCACTATCCGTATAATGATTCTTCAATCCTTCTTCAGGAATAGACAAAATTGAATAATTTTGCTTGTCGCCTTGGAAGTGTGCTGCAAATCGACATTCAGCACTTTCTCCGGAAAAGCGCGCCTGAGAATTATATACACTGGAACCAGCTCCTGCCGTAAGTTCCTCAGGATTCAATTGATTTGGACCTGCATCTTTATTATCACCATCGAATGGCAAATACAATACTAACTTTTCTGCAGAAACAACATATACATAACCTTCTTTCTCTTTCGTAGAGCTATTTACTGAGTTTTTAGCTTTCAACGTCACTTTGTATTTTCCTGGATTATTATATTGCACTACAGGATTTTGTTCTACAGAACTGGCTGGAGTACCTCCTTCAAATGTCCATTCCCATTCTTCAACCGTTCCTAATGTCTTATCCAAGAAGTTAATATATCCCCCGGCATAAGTATTCCGGCATTGTGCACCAAAATCAGCGGCAATCGCATTTTTATCAATAACAGTAATATAATCCTCTCTTACTTTGTCCGAAGACGCTTTGGGATTCTTAGCTGTCAATTTAATAGTATAGATTCCCGGAGAAAGTGTCATTTGTGGATTTTGTTCTGTTGAAGTGATAACTGCTCCACCTTCTTTAGGTGTGAAACTCCATAACCACTCATTCGGATAGCCTTTGGACAAATCTTTAAAAGAAATAACATCTTCATTTGTAGCAGTAGTTTTATCTGCAGAGAAGTCAACAGTTATCTGCGACGGATAGTTAACAGTAATATATTGTTCCTTCACCATTTCGTTTGCTTCTTCTCCGCGTCCGACCGACAAGGTAACCGAATAAACTCCAGGCTTATTATATACAACATTAGGACTAAATAAGATTGAGGTTTCTGGTTCTCCACCTTCGAACCGCCAATTCCATTTAGAAGGTTCACCAGTAGATATGTCTTTGAAAGTAATACTTTCTCCGATTGTGACTTCCTGAAGATCTGATTCGAAAGCAGCTTGCAAGGACTGCAAATCATCTTCAGAACAAGCCAATAACAATATCACAACAATACACTGTAATAAATATATAGTTTTTCTTTTCATATCAGTAATGTATTAAATTCATTGTATTGATTTTATGCTAACAACTTTAAATGCCAGCCCATCCGTATATCGTTTTTCTCCTCCCTCATAGATAATAGCAATCTGTGAATCAGAGAGCTCAACTATATCAGAGTAACCAGAGTTACCTTCATAAACTGTATATTGTCCCTTCCAGTTTTTCCCATTATCCGTACTTTTTTTGATAGTCATATTAATACGTTCCGTAGCGGAAGCAGCATTCGAAAGAAAAACAGCTCCTCCTATTGATAATATACTACCCTGACACTTACAGTCTATTTGATCAATGCTAATTTGAGGTGAAGACCAAGTAAGTCCTCCATCTATGCTAGTACAACTTTTCCGATAAAAGCCTTCATCTGCTCTCATATTCAACATTAACGTTCCCTCTCCTATCTCGGCTACAGAACATTCTCCAACACCACCGACAGGAGTAGGTTCTCCTGGTTTCCATGTTTTTCCGTAATCATCAGAATAAATGATATGAGAATAACTCGTGACCTTTCCACTCTCCCGAGTTGTAAAATAGTTTGGAGCAACTAATCTTCCTTTATGTATTCCCTTTTGAATCTGAATACCATGGCACGGACCGGTAGCATACCAATCCCATTTTTCTTTTTTTACAGAAGAAGTTATTTCAACTGGTTGCGCCCAAGTAATGCCGTCATCATCAGAATATGTATAGTACGGACGTCGGCTGTCTTCTCCGGTACCATTGGTTATTGCCCCCCATTTATCAGTCTGGAAATTCCAAGTCATAAGCAGATGTATTCTACCTCTGTCGTCAACAATAGGCACGGGATTTCCACAAGTGTTTTGTCCATCATTCCATATCGTAATCTGTTTACTCCATGTTTTTCCATTATCCGACGAACGTTTGACTACAAGATCTATATCTCCGCTATCTCCATTACTTCGAGCTTTTCTAGCTTCAGCAAAAGCTAATAAAGTATTGCTTTTACTTTTAACAATAGCAGGTATTCGATAGAGTTCAAAACCATCCGTCCCTTGATTATAAATATAGTTGAATTCGGACGAAGGCACTTCTTCTTCCGGTGGAACAGGAGTTGGGTTTCCTTGTGTCTCATCATCTTTTTGACAAGCCTGTGTAAACATACTTGTAAAAAGAAATACGCATGTAATAATCTTATAGGTTTTCATATCCTTGAGTTTGTTTTAAATTAGGATTGATATTTATATCGCTCAATGGGATTGCAAGATATAATGGAATGATAATATTATCATCGACTTTTTTCTTTAAGTTCGGGACCTCCTGATAAACATCAATCGTTCCACCATAATGAAATCTAAGAAGATCGGGCCATCTTTTTCTCTCAAGATATAACTCTCTTGCACGCTCGTTCAGAATTTCTTTCTCCACTGCTATTTTATTGGTACTTCCATTATAAGTTCCAATCTTGGCACGGTCTCTGACTCTATTCAGTTCAATAATAGCCTGTGGTGTTTGATTTAACGCCGCATAAGCTTCTGCTTTAAATAAATACATCTCTGCAAGCCGATATATAACTATATCTGAGTCATAGGTGCGATCTCCTTCTGTTTTTGTTCCCTTCATCTTATTATCAAAAGTCCCTATTTCATTTCCGTCCGCATCCTTTGCAGTGATATAAGAGTCTTTGGTTCTGATATCTGCCGGATTTGCATTAAAAAGACCTATCAAAAACGGACTTGGTGCATAAGTGCTGCGAGCTCCTCCTTTAGCATAAGGAATTTCATCCTTATTGACCGCCTTTTCTACAAAAACATCTCTTGGTTTCAGACTCTGACTATACTGAGCTTCCTTTTCATAAATTTCGAAATGGATAGTCCATATCACTTCTTTCCCATATTTAGTTCCATAAATATCTGCAAAGTTATCTTCCAGTGAAAGTCCTTTACTTGCCAAATCCGCATAAGTTATGACATCTTTCAAATCTTGTTCCGATCCATTCATCACTTTTGCTTTCCATAGCAAAATATCGGCTTTCAATGCATAGCATGCCGGCTTCGATGCCCTTCCTTTTCCATTTGCATAACTTTCTTCCGGAAAAAGATCAATTGCCGTATTTACATCACTTAGAGCACGTGCCAAAACTTCCTCCGCGGGTTCTCTTGCTAACTTAGGCTTATTTGAACTTTCTGTCGGTTCCAGTTCCAAAGGGGCATCCCCCCATATCCGGGCAATACAGAAATACATATACCCTCTGATACAATACGCCTCTGCCAATAATCTGTTTTTATCAGCCTCTACACCAAAATCTATTCCGGGAGTATACTTCAGTAACATATTACAATGTTGTATTACAGAGTAATAGCTTGACCAGCTATAACCATTTTGCGATGTGAGGTTTTGCGCCCATAAATTAGAAGGGCCACCTTCCAGCCCTGTTGTAAAGGCATCTCCTCTGTCTTCAAAATGAAGAGTAGAATTCGATGTATCGCGCAATTTGGTATAAATACCGATCATATAACTTTCTACATCGCCTTTTGTATTCCAGTATCCATCTCCGGTAATGCTTGAAACAGTATCTACATCCAGTAAGTTACACGAATGTAACAAGAATAAAGAAATGCCTAATAGTATTGATTTAAATTGTTTCATAATTATGAGTCTTATTTAATTAGAAATTAATTTTTACTCCCATGTTATATTGTCTGGGTCTCGGATAAATACCATAGTCAACACCAGTATATATTTCAGGGAACATGCCATCATATTTTTTTATATAACCAATATTATACGCTCCTGCAAAAACTTCCACAGCACTGAGTCTCATCTTTCTAATCCAAGATAATGGCAACATATAACTTAAAGACACTTCCCTGAATGCCAGGTAATCTCCCTTGCTAAAATACAAGCTATTATTAGTACTACCACTTGCAGAGCTTCCGATCTGATTATCCCATCTCATATGATTTCTATATTGATAATCATAGTCACTCTGAACAGTATATTTAGGATATTTGCTTCCATCATTCGCACTCTGCCAAGAATTGGTCATTGCCTCTTTGATGGCATTATTATTATTACGTGAGCTACCCATTATCTGTCCTTTGAAGCCATTGTCTATTACATGCCCCATAGCCCAGTCCATAACGATTCGCACGGTTAGTCCTTTGTATTTCAATGTATTAATAATTCCTCCGACTTTATCAGGACGAACATATCCCATGAAAATCATGTCTTTTGAGTCCAATTGTCCATCATTATTTACATCTTCAAATATTGCATCTCCCGCATGTTTCTTTCTTCCTTGTGCGTTCGGGTCATTAGGTGCCTTGGCCGCTTCTTCTTCAGTCTGATATGTTCCCAAGTAATGAAAAGCCCATCTTCCGCCAAATCTCTCACCTTCGGCAATACCACCCACTTTTTTTGTCCCTCCAGTTGCAGGATCATAAACAAAATTTCCTCCTACACGATGCTTTTCTTCTCCATTATCCGGTAAGTCTACTACCACTCCTTTGTTATAAGCAAATGTCAACCCTAAATCCCATGAGAAATCTTTAGTTTGAATAGGACTAGCATTCAACTCAATCTCTACTCCGGAGTTTCTTACAGATCCATAGTTACTCTTAATGGAACTAAATCCGGTAGAACTCCATAAAGGTTCATCATACAATCTGTCAAATGTCAGTTTGTTGTAATAGTCGATTAACAGTCCTAATCTATTATTGAAAAAGCCCAAATCAACCCCGATGTCATAGGATTCTGTTGTTTCCCAGCGCAACTGCGAATTTTTCAATGTTGTATTTAATATACCGACAGAGCCCTGATAGTTGGTATCTGTAATCTTATATTCTCCTCTCGAATTAGCCACACTCAAATTGTTGTTACCTGTGCGCCCCCAACTAGCACGCCATTTCCAACGACTAACGATAGCTTCCAATGGTTTATAGAAGTTTTCCCGATGCATATTCCACCCAGCAGATACTCCCGGGAAAAATCCCCATTTATTATCTTCCGCAAATCGCGAAGAACCATCGGCACGCATACTAATAGAGAAAAGATATTTGCCATTATAATCATAATTTACACGTCCGAAATAACTCAAAGTGGCTTCCATTGTTTTAGTTGAACTTGCCCGCTGAGTACTATCTGCCGTTGCATTTAATGTCGGAATTAAATCTATGGAAGAACCACTGCCACTTGCAGAAAGCCTATAACTATAATCATGAGTATAGCTGGCACCTGCTACGACTCCAATATTATGATCTTTCACTTTCTTATCATACGAGAGCACTAAATCTCCCTGCAAATGCCTGTCAAAATTATGTTTGGCAGAAGCCGGACGAATTGTATTTCCGGTTGTTTCATTATCTGCCTGAAAATAATTTTCTATACCTTCCGTACCGAAATAATAGGCTGTAGGCTTTAATATCAAGCCAGGCAGAATATTCCAAATTGCACCTAATTGGAAAGTTGTCCTATATACATTGGTATCATCATAGTTAGTCTTATAATAAATTTCATGCAATCTGCTTCTGAAAGAAGAAATTCCTTCACCCGGAGCCGGAGTTCCATCTTCATAATACAAGCGGTAAGTTGGTGGAGTCAATATGCTTCGTGATATGGTATTAACTGTATTTCCACCTCCTACAGCATCTCTCACCTGCAAACTAGCTTTAGTAGACAGACTCCATGCTTCACTCAATTTATAGTTTCCATTAAACAAAACGCTGTAATTCTTATAATTCGTACCTCGAAGAATACCATCCTGATTCAAATATCTTAATCCTACATAATAGTTAATAGCTTCCGTCCCTCCACTAATGCTCAAATCTATTTCATGCTTCTGCCCAGTTGTAAAGGTGGCTTTCTGAAAGTCATTATCCTGAAAAATAAGTTGTTTACCTGTAACAGGATCTGCCATTGTCTGCCATCCTTCGTTTTCCAACAAGTTACTGACGTAACCTTGACCATACTTTTGAAGATAAACATCCAAAAACTCAAGCGTATTCTTTGAATTTCTAGGATTTCCGGTTGACATACCAAATGAACCGCTCAAAAATTTAGCCTGATCTTCTTTTCCATTATAAGTTAAGTCTGCCTGATTAAATTTGGCAATATTCGAACGAGATAATGTTATATAATCCCGTGCATTCAATAATGGGATTCGCTGAGGTTGTTGTTCCACTCCGTATGTGTATCGCAGACTCACAACAGGTTTCCCTTTCTGACCGGATTTAGTCTTGACAAGAATAATACCATTGGCTGCTCTGGAACCATAGATAGCGGTAGAAGCAGCATCTTTCAAGACCTCTATAGATTCTATATCTGCCGGATTCATATCTGATATATTTCTAAAACCTTGTGATATTATACCATCAATAATTATTAAAGGCGTATCACTTTCCGGCGAAGTTGAACTTCCTCCACGAATAAATAATTGAGGATCAGCTCCAGGCTGCCCACTAGAAATCTGTAAAGACAGACCAGGCACTTTTCCTTGTAACTGTAATAATGGATTCTGTCCGGGTGCCTTCTGGAATTCTTCCTTATTTATCTTAGAAATAGAATTGGTTATTAATGCCCTTGATTGTTTTCCATAGCCTATAGCTACAACTTCATCAAGCAATACAGAACTCTCTTTCAAAACAATAACAATATTTCTACGCCCTTTGACTGCAATTTCTTTTGTTTCCATTCCTACAAAAGAAACAATAAGAGTAGCGTCAGGAGAAACCATTATTGAGAATTCACCGGACGCATTGGTAATGGTACCTTTATCTATTCCTTTTACAGAAATTGAAACTCCGGGCAATTCTACCCCAGTTTGATCCTGTACTATACCAGAAACTTTAATTTCTTTAGAACTGATATCATCTGCTTGAATATTTAGGGAAATAAATAAAAAAGCAAATAACACCGATAATATTTTATTCGTATGCTTTATTGAGTTTTTCATAAAATATAAAATTAAAATTTGAAAATTAATCTTTCATATCAATTGTTTTAGGTCGCAGACAAGTGACCAGAATAACCAGCATAGCCAGTACCAATATAGCAAGCAGTGCAAAATCACGTCCCAGGTGTCCGGCATCCATTGATTCGCCTAAAAGGCTAGTAATAGCAGCTCCGGCAAATACACCACACATATTCATAATACCATAAGCGGTTGCCCTGTAACGTGCAGATACAAACTGACAAAGAATAGGCATATTATTTGCATCAAACATACCAAAACCTATTCCGAATAACACCGCTCCCATGACCAATGCAAAAATAGAATGACCATATCCGATAAACAGCAGGGAAGGTATGATAAGCCCCAAACCCAACGCACCGGTATAAACTCTTCCACGTACATTTTTTAATACCCATCGATCCGAGATGTATCCACCTGCCAATACTCCGAAGAGTGAAGATAAGGCTATAGAAATGGTAGACATAGGACCTGCTACTGAAATATCAATAGACAAGCTATCAGAAAAAAGAGTTGGTAACCAATTCTTTGCCGCCCATCCCGGAGTACCCGGCACACAGAAATAAAATAAGATAACCCAGAAGAAGACATTAGAGAATAACATTCCCAAGCTCTTCAATACCGGAATCTTTTTCATCTTCTGATTCTCCGAGACATTTCCTCTCTCTTTATCACGTAGGAAAAATGCCAGAATAATACCATAACCTACACCTATAATGCCAAACCAATGAAACGTGGTATGCCAGGAATAGATTGCTGCAAAAGTAGCTCCGAACCCACCGATAGCCTGTCCTACATATAATCCCGTCATATGTATTCCCACAGCCAGCGAACGAGTTTTATCTTTGTGAAAATCGGCAATCAGAGACAAAGCAGCAGGTAAATACAGTGCTTCACTAACTCCCATAATCCCACGCAACCAATAGAGTTGATTGAAAGTGGTGGCATAGCCCATCAGATAAGTAACTCCCGACCATACACACAGACTACCTACAATCAACCATTTACGGTTCACACGGTCACCGATGATACCCGACAAAGGACTCATCAGTCCGTATACCCACAGGAAGACAGCCATCAAACGACCAAAATTGGCAGCCGATTCCAATTCCCGGACATCCTCCATCATCGGAATTCGCATAGTGGAAAGCATTTGCCTGTCCATATAATTCAGCAAAGCAACACCCCACAATAGTCCGACTACTACCCAGGGATATATATTTGAAGTTTTATTATTCATGCCTGTTTACTTTAAAATCTCCGTTAAATCGATTTTTATAAAAGCTAAATCCGACTGACTGCTCTCATATAATATGCCTATTGAATTTTCATCTATGGACGTAATGCAGGAATATCCGGCACTGCGATATTGGTCGAAAAGAATCCAATGTTCCTTCGGCCAGGTCATTCCATCATCAAAACTCACTTTCAAAGTCAGTTTATCCCTTTTCCCATAATCATTCGGATTTACAAAGAGAAGCATGCTTTTCTTTTTTCCTTCTTCTATATATTCATGTCGGTGCAGGCTTGCCATACAGGTAGGTTCCACCAGTGCCTTTCTTGAAGTAGGATGTTCCTTCCAACTCGCTCCCAAATCGGTAGTCGTACAAATTCTCCGACCGTTCACCTCTTTATGTCCTCTGTTCCGGTTGTCGCGCATGTTCAACATCAGGGCACCATCATTCAATTGTACGACACTACATTCCGTTACATCCTGATATGCAGAGTTGCTGGTCACCCACGTCTTTCCGTGATCTTTACTATACGTAATATTTGAGAAAGGAAGTCCCTTTTCATCACGTCCTTGTGTGGGAAATACCAACGTACCATCCTTCAACGTAATCCCTTGTCCCGGTGCCGGTGCAAACAGCCACCATTCAGGATGCTTCGTCTTTGCGGTTATATTATCCGGAAAACTCCAGCTAAGACCGTCATCCGTACTTTTCGCTATCATAAACTGGCAGGTTTCTTTTAGTCCTGTTCCGGGTTGGGAGCCTTTTCCTTTCCATTGGTGTGTCCAGACCGTGCTACTTTCATTCAATCCTTCTATCCACTTGCCATCTTTATCCAGCAGGCCATGCATCCACAATCCGGCTACATAAATGTCACCTGTATTTTTATCGACTAGAATACAAGCATCGCTCACTCCATTGTATTTCTGCGGCAAGCCGCCCCATTCTCCCATATCTAATACAGTCTGAACAGGTTGCCAGGTCAATC
This sequence comes from Bacteroides xylanisolvens XB1A, assembly GCF_000210075.1. Lineage (GTDB taxonomy): Bacteria > Bacteroidota > Bacteroidia > Bacteroidales > Bacteroidaceae > Bacteroides > Bacteroides xylanisolvens. The sequence goes on from NC_021017.1 coordinate 5,464,828, forward strand.
CCTGATCCGTACTCCGATGAAGAGCAATGTCTATATTTCCTTGCAAATCACGAGAGTAGTCATAACGGGCATCAAAAATGGCTAACAAAGTTCCTTGATTGCTGGTAGCCAATCCCGGAATACGTGACGAAACACACCCATCCTGTCCTTTCTGCCGTACCGCTACTCCTACCCGCAAAGGTTTACTTCCTTTTTCCGAGATTTTCAGATTGCCTTTAGTCGTTTTAATCCGGTTACAGTTAAGTTGAATACGGTGATCCAATGAAACCGTATCTTTCAACGTCACGGCTACCCAAAAAGACAAAGAATCCTGATTTACCTGCACTTTATCAGTAAATGATATTTTACGTGCAGCGGGAAGTGATTTATATAGCAAACGGGATGTATCTATCAGTCCATTTTCTTGTGTACCATATATAGCAACAGAAACAACATCTGCCACATCTGTACTCCCTAATAAATCTAAATCTATTTGCTGAATGGCGTAAGGTTGATTGTCTGCCCTGATTAGAGTAACCTTTAATACAGGACTTGCCGATTTCTTCACCAACACAGGAATTACCGGTCGTTCCAGCACCCATTTTATTTCTTTACCCAAAGACGTGGCTGGCAATACCAATAATAAAATCATTGAAAATATGATTAATATTTCCCTTCTTACTTTCATAGTATTTTTATTTTAGGTAATTTTGAACGCATTTAACTAGATTTGAGGGGAATGACAGAAAGTAAAATAGCTAAACCCCAGCAATATACTTTTACTGTCATCTCCTCTTTTTATATCTAAAAATCGAAGAAATTTATTGCATCCAAATCACCTTTTAATTTGTCATACTCCTCAACTGAAAAAGGTTTTATCGGTAAACGACAACTGCCACAATCAATACCTATTAATTTCATGATAGCTTTACCTCCACGTACGCCTCCACCATATTTAATGATAACTTCCACTGTACGTATAGATTTCATTTGCCAGACACGTGCTGTTTCCACATCATTTTGCTTCATTGATTCAAAAATGGCATGGTAAACATTGGGAATATAATTATATGTACTTCCTACGCCTGCCACAGCTCCCATTGATAAACCTGCAATCAGAATCTCGTCAAAGCCATGCAGAACTTCAAACTTATGCTGCTCCAAATCGATGCAAGCCCCCATCTCCATCAGGTTATTATGAGTAAATTTAGTACCTACCAAGTTTGGTATTTTCTTCTTACCCTCTACCAAAAATCTATCTACCGGCAAATTAACCCCTGTGATCGACGGCATATTATAGTAATAGAAAGGCAGTCCACTGGCAGACCTGCAAACCGGAGCAAAAAAATCGATCAACTCATCTACCGTTCCCGGCTTGAAAAAAGACGGAGCTATTGAAGCAATGGCATCGGCTCCTGCTTTTTCCGCATGACATGCCAGTTCCATAGCACTCCGCTGACAGTTTGAACCTACATGGGCAATCACTTTGAACCGCTTACCAGCCGAAGCAACCCATTTTTCAAGAATTAATTTACGTTCATCAATCGTCAGCGAAGAGAATTCACCGGTCGTACCACACACAAACACCCCTTTAATAGGAGTTGATGCGATCCAATCAGCATATTTTTCAATAACAGATAAATTTACATCCCCATTTTCATCCATTGGGGTGAAGGTGGCCGCAACCATCCCTTCCAGTCTTTCATAATTGTTCATAATGCATTTAATTAGATTTGATATTTCATTTTATTTCTAGAAACTTCCCTTTAGAATAAATGGCGTCCGTATTCCCGGCTGTACCTCACCACTTACGATAAATACCTGATTTCCGACAGAAACAACATTTGTAGTAACCGGAATGCGATAAGGACATTCGAGCGAATCTACCAGAGAATTCGTACTTGTACTAACTACTCGTAACTTACGGCTGAATCCCGGATGCTCGGAAGATGTAGGAAGAATCTCTTCCACTCCCCCAAATAGCAGAATCTTATCCTCCCCGTATGGTATACCAGTCCCCGCCATTACAGGAAAAGAACCGATCATTTTACTCCATTTTCCAATGCCTGGCTCAAATACGTACCCCTCCGTATGTTCTACCATCGCCTCATCCGGAGCATAACTTCTTCCGCTGAAAAGATAAAATCGTTCCCCTTGAGCCACACCTACTGCATAGGAAAGAGAAGGACCATTCCAATCCGGCATTTCTTGCCATCCTCTTTCTTTATGCATCAAATCAAGCATGTAAAAATGATGAGTCGACTGTTCATTTACCATAGTCTCTTGCCCCCCAGCAATATAAATACAGTTATCATCCATTGCTCCCGTTGCATTCGCCAACGGAACCGGCAAAGATGGATAACTGACAGAGTCTATCACAAATGAATCTTCTTCTTTCTTTATCAGGAAAACGTTATCACTACACTGCGTACGATCACACCCTCCAATACACAACAATCCTTCCGGCAGACTTATTGAAACTCCATAAGCAAGCGGGCGATCGAGAAAATCATCATAAACAGTCCATTTTCCCGTTTGTAAATCATAGCTATATAAAGTAGACCACCAAGTTTTCGTTCCTCCTTCCCAAGGATACTTGTCAGGAAAGTTAGCTCCGCCCAGCACAAGCAACTTTCCTTCCACTATCCCGGAATATGCACCTGCTAATCCGACGTTCTCCGGCATGCCGGCGCATCCTGGAAGCAGCAATGAGTTTTCCCATTGCACCTCTATCCTCTTTTCCTTTTTTCTCAAACAAGATGTATTCATAAACAATATTATTAAGGATAAACATAAAATGATGAAATATAGTCTTTTCATATCCCTTCTACCTTTTCACTACTTTCTTTTTCTGCCATCAACTCCTGACTCCGATTGACCTTGAAAATCTTATAAACCTCAAAATGTCTTTCGATGGCATCCCGGTATCCTTTTTCATCCCCTTTTTTTATAAAATCCAGCAAATCAGCATGAGTAGCTATTTTACCACTTTTACTCATTTCTATATTTATAGGTTTCAAATAATCTTTGAATTTTTCTTTCACATAGACAAGTATAGGGTGAATGATTTCCTGAAATTCGGATATTATTTTATTTCCAGTGATTTTATATAGTTTCGTATGAAAAGCCGATTCACTGATTAATGCGTATTCATTATTCTCAAAAACAATTCCCATTTTCACTATCTCGCTTAATTCTTCGATGTCTTTAGGAGTTATCTTACGGAAAATATCGCTTGATATTCCTATTTCAAGTGCAATTCTGAAATCTAACAGATCTAAAATAGTTTCTTCACTCAAAACACGAGGATCTATCACTCTTTTCATCCCTCCTAAAATAGAAGGTTCGGTCAGAACCATTCCTTTGCGAGGACGTGCATGAATCAGCCCCATCATTTTCAAACGACTCAATGCTTCTCTGACAACACTCCTTGCAACTCCTAATTCTGCAGCCAGATTATTCTCATTGGGAATTGAATCTCCACGCCTTAAGTCATTCTTTTTAAAGTAAGTAAGCAGACTGTCTTCCACCTGATCGATTAATGTTGTTTGATTAATTTCTATCTTCATATTATTAGAATTTTATGATTTGTATTATTTGTCTGACAAATAATACAAATGCAATATTAAGGGATTTTTTTTAGAATACAATAATATTAGTATAGAAAAACACTCACTTATGCTGAAAAACATAATTTTCGGCACAGGACAAGAAACGTTCACTTGTTCAACACATTAGAAGATTATTCCCAAACATTGCATCAATTACTTGTCCGCCTCACATAAAACAAATACCTTTACTGCATAATTTTCATTATCCCCTTACAACAAAACAATTATTTTCTTATAGGAAAACAAATAGTTTTTTATAACAGGACAATAGACACCCTATAACAGGACGAGCAAAATTATACTAAGCAGTTTCATAAAAGCTACAGTAAAAAACAATAAAGAATACAGAGAATATATTTAATTATCAGAATAATGGCATATTACGACTTTAAGAAGAAACCGGCTCTCACTACAAAAGAGGGAGAAAAGGATGTGTTGTACCCCAGCATTGTATTTAACGGCACTATCAACACCAAACAACTATTGAAACAACTCGTTGCCCGCACCGGATACAAGCCGGGAGTGGTAGAAGGTACACTGATGGAACTTGTAGACCTCGTGGGAGAATACATAGGACAAGGCTACCGGGTAGAAGTAGGTGAGTTCGGTTATTTTTCCGGAAAGATAAAATCCCGACTGGTGAAAGATAAAAAAGACCTGCGTTCACCTTCCATTCAATTCAACGGAGTGAATTTCCTTGCTTCCAAAACATTCAAGAAGAAAGCAACGGGTAAACTGGAACGGGCTCAAAAACTATTTTTCCAAGCTTCAAGCCAACTGGATGACGAAGAACTGAAAAGAAGACTACTTGAACACGTCAACCGATATGGATTCATCACACGCACCACATATACCGAACTGACCGGACGACTGAAAAATAAAGCATTAGAGGATTTAAAGCGGTTTGCCAAAGAAGGCATAATCTGTAAAGTGGGACGTGGGAATCAAATGCTTTTTGTGAAAAACCAAGAGGATAGTCAAACAGAGCAGAATATATAACATAAAAAAAGGCTATCTATCCCAGACAGCCAATCTTTGTTAACCTTAAATCTAATACTATGAAAAACACACTACAAAGATACGAGCTTTTCGGTTATCTCCAAATTTTCAGGTCAAAGCAGTGTATCTTATAACATGGTTTAATAGAAACAACCAATCCGTTAACATTTAACATAAATCAATTGGATATTAACGAATATCCGCTCAATGAAACCAAACTGTTTTCATTTCGTTATCTCACCATAAAACAAACCTTTCCTATACCTTAATTGTTCATTATATAAACGAATTTCACATGATATGAGCACCAAAGAACAATACTGGAAATATTCCCTCATCGTCATCATCCTATTTATGGGGATCATCATCTTCCGACAAATCACTCCATTCCTGGGAGGATTATTGGGAGCACTCACTATTTATATTCTTGTACGCGGACAGATGAGATATCTGGTAGAAAAACGAAAGCTAAAACGTAGCCTAAGTGCTTTACTGATTACCGCAGAAACTATTTTTGTCTTCCTTATTCCTTTGGGACTGACCGTCTGGATGGTAGTAAATAAACTACAAGATATCAATCTGGACCCACAAACGTATATCGCACCGATCCAACAAGTAGCCGAATTTATCAAAGAGAAAACAGGATATGATGTATTAGGAAAAGATACATTGACATTCATTGTCTCCATACTTCCCCGTATCGGACAAATCATAATGGAGAGTATCAGCAGTCTCGCCATCAACCTGTTCGTCATGATCTTTGTACTTTATTTCATGTTGATCGGAGGAAAAAAAATGGAAGCATACGTCAACGATATTCTGCCATTTAACGAGACCAATACTCAAGAAGTAATCCACGAAATCAATATGATTGTTCGTTCCAATGCCATCGGTATTCCCTTGCTGGCTATCATTCAGGGAGGAGTAGCCACGATAGGTTATCTTCTTTTCGGAGCACCCAACATCTTATTATTAGGATTCCTGACCTGCTTTGCAACCATTATTCCGATGGTGGGCACTGCATTGGTATGGTTTCCCGTAGCCGCTTATCTGGCTATAAGCGGAGACTGGTTCAACGCCATCGGGATTGCCGCATACGGAGCCATCGTCGTATCACAGTCAGATAACCTGATTCGGTTTATTCTTCAAAAGAAAATGGCAGATACTCATCCACTTATCACTATTTTCGGGGTAGTCATCGGTCTGCCGTTATTTGGGTTTATGGGAGTGATCTTCGGTCCGTTGTTGCTTGCGTTATTCTTCCTTTTTGTAGATATGTTTAAAAAAGAATATCTGGACTTACGAAATAACCTCCCGTCGAGATGACGGAACTACCGAAAAATTGTGTACTTTTGCCGTTGTAAAAACGACACTAAAATTTGATGGAAACATTTACATTCAATACTGTCGAACTGATTCTTTTATCAGCGGCAGGTATTCTTTTTATCATTCAGCTCATCTATTATTTTGGTCTGTACAATCGGATACATGCCCATAATAAGGCTGTACGCAAAGAAGAGGTACATTTTTCACGAGAACTGCCTCCACTTTCCGTAATTCTCTGCGCACGCAATGAGGCTGAAAACCTGCGTAAAATCCTGCCAGCCATTCTGGAACAGGATTATCCGCAATTCGAGGTGATTGTCATCAACGATGCTTCCACAGATGAAACCGAGGATATACTGGGAATGATGGAAGAAAAATATCCTCATCTTTACCATAGTTTTACCCCTGAAAGCGCACGTTATATCAGTCATAAAAAACTGGCCCTGACATTAGGCATTAAAGCCAGTAAACATGATTGGCTGGTATTTACAGAAACAAACTGTATGCCGGCAAGTAACCAGTGGTTAAAGTTAATGGCACGCAACTTTACTCCGCAGACTCAAATCGTATTGGGATATAGCGGCTATGACCGTACAAAAGGATGGTTGCACAAACGTACCGCATTTGATACCCTCTTCCAATCCTTGCGTTATCTGGGATTCGCTTTAGCCGGAAAACCATATATGGGTATCGGACGTAACTTAGCTTACCGGAAAGAGTTGTTTTTCCAACAGAAAGGATTCTCCAAATACCTGAACCTGCAACGTGGAGAGGATGACCTATTCATCAACCAGTTGGCAACTCCTTCAAATACCCGCGTCGAAACAGACATCAACGCCACCACACGGATAAATCCTGTGTACCGATACAAAGAATGGAAAGAGGAAAAAATAAGCTATATGGCGACCGCAAGATATTATCAGGGAATACAACGATACCTTTTGGGATTTGAGACTTTCTCCCGTCTGTTATTCTATGTTTCCTGTATAGCAGGCATCGCATCCGGCGTCCTCAATTCTCATTGGTTAGTCGCAGGCATCGCACTGTTAATCTGGTTACTACGCTTCATCATGCAAATTGTCGTTATTAACCAAACAGCCAAAGAAATGGGAGGAAACCGGAAATACTATTTCTCATTACCGCTATTCGACCTTCTCCAACCTATACAGTCGCTGAATTTCAAGATTTGCCGATTCTTTCGAGGAAAAGGAGATTTCATGAGAAGATGAATTCATGGAATCAACCGTTGCATATAAATAGCATTCGAACCATCATGATAATAGCATGGCTTTATTCCTGCCGGAATAAAGCCATTTTTCATATATAGCGCAATAGCGGCAGCGTTCGTCACCTTCACTTCCAAAGTAATTTTAGCAGCCTTACATTCGTTAGCTGTCCGAATCGTTTGGTCCATCAATGCTTGTCCCAATCCTTTCCCTCTGAAATCCGGATGGACAGCTATCGAATAGATCCTTAAATAATGAGTTCCACCATGGAATAATAAGGAGACATAAGCGATTACCCTATCCCCTTCCATCATTACATAGAAAGTTCCTTTCGAGCGGCTTATCAGATAAGCAAACTGTTCTTTCGAAAAGCTATCTTCCCGAAAACATTCCCATTCTATTTCCAAAATAGCAGGAATATCACTTTGCTGTGCTTTACGAACAAATAAACCCGTCTCCATCATCAATAATGTTTCGCCTCCAAGGCCTGTTCAAAATGATTCAGTAACCGGTAATACATTTCATCACCGATAATGGCATCTTCCAGCCCATGGTCGATACTCGGATTATCATTGATCTCAATAACATAGGCTTTATCATCTACCATTTTCAGGTCGACTCCATACAATCCCTTTCCGATCAGATTCGCAGCTTTAACGGCTGTATCCAACACTACCCGAGGTACCTGATAAATAGGAATCGTATCTACCAGTCCGCAACGACTTCTGCCCGAATCATAGTGGCAGTAAATTTGCCAATGTCCTTTTGCCATATAATATTTGCAGGCATACAGCGGTACCCCATTCAACAGGCCGACACGCCAGTCAAACTCCGTAGGAGTAAATGCCTGCGCCAGTAAGATAGCCGACTTCTCAAAAAGCATCTTCAGACTTGCTTGCAGTTCTTCCTCATTCGAAACCTTTTTCATGCCAATGGAATAAGACCCATCCGGTATCTTCAGAATAAAAGGAGCCCCCACCTGTTCGCTGATCTGCTCAAACGAATGATCGTTTGACTGAAAAATCAGCGTTGACTTAGGAGCAGAAATTTTTTCCTTTTCAAAAAGTTCTTTCAGGTATACTTTGTTCGTACACCGGATGATGGAAAGCGGATCGTCAATAACGGCCATTCCGTTTTGTGCAGCCAATTGCGACAAATGGAATGTATAATGATTCAATGATGTTGTAGTACGAATGAACAAGGCATCAAATTCGAGCAAACGGATGGCGTCATCTTCCGTAATCATTTCCACATGAATATTCATCTTCTTGGCAACTTCTGCCAATTTATGCAAGGCACCTTTGTTGCTGGGCGGAAATTTTTCCTGTGGATCAACCAATACAGCTAAACTATAACGGGAAGCTTTCGCCGACTTAGGCGCACGCCATATTTTCTTATTAAAGTTATCCAATGTGTTGGCAAAGAAATCCTGCTCTTCATCATTGAGCCGATTCAGAGGAAGAAATTGAATACTTTCGATCTGATTTCTGGGATGAGTATTCAAAGCCACCCTCAATAATGGGCAAGGGTAATTCTCAAAAATAAATCGTGCAATCCGCTCCAGACCTTTCTCTCTACATTTGCCAAAGTAAATGTTCAGATACCAAATGTCGTCTTTGACATTGTTCTTCTGTATCCACTGGTAACAGAGGGCTTGCAGACTACGATCCATCCGAACACCCGTCCCGGTCTCCAACTTGTTGATTATATCAACATCCGGAATGACTTTCTGTCCTCTCGTTTGGGCTAACAATGAACAGTAATACCCTTCAGAGTTATAACTGTAATCATCGCTAAGATTAATAACTAACTTCCGGTCTTTTTCTACCGGCTTGTTTTTCAGATAGTCGGAAACAGTCAGGACACTACTTGTCTCGTAATACGGTTTCCAGTCATCCAGATTATCCAACAGGATTAACACATTATTCATAATGGTTAAAAATTAAACCTACAAGAGGATATTAAGTAAATTGGGCGCAAATATAGACATATTATTCACTCCACATCACGCAACAGACTAAATTATTTATGCAGTAGAAAACGGGTAGAAAAAAAGAGGATTATTCGTATCTCATGGAGCTTGCCGGATTGATCTTAGTGATTAAAAAAGAGGGGCCAATCAGCATCAATACAGAGGCAAACAAAGTGCCTAGATTAATCAATACGAAAAGTAAAATATTAAAAGAAACCGGAACTGTATCTACGTAATAAGTCTCCGGATCAAGTTTGAAGAGTCCGAATTGAGATTGAAGAATACAGAATGCCAAACCAATAGCATTGCCCCAAAGCATGCCTTTGCCAATCAGAAAGACTGCAAACCAAAGAAAGGTTCTGCGAATCGTGAAATTATTGGCTCCTAATGCTTTTAAAATCCCAATCATATTGGTGCGTTCGATGATAATAATCAGTAAACCGGAAATCATGGTGAAGCCGGCAACTCCTATCATCAAAATCAGAATCACCCATACGTTCAAATCCAATAAATCAAGCCAGGCAAAGATTTGAGGATTCAGTTGTTCGATGTTACGCACATAATACACACCTCCCAGTTCATCTTGCCTGTTATCAATATCAGTTGCGATCTCATAGGTTATATCTTCCAGTTTATCATAATCTTTCACCTGTAATTCCACACCGGTCACCTGTTCCGGTTGCCAACCGTTCAAGCGATTCACCAGATTAAGATCCGTCAGTAAAAAGAGGTTGTCGTATTCGGAGAAGTTCGTCTGATAAATTCCGGCAATCGTCAGGCGACGAGCACGAATATCATCCTGTATATAATAGGTATATATCTTATCTCCCAGTTTCAACTTCATTTTAGTTGCCAACGCTTTCGAGATAAGCACTTGATTGGTAGATACTGAATCACTGAAAACAGGAATCTCCCCTTCTACCAAATACTCTTTTATAAAATGGGGGTCGAACTCCGGACCTACCCCTTTTAACACCATTCCCTGAAAAGCGTCATCGGTCTTAATCATACCCGGTTTGGTAGAGAAACGCTGCACATGGCTTATCTCCGGATAATCAGCAAGAGCAGTCATCATACTGTCTCCTACCACAATCGGATGAGTTTCGTAAGAACTGACGGCATCCAGATTAGTTATCTGAATATGTGACCCGAATCCTATGACTTTATTTCTCACCTCACTTTTAAACCCGATAACTACCGCCACCGCAATAATCATCACAGCCAAACCAATAGCAATACCCGCCATGGCAATGAGGACCGCAGGACGTGACACCTGCTTTCTGCCATCGCTTTCACGATAGATACGCCGAGCTATGAAAAGTGATAGAGACATTGGGTTAAGTATTAAGTATAAAGTATTAAGTATTAGACATAAAGTATTAGACAATTATACACACGAGCAAACACACAAGAAGCTACGGTTAATACTTAATACCTAATACTTAATACTTAAATTTCATTCTGTTCTTCCCGGATATGCTTCCAAGGCCTTCTGCAAGACAAAAAGCGCACGGGTTAAATCTTCTTTCTTCAATACGTAAGCAATACGAACTTCATTAATGCCGGAACCCGGAGTGGTATAGAAACCGGAAGCCGGAGCCATGAATACCGTCTGACCTTCATATTCAAAATCAGAGAGGCACCATGCACAGAACTTGTCGGAATCATCTACCGGGAGTTTCGCTACTGTATAGAAAGCGCCCATCGGGATGGGTGAATAAACACCGGGAATACGGTTCAAACCGTCAATCAAGCATTTACGACGTTCTACATATTCATCATACGTTTCACGAGAATACTCTTCCGGAGCATCCAAAGAGGCCTCTGCAGCAATCTGTCCGATCAATGGAGGACTCAAACGAGCCTGGCAGAACTTCATGACAGCATCGCGTATCTCCTTGTTTTTGGTTATCAACGCACCAATACGAATACCACATTCTGAATAACGTTTGGATACGGAGTCAATTAATACCACATTATTCTCAATACCTTCCAAATGGCAGGCAGAGATATAAGGAGAACCGGTATATATAAACTCACGATATACTTCATCGGAGAAAAGGAACAAATCGTACTTCTTTACAAGGTCACGAATCTGATTCATTTCACGACGGGTATACAAATAACCGGTAGGATTGTTGGGGTTACAAATAAGAATCGCTTTGGTACGCTCATTAATCAGTTCTTCAAATTTCTCTACTTTCGGAAGGGAAAAGCCCTCTTCAATGGTCGTAGCAATGGTGCGAATCTTTGCTCCGGCAGAGATTGCAAATGCCATATAGTTAGCATAAGCCGGTTCCGGAACGATTATTTCATCTCCCGGATTCAGGCAGGAAAGGAAAGAAAAAAGTACGGCTTCCGAGCCTCCTGATGTAATGATTATATCGTCTGCTGTAAGGTTGATATTGAATTTCGCATAATATCCTACTAGTTTCTCGCGGTAGCTACGATAACCGGCACTTGGACTATACTCCAATACCTTCCGGTCAATATTGCGTATCGCGTCAATCGCGGCCTGAGGAGTGGGCAGATCAGGCTGTCCGATGTTCAGGTGAAACACATGGACTCCACGTTGCTTGGCAGCGTCTGCCAAAGGAGCCAGCTTTCTGATAGGAGATGCAGGCATCTCGTTTCCGCGAATGGATATGGTTGGCATAATTTTAACTACAAATTACTTAATTACTATTTACTTTTTCTACTTGGAGCTGCAAATGTACGCAATAATTTGAATACAGAGACATAAAAACTTTAAAAACCTTAGCAAGGTTAAAATCGTTATGGTAATTTGAAAAGAAAGCTATACATTTGTCATACGGAAAACTTAAAACAATATCATAATGACCATACACCTTATCTCATTTGCATCAATCCTTCACAAACAAGTCTCGCTACGTAGCTCACACGAAGCTATTTTAAGCGAAATTGAAAAATATTATACCGTAAAGCTCGTCGATTATCAAGATATGGACAAGCTTAGTAGTGATGATTTCAAAATCATTTTTATCGCTACCGGTGGGGTGGAAAGACTGGTCATACAGCAATTCGAAAACCTCCCCCGCCCTGCCATTTTACTGGCAGACGGCATGCAGAACTCTCTTGCTGCCGCATTGGAAATCTCCACATGGTTACGGGGACGTGGAATGAAGAGCGAAATACTACATGGCGAATTACCTGCTATCATCCTGCGTATTCATACACTTTATAATAATTTCCGTGCACAACGTTCCTTATTCGGCAAACGTATCGGAGTCATCGGAACTCCTTCTTCCTGGTTAGTTGCCAGTAACGTAGACTACCTGTTGGCAAAACGTCGTTGGGGAATTGAATATGTAGATATTCCATTGGAACGGATTTACGAACAATTTCAACAAATAACGGATGAGCAAGTCGGAGCATCATGTGCGGCTGTAGCATCGCAAGCTCTTGCCTGCCGCGAAGGAACTCCCGAAGATTTAATCAAATCCATGCGGCTGTACCGGGCGATAAAAAAGGTGTGTCAGGAAGAAAATCTGGAAGCACTGACATTGAGCTGCTTTAAATTGATTGAACAAATCGACACTACCGGATGCGTGGCATTATCTTTATTGAATGATGACGGGATAATAGCAGGTTGCGAAGGCGATCTTCAATCTGTATTTACGCTATTAGCAGTGAAAGCGCTTACGGGAAAGGACGGATTTATGGCAAATCCTTCCATGATTAATTCCCGTACGAACGAGCTGATATTAGCACACTGCACCATAGGACTCAAACAAACGGAGAGATACATTATCCGCAATCATTTTGAAACAGAAAAAGGAATTGCCATACAAGGGTTACTTCCGACAGGAGACGTAACGATTATAAAATGCGGCGGTGAATGTCTGGACGAATATTACTTATCTACTGGAACATTGACTGAAAATACCAATTATATTAATATGTGCCGCACGCAAGTACGCATCCGCATGAATACTCCAGCCGAGTATTTTCTGAAGAATCCATTGGGAAATCATCATATTATGCTTCATGGTAACTATGAAGATACATTGAACGAGTTTTTCCAGGCAAATGCTTGCAAAAGAACTGAATAACATCTCAAAACATCCTTAAAGAAAGCGCCTCCTTAATAAACAAAATAAATTATCAGTTTATTAAGGAGGCACTTTGGAGATTGACTAAATTCTATTTCTTTATTCTATTTCTCTTTCTTCCCATTTTCCATTATGCCACTCTGCAACTGAAGTAAAACCTGCCTTCTTCAAAGCAGCCAATGCCTCGGCACGTCCATTATTAATCCGTTCCGGATAATGCGCATCACTGTTCACCTGTACTCTGATACCTAGTTCTTTCAGGAATGAAAAATATCGTTTATTGGGATAGAACGTTCCTAAATCGTGATAAGATTTAGTATTTATTTCAACGATATAACCATATTCGGCAATGGCGGTGAAATATTTGCGAACCAATGCATCATACCACGGTTCATCCAATAATCCCGGACGATAACAGGAAGCATTATAATGCATCTTGTCAGCATGACCGACAATATCAAAACCTCCCAATTCTACCATACGAAGCAGGTTCTTATAGTAAAGGTGGACAACAGAATCCAAGTCACCATCGAAGTGCTTGTCTACCAATTGACGGAAAAGATCTGCCGGAGTATCAATATCTACGATTTTTCCTTCCGGAGAGTACAACATATGTACGGAACCTATCCGGTAGTCAAGTGATAGTTTTTGAAAACAAGGTAAAGAAGGGTTGCTTTCTTCGTTCAGGTAATCTATTTCAAGACCAATGGCAAGCTCTATTTTATCTGCATATTTCTTCTTCAGACGGGAAAATTCGGAAAGGTAATCATCCATTCTATCCCACTCCATCGTCCATGCAGTAGAAAACGGCAGTGGAGCATGGGAAGAAATGCCATAGGAAGTAAATCCTTCACTGATAGCAAAACGAATAAAATCTTCCATATTGGCGCGTCCGTCACAATACAGACAGTGGCTATGATAATTGGTTAGGTTTGTCATACAAGGTTATATGTTGTCCGGGATATATTATCAAAGTTATTGTCATTATCAGACTATTCTAGTGATACAATGACACAAATCAGCCTTCTATTTCACTAAGTTCCAGCCATCGCATTGTTTTCTCATCAATCAGGTCATTGACTTCAGGCAAACGTTTCGATTTCTCTGTCAATTCGTCAACAGAAAGGGTACCGCTACATAAGAGTTCTTCAATCTGCACTTTTTCTGTTTCTAATTCTGCTATCTCCTTTTCCAATTGCCCGAACTCTCGTTTTTCCTTGAAACTCATCTTCCGTTTGTCGTTCAAACGAACACGGGCAGTCTTTTCTTCCTGCGGCTTTTCAGCTTCTTTCTCCTTTTGAGCTTTCGCGTCTTTCCAGTCACGATAGTCACTGTAGTTTCCGGGAAAGTCGCGAATATCTCCCTGCCCATTGAATACCATCAAATGGTCTACTACCTTATCCATAAAGTAGCGGTCGTGAGAAACAACAATCACACAACCTTTGAAATTTTGAAGATATTCTTCAAGCACGTTCAGAGTGATAATATCGAGGTCGTTGGTAGGTTCGTCAAGCACCAGGAAGTTAGGGTTACGCATCAGGATGGTACACAGGTAAAGACGACGACGCTCGCCCCCGCTCAACTTATACACATAGCTATGTTGCGTTTCGGGAGTAAACAGAAAATGCTGTAAGAATTGCGAAGCAGTCAGTTTCTTTCCATTCCCCAGTTCAATCACTTCGGCAATATCCTGCACTACATCAATCACCTTCATTTGTTCATCGAACTGAAGGCCATCCTGCGAGTAATAGCCGAAACGAACAGTTTCACCAACATCCACCGTTCCACTGTCGGGCGCAACCTGTCCCATTAATATCTTGATGAAAGTAGATTTACCTGTTCCGTTATTTCCCACAATGCCCATCTTTTCATAGCGGGCAAAGATATAAGAAAAATCATCCAGTATCTTCAAGTCACCGAAGCTCTTAAACAAGTGATCGGCCTCGAATATCTTACTACCGATATAGGATGCTTTCACCTCCAGCTTCACATTATCATTGTTGAAACGTTGCTTTGCCACCTTTTCCAATTCATAAAAAGCATCTTCTCGGTAACGGGCTTTATGCCCGCGTGCCTGCGGCATCCGGCGCATCCAATCGAGTTCCGTACGGTAAAGGTTGTTGGCACGTTCTATTTCTACACTTTTAGCTTCGATACGTTCCTGACGTTTCTCGAGATAATAACTGTAGTTACCTTTATATTGGTAGATTTGTTGATTGTCTATTTCGATAATCTCCGAACAAACACGATCAAGGAAATAACGGTCGTGCGTCACCATCAGCAAACTAAGATTGGTACGACGCAGGTAATCTTCCAGCCATTCGGTCATATCCAAGTCCAGGTGATTGGTTGGCTCATCAAGGATAAGCAGATCCGGCTCGGTAATCAACGCATTGGCTAAAGCAACGCGCTTCAACTGTCCACCGGACAGTTGCTTCACTTTTTGGTCGAAGTTGCGGATTTTGAGTTGCGAAAGAATTTGTTTGGCTTTCTGTTCATATTCCCAGGCTTTCTCCTGATCCATACGCGCCAGAAGATTTTCCAATCCCGGATGACCTTCAGTCTCCATGCAACGTTCATACTCTTTTATCAGTTCCACGGTACTGTTACCGTGATGGAAACAGGCTTCAAGCACGGTCAACTCTTCGGGATACTGTGGATCTTGTTCCAGATAATCCACCCGAAGGTCACGCCGGAAAACAATGTTACCGCTATCATAACCTTCTTTTCCGGCGATTATATTCAATAAAGTAGTTTTTCCGCTGCCGTTCTTCGCTATCAATCCTACACGCTGGCCTTCAGCAATGCCAAAAGATATATTTTACAAAAAGAACCAAGTCACCGAAGGACTTGGTCAGGTTATCTATCTGTAAATAAGGTACAGCCACGTAATTTAGTAATTAGTTGGTTAGTGATTAGTGATTAATAATCACGGATTTATACTCTTCAATAATGTCGCAAGGTTCTCCAGCCTTTACTTTACTCCATGCCAGTTTCAACGGGTCGATGATACGGTCTTTATATTGTAATACAGGAGCTTCCCGGTTACCGTCAATCAACGTTTTCCATTCCATACCTTCCACTTCATTCGTCAGAATTATACAGACTGTGATGCCGATTGCCAACCATTCCTCTTTCTTTTTCGAGCCAATCTTACCGCTATTAATCACTTGCTGAAGTTTCTCCAGGTCTTCTTCTATTCCCTGAAAATCTTTTTTCAATTCCTGCTTCACGGTAGATACCACCCATTCGTACGCTTCATTAATCAAATAGATTTCAGAAAGACGGGCCGGGATCAGTTCAGCAGGATACTTCTGCCCTTCTTTGCGTACCTCCAAAGTAGCAATTACATCTTCCGCCTCCTTCACAACTCCGCCTTTAGGTACAGTAAAAGAACATTCGAAAGCAATATCGTCAACTCCTGTAATCCACAAATGGGAAGTATAATAAGTCCCCTCTTCCTGAAACATTTCTTTGCTATACGCACATTCCCACGTTCCGACTTTCACCAACGAAGCCGAATCGTTCTCTTTCAGTTCCTGCCGGATGACATCTTTACCATAACCGGCTTTTCCTTTAAATGCGGATATACGAAAATTTCCCGTCCATACTTCGGGATTATAGAAAAGAAAAGAGCCTTCGCCATCTTCAAACTCATTCCAGTCTGATGGATAGTTCATAGAAAACCATGCTCCGGGAGAGATAAATTTCTTGCCTTGCATCCTTTTATATTAAAATGATTACTTGGGCAAAAATACGAATTAAAAACGAATATCATTTACCTATCGGCTGTATTTTCCTCCGCACTTCTTTAGAAATCTCCAAAAACATATAATTCAACTTTCCGGAATGGATTCCTTCTTCGCTTTCCTTATACTTCTTATTAGCATACTGCTTCGATTTCTCGAAAGTCAGTAACGACATCTCATTCTGCGATTTGCCTACCATTGTAGAATCCAGTTGTTCATCCGGGAAAAAATCATCCAGATCGACATCACCAATCATCGTTGTCTCCAGAAAGTTTTTATTCGTGTGCGAATTATCCGTATAGTATCCTACAAACATGTGCCCCGGTGTACGTACCAAGATAGGATCAATATTAATGGCGCGAAGCAACGACGCAAACAACACACTCCCATCCACACAATTAATCTGTGAAGATTCCAGTGCATCATCAAACGTACGGACACGCTGCGAGAAAACAACATTGCTCGAAAGGCTGGTATTGGAAACAGAACTATAACGGAATTTACGTTTCTGCAATATATTCCAAAGGGCATATACCTGCTTGTCTACCGCCCCTTTAGCCTTACTTTGATAACCGAGAAAGCGATTAACAATCCGAGTATTCAATGCCTCGCGAAGCAACTGATCGATCATCGGATTCTCTTCATTGACATAAGCCGCAAAGAAAATACTGGTATCATGGAATTTAGTTCCGTTAGCCACATACCCCAACAGACACTCATTGATGCTACGCACTGAAAAAGTACGTACCCGTTGTCCCAAATCTTTTCCATTCATCTCCACTGTGATGGCTACGCTTACCGGTTCTGCCTGCACCTCATTTTTCAGTGCCTCATAATTCCAGATGATATCAGGATAAATCGTATATTCCGTTCTGGGCTTGTTTAATACAAATTCCGACACCGAGCGGGAGAAAAAAGGCGTTTCGGCTACTTCAATCCGCACACGACTATAAGCTGTCTTCGATTTCAACCGAACGGCAATACACGACTTCGGATTTCCCAAAGACGTCGAATCCGACGGAACAATCACTTGTGCATCAGTGGTGGCAACAGACAGAATCGCCGAAGGAAATATATTTCCTCCCAGATCGTCTACAATCTCAAAACCGGAATTGAATGAAGTATATTTAAACACAGACATACCGCCAAGGAGAATTAACAGTACCACAACAGATCCTATTATTTCCTTCCGATGCCGTTTTAAGTCAATTTTTATCATTATTTGTAGTTTCTATAATCAAACGTTTCTATTGTATCTCGCTAACAAAGATAACAAATAGTGAGCGGTTTTTCCTCTTACAATCAACAAAAACTTCCATATTCCTCATCAATTCTCGGAATTCCCGGAATGTAACACGATTGTAACGTCTGTTTCATCTGCCCGTAACAAAGTCTCCTCATCTTTGCAAAGGATAAAATAAAAACGTAACTTTGTCATATCACATTAATACATATATCTTATGAACGATTACCGTATTTTAGTTGTCGACGATGAAGAAGACCTCTGTGAGATTCTGAAATTCAATCTTGAAAACGAAGGTTATGAGGTTGATACAGCAAACTCTGCCGAAGAAGCAATGAAGATGGATATCAGCAGTTATCACTTAATTCTCCTCGATGTGATGATGGGAGAAATCTCCGGTTTCAAAATGGCCAACATCTTGAAGAAAGACAAAAAAACAGCAAAAGTGCCTATCATTTTTATCACGGCAAAAGATACTGAAAACGATACTGTGACCGGATTCAATCTGGGAGCAGACGATTATATTTCGAAACCTTTCTCCCTGCGTGAAGTCATTGCCCGTGTGAAAGCAGTATTAAGACGTACGGTAACAACGGAAACGGAAAGAGCCCCCGAACGTCTTACTTATCAGTCGCTCGTTATTGACATCACAAAGAAGAAAGTAAGTATCGACGACGAAGAAGTGCCATTGACTAAAAAAGAATTTGAAA
This sequence comes from Bacteroides xylanisolvens XB1A, assembly GCF_000210075.1. GTDB lineage: Bacteria > Bacteroidota > Bacteroidia > Bacteroidales > Bacteroidaceae > Bacteroides > Bacteroides xylanisolvens. The sequence goes on from NC_021017.1 coordinate 5,483,716, forward strand.
TATTGCTTCTACTGGTACAGAATAAGGGACGCGTATTCTCACGCGAAGACATTCTGGCCCGTATCTGGAGTGACGAAGTGTATGTGCTCGACCGTACCATCGACGTAAACATCACCCGTTTACGTAAAAAGATAGGTATATACGGCAAACGTATTGTCACCCGTCTCGGATATGGATACTGTTTTGAAGCTGAATAAGTAATAATACCGAATTAAGCAATTATTATGAACCTGCCTGTAACTCAAAAACATTTTCTTTCTTTCAGCCGGAAGCTGTTCCTTTCAGTTATTTCACTCTTTCTGGTATTTGCCATTTGTTTTATTGCGTACCAGTATCAACGTGAACGGGAATATAAAATAGAACTGCTGAATACAAAACTGCAAGATTACAACAGCAGACTCTACGAACAATTGGAAGAGCAACCTCTTGATAGCGAAATAATCAGCGGTTATATCAACAAACATATTCTGGAAGACTTGCGTGTGACCCTTATTGATGCAGAAGGAAATGTTGTTTACGACAGTTATCCAAATCATAATAACCAAATAGAAAACCATCTGAATCGTCCGGAAGTACAGAAAGCAATAAAGCATGGTAACGGATATGACGTACGTCGTACTTCGGAAACAACCGGAGTTCCCTATTTTTATTCGGCCACTCGTTATAAAGATTATATTGTCCGTTCGGCTTTGCCTTATAACGTCAGCCTCATCAACAACCTGCAAGCAGACCCGCACTATCTATGGTTTACCATCATCGTGACCTTATTATTAATGATTATCTTCTATAAATTCACCAACAAACTGGGCACTTCCATCAGCCAGCTCCGTGAATTTGCCATGCGCGCCGACCGAAACGAGCCTATCGAAATGGCTATGCAATCCGCTTTTCCACATAATGAACTAGGAGAAATCTCACAACACATCATCCAAATCTACAAACGATTGCACGAAACCAAAGAAGCTCTCTACATCGAACGTGAAAAGCTAATCACTCATCTCCAAATCTCGCACGAAGGATTAGGAGTATTCACAAAAGACAAGAAAGAGATTCTTGTCAACAATCTTTTCACCCAATACAGTAACCTGATTTCGGATTCCAACCTGGAAACAACAGAAGAAGTCTTTGCTATCAGCGAACTAAAAGAGATTATTCATTTTATCAATAAGAATCAGCAGGAACGCTCGAGAGGAAAAGGTGAAAAGCGAATGTCAGTTACCATCAACAAGAACGGGCGGACATTTATCGTAGAATGTATCATCTTCCAGGATGCCAGCTTTGAGATTTCCATCAACGACGTCACCCAGGAAGAAGAACAAGTAAGACTCAAACGCCAACTGACTCAAAATATTGCCCATGAGTTGAAGACTCCTGTCAGCAGTATTCAAGGATATCTGGAAACCATTGTCAGCAACGAAAATATTCCACGTGAAAAGATAAACGTATTCCTCGAACGTTGTTATGCACAAAGCAATCGTTTGAGCCGGCTGCTACGCGACATTTCCGTACTCACCCGCATGGATGAAGCCGCTAGCATGATTGATATGGAACGAGTGGATATTAGTGTACTTGTCGGAAATATTATCAATGAAGTATCTCTGGAACTCGACGAAAAGCATATCACAGTAATCAACTCTCTGAAAAAGAGCATACAAGTCAAAGGTAATTATTCATTGCTATATTCCATCTTCCGCAACCTGATGGACAATGCCATCGCATACGCCGGAAGCAATATTCAGATAAATATCAACTGTTTCCGTGAAGATGAGAATTTCTACTATTTCAGCTTCGCCGACACTGGTATAGGTGTATCACCCGAACATCTGAACCGTCTCTTCGAACGCTTCTACCGGGTAGATAAAGGTCGCTCACGCAAACTAGGCGGAACAGGATTGGGACTGGCTATTGTAAAGAACGCCGTTATTATCCACGGCGGCAACATCTCCGCCAAGAACAATCAGGGAGGCGGACTTGAGTTTGTATTTACGCTGGCAAAGGAGAAATAGAGGGGTAGCTACATTTTAAAACATTTCCCGAATCATTACTTCGGCTTCCTTCATCCAAGATTTCTCTCATAACACGACACCTTCATTGGTGACGTTAATATAAAAAGGGGGGGGAATGGGCGGTTCTCCCAAAGTTTTTTGAGCGTGACTATCGGGCTGATAGAGACTCCGGTTTTCAGTTCCAGTTCGTAAAGTGGCAGTGTGATAGATTCTTCGTCCTTCAATGTCATTTTCTCGCCGTCGAGCAGGATAAGCAGGTCAATATCACTGTCGCTACGCGCTTCGTTCCTTGCTTGCGAACCATATAAAATAGTTTTTGCCGTAGGAGCCACGCGACGTATAATCTCTCTTATTTGTTTCGTTTCATAAATTTTCCATTTATTATAATCAATGCTACGGGCAAAGATAACAATTCCGGTGCAGATTGTTCTGTCAAGAACCGATTATTTCCCCCGGCACACAAAGAAAGATTCGTTTCTCTCATCCGGCAGCAGGCTACAGCAGCGGCGAGTGAAAACGAATCTTTCATCTTAAAGGGTCGTGCGGCAATGCCGGAAGGAGCCTTTGGCAATACAGAAAAGTCCTTTTGCGGTGCAGGAACCCGTCCTTTTTATAGCACCGGAAAAGCATCCGGCTTTATGCTGCCGGATCGGGAGCCTCTCCTCCCCCTTCACCGCCACCGCCACCTTCGCTGGGAGTAGTGGATTTTCCGCCCCATTCTTCCCAGAAGATATTGGAATCGACGAGGGAACGGGTGGTAACCTGGTTGTTGGATGAACGGCTCGTTTCAGGGATGAAGCGGACACGGACGCCGGTGATTTGCTTGGCAGTCACTTTGTCGGGGGAGTCCACTCCATTGCCCGAAGCAACGGCTGTGTAGTAGAATGTGCCCACGCCGTCGAGTTTGACGGTGCGGCCGTCTGCCATGTAGCTACCTAATACGCTGCCAAGGGACTTGAGCACGGCAAAGGTGTCGGCAGGGCTTACGGTGGATTCAATGGCAAGACGTTTTGCCACTTCGTCCGTCGTGACAGGTTTGCCAACGGTGATGGATTGCGGATACCACATTCCATTGATTTTCTGTTTTACTTTCTTGAAGAATCCCATAAGTTGATGTTTTTTACCTCTTCCCTGCCGCATCCCGATAGGACTAATACTCGGTGACGGACTTTGCTTATCTCGGTGACGACCTTTGCCTACCTCGGTGTCGGACTTAGCCTACCTCAGTGACGACCTTTGTCTGTCCGTGTCTGCAAGCATTTCCTGATGGGGTGCTGCAAGAAGGAAGCGTGATTAATAAATGTTGCGAATTATCTCAATTATCATATTTGCCGTTCCCCTCCGTATTCCGCCAGCGCGCAAAGCAGTTCGCCCAGTGCAAGGCCGCCGTTGAAGGCTGACACGTAGTTCTGCGTGTCGGTCACGTCCTCGTTGAAATGGTTGAGACGGTCGGTGATGGGGGAAAGAAAGAGGATAGGTTCGCCTGAGGTGCTGATTTTTACCACGCCGTGGGTGGTTTCGATGGAGTTTGCCGTATACCCTTCGGGGGCTGCAGCGGCAAATTCTTTAAGGGCTTGGGCGTCTATCGTGTCGTATGAACCGTAGTCGGTGACGTTGACGGAGCCTACTGCCGTGAAGGTGGACGCTCCTTCACACACGAGTTGCGGTGCGGGGAAGTTGGGCGGCGGGACAAGTTTGCATGCGCCGCCGGGGTAACAGTGCAGGCGGGCGTTGACGGTTTCGGCCAGACTGAACACGGCAGGGGCTACGTTGGAAGCGATGAAGGTGCCTACGCGGTCGTCGATAAGGTTGTGTTCCGGATCGGCATGGCTGTCGGGGTTTCCGTCGTGGATAAAGAAGTTGCCGCCGAGGACAACGGTTCCGTTATGGGTCACTGCCGGGTCGGGATAGTTGGCGGTGCTGACGCTGATGATGAGGTCGGCGGCATCGGCAGCAATGGCTTGCGGGAGCACTTTGTATTTTTCGAGGGAACTCGAAGTGTTGACTCCCGTTGCCATAAGGTCTTCGATGCAGCGGACTACGACTTGCAACGGTTCTTCTCCTTCTCGGGGAAGGGAGAAGACAGCACGGGGTTGGCTCATGCGGTTGTCTCCGTCGCACGGAGTGTTTATCACTTCAGGGAATGGTAAGGCGGCGGGACGCAGTTTGGGGTTGGTCAGGGCGTTGAGCACGGGTTCCGTTTCCCAGTTTTTGTTGATGATGACGAGTATCTTTTTCATAAGTGTGATGTTTTTTATGGTTGTTACCTTGATCAGTTGCGTCGCTTCCGGCAATTGCTCCTATCGAGGAAGGTATCCTATAAAGAGAAGTGATGTTCGCTTCTCAAGTCGGCGACAAGGGAAAAAGGACAAGGTTCATGATATTGCCGCCGACTGCATCCCCCAGCGGCTTGGGACGTATATGATGTAGGGGGACGGGATGGAGTGACCTGGATACCCCGTCCCCGTGTGTCATTCTTAAAAAGCGAGGATGGGGCGCACGGCGGAATCGGAGTTGTACCTGACATTATGCCAGCATTGCACAACGTTCGCCTGCTTACCCACAAACCACGTCCATATACCCGAATCGGAGTACGTCGAGGAAGAGAAGAATTTCTGATAGCTCCCATTCGGGATTGCGTCATAGTTCCCAGTGCCCAACGGTTCGAAATAGGCATTTATCTTACTTACGAGTTCTGTCTGATTACTCCATCTATACAGGTTGGGGGTTAGGTCGTTGCCTTCGTTTATGGCGTCATCCCAGCTTGGGAGACCGCCCAGATTGGCGGTAAAGTCATACCATTGACCTATGGAGGGCAAGTACCACCCCGTCGTCTTTTCGGGAGCCTGTACAACATAATCCTTCACGGCCTTGAAAGCGGGATAAAAATTTTCGAGTTCTTTGTTGTTTGCGGCCGCATAGTCGATTACCGTGGTGTAATTAAGTAGTCCGTTGATGTCTGCGTTGCAGGCAACTTTATCCGTGCATTTCGTCAGCTCGGAGAAATCGTGATCTTCCCCCCAACTCATAAGGCTTTTGGTTACGGTCTTCAATGACATGACCAGACCATGCGGCGTGGCAACGCCTTTTGCTGCCAACACCTGTTTTTCTTTGTCGCCGATGCGCGAGGGGTCGGTCTGGAAAACGATGCCGATGCAGGTCTTGTTCGCATCGAGGGCGGTAGACCATGTGCCGTCTGCATAATAGAAGTCACCCACCTTAACGATATCCGAAATATCCGTTGCATCCTGACTTACCCAGTCAGTGGTCATATCTACAGACAAAGTTACCGCCGGATCGTTTCCGACTGTAATCAGGTTTCCGGCAGCCCGTACCCAGTTGTTGCGTTTCAGGGGGATGTTGGCAGGAATGTCTCTATCGTTCATCGTTATGCTACCTGTCCCGGTAAACGTAAGTTTTATTCCGCCCAACGTGGCGTCGGCAGTGGTAAAGACATAATCGGAGAAGAGGATTTTGCAGTTGTTTCCATTGATAGTAATATCCGTGCCGTCCATTGAGGTTGTGATGTAGGTGGCATCGTAGGTAGCTGTCGGGCTTACCTCCTCGCTAAAAGCATTGAATTCTGACGGAACGGTGTATGTTGCCGTCATGTCTTTACATTTGCCTATCATCTCGGTGTTCTTTTCCGCAATCGTCACTTTCGTAAGCGGACGGACAAGCGTGGCGGTAAGGTCGTTCTTAGCCGTAGCGCCTTTGGTGAACGGTACTACTGCCGCAAATGCCTCACGTAGTTGGTCGGCGTATGTATAAGCAGCGGTGATGATAGTCACTTTCTTCAAGCCATCGGCATTATCAGTCTTGTAATACTTATCGGGATAGTGGTCGCCTGACACCGTTGCACCCGAAACGATGTAATCCGCCCAAAGCACGGCTTTGTAGTCACCTTGGTCTGCCAATTCAAAACTAAATGTAATGTTAGCGGCACCAGCCGTTACCAACTGCTCCTGGCGTACTCTTCGTGTAGAGCCATCTTTCGTCCACACTTCGAGGATGCAGCGCAGCGTATGGCCGGCGGGAAACGTAGCGGGGGCGGAAGCCCGTGTTTTTACAAAATCGGCAGGCATTCCGATGCTCATGCTTACTTGGTTGCTGTCCGCAGTCGGGGAAGCGTCGGTGTCGTCCTGACTGCACGAGGTGAATAGCCCTGCCAGAGCCATTAACCCGAAGAAAAGGTTCTTTTTCATACTTCTGTTCATCGTTTACTGTGATTAAATTTGTTTTATTATATTGACCTGTCATTTCAGAAAGAATCGAGGTCGATGTCTATCTCGTCGTCATATCCGGTGTCGATGTTGATGCCTCCCTGCATTTCGTTGGTGAGGAAGTTGCCTCGCAGGGTGGTGAGGTGTCCCCGCCGGTAGGGCACTTCCAGTCCCCGGGTACGCGACACTACCTTTCCGTTGGCGTCCGCCAATTCAATATTCAGGGGCACAAAGGATTCCGTGCCGTTCACGAAGATAAAGTCCGAACCTAGCGGACATTTCTCCGTGCCGTCGTCGGGGATGGTGAGAGGGGTGGAGAACGTCACGCCCTGCACGGAGTTCATCGGCTTGCCCGTGGCGGTGTTGAATCCTAACGGGAAATAGAACCCGTAGGAAAAGGTGACGGTGTAGGTGTTGTTGCCGCCTTCGGCATCGCGTTGCCGCTGTGTTTTTGCCAGAAACTCCTGCACGTCGGTGGCGATAATACGGTATTTTGCCAACGGGCGCACCATGTCGACTTTGGCTTGTACGCGGACGTTCCATTCGTCCCGGTAGGGGCGCAGGTCAAGGGTGGTGCTGCCGTAGAGGCAATCGCGGTAGCCAGTGCTTCCGGTGTAGGGCGTGGTGCAAGTTACTTGCTGCAAGTTCTCCGTATTATAATAGAGGTCGGTGGTCGTGCCTGCCACAACGTAGTCCGTCCATACGGCGAGGGTGTATTCTACGGCGTACAGCTTCAAATGGACAGGGAGCGTGATTTTCCCGTTGCCGGCTTCGTCGGCATTGTCCATGACGGTCACTTGCCGGGCTGCCGGTTTGCCGTCGCGCCATGCTTCGATGATGAAGCGGCGGCGGTAATCCGTTTGTTCTCCGGCACGGGCTTTTGTGATTCCCGCGGTGTGCCTTGTTGGTGATGATTTCCAGTGGTAGGAGTTCGAGGTCGAGGGTCACTTCGGTACTGACCTCTACAAGCGTGGGGTCGATGCCTTCCTCACCGTCCGGTGTCATCGCGGGATAGTCGTGTACACAAGCGGCAAGGACGGTTGCCAACATGAAGGTGATAAATCCTATAGCATATTTCTGTTTCATAAGCCGTTACTTTTTAAGGTTGAAGCGATAGACGATAGAAAGCCCCATGCGGGTGATGCCCCAGTAGTTCTTCGTCCGTGTGTCTATCCGTGCGCCGTTGTCTATATTATAATAGGTGTCGTACTTCATGTTGGCATAGCCTGCACCGAGGGTAAATTCTCCCGCCCAATGTCCGCCGAGCGGCAACAGATAACCATAGCTGACGCCCGCGCCCAGCAACGGACGGTCGGCGTCTTGATAACGGTCGCGATTCCACTTCACATTGAACCAGCCTACGTGGGCATGAAGACCGAAGAAATGTCCCGAGCCGGGCTTCGAGAGCCAGTAACGGGCTTCGGGTTGCAGGGTGAAGGTCTTCACGGCATGTTTACCGCTGATGTGCCACGGACACCACAATATCGGCAACTCTACGGAAAGATGCTTGCCGACCTGCACTTCCGCCGCCACGTTCATAATCGTGCCCGCCCAAGCGGCAAGGTTGGTTTTCACGCCAAGGTAACGACCGTTGGCGGGAAGTGAAGGCGAGGTAGCTGTAGAGGTGGAAGCGGTGGAAGAAGAAGGAGTAACTGAAGCAGAAGAAGCAACCGAAGTAGAAAGAGCAGTAGCTGCATCGGGTGCAACAGGTGCAGTAGCTGCATCCGGCACAACAGCCGTGGCAGCCACGGCGGAAGAGTCAACAGGCTCTTTGTCTCCCTGCAAGGCAACCGGAAGGGCTTCCTGTTGTTCCTGTCGCCTCGCCGCACTTGCAGGCTCTTGCCGGTTTTGCGGAATCTCGCTTTGGCAATCTTGGAAACCTCGGCAACCTACCACGACGACTTCTCCCCACAAGGGATGAGCCAACGGGTGGTTGAGTGTCCGGAAATGCCGCTCGCGCAGTCCGTAGTGGTCGATAAGATAGCCTTTCAGATTGTTGGCACGCCAGTAGGCGGCGCGCAGATTCGACTTTTCATCGTCCCAACTGCCGGAATAGCTCTGCACGTAGAGGGTGTCCTGACGTTTACGAAAGGTGCGCAGCCGTTTCTTCAACTTCCGCAACGACAGTCGGTTGTCCGCATATTCCGTCTTGAACATCCGGATACGTGAAGGATAGCTGAAAATAATCAGGCTGTCTGCCGAAGGTGAGGAAAGGACGGCAGCATCCGGCTGACCGCGCAAGGGAACAACCGATAGACATAGCAAAAATGCCAGTACGAAGTAACGGAATGTACTCCACGCTACGTTTTGTTTGTTTTTCATTCTCATACCTGTAACATAAGATTACAAAAATTTATATACAAGAAAGGCGTAAGTGTCCGTATGCTTATCCGTCAATCGGGGCCTTCGCACTGCCCATACCGTAGATAAGCAACAGAACACTCACGCCATTGGCGTATATAAAGCTTGTGTATCGTCCCCCTCCCCTCTCCGGACGGAGGGGGAAGCGGGGGCGCAAACAGGCATCCATATAAACAATGGAACGTGAGCATTTGTTGCATTCATCTTCACGGTGACAAGTCAAAGGTGCGAAGTTTGATTGACGAAGATGATATTCTTCAAACGCTTTCCGTTATCTAAAAATCACGCCCTCTCTCACAAGGGCAGTGACAAAGATAAAGAAAAGCCGAAAAACAGCAAACAATATAGGCTAAACTTTTATTCGCCGAGGCAAAATAATTATTTCAGCCCGACGAAGGACAAAATGGGAATGGACAGATTCATGGACAAAATAGAGAAGAGGCTGTCAGGAAAAGGCTTGGCGCATACAAACAGTAAGGGCGACCCGTTTTTTAACGAGCCGCCCTTACTGTTTGTTATCTATCTTTTCACAATGCCTCAATTTCTTCAGCAGTGAGTCCCGTACATTCTGAAATTAAATCGATAGCCAAACCTTTGGATTTCATCATACGGGCGGACGATTCTTTTCCTCTCAACATACCTTTCTGTTCGGCAAAGTCCAACGTATTGAAATAATCGTTATAAACTTTCCATTCCTTCTCATATTGAGCTCTTTCCTCCGGAGTCATATTCGCTTTGGAGGCCATCTTCTCAAGTCGTTCAAAAACGGCTTTACGTGCCTTGAAAGGCATTCTATCAAGTGTATCCATATGCTTTAATACATAAATCCACCGTTCAAAATCGTTACTACACTCATCCTCTTCTTTGTCAAAGTTAGGCAGTTCGATAAAAATCTGCCGAAACTTGTTATTGAAAAGCTGTCCTGTATCCCGGTCGGAAAGGATTACATCAGTCCTTATCTTCGCAGGCATGTCCTTGTCAATCACAAAGTTCATAAAAAACACTCCGTATACAGCATCCAACCGGAAGTCCCAAGGACCGCTTTTAGCTTGTTGCGTAATCGCACGAGAGAGGTAGAAGAGAGCACGATCTTTAAAGTAAGGTTGCTCACGATTCTGCATTTCTACGATTATCCGTTCACCTGTGTCAGTCATACAGTAGATATCGTAGATAATCCCCCGTTCTGTTTTTACTTCCGGCTGCTGTTCGTTGTTAAGGAACTGGATGTCGGTAATCACGTGCTCTCCAGAGAGCAAATCGTTCAAGAAGTCGATTAATAACTCCTTTTCTACCTCTCTGCCGAATAAAAACTTAAAGCCATAGTCGGTAAAGGGATTAATAAATCTTCCCATTATTAATGTATTGGTTGTGTATATTGACAACAAAGATAGACATTTTTTGTTTAATGATGAAAGTTCCGGGTTAATATTGCTGAATGACTGGAAGAACCGATTCTATAAATCTTCCCCTGCCATAATGTGACGGATTTCCGCATCAGTGTCCGAACCTTCGGGCAGACCAAGCTTCACACGGATGCGGTATCGGGTTTTGGACACACTTGCCACGCTGATGCCGAGCGTCCGCGCCAGTTCTTCGTTGGATTGTTTGAGCAGAACCAACATACAAAACAGTTCCTCGCTACGTGTCACCGCCGGACAGGCTTCACGAAGATGCAGCAGCGCCGACGGATAGACGGACAAAAAGGCGTTACGGAAATCCTCTTCTTCCTTACGGGTGAGCAAGTGGGATTGCAGGCTTTCCATCACGCTGTCAAGTTCGCACGTGTTGCGGTGGCGCGCCTGGATATCAGAAAGCTGGCAGATAAGGGAGCGGTTGCGTTCGTACAAGTCCTGACGGGCGGCTATCAGTTCGTGAAGCCTGCTTTCCTGATCACGCAACCGTTCGTCAGCCCGCTCATGTTCCTGCGCCTCGAGCTGCCACCGGAGCCGCAGATTGCGGTGGCGCATCACCATCCAGCCGGCTATAAAAAAGACGAGTAGCAATGCACACACTCCGGCTATGGAATATACATGCAACAGGGTATCCTGAAGACGGACTTCGGCAGTCAGCAGACGATTCTCCTGTTCTTTCTTCTGTGTTTCGAAACGGATATTTGCCGATGCCAACTGGCGTATCTTGTCTTTGCGGGTCACCGAATCTCTCATCATCCGGTATTCGGGAAAGACGGTGAGCATATCCGCTGCCCGCCCCGTGTGGCGATAGCCTTCCATTAACAATTCCGCCGCTTCCGAAGCAGGGTGAAGCTCGGATATATCTTTCAACTCGCCAATAGATTTCCGAAGCAGGGGGATTGCCTCCAACCATTTACCGGCGCGGACAAGGGTGGCACCGTAATAATAGTCATAATATGGCAGGCGATGACGGGGAACTTTACCTTCAAGTGCGGCAAAGCCTCTCAAAGCCACATTCACAGAGTCGGGAAAGGCGGCAAGGTAATACATCCGGTCTATCTGCACCATCAAATGATAGTAGTCGTTCTTCGTCCGGTCAAAGCAACTGTCGGCCTGCGCAAGAACCAGGAGTGCGGAGTCGGGGCGATTCAGATTGTTGTGTATCTCCGCCTTCGCAATGAAGAAACGACCTATCAAGTTATTGTCAACTTCGGCACGTGCCGGCTCGCCCGTTCCTACGGCACAATAGCGAAACGCTTCATCATAGAGCCCGAGCAGGCGGTAGGCTTCCGTCAGAATCTCCGCCGCCACTAGCTTGCCGTGATAGCTGCCCGACTTCTCACATAGACGGATAGCTTCACGACAGAGGGAGATACTTTCTTCATACTTCCCCTGCTGAAGGTATATATCGGCAAGCCGCCCGATAGCTTGTGGATAAAGCCAATAGTTGCTTAGGCCCGAGCGTTCTGCCACTCGGCAGGCTCTACGGAAAGCGGACTCGGCACGAGTGCTGATAGTGTCGACACCCATATAGGTGATGCCTGCCGTAGCTGTACAAAATATCTCGCTCAACGGGTCGTTGTTCTCATCTTTCAGTGCCATCGCCCGGTTGAGATAGTCCACCGCCTCCGCATGGCGGTCGAGCGCCATAAGCATCTGCGCCTTTACCACCCACAGTTCCCTGCGGCAATAACGGGAGACAACGGGGTGTTTCGCCCGCTCCAACGAATCAAAATACTGATAGCCGGACTCAAAGTTCATCATCAGATTGAAGTATATCATTAACCGGCGGAGAGATTCGGAAGATAAACGGCGCAATTCTTCGGTAGTGAGCACATCGTCCACCGGAAGCCGGAACACGGAATCAAGCGGCGGGAAAGCCAGACTTTCCTTCTCCTCCTTAATCAAGCGGATACCACGCCCCAATGTACGAAGACTGTCGGTATAGAATGTGGGAGAAACGGCAGGATGTTCCCGCTGCATGTCAGAAGGTCGGTTGCAACTCCACACAGCCGTCAGCATAAAAAAAACGAAGAATATGTAGGTGGATTTAATCATAGATATGCATTGTATGTTTGTTTGCCGACACAAATATAGCATTTTCATTAAAACAGTGCATTTTCACACATAGTTTTTTTATCTTTGCTCACCAATAGTAAATTGAAAACAATTCAGCAAGTTATGAGAACAAATATAAATCTTATCCCAGTCTTCTGTATTCTACTGCTTTGCGCCTGTAAAAGCGGGAATGCATCCAGCCAAAACTCCCAAGAAGCTCCCAAAGATACCATTACCTCCTTTACGCTACCTGCCATCCCGCCAATGCTGACAGCACCCGAGCTACGGGCAGATTTCCTAGTAAAGCACTATTGGGATAACGTAAACTTTGCCGATACCAATTATGTCCATCATCCCGAAGTGACCGAACAAGCTTGGGCGGACTATTGTGATATACTGAATCATGTCCCTTTGGAAACTGCACAGCAAGCTATACAGAAAACAATCGAACGGACAAATGTGAATAAGAAAGTATTCACTTACATCACTGATTTGGCAGACAAATATCTGTACGACCCTAACTCCCCGATGCGTAACGAAGAGTTTTATATCCCTGTACTGGATGCCATGTTGGCTTCTCCCGTACTGGAAGAAATAGAAAAGGTACGTCCCAAAGCCCGTCGCGAACTGGCTCAGAAAAACCGTATCGGAACCAAAGCACTGAATTTTAACTATACATTAGCTTCCGGCGCACAGGGTTCTCTTTATCAACAAAAATCGGACTATACCTTACTATTTATCAATAACCCGGGATGCCATGCCTGCACGGAGACAATCGAAGCATTAAAAAACGCCCCTATCATCAATCAACTTCTGGAACAAAAGAGACTAACAGTCCTCTCCATTTATCCCGACGAAGAGTTGGACGAATGGCGAAAACACCTAAATGAATTCCCCAAAGAATGGGTTAACGGATATGATAAAACCTTCGCTATCAAGGAACAACAACTGTATGACCTGAAAGCCATCCCTACCCTCTACCTCCTAAACAAGGATAAGACAGTACTTCTGAAAGATGCTCCCGCGCAAACCATCGAAGAATACCTGCTAATGAAAGGCGAACAATAAGCCCCCACGCCGCCCACACACGTGCCACGCCACACCGCCCACCCCGCATGGTCTCCCGACCTCGTTTTTTCAGCGTCAAGCGCAGGTGTTTTCTTCGGCGTCAAAAAGGGCAGACTGTTTGAGCGTAGCGAGTTTCTGCCCTTTAGCCGAAGGAAGCACCGGAGTAGCTGAAAAAACGCAGCCTTGATCCTTTCTTTTTGGTTCTTTCTCTTTCGTATCAAGACGAAAGAAAAAGAACATCCCTTTGGAAAAAACAAATAAACTCCCTATCTTTGTCGCGCATTGGTTTGCGACTCCCATGCGGGGGAAGCAATTAAAAGGGAATCAGGTGCAAGTCCTGAACAGTCCCGCTGCTGTAAGTTCCATATAAGTTACAAGCAATTCACTCATTGCCACTGGAGACCAATCCGGGAAGGCGTTTGTAACAGGAATAAGTCAGAAGACCTACCATGCAAATAAGTTTCACTGCTTTCGAGGAAAAAGCGTTGAGTCTAATGAACCGGACAAGTCGTCTATCATTTCATTCATCACTCTGATTCAGAGAAAGTGTGTTAAAACGGATAAACTCTGCCAAGTTTATTTATGCGTGTCCGGTCGAAGGGATTTCGCCCGGACACTTTTAAACAGTAACAGACTGAAAAAGGAATAAATGAAGAAAAGAACATTTAATAAAGTGATCTTTGCAGCATTCAGCTGCCAATTCTTATCCATACCACTTTTTGCACAACAGCAAAAGGTAGATACGACACATACATATTCTATTCCCGAAATAACAGTATCAGATATCTATCAGACCCGCGAAGTACGCTCAACCGCTCCCCTGCAAGTCTTCTCCAAAGACGCCCTGAAAAACCTGCACGCCCTGCAAGTCTCCGACGCGGTGAAACACTTTGCCGGAGTGACCGTAAAAGATTACGGAGGTATCGGCGGACTGAAAACAGTATCCATACGAAGCCTGGGAGCCCAACATACCGCTGTCGGTTATGACGGAATCACCCTGACCGACTGCCAAACCGGACAAATAGATATCGGGCGTTTCTCTCTCGACAACGTAGACCGCCTTTCTCTAAACAACGGACAAAGCGATAACATCTTCCAACCTGCCCGCTTCTTCGCGTCAGCAGGCATATTGAATATACAGACACTCACGCCGCTATTCACCAAAGGCAAAAAGACCAATATAGCTGGAGCTTTCAAAACCGGCTCCTGGGGATTAATCAATCCCTCCCTGCTACTGGAACAACAATTCAATAAGACATGGAGCATGTCAGCCAATGGCGAATGGATGTCCTCCGACGGACATTATCCGTACACACTACATTATGGAAATGCGGCAGAAGACCTGTCCTCACGTGAAAAACGAAAGAATACAGACGTACAGACATTCCGTGCCGAAGCCGGACTTTACGGCAACTTCTCCGATAAAGAACAATGGCGGTTGAAAGCCTACTACTTTCAGTCCTCCCGGGGACTACCCAAAGCTACAACCTTCTATAACGACCATTCCACACAACACTTGTGGGATAAAAACACATTCATACAAAGTCAATACAAGAAAGAATTCAGCCGGCAATGGGTGTTCCAAACCTCTGCCAAGTGGAATTGGAGCTATCAACGTTATCTGGACCCCGATACCAAGAACTCTTTAAAGAAAACGGAAAACAGCTATTACCAGCAGGAATATTACCTTTCCGCCTCTGTATTATACAGACTGTTGAGCAACCTCTCTTTCTCACTTTCCACAGACGGAAGCATCAACACCATGAACGCCGATCTAGCCAACTTTGTACACCCCACACGTTACTCATGGCTGACAGCATTCGCCGGAAAATACGTAAATGACTGGTTAACAATCTCCGCATCCGCATTGGCAACCGTTATCAATGAAGATGTGAAAAAAGGCGGTAGTGCCGGCAATCACCGTAAGCTAACCCCTTATGTAAGTGCCGCTTTCAAACCTTTCCAGCATGAAGAATTCCGCATCCGCTTCTTCTATAAAGACATTTTCCGTCTGGCAAGTTTCAACGACTTATATTACGAAGAAGTAGGCAACACCCAACTAAAGCCGGAAAAGGCCAAACAATACAACATCGGACTGACATACAATAAAAATGTATGCCCGTTCCTACCCTATCTGTCAGTAACCGTTGACGCCTATTATAACAAAGTGACAGATAAAATTATCGCCTACCCTACCAAAAACCTTGCCGTATGGAGCATGAAGAATCTGGGTGAAGTTGACATCAAAGGCATTGATGCCACAGGAAGCCTGTCCCTCCAACCTTGGGATAAAATACGCATCAACCTCTCGGGTAACTACACATACCAACGAGCATTAGATGTCACCCCGCCCGATCCGAACACGTATGAATCGACATACAAACATCAAATAGCCTACACTCCCCGCGTCTCCGCTTCGGGACAGGCAGGCGTCGAAACACCGTGGATCAATCTGTCTTATTCATTCCTTTTTTCCGGAAAACGCTATGCATTAGGACAAAACATTGCCGAAAACCGATTGGATAGTTATAGCGACCACAGCATTTCTGCAAACCGTGACTTTCAGATCAGAAAAATCACTACCTCTTTCAGCGTGGAAGTATTGAACCTGATGGATAAGAATTACGAGATTGTGAAATATTTCCCAATGCCCGGACGATCCGTAAGGGCGACAATAAAAATAAGATATTAACTATTATAAAGTAAGATATTGACGTGAAAAGGAAACTAATATATATATTCTCGTGCTGGCTGTCATCCATAATCTTATTCGTAGCATGTGATGATATGGAGGACAAACCCTTCACATCAGGCATTATAGGCGATCCGACAGAAACGGGTACCGCCGAATTATATGTATTATGCGAAGGACTGTTCAATCAGAACAATAGCTCGCTGGCACGTTTTTCTTTCGGCAACCAGCAAATGGTTCGTGACTATTTCAAAGCAGTCAACCGCCGGGGATTAGGAGACACTGCCAATGACATGGCCATCTACGGAAGCAAGATATATGTGATAGTCAATATCTCCAGTACGGTAGAAGTGATAGACTTTCGTACGGGAAGCTCATTGAAACAGATTCAAATGCTGGCAGAAAACGGAAGTTCCCGTCAACCACGCTACATCGCTTTTCACAAAGAAAAGGCATACGTATGTTCATACGATGGAACCGTTGCACGTATAGACACAACCTCCCTATCCATAGAAGCTATCACATCAGTGGGACGCAATCCCGACGGTATTTGTGTACAAAACGAAAAGTTATATATTTCCAATTCCGGCGGATTGGACTATTCATCAGGACTGGGGGTAGACAACACGGTATCTGTTGTCGATATTGCCACATTTAAAGAAAGTAGCAAACTAACAGTAGGTCCGAATCCCGGTAAAATAGTAGCAGGTCCGGACGAAACCGTTTATGTTGCCACCCGTGGCGAAGATGTAGAAGCCGGCGATTATAACTTCGTCAAGATAGACTGCCGGACAAACAAAGTTACTCAATCTAACGAGAAAGTACAAAACTTTGCCATTGATGGAGAGATTGCCTATCTATATAATTACAATTATAACACGCAGACCTCTTCTATCAAGATGTTCAATCTGAAAACAGAAGATACAATCCGTGAGAATTTCATAACTGACGGAACAGTGATAAAGACACCATACGGCATCAACATCAATCCTTACAGCAACAATGTATATATCACCGAAGCCCGTGATTACACCACCTATGGAGACTTACTTTGTTTCAACCAACAAGGACAACTCATGTTCCGTCTGAACAACATCGGACTTAACCCGAATACTATTGCATTCAGTGACAAAGCCTCACAAAGCGATATTGATGACAACGATGATGATAAGGAAAATCCTCTGGCTTTCGCCAATAAAGTATGGGAATATCGCCCTGCGCCCGGACAGTTTATCAACACTACCACTTCAGCATATAAGGAGGGCTTTACTTATGATGATATACTAGAAGAAGCAACCCGCAGAATCCAGCAGAAATCACTCCTTACATTGGGAGGATTCGGTGGTTACATTGTTTTAGGATTCCCACACCCCATTCCGAATGTAACAGGAGAGTATGACTTCAAGATAAAAGGCAATGCCTACTACAACTCCAAAACCGGAACAGGAGCATTGGGCGGAAGTGCAGAACCGGGAATCGTATTTGTATCTAAAGATGTAAATGGCAATGGAAAGCCTGACGATGAGTGGTATGAATTGAAAGGAAGCGAATACGGGAAAGACACAGAAACACGCGGATATGAGATAACCTATCACCGCCCGAATCCAGCCAACCTAAAAGTTTTTTGGAAAGACAATCAAGGCAACGAAGGATATATCTTCCGCAACAGTTTCCATAACCAAGAATCATATTATCCACTTTGGATAGAAAGTGATGAAATCACATTCCAGGGAACACGTCTAAAAGATAATGCCGTCCCGGAAAACGGATTATGGGTAGGATATTGCTATCCGTGGGGATATGCAGACAACCATCCTAACAGCAAGGAAGGAAGTAATTTCAAGATAGATTGGGCTGTGGATAGTAATGGCAGTCCGGTAGACTTGGATCAAATCGACTTCGTGAAGATTATGACCGCAGTCAATCAGGATGCAGGACAAATGGGTGAAATATCAACCGAAGTTACCACCATTGAGAACTTACATTTCAAGAAATAATCAATAATTAATTAATAACTAAAATCAGAAAAGAACATGAAGAAATTATCTTTATTATTACTGTTATCAGTATTTGTATTTTGTGGCTGTAGCGATGATGACGATACAAAAACATACGTGCTTAGCCTGCCCAATTACGAAACTCATACACTTGATATGGGCGATCAAGAAAATCCGGATGATTCATGGTCTGTTAGTAGCGACTGGGGGACAACTAACTACAAATATAATCTATTAACTGACGCTAGTGGTATCTTTGAATTTGACTGTGTATCTTCAACATACGGTTTCTATTCAGATAGTTTTGCATTTACAAATTGTACAGAAAAAGATTGCCCAGACTTCGCAACTTATGATTATCGCGCTATCACTAAAAAAGGAGTAATCAATAATACATACGTTATCGTGGGAGCTGCCGGATATAAAATTGGAAAGAATTCTGATAAAGAAGCTGCAATCCGTTTCAGAGACCACGACAATTCAAACAAATTGGAATCCTATAGAGTAAAAGGACTATATTTAACAAACTGTGTCTATGCTTACAATAGTATGAAGGAAGGTAGTTCTATATTCGAAGGAAAAGATAAATTTGGAAATACAGATTCTTTCAAAATCATCATCTATAATATGGATAAAACTCAAAGTGTAGAGTGCACTTTAGGTGAAGGAACCCAATTTGTAACTACATGGAAATGGGTAGACCTAACTTCATTAGGCGAAACAGAGGGATTGAAATTCAATATCAAGACCACCAAAGAAGACCAATGGGGTGCAATGACCCCAACCTATTTCTGTCTTGACGGTATCACTATTGAAGACTAAATAACCAACTTGTTTGATTGGTTGAGATTAAACATCAATCGACCGCATAATTTTAAAGGGCCGGATATTCTTTTAAGAAATCCGGCTCTCTTTCTATCTACTCACTACATTTTGATATATTACCAGCCCATAGAGAAGTAAATCCAATAACCCTCACTAACAAAAAGACACTATATATTTGTTAATCACACAAATTTTAGCTACATTCGTTGTTCAAAACTATTAAATCTACGACAATGGAATTACCTTTTGCTGAATCATGGAAAATAAAGATGGTAGAACCCATCCGGAAAAGCACACGTGAAGAACGCGAGCAATGGATTAAAGAAGCACATTATAATGTCTTTCAACTCAAATCAGAACAAGTTTATATCGATCTCATCACCGATTCCGGAACCGGAGCGATGAGCGACCGTCAATGGGCGGGAATGATGCTAGGCGATGAAAGTTACGCCGGAGCAACCTCTTTCTTTAAGTTGAAAGAGATGATTACGAAACTGACAGGATTTGAATATATCATACCTACCCATCAAGGACGTGCCGCAGAAAATGTGCTTTTCTCTTATCTCGTGCATGAAGGAGACATTGTACCCGGCAACTCACATTTTGACACCACCAAAGGACACATCGAAGGACGCCATGCCACCGCATTAGACTGCACTATCGATGCAGCAAAACATACCCAACTGGAAATCCCGTTCAAAGGAAATGTAGACCCTGATAAATTGCAGAAAGCCCTGACAGAATATGCAGAACGAATTCCTTTTATCATCGTAACCATCACCAACAATACAGCCGGAGGACAACCCGTATCCATGCAAAACCTGCATGAAGTACGTGCCATTGCTGACAAATACGGCAAACCCGTACTTTTCGACTCTGCACGCTTTGCCGAAAACGCCTATTTCATCAAGATGCGCGAAGAAGGTTATCAAGACAAAACCATCAAAGAAATCACACGGGAAATGTTCTCTCTAGCCGATGGCATGACAATGAGTGCCAAGAAAGACGGAATCGTCAATATGGGTGGATTTATCGCCACACGACGTTCAGACTGGTATGAAGGCGCAAAAGGTTTCTGCGTACAATACGAAGGCTATCTCACCTACGGGGGAATGAACGGACGGGATATGAACGCTCTTGCCATCGGCTTGGATGAAAACACCGAATTCGACAATCTCGAAACACGTATCAAGCAAGTGGAATACCTGGCAAAGAAACTGGATGAATACGGAATTCCTTACCAACGACCGGCCGGAGGCCACGCCATCTTCATTGATGCACCTAAAGTACTGACGCACGTTCCCAAAGAAGAATTCCCGGCACAGACGCTGACCATAGAACTTTATTTGGAAGCCGGTATCCGTGGATGCGAGATCGGTTATATCCTCGCCGACCGTGATCCGATAACTCATGAAAATCGTTTTAACGGTCTTGATTTACTCCGCCTCGCCATTCCCCGCAGAGTATATACAGACAATCATATGAATGTAATAGCCGCTGCTCTCAAAAATGTATATGAACGTAGAGAAAGCATCACTCACGGAGTGCGTATCGCCTGGGAAGCGCCTTTAATGAGACATTTCACAGTTCAATTGGAAAGATTATAAACTTAGAAAAAATAACAAATATCAGTTGAAGAAGTAATAGAAAGGGATTGAAAAGACCAGTGCCAGTATGAACGGGCAATACTTTCTCCATTAACAAGAATAATTGTTTGCATAAAACAAAAGTGTTTCCCAAGTGTTTATATTATAATCGAACTTAATACGTAAAATTATGGCAGAAGATTATAAATTAATAGACAACGAAGAAAAACATCGATATGAATTTCAGATCGATGGCAAAATAGCCGAAATAGACTATATCAAATCAAACAATGGAGAAATATACCTTGTACATACAGAAGTACCCGCCTCATTAGGCGGCAAGGGAGTAGGATCACAACTTGCAGAAAAAGCACTGACAGACATTGAACGACAAGGTTTACGCCTGGTACCGCTTTGCCCGTTTGTAGCCGGATATATTCACAAACATCCGGAATGGAAGCGAATTGTAATGCGTGGTATTCATATTAAATAAATACAGATATGGAAAAGAAAATAGAATACACCAATGGTGAACTGACCATTGTATGGAAACCGGAATTATGCCAGCATGCCGGAATATGTGTAAAGATGCTACCCAATGTCTATCATCCTAAAGAAAGACCCTGGGTGCAAATAGAAAATGCGACTACGGAAGAATTAATTGCACAAATCAGCAAATGTCCGTCAGGAGCATTGAGCTACCGACTTAACAAAAAAGAGAAGTAAACCAACCATAAAAGAACCCGTCTGAAAAGCCGTGAGTTCATAAAATCATGAGGGCGTCCGAATATAAAGTGAACCCCGAAAGTCATACAAAAACTTTCGGGGTTTATTTTATTATGTCAAGACATCACACATTACAAAGAAAAGAAAAACAGGTAGAAGCACTCCATCTCTTCTCCTATTCAACTCAATGTCCACGTCAATACAAAGTCCGGACAAATACGATAACCGACAGAGTAAAGTTCCTGCTGCTCCGTCGCCAACTCCTGAACCTGAAACGTTCCTTGCTCTTGAGGAATAAAATGCGTCAAACGGAGTTTACGAAGATCAGCGTCCGCGTTTTCCATCCGCTTAAAAACAGCTTCCTTTGCCGACCAATGCAATAACAGTCCCCAAGTCATATCGTCCTGATAAGGTTCCGTTTGTTCGTCAGAACGGATATACCGATCAGATACCTTGTGAACGCGTTGAGCATATTGCTCAATATCAATACCTGCCGGAGTGAAAGAAGCAAGC
This sequence comes from Bacteroides xylanisolvens XB1A, assembly GCF_000210075.1. Taxonomy (GTDB): domain Bacteria; phylum Bacteroidota; class Bacteroidia; order Bacteroidales; family Bacteroidaceae; genus Bacteroides; species Bacteroides xylanisolvens. The sequence goes on from NC_021017.1 coordinate 5,505,183, forward strand.
ATCACAGCTACATAACCTTTCGTATGAGAAATACTGATGAAAAAAGAATGATCCGTCAGATAAGGTTTTCCCTCGGGAGAATAACCGATTTCCTTATCCTCCTGCAACATGGCATACAACAAAACACGAACGGACAACCATTCCATCTTACGCCGTTCGGAGACAAAACGATTCAATTCCTGTTCACAGAACACTCTTCGCGCATCCGGCAAAAGAGCCAACAGAGCATCCAAAGACTCTTCCATCTTCCAGACAGCCCACTGTATATCATCCGTCTTATGTTGCAGAAATAACGCCATCTTACGTTTGCTTGATTATGCTTTCAAAATTATGATTCCAAGATTATTCCTTCTCTACCGAGCCTTCCATATCCTTCGGCAGAATTGTAAACTTCACTTTCAGGATACGACGACTATCCATTTCGAGCACTTCAAACTCATAATGGTGATAAGTCACTTTCTCATGCAATGCCGGGAATTCACCTTTAATTTCGAGCAGCATACCCGCCAATGTATCCGCATCTCCCACCACCTTTTCAAACTCGTCTTCGTCTACTTTCGCAATCTTATAGAAATCCGTCAACTGCGTCTTCGCTTCAAATATCCAAGTATGGTCATTCAAGACAACGTATGTACGTTCTTCATCATCATATTCATCATGAATCTCACCTACAATCTCTTCGATAATATCCTCCATCGTCACCAGTCCGGAAGTTCCTCCAAACTCATCCACAACAATGGCAATATGAATTTTATTCGCCTGAAAGTCACGTAACAGATCATCAATCATCTTTGTTTCCGGCACAAAATAAGCCGGACGGATCAATGACTGCCAACGGAAATTATCCCCCTTGTTGACATGAGGCAGCAAGTCTTTAATATACAATACCCCCTTGATATTATCCCGCGAACCGGAATAGATAGGAATACGCGAATAAGCATTTTCAATGATACATTGCATCACCTCCTTGAAAGAGGTACGGATATCCAGATCGACCATATCCAGACGTGATGTCATCACCTCCTTCACAGTTTCACCGCCGAAACGGATAATACCCTCCAAGATATTATTCTCTTCAGAGAGTTCCGCTTTATCTGTCAGCTCCAATGCGTGCGACAATTCATCGACAGAAATATTGTGGCTCTTCTTTACAAAATGTTTATTCAGAAAAGTGGTTGAACGTACAAGCACAGTAGCTATCGGACGGAACAGTTTTTCCAGGAAGTAAATCCCCGGTGCCGAAAAACGGCAAAAAGCCAAAGTCTTCTGTGCTGAATAGATTTTCGGCATGATTTCACCGAACAACAACAATAGGAAAGTCAGGATGACGGTCAGTATCAAGAACTCTGCCAATGGAGAATGAAAAACAAATACATTCATAAAGAAGAAGTTGCAGAGCATGATAATGGTTACATTCACAAAGTTGTTCGTAATCAATATCGTTGCCAGGAGGCGTTCTGAATCCCCCAACAGGGCACTTATTTTTTCGTCGGAAGGATGATTCTGTTCATCAATATCATTCCGGTCGGAAGGAGTAAGTGAGAAAAAAGCTATTTCGGAAGCCGAAGCAAAGCCGGAAGCAAGCAGGAGTACACCTGCCAATACTATGGCAATAATAGCAGAGATAGAAGGAGTGTTTACGGTAATACCGTTGAAAATGTCAGCCAATTGGCTTAAATAACCATCTGAGTCCAAAGAGTCTATATTTTAATTAAACAAAAGATAATGTGCCAAGAAGCTCGCGAAAACCTATTGGCACACTATCACATTATCTAGAACGGCAAATCATCTGTCGGATTATCTTGTGCGGGTTGTGCCTGCGACTGCTGCGCTTGTTGCGACTGGCCGGCAACCGGTTGTTGCTGTTGCCCCGTAGCCGGTTGTCCAGTAGCAGAAGCTCCCGCACCCGGATTGGCTCCTTTCGGAGACAGCATTTCCATATTATCCACATAAATTTCGGTGATATAGCGCATAGCACCCGACTGGTCGCTATAAGAACGTGTTCTTATCTTTCCTTCCAGATACAGTTTGTCACCTTTGTGCACATACTTATCCACAATCTCCGCCAAACGGTTGGATGCAACGATATTATGCCACTCTGTTCTTTCGGGAATCTGGGTTCCATTAGCCAACGTATATCCACGATCCGTTGTAGCCAACGGGAAAGTTGCTACTGCCGAACCTGTATCGAAGTATTTTACCCGAGGATCTTGTCCTACGTTTCCTATCAATATCACTCTATTTACTGACATATCTGTATCAAGTTTATGATTCTTAAAATTAAATCTGCTGCCAAAATTAAACAGAATAACAATAGGATGCAAGATTTTAAGTATAAAATCAAGTATTAAGTTTTAAGTATTAAGTATTAGGCTGCGCCATAAACTGCATGGGTAATACTCAATACTTATTACTTAATACTTATTCTAATGCTTATTCTAATGCTTGTAGCAAGTCTTGTACTAATTTAGAAACAGCGTATTGCTCCAGTTCGTCCACCCTTATTTTCAGGAAATCACTGAAAGAAGTCAAATTTTCAGACAAGGTCACTTCATATAGATTAGCATAGATAACCCGGTGAGACAATACATGCTTCACCTCCCTGCAAACCGAACGTACCACCGGTACTTCCCCCGGCGCAAAGAGTGCACGAAATTCCGGTAAAGTCAAAAAATCTTCTTCCGAAAGAGCCGTCGGAGTTTCTATCAAGGGCAGTTCGAACAGATTTTTCCAAATATCATTGCCCGTCCGTTTATTTATAAAGGTATACGCGCCCGCACGTACATAAATATAATTAAAGTAACGGTTCGTTGTCTTTGTTTTGTGTTGCTTCACCGGAAGTTTTGCCACCAAGCCTTTCGAAAGTGCCGAGCAACTGCCCACCAACGGACAGAACAAACAATCAGGCGACTGCGGAGTGCACTGAATCGCCCCGAAATCCATTATTCCCTGATTGTAAACAGCCGGATGCTTCTTATCCAGCATCTCATCCGCCAATGCTGCAAAGAGCTTTTTTCCTTCTGTCGAATCAATCGGAGTATCGATGCCGAAATAACGGGAAAGCACCCGGTACACATTACCGTCCACTACCGCATAAGGCATACCGTAAGCAAACGAACAGATCGCTGCCGCTGTATACTCCCCCACTCCTTTCAGAGCCAGCACTTCCGGATACGTTTCCGGGAAAACCCCATTCATGCTTTTGGCGGCGGCATGAAGATTGCGGGCACGTGAGTAATACCCCAGTCCTTGCCAGTATTTCATCACTTCATCCTCCTCCGCAGCGGCTAAAGTCCGCACATCGGGAAAACGTTTGATAAAACGAAGAAAATAATCATACCCCTGCGCCACCCGCGTCTGTTGAAGAATGATCTCCGAAATCCAGATCAGATACGGATCGGCAGACTCCCTCCAGGGCAGTTCACGTTTATTCTCTTTATACCACTCTACAATCGTTTTAGTAAACTCGTTCATATCCTCGTTCCTAGTGTATTATCTAACATTTATCTTGCCTATCCTATCCAAAAGGCACACAAAAGTAACTCTTTTGGTTCTAAGAAAACCCTATGCCACTATTTTTTTAGAAAAATGTGCAGAATATATTTTTTTAGGAGCTTAAAAAGCTATATATTTGCAGTCCAAAAAATTAGCAATAACATAGTAATAATATTTTTTTTAAGGAAAAATGACTAAAGCAGATATTGTAAACGAGATTACAAAGAAAACTGGAATTGATAAGCAGACAGTTCTTACAACAGTTGAGGCATTTATGGATGCAGTAAAGGATTCATTGTCTAACGATGAGAACGTATACTTGCGTGGGTTTGGTAGTTTCGTAGTAAAGAAAAGAGCACAAAAGACTGCTCGTAACATTTCTAAAAATACTACGATCATTATTCCGGAGCACAACATTCCGGCTTTCAAACCGGCTAAGACATTTACAATTTCAGTAAAGAAATAATAAACAAGAGTATTAACCCATAAAATGTGAAGCTATGCCAAGCGGAAAAAAGAAAAAAAGACATAAAATGTCTACGCACAAGCGTAAAAAAAGACTAAGAAAGAACAGACATAAAAGCAAAAAATAATTTTTAAGTCTGGATCACACAGAAATAAAGAACAAACTTGCGAAGCTAATGTCTTTCAAGTTTGTTCTTTGTTTAAGTAGCTAACCCAAAATGAACAATTTGTCAAAAAAGTTGTTCATATAAATGAGATTCAATCAATAATAAGGAAACAAAACAGTGACAAGTGAACTAGTAGTTGACGTACAGCCCAAAGAGGTCTCCATCGCCCTTCTCGAAGATAAGAGCCTGGTGGAACTTCAAAGCGAAGGAAGAAATATTTCTTTCTCTGTGGGCAATATGTATTTGGGACGTATCAAGAAATTGATGCCCGGACTGAATGCATGCTTTGTAGACGTTGGTTACGAGAAAGACGCTTTCCTTCATTATCTGGACTTGGGTCCTCAATTTAACTCACTCGAAAAGTTTGTAAAGCAGACTTTAAGCGACAAAAAGAAGCTGACCTCCATCAGCAAAGCAACCCTGCTTCCCGATCTTGACAAGGATGGAACAGTATCCAACACCCTCAAGGTAGGACAAGAAGTAGTGGTGCAAATCGTTAAGGAACCGATCTCCACTAAGGGACCGCGACTGACGTCCGAAATTTCGTTTGCCGGACGCTATCTCGTACTGATCCCTTTTAATGACAAGGTTTCTGTTTCACAAAAAATTAAATCGAGCGAAGAACGCGCCCGCCTGAAACAATTGCTGATGAGCATCAAGCCGAAAAACTTCGGTGTCATCGTCCGCACGGTAGCCGAAGGCAAACGCGTAGCCGAACTCGACGGAGAGCTTAAAGTCCTGGTTAAGCATTGGGAAGATGCGATGGTAAAAGTACAAAAAGCCACCAAGTATCCGACGTTGATTTATGAAGAAACCAGCCGCGCCGTAGGTTTGTTGCGCGACCTCTTCAACCCTTCTTTTGAGAATATTCACGTCAACGACGAGGCTGTGTACAATGAAATTAAAGACTATGTATCACTGATTGCGCCCGACCGGGCTAATATCGTGAAACTGTACAAAGGTCAACTTCCCATTTACGACAATTTCGGTATCACCAAGCAGATTAAATCATCGTTTGGTAAAACAATCTCTTACAAGAGTGGTGCCTATCTGATTATTGAGCACACTGAGGCGCTTCACGTAGTAGACGTGAACAGCGGTAACCGCACCAAGAATGCCAACGGGCAGGAAGGTAACGCACTCGAAGTAAACCTGGGAGCCGCCGACGAGCTGGCCCGCCAATTGCGATTAAGAGATATGGGTGGTATCATTGTCGTGGACTTCATCGATATGAATGAAGCCGAAAACCGTCAGAAGCTTTATGAACGAATGTGTGCCAATATGCAGAAAGACAGGGCACGGCATAATATTCTGCCGCTTAGCAAATTCGGGCTAATGCAGATTACACGCCAACGTGTGCGTCCGGCAATGGACGTCAACACGACCGAAACCTGCCCCACTTGCTTCGGCAAAGGCACTATCAAGTCGTCCATTCTTTTTACGGACACTTTGGAGAGTAAAATTGATTACCTGGTCAATAAACTGAAGGTTAAGAAATTCTCGTTACACGTCCATCCGTATGTTGCCGCTTATATCAATCAGGGACTCGTTTCCCTGAAACGGAAGTGGCAAATGAAATACGGATTCGGTATCAAGATTATTCCAAGTCAAAAACTCGCATTTCTGCAATATGTGTTCTATGATACACATGGAGAGGAAATCGATATGAAGGAAGAAATCGAAATCAAATAAACAGAAAAGGCGGCCCGGTCAAAACGAGCCGCCTTTTTGTTTTATCTATTTTTCTTCAACTATCCATTTTTCAATATTACGGGTTTCCGCACTGAAATTTACTCCTATTTTAAAGAGTTTCCGTTCATCCATCTCGAAAGGAAGAGCGTAATGCTTGTCATTTATCTGCTGCAATGCTTCTTCTGCCGTACCGTTCAGTTTAAATTCCATGATATAGATGAATTTGTCTGTCTGCAAGACAAGGTCGATGCGTCCTTCGCTTGTATGATATTCCACTTTGGCATAGAAGCCGACCAGTTTAAAAACGATGAAAAGCACGTTCTCGTAATGCAATTCCTGATCGCGAATCACTTCGTAGGTGGTATCTGCAAAGAAGCTTTGCAAGCGACGGAAGAAAGAACTGTAATCGCCGGAACGTACTTCACGAACAAATTTCTGAATTTCAAACGGAGATTCTACCTTATTTACATTCGCATAATAAGGAAGCAGGAAACGGACAAATCCTTCTTCTACTTCACGATTCGGGAAACCTAACCGATACATTCCAAATTCTTCATCATACCCTTTAATGGTGAGGTAGCCACTCTGATAAATCACCGGAATGGGATTAGTAGATTCAGAGTCTATGCTATTCAATACTTGGGCGTCGGTTTCTTCATGCGTCATCCGCTCCAAGTCATAATGATGTTTTTGCAGCAATTTCACCAGATAGGTCGGTGTGCCCGTTTCAAACCAATAGCTGCCGAAATCCTTACGTTTGAAAGCATTAAGCAAACTGAACGGATTGTACATACCAATAGAATTGTGCGTAAAATGGTAACCGTCATAGCACTCTCTCAACTCTTCACAAAGTTTATCATACGTTATTCCGCGCGCAGCAGCAAATTCATGAAGCTCTGTTTCCAAATTGTTGTGGATTTCACGCTCGCTAATGCCACAGATTTCGACATACTCATTCCACATGGATATATCATCCAAGTTGTTCAAGTCACTAAACACACTGACTTTGCCAAACTTTGTCACACCGGTAAGGAATGCAAACTTGATGCAACCGTCCATTGTTTTAAGCGCTCCATAAAAAGGCTTTAATGTATTCCGAAATTGCTTTTGCAATTCTTCATTACCGATGGCTTGCAACATGGGTTTGTCATATTCATCGACAAGAATAACCACACGTTGCCCCGCCAACTTACAAGCGCGCTCTATGATACCGGCAAAACGCAAGGAAAACGAACGTTCGGACGGCTCGGCACCATATAGTTTTTCCCATGCTGTCAGCGATTTATCAAGTATATTATCCAGACTTTCGGATGTATCATATTTCTCGATATTAAGGTCCAGATGCAGTATAGGATATTTGATCCAGTCCTTTTCCAGTTTTTCCACAGCCAGCCCTTCAAACAGTTCTTTCTTTCCTTGAAAATAGGCCTCTAAGGTGGAGACGAGCAGACTCTTTCCGAAACGGCGCGGACGACTCAAGAAGTAATAACTTCCGGTCTTTACCATTTGATACATCAGTGCTGTCTTATCAATATAGAAATAACCGTCATTACGAATTTTTTCGAAATTCTGAATACCGATCGGATAAATTTTATGGCTCATATTCTCTTCTTTTATTAATCAATGCCTTTCTTGCAAAGATATATATTTTTAATAGAAATCTTTGTCATGGCAGGTTAAAAGATTCTTTTCAATCATTCATTCTGCACATTTCCCCGGAAACTTAGGGACGATAAAATAAGGGGATAATGACTGCACAAAATTACGAAAAGCCCGGACTTTCGCAAGCTCGGGCTTTCTGTATCTTGAGGACGTCTCCTTTACCTATAGGGAAATGGGCGACTAGCAATTGATTCTAGTACAACAAAAAAAGACGTCCCAAGAGTAAAGATAAAAGGGATGCCAGTAGGAAATGTGGGGAGGCATCCCTTTTCTAATAGAAGAACAAAGATGGAAGGATGGACTTTCACAAGCTGTGTCTCTTCGCTTTGTCACTTCTCAACATATAATCTTCACACTTCGGTGAAGAAGGGTTTCATATTTATGGAGAGAACGCACTTCAACAAGCACGGGCTCTCCTATTATGTTATATCATTCTAGAGATAGCTCCCACCTCTGCCAGAGGCAAATATAGAGGAGCTATCTAATAGAACATTAAAGGATTTCAAATTAATCCGCAAAGAGAGCAGTAGGGAATGTTACTGTCTTCACCACAGGTGCAGGAGATGTTGCGCTCCAGCTGATTGAAGGAGTAATAGTAACTGTCACTACCAAATCTTTCACAAGACCCTTCAAGGCCTTACCAGCATCTGTTAATATCAATTTCTGTCCAGTAGAATCAAACTTGAAGTTAGTTTTGTCACTTAGTTCTACCTTAATAGAATATCCATAAAGAGCAAGAACAGCGTCAGCGGTAGTCAAAGTACCAGTGTCATAAGTGTTATTATCTGCAGTCGGCCACATTGCCTTGCCTTTTCTGTCTTTCCATACAATGTCACCTAATACATCAATCTCTGAATCTATGGTTTCAGCTGTATACGCTGTTGTGATACCTTTTTTAGCGTCCGTTGCACCAAATTCCGATTTAAGCAATTCTGATAATGAGATGAATTGAATCTTTTGGTTAGCAATTGAAGCAGGTTCAGTAGCATCGTTAGGCTGACAATTTACATCTACAGAGAATGCCATATTGTCTTTAGCGTGAGCCATGTCTACTGTGAACTTATCGTTAGCTACACTTCCTACATGATCGTCACCATTCTTGTCAACATCATACGTAATGCTGTTGTATATACCTGAAGTAACTCCGCCAGTAATAGCGTTCCATGTAGTAAAGATTGAGCCCATTTCTCTTTCGAGACTGATGCTCTGAATCTTATCAGCATTCTTAGTTTCATTAATCAGAAGAGACACCTTGCCATCTTCAGTCCACATACCTGAAGTTTTTGTAAATACAGGCGTCTTATAATCAACAGTTACCGGTAATTTGAATACAATTTGCTTCGTTGCGTCAACGTCAACTGTCAATACGGCTTCCATAGTACCCTTGTATGCAGCGGTTACTGTCAGTTTCAGGTTATCATATTTAGTATCACCAGAAGCAATACCACTAAACTTCACTTTATCTCCATCGTTAGCCGTGGCAGTTGAGCTAGCAAGTTTAGCAGTAGTAATAGCGTCTTTGATTGCCTTAATATTAGCTGCTGACACAGCAATGTCGGATTTCTCTGATTTATTCCAAACTACCGTCTGTGCTGCCAAAGATTTTGTTTCTATTTGCTTGAAGGTGACAGTCAGTTTAGCCGGAGCAGAGGAGCCACCGACGCTAGAATAATCAATGCCCTCATGAGTTTCTCCATCAAAAGGAATACCATTTGTAGTTATATAGCAGACTTCAACCTTTGCTTCTTGCCCTTTGGTAGAAGTGATGGTTTGTTTGCCGGCTTCGTTCGTCCCCAATGTTACACCTTCAGGAGCATCGGCTGCCAACTTATAATAATATGCATAGACTGTACTCAAATCCATAGGAGTGGTGGTAGCTGCAGCTGCCAAGTCATCCAAAACCTGTACCTCACCAACTTTTGCGGACACTGCTGCATCTACCAGTTTAGTAGCACTTGTAACTGCTTCCGGTTTGATTTTAACATCATAAGCAGAGATTATTTCATTGTTCCATGCGTCTTTTGTACAGAATGCGTATGCTTCATCTGCAGGAAGGGCAGTTTCCAAATTCAAGCCATCTTTTAGTGTAACAGTAAGGTCGTAAACACCACGATTCACTTTGGCTTCGGTAGCACGTGTCAATGGTTTTGCAGTTTTATTTTGTTCAATCTTAGAGATAACAAAATTAGCTTCATTTTGAGAATTCATCAAATAGATTTGATATTTGCTATCAGTAAAGTCAGGACCTACTGGATTAATCAACGCATTCAACACGCCGGAATTAGTTATTAACAGGTCATTTTTCTTAAATTCTTTTTTCTCATCCTCCATACCAAAAGTGAAATCAGCTTTGCATTGAGCATAACTTAATTTAAGTTCCTTTGTTCCGCCTGCAGTGATTTTACCATTCTCAATAGTCACTCCTTCAAGGCTACTAATCAAAGCTGCAGTAGGCAGAATAGTTGTTAATTCTGTTCCAGTAGTTTTATCTTTTACATGTAGAGTAAAGCTAGGTAATCCCTCATTCTGTACGGCATAAACAGTGGCTGACGAATAATCACCTTTCACCCATTTATCTGTAGCGTCATCATAGAAATACCAATAATCTTTTTCAAATTCACCTGTTCCATCACCAATAAAAGGAGATTTTCCGGCAGGACCAGCAGGACCTTCGGGACCAACAGGACCGATAGGACCTTCGGGGCCAACAGGACCGACAGGACCTTCGGGACCAACAGGACCAACAGAACCTTCGGGGCCAACAGGACCAACAGGACCTTCGGGGCCAACAGGACCGACAGGACCAGTAGCACCGGTCTCACCCTTTTCACCTCGTGCCGGTTTCCCAGTATCAACACCGTCTATAAACCAGTTTCCATTTTCTCCAATTTCAACGACAGATCCATCTTTACCATTCACAATAGAATATTTATTTCCATTGTTGAAAGTAATTTCAAATCCACCAGTGATACTTTTAATGTCTGTTACCCAATTACCTGCATTCACTTTTGCTTGCAGTTCAGCAAGACCTGCCGCATTGGCATCAATCTGCGTTTGCAGATTGTCGATGTCATCATCATAGTCTTTACAGCCTACATAAGTGACAGTAGCAAGCGTCAATGCCCCGAAAAGCATTACCCTAACAAAATTTTTCTTCATAACTACTTAAAAATTACATTAATAATATATTATTAAACACTAAGTTTCAATAATAGACCGCCCGTTACTTTGTAGGTAACGGAGAAACCTTTGTTCCTGCTCTTTTGGAGTAGTCAATACGGAAAAATGAAACAATATGCAATTACATTTTTACCCCTGCTTCTTAGAAGCGGCAGAGGGGCGGGAGACCTTTTGCAAAATTTAGAAGTTAACAAAGCCCTAATACAAAGAATCCGCGTGTTTTATTTGTTT
>NC_021017.1:5516355-5564990 GCF_000210075.1 Bacteroides xylanisolvens XB1A
TAAAAATCAAGCACTTACGCCGACCACAGATCGTTTTATAAAATCAAGTACCTGCATATTTGCTTCATCAATTTTCTTATTTCGGAAAGGCTTCAAATAAGTTTCTGTCACGGTGATGGACGAATGTCCCATCGCTTCGGAAATAATACCCGGATGAATTTCGCAATAATACGCAGTCGTAGCCCAGGTATGGCGGGCGGTGTACGAGCTCAACCGGTCTTTGAGTCCCAATGCCTTTCCTAATAATTCCAACTGATAATTAAAATTGCGCAATGCCAGTTGATATTCCCTATACGCCTTTGGCGAACCTTCGTCACTATGAAGAATCGGGAACAAATAAGGCGACTGTTCCTCCCGATTCATATACTTTTGCAAAAGAAACATCGCTTCCGTCGTCAACGTCACAGACAACGGACGTCCCGTTTTACGACGACGATAACTAATCACATTTCCCCGGAGATCACTCTTGCGCAAATAAGCCAAGTCGACAAAAGGCAGTCCCCGAAGCAAGAACATAAGAATGAACAACTCCTGCGCCCCCTTCATGGCAGGAGTGATGGCGTCCGACTGCAACAGACGGGCAAATACCTTCTTCATATCCTCCATATCCAATGCCCGACGGCGGTCTGCCCGCGTACCTGTATATACGGAGCGAAAAAGATGCGGCACGTATGATGCCTTCCGAAGATCGACAGCGCGATTGTAAACCGCACGCAACGTGCGAAGATACGTAGACACCGTATTCCAACTACACCCACGTGCACGAAGACTACCCTCAAAATGCTTCAGCCACTCCGGAGTGATTTCCCGAAACGACAAACGATCGGAACCCTGAAAAGTAAGAATCGCATTCAACGTACTTCTGTATACATGAGCAGTCCCTAAATTTCCACTCTGCTGCAAATCAACAGCCACTTGTTTCATAAACAAAGTAAAACTTTCCTTTTTCATTAAAAATAAATTAATAATTAATATTTACTTTTCCCACATTTTACTTTAGTAAAATACAAAAATATATCTTCAAAAATTTACATACATAAAATCTAAAAAATAAAAACTAAAACATTTACATTAATCATCAAAGTAAATTTCATACATTTGCGCAATTTTTCAAACAACATATTATTTTAACCATTTAAAGTATAAAAAAAATTAATGAACAACAATGAACCAGCTGCCGAACGCTACAGCATTAATGGATTCAAGTATTTCTCCGAATTGGCGAAGGAGTATTTTCCCGATCTGGCAAACGCTTCTTCCGCCAGCAAAAAAATGCGCAAACGCATTAAAGCAAACAAGACATTGAACGAACAACTGGTTGCTGCGTATTACACCAGCCAAACAATCGATGTCAGTCCTGAAATGCAGCTAATCATCTACCGACACTGGGGACCTCCCCACATTGACTTGCCGACAAACGTTTAGCGCGTAACAGAAAACGAAAACACGGACAAGAAATAAAAGGAAAATCGAACTATATATTTTTAAATATATCATTTATCTTTTATTGTTTATTATGTATTCCACTTTGCGTTCATCACTTTTTTTCAAAACGAAGATAACTACCAATCATACAGCTATTTACAGAAAGAAAAAAGCGTTCCACAAAGCGTTCGGCAAAAATGACCGTTTTTTCACTACAAACAAGACCTTCGAATCCCCCCAAACGAAGGCTTTGTTTTTTCTCCAACAGAAGCTCCACCAGTCACAAACAGAAGCTCCACCAACCACCAACAGAAGCTCCGCCAACCACCAACAGAGCATTCGTTCCATCCCCACTCCTTCCCCGGCTTCATGAAAGAAGAAAAAAACAGCCATTTGCGCATCGCGGCACCCTTTATTCATCCACACCCGTCCGCACGGAACCACACCCCTTGCGCATCGCACAAGAACGGCGTACCTTTACAGAAATTTAAAACGATAACCCAATGAACAATTTCAATTTTGAAGCCATGATGGAACATGGTTTTCTCATTATCCCCAAAGCCCTGCTACAACAACAGATAGAAGACCCGAACATAGAAGCCGGAGAAATAGAAGCGCTCCTGAAAATCCTGATGAAAGTAAACTATTCGGACACGTTATACAGCGACCGGCAGCACAAAGACTACCTGTGCAAAAGAGGCGAAAGCATGTTCAGCTACCGCGACTGGAGCCGCATTTTCCGCTGGTCTGTCGGAAAAACCTTCCGATTCATACACGCCCTTGCCATCCTGGGGATCATCGAAATCGTCCCCCATCCCAACAACTCGTCCCTGCATATCCGTGTCGTCGAATACGACAAATGGGTAGGAGCCCCCGACAGCGGCAAGCAGAAAAAGAAAGCCGTCAACGAGAAGTTCCGCCTGTTTTGGAATGAGTTTCACAGCATCACGCAGCTTCCCAAAGAAAACATCGCCAAAGCGCAACGCGAATGGAAAAAATTAAGCGACAAGGAACAGCAACTCGCCATCGACAAGGTAGAAGATTATTATTTCCACCAAACAAACATCAACTACCTGCTCCACGCCGCCAGCTATTTATCCAACAAAGCTTTCCTAAACGAATACTGATAAAACGAATCCCAATTAAACGAAGACTGATTAAACAAACACTGATTATGAATACCGAAAACAGAGTTTCACCACAGGCTCCCGAAATAGAAGAAGCCATCATCGGCGCCTGCCTGATAGAGCAGAGGGCTATACCACTGATAGCCGACAAGCTGCGCCCCGAAATGTTCTACGTCCTGCGCCACCAACTGATCTACGCCGCCATACTGGCTATGTACCACGCCGGAATGAAAATAGACATCCTCACCGTAAAAGAAGAGCTTTCCCACCGCGGAAAGCTCGAAGAGGCGGGCGGAGCGTTCGGCATCACCCAGTTGAGCAGCAAAGTGGCGACTTCCGCCCACCTCGAATATCACGCGCAGATCGTACACGAGAAATATCTACGACGCGAAATGACCTTGGGATTCAACAAACTACTCGCCTGCTCGCTAGACGAAACGATGGACATCGACGACTCGTTGATGGACGCGCACAACCTGCTCGACCGTCTGGAAGGCGAATTCGGCCACAACAACCACATGCGGGACATGGATGAACTGATGACCGCCACCATGACCGAAGCCGAAGGACGTATTGCCAACAACATAAACGGAGTGACCGGCATCCCTACCGGACTGGCAGACCTGGACCGCATGACGTCCGGACTCCAAAACGGCGAACTAGTGGTAATCGCCGCCCGTCCCGGCGTAGGAAAAACGGCATTCGCACTACATCTGGCACGAAACGCAGCCATGGCAGGACATGCCGTAGCCGTCTACAGCCTCGAAATGCAAGGAGAAAGACTGGCCGACCGATGGCTGACAGCAGCCAGCGAAGTCAGTGCCCGCCATTGGCGGTCGGGAACCGTCAGCCCGCAAGAGCTTGCAGAGGCACGCACGGCAGCCGCCGACCTCAAACGTCTGCCGATACACGTAGACGACAGCACCTCGGTCAACATGGAACACGTACGATCCAGCGCGCGACTGCTGCAAAGCCAACATGCGTGCGACGCGATCATTATAGACTACCTGCAACTCTGCGACATGACAACCGGCCAAAACAACCGCAACCGCGAACAGGAAGTGGCACAAGCCACCCGCAAAGCGAAGTTGCTGGCCAAAGAGCTAAACGTACCGGTGGTACTGCTTAGCCAGCTAAACCGCGAATCGGAAAACCGCCCCGCAGGCCGCCCCGAACTGGCACATCTCCGCGAAAGTGGCGCAATCGAGCAGGATGCGGACGTCGTGATATTACTCTACCGCCCCGCCCTCGCACGAATAACAACCGACCGCGAAAGCGGTTACCCTACCGAAGAACTAGGCATAGCAATCATAGCCAAACAACGCAACGGAGAGACGGGAAACGTATACTTCAGGCATAATTCGGCAATGACAAAAATCACCGAATACGTCCCACCGCTGGAATACATGCTGAAACATGCTAAATAGATACAGATTCACCCCGATTCCATACAATTTTATATTACAATATATAGCTGTATGGAATTTCTTTTTTTATTTCATTATTGATATAAAATAAATAGCAAAATACTTGACTTTCCCTTTCAAATTTCGTATATTTGTAATGTCAACAAGGACAGAAAATATTATTACTTAAACCTTAACTTTTTTAATTGTATGAATGTATTAGTGGAGCGCTATCAGCGCAGAAAGTATGTGAATCAGCCGGATTCACAGATGTTGTATTATGTACGCCAGAAATCGGGTACAGTGAGAGTGATGGACATCAACAAGCTGGCCGATGCCATCGAAGCGAACTCATCGCTTACAGCAGGAGATGTGAAGCATTCCATCGAGGCTTTTGTTGATCAGTTGCGCCTGTCGCTTACCCAGGGCGACAAGGTGAAGATCGACGGATTGGGCACGTTCCATATCACGTTGAGCAGCGAAGGGGCGGAAAAGGAGAAGGATTGCACGGTGCGCAATATCCGCAGAGTAAATGTTCGTTTTGTGGCAGACAAGGCACTTCAGCTGGTGAATACGAGTCATGCCACTACCCGAGGCGAGAATAATGTCGATTTCATCCTGGCCGGAAAGGGTGACGGAGAAGACGCGGATGGTGGAAACAGCGGTAGCGGTGGAAGCGGAGAAGCTCCGGACCCGGCAGCTTAATCATTAAAAACAGTGCCGCATGGGTATTACAGAGTGATTTCTACAGTTACTCTCCATGCGGTTTCTGTTTTCTTCTACATTTATTTTTTAATTCTCAATTTTCAATCCTCAATTTATTAAAATGCTCGATAAAATCATAGAGATCATTATGACGATCCTGCCCTTTCTGGGCAGTAATCGCAAAAAGCGCAAAGTAATGGCGCAAGAAGTAAAAGAGTTCAGCGAACTGGTGAAAGACCAATATACTTTTCTGATGCAGCAATTGGAAAAAGTGTTGAAGGATTATTTCGACCTTAGCTCGAAAGTGAAAGAGATGCATACGGAGATATTCTCATTAAGAGATCAGCTGGCACAGGCTGCTGCCTTACAATGTATTAATAAGGAATGTGCACAACGTAGTGCAGCAGAGGCATGATAATGATTCAATTAATGCAAATTATGGAACCTGTGCAATTTACAGAACCTATTCAATCTATTTAATCCATTCATGAGAACTATAAACCTGATAGTAATCCATTGCTCCACTACGCGCGAAGACAAGAGTTTCACAGAATATGACCTGGACGTCTGTCATCGCAGACGAGGATTCAACGGAACGGGTTATCATTTCTATATCCGCAAGAACGGGGATATAAAATCTACCCGTCCGATAGAACGAATTGGTGCGCACAGCCGCGGTTTCAACAAAGAAAGTATAGGTATCTGCTATGAGGGCGGACTCGATTGCAAAGGACAACCGAAAGATACCCGTACCGAATGGCAGAAACATTCGCTCCGGGTATTGATTCTCGCTTTATTGAAAGATTATCCGAATTGCCGGATCTGCGGACATCGGGATCTAAGTCCCGACCTGAACGGAAACGGCGAAATAGAACCGGAAGAATGGATCAAGGCCTGTCCCTGTTTTAATGCTGAAACGGATTGGGATAAAGTCTAAAAAAAAATAGCTTTATTATAATTTAGGCACGGATAACACGGATTTCACGGTTGCTTTGTACAAGCATAGCACTAACCGTGAAATCTATGTAATCCGTGCCTAATCTTTAACTTATGATTTTGCTAGACTACGCGTTATCAAAGGTTGTTTCAAACCGACGCAATATGCTGTCTAATTTTCCAACGAGGTAAAAAGGTAGATTTATCAATTTGAATTCTTTTCCGTCTGCCGTCTTTACCTCATCCACAGCATAAGGCTGCGACCATATTCTGACTGCAACAGTCTGATTAGAGTGATTCATAAAAGAATGTAAGGAACGCAAGTGGGCGTTATGCCCTGATTTGACTTCAATGGGATAAACCATAGAATCCTGCACCCACACATAATCGACTTCTGCATTAGAACCACTTTTATTACGCACCCAGAAACAACGTTTCTGACTGACTTTATCTGTCAGTGTCAACAGTTCTTGCGCTACAATCTGCTCCGCTATCATACCACGCCAAGCATCCATTATATCTTTTGCTCCCAAAACCTCTTTCTGTACTTGTGCCGCATAATTCACCAATCCTGTATCTAACCAGACCAGTTTGGGCATACGCTTTATTTCAGGAGTGGCCGGAACTTCCGTTGCCGTAGTCGGATAAACTAATTCCAGCAACATCGCCTTTTCCAATAAACGAAAAGCCTCTCCCACTTCCCGAGCATTATAAGACGAACCAGCAAATCCTCCTAAAGTTATAATTTGTCCAGCTTTATGCCATCCTTCTTTTAATATAAAGCGAATCACTTCCGGAAGTTGTTTTCCCAAAGCATATTTTTCCACATCATCCCGGTAGCCTTGCAAAAGAGTTTCATAAGTGGACTCCAAGGATAAAATATCCCTGCGCTCCGCATAGAGTTGCACAACTTCCGGCATACCTCCAATCAACGTATAGATATTAAACAATAACATCAAACGATCATGGAAAGCGAGAGTGATTTCAGGCTTATCTAAAACGGATAATAAAGGTTCTTCTCCAACAGCACCCAGAAACTCGCGAAATGAACAAGGACGCAATGCCATATATTGCACCCTTCCCACCGGAAATGAAACACGTACATCTATCAGGTTTTCTAATAATGAACCGGCAGCAATTACATAAATATCAGGTAATTCTTCATAGAAATAGCGTAATAACGCTACTGCCTTTGCTGAATTTTGAATTTCATCAATAAAAAGTAATATAGTTCCTTCATTCCTTATCTTTCCACAATGTGCAAAAAATAAAGGCATCAAATCTTTTAGAGATACATTCAACTCAAACAAGGATGCTGCCTCCCGTTTCTCCAAATTCAAATACAGGTAATTGTCAAACTGCTTTCCAAATTCGTTGACTACCGTTGTTTTACCGACTTGCCTTGCTCCACGCAATATCAAAGGCTTTCTATGCGTATCGTCTTTCCATCTTTCCAGATGAAATAAGATATCTCTTTTAAACATAAACCACAAATTTATTGATTTTCAGCAACAAAGTTATAAAGAATTTCCAAAGATGGGGCAAAATACCATTGATTTTGTTTCAAAGATGGGGAAAAAGTCTATCGTTCATGTTTCAAAAATGGGGCAAAGCCACCTAATACTGTCGTAAATATGGGGCAAAAAGAACGTATTTACAATCAGCTAATCTACAAATTAGACGACTTACCATGTACTAACTCCAATCGTACATCGTAAATCGTCTAATCGTAAATGAACTTAATCGTAAATTATTTTTCTACTTCACGTCGAATGCAGCATCAATCAACGCTTTCAAGTTCAGATAATGACTTCTGTATATTCCACTGGAAGCATTTGCCGCATTGGTCAGGTCTCTTCTAAGATCAGTCAACTGTCCGCGTGCAATAGTCGGTGCTTCAGAAGGGAAATCGAAAGCTACGAGCGAATAACCACCCAGACTTCCGAGCGAACCGGAACTGTTCTTCGGTTTATCAAGCATTCCAATCAACGCATTGACATAAGTCTTTTGCAAACTACGTTGGGAAGCATCCGGTTTCTTTCCTCCTTGCATATCGCTCCAGATACTCTTCTTCAAATCACGGAACAAATCGTTGGCTGTGTATGCCTTCGCTCCGTTGACCAGTTCGTTGTCCGTCATCTTATCAAGTGTGCGGCTGCTAAGCAGTTGTTTCAATGTACTGCTCTGTACACGGTAGATCGAATTGAAAGTATTGATACCAGTTCTTTCGGACAGTTTATCATCCATCAGCCAGGTCGGTGTGGTAAACAGTTCCTTGTTCAGGAAGTCGACCGCTTTCTTCTGAATATCCTTCGGAACATATTCCACCGCTTTCATGTCTGTCTGTTCCACAGAAATCGGATTGTGGTAGATACCGGCCACATTGGTAGCCACATGGCCCATGTACAAGTCGAATTGTCCCACCACATTCTGATACAAACGGACAGCTTTCATATAACCCTCATTCGGTTCATAAGTCCAGTTCATGATTTCAGGCATCACACGTTTCAGGTTTTTGATTCCATACGAGCTTGCCAGCATGGCATCATCTCCCAAATCTTCACTCTGGTTGCGGGGATCGTTTCTGTCGAGTTCCGTTCCGAACGTATAGCGTTTGTCCTCCCGCAGCTTCTCAATGATCCACTTATTCAAGTGAGGTATTTCGGCTTCCGCCGTTTCATATTCAGGCATCCAACGATAGCCCCATTCAATCGCCCATTTATCATACATACCGATACGGGGGAATATTCCCGAACGTGAAACGTTGTCTTCCGGCTGTGCCACATAGTTGAAGCGTGCATAGTCCATGATAGACGGTGTATGACCGTTGGCTTCCACCCATATTTTGTCTCTAAGTTTCTCTACCGGGACGGTATTGGAAGAACCGAAGTTATGACGCAGTCCTAATGTATGTCCCACCTCGTGGGAAGATACAAAACGTACCAGTTCGCCCATCAGTTCATCGTCGAACATCGGTTTGCGTGCTCCCGGATCAATGGCTCCTGCCTGCACGATGTACCAGTTGTAAAGCAGGCTCATCACATTGTGATACCAGTTGATATGCGTTTCAAGAATTTCACCGCTGCGAGGGTCGTGCACGTGAGGTCCGCTTGCATTCGGAATATCGGAAGGCTTGTACACGATAGCCGAATGGCGGGCGTCTTCCAAGCTCCAGGTAGGATCGTCCGTCGGTGCTTCTTTGCCGAAGATTGCATTTTTGAATCCTGCTTTCTCAAAAGCGGCTTGCCAGTCGTTCACTCCCTGAATAAGGTACGGAACCCATTTCTTCGGAGTGGCAGGGTCGATATAAATGATAATCGGTTTCTTTGGTTCCACCAATTCGCCACGCAGGTATTTCTCGCGGTCTTCGTCTTTGGGTTCGAGACGCCAGCGGGTGATATTCGCTTTATACTTCACTCCTTGCGGATTCTCGTCAAAATCCTTATAGCTCACAGCAAAGTAACCTACCCGGTCGTCGTGCAATCTCGGTTTCATCGGTTCCTTGGGAAGTAATAGCATAGAGCTGTTCAGTTCGTAAGTCAACGGAGTGGTAGAGGTGGCAAAGAAAGCTGCCAGCAGTTTCTCAAGTCCACTGCCTCCTCCTTTCTTCCGCTGGAAGGTACGCACGGTACGTATTTCGATGTTTTGCGGAAAGGCTTTCAGTGTGTCGATATAACTGGCGTCGTCTACCATGCTGCTCGCTCCGATGTTGTCTTTCACCCGGCTGGTGAATGAAAACATTTCGTTGTCCTTACGGATATAGTCGGTCATGTCGATCACATAGTTGGTAGTTTCTCCTTCTTTACGGACAGTTTTCAGCGGGAAGGTGGCCACAATGGGTTGAACATTGGAGTTCAATACGGCCTGATACATACCCAGTGTATCAGCAGAATGTTCGAGATAAGAGATTTCACGCACGAACAGTTTGTCGCCGCGTCCTTTCTCGAAACGGATCACTTCGTCGCTGATGTAATCTCCCGGATAGCCTACTTTACGTTTCTGCGCGTCTACCGGTGCTTTCACAACTCTGTTCACAATCAAAATATCACGTCCGAAAAGAGAGTCGGCTATTTCGAAGAAATATTTACCATCTACGTAATGCACTTTAAAAAAGCCGTCCATTGTTTTGGCTTTGCCGGTGATTACTTTTGCGTAAGGTTGCAGAGCATCTTTCTTACTCTTGGCAATGGAGTCAGCCTTGGCTTTATCCACCGCTTCCGTCTTGCTCTTCTTTTTCTTCTTTTTCTTGAAGATGTCCGTCGATTGTGCTCCGGCCAATGGAACGATCATTGCCAGAATCATCAGAATTGAAACTAATTTCTTCATGCTTTCTTTTTTAATATTTATATACAGATACAAAGATAATAATTATTCGATACCGGCAATGCCATACATATTTAAGTTGTTGATACTAGACATCTTTTCATTCGGTTTGCCTGAAATAGTATATTCCTGTCCATCAATTGTCAAAGTAAAATTATAGGTATAAGTTAGCCCTGTTTCAAAAGGTACGGCAATCATCATATAACAGGTCTCCAAACTGGCACCAAAATACCCGGCAGTTATCTCGAAGCCGCCATTAGGAAGATTATAAGTAATACTGTTTATCGGAGTACCGGAAATTTTACCTGTCGACAAATCTACAGTTGCTCCATCTTCGTAGGCAATCGGATGGTCACAGCTCACCACCACTTTAGTAAATTTCTTACCGACAAAAGAATCCGGGCATCCCGCACCCGGTAAAGTGATTTGAGAAAACAATGGTTTGAATTCTCCCAAAGAAACAGTTGCAGCAGAATAGCTAGATGTAGTAGCCGAAGCATAAGCAAAGCTATAATTACGATGCGGCATAAACTCTGATTCATAATACTCCTGCACAGCTAAGTTGGGCAAAGCGACAGCCTTATAATCTTGTGAAGCTGCGTTATAGGGCGTATAGGCATAAATAGTGTGATCGCCACCCTTAAATCCTGCAGCAAGTTCGGAAGAAGGATTCAGCGTAATATCTTCAGTCACACGACTATCACGATCATATACTATATACGTTTTACCATCCAATTCTGTAGTAGTAGCCACCGCTACTTCCGACGGAGCATACGGCAAGTTTTCCTGCGGTTTGCCATCGGACAACACATATATTCCTATCTTGTCCGCTTCAATCCATCCCTGGCTTCCATGGGAATACACATTATAAGCACCGGAAACAGCAATTTTCCCCACTACGGGAATATCTGCATCTTCTTCTTCACCATCGTCACTGCTGCAACTTACTGAAGACAATACTAAAGCTACACAAGCAGCAAAATAAAACAGTCTATTTTTCATACTTTTCTCGTTTAAATGATTAATTATTTACTGATAGGTTATTTTCTTTTTCCAATTAATATTCTCCTTCATAGTTCGTGCACCATACCATGCCTTTCACATCGCCAAACCCGCTAAAAGTCTTCAATTCCAAATCGGGAGCAAAACCTTCGAAGAGACGTACCATCTGGCTCGTGTTTACATCGATGATGGCGATATCCCCATTTTCCTGCGAAAGTGCCAGCCGGAAATTCGGATCAGTGCTATTTCCCCCATAGCCATAAAACTCACAAACAACAGGACTTCCACTGATGCCGGTGATACGGCTGCCTGCTGTGTAAGCCAGCATATGGCTGCGCATCTGCATACTGTATATATAGAGATTCTTATCTCCATCGGTAAAGTAGAAATAAGGGTTCTTTTCAAAATTGGAGGACATCTTAATGACACTTTGCGGAGTCAATAAGGAGCTGCCGCTGAATCCGTATTGATCCGTACCGGTTATCAGGTGAGAGTTATTATCCATGTCTTTTACGGCAAACTCGTGCAAATCATAATTTCCGGTTCCCTGCACGTCAATCAGCGACACGTAGTTTGACCAAAATGTCAGCCCGCCGTTGGAGGCTACATCTTTCTTTTCGTAAGCCCCTATTGCCAGGCAGCGGGTTCCCGCTCCCATATTGTTCACCCGCAACACACCGGAGGGAACTTCCAAATCCTGATCGTATGTTTTGAAGTAGACGATGGCAGGAGTATAAACTGCTCCCCACTGCGGATAATGTGTAATGCCGATAAAACGGGCATTTTGCTCATCATACAAGATACAACGTTCTTCGTCGGCACACCAATAAGTGACGTTGTGGAACGGTGCGAAACAGGTGATACGGCTACCTCCCTCAAACTCATACGGCATGGCGCCGTACTTCCCGTAATAAGGAATCGCTTTATTGTCAGTGCCTACGGCACGGATATACACTTCCCCCTGTTCGGAGCAAATCACGTAATATTCTTCCTTGAATGCGAAGTCCATTATCTTCAAGCCTTCCGGCTCTTTACGGTTTTCAAATTCGTGGGCAAGCCACATGTCTTTTTGCAACGAATTGCCATCTAGCGTGACACTTCCACTACCCTGATTTATCAGGATTTTCGGCAAACCTGACACGTAGGAACCGGAGATAGAGCCTAATACATAATAGTAATAGATCCCGAGCGGGTCTGTACCCAGACCATCTTCGATGATGTTTTCTACATCGTGCGTAGCCCGGAGGCCGGGATTGATGAAAGATAAAGAAGATTTTCCGTCTCCTTTGTTGGAGAGAATCATCCAGCCCCAGTCGAAACTGTTCTTTCCCGTCAAGGTATATTTATTGCTGATGTATGTTTCATTCGTTTCCTTATTGATGACTTTCAGTATCAGTTCGTACGTTCCGCCTTTTTCGAACTGATACTTCAGATGATAACCTGTGTAGATCAGTTCACGGTTCAGATACCATTGAACGGTGAAAAGTTCATCAACATTCCCGATGTCCGTTGAGAAGTTGATGGGCGCATCCATCTCGAAAAGGTCGCCTACCATAAACGTGTAGTCCGATGAAGCGGAGTTCACAAAAGAAACTTTGGTAGAGTTTGTATAGTCATAGTTTCCCAAATCGTCATAACAGCCGGTTATCACGAGAAGCTGCAGGATTGAAATGAATAGTATTGTTTTTCGCTTCATAATTTATTATCAGTTATCGAGAATGGTTTCATACAGCGGTGTCACTCCGTCTGTATCATAATATTGGTAATTGCCTTGCTGCCACTGGTCTTTCCACCAGGCCTTGAAGTCGGCTATCAGGTTGACAAACTCAATACCGGTGTATTTATCCAATGATTCGAGTATCTCACCATCCATGAAAATGATAAAAACACGGTATTTCATATCCGAATAAGTACCCAGATTGGCTGCCGAACTCTGGTTCCACCAAACAGGTTGGGAAATCCGGTCGGTCACTTGAATCGTGACGTGTTTGTATTCTGCCGGACCCACCAGACAGTTTTCCACTGCATCCAGTGAAAGGGTAAGGGTGTAGTCTGTGTTGAGCAGGTCTTCATTGCGATAGACGGTGACTTCGTAGGTGTCTTCCGCCAGTCCGCTATGGAAGATGCCGGAGGTCAAAGGGGCATAGTCGATGCCGGAACGGGCGGTGCTTTTCTCTCCCACTGCGGAAATATCACAGGTGGCATTTTCTTCGAGCAGGTAGCCAAGAAGTGTCATTTTCACTTTCACGGTTCCTTCTCGAAGCAAGGGTGCATCTGTAGCAAAGTTGAATGTTATTTTCTGTGGAGACTTATCGCTCATGTAAGTAAAATAGACGTAATTGTCTCCATTATAAACGTCCAGCTGCTCTTCACTGCAAGAGGTGAGAACGAACAGCAGGCAGAAGATGGTATATGTCAATATTCGTTTCATCTTATCCGGGCATTAGTTGGTTGTTTCACTGGTAGGCAATGGAAGTACATAAGAACCTGTCATGTTGATTTCTCCTTCCTCGTCGGAATCGGGCACGGTGGAGAGGTTCATCCGTTTGTAGGTGTAGAAGGTTCCACCTTCGCCTATCATTTCTTTCCGTATATCGAGCAGTATTTCGGCATCCAGTTGTTCACGGGTGCTGACTGTCAGACTAAGGGTACGTTCAGCTCCACGGGCTTTTCGAACTGTTTCGAGGTAGTTGATTCCTTCGGTTATCTTGCCATTATAGCTACTGATCTCCGCCAGGATATGACAGATTTCACTGAACCGGATCACTGGTATCATCGGATTCTCCATTGCTTCTACTACTGATTCTACGGAAGGGTTATACTTCAGTGTGTAATACTTCGACTGGGTTTCATTGGTAGTCCCGATCAGGTAGGTGAGCCGATAGTCGGTATATACGCCCGTATTGTCCGAAGCAAACAGGGAAGGGATATTTGCCAACGGCAAACGGGTGGTTGACGAAGAAGAGGAAGAGCCCCATACGGCCTGTTCATAATCCGTAGCCAGCTGTTTCTTGTACAAGCCGAACAATATGTCGTGGGAGACTTTTGTATATCGGGAATTGAGATTGCAGGTAATGTTCTCTCCTTCTGTAAAGCCTATCCACCGTTTCTGCTGGTAATAGGTGTTGTAAAGTTCTTTGGCGGCTGTCTCGGCATTCTTGTAGTAGGCAGGACCGGCATAGATGCAGACACGGGCTTTCAACCCCAGCAATGCCAGATAGTTGAAGCGGATGCCACGATACCAGAAGAATGCTCCCATATCGTCTATATAGGAACCGGAGTTGAAGCGGTAGCGGGCATTCCATTCGGGAGTAGGTTCGTACATTTGTGAAGCGTACATCGCTTCGGGATGGTATTCGGTGTCAAACTTACGCAGAATGTCTTCCGCTTCGAGCAGGTCTTTCAGGACTTTCTCGATAAAATCGGTAACGGTACATTTTTCTACCACTGCGGCTTCGTATTTATCGCGGTAAGGAAGATAGGCGCCCGAAGGATTGGTTGCCGTTGCAGGAGCAAACAAGCGAAGTAGGTCAAAATGCATCATGGCTCTTAATGACAAGGCTTCGGCGTAAATGAGGTTTTTCTCTTCTTCTCCGTATTCGAACAAAGAGATGTCCGTGGGCCGGATGTTCTCGATGAGCTTGTTCAGGTTGGCTATCACTTTATAGCCTTTTTCCCAGATAGCTGTCACGACGGGTTCGGTGTCGACCGTGTTATAGATAAGTTCGGAAGCGTCGGCATACATCGGAGAGATGGTTCCCGCCTTTTGATTGTATTGCTGGGAGATGGCACTAAGGAATCCCCAGCTTAGTTGCTTACCGTAAAGTTCGTCGGACGCCAGATTGGTGTAGATACCATTCAGGGCATTCCGGTAGCCGAAACCGGTGGAAAACAGATCGTCGTCGGCTATCGCATTTTCTGGTGTTACGTCCAGCCAGGCATTGCAGGAAACGGCTAACATTCCTGTCAGGGCTATTAGTATATGGCTGATTAGTTTCTTCATTTGTATGGTTAGAATATGATGTTAGTAGTCAGATTGAATGAACGCGAATAAGGATAATCCAGTCCCCGTTCCTGACGGATGGTAGACCAATAGAACAGGTCGTTCATCGTGAACGAAAGACGCAGGCCGGACAGATGGAGTTTCTTTAATTGTTCGGGACGGAAATTGTAGCTCATTGTCAATGAACTCCATTGCAGGGTATTGTTTTTCTGTACAAAACGCGAAGATGCGCCGGTGGTGACATTACGGTCACGAATATCTTTCATGGTGGTTATGTCTCCCGGTTTCTGCCAACGGTCGAGCAATACCCGCTTATCTACATTGTCATTTTTAATGTCGGCATTCTCTACATAGGAGACGAGGGTATTGTTGTAAGCATCTCCACCAAAGGTATAGAGGAAAGAAGCAAACATGGATAACTGTTTATAGGACAGGGTATAACCGAATGAGCCTTGTCCCTTGGGAGCTGTATCGCCAATAATGGTCCATTCGTCGGCAGACCATACATCGGTAACGTCACCATTCCGGCGAAGGTAGATTTCTTTGCCGTTTGTGGGGCTGATTCCCAATGACTTCATCCCGTAAATAGAGGTCAGAGAGGCTCCTTCGTAATATTTCAGGTATGTTTTAGCATATTTTGAATCGGAGCTGCTTTCGGGGTTATATCCGCTGAACAGTTCTTCCACTCTTTTATTATAGTCGCGCATTGCCTGGGAGATTTCAATAATCGTGTTTTTGTTTCTTGCAAAGCTGCCGTAGAGCTGGAAGAGCCAGTTTCTGTCACTGTAAAGTCGTGCCCGCAGTTCCAGTTCGACGCCGGTGTTTTTCACCTTTCCCATGTTTTCTTTGTAGGAGGTGAATCCGGTAGAGGAAGGGATGGTATAATCGGTTATCAGGTCGATGGTACGCTCGTCGTAGGCAGAGGCTTTCAGATAGATTTTATCGTGCCACAGTCCGATTTCAACTCCATAGTCGAGGGTGTATTTACGTTCCCATTTCAGGTTCGGATTTCCCATCTGATAGAGGAATACACCGTAGCCTGTGGGATACCAGCTGTCTGTTTGCAGCTGATACATATCTTTGGCCGAATAGAGGGAGAAGTTGGTCTTTCCGGTCAGTCCGTAGGAGACACGGAACTTCAACATGGAAAAGAGTTCATTCGACTTCATAAAATCATAATTATGAATGTTGATTCCTGCTCCTGTTGACCAGAACATGGACCATCTTTTATCGGAACCGAATTCGGAAGAACCGTCGATACGTCCTGTAAGGTCGGCGAGATAGATATTGTTGTAGGTGTAGTTGGAAGTGAGCAAGGCTCCTACCAAGCGGGTGGTATTATCGGAGCTGCTGGGCTTTCCGTATACTTCTGCCGCATAGTTTGAAGAGACAAGGTCGCCACCCGGAAATCCCCGGTAACGTGTTTCGGAAGCAGTGCTCTGCGTTTGTCTCATGTTGGAGGACAAGCAGATATTGAGATTGTGTCCCTTGAAGGTATTGTTGTACATGAGTGACAGGCTTCCGTCTATCACTGTTCTCTTTTGTGTGGATTCTGTTTTTTCACCATTGATGTTGCCTGTACTGGCTGAATAACTGGCCGATGCGGGATCTTTGTACAGATCACCGGTAGAATTTCTCATCAGGACGGAAAACTGACCGCGCAGACGCAGACCGTCGGTGATACGCCAATTCAGACTAAGATCATCGGTTACTTCATCATAACCGGAATGGTCGAAGCTGTTGTAGAAGTTGATTTCGTACAGTGGATTTACTTGTGTGCCGCTAGCCCCGTCGAACTTTTCGAGACGGCGCACATAATCGCCATTTTCATCATACAGACGCATATAAGGAAGTAAATGGGAGTAATCGCTGAATGAATTGAAGGGGACATCTGTACTTTTGTTATAAGTGTAGGTCACTTTGTTCTTTATTTGTAGTCCGCCAATGCGGTAGTCTACATAAAAAGCGGCATTGGCATTCTTACGGGAAGAGTGTTTCATCACTCCTTCCGTTCCTCTGAATCCCAGTTCCACTCCCCAGCGCACGTCGTTTTCTCCACCGTCTATGAAAACGGAGTGCTTATGGTTCAGAGCCGTGCGTAGTCCTTGAGAAAGCCAATAGGTATCGACACCTGTCAGTACATTATTGAGTCGTTGGTAGTAACCGTTGGTATAGGGGTCTATTTCCGGGGTGTTGCTGTCATATAGTCCTGCCAGGCGTTCGGTTTCCAGCTTCTCACGGGCGTTCACCAGATTGTAGGAGGATAAATCCGGCAGTTCGGCAGAAAGTACTCCGGAATACTGTACACGGAACTTTCCGGCTTCAGGCGCACGCCGTTCAATGACAATTACTCCGTTGGCCGCACGTGAACCGTACATGGCAGTGGCGGCAGCATCTTTCAGGATATTGATGCTGTGGATGCTATTCATATCGAGGTCGTATATCTTTTCTACATCGACTTCAAAGCCGTCCAGTATGAAGATAGGCAGGTTGGAATTACCGCTTAGCACTTCCCGCGAAATGGAGGAGGTGGAGGTCTGCCCAAGTGTCGTTTCTCCGATACCGGTCTGACCACGCAAGACGAATTGAGGCAGGCTGTTGGGATCGGAACCAGCAGCCAGATTCTCCTGTATTCTGAAAGAGGGATCGAAAGTCTGAATGGCCGAAATCAGGTTGTTCGGGTTGACTTTTAACAGGTCTTCTTTCTCTATCTTTGTGGTATTTCCAGTGAAACTTTCTTTCTGTATGGAGTTATAGCCGGTTACAATCACTTCCTGAATACTTTCGGTAGCTTCTACCATCTGCACATCGACTTTCTGCCGGGAAGTGACTTTGATTTTACGGGTTTCAAAACCGATGTAGGAATAGATAACCAGACCGCCTTTTTCGGGCAGGGTCAATACATAGCAACCGTTTATATCGGTAATTACACCAGTAGAATGACCATCCAAACGAATCGTCACTCCTACCATCGGTTCTTTAGAGAGTTTCTCAATCACCCGGCCATAAACATAATTTCCGTGTGGAGGAAGAAGATATGTCTCTTTTGAATTATTTTTGTTTTGGGCTATTGCATTAGTAGATAGTGATAAAATGTATACAAACAATAAGATTCTATTCAAAGCCCCGGAATTTAGCTTTTGCATAACGGATATATATAGTTATTACACCCGCAAAAGTATTCTTATATGATAGACGGAGCAATCACGAATTTTAGGTATTTTACACAACTATTATACCAAAATATAATTAAAGCAAAATCTTTTTGCTTCTGTTTAGGTATTAATCAATAGCAAAAAGAATAACTGCATCATTTATCCTCTATCAAAAGGCAAATGATGCAGCTGTCGGTTATATCTGTTTTTTTATAATGCCAGACGGTATATCTCTTTGCTGTCCTGTTTCGCTAATTTGACATAGTTGCCTACCAATTCACCTTTATTCCGGTGCAGACTATCTGCAAGGCGGTCGATGTCGGGATTCTCAATGCCAAGTTCTTTGAAGGTCACAGGCAGGCCGATGGAAGTAAAGAAGGATTTCAGACGGGAAATTCCTTCAAGGGCTACCGCCTTTTTATCGTCTGATTCTGCCACTCCCCACACTCGGATGGCGTATTGGGCTATCTTATCCACATTGTGTTCTGTCATCCATGTCATCCAGGCAGGGAAGATTACGGAGAGTCCGGCACCATGAGTCACGTTATAGATGGCGCTGATTTCATGTTCGAGGAAGTGGGAAGCCCAGTCCTCTTCACAACCTACACCACAGGTTCCATTGTGGGCGATCGTTCCGCACCACATCAGATTGGCACGGGCTCCGTAGTTTTCGGGGTCTTTCATGACGGT
This sequence comes from Bacteroides xylanisolvens XB1A, assembly GCF_000210075.1. Classification (GTDB taxonomy): domain Bacteria; phylum Bacteroidota; class Bacteroidia; order Bacteroidales; family Bacteroidaceae; genus Bacteroides; species Bacteroides xylanisolvens. The sequence continues at coordinate 5,535,128 of NC_021017.1, forward strand.
AGTTGCCTCTTTGATGATGGCAAGCAGGGTACCTTCGCACAGGCGATCGCCTATTTCTACATCTTTCGTGTTGGTGAAATAGCGTTCCATGATGTGTGCCATCATATCGGCAATGCCGCAGGCGGTTTGGAAAGGAGGAAGTGTGTAGGTCAGCTCGGGGTTCATCACGGCAAAAACAGGACGTAGTACACCGGGAGCACGGAGGCTTAATTTCTGTAAGCCATCGACTTTCGTGATGACGGTGTTACCGGAACCTTCGCTTCCGGCAGCAGGAATCGTTAACACAACGGCTACTTTCAATGCTTTCGTCACAATGGCTTTTCCGATGTAGAAATCCCAGAAATCTCCGTTGTAAGGAACTCCGGCTGCAATGGCTTTCGCCGTATCAATCACAGAGCCACCACCAACGGCGAGCATCATGTCTACGTTTTCTTTCCGGCAGAGATCGATTCCTTCATACACTTTCGTGTCTATCGGGTTAGGCTGTACACCACCCAGCATGCAATAGGGAATACCTACTTCCTGCAATGATTTCTCAACACGGGCCAACAAGCCGCTACGTATCACGGAACCGCCACCATAAACAATCATTATTTTGCGTGCACCGTATTTCTGTACTAACACTCCGGTCTGCGCTTCCGTATCCCGACCGAACACGAATTCAGTAGGGCTGTAAAAGATAAAATTATTCATTGTCGTTTTCTTTATAGGTCTTTTCGTCAGTCTTTTCTATAGATCCAAATAGAACTCCTTTGACAAGTTTTTCTATAAGTTCTTTTATAGAGCCCTTCATAAGAGTCTTTATAGATCAGACAAAGTTATAAATTTAAGCAGAATATCTTTCTTTTGATTGTTTAAAATTTCCTACTTTCATTAGTACAAGTCCGATTACAATCCAGACCATTTCGCGTATACGGGTAATCAAAGCGGCATAGACTCCGTAAGCTCCGGAAAGGGAAAGGCCGCCTACGGCGAGGGCAAAGCCACCTTCACGACCTCCCAATTGCATAGGCAGGAAAAACAGCAGATTAGCAAGTAAAGAAGAGAAAGCCGCAATCAGGCAGCAGTCGGCAAAGCTGACATGGGTGGTCAGCACGTTCAGTATCAGCCATATTTCAAGACAACTGACTACACGGGCGGTATATTCCAGTAAGAGGGCGCTATAAAAGGTTTGTTTCTTTTGTTGGTGGAGAAGGGCAATTTGTTTGTCTATATTCTCCAACTTCTCTTTATGCGCGTTTGCAAAATGAAATACTTTCTTTTTCAGAAAAGGAATACGACCACCCATACGGACAAAAGCCACAGCCATCCCCTGCCGATAGCCTTTCATAAAAAGAATAACAATCAGCAAGCAAAAGACAGTAATAGCTCCTAAGATTATCCCCATCATCCACCCCACCGGATAGAGACAAACGTAAAGCAACACTGAACTTAACCAAAAGCAAAAGTGGGAAAAGATATGCATCATCACATAAAGAATCACGGAAGAGGTGGCGCGTTCTATTCCTATATAGGGTTTCAGCTCCATAATGCGATATGGTTCGCCTCCCATCAGCCCAACAGGAGTCACGTAATTAAGCGCAAAACCTGTTACTGTGAATTTGTAGAGCCGGACAAATGAAAACCCCGTCTTACCACCACTACGGATGATGATGTACCACGATACTGTATTAATAAGGTAGACAAACAGCCATAGCAACAAAACCAAAGGTAAATATACCCCTGCACGCTTCAAATTCAGCCAAAGCTCCTGATAATCCATATCAAAAGTGAATATCATTATCAGAACGGCAATGATACCAAAAGCGAGAAATATATTACGGTACTTGTTCTTCACTATTTGTGAGACTTATATCTATTTTTTATATGGGTATATATCTGCTTTTATATGAGTATATACTTGCTTTTTGTATGGGTATATATCTCACTTTATTCACATATAATCTTACTTTATATACGTATAATATCTTTCGAAGAATCTTTTGAACGCCGGGATTCTCATCAATATGTATTCGAATACCAGCCAACCGATTAACGCGCAAGAGATGCCAAGTAATACATCAATGATATAATGATGGCATGAATAAATAGCTGTTCCCCAAATGCCGACCATGATAATAGAGAAAAGAGTAACCACATACCACCTGCATTTACCAATAATGGCATACACCAATGCAACTACCATATAGGCCGCATGCAGTGAAGGCACTGCCGCAAAAACATTAGCATTACGCCCGTAGATAGAATCAAAGATGGTTACTCCGAAGAATGCATCAAAGCGTCCCAATCCTGCAACATTACCCGGTGTGTTTAATATCGGTTCGAAACCGTAGTTGATGGCATACCAAGGCGGAGCGGCCGGATGAATATAATAACCGGCAAAACCAATCAAATTGACAAACAAGAATACTAACGCAAAGCGAAGGTAGGTTTTTCTTTCTTTCTTGAAATACAGGCAAAGACCGAACAGGATGGGAACGGGAACCCAACAAAGGTAGAAGATTCCGGCAAAAACGTCCGCTATCGGCCAGTTGTGTGCAGCGAAGTATTCGCAAGGAGTAACCAGAAGACCATTATCCATTACTCCGAAAAGAGACTTTTCGAGATTATACAGTCCGGCCACATCAATCGGGTTCACTTCGTAGTTGGGGCAAATACGCATCCAGTCATACGAGATTCCAAAAATGGCGAAAGGTAACAGGGCCACAGCCAACTTACGAGTAGGTAATCCGGCAAAAAATAAAACTAAATAGAGTACCGCCATTAACAGGTGCTCGGAACGAAGCCCGATGAAGATACTTGTCAGCAAAAGGAAAAGAGCCATAATGACTGTCACAGTCAGGGCTTCTCTCTTCGACGGCATTTGAATATTCTTTATCATTATAATGTTTTGATTAGACAACTAGACTATTTACTATTAGACTATTTACTATTGGACTATTTACTATTGGACTATTTACGATGTACTATTTAGGATGTACGATGTAAATAGTAAATCGTCCAACAGTAAATTAATTCATTCTTTCATCACTTTGTAGCAATGTCTCACACGAGCAAATGCCGTGATATTGGCAAACAGGGCAACAAAAGCCAGAGGAACAATCATAATCAGGATTGGTTCGAAAACGGTGATATCTTTGAAAACGCCACAGAACAAAGCTCCGAGACTGGTCAGCACTACGCGTTCCGGACGTTGCATGAATCCGACTTTACATTCAATTCCTAAGCCTTCGGCACGGGCACGCACATAGCTTACCATCAGTGAGCCGATTAGTGCCACAAATGCAATGAGGGCATAAAGGAAATAATCTTTCATTGATAAATAGTAACAGATACCAAAGAAAGTCATCAATTCACTATAACGGTCGAGTACTGAATCGTAAAGCGCACCGAACTTGGAACTCATGTTGCCTAGGCGAGCTACACGTCCGTCCATCATATCGAACAGTCCGGCAAACAAAATCACACCTCCTGCCCAGCCGATAATGGCCAAATCGTTCTGTCCGCCATATATGCCGGCATATACAAACATACCTGCCGCTACTACATTCAGGATAAATCCGGTAGTGGTGATAAAGTTAGGAGTGATTCCTATTTTAATCATTCCGCGTATCAGGGGATTGATAATCTTATAAATCAACTGTTGTAAATAATCTCTGTAATTCATCTGTTTAAATCTGTTTATAGCTATTTTTATCTAAATCTTCTGTTTTCTCAATCTGTATATATCTAATTCTTTCGTTTTCTCATCAGTCTTTTCAATCCGTTTTTCAGTTTCTTTTTCCGAACAAACTTCTTATATCTATATTCCGGTAAACAAAAAAGCGTTGCATATTATAGTTCCAGAACAGTGCCACGATGACTGCCACTACCACTTTAGGAATAATGAAAAAATCTCCGAAATACAGGCTAAGTGTGTTGCGTACCCAGGGAATCTTCGCTAATGATTCCGTCAGTGCATACGTTCCCCACGTATTGAGCCAAACACTGCAAACCCATACAAGGATAAATTTTACAGCAACGTGTGTTTTCTTTCCTTTCGATTTAAAAGTCCATTTATAGTTGATAACGCAATTAACGATTCCTCCATAGATAGCTCCCGCCAGGGTGGCATATACATAGTAGACATCAAACAGCCTGACCAGAAGAATCGTAACGAGAAAGTCTGCAATAGTTGCCATTTGAGCAGAAAGCTGCGCCCTCAAAAACATGAAGATGCCGCCTTTCTGGGAAATCATCCGTGCAACTTTTTTCAGCCAATCACCCATCTCGCTCCCACTAACAATATAAAACTATACACTCCCGCCAAAACATCGTCCATCATGACCCCTACCCCACCTTTCAGGCTTTCCATACGACGTATGCCCAACGGTTTGGCTATATCAAAGATGCGGAACAAGGCAAAAGCCGCAATCACGTACCAAAACCATTTGTCATCATTGGGAACAGCCAACAACGGTATCCACACTCCCACCATCTCATCCACTACCACACGCGAAGGATCTTCTCCCCAATAAGTCTCCAGCTTATCGGCAGCCCAAATGCCGGCGAATGTAAATACAATCACCAAAGCGGCAGTCAGCCATAATACCCAAGAGAAAGGAAGGAGAAAATAAAGTGCAATCCAAATGATAGAAGCCAGTAACGCCCCAGCCGTGCCGGGAGCAAAAGGAGAAAAACCGGAGCCAAAGCCCGTGCCTATAAAAACAGGTAGAAAGGGAGGACGCTTCATTTATTACTAATTACTAATTACAAACTACGAGTCGGTTGTGTCACGAGTCCCCCAAACGAATGGGGAATTTGTACAATAAAAAAGTAAAAGTTGAGGTTGAGTATCCACCAGTCTTTATAGGATGGTAAATCTCAATCTCAACTTATTATTTGGGGTTACTGATTAAGCTAAGTAATCAGGTTCTTTTTCACCAATCATGTTACGCAATGTCTGTTTTACCATTCTCCATTGTGTAAACAAGTCGTGTTCGGGCTGATGTTCGAAATCGTGCATCGGGCTCTTGCAGAAGAATGACAACCAAGTCTGGATGCCACACATGCCTGCACGCATTGCCAAGTCGCTGAACAACACAAGGTCAAGAGCGATAGGAGCTGCAAGGATAGAGTCGCGGCAAAGGAAGTTCACCTTGATTTCCATCGGGTAGCCCATCCATCCGAAGATGTCGATGTTGTCCCATGCTTCTTTGTTGTCTTTGCGGGGAGGATAATAGTTGATACGTACTTTATGATAAACATCTCCGTAGAGATCCGGATATTTTTCAGGTTCGAAGATAGTATCAATTACAGACAGCTTGCTGACTTCTTTTGTCTTGAAGTTGTCCGGATCATCGAGCACTTCACCGTCGCGGTTACCGAGGATATTGGTAGAGAACCAACCGTTCACACCCAGCATACGGGTTTTGAACATCGGAGCCAATACGGTTTTCATCAGTGTCTGACCACTCTTGAAGTCTTTACCGGAGATAGGTACATTCTTTTGTTTAGAGAATTCCCACATAGCAGGAGTATCCACACACAAGTTAGGAGCACCCATCACGAACGGAGCGTCTTCTGCAATAGCAGCATACGCGTAACACATACTCGGAGAAATCACGTCTGTATTGTTTTCCTTCATTGCTTTCTCTAAAGCAGCGAGTGACATGTGTTCGTCAGACAGCGGAATGTAAATTTCAGTACTTGCAGCCCAAAGCACCACTACGCGTTCGCAGTTGTTAGCAGCTTTGAAGTCGCGGATATCCTGACGAAGTTGTTCTACCATTTCCCAACGGGTAGCAGCCTTCTTCACGTGTGTACCGTTCAGACGTTTTGCCCAGTTGTGATCGAAAGCAGCCGGCATCGGTTTGATAGCTTCCAACTCTTCTTTTACTCCATTCAGGTCTTTTTCTTTCAAAACCTCGGCGTACATAGCAGCTTCGTATGCGTTGTCCGGGAAAATATCCCATCCTCCGAAAACAATGTCTTCCAAATTCGTCAAGGGCACAACGTCCTTGATGAGTTTTTCTTCGTTGTTCTCCATGCGCATTGTGGCTAACTGTGTAATAGATCCTATCGGTTTTGCCAGTCCCTTGCGAGAGGCTAGTGTACCTACAATCATCGTGGTAGCTACCGCACCACCCACTCCGACTACCAAGACGCCAAGACGCCCGGTAGCGGGTTTAATTTCTTGTTTCATTTCTATTCTATTAAAATTAAACTAAAATTGATGCAAAAATAAGATTAATTAATTACTAATACAGTCTTTATTTGTCATATAAACATTGCAATTAGCAGGATTTAACTTTTAAAAGGTCATGTGGAGACTTATTCTCAAGCCTGATCTGTCAATCCCGGGCGAATCACGATAAGTGAGCCTCCAGATATAGTCCAAACGTAACACCTTGAAAATGTTTTCGATACCTACACCCGCCTCCACATAAGGTGTTTTTCCCATTGTTTGTGTGTTTTCTATCGGAAAAGCGAACAAACCGTCACTCAAAGCCGGGTTGTTTTTATCGCTCAAATGTCCATATAATCCACGACAGGAAACTATTTCCCTCCATTTAAGTTTTTTCAACAACGGCACCCGGTTGAACAACCATCCGTTGAGGAAATAAGTAACATCCCACGAGAAATACTCATCGTTCATAAACTCCATCGCATTCATCAACGAGTAAGATTCCGGTTGGATGGTATAAGAAAGGTTGGCATTAGGCATGATAAGCAGCGGGAAAGGTACTTTATCCCACACTTTACCTGCTTTTAGTATAACGTCCGTATAGCCGAACGCAGAAAACCAGAAGCGTTTCTGAATACCGGCTTCGGTATGATTGTAGGTGTAATCGCTGCCCAACACTCCTTTTCCGGCAATGGTATGCGACAAGGTAAACACCGGTGCATCCAACGATACGGGAAAACGGTTCCATTGGGTCTGGAAGAATTTCTCGTTCGGAGCATAACGCAGTTTCAACTCTGCCGCACTGACAGAGAAATCTTTTACCGGGGTGTAGGTATCTCCTTCTTTCTTTAAAAAAGGAATCAGGTAGGAGGACTCATCTTGCCGTGTACGCGCTGTCAACTGGAAAGAAAAGCCGGAATAAAACTCATTGGTATAGGTCATCTCCGCCTGCCGGAAATAGCCGATACGGTCATCCTTCTCACGTTTCAAGGCCAGGAACACATTGTCTTTGCTTGTATACAGGTAATTTTGTCCGTACTGGTTCACATCTGATTCGTAACGCAATTTCAATGAATGGATGGGAAATTCGTTGGCGTATTCTTTCTTCTTCTTGAAAGAATATTCCAGTTCCGCCAATCCTTTCACTCTTTCATCTTTAAACCCGTAAGCCACATATCCTTTGCCAAACAGGTGCGGATTGAGCCAGGCGGTAGTCATACCTCCGGCACGGATACGGGGTCCTTCCAATGTGTTACCGCTAATAGTGGCATTCATCGGGCCGATATAGAAAAGTGGCGCTTCTTTGGAGGTGGGAATATATCCCGTAAAGAGAATGGAAAGCACTTTCTCCGTCCAATAATACACCGGATAACTGCGTAATTGTGTCATCAGGCGGTCTACCGAGTTTTCCTGCTGGGAGATGGCGGCTTGCGGACGATTCTCCGCCCAGAATGTTTCGGGACGCGACAGGGCTTCCGTCTCTTCAATAATACGTTCGGGTTTGGTAAAGGCTTTGTCGGCTTCGGCAGTCGGCGTAAAGGTGTAGTTGCTGTAATCCGCTACACGACGGGCAAAAATACCGTCCTGTCCTTCGGTCAGTTTAAACTCAACAGTGATACTTTCATGATCGAGCAGGCGTGTGCCGTCTTCGGCACGCTTAAATTCCTGTTCGAGCAACATGTAGTCTACAAAGTTCAGGTTTATCTTTTTGGGAAAGTTAAATACGGCACGTTTGACAAAGTAGGTAGAGTCGAGCGTCACATACAAGTGTCCGTTAAAACCGAAAGACTCGGAATTAAAAGGTGTGAAAGCGAGGTCTGCACAAGGCTCTCCGGCAATCTGCAACGTGTCCATCAGGTAATATTTATAAAAGCCTGTACCGATACGGGACAAGGGACTGACAAACTTATTTGTAAACAGGGAAATGTTGTTTTCGTAAATGTCGACGTCTTTAAAGACTTCATTGATGGCTGCCTGCATCCCTTGTTTAGAGAGAAACTCATCGACACCGGCCTGTTTGCGCCCTTTCACCCATTGCTTCTCGGAACGGGGAGATTTCCGGTAATAGTCTGTGGCAAGCAGTTCACGGGCTGATACCGTCAGAATCGGTTTACCGGTAACGGCTGAAGTATCTACATATTCCGTCAGGAAATCAAATTTACGATATAACCATTTTTTCTGTTTCTCTTCATCGAAGTTATTCAACGCAAAGGTGGTCTTTTCATAACGTTCGCGTTGCCAGAAGTCTTTCTCGTAGGGAGAGTAGTTGTCACGGCTTTCAATCATACGGCGGACAAATTCTACGGCAGGATTATCTTTCTTTCGGTAGTGCTCACGTTTGGGTTTGACTACCACTTCACCAAGCGCGTATTCGGTAGGCGCAAGCGCTACTTTATAGGATGCATTACCGGCAGGGCGAATGGTGCGGACATAGTCATTATATCCGATTACAGAGATTACAAGCACTGCTTCCGAGCGATGGGTTTTGAAGTAAAAGCGTCCGTCGCTTCCAGTAGTAGTTCCTTCGGTCGTGTCTTTTAAGCGTACAGATGCATAAGGCAAAGGCTCTTTGGTCAGAGAATCAGTCACCACCCCTTGTACCACATACTGCGCACAAAGCGGAATACTGATAGCCAATAAAAGAAAGAGCGTCAATGTGCCTTTTTTCATTAATCTCATACCTTAAATCCTATTGAATTGAGCGGGGCAAAGGTAGGAGTGATTTCAAGACAAAAAAAGGTCTATTTGACGGAAGAAATGTTCTTATTTGACACAATTAGGGGAAAGTAATACGGAATCGGGTCAGTCCGTCGGCATAGGTTCGCAAAGAGAATGTACATCCATGACGCATCAGTACTTCGCGAATAAAGATAAGTCCGATTCCCTGTCCGTTCGGTTTGGTAGAGAAGAAAGGACTGAACAGTTTAGCTTCTGTTTCTTTGCTGATCCCCAGACCGTTATCTATCACTTCAACAGTGGCCGGAGCGAGGGTGCGGACTATTATTTCCCCATCGGTCTCAATGCTTTCCGCTGCATTCTTGATGATGTTTACGAGTACTTGCTCAAACAAAGCGGCATCCAGCATCACATCTTTCAGACTTTCGTCTATTTCCATGCGGAGTGTAATGCGACGGTCATTACACATTCCTTCCATAAACCGCTTGCAGGTGAAAACCAAATCATTCAGATTGACAGAAGAAAGTGTCGGTTCGGGGATTTTCACCACATCGGCAAAGCGGGTAATGAAACGGCTCATTGAGAAACAACGGTCGGTACATACACGCATCACGTCGCAGATGTCTTCCATTCCTTCTTCGCTGGAAAGGGCTTGTTCTACCGTATCCAGTGTGGAAGTAATGCCGGCAGTCGTGTTGTTCACTTCGTGGGCAATCATGCGAATCACTTTCTCGTATGCTTTCTTTTCCGCTTTCATCACTTCGTCGGTGAGGGTTTCTACCAAGTAGAAGGGATGTTGAAATCCACGATCAATGAAAGAAGAATGAGTACACCGGTAGATATTCGAGTCGTTCAGACGGGCGGTTACCTTCTCTCCTTTCGGGAGGTTGGCCAATTCCACCGCTAACGGAGAATCAATCTCTTTCATCTTCTTGCCTTGTACGTCTTCCAAACGAACACCCAGCATTTTCAAAGCCATCGGATTCAATTCCGAAAGGTCTTCATCAAGGGAAGTTATAATCACTCCCATCGGAGAAGCTTTAATCAGCAAATCGAGAAAATTATTCTGTTCACGCAGGCGGAGACGTTCATTCTTTAGCTGTTCCATCATGCGGTTGAAGATATTCACCACACGATCGGCCTCATATTGGCCTACAGGGCTAAGACGGCTACTGAAATCCTGCTCACGCAACAGTTCCATACCGCTTCCGATTGTATTCAACGGCTTCACAATCTTACGATAGAAAAAGGTCAGATAAATGAGGATGAAAAGTATCAGCCCCTCCCCTATGTAGAAAAAGATTGTATTCAGTTGACTGGAAAGGAACAGCAATACACTACCTAATGCCAGCAGCAGAAAGACTAGTATGTAAAAGAATCCTTTTATACGCACGTTATCTGTGGTTAACGGTTAATCTTAATATTATTAGGCACGTGCCTAAATTTATCACATTGTTATATTATATTTTTCGAGACGACGATAGAGTGCTGCACGGCTGATACCCAATGCCGTAGCTACCTGACTCAAATTTCCTTTGTAACGGTCCAACGCCTGGAGAATGGTCTGGCGTTCTATTTCATCCAAAGTCATACCGACCAGAGCTGCGCCTTCGGTCACTCTTGCGTCATCGTGGCGAATATACTGCGCATCAAAGTCGGAAGCATCAAGCAGCGGTTTACCACTTACCAAAATGGTACGTTCCACCAAGTTCTTCAATTCACGAATATTCCCCGGATAGGGCAAACGGCTCAAGAATTGCAGGGCATCGGCAGAGAACTCCGTACGGGGCAATCCGTTGGTTACCGCCTGACGGTCGGCAAAATGACGTGCCAGCAAGGGAATATCTTCACGACGTTCGCGCAAGGCCGGCAGTTTCACTGTTATCAGATTGATACGATAGAAGAGGTCTTCACGAAAAGTACGTTCGCCTACCATTTTGCGCAAATCGGCATTGGTGGCTGATACCACCCGGATATCCGTCTTGCGCGGACGGCTGTCGCCGAGCACTTCAAATGTCTGATCCTGCAATACACGCAGTAACTTCACCTGGCACGAAGGGTCGAGATCACCTATTTCATCCAGGAAAATCGTCCCTTTGTTTGCCATTTCAAAACGTCCAATACGGTCTGCGGAAGCATCGGTAAAAGCTCCTTTCTTGTGCCCGAACATTTCACTTTCGAACAGGCTTTGGGAGATACCTCCAAGATTCACTTTCACAAAAGGATGTTTGGCTCGCTGACTGTTGATATGAATGGCCTCGGCTATCAATTCCTTACCTGTTCCGCTTTCCCCTGTAATGAGGACAGAGGCATTGGTCTTTGCTATGCGGGCAATCGTGTTCAACACATCCATCAATCCCTGGCTACGTCCGATGATGTGGCTGCGGTCGAAAGAATCGCTCTGTTCCTGCGTTGGTTCCTGTGGAGTGCCCGAAAGTTGGAGTGCCGTTTCGATGCGTTGCAACAAGGCAGCATTATTCCAGGGCTTCGTTATGAAATCAAAAGCTCCTGCCTGCATTCCTTGCACGGCAAGTTGGATACTTCCCCAAGCGGTCATCAATATCACCGGTGTTTCGGGACGGAATATTTTTACTTGTTTGAGTAGGGTCAAACCCTCCTCACCCGTTGTAGAAAGAGTGAAGTTCATATCCATCAGGATTAAATCCGGAGCTACGGAACGTACTACTTCCATAGCTTCCCGCGGACCGGGAACGGTCTGTGCTTCATATCCTGCCCGCTTCAACATGAAGCTAAGCGAAGAACGCACTGCGCTGTCGTCATCAATTATCAGAATCATAGTTAAAATTGCAAGATTCCTCTACCAAGAAAACTTCTTCTTCTGTTTTTTCAATCTTCCAAGAAGAAGTATTTCTTTTTTTATTTCTTTATTTATAATGGGGGATGAATTTTTCTGTATTATTTACGTATTTTTCATTTCCCGAGTGTTAAAATCGAGTTTCAAAGGTACTATAAATAGTTCGTAATACCAAATGAATCAGGCATAAATACGCAATAGTCTGTTTGCAGACTTGAAAAACTTTTCCCATAATCTCCAGCAAGTTCCTCCATAAGATTCAAAAGTTTTTTCCTAGCCTTTTTATTGCCGGATGATTTCATCAAAATCAGCTTCAAGTTCGGTATTGGTACGAAAATCCCATAGTGTCAGACTGCGAATCTGATAATAATAATACCAATAATAATAAAGTTCGGAAATATGTTTCTGTCTCGCATCATCTTTAGAGTTCTGCGCATCATTCAAATCCAAGGTATTGATTTTACCTATCAGGAAAGTTTCAATACTTGTTTTATATCGTTGCTGGGCTATCGCATCGGCTTCTTTGGCTATGTCCAATTGCTGTGCCTGATTATTGAAATGCTCCACCAACAGAAAAATATCCTGGTTGAAGTTTATCTGTTCCTGACGAATTTTTGAAAGCACTACATCCCGGTTACTCTTGGCTACCCGGACTTTCCCACGGCGTTTTCCCCAATCGAGAATCGGAATCTTAACGCCTACCTGAACAATCTGATTGTCCTGCAAGTTCCTGTAAACGGCCGGAAAATTCCGGTTCTCACCCGTATACCCTACGCTTGCAAACAAATCGACACTACGCAAATTTCCGCGTGCAGTAGCTACTTCATAATCGGCTTCCAACTGGCGGCGACGGATATTCTGTGCAAAAGAATTACGTTCCAATGCTTTATTTAACACCTGATTGTACTCCATCCTCGGGCCATCCACAGCTTCGGGAAGAACCGGGTTTAGTACTTCATCCTCTCCTACTCCCAAAAAGGCACGGAGCTGGAACATCTTGGCATTGAGATCACTCTCTGCTTCCGTCAATGCAGCCTTCGCATTCAAAGCGGAGAGCTTCAACTGCAAGAGTTCATTCTCGGAAATCTGCCCCATTTTGCGTTTGGCAAGGGCTACTTCATAAAGGTGGTCGGCGTTTGTCTGGTTCTGTTTCGCCGTGCCAAGATTTTCTTTTGCCAACAAAAGATTAAAGTAATAAGTGATGGCACGCATCGTCACTTCTTCGGTAGCAGTGATAAAAGCTGCTTTCGCTTCGGCATAACGAACCGGTTCGATGCGTCTGTTCCACTTTATATTATTGACTCCAAAGATGGGTTGTGTAAGTTGTAATGTGACAGGAACCGACATAAAATGCCGGTCTCCTCCGGTTCCCAATTGCTTGATATAGTCGAGAGAGGAAGTCAGCGAGAGTTTACCACCGGTAAGCCAGATATTTTGATCGATAGAAAGATCACCGGTAAGCCCCAATGTGTTATTACGGACGAAACCGTAAGAACCGTCCGAATTTTGATAGGAACTATACGATTTGTTATAATTAGGCAGGGTTCCGGTCAGGTTGACTTCCGGCAGAAGATCGGCACGAAAGGTACGAAATTCCCAATAGGCCGTTTTCAATTCATTCAAGGCAACAGCAGCGTCAACAGATTGAATACGCGCCATAGCAATAGCTTCATTCAAGGTTATTTCCCTTTCCTTCTGTGCCGACAATGCCAACGGCAGGCAAACGGCAGCAAGAGCAAACAATATACTTTTCTTTTTCATTATACACAGTATTTTCCACTATGAGAGAATCAAACGATGTGCCAAAAAAGTAAAGTTTTTATTATCAACAGATTAGAAAATAAGAAAAGTGTCCATTTTCGGACACTATGCCCAAAAGTGAACGTTCGATTATTCGCAGTAGTTAGGAAGGCGCACAGTGAAACGAGTGCCTTTACCTACTTCGGAGGTGACGGAGATGGTACCATTCAGACGTTCGATGATGGTCTGACAAATACTTAATCCCAAACCTGCTCCTTGGGTGAAATTATCGACTTTATAGAATCGTTCGAATATATGACGGATACCTTCTTCAGAAATACCGACTCCGGTATCCTCCACAAAGATGCGGGTGTAGCCGGGAACCTCATCATCTTCATAGCCGAAAGTAATGAAACCGCTGCTCGTAAATTTAGCAGCGTTATTTATCAGATTATTCACGACTTGCTGCAAGCGTACATTATCTGTCGTAAGATATTTCTTATCACTTTCGGGCATACGCAACACCAGTTCTACTCCCGGTGGCATATTCAAGCGTTGAGAATCATGGACGGTCTTTAATAACAGCGGCAGGTTATGCTCGGCGAACATAAATTCCATGGTTCCCGATTCGATACGTGACAAATCAAGAATATCATTAATCAAAGCCAGTAACAGGCCGCAATTCTTATTAATGGTTCCGATAAACTGGGCAATCTCTTCGCTTGTAAAACCACTCGTATCGCTTAGCAAATCGGAGAAACCTACAATCGCATTCAACGGAGTCCGAATCTCGTGACTCATGTTGGCAAGGAACGCCGATTTCAGTTTGTCAGCCTGGAGGGCTTTATCACGAGCCTCTCTCATCTCCTGCTCGGCAGTCTTATATCGCTGGATACTCTGGCAAACACCTAATATATTGTACAATGAATCTTGTGTCAATCCCGTGATTACGGAAGAACGATATTCCCACCATTCATACTCTCCGTTGACATTCCGCTGACGGAAATTCAGACGGGTATTGGAATCTTCTCCTGTCAATGCTCTATTAAATAACGGACTTATTTCCTTCAAATCATCAGGATGGATAGTGCGATCCATTTCATCACGGGAGATGGTAGTAACCGATTCATCGTATCCAAGACGTTTCAAGAAACCTTGCGGGAAAATGAAACAGTTGGTTTCCATATCAAACTGCCACGGATAGATGGAGCTTTCGTCTACTGCCATATCAAAGAAACGCTTCTGCATTTCTTCATTCGAAATATTCCGTGCGGAAAGTGCCATACCGGTAATCGTATCCTTTGAACGGATCGGGACTATTTCCCCCGACACCGGGAAGTATTTATCACTATGCACTTCTTTCATGAAAGCTCCCTGGGGTATCTTCACACTTTCTCCTTTAGCAGCTACCTGCTTCAGCATAGAATGAAGAATATCCTGACCGTTATAATATATCTTGAAGATGCTGCCTGCCATCATTCCTTCATAAAAACGGCCCCCTGACTCATACGGCAAATGCAGCATTTGTAATAAGGAGCGGTTTGTGAAATGAATGTGCAAATCGGTATCATACGTTATCACACCATCACGGATGGAATGAAATACATTATCAAACTCATTACGCTGTTCCACAAGTTTATTCTGCACGAGCAGACGGGTCTGTGCCTGAATCCGTCGTTTGGACTCACGCCGGTTGGCACGCATCAACCACACGATAGAAGCTATCAGCAACGCCAGGATAGACGGATAGAGCAGTATAAAAAGGTATTTATATTTTTCCCAATACGGTTCGTTGACGATGGTTCCGCTAGAGGATACTTTATCAGGGTCAATATGAAAATAATCCAACTGTTTATAGTCATAGATGAATCCCTGCGTGATTTCTGTCACTCCTATTTCTTGGGGAGATGTACCTTTTAAGACTAAAGCAGCCCTTTGAGCTGCCGATAATGCTGAAGCATAACTATCGGAATCGTATGCACAGAATACGCCATTAGTTAACCCCACATTCTGACTCGAAAATACGGGAGCTTTTGAGTTTTTGCCAACGAATGAAAGGAAAGGCGACCATTTAGGAGCAACCACCAGACGTTCGTAGCTGTTACGAGGGTAACAAATAGCAGCAATGATGTGACTCGTTGTATGATTTTGGGTATTATAGACTTTCATTCTATAATCCGGATTGTCTTTTTGAAAGATTTTCCACTCTTCTTCAAAATCTTCAAGGCCTTTGTTACTCAAAAAGCTGTTATCTATCACACATACCACTTCTTTCCGCTGGGGAAATATCTTTTGCGCCTGACGCAATATGACATCAAAATCCGGATTGGCAGTGAACCCGCAAACATTGGGATGAGTAGCAATCAGCTCCATATCAGGATACTTAATGCCGAAAAACACGACCGGTATCTGCAAAGGCAACAAATCTCCACAGGCAAAAAGAGTATAGAAAGCTTCATCACTTGCTGTTATAATCAAATCGGTCTGCCTGTCACGAGCACGCTGACAAAAACGACGCATAATTACTTTCTCGGAGTTGAATGCCCAAAAATCGGCATCAAGATACTCCGTTGTTATATTCACCTTCAGGCCACTTTCTTTAAATCCTTTGACCAACCCCTGATTAAGGTCGCTATGCCAAGGAGTCTGTGAGGTGTATGACTGTATAAACAGGATATTGTATGTACGTTCCGCTGCTGCCGCCTGAATAAGAACAGCAAAAAACAGAACGATAAGCAAACAATAGTAGCGTCGATTCATATAATTAAAGCCTGCGGTGTTTTCAATATTATGCCGACAAAGATACGTTAAATCTATTGAAAACAAACAGATAGCCCAAGTTTTTTATTCTTCGCGCAACGCCTCGGCAGGGTGTATGCGGATTACCTGACGGGCAGGAAACCAAATACCTATAAGAATCATTAAAGACATCAGGAAGTAGGTTATGACAAATGTAATAAGAAAACGCACTACTCCCCACTCCATATACCCTTCAGTCAACTCCAGATGGCCGGTATTATAACAGATGGCGGCGGCAGGCAAAGCAGCCAGAGTCAATAATAGCAATCCTTCTTTATTTAAACGTTGCCAAAGCTGCATCCGGCTGGACCCGACTGCTATACGAAGCGCAGACTCGGCACGACGGTGCTGCGTACGGAACCAGAAGGTGCCGACAATACCCAACAGGATATTAAGCAATAAGAAGCCCATCATCCAGAAACGTACCTGTACCTGATTATAACTTCCTTGCTGGAAGTCATTCCGCAGATCTTCATAATCATGCACTTTCAGGATGAATAAGTTACCGACACTCAACTGGTTGGCGGACAATTTCATCAAATGTTCCGCAAAGTCTCTGGAAGTCCCCGGTTTCACCCGCAGACAAACTTCTACACTCGAAGGATAAAGTTCATCGTCAAGTTCGACCATTATCTTTTCAGGAAATTCAATGGCTACATACCGATCACTGTAGTTAGGCCAAAAGTCATTGTAACGCACCTTCTTCGAAACTCCCCCTATCTTGTACACTTTCGTAGAATCATCCACATCGACCATTTCTTTACCCAACAGCGTACGATCGCCTTTATAATCTTTGGGCCAGAAATTTTCACCAACAACGACATTGCCATTCTTTAAAGCTTGCACCAACGGCTGATAACCACGCCCATCAGCACTTTGATAACGGAAGACCTGAAAAAAGTCAGGGGTTACCGAACGCCGTAGCGGATTACTAACTAATGTATCGATACGTAACATACTACCGGAGTTACTCCCGATATAGGGACGCGCATTATTGGATATTGAAACGGCCTCCACTTCCGGCAATCTCCGGAGACGATTAGTCAACTCGATAATATCTTGTCCTAAAGATGTACTCTTTTGCTCTTTCGAAAGATAGGAATTACTCTTGTCGTTTTTCAGGCTTAGTTCCAAATAATACGTATCGGTAATATCAAATCCTACCGGTTCGTAATAAGTACGCGCTGTCACATACGTCCAGTCGACCACATACCACAGGACCACAAAAACAATTAATAGTTCTGACCACAACCACCCGTTTGACCGGCGCTCGTTCCATATTTGTTTTAATAGTTGCATTTTCTTTAGAATTTAGATGAGTTGAAGAATTATCTTTCGTTGATGGCATCCACAATATTGGTGCGAGTTACTCTCCATGCCGGAATGGCGGCACTTAATAAATTGAGTAGGAAGCAAGCCAGAAATGCCAGCAGGAATACGGTAGGATCGAACAGTAAGTCTACACACATGGTCCGCAAATCTTCCACCCCATTGGATACAAAGTCTACGGAGAAAAGCATTCCTCCCAAAAGGAAAGCGGCGACATAACTTAATACCAGTCCGAGAATTCCTCCGAACAGGGAATAAAGCATATTTTCAGATAGTACCTGCATCATAAGCTCCCGTCTGGGGGCACCAAAGGCTTTTCGCACTCCTATTTCGGAGATACGCTTACGCATGCGTGACAAAGTAAGTCCGGACAAGTTGACGGCAGGAACAATCAACAAGACAAGTAATGTCAGTATGTATTGCCGTACTGCTTCTTTCACAGCAGGAGGATTGTTGGCGGAATAGCGTTGCGCGGCTACGAAATAAGTATCAGGCTGTCCGCGATAGAGTAAATCGAAATTGGGATGCCCTGCCATAAAGATAGCCCGCAAGCGGTCTGCCTCCTGACGAATAGCCGGAAAATCGTCTTTCGATTTAGCCAGTATATAGACGGCAGTCATACCCATGATATTGTCATCGCCCCAAGTGGCTGTGAAGGCACTTGTTGAACTCAAAGGAATCCAAACTTGCGCATAGGCGTATTTCGCCAGTTTAGAGACCGGACGTACCACTCCGCAAACAATATAAGCCGAATGATTCAGAAGGAATGTCTTTCCAACCACTTCTGACGTTCCGAACAAACGGCGAGCCATATCTTCGGAAATCACAGCTTTTGCTGCTCCGGCATCAAAATCGGCATTATCATACGGTTTACCGGATAGAAACTCAAATTCAAATATTTTCCAGAAAGCATCGTCTGTTTGCAACACACTACAACTTTCCATCTCACCTGCCGGTTTAGCAGCCAGCATTGTTTCCTGCCAGATATTGGTTATGGAAACAACTTCGGGAATTGTCATTGCTTTGAAACAAGCCTTTGCCGTATTGTATCCGATAGGGCCATTGCTTTGCCAATTCACGTTGGACTTACTTTGAAGTCCGGCAAACCGGAAAATAAGCATCCGGTCACGATGGGTTTCCGGTGCAAAGGGAGCAATAGTCGCACGTAAAGTAATCACAATTACCATTATCATAGCAATAGCCAAAGCTGTACCAATAATGGAAATAGATGAAAGCAGTTTATTTTCTCCCAACAGATGGAATGCTTGTTTAAAATAGAGTTTTATCATGATCGTTACCAGTATAGAGTTCAGTATATTTCTTACTCGTCTTTTTTATTCTTCTTCGATTAGGTTCCACAGAAGTTCGTCAAAGAACGTTCCATATTAGAAATTCCATCCCTTCTTTGTTATATCCTTACATTTCAGGTTTTTGTAATTGATTTTACCAACACCATCCTTTTTAAAGAATGCAGTATCAGTCTTACCCGATAAAGTGATATTACCTACTCCATCCACTTTAGCCTTGATAAGGCCACAGTCAACATTCATTTTCATATTGCCTACTCCGTCGACATCGAGTTTCAGTTCATCGCAATGAAGATTTTTCACGTTGCAATTTCCCACTCCGTCAAGTTCGAAAGCTATATTTTTAAGATTCAATTTTTCCTTTGCATCAAAGTTCCCTACCCCGTCGATTTTCACTTTACTCAAATCGGGAGCAGTGATGTAAAAAATCAGATTCTTG
This sequence comes from Bacteroides xylanisolvens XB1A, assembly GCF_000210075.1. Taxonomy (GTDB): domain Bacteria; phylum Bacteroidota; class Bacteroidia; order Bacteroidales; family Bacteroidaceae; genus Bacteroides; species Bacteroides xylanisolvens. The sequence continues at coordinate 5,554,399 of NC_021017.1, forward strand.
ACATTCTTTACGTTCTTCTCTTTATAATCGATAACCAGTGTGCCGTTCTTCACCGTTACCCGGGTTTTCTCTACAAATTCAGAAGGCCCTCCCAAACGGCAGGTACATTCTGCCGATTGAGCGAAAATAATATTTCCGACAGATTGCAGGTTGATGGCAAAGAAGTCGCCTACATTATAATCTTTACTCACATTTTGTGCCGATAGCGAACAAAAAGCAACACTTAACAGGACAGCTATCGCAACGATAAAAATATTCTTTGTCATGGTGGTTTTTAATTTAGAGAGATATTAATCTATTTTCTATTTAGTTTTATGTATAAAACGCAGGTTCTACTGCACCTGACGTCCGTCAAAGAAACGGATGGTACGCGAAGTCTGCTTCGCCTGTTCTTCATTATGGGTAACCATGACGATGGTGCGTCCGTCTTCTTTATTCAGTCGGTGAAGCAGTTCCATGACTTCGGCTCCCATCCTTGAATCCAAGTTACCTGTCGGCTCATCGGCAAGGATTATTTCGGGATTACCGATAATAGCACGGGCAATAGCTACACGTTGGCACTGCCCACCGGAAAGTTGTGTAGGAAAATGTCTCATACGATGGCTTAACCCTACTTTTTCCAATACCTCTTGCGCCAACCGCTTTCGCTCACTACTGCCAACACGGCGATAAAGTAAAGGCAACTCCACATTATCCATCACATTCAACGAATTAATCAAATGAAAAGACTGAAACACAAAACCAAGCGTTTTATTACGAAAAACGGCCAATTCTTTGTCTTTCATTCCTTCGGTACGTATTCCATTGATTTCCACTATTCCCATGGTAGGTGCGTCAAGTAATCCCATTATATTCAACAATGTAGATTTTCCGCACCCGGAAGGTCCCATTATACTTAGGAATTCTCCACGTTCTACCGTCAGATTCACATTTTCCAACGCTACCGTTTCAATCTCATCAGTACGATAAATTTTGGAAAGAGAGTTCAATGTTATCATAACTTCTAGTATTTAAATTATTTAATCTTCAGCTTATTCTTGTTCTTATATGCACTCATATCGCTTACCACTACCCTGTCACCCGGTTGCAATCCACTCAAAACTTCTACATATTCAAAGTTTGAATCACCCAACTGTATCTTACGTTTGACCAGTTCATTGTCAGAGTTGCAGACAAACAATTCGTATTCACCACGCCCCACATAGAAAGAGCCATTGGCAACACGCATCACATCTTCCTTCACGGCATTCATCACATAAACATCTGTCTTCAATCCGGAGCGCAGACGACGGTGATTATCTTCCTTCAACTGAACCGTGAATGATATGACGCCATTCTTGGATAACGGTGTTACACTGCTGACCGTTCCTTCCAGTTTATCGCTTCCTATCTTAACAATTGCTTTTCCTCCAGCTGCCACACGGTCGCCATACGTATCAGCAATCTCGCCTTCTACCTTAAAATGACTTAAATCGGAAATGATAGCGACTTGTCCGCCTTCGGAAACCTGCGCACCAATCTGGTTATTAATATAGGTAAGAATAGCTTTGCGCGGAGAACGGATTTGCGCATCATCCAAAGTACGTTTCTTTTCGGAAAGGCTCTTGCGGAAGATATTAAAATCAAGCTCCTGAACTTTTAGTTCGGCAGCAGCTACTTCCTTCTCATTTTTATATTGTTGCTGAAGTTGTTCGTACTCTAATTGAGCCACATTATAGCTCAATTCAGCCTGGCGTACCTTATCCGTTGTTCCTGCACCGAGACTGTCCAGATAGTGTTCATTTCTCAACTCCACTTTCATACGACTCAATTTCATTGCCGAAACTTTAATCTGCATCGCCATATCGGAAAGCTTCGTCTGATTATTGACACGAAGCTGATCGAGCTTATACCGACGCATCTGCTCTTCGTCCAGCAACTTTTTATATTCGGTTTCCGTACTCTGAAGATCTAGTTTCAGAATCGGAGTACCTACATCTACGCTATCTCCTCCTTTTTTATAAACTTCAAGAATACGACTGTTGATTGGAGAATTGATTATTTCTTCAAATGCAGGAACCACCTTGCCGGAAGCACTGACACTTACCTCAATAACTCCTGTATCGACTGTGGAAAAGACAAGATCTTTTGCCTCCACTCCTGCCCTTAGTACAGATATAAGTACACCAATGACAACAATACTTGCCACCCCGATGGATGAATAACGAATGATCTTCTTGTTACGTTCTTTCTGACGTATTTCTTTAGGAATTTCTCTGTCCATATCTGATCGTTTACGATTTTATCATGTATCAATTTAGCATTTCATATACCAAATCTATGCCAAAATCATAAGTAATTGATAAATAGAATGTAACAAAAAACAAGGGTGTCCGATATCGGACACCCTGTACGAATTTACTGTTCAGAATATGAATCTATCCACCTGTCGGCGGAAGGTCAGTATACCTGGATAATGCCGGATTGTCAACTACGGTATAATGACTTCTCATTGACTATTTTTTCTCTTGTTCGGAAGCTTGCTGAATCTCCTGCGGAGAGTGTTGCTTCGGTTCCTGTATCAGTTCTTTTCCCCAATGGGTAGTTTCCTCCACCTTTTCACGATCACGAATCTCTTTTGCTTTACGGGCATAGACAATCATACGCATAGACTGATCGTAAGTGAAATAATTCCATACCCAATTCAAGAGTACAATAACCTTATTGCGTACTCCAAGGATAGAACGCAGATGAACAACGAGCCACATCACCCAGGCAAACCATCCCTGCATCTTTACTTTACTAAACTCTGCTACGGCACGATTGCGCCCGACAGTCGCCATCGAACCTAAATTGCGGTAATGGAAAGGTTTCATTTCCTGTCCTTTCTCCATACGAATCAGATTCTTTGCCAATAGTTCTCCTTGCTGGATCGCCACTTGTGCCAGTTGAGGATGCCCGTTCGGGTAATTTTCATCAGCTAACTGAATACATTGGTCGCCAATAGCAAACACATTATTCATCCCTTCTACACGGTTAAATGAATCGACTTTAATACGTCCTCCACGCCCAATCAGAGAGGCATCCAGATTTCCGATAGTCACACCGGTGACACCACTCACCCAGATAAAAGTACGCGTGGCAATCTCTGTACCATCTTCGAGTACTACTTTATGGTCACGATAATCCACAACGCGTTTATTCAACAGGATATTTACTCCCATTTCACGGAGAAACTGTTCAGCATGTGCAGATGATTCTTCCGACATTCCGGCAAGCAATCGCGGCCCGGCTTCAATCAAATAGATGTGCATCAGACTGCTGGACATATCAGGATAATCATTCGGCAAGACAAATTTCTTCATCTCGGAAAGTATTCCGGCTACTTCTATCCCGGTAGCTCCACCTCCCACAATTACAATATTCAATAACTCTTGTTGTTCCTGCTTCGTTGAACAGGTCAGCGCTCGTTCCAGATTAGCCAGAAGAGCGTTTCGCAATCCCATCGCTTCTGACACATTTTTCATCGGCATGGCTTCCTCTTCGATATGTTTATTACCGAAATAGTTGGTTGTAGTACCTGCTGCTAACACCAGATAGTCATATTCTGCTTTTCCGATGGAAGTCTGTATCATATTCTTTTCCGGGAAAATGGCACGTACTTCCGCCATACGGAAAAAGAAATCTTTCCGATGCTGGAATATTTTACGGAAGGGGAAGGATATGGAAGTTGGCTCCATACCAGCCGAAGCCACCTGATAAATCAAAGGAGGAAACTGATGATAGTTGTTTTTATCTATCAATACGACTTGAAAGCCTGACTTTTTCAGCTTGTTAGCCAGTTTCAAGCCACCGAAACCACCGCCTACTATGACGACACGTTTCTTATTACTTTTTGCAATGTTTAGACTCATATTCTAATCATGTTTTATCAAGATAATAACACATGAATGAGTCATTAAGTTTCCGAAATTCGAAACTTTTGAGAGAAGTCTCTACCGCAGACGCAATCTATCTCCGATTTCCGGAACATACTCACCATCCTTACGATTCATCTTATACAGATTTTTGAGGCGGATACCATATTTTTGAGAGATGCCATGCATGGAATCTCCATCTTTCACAACATATACAGTATAAGGTTTGGAAGCCTTTTTCTTCTTGCTCTTCAGGTAGATGATATCTCCTTCCATCAAGGTATAATCACGCTGCAAGTCGTTGTACTTCACAAGTTTCCTCCAACTAATATCGAATTCCTTGCCTAAATCTTTAAAGGTATCACCGTTGCGGGCTACCACATAAGCAATATCATTAGCGATATACACCTGATGCGGGCTCATCAACCAAGGATTCTTTTTCAGTTTCCGTTCCGAATATACCCCCTTACGGTCGTATTTATACAAGTCATAATCTTCGATAATTGTAATCAGACGATTAGCATAAGAAGGATCGGTAGCATAGCCTGCTTTTTTCAGTCCACGCGCCCAGCCTTTATAATCGGTGATGTCCAGTTTAAAAAGAAAAGCGTAACGGGCACCTCTTCTAAGGAAGTCGGAATGATCTTCGTAAGAGTCACGCGGATGCTTATAAGCACGGAAACATTCGTTACGGGCATCATCATCATGACGAACCGTACGTCCCCGCCAACTGCCACCACACTTAATACCAAAGTGGTTATTACTCTTTCGTGCCAACTGGCTGTATCCGGCACCGCTTTCCAGCAATCCTTGTGCCAATGTAATACTCGCCGGAATCTTATGAAGCTTCATCTGTTCAACAGCCAAATCACTATACTTATTTATATACTCGACGTAACGGGCATTCCGTTTCTGTGCCTGCACTCCTACGGCAAAGAAAAAAACAACGGTTAAAAAGATAAGTCTATGCAGTTTATTCTCCATTTTTATTCAGATGTGAATTAGATGGCACAAAAATCTGAAAAATAATTGGGATTATCAATCTCTTTCCTAACTTTGTAACATTAATTGTAGAAACCAATACCCTGACGTATATGAAAGACCTCACAATTACCGCTATTATTAAAGTATATCAATATGATGAGTTGAATGAGGGCGATCGGTCACTTATAAAGACTGCCATGGAGGCAACAGCTCGTAGTTATTCTCCGTACTCCCATTTCTCCGTAGGTGCCGCTGCGCTATTGGGCAACGGGACAGTAGTGACAGGAACCAATCAGGAAAATGCGGCCTATCCGTCGGGGCTTTGTGCAGAACGTACTACCCTATTCTATGCCAACTCCCAATATCCCGACCAACCGGTTGTCACTCTTGCCATTGCGGCACGAACGGAAAAGGACTTCATCGACCATCCGATTCCTCCCTGCGGTGCTTGCCGGCAAGTGATTCTGGAAACGGAAAAGCGTTACAAACAACCCATCCGCATCCTATTATATGGCAAAGAATGTATCTACGAAGTAAAAAGTATAGGCGATCTACTGCCGTTATCATTTGACGCATCAGCAATGGAGGATTAATTATGTTACAACAATATCACACGAAACTAAAAGGAACACTCGCACTTACAGACTCTTATCTGACAGAAAAAGCACTGCAAAAAGAAAAAGGGCTTTATAAATTTATATGGGTACGCAACGGAAGCATCACAGTAGAAATCGACCATCAGGAAATGATACTTACCCAAGATGAAGTGATTTCACTCACTCATCTGCAACACCTCGAATTTAAATCGATTGATGGTGAATACCTGACTTTGTTGTTCAACAGCAATTTCTATTGTATCTATGGCAACGACCATGAAGTGTCATGCAGCGGTTTCCTGTTCAACGGTTCTTCTCACCTGATCCGTTTTACCCTGAATGAAAAAGAACGTAAAGAACTCGACACCATTACCGAAGCACTGGAAAACGAGTTTACCGTTTCCGACAGCCTGCAGGAGGAGATGCTACGCATCCTGCTAAAACGTTTCATTATCCAATGTACCCGAATTGCACGTCACCGCATGAATATCACCCGTGAAAAAGAATCCGGTTTTGAGATTGTCCGCCAATACTATAACTTGGTCGACGAGCATTACCGGACGAAGAAACAGGTGCAGGACTATGCCAATATGTTGCATAAATCTCCCAAGACACTATCGAACATCTTTTCTACCTGCAAACTGCCTTCGCCGCTTCGGGTTATCCACGAACGGGTGGAAGCGGAAGCTAAACGTCTCCTGCTTTACAGCAACAAAAGCGCCAAAGAGATTGCCGATATTCTGGGATTTGAAGACCAGGCTTCTTTCAGCCGTTTCTTCAAAAATATGACTGGACAGAGCGCCGTGCAATTCAGAAACACACAGGAAGGGAAAAATTGACAAGGCATACGGAAGTATTGCTATTTTGGGGGTAGTGGAAATGGACGACCTTTGCAACATAAGATAAACCCATTAAAACCCCAACAAAATGAAAGAGAAATTGATCGCTTTACTGACCTTCACTTCAAGTCTGAAAAGTTTTGGTATGAAATTTATCCGCGTTGCCATCCTGGTAGTATTTGTATGGATAGGCGGATTGAAGTATTTCCATTATGAAGCCGACGGGATTGTTCCGTTTGTTGCCAACAGTCCTTTTATGAGTTTCTTCTATGCTAAAGGTGCACCCGAATACAAAGAACATAAAAATGCGGAAGGTGCTTTTGTCCCGGAAAATCGTGCATGGCACGAAGCAAACCGCACTTATACTTTCTCTTACGGACTGGGAGCTCTTATTATGGGGATCGGCATACTGGTATTCTTGGGAATCTTTTTCCCAAAAGTGGGATTGGCAGGCGACACCCTCGCCATTATCATGACGCTCGGCACACTTTCTTTTCTTGTCACCACCCCGGAAGTCTGGGTTCCCGACTTGGGAAGCGGAGAATTCGGTTTCCCATTACTATCCGGTGCAGGGCGGTTGGTGATTAAAGACATTGTGATCCTGGCCAGTGCCGTAGTGTTATTATCCGACTCGTCACAACGCGTACTCAAAACACTTAAAAAAGACTAAGACAACCACTAAAGAGGATTCTGACTTCTTGCCATTGCGGAACAAATCGTATTTTCAGACTGTTATATAGTCTCATACAAATCATTAATACAAGAAGTTATGAAACAATATGATGCAATTATTATAGGATTCGGCAAGGCAGGGAAAACCCTGGCTGCCGAACTTTCCAACCGCGGATGGCAAGTGGCCATCGTAGAACGTTCCAACATGATGTATGGAGGAAGCTGTCCGAATGTAGCCTGTATCCCAACAAAGACGCTGGTGCATGAAGCCGAGGTTTCCGCTTTGCTTTACCACGATGATTTTCCGAAGCAGGCGAATATGTACAAACAGGCCATCGGCCGAAAGAACCGCCTCACTTCCTTTCTTAGGAATGATAATTACGAAAGACTAAGCAAACGTCCTAATGTGACTATCTATACTGGAACGGGGTCTTTCATATCCGCCGATACCATAAAAGTGGAACTTCCCGAAGGAGAAATCGAACTGAAAGGAAAAGAGATATTTATCAACACGGGGTCTACTCCCATTATCCCTGCAATAGATGGTATTCAGCAAAGTCAGCACGTATATACCAGTAGTGCGCTTTTGGACTTAAGTGTACTTCCTCATCACCTGATTATCATAGGTGGAGGATATATCGGACTGGAGTTCGCTTCTATGTATGCCGGTTTCGGCAGTAAAGTGACGATACTCGAAGGAGGAAACAAATTTATGCCTCGCGAAGATCGGGATATTGCAAACAGCGTCAAAGAAGTGATGGAGAAGAAAGGTATTGAAATCCATCTGAACGCTCGTGCACAGTCTATCCATGACACGAATGACGGAGTGACACTGACTTACTCGGACATATCCGACGGTACTCCTTATTATGTAGATGGAGATGCCATTCTTATCGCAACGGGACGTAAACCGATGATTGAGGGATTGAATCTGCAAGCAGCGGGTGTAGGAGTTGATGCTCACGGAGCTATCATCGTAAACGATCAGTTACGCACTACTGTTCCTCATATATGGGCAATGGGAGATGTGAAAGGCGGATCGCAATTTACATATCTCTCGCTGGATGATTTCCGGATTATCCGCGATCAGCTCTTCGGCGACAAGAAACGTGATATCGGAGACCGTGATCCTGTGCAATATGCAGTGTTTATTGATCCGCCATTGGCACATATCGGAATCAGTGAAGAAGAAGCTCTGAAAAGAGGATATTCATTTAAGGTTTCCCGGTTGCCGGCTTCCTCCATCGTCCGTACCCGTACATTGAGGCAGACAGATGGTATGCTAAAAGCTATCATCAATAATCATAACGGGAAGATTATGGGCTGTACTCTATTCTGCGCCGATGCTTCAGAAATCATCAATATCGTAGCTATGGCGATAAAAACAGGGCAAACCTCTACATTCTTGCGCGATTTTATCTTCACGCATCCCAGTATGAGTGAGGGATTAAATCAACTGTTTGATGTATAAGAATAAGAAAGAGTATAACTCACTTCTAAAACAGAGCCTCTGAATAGGGTAAACAGAGGCTCTATTTGGAGTAATCGGAGGCTCTGAATGAGGTAAACGGAGCCTCTAAATAAATGAAATTCATTCTTTTTCAGTCTTAATAGAGTGAAATCTAATAGAAAGTGTTATCTTTGCCGCCAAGTTAAACTATATACCTACCGCAATGAGAATTACTAAGTAAGACAACACTTCTAAGTAAACATCACTTTTCTTATATGCTTTTTCTATTTTGTTAAGCATCACGAAATCCGTGTTGTTTAGCCAGTATTGTGTTTGTCGTTCCCCCTATCCTGTGTTTTTTTTCACTCTATTTTCAACCTCAAACCCAATAGATCGTCATGTCTATCAGTATCCAACAAATCAGCTATATCCATCCGGATAAAGAAGTATTATTCAGTGACCTCAATTTCGCCATCAGTAAAGGGCAGAAATTGGGATTAGTCGGTAACAATGGTTGTGGCAAATCTACTTTGCTACAAATTATTGCCGGACAGTTATCACCCTCTTCCGGTGTCATTGTCCGCCCGGACGACCTATATTATATCCCGCAACATTTCGGGCAATATGATTCACTGACCATTGCACAAGCTCTTCAAATAGAGCGTAAACAGCAAGCTCTGCACGCCATCCTGGCAGGAGATGTCTCAAACGAGAATTTCACCATTCTAAATGATGACTGGAATATCGAAGAACGTTCCATCGCCGCTCTCGATTTATGGGGATTAGGACAGTTTACGCTATCCTACCCGATGAATCTGCTTAGTGGCGGCGAAAAGACCCGCGTATTCCTGGCAGGTATGGACATTCATCATCCATCTGTCATACTTATGGATGAACCGACCAATCATCTCGATTCTTCCGGCAGACAACGTTTATATGACTGGGTAGAAAAATATCGTTCCACCCTGTTGGTGGTAAGTCATGACCGCACCCTGCTCAATCTTCTCCCCGAGATTTGCGAACTAAAGAAGCATCAAATCAATTATTATGGCGGAAATTACGAATTCTACAAAGAACAAAAAACGCTGATGCAGGAAGCATTACAACAACGTATTGAAGAAAAAGAAAAGGCACTACGTATTGCCCGTAAAGTGGCTCGCGAAACGGCCGAACGCAGGGACAAACAGAATGTACGCGGCGAAAAGAGTAATATAAAAAAAGGAGTTCCACGCATTGTATTGAACGCACTCCAAGGGAAATCCGAGAAGAGCACCAGTAAACTGACTGGCGTTCATCAGGAGAAAGCCGAGAAGTTAACAAATGAACGCAACCAGCTTCGAGGTTCGCTCTCTCCGACTGCTGCATTAAAAACCGACTTCAATAGTTCCTCGCTTCATACCGGGAAGATATTAGTGACAGCAAAAGAGATTAACTTCAGTTATCATTCCAATTCGGTTAACAATGATATTCTGACGAATGATGAAATAAATTCGTCTGACACAGGTTATCATCCCAATCCGAATAGCAATGATATTCAGGAAAATAGTATCTCAAAACAACAGCTTTGGCAAGCTCCTGTCAGTTTTCAGCTAAAGAGCGGAGACCGCCTCCGTATAGAAGGAGCCAACGGTAGCGGGAAGACAACTCTATTGAAATTAATCACCGGCCAACTTCAACCACAGGAAGGAACCCTGACACGGACGGACTTTAGCTATGTCTATTTGAATCAAGAGTATTCGATCATTGACGACCGGAACAGTATTCTTGAACAGGCTTACGCTTTCAACAGCCGGAATCTGCCGGAGCATGAAATAAAGATTATTCTAAACCGTTACTTGTTTCCTGCATCCGAATGGGACAAAATCCTGCCGGAAACTTAGTGGTGGTGAGAAAATGCGTCTCGCTTTCTGCTGTCTGATGATTAGTAACAATACCCCTGATATGTTTATCCTGGATGAACCTACCAACAATTTGGACATACAAAGTATTGAAATTATCACTGCTACTATCAAAAATTATGCAGGTACTGTGATAGCAATCTCACACGACAATTATTTTATTCAGGAAATTGGTGTCGAACAATGCATTTTATTGAGTTAGTCTATTGATATTTTATCCAGGGCAACCGCACCAAAATTTAATTCATATCCGCACA
>NC_021017.1:5565744-5585097 GCF_000210075.1 Bacteroides xylanisolvens XB1A
GGTTATGAATCAAATTTTGGTGCAGTTGCCCTGTATTTTATCTGATAAGTCTAAATATCAATCTAGTTTTTTTATAACTTCGCAGCGCGAAGATCAAGAATTAGAATTAAAATGAATCAGACAGCACAATCATGGTGGTTTATCTTTTACAAAGACCAACTGCTTCTTGAGAAAAAAGAGGATGGTATATATGCCATCCCGTGTGGAGAAAGCTCTCCTATTGTTATTAAAGAAAAAACAACCGTACACAATATCACTACACTGGAAGAGAGAAACTGCAAGGCTTTCTCCCTCTCCTCTCCCATTGAAGAATCGGAGCAATGGATCATGATAGGGCTTCGTGCCTGCTATGAATATCTTCCTTTGTCTCATTATCAGACAGCAGGAAAAGCACATGAGATTCTGCATTGGGATAGAAACAGCCGCTTTTGTTCCGCCTGCGGCACGCCTATGGAACAGAAAGAATCTATCATGAAGCGTTGTCCGAAATGTGGCCGGGAAGTATATCCTTCCATTTCCACAGCGATACTTGTATTAGTGAGAAAAAAAGATTCACTACTCTTAGTGCATGCCCGCAATTTTAAAGGAACATTCAACAGTCTCGTTGCCGGATTTCTGGAAACCGGAGAAACGCTAGAAGAATGTGTAGCACGTGAAGTGAAAGAAGAAACCGGACTGGATGTAAAGAATATCACTTATTTCGGTAATCAGCCCTGGCCTTATCCCAGCGGACTAATGGTCGGCTTTATTGCTGATTATGCCGGAGGGGAAATCAACCTCCAAGATGAAGAATTGAGTTCGGGAGACTTTTATACAAGAGACAATTTACCCGAACTTCCCAGAAAACTTAGTCTTGCCCGAAAGATGATTGATTGGTGGATAGAGCATCCAAATGAATAAATCAAACATGAAAAATATCATCAAAGGAATCCGTCAGTATTATCCGGTATCCGACAGTTCTTTGGAAGTACTCTTCAGCTATATGAAGAAAATGGAGCTTCCTAAAAAACATTTACTGATACACGGTGGAGTACTAGACCGCCACGTCTACTTTATTGAAAAAGGATTTTGTAGGTCCTATTGTTTACGTGACGGAGAAGAAATCACGATCTGGTTTTCACGCGAAGGTGATATTACCTTTGCCATGAAAGATTTATATCATAATCAACCGGGATACGAATATGTAGAATTACTGGAAGATTGTGAATTATATGCCATACGCATTGAAGATTTAAATCAGATTTATGAAACTAATATAGAAATTGCCAACTGGGGACGTGTTATTCATCAGGAATGTTTGTTGTACATGGATATTCACCATATCAACCGATTGTATCTTCCGGCTAAAGAACGTTATGAACAACTTTTACGTGAGCAACCAGATGTCATTCACCGTGCCCAATTGGGATATATAGCCTCCTTTCTAGGCATGACTCCCCAACATCTTAGCCGTCTACGGTCCGAATCTTGATTCTTTTTAATCTATGTGAATTTTTATATCACAAGAAAGCAGTACTTTTGTCAGCGAATACAAAAAAACTGATAAGTATCGTGATTAACACATTAACTTCTTTACGAATATTATTTGCCTTGATGGTATTCGGGGCACATTGTTATGTTCTGGATCCGAGCTTCGACACACACTTCTTTAAAGAAGGATTTGTTGGAGTCAGCTTTTTCTTCATCCTTAGTGGCTTCATTATTGCCTATAATTATGAAGAAAAGTTATTGGAAAAGATCACCACCAAACGTACTTTTGGGTAGCACGCATTGCCCGCATTTACCCCCTCCATCTACTTACTCTATTAATTGCCGCATGTATAGGAGGGTATGTTCAATACAACGATACGACAGACTGGATAAAACACTTCGCCGCTTCCACTTTTTTATTGCAACCGTTCTTCCCTTCTGCAGATTATTTTTTCTCATTCAATAGTCCTTCGTGGAGTCTGGGCTGCGAACAGTTATTTTATTTCTGTTTCCCCCTCATCATTCCTTTCTTAAATAGTAAACGGAATCTATGCATCACTCTTTTCATCTGCCTGCTGGTTATGCTGACAGGTATGCATCTGACTGCTGAAGAACAAATTAAAGCATACTGGTATGTAAATCCAATCACCCGCCTGCCGGACTTTTTTGTAGGTGTTTTACTTTATCAGTTTTATCGGTCGATATTCAACAAAAAGATTTCTTATTCCACCGGAACACTATTAGAAATAGGAGTAGTCATTTTATTTTTTGTTTTCTATTTTTGTACCGCAGACATTCCCAAAGTATACCGCTATTCTTGTTACTACTGGCTACCCGTTTCTTTGGTGATACTTATCTTTGCCTTACAAAGAGGGTATATATCCCGGTTACTATCCAATCGGGTCTTAGTGATAGGAGGAGAAATCAGTTACAGTTTCTACCTGATACATTTATTTATTATACTCACATACACCCAAATGGCTACTCTGTATCAATGGCACATGCATTGGATGATAAGTGTCCCCGTCATTTTTTGCATCACTATTGCGCTTAGCTTACTTTCTTATTATTATTTTGAAAAGCCTGCCAATAGATGGGTAAAACGAATACTAACTAAAAAATAATCATAAATTAGCCCCATGGAATTATCAACAAAAACACCCCGAATTGAAGTAGTAGATGCTCTTAGAGGATTTGCTGTAATGGCCATCCTTCTGGTTCATAACCTGGAGCATTTCATTTTCCCCGTATATCCGGAAAGTTCTCCTGAATGGCTCACCATTTTGGATGCCGGAGTATTTAATGCGACATTTTCACTGCTTGCCGGAAAGTCTTATGCCATATTCGCTCTGCTTTTCGGATTCACTTTCTATATCCAGTCGCACAACCAGCAGTTGAAAGGAAAAGATTTTGGTTACCGCTTTTTATGGAGAATGATATTACTGGCAGGATTCGCCACTTTGAATGCCGCTTTCTTCCCGGCAGGAGATGTCCTGCTTCTGTTTGTTGTAGTCAGTCTTGTGCTGTTTATCGTACGTAAATGGAGTGACAAAGCGATTCTAATCACCGCCATCTTGTTTTCACTGCAACCGATTGAATGGTTTCATTATATAATGAGCCTTTTCAATCCTGCCTATACCCTACCCGATTTGAATGTCGGAGCCATGTATGCTGAAGTAGCAGAATACACCAAAGCCGGAAACTTTTGGGATTTTCTGATAGGCAATGTTACTTTAGGACAGAAAGCAAGCTTGTTTTGGGCTATCGGTGCCGGACGTTTCTTGCAGACTGCCGGACTTTTCCTGTTTGGCTTATATATCGGACGCAAAGAATTGTTCGTAACTACCGAATCTCATTTGAAGTTCTGGATGAAAGCACTTATTATTGCAGCTATCAGTTTCGCGCCACTGTATTCTCTGAAAGAACAGATCATGCAAAGTGACAGCAGTTTAATTCAGCAAACGGTAGGTACTGCCTTTGATATGTGGCAGAAATTTGCATTTACGATTGTACTTGTTGCTTCTTTCGTGTTGCTTTATCAGAAGGATCAGTTCAAGAAAACTGTATCTAATCTGCGATTCTACGGAAAAATGAGTTTGACCAATTATATTTCTCAATCTATTTTGGGAGCCATTATCTATTTCCCATTCGGATTCTATCTTGCTCCTTACTGTGGATATACTCTTAGCCTGATTATCGGTATTATTCTTTTCCTGGCGCAGGTTCGGTTCTGCAAATGGTGGCTGTCTAAACATAAACAAGGACCATTGGAAACAATATGGCATAAATGGACTTGGATAGGCACGAAGAAATAACAGAAAAAAAGAAATAGCACTGACTGAAAAATAGACTAAAAAAGCAGGCCACGAAATACACATAACTACAAACGAACAACTTACGAATATGAAACTGAACGTATCACTCTAAAGCATCAACAAAACATGTGTATCCGCAGCCTGCGGGTTGAAATTGAGATGATGTCAATACAACAAGATTCGGGCAAGAAGGATTAGCAAGTGGACTTAAAGAATGCAAAGGAAATGAAAGAACTGTGCCAAGTTGGGGAAAAAGCCCGAAAATAGGCAGAATCAGAGCTATGTATAGAGAAAAAGAAGCGCCTCCATAATCTTCGAAAAGACCATGGAGGCGCTATTTATTTATCTTTCGTTATCTATATCTGAAATTTCAGAAGAAACAAAATCAGATACCCAATGATTTCTTCACTGCTTCAATCTTTTCCATTGCAGCAGATTCGGCAGAAGCATAACAATTGCGGCAACCCATTTCACCCTGAACTTCCATATAGAACTTAATCTTCGGTTCTGTACCTGAAGGACGAACAGAAACTTTGCTACCGTCTTCAGTGAAATATTGAAGTACGTTAGATGGTTCCGGCATATCGATTGCAGTTACGTTACCTTTATCATCTGTCTGTTTCAGTGTCTTATAATCTTTGCTCAAGATCACTTTAGAGCCACCCAATTCTTTCGGAGGATTGGCACGGAAGTTCTCCATCATAGCTTTGATTTCTTCTGCACCACTCTTACCCGGTTTCACTACGTTTACAGTAAACTCTTTAGAGAATCCGTATTCTACGTAGATATCCAGCAACAACTGATACAAGGATTTTCCATTATCTTTTGCCCATGCAGCAACTTCAGCAATCAAACAGCAAGCTGATACGGCATCTTTATCGCGAACGAAATCTTCGGCAAGGAATCCGTAGCTTTCTTCACCGCCACCGATATATTTCTGTTTGCCTTCACGCAGACGGATTTCACGGGCAATCCATTTAAATCCGGTGTAGCAGTCAAGCATTTCGATATTGTTCTTATCTGCGATTTTCTTGATTAGTTCAGTTGTAACGATTGTCTTCACGCAGAACTCGCCACCTTTAATCTTACCCAGTTGTTTGTACTGTGTCAGAATATAATAAAGGTACATCATACAAGTCTGATTACCGTTAATCAGTACCCATTCGCCTTTATCATCCTTGCAAGCAATACCCACACGGTCAGCATCCGGGTCGGAAGCCATAACGAGGTCAGCATCAATTTCTTTGGCAAGGTTTACAGCCATAGAAAGAGCTTCCGCGTTTTCCGGGTTCGGAGATACGACAGTCGGGAAGTTACCGTCCTTAATCATCTGTTCGGGCACAGTAAATACGTTTTCGAATCCCCACATTTTCAATGCACGAGGAATCAACATCATACCTGTACCGTGGATCGGAGTATAGACAATCTTCATGTCTTTGTGACGGGCGATAGCTGCCGGATCAATAGAAACAGTTTTCACCATATCCAAATAAATCTTATCGATGTCTTCACCGATAATCTGAATCAAATCCGGATTTCCCTGGAATTTAATATCGGCAGCAGAAGCAATTGCATTCACTTCGTCGATGATACCTTTATCGTGTGGAGCCAATACCTGTGCACCATCGTCCCAATATGCCTTGTAACCGTTGTATTCTTTCGGATTGTGAGAAGCAGTCAGAATGATACCGCTCTGGCAACCGAGGTGACGGATGGCGAAAGACATTTCCGGTGTCGGACGCATGTCGTCAAACAGATATACTTTGATACCATTGGCAGAGAAAATATTAGCAGAAGTCTCCGCAAACAAACGGCTGTTGTTGCGGCAATCGTGACCTACTACTACAGAAATCTGCGGCAGGTCTTTGAAGTTCTTTTTCAGATAGTTGGAAAGTCCTTGAGTGGCAGCACCTACCGTATAGATATTCATACGATTGCTACCTACACCCATAATACCACGCAGACCACCAGTACCAAATTCAAGATCTTTGTAGAAAGCTTCAATTAGTTCGGTTTTATCATCGTTTTCCAACATACGCTTCACTTCAGCCTGGGTTTCAGCATCATAAGCCGGGGTTAGCCATTTTTCGGCTTTTTCAGTGACCTGTTTAATAAGTTCCTGATTTTCCATTTCGATTGTTATTTATTGGTTAATGAATTATTTATTATCAATTTCTTGAGCACACAAATGTAAAATAATAAGTTTATAATTCCTATTCTTTTAATTGAAATTTGAGAATTAAGAATTAAAAAGCGATATACTTAATACCTAATATCTCATACTTAATATCTATTCTTGTGGCACTTTATATCTGTCACCAGTCTGCTTGACATATTCCTGCAAGAATTCTTTCGGATATCCGGGACGCATCACTCCGGCAGGTTGTCCAATAGAATTACGCTCAAACTGACCGTCTTTAACACGTTTCACCACTCCATCATTGTACTTCACAATCAAGAATGTACCCAATTGTTTCCAAGTATCGAAAGTGCTCTGTGCGGTCATATTTGTATAGTTTGTCAGAAAGTCAACCGCTGCGTTCTTATCTTTTGCCAGCAGTTTGGCAGCCATTTCTTCAATGCCTTCCTGTGCATTGTTGAAAGTAGTTTCCATTTCTTTCTGCGCTTCCCGTACATCACCGATCATCAAATCATAACGCGGATAGACCATATTAGATACCCAGTTGAAAATCCAGAAAGCAGAATTCCAGGAGAAAGTAATATAATCGGCCCCATCTACACGGGTATAACATACCGGCACTTTAGTAGCACAACAATAAACCGGGGTAAATACAGCCATGTTCGCATCATCCACACCAAACCAAAGTACACCGCCTATCGGGTCCGGCTTATGAGCCCGCATTTGTGCAACAAATACAAACCCGCTTTGTTGAGTGGAAATCGGACGTTCGTTGAAATATTCCTGGCCATCTACCTTGAAGTTCAGAGGAGAAAGACGGTAAGGTGTCTTATAAGGTCCGGCTCCAAAATCATTGGAGATGTCAAGGGGCGTTCCTTCATAATGGTCGCGCATCATATCTTTCACATCTTGCACGGATAACTTATGTTTCGGTTTCACAAAAAGAGGCATCGGCGTATTGGTCTTTCCCTCAATGTAAGGAAGATAATCTTTTCCGTTATCCGTAAACTTATTAAAATAGCTCCACACACGAGCCTCACAGAAACGACGGGCACCAAAATCAAGAGGCGCATAGGCTAATGAGAAACTAAAGTCTTTGTTTACTCCATTAAAATATCCCTTCTCACGGGCAAAAGAAACGACATCCGGAGAGTACATACAGTTTTCCTTGTCGTTCATATCAAACTGGTGGATACGTGACTGGTTGGCATGGGCCGAAATACAATCATCGGGCACACGTACAGCTACCCAAACTGCTCCACGGATGCCGGGACCTTTACCAATCATTTCCATAATCCATATTTCGTTCGGATCGGCAATAGTAAAGGATTCTCCTTCGCTATAGTAGCCGTATTGCTGCACTAAGTCGGTCATGATCTTAATAGCTTCACGGGCAGTGCGCGAACGTTGCAAACCGATATAAATCAGACTTCCGTAATCGATAATCCCTGTAGAATCGGCCAATTCCGGACGTCCGCCGAAAGTTGTCTCACCAATGGTAACCTGATATTCATTCATATTACCGACTACATTGTAAGTCTGGCGTGCCTGCTCTATTTCTCCCAGATACTTGCCGGTATCCCATTCATAAACTTTCAGCATCGTACCTTTTGGATAGGTAGCAGCCGGATAATGATAAAGTTCTCCGAATAAGCCGTACGAGTCGGCAGAATAGGAAACAATCGTCGAGCCATCGGCAGACGCATTTTTTCCGACAATCAGGTTGGTGCAGGCGAAGGTGTTCGCCACAGCCGCCATCAATACGGCGGCACAAAGAATAATTCTTCTCTTCATAATAAATATATGATTCACTTTTAATAATTTACCAAATAAAGCTTTCACGGGCCACTGTTTCATTCCCACAATAGTCGGTCACTGTAAATTCAACAGTATGCTTGCCTCCCTTCTTTACGCGTTTGGGGTCCAACGTACATTCCCAGTATGATTTCACAATATTGGGACGTCCGAAAAGCGCATACTTTCCGTCAATCGTTCCACGATAGGAAGCAATTCCCGCGCCCTGATCTTTCAAACGATAGACAATTTTTCCGTTTCTTCCCCACTGATTCTTGTTGACAGGGATAATCTCCGGCGGGATGGTATCGATGGCAACAGTGTAAGTTCCCAACTCCCGGATAGATGCTTTCATGTATCCGTCTTCATACTTTCCGCCTACGCTGTACTTTCCTCCTTTGGGAGTTATGCGGGCCACATAATATTTCGTCGTATCGGCAATTGGTTTTCTACGCAACCCGATACACAGTTCACAAGCTGCATGCAGCGGAACCGCCTTATCATTCAGCTGATAAGTAAAAGCAACGGCACCACTATCCGCCTTCACCTGATAATTGAGGGGAACATCATCATACAACATTCCTTTCGGAACAACCAGGTTCAATCCCGGTTCTTGCAGATAATTAGTCTTATTCCAGGTAAAATAATATTTCTCCCGATGATTCAACGGTTCAATCGGCTGTTTCCGACCCCGTACGGTGAAACTATATTTGGAAGTGTTTCCGAAAGCATCTTTTAATGTATATAAGAACTGATAGTCCCGTTCCTCATCAATTGTCACCAAGCCACGGTTATCATTCGATGCTTTTAGCAGACGCAAAGTGTTGCCCGGATCAATGAAAGATTTCATATATTGCCCGTAAGTCCAGGAATTAATCATCCGGTTCTCTTCCTGCGAGAAACGATCTACGGTGCTACGAAATATTTCATTTCCATCTACCGTAAGCACAACTGAATAAACTCCATAATGGTTATTCACTCCATCCATGTAATCGTATGCTTTGATCCCCACACCTATCACTCCCCATGCTTCCACCGGACGCTCACTATTGGGAAGGATGGTTTTATTCTCTTGCTTTCCATCCACTACTCCTTTACCCAGTTGCGGAAAAAATAGAATGCCATCCGCTTTCGGAGCACGCGTATCTTTTATTTTCGATTGAAAGAAAGGCATAGGGTCAATATAATCTCCCGATTCCGTTTCAAATACATCCAGGTGAAGATGCGGACCGAACGAATATCCGGTATTTCCGCTCCATGCGATCTGCTGACCTCCTTTCACCGGATATTCTCCCGGTTCGGGAACAATCTCTACTTCCCAGCTTTCTTCTTCATATTGAAGTTTCTCCACCCTTTCGGCAATGGGAGAAACAAAACCACTCAAATGGCGGTTGATCGTTGAATAGCCATTGTGATAACAGACATCAAGTACATATCCCGAACCATTCGTGACGCGAATACGCGAAATATAGCCATCAGCGAGAGCACGAACGGGTTTACCGATAACTCCGCCTGTCTTAAAATCCAGTCCGCCGTGGAAGTGATTGGAGCGGATTTCTCCAAAGTTCCCACTCAATGTAAGAGGAAAGTCAAAAGGAGGTACAAAGGTTACTTGCTTCTTCTCTTGTCCATACCCTCCGATGCAGCAAGCCAGCATCAAAGCAGTGATATATCGTCTCATCATTCCGTTCACTTTTTTACTCCCGCAAATGTACACTATTCCCACTAAACTATGAAATATCCGAGGAGAATGATGACCGTAGATACTAGTTAATATTTCTTTTTAATGTTATATTCATTGCAAATTAGTAGTCATTATGTTATTTATATTAGTACTTTTGTAGCCGTTTTTTAATTATAATTAAAAGTTAGAAACTCAATGAGAATGTATGTAAAAGTAATGGCAGCGGTCATTGCATGTATATTGCTGAGTGGAGAAGCGCTCTCGGCATTTGCAACTACCCCCGCTACAGAAAATCTGAGTTGGTTTAAAAAGAAAAAGAAAAAACCAGAAGAGAAAGAAGAGAAGAGTAAAAGCGACTACGAGAAATTAGTGGAAGACAGTAAAACGACCAAAGGGATGTTTGCTGTACATCAAAAGAAGAATGATTATTATTTTGAAATTCCCACCTCACTTTTGGGACGTGACTTATTAGTTGTCAATAAGCTGCAACGAGTTCCTACCGAACTTAATGATGCGGGTGTAAACCGCGGAGTAAACTATGAAAACCAGATGGTTTGCATGGAATGGGACAAAGCGACGGGCAAACTAATGTTACGCCAACAACGTCCATTACCTCTGGCCCCCCAAACGGATGCTATCTTCCGTTCGGTAAAGGATAATTTTATCTCTCCGCTGATTGCCGCATTCAAGATCGAAGCAGTCAATGCAGATTCTACGGCATTAGTAATCAAGGTGAATGATATTTATGATGGTACGGAAACCAGTATCAATAACGTATTTACCAATATTAATCTGGGTACTTCGGCTATCAAGAATTTATCACGTATTCTATCCATCAAATCCTTTTCAAACAATGTCGTGGCAACTTCCGAGTTGACTACCCGGGTAACGGAAGGTACTACTACTGTTTATGTAACGGTGGAAGTTAGTTCTTCTATTCTCTTATTGCCCGAGAAGCCGATGATGGGACGATTCGACAATCAGAAGGTCGGTTATTTCACGAATCCGTTATTAAGTTTTAGTGATGCGCAGCAGCGTACGGATAAGACACAGTATATCACCCGCTGGCGTATGGAACCCAAACCGGAAGATCGGGAGGCTTATCTGAAAGGTCAGATGGTGGAACCTGCCAAACCGATTGTCTTCTACATTGATAATTCAACTCCTTACCAATGGCGTTCGTACATTAAGAAAGGTATCGAGGACTGGCAGATTGCCTTTGAAAAGGCTGGTTTCAAGAATGCGATTATCGCCAAAGAAATCACGGACAGTATGCATGTAGACATGGATGATGTCAATTACTCCGTACTGACTTATGCTGCTTCAGAAAAGAAAAATGCAATGGGACCTTCTCTGTTAGATCCCCGTTCCGGAGAAATCCTGGAAGCTGATATTATGTGGTGGCACAATGTGCTTTCTATGGTACGTGAATGGATTACTGTCCAGACCGGAACAGTGTGTCCGGAAGCACGTAATGTACAATTGCCTGATGCTTTGATGGGAGATGCCATTCGATTCGTCGCCTGTCATGAGGTAGGCCACTCTCTGGGACTCCGCCACAATATGATGGGTTCATGGGCTTTCCCGACAGATTCATTACGTTCCGAAGCATTCACTTCCAGAATGAACTCTACCGCTTCATCTATCATGGATTATGCACGATTCAATTATATCGCACAGCCTGGAGATGGCGTGAAAGTTCTTTCTCCGCATATCGGTCCATACGATATGTTCGCTATCGAATATGGATATCGTTGGTACGGAAAGAGTACTCCGGAAGAAGAAAAAGATATTTTATTCGATTTCTTGAGCAAACATACTGATCGGCTTTATAAATATAGTGAGGCACAGGACGTCCGCGATGCGGTAGATCCACGTGCACAGAACGAAGATTTAGGTGATGATCCGGTTCGCTCTTCTTTACTTGGCATTGAGAATCTTAAACGTATCGTTCCACAAATTCTTCAATGGACTACTACCGGTGAGAAGGGACAAACTTATGAAGAAGCATCTCGCCTCTACTACGCTGTAATCAACCAATGGAACAACTATTTATATCATGTCCTTGCCAATATTGGCGGTATCTACATTGAAAATACAATTGTAGGAGACGGCGTTAAAACTTACACATTCGTAGAGAAAGAGAAACAACAAGCTTCACTGAAATTTCTGATGGATGAAGTTTTGACATACCCTAAATGGCTGTTTGACACGGAAGTGGGGCAATATACTTATCTACTTCGCAATACTCCCATCGGAAAACAGGAGAATGCTCCTACACAAATCTTAAAGAACGCCCAAGCCTATATCCTTTGGGATTTACTTGGCAATACTCGTTTGATGCGTATGATAGAGAATGAATCTGTCAACGGAAAGAAGGCCTTTACAGTAGTGGAGCTTATGGACGGACTTCATAAGAATATTTTCGGTGTTACCGAACGCGGTGGCATCCCTAACGTTATGGAACGTTCTTTGCAGAAAAACTTCCTCGATGCATTACTTACAGCCGCTGCAGAACCGGAAGCTGTTAAAATCAACAAGAAGATCGCCAACGAACATTTCTTGCTTGACCACGCTACTCCTTTCTGTAGCTGTTACGCTGCCGAACAACGTGCACTTCGTCAGGAAGAGCGGATGGGGGCTCCACGTGTGCTCAATTTCTATGGCAGCCAGCTCAACCGTATTTCAGATGCTATTTCTGTGAAACGCGGTGAATTATTACGTATCAAGAAGTTGTTGCAGAACCGTCTCGGAACTTCCGATACTGCTGCACGCTATCATTATGAGGACATGATTCTGCGTATTAATACTGCTTTAGGAATCAAATAAAACCACTTATTACTTTAACTATCTACATTAATGAGAAAAAAATACTTGTGCATTCTTATATGCCTCTTTGCAAATGCGCTGGCCTTTGCCAGCGCTGCTAATCGTACAATCACCGGAGTCGTTATATCCGGTGAAGATAATGAACCTCTGATCGGTGCTTCCGTATATGTTAACGCAGATGACTTAAAAAAGGCCGGAGCATCACAGACTTCTCTAGGTACTATCACTGATATGGATGGTAAATTCTCCATTTCCATTCCGGAAAAGGTGACTAGGTTACATTGTAGTTATATAGGATTTGAAGAACAAGACATCGTTTTGCAAGCAGGAAAAGATACTTATCGTATTGTACTTCAAGCTTCTGCACACACATTGGGAGACGTCGTAGTAACCGGTTATCAAGAACTGGAACGTCGTAAACTGACTGCTGCCATTGCCAAAGTAGATGTAACAGATGGAATGGTAGGTGCTGCAAAAAGTATCGACCAGGCATTAGCGGGACAAATCGCCGGTGTGGCTGTAACGACAACTTCCGGTGCACCGGGAGCTCCAGCACGTATTCGTATTCGTGGCACGGCTTCACTGAATGGAACACAAGACCCGTTGTGGGTATTGGATGGGATACCTTTGGAAGGGACTGATATTCCAGAAATCAACAAAGATAACGATAATGACATCGTAAATATGTCACAATCTTCTATCGCAGGTTTAAGTCCAAACGACATTGAAAGCATTACGATATTAAAAGATGCAGCTGCTACTGCTATCTATGGTGCACGTGCTGCAAATGGCGTAATTGTGGTAACAACCAAAAGAGGAAAAACCGGAAAACCTGTTATTAACTTCAATACTAAATTGACTTATACTCCAAATCTCAATACTTCACGACTCAACTTACTAAACTCGGAAGAGAAAGTCGATTTGGAACTTCAATTGTTAAAAGAAGCACGGTTTGACATATTATGGGGATTAACAGATCCGATACCGGTATTTCCTGAAAAAGGAAAAGTTGCTGCTATCATGAAACAATATAACTTAATAGACATCTATAAAGAACAGGGGTGGAACGGACTGACACCTGAAGCCCAAAATGCTATAAACAAACTGAAAACAATCAATACAGACTGGAATGATATATTATTCAGAGATGCTTTCACGCAAGAATATAACTTTAGCATTTCCGGTGGTAGCGAAAAGGTTACTTATTACAACTCACTTGGTTATGTCAAAGAAAACGGAAATGTACCAGGTGTAAGCATGAGTCGTTTTAATCTGACCAGTAAAACGTCTTACCAAATCAACAAAATATTAAAAATTGGAATGTCTATTTTTGCCAACAGACGCAAGAATAACACATTTATGACTGATACTTACGGACTTATTAACCCTATATATTATTCACGTATCGCCAACCCTTACTTTGCTCCGTTTGACGAACAAGGAAACTACCTTTACGATTACGACGTAGTCAGAAGTAGTGAAACAGATGAAAAGCAAGGCTTTAATATATTCGAAGAACGAGCAAACACCAATAAAGAATCTGTCACCACAGCCATCAATTCTATCTTTGATGTTCAGCTACGTTTTAACGATCAGTGGAAAGTTTATTCACAGATTGGTGTGCAATGGGATCAATTGTCGCAAGAAGAATATGCCGGGATAAATTCATATAATATTAGGAATATACGTGAAACCAATAAATATTGGAAAAATGGTGTACAAACCTATCTTATACCAGAAGGAGGCATGCTTAAAACAACTAATAGTACAACCTCACAACTCACATGGAAAATACAAGGAGAATACAAAAACACATTTGGGGATATACATGACATACAAATAATGGCTGGTTCGGAAATTCGCAAAAACTGGGTAGACAACCAAGCCTCAACCGGATACGGATATGATCCCAAGAAACTAACATTCCAGAATCTCATATTTAAAGATGAAGCACAAGCCAATGATTGGAATCTAAAAACTAAATCGTACAAGGAAAACGCTTTTGCTTCTTTCTTTGCCAATGGTTCATATACTTTAATGAATCGTTATACATTGGGAGGAAGTGTGCGCATGGATGGTTCTGATTTATTCGGAGTAGATAAGAAATACCGTTTCTTACCAATCTATTCGGTAAGCGGTTTGTGGCGTTTATCTAATGAATCGTTCATTAGACAATACAAATGGATTGATAATTTAGCTCTTCGCCTTTCTTATGGTTTACAAGGAAATATTGATAAGGGAACCTCTCCATTCCTAGTCGGGAAATATGATAATGTGAATATTTTACCTGGCTACAGTGAAGAAAATATTATTATCAATAGTGCTCCCAACAGTAAATTACGCTGGGAAAAAACAGCATCTTACAATTTAGGAATGGATTTTTCCGTACTCAATCAAGCCATTAATCTTAGTGTAGATTACTACTATAGAAAAGGAACAGACTTAATTGGTTCTAAAGCATTAGCTTTGGAAAATGGATTCACTAATATGTCTATAAACTGGGCTAGTATGGAAAATAAAGGTGTAGAAGTAAATCTGCAGACACGTAATATCACCACTAAAAACTTCTCTTGGTACACTACTTTCAACTTCGCATATAATCAAAATAAAGTACTAAAAGTACTTACAGATAAAAGCCAAGTGACTCCTAGTCTGGAAGGATATCCTGTAGGTGCAATCTTTGCCCTAAAAACAAAAGGTATAAATCCTGATACAGGGCAAATCTATCTTGAGAATAAAGAGGGCAAAGCTGTCACTGTGGAAGAATTATTTAGAATGACATCAAATGAAGACGGGCTTGGCACTTACCAAATAGGACCGAATAGCGAAGAACAAAGAGATTTCTACAGCTATGTCGGAACGTCAGACGCTCCCTATACGGGCGGTTTTCTAAATACGTTCAATTACCGCAATTGGGAACTGAACCTGAATTTTTCTTATAATTTTGGAGCACACGTAAAAACTACTCCAAGTTATAATGTGTCTGACTTAGATCCAGGACGCAATATGAATAGAGACATACTGGATAGATGGACACCAGAAAATAAAACAGGAAAATTCCCTGCATTAGCAACGTATAACTACAATCCGGCTGACTACTACTTGTTCAGTACTCGAAATGACATTTACAGATCACTGGACATCTGGGTAAAAAAACTAAGCTTTGTACGCTTACAAAATATTCGTCTTGCTTATCGGGTGCCATCCGAATGGCTGCATAAACTAAGTATCGGCGGAGCAACTGTAGGATTAGAGGCTCGTAACCTATTCGTTATCAGCTCTAATTATGATAATTATATGGATCCGGAGTCAATGGGCAACCTATACTCTACCCCAGTTCCCAAATCCATTACCTTCAATCTAAGTCTTAACTTTTAAAAAATATATTATGACAAAGAAAATATATTATATATTCACATTAATAGGAAGCCTGTTATTATCTTCTTGTGATAGTTATTTGGACATACAGCCAGTAGGCCAAGTAATTCCCAATACGCTAGCTGAATACAGAGCTTTATTCACAACAGCTTACAATACAGCACTCAATGACAGAGGAATATGCGAAATCAGAACAGATATCGCAACCATATTACAGTCTGATGCCACTTCCAAAAATTCTTTAGGAGATGTTGAAAAATGGAATGATGTTAATCCGAATGCAAGTACGAGACAATTTGGATGGGCGGCCTATTATACCAATATCTATTATGCCAACGCAATCATCGATAAAAAGGATGAAATATCAGAAGGAAGCCAAGAAGATATTAATCAATTAGTTGGAGAAGCTTACCTCATGAGAGCATATATGCACTTTATATTGGTCAACCTTTATGGACAACCTTATACAGCTGCCGGAGCATTAGAAACCAAAGCAGTTCCTCTCAAACTCAATACTGATTTAGAAGAAATACCATCACGAAACACTGTAAAAGAAATATATACCTCCATATTGTCTGATATAGAAACAGCAAGGAAACTGATTAATAAAAAAGAATGGGAAGTTCAATATTCATACCGTTTCTCAACATTGTCAGTAGATGCTATGGAATCACGGGTATATTTATACATGGGTGAATGGGGCAAATCTTATGAATCTTCGGAACGTGTACTAGCCGGAAAATCAACATTAGTGAACCTAAACGATGAAGGAGACAAACTTCCTAATGAATTTACATCTGTAGAAATGATCACTGCCTATGAAATTTTCCCGAATAGCGATTATGCCGGATCACTCTTACTATACCCTGCATTTTTACAAGAATATGAGGAAGGAAAAGATCTACGCCCAAACAAGTACTATCAAGCAAATAAAAATGGAGATTATACTTCTATCAAAAGTGGTGAATCTAGATTCAAATGTACTTTCCGCACTGGAGAGTTTTATTTAAATTCAGCAGAAGCTGCTGCACATTTAAACAAATTGCCTGAAGCACGTTCACGACTTCTAAAGTTAGTAGAGAATCGTTATACACCAGAAGGTTATGAACAAAAGAAGAATGAAATAAATGCGATGAGCCAAGAAAAGCTAATCACAGAAATTCTGAAAGAACGCGCTCGTGAGCTTGCTTTTGAAGGACATCGCTGGTTTGATTTACGCCGAACTACTCGACCAGAAATCAAAAAAGAAATAGAAGATGTGACCTACACACTTGTACAAGATGATTCCCGCTATACATTGCGTATTCCACAAGATGCAATTGATGCCAATCCTGGATTATTAAACTAATAACATATTACCATCTATACTCTCATAGATATCACTAAATAACAAACTATAAAAACTCTCTTTACCAAAAGCGTAAGGGGAGTTTTTTTATTCTGTCCACTAACTACTTTATATTTTATCTACACATCTCGTCCATCGCTAAATCTTTATCCCCAAAAGAATTGCCGATTAACAGAAAATCCATATCTTTGTAGCGACTTATTACGATTAATAACGTAGAAGCGTTTAGAATATTATCTCTATTCAGAATCTGGTAAATTCTTTAATTGGGGAGATAATGGCAACTAAGCGTTCACGTCTTTGTTATATGCAAGGGCGTGGACTCTGTTGTTCATTTCCCAATAGGTTTACCAGAGCCTTGAATAGAATGAACTAACGACGTCCACGCTTCTCTTGTATATATATGGTATCCGGACGCTTACCACACAAACAATAAAGAAAATGAGCAGCACTATTACAAAGTTCTTCGCTTCTTTTTTAGCTTATGGGGTAGCTAATAAGAAAAAGCGCTTCTCGGCCATTGGCCGTTTCTCTGAAGGATTGGCACCGGTTAAAGGAAAAATCCAATGGGGATACATTAATAAAGAATATGACATTGTCATTCCTCTAATGTATGAACGGGCTTTCTCGTTTAAAGAAGGATTAGGGATGGTAGTACTCAATTCTCAATACGGATTCATCGACCATACCGGACAAATACGGATTCCGTTTAAATACGCAGCCGCTCACTCGTTTGAGCAAGAATGTGCACGAGTATGTCAGGATGGATTATGGGGACTGATTGACAGACAAGGAAACTACATTCTTCCACCGACTTACAATCAAATAGAGCAATTCGCGGAAGGATTAGCCCTCGTCTCACTACACAACAAAGTTGGATTCATTAATAAGAAAGGAGAAGTTGTCATTCCGCTGGAATATGATAATGGATGCTCTTTTTCTGAAGGATTAGCTGCCGTTTGCATTGAAAGCCAGTCGTCCAAGTGGGGATACATAAACAAAGATAATGAAGAAGTACTTCCTTTTAAGTACGATATTGCAGAACCCTTTTATAACAACATAGCTCGAGTGGGTCTCTATGGAA
The DNA here is from genome assembly GCF_000210075.1 of Bacteroides xylanisolvens XB1A. Taxonomy (GTDB): domain Bacteria; phylum Bacteroidota; class Bacteroidia; order Bacteroidales; family Bacteroidaceae; genus Bacteroides; species Bacteroides xylanisolvens. Next base: position 5,583,787 of record NC_021017.1, read on the forward strand.
AAAGCATGAAAATCAACAAGCAGGGCAGTGAATGTCTATAAAACAACCACTCTACGCATTTATTCATCTCAACACGCGAAGACATTCTGTTCTAAAACATCCCCTTACGAACAACAACGTAAGGGGATTTTTCGTACTTTCGAACATGTTAAATCTTTAATACGCAACATTATGATTATCGGAGTACCAAAGGAAATCAAAAACAATGAGAACCGTGTAGGCATGACACCTTCGGGAGTGGCTGAAGTGGTAAAACAAGGGCATCGGGTATTTATCCAACATACAGCGGGAATAAATAGCGGTTTTCCGGATGAAGCATATCAAGCTGTCGGCGCACATATCCTGCCAACAATAGAAGATATTTACGCTACTGCCGAGATGATCGTAAAGGTGAAAGAGCCGATAATCACTGAATATAACTTAATAAGAAAAGGACAGTTACTATTCACTTATTTCCATTTTGCTTCCGACAGGGAGTTAACCCTTGCCATGCTCTCCAACAAATCAATATGCCTGGCTTACGAAACTGTAGAAGAAGCAGACCATACACTACCTTTATTAATTCCGATGAGCGAAGTTGCCGGACGTATGTCTATTCAGGAAGGTGCCCGTTTCTTGGAAAAGCCGCAAGGTGGAAAAGGTATTCTTTTGGGAGGTGTACCAGGTGTTAAACCGGCTAAAGTATTAATTTTAGGTGGCGGAATCGTAGGTAGCAATGCTGCGCAAATGGCTGCGGGAATGGGGGCAGACGTCACTATCACAGATATAAATCTGGCACGTTTGCGCTATTTGAGTGAAACACTTCCTAAGAATGTAAAGACATTGTATGCATCCGAACTAAGAATCAGAAAAGAATTGCCGGATGTTGATTTAGTTGTCGGTTCCGTATTGATTCCCGGCGATAAAGCACCACATCTGATTACTAAAGAGATGCTTTCGATGATGCAACCCGGCACAGTATTAGTAGATGTAGCAATTGACCAGGGAGGATGCTTCGAGACTTCTCACCCAACCACCCACAGTGCACCGACCTATATTGTAGACGGAATCGTTCATTATGCAGTAGCTAATATCCCGGGAGCCGTACCTTATACTTCCACTCTTGCACTGACTAATGCTACCCTCCCCTACGTGATCGCTTTAGCAAATAAGGGATGGAAAAAAGCCTGCAAAGATAATCCGGCATTGGCTCTCGGACTGAATATTGTAGAAGGAAAAATCGTTTATAAAGCTGTAGCCGATGTATTTGGTTTGAAGCACGAACCTGTCAGCCTATAATAAATGGAAATTTAGCGGTTAAATGGGAATTTA
>NC_021017.1:5586861-5604818 GCF_000210075.1 Bacteroides xylanisolvens XB1A
TATATAGTGACGCTATCCGGAACACATACCGTCACTATATAATAATGAGCTTTTCAAGCAATACTAAGTTTGACAAGGTAATCGTAATGTTTTCCTTCTTTCACCAGTTCTGCCTTAAAACCACATTCGGAAGCGTATAAGCTAAGAGTCTGGAAATCTATATATAACCAGTCGAATGTGTCTCCTTTTACATCTTTATATTGCATTTGGAAGTCAATCTCTCCATAATAATCTCCGGCCAGATCGATGACTATGCTGCCGTCTTCTTCTTCAAAAAGATAGCGCAAATCGCTGGAATCCATGAGTATGCATCCGCCGGGACGGAGAATACGTTTCATTCGTTGGAAGAATCCGGGCATATTATTCAGTCTTCCGATAATTCCGGAACCATTCATAAGCATCAGGATCGTATTGAATGTTTCGGTAAATGTTTCGTCAAAAAGGTTGATGAGGCGCGGATCGTTCACTCCGCGTTGTTGCATCACTTCGACGGATAACGGAGAAATATCAATGGCACACACTTCTTTTCCCATTTCCTGAAGTGCCAGTGCATGGCATCCGCTTCCGGCACCTACATCCAATATTCGTCCTGTAGCCATTTGTAGGGCGGTACGCTCTAATATAGGCATAGACTGTATACTACGGAATAATTCTTTGACGGGAATTTCATCTTCTTCGAATTGGGAAGAGAATACCCGCAAACGATCAGCTCTGTGATGGTTGAAATAATCAGAAATAGCGGCTCCCATCGGGTCCTTTTCTGCAGAAAGAGTTGTTGTTGCCATTGGTGGTTACGATTGTTAACTCTGCAAAGATAAATAAATCCGCAGAAAAGGGTTATCTTTGCCGTCGGAAATGTTGAATACTAATAAATGATTATATGAGTATAGAAGAAGCAATCATGGGTGGAATCGTTTTTAAAGGTAAGAAAGATAAGCCCAAAGAAGAGGAAAAAGTGAAGACGAAAGCGAAAAAAGCGACGTATATTCGTGGACAGCATGGTTCGGGTGCAGCGAAGATGAAAGCAGATATCCGGAAGAAGAGAGCTAGCCGTCATAAGAAATAAAAGTATGGTTATAAATATAATAATTTGTGTAGTATCTGTTGTACTTATGTTGCGGGGTGCTTTTCTAATTCTGAAAATGGGACTCTTGTGGATGCTTCATTGCAGGATAATAAAATCGTATGACAGGAAAACACATGGAAAGGTAGTGGATATAGAGACACAGGTAAAGTCTGATGGTATGAATATTACTGATGTATGTATACCAAAAATAAAATATAAATTGGAGGGAGAAGACGAAAAGTGTTGCCAATTTCTTCCTTCTAATCTAAAGAGTGGAGAGGAAAATAACATTTATCTTTATCCAAAACAGTATCATATAGATGATAAGGTTACCATATTGTATGATAAAGGTAAGGCGAATGATATGTTTGTGTTGCCCAGAATGCAACTAATGAGGCTGCTTGTTAACCAATTTGTTCCTGGTTGTTTTTTCATACTGTCGGCAATTTTAGGATTATGCTTTGTTTTTTAGAAACAGCATAGGCTGTCCGAAAAGCCTTAGAGGAATATTATAGAGTAGTACAATAATAGTAGAGTCAAGTCAAGGTTAAAAGGGAAGAGCCCGATGCAAAACCGGACTCTTTATCAATCTTGTTAATTTTTAGAGACATTTATTGAATATCTCTGCTTAGAAATACAAAAAAAGGCAACTAACTCGCAGTGAATTAGTTGCCTTATCTTTTTTATTTATTGAATGTCCCTTTTTAATCTGTTTAGCTTTTTAGGGCCACTCCAAATTGTAGTAAGGGTGATTTTTCTTTTTAGGGACTTTTGGGACGACCTCTCTTACTTCTGCGGAAGAATCTCAATCCAGTAATCGTCCGGGTCATTGATGAAATAAAGCCCCATGGCCGTGTTCTCAAAACATACACAATTCATTTCTTTGTGATAAGCTCTGATTGCATCGTAATCGCCGGCTACACGAAAGCAGAGATGGCTTTCGTTTTCCCCCAGTTCGTATGGAGCAGTATGATCTTTCAACCACGTCAATTCCAGCAAGAAACCTGTTTCGTTATCAGTCAGGTAGACTAACGTGAACGAGCCGTCGGATGCTTCCTTCCGATGATGTTCTTTTAAGCCGAGTGCTTTTTCATAAAAAGCGATACTCCGCTCCAGATTAGTGACGTTGATATTAAAATGGTCAAATTTACTTTTTATTTCCATTGTTGCGATTTTCTTTATTTTTTCATTAAGAGCTTCACGATTTCTCCAACATACGTGCGCGGTTGTCCGGCTTGCGGAGTTGTCTGTGAAGGCATTTTCTTACATTCGATAACAGCCGAAGGTGTTGTTTGGTTTGGAGCGTACAATTTTAATGTATAGCTATCTGCCTTTTCTATTGCATCGTAAGCTTGATCGGGTGAAAGCGTGCAATAGGCAACTGCTTTTCCTGATTGATAACCAAGTGCGCCACCAGCATTTGCAGTCATATTGGTCATGTTGAACTCATCTTTTCCGATGCTGATTACTAATTTTCCGCTTCCCATCAAAGCATATACTTCACCCGGGATTTGTTTCAAATCAATTTCTATATAACCCGGCATATCAGCGGAAGCCTTGCCTGCAGGAGTAGCAGGAGTGAGAGTTGCAGCAGGAACAGTGGTTTGAGCAGGTTCGCCAGTTGTCACTTTTATATCAGTCTTTTTATCTGCGCCACCAATGACAATCGGACCTGCGGCTGCAACGATTGATGGAGTTTTTTGCTCTTCTTCTTTCTTCTTTTTCTCTGTTTTCGGACGGGTATCAGGTGCTCCGAAAGCTACCGCTACATCCATAAATATATCATCGGCGAAGTCTACGGTTTTTCTACGCCATTTAGCCAAGCCACGTACTAATTTAGTCTTAGCTTTATTGAGCGCATATTTATCAGTAATCCATTCTTCGGCTTTATATTTTTCTGTTTCACGATAAGTAAAACGGATTTTTTCAAGCTCTACCAGGCAGTTTCCGGGGTTGCAGGTAACGGTAATCTGATAGTTAACTAATGTACGGTCTAATGACAGGGCACTGGAGCTGAAAACAATCCATTCTTCTCCAATACCGGCAATTGTTCCTTTTGCTTCGTCGGAGAAAACAATGCGGCTATCGATGTTTTTATTCTCTTTCAGACGTTCATCCATCCACTTTGTCATTGTGTCGTAGATTTGTGCCTGACTCATTCCGGGAATCTGGAACTCTTTGGAAAATACTACTTTACCTTCTACTTCAGGAACGGCTCCTACAAGGTACCTGGTGTCATCTTTCTTCTCTTTTGCAGAATCTGCCTTCATTGCCATCGGCAATGCGAGAAACATAGTAAGAAACAGAATCGTAAATTTATTCATAATTATAATGTGTTTATTTGGTAATCTCAAAACTTTCGCCCCGACGGGTGATGCTGATAAAACGGCATCCTGCATTTTCTGCAAAACTACGAAGCGCATTTCCTCCTTCATAATCTTCACTGAAGTGCATGGGCACAAATATAGTAGTTTTTATTTGTTCGATGAACTGTTTTGCCCCTTTCATATAATCTTTTCCCATTCTCCGATCCACCGGGAATAGCACTAGATCGATGTTAGGCACTTTTTCTTTTAAATATTTAACTTCTGCAAGGAAATCACCATTGGCTTTTCGTATCTCTTCTTCGGTCGATTCTTCACTCCAATGCCAGTTGTTCAAGTCGCCGGCATGGAAGATACTCCAATCTTGTAAGTGAAGAAGGAGCGAACTGCCGACATCTGTTGATCCGAAGGCGTCGATGCGGATCGTGTCGTCTTCGTAGGTTTCTCCTTTTTTAATATAGAAAGCATCTTCGGCTTTGGCACGATGGGACTTCAGAATATCTTTGGAGAAGATGTATTGAATGTCGGGGCGTTGCTCTTTCCAAGTCAATATTTCACGGTTAAAGTGATCGGGATGGAAATGAGTGGCCAATACGTACAGTTTACCCGGCCTTTGCAGGAGATAATCATGCACGATTCCCCGGTTGTGTTCCGTTTCGGAAGAATCTTTGTAGTAATCGATGATAATGGTTACACCTTCCATTTCGATGGCGAAACCGCTGTGATAAATATAATCCAGTGTCATAGCTGACTATTTTATGGTTGCAATATTACGTATTCTCGTTGGAGTTGCCAAGAAAAATCGACGAAATCAAGGAGCAAGACGACTGATTTTCCATTCACCGTCCGGTTGTAGGGTGTATAGAAAGCGGTCGTGCAGTCGGTTGGGGCGTCCTTGCCAGAATTCAATCCTTGTAGGTGTGACGGCATATCCGCCCCAATTATCAGGTCTTTCCACTTCTTTTCCAATCCATCGGGCGGCTTCTCTGACGAAGGATCGTATCAATTGCATTCTGCTTGCTATCGGTTGACTTTGCGGAGAAATTCGTGCGCCAATCCGGCTTTTATAAGGACGCTTCCGGAAGTATTCATCCGATTCTTCCGGTGAAACTTTCGTCGCTATTCCTTCTATATGTATTTGTCTTTCGAGAGCGTGCCAGACAAAAGAGAGGGAGATAGATGGGTTTTGTGCCAATTGTTTGCCTTTGCGGCTTTCGTAATTGGTATAAAAGATAAATTTTCCATCATGGAGTCCTTTTAACAATACTGTACGTGTGGACGGTCTCCCTTCGGGGGATACAGTTCCTACAATGACCGCAGTCGGTTCGTCCACTTCTGCGTCAATCGCTTCTTGCAGCCAACGACTGAAAAGCGAAAGCGGGTCGCCGGGAAGTTCACTTTCCCGCAACCCGCCTTTCGTATATTCCTGTCGGATATCTGCTATGTTTAATTTCGCCATAAGATTATCTGGCAGCTTTAGTTTATTATTTTTAATGATGATATCACATAGGTACTTCTATTAATAGAATATGTGAGTCTTTCAATGTCTCCAGTTCAACGCTGTTCGTATCGTAAACACCCATGCCGTCACGGCGTTTCAACACTTCACCGTCTACTACTATTTCTCCTTCAATGAGGAAGATATAGACGCCTGCATGACTTTGATGCATGTGATAACCTAATTTCTTTCCGGCTTCTACTTTGCCGATGGAGAACCAGGTATCTTGCAAAAGGGAAGCAGGTGTGCTACCGTCGGGAGATACGATGACTGCCAGTTCGTTCGGACGCTCCAGTTCTGCAATGCTAAAATCCTGATAAACGGGACGGGTATTCCGTTCTCTCGGCATAATCCAAATTTGCAGGAATTCCACCGGTTCTACCGGACTTGCATTTACTTCACTATGGAAGATTCCTGTTCCCGCACTCATTGTCTGAATTTCTCCGACAGTAATAATGCGGCTGTTCTTCTTGCTGTCTCCATGTTGCAGATGTCCTTTCAGAGGAATGGAAATGATTTCCATATTCTTATGCGGGTGAGTCTGAAAACCTTGTCCGGGCGCAACCTTATCATCATTTAATACGCGAAGAGCACCAAAATTGATACGATCGGAGTCGAAGTACTCGTCAAAACTGAAAGTGTGATAACTATCCAGCCAATCATACTGGGAATGTCCTCTTGTATCTGCTTTATGTATTACTTTTTTCATAAAAACTGTCCTTTCTCTTATTTGTTTATATGTTTGGTAAACAAAGAAAGCGGCTTAAAAGTTTTATTTCTTCACTTCATTTAATAAAGGCTTGTGATTGATAAAATCTTTTATGTTTTGCAGGGTGGTTGCGGCAATATTCTCCATTGCTTCATGTGTGAAAAAAGCTTGATGAGAAGTGACGATTACATTGTTGAACGAGAGCAAACGGGCGAGTACATCATCGTCGATGATGCGGTCGGATTGATCTTCATAAAAGTATTCGCTTTCTTCCTCGTATACGTCCAGTCCTGCGGAACCTATTTTTTTGTTCTTCAGTCCTTCAATCAGTGCATTGGTATGAATCAGTTGCCCGCGACCGGTATTGATAATCATTACTCCGTCTTTCATTTTACTGATAGAGTAGTCGTTTATCAGGTATTTGGTCTCTTCAGTGAGCGGACAGTGTAAGGAGATAATATCCGAATTGTGGTATAGTTCGTCCAGTGAAGTATAAACTATTTGTTCTTGACGGGCGAAGTTGTAGTCCGGATAGAGGTCATAAGCCAGTACGTTCATTCCGAACCCTTTTAAGATGTGAATCAGTATTTTTGCTATTTTCCCAGTGCCGATGATACCTGCTGTTTTCCCGTGCATATCGAATCCCATCAGACCATGCAGGGAGAAATTACCGTCTTTGGTACGCCAGGAGGCGCGGGGTATTTTGCGGTTTAGCGATAGCATAAGTGCTACCGTGTATTCTGCAACAGCATAGGGAGAATAAGCGGGAACCCGCACTACGGTGATTCCGGCAGCGGCGGCAGCATTTAAATCTACATTATTAAATCCGGCACAGCGTAATGCCAGTAGTTTCACTCCGTTTGCCGCCATCACACGGATTACTTCTGCGTCGGCAACGTCGTTCACAAAGATACAGACTGCATCCACTCCTTGTGTCAGTAGTACGTTGTTTTTATTCAGATGTCCTTTGTAATAGCGTATTTCAAATCCAAACTCTTTGTTTTTGTCATTGAAAGAGGACTCGTCATAAGGCTTTGTGCCGAAAAATGCAATTGTATAGGCCATAATATTTTCAGTTTTTATTGCTTACTAGTAAACGCTAAAATAGGGTGAATTGTTTATCCTTTTTGGGGTTATAAATGAGATTTGTTTCATTAGAAACAGTTTACTTTTTCAATTAAAATAGGAGGCTAAACGAAAAAAAATGCACAAACATATCTTTCGTGTGCAATAATATCGTATCTTTGCGCCCGAAATAATTAAAAAAAGATTTAGATGAGAAAAATTTCGTTGATTGGTCTTGCAATGTTGATCGTTTCAATTCCAACTTTTGCCGGAGATTATCTAACCAATACGAATCAGAATGCTGCTTTCTTGCGCATGATAGCCCGCGGCGCTTCCATTGATGTTGATGGAGTTTATAGTAATCCTGCCGGACTGGCATTTCTTCCCAAAGATGGTCTTCAAGTAGCGCTTACTATTCAAAGTGCATATCAAACTCGTGATATTGCTGCTACAAGTCCTTTATGGACTATGGATGGACAGAGCACTGTGCGTAATTATGAAGGAAAAGCTTCTGCTCCCGTTATTCCTTCCATACATGCTGTATATAAAAAAGGTGACTGGGCATTTTCCGGTAGCTTTGCTATTGTTGGTGGTGGCGGAAAAGCTTCTTTTGATAATGGTTTGCCTATGTTCGATGCTGCTGCTATTAGTTTGGTCAATACAATAGGTCAGGGGATGCTAGCTCCTAATCAATACAGTATTAGTTCCGCTATGGAGGGACGTCAGTATATCTATGGTTTGCAGTTAGGAGCAAGTTATAAAATAAATGAGCACTTCTCAGTTTTTGCTGGTGCACGTATGAATTATTTTACAGGTGGCTATAAAGGTTTTCTGGATATCAATTTGAAAGAAGGTGTGGCAGAAGAATTGGGACGTGAGATTATAAAACAGCTTATGGCTGGTGGTATGACTTTAGAGCAGGCGCAACAAGCAGCATTGCAAAAATCGCAGCAGTTGAATGATGCGAAGCTGAAACTAGATTGTGATCAGACAGGTTGGGGATTAACGCCAATTATCGGTGTAGATGCAAAATTCGGTAAGTTGAATTTAGCTGCAAAGTATGAGTTTAAAGCCAATATGAATATTGAGAATGATACTCATGAGATTGTTGCTCCGGATGCCGCAGCAGCATTTGTGGCACCTTACCAAAATGGTGTGAATACACCAAGTGACCTTCCTTCTATGCTTTCTGTTGCAGCAAGTTATGAGTTTTTGCCTTCACTTCGGGCTTCAGTAGAATATCACTTCTTTGATGATAAGAATGCTGGTATGGCAGATGGCAAACAGAAAACATTGAAACATGGTACACACGAGTATTTGGCTGGTGTTGAGTGGGATATTAACAAATTATTCACTGTTAGTGGAGGTTATCAGAAAACAGACTACGGTTTGAGCGACGCTTTCCAATCAGATACAAGTTTTTCTTGTGACTCTTATTCAGTAGGTTTTGGAGGTCGTATCAATTTTACTCAGGCATTGAGCCTTGATGTAGCTTATTTCTGGACTACATATAGTGATTACACTAAAGAAAAACCACGTGGTTTAGAGGCAACATCGATGGCATCATTAGTGGATAAAGACGTTTACAGCCGTACTAATAAAGTATTTGGTGTGAGCGTGAACTATAAGTTCTAAATTTCTAGTCCTTTATATATAGAAAAGCCGTCTCGAACATGGTGTTGAGACGGCTTTTTTGTTTTATTATGTCAGTTTAGAAAGAATACTGCACCAGCATATTCAACCGGTTGGCATGACGGGTTGCGGAACTGAAATCAGTGCGCCATCCTCTCAAATATTCAACGCCGACTTGCAGATTACTGCTTACATTCCAGAAAGCATTAGCTACCAGATATTGTCCTTTACGATAGGATTCGGGATTCTCACTAGGGTATCCATTTTCAGAATAAAGTCTGGACAGACTGTATGTTCCGGATATAAAGATGCTCGGGCAAAGATTGTATTGCAATCCTGCATACCATCCCAGCATCGGAAGAACTTGCATTTTTCCTTCCTTGTCAGGATCGGGGACGATGTCTACGTTCAGGTTGCTTAAATCATTTAGGTAGGAACCGATACCTTTTCCATAATTAAATTGTCCGTATGCTTGCAATTTCTTGGTAATATTGAAAGTTGTAGAGGCTTGCAGACCGAAGCCGGTAGCAGAATAGGCTTTCTCATGCACATTGCTCGAATAAGTCATGCTGCGGATAATGGCTCCTAATTTAATATGGCTGTTGCTGTTCCAGTTGTACTGTACGGAAGTGGCAAAGTCAGGCATCCGTTGGGTGTTGATAGACAAATCATTATTGGTTGTTCCGTCTACCGAAGGCATTTCCATAGAAACACCAAATTTCCAGTTTTTCAACTTATCACACATATAGCTTAATTGCGTAGTGCGGTAAAAGGCTGAACCGTTAGGACCTGCAAAGTCGATAGTTGGAGGCAGTGCGGAGAGGTCCATGAACGAACCATAGCTGTACCCGATAGTGAAACCGAGGAATTGTGCGTAAGCGTTTTGTAATTCAAAGGTCTTTCCATCGCCACGGAAGTTTCCGGCAGTGTAAACTACGAAGTCTCCCAAATGTTTGGTACGTCCTACCAATTTGAGGAACAGGGTGGAAGTGGTGATGTCCATCTGGAATTGGTTCTTTGCAAAATTGCCGCTTCCGCGTTGTGGTATCAATGCCGGATAGAAATCTACATCATTAACGATACCGTTAAAATCATACTCTGCCGTTGCACGAACGTATCCTCCGATGCCGAGGGCGAATTTCCCTTTCTGGTCAGTGAGCAGGAAACGGGGAGCATTGGGGTCGTGAAAACGCATCTGTGAACGGTCGTTCATGATTCGGATGATTTCATCTCCTGCTTTGTTCTTTGAGACAAACATGATCGAGTTGGGCTCTTCATCTTCGATGATTACCTTCTTTTGCGCATGGGCACAGAGGGGGAAAATTCCTATCCCCAGTAGCATAGCTACCATTTTAAAGCTTGTTTTCATTATGAGTTAAGTTTTAGGTGAATGCCCAATCAACAACTAAAAAAAGAAATGGTTGAGAGGGGCAAAGGAAAAATTGCCAAACTAATCGGAAGAATTGCTATTTATAATGATTCTAAAAAAGCGGATCTTTGTACCGTACTAATTAGATAAAAGAAATACGACGATGGAAAAAGTAGATTTTACGAAAGGAATATTAGCGATACAACCGGATTTGCATCGCTTCGCATATAAATTGACGGCAGATCGCGAATCTGCCAATGATTTGGTTCAGGATTGTTTGTTGCAGGCATTGGATAATCAGGAGAAGTTTACGTATAGCAAAAATCTGAAAGGATGGATGTATACGCTTATGCGTAATATTTTCGTGAATAACTATCGTCGTACAGTTCGCGAAATGAACTTGATTGATGATAGTTACTCCATCAATCAACAACATCTGATAGAAGATGAGGATGCTGACAGATTCGAATTTACATACGATATGAAACAGTTGTATAGGGTGATACATTCCATACCGGAAGAGATGAAAGTGCCTTTTCAGATGTTTGTAGCTGGATTTAAATATAGAGAAATTGCCGAGAAATTAGGATTGCCGATGGGAACGGTGAAGAGCCGTTTGTTTTTCATCCGTAAACGGTTGAAAGAGGAATTGAAAGATTTCTCCTCCTGATGCGCCTTTTTAATTGAGTGATGTGTTTTAAGGTCAAAGTGATGAGCTTTCCTGTCAGAATACGACGCTGATGGGAAGGCTCTTTTTTATTGTTAATCCAGTATTTCCTGTACTCTGTGTTTAGCCTTTTGGACAGTTGCTTGTGCGGTATGGGCTGCTTCTATAGCTTTTTCTTTCACTGTAGTTGTCTGAAAAGGATTGTTCATAGAGAGTTTTCATTTTTTTTTAGTCATCCTTTCTTTTTAGTTTTATGATGCAGTGTTTTGATACTGTTGAGGTAGGCTTGTTCTACGGGTGAAAGCGTGCGTACTTCCCACTTGCGATATTCTGTTTCAGCTTTATCCATAGCTTGTTCATGACTTATCATACCGGCATCCATCAATAGAACTTCTCCCGTGGAGGACAGTATGGCATCCAGATGTTTGATGTAATCGTTCATGTACATTGGACGATGCTTGATAGCTTGTACTTCGGCAAAATCAAAATATCCGGAGACAAGGTTGTTCAGCACTTTGAGTTCTTCTGCGCTCAAGTAGTTCTTGGCTATCTTTGCATCGCGCAAGGTCGGATGGTCGCCTTTAAAGGAAGTTAGTCCCATCATGTGTTGGTCGGCATCGGCTCGTTCATAAATAACTTCTGCAGCTGTATGTCCGTGGGCTGCAAAGTGTAGCTTATTCTGAACAATCTTGAAGAATTCAATAGATTGTTTGGCGTGGGGATCGTAATCTACGGCAGTAGCATAGATATCAAGCACTTGTCTATACATCACCTTTTCAGACGATCGGATGTCACGGATGCGGTCGAGTAACTCTTTCCAATAATAGCCTCCTCCCATCTGCTTCAATCGTTCATCGTCTATGGTGAAGCCTTTGATGATATATTCTTTAAGGCGTGCCGTTGCCCATTGACGGAAGTGTGTGGCTTGAATTGAATTTATTCGGTAGCCTAAAGATATTATCATATCAAGATTGTAGTGAGGAATTTCTCTTTCAACCATGCGCGCTCCTTCTTGTCGAACCTGTCGGATTTTCCGACAGGTTGATTCTTCAACAAGTTCACCATCTTCATAAATGTGCTTAATATGTTCTACCACATTTGTTCGAGATGTCTGGTAAAGGTCGGCCATTTGCTGTTGGGATAGCCATACGGTATCTTCGTCCATCTGCACTTCTATGTGTGTCTGCCCGTCTTCGCTTTGGTAGATGATGATATTGCTTTTATTTTCTTTTGCCATGATTTAGATATCGTTTCTTTAAATATAGTTTATAAGTTTAATCTTTGATACAAACATTAAGCTCTGTATTTGGCAAAGTTATGTCTTTTCGGTGAAATGTATGTCAATCATCGGATTTCTTTTGCTTTTTCATAGTTTTTCCTATACCTTTGCAGCGCAAAAGAATAAAAAGACATTTGATGCCGTGAATAGCGGTCGTGTATTCTAGAACACCACGTAAAAAACAGGAATTATGAAAGAAAAAGTATCTGTACCCTTTATGCTGCTGGGTATCCTTTTTAACGTTTGCCTTATTGCAGCCAATCTTCTTGAAACGAAAGTAATCCAGATCGGTAGTTTGACCGTGACAGCCGGATTATTGGTTTTTCCTATTTCTTATATTATAAATGACTGTATCGCCGAGGTTTGGGGATTCAAGAAAGCGCGCCTTATCATTTGGAGTGGTTTTGCTATGAACTTCTTTGTGGTCGCTCTTGGGTTGATAGCTGTTGCCATTCCTGCTGCTCCTTTTTGGGAAGGTGAAGAGCATTTTGATTTTGTGTTCGGTATGGCTCCACGTATTGTGGCTGCCAGTCTGATGGCCTTTTTGGTAGGCTCGTTTCTCAATGCGTATGTGATGAGTAAAATGAAAGTAGCCAGTCAGGGACGTAACTTTTCAGCCCGTGCCATTTGGTCGACTGTGGTGGGTGAGACTGCCGATTCATTGATTTTCTTCCCAGTAGCTTTTGGAGGTGTCATTGCTTGGAAAGAACTGCTTATCATGATGGGGATTCAGATTGTATTGAAATCCTTGTATGAGGTGATGATCCTCCCGGTAACGATCCGTGTGGTGAAAGCAATCAAGAAAATAGACGGTAGCGATGTCTACGACACCAATATCTCTTATAATGTATTGAAAGTCAAAGATATTTAATGTAGAATATGAATAGAGAAGCAGCATTGGTTGTGTTTAGTGGTGGGCAGGATTCTACCACTTGCTTGTTTTGGGCAAAACGCAATTTTAAGAAAGTATATGCCTTGAGTTTTCTGTATGGTCAGAAGCATCAGAAAGAAGTGGAACTTGCGCGGGAGATAGCCCGGAAAGCGGAAGTGGAATTTGATGTGATGGATGTTTCCTTCATCGGACAGCTAGGCCATAATTCATTGACCGATACCACCATGGTGATGGATCAGGAAAAGCCGGCAGATAGTGTTCCCAATACATTTGTTCCGGGACGTAACCTGTTCTTTTTGAGTATTGCGGCTGTGTATGCCCGTGAACGTGGTATTAATCATTTGGTAACGGGAGTTTCCCAAACGGATTTCAGCGGTTATCCCGATTGTAGGGATGCGTTTATCAAGTCTCTCAATGTGACTCTCAATTTGGCTATGGATGAACAGTTTGTAATTCATACTCCTTTGATGTGGATTGATAAAGCAGAGACATGGGCGTTGGCCGACAAACTGGGAGTACTGGAACTGATTCGCACCGAGACTTTGACATGTTATAATGGTGTTCAAGGAGATGGCTGCGGACATTGCCCGGCTTGTACGTTACGCCGGGAAGGATTGGAGAAGTATTTAAAAAGTAAGAATCAATAATATCTCTACATAGAGATTAAAATGCATTTTCTTGCTGTCATCTGTCACATTGTTGTTGTTAAACAGTTGATTATAAAATAAATAGTTTGTGACAGCAAGTGGTGACAGCAACAAAACTTGATATTTTGCCGTCACATCTATTGTCGCCGGTAAGTTTCAATTAATAGAAGATAGTAGCTTCTGCCTGGATGTATTGGCTTAGTTTAGTTTCAGCAGCTTGAAACTAAAGTTCCAACGGTAGGAAACTAGAGTTTCAACGGTGGGAAACTAAAGTTTCTGTTACTTGAAACTATTAGTTCCAAGGCGTGAAACACTTGGTTCCTCGGTGTGAAACACTTTGTTTCTCTACGGGAAACTCTTTGTTTCAGGTAATGAAACAAACTGTAACAAGTAAGCTGCGGATAAAGCAACCGTGGGTTAAGAGTTGATGGTGATAGGTGATAGATGCGGTGATAGGTTGTAAAACGAATCTTTCACCACTGAAACATCGATGAATAGAGCGTTTGAGATTGGCCGGTGATAGGTGAAAGAGGAAATGTGTTTTTTTATCTAGAATAGGGGTTGTAGTTAACGAGTACAATGACAGAATTAAAAGACCAACTTTCTTTATTAGGAAGAAAGACCGAGTATAAGCAAGATTATGCTCCTGAAGTATTGGAAGCTTTTGATAATAAGCATCCTGAAAATGACTATTGGGTACGTTTTAACTGCCCGGAATTTACAAGTCTGTGTCCTATCACAGGGCAACCGGATTTTGCTGAAATACGTATCAGCTACATTCCTGATATAAAAATGGTAGAAAGCAAAAGTTTGAAATTGTATCTTTTCAGTTTCCGCAGTCATGGTGCTTTTCATGAGGACTGCGTAAATATCATTATGAAGGATCTTATAAAACTTATGAATCCCAAATATATTGAAGTAACAGGTATCTTTACTCCTCGTGGCGGTATTTCTATCTATCCATACGCCAATTACGGTCGTCCGGGAACAAAATTCGAGCAGATGGCGGAACATCGCTTGATGAATCGGGAATAAATGAATCGGGAATAATAGTAAAGATATAAAAACTCATTAGCTAAAAATATCGAATATGACTCATCATGTGCCCGCTGATTTGCAAAGCTATGTTTGCCAAAGTATTATCCCTCAATATGCCAACTTTGATAAAGCGCATCAAATCGATCATGTAGAAAAAGTGATTGAGGAAAGTCTGAAACTAGCGATGCATTATGAAGTCGATTATTCGATGGTTTACATCATTGCTGCTTATCATGACCTGGGGTTGTATGAAGGACGTGAATTTCATCATATAGCCTCCGGTAAAGTTTTGTTAGCTGATGAAACTTTACGTCGTTGGTTTACCGAAGAACAACTGTTGCAAATGAAAGAAGCGATAGAAGATCATCGGGCTTCCAACAAACAGGCTCCCAGAACAATCTATGGAATGATTGTTGCCGAGGCTGACCGAATTATAGATCCCGAAATAACTTTGCGTCGTACCGTTCAATATGGGTTATCCCATTATCCGGAAATGGATAAAGAGGGGCAATATGCCCGCTTTCGGAAACATCTTACTGATAAATATGCAGAAGGAGGGTATCTGAAACTATGGATACCCCAATCGGATAATGCAGGTCGGTTGGCGGAACTTCGAAATTTGATTGCTAATGAGGACGAACTGATTAAGGTATTTGATAAGTTGTATTCAGATGAATTAGGATAGACTATCCTGATATTTTTTTTACTTCTACATTTATCGGGTTGTAGCTTACAAAGAAACTATTTATTTCAGAGTAGCCAAATAGGCTACTCCTTTTAACACTATATTGGGAATACTTTATTCGTGATGATACGGCCCTCCATTCAATATCGTCATTGCCCGATAAATCTGCTCCACGAATATCAACCGAATCATTTGATGAGAAAAAGTCATCTTCGACATTGAAATCTTTTCGTGTGCTGCCTGATACACTTTTTCTGAAAAGCCATAAGGACCTCCGATAATGAACACCAATCGTTTGTTTACCGTATTCATTTTCCGTTTCATATATTCGGCAAACTCAAGAGAACGCATTTCTTTTCCATGCTCATCGAGCAGCACCACGATGTCACCCGGTTGAAGAGCTTTCAGTATCAGTTCTCCTTCCTTTTCTTTCTGTACTTCCATTGAAAGACTCTTCGTGTTTTTCAGTTCGGGAATCACTTCCATATCAAAAGTGATATAGCGTTTGGTGCGCTGGATATAGTCGTTGATGGCAGTGATATAGTGTTGTTCTACGGTTCGTCCTACGACGAGCAGGGTTGTTTTCATACGTCTACAATTCTGATTATTGCACAAAAATAGGCATTTTTTATGTTATTCTGCAATTAATGCTTACCTTTGCCTATCATTAGTTGAAAGTTTAAGCCTTTAAACTTCAACTTAAAAGCTTGTAATTATGAAAAAACGAGTGCTCGTAGGAATGACCGCATTGCTTCTTTCCCTCTCGTTGCTAATGGCGCAAGAGATACCGGCAGGAGTGATTACGGCATTTAAAAGAGGAAGCTCGCAAGAGCTAAGTAAGTATATGGGGGACAAGGTAAACCTGGTGCTCCAAGGTCGCTCGACAAACGTTGACAAACAGAAAGCAACAGCTATGATGCAGGAATTCTTTACGAAGAATAAAGTCAGCGGATTTAACGTGAACCATCAGGGAAAACGAGACGAATCAAGTTTCGTTATCGGCACGTTGGCTACTACTAATGGGAACTTTCGTGTGAACTGCTTCCTGAAGAAAGTGCAGAATCAATATTTAATACATCAAATAAGAATTGACAAGATCAATGAATAAGGAAAAAGAACTGATCGACAAGTTGATCGATCTTGCTTTTGCAGAAGATATAGGTGATGGCGATCATACCACCCTTTCATGTATTCCCGCTACGGCAATGGGAAAATCAAAATTGCTTATCAAAGAAGCCGGCGTATTGGCAGGTATCGAAGTAGCCAAAAAAATCTTCAACCGCTTCGACCCCACTATGAAAGTGGAAGTGTTTATCAACGACGGAACAGAAGTGAAACCGGGCGACGTAGCAATGGTAGTGGAAGGAAAAGTGCAATCTTTGCTTCAGACCGAACGCCTGATGTTGAACGTGATGCAGCGTATGAGCGGCATCGCAACCATGACCCGCAAATACGCAAAGGTATTGGAAGGAACAAATACCCGTGTGCTCGACACCCGTAAGACAACTCCCGGTATGCGCATCCTCGAAAAAATGGCAGTGAAAATCGGTGGTGGAGTAAACCATCGTATTGGTTTGTTCGACATGATTCTTCTGAAAGACAACCATGTAGACTTTGCCGGAGGTATTGACAAAGCTATCACTCGCGCTAAAGAATATTGCAAGGAAAAAGGCAAAGACCTGAAAATAGAAATAGAAGTCCGCAGCTTCGACGAACTGCAACAAGTTCTTGACCTCGGCGGAGTGGATCGTATCATGTTTGATAACTTCACTCCTGAAATGACTAAGAAAGCAGTGGAGATGGTAGCAGGCAAATACGAAACCGAATCTTCGGGCGGCATTACCTTTGATACCCTCCGTGACTATGCCGAATGTGGAGTAGACTTCATCTCGGTGGGGGCTTTGACTCATTCAGTGAAAGGACTGGATATGAGTTTCAAAGCGTGCTGATTTTTTTTCACCACAGAGGACGCAGAGTACACAGAGGAATAATGATAGGAAATTCTTCCTATAAAGTAAGTTTAAAACCTCTGTGTACTCTGCGTCCTCTGTGGTGAACTCTCTTCTATTCTTTAACTTCTTTTAGCAATATTTCTTGCAGCATTCCTCAAACTCTTGCGTCTAATGAGTAAAACGACGCAGACATACGTTCGATTTTAAAAAAAAGTAATTGACTTTGGAAAACGAGATAGAACTGATAAAGGGCTGTCGGGCAGGAAAGGATTCAGCCCGAAAGGAACTTTACACCCTCTATTCCAAACAGATGCTGGCGGTATGTTTCCGCTATACGGGCGATATGGATGCGGCGCACGATGTACTGCATGACGGTTTCATCAAGATTTTTACCAACTTCTCGTTCCGGGGCGAGTCTTCGCTTTGTACATGGATCACCCGGGTGATGGTCACTCAATCACTCGATTTCCTGCGGCGGGAGAAACGAGTCAGCCAGTTGGTAGTGCATGAAGAGCAGCTTCCCGATATACCGGATATATCGGACTCGGGAGGAGGGGCTGGAATCTCCGAAGAGCAATTGATGGCTTTTATTGCCGAATTGCCGGATGGTTGCCGAACCGTTTTCAACCTTTATGTGTTTGAAGAGAAATCGCACAAGGAGATAGCCAAGATGCTTCACATTAAAGAACATTCGTCTACTTCGCAGTTGCACCGGGCCAAGTATTTGTTAGCAAAAAGATTAAAGAGTATAGGAATCATGAAGAAAGAAAATGATGAAATAACCGATCTGTTTCGCACGCGTCTCGCTGATGCAGGGATGAGTGTACGGGATGGCTTTTGGGAAGAGCTCTCGCAGGAAATACCTGTGGCTTGCCAGCATCGTCGTCGGATTCTGCTCTTCCGTGTGGCGGCTGCGGCATCTGTATTGCTCGTTTTGGCGGCCTCGTCGGCTACTTTCTTGTATTTCTCTCCCAAAGAAGAAATGGAAGAAGCATTTACAAAGATAGCCGTGACAAATGGAGGGCAGATGGATGGAGATGGAGTACGCGTCAATCAGTTACCGTTGCCGGTAGAACCGGTGTTGCCGAAACCGGCTCCAAAGTCTTACGGTATGCTGTCACAATACACGGAGGA
>NC_021017.1:5605161-5608331 GCF_000210075.1 Bacteroides xylanisolvens XB1A
GGCAACAAACGGTGATACGGAATCATCTGTAGCTCCGGAAGAACAATCGAATGTGAATGTGGCTCAACCCAAAGCGGTGAAAAAGCATCGCTGGGCGATGAAAGTTCAGGTAGGCACGGCGCTTCCGGCTGATAATGGCACTTATAAAATGCCGGTTTCCGCAGGGGTAACGGTAGAGCGTAAACTAAACGAATCTCTCGGAATAGAAACCGGACTGCTTTATTCAAACCTTCGTTCGGCGGGGCAGCATTTGCACTATCTGGGTATCCCCGTTAAAGTAAATGTAACACTGGTAGATACGAAGAAATTTGACCTTTACGCTACCGTAGGCGGAATAGCCGATAAATGTATCGCCGGCGCGCCGGACAACAGTTTTAAAGAAGAACCTATCCAACTGGCAGTGACTGCCGGCATTGGAATCAATTATAAGATTAATGACCGACTTGCTGTTTTTGCCGAACCCGGAGTTTCGCATCATTTCAAAACAGATTCGAAACTGGCTACGGTACGAACGAAACGGCCGACTAATTTTAATTTACTTTGCGGACTTCGCATGACGTATTAATCCTTATGAAAATGAAAAAAACACTACTAATGCTGTGGATGGCTGTTTGCCTGATCGTATCTTTTACAGGATGCACCAGCGAAGAAATGGATTATAACAATCCGGATGTTGCCCTTTTTGTGAAACAATTGAAGTCGGGTACGTACAAGATGAAAAATGATAAAGGGGTGGTGGAGGTCCCTCATTTTACGGAAGAGGACATCCCCGAACTTTTAAAATATGCAGAAGATCTGACCATTATTCCTTCTTTTCCGTCGGTTTATAATATGAACAACGGTAAAATTCGGTTGGGCGAGTGTATGCTTTGGGTGATTGAGTCTATCCGTCAGGGCACACCTCCGTCATTAGGTTGCAAAATGGTATTGGCGAATGCCGAAAATTATGAAGCAATCTATTTTCTGACTGATGAGGAGGTGCTCGATGCAGCCGCTTGTTATCGTAGTTGGTGGGAAGAGCGCCAATATCCGAAAACAAGATGGACGATCGATCCGTGCTACGATGAGCCGCTTTGTGGATCGGGTTATCGTTGGTGGTAACAAAGGAGGAGCTTTCGGAAAGTAAAAAATAGGAAACATTCATGTGGGAACGTTTGTTTGTATCAGTAGTCTTATGCTGCTGACAGGGGATTACTACGCTCAAAAGACCGCTTCTCGTAGGAGAATATAGGTGGTAACGTAAGGGAGAAACGTATGTGCATTAGTGTATATGAAGTGCTCCAAAATAACAGGTAATGAAAGAGGATAGAGGATGGATAGATTGAAACGGTTTATTGCAACGATGGTACTGTGCCTGACGGCTTTATTTGCATATTCGCAAGTATGGACGGCGCAAGACTCTTTGCATTTGAAGAAATTGCTGGAGAGTGACCAGGAGTTGCATTTGAATATGGATGCTGTAAAGTCGATTGATTTCGGAACTGCGGTTGGTACTCCCCGAATGTCGGAGGAGAAAAGCTGGATGATGCCTGATGAATCGCTTCCTGAAGCATTGCCTAAACCGAAAGTGGTGTTGAGTTTGATGCCATATAAAGCGAATACCCGTTATAACTGGGACCCTATCTATCAGAAGAAGATAAAGATTGATAAAAACACTTGGCGGGGAGATCCTTTCTATGAGATACGCCATCAAAGATCCTACTCGAACTGGGCACGTAATCCGATGGCGAAAGGGGTGCGTAAATCTTTGGATGAGATACAGGCGAGTGGAGTACGTTTCCGACAGTTGAGCGAACGTGCCAATGGAATGATGGTGAACACGGTAGTGATGGACGCACCTATTCCCTTGTTTGGTGGGAGCGGAGTGTATATCAATGGAGGAACGGTCGGTGGACTAGACCTGATGGCTGTCTTTACCAAAGAGTTCTGGAATAAGAAAGGCAGAGATAACCGCGCCCGTACATTGGAGGTTTTGAGAACTTATGGAGATTCTACAACTGTGTTGATAAATAAACCGATCGAACAGATTGCACGCTGAAGACGTTATAATGATGTGTTGATGTAACAATGTGTAATGTACTGACTTGAGAGTGTTTGTAATTGAATAATTAGTATATTTGTGTATTGTTATGTTGGCGCATTGTTATATAACTCTGTCGTTTTCATTGGTATTTTGGCATATTAAAACATAGATAAATAATTAATTATGAATAGAATTACTTCCCTTCTGGGTATTCAATATCCTATTATTCAAGGTGGTATGGTGTGGTGTAGCGGTTGGCGTCTTGCTTCAGCCGTGAGCAATGCCGGCGGATTGGGATTGATCGGCGCCGGTTCTATGCATCCGGACACTTTACGTGAACATATCCGTAAATGTAATGCGGCCACAAAATTTCCCTTTGGAGTGAATATCCCTTTGATGTATCCCCAAATAGAAGAGATTATGAATATTGTAGTGGAAGAGGGAGTGAAGATTGTTTTTACCTCTGCCGGAAATCCGAAAACGTGGACCGGATGGTTGAAGGAGCGTGGAATAACAGTTGTTCATGTCGTTTCATCTTCTCGTTTTGCTGTGAAATGTGAAGAAGCCGGGGTGGATGCAGTAGTAGCTGAAGGTTTTGAAGCCGGAGGGCATAATGGACGGGAGGAAACAACGACTTTCTGTTTGATTCCTGCTGTGCATGAGGCTACCACATTGCCTTTGATAGCCGCGGGAGGTATTGGTACAGGAGAAGGAATACTGGCTGCTATGGTGTTGGGGGCGGAAGGTGTGCAAATAGGAACACGTTTTGCGCTGACTGAAGAGAGTTCTGCGAGTCCGGTATTTAAAGATTATTGTTTGAGTCTCGGTGAAGGGGATACTAAGTTGTTGTTGAAAAAGCTGGCTCCGACACGATTGGTAAAAAATGCTTTTCGTGAAGCGGTGGAGAAGGCTGAAGATAGTGGTGCAACTTCCGAGGAATTAAGAACTTTGCTCGGACGCGGACGTGCTAAGAAAGGTATCTTCGAAGGTGACTTGGAAGGAGGTGAACTGGAAATAGGTCAGGTCTCGGCAATAATATCCCGTCGACAGTCGGTGGCAGAGGTGATGAATGAATTGGTTGAATCTTATCGGCAAGCTGTGGAGAAAAAATATTTGTTTGAACGATAAATGATAATTTTGCGGGGTG
>NC_021017.1:5609421-5622301 GCF_000210075.1 Bacteroides xylanisolvens XB1A
TATATAACCCAAATAGTGACGCCATCACATCAGGATAGCGTCACTATTTTTATATGCTCATAAATGCTCCGTCAAAAACGCCTAATGAAGGCTTTCTTTCATTTCAGCATCTCATTAATCTTCTGTACAAGAGAAGCAAACTCTTCTTCATTATACAAACGAGTCAGTTTTACAATTCTTCCTTCCTTATCAACTAACACATTTCTTGTTATTCCGGATTCACGCAATGCATATTTCGCAAAAATATCAGCTCCCGGATCCAGTCCTAACGGATAAGTCACTCCGGTAGATTTAGCAAAAGCCAATACTTTATCAAGTGGTTCGTCACGGTCAATGCCAATTAAAGCAAAGTCTGCATTATTTTTATGCTTTAACCAAATATCCTTCTCAATAAACGGCATTTCTTTACGACAAACTCCGCACCAACTTGCAGTAAACTGCAACATGACAACCTTACCACGAAGGGAAGATAAACTCACTTGTTTACCATCTGTCAGGGTAATCGTAAAGTCCGGAGCCATCTCTCCTACCCGAACAATATATCCTGTACTA
The DNA here is from genome assembly GCF_000210075.1 of Bacteroides xylanisolvens XB1A. Lineage (GTDB taxonomy): Bacteria > Bacteroidota > Bacteroidia > Bacteroidales > Bacteroidaceae > Bacteroides > Bacteroides xylanisolvens. The sequence continues at coordinate 5,609,974 of NC_021017.1, forward strand.
TCTGTCTGAACAGATATAGCATCTGCAGCTACTTCTACACTATCTGTTGCAACTTCTACATTTGCCGTCCCCTTTTTCTGTCCGGAACAAGCCCATATACTTATGGCTAAAATCGCCATACCACATACATTCATAATTTTCATTTTCATCTAATCATTGGTAACTTTGCAAATATAAAAAAAGTATGCGATGTATTTGCATTTTTAAAAGAAATTCATACCTTTGCACCCGCAAAAGAAAAACGCCTCTTTAGCTCAGTTGGCCAGAGCACGTGATTTGTAATCTCGGGGTCGTTGGTTCGAATCCGACAAGAGGCTCTCCTATAAAAATGTTGTTTATCCGATCAGGTAAAACAGCATTTTTTTATACTCTTTCATTTTTTTGTTTACGAAATATTACCACACTCACAGCCAACAGAATTAAAATAATCCCAATAGCGCTATTCAGAGTAAATAATTCTTTAAACACAAAAACTCCGATCACCACAGCTGTCAATGGTTCCATCGCACCTAAAATAGATGTCAACGTAGGCCCTGCATATTTAATAGCCCGTACCAATGTTATATTAGAAATGGCTGTAGCCGGTAATGCAAGTCCCAAAATAATCAACCAGGTATAACCGTCAGCTACCAGCCGAAGCCCGGAAGTAGTCAGAGCACCTATAAAATAAAGAACGGTTCCTAACCCCATAACATAACAAGTCAGTACAGTGGAATTGATTCGAACAGCGCGTGTCATTCGTACACCAACAATATACCCCGCATAGGAAAACACAGAAACACAAGCTGCTACCAGTCCGACTATCGTATCACCATTTTTCGCCTCTAGTTCCCCCGATGAAAGCAAGGCCGCTCCTAATAAGGACATGAAGACCGCAAACATCACCCAAAGGGATTTCTTTTCCTGAAAGAAGTACATCATGACTAGAGATACCGCCAACGGATACATAAAATGAATGGTTGACGCCACCCCGGTAGCTATATTCTGATATGCTATAAGCAAACTGAATGAAGTAACTGCCCTCAACAAACTTAATAAAAGAACAACTAAAAAATCCTTCTTTTCCAATCGAAAACTACATCCCGAACACCATCCGAACAGAGTCAACGCAATTGTCGCCACTCCCCAACGATAGGAAAGCACTTCGAAAGCTGAAAAACCTGCCAACAATAAAGTGAGGGAAAAGAACGGAGCCAGTCCAAAAGTAGAGGAAGACACCGCTGCATAAAGTATACCTTTTATACGATTCATCAATCTATTCAACTAATTTCCGATATTCATGGGTACAAAGATCATAAATATTTCTTTAATATCACCATTAATTTCACATTATCAGTTAATCGATCTAACCCCTAAATCAGTACAAGAAGATAAGTCTGATACATTTCCTCCTTATAAATATAACCTTTTAATAATCCTCAATAACTGTATTTCCAAAAATATCCTTTTTGATAATTTTTCTATGACCATCACTACTTTCAATTATTTCGTTCCCAAAAATATCTTTTTTAATGGTTGTTCTATTGCCTTTGTCATCTTCGATAATGGTATTTCCAAAGATATCTTTTTTAATCGTCTTTCTATTACCTTTATTGTCTCGAATGATAGTATTTCCAAAAATATCCTCTTCGATAGTCTTTCTATTACCTTTATCATCGCGAATGATGGTATTTCCAAAAATATCCTCTTCGATAGTCTTTCTATTACCTTTATCATCGCGAATGGTGATATTCCCAAAAATATCTTTTTCAATAGTCTTTCTATTGCCCTTATCATCACGAATGGTAATATTTCCAAAAATATCCTCTTCAATGGTCTTTCTATTGCCTTTATCATCACGAATAGTGATATTCCCAAAAATATCCTTTTCAATGGTCTTCCTATTGCCTTTATCATCACGAATGATGATATTTCCAAAGATATCCTTTTCGACAGTCTTTCTCCCTTGATTAACTCCCGAATACTCATAATTGTCTTCAATAAGATTTGCACCATAGCTCTTTATTATATAAGGAGCCAAAATAAATTGGGTAGCAAATAGGATAAATAAAATCTTTTTCATGGGTTTTTCTTTTGGTTTATAACAAAAGTAACGCAGGAAAATCATAAAAAACTAGTGAATACTATAATTGTCGATAGGGAAAAGCCTAAAATAAAGAATTAAACACAGTACCTATTGTACCATACCATAATGCGGGAATTGACGAGAGCACCCAGCAGGAACAATAGATTTCTCTTCTAAATAAAGAATAAAGCAGGTATTCAGACTGAGCCGAATATTCTCAAATTTTCAAGTGGTCCCCCGAAACGGTCTCCGTAAAAAATAAGCCCTTGAAAGTGCTTGACTCTCAAGGGCTTTAAAGTGATAGTTGAGGTTCCTGGCGGATTCGAACCGCCGTACACGGTTTTGCAGACCGCTGACTAAGCCACTCATCCAAGGAACCATTATTTCTCGTTTGCGGTTGCAAAGGTAGTACAAATTTTGAAACTACCAACTATCCGCAGCAATTTTTCTTTGTACTTTTTTTCTTTACATCACACTCTCTGCGTTTCTTCTCCATCATATCCTTTAGTTCACAGCCACTTACGCAGCTGTCACAAGGATTCTGATTTTCCCGCGTACGACGAAAAAAAAGAAATATTCCATATACGACACGGGCAATGCAGAGCACAACGAGTACTCCGACTACCCACTCTTGCCAATTATTCATACAAACAATCCTCCAATCTGATAAACAGTAAATGATACAAGCCAAGCTAATGCCGTTGTATAACAGGCAGCAAAAAGCGCCCATTTCCAACTACCCGATTCCTGTTTGATAGCCGCCAACGCCGCAATACACGGGAAGTAAATCAATACAAACAGCATATAACAGAAAGCGACCAATGGAGTAATCGGAATACGTTCTGCCAAACTCACCGAGTCAGCATCCGGATCATCTGCATACAAAACGCCTAACGTACTTACCACCAATTCTTTCGCCCCTACACCGGAAAGCAAGCCAATACCTAATTTCCAATCAAATCCCAATGGCTTTATTACCGGCTCTATTCCACGCCCCAACTGACCGATATAAGAATTCTCCTGCTGCTCGGCAACCGTTTCATAAGCATCATGATTCGGATAATATCCCAGAAACCAGATAATAATAGAAGCAATCATAATAATTCCACCCATCTTTTTCAGATACTGCGCTCCCTTTTCCCATGTATGCCGGAAGATAGACTTCGCTGTCGGCATTCGGTAAGGAGGAAGCTCCATCACAAACGGCGTATCATCACCCTTTATCAGAAACTTGCTAAACAAGCGAGCCATTACCACGGCCAGCACAATACCAATCACATAGATACTTAACAGCACCAAACTTGCATTGTTCGGGAAGAAAGCACCCACCAACAATAAATAAATCGGCAGACGCGCACTACAAGACATCAATGGATTCACCAACATGGTAATGAGACGACTCTTCCGGTTCTCAATAGTACGGGACGCTATAATCGCAGGCACATTACATCCGAATCCCATAATCAGAGGAATAAACGACTTTCCGTGCAACCCCATTTTATGCATGATCTTATCCATGATAAAAGCCGCACGAGCCATATAACCAGAATCCTCCATGATAGAAATACAGAAATACAGAATCAGGATATTCGGTAAGAAAACAATGACAGCTCCTACCCCACCGATAATTCCATCAATCAGCAGATCTTTAAATGGACCTTCCGACATATTATTGCGCAACAATTCACCAAGCTGCTCTACCATCCATTCAATCCCCATCATCGGATATTCGCCAATGACAAATGTACCTTCAAACATCAGATACATAAAAAGAAAGAAAATAGGAAATCCCCAGACACGATGAGTTACAATCGAATCCAATACCTTTGTTGTCTGCGCCTGTTCCAGATGATTATCCGTGAACGTTTCTTTCAACGCACCACTGATAAATCCATATTTAGCATCAGTAATAGCCGATTCACAATCCTCATTCATTGTCTCCTGAACACGCTTCGACATCTTGTCGCGGACATGAAAAATTTCATCCGCATTCGGCAATGTGCGTACAATACGCTCAATGTCAGGATCATTCTCCAACAATTTAATGGAGAGGAAACGGGTAGAATATTTATGCCGGATAAACTCGTTCTTGGACACTTCACTTTTTACAGCCTCAATCGCTTTTTCTATATCAGGACCGTGGTTTATATGAATATGCCGGAAGACGCGCCCCGTCTTTTTATGTTCACGCACATAATCTTCCAGATGCTCTTCCTCATGGTTCTTACGGTCTTCCAAAGAGTCATGCCATTCAGTCAAGTCTTTGAGAACTTCCGGATTCATGTTTCCCTGTTTATCGAAGAAGTCTACTCCTTCATACAGATTGATAACTACATGAAACAACGTATCCAATCCACGATTTTTCTTACTGGCAGTAGGCAACATCGGCACCCCGAACAACTTGCTCAACAAATGGTAATCCAATGTATTTCCACTGGCTTCCAGTTCATCATAGATATTCAGAGCCACTACCATGCGGACATTCATGTCTATCAATTGAGTAGTCAGATATAAGTTTCGCTCCAGATTAGAAGAATCGACGACATTAATAATCACGTCAGGAGTTTCATCGATAATATGACGGCGAACATAGATTTCTTCCGGCGTATAAGCAGATAAAGAATAAGTTCCCGGCAGATCGACAATACGGAAATGATAACCTTCGAAGTCAAAATAACCTTCTTTGGCATCCACGGTCACACCGCTATAATTACCTACATGCTCATGAGCACCGGACGCAAGATTAAACAAAGAAGTCTTGCCACTGTTCGGGTTTCCGACCAAGGCAACATTGATGGTGCGACGTTTACCTAACGCCAACCGTTTCATATCTTCTTCTTTTACTGAAAGGTCTTCGGGTAATCCTTCATGATAAACAGTCTTTTCAGCCAGTTCTTTTGCCTCCTCCTCGCTGATTACTTCGATCATTTCAGCTTCCTGACGACGAAGAGATATTTCATAACCTAAGACTTTATATTTTATGGGATCTTTTAGGGGAGCGTTCAACAGCACTTCAACCGTTTTACCTTTAATGAAGCCCATCTCCACAATACGTTTACGAAAACCACCGTGCCCCAATACCTTTACAATAACACCTTTTTCTCCTGTTTTTAATTCGGACAAACGCATAACTCTCAAAATTTTCGGCAAAGATAATTCATAACTTCGGAGCACGCAAATTATTTAGAATGTTTTTAAATAGCAGCCATTTTCTTCCTCCAAAAGATTTAGGAAAAATAAAAAACTTATTGATAAACTCGTATCTTTGCAGATATGATACAACAACGCGTTACAAAATATATAGAAAAAGAACATTTGTTCTCACTGGATGCCAAAGTCCTGATTGCATTGAGTGGCGGTGCCGACTCGGTGGCACTGCTATGTATTCTGCACACAGCAGGTTATCATTGCGAAGCCGCACACTGTAATTTCCACCTGCGAGGCGAAGAATCAGACCGGGATGAACTGTTTGTCCGCCAACTTTGCAAAAGAACCGGAATCCATTTGCATACAATTGATTTTAACACGACACAATACGCAAAGGAAAAACAGATTTCGATTGAAATGGCTGCACGGGAATTACGCTATGACTGGTTCGAGAAAACGAGAAAAGAATGCCAGGCAGATGTGATCGCCGTAGCACATCATCAGGATGATAGCGTAGAAACCATACTACTCAATCTGATTCGAGGTACAGGAATTACCGGTTTATTAGGAATCCGCCCCCGCAACGGAGCAATCGTGCGGCCTCTGCTTTGCGTCAATCGAGAAGATATCATTCATTATCTGGAGAGCATTGGACAAGATTATGTAACAGACAGTACCAATCTGGAAGACGAATATACCCGTAACAAAATCCGGCTCAATCTCCTTCCTCTTATGCAGGAAATCAATCCGTCAGTCAAAAAGAATCTGATAGACACGAGCAATTATCTGAATGATGTAGCTACCATATATAATAAATGCATAGAGGAAACCAAAAATAATATTGTAACGACAGAAGGTATCCGAATCAGTGAGTTAGTAAAAGAACCGGCACCCGAAGCTATTCTATTCGAAATCTTGCATCCTCTAGGCTTCAATTCTGCACAAATCAAAGATATTGCCTTTTCGCTTCACAGCCAACCGGGCAAACAATTTTGCAGTAAAAAATGGAGAGTGATAAAAGACAGAGAATTCTTATTAATAGAAGCTATTGAATCGGGAAATGAAATTCTTCTTCCTTTTCAAATCATCAAAGAAGAAAAAGAATACACCCCTGATTTCCTAATTCCACGCGACAAAGGAATAGCCTGTTTTGATGCCGACAAACTGAATGGAGATATTCATTACCGGAAATGGCAGACAGGAGACACTTTTATTCCTTTCGGAATGAAAGGAAAGAAAAAAATAAGCGATTATCTGACCGACCGCAAATTTTCTATCAGTCAAAAAGAACGCCAGTGGGTACTCTGCTGTGGAGAACACATTGCGTGGCTGATAGGCGAACGAACAGACAACCGCTTTCGTATTGATGAAACGACTAAGCGTGTCGTAATCTACAAAATAGTTTGAGGCAATTTCTGTTTCTTGAAGCAATCTGACAACAAAGCCGCAAAAGGAGTATCATACACCCGTGCTTTCTTAACGCAGGCTTTTACACAGGCACAACACTTGATACATTTAGCTTCATCTGTATGCAGCTCATCCCCTTTCGTTATAGCCCCTGCCGGACAACGGACCACACACAACCCACAATGGGTACACAAATTCTCATCCTCCACCCAAGGAGTGCGGGGAAGCGGTGTTCCACTTTTACGCAACTTGATAACTTTCCTCAAAAAGCGAAACAAAGGAAAAAATGGCTGGCTCGGACGTTTGATAGCACGTACGTCTACCGGATAAAGGGTATCCATGCTATCGGCAGCCTGTATTTTTTCCATGATTTTCTTCCCAAATTCCGTAGCAAAGGCCAAATCCGACTCATCGGGACGTCCCATCGCAATCGGGTGTTTATCAGTACTATATGAATGCTCTCCAATAAAAGTTGCCCCGGCAATCACTTTCAATCCATGAGGAATAGCAAAAGCATCCAGTTCCATTAAAGCTTTTTCATAAGCACGGTTTCCATACACCACCACCAAAACGGTCGGAGTATCCACTCCCCGGATGTACTGCAAACGCTCCATTGCCAGAGGAGCGACATGCCCTCCATACACAGGCACTACAATAATGGCCAAAGCAGATGCAGGAATCACGATTTCATCTGCAATCTGCTGCGTCACATTGATAGGAAGGATATTTTTTATGCCCGTACCGTGAACAATCGCTTCCGCAACTTGTTTAGATGTGTGTGTAGGCGAAAAATAAATTAAATGAGCTTCATTTACTGTCATACTATTTTCTTTTATGTAGCAAAGATACACTTTTACGTGGAAAAAAATGTTTGATTGTTCATGAAACCAAAAAAAATTATTATCTTTGCCCCGTTGAAACATTCTACGATTCAACATATACATCCCTAATTCAGAATAAAAAACAAAACGTATGCTTGCATATCTGTAGCCATAAGCTGTAGTAATGCTGTCCGTAATTCAGCAAAAAAAGAAATATTAATAACTTACCATACTATATGTATAACATTATCCAATTAAACGACAAAAATCTGTCGGAACTTCAAGTTATTGCCAAAGAGTTAGGCATAAAAAAAGCAGACTCATACAAAAAAGAAGACCTTGTTTATAAGATACTCGATGAACAGGCTATTGTAGGAGCTACTAAGAAAGTTGCCGCAGATAAGCTCAAAGAAGAACGCAAAAATGAAGAACAAAAGAAAAAGCGTTCACGGGTAGCTCCTACCAAAAAAGAAGACAAGGTAGTTTCCACACCAAAGAGTGGAGAGGTTAATAAAACAAAAGAAGCCACTCCTGTAAAAGCACCACAACCTTCCAAGAAAGAAGAAAGTACAAACAAAGAAAAAGAAGCTCCTGTTGTAGAAGCTAAAGCAGAAAACGCTACTACTGCTCCCAAGCGTAAAGTGGGACGTCCACGCAAGAGCGCTGACGCAGAAGAGAAAAAAGAAGTAGAAAATGTAACACCGGCTGCTCCCAAAGTGGTGGAAACTAAGCCTGTTGTTGCAGAGAAAACTACTGAAACAAAAGAAAAAGCTGCTCCAGCACAACAGCCGACTGCTGAAAAGAAAGCAAAAAGCAAACCGGCTGCAGAAACAAATAAACCAGCCGCAGAGCCAAACAAGCCTGTTGCAGAGAAAAAAGTTATAGATAAACCACAAAAGAAAGCCGCACCCGTTATCGACGAGGAAAGCAATATCTTATCCAGCGTTGACGATGATGATTTTATTCCAATCGAAGATCTGCCTTCTGAAAAAATAGAGCTTCCTACCGAACTCTTTGGCAAATTCGAGGCAACTAAAACAGAACCTGTGCAAACAGCACCTGAACAGCCATCTCATCCTCAACAGCAACAACAATCTCAACAGCAGCAAGCACAGCAGCAACGCCCGCGTATTGTCCGTCCACGCGACAATAACAACGGTAACAACAATGTGAACAATAATAGCAATAACGCTAATAACAACAATAATAATTTCCAGCGTAATAACAATAATCAAAATCAGGTTCAGAATCAGAACCAACAACGCTTACCGATGCCACGTGCCACTCAGCAAAACCATGCGAACGAGAATCTTCCGGCACAACAGCAACAACAGCAGGAGCGCAAGGTTATTGAACGCGAAAAGCCTTACGAATTCGATGATATTCTCAACGGAGTAGGCGTTCTGGAAATCATGCAGGATGGATACGGATTCCTCCGTTCTTCCGATTACAACTACCTTTCTTCTCCGGACGACATTTATGTATCACAATCTCAAATCAAACTCTTTGGTTTGAAAACCGGTGATGTAGTGGAAGGTGTTATCCGTCCACCCAAAGAAGGAGAAAAATATTTCCCGTTGGTAAAAGTGTCGAAAATTAACGGACGTGACGCAGCTTTCGTTCGCGACCGTGTTCCTTTCGAACATCTGACACCTCTTTTCCCGGATGAAAAGTTCAAACTTTGCAAAGGCGGTTATTCAGACTCCATGTCTGCACGCGTTGTTGACCTTTTCGCTCCTATCGGTAAAGGACAACGTGCCTTGATCGTTGCCCAGCCAAAGACAGGTAAGACTATCTTAATGAAAGATATCGCTAACGCTATTGCAGCCAATCACCCGGAAGTTTACATGATTATGCTGCTGATTGACGAACGTCCGGAAGAAGTAACCGATATGGCACGCAGCGTTAATGCAGAAGTTATCGCTTCTACTTTCGACGAACCGGCAGAACGTCACGTAAAAATTGCAGGTATTGTATTGGAAAAGGCAAAACGTTTGGTAGAATGTGGTCACGACGTAGTGATCTTCCTTGATTCTATCACCCGTCTGGCTCGTGCATACAATACAGTATCTCCTGCATCCGGTAAAGTTCTTTCCGGTGGTGTGGATGCAAATGCACTTCACAAACCTAAACGTTTCTTCGGTGCTGCCCGTAATATTGAAAACGGCGGCTCGTTGACCATCATCGCTACCGCATTGATCGATACCGGTTCTAAAATGGACGAAGTTATCTTCGAAGAATTTAAGGGTACCGGCAACATGGAGTTGCAGCTCGACCGCAACCTGTCCAACAAACGTATCTTCCCGGCAGTCAACATTACTGCATCCAGCACTCGTCGCGACGACCTGTTGCTTGATAAGACAACTCTTGACCGCATGTGGATATTACGTAAATATCTTGCAGACATGAATCCGATCGAAGCAATGGACTTCGTTAAAGACCGTTTGGAAAAGACCAGAGATAACGATGAATTCCTGATGAGCATGAACAGCTAATTAGCGGTAAACGATAAATGATGAACGGTGAACAAACTGCGTCCTAATAATTGCAGTTTGTTCACCGTTCTCTTTTTTAGCCACCCCGTTAATCAATAACCACTTGCCGTTCATCCTTCACAATCCAACGTTCATCAGCAATAGTTCCCCCTAATACTCCATCACACATTACATTTTTGTACAAAATACTTTCACTTGCGTCCAAAACTACTACTTCACCCTTTTTTGCATTTCCTTTTTTCCTACTTTTGTTTCAAAATCAACTATTACTTAATTCTAACCAGTAATGAAAACTATTTATCCATTCATGGGATTAGCCCTATGCGGCGTAGCAGCCCAAGCTCAAGAAAAGCCCAATTTCCTGATTATCCAGTGCGACCATTTGACACAACGCGTCGTCGGAGCTTACGGGCAAACACAAGGCTGCACCCTCCCTATTGACGAAGTCGCTTCACGAGGAGTTATCTTCTCCAATGCTTATGTAGGCTGCCCTCTCAGCCAACCTTCACGCGCAGCTTTATGGAGCGGCATGATGCCTCATCAAACGAATGTACGTTCGAACTCCAGCGAACCTATCAACCCACGTATTCCCGAAAATGTACCGACACTAGGAAGCCTTTTTTCCGAAAACGGTTACGAAGCCGTACACTTCGGAAAAACACACGACATGGGCTCCCTAAGAGGATTCAAACACAAAGAACCGGTAGCCAAACCATTCACTGATCCGGAGTTCCCGGTCAATAACGACAGCTTCCTGGACGTAGGAACCTGCGAAGACGCTGTTGCTTATTTAAGCAACCCTCCCAAAGAACCCTTCATCTGTATTGCCGATTTTCAGAACCCTCACAACATTTGCGGATTCGTAGGAGCAAATGAAGGAGTACATACCGACCGCCCCATCAGCGGAACTCTTCCTGAACTACCAGCCAACTTCGACGTGGAAGACTGGAACAATATCCCCAAACCGGTGCAATACATCTGTTGCAGCCATCGCCGCATGACCCAGGCCTCTCATTGGAATGAAGAGAATTACCGTCATTACATTGCCGCTTTCCAGCACTATACTAAAATGGTGTCCAAGCAAGTAGACAGTGTATTAAAAGCTCTTTACTCCACTCCTGCCGGAAGAAACACCATCGTTGTTATCATGGCCGATCATGGCGACGGAATGGCTTCACACCGTATGGTGACCAAGCATATTAGTTTCTATGATGAAATGACAAACGTTCCGTTTATCTTCGCAGGCCCCGGCATCAAACAACAGAAAAAACCAGTAAAGCAACTATTGACACAGCCTACGCTGGATCTTTTGCCTACCCTTTGTGATTTGGCAGGAATTTCCGTTCCAGTCGAAAAGCCGGGAATCAGTCTCGCACCTACATTAAAAGGAGAGAAACAGAAAAAGACTCACCCTTATGTAGTTTCCGAATGGCACAGCGAATATGAATATGTCGTTACCCCCGGACGTATGGTACGCGGACCGAGATACAAATACACGCACTATCTGGAAGGCAACGGAGAAGAACTATATGATATGAAAAAAGATCCGGGAGAACGTAAGAATCTCGCCAAAGATCCGAAATACAGTAAAGTTCTCGCAGAACACCGTGCCATGCTTGATGATTACATCACCCGCACAAAAGATGACTACCGAAGCTTGAAAGTAGATGCTGATCCACGATGCAGAAACCATACTCCCGGCTACCCTAACCACGAAGGTCCTGGAGTTCGGGAAATACTCAAAAGAAAATAAATAATAAAAAAGAGTGAAGACAACAAAGAAATCTTCACTCTTTTTAGTTCTTTCGCTGGCAAACTTACAAGCAAGCACCGCACTAGTATAGCCCAAGAACACCGGCAAACACAAATCATCCGGTTCATATTAAGCCGTAAGGGAGACATACTTCATTCCGAATCAACTAACGATAAAACTCCCGAAGGTCCGGAAATAGTTTTCATCTACCCCATCGCCTCCGAATCGAAATAAAGCACTATCTTTGCAAAGTGTAAACTTAAACGCTTAATTATGTATACCAACAAACAGATTTGGAGTGTCAGTTACCCGATACTACTAAGCTTGCTGGCACAAAATGTCATCAATGTCACCGACACAGCATTCCTCGGACACGTGAGCGAGGTAGCTCTTGGAGCATCGGCTATGGGCGGGTTATTTTATATATGTGTATTCACCATCGCATTCGGATTCAGTACCGGTTCGCAGATTGTCATAGCACGACGCAATGGCGAAGGCCGCTATTCAGATGTCGGCCCTGTCATGATTCAAGGAGTCATGTTCCTGTTCGTGATGGCACTGCTACTATTTGGATTCACCAAGGCATTCGGTGGAAACATCATGCGTTTGCTAGTTTCTTCAGAATCCATCTACGAAGGAA
>NC_021017.1:5623434-5629942 GCF_000210075.1 Bacteroides xylanisolvens XB1A
CCGAACAATGGAGTTTCTGGACTGGCGTATTTACGGATTCTTTTTCTCTTTTATCAATGTCATGTTCCGGGCATTGTACATCGGCATTACACGCACTAAAGTGCTAACCATCAATGCTATTGTCATGGCATTAACCAATGTCGTACTGGACTATGCATTAATCTTCGGAAAGTTCGGTTTGCCGGAAATGGGTATCAAAGGGGCTGCTATTGCTTCCGTACTGGCAGAAGCCTCCTCCATTCTCTTTTTCGTCATCTATACGTATGCCACGGTCGATTTAAAGAAATACGGTATGAACCGCCTGCGCACATTCGACCCAGCATTACTGATGCGGATTCTTAGTATCTCCTGCTTCACCATGCTGCAATATTTCCTGTCGATGGCTACCTGGTTTGTTTTCTTCGTAGCCGTAGAACGGTTGGGACAACGGGAACTGGCAATTGCCAATATCGTCCGAAGTATTTATGTCGTATTGTTGATTCCGGTCAACGCACTGGCTACGACTACCAACAGTCTTGTCAGCAATGCTATTGGTGCAGGAGGCATCCAGCACGTGATGCCGCTCATTAATAAAATTGCGCGTTTCTCCTTTTTCATCATGCTGGGGTTAGTAGCGGTATCGGCACTGTTTCCGCAGTTCCTGCTCTCTATCTACACCAGTGAAGCTGCGCTCATTACGGAGTCCGTACCTTCGGTATATGTAATTTGTTGCGCCATGCTTATCGCATCCGTAGCCAATGTAGTGTTCAACGGTATCTCCGGAACAGGAAATACACAGGCAGCCCTGTTGCTCGAAACGATTACAATTATCATCTACGGATCATACATCATTTTCATCGGAATGTGGCTGAAAGCACCGATCGAAATTTGCTTTACGATTGAGATTGTGTATTATAGCTTGCTGTTGATAACAAGTTATATTTATCTCAAAAAAGCAAAATGGCAGAATAAAAAGATATAAATACAAGAGATTTTTGTACATTTGCAAGCTCAAATAAAGAGTAGACGGAAAAGTCCCTCTTTCGCCCAAGTAAATTGTAATTAGTAATTCGTAATTAAATAACTATGTTCGATAATTTAAGTGAAAGACTAGAACGGTCATTCAAGATTCTGAAAGGTGAAGGCAAAATCACCGAAATCAACGTGGCGGAGACGCTGAAAGACGTACGTAAAGCACTTCTCGACGCCGACGTAAACTACAAGGTGGCAAAGAATTTCACGGATACAGTGAAAGAAAAAGCTCTTGGCCAGAACGTGCTTACGGCTGTGAAGCCAAGCCAGTTGATGGTGAAGATCGTACATGATGAACTTACACAGTTGATGGGTGGAGAGACAGCCGAGATCAATATCGACGCCCGTCCGGCAGTCATCCTGATGTCAGGTTTGCAAGGTTCGGGTAAGACCACCTTCTCCGGTAAGTTGGCACGGATGCTGAAAACCAAGAAAAACCGTAAGCCATTACTGGTTGCTTGTGACGTTTACCGTCCGGCAGCTATCGAACAGTTGCGCGTATTGGCAGAACAAATCGAAGTACCGATGTACTGCGAACTGGACAGCAAGAATCCGGTAGAAATCGCACAACACGCTATTCAGGAAGCTAAAGCCAAAGGATATGACCTCGTTATCGTCGATACAGCCGGACGTCTGGCAGTAGACGAACAGATGATGAACGAGATCGCCGCTATCAAAGAAGCAATCAACCCGAACGAAATTCTGTTCGTGGTAGACTCCATGACCGGTCAGGATGCTGTAAACACGGCTAAAGAATTCAACGAACGTCTGGACTTCAACGGTGTGGTACTGACCAAACTTGATGGTGATACCCGCGGTGGTGCGGCTCTTTCTATCCGTTCGGTAGTGAACAAACCGATCAAATTTGTTGGTACAGGTGAAAAGCTGGAAGCAATCGACCAATTCCACCCTGCCCGTATGGCCGACCGTATTCTCGGTATGGGTGACATCGTTTCATTGGTAGAACGTGCACAGGAACAATATGATGAAGAAGAGGCTAAACGTTTACAGAAGAAAATTGCCAAGAACCAATTCGACTTCAATGACTTCCTTAGCCAGATTGCACAAATCAAGAAAATGGGTAATCTGAAAGACCTTGCCTCCATGATTCCGGGAGTAGGAAAGGCAATCAAAGATATTGATATTGACGACAATGCTTTCAAAAGCATCGAAGCTATCATCTATTCCATGACTCCGGCAGAACGTTCCAACCCGGAAATACTGAACGGATCACGTCGTACACGTATCGCAAAAGGTAGCGGAACGACTATTCAGGAAGTAAACCGCCTGCTGAAACAGTTCGACCAGACTCGCAAAATGATGAAGATGGTAACTAGCAGCAAGATGGGCAAGATGATGCCTAAAATGAAAAGATAATCATTCAATAGATCCAAACTGATTATAACAAAAAAGAGGAAGTTTCGACTTCCTCTTTTTTTGTATCCGGAAGCCTACGGTAGAAAGTAGTTTCTCCACTAACAAACTGATAATATACTGCTCATCTCCTGACAAAAATTCCAATCCTTTTGGAGAGTTCAGTTATTTATTTTACTTTTGCCCATCACCAATAAATACTCTGAAAATATGACTCTGATAGACGGAAAAGCCATTTCCGAACAAGTGAAACAAGAGATTGCAGCCGAAGTAGCCGAAATTGTGGCTCGTGGCGGAAAACGCCCGCATCTGGCGGCTATCCTTGTTGGACACGATGGTGGTAGCGAAACGTATGTAGCTGCCAAAGTAAAAGCCTGTGAAGTATGTGGATTCAAGTCCTCCCTCATCCGTTATGAAAGTGACGTGACCGAAGAAGAACTGCTTGCCAAAGTACGCGAACTGAATGACGACGACGATGTAGACGGCTTTATCGTACAACTTCCCTTACCTAAACATATCTCCGAACAGAAAGTAATCGAAACGATTGATTACCGTAAAGATGTAGACGGCTTCCACCCGATCAACGTAGGCCGTATGTCCATCGGACTTCCGTGCTATGTATCCGCTACTCCCAACGGTATCCTCGAATTGTTGAAACGTTACGAAATAGAGACTTCCGGCAAAAAATGTGTTGTACTCGGACGTAGCAATATCGTCGGCAAACCGATGGCTGCCCTGATGATGCAGAAAGCCTATCCGGGCGATGCCACGGTGACGGTATGCCACAGCCGCAGCAAAGACCTGATAAAAGAATGTCAGGAAGCTGATATTATCATCGCTGCCCTGGGACAACCCAACTTTGTAAAAGCCGAAATGGTGAAAGAAGGTGCGGTAGTTATCGATGTAGGTACTACGCGTGTGCCGGATGCAACCAAGAAATCAGGCTTCAAACTGACTGGTGACGTGAAGTTTGACGAAGTTGCCCCAAAATGTTCCTTTATCACTCCCGTACCGGGCGGTGTTGGACCGATGACGATTGTATCGTTAATGAAAAATACACTCTTAGCTGGCAAGAAAGCCATTTATCAATGAAACATAGCTTGTTTCTGATGATTTTACTTCTCTCTTTGTCCTGCACCTCCCGGTCGCAGGCAAAGAGAGATTCTATCATCGATACCCTGTCGGACAGCCTTTCCGCAACCGACAGTATTTCCCCCACTGATACCCTACGACTCCTTTTCGTAGGTGACCTCATGCAGCATCAAGGACAAATCAACGCTGCACGAACCTCAACCGGCTATGATTACTCCACCTGTTTTACGTACGTTAAAGAAGAAATAGGGAGAGCCGATCTCGCTATCGCCAATCTGGAAGTTACGTTAGGAGGCAAACCCTACAAAGGTTATCCTGCTTTCAGCGCACCGGACGAATTTCTGACCGCAATTCATGACGCAGGTTTCAATGTTTTAGTAACTGCCAACAATCATAGTCTCGACCGTGGCAAATCCGGACTGGAGCGTACCATTCAACTTATCGACTCGTTGAAAATTCCACATGCAGGCACGTATATCAACACCGAAGAACGCGACAAGAAATATCCTCTTTTATTGGAAAAGAACGGGTTCCGCATCGCCCTGCTCAACTATACGTATGGCACAAACGGTATCCCCGTTACTCCTCCCAATATCGTGAATTATATTGATACAACAGTTATCGCCAAAGATATTGAAGAGAGCAAAGCAATGAAACCGGACGCAATCATAGCTTGTATGCATTGGGGAATCGAATACCAGTCGCTCCCGGACAAAGAGCAGAAATTCCTTGCTGACTGGCTGATTCAAAAAGGAGTAAATCATGTCATCGGCTCCCATCCTCACGTAGTTCAACCCATCGAAGTTCGTACAGACAGCGTGACAAACGACAAACATCTCGTAGTCTATTCACTGGGAAATTATATTTCCAATATGTCCGCCCGCCGCACCGATGGTGGACTGATGGTAAGAATGGAATTAGTAAAAGACAGCACAGTCCGTCTCAATAATTGCGAGTATAGTTTAGTCTGGACAGCCCGCCCCATTCAGTCCGGAAAAAAAAATCATCAATTACTCCCCGTCAACCTACCTGCTGATTCAATTCCTTTACAAGCACGTAACTCTCTGAAGATCTTCACAAATGATGCTCGAACCCTTTTCAACAAGCACAATCAGGGAATAAAAGAATATACTTTTTACAAAAAAAGTAGTGAAATCTTTTGGAGATTAAAAGATAATATCTATCTTTGCACCGCGTTAGAGAAACGCAGACATGGTGGCTGTAGTTCAGTTGGTTAGAGCGTCAGATTGTGGTTCTGAATGTCGTGGGTTCGAGTCCCATCTGCCACCCCCAAAGAAACCCTTGTAAGTTAAGTACTTATGAGGGTTTTCTTTTTGTTGGTAGAATATCATTCAAGTGCTAAAGTTTTTCCGGCTCAGTTGTAATTCTTGGGGGATTAAGTTTAGTCAATTCCCTTCATGCATATACCTTTGCTAGCCTAAAAAGGAAGTGTAGTGTACTAAATAAGTTGACACTTCTTAAATGCGAAATTCCCATGAAAGAATTAAAAAAGAAGTACACTCCTTACACAGAATCCGAACGAATGTCTTATATTCGTGAGTATTTATCTACTTCGGAAACGAAGTATCAGTTTGCCAAACGTACCGGTATTTGCCGTCGTCTGCTGATTCTTTGGCTTGATAAGTATCATATAAATGATAAAGTTATGAGTACAGACCACCCCTCTTTCAACAAATACTCTGCTGAGTCTCTCAATGAACTGGAGAAAGAACTCGCTGCATTGCGTGCCGAAAATCGCAAA
Organism: Bacteroides xylanisolvens XB1A; assembly: GCF_000210075.1. Classification (GTDB taxonomy): domain Bacteria; phylum Bacteroidota; class Bacteroidia; order Bacteroidales; family Bacteroidaceae; genus Bacteroides; species Bacteroides xylanisolvens. The sequence continues at coordinate 5,628,674 of NC_021017.1, forward strand.
CTTCAGCGTGCTCTTCAGGAGGAAAGTCTTCGTCATGAAGCTTGTGAGGAATTAATAAATCTTGCTGAGTCAACCTATCACATCAAGGTTCGAAAAAACTCCGATGCCAAGTAATCGATACCTTGTCACAGGGGAACTCTGCCCGTCATATGCGCGGTAGGCTACAGTTCCTCTGTGATTACTTCGGCATAACCAGACAAGGTTATTATAAGCATGTCAACAGAAAAAAGGAAATAGACATCCTCACATCAAGCATTGTGTTGTATTGTAATGAGTTACGTAAACTTATGCCTAAGGCTGGTATACGTGAACTCTATGCATGCTGTCTCCGCAAGTTTGGTGTCAGGATGGTCATTGGGCGTGATCAATGCTATAATATTTTTCGTGCTAATGGCCTGTGTCAACGTGTCAGACATGTGAGACCAAAGACAACAAATTCTAATCATAATTATTACATTTATCCGGACTTGCTAAATGTTACTCCTAAATTTGTAGCTGACACATTCGGTTCAATGGTTGTAGCGGACATAACCTATGTTGCCACGTACCAGGGATGGGCTTACCTGTCTCTTCTTACCGATGCGGGCAGTCGGGCGATAGTTGGATATGCCCTGTGCAAAACACTTGAAGCGGAAGGTCCCTTAAAGGCACTGAGGATGGCTATAGACTTTTACAACAGATACAATGTTGATTTGAGTAGTCTCATACACCATTCTGACCGGGGAGTGCAATACTGCTCAAACCTGTATGTGGATATGCTCAAGAAACATCATATCAATATTAGTATGACGCAGTGTGGAGATCCGCTACATAATGCCCTGGCTGAACGGATGAATAACACGATCAAGAATGGGTGGTTGTTTGACTGCGAAGATGACAGCTTTGAACAGTTGGATAAACGTATAAGCGACGCCATATATGCATACAATTATGTTCGACCCCATCAAGGTATACAAATGAAAACACCGATGGAACATATTCGTAAGTACGCGGAAAAAGGTAGTTGAAGTCCCGCTCGTCGGGACGGGTGCTCCCGCCCCTTGCCGCGAGGGCGATCCCCGAGCGAAGAGTTTTTGTTGTTTAATGAAGTTTACAGCCCGAAGTCTTGCATTTATAAGAAAAGATACATATGTTTGCAACATCTTTAATATGACAACTTATTAAGGAATTACAAAGGGACAAGTAAACTTATTTAGGTTTTAAAATATATTGAGTTAACTAACTTAGGTATAACAAACGAAGTTGTCAACTAAATCCAGTACAGTACAG
>NC_021017.1:5631605-5654874 GCF_000210075.1 Bacteroides xylanisolvens XB1A
CCATAAGTCATAAAACAAATTCACCTCTGTGCCCTCCGTGTCCTCTGTGGTGAAAAGAATCAAAAACGTGCAAGAATGAATCTATTTTAAGAATGTGATTGCCCCAAATCACTCCCCTTAATTTTCGGACTGCTCCCTTTTTTCTTTTATCTGTTTTACATTTATGTAGCAAAACTAAACTATCCCATTATCCATTTCGCTGCCTTAGGCAGCACTTTGTAGAATAATGCAACTATACACCACGATATGATAAACACAAATAAAGCTGTCGCTGGAATACGCATGAATATAGGTAAATCAATTCTGTCAATTGCTAAACAACCTATTCCTACAGCAAAATAATGTACCATATAGATGCCCAGTCCACATTTTGTTATATTCTTTAAGGCTGATATCATTAAGGGAGACGTTACCTTTACTTTTTGAATTAATAAATACCAGGCAACCGTCATTAAAAAGACATTGGGCGAACAGTATAAAAAGAATAATTCCATTTGGCGCTCTGTAATATCAGGTTGTGAAGTCATATTCCTGAATCCATAATACGTTATGGCATAACCGACACTAAAAAGAATGAGAGATAAAATAACAGTCTTTTTCACCGACAACTTGTTTCTGTCTTTCAAATAATAGCCTAAAAGCAGATAACCGCTAAAACCTGAAAAATAATATAAAGTGCCATAGTCATTCCAAGCACAAGTACCTCCTATATAGCTGGATATATATTCTTGGCAATAAGGCAGAAATAATGTGATAAACCAAACGGATAAGAATATTTTCATTTGTTTCTCTGTTGCTTGTTTCAGCCATGCAGAAAAAAAAGGCATATACAAATATAATCCTATCAACATATATATGTACCATAAAGGAACTGTATATGTATTGAAGTTAAAAGGAATCATAAGAATATTATGCAAGCAACTATCCCAAGTTTGACTTGGAGACTCTCCTGCATACGCAAACATTTCAGACAAAACAGAATTATTCAGCCCTAAAATACCCGTAAACCACGGAAACAAGTTATATAATAAAGACCATACAATAAAAGGGACTATTACACGAAGCATCCTTTTTTTATAAAATTGTCCGATTTCCTGTTCTACCGGTAATAATAACATTCCTGTCAGCATCACAAACAACGGTACGCACGGACGCAAGAAAGCTCCATAAATACTCCCCCATAAGTTATATTCCGGATTTAAACGAGCTTCAGGAGAAACATTGAAAGGGTCTGAACAATGGATACAGATGACCATTAAAATGGCTATCACACGAATTAAATCAGCCCATATTATATGATTCACATTTTTCATTTGGTATTCAATTTTTTCAATTGCAAAGTTAGGACAATGGTATGACATTTTTTTTAAACTACTTAAAAAAGCAGAATAAAGCAATGCGAAGGAAACGAAACAACCCTATTATTTAATCTTGTTCCTCAAATGGCACAACGTAACTTGAGAGATGCCTAAAAAAGATGCAATATAACCCAAATTTACTCTTTGGAAGAGATCCGGACGTGTTTGCAACAATTCTATATATCGTTCTTCCGCTGACTTATACAGTCTTGAAATTAAACGCTTTTCATTCATTATAAAAGCCTCTTGATGCAAAATCCTTGACCAGTTCGCTATTTCTATATTAGTCTGATACAGCTTTTCTAAATCTTTTATCGGCACGGCATATAATACCGTATTTTCCAATAACTGAACAACTTCATATTCGTACCCTTGTTGGTTCCCATAAAAATTGTTCGTCGAAAAAACGATATCTCCTTCTGTACTAAACCATGAGGTGAGTTCTTTGTCGTTAATTACACAATATGAGCGTGCTATACCTTTTTCAATGAAATAAAAGTTTTTATCATTCTGGAAAGAGGACGTTAGGATATGTTTTTTGGGCAGTTCCAATAAAGAGCTATGAGCAAACAGTTCATTTATGGAACTATTGCTCATGTTTGACTTGGCTTTAAGTGAGTTTATCGTATTATGCATCATTTGACTTTCACAACGCTTATTTACTCTTTCCTGTTTTTTATTAAGCGGCTACAAAAATACAAAAATGCTCCTATAATAAATAAACAAGCTGCATTTTTATATATCGCCCAGATTAACATTTATGGATTGCTCCCCTTGCCTTTCCGTTGTTGTTTCATGACCGGGTATCCATACTTTTCTGCCATAATCTGCCGATTTTATTCGATTATCCCAATGATATTCTTTATATTTGTATAGTATTCGCACTAAAACAAAGTACATCATGGAAAATGAAAAGAAATTAACCCGTTCTTCCAACCGAATGATCGCAGGTGTATGCGCCGGAATAGCCGAATATTTCGGATGGGATCCTACCTTATTAAGAATAGTGTATATATTAGCTACATTCTTCACTGCTTTCGCCGGAGTAATCATATATATAATCCTGTGGATTGTCATGCCGGGAAAAAGACCTTCAGACGGATACGAAGACCGTATGAATCAACGTTTACATTAAGATAAAAAATCAAAAGTATAGACCATATTTTCATACCGGTATCCGATATAGATAAAAGCCTTCGTTCCTGGAAGATGGTAATCCGATAGAAGTAAGTACATTAGTATAACTCCAGTCCGAACTCATCTTTCAGCTGCATCAACGCCTGATTCTTTTGAGCCATCATCTGGAATTTCTCGACACGTCCCACAGGACGTATTGTTTCCGTTGCCTCACTTACCCGCACTGTCATCACCACTTTGCTGTTTTTCAGCCTACCACGAAGATAACTCTGCAATTCAGGAATCAAAGCTGTAAAATCCTTTGCAGCAAACTCATTATCAACCACCACTTCAAAAGTCGTTGAGTTATTAAGCAATACCGGACGGAGCATCTGCATACGTTTAGTAAGAGCATCCTGTTCTTTCGGCAACTGACCGGCATATTCCTGCCAGTAATAATTCAAATCCCGATCATTGAAAATAAAATCTTCTTCCGGTTGCTGTACTCTGGGAACATGAGTGGTAACTGTATTCTGCGTTGTCTGATCGCGCTGCGGATTCTTGATAGACACGCCCAAACTAGACATCTTCATCACCGGAATTTTCCGTTCTTCCTTGACAGTCGGGGCAACTCCCGCTCCTTGCGACGGAGCAGACGAAGCCGCACCAGAAGAGGCCGATGCTCCCGGTTGCACTGCTGCAGATGCTTGCGGATGCCGGGCAGTAGTGCCATTAACAGCCTGTGTTGTTACTGAAGACGGAGACGTATGAAGGGAAGCCTGCTGAACCTGGGTTGCAGAAGCGACCTGCGGCTGCTGAGCTGCGGCAGGCTGTGTGAATATGGGTTTTATGGTCTTCGTAGGGCCACGCCCACCACTCACGTCATCCCCCTCGGTGGTAAGCTGTGCAACCTGCATCAAGGTCAGTTCTACCAGCAAACGCTTATTTTTGCTGATGCGGTAATTCAAATCACACTCATTACAAAGCTTCATGGCCCGGTACAAGAAAGGTAACGGACATTTCTGCGCCTGTTCCTGATAGCGTTGACGTATGCTCGCTCCCACTTCCAGTAGAGGCAATGTCACCGGGTCTTTTCCAACCAACAGGTCACGGAAATGAGACGATAATCCGGTAATAAAATGACTTCCGTCAAAGCCTTTATTCAATATATCATTGAAAAGCAACAAAGCATCACTTACCTTGTTTTCGAGGAAACAATCCGTCAGGCGGAAATAATATTCATAATCAAGAACGTTCAGATTATCAATCACACTCTTATAGGTGATATTTCCTCCGGTGAAACTTACAACTTGATCAAAGATAGACAAAGCATCACGCATACCACCGTCTGCCTTCATAGCTATCACGTTCAGTGCTTCCGGCTCCGCCGTGATTCCTTCTTTCGAAGCAACATACGACAGATGATTCACCGTATCTTCCACGCTTATCCGGTTAAAGTCATAAATCTGACAACGGGAAAGAATGGTAGGGAGAATCTTATGCTTCTCCGTCGTAGCCAGGATAAAGATAGCATGACGGGGAGGTTCTTCCAGCGTTTTCAGGAACGCATTGAAAGCAGATGCTGAAAGCATGTGCACCTCGTCGATGATATATACCTTATACTTACCAATCTGCGGCGGGATGCGTACTTGCTCCACCAACTGGCGAATGTCATCTACCGAGTTGTTGGAAGCAGCATCGAGTTCGTGAATATTGTATGATCGCTGTTCGTTGAAAGCTACACATGACTCACACTGATTGCAAGCCTCTCCGTCGGCAGTAGGCGTCATACAATTGATGGTTTTGGCAAAGATACGCGCACAAGTGGTCTTTCCTACCCCACGTGGTCCGCAAAACAAATAAGCATGAGCCAGCTTTTGGGTAGCAATTGCATTTTTCAGCGTAGTAGTCAACGCCCGCTGTCCTACCACCGATTCGAACGTGGACGGACGGTACTTACGGGCTGAAACAATATAGTTTTCCATATCCGGGATTCTCTCTGTTTTTTGAATTTTCGCTTACTCTGCAAATGTACACAAAAAAGTGAGATGTAATAAGGGATAAAGAGAGAAGTTTTGAAGCTAAAGCGATAAGTTTTTAAGTTATTAGTTTTATCTTTGCGGATATTAAAAGGAGAAATTATGGGTAAACTAATCAGTATCTGGAGTTTCATACGCAGACGAAAGTATCTCATTACGGTCGTTGCGTTTGCTGTTATCATTGGCTTTCTGGACGAGAACAGCCTGGTTCGTCGTTTCGGATATGAACGGGAGATTAGCCAGTTGAAAGAAGAGATAGAAAAGTACCGGGCAGATTACGAAGAGAATACCAAGCGTCTCAACGAAATAACGACCAATCCGGACGCCATCGAGCAAATCGCCCGTGAAAAGTATCTGATGAAGAAACCCAACGAAGATATTTACGTTTTTGAAGATTAAAGAATGAAACAATTAGTACCCGCCCTTTTCGTCGTAGGCGCTATCATGGCTCTCACCGGAGCTGCTGTATTTATCACCGGATGGATCTATGCTCCTTACATATATACTATCGGAGCCGGACTTTTCGCTTTGGCACAAGTGAACACGCCTGTCAAAGGAAAAGGAAAAACACTGAAACGCCTACGCGTTCAGCAGATATTCGGAGCATTGGCGCTGATCCTGACTGGAGCCTTTATGTTTACCACCCGAGGCAATGAATGGATTGCCTGCCTCACGATTGCTGCTATCCTCGAACTTTACACTGCTTTCCGTATTCCGCAGGAAGAAGAAAAAGAAAGGGCATAAAAAAAACCTGCCCATAGCTTCGCAGTCTTGAACAGGTGGAAAATTAAACAAAAAATATATTATGGCGTTCCGTCCTTTTTATTAAAAAACGAAACGCTTTCTATTCATTATTATTTCTTCACTGGTGAATATCTTGCATTCAACCCATCAACAATTTCTTTTGTGATATTAAAAGCGCTGTCAGCATAAAGCAGGTTATCAAACCCAGTGTTGCTGAAAATCAGGCTATATCCGTGAGTCTTATTATATTCTTTCAGGAAAGCGTTGATAGAATCGCGGAACTGCAAGCTGTTCTTGTTGTTCTCTTCCATCAAACCATTCTGAAGTTTGTTGCTCAACTCTTGCAAATCTTGTTCCAACTTCACCAGACGGTTGTATTCTTGCTGCGCTCTATCTTGTGACAGGAAAGCATTGTTTTCTACTTTCTTCTGGAAATCTTGTTTTTCCTTGTTCAAAGAGGTAGCCTTCTGATTCAATGTCATGCGAACGTTCTCGCTCTTCTTTACCATCGCCTCATTCAAGTCAATACAGAAATTGTATTTGGCAAGCAGCGTATCTATTTCAACATAGGCAATTTTCATTCCTGACAGTTCGGCATTAGCCTGTGCCGGAGTACTTGTAGTTTGATTGTCAGTTTTGCCAGCACATTGTGAAAATAAAACGATAAACGCAAGAGCAGCCAAACCGTTCATGAGGTAGTTCATTCTATTCATAATTAATAAGTATTGTTTTTAATAAATTTAATTCATACTATCGTTCAAGGCTTTTTCCAACTCATCAATAGAAAAACGTGGTTTCTTTTGTGCTTCGCGATCCTGCGACTGTGCGCATCCGATTCCTTTCTGACGCAACGTTTTATTCCCGCTCACATGACCATTTGGGAATTTTCCACCCTTCGTAAAGAATACTTTCACCCCTAATAATACTAGGGAAATAGCAACTATTAACAAAGTTATCAGTATAGTCTCAACCATTTCTATTAATTTTGTGAGTGCAAAGATAGGCTTTAATGAGATATGAGTTCAGATAAGTCAATCAAATTAACCATATTTAGCAATAGAAGAAGCGAAAACAGCCCTTCTATTCCTATTATAAAATAAAAACAGCATGGAAAAAAAAGACTTAAAGCCGGCTGGCGTATTCAAGTATTTCGAAGAAATCTGCCAAGTGCCACGCCCTTCAAAGAAGGAAGAGAAAATGATTGCCTACCTGAAGGCATTCGGAGCAAAACATAACCTGGAAACTAAGGTGGACGAAGCCGGCAACGTATTGATTAAAAAACCCGCTACTCCGGGAAAAGAAAATCTTCAAACCGTCGTATTGCAATCACATATCGACATGGTGTGCGAAAAGAACAATGACGTTCAACATGACTTCCTCACCGATCCCATCGAAACGGAAATTGACGGTGAATGGCTGAAAGCCAAAGGCACTACCCTCGGAGCCGACAACGGTATCGGTGTAGCTACCGAACTGGCTATTCTGGCTGACGACAGCATTGAACATGGTCCGTTGGAATGTCTGTTTACAGTAGACGAAGAAACGGGGCTTACCGGAGCTTTCGCCCTGCAGGAAGGCTTTATGAGCGGTGATATTCTTCTGAACCTCGATTCGGAAGATGAAGGGGAAATCTTTATCGGCTGTGCCGGAGGCATTGACTCCGTTGCAGAATTTACATATAAAGAGGTGGAAATTCCTGCCGGATATTTCTTCTTCAAAGTGGAAGTGAAAGGTTTGAAAGGTGGTCACTCCGGTGGTGATATTCATTTGGGACGGGGAAATGCCAACAAAATACTGAACCGTTTCCTTTCCCGCATGGCTGCCAGACACGATCTGTACCTCTGTGAAATCAACGGTGGTAATCTGCGCAACGCTATTCCCCGCGAGGCATACACTATCTGTGCTGTTCCCGAAGATGCCAAACATGATGTCCGCACCGAACTGAATATCTTCACCAGCGAAATGGAAGACGAATTATCCGTTGTAGAGCCCGACTTAAAGTTGGTTCTCGAATCGGAAACTCCCCGCAAGACGGCTATCGACCAGGATACCACTACCCGTTTATTAAAAGCTCTGTATGCAGCTCCTCACGGTGTATACGCCATGAGCCAGGATATTCCCGGACTGGTGGAAACTTCTACCAACCTGGCATCTGTCAAGATGAAGCCGAATCATGTCATCCGCATTGAAACTAGTCAGCGGAGCTCGATACTATCCGCACGCAACGATATGGCGAACACGGTTCGTGCTGTATTCCAACTGGCGGGAGCCAATGTTACGTTTGGCGAGGGTTATCCGGGATGGAAACCGAATCCCCACTCGGCTATCCTCGAAGTGGCTGTTGAATCTTACAAGCGTCTGTTTGGTGTAGACGCGAAAGTTAAAGCCATCCATGCAGGATTGGAATGTGGTCTGTTCCTTGATAAATATCCAACGCTGGATATGATTTCTTTCGGACCGACACTGACAGGTGTTCACTCTCCTGACGAACGAATGCTTATTCCTACCGTTGAGAAATTCTGGAAACATCTATTGGATATCTTGGCACATGTTCCTGCCAAGAAATAACAGACAGATAAGTCAACATAAAGAAGAGTATGGTAACAGTGAAAAGAGAGTAGCTGTTGCCATGCTCTTTTTTGCAATGAATTTAATAGCTGTAAGTTTCTTTGCTCCTTCTTATGCTATCGCACAAGATTCTCACGAAGGACAAGGCTATCACGACACACAAGTCCCCTCTCAACAAGAAAGAATCCCTTTCCGCGTTGTAAGTTGGAACATAGAAAACCAGTTTGATACACACCACGACAGTTTGAAGAACGATCATGAATTTCTTCCCGACGCGATGCGTCATTGGAATTATAGCAGATATAAAAAAAAGCTGGTTGACGTTGCCCGTGTAATTACTGCTATTGGCGAATGGAGTCCGCCTGCATTAGTCGGATTATGTGAAGTAGAAAATGATACAGTGCTTCGTGACCTGACCCGCCGTTCTCCTTTAAAAGAGCTTAGTTATCGTTATGTAATGACCAACTCCCCTGATTTAAGAGGAATTGACGTAGCCTTGCTTTATCAACGGGATTTATTCAAACTATTATCTTCCCGTTCCATTTCCATCCCTCCGTTGAAGCAATACCGCCCGACAAGAGATTTGCTACACGTCAGCGGACTTCTACTGACGGGAGATACCCTCGACGTATTTGTCTGCCACCTCCCCAGCCGTTCGGGTGGAGCCAAAGAATCGGAATCCTATCGCTTATATGCAGCTCATATTCTGCGTATGGAAGTTGATAGCATTATGAGCATTCGTTCTCTTCCGCAAGTCATTATTATGGGGGATTTCAACGATTACCCGACGAATCAATCTATTCAGAAAATACTGGAAGCCGAAGCACCTCCTGTTACTACCAATAACCTAGCCTCAACAACCGGCTCCACCAACTTCTCAACAGTTGCCCCCTCCTCATTAAAACTATATCACCTACTCGCCCGGAAAGCTAAATCAAAAGACTTCGGTTCTTACAAATATCGTGGTGAATGGGGATTACTCGATCACTTGATTGTATCAGGCACTCTATTAAATCAATCAAATCACTTTTTCACCAGCGAAGAAAAAGCAAATGTATGCCTTCTCCCCTTTTTACTGAAAGATGACGAAAAATATGGTGATAAAGAACCTTTCCGCACTTATAAGGGGATGAAGTATCAAGGCGGTGTCAGCGACCATTTACCTATTTATGCAGACTTCGAGCTGATTTTATATTAATAAAGTACCGTCTCGTTAGTTCTTTCTATAATAATGAATGAACAACAAATATATCTTGGAAAATAATTATGATATTTCTCATACGATAGAAACTTCTTCCCAGTCTTCTACTGTCCGTGTGACAGATGAGAAGTTCACTCCGATGCAAATCACTTTTCGTTTGTCTGCCAAATAAGGCTTGGCGTAGCCAGTCTTCTCTATTTGTTCCAGAGCTTCCTGTGCTGTTCCATCCATTTTGAATTCAAAGATATAGACGTAATCCTCCATCTCCAGCGTACAATCCACCCGTCCGTAGCTTTGGCGGTCCTCGCAATGGATGGCGGTGCAATATACGCCTATCAGTCGAAGCAATAGATAAAAAGTGTATTGAAAATGCTTTTCTGTTATATCTATATCTTTCAACGAGCCGTGGGAGTCATAGGGAATACTTGCCAAAAAAGAGGTGAGGGAACGGCGGAACGCATCTGTATCACCGCGTTCAAGGTCCATCACGGCATCTGTTATCCAACTCGTCACTTCTTTACTCTTCGGCTTCATATAATTGGCTGCTAATACAGACAAGAATCCCTTCCGTACTTCGTTGTTTGGGAAATCGAGCAGATAGGTTCCCATTTTTTTATTATATTCCTTGATTGTGAGGTATCCGCTTTGAAAAATCATTGGTAGGGGCTGTTCCACATCCGCTTTGTAGTCTATAAACATAGTTGGGTCGTAGAATTTTCCTGTTAGTTCATTCATCTGTTCGCGACTGTGTTGTAGCAGACGTATCAAATAAGTCGGGGTACCGGTGGCGAACCAGTAGTCACGGATTTCATTCATATCAAAGGCATTAAGTATGCTAAACGGATTATAGATGGCGGCCATGTTCGTACTAAAATGATAGCCATCGTACTGCCGTTTCAACCAGTCCTTCATTTCCTCCACCGTACATTCGTATTTAGTTGCCAATCGCGAGATGGGTTCTGCGAAGTATTTCTCCAATTCTTCCTGAGTGATTCCGCATAGTGATTCGTAGCGTTCATCCATACTAATGTCTTTTGGTTGGTTGAAGCCACTGAACACACTTACTTGCGAAAATTTCGTAACTCCCGTCAACAGTACGAATTTCAAGTATTCGTCAGCTCCTTTGAAGGTGGAATAAAAAGATTTCAGAATTTCCCTGTGATGGTCTTCAAGCAAAAGTTTCTCTCCTACATGGTTGCAGGTGTAAGTTCCGGTATCCAACACATCGAGAATTGGTTTGTCATATTCATCAATCAGTACTACCGCACGCTGCCCTGTCCGTTCATAAGCACGGCGGAGCAGTTCCTTGAAGCGGTCACCTGTGGTAGTATAGTTCAGATTTTTGCCATAGATGTCTTCCCAATTGCCTAAATACCCTTCGATAGTTGCTTCGAGCACTCCCGGTTGGGTGTATGGCCCACCGTTAAAGTCAATGCGGAAAATAGGATATTGCAACCAGTCTTTTTCAAGGTCAGCAATTGCCAGTCCGTCGAAAAGTTCTTTCCGCCCCTGAAAATAACAGGCAAGTGTACTCACCAACAGACTCTTCCCAAAACGACGGGGACGACTCAAGAAATAGATTGAACCCGTTTGCACAAGGTTGTAAACTAAGGCAGTCTTGTCTACATAAACAAAACCGTCTTCACGAAGGCGGTCAAAGCTCTGTATTCCAATAGGATATTTCATCTTTTTATCGGCTTTTTATGAATCACTAGACGAAGATACGTGAAAACAGGCATAAATACAAACGATTCCGGACATTATAAAACGAATTTTGTTATATTAATCCGAATACTGATAAACCTTCAAGTCAAACTTGGGAACCATTGCCAGCAAATGGTCGAAGATGTCCGACTGGATACGTTCGTATTCTTTCCAAACTTTGTTTCGGGAGAAGAAGTAAACTTGAATAGGTACTCCATACATCGTGGCTTCTTTCTGGCTGATAATCAAGTCCAAATCTTGATTCACCACAGGCAAGCTGCACAAATAACGCTCGATATATACACGATAAACCTGGGAATTGGTAGGTACTACACCTTCTTCAGGCTGATAATCCGCCATCAAAGGGATTTCCTTCCGATAACGGTCGAGCATTTCGGGCGTACAGAATTGGAGCGTAGTCAAATCCAGGGTTATATTCTTCATTACCCTTCGTCCTCCTGATTGCACCATTCCCCGCCAGTTCTGGAAAGGGCTGCTGACCAAGGTATAAGGGGGAACGGTAGAAATCGTATTATCGAAATTCTGAATCTTGACTGTATTCAGAGTAATCTCCTGCACTGTGCCATTGGCAGCACCGGAAGGAAGCGTTATCCAGTCGCCCGGACGAACCATATCATTGGCGGAAAGCTGGATCCCCGCCACAAATCCTAGTATGGAATCCTTGAATACCAGCATCAGTATGGCGGCCGAAGCCCCTAATCCCGCAAACAAACTGGCTGGGGACTTATTCACAATAATGGCAATGATAATGATTCCACCGACAAAGAACAGAAGCACCTGCAACACCTGAATGAATCCTTTCATCGGACGGTTCTTCATTGACTCCTTCCCGTCGTAGATATCCATTATCATCAATAGAATCCCATTAATGGCCAACAGCAAAGAAAAGATTATGTAAACGGCACAAGCTTTCTGGGAAATAAGCAATAAGTCCTTGCCACGAATAAAAGCCATTGGCAGTAAAGAATAAACCAGAAAAGCCGGAACCGTATGAATCAGGTTGTGAAACACTTTGCGCTTCATCAGCAACGTATTCCAAAGGTGCGGTTTCCGACGGGTGTACCGCTTCATTCCTCCTATAAGAATCGCCTGGCAGAGATAATTCAGACCGATAGCAATTGCTATCATCAGCACAGCAATAATAGTCTCATCAAAACGGTCGGCAACTGTCGGGTCTATTCCCCAATCTATCAGGATTTTGTTCATCCATTTTCCTAAATCTAGTACAAGCATAACTTCTGTCCTTTTTTATTAATAACAGCAAAAGATTCATTTGGTTTAGAAAAAAAGACTGGCGTCCGATTCACAAGAAATCGGGACTGCCAGTCTTCACTGCTATTCTCTAAGCATATCTTTCAGCGATAACAATCCCATCAGGGAGTTGTTATCACTCCTATTTCATCCATTCCTACTTTCGCGGTTGTTGCGGTAGGTGTAGTAGCCTCCAACTTAATATAACGCGCCTGTACTTTCTGCCCGAAAGTGACCGTTTGCGGCAGCGGGTTGTGCATGATATTACTGAACTCACCATTGGCAGGAACTTCCTTCCAGTGCTTTCCGTCCATGCTCACAAAGAATTTATAACGGAAAGCCATCGTCGGTTTCGCTTCCGCTTTCGAAGGGGCATAAGTAAAGCTGGCTAATGTCACCGATTTGCCCAAGTCAATCGTCAACGGAGAATCAGCGACTTGTTTCCAGCTGGCACGAGGCAGATTATTCCAATCTTCACCCTGAACCACTTCCTGCAAAGGAGCTGCATAATAAGCGGCCACTTGGTTAATATGAGCAGTCAGACGACATTCGTCAATCTTCACCCGTAACTGACTGGCTTTCACGACCGGGAAACGCAGCATACGTTTATATCCGATTGTCGTACCCTTGCCTACTTCTTTCCAACCGTTATCAGTCAAAGCCTCTACAACGAAAGACTCCACTCTCTGTCCTTTTGTGATATCTTCCTGAAGCATCACTAAGTTAATTTCCGAACCCGGTTCCAAAGAATAAACGGCTTCACTGCCCGAAATGGCATTCCAGTAGTTTCTCCCTTTCTTCACCCGGTTATCGGCAAATATCTGTTCACGGTAAGCTGCAAATTCCTCCAGACGATTCACGTCCGCTTCATTAATCAAGCCTTTGCGGTCGGGCGGTATATTCAATAAAAGCACGGAGTTATATCCTACCGACTGGAAATAAATATCCGACAGATGTTTCAAGGATTTCACTTTCGCGTCTTCTTCCGCATGATAGAACCATCCCGGACGGATGGACACATCCACTTCCGAAGGATACCAGAATAATTCCGTAGCTTTCTCCAGCATTTTGCGGCTTCCTAAATCTTCCGCTTTGCTAAAGACACCCAGACGTTTGTTGTTTTCTGTCGAGCGGGCATAAATTCCCGGAGTCAGTACGGTGGCATTCCATTCCGTTTCGCGTCCCAGCCCTCTTTCATTTCCTACCCAACGGACATCGTCTCCCATAATCGCCATTACTGCTTTCGGTTGAAGGCGTTGGATGGTTTTATAGAAAGCGTCCCAGTCATACACTTGTTTTTTTCCGTTCGGGCCTTCCCCATTCGCTCCGTCGAACCATACCTCGTGCACTTCACCATAATTGGTGAGCAATTCTGTCAATTGACGGACAAAAAATTCATTGTAACGGGGAGAGTCTCCATAACATTCCGCATTCCGATCCCACGGAGAAAGATAGACGCCGAACTTCATATCATATTTATCGCAGGCTTTCCGAAGTTCTTTTACGACATCCCCCTGTCCGTTCTTCCAAGGAGAAGAGGCTACAGAATGTTTCGTTGTAGCTGTAGGCCACAGGCAGAAACCGTCGTGATGCTTTGCGGTCAGAATAACCATTTTGAAACCTGCATTTTTCAAACTCTTCACCCATTGTCCAGCATCGAGTTCTGAAGGATTAAAGAGTGCAGGATCTTCTTTTCCGTCTCCCCATTCACGTCCGGTAAAAGTGTTGATGCCAAAATGAAGGAAAGCGGTCAGTTCCATTTGTTGCCAAGCATATTGTTGCGGAGTGGGTACCAACCGCGCTGCCATATCGACTTTCTGTTCGAGCGTTGCATCTTGAGGAAATTCAACATGCTTCACGTAGTAGTTTTCTTTTTTCTGTGCCTGCACTCCACCGATAAGGGTAAAAGACAATAAGAGAGAGATTAGTAGTTTATTCATAGCCTATAAATTATTGCAGTTTTACAAAAATAAAATAAAGGTACGGATTTCACGATTCTCATGGAATACTTTCTTACGATATCCCATTCAATCAGTGTAACCCCCACCTTTATATATAATCTAAATAACCTATTGATTTAGTATCTATTTCACCGGATAAAGGGTAAATTCAAAACTCTGTTTCTTTAATGGAACCAAGTATTGCGGTAATACTCCGGGACCACAAGTAGCCGTTCCCACACCTGCCTGTTCAGCATCCAGATGCACTGTCAGCAATCCATCGCGTTCCAGTTCATTGATATGGCGGGCCTTCTCTAATAATACATCCGAGAAAGGAATGATACTAAACTGGAAAGCACGATTTGATTCTACAAAGAGGCCTTCGCCGGAAGTATTTGCCAACTTCGCCCAACGTACATCGGTGCGGTTGCCCGTAGATTGCGGAGCAACATAATAATGAAACATCCGTTCCGGTGTGGTCTGATATACACCGATTTTGCCGGACTGATTGCGGTCAATGTATGTTTCATTCTCTCCACGTCCGAGGTAAGAAACCTGATCGTAGGTGTTCGATACACGGAATGTCAGTCCCAGGCGTGCCATTGATTTCACGATGGTCGTGTCGGGCTGGAAAGTAGTAAGAACTTTCAGCGCACCGTTTTTATCCAATGAATAAACAAAGTCGGCAGTTCCTATCTTTTGCGCTTTCGCATTTAGAATTTCCACCCGGGCAGTGGTCGAAGTCTTGCCCTCTTTCAGTGAAACGACCTTTTGGGTCAGATTATCCAATCCTGCATTACGCCACAGACGTGCACCGTTCTTATCCCGGTTGTCATTATCCGTTGCCGGGCGGAAAAGGCTCAATGTCAGCGGAGCAGCTAATAATTCTTTGCCATTCAGGTTCAATGAAGTCAGCGCCCCTGTTTGCTTGTCAACAGTGAAAGTCGTTTCACCTGCTTTTTGCGGACGGTAACCTGTATAATTCTTATTACCGGCAAGCACGAACTGATCGTATGCCACTTCCCAGTCCTTATCGATCATTGAAGATGCTTCACGACGCGTCCAGCTGATATTCAGATAAGCCTCACGAATTGTATTCGGAAGTTTGACAGCGCCTAAAGCTACATCTACGGTAGCGTGCGGTGCACAATCAATCGTTTTCGTACCTTCTGCCAAGATCTTGCCATTGTCTGCCGTCACATTCCAGTTCAGTACATACTCATTCAGATTAGAGAAGTCATACCAGTTCTTGACACGGATAGTCAGATTCTTTTGACCCGCCAAAGTCGCTTTTATATTCTGATATACTTTCTTTACTTCAAGCAAATGCGGATGCGGTTCACGATTGGCGCCTACCAAACCGTTACAGCAGAAGTTACCGAAACTCGGGATTCCTTCCGGCCCGTAATCACCGCCATACGTCCAATACCATTTACCGTTTTTATCTATTTCGCGGAATGACTGGTCCACCCAGTCCCAAACGCAGCCACCTTGTGCCATCGGATTGTTTTCAAATACATCCCAGTATTCTTTCAATCCGCCGCAACTGTTGCCCATCGCATGAAGATATTCGCAAAGAATGAAAGGACGATAGATGTCTTTCTTCGCAAGATATGCTTTGATGTCGTCCACACTGCGGTACATACGGCAGTAAATATCCGTATTATAGTTCAATTCGGCACGTTCGTATTGCACGGGACGAGTGTTTTCTACCGATTTCAGCCAGTCGTAGGTACGCTCGAAGTTGATTCCGTTGCCGGCTTCATTTCCCAACGACCAGATGACGATAGCGGGATGATTCTTGGAACGTTCATACATCCGGTGGGTGCGGTCCATGTGCGCAGTCAGCCAGGTAGTGTCTTTGGCAAGAGAAGCAGCCCCATATCCCATTCCGTGGGATTCGATATTTGCCTCATCAATCATGTACAATCCGTAGCGGTCGCAAAGCTGATACCAGTAAGGGTGAGTCGGATAATGCGAGTTACGCACCATGTTGATATTGTGCTGTTTCATCAGTTTGATGTCCAGTTCCATCAGTTCTTTGCTCACGGTACGTCCCAGCTGGGAGTGTTCGTGGCGGTTGGTTCCTTTCACCAATACCGGAACACCGTTGATGCAGAAACGTCCGTCTTTGATTTCCGATGTACGGAAGCCGACTTCGCAACCCGTCAGTTCGGTGACCTTGCCTTGTTCATCTTTCAGTTCGAGTATCAATGTGTAAAGATGAGGATGCTCTGCACTCCAAGCCTTTACATCAGGTAGATTCTTTTCATCAAACGTGATAAGATTGCTCAATCCACGGGATTTTATCCGGATGGCATCCTGCAAGACAGCTTTGCCTTCGGCGTCTTTCAGGGTGTAAGCAATAGAAGTGGCTCCAAGTGTAATAGAAGGTCCCTCTACGGTCACTTCAAGTCCGAAAATTCCATCTTTGTATTTCTCTTTGTCCAAAGATGCATTCAGTTTGTAGTCGGCAATGTACTGTTTAGGAGTGCTGTAAAGATACACATCACGTTCGATACCACTCAAACGCCACATATCCTGACATTCCAGATAAGCACCCGCACTCCATCGGTACACTTCCAAAGCAACCACATTTTCGCCTTCATTGAGGACGTCAGTAATATCCCATTCGGCAGCTGTCTTTGATCCCTGATTGTATCCAAGCAATTTTCCATTCACCCATACATAATAGAAAGAGATGACCCCTTCACAACAAAGTACTATCCGGCGTCCTTTCCAGTCGGCAGGCACTTTGAAGGTACGGCGGTATGAGCCGACTTCATTTTCCGCATGCGGTACCAGCGGCGGATTCTTCTTGAAGTTGAACATTTTATCGTCAAATTCATACGTTTCGTTGACATAGATAGCTGTGCCATAACCCTGACATTCCCAGTTGCCGGGCACATTGATGTCCGCCCATCCTCCTGTGTAATAAGAAGGTTGGTAAAAGTCCTTCGGACGGTTATCGGGATTCTTCACCCAATGGAATTTCCACTTTCCGTTCAGGCTCATATAAAAAGGAGACTGTTCATACCCTCCCGGCTTTTCAATGTCGGAAGCGTTGGCATAAGGCCATACGTATGTGTGAGGAGCGAGTTTGTTCAGTCCCACCGCATACTGGCTTTGCCATTCGGGCAACGGTTGTTGCTGCGCTAGCGTGAAAGTAGTGGCAGCCAGTACTGCTGATAAGATTAAAGAAGTTCGTTTCTTAAAGCTAATGTTCATAAGCATGTCATCATTATTAGTTTATACAAGATTGTTTTACAAAGCACCTAATTGCTATTTTTTAACTACTTGATTACTATTCTATAATCACTTCATCAAAATAGACTCTCGCTTCCTGACCGGGGCGGACATGCTCGTCGGGACATATCCCCGCACCTTCTGCCGTCACCCGGACATAACGAGCAGATACTCCGCCCATGTCTATCGAATAGTCATTTCTGAAAGTTCCTTCCTGATAGATTTCTTCCGGAGAAAAGTTCAATTCTCCTATGGCATGGTAGGTACGATTATCATCAGAAACTTCTACGCGAATCATTTTCGGTTTGTGCGCTCCCATTCCATAATTCGTAATGCAACCAATAGCTAATTTATTCAGTTTTTCCTGACTCTGTAAATCTATTGTGAAAGAGATAGAATCATTCCGGCTCCAGTTACACCATTCAGAATCCGTATATTTCAGGCTTCCCCGCAATCCATTGACTAATAACATTTCGTTCTTCTTATTGTCAAGCAAAGGTTTTGCCGTAGCTTTGTTCCATGTGAGTGGCAACTCTAAGGTTTCTCCCATTTGCTTGCCGTTCATAAAGGTAGCGGCTTTCACCATTTGCGTCTTCGTCACACAGATAGGTCCGTCGTAACGATGAGAAGACATTGCCGGATTACTCCCATTCAGTGTATAATAAATTTCCACATCCGGACGGATACATTCCAAACTCACTTCCAGATGTCCGTCCACTGGTGTCACCGTCTGTTGTATGTTATACATTGAGCGGGCATAAACAATTCCTTTTTCTGCAATATGCGAATTGTATACATCCATTCGTTTCAAAAATCCAGTCCAGTCCTTCGTTCCTGCAGCTGTCCAAGCCACTTCTGCCAAGGCAGCCAGACGAGGGAACAAAAGATAATCCACGTCTTCCGGTTTATTACAGAATTCCGTCCACATACAGGCCTGTATACCCATTAGCAATGATTCGTATTCCGGTTTCCAGTCTTTTTGTACAGGTTCGTAATCAAAAACATCTTTTAGGGTATTGTTACCGAAATACGTTACCGGTTCAAACCATTGCGGTCCCTGATAGCGAATCAGGTACATGATACGCGCCGGAGTCATGATAAAACGATGTCCTTTTTCAGCAGCTTTCAGGGCAGCCGTTCCCATTCCCTGCCAACCGAGAATAATGGATTCTTCGGGAAGAAAAGAACTGTTTGTCAACTCATCCCAGCCAATCACCTCGCGTCCTTTCTTACGCAGGTAATCACTGATACGCTTCATGAAATAACCTTGCAAGTCTTCCTCATTGGCTAAATGCTGCTTTCTCATCCGTTTCTGACAAAGCGGACATTTTTCCCAGTTCGTCTTTCGCGCTTCATCTCCTCCGACATGAATATAGCGGGAAGGGAAAAGTGCCAGAATTTCGTCAAAGACATCCTGCAAGAATGTAAATACGCTATCATTTCCCGCACAGTAGATAATCTCGGAATTTCGTCCTCCCAAGCCGGGAAGTACACCGATAAAGTCTTTCACAACCGGACAAGCAAACTGGGGATAAGCAGCCAAAGCAGCGTTACTGTGTGCCGGTACATCTATTTCCGGAATGACTTCTATTTGTCTGTCGGCAGCATAAGCTACAATTTCCCGAATCTCCTCCTGTGTATAGAAACCACCTATTGGAGTAAGCTCTCCACGCTCCGGGTTACGGCGTGAGTGAAAAGGTACATCCGTACGGTCTACTCTCCACGCTCCTACTTCCGTCAAACGAGGATATTTCTTTATTTCAATCCGCCAGCCGTTATCGTCCGTCAGATGAAAATGAAGTTTGTTTATTTTCAACATCGCCATACAGTCGATGATTCGCAGTACGTTCTCTTTGGGAATAAAGCAACGTACCGGGTCCAAAAGTAATCCTCTGAAACCAAAACGGGGCTCATCCTGAACTGTCATTGCGGGAACGCTCCAAGCGATATTCTGTACCGGTTGCTCTGATTCTATGGCAGCAGGCAGGAGTTGGCGAATAGATTGCAGGGCATAAAAGAAACCCTTTGTATCCGAAGCTTTAATAAGTATCTGTTGCGGTGTAATCTCCAACAGATATGCTTCGGGTTTAAAAGAAGAATCCGTCACAAAACGAATTTGTCCTTCTTTGCTGCCGACATTCAAAGCCGGAGTTATTCCGGCAGCACGGGTAAACAAGTCGATAAAATTGCGGGCAATCACGGCTTGTTCCTGATTTTCTACCGCAAAGGCCGTTTTTGCAGAAAAGGTGAAATTACCACTACCCGGCACAATCTGTGTCGGGCGTGGTACTATTGAAATTAAAGGGGATGTTAAGTTATCAGCCTGCAAGAACACTGTCAGTGGCGAAAGCAGTATGAGAATGATTAAGATGTATCTTTTCATGGTGTATATACGTTGGTGTTATTCCTTGTCTCTTTCCGGTGAGAAGCGGACAGGGTCATTGTATTGCTCCTGAAGTTTCAGCATTTCTTCTTTCAGTTCTTTCACTACCGATTCGTATTCAGGTTGCCCGTAGAGGTTGTGCATTTCCGACGGGTCTGCCTGCAAGTCGTAGAGTTCCCACCAGTTGATATCATTATAGAAATGAATCAATTTATAGCGGTCTGTACGTACCCCGTAATGACGTTTCACCATGTGTTCAGCGGGATATTCATAGAAATGATAGTAGAGAGCTTTCCGCCAGTCTTTCGGATGTTCGCCTTTCAGTAAAGGAACGAGGGATATCCCTTGGATATCAGAAGGGATTTCTGCTCCTGCCAATTCGAGGAAGGTGGGTGCATAGTCGATGTTCTGTACCATTTCTGTGATATCACCCCTGCGGTCGAATCCTTTCGGCAAACGCATGATAAGCGGTGTACGCATGGATTCTTCGTACATGAAGCGTTTATCAAACCAACCGTGTTCACCCATGTAGAATCCTTGGTCGGAAGTATAGACGACAAGTGTGTTATCCAGCAAGCCTTTCTCTTTCAGATAGTCGAGTACACGACCAACATTGTCGTCCAGTGATTTTACGGTCTTCATATAGTCACGCATGTAACGCTGGAATTTCCAATTGGCAAGTTCCTTGCCTTGCAGGTTCTGCCTGTAGAAATCATCTATAACCGGCGTGTAGAATTTGTCCCATGCAGCACGTTGACCTTCGTCCATACGTCCGACATACTTCTCATATAAGGATTTCAGACGGGTGTTTTTATCAGGACGAAGCATTTTGAGGTCATAAATCATGTCCATGTCCTTCACAATATTCATCTCTTGCGCGGCAGCGGCGGGACGTCCTTCATAATCGTCAAAGAAATTATCCGGTAGCGGGAAGGTTTTATCTTCGTACAAAGCCAGGTTGCAAGTATCCGCCAACCAGTTACGGTGAATTGCCTTGTGGTGAATCAAAAGGCAGAAAGGTTTTTCCGGATTGCGTTTGTTTTCTATCCAGTCAATGGCGTCATCGGTAATAAGATTCGTGATGTATCCATGTTTTTGAATAGTGTCATTGTTTTGTGTGATGAAATCCGGGTTGTAGTAGTCTCCTTGTCCGGGAACAATCTGCCAGTAATCAAAGCCGGAAGGCAAGCTTTCAAGATGCCATTTACCCACCAATGCTGTCTGATAACCGATTTTCTGCAACAGTTTCGGAAAAGTTTGTTGCGAACTGTCGAATACGCAAGTGGTATTATCATAGAATTTATTGGCACAACTATGTTTGCCCGTTATCATGCAGGCACGGCTGGGGCCGCTTAAAGAATTGGCAACAAAGCTTTGAGTAAAACGTACACCGTCAGCAGCAATGCGGTCGAGGTTGGGGGTTTCCATGTAGCGTGTGTCGTAACAGCTCATCATTTGAGCTGTGTGGTCGTCTGTCATAATGTAGACGATATTCAAAGGGAGTTGCTCCGCAGGCCTTTGCTTGTTTGAGCAGGAAGCAAGGGAAGCTACGGCAGCTATTCCTGCTAAAGGAAAGAATAAGTTTGATTGCAGTTTTTCCATAAAACAACTTTATATTAGATTGTAGTGACAAAGGTAGAGACCTGTCAACAAAATCCATGTTCACAAATAACCAATTAATTTCCAATATTCTCCATTTTTGTCTGTTTCAGAAGGAAAAATGGCAAAAACACTATTTACAACTCATTTCCAATCCAGCAAATCCAAGAAAATATATACAATGATTTCTATTTATATAAAGAAAACCCGAATGAAAAGCAGAAACACTCCTCCTCTGCATTCGGGAAAAAACAACTTGTTATAACTACTATTTTTAATAGCCGAAGTTATTTTTTGTAATAGCTATATTAGTATTCATTTCATCACGCGGAATAGGGAACAACAAATTCTTTTTCAAGAAAGTCTCATCATTCAAATTTCCATTATTGTAAATACGTTCACCCCAGACTCCCGTTGCATTGGGATTATTCTCCTGCCACTTTTTAGTTATTGAGTGATTATTATTCACAGTAAGTGCTTTTTTTCAAATATTCAGTTCCACGCAAGCGCATCATTTGATACATTTCAGTTTCACCGGCACCTTCAAAAAGTCTTTCAAAGAATATCTTTTCACGTACTTGATCTTTTGTTAATGTTGACTCCCATTTGGCTGGTTGTGTCGAAACCTTAGCTCCCGACTTACGTGCACGCGCCAACACGAGATCTACTGTATTAATTGCATCGTCTTTTCTATCCAATTCATTATAGACATCAGCCAACATCAATAATAAATCTGCATAACGATATAAAATTAGATTTTTATGACTGGCAATACCTGCCATATTCATATCAAAAGCTTTTGCAAAATGAGGCCATGCCGCTCTTTCTCCTGTCCTACCCGCCGCAGTACATACATTCAAAAAATCTTTCAATCCTTTACGATATTTCTCATCAAATTTGGTTTCATCATTCGTGATAGCCAAAATTTCATCCGCGCTCGGATTCTCTTTATTAGTCAATAACTCATAAGGAATTCTACCAACTAACAACTTGTTATTTTTCCAACCGGCAGGTTTTATACCGCTATCATAAGTGAAATAAGGATATTCATAGGTAGAGTCACGGGCAGACGGCACAGGCTCTACTTGAGCTACAGGTCCGATATTGTTTGTACATTTTCTCCATTTTGCCATAAATGTAGTCTCAATACGAGGATCTCCCCAATAGGTTCCCGCAAAGAAATCATAAAAAGCTTTCGTACACTTCACTCTATGGAAACTCTTACCATACGATGATGCAGCAGGATTAAAAACCCAAGATCCCCTATTAAAAGAAGACAACTCACCATTCACCTGAAATCCCAGTTGAAATATAGATTCTTTAGAACCTTTAATCTTATCAACAAATAAATTAGAAAATTTCGATTCCAAATCATATTTACCTTTCACTCCTTCAAAATAGGTCTTTGCTTTTTCCCAAGCTGTAGCATCACCCAAACAACCTAAAGTATGATACAACTTACCTAAATATGCTTCTGCAGTCCATTTCGTTGGAAATCCATCAGAATTCGTTTCCGGCAAATATTTTGAAGCAAATTCCAAGTCACTTCGTACAACATCCAACACCTCTAAACGCGAGGAACGAGGTACAGCTACGCCGTCATGAGAAGAAGGAGTTGTCTTCAAGGGTACATCTCCCCAACATATTGCAAGGTTATAATAAGACAAGGCACGCAAGAAATGAGCCTCTGCAGCCATTTCGTCTTTATCCTCCAAAGAAGTACTTTCTACGTTGGCTATAAATGCATTCGTTTCATTAATTACTTTATACATTACATACCATGCATTTGTCAACAGATCATCTGTATAGTCACATTGCAGCCATCCACACATATCATTTGTACCCCCATTAGTCTGTGCCCATCCGAAACCACTATATCGTACCGGAATTTCTTGCCAATGCTGACCATATCCTCCACTAGTCAATGCAAAATAACCATAGCATCCATATAATGCTGCACGTGCCTTTTCAGAAGTAGAAAACTGAATTTGTGTATTCAAAGTATATTGCGGGTCTTCATCTAACCACGATTCACAAGAAGCCAATAATAAGCAGCTTGCTAATAAAAATATATAGGTAAATTTCTTCATTTTCATAAT
>NC_021017.1:5656029-5679309 GCF_000210075.1 Bacteroides xylanisolvens XB1A
AAGCCGTCAACAAGTACTTATCATAAGCAGATAAATTAACACGTCCTAAATATGAAAGTAATTGATAATCTTTTTGTATAGGCTGTTTTACATCCACTTTTCCTGCATTAGACAATCCTTTAGTACGTAAGTCATAGATAGAAAAAGTATTGCCTGAAACATTCTCTGTCAGAAAATGATATTCATCATAAGTGATACCCGCTGTTGCCGACAGACGAAAATCCTTAGTCAAGTCCATATTAAAGTTTAACAGGTTTTCCACTGTATAATTAGACTTATTGACATTACTGATTGCCAGTAAACCCTTCACATTTTCTCCCGGAGGTAACTGAATCCCATACCAACGTTTACGGTCATTGACAATTATATTCCCCCCTGCACGCAGACTATACGAGAAATATTTATTAATGTTCCAATTCAGATTCAAGCTTCCATTAAATGTCTTATTATTAGTAATATCATCATAATCATTTACCCAACTAAATACATTCATTTTTGATTCCAAAGCACCCGGATCATCATCAGGAACAATATAAGGAGCTGTATCAAGAACCGTACGAGCCAAAGATCCGGCAACGCCTCCGGTTGTATTACCGCCCGTCATCATATCATTCTGCTTTAATGAACCGCTCAATATCAAATTTAAAGTTACTTTTTTAGATAATTCAGCAGTTAAATTAGCACGCAAGTCACCCTGTTTTATTCCTGTATTTTCTACGATACCATTAATATCCTTAAAGTTACCGGAGATATAATATTTCATACCGGCAGTTCCTCCACTGACAGAAGCCGAGTAGACCTGTGAGAAAGCTGATGTATATGCTTCTTTTTGCCAGTTGCGATAGGTAATAACCTTATATAATTCCGGATTATTCGGATCTGCCTGATAAGCGGATTCATTACCACTAAATACGTAACGCATTTCACCATTAGGTTGCAGATAATATCGCGGTTGGTCTAATTTAGAATTAGTGTAATCGGCATACTCTTCCAAATTTAACATATCGTGCAAGTTACGTGCATTAGCTATCGTAAAGTTCGCTGTGACATTTACTTTTGCCTTTCCGGCCTTTCCCTTTTTAGTTGTAATAAGAATTACGCCATTGGCACCACGAGAACCATAAATCGCAGTAGCAGAAGCATCTTTCAAGACGGTAATATCCTCAATATCATTAGGATTTATTGCACTCAACGGATCTTGAGCTATTTGGAAGTCACCACCTCCCACAGCAGACTCGGCAAACTCACCAGTAGATGCTTGCGGCACATTATCAATCACATATAACGGCTGATTATCTCCACGTAATGAGTTAGCACCACGAATAGTGACAGAAGAAGCAGCACCCGGAGTAGACATTGAAGCTGTTACATTTAAACCTGCAATCTTACCTTGCAATAGCCCGTCAATAGATACAGCTTTTGAAGCATCATTCGCATCAGGACGAAGACTGGCTGTAGCGCCTGTTAAATCGCTCTTTTTAGCCGTTCCATAACCAACAACAACTACTTCATCCAAATTTTGTGCATCCTCTTTTAATTGAACGTTAATTTTAGTCTGATTTCCAACCACTATTTCTTGTTTGGAATAACCGATAAAAGTAAAGACCAACACTGATTTTGAGTTTGGAACGGAAATGGAGAATTTTCCATCAATGTTGGTAATTGTCCCATTAGTAGTACCTTTTACTTGTACATTGACACCAGGCATACTTTCATTTAGAGCATCCACTACCTGACCGGTAATGTTTTTTCCTTGTCCCATAGATTGCGCTACAAACGCAAACAATGTGATGAAACATAGCAGAAAAACTTTTGATAGGTTCTTCATAGAAGTCATTTTTATAAATTATTAAATTTAAAGATTAAAAAGCTTATTCCAGATTTTTTGCTGAAATCCATACGCAAATATAGACGTGGTTACTGAATATGCATGTTCTATTTTAGCTACTATTTTTCCAATTTTGTCTAAAATCATCCATTTCATCGATATATCTAACCATCATAGACATTGTTGGACATCTTACGAATCAAAAAAAGAAAGCGGAAGTATCCATTCTTGAATATTCCCGCCTCCTTTATATTTTATCCTAATATAACTACAACAATTTTCCTATGAAGATATATTATAGGTTTTCTATATCAGAAGATTGAAGACCCGTATATTTGATAATTATATCAATGGATATTCCGTCCTCTCTCATCTTCCGAGCAATTTCAATTTGCTTCTTTTGCTCTCCTTTCTCCAACCCTTTCTCCAACCCTTCCTTCATCCCTTCTTTCATCCCTTCTTTCATCCCTTCTTTTATTCCCTCTAGCCTTCCTTTTTTCACTCCTTTTTCCAACCCGGCCTTCATCCCTTCCTTTAACCCTTCTTCAGCCGCTTTTCTCCGCATCTCTTCGTTTTTACGCCGTTCATCCTCCTCTACAATTTGGTTGACCCTATACCGATCTAATGCCTTATCATAAGCGATACGGTTTTCTTCCGAAAGATCGGCAACTGCTGCCAATCTCGCCAGATGTTCAAACACTTGTTCTTTCAAAGCATCCGGCATTCTATTCCAATTGCTCATATTCTTCAGTGCATAAATTAATTTATCATATAATGTATGGCAGTCCGACAAATCCTTTGTAAAATAAGGAAATTGCAAATAAATCTGCCGGAGATGCGGATTAACAATCTTCCCTGTATCACGGTCGGAAAGAACCGTATCCGTACGGAATTTAGCCTCTAAATTTTCCTCTTTGAAATTCGTCAGGAAAATTCCATATATAGTAGGTAGTCTATACTGCTTTCCATAAGAGACAAGTGGTTCTCTTGCAGTCATCGGATCCTCAGGGACAGGGACTTCTTTTGAAGAAGGAGATTCTATCTGCCGACTCACAGCACGACAAACATAATAAAGTGTACGATCTAAAAAATTACTGTGCCAACGATTCTG
The DNA here is from genome assembly GCF_000210075.1 of Bacteroides xylanisolvens XB1A. Lineage (GTDB taxonomy): Bacteria > Bacteroidota > Bacteroidia > Bacteroidales > Bacteroidaceae > Bacteroides > Bacteroides xylanisolvens. The sequence continues at coordinate 5,658,969 of NC_021017.1, forward strand.
CATCTCCACGATAATATACTCACCACTTGCTGTACGGCAATAAAGATCATAAATGATACCTTTATCACTCACATTGTCCGCATGATCTTCCTTATCCAGAAAAGTAAGTTCTGTAATATGATGTTCACCTGCAAGTAGTTCGTTCAACAAAGTGATGAGCAAATTCTTACTGGCCGGTTGACCAAAAATAATTTTAAATCCTATATCAGTAAAAGGATTGACGTATTTGGACATGATATTCTATTTTTAGCAAAGGTAACTATTTAAATCCATAAACATAAAAAACAATCCCAAACTTTACGGATTTATAGCCTTTTATAGTAAGCTGTCTCCCTTTCAATTCCTCCAAACAAACAAGAGAAATGTTCTATTTTTCAGATTAAGAAAGAAAACAAAATTATTGAAGATGGTAATCCGGAATTAAAAGCATCCATATTACCACATATATATGCATATTACCACCACAATACAGCATATATTTTCAGATGATATGCGTTTTCTTTAAAGAAATAAATGATTTTCCTCGGTGAGCAATAAGCCATTCCTCGGTGAGGAACACATCCTTCCTCACCGAGAAAGCCTTCCATACTCACCGACCAAGTTATAAAAGCCCTCGGAAAAGCCCGTTTATAGGCTAGTTCATCATCACAAGCGCACAAAAGAAAAATGATAAAGCAAACTACATACGGGCAAATAGTAAGCATATAGATAGCAATACAGAGAAATTATTTATTTTTAGACAGGAATTATCCAGGATAACAAACAACCCTACATTCTTTCATCCAAAATGCAGAGCGTTTTTTCCTTCACCACAAACAAGTGACCGATATATTAAAAACAGAAAGAATAGAATATACCCTTTTTCAGATCAGCACATTTTTAATCCCCTCCTTTCAACAACCATACTCTTTCAGAGTCTGCATCAACTTCGCACCATTGATCGGCTTCACCAGATAATCATCACAACCGGCTTTCAACGCAGCTACCCGGTCGGCATCAAAGGCATGAGCAGTCAGGGCGATAATTGGAATTTCAGCATTAAACTTCCGGATCTCCGAGGTTGCAGTACGCCCGTCCATAACAGGCATCTTCATATCCATCAGTACCAAATCCACCGGTTGGGTACGAACAATCTCAACTGCCTCCAGTCCATTCGGTGCGTGTAACAACTGGCATTTGTTTTTCAAAATAGAAGATACCAAAAAGAAGTTACTTTGAATATCTTCAACGACCAGCACTCTTTTAGGTACTTTCTTTGTTTCTTCGGAGTCAAGAATGCTTTCATTATCTGCATCCTTCTCATTATTCCGACGTGAAGAAGTCGGCTCGCTGTCAACCGAATCAAACTGGCATGGCAAAACCGCCCAAAATAAAGACCCTTTATCAAATTCCGACTCAAAGCCTATCTCTCCCCTGCAAGCCTCAACGATGGCTTTACAAATAGACAGTCCCAGTCCGGTTCCCTGTGCAAATTCATCCAGTTTCTCAAAACGATGGAACACCTTGTCTTTTTTATCTTCCGGTATACCAATACCTGTATCACGAACGTAAAGACGAATATCTCCGTCTATCTTTTCATACCCCATTTCAATAGTTCCTTTGGAGGTATATTTGATAGCATTAGTTACAAAGTTAGTGAGAATCTGCGCTAACCGGTTTTTATCCAAACGAACGGTACAGGTTTCATAAGGATTCACGGGAACTAACCGAACCTGCGGATTTACTACACGACGATGCATCGAAGCAGCTAATTCGTTGAAATAAACAGCCAAATCAAAATCTTCGTATTTCAGTTCTACCGAGCCGGCTTCTATTTTCGAAAGATCCAGTATGTCGTTAATCAGTTTCAAAAGCAACTCATTATTGGCATTGATAATCTGAATAAATTCTTCTTTTTCTTCTTGATCTTCCGTCACCATCAATAAATCGGAAAAACCAACGATAGCATTTAACGGTGTACGGATTTCGTGGCTCATATTTGCCAGAAAGGCGGATTTCAACTTATCGGATTGTTCAGCACGACTTCTTGCCGTTTCAAGTTCACCTATCATGTGCTGTCGCTCGGTAACATCATCTACGCGAATCACGACACCGTCAACATCTCCCTGTTCATTAAATATGGGAGTAGCAAAGACTTCTATGACATGCTTGTTATCCAGATTAAACAAGATAGACTCTACCTGACCGGATCTCCGGGCACGTTGCATCACACAGTTCTCACAAGGAGTGGTGCGATTATGGGCCGTCAGATAGCAAAGCTCCCCTTTTTTGTAAGCCTCATAAGAAAGGCTTTTACTACAAAGCGAGATATTCTCCCATTGTACGATATAGTCGTTCGCAATATATGCCAATCCCGAATTAATATTGTTCAATACCAACTCATTCTGACGAATCAATTGGATCATTCTTTGTTCGCTCTCAAGGAGTTCTTTTTTTTGAGCGCACCGCTTCTTCGTAAAGATTATCATATTTGTTTTGCCACAGAACACGTTCGGTGACATCCTGGCTAATCACCATATAATTCGTAATTTCCGACTTTTCATTATGTACGAAAGAAACAGTAATCTCGAAGAATTTTATACCGGACAGATTAGTAGGAAAAAGATGACGCACGTCATCAAAATTATATTTTGCCATGAAACGCACTGTTTCTCCTTTTCTGACCTGTTCTTTGATTTCATCAGAGAAACTAGTGTAATTAAATAGATTATAGCCCAGAATATCCTTCTTGTCTTTTATCCCCATTGATCTCAACCGCGAATAATTGACATCTATCATGAGACCGTCCTTATCATACAACTCCAAGCCTACAGACAGGTCATTAAAGATGTTGTGCAATAAGTTGTCAGCTATCCCATTTTCCAAAGTCTGTTCCATGCAGCAAAATTTGTATAGTATTACAATATTGATTGTTTATCCAAGCAAAGTTACTTAAATATTTTGTTACATAGCAAGAAAGAGGCTTTTTAGCCTCTTTCAGTATCTTTATTTCGCATTTTGGTATAAGAAGTCTGTTGCTTTCGCTAATGTTTCCGGTTTGCCTATATCAATCAGGTGTAACTTTTCTTTCAAATAACCACCATAGTTTACTTGCCGGCAAGTGGCAAGATAGAAATCCATAATAGAGAATTTACCCTCCCAACGGGGAGAGGTCATCCATTGAAAAATGGCGGGCGAAAGTACATGGATACCACTGAATGCATATTCCCGATAAAGAGAAGGATCATACTGAAAACCTTCCGGTTTCACTTGTCCCGTGTCCTTGTTTATCCATCCGCAAAGTCTCTTGCCTGTATCAAAAAGAAGATAGCGGGAGGTTTTACGTTGGCTGGCCAGCAAAGTGGCAACAGCACCGCTTTGTAGATGGTAGTCATATAAATCTTTCAAATTCACGTCCGAAAGAATATCTACATTGTGTATCAGGAAAGGTTCATCAGAGTTTTCAAAGAAAGAACGAGCTTTCTTAACTCCCCCACCGGTGTCGAGCAACAGGTCGCGTTCGTCGGAAATATGTATGATGAGTCCAAAATTCTCATTGGCTTTCAGGAAGTCAAGTATCTGTTCGCCAAAATGGTGGATGTTAATCACTATTTCTGTGAATCCGGCAGCTTTCAGTTTTAAGATCACATGTTCCAACATCGGACGTCCGGCTATGGGAACCAAAGCCTTCGGCATGGTATCGGTGAGTGGCTTCAGCCGGCTACCCAAACCGGCTGCAAATATCATTGCTTTCATTCTTTCGGTCACTTTCTTCTTTATATTTACTCTTCTTAGATTGTTGCCTCAAACGTATGTTCAATGTTCTGTTCCCGATGCACCAGTTCGACTTTCACACCAAACTTCTGATTCAGGTGCTCTGCCAGGTGCTGGGCAGAATAAACAGAACGATGCTGTCCGCCGGTGCAACCGAAGCAGACGGACAAATTGCTGAATCCGCGTTCCATATAACGTTTCACGGAGGCATCTACCAAAGCATAGACATGATCGAGGAAACGGAGTATTTCACCATCTTCTTCCAAAAAAGTGATTACAGGTTCATCCAGTCCGGTGAAAGGTTTGTAACGCTCATACTTGCCGGGATTATTCACGGCGCGGCAGTCGAATACATAACCTCCTCCATTGCCGGTAGAGTCATCAGGAATTCCTTTCTTATAGGCAAAGCTCATTACTTTGACGGTTAGCTGCCGCTTTTTCAGGTCGTCCGTAAATTGTTTCAGTCCGGTAAGCTCCCGCAAAACGTTACAGAGATACGGATATTCCGGATATTCTTCTTTTAACAATTCACGCAGGTTTTCGATGGCATAAGGAACGCTTTGGATAAAATGCGGTTTCTTTTCAAAGTAACCACGGAAACCGTAGGCTCCCAGCACTTGCAGCGTACGGAAAAGGACAAAGTGGCGAAGCTGGCTATAAAAATAGGATTCGTCAATCGGTTGGTATTTGCGAAGAGCTTCCATATATTCTTGCAGCAGTTCTTTGCGGAGGCTGTCAGGATATTTCGCTTTCGCCTGCCACAGGAAAGAGGCTATGTCATAATAGAACGGGCCTTTGCGTCCGCCCTGAAAGTCGATAAACCACGGTTCCCCGTCTTTTATCATCACATTACGACTTTGAAAATCACGATACATGAAAGTAGCGGAAGAACTGCGGAGCAAGACATCGCTCATTTTCTGGAAATCATCTTCCAGTTTGTCTTCCTGAAACTCCATACCGGTAGCTTTCAGGAAGCAATATTTGAAGTAATTCAAATCCCACAGAATAGAGCGTTGGTTGAACTCCGGTTGAGGATAACAGCGGGAAAAATCAAATCCATCCGCCCCGGCAAATTGAATAGCAGGAAGCAGACGAATCGTTTTGCGAAGCAACTCTTTTTCCTCTTCGGAAAAGACACTGGTAGCACGTCCTTTCTCTATGGCATGGAACAACAGAGTATCGCCCAAATCTTCCTGCAAATAATAGGTTTTATCTTCCGAGGCAATGCGCACTTCGGGAACAGGCAGTCCACATTTGCGGAAGTGTCCTGCCATATAAAGAAATGCCTCATTCTCATCAATAGAAGCCCCGTAGACTCCAATCAATGTTTCTATACCCGTCAGCCGAAAATAACGGCGGTTGGAACCGGAAGACGGTAATTCTGTTATGTTTTCAGCGGGAACGCCCGTATATGACTGATAAAGTTTCTGTAGTTCTTCGGTAATCATAGTCGTATATTTTCGAGCAAAGATAAGCATAAAAACTAAAAAATAAGAGAGGGGATTTAACTAATATTCATCCGAATACACTATCTTTGTTTCAGTTTAACTGACCTGATCTCATGAGAACAAAAACCTTTTTACTACTATGCATTGCATTTATCACACTGTTTATCGGCGTTTCCACTCTTCAAGCCGGTCATTATTACTATAAGCAAATCTCCCTAAAAGATGGTCTTCCCTCTACCGTGAGATGTATTTTAACGGACAAACAAGGATTTGTATGGATAGGAACCCGTTCCGGATTAGGGAGATATGACGGACACGAACTTAAAAAATATATTCATCAGGCAAATAACCCTCATTCCATTCCTCACAATTTAATCTACCAGATGATAGAAGACGAACAAAACAATATCTGGATTCTGACAGACAAAGGAGTGACACGTTATCAGAGGCAAAGCGATGACTTTTTTATACCGACTGATGAGACAGGAAATAATATCATCGCCTATTCCGCCTGCCTGACTGATAACGGAGTGTTATTCGGTTCGAAAAATAAAATCTTTTTCTATAATTATCAGGATACCTCTTTACGCCTCCTACAAACATTTGACTTAGAACCCAATTATAATGTGACTCTACTAAATCTATGGGATAAACACACATTACTCTGTTGCAGCCGGTGGCAAGGACTACTCCTGCTCGACCTGAATACCGGAAAATGCCGACGTCCTCCTTTCGATTGCGGAAAAGAAATCATGAATGTACTCATAGACTCACAAAAAAGAATCTGGGTAGCTCCCTACAATGGAGGGCTGAACTGTCTGACACGCGACGGTAAACTACTGGCTACATATACTACCCACAACTCCTCTTTAAGCAACAATGTCATACTAAGTCTCGCCGAACGGGAAGGAGAAATCTGGATTGGAACAGACGGAGGAGGCATTAATATTCTCGACCCGGAAACAAGACGTATTTCGCTGTTGGAGCATATGCCCGGAAGTGACCACTACTCACTCCCCGCTAACTCTATTTTATGTCTGTACAACGACTGCAACAATAATATGTGGGCAGGTAGCATCCGTAACGGACTAATCAGCATCCGGGAAGTTTCCATGAAAACGTATACAGATGTACCTCCCGGCAACGACCGCGGACTAAGCAACAATACCGTTCTAAGTCTTTTCCAAGAATCCCAAGACCAAATTTGGGTCGGTACAGACGGAGGAGGCATCAACAGCTTTAACCCACTCACAGAGAAATTTATCCATTACCCTTCCACCTGGGAAGACAAAGTAGCCTCTATCTGCCAGTTTACTCCCGGCAAATTATTAATTTCTCTTTTCTCACAGGGAGTATTTATTTTCAACCCGGCAACAGGAGAAAAACAGCCTTTCACCATTGTTGACGCTAAAACGACAGCACTCTTGTGCAATCGAGGCAAGGCTGTAAATCTACTTCGGAACACTCATCACAATATTCTGTTCCTTGGAGAACATATCTATATCTATGATTTGAATACACGTACTTTCAGTACCGTTATAGAACAAGAAGAGCAGGAAATTATCGGTGCTCTCTTACCGATCGACAATTATAAGAATATCACTTATCTAAATGATACGAAGCACATATATGAACTGGACAACCATACCAACCGGCTGAAAGCCCTGTACAGATGTTGGAAAGATACAACGATCAACTCTGTTGCACGAGACGAAGAGGGAAATTTCTGGATTGGAAACAACTACGGATTGGTACACTACAATCCTGCCACCAAAATACAGACACCAATCCCGACCTCTCTATTTAGTGAAATCACATTGATCGCATGCGACCAGCAAGGAAAAGTATGGATAGGAGCCGACAGTATGCTTTTCGCCTGGCTCATCAAAGAGAAAAAATTCGTTCTATTCGGTGAATCAGACGGTGTAATCCAAAACGAATATCTTTCCAAACCTCGTCTATTAAGTATGCGGGGAGACATCTACATGGGTGGAGTGAAAGGGTTACTGCATATTAACAGCAAAATACCATTAACCACTTCCGAACTTCCCCAACTCCAATTATCAGATGTCATCATTAATGGAGAGTCAGTAAATAACGAATTAACGAATCATCCAGCAGGGATTTCTGCTCCCTGGAATAGTAATATCACTATTCGAATCATGTCGAAAGAGAAAGATATTTTTCGACAGAAAGTGTACAGATACCAAATAGAGGGGCTGAATGACCAGCAAATCGAATCATACAATCCCGAACTGGCCATACGTTCACTTCCTCCGGGAAGTTATAAAATCATGGCGTCCTGTACCGCCAAGGATGGTAATTGGATTCCCAGTCAGGAAGTACTGGAATTGACCATCCTTCCTCCCTGGTATCGGACATGGTGGTTTATTCTTTGTTGCGCCGTTTTTATTGCTGCCGCTATTATCGAAGCTTTCCGAAGAGCATGGAAACGTAAAGAAGAGAAGTTAAAGTGGGCAATGAAAGAACATGAGCAACAGGTATATGAAGAAAAAGTACGTTTTCTTATTAATATCAGTCATGAGTTGCGTACACCTTTAACGTTAATATACGCACCACTTAACCGGATGTTGAAATCCCTTTCTACCGAAGATACACAGTATTTGCCAATAAAAGCGATCTACCGTCAAGCGCAGCGAATGAAAAACCTTATTAATATGGTACTCGATGTACGCAAGATGGAGGTTGGAGAAAGCAAATTGCAGATACAACCGTATGTTCTCAATCAATGGATTGAACATGTATCCCAAGATTTCATCAGTGAAGGGGAAGCAAAGAACGTCCATATCCGTTATCAGCTTGATCCACATATCGATACTGTAAGTTTTGATAAAGATAAGTGTGAGATTATTCTAAGCAATCTACTTATCAATGCCTTGAAACACAGTCCGCAGGATGCAGAAATAACAATTATGTCGGAGTTGCTTTCCGAAAGAAATAGCGTACGTATCTCCATCATTGACCGGGGAAACGGATTGAAACAAGTAAATACACAGAAACTCTTCACCCGTTTCTATCAGGGTACAGGAGAGCAGAGCGGCACAGGGATCGGACTGTCTTATTCCAAGATTCTGGTAGAACTACACGGAGGTTCCATTGGTGCACAAGATAATCAGGATGCCGGTGCGACATTCTTCTTTGAACTGCCCTTAAGACAACAATCGGAAGAGATTATCTGCCAACCGAAAGCATATTTGAACGAATTAATGAGTGACGATAGTAAAGAACAACAACCGGAGGAAGATAATTTCGACACGAGTCCTTACAGTGTTTTAGTAGTGGATGATAATCCGGACTTGACGGACTTCCTGAAAAAGTCACTGGGAGAATATTTCAAACGGGTAGTGATTGCTTCGGATGGTGTGGAAGCCCTTCAACTGACCAAAAGCCATGCCCCGGATATTATCATCAGCGACGTGATGATGCCGAGAATGAATGGATATGAACTATGCAAAAATATAAAGGAAGATATTACGATCAGTCACATTCCTATCGTTCTGCTGACAGCAAGAGATGATAAACAAAGCCAGTTGAGTGGTTACAAGAACGGGGCGGATGCTTATCTGACTAAACCTTTTGAGATAGAAATGCTGATGGAAATCATTCGCAACCGGTTGAAGAACCGCGAATCTATCAAGAAGAGATATTTGAATACAGGACTAGTCCCTGCGCCGGAAGAAAGCACCTTTAGCCAGGCAGATGAAACATTCCTGTTGAAACTGAATAAAATTATCCTGGAGCATTTGGATAGCAGTCATCTGGATGTCACTTTTATTTGTAAAGAGATAGGTATGAGCAGAGCCTCCCTTTACAATAAGCTGAAAGCTCTGACCGATATGGGAGCCAATGATTACATTAATAAATTCCGGATGGAAAAAGCAATCACGTTAATCACCAGTACGGACCTGTCGTTCACAGAAATTGCCGAAAAGGTAGGTTTTACTACTTCACGCTATTTCAGTACGGCTTTCAAACAATATACCGGAGAAACGCCAACTCAATACAAAGAAAAGCAGAAACAGGAAAGAAAAAAAGAGCAATAAGAAGCTACCCGGAAAATAAATATTTTTTAGGCACGGATTACACAGGTTTCACTTCTTTTTATAGTTGTTTTATGATAACTATCATTTTAAAAACCGTGAAATCCATGTAATTCGTGCCTAATATTTTAATATATTGCAAGTTTCATTGCTTACTCAACCATTGACTTTTTTATAGTCTTCCAAGAACTTCTTCAATCCCGAGTCAGTCAGCGGATGATTGAGCAATCCTTTAATAGCGCTCAACGGGCAAGTAGCAACGTCGGCTCCTACTTCTACACATTCGATAATATGTTTCGTATTACGGATGGAAGCAGCCAATACCTGTGTTTTATAGTCATACGTACGATACATGCGTACGATATCCCCCACAAGCCTTACTCCATCTTCACAAATGTCGTCCAGACGGCCGACAAAAGGTGAAACATACGTAGCTCCGGCTTTAGCTGCCAGCAATGCCTGCCCTACTGAAAAGACTAATGTACAGTTCGTGCGGATTCCCTTTTCCGTGAAATGCTTGATAGCTTTAATGCCATCGGCAATACAGGGAACTTTTACTACGATATGCGGATTGAGCGCGGCAAGTTCTTCGCCTTCACGAATCATTCCTTCATAATCGGTTGCTATCACTTCGGCACTTACATCTCCGTTGACGATCTCGCATATTTTAATATAATGCTCACGCTGATTCTGCGTTCCTTTGATACCTTCTTTCGCCATCAGCGAAGGGTTGGTAGTCACTCCGTCAAGTACTCCGAGGTCATAAGCCTCCTGGATTTGCTCCAAATTAGCTGTGTCAATAAAAAACTTCATACTCTTAATTTTTAATGGTTAACGATCTAATAGTCAAAGATAAGAATTTATTTTTATTCATCCCTGATTAAGCAATCGTAATTGACGAATCAAGATATACATCCTGAATGGTATTCAATAATTCCACCCCTTCATTCATTGGTTTCTGGAACGCTTTACGTCCGCTAATCAATCCCATACCACCGGCACGTTTGTTGACAACGGCTGTAATGACAGCATCACGCAAATCTGATTCTCCGTGAGATTCTCCACCGGAGTTAATCAAACCAACGCGTCCCATATAGCCATTGGCAACCTGATAACGGCAAAGGTCAATCGGGTGTTCGGAAGCCAGTTCGGTATACATACGTTCGTCTACCTTGCCGAAGCCGATGGCTTTGAAACCACCATTGTTAGTAGGAAGTTTCTGTTTTACGATATCAGCTTTAATAGTCACTCCCAGACGGTCGGCCTGTCCTGTTAAATCGGCAGCCGCATGATAATCGACAGCACCTTTCTTGAAATCATTATTACGCAGGTAACACCAAAGAATGGTTGCCATCCCCAGTTCGTGAGCATATTCAAAAGCATTGGCAATCTCCACGAGCTGACGGCGGCTCTGTTCCGAACCGAAATAGATGGTGGCTCCTACCGCTACCGCTCCCATATTCCAAGCCTCTTTGACTGTACCAAACAGTACTTGGTCGAAAGTGTTGGGATAAGAAAGTAGTTCATTGTGATTCAACTTGACGATGAAAGGTATTTTATGGGCATATTTACGTGCTACGGAACCAAGGATACCAAAGGTAGAAGCGACTCCATTACAGCCTCCTTCAATAGCCAGTTTCACGATATTCTCCGGATCGAAATAGATCGGATTGGGAGCAAATGATGCTCCGGCAGTATGTTCGATGTCCTGATCGACAGGAAGTATGGACACATAACCGGTATTTGCCAGGCGACCATGTCCCAACAGCGTTTGCAGACTGTTCAATACTCTGATGTTCCGGTCCGAATCAATCCATACTTTATCAATTGTATCGGGAGACGGAACGTGAATCAATGATTTATCAATGGTTTCGCAAGTGTGGTCCAGGTAATAACAGGCCTTATCTCTTAATAATTCTACTACTTTACTCATAACTTCATTTTTTAATGTGTAACTTTTCTATTTTTTCTTTCCCTGATTGGCTACTGCTTCCATCAGTTTTTTGATCTCTTCCGGGTTTCCCAGGAAATAGTCGTTGGCCACGTTCAGGTTTTCATCAAACTCAAAAACATAAGGCACAGCAGTAGGCAGATTCAGTTTTATGATATCTTCATCGGAGATATTTTTCAAATGTTTTATAATACCCCGCAGACTATTACCATGAGCCACAACCAATAAAGTATGGGCCGTTTTCAGACTGGGGAATATATCACTTTCCCAGTAAGGCATGATACGTTCAATGGTATCTTTCAATGATTCGGTACGAGGTAATTCCGCGTCGGGCACTTCATGATAACGGTAATCAAAACGCGGGTTTCTCAAATCACTCTCCGAAAGCGGATTGGGAGCTATATCATAGCTACGACGCCACACGAGCACTTGTTCTTCTCCATATTTCTCGGCAGTCTCGGCTTTATTCAATCCCTGCAATTCACCATAATGCTTTTCATTCAGGCGCCAGTTTTTCTCTACAGGTATCCAGTCCAGATTCATCTTATCGAGAACACAGTTCAAGGTTTTCACCGCACGCTTCAAATAGGAAGTATAAGCCTTATCGAAATTGAAACCATATTCTTTCAATGTCTCTCCGGCTTTTTCAGCTTCGGCAACTCCCTTTTCTGTCAGATCGACATCTGTCCAGCCCGTGAAGCGGTTTTCTTTATTCCATGCACTCTCTCCGTGACGAAGTAATACTATCTTTTTCATTTCTAAAATTCTCCTTTCTTCTTTTTATATATACAACAGATTGTTTCTTCACAAAGTTCACTAGAAAACAAATAGTTATCAATACCCAGAAATAATGATTCTTTCTGTAAAGAAGCGGGATGCAGTAATCAGGGACATAAAAAAATACCCTCCTCTAATTCTAAGCTTGCATTATGGATGATGATTCATCAAAGCAAGGTTATCATTAGAGAAGAGTAAGTCTGTTAAAGTAAAAAAGAGAGAGTTTATATATACAAGAAAATCTGTTCTACTTTTCTGTTCTTTTTAAAAAGTTCCACTGTTGAAGTCTACACATCAGCATCTTTTCCATAATAGGTTTCTTTCGTTTTTTTGATGTTCCGCAGCAAAGATGAATAGTGGCGATAGTTCATATCTCCTTCCTTACAAGCTGCCAACTGTTCCTTTACATGCTCTTCAATCTTGTCCAGATGTTTCTCCATAAAGAGTTGAATATCAGAACGGGTGACTGTCATATTCAAACTTGTATTATCTTTCTCATTAGGTTTAATCACACGCCCTACAAACGACAGATAAGTCCGGTGTGTTTGACGACGGAAATTGTTCTCCAACTCATTAGGCTCGTTCAACGGTTTCCATACAGCAACAAATACGTCATTCAAATACTCGTCCAGTGAATACGGTTCGGGTACGCTGAAGGAAGTTGAATAGATATTGTGAAGCATTCCCGGCGCAAGCAACAAAGCTAACGCAGAACTCTGACGGTCGCTAATTTCATCTACCGCTTTCAGGCCTACACGACTTACCACTTCGTCCGGATAGAGCCAGAGGGGAGCTACGAACAAGTTACGTCCCAACCATTCAACAACCTCTTTTTGTATACTACGCGGCACATAATCACGTCCTTTGCTATCCGGCACATTTTTGGTATAACGGCCTCCCAGATTTTTCTGTACTTGCAGCGTATACTTCAGGTATTGGACGCGAACTGAATTATAGATAGTATTCAAGTCGTCATACTGACCGTCGGGTTGCGCCGTCCAAGTCAGAATATTCTCCATCACTCTTTTCAGATTCTTGATACCATATTCATTAGCCTTCATATTATTGTCGCCCAAATCTTCGCTTTGGCTGCGCGGGTCAGAGCCTTTTCCTTCATCACCGATAAACAATAAACGATGGTCTCCTTTCAGTTTCTTGGTAACTTCAGCGCGTAATGCCGCTTTCTCTTTAAAGGGGTCTTTAAATTCCGGACGATATTGATATCCCCATTTTATAGCCCATTTATCATAATCGCCAATGCGAGGGAAAAGTCCTTTTTCTGAAATCCGGTCTTCAGGCTGTGCCACATAATTGAATCGTGCATAGTCCATGATTGATACCGTATGACCATTGGCTTCCACCCAGGCTTTATCACGTAACTTCTCTACCGGAGTAGCTGAACTGGCAGCCATATTGTGACGCAAACCGAGTGTGTGTCCTACTTCATGCGAGGAGACAAACTGGATCAGAGTTCCCATTAATTTGTCATCAAAGGTCATTGATTGCGCACGTTTATCCAAAGGTCCGCACTGCACCATATACCATTTCTTAAGTAGGTTCATCACGTTATGATACCAACAGATATGACTTTCCATTATTTCTCCGCTACGCGGGTCTACAATACGCGGTCCGTAGGCATTCTCTGTTTCCGAAGGCAAATAACGCAATACACTATAACGTGCATCATCCAAGCTCATTGTGGGATCGTCCGGCCACTCTTTGGCAATAATGGCATTTTTAAATCCGGCTGCTTCAAAAGCAACATTCCAATCGTTCACACCGGCTTTAAGATAAGGGATCCATTTCTTGGGTGTTGCCGGGTCTATATAGTATACAATAGGGCGTTTCGGTTCAGTGAGTTGTCCTCGACGATAACGTTCCGGGTCTTTCGGTTCCAACCGATAACGCTGAATGATAGCTCCACGCGATGTGACTTGCTGTTCATCAGAGAATTCTGTCACCGGATTCTGAAAAAAGCCGACCCGTTCATCTGCCAGTCTCGGCTGCATCGGCTCTTTAGGCAACATTACCATACTGGTATTCAGTTTCACAGTCACTGATCCTGTTGCCGCAGCCGGCAGTTTGCCGGAAGCTATGTTGTAAGTACGCAAAGTTACTACTTCCACATTAATAGGATAGGTCTTTATAGTATCCATAAATGTACGATCCTGAACTAAAGAACCAATACCAAGAATAGAACGGTCACTTGATGTAAAGCCACAGGTCTTGTTATCACTTAAAAGGAACTTGGAGACGTTGACAAGCTGTGCCCGGGTCTCCGGATTTCTACCGATAACGTCAAATTTACCGATAACCGGATCTACAGTAGACTGCTTCAACGCCTCTGCTATCTTATCACCCGGGCGGGCAAACTGCGACTGTACATATTCACGTAAGAAGAGAGTTTTATCATTATGTTGTTCCCAATAAACCACACTTCGGTTCACTTCTTCTCCACTAAGCATTTTAAATCCTTGCGGAACAGCTTTAAAGCGGGTAACAACCAATAACAATCGTCCCAATAAAGAATCCGGTACTTCAAAATACCAGTCATCTTTGATGTGACGGATCGTGAACATACCCTCACATTCACTTCCTCCATCTTTCAACAGTTTCTCGTAAGCGGTAGCCTTCTTGACAGTGTCTTTCTTGACCGTATCTTCATGAACTACCAGATTTTTGGTTCCATACTCCAGCGGAAGTTTACCACCGGCATACACTCCAGCACATTGCAGTGTAAGGAGTATGTATGCCGCCATCATTAAAATTTTTCGCATCGCTTTTCTATCTATTTTATTCGTTAGTATTTAGTGTCAAATTGGGATTCTTCTCACGGGCAGCTACTGGGAACGGGATGATGTACAAACGTGAATCCGGTTTCAATGTATATATTTTCTGTTCTACGGTCGTAGTTACCAGCGGAAAAGTACGGGTAATCGTCTTTGCATAGTCGGCTTCCGTATTGAACCGTTTCAAATCCCAGAAACGGCTGAATCCGAAGAGCAACTCTTTACGACGCTCGTTAATGATTTCCTGCATCATCTCACGCTGTGTAGCCGGTTCCGGAAGCACAGCTTCACTTCCTTTGATTCGTTTTTCACGTAATTGATTCAACACTTCAACGGATCCGGACAAATCGTTTAAACGTGCCATCGCCTCTGCCAAAATCAAATAAACTTCGGCTGTACGCATACCTACAGCCATGTATTGAAACTTAGAATAGGTAAGGGCAGTGTTCCATAAAGCAGCTCCAGAACCCTCGTCAAAATAATACTCAAGATTACCGGTCGTTTTGAAGAACAGGTTCAAACGCTCGTCATTATCTCCGAAAAGCTGTACCAATTCCGGACTAATCATGCCATAGGTATAAGCAGGATTGTCCGAAGTGCTACCCATATAAGCATAATTCAACACTTCCGGATTGCCACCTTTGGCATAAGTTGAAACCTTAGTCGGCCCCCCTACGGCATCCAAAGCTATATAATCTATCAAGGCATTGTTCCGTTTCAAAGATTCCTCCGCCGCATCCTTAGCCTTTTTCCAGTCACGGTGGAACAAGTAAACGCGTGCCGCCAATGCATAGCCGAATGCTTTCGAAGGATGATATACATTCACCGGTTCTTCCTGCAGATAAGGTAACGCATCCTCGATATCCTTGATGATAAAGTCATAGACTTGGGCAACAGTAGCTTTGGTAGGAGTCGCTTCCAAGTCATATTCGCTGACAATAGCAATACCACCGTCAGTGGCTGCTGTCTCCGGATTGTAGGCTTTAGCGAATGTATTCACCAGAATAAAATGATCCCACGCACGCATGATTTTTGCTTCCGCTTTAGCCAGCTCCTTCACATCCTTGTCACCTGTACTATGATCTACCAATGAAATCACGATGTTAGAGCGTAAGATGTATTGATAACAGTTTGCATACAGATTATTATCACTTAATTCTTTACGATCGGCATCCTCATTAAAAGTCATATTGATTCCATCAGAGGAAAGATATTCCTTGCCGATAATATTCGATTCTTTTGACCAGACATTATCACTCAACAAAGCAAAAGACGACGGATAATAACTCCGGTTCGGCAAAGCCACCAATTCATAATAAGTCTCGGTAGAGTCCACAGTCTTCTTTCCTGTAGGGGTAATATCCACGTAATTCTCGCAAGCCGCAAATCCCAAGATAAGCAGAACCGGCAATATATAAAGTAATTTACGCATATCCTATATTCTTTTTAATAATTAGAAACTTGTTGATAATCCGATAGAATAAGTCTTGGGTGAAGCCATGCCGCGTGTGCCGCTGTTCAATCCGTAGCTTTCCGGGTCAATGTCGCTTCCTGCCTTACACCAGGTAAACAGGTTGTTCACTTGCAACTTCAAATTCAATGAATTAAGCCGGATTTGACGGCAGATACCAGACGGCAAACTATACCCCAAACTCAAGCTACGCAATTTCACATAACCAGCATCTTTCACATTGATATCACCATATTGCCACCAATCCTGGAAAGTACTTGCGTAAGTTTTAACCTTTGTGGGCATGTCAATATACATACGTACATTTGCATCCGGCGCATCCGCACTCCAACGGTTGGTTATGTCTTTCAACGTCTGGCTTCCCACCTGGTCACTCATACTTACCACACTATTACGCAGTTTGTTACCGCCTGCATACACAAAGAAAGCATTCAAGGCAATTCCCTTGTAGCTAAGTCTCAAGGACACTGCTCCATTAAATTTCGGAGTCAGCGAGCCAAGATTTACAAGATTCTCAGTACCTTTCAGTGACGATCCGGTAGTAATATTGGCAACCGTACCATCCTCGTTGAACGTCACCAGGTCATTCCCATCTTTGTCCACCGCTACCGGATATCCATTTTCAATGCGGTCGATACGGTAAGCCCAAAGCGTATTATAACTGGTTCCTTCCATAAAGTAGTTCTGCGGGCTCATAATGAAACTTGTCGAAGTGTCCGAATCACTATGATCCACCTTTAACATCTTGTTCTTGTTATGGGCAAAGTTGAAATCAACGGCAAAGTTCCAGTCCTTCTTCCTGATGAGATTGGCAGTAAGAGAAAATTCGATACCCCGGTTACGCATCTCACCGTTGTTCACTACACGTGATTTAGCTCCCAATGTAGGATCCATGTAGCGGCGTACAAGCAAATCAGATGAGTGGCGGTTGTAATACTCCAAGCTACCATTGACTAAATTATTGAAAAGACGGAAATCCAGTCCCACATTATAAGTGGCTGTTTTCTCCCAACGGAGTTTCGGGTTCGGAAGATCATCATCATCATAAGTCAGGTATGTCGTCTTGATCGGATTGCTCTGGGTCTTCTGCTTTACTACAAAATAGGTAGTCGAACTCTGATCCACATTACCGTTGATACCATAGGTCATACGTGCTTTCAGGAAGTCGAGCCAAACAATATCTTTCATAAATGGCTCTTCCGACATAATCCAGGACGCACCGACAGACCACAAGGGATGACGCTGGTTACGGATATCAAGTCCGAACAAGTCCGCCTGATCCCAGCGGATACTTCCGGATACATTATAACGGGACAGATAAGAATAGCTTGCATTGGCATAAAAAGATGCATAACGATGGCGTGATTCTTGCAACGTAGGCGACAGGCCACTCAAAGTAATCGTATTGCCGGAAAGTGCACTGGTTCCTACACCGTCACGGTATGCCTGCCAATCTATAATGTCAGAAGTCAGTGTCTGAGGATCGTATCCATACATTAATTGCCGGGTAGGTTTCGGAATCTTATTTTCCCTGAATTCAAGTCCGGCAATGACAGTCACTGTATGATTCTTCCAACTTTTGTCAAAGTCTATCTGGTTACGTACAGTATAACGGTTACTGCTCAACTCATTTTGAAAGAACCGTCCGCCTCTCGGCATTGCCGAATTTCCATTCGTATCAATCATAGAGTTGTACGTCATACGCATCAAATAGGAGTCCTCCGCATCAAACACTTCACTCTTGCTATGATTCCATTCATACTGATACATGAAGTTATATTTAAACATCTTCAGGAATCGTGCCTGCAAGCTGACAAACGGGCGGATGCTGACATTGCGTGATTTGGTACCGCCTTCACCCAATGCGTCAAGCACATTGAAACCAAATGTTTTATAAGGTGAAACACCTTCCGCCTTGCTCACGACACTGCCATTGTAAGCCCCACCCGAATATCCGCTTACATTCACATAAGGAGAATTATAACGGTTACCATCGGCATCCATTATTCTTTCATAACGTTGTTGCATAGTGTAACTGGTAAACAGGGTATTCGGTGTATCGCTACTTCCCAGACGGGCGTCCACCCCGGCATTCACATTCAGCCAACTAGTTATGGCATAGTTCGACTTATAATACAAGGAGAATTTATTCCTTTTATCATTTATCGTACGCCCCTTGTCATTTTCATAATTGAACGAAAGGAAGTGATTGTTTTTTCCGACTTTCTGCGATACGGACACATTATAACGCTGAGTTACAGCCGTGCGCCAGGCATTGTCACGATATTCTTTATAATAGTCATTATTACGCCACTGATTTAATGTGGCTTCGACTTCACTATTACTTAGTGTACCATTCTCCCGAGCCAGATAAAGTTGGAACAACGGATTATAGTAGCCTGCCTTATAGCTGGACAAAAAACCGGATGCACTGCCTGATTCGGCTACATTCGCATCAAACACAGCTGTTTGATAATCAATAATGTCGCTTGTAGAAGCCAGGTTCAAACTGTTGAAATTCGGTTTGCTGGTGATGAACCAATCAGCATTGATATTCACATGCGCACCCTCTTCTTTGGCCTGTTTGGTAACTACCACAATAATGCCGTTTGCAGCCAAAGCACCATAAATACTGGCTGCTGCGGCATCTTTCAAGACAGTAATACTCTCTACATTATAAGGATTTATCTCACTCAAGGTCAGGTCGGTCGGCATATCATCCACAACAATCAACGGCATTGTTCCAACATTAGGCGAGAACGTACCTACACCACGAAGGATAGGGCTCATATCACCGTTATTCGGATTAATATTCATACGCAAACCGGCTATTTGCCCTTCCAAGGATGACGCCAGGTCACTGTGCATCTGTCTTGTCAGTTGTTCAGAATCTATAAAGCCGAAAGAGGCAGTAGAGCGTTCACGGCTGATACGCTGATAACCCGTCACTACAACATCTCCCAATTGCTGTTTATCTTCATGCATAACCACATTGACATGAGTACGCCCTTTAATAGATACCTTTTCAGTTTGCATACCGACAAAAGAGACTTCCAATGTGTGGGTTTCCTCCATCACTTTACAAGTGAAATTTCCTTTGATATCGGAAATAGCTCCAAACGGGCTGTCGATTCCCCGGATATTCGCACCCGGCAGCGGATCCCCTTTTTCATCCACTACCCGCCCTTCGATGTTCCTGACTTTACGAGTAGTCAATGCAGGCTTCACTTTACGGACAGTGATAAAATGTTGTTTCACCTCATATTCAAAAGGTTTCCCTTCCAGTATTTTCTGGAGTGCCGCCAAAGGTGCCAACTGATGTATGCTTACGCTTACCCGGTACGCTCCGACATCTTCACTAGGAAAATTCACCTTATAACCGGACACATTGCTAAACTGCTTCAAAGCCTCTCCCAATGGCGCTTCCTTTAGTTCCAAAGAAATCAATTTGTTGTCCGTATTTTGTGCCCGTCCATGCAGGGCAATTACAAACATCAGCAATAAGAAGGCGGCTTTCATCCATACGACCTTTCTCATTGCCTTTTTGCGAGACAATGTAATTTGTTGCTTTTTCATAAGAGTTGTATTTGTAAAGTTATATATGTTTAATCGTAATAGTCCCGTCCTGATATTCTACACGTACTTTTTCCAGTTTATTCAGCAGTTCTACTGCCTCGTCCAAATGAGCGTTGCGGTTCGCCCAAAAGTTCAGGCGGATATTGTATAGTTCCACCCGTTCAAAGTCGACGTTCACGTTGTACCATCTGCCCAGAGAACTCATAATTTCTTCCAGTGACGAATCTTCAAAATAGAACATTCCTTCTGTCCATGCCGTATAGGTAGCTATGTTGACACGCGATATTTTCTCTTCTCCGGTTTCCGTATAAGTCAAGTCCTGTCCGGGTTGAAGCACTACGGATGAAAGGCTGTTCGTGTTGGTCACTTGCACTTTTCCCTGCACCAATGTCACGTGGCGGTCTTCTGTTGTGTATGAACGTACATTGAATTTAGTACCCAGCACATGGGTATCCATGCCGTCCGCACTTACGATAAAGGGACATTCTTCATCCTTTGTCACTTCAAAGCAGGCT
>NC_021017.1:5681100-5685747 GCF_000210075.1 Bacteroides xylanisolvens XB1A
CTGAATGACAACCAAACACACCACTTGAAAAATACAGGGAACTGCTTCCTGACAGATGGGAAAAGGCTAATGGATAAAAAGGGAGCATTAGCCTTTTTATTTTAGCAAACTATATAGAATCGCGGAGACGCTTACAGTGCGTGAAGGGTGTGAAGGGTTATTTACTTTGTTTTTCCTACTTCCATTCACCATAGACATCTGATTTATAGCCATTCAGCTAAAGTGTAAAACAAGTGAAGAGCAGGATTCAACATTAAACTGTAATAAGTAAAAAGACACTCAATCGTTTACGGAGTATTTTTAAAGCCCGGGCAATATGGGTTCTGACTGTATTATCACTGATATTTAATATTTCACTAATTTCCGCACATTTCTTTTCATTCAGAAAAAACTCTTCCACTACTATGCGCATTTGCGGCGCCATCTGGCGGATACTCTCCTGCATCCGGTCTATTTTATCTTCGTAGTCCCGATACTCTTTGGCAGTCCAACCGCTATAAAGTTCTTCCAAGTATCTTTCCGCATTCCGGTTCACTACATTCTGATGACGTATGTGGTCAATGCAACGGTTTTTCACCATGACATAAAATAAAGGCAGCAAATCAGTCTTCCCTTCAAACTGCTCGCTGTTTTCAAGTACTGAGCAAAACACATCACTCAATACATCCTTTGCGCTTTCTCCGTCATTCAGCAGATTATATGCATGAATATAGAGCTTTTGCCAATATTTCCTATACAATACAGCTATGGCATTTTGGCTACTATTCATATCTTTGTGGTTACTTTTTGCATTTAATTAAGCACAAAGATAGCCAAATAACACAAAAAGCAATCAATTCATTAAAAAATATTAGAAATCATATTCTAATATATTAACGTATCATTTCTTTTCAAGAAGATGCGGTTTGTAATCGTATCCGGAAGTTCTGATTCATAATGTGTTACCATAATCATCGTCTTATCTTTACGTTTACAGAAGGCTTCGATCACCTTTTTGACCCGACGACGATTGTAAGTATCCAATCCATGAAGCGGTTCGTCCAAAATCAGTAATTCAGGATCTTTGACGAAAGCACGTGCCAACAGAGCCAGACGTTGCTCCCCACTGGAAAGCTGCAAGAAAGGTTTGTCTTTCAAGTCGGCAATGCCGAATATATCCATCCACCACTCACATACAGCCATTTGCTCCGGTTGGGGGCGTTTGTACAGTCCGATACTGTCGTGCAGTCCGCTGGCTACGATTTCAATAACCGGCAAGTTTTTGAGATAAGCACGATGCATCTCGGGACTTACATATCCGATGTGTTTCTTGATTTCCCAAATACTTTCTCCAGTTCCCCGTTTGCGTCCGAAAAGGCTGATGTCGCAAGCGTATGATTGTGGATTATCCGCACAAACCAAACTCAATAATGTAGACTTTCCTGCACCGTTCTCCCCGCTCAACGCCCATTTCTCCCCACGATGCACTGTCCAGTCCAGTTCGTTCAGAATAGTGCGGTCGCCATAGCGGATACTTACCTTATTCAGTTTCACCACTTCGTCCGAGTCATAGTTGTTGCCGTCATAAGGCAAATCAATAATCCGTTTCTGCAATTCATCGAAAGAAGTAGTTGTGTCTCTGTTGCGGAAAGCAGTCAGGTAGGCTTCGCGTTCCATCTTGGAAAACACTTCCATTTTATCAACAGGGATAACGTGAGTGATAAAGGAAGGTATATCATCCATCATGGAAAGTACCAGAATAATCTGGACGGAAGACATTTTTGTCAGACGTTCAAGCAAAGAGAATAACAATTCGCGGGTAGGCGCATCCAGTCCGATAAACGGATTATCCATTATCAGAACGCGGGGGGCTGTCAACAGTGTCTTTGTGAGCTGGAATTTACGCAGTTCACCACTTGAAAGAAGGATTATCTTTTTATCAAGAAGAGGTTCGATGCGGAAGAGCTCGAACAGTTCATTTTTCAGTTGTTCGTCTTTAATCTCTCCCAACATTTCGCGGACGTCCGGCGTTTCATCCTGGTCGTGCGCATTCCAACGCTGTTGGTAGTAATAATTGGCATCTGTCGCTCCATAAGTATCACGGAACGCGATATATTTCACATTATCATAAACAGTTTGAGTAGCGGAAGGGGAAAAGTCATACTGGAGTGTTCCTTCACGTAGCGGATATTTTCCGATTAATGTATCTACAAAAAGGCTCTTGCCACCCCCATTGGGACCTACAATGGCTATATGTTCGTTCGCTCCGATAGTTGCCGTGATAGGTTTGGCTAAACGCACAAGCGGGTTGCGTGCTACGCCCCCCGCCATGCAGAATGTATTTTGGCTCATATTCTTATATTCTGTTTTATTTTTGACCGCAAAGGTAACAATTTTATCACAGAACAAGCACTTTTCTTGTCTATTTAGTAAATCCGTAAGGCGGACATTCAAAATTAGTGATATTCAGTTTGTATTCCATCATATCTTTCAATTCATGCACCGGACGTTCCAGTTCATAAGGTATCGGCTGCTTGCTGAATTGCTGGAAATAGAGCAAGCAGGCATCTTTCCACCACACTGCGTCACGTGCCTGAATCTTCAACCGGTGCTGTACGTCACGGAATCGTTCTGGGTCGATGTATTTCTCCATAGGCGCCCATAACTTCTGGAAGTTTCTGGTTTCTTGCACCCCACGGTCATAAGCATAGCACAACTCCGCCCAAAGTGTACGCCCGCTCTTCATCCGATGATTCCAGGGAACATGGTGGAACCAAAGAAGCTGATTTTCGGGACAGGTATCTACATTATCCAGTTGTTCGCATAAAGGAGAGTGATATTGTGCGGTCGCATTGCTCCCTTTGCTGCTGCGGTCGAATCCGATACCGCCGTCATCTGCCCTATGGTAATAAGAAGGCATCCAGTCGGGACGGGCACCGGGAATATCACACCAAGGCTCGGGCCCGTAATGATGTCCCCATGCAAAGATGTGATGCAGTCCTAACGGCATCATATAATCTACTACTGCTTCCCTCGACTCTTGGAGAAGTTGAGAGTTGAGAAGGGAGAGTTGAGAGTGAAGTTGTTGTCTCTCTTTGGGAGATATTTCATTGACGGAATCGTTGTACGGCTGTAAGGCAACCGGAAGAAAAGTTTGCCTCAACCATTCTTCACCGATCTGCTCGGAAGAAAGTGAATGTTTCCATGCCAAACGACCGAAAGCATACCAGTTGGCTTGGGCAAAAGGATGTCCGCACCAATTGATGTCATCACCGATATTGGTGACACCGGCAATAGCCGTCAATGAATGGGGGAACAAGGAGCCGTCCGTCACACGGGCGATGGTAGAGCCTGCGCCTTGTACGTAAGTGTCGCTGTCCAGACATTCTTTCCACATGGGAGCGAGAAAAACGAGGTGGTTGGAGAATCCCAGATATTCCTGTGTTATCTGAAATTCCGGCATCACGGGTGTTTTCTTCATGGCTCCGAATAACGGGCTGAACGGTTCGCGGGGCTGGAAATCAATCGGGCCGTTCTTTATCTGCACAATGACATTGTCGCGGAATTTTCCGTCCAAAGGTTCAAATTCAAGATAGGCTTGCTTGGCCCGGTCGCTGTCCGTGGGCGAGTAAACGAAAGCACGCCACATGACGATGCCGCGATAAGGTTTCAATACATCGGCAAGCATGTTCGCCCCTTCGGCATGAGTACGCCCGTAGTCACACGGTCCGGGTTGTCCTTCGGAGTTTGCTTTCACCAAAAAGCCTCCGAAATCGGGTATCAGCGAATAGATATCTTTGGCTTTTTTCTTCCACCAGGCAATCACCTCTTTATCCAACGGATCGGAGGTGGATAAACCACCTAAAGCTGCCGGGGAAGAAAAGTTAATTGAAAGATATATTTTCAAACCATAAGGACGGAAGATGTCTGCCAGAACTTTGACTTTCTGCAAATAATCATCAGATAGTATCTTAGGACTTGCATTGACGTTGTTTATCACAGTAGCATTAATACCGATGGAAGCATTGGCACGTGCATAGGCTTCATAGCGGGGAGAAACAACAGAAGGAAGTTCGTCCCATTTCCAAAGCGAATGTCCGGCATAACCACGTTCGATTGTACCGTCCAGATTGTCCCAATGATTCAAGACGCGAATCCGGTAATCCGGTTTTTCGGAGACATTTAAAGACTTCAATGTTGATTCGGATAATTGTCCGGTGGCTTGCAGACGAAGCAGATGATAAGTTCCGTAAAGTATTCCTTGCTCACCGGAAGAAGTGATTGTCAGATGGTTACCGTCTTTAGAAGCGCGGATGATGTACCCGTCATTTCCTAATGCACGCAGTTCCTTATTTTTCTGTATTTCCAGCGTTATGGGGATTCCTCCCTGCCAGAAGTTCCGCAATTCGGAAACGGCGATATTTAATGTAGGAGATTGTTTCTTATTCATTATTATTGCTTTTGCTCCCGTTGAATAACGAAGCCACAAAGCACTCCCATCTTCTGCATAAACAGAGAAAAGACTGAAAAACAGGACAAATGTCAATATAGATATAATCCTCATAAGTAATAGTTCAAAATTCGTTTCATAAATGGGAATTTAGCAGTTAGGCTGAAAGCCTTACAATTATATATTTATTGGGGTGCCCTGAAAGGGTTTAATTACAT
>NC_021017.1:5686740-5695630 GCF_000210075.1 Bacteroides xylanisolvens XB1A
CTGCATAGCCTCTTTTATAATCAAATCAACTACCGGTTTCGGCTGATGATTGCGGTCGAAAAGCAATGGATAATCCGTACGTCCTCTCATCGGCCAGTCGTTACGCCACGAATCCTGATCGGCTACTCCCCAAACTGTAACTCTTGTTATGATATCCTGATGTTTCAGGAACAGACGGAAGAAATCATTCATTCTCTCTGTCCATGCTTTTGATACTTCTTCCGGTAATCCGTCCGAATAAGGATTCATCTCTTTTTTATATTCAAAAGATGCCGAGACTTCCGCACCAACCTTGGGGTCGGGTGATGGCAATACAGTCAGATCCAATTCTGTTATCATTACCTTCACTCCCGCTTTGGCAAAGGCAAGCATACTTTCTTCAAACTCGCTGATTTTCGGATAGTCCATGCCGATGTGTCCTTGCATCCCCACCGCATCAATACGGATACCACGTTTCTTCAAGTCTTTCACCATCTTCACAACTGCAGCTCTTCTGCCCGGTTGAGCCATTGAATAATCGTTATAATAAAGCTCTGCATCCGGATCGGCCTCGTGTGCATATTGAAAAGCCAATGGGATATATTCTTCACCTAGAATTTCATAAAACTTAGTCTTACGATATGCTCCATTATCTTCAATCGCTTCATTCACCACATCCCAACCTTTAATACGGCCTTTGTAACGCTTCACAATAGTGGTGATATGATCTTTCATCCGTTTCTTCAATACTTCCGGAGACACATTTTTGCCATTCTCATCCACGCAGAACCAGGGAGAAAGCTGCGAATGCCAAATCAACGTATGTCCTGTGATTGCCAAATGATTTTTCTCTCCAAAAGCAACAAATTCATCTGCCTGTGTGAAATTATAACGGTTCTCCTTCGGATGCATTTCCTGACTCTTCATACAATTCTCTGCTACAATAGCATTAAATTGTTCCTGAATTACGCGCACTCCTGCCTTATCCCGACCGGATGCTTGTCGTGTATTCACTGCTGTTCCTATCAGGAATTTATCCTTCAAAGCTTCTTTCAAAGTCTTTGTTTCTTGTGCAAAAGCTACCGAAGTACTAGTTATCAGGGCTACAGCAGCCAACAAAGAAACTACGGTTGTTCTTATCGAAGTCTTCATATAGTCTATCTATTAGTTATAGTTATTAATCAATTGTTTTCCAGGCGGCGTTTTGCCAAATCGTCCTGAATATGCTCATTCAACTTCTTAGAAATAGGATAAAAGAACAAAGCAATTACTCCTACAAAGAAAGTGATGGCAGGAATCACGCTGGATGTCAAACGGATACCGAAAATAGCGTTTTCTGTCTGTACTGTATTAGATACAAAACCGAACGAATCGACAATCGCACCGCAAATAGCTCCCCCTATACCTAGTCCGGCTTTCAAGGCAAAGACTACACCTGCAAATACAAATCCTGTCGCACGACGATGGTTCACCCATTCTGAATGATCGGCAACATCTCCCATCATTGCCCAAAGCAATGGAATAGTAGGTGCGTATGCCAAACTCTTCAAACAGTTAATAATAAAGATCATACTTATGTTTGTCGAATCTACCACAAAAAACAGGGCTGTAAAAAAGGCTGTCAGTGCCAGGCAGATCAAAAATACATTCCGCTTGCCAAAGATATTGGAAAGAAATCCGGAAAGCAATATTACACCCGCCAAAGTGATAACCTGCCCAATCATATTGAACAAACTGAAACCTACAGCAAACACATTACTATGATCGGGCTGCGCAATCAGTCCGAAAGCATCAAGAAAGGTGTGCCACATTCCATAAGTTTCTCCTTCTATCCGTACTAATCCAAAATTTTGCAGGAAGTCAAAAAGGGCTGTTTTATCTACGAAATAATTAAAGTAGTAAGACATACTGCTGCCCCACATAGCCAATGTCGTAAACAAAAAGAGGGTTAGGATAAACATCGCTTTCCATGGACGGCTGCTTACGATATCTTTAAAATCCTGTTTCACGGAAGTTTTCTGACCTACGGGAGGCGTAATACGCTCTTTGGCAGAGAAGAATGTGATTACTAAAAGAACAACTCCGATGATGGCAAACAGGGTAATTGTCAGGAACCATCCACGTTGATCGTCTCCTTGCCCGAACTTGGAGACTAATGGCAAAGTAAGCCCCTGCACAACAAAAGTGGCGATTGTAGCTGTCACAAAACGGACGGACGAGATACTGGTACGTTCTTTGATGTCACTTGTCATCACACCGCCCAAAGAGGCATACGGGGTATTATTGAAGGAGTAAATAGACATTAATAAGGTATAAGTGATACCTGCATAAATAATCTTCCCACGCTCACTCAAATCGGGTGTCGTAAATGCCAAAATGAAGAATACGGCAAAAGGAATAGCTGTCCACAACAACCAGGGACGGTATTTACCCCAGCGGGTGTTGGTTCTGTCGGACAGGATACCTACCACCGGATCGACAAACGCATCGAAAATGCGTGCGACCAGCAATATCATACCTGCTGCTGTTGCTTTGATTCCAAACACATCTGTATAGAAGAAGAGTTGGAACATCATCATCATCTGGAAAATCAGGTTCGCCGAACCGTCACCTAAGCTATAACCGATTTTCTCGGCCATCGACACTTTTTGAGTCTGTGTTTTCATGGTACTAATCTCTTTTTTAATTTATTTGACTCTTTGTTGAAAGACCGCCTGGGAAACACGTTGTCCCAACGTCTTTTTATCCAATGGATGGATATCATTCCATTCTCCTAAATCACCGTTTTTAATTAGAGTGACATTTTTATTTGTATTGGCTACTTCTGCCTGCACTTTCCGGAATTCTGCCCAGGCAGCACGCCCTCCTTTATCTTCGGGTGAGAGGAAATCCGCCAGTTCAATCACATAGAAAGGCATATCAGGTCGGTTCCAATGCTGTCTCCAATCCGCAATCATCGCCGTCAACAAGTCTTTATACTCATTTCTGCGAGACACATTCGATTCACCCTGATACCAGATAACACCAGATACCGTATAATTCAGCAATGGGGCAATCATAGCATTATAAAGTCCTACAGGTTTATAATGAAAGGCTGTCTGCCCCGGAGCAGCAGGCATGGGAGCACCGAGGCGATATTTCCAATTACCTTCGAGACTAATCTCCGATTCTCCTTTTTCCGGCTGGCCTTTTCCGAAAAGTATCTTATAGGGTTTCTTTTTTACAAAATGAGGGAAACCGCCATAACTGAAAAGACGTATGGTTATTGTGTTTTTTCCAGCTTTCAACAATCCGGCGGGAATGGTATAGATACGTGGTGGATATTGATAAGAAACAGTTCCCACAAACGTACCGTTTACATAGACGGAGTCTGCATCTACGATGCATCCCAGGCGAAGAGTTGCCTTCTCTCCCGCTTGTTGCCCGGACACTTGAAAATCTCTACGGAACCAATGGGAACCATTGATTGTATTCAATCCGTTAGTAGCCCAACCGGAAGCAAACAAATCGGTCGGTGTCCAATCACTGTCATCATAGCCGGCAGCATACCAAGGGATGGCTTCATGCATTCCTTTATCTCCCTGATACAGTGCTACATTCCAGGCACGGCTTTTCTTGCTCTCTTCTTTTTTCATTGATTCTACCAAGTCATCTGATTCGTAGATACGTTTTTCGTTCAAATAATAAGGAAAAGGTTTCAAACCTTCCTCACTGATCCACGCTTCTACCGGTGAACCTCCGACACTGGAGTTTATGATTCCTACCGGAACCTTTGTTTTCTGAAAGTAATCTTTAGTAAAGAAATAAACCAAAGCAGAGAAAGACATCACATTTTCAGGAGTCATAGCCTTCCAGGAAATTCCCGGAATATCTGCCTGCGGAGCATGAAAGTTATACAATAGAGGAGTTTTTATATAGCGTACCATCGGATAATCATTATCCGCAGATATTTCATCCCGAAAACGGTCTGTAACCCGTAAAACAGGTAATTCCATATTCGACTGGCCAGAACATACCCAAACGTCACCCACAAGAATATCCTTCAACTCTATATCATTAATAATCATTGTGTAAGGACCACCAGCTTTCAAGGCAGGCAAGATCACTTTCCAGTTGCCTTGCGCATCGGCAACGGTCTTATATTTCTTTTTTTGAAAAGTTATATTAACAGTTTCATCAGGATCAGCCGTCCCCCAAATATTGACAGGCTCCCCGCGTTGAAGCACCATTCCGTCGGAAACAAGAGTGGGAAGTTTAACCTTTGCTTCACCCAACAGAGCGAAGCAAAGGAACACAACTACTAACCCAACCTTATAAAACCAATACTTATTCATTATCCATCTTTTCTTTTATGTCTTTATTAGTAATCCGGAAAGAAAAACACTCCATCCTGAATTTCACTTTGCAAACTTAGGAAGTTTCTCTCCGCTTACCCAAAAATTTTGATTCAAATCATTACTCGCTTGTTACATCATCGTTTACGTATGTTACAAATACTTGTCGTAATGTTACATCCCAATTAAGATTGCCGATGAATAGGAGGAAAATGAAGGATTTAGGAAAGAGCGGATCACGGCAGTTATTGTTATTCATTCTATCTATTTAAAGATGATAGAAATGCCGGCAACCAACGTTGAGTTGTTATATATGCCATAAATAAAAAGTGCCGACTAACCAGCCGGCACATGATTTCATTTGTTCCATCAGACTGAAACAGGCAGCCAGTCTACTGCATGAAAAAAACTTGAGTATCTTGGAATTGTAGTAAACAGAAAAAAACTACTTGTACATAATCAACGCAGACTGACCAGGAACAATCACCTCCGGTCCGGTTTGCGTACCCAATCCACGCACATCTATCACTCCATCTTTACATACTACCGTATATTTACCAACAGGAATTTCCAGTCGTGCAGGAGTCGTACGGGAATTAAAGGCTACGATAATATCTTCCCAGCTATCTCCATTCGCACGCTCTTTGAGGCGAAACGCAATCAGGTTTTGCCCTTCAACCGGAAGGAACTCCAGATGCTTCCGGACCATTTCTGCATTTCCCATACGGAAAGCCGGATGAGACTTACGAAGATCAATGAGTCGTTTATAGTACGTGAAAATATCTCCATTCGTCGTTTTGCGTCTCCAGTCAATGGCATTGACGGCATCCGGACTCTTATAACTATTGTCTATCCCTTGTTTATCACGCATCACTTCTTCACCTGCATAGATAAAAGGAATTCCCTGCGAAGTAAAGACTACCGTTTGTGCCAGTTTATCAAGTCGAACCAACTGTTCGGGAGTAGCTCCCGGCATACTTGCCTTCAATCGGTCTACCAGACACAAACCATCATGACAGGAAACATAGCTAACCATCTGGGTAGGCTGTTCCGCCCATGGCTTCTGACTATAATTTACGGAATCACAGCGTACTTGCGGATGCTTAATAGCTCCAACAATTCCGAATTTTACGCTCATTTCTCCCCCCGGCACTCCGGCAAGGAAAGCTCCTTTGTCCTTCTCCCATACAGGTCCACAAAGTCCATCGCGCAATTCATCCGAAAACACAGCAATTCCGGGCATGTGGGAAATATTTCCTTTCATCGCCAATGAATCTGCCGGATATTGAGGAGCTTCAGCCGCCCAACCTTCTCCATAGATACAAATAGTAGGATCGACTTTGTTGACAGCCTTTCGAATCTCGTTCATTGTTTCAATATCATGCACCCCCATCAAGTCAAAGCGGAAGCCGTCAATATGATATTCTTTTATCCAATAAAGAACGGACTCTATCATGAACTTACGCATCATAGGCCGTTCACTTGCTGTTTCATTGCCACACCCTGAACCATTTGCCAATGTGCCATCCTCTTTCTGACGGTAAAAATAGCCGGGAACGGTACGTTCAAAATTACTTTCAAGTGTATTAAAAGTGTGATTGTAAACCACATCCATTATCACGCGTATTCCAGCTCTATGCAACGCTTGTACCATCTGTTTGAACTCTTTCACGCGAACAGTAGGCTGATAAGGATCGGTTGAATAAGAACCATCCGGCACATTATAATTTACCGGATCATATCCCCAGTTATAGTGATTTTCATCTAATTTTGTTTCGTCGATAGAAGCATAATCAGAAGAAGGAAGAAGATGCACATGTGTCACTCCCAGTTCTACCAAATGATCGATACCTGTTGATTGATTGCCGGAATTCACCGTCCCATGTTCAGTCAGTGCAAGGTATTTGCCCTTATTTTTTATTCCCGAAGTAGAGTCGACAGAGAAGTCACGATGATGCATTTCATAGATAATCATATCAGCAGGAGATTTCAGAGAAGGACGTCGGTCATTCTCCCACCCCTCCGGATTGGTAGTCTTCCAGTCGATGATAGCTGCACGCTTTCCGTTCACTCCTACAGCGTGAGCATTAATCCCCGGCGTGTCGCCCTGCCATTTATCGTTGATTTTTACATTGAAAGCATAGTATTTGCCGAGCAGATCCTTATCTACGGATGTCGTCCAGGTTCCATTCTCACCGAGTTCCATCTTTACTGTTTCGTAAGCATGTCCGCCTTCTCCGGCATCATAAAGCATCAGGCGCACCTCTTCTGCTGTTGGTGACCAAAGGAAAAATTTGGTTGCCAACGGCGTATATTCCATCTCTGTAAGGCTTCCCGTACGAACCGGATATAATTCAAAAGAAGTATATTCCTTCTTCGTTGGGGAACAACTCATCACTGTTGTCACTGTAGTCACACCCAATATCGCTAAATAATTATTTCCTATCTTCATTCTAAACCTCCCCCTATGCTACACACCATATCTATCCCCCCATAAAATTAAATGCTTTATTTCACCTTATCCGGATTCTTCGCTATAAAATCCTTCCAACTACTATACCCTTTTTCCATTGCCGGTCGCCCCATTTGCAGGAAATGACAATAAGCCGCTGCCAAACCATCTGTTGCATCCATAAAAGTAGGCATATCATCTTTTGAAAACCGTAGCATCCTTTGCAGCATATCCGCCACTTGTTCTTTTGATGCCTGCCCGTTTCCGGTGATAGCCATTTTTATCTTCAAAGGGGCATATTCGGTGATTGGAATATCCCGGCTCAACGCTACTGCCATTGCTACCCCTTGTGCACGACCTAACTTCAACATCGATTGCACATTTTTTCCGAAGAAAGGTGCTTCAATAGCCAACTCATCCGGTAGATAACTTTCAATAATGCTCAATACCCGTTCATGGATATGACGAAGTTTCAGATAGTGATTGGCAAATTTACGTAAGTCGATAATCCCCATCGCAATCATTTCGGGCTTGGTTCCCCTCACCCTTAGAACCCCGTATCCCATGATTGTCGTACCGGGGTCAATCCCCAGGATTATCTTTTCTTTTACCGGTTGAATCACTCTATCACCTCCATCAAGGTCGGAAATCCGATCACTTTATCTTTAAATATTTTTACCAGTTCGTCATTCAGTCGCACCCCCTGTTCCAAATGCCAGCGATGTAATAACCCACTGCTTTCTACCTCCCATTGCAAAGAATACGCACTTCCTTCTTCCCGATGACTCAATATCCGGCAAATACGCGGTGCCTTCAACGCACCGTGTTTCTGTACTTCAGGGATATAACTCTCTTTTATCCAAATCATGAAATTGTCGTGAACGTCATCGTCCACTTGAAAAGTTGTATTATAAATCAGCATATCTTAATTTCATACTATTATTTACCGCAAACATAGCAATTATTTCAGAATAATGCATTATATTTGCGGCAACAAAAAAAAGATTCGTTTACAAACGTTATCATATAAGACAAGAAAGGGGCGTTAGCTCATCTGGCTAGAGCGTAACACTGGCAGTGTTAAGGTGATCGGTTCGAGTCCGATACGCTCCACTTTTTTCTCTCCCAACTTTGAACTTTAATAGTGTACTGGACATGAACATCACAAAATTTGCCACTATTCTTCTAATCATCCCATGCTTAATTTCCTGCTACGGAAACAAGTCTTCAAAAACAACACAATCAAACAATGCAGACTATGATATACGCCTCAATGATAGCATAGCAGCAGTAAACGCAATGCTAGAAGAAGGGAACGCTGATGGAGAAAAAATAAATGCTTTTTTAGACGCATATATATCTAGACATCCTAATTGTTTCAACAATGACATCCAAAGAAAAAAAGCAGGAAAAGAATTGCGTTCTTTGTTAGAAAAGGAACTTGAGAATAACCCTGATTTCCTTTCTGATATAGCAGTCAAATTCGCTTCTATGGATAAAGTTAAAAGTACCGATAATAAAGGATATAAATATCTTATATCCTTTACCTGTAGCAGCCTTCAAAAAACCGGAAAGTATAATATTTCTTTCAGAATTATAACGGCTTTAGATGAGGAAGAAGCCTCCAATCTTATTGATAATCAGAAGTATTATATTCAAGGAAAATTCATAAGTCTTTCCGAAAAGGAATCGATAAATATTAGACTAGATGTATTTGATGACAAAACAATTGAGATAGGGAGTATTTTTATCAAAGAACCTATCGTTACTCCGGCAAACTAAAGAAAAAAGAAAAGGACCTTTACTCAAGGTCCTTTTTTATCACTTCGTCCATTTCTTTTATACGTTTCTCGCGGTCTTTAATAGGACCGTCTTTCTTGTCATTCTTGAATACATCATCGGCACGGTCGGCAACCTCACCGCTCCATTCTTCAAACTGGTCCTTGGCCGGACGGCCATTCGGTTCGATATTTTCTTCGGCTATCGAATCATGCCTGTTAATCATATCATCCATAAGTTCTCGTTTTAAAAGTTTATGGCTATAAGACAATACAAACGAAGAAAAGTTTTCTGTTTTAATGATTTTTGAAGAAATCAATCATGTTATTATACTATCAAATGTACT
>NC_021017.1:5697362-5725657 GCF_000210075.1 Bacteroides xylanisolvens XB1A
AAATGTACTCCAACATAATCAGGCTATTATAGAGTAAAGGTTGTTTCATCGGCGAGAAACTACAGTTCCATCGGTGAGAAACTATAGTTTCATCAGTAAGAAACTAATAGTTCCAAGCAAGAGAAACAAAAGTTTCAAGCCTACGAAACTATAGTTTCAAGCCGCAGAACAAATAGTTTCAAGGCTTGAAACTATCAGTCACAAGGTAGATCCCGTCCCGTAAGTACAAGGGTAATAAATAGAATAGCCTATCTGCCTGTAGTTAATACTATTTAGGCAATGAAACTTCATCTGTGATTTTTACTTGATTCGGGTATGCAGCTCTATCATACCTTTGTAGTGCGTTTATCTCTCCTTGGCTTTGCAGTGACAGCACGATTGCCGTCACAGTGCTGTCACCACGTTGCTGTCACGCCATTATTTTCTCATTATCAAATAGTTAAACAACAGTCTGTGACAGATGACAGCAAATTTATTTTTTTATTTATTAGAGAGGCTGAACCTAAGTTCAAGTTATAAATGCAATATCTCTTTTTTATTAATCGGACTTTGGATACAAAGTTACTTATTTTTCCGATAAAGTTGCGGACGGAAAGGAATATAAAGAGTATAATTACT
The DNA here is from genome assembly GCF_000210075.1 of Bacteroides xylanisolvens XB1A. Classification (GTDB taxonomy): domain Bacteria; phylum Bacteroidota; class Bacteroidia; order Bacteroidales; family Bacteroidaceae; genus Bacteroides; species Bacteroides xylanisolvens. Next base: position 5,697,981 of record NC_021017.1, read on the forward strand.
ATCCGCCGGCTTTCCTCCCGCCAATGCAGGGGACCATTTCGGCATCCCTTTAACAATGCGGAGAGCCTCCTCTGCAAATTCCGGATGAGTGGAACGTAGAATATGAGGACGAAGGATAACCCCTTCCTTATCAATAGTAAACTCACACAAAGCATAACCCGAAACATTCTTCTCTAAAAGTCCTGCCGGATAAACCATTTCATTGGCAATATATTCTTCCGGACTCTTCGCAGAGAAATGAGCAGGTTCTTCCACCTGCTTTCCGGAAAGCGTCTTTGCGCGGGGACCTACCGGATAAATTCCAACATACATCGGTTGTTTATAAGCATCCGGTTCTTCCTTACTACGCTGTTGCAATGCTTTCAATAAAGAAGCAGCCTCTTCCGCCAATGTCTGTTCCGAAATATTCTCTCCCCGAGATAACATATATGCCGACTGACAAACCAATACAAGACGTTCCATCAACGTTCCTTTTTCCGGCGACCATTTTCGTCCCATCCGTTCTTTGCCTTTTGCGTCCATAGAAGAAAAGTAATAGACAATTCCATCCAGACCAGCCGTAGAACCATCCAGATCCTGCACCTGCTCTGTCACCAAACGAAAGATAGCCCCTAAAGACTGATACAGGGAAGCGCTGATGACAACCGATTTAGTATCCACGGTTACTGTCCCCTTCTCCGCCTGCCAATAGGTACGGGATAGTGTATTCGAAATCAGCGTATAACGCCCGTTTTTCTTTTCTACCGACATTGCATACTCCGGCGAAAAGGAAGGGATAGCTGCGAAACGCGCGTATGGCTGTTTCTGAAAGCCAGTATTAAGTAAAGAAAACACACTACGGTAATATTCGCCTAACTCGCCTGTATAAGAAGAAAAAGGTTTCACTGGCTCCAAATAGTCAATCTGGGCCGCCAGGCGAAAAGAAAAGGTTAAAAGCAGAAGACAGAAAACAATCTTTTTCATAAGTTGCCGGATTTTCGGTACATATCGGCAACAAAGATACAAATTATTTCGATGGTTCGTGATAAAATTATATCTTTGCACGGTTTTTACTAAGAAACTGAATAACAATACATCGAAAATATGATAGCTAAGATTGAACAACTTCTGAAAGAGGTGGAAGCCTTACACGCCTCCAATGCCGAAGAACTCGAAGCTCTCCGCATCAAATACCTAAGTAAGAAGGGAGCCATTAACGACTTAATGGCAGATTTCCGTAATGTAGCTGCCGATCAGAAAAAAGAAGTCGGCATGAGACTGAATGAACTGAAAACAAAAGCGCAGGACAAAATCAACGCGCTGAAAGAATTGTTTGAAAGTCAGGACAATGATTGTGACGGATTGGATTTGACGCGTTCGGCTTATCCCGTGGAACTCGGTACACGCCACCCGCTCACCATTGTAAAGAACGAAATCATTGATATCTTTGCCCGCCTGGGATTCAGTATTGCCGAAGGTCCGGAAATTGAAGATGACTGGCATGTATTCTCGGCACTGAACTTTGCCGAAGATCATCCGGCACGCGATATGCAGGACACTTTCTTTATCGAAGCTCACCCGGACGTAGTATTGCGCACGCATACTTCTTCCGTACAGACCCGTGTGATGGAAACTTCACAACCTCCTATCCGCATCATCTGCCCGGGACGTGTGTATCGTAACGAAGCAATCAGCTATCGCGCACACTGTTTCTTCCATCAGGTAGAAGCGTTGTATGTAGACAAAAACGTATCGTTCACCGACTTGAAACAAGTATTGTTGCTTTTCGCTAAAGAAATGTTCGGTGCTGATACAAAGATTCGTCTGCGTCCGTCTTACTTCCCGTTCACTGAACCTAGTGCGGAAATGGACATCAGCTGTAATATCTGCGGCGGTAAAGGTTGTCCGTTCTGTAAACACACCGGCTGGGTAGAAATCCTCGGTTGCGGTATGGTAGACCCGAACGTACTTGAATCTAACGGTATAGACAGTAAAATATACAGCGGTTATGCTCTCGGTATGGGTATCGAACGTATCACAAATCTGAAATATCAGGTGAAAGACCTGCGTATGTTCTCTGAAAATGATACTCGCTTCCTGAAAGAATTCGAGAGCGCTTACTAAATTTAGATTTCACCACAGAGGACGCAAAGGACACAGAGTTTTTATTTCAGCCGTATCAACTACGACTCGTTTTTCATAGAAAGTCATTAGAAAGAAAAAACTCCGTGAAACTCTGCGTCCTCTGCGTCCTCTGTGGTGAAATAAATAAATTCATTATGGCAAAGGATAGACTCATTACTCCCAGTTATTGTTTCATCTTGGCAGCCAACTTCCTGCTCTACTTCGGCTTTTGGTTGTTGATTCCTGTTTTGCCGTTCTATTTATCAGAATTCTTCCAAACTGGAAATTCCACTATTGGCATTGTACTTTCCTGCTATACGGTAGCCGCTCTCTGCATCCGTCCGTTTTCCGGTTATCTGCTCGACACGTTTGCCCGCAAACCTCTTTATCTGTTTGCTTACTTCATCTTTATGATGATGTTCGGCGGATACCTGATAGCCGGCTCCCTTACCTTATTTATTATATTCCGAATCATTCATGGCGTCTCTTTCGGAATGGTTACAGTAGGAGGAAACACGGTAGTGATAGACATTATGCCATCTTCCCGCCGTGGAGAAGGTTTAGGCTATTACGGACTTACCAACAATACAGCTATGTCCATCGGGCCGATGTTCGGACTGTTTCTGCACGATGCAGGAGTCTCTTTTGCTACGATCTTCTGTTACGCATTCGGTTCCTGCATTTTAGGTTTCCTATGTGCCAGTCTGGTAAAAACGCCCTATAAACCTCCTGTGAAACGGGAACCGATTTCACTCGACCGTTTTATTTTGATGAAAGGACTGCCAGCCGGATTTAGCCTATTGTTACTTTCCATCCCTTACGGAATGACAACCAACTATGTCGCCATGTATGCCCGCCAAATAGGATTAAACACGCAAACCGGATTCTTCTTCACCTTTATGGCTGTCGGGATGGCAATCTCCCGCATCTTTTCGGGGAAACTGGTGGATCGCGGAAAAATAACGCAAGTAATAATAGCCGGATTATACCTGGTTGTCTGCAGTTTCTTCCTGCTTTCAGCCTGTGTGTATCTGATTCAATGGAATGATACTGTTTGCAACATCCTGTTTTTTGGTATCGCATTGTTGATGGGGGTCGGATTTGGAATCATGTTTCCGGCATTTAATACGTTGTTTGTCAACCTTGCCCCCAATAGCCAGCGGGGAACAGCCACTTCCACCTATCTTACCTCTTGGGACGTAGGAATCGGTATCGGTATGCTGACCGGTGGATATATCGCAGAAATTAGTACATTTGATAAGGCTTATCTTTTCGGAGCCTGCCTGACAGTAGTTTCCGCCCTCTATTTCAAACTAAAAGTGACGCCTCATTACCATAAAAACAAGCTACGATGAGAAAGAAAGAACGTTATGAGAAAGTAATCGCCTGGTTTCAGGACAATGTACCTGTAGCCGAGACCGAACTGCATTACAACAATCCGTATGAGTTGCTGATCGCTGTTATTCTTTCTGCACAATGTACGGACAAACGGGTGAATATCATCACTCCTCCTTTGTATAAAGATTTTCCGACTCCGGAAGCGCTGGCAGCCACTACGCCGGAAGTTATTTTCGAATATATACGAAGCGTATCCTATCCGAACAACAAAGCCAAACATTTGGTTGGTATGGCAAAGATGCTGGTGAATGACTTCAACAGTCAGGTGCCCGACAATCTGGATGATTTGATAAAGTTGCCCGGTGTAGGAAGAAAAACAGCCAATGTCATCCAGTCGGTTGTGTTTAATAAGGCTGCAATGGCGGTAGATACACACGTATTCCGTGTCAGCCATCGCATCGGACTGGTGCCGGATAGTTGCACTACCCCGTTCAGTGTGGAAAAAGAATTGGTGAAGAATATTCCGGAAAAACTAATACCGATTGCCCACCATTGGCTCATTCTGCATGGTCGTTATGTTTGTCAGGCACGCGCTCCCAAATGTGACACCTGTGGTTTGCAAATGATGTGCAAATATTTCTGTAACACCTATAAAGTTACAAAAGAGGAACCAAAAGCCAAGAATAAATAACGATTTAATAGCAAGGAACCGAAATAAATAGTAACTTTGCGGTCGTTCTAAAAGAAGAATTTTAAAAACACTTTTAAATAAAAATAGAGTATTATGCAGACAATTGACAAATTCAATTTTGCCGGTAAAAAGGCATTTGTTCGCGTGGACTTCAATGTACCCCTGGACGAAAACTTCAACATTACAGATGACACTCGTATGCGTGCAGCTCTTCCTACTTTGAAGAAGATCCTGGCAGACGGCGGAAGCATCATCATTGGCTCTCACCTGGGCCGTCCGAAAGGCGTTGCCGATAAATTCTCTTTGAAACATATCATCAAGCATCTGTCTGAATTGCTGGGCGTTGAAGTTCAGTTCGCTAACGACTGCATGGGCGAAGAAGCTGCTGTAAAAGCTGCTGCTCTGCAACCGGGAGAAGTGCTGTTGCTCGAAAACCTTCGCTTCTATGCTGAAGAAGAAGGCAAACCAAGAGGTTTGGCTGAAGATGCAACTGACGAAGAAAAAGCTGCTGCCAAGAAAGCAGTAAAAGAAAGCCAGAAAGAATTTACCAAGAAATTGGCTTCTTACGCTGACTGCTACGTAAACGACGCATTTGGTACTGCTCACCGTGCACACGCTTCTACAGCATTGATCGCTAAATATTTCGATGTAAACAACAAGATGTTCGGTTACCTGATGGAAAAAGAAGTGAAAGCCGTTGACAAAGTATTGAACGACATCAAACGTCCGTTCACTGCTATCATGGGTGGTTCTAAAGTTTCTTCTAAAATCGAAATCATCGAAAACCTGTTGAGCAAGGTAGACAACTTAATCATCGCCGGTGGTATGACTTATACATTTACTAAAGCGATGGGTGGTAAAATCGGTATCTCTATCTGTGAGGACGACAAACTTGACCTGGCTTTGGATTTGATGAAGAAAGCAAAAGAAAAAGGTGTAAACCTGGTATTGGCTGTTGACGCTAAGATTGCTGACGCATTCTCTAACGATGCAAATACTAAATTCTGTGCTGTTGACGAAATTCCTGACGGATGGGAAGGTCTTGACATCGGTCCTAAGACTGAAGAAATCTTCGCTAACGTTATCAAAGAATCTAAGACTATTCTTTGGAACGGTCCTACAGGCGTATTCGAATTTGACAACTTCACTCACGGCTCACGTGCAGTAGGTGAAGCAATCGTTGAAGCAACTAAGAACGGCGCATTCTCACTTGTGGGTGGTGGCGACTCTGTAGCTTGTGTTAACAAGTTCGGTTTGGCTAGCGGTGTATCTTACGTTTCAACCGGTGGTGGCGCATTGCTCGAAGCAATCGAAGGAAAAGTTCTTCCGGGTATCGCTGCTATTCAAGAATAATAGAACTAGATAATTAGTTAATTTTTTAAATAGTTAATGATAAGAGGGCAGTTCTTTGTGAAAAGAGTTGCCCTTATTTATAAAAAACGGAGTTCCTCTTATTTACAAAAACGAGGTATGAAAAGACCGATACTACTCTTTTGGTTCATCCTTCTCTTCCTTTACTCCTGCCAGAGTAAAAAAGGAGACGGCTCTTTTTTACCTCTAACCGAACTGCAACCACTCACCCTGGGCATGATACCTACACTGGACGGACTCCCTTTCCATATAGCTAAAACACAAGGTATCTACGATTCATTAGGGCTGAACCTGACTATTCTTTCATTCAACTCTGCCAACGACCGGGACGCTGCTTTCCAGACCGAGAAAATGGATGGCATGATTACCGACTATCCCAGCGCAGTAGTGCTGCAAGCTATCCATCATGCTGATTTAGGGCTCGTCCTGAAAAATGATGGTTATTTCTGCTTCATTGTCTCTAAAGAAAGTAATATCAACCAACTGGAACAGCTCAAGGAAAAGAATATTGCTGTGTCACGCAACACAGTTATCGAATATGCTACCGACCAGTTATTAAGCAAAGCCGGAATCAGTCTTTCAAAAATGAATATGCCGGAAATCGGCCAGCTTCCTCTCCGGCTGCAAATGTTGCAGTACAATCAGATTGACGCCTCTTTCCTGCCCGACCCTGCCGCATCCATCGCCATGAACAGCCAGCATCGTTCATTGGTAAGTACACAGGAATTGGGCATTGATTTTACGGCTACCGCTTTTTCACGAAAAGCGCTCAACCAAAAAAGAAAAGAAATCGAACTACTCATCACAGGTTATAATCTGGGAGTAGATTATATAAAAATGCATCCACAGAAGGAATGGGAGCAAGTGCTGATAGAAATAGGTGTACCGGAAAATCTGACAGGACTCGTCGCCCTCCCCAATTATCAAAAAGCAAAACACCCTTCGGCTGAAGGGATAGATAAAGCTATACACTGGTTGAAAGAAAACCATCGAATCCCCGAAACCTACTCTGAAAAGAATCTGATTGACACAACGTATATCCCCACAGTATCAACCATAATCAAAATCAAATAACAACTAACTCATGCGAAAAACACTACTCCAATTCTTAACCTTTGTATTATGCATTACAGGTATGCAAAATCTTCTTCTGGCACAGGAGAAGAAACCACTAAATCAAGTTGTCAACACACTGAAAGAACGGATTAGTCTCTCCGGATATGCCCAATTGGGATATACTTATGACGATGCAGCGAACCCGGACAATACATTCGACATCAAGCGAATTATTTTCATGGCACACGGAAAGATCACCAAACGGTGGACTTGTGATTTTATGTATGACTTCTACAATGGGGGCATGTTACTCGAAGTGTATACCGATTATCAGTTTCTCCCCGGACTTACGGCACGTATCGGTGAATTCAAGGTTCCTTATACCATAGAAAATGAATTATCTCCTACCACAGTAGAACTCATCAATTGTTATTCACAGTCGGTTTGTTATCTGGCGGGAGTAAGCGGCAGCGATAAGTGTTACGGAATGACGTCCGGACGGGATATCGGTATGATGCTTCACGGAAAATTATTTCGCGACTTCCTGCAATACAAAGTGGCTGTAATGAACGGACAGGGATTGAACACCAAAGACAAAAACAGTCAAAAAGATGTAGTCGGTAACTTGATGGTTAATCCGCTGAAATGGTTATCCGTAGGTGGTTCGTTTATCCGCGGAACAGGACATGCCATAGCAGATTCGGAATATACCGGAATTAAAGCCGGAGAAAATTACGCCAAGAAACGCTGGAGTGCAGGAGGGGTTGTCACCACTTCCACCTTTAATCTGCGCACGGAATATCTTGCCGGAAAAGACCGGAGTGTGAAAAGCGAAGGTTTCTATGCAACAGGCAGTGTACGCTTTGCCCGGAATTTCGATTTCATCGCTTCGTTCGATTATTTCAACCCGAACAAAGCTGCTGATTTCAAACAGAATAACTATATTGCAGGCGTACAATACTGGTTCTACCCTAGATGCCGCTTACAAGCACAATATACCTTTTGCGACAAGAAAGGAGACGGACAAAAAGACTCCAATCTGATACAGGCACAGGTGCAGGTAAGGTTTTAAATTAAGTATCAATTAAGTATCAAGTATTAAGTATTAGCATCCGGTATTAGGGCTGGAGTAGCAGTATTGAAACAGCGGAATCAAATAATTATAGAATATCAACCTTGTAAATAACAGAAACGAAGAAATCATGGAACACAAAATCGCGGAAACCAACGCCCGAATAGACGTGGCCGACGTATTAAGAGGATTAGCAGTAATGGGAATTATTCTCTTACACAGTATTGAACATTTTAATTTCTACTCTTTCCCGGAAGAAGTACCTTTTGAATGGATGAAATTTACCGATCAGGCTATTTGGAGAGGATTATTCTTCACATTCAGTAACAAAGCATACGCTGTGTTTGCCCTGCTCTTCGGTTTCAGTTTCTACATTCAAGACAACAACCAACAACGAAGAGGGAAAGATTTCCGCTTGCGTTTTTTATGGAGATTATTCATTCTCTTCATGATAGGACAGTTCAATGCTGCTTTCTTTACCGGTGAAATATTGACTATGTATGCGATTTTAGGAATTATCCTTCCGATATTCTGCCGGATGAGTGACCGCACGGTTGTCATCTTCGCTACTTTATTAATTCTACAACCTATCGATTGGGTGAAATTGATTTATGCTTTGTGTAATCCTGACTATGTGGCAGGAAAAAGTTTGGCAGGTTATTATTTCAGCATTGCTTTCGACGTACAAAAGAACGGAACTTTCCTCGAAACAGTCCGCATGAATATGTGGGAAGGACAACTGGCCAACATGACCTGGGCACTGGAACATGGACGTATCTTACAGACACCGGGGTTATTCTTATTCGGAATGCTTGTCGGTCGCCGCAAATATTTCCTGTACAGCGAACAGAACGAACGCCTGTGGTTAAAGGCATTGGCCGTTTCGCTTCTCTGCTTCTTCCCCATCTACGGATTGAACAATATGCTGCCGGAATTCATCGAACGAAGTGCCATCCTTGTTCCCTTGCAATTGATATTAAGTTCATTCAGCAACCTTAGCTTCATGGTATTGCTGGTAACGGGATTACTGCTGACTTTCTACCGTGTGAAAGACCGCAGTTTCTTTATGCGTTTCACATCTTATGGTAAAATGAGTTTAACGAACTACCTCGGGCAATCTATTTTCGGTTCTCTTTTGTTCTATCATTGGGGATTTGAACTTGGACGATATTTAGGAATCACTTACAGTTTCCTTTTTGGCATCCTTTTTGTTCTATTACAAATGGTATTTTGTTCGTGGTGGCTCCGACACCATAAACACGGTCCTTTTGAAGGTCTCTGGAAACGTTTGACCTGGATTGGAAAAAATAAATAATTAAAGAATGATGAACGAAAAAACGATTAATGAACAATACGCATATATACGTACTTTACTTGAAGAGAAAAGACTCAAAGAAGCCTTAATGCAGTTGGAATCTTTGCTGTGGCAGTGTCCTGACTGGGATTTGCGCACTCGCCTGGAACAATTGCAGACCTCTTACAAATATATGCTGGAATACATGAAACAGGGAGCAAACGACCCTGACCGGTGGAATCTGTATCAAAAAATGGTAGCAGACACTTGGGGAATTGCCGACCAATCACGTTTGCTCATGTTGGATAACGCTTCATCAAGATATTATCATGAGGTACGCCGTACTCCCAGATCGGCGGACTTGTCGAACTATGGTATTAAAACAATATTACACATATTGGAGTCATTTAATGACGACTTGGCAGTCAGCGGATTACTGTCTGACGAAAAGATGGATGAAGTATTAAGACGGCATGAAGATACGCTCAAGTTTATGTTTATAAGAACATGGACAAACAGTGCATGGACTCCCGAGGACGAGGAAGACGCAAAAGCTATGCTTGCCTCGGAATTACTTCCGGGAGATGACTTATGCTTATTTGTCAGTGCCCTCACATTGAGCTTGATGGAATGTTTCGACATACGAAAAATAATGTGGCTGCTCAATGCTTACGAACACCCTAACGTCAACGTCAGCCAACGGGCATTGGTAGGTACAATGATTATCTTCCACATCTACAGAAGCCGTCTTTCTTTTTATCCGGAACTTATCAAAAGGGTAGATCTCATGGAGGAAATACCTTCATTCAGAGAAGACGTCGCACGTATTTACCGCCAAATGCTATTGTGTCAGGAAACGGAAAAGATTGATAAAAAGATGAGGGAAGAGATTATTCCTGAAATGCTGAAGAATGTTTCCTCCATGAAAAATATGCGATTCGGTTTTGAAGAAAACGATGAAGAAAACAATGATATGAACCCGGATTGGGAAGATGCGTTCGAGAAGTCCGGCCTGGGAGATAAATTGCGTGAAATGAACGAATTGCAATTAGAGGGCGCAGATGTGTATATGAGCACTTTTGCCGCATTGAAAAATTATCCGTTCTTCCGCGAGGTGCATAACTGGTTTTATCCATTCAGCAAACAACAGTCCAATGTGCTCAAAGCAATGAAACAAGCGGGAAATCAGGGAGGCAGTCTGCTGGATTTAATTCTTCAATCGGGCTTTTTCAGCAACAGCGATAAGTACTCGCTCTTTTTCACGATTCATCAATTGCCACAGTCGCAACAAGATATGATGTTGAGTCAGTTGAACGAACAGCAGGTGGCAGAATTGGCAGAGAAATCGAATGTTGAAACAATGAAGAGGTTCAATGAACGTCCGGGAACGGTCAGCAACCAATACCTGCACGACTTGTACCGTTTCTTCAAACTTAGTGTACGCAAGAGTGAGTTCAGAGATATTTTTAAAGAGAAGCTCGATCTTCATCACGTTCCTGCACTCGACAATATCTTGTATTGGGAAGATGTATTGTTCCCCATTGCCGATTTTTATCTGGCAAAGGAACGTTGGGACGAGGCTATTGAAATTTATGAAGAACTGGAGTCTATTGGAGGATTCGAAGGAGAAAGTGCGGAATATTATCAGAAGTTTGGCTATGCATTACAGAAAAGAAAGAAATATGCAGAAGCTATTCAGGCTTATCTGAAAGCAGACACGCTGAAGCCGGATAATATCTGGAACAATCGCCACCTGGCTATTTGTTACCGGTTAAACAGAAACTATCAGGCTGCACTCACTTATTATAAAAAGGTAGAAGAAGCTGCTCCGGAAGATACCAATGTGACTTTCTATATCGGTAGTTGCCTGGCTGAACTGGGACAATATGAGGAAGCTCTGAATTATTTCTTCAAGTTGGATTTCATCGAGAACAATTGTATAAAGGCGTGGCGCGGCATCGGTTGGTGCTCGTTCATCAGTCAGAAATATGAACAGGCGATGAAATATTATGAAAAGATTATTAAACAAAAGCCGCTGGCTATTGATTATATGAACGCAGGGCATGTGGCCTGGGTAATGGGAGATATTCAGAAAGCTGCCGTTTTCTACGGAAAAGCCATTACAGCTAGTGGGAACCGGGAAAGATTCTTGGAGATGTTCCACAAAGATGAAGAATCTCTTCTCACACAAGGGATTCGAGAAGAGGACATTCCTCTGATGTTGGATTTATTATAGTCTCCTGCATCTTTCAATTCGGGATATTCAGTAAATATCCCTGCTTAAGAATACAGAAAAAGGTTGCCTCATTTTCTATTTTGAGGCAGCCTTTTCATATTATTGGATTAAGTAGAAATATTCAGATAGATTCAGAATCCTTACTATAACTTTTTCAACTCTCCATACAACTTCTGTATGGGAAGTCCCATAATATTATAGAAGCTACCTGAAATTGATTTCACACCGATATACCCGATCCATTCCTGAACGCCATACGCTCCTGCCTTATCCATCGGCTGATAGCGGTCGACATAATACTGGATTTCATCTTCTGACAAGACATCAAACAATACTTCAGAGGAAGCGGTAAAGCTTTTTTGCCATTCGGTAGTAGTCAGGCAAACACCTGTGAAAACCTGATGAGACTTTCCCGAAAGAGCACGAAGCATTTCAATGGCTCCTTCCCTGCCCTCCGGTTTTCCAAGTACTTTTCCATCCATCCAGACAATGGTATCTGCTGTAATCAATAATTCTCCCGGCTCCATCATGGTACGATAAGCATCTGCTTTTTCACGAGCAATATATTCGGGTATTTCAGCACCAACCAATGTATCCGGATATGACTCGTCTACATCCGGCAATGTTCTGACTACATAGTCCACTCCCAAGCCTGACATCAATTCTTTCCGACGGGGAGAATTGGAGGCTAGTATAATCTGATATTTCTTTAAATTATCAAGCATGATTCGATTTATGATTTATAATTTATGGTTTATGGTTGAAAATACTTTTTATTGATGTCACCAGTTGATTTCACCAGCCGAAAGCATCTTCTGCCATCCACAGACCATGAGCTTTCAGTACTTGCTCCACTACATCACGTCCGCAACCACGTCCGCCGTCTGCATAAGAGATATACTTTGCTACGGATTTCACTTCCGGCACGGCATCTTTCGGACAACATGGAAGTCCACATTCACGCATCACTTCAATATCCGGAACATCATCGCCCATATAGAGAATTTCATCATCGGTCAGTCCGTATTTATCACGAAAATCACGATAATCGTGTATCTTGACGGCAGATCCCATATACAGATCCTTCACGCCCAGTCCTTCAAAACGGATACGCACTGCTTCTGTACGGCCACCGGTAATGATGGCTATGTGAAGTCCTTTTTTCACAGCCAACTGGATGGCGTACCCATCTTTGATATTCACGGTACGCATCGGCTCTCCGGAAGGATGCAAAGGTACGGTTGTCGAACTCAATACTCCGTCTACGTCAAAAGCTAAAGCCTTGATACGGGATAAATCATAGTTGATGGTGCTCATGGATACTTTTGCTCATTAGTTTATATATTTCCTGCAATGCCGGAGAATCTACCAACATGGCAAGATGATTGTTCATCACATTCTCATCGTAACGGACAGCGGGTCCGGTCTGTGCATCACGTGGTGCCAGCTCGTGTACTTTACGTGCCGTTTCGTCTATCAGCGGAAGCATGACATCGAAAGGCAAGTTGTATTTTTCAAGCAAATCAGCAGCTAATGCATACATGTGATTTGTGAAGTTGCAGATAAAAACAGCTGCCAAATGAAGGCTTTTACGCTGCTCGGAAGAAGCTTCATAAACTTTCTCTGAAAGAGTGGCGGCAACAGCTTTCAAGAGCTCTACATCTTCCGGTCGTTTCGCTTCAACAAAGAAAGGCACTTCCTGAAAATTGACCTCACGTTGTTTGCTGAATGTCTGCATCGGATAGAATACCCCATAGCGTTCTGCATGCCCTTCCCAAATACTCATCGGGATACTTCCCGCGGTATGCACCAACAAAGAACTCTGTTTCCCTTCTGTTATCTGCGGCAACAAATCTACTAAAGCGGCATCTTTCAAAGATACGATATATAATTTGGCATCTTTGGAGACTTCCTGTAAATCTGTAGTATATTCAGCTTCAACTTTCTCGGCTAAAGTACGGGCAGATTCCATGGTCCGGCTATATACCTGCACAATACGGAAGCCTTTATGATAGAGAGCCTTCGCCAGATTAGTAGCTAGATTACCTGCGCCAATAAACACAATCGGTGTATCTTCTATACTTCTCTTCATTATTTCCTTATCGTTTTGCAAACCAGAATAAAATGATTCCGATAATGAGCAGAGTCAATGGCAGCAGATACCCGGATAACGAACCCAGCAATGACATAACCAAGCCGATATTCATCACTAGCCAAAGACCAAGTAACACAAAACCAATTGATTTATCGCGTTTGAAAATAAGAAAACAGATCGAAGCATACAATAACATATTGTCTTTATTCATCACCCAAGGTAGCCCGAGGGTAGAGAAATGAATCAGTTTATCAATCAGATAAAGTGCTCCGATAACGATAAAGGTAACAGCAGTAGCCAAATAAGTATCTTTGCTGTTACTCGCTTTAGCAGCTCCCATATTTATTTTCCTCCGAATTTATTTATGTGAATTTTCTCCCATTGAAGATGTTCTTCGTTGAAAGGTTTACGTTCCATCCCTTTATGTCCGATAGCAATAACGGAAAGAATTTGAAGTTGCAGAGGAATACCCAGGATTCCATGAACAAATTCATCGGAAGGCATTCCGGTAGCAGTGAAACGTTCGCGGACCTGCACCCAGCAGCTTCCCAAGCCGAGATCTTCGGCCTGCAACTGTATCATGATAGAAGCAATAGAAGCATCTTCAATCCAAACATCACTGGCCAACGGATCGGCCATTACCACAATTGCCAAAGCAGCGTCGGCAATGAATGAAGAAGCCTGTTCCTTACAATGAGACAATTCTTTCAATACCTCTTTATCATCAATCACTACAAACTGCCAACTATTACTACGTTTGGAAGAAGGAGACATCAAAGCTGCTTTCATCAACGTAACTACCTGATCTTGTGTCAACTCTTCATCGGTGAACTTCCGCATACTACGACGGTTCTTTATTAATTCACTGAAATTTTCCATATTATTTTCCGGTTTCATTTGATTAATGTATGCAAAGATAATGCAAACCGAGCGTAATAGGAAATAAAAGTATCTTTTTCATTTCTATTGTCAGAAGGGAATCTATGAAATGAAAAGAGTGCCAAATACTCCACTAAATGAAGAATATATTGTATCTTTGCACAGATAAATAATTTCATTATGAAAAAGCGAATTACACAAGACGATTACATTAAAGCGAATCGTAAAGCTAGCCGTGAGGCAGAAATTGAGATGTACGGGCACCCTATTTGTCACAAACGAGTGCACCAGTCAAAGAAAGTATATAACCGCAGAAAGATAAAGGCAGCCGATAAAAAGCTGCCTTATTTTTTTGTCTTCAAAATAGCGTCACTATCCTCCAGACATAGCGACACTATACAATAGGAATGGCGTCACTATCATGATAGGATAGCGTCACTATATTTAGGGGATTAAAAAAGAAGTTTATCTATTTACCTATCTATCTAATTATCTATACAATCCGAGTTAATTCCCCGGTTGTAGAATCAATAATAAACCCGTAGACTGTCACATCTGAAGGGATCAAAGGATGACGCACGATAAAATCTACTGTTCCTCTCACCGACTTTTCTGTATCTTCGAAACCATCCAGCCACGAATGAAAGTCAACTCCGCAGAAACGCATCATGTCAATATAATCCGGATTGATCCCACGTGCTTTCATTTTTTCGAGCATTACTTCACTGTGCATGTGGCAAGCTCCACAGTCAGAATGAGCAATCACCATTATTTCCTCTACCCCCAACTCAAAAATAGCCACAAGTAAACTACGTATCACGCTACCGAAAGGATGGGAAATAACGCCACCTGCATTTTTTATCATTTTTACATCGCCATTCTTAATTCCTAATGCGGCTGGAAGCCAAGCAGTCAGTCGGGTGTCCATACAGGAAAGAATAGCTATTTTCTTATCGGGATATTTATTAGTAATATACGATTCGTATCCCTTGTTCTCAACAAATTGCTTGTTGTAAGCTAAAATTTCTTCTAACATAGTTCCGCTTTTTAAAAGTTCTGTTCGATTACGCAAAGATAGAAAAAATATATAAAGGTGCATTTTTTACAACTATATATATCAAGCAACTCCAACAAAATCTTTGTTTTGTTGTTGAATAAAGAATAAAAAGTGTAAATTTGTACCTAGATGCCACTTAAACTAACCACATATTATCATGGGAAGGACATTCCTGAATTGCCGGGAAAAAACGCCTTCCATTCCAAAGAGTTATTTCAAATTTATGAAGCGACTCCGGGGTATACTCCTTTATTAATAGTGGCAACAGAAGACGGCAGACCTGTAGCACGCCTGCTTGCTGCCATCCGCAAAGCGAAAAAGTGGCTTCCCTCCTCTTTAGTGAAACATTGCGTAGTATATAGCGAAGGTGAATTTCTGGATGAGTCGCTTTCGACCAACAAAGAAAAGGCAGAAGAAATCTTTGGCGATATGCTCGAACATCTCACACAAGAAGCATCGCGTAGCTGTGTCCTGATCGAATTCCGGAACCTCAATAATTCGATGTTCGGTTACCGGGTTTTCCGTGCCAATGATTATTTCCCTGTCAATTGGCTGCGGGTACGCAATTCGCTGCACAGTATGAAAAAGACGGAAGACCGGTTCAGCCCGTCGCGCATCCGTCAGATAAAAAAAGGACTCAAGAATGGAGCCAAAGTAGAGGAGGCACATACCGTGGAAGAAATACACGATTTCTCACGGATGCTGCACAAGGTTTATTCCTCCCGCATACGCAGATATTTCCCTGCCAACGACTTTTTCCGTCACATGAACGATATGCTAATCAAAGGACAACAGGCAAAAATATTCGTAGTAAAATACAAAGAGAAAATCATTGGCGGTTCCGTCTGTATCTACTCGGGAGATGACGCCTACCTTTGGTTCTCCGGGGGAATGAAAAAGACATACGCACTTCAGTATCCGGGAGTGCTGGCCGTTTGGAAGGCATTGGAAGACGCCCGCCAACGGGGATTCCGTCACATGGAATTTATGGATGTAGGACTTCCGTTCCGCAAACACGGTTATCGTGATTTCGTTCTCCGATTCGGAGGAAAGCAAAGCAGTACCCGCCGCTGGTTCCGTGTCAATTGGAATTGGCTGAACAAACTCTTAGTCAAATTTTATGTCTAAATGTAATCTCAAGATTACAAAACAACTCTTCATACTCCTTCCCTACCATTTTTTCTGTTTAATAATCCAATAATTAAATGCAGAAATATTTCTTTATTAGGTAAGAAATGTCTTTCTTTGTGCTGTTTTATGCCATATAAGCACATGATTAAAACCAAATAAAAAAAGTATAGTTATGAAGATTTCACACATTGAACATCTGGGCATTGCTGTAAAAAGCATCGAAGAAGCCCTTCCTTACTACGAAAATGTATTAGGTCTGAAGTGTTACAACATTGAAACAGTGGAAGATCAGAAAGTAAGAACTGCTTTTTTAAAAGTAGGCGAAACCAAAATTGAACTGTTGGAGCCGACTTGCCCGGAGAGTACTATTGCCAAATTCATTGAAAACAAAGGTGCAGGTGTTCACCACGTTGCCTTTGCTGTAGAAGATGGCGTAGCCAATGCTTTGGCAGAAGCAGAAAGCAAAGAAATCCGCCTTATCGACAAAGCTCCCCGCAAGGGTGCTGAAGGTTTGAATATTGCTTTCCTTCACCCGAAATCAACTTTGGGCGTGTTGACAGAACTCTGCGAACATTAATCATAAACTCTAAAACCAACAAGAACTCATGAGTAATCAACTTGAAAAAATTAAAGAGCTTATTGAACGCCGTGCCGTAGCACGTATCGGAGGCGGCGAAAAAGCAATTGCGAAGCAACATGAAAAAGGGAAATACACAGCACGCGAGCGTTTGGCTATGCTGCTTGACGAGGGTAGCTTCGAAGAAATGGACATGTTCGTTGAGCACAGATGCACGAACTTCGGAATGGAGAAAAAACATTATCCGGGAGACGGTGTGGTAACCGGCTGCGGTACAATCGAAGGACGTCTGGTATATGTGTTCGCACAGGACTTCACTGTTTCTGCCGGTTCACTGTCAGAAACAATGTCATTGAAGATTTGTAAAATTATGGATCAGGCCATGAAGATGGGTGCTCCTTGTATCGGTATCAACGACTCGGGTGGTGCACGTATCCAGGAAGGTATCAACGCTTTGGCAGGTTATGCAGAAATCTTCCAACGCAACATCCTTGCTTCAGGTGTTATTCCGCAGATTTCCGGTATCTTCGGTCCTTGTGCCGGTGGTGCTGTTTATTCTCCGGCTCTGACCGACTTCACACTGATGATGGAAGGCACTTCTTATATGTTCCTCACCGGACCGAAAGTGGTGAAGACCGTTACAGGTGAAGACGTTAGCCAGGAAAACCTCGGTGGCGCAAGCGTTCACTCCACTAAATCGGGTGTGACTCATTTCACCGCCCAAACAGAAGAAGAAGGTTTCGAACTGATTCGCAAACTGTTGAGCTATATTCCTCAAAACAACCTCGAAGAAGCTCCTTATGTAGATTGCACAGACCCAATCGACCGTCTGGAAGATTCTTTGAACGATATTATCCCCGACAGCCCTACTAAACCGTATGACATGTACGAAGTGATCGGCGCTATTGTGGACAACGGTGAATTCCTTGAAATCCAGAAAGATTATGCAAAGAATATCATCATTGGTTTCGCCCGCTTCAACGGACAATCGGTAGGTATCGTTGCTAATCAGCCTAAGTATCTGGCTGGTGTGCTCGACAGTAACGCATCTCGTAAGGGTGCACGTTTCGTTCGTTTCTGCGATGCATTCAATATTCCTATCGTATCGTTGGTAGACGTACCGGGATTCCTTCCGGGAACAGGTCAGGAATACAATGGCGTTATCCTTCATGGTGCTAAACTGTTGTATGCTTACGGTGAAGCTACTGTGCCTAAGGTTACTATCACATTGCGTAAATCTTACGGTGGTTCTCACATCGTAATGAGCTGTAAGCAACTTCGCGGTGACATGAACTACGCATGGCCTACTGCCGAAATCGCAGTAATGGGTGGTGCAGGAGCAGTAGAAGTATTGTACGCACGCGAAGCCAAAGATCAGGAAAACCCTGCTCAATTCCTTGCAGAGAAAGAAGCAGAATACACGAAACTGTTCGCCAATCCTTACAATGCAGCTAAATATGGCTACATTGACGATGTGATTGAACCACGCAACACACGTTTCCGTGTGATCCGAGCTTTGCAGCAGTTGCAGACTAAGAAATTGAGTAATCCGGCTAAGAAGCATGGTAATATTCCGTTGTAATCCTACTTTTCACATTAAAACAAGAACGATTATGAACAAAACCAAAATCGGAATATTCCTTTCTTTGCTGTTGCTGATTGGTCTGACTTCTTGTGGAGAGCAAAAGTCGAACAATAAGCTGGTGCTAAACGAAATCCTGATAGACAATCAGAGTAATTTTCAGGACGATTACGGATTGCACAGCGCATGGATTGAAATATTCAATAAATCATTCGGTAGCGCCGACCTGGCAGCTTGCTTGCTGAAAGTAAGCAGCCAACCGGGCGATACAGTTACTTATTTTATCCCGAAAGGTGATATACTTACCTTAGTGAAACCACGCCAACATGCACTATTCTGGGCAGATGGCGAACCTAACCGTGGTACTTTCCATACCAGCTTCAAGCTGAATCCGGAAACAGCTAACTGGGTGGGTCTGTTCGACTCCGGCAAAAAGTTGCTCGACCAGATTGTAGTGCCCGCAGGCGCTCTCGGTCCCAATCAATCATACGCTCGTGTAAGCGACGGGGCAGCTGAATGGGAAGTAAAAAGTGGAAGCGGTGACAAATACGTGACTCCAAGCACCAACAACAAGACTCTTGACAGCAATTCCAAGATGGAAAAGTTTGAAGAACACGATGCTGATGGCGTTGGAATGTCCATTTCTGCCATGAGCGTAGTATTCTGCGGATTGATTCTTCTCTTTATTGCTTTTAAGATTGTAGGAAAAGTAGCTGTTAATTTGAGCAAGCGCAACGCTATGAAATCTAAAGGCATTGACAAGCATGAAGCTAAGGAACTGTCACAGGCTCCGGGCGAAGTATACGCTGCTATTTCTATGGCATTACACGAAATGCAGGATGAGGTGCACGACGTAGAAGAAACGGTGCTGACCATCACCCGCGTAAAACGCAGCTACTCACCATGGAGTTCGAAGATTTACACTTTGCGTGAAACTCCTCCCAGAAAGTAAGTCACCTTTTAAAAAGTAAAAACGATGAAAGAATATAAATATAAAATCAACGGTAACTCATATAAAGTAACCATCGGAGATATTGAAGACAACATCGCTCATGTAGAAGTGAACGGTACACACTATAAAGTAGAAATGGAGAAACAGCCGAAGCCTGTTGCGAAACCCGTGACAGTACGCCCGATGCCTAATGCTCCTGCTGCTCCTACTCAAGTAGTGAAACCGACTGCTCCATCTACCGGAAAATCAGGAGTAAAATCTCCGCTGCCGGGTGTGATCCTCGACATCAAAGTGAATGTAGGCGATACTGTAAAGAAAGGACAGACCATTATCATATTGGAAGCCATGAAGATGGAAAACAATATCAATGCGGATAAGGACGGTAAGATTACTGCCATCAACGTCAACAAGGGAGACTCTGTTCTTGAAGGTAATGACCTCGTAATTATTGAATAATATGGGAGACTTTATAAACTTTTTAGGAAATAACCTGGCCGACTTCTGGACATACACAGGCTTTGCCAATGCTACGGTAGGGCATGTAGTCATGATTCTCGTTGGCTTGGTATTCATCTATTTGGCAATAGCCAAAGAGTTCGAACCGATGCTGCTGATTCCTATCGGTTTCGGTATATTGATCGGTAACATACCTTTTAATATGGATGCCGGGCTGAAAGTCGGTATTTATGAAGAAGGTTCTGTATTGAATATATTGTATCAGGGAGTGACCTCCGGCTGGTATCCGCCGCTCATCTTTTTGGGCATCGGCGCCATGACGGACTTCTCGGCACTTATCTCTAATCCAAAATTGATGCTGATTGGTGCAGCTGCACAATTCGGTATCTTCGGTGCTTATATGATCGCGTTGGAAATGGGCTTCGATCCGATGCAAGCCGGTGCTATCGGTATCATTGGTGGAGCAGACGGCCCGACGGCCATCTTCCTTTCTTCCAAGCTAGCACCTAACCTGATGGGAGCCATTGCGGTGTCCGCCTACTCCTATATGGCGTTGGTTCCGGTGATACAGCCGCCTATCATGCGTCTGCTCACCACCAAGAACGAACGTGTCATCCGCATGAAACCGCCACGTGCCGTTTCTCACACGGAGAAGGTGATTTTCCCGATCATCGGTTTGTTGCTGACTTGTTTCCTGGTTCCTTCCGGTCTGCCTTTGCTGGGTATGCTGTTCTTCGGTAACCTGTTGAAAGAAAGTGGTGTAACCCGCCGTTTGGCTAATACAGCCAGTGGTCCGTTGATTGATACAATCACTATCCTGTTGGGTCTGACAGTAGGTGCTTCTACACAAGCATCCGAATTCCTGACGCTTGACTCTATCAAGATCTTTGCCCTCGGTGCATTGTCATTTGTTATTGCAACTGCCTCCGGTGTCATCTTCGTTAAGATCTTCAATATCTTCCTGAAGAAGGGTAATAAGATCAATCCGTTGATCGGTAATGCAGGTGTTTCTGCTGTTCCCGACTCTGCACGTATCTCGCAAGTGATTGGTTTGGAATATGATTCGACCAACTATTTGCTGATGCACGCTATGGGTCCGAACGTTGCCGGAGTGATCGGTTCAGCTGTTGCTGCCGGTATCCTGCTTGGATTCTTGATGTAAGATATAAGGCAAGATGGGACGCTTGTTTGAACAGTTCTTAAAACAAAAATAAGATTATCCTAAAAGCCTTGAATTTATAAAATCACCTTTACTGCATCATTGTAGTAAAGGTGATTTTTTATTGTAAGAACTTACTGCCTAAAAAATATTGCATTTGCTATGGCGTATGCATCGTATCGCATTCCGTTGTGTTATCTTCTCTTATCATTTCGTTAATCTATCTAAAACAGCCTACGAACAATTCGTAATTATAATATTTTTAGTAACTTGCAACAGATAAGTCAAACAACTAAAATAAAATATTATGAAACGGATTATCATTCTATTCTTTCTTTGCTATACTATTCCTTTAATAGCGCAACATACAGACCCTATTCAAGAAGCCATGGCAAATTATGACTATGAGACTGCCCTTTCCCTCATTGCCCAAAAGAAATCCACCCCTCTCCTGCTATTGCAGAAAGGCAAAGCATTGCGCGGACTAGGGCTCACCACAGAGGCACTTGCCACCTATCAGGAAATTATCCGTAATGATACCACAAATACTCGTGCTTTCATCGAAGCAGCCGAATGTTGCCGGACATTAGCTAACTATAATCAAGCCCTGAAATATTATGAACATGCACTCGATCTGAATCCGGAAAACAAATATGCACGTATTCAATATATCAGTTTGCTTCTATCCCAGCAGAAGTTTAGGGAGGCGCTTGGTGAAAGCAGCCTGATGACGGAAAAAGATAGTTCCGCCATTGCCCTGCATTTACAGGCACAAAGCTTTGAAGGGATGGGCGAACTTCTTCCCGCCGCAGGTTGCTATTACAATATCCAGGCTAAATATCCCGACGATTATCTGGCAGCCAGCAAACTAGGCGCTCTAAATATATCCGGTTCTTATTTCGACGAAGCCATCGAAGCTACAGAAAAATACCGGCAAATTGACAGTACCAACATTTCCGTCAACCGGCAGAACGCTTTAGCGTACTGCTTGAAACAAGACTACCCCACTGCCATCCGGCGTTATGAATATCTTGTCAGTCAAGGGGACAGTTCTTTTCATACTTGTTATTATTTAGGCATTAGTTACTATGCAGCAGAGAAGTATTATGAGGCTCATGATTTTTTGGAAGTCGCCCGGAAATATGATCCCAACAATATCAATCTCCTTTATTACCTTGGCCGTGCCTGTTCCAAAACTTCCTGGAAAAAAGAGGGCGTAGACTATTTGGAAAAAGCCATTGATCTATCCATTCCCAAAGACAGCAGTATGACCCGGCTCTATATCGGGATGACCGACTGTTACAAGATGGCACAAATGTACAAAGAACAGATTGCATCCATCAAAAAACGCTATCAACAGTATGACAAACAAAACCACAAACTATTGTATGACATGGCCTATATATACTTCTATGACTTGAAAGATAAGAAAAATGCGGAACGCTATTTGGAAGCATTCCTAAAAACACGTCCTAAAGACACTAAAGAAGAAGCGGAAATGAACGAGAGAAGCGAACTTGTTTTAGGAAAATCCAATTATTATAATGCCGCCGCCAACTGGCTGAAAGATATTCAAAGTAAACAAAAAATAGAAGACTTCTTTCAAAATTCCTCTCCACAACTTCCTCTCCCAAAGAAAGATAAATAGATAAGAACTATAAAGCAACTAAAAGGCTGCTACCGGTTTATCGGTAGCAGCCTTTCTTTTATTTATGGAATAATCCGGAGATTATTACTGTGCCAATTTGTTGTCAGAACCGAGCACATTCAGAATTTTGTGCTTGTACAGTTTTTCCATATTGTCACGAGCCGGACCAAGATACTTACGTGGGTCGAATTCAGCCGGTTTTTCAGCGAATACCTTACGTACAGCAGCAGTCATAGCCAGACGAGAGTCAGAGTCGATGTTGATTTTGCAAACAGCAGACTTAGCAGCTTTACGCAATTCTTCTTCCGGAATGCCGATAGCAGCTTTCAGTGCACCACCATATTTGTTGATAGTTTCCACTTCTTCTTCCGGAACTGAAGATGATCCGTGAAGAACGATAGGGAATCCCGGAAGTTTTTCCATTACAGCGTCCAATACTTCGAAAGCCAATGGAGGAGGAACCATACGGCCAGTCTTCGGGTCGATGTGGCATTGTTCCGGAGTAAATTTGTAAGCACCGTGAGAAGTACCGATTGAGATAGCCAAAGAGTCGCAACCAGTGCGAGTAGCGAAGTCGATTACTTCTTCAGGGTCAGTATATGTGTGGTGGTCAGCAGAAACTTCATCTTCTACACCAGCCAATACGCCAAGTTCACCTTCTACAGTTACGTCGAACTGGTGAGCGTATTCAACAACTTTCTTAGTCAATGCTACGTTTTCTTCGTAAGGAAGGTGAGAACCATCGATCATCACTGAAGAGAAACCTGAATCGATACAAGATTTGCAAGTTTCGAATGTATCTCCGTGGTCAAGATGAAGAACGATTTCCGGATGTGCGCAGCCTAATTCTTTAGCATATTCTACAGCACCCTGTGCCATGTAACGCAACAAAGTAGCGTTAGCATACTGACGAGCACCTTTAGAAACCTGAAGAATCACAGGAGATTTAGTTTCAACAGCAGCCTTGATGATAGCCTGCATTTGTTCCATATTGTTGAAGTTGAATGCTGGGATAGCATATCCACCTTTGATAGCCTTAGCAAACATTTCTCTTGTGTTTACCAATCCTAAATCTTTGTAATTTACCATTTTGTTTAAAGTTTATTGTTAGTGAATAAAAATTCTACGCAAAAGTAAGCATTATCCATCGAATAACGAACATCGGAAAGAAAAATATAGTAGAAAAAGGTTTAAATCAGACTGCAAAATTTAGCAGGAATACGAGTGTGACATTAGATTGTAATGTCCACCTTGCAAACTTTGGGATTTATGATTTCTGAATTCTGATTGATGCCTTCGGATTTATATCTCCTTATTTATACCTTATTTATACCTCATTTTTCATTCATTTAATCACCAAAATCTGCATAGCAAATCAGAAATCATAAATTAGAAATCAGAAATTTTAGAAAACCTTTTTCTATTTCACAGAAAAGCATTATCTTTGCGCTCTGAAAATGACCATTACACTATTTCTTACCAAAATAGTAACAGAATATAAATTAAAAAAACAGATACTGAAATGAAAAAAGGCCTTCATCCAGAATCATACCGTCCGGTAGTATTTAAAGATATGTCAAATGGTGACATGTTTTTGTCTAGATCAACTGTAGCAACTAAAGAAACCATCGAATTCGAAGGTGAAACTTATCCGTTGCTGAAGATT
The DNA here is from genome assembly GCF_000210075.1 of Bacteroides xylanisolvens XB1A. Taxonomy (GTDB): domain Bacteria; phylum Bacteroidota; class Bacteroidia; order Bacteroidales; family Bacteroidaceae; genus Bacteroides; species Bacteroides xylanisolvens. The sequence continues at coordinate 5,722,344 of NC_021017.1, forward strand.
GAAATCTCAAACACTTCTCACCCGTTCTATACAGGTAAATCTACATTGGTAGATACTGCAGGTCGTGTTGACAAGTTCATGAGCCGTTACGGTGACCGTAAGAAGAAATAATTCGATCTTTCGTGAAAGATGAAAAAAGAGGAGATTCTCGCAGAGAATTTCCTCTTTTTCGTTTTCTATATTCCTTAACGTCAAGCATCATCCAACAAGAAATCGGCTATATGACGATGCCTGACACCCTCCACATTATCCTGCCACAAGCTGTCCATGCTAACTACATATTTAGGATAATGGTCGTTAATGGCGAGCAAAGGAGCAAACTCCCTCTCAACAGTGGCCTGTGAAGCTAACTGATACGTTACTTGCACATAAATCTTTTCTTCCCGACGGATGGCTACAAAATCCACTTCTTTATCATCCTGTTTGCCTACATACACTTCATAACCCCTTCTTTTCAACTCCAGACAGACCAGATTCTCCAACATACCTGCAATCAACCGGTCACGATAGCCCATCACGGAATAAATCAAAGAAAGGTCACTTACAAAATACTTTTCATTCGTCTGCAGAATTTCCTTTCCTTTAATATCATACCGGGGAATACGTTGAATGATAAAAGCACTTTCCAATGCATTCAGATAATTATAGATGGTATTCATATCCACCTTCCGTTGCTGACTTTTGAAGTAATCAGCTATATTTTTAGCGTTCAGCTTATTGCCTATATTATCGAAAACAAACTTCACTACCCGTTCGAGCAGTTCCACATTCCGGATATTGTGACGCTGCACCGTGTCACGAAGAATGACAGAAGAATAGATGTCGTAGACAATTTTATAGATAGCCTCATATCCATAATCGGCAGTATGTATGGCCGGAAATCCTCCCATACGGAGATATTTCTGAAATTCCTCCTTCCGGTTGAGTGTCGGATCATTGGCCTGCAAGTCATGGAAAGTCAGATATTCTCTAAAAGACAAGGTCATGACATGAAAAGCGACATACCGTCCCGTTAAATAAGTTGCCAGTTCGGACGATAACATACGTGAGTTGGAGCCGGTCACATAAATATCCGTATCCAAATCTACCAGAAGTGAGTTGACCACTTTTTCCCAACCGTCCACTTCCTGAATTTCATCCAAGAGAATATAATATTTACCCGCATCTCCTGCCTGCCCCCGAATATAAGCATACAAAGCCTTCGCCTCTTTCAGATCTATCCACTGAAAACTTTCAAAATTCAGATAGATGATACGTTCTTCACGAACTCCTCTCCTCAACAGTTCGTCACGAATCAGACGCAGCACTACCGACTTTCCACTGCGACGAATACCCGTTATCACTTTTACAAACGGCTTATCTATAAAAGGAACGATTTGTTCCATATACTGTTCACGATTAATCATATTCAAAAGTTTTTAGGGTTATAAGCACAAAGATATACTATTTTCGGAAAGTTTTTAGGGTTATAACCCTAAATAATTCCATAAATTCAGATTCTTTTAGGGTTATAAGCCGAAAAATAAATAAAAGAAATATGACTAAATCCGATTTATTACCAAATAAAGAAAGTACCTTTACCCGACTAATTAATAAAAAATGGAAATAACCGATTTAAAACAAATGACAAAGGAAGAAGTTTTTAATTTCATCAGACAACGCCTTTCTTTCAGTAAAGAACTGCAAGAACAATTCAGACATGTGAATAAAGACGATCTCGCAAAAGAACATCGCAGATTCGAAATGTCCGGAAATGAATCAAAGACAGGCCAATGCACGATTTTCAACACAGCGATTCTGAACGAGTTTGCCGATCTTGGCATCTATGATTATACTTCTTACCTTTTTCTCGACTTCCACAATGGCACTCCAACCGTTTATCTCAAATATTTCTCCGAAAATGAAAATTTGGAATATACATTTACCGGATATACCACAACGGAAATCATCTTTGCAATTCTTGAACTGACTATCTTCTCCGGAAAGCCCAAAAGAAATCGCAGCTAAAAAAAAGAATTGCACGGAAAGACAATGCGAGGTCAAAAGACTTTTATGGCTTTCATTTAGGCACGGATTACACGGATTTCACGGTTCCATTAGACTAAAAGCCGCGAAATCCGTGTAATCCGTACCTAAATAATATCAATCTAATAGATGGTTTCACTTTTGGCTCCCTCCTTTTTATCATCACATTATATTTGCCACCCGTATAGCATATTTACCATCTTTATACCATACTCTCTATTCTCATACCATATTTCCTGCATTTATTTCCTCTTTTCCATCCTATTCCGAAAAAAAACATATATCTTTGTCACACGCTTTCTGCCCATCAGCGTGATGAAACAGGCAAAAGCGGTTTTTATTCCTTAATGGAGTAAATAACGTATTGTCTCTCAAACTTAAAAATTAGCAGTTTTTTCACACCGAGAGATGATACAACAGATACTCCACGTAGATAGTCGTATATCAACATATCGATTAGAGATTTGTTATATATAAACGTTTGGCGTGGGTGTCTGTTGTTTATCATTATCTGGTGAAGGGTATTGCTAAGCCTTAAGTTTAGATAATGGTACAACAGCACTCACGCTTTTATTGTATCCGGTCGGTTTCAACAATCCTTATACCCCAACCAATTCCCCACCCGACCGAAATCATAAAAATCGTGGGTGTTCGTTGCACCTCTCCGGACAATACGTTATTTACTCCTTTTTTTATAACACATTAAAACAAAAGCAATATGCCAAAATGGATTAGTGTAGAAAAAGCAGTGATTAAGTATCACATCGAAAAAGAAGCGATCCTGCTTTGGGTGGAAATGGGACAATTCCCTATGTTATACATAGACAATGTTCCGAACGTTGACGAAGAATGTATTCTGGAACTCTTTCGCCGAAGTAAAGCCGGCATTACAGCAGAATATATTGATACGCTGGAACAACTGTGCATAGATAAAACAATGGTCTGCGAGAAATACGCCCACATTATTCAATTGAAAGAAGAGGAAATTCAGCTGCAGAAGGAAATAAATACGTTGATAAACGAAATACAGGCAGCAATGAAGAGACAAAATGAACGGATCCGGGATTTGAAAAAAGCGATTGGAGAGAATAATAATGTTATACGTAGCGACAGTTGGATAAAAAGACTACGCAAAAAATTCCAATAGTGAATAATTATCAGCGTACCAATTACCATGTGGGACACAACGTAAACAATTAGCATATTGACACATTATTGCACGGTTTTTACCACAGAGGACACGGAGGGCACAGAGGTGAATTTGTTTTATGACTTACGGTTGTAAGCAC
>NC_021017.1:5726116-5737042 GCF_000210075.1 Bacteroides xylanisolvens XB1A
ATTCATTTCTGCACTGAAATGAGCAAAATAGTGCGATTTTAGTTTATTTCTGCACACTTCTTTGCTAAATGGGAATTTATATTTCACCACAAAGGACACGGAGGTTTACTATTTTTATTCCCTATAGAGTAATACAGAGTAATCGTATTTATCGCTCTGTTTTGCTTACGGAAAGAGAGAGAAGAACTCTGTGTCCTCTGTGGTGAACTCGTAAAGTTCCCGTTTTTTTGTGTTCCATATAAAGGTTAAGAGGCAGGATATGAAAAGACAGGAATATTGAACATAAATAAACAGGAGTTGTTTTAGTATATTATTCGCTATTTATCAACGCAAAACCTCTAAACATCAACGTGGTATATGAAAAAGGAATTTGGATTCGTCCTGGCGGCTGCAATCTTGCTGGCTGGCTGCGGACAGAAAAAAGAAACGACAACGACAACTGCACGTCCCGTAAAGACTACGATTGTCGAGTCAAGATCGATTATCAGAAAAGATTTCTCGGGAATCGTGGAAGCGGTGGAATATGTGAAGCTGGCTTTCCGGGTCAACGGACAAATCATTCAGCTTCCTGTCATCGAAGGACAGAAAGTGAAAAAAGGACAGCTCATCGCGGCTATCGACCCCAGAGACATTGCGTTGCAATATGCCGCCACGAAATCGGCATACGAAACGGCTTCGGCACAAGTGGAACGTAACAAACGGCTCCTCTCCCGGCAAGCGATCTCCGTGCAGGAATATGAAATCAGCCTCGCCAACTTCCAGAAGGCGAAGTCTGAATACGAACTGTCTGCCAACAATATGCGCGACACCAAGCTGACAGCTCCTTTCGACGGTTCTATCGAAAAACGACTGGTGGAAAACTATCAGCGTGTCAACTCCGGTGAGGGTATCGTGCAGCTTGTCAATACACACAATCTGCGTATCAAATTCACCATTCCGGATGCGTATCTTTATTTGTTGCGCGCCAAAGACCCGCGTTTCCTTGTAGAGTTCGACACATTTAAAGGACACGTGTTTCAAGCGAAACTGGAAGAATATCTTGATATTTCTACGGATGGCACAGGAATTCCGGTCAGCATCACGATTGACGATCCGTCATTCGACCGCGATCTGTATGCTGTTAAACCCGGTTTCACGTGCAGCATCCGTTTCACGGCAGATGTAGGCCCGTTGGTGCAGGATAGCTGGACGATTGTACCGCTTAGTGCCGTATTCGGTGAAAGCGAAGGGAATAAAATGTATGTCTGGGTGGTAGAAGACAATAAAGTCCACAAACGGGAAGTGACCGTCAACGCCCCGACCGGAGAAGCACAGGCGCTCATCTCGGAAGGTTTGAAACCCGGTGAAAAAATCGTCATAGCAGGCGTATACCAACTAGTAGAAGGAGAATCTATCACAACTGTTGACAGGTGATAGTTGATAAATGATTAAGTATCATTTATCCGCTGTCATTCATCAATTATCAACGATCATTTATTATGAGTTTAGCCAAATATTCATTAGATAATACGAAAATCATCTATTTCTTTCTTGCTGTATTGCTGATTGGGGGAATCACTTCCTTCGGCAAGCTGGGTAAGAAAGAGGATGCTCCTTTCGTCATAAAGTCGGCGGTTATTATGACCCGCTATCCGGGTGCCGAACCGGCAGAAGTGGAGCGGTTGATTACCGAGCCTATCTCTCGTGAGATTCAAAGTATGAGCGGTGTGTACAAGATAAAATCAGAATCGATGTACGGGCTCTCAAAAATCACATTCGAGTTGCAACCTTCCTTGTCGGCAAGCTCCATTCCGCAGAAGTGGGATGAGTTGCGACGGAAGGTGCTAAATATACAGCCACAGTTGCCGAGCAGTGCTTCCGCACCGACGGTTTCCGATGATTTCGGCGACGTGTTCGGTATCTATTACGGTCTGACGGCGGACGACGGTTACACATACGAAGAGATGCGCAACTGGGCGGAACGGATCAAGACGCAGGTAGTGACGGCGGACGGGGTGATGAAAGTCGCCCTGTTCGGGACGCAGACGGAGGTGGTCAATATTTTTATTTCCACCAATAAGCTCGTAGGTATGGGCATCGACCCGAAACAGCTTGCCAGTCTGTTGCAATCGCAGAACCAGATTATCAATACCGGAGAAATCCGTGCCGGCGAGCAACAGCTCCGGGTGACCGCCAACGGTATGTATACCACCGTAGACGATATCCGCAACCAGGTGATTACCACCAAAGCCGGACAAGTGAAACTGGGCGATATCGCCGTCATCGAAAAAGGATACATGGACCCTCCATCCAACATCATGCACGTGAACGGCAAACGTGCCATCGGCATCGGCGTCTCCACCGACCCGCAACGGGACGTGGTGCAGACGGGCAAGAACGTGAAAGCCAAACTGGACGAATTGTTGCCACTGATGCCTGTGGGACTGGAACTGCAAAGCCTGTATCTGGAGAACGAAATTGCCAACGAAGCCAACAACGGATTTATCATCAATCTGATCGAATCGATTCTGATTGTAATTGTGATTATCATGTTGGTGATGGGTTTGCGCGCAGGTATGCTGATCGGCTCGTCACTGATTTTCTCTATTGGCGGCACATTGCTTATCATGTCTTTCTTCGGTGTCGGGCTGAACCGTACTTCATTAGCGGGATTTATCATCGCCATGGGGATGCTGGTGGATAACGCCATCGTGGTAACGGACAACGCACAGATTGCCATCGCCCGCGGAGTAGACCGGCGGAAAGCGCTGATAGACGGCGCAACCGGTCCGCAATGGGGATTGCTTGGGGCTACGTTCATCGCTATCTGTTCGTTCCTCCCGCTCTACCTTGCTCCTTCTGCCGTGGCGGAAATCGTGAAACCGCTTTTTGTGGTGCTTGCCATCTCGCTGGGATTGAGCTGGGTGCTCGCGCTGACGCAGACCACTGTTTTCGGTAATTTCATCCTGAAAGCGAAAGCAAAGGACGGCACGAAAGACCCGTATGACAAACCGTTCTATCACAAATTCGCCTCCATCCTCCGCACGCTGATTCGCAGGAAAACATTGACACTGGGTTCGATGGTAGTGCTCTTTGTTGCTTCGCTGGTTATCATGGGAATGATGCCGCAAAACTTCTTCCCTTCTCTCGATAAGCCTTATTTCCGGGCGGACGTGTTCTATCCCGACGGGTATAGCATCAATGACGTAGTGAAAGAGATGAAATCCGTGGAAGAGCATCTGGCAAAGCAGCCGGAAGTGAAGAAAGTGTCGATCACTTTCGGTAGCACGCCGTTAAGGTATTACCTGGCTTCTACTTCGGTGGGGCCGAAACCGAATTTTGCCAATGTATTGGTTGAATTGACGGACAGTAAATATACAAAAGAGTATGAAGAAGATTTCGACGCGTACATGAAGGCGAATTATCCGAATGCGATTACCCGTACCAGTCTGTTCAAACTGTCGCCTGCGGTGGATGCCGCTATCGAAATCGGGTTTATCGGTCCGAATGTGGACACGCTTGTGGCACTCACCAACCAGGCTTTGGAGATTATGCACCGGAATCCGGATTTAATCAATGTGCGCAATTCGTGGGGAAATAAAGTTCCTGTATGGAAGCCTGTATATAGTCCCGAACGGGCGCAACCGTTAGGGGTATCGCGTCAGGGAATGGCACAAAGTATCCAGATCGGAACCACAGGTATGACGCTTGGAGAGTACCGGCAGGGGGATCAGGTGCTTCCTATCTTATTGAAGGATAACACGGTGGATTCGTTCCGCATCAACGACCTGCGCACGTTGCCCGTGTTCGGCACGGGGAATGAGACGACCAGTCTGGAACAGGTGGTATCGGAATTTGATTTCCAATATCGTTTCTCGAATGTGAAGGATTACAACCGGCAAATGGTGATGATGGCGCAATGCGATCCGCGTCGCGGAGTGAATGCGATTGCTGCTTTCAATGAGGTTTGGCCGCTGGTGCAGAAAGAGATTAAAGTGCCGAAGGGGTATACAATGAAGTATTTCGGGGAACAGGAAAGTCAGGTGGAGTCTAACGAGGCGTTGGCCAAGAATTTACCGTTGACGTTCTTCCTGATGTTCGTCACGCTGTTGTTCCTGTTCAGGACGTATCGTAAGCCGACAGTGATCTTGTTGATGTTACCGCTTATTTTTATCGGTATCGTTTTGGGATTGGTGTTGCTAGGCAAGTCGTTCGACTTCTTCTCCATCCTTGGTTTGCTCGGACTGATTGGGATGAATATCAAAAATGCGATTGTACTGGTGGAACAGATTGATCTGGAGGCAAAGACGGGCAAAAAGCCGTTGGATGCTGTTGTCAGTGCTACAACGAGTCGTATTGTCCCCGTAGCAATGGCGTCCGGCACTACCATTCTGGGTATGTTGCCATTGTTGTTCGACGCGATGTTCGGCGGCATGGCGGCTACGATTATGGGAGGTTTGTTAGTGGCTTCGGCACTGACATTGTTTGTTCTTCCGGTAGCTTATTGTGCCATTCAGAGAATCAAAGGCTAATTGCCTTCTCTTATATGAAACTTGAATTTATTGTATAGATTGAATAAAATGAAAACTCAACTTATAACTCTGTCTCTGCTGCTCCTTGGCCTCACAGCCGGAGCACAGCAGCCCTATCTTAGCCGGGAAGCTTACCGGGATAAAGTGGAAGCTTACAGTCAAATTCTGAAGCAACAGAAACTAAAGACAATGGCAAGTACGGAAGCACGGAAGATTGCTCACACGGGATTCTTGCCAAAAATAGATGTCAATGCGGACGGGACCCTCAACATGAGCGACCTTAATGCCTGGAACGAACCGGTAGGCGAATACCGCAACCACACCTATCAAGGTGTATTTATCGTCTCGCAACCGTTGTACACGGGCGGGGCACTCAACGCCCAGCACAAGATTGCCAAAGCGGACGAAAAGCTGAATCAACTAAATGAGGAGCTTACCATCGACCAGATTCATTATCAGAGCGATGCAGTTTACTGGAATGCTTCCGCTTCACAGGCTATGTTGCAGGCGGCGGACAAGTATCAAAGTATTGTGAAGCAACAGTATGACATCATTCAGGATCGTTTCAACGACGGGATGATTAGTCGCACGGACTTATTAATGATTTCCACCCGGTTGAAAGAAGCGGAATTGCAATATATCAAGGCGCGTCAGAACTATACGCTGGCGCTGCAAAAGCTGAATATCCTGATGGGAGAAGAGCCGAACAATCCCGTAGACAGTCTGTACACGATTGACACGGCTTCCGCTCCGGTGCAGATCCTTTCTCTGGAGAATGTACTGCAACGTCGCGCGGATTACGAAAGTACGGAGGTGAATATCATGAAAAGTCAGGCGCAACGCAAAGCGGCTCTTAGCCAGTTCAACCCGCAATTGAATATGTATTTCAGCGGTGGATGGGCTACAGCTACACCTAACCTCGGTTATGACGTTTCTTTCAATCCCATCGTCGGCATTAACCTGAATATACCGATCTTCCGTTGGGGAGCCCGGTTCAAAACAAACCGTCAGCAGAAAGCGTATATCGGCATACAGAAACTGCAACAAAGTTATGTGACGGATAATATCAACGAGGAACTTTCTGCCGCCCTAACCAAACTGACGGAAACGGAATATCAAGTGAAAACCGCCAAAGAGACTATGAGCCTGGCTAATGAAAATCTTGATTTGGTTTCTTTCTCGTATAATGAGGGAAAGGCAAATATGGTGGATGTGCTCTCCGCACAATTGTCATGGACACAGGCGCACACCAATCTGATTAATGCGTATCTGTCGGAAAAGATGGCGGTAGCGGAATACAGAAAGGTTATCAGTGAATAAATTTAGAAACAAAAGAAACTTGTTCACAAAGTCTTAGTCTTATAAAAGAAATCGTCCTGTTATCACGTAACCGTGAAACAGGACGATTTCTTTTTATATTATAAGGATTACAAAATACCGTTTTGCTTCAAGATATCTTCTATTTCCTTATCTGTGATATTTGCACGTTCTGACTTATCATAAATAGTGAGCAATTTTATCTCTGTATCTATTTCTGTCCAGATTATCGTATAGGTTATCACCCGTGCACCTCCACTTTTACCTTTATTTTTCGAAGTTATCGCTATACGTATTTTACGAAGATTGTTGCCCAAACTGACTCCTTGTTCAGGATTTAATAACAAATCATTTCCAAAATTCCTAAGATCTTCTTTCAACGATTTATACCGTTTTGACAAATGCTTCATTTCCCTTAAAAATTCGAGGGTAACGCTTATTCTATATTTCATTAAGGGCATCATCTAATGACTTAAACTCCAACTTACCCTCCAGATTCAGTTTCAGTTCCTTACACGCCTGATCTAAGCTTGCCAGAATCTCCGCCTTTGTCTGGTAGGGAGCTGCTTCCTCTGCGACAACATTCGTTTGCTCTTCTTCACAACTCAACATCGATTTCACTCTCCGCAGAATAGCGACATCATCCACATCCAGAATCCGCCGAATCAGTTCGTTCTTTTCGGCTTCCAATGACATTGCACTCATACGCTTGCTATTTTTACTGTTATACATTCACACAAAGATAACGCTATCAAACGAATCTTCCAAGTGTGAATGTATAAAAAGTATTTTTCAGGCAGGAATTACCTTACGCAAGGAAGGAAATCAGCACACCCGCAGCCACGGCAGAACCGATTACTCCGGAGATGTTGCTTGCCATGCAATACTGCAATACGTGATTCTTCGGATCGTATTTCAAAGCAATCTCATTGGCTACACGGCTCGCCATCGGAACGGCACTCAAACCAGTGGCGCCGATAAGCGGATTGATTTTCTTCTTCGAGAAGAGATTTACCAGTTTCACAAAGAAAATACCACCGGTTATAGAAAGTGCAAATGCAAGGAATCCACCGATCACAATACCGATTGTTGTCCAATTGAGGAATGCTTCGGCTGTCATCGTTGCTCCTACGGACAGTCCGAGGAAGATGGTGGCAGCATTCATAATGCTATTGGAAGCGGCATCGAACAAGCGGAATGTGTTGGTTCCGATTTCTTTCACCAGATTACCAAACATCAACATACCCACCAAAGGCACTGCACTCGGCACGAAAAGGGCAACAATAGTAGTTACCACAATCGGGAAGATAATCTTCAATACACGCAGGTTCTTGATTTCAGTCTTCGAAGGGTACTTCTTTTCCTGTTCTTTCATGTTGATGCTCAACTCTTTCTTCGTACAGAACAGTTTCACTACCAGCGGAATAATCACCGGAACGAGCGCCATATACGAATAAGCGGCAATGGCAATCGGGCCCAGCAAATGCGGCGCCAGTTTGATGGTGGTAAAGATGGCTGTCGGACCATCCGCACCACCGATAATGCCCAGAGAAGCGGCTTCCTGTGGAGTGAATCCCATCAGGATGGCTACCAGCAATACGGTAAAGATACCCAACTGTGCAGCTGCACCGAATATAGAAAGATGCAGGTTACGCAACATCGGCCCGAAGTCCGTCAGCGCACCGACACCCATAAAGATGATCGGAGGCAGGAAACCAGTTTTAATCAACATATAGTAGATGAAGTTCATGATTCCCAGTTCGTGGGCAATGTCATGCAAAGGCATTTCCCAGATGTTCTTCAACACTCCGTTTACCATCACCATACCATTTTCGTCGGCCTGAATCACGCCCATATCTCCTCCGGGGAAGTTGGCTAGCAACACACCGAAAGCGATGGGGACAAGCAGCAACGGCTCGTACTGTTTCTTAATACCCAAATAGAGCAGAACGAACGCGATGGCATACATTATCAGGAACTGCGGTTCGGCAATGATATTGCTGAACGCAGTCATGTCATATAAGTTCTCCGTTCATTATCCTATCTTCATTAATACGTCATCTTCTGAAACAGCATCTCCCGGGTTGACACAGATAGCAGTCACTGTACCGCCAAACTCTGCACGGATGGCATTGTAGGTCTTCATCGCTTCTACATAGCAGATTACATCACCTTCTTTCACAGTGTCACCTACTTGCAAAGGAGTTTCCTGCGCACCTTTCACTAAGAAGAACTTGCCTTCCAACGGAGAAAGTACCTCTTTACCCTCTCCTGCCGGAGCAGCGGCAGCACCCGCAGGAGCAGCAGGTAGTTCGGTATCACCGTATGCTACCGTCACACGATAGGCCTGTCCGTCCACTTGTACGGTCAGTGTCTTCGGTTTGGCATCTTCTTCCGGAGATTTATCTTTTTCGGCACGACGTTTGGCTACGTCTTCCAGGAAGTCCTCTTTTGCTTTACCGCTCTTATAAGCCTCATATTGAGCCGGGTGCATAGCATATTCGAAGAGTTCTTCGTCGTCCTGTCCCACTTCCCATTTGTTCTCTTTCATCAGTTTGCGATATTTGTCGAGAGCATCAGGATAGTTATTCTGCGGATCACCTTCGAAGAACTTACGGCCTTCACGTTCTGCCTTTTCAATGATTTCGGGAGCAAGTTTGCCCGGCAGACGTCCGGCTTTACCCAGAATCATATCCCAGATATCATCGGCAATCATTCCCCAACGTTCTTTTCCTTTTTCCATAGCCATCACGTTCATCATGGCGAGGTTCTTCACGTATTGGCTGAACGGAGTCACCAATGGAGGATAACCGACACGAGGCCATACGTATGCTACTTCATCAAAGAGTTTGATGAGCAACTGGTCTTGCGTCATAAACGGCAGATTGTGTTTTGCCTTATATTTATTGATTGATTCCAGATTGGATTCAAGGTCGGCCATCAGACTACCCATCATACCGCCGGGAAGTCCGGGAGCAATCAGCAAGGAGTTCATCAGACGGTTTTTCGGGCTGATATACAAGCCGAGGAAGTCGTCCATAAATTCCTGAATCATGCCGCGCACTTTCATGTAGGCTTCCATATTGATTTCGGGCACTTGATATCCGGCGTCTTTCAGCATCGCCTGCACACTAAGCAAGTCAGCATGGCCTGTTCCCCATGATAGTGGTTCCATGCCTACGTCGATATAGTCGCAACCGGCTTCGCATACTTCGAGGATGCTTGCCATATTGAATCCGGGACCTGCATGACTGTGATACTGAACGGGGATTTCGGGATGTGCCGCCTTGATATTTGCTACGATCTTACCTAACGATACAGGACGGCCGATACCTGCCATGTCTTTGATACAGATTTCGTCTGCTCCCAGTTTGATAAGTTCCAGCGCCATATTGGTGTAGTACTCTACGGTATGGATAGGCGAATGAGTGATGCAAAGCGAGCATTGCGAAATCATGCCTGCTTCCTTTGCGTATGTGATGGAAGGAGCAATGTTACGCACGTCGTTCAATCCGCAGAACGTACGGGTAATGTCTGTTCCTTGTGCTTTCTTTACTTTGTAGAATAATTTGCGGACGTCTGCCGGAACGGGGCTCATACGGAGTCCGTTCAGTGCGCGGTCGAGCATGTGGGTTTGAATACCGGCTTCATGGAACGGTTTTGTCCATTCGCGTACCGCTTTATTCGGGTTTTCACCAAACAATAAATTTACCTGTTCAAAACCTCCGCCGTTTGTTTCTACGCGGGCAAAACAGCCCATTTCAATGATGGCAGGAGCTACCTTTACGAGTTGGTCTACACGAGGTACGTATTTTCCGGCAGATTGCCACATATCTCGGAAAACCAAACTAAACTTTACTTCTCTTTTCATGTCTTTCAGTGATATTCTTTATAGATTTATAATTTTTCTACTTTAGTGATTTTTCCTTTACCTTGTGTCACCACATTTACAGCAGCTGTAATGGCGGCTAAGATGTTTCCCGGAACAGGGGCAGGACCTTGCGATGCTTCCCGCTTCACAGGAACCACTTCTTCAGGAGCATACTTGTTGACTAATGTAATCAACAACTTACCTAAATAAATCACAATCAGCAGAATAACAAATACGGTAGCCATTCCGACCACCATCAGCAGGATCGCTGTTTCGATATTTTCCATATAATAAACTATTAGTATTTTAAGTTGTTCGTCTAAAAAGCGTCCGAAAATACCAAATTTTTATTATAAAATAAATTAAGAAAGGAATATAATGTATAAAAACGTCATTTCTCTGATTGGAAAACTGGGGAAGTTTAATGATTTATGATTTATGATTTATGATTTAGCGTGCCATCCACATCTAAACTAAATTCCCATTTATCTTATTTACTATCTGCTTCTATTGCATAACCCAAATAGTAAATGGTAAATAGTCCAATAGTAAATCGTCCTATCTATTGTTCCTACAAAAAATGTGAGAGAAAGCCCCTCAACTTTCTCTCACACTCTGATAAAACAATTATTAAATAAAAACACTCAATGATAGACCGGTTCAGCCCTTTTCTGGTTTCATACCCTCTTAACCTACTATTAAACTACCAGATAAAAAACCGGTCTTGTTAAACCTCTCATGGGCCATCACGGCTTTCATTCTTTTAATTAGCGTAGCAGTCTAGTTGAAAAACCCTTTTTTTTAAGCCAACTAAGTCTGTTTAATCGGAAAAAACAAGCCTCTAAAGCTCATATCACGTCCGATGAGGGAATCTTTCCGGCTTACGTTTGTGGCAGGAATAATTCATCTGCCGCTGTCTATTGTTTGCTTTGAGCCCTAGTTTGCATTTCTTTTAAAACATTGTTTGTTTTGGGTTAAATTTAAATTTTATAAAAAGCATCTATTGTTTGTTTTGAGTTTAGCTTGTAATTCTCTATAAAACATCTATTGTTTGTTCTGAATCCCGGCCTTATTTCTGCCGGATAATTTCTAATTTCTTCTACAACATTTAATCTTCTAATCAATTCTACCGTTTTCTTCAAATATCATTAAATAGCTCATCTATTAGAAAGAGAAGCATCCGTTGTTTTTTTACCAAGAAAAAATGAAGAAAATTTGAAGAAAAAC
>NC_021017.1:5738901-5769421 GCF_000210075.1 Bacteroides xylanisolvens XB1A
TTTTAAAATAATTTCTTTCCCTCGAATTTGATAACTGATTCCACACGATCCAAAGACTTTTTCCAGTGTGGCGTTCAGGTCTTTTGTTAAGACCGTCCCGTTGTAGGTCAGCCCCTCGCATTTCTCATGTCCGACGACTGTTACTTCAAATATATGCTCAATATCTGCCACTACATTTATTAGCGGATCGTCTTCATACCCCAACACCTCGGGGAACTCCGATTCTTCTGCCTTTTTCTCTACCGGCACAATCTTGTTCTCATCGCAATGAACGCTTTCCCCGGCAAGCAATGTACGCTTACCTACAGCAGTCTCGACTTGCACACTTCCTTCCTCACAGTTGACGGTCATCTTCTTTCCTTGCTGATCGATGAGGAATTTCGTTCCCAGTACGGTTACGTCGCCGGCTTCTGTACGGACCGTGAATGTCTTGCCTTTGGTTACGTTAAAAGAGGCTTTACCCAATAGTTGCAATTTGCGCTCCCAAAGCCATGTGATATGATTGTAAGTCAGGCGGGAATTTTCCATCACCTGCACAGTACTGCCATCCGGCAATTCATAGTTCATAGCAGTGTTATCAGTCACCACCTTTTCTTCTGCCAGGAAGTAACCGCCTATCCCCAAAAGAAGGACAACTGCCGCTGCCACTCCCCATGAGAAAGAGAAACTTCTCCCCGCACCTTGCTTTCTTCCCCGGCTTAAGGCGATCTTATGGCTCTCCTCACGTTGCAACTTCAGCTTATCACCTATTTCTTTTTTACGAGAAAAGATTTCGCCAACCAGAGGAAGTTTTCCTTCTTCTAAGTATTTATCTAAAGATTCTGTCCACTTTTCCATATCTCACACCTCAATTAAAAATCCACAAATTAGCTGCTACCAACAACAAGAAAGATTTGCTCATACGCTCCCGCAAACTGGAGATAGCCATATGAGTAGTATTGTAAACCGTACGTGAAGTGAGTCCCATCACCTGGGCTATTTCTTCCGGACTCATCTTCTTATAATACTTAAGATACAATACCTCCCGCTGTTGCTTTGTCAAATTGTTCAGCTCTTTCTGCAAAACTTCTAGCTGTTCTTTTTCTAACTCTGAACGGATAATAGCAGTTTCAATATCAATCTCCAGATCAAACTGATATTCATTTGTGCCTACTTCATCCAGTGATTTTAATGAGCCACTATTCTCCTTTTTCAGTTCGTTCACTATCATGTGTCTCAACGAAACACATAAGTAAGCGGGTATGGATTGAGGAGCCGTGCAAGTTTCTCTTTTCTCAAAGATGTAAACAAACAACGACTGTATCGCCTCGGTTACCAGAGTCTCATCACCGGCTATCTTCATGCCATATCCATACAGTAAATCTGCATATTGCTCATAAAGCTGCCGGAATGCCTCTTCATCCCCTTGCTGAATTTTATCCCAGGATAGTGTCTTCATTTCTATTCACTCATTTATATGAGATATGTTTTTCCTTTTTTTACCTGATTTTTTAGTTAAAATCAACGGAATATGTTTTAAAACTCACTTGTAAAGTGGAATTTGATGTGTTTAAAGTCCATCTGCGCCATCTGAAGTACATAACCGGAGTCTGCCAGGAACACATCGCGCCCTTCTCTATCCTTTGCCATATACTGGTATTTACGTTTCTTGAAGGCTTCCAGTTCTGCGGGATCATCGCTTTCTACCCAACAGGCTTTATAAAGACTTACCGGTTCCCAGCGACAGGACGCATTGTATTCATTCAACAAACGGTACTGAATGACCTCAAACTGCAACTGTCCCACCGTACCGATAATCTTACGGCCATTGAACTGATTGACAAACAACTGTGCCACACCTTCATCCATCAACTGATCGATACCTTTCGCCAACTGTTTCTGCTTCATCGGATCGGCATTTTCAATATACTTGAACATCTCCGGCGAGAAGCTCGGCAATCCGCGGAAATGAAGCATTTCACCTTCTGTCAGCGTATCGCCAATCTTAAAGGTACCATTATCCGGTAAACCAATAATATCTCCTGCATAAGCTTCATCAATCGTTGTTTTACGCTGTGCCATAAACTGGGTAGGCGACGAAAAACGCATGGTCTTTCCATGACGAACGTGCACATAGGGAGCATTGCGGACAAACTTGCCGGAGCAAATCTTACAGAATGCCACACAAGAACGGTGATTGGGATCAATATTGGCTGTGATCTTAAAGATGAATCCGGTGAATTTCGGTTCGTCGGGATTCACTTCACGCTCTTCTGCCTGTACGGGACGAGGACTGGGAGCTATCTCCACGAAACAGTTCAGCAGCTCTTGCACACCGAAGTTGTTCAACGCTGATCCGAAGAATACAGGTGCACAGTCTCCTGCGAGATAGGATTCCGAATCAAATTCGGGATAAACACCTTCGATCAGTTCCAGATCACCACGCAGCTTGTCTGCCAATGGCTTGCCAATCTGCTGATCCAGTTCTTCCGTATGAATATCGACTGCCACTTTTTCCGTTACCATCTGTTTGGATGGCTGGTACAAGTCCAGTTTCTGTTCGTAGATGTTGTATACTCCTTTGAAACGTGCTCCCTGCTCTATCGGCCAGGACAAGGGACGAACCTGAATCATCAGTTCTTCTTCGAGTTCATCGAGCAAGTCGAACGGTTCTTTTCCTTCACGGTCCATTTTGTTGACGAAGATTATTACCGGAGTCTTTCTCATGCGGCATACCTCCATCAGTTTACGCGTCTGCGTTTCCACCCCCTTCGCACCGTCTACAACGATGATAACACTGTCTACAGCAGTCAGTGTGCGGTATGTATCTTCAGCAAAGTCCTGGTGACCCGGAGTATCGAGAATGTTGATTTTATAATCCCGATAGTCGAACTCCATCACGGAAGTCGTTACCGAAATACCACGTTGTTTCTCGATTTCCATCCAGTCGGACGTAGCCGTCTTTTTTATCTTATTACTCTTTACAGCACCTGCTACCTGTATCTGACCACCGAAAAGCAATAGCTTTTCCGTCAATGATGTCTTACCGGCATCCGGATGCGCAATAATGGCGAACGTTCGCCGTCTCAAAATTTCTGTATTATCTGCCATATATTAATATGAATGAAGAATGAAGAATGATGAATGATGAATGATGAAAGAAGAATTGTTACGCTATCTATAAAGCCGCATCGAAATTCTTCATTCTTCATTTTTCATTCCTAATTTTATCAAGCATTGTTTGAGGCTCTCCTCCCAATGAGGAATCTCTATATCGAACGTTGTTTTTATTTTTGTTTTATCAAGCACGGAATATGCCGGGCGGTTTGCTTTCGCGGGATATTCGGCTGTATGCAAAGGTTTCACTTTGCAGGTGGTTATTCCTGCCAGACGATGAATAGCTACCGTGAAATCATACCAGGAACAAACTCCCTCATTGCTGAAATGGTAGATGCCGCGGACTATACCTTTATTTATAATGGTATAGATGGCACGTGCCAGGTCATTAGCATAAGTCGGGGTTCCGATCTGGTCGAAAACAACTCCCAGACTGTCACGCTCTTTTCCAAGACGGATCATTGTCTTCACAAAATTATTGCCGAAAGTGGAATAAAGCCATGCAGTACGGATTACGACTGCTTTCTCGCAATAATTCATCACGTCATATTCTCCTTCCAGTTTGGTGGTGCCGTATACGGAGTCCGGACAAGGGTCGCAATCCTCCGTATACGGAGTGTGTGCAGTACCGTCAAAGACATAATCGGTAGATACCTGTATCATGGCGGCTCCGTTGAATTGTGCCGCACTTGCCAATTGTTTCGGTGCTTCGCAATTCAATTGATAGGCTAGTTCCGAATTATCTTCCGCTTTATCTACGGCCGTATATGCGGCACAGTTCACGACAAGCTCAATCCGCTTCTCTGCGATATAAGCCCAAACGGCTTGCTTGTCACAGATGTTAAGCTCCTCTACATCCGTGAAATAATACGTATGTTGCGGGTTCTCTTTTGCAAGCACCTGCATCTCATTGCCAAGCTGACCGTTGGCACCCGTTACCAAAATTCTCATTTATTCATCCAGTTTTAATTCACCTTTACGGTCTTTATCATAATAGTTTGCCAACATAGAAAGGAAACTAGTGATAGCTTCCACTGCCTTAGCAGTACCTTCACTGATAGGCTTTTTTTGAAGACGAAGCAGGAGCACTCCATACAACGCCTCAAAACAGGTCTCCAATTCGGGCTCGTCTTTCTTGCCGTTTTTATTCCGTAATTCTACTATAAACGGCAATGCCTTGAAATAGGCGGCACTGTAAAAAGGAAATTTAGGAGAAGAAGCCAATGCGTTATGCAATTCTGTCAGATTGATAATCACATTCTTATTAATCTGCAAATGACCTTTTTCCCGTACTCCTTCCTCACTCATCATCGTAATCAGGTTGGTATACCATTCTCTCATGGCAGGCTGCTGTTCTTCCGGATAGCGGGCAATTACATTTGCCTCCATCTCTTCCGGTTCACAATGATTGGCACGGATCAAGTCTTCCTCTTGCCACATATATATAAGGTATTCGGCAATATTCTTCTCTTTCAGTTGTTGTGCTATCTGATTCATTATGTTATCTCTTAATAAAGTGACTCTCCCAACAAAGTATAAATCAATCCGGCAACAGATACCAGCATTACGATACTTCCTACAACACGATTCAGTATCCAGATACCACGTAAATTGAATTTAGTGCGCACCTTATTCACAAAATAAGTGATACCCAACCACCAGGTCAATGCTCCTATAGCAATTGCAAGATATCCCGTGATCTCTTCAAAGACCAGCACCCCCGGCTGCACAAAGGCAAAACGGGCGAAAAGTCCGATAAACAGAAAGATTATCAAGGGATTGGAGAGAGTGACGAAAAATGCGGTAATAAAGTTATGGAAATAAGAACCTTTGCTGGAGGAAGCCGGACGAATGGACTGCACCGGGTTGCTACGAAAGGTATATATACCAAAAAGGAGTAGCATGATGCTCCCCAATAATTGCAGATAGAAAATATTCTTATTAATATAATCGAACACAAAGCTCATCCCGTAGCCGGTGAGCAAAGCGTATGCTATATCGCTCAAAGAGGCTCCCAGACCTGTTACAAATCCATACCAACGCCCCTTATTCAAAGTCCTCTGGATGCATAATACGCCCACCGGACCGAGGGGTGCGGACACAACAACGCCAATAATAAAGCCTTTCACTAATATATCGAATATTGTCTCTATCTGAATCATGTCGCAAATATCGCACTTTTTTGTGATATGGGGATAGTATATTAACGTTTTTTCCACACAAGAATCACTATATATAGCGATAATAAGTAAAACGTACATCGAAAATAAACATATTAAATAAGGTATAGGAATTTATTCTCTATTTTTTTCCTACCACCAACGAAATTGATTATCTTTGCGCCACAGAAAAAGAGAAGAGTTTCTCCTGCAGGAACTTCAATCGTAAAATCGTAAATCGTAAAATCGTAAATATACAACATGATTCTTTTTTTCAGAACCCCTTCCAAGAGCGTGATTGCCGTAGAGAGCAACCATCAGCTCACCCCTGACGAAAGTAATAAACTCTGCTGGCTTTTTGGCGAAGCCGTGATGGAAAGTGAAGAAAACCTGAAAGGCTGTTTCGTTGGCCCACGCCGCGAAATGATCACTCCCTGGAGTACAAACGCAGTAGAAATCACCCAAAACATGGGGCTCGAAGGCATAAGCCGCATCGAGGAGTACTTCCCTGTTAAGGACGAAAATGCCGATTACGACCCGATGCTCCAACGCATGTACAAAGGACTCGACCAAAACGTATTCACGACAAACCGTCAGCCGGAACCAATCATCTACATTGAAGATCTCGAAGTGTACAACGAAAAAGAAGGTTTGGCTCTTTCCAAAGAAGAAATGGACTACCTGAAGAAAGTAGAAAAGGACCTCGGACGGAAGCTGACCGACTCTGAAGTATTCGGTTTCGCACAAATCAACTCCGAACACTGCCGCCACAAAATTTTCGGCGGAACGTTTATCATCGACGGCGTAGAGCAGGAATCTTCCCTGTTCCAGATGATTAAAAAGACTACACAGGAAAATCCGAATAAAATAATCTCTGCTTATAAAGATAACGTAGCCTTCGCTGAAGGTCCGGTTGTGGAACAATTTGCTCCGGCAGATCATTCAAAACCTGATTTCTTCCAAGTAAAGGACATCAAGAGTGTTATCTCACTGAAAGCGGAAACTCATAACTTCCCTACTACTGTTGAGCCATTCAATGGTGCTTCTACCGGTACCGGCGGTGAAATCCGCGACCGTATGGGTGGTGGTAAAGGTTCATGGCCGATTGCAGGTACTGCAGTCTACATGACTTCTTATCCACGCACAGAAGAAGGACGCGAATGGGAAGAGATTCTTCCGGTACGCAAATGGCTATACCAGACTCCGGAACAGATTCTAATCAAAGCATCCAATGGTGCTTCCGACTTCGGTAACAAGTTCGGCCAACCGCTGATCTGCGGTTCGGTACTGACTTTCGAACATACAGAAAACAAAGAAGTTTATGGTTACGACAAAGTAATCATGCTTGCCGGTGGTGTTGGTTACGGTACACAACGCGACTGCCTGAAAGGCACACCGGAAGCTGGAAACAAAGTAGTGGTTATCGGTGGTGACAACTACCGTATCGGACTGGGTGGCGGTTCCGTATCTTCTGTTGATACCGGTCGTTACAGCAGTGGCATCGAGTTGAATGCCGTGCAACGTGCCAACGCAGAAATGCAAAAACGTGCCAATAACGTAGTACGCGCTCTTTGTGAAGAAGAGGTGAATCCGGTGGTTTCTATCCATGACCACGGATCTGCCGGACACGTAAACTGTCTGTCCGAACTCGTGGAAGAATGTGGTGGTTTGATCGATATGAGCAAGTTGCCTATCGGTGACAAGACTTTGTCTGCCAAAGAAATCATCGCTAACGAAAGTCAGGAACGTATGGGTCTGCTGATTAAAGAAGAGGCTATTGAACATGTACGTAAGATTGCCGAACGCGAACGCGCTCCAATGTACGTAGTCGGTGAAACAACCGGTGATCATCGTTTCGCTTTCCAACAGGCTGACGGTGTACGTCCGTTCGACCTTGCCGTAGAACAGATGTTCGGTTCTTCTCCCAAAACCTATATGGTAGACAAGACCGTAGAACGTCATTATGAAATGCCGAAATACGAATTGTCTAAACTACATGAATATCTGACGAATGTATTGCAGCTTGAAGCTGTAGCCTGCAAAGACTGGTTGACAAACAAGGTAGACCGTTCGGTAACAGGCAAAGTGGCTCGTCAGCAATGTCAGGGTGAACTTCAGTTGCCGTTGAGCGACTGCGGTGTCGTAGCACTCGACTACCGTGGCGAGAAAGGTATCGCTACCTCTATCGGACATGCTCCGCAAGCAGCATTGGCTGATCCGGCTGCCGGCTCTATTCTTTCTGTATCTGAAGCGCTGACCAATCTTGTTTGGGCTCCAATGGCGGAAGGTATGGATAGCATTTCACTGTCTGCCAACTGGATGTGGCCTTGCCGCTCTCAAGAAGGTGAAGATGCCCGTCTTTACACAGCTGTAAAAGCTTTAAGCGATTTCTGTTGCGCGCTGCAGATCAATGTTCCTACCGGAAAAGACTCTCTATCTATGACACAGAAGTATCCGAACGGCGAGAAAGTGATTTCTCCGGGAACTGTGATTGTTTCTGCCGGTGGTGAAGTTTCCGACGTGAAGAAAGTGGTATCTCCGGTATTGGTTAACAATGAAAAGACTACGCTTTATCATATTGACTTCAGCTTCGATGAACTGAAACTGGGTGGTTCGGCTTTTGCACAATCTCTGGGTAAAGTTGGTGACGAAGTACCTTGCGTACAAGATGCCGAATATTTCCGTGATGCTTTCCTTGCCGTACAGGAACTTGTCAACAAAGGATTGATTCTTGCAGGACACGATATCTCTGCCGGTGGTTTGATCACTACATTGCTCGAAATGTGCTTCTCTAATGTAGAAGGCGGTATGGAAATCAGCCTCGACAAGATGAAAGAACAGGATATCGTTAAGATTCTGTTTGCTGAAAATCCGGGTATCGTTATCCAGATCAGCGACAAGCATAAGGATGAAGTGAAGAAGATTCTGGAAGATGCAGGCGTAGGCTATATAAAGCTGGGTAAACCGACTGACGAACGCCACATTTTGGTATCTAAAGACGGTGCTACTTACCAGTTTGGTATCGATTATATGCGTGACGTATGGTATTCTTCTTCTTACCTGCTCGACCGCAAACAATCTATGAACGGTTGCGCAAAAGCACGTTTTGAAAACTATAAGATGCAACCTGTTGAATTCGCTTTCATGCCGGAATTCAAAGGTAAGCTTTCTCAATACGGTATCACTCCGGATCGTCGTACCCCAAGCGGTATCCGTGCGGCTATCATCCGTGAGAAGGGTACAAACGGTGAGCGCGAAATGGCTTACTCACTCTATTTGGCAGGTTTCGACGTAAAAGACGTTACAATGACCGACCTCATCAGCGGACGCGAAACACTGGAAGACGTAAACATGATCGTTTACTGCGGTGGTTTCTCTAACTCCGATGTACTGGGTTCTGCTAAAGGATGGGCAGGCGCATTCCTGTTCAACCCGAAAGCTAAAGAAGCATTGGATAAATTTTATGCACGCGAAGATACATTGTCATTGGGTGTCTGCAACGGTTGCCAGCTGATGATGGAACTCAATCTTATCAACCCGGAACTGAAGAAGAAAGGAAAAATGCTACATAACAATTCACACAAATTCGAATCACGCTTCCTTGGTCTTACTATCCCGACTAACCGCAGTGTGATGTTCGGCTCTTTAAGTGGAAGCAAACTGGGTATCTGGGTAGCTCACGGAGAAGGAAAATTCTCTTTGCCATATGACGAAGATAAATATAATGTAGTAGCGAAGTATAGCTATGATGAATATCCGGGCAATCCGAACGGTTCCGATTATTCTATCGCAGCACTGGCCAGCGCAGACGGACGCCACTTGGCTATCATGCCTCACTTGGAACGTTCCATCTTCCCATGGCAGAACGGTTGCTATCCGGCCGACCGCAAGAACAGCGATCAGGTTACTCCATGGATAGAAGCGTTTGTCAATGCCCGCAAGTGGGTGGAAGCGAAAATGAAATAAATCATTTCCATATTTTACAGAGGCTGGTACTTTAAATAGTGCCAGCCTCTTATTTTACGGAACTTTCCATTCTACCGGAAGACTTCTGATAGATACCAAAATACCGAAAACAAACAGTATATACAAATAGTTATAAAATAGTCTATTTTCTTCATTTTTGGAGCGCTGTTATCTTTCATCAAAATTTTGTAATATCAAAAAATCTTCTTAATTTTGTCAAACTTTCCCCCTCATAAAAGATTCAATAACCCTTAAAAGTCCTATTTGTATGAAAAAATGGCTTTTTCTAATCTTATTGTTTCCTCTAATTTGTGTCGCGCAGACGTATCGATATCTCGGAGTGGAGGATGGGTTAAGTAACCGGCGGGTTTACTGCATTCAAAAAGATAAAACCGGATACATGTGGTTCCTCACGCACGAAGGTATTGATCGATACAATGGAAAAGAGTTTAAACGATATAAGTTAATGGATGGTGACGCAGAAGTGAACTCTCTGTTAAATCTAAACTGGCTTTATATTGATCAGGAAGGAGTCTTATGGGAAATCGGGAAAAAAGGAAAAGTATTCCGGTATGACCAGATTCACGACTGCTTCAGTCTTGTATATAAATTACCGATGGAAAGTTTCAGCGAACAGCCGGACCCGGTCACTTATGCCTGGCTCGACCAGAACAAACACATCTGGCTATGCAATAAAGATACTATCTTTCTCTATAATACGGACACCAAACAAGTCACCCATATAAAGAATGATATAAGTGAAGAAATCACTGATATTGAACAAATAGACGAATCGCATTTCTTCATCGGTACGGAAATGGGGATTCATTATGCCCAATTAGAAAACAACGCATTGAAACTTATCAATTGCGATAAGTTGGAGAGCGTGAAAGCCCAAGTAAGCGATTTACACTTCGACAAAAAGATTCGGAAACTATTCATCGGCACTTTCTTGCGGGGAATTATGGTTTATGATATGAATACCAAATCCGTCATACGACCGGATTATAACCTGAAAGATATCAGTATCACACGGTTCAAGCCGCTAAATGACAAAGAGTTATTAATAGCTACCGATGGCGGAGGAGTACACAAAATAAATATGGATACTTATCAAATAGTACCCGAAATTGTGGCTGATTATAACAGTAATTGTGGCATGAACGGTAACAGTATCAATGACATTTTTGTGGATGATGAAGAACGGATATGGCTGGCTAATTATCCCATCGGAATCACGATACAAAACAACCGTTATACGAGCTACAAATGGATTAAGCACTCCATCGGTAACAAACAGTCTTTAATCAACGATCAAGTAAATGCCATTATTGAAGACAGAGAGGGAGATTTATGGTTTGCAACGAACAATGGCATCAGTTTTTTAATTCAAAGACCGGACAATGGCGATCGGTGCTTAGTGCTTTTGAAGAGTCGCAAGGTAATAAAAGCCATATCTTTCTTACTATATGCGAAGTGGCTCCCGGAATTATCTGGGCAGGCGGGTACTCTTCCGGTGCTTACCAGATAGATAAGAAAACGTTCAGTGTCAGCTATTTCATGCCGCCTTTGTACACTCATACAAACAAGCGACCGGATAAATATATACGTGATATTCGTACAGATATGCAGGGTTATATCTGGTCGGGAGGATTCTACAACCTCAAGCGTATTAATCTGAAGACGCAGGAAGTACGGTTTTATGATGGATTAAATTCCATTACCGCCATCGTTGAGAAAGATGAAAAAAGTATGTGGATCGGTAGTGCCACCGGCCTATGTCTTTTAGATAAAGAATCCGGAAAATTCGAGCGCATAAAACTTCCGGTAGAGTCGAACTATATCTATTCCCTGTACCAAGCAAAAAACGGTTCATTGTATATAGGTACCAGCGGGTCGGGACTATTGATTTACGATATTAATAAAAAACTGTTCACTCATTACCACACGGAAAACTGTGCTTTGATATCCAATAATATCTATACCATATTATCGGATGCGGACAAAGATATAATCATGAGTACAGAAAGCGGATTGACAAGTTTTTATCCCAATGAGAAAAAATTCTATAACTGGACCAAAGATATGGGATTGATGACCACCCATTTCAATGCGCTATCAGGTACGTTACGGAAAAACAATAAATTCATTTTAGGCAGTTCTGACGGAGCAGTGGAATTTGACAAGGATATGAAATTGCCCAGAAGTTATTCTTCTAAAATGATTTTCAGCGATTTCAAGCTTTTTTATCAAACAATCTATCCGGGTGATGAGGATTCTCCGTTGAAAGCAAGCATCAATGATACAAAGGTACTAAAGTTAAAATACAATCAAAACAGATTCTCTTTGCAGGTTTCTTCCATCAACTATGACTATCCTTCCAATATTCTTTACTCTTGGAGGCTAGAAGGTTTCTATGATAAATGGAGCAAACCCGGAACAGAGAACACGATTCGTTACACCAATCTTGCCCCGGGCAAATATACGCTAAGGGTACGTGCCATCTCCAATGAAGACAAACGCATCATGCTTGAAGAAAGAAGTATGGATATTATCATAGCCCAACCTTTCTGGCTGACATTCTGGGCCATGCTGGTTTATACAGCTATCCTTTGTCTCATTGCCATCGTCCTATTGCGTATACTGATTTTGAGGAAGCAACGCAAAGTCTCCGATGAGAAAATACACTTCTTTATCAATACGGCACATGATATCCGTACCCCATTGACGCTTATCAAAGCACCTTTGGAAGAACTACGCGAGAAAGAGGAGTTGAGTAAAGAAGGTATTTCGAACATGAATACGGCATTACGAAACGTAAATGCCCTATTACGTCTTACCACCAATCTTATCAACTTTGAAAGAGCGGACGTATATTCTTCCGAATTATATATTTCAGAGCATGAGCTAAACACGTTTATGAATGAAATATTCAACGCGTTCCAGCAGTACGCCAACATCAAACATATCAACTTCACTTATGAAAGTAATTTCAGGTATATGAACGTATGGTTTGATAAAGAAAAGATGGAATCTCTTTAAGAACATCAT
The DNA here is from genome assembly GCF_000210075.1 of Bacteroides xylanisolvens XB1A. Lineage (GTDB taxonomy): Bacteria > Bacteroidota > Bacteroidia > Bacteroidales > Bacteroidaceae > Bacteroides > Bacteroides xylanisolvens. Next base: position 5,751,174 of record NC_021017.1, read on the forward strand.
TTCGAACGCACTGAAATATACTCCGGAAAATGGAAATGTACAGGTTTTCGTTTCAGAAACATCTGACTCATGGAGCGTGGAAGTCAGAGACACAGGAATCGGCATCCCGGCCAATGAACAAAAGAAATTGTTCAAACTTCATTTCCGTGGCAGCAATGCTATTAATTCCAAAGTAACAGGAAGTGGTATCGGACTGATGCTTGTATGGAAGCTAGTCCGCCTGCATAAAGGAAAGATTAATCTGTCAAGCATCGAAAACCAGGGATCGGTTATCAAAATAACATTCCCTAAAGACAGCAAGCGCTTCCGGAAAGCACATCTGGCAACTCCGAGCAAACAGCGTATAGAAAATACGATTGATAACGTTCCGCCTCCATCACCTGAAATTTACGAAAATGCACAAAAGAAAGAGAACATTAATCATCGTCGCATCTTGATTGTGGAAGATAATGATGAGTTGCGCAACTATCTGTCGCAAACGTTATCCGAGGAGTATTTCGTACAGGTTTGCTCCAATGGAAAAGAAGCATTGACGATTATTCCCGAGTACAAACCAGAGCTGGTTATTTCAGACATTATGATGCCTGAAATGCGGGGGGATGAATTATGCCAAGCTATCAAGAATAATATCGAAACCTCCCACATTCCTGTTATCCTGCTGACTGCTTTGAATAATGAGAAAGATATTCTCTCGGGACTTCAGATTGGTGCGGATGAATACGTTGTGAAGCCATTCAATATTGGTATATTGAAAGCTAATGTTGCCAATCTGCTGGCTAACCGTGCACTATTGCGCAGCAAATTCGCAAATTTAGATCTGAATGATGAGGAAAATGATGAAGACTGCATCAACTGTTCGCAAGACATTGACTGGAAATTCATAGCAAACGTCAAAAAGAACGTGGAAGATAACATTGACAATCCTGCTCTCACGGTAGATGTATTATGCAGCCTGATGGGAATGAGTCGCACAAGTTTTTACAATAAATTAAGGGCATTAACCGATCAGGCACCGGGAGATTATATCCGGCTGATTCGTCTGAAACGTGCCGTACAATTACTAAAAGAAGACACACATAGCATAACAGAAATTGCAGAAATGACGGGATTCAGTGACGCCAAGTACTTCCGCGAAGTGTTTAAGAAGCATTTTAATGTGAGCCCCAGTCAGTATGGCAAAGAGAAAAAAACAGCTAGTAAGGAAGGAGGAGAAAAGAAAGAATGAACATTTATTTCGAAGCATTTGGAATCTTTTTTAAAATAGGCGCCTTTACCATTGGAGGAGGGTATGCAATGGTGCCACTGATTGAAAATGAAATTGTCACCAAGCGAAAATGGATTGCGCAGGAAGATTTTATAGACCTGTTGGCTATCTCACAATCCGCTCCGGGAATTCTGGCAGTCAATATTTCTATCTTCATAGGATATAAATTGCGTGGCATCCGGGGAAGTATTATCACAGCATTGGGTACTGTTTTACCGTCTTTCATTATTATATTAGCTATCGCCCTGTTCTTTCATAGTTTCCAAGACAATCCGATAGTGGAACGTATTTTTAAAGGAATCCGCCCGGCAGTGGTGGCACTCATCGCGGCACCAACCTTTACCATGGGACGATCTGCTAAAATCAACCGCTACAATCTGTGGATTCCTGTTGCCTCGGCATTATTAATCTGGCTGTTGGGCTTCTCCCCTATCTGGATTATCATTGCTGCCGGTGTAGGAGGATTCCTGTGGGGAAAACTTAGAAAAGTCAAGAGCTAAGAAAGGAGAGTTGAGAAGGAACGGATTAACGCTGTTGTTTTACAGATTCATAATTCTAAAAACCGTGAAATCCGTGTAATCCGTGCCTAAAATTATTATATAATAAATTATTAATCACATGATTTACCTACAGTTATTCTATACATTTTTCAAGATCGGACTCTTCGGCTTCGGTGGCGGTTATGCCATGCTTTCCATGATTCAAGGAGAAGTGGTAACCCGCTATGGATGGGTGAGTTCGCAGGAGTTCACGGATATTGTCGCAATCAGCCAAATGACTCCAGGACCTATTGGTATCAACGCAGCTACTTATGTAGGGTTTACTTCTACGGGTAGCGTATGGGGTTCCATCATTGCTACCTTTGCCGTAGTCCTTCCCTCTTTCATCTTGATGTTGACCATCAGTAAATTCTTCCTAAAATACCAGAAACATCCGATAGTAGAATCTATATTTGACGGATTACGCCCGGCAGTAGTCGGATTACTCGCCTCCGCTGCGTTGGTATTAATGAACGCAGAAAACTTCGGTTCGCCTACGGAAGATACTTATTCATTCGTTATCAGTATCATTATCTTTCTGATTGCATTCATCGGAACAAGAAAATATAAAGCCAATCCGATATTAATGATTATCGCCTGTGGTATTGCAGGTTTGCTGCTCTATTAATAACGAGCGGCTGAACAGTAAACAAAAAAACAGTAAACAAAAAACGGTGAATAAACTGCGTTATCATTCTGCAGAGTGTTCACCGTTTTATCGTTGTTTATTCTATACCTTTACAGTTTTAACTTCTTACTTACGGATTTCGATTCATTATGTAAACGATCTAAAGCTGTCACTACATAACGGCATTTTGTTTTTCCTGTTTCATAAGGAAGTCTATAGAATGGATTGCGCGTGATAGCTACAATATGAGAAGGATCGTCCAAATTCACCTTTTCTTTACTGTCAAAACGATAGACTACATATTGAACTGCCTTATCCATCTCTGTATCAGCTTTCGGAGCTGTCCAAAAAAGGATATAGCCATCTTCCGTCCATACCTTTTTCATTTTACGTACCTTGCCCGGAGCTTTATCATCCATAAAATCAAAGACTGGAATCAAAGCAGGATATTTATGATATTCACTGATTAAAGCATCACGATATCTACCCTGATTCTCAACAACAGCTGCTGCATACCATTGACAGCTTCCTCCGATTGTTTGGTAAGCACGTTGCAAAGCCATCTTACGGGGAAGCTGATTGATAGAAGGATTCTGCGGATCGGCAAACTGAACAGTCTTTGGCACTGACTGGCCGATAAATAACGGCCGGTTTTCCGAATGAGTAGCCCACCATTTCACCAATGTCTCATAGTCGGCAGCCTTGTGACCAATCTCCCAATAAATTTGCGGAATATTATAATCAATCCATCCTTCACGTGCCCAAAGAAGCACATCGGCATAAAGATCATCATAGTTCTGCAAACCATTGGTGTTACTTCCCAACGGATCGCTTTTCTGATTACGATAAATACCGAACGGACTAATACCGAACTTCACCCATGGCTTGATGCCACGAATCGTTTCATGAAGCTTCTTTATCAACACATTCACATTACTACGACGCCAATCTGCCTTATTGGTGAAACCTCCACCGTAACGGGCGAAACTTGCATCATCCGGAAAATCCAACCCATTAACCGGATAAGGATAGAAATAATCATCCATGTGAATAGCATCTACATCATAACGAGACACAATATCGGTCACAATTTTGCAGATATGTTCACGGCTTTCGGGAAGTGCCGGATCGAAATATAGCTGATCGCCATAAGTAACAAACCATTCCGGATGCTGGTGATAAATATGTTCCGGTGCCAACTTGTTCTTTAATGAGGTCTTCACGCGGTAAGGATTGATCCAGGCATGAAATTCCATATTCCGTTTCTGACATTCTTCAATCATAAACTGCATCGGATCCCACATAGGGGAAGGTGTCTGACCTTGCGTTCCTGTCAGGAAACGGCTCCACGGCTCATGCTGGGAAGCGTATAATGCATCTGCTTCAGGGCGTACCTGAAAGATGATTGCGTTAATGCCGGCTTCCTGAAGAGAATTCAACTGGCTAATCAATATTTGCTTCAGTCGCTCTGTGGGAATGCCACGAAACTGGCCATTGACAGCCTGTATCCATGCTCCACGGAATTCACGTTTAGGATATTTATTGCCTGATGGCACCTGTGCCCTCACTCCTACCACCAGAAGAAGAGCTAAAAGTAAAAGATAGTTTTTCAGCTTCATAATATTCTTAAATCGTAATAATGTGACGCAAAGATAATACAAACTCCCGATAAATTCGCTAACTTTGCCGACTACCATAAAAAAGGTGTATTTTATGTCAGAAAACAACTATATTTCGATCAAAGGCGCACGAGTCAACAACCTAAAAAACATCGATGTAGATATTCCCCGCAACAAACTTGTTGTTATCACCGGATTGTCGGGTTCGGGAAAATCATCACTTGCTTTTGATACCCTTTATGCAGAGGGACAACGCCGCTACGTAGAAAGCTTAAGCAGCTACGCGCGTCAGTTCCTGGGGAGAATGAGCAAACCGGAGTGTGACTTTATCAAAGGAATTCCTCCCGCCATTGCCATCGAACAAAAAGTAAACAGCCGTAATCCCCGTTCCACCGTGGGCACCTCGACTGAAATTTACGAATATCTACGCCTGTTATATTCACGGGTGGGAAAAACGTATAGTCCCATCAGCGGGCAGGAAGTGAAGAAGCACTCCACAGAGGACATCGTCAACTGTATGCTTTCTTATCCGAAAGGCACAAGATATACGGTACTGACGCCTATCCGCCTGCGTGAAGACCGCACATTACAACAGCAATTGGAAATAGACCTGAAACAAGGATTCAACCGTATCGAAGTGAACGGTGAAATGAAACGAATCGATGAATATACGCCTGTGGCAGGTGATGAAGTCTATCTGCTGGTTGACCGTATGGCGGTTGCCACCAGCAAGGACGCCATCAGCCGACTGACTGATTCTGCCGAAACAGCCATGTATGAAGGCGACGGAACCTGTATGCTGCGTTTTTTTCTATCGGATGGAACTACGAAACTTCATACTTTCAGCACTAAATTCGAAGCGGACGGCATCATCTTTGAAGAACCGAACGACCAGATGTTTTCATTCAACTCGCCTATCGGCGCTTGTCCGGCGTGCGAAGGATTCGGCAAAGTAATCGGCATCGACGAGCACTTAGTCGTTCCGGATCGTTCATTATCGGTGTATGAAGGAGCTATCGTATGCTGGCGTGGCGAAAAGATGGGTGAATGGAAAGAAGAATTAATTCATAATGCGGAGAAATTCGACTTCCCCATTTTCACTCCTTATTATGAGTTGACAGACGCGCAACGCAGGTTACTTTGGGAGGGCAACCAATATTTCCACGGCATCAATGATTTTTTCAAGATGCTGGAAGAGAATCAATATAAGATACAATACCGGGTGATGCTGGCGCGTTACCGGGGAAAGACGCTTTGCCCGAAATGCCACGGCACCCGCCTGAAACCGGAAGCCGGATATGTACGAGTGGGTGGAAAAAACATTTCCGAACTGGTAGATTTGCCTATCACAGAGCTGAAGGAATTCTTCGATCATTTGGAACTGGACGAACACGACAACAACGTATCCCGACGTATCCTGGTTGAAATAAATAGCCGGATTCGTTTTCTAATTGATGTAGGTTTGGGCTATCTGACTTTGAACCGGCTTAGTAATTCCTTATCGGGTGGAGAGAGCCAGCGTATCAATCTGGCAACCTCGCTGGGAAGTAGCCTTGTAGGTAGTCTTTATATTCTCGATGAACCAAGTATCGGACTGCATAGCCGTGACACAGACCGTCTGCTCCATGTGTTGCGTCAACTGCAACAATTAGGAAATACGGTAGTGGTGGTAGAGCACGATGAAGAAATTATCCGTGCAGCCGATTACATTATCGACATAGGTCCCAATGCCGGACGCCTAGGTGGAGAAGTTGTCTACCAGGGAGATATGAAGGATTTAAAGAAGGGAAGCAACAGTTATACGGTACGTTATCTTTTAGGAGAAGATGAAATACCCGTTCCGAAGCATCGCCGGCCATGGAATAACTATATAGAATTGAAAGGCGCACGTGAGAATAATCTGAAAGGAGTAAACGTACGTATCCCTCTCAATGTAATGACAGTTGTTACGGGTGTTTCCGGTTCCGGGAAGAGTACATTGGTAAGAGATATTTTCTTCCGGGCATTGAAACGTGAATTAGACGAATGTAGTGACCGACCGGGAGAATTCACTTCAATCGGAGGAAGTTTGCGTGACCTGCGGAATGTAGAATTTGTAGACCAGAACCCGATTGGCAAATCATCGCGCTCAAATCCGGTGACTTACATCAAGGCTTACGACGAAATCCGCAAACTATGGTCCGAACAGCCTTTGGCGAAACAAATGGGATATACCCCCGGATTCTTCAGTTTCAATAGCGAAGGCGGACGTTGCGAAGAGTGTAAAGGAGAAGGAACCATTACTGTAGAAATGCAATTTATGGCAGACTTGGTGTTGGAGTGTGAATCTTGTCACGGAAAACGTTTCAAATCCGACACGCTGGAAGTGAAATTCAACGATAAAAGCATCTACGATGTATTGGAGATGACCGTCAACCAAGCGATTGAGTTCTTCAACGAACATGGACAGAAGAAAATTGTGAAGAAGTTACTTCCTTTGCAGGACGTAGGACTGGGATATATCAAATTAGGACAGGCTTCTTCTACCCTTTCCGGTGGTGAAAACCAACGTGTCAAACTCGCATTTTATTTAAGTCAGGAGAAAGCTGACCCAACGATGTTTATCTTTGACGAACCGACTACAGGATTACACTTTCATGATATCCGCAAACTGCTGGATGCTTTCGACGCATTGATTCGCCGGGGACACAGCATCGTTATCATCGAGCATAACATGGACGTCATCAAATGTGCCGATTATGTAATCGATCTCGGACCGGAAGGTGGAGATAAGGGTGGAAATATCGTAGCAGTGGGTACCCCGGAAGAAGTTGCTGCCTGCGGAGCAAGCTATACAGGGCAGTTTCTGAAAGAAAAACTAGGATAAGCAATCGTCAAAACTATAATAATACATCTATGTAATTAAGCCCTTGCAGAAGTTCTATATCTGCAGGGCTTAATATATGAAAAAAATCAATCTCTCTTACAAGTAGAAACCGAATCCAATCTTCACACCGAAACGCGACATATCTCCATCATTGAAACGCCATTTATAATAAACGGCAGGTTCAATGGTCACCGTACGCGAAAGGAAGTAAGCGTATCCGGCTTCGATGCCCAGTCCCCAGTCTGTCTGATGTTTTCCACCACTCCAACGGAAGCGGTTCCAGTCGAGTCCGCCACCCAGATAGATACCAGTTTTATTGAAGTAGAAACGTACTCCTGTACCCAGTGTATACTCATCTACTGGTTTCGACCAGTCGGCTCCAGCATTTACCATCAAGGCAATACCCTCGGCAAAAAATGTACCGACCTGTGCACCAACTCCAAACTTTGCTTTATCGTTTTTACTATACGAAAAGTCCAACCCCGACAATGAAGGATTAATAATCGTAGTTCCTTTCTCAAATTGCGCTTGTGCAGTAAAAGAGACTGCCAATAAGCAAAGAGCCAAAGCTAATTTCTTCATAAACTTACTTTTTTAAGTGAATATATTGTTCGTCTTTTTTGCGGCGTTCACGCATTTGTTCCTTTTTCCGAAGCACCAGCCAAAGAAGGAGGACGATGACATAAGAAACTGCCACCGTAATTATTTTCTCTGTCAGGCTGACTTCCGTATTACGAGGCAACAAATAAGCCGCTGTTACAGATACATAAATAAGGAATGCAAGCGCCACTCCTGTTGATTTTCTTATTTTCTTCATTCTGATAATTTTCTTGTTTTTTGCTTATTTATCCAGATATAGAACCAAACAGTCGCAACCATTACACACGCTATACCAACGCCATAGGAGACTGTATGCGAGAGTCCTAATCCTTCAGGAGCAATACATATATAAGTAGAACATACACATGTCATAAACAGTGCCGGTACCAAAGTAATGATATAAGGTTTCTTGGATACCGCCAGAAAAACTGTTATAGCCCACAAGGTAAACACAGCCAATGTCTGATTTGCCCAGGCAAAATAACGCCATATCATATTAAATCCGTTTGCATCACGCAAACTATACAAAAGCAAACCAATAGCTAGTACAAACATCGGAATACAAATGTACAAACGACGGCGCATACTTTTTTGTTCCATCCCCAGGAAGTCTGCCACAATCAGACGTGCCGAACGGAAAGCCGTATCACCCGAAGTTATCGGAGCGGCAATCACCCCCAAAATAGCGAGTACTCCGCCGATTGCCCCTAACCATTCTTTTGTGATGGCATCAACGATAACAGAAGCATTGCTTTCTTCCATTCCGTTTTCATGGAAAAAATAAGTAGCGGCAGCAGCCCAAATAAGAGCAACAATGCCCTCGGTAATCATTGCACCGTAAAATACCGGACGTCCATGCCGTTCCGAAGTCATACAACGGGCCATCAATGGGCTTTGCGTAGCATGGAAACCTGAAATGGCACCACAAGCAATACTCACAAACATAATCGGGAAGATAGGAAGTTCGCTCGCTTCCGGGTTCGTATTTTGCAATCCGTCCCATAACTCCGGCAAAGCCGGATGGTTAACATAGAGCATCACCAAAATGCCTACTGCCATAAACAACAAGGCAACCGCAAACAATGGGTAGATTTTACCTATTATTTTATCAACAGGCAGCAAAGTAGCCAGAATATAATATGCAAATACAACGATAATCCAAAACGTAGCATCCAAACTTTCCGGTGTCAGTTTAGCCAACAATCCGGCAGGACCTGCAACAAAAACCGAACCCACCAGAATCATTAAAATGACAGTGAATCCTCTCATCACCTGCTTGGTAGTCAGTCCCAAATAACGCCCTATTATTTCCGGCAGGCTTTCACCTCCATTACGCAAAGAAAGCATTCCGGCAAAATAATCATGCACTGCCCCCGCAAAAATACTTCCCAGCACAATCCACAAGTATGAAGAGCTACCAAATTTCGCTCCCATGATTGCTCCGAAAATAGGACCTAATCCGGCAATATTGAGAAATTGAATCATGAAAATCTTCCAGGTGGGCAATGGAATATAGTCCACTCCATCCGCCTTGGTAAGAGCCGGTGTTTTACGGTCGTCAGGACCAAAGACGCGTTCCATCAGGCGTCCATACGTAAAATAGCCTACTATCAACGCCAGCAGGCATAGAGTAAATGTAATCATAGCGTGTCGTTTTTTTAACTTGGCAAATGTAACATAATCTCACGAAACAGCCCAACAATACCGACACTTTTACTAACTTTGCAGGGATTTAAAACAAAAAATAAAGGATATGCGCTATACTATTTTCATTCTTTCACTTTTGTTTCCTTTCCTCTCAATTGTTGCGCAACCCAAGCACGAAGTTCGTGCCGCATGGGTGACAGCGGTGTACGGACTGGATTGGCCTCGCACACGTGCGACAAACCCTCAAACAATCCGCAAGCAGAAAGAAGAGTTAATAGATATTCTTGATAAGTTAAAGGCTGCCAACTTCAACACTATCCTATTTCAAACCCGTACTCGTGGAGATGTATTATATCCTTCGGCAATCGAACCTTTCAATTCGATCCTGACCGGAAAGACAGGAGGAAATCCAGGATATGATCCACTGGCTTTTGCCGTTGAAGAATGTCATAAGCGAGGGATGGAATGTCATGCCTGGATGGTAACTATCCCACTAGGAAATAAGAAGCATGTTGCTTCGCTCGGCAGTCAGTCTGTCACCAAGCGGATGAAAGAAATATGCGTTCCTTACAAGCGCGAATATTTCCTCAATCCGGGACATCCGGCAACGAAGGAGTACTTGATGAAACTGGTGCGGGAAGTCGTTAGCGGTTATGATGTGGACGGAGTGCATTTCGACTATCTGCGTTATCCGGAGAATGCTCCTCTTTTTCCTGATAAATATGATTTCCGACGATACAATAAAGGACGCACACTGGATCAGTGGCGCCGGGATAATATCTCCGAAATTGTACGTTATATATATAAAGGTGTAAAAGCTATGAAGCCTTGGGTGAAAGTAAGTACCTGCCCGGTAGGTAAATACCGTGATACTTCTCGTTACCCCTCCCGTGGATGGAATGCTTTCTTTACCGTTTATCAGGACCCGCAAGGTTGGATGGGAGAAGGTATTATGGATCAGATTTATCCGATGATGTATTTCCAGGGAAACAATTTCTACCCTTTCGCCCTCGACTGGCAGGAACAGAGCAACGGACGGCAGGTGATTCCGGGACTCGGCATTTATTTTCTCCATCCCGATGAAGGTAAATGGACACGCGACGAAATAGATCGTCAGATGAACTTTATCCGCAAGCAGAAAATGGCGGGTGAAGGGCATTACCGGGTGAAATACCTGATGGAGAACACGCAGGGGATTTATGATGAATTATCTGAGAATTTTTATGCATACCCTGCTTTACAACCCCCGATGCCTTGGCTGGACAATGTTCCGCCTACGGCTCCTTCTGCACTGAAAACTACCCACATCGATAATGGATATACCGAATTAACCTGGCAGGCTGCTACTGATAACGATCAGCGCAACAAGCCCATGTATGTTATTTATGCTTCTAATGATTATCCGGTAGATATCAACCGACCAGAAAATATCGTTGCACAAAATATTCGAGAGACGAGTTACGTATATGCCCCTATCCTGCCTTGGAATGCAAAAAAGCACTTCGCAGTGACGGCTATTGACCGCTATGGAAATGAAAGTACAGCGACACAGGAGCAAACGGTCCAGCAGTAAACCAAGTATTTAGAATCGACTTATTTGTTTCAAAACAGTATAAAAAAGAATGAAACGGTGCAGAAATGAACGAAGCCTCGCTTGTCTATTGACGGGCGAGGCTTTCTGTTTTTTATTACTTTGGTATTTATACCACCCTTTTTAGCAGATACAAACCTCATAATACCTATTAAAAAAGTGAATATTTACTGATAATTTGTATGTTATGAGGATATTTATTTGTATCTTTGTCGCCCGAATTGTAAGCTAACGATTTAAAAAAGAGAGAAGCTTTGGGAAAATTTGATAAATACAAAATTGACTTGAAAGGTATGCAAGCAGACTCTGCTAAGTATGAGTTTGTATTGGATAACCTTTACTTCGCTCACATTGATGGTCCTGAAGTTCAGAAAGGAAAGGTCAATGTTACATTGACTGTGAAAAGAACCTCTCGTGCTTTCGAGCTGAGTTTCCAAACTGACGGTATGGTATGGGTACCATGCGACCGTTGTCTGGATGATATGGAGCTACCTATCAGTTCTTCTGATAAACTGATGGTAAAGTTTGGTCATGAATATGCAGAAGAAGGTGACAACCTGATTGTGATTCCCGAGGAAGAAGGGGAAATCAACGTTGCATGGTTCATGTATGAATTTGTTGCGCTGTCTATTCCGATGAAGCATGTACATGCTCCCGGTAAGTGTAATAAAGCGGTAACTAGTAAATTGAACAAGCATTTGAAAACAAATGCGAATGAGGATAGCGATGATACTTTCGACACAGGTGGAGATGACATCGTAATTGAGGAAGAAGTGGAGGAACAAATTGATCCTCGCTGGAATGAATTAAAAAAAATATTAGATAATAATTAAAGTTTTAAGAAAATGGCACATCCTAAGAGAAGACAATCAAGTACGAGACAAGCGAAGAGAAGAACTCATGATAAGGCAGTAGCTCCTACATTGGCTATTTGTCCGAATTGCGGCGAATGGCACGTTTACCACACTGTATGTGGTGCTTGTGGCTATTACAGAGGTAAGCTCGCTATTGAGAAAGAAGCAGCTGTATAATTAGTACAGTTATACTGAAAACAGCCTGAGGGTAAAGCTCTCCGGCTGCTTTAAGTATTATAGTATTGCTAATTTAAAATAGGTTTGATGGAAAAAATAAATGCAGTAATCACAGGAGTCGGCGGGTACGTTCCCGATTATATCTTAACTAACGACGAGATATCAAAAATGGTGGATACCAACGACGAATGGATTATGACTCGTATCGGAGTAAAGGAGAGACATATTCTGAATGAGGAAGGATTAGGTAGTTCATACATGGCACGCAAAGCTGCCAAACAGTTGATGAAGAAAACTGGTGCTAATCCTGATGACATTGATTTGGTTGTTGTCGCTACCACTACTCCTGACTATCACTTCCCTTCTACAGCTTCTATTCTTTGTGATAAACTCGGACTGAAGAATGCATTTGCTTTCGATTTGCAAGCTGCTTGTAGCGGTTTCCTGTATTTAATGGAGACAGCTGCTAATTTCATCCGTTCGGGAAGATATAAGAAAATTATCATTGTCGGTGCCGATAAGATGTCGTCAATGGTTAACTATACAGATCGTGCTACATGCCCTATCTTTGGTGACGGTGCTGCTGCCTTTATGGTGGAACCGACTACGGAAGATTACGGAATCATGGATTCGATACTGAGAACTGATGGCAAAGGATTGCCTTTCCTCCACATGAAAGCTGGTGGTTCGGTTTGTCCTCCGTCTTATTTCACAGTAGACAATAAAATGCACTATTTGCACCAGGAAGGAAGAACAGTGTTTAAATATGCTGTATCCAACATGTCGGATGTATCTGCTGCTATTGCAGAAAAGAATGGTCTGACGAAAGATAATATCAACTGGATTGTTCCGCATCAGGCGAATGTCCGCATTATCGAAGCCGTGGCTCACCGTATGGAGGTGCCAATGGATAAAGTGTTGGTAAATATTGAGCATTACGGTAACACCAGTGCTGCTACTCTTCCTTTGTGTATCTGGGATTATGAAGATAAACTCAAGAAAGGTGATAATATCATTTTCACTGCATTCGGTGCCGGATTTACATGGGGCGCAGTTTACGTGAAATGGGGTTATGACGGAAAAAAGGAATCGTAACGTAAGTTACTGAACTATAACACTCAAAAACGCATCCTATTTCGATTCGATGCGTTTTTTTGTCTCAACCAATAAAATGAAGAGAAATGCATAAAGCAGGTTTTGTAAACATTGTAGGAAATCCGAATGTCGGAAAATCGACATTGATGAATGTCTTGGTGGGTGAACGTATTTCGATCGCTACTTTCAAGGCGCAGACAACTCGTCACCGGATTATGGGAATCTATAATACGGATGAAATGCAGATTGTTTTTTCTGATACTCCGGGAGTATTGAAGCCCAATTATAAACTACAGGAGTCGATGCTGAATTTTTCTACTTCGGCATTGACGGATGCGGATATCTTGCTTTATGTGACTGACGTGGTGGAGACGCCGGATAAGAATAATGAGTTTATGGAGAAGGTACGCCAGATGACGGTGCCTGTGCTCCTGCTCATCAATAAGATAGATCTTACAGATCAGGAAAAACTGGTAAAGCTGGTGGAAGATTGGAAAGAACTGCTTCCCCAAGCCGAAATTATTCCGATTTCTGCTACATCGAAGTTCAATGTGGACTATGTGATGAAGCGAATCAAAGAACTGTTGCCCGATTCTCCTCCTTATTTTGGAAAGGATCAGTGGACGGACAAGCCTGCCCGTTTCTTCGTGAATGAGATTATCCGGGAAAAGATTCTGCTCTACTACGACAAGGAGATTCCTTATTCGGTGGAAGTGGTCGTAGAGGAGTTTAAGGAAGAGCCGAAGAAGATTCATATTCGTGCGGTGATTAACGTGGAACGTGATTCGCAGAAAGGAATTATTATCGGTAAACAGGGCAAGGCGTTGAAGAAGGTAGCTACCGAGGCTCGCCGCGAACTGGAACGTTTCTTTGGAAAGACTATTTTCCTCGAAACGTATGTGAAAGTGGATAAGGATTGGCGTAGTTCGGATAAGGAACTGCGTAATTTTGGTTATCAGTTAGATTAAGAGTATTCATGCGACTGTGATAGTCGTGAAAAAAACAAGGTATTGAACTATGGGTAATTTAGTTGCAATTGTAGGACGCCCGAATGTGGGCAAGTCTACCTTATTTAACCGTCTGACGAAGACTCGTCAGGCTATTGTGAATGAAGAAGCGGGTACAACCCGCGACAGACAATATGGCAAGTCCGAGTGGCTGGGCCGTGAGTTCTCCGTGGTGGATACCGGCGGATGGGTGGTTAATTCGGATGATGTTTTTGAAGAGGAAATCCGCAAGCAGGTATTATTGGCAGTGGATGAAGCGGACGTTATTTTGTTCGTTGTAGATGTGATGAATGGAGTGACCGACCTGGATATGCAGGTGGCGGCTATTCTGCGTCGTGCTAATAGTCCGGTGATTATGGTTGCCAATAAAACGGACAATCATGATTTACAGTATAACGCTCCCGAGTTTTATAAACTGGGATTGGGCGATCCGTATTGTGTTTCTGCCATGACAGGAAGTGGTACGGGTGATTTGATGGATTTGATTGTCAGCAATTTCAAGAAGGAGTCTTCTGAAATCCTAGATGATGATATTCCTCGTTTTGCTGTGGTAGGACGCCCGAATGCAGGAAAATCTTCCATTGTAAACGCGTTTATTGGGGAAGAACGTAATATCGTGACAGAGATTGCAGGAACTACCCGTGACTCGATCTACACTCGTTACAATAAATTCGGATTTGATTTTTACCTGGTAGATACGGCAGGTATCCGTAAGAAAAACAAGGTAAATGAAGACTTGGAATATTATTCGGTGATTCGTTCGATTCGTGCCATCGAAGGTTCGGATGTTTGTATTCTGATGTTGGATGCAACGAGGGGTGTTGAGAGCCAGGACTTGAATATCTTTTCTCTGATTCAGAAGAACCAGAAAGGATTGGTAGTCGTGATTAATAAATGGGACTTGGTGGAAGATAAATCAGTGAAAGTGCAGAAGACATTTGAGGAAGCTGTCCGTTCACGTTTTGCTCCGTTTGTCGATTTCCCGATCATCTTTGCTTCTGCATTGACCAAACAACGTATTCTGAAAGTGCTGGAAGAAGCACGTAATGTATATGAGAACCGGACGACAAAGATTCCGACAGCTCGTTTGAATGAAGAAATGCTTCCGCTGATCGAGGCTTATCCGCCTCCCTCAAATAAAGGTAAGTATATCAAGATTAAATACATCACACAGCTGCCGAATACGCAAGTGCCTTCATTTGTCTATTTTGCCAACTTGCCGCAGTATGTGAAGGATCCGTACAAACGTTTCCTCGAAAATAAGATGCGTGAGAAATGGAATCTGACAGGTACTCCGGTTAATATTTATATTCGACAGAAGTAAAGTTCACCACAGATTAACACAGATTTCCACAGATTAAAAATAAAAAACGGGCTAATCAATTTACAAGTTTTGTATCATTTGATTAGCCCGTATTCTTTATGAAATATCTGTGAAAATCTGTGGTGAATCTATTTCTCCAACTGGAAATCTTTTCTGCGTAAAACGAAGCTGTTACTCAAGTATTTTTCACGCACAATCTGATTCTCCGATAATTCTTCCGGTGTTCCCTGGAAAAGAATCTTTCCTTCAAACAGCAGATAGGCGCGGTCGGTGATACTAAGTGTCTCCTGTACGTTGTGGTCGGTAATCAGGATTCCGATATTCTTGTCTTTCAGCTTCCAAACAATTTGCTGGATATCTTCTACGGCAATCGGGTCTACACCGGCAAAAGGTTCGTCAAGCATGATGAATTTGGGGTCGATGGCAAGACAACGGGCAATCTCCGTACGGCGGCGTTCACCTCCGGACAACTGGTTACCTTTGTTTTTGCGTACCTTTTGCAGACGGAATTCTGCTATCAGGCTTTCGAGTTTCTCCTTTTGATATTCTTTGGGCTTGTTAGTCATTTCCAGTACGGCGGCGATATTATCTTCCACACTCATCTGGCGGAAAACGGAAGCTTCCTGTGCAAGGTAGCCGATTCCCGTTTGCGCTCGTTTGTAAACCGGATATTTGGTAATCTCCAGGTCGTCGAGGAAAATACGTCCTTCATTCGGAGTAATCAGCCCTACAGTCATATAGAATGAAGTCGTCTTGCCGGCACCGTTCGGTCCCAGCAAACCTACAATCTCACCTTGCTTCACATTGATGGAAACGTGGCTCACAACGGTTCGTTTACCGTACTTCTTAACCAGGTCTTCCGTGCGGAGCACCATCTTGCTTTCTTCCATATTCTAGTTATTTTGCGGCAAATGTAGTAAAAATAAGCTGAAATAATGTACATTTGCAGACAAATAGTGTGAGTTATGATAAAAGCATTGAGAACCGTCGGGAGATATTTCATGCTGATGGGACGGACTTTTTCCCGTCCTGAACGTATGCGTATGTTCTTCCGGCAATACCTTAACGAGTTGGAGCAACTAGGTGTGAACTCCATCGGTATCGTGCTGTTGATTTCGTTTTTCATCGGCGCGGTTATTACCATCCAGATCAAGTTGAATATCGAAAGTCCGTGGATGCCTCGCTGGACAGTGGGGTATGTGACACGTGAAATTATGTTGCTGGAATTTTCTTCCTCTATCATGTGTTTGATTCTTGCGGGAAAAGTAGGGTCGAATATCGCTTCGGAATTAGGAACAATGCGGGTGACGCAGCAGATTGACGCGCTCGAAATTATGGGTATCAATTCGGCAAACTACCTGATTCTGCCTAAGATTACGGCGATGGTAACTGTGATTCCTATTTTAGTGACGTTCAGTATCTTTGCCGGAATTATCGGTGCCTTTTGCACCTGTTGGTTTGCTGGGGTGATGAATGCGGTCGATCTGGAATATGGATTGCAATATATGTTTGTGGAGTGGTTTATTTGGGCCGGTATCATCAAATCCCTCTTTTTTGCGTTTATTATTGCAAGTGTGTCTGCTTTCTTCGGATATACGGTAGATGGTGGATCGATTGCTGTGGGAAAGGCTTCTACGGATGCCGTAGTATCCAGCAGTGTATTGATTCTGTTTGCGGACTTGATATTAACTAAACTTTTGATGGGATGATTGAGATTAAAGGACTTTATAAATCATTTGATGACAAAACGGTATTGAGCGATATCAATGCTAGTTTTGAAAATGGAAAGACGAATTTGATTATCGGTCAGAGTGGCTCCGGTAAGACGGTATTGATGAAGTGTATTGTAGGATTGCTTACTCCGGAGAAGGGGGAAGTCTTATATGACGGACGTAACCTTGTCTTGATGGGGAAGAAGGAGAAAAAGATGCTTCGCAAGGAGATGGGGATGATTTTCCAGAGTGCGGCTCTGTTTGACTCGATGACGGTGTTGGACAATGTGATGTTTCCGTTGAATATGTTTAGCAATGATACTTTGCGTGAGCGTACCAAACGGGCGATGTTCTGCTTGGATCGTGTGAATCTGGGGGAGGCGAAAGATAAGTTTCCGGGAGAAATCAGTGGGGGGATGCAGAAGCGTGTGGCTATTGCACGTGCTATTGCCCTGAATCCGCAATATTTGTTTTGCGATGAACCGAACTCGGGACTCGATCCGAAAACGTCATTGGTGATTGATGATCTGATCCACGATATTACGCAGGAATATAACATGACGACCATTATCAATACGCATGATATGAATTCTGTATTGGGAATTGGCGAGAAAGTGATTTATATTTATGAAGGACATAAAGAGTGGGAAGGGACAAAAGATGATATCTTTACCTCTACCAACGAACGACTGAATAACTTTATCTTTGCTTCAGACTTGCTCCGTAAGGTGAAGGACGTGGAAGTGCAAGGAATGGAAGGGTAATAAAAAAACTTCTGTCATCGGGTGACAGAAGTTTCTTTTTTTCTTAGCTATATTAGCGTCGGCAATTAAGCTCTAGGTCTAGCTTCTTTAACTACCATTGTACGGCCCATGTATTCAGCTCCGTTCAATTCAGCAATAGCTTTTGCAGCTGCAGCGTCGTCTTCCATTTCGATGAAAGCGAATCCTTTGGATTTACCGGTTTCACGGTCCATAACAACTTTAACTGATGATACTGCTCCGTAATCTTCCATCACTTGTTGCAGATCTCCTTCCTTAACACGGTAGTTAAGGTTTCCAACATAAATGTTCATAATGAAAATGATAAAAAATAAATAAATGAATAAAACTCTCTGGACAGATGGTTACTAATAAAAAGATTAAAACGACAGAGAGTTTACAAATGCGTTTCGTAACGGAAGTAAAAACCTTGTAATCAAATCGAGAAACTAATGGTCCATCAATCCGCAGCAAAGAAAAGAATAATTTTTGAATTAACCATCTTTTTGGAAGGTTAATTTGCGGATTATCAGAAAAAAAAGTTCTTTCCTTTTCTCTTGAAAG
>NC_021017.1:5769580-5799487 GCF_000210075.1 Bacteroides xylanisolvens XB1A
ACCTGCGGCGTGGTCGTTGCTGATGGTTTATTGTTGTTTATATATGAGGAATTGATGAAATAATTAATAAAAGATGTGTGAAAGATGGGTGGCGTTACTGAAATAAATCTGCAATGTCTTTTGAAATTTGAAAGATTAGCACTAATTTTGCACCCTCTTTGAGTATAGAACAAAGTATAAATCAAATAAATAATTGTCAGAATGAACGTTTCATTACAAAACATTGACAAAGTAAGCGCAGAGCTTACTGTAAAGCTTGAGAAAGCAGATTATCAGGAGAAAGTAGACAAAGAGTTGAAATCACTCCGTCAGAAGGCACAGATTCCGGGATTCCGTAAAGGTATGGTGCCGACAAGTCTTATTAAAAAGATGTATGGTAAATCGGTGATTGCAGAGGTTGTGAATAAGGCATTGCAAGAAGCTGTTTACAATTATATTAAAGATAATAAGGTGAATATGTTGGGCGAGCCGTTGCCTAATGAAGAAAAGCAGCAGAATATTGATTTCGATACAATGGAAGAGTTCGATTTCGTGTTCGATATCGCTTTGGCACCTGAATTTAAAGCAGAAGTAAGCGCTAAAGATAAAGTAGATTATTATTCTATCGAAGTTTCTGAAGAAATGATCGACAACCAGGTGAAGATGTACACTCAACGCACTGGTAAGTATGATAAGGTAGATGCTTACGAAGATAATGATATGTTGAAAGGTCTGCTGGCACAGTTGGACGAAGAAGGCAATACAAAAGAAGGTGGTATTCAGGTAGAAGCTGCTGTGTTGATGCCTGCTTATATGAAGAATGACGATCAGAAAGCTATTTTTGCTAACGCAAAAGTAAATGATGTATTGGTGTTCAATCCGAGCGTTGCTTATGACGGACATGCTGCTGAATTGGGCTCTTTGTTGAAGATCGACAAGGAAATCGCGAAAGACGTTAAGTCTGACTTTAGCTTCCAGGTAGAAGAAATCACTCGTTTTGTTCCGGGTGAATTGACACAGGAAGTGTTCGACCAGGCATTCGGCGAAGGTGTTGTGAAGACTGAAGAGGAATTCCGCGCTAAGATTAAAGAAGAAATTGCAGCAAGATTTGTTGCTGACAGCGATTATAAGTTCCTGATCGATATTCGCAAAGTGATGATGGAAAAAGTAGGTAAGTTGGAATTCTCTGACGCTCTGCTGAAACGTATCATGTTGCTGAATAACGAAGAAAAGGGCGAAGAATATGTTGCTGAAAACTATGATAAGAGCATCGAGGAACTGACTTGGCACCTGATTAAGGAACAGTTGGTTGAAGCAAACGATATCAAAGTAGAACAGGAAGATGTTCTGAAGATGGCTAGAGAAACAACGAAGGCACAGTTTGCTCAATACGGTATGTTGTCTATCCCTGATGATGTGCTTGATAACTATGCACAGGAGATGTTGAAGAAGAAAGAAACTATCAATAATTTGGTAAGTCGTGTGGTAGAAGTGAAGCTGGCTGCTGCTCTGAAAGCGCAGGTTACTTTGGAAAACAAGAACGTTTCAATCGAAGAATTCAATAAGATGTTTGAATAATCATTCGGTTGAATAGAATATAAAGTCACAGAAACACAGAGTTTTTATAAAATTATAACTCTGTGTTTTTTTGTGTCTCTGTATTCTTTTTCGTTTCTTTGTACTTACGTTTATTTTTAATTTATAAGAAAGGAACAATTAACATGGATGATTTTAGAAAATACGCAACCAAGCATTTAGGAATGAATGGCATGGTATTGGATGATGTGATTAAATCGCAGGCCGGGTATTTGAATCCCTATATTCTGGAAGAAAGACAGTTGAACGTTACTCAACTCGACGTTTTCTCCCGTTTGATGATGGACCGCATCATTTTCCTCGGTACACAAGTAGATGACTATACAGCGAATACGCTTCAGGCACAGTTGCTGTATCTGGATTCTGTTGATCCGGGTAAGGATATCTCTATCTATATCAACTCTCCGGGCGGAAGTGTATATGCCGGACTGGGCATTTATGATACGATGCAGTTTATTTCAAGTGATGTTGCTACCATCTGCACAGGTATGGCAGCTTCAATGGCGGCTGTATTGCTTGTTGCCGGTGCTGAAGGCAAACGTTCTGCGTTGCCTCATTCACGTGTGATGATTCACCAGCCGATGGGTGGTGCGCAAGGACAAGCGTCGGACATTGAAATCACAGCTCGTGAGATTCAGAAATTGAAGAAAGAACTTTATACGATCATCGCCGATCATTCGCATACTGATTTCGATAAGGTATGGGCGGACTCTGACCGCGACTACTGGATGACAGCTCAGGAAGCGAAAGAATACGGTATGATTGATGAGGTATTGATTAAGAAATAAAAATGGCTGATTCAAAGACAAAGAAAAGGTGTAGCTTCTGTGGACGGTCGGAGAATGAAGTCGGATTCCTGATTACGGGAATGAACGGCTATATCTGCGACAGTTGTGCTACCCAGGCTTATGAGATTACTCAGGAAGCATTGGGCGAAGGCAAGAAAAGCGCGGGAGCTACCAAACTTAATTTAAAAGAACTGCCCAAACCGGTAGAAATCAAGAAATTCCTCGACCAGTATGTGATCGGACAGGATGACGCAAAACGCTTCCTTTCCGTATCGGTCTATAACCATTATAAACGTCTGTTGCAAAAAGACAGCGGGGATGATGTGGAGATTGAAAAGTCGAACATTATTATGGTAGGTAGTACCGGAACCGGAAAAACGTTGCTTGCACGTACGATTGCCAAGTTGCTGCACGTGCCGTTTACCATTGTAGACGCTACGGTGCTGACAGAGGCCGGTTATGTAGGCGAAGATATCGAAAGTATTTTAACCCGTTTGCTTCAGGTGGCAGATTATAATGTACCTGAAGCGGAACAGGGTATTGTGTTTATCGACGAGATCGACAAGATTGCCCGCAAAGGAGATAACCCTTCCATCACTCGCGATGTGAGCGGTGAAGGTGTACAGCAGGGATTGCTGAAATTACTCGAAGGTTCTGTTGTGAACGTACCTCCCCAGGGTGGTCGTAAGCATCCGGACCAGAAGATGATTCCGGTAAATACCAAAAATATTCTCTTTATCTGTGGCGGCGCTTTCGATGGTATTGAAAAGAAGATCGCCCAACGGTTGAATACACATGTCGTAGGATATACGGCGTCGCAGAAAACAGCGACGGTGGACAAGAATAACATGATGCAGTATATCGCTCCGCAGGATTTGAAGTCATTCGGACTGATTCCCGAAATTATCGGTCGTCTTCCGGTACTGACCTATTTGAATCCGTTGGATCGGGATGCGCTTCGTGCTATCCTCACCGAACCGAAAAACTCTATCATCAAGCAGTACATCAAACTGTTTGAAATGGATGGTATCAAGCTCACATTTGAAGATGCTGTCTTCGAATATATCGTCGATAAGGCAGTAGAATATAAGCTGGGTGCCCGTGGATTGCGCTCTATTGTGGAGACAATCATGATGGATGTCATGTTTGAAATCCCTTCAGAGGACAAAAAAGAGTATAAGGTGATGCTGGATTATGCAAAGATGCAACTGGAAAAAGCGAATATGGCACGACTGCAAACTGCTTAAAATCAGAGAGTAAGACTATAAAAGATGATCGTAACTGTATTTTCTTAAAAATATTAGTCGCATTTTGCTTGGTAATTACGAAGTTGTTTATAACTTTGTTTGGCTCTCTTGAAGGAGGGAGCCTACTAAAGTTAAACCATGAACTGAATAAAACAACCTAAGTTAAGATGGCAAGGAAGATTAATTTAACAGATGAACTGAAGAAGTGTTTCGGATTTAATAAGTTCAAGGGAAACCAGGAAGCGATCATTAACAACTTGCTCGATGGTAAAGATACCTTTGTACTGATGCCTACCGGTGGCGGGAAATCTTTATGCTATCAGCTACCTTCGCTCTTGATGGAAGGTACGGCAATTGTAATTTCTCCGCTTATTGCGTTGATGAAGAATCAAGTGGATGCAATGCGCAATTTCAGTGAAGAAGATGGCGTCGCCCATTTTATCAATTCTTCATTAAACAAAGGCGCGATAGACCAAGTGAGGTCGGACATCCTTGCCGGAAAGACAAAATTGCTATATGTGGCGCCGGAATCGCTGACGAAAGAAGAAAATGTAGAATTTTTGCGTTCGGTGAAAATTTCGTTCTATGCAGTGGACGAAGCTCATTGTATTTCTGAATGGGGACATGACTTCCGACCGGAATACCGGCGGATTCGCCCTATTATCAACGAAATAGGAAAGGCTCCGTTGATTGCGTTGACCGCAACAGCGACACCAAAGGTGCAGCATGATATCCAGAAAAATCTGGGAATGGTAGATGCTCAAGTTTTCAAATCGTCGTTCAACCGTCCGAACCTTTATTATGAGGTACGCGCGAAGACCGCTAATATTGACAGGGATATTATCAAGTTTATCAAAAACAATCCGGAAAAATCGGGCATTATCTATTGCCTTAGCCGGAAAAAAGTAGAGGAACTTGCTGAAATCCTTCAGGCAAACGGTATCAATGCGCGTCCTTATCATGCCGGGATGGATTCGTTGGCGCGGACTAAGAATCAGGATGATTTCCTGATGGAAAAAGTGGATGTTATTGTAGCAACTATCGCTTTCGGTATGGGAATCGACAAGCCGGATGTAAGGTTTGTGATTCACTACGATATTCCAAAGAGTCTGGAAGGGTATTACCAGGAGACCGGACGTGCCGGTAGAGATGGCGGTGAAGGTCAGTGCATAACCTTTTATACAAACAAAGACTTGCAAAAACTGGAGAAGTTCATGCAAGGAAAACCTGTGGCAGAGCAGGAAATTGGCAAGCAGCTTCTGTTGGAAACCGCTGCTTATGCCGAATCTTCCGTATGCCGGCGCAAGACGTTGCTGCATTATTTCGGTGAAGAATATACGGAAGAAAATTGTGGAAATTGTGACAACTGTTTAAACCCTAAAAAACAAGTGGAGGCTCAAGAGTTATTGTGTGCCGTGATTGAAGCGATTATCGCGGTGAAAGAAAATTTTAAGGCAGATTATATTATAGACATACTACAAGGTAAAGAAACTTCCGAAGTACAGGCGCATTTGCATGAAGACCTCGAAGTCTTCGGCTCCGGTATGGGGGAAGAGGATAAAACATGGAACGCAGTGATTCGTCAAGCACTGATCGCAGGTTACTTGAGCAAGGATGTGGAACATTACGGACTCCTGAAAGTGACGGAGGAAGGACACAAGTTCTTGAAGAAGCCGAAGTCATTCAAGATTACCGAAGACAACGACTTTGAAGAGACAGAAGAAGAAGTTCCGGCACGTGGCGGTGGTTCCTGTGCGGTAGACCCTGCTCTTTATTCTATGTTGAAGGACTTGCGGAAGAAACTCTCGAAGAAACTGGAAGTGCCGCCTTATGTGATCTTCCAGGATCCGTCTTTGGAAGCGATGGCTACCATTTATCCGGTGACATTGGATGAATTGCAGAATATACCGGGTGTAGGAGCCGGAAAAGCAAAGCGTTACGGTGAAGAGTTCTGTAAATTAATCAAACGCCACTGTGAAGAGAATGAAATAGAACGTCCTGAAGATTTGCGGGTACGTACGGTTGCCAATAAATCAAAGATGAAAGTGGCTATCATTCAGGCAATTGACCGTAAAGTGGCGTTAGATGATATCGCTCTTTCCAAAGGTATCGAATTTGGTGAACTCCTGGATGAGGTGGAAGCTATCGTCTATTCGGGAACCAAACTGAATATCGATTATTTCCTGGAAGAAATCATGGATGAAGATCACATGCTCGATATCTATGATTATTTCAAGGAATCTACCACTGATAAGATTGATGATGCGCTTGATGAATTAGGCGATGACTTCACTGAAGAGGAAGTTCGCTTGGTACGTATTAAGTTCATCTCTGAAATGGCCAATTAAAAAAGCGAAAAAAATAAGCGTGCAGGTATGCAGTTTTGAATAAAAACCGTATATTTGCACGCAATAATTTTTAAACGCATAGCCCTATGTCATTTATTGCTGATAAGATTGTAATGGATGGGTTAACTTACGACGACGTATTGTTGATCCCCGCTTATTCTGAAGTTTTACCGCGCACTGTCGATCTCTCGACTAAGTTTTCAAAAAACATTGAGTTAAAAATTCCTTTTGTGACGGCTGCCATGGATACGGTTACCGAAGCGAAAATGGCTATTGCCATTGCTCGTGAGGGTGGTATCGGCGTGATTCACAAAAATATGTCTATCGAAGAACAGGCAAGACAAGTTGCTATTGTAAAGCGTGCCGAAAATGGTATGATTTATGATCCTGTAACTATTAAAAGAGGTTCTACTGTGCAGGATGCACTGGACATCATGGCGGAATATAAAATCGGTGGTATCCCTGTGGTAGATGATGAAGGTTATTTGGTGGGTATTGTTACCAACAGAGATTTGCGTTTCGAAAGAGACATGGCTAAACATATTGATCTTGTCATGACTCCGAAAGAAAGATTGGTAACTACAAACCAGTCTACTGATCTAGAATCTGCTGCACAGATTCTTCAGAAACATAAGATCGAGAAACTTCCGATTGTCGGAATGGACGGAAAGTTGATCGGTCTTGTTACTTATAAAGATATTACAAAAGCAAAAGATAAACCGATGGCTTGTAAAGATGCCAAAGGTCGTTTGCGTGTAGCTGCCGGTGTAGGTGTGACTGCCGATACGCTGGATCGTATGCAAGCATTGGTAGATGCCGGTGCGGATGCAATTGTGATTGATACGGCTCACGGACACTCTATGTTTGTGATTGAAAAACTGAAAGAAGCTAAGAAACGCTTCCCGAACATTGATATCGTAGTGGGTAATATTGCTACCGGAGAAGCTGCAAAAGCTTTGGTAGAAGCAGGAGCGGATGCAGTGAAAGTCGGTATCGGTCCGGGTTCTATCTGTACCACTCGTGTGGTTGCCGGTGTAGGTGTTCCACAGTTGTCTGCTGTCTATGATGTAGCAAAAGCCTTGAAGGGTACAGGTATTCCCTTGATTGCCGATGGTGGATTGCGTTATTCGGGCGATGTCGTGAAAGCGTTGGCTGCCGGTGGATATTGTGTAATGATCGGATCGTTGGTTGCCGGAACAGAAGAGTCTCCGGGCGACACAATCATTTTCAATGGTCGTAAATTCAAATCCTATCGTGGTATGGGATCGTTGGAAGCGATGGAGAACGGTTCGAAAGACCGTTACTTCCAGAGCGGAACTGCTGATGTGAAGAAGCTGGTTCCGGAAGGAATTGCTGCCCGTGTTCCTTATAAAGGTACACTTTTCGAAGTTGTCTATCAGTTGTCAGGTGGTTTGCGTGCAGGTATGGGATACTGCGGTGCTGCCAATATTGATAAACTTCATGATGCTAAGTTTACCCGCATTACCAATGCAGGTGTAATGGAAAGCCATCCGCACGACGTGACGATTACTAGTGAATCGCCTAACTATAGCCGTCCGGAATAATAGATAGATACGGTGAACTATTAACGGTGAACGGTGAACAGGCTGTATTGTCAGCAAGGTGTTCACTGCTCACCGTTTGTTGTTTATCTGTTATTGCCTCTGTGATGCTTGTTGTTTATTGTTTGGAAAATAAAAAAAATGATGATGAAAAGAAGCCTGTTGTTGGGATGTATTTCTCTCTTTGTTGTCGCGGTCTTTGCGCAAGAAGATCCGGTATTGATGCGTGTTAACGGAAGAGAGGTACTCCGTTCGGAATTTGAAAATGCATACCGCCGTTATGCAGAACGCTCAAATGCCCAGCTTTCACCAAAAGAGTATGCGGCACTTTTCGCTCAATCAAAGTTGAAGGTGGAAGCAGCCAGGGCTGCCGGACTTGATACGACTGCAGTTTTCCGTAAACAACACGAGAAGCGTCGGACAGAATTGGTAGAATCTTATCTGATTGACAAACAAGTGATGGATAGTTGTGCCCGTGTCTTGTATCAGAAGATGGGATTGAAAGCACGTAACGGCCGGGTGCAAGTCATGCAAATTTTTAAACGTTTACCGCAGACGGTGACTTCCCGTCATTTGGAAGAAGAAAAAGCCCGGATGGATTCTATATACCGGGTGATACAGAATCAGCCGGATTTGAATTTTAACCGTTTGGTGGAAATCTATTCGGATGATAAGCAGAGTAGATGGATAGAAGGTCTGGAGACAACGAGTGAATTTGAGGATGTCGCTTTCTCTTTGGCGAAAGCTGCGGTATCACAGCCATTCTTCACTCCTGAAGGGATTCATATCTTGAAAGTGATTGACCGGGAGGAAGCATTTGCTTATGAAAATGTCAGTGGCAGGTTGATAGAGCGGTTACGGCGTAAGGAAATTTTAGACAAAGGCACGGCAGCGATGCTTGACCGATTAAAAAGGTCATGGCAGTATACCCCGAATCAGGCAGCAATGGAAGAACTGTTAACGAAAGGCCGGACAGAACAAAATCTCTTTACGATTGATGGACAGGCATATACCGGAGCTATGTTCACGCGTTTTGCCTCTTCTCATCCTCAAGCTGTCAAACGCCAGTTGGAAGGGTTTATTGCTAAATCATTATTGGATTATGAAAGCCGGAATATAGATAAAAAGCATCCGGAAATTCGTGTTGCCTTGCGGGAATCTGACGAAAACTATTTGGTAAAAGAAATCACACGGCAGAAAATAGAGTTGCCTGCCATTAATGACCGGGCCGGATTGGCTACCTATTTCAAATTTCATTCGTCGGATTATCGGTGGGAGAGTCCCCGGTATAGAGGAGTCGTGCTTCATTGCGTTGATAAAAAGACGGCAAAGCAAGCTAAAAAAAATGCTGAAGAAAGTGCCGGAAAAAGAGTGGGCGGACCAGCTTCGGCAAACTTTTAATACATCCGGGACGGAAAAGATACAGGTTGAACAAGGTATTTTTGCCGACGGAGACAATAAATATATAGATAAACTGGTTTTTAAGAAGGGTGGTTTCGAACCCGTAATGTCTTATCCTTTTACCATTGTTGTAGGCGAAAAAATGAAAGGACCGGATGATTATCGGGAAGTAATTGAACAGGTGCGAAAGGATTATCGAAGCTATCTTGACACGTGCTGGGCGCGGGAATTGAGGGAGTTTGGTAAGGTTGAAATAAACCAAGAGGTTTTAAAAACAGTTAATAATAACTGATGTAACCGATTATTCACTATCTTCGTACCTTAAATAAGTAGATTTTAGTTGCCAATGCGAATATTAGTCCTCTTACTGATTACCCTTCTTGGTTGTGGAGCGTGCAAGGAACAGCGCGACCACAAAGGAAAGACTCCTTTGGTAGAGGTGGACGGTAACTTTTTATATAAAGAAGATTTGATGTCCGTGCTTCCGGTCGGATTGTCAAAAGATGATAGTATTCTCTTCACCGAACATTATATTCGTAGTTGGGCGGAAGAGATTTTATTATATGAGAAAGCTGCGAACAATATTCCCGATAATGTGGATGTAGACAAACTAGTGGAGAATTATCGGAAAGCGTTGATTATGCATACTTATCAGCAGGAGTTGATAAACCAGAAGCTGTCGAATGATATTTCCGAACAAGAGATCGCAGAATATTACGGAAAAAACAAAGAACTGTTTAAGCTGGAAACCCCGTTGATTAAGGGATTGTTTATCAAAGTGCCGTTGACGGCTCCCCAGCTGAACAATGTGCGCAGGTGGTATAAGTCGGAAAAACAGGATGCTGTCGAGAGCCTGGAAAAATATAGCTTGCAGAATGCAGTGAAATACGAATACTTCTATGACAAATGGGTGTCCGTGACTGATGTACTGGATATGATTCCATTAAAAGTAGAGGCACCGGAAGAGTACGTAGACAAACACCGTCAGGTAGAATTGAAAGATACGGCCTATTATTATTTCCTGAATGTGAGCGATTATCGCGGAATTGGTGAAGAGAAACCGTATGAATTTGCCCGTTCGGAAGTGAAAGACTTACTGGTTAATCAGAAACGGGTGAGCTTTATGGAACAGGTAAAGAACGACTTGTATCAGCAGGCAGTAAGTAAGAAGAAGATTATATATAATTATTAAATACAAAGAATGAAGAAGTTTGTGAACTTTAGATTTGTTGTTACCCTTGTCCTGGCAATATTTGCTAATGTGGCAACCTATGCACAAGATAATGTGGTTGATGAAGTAGTTTGGGTAGTAGGTGACGAAGCTATTTTGAAATCAGATGTAGAAGAGGCCCGTATGGATGCCTTGTATAATGGACGCAGATTTGACGGCGATCCTTATTGTGTAATTCCTGAAGAGATTGCTGTGCAGAAGTTGTTCCTGCATCAGGCAAAGTTGGACAGTATCGAGGTTTCCGAAGCGGAAATCATCCAGCGTGTGGATATGATGACCAACATGTACATCCAGCAGATCGGTTCCAGAGAGAAGATGGAGGAGTATTTCAATAAAACTTCCACCCAGATTCGTGAGACGCTGCGTGATAATGCACGTGACGGATTGACCGTTCAGAAGATGCAGCAGAAACTGGTAGGAGAAATCAAAGTGACTCCGGCAGAAGTACGCCGTTATTTTAAAGACCTTCCACAAGATAGTATTCCTTACATTCCGACACAGGTAGAAGTGCAGATCATTACTTTACAACCGAAAATTCCTATCTCGGAGATTGAGGATGTAAAAAAGACGTTGCGTGATTATACGGATCGTGTGACAAAAGGAGAAATCGACTTCTCTACATTGGCGCGTTTGTATTCGGAAGACAAGGCATCTGCCATTAAAGGTGGTGAATGTGGATTCATGGGACGTGGTATGATGGACCCTGCTTATGCGAATGTAGCGTTCAGTTTGCAAGATCCGAAGAAAGTTTCTAAGATTGTGGAGTCGGAATTTGGTTTCCACATTATCCAGTTGATTGAAAAACGTGGTGACCGTGTCAACACTCGCCATATCTTGTTGCGTCCGAAAGTATCGGAAAAAGAACTGACCGAGGCTTGTGCCCGTCTGGATTCTATTGCTGATGATATTCGTGCCAACAAATTTACATTTGATGATGCGGCTGCCGTTATCTCACAGGATAAAGATACTCGTAACAACCATGGTATTATGGTGAACATCAATGAAAATTCAGGTGTGACTACTTCTAAGTTCCAGATGCAGGATCTTCCTCAAGACGTTGCTAAAGTAGTGGATAAGATGAATGTAGGCGAAATTTCCAAAGCCTTTACAATGATTAATGAGAAGGATGGAAAAGAAGTATGTGCTATCGTGAAGTTGAAAGCAAAAATCAACGGTCATAAAGCAACCATTGCAGAAGACTATCAGGACTTGAAAGAAATTGTGATGGACAAACGCCGTGAAGAGATGTTGCAGAAATGGATTCTGGACAAACAGAAACATACTTATGTACGCATCAACGAAAACTGGCAGAAGTGTGACTTCAAGTATCCGGGTTGGGTCAAGAAGGACTGATGTAACCTTGCTTTGATTTTATATGCTGAAAACAAATAAGAAAAATAAACAACAAGACAGGCATAGATGGCTCCTTATAGGCTTTCTATGCCTGTTTGGTGTATGTCTTGTAGCACAAGTGAGGCCAACGGGACAGAAACCTGTAACAGGGGATTCAATTAAATCGGCTGCGGATACGTCTAAGTCGGCTTCAAAAGCCAAAACACTGGCAGGCAATAAGAAACAATCGGACAACAAGAAACAACCGGAGAATAAAAAGACCAAAGTTTATCTGCTTCATGCTGATGAAGGTCAGGCGGATAAGTTGGCGCGTCCGGATGTGCAGGTATTGATTGGTAACGTGAAATTGCGCCATGACAGTATGTATATGTACTGTGACAGTGCACTGATTTTTGAGAAAACCAACTCTGTGGAGGCCTTCAGTAATGTACGTATGGAACAGGGAGACACTTTGTTCATCTACGGTGATTATCTTTATTATGACGGCATGACGCAAATAGCGCAGCTTCGTGAAAATGTGAAGATGATTAACCGGAACACCACCCTGTTGACAGATAGCTTGAATTACGACCGTCTCTACGACCTCGGATATTATTTCGAGGGAGGAACCTTGATGGATGAAGAGAATGTATTGACTTCCGATTGGGGAGAATACAGTCCTGCAACAAAACAGTCGGTATTCAATCATGATGTGAAGTTGGTAAACCCAAAGTTTGTGTTGACTTCCGATACATTAAGGTATAATACGGAAAGCAAAATCGCAGTTATTCTCGGACCTTCCAATATCGTCAGTGATAATAATCATATCTATTCGGAACGGGGATTTTATAACACAATGACCGAACAAGCCGAATTGTTAGACCGTTCGGTACTGACCAATCAGGGAAAGAAACTGGTAGGCGACAGTCTGTTCTATGACCGTATCATCGGTTATGGCGAGGCGTTCGATAATGTGAAGATGACAGATTCCATTAATAAGAATATGCTGACGGGTGATTATTGTTTCTATAATGAATTGACAGACTCCGCGTTTGCGACGAAACGTGCGGTGGCAATCGACTACTCGCAAGGGCCTGACAGTCTTTTTATGCATGGCGATACATTGCAGTTGGTGTCTTACAACCTGAATACCGATTCCGTTTTCCGGTTGATGAAAGCTTATCACAAGGTACGTATGTATCGTACGGATGTTCAGGGAGTATGTGACTCACTGGTCTATAATTCGAAGGATTCCTGTATGACCATGTATACCGACCCTATTCTTTGGAATGAAGGGCAGCAACTACTTGGCGAGCAGATCAAGATTTATATGAATGACAGCACGATTGACTGGGCGCACATCATCAACCAGGCGTTGACGGTGGAAATGAAAGATTCTATTCATTATAACCAAGTGTCCGGCAAAGAGATGAAAGCCTATTTCATTAATGGAGATATGCGTCATATTGAAGTGATTGGTAATGTGTTGACCGCTTTCTATCCGGAAGAAAAAGACAGTACGATGACCGGATTTAATTGTCTGGAAGGTAGTGTGCTTCATCTTTATATGAAGGATAAGAAGATGGAAAAAGGACTGTTTATCGGTAAATCCAACGGAACGATGTATCCGATGGACCAGATACCGCCTGATAAATTACGTCTTCCCACTTTTGCCTGGTTCGACTATGTCCGTCCGCTGAATAAGGATGATATCTTTAACTGGCGGGGTAAGCGTGCGGGTGATACACTGAAACCGACCACCGACCGGCGACCCAAAACAGAAAAGCGAAACTTAATAAATATGAAGTAGTATGGGAATGTTTAACTCAATGAGAAAGCCCCGTGGCTTTAATCATCAATACATTTATGTAGACGAGCGGAAAGAAAAGCTCGCAAAGATGGAGGAGAACGCCAAACGTGACTTGGGGATGCTTCCGGAAAAGGAATTTAATCCGGAGGATATTCGCGGTAAGTTCATTGAAGGTACTACGCATTTGAAAAGAAGAAAAGCGAGTGGCCGCAAACCGGTCTCTTTCGGAATCATACTGATAATCATTGCTTTCCTTCTTTATCTGTGGCATTATTTGGCGACAGGAAGCTGGAACTTTTAATTATTAATTTACGAAGAATGAGCGATATAATTCATTTGTTACCTGATTCGGTAGCTAACCAGATTGCTGCCGGTGAAGTGATACAACGTCCCGCGTCTGTCATCAAGGAGCTAGTGGAGAATGCGATTGATGCAGATGCACAAAATATACATGTATTGGTGACTGATGCAGGTAAAACCAGCATTCAGGTGATTGATGATGGAAAAGGAATGTCCGAAACGGATGCCCGTCTTTCTTTTGAGCGACATGCCACTTCTAAGATACGTCAAGCGGCGGATCTGTTTGCTTTGCGTACAATGGGATTTCGCGGAGAGGCATTGGCTTCTATCGCTGCTGTGGCACAGGTAGAGTTAAAGACACGTCCGGAATCGGAAGAGTTGGGCACGAAGCTGGTGATTGCAGGCTCTCAAGTGGAAAGCCAAGAGGCTGTGTCCTGTTCTAAAGGAAGTAACTTCTCTGTAAAGAACCTATTCTTTAATGTACCTGCCCGTCGTAAATTTCTAAAGGCTAATTCAACGGAATTGAGTAACATCCTTGCCGAATTTGAACGGATCGCTTTGGTGCATCCGGAGGTTGCCTTTTCGCTTTATAGTAATGATTCGGAGTTATTCAATCTTCCAGTATCACAATTACGCCAACGTATCCTTGCTATTTTCGGTAAGAA
The DNA here is from genome assembly GCF_000210075.1 of Bacteroides xylanisolvens XB1A. GTDB lineage: Bacteria > Bacteroidota > Bacteroidia > Bacteroidales > Bacteroidaceae > Bacteroides > Bacteroides xylanisolvens. The sequence goes on from NC_021017.1 coordinate 5,783,840, forward strand.
GCTCAATCAGCAGTTACTGAACATAGAGGTCAATACTACCATGGTGAAAATCTCCGGATACGTAGCCAAGCCGGAGACTGCCCGTAAGAAAGGGGCACATCAGTATTTCTTTGTCAACGGGCGTTATATGCGTCATCCTTATTTTCATAAGGCAGTCATGGAGGCTTATGAACAGTTGATTCCCACCGGTGAACAGATTTCCTACTTTATCTATTTCGATGTAGATCCGGCTAATATTGACGTGAATATCCATCCGACAAAGACTGAAATCAAGTTTGAAAATGAACAGGCCATTTGGCAGATACTTTCAGCATCCGTGAAGGAGTCGTTGGGTAAATTCAGTGCGATCCCTTCTATTGATTTTGATACGGAAGACATGCCTGACATTCCGGCATTTGAGGAGAAAATGTCTTCCGAGCCTCCGAAGATACATTATAATACAGATTATAATCCGTTTAAAGTTTCTGCCGGTGGCGGTGGTGGCGGATCGTACAGCCGTTCGAAAGTGGAATGGGAAGATTTGTACGGAGGGCTGACGAAAGCCAGTAAGATGAATAACCCGCAACCGGAACCAGAAATGGATTGGGAAGACTCTTCTATTGGCGGCGAACCCGCTTTCGTTGAAGAAAAGATGGAGACGGTCACCTCTGCCGCTTCTTCTACTTTGTATGCCAGTGAACCGGTGATAGAGAAAGGAAATCAGCATTTGCAGTTTAAAGGGCGGTTTATCCTGACTTCAGTTAAATCCGGTTTGATGCTAATCGATCAGCACCGGGCACACATACGGGTGCTTTTTGATCGTTATATGGTACAGATCCAACAAAAACAGGGGGTATCACAAGGCGTCCTGTTCCCGGAAATCTTACAGTTGCCGGCTTCGGAAGCAGCTGTACTGCAAAGTATTATGGATGATTTGTCTGCAGTCGGTTTCGATTTGAGTAATCTGGGAGGTGGTAGCTATGCCATTAATGGTATTCCTTCGGGGATTGAAGGTCTGAATCCGGTGGAACTGGTGCGTAATATGCTGCATACGGCAATGGAAAAAGGAAGTGACGTCAAGGAAGAAATTCAAAGTATTCTGGCATTAACATTGGCTCGCGCGGCGGCTATTGTTTACGGACAGGTGTTGAGTAATGAAGAAATGGTAAGCCTTGTAGACAACCTTTTTGCCTGTCCCTCACCGAATTACACCCCTGATGGGAAAACTGTTTTGACAACAATCAAGGAGGAAGACATCGAAAGATTATTCAAATAAAACAAATAATTTCATCTTTTTCTAAAACCTTTTAGTTCAGTTCGTGTTATTTAAATAGTTCAACAAAGAAAAAGATTTAAATAACCACTTAACTATTAGGTATATGAAAAAGATTCTGATGTTGCTGGCATTTGCCGGCGTTGCGTCTGTCGCTTCTGCGCAGCAGACAATGACTGTAACTGAATACGAAGTGATTCAGGTACAAGATAAATATCAAGTAATAACTAATCCTTTCTGGAGTAACTGGTTCTTCTCTGTAGGAGGCGGCGCCCAGGTGCTATATGGAAACAATGACCATATCGGCAAATTCAGAGACCGTGTTGCTCCTACATTTAACGTGTCTGTCGGCAAATGGGTAACTCCGGGATTCGGGCTGCGTTTGCAATACAGCGGATTGCAGGCAAAAGGATTCACTACCAGCGAAACTGCTAATTATGTAGTGGGTGGCCCGAGAGAAGACGGTTCTTACAAACAAAGATGGGACTACATGAACTTGCACGGTGATTTGATGATTAACCTGAACGCACTTTTCGGTGGATACAATCCGAACCGCGTATATGAAATTATCCCTTATATAGGTGCCGGTTGGGCTCATGCTTATTCTCGTCCTCACACTAACTCCGCTACTTTCAATGCAGGTATTATCAACCGCTTCCGTTTGTCGAATGCTGTTGACTTGAATCTGGAGTTGAGCGCAACAGGGCTGGAAGGCAAGTTTGACGGAGAACATGGAGGTAAACCCGATTATGACGGTATCTTAGGTGCTACCCTCGGTGTGACTTATTACTTCCCTACCCGCGGATTCCAACGTCCTACTCCACAGATTATCTCTGAACTCGAATTGAATCAGATGCGTAATCAGATGAATGCAATGGCAGCAGCTAATATGCAATTGCAACAACAGTTGGCAAATGCACAACAACCAGTAGAAGTAGAAGATACTGAAGAAGTTGTTATCACAGATACTAACATTGCTCCGCGTACCGTATTCTTCAAGATCGGTTCTGATAAATTATCTCCGCAAGAAGAAATGAACTTGTCATATCTTGCCAGCAAGATAAAAGAATCTCCGAATGCTACATACACAATCAACGGATATGCTGACTCTGCAACCGGTACTCCTGCTTTCAATCAGAAGTTAAGTTTGGAACGTGCACAGGTTGTTAAAGACTTGTTGGTTAAGAAGTATGGCATCTCTGCCGATAGACTGAAAGTTGCAGCCGGTGGTGGTGTTGACAAATTCGGTCAACCGATTCTGAACCGTGTAGTATTGGTAGAATCTGCACAGTAATAAAAAGTAAAAAAGCGATTTCAGCATTCAGCGATTCTCTGTAATCGCTTGCTGGAAAGAGATAGCGGCTGAAAGCGAACCTTGAAAAGAGAGGTTCATGCTTTCAGCCGCCTTTTTTATATCTGTTATTTTGGGGTATCTCCTCTGGTATTTTATTTTGTTTTAGTTTATTTGACAGGCTGATAATCTCTGGACTTTCCATAAAATCCTGGGGCCGGCACATAAATAGGTTGACTGGGAATGCCGATATTCTGCAGCTTGCCTTCCTGACGGAGTCGGCGAATATGAATCATGGCTGTGGAACGTACCATCCCCGTGATGCCTTGAAAGTCGGAACGTTGCATAATCTGATGATCGCTGAAATACTCTTTTAGCCGCATGTCTCAATCGGATTTGTAATCCGATTGCTTTGAGCATCAGGATTTTTAATCCGAACTATATATTAAAGTATAGGTGTATTGCGGATTATAAATCCTGATACTCGGAGAACGGCGGATTGCAAATCCGCCGGGACGCATAATGTTTGGTAACTAGCTAACCTTCCGCTGTTATTTTTTCTAAGTATATGTCCTTCTTTAGCTAAATATCGGCAATGAGACTTTCAAATTAGGATATTTGTCACCCAATTGTTTCAAGAAGTCATTGCCAATGATAATATCCTGTATTGTTTCTTGTAGATCTGTCGGAATCTCCGGGATATTTGTAAATATCAGACAGGAGTAGATAATGAGTTCAACAGGTTTCTCGTCGGTTTGCAATGAAAGTTTGTATGCTTTCACGTTGTTTCCTCTGGCTTGTGCCTGTGCTTGTACTTGTCCCTCCATAGGAATTGCGATGAGACGGGAATTTTCAAGACGCGCCTGATTGAATACAAAATGATTGTCGATTTCTCCATCTGTGTCTGTATCGAATAGGTGCAGATTGTCTCCGCTCAATACCAGATATTTGGGAGTTTGTACGGTATTGAAACGTACAGTTCCTAAGGTGGCCATTCCTTTCAGCTTATCTTTCATTCCGTCTTTGAGTGCGGATGCTACACCATACTCATTGCTGGCATAGTTGAAAGCGTCAATTTTTTCTTCTCCCATAGCTTCTTTCAGGAAAGATAAATCAGAGTTTAAGCAGAGTTTTTTATACTGTTCTGCATTTGCAAATTCAGCTTTGAAATCGGTGTTGTTCACTACTTGTGCCTGTTTCGAGTTTTTGTTTTTCATGTAAAACCAGTATCCTAGATATAGAACAATGAAAATGACCGGAATAAAGGTGTAAATAGACATAGTTTGTACTTTTTAATGTTATTAATAATGGTTTGTTTTATACTTCCACGGGTTTCACTTCTTTTTTTTTTCCAGGAATACATCCCCAAATGATAAGGGCAATTATAAGAAGTCCGACAGCTTTACCGCCATAACGGGAATAGAAACCGATCTTGTTCAACTTCTCTCCATCCAAATTATTTTCTTTTAGGATGGTAGCCAGTTGTTCTTCCGTCAGTTCATAGTAAGTGTCTTCCTTTTCGCAATAGCCGACCAGGCGAGGCTCTTTCTCTATGTATAGAGGGAGAAGGTAAGCGATGTTGAACTCCTGATGGAAAGTTGCCAGATCAATGTAGTTTCCATCGTCTGTTTGGTACTCTTCGGTATCAGGCAAATCTGCTACTTTGGTTAATACTTCGCGGTCGCCGAAAGGGATTTTTAAACCACGTGCGGATACTGTTTGGCAAGATAAGAAAAGAATGCCGCCAAGTGCAAATAGAAATTTAAGGTGCTTCATGCTTCTTGTGTTTAAGTGAATAATTTGTGTGATTTTTATTGATATTGTGGCAAAGATAGGAAAAAGAAGAATAAAAGCCGTATAATTGTTTGGAATTTGTAAGCTCTATTCTTTTTTATAAAATGAGGAGATTTTTTTCCTGATTTAGAGGATTTGTATCCTGATTTATGCAATTGATGTAAAATTGCATTATTGGGATAATCCAAATAATTTAATAACAATTGATTGGAGCTATTAATAATTATCTATATTTGTGATATAGAACTCAAATCTGGAATATTATGGACGACTTTAATACTGTATATGCACTACTCGTTTTGGTTATGTTATTTATTTTATTGAGTAGGTTGGACAATCGCTTCGGAAAGATAGAGAAAGAGTTGAATGAGATCAAGAAACGGATGGAAGATTATCTCAAGGTTCAGCAAAATTCTGTTGCTGAAGCCTCCAAGCCGAAAGAGGAAATATCAGAAAAAGAAACAAAAGATATTCCTGTGATGCCTCAAGCGGCAGAGCATGTTACGGTAGTAAAGACCGGACAACGAGAAGAGGCTGTTCAGGAAAAACACGAACCGGTTGTTGAAGCAGTTGTCCGTGAGACATTGGAAAAGACGCCTGAAAAGACGCTTGAAACAAGAATGGAGGAAGTTTGCGTAGAGGCTGTTCGGAAGGAATCCGCTGAATCTTCGACTGTGCCAGTTGTACCGGTTACTCCGGTTGTTCCGGTTGCCCCGACTGTTCCGAAACAAAAGAAGCAGGTGAACTATGAAAAATTCATCGGTGAGAACCTTTTCGGGAAGATTGGTATCCTTATATTTGTAATCGGTGTAGGCTTCTTTGTAAAGTATGCCATTGATAAAAACTGGATTAATGAAACCTTCCGTACCGTGCTTGGTTTCTTGACGGGAACTGTATTGCTGGCTGTTGCCGAACGGTTGCAAAAGAAATACCGAACCTTCAGTTCGCTGCTTGCGGGTGGTGCTTTCGCTGTGTTCTATCTTACAGTTGCCATTGCTTTCCATTATTATCATATTTTCTCGCAGACTATGGCCTTTATCATTCTGATTGGTGTCACAGTGTTTATGTCTATTCTGTCTGTGGTATATAATCGGCGTGAGTTGGCTATCATTTCTCTTGTAGGAGGATTCCTTGCGCCATTCATAGTGAGTAGCGGGGAAGGAAGTTATTTGGTACTGTTCACTTACGTGAGCATATTAAACCTGGGTATGTTCGGACTTTCCATTTATAAAAAGTGGAGTGAACTTCCAATGATTTCATTTGTCTTTACTTGCCTGATAATGGGAATCTTTCTTTTGTTTAACTATACCTCTAGTTCTATGGTTATTTCGAACCATCTGTTTTGGTTTGCTACTCTGTTCTATTTTATCTTTCTACTTCCGGTGTTCTCTATCCTTCGTGGAGAGAATATGCGGACGATGAGCCGGGGATTAGTATTCGTCATTATAACGAATAATTTTATCTATTTGCTTTCAGGAGCCTTATTCTTGCAGAATATGGGATTGTCTTTCAAAGCAAGCGGCTTGTTGAGCCTGTTTATCGCTCTTGTTAATTTAGGACTGGTTCTTTGGTTGTGGAAGAATAGGAAGGAATATAAATTCCTCGTGCATACCACGTTGGGGCTTGTGCTGACATTTGTCTCCATTACAGTTCCGATTCAACTGGACGGAAACTATATAACCTTGCTTTGGGCATCGGAAATGGTATTGCTGTTGTGGCTCTATGTTAAGTCGAAAATTAGAGTATATGAGTATGCGGCTAAAGTCCTGGTAGGACTCACTTTCGTTTCTTACTTGATGGATGTGTATGGTGTGATGTTTGAACATCATTCCTTGGATACAATTTTTCTGAATAGTTCATTTGCCACCTCTTTGTTTGTGGGATTAGCGACAGGAGCATTTGCTTTATTAATGGAATATTATCATTCCTTCTTCTCTACGGCACGCCGGTTGAAATACAGCTTTTGGAATCCTTTTATGCTTATCGTCTCCGTAATCATACTTTATTATACATTTATGATGGAATTCAATTTGTATTTTGAAGGGGAGACGAGAAGCGGAGCTATGTTCTTGTTTACAGCCATATCCATTTCGAGTGTTTGCTATGCTTTCAGAAAACGATTCCCGATAACGAAACATCTCACTTCTTATATCTTGACTATTGGGGCAAACGTACTTGTATATATTATAAATATATGGGGCGACCAGAGAATATGGACTTCCCCTCCTGTTGTACTACCATGGCTGACAGCTGTGTTCGTAATAGCGAATTTGTATTATGTAGCACGTATGTACTATATATCAATCGGCATAAAATCCCGTTTCACCGTATATCTGAATATTCTTGCCACGCTCCTTTGGCTGACAATGGTACGCTCTTTCCTTTGGCAAGTAGGAGTGGACGATTTCAGTGCCGGGCTGTCACTCTCATTAAGCATTGCCGGGTTCGTCCAAATGGGGTTGGGCATGCGCCTGCATCAGAAACTACTCCGCATGGTGAGCCTTGCGACTTTCGGATTAGTCCTGCTCAAACTCGTCTTTGATGATTTATGGGCTATGCCGACCATTGGCAAGATTATTGTATTTATCATTCTGGGATTGATATTGCTGATACTTTCATTCCTTTATCAGAAACTAAAGGATGTGTTGTTCAAGAATGACGAGGAAGAAACAAACTGAATCTTTGAAAAATATCCGATAAGAAAGGCTGCCTGTTCTACAAAAGAAGGGCAGCCTTTACCTTATAATTATGTTTATTCCCAGACGAAATCTTTTACTCTTGCGAGAAACGTTTCACCTGCTCTTCGATTAATTCCTTATCATCAAAATAATTAATCTTCATCGCCTTCTTCACGTCAGCCAAAGTCTCGGCAGCCGCAGCCCTTGCCACTTCGCAGCCTTGCTGAAGCATCTCGTAGATAGCAGGGATATCCTTGCTGAACTCCTTGCGACGATTGCGAATCGGTTCCAAAGTCTCCTGCATGATGGAATTCAGGAAGCGTTTCACTTTTACGTCACCCAATCCGCCGCGTTGATAATGCGCTTTCAGTTCTGCCAGATTCGGATAATCCGGTAAATAACGTTCGAAATGTTCGGGGAGGCAGAAAGCATCTAGGTAAGTAAATACCGTATTACCTTCAATTTTTCCCGGATCTTGTACGCGGAGATGCCCCGGGTCGGTATACATACTCATGATTTTCTTTTGGATTTCTTCCGGTTCTTCCGAAAGGTAGATGCAGTTTCCGAGCGATTTACTCATTTTAGCTTTACCGTCAGTTCCCGGAAGACGCAGACAAGCTGCATTGTCCGGCAACAGGATTTCCGGTTCTACCAATGTCTCACCATATATATAGTTGAAACGGCGAACGATTTCGCGAGCCTGTTCGAGCATCGGTTCCTGGTCTTCACCCACAGGGACAGTCGTTGCGCGGAATGCTGTAATGTCTGCTGCCTGGCTGATGGGATAAGTGAAGAAACCTACGGGAATACTTGCTTCAAAGTTACGCATCTGGATTTCCGATTTCACGGTCGGGTTACGTTGCAGGCGGGATACGCTGACAAGATCCATATAATAGAAACTAAGTTCGCATAGTTCCGGTATTTGCGACTGGATGAAAATCGTAGCTTTAGTCGGATCAATACCACAAGCCAGATAATCAAGAGCAACTTCGATTACATTCTGACGCACCTTTTCCGGATTGTCTATATTGTCTGTCAATGCCTGTGAATCGGCAATGAAGATAAACATCTTACTATAATCACCTGCGTTTTGCAGGTCAACTCTGCGTTTCAACGAACCTACATAGTGACCGATATGAAGTCTTCCGGTAGGACGGTCGCCCGTCAATATGATTTTTTCTTTTCCCATATTTATTACCTTATTATATAATGGCGACAAAGATAAGGATAAAAACTGAAAGAAACATCAAAATGCAGTTACTTCATGATTTGTGCCTGCTTAAGATAAGAATGTAATCATTAAAAGCCAATGGAAAAACGACTGTTTCATTAACGCGGTAAATTATTTCAGTAAAAAAGTGAACATATCTTTTTGTCATGTGCAAAATATGTCGTTACTTTGCACAAATTTTGAAGTCAACAATGAATCAACAGGAAATTAGAAGCAAGTATTATTTACATTCGGATGTTTTGCACCCGGAAACGGCAGGCTTCTTCTTTTATTTCCAAAAACGATATTTTAGTTCTTTGGTAATGCGTTAATCCTTTTTTGAGGGTAACGCATTTTTTTTATGAACGAACTTAGAAATAACAACTTATTATAACAACAAAAGAAATGGAAAAGGAAATCAAGAAAGTTCTCGTTTTGGGTTCTGGAGCACTCAAAATCGGACAAGCCGGAGAGTTCGACTACTCAGGCTCACAAGCACTGAAAGCTTTGAAAGAAGAAGGTATCAGCTCAGTATTGGTAAACCCGAACATCGCAACCATTCAGACTTCTGAAGGTATTGCCGATAAAGTGTATTTCCTTCCCGTGAATACTTATTTCGTAGAAGAAATTATCAAAAAAGAACGTCCCGATGGTATCCTTTTGGCATTCGGCGGACAGACTGCATTGAACTGTGGTGCTGAACTTTACACACAAGGTGTTCTTGATAAGTATGGAGTAAAGGTACTTGGAACTTCGGTAGAAGCTATCATGTATACAGAAGACCGTGACCTGTTTGTGAAGAAGCTGGACGAGATAGAAATGAAAACTCCGGTCAGCCAGGCAGTAGAAAACATGGAAGATGCCATTGCTGCTGCACGCAGAATTGGTTATCCTGTCATGGTGCGTTCTGCTTATGCACTGGGTGGTCTTGGTAGCGGTATCTGTGCCAATGAAGAAGAATTCCTGAAATTGGCAGAGAGCTCATTTGCTTTCTCCAAACAAATTCTGGTAGAAGAGTCTTTGAAAGGCTGGAAAGAAATCGAATTTGAAGTGATCCGTGACGCTAACGACCATTGCTTCACAGTAGCCAGCATGGAAAACTTCGATCCGCTGGGTATTCATACCGGCGAATCAATTGTAGTAGCTCCGACCTGCTCGCTGGATGATAAAGAACTGGCTTTGTTGAAAGAACTTTCTACCAAATGTATCCGTCACCTCGGTATTGTGGGTGAATGTAACATTCAGTATGCTTTCAACTCTGAAACGGATGACTACCGTGTGATTGAAGTAAATGCCCGTTTGAGCCGTTCTTCTGCATTGGCTTCTAAGGCTACCGGTTATCCGTTGGCATTCGTAGCTGCTAAAGTGGCACTTGGTTACACACTTGACCAGATTGGTGAGATGGGAACTCCGAACTCTGCATACGTAGCTCCGCAACTTGACTACTATATCTGTAAAATCCCTCGTTGGGACTTGACGAAGTTTGCCGGTGTATCCCGTGAAATCGGTTCAAGCATGAAATCAGTAGGTGAAATCATGTCTATCGGTCGCTCTTTCGAAGAAATCATCCAGAAAGGCCTTCGTATGATCGGTCAGGGAATGCACGGTTTCGTAGGTAATGACGAACTGCACTTTGATGATCTTGATAAAGAACTTTCTCGCCCGACTGACTTGCGTGTTTTCGCTATCGCGCAAGCAATGGAAGAAGGGTATACCATCGAACGTATCCACGACCTGACAAAGATCGACCCATGGTTCCTTGGCAAACTGAAAAATATCGTAGACTACAAAGCGAAACTGTCTACCTATAATAAGGTGGAAGATATACCTGCCGATGTAATGCGTGAAGCTAAAGTGTTAGGTTTCTCTGACTTCCAGATTGCCCGTTTCGTACTGAATCCAACCGGAAACATGGAGAAAGAAAATCTGGCAGTGCGTGCTCATCGTAAATCTATGGGTATCCTCCCGGCTGTAAAACGTATTAATACAGTTGCTTCCGAACATCCGGAACTGACTAACTATCTGTATATGACTTATGCAGTGGAAGGCTACGATGTAAACTATTATAAGAATGAAAAATCAGTAGTTGTACTGGGGTCGGGTGCTTACCGTATCGGTAGCTCTGTAGAATTTGACTGGTGCTCGGTGAATGCAGTTCAGACTGCCCGCAAACTGGGTTACAAGTCTATCATGATTAACTACAACCCTGAAACGGTTTCTACTGACTATGATATGTGCGACCGTCTCTACTTCGACGAACTTTCGTTCGAACGTGTACTTGATGTAATCGACCTCGAACAACCTCGTGGTGTGATCGTCTCGGTAGGCGGACAAATCCCGAACAACCTGGCTATGAAACTTTACCGTCAGTCGGTTCCTGTATTGGGTACTTCTCCGATTTCTATCGACCGTGCTGAAAACCGTAACAAGTTCTCTGCTATGCTCGACCAACTGGGTATCGACCAACCGGCTTGGATGGAACTGACCAGTCTTGAAGAAGTGAAGGGATTTGTAGAAAAAGTAGGCTACCCGGTATTGGTTCGTCCTTCTTACGTCCTTTCAGGAGCAGCAATGAATGTTTGCTATGACGATGAAGAATTGGAGAACTTCCTGAAGATGGCTGCCGAAGTTTCTAAAGAATATCCGGTTGTTGTTTCCCAGTTCCTTGAAAATACGAAAGAGATTGAATTTGATGCCGTTGCACAGAATGGTGAAGTGGTAGAATACGCAATCTCCGAACACGTAGAGTTTGCGGGCGTTCACTCCGGTGATGCTACGTTGGTATTCCCGGCACAGAAGATTTACTTTGCAACAGCTCGTCGCATCAAGAAGATCAGCCGTCAGATTGCTAAAGAACTCAATATCTCCGGTCCGTTCAATATCCAGTTCCTGGCTCGTAACAACGAAGTGAAAGTAATCGAATGTAACTTGCGTGCTTCTCGTAGCTTCCCGTTTGTTTCTAAAGTTCTGAAACGTAACTTTATCGAAACTGCTACCCGCATCATGCTGGATGCTCCATACTCACGCCCGGATAAGTCGGCATTCGATATCGACTGGATTGGTGTAAAAGCTTCTCAATTCTCTTTCTCTCGTCTGCACAAGGCTGACCCGGTATTGGGCGTAGACATGTCTTCTACAGGTGAAGTGGGATGTATCGGTGACGATTTCTCTGAAGCATTGCTGAATTCAATGATTGCTACCGGATTCAAAATTCCTGAAAAAGCAGTGATGTTCTCTTCCGGTGCAATGAAGTCGAAAGTAGATTTGCTGGATGCCAGCCGTATGCTGTTCGCTAAGGGCTATCAGATTTACGCAACTGCCGGAACAGCAGCTTTCTTGAACGCTCACGGTGTAGAAACTACTCCGGTTTACTGGCCGGATGAAAAGCCGGGTGCAGAGAACAACGTCATGAAGATGATTGCTGACCATAAGTTTGATTTGATCGTTAATATTCCGAAGAATCACAGCAAGCGTGAGTTGACGAACGGTTATCGTATCCGTCGCGGTGCAATCGATCATAACATTCCGTTGATTACCAATGCTCGTTTGGCAAGCGCCTTTATTGAAGCATTCTGCGAATTGAAACTGAATGATATTCAGATTAAGAGCTGGCAGGAATATAAATAAAAACAGCTTTAGCTGTCTATTAGATAAGGAGAACTCTCTCTTTGGCTTGTCCAAAGAGGGAGTTTCTTTTTATTAGTAAATATAGCACATCAGAGTGTGTTCTATATAGGGAGTGTTTTTGTTATTAATAAATGATTAAAGTTAATTATTGGTTGAAACTAAGTAGAATCTGTCTATCCATCAGCAAGAGAAGCGATTTATTTTTTATTTTTGTTTCTTGAAAAGATAAAATCAGATAAAACAATGTTAGTACTTCTATCTTGTGCCAAGACTATGAGTGAGACTTCAAAGGTGAAAGTACCTTTGAAGACAGTTCCACGATTTCAAAAAGAAGCTTCCGGGATTGCTTTGCAGATGTCACAGTTTTCGGTGGATGAACTGGAACGCCTGTTGCGTATAAATGCTAGGATGGCGGTGGAGAATTATAAGCGTTATCAGGCTTTTCATGCAGAAGACACATCGGAACTGCCCGCTTTGCTGGCTTATACCGGAATTGTATTCAAGCGACTGAATGCAAAAGATTTCTCGAAAGAAGAATTTGAATATGCGCAGGAACATCTGCGGTTGACTTCTTTTTGTTATGGGTTGTTAAGGCCTTTAGATGTCATTCGTTCCTACCGCTTGGAAGGAGATGTAGTGTTGCCGGAACCGGGTAATCAGACCATGTTCTCTTATTGGAAATCCCGTCTGACGGATGTCTTCATCGAAGATATAAAGAAAGCGGGAGGCATACTCTGCAATCTGGCCAGCGACGAGATGAAAAGTTTGTTCGATTGGAAACGTGTGGAGAGAGAAGTGCGTGTCGTTACTCCCGAATTTCAGGTGTGGAAGAACGGGAAATTAGCTTCGATAGTGATCTATATCAAGATGTCCCGTGGTGAAATGACGCGGTTCATTCTGAAGAACAGAATCGAAAATCCGGAGGGTTTGAAAAGCTTCTCCTGGGAAGGATTCGAATTTAACGAATCTCTTTCGGATGAAAAGAAGTTTGTATTTACTAACGGTAAAGAAATATAAAGTATGACGGAAGTAGAAAAGATGCGTAGTAGCCAGTTGGCTGATATGGCTGCGCCGGAATTGCAGGTGCGTTTTGAACATGCCAAGAAGCTGCTGGCGCGTATGCGGGGAATGAGCACTTATGATGCGGGGTATCGGGAATTATTGGAAGAACTGGTACCGGAGATTCCTGAAACTTCAATAATCTGCCCGCCTTTCCATTGCGATCATGGAGACGGAATCAAATTGGGTGAACATGTATTTGTGAATGCCAATTGCACTTTCTTGGATGGAGGATATATTACGATAGGCGCCCATACGCTGGTTGGACCTTGTGTGCAGATTTATACGCCGCATCATCCGATGGATTATCTGGAAAGAAGAGGCTCTAAGGAATATGCTTATCCGGTGACGATTGGCGAAGACTGCTGGATTGGTGGCGGTGCTATTATCTGTCCCGGCGTGACGATTGGCAATCGCTGTGTGATAGGGGCGGGGAGCGTTGTGACGAAAGATATTCCCGACGACAGTGTGGCAGTCGGGAATCCGGCACGTGTTGTTCGCAAACAGGTTGTTTAACGTTTGACTGGGAAAGTTATTTCCCGGATTTAAGCGTTCCTGCGTTACTATCTTTATTGGGAATTCGTTTTCCTGCAGATTCTATTTTAATTATTAATGATAGAAAAAGAGGCGCGACTATCTTTATTTTGTTCTGTTTATTAGATGAACCGGAAGAAGTGAAAGTGGCAAGAAAAAAGTTTTTATTATTATTTGCTGATAATCAGAGTGTTTCTTTATTTGATGAAAACTTTCTTGAAAAATAATACATGAAATGTTTGCAGAATTCAAAAAATGCCGTACCTTTGCATCGCTTTTGAAACGGAAGTGTACGGGCGTTTAGCTCAGCTGGTTCAGAGCATCTGCCTTACAAGCAGAGGGTCGGCGGTTCGAATCCGTCAACGCCCACACTAAAAACGAAACACTTCCGGCTCATTAACAAGGGCGTTTAGCTCAGCTGGTTCAGAGCATCTGCCTTACAAGCAGAGGGTCGGCGGTTCGAATCCGTCAACGCCCACGCCAAAAAGGAAGTCTTACGAAGAAATTCGTGAGACTTTTTTTATTTCTTACCTCTTTTATACAAACTTTCTTTCTCCTTTTATCTTATAACTCAGGAAAAAGAGTTAATTTTGCAGTCTGATAATTATCTAAGAAAACGTATGGAACTTGATGTATTAACGGCCATATCTCCGATTGATGGTCGATATAGAGGCAAAACTAAAGCTTTGGCAGCTTATTTCTCTGAATTTGCACTGATTAAATACCGTGTACAGGTAGAGGTGGAGTATTTTATCACCTTGTGCGAACTTCCTTTGCCGCAATTGAAAGGAATCGATAGTAGTGTGTTTGAAACTTTACGGAATATCTACCGTAACTTCTCCGAAGCAGACGCACAACGCATTAAAGATATCGAAAGTGTAACTAACCACGATGTGAAAGCCGTAGAATACTTCCTGAAAGAAGAATTTGACAAGATGGGTGGAATGGATGATTATAAAGAGTTTATCCACTTCGGACTGACTTCTCAGGATATTAACAATACGTCTGTTCCTCTTTCTATCAAAGAGGCATTGGATCAGGTTTATTACCCGTTGATTGAAGAGCTGATTGCACAGTTGAAAACCTATGCGACAGAATGGGCTAACATTCCGATGCTTGCCAAAACTCACGGTCAGCCGGCTTCTCCTACCCGTCTGGGTAAAGAAGTGATGGTATTTGTTTACCGTCTCGAACGTCAGTTGGCTATGTTGAAAGCATGTCCGCTTACCGCTAAGTTTGGCGGTGCTACCGGAAACTACAATGCGCATCACGTGGCTTATCCTCAATATGACTGGAAACAATTCGGCAATCGGTTTGTTGCAGAAAAACTGGGACTGGAACGCGAAGAATATACAACGCAGATTTCGAACTATGATAACCTCTCTGCTGTTTTTGATGCTATGAAGCGTATCAATACCATCATGGTGGATATGAATCGTGACTTCTGGCAGTACATCTCTATGGAGTACTTCAAGCAGAAGATCAAAGCTGGAGAAGTAGGCTCGAGCGCTATGCCGCATAAAGTGAATCCGATTGACTTTGAAAATGCAGAAGGTAACCTGGGCATAGCAACGTCTATTCTGGAACATTTGGCTGTGAAGCTTCCTGTTTCCCGTTTGCAGCGTGACTTGACAGACTCAACAGTGTTGCGTAATGTCGGTGTACCTTTCGGTCATATCGTGATTGCCATCCAGAGCTCTTTGAAGGGATTGCGCAAACTGTTATTGAACGAACCGGCTATTTATCGTGATTTGGATAATTGTTGGAGTGTAGTGGCAGAAGCTATTCAGACCATCCTGCGCCGTGAGGCTTATCCGCATCCGTATGAAGCTTTGAAAGCGTTAACCCGCACCAACCAAGCTATTACAGAAAGTTCTATTAAAGAGTTTATCGAAGAATTGAATGTAAGCGAAGATATTAAAAAAGAGTTAAGAGCAATCACTCCCCATACATATACGGGGCTTTAATTGTTTACTTATATAATAAACGTGTTTTTTAAATAGGCCGTGAGGCCAAAGTCTAATTTTATTCGAATAAAAAAATGAGCACAGAAAACGAAGAATGGCGCGAAAATTCTTTCAATGAAGAGAATACAGGTGCCGGCCGTGATGGTAACAGGTCTTACAACAGAGAAGGTGGAGAACGTCCGTATCGCCCTTCTTACAACCGTGAAGGCGGGGATCGTCCGTATCGCCCGCGATTT
>NC_021017.1:5799924-5808696 GCF_000210075.1 Bacteroides xylanisolvens XB1A
CGGCTATCGCAGCAACAACGGCGGTGGAGGTTATCGTCCGAGATATAATAACGACCGTCAAGGAGGATATCGTCCTCGTCCGCGTACCGGCGATTATGATCCGAACGCTAAGTATAGCGTAAAGAAACAGATCGAGTACAAGGAACAGTTCGTTGATCCGAATGAACCGATTCGTCTGAATAAGTTCCTGGCTAACGCAGGTGTTTGCTCCCGTCGTGAGGCTGATGAATTTATCACAGCAGGTGTGGTTTCTGTAAACGGTGAAGTGGTAACGGAATTGGGTACGAAGATCAAACGTTCGGATGTGGTTAAGTTCCACGACGAACCGGTAAGCATCGAACGCAAAGTATACGTATTGCTGAATAAACCGAAAGATACCGTTACTACATCGGATGATCCGCAGGAACGCCGTACAGTAATGGATTTGGTGAAAGGCGCTTGCAACGAACGTATTTATCCGGTAGGACGTCTGGACCGTAACACGACTGGTGTACTGTTACTGACGAATGACGGTGATCTGGCTTCCAAGCTGACACACCCGAAATTCCTGAAGAAGAAAATTTATCATGTTCATCTGGACAAGAACCTGACTAAAGCAGATATGGAGCAGATTGCAGCTGGTATCCAGTTGGAAGATGGCGAAATCCATGCAGATGCGATCAGCTATACAGATGATTTCAAGAAAGACCAGGTAGGTATCGAAATTCACTCCGGTAAGAACCGTATCGTTCGCCGTATTTTCGAATCACTGGGTTATAAAGTAGTAAAACTCGACCGTGTATTCTTCGCCGGGCTGACCAAAAAAGGTCTGCGTCGCGGAGACTGGCGTTACCTGTCGGAAGCAGAAGTAAACTACCTCCGCATGGGTTCGTTTGAGTAATAAGTCAATAAATAACAACTTGACAGAGGACGGGGAAAGAAAGCAGGAAAGAATTCATCCTGCATTTGAAACCTCGTCTTCTTGTATCTAAAAAGAAAAAGTTAAATGGAAAAGATTGGTAGAACAAAAATTGTTGACCTGTTGAAGCGCACAGACATTGGCGCTATGGTTAATGTGAAAGGATGGGTTCGCACCCGTAGAGGTAGCAAACAAGTAAACTTTATCGCACTGAATGACGGTTCTACAATAAATAATTTGCAGATCGTAGTAGATTTGGCTAATTTCGATGAAGAGATGCTGAAACTGATTACTACCGGCGCTTGTATCAGCGTGAACGGAGAAATGGTAGAATCAGTGGGTTCCGGACAGAAAGTGGAAGTACAGGCTCGTGAAATCGAAGTGCTGGGTACTTGCGATAATACATATCCATTACAGAAGAAAGGCCACTCTATGGAATTCTTGCGCGAGATTGCTCACTTGCGTCCGCGTACCAATACATTCGGTGCTGTGTTCCGCATCCGTCACAACATGGCGATTGCTATTCACAAGTTCTTCCATGAAAAGGGCTTCTTCTATTTCCATACGCCGATCATTACGGCTTCCGATTGTGAAGGTGCCGGACAGATGTTCCAAGTGACTACCATGAACCTGTATGACTTGAAGAAAGACGAGAGAGGTTCTATCTCTTATGAAGATGATTTCTTCGGTAAGCAGGCAAGTCTGACTGTTTCCGGTCAGCTGGAAGGTGAGCTGGCAGCTACTGCTTTGGGCGCTATCTACACATTCGGTCCTACGTTCCGTGCCGAAAACTCCAACACTCCCCGCCACTTGGCAGAGTTCTGGATGATTGAGCCGGAAGTGGCTTTCAACGACATTACAGACAACATGGACTTGGCAGAAGAGTTCATCAAATATTGTGTGAAATGGGCGTTGGATAACTGTGCGGATGATGTGAAGTTCCTGAACGATATGTTCGACAAAGGCTTGATTGAACGTCTGCAAGGTGTATTGAAAGATGATTTCGTACGTTTGCCTTATACAGATGGTATCAAGATTCTTGAAGAAGCTGTTGCGAAAGGACATAAGTTCGAATTCCCGGTTTACTGGGGCGTGGACCTGGCTTCCGAACACGAACGTTTCTTAGTGGAAGAACACTTCAAACGTCCGGTGATTCTGACTGACTATCCGAAGGAAATCAAGGCCTTCTATATGAAGCAGAACGAAGACGGTAAGACTGTACGTGCCATGGACGTTCTTTTCCCGAAAATTGGTGAAATTATCGGTGGTTCTGAACGTGAAGCCGACTATAACAAGCTGATGACCCGTATTGAAGAAATGCACATCCCGATGAAGGATATGTGGTGGTATCTGGATACCCGTAAGTTCGGTACTTGTCCTCACTCCGGTTTCGGATTAGGGTTCGAACGTCTGTTATTGTTTGTAACAGGTATGGCGAATATCCGTGACGTGATACCGTTCCCGCGTACACCAAGAAATGCTGATTTCTAATATTTCGGTATATTTATGTAAAACTCGCATAATCTTCAGGTTATGCGAGTTTTTTTATGCTCTGAATTGCTGTATTCTCAAAATAAATCTTTATATTTGGAAATACGCATTCGAGAGTGTTAACTAAAATAATACAACAATGAAAAAGCTCTATTTCTTTACCATGCTTTCAATAATGTTGTTAGCGGTAACAGGTGCGACGGCCCAGAAGAAAACCAAATTCAAAGCGGCCGATTTGAAAGGTATTTGGCAGCTCTGCCATTATGTATCCGAGTCTCCCGATGTTCCGGGAGCGTTGAAACCCAGTAATACATTTAAAGTATTGAGTGATGACGGACAAATCGTTAACTTTACCATTATTCCCGGTGCGGATGCAATTATTACTGGATATGGTACTTATAAACAACTCACGGACGATTCTTATAAGGAAAGCATCGAGAAGAACATTCATCTCCCGATGCTGGACAATCAGGACAATATTTTGGAATTTGAGATTAAAGACAATGATTATCTCCATCTGAAATATTTTATCAAGAATGATTTGAATGGAAATGAGTTGAACACCTGGTATTATGAAACCTGGAAGAGGGTGGAAATGCCGGCTAAATTTCCGGAAGATATTGTGAGATAGAAGAGCGCGTACTTTTGGGTGGAGGCACGGATTTTGCAAAAGGCTGCATAGTTGTTTGGTTATGCCTGACAACAGCTTATTTGGTAAAATCCGTGCCTGTTTTTCTATAAAAGATAAAAACAAAGCACTTTTGGACAAAATCAAAGTCCGTAGAAATAGAAACAAAAATGAAAAAATAGATTTGCAAAGGGTTTGTCTGCGACTTGCTCTAACTTTGTTGCCAGTAATAGAATACAGTAACAAAATAAAGTGGAACAATGAAAAACAAACTTTTACTGGCGGTAGGGAGTATGGCGCTCCTGACTGCTTGCGATGCTTCAAAAGGAAATGAGATGGCATGGTTTGATCATGCAGTGAAAACATCGGGACATCAGTTGCTCTATATGGCAGAACAATTGAAGAATGAACCGGATACCGCCTGTTTTCCCCGTTCTATTAAAGAAGGAAAGTACAGACTGGAGCACCCCACAGATTGGACGAGTGGTTTCTATCCCGGTTCCATGTGGCTGGCATACGAGTTGACCGGTGATGAGGCTCTCGCAAAAGAGGCGCGTAAATATACGGACCGTCTGCAGGATATGCAATATTATACGGGTAATCACGATTTGGGTTTTATGATGTTTTGCAGTTATGGGCAGGGCATCCGTTTGAAACCGGAGCCAACGGACAGTTTGATTCTGATTCATTCTTCAGAAAGCTTGTGCTCCCGTTTTCGTCCGGAAGTCGGACTGATTCGTTCGTGGGATTTCGGCGATTGGAGTTATCCGGTGATTATTGATAATATGATGAACCTTGAAATGCTGTTCTGGGCTTCGGAGCAAACCAATAATCCGAAATATCGTGAAATAGCCATCTCTCATGCCGACAAAACGTTGAAGAATCACTTTCGGGAGGACATGACCTCCTACCATGTGGTGAGCTATCTGGCAGATAGCGGTGAGGTAGAGTCGAAAGGAACCTTTCAGGGATATGCCGATTCTTCTGCTTGGGCGCGTGGACAGGCTTGGGGAGTGTATGGTTATACCATGTGTTATCGCTTCACTAAGCAACAGAGCTATCTGGATGCCGCTCATAAAATAGCGCGGTTCATTATCGATCACCGTCCGTCCGAAAATGACTATGTACCTTATTGGGATTATGATGCTCCTAATATTCCGAATGAACCGCGGGATGCTTCTGCGGCTGCCGTAACAGCTTCTGCATTACTGGAGTTGAGTGGTTATGGCGACAAGAAACAAGGGGAAGAATATTTCCGTTATGCGGAGCATATCCTGAAACAGTTATCCTCTGATGATTATTTGGCCCAGGAAGGAGGAAATCATGGCTTCATCCTGTTACATTCGGTTGGCAGTTTCCCGCATGACAGTGAAATTGATACTCCGCTCAATTATGCTGATTATTATTATCTGGAAGCCTTGAAACGTTATAAAGATCTGAAAGAAAAATCAGAAAATCCGTCTTACTAACTTGAAGAGAAACCGTAAAAAATTTAAAGTTCAGGGCAACCGCATCTAAAATATGAATTTATAACTGTCGGACTTTGGCGCAGTTGTCCTGTTTTGAGCCGATGCCGGTCCTTTATATGAGTTAAAAAACGGGATTCATTTATCAGATTGAATTGAAAATACTTATCTTTACGATAAATTCTTCAATATTAGCTCATGAAAGACCGACATTTGCTATTTAGATACCTATTCGGATTAACCGTTTGCATTTTATTTTTTCCTTTGGCTGTATCGGCCGCCGACAGCTTCATCCATTTTAAGCGATTATCCGTAGATGACGGGCTGTCGCAAAATACTGTGCTCGCTCTGACACAAGATCATAATAATAAGATTTGGGTAGGCACCATAGACGGACTGAACTGGTATGAAGGTTCCCGCTTCGTTTCGTATTATAAAGCGCCGGATGATACGACCAGTCTGGCAAACAATCATGTCTATTCACTTCATACCGATTTGAAAGGTACGGTATGGGTAGGCACACAGGTCGGTTTATCCCGTTATAATATAGTAGGGAATAATTTCACCAATTATTCTTCACCGGACAATCAGCCGATGCAAGTATTGGCTATCGGAGAACCGGAGGAAGGCGACCGGCTTTTGCTTGCTACTAATATCGGTCTGGTGATTTTTGATAAAAAGACCGGGCGGATGAAAGTGCAGCCGGAACTTGCCGGAAAAACGATCTATTCTGTTTGCCGGATGAATGACGGTTTCCTGTTGGGAACTTCGGAAGGTGTCTATTTCTATTATGTACGCAACGAAAACGTGACCCGGCTTCTTCTCCAGTTGAAAGGAGAAACCATCTCCGATATGCTCTATGACGACAAAACCGGCAACTGTTGGCTGGCTTCATTGACAAACGGGGTGTATTGTGTGGATAACAACTTTCAAATAAAACATCATTATAACAAGCAAAATACTCCTGCTTATTTCCTTACGAACTCGGTCAGGACATTGTCCGGAGATGATAAAGGAAGGGTTTGGATAGGAACCATGGAAGGTTTGCTTATCCTTGAACCGGAGACGGGAACTTTCCGTATCTGTCGTTTTTCTCCTGAAGATCCGACTACCTTGGGCCATAATTCCATCCGTTCTATCTTGAAAGATAATCAAGGGGGAATGTGGATCGGTACATTTTACGGCGGGCTTAATTATTATCATCCTCTCGCTCCGGCATTCGGACGCTTGCAACATTCCGCCTGGAGGAATTCGTTAAGTGATAACACAGTGAGTTGTATTGCCGAAGACCCGGATAATGGCAATCTCTGGATTGGCACGAACGACGGCGGATTAAATTATTATAACCGGAAAACCGGAGTCTTTTCATATTACCGGACGGGTACTTCCGCCAATGCTTTAAAGTCGGACAATATAAAATGTATATGGACGGACAAGGATGGAAGTGTCTATATCGGCACTCATGGAGGGGGAATGAGTCGTCTGCATCACCGGAGTGGCAGGATAGAAACATATTCCTTTCCCCATTCTACTTCCCTGACTAACAGTTGTTACTCCTTATTAGACGGAACGGATGGAACGCTTTGGGTAGGCGGCATGAGCGGGCTTTATCTTTTCGACAAACAGACCGGCGAACTTTCACAGCATCCGTTGGCTAAAAAGCATAAAAAGTTGGAGAATGTATTGATATATACCTTGTTTCGCGATTCAAAAGGAAGAATATGGATTGGTACGGAAGAGAGCCTGTTTTTGTATGCCGGCGGTAAACTGGAAGAACTGCATCTTTCTTCTTCGGCTTATCTGCATGGGTTGATACAGGCTTTCTGTGTACAGGAGGATAGCCGTCATGAAATCTGGATCGGTTCTTCCACAGGATTATATTGCTATAAGGAAGGAGCACCGACTGCCTGGAAACACTATACGATGAAAGACGGTTTGCCGAACGACTTTATTTATAATATACTGGAAGATGAACGGGGGCGTTTATGGTTGACAACTAACAAGGGACTGGCTTGCTTCAATACGGAGGAGGGTACTTTCCTCAACTATACGAAGCAGGACGGATTGCCTCACGATCAGTTTAACTATTTCGGAGCTTGCAAAGCGCACGATGGTACATTCTTTCTGGGGTCTCTTGGGGGCGTTGCCTATTTCAAGCCATACGAATTGGGTGATAATCCATATTCCCCGGATGCGGTAGTGACAGGAGCCGTTGTCTTAAATCAGGTGATTACGGATATGAAAAGTGAACGGGTACGTTATTATCAGGACGAGCAAGGGCGGATGCTGGGTATGTCGTTCCCTTCCGATCAGAAACTTTTTAATATCCGGTTTGCTGTTATCAACTATTTGGCTGGCAAGCGGAACCAGTTCGTTTACAAATTGGAAGGCTTTGAAACCGAGTGGAACTACTCCCGTCATGTTTCCTTTGCACGGGCGAGTTATTCCAATCTCCCGCCCGGTGAGTATGTGTTTAAGGTGAAGGCATGTAACAACAATGGAAAGTGGAGCGAGGCGACCACTGAATTTTTTGTGCATATCATTCCGATGTGGTATCAGACCTGGTGGGCAAAGACACTTTTCATCTTCTTTTCTGTAGGGCTTCTCGTCTTTGTGATCTATTTCTTTATTGCCCGTGCCAAAATGAAGATGCAAGTCCGGATCGAACAGATAGAACGAAACAAGATAGAAGAAATCAGTCAGGAGAAAGTACGTTTTTACATGAATATGTCTCATGAGTTGCGTACTCCGTTGAGTCTGATACTGGCTCCGTTGGAGGAACTCTTGGGGCAGAGCAATCTGAAAGGTACTCCGGTACAACAGAAGCTGGATTACGTTTATAAGAACGGTCGTAAGTTGTTGCACATTGTCAACCAGTTGCTGGATTTCCGTAAAGCCGAAGCAGGTGCAATGCCCATTCATGTTGCACAGGTGAATGTAGAAGGACTGTTGCAAGATGCTTTTGCCCTGTTTAAAGAAAATGCGCAGAAGCGTGCTATCAGCTTTCATATAAAATCCGATCTGGAAGGACGATTGTTTCCGGCGGACCGGACGTATGTAGAGACTATCTTGATGAACCTGTTGTCTAACGCCTTTAAGTTTACACCGGACGGCGGAAGTATTTCGCTTTCCTTATGGACAGAGGGAGATACCTATGGCTTCACGGTAAGAGATAGCGGAATCGGTATGTCTCCGGAACAGCTAACCCGCATTTTCGAACGTTTCTATCAGGTAGACGGTCAGCGAAAAGGGACGGGTATCGGGCTGTCATTGGTGAAGATGCTGGTAGAAAAGCATCATGGCACTATTACGGTAGCAAGCGAACCTGCTCAATATACCGAATTTAAAGTCACGCTACCTGCTGATATGGCTGCCTTCACGGAGAAAGAATGTGAATTGCCGGCACATGAAGTCGAAACATCTGCTTCTCTCCGGGAGCTTCCGGTGGCTGATGAATATTTCTCTGGTGATGCGTCGGCTATAGTTGCAGAAGAACTATCGGACGGTGATCAGATAGAAGCCGGCAGTGAGGAAGAACGGCCTACTATCTTGTTGGTAGATGACAATAAAGAAATGGTGGATTACCTGAAAGATAATTTCCGGCAGAACTATGTGACACTTACCGCCGGAAACGGCGAAGAAGCATTGGCTATTATGAAAGAGCATCGTGTGGATATTGTCCTTTCCGACGTGATGATGCCGGGTATTGACGGTATCAAACTTTGCCAGCTTATTAAACGAAATCTGCAAACCTGTCACATTCCCGTCCTGCTGTTGTCTGCCAAAGGAAGTGTTGATGCACAGACGGAAGGTATTCAGGCTGGAGCGGATGATTACATTGCCAAACCGTTCTCGATTCATTTATTGAAAGGAAAAATTGCTAATCAACTGAAAGCACGCCAGCGGTTGAAACACTATTATTCGAATACGATTGATATAGATACTGCTAAAATGACTTCGAATAATCTGGATGAGGAATTCATGAGCAAAGCTATTCAGGTAGTAGAAGAAAATATCAGTAATGAAGACTTCACCTCTGATGAGTTGGCAAGCCAGCTTTGTATGAGCCGTTCATCACTGTATCTCAAGATGAATTCCATATCCGGTGAACCGCCTGCCAACTTTATCCGGCGCATCCGTTTTAATAAGGCGTGTAAATTGTTGCTTGAAGGGCGCTACTCCATTTCGGAGATTAGCGGAATGGTAGGGTTCGGATCTTCTTCTTACTTCTCTACCAGTTTCAAGAAGTATGTCGGTTGTCTGCCATCGGAGTATGTGAAGCAGCATAC
>NC_021017.1:5809781-5827178 GCF_000210075.1 Bacteroides xylanisolvens XB1A
GCAATAAATCCCTGCTCCAACATTGTGGAACAGGGATTTATTACATTATTATGGGTTGTTTTCTATGATAACTCTGATTACAACCGTTCAATCAATTGTTTACTGGAAAGTTGGTGTATAACTTGAAGCTATTAGCAGGTATAACAACAGGCTGTTCAGAACTGTTAGTCACATTCAATGTTTCACCATTCAATTCATACCAATCTCCCGTGTTACCAAAGTACACACCTGTATTAATCTGTTCATTCTTGAAATTGCCTACTACAACCAGTTTCTTTGTAGTGGATTCCAATCTTAGATAACGACCTTTATCCCAATCGGAAACACTTACTTTCCAGTCTTTGAATGCGTTGTCGCTGAATAAGTCCGGATTATCATTGCGTAATTTCAGCAAAGTGCTATAAGTGTCGTATAATCCTTTCCGATATTGGTCAGTAAGATAATCCCATTTCACAGGCTTGGCATCAGTATTCTTTTCAGTTCCCATTGTTCCATCGTACTTATACATTATGGAATAATCATATCCTAGTTCGCCAAACTGCCAAATCATTTTCGGTCCTGGAACGGTCAGGAAGAAGGCTGCATTTGTTCCCAGTTGTTTCATGCGGATATCAAGACTTGCATTTTGAAGATTGCCAAAAGCAGTTTGCTTGTATGCAACTCTTTCTTCATCATGGCTTTCCATGAAATTAACCCATCCTTCGGCAGGCATTCCGCTATTTCGCATGTATGAAAAATCAGAATTGCTTGATTCTCCCATTCCGGATTGGCAATAGCTTTCATTCATATTATGCCATAGTTTCATCCCTGCTTTAGCCAATTCTGACTCTTCATCCAAATTGCAGAAGTGTTCGAGAATCATCACTGCATTAGGATTGGTCGTATTCACTGTTTTATAGTAATCTTTCAAGATAACAATACGGGAGTCATCTTTGTTGCTTGCCGTTGATTCATTGCTCTTGTTTTGAGTAAATCCTTTGGTTAAGTCAAAACGGAAACCGTCAAACTTATACTCTTCCAACAAGAACTTCAAGTTACGTTTTACAAATTCACGTACAAGCGGCGATTCGTGATTGAAGTCATGGAATACGCTGAATGGATGCGGAGCATCGACATTGAACCACGGATTATTCTTGGCTGTCTTGCTTTCTTTCGAATTCCAATAAAGTTTAGCAAATGGATGACTGCCAGTAGCATGGTTGTAGACTACATCCAGTAATACTGCAATGCCTTGTTTATGACATTCATCAATGAATTGCTTATATTCCTCTTTCGTTCCATATGCTTTGTCCATTGCAAAATAATAACATGGATTGTATCCCCAGCTATTATTCCCGTCGAATTCTTGTATAGGCATCAGTTCAATCGCATTCACTCCCAGACTCTTGATGTAGTCCAAATGTTTAGTAGCCTCTTTGATTGTACCCGTAGCAAGTTCGGAACCTACTTGTGTGAAGTCACGGAATAGTAACTCATAGATTACCATATTGTCAGGATTATCAATCTTGAAGTCGGATACTTGCCAATTGTAGGATGCCGGTTTTGTTTGGAATACGGAGACAATGCCTGTTGTCTTTCCATTCGGATACTGTATGGCACTAGCCGGATAAACTCCTTGTTCTACAAGATATTTATCGTTCGAGCCATCCAGCACTTTTTCACAATAGGGGTCGCCAATACGAACATTGCCGTCTTTTTCACTACCCATGTAATATTGGAAACCATACTCTTTGGCGGGGTCGATGCCTGTAACGGTGTACCACCAGAAGTGTTTGTCGTTATCACGCTTCATCTGATATTCAGTACTAAGTTCCCAATCATTGAAGTCGCCAATGAGACAAGCATAATCCTTGTAATTGTTATCCGTATCCAAATCGTATAGTGCGAAAGTCACAGACGTTCCGTCAGCCGATGGATGGATACCCGCTTCTTCTACTGGGCAGGCAGCTATCTCTACCGGAGCCGGTGTGAAAGTCTTGTCTCCTGTTACTGTGATAAAAAAGTCGCTGGTTTTCTTTTCGTCAGTCAACGCTTCATCATTGCGGAAGAGGATGCAGACATTTTGAATGTTTGCTGCATTTTCCGCGCCAAACCATTCGCGTACTGTCGGGGCAAGTGTAAAGCACCAAATATTATCCGCCACTTTCTCTGCCTTGTATTTATCTTCATTTACACCCCATTCCGTAGGAACATACATCCAGTCATTGATACCGATGTGAACATATACATCACCTTCATAGCCGTACAAGTCGTCACCGGCTGCTGCTTTATACCAGATTTTACCTTGCTTGTCGCCCTTGAATTTAGTGGGGTAATTATTGATTCCTTCTACCAATTCTTCGATAGACGGCTCGTGATCCAGTTCGGGGATTTCCGGACCGGTGATTAACATCTCATGGTTTTCGTCGGAACATGCTACTATCGTGAATAGACAGAGCAGCATCCAGAATATATGTTTTATATCTTTTTTCATAATGTATTTTCCATTTATTATTCTTTAATGAGGACTAGTCTACCGTTCAGATAGAATTTGATGGTATAGTTACCGGTTGCGTCCATTGAAATATTATCTCCAGTAAAAGGACTGGGTGTATCTAATGTTCCCCCGAAACTAACACCGGAATCCCAACTGGAATTGACGCGGAGTTTAAATTCACCCACAGTCATTTCAGTCTTTGCAGTCCAGCATTTTTCTGTTGCATCATAAGTTAATTCTTTGCCGTTTTCCCATCCTCCTGTGGCTGTACCTATAATATCCATAGATGTTATTTCTGTTGCAGAGGCATACTTGTCGTCCAAATTGACTACAATGTAATAAATACCCTGTGGTAAAGATAAGTTTCCACCATCATTTGTCATACCTTCTTTCGAGGTAAAATAGTCATATCCATAATCAAGTCCGCCATTCGAACCATCCGGCCAATAGGGCTGTGCGGTAAACTTAAAGCCACCGTTCAATTCCGACATTCCCCAATAAGCATTGTTTCCTTCTGGCTTATATAAAGTCGGTGCTTGTGAAGGCTTCCATTCCTGATGATTTCCTGGTATCCATAAATGAGGTGCATCCATTGTTTTCTCAATCTTGTAAGTGCCTTCCATCATGTTGATGGAGATTCTAACTGATTTATAATCGCCACCGGATATTTTGATAGGATTTGCTGTTTCTGATAAAATGAGATTGCCTTCTGGAGCATCGTTGTCTGCATCAACCGCGCCAAGTGATTTGCCTGAGTTGGATTTAATCAGGAAATAGGCATCTTTTGCACCGGTGTTATCTGTAACCAGAGCAGGAACTGTTGTTGTAAAGACTGAATTGGTATAAGGATCACCACTTGTATTAACAAATGCTACATTCTGTTCCCAAGTCAGAGAGCCATTAATATAATAAGCGCTTTCAATAACCGGTGCTTCCGGAGTAACTTTCAACTCATAGCTTTCAGCCGGTGCCGCATATACTGTCTTTCCGACAGCCACGTATGACGTTAATACTGCATTCATGGTACGTTCTACCGGACGGATACCATATATTTGCGCCACTGCATTCTGCAAATCTTCCGTTGCTACGTATCCTTTGTCGTCTACAATTAAAGTCACTTTATTATCTAACTTCATTTTATAGGATAAAGTGGCTTCTTCTTCAACGGCAGGAGCTGTAAATACGGCAACCGCTACGGATTCTTCCTCGACATTTCCAATATTAATCGGGGCTACACCTGTAGCTGTAAAAGTTATTTTGCCGGCAGCTTCTTCCTGTCCGTAAGACTGTGGGGAAGCTACCCCTTCATTAAAATCTTCGTTGCAGGCTGTTAGTGCGGCAGCCAGTAACACGGTTATATATATTGATAATTTTTTCATATCTATCTGCATTTAAGATTAATCTATTTTGCTTTGAAGTAATAGCACTCGTCCAGTTCGTTGAACAGTACAGTATAATCACCCGGTTTGCAACTGATGGTAGCTCCATCAACAAATGAGCCGAATGGGAATACCTCTCCACCCCAAGTCTTGTCGCCGGAAGTAAATTTGGCTTTGCAGCTTGCCGCGATTGTTATGTCGGCATACCATACATGTGAATGCTCCATGGTAACTTTGGTCATGTTTACAGATTCCGAACCATAAATCAATGTGACGGCATCATATTCTGTCGGTTGAGTTTCAAAAGTAGTAGCTTTCATTGTCAGTTTATTTTCAAGCGTATTGAGATGAAGTGTGTACCAGCCGGCCGCATTCACTTTAATATTTTGAGAGTTCTTGTCATTTACCAAATTGGTGAATCCTTCGCTGTCAGCATTTCCCCATTGGTCGTCCCATGCACCGGGAGTAGCCACTACCTTAAATCCTTTATCTGCTGGGATATATCCTGTGTAGGTAAATTCTCCTTTACCAGTATTGGCATCATACGCATATCCTTTTACCAGTGACATCGGGAAATAAGCGGTACCTGCTGCCATTGTCGGATTTCCCCAGGGAACTTCACCGATGAAATCGCCCAGTAAATAATAAGTGGCAGGAACGGCATCAGATATATCCATATAATAAGGTATAACTTTCAATTCAATCGAATTGGAATGTATAGGATACCCTTTATCTCCGATATGTGCGTACAAACGTACAAATACACTCATCGGTTCGCCGTCATAATCATTCTCCGATGTCCAGCCGGCAAGTTTTACGATTGCCTTATTCAATTCCTGTGTGTTGGCATCCACTTTGGCTGATGTAGATATGGAAGGTAGTGTCAGATAAGAGGCGTCTGCCGTTTCCGTTTCATCAGTCCATTTGTCTGTTAAATCCGCTTGCACGGTGTAAGTCACTACGGCAGGATAGCCGTAGTCCGGTTGCGTACAAGTCAACTCGATATTCTTGGATTGATTTAGGTCATAGACGTTGTACGTTGCATTGGCAGGGGTGTTCAATACAAAAGTTGTAGGTTCCTGTATGGTAGGATTTGAGTCCCTGTCATCCTCGCAGGCGGTCAGCAGGGCTGTCGCTACTAGTATGGACGTCAGTATATTTATTTTTTTCATATTACTCTGTTTTTATAAAAGTATAACTTCGGTCTGGTTTAATATTCCGGGTTTTGCTCCAGATTCGTATTCGCATTGATATCATTGGCAGGAATAGGATAAATGTTGCGGAACTCTTTTATTTCAGTACCTTGTTTTTCTCCACCTTTCCAATCCCAGTTATAGTCGGTGTGTCCGCCGAAATCGCCGAAACGAATCAAGTCAATGCGGCGGCGACCTTCAAACCAGAACTCACGCGCCCATTCGTCACGGATGTCCGTCAATGTATATGAAGCAGATTCGGCGGCGTTCGCACGCTTACGGATTTCATGCATAGCGTCTATGGTCTCCTGAGTAGAAACACCATTGTTGGCACGGATACTGGCTTCTGCTACAATCAGATAAGCTTCTGCCATACGAAGAAGAGGTATATCCATATCAGGATTATCCGTATCGCTTGTCAGTCCGTTGTCTGCACGGATGTTCGAGAATTTGGCACATGCGAATCCGTCCGTAAAGCTCATATTGTCTCCTGTCGACGTACTTCTCTGCACTCCGCACATCAAGGCACGGTCATCTTTTGCTGCCACTACCATCTGGTCTTCCAATACGGAAGGAGCATCATTTACGTTTGGGAAGAATTTGGCTACCATTGCCTGACGACAATGCGGGCCGCCCCATCCTTGCTTACTTCCCCAGGGATTCATGCCTGTGTCACTTTTGTGCGTACCTGCAATCAAGAACAGCGAACCACCCCAACTCTTGGTTCTCACACCATCCTGCAAAATGGGAAGTATCACTTCCTGTCTTGCCTTGTTGACATTGCTGCCATCATTATCTGCCATGAACAGGTGTTTGTAGACGGGAGCCAGTTTATAGCCGGAACCAATCACTTTTTGGGCATATTCCTTGGCTTTTCCCCATTGAGGCGTGCCGGTATAGACTTCTGCGTTGAGATACATACGTGCCAGCAATAACCAGGCGGCAACACGGTCTACACGGCCGTAAGTCGTTTGAAGCGGCTGTGCCAGTGTGGCGGTAGCGTCGTCACCGATTTCTTTCAACTCTTCTTCAATCTTCGCGAAAAGATCCGCACGTTGTATTTGCTGAGGCTTCTCTGTCGATACTTTATCGCAATAAGGCGGATTGCCGAACATATCCATCAGGTAATAGTTATTCAAAGCACGGATAAAACGTACTTCTGCACGTTGGCGTGTCGTTTCATCATCTGTCAGTCCTTCCGTTTGTTCCAGGAAGTAGTTGCACAATGTGATGTCAAATGTCAGACGGTAATAGAGTCCTGTCACGATTTCATTGGAAGAACTCCAACTGCAATCGGCAATAGTAGCGACACCGGCATCGTTCCATGAATTGACAATCGCTTCATCTGTCATCAATTGGTTGGCACACCAAGTCATACGGTAGAAAGAGGAAGTACCTTCGTCGATGTCGTCCAAGTCACCGCTTCCGTCGGGGCCTTTCTGACCTGTCAGTCCGAGGGTTCCATATATCTTGTTAAAAACGCTTGCCTGGTCGAATGTCATCACTATATTCGGGTCGATAGGAGTCGCATCCAGGTCACCGATACATGAAGTCACGCTGACTGCCAGTAATAGTGAGGCAGCCGATAGGATTGATTTTATATATCTGAATTTCATAATTGGTATTTTTAGTAGGTTTAGAAATTAAGGCTTAAACCGATTAATGTAGTCAGAGGACGCGGATAAATATTGTTATCCAATCCCTTTTCTACTTCAGGGTCAAGTCCTTTGTATTTGGTGATAGTGAATACGTTCTGTACGGCTGCATATACGCGTCCGCCAATCGGAGCGCCGAACAGCTTTTTGAACGAGTATCCCAAAGTGATGTTGTCACATTTCATGAAGGAAGCATTCTGTACGAAGTAATCGGATAATAAGGTGTTGTCTTTCAGGTTCTGGATATTATTTGCCACTCCCATCAACGGACGGTTGTTGAGTGCGCCGAATGAATAGACAGAGGTTGGGTTGCAGTCGGAACCACCTGCTTCGACAGAGTTGTACACATAGTTGTTCAGGCTGGCGCGCAGTGAGAAACTGAAATCCCATGACTTGTATGAAAGACGGGAAGTAAGTCCCATAAGTACGTCGGCTGTCGGCTTTTTGTAGAAGTAGCGGTCGTCGCCGTTAATCGTTCCGTCTCCGTTGCGGTCTACAAATTCGTTCTCGATAGGCTTTCCATTCTCGTCATACACTTGCTGGTAAACATAGAAGGAAGAAGCCGGATGCCCTACGGCATGCGCCATTGCTTTCATATCACGTCCGCCACCGATATTGTCTCCGGCAGCAACATAATAATTTTCGCTATCTCCGGTAGTTAATTTGGTGATTTCGTTTTTGTTGTAAGTGATATTGAAGCCAAGGTCCCATGTCCAGTCGGTAGTTACAACCGGTTTTGAATTAATAGAGAATTCGATGCCTGAATTTTCTAATGAACCGACGTTGGACAATACCTTGTTTTTGAAGTTCGTTCCGGCAGAAACGAATACGCTGTTCAGCAAATCGGTGGTCTTGCGATAGTAATAATCCACAGCACCGTTGATGCGGTTGTTCAGGAATCCGAAGTCCAAACCTACATTATAAGTGGTCGTCTTTTCCCATTTCAAGTCCGGGTTGTATGCATTCGGGCGGTAAGTGGTTCCTTCTCCCAGGATAGGATAGTAAGCCCCGTCTTTGTTTGTCTCATAAACAGCCAGATACGGATAGTCGCCCGAATTGATATTCTGCTGACCGGTAATACCATAGCCAAGACGAAGTTTTAAATCAGAAAGTACATCAACGTCTTTCAGGAAAGCTTCTTCTTTCAACTTCCATCCCAAGGCAAAAGACGGGAACAATCCCCAACGGTTGTTTTTGTGGAAACGGGAAGAACCATCCTGGCGTACGGTTGCCGTAAACAGGTAACGGTCCAACAGTGTGTAATTGACACGACCGAAGAAAGATACCAGATAACTTTCCGTAGCCGAACCACTTGAGGTATTGTTGTAACGCTGACCTCTGTTCTCTACCACGTTGTTCGACAGCGGATAGAGTCCCCAATATTCCTGGTCGGACGTATCATGGAAGTGCTGCCATTCATAGCCTGCCATTACATCGAAACGATGTTTGTCAGTAAAATCTTTGCTGTATTGCAGGTAAGCATTCAAAGAGAGGTTGTACTTGTCTTTCTGTTCCCAGCCATAGCTGCCATAATAGTTGTTGGTCGAAGAATAGGGAGAGACATCCGTATATTGCTTACCCGTAGAGAGGTCCATGCCACCGTTCACGTGTGCGTGCAAGTCCGGCAAGAAATGAAACTTATAATCCAGTTCCAGATTACCGATTAAAGATTTGGAGATGGCACGGTCGTCCTTTTCTTCCAACAAGGCAACCGGATTACCCGGAGCATTGCCGTTGAAAGTACGTTTCCATGTGTCGTCATTCAAAGAAGAAGCGTCCGTATTCCATTGGAAATATCCGTCGAAATAATATTGATGGTAAGGATCGTCGGAGCGGACGGACTGTGTGGGGTCAAAGCTGACCGCAGAACCTACCGCACCACCGTCAGCGTAGCGGTTCTTGGCAATCATACCTTTCAGGTTGGCGTTTATTTTCAGATGGTCTTCAAAGAAAGAAGGAGCCAAGCTGACAGAAGCCGTATAACGTTCGAACTTGGATGTTTTCACAATACCGTTCTGGTTGGTATAACCGAACGATACACGGTAAGGCATATTCTTCAATCCACCGGAAATGGTGAGGTTATGGTCTGTACTTACGGCTGGGCGGAATATTTCTTTTTGCCAGTCGGTGTTGGCATTTCCTAATTTGCTATAAGCTTCGCTGTCTTCTCCCCAGATGTCTTTGATGAAAGAACGGAACTGGTCTCCGTCCATTACGTCGACGGTAGATTTCACAGTGCTGACAGATACATTGCCGTCATAAGAAATGGTAGGACGTGCGCCTGCCTGACCTTTCTTCGTTGTGATGATGATAACGCCATTGGAAGCACGCGAACCGTAGATGGCGGTAGCCGAAGCATCTTTCAATACGGTAAAGCTTTCAATATCATTCGGATTGACCATAGACAGAGGATTAGCCAAACCTTTCACCCCCTTATTATCC
This sequence comes from Bacteroides xylanisolvens XB1A, assembly GCF_000210075.1. Classification (GTDB taxonomy): domain Bacteria; phylum Bacteroidota; class Bacteroidia; order Bacteroidales; family Bacteroidaceae; genus Bacteroides; species Bacteroides xylanisolvens. The sequence goes on from NC_021017.1 coordinate 5,818,927, forward strand.
ATTGCCAGACCGTCGATTACAATCAGCGGGTCGTTTTCCGCAGTCAGTGAAGAACCGCCACGAATACGAATCGTTGCTCCCTCGCCCGGAGCTCCGCCTTTGCTGATAACGCTTACACCGGCAATCTTACCAGTCATCATGTCCTGTGCGTTGGTAATCAAACCTTTATTTAGTTTGTCCGGTTTGATGGCCGTAACCGAACCGGTCATATCGTTCTTTTTTACCGAGCCGTAGCCGATAACGACTACTGCGTCCAGTACTTGAGAATCATCTTCCAATGTAACCATTACAGTAGAAGCTGCTTTCACTTCTGCTGATTTATAGCCGACGAATGAAACGGAAAGAATAGCATCTTTCGGTACATTCAACATAAAGTTACCATCGAAATCAGTTATTGTTCCATTGGTTGTACCTTTCACCAGTACGTTAGCACCGATGACAGGCTCACCCGTTGTGTCTTTCACATGCCCCTTGACAGCTATTTGCTGAGCAAATGCTCCAATGGAAAGGAAGAGTCCCACCAATAATGTGAGCAGGGCTTTTAGTCTTAAGCTCTTTTTCATGTCTCTAATTTAAAGTTATTTTATCAAAATCAAATATATCTCTCTAAAAAATACCTACTGAAAACTATATTCTCTTCAATCTTATTCCCTAAAATTTCTTTAGTCCTTTTACTTCCGCTTTATCCTTTACTTCCTTGATACTGATGGCATAACCGCCACCGTTGGCAGCGCGCAAGTTCAGTTTGCTTTTGTTTGTCAGGATACCTTTTTTGATGGTATAAGCTTGCGGATTTTCTTTCCAGTCGGCATCTTTAGCATCCGCATAAACAGTGGCAATGTATTGTTTTCCCGGTGTGAGGAAGTCGAATACCAGTTTGGAAGTATGACCGTTCTCACCGGCTGTACAACCTACATACCAGTCGCCTGTACCTTTTGCCTTACGGGCGATAGTGATATATTCTCCCGGTTCTGCTTCCAGATAGTTTGTTTCGTCCCAGTCGATTGCCACGTCTTTGATGAATTGGAAAGCATCCATGAAACGTTCGTAGTTTTCAGGAATATCGGCAGCCATTTGCAGCGGGCTGTACATGGTCACGTACAAGGCTAACTGGCGGGCGATGGTAGAACGTACCTGTGAATTGTTTGCAGGATTCATCTTGTTACAATGAGTTTCGAAGATACCCGGAGTGTAATCCATCGGGCCGCCGACCAAACGGGTGAAAGGAAGTATAGTTGTGTGATATACTTTGTTTCCGCCGAATGATTCGTATTCGGTTCCGCGTGCGGATTCGTTGCCGATTAAGTTAGGATACGTGCGGCAGATACCTGTCGGGCGGGTTGCTTCGTGAGCATTTACCATGATTTTGTAGTCGGCTGCTTTCGTCACTGCATACAGGTAGTGGTTGTTCATCCATTGTCCGTAGTGGTGTTCGCCGCGCGGAATGATATTGCCTACATAACCGCTCTTTACAGAATTGTAACCGTTGTCTACCATAAACTGGTAAGCCTTGTCCATATGGCGTTCGTAGTTGCGGACAGATGCGGAAGTTTCGTGGTGCATCATCATCTTGATACCTTTGCTCGCTGCGTAACGATGTACTTCTTTTACATCGAAATCCGGATACGGAGTGACGAAGTCGAATACATAGTCCTTGCTATTGCCGAACCAGTCTTCCCAACCTTCATTCCAGCCTTCTACCAATACAGCGTCGAACCCGTTTGCTGCGGCGAAGTCAATATAGCGTTTCACGTTGGCAGTGTTGGCAGAATGTTTGCCGTTCGGTTTGGTTTTAGAGTAATCCGTTTCTCCCAGTTTTACGCTAGTCAGTTCGTCGGTATAAGCCCATGAACCTTTTCCGGTAATCATATCCCACCATACGCCGATATATTTCACAGGCTTCACCCATGAAGCGGCATCTGTGATTTTGCATGGCTCATTCAGGTTCAGAGTGATGCGGGATGCAAGAATATTGCGGGCATCATCGCTGACGATAACGGTACGCCACGGAGTATTACAGGGAGTTTGCAGATAACCTTTGTCTCCTTTAGCATCCGGAGTCAGCCAGGATTCGAATACCATATTTTTGTCGTCCAGATTCAGGTGCATACATGAGTAATCGATGAGAGCAGCTTCGTGAAGATTGATATATAAACCGTCATCCGTTTTCATCATCAGTGCAGTCTGTACGCCTGTCTGTGAGAAAGGAGTCTGAGAAGAGTTCGGAGTAATGGCTTCTTTCATCAAACCTCTGATTTCTGACAGGCGGGAGATAGTGTAATCATATTCCTGAGTGTCATAGTCGCCCGGTATCCAGTAAGCGATGTGGTCGCCTGCCATTGCAAACTGGGAATGTTCTTCTTTGATGATGAAGTAGTTCAGAGATTTCTGCTGCGGGAATTCGTAGCGGAATCCTAAACCATCGTTGAACAACCGGAAACGGATAAGGATAGAACGGTCGTTCATGGGCTGATACAGCGTGGCTGCCAGTTCGTTATAATGATTGTGGATTTCTTTTTCTTCTCCCCATACCGGTTGCCAAGTTTCGTTGAATGTGGAAGTCTTGACGTCTTTCACTTCGAATCCGTTATAAAGATTAGTCTTTGAATCAAGTTTTGTCAGATCCCGGCGGTCTACCCAGTCGAAATCTGTGCGGGTATTATCTTCTTTCTTTAATTCCAGTCCCAGGGTACTTGGTTTGATAACCGTTTTGCCTTTATAAATCAAGTCGTACGTTGGAGCACCTTCTTTGTTAACCTGGAAGGTCATTACTAGATTTCCATCCGGCGAAGTGAGTTTCTGTTGTGCATTCGCTATAAACGAGATACAGAAAAATGCGATAAGCAAAAGATTCTTTTTCATTTTATTTTTATGGTATTAAATTGTGAGCTAACCTATGTTTTTATTCCTTTTGTTTCGGATATTGCAAATGTAGCGACCGTCTGAACTGAGTTTTCCAATTAGAATAAAAATACAAGTTAGTATAAACTTTATTATTTTGATTTATAGCTAAATAACTGCTTGGGTACTTCGGATAAATATAAGTCGTAGTGAACTTCTTTAAAAGGATAAAAGGTATATCCCACGGCTCGGAAGTGTTAAATCCTTTCCTAATTCTACTTTTTTATCTTCCAATACATTGTATGCAGAAGTATCAGGCAGTATTTCCCGGTAAGTATCCAAACTGATAGTCTGTTCCCGGTCTGTTCCATTCAGGAGAACAACGACTGATTTATCACCCTGTTTCCTTTCGTACGCATAGATACCTTTACTCGGTGCGAAGTGTTTCAGTTTTCCTTTGGCTATAACTTCGTTTCCTTTTCTCCATTGGAGCAGTTTCTTCAGATAAGAGAAAGCTTCATTTTGTAGCGGAGTGCGGTTTGCCGCATCGAAGTAATTATGAGTATCATTTTGCCAGCCGCCCGGAAAGTCACAGCGAAGTAATCCGTCACCGTTGGCTTTATCGGCAGCCATCAGGATTTCTGTTCCGTAATATATTTGTGGAATTCCGCGTGTTGTCAGAAGGAACACTAATGCTTGTTTGTATCGGTTTAGGTTTTTAGTATCCGCTTCCGAACGATAAAAACGGGAAGTGTCGTGATTATCCAGGAAAGTCAATAGATTCATCGGGTCAGCAAAGACGATATCTTGCGACAGGTATTCGTAAAGCCGGCACAGTCCGCCGTTCCAGTCGGTTGTTTCTTCATCAAAAGCCCTGTTCATATGTTCCATCAATGGGAAGTCCATGACAGTGGGCAGGTAGGTGTTTTTAGGATAGGTCAGTTTGCTGTCTTTTTGCCAATAAGAGATAAGTACATTGCTGCCTAACCAGGTTTCGCCTACAATATTGAATTTGGGATATTCTTCGTTCACTGCCTTGCACCAATGAGCCATCATGTCAAAGTCCGCATAAGGGTGCGTATCTTGGCGGATTCCGTTAATACCGGCATACTCTATCCACCAGATACTGCTCTGAATCAGATAAGTAGCTACATGGCGGTTCCGTTGGTTGAAATCCGGCATAACCTGGCTGAACCAACCGTCAACTGCTATTTTCTTTTCGTAATCAGAAGCATACGGGTCTAGTTGGGTGGCAGTCTTAAAACTTGTCTGCACATAGTTGCCTTTGAAGTTGAACCAGTCTTTGGATGGCATATCCTTATATAGATAGTTTTCACTACCGCAGTGGTTGAAAATCATATCCATGACTACTTTCATCCCTTTGGCATGTGCCTGGTCTACAAGGTTCCGGAATTCTTCATTATTCCCAAAGCGGCGGTCTGCCTGATAATAATCAGTGATGGCATAACCGTGGTAAGAGCCTTCCTTCATGTCATTCTCCTGAATCGGATTCAGCCATATGCTCGTCACACCTAAGTCTGCGATATAATCCAGATGCTTTTCTATCCCTTTGAAATCACCTCCATGGCGGGCGAAGGAGTCGTTGCGGTCTACTCTGGCTTCCAACATTCCGGAAATTATATCATTAGAAGAATCACCGTTAGCAAAACGATCCGGCATAATGAGATAAAGCACATCGCTAGAGTTGAAACCTTCTATCTGAGAAGAACCCGGCTTTCTTTCTTTGAGTTCATAAGGAATTACAGTCTGTTTTTTACCTTGTTTCAGAATCATGTTGAATGTCTGCGGGGCTGCTTCCGAGATATTCAGATAGACAATCAGATAATTTGGATTTTCTAGCTTGACAACCTCTTGCAAGGTGATGTCTTCGGAAGAGATACTGACTTCTGCAAATGCTATATGTTCTCCATATAGCAAAACCTGCAACTCCGGATTTTTCATACCTGCCCACCAAAAAGCAGGGACTACTTTTTTTATGACAGTTGCGGCATATACCGGGCTGCAACCAAATAGTAGTACAAGTAAGATTACAAATAGAAAATTCTTTTTCATGGTAACATAGATTTTAAATGTTTGCTCGGCGAACCGATGTTGCAAATGTAGGGGGATAGGGGAAAGCATTTGGGGACTAGAATATAAATATAAATACTTGTGATGCTCATTTTGTTGAAAATGAATGCATTGCTTGTGAAAAGACTATGAGAAAATACAAGTAGAAATTAAAATTATTTTGACCGTCTGTTTCATAATCATTACTATATTCATTATATTTGTGACATCTTTAAAAAGTAACCTATGAGAAATATAGCCTATATCTTAGCTTTTCTTTTAGTTTGTCCGACTTTACTGTTTGCGACACAGACGGATGATAATGCGGCAGTCCTTAAAAGACTGGATGATATTATAAATAAGAAAGAGACTTTTCAGGTTCAGAAAGAGAAAGCTATTGATGCGCTGAAAATGCAGCTCGCTCATTCGGTTGCTCCTGCTGATAAATATCGCTTGTATGGTTCTTTGTTCGATGCTTATCTTCATTATCAGGCAGATTCTGCACTTTATTATATAAACAGGAGACAACAGCTTCTCCCCCAACTGACCCGTCCGGAATTGGCAGATGAGATAATAATTGACCGTGCAACAGTATTGGGAGTGATGGGAATGTATATTGAAGCCATGAAAGAACTGGAGAGCATAAATTCGGAGAAGCTGGACAAACAAACATTACTATCCTATTATCAGACTTATCGTACCTGTTATGGTTGGCTTGCAGACTATACCACTAATAAAGAGGAAAAGAAGAAATACCTGACAAAGACAGATTTATACAGGGACTCTATCATTGGTATAATGCCGCCCGAAATAAACCGTACGATTGTACTGGCTGAGAAATGTATCGTTACAGGTAAGGCTGATACAGCTTTGGTGATGCTCAGCGACGTGTTGAAGGATGCGGTTGACGAACGTCAGAAAGTCTATATCTACTATACGCTGTCCGAAGCATATGGCATGAAAGGCGATATGGAAAAAGAAGTATATTATCTGATATTGACAGCTATTGCCGATTTGGAATCTTCGGTCAGGGAATATGCTTCATTGCAGAAACTGGCACACTTGATGTATGAACTGGGCGATGTAGACCGCGCTTACAAATATCTGAGCTGTTCGATGGAAGACGCCGTAGCTTGCAATGCCCGCCTGCGTTTTATTGAGGTGACGGAGTTCTTTCCTATTATCGACAAGGCTTATAAACTGAAGGAAGAAAAAGAACGTGTGGTTTCACAGGCAATGCTTGTCAGCGTCAGTCTGTTGTCTTTCTTTCTCCTTATTGCTGTTTTCTATTTGTATCGTTGGATGAAGAAACTGTCTGCCATGCGGCGTGACTTAAGCTTGGCGAACAAACAAATGCAGGCAGTAAACAAAGAACTGGAACAGACGGGGAAAATTAAAGAGGTGTATATCGCCCGCTATCTGGACAGATGCGTCAACTATCTGGATAAGCTGGAAACTTACCGTCGTTCACTGGCGAAGCTGGCTATGGCGTCACGTATTGAAGACTTGTTCAAAGCCATCAAGTCCGAGCAGTTTATCCGTGACGAGCGGAATGAATTCTATAATGAGTTTGATAAGTCTTTCCTGAAACTGTTCCCGAACTTTATTACCGCCTTTAATGAACTGCTGGTAGAAGAAGGGCGCATATACCCGAAATCCGATGAACTGCTGACAACGGAACTCCGCATTTTTGCCCTTATTCGCCTGGGAGTGATAGATAGTAACAAGATAGCCCATTTTCTGGGCTACTCTTTGGCGACTATCTATAATTATCGTAGCCGGATGCGTAACAAGGCTGCCGGTGATAAGGACAGGTTTGAGCAAGATGTGATGAATTTGTAATATGGCATCCGGATAATTTCTTCTTTTTTTTCCTACCTTTGTAGACGACTAATCTAATAATAAACTTACTAAAAAATGAAAAAGTTAATCTACACACTGTTCTTTGTTCTTATCTCCGTTGTTGCAAACGGTCAGGCAAAGTACGTATTCTATTTCATCGGGGATGGGATGGGAGTGAACCAAGTAAATGGTACGGAGATGTATCAGGCGGAAATTCAAAATGGCCGTATTGGTGTTGAACCTTTGTTATTTACTCAATTCCCGGTTGCTACTATGGCAACTACTTTCTCAGCTAAAAATTCAGTAACCGACTCTGCTGCTGCAGGTACTGCATTAGCAACAGGCAAGAAGACTTATAATCATGCAATTTCTGTGGGAGAGGACAAGAATGCTATTCAGACTGTAGCTGAAAAGGCAAAGAAAGCTGGTAAGAAAGTTGGTGTAACTACTTCTGTTAGTGTAGATCATGCTACTCCTGCCGCATTCTATGCACATCAACCCGATCGTAATAGATATTATGAAATAGCTTTGGATTTGCCAAAAGCAAATTTTGATTTTTATGCAGGTGGTGGTTTTCTTAAACCGACTACATCTTTTGACAAGAAAGAAGCTCCAAGTATTTTCCCTATTTTTGAAGAAGCCGGATATACAGTAGCACGTGGCTACAATGACTATAAGGCAAAAGCTGCAAAAGCAGAAAAGATGATCCTGATTCAGGAAGAAGGTGCTAATCCATCTTGTTTACCTTATGCTATCGATCGTAAAGAAGGTGATTTGACTTTAGCGCAGATTACAGAAAGTGCCATTGATTTTCTTACTAAAGATAATAAGAAAGGGTTTTTCTTGATGGTAGAAGGTGGCAAAATAGACTGGGCGTGTCATGCGAATGATGCTGCTACAGTGTTCAACGAAGTAAAGGATATGGATAATGCTATCAAGGTAGCTTATGAGTTTTATAAAAAGCATCCGAAAGAAACCCTTATTGTCGTTACTGCCGACCATGAAACAGGTGGTATCGTGCTGGGTACAGGAAAATATGAATTGAACCTGAAAGCATTGCAGCATCAGAAACATTCTGCTGACGGACTTTCACAACGTATCAGCGAATTGAGAAAATCAAAAGGCAATAAAGTGACTTGGGAAGATATGAAAACATTCTTGGGCGAAGAAATGGGTTTCTGGAAACAATTCCCTATTTCTTGGGAACAGGAAAAGAAATTACGTGATGAGTTTGAAAAATCATTCGTGAAGAATAAAGTCGTATTTGCTGAAAGTATGTACTCTAAGAGTGAACCGATGGCTGCACGTGCTAAGGAAGTGATGGATGAGATTGCTATGGTAGGTTGGGTAAGTGGCGGTCACTCTGCCGGTTATGTACCTGTATTTGCTATCGGCGCAGGTTCTCAACTGTTTGGAGAAAAGATTGATAACACGGAGATTCCTAAAAGAATTGCGAAAGCAGCCGGATACAAATAAATATCGGTAAAGACATAAAAAAC
>NC_021017.1:5827412-5968453 GCF_000210075.1 Bacteroides xylanisolvens XB1A
GTAACGTACTACTTNTTTTTATATATGTTCTTGTCAATTATGCTTTTACACGTCCTACATAAGAACCATCGCGAGTGTCGATTTCAATTGTTTCACCTTCGTTGATGAACAACGGAACACGTACGGTTGCTCCTGATTCTACAGTGGCAGGTTTCAGTGTGTTGGTAGCTGTATCACCTTTCACGCCCGGTTCTGTATAAGTCACCTTCATCTGAACCTTGATCGGCATATCTGCATAAAGAACAGTTTCAGTAGAAGCGTCAGAAACAACTTCCAATACTGCACCTTCGAGCAGGAAGTCAACACCGTTAATCAAATCGTGAGCGATAGGGTGTTGGTCGAATGTTTCCTGGTTCATGAAGATATAATCTTCTCCTTCTTTATACAAAAATTGGTACGGACGACGTTCTACGCGTACATCTTCCAACTTTTCACCGATGTTGAAACGGCGTTCAAGAACGTAACCGCTGACTACATCTTTCAGTTTAGTACGCATGAAAGTATTACCTTTACCTGGTTTTACATGCAGGAATTCGATACAGAAATAGAGCTTTCCGTCCATACGGATACAAGTTCCGTTTTTGATGTCTTGAGCATTAATCATACTGCTATTTTTCTTAATATATTATTGTTATTTAATTGTTTTCGCAGGAATTCGACTGCAAAAGTAATCTAAATCGGTAAAAAACACAAAAACTTTTGAGCAAAAATGAGTTATCTCTTGGTTAATTTAAAAAAAGTGCCTATTTTTGCAGCCCGATTACGTAGAATAATAACATAAAAACAAGATACAGTAATGAAAAGAACATTTCAACCCTCTAACAGAAAGAGAAAGAACAAACACGGTTTCCGTGAGAGAATGGCATCGGCTAATGGTCGTAGAGTATTAGCTGCTCGTCGTGCGAAAGGCAGAAAGAAACTGACTGTTTCTGATGAGTACAACGGACAAAAGTGATAATCACTTGTCATCAGGAAACAAAAAAGGCGGGGAATTTAATCTTCGCCTTTTTTGTTTCCTGATTTTCAGGAGAATAGTATGTTAAAAAGCGCTATTGTTTGCTCTTGTTTATGACTTTTTGCTTTTCTTTGTGGAATAGAACAAGACTCATAAACAAACATACGTAATAGAAGAGCAGATTCGGGGGATTTGAAACCCCGCATAAATATAATAATGTTGTTGAAATCTATAGGAGTGGGGATTATAGTTGCAGCAATTCTGGCGATGATAAGCGTTCTTGCATAATAGATGAGGACATTTTTCATCGCCTACTTTTTAAAAGTTCAACTATTTTGTCGTATCTTTGGCGCATATTAACAGCAATGCGTATGACTATTAAAGAATTCTTTTCTTTTAAAACAAATAAATTCTTCTGGGTGAACATGATCGCCATGATTGTTGTGGTGGTAGTGATGATATTCGGTGTATTGAAATGGCTTGATATACATACTCATCATGGTGAAACTGTTGCCGTTCCCGATGTGAAAGGGATGACGGTGGACGAAGCAGCGAAAATGTTCCGGAATCACGGTTTGGTATATGTGATTTCTGATACCAAATATGTAAAGGATAAAGCAGCAGGTATCATTCTCGAACTGAAGCCGGGAGCCGGCGAGAAAGTGAAAGAAGGACGTACGGTATATCTGACTGTCAATACGTTGGATGTCCCTTTGCGTGCTATTCCCGATGTGGCGGACAACAGTTCGCTCCGCCAGGCGCAGGCTAAATTGCTGAATGCCGGTTTCAAACTGAATCAGGTTCAATTGGTAAATGGTGAGAAAGACTGGGTATACGGCGTGAAGTACCAGGGACGTCAGTTGGCTGCGGGTGAGAAAATTCCTGTGGGATCTTCGTTAACATTGATGGTCGGAAACGGCTCCGGTGATACGTCGGAAGAAGATTCAGCCGATGTTTCCGTAGATACGGACCAGCCGGTTACGTCAGAATCGTCATCTACTCAAGATGATAGTTGGTTTTAATAGATAAATAACAGAAACGGACTCGCATGATAGAGGAAGAACTTCCGGATGAACTGGAGAATGATTTGGACGATATAGAACCTGTCGGTGACGAATCCCAGCTTTACGAACACTTCCGCGTGGTTGTAGATAAGGGACAGGCGATGGTCAGAGTCGACAAATATCTGTTCGAACGTATTGTCAATGCTTCGCGCAACCGTATTCAGAAGGCTGCTGAAGGCGGGTTCGTTATGGCCAATGGCAAGCCGGTGAAGAGTAGCTACAAAGTGAAACCGCTGGATGTCATAACGGTGATGATGGATCGCCCCCGTTATGAAAACGAAATTATTCCTGAAGATATTCCCCTTACTATTGTTTATGAAGATCCATACGTAATGGTGGTGAATAAACCGGCAGGGTTGGTAGTGCATCCGGGACACGGAAACTATCACGGTACGCTGGTCAATGCGCTCGCCTGGCACATGAAGGATATACCGGATTACGATGCCAATGACCCGCACGTGGGACTTGTTCATCGCATCGATAAAGATACTTCGGGCTTGCTGGTGATTGCCAAGACACCGGATGCCAAAACAAATCTGGGACTCCAATTTTTTAATAAGACTACCAAACGCAGATATCGTGCTCTGGTGTGGGGCGTTGTGGAACAGGATGAAGGAACGATTGTCGGTAATATCGCCCGCAATCCGAAAGACCGGATGCAGATGGCGGTGATGTCCGACCCGACGGTGGGCAAGCATGCCGTTACGCACTACCGTGTATTGGAAAGACTGGGCTACGTAACCCTTGTGGAATGTATACTTGAAACAGGACGTACCCATCAGATTCGTGTCCACATGAAGCATATCGGCCATGTATTGTTCAATGACGAACGCTATGGCGGGCATGAGATACTGAAAGGAACTCATTTTAGTAAATACAAACAGTTTGTAAATAATTGCTTTGACACTTGTCCCCGACAGGCTTTGCATGCTATGACGTTGGGGTTTGTGCATCCCGTCACAGGTGAGGAGATGTACTTTACTTCCGAACTTCCGGATGACATGACCCGGCTTATCGAGAAGTGGAGAGGCTATATAAGTAATAGAGAATTAGAATGAAACGCAACATCGCTATCGTAGCAGGAGGGGATACCTCTGAAATCGTAGTTTCCCTGCGTAGTGCACAGGGTATTTATTCCTTTATTGATAAGGAAAAGTATAATTTGTATATCGTGGAGATGGAAGGCCGTCGCTGGGAAGTACAATTGCCGGACGGAAATAAAGTGCCGGTAGATAGAAATGACTTTAGTTTTACGAACGGAACGGAAAAGGTTGTGTTCGACTTTGCTTATATTACCATCCATGGTACGCCCGGTGAGGATGGTCGCCTGCAAGGCTATTTTGATATGATGCGTATACCGTATTCCTGTTGTGGAGTATTGGCAGCTGCCATTACATACGACAAGTTTACCTGCAATCAATATCTGAAAGCTTTTGGAGTGCGCATTGCCGAATCATTGTTGCTGCGCCAGGGACAATCGATTTCTGACGAGGAAGTAGTGGAAAAGATCGGTCTGCCTTGTTTTATCAAGCCTAGTCTGGGAGGTTCGAGCTTCGGAGTTACGAAAGTAAAGACAAAAGAACAAATACAGCCGGCTATTGTTAAAGCTTTCGGAGAGGCGCAAGAAGTGCTTGTAGAAGCGTTTATGGATGGAACGGAACTGACTTGCGGCTGCTATAAGACCAAAGAGAAGACAGTCATCTTCCCGCCTACGGAAGTGGTGACGCACAATGAGTTCTTTGATTATGATGCTAAATATAATGGACAGGTAGATGAAATCACTCCTGCGCGTATCTCGGACGAACTGACCAAGCGTGTGCAGATGTTGACTTCGGCTATCTATGATATATTAGGTTGCTCCGGCATTATCCGTGTAGATTATATTGTGACTGCCGGTGAAAAACTGAATCTTCTCGAAGTAAACACTACTCCGGGAATGACTACTACCAGCTTTATTCCCCAGCAGGTGCGTGCAGCCGGACTGGATATAAAGGATGTGATGACCGATATTATTGAAAACAAATTTTAATCACGTGATGGATCTGACAGAGTTTAATGAAATTCGTCCTTACAATGATGAGGAACTTCCTCAAATCTTTGAGGAACTGATTGCCGATCCGGCTTTTCAGAAAGCTGCTACCGGGGCTATACCGAACGTTCCATTTGAACTTCTGGCGCAGAAAATGCGTGCCTGTAAGACTAAACTTGATTTTCAGGAGGCATTTTGCTATGGCATTTTGTGGAAGATAGCGGCAGATCATACCGCCGGGCTGACACTGGATCATACCGCCATACCGGATAAAAGTAAAGCTTATACGTATATATCGAATCATAGAGACATTATTCTCGATTCGGGCTTTCTCTCTATTTTGTTGATTGACCAGGGAATGGATACGGTAGAAATAGCGATTGGAGATAATTTGCTGATTTATCCCTGGATTAAGAAACTGGTACGTGTCAATAAATCATTCATTGTGCAGCGGGCATTGACAATGCGGCAGATGTTGGAATCTTCAGCACGTATGTCCCGTTATATGCATTACACCATTTCGGAGAACAAACAGTCTATTTGGATTGCGCAGCGTGAAGGACGTGCAAAAGATTCGAATGACCGTACACAAGACAGTGTGTTGAAAATGCTGGCAATGGGTGGTGAAGGTGATTTGATAGACCGTTTGATGGAAATGAATATTGCTCCGCTTGCTATTTCATACGAATATGACCCGTGTGATTTTCTGAAAGCGCAGGAGTTTCAGTTGAAGAGAGACATCGAAGGGTATAAGAAGACGACGCAGGACGATTTGATTAATATGCAAACCGGTCTTTTCGGATATAAAGGCAGGGTACATTTTCAGGTTGCCCCTTGTCTGAATGATGATCTGAAAGAGTTGGACCGTTCGTTGCCGAAACCGGATTTGTTTGCCCGTATCTCTGCCTGTATTGACCGCCGCATTCATCGTAACTACCAGATATATCCGGGAAATTATGTGGCGTACGATTGGCTGAATGGCACGACGGAATTCGTGTCCAATTACACGGAAGAAGAGAAACAACAGTTTATGAACTATATTGAACAACAATTGGCAAAGATCAAGATTCCGAATAAGGATGAGGACTTTTTGCGTGAGAAGTTGTTATTAATGTATTCCAATCCGTTAGTTAATTATTTAGCAGCTTGCCGATGAAAAGAAGAAAATTACATGTTATTTGGTTGTGGGGATTGCTTTTCCTGATGACTGCCTGTGGAGATGATGATTATTATTATCCTTCGGTGAAACTGGAATTTGTGACTGTAGAGGCCGGGGAAGACGGTCGTATACAAACGCTTATTCCTGATAAGGGAGAGGCTTTGCCTGTGGCGGAAGACCGTACGGGTTCTACTATTGCCGCAAATACCTCCAGACGTGTAATGAGTAACTATGAAGTGCTTCCGGATGGAAGTGCGGCTACTATATATTCTTTGCAATCGCTCATTGTGCCGGTGCCTAAGCCGGAAGATGATCCGGTGTATAAAGACGGTATAAAGCAAGACCCGGTAGAGGTGGTCAGTATCTGGCTGGGGAGGGATTATCTGAATATGATTCTGAATCTAAAAGTCAGTACAGGCAAAGGACATACTTTCGGCATAGTGGAAGATGTGTCTGAACTTAAAACAAATGGTATTGTGAATATGTTATTATACCATGATGCGAACAGTGATGAAGAATACTATAATCGGCGTGCTTACATCTCTGTTCCTTTGGCGCAATATATTGATGAAGAGCATCCTGGCCGGACTATAAATATTAAGTTTAAATATTGTACGTACGATAAGGATGGATCTGCGGTAGTATCTGAAAAGTATTGTGATCCCGGGTTTGACTATACTCCTGGGCAGAATTGAATAATAGAGTATATATGTTTAAATTGAATCAATTAATCGTGGGGATATTTTTATTTCTCTCTTCCCTTTTCTCTTGTCAGCAGAAAGGAGATTTTCAATCCATGAATGTAGAGGAATTTGATTCTCTTATTCAGAATGAGGATATACAACGTCTGGATGTCCGCACACTTGCGGAATATTCGGAGGGGCACATCACGAAGACAATCAATATCAATGTGATGGATGATTCTTTTGCTTCAATGGCTGATTCATTATTACAGAAGGATAAACCGGTGGCTGTGTATTGCCGTAGTGGTAATCGGAGCAAGAAGGCTGCGGCAATTTTGAGTGAGAAGGGCTATAAGGTCTTTGAGCTTGATAAAGGATTTAATTCCTGGCAGGAGGCTGGCAAAGAAATAGAGAAATAAGGTAAAGAGCGGGGTAAGTAATAGCCCGCTTTTATTTTAAATACAATAAGAACAAAAGAACATCTCAATTTTCAAATCCTGTTTTTATATTTATAAGTAGGATTTTAAGGAGATGTTCTTTTGTTCTTATGCGTTGATGGAAGAGGCTTTTCGGCCTCTTTATTTTTCGGTTATTTCAGTCCTTCCAATAGTCTCTTCAGAACGACAGTTGCCGAAATCTCACGATTGGCCGCTTCCGGAATAACGATCGATTGCGGGCTTTCGATCACATCGTCTGTCACAATCATATTTCTGCGAACCGGAAGACAATGCATGAAATAAGCGTTGTTGGTAACTGCCATTTGACGGTCGCTGACTGTCCAATCACGATCTTTACTTAATATCTGTCCGTAATTGTCGCCGGAATAAGCTGCCCAGTTCTTGGCATATATAAAGTCGGCTCCTTCGAAAGCCTTCATCTGGTCGTATTCTACTTTTGCGTTGCCTACAAATTGCGGGGCGAGTTCATAACCTTCGGGGTGGGTGATGACAAATTCGTAATCCGTTGCGTTCATCCATTCGGCAAAAGAATTGGGAACAGCTTGTGGCAATGGACGTGGATGTGGAGCCCAGGTCATGACCACTTTAGGACGTGCTGTTTTCTTGTATTCTTCAATGGTAATCAAGTCGGCAAAGCTCTGCAATGGGTGGCGTGTTGCCGCTTCCATCGAAAAGACGGGACGTCCGGAGTATTGGATAAATTGATTGATAATCGTTTCCTGATAGTCAAAGTCGCGGTTTTCGAAACGGGCGAAAGAGCGTACTCCGATGAGATCACAATAACAGCCCATCACCGGAATGGCTTCTAAGATATGTTCCGGTTTATCGCCATCCATAATTACGCCACGTTCGGTTTCCAGTTTCCATGCACCTTGATTGATATCTAGTACCATTACATTCATTCCCAAGTTGATTGCAGCTTTCTGTGTGCTAAGGCGGGTGCGCAGACTGGAGTTGAAGAAGATCATCATCAAAGTCTTGTTTCGTCCCAGTTCTACATATTTGAAACGATCTTTTTTAATTTCGAATGCTTCTGCAAGGGCTGATTTTAAATCGCCGATGTCCTGTACGCAAGTAAATTTCTTCATATCATTTATCTTTTAATTCTTAATTTTCAATTAGTTTCGTTCAATACCTTGTTTGATTTTTAACGATAAAGGTATCGTCTCAATTTCTTCTTGTTTGCCCGTCTCCTTCGATGACCCATTTGTAAGAGGTGATCTCTTCCAGTCCCATCGGACCGCGCGCATGTAGTTTTTGCGTACTGATTCCGATTTCTGCTCCTAATCCGAATTGCGCTCCGTCAGTGAAGGCAGTAGATACATTGGTGTATACGCAAGCTGCATCCACAATCTTTGTGAATAAGGCTGCACGTTCCTTGTTTTCGGTAACAATACACTCGCTATGTTTGGAGCTGTTTTCCTGAATATGTCCTAAGGCATCTTCGAAGCTTTTTACGGTTTTGACAGCCATTTTATAATCCAGAAACTCTGTGCCGAAACTTTCTGCTTTTGCGTGTTCCAGAAGTTCGGCAGGATAGCGGCCTTCTAATGCTTGATAAGCCTGTGCGTCAGCATAGATAATGACATGGCTGTCTTTTAGTTTCTCGCAAAGCATAGGGAGATCGGTCAGTCTCTTCTCATGTATAATGGTGCAGTCCAGCGCGTTACATACGCTAACCCTGCGTGTCTTCGCATTATGAATAATAGCTGCCCCCTTGTTTACATCTCCAAATTCATCAAAGTAAGTGTGACAGATACCTGCCCCTGTTTCAATAACGGGAATCTTTGCATTCTCGCGTACGAAATGAATCAGGCTGCTGCTGCCTCTGGGGATAATCAGATCTACGTAACCCACTGCATTCAGCAATGCTGCCGTAGCTTCTCTATCAGCCGGAAGTAGTTCTACAATGTGCGGATTGATATTGAATTTCCTCAATACTTCATGAATCACACTGATGATAGCCCGGTTGGAACAATCGGCATCACTTCCTCCTTTCAATATGCAGGCATTTCCACTCTTTAGACAAAGGGAGAAAACATCAAAACTGACATTCGGACGGGCTTCATAAATAATTCCTATCACTCCGAAAGGAACGCTGACTTTTGTCAATCTCATGCCATTGGGGCGAACACTTTCTTTCAACACTTTACCCAAAGGAGAGGGGAGTGTCGCTACATTGCGTGTATCGGCAGCAATGCCTTTTAAACGTTCTTCCGTTAATTTCAACCGGTCGTACTTCGGATCATTTTTGTCCATCCGTGCGAGGTCTTTTTCATTCTCTGCAAGAATGAAAGGTGTTTCTGCAATTGCTGCGTCAGCTACTGCATTTAAAATCTGATTGATGATGTCATCATTCAGCAAGGCTAATTCCCGACTTGCCACCTGTACGGCAGCAAAGGTCTCGTTTAAATTTGTAGTCATTTGCTCCTTTTTTGCATTAAATGGAAAGATAAACTATGCAAATATAGTGAATGATGTGAATAAAACTTGTTGAGAACAGAAATAAATGTTGCTTTTGTAGTGGTATATCAGCAATATACGGGCGTCTCAATGCAGATGTTTTATCTACAATACATTATACAACCGAAAATAAACGCTTTCCTTCAATCAAGATGCTAATATTCTCCAGAATAATAGCTTCAATTTCTTATCACTGCTTCGGGTTGACTTGCAATATTACTAACCCTATCTACAGTTGACCTTATTATTGATTATTCAATGTATAGATAGTCATAATGTACTACCGGTTTCTTTCCATGCTTACCGATTGCTTCTTGCACCTGTTTGGAATCGCAGTTCACCTTTCCAACGCCCACTTGATTTCCTTGAAAGTCCATGATACGCACAATGTCATCTTTCTCAAATTCACCTTCAACGTGAGTAATTCCGATGGGGAGGATGCTGACAGCCTTTTCAGAGTTTAGAACTTCTGTCGCACATTCGTTGATGTGAATTTCTCCTTTGGCAAACCCCTCGCTATGAGCAATCCATTTTTTGACACTGGATACCGGTTCATTTGAAGGGATAAAACGTGTACAAAGCGTTTCTTTCGGATGCTGAAGCAAATCTACCAGAATATTATCCCGTTTCCCGTTGGCAATAATCACTGTAATTCCTTCATCAGCTACTTTGCGGGCAATATTTGTTTTCGTCAACATTCCTCCCCGTCCGAAACTGGACTTAGTTGCCTGAATATAATTGGATAAATCTTTTCCGTGATCGATCTTCCGGATAACAAAAGAACCCGGATCAGCAGGAGAACCATTGTAAATTCCGTCGATGTTGCTTAGGATAATGAGAGCCTGTGCATCCATCATGGAAGCGATGAGTCCGGACAATTCATCATTATCAGTGAACATAAGCTCGCTGACGGAAATTGTATCATTCTCGTTGACAATAGGAATAACATTATTTTCAAGCATTACCGTCATACAGTTTTTCTGATTCAGATAATGGCGGCGGGTACCAAAACTTTCTTTCGTGGTCAACACCTGACCAACAGGAATACTATGCTCGCGGAAAAGTTCGTAGTAACGGTTGATGAGCTTAGCCTGACCTACGGCAGAAAACAACTGGCGTTGGTCTACACTATCGAGCTTTTTCTGTGGATGCACTTCACTGCGCCCGGAAGCAACAGCTCCTGAAGAAATCAGAATGATTTCCACCCCGGATTTATGTAATTCCGCTATCTGGTCAACAAGTGCCGACATACGGGTAACGTCCAGCGTTCCGTCGCGGCGTGTCAATACATTGCTTCCTACTTTTACTGCGATTCGTGTAAATTCCTGTTTCATTCTTACTAACGATTTGAAAGCACAAATATAGAGCTTTTTGCCGATATGTTACCAAAACAGGCTAAAAAGAATTATCTTTGCAGTCAGATAGAGAAAAGATAAGCAATGAAACATACAAACCCACAAGTAGAACAGATGACCTCTTTCATCGTAATGGATGTGTTGGAGAGGGCGAACGAATTGCAAAAACAAGGCATTGATATTATTCATCTGGAAGTTGGCGAACCCGATTTTGATGTGCCGGCCTGTGTGGCGGAAGCGGCAAAAGCGGCTTATGATCGTCATCTGACTCATTATACACATTCTTTGGGTGATCCGGAACTGCGACGGGAAATTGCCGCTTTTTATCTGCGCGAATATGGGGTAACGGTAGATCCGGATTGTATTGTCGTGACTTCCGGGTCTTCTCCTTCTATTCTTCTTGCATTGATGTTGCTCTGCAATCCGGATAGTGAAGTGATTCTTTCCAATCCGGGGTATGCTTGCTATCGCAATTTTGTGTTGGCTACGCAAGCCAAACCTGTTTTGGTTCCTTTGTCTAAAGAATATCTGCAATACGACATAGAGGCTATCCGCAAATGTGTGAATCCGCATACTGCGGCTATCTTTATCAATTCTCCGATGAATCCGACCGGAATGTTGTTGGATGAAAAATTCTTGAAGGACGTAGCTGCATTAGGAGTTCCTGTCATTTCAGATGAAATTTATCACGGCCTTGTGTATGAAGGGCGTGCACACAGTATCCTTGAATATACCGATCAGGCTTTTGTCCTGAACGGATTCTCTAAACGCTTTGCGATGACGGGGCTTCGGTTGGGTTATTTGATCGCACCTAAATCTTGTATGCGATCTTTGCAAAAGTTACAGCAAAATCTGTTTATCTGTGCATCCAGTGTTGCCCAGCAGGCAGGGATTGCCGCATTGCGGCAGGCTGAACCGGACGTGGAACGGATGAAGCTGGTTTATGATGAGCGTCGCCGATATATGATTGCCCGTCTCCGGGAAATGGGTTTTGAAATAAAAGTAGAACCTCAAGGGGCATTTTACATTTTTGCTGACGCACGCAAATTTACTACCGACTCTTATCGTTTTGCATTCGATGTACTCGAACATGCACACGTCGGCATTACTCCCGGGGTGGATTTTGGTACGGGAGGCGAAGGATATGTACGTTTCTCCTATGCAAACTCATTGGAGAATATCCGTGAAGGGCTCGACCGCATCAGTCGTTATCTTTCTCGGCCCGGCTCCTGATAAGTGCGGTGGCCGCTTCGTATTGGTCCTCGGTGACAAGAACGGATACGGAAGGAGCGATATAGGGTGCCAGTGTACCCATAATCCCATCTTTGATTACGCAACGGATGTCATTGCTTTCTAATAGCCCTTTGATGATCTCGGCTTCCCATGGGGATCCGGAGAATACTTCTATTGCTTTGCTATAATCTTCTTCTTTCATGATCTTGCTTATTAGAGGTTATCTACAAATATAACAAAAAAGAGAGAGAAACGGTTACTTTTTTTCTTAAATTTTATTCGAGCGTGATGTGTTTTACGCTAATCTGCTGTTTCAGGAAAGTAGAGGCCGATTCTGAAAACTTTTCTTCCGCTTCGGTCGTGTAAAACTGGCAGTTCCCATTCTTCGTGCATTTTGCATCCATTTCGGGATGTCTTTTCAGATAGTCTTTCAGACTTTCCGCAACATACTCGCCTTGCGCAATTACACTGATATGCTCCGGAATATATTGCCGGATTTTGGGTAGAAGTATGGGGAAATGAGTACATCCGAGAATGACAGTATCTATTTGAGGATCCTTTGATAGCAATTGGTTGATGTACTTCCGGATAAAATAGTCTGCTCCTTCGTCCTGTGATTCATTGTTTTCAACTAGTGATACCCACATCGGACAGGCTGTGCCGCTGACCTGGATTTCAGGAAACAGCTTGTGTATTTCCAATGGATACGATTCGGATTTGATGGTGCCTGCTGTTGCCAGTACACCGATATGCTGGTTTTTGCTTATCTCTCCGACACACTCTACGGTAGGGCGGATGACTCCGAGCACACGGCGAGCCGGATCGATGCCTGGTAAATCATTCATCTGAATACTGCGCAAAGCTTTTGCGGAAGCTGTATTGCAAGCTAATATAACCAGGTGGCAGCCCATATCAAATAGTTTGTTGACTGCTTGCCGGGTAAATTCGTATACGACCTCAAAAGAACGTGTTCCGTAAGGAGCACGTGCATTATCTCCCAAATAGATATAATCATATTCCGGTAATACTTCTCTTATTTTGTCTAAGATGGTCAGACCTCCGTAACCGGAGTCAAATACTCCGATCGGTCCGGGCGTATGGGATAGATGTTGCTTCATGACACACTTGATTTATATACGCAAATGTACACCAAAAAAAGGGAAAGAGAAAGAAGTTGATCCTTCTTTCTCTTTCCCTTTTGGTATTTCTTTATTCTTGGTCAGTTCTTATTTGATACCAAGATTTGCTTTTACCTTGCTAGTTAAGTTGATGCTCTGTGATTCGTTTACGTATGGAATCGAAGTTCTTGCCAGGTCGAAGATGTAGATTACACCTTCAGCAGCGCCTACGGCTTTGATAGCATTGTCCAACTTCTGATAGATAGGAGCCATGGCATCATTTTGTGCTTTCGCCATTTGCTGTTGAGCATCTTGTTGGAATTGCTCTTGTCTTTGCATCATATCTTGCAATTCTTTTTGTCTTCTTTCAGCGATGTTGGGAGGAAGAGAATCCTTAGCGATAGCTTGTTGGAATTCCTGATATTTCTTGTTGAATTCTTCCTGCGTTCTCTGAAGTTCAGCAGTAAGTTGTTTTTCTAAAGTCTGAATGTCATTTTGAGCTTTGGTGAATTCCGGCATCACAGTGATGATTTCCTGTGCATTAATGTGGCCGAATTTCAGGTTCTGTGCAAATACACCCATTGGGAGTGCAAGCAACATTACAAGTGCAATTTTTTTTAGCATAGTTCTATAATTTATTTGAATGATTTTTAGTTATTTCCAGCTGCAAATGTATGAAATTAATTTGAATATCCTAATCTTCTTAGTATTTCATCACTAATATCTATGCGTGGATTTGCAAATATTATACCTGTAGCAGAGGCTCTGTCGATAATCAAATCATATCCATGTTGCTGTGATATAGCTTTCACGGCTTCATAAATATCGTCCTGAATCGGAGTAATCAACTTATCTCTCATCTTGGCTAATTCGCCTTCCGGACCGAAGTAGTTACGCTTCAACTCGGCTGCCGCTTTTTCTTTAGCTACGATTGCATCTTCTGTCTTTGTCTTTTGTGCGGCAGAAAGAGTGGAAGATTTTGCCTGGTAATCCTGGAACATCTTCTGTGCTTCTTTTGCCAGGGCTTCTACTTCGCTCTGGTATTTCTTCGTAGCTTCTTGCATTTGCTCATTAGCGCTTTGAGCTGCCGGAATATTCTTCATGATATATTCCGTATCGATCAGTGCAAACTTCTGTGCATTTGCCGCCATGCTGACAGCAAACAGCATCATGATTAATAGAACAGACTTTCTCATAACGTTTAGTTTTTGATGATACATTAGAATTCTTGTCCTAAGATAAAGTGGAATTGACTTCCTCCGTATTGTTTAGAACCAAATACTTTATCGAAACCGTAACCCCAGTCAATACCCATCATACCAATCATCGGCAGGAAGATACGAACACCGACACCGGCAGAACGTTTCAACTCGAATGGATTGAATTTCTTGATATCGTGCCATGCGTTACCAGCTTCTAGGAAACCTAACACATAAATGTTAGTACTTGTTTCCAGCATCAACGGATATCTTAATTCAATGCCGAGGCGTGCGTAAGCATAACCTTCAGATCCGTATGGAGTTAATGAGCTGTTTTCGTAACCGCGCAAAGCGATACTTTCAGTTGCATAAGTTGAATAACCGGTCATACCGTCACCACCCACGTCGAATGTTCCGAACGGAGATTTCTTGTATTGGTTGTAGTGACCTAACAAACCGAATTCAGTACGTGTCATTAACACCAGACATTTCGGATGTGCAATCGGGTCCATCAACGGAGTATACGTTTTGCCTTTGAATTTCCATTTGTGGTATTCTATCCATTTATGAAGTTTATTCATGTTGTCCTGGGTAATGCTACCTGTTTCAGGGTTACTATAATATCCCTTATAGTCTTTACCGTCCATCAATGAGTAAGGCGGTGTAAGCTGAACTGACAATGAAAAATCTGAACCTGAACGGGGGAAGATCGGGTTGTCAATAGAGTTACGTGCCAAAGTCAATGAAATGCTAAGGTCATTACATTTACCGTTGGTTACCGGGAAGTATTGCCAGTCGCTTAAGTTGTAGCGTTGGTAAGCTAATTCTGCAGAAAGAGTGAAATAGTCATCCGGCCATTTCAGACGTTTACCCCAACCTACGGAAAGTCCCCACATCTTGATAGACTTGTCCGGGTCATAATAGTTTTCGTAGTTGTTATAGTTACCGTAATTGTACATACCATAACCACCGTAACCACTATACATGCTGTTGTAGTAGTTGTTGAAATAGCTGGAATTGTAGTAACGGCTACTGATGTCTGTTTGTACAGAGAAGAAAGCCGATACAGAGAATGAGTTCGGACGTTTACCGCCAAACCATGGATCGAAGAATGAAATACTGTATGATTGGTAGTATTTAGCATTCGTCTGTCCGCTGATGGTCAATGTCTGTCCGTCACCTTGCGGCAGGATACCACGGTAGTTTTCACCCGGGTGTAACAGGTTGGCTACAGAGAAGTTGGTAAACTTCAAACTCAACTTACCAATGATACCCGTTTGTCCCCAACCGGCAGAGAACTCTACCTGGTCGTTGGCTTTGGAAGTCAAAGGCAAGCCTATGTCAACAGTTCCGTTCATCGGATCCGGTTGAATATCCGGTTGTAGTTTTTCCGGGTCAAAGTGGCCCATTTGCTGGATTTCACGCAAAGAACGCATCAAGTCTTCTTTGCTGAACAGCTGTCCCGGGCGGATACGAAGTTCACGGCGAACGACGTTTTCATACAAACGGTCGTTACCACTGATCTTAATCTTATTGATAGTAGCCTGACGGCCTTCATAGATTCTCATTTCGAGGTCGATAGAGTCGCCTACGATATTTACTTCTACCGGATCAAGGTTGTAGAAGAGGTAACCGTTATTGTAATATAAGTTACCGATAGCATCGTCGTCTGTAGAAACACGCTCATTCAACAACTTCTGGTTGTATACATCGCCTTTCTTCATACGAAGCAGGAAGTTCAACTGTTCCGACGGATAAAGAGTATTACCTACCCATGTCACGTTACGGAGATAATATTTCTGACCTTCGTCTATATCCAAATATACATCTACCGTCTTTTCATCATATTGTGAAACGCTGTCTTTAACGATCATTGCATCACGATATCCCAGCTCATTATACTTGTCGATGATAAGTTGTTTATCTGCTTCAAAGTTTTCCGGCACGAATTTCTTGGTGCGGAACAAGTTTAGAAGTTTACCTTTCTCATTGGTTTTCTTCATTACTTTTTTCAGCTTGGAAGCCTTGATTGCAGTGTTTCCTGCAATGGTGATTTTGTGTACTTTGATTTTCTCCTTTTTGTCTATATCAATGTCCACAATCACCTGATTCTCGCTGGAAGGATCGTCTTTCTGTGCGATGATTACTTCGGCATTTTTAAATCCCTTGTCATCAAAATAACGTTTAATCAATGTTTTGGCACGGTCTACGGTATTCGGAGTAATCTGCATACCTTTTACCATTCCTAGTTTGGCCTCAAGGTCGGTACGTTCTGACTTTTTCACACCGTGGTAGCGTACATCTGCGATACGTGGGCGTTGTGTCAGACTGATTTTTAACCAGATTTTGTTGCCTTCTATTTTCTCGGCTGTGATTTGTACATTTGAGAACAAACCATGACGCCAATAACGTTTGATTGCTCCAGTGATTTCGTCACCCGGCACAGTAATTGTTTGTCCTACCGATAGTCCGGATAGTCCAATCAATACATAGTCTTCATAATTCTTTACGCCTTCGACTTTAATATCTGCTATCTCATACTTTTTGGGTGTTCCGGAGTATAAGATGACAGGTTTTGAGTCTTCATCAGTGTTAGCATTTTGCGCAACGCCTGTTGTCGCAAAGCAGCACAGGCAGACAAACGTTATGAATATAAAGGAAATACGATAATGCATTTATGTTATAATTTGATGTTTCGAGTTATATTAGCTGATCTGTTCACTGGTTTTGCCGAATCGGCGTTCCCTTTGTTGGTATTCCCAAATGGCTTTGTAGAGTTCTTCTTTGTCGAAGTCCGGCCAGAAGGTATCACAAAAATAAAGCTCCGAATAAGCACATTGCCATAAGAGATAATTGCTTAACCGGATTTCTCCTCCCGTGCGGATCAGTAAATCCGGGTCGGGCATAAAATTAGTATCCAGATGAGATGAGATACACTCATCGGTTATTTGCTCGGGAGATATTTCTCCCGTTTTTACCTGCGTTGCTATTTGCCGTACCGCTTCTGTTATTTCCCAACGGGATGAGTAACTAAGAGCTAGTACCATATACATTCCACTATTCTTGGATGTGCGTTCTATACATGACGTCAAACTTTTCTGAACTTCAACCGGTAACTTCTTGAAATCACCGATTACGTTGAAGCGAATATTGTTCTTCATCAGTGTCTCTTCTTCAATAGATTCTAGCAATAGATTCATCAAAGCCGCTATCTCGTCTAGCGGCCGATTCCAGTTCTCGGTTGAGAAGGTATAAAGTGTCAGGTACTTAATCCCCAGTCTGGCAGCATCTTCAGTAATATTCTGTACCGTTTCTGCGCCAGCACGGTGACCGTAAGTACGTTCTTCCCCTCGTTGTTTTGCCCATCGTCCGTTTCCATCCATAATGATGGCTACGTGTTGTGGTATCCGAGTTTTGTCTATTTGTTCTATATAGGACATCTTTTTATTTTAAACGTATACGTTTTTATTTCTTGGCATTTGCCAAATCAAACCATAGCTGATTAAGACGACCACGCCATACCTCTGAATCATGCTCATATGTGCGTGTTTCAGTTGTGGTTGCCTTCGTACTTTCTTCTTTTTCTACCTCTTCTTTGAAACTAGCACTTCCTTTACTAAAGATAATCCATAGATTTTGAGTATCAGGATCTAGTACCATTGAATAGTTGGTTTTGCCTCTGAATTCAGGATCTACATCGGGATCTGGAGTTCCTCCTTTGCTCCAATCTCTATGGGGGAAAGAGAACTTAGCATTCGCCTTTTTCCAGAATAACCCTTGATTGGAAACATAAATAGAACTGAAGTCTTGACCAAATATGTATACTAAGTCATTATAATATACAATAGATGGTTGAGTGTATTTAGGGCAGTATGCAACAGAGGAAGTAGTTGAGAACTCAACCCATTTGTTTCCGTCATACGCCCATACAATGGTCGTTTCTAATTTACTGTCATCAGCCAAAGTCGCAGTTTCTGTATCTCCTACTAAAAGGACTGAATTAATATTTGTTGCAGTCGTATGTATTGTGTAGGATATGTTTTTAGTCGGAAACGTTTCTGGTACTTTTCCTCCTTCATAAGTTTCAATAGTCTCTTGTTGTTTATCATTTGTTTGATAATAGAAATAGCGTTGTTCATCTGCTCCTTTCTTTATATAACAAATTCTGCTGACATCGTTATTAGTCAATGTGGCTAGTAGCAATTCCACTCCCTTACCAAATATCGTTGATTCATTCCAATTTTCCCCATCTGCCGATTCATATACTTTACCATCACCATTGGAGGTGGCATATAACATGGTTTTGCTTCTGTTGAATTGGAAGGCAATGATAGAAGTCGGAAGTTTATCTTCCGGTAATCCTACAGTTGCTTGTGGAGCCCCATTGCCGAAGTTAGTTAAAGAATTCTTATATACATATAACTTGTTGTTCACTACAGAGTATGTGAAAACTTCACTTCCAAAAATAATAGACTTTTGTTCTCCTGTAATTTGAATTTGGTTATTAATTTTATCCATATACTTCCATCTTAACGAATCCGGATCATAGTCATGCACATTTACTTTGATCTTGTATTCCTTAGTCTGATTAGGAGATATACCCGCTAATGCTTCTGTTGACCATACTTTTATAGTAAGTTCTTTCCGAAGATCGATCGAATCATTGATGTTTAAAACGGAATCGTTTCCGCTTTTGTCCTTCATCGTAACGACACCTGATGCCGTTGTTAATGTTTTGATTAAAATCTTGTCAATGATGGTATCAGCATGAACAGGAAGAGAGTCTTCGTTATAGATTTCACATGATAATTGGTCAATTGTGAATTTATAACTCCCAAGGCCTGCTGTGTCAAGTGCAAACGCATGTATAGTTGCATCCGGGCTATATTCGATGTTATTATCGTCATCAAGACATGACGTTATAACAAATGACACCA
The DNA here is from genome assembly GCF_000210075.1 of Bacteroides xylanisolvens XB1A. Classification (GTDB taxonomy): domain Bacteria; phylum Bacteroidota; class Bacteroidia; order Bacteroidales; family Bacteroidaceae; genus Bacteroides; species Bacteroides xylanisolvens. Next base: position 5,846,066 of record NC_021017.1, read on the forward strand.
TGAAAAAACTCGCAATGAATGATAAAAACTTTATTTTCATTTGAAAGATTGTGTTTATTTACAAGTTGCAAAAATAGAAACATTTTTTCCGATAATGAACATTACAGGTAAGTTTTATATAAAATTATAGATAATAACACTGTTTTTATCGACGTAAAACCCCCTGAATAGAACTATCTTAGCTATATTCGACGAACATAATGCCAAATTTGTCTTTCGAAGTGTTCTTCTATCGAATAACTAAAATTATCGTCCATTTGAGGTGCTTTAACACCGGAGTGTAACCGGCCGGGGCACTTTTCGATATAGGCTTCATCCCATAGCTCATTATCAATGAATGATTGCAGCAATTGCCTGCCTCCTTCCACCAATAATGATTGTATTTTTCGTTGATACAATGCTTCCATGATCTGTTTCAATGGGTTATGGCTAAAGTTGATGGTGATATATGTGATGTTCTTTTTTTCTGGCTGTTGCTTTTCAGTAAAGATTAATGTGGGCACGTTGCCATCGAATATTTGTAAATCATTAGGGAGGGATAGCGTGCGATCTAACACAACGCGTATCGGGTTGTGCCCATACCAGTTGCGTACCGTAAGTGCCGGATTATCCAATAAAGCAGTTCGCCTGCCTACCATAATCGCATCCGCCTCCGCTCTTTTTTTATGCACTAGCATGGAAGTAAGAGGAGAGGAGAGGACTACCGGTTTTCCGTCTGTACGTTCTATATCAATAAAGTGATCGGCTGATTCTGCCCATTTCAGTGTAATGAAAGGACGGTGAAGCATATTAAAAGTGATAAAACGGCGAATCAGCGATTTACATTCTTCCTCTAATACACCAACTGTCACTTCTCGTCCGGCATCCCGTAATTTCTGAATTCCCCGTCCGGCCACTTCTGAAAAAGGGTCTTGGCAACCGATAACAATGCGTGGAATTTGCTTCTCTATAATAAGATCGGCACAAGGAGGCGTTTTCCCATAGTGGGAACAAGGCTCCAGACTGACATAAATCGTGGAACGTTTCAACAATGACTCATCTTTGACAGAACGGATCGCATTAACCTCCGCATGCGCCTCGCCACAGCGAATGTGGTAACCTTCACCGATAATTCGCCCGTTACATACGATAACGGCCCCTACCATCGGGTTTGGAGATACGTTGCATAACCCATTCTTTGCAAGCTCAATGCAACGTCTCATGTATTTTTCTTCTTCCATTTTGGTGCTCTTCGCCATATTATTCTTACTTTTGCACTCCGAAATTGTGAAAATATGAATCGTATCACCGCTTACATTCGCCAATCTTTGCAGGAAATCTATCCACCGGAGGAGGTAAAAGCCCTTTCGATGCTGATTTGTTGCGACATGTTAGGTTTAGATGCGCTCGATATTTACATGGGCAAAGATATAATTTTATCCGAATGCAAACAGCGTGAATTAGAAAACATTATATTCCGTTTACAGAAAAATGAACCTATACAGTACATTCATGGTATTGCGGAGTTTTGTGGAAGGAATTTTAAGGTTGCTTCCGGCGTACTGATTCCCCGGCCGGAGACCGCGGAGCTTGTGGAACTAATAGTAGAGGAGAATCCAAATGCTCGTCGTCTATTAGATATAGGTACGGGAAGCGGATGTATTGCAATCTCTTTGGATAAAAAACTTCCGGATGCAAAAGTAGAAGCTTGGGATATTTCCGAAGAAGCATTAGCTATTGCTCGTAAAAACAATGACGCCTTGGAAGCTCGGGTGAGATTTCTACAAAGAGATGTTCTAGCCGATGACTGGGAAAAGATACCGTCTTTCGATGTTATTGTCAGCAATCCGCCTTATGTGACCGAAACGGAAAAGAACGAAATGGACGCTAATGTCCTTGAATGGGAACCGGGGCTGGCTCTGTTTGTTCCTGACGAGGACCCTTTACGGTTTTATAATCGTATAGCCCGTCTGGGAAGTGAATTACTCTTGCCGGGTGGGAAACTTTATTTTGAAATCAACCAGGCCTATGGCCGGGAAACAGCACACATACTTGAAATGAACCAATATCGTGATGTTCGTGTTATAAGAGACATATTTGGAAAAGATAGAATAGTTACAGCTAACCGATGAGTGCACAATTAACTGATGAAGAGGCTTTAAATCGCGTAGCCTCTTACTGCTCCACTGCCGAGCATTGTCGGGCAGAAATAAATGAGAAGTTACAACGTTGGGGAATTGCCTATGATACCATTGCGCGTATTCTTGACCGACTGGAATCAGAGAAGTTTATCGATGATGAACGTTTCTGCAGAGCTTTTGTGAATGACAAGTTCCGCTTTGCCAAGTGGGGGAAAATGAAAATAGCCCAAGGGCTTTATATGAAGAAGATCCCATCTGATGTGGCATGGCGTTATCTGAACGAGATTGATGAAGAAGAATACCTTTCTATTCTGCGTGACCTGCTGGCTTCCAAACGGAAAAGTATCCATGCAGCAGACGATTATGAATTGAATGGAAAGCTGAAGCGATTCGCTATGAGTCGTGGCTTTGAACTGAAAGATATTAAGCGTTGTATCGACATTCCCGATGAAGAGGAACAAATTGACTGAAAAAATAAACGGATTCTTCTTTTTATTCTCGTTCAATTTCTGTACTTTTGCGGCAAATAATTAATAGTTAGTTTAGTTATGAAAAACTTAGAGAGACTATTTGCGGAGAAACTGTTGAAGATTAAAGCTATTAAACTTCAACCCGCTAACCCTTTTACATGGGCTTCTGGATGGAAATCCCCCTTTTACTGTGACAACCGTAAAACTCTGTCCTATCCTTCTCTTCGTAATTTTGTGAAGATTGAAATTACACGTCTGATATTGGAACGATTCGGACAGGTGGATGCGATTGCTGGTGTGGCTACAGGTGCTATCCCGCAGGGAGCTTTAGTGGCTGATGCATTGAATCTGCCGTTCGTGTATGTTCGTTCTACCCCCAAAGATCATGGATTGGAGAACCTGATTGAAGGTGAACTTCGTCCGGGTATGAAAGTCGTAGTCGTAGAGGATTTGATTTCTACAGGTGGTAGTAGTTTGAAGGCTGTTGAAGCAATTCGTCGCGATGGTTGCGAAGTGATCGGTATGGTTGCAGCTTATACGTATGGATTCCCGGTAGCAGAAGAGGCATTCAAAAATGCGAAAGTGACTTTGGTAACGTTGACCAATTATGAAGCAGTGCTTGATGTTGCTCTTCGTACAGGTTATATTGAAAAAGAAGACATACAGACATTGAACGAATGGCGTAAAGACCCTGCTCATTGGGATGCTGGAAAATAAGATTCATTTTTTGATCAAACATATTTGGTAAAAAGAACTGTTCGGACAATATCTGGCCGGATTGTTCTTTTTTTGTTTTATACTAATAGAAGTTTATGAGTAATTTTGAGAGTAGTGTCAAGGTAATACCTTACAGCCAGGAGCGCGTATATAATAAACTTTCGGATTTAAGTAATCTGGAAGCAGTCAAAGACCGTTTGCCAAAAGATAAGGTGCAGGATTTGAGTTTTGATTCGGACACGTTGAGTTTTAGTGTTTCCCCTATTGGACAATTGACTTTGCAAATTATAGAGCGCGATCCTTGTAAATGTATAAAGTTGGCGACAACTAACTCTCCTCTTCCTTTTAATATGTGGATTCAACTGGTTGAAACTGCAGAAGAAGAGTGTAAAGTGAAGGTAACTATCGGAATGGATCTTAATCCATTTATGAAAGCAATGGTGCAGAAACCTCTCCAGGAAGGTTTGGAGAAGATGGTTGATATGTTGGCAGTTATTGAATATTAAACTTTTTTTTATGGCACAGAAACTTTGGGAGAAGTCCGTACAGGTAAATAAGGATATCGAACGTTTCACGGTAGGTCGTGATCGTGAGATGGATCTTTATTTGGCCAAGCATGATGTGCTTGGTTCTATGGCTCATATTACGATGCTTGAAAGCATTGGGTTGTTGACGAAAGAAGAACTGGACCAGTTGCTGGTGGAATTGAAGAGTATTTATGCCTCGGCTGAAAAAGGCGAATTTGTGATAGAAGACGGGGTGGAAGATGTACATTCGCAGGTAGAATTGATGTTGACCCGTCGTTTGGGTGATATCGGAAAGAAAATACATAGTGGCCGTTCCAGAAATGATCAGGTTCTGTTGGACTTGAAACTTTTTACCCGTACGCAAATAAAAGAGGTTGCCGAAGCGGTAGAACAACTATTTCATGTCTTGATCCGTCAGAGCGAACGGTATAAAAACGTTTTGATGCCGGGATATACACACCTGCAGATTGCAATGCCTTCTTCTTTTGGCTTGTGGTTTGGTGCCTACGCCGAGAGTCTTATGGACGATATGCTGTTTTTGCAGGCAGCATTTAAAATGTGCAATCGTAATCCATTAGGTTCAGCAGCCGGATATGGTTCGTCTTTTCCTTTGAACCGTACCATGACGACTGACTTATTAGGTTTTGATTCAATGAATTACAATGTTGTATATGCTCAAATGGGGCGTGGAAAGATGGAACGCAATGTTGCTTTTGCATTGGCTACGATTGCCGGGACGATTTCCAAATTAGCTTTTGACGCCTGTATGTTTAACAGTCAAAACTTCGGTTTCGTTAAGTTGCCTGATGACTGTACCACGGGGTCCAGCATTATGCCTCATAAGAAGAATCCCGATGTCTTTGAACTGACACGTGCTAAATGTAATAAACTGCAATCGCTTCCCCAACAGATCATGATGATTGCGAATAATTTGCCTTCTGGCTATTTCCGTGATTTGCAGATTATCAAAGAAGTTTTCCTTCCTGCTTTTCAGGAACTGAAAGACTGTTTGCAGATGACAACCTATATCATGAATGAAATAAAGGTAAATGAACATATTCTTGATGATGACAAATACCTCCTTATTTTTAGCGTGGAAGAGGTAAATCGTTTGGCACGTGAAGGTATGCCTTTCCGTGATGCATATAAGAAGGTTGGTTTGGATATTGAAGCAGGTAAATTCTCGCATACTAAAGAAGTACACCATACTCATGAAGGTAGTATCGGCAACCTCTGTAATGCAGAAATCTCCGCATTGATGCAGCAAGTGATTGATGGATTCAACTTTTGTGGAATGGAGAAAGCGGAGAAAGCACTGCTTGGAAGATAAAATAGACTTTCGGAGGATAGTTTTTTAAACTTTCCTCCGAAAAGATTTGGCAGAAACAAGTAAACTACTTATCTTTGCACCCGTTGAAAAAACGCGGAAATAGCTCAGTTGGTAGAGCATAACCTTGCCAAGGTTAGGGTCGCGAGTTCGAGTCTCGTTTTCCGCTCTTTCTTTGAAAGGATGCTCGAATGGTGGAATGGTAGACACGAAGGACTTAAAATCCTTTGGCCATTGCGGCTGTGCGGGTTCAAGTCCCGCTTCGAGTACGAGTATTCTTTATAAGGCTTCATGAATCATTGATTCATGAAGCCTTTTTATTTTTATGGGTGTATAATATACATTTTATTTATTTTCTGGAAAGCTCTATATGATAGCTGCTTGGAAGAAATAAACCAAAAAAGAGTTATAATATTTTTTTATTGTGTTATTAATCTTTTATTTTGCTTTTAGATTATGATTTAATGTATAATATTATATTGAATCATTCCTTAGACCTAAATATATGTAATATTTGATTTAACCGCTAACACTGAAAAATACTAGAGAGATGGAGAATAATGACAGGCAGATTGAATTAAAGTTTCAGAGGTTTTTCACTGTAAATTTTCCAAAGGTAAAGAACTTTGCTCAAATGCTGCTAAAATCGGAAGCGGATGCAGAAGATGTGGCTCAAGATGTTTTCTGTAAGCTCTGGTTGCAGCCTGAGTTGTGGCTGGATAATGATAAAGAACTAGACAATTATATTTTTATAATGACTAGAAATATAGTTCTGAATATCTTTAAACATCAACAAGTAGAACAGGAATATCAGTCGGAAGTTATAGAGAAGACTCTTCTTTATGAATTAACAGAAAAGGAAGAGATCTTGAATAACGTATATTATAAGGAGATGTTGATGATTATTCAACTCACCCTGGAGAAAATGCCGAAGCGTCGGAGGTTGATATTCGAACTTAGTCGTTTCAGGGGATTAAGTCATAAAGAAATAGCTGATAAACTCGATGTTTCTATCCGAACAATAGAGCATCAGGTTTATTTGGCATTGATCGAATTAAAGAAGGTACTCCTCTTTTTTATTTTTTTTCTCTAATATTTTTAAGTAGTATGTATGTAGTAGTTGTATTTAGTGTATAAAGCCCAAAAAAGAAAGAAAAAGATTCATGAAAAATTATATTCAACAACTCGTAGAATTATTCGGCCATAATAGCTATTCAGCCGGAACACAGAAGAAAGTGCAACAGTGGTTGGCTGATGAGGAGCATGTTGATGAAAAGAGTGAGGCTCTTCGTGAGCTTTGGAAACAAGCAGGAGAACAGAAAGTGCCTGATGGCATGCAACAATCAATACAACGAATGCGGCAGAATCTGGGAATGCAGTCTATCACTTCACGTAGAAATTACCAGTTGCTTATATGGAGAGCTGCAGCTATTTTCTTGTTAGCAGTCTCATCCGTTTCTATTTATTTGATGTTGGAAAAGGAACGGCCGGAAAAAGATTTAGTTGAATGCTATATACCGACAGCGGAAATTCGTGAACTTACATTACCGGATGGTACAAATGTCATGCTGAATTCGAAGAGTATACTACTATATCCGGAAAAATTTACAGGAGAGACTAGAAGTGTATATTTGATTGGTGAGGCCAACTTTAAAGTGAAACCGGATAAGAAGCATCCTTTCATTGTAAAGGCCAGTGATTATCAAGTTACTGCTTTAGGTACTGAATTTAATGTAAATGCTTATCCGGAAAATAGCGAACTGATGGCTACTTTGCTGGAAGGTAGTGTGAAAGTTGAATTCAATAACTTGCTGTCCAATATTATTTTAAAGCCTAATGAACAGTTGGTATATGACAAACATACGAAAGCGCACAATCTGCGGATGCCTGAGATAGATGATGTGACGGCATGGCAACGTGGGGAATTGGTTTTTAGTAATATGTATCTGGAGGATATTTTTACAAGTCTTGAACGCAAATTTCCTTATGCTTTTGTATATAGCCTTCATAGCTTGAAAAAGAATACATATAGTTTCCGCTTCTCCAAACAGGCGAATCTGGAGGAAGTTATGAAGATTATATCGCAAGTTGTAGGAAATGTAAACTATGTTATCAAGGGAAATAAGTGCTATGTAACTAGTAAAGAATAAATATATTGTAGAACCTTTTAAATTTAATACGTAATGCAAAAAAATACCCGGAAGGAATGGCCGTTCCTCCCGGATATGAAATCAATCTCTTTTAATATTAGCGTAATATTGACGCTATTCTGAATGATCCTAGAATAATAACCAATTAACTAATACTAAAGATGCTACAAATCTACGAAAAAATAGCAGAAAAAATAGCTCATAAGCGGGTCTTTCTCACTTTTTTAAGTCTTATTCTTATACAGACTTTCGCTTTGGCTCAAAATGATAGTAAAATAACTATCCAGCAGAAGAACATCACTGTCATTGATGCCTTAAAAACTGTGGAAAAACAGTCCAAAAGGTCTATAAATTATAGTGATTCCGAATTAAAAGGAAAAGTAATAGCCCAGTTAAACTTGCAGAATGCATCCCTCGAGACCGCACTTGATACCATCTTAAAAGGGACGGGCTTTTCATTCCAGATTCAAGGTAACTACATCATAATAGCTGAAAAGAAGCCTGTAGTTGCACAAACCCTTAAAAATATCAAAGGAAAGGTTACTGATGAAAGCGGTGAACCGTTGATTGGAGTAAATATATCTGTGGATGGTAGTTCTACAGGTACGATTACCGATTTCGATGGTAACTTTACGATCAAGGCGGCAGAGAAATCTATTCTCAAAGTATCTTATATCGGATATGCTGCACAGATAATTCCTGTTTCCAAGAAAGATTTCTATCCGGTTGTAATGAAGCAGGATACAGAAGTGCTCGATGAAGTTGTTGTGACGGCATTGGGTATCAAACGTGCAGAAAAGGCGTTGTCTTACAATGTACAACAAGTCAAGGGAGATGCTCTGACTACGGTAAAAGATGCTAACTTCGTAAACTCGCTGAACGGTAAGATAGCCGGAGTGAGTATAAACAAAAGTGCTAGTGGAGTTGGTGGTGCGACACGTGTTGTAATGCGTGGTGCAAAATCTATTGAAGGTGATAATAATGCTTTGTATGTGGTGGACGGTATTCCTTTGTTCAATACCAATATGGGAAATACCGACAGTGGTATTATGGGTGAAGGTAAGGCCGGAACAGAAGGAATCGCCGACTTCAATCCCGAAGATATTGAAAGTCTTTCTGTTTTGAGTGGTCCTTCGGCTGCTGCGTTGTATGGTAGTAGTGCCGCTAACGGTGTAATTTTGATTACCACTAAAAAAGGAAAAGAAGGAAAACTTTCAGTGCAGTTCTCTTCTTCTTCAGAGTTCAGCAAAGCTTATATGACTCCTGAGTTTCAAAATACGTATGGTAACAAAAAAGATATGTATGAAAGCTGGGGTGAGAAACTGTTGACTCCTACAAGTTATGATCCTAAGAAGGATTTCTTTAATACCGGAACAAACTTTATTAATTCGGTAACGTTGACCACCGGGACGAAATCGAATCAGACTTTTGCTTCTGTTTCTTCTACCAATTCCAAAGGTATTGTGCCTAATAATGAATATGATCGTTTGAATTTCACAATCCGTAATACGGCAACTTTCCTTAATGATAAATTACAACTCGATTTAGGTGCGTCGTATGTGAAACAGAAAGACAAGAATATGGTATCGCAAGGACAATATTGGAATCCGGTGATGGCCGCCTATTTATTCCCTCGTGGTGAAGACTTTAATGGAATTAAGTCATTCGAACATTTCGATGAAAGTCGCCAACTTCCGGTTCAGTATTGGCCGGTGGCAGATCCGGTATATGCTTCACAGAACCCTTACTGGACTGCTTATCGCAATGTAGCTACGAATGAAAAGAGTCGTTATATGTTCAACGTAGGGTTGACTTATAATATTACCGATTGGTTGAATGCGACAGCCCGTTTCAGAATGGATGACACACATGTATTGTTTGAACGCAAGATTTACGCTTCATCCGACGATAAATTTGCGGAAGGAAAGAAAGGACTGTATGGATACAATAACTATGAAGACCGTCAGGAATATGCCGACTTTATGTTGAACGTAAATAAACATATAGCTGATTTCAGTATTTCTGCCAATGCGGGTTGGAACTATTCTAACTATTGGGCATTGGAGAGAGGATACAAAGGGACATTATTGGGAGTGCCCAATAAATTTGCGGCTTCTAATATCGATCCGGCTAATGGTCGTATCTCAGAAAAGGGTGGTGATAGTCGTGTACGTAATCATGCTGTTTTTGCCAATTTGGAACTTGGTTGGAAGAGTATGCTTTATTTGACGCTGACCGGACGTAATGACTGGAATTCACGTTTGGTGAATACCGATGAAGAATCTTTCTTCTATCCCTCAATCGGTCTGTCCGGGATTATTTCCGAGATGGTCAAATTGCCCGAATTTATCTCTTACCTGAAAGTTCGCGGTTCGTATACGGAAGTCGGTGCGCCTGTATCCCGTTCGGGACTGACTCCGGGTACGGTAACTACCCCTATTGTGGGTGGTGCATTAGATCCTACCGGTATCTATCCGTTTACTGATTTCAAGGCAGAGCGTACAAAGTCATACGAATTTGGATTAAGTCTGAAGTTGTGGAATAAATTAAGTGCGGAGGTAACCTACTATCATTCTAATACATACAATCAGACCTTCTTGGGTGATCTTCCGGAATATACCGGATACAAGCAGATTTATTTGCAGGCCGGTAATGTGGAAAATCGTGGTTGGGAGGCTTCATTAAGCTATTCCGATCGGTTTAAGTTCGGATTAGGAATCTCTTCAACATTGACATTCTCTCGTAATATAAATGAGATTAAGGAGATGGTTGAAAACTATCATACGGATTTGATGGATGAACCGATTAATATTCCGGAGGTTTTGAAGGATGGTGGTCGTGTCATCTTGAAAGAAGGCGGAAGTATCCACGATATTTATGCCAACACCTTCTTAAAGAAAGACCACTTGGGATATGTTGAGGTAAAGAGCGACGGAACCTTTGGAATGGAAAAGGGGGAACCTGTTTATTTGGGAAAAACTTCTCCTGACTTTAATCTGGGATGGAGTAATATGTTGACATACAAAGGCTTTGGACTCGGATTCCAAATCAACGGGCGTTTTGGTGGTGTGGTGACCTCTTCTACAGAGGCATTGCTTGATCGTTACGGTGTGTCCAAACGTTCGGCTGAGGCTCGTGAAGCGGGAGGCGTATTGTTGAAGGGACAAGGTCTGGTAGATGCGAAGTCTTATTATCAGATGACAGGTACGGGAAATTATGAAACTTCCGGTTACTATGTATACAGTGCCACCAATATTCGTTTGCAAGAACTTACCTTTAGCTATACTATGCCTAATAAGTGGTTTGGTAACGTGTTGAAAGATGTTACAGTTTCGTTTATAGCCAACAATCCTTGGATGTTGTATTGCGAAGCTCCGTTCGATCCGGAACTGACTCCTTCCACTAGTACTTACGGACAAGGTAATGATTATTTTATGCAACCGAGTGTTCGTAGCTTTGGCTTCGGTATTAAATTTAAATTATAATACACCTTCTTTATTATGAGAAAAATGAATCATTTTAAACTATTAGCGGTGATATGCGCAATGACGCTATTTGCCTCATGCAATTTTGAAGAAATCAATACCAACCAATTTGAGATGAGCGACGGAGAAGGTGCGATGGATGGTTTTGAAGTCGGAGGGCTGATTACAGCTATGCAACGGACAGTGATTCCCGTAGGCACACAGGCTGATGATACAGATGTTATCAATGAATATCAAATAGCTTATCATCTGTCGGCCGATAATTGGAGTGGATTTTTTGGCGAGAACAACAGTAACGGTTGGAACGCAGGTAGTAACAATACTACTTATTATTTGTTGGACAATTGGATAAAAGCGACCTATACACAGTCTTATACCAATGCTCTTGATCCTTGGAAGAAATTGAAAATAGCGTCCGAGAAAAATGGTACGCCCGAAGTCTTTGCTTTGGCTCAAATTCTGAAGATTTCCGCTTGGCACAAGACACTTGAAAGTTTCGGTCCGATGCCTTATTCTCATGCGGCGGACGCTACAATGAACATTCCGTTCGATTCGGAGAAAGAGGTATATACGGCGATGTTTGAAGAATTGACCTCAGCCATTGAAGAATTAACAGAAAAGGCGGAAAATGGGGTGAATGTAATGGGTGCTTATGATGCGGTATATGCCGGAGATGCTACCAAATGGGTGAAATACGGCAATTCGCTGATGCTTCGTTTGGCTATGCGTGTCCGCTTCGCTGATGCGGAACTGGCGAAAAAGTATGCTACTCAAGCAGTGAATCATTCTATTGGCGTGATGACGGCTAAGGATGATGCGGCTCAAATGAGTCAAGGAGCGGGTATGACTTTCCGCAACAACATTGAATGGTTGGCAGGCAACTATAATGAAGCTCGTATGGGTTCTTCCATCTTTTCTTATCTGATGGGATATGAAGACCCGCGTTTGAGCGTTTATTTTTTGCCGATGGATGGTAATGCCTCTTATGGTGTTGAGGCTTTCGACGGAAAAACGTATCAAGCGGTGCCGGCAGGGCATGCCAATGCGCAGAATGACATCTACAAATCTTGCTCAAAGCCCAATATTCAAAGTGGAACTCCTACATATTGGCTGCGTGCATCGGAAGTTTATTTTTTGCGTGCGGAAGCAGCTTTAGTGTGGGAAGGTTTCGGCAGTGCGGATTCATGGTATAAACAGGGCATTGATATGTCTTTTCAGGAGAATGGTGTGACCGATCCTGTAGACGATTATATGAATTCCAATTTGTCACCTCGGGCATATGTTTTTTCCCATTATCAGTATGGGCAAACACTTTCTGCTCCGTGTGAGACTACTGCCAAGTTTGAAGGAACAACAGAGCAGAAGTTGGAAAAAATTATGATTCAGAAGTGGATTGCTTTGTTTCCTAACGGACAGGAAGCGTGGACGGAATGGAGAAGAACCGGTTATCCGAAGTTGAATGTCATTAAGACTTTGAAAGGAGCAGTGCAAGGCGCAACTCTTGAGGGCGGTATTCGCCGTATGATTTATCCCACCAGTTTTTCTCAGACTAACGAGGGAAAGGCTATTTATGAAGCAGCCTTGAAGTTGTTCAATAACGGTGCAGGTGGCGAAGATAAGTCTTCTACCCGTTTGTGGTGGGATTGTAAGAGATAACCTACATGTATCATTTTAATACAGATGAAGAATATGAAATCATTAAGAAAATTGTTATATATTATTCCATTGACAGGCATGATGGTAACTTCTTGCATGGATGTGGAGAATATTGAGATAGACCATATAGGCGGGTATGCCACAATGAACAATGCGGAGAGTGAGGCATATTATGCCAATCTGCGCGCCTATAAGGCGACTGCTTGGAATTACAATCGTCCCGTAGCTTTCGGATGGTATTCCAATTGGGCGCCTGCTGGAGCTTATCGAAGAGGATATCTCTCTGCTATGCCCGATAGTATGGATTTTGTTTCAATGTGGAGTGGCGCTCCAGGACGTTATGAAATCACTCCGGAGCAGAAGGCAGATAAAGAGTTTGTGCAAAAGGTGAAAGGAACGAAACTGTTGCAGGTAAGTCTGCTTTCTTATCTTGGTAAGGGTGCGACACCAAATTCGGTATACCTCGAAGTGGAAAAACAAGCGGAGGAAGAAGGCTGGTCGGCGGCTCAATTGGAAACGGCGAAGAAACAAGCCCGTTGGAAATATTGGGGATTTGAAGGTCAGTTTGAAAGTGAAAACCATTATGCATGTCTGGCGAAGTTTGCCAAAGCTCTGTGCGATTCTTTGTATGCAAACGAATGGGACGGTTATGATGTAGACTGGGAAATCGGTAGTGGTGTGTTTGATATGGATGGCACATTGAGTCAGAATAAGCATTTGATTCATTTGGTTAAAGAAATGAATAATTACATTGGCCCGAAAAGCGATCCGGAAGGTAAAGGACATAAAATGATCTGTATTGATGGAAATATTTATGGGCTTACCCATGAATTGGATGAGTATGTCGATTATTGGATTATACAAAGTTATGGTAGTTCCAATCCCGGTTTTGATGGTTATGGCGTTGATCCTAAGAAAATAATCTGCACAGAGAACTTTGAAAAGTATGCCACTAATGGAGGTCAATTGCTGAAGCAGGCAGCTGCTATGCCGCGAGAAGGTTATAAAGGTGGAGTAGGAGCTTATCGCTTCGATAATGATTATGACAATACGCCAAATTATAAATGGATGCGTCAGGCTATTCAAATCAATCAGCGGGTTTTCAATGAATGGAAAGCGAAACAAAACGAAGCGGAAAATAAACCGCAGGAATAAGTGGACTTATAAAATTCTAAAACAGTAAAAAGATGATGAATAAACATATATTCTATTATTTGATGGTAGGTAGTATGGCGTTATTGTTGGGCGCTTGCAACGACAGCATGAATGACCTGCTGGAGCCTAAGGTTTATTTCGAAAGCAAGGAATATAATTTCTCGGTGGAAGATGAAATGGATGTAATGACATTTGATCTGGTTTCAAGACTCTCGTCAGCAACTTCCTCTCAGGTAGACGTATCATATAGTGTAGCCGAACCAAGTGTAGTAGACGAATACAATGCAAAGTATGGCACAAATTATGAGATGCTTGATGTTTCGCAGGTAAAGCTAAGCAGTACGACATCTTCTATTTCGAGTGGAAAATTGTATGCGGATAATGTAGAAGTCGAACTTTCCGGTTTAGAAGCTTTGAAAGCCGGGAACTCGTATGTTTTGCCTATGCGGGTGCATTCGTCTTCGGTGTCGACTCTTTCCGGAACAAACATTGCATATTTCTTTTTCTCCAAACCGTTGAAAATTACCAAAGCTGGTAACTTCAGTAATCACTATATTTCTGTGAAGTTCCCTGTCGGTACTTTCTTCTCGTCATTCACTTACGAAGCATTGATTAATGTGGATTATTTCCTCGATAATAATACGATTATGGGAACCGAAGGTGTGATGATCCTCCGTATCGGTGATGCGGGAGGAGGAATTACTCCTAAAGATTATTTGGAAGTGGCCGGAAGACAGAACTACCGTGTAACGAAACCGTTGTTAACAAATCGTTGGTATCATGTAGCGTTGACTTATGATCAACCGACAGGAAAAACAGGCATTTATGTAAATGGTGAGAAATGGGCTGGTTCAGATTGGGGGATTGACGGTTTTGATCCGAATTCGGATATGGGTTTTTATATTGGTAGAATCTATGGTTTCAAATGGGGTGAACGTCCATTCCATGGTAAAATGAGTGAAGTCCGTGTTTGGAGTGTAGCCCGTACGGAAAATCAACTTAAGCAGAATATGCTGGGTGTTGACCCTGCTTCAGAAGGCTTGGCACTTTATTATAAACTAGACGGATCGGAGACTCAGGAAGGTGGAGTTATCAAAGATGCCACAGGGCGTATAAACGGTACTACAAATGGAATTACTATTAAGACGTTGGATGCTCCGATAGCTATCAATTAATGGAACACACAAATTTGTGAGAGATTTTGCTCTTTGCATTTTTGAATATGAGTGAAAGCCTGCTTACTGAAAAGATAATATTCTTTGGGTAAGCAGGTTTCTTTTATTTATGTTTGTTTTATGAAGAAGTTACTATTTACCCTGTTTATATCTTTTCCATCTAAATGTTTTTGCCAGTACCTTTATACATATAATTTATGCGGTTCATGTAAACCAATATGTAAACCGGAAAAATACGAATAAAATCTGTTGAATCCATAAAGCGAAGATATTACGGAGAAAGCTTTCTACTGTAATTATGATCTTTTTAGGGAACTTCTCAGATAATGATTGGCGCTGCTTCCAATGACATAAGATTACAGACGAAGGTGGAGATAAAATAGGAGATATTATCTTTGGCAGTTCGATATGTTCTAAGTACATTTGTTTCTGATAAAAGAAATGAATGTTCAAGATGAATATGGAAGAAAGTAATAACGGAAGCAAGAAACTGCAAATACGCAATAGTACGGCTGAATTTCTTATTTTTCAGATAGAGAATAAAGAAGAAGGCATTGAAGTGCTTTATCAGGACGAAACTTTGTGGCTGACGCAGAAGACGATGTCGATATTGTTCGATGTTGATATACGCACAATTAATGAACATTTGAAAAATATATATTCGCAAGGAGAAGTAGATAAGAATACAACTATCCGGAAAAACCGGATAGTTCAAAAAGAAGGTAATCGGAATATTTCTCGTGAAGTTTTTATTTATAGTCTTGATGCCATCATTTCAGTCGGCTATCGCGTCAACTCCGTGCGCGCCACTCAATTTCGGCAATGGTGTACATTTATACTTCGGCAGTTTGCCATTCGTGGATATGTCATTGATAAAAAGCGAATGGAGAACGGATCATTCATCAATGAAGATTACTTTGAACATTTGCTTGCTGAAATCCGGGAAATACGATTGAGTGAGCGACGTTTCTACCAAAAGCTAACAGATATTTATGCTACCAGCATAGACTATAACCTCAATGCCCCGACCACACGTTTGTTTTTCAAAAAAGTCCAGAACAAAATGCACTATGCAGTTCATGGACACACGGCGGCAGAACTTATTGTAGAGCGTGCCGATGCAGAGAAGGAACACATGGGACTAACTACCTGGGAGAAAGCTCCTAACGGAAAGATTGTAAAAACAGATGTGTCGATAGCAAAGAATTATTTGAAAGAAGAAGAACTGGAGTCAATGGGACGGTTGGTCAATGCTTTTCTGGATTTGGCAGAAGACCGGGCAAAGCGGCATATTCCTATGACAATGGAAGATTGGGCAAAACGTATAGATAAATTCTTGGATAGCGATGACCGCCCCATATTAAATGATTCAGGAAAGATGTCTGCCGAACAAGCGAAAGATTATGCAGAAACCGAATTTGAGAAATACCGTATCTTTCAGGACCGTGTGTTTCAGTCTGATTTCGACAAGTTGAATACAACTCGAAGTAATACAAAGTAAGATTTACGACATACGCGGGTAAAAGGTGATGTTAGACTTTGATTTGGCGGAAATGTACGGAATAGAAAACAGGGTGCTAAAACAAGCTGTTAGACGTAATTTAAAAAGGTTCGAAGGTGAGGACTTTATGTTTGAACTCACGAGGGACGAACTTTCAAGATCACAAATTGTGACCTTGAACAAAGGAAGAGGCAGCAATTTTAAATATATGCCTTTTGCTTTTACGGAACTAGGCGTAGCAATGCTTAGTAGTGTTCTAAACTCTGATACTGCTATTGGAATAAACAGGGGTATAATGCGTGCTTTCGTTGCGGTTCGTCAGTTACTGTTAAACCCGCCGACCGATCCAGTATATGAACTTCAAAACGAAGTCAAGGAACTAAAGGAGTACATAGAGGAAGTATTTGCAGACTATAACGACATCAATGACGACACTCGGACGCAGTTAGAATTAATAAATCAGACGTTAGCCGAATTGCAGGCGCAAAAGGCTTTAGCAGATAAGCCGCGTAATCCTATCGGCTTCGTTACTCCCAAGAAGAAAGAGTAAATAGGCGGTCCGGTTGTTCCGTTGGCTATTCGTTGGTTGCTCTATTGGTTACATGGAGAGTTGGATGCAAATACAACTATTTAGAAAAACTTAATAGCTCAACAGAAAGGTGGAAGACAAGTATCCTGGAAATTTGAATCTCATAATGATTTGTACCTGTTTTATTGTCATACTGTCAGGAATACATTCAAGTGAATGAATATCAACGTTCTATCACCTGACAATAACCATTGATAATAGGCTGACAATAAAATATCCAGACTTTTATTGTCAGCCTTGCTTTTATCTCTTATGATAGCTTTATTACCTGATAAACAGTACCTTTATAAGTATGCTTCGAAGGAATACCGCATTTTTGCAGCAATCTCCCGAAGTGGTATACTTTGTTATCAGACAATGACATACCGCTTTTCTTCTTCAGATAATTCAATATTTCAACCGGAGTAAGAAATTCCCCTTCCTCTTTCGTTTGTGCAGTCTTGAAATACTGGTAAAACAATTGCAACATAGCCGGTGTCTGCTCAAACTCACGGTTGTTTTCCGTCATAATCTGCTCATCCTCACTGTCAAACCAGTAGCGTTCGCCATGATGAATCTCGTGCATGGCTTGTGCATAAAGCTGTTCATAATCTATCGGCTGTGTAGTGTCGATGTTTCCCGTCACTTCAATACAAATGAAACGGCGGCTTCCCGAAGGATCAGTCAGCAAATCCTTCTGATTGCTTGTGCCGATAAATGAAGCATACCGCTGCAATTCAAGTACCGAGCGACCGTGCGGTTTCCGTAGATTGACCACAGGCTTTTGAAGAATATGTTTCAGAAATCCTTGTTGTGGCAGCGTTATCTGGTCAAACTCATCGATATTGATGAGCGCAAACCGATTCAGATACAGTTCTGCATCCCGTTTATGGCTGAAATCAATGCTGTCTGTATAGTAAGCGCGAAGCGCAGGCGGAATCATTTCACGGCAGAAAGTTGATTTATGAGTTCCCTGTCGGCCCACTAATATGGGCGACGTATTGTTTGCGTGCATTTTATCTACCCCTCTCCAATGTGAAACCATATTCAGGAACCAACGGTGGAAAAGCAATTCCCAATGCGGATTTTTGCAAGGAACCCTGTTTGCCAAAGCATGAATACGGTCTTTGCCGTCCCAATGAGGCAGATGAAACAGGAACTCTTCCAACGGATTGTAGATTGGCACACGGTTGGAATGTAAGTATCGGTCTATGTCCCTGTCCCATACGCCAATACCTTCGGATTGGGCATCAAGCATGATGCTGTTTTGTGCCCGTTTGTCAATAGGATGAAAATAAAACTGAAACGAGAAACGCTCCCGGTATTCCACTTCCCCGATCTGCGTATTATAACGGAACTCATAACGGCGATTCATAAATTCGTCCATCTGCAGGCTAAGGCGTTGCTCTTTAGTCAGGCAGCTGCCTTTGGGCACTCCCTTACATTCCTTATATACGTTTCTTATCATTTCGCGTATCAGCATCGGATTTTTTCTTTTGTAATAACGCATGATGGTTCGTCGGGTTACCTCCTCTTCCGGGATGCCGGAGTAGTAACAATTTTCGGCAAGCGGGACTACTAACGTTTGCAAATCATGATCGTTCCGGTGCCAGTCTGTTTCCATTTCTTCGAATGTCTTCCGCAATGCCGCTTCATAAAGCAATGCTACTGTATCTTCCGTGTCATACCCCGGCAGTGCTCGATTCAGTGGAGATGCTTCAGTGCTCGATTTCTCATGATAAGTCATCTCGCCGGGCATACCGATGGGTTGTGAAAGATAGAAGGGGACAGGGGTGGGACGATAAATCAAGTCCGGATCATAACTAAGACGTGAGAATTGTTCCAGTTTCGGCTCTTTTAATAGAATGTTGAAGGGAAGTTGAGGCTGATAACATTTAATGGCGAGCCGGTAAGCATGTGCCTGAAACACTTCGGCTTCTTCCGTTGTTTGCGGTAAAGTGCCGTCCGGACGGGTGAAGCAAGTCCATATCTTGACGCTTTTACCACTTGCACCCATAAAAGCCAGCATTGTTTGGGGAAGTTCGGCTGCCTTTTGTTTCACGATTCCCACTTCTGTCTTTCCGGCTAGCGGGCCGATGGTCAGTTCTACAATGCCATTGTAGGTTTTCATTCGTTTCACTCCGTTCACTCGCCCGAAGGCTGCTGCGGGAATCACTCGTGGTAGTTTGTTGGCGAGGGAACAAGGCTCGTCGGGTAGAACAAAATGCAGGGCCTGACGTAATCCGGTTACCGGGCGGAGCTTGGTTTCTTTTTTCATTTTTTCTATCAGCAGGTCGATGTCTGTCACGCTTAGTGCCTCCGTATCTCCGTTTTCCCTGATTTGTGTAATCTTCATTTTTCTTCTCTTGATATTTAATGAGAGTAAGTGTTTGTTATTGGTTTCAAAGGTACGGATAAGGTACTTGTAAAACAAACTATTTGCGCTTTATCGCGATAAAGAATGTGCTTTCTTGTTATACTCTATTCAAGAAGGCGGACTTGAAACATTAACAAGTAAGTAAAGATATGCTCGCCACTGTGTATTGTTGCATAAAGACACCGTTATTCTTACGTTAACTTACCGGTATTGGTAGTTCGCCACGGCCGTGACGAGATCTTCCCACGGCCGTGGTAGGAATTCGTCACGGCTGTGGAAAGAAGTCACCACGGTCGTGGGAAGGTGAAGATACCGGCACTTTAGCCGAACAATACTGTTACTTTAGCCGAACAATACTTGCTTCTTTAGTGAAAGATACCAGATGCGCAGTATTCATTTAACGGGGGCGACATTCGCTTCGTAGCGAGTTTGTATTTCTTATATGCTATTTGCTAATATTGAACTACCTCTCTTTCAATACAGAACTTCCTGTATTTATTTCCGTATTTCCACTTTGTTTCGAAAAAAAAGCATATCTTTGTCATACGCTTTCTGTTCACCAGTGTGGTGAAACAGGTAAGAAGCGTTATTTATTTTGAAATAGGAATATTATTGCATTATCCCCCTCCTCTGAAATCTAGCAAGTTTCTTTTCCAAAGAGGGGTGATTCAACAGATATTCCACGTGAACGGTCGTATGTCAACATATCGATGAAAGATGTGTTATATATAAACGATTAGCGTGGATGTCTGTTGTTATCATTATCTTTTGGAAAGGTTTTGCTAGGCCTCAGAGGTGGATAATGATTCAACAGCATTCACGCTTTTATTGTACCCGGTTGGTTTCATGATCCTTATAAATCCCCAACCCCAATCTCCTGTCCGCCCGGAATACAAAAAGCGCGAATGTTTGTTGAATCAACATTAACAGAGCACTATTTATTCCTTGTTGTATAACAAATTAAAAACAAACACTATGTCACAATGGATTAGCATAGAAGCGGCAGCCGAGAAATACCGACTCGAAAAAGAGTATATCTGGCTTTGGGTGGAAATGAAAAAAATCACAGTGTCTTATGAGAACGATACAGTTTCCATAGATGATGATAGTATTCAGCAATTCATAAAACGGACTAAGCTGGGAATTACGTCTGAATATATCGATGAGTTAGAGCAACTTTGCATGGAAAAAAACAAAACCAGCAGATTGTATGCTTCACTTTTGAATATGCGGGATCAGGAATTAATGGCAATTAGAGGACAAAGTTCGCGACTGGACGGTTTATGGAAAATGGTGGAGGAACAATACGAAAGACTGCGCTCCTTCGAGAAGAATTCTATGTCGGACAACGCTATTTGTAGCAACTGCTGGATCAGAAAGATATGTAGGAGATTGAAACGAATTCTATAATTCTGCCGTGAATTTAATCTATTAAATAACAGGCTGACAATAAAAGTACGATCTTTTTATTGTCAGCCTATTGTCATAGCTTATTGTCAGGGTGTAATGAGTTGCTAGTCACCGTATTATCCAGCGAAAACTCCTGCTGACAATAAGAACTCTTCAATTTATATGTAAACCTAAAACCTATGAAACTTTTCTGTTATTAATTACACGCATGGCCGCAGTATAGTATTCGCAAGGAACAGAAATCAAAATACTGTTTAAACCATTGTCTTTCATTGAAACCTGAATATAGGCTGCATTCAATAGACTTTTTACGCTGGTTACCTCCCAAGGACTACCAGCAAAAACTTTGACTTGAGAAATCTTTCTACTTGTAATCATGATCTTTATAGTGTGTTTTTGTTTTTACTGCGACAAAGATAAGAGAGAAAAGCAACATAGAGGTGTAATATTGTTTCATATATAGTATACAAATGATTCATTGAATCAGGATTTGTATTAATTGACCAGTTTGTAGTATGATTCACATAAGAAATCCTCCTTCGGTTGCCAAAAGACAAGTGAAGGAGGATTTTATCGATAAATAGGTGCTTTTTTACTTATTTCTTATCGTTTTCGCGAATCTCCACCCGGCGGATCTTGCCGCTGATTGTCTTAGGTAGCTCTTCTACGAACTCGATGACACGCGGATATTTATAAGGAGCAGTCACTTTCTTCACATGATTCTGTAATTCCTTAATCAGTTCTTCTCCGGCACGTGCTTTATAGTCTTTGGATAGAACAATCGTAGCTTTTACTACCTGACCGCGAATCTCATCGGGTACTCCGGTAATAGCACATTCCACAACAGCCGGATGAGTCATCAACGCACTTTCCACTTCGAATGGGCCGATGCGGTAACCGGAACTCTTGATTACGTCGTCTGCACGACCGACAAACCAAAGGTAGCCGTCCTCGTCTTTCCAGGCAACATCGCCGGTGTAATAAATACCATCGTGCCAAGCTTCATGAGTGCGTTCCGCATCCCGGTAGTATTCTTTGAAAAGTCCGAGAGGTTTACCTTTGCTGGTGCGGATTACAATTTGTCCTTGCTCACCCGCTTCAACAGAGCGGCCTTCATGGTCGATCAAGTCTACATCATATTGAGGATTCGGAAGCCCCATGCTTCCCGGTTTCGGTTCCATCCAAGGCATGGTGGCGATGGTAAGGGTTGTTTCTGTTTGTCCGAAACCTTCCATCAGTTTGATACCCGTCAGTTTCTTGAAAGTTTCAAATACGGCGGGGTTCAATGCTTCTCCGGCAATGGTGCAGTATTTTAGTGAAGATAAGTCGAACTTTGTCAGGTCTTCGTGAATCAAGAACCGGAAGATGGTAGGAGGCGCACAGAGAGAGGTGACATGGTATTCCTGGATTTTTTCCAGAATAGCTGCCGGGGTAAACTTCTCGTGGTCGTAGACGAAGATATTGGCTCCGGCAATCCATTGTCCGTAGAGTTTTCCCCATACCGCTTTTCCCCAGCCGGTATCGGCAATGGTGAGGTGAAGACTGTTCTCGTCCAGGTTGTGCCAAAAACTACCGGTAACGATATGACCTAACGGATAAGTAAAGTCATGTGCCACCATCTTAGGTTCGCCGGTAGTGCCGGAGGTAAAATACATCAGAGAGATGTCATCATTAGTATTCGCATGGCGCGGACGTACAAATGGAGCAGCATTTTCGATACCCTGATGGAAATCTTCGAAGCCTTCCGGGATTTCCGGACCGACACTGACTAACTTTTCAACCGTGGGACATTCGGGAAGAGCATCTTTGATATGTTGCAGGATGATTCCTTCGCCGGCAGCTACGATCATTTTGATGTCGGCAGCGTTGCAGCGATAGATAATATCCTTCTTGGTCAGCAAGTGAGTAGCCGGAATAACGGTTGCTCCTAGTTTGTGAAGAGCGATGGTGCTATACCAGAACTCATAACGGCGTTTCAGAATCAGCATCACCATGTCGCCACGGCCGATACCCAGGCTCTGGAAGTAAGAGGCGGTCATGTCCGTAGAGCGTTTCATGTCGGCAAATGAGAATTGGCGACTTTCGCCTTTGTCATTTGTCCAGAGTAAAGCGTTCTTGTCAGGTTGTTCGGCAGCCCAGGCGTCTACTACGTCATAGCCGAAGTTGAAATTCTCCGGGACGTTTATTTTCAAGTTTTTGATAAAATCCTCTTGTGAACTGAAAGAGGTCTGTGATAAAAATCTTTCTACCATGATGTTATTACATAATTACTGCCAGAAAACGTACTGTTTTGCCATCGAGCGCTTTCATGCCATGTGGAAGTTTAGAGTTAAAATAGATACTGTCGCCTTGGTTGAGGATGATTTCTTTGCCTTCGATGTTGATAAGCATACGTCCTTCGATGACAAGGTTGAATTCTTGTCCGTTATGTTGGTTATAATGGATGGGTTCGTCGTTTGCTTTCGGTTCAACGGTGACGATGAACGGATCGGCGGTACGGTTCATGAATCCTGAAGCCAGTGATTGGTATTTATAAGCTTTGGTACGTTCGATGCTGACTCCTTTGCCGGCACGGGTCACGAAGTAACTGCTCATTTTAGGCTCTTCGCCAAACATCAGGGCGTCGAGAGCTATATTATACGTGCGGGCTATCTTTTGTAACATGCTGACAGAGATATCGTAGTCTCCGGTTTCTGCAAGTCGGTATTCTTCGGCAGAGATGTCGCTGTCGCGGGCGATATCCTCTGCGGTCAGTTCCAGTACATCACGTAATCCGCGGAGGCGTTCTGCGATCTGTTTAATTTGTTCATTCATACAAGTGGTTCGTATTTTTATGATTAATAATTCTATGGTATTATTTGGAGGCTTTCATGGCTTTGATGATAGCGGAGGTGAATCCGTTGTGCTCCAGTTCATTGATCCCCTTGATCGTGATTCCGCCCGGAGTGGTAACCTTGTCGATTTCTACGCTGGGGTGGGTGTCATTGTTCTGAATCAGTGCGGCTGCTCCTTTTAAGGATTGTGCTATCATCTGCATGGCATCTTTGGGACGAAGGCCCATTTCGATTCCGGCTTGCATGGCTGCCTGAACGTATTTCAATACGTAAGCGATACCGCAGGAGGTCAATGCGGTGGCTGCCGCTATTTTATCTTCGGGAATAAGCATCACGGTTCCCATCTCGCTGAACAACCGGAGGATGAATTTGTCTTGTTCATCGTTCGTATTGCGGGCGGCAACAAGCGTCATACTTTCCAGTTCGCTGATAGCGGTGTTCGGAATCAGGCGGAACATGGCCATTTCCGGTGCTACGACATAATGAGCCAGTTCTTCAAAACTGATGCCGGCAGCTACGGAGATGAGTATCTGTTTGCTTTTTAGTTTCAATTCGCGCATCACCGGTTCCATAAACCACGGTTTGACAGCAAGGATGACAATATCTGCTCCTGTGGCAGCTTCCACATTGCTGTTGGTGATAGAGATACCCGGAAATTCCTTTTTCAGTTTCTCTAGTTTTCCGGCACTCGGATTGGACACAATGATGTCCGAATCGTCTATCAGACTTCCTTTTGCCAGGCCACGGGCTATTGAGCCGCCCATGTTTCCTGCACCGATAATGGCTATTTTCATATACGCTTATTTTTAATGAGTTGTTAAAGGCAAAGGTAACAGTTAATTACGAAAAAACAAAAAGCAGCCGGAATAAGAAATAAATTTCTAATAAAGGCTGCTTTTATCGTTGGCTGTTTATTAATCAAATGAGCGATTAGAGTACTTTCTTGAACCGGGCAAGGAAGTCTTCTGCTTCCTCCATAGTAAGACAGAGAGGAGGTAACAGGCGAAGTACATTCGTACCGCTTGCTCCGGTAAATACATGCTCGTCATAGATGAGGCGGCTGCGTAGTTCTTTGATGGGCTCTTCGAATTCGAGTCCGATCATGAGTCCGCGTCCGCGTACCTCTTTTATTTGCGGGAATTTCTTCAGTTCTTCCAGTAAGTAGTTACCTACTACCTTTGCGTTTTCTATCAGATTTTCTTGCTCAATGACGTCCATCACAGCGAGTGCTGCCGAGCATGCCAGATGGTTTCCGCCAAAGGTAGTTCCCAATTGACCATATACCGGTTTAAACATCGGGCTGATCAGGACACCTGCCATCGGGAAACCGTTGCCGATACCTTTGGCTACAGTGATGAGGTCCGGCTTGATGTCATTATATTGATGGGCGAAGAATTTACCGCTACGCCCGTATCCGCTTTGAATTTCATCGAGAATCAGGATCGTTCCTGTCTCGCTGCAAGCTTTGCGGAGTTCCTGCATAAATTCGGTGGTCGGTATCTTGATACCGCCTACCCCTTGTATTCCTTCAATGATAACAGCGCATGTGTCTCCCTTAGACAATTCCTGTTTCATCGCTTCCATATCGTTGAGCGGGAGATAGGTGACATGACCGTTATTGTTGATAGGGGCGATAATGGAAGGATTGTGAGTCGCTTCTACCGCAAGAGATGTCCGTCCGTGAAACGCCTTATTGAAAGATACGATTTTGGTACGTCCGTTATAGAAGGAAGCCAGCTTCAAAGCGTTTTCGTTCGCTTCGGCTCCACTGTTAATCAGGAACAGGTTGTAGTCTTCGTAACCGGAAATCTTGCCCAGTCGTTCGGCTACCTCTTGTTGGAGCTTGTTGATGACAGAGTTTGAGTAGAAACCAAGTTTAGCCACCTGGTTACTGATCATTGCTGTATAGTGAGGATGTGCATGTCCGATAGAGATAACGGCATGACCTCCGTAGAGATCCAGATATTCCGTTCCGTTCTCATCCCATACCTTGCAACCGTCGCCCTTGACAATGTTGATGTTATATAAAGGATATACGTCGAATAATTTCATAATAATTAAATGAAGAATTAAGAATGAAGAATGAAGAATTAGGTTACTTCATGGTTCATTTGATTATTTTTGGCAGTTTTGATTGAAGAAACAAGCAGAGCTATGAGTTCTCCACAATCAATCTCCATACTATTAAAAGCATTAGAATCGATATAATCTGAATCTTTTAAAAGATTCAACCAATAGTCGGTTTCATTAGCTTCCTTTAATGATATACTTAGTTTATTAATGAAGTCAGCATTGCTTTGGGCAAATTCGGATTCTCGAATTGAAGCTCCAATAGAAGTGCCGGAACGAAGAATTTGTTTGCTGAGGATGAACTCTTGTTTCATTTCTCGAAGATATTTAGTCATTTGTACAATTCGAAGTGCAAATGAATAGCTTTTTGTATTCAATAATGAATTTGTTCTATTGTGGCAATTCTTCATTCTTCGTTCTTCATTCTTCATTAAAACGCTGAAGGCTTCAAACGTAGTCCTACGGTTTCTTCCAGATTGAACATCAGGTTCATGTTATGAACCGCTTGTCCGCTGGCGCCTTTCAGCAAATTGTCGATACAAGAGATAATCAATAGTTTGTCACCGTGTTTCTCCAGATGTATCAGGCACTTATTAGTATTAACGACTTGTTTCAAGTCAATATTCTTGTCTACGATGTGTACAAAGGAGTCTTTTGCATAATATTCCTCGTACATACGAACGATTTCTTCCAGTGCTACTTTGGTTTTGACTACCATCGTTGCAAAGATACCACGGGCGAAATCTCCACGGTATGGAATGAAGTCGATCTCCGCATCGAAACTGTTTTGCAGCTGTTTCAGTGATTGCTTGATTTCCGGAACATGCTGGTGCTCGAATGCTTTGTACACACTCATATTGTTGTTTCTCCAACTAAAATGACTGGTAGCACCCGGTTTCACTCCGGCTCCCGTACTTCCTGTAATGGCATTTACCATTACATCATCCGTCAGCATCAGATTCTTGGCAAGCGGAAGCAAACCGAGCTGGATGCAGGTTGCAAAACAACCGGGATTGGCTACGTGCTTTGCCGTACAAGTGGCACGGCGGTTCAGTTCCGGCAGGCCGTAGATAAAGTCGTGGTCGTCGCTCATAATGCGGTAGTCCATCGAGAGGTCGATAATCTTCAGGTCTTCCGGTATGTTGTGACTTTCCATGAATTTCTTTGTATCGCCGTGGGCGGTGCAGAAAAAGAGAACGTCGATTTCGTCCAGAGGTAACTGGTCGGTGAATCTTAGATCTGTTTCTCCATACAAGCCTTCGTGTACGTCGGTAATTCTGTTTCCGGCATTACTGCTGCTGTTGATAAATACGATTTCAGTTTCCGGATGGTTGAGCAGCAGACGGATTAATTCGCCTGCT
Source organism: Bacteroides xylanisolvens XB1A (assembly GCF_000210075.1). Taxonomy (GTDB): domain Bacteria; phylum Bacteroidota; class Bacteroidia; order Bacteroidales; family Bacteroidaceae; genus Bacteroides; species Bacteroides xylanisolvens. The sequence continues at coordinate 5,872,969 of NC_021017.1, forward strand.
GTATATCCTGCGCCACCAATGATTCCTGCTTTAATCATATCTCTTCGTCTTTGTGGTTATTATAGTAAACACGTAGCGGAGTAGAAGTGACTTTGATAAAGCCTTTGGCGTCTTCGGCTGTCCAGCCTTTCTGCATTTCACCGTATTCTCCGAATTTAGTCTTCACCAGATCGTCTTCCGATTCTACACCTACGGTAGAGAAGGAGAGAGGGCGAAGCTCGAGGATAGCCGTACCGTTTACGTTACGCTGGCTTTCCTGCAACATCGCTTCGATGTCACGCATCACCGGTTCGAGGTATTGGCTTTCGTGGAGGAACATACCGTACCAGTTGGCAACCTGGTCTTTCCAGTATTGCTGCCATTTGCTCAATGTATATTTCTCAAGGAAGCGATGGGCGCCGATAATCAACATCGGGGCTGCTGCTTCGAATCCTACACGGCCTTTGATACCGATAATTGTATCACCCACGTGCATATCACGGCCGATACCGTATGCTGCACCAATCTCTTCCACTTTCTGGATGGCTTTGATCGGGTCGTCAAACTTCTCGTCGTTGACAGCTTTCAGTTCCCCTTTTTCGAAAGTCAGGCGGAGCTGTTCGCTGCCTTCTTTTTCAACATGTTTGAGGTAGGCTGTTTCCGGGAGTCCTTGCGCAGAGTCGAGGATTTCGCCGCCACAGATAGAAGTACCCCACAAACCTACATTATAAGAGTATTTCAGTTTGGTGAAGTCCGCGCTGAAACCATGTTTGTTCAGATAATCAATTTCTTCCTGACGGCTCAATGCCATGTCACGGGTCAATGTGATGATTTCTACATTGGGAGCCAGTACGAGGAAAGTCATGTCGAAACGGATCTGGTCGTTACCTGCTCCGGTAGAACCGTGTGCGATGGCATCCGCACCGATTTCATTGGCATATCGTGCGATGGCCAGTGCCTGGAAAATACGTTCGGAACTAACAGAAATAGGATAAGTACCGTTACGCAGCACATTTCCGAAAACCATGTATTTCAGGCTCTTTTCGTAGTATTCCTGGGTAACGTCCAGCGTCACGTATTTCACTGCTCCCAGTTTATAAGCATTTTCTTCGTTTGTTTTCAGTTGTTCTTCGCTGAAACCACCCGTATTGGCACAAGCTGCATATACTTCGTAACCTTTTTCTTTGGCGAGGTACATGACGGTGAACGATGTGTCCAGTCCGCCGCTGAATGCCACCACTACTTTTTTCTTCTTTTCTTCCATAGTGCTGTATCTTTTAAATGTTATTTCTTTCTTGTTCTTTTTTGATGTTCCGCGGCTCTGTCGGATCGTACAGCATGGCTGTGCAGATGCAGAACTTGCGGTTTTTCGCTACCAGAATATCATGGTTGATACATCCTTCGCATCCTTTCCAGAAAGCTTCGTCGTCTGTCAGTTCGTTGAAGGTGACAGGTACATAACCCAGTTCGGTGTTCATTTTCATGACAGCTGCTCCGGAGGTCAGACTGAATATTTTTGCTTTCGGCCATCGGAGACGTGCCAGTTGGAAAGAAGCCTGTTTGATACGTTTTGCCAGTCCTAACCCACGGAAATCGGGATGAACGATCAGACCGGAAGTAGCCACATATTGCTTGTTTCCCCATGATTCGATGTAGGTGAATCCGGCAAAAGTATCGCCACAAAGAGCAATAATCGCCTTACCTTCTTTCATCTTTGTCGCTACGTATTCGTGTGTGCGTTCCGCAATTCCTGTTCCTCGTACGGCGGCAGCATTTCTGATAGTTTCCAAAATAGTGTCAACGTAAACCTCATGTGAGGCGTCGGCTACCATAACATCTATTTGTTGAGTGTCCATTTCTTTATTATATAATAATAGGTATAATTATTCGATATTGGGAATGATGAGTGACAGAAGCTGACGTATTTTGCTGATGGCAACTCCTTCACGCAACACCAACATGATTGTATCGTCACCGGCAATGGTTCCCAGAATTTCACTGAATTCATTGTTGTCGATGTCATACGCCATGCTGCTCGCATAACCGGGGCGGGTGCGGATAACGGCAATGTTACCGGAAAACTGTAAAGAGATAAATCCGTTGTTACGTAACATTTCACCGGCACTCTGGTCGGTAGAACGTTTATACATAATATTGTTCGGCAGTACATATACGTACTTTCCGTTCATACTGGCAGCCTTGGCTACTTTCAATTGTTTCAAGTCGCGGGAGAGGGTGGCCTGTGTCAGTTCGAAGCCTTCGCGGTTCAGCTCTTGCAACAGTTCTTCCTGCGAACCGACTTCCTTGCTTGAGATAATCATTTTGATGGCGTCTAACCGATTTGCTTTCTTCTTCATTGTATAATTATTCTAAGAACGGTGCAAAAGTATGCATTATTTCGGAGAAAAGATGCATAAAACCAAAGTTTTTTTGCATAAAAGTGAAAAATATGCTAAACGGTGAGAGCCTGCTTTTTTGTTTTGTGTCAAAATGTATACCCTTTCAATCAAAATACATAAGGAAAGGGAGGAGGGAATCGCCTATCTTTGCCATGTAGGTAAATGGATACCTTAAATATATAGACAGAATACCATGAAACAAAACTTTTTTGCAGTCGACCTGGGCGCAACGAGCGGCCGTACAATCTTAGGAACTTTCATCGAAGGCGGATTAAATCTGGAAGAGATTAATCGTTTTCCTAACCACCTGATTGAAGTGGGTGGACATTTCTATTGGGATATTTATGCATTATATCGTCATATTATTGACGGATTGAAGTTGGTGGCTCATCGTGGCGAATCCATTGCTTCTATCGGTATTGATACCTGGGGAGTGGATTTTGTGTGCGTCGGAAAAGACGGTAACTTGCTTCGTCAGCCATACGCGTACCGTGATCCTCATACGGTAGGTGCACCGGAAGCTCTTTTTTCCCGTATTTCGCGTAGTGAAGTCTATGGCAAAACGGGTATTCAGATTATGAATTTTAATTCACTTTTTCAATTAGATACTTTACGTCGCAATCACGACAGCGCATTGGAGGCGGCAGATAAAATTCTGTTTATGCCGGATGCATTAAGTTATATGCTGACCGGAGAGATGGTGACGGAATATACAATTGCTTCGACAGCGCAGCTGGTAAATGCTCAAACACGTCGTTTGGAACCGGAGTTGCTGAAAGCAGTAGGTTTGAGTGAAAAGAATTTCGGACGTTTTGTATTCCCAGGTGAAAAGGTGGGAGTATTGACGGAAGAAGTGCAAAAGATTACCGGACTGGGGGCAATTCCTGTAATTGCGGTAGCCGGTCATGATACCGGTTCTGCTGTTGCTGCCGTTCCGGCATTGGATCGCAACTTTGCTTATTTGAGTAGCGGAACCTGGTCACTGATGGGAGTTGAAACGGATGCTCCGGTGATTAATGCTGAAACGGAAGCGTTGAACTTTACCAATGAAGGCGGGGTGGAAGGAACCATCCGTCTGTTGAAGAATATCTGTGGAATGTGGTTGTTGGAACGTTGTCGTTTGAATTGGGGAGATACAAGCTATCCTGAATTAATCAATGAGGCGGATGCTTGCGAGCCGTTCCGTAGTCTGATTAATCCGGATGATGATTGTTTCGCGAATCCTGCAGATATGGAAAAAGCCATTGCTGAATATTGCCGGGTTACCGGACAAGCAGTTCCCGAGAAACGTGGACAAGTGGTGCGTTGTATTTTTGAAAGTCTGGCTTTGCGTTATCGTCAGGTATTGGAGAATTTACGTTCGCTTTCTCCCCGTCCGATTGATACATTGCACGTAATTGGCGGCGGTAGCCGGAATGATTTGTTGAACCAGTTTACAGCTAATGCGATAGGAATTCCTGTGATAGCCGGTCCGTCTGAAGCAACAGCTATCGGTAATGTAATGATTCAGGCAATGGCAGCAGGTGAAGCAACGGATGTTGCCGGTATGCGCCAGTTAATCAACCGCTCTATCCCGTTGAAAACTTATCAGCCGCAAGATACGGAAGCTTGGGACGCGGCTTATATCCATTTTAAGAATTGCGTTCGATAATGCATTGAACAACCGACAGAATAATCATTTATTTAAACTAATAGAATATCATGAAAAAAGAAGAACTGATTCAGAAAGCGTATGAGATTGCTGTGGAACGTTATGCAGCAGTAGGTGTGGACACCGAACAAGTATTGAAAACGATGCAGGATTTTCATTTGTCACTTCACTGCTGGCAGGCTGATGACGTTGCAGGATTTGAAGTACAGGCCGGCTCATTGACCGGAGGTATTCAGGCAACCGGTAATTATCCGGGCAAAGCTCGTAATATTGATGAATTGCGTGCTGATATTTTGAAAGCTGCTTCTTATATTCCGGGTACTCATCGTCTGAACCTGCACGAAATCTATGGAGATTTCCAAGGTAAGGTGGTAGACCGTGACCAGGTAGAACCGGAACATTTCAAGAGCTGGATCGAATGGGGTAAAGAACATAACATGAAGCTTGATTTCAACTCTACCTCTTTCTCTCATCCGAAATCAGGTGACTTGTCTCTTTCTAATCCTGATGAAGGTATCCGTCAATTCTGGATTGAACATACCAAACGTTGTCGTGCCGTTGCGGAAGAAATGGGTAAGGCACAGGGGGATCCGTGTATCATGAATCTTTGGGTACATGACGGAAGCAAGGATATTACGGTAAATCGTATGAAATATCGTGCATTGCTGAAAGATTCTTTGGATCAGATCTTCGCTACCGAATATAAGAATATGAAGGATTGTATCGAATCTAAGGTGTTCGGTATCGGTCTGGAAAGCTATACAGTGGGTTCTAATGACTTCTATATCGGTTATGGTGCTTCTCGTAACAAGATGATTACGCTGGATACCGGTCACTTCCATCCGACAGAAAGTGTAGCTGATAAAGTATCTTCACTGTTGCTTTATGTGCCTGAATTGATGTTGCACGTGAGCCGTCCGGTTCGTTGGGATTCAGACCATGTTACTATCATGGATGATCCGACAATGGAACTGTTCAGCGAAATCGTTCGCTGCGGTGCTTTGGACCGTGTACATTATGGTCTTGATTACTTCGATGCATCTATCAACCGTATTGGTGCATACGTAATCGGTAGTCGTGCTGCACAGAAATGTATGACTCGTGCCCTGCTCGAACCGATTGCTAAGTTGCGCGAATACGAAGCAAACGGACAGGGATTCCAACGTCTGGCTTTGCTCGAAGAAGAAAAGGCGCTTCCTTGGAATGCAGTTTGGGATATGTTCTGCTTGAAGAACAATGTTCCTGTTGGTGAAGATTTCATCGCAGAAATTGAAAAGTACGAAGCCGAAGTAACTTCTAAACGATAAGTTATGGAAATCTTAATCGGCTTATTGATTATAGCTATCGGTAGCTTTTGCCAGTCCAGTTCTTATGTACCTATCAAAAAGGTAAAAGAATGGAGCTGGGAAAGCTTCTGGTTAATACAAGGTGTATTTGCCTGGTTAGTGTTCCCGTTCCTGGGTTCACTACTGGGTGTACCCCAAGAGAGCAGTTTGTTCGACTTGTGGGGAGCAGGAGGTGCTGGAATGAGCATCTTTTATGGTATATTGTGGGGAGTAGGAGGGTTGACTTTCGGACTTTCCATGCGCTATTTGGGTGTTGCGCTCGGACAGAGTATCTCACTGGGTACTTGTGCCGGTTTCGGTACCCTTCTTCCGGCTCTTTTTGCCGGTACAAACTTGTTTGAAGGTAACGGGCTGATTCTTTTGTTGGGTGTTTGCATCACGTTGGCAGGTATTGCTATTATCGGGTATGCCGGTAGTTTGCGTGCGCAAAACATGAGCGAAGAAGAAAAACGTGCTGCTGTAAAAGACTTTGCATTGACAAAAGGGTTACTGGTTGCACTTTTGGCTGGTATCATGAGTGCCTGCTTTGCTTTGGGACTGGATGCGGGAACACCTATCAAAGAAGCCGCTTTGGCTGGTGGAGTGGAAGGACTTTATGCCGGTCTTCCGGTTATCTTTCTGGTTACGCTTGGAGGCTTCCTGACAAATGCAGCTTACTGTTTGCAACAGAATGTGGTTAACAAAACGATGGGTGACTATGCTAAAGGAAAAGTGTGGGGCAATAATCTAGTGTTCTGTGCGTTGGCTGGTGTACTATGGTATATGCAGTTTTTCGGATTGGAAATGGGTAAGAGCTTCCTCACCGAAAGCCCGGTGTTACTGGCTTTCTCCTGGTGTATTCTAATGGCATTGAACGTAACCTTTAGTAATGTTTGGGGAATAATTTTAAAAGAATGGAAAGGGGTGTCAAACAAGACCATAACTGTGCTGATAGCTGGTCTGATTGTACTTATCTTCTCTTTAGTATTCCCAAATTTGTTTTAAAAAAATCAAGAACGGATTACACGGATTACGCAGTTTTTTTATAACTTGCGGCAAAATCCATGTAATCCGTGCCTAATTAAAATATATATATAATGAAATCAATTTTAGAGAATCGTCCGGCACTTGCCAAAGAAGTAAACAAGGTAGCAGAAGTTGCCGGATACTTGTGGCAGAAAGGATGGGCTGAACGTAATGGTGGTAATATCACTGTTAATATCACAGAGTTTGTAGACGATGAAATCCGTCAGATGAAGCCGATCAGCGAAGTAAAGTCTATCGGTGTGACTCTTCCTTATCTGAAAGGCTGCTATTTCTACTGCAAGGGAACTAATAAACGCATGCGTGATTTAGCCCGCTGGCCGATGGAAAATGGTTCGGTAATCCGTATTCTGGATGACTGTGCCAGCTATGTGATTATTGCGGATGAAGCCGTAGTCCCGACATCGGAATTGCCTTCTCACTTGAGCGTACACAATGACCTGTTGAGCAAAAACTCTCCTTATAAAGCATCTGTACACACACACCCGATTGAACTGATTGCCATGACACATTGTCCGAAATTTCTGGAAAAAGATGTGGCTACCAATCTGTTGTGGAGTATGATCCCTGAAACAAAGGCATTCTGCCCGCGTGGTTTGGGTATCATTCCTTATAAATTACCTAGTTCGGTGGAATTGGCTGAAGCTACCATCAAAGAATTGCAGGATTACGATGTGGTGATGTGGGAGAAACATGGTGTATTTGCAGTGGATTGCGATGCGATGCAGGCATTCGATCAGATTGATGTACTCAATAAGTCGGCTCTGATTTATATCGCAGCTAAAAATATGGGCTTCGAACCGGATGGTATGAGTCAGGAACAGATGAAAGAAATGTCAGTTGCTTTCAATCTTCCTAAATAAGATTTATACTAGTCATTGATTTTAATTACTTTAGAAACCGTGGCATTTTCTACCCTGGAAGGTGCTGCGGTTAACCCTTTAAACAAATAGATAACCATGAATCGCATTATTTTAAACGAAACTTCGTACTTCGGTGCCGGATGCCGTAGTGTCATTGCTGTGGAAGCAGCCAGACGTGGCTTTAAGAAAGCCTTTTTTGTAACGGATAAAGATCTTATCAAGTTTGGTGTGGCTGCCGAAATCATTAAAGTATTTGATGAAAATCAGATTCCTTACGAACTTTATAGTGATGTAAAAGCGAATCCTACGATTGCAAATGTACAAAATGGTGTGGCGGCATACAAAGCTTCCGGAGCCGATTTTATCGTTGCTTTGGGCGGCGGTTCTTCCATCGATACTGCCAAAGGAATCGGTATTGTTGTGAACAATCCGGATTTTGCAGACGTGAAATCTCTGGAAGGGGTAGCCGATACCAAACACAAAGCGGTGCCTACTTTCGCGCTGCCTACTACTGCCGGAACAGCTGCGGAGGTAACGATCAATTATGTGATTATTGATGAAGATGCCCGCAAGAAAATGGTTTGTGTAGACCCGAACGACATTCCTGCCGTAGCTATCGTAGACCCTGAACTGATGTACTCAATGCCAAAAGGACTGACTGCTGCTACCGGTATGGATGCTTTGACTCATGCCATCGAAAGTTATATCACTCCGGGTGCTTGGGTAATGAGCGATATGTTCGAATTGAAAGCCATTGAAATGATTGCTCAAAACTTGAAAGCAGCTGTGGATAATGGTAAAGATGTGGCAGCCCGCGAAGCAATGTCACAGGCACAATATATTGCCGGTATGGGATTCTCGAATGTCGGTTTAGGAATTGTTCATTCGATGGCGCATCCGCTAGGTGCGTTCTATGATACTCCTCATGGGGTAGCCAATGCCTTATTGTTGCCGTATGTGATGGAATACAATGCTGAATCTCCGGCAGCTCCGAAATATATCCATATTGCGAAAGCAATGGGAGTGGACACTACCGGAATGAGTGAAGCCGAGGGAGTAAAAGCGGCTGTTGAGGCAGTGAAAGCACTTTCTGCCAGTATCAATATACCGCAGAAATTACATGAAATCAATGTGAAGGAAGAAGATATTCCTGCACTGGCTGTAGCTGCTTTCAATGATGTTTGTACAGGCGGTAATCCTCGTCCTACTTCGGTAGCAGATATCGAAGCTCTATATCGCAAAGCTTTCTAAAGTTAGTTTTTGCGGAAGTTCTTTTCACCACAGATTACACAGATTTACACAGATTTAATTCTTAAATATCGGCTTCCGATTAGAAAATAATCTGTGTAAATCTGTGTAATCTGTGGTGTTTTTCTGAAAATAATTCCTATTTTTGTCCAACTCAATTACATGAAAACACACTGGTATGATCGAGGATAATAGTTTAGGATTAGAATTTAAATATCTGATTGTAAATGACATGGACCGTAAATTCGGGCTATGGGTAAATACCGTCGGCTATCAATCCATTCCTCCTGATTCACCTTATCCGTTGAAAGAGCATCCTTCCGGTTACTTCTTTAATGCAGAAAAAGGAAGAGTGCTTCGTGAGTATCAATTGGTATATATCACCAAGGGACGTGGTTTGTTTTCATCTGATTCTACCTCTGAAAAGCAAGTTTGTAAAGGTCGGCTGATGGTATTGTTTCCCGGACAATGGCATACTTATCGCCCGTTGCGGCAGACTGGTTGGACGGAATATTATATCGGTTTCGAGGGGCCTATGATAGACGCCATTGTTGATGATGCTTTTTTGTCGCAGGAACAGCAAATACTGGAAATAGGCCTTAATGAAGAGTTAGTCTCATTATTCTCCCGTGCTCTTGCCGTAGCCGAAGCGGATAAGATTTCCGCGCAACAATATCTTTCCGGGATTGTGCTCCACATGATAGGGATGATTCTTTCCGTCTCCAAGAATAAGGTTTTCGAGATGAGTGATGTGGATCAGAAGATCGAACAGGCAAAAATCATTATGAATGAAAATGTTTCCGGCAATGTGGACCCGGAAGAGTTGGCTATGCGACTCAATATTAGTTATTCATGGTTTCGACGTGTTTTTAAGGAGTATACAGGTTATGCTCCGGCTAAATATTTCCAGGAATTGAAACTTCGTAAAGCTAAACAAATGCTGGTGGGAACTTCCCAGTCAGTAAAAGAGATTTCTTTTTTTCTAGGTTTCCAGTCAACCGAATATTTTTTCTCTTTCTTCAAGAAACGTACGGGACTTACTCCGTTGGAGTATCGTTCGTTCGGGCGGGAAGAATGAATAGGATGAAGTCCATATCTATTAGTTATTTGGCTCTGATTTTGGGAATATCATAAAAACTGTTACTTTTGTGGCGAAGATAATGTGCTATAAACCATCATTCTTGATATGCGCGGACAAAAACTATCTAAGATCCATTTTCTTATTCTGTTATCTCTTTTAGGATTTATATCTCCTCTTCAATCACAGGAATATAAGTTCAGAACATTGGGTGTGGAGGATGGATTGTCGCAAATAACGGTGAGCGATATTTGCCAGGATGAGAAGTCGCGTATATGGATTGCCACACTGGATGGTCTGAATTGTTTCGATGGCAATCATATCAAAGTCTTTAATCATTTTCATAACGATTCCATCAGTTATGGTAATCTATATGTCACCCAGATGGTGGAGGACGGCCAGGGGAGTCTTTTTCTCTTGACTTCTACCGGACTTTTCCAGTTCGACCTTGAAACGGAGAAATATTATATTCTTCCGGTGCCTTCTCCTTCCACTCTTGCCAAAGGAAAGCTGGGAGTGTGGATTGCAGAAGGGGGAAAACTCTTCTTGTATGATAAGAATACCCGTTCCGTGAAACCCATGTATGCGGAGGTACATTTGCCGGACACCGGGCCGACAATGGTAGAAGGTTCGGAAGGAAATCTTTGGGTTGCTTTGAAAGATGGCGGGGTGATGCGTGTGGATACTTGTGGATCGATGTCGCTTTATTTGCCCGGAATCAAGGTGATGAAACTGATAAAAAGTAACGATCAGAATATTTGGGTTGGTTCGCAGGATCATGGTGTTTTCTGTTTTTCACCTCAAGGTGCAGTCATACATCATTATGATTATAACGACAAGAGTGTTTACACGGTCCGGGATGATATGGCAAGAGCGTTATGTCAGGATTTGGAAGGAAATATATGGGTAGGTTACAGAAGCGGATTGAGTAAGATTGAGGTGGCTACCGGGAAAATATTTCATTATCAGGCGGATCCTAACCGGGTGGGGGCTATGTCCAATCGTTCGGTGACTTCTCTTTATACGGACAAACAAGGAACTGTCTGGGTGGGGACCTATTGGGGCGGCGTGAATTTCTTCTCACCGGAATATCAACATTTTGTACATTATCATGCTTCGGATACCGGATTGTCTTTTCCGGTGGTGGGTGCTATGGCAGAAGATAAATCCGGAAATATATGGATTTGCACAGAAGGTGGAGGACTGGATTTATATCAACCGGAACAAGGAACATTCAAGCATTTTAATGCGCATACCGGATATCATTTTAGTACGGATTATCTGAAAGATGTCGTTTTTGATGAGGCTAATAACTGCTTGTGGATTGCCGCTGACTTTACAAACAAGGTCAACTGTTTTCATCTTGATAACTATCGGAATGATATATATGACCTCGAACCGCTCGGAGAGGAAAGTGTGGGAGAAGCTCTGTTTGCCTTGGCCGACACTCCTCGTAAATTGTATGTAGGTACAACATCAGCAGTTGTTAGTCTGGATAAACAGACCTTAAAAACTGAAGTGTTGTTTCATCAAAAGGAGTTGTTTACACATAATTATAACACTTTGTTGCTTGATTCGAAAAACCGGCTATGGTTTGCTTCCGATGATGGTTGTGTAGCTTATGTGATTGATGAAGGACGCTTTGAAACGTATAGGATAAGTCTGAAGAAGCAGGTCAGATCTCAAAAAGAGCTGGTCAATGTCATCTATGAAGATCGAAGGGGAAACATTTGGGTCGGAACACATGGCAACGGGCTTTTCTTGTTGGATAAGAAAGAGCGATTGTTTCGTTTGCATACTCCTGAAAGTGTATTGTCGGGAGAAAATATCAGAGTGTTGGGCGAAACTCCTTCCGGGAATTTATTGATTGGTACCGGACATGGATTGTCTGTGTTAGAACAGAAAGACGGGAAAGTGATAAACTTCAATTCTAAAACAGGATTTCCGCTGACTCTTGTTAATAGGAAATCCATGCATGTATCCCGCAATCATGATATTTATATGGGAGGGGCTACCGGACTGGTTGCCATTCGTGAAAGTAGTTTGTCCTATCCTCCGAAAATATACGATTTGGAGTTGGCGCATTTGTATGTCAATAATAAAGAGATTACCACAGGCGATCAAACCGGCATCCTAAATAAGTCCTTTGCCTATACCGACCGGATTAAATTGAATTATTTGCAGAATGTGTTTTCTATCGGTTTCTCGACAGATAACTTTCTGCATATTGGCGGTGGTGAGGTAGAATACCGGTTGATAGGTTCTAATGACGAATGGAGTGAGAATCGTTTGGGGAATGATATTACTTATACAAATATATCTCCGGGCGATTATGTTTTTGAGATCAGATTGAAGAACTTTCCGGAAGTAATTAGATCTCTTCATATAACGATCACACCACCTTTTTATGCCACCTGGTGGGCTTATACTATTTATGTGTGTGTGATTCTGACGATTCTATTCTTTGTGGTGAGAGAATATAGAATTCGGCTGTTCTTGAAAACCTCGTTGGATTTTGAACTTCGTGAGAAACAATACATTGAAGAAATGAACCAATCCAAACTGCGTTTTTTCACTAATATCTCACACGAAATCAGAACCCCTATTACTCTTATCCTGGGGCAGGTTGATCTGTTGTTGAATTCTGGTAAGTTGTCTACGTATGCTTATTCGAAATTACTGAATATACATAAAAATGCCGGTAACCTGAAATCATTGATAACGGAGTTGCTTGATTTTCGGAAACAGGAGCAGGGACTTTTGAAATTGAAAGTTTCTCAATTTGATTTATATTCTTTACTCAAAGAGCATTATGTATTGTTCAAAGAATTGGCAGCTAACAGGAATATTTCGTTTGTTTTGCATGCTGACTGTGAGCAATGCCTCGTGTGGGGAGATCGTATGCAATTGCAGAAAGTGGTTAATAACCTGCTGTCGAATGCTTTTAAATATACTTCAGACGGTGGAAGTATCAGTATGGAATTGGCTGATGGAGCGGATGAATGTATGTTTTCTGTTTCAGACAATGGGGCAGGAATATCCGAGGAAGATTACGTGAAGATATTCGAGCGGTTCTATCAGGCCGAGAATATCGGACAGTATGGAGGAACGGGTATCGGGCTGGCTCTAAGTCAGGGGATTGTGAAAGCTCATCAGGGAGATATAACTGTAGAAAGCCAGTTGGGGAAAGGTTCATGTTTTAAGGTCACTCTGAAGAAAGGAGATGCTCACTTTGATTCTTCTGTTTCCCGGATTGAACCGGAGCAGGATAAGGAATATATTTATTATTCGGAAGATAAAGAACTATTGGTTAAGGAGGTACAGTCGGCTCAAAGTGAGAGTGGGACTACTGACTGCAAGCTGTTGGTTATTGATGATAATGAAGAAATCAGAAATATCCTTGTAGATATCTTTTCTCCATTGTACACGGTTGAAACTGCAAGTGATGGTGAGGAAGGGTATGAAAAAGTAAAAATGATGCAACCTGATCTGGTTATTTCGGATATTATGATGCCCGGAATGCCCGGAACGGAATTGTGTGCCAAAATTAAGAACAATATTGAAACTTGTCATATCCCTGTCGTTCTTCTGACTGCCCTTAGTGCGCCCGAACGTGAGTTGGAAGGATTGAGAATTGGAGCGGATATTTATGTGGTGAAGCCATTTAATATGCGGCGGCTGGTGATGCAATGCAATAATCTGATTAATACCCGCAGACTTTTACAGAATAAATATGCCCATCAGCTGGATAGCAAAGCGGAGAAAATTGCAACGAATGAACTCGATCAGAGGTTTATCGAACAAGCGACGCAGGTAGTGGAAGATAATATGGAAAATCCCGAATTCAGTGTAGATGTCTTCTCACGTGAGATGGGGGTGGGACGTACTGTCTTATTCCAGAAGATAAAAGGTATCACGGGAAGTACGCCAAATAATTTTATCATGAATCTGCGTCTGAAAAAAGCGGCATATTTTCTGCAGAATTCTCCGGAAATGAATATATCGGATATTGCTTACCGGTTAGGATTTGGAAATCCTCAATACTTCAATAAATGCTTTAAAGAACTTTTTGATATTGCTCCTACGCAATACCGAAAAGCTCATAATACCTCCTCCGAACCCTCTGTGAAGTGATTAAAATAAGTCATCTGAATTTTTAGACTAGATAAAACGAACAATTCGATAGGGTGCAATATATTCAAATGCGATACTTTTGTGGCGTTGGATAATGCCAGCTTGTACTTGAGTTTTCTTTGGTTAGGTGTGTCCGCACACACTTTCATTTGGTAGACCAGGTGCTGTGTAATCTTTATTCTAATATAATAATTATTGTGTAGTATTATGAAAGACAAATATCCATATAATAAATAAAAGATAACATCTTATTGGAGAGAATCAATATATTTTCCCCAATTAATTAAGTAGTGAGTAAAACCTTGATAATTAACCAATTTAATTTTATTCTAGTTATGAAAAATTTGCAGAGTAGGACAAAAGTGCGGTTGCTTCAGTCGTTGCTTTTGATTTCCTTGAGTCTCTTTTTCCTTGTCAATCCGGCTTATGCTCAAGGCGGGTTTGCAGTGAAGGGAGTTATTGTGGATAAAACAGGATTTCCTTTGCCTGGCGCCAATGTGATGGAGAAGGGAACATCTAATGGGACAATTACAGATTTAGATGGTAATTTCTCATTGAATGTTTCGAAGAAGGGAGTTACTTTGACTGTATCATTCATGGGATATACCCCTAAAGATGTGGTAGTGAAAGATAAAACAATGAATATTACGCTTGAAGAGAACTCTAAGCTATTGGACGAAGTAGTGGTAGTGGGGTACGGTACGATGAAAAAGCGTGATGTAACAGGAGCTATTACTTCCATCTCAAGCGAGGCCATTGAGCAAAAAATGGCTACTAATGTTTTTGAAGCATTGCAGGGAACTACTGCCGGTGTACAGGTGGTGTCCGGTTCCGGACAGCCCGGTGAATCTTCTTCTATCAAAATTCGTGGTACTTCCACTTTCTCTGCCGAAGGTGTGACTCCTCTTTATATTGTAGATGGTGTTCCTTTGGAAAGTATCGATGGTATCAATACCAATGATATTACTTCTATGGAGATTTTGAAGGATGCCGCTTCTGCAGCTATCTACGGTTCGCGTTCGGCGAACGGTGTGATTATTATCACTACCAAAAGTGGGCAAGAAGGTAAAGCCCGTATTGATATCAAGTATAATCACTCGTGGGGTACATTGTCTCACAAGGTGCCACAGGCAAACCGTAAAGAACGTTTGTTGTACGACCAGTATCGTAAAGAGTATTTTGAAACATACGGCGGAGGTAATCCGGATGAAAGTAGTGATATACTGAATGATCCGTTGAACTCTTTCTTTAATGTGGATAACGATTATCTGGACATGATTACAAGCACTGCACAAAAAGATCAGGTGGATATCAGTGTAGGTGGTGGTACAAAGAAACTGAAATATTTCATCAATACCGGTTATTATAATGAGAAAGGTATTATTTCCAATACAGGTTTCCAGAGATTAAATACTCGTATCAACTCCGATTATTCACCGACAGACTGGATGAATATGGGTAGCCGTATTTCTTTGACTTATTCTAAAAAGAAAGGTCTGAATGAAGGTACTTTATTGAGCGCAGTGTTGACTCGTCGTCCTTATTTCAATACTTATTATCCGGATGGCTCTTTGGTCGGAGTGTTTAACGGTCAGAAGAACCCTATTGCGCAGGTCAATTATACCACCGACTTTACTGATTCTTATAAGGCTAACTTCTTCCAGTTCTTTGAAATCAAATTCAACAAGTATTTGAAGTTTAGAGCTAATATTAATGCCAACTTCTATCTGGATAAACGCAAAAAACTCGAACCGAGTCTTATCACCGATGAATGGCAGAAACAGAATAAAGGTTATTCTTATAATTACCTGAACTGGAACTGGATGAATGAAGACATCCTTACTTATGCACGCAAAATAAAAGATCATAATTTTACGGCCATGGTAGGTGTTAGTGCACAGCAGTGGCGTTATGAAAACGAAACATTTGTGGGGATAAACTCGTCTACAGATTTTATCTATACAATGAATGCTTTTGCCGCAAACCTGGATTTGTCATCTACAGGCTCCACATTAAGCAATCACTCTATGGCTTCCATTTTTGCCCGTGTGACTTATGATTATAAAGGAAGATATTTGCTCAATGCCATTATGCGTCGTGACGGTTCTTCTCGTTTTGCCAAAGAGAACAAATGGGGTAATTTCCCTTCCGTATCTGTGGGATGGCGCTTCTCGGATGAGAAATTCATGAAATTTTCGAAAAAGTTTCTCGAAGATGGTAAGATCCGTGCAAGTTTCGGTATCACGGGTAACGAAGCAATCGGCAACTACGACTATATCTACTCTTATTCTCCGAATTCTATTTATGACGGAGTGGGTGGCGTTATTCCGACTCGTATCGGTAAAGACAATCTGAAATGGGAGGAAACTAAACAATTCAACCTTGGTCTGGACTTGAATTTCTGGAATAGCCGTTTGACAGTCACTGCCGATTATTACGATAAATATACAGACGGTTTGCTGGCAAACTACCAATTGCCTAAAGAATCCGGTTTTGCATATATGAAAACCAATGTCGGTGAAATGAGTAACCGAGGCTTTGAAATAGCTGTTACCGGTGATATTATCCGCACGAAGGACTGGAAGTGGAATGCTTCTTTCAATATCTCCAGAAACATCAACCGTATTGAGAAGCTGTCTGAAGGTAAGGCATATATGGAAGGTGATATCTGGTGGATGAAGGAAGGTGGCCGTGTGGGTGACTTCTACGGATTTAAAAGCGCCGGTGTCTTTGCATACGACGAATCGAATGCTTTCACTGATAAATGGGAACAACTGACTCCGGTGTTTGAGAATGGTGTATTCCAGTACAAATATTTGTTGGATGGAAAAGAATATACAGGTAATATTCGTCAGAAGACGTTGCCGAACGGCAAACCGTTCCGTGGTGGAGATTACAACTGGGAAGAACCGGAAGGAACCCGTGATGGTGTGATTGATGATAATGACCGTATGGTGATCGGTAATGCCATGCCTGATGTAACCGGTGGTTTGAATACAACGGTGACTTGGAAGAATTTGAGTTTATACTTAGGATTCTATTATTCATTGGGAGGACAGATTTATAATGCAGCCGAACATAATCGTAATATGTTCAAATACACCGGAACTACTCCTTCACCGGAAGTCATCCATAATATGTGGTTGCATCCGGGTGACCAGGCAATCTATCCGCGTCCGTATAATGATGATTACAACAATGCCCGTATGGGTAACTCGTTCTATCTGGAAGATGCTTCCTTTATTCGTTTGCAGAACATACGTGTAGCATACGATCTTCCTGAAAACTGGATAAAGAAGCTGATGTTGAAGAATATAAATATCTACGCTTTTGTAAACAACGCCTTGACATGGACCAACTATTCGGGATTCGATCCTGAATTCTCTACCAACAATCCTCTGCAGGTAGGTAAAGACTCTTACCGTTATCCGAGAAAGAGAGAATATGGTATTGGTTTTTCTGCAAACTTTTAATTGAAGATATCGTATGAAGAATATAAAATATTTTGTTGGAGCTGTATGCCTGGCTCTATCGTTGAATAGCTGTTCAGACTTTCTGAATGAGGAACCGGTAAGTGAAATTCCGGCAGGTGACATGTGGCAGACTGCCCGTGACGCTAAGGCAGGTATAAATGAAATCTATGGATTGTTACGTTCCACTTTACGGGAGAACTATTTCTATTGGGGGGAGTTCCGTTCGGATAATGTAGCTCCCGGAGCACCGGTAATGGCCGATCAGGCACGTGTTATCAACAACCTAATGTCTACGGATGAGAAATGTGCAAAGTGGACGACTCTGTATCAGATGATTAACCAGGCAAATCTGGCTATTAAATATGTTCCTAATATCAGTATGCCTGATGTGGCAGACCGAAATGACTATCTCGGACAAGCTTATGCATTGCGTGCTTTGGCCTACTTCTATGCTATCCGTGTTTGGGGAGACGTACCTTTGTTTACAGAACCTACTGAAAAGTATTCGGAAGCCATCTACAAAGAGCGTACGGATAAAAACTACATTTTGGAACATGTCATTCTTCCGGACCTGAAGAAAGCGGAAAGCCTGATTAACCGTAACAAGAATTACGAACGCAAACGCATTTCTATCTGTGGCGTATGGGCCATCATGGCGGATGCTTATATGTGGGCTAAAGAATATAATCTGGCCGACCAGACCATCGATAAGATGGCGACTATCGCTTCTAAAAAGGGCGGTCGTTTTGTAGACTTCGAACCTAACATTGCTACTTGGCATACCATGTTTACGGAAGAGCTGACTAATAAACCTTCTGATGATACACCGGAAAATGATGAATATAACTCCAGAGAGTTTATTTTCCTTGTTCATTTCAACATGGATGAAGTCGGCACGAATGGTTACAGTTACATGTATCAATGGTTTTCCGGTTCAGGGAATCGTGCGGCAGTCATGTCTGATAAGTTTATGAGTATCTTTGATGAAAAGGATATGAAAGGTGATTTACGCAAAGATTATACGGTGAAGAATTACCAAAATGGAAATGAATTGCGTAAATATATGGCAGGTGACATCAGTAACTCTTTGAATAAGACATGCGAAGTAGCCTATCCAATCTATCGTTACACAGATATGATGTTGTTGCAAGCTGAAGCTCGTGCTCATCAGGGAAAATGGGGGGAAGCTTTGGATTTAGTAAAAACTGTACGTGACCGTGCCGGATTGAATACACTGACTGAAAATGATTTTGCTTCAGAAGAAGAGGTAGTCAATTATATCTTGCGTGAACGTCAGGTGGAGTTAGCTGGCGAAGGACGCCGTTGGTTTGATTTACTGCGTACCGAAAAGTGGAAGGAAGTGATGAAACCTATTAACGGAATGGAGCAGGATGGCAATGAACTTTTCCCGATCCACTATTCACATATCTTGGAAAATCCGAAGATTGTGCAGAATACGTATTATGGTAATACTAACAACTAAAAAAGGTAGAAGCAATGAAAAAGACAATATTATATAAGACTCTTTTCTTTTGTTGGACAATTTTGGCATTGACCGGTTGTGATCTGGACTTGCAAAAGAACTATGATTATGAGCCTTCGGTGGATGATCCGTATGTAAAAGTGACAGCGTGGGAATATTTTCAGGATCACAAAGATATGTTCTCGGAGTTGATAGCAGCTATTGAATATACAGGCTTAAAGGACTATTATACCCAGACTGATAATAAATATACTTTTCTGGCTTTGAATAATGCCGGTATGCAGCTTTATCGGGAGAATGAATTTGCAGGCGTAGCTTCCATTACAGATTGTGATAAAGAAAAGGTGAAGAATATGTTGCTTTATCATATTGTAGATGGAGAATATAGTTCTTATGGGCAATTGCAGGTAGAACCGATGTTCGTCTTAACTATGCTGAAAGGTGAGACTGGATTGATGACAATGTCTGTTTGGAAAAATCCATGGCAGGCTGCAGTAGGTAAGATTCTGGTGAATCAGACCGGAAGCAACGGAAAATCTCCGCAACGACAAGCTAAGACTAGCAATATTCTGCCGACAAACGGTGTGATTCATATATTTGAGAACTATTGCAAATATTCCAAATAACCACAGTTAATTAAAAAGAGAACTAATTATGATTCGTAAAATATATACCTTATTAATATTAGGACTTTGCTTGGGCTTTGCTGCCTGTGGCGACGATAATGATGGATTGGATCCTAATGCAGCGGCTCCTGTGATTAATTTTCCTATGGAGCAGCTGGACGTTGATTTGAATAAAGTAGACAATCTGCCGGTAGTGGCTGTTATTAAATCACAGGCAGGGCTTCAGAGCGTGACAATGAAATTGCAGACGGTGGAGGGAGTGACAGAATATAAAACTGTAACCGACTTTTTCAATCCCAACTCGTATAGCTTGTCTGAAAACTTGGAGTACAATGCAAATTATGAAGCTTTTATCATTGAAGCTACGGATAAACTGAATCATGTTACGAGTGGGACTTTACCAATTGCTGTTACCGATGTAATGGCACGTCCTGTCATTACATTCGATCCGGAAGAGATTGTATATGATGAGATGGATGAAAATCCGGTAATTCCCCGTACTACTTTCGAAGTTGTTTCGGAAGCCGGCTTGAAGGTTGTGGAAGTGTATTTGGTATCTGCCACTGGACAGGAATCAAAAGGAAGTGTGGAACTGAATGGCAAAAAGGATTTCTCGTATGACGAGATGATTAATTACAAAGAAGGCGATAAAGGTTTCAAAGTAAAAGCAGTGGATATATATGATAATGTGACCATTTCAACTTTACCTGTGGAATATAGAACAGTGCCAATACCTGTATTGACTTTGCCTGAATTGCCTATTTTTGCTACAACAGATGCAAAACAGGGAGTGCCGGTGAAGGTCGAATCTGTACGAGGAGTTCACGAAGTAATTATTTACCGTATTGAAAACGGACAGGAAATCGAAGTCTTACGGGAACAGAAGAATGGTGAGAAACAATTGGATTACACTCCGGAAATTGATTTTACTGAAACTACGTCTCAAATTAAAGTGGTGGTTTCTGATGGGAGAGTGGGAAAAGAAGCTGTCGGAACTGTGAAAGCATATGTAAATATGGATGTTGCCACAGTGAATATATCTAGTAAGACTTTTGCTAATAGTGCGCACGAAAAATATCCGGATGCTTATGGTTTGTTATCTTTCAAAGATTTAAAAACGTATTCTGTTGATTATGCATTAGCTAGTGCGGATAATGCGAAGAATGTTGATTTGAAATTCTATTGTATGGGAAAAGGTAAGGACGTTCCTTCAGAGCCTCGTCTGTATTCTATAAATGCTACAAAAACAAATGAATATACAGGCTCCGGTGGGGTATCTTTGAACACCGCGGCTGTGAAGAATAAGACTATGATAGCTAAACTTTCCGGCTTTGATTATGATAATGCAACAGTTACTTCTATAGCTTCTGAAATATCAGCTAGTTTGATTGTGAAAGAAGAACTGATTCCTATAGCGGAGGGAGATATTATTGCCTTTAAAACAGCATCGACTTCTGCAGCAGGTGGAAACAGAATCGGAGTGATGAAAATCATTAGTATGACACCATCTATTGGTGAAGGTGTACTGAAGCCCGGAGATACAACAGCTCGTGTATTAACTGTTGAAATCAAATTCCCTAAGAAGAAGTAAGCAGGGTAGTATTACCTACCGCCTGAAGTCTTAATAGAAAACTTCTTTTCTATTAAGACTAAACTTCCCTTTCATTGGGAGTAAAGTTGTTCTCTGTCCGATACAAACTATAAATGAAGCTTCCGTTTTTATAATTGCAAGTTGCGTTTATAAAAACAAAACTTGCAATTATAAAAACAAAGCTTGCGTTTATAGTTTATAATAGAGATAAAAGAAGTTTGCAACAAGGGGGAAGGAAGTTCTCTCCTAGTGGAGGATAACTTTTCTATTAATAGCCAACGCGAGAGTTATTAACAGCTATCCCGGTGAACTTAGATAGAATATACGAAAGATGCGATTGATAACGAGCACATTGGTTAAGTAATAATGTGCGGTAGCTGAAAGTAATATGAGAAAACATATAATATATAGGTATTTCCTCTTTTTATCTTTGGTCGGACTGATGCAGTTAGCGCTTAGTTGTTCCTCCTCTTCCAACGAAATAGAACCTTTGAAACCGGAAGGAGGAGATACTCCTTTGGAAAAAGATGAATATACTTTTTTGAACGTTGAATACCGGAAATGGCAGAACGGAACATTCCAAGCATGGACAACGGCAGATTCAAGGGAAACACGTACCATTGATAATATGAATTGGTATACTCCCTCTTCGGATGATAGCCGGACTGCGTGGGGAGGACGAATCGGTTTGCAACCCTCTTCTGTGGTTGGAAAAGAAGGCTTTTTCCGAGTGGCTAGTTGCGAAGGCCGTTCTTATTTGCTCGATCCGGATAATGGAGCTGTTATCATTCATGGAATTCAGCATGTTCGTCCGGGAGAATCTACTGCTCATAAGAAGGCTTTCGGTACTCGATACGGTAGTGAGGCGCAATGGAGTGAAGAGACTGGCAAACTGTTAGCAGACAATCATATAAACTATATTTCGTATGGTTCGAACCGTATTGAAGTATTTCCTGCTGCAGTACGTGCTAACTTGTTGACACCTAAGACGCAAAAGATTGCTTATGCAGAGAATCTGTATCTGCTCCGTACCTTTATGTGGGATATGAGCAAGAATTTGGGCTACGCGTTTGATGATGACAAATATAATCGTCTCGTTCTTCTTTTCGAACCGACATTTGCTACGTACATAGATCATCTCGTACAAGAGAAGTCAGCTTTATTTGCCGGTGACCGGCATTTTATAGGTTTCTATCTTGACAATGAATTGCCGTTTGCCAGTTATCAGAATACTGACCCTTTGCGAGGAATTGATCTGAAACATTTTTTGTCCTTGCCCGAACGCTATAAAGCAGCTCGTGAGTATGCAGAAAAGTTCATGCGGGATAACGGTATAGCTTCTGCCGGAGCGATCACCAAGAAAAATCAGGAAGACTTTCGGGGGATGGTTGCTGATTATTATTATCAGTTGACTACCGCTACCGTCAGACGATATGATAAAGAGCATTTGATATTGGGAACACGGCTGCATGACTGGAGCAAATACAATCAGAAAGTGGTGGAAGCTTGTGTTCGTTATTGTGATCTTGTTTCTATCAATTATTATGCCCGTTGGCAACCGGAAGCAGATTTCTTGGCAAACCTGAAAGTTTGGTGTGGAACGAAACCTTTTTTAGTTTCGGAATTCTATACGAAAGCAGAAGATGCCAGTTATCAGGGAACTGGATATACCAATACCGAAGGAGGTGGATGGCTGGTGCATACACAGAAAAATAGAGGTGAGTTTTATCAGAACTTCTGCCTGCGTTTGCTGGAAACCCGAAATTGTGTGGGTTGGGTACACTTTGAATATAATGACGGCTACGATTCTAACGGAAAAGCTTCTAATAAAGGAATAGTCTCCATCGAATACGAACCTTATGAATCTTTTCTGTCGCAGATGCGGCAGTTGAATCTTTCAGTTCATTCATTGATCGATTATTACGATATAAAATCGGTTCAATAGATTGACGGAAACTTTAAATAGACAAATTGAATATTTAGAATTAAAATAGTTATGACCATGAAGAAGTTTAGTTTATTTGCAATCCTTTTAGGATTTAATATAGCTTTGGGAGCATGTTCCGATGATGATGCCGCTCCTGTAGTAAAAAATGAAATCTTTCAACTTCCGGAAAAGGCTTATGTACTGGCGGAACAATCCAGACGGGCTATTGTCATCAGAGATGCGGAGACGCACCGCAATATTTGGAGTTGGGATCCTTATACTGCCTGTGTTCCTGCTGCACAGCAGGGTTGGTTTGTTAATCCGAGTGAAGTAAAACCGGTTTTCAATAGACGCTATATCTTGATGACTGCCTCCGGCGGAGCTGTGGCTTTAATCCGTTTGTCCGATCATAAATTAATGTTCTATGCAAATTGCGGACAGAATCCCCACTCTGCGGAGGTATTGCCCGATGGAAATATCGTGACGGCAGAATCTAAATCCGGTGAAATCAATACCTTTGTGGTTGACACGGTTAAGGTATTGGGAGCAAAAGCTAATACGGTGAAGTTGGGTAATGCGCATAATGTTGTTTGGGATAAGAAAAGATCGTATCTTTATGCTACAGCTATCAAAAAAGAGGGAGTGACTGCATTATTCCGTTTTAAGTACGATGGTAACCGGAGTAATCCCAAGTTAATAAATCAGACTACCCTTTATACATTCAGCAATGAATCGGGTGGGCATGATTTGTTCCCGGTATATGGTGAAGAAGATAAATTATGGCTTACTGCTGCTTCGGCTGTCTATAAGTTTGATTTGACTGGAGTTACCGACGCTACGACTAATGACTCTACCGAACCTACTTGCGAGAAAGTTTACAGCATAGCCGATATAAAAAGCATCTGCAACGGACCGGACGGAATCCTGATGCTGAAACCGACTGAAGAATGGTGGGCAGAAGGACTTGTAAATGAGAAGGGAGAAGAACTTTTCAAAATGGACGGAGCCAAGATTTATAAAGGCCGTTGGATGATAGACAATCTTTTCAGTTATCCGGAAAAGCATGATTTCGTGTTGAGTGAGGACTGATTAAGTATGGTGGAAGATTGATTAAGTACATAAGTTGAATAATTAAGTTTGGAACAATGAGGAAACTTCTTCTTTTTTTATTGGTATCTATCGCATTACCGGCCTTGGCGCAGAATAGAAAGAAAGTGTATGCCGACTTTCACGGAGTGCGCTATACCCGGCAGCATGACGGAAAGCTGGGGCGTTGGGAGATGTATGCCAATACGGAAAAATCAAGTACCGGAAGAAAGTCGCTGTGTTATAATGCCGACCTGATAGACAGCGAAGGACGGCATGAGATAGCGGCAGTGGCTTATCCCCAAGTCGGAATGCAGTCCAATCTCGATCCCGATTATATCGAATATCAGATATTGTCGGCAAAAGCGGCTAAGATAGATGGATTCTTTATCGAATGGGGGTTCAAGCCTCACGAAAATGACATCTTGCTGCGTGAGATGCAGAAAGTGGCAGCAAAGTATGACTTTGAAATCGGCGTAAACTGGTGCGACGGTTGGTTATATTATGACTGGATTACGAAGATTTATCCGGAAGTTAACACCCGTGAGGCAAAGACCGAATACATGGCCAAATGTTACCAATATCTGGTGGATAGCGTCTTTACCGGTCCTACAGCTCCTATGGTGAAGGGAATGCCTGTTTTTTATCATTTCGGTCCCGGAGCGAAAGTGGATGAATATAAGAAAGTATTATCATTGGCGAAGTTACCGCAAGGAATGAAGCAGCCGGTTGCTTTACGCCGTTGGGCAGATTGGGGAAAACTGGAAAATGATAAATATATCCCCGTCACTCGTAGCGATGAAATGGATACCTGGAAAGAAGTGGGAGAAATACCGACTGCATGGCTTCCTGCCCGTGTCCGTACAAGAGATCAGGCACATGCCGAATGGGATAATTACGCCACTCAGGATGATGTTATTGAGTTTATGAAACCTTTCCGTGATTCAATTTGGCATAGTAACAATCCTGCTTATACCATTAAGTCGGGATTTGCCATGCCGGGAATGGATAACCGGGGATGTGCGGGCTGGGGACGTGGACACTTCTATTATATCCCACGTAACAATGGAGAAACTTATCAAAGTATGTGGAAGTTCTGTATGGCAGAGAAGGACAGCCTGGACATGATGTTTATCGCTTCGTGGAGTGACTATACCGAAGGACACGAAATAGAGCCGACCATTGAAAACGGTGACCGTGAACTACATACGACTTTAAAGTATGCGGCGGAATTCAAAGACGAACAGGCGGACGAGCGTGGATTAACCTTACCTTTAATGCTTTTCCGGCTGCGAAAAGAAGCCCGTTTCCTGGAAAAGACGAAGATGGACGTATCCGCTTGTCAACGTTCGCTCGATAAGGCAGCATTGTTGATTAGCCAGGGACGTTATCCGGTGGCAATAGGCTTGTTGTCACAAATAGAAAATGATGTCAAGACGGCAAAATCCGCTTTGGCGGTTGAGATGATGCGTTTGCGTGAGTCGGACATGAAGATTCAGGGAAAG
This sequence comes from Bacteroides xylanisolvens XB1A, assembly GCF_000210075.1. Taxonomy (GTDB): domain Bacteria; phylum Bacteroidota; class Bacteroidia; order Bacteroidales; family Bacteroidaceae; genus Bacteroides; species Bacteroides xylanisolvens. Next base: position 5,898,381 of record NC_021017.1, read on the forward strand.
CGAAAATCCGGTGGTTACAGTGCCGAAGAAACTCTCTCTATCTCTTTGCCCAAAGAGCTGGTTTCCAAATTACAAATGAATAACTATGTAGGGTATCTCTATTTTGAATACCTGGACAAGGGAAATGAATCTCTTTTTATACGTTCATCTACACAGCGCGAACCGAAAGAGCCGTTTAAAATTGTGTCCCGGATACGTACCGACAACACGGGTGAATGGAAAAGCGCAAAAGTAGAATTGTATAAGGATAATATCGTGAATGGATTCAATATGCCTACTTTCTATTTAAAAGGAAATGTCGTAGTCCGTAATTTGTCATTGGGCTATACGATCTACACAGTCAAATAAATGCATGGATGAAGAGTTTAAATAATTGGTTATTAGTTTTATCTGTACTATCCTGCTTCGGATGTTCCTCTCCGGTCCATGAAGATGACAGGGGATGTGCTTTCGTATCTGACAGTATTCAATATCGGGTTGAGTTTATGTCGGCGGGGTGCGTGCGGATTCTGTCTTTTCCCGAAGGTGATACACTGGTAACAAGAAGATTGGTGGTCGATTCGGAAAAGCCGGCTTTTAAAGATTATAAATGGGAAGATACGGGACAGAAGCTACTCTTTCGCACCCGTGAACTTTCCGTAGTTTTTGATAAGGCAGATGTGGCTTTCACTTTTCAGGAAACATCCACAGGTAAGTTATTACTAAAAGAGAAAGGGGATAGAAAGGCACGGAACTTCAAACGTTCGGTTGCCGGAGGTGAACAATGTCTCGAAGTCACTCAACGCTTTGTTCCTACCGAGGATGAGGCCATTTATGGACTGGGACAGTATCAGAATGGAATCATGAACTATCGGGGGAAATCTGTACTTCTGTTACAGGCCAATATGGATATTGTCAATCCGTTCCTTATTTCGACCAACGGATATGGTGTCTTATGGGATAATTATTCTTCTACGAAGTTTGAAGATACGAAGGAGGGCTACTCATTTACTTCCGAAGTAGGTGATGCCTCCGACTATTATTTTGTCTATGGTAAGAATATGGACGAAGTCCTTGCCGGTTATCGGGAATTGACGGGGGACGTGCCGATGTTTGGAAAATGGGTGTATGGCTTCTGGCAGTCCAAAGAACGATATAAGTCGTTCGATGAATTGAAGGCAGTCGTTAAAGAATACCGTAAACGGGGAATTCCGTTGGATAACATTGTGCAGGACTGGGAATATTGGGGAGACAAACCTCATTGGAACAGCCTGACCTTCCATCCGGCAAACTTTAATCATCCCCGTCAGGTTATTGATGAACTGCATCAACAGGACCATGTTCATTTTATGCTTTCCGTATGGCCCGGATTCGGACCGGAAACGGCTGTCTATCAGTCTTTGGATTCTATCGGTGCATTGTTTAGTGAACCTACATGGGCAGGTTATAAGGTTTTTGATGCCTACAATCCTGTCGCGAGGGATATTTTCTGGCAATACCTCAAGAAAGGACTCTATGATATGGGTGTGGATGCTTGGTGGATGGATGCAACGGAACCATCTTTCCGGGATGGATTCACACAGTTGAAGCAGGAAGAAAAGACCAAATCGGCAGGTAATACTTATCTGGGTAGCTTCCACCGTTATCTGAACACTTATTCTTTAGAAATGCTAAAGGACTTCTATCAACGCCTGCGCGCCGAGAGCGATCAGAAGCGTATATTTATCCTAACTCGTTCCGCCTTTGCCTCGCAACAGCATTATGGTACAGCCGTATGGTCGGGTGACGTTTCGGCTTCATGGGAGAATATGCACAAACAACTGGTTGCCGGCTTAAACTTGTCTATGTCCGGTATTCCGTATTGGACTTCCGATACGGGAGGATTCTTTGTCACAGAACGGGATGCAAAATATCCCGACGGACTGAAAAGTAATGATTATAAAGAGTTATATTCCCGTTGGTTCCAGTTTAGCGCATTTACTCCTATCTTCCGTGCTCACGGTACGAATGTGCCGCGTGAAATTTGGCAATTCGGTGAAGAGGGGACATTATCTTATGATAATCAAGTGAAGTATATTTATCTGCGTTACCGTCTGTTGCCATACATTTACTCAATGTCCCATCAGGTAACCGCCAATAATTATACCATGTTGAGAGGTTTGGCAATGGATTTCACAACAGATACCCGGACATTTGATATTGATAATGCCTATATGTTCGGTACTTCCTTATTGGTGCGTCCGGTATTTCATCCGCAATCGGAAGAAAAGAACATCTGTATTTATCTGCCGGAACATAGCGGTAAATATTGGTATGACTTCTGGACCGGAGAAGCTTTTGAAGGAGGAAGAGAACAAATGCAGACAAATATCCTCGACATACTTCCGCTCTATGTGAAGGCTGGTTCTATCTTGCCTTTGGCAGAAGTGAAACAATATGCGATGGAATATCCCGATCGTGAACTGGAATTGCGTATCTATGGAGGAGCGGATGCTGCTTTTTTATGGTATGAGGATGAAGGTGATTCCTACCGCTATGAAGAGGGTGTATGTTCGAAAGTGCCGATGCAATGGAAAGATTCGGAACGGACATTGACTATTGGACTGCGTGAGGGAACTTATCCCGGTATGCCGGAACAAATAAAAATGCATGTGAAATTATATCTGCCTGAAGGTGTAGCTCTTGATAGCAAAGAGTGCGTCTACACAGGTAGAGAAGTAAAAATAAAGTTTTAATTATAAGTATATATCGATTATGAAGAAGTTTCTCTATATTTTTATTCTATTGTTTATTGTGGGATGGGCACAGGCGCAACAGCGTGTGGTATACACAATCAACGACGGATGGAAATTTACAAAAGGATCTCCGTTTGAAGCGCAGCTGGCCGGCTGTGACGACTCTTCTTGGGAGACGGTCAATATACCTCATACATGGAATAATAAAGATGCAGACGACGAAACTCCGGGATTTTATCGGGGACCGGCTTGGTACCGGAAACAATTGTTTGTAGATAAAAGCCAGGAGGGACGTCAGGCAGTGATCTATTTTGAAGGAGCCAATCAGGAAGTACGATTTTATCTGAACGGTCAGTTCGTGGGAGAACACAAAGGAGGGTATACCCGTTTCTGTTTTGACATCACTTCCCATTTGCGTTATGGACAGGAAAACCTGTTTACCATTTATGTGAACAATGTCTATAATCCGAATATTCCTCCCTTATCTGCCGATTTTACTTTCTTTGGCGGTATCTACCGGGATGTCTATCTGCAGTTTATGAATCCGGTGCACATTGCAACGAATGATTATGCTTCGTCAGGAGTTTATATCCGTACACCCGAAGTGAACAACTCCGCAGCCTCGGTAGAAATTACTACATTACTGACGAATAATACACTCCAACCTGCAGAAATCAGGGTGGAAAATGTAATCTGCGATGCGGATGGTAAGGAAGTGAAAAAGACTCATGCGGAAATAAAGCTGGCATCCGGTGAAACAAAGACAGACATCTCTAAAAAGATAAAAATAGATTCGCCCCGTTTGTGGGATATAGACGATCCTTATCGGTATATGGTATATACGCGTATTCTCGATAAGAAAAAGGGTACTTTGCTGGATGAAGTGGTGAATCCGTTAGGCTTGCGCTGGTTTAAATTTGATTCGGAAAAGGGCTTTTTCCTGAATGGCAAAGGACGTAAACTAATCGGAACTGCCCGGCATCAGGATTATTTTCAGAAAGGAAATGCCTTGCGCGACGAGTTGCATGTACAGGATGTACTACTGTTGAAAGAGATGGGAGGGAACTTCCTGCGTGTGTCACATTATCCCCAAGATCCTGTAATCATGGAAATGTGTGATAAACTGGGTATTGTGACTTCGGTTGAAATCCCCGTTGTCAATGCTGTTACGGAAACTGAAGAGTTTTTGCAGAACTCCGTTGAGATGGCTAAAGAAATGGTACGTCAGGATTTCAACCGCCCTTCTGTTATGATTTGGGGGTATATGAATGAGATTTTTCTGCGTCGCCCTTATACCGAAGGCAAGCAATTGGAAGATTACTACCGCTTTACTGAAAAAGTAGCCCGTGCCTTGGAAGCGACCATCCGCGAGGAAGATCCTTCAAGATATACCATGATGGCTTATCATAATATGCCTCAATATTACGAAGATGCCCATCTGACCGAAATCCCGATGATTCAGGGATGGAACTTGTATCAAGGCTGGTATGAGCCGGATATCAATGAGTTTCAACGTTTGCTCGACCGTGCCCATAAGGTATACAAGGGAAAAGTGTTGATGGTTACGGAATATGGACCGGGAGTAGATCCGGGACTTCATTCCTACCAGCCGGAACGTTTCGACTTCTCACAGGAATATGGTTTGGTGTATCATAAACATTATCTCCGTGAAATGATGAAACGTCCGTTTATTGCCGGTTCCAGTCTGTGGAATCTGAATGATTTTTATTCCGAATCCCGTGTCGATGCTGTTCCTCATGTAAACAATAAAGGAGTTGTCGGATTAAACAGGGAGAAGAAGGATGTTTATTGGTTTTATAAGACAGCTTTGTCACGTCGTCCGATACTTGTTATAGGTAATCGGGAGTGGAAAAGCCGTGGGGGAGTGGTGAATACTGCACAGAAAGAATGTATTCAGTCTGTTCCTGTATTCTCCAATGCGGAAGAAGTAGAGCTGTTTGTGAACAATAAAAGTCTGGGAAAGAAAAAGGTAGAAGATAATTATGCCTTGTTCGACGTACCGTTCGTTGGTGGAGAGAATCTCCTGGAAGCAGTTGCCGTGGCTGGTGATAGCAAATTGCGGGATATGCTCCGGATTCAGTTCCAGTTGGTAGGCTCACAGTTGAAAGACGAAGCAATTCCATTTACGGAAATAAATGTAATGTTGGGTTCTCCGAGATATTTTGAAGACCGTACAGCAAATGTAGCATGGATTCCCGAGCAGGAGTATAAGCCCGGTAGCTGGGGATTTGTAGGCGGAACTTCTTATCGTCGTAAAACAGGATTCGGCAGTATGCTTGGTTCGGATATTGACATTCTGGGAACGGATATGAATCCAATCTTCCAGACTCAACGTGTTGGAATAAAATCTTTTAAAGCTGATGTACCGAATGGAGAATATTCCGTATATTTGTACTGGGCAGAATTGGAGTCGGACAAAGAGAGGGAAGCGTTGGTTTATAATCTGGGAGCTGACTCGGAACAGACGTTTGCCGGAAACCGTAGCTTCGGAATTTCAATGAATGGAACGACTGTTTTGGATGATTTCAACATAGCTCGTGATTACGGATATGCCCGTGCTGTTATCAAGAAATTTGTAGTAACGGTGAAGGATGGAAAAGGATTGAGTGTTGACTTTCATAAAAAAGAAGGAGAACCTATTCTGAACGCTATCCGTATTTATAGAAACTATTAATCATAAACACTGTCAATATGCTTAGGTCTATTTATTTACTGTCTTTTCTCCTCCTGCAATCTTTATTTGCTTTTGCCGGGAATGTAAAGGAGAATGTTCCGTCTTCTTTTGACTTGTATGTATGCATCGGACAATCCAACATGGCGGGGCGTACAACATTAACTCCGGAAGTCATGGATACCCTCCAAAATGTGTATCTATTGAATGATAAGGGGAATTTTGAACCGGCAGTAAATCCTCTCAATCGTTATTCTACAGTTCGGAAAGATTTGTCAATGCAGCGTTTGGGACCGGCTTACGGCTTTGCTAAAGAGATGGCCCGACAAACGAAACGTCCTGTCGGACTGGTAGTAAATGCGCGTGGAGGCTCATCCATCAACTCCTGGCTAAAAGGGAGTAAAGACGGATATTATGAAGAAGCTCTTTCCCGGGTTCGGATTGCAATGAAGCAGGGAGGTGTTTTGAAAGCAATCCTTTGGCATCAGGGAGAAGCCGATTGTTCGAATCCGGAAGCGTATAAACAGAAACTGATTTCTTTGGTGAAAGACTTGCGGGAAGATCTGGACATGCCGGATCTACCGGTTGTTGTAGGACAGATTTCACAATGGAACTGGACGAAAAGAGAAGCAGGTACAGTCCCCTTTAATCAGATGATTAAAAAAGTTTCTTCATTTATTCCCTATTCCGATTGGGTATCATCGAAAGGATTGGGATGGTATAAAGATGAGAAAGACCCTCATTTTAATACGGAAGCACAACTGTTATTAGGAAAACGTTATGCGAAAAAGATACTGAAGTTTTATAAACATCAATAGGATACCCTTTTTCGAAGGAACATAAAAGCCGGCTGATCCCTCATGAATCAGCCGGCTTTTGTATGGTGAATAACTAAATACTGCCTTGTTGATAGAAAAGGAGTCTATATGCTTAATTGTCTTGTTATAAGCAAATTAACCTGTTAATAACTTTGTTGATATCCTTGTTGATAACTGAAATTAGGTTGTGAATAAAACCAGTAAAGAAGAGTCGTCATAAAAAAGAAGAACCGCATTTCTGCGATTCTTCTTATCTTTAGTTGCGGAGATCCGACTCGAACGAATGACCTTTGGGTTATGAGCCCAACGAGCTACCAACTGCTCCACTCCGCGATGTTTAACGGGTGCAAAGGTACGGCTTTTTTTGAAACAAACAAATAATTTGCTGAATATTTTTCGAGTAAATCATCATTTTTTTCTTATTTAGTTGAGAATGAATGAAATAATGATGAAACTTTTTCTTAGCACCTATTAATATACAAATGTTAATATTCTCTCTATTTTCTTGTATGGTCTAAAGAAAAGAATTACTTTTGCTCAAAATATTCAGCAATGTGCAATTTGTAACCTATGACCGTATCCAAGACAAAAGCCAAATTAGTAGATGTAGCCCGTCAGCTTTTTGCGAAGATGGGAGTAGAAAACACAACTATGAATGATATCGCTCTTGCTTCTAAAAAAGGTAGACGAACGCTCTATACTTATTTTAAAAGTAAGGATGAAATTTATTTGGCTGTTGTGGAATCGGAATTGGATATTCTGTCGGATATGATGAAGCGGGTGGCCGAGAAAAATATCTCACCGGACGAGAAATTGTTGGAGATGATATATACCCGGTTGGACGCAGTAAAAGAGGTCGTCTATCGAAACGGAACACTGCGTGCTTATTTCTTCCGTGATATATGGCGGGTGGAAAAAGTTCGCAAGAAGTTTGATGCAAAGGAAGTCCAGCTCTTTAAAGCTGTTCTTCTGGAAGGACAGGCAAAAGGAGTTTTCCATATTGACGATGTGGAGATGACTGCCGACTTGATACATTATTGTGTGAAAGGAATTGAAGTTCCTTATATTCGAGGCCATATAGGTGCACATCTGGATGAAGATACAAGAAATAGATATGTGTCCAACATTGTGTTTGGCGCACTGCATAGAACAGAAATTTAATTAAATAACTTTTAGTATGGGATTATTAGACGGAAAAACAGCCATTGTAACCGGTGCTGCTCGCGGTATTGGTAAGGCTATCGCTCTTAAGTTTGCTGCCGAAGGCGCAAACATCGCATTTACTGACCTTGTCATTGACGAAAATGCAGAAAATACAGCTAAAGAATTGGAAGCAATGGGCGTGAAAGCCAAAGGTTACGCTTCTAACGCGGCTAACTTTGAAGATACTGCAAAGGTCGTTGAAGAAATCCACAAGGACTTCGGACGGATCGATATATTGGTAAACAATGCCGGTATCACTCGTGACGGTTTGATGATGCGCATGAGCGAACAGCAATGGGATATGGTAATCAACGTGAACCTGAAGTCTGCATTTAACTTCATCCATGCTTGTACACCTATCATGATGCGTCAAAAAGCTGGTAGCATTATCAATATGGCCTCTGTTGTAGGTGTTCACGGAAATGCAGGACAGGCTAACTATGCTGCTTCTAAGGCAGGTATGATTGCATTGGCTAAGTCTATCGCACAAGAGTTGGGTTCTCGCGGCATCCGTGCCAACGCTATCGCTCCGGGATTCATCCTGACAGACATGACAGCTGCTCTTTCTGACGAAGTAAGAGCTGAATGGGCAAAGAAAATACCTTTGCGTCGTGGTGGTACTCCTGAAGATGTGGCAAACATCGCTACCTTCCTGGCTTCTGATATGTCTTCTTATGTATCAGGTCAGGTGATTCAGGTAGATGGTGGTATGAATATGTAATCGAACAGAATGACTGTTGTATACGAAGACAACCATATCATTGTAGTCAACAAGACCGCTTCCGAGATTGTCCAGGCAGACAAGACGGGGGATACGCCGCTTTCGGAGACTGTAAAACAGTATCTGAAAGAGAAGTATCAGAAACCCGGAAATGTTTTCCTCGGTGTGACACACCGGTTGGACCGCCCCGTAAGCGGTCTTGTTATTTTTGCCAAAACGAGTAAGGCATTAACAAGGCTCAACGAAATGTTTCGCACCAGTGAGGTGAAAAAGACTTATTGGGCGGTTGTGAAAAATGCTCCGCAAGAACCGGAAGGTGAACTGGTACATTTTCTTGTACGTAATGAAAAGCAGAACAAAAGTTATGCATACGACAAAGAAGTGCCGAACAGCAAGAAAGCGATCTTGCATTACCGGTTGATCGGTCATTCGGAGAATTACTATTTGCTCGAAGTCGATTTAAAAACCGGACGTCATCATCAGATTCGTTGTCAGCTGGCAAAAATGGGATGCCCTATCAAGGGAGATTTGAAATATGGCTCTCCACGCTCCAATCCGGATGGGAGCATTTGTCTGCATGCCCGGAGAGTACGGTTCATACATCCTGTCTCAAAAGAACTGATAGAGCTTGAAGCTCCTCTTCCCGAAGGGAATTTATGGAAAGGATTCGCCATAGATTAACACGGATTTCCACAGATTCATTTATTATGTTATTTAGTAGACGGTACGCAGTTTTTCTGTGGAAAACCGTGTAAATCTGTGGTTGGAACTTGCCAAAAGAGTAAACCTGCCTGCCATTTTTCTTGTAAACTCTAGCGACAGTTAGTTAATTCCTAAATAGGTAGTATATTTGCATCATTCGCTAACTATAATTTTCAATCATACCAAAGAAAAATACGAATGAAGGCATTTAAACTACTTGCACTTACTTCTTGTGTCTTGCTTGCAGCGGGAAATGGAGTAGCGCAACAGAACTATTCAAAAAGTGAAGGATTATTGCAGTACGTCGATCCGTATATCGGATCCGGTTATCATGGACACGTCTTTGTTGGGACGAGTGTTCCGTATGGAATGGTACAGCTGGGTCCTACTAATATCCATAAAGGTTGGGACTGGTGCTCGGGTTATCATTATTCCGATAGTATTTTAATTGGCTTTTCACATACCCATTTGAGCGGTACGGGCTGTACTGACTTATGTGATATTCTCATCATGCCATTGAATGAGATCCGTACTCCCAGAGGCAATCAGGATGATATACGTGATGGGTATGCTTCCAGATATTCTCATGCGAATGAAATCGCCCGTCCCGAATATTACTCTTTGCTTCTCGACCGTTACAATATCAAAGCCGAGCTGACAGCTACAGATCGTGTAGGCTTCCATCGTTATACTTATCCTGAAGGAAAACCGGCTTCCATATTAATCGACTTACGTGAAGGAAACGGATCGAATGCTTACGACAGCTATATCCGTAAGGTAGATGATTATACAGTAGAGGGTTATCGTTATGTGAGAGGCTGGAGTCCTTCCCGCAAAGTTTATTTTGTGTTGAAAAGTGATAAGAAGATAGAGCAGTTTACTGCCTATGATGATAATACCCCGCAACCTTGGGACCAACTGAAAGTGGCATCGGTGAAGAGTGTCCTCACTTTTGGTAACGTGAAGGAAGTGAAGATAAAAGTCGCCCTTTCTTCTGTCAGCTGTGACAACGCAGCGATGAACCTGCAATCCGAACTTACTCACTGGGATTTTGATAAGGTGGTGGATATGAGTGCCGACCGATGGAATAAGCAACTGGAGAAGATGACAGTAGAGACTGATGATGAGGCTTCCAAACGTGTATTCTATACCGCCCATTATCATACTATGATTGCCCCTACGCTTTTTTGCGATGTGAATGGAGAGTATAGAGGGATGAATGACATGATTTACACAGACCCGAAGAAAGCCAACTATACGACTCTTTCTTTATGGGATACCTACCGTGCATTAAATCCTTTGATGACTATTACTCAACCTGAAATGGTTGACCATGTAGTCAATTCGATGATTTCCATCTATCGTCAGCAGGACAAACTCCCTATCTGGCCTTTGATGAGTGGAGAGACCGATCAGATGCCGGGGTATAGCTCCGTGCCGGTGATTGCCGATGCATATCTGAAAGGATTTACCGGGTTCGATGCGGAAGAAGCATTGCAAGCAATGATAGCTACAGCTACTTATGAAAAGCAGAAAGGAGTACCTTATGTAGTCAAAAAAGGCTATATCCCTGCCGACAAAGTTCATGAAGCTACTTCCATAGCCATGGAGTATGCAGTGGACGACTGGGGAATTGCCGCTATGGCACGTAAGATGGGAAAGACAGAAGATGCTGAAACATTCTCAAAACGTGCTCATTATTACAAGAACTATTTTGATTCTTCTATCCATTTCATTCGTCCGAAACTGGAAGACGGCTCTTGGCGTACTCCTTACGATCCGGCACGTTCCATCCATACTGTTGGAGATTTCTGTGAAGGAAACGGATGGCAATATACTTTCTTTGCTCCACAAGACCCCTATGGGCTGATTGCCTTGTTTGGAGGTGACAAACCTTTTACAACGAGGCTTGATGGTTTCTTTACCAATACCGACAGTATGGGGGAAGGAGCATCGAGCGACATAACCGGATTGATCGGACAATATGCACATGGAAATGAACCGAGCCATCATGTTGCTTATCTTTATGCGTATGCCGGTGAACAATGGAAAACGGCGGAAAAGGTTCGTTTTATCATGAGCGATTTTTACACAGACCAGCCGGACGGTATCATCGGTAATGAGGATTGTGGCCAAATGTCTGCCTGGTATCTTCTTTCATCTATGGGACTCTATCAGGTGAACCCGTCGGATGGTGTATTTGTTTTCGGTAGCCCTTGTTTTAAGAAAGTAGAAGTGAAGGTACGTGGTGGTAACACTTTTACTGTAGAAGCACCTAATAACAGCAAAGAAAATATCTATATCCAGAAAGTGTATTTGAATGGCAAGCCTTATGATAAGAGTTATATCACTTATCAGGATATAATAAATGGCAGCACATTGAAGTTTGTAATGGGGAAAAAGCCTAATAAGAATTTTGGTAAGGCTCCGGCAAACAGACCGGTTGTTTTGAATAAGATAAATGGATAAAGATGGCTTACTTATAAAAGACAGCTAATTGTTGAAAGGAGGAAGAAGCCTCCGACAATGAAAGAATAAAGCTGGTTCTCAATATTCAATTCAGTTTTCAATAGGTATTATAAGGCTTTCCGATTGTAGCATTTAATTCTGCTTCGGAAAGCTTTATTTTATACTAGAAACGGCTGAAAAGCAAATCCTTAACAAGAACTTACTGTTTTCAGCCGTTTTGGGGAATATAGTTTTAAGAAATAAGTACATCTTTCCTTTAAAAAAGAATGTAATCAAGACTATTTTTATAACTATGGAAGCGGATCAGCTTTTGCCGGTCGTTTCGGATCATAAACGGCTACTCCTACTTTGGAGTCAGCACAACCATAATACAAATACCATTTGTTTTTGAAGTAGACCATTCCTTCTATAAATACGGTTCCATCCACATATTGCCCACTCTTTTCAAAGCTATCCATCGGACGGAAGAACGGTTCATCGAGACGGGTGATAAAGCGGGTAGGATCATTGGCGTCGAAGAGTGCTTGTCCGGCAGCATAGACATTGGCGGTATAGCGTTTGTCACCTCTTCCTGAATGGTTCTTACCATTATAAAGAAGGACAATTCCTTTCGGAGTGTAGATAGCCGGAGGCCCACATTCGGTGAGATGGCTGTCGAAGTAGCCGTCACGGGGAGAAAACAGCTTTTTTAGGGAACCGTCAATGTTGACAATCGGTGTCCAGTGGATTAAGTCATCGGAAGTAGCTGCGAATACATGCTCCTCTCCCCAGTACATAAAGTATTTCCCGTTGACTTTCTTGATAACCTGTTTCCCTTTAACAACTTCGGTCAGGATAGAGCCGGACTTACAACCCAGGTTGAAGAACTTTCCATCAAATGCTTTGGCAAAAGCAGGACCGTGTTTTGTCCAGTCTTTTAGGTTGCGAGAGGTCGCTACTGCCAGGCGAGGCACATGGCGATTCCATTGGGTGTACATCATTACATATAATCCGTCATCGGTTACGGCAATTCGTGGGTCTTCGCAGCCGCCGGGCCATTCCAACTCTTTTTGTGAATCATTATCCGGATAGAATACAGGAGTCTTTTCCCGTTGGAAATGTGTGCCGTCGGTAGAAGTGGCATAACCGAGGCGGGAAGTCCGGTGTCCGATACCGACACCTGATTTATCCTCTGCACGGTATAACACGACAATCTCACCATTGTAGAGTGTAGCAGCCGGATTGAATGTATCGTTCGATTCCCACGCAATAGAATCTTTGGTCAATGGACAGTAAAACTTGGTGTTTTCTATAGGAGATATTACCGGATTGACATTCTTTGGACGTTCGAAACCACCGAAAGCCCAATCGGGTAATTTGTTCTCTTTATGATTGGAAGACTGTCCGTAGGCAGTACAGGTCATCATGGTTGTAGCAAGTAGGAATAAAAAAGTTGATTTCATATTGTTCATATTATATGGGTCATTTATTTTTTAGGAGTCATATACTCCCTACATATAAATTGGAAAATAAATAAAATGCTGTCATCTGTCACCTGATTGGGCATAAATGATTGATTATAAATATACTGCAGTGTGACAGCATGATGTGACGGCAAGGTGACGACAACTTTGCTGTCACCTTGTTGTTGAAAGCAAGGATTTTATTGTTTCTCTGCTATGTGGATACTTATTTCTCTATCCGGATTGGTATTCAAGGATTATCAGCCTATTACAGAAGAGAGAGTTTCAGTACTTGAAACTAAAAGTTCTATTGCTTGAAACTTTTGTTTCGTCAGCGGGAAACTTTGGTTTCACTTACTTGAAACTATGGTTTCAAAGGCGTGAAACTAAAGTTCTTCAACCTTGAAACTACTTTGGAAGCGTAAGCTTCAAGGTTAGAAACAGTTATCTCATAAGCGGGAATACAATAAAAAACATAATAGAAGACTATTGGATACTATTCAGTAAGTCTACTTTTCCTTCATTTACGAGTTTTAGGATTAGTTCTCCGAATAGCGTATTTTGCCATGCAAACCAGGAACGAGTAAAGTTCTTCGGGTCGTTCTTGTGGAAAGATTCATGCATGAACCCTGTTCCGGCATCCGTATCCATTAGCATTTTGATGCAGGTCTTGATTTCTGCGTCGTTTTGACTGGTGAATGCTTTCATCATAATACTCATGGGCCAAATCATGTCATATCCGATGTGCGGACCGCCAATTCCTTCGCCGGCAGTACCTTTGAAGAAGTAAGGATTATCTTCGCTCCATACAAACTTACGGGTATTCTGATAAATAGGATCGTTCACTTTCACATCTCCAAGATAAGGCAGGGCAATGAGACTCGGCACATTGGCATCATCCATTAACAGTTGGTTGCCGAAACCATCTACTTCGAAAGCATAGATTTTGCCATATTTCGGATGATTGTAAACCGCATACTTTTTCAGGGCTGCTTCCACTTCGTTCGACAGTGTAGTACATTCTTTAGCTAAATCAGGTTTCTTGTTGACTGTATTCAGAATCTCGGCAGCTTTGCGCAATGAAGTTACAGCAAAGAAGTTGGACGGAACGAGGAACTGGAAAGTTGTAGCATCATCCGAAGGACGGAAAGCAGAAGCAATCAGTCCGATCGGCTTTACAGGATTACCCCAGCCGTCGTTGGTCATCGTATCGAGTGCACGTTCCGTTTTGCGTTGGAAACGATAAGGACCTTTCGGATCTTCTTTTCGTTGCTGTTCCTTAAACGTTTTCAAAACCTTGGCGATGGCTGTAAGCCATTCGTCGGAGAATATACTGGCGTCTCCCGTCGTCTTCCAGTAATGATAAGCGAGACGGATAGGATAACAGAGCGAGTCGATTTCCCATTTACGTTCGTGCAGTTCGGGCTTCATGTCCGTAAGGTCGCTCATCCATTCGCCGCCTTCGGAATTCATGTTGAAAGCATTGGCATACGGGTCGATATTGATACACTTGAACTGACGTTTGATAACGCCGGCCAGCATTTTTTTCAGTTTCGCGTCTTTGTTGGCAAGTTGCACGTAAGGCCATACTTGTGCACCCGAATCACGCAACCACATGGCGTGAATGTCACCCGTATAAACAAACGTATCATCTTTACCGTCAAAATGAACAGTAGTATCCAGTGTGTTCGGGAAACAGTTTTCGAACATCCATGCCAAGCGGACATTCGTCAGCAGTTGCTTGATATGCGCAATCTGTTGTTCCACAGCTTGCGAGACAAACAGACGTTTCGATGCTTCCGGACGGTTCGTCTGATAGTTGTTGATTTGGGTATTATCTTGTTGGATGACAAAATCACTGTTCGTTATAGCCTGCATATTGCTAGCACCCAAGAGTGCTATGGACAAACAAAAGGCTTTAGTTATATTCATGGTAATAGTCTTTTTTTGTTGATTAGTATTGATTATGAAAGTGTTGCGGAGAAGAAGTGTTAAATCTCTGCAAAGAATTCAATCAGACAGGCATTGTCGAGCAGCCATTTATACTGCTCCTTGTTGTGTCCCGACCAATCCCTGCCTAATAATCCGTTTTCATCCCGGTAGTTTTCCCAGGCGTGAAGCGCATTCTCCACCATCGCATTGACATACGCCGGATTCTTGTCAATCTTATACAGAGCTTTCAGTCCTCTGAATAAGATTACGTTAAACCAGGCCATGTCTTTATGCACTTTGACAGTCGGATCTTTCTTATCGGCTTTTGTGCGGAAAAAGGCATCTGTTCCTGCGGCTGTTTGCCGTGCATCGCGCAAATACTGTTCATCTCCTGTTTCCTCATAGAGTAATACACCCGCCTGAATCATCTGTCCACTGTTGTAGGCGTACTTCTCTTTGGAAACTTTCCCTTTCAGGTTGATGTTATCCCAGTAAAGATGGTCGGTAGGGTCGCATAGATGCTTTTTCGTCCAGGCATACGTCTCTTTTGCTTTTTCGAGGTATTTGGCATCCTTCGTCAGCCGGTACAACTTGACGCCGAGCACAGTAGACGGTGCATTGGAACAAGTATGTTTCGCTTCCTTCTGCTGTTCACACCAAAAGATGCCACCATCTATCTCGTCGCTCCATCCACTGTAGATATATTGATACAATGCAACGGCTTTTTCCAAAGATGTGGGTTTGTGAGTCAGTTGGTAATAATCGCAGTAATCCAGTGCAATCCAGATGTTATCGTCATAATAACGTCCGTGCTGCCCGTACTTGGTGGGGTATGACTGATAACAGGCCGGCAGGCGGCTGTTATCCCAATACTGTTCCATCCCCGGTAGAATTTTTTTCTCGAGAATCTTTTTGTACTTCTTGTTTTCGGTCGCTTTGTATAAAGCCACACAACCCGACATCATTCCGGAATACGGCCATAGAAAAGAAGCCTTCAGCGTTCCGTTCTGCTGCGTTCCGCCCGCCAGATAAGTAATTTTTTGGTCGGGATTGACAGGATACGTTTCTGCTAGTAGTCCGTCATTCGTCTGATAGAGATTCAATACATTAGATAGAATCGAGTCGGCAATAGAAAGATAACGGGTATTTCCCGGTGTCTTTCCCACTGCGGAGGTAAGGCAAAATAACATACAGGCTACAAAACATATATTTCTCATAGGAATATCGGGTTGTGTGGTGAAACTTTCAGGTTATAACTAGATACAAAGATTATTTCTGCTGACGCTGTTCGAACTCCAGTTCCACCTTTACGGGGAAATGGTCTGAAGGAGTGCGCGCCTGATAAGTCTTGATGTCGATTTCTTCCGGGCAATCGTTCGCCTGCTTCTTTTCTCCCTTGCCTACGATGCTGCGGTAAGTATCCGTCAGCACACCATATTTTTTCACATGGAAAGACGGAGAAACGAATACATGGTCGATACGGCTTTCCGTAAAGCTGTTCGGGTCGAAGTCGTTGAACGTGCCGTTGATAGCATAGCGGAAGCCGGCCTTCTCGTAAGAGTCGCATAACACCCCTTTGCTCACAAAAGCATCATAAGACTGGTGGGTCTGGTCGACATTGAAGTCTCCCGTCAGGATGGCTGGAAGCTCTTTGCCTTTGCCAAGTTCTTTCATCTTGTCCTGTACGAGGAACGCACTTTCCACGCGTGCCTTCTTGCCGATATGGTCCATGTGCAGGTTGAAGAAAAGGAATTCGAAGCCGGTATCCTTGCATTTGAAGTGTCCCCAACTGCAAATACGCGGCAACACGGCATCCCATCCTTTGCTCGGCACGTCGGGAGTTTCCGATAACCAGAAATCACCTTTCTCTATCACATCAAACTTGTCTGTGCGATAGAAAATAGCAGAATGTTCACCTTTCTCTTTGCCGTCGTCGCGGCCTACACCGATATAATCATAACTAGGTAATGCTTCTTTCATATCTTTCAGTTGATGAATAAAGCACTCCTGCGTGCCGAAAATATCGAAATCGTGGTATTGCACTATTTGGGCAATGACCGGGTAACGTTGTCCCCAACCGTTTCCGTTGATTGAATCGCCACCGTTGGCGTTTCTCAAATTGTAGGAGGCAACGGTGATAGAAGTAGGCTGATAGTTACTTTGGCAACCGCAAAAGACGATCGCAACAAGGGCAATTAGTAAAAGGTTTTTCAGTTTCATGTTTTTATAGTTTGTTTGGTAGATAATTCATTGATCTCCAAAAGTACAATATTTTATTCAAACGAAAGAGAGTAAGGTACATCTTTTTCTGTGGTTCCCCGTTGTTTATTGGGTACGGGGCTCATTTGAAATTGAATATTAGCACCTTTAATCAGCTGGTCATGTGTAAGGAAATTACGGGTTTGTGATTTCCCGTTTACTTTCATTTCCTTGATGTAGCGGTTGTCAAGCTGGTTGTTATCTGCCTTGATCGTGATGGTCTTTCCGTTCTCCAGATGTAACTTCGCTGATTTGAAAAGCGGGGTTCCTATGATATATTCATCCGTTCCCGGGCAAACCGGATAGAAACCGAGTGCGGAGAATACATACCAGGCGGAAGTCTGTCCGTTGTCTTCGTCACCGCAATAACCGTCGGGACCGGCGGTATATAGCTTGTTCATAATCTCACGTATCCAGTATTGGGCTTTCCAGGGCTCGCTCGAATAGTTGTAGAGATATACCATGTGCTGAATAGGCTGGTTGCCGTGCGCATATTGCCCCATGTTCATTACTTGCATTTCACGCATTTCGTGAATCATGCCGCGGCTTTCCATTCCCAGTTTACCCGGGATGACAAAGACGGAATCCATCATCGCGTTGAATTCTTTCTTGCCTCCCATCAGGTTGATAAGTCCTTGCGGGTCGTGGAATACGCAGAAGCTCCAGTGCCAGCTATTCCCTTCGCAAAATTCACCGCTCCAGTCCACTGCATCGAAATTCGGATTGAATACGCCTTTGTTATCTTTGCCAACCATCAGTTTGCGTTCCGGGTGATAGACATTTTTGTAGTTCAGCGCGTGTTTCTTATAAATGTCGATTTCGCTCTCCGGTTTACCGAGTTTCTTGCCTAATGTATAAATTGCCCAGTCGTTATATGCATACTCCAGTGTACGTGCAACGTTTTGTCCTATGCCGATATTGTTGGCAACATATCCTAGTTGGTTGTAAGATTCGTAACCGAGACGACCTGAAGCAGTCCCGCGAAGATGTGCATTTGCTCCATGTTTCAATGCTTCCCAAAGAGTTTCGATATCATATCCGCGCAATCCTTTGATGTAAGCGTCGGCCACTACGGAAGCCGAGTTGTTGCCTACCATACAATCCCGATGTCCCGGGCTGGCCCATTCCGGCAGGAAACCGCTCTCTTTGTAAGCGTTTACCAAACCTTCCTGCATCTTCAGGTTCATCGACGGATACATCAGGTTGAGGAAAGGAAACAGACAACGGAACGTGTCCCAAAAACCGGTGTCGGTAAACATATAGCCGGGACGCACTTCACCGTTATAGGGGCTGTAATGCATGATTTCTCCTTTAGCGTCTATCTCGTAAAAGCTACGTGGGAAAAGCATGGAGCGGTACAGGCAGGAATAGAAGGTGCGCAGGTTATCAATGTTATCGTCTTCCACCTCTATCTTACTCATTTCACGGTTCCACACGTCTCTTCCGTTCGTTACCAATTGGTCGAAACTGTTTCTGCCCAGCTCTTTGAGATTTAATTCCGCTTGTTCAGGACTGATAAAGGAGGAAGCAACCCGTGCGTGTACGATTTCTCCCTTTTTCGTGGCGAATCCGATTACCGCACCTGTGTGGTTTCCTTTCGCTTCGATCTCATTCGGAAGAATGTTGTTTTCGGAAACTGTGGAAACGAATGTGAACGGTTTGTCGAATTGAACTACAAAGTAGTTTTTGAAGTTTTCCGGCACACCGCCGCTATTCTTGGTTGAATAGCCGATAATCTTGTTTTCTTTCGGAATCACTTTCACATAAGAACCTTTGTCAAAAGCGTCTACAATCACGTAGGCATTCTTTGTCTCCGGATACGTGAAACGGAACATGACGGCGCGCTCCGTAGGAGCAAGCTCGGTTGTTACGTCATGGTCGGCAAGGTACACCTTATAATAATAAGGTTTGGCAACTTCCGCTTTGTGAGAGAACCAACTGGCACGTCGGTCTTGATCGAATACCAGTCCGCCGGTGATAGGCATGATGGCAAACTGCCCGTAGTCGTTCATCCAGGGACTGGGCTGATGTGTTTGTTTGAATCCCCGGATTTTGTCGGCATCATACGTGTACGCCCAACCGTCTCCCATTTTACCGGTCTGCGGTGTCCAGAAATTCATTCCCCACGGCAATGCCGTAGCCGGATACGTGTTTCCGGTAGACAGTTCAAACTTGGATTGAGTGCCTACCAGTGTGCTGACATAGTCTACCGGATTCTTAACGGCAGAAGATTGCAGGCTGTACAACACGGCACCTCCAAGAAATAGCAAGTGTTTAAATGAAAAATGTGTTTTCATGAACAAATGAATTTATAGATTTGAAAATAATTTCTACGACGAAAATAGGGAGAAAAGGAATGTGCTTCTAGTAATAGAGAGGTTAAATCGCCTCTTGTCGCTAAAATTAACTACTCTGGCACGGAAATTTACTTATATTCCGGTCAAAAAAAAGCTCGGAATGTTTTTTTGTTTACCTTTGTCATATAGCAAATCTAAGAATAATACACTATGGGAAAACAGTCGGTTTATATTCTATTATTTTTTCTTAATCTGTTGATACATAACGCTTATGCTTATAATTTGAAGCAAGTTGCAGATAAAGAGTATATGTCTAATAGCTCGATTACATCTCTGTGCCAGGATGAGCGTGGATTGATGTGGATCGGGACCTGCGACGGACTGAATATTTATGATGGACAGGAGATTGAGGAATTTAAGACTCGTGACAAAGAGGATTACTTATCTGGTAATCTGATTGACAATATTGTGTATACGGGCGAAGATATTTACTGGATTCAAACCTACTATGGGTTGAACCGTTTGAACCGGAAAACCAATACAATCACTCACTATAATGAATTTCAGAAACTCTTCTTTATGAATAAGGATAGTCATGGCAATCTGTTCATTATCCAGGATAGTAACTGCATCTATTATTATCATAAAAAAGAAGGAGTCTTCAAGAAAATCAATATCACGGGAATCCCGATTTCCGATATCGTAAACTTCTTTATCGACGGTAACAACCGGATGTGGGTAGTCATGAAAGGATACAACCGCTGTTATGACATACAGCAGGAAGCCGCATCGGGAGATATCACCCTGTTACCCCAGAAAACAAACCTGATTTATCAGACTTCCTTGATTTATTGTTTCAATGACGAGCAATCTCTTTATTATATAGATAAGGAATTTAATTTCTATGCTTTCCATATTCCGACCCAGAAGAATGAATTTATTGCCAATCTGGGTAAGGAAATACAGGAACGTGGCAAAATTTCGTCCATTGTTCATTATCATAACAGCTATTTTGTGGGCTTTTTGATGGATGGCATTCTCCTGTTGGAAAAACAGAAGGAGACGGATCATTATCAAATTCAGTCGTTACCTATCAACAGCGGTGTATTCTGTCTCAAGAAAGACCGTTTTCAGGATGTTGTCTGGATTGGTACTGACGGACAGGGCGTTTATCTTTATTCGAACCCGCTTTATTCTATCAAATCAATGGTGCTTAGCAATTACACCGAGAAAATAGAACGCCCCGTGCGTGCCATCTATCTTGATGATGAATGTACTTTCTGGGTGGGAACCAAAGGAAACGGAATTCTTAAAATCTATGATTACGAATTCGATAAAAACATCTCCGACTGTCGGGCAGAGGTGTTGACTACCTCTAATAGTGCTTTGAGTAGTAATGCCGTTTATTGTTTTGCCAAGAGCCACCGGAATTTGCTTTGGATAGGAGACGAAGAAGGATTAACTTATTATTCATATCGGGAAAAACGTATCAAGAGTATACCAATACGGATCGGTAACGAAGATTTTAAATACATCCATGACATTTACGAAACAGCAGATTCCGAACTGTGGCTGGCGAGTGTCGGCATGGGAGTGGTGAAAGCTCGTATTGCCGGAACATCGGACAATCCGGTGATTGTGGATGCGCAACGTTACATCATCAATGACGGCGAACTGGGATCGAACTATTTCTTTACTATTTATGCGGAGAATGAAGCCAACCTGTTGTTTGGCAATAAAGGATATGGGGTATTCCGCTATAACGAAACGACGAATGGCCTGGAACCGGTGTCTACTCACAAATACGAAAACATGACCCTGAATAATATTCTCGCTATCAGTAAAGACAGCAGCAATAACTATCTTTTCGGAACGAGCTACGGATTGATAAAGTACACATCGGAAACTTCTTATCAGCTCTTCAATGCCAAGAATGGTTTCCTTAATAATACCATTCATGCAATTCTTAGAAGCTCGTCCGACAACTTCTGGTTGAGCACCAATCTCGGATTAATCAATTTCGATACGAAACGGAATGTCTTTCGTTCGTATGGCTTTGGAGATGGTTTAAAAGTGGTAGAGTTTAGTGACGGTGCCGCTTTTCGGGATTCCCGGACTGGTACTCTGTTCTTTGGCGGAATCAATGGAGTCGTAGCTATCCGGGCGGATGGCTGTCCAGAGCAGCTTTATATGCCTCCTGTTTATTTTGATAAGCTGTCTATCTTCGGTGAACAATACAATCTGGGCGAATTTCTCACCCGGAAAAAAGAAACTGAAGTCTTGAATTTGCAGTATGACCAGAATTTTTTTTCTGTTTCATTTGCCTCTGTGGATTATCTGAATGGTAATAACTGTACCTATTTCTATAAACTAAAAGGATTGAGTGACCAATGGGTAAACAATGGTTCGGAAAGCGGAGTCTCTTTTACGAATATGGCTCCCGGCGAATATACCTTACTGGTGAAATATTACAATAGTGTCTTTGATAAAGAGAGTGATGTCTATTCCCTGGTGATTCGTATAGGTGATCCGTGGTATGCTTCCTGGTGGGCTTATTTGATTTATGCCCTGTGTCTGCTTTTACTAGCAGCCTTGCTGATACGTTCCTTTATCCTGCGCTCCAAACGTAAAAAGCAGGAATTGCTGAACGAGATAGAGAAACGCCATCAAAAGAATGTCTTTGAGTCCAAACTTCGTTTCTTTACTAATATCGCACATGAATTTTGTACTCCGCTGACTTTGATTTATGGTCCTTGCGGACGAATCCTTTCATCGAAGGGACTTAGTAAATTTGTCGTGGACTACGTACAGATGATTCAGACGAATGCGGAGCGTCTCAACAACCTGATTCATGAGTTGATCGAATTCCGTCGGATTGAAACGGGAAACAGGGAAGTACGGATTGAGTCATTGAATGTGTCTTCCATTGTGAAAGGAATAGCCAAAACGTTTGTAGAAATGGCTAAATCCAGAAACATCACTTTCTTGAGCAAGATACCCGAGCAGGTGATGTGGAACTCGGACAAAGGATTTCTGAATACGATTATTATTAATCTGATTTCTAATGCCTTTAAATATACTCCCGACGGACAAAGTATCAAGATTGAAGTGGATACGAGCGGGGAAAACATGCTGACTCTTCGTGTAGCGAATGAAGGAAGTACCATCAAGGAAAAGGATTTTCAGTATATTTTTAACCGATATGCCATTTTGGATAATTTCGAGAATCAGGATGAAAAGAACTTTTCACGGAACGGACTAGGACTAGCCATCTCTTATAATATGGCAAAGTTGCTGAATGGTACGTTGAAAGTGGAAAATACTCCTGACGGATGGGTGATGTTTACACTAACCTTGCCGGTCGTGGAACTGACTACCGGAGTGGCGGAAACCAAGCGGCTCACAGCGGAATACATCCCTAAGATAGATACTCAATCGATACTGAAACTTCCCCAGTATGAGTTTGATAAGATGCGTCCTACGCTTTTGGTTGTCGATGATGAAATCGAAATGCTATGGTTTATTGGAGAAATCTTCTCGGCTGACTTCAATGTGGTAACCTTGCAAGATCCTGAACGGCTGGATCAGGTGATGAATGAGGTTTATCCGAATGTGATTATCTGTGATGTCATGATGCCGGGAATGGGTGGTATTGAACTGACCAGGCGGATCAAATCGGTGAAAGAGACAGCGCATATTCCTATTATTGTGGTTTCTGGACGGCACGAGATGGAACAACAGATGGAAGCTCTTTCTGTCGGTGCGGAAATGTATATCACGAAACCGTTTAGTGCGGAGTACCTTCGTATTTCTGTCTGTCAGGTGATGGAACGGAAAGAGGTGTTGAAGAATTATTTCAGTTCGCCGATCAGTTCTTTTGAAAAGTCGGACGGGAAGTTGACGCATAAAGAGTCGAAGAAGTTCCTACAGTCGGTTTTGAAGATTATCAATGATAATATAACGAACAAAGATTTGACTCCGCGTTATATCGCCGATCGGCTGGCAATCAGCCCCCGGAGTCTTTATCGGAAGATGGAAGAGATAGGAGAGGATAGCCCGACCGATCTGATTAAGGAATGTCGTTTGCACATAGCGAAAGATTTATTGCTGACCACTAAAAAGACGATTGATGAAATTGTATTCGATTCGGGATTCTCGAACAAAGTTACTTTCTTTAAGGTGTTCCGTGAAAAGTATGAATGTACGCCAAAAGAGTTTCGGATGAAACATTTGGAAGAGGTTCAGCAATAGCTTGTGACGGGATTTTTTTAAGAAAAGGAAGAAGTAAATATCCGTGTTAATATAGTAAATATCCGTGCCAAAAGGTAAAAAAGGATAGTTAATTTTCTTTTGGTAGAGTTTAGTGATTTTATCTTTGTCTCATCGAAGTTTTAAGTAGATAAACTTGAAAAGTATTAATTTATTAATCTTTAATCTAATGAAAAGGAAATTTAATTTTTTATTTCTTTCAGCATTGACCATTCCATTTTTTATGGGTTCGTGCAGTGATGATAAAGAAGAACAGGAAGTGAAACCGGCAACTGACCTGGTTGTCGATAATAATTCGGTGACACTACTACAAGGAGACGAAATTACGGTGAGTATCACCTCCGGCAATGGGGATTATTATGTGAAACCATTTGATGAAAGTGTGGCAACGGCTACAATCAATGGTAATAAGGTGACTATAAAAGCTACCGAAAATAGCCAGTTGGAAGAAAATAACCGTACGGAAACCACTATATTAATAGTAGATGGACGTAAGAAAGTGGCTAGAGTGCTGGTTCGGGTAGCAAAACTCTGGAATTTGACGGTAGATGCACCGGAAGAAGGTTTTGACCTTTTTATCGGTGAAAAGAGACTGGTGAAGATTTTGACCGGTAACGGAGATTATCAGATTTCCATACCGGAAGGTGCTGATAAGTTTTTGGAAGTGGGTGAACTATCCGGACAGGTTATTCCGTTGACTGCCAAGTTCGAGACTGGAGCCGATCCGGTAAATGTTACGATAACAGATAAGAAAGGTAAGACAATCACTATTCCTGTGGTAGTGAACATCGTGGATTTGACACTGAAAAGTAATGAAGCCACTTTTGCCGAACCGGATGCCGAATCTCAATATATCTCTATTGAGAGAGGTAATGGCGGATATCGTTTCACTTATCAGGTGGGAGACGGCGAGCCTACTACGGATGCAACGATTGTGGAAGCTACTGAAAAAGAGAACCTGATTACCTTGAAACCCAAAGCTAGAGGTGATGTGAAAGTGATTGTGACAGACCAGAAAGGTTCTGTGGAGGAGATTGCGGTGAAAGTGAATCCATATAACCTTAAACTGGAAAATGAAGCAACTTCTTTAATCATTGGTGGTTATGAGGCATCTACTGAAATAGCTATTACCAGAGGAAATGGTGATTATAAATTGGCACGACTCACGGATGATAATAAAACCTATTTGAAAACCGCTGAATTGATTACGGAAGACGGGGCTACCAAGTTAAAACTAACAGGAAAGAAGCTCGGGACTACCACACTGGAACTGTCTGATGCGGCAGGTCAGAAATTGACGTTACCAGTTTATGTGAATCCGGTATGTTATCGTATGGAATATGACGTATGCTTTAAAATTGATATTAAAAAGTATGCCGAATCACATTCAGAGGTAAAAAGTATGAATCAGCTTACTTTTGAGGTTGTGTTCTACCCGACTTATACTCGTTCTATGCAATCGTTTATAGGTTTGGAAAGTGTATTCCTGCTTCGTGCAGAAGCTAAGGATGTGAATCCGCGTTTTGAAATAGCCACTAAAATTAATGGTAAGAGTGATCCCCGTTTCCGTAGTCAGCAAACTATTTATTGCGATGATTCGGAAGGTGGACGTAAGACTCCGGGTAAATGGTATCATATAGCCATTGTATATGATGGAACGAAATCAAGTACTAAAGAGGCTTATAAAATGTATATAAACGGAGTGAGAGAAACGTTGACTCCTGCAGATAACTCTTATGAGGATTGTGCCCCTAATTCATCTCTCAATCTGACAGATGTAGGTGGAAATGATAAAGCGCTGTTGATTGGACGTTCCGGAGATTCATATCGGGTAGGATATTGCAAAGTTTATCAGGCACGGATGTGGAAGAGAGCGTTGGACGAAAGTGAAATTAAAGCGAATATGTGCAAAATCCTTAATGCAGAAGAACACTCTGACTTGATGGGATATTGGGTATTCTCGAAAGGTGTCGGAGGTACTACAGTTTTTGAAAATTGGGGAAATGGCGGCAGCGGATTGGATGCGCAAGTTTGTTTGCAGAATATAAGCGAAAATAAACCTGCCTGGGGAGCGGAACTTCCTGCAACTTATAATGGAGATAAGAGCCGCTTTGAACCAATTGAATGTCCTCATTCATACTAAAACTAGGAATATAATAATATGAGAAACAATATGATAACAAAAAAACTAATCAAATTTGCCCTGCTGTTTTTTCTTATCGGACTGACGGCTTGTGACAATAAACTGAATCCGGGATTTGATCCGGATGATTATGAACCGATTGTTCCGCCTGAACCTGTTAGAACAATGGATGCAATGGCTAGTGGCGAGCGAGTAGTACTTTCGGGTGCTTCGTTGACGGATATTGTTCTGAAATGGACGCCTACCGAGAAACACGGAAATACAGTATATCGTTATGAAGTATTGATTGATACGATCGGGGGAGACTTTACCAAACCGGTAGAAACGATCTTTTCTGACAATAACGGTTTGGAATCACAGTTGACTTTAACCCATTATCAGGCAAACACAATAGGTAAACTGGCTAAATTCCGTTGCAATACCAACGGCACACTGCGTTGGAAGGTGCGTGCTTATTGCGGATTGGATCAGGCTCTTAGTAGTCTGGAAGGTTATTTCGTAATTTTTATGATGGACGGCATTGATGATATGCCTTCTGAAAACGAGCCGGTTTATATCACTGGCGTGGGCACGGAAGATGATGGTGATGAAGCGGAAGCACAACAAATGCTCCGTCAGAATGAAGGAATCTATCAGACTTTCACTCAATTGAAAGCCGACCAGCCATTTATATTTATGTCTACTGTAGAAGGTCGCAAATGCTATTATTATGTAGACGACAACGGAGTGTTGCGTGAGCGTAATGATGGTGAAGACTATACAGTTACGGTTCCTCAATCAGGCATCTACCGGATTACCATCAATATGGGTGAACAAACGATCAGTTACGATGAAATAGGAGCTGTATATCTTTATAACCATTCGGGTGGGTATAGACAGGATTTCAACTATCTGGGATATGGCAAATGGGGTGTGAAGAATTATACTGCCCGGAAACAAACGGAAAGTTGGGCAGGAAGCGGTGAAACCCGTCATAGCTTTAAGATGGAAATCAACGGAACAACCTACCGTTGGGGACATAAGGAGAAAGATAAAGGGCAACCGAATCTGACTACCGACAACAGCTATTATAATTTATATCAACTGGCATTGGGCACAGATCCATGGGATTACAGTTTCCGTTTCTGCGACGAATTACTGCAATGGGGCGAAAAGCAGGGAAATGTCTATTATGCTACGGTGAAAACCGATGTAACCCTCTATTTCAATGCAGAGTTTGGAACGTACACCCACCGTTGGGTAGCTTCGGAAACGAATGAAGATTAAAACTGAATAATAATATGAAGAACTATATAGTATCATTATCAAAAAGAGCTTTGTTGTTAAGCGGTGCACTGGCAATATTTACAGCTTGTGACGACGGCGATCTGGGAGACATCTACAAAGGTAATTCATCCGGTGAATATGTGTCGGATGTGAACTGGACAGATGCAGCCGACAAAAGTACGGGAACTTATATCAAATATTTCTATGAGAATGCCAGCGGACGGGATACCTTTTGCGGAAGCATTTACTGGGAAAAACCGAATACACCGGAAACCGGAGAACCGGCAAGCACGGGCGGTAGCGGCGGATGGTCGCAGGGACATGCATTGGACATCGTGATCGATGCTTATATCCGTCACGCAAACAATCCCGAATATCAAGCTCATTTGTATGAAAACATCATGAAACCTTTCCTGCCGGCTTTTGATGACTGGAATGAACATTGCGGTTATGGTGGCAAAGACTTCTGGAATAACTTCTATGATGATATGGAATGGATGGCACTGTCTTGTCTGCGGGTTTATGAATTGACTGGCGATCAGGATTACTACAGTGCGTTGATGAAGATGTGGAACCATATCAAGGGAGCGAAGAATGACTATAAAGGGGTAGGAGGAATGGCATGGAAAACGGATGCGCCGGCTTCACGTATGTCTTGTTCCAATGGTCCCGGTTGCCTTCTGGCTATGAAATTGTATCAACTTACCGTTAAGGAGGCTAAAGACGGCTGGGAAGAGCAGGCTGCTTATTACCTGAACTTCGCCAAAGAGGTATACAACTGGATGACGGCTTATCTGTGTGATATTTCCACCGGACAGGTATATGATAATCTTAGTATTAAAGATGACGGAACACCGGGAGATCCTGATAAAGTAGCCTTGTCTTATAATCAGGGAACATTTATGGCGGCTGCCCTGGAGCTGTACAACGCTACAGGTGAGGATGAATATCTTCGTAATGCGGTTGCTTTCGGCTCTTACCAGGTAAATAAGAAAATGGACTCTAACTATCCGGTATTCAGTGGTGAAGGAAATTCGGGAGATAATCTTTTATTCCGTGGAATATTTGTCCGTTACTTCCTGGATATGGTGAAACAGCCGACTAACAGCCTTTATCCGGAAAAGACCAAGAATAAGTTTATCGCTGCATTGCGCAGCTGTTCTGATGTGCTTTGGACGTTGGCTCATCCCGAAGGCTATTATGTGTGGGAGTACGACTGGGCAAAAGCACCGACCTTCGGTAATCGTGACAACAGGGAAGATCGCCTGACAATCTCCTTGAATGCGGAAGTCCCGGGAGCAACAATGATTGAAATCCGTGCTCGTTATGAAGACTGGGTACAAGGTAAAGCAACGGAAAAGGCCAACTGGGTCGGACCGGATTTCGGTAAGAAAGCAGAGGAATAAGATTGATTTATTACACATAGAAAATCGAAAAGAAAGATGATACATATAAAAAGAAATATTTGTCTGGTGGCTGTTTCTTGCACTCTTCTTGCAGGTATACCTTTGCAGGGTGTGGCGCAAACGGGAAGAACGGCAAAGGTGCAGGCCACACAAAACCATAAAATAACAGTGTCGGGTACGGTATTGGACAAGACGACAAATGATCCGTTGATCGGTGTGTCTGTTGTCGTGAAAGGAGTAGCCAATGCAGGTACGATTACGGATATGGATGGTAAGTTTACGCTTAAACTGCCTTATGCGGAAGCTCCGTTGGTGTTTTCTTATCTGGGTTACCAGCCACAGGAGATTGTTCCCGGTGCAAAGAAAGAACTGACTGTCTTATTGCAGGAAGATACGAAAGCATTGCAGGAAGTGGTTGTAGTTGGTTATACCAAACAACGTAAAGAAACCATGATCGGTTCTGTGGCTACCATCACAACGAAAGATCTGACGCAGAGTCCTACTGCCAATATCAACAATGCGCTTGCCGGACGTCTGCCGGGGTTGATTGTAAACCAGTATGCGGGTGGTGAACCGGGTGTGGATCAAAGTGAATTGTTTATCCGTGGTAAGGCAACTTACGGTAACCAGAGTGCCATTGTCATTGTCGATGGAATCGAACGTGACATGAGTTACCTCGCACCGGATGAAATTGAAACATTCACTATCCTGAAAGATGCTTCCGCCACTGCCGCTTATGGTATCCGTGGTGCAAATGGTGTAATCGTTATTACTACCAAACGTGGTAAGGCAGCGGAAAAGGCAACCGTGAACCTGAAAGCCTCTATCGGTATTAACCAGCCGATCGGTTTCCCCGAATATTTAGGCTCTGCCGATTATGCAACTTTATATAATGAAGCCAGATTGAACGATGCCAAGATGACGGGCGCAGACATCAGCAGTTTGAACCTTTTCTCTCAACAGGCGATTGACAATTTCCGCCGTGCGAAAGGAGACAACTCCGATGGTTTGGGATATGACTGGGATTATTATGATTTTGCCTTCAAACCCGGTTTGCAGGAAGATGTCAGCCTCTCCATCCGTGGAGGTACGGACAAGGTACGTTATTATGTATTGGCCAATTACTTTTCACAAGGCGGTAACTACAAATATTCGAATGCCGGTGAATATGACTCGCAAACCAAGTTCACCCGTTACAACTTCCGTTCGAACATCGATATCAACATTAATCGTTATTTGAGTACCCGTTTGGATTTGGGGGCCCGTATTACCGACCGTAATGCACCGGGTACAACAGCCGGTCGCCTGATGACCATCTGTGCTACCCAGCCTCCATATCTGCCCATCCTGGTGGAAGAAAATGCGCATCCGCAGAATGAGGAATACATTCAGCAAAATCCTCGTGGAATGCTTTATGGTGACAATATCTACCGTTACAATCTTCTGGGTGAATTGAGCCGTACCGGTTATCTGAATGAAAAGAACACGTATCTGAATGGTAGTTTTGCCATGAATCTGGATATGGAATTTCTGACGAAAGGATTAAAAGCGGAAGTGATGTTCTCTTATGATGCTTCTGAAGGACGCTGGATTAATCGCAAACTGGATACTTACAAAGACGGTTATCGTGAATATCCGAAATATGCGACGTTTATGCCGATCGAAGGTTCGGATGCTTATATGGCAGGCGGACACTATACGGGTGCTTACAAAACGGGTAACAAATATGATATTGACCAGACTATTGGCAACGGATTCAGTCATAACGCTTCTGACGGACGTACTTATATACAGGCACGTTTGGATTACAACCGTTTGTTTAGCAACCGCCACGAAGTGACCGCCATGTTATTGGCAAACCGTGGTAACCGTACTGTTAACAATGAACTGGCTTATCATAGCCAGGGTATCACCGGACGCTTTGCTTATTATTATAATCAGAAGTATCTGATGGAATTTAACTTCGGTTACAATGGTTCCGAAAACTTCGCTCCGGGCAAACGTTACGGGTTCTTCCCAGCTGGTTCAATCGGTTGGGTAGTCTCTGAAGAGGAATTTATGAAAAAGGCTTCCTGGATTGACTTCCTGAAAGTAAGAGCCTCCTATGGTTTGGTAGGTAGTGACAATGTCAGCAGCCGTTTCCCATATCTGGCTTTCTACGGTGGTGGCAGTGGTTATGATTTCGGTAATAACTTTGGTACGAATGTAGGCGGTACTTCCGAAGGTAATCTGGCTAATGCGAATCTGACTTGGGAGAAAGCCCGTAAACTGAATGTCGGTATTGACTTTACTACCCTGAACCAACGTTTGGCATTGACGATAGATGCATTTTATGAATATCGTTTTGACATTATTACAGATATGAATAGTGACGGTATCATGGGATATCCGGATATTGTAGGTAAAGATGCAGCTTTACAGAATCTGGGTGAAGTAAGCAACCGCGGTGTGGATATCGAATTGAGCTGGAATGATAAGATTGGAAAGGATTTCCGTTACTATATTCGTCCGAACCTGACTTTCTCCCGCAACCGTTTGGAATATAAAGCGGAAGTTGCCCGCAAGAACTCCTGGCGTAAAGAAACCGGTAAACGTTTATACGAAAACTTCGTTTATGTGTTCGATCATTTTGTAGCCGATCAGGAAGAGGCTGACCGTTTGAACAAGATCGGTTATCAGCCGTGGGGACAATTAATTCCGGGAGATGTTGTTTATAAGGATTTGGATCGTAACGGAGTGATTGATGATGAAGACCGTACAGCAATGGGAAATCCGCGTAGTCCGGAACTGATGTTCGGTATTCCTTTCGGTTTCCAGTATAAGAACTTTGATTTTAGTGTATTATTGCAAGGTGCGACAAAATCATCTATTCTGTTGAATGGGGCTGCTGTATTTGACTTCCCGCAATTTGAACAAGATAAGATCGGACGTGTGAAGAAAATGCATCTGGACCGTTGGACACCGGAAACGGCTGCTACTGCCAAATATCCGGCATTGCATTATGGAACACATGATAACAACAAGAATGGAAACAGTAGTTTGTTTTTGTATGATGCTTCCTACCTGCGTCTTAAGAATGTGGAAATTGGTTACAATGTATCACCCAAATTATTACGTAAATTCCATGTGCAACAGGCACGTATCTATGTACAAGGTCTGAATCTGTTGACTTTTGATAAACTGGGTGATGTGGATATAGATCCGGAAACGAAATCCGGAGACGGAGCTTCCTGGTATCCTATTCAAAAGGTATTCAATTTTGGTATTGATATAACATTCTAAATAAGATAGAAATATGAAAAAGTTATATAGATTTTCAGCAATTGCTTTATTGGTCCTGCCGTTGGTCTTTACTTCATGTAGCGATTACCTGGATCGGGACGATGATGATAATATTACGGAAGCGGACGTTTTTGCCCGTTACGAAAAAGTGAACGGACTGGTTTCCGACGTATATGCGGCTGCAAAGAAAGCAGACCGTCCGCTGGTGTTCTTCGAGCACTTCAGCAACAGTGCCATTACGGACGAATGTGAAGGAACCAACGTAGAGGGAAACATTACGAATAACTTCAATAACGGTGCCTGGAACCCGAATTCTTTGCCCGGTAGTGTAGGGCAATATTGGGAAGCTCTTTATGAAGGAATCCGTAAAGCGAACCTGATTATAGAAAATGTACAGAAGTATAATACGCCCGACAACCCACAGCAGGATGGTGATCTTCGCAACCGTATCGGTGAGATGTATTTCATGCGTGGTTATTTCCACATGCTGTTATTGCGTATGTATGGCGAAGCTCCTTATATTGACCGTGTGATTAATGCCGGAGATAATATGGACTTCAAGAAAGAATCTGTTCATTCGATGGTTGAAAAGATTGTGACGGATGCGCAAACTGCTTATGGCATGGTTCCTAATAAATATGTGAAAACTTCCGAGAATTTTGGGCGTGTGGATAAGGGAGCCTGTCTGGGATTGATTTCTTTTGTTCGCTGGGTAGCGGCTACTCCGTTGTGGAACGGTGCTTCTCAATATGGATACAACTTGCGTCGTGTGTTTGAAAATGAGTATGCTTATGATGCTACTCGTTGGAGAAAAGCCAAAGAAGCGGCTAAAGCCGTTCTGGATTTCGAAGTCGGCGGAACCAAGCGTTATTCTCTCTATACGAAACATGATGCAAATGATTTCAAGGATCCGGCTGACGGTAATCTGAATGACAGCCGTGTATATGCTCGTTTGTGGGATATGTTTTATGATATGGATGCCTTTGCCAATGAGTATGTGTTCTTTATGACGAAGAGCAAGGATCAGGCATGGCAGGGTGATATTTATCCGCCCAGCCGTGAGGGAAGTTCGCGCCAGCAACCGGTACAGGAACAAGTGGATGAATACGAATATATCGTAGGTGATTATGGCTATCCGGTATATTCGGCAGAAGCCCGCAAAGGTGGCTATGATGATACTAATCCGTATGTGAAAGGTACTCGTGACCCGCGTTTCTATCGTGATGTAATTTATCACGGAGCTCCTTACCGTAATAATAAGAACGAGTCGAAAACGATCAATACGGCGAGTGGTTCCGATAAGATTGGTGCTACCAATGCAACTACTACCGGTTATTATTTACGTAAATTCCAACAGGAGTCATGGAACAAATCCGGTAACTTCAGTATCAATGCGCCAGCCATCTGGCGTCTTCCGGAGTTTATTTATATTTATGCAGAGGCTTGTAATGAATTGGGCGAGGATATCGATGAAGCTTATAAATTGGTGAATACGGTTCGTGAACGTTCTTTTATGAAACCGATGCCGCCGGAAGTAAAGACTAATCAACAGTTGATGCGTGAATACATTCAGCGCGAACGTCGCGTGGAACTCTTTTATGAGGGAAAACGTCCGTGGACTTGCCGCTTGTATCTGGAACCCACCAGTAAGGAAGAGCTAGCAAAGGAAAGCCTTTGGAAATCCAGCGGAAGCGATAACTCAAAACGTACGCAGAAATACTGGGCTGCCAATAACGGCGCATTGCCCCGTTGTCAGCGAATGATTAACGGAATGCGTCCGGTGCAGGATGAGAATGGGGCTATTACGGTTGACGGAGTGAAATATAGAATGGAACGTTTCTGCGTGGAAGAACGTACGTTCTCTATTCAGCATTATCTGTTCCCGATTCGCCAGAGTGAGTTGCAGAAGACACCGACCATTGAACAAAATCCCGGATGGTAAACCGGTAGGAATGTATAACTTTAAAAAGAAAATCAGATGAAACGAATCTATACATATATGTGTCTGTTGCTCTTGTCGGTATTATCGTTTGCCGTTACAGGTTGTGATGACGATGATGACGACGATGTGGCTAAAGACTTGATAGAGTTGATTGTGAATAAACCGGTAATACGTATCGGGCAGAATGAGGAAGCCAAAGTGAATGTAGTGGTTGGAAACGGAAACTATACCGTGAGAAGTTTCAACACTGCCATTGCAACGGCTACCGTTTCCGGCGAATTAATAACTGTAAAAAGTGGCTCACAGAATGGGGCCACTACCGTTGAAGTAATGGATGGAGAAGGAGTAGTTGCCAATATCTCTGTGAATGTAGGTGTATTTGAATTGGAAGTGAATGAACCGGAGGTGGTCTTGGAAGTTGCCGGTGAAAAGCAACTGATTGTCAGCATGGGAAACTTTTCCAGTAATGATGAATTGTCTTATGAGGTGGAGGATGAAACGGTTGTCAGCATGGTTAATACAGATCAATTCCGTCCTTTCTATACTTTGACAGGTTTGAAGAACGGACATACAACAGTGACTTTTACGGACCATAAAGGAAAACAGGCAGTGGTTCAGGTGACGGTAAAACCGATTTCTATTGATGTCTCCAATCTGACACCGAGAGTGGGAGTCAACAATAAGATCATGATTACGGTAGAAAAAGGGAACGGAGGTTATAGTCTGACAGCAGAGAATGAAGAGATTGTAGCTATTCAGCAGGTGGATGACACTCGTTTCAATTTAATAGGTAAAAAAGCGGGTATCACTACCGTGTTTGTCAGAGACGAAGCGGAACAGGAATTAAGTCTGACCGTTACGGTGGTACAGGCAGATAAAGTAGCGAACCTGGGCAGCGGTAATTACTTTAAAGTACCGTTTGAATATAATGGTACGGCAGATGAATCGCTAAAGATTTTGAGTACGATCACATTTGAGGCTCGTTTCAATATTGAGTCGTTGAATGGCAATGACAATGGAAATGCCCGGATTAATACGGTGATGGGTATAGAGAAGAAATTCTTGCTGCGTGTCGACGTGCATAAGGGAGGAAGCAATGATGAAGAACGTTTCCTTCAGCTTGCTGCAGATGATAAAGGTAGTATTCGCTATGAGGGCTCTACTAAGATAGAAACCAATAAGTGGTATGATGTGGCTGTGGTATTGGATAATAGTAAGAGCGGAAGCGAACGGATTGCATTGTATGTAAATGGTGTCAGAGAAACGCTTCAATTATCAAACGGTACGCCGGATGATTTGAAAGAGATCAATCTTACTTCTGATTTCTACATCGGTCAGTCTGATGGTAAACGCCGGTTGAACGGAGCTATCAGTTATGCCCGTATTTGGACAAAAGCTTTGTCGGATCAACAGATCTCCGAGCAGAGCGGCAAGTTGTTGAGTGAGGATAAGGATGGAATGGTAGCTAATTGGTTATTCAATAATGGAAATGGTAATACCAAGACATTTGTGTCCTTGGCAGGAAAGAGCTTCGAAGCAGAGGCGGCAAATATTGTTTCAAGTTGGAAAACAGATCCGATATTGGAAACAAGTACTCCTACAGAATGATTGTAAGAAGATAGGATAATAAAAAAAGCCATCCCCGGAATAGACGAAAGTAGGGATGGCTTTTTTTGTAGTGTGCTTACTATTCTTCGGCAGACTATGTTTTGCATGTTGTTGGCAAGGTTATTCCTTGACAGGCACAGCCGGTTTGTCTTTGGATGCAGTGTCTGTGACAACTGTATCATTGACATTGGCGGCTAATGCAATCAGTGATGCCTTTGCAGGTGCGTCTTCTTTGGTTACAGTATCTTTTACTACTGTATCATTGACAACTGTCGCATTGATTTCTGTCGGGGCTGTCACAGCTTCCGCAGAACTCTGCGCCTTTACAAGGAATGAACCACCACAAACAAACATAAACATTGCTACTACTAATACTAATTTCTTCATAATCGTTTGCTTTAATGATAATTAGACATATGTTTTCAATTCTCTCTCTTGTGTTAAGGAATTGGTTATTGCTTTTTCGCTAACGTCTAATTAAATATCAAAGCGTGTGCCAAAATAGAAGAATGTATGGTAAGTGGTTGATAAATAAAGATATGTGGAAATAGAACCAATCAGGATGTTGGGGAAGTGTGTGTGGAGTGTGTGGAAATTGTGGCGGGGAGTGTGGAATTATTCCACACTCGTGCAGCTGTTCTCTTGTTCATATCGTACCTCTAATGAGGGAGAGTATTTTTGCTCAAATTGGTGCTGAAATAAAGTTTTCAACAGAAGTACCGGAGAAAATTCAGTTAATCCGATGGTGTTACGGAGTATACTTGTAGATTTACAGAGTTATAAGTCTATATTATACAGTTTCAACTTATTATATAATGTCTTCCGGTCAATATTCAGTAATTGCGCTGCTTTACTCTTATTATTTCCGGTTTGGCGCAGTGCTTCCAGAATATGCTCTTTTTCAGTCTCTTCATTGCGTAGTGCAATACTGGTGCTACTTGATGCAGGAGTTTCTAAAAGCTCGGTTCCCAGTTCCAGTAAAGTGATGAAACTGTTTTGTGCCAATAAAGTTGCTCTTTTGACGATGTTCTTCATTTGGCGCAAATTTCCCGGCCAATGATAATTCAATAAAGCCTGTGATGCTTTCGCGTCAAAACCAATCAGGTGTTTATCCAGTTCCTTGTTTGCCTGGTCGAGGAAGAAGTTGGCAAAGAGTAGAATATCCTCTTTCCGTTCTTTCAGATCGGGCATCCGGAGGGTAAATTCATTGATACGATGATAAAGGTCTTCGCGGAAAGTGCCTTTCTCAATACCCTGTTCCAGGTTCTCATTGGTGGCGGATACCAAACGAATATCTACCGATATCTCCTGTGTAGAGCCTACCGGACGTATTTTTCTCTCTTGCAGAGCACGGAGCAGTTGTATCTGCACTTCGTAACTAAGATTCCCGATTTCATCCAGAAAGATAGTACCGCCATTGGCAGCAACGAAAGCACCGGTTTTATCAGTCAACGCACCTGTAAACGATCCTTTCACATGACCGAAAAACTCGGAAGCCGCCAGTTCTTTCGGGATAGAGCCACAATCTACGGCAATAAACGGCTTATCGCTTCGTTTGCTAAGTTGGTGAATACGGTGTGCCACATACTCTTTTCCAGTTCCGCTGGAGCCGTTGATAAGTACGGACATATTGGTCGGAGCTACCAGGCCTACATAATTGTAGAGTTGTTTGGCTGCGTCACTTTCTCCTTCCAGATAGGCACGGTTGTTTTCTGTTGAATCTTTCGATGAGGTAGAAGAGCCTTTTTTAGAAGACGATTTAGCTGTGTTATGAGTAGCGGGAGTTTCTCCGGACTGCAAACATTCAGAGATTTTCTTCAGTAACTCTTCCGGATTCACCGGCTTGGCGATATAATCACGTGCTCCCAGTTTCATAGCTTGCACGGCAGATTGTATATCCGCATAGCCGGTCATGATAATCAAAGGAATGTCCATGCCTTGTTCGTTCATCCATTTCAGCAGATCAATGCCTTCATGGTCGGGTAGCCGCAGGTCTGATAAAACCAGATCGACGCTTTGGCTTTCGATATGTTTCCGGGCACGGGCAATATTACTCACTGATGATACTTCAAAGCCTTTTTTTCCTAACCAGGTTTTTAGCATCATTCCAAAAGTGATATCATCTTCAACGATCAATATGGAGCTCATCATGTCAGGTTTTGATTCTTTTAAGTCACAAAGGTAAGAGGTTTTGGGTGAAAGTGGTATATTTGCAAACTTAAATTAAATAAAAGTGTTATGAAAAAGATTCTATTGATCATATTAACCATATCGTTTTGCGGACTTACTGCCTGCAAAACCGGAACAAAAAAAGGAGGAGACATGGATAAAGAAACGTTGGTGAAGATTGAAACAACTTTAGGAGACATTGAGGTGAAACTGTATAATGAGACACCGAAACATCGTGATAATTTTATCAAACTGGTGAAGGACGGAGTTTATGAAGGTACACTGTTTCACCGTGTTATCAAAGATTTTATGATTCAGGCCGGTGATCCGGACTCAAAAAATGCGCCGAAAGGAAAAATGCTGGGTACCGGAGACGTAGGTTATACCGTTCCCGCTGAATTTGTATATCCTAAATATTTCCATAAGAAAGGTGCCCTGTCCGCTGCCCGCCAGGGGGATAATGTGAACCCGAAGAAAGAATCTTCCGGTTGCCAGTTCTATATCGTGACAGGTAAAGTGTTTAACGACTCTACTTTGCTGGGAATGGAAAGCCAGATGAATGAGAATAAGATAAATGTTATTTTCAATACACTGGCACAGAAACACATGAAGGAAATCTATAAGATGCGGAAAGCAAACGATGAAAACGGTCTTTATGATTTGCAGGAAAAACTGTTTGCGCAGGCACAGGAAATGGCTGCCAAAGAACCGGAATTCCATTTCACTCCGGAACAGATTGAAGCCTACACTACGGTGGGTGGTACTCCGCATTTGGATGGCGAATATACCGTGTTTGGCGAAGTGGTGAAAGGAATGGACATTGTGGATAAGATCCAGCAGGTGAAAACAGACCGCAGCGACCGTCCCGAAGAAGATGTAAAGATAACAAAGGTGACAATACTTGACTGAATCGTATGAAAATCAACAGGCATATTCTTGATAATGGGTTACGTCTGGTACATTCGCAGGACGAGAGTACGCAGATGGTTGCCCTTAATATATTATATAATGTGGGAGCTCGCGACGAAGATCCCGAGCATACCGGCTTTGCCCATCTGTTCGAACACCTGATGTTCGGAGGGTCGGTGAATATTCCCGATTATGACATGCCGCTTCAATTGGCGGGTGGAGAGAATAATGCCTGGACGAATAATGATATAACCAATTACTACCTCACTGTACCTCGTCAGAATGTAGAAACCGGCTTTTGGCTGGAATCCGACCGGATGTTGAGTCTTGACTTTAGCGAACGGAGCCTGGAGGTACAGCGGGGAGTGGTAATGGAAGAGTTCAAACAGCGTTGTTTGAACCAGCCTTATGGAGATGTCGGACATCTTTTGCGCCCTCTGGCTTATCAGACGCATCCTTATCAATGGCCTACGATCGGAAAAGAGTTGTCGCATATTGCCAATGCTACGCTGGAAGAAGTAAAAGCATTCTTTTTTCGTTTTTATGCTCCTAATAATGCAATATTGGCCGTGACCGGCAATATCTCTTTCGAAGAGGCAGTTGCTTTGACGGAAAAATGGTTCGCTTCTATTCCTCGTCGGGAAGTTCCTTTGCGGAACCTGCCACAAGAACAGGAACAGACAGAAGAACGGCGGTTGACGGTAGAGAGAAATGTGCCTCTCGATGCTTTGTTTATGGCCTATCACATGCCCGACCATCGGCATCCAGATTATTATGCATTTGATATTTTGTCGGATGTGTTGAGCAACGGACGTTCCAGTCGATTGAACCAGCGTTTGGTACAACAGAAACAGTTATTTTCGAGCATAGATGCCTATATTTCAGGCAGTGTAGATGCGGGGTTATTCCATATTAGTGGAAAGCCTTCGGCTGGTGTCACTCTGGAACAGGCGGAAGCGGCAGTAAGGGAAGAACTGGAACTGTTGCAGCACGAACTGGTTGACGAACAGGAACTGGAAAAAGTGAAGAACAAATTTGAGTCCACCCAGATATTCGGTAACATCAATTATTTGAATGTGGCAACCAACCTGGCTTGGTTCGAACTGCTTGGCCGAGCGGAAGACATGGAAAAAGAAGTAGAACGTTATCGTTCTGTCACGGCGGAACAATTGCGGACAGTAGCCCAATCCGCTTTCCGGAAGGAGAACGGAGTTGTGCTTTACTATAAAAGTAAATGAGGATTTTAAGATCCTATTTAAAAGATGATGAAGAGACTATTTGATATATACAAAGACCATTACAAAGCACTAATTTTTCTCGGACTACCGATTGTGATCGGGCAAATAGGAGTGATCGTTCTCGGATTTGCTGATACATTAATGATCGGGCATCATAGTACGATTGAGCTGGGAGCAGCTTCCTTCGTAAATAATGTGTTTAATCTGGCGATTATTTTCAGTACAGGGTTTTCGTATGGACTGACTCCCATTGTAGGAGGGCTGTATGGGACTCATCAGTATGCTCCTGCCGGACAGGCATTACGCAACAGTTTGCTGGCAAACCTGATGGTTGCATTGCTACTGACTATATGTATGACTGTTCTTTATTTGAATATAGAGCATCTCGGACAGCCGGAAGAATTGATTCCTCTGATTAAACCGTATTACCTTGTTTTGCTTGCTTCATTAGTGTTTGTCATGCTTTTCAATGGATTCAAGCAATTCACAGACGGAATAACGGATACCAAAACCGCCATGTGGATATTGCTTGGAGGAAATGTCTTGAATATCATAGGAAACTATATCCTGATTTACGGTAAACTCGGATTGCCCGAATTAGGTTTGTTGGGAGCAGGTATCAGTACGCTGTTTTCGCGTATTGTGATGGTGATTGTATTTATAATCATTTTTATGCGTAGTCCGCGTTTTGTCCGTTATAAGATTGGCTTTTTCCGTTTGGGATGGTCACGCGCTGTATTTGGACGCTTGAATGGACTAGGATGGCCGGTTGCTTTCCAGATGGGGATGGAGACAGCCTCCTTTAGTTTGAGTGCTATCATGATCGGTTGGCTGGGTACGATCGCTTTGGCTTCTCATCAGGTGATGTTGGCTATTTCGCAGTTTACCTTTATGATGTATTACGGTATGGGGGCTGCTGTTGCTGTTCGTGTCAGCAATTTCAAAGGGCAGAATGACATCGTCAATGTACGCCGTTCCGCCTATGCCGGTTTTCATCTGATGATGACATTGGGTGCCGTGCTTTCCTTGATTGTCTTCCTTTGCCGGAATTACTTGGGAAGCTGGTTTACCGACAGCCAGGAAGTGGTTGCTATGGTGACATCTTTAATTTTTCCTTTCCTTGTCTATCAGTTTGGCGACGGGCTTCAAATCACTTTCGCCAATGCTTTGCGTGGAATTTCAGATGTAAAACTAATGATGGTTATCGCCTTTATCGCCTATTTCGTTATTTCGCTTCCCGTAGGATATTTCTGCGGCTTTGTAATGGGATGGGGGATAGTAGGTGTCTGGATGGCATTTCCTTTTGGTCTGACGAGTGCGGGATTAATGCTCTGGTGGCGTTTCCACTACATGACAAAACTTCCCGAACCTCACCCCAAAACCTAATACTTAATACTTAAAATTTTTATCCCAATGGCTTCCTTCCGTTTTACAAAGTTGAAAATAACCGCCGGTTACACTTTGTTACTGGCGATCCTCCTTTTCTCGCTGGTGTTTGTACATCGTGAGATGGAAGCATTGTCGGCAGCCGACGATCAGCAGAACTTAAGAACTGATAGTCTATTGACCCTTCTCCACGAGAAAGATCAAAACACGATTCAGATGTTGCGGGTGTTAAGTGAAGCAAACGACAGTCTTCTCTCTGCTTCGGAGATTGAAGAAATCATTTCCGAACAAGATTCTGTCATTACCCAGCAACGGGTACAACATCGGGTCATTACCAAGCGTGACTCGTTAATAACTACTCCTAAAAAGAAGGGATTCTTCAAACGGCTCGCCGAAGTGTTTTCCCCTTCTAAACAAGACAGTGCCGTATTAGTTAATACATCGCTGGAAGTAGCCACTGATACCATTCTCCAACCGACTACTTCTAAAGATTCTCTTCAGCAGAAAATCCGCATGGCTACCGAAGAAAAACGGTTGCAACGGAAGAAAACCATCCGGCGTACCAGTACGAAGTACCAGCGGATGAATACACAGTTGACGGCACGAATGGATAGTCTGATTAAACAATATGAGGAAGAAA
Organism: Bacteroides xylanisolvens XB1A; assembly: GCF_000210075.1. Taxonomy (GTDB): domain Bacteria; phylum Bacteroidota; class Bacteroidia; order Bacteroidales; family Bacteroidaceae; genus Bacteroides; species Bacteroides xylanisolvens. The sequence continues at coordinate 5,939,888 of NC_021017.1, forward strand.
TGACCCTGCGTGCCCGTCAGGATGCCGAGCTTCAGCAGGAGGTAAGAATGCGGTCGGCGCGTATCATCGGCGGTATCGCGGTTGGTGCCGTACTATTATCTGCTTTTTTCCTGATATTGATTATGCGGGATATCTCTCGCAGCAACCGTTATCGTCAGCAATTGGAGGTGGCGAATAAACGCGCGGAAGATTTGCTTGTTGCCCGTGAGAAATTAATGCTGGCCATTACCCATGACTTTAAGGCGCCGTTGGGGTCAATCATGGGATATACCGAACTTCTGTCCCGGCTGACAGAAGATGAACGGCAACGGTTCTACCTCGACAATATGAAAAGCTCTTCGGAACATTTGTTGAAACTAGTCAGTGACTTGCTCGATTTCCATCGGCTCGATCTCAATAAAGCGGAAGTGAACCGTGTAACCTTTAACCCTTCCCAGCTGTTCGACGAGATTTATGTCAGTTTCGAACCTTTGACCGCTGCCAAAGGTTTAGCCTTGCAATGTCACGTCGCCCCGGAACTGAACGGAAGATATATCAGTGATCCTTTGCGACTCCGGCAAATAGTGAACAACCTTTTGTCTAATGCCGTAAAGTTTACTCAAAAAGGAGAGATTAGTCTGACAGCCAGCTATGATTCTTCTAAGTTAACCATTGCTATCGCCGATACAGGAAAAGGAATGGCATCAGAAGATCGTGAACGTATCTTCCAGGAGTTTACACGTCTTTCCGGTGCGCAGGGGGAAGAAGGTTTCGGACTCGGACTCTCTATTGTGAAGAAACTGGTAACCTTGCTTGAAGGAACCATTGACGTGCAAAGCACATTAGGAAAAGGAAGCTGTTTTACTGTAACTCTGCCTCTTTATCCGGTAGGTAAATCCATTGCGGAAAGTGAATCTACTGAAAGCGAAAATGCGGATATAACAGAGGAGTCGGCTGTGATTCCTCCGATGAAAGTCATCCGTGTCCTTTTGATCGATGACGATAGGATTCAGTTGAATCTGACTGCTGCCATGTTGAAACAACATGGTATCGATGCGGTATGCTGTGAACAGCTGGAGCAGTTGATTGAACAGCTTCGCTCTTCCGTTTTCGATGTATTGCTAACAGATATACAAATGCCTGCTATTAACGGTTTTGATTTGGTAAAATTATTGCGGGCTTCTAATATACCACAAGCAAAAACAATCCCCGTCATTGCTGTGACCGCCCGTAGCGAAATGGATAAGGCTGCTTTACATGAACATGGCTTTGCCGGTTGTCTGCATAAACCGTTTACAGTAAAAGAATTATTGATGACGGTAAATGAAGGACAACTCTCGGCTGATGAAGCGCATATCACAGAAGATATGGCAACAGCCGGAATAAACTTCTCTGCACTTACTGCTTATTCTGAAGACGATCCGGAAGCGGCATCCTCCATTATTCAGACTTTTATTGAAGAAACAGGTAAGAATATCGAACGGATGCAACAAGCGCTGAACGATAAAGAGGTGGACGGGATAGCTGCTATGGCGCATAAGCTCCTCCCTCTCTTTACAATGATTGGAGTGGATGAAGCAATACCTCTTTTAGAATGGTTGGAGGTACAGCGAGGGCAAGACTTTTCGAAGAAAGTAAAAGAAAAAACCGACCATGTACTCCAAGAGATATTGATAGTTTTGACAAAAGCTAGAGAATACGAGCAATATCTCCTCCAAAAATAAAATAGTTCTCTATATGTGTAGTGACTCTTTTTATCACAGAGTAATGTCGATATATTTGATTTTAATCTAAAATATGTATAACGGAGGTTGCTGACTAGAGGGAAAAAAGAAATTCAATCTCTGAAAAATTACATGATAGCGATTTTATCTATTTAGCCAATGATGATATAGCTTGTTTTAATGAAATAGTTCCAAAATAGATTTTTATGTGTCTTTTATTGTTGGAAAACATAAAAAAGTTTTTTCATTTTAGTGGCTAGAGAAAGCTTCTTTCATTTAATAAGTTTTTTAGAAATCATTCTCTATTAGGCATGTTCTATGATGTATTGATATAGATCTCCAGCTGTATTTAATCGTTCTGCATTTTCTGCAGAAATATCAATTCCATATTCTTCTTCAATTCTCATTATTAATTCAATAAAATCTAAACTATCTAAATTGAGTTCATGAATGAGTTGAGACTCTTTATGTATAAAGGCTGGGTCAATATTACATTGCTCAGAAATAATCTTTTTTAAGAATTCAAATGTGTAGTGAGATAAATCATCTTTATTATTATCAGACTCTTTATTAGGTTTTATTTCTTTACCTTTTTTTTCTATATTCGATGTTGTGAGAACTAACCCTCTTTCATTTGATACTATAGCATGGATTATTACTTCCCATTTTTCTATTATTTTATTTCCGTTTGTATAAGCAATAGTTGAAGTAACTGTTCCTTTCCATGTAATTTCTGTGTTTAAAGTTTTTGCAATGTAATTACCTTTTTCTGACTTATATGTTATTGTAATTATCCAATCTTGATCAGATGAAAAATTAAAAGGTGTAACTGTAGCATCTATATTGGTAACTTCAGAAATAATGTTGGAACGCTGATTCATACATTTTGTAGTACAATTTAAATTAAATGATAAATCGAAATTTGGTATAATGTCATTTTCTGTTTGGAAGATAACAGGCCCATAATTACTGTAGTATTGTTGTGTTTTTGGATAACATAATTTTTTTAGAAGTGCTTTTAGATTTCCAACAGTTTTACAATTGTCTTTTTCAGAATCAAATAACTTTATATTAAATGTTTCTTCTACTTTGTTGAAAAAGGCTTGCATCTTCAATTCATCAGCTCCTATATCTTCAATGAATCTTGTATTATCATTATACATTGATGGGATGATATCTAATATAGTAGAAATTATAGTATTTAATTTCTCATCTATGTCATTTTCATTACTACTAAGAGTTTTAATTACTGGCGGTTCTATCTTTTTAAGGTCGTAAAAATTATAGTCTAACGATTCTTGACATGAGCTTAAATGTAAAACTAAGATACTTCCCATTGTTAATGTACGAATTCTTTTTTTCATAATGATTAATTTTAGAATTAATAATTAAGATGTTTCCTTTTTATTTATAACAGATAATGCTTTGATATCTATTGTCTATTGTATTATGGATAGACTTCTTCACAAATATATGTAATAACTTATAGATTAAAAAATAAAACTTTTTGTTTTACAACATATTATTATGCTGCTATGTTTTGTTTGGAGTAAAACTTTACTAATAATGAATATTAATATCTTGAGAATAGAAATGTCTAGTCATTTTTGAGATAAGATTATTGGAAAACGGTAAATCGTAATAACTATATTTTTTTGTTCCTAAACATTTTACTCATCTCGTCAACCTTTTTTCGGAATAATTTGTTTACTTTGTGTCACCTTATTTACACTGACACATTTTACATGAAACGAAAATGGATACGCTGGGTAAGCTGGATACTGCTTACTCCTATAATACTCTTTGTAATACTAATGGTATTGCTTTATGTTCCTCCCGTTCAGAATCTTTTGCGTCGGGAGGTTACTGCATATGCCTCTAAGGCAACCGGTATGCAGATTCAGGTGGAACGGATAGACCTTCGTTTCCCGCTTAATCTGTTGGTTCGTGGCGTAGAGGTTATTCAACAGCCGGATACTCTTTTGTCTTTGGAAAGCCTGAATGTCCGTGTGCAGGCATGGCCGTTAATAAAAGGAAAAGTCGAAGTGGATGAAGTCACTTTGAGCCGGGTAGCCGTTAATTCAGCCAATTTGATGGAAGGAATGAAGATTAAAGGCGTTTTAGGACGTTTCTTCCTGCAAAGCCATGGTGTTGACTTGTCCAATGAAATAGCGATTATCAATCAGGCCGAACTGTCTGATACCCATGTGCAGTTGCTGATGAATGATACTACCACCACTCCTAAAGATACCACAGCCTCTGCTCCTGTAAACTGGAAAGTGGATCTTCATCAGTTGAAATTAAAGAATGTATCATTCAGTATGCAACTTCCTGTTGATTCCATGCGGATGGCAGCTCATATCGGGGAGGCTGCTATTGATGATGCACAGGCTGATTTGAAAAATCAGTTTTATGGTTTGAAGAAGTTTCTGTTGTCGGGAACTTCCGCCAGTTATGATACAGGAACTGCGCAACCAATAGAAGGTTTTGATGCTTCCCATATTGCCGTTCGTGATGTTCGCATCGCTTTGGATTCCCTGTTGTATAAAGGCAGGGACATGAATGCGGTCATTCGTGAGTTTACAATGAATGAACGTTCCGGATTAAGTGTTGTTTCACTGACAGGTAGAGCATACTCTAACGATTCAATCATTAGTGTTCCCGGTTTAAAACTAAAAACCCCTCATTCTGAAATAGATTTATCTGCCCATACCTATTGGGAACTTGTCAACATCCCGACTACAGGACGTTTGTCCGCCAATCTCAATGCCTATATCGGCAAAGAAGATGTTATGTTATTTGCAGGAGGATTGCCTGATAGCTTTAAAGAAGCCTATCCATTTCGTCCGCTTGTCATTCGTGCCGGTACGGACGGTAACTTGAAACAAATGCAGATTTCCCGTTTTACGGTAGACTTGCCGGGTGCTTTTGCTTTAGAAGGCGGCGGTATGATAGAAAACCTGGCTGACAGCCTGACTCGTACCGGAACCATTGGGCTGAAAATGACAACTCAAAATTTGAACTTCCTGACCGCTCTGTCAGGAGAGGCTCCCAATGGTACGATTGTAGTCCCTGACAGCATGAATCTGGTGGCGAAAGTTGATATCAAAGGTCCTGAATATAAAGCAGGCCTCCGTCTGAAAGAGGGGAAAGGAGCTATGGACGTGAATGCAGCATTAAATACATCTACCGAAGTTTACAAAGCTGATCTGAAGATAGACAATCTGCAACTCCATAACTTCCTTCCGAAAGATTCTATCTACGAACTGTCTCTTTCGGCTGCGGCTAATGGTCGTGGACTGGATGTCATGTCTTATCATTCTTTTGCCAAACTGAATCTTTCATTAGATCAGCTTCATTATGCAAAATATCATCTCTCCAATCTTAATTTGACAGGAGACCTTAAAGGCGCACTGGTCACCGCACATCTGACAAGTGACAATGCTTTATTGAAAATGACAACCGATGCGGAATATAATTTGGCGCACAGTTATCCTGATGGTAAGATAACGGTTAATGTCACTCAACTGGATTTACATGAATTAGGAATCATGCCACAGCCAATGAAGCGTCCGCTTACTTTTAATTTAGCTGCCGAAGCTCGTCGGGATTTAGTCTCGGCACATTTCGTTTCCGGAGATATGAAACTCGACTTGAGCGCACGTTCCGGCGTTAATCCTTTAATTCGCCAATCTACTCACTTTGTGGATGTATTGATGAAGCAGATTGATGAGAAAGCATTGAATCACGCTGAACTGCGTAAGGCGTTACCGACGGCAGTTTTCTCTTTCTCTGCAGGACAAGAAAACCCTTTGGCATATTTTCTGGCTACTAAAAAGATAGCTTACCATGATGCTTCTGTGAAATTCGGAGCAGCTCCTAATTGGGGAATTAATGGAAAAGCCGCTATTCATGCTTTGAAAGTAGACACCTTGCAACTGGACACGATTTTCTTTACAGTCAAACAAGATACCACACTCATGAAATTGCGTGCCGGTGTTATTAACGGACCGAAGAATCCGCAATTCTCCTTCTCTACTACACTGACAGGAGAGATTCGTGACCGGGATGCGGAACTGCTGGTAGATTTTAAGAATGGAAAAGGAGAAACGGGCGTACTGCTCGGTGTCAATGCGCGTCCTTTGTTTGAAGGGCAAGGAAAAGGCGATGGATTAGCTTTCACATTAATCCCGGAAGAACCGATTATCGCCTTCCAGAAATTCCATTTTAATGAGAATCACAACTGGATTTATGTGCATAAGAATATGCGTGTATACGCTAATGTAGATATGTGGGACGATGAAGGAATGGGCTTCCGTGTACATTCGGTGCGGGGGGACACTGTTTCTTTACAGAATATTGATGTCGAAATCCGAAGAATCAGTTTAGCCGAATTGAGCAAAGTACTGCCTTACTTCCCGGAAATAACCGGTTTATTCTCTGCGGAAGCACACTACGTGCAGACTGAAAAAGATCTTCAACTCTCGGTTGAATCATCTATTGACGAGCTGACTTATGAACGTCAACGAATTGGTGATGTAACATTAGGAGCTACCTGGTTGCCGGGCGAACAAGGGAAACAATATCTTAACGCTTATCTGAATCATGACAAAGTGGAAGTGATGGTGGCGGATGGCAAGCTGGTTCCAACCCAGACAGGGAAGGATAGTCTGGAAGTAAATGCCACTCTGGAGCACTTCCCGCTCCGTGTAGCGAACGTATTCATTCCCGATCAGATGGTTACATTAGCCGGTGATATGGATGGTAATCTGAACATTACCGGTAGCACCGAACAACCTTTGATTAATGGCGAACTGATATTGGATAGTGTTACTGTCCTTTCCCGGCAGTATGGTGCTAACTTCCGGTTCGAAAACCGCCCGGTGCAGATAAAGAATAATCGTTTGGAGTTTGATAAATTCGCTATTTATACAACAGGAAAGAATCCATTTACGATTGACGGATCTGTCGATTTCAGAGATATGTCCCGGCCGATGGCAAATCTGAATCTGCTGGCACAGAACTATACGCTTCTGGATGCCAAACGTACCCGTGAAAGTCTGGTTTACGGAAAAGTATATGCTGATTTCCGGGCAACGGTGAAAGGCCCGTTAGACGGATTGAACATGCGTGGAAACATGAGCTTGTTGGGCAATACAGATGTTTCTTATAAATTGACCGATTCACCGTTGACTGTGCAGGACCGTTTGGGAAGTTTGGTAACCTTTACTTCATTTAGTGACACCACGACGGTTGTTCAGCAAGAAGTGCCGACCGTTTCTTTAGGCGGGCTGGATATGGTGATGATGGTACACATCGACCCGTCCGTTCGTTTGAAAGTCGATTTGGACGCAAGCAATGACAATCGTGTTGAATTGGAGGGAGGAGGTGACCTCTCAATGAAATATACTCCGCAAGGAGATCTGACATTGACCGGACGCTATACGTTGAGCGGCGGTTTGATGAAATATGCTTTGCCTGTCATCGCTGCCAAAGAATTTGCTATCGACAACGGCAGCTATGTGGAATGGACGGGAAATCCTATGGACCCGATGCTGAACTTCAAAGCAACCGACCGTATCCGCGCTTCTGTCTCCGAAGGAGAGAATGGTGGAACACGTATGGTTAATTTCGATGTGTCTATCGTCGTCAAGAACCGACTGGATAATCTTTCTTTCGCCTTTGACGTATCTGCCCCCGAAGACGCAACCATACAAAATGAATTGACGGCTATGGGAGCGGAAGAGAGAGGTAAACAGGCTCTGTATATCATGGTTATGAAAACCTACCTTGGCACCGGACCGATTGGTGGCGGAGGTGGTGGACTGGGTAAACTGAATATGGGTTCTGCATTGAACTCCGTATTAAGTAGCCAAATCAACTCATTGATGGGGAACCTGAAAAATGCCAGCGTTTCTGTTGGTATCGAAGACCACGATCTGTCGGATACGGGTGGTAAGCGTACGGATTACAGTTTCCGTTATTCACAACGTCTCTTCAATAACCGTTTCCAGATTGTAATCGGAGGTAAAGTTTCTACGGGTGAGAATGCGACGAATGACGCGGAATCTTTCATCGATAACATCTCTCTGGAATATCGCTTGGATAGAACCGGAACCCGTTATGTCCGTCTGTTCTACGATAAAAACTACGAAAGTGTACTCGAAGGCGAGATTACGGAAACCGGAGTCGGTCTGGTACTTCGCAAGAAGCTGGATAAACTTAGCGAACTGTTCATCTTTAAGAAAAAGAAGTAAACATGAAAGGTATATATAGTAACATATTAATAAGTTGCCTGATGGGTATCATCTTATTTTCGGGTTGTTCGGTGACAAAGCATCTGCCCGAAGGGGAGGTACTTTATACAGGAGGAAAAACTGTCATACAGAATAAGTCGACAACACCGGTAGGAGGGACGGCCCTGACAGAGATTGAGGCGGCTCTTGATAAAACTCCCAGTACGAAGATGTTGGGAGGGCTTCTGCCTATTCCTTTTAAGATGTGGATGTACAATGACTTTGTGAAATATAAAAAAGGATTTGGAAAGTGGATGTTCAACCGTTTGGCTGCTAACCCTCCGGTATTTATTTCCACTGTCAATCCGGAGGTCCGCATCAAGGTGGCTACAAACTTGCTCCGTGATTATGGTTACTTCAATGGGAAAGTGACTTATGAAACATTGGTCGATAAGAAAGACAGCCTGAAAGCAAGTATTCTTTATACGGTAGACATGAAGAATCCTTATTTTATAGATACGGTCTATTATCAGCGTTTCACTCCTCAAACGTTGCGCATTATGGAACGGGGACGTCGAATGTCTTATATAAGTCCCGGCGAGCAGTTCAACGTGGTCGATCTGGATGAAGAACGTACCCGTATCAGTACGCTGTTGCGTAACCGGGGATATTTTTACTTCCGTCCCGATTATATGACTTATCAGGCAGATACGACATTGGTTCCCGGTGGACATATCAGCCTTCGTCTGATTCCCGTTCCGGGATTACCCGCTGCGGCACAACGTCCTTACTATGTAGGAGATGCTTCTGTTTACCTGTTTGGCAAGAATGGTGAGGCGCCCAATGACAGCATGATGTATAAGAATCTGAATATACATTATTATAAGAAATTGCAGGTACGTCCGAATATGCTTTATCGTTGGTTGAACTATCAACAGTTTGTGCGGAACGCACAGATGCGGGCTTCCAATCGTACCCGTCTTTACAGTCAGTATCGACAGAAGCAGGTGCAGGAGAAACTTAGCCAGTTGGGAATCTTCAGTTATCTGGATTTGCAATATGCTCCGAAAGATACGACAGCCGTTTGTGATACACTGAACGTAACCATGCAGGCTACATTTGCCAAGCCGCTGGACGCCGAACTGGAATTGAATGTCGTAACCAAAAGTAACGACCAAACCGGTCCCGGGGCATCATTCGGCGTCACCCGGAACAATGTATTCGGAGGTGGCGAAAGCTGGAACGTGAAGCTGAAAGGCTCTTATGAATGGCAAACCGGCGGAGGAGAAAAAAAGCTCTTTAATGAACAGCTGGGAGATGGGAGTTTCTACCTCTCTGACTTTCCCGCGCGTGGTTTTCCCGCATTGGGGGAAAAGGGAGTTTGACTTCCCGGCTACCACTACATTCCGTTTATACATCGACCAGTTGAACCGTGCCAGGTATTATAAACTGTTGTCATTCGGCGGAAATGCTACCTACGATTTCCAACCGACACGTACAAGCCGTCATAGTATTACCCCTTTCAAACTGACATTCAACGTCCTTCAACACCAATCGGAAGAATTCAGGGAAATTGCCGATGCTAATCCTGCATTATATATCAGTTTGAAAGACCAGTTTATTCCTGCTATGGAATATACCTATACCTATGATAATGCTTCCGCACGCGGTATTAAAAATCCGATTTGGTGGCAATCGACTGTAACCTCTGCCGGTAACCTGACCTCGGTGATTTACCGTGCTTTCGGTCAGTCTTTCAGCAAAGAGGACAAACGTTTGCTGAACGTCCCTTTCGCGCAGTTTGTGAAACTGAATACGGAATTCCGCCATTTGTGGAATATGGACAAGAATAATAAGATTGCTTCCCGTGTAGCTTTGGGTGCTCTCTTCGCCTACGGTAATGCAACGATAGCCCCTTACAGCGAACAATTCTATGTGGGTGGTGCCAACAGCATCCGCGCTTTTACGGTACGTAGCATCGGCCCGGGCGGATACCATCCGGCAGAAAGCCGCTACTCTTACCTCGACCAGACGGGTACTTTCCGTTTTGAGGCAAATGTAGAATATCGTTTCCGTATCTTTAAGAGCATTTGGGGAGCCACTTTCCTGGATGCAGGAAACGTCTGGTTGATGCGCAAGGATGAGGCCCGTCCCAATTCACAACTCGAACTGAAAACGTTCCCGAAACAGATCGCTCTGGGCACCGGTGTCGGTATTCGTTATGATATGGATATTCTTGTGTTCCGTCTTGATTTCGGTATTCCTTTGCATCTGCCTTACGATACAGAACGAAGCGGATATTACAATGTCACAGGATCCTTTATGAAGAATCTGGGAATACATTTTGCTATCGGTTATCCCTTCTAACGTTCTTTCTTTGTCTTGAAACAAAGAAAGAACCAAAGAAAATTCAAGGCTGCGTTTTTCCGGCTACTCCGGTGTTCTCTCCGGCTAAAGGGCAGAAACTCGCTTCGCTCAAACAGTCTGCCCTTTTTAACGCTGGAGAAAACGCCTGCGCTTAACGCCGGAAAAACGAGGCCGATCCCCTTTCGGCGTGTTTGTTGCATAGGTTAATGAATTACTGGATTTCTTGATTTGTCATTGATGTACTTTTGATTCTGCATAGGTTTACATGCCGAAAGGTTTTCCGACCTACTTTTTTCTCTGTTAAGCGAACACCCGTAACGAAGCGTTAAAAAGGGCAGATTGTTTGAGCGAAGCGAGTTTCTGTCCTTTAGCGTAGTGAAGGGTGTGAGTAGGAGAAAAAAGTCAGTCTTGAATTTTTCTTTGTTTCTTTCTTTTGTTTCAAGACAAAAGAAAGAAAGTTTTTGTAAATTTGCAACGAAATCTGATGCCGTTGACATCACTAACCTTTTAATATTACACAATTTATGAAACCAACTTTATTCTTATTGGCAGCCGGTATGGGTAGCCGTTATGGAGGCTTGAAGCAATTAGACGGACTGGGTCCTAATGGCGAAACTATTATGGATTACTCAATCTATGATGCTATCAATGCCGGATTTGGCAAACTTGTATTTGTAATCCGCAAAGATTTTGAACAAGATTTCCGTGATAAAATTATTTCCAAATACGAAGGTCACATTCCTTGCGAACTGGTATTTCAATCAATTGACGATCTTCCGGAAGGCTTTACTTGTCCGGCAGACCGTACCAAACCTTGGGGTACTAACCATGCAGTAATGATGGGTGCTGATGTGATTAAAGAACCGTTTGCAGTGATTAACTGTGATGACTTCTATGGTCGTGATTCTTTCCAAGTGATGGGTAAATTCCTTTCTGCTCTTCCTGAAAATTCAAAGAACGTTTATTCAATGGTAGGTTTCCGTGTAGGAAATACATTGAGCGAAAGCGGTACGGTATCTCGTGGTATCTGTAGTACAGATGCTAAAGGATTGTTGACATCTGTAGTAGAACGTACGAAGATTCAACGTCTGGACGGTGAAGTGAAATATATCGGTGATGATGGCGAATGGACGGCTACTCCCGACACGACTCCGGTAAGTATGAACTTCTGGGGATTCACTCCTGATTACTTCGCTTACAGCCAGGAATTCTTCAAGACTTTCCTTAGCGATCCGAAGAATATGGAAAACCTGAAGAGCGAGTTCTTCATCCCATTGATGGTAGATAAATTGATTAATGACGGAACTGCCACTGTTGAAGTACTGGATACTACCAGCAAGTGGTTCGGGGTTACTTATCCGGAAGACCGTCAGAGCGTAGTAGACAAGATTCAGGCATTGGTAGATGCCGGTGAATATCCTGCTAAGTTGTTCTAAAGAAGAGCCATTGATTAAGATAGAGAGCAGTCATTCATAAGAATGACTGCTTTTTTTGTTTTTCATAACGTATCATACTAAGTAGTATCTAATAAATATTCAGTATCTTTGCAGTCCAAAATGTTATAAATCAGAAGCAGAAGTGATTTCAGTAGAAGGATTATCAGTAGAATTTAATGCGACGCCGCTTTTTGAGGACGTCAGCTATGTAATTAATAAGAAAGACCGCATTGCGCTGGTCGGCAAAAATGGTGCCGGCAAATCAACCATGCTGAAGATATTGGCAGGTTTGCAGTCACCGACACGCGGAGTGGTAGCTACTCCGAAAGATGTAACCATCGGATATTTGCCACAGGTCATGATTCTTTCCGACAACCGGACGGTGATGGGAGAGGCAGAACTGGCATTCGAACATATATTTGAGCTTCAGGCGAAGTTGGAACGGATGAATCAGGAACTGGCGGAACGGACAGACTATGATTCGGAAGAATATCATCAGTTGATAGACCGTTTCACGCATGAAAACGACCGCTTCCTGATGATGGGCGGTACGAACTTTCAGGCGGAAATCGAACGGACACTTCTTGGATTGGGATTCAGCCGGGAAGATTTTGAGCGCCCTACTTCGGAGTTTTCCGGTGGATGGCGTATGCGTATCGAATTGGCAAAACTGCTTTTACGACGCCCGGACGTGCTTTTGCTCGATGAGCCGACCAATCACCTTGATATTGAAAGTATCCAATGGTTGGAAAACTTTTTGTCTACACGTGCCAATGCAGTCGTATTAGTCAGCCATGACCGTGCTTTCCTGAATAACGTAACTACCCGCACCATCGAAATCACTTGCGGTCAGATTTACGACTACAAAGTGAAATACGATGAGTTTGTAGTCCTGCGTAAAGAACGCCGTGAACAACAGCTCCGTGCTTACGAAAATCAACAGAAACAAATACAAGATACGGAAGATTTTATTGAACGCTTCCGTTATAAAGCAACGAAAGCCGTACAGGTGCAAAGCCGTATCAAGCAACTGGAAAAGATAGACCGCATCGAAGTGGACGAGGAAGATAATTCCGCCTTGCGTTTAAAATTCCCTCCAGCCAGTCGTAGCGGAAACTATCCTGTGATTTGCGAAGATGTGCGCAAAGCGTATGGCAGCCATGTCGTTTTCCATGATGTCAACCTGACTATCAACAGGGGAGAGAAAGTGGCTTTCGTCGGAAAGAACGGAGAGGGTAAGTCTACCTTGGTGAAATGTATCATGGACGAAATTGATTTCGAAGGCAAACTAACGATCGGACATAATGTACAAATCGGTTATTTTGCGCAGAACCAGGCACAAATGTTGGATGAGAACCTGACTGTATTCGATACGATTGACCGAGTAGCGACAGGAGATATCCGTCTGAAGATACGTGATATACTGGGAGCTTTCATGTTTGGAGGCGAAGCTTCGGATAAAAAGGTGAAAGTCCTTTCCGGAGGAGAACGTACGCGATTGGCGATGATTAAACTTCTGCTGGAACCCGTAAATCTACTGATTCTGGACGAACCGACCAATCATTTGGATATGCGTTCGAAAGATGTTTTGAAGGAAGCTATCCGCGAATTTGACGGAACAGTGATTCTTGTCAGCCACGACCGTGATTTTCTGGATGGACTTGCGACTAAAGTATATGAGTTTGGCGGTGGACTTGTAAAAGAACACCTTGGAGGTATCTATGAATTCTTGCAAAAGAAAAAGATAGATAGCTTGAACGAGCTTCAGAAAGGAGCGGGATTGTCGGCTTCTCCCACGGCTTCAGCTAAAGGTAATGAACCTGAAACCGTTCAGCCTTCGGAGAATAAGCTCTCTTACGAAGCCCAGAAAGAACTTAATAAGAAGATTAAGAAACTCGAACGCCAAGTGGCGGACTGCGAAGCCTCAATAGAGGAAACCGAATCCGCGATTGCTATCGTAGAAGCGAAGATGGCAACTCCCGAAGGAGCTTCGGATATGCAGCTCTATGAACGGCATCAAAAACTGAAGCAACAGTTGGATGGCATTGTTGAAGAGTGGGAACGGGTTTCGATGGAACTGGAAGAAACGAAAAATTAGAACAAAACGCATACTTCCGGGCACTATGTGAGAGAAACGTTATACCTCGGTAGAAGGTATTCCTGGCGGGTATCTGTTTCTCGGTGTCGAAACAGGTGTTTCTCGTTGAGGAACGAGGCGTTCCTCGGTGTCGGTCACCTTCTTCCTCGGTGCCGGACTGCGGGTAGGATGATTGTTGATTAGAGAGACTATTTAATTATTTATACAATATGAAAGTAACCAAGTATTTACCAATTCTTGCCGTATGCCTTATGACAACAGGATGTAACAGTAAGAAAGAGGCCGTGCTGACGTCCGGTATCGACCTTGCTAATCTGGATACCACGGCTATGCCGGGTACAAGTTTTTATCAATATGCCTGTGGAGGTTGGGTGAAAGATCATCCGCTGACAGACGAGTATTCACGTTTCGGTACATTCGACATGTTGCGCGAAAACAGTCGTGAACAACTGAAAGCATTGATTGCCGAATTGGCAGCGAAGAAAGATAATGCACCGGGTAGTGCTGCGCAGAAAGTAGGCGATCTTTATAATATCGCAATGGATAGCGTGAAGCTGAACCAGGAAGGTGTAGCTCCGATCAAAGCAGAACTGGCAGCCATTGACGCTCTCAAGGATAAAGGAGAAATCTATGCATATATCGCTGAGAGCCAGAAGAAAGGCATCCGTCCTTACTTCACCATGTTCGTAAGTGCAGATGATATGAACAGTTCCATGAATATCGTACAGACCTATCAAGGTGGTATCGGAATGGGACAGCGTGACTATTATCTGGAGAATGACGAGCAGACTAAAAATATCCGTAATAAATATCAGGAACATATCGCCAAAATGTTCCAGTTGGCAGGTTATGATGAGGCTACTGCACAGAAAGCTGTGAAAGCAGTGATGAACATCGAAACTCGCCTGGCGAAAGCGGCTCGTTCACAAGTGGAATTGCGTGATCCTCATGCTAATTATAACAAGATGGATAGGGCGACGCTGAAAAAGAACTTCCCGACTTTTGACTGGGATACTTATTTCACCGTTTCCGGTTTGAAAGATTTGGAAGAAGTGAATATAGGTCAGCCTGCTGCCATGAAGGAAGTAGCCGATGTGATTAACACCGTATCACTGGACGATCAGAAACTGTATCTTCAATGGGGATTGATAGATGCTGCCGCTTCTTATCTAAGCGATGATTTTGAAGCACAGAACTTCGATTTCTACAGCAGAACAATGTCTGGAAAGAAAGAAATGCAACCTCGCTGGAAACGTTCCGTGAGCACCGTAGATGGTGTACTTGGCGAAGTGGTAGGACAGATGTATGTAGAGAAGTACTTCCCGGCTGCTGCCAAAGAACGTATGGTTACACTGGTGAAGAACCTGCAAACTTCTTTAGGAGAACGTATCAAAGGTTTGGAATGGATGAGTGAACCGACCAAGGAAAAAGCGTTGGAGAAACTGGCAACCTTCCATGTAAAAATAGGTTATCCTGATAAATGGAAAGATTACTCCGCACTGGAGATCAAAGATGATTCTTACTGGGCAAATATCGAGCGTGCCAACGAATGGGATTATAACGAAATGATTGCCAAAGCTGGCAAACCGGTAGACAAGGATGAATGGTTGATGACTCCTCAAACTGTGAACGCTTATTATAACCCGACTACCAACGAAATCTGCTTCCCGGCAGCTATCCTGCAACCTCCGTTCTTCGATATGAATGCGGACGATGCTATGAACTACGGTGCAATCGGCGTGGTAATCGGCCATGAGATGACTCATGGATTTGACGATCAGGGACGTCAATATGACAAAGACGGAAACCTGAAAGACTGGTGGACAGAAGAGGATGCTAAAAAGTTCGAAGAACGGGCACAGGTGATGGTTAACTTCTTTGACAGCATCGAAGTTGCTCCGGGCGTACACGCAAACGGTAGCCTGACACTTGGAGAGAACATTGCCGACCACGGAGGTTTGCAAGTTTCTTTCCAGGCATTCAAGAATGCAACAGAAACCGCACCGCTGGAAATTGTTGACGGATTTACTCCGGAACAACGTTTCTTCCTGGCATACGCTAATGTGTGGGCAGGAAATATCCGTCCGGAAGAGATTCTCCGATTGACCAAACTTGATCCTCACTCATTAGGCAAATGGCGTGTGGACGGTGCTCTTCCTCATATCCAGAATTGGTATGAAGCATTCAAAATCACCGAACAGGATTCGATGTTCGTACCTAAAGAAAAACGAGTATCTATTTGGTAATAGTTTTTGAATAGAGAATATATATGCGAAGAGGCGTTGATTTTCCGTTGAGGAGAGTCAACGCTTTTTTTTATTAATTCACACCTTATTTATTACGTACGATAAACAATATTTCGTAACTTTGCACACCAAATACTTAATAAGCAATTCAATGTCAGAGTCTAAAAGAATAAAAACTGCATTGGTATCTGTATACCATAAAGAAGGTTTGGATGAAATTATTACCAAACTTCATGAAGAGGGAGTAGAGTTTTTGTCGACAGGCGGAACTCGTCAGTTTATTGAATCATTGGGATATCCTTGCAAGGCAGTGGAAGATTTGACCACTTATCCTTCTATTCTCGGTGGTAGAGTAAAGACATTACATCCGAAAATTTTCGGAGGTATTCTTTGTCGTCGCGGCCTGGAACAGGATATGCAACAGATTGAGAAATATGAAATTCCCGAGATAGATCTGGTTATTGTTGATTTGTATCCGTTCGAAGCTACTGTAGCTTCCGGTGCATCTGAAGCAGACATTATTGAAAAAATCGATATAGGCGGAATCTCACTGATTCGTGCCGCAGCCAAGAACTATAACGATGTAATCATCGTAGCTTCTCAAGCTCAATACAAACCATTATTGGATATGTTGATGGAGCACGGCGCTACTTCTTCACTTGAAGAACGTCGCTGGATGGCTAAAGAAGCATTTGCCGTTTCTTCTCACTACGATTCGGCTATTTTCAATTATTTCGATGCCGGCGAAGGTTCTGCTTTCCGTTGCTCTGTTAATAGCCAGAAGCAACTTCGTTACGGTGAAAACCCACATCAGAAAGGTTATTTCTACGGAAATCTGGAAGCAATGTTCGACCAGATTCACGGAAAAGAAATCTCTTATAACAATCTTCTCGACATCAACGCAGCCGTTGACCTGATCGACGAATTCGATGACCTCACTTTCGCTATCCTGAAACACAACAACGCTTGCGGATTAGCTTCCCGTGCTACAGTTTTAGAAGCTTGGAAAGACGCATTGGCCGGTGATCCGGTTTCTGCTTTCGGCGGTGTATTGATTACGAATGGTGTCATCGACAAAGAAGCTGCGGAAGAAATCAACAAGATTTTCTTCGAAGTGATTATCGCGCCGGATTATGATGTGGATGCACTCGAAATCCTGGGACAGAAAAAGAACCGCATCATCCTCGTTCGTAAGGAAGCTAAATTGCCTAAGAAACAATTCCGTGCTTTGCTGAATGGCGTATTGGTGCAGGATAAAGATACTAATATTGAAACGGTAGCCGACCTGAAAACCGTGACAGACAAAGCTCCTACTCCGGAAGAAGTGGAAGATATGTTGTTTGCCAACAAAATTGTAAAGAACAGCAAATCCAACGCCATCGTATTGGCAAAGGATAAACAACTTCTTGCAAGCGGTGTAGGACAGACTTCACGTGTAGACGCATTGAAACAAGCAATTGAAAAAGCCAAATCATTCGGTTTCGACCTGAATGGTGCAGTAATGGCTTCCGATGCCTTCTTCCCGTTCCCCGACTGTGTGGAAATTGCAGATAAAGAAGGTATTACGGCTGTTATCCAACCGGGAGGTTCGGTAAAAGACGATTTATCATTTGCTTATTGCAATGAGCACGGTATGGCGATGGTGACTACCGGTATCCGTCATTTTAAACACTAATATTAATGAAGAATGAAGAACTAATAATGAAGAATGACTGCACGTGACAGCATCCTCATTCTTAATTCTTCATTCTTAATTCTTCATTTAAAAATATGGGATTATTTTCTTTTACACAAGAGATAGCAATGGACTTGGGCACAGCCAATACTATCATCATCACGAACGGAAAAATCGTGGTGGATGAGCCTTCGGTTGTAGCTCTGGATCGCCGTACAGAAAAGATGATTGCCGTGGGGGAAAAGGCGAAGTTGATGCATGAAAAAACCCACGAAAACATACGTACCATCCGTCCGTTGAGAGACGGAGTGATTGCCGACTTCTATGCCTGCGAGCAGATGATGCGCGGTTTGATAAAGCAGGTGAATACTCGCAACCATTTGTTTTCACCTTCTCTTCGCATGGTGATTGGCGTTCCTTCGGGGAGTACGGAAGTTGAACTCCGTGCTGTCCGTGACTCTGCGGAACATGCTGGCGGTCGTGATGTTTATTTGATTTTCGAGCCGATGGCTGCGGCAATCGGTATCGGCATCGACGTGGAAGCTCCGGAAGGAAACATGATTGTCGATATAGGTGGTGGATCTACGGAAATTGCCGTTATCTCTTTGGGAGGTATCGTTTCCAACAACTCCATCCGCACAGCCGGTGATGACCTGACAGAGGATATTCGCGAATATATGAGCCGTCAGCACAATGTGAAAGTCAGCGAGCGTATGGCAGAACGTATCAAAATCAATGTAGGTGCTGCTTTAACCGAACTGGGTGATGATGCTCCGGAAGATTATATCGTTCACGGGCCGAACCGTATCACAGCTCTTCCGATGGAGGTGCCTGTATGCTACCAGGAAGTAGCCCACTGTCTGGAGAAATCAATTTCAAAGATCGAAACTGCTATCTTGAGTGCATTGGAAAATACACCTCCTGAACTGTATGCTGATATTGTGCACAATGGTATCTATCTCTCCGGAGGTGGTGCATTGCTTCGTGGACTGGATAAGAGATTGACCGATAAGATCAACATTCCTTTCCATATTGCGGAAGATCCTTTGCATGCAGTTGCCAAAGGTACAGGAGTGGCATTGAAGAACGTAGACCGTTTCTCTTTCTTAATGAGATAAACCGGGGATGAGGAATTTATTAAACTTCCTTCTGAAATACAATTACTGGTTCCTCTTCATCTTATTGGAGGTAGCCAGTTTTGTTTTGTTATTTCGGTTCAACCGTTATCAGCAGAGTGCATTCTTCACTTCTGCCAATACGGTTGTGGGGGCGGTTTATGAAGTTTCGGGAGGGATTTCCTCTTATTTTCATCTGAAATCGGTCAATGAAGATCTGTTGGATCGCAACATGGTGCTCGAACAACAGATCACTAATCTGGAAAAAGCATTGAGAGAGCAGCAGCTCGATTCTATGGCCATCAACAGCATCCGGCAGGTGCCGCAAGCGGATTATCAGTTGTTTAAAGCGCATGTGATAAAGAACAGTTTGAATCTGGTTGATAATTATATCACGCTCGATAAAGGTTCCTCTTCCGGTATTCGCTCCGAAATGGGAGTGGTGGATGGTAATGGGATTGTAGGGATTGTTTATGAAACCTCTCCTTCCTACTCGGTGGTGATTTCGGTACTGAACAGCAAGTCGAATATCAGTTGCAAGATTATCGGCAGTGATTATTTCGGCTACCTGAAATGGGAACATGGAGATTCGCGCTATGCTTATCTGAAAGACTTGCCTCGTCATGCAGAGTTTAATTTGGGAGATACAGTTGTTACCAGTGGTTTCTCCACCGTCTTTCCCGAAGGTATAATGGTGGGGACGGTGGATGATATGTCCGACTCTAATGACGGACTTTCCTATCTGTTGAAAATCAAGCTGGCTACTGATTTCGGTAAGTTGAGTGACGTTCGGGTGGTAGCCCGGACAGGTCAGGAAGAACAGAAGAAACTTGAAAACAAGGTGATGAAAGAATGATTATTACTTATATACATAGAATCGGATGGTTTATCGGCTTGGTACTTCTTCAGGTGCTAATCCTTAATAGTGTACATATTGCCGGCTATGCTACTCCTTTTCTCTATATCTATTTTATTCTGAAATTCAGCTCCGGCACTTCCCGGAATGAACTGATGTTGTGGGCTTTTTTCTTCGGGCTGACCATTGATATATTCTCCGATACTCCGGGAATGAATGCGGCGGCTACTGTGCTGCTAGCCTTTCTTCGTCCCTCTTTACTTCGTCTGTTCACGCCCCGTGATAATCCGGATAGCTTTATTCCCTCTTTTAAGACGATGGGAATCAGTCCTTTCTTAAAATATACCACTGCAAGTGTTTTTGTGCACAGTCTGGCATTACTCTCCATTGAGTTCTTCTCATTTACCAGCATTTGGCTGTTACTGTTGCGAGTGCTTCTTTGCACTATTCTGACTGTAACCTGTATCATAGCTATAGAAGGGATTAAGAAGTAACGATGGCAAAAGATTATATCTTAGAGAAGCGCAAATTTGTAATCGGAGGCATTGCTATCTCCATTGTTTTGATTTATCTGATACGTCTTTTTGTATTGCAGATCACGACCGATGACTACAAGAAGAATGCTGACAGTAACGCTTTTCTGAATAAAATCCAGTACCCCTCGCGTGGCGCTATTTATGACCGGACCGGTAAACTATTGGTATTCAATCAGCCGGCATACGACATAACGATCGTGCCAAAGGAAATAGAGAATCTGGACACACTCGATTTATGCCAATCGCTGAATATCACCCGTGCACAGTTTCTCAAAATAATGAGCGATATGAAAGACCGTCGCCGCAATCCGGGGTATTCCCGCTATACCAACCAGTTGTTTATGTCGCAACTTTCGGCGGAAGAATGTGGTGTCTTTCAGGAAAAGCTGTTTAAGTTTCGTGGCTTTTATATTCAACGGCGTACCATCCGTCAATATTCGTACAATGCTGCCGCCCATGCTTTGGGAGATATCGGAGAAGTCTCCGCAAAAGAAATGGAAGCGGATGAAGAAGGGTACTACATCCGTGGGGATTATGTCGGCAAGTTAGGAGTCGAGAAATCGTATGAAAAGTATCTGCGTGGCGAGAAAGGAATTGAGATTCTGCTTCGTGATGCGCACGGTCGTATCCAGGGACATTATATGGATGGTGAATATGACCGTCCTTCCGTTCCCGGCAAGAACCTGACATTGAGTTTGGATATTGACTTACAGATGCTGGGCGAACGTTTATTAAAGAATAAGATTGGAAGCATTGTGGCTATTGAACCGGAGACCGGAGAAATCCTTTGTCTGGTATCCTCTCCCAATTATGACCCGCATTTGATGATTGGGCGCCAGCGTGGCAAGAACCATCTAGCCTTGCAACGTGATATGACCAAACCGCTTTTGAATCGTGCCCTGATGGGAGTGTATCCTCCGGGATCTACGTTCAAGACAGCGCAAGGACTGACATTCCTGCAAGAAGGAATTATCACCGAACAAAGTCCGGCATTCCCTTGCTCACATGGGTTCCATTACGGAAGATTGACAGTAGGCTGCCATGCTCACGGATCTCCCTTGCCATTGATTCCGGCTATTGCTACATCGTGCAACTCCTATTTCTGTTGGGGATTGTTCCGTATGTTTGGCGATCGTAAATACGGTTCGCCACAAAACGCCATTACGGTCTGGAAAGACCACATGGTTTCGCAAGGATTTGGCTACAAACTGGGAGTTGATTTGCCGGGAGAGAAACGGGGCTTGATTCCGAATGCGCAGTTCTACGATAAAGCTTATCGCGGGCATTGGAACGGACTGACAGTAATCAGTATCTCTATCGGACAGGGGGAAATTCTATCCACTCCCCTTCAGATTGCTAACCTGGGAGCAACGATTGCTAACAGAGGATATTTTGTGACACCGCATATTGTAAAGGAAATCCAAGACAATCAGTTGGACAGCATCTATCGCGTACCACGTTATACCACTATTGAGAAAAGACATTATGAATCAGTCGTAGAAGGGATGCGTGGCGCAGCTACCGGAGGAACTTGTCGTATGCTGTCAGTGATGGTTCCGGATTTGGAAGCCTGTGGAAAAACGGGTACTGCGCAGAACCGCGGACACGACCACTCGGTATTTATGGGCTTTGCACCGATGAACAAACCGAAGATAGCTATTGCCGTCTATGTAGAGAACGGCGGATGGGGTGCTACTTACGGAGTTCCTTTCGGCGCACTGATGATGGAACAGTATTTGAAAGGCAAGCTCTCGCCGGAGAACGAGTTGAGGGCGGAAGAATTTAGTAACAGAGTGATATTATATGGTAACGAGGAACGATAGTTTGTGGAAAACGCTGGACTGGGTAACGATTTTTATTTACCTGCTCCTGATTGTTGGCGGATGGTTTAGCGTCTGCGGAGCCAGCTATGACTATGGCGAACGCGACTTCCTCGACTTCTCGACCCGTGCCGGCAAGCAGTTCGTATGGATTATCTGTTCCTTCGGGCTCGGATTCGTGCTGTTGATGCTGGAAGACCGTATGTATGATATGTTCGCGTACATTATATATGTGGGGATGATTCTCCTGCTCATTGTTACCATCTTCATAGCACCGGACACCAAAGGATCACGCTCCTGGCTTGTCATGGGGCCTGTGAGCCTGCAACCCGCCGAGTTTGCCAAGTTCGCTACGGCCTTAGCGTTGGCTAAATACATGAACTCTTATTCATTTAGTATCAAGAAAGAAAAGTGTGCCTTTATCCTGGGATTCATCATTCTTCTTCCGATGTTATTGATTATCGGTCAGCGGGAGACAGGGTCCGCATTGGTTTATCTTGCTTTTTTTCTGGTGCTTTATCGTGAAGGAATGCCGGGAGTAGTGCTTTTTGCGGGCGTATGTGCGGTAATCTACTTTGTGGTCGGCATTCGTTTTGATGAAGTCTTTATCGCCGATACTCCTACACCACTGGGAGAATTTATCGTATTACTATTGATCTTATTATTTGCCGGTGGTATGGTGTGGGTATATCGTAAGAAATGGTCTGCTACCCGCAATATCATTGGTGGAAGTTTGGCTATATTACTGATTGCTTATTTAATATCCGAATATTGGGTGCATTTTAGCCTCGTTTGGGTGCAATGGGCACTTTGTATTGTGGTGATAGGCTATCTGATTTATTTGGCATTAAGTGAGCGGCAGCGTACTTATTTTCTGATTGCCCTGTTTACAATCGGTTCTGTCGGCTTCCTGTATTCTAGTAACTATGTATTTGATAATGTGCTCGAACCTCACCAGCAAGTCCGTATCAAAGTAGTGCTCGGTTTGGAAGAAGATTTGACCGGTGCCGGATACAACGTGAATCAGTCCAAGATTGCTATCGGTTCCGGTGGGTTGACAGGAAAAGGGTTCCTGAATGGTACGCAAACAAAATTAAAGTACGTGCCCGAACAGGATACCGACTTTATATTCTGTACAGTGGGTGAGGAGCAAGGATTTGTCGGTTCGGCTGCTGTTCTGTTGGCTTTCCTGATTTTGATCTTACGATTAATCTTCCTGTCCGAACGGCAGACTTCCAACTTTGGGCGGGTTTATGGATATTCGGTCGTCAGTATTTTCCTTTTCCACTTATTTATTAATATCGGTATGGTGCTGGGGTTAACCCCGGTTATCGGTATTCCATTGCCTTTCTTCAGCTATGGAGGTTCTTCTTTATGGGGATTTACGATATTGCTGTTTATCTTCCTGCGCATTGATGCAGGACGTGGCAGAAGACTCTAATCTTACTGCTTCTCAATACGGATACCTACATCGCTCAATCCTTGTAACTTTTCATCTTTCATTCCGCTCATAATTTTAATAGTATAATTTGCAGGATGTAAGGGGCGAACAGATGTAATAAAAGTTTCCGATTGGTAAATGCTTCCCCATCCGTGTCCCGTCCATCTTCCGGTAGAGTCAGCCAGGCAGAAAGCAATGGTATCAGTGCGCCATACCGTAGAATCCTGTAGATTCTGACTGATAAATAAATGGAGGTCATGATAAGGATATTCGATACTGTTGCGGACTTCCGCAAAAAGCCGGAGAGTAGTGGGAACGCTGTCAGTTATGGGAACCTGAAAAGAGAGTGTATCACTCTTTCCCCATCCCTTGTTGGGAAGGGATTGATAAGAGTGATACACTGTATGTTCATTGCAGGCTGTCAGTAAGCAAGCGCTGAATAGACTCAATATACTATTCTTGAGTAGGCTTTTCATTAGTTGACTGTTTCTCCTGATTCTGATTTCTTTCCGGTCTGGAAGGACGCTCGTGGTTGGGACGACGTTCTTGACGTTCCTGTCCTTGCTGTTCGCGTTGACGGTCTTGTTGTTGCGGACGTTCCTGATTCGACCGTTCCTGTCCTTGCGGACGTTCTTGATTTGATCCTCTTTCCGGACGTCTGTTTTCATTATTCCGTCCCTGGTTCTGTCCTCTGTTCCGGTTGTTGTTATTGTTATTTCTCGGGCGGTTGTCTCTTTCCCCTCTGTTGCCGTTTTCTGACTGTTGCGGGCGGTTTTCATTTTCCCGTTGAGGTTGTTGCGGACGATTGCCGCCTTCTGCTTGCTGTTGCGGGCGGTTTCCGTTATTATTGTTTCCTTTTTTCTTCTTTTTATTATTCCGGTTAGCGTTATTGCCGCCCTCTTTATTATTCCGGCTGCGGTCGAAACGGGTAACACTTTCCTGTTCCAGCAAGTCAACTGGTTTTCTCGGTTCCGGTTTCTTTTCTTCTTCGAGCAAGCTGTCCGGTTTCATCCCTTTCTTATTCATGGAGATTACTTCAAACGCACGTTTGCCGCTGATGGTGACCAGGTTGGCAGGGAAGTTTTTATCCGTAGAATAAGAAACCTGATTGCTTAGAATATCTGCTTTGAAGAAATAGAAAGTACCATCCTTCGTTTCCAGTTCTATCTCTCTCGAAGGGAGACGTTTTTGAGCTTCCACGTAACAGTCCACCTCGTAGTTCAGACAGCATTTCAGCTTAGCGCACTGTCCGGCAAGTTTTTGCGGATTCAATGAGATATCCTGAAAACGGGCTGCACTGGTAGAAACAGAGACGAAGCTCGTCATCCATGTAGCGCAGCAAAGTTCGCGTCCGCAAGGACCGATACCGCCGATGCGTCCTGCTTCCTGACGGGCACCGATTTGTTTCATTTCGATACGTACGCGGAATGCTTCGGCCAATACTTTAATCAGTTGCCGGAAGTCTACCCGCTCATCGGCGATATAGTAGAAAATAGCTTTGTTACCATCCCCCTGATACTCCACATCTCCGATTTTCATATCCAGATTGAGATTCAACGCAATCTGACGCGCACGAATCATCGTAGCGTGTTCTTTGGCTTTGGCTTCGTTGAACTTTTCCATATCTACCGGCTTGGCTTTCCGATAGACACGCTTGATTTCCGTATCTGCCTTGAAGTTTGCTTTCTTCATTTGCAGGGGAACGAGCCGGCCGGTCAATGTAACCACGCCGATGTCATGGCCGGGAGCCGCTTCAACGGCAACTACATCTCCTTTTTCCAGTTTAATCTTGTTGCTGTTCCGAAAATATCCCTTCCGGGTATTTTTGAATTGCACTTCCACCATGTCACTCTCTTCCGCATTGCCCGGAATGTCCGCCAGCCAATCGTAGGTGTTCAGCTTTTTATCTTGTCGGGAGCATCCTTTGCAGCAAAGGCCACCGCTTCCATTATGAAGTTTATATTCCATAAGTTTATATATTTATTATTGCTTCAACAGTACAATCATCTTCAGCGAGAAGTCGAAGAATACCATTTTAGCATTTACATTCTGTTCTATATGTAGTTGCGCTTCGCTTAATTCGTCCATGATGCCCATCACGTTACGTTCGTTGACAAAAGGCGCAAAGCGGGTTGCAAAATTCTGTTCATTAATCGTCATATACGTCAAATTGCGCTGGTGCAGGTTGAAGATAAAATTCTCCCGAATCATGCGCTGGCAATATTCCAGGAAGTTCTTCTGACGTTCACGTCCCATGCCCGCCACTTGCTCGCTCCACATTTTCATCTCCCTGATTTTCCGTTGGTAAGACAACCGCATCAGGCTGACAAACAAGTCAAAAAACAACTGGTTCTCTTCATTCAGATGAATTGTTTCGAGTGCCTTGATAAAATTCCCGTTTGCCAGATGGGCAATGGAAATACTGTCGGCAGGCAAAATGTTATATTTCGTCTGTAATACCCGGTCGATGCTGGCTTCATCAATCTTCCGCACATTCATGCGCTGGGTACGGCTTAGGATAGTGGGCAGAATCATGTCCGGCGCTTCCGATATCAATAAGAAAACCGTTTTTTCGGGCGGTTCCTCAAGCAACTTCAGCAGTTTGTTGGCACACACCGGATGCATTTTTTCCGGCAGCCATACAATCGTAATTTTAAATCCCCCTTCACTGGATTTCAAACTAAGTTTTTTCAGAATCTCGTCACTCTCTTTGGCATAGATCAATGCTTGTGAGTTCTCCGCATCCATCTCTCCTAACCAGTGATTGAGATTAAAGTAAGGATGATTGATAACAAACGGTCGCCAGTCGGCTATATAATCATCGCATACTTCCTTTTTCCCCTTTGCGCTTTTCACGATAGGGAATACGAAATGTACGTCGGGATGCACCAATTTATTGAATTTCACGCAGGACGGACACGTTCCGCAGGCATCAGTCTCCCCCCGATTGGTGCAACTGATGTAACGTGCGTATGCAATAGCCAACGGCATTTTCCCGACCCCTTCCGGGCCGCAAATAAGCTGGGCATGTGGAATACGCCCCTCATTCACTTCCTGAATGAGCCGTTGCTTGATTTCTTCTTGTCCGATTACGTCTCTGAAAAACATATCAATAAATGATTTTGGCTACTTCTTTGATACTGTCTACTGCTCCGATAGAGTAGAAATGAATACTCGGCACTCCGTGAGCCATCAACTCCTTGCACTGGGCTACACACCATTCGATACCTACTTGCTCGGCTTCCGCGTCATTCTTGCACTTCAAAGCCTCTTTCACCAAGTCTTCCGGCAAATCCACTTTGAAAGTCTTTGGAATCATGCTTAGTTGAGACAGCTTCTTGAACGGTTTGATTCCCGGAATGATAGGTATATTGATACCTGCCGCCTTCGCCTGCTCCACAAATTCAAAATATTTCCTGTTATCGTAGAACAACTGTGTCACGGCATATTCCGCCCCGTTCTCCACTTTTTTCTTCAGCCAGTAAAGGTCAGTCTCGATATTAGGCGCTTCTTCGTGCTTCTCCGGATAACAAGCCACCCCGTAAGAAAACGGCGTACTGCTGACTTTCATCTCCGAACCGTCCACAAAAATACCTTTATTGAAATTATTGATTTGTTCCTGCAACTCGATAGCATGATGATAACCGTCACCTTCTGGTGTAAATACCGACTCATGTTTCGCTTTGTCACCACGCAATACCAGTAATTCCGTGATATTCAGAAATTGCAGGTCGAGCAACACATACTCGGTTTCTTCGCGGGTAAATCCGCTGCACAAAATATGCGGGACTACCGTAATATTGTATTTATTCTGAATGGCGGCAGCCACGGCAACCGTTCCCGGACGCCTTCTCAAGCGGTTTCTCTGAAACAATCCGTTACCGAGGTCTTTATACACATATTCGCTGCGGTGAGTAGTGATATTGATATATTTCGGGTCAAATTCCCGAAGCGTATCGATTGTCTGATATAACTTTTCTATTCCCGTTCCTTTCAGCGGTGGAAGTATCTCGAAAGAAAAAGCAGTTTTCTTGTTGCTATGTATTAAATCAATTACTTTCATTCTTTTTTTGCTAATGTTCGTTATCTACTTGGATTAAACGTGCATATTGGGACAAAAATACGAAAAAAGAAAGATTTCTTCTTGATTTACTCTAAAATAGTTTTGTTTTTATCGTACTATAATAGATAAAAGAGGGAATATCCCCTGCAGGATACACCCTCTTTTGCCTAATTATTATATTAGAATTTACTTGTCGAGGAATGATTTCTTCATTCTGGCGATGTCCGTCAGATAATCTTGTAAATCCTGTTCATGTTCTTCCTCTTCGGCAAGAATATGTTTGGCGATGTCGCAGGTAGTGAAATCTTTCCCATTGGTAAAATCTGCAATTTCCTGATAACGAAGGATTGCGCAGCGTTCGGAAGCTACATTGTCTTTCAGCAAACTGACAGAGTCGAACCCCTGCGGAGCATCATATTTGCATCTTGCCAACTCAAACCATTGCTTAGGGTCGAGCACCGGAACTCCTTCCAACTCAATGATACGGTCAGCGAGCAGTTGCGCATGTCTGCGCTCTTCTTCGGCATGTTCCTCAAATTCACCCTGTACATCGGCACGCATGGCACCTTCCACTACTAATGCACCTACCCAATATTGATAGTATGCCAACCATTCTTCAGCTAATGCTGCGTTCAACTGTGCGATCAAACTTTCTACATCTAGTTTCCCTTGTAGAATTTTTACACTTTCTCTAGCCATAATTTTTATGTTTAGGTTAATATGTTTAAACTGCCTATGTAACAGGCAGGGGAGATTTTTGTTTATGGCTCATTGAGAATTTAACAGAAAGATAGCTTTACCTACACATAAGTTTGTAAAGTGCTATTTTATCTGCCACCTGCAACGAAATTGAATTATCTTGTTGAAAATAAACGTGTTATAGCGTTGCAGATACCTGTGGCAGATACGTTGCAGATGTAGTATCTGCAACGTATCTGTTGGTCTTATAAAACTCGTACAACATGGTAGACAGT
>NC_021017.1:5969897-5976145 GCF_000210075.1 Bacteroides xylanisolvens XB1A
TAGACAGTACCTCTGTGTACACGTTTCGACGGGATTTCATGTTTACGCAGAACTCGCCCGAACACACTTACCCGCTTGTTTGACAACGGTATGGCACTGCTTTTCTTTATATCTTCCAAAATCTCCGCCGGTGAAAGCCATTCGCCATTCTCTTTCTCTTTGGCCGGACGGAAATAACGATAAAACAACTGTTCTTCGAGTGAAACTTGTTCAAATTCACGGTTGCTTCTGGTCATAATCTGTTCTTCGGACTGGTCGAACCAGTAACGTTCGCCGTGGTCGAGCTCATACATGGCCTGCGCGTAAAGCTGTTCATAATCTATCGCCTTGTTTGTATCTATCGTTCCGGTTACTTCGATACAGATAAAGCGGCGGCTGCCCGTAGGGTCGGTCAGCAAATCCTTTTGGTTGCTCGTTGCGATGAATGAAGCATAACGGCGCATTTCAAGCACGGCGTTTCCATAAGGTTTGCGCATATTTACAATCGGTTTTTGCAGGATATGTTTCAGGTATCCTTGTTGGGTGGCGCTGATCTGGTCGAACTCGTCAATGTTGATGAGCGCAAAACGATTGAGATACAATTCGGCATCCGTCTTTCGTGAGAAATCGATGCTGTCCGTATAGTATGCACGCATGGCGGGCGGGATGAGGCTGCGGCAGAATGTCGATTTACGGCAACCTTGCGGGCCTACCAGCAGGGGCGAAACATTATTCGCATATTTCTTATCTGTCCCACGCCAGTGCATGACCATGTTGAGAAACCAGCGGTGAAACAAGTCCACCCAATGCTTGTTTTCGCAGGGAACGGTTTGCGCCAGTCCGCGGATACGGTCTTTGCCGTCCCAGACGGGGAGATGGTAGAGGAAATCTTCCAACGGATTGAATACAGGGATGCGGTTGGAGTAGATATACCGGCTTATGTCCCTGTCCCATAGCGGAATACCTTCGGCTTGCGCATCTAGTGCGATACTGTTCAGCACTCGTTTGTTGATAGGATTGAAGTAAAAATGGAATGAGTTCCGCTCGCGGTATTCCACTTCTCCCACTTGGGTGTTGTAACGGAATTCGTAGCGCCTGTTCATAAACTCCTCTGTCTGGAGTGACAGGTACTGTTCTTTCCCTAAGCTGCTCTTCTTTCCGAACCCTTTTTGTTCTTCATATACATTCTTGACCAACTGACGAATGAGCACCTCTTGCCGGCGCAGGTAATAGTGGAAAATAGTACGTTTCACCGTTTCCTCTTCGGGAATGCCCGAATGGAAGCAGTTGACAGCCAGTTGTGTCACCATAGCCTGAAAGTCTTCCCCTCTTTCGGGTGCACCTTCATCTTCCGCTTCGTAGATTTCTTCATGGGTCTTTCTCAAAGCCGATTCGAAAAGCATGAATACAGCGCGCTCCGTGTCATATCCCGGTACGGCCCGTGTCAACGGTGACTTTTCCGAGCGTACCGCTTCCCGATAAGTCAGTTCTTCGGGCATCCCTGACGGTTGTGACAGATAAAACGGAACGGAATCCGGTCTGTACATAAGTTCCGGGTCGTGTGATAGCCGTGAGTACTGTTCCAGACTAGGCTCTTTGGGTAAAATGCTGAACGGAATTTGCGGCTGATAGCATTTCACGGCCAAACGATAGGCATACGCATGAAATATCTCCGCTTCTTCTCTTTTCTGTGGAAGCGAATTGTCAGGGCGTGTAAATTTCGCCCATATTTTCACTGTCCGTCCGCTCGAACCGGTAAAGACGCAGTGAGTCTGCGGCTGTTCCCATGCCAATTGTTTTACCAATGTAATCTCCGGGCCGCCTGACAACGGTCCGACGGTCAGTTCAACTATTCCGTTATAACTTTTCATTTGTTTTCCACCTTCCGTCCTGCGGAATTCCGCAGCCGGAAGAATCTTCGGCAGCTTGTCTGCTTCGTAGCAGCGTGAGTCGGGCAGGGAATATCGCAACACTTCTCTGAAGGCGGACACAGGCTGTGTCTTTGTTTCTGTCCGTGTTTTTCCTATCCACGTTTCCATATCCATTGTAGTCAGCGCAGTAGTTTTGTCCTTGTCTCTTAATTGAGTGATTTTCATCTTTTGTTTTGTTAATAATATTCTGCTAAGTTAGTCATATTTGCCCGTTCTTGCAAATAAACATGGATATTTTATCTGTTTATCCTTTTTATCCGTACATTTGTAGAATTTAATAACAATAAAACCGATAAACAGCAATGAAAGAACCATTCGATTATTCCATCGTTCCTTATACTTTCGGCTTGTGTGCAGCCGAAGAATGTCCGCGTGCCACGACTTGTCTGCGGCATATCGCCTTAGAGTATGCTCCGGCGGAGCGGGTTTTCCTGTCAATAATGAATCCCAACCGGCTGAAAGCGATGAAAAGTGCTTGTGATTATTACCGTTCCAATGAGAAAGTGCGTTATGCACGCGGCTTTATGCGTACGATTAGTGCTCTTACGGT
The DNA here is from genome assembly GCF_000210075.1 of Bacteroides xylanisolvens XB1A. GTDB lineage: Bacteria > Bacteroidota > Bacteroidia > Bacteroidales > Bacteroidaceae > Bacteroides > Bacteroides xylanisolvens. The sequence continues at coordinate 5,972,358 of NC_021017.1, forward strand.
TCGTGTGGCAGATACCTTTCGCTATCGTATGATTGAATATATGGGTAGAAAGAACTATTATTTGAAACGTAGGGGAGACATGAACCTTAGTCCGGTCGAACAACGGCGGATTATTGCCGTAGCCAAGGAGCTTGGCGTTAGTCTGGATGAGTATTTCGACGGTTACGTGGAGGATTATAACTGGGGTTAGTCTTGTATATCTCCTTCTCTGAAAATCTTTAGCTACGGTTTCGCTGTCGTTTCTCTATATGGAAACTCCAGTGTCTCTAGCGGGAAACGCTAGTATCTCTGGCTGGAAACTCTCGTTTCTACGCGCGGAAACTGTAGTTTCCCGCCTGGGAACCGGAGTTTTGACGCAGGAAACGAGCGCTTCAATGATAGGAAAATAAACTTTGATGCTTGGTGTGCAATATTTCTTCTTACCGCTGTGTTGCAGATACTTTTATCTGCAACGTATCTGCAACGGTATCTGCAACGCTATAATTGTTTATCAGTCAGTTTGTTATTTCGATTTTGTTGCAGGTGGCAGATGTTTTTTTATTTTTCAAACTTTATTGTAGGGAAAATTAGAGGTAATAGTGGCTTGAGGAAAAGAATCTTTTAACCTTGCGTGAGAAGGAATTCTATTAAAAATATATATGTCTTTGCAAGACAGGTGACTGGCGTTAATTTATAAAAGCAGAGATTATGAGCAATAAAATTTATCCTATCGGCATTCAGAATTTCGAAAAGATTCGTAATGACGGTTATTTCTATATTGATAAAACTGCATTAATGTATCAAATGGTCAAGAGCGGAAGTTATTACTTCTTGAGTCGTCCGCGCCGTTTTGGAAAGAGTCTGCTCATTTTTTGCTTCCCTATTATGCAAATGTAAATAAGGTCGAGTCCCCGTTTGAAATTCAGAAGTTTGTCCGTGAAGTGGAGGCGGGTGATTATAACTCTTTCTTCCACCGCCTGCAAAGCTTCTTTGCAGACACTACTTACGAAGTGATTCGGGATCAGGAACTACATTACGAAAATGTTCTTTTTATCGTTTTTAAACTGCTAGGTTTCTACACCAAGGTAGAGTATCATACGAGTGAAGGGCGCATTGATCTTGTCTTGCAGACTGATAAATTTATTTATATAATGGAATTTAAACTGAATGGCACAGCAGAAGAGGCTTTGCAACAGATTAACGATAAGCATTATGCTTTACCTTTCGAGACGGATGAGCGAAAACTTTTTAAAATAGGAGTAAATTTTAGCGCAGAAACTCGTAATATCGAAAAGTGGATCGTGGAATCTTGAATGTATATAGAATTTCTGTTAGGTATAGGAAAATAGAACTTACATTTGGGTACGCTATATAATAATGTATAGGTGTTCCATATAAGGATGTGTCTATCTGAAAAAACATACTCTATGACATCGTTATCAATCAATGAGTTACAAAAAAAGTTTCAAGAAAGAGCCGAAAAATAGTCAGATATATTTGGATGTTATTGATAAGTTGTCTACTTTTGCACCCGCTTTGCTAGAGAGACAGAGCCTAATGGTTGACATTCTGCTACAAGATTAAGGCATCAGAAAATAAAAACAAAAAAAACTTCGAAAAAGTTTGGAAGTTATCTGAAAAAGTCCTTATCTTTGCATCCGCTTTCGCAAAGAAAGCAGGCGCGGCGGAAGCCACGTTAGTTCTTTGAAATATTGATAAACAATACAAGTAGTACAAGTAAAAAAATAGAACCGTCAATACTTGTTTTTCTCTATTTATGGATATTCAGTAAATGTTCCTCTTTCTTCTAAATTAAGAAAAAAGTTTTACTTTACGTGAGCTTTTCTCTTGATTTTTTCGTTCAATTCTCCCAGTCTTCTATCTTTTTCATAGAACATTATTTACATATTCTTATTTTTTCTTCCCACCCATGCATTATGTACATATATTTTTTAGGGGAAGTTAAAACCTCTCCTCTTTTCCTCTTATTTTAGTCAGATTATGCTGCCTTTCTTTTTTTTCTTTTCGACCTTTTCTATCATACATACCGCATTGGCTGTATGTATCCCAAAGAAAACTCAAAGTACTTCCGTTTTCCTGTTTCTGGCTTTTATCCTGGCCAGTGAATAATGTTGTTTCTGCGTTTCAAAACTTCCTTCCAGGCGGGTAGCTCTTTCACGGCTGAATTCCGACCGTAAGATTCTCCGAAATCGCTCATCTTTGGCGGCTCTGCCCTTACGCTTGGACAATAGGGCATTAAAGGGCAGATTTCCCGTATATGCGCCTCCTTATTCTCGAATTATGGGCGTAAGTCACATGGTTATGAAGAGATATCTACCCTTTAATGGGGAGAACAGCCGGCTAATATCTGATGGAAATGCCCAACAAATCACAGGAAAATAGCCACGCAATAGTCTGATACACAATAATTATTGGAGATACGTGGTCCGCTCCTGCGGACAGCAAGTTGTCTTTGGGTAACGAAAACCAGACGGTTTAACAGCGCGTTACGCCGTTAAACCGTTACCCATTCCATGCTCCAGAGTCGCTTCATCATATAATTTGATAGCTTCACCTATATTATCACTTGGGACGTTTACCAACAGACTCCCTTTCCTTTTTTCTGTTCGATGCCCTACAAAAAGGCTGTTTGCGGCCGCTTATTTCCGTTTATTTTCACTATTTTTGCAGTATGAAAATGAAGACAGACGATACATTCAATCATGCCCATGCCGACAGGCTTCTGCTCCCCAACGCCTCATTGCTTGGGGAGGTGGAGAACATGCTGGCCGACGGACGGTCGGTCATGCTGAAGGCTACGGGAAACAGCATGCTCCCCTTCATTGTCGGAGGGCGTGACAGTGTGCTTGTACGGCGTCCCTCCGGGATACAGGCGTTACAGGTCTGGCAAATCGCCCTGGCACACCTGCCCGACAGCCGGTATGTGCTGCACCGTATCGTCCGCATCCATGGCGCGGAGATTGTCCTAATGGGCGACGGGAATCTAAAGGAAACGGAAAGTTGTCGGTTTCCCGATATAACGGGAGTTGTCACAAGAATTATCCGTAACGGCCGTTATGTGGACTGCGACGCAGGGGGTGAACGGTGCAAGGCGAAGATATGGGGCAGGCTGCTCCCTATCCGCCGGTATTTGCTGTACATATACAGACGGGTATGGATATGAAGGCGGGAATGAGTATGAAAGAAGGAGCGGAATGGCTGTGGAACGCCTCACGGGGATATCGCTCCCCCATTCTGGCGGGTATTCTTGCCGGGACAGTTCGCATCGGCGTGTCCCTCACGTTCGTCTGGTTCTGCAAGCACCTGATAGATACCGCCACCCATCAGGCGGACGGGAACATCATCCTGGGACTGGCGGCCATGGCGGGATGCATCGTCCTGCAACTGCTGCTGTCCGCACTTGTCAGCCGTCTCTATGCGCACACGGAGATCAGCCTGCGCAACAGACTGCGGCAGGATCTGCTCGAACATATCCTGAAAAGCCGGTGGAACGGTCGCGAGACATTCCATTCCGGCGATATGCTCAACCGCATGGAGGAGGATGTCCGTACCGTGACGGACCTGCTGGCGGGTTCCATCCCCTTGGTCGGAACCACGCTGTTCCAACTGGCCGGCGCCGCGCTGTTCCTGTTCTGTCTCGACCGGCGGATGGCTGTCGTCATCCTGCTTATCATGCCGTTGGCGTTGCTGTGCAGCAAGCTCTACATGAAGCGGATGCGGCGTCTGACACGTGAGATACGGGCGACGGACAGCCGTGTGCAAAGCCATCTGCAGGAGAACCTGCAGCA